>CAWCOH010000007.1:0-584179 GCA_963797115.1 uncultured Alphaproteobacteria bacterium | reverse complement strand
ATCACCAGTCCTCTCCGCACAGCCGAATGCACCGCAAAACGACGAAATTGCCAGCTTATTCCGCCGTGGGGCGAGAGAATGGGTGTGCTAGGTTGCGGCTGAGAGCAATTCAGAGCAGCAAGCACGGATGTCTCAATCAGTACTCGTCACGGGCGGCGCAGGATACATCGGCAGTCACGCGTGCAAGTTCCTCGCCCGAGCTGGCTATCAGCCGGTCGTCTTCGACAATTTGTCGCGTGGACACCGCGAGGCGGTGCGCTGGGGGCCGCTTGTCGAGGGTGATCTCGCGGACCGAGAGCGGCTGGTCATGGCGTTGCAGACCCATCGCGCGTCAGCGGTCATGCACTTCGCTGCCTTCGCCTATGTCGGCGAGTTGGTCGCCGATCCGGCGCTGTACTATCGCAACAACCTCGCCGGGACCCTCTCGCTGATCGAGGCGATGCGCCAGGCCGGGGTCGACAAAATCGTCTTTTCGTCGACATGCGCCACCTACGGCCTTCCGGACGTCAATCCGATCCGCGAGACGGCGCCGCAACTCCCGGTCAACCCCTACGGCGAGACCAAGCTCGCGATCGAGCGAGCGCTGCGTTGGTACGGGGAGGCCTATCGCATTCGTTCGGTTTCGCTGAGGTATTTCAACGCCGGCGGCGCCGATTCCGACGGTGAGATCGGCGAATGTCACGAGCCTGAAACACACCTCATTCCATTGGTGCTGCAAGCTGCCCTCGGGCAAAGATCACACGTCGAGATCTACGGAGACGATTATCCGACTGCAGACGGTACCGCGATCCGCGATTACATCCATGTCGAGGATCTTGCCGACGCGCATCTGCGCGCGCTCGAATATCTTTACGCCGGATGCGAAAGCGCGGCGCTGAACCTTGGGGTGGGCCGAGGGCATTCGGTGCGTGAGGTGATCACCGCGGCCGAGGCGGTCAGCGGGCAGGCTGTGCCGTGGCGCAATGCCGCGCGACGGGCAGGCGACCCGCCGGTCCTCGTTGCCGACCCGAGCCTCGCCGCGGAGCGGCTCGGTTGGCGGGCTCAGCGTTCGGACCTGCACACGATCATTCGCACCGCTCTTGCCTGGCAGAAGAGTCGCACCCGTTAACTAATCTATCGGCGGGAACCAATCTCTCGGCGGGTCGACCCGCCAGCCGGAGCGGGGAATGAAACCCGTTAACGCCCGTTGTGCGAGTGTCGCCTTCACCCAAAGGGTGACTGCGGCAAACCCTCGGGAGCTTCCCATATGGCCACGGTCGAAATCGACAGGGTTGCGACGCAATCGCTGCTGACAGAGGCGGCCGATCGGCCCGGTCCGCTCCGCGTGCAGGGCAAGTTTTTTTTCTCTGGGCCCAACAAGCACTTTATCAAAGGCGTGACCTATGGCCCCTTCGCGAAGGGAGATCACGGCGCGCAATTCCCCGAACTGGCGACGGTCGAGTACGATTTCGCGCTGATGGCGCAGGCCGGCGTCAACACTGTGCGGGTCTTCACGGTACCGCCGGTGTGGCTTCTCGACGCCGCTCACCACGCAGGCCTCAAGGCTCTCGTCGGACTCTCCTGGTCGCAGCATATTGCGTTTCTCGAGAGTGCGGCGGCTCAGGCGGAGATCCGGGAGACGGTGACCGCCGGAGTGCGCGCCTGTCGGCGGCATCCCGGCATCTTCGGGTACCTTGTCGGCAACGAAATCCCTCCCGACATCGTTCGTTGGCACGGCGTCGAGCCGGTACGTCGATTTGTCCGTAGCCTGGTTGCATGCGTCAGAGAGGCGCACCCGGAAGCACTCGTCAGCTATGCCAACTTTCCGTCGACCGAATATTTGACGATCGACTTCACCGACTTTGTCTGCTTCAACGTCTATCTTCACGATAAAGCGGCGTTCCGGCGCTACATTTCGAGACTGCACAATCTTGCAGTTGATCGGCCGTTGGTGCTGACCGAATTCGGCGTCGATTCGATGCGGCTGGGGGAGGAGGAGCAACGGCAGATACTTTCCTGGCAAGTTCACTCGGCCTTTGAGGCAGGGGTCGCCGGGACGTTCGTCTTCGCCTGGACCGACGAGTGGTTCACCGGCGGACATCTGATCGAGGATTGGGCGTTCGGCCTTGTCGATCGGGAGCGCCGGCCCAAGCCCTCCCTTGGCGAGATCACCCGCCAATATCAAAGCGTCTTACCGCCGAGGTTGCCGTGCTATCCGCGGGTTTCCGTCGTTGTTTGCGCTTACGACGCCGAGCGCACGATCGACCAGTGCCTCGCCTCGCTCGCCGTGCTCAACTATCCGGACTATGAGGTCATCGTCGTCAATGACGGCTCGCGCGACCGCACTCTCGCCATCGCCGAGAGCCATGGCTATTGCCGGATCATAAGCCAGTCGAACCGCGGATTGAGCGTTGCCCGCAATGTCGGCGCCGCGGCGGCGACGGGAGAAATTGTCGCCTATACCGACAGCGACTGTGTCGCGGATCCCGATTGGCTGAGCTATCTCGTCGCCAAGATGGAGGCCAGCAATCTCGCCGCTTGCGGCGGGCCCAATTTTCCACCGCCCGAGGACACCCTCGTCCCAGCCGTCGTCGCCGTCGCACCGGGCGGCCCGACGCATGTGCTCCTCAGCGACGAAATCGCCGAGCACATCGCCGGCTGCAACATGGCCTTCCGCCGCGAGGCGTTGATGCAGCTCGGCGGCTTCGATCCGATTTATCGCGCGGCGGGCGACGACGTCGACATTTGCTGGCGCTTTCAGGACGCCGGCTATGTCATCGGCTACAGCCCTGCCGCCGTGGTCTGGCATTTTCGCCGCAATACCGTCACCGCTTACTGCAACCAGCAGCGCGGCTATGGCAAGGCTGAGGCTCTCGTCTATGCGAAGCACCCGTTTCGCTTCAACCTCTTTGGACAGGCAAAATGGCTTGGCCGAATCTACGGCGATTTCTCGCCCGCGCTGCTGCTGTCGCGCCGGCCGGTGATTTATTCCGGGGTGTTCGGACGAGGCCTCTTTCAGACCATGTATGAACCGCCCTCGTCGCTCACGGCGCTATTGCCGTTGACCTTTGAATGGAGTGCTGCCTCACTGGTTCTGGCGCTCGCCGGGATTGCCGGCGGCGGGTGGTTTTCGCTGCTCGCCGTGCCGTTGCTGACCACCTGGGGCTTGTGCATCAGCGGGGCGCTGCAGGCGCCGATCGACAAGCGGTTCAGCGGCTTCGATCGCACCGGCGCAAAGGCCCGGGCGCTTGCCGCGCTGCTGATTTATCTCGGTCCGTTGCTGCGGGGCTGGGAACGGATCAAATGGCGGATCAAGGGCATGCGCACTCAGACCCATATCGGACCGACGGAGATCGAGCAACGCGCCCGCTTTGTCTGGAAGGAGCGCGCGTTCCATCTGTCCTACTGGAGCGACACCGGCGCCGAGAAAGAGGCTCTGCTGAATGGGCTCAGCGATTTCCTCATTCCGCAAAAATACCTCGTGATGCCGGATACGGGGTGGAACGGGTGGGACCTCAAGATCGCTCGTGGCCTTTGCAGCCGTGCCTTGGTGACGGTGTGTAGCGAAAACCACGGCGGCGGCAAACGCCTTCTTCGCGTGCGCTGTGCGATGCGGCTGTCACGGCTGGCACTATTGGCGCTGCGCGGCAGCGCCGCTTTCGCAGCCTTTGCATTGATGCTCGGCTGGCCCCACGCCGGGGCGGCGAGCGGCGCGGTCGGGATTTTCATGGCCGGCGTGATGGGCCGGCAGCTCATCGGCTTTGGGCAATTGATGCACCGCATTATCGAGACCGTTGCCAAGCAGGCCCAGCTGATGCCGATCGAGCCGACAGCCCGCCCCCGATCGGACAAACGCCCGTCGATGCGGGTCTCCACCAGAAACGCTGTTCCGCTCGAGGCTACGCCCCACCGGGCGGCCTCCACCGAATCTCCTTTCGTCCGGGGTTGACGACTTCCCCCGTTGGCCTTGCGCGGCAAGGGCGGGGACCAAAGGCGATGGCGAGAAAGCTGCTCCCCTATTTGACGCGGCACCGCTGGCGGATCGCCTGGGCGCTCTTCCAGGTGTTCCTGATGACCGGTTTCGAGCTCCTGAAGCCGTGGCCCTTGCAGGTCGTCATCGACAACGTCCTCGGCGGCAAGCCCTCGCCGATCGCTGCCGTATCCTCCGCCGGAGGACTCCTGCTGCTCGCTTGCGCCGGAATCGTCATCGTCCATTTTGGCGCCGGAGCCTTGACCTTGCTCCACAATTATACGGCGATCCGCATCGGCCAGGACATGGTCAACGAGCTGCGCGGCGCGCTTTATGCCCACCTTCAGCGCCTGTCGCTCGCCTTTCATGGCCGGCAGCGGGTCGGCGATCTCCTCTATCGGATCACCGCCGACAGTTTCGCGGTTCAGACGATGATCATGAACGGGGCGCTGCCGATCCTTTCGGCATTGGTGCTGCTCGCCGGCATGCTCGTAATTCTGTTGCCGCTCGATCCGCTGCTGACCGCGGTGGCGCTCACGGTCGTCCCGATGCTGTTCGCGCTGATAGCGTTATTCAACCGCAAGATCGTCGACATCGCCGGCGAAGTGCGCACCACCGAGAGCCGGGTCTATTCGCTCGTCCAATGGGGGATGTCGGCGATCAAGCTGGTGCAGGCCTTCACCAAGGAGGAGGAGGAGCATCGCCGCTTCATGGGTGCCAGCCGCGAAAGCCTGCGGGCGACATTGCGGCTCTACAGCTGGCAGACGCTTTATTCCGGGGCGGTCAATCTGGTGATCGCCGGCGGCACCGCCCTAGTCGTCTTCGTCGGGGCGCGGGCGGTGATGTCGGGCACCCTGTCGATCGGGCAACTGATCGTCTTCATTGCTTACCTCGCTCAGCTCTACGCACCGATCAATCAGATCACCCAGAGCTGGGGGCTGATCGCCGGAGCGCGGGTGGGAGCCCGCCGGATTTTCGAGATTCTCGACACCGAAGCCGACCTCGCGGAGGGGACCAGAACCTTTCCTGCCGAAGGTGCCCGCGGCGATGTCGTCTGGTCGGGGGTGAGCTTCGCCTACCGCACAGACACGCCCGTGTTGAGGGGCATCGACCTGCGCGTGGCCGCCGGCAGCAAGGTTGCCGTCGTCGGCCCGACCGGAGCAGGCAAGTCGACATTGCTCGGCCTCTTGCCGCGATTTTACGATCCGTCGGTCGGCTCGGTCACGATCGACGGGATCGACATCCGCGAATACCGGCTGCAATCGCTGCGCCGGCAGATTTCAATGGTTCTGCAGCCGCCGCTGATCTTTCCGCTCTCGCTGCGCGACAACATCGCCTATGGCCATCCGGGCGCCGACAATGCGGCGATCGAGCGCGCAGCCCGATTGGCGCAGATCGACGATCTGATCGCCTCGCTGCCGGAGGGTTACGACACGATCGTGGGCGAATCCGGGACGGCTTTGTCGGAGGGCGAAAAGCAGCGCGTCACGATCGCCCGCGCCCTGTTGCGGGACGCCCCGATCCTGATCCTCGACGAACCGACCTCCGCACTCGATGTGACGACCGAGGCTCTGGTGATGGCGGCGATCGACCGGCTGATGGCCGGGCGCACGACCTTCATCATCGCCCACCGGCTGTCGACCGTGCGGCGCTGCGACCACATCGTGGTATTGCGCGACGGAGGAATCGCCGAGGCGGGAACCCTACCCGAGCTGCTGCGCCGCGACGGGCTCTTCGCCGAATATTACCGCACGCAATTCGCCCCCGAGGAGGCAGGCGCGGCCGACGTCCGGGTCGGGTAATCGCAAACCGGACACCGCAAAATCCCGGTATCCGGGAAAATCCCTGCATCCGGGCGAAAATGGGCCCGACGCAATCGGTAGCTCTCACCCACCTGATTGCGCCGACTGACGGTCTATTGACCTTCCGTCCGTAAATTCAGGCTATCGCTAAAATGCGAGACAAAAAGCTGCCGGGCGTGACACCCTGATGAGAAATCAACCGTCAGTTAACCAGCGTGAGCGACAACCAAGAAATGGGCATCGGAACGGCGCGCGTCCGTCGACCGTTCCCCAGGGGCGATGCGCTTCCAGGCTTCCCTGGAGCGCACAAGTCGAGAGCGATGACGCCGCGGTCGGGCGGGGGTCGTAGAAGCAGATGGAAGACGGAGGACGGCAGGATCATTGAGCGCGACTATCTGCACGACACCGTTGAGGTGCATGATGGCTCTGGCCGAAGACATCTCGGCGAGTTCGATCCTTGGGATGGTCGACAGATAGGTGACCCTGACCCGACGCGTTCTGTGGAACCATGAGATGATCTATCGCATTGTCACATATGACAGAGCTACCGAACGAATGAAGGGAAATCTTCCTATCCCCCCGAGCGTTCTTGAACAAATTAAGCGCATAGCGGGTTTGGGCCCACAAGACGACGGTCTAGGCGAATATCCTCTGGACGAAGGTCAGACGCGGCAGGTTGCTCGTATCTTGGATTTCAACCCAGAACCCGACCGCTTCTATTATTACCTCGAGCCCTACGAGCCGCCGGAGGATGACGACGGCTTGCAACGGACTGCTAAACCGGCGCACTGATTTAGCTGACCGAATACATCGCGAACGGCCCGCCCCAGTTGCGGCGCGTTTGTCGTCGAGCGCCATCCCTTGGTGGATGCAATGCCCGAGAAAATATGCGGATTTGCGGAAACTATGTAGGAGACACACCTCGCCAGCGGCCCCGTTCGGGGTAATCGATATTTCTTGGTTTCCGGCTGAAGCTCCGATCCGTCGCGAATTATATTATATGATCAGCGCCGCCGCTTTGCCCTCCACCGGGCAGACCGCACCAAACAGACAGGCCGAGGCGAAGCCGAGATCCTTCGGTGCTGCCGGCCGGCTGCCGGTTGGCCCCCACACCCGGGTCAGACTGTTCTTCTGACCGATGCGCGCCTCGTCCTGAAACCACAGCTCGACTCGCCTACCGCGTGCTTGCGCCGCCCGGACTCGCTCTAATTGCAATCCAAGAGTTGCGAAAACTCTGCTTGCGCCGTCGCATCAGCCTCCGGGTGACGCGACCGCGGGGCCAACCAACTCAACTTGATCCGGTGCAGCAGCCGGTAGGTGCTCGACAGACTGCAATCAATCTCAAACTCCTCTTTCAAGATCCGTTGCGCGTCGACCCCACGAAACGCCACCACCCCGTCCCGCTCCAGTTCGGCACCAGCGACCATCCGTTCCTTGAACCGCGCGCTCGTCACCGCGTCGACCCGGGGCTGGCGGCCCGGGCGCGGCCGATCACGCAGTCCCGCAATGCCGTCCTCCTCATAGCGGTTATGCCATTCGTAAGCCGCCGACCGGCTCAGCCCAGCCAGCCGCGCCGCTTCTTCATGCTCCATCCCTTCGAGCAGGTTCGCAATCATCAGCACCCGCTGGCAGACACGCCCGCTCTCGCCTCAGGCCAAGCGCCGCAGCTCGGCCGCCCCCGGTTCGCTGCGAAAAAAGGATGCCGGCATCATCCATCCCCCAAACATGATACGCTTGCCTATTAACTCTACCACATCTGGGGATCACCGGAAGCCGGTATTATTCGGCGCCAGCGCCGAATTCCCATCTCTGCCGGGCCTAGATGGCTCGCTCCGGTGTTCGTCACGCTGGTACTTTTCGCCCGACCTCCAAAGCGGAGGAACTAATCGTCGGCGGCGGCCGGTACCGGCTGGCGACGAGGACTGCGGACTAATAGCAATAACGGCAGGGAAGCGAGGATAACGATCATCATTAGCGCAAAATCATTAAGGTAGGCGATCATTTCCGCCTGTCGGGTGACCTCGTGATTGAGTGCTGCGATCCCCGATGGGTCCGTCAGACTGTAGGGCGCGGACAGATACGGCCATTGGCTTAGTGGGTTGTCGGGCCGCAGCCCCTCGACCAGACGGGAATGCGCGATCTGGGTGTTCTGGGTGAGCTGAGTTTCGAGGATGGCGATGCCGATGCTGCCGCCCAGCATGCGCATCAGGGCCCGCAGCGCGGTTCCCTGGGTCAGGATGTGATGCGGCAGACCCGAGAGCGCCAGCAGGTTGAGCGGCACGAAGGTGCAGCCGAGCCCAAAGCCCTGGGCAAACCCGGCGAAGATGATCGGCCCTGATCCCATGTAGAGCGAGAACCCGGTCATCTGCCACAGCGAGGCGGCGGTCAGCAGAAATCCGACGAGAATGAACAGGCGATTGTCGACTCGGTTGATCATCCGGGCGACGATGAACATCGCCAGCATCGTGCCGAAGCCGCGCGGCGCCATCATCCATCCGGCGTCGAACACCGGGTAGTTCAACAGCACCTGCATCATCGACGGCACGAGCGCGAGGGTGCCGCTGAGGATGATACCGACCCCGAACATCAGCACGCTGCCGGCGACAAAATTCGAGCTCTTCAGCAGTTCGCGATTGACGAAAGAGCGCTCGCCGGTCGTCACCGTGTGGACGATCAACAGGTAAAAGCACAAGGCCGCGATCGTCGCTTCGATCCAGATTTCGGTCGAGTGGAACCAGTCCTTGAGCTGGCCGCGGTCGAGCATCAACTGCAGCGCGCCGACCGCGATGCTCAGCATCGCAAAGCCGAACATGTCGAATTCGTCGCGCCGCATGGTGCGGGATTGGCGGATGAAGATGAAGACGCCGAGCGCGCATAATGCCCCTACCGGCAGGTTGATATAGAAGCACCAGCGCCAGCCGAAATCCTCGGTCAGCCAGCCGCCGAGGGTCGGACCGACGATTGGTCCCATCATCGCCCCGGTGCTGAAGATCGCCATCGCGTAGCCGTGGCGCTCGCGCGGATAGATCGTAAACAGGGTGGCTTGGCCGAGCGGCACCAGCCCGGCCCCGCACACGCCCTGCAGGACCCGGTAGAGCACGAGTTGCGAGAGGCTGGTCGCGGCGCCGCACAACGCCGAGGCGAGCGTGAACCCGACGACCGAGGCAAGGAAGATATATTTGACGCCGAAATGACCAGCGAGCCAGCCGGTCAGCGGCATCATGATCGCCGAGGCGACGATGTAGGACGTCAATACCCACGAGATCTGGTCCTGCGAGGCCGACATGCTGCCCTGGATATGCGGCAGCGCGACATTGACGATCGTCGTGTCGACCCCTTGCAAGATGCAGGCGCAGATGATCGTGGCGGTCATCGCCCCGCGATTGGGAACGGCCGGCTGCGCCTCTCCCCTCACCGCCCGAGCCGCTGTAGCTGTCGTAGCCCGGCACCGCGACTAGTCGTTGGCCACGGTCGGCCCGCCCGATGCGTCTCGAACCAAACGTGCCGTCGCAGCAATGAAACCAGAGCGATGAGTGTCATCAAAACGAAATCATAGAGGCAAGCATCACCGTTTGTCGCGCTACCCTGAAGACGGGGCCGCAGCGCGGTAAAATTGAAGACTCAATCGCCACACAACGGCCGTTCTAAATCAATGATGTCGCCCGTTCATACGTGGGGCCACATCCGGATGCCCCCTGCCCCGACGAGGTGTCGGATTAAACCCGCCCTTCCTTCAATCGAGTGTCTTGTCCTTATGAGGAGGCGGCGTTCGCTCCTGATCTTTGCGATATTAAAGCTAACCCCATAGCACGCACGAGCTGGTCGGGCTTGATGGGTGTCGCGTTCACCTCGACGCCGAACACGGCCATGGCATCGCAGACAGCATTGGCGATCGCCGCCGGCGGAGCGACTGCGCCGCCTTCGCCGACCCCTTTGACGCCGAGGGGATTGAGCGGCGAGGGCGAATGCAGGTGAATGATCTGTATCGCCGGGACATCGCTGGCGATAGGCAGTGCATAGTCCATCAGCGAGCCGCTGAGCAGCTGCCCGCTGGCATCATAGGCGATCGCCTCGGACAAGATGCCGCCCAGCCCCTGAGTCGTCCCGCCCATGATCTGGCCTTCGACCAGCATCGGGTTGACGACGACGCCGCAATCATGGGCCACGGCGTAGTTATCGATGCCGACACGGCCGGTCTCGCGGTCGACCTCGACGATCGCGACATGCACGGCATAGCTCCAGGTGACCGTCTCCGGCTGCCAGTAGCAAATCTCTTCGAGACCGGCCTCGACCTCCAGCGGGCGTGTGATCTCCCAGCCGGGACGCGCGGCTTGCGCCACCTTGGCGAGACTTACCTGCGTACCCGGCACGCCGACCACGCCGATGCCCCCCGATCGCAATTCGAGATCGGCCGGGGCGCATTCGAGGAGATGGGCGGCGATCGCAAACACCTTGTCGCGGAGCCGGGCGCTCGCTGTGTGCATCGCCGCCGAGGCGGTGACGGTGCTGCGGCTTGCCATTGTGCCAAAGCCGATGGCGATTGCCGCGGTGTCGGCGAAGGTCAGAACGACGTCCTCCGGGGCGACCTTCCACAGATCGGCCATGACCTGGGAAAAGATCGTCTCCATGCCCTGCCCCTGCGGGGCAGCACCGCACGAGACGTAGATCTTGCCCGACGGGTCGATGCGCACAAAGGCGCTTTCGAACGGCCCGACCCCGGTCCCCTCGATATAACAGCCGATACCGAGCCCGAGATAGCGGCCCTCGGTGCGCGCCCGCTGCTGACGCTGGCGGAAGGCTTCGACGCCGCCGACGGCAGCTAGCGCCTTTGCTAACGCGCCGGGATAATTGCCGCTGTCGTAGACGATCGGCTCGCCGTCCCGATACGGGATGCCGACACGATACGGCATCTCCTCGGCCCGGATCATGTTGCGCCGCCGCACCTCCGCCGGCTCCAGCCCGAGCGTTCGAGCGACCAGATCGATGGTTCGCTCCATCGCAAAAGCGGCCTCGGGCCGTCCGGCGCCGCGATAGGGGGCGTTCGGAACCTTGTTGGTGACCACGATCTTTGCCGAAGCCGCCAAATTCTCGATCTTGTAAGGGCCGGTCAGGTGGACGGCGGTGTTGTAGGCGACACCCGACCCGATCGGGTTCCACGCGCCGCAATCGACCATGTAATCGTCGCGTATCGCCAGGATCCGGCCGTCGTCGTCGAACCCGACCTCGACATTGTGCAGCTGGTCGCGCGAATGAGTGGCGCTCATCAGGTGCTCGGTGCGGCCTTCGATCCAGCGCACCGGCCGCCCGAGCTTGCGCGCGAGGAAGGTGATCAGCAGGTCTTCGGGGTAGACATGGCCCTTGCCGCCGAAGCCGCCGCCGACATCGAGTGCCAGGCAGCGCACCCGAGCCTCGGGCAACCCCAATAGCGCGGCCGCTTCACGGCGCACCCAGTGAACCACCTGGGTCGAAGACCAGATGGTGACCGAGTTGGTGCGCGGATCATAGGCGGTGACCACACCGCGGCACTCGATTGGCACGGCGGCGTAGCGATGGTGATAGAACCGGCGCCGAAGTCGGTGCGGGGCACGCACCAGCGCAGCCTCGGCATCGCCTCTGCCGACCGAGAAGGCACCGATCAGGTTTGTCTGAAACCGGTCATGAATAATCGGACTGTCAGCTCGCAACGCCGCCTCGGGGTCGACCACGACTGGCAGCTCTTCGAGATCCCAGGTTATCTGTTCGGCCGCGTCTTCGGCCTGTTCGCGGCTCTCTGCGACGATGATCGCGATTGCTTCGCCGACATGCCGCACCTTGTCGTGCGCCAATAGCGACTGCTGTGGATTGAGGAACTTATGCTGGATAACCGAGGTCCACTTGCTCGGCAACGAGATTTGGCCTTCGGGCACCGGCGGCAGCAGCCGCAAGAGATCAGCGCCAGTGAGGGCCAGCAACGTGCCCTCAGAGGCGGCAGCGCGCGACACATCGACCGAGCGAATGCGGGCATGCGCCAGCGGGCTGCGCACCAAGACGGCGTGCAGCATACGCGGCAGGACGAGGTCGGCGATGAATTGACCCTGGCCCGTCACCAACCGGCGGTCTTCGCGCCGCAACAGCGAGCGCCCGACATAGGGGGGACCACTATCGCCATCGCTCATCTGGCGGACCCCCGCTCCAGTTTGGGCGCGGGCGAAAGAACCTACAGATATTTCGCCGGTCGGATCATCGCGCGCCACATATGCGCTACCGGACTGTTGTCGAAGCCCAACCCCTGTTCCGGCTGGCGGAAATTGCGGCCGATCACATCGGTGAACTCTTCGAGCTCGACCACCGCGTTCGGGTCGAACGAGTAGATATCGTGCACCGTGATCATCCGGCCCGACATATACCATTTGTGGTTCCGCATCCGCTGGTAGTCTTCCTCGACATAGGGGTCGGGGCGGTAATCGGCGCCAAACGTCTTGATGTAGGATTGCGGGTAGTCGTAACCGACCGACTCGTCGGGATAAAAGCGCAGCACCTGGTGGGCGCGGATCGCCCAAGTCACTTCCCCGTCGACATACGGCTCGACCAGCTGCGCCCCCCAATAGCCGTGGTCGCCGCGGATGAAGCCGATCGTCGAGATGTCGTGCAACAGGCAGGCGAGCACCATGTTCTCGGGGAGGCCGGCATTCACCGCGTGTTTGGCGCTCTGCAGCAGATGTGCCGCGGGTCCGAAGCGGTATTTGAAGAAATCGATGAGGGTCGGTTTCTCCGGCATCGGCGGCAAGCGCGGATCATCGCCCATCAGCACGCGCGCCTTCGGATTTTTGGCCATCAACGCGCCGGCGTTCGGTGCCGGGCTCATATCGCCTTCGGCCATGCTGTAAAGCCGCGACTTGATGACGATATGGTCGAGCTCGCGGCTCATTTTCTCCTCGAGCGCGTCGGCGCGCTGGGAAAGCGTCATCGCGTCGTTCATCGGCTTTTCTCCTTGCTGACCGAACACTCGGTGAAGCCTAGCAGATTGTGCTCGATCGCGTCGATGATCTGCTGTTTCCGGTAGCCGCGTCCGGCTCGTCAAGGTGCCACGGGCGCGGCGGAGTACGATCGGGTTCTGGATCTCGAGCAGATCCTATGCTTTCTGTTCGGCAATATGTCCTCGGCGAGATTATGTTTGTGCTGAAGAGCATGCTCCGCACGAAATTGGCGTCAGGGCCGGGATGCGGAATGGGCCCTTGGATGGAGAAAGAAACCGCGCCGCGTTTGGGAGATGCTCTGATGTCGACGATGGAAAATGAGATCATTGGCATGATAGCCAAGCGTATCCGGTCGGTAGCGCCTGAGCCGGTGACTCTCGATTCGACGCTCGATGAGCTAGGCCTTGAATTGCTCGACGTCATCGAGGTGGCGTTCGATCTCGAAGAGCGCTTCAACATCGAAATCCCGTTCAACGCGAACAACAGCACTGGGCCGGCCTTCAAGACGGTCGGCGATGTCGTCTCGGCTGTCCAACGGTTGATGCATCCGGGTTAGCCACATCCGTGCCGCGGGTCGTAATAACCGGACTTGGGGTAGTTTCGCCCGCGGGTCAAAGCGTACGAGACTTCTGGCCACCAATCGTCGCCGGCGATTCCGCGATAAGACCGTTGACGCTGGTTCCGGCAGAGCAGTTGACCTCAAAGATTGCGGCTGAGGTTGCCGATTTCGATCCGTCTGTCCACTTCGAGGAGAAGGTGTTGTCGTTGATGGATCGCTTTTCCCAGTTTGCGGTAGTGGCGGCGCGACAAGCGATTGCCGACGCGGGCCTTGGAGGGCGGTGTGGGCTGACCACCGCGACGATCATCGGATCGGGCGTCGGCGGACAGACGACCCTGGATGCGGCCTACAAACGCCTTTACGGCGCAAACGCCACCCGCTTGCATCCGTTCACCATCCCGCGCCTGATGTTGAACGCTGCGGCATCTCAGGTGTCGATGGATTTGCACCTCGGCGGCCCCGCCTTTGCCGTCGCGAGCGCCTGTGCCTCCGGAACACATGCGCTCGGGCAAGCCTTTCGTATGGTCCGAGACGGGGATGTTCAGGTAGCGGTTACCGGCGGAACCGAGGCGTGCCTCACGCTCGGCACGCTAAAGGCATGGGAGGCTTTGCGAGTGATGAGCCCCGATACCTGTCGCCCCTTCTCGCGCCAGCGCAGCGGCATGGTGTTGGGCGAGGGAGCGGCTATTATCGTACTCGAATCGTTGGAATGCGCGCGGGCGCGCGGCGCGCGGATCTATGCCGAAGTCGTCGGCTTCGGGATGTCGGCCGATGCGGGGGACATTACCCTGCCCGATGCGAACGGAGCAGCGCGCGCCATGACGGCGGCATTGCGCGATGCTCGATTGGAACCGGATGCGGTCGATTACGTGAATGCTCATGGTACCGGGACGACTATCAATGACGTCGTCGAGACCGAGGCGCTGCACCGGGTCTTTGGCGATCATGCCCGTCGTCTCGCCGTCTCATCGAGTAAGGCTGTCTTGGGGCACTCACTCGGAGCGGCAGGCGCTCTCGAAGCCTTGGTCACTGCGCTCGCCATTGACCACGCTCTCGCGCCTCCCACGGCGAATTTCCTTGAGACAGACCCCGCCTGCAACCTCGATTACGTGCCCAACGAAGCGCGCGACCTCCCGATCGAGGTCGCCATATCCAACTCGTTCGCATTCGGCGGCTTGAATGCCGTAATCGCACTACGTCGCTTCCACGAATGAGCTGCGCTGCCGAGCTGGCCAGCGTTTACGGCGAGACTTGTGTTTGGCGCACCAGCGCCGCCCCCTACCTCTGGAAGGACGACAATGGTCTCGGCGACCGGATCACGGTCGCACTGTCTATGGTGCCGTCTGGATCAGGTCGGGCTTCCGGCACGACCCGCTCGCGATAGGTATCGCGGAAAGATTGAAGGGCCAAGACCCGCATGTCGCCTTCCGACAGCCGCGCCGTCGACCCGTCGACAGCGACGGCGAAGCGGACATGCGGGATCCCCGCGAGATCGGAAAGCAACTCGAGCACCGTTGCGGTCGCGGCGAGATGGCTGCCGAGCTGACGACGGTAGCAGTTTCCGGGTCTTATTTCGTTCCCTTGTAGACGGCGTGACGATCGGCTGAATAAAAAGGCTGACATTGTCTAAACCAGGACCGCAACATCCGAACCCGTACACTTATTGGGAAAGCCTTAAACAATCGGAAAGCTGGTCGTTCCGCGCTCCCGGAGGTGCCTCGCGATCTCACGCCTGGCGAGCGCATTGCCTTTATATTCAACTGCATCCAATATTCGTCAGTAACGCAGACAACGCGTGCGTCATTTTTGGGACAACTTGCTGCCTTCAGCCGATCGGGACAGAGCGCGACGCTAGTGCTTAGACGCATTCAGACGATTCAGCATGATAACCCTGTAGTAGGGCCGCAGGATGGTTCAGCAACGCTCAAACCATCCTACAGGTCCTTTCTGGTGAATCTTGTGATTGTATCTGAACACTAGATCCGCAATAGATCAATCAGCTTGGACACCTGATTGACATCGCGAAGGTCGTGGATCATCGCGAGGCTCGCCCCAATTTGCCGTTCGCGGACACCCGCTCGAGGCACTAGTGTCCGGTACTTGGTGTCGACATCGTGCCAGGTGATCCCGCGGGCCGCGGCCCCATTTGGCTCAAATACGGTGCTCGTGCTGGCGCGGCCGTCCGTTGTTCGTATCGTTACCGTAGCGCCTTGCCGGTATCGTGAAATGTTGTCGGTTGGTGGGGCTCCCACCCGGATCTTGTCGATCAGCTGATGGATTACCGGGTCGCCGATCTTCTCGGCTGTTGCGTGAATCCACGAGAAGTCTCGATCGGCGGCCCCTGCAGCGATGAAGTAGGCCGGGCTATGCGCCATGTCGATCAAGTCGGTCGGGTGCAGCGGCCCGGTAAGCGCCATGAAGCCGGGACGAGACACTGTGATACTCTCGACCACTTCCGGCAGGATATCTCCTTCTCTTGCCGCATTGGCGGCGGCTTCGGCGAGCGCGTGGGAGGGATGGCCGCCCGGCGCCAGCTTGATGGCCATGTCGGTGATGATGTCCCAGGATTGGCCCAGCTCTCGGATCACGCCCGCGCCGTCTGTCCCGCCATAAACCTCGCAGAAACCCCGGCGGGTTTCGAGAATGCTTTCTTCGGCTTTGTACCCGCGCTGGGCTGCGAGTGCGGCCTGAACGCCGAGCATTGCGGCGAGCCCGGCATGATATTCGCGGGCGACGCTGGTGTTTGCCGCTGCCGCCAGCCCGCCGATCGACGTCGCCGAAAGGGCTATGGCCTGGGCCAGGCGGGACGCGTCGAGCTGCAGCAGCCGCCCGGCGGCGACGGCACCACCAAAAATCGCGACGAGGCAGCCGTGAAACCCGCGTGCCCGGAAAGCGGGCGTGATCGCCTCGCCGATGCGACCCGCCGCCTCATAGCCGAGGACAATTGCCGCGAGGACATCGTCGCCGCCGGCGCCAGTACGTTCCGCCATAGCGAGCGTGGTGGCGGTCAAGGTCGTGCCGGCATGCACGATGTTTCGCAGGTCGCTGTCGTCGGACGCAGCCGCATCACTCATCACGGCATTAACCTGAGCCGCCTCGGTTACGGGTAATTTGGACCCCGGGTCAAACCACAGCGAGGCCTCGGGAGTTCCACCCCGCTCCCGTGCAAGAGCGCGAATGATTGCCGAGGATTCGAGGCCCGAGCCCATCGCGGCACTCGCGATCGTACTGGCGATCAGCATCGCCGCATGCTCGACCGCTTGCGCTGGGAGGTCCGTTACGGAGGTCGCGGTCAGGAACTCGGCGAGTTCGCGCGCAATGGTCATTTCAAGCTCCTTTTTGGGTTCTGGCCTTTAGGTCGCTTGCCGAAATGGGTCGATCGCGCAAGGCTGGGAACCGACCAAGGAGATTACCATGCCTGCACCATACGAACAGCATCGCGCACAACTCAAGGTTATCTTGTTGGCTTGGGGCATGCCGGAGGACAATGCCGAAGCAACGGCCGACATCCTCTCCTGGGCGGATCTGCACGGCGTCGACAGCCACGGCATTTCGATGCTCCCGGGCTATGACCGGCTGCGTCGGGACGGGCGCGCGAATATGAACGCACGGCCGCGCATCATCAAGGAGACGCCTGTCTCCGCGTTGGTGGATGGCGACGGCGGGCTTGGCCACGTGCCGGCGCGTTTTGCGATGCAGGTGGCGATCGACAAGGCGAAACAGTCCGGCATGGCGATCGCCGCGGTGCGCAACTCGGCCCATTTCGGCGCCACCGGTTATTACACCCTGATGGCGGCTAAGGAGGGGCTGATCGGCATGGCGTGCACCGGCGCTTCCAGCATCCAGGTCGCGCCGACCTTCGGCAGGAAGGCGAAGCTCGGCACCGATCCCTGGTCCTTCGCGGCACCCACCACCGACGGGCGGCCGTTCCTGCTCGATATGGCAACGACGACGGTGGCCGCCGGCCGCATCCGCAACAAGGCCAATGAGGGGCTACCCTGCCCGTCCGGCTGGGTGCTGAACAAGGATGGGCTCCCCAGCACCGACCCGCTGGAGGCGCGCGAGAAAGGCGGGTTTTTGACCTCGCTCGGCGGCTCGCCCGAGAACTCGAGCTACAAGGGTTACGGGCTGGCAGTGATGGTCAACATCCTCGGCTCGTGCCTGTCGGGTGCGAGCTTGATTACCGACCCGATGCACACCAAGAAGCCGCAGGGCAACGACATCGGCCATTGTTTCATCGCGATCGATCCGGGTCTCTTCCGCGACCGCCAGGAATTCGCTGCCGACGTGACGCGTTTCTGCGACGATCTGCGGGCGACGAAACCGGTCGATCCGTCACAGCCGGTCATGGTGGCAGGCGATCCGCAGTGGAACAACGCCGCAAAACGAATGCAGGAGGGGATCCCGGTCGGCGCCGGTCTCTTGAACCAAGTGCGCCAGATCGCCCAGGCCTGTGCGGCACCCTGGCTTTTGGATTGAACCTTGCCGAAGCAAACCGCCCAGAGATGACGAGGTCGACCTGCCAAGAAATCCTCTCGCCCGAATAAACCCATGCTCCGAGCTTGGCAACCGCAGCCCCCAGACTTCGGCTATGGATCGCTCGGAAGCGGAAAGCACGAATAATTACGATGATCATGATCCACAAATTGCCTAATTGATGTTGCAAGGTCCCGGCTGAAAGTGGCGCGGCAGCGGACGTTCGGCAGGGCCGGCGGAGCGAGCATTCTCGCCGCCGACTGGACGGACGTTTCAATCTAAAGGAGAAATTTTGCTGCAAATTCGCTGCAGATGGCGAGATGCGTCATCGCCAATGCAAATTACGATTGCAGGGCACCGGACGTCGGTTAGGTGCGTCTGCTACATAATCTTGAAGATTTGTCGCGGTTCTTGATGCACGGGGCGCTGCAGCGATGCGCTCGTTGCCGTGCCAGGGTGCCGGTCGCGTCCTTCTCGGGCTGTCAGGGTTGGGCCGCTTACGGCCGCAACACGAGCCCCTCTTGGGCGACGATCGTACCCGGCCGGGCGGTCGCCGCATCGGCGGCTACCTTGTCCATGAAGTCATCATCGTGACCGGGGTCGTGGTGAAAGATCACCAGGGTGCCGACCCGAGCGGCGTCGGCCAGACGAACGCCCTCCTCCCATGTCGAATGACCCCAGTTCTGGTGTTCGGGGAATTCGGCGTCGGTGTAGGACGCATCGTAGATCATCACATCAGCGCCATCGACCAGCTTCAAGACATTGGGATCACGCCCGCCCGGCAAATGTTCCGTATCGGTGATGTAGGACACGACCTTGCCGCCATATTCGATCCGATAGCCGGTGGCGTTGTTCGGGTGGTTGAGCGGCCCGGTGCTGATATGAACCCCGGGGTGCGGCGCCAAAGCCGCACCAGCGGCGAAGTCAACGAATTCGATGTTGGCGGTAAAGATTCCCATCGGGATCGGGAATAGTGGCGCGATCATCATGTTGTTGAGCACCGCCTCGATGCCCTTGCCGTTCAAATGGCCGGCCCAGATCCGGATCTTGCTGCGCCCGTCGTAGCACGGCGCAAAGAACGGCAATCCACAGATGTGATCGAAATGCGTGTGGCTGTAGAACAGGTCGAGATCGGCGGGCCTGCCGGCCTGCATCAACTCGTTACCCAGCAGGCGCAAGCCGGTGCCGCCGTCGAACACCATCAAATGGCCGCCGCAGCGGATCTCCACACATGAGGTGTTGCCGCCGTAGCGCACAGTATCCGGCCCCGGGCAGGCGATGCTGCCGCGTACGCCCCAGAACCGTACCGTGTAATCCGAATGGACCAAGGTCCAACCTCGTCTGCTCACGCATTATATCGTCGAGATTCGGTGAAAAAGCTATATGGCGCGCGATCCCTCATCCAACAGTTGGCGAAATTTTCGACAGTTTTTTTCTAAACCTGGCATTAACTCTTTGCGGGTATCACGGCCTCACCGCTCACTCAGACAGAGAGTTCCCCATGTCCGAGGCCGATTATCAAGCCGCGGTTGCCGCCTTCCTGAGCACCAAGGGCGTGACGAGATGCCCGACGGTCTGTGTCGTCCCGACTCAGGCTACCGTCCCAGAAGCCGACCGCGCCGCCTACCGTGACTATGTTGCGACAAGAGAAGCCGCACGCCTCGAAAAAATGAAGTCCCTTCAGCAAACGTTGAGTTTGCCGCCGCCGCCTCCGATGTGACACAGAGTTCGTCTCTTGCGCATACATTCTCAAATCTGATTTAGCCTTTGGAGGTAGAGAAGAACGGCGGGAGGGCCACGCCATGACGACCAGCGAGGTTTCGGTCCGTTGCTGCATCGCCGGTGGCGGACCGGCCGGTATGATGCTGGGGTTGTTGCTCGCCCGCGCTGGGATCGCCGTCTTGGTCCTTGAGAAGCATGCCGACTTCCTGCGCGATTTCCGCGGGGATACCATTCATCCCTCGACGCTCGAAGTGATGTACGAGCTCGGTCTTCTTGGGGAGTTCCTCCGGCAGCCGCACCAGGAAGTACGGGCCCTCGGCGCAGAGATCGGCGATGTCTTTCTGAGGATCGCCGATTTTTCTCATCTGCCGACCCATTGCCGTTTTATCGCCTTGATGCCGCAGTGGGACTTCCTGAACTTTGTCGCCGGAGAAGCGCAGCGCTATCCGGCGTTCCAGCTCAGGATGGAAGCCGAAGTCACCGCACTGGTCGAAGAGGCCGGACGCGTGGCCGGGGTCCGGGCGGAGACCCCGGAGGGTGGCATGACGGTTCGCGCCGATCTCGTCGTCGGCGCGGACGGACGGCACTCGACCGTGCGCGCGCAGGCCGGGATGGAGACCCTCGATCTCGGGGCGCCGATGGACGTGCTGTGGATGCGGCTGTCGCGCCGCCCGACCGATCCGGAACAGACCTTGGGGCGGGTCGATGCCGGCCGGATCTTCGTGATGCTCAATCGCGGGGATTACTGGCAGTGCGCGTACGTGATTCCTAAAGGCGGCTATGAACGAGTTCACTCGGCCGGCCTGGCTTTCTTTCGCGAAGAAATCGCCCGTCTCGCGCCCTATCTACGCGATCGCGTCGGCGAACTCGGCGACTGGTCCGACGTCAAGTTGCTGACCGTCGCGGTCGATCGGCTGCGGAACTGGCACCGCCCCGGTCTGCTGTGCATCGGCGATGCCGCCCACGCCATGTCCCCGATCGGTGGCGTCGGTATCAACCTCGCAGTTCAAGACGCCGTCGCCGCGGCCAACATTCTGGCGCCGCGCCTTTTGCGCGGCGGGGTCTCCGACGACGATCTCCGCGCCGTTCAGCGCCGCCGGGAATTCCCGACCCGGGCGATGCAGGCGGTCCAGGTCTTCATGCAAAACCGGGTCATCGGCCGCGTCCTCGAGAGCAAAGAGAAACTGTCGCCGCCGCTGCCGCTGCGACTCCTCGCGCGCTATCCGTTGCTGCAGCGCGTGCCGGCCCGGCTGATCGGCCTCGGATTTCGCCCGGAGCACGTCAGGATGCCGGGCGACTTCGCTCATGATGGGAGGGGACGAAGCAGCGCGGGTTAGGTCTGTGGGCTGAAGGCCCACGGGAAGACAAGGAGGTGCGCCCGCGCACCCAATCACCCGAATGCATCTGAACACCAGATTGGCGATAGCTGGCGCCTATCGGTTGGCGTCATGACCCAGACTGGGGTCGAGACGGCTCGCTGCGACAGTTCTTATGTGCGGCGCTGACAACCATATATTTGCCATAATCGCACTGCATCTTCACGAACTTCGGCAGCTTGAGCGCGTGTGGGATTGTCTTGTGGGAGTTGGCGATGCCTGATCTCGACCTGATAAAACAGGGCGAGCAGGGGGTGCGGGACCGGCGCGGGCGGTTCGTCAGGGGACGGTCGGGCAATCCCGCCGGCCGCCCGCGCGGCTGCCGCGACCATGTCAACCGCGCTGCCCGCGAGGGCAAGGCGCCGACCCGTGAAGCCGTCGAATTGGCGCTCGCCGGCGACCTGAGAGCGAGCGACAGCTCGGGGTCGTCGACGCAGCGAACGTATACCGCCGATCGCGGCGGGGCGGTGGCCCCGGCCGGTCGCGAGGATTATAGTCACGGCGCCGACGGCGGTGGAGGAACCGGATGCATCTCTTCAAGCAGTATGCGGTCGAAGATCATGACACTGCCGCACGGGCGATCCCGGTCATCGATTATGGGCCATATTTCGCCGGCGAGCCGGGGGCGCTCCACCACGTCGCGGCTGAGGTTGCCGACGCCTGCGAGAATGTCGGGTTTTTCTATGCGCTGAACCACGGTGTGGCCGACGAGGTGATCGAGCGCGCCTTTGCCGCCTCGCGCCGCTTCCACGCCCTGCCGCTCGAGCAGAAGCTGGCCCTCCGGCTCAACGACAACAACATCGGCTATCTGCCGATCAACGCCTCGGTGCAGGGCGCCTCGACTGTGCACAAGGCGACCCGGCCGAACCAAAACGAGAGCTTCTTCGTCAGCTACGATCGGGGACCGGACCATCCCGACGTCAGCGCCGGCAAGCCGTTGCGCGGCAGCAACCAATGGCCGGCGGGGCTGCCTGAATTGCGTTCCGACATGATGGCTTATTTTGACGCGCTCGAAGCGATGTGCGACCGCATGCTCCCGCCCTTTGCGGTAGCGCTCAGCCTCGAGCCCGATTACTTCGCCCCGTTCTTCGCGAACGAAGCCCATGCCAACCTACGCTTTTTGCACTATCCGCCGCAGGAGATCGTGGAGGACAACACGTTCGGTCAGGCGCCGCATACCGACAATAGCTTTATGACCGCACTCGCTCGCAGCGATGTGCCGGGGCTCGCCGTGCGCCTGCCCTCCGGGCAATGGTTGGCGCCGCCGATCATCCCAGGGACATTCCTGATCAATCTCGGCAACATCATGCGGCGCTGGTCGAACGACCGCTTTTTGTCGACGCCGCATGGTGTGCTCAACGAATTGGGAACCGACCGCTACTCGATCGCCTACTTCCACAGCCCCAACCCGGATGCGGTGATCGGATGCCTCCCTACCTGCGTCGGCGCCGACAATCCTGCCCGTTATCCGCCGGCGGTCTATCGCGAGCTCGTCCTTGAATTTTACCGGGCGAATTATTTTCATCAGAAAGGCCACCGGTCCGAGGCCGCAGCACAAGCGGCCGAATAATTCCGACAGCAAATCCAGCAGGGAGAAGAGCCATGTTCGATCTCGACCGCTTCATTGTCGATTGCCGCGAGGCCCTCACCGCCGATCCGAGCCATAAAGAGGTGCGCGAGGTGGTGGCGCGCGCCGTTTCCGACCCCGCCGCTGTCCTCACCGGGTTGGGAGAGCCGCAGCGTGCCGGCATCGACGGTCTTTACCGTTCGGACGAACTGACGATCCTCAATGTCGTTTGGGGGCCCGGCATGACGATCATGCCGCACAACCACTTGATGTGGGCGGTGATCGGTATTTACACCGGGCGCGAGGACAATATCTTCTGGCGCCGAATCCCGCACCAGGATGGCGGCAGGATCGAAGCCGCCGGAGCCAAATCGCTGGGGGTGCGCGACGCCGAGCCGCTCGGGCGCGACATCATCCATACCGTGACCAATCCCTTGCCGCGACTGACCGGCGCGATCCATGTCTATGGCGGCGACTTCTTCGCCGTGCCGCGAAGCGAATGGGACCCCGAGACGCTGTGCGAGCGAGCGTTCGACCTCGATCACGCCAAGCACTTGTTCGAGGAGGCGAACGCGAGGCTGACGTGAGCATCAAGCTCCTTGCCCTAACTTGCGGCCATCTGACGGGCGATCTCGGCTACCTGATGGAGGGCGGAGAGGGTCAGGCAGAGCTGCCGATACCCGCTTATCTGATCGAGCACCCCAAGGGGACCGTGCTCTTTGACACTGGAATGCATCCAGACTGCCAACACGACCCCGCTGGCCGGGTCGGGGCGCGCATTACCGAGCTGTTCTCGTTCCACTATCGGCCCGGTGAGGAAATCAGCGCGAGGCTGCAGGCAATCGACCGCGATCCGGCGCGGATCGATGTCATCGTCAACTCGCATTTCCATTTTGACCATGTCGGAGGGAATGCGCTCATTCCCAACGCGGTGATGGTTGTTCAGAAGCGCGAGTGGGAAGCGGGGATGGACCCCGAGAGCGCGGCGCTACGCGGGTTCAACCGAGCCGATTTCGACCTTGGGCACAAGGTGATCCAAATCGACGGCGAGCATGATGTATTCGGCGACGGCAGCGTCGTCTGCCTGCCGACGTACGGCCATACGCCGGGGCACCAGTCGCTGAAAGTGCGCCTGGCTTCGGGCGATGTTGTCCTCGCCGCCGATGCCTGCTACTTCTGTCGCACCCTGCGCGAGCGGCGGCTGCCGCAACGCGTATACGACCGCGAGGCGATGTTGGCTTCCCTCGATAAGCTGGCCGGCCTCGAAGCGGCCGGTGCCCGCATCTTTTTCGGGCATGACGGGGAGTTCTGGAAGACCGTGCCGCAAGCGCCTCAGGCGATTGTCTAAGCCGCGTCGTGAGCATGCTGCCGCGCGCTATCCTCTTCGATCTCGACGACACGATCCTCGCCGCCTTTGGCCAGTCGGAGGGCCAGTGGCGGCGGGTTATTGCCGCCTTCATCGAGCACCTCGAACCGCACCCGGCGGAAGATGTCGTCACCGCGATTCAGGCCTATTCGCGGCGCTTATGGTCCGACGCGGCACGGCACAAAAACTGGCGCCCCCGTATCGGAGCGGCACGGCGCCACATCGTCTCGAAAGCGTTCGCTGGGCTCGCCGGCGCCGCCGGCGGGCCGGTTCCGCCGAACGAGGTTTGCGAAGCGATCGCCGATCGCTTCAACGAGCTCCACGAGGCCGAGCTGCGCATGTTTCCCGGCGCTCACGAGACGCTCGATCGCCTCAAGGAACTGGGTGTGCGCTTGGCACTCGTTACCAACGGTGCGGCCGAGCCGCAGCGCGCCAAGGTTGTCCGCTTCGCCCTCGAAGAGCGCTTCGACCATATCCAGATCGAGGGCGAGCACGGCTTCGGCAAGCCCGAGGAGCGCGCCTATACCCATGCAATGGAGACACTCGGCGTCGGGCCTCAAGAGACCTGGATGGTCGGCGACAACCTCGAATGGGAGATCGTGGCACCCCAGCGCCTCGGGATCTATGCCATCTGGTATGACGGCTACGCCGCCGGCCTGCCGCCCGGCTGCCCGATCCGGCCCGACCGGATCATCCGGTCGCTGCCCGAACTGCTGCCGTGAGCGGTCACTCCACCTCGGTGAACCCGAGCTGCTCGGTGAGGCCGTAACCCTCCGCCAGGCTGCGCAGCTTGTACCAAGTGGCGTCCTCGACCTCGATGCCGTTCTCGCGGCGGTCCTGCTCGCGCAGATGCTCGATCTCGCCGGGGTAGTAGACGCCGCTGCTGCCCTCTGCTGGCCTGGTCGCCTTCAGATAGGCGGCGAACTCGCCGATCTCCTTCTTGAACTCGGCGAGCGGGCGGAAGGCGTCGACCTTGAACACCGCCATGAAGCAGCCGTCGTTGTGGCGGCCGGTCGGCTCGACCCCGAAGCCGAGACCAGTCAACAGGCCGCACAGGATCTCGACCATGACCGAGAGGCCATAGCCCTTGTAGCCTTCGCTGCCGCCGACCGGCATCAGCGCCCCGCCCTGGCGCAGCTGGCGCGGGTCGTTGGTCGGCTTGCCGTCGCTGCCGATGATCCAGCCGTCGGGCACCGGCTGGTTGCGGGCGACAGCGAGCGCGATCTTGCCGGCGGCGGCCGCCGAGGTCGCCATGTCGAGATAGAGCGGCCCGTCGAGGTCGGACGGCATGGCGATCGAGATCGGGTTGGTGCCGAGCCGCGCCTCGCGCCCGCCGAACGGCGCCACCGCCTTGGGCGAGCGCCCGGAATTGGCGGTGGCGATGCCGATCATTCCCTCGCGCGCGGCCATCAACGTATAGGACGCGACCCGGCCGATATGTCCTTGGCGGAACACCGTTGCGGCTGCGACATTGGCGGATTTGGCCTTCTCGATCGTCAGCTTCATCGCCCGTTCGTTGACGACATAGCCAAATCCCCAATGGCCGTCGACGACCGTCGTGGTCGGCGATTCCTGGACGATCTTCCACGGCGCCCCGGGGACGATGTGGCCGACTTTGATGCGCTCGATATACGTCGGGACCTGGATGATCCCGTGCGAATCGTGGCCCGCGAGATTGGCGGCGACGACGTGCCGCATAACGGTTTCCGCCTCCTCGGGAGGGGTCCCCGCCGCGATGAACAATGCTCGACCGATCTCATTCAGCCGTTCCGCCGGGATCTTGGGCATCGTGCGTCCTCCCTCAATGCGTCGCGCCGAAATTGGCGGGATCGACCTTCAACCCATAGAAACGCTGCGGGTTGTCGAAGAAGATTTTGCGCTTCAGTTCGACGGATACGTCATTGCGGTCGGCGAGGGTCGCCACGGCGTTCGGAAACTGACCGTCCCAATGGGGATAATCCGAGGCAAACAAGATGTTGTCCTCGGGGAAGAACTCCGGCACGTAGCGCAAGGTCTTCTCTTCCGGCTCGCAGGACACGAACACCCGGCCGCAGGTCATGTACTCCGAGGGCTTCGCTTTCAGCAGCGGCGCATCGAAGCTACGGTATTCGTACTCCTCGTCCATGTGCTCCATCCAGAACGGGACCCAGCCAATCCCGGCCTCGAGAAAGGCGACGCGCAGATCCTGATATTTCTCCAGCAGGCCGCTGTAGATGATGGCGGTGCAGGCGATTAGCTGCTCTGGTGCATGTGACAGGGTATGAACCTGCAGGAAATTGTCGAAATGGCAGAGCGGGTCCATCGTGTCGCTGCCCGAGGCGTGAAAGGCAACCGGGACACCTAGGCGCGCGCATTCCTCGTAGAACGGCCAGAAGTCGCGGTGGGCGACGTTGCGGCTGCGATCAAAGGTGTTGATCATCACCCCGACCACGCCGAGCTTCGAGACGGCCCGCTCCATCTCGGCGATCGCCGCCTTGACGTCGACATGCAATGGCACAAGGGCGACCCCCGTTAGACGTTTGCGATCAGCCGAACACCAGTCGTAGAGCCAGTCATTATAGGTGTGGGCTAAGGCGACGGCATAGTCGGGCTCGCGCACCCGCGACAGAAAGAGGCCCCCGGTCGGGTAGATGATCTGCAGGTCGATCCCTTCGCGGTCATTGTCGGCGAGGTTCTGCGCCGGATTTTTCGGGCGCTTGCTGATCGTGCCATTCTGGTTGCGGTCAAACCCGTCGCTCGGGTGAATGAAGTTGCGCCTGCGGTGCTGCTCGGGCAGCCGCTCGCGGTAGACCGCCTCGTCATCAACGGCGTGGCCGTCGGCGTCGATGATCACCATGCCGTTCTTCATTTCATATCTCCTGTCGGCGCGAAGCGGCCTCTATAGCATGCCAGCGGCGGCTCACGGAAATCAGACAGGCGCCTCGTCGCTCGACGGCTTGAGGAACTGGTAGATCGAGGAGAAATCCTTGCGCCCGAGGCCGTGCGAGGAGGCCATCCGGTAGAGCTGCTGGGCGGCGGGGGTGACCACGACCGGCACGCGCTTTTCGCGCGCTGCGCTGACCGCGAGACCCAGATCCTTCGCCATCAGATCGGTCATGAAACCCGACGTGTATTGCCGGCTCGAGGCAGCGCTCTCGACGATGCCGGGTACCGGGTGCATGTGCTCCATAACCCAGGTGGCGCCTGAGGATTTGGCAATCACGCTGGTCAGGACCTGCGGGTCGACCCCGAACGCCTCGCCGATCCGAAATGCTTCGCTGACGGCAACAGCCACCGTGCCCGCGATCAAATTGTTGCACAATTTGGCGACTTCGCCGGCGCCGACCGCCCCGACATGGATGATATTGCTGCCCATCGCCGCGAGCACCGGCCGCGCCTCTTCGAGGTCTGAGGCATCACCACCGACCATGATCGCCAAGGTGCCGGCCGACGCACCGCCCACGCCGCCCGAAACCGGGGCATCGAGAAACCGGACGCCGCGTTCCTTGAGCCGGGCCGCCACCTGCTGAGAGGTGCCGGGATCGATCGTCGACATGTCGACACAGAGCCGCCCGGCCGCGACCCCCTCGATGATCCCGCCGGCGCCGAGATAGGCGGCCTCGACATTGGCCGAGGACGGCAGCATTGTGATCACCAGATCAGCCGCTGCGCCCGCTTGTGCGGCCGAATTTGCGCGCTCGGCGTCGAGCCTCACCGCCGCCTCCAATGCTGCCGGAACGGTGTCGTAGGCGACCACCTGAAACCCCTTCTTGACGAGGTTGGCGAGCATCGGCTGCCCCATTGTTCCGGTCCCGATAAACCCGATCTTCATGGTTCCTCACATCGAAAGAGCACACACTCGGCTACCCCCGAGGCGATATGCAATTCCCTTCATGGGCGGTGGTGGCCGCAGCTGTGCTCGCCGCTTTCCCCTTCGGCTGGGGCATCGGAGTGACCGCCGCCTATTTGCAGGCAGGCCCCGATTTGGTCAACTGCCGGCCCTCACGGTGCCGGTCGGCATTATGGCGGCGATTGTTTTCGCCCTTTTGCCGCTGCCGAGTGCGCGGGAGCGGCTCCTGATCATGGTTGCCGGAACCGGGCTTTTCATCCTGCTGGGGCTCTGATCCTCGCGTGAACCCCATCGAAGCCGCGCTAGCCGCAACCGAAGGAGCGAAGTCTGGGCCGACCGACAAAGATGCTGGTGACTTGGTCGATCGGATCGCCCACCCCGTCGCTGCTTGACCTTGCCTTCCATGCACCGGTCCGCAAATCTGCGGAATTATGTACCATACACACCCAGCCGTGCGACCCTGGCGAACTGCCAGCACCAGTCCCGTACTCCTGTTTCTCCTGTTTTATCAGGTCGAGATCAGGCATTGCCAACTCATGCCATGACAATCCCGCACCCGCTCGCCGTCCCAATGCCCATAGAGATAGAGATATATCGTGCGACTGTGGTGATTTAATGGTCGGCGGCATGTTAGGCGAGTTTTGTTGGCCAGCGGGCGAGCGTAGTGAGACTGCCAAGCCGATATGCGTCTCGGATAGGGAGGGACACTCGAAATATTCGATGCAAGCAGCCAATAAACGTTTCCTATTGTTTCGGTGAGTTCTGCAAGCGCAACAGGGGTGGGATCAGTTCCGAACGCTCTCCGCCACACCTCGAAGCCATCCTGTGGAACTATAAGATCGCTCGGAACCGGCGGCGACAGAACTTCGCAGAATTCCTGCCCAAGTGCCGCGATGAAGCCGAGCTCAGGTGTCTTACTTGTCATGAAGCCAGATTTCGTCCTGGGATTGCTACAAGGACTTCTCGCCTTGATCAGCGTGCGGATCAGCTGGCCGAGCATGGCTGTCCGTTCTACATTGCGTTGTACCCGCCATCGACGGTGACCGTGCTGCCGGTTGCCCAGACTGAGTCGTCCGAGGCGAGAAAGAGGATGGCGCCGACGAGGTCCTGCGGGTCGCCCAGACGGCCGAGCGGGATCTGCGCGATCGTAGAGCGGCGGCGCTCAGGATCGGTATAGCCGGCGCGGGTCAGGTTGGTCAGGGTCGGGCCGGGTGCGATCGCATTGACCCGGACACGGTGCACCGCCAGGTCGAGCGCCATACCGTGGGTCAGCGAGCGGCCGCCGCCTTTCGAGGCGACATAGGCGGCGCGCTCGGGCCGGGCGACCTCGGCGAGTTGCGAGGTCACATTGATGATGCTGCCGCCGCCTCCCTGGCGGACCATCTGCCGTGCGGCCGCCTGGCCGAGATGGAACATGCCGGTCAGATTCACTGCAATCACGCGCTCCCACTCGGCGGGATCGAGGTCGAGAAATATCCCGCCGTGACTGACCCCGGCGCAGTCGACGAGCACGTCGAGCCGGCCGAACTCCCGCACCGTCGCCGTCACCGCGGCATCGATCGCCGAGGGGTTCCGCACATCGAGGGTGACCGCGGCCGCCCTGCCGCCGGCGGTGCGGATGCGCGCCGCAGTCGCGTCTGCGGCGGCGCCGTCGATGTCAGCGCACATCACGGCGGCACCCTCGTGCGCCAACCCTTCGGCGCCGGCCCCGCCGATCCCGCCGCCGGCACCCGCCACCATCGCCACTTTTCCGTCGACCCGTCCCATCGCGATCTCCTGGCTGTTCGCAGTCCCCACTATTTCGCATTCCCGACTAAAACGCAGCCCCAGGCGCTGCTTATGCGTCAGGGCCGTGTGGAAGCCGGCAGGTCGAGATCAGCGCGAAAGACGGTTCGGCCGCTTGGCCAGATCTCGCCGTGTATTCGGGTGACCTCGTACAGGCTGCCGTCGTGGAAGAGACGGCAATCGAAGTTCATAAAACCGGTGAGCTTCACACCGGCGATCTCGACATAAGCGCCGTTTGGTACGTTGACCTGATCGACTGCCCAGTTTTCGCGGCAGAGCCAAACCTCCGCCTGTGACGGCAGGTCCAGCCCGAACGCCCGAAACGGCGAGGTCAGCACCGGTAGCGCGAAGCGCTCGATCAGGTGCGGCGTATTCGTCAGATGGAGGATGGATCCCTCCGGGATTTCGACGCCTTCGAATCTCACCGCGCCTCTCACATACTTATAGAACACGTTTTTTTAGTATAAAAATACGTTGGCCGAAGCTTATGTGTTATTGGTACTTCGCCGCACCGGGAGGAGCCGATGACGCGGATACATGTCATTCACGAGAACGCGGCTTGGCTGGCGCCGTTGGCCGAGGCGCTTGATCGGCAAAGGCTTCCCTGGCGAGACTGGTTTCTCGACCGCGGTGTCTTCGACCTATCGCAACCGCCGCCGCAAGGCGTCTTCTACAATCGGATGAGCGCTTCCTCGCACACCCGCGACCACCGCTACGCTGCCGAGCTGACAGCAGCGGTGCTGGCCTGGCTCGAACGGCACGGGCGCCGCGTCGTCAACGGCAGCCGCGCCCTCGACCTCGAGATCAGCAAGGCGCGCCAATACGCCGCCCTCGAGACCGCCGGCATCCGCACGCCGGATACCATTCTCGTTGCGGGCAAGGAGCTGCTCGTCGCGGCGGCGCGTGAGCGCTTCGCCGGGGAGCCGTTCATCTTGAAGCCGAACCGGGGCGGCAAAGGGCTTGGCGTGCGGCTTTTTCACACCCTCGACGCGTTTGCGGATTATCTCGAGGGACCCGATTTCGAGCCGCCGGTCGACGGTTTGCATTTGCTGCAGCAATATGTCCGGGCGCCGGTGCCGCTGATCACCCGCGCCGAGTTCGTCGGCGGGCGGTTCATGTACGCGGTCGAGGTCGACACCAGCGACGGTTTCGAGCTCTGCCCGGCCGATGTGTGCGCCGTCGGCGACGCCTTCTGCCCGACCGACCCAGGGGTTGAGGAGCCCCGTGCGAAGTTCACGATCATCGACGATATCGACGCCGATCTGAAGTGCCGCTACGAGGCGTTTCTCGCCGCCAACGACATCGGCGTCGCCGGCATCGAGTTCATCACCGACGCCCGTACGGCCTACACCTACGACGTCAACACCAACACCAACTACAACCCCGACGCCGAAGCCCGGGGCGAGCGTTCCGGGATGGACGTGCTCGCCGGCTATCTCGGCGCCGAACTCGGCAACTTTTATGGTCGTCGGGACGCCGCGGATTGACGGGAGGGAAGAGGATCAGTCGGCGGCGACCTTCGCCGGCATCGGGCAGCTGACCCCGGTCCCGCCGAGGCCGCAATAACCATAGGGATTCTTCGCCAGATACTGCTGGTGATAGTCCTCGGCGAAATAGAAAGGCGGGGCCTCCCGGATCTCGGTGGTGATCTTGCCCATCCCGGCGGCGTTGAGTTGCCGCTGGTAGGTCTCGCGGCTCGCCTCGGCGAGGGCGGCCTGCTGCGGCGAGAAGGTGTAGATCGCCGAGCGGTATTGGGTGCCCACATCGTTGCCCTGACGCATGCCCTGGGTCGGGTCGTGGCTCTCCCAGAACAGTTTCAAGAGGGCCTCGTAGCTCGTGACCTTCGGCTCGTAGACGACGAGCACCGCCTCGGTGTGGCCGGTGCGTCCGCTGCACACCTCCTCGTAGGTCGCGTTGGGAGTGGAGCCTCCGGCATAGCCAACGGCGGTGACCCAGACCCCCGGGGCCTGCCAGAACACCCGCTCGGCGCCCCAGAAGCAGCCGAGGCCGAACACAGCCTTCTCCAGGCCCGCGGGATAGGGTCCGACAAGAGCATGGCCGTTGACGAAGTGGCGCTCCGGCACGGGCATCATAACCGCCCGGCCGGGCAGACACTCTTCGGGTCTGGGAACGACCAGCTTGTCACGCGAAAACGGCCACATCCGGTACCCCCCTCTTCTCCAATTCAACAGCCCATGTAGGCAAGCAGCCCGCCGGCGCCAACGGTAATCGCCCGGCATCGGCAAAATTTTCGGGATGCAAAGCTTTGGATTTACGTTAATCCTGCGTGCCCAAAGTCTCCATGTCCGATAGAGTGCACGGCCGGTCGTTTGGGCTAAGGCGCAAGACGTTACGAATTCAGGGAGGGCTTGCCGCGATGACCCGCCGTATCCTTCTGACCACGCTATGGTTGCTTATCGGCATGGCGTCACCGGCGGTCGCGCCTGGTGCCGCCGCCGCGGACCCTAACGTCTTCATGAACGAACTGTGGACTCACGCCGTCGAGATTCTCGGCAAGAAGGCCCCTCAAGCGGAGAGGCTGGCGCAATTTCGAGAATTGTATCAAGCGGATTTCGACGGCCCCGGGATCGCGCGTTTCGTGCTCGGCCGGTATTGGCGCAGCGCTAGTCAGGAAGAGCAGCAAGAGTTTCTCAGGCTGTTCGAGGACTACGTGGTCTTTGTCTATGGAACCCGGCTTGCCACCTTCAACGGCGAAACCTTCAAGATCCGCGGCAGCCGCGCCGATCCGAGCGGCGTCATCGTCTCGACCGACATCATCAGCCCGCGCAGCGAGGGGCCGATCAAAATCGACTGGCGGCTCGTCACTGAAAGCGGCACCTTCAAGATCAACGACGTCGTCATCGAAGGCATCAGCATGATGGTGACACAGCGCTCCGAATTCGCCTCGGTAATCCAGCGCAACGGCGGTCAAGTGGGTGGCCTTCTGACATTGATGCGAGAGAAGACGAAGACCGCCAGTCTCTCTCAATAGGGCTCCAAAACCGATTTACAGGATCTTCCAGCTTCCGTCCGGTTGCAGGCAGCTGTTGAATTCATAGTGCTCGGGTGAGGCGGCCATCGCCGTCGTCTTCATCGTATAGCCGATTGTCTCACATCGCATATTCCGCGCAGTAAATTTCTTGAGCAGCTTTATGGCTCCGGAGTTCTTGCTGCTCGGATTGGTCCAAGTAGCGGTGGTGCCAACCGGCTTGCCGTGGATCTGCTGGTTGACGGTCTGGCGCATCATGTTGAGGTCCTCCTGCGTCAACGTAATATTCGATTCAAACGCCGGTCCCAAAAGTTGGGCCTGCGCCGCCGAGGCAGCGAGGCAGGCGATGACCAACAGCAACAGCTTGATCGACTGAGGCATGGCGCGTCTCCACATCGATGCTCTTCCGGATATCTTGATAGCGATGATTGATGAAGCCTCGTTGACCCAGATCAACGAGGCGTTCGCTACACCTTGACTCCGCTGGCGACCCGACGTCAATCATCCGCGCAACTTCCCCCCCGAGAATACTTCGATGGTAATGTATTTGGACGAGGACAGAATCCGCGGCCTGTTGCGCTGGGATCGCCTGATCGCGGCGATGGAGCAGGCTCTTGCCGATTTTTCGCTCGGCCGAGTGCTGCAGCCGGTGCGGAATATGCTGACGATAGAAGAGGGAAAGCGATATTTCGGCATCATGCCGACGGTGGCGGCGGATGCGATGGGCGCCAAGCTGGTTAGCTTTTTCCCGCAAAATGCTGCCAGCGGCATCCCAACCCATATGGCAATGATCGTGTTGTTCAGTCCGGAGACCGGCCAACCTCTGGCAGTCATGGACGGGCGGCTGATCACCGAAATGCGAACCGCCGCCGTATCGGCAGCGGCAACCAAGCTTTTGGCCGCACCCGATAGTCGAGTGCTGGCGCTGCTCGGCAGCGGCGTGCAGGCACACGCTCATTTGGAAGCGCTCTCGCAAATCTGCAGCTTTGCCGAAGTCAGGGTTTGGAGCCGCAGCCAGGAGCACGCCGAGCGTTTTGCCGAACAGTACGGAACAGAGGCGATGCCCGCCGAATCCGCGGTACGCGGAGCCGACGTCGTCGTGACTGCAACGAACGCACTGGAGCCGATCCTCAAGGGAGATTGGCTCAAGCCGGGTGCGCACGTCAATGCCGTCGGCGCACCGCGCCCCGGGTGGCGCGAACTCGACAACGTTGCGATGGCCAACACCCTCATCGTCGATTCGCGCGAGGCGGTGCTTAAAGAGTCCGGGGACGTGATCCTCTCGAACGCCCCGATCTACGCCGAGATCGGCGAGATCTTTGCCGGTCTCAAGGAAGCACCGGTAGCGGCGACGACGGTCTTCAAGTCGGTCGGGCTCGCGATCGAAGACGTGGCCGCCGCGAAATTGGTCTATTCGCTCGCTTCCAGCAATCAATAGTGATCAAGCCGGCTGCGCCGCGTCCGTCTCTTGACGCAGTCGAGGGTGCCAAAGACAATGCGCGCCTCGCCAAATCGGTGTCGCGAAATCTGCGGAGAAGTTTCGTTTTGGGAAACGGTCGAGCGAAGGGGCACGCGGCACTCGCCGCGATCTTCGGGCTTTTGCTGTGCTGTGGCGGCTGCGCCACTTCACCGAAGGGCGATACCGCGGCCGATGAGGGCGAATCCGATAACGATCCGGCCGAGGGAGTAAACCGCGCAATCTTCAAGGCCAACCTTGCCGTAGACCGTGCTGTCATGAAGCCGGTGGCGAAGGCCTACACCGAGCATGTCCCGGACCCAATCCAGACCGGTGTTCACAACGTCGTGCAAAACCTCAAGGAGCCGGCGGTTGCCGTCAACGATCTGCTGCAGGGAAATGTCGACAACGCCTGGCAATCGGTCCAACGGCTGGCGGTAAACTCGACGCTCGGCGTCGCCGGGGTTGTCGATGTCGCGGCGAAGTGGGGACTGCCGCCGCATAAGGCGGATTTTGGCCAGACCCTCGGCGTCTGGGGCGTCGGTGAAGGCCCGTATATCCAGCTGCCCTTGCTCGGCCCGTCAAGCCCGCGCGACGCGGTGGGAACCGCCGTTGACATGGCGCTCAATCCGCTGACCTTCGTCGGCGGCGCGCCGGCGACTTATGCCGGTGTCGCGACCGGCGGCGCCAATGCCGTCGACCAGCGGTCTCAGCACCTGGAAGATCTCGACGCCTTGGAACGCAATTCCCTCGATTATTATGCAGCATTGCGCAGCGTCTACCGGCAGCACCGGGAAGCCGAGATCGACGCCGCGAAAGCACCGCCCGAAGGGCGCGTCGACATCTCCTTCCCCAATACCAGTACGCCCGCGGCACCGGCCGACGGCGGCAAATGAGCGTCGCGGCGAAAATTTGCGGGCTGTCGACCGAGGCGACGGTCGCGGCGGCGGTCGCCGGGGGGGCCGCCTATCTGGGCTTCGTCTTCTACCCGCCGAGCCCCCGCGCCGTGGCGGCGGAAAGCGCCGCCCGGGTCTGCGCCACGGTGCCGGAAGGAATCGCTAGGGTAGGGCTCTTCGTTGATGCCGACGACGATGCGATCGCTGCCGTGCTTGCCGCAGCACCTATCGATCTTTTGCAATTCCACGGCGGCGAGAGCCCGGAGCGGGTCGCGGATGCCAAGATTCGCTTCTGCCGGCCGGTCATGAAGGCGGTCGCGATCGCCGGGCCTGAGGACGTGCTCGCTGCTGCTCGGTACGAGGAGGTCGCGGATCTGTTGCTGTTCGATGCGAAGCCGCCGCGCCGGTCGGATGCTCTGCCGGGCGGCAACGGTCTCGCCTTCGACTGGGCTCTGATCGCCGGCCGGTCCTGGCGCCGCCCGTGGATGCTGTCGGGGGGGCTGACCGCCGAGCTGCTGCCCGAGGCGGTGCGCATTTCCGGCGCCGCCGCGGTCGATGTGTCCTCTGGCGTCGAGAGCCGTCCCGGGGTCAAGGACCTCGGCAAGATCAGCGCATTTCTGGCCACCGCCCGCGCGCTCGGGTGAGGTAAGCGATGCAGGTTCCTAACACTTTCCGCGGTGGCCCCGACGAGCGCGGGCATTTTGGCATCTATGGCGGGCGCTTTGTCGCCGAGACCTTGATGCCGCTCGTGCTCGCGGTCGAGGCCGCCTATGCCGCGGCGCGCAGCGATCCCTCCTTCCAGGCCGAGCTCGACTACTACCTCGAGCATTACGTCGGGCGGCCGAGCCCGCTTTATTTCGCCGAACGGCTGACCCGCCATTTCGGCGGGGCGAAGCTCTATCTGAAACGCGACGAGCTCAACCATACCGGCGCGCACAAGATCAATAATGTGCTGGGCCAAACCCTTCTGGCGCGGCGCATGGGCAAGCGCCGCATCATCGCTGAGACCGGCGCCGGCCAGCACGGTGTGGCGACCGCGACGGCCTGCGCGCTCTTCGACCTGCCGTGCGTCGTCTACATGGGCGCCACCGACATCGAGCGGCAAAGGCCCAACGTCTTCCGCATGAAACTGCTCGGCGCTGAGGTGATCCCGGTGCATTCGGGGACGGCAACCCTGAAAGACGCGATGAACGAAGCGTTGCGCGACTGGGTCGCCCACGTCGAGGACACGTTTTACGTGATCGGTACGGTCGCCGGGCCGCACCCCTACCCGATGATGGTGCGCGATTTCCAATCGGTCATCGGCCACGAGACGCGGGCGCAACTCGCGAAGGCGGAGGGACGCGTGCCCGACACATTGGTCGCCTGCGTCGGCGGCGGCTCGAACGCGATGGGGCTGTTCCACCCGTTCCTCGACGACTCCGACGTCGCGATGATTGGCGTCGAGGCGGGCGGGCACGGCATCGAGACCGGGCTGCATGCCGCCTCGCTGCCCGGCGGCGCCCCCGGTGTCCTGCATGGCAACCGCACCTACCTGCTGCAGGACGAGGATGGGCAGATCCACGACGCGCATTCGATTTCGGCGGGTCTCGATTACCCCGGCATCGGCCCCGAGCATGCCTGGCTGCACGACGTCGGACGCATCCAATACGTGTCGATCACCGACCGTGAGGCCCTGGAGGCTTTCCAGCTGTCGAGCCGGCTCGAAGGCATCATCCCGGCGCTCGAGCCGGCCCACGCGCTGGCCCATGTCGCCAAGATCGCTCCGAGCCTTCCGCACGACCACCTGATCGTGATGAACATGTGCGGCCGCGGCGACAAGGACATCTTCGCCGTCGCCGACCATCTCGGGGTCATGCTTTGAGCCGCATCGAGCCGCGCTTTGCGGCATTGCGCGAGGCGGGACGTGCTGGACTCGTCACCTTTCTGACCGCGGGCGATCCCGATCCCGACACGTCTGCCCGGCTATTCGCCGGGCTCGCCGCAGCCGGCGCCGATCTGATCGAAATCGGCATGCCATTCTCCGACCCGATGGCCGACGGCCCGGTCATTCAGGAGGCAGGCCGGCGCGCCCTGAAGCAGGGCATGACGCTGCGCCGGACTTTGAGGCTCGTTCGCGAATTGCGCCGCGGCGACGACGCCACGCCGATCGTGCTGATGGGCTACTACAACCCGATTTACCGCTACGGCGCCGAGGCCTTTGCGCGCGACGCGGTCGCCGCTGGCGTCGACGGGGTCATTGTCGTCGACCTGCCTCCCGAGGAGGACGCCGAACTGAGCGGACCCGCCCACGCGGCCGGTCTCGATGTCATCCGCCTCGCCACTCCGACCAGCGACGCGCAGCGCCTGCCGCAGGTCGTCGAACGCGCGAGCGGCTTTATCTATTACGTGGCGATCGCCGGGATCACCGGCACCCGCTCGGCCGATGCCGCCGATGTCGCCGCCGCGGTTGCTCGGCTGCGTCGTTTCACGCCGCTGCCAGTCGCGGTGGGCTTCGGCATCCGCACCCCGGATCAGGCGGCGGCGGTGGCCAGCGCCGCCGACGCCGCGGTTGTCGGCACCGCGCTCGTCCAGAGCCTCGCCCTTAACCTTGATTCCGACGGCCGCGCCAAACCCGGGCTCATCGACGCCGTCCTCGCCGACATCCGCACGCTGGCAGCGGGCGTGCGTAACGCCCGGACAAAAACTTAGCATCCATCGGCGGCAACGATTGTGAAAGACGGCTTGTGATCGAGCTATCCCCAAGCCGCCACAATCGCGTTAAATAAAGGTTGTGGCCGACGTCGGGCGCATCAACGGCGACGGCAAAGTAATGCATTCTCGGAACCAGCCGAGGATGGGGGGAAACATGTTTGGAAGCGCATTCGGGGCGATGGTGGCGGCGATCGCAACTGTTCTGGCAGCTGATGCAGCTCTGGCCGAGGCGTCGTCGGGGCCGCCGATCAAGATCGGGTTCAGCATGTCGCTGACGGGCGGGCTCGCGGTCAATGGCACCTCGGGGCTGTTGGCAATGCAGATCTGGGCCGAGGATACCAATAGGAAAGGCGGATTGCTCGGCCGGCCGGTCAAGCTCATCTATTACGACGACCAGACGAACCCGTCGCAAGTACCTGGGATCTACACAAAGCTGCTCGATGTCGACAAGGTCGATCTCGTCGTCTCGGCCTACGGCACCAACGTCACCGCGCCGGCCTTGCCAATCGTCATCCAGCACAACAAGACGTTCATTGGCCTGTTCGCGATGGATGTGAATGAGGAATTTCACTACCCGAAATACTTCTCGATGCTGCCGGTCGGGCCGGATCCGCGGGCGGCGATCTCAGAGGGGTTCTTTGAAATCATCAAGGTGCAGAAGGAGAAGCTCGGTCTGAAGACGATCGCGCTGGCGGTCGACGATGGCGAGGCGACGCGCAATACCGCCGACGGCGCCCGCGTCAATCTGAAGAAGGCGGGTCTGCAGGTCGTCTACGACAAGACCTACCCGCCGACGACGACCGACTTCACGCCGATCATCCGCGCCATCCAGGCCACCAACCCGGACGTGGTTTATATCGCCTCCTATCCGCCCGACAGCGTCGGGCTCATTCGGGCGATGCACGAACTTGGACTCAACACCAAGATCTGCTGCGGTACGATGGTCGGGCCGCAGAGCACCTCGATCAAGACCTCGCTCGGCCCGATGCTGAATGGCATCATCACCTACGACTTCTGGCTGCCGGCGCCGAAACTGCGCTTTCCCGGGGTAATGGAGTTTCTGCAGCGGTACCAGGCAAAGGCGGCCGGTGCCGGCGTCGATCCCCTCGGTTATTATCTCGGACCCTGGGCCTATGCCGATCTGCAGGTCCTGGGCGAAGCGGTCGAGCAGACCAAGAGCCTCGACCAGGACAAGATCGCCGACTACATGCGCACTCATGTCTTCAAGACAGTGGTCGGCGATGTCGAGTTCGGCGAAAAGGGCGAGTGGAAGAAAGCGCGGCTGATGACCGTGCAGTTTCAGAACATCACCAGCACCAATCTCGACGATTTTCGCGACGGCAAGGGGGAAGTCGTGGTGTGGCCGGACGAGTACAAGAACGGCGAGCCGATCCTGCCGTACTCGTCGGTCAAGCACTGACCTCGCGGGTCGGGCGATTCGCGCAGGGCCCGATAAATCCGGCGCCGGCGTCTTCCGAAAACGACGCAGGGTGATCACCGCACGCAGGCTGATGTTGCGGGTGATCGCTGCGAGCATATACAACGCATAGGCGATGCCCGTTGTCGATCTGCCTGATGAAGCCGCTACCGCAGCGTTCGCTGCTCGTATCTCTGCTTTAGCCGAAATTGGGGATATCATCGCATTGAAGGGCGATCTCGGCGCCGGCAAGACTACCTTTGCTCGTGGCTTCATCCGCGCGCGCGGCGGCATGGAGGAGGTGCCGAGCCCGACCTTCACCCTGGTTCAGGTCTACGAGCTCGGGCCGGCGGCGATTTGGCATTTCGACCTCTACCGCCTGAAATCGCCGGACGAAGCCTGGGAGCTCGGCATCGAGGATGCCTTCAGCGAGGGGATCTCGCTGATCGAATGGCCCGAGCGGCTGGGCCCTTTGCTGCCGATGCATTCCCTCGAAATCACGCTCCTGTTCGGCGAGCAGCCCGAGACGAGGCGCGTCCTTCTCGCGGGCGAGGACTGGGAGGAACGGCTGGCCGGGATCGTTGCCGATGGATAAGCCGCCACGGCGAGCGATGGCTGCCTTCCTCGACGCCGCTGGATGGGGCGGTTTCGTACCGGTACCTCTGGCCGCAGACGCGTCTTTCCGCCGGTATTACCGTGTCGGCGGCAACGGGCGCAGCGCCGTGCTGATGGACGCTCCGCCGCCGCAAGAGGATGTCGGCCCTTACGTCGCCGTCGCGGCACTGTTGCGCGATCTCGGCCTCAGCGCCCCCGAGGTGCTGGCCCAAGACCGCGAGGAGGGGTTTCTGCTGCTCGAGGATTTCGGCGACGACACCTACACCCGGCTCCTGGAGCGCGGCGCCGACGAGCCCAGCCTCTATGCGCTGGCGGTCGACACTCTGGTGGCGCTGCAGCGGGCCGCCGAATTGCACGGCATCCGGGAACTGCCCCCCTATGACACCGAGCGGCTGCTCGCCGAAGCCGCATTGCTCGTCGACTGGTACAGGCCGCTCGCGCCCGAGCTGCGCGAGGAATACCTGGGGCTCTGGCGGGAGCTCTTGCCCAGTGCAGCGGTATCCCCGCCGACCTTGGTGCTGCGCGACTACCATGTGGACAATTTGATGCTGCTGCCCGATCGCCCCGGGGTGCGGGGATGCGGGCTCCTCGATTTTCAGGACGCGGTGACCGGGCCGCCGAGCTACGACCTCGTCTCGCTGCTCGAGGACGCGCGGCGCGACGTTTCCGCTCCCCTCCGCGAGGCGATGACCGAGCGCTATCTCGCCGCCTCCCCGACGCTCGACCGATCGGCGTTTCTGCGGTCGGCCGCCATTCTTTCCGCCCAGCGCAATTGCAAGATCCTCGGCATCTTTACGCGGCTGTGGAAGCGCGACGGCAAGCCGCAATATCTCGCCCACATCCCGCGGGTGTGGCGTCTGCTCGAAGAGGACCTGCAGCACCCGGTCCTTCTCCCGATCGCGCGCTGGCTCGAGCGCTGCCTGCCGCCTGACAGTCGACGTCGGCCCGATCTGCGGAGCGCGGCGTGACCGCACCGCCGCGCTCGGCGATGGTGCTCGCGGCGGGGCTCGGCACTCGGCTGCGCCCGCTCACCGAGACGATCCCCAAGCCGCTCGTCGAGATCAACGGGCGCGCTCTGATCGACCACGCGATCGACCGGCTGGCACTGGCCGGGGTAGAGCATGTCGTCGTCAACATTCATTACAAGGCGGCGATGTTGGCGGAACACCTTGCTCGCCGCGACCATCCTCGGATCGAACTGTCCGCGGAGACGGAGCTGCTCGACACCGGTGGGGGCGTCGCCCGCGCTCTGCCACTGCTCGGCGAGACGTTCTTCGTCGTCAACGGCGACGTCGTCTGGCTCGACAGCGAGGAGTTGGCGCTGCTTCGGCTCGCCGGCGCCTTCGATCCCGCCAATGTCGACGCCGTCCTGTTGTTGCAGCGGACGGTGACGGCGGTCGGCTACGAGGGCAGCGGCGACTATTTCCTCGACTCCTTGAGAAGGCCGAGCCGGCGAGGCGAGCGCGAGGTCGCCCCTTACCTGTTCGCGGGCATCCAGCTCCTCCACCGTCGGCTGTTCGACGAGTTGCCCGGCCCTGTCTTCTCGCTGGTCCGGCTCTTCGACCGCGCCGAAGCGGCAGGTCGCCTGCGCGCGATCGTGCACGATGGCGAGTGGTTCCATGTCGGCAGCCCCGAAGGCCTCGCCGCAACCCGCGAGCGCCTCTCCTCGCACCGCATCGAGCGCTAGCTTCCGACCCGGCGCGTTCCCTGCCGGCCGCAGGCCTGTCCGGGAAAATCGAAGGGCAGTTCGTGCGAGCGTCTCGCCTCGAATTTTGGCCCCAAAAGCCCCTTGCCCGGGCTCGTCCCGGGCATCCACGTCTTGAGCCGGCCACGATTTCCGCGCCGAAGACGTGGATGGCCGGACCAAGTCCGGCCACGGGGAACTTCTGTGGTAGAACGGGGTCGCCCCCTTACAACCGTTTCCGGTTCCCCGGACAGCCCTGCCCGCCGGCAACGGATCAAGCGCTCGACCCGCACTGGCTCCCCGCCGAACCCGCTGAGACCGTGCGAAGGGAACCCTCTGCCGCTCATTCATTGACCTCCCCGGCGCAAAGCCGGGGCCATTGCTCGGCGGCACGGACCTGTCATCGGCCTGCCGGCACATCAAAACGCTTCCGGCGCGTCGACAGCTCGATCCATTCGGCCGTCATTCTCCTCCGCCAAACTTGTGGTTTCATCTGCGAATACCGGTTGTCAAATCTAACGCGAATCAGCAGCAAAATTTCCTCTTGCAGTAGAATAGCCCTCGCCGCCCTCCTCGAGCAGCACCGGCGACACGATGTCCCGAAGCCCCCCTCCTTCCCGACCGGCGACCAGTTTCGATCAGACTATGCGACAAGAAGTTGGCAATTTGACGGATGGAGCGAAGGCTTCGGATCCGCGGTCCCGTGTCGCCGCGCCATGGCCCCAATCAAGAGCTTGTATCCCCACGCGCGCAGTAAAGGCGCAGTCTACCGAGTATTATGGTCGCAGACAGTCCCCTTTGTTGCCCGCATAAACGCCAGTAAACGGCAGACATGACCGTAGTAAACGGCAGACATGACCGTAAGAACGAGCGCCTGTTTTCGCTTCGGTTGAGTTTACATAATGCGGCTTATGCGGCTTTTGATGACCGTGGTTAGGTGCTGGTCTGCCCCGAAAATTGGTCGTGGTAACCTTTGTCTGGCGTGCCGAGAGTTTGCTCAAGTATGAGTTGGCAGATTCGCATTCGCGCTCGCAGTCGCACCGGCAAAAATCCATGATTTGCAATTTCGAGCCGAATTTGACCGTCGAACCCAGCATGAATTGTAGGAGCAGTCATGTGCACGACAATGCCAAGTCGTGAAAGCGAACTTTTCCCCTCTACTCTAGCAGCAAGACGGGTATGGTATATGAGGTTTATATATTCTGCTGTCCAGCCAAGGACGAATTTTTGCGGGTGAAGGACATATCCATCATCCGGTATAGTTTGTCTCTCAGTGATGTCCGTCAGTACCTCTTCATCCTTGAAGTTGGCGTTGGACGGATCAATTATAGTCTCTACACCGCCCCTTTGTGCTTTGAATTCGCTGATTATTGGGTCAAGTGTTAAATCCACGCTGGTGGAAGCATACGCAATCAAGTTCCGGGCGGGGATTGATGACAATCAATCCCCGCTCGATGGCTATCTTTATTTCGCGATCCGTCAGGATCACGCGGCTTCATCCTCCTTCACGACAGAATCGGCAGACACCCATACTCGCCATTGGCCACGCATTGTTTCGCGGGGAAGTTCGACGAGCAGGCGTCGATTGGCTTGGTCGCTGCCCACCGGATACCCAACCCTGAGAGTGTCGTCGCTCCGTAGAGAGCGCCTGTCAACAACTAGGGTTTCTTGGGTGCCATCCGGAGTGTCGAATCCCACAACAACCTCGTTTGGGTGCAGCCCATCTCGAATTCGCCTGACCTTCACACGTAGCATGCTACCTTACCTCTCCCCCAGGCTTAGAACGTATCAAGAACGATACATACATATAGTGGGGCTTAATTTGCCATTCGACAACACTGGCATGGCAAAATCCCGACAAGGTATCGCCACGCTGCCTCTTTACCCTAATTTTTGTTGTCCGCAACACCGCACGGGACCGTCACCAGCTTGCCCGGCAAATGGCGCGTACGACCGGGCCAACGGAGGGAGCGCACGGAGCTTCGATCAAGGCTGCCGCGCTGTGCTGCGCTAGATCAATGCATCTGAGATAGCTGGCAGAGGATCTGTATCCTCCCATATGAAACGACGCGCCCAGAAAAGGGGTAGGAGGTTCTTCAATGAACTCGAAACGCAAAAGTAGAACGCCGGTTCCCACTCGACGTGCTCACTGTAGCAGGTCATATGCACGCGGGAGCTGGAACGACAATGGGATTAATGGAACAGCTTCGCCTTGAATCCCGCTGTACGATCATGCGGTGCAAATGAAGAGGAAGGTGAGATACTACATATTATTAGACAAGGAAGCGTGAATACGATTTTCGTTGATCCACAGTCTGTCCCTGTCGAGTTGAGACAGGTTCACTAGATGTTCTGGAATCTCCCCTCGCCTTGAGGTAGCATAGGCCGTCGATCAGGGAGGGGGTCGGATGCCTGGGCTGTTGGAATTTGCGGCGCGGTTTGGGACGGAGGAGCGGTGCATCGAGCACTTGGCCGGGCTTCGCTGGCCCGGCGGTTTTGTGTGTTCGGGCTGCGGCGGGCGGGTGGCTTGGCGGCTGAAGGCTCGACCGCGGGTTTACGAGTGCGGCACGCCATCGGCAGGAATCGGTCACCGCGGGCACGGTGTTTCATCGGACGCGGACGGATCTGATGAAGTGGTTTGTTGCCGCTTATCTGCTGGGCCGCGACAAGCGCGGCGTCTCGGCCAAATTTCTGCAGCGGGAACTGGCGGTGGCCTACCAGACGGCGTGGACCATGGCGCATAAGCTGCGGCACGGGCTGAGCGAAGACCCAACCCGTCCGCTGCGCGGGTTCCTCGAGGCGGACGAAACCCCTGCCTTCGCAGGGGCGGGCTCTTCATCGGCGGCCGGGGCGATCCGACAAGTCCCGGACGCAGCACCGCCAACCCCAACAAGAGCCTGGTTGTTGCCGTGGTCGAGAAGGTGCCGGCGCCACAGAACAAGAAGGGAAAATACGGCCATGCCGTACAGCGCCAGCACGGGTTCTTCGCCGGCAACGCCCGGATCGCCGTGCTGCCGGCCGCGACGGGCGCCGAACTCGGCGCCTTCCTCAAGGCAAACGTTGCCGCCCAATCCCATCTCTTGACCGACGGGTTTAGCGGGTATCGCGGTGGTGCGGCCGGCCTCGGCGAGCATTTGAAGCACACGCCGGTGGTCCAGGGCGAAGGCGCCAATGCCGGCGCGTTCTTCCCGATCATCCATACCCTGTTCAGCAACATCAAAGCCTGGCTCGTCGGCACCCATCACGGCGTCAGCGCCAAGCACCTGCCGCGCTATCTGCGGGAATGGTCCTACCGGTTCAATCGTCGCAACCTGCCCGACGGGCTGGACGGCTACCTTATTCGGCGCGCCGTCGAATGCGCCACCATAACCTACGATCAGCTCCCCGGCGGCTTCCCGCAGCGGTTGCGCCCCTGCTCTAGAATGAAATCATCATGCCCCCGTTCGGTCGGCCAGGGTGACCTGGAAGCCGAGTTCGGCGAGTTTTCGGGTAAGCCGGGCGGCGAGGCGGGTGCGTTCTGTGCGCTCGAAGTGATCGGCGCCGAGGTCGGCATAAAGGACGCCGCGTCTGAGCAGCCAGTAGACGGTGGTGAGGATGGCGGCGGCGACGGCGACGATCGCCTTACGCGGGCCGCGTCGCGCGGTGAGCCGGGTGAAGAGCGCACGAAAGTAACTGCGCTTTTTGCGGCTCGCCGCCCAGGCGACCTGAACGAGCAGGGTCTTGAGCCAGGGTGCCCCCTTGCGCAGCTTGGTGGAGCGGCGCTTGCCGGCACCCTCGTCGTTCCTGGGGCACAGGCCGGCCCAGGAGATCAGGTGTGCGGCGGTTGGGAAGCGCGTCATGTCGACGCCGATCTCGGAGACGATGACGGCAGCGGCGACATCGCTGACGCCGGGGATCGTGGTCAGCCGGAGGGCGGCTTGGCGAAAGGGTTCGAGCCGATCGCTGACCTCCGTGTCAATCTCGGCAATCGCCGCATCAATGGCATCGGCCTGGGCGAGGTGGATCGGCAGCAGCAGGCGCTGATGGTCGGACACGCGGCCGCGCAAGGCTTCGACGAGTTGTGCGCGGGAGGCATGGATCCGGGTATGGACCTGGTCGGCGAGGCGTTCGGGGTCGGTCTCACCTTGCGCCAGGGCATCGAGGATCGCCCGTCCGCTCGCGCCCATGATGTCCGACAGGACCGAGCCGAGTTTGAGGTTTGCCGCCTGCAAGGTCTTGTCGATCCGCTGCACATGCGAGACCTTTTCGCGCATCAGTTGCTTGCGAGCCCGCGTCAGGTCGCGCAGCGCCTGCACCGCCATCGGCGGCACAAAGCTCGCTCGGATGAGGCCGTGTGCCAGCAGGTCGGCCAACCACATCGCGTCGTTCACATCGGTCTTGCGGCCGGGTACGTTCTTGACGTGCATCGCATTGGCGAGCACCAGTTCAAAACTTTCGGCGAGGACGGCCCAGACCGGCTTCCAATAGATCCCGGTCGCCTCCATCGCGACGTGGCTGATCGCCTTGCTCGCCAGCCAGCGCGACAACCGCTCCAGTTCCGAAGTCGTCGTGCCAAAACGTCTCGACGTGTTGCTCGACCCGCCGGCCGCCCGCCAGACGGACGCAGGCCACAACGCTGTCACGGTGGACATCGAGGCCAGCGCAACGCGGATGAAGTACCTCCATGATCCCTCCTCGCTGTGGCGCCGGCGAGGAGCCCACGAAATCGAACTCTAGAATGCGTGCTCCGGCCCTGGCGGGCGTGGCGACAGTACGGGGTGCACGTGGGGCTCCGGGTCCAACTAGCTACCGGGCTCGCAGCACCAAGACCGAACCGACCTCAGTGCCGGCGCCGCGCCCCCCAGCCTGCCACAGGTTTCATCCGACGCGAGTCGAGAGATCTTCCCGGTGGGCAACTAGCTGGATAGGGAAGTGACGGCGAGCGGCAACGTGGAGAAAAGGTCAAACAATTGATGACCCTAAAGCAACAAGGCAAGTGTATGGCGTGGCTGACGGAATTTGAGTCATACGATACGCCGTTTCAGTCTCCAACAATGCCAAGCAATTTTACCCCCCTTAAAAATTTGAAAAAAATGGCAAAGAAAAGACAGTCGGTGGTGAAATAGAGTGTTGGTATAATTTTATCTACTGGAGTATTTCTAGGCACACACATCCGGGCGGTATTGGTGCTCACCCTTATTTCGGAGAATTTGAATCATAGGAAGAAATGTCGCGAGCGTTAATAGCGCTGACCATGCACTTTTATACGACCATTGCGGTGCTTGACGTATTAGACCTGAACAGGTTACGTCCGCCATTAGAAAAATCTATGGAAGAGTTTGTGACACTCAGCAATGCGTGAAGCCGCCTAGCCTACCGCGAATTTTCCGTAGAGAGTTGTGCGTCATTTTCCACAAGAACATTCCAACGACCGCGCGGAAAATGGCGGGTCCCCCGACTAGGCCATTGGATTTTTGAGATAGGTCGCGGCTATATCAGCAGCTTTGTCGGGAGCAGCTTTGATGATTGCGTCGGTAAGCTGCTTGCCTTTTTCCTTCCAAAACCCATCAGTCACGCGCGCATATTCGATGCACTCAGATAAGGTTTTGAGGCGGCGAATCCAATCAGGAACAATATCCGCTAGTCGACGTATACTGTTCTCGTGCGGGAAAGGTGACCACGTTTCGAAAAGAAATGCGTACCCGGAGAAATGATTTCCTATAAAAACCAATGTCTTGTCCCGCAATACACCGTGCAATTCCCTATTAGCCAACCCGTCTTTTATAGCCTCGGTGCAGGTTCGTCCGTCGTAATCCGGACTATCAGGGAGGTGTCGAACGGTTGCTAGCCACCGCTCCCACTCTCTCAGAGGCCGACCGAAAATGAATTGAGTGATTTCAGTCGGTTGTGGCATGATGGTTGTGGCAAAACAATCATCGAGGCACAAAATGTGGACCAAAATCACTCGTCGGAAGTATGAGCGAGAGGGACAGCGCTACGCAAGCGATCTAACGGATGCCGAGTGGGCGCTGATCGAGCCGCATATGCCGGCAGCAAAGCGTTTGGGCCGACCGCGCGAGACCGAGCTGCGGGCGGTGCTGGATGCGATCTTGTATATGGCGCGAAGCGGCTGTCAGTGGCGGATGCTGCCGAAGGACTTTCCGCCGTTTACCACCGTGCAAGGTTATTTCTACGATTGGCGAGACCACGGCTTGTTTGAGAAGATCAATTTTGCATTGCTGCTGCAGGCCCGCGAAGCGGCGGGGCGCGAAGCGAGCCCATCGGCCGGGGTCATCGACAGTCAATCGGCCAAGACCACCGAGAGCGGTGGGCCGCGTGGTTATGATGCCGCCAAGAAGGTCAAAGAGCCTGCCCCAGCGAAGGCTGGGGGCGTAAGCGCCACATTGTCACCGACACTGGCGGTCTGCTGGTCGGTGCCGAGGTGCACCCCGCCGATGTCCAAGATCGCGATGGTGCCGTGCTGGTCATTGAGGCCGTCCACCAATTGTTTCCCTGGTTGCGTCACCTGTTCGCCGACAGCGTCTATAACGGCCCCAATCTGGGTGCCGCCCTCGCCAAATTCGGCAAGTGGACCATCGAGATCGTCAAACGCGCCGCTGACGCTGCAGGCTTTCAATTGCTGCCGCGGCGCTGGGTCGTCGAACGAACCCTGGCTTGGCTCAACCGAAATCGCCGCCTAGCCAAGGATTTCGAGGCTTCGATTGCGAGCGCCAAAGCATGGGTCTACATCGCCTCTGTACAGCTTCTTGTCAGGAGATTAGCTTGACCCTTACACAATGTATCTACGATACAATACAACCATTCCGATTCAGATTCAGACACTCAGTAATTCGTCTAGCTTGGTGACGACCCAACCTTTGTTCGGGTTGGTGATCATAAAAATCTCGCGCACTTCTATTCTCTTCATCACAAGCAACTCGTGGTCAGACGACGCCATGGGTTTCCTTAGTCGAAGAAGGTAAATCTTTTCAGAATTGCTCTTATCCGACTTTTTGACAGTACGCGCGGCCAGTGGCAGACCTGTTGCCATGCCAAGGTGCAAAAATCCCGAGAGCCAGATGGCGCGAGAAAATTGCCGACGTCGTCGGATGGGCTGACCGGCCGCAGGGACGCCACTTTTTTGAGGTAGAAGAAGGGGAGAAGCGGGCCGAGCAGGGTGGGGGCTCGTGCGGAGGACGGATTGCGGCCGAGAGTCTACACGATTGCGCCCGAGCGCCCGTTTCTGGCGACGCTTGCCGGCGGGCTGCTGGCGATGACCGGCGGCGATCCGCTGCTCTTGCCGCGCGTTACCGTTCTGCTGCCGACGCGGCGCGCCGTGCGTGCTTTGCGTGAGGTCTTTCTGCGCGCGACATCGGGGGGGCGGGAGGCGGGGGCGCCTTTGCTGCTGCCGCGCATGCGGGCGGTCGGCGATCTCGATTCAGATGAGCTGAGCTTGGCCCAAGGGGCGACGGACGGCGGCGAGACATTGGCGGTGCCGCCGGCCATCCCCGAGCTGCGCCGGCGTCTATTGCTAACGCAATTGGTGATGCGCTGGGGCCAGGTCCGCGGTCAAACCCCGCTCTTGCCGGGCCAGGCCGGTGCCCTCGCCGCCAGCCTCGCCCGGTTTCTCGATACCGTGGCGACCGAGGGTGCCAACTTTGCGCGGCTCGCCGATCTGGTGCCGCAGGATCTCGCCGCGCATTGGCAAATCGTCCACAAGTTTCTCGAGATCCTGCCGAGCCAGTGGCCGCAGATCCTCGCCGCCGAGGGTGCCGTCGACCCGGCGGTGCGGCGCAACCGCCTCCTTGAGCATCAAGCTGCGAGCTGGCGCCGCTTTCCTCCTGCCGACCCGGTCATCGCGGCCGGGCTCACCGGCGGCATTCCGGCCATGACCGAGCTGATCTCCGCCGTTACCGAGCTCGACCGGGGCGCGGTGATTTTGCCCGGACTGGATCGCGGGTGCGACCGGGCCGAGTGGCAGGCGATCGAGGGTGACGAGGCGCATCCGCAATATCTGATGGCGCTGCTGCTGAGAGCGCTCGGGGTCGGTCCGGAGGAGGTTGCGGATTGGCCGCCTGCGCCACCCCCTCACCCCGGCCCTCTCCCCGCCCCCTCCCTAACCCTCCCCCGCTTGCGGGGGAGGGAAGGGTGGGGGCAAAGCAGGGGAGGGTTAGGGAGGGGGCAAAGCGGGGATGAGGCATGCGCCGATCTCCCGTTGTTTGCCGCCGCCGTAAAGCGCCCGGCATCTGAGTTCGGGTCTCTGGACCCCCGCCTTCGCGGGGGTGACGAAACAGCGCGGGCGCGGCGCGTGCGCCTCCTTGGCGAGGCGTTGCGGCCGGCGGCGACCACCGACGCGTGGCGCCGCTTGCCGCCGCAAGCCGCTGGTGCCTTCGACGGGGTCAGCCGCTTCGATTGCGCGAGTGCGCAGCAGGAGGCGGTGACGATCGCGCTGCTGCTGCGCCGCAAGCTCGAAACGCCGGGTGCCACGGCCGCACTCGTCACCCCCGATCGCGAGCTCGCGCGCCGGGTTGCCGCCGAATTGTGCCGCTGGGGGATCGAAATCGATGACTCGGCGGGCGTGCCTTTGAACCGCACGCCGCCCGGGGCCTTCCTCCGCCTCGTCCTCGAGCTCGCCGAAAGCGGCCTCGCCCCGGTGCCGCTGCTCGCGGCGCTGAAACATCCGCTCGCCGCCGGCGGGCTCGACCCTGGGGCGTTCCGCCGGCTGGCGCGGCAGTTGGAGGAGGCAATCCTCGGACCCCGTCCAGCCTCGGGTTTTGCCGGTCTTAGAGCGGCGCTCGGCAGCGCGGATGCCCGATTGCGCCGCTTTGTCGATCGTCTGGACGCCTGCTTCGGGAGGCTGCCCTACCTGCTCGCCGCGGGTGCCGTGCCGCTCGTCCGTCTCGTGATCGCTCATATCGAGGCGGCGGAGCGCCTCGCGGCGAGCGCCGCTGAGCCCGGCAGCACGCGGCTCTGGGCCGGAGAGGCGGGCGAGAGCGCGGCACGTTTCTGCCACGAGTTGATCGACGCCGCCCGCGACTTCCCGCCGCTTGCCGGTCGCCATTACCCGGCGTTGTTCGCTGCCCTTGCCGCCGACATCGTTGTCCGGCCGGCGTTCGGTCGTCATCCGCGGCTGGCGATCTGGGGACTCGTCGAAGCGCGCCTGCAGCACGCCGACCTGCTCGTCCTCGGCGGGCTCAACGAGGGCAGCTGGCCGGGCCCGGCGCAACTCGATCCCTGGATGTCGCGGCAGATGCGGCGGCAGTTTCGGGTTGCCGTGCCCGAACGTTCGGTCGGCATCGCCGCGCACGATTTCGCCCAGGCCCTCGCCGCGCCCGAGGTGGTGCTGACCCGCGCCGCCCGACAGGAAGGCGTCCCGACCGTGCCGTCGCGCTGGCTGCTGCGCCTCGATGCGGTGTTGCATGCGGCCGGCCTCGATGCGGCGCCGCGACCGGACAAGACAGTGAGGTTTGCGGCCGAGCAGATCGACGAGCCCGAACAATACCGTCCGCTGCCGCCAACGGCCCCGCGCCCGCCACTCGCCGCGCGCCCGCGCCAACTCTCGGTGACGCAAATCGAGACCTGGCTGCGCGACCCCTATGCGATCTATGCCCGCCACATCCTCGATCTGAAGCCGCTGGACGAGCTCGATGCCGACCCCGGCCGCGCCGATCTCGGCATCGCCATCCACCGGGCACTCGACGAATTTGTTCGTCGCTACCCGAGGGCATTGCCGGCTGACGTAGAGACGGAGCTGCTGGAGATCGGCCGCGGGCATTTCGGCGCGATGCTGTCGCGCCCCGGCGTCTGGGCCTTTTGGTGGCCGCGGTTTGAGCGAATCGTCCGCTGGCTCGTTGCGGAGGAGCGGACCCACCGGTCCGATGTCGTCGAAAGCCTGAGCGAGTGCCGCGGCAGCCTGACGCTGGCCGCACCCGGTGGGCCGTTTACCCTCACCGCCAACGCGGACCGCATCGACCGCCTCGCCACGGGCGGCTTTCTGCTGGTCGACTACAAGACCGGGTCGCTGTCCTCGAAAAAGGAGGTGGAGTTGGGTTACGCTCCGCAACTGCCGCTTGAAGGGGCAATCCTTCGGGACGGCAGCTTTGCCGGGGTTGCGGGCGTCCCGGCTGCGCTCGAATATTGGCGGCTGAGCGGCGGGGTTCCGGCTGGGCAGCGCCGGCAAATTGGCGAGGACGATCCCGGCAAATTGATTGCCTCCGTGCTCGTCCGCGTTACGGCCCTGATCGAACGTTTCGACGACCCCGCGACACCCTATCTCGCCCAACCCGCGCCGCAATGGGCGCCGCGTTTTTCGGACTACCGGCACCTCGAGCGCGTCAGCGCGCACTGGGACGAGGAATGATCGGCGCAATGGACGCCCATGCGGCACAGCGGTGGGCGGCGGCTCCCGGGACCTCGGCGTGGGTCTCGGCCTCGGCGGGCACCGGCAAAACCAAGGTGCTGACCGATCGGCTGCTCGGGCTGATGTTGGAGGACGGCGATCCCGCGCGTGTCCTGTGCCTGACCTTTACCCGTGCGGCCGCCGCGGAGATGGCGAACCGGCTCAACGAGCGGCTCGCCGATTGGGCGACATTGCCTGATGGCGCATTCGTCGAAGAGCTGCGGGCGCTGACCGGACAAGACCCGGACGCCGCCAGACTGGCGCAGGCGAGGCAGCTCTTCGCGCGCGTCCTCGACACCCCGGGCGGCGTCAAGATCGCCACGATCCACGCCTTCTGCCAGGCGCTGCTGCGCCGCTTTCCGTTGGAGGCCGACGTTTCGCCCGAGTTCGCCGTGCTCGACGAGCGCAGCGCTCGTGAGACGCTGCTCGAAGCGGCCGAAAGCGTGATCGTTGCCGCCCGCGAGGATAAGGACGGCGGGGGTCTCGCCGATGCCCTCGCGGTGGTCGCGGGTCACGTCGCCGAAGAGCGCTTCGGCATGCTGATGGCAGCACTCGCCGGCGAGCGCGGCAGGCTCCGCCGCGCGCTCGAAGGCGGCTACGCGGCACTGCGCGACCGGCTCTGCGCGGCGCTCTCCCTATCGAGCGAGACGACCCTGGAAGGTCTCGCTGCCGCCTTCTGCGCCGCCGGCGCCAGCGACGAGGCCGGGCTGCGCGCCGCAGCAGCAGCACTCTGCAGTGGATCTCCCACCGATCGGCGGCGCGGTGAAGTCCTCGTCGCCTGGTGCTCCGCGCTGGAAGAGCGGCGCCACCAGATGCTCGAAGCCTATACCGGGGTGTATCTGACCGACGAGGGCGAGATCCGGAAATCTCTGATTACCCGGGGTGCTGCTGCGGTAGCCGTATGCGACGCCTGCGCGGTCCTGATGGCCGAAGCGGAGCGGGTCAAAGCGTACCGCGAGGCGCAGGCGGCGGCGGTGCTGGTCGAGGCGACCTGCGCTCTCGTCCGGCTCGGCGAGGCGCTGATCGAGGCCTATGACGAGCGTAAACGAACCCAGGGGGTGCTCGATTACGAAGACCTCGTGACCAAAGCGCTCGGCCTCTTGCGGCGCCCCGGGGTGGCGCCCTGGGTCTTGTTCAAGCTCGATGGCGGGCTGGACCACATCCTGATCGACGAGGCGCAGGACACCAACCCGGACCAGTGGGAGATCGTCGCCGCACTCGCCGAGGAGTTCTTCGCCGGCGAGGGTGCCGCCGACCGGACCCGGACGATCTTCGCCGTCGGCGACGCGAAGCAGTCGATCTACAGCTTCCAGCGAGCCGATCCACACGCCTTCCTGCGCATGCGACGGCATTTCGAGGCGCGCATCGCCGCCGCCGGACAGGAATGGCGCGCGGTGCCGTTGGAGATCTCGTTCCGCTCGACCGAGCCGATCTTGCGGGCGATTGACGCGATCTTTCGGCGCGCGGATGCGCATGACGGGGTGGCGCTCGACGGCAACGAAATCCGGCACATGGCCGCGCGCGTCGGGCAGGCCGGGCTGGTCGAGCTGTGGCCGCCGGTGGCGCCGCAGCCCGACGAAAGTTCGGATCCGATGGCTCTGCCGGTGACGCGAGGCCGCGCCGCCGAGCCGCGCACCCGTCTTGCCGATGCGATCGCCGCGACGATCAGAGGCTGGCTCGACCATGGAGAGGTGCTGGAGGCCCGCGGTCGAGCCGTTCGCCCCGGCGACGTCATGGTGCTGGTGCGTCGCCGTAACGAGTTCGTCGGCGACTTGTTGCGCGCGCTGAAGCAGCGACATGTGCCGGTGGCCGGCGCCGACCGCCTGATTTTGACCGAGCAGTTGGCGGTGCAGGACTTGGTCGCGCTCGGCCGGTTTCTGCTGTTTCCCGACGACGACCTGACATTGGCCGCGGTGCTGAAGGGCCCGCTGTTCGCACTCGACGAGGAGACATTGTTCGACCTCGCCTATGCCCGCGGCAGGGAGCGGCTGTGGGATCGCCTCCGCGGCCGCGCGTCGGCGAATGCGGCGTTGCGCCCGGCGAGCGAACGGCTCTCGGCCTTGCTCGCCCGCGCCGATTTTGTCCCACCCTACGAGCTCTATGCCGAGATCCTGGGGGCGGAGGGTGGGCGGCGCGCCTTGCTCGAGCGCCTCGGGCCCGGGGCAGAAGATCCCGATCGAGGAGTTCCTGGCGCTGAGCCTGGCCTACGAACGGGAGCACGCACCCTCGCTGCAGGGCTTCCTGCGCTGGCTCGTTGCCGGCGACACCGAGGTCAAGCGCGATTTCGGAGCGCGGCCGCGTGACGAGGTCCGCATCCTGACGGTGCACGGCGCCAAGGGGCTCGAAGCCCCGATTGTCTTTCTGCCGGATACGATGCAGCTGCCGAAACCGTCGGAAACATTGTTGTGGACCGACCGTGAGGCGCTGCCGTTGTGGCGCCCGCGGGCTGAATTCACCGTATCGGTCTACGCCGCCGAACGAGAGGCGGTGCGCCGGCGCGAGCTGCAGGAATATCGGCGCCTCCTCTATGTCGGCCTCAGCCGGGCGCAGGACCGGCTCTATATCTGCGGCTGGCAAACCCGAAATCCGCCAAGAGACGGATGCTGGCATGCACTCTGCCGCGCCGGGCTCGCCGAAATCGCCACCCCTTTTGAATTCGATGCGACAACACTGATCGGCCGAGACGGATGGTCCGGCGAAGGATTGCGGCTCATCGGCGTCCAGACGGCGTCCCCCGTTCTCGAGGTCGCAACGGACATCGCCCATCCCGGAGGATCGCTGCCGAGCTGGGTCAGGGAACCGCCGCCGCCCGAGCCCGACCCGCCGAAGCCGCTGTTTCCATCACGGGCGAGCGAGGCCGAGCCGCCGGTCTTCTCGCCGCTCGCGGTGGGCGGGCAAGACCGTTTCAAGCGCGGGCTTCTGGTCCACCGGCTGCTGCAGGGCCTGCCTGAGCTGCCGTCCGAGGAGCACGAAGGGGCGGCCCGTCGGTTTCTCGCGCTGCCGGCGCACGGTCTGCGCGCCGAGGAGCAGGAGGAGCTCCGCCGGGAGACGCTCGCGGTGCTTCGCCATCCGGATTTCGCCGCGATTTTCAGCCCCGGCTCGCAAGCTGAAGTGGCGCTCGTCGGGCTGGTCGAGGGCCATGTCTTGTCCGGGCAGATCGACCGTCTGGTGGTCGAGGACAATCGCGTGCTGGTCGTCGATTTCAAGACGCTGCGCTCGCCGCCTCCGACCGAAGCGGAGGTCCCACCGGTCTATCTGCGTCAGCTCGCCCTCTACCGCGCCGCACTCGCGCGCATTTATCCCGCGCATGAGATCCGCTGCGCGCTGCTGTGGACCGAAGGTCCGCGGCTGATGCCGATCAGCCCCGAACGCCTTGCAGGGCCTCCGCCTTGACGGCGCTTTTTCGGCTCCCTTAATCTCTGCGACCTTCAACGCAAGGATGACCCGATGAAGCCGAACGCCGTCACCGACAGCACCTTCGACGCTGCGGTCCTCCGCGCGAGCGAGCCTGTGCTCGTCGATTTTTGGGCCGAGTGGTGCGGTCCCTGCCGCATGATCGGCCCGTTTCTCGAAGACCTCGCGACCGACATGGCAGGGAAGCTGACCGTAGCCAAGGTCAACATCGACGAAAACCCGCAGACCCCGACGAAATATGGGGTGCGCGGCATCCCCACGATGATCCTGTTCAAAGACGGGCAGATCGCCGCAACCAAGATCGGGGCGCTCCCCAAGAGCAAGCTCTACGAGTGGGTCGAGTCGGTATTGTAAGAGCGGCGGCGAACAGGTAGGGCTTTTCATTCCCGACCAGATCCTCGTTACCGGCCTCGCCCGGTGATCTTGTGGTGCTCGCCGGGTCGACAAGCTGTTTCCGCGCCCGCTGAACCGTGCGTCCAAAGCGGGCTTGGGCATGCTGCGACTTGTGGTTGTAGTTAAATGACGCCCCGATGCTGCTGCAGCGGATCCGCAGCGGGCGCTTCTCTTCCGGTTGCGGCAAGACCGCTCCCTCGGCAACCACCGTCCGTGCATCTCCAGAGGTTCTCCCGCGCCGCATCAACCCTGCGCACCTCACTTGCCTTGGCGATACCCCAGCGCATGGTACGACGGCTCAACATCGACGGCGATGGTCAGGGAGATTGGCTATGGAAGACCGAGAGATTCGAGCGGCTCTGGATCGCCACTGGGCCGCCTCCGATGCGAACGACCTCGAGGCGGAGCACCGGATTTACCGAGAGGACGCGGTGCTCGAATATCCGCAATCGGACGAGCGCATCCGCGGCCGGCGAAAAATTCAGTCGTCTCGCGCCGCGCAGCCGAACCGGAAACGCTTCACAGTGCGGCGGATAATCGGCGCCGGCGACCTCTGGGTCACTGAATACGTCCTAACCTATGACGGGCGGCCGTCTTACACCGTTAGCATCATGGAGTTCCTCGATGGGAAGGTGGCCCGCGAGACCCAATATTTCGGCGATCGGTTCGAGCCGGGGCCTTCGCGCGCGCAATGGGTCGAGCGGATACCCTGAAGCCTGGCCGCCCTAAAGGATGGCCATCTGCCGCTCGTTCGCTCGGAGCTGCCGAGTGATACGGTCTCTCTCGCCCGCTATCTGATTGGCGAGGTATTGGTGCGGGAGTTGCCTGAGGGCGTCGCCAGCGGTCGGATTGTTGAGACCGAGGCGTATGTCGTCGGCGACGCTGCCGGGCACGCCTACCGGGGAATGACGGGGCGTAATCGCTCGCTGTTTCTCGAGCGTGGGCACGCCTATATTCATCTCGCCTACGGCAGCTCATACATGCTCAATGTCTCGAGCGAGATGCCCGGGGTCGGAGCCGGTGTCCTGATCAGGGCGCTCGAGCCGCTCGAAGGCATCCCGATCATGCGGCTAAATCGCGGCATCGAGCGCTTGCGCGACTTGGCGCGAGGACCAGGAAGGCTCACAGCGGCGTTACGGGTTGATCGTCGGCTCGATGGGCTCGATCTTTGCCGAGAAGGCCCTCTATGGGTCGGACGCGGTGACCCAAAACCCGGCGAAATCGGGCCCGGCGAAATCGGGCAGAGCATCAGGATCGGCATTTCGCGGGATGCGAACCGCCTGCTGCGATTTTATCTTCGGGACAGTCCGTTCGTCAGCGGTCCAAGATCCCTCAACGCATGAGAGACCGCCACAGTCGCCCTTCTCCTTTTTGACAGGGAGTCGGGATTCAAAGCCCCGTTTCCTCTGCAGACGATCCCGATGGGTATTGCGAACGGCAGCTTCGGGAGTAAATCCCGTCAAAATCGGCCATCAAGAACGGCAGCATCGCGCGGATTCCGGGGCGCCGCCCCCGTGGACCTCTCCGACGTGATGATTACCGAATATCCGCTCGAGCACCGGCGCTACGACCAATCCGAGTAAGAGCCATTCTGGGCCCCCGCCGCACCCGACATATCGCGGAGCCTCTACACGGCGACGGCAAAGCAGGATCCGCGGGGCCGGCGACAAGACATTGCGCGACGCCAGTAGCCGCGCGACGAAGGCGTCATATCCGCTGCTGTCGCTGTGCGATCTGATCTTCCCCGGCGTCTTCGACCGTCATCCCGCCTCACCCTGGCCATCCAGGCTGTGAAGAAACCCTGTCAGCCGACTAAAGTCGTCGTCCCCGCGAAAGCGGCTGTAATTAAATCGGCAGCCTTCTCCAATCGTCGCCCCCGCGGAAAGCGGGGTTCCAGAGCTTGCCCGTGGCATGAACAGGGGGCAAGTGACCGAAACCCCTGGGTTCCCGCTTTTCGCGGGAACGATGAAACGAGAGATCTGGGGATCGCTGGCGGCAACACCGCCCGCGTATACTATTTTGACCCGGCGCAGCTGACCGTCCCTGCTTGAAGCCAACCTCTCTGCCGATCGACGAGCGCGGCGGGTCCGCGCCTACGAATCGCCCGATTTATGCATTGTCGCATCGCACCAGGCGGCAGCTGTGGTGCCGAAGGCGACCACAACGGCTATTGCAATCCTGAGATCGAGGCCCTTTACGGCTGTAGGCCTTGCAGCCGCGGCTTAACTTCATCGAAATCGATCACACCGTTCCAATAATCGATTATCGCGTCCCGGTTGAGGTCAATCCAGCGACTGACGAGCGCGACATCAGCGGCCGGCAAGCTGCCCGGCACAGTTTCAAGTGGCTGCGGTCGCACGGCTGCCGACGGGGCGGTACGCCAGGAGCTGCGGCCGCCATGAAGAATGCTGACTTCTGACCCGCACATCGTGCGGGTAACCGTCGTTTTCGGTAATCCACAGCGCCATCGGGAGGCCGGTCAAGCGCGGCGGCAGCTTCACCTTCGCCCAATCCTCCGCGACGGCTTGCGTAGTCGTCGTGTCTTTAAGATCGTCCGTCATATCGGCACAGCCGGCCGCTCCCCAACCGCTTTGACTTATGGGGCATGGCCGAGGGCGTCAAGAAGGGTTTTTGCGGATTTCGGGTCCGCCGTCTCGAACCCTTCGCTGAACCGGTGGGTAGACCAGATCCGCATCAATTCGGGAATAGCCCCTATAGATCCAGTTCCAGAACCGGGCTCTTCGCGCGGGTGCAGCAGATCAGCACATAGCGCCGGCGGCCGGTCTCATCGAGAACCTGGTCGCGATGGTCGGGCTCGCCGGCCAAGTAGGGTGTGAGGCAGGCGCCGCAATAACCGAGTTCGCATGAGGTGCGCACCGCGACGCCGTGACGGCGGAGCACGTCGACGATCGTTTGACCCACCGGTACTTCGTACTCGACACCGGCGCGCACGAGCCGGACGCGGAACGGGCGCTCCTCCTCGGTGACCTCAGTCGGCGGCGCGGTGAAATATTCGTAATGGACCGTATCGGGCGGCCACTCCGCGGCGGCTTCGCTCGCCGCCGTCATCAGCGGCGGCGGACCACAATAATAGAGATGCGTTCCCGGGCGAGGGTCGCGCAATGCCGCGGCTATGTCGAGGCCGCGCGCCGGATCACCACCGTCGTGATGGAAACGCACCCGCCCGTCGCCGGCAAGCGGCGCCAGCACGTCACGAAACGCCGTCCGCTCGGGCGATCGCGTGCAATAATGGAGCTGGAAATCGGCATGGCGCCGTTGCAATTCGGCGATCATCGCCATCAGCGGGGCGATGCCGATCCCACCGGCAATCAGCAGGTGCCGCTCCGCTGCCGCGGCGAGCGGGAAGTTGTTGCGCGGCAGCGAGACCTCGACCAGATCGCCGACCCGGACAGTCTCGTGCAGATGGCGCGAGCCGCCAAGGCTCTCCTCTTCGCGCAGCACCGCGATGCAATAGCGTCGGCGCTCGGCAGGGTCGTTCCACAGCGAATACTGGCGCAAGAACCCACCTGCCCGCAGGTCGATATGGGCACCAGCGGCAAAGCGGGGCAAGTCGCGCCCGCGCGGATCGACGAGCTCGAACCCGTGAATGGCTTCGGCGAGATAGGTGATCGAATGCACACGCAATTGCATCTGACGGGTCTGCCCGAATTTTCCGAAATAGACAAAAGCTTTTGTATGCTGGCGGGTGATTTAACCGCATCAGCCGAGGAGGTTCATTCATGGCTCTGCAATTTCGCCGGGTTGTTACCGGTCACGACGAGACCGGGCGTGCTGTCGTCAAGATCGACGAGATAGCGCAGAACCTCGTCTCGGCGCGTCCCGGGGCCACCGCCGGCGTCGTTTGGACGACCCAGGGTTTCCCGGTCGACAATACCGGCAACGAGGATCAGGGGCGGCGCCAGACCGGCACCACACTCGACAACGGCACCGTCTTCCGCGTCCTCGAGCTCGCCCCCGGTGCCAGCCCGCGAAATCATCGCACCGACTCGATCGACTACGCAGTGGTGATGGCGGGCGAGATCGACATGGAGCTCGACGATACGACGGTTCATCTCAAAGCCGGCGACGTGCTGGTCCAGCGCGGTACGATCCACAATTGGGTCAACCGGGGAACCATGCCTTGCGTCATTGCCTTCGTGCTGATCGCCGCCAAACCGGTCGAGGTCGGCGGCAGGGTGCTGCACGCTCAAGGGTAGGGAACCGCTAGGCGATAAGGCCGAAAGTACGCCCGCCCTCCGCATGCGACCGAGCGATTGCGCAGGGACGAAGCAATCGTTTCAGTGTTGTTTTGCGGTCAGGTTCTATAAGACTTGCGGGGGGATCGTCTATTTTCAGCGACCTCCGCGGTGAGATCTTCAAAGGAGTTGAACCGTGACCGAGCAGCAATGGACGATGCGCGGTGAGTATATGGAGAGCTGCAACTGTGACTATCTCTGCCCGTGCATCTACACCAACCCGCAGGGGCCGGCGACCCACGACCATTGCGTAGCTGTGATGGTGTTCCGGATCGACGAGGGAACTTGCGGCGATGCCAAGCTCGACGGCTTGAAGTTCGCGCTGGTGATCCGTTCGGGCAAGGTGATGGCGGACGGCAACTGGGTCTTCGCCGGGGTGGTCGACGAGCGCGCCGACGATGCCCAGCGCCCGGTGCTAGCCGCGATCGTCGGCGGTGAGGCGGGCGGCCCGCCGTCGTTTATTCGCCAGCACCTGGTCAGCGATTTCCGCGGCGTCGAGTTCAAGCCGATCGAATTCAACCTGGCGGGCCTGAAGCGCTCGGTTGCGGTCCCCGGCATCCTCGCCTTCGAGATCGACGGGGTTACCCCGCGCAACCGGGCCGATGAGCCCCTCTATCTCGATAACACGTCGCACCCGGCGAACCGGCGCCTCGCATTGGCCCGGTCGAGGGAAACCCATGTTCATGGCTTCGGCCTCGACCTGGACCTCGTCGGCAAGGGCAACAACGGCCATTTCGCGCCGTTTGCCTGGACGGCCTAGGCGCTGACCGGCTCAACAGCGACCGACATATCGGCGAGCCGCGGCAATCGCCTCGCGGCGCTGTTGTTGCGCGATCGGGCCGCCATTTGGCTGGCCCTCGCCGTGGTAACCGCACTCTCGTGGGTATACGTCTATCGGCAAATGGGTCCGATGGGGGGAATGGCGGACATCACCATGCCCGTCGCCTACGTGCCTTGGACTGCCGCCGACTTCGTGCTCAACATGGCGATCTGGTGGGCGATGATGCCGGGCATGATGCTGCCCAGCGCAGCACCGATGATCCTGACCTTCGCCACGATCAACCGGCACAAGCGTGAGCGCGGCCAGCCCTTTGTTCCGACAATGGTGTTCATGTCGGGTTATCTGATCGCCTGGGGGCTGTTCGGGGTGATCGCGGCATTGGCCGACTGGGGGCTCGAGCGCGCGGCCCTGATCTCACCGATGACGGGGCGACTTACGCCGATATTGGGTGCCGTTGTCGTCATTGCCGCCGGCATCTATCAGCTGACACCGCTCAAAACCGTTTGCTTGACGCATTGCCGCTCGCCCTTCGATTTTGTCCTCAATCACTGGCGGAGCGGCTCCGTCGGCGCATTGCGCATGGGGCTGGAGCACGGGCTCTATTGTCTCGCCTGCTGCTGGTTTCTGATGGCTTTGTTGTTCGCGGCGGGGATCATGAGCCTCTTATGGATGGCGGCGATCACCGTCTTCGTCTTTGTCGAAAAGCTGTTTCCGGCCGGAGAGTGGATCGCTCGGATCAGCGGTGTTGCGATGCTGGGGTTCGGCATCTACCTTATTTCCCAGGCTTAACCTCACCACGGGAGCGCATATGGCGACAAATTGGCAGCTTTCGGGCGACTATTTCGAAAACTGCAACTGTAATGTCGTCTGTCCCTGCCTTATTTCGACCGCGCCGCCATTGACTTCGCGGCCAAGCCAGGGGGTATGCGATGTGGCGCTCGCCTTTCACATCGACAAGGGCAGCTACGGCGCGGTCGCCCTCGACGGGCTCAATCTGGCATTGATCGCGCATGCTCCGGGGCCGATGGCCGACGGTAATTGGACCGCCGCCGTCTATGTCGACGACCGTGCCAGCGACCAGCAGGCCGATGCTTTGGGGGCCATCTTCGGCGGCGGGGAAGGGGGGCCGATGGCGGCCTTCGCCCCGCTGATCGCCACCAACCTCGGCGTCAAGAAGGTGCCGATAAATTACCGTGTGACCGGCAAGAGCCGCTCGGCCGAGATCCCGGGGATCTTGCATATGGCGGTCGAGCCGCTGCCGAGCCTGCGGGAGGACGGCGAGATCTGGGCGTCGGCCGGTCATCCGATCGCGCCCGACAGGCTGGCGCTCGCTGTCGGCAGCGCGGGCAGCACCTTTACCGATCATGGGATGCGCTGGGACAATTCCGGCAAGAACGGCCATTACGCGCCGATCAGCTGGTCCAACCAATAGTTGGCCACGAAGCTCATTACCTCGCCCCGCTTGCGGGGAGAGGTCGGAAACCGCGCGCCGCGCGGGTTCCGGGTGAGGGGCGAGCCTCCGCTCCGATTTGCCGGTACCGGGCATTGCAGCCACCCCTCACCCGGCCCTCTCCCCGCAAGCGGGGCGAGGGAGGATGGCACCACTCCCCGGCCTTGTGGATGCTTGCGGGGGTGCTCGCGATCACCTTTTTGCGGGTGCTCTGGCTCGCCTACCAGCCGGCTGACCTCTACCCGGACGAAGCGCAATATTGGTTTTGGGCGCAGCACCCGGCACTCGGCTACTACTCTAAGCCGCCTTTGGTAGCCTGGTTGATCGCATCGACGACCGGGCTTTTCGGCGAGAGCGAATTTGCGATCCGGCTCTCGGCACCCTTGCTGCATGCGGGCACCGCCGTCTTCGTCTACGCGATCGGCGCCCGGCTCTACGATCGTCACGTAGGGCTGTGGTCGGCGCTCGCTTATGCGAGCCTGCCGGGAGTGTCGGTCTCGGCCTTCATCATCTCGACCGACGCGCCGCTGGTCTTGTTCTGGGCCGCCGCACTCTACGCTCTCATCAGAGCGCGGGAAGACGGCGGGCCGGGCTGGTGGGTCGCCGTCGGGCTCGCATGCGGACTGGGCCTGCTCGCGAAATACGCAATGGCCTATTGGCTCCTCTCGGCGCTCGGCTACGTCCTAGTGGTCCGAGCCGAGCGCCGCTATCTGCGTCCGCTGCTCGCCGCCGCCGCTCTCGCCCTCCTCGTCTACTCGCCGAATTTCTGGTGGAATTGGCAGAACGGCTTCGTCAGCTATTTCCACGTGCGCGACAATGCGGGAATGAGCGAGCCGCTCTTCCATTTCACCACTTTTCTCGAATTCTTCGGCTCGCAATTCGCGGTTTTCGGCCCGCTGCTCTTTGCCGGTCTGCTGGTTCTCGCCGCATCGCCGCGCACCCTCACGGAACCACGCGCCCGTCTGCTCGCCGCGTTTACGTTGCCGGTATTAGCGATGATGCTGGCGGTCAGCTTCTTGTCGCGGTCCCAACCCAACTGGGCGGCACCCGCTTTTGTCTCGGCGACGGTGTTGGTCGTCGCCTGGGCGTTGGAGCGCGGCTGGCGCAATCTCGTCATTTTCTCGATCGTCCTTCATCTCGCCGTCGTGGCTCTGCTGTTCACCGGGCGCGAGACAATGGCGGCACTCGGCGTCGAGCTGCCGGCGAAATATGACGCGCTCGCCCGGCTGCGCGGCTGGCGAGCCTTGGGGTCGACGGTCGGGGCCGAACTCGCCGTCCGACCCGGCTTGACGCTCTTCGCCGACGATCGCGAGACCTTGGCGGCGCTCGTCTATTATGTCCGCCCGCATCCCTTCGATGCAGTCAAATGGAAACTGAAGAAAGGCCTCGCAAAGGACCAGTGGGACCTGACCAACGACATGTCGAAACATATTGGCGAAAATTTTTTGCTGGTGGCGGAGCACCAGCTGATCGGCGAAATGCGGCCGAGTTTTGCCGCGATCGAGTGGCTCCGACCTGTGGTCATCCCGGTCGGGCCCGGATCCTCGCGCAGCTACACGCTCTACCTCGCCCGCGATTTCAAGGGCTACCAGCGGGATGGGCACTAGCGCGCAGCCGATGCCCGATGAACAAAGGCAGTGTCGTCAGGGACCGCCCGGCATGAGTGATCGTCGCCGGCGCAATCGGTTCGATCGTGTCGAACAGTGATTGGAACTGGCCTTTGATTTGCGCAAACGAGCGCCGCGGGGCGACGATCAGGACATCGGCGCCGGCATAGTCGTCGGGGTTCGCGATAACGCCATATTCCCGCGCATCGTCGCCGAGGCAGATGACCGGAACCCGGCCGCCGAGAGCGTAATCGATCTTGCCGGCTTCGTGCCATTTCAATGCGCCGACCACCAATCCGGGTTTGTCGAGGAGGTCTCGGCGCTTGAGCTCGGTCCGCAGCGAGGTCCAATCGACGGCGTCGAGGCTCGGGTTCTTGGCGAGCGGCAAATCCGCTACCAGGCCGGACAGCCAGCCGAAGCGGACCTCGCTCGCGACAACGACTGTGCCGAGGATTACGAACGCAGCAGTGGCCCCGAGCCAGACCCGCACCGGCCGGCCGGCTGACCGGCGGCAGGCGATCGCTTCCCCGAGCAGCGGCAGCCACATCAGATAGCCCGGTGCCGCCCAGTGAAAGAGCTTGTTGCTCCGCAGCTCCGCCAGCGTGAACAAGAGGATTGGCGGTGCCGCGAGGCAGAACAGCAACCAGCGTTTCGCGTCGGACGGCCCTCGGCGCGCCGCGACGATGCCGCACCACAGCAACGGCAACCATATCCAGGGGAGGAGAAACCCGGCTTGCCCGGCGATCGCCAATAGCGGTCCGAACGGGTGTAGCGAACCGCCGGCCCGTCCGCCTTGGAATACGAACGAGACCCAGCCATGGCTGGCATTCCAGATCAGCACGGGGGAGAAGACCACCAGCGCGACGAGGCCGGCGCTGTAAGGGTGCGGCCGCCCGAGCCAATGACGGCTGGTCGGCTCGGTCACCAGAAAGGCGGCGGCCCCCAGCAGGGTCAGCAGGGCCGAGTATTTGGAGCATAGCGCCAACCCGGCGCAGGCGCCGGCCGCCAGCCACCAGCCCCAGGCCGCGCGATTGTCCGAACGCAGTGCCGCGACGAGGCAAAGAGCAAACCCGAGCAGGGCGGCGAAGAGCGGGCCGTCGGGCAGGACCCAGGTCCCGGCGGTCACCCCGAGGACCGGGGCCAGATTCAGTACGACCGCCGCCCACAAGCCCGCTTCCCGGTCGAAGAGCGCCGAGGTCAGCCGATACATCAGCCACGTCGTCAGCGCGAAGAGCGCGATGAACGGCAACCGCACGACGATCGGGCTTTCGCTGCCGGTCAGATGCGCGATCCCCCACGCCAGCCACCACGCGACCGGCGGATGGTCGAAATAGCTGAGCTGCAATTTGCGCCCGGCCGCGACCATGTAGCTCTCGTCGATGCCGAGGCCGAGCGAGCCCGCGAACAAGAGCCGAGCCAAAAATGTGGCCAATATAAGGATTGCAACGCCACCGGCGGGCGTCCGTGCCCAAGCCGTTGCCCCCTCCAACTCCCTCTGCCGCTCGCCCCCTCCCATTCCCTCCCCCGCTAGCGGGGGAGGGTTAGGGTGGGGGTAGGGAGCGACTGGGTCGCCGCGCTATCGACGGCGGAAATATTCCTCATAGGGCGTGTCGTTCTTGACCAGCACGCCGCCGTCGACGGTCAGCGCCACGCCGGTGATCATGCGGGCGGCGTTCCCCGCTAGGAACAGGATCGGGTCGGCAATGTCCTCGGGCTCGCACATTCGACCTAGTGGGATCTTTTGCGCCCGTGCGGCCTTCGTTTCCTCGGTCGGCATCGCCCCGCCGAACCCGGTTGCGGTCGGGCCAGGGCAGACGGCGTTGACGCGAATCCCGTCGGGGGCGAGCTCGTAGGCGGCGTGGCGCGTCAGTCCGAGAAGGCCCGCTTTCGAGGCGGAGTAATTCGCGGTCCCGCCGAACGAAATCCGCTGCCCGGCGATCGAGGCGACATTGACGATCGCACCACCGCCGCGCACCCGCATATGCGGCAATACCGCCCGGATGCCGTTGAAGGCGCCGGTCAGGTTGACGGCGATAACCCGGTCCCAATCCTCGGCACCCATCTCGCCGATCATCCGCCGCACGGTCGTGCCCGCACCGTTGACGAGGATGTTGATGCCGCCCCACGCCTCGGTTATGCCCTCCGTCAGCCGGGCGAAGGCGTCGCGATCGGCGACGTCGAGCGCGTATGCCGCAGCCCTGCCGTTGCCGCGGGTGATTGCGACCGCAACGCGTTCCGCCGCCGCTGCGTCGCGGTCCAGAACGGCAACCTGTGCGCCGGCTGCGGCGAAAGCGCGGCAGGTCGCGGCCCCGATCCCATTGCCGCCGCCGGTGACGAGCGTGATTTTACCGGAAAAGTCTTCGGCCATTGGTCGCCTCCTTCGTTTCAGCGTCCGGGATCACCCCTCGTCTTCGCCCCGCGTCAGGGCGATGATTTCAGCGGTCGGCATACCGGATCGGGCGCGGCGGCGCACCTGAGAAAGGTGACACTCCGGCCGCGGAATCCTCGCGTTCAGCGATACCCGGACATCCCCGGCGGGCTCGGGCTCGCTGTAAGAGAGGGTCGGGGTCCGAGGTAATCGCCCTGCCGCTTGGGGATCGTCCCCCGACCCTTGGTGGTCATCCTCGTCATGCTGCACCCTTGCAATGGGTTTGTCTCCCCATAATACATTACGGCATCGCTGCCCCGGAACGCTTGCAGTGAGCGAGGATAGAACCAGCAAAACAGGTTGCGCCGAGATCGTCGAGCAGAACCTACTGGCGATCACCGAACTATGCCGGCGGTTCGGCGTGCGCCGGCTCGATCTGTTCGGCTCGGCGGCAACCGGCCACTTCGATCCCGCGTCCAGCGACCTCGACTTTCTCGTCGAGTTCGAGCCCGAGACGCGAGGGAGATCGTATTTCCGCTTGCTCGAAGAATTCGAGAAGCTCTTTGGCCGCAAGGTCGATTTGCTCACCGAACCCGGCCTGGAGAACCCCTATCTGCGACGCCGCATCGAAACCGAGCGCCGCACCCTTTTTCCGAGCGCCATGATATCGAACCAAGCCGCTAGCTTCTTGTGGGATGCACGACGCGCAGCGGAGCGCATCGCCCGCTTTACCGCCGGCAAGATTTATGACGATTACCTCGACGACGACATGTTGCGCCCCGCGGTCGAACGCCAGTTCGAAATCATCGGCGAAGCCTTTGTCGGACTGCGGCGGATCGATCCTCCCCTCGCCGCGCAACTGCCGGATCTGCCAAAGATCATCGCCCCCGCCCTGACCCTCCCCCGCAAGCGGGGGAGGGAAGGGTGGGGGATCCACGGCTACGCGACGATCGATCATCAGATCGTCTGGGACGCCATTCGCGACGACCTGCCGCGGCTTCTGAGTGCGCTCGATCAGATGCTTGGAGCGGCGCCCCCTCCTTGAAGAGTCATCCCAGTTCCTCGAGCAGCGCTTTTGCCTCTTTGAGATCGGGGGTGGCGAAGCCTTCGGTGAACCAGCCGTAGACCGGTGCCAGCAGGTCGCGGGCCTCGGCGCGGCGGCCCTGGTCGCGGCGCAGCCGGGCGAGGCTCGCGGCGGCGCGCAATTCCCAGAGCTTGGCCTCCTGCTCCACGGCGATGCTCAGGGCTTTGCGATACAGCTCCTCGGCGGCCTCGGGATGTCCTTGCCGCAGCAGCAGCTGGCCTTTCAGCCTGTTCAGCTCCGCTGCGAACCAGCGCTCCCCTGTCCTTTCAACGATCTGCAAAGCATCGTCCAACAGGGTCAAGGCCTCTCCAAGTTGCCCCGCGATCTCGCATCCCACGGCTGCGAGGGCGATATTATGGGGCACCCACGCTCCGTTGGCGCGGGAAGCCGCCGAGCCGCTGCGCAGAAGCGATATCCCTGTGGCTACCTCACCATTTTTGACCTTCACCCACCCGCGAAAGATCGTTTCCACCGCACGCCAGTGGGGAAAACCCTGCTCGGTTGTCACTGCGACCAGCTGGTCTACCCGCTCGCCGAGGACTGCGTTATCTCCAACGAGCAAATGCAGCCTGATGCCGATTACCAAGTTCCCAGCCAAAGACGGCGGATGAGCCAGCCTCCGAGCCTCGGCGATTGCCGCGCTGCTCCGTTCCAACGCCTGGTCCGGATAACCGAGACAAAACAGGACATTCCCCAAATTCCCCTGAGCGTTCACGTGGGTATGGCTTCCGATCTGATGGAAAAGCGAGCGGTGGGAGGTCGGATCATAGAGCGCAAGCGCCTCTTCCAGATGTGACCGGGATGACGTAAAGCTGCCCACAATAAACAGGTTTCGACCGGAGGATGCGTGACCCAAAACGAGCCCAGCAGTATCGTTGCGCTGACGGCTCAGGCACAACAAATCCTCGTCCAAGCGCTGCGCCAAATCGAATTCGCCTCTGTACATGTGATAGAGTGACTGACCAAAGGGAACCCGAAGAAACTCCGACGGAGAAGCCAGCTGCTCCCACAGTTCTCGGGCGCGAGCAAAGGCTTGACCCGTTTCCGGCGCCGCGTAGCCTCTGACGGCGGTGAACACGGCTCCCAAGGCGCTGCAAAGTTCGAGCTCCTGTCGCTGGCGTTCAGGGGTGTCCGGCAGCAGGGCCAGCTGGTCCAGCCCCTTTTGCAATTGCGCCGCCGCTTCCGCCATCGCCGAGCGGGTGACGGATCTCCGACCAGCCGTACCCCAGTAGGCGACTGATTTTTCAACGAGCCCGGCCTCGGTGTAGTGCTGCGCGAAGAGTTCGGGCTGGCTGTCCATCAGCTCGGGGGAATGGGTTTCGAGCGCTTCGGCGATCTGCGCGTGCAGTTGCTGCCGAGTGCTGCGCAGCAGGCTGCCGTGAGCCGCGTCCTGCACCAGCGCGTGCTTGAAGGTGTAGACTGCGTCCGGCGGTATGCCGCGCTGAAAAACCAGCTCGGAGGCGACGAGGCGAGCGAGAGCGGCTTGCAGTTCGTCTTCGGGGAGACGGAAGACGGTGCGCAGCACCGCGTAGGAAAACTCGCGCCCGATCGCAGCACCGATCTGCGCCACCCGCCGCACCGACGCCAAGCGGTCGAGCCGCGCCATCAGTGAATCATCGCAGAGTAGTCGGGATCCCCACCAGCGACGCATTGCTCTCCAGCACGCTCTTGGTCAATTCCTCGACGAACAACGGCACGCCATCGGTGCGGTCGGCGATCTGGGCGATGACCTCATCGGGCAATGCCTTGCCGGCGGCGATCTGCGCTACCAACGCAGTCCGGTCACGCCGGTCCAGGCGATTGAGGGTTAGCATCGTCACCTGCGGCTGGCCGGCCCAGGGCGGCTGGAATTCGGGGCGGAATGTCACGATCAGCAGCACCGGCAGGCTGCGCACGCGCTCGACGGTCAGGTCGAGCAGCTCGCGCGAGGTCGGGTCGATCCAATGTGCGTCTTCGAAAACCATCAGCACCGGCTGCTGACGCGCCAGACCCTCGAGCTGCCGGGTCAGCGCTTCTAATGTTCGGTCCTTCTTGCGCTGCGGGCTGAGGTTCGGCACTGGGTAACGCTCCGAAGCCGGCAATGACAGCAGATCGGCGAGGAATGCCACATCGCCGTCCGGCGGAGAGGCTAGGGCGAGCACCGCCTCGAGCTTCTCCAACTTGGCCGTGGGCGGATCGTCACGTACGAACCCGGCGGCCCGGCCGAGCTGGTCGATGAACGGGTACAGCGCGCTGTCCTGGTGATAGGGCGAGCAGAAATAGCGCAGGCGGAGGTGGGGCTCGGCGTGGAGGCGCTCCGCCAATGCCGCGGTGATGCGCGACTTGCCGAGACCGGGTTCGCCCGAGATGAGCATGACCTGGCCGTCGCCGGCCTTGGCGCGCGCCCAGCGCCGCAACAGCAGCTCGATCTCCTCGTCGCGGCCGACCAACGGGCTCAATGCCGTTCCGCGCAACGCCTCGAACCGGCTTACGCCAGCGCTCGGACGCAGGACCTGCCAGGCCGGCACCGGCGCGGCGAGGCCCTTGAGCTCGACCGAGCCGAGATCGCGGTACTCGAAGAGATCGACCACCAAGCGGCGCGTACTTGCGGCGATGACGACTGCGCCCGGTTCGGCCAGGGCTTGCAGGCGGGCGGCGAGATTGGGCGTCTCGCCAACGACAGATTGTTCCTGCGCCGAGCCTTCGCCGATCAGATCGCCGACGACGACCAGCCCGGTGGCGATCCCGACCCTCGCTTGGGGTGTGGCGGATTTTACATCCAGGCGGCCGACAGCGTCGATCAGACCAAGTCCTGCTCGGACCGCCCGCTCGGCATCGTCCTCATGGGCTCGCGGATAGCCGAAATAGGCGAGCACGCCGTCGCCCATATATTTGGCAACAAAGCCGTCGAAGGTCCCGACGACATCAGCGACGGCACGGTGATATGCAGCAATGACCTCGCGCAGATCCTCGGGATCGAGCCGCGCCGAGAGTTCCGTCGAGCCGACCAAATCGCAGAACATCACCGTCAACTGCCGGCGTTCCGCTTCTGCCCCCACCCTTTCCTCCCTCGCGATCCCCGGGCCAAGCCCGGGGAGGGGAGGGTTAGGGAGGGGGCTGCCGAGTGCCGCGATGGCGTCGAGCAGGCGCCGGCGATGCCCGACCAGGCCGACGCCGAGTTCCTTCAGATCCTCGGCGGTCAGTCTCGGCAATACCCTTTTGTCGATCTCGTTTGCGCGGAACGCCGGCTCGTATTGTTTGAGCCCGAGTGCCCGCAGCCACTCCCCGACATCCATCGGCCCCTCTCCCATCCAGGGGATTATCGCCCGCAACCCGCCGGAGCGCACGCATGATGAGCCCGGCGTCCAGGGGGGCCGCGGTGGGCGGGTAAGGCTGCGCCGTTCAACCGATCGGCGGGTTGGGCCTCCTCGTTGAAAATGGGTCCTTGATAAAATTCTATCGTTATGATATACGCAATTGAGGTATTCGCCGCCGCGGAAAACGGGGTCCGTTCTCTTTCGCCTGAGAGCCCGGGACCTGATCTCGACCTGATGTAACAGGTGGAACAGGTGATGTTACATAGAGTGGGGCGGTGTTGGCATGCGCATTGCTGGAATGCGCCAGATCCCGATTACACAGGAGGCGCCGATGACCCGCGACGAACTGACCCGCAACAAAACGCGCCAAAGGCCTGACCTGGAAAACGATCGTCGCCGAGATCGGCGGCGGCTCGGCGGTCTATTTGACGGCGGCGCTGCTGGGCCAGATGAAATTGCGCCCGGAGCAAGCCGAGCGTGCCGCGAAGCTCTTCGAGCTCGACGCGGACGAAAGACTCCTGCTGCAGGAGATCCCCTATCGCGGCTCATTGCCGACGGCCGTACCGACCGACCCGTTGATCTACCGTTTCTACGAGCTCGTCCAGGTCTACGGCACGACCTGGAAGGTGTTGATCGAGGCGAATTCGGCGACGGCATCATGAGTGCGATCGATTTCGACATGACGATCGAGCGCCAGCCCGCCCCCAAGGGCGACCGGGTCAAGCTGACGTTGAGCGGCAAATTCCTCCCATATAAGGAGTACTGAGATTGCCCCTCACCCTCCCGCCCCTCTCCCCGCTCGCGGCAGGGCTGTCCGGGGAAAGTTAAGGGACAACTTTTGTCGCCGAAACTTGCCTCTAGCGACCACTCTTCTACCCTCTCCCCCCGCCGGCCGGGGGGAGAGGGCAGGGTGAGGGGGGTCGGCGAGCCGGTCTGCGGCGCTGCCCACCTCACCCTCCCCCGCGCTGTCGCGCCCGGGCCCCTCCCTCTCCCCCCTGAAGGGCGGAGAGGGCCCTTCTCTCGACGATCCGGGCGACAGCCGCACTTTCGGTTGAACAGCGCGGCAGTGTGGCAACCGGCATCGGTTCCCCGGACAGCCCTGCCGCGAGCGGGGAGAGGGCCGGGGTGAGGGGCGGCACGCGACGGGAATTGGCGGAGGAACGCGATGGACGTGATCGACCTGAATTGCGACATGGGCGAGAGCTTTGGCGCCTGGACGATGGGCAGCGACGCCGAGATGCTGAAGATCGTCACCTCGGCGAATGTCGCCTGCGGCTTTCACGGCGGCGATCCGCTGGTCATGTTTGAGACGGTGAAAGAGGCCAAGGAGAACCGCGTCGGGATCGGCGCGCATCCGAGCTTCTATGACATCTGGGGGTTCGGCCGCCGCCAGATCGAGGGCGAGAGGCCCGAGGACATCGAAAAGACGGTCGTCTACCAGATCGGCGCGCTGCAAGGTGTGGCGCGCGCCCTCGGCCACCGGGTCGGCCATGTCAAGGCGCACGGCACCTTGGCGAATCTCGCCGCGGTCGAGCGCCCGACGGCACTGGCGATCGGCCATGCGATCGCCGCTATCGACCGCGAGCTGATCTATGTCGTGATGGCCGGCACCGAGCTCGAACGTGCCGCGGCCGAGCTCGGCCTCCGCATGGCCCGCGAGATCTACGCCGACCGCGCCTATGACGACACCGGCAATCTGGTCTCGCGCAAGCTCCCCGGGGCGGTATTGCACGACCCCGGGGAGGCCGCAGCACGAGTGCAGGCGATGGTGCGCGAAGGGGCCATCATCAGCAATTCGGGCAAGCGCATCCCGGTCGCGATCGACACGGTCTGCGTCCATGGCGACAACCCGGCGGCGGTGGCGATGGCCGGGCACGTGCGCGAGAAGCTCGAGCAGGCCGGGATCGCGCTGCGGCCGATGGCCGAGACGATCCGCTAAGCCCGTGCCGCCGTCGGTTGGACGCGCAGCAATGCCAGTGCCGCGAGGGCTGCGAGGCCCATTCCCGCCGAGACGAGCAGCGCACCTGTCCCCATCGCATCCAATAAGAGGCCGAAGAGGAGCGGTGCCGCCGCCGCCGTCACCCGCGCCGGGGCCACGATGATGCCGGTGCGCCGCCCGTACCCCGCCGGGCCGAACAATGCCAATGGCAGGGTCCCGCGCGAGATCGTTACGAGGCCGTTCCCGGCGCCGTGCAACAGCGCGAAGACCGATGCCGCCGGCCCGCCGAATGCCCCGAGGACCGCCGCGGCGAGCGGGTGCATCAGCAGCGCCAAGCGCGTCGAGACGAGCGGGTGGAACCTTTTCAGTACGCCGAACTCCAGGAGACGGGCTGCGACCTGTGCCGGTCCCATCAATGCCGCCGCAGCGATCGCCGCCGCCGCCGAGGCGCCGGCGAGCTCGAGCAGGCGCGGCAGATGCGCCGCCATCGCTCCGGTGACAAACCCGACTGCGCCGAACACGAAAGCCAGCACCACCATGGCATTCGCCGGGGCTGGGGCAGCCGGCTGGGCTGCGGCACTCTGTAGCGGACCGGCGGCAGGCCGCGGGATCAGCAGGCGGTTCATAGGCAGGCAGACGAAGAGGTTGAGCGCCGCCCAGCCGAGACAGGCGCCGCGCCAGCCGAAACCCTCGTCGAGCAGCACCGACAACGGCCAGCCGACAGTGCTGGCGAAGCCGGCGATCAGGGTGATGCCGGTGATCGATGCCCGCGCCTCGAGACCATAGAGTGCCGTCAGGGTCGCAAAGGCGGAATCGTAGAGGCCGAGCGCCATGCCGATCCCGAGCAACACCCAGGCGCCGGCGAGCCCAACGGGTCCCTGCGCCAATGCCAGCCACCCGAGGCCGGCGGCGAGCACGACGTTGGACAGCACCAGTACATCGCGCCCGCCATGGCGGTCGATGGCCCTGCCGATCATCGGACCGAGGGCCGCCTGCAGCAGCAGCGACCCGGAGAAGCAGCCGAAGAACAGCGCTTTCGGCACGCCGAGCCCGGCTGCGATCGGATCGGCGAGGATCGCCGGCAAGTAGTAGCTCGACGCCCAGGCCAAGGTCTGGGTCGTGCCGATGACGGCGACGGTCAGGGTCGAGCGACCCCCGAGCTTGATCAAGTTTTCTTCACCCTCCGCGATCCCCGGATATGATTTGATGGGCCTCCTCGCCAGCAAGGCACGATCATGACAGAAACCCTCCTTCCGACCACCGTCGTCGGCAGCTACCCGCAGCCCGATTGGCTGATCGATCGCGACAAGCTGACCCACCTCCCGCCGGTTCGGATCCGCGCTCAGGAGTTGTGGCGCGTGCCGGAGCCCTGGCTCGAAGCCGCGCAGGACGACGCGACCCTGATCGCGATCCGCGATATGGAGCGCGCCGGCATCGACATCATCACCGACGGCGAGATCCGCCGCGAGAGCTACTCGAACCGCTTTGCGACCGCACTCTCGGGGGTCGATCTCGACGACCCGGCGACGGTGCGGGGCCGCTCGAGCGGCACCGTCGTCGTGCCGCGCATCGTCGGCCCGATCCGCCGGTTGCGTCCGGTCGAGGTGCGCGACGTCGAATTCCTGCGCGCCAACACCGAACGCAAAATCAAGATCACGCTGCCCGGCCCGTTCACGATGTCGCGCCAGGCCAAGAATGAATACTACAAGGACGAGGAAGAGCTGGTGATGGACTACGCCGCCGCGGTCAACGCCGAGATCCGCGACCTGAAGGCGGCCGGAGCCGATGTGATCCAGCTCGACGAGCCGTGGCTGCAGGCACGCGCCGAGGAGGCGCGGCGCCTCGCGCTCCCGGCGATCGACCGGGCGCTCGACGGCATCCCCGGGCCGACGGCACTGCACCTCTGCTTCGGCTACGCCTATGTCGCCCGCGACAAGCCGAACGGTTATGCGTTTCTGTCGGAGTTAACCGCCACGCGCATCGAGCAGATCTCGATCGAGGCGGCCCAGCCCAGCCTCGATCTCGGCAATCTCGACGGTCTCGGCGACAAGACCGTGATCTTCGGCGTCATCAGCATGGCCGACCCCGAACCGGAGACGCCGGAAACCGTCGCCGCCCGCATCCGCGCTGCCCTCGCGCACCTGCCGCCGGAGCGCCTGATCCCGGCGCCGGATTGCGGCATGAAGTACATTCCGCGCGAGACGGCCTTCGCCAAGTTGCAGGCGCTCGCAGAGGGTGCGGCGATCGTGCGCCGCGAGCTGACCGGCGGTTAGACTGACCCGAGAAGGGACCTTACAGTTGTGCGATACCGGCCCGGGCGCAGTCCTCGTCCTGCTGCGAGGTGCCGCCGCCGACGCCGCAGGCGCCCTCGACGATGCCGTTGCGGATGATCGGCACGGCCCCCTGGCCCATGATCATCTGGCCGCCCGAGGCGGCGGCGATCCCGCGGGGTGTGGGCTGGTCGGCACGCTCCGCCATCTCGCCGCTCGGCCGGCCGAACGCCGCCGAGGCGACGGCCTTGCCCTGGCTGCCATAGGCGCTCGCCCAGATCGCGTTGTCCATGCGCTGCAGTGCGATCAGACGGCCGCCGCTGTCGCACACCGCGGCACTGATCTTGATGTTGAGCTCCTGAGCCTTCGCCAAGGCGCCGCGAACGATCCGATTGGCTTCTTCCAACGTCAAACTCATCGATCTTCTCCCTAGCGCGAGACATTGATGTCGGCGCGCGATTATAGCGCGCCGGCGGCACGGTAAACTGCTTTTGCTTAGTCGATCGGGACGATCATCTTGCCGATCGGCCAGAGTGCGATGCCGGCAAGCTTCAGATGCGCCCAGGCGAAGGGCAATCCGATGATCGTAATCGCCAGCGCGATGGCTTCGATCAGATGGCCGAGCGCCAGCCACCACCCGGCGAGGACGAGCCAGACGATGTTGCCGAGAACCCCGAGCGGGCCGGTGCCGATGTCGTCGTAGCCGGTGTATTCGGCTCGCGGCACCGCTTGTTGCCCGAAAGGGAGGAACGCGTAGAGGGCGATGTTGAACGCTGCCCGGGCCCACGGCAGACCGATGATCGTGATCGCCATGATTAGCGCGGCGAACAGCCAGCCGGCCGCCATCCATATGCCGCCGGTGACGATCCACAAAATGTTGAGCAGGAGGCGGAGAAGCGGCATTCAGGGGCCCGCTCACTCCGGGCGTTCGAGTTCCTCGATTGCCGCTTTGAGGAAGCGTGCGGCTTCGCCCCCGGTGACAGCGCGATGGTCGAAGGTCAGCGACAACGGCAGGAGGCGATGGGCGACGAGCTTGCCGTCGGCCACGACCGCGCGCGGCGTGATCCGGCCGGCGCCGAGGATCGCCACCTGCGGCGGGACGATGACGAGCTCGGCGAACCGTCCGCCGAACATGCCGAAATTCGACAATGTGATGGTCTGGCCACGCAGCTCGGCAAGGGGAACCGAGCGCGCCCGCACGTCCCGTTTCATTGCCTCGATGCCGCGCCGCAGATCGGCGGCGTCGCGGCCGCCGACATTGCGCAATACCGGGACGAAGAGCCCGTCGCCGGTATCGACCGCGAGGCCCAGATCGATCTGCTTGATCAGCCGGCGCTCCATGTTGCGCCCGTCGTACCAGGCGTTGAGAGCGGGCACCGCGGCGCAGCCGGCAACCACCGCGCGGACCAGCCGAATCGTCGTATCGCTGCCCGCCGGCCACGCCTCGATGTCGGCCTCGTCGGACACCGTCGCCGGGACGATCTCGGCGTGCGAGCGGCTCATGTTGACGGCCATCGCCCGGCGCACGCCGGACAGCGGCTCGGGTGGGCCGGCGTCGGTCAATGCCCGTGCGGCGCGCTCGACATCGGCACTGGTCACCGCCCCGCCCGGGCCGCTCGCCGCGACGATGTTCAGATCGACGCCGAGCCGCTGCGCCAATGCCCGCACCGCTGGGGTCGCCCTGACCGCAGCGGCGCCCGCCGGTGCCGCTTCGGCGGGCCGAGCAGGGGCAGCAGCAGCGGCGGCAAGCTCGCCGACCACCGTCCCGGTGTCGGTGCGCGGACCCTCGTCGAACTCGACCAGGGCCTCGCCGACTTTGACCCGCTCGCCGGGCTGAGCGCAGAGCCGAGCGATGCGCCCGGATTGCGGCGACGGCACTTCGACCACCGCCTTTTCGGTCTCGACCGAGACCAATGGCTGATCGGCCACGACATGATCGCCCTCGGCGACATGCCAGGCGACGAGCTCAGCCTCTTGCAGGCCCTCGCCGAGATCGGGCAGCACAAACGTGCTCATGGCGCGGAACTCGCACCTGTGCCGTCACCCCCGCGAAAGTGGGGGTCCAGGGCCTGCCTCTGGCTTGAACAGCGGGCAACCGCTCCAGCCTCGGGGCTCCGGGTTCCCGCCTTCGCGGGAATGACGAGGGTGAAAAGGGTGCTCATGGTCCTATTGATACGCCAGCACGCGGCGCACCGCTTCCAGGATGCGGGCTTCGCCGGGCAGATAATGCTGCTCGAGCCGCGGCAATGGCATCACCGTGTCCCAGCCGGCGACCCGCTCGATCGGCGCCAACAGCGACACGAGCCCGCGCTCGGCGATCCGGGCGGCGATTTCGCCGCCGAAGCCGCCGGTCAGCGGGGCCTCGTGGATGATCACGCAGCGCCCGGTCTTGGCGATCGATTGGAGCAGGCTGTCGGCGTCAAGCGGCTTCAGGGTCGCGACATCGACCACCTCGGCATTGACCCCGTCTCCCGTCAATGTCTCGGCCGCGGCCAAGGTCTCCTTGGTCATCGCCCCCCAGGTGACGAGCGTGATGTCGGTGCCCTCGCGCAATATGAAGCAGCGGTCGAGCGGCAATGAAGCGCCGTCGTCCTCGACCTCCTCGCGCGCCGCACGGTAGAGCCGGGTCGGTTCGAGAAAGACCACCGGATCGGGGTCGCGGATCGCAGCCAGCAGCAGACCGTAGGCGCGCGCCGGCGAGGACGGGATTACGACGCGCAGCCCCGGGATGTGGGCAAACATCGCCTCCGGGCTCTCGGAATGATGCTCGATCGCGCGGATGCCGCCACCCGCCGGCGAACGCACGACCATCGGGCAGGTCAGCCGTCCGCGGGTGCGGGTGCGCAGCCGCGAGGCGTGGTTCACCAGCTGGTCGATCGCCGGATAGATGAAGCCGGTGAACTGAATCTCGGCAACCGGGCGGAAACCCTGCACGGCGAGCCCGACCGACAACCCGGCAATCGCGTTCTCGGCGAGCGGCGTGTCAAACACGCGGTCCGGACCAAAACGGGTTAAGAGGCCGTCGGTGGCGCGGAACACGCCACCCTCGGCAGCAACGTCCTCGCCGAGCACGAGGACATCGGCGTCCTCGGCCATCGCGCGGGCGAGCGCCAGATTGACGGCCTGGACGAGGTTGATCTCGGGCATCGCCGTCACTCCGGCGCCATGCCGAGTGCTGCCCGGCGCTGGTCGGCGAGATCCTTGGGCAGGGTCTCATAGGTGAAGTCGAAGATCGTCTCCGCTTTCTGAGGCGGAGTCGCGAGATAAGTCTCCGCCGCCTTATCGACCGCCGCCGCGACCTCGGCGAAGAGCCCCTCCTCGTCCGCCTTGGCCCACATGCCGCGGCCGACGAGACAGTTGCGCAGCCGGGTGATCGGGTCCTCGGCCCAATGCAGGCTGACATCGGCGTCGCTGCGGTAGCGCCGTGCATCGTCGGCGGTGGTGTGGTCGCTGAGGCGATAGGTCAGCGCCTCGATCAGGGTCGGCCCGCCGCCCGCCCGCGCCTTGCCAACGGCGCGGCCGACCGCCTCGCGCACCGCGATGACATCGTTGCCGTCGACCTGCTCGCCTTCGATGCCGGCGGCAACAGCTTTTTGCGCCAACGTCGCGGCGGCGGTCTGCTCGGTCACCGGGACCGAGATCGCCCAATGATTGTTGTTGATGACAAAGACCAGCGGCAGGCGCCAAACGCCGGCCATGTTGAGCGCCTCGGCGACATCGCCCTTGGAGGTCGCCCCGTCGCCAAAGGCGCAGACCGCAACCCGTTTCTCGCGCCGCAGCTTGAAGGCGAGGGCGACGCCGACCGCGTGCGGCGCGTGCGTGGCGACCGGCACGCAGATCGGGAAATCCTCTGGTACCTCGGCAAAGTCGCTGCCGCGCTCGTCGCCGCCCCAGAAGAGAAAGAGCTCGACCAGGCTGACGCCGCGCCACAGCTGGGCGCCATGCTCGCGAAAGCTCGGCAGAAACACATCCTCCTGGCGCATCGCGCCAGCGATGCCGATGGCCACCGCCTCCTGACCCAATGCCGAAGGAAAGGTGCCGAGCCGGCCGGTGCGCTGCAGGGCCACCGCCTTGGCGTCGAAGGCGCGCGCCAACACCATCGCCCGGTAGAGGGCGGCGAGCTCGGCGCGGTCGGCGGCAAAATCGGGCAGCGGGCATACCGCATTGCCCTTGGGCTCGAGAAAGCGGCGGTAGCGGATCTCGAACCGCGCCACCACCGGTGCATCGGCTTCACCCACGGCTTTCGCTATGTCGGGCAATTCCAAAATTTTTTCGGCCGACGGCATATGACACCCGAGGAAATTTCTTCCTCCCGATATGTGGTAACGCGCGCCGCCGAGCGATAGCTCCCGCGAATGCGCGTCTCACACCGATGCGGGGGTGATCGCAGCTCGACGCTTGATTATCGGGCTTATAGATATCGTCAAAATCCGTAGCGCACACCGAGCATCAAAGAGGCGGCCGAAAACCTGGCGGTCATGGAGGCAGTGGGGCGCACGCTCGGGGCAAAGCGCGGGCCGCCGCCAATGTCGGGGGCGAATCCCGTCTCCGCGCGCCCGAGATGATCCCAATTCATCACCGCTGCGAGCGCCACGTTCGAGCCTAGCCGCCGTCCAACAGTCAGCCCCGCGCCATAGGCGAGATTGAACCGGGTACGCCGCGGAAACGGTTGCTGAATGATGGTTCCGACATCGCGAACGCCACTGGACTGCACGAGCGCTGCGCCGACCTCCGCCGAAGGCTCGACGAACCAATCAGGCCACAGTCGCAGCGCGGCGCCAGCCCCGAGAAAGACGCCGTGACCTGATGCGCTCATCGTCTGAGGGAAAGATGGCGACGATATTTGTCGGGGACCGATAGGGGCGAAGAAGAAGATCCCGTCAGCGTCCGCCGATGTCTCCCCGAAGTAACGATAGGTCGCACGAAGAAAGTAGCAATCGTCAAATAGACGGGCAGCAGACAGAGCAGCTCCCAGCGACCAAGCGCTCCGGGTTACCCGCTGCGGGACGATGCCCGTTCCTTCTGTGCGGTTTACGGCGAAGATGCTGCCGACGGGATCATCGTACTCGACATGCGCCAGGGGGGCATGTGAAGCCCCGAGGTCTCCCTCGATGAACCATTCATCAGCGAGCGCCGGAAGCCCGAGGACGCACATCAAGCAGGTAATCAGCGAGCGTTTCGCGCTCGTCATCGCGGTCCCCTCAGCCCCGCCGGATCGGCTTCGACGGGGCAGCAGCGTCCCGCGGAACCGAAGCATCGCGCAACGGTCGAAATCGAGCTCGGAGCGCCCGTATCCGCTTCACCCGTCGGGTCCGCGATCGCCCCCCGATTGGGTTTCGATGAGTTTCCGAATATCATCCGAAAATCGCGTTCCGCGTTCGGCGATGGGTCCAGCCGACGCCGGGGCTAAACTCCCCGCGGCAATCGCTCCCGCTCACCACCCGCTTGAACCCACGGTTGCGCATAATCACAGAATATTTCGCGTGTCGGCAGAAAGCTGCTCGGGTCGTCAAAAGTACCGACCATAAGGTTGATCATTCCCGGCCGCCTGAGCACTTCGACAAAAACCGGCGAGCTGCAATTCGCACAAAAGTGCCGGCGAACGATGTTTCCCGCGCCGCCTTTCAGGTCTATGGATTTGAGGTCGCCCACCACATCGGCTGCATCCGCCGGCACTCTGACAAGCTCGACAAAAGCAGGTCCGGTGAAGCGTTGACAATCGCGGCAGTGGCATGGTGAACGGTACTGGTGGTAACCCACAGGCCGAACAGACCCATGATGCCGCCCTTGAGTAACGCCGCCCTCGCACGCCATTGCAGCGCGAGGCCAACCACGGCGAGGGCCACGGCGTAGTTTGCGGTGTCGGCAAGGAAGTCGAGGGCATCGGCGCGCAAGCTGACGGAACCGGCTACGATGCTGGCGACGAGTTCGATACCGAAAATCGCCAGATTGACCGCGAGCGCGGCCCATAAAATCCGCCGATAGCGATTATCGGCTTGTGACGCGGAGCAGTCGCGTTCGCAGCAGCTCATGCCTCGAAAGCTAAGGCGCAAAGATTCAGATTTCCAGAACAAAGAGATTCGAAGCAATTCGAGGGGTGATCAAAGTTGTTATTTTACATAATGGGTTACGCTGCGAGCAGCCGCCTCCGTTCGCAATCTGTCGCCAAAAGATGTAGACTAGTCTGAGAGCGGCAAAGCTCGATGGTCATGTAGTAGCGAGGATCAAATTTATGACCGGAACAACTGCCCAATTCGAAGGTGGTTGCCTGTGCGGCGCGGTTCGGTTCATGGCGACTGGTCAACCGAAGGGAGTCTATTGGTGCCATTGTCAAAGTTGCCGCAAGCATAGCGGCGCGCCCGCGTCGGTGTTTGCAGCCTTTGAATGTGCGGCTTATACGATCACCAAAGGTGAGATAACTAAATTCGACTCTACGCCGGGAAGAACGCGGCGCGGGTTTTGTGCTCGCTGCGGGTCAACCTTGACCTGCGAAAGCGCCCGGCTACCAACCGAAACGCATTTCTACGTCGGTGCATTCGATCGCGCGTCCGAACTGAAGCCAACGCGACATGTGTTTCCGGAGGAGCACCTGCCCTGGGTGCATATGGATAACTGAGCGCCCGACTTAGTGTCTGAATCTGAATCGGAATGGTTGTATTGTATCGTAGATACATTGTGTAAGGGTCAAGCTAATCTCCTGACAAGAAGCTGTACAGAGGCGATGTAGACCCATGCTTTGGCGCTCGCAATCGAAGCCTCGAAATCCTTGGCCAGGCGGCGATTTCGGTTGAGCCAAGCCAGGGTTCGTTCGACGACCCAGCGCCGCGGCAGCAATTGAAAGCCTGCAGCGTCAGCGGCGCGTTTGACGATCTCGATGGTCCACTTGCCGAATTTGGCGAGGGCGGCACCCAGATTGGGGCCGTTATAGACGCTGTCGGCGAACAGGTGACGCAACCAGGGAAACAATTGGTGGACGGCCTCAATGACCAGCACGGCACCATCGCGATCTTGGACATCGGCGGGGTGCACCTCGGCACCGACCAGCAGACCGCCAGTGTCGGTGACAATGTGGCGCTTACGCCCCCAGCCTTCGCTGGGGCAGGCTCTTTGACCTTCTTGGCGGCATCATAACCACGCGGCCCACCGCTCTCGGTGGTCTTGGCCGATTGACTGTCGATGACCCCGGCCGATGGGCTCGCTTCGCGCCCCGCCGCTTCGCGGGCCTGCAGCAGCAATGCAAAATTGATCTTCTCAAACAAGCCGTGGTCTCGCCAATCGTAGAAATAACCTTGCACGGTGGTAAACGGAGGAAAGTCCTTCGGCAGCATCCGCCACTGACAGCCGCTTCGCGCCATATACAAGATCGCATCCAGCACCGCCCGCAGCTCGGTCTCGCGCGGTCGGCCCAAACGCTTTGCTGCCGGCATATGCGGCTCGATCAGCGCCCACTCGGCATCCGTTAGATCGCTTGCGTAGCGCTGTCCCTCTCGCTCATACTTCCGACGAGTGATTTTGGTCCACATTTTGTGCCTCGATGATTGTTTTGCCACAACCATCATGCCACAACCGACTGAAATCACTCAATTCATTTTCGGTCGGCCTCTTAGAAAAAACTGCGCGCTCAGTATCCTCAATCCTCTATTTCGGTTTGTATGTCAGAAAGGCGTAACCAAACACTTCGAACAACCGTGCCTTGCTCTCGCCGCTGGCGCCGCCAAAGGTGTCGACCGGCGGACCGATCCGGACATCAACGAAACCGCTTTGCTCAAGCATATGCCGCCAGCCTGCGCACGGCAGGCCACCTGCAATTCAGTCGGTCCACAAGTCGATATTGCGCAGCGCGCCCGCCGGAATCTCCTTGCCGTTCGCGATGTCCGCAAACTGCAAGCGCCCACCCGGTTTCAGCACACGCATGATTTCGGCGAAGACCCGGCGCTTGTCGGCGCACAGGTTGATGACGCCGTTGCTGATGACGACATCCGCCGAGCCGTCTTCGATCGGCAAGTCCTCGATCGCGCCTTGCCGAAACTCGACATTGCGCAGACCCATCGCGGCCGCCGCGGCACGCGACCGAGCGAGCATTTCCTCGGTCATGTCGACGCCAACGACGCGACCTTCCGGCCCGACCTGACCCGAGGCGATAAAGCAGTCAAATCCGCCTCCGGAACCGAAATCGACCACCCGCTCGCCCGGCTTCAAGATGCCGAGCGAGAACGGGTTGCCGACACCGGCGAAGGCCTCGACGGCGCTGTCCGGCAAGGCGGCTACCGCCGCCTCGTCATAGCAGAGCCGTTGCGCCAGCGGGCGTCCGGTGTGGAAATGATAGCTACCGTGCGGATCGACCGCGACGGCGCGGTATTTGGCTTTGACCTCCTCGCGCAGTGCGAGCGGGTCAACGGGCGACCCGTCACTCATTCCGTCCTCCTCTTTGAAAGACTACGCCGTAGTGATAAGGGGGCAGCTCAACGGTGCGGTTCGGGAGTAGCCCGGCCGGTTTGAGGATTACCGTCACCTCGCCGGCCTCCATCCGCATCTCGGTTGTTGGGCCACGCGGCTGCCCGAGGACCACAGTTTCCTCGCGCGGCCGACGATGCCAATTGATGACCCCGAACTGCCCTTTGGGTTTGAGCAACGCCGCGACGGCGCGCGCCAAGCCGAGCTGATCGGGGACGCCGTGGAAGGTATTGGCGAGGAGAACGTAATCGACCGGCTCCGGCACGACCGCATCGACGGCCATGGCGTCCGCCACGACAAACTCGCAATTGAGGATGCGGGCTTCCGCAACCCGCGCCCGCGCGCGATCTAGCATGGCCGGGTCGATGTCGATCGCGTAGACGCGCTTGGCGATGCGAGCGAGCGGCACTGTGAGCAGCCCGTCGCCGCAACAGAGATCAACCGCGGCTGCACCCGGCGCGACGCCCATTTCCGCGAGAATCTTCGGGGGAACAGGCCAGAGCACCTGCCACCAATCGGCATCGGGCATCGTTGTTGCCGGAAAAAAGCCGACGATCATGCGGTTCTCGCGCGTCTCTCGGGGATCAGGTGTATCCTGTGACCCGGAAGTCATTATTCAATCATTCCGGTGATTGGTCTCTAGATCGGGATGGGATGTCAAGCGTGGGTCCGAAACAGCAGGTTTTTGCAGGTCTTGCGCAGATCGCTCATGCGCTTGCCCATGCTCATCGGCTCGAATTGCTCGAACATCTCGGGCAAGGCGAGCGCAGCGTCGAGGATTTGGCGGCCCGTGCGAGCCTCACCCTCGCCAATGCATCCAGACATCTGCAGCTTCTTCGCCGCGCGGCGCTCGTAGAGGGCCGACGCAACGGCAAGCGCGTCTACTATCGCCTCGCGGGAGACGATGTGGTGGTGGGTTTGCTCGCCGCCCTTAGCCGCGTCGGCGAGCGCAACAGCGCCGAAATCGCGCGCGTAATGGCGAGCTATTTCCGGGCTCGCGACGAGTTCGAGCCGGTATCGCGCGATGAGTTGCTCGACCGCCTGCGCTGCGGGGCCGCGACGGTCCTCGACGTCAGGCCGGAGGATGAGTTCGCCAGCGGGCATTTGCCCGACGCCCTGAACATCCCGCTATCCCAATTGGAACGGCGCTTGGCCGAACTGCCACCCGACCGCGAGATCGTCGCCTATTGCCGTGGCCCCTGGTGCGTCCTTTCATTCGAAGCAGTGGCCCTGCTACGGGATCGCGGCTACCGAGCGCGGCGACTGGAGGATGGGTTTCCGGAGTGGAAAACGGCCGGGCTGTCGATCAACGGCCCTGATTTACCATAAGACCGTCATGCGCCTCCCGCCGTGTTGCCAGTTGCGCGCCTCCCGCGCTTCACTCTGACAAGGTGTGAATTTTCAATGAGCACCTTATCTGACGTTTGCGGGCTGATTTTCCATCAAACGGGCTTTGCCGCTCTCTATCGGCCATTCGAGCCGGAGCTGTCGATACGATGCGGGTGTCCAAAAGACCGAGATAACGGCAGGGCTCCCCGGTTGAATCTGCTTGCGAATTGATCACCCACAATATTGCCTTATTCGCACCGTATGTTAAGGCTGAGCGTGGCGCCTGTCGGGCGTCGCCGGCGTGACGGAGATGCGGATGGTTGATGGGGTGGAGGATAAGCCGCCGGAGCAGGTGCGCGGGCGGCCGTTTCCCAGGGGGCGGTCGGGAAACCCTGCCGGCGGCCGGTTCGGTTCGCGCAACCGGGCGACGACGGCCGCCATGGAATTGCTGACGGACGAGGCCGAGGCACTGACGCGCAAGGCCGTCGAGGCGGCACTCGCCGGCGACCCTTGGACCTTCGGCTCACGGGCTTGTCCCGTGGGGGCGATGCGGCTCTGCCTCGAACGCATTTGCCGCGCGACCGCGCGGTCGAGGCCTGATCTCGACCAGATAAAACAGGTGGAAAAGGGGTGCGGGACCGGCGTGGGCCGTTCGCCAGGATCGGTCGGCCAATCCCGCCGGCGGGCCGCGCGGCTGCCGCTTCGCGCCGGCGATGTCGCACGGGCGATGGGGGCGGTCACCGCTGCACTCGCCGACGGCCTGATCACGCCGGCCGAGGGTCAGGCGATCGCCAGGATGGTCACGACCTTTGTCGAGACCATCGAGGTCAGCGACTTCGACCGGCGCCTGCAGCTGCTCGAAGCCGACCAGAGCGAACCGCCGTCGAGCCCGCTCGGGGTCTGGCCGCATTCGCGCCATACAACCTGAAGAGGAGCCCCGCTGCAGACCCGCTGCAGGAGCAGCGGTCCATCATTTAGCACACAATCATGAGTAGCAGATTCCTAGGTGGTGGCGACGCCCGCTGAATTCGCGTGAATATCAGCGAATTCAGTGGCTGGGGAGAGCCGGCGATGGATGGTTTGCGGTATGATGGGCGAATTTCGCTGTCCCAATGGGGAGAAGTCTATTGGCTCGGAAATTGAAGGCAGCCGTCGCCCAGCTCGGGCCGATCCATCTCGCCGACAGCCGTGGCTCGGTGGTCAAGCGGCTGATGACGATGATGCGCCAGGCGCATGCATCAGGCGCCGAGTTCGTCGTCTTCCCCGAATTGGCGCTGACGACCTTCTTTCCGCGCTGGTGGATGACCGATCAGGCCGAGATCGACCGCTTTTTCGAGCGCGAGATGCCGAATGCCGAGACCCGGCCCCTATTCGACTTGGCGAGGGAGCTGGGTGTCGGGTTTTACCTCGGTTATGCCGAGCTGACCCAAGAAAAGGGTGAGATCAGGCACTACAACACCTCGATCCTGGTCGAGCGCGACGGCCGGATCATCGGGCGCTACCGCAAGATCCACCTTCCTGGTCATGCCGAGCACTTGCCCGACGCCTCTTTTCAGCATCTCGAAAAACGCTACTTCGATGTCGGCAATGAGGGCTTCAGGGTATGGCGGGCTTTCGATGCGGTTGTCGGTATGTGCATCTGCAACGACCGCCGTTGGCCAGAAACCTACCGCGTTATGGGCCTGCAAGGGGTCGAGATCGTAGCCTTGGGCTACAATACGCCGATCGAGAACATCCACCATCGTGAGCCCGAGCATCTGCGGATGTTCCACCATCTTTTGTCATTACAGGCCGGGGCCTATCAGAACGCGGCCTGGGTATTGGCGGCGGCAAAATGCGGTCCGGAGGACGGGTTTGCGATGATCGGCGGGTCGGCCATCGTCGCTCCCACCGGCGAGATCGCGGCACGCGCCTTGAGCGAGGAGGACGAGGTCATCGCCGCCGATTTGGATCTCGAGTTCGGCGACTATCTTAAGCGGACGGTCTTCAATTTCGAGAAGCATCGCCGGATCGAGCATTACCGCCTGATCACCGAGCGCACCGGCGCCAGGACCGAAGTCTGAGGACGGCTCGAACGCGAAAATACGCCTTTCCGGCGAAGGCCGGGGCCCATGTGTGCCACGCATGGGGCTGAACTTGGAGGTGCAAGTCCTCTTCGGGCCGCAAGGAGCGGAACCGATAGCCAAAAGCCTGCCCCTGGCTTGAACAGGGGGCAACTGCCTCGCAGTGATGCGGGGTGGGGAGGAAGCCGGCGGCAAAACGGGGAGCCGACGAACAGGAACCGGATACAAAGCCTGCCCCTGCGAAGGCAAGGGGCCAGTGCGGTGGGGCAACCCGGCATGGGACGGGGACGCCCGGTACTCCTTCTGTTCATCGCACGGGTAGATCTGGCGGCTACCCCGGGAAAGTGCAGTGTCTTACCGTGGGAGACCTCCCCGGCTCTCCGGGGCGAGCCGGAGCAGGGTGCTGGTGACGGCATCCGATGGGGGTCGGGGAGGGGTCAGCCGAGGCCATCGTAGCGCCTGCCCGCGGGGCCGGCGCGAAGGGCCGAGTCTCTGAGCCAAGAGCCTGCCCTTGCGAAAGCGGGGGAGCAGACCAGAGCCACTCGGTGACAGCAGCACGGCAGCGGCGAGCAGCTGGACCTCTTTGACGGGCCCTGAAGGCAACGCTGCGCCACGGCGGACCCGGCCCGGCAGACCCGAGGCGAGAGCGCGCGCGGAGCGGCAAGCTGACACGGCGGGGCAACGGGAACGAGCCTTAACGCGGGGGCTGAGGCGGTCCGCTGTCGCCGCTGCTGGCCAATCTGCTGCTGGCCAATCTGCTGCTGGACGATCTCGACAAGGAACTCGAACGCCGCGGCCACCACTTCTGCCGTGGCGCCTGTCCTCGGGCCGGCCGACGGCCGGACCCGTGGGCCGACGACTGTAACATCGACGTGCGCTCGCAGGCAGCCGGGGAGCGGGTCATGGCGTCGGCGACGCGGTTTCTGGAAAGCCGTTTGCGGCTTCGGGTCAATCAGCAGAAAAGCGCCCCCGGCCTTCGCCGGGGCAGGCTTGTATGGGGTGATGGTTGTCAAGCCCTCGGACTGTCGATTTGTCGTCGGCCGGCGTGATGGAGCGGAGCGGAAGCGGGTCGGATGATCCAAGGGGAGCTCGTCCTCGGGGCGGTGGCGCCCAACACACTTGTATTCGGTAGGCCTCGGGTGGGCCTGGACCATGATGCAGTGATGCGCATCGGCAACGAGGCTCCGGGCGGCGGGCCCATTCTCTGGGACGGCGTAAAAGCCATGCCTGCCTCGGGACACCGCCACCTCGGATCGTTACCGGCGCCCGGTGGTCATGAGGCCAACGGGCACCGCTTGGGCTTTAACAATCACCCGCCGGCCGGCCACTCACGTCGCCGGCCGCAGCACGACACCCTCGGGAACTTCGCCGATGGTCGCCAGCCGCCACAAGCCGATCAGCAGCTTGCGGGCCAGAGCTTGCCCCTGCGGAGGCAGGGGGCCACAATCATGGTTTTGCGGGCGCCGCCGCGGGCCTCGGCGGTGCGTCGCCAATACCAGCGGGCCAACGCGCTGTCCTTTTGGAAGATCAGAAAGCGCCACGCCAGTTGGATCATGCCGCGACGAACCCGGGCATTGCCGGCCCCCTGTTCCGCTGCCAGGGGCAGGCCGGCCAGACCCTTTTCCCGCCGGCGGCGGCCGCTCTCCTGCGGCGATCCGGTCAGCCCGCCATCCCGCGCCACCGCCCGCTGATCGCGCAGCGGACGCGAGAAGGCCTCGTTGGCGAGCATGTCGGCGGTCTCGACACCCAGACCGCGAACCTGCGCCAGCACTCGGATCATGGGGTGGGCGCCGGCGTTCGGATGCTGCTGCAACCGCTCCGCACGCGCGGTCTCGATCTCGCGGATCTGAGCCGCGATCAGCTGCAGCCGCGCCATCTGACGAGGACCTTTAGCCCACGGGCTTGACCCGTGGGGCAACTCGGCCAGCGTGTTGTCCGGCAGCGGCACCCCTTCGGGCGTCCGCAAGCTCTCGAGCCGTGCCGCCGCGTTGCGCAAATTGGGTTTGAACCCGCGGATGCCGAGCCACCCCAGCATGCTCTTGAAGCGGTTGATGATGCGGGTGCGCTCGCCGACCAGCGCTTCGCGTTCGCGCCCCGGTCGCTTGGCGTCCTCCTCTTCCAGGTTCGGGATCGCGATCATCTGGCAATGGTCGGGTTCGCCGCGCAGCCCGCCGAGAAAGGCCCGCTTCAGCAGTGCCGTGTCGAGCCGGTCGGTCTTCGCCCGGCGATGTTCGCGCGAGACCGCGATGCTGTTGGGATGGATCACCTGGGCCTCGACGTCGCGCGCCCGCAGCCAGCGCGCCAGCCATACGCCGTCGCGACCGGCCTCAAAGCTGACCGCAATCCGGCTGATCTGCCGCCCGCTCCGCTCCGCTTCGCCCCGCCGTGAGCCTTCAGCCCACGGGCTTGTCCCGTGGGGCTGCCGCAGCCGGAGCAGCGCTGCCGGATCAGGTTCGAGCTTTTTGGCCGGGTGACGCTCGATCCCCGGCACGATCCCAGCAACCAGCCAACTCGACTGGCTCATCTCAATGACGGCGATCAGCGTGCTATCCTGGTCCAGAGCGGTGAGGCATCGGCTGAGATCATTGGCCTGTGGCATCGGGCACCCTCGTTGGTTCGATTGCAGCGACGATGGTGCCATGACCTCGCCGCTCGCCCCATAGCATCTCTGCCCCGGTCGGGGAGCGCCAGTTCCTCGACTACCGGTTGAGCGCAGACGGCGCCCTCGGCATCGCGCCGAAGAGTGTCCAGTGCACCAAGGCGCGCCTGCGTCAGATCACGCAACCGGCGGTCAGCCTGGGGCAGATGATCGACGAGGCCAATGCCTACCTGACCGGATGGGTGACGTCCTTCCGTCACGCCCAGGCACACCGCCAGCTGCGCGGCCTGGATGGCTGGCGGCGCCGCAAGCTGCGCTGCGTGCGGCTCAAACAGTGCAAGCAGCCCGCGGGACGGCGCCGATTCCTCGCTCAAAACGGGGTCTCGCCGCGACCCGCCCGCGAGCTGGCCTCCTCCGGCCGCGGGTGGGGGTGTCTGGCTAATTCGCTGCAGGCGAAGATCGCCATCAACCGCGCTTGGTTCGGCCAACTCGGACTGCTCGATCCGACCGCCCGCCATGCCGCGCTCAATGCTCGGGCAAACCGCCGTGGTCCGTGGCCCGTACGCCCGGTGGTGTGCGAGGGGGGAACCGTGCGGAACCTCCCTACTCGATCGATCGGCCGCTCCAGAGTTCTCAAAGCAGCGATAATGCCTTACCGATAGTCGTGCCCCGGCGAAATTAACCCCGGCTTGCGAGGCTGTCAGGAAATCTGAAATACCGGTCATTCCGGGGCTCGCGCATCCCGAGAGCCCGGAACCCATATGTGGACGGCCCCCGGCTTGCAAGGGCGGTGCAGCTGCGATGGGTCTGGTCGATTGCGGCCATATGTCCGGCCCCCCGCTTTCGCGAGGGCAGGCTTTGTGGCGCGGTCGGTCTGACCGCTGGCCCAGATGGGTTACGCGGATCGGGTCCCAAACAAGAACGTGATGTCTGAGCACCAGTGGGTTCCTCGGGGTGTCCCGATCCTCGGATCGACCGATAACCCTCTTGCGGTTGCTGTCCCTTGCCAGGTTCGGGTGTGCCAGGTCTCGTTGGAGGGCGGTCAGGCCTGCGCCGGCCGGCGGTAGGTCTCGCCGCTCACCATCATGGCCCAGATGATGCGGGCCATCTTGTTGGCCAGCGCCACCGCCGCGAGCTTCTTCGGCTTGCGCGCCAGCAATTCCAGGAGCCACGGCGAGGCCCGGCCCGGCTTGGCCTGCTGGATGACCGCGGTGGCGCCGAGGACGAGCAGCCGGCGCAAATCCTCGTCGCCCTGGCGGCTGATCTTGCCGGGCCGGTGCTTGCCGGCGGTGGAGTTATCGCGCGGGGTGATGCCGGTCCACGCCGCAAAGTGTCGGCCCGAGCGAAAGGCCTTGGGATCGGCCACCCTCGCTTTCGCGAGGGCAGGCTCTTGAGGGCAAAGCTGATGCCGCCGATCGGCCCGATGCCGGGAATTGTGGCCAGGCACTGGCTGGTCTGATCGTGCCGATGCCATACCATCAGCCGCGCCTCGATCGCTGTCAGCTTGGCATTCACCGCCTTGAGCTGGCCCGCCAGCACGTCGATCATCTCGCGCGCCAGTGCCGCTACGCCCTCATCGCTCGCCAGGCGTCCCAGCAGCTCGGTGACCTGCTTGGGCCCCTTGGCCACCGTGACGCCGAATTCCGCCGCGTGGCCGCGGATCGCATTGATCAGCATCGTGCGTTGCTTGACCAGCAGATCGCGCACCCCGAGCATCGTCAGCGCCGCTTGCTGCTCGACCGTTTTGACCGGCACAAACCGCATGGTCGGGCGGCTCATCGCTTCGCAAATCGCCTCGGCGTCGATCGCATCGTTCTTGCCGCGCTTGACGTAGGCTTTGATGTATTGCGGCGGCATCAGCAGCACCTCGTGCCCCAGGCCGCGCAGCCGCCGCGCCCAGTGATGCGAGGCGCCGCACGCCTCGATGCCGATGCGCGTCGGCGCCAGCTTGGCGAAGAACTTCTCGACCGCGCCGCGCCGCAACTGCCGCCGCAACACCGGCTGCTCGTCCTCGTCGACCCCATGGATCTGAAAGACATGTTTGGACGTATCCAAACCAACTCTGATAATCGTCATTCGGACGGCTCCTCTTGGCTGCGTTGTTACAACCTCACAGCCTGGCACATTCGATGCCGTAGGGGGCCGTCCACCCCAACAGGAACACAGACCTCTGCCGGCTTGGGATTGGCCGGTGTTCATAGGTTCCGGGTCTGGTCCTGCGGACCATCCCGGAATGATGGGATGGACCCTTCCTCTTGCCTCGCAGAGGCAAACGGGCTCATGCGGCCCAGACACGTCGCAACGTGTGAGAGAGGAAAGGCCCATGGAAGAGATTAGCGTGATCGGCATCGACCTGGCAAAGAGCGTGTTTCAGCTGGAGGCGCAGTCGGCCGGCGGGGTGGTCGTGTGGAAGAAGCGTCTGCGGCGGGCGGCGTTCATGCGGTTTATGGAGCAGCAGGCGCCGCGCTGTCTGGTCGGGTTCGAGGCGTGCGGCGGCGCTCATTATTGGGGGCGGTTTCTGAGCGAGCGCGGCTTCGCGGTGAAGATGATGGCGCCGAAAGCGGTCAAAGCCTACCGCGAGGGTCCGCACAAGAACGATGGCCGCGACACCCACGCCGCAGCCGAGGCGGCCTGCCGCGCCCAGGTTCGGGCGGTGCGGGTGAAGAGCGAAGCGGCGCAGGCGGTGCAGGCCCTGGTGCGCGTGCGTGTGCTGCAGATCAAGCAGGTAGCGCAGACCGGCAATCAGCTGCGCGGCATCCTCAATGAGTTCGGGATCGTCCTGCCCAAGGGGCACCAGCGGCTGCGCGCGGCGATCGCCCGGCAGAGCGAGGATCCGGCACACCTTCGCCTGCCAGCGAGCTTGCACACTGCCGTCGGCGGATTGTGCCGGCAGCTGGCCGAGCAGGTCGAGCGCGTCAGGCGGGCGACCGACGCGCTGGCGCAGGCCACCGCCGACGACCCGAATTGCGCGTTGCTGCGCTCGGCTCCCGCGCTCGGCCCGATCAACGCCGCCGGTCTTTCGGTCGCGCTCGAGGCACCGCACAGCTACCGCAACGCGCGCGCCTTTGCCGCCTCCTTGCGCCTGGTGCCATGCCAATGGCAGAGCGCCGACAAACAGCGGCTGTTCGGCATCGCCAGGCAAGGCGCCAGCGACACCCGGCGCAACCTCGTGCTCGCCGGCTGTCGGGCGACAGATAAAACTGGACCTGTAGCGACATTGAGAATTGGACCCCCTCTTTGAAGAGAAGGGTTCGATAATGGACGATTGGGTACAGCCTACTTCGCGGGGGGAGTTACCGCGGAGGGAGGTGATGCAGACGCCGGACGAGGTCGCGGCGATGCTGCGGTTGAAGGCGCTGGGGTGGGGTGTTCGGCGGATCGCGGGCGAGCTGGGATGCAGCCACATGACGGTTCGTCGGTATTTGTCAGAAGGCGGCTGGGTAGCGTATCGCGGTCGCGGTCGGCCGCGGACGCTGACCGGGCTCGAGGAGTGGGTGGCGGAGCGTTTCCGCCGGCATGCCGGCAATGCCGATGTGGTTCGACAGGAGCTCGAGCGCGAGAAGGGGATCCGTTTGACGCTGCGGACGGTCGAGCGCGAAGTGCGTCACTTACGGCGCGAACTGGAAGCGGAAGCGCGGGCGACGATCCGCTTTGAGACGCCGCCTGGCAAGCAGCTGCAGATCGACTTCGGCGAGCGCCGAGCAATGATCGGCGACGAGAACGTCAAGGTGTACCTGTTTGTGGCGACGTTGGGCTATTCGCGGCGGCTCTATGTCCGGCCGTTCCGCAACGAGCGCCAGGAGAGTTGGTTTGCTGGCGTGGAGGGCGCCTTCCGTCACTTCGGCGGGATTACCGAGGAGGTGCTGCTCGACAATGATCGCGGGCTCGTCGCTCGTCACGACCGGGTGACTCGGGAAGTCGAGTTCAATGCCCGGCTTCACGCGTTCGCCAAGCATTGGGGTTTTCGGCCGCGCGCCTGTGCACCCTACCGGGCGCGCACCAAGGGGAAGGACGAGCGTGGCGTCGGCTATGTCAAGAAGAACGCCATTGCTGGACGGCAGTTCGAGAGCTGGTCGGCATTGGAAGCCCATCTCGAGGGATGGACGCGCGACGTCGCCGATCAGCGGGTGCACGGCACGACCGGCGAGGCGCCGATTGAGCGCTTTCGGCGCGCCGAGGCTGGCGCGTTGCGCTCGATCACTGAGGTTCGCCCGTTTGAGATGGCACGCGAGCTGGTGCGCAAGGTGCAGGCTGATTGCGTCATTGAGGTCGATAGCAATGCCTATTCGGTGCCGTGGCGGCTGATCGGTGAAACCGTGCGCGTGGTAATCGCCGGCGATCTGCTCCGCATCAGCCATGCCGGGCGGGAGGTCGCGGTTCACCATCGCCGGACCGGCCGGTTCGAGCGTGTTGTCGACCCGGTCCACTTCGACGGCGTCGTCGGCTTCGGCTCAAAGGCCCGGCTCGCGACCGTCCCAACTCCCGAACCGATCGGCGCAGATGAGCTATTGCGCCCGCTCCTCGAATACGAGCGCGTGGTCGGAGGGCGCTGGTGATGGAGCATGATCACCTGGTCGCGATGCTAAACCGGCTCAAGCTGACGGCGATCCGCGATCAGCTCGACAGTCTGATCGATGAGGCGGCCCGGCGTGAGCTGACCATTCGAGAGGCGCTCTCTCTATTCTGCGAGCGCGAGATCGGCCGTAAGGATGAACGGCGGATCGAGATGAGCATCGGGCTGGCGCGCTTCCCATTCGTCCGCGATCTCGACGGCTTCGACTTCGCCGCCCAGCCCTCGATCGACAAGAAGCAGATCCGCGAGATCGCCGCCGGGCGCTTCATCGCCAATGCCGAGGCGGTGCTGTTGTTGGGTCCGCCCGGGGTCGGCAAGACGCATCTGGCAGTGGCGATCGGGCGCCAGGCGATCCTAGCAGGCTATACCGTGCTGTTCGCTCAGGCGCCGACCCTGGTGGCCCAGCTCGCCAAGGCCCATAGCGAGGGCCGGCTCGAGGATCGCCTCACCCACTTTGGCAAACCGAAACTGCTGATCGTCGACGAGCTCGGCTATCTGCCGTTCGAGCCCAATGCGGCGCATCTATTCTTTCAGCTCGTCTCGCGGCGCTACGAGCGGGGCAGCATGCTGATCACCAGCAATCGATCCATCGGCGAGTGGGGAACGGTGTTCGGCGACGCCGTGGTGGCAACCGCCATCCTCGACCGTCTCCTCCATCACAGCCACGTCCTCACCATTCGCGGCGACAGCTACCGGCTCCGCGAGAAGCGGCGCACCGGCTTGCTGAAGGCGCCGCCCATCGCGCAGAGCGTGCCAGTACCAACATGACCAGGAGCTTGCCCAGGTGGGTACACAGGAACCTCCCGCGCGCTGCTCCGCCAGACTCTTGGCGGTCGCTGCGCAGCGCGCGGGTCCCTCCTGTGCACTACCTGGACAAGCTGCCCCGACCGAGCCTCGGGGCTACATCACTTAACCCGGGGGTCCAGTTCTCAATGTCGAAAAGGGTCCAGTTCCGGAAGTCGGTTGACACCGGCCACAGCCTGCTGACCATGGTGGGGCGCCTGCAAGAGCCGCCTAGCGACGGCCTGCTGATCTGGGCGGCAACGCCTCGCCGCGCGCAAGAACCGAAATGTCGCCGCCGTCGCGGCGGCCGCCAAGCTCGCCCGCATCGCCTGGGCGGTCGTCGCCACGGGTGAACCCTACCGGCCGCGCCGGATCATCATATCCGACCGGCCCGCGTGATGACCGCCGTCCCGACCCGCGCCAGTCTGGCGCCGTGCTCGCCACCCTCAAGACCGCTGCGCGCCGCCTGCGGCGGTGGCCTGCGGCCAGTCTTGACCGCGGCGGCGCGCGCCGCCCTGCAGGAGGCAGGTCGGGACGGAGAAACCGGCCCTTCGGTCGAACTGAGAAACCTCTCATCCGATCGGGGTGGCAGGCAAGGACGCCGATCATGGCTTGCGAGCAACGCGGCTCGATGCTGCCTTTGTCATTGGACCCTCAGTGGCCGTCGGAATGATCGCAGCGCAGACCGCCAAACTCACCCCATGCTGGCAGCCCAAATCCACGGGCATCAACAGACCGGATACATGACCGTCCAAGCCAAATTCGTCCCTGCACCGGGGAAAGGTCCATACATGACGAAGAGGCAAGCGCCCGCCAAAGGCATTTCCTGACAGCCTCTTGCGTCGGGGTGACGAGAAAACATGCCCCAGAAGAATTCTTGCCCAGTCTCGAAGCGCATTCCACCACTCGTTCACCTGGCGTATTTCGTCCATGCCTTTTGATTCGACCCCGTGGAATGCAGGCGAAAAAGCGTTGTCACTGTGCCCATTGTCCCGGCCAGCACGACATCCACGGGGCGCGGCATGCGGCTCGCGTCAGTCGCCGACAGCCACGGTGCTCGATGCGACCCATTCGCGCACATGGTCGGCGAGCACCGGGCGCGGCCAGACAGGCGGTGCCGTTTTCAGCGTTCCGACATAGATGAACCCGACTAGCCGGTCGGGCCGGGCGAAGCCGAGTGCCTCGTTGACGCCGCGATCGTAGGTGTGGGCGCCGGTGACCCACATGCCGCCATAGCCGAGCGCATGGATTGCGTTGAGCATGTTCGCCGCCGCCGCGCCGGCCGACAGAAGCTGCTCGATCTCCGGAATCGGCCCCTCGCTCTTGATATGCGCCCCCACCGCGATGATCAAGGGCACCCCGAGGATGCGGGTCCGGATGCGCTCTTGCATCGCTTCGGTCGCGGCGGGGTCACGCCGCTTCAACGCCATGACCAGCATTTCGGCAAACGCGGAGCGCGCCTCGCCGCGGATCGTGACAAAGCGCCAGGGCCGCAGCCGCCCATGATCGGGCGCCTGCAATCCGGCCTCGATGATCCGTGCCAGATCGTCCCCATCGGGCGCCGGCTCGCACAACTGGCCGACCGACCGGCGCGACAGCAGGGCCTCCAATGCCTGCGGCCGACGCTCGGTCGCCATCCCGCTTGCTCCGTTTTCGTCCATCCCGCCCCTCCTTGAGCTCCGGAAACAATTCTAAAGGCGAGTGAGTTGCAATTGCAATAAGCCATCGATACGGTATCCGCGGTCCCATGGAGAGATGGCATGCTTCTGCCCCGTCCTGCGCCGTTGTACGCTACCGACGAGCCGATCGCCGAGCTTCAGCCCGCGGAGTTGTTCGTAATCTGCCTCGCACGGCTGTGGGTGCTGCATGATCGCGATTCCGACACCGTTCCCGCGGATTGGCGCGCCGGCTTCGCCCATATGCACATCGATCGTGCCGGCGAAGCGGGTTTTGACGCGCTGTTCGGTCTGGTCGCCGCCTCGGCGGTTAGAAGCATCGACATCCGCTGCAAGCGTTGCCCGCATCTCGGGGAGGACGAGGGCTGGCTGCTGCAGCTGGTCTGCTTGTTGCAGGAGGACCGCCTCGCCGAAGCTGCCGCCATCCTCGGCGACTGGCTGCCGGCCGGAACCGTCCGCCTGGCTGCCGGGCCGGCGCAAGTCTTCGCCGCTGGGCTCGCTGTGCGGGGCCTGTCGATCCCCCTCCGCAAAGCCGAGGCTGCGCGGCGTTCGGTTGAGATAGGCGTACATGCCGCCTGCGCTTCAGGCCTTTGGCATTGAAGAGACGAGAGCGCGATGGCTGAGCCCTTCATGCCCGACGCCGCGCGCTGGGCCCGGCACCCGGAAATCGCCGCGCTGCAGGAAGTTCGGTCAGCGCCTCGGCCACCAATGCCGACGGGCTCTTGGCGCCGCGGCCGCCGGGCCGCAGGCGTGGATAGCCGCACGAGGCCACGGCTGTCCGGTTGAGAAAGATCGGTTGTTTTGCATCGACCCGGGAACCCGGGTCCCCTTGACCGGGCTTGTCCCGGTCATCCATGCCTTCCCGGCGGTCCGCAACCTCCGTCGAAGACGTGGGTGGCCGGAACAAGTCCGGCCACCGGGAGTTAGGGTTGTGCCGCTCCTATCTGCGGCACATGCTCCCGTCTAGGGTGAAATGCTGAACCCGACAGCCGTGGCACAAGGCCGGCCATGAACCAAAATTAAGGCCGAGAATTAAGTCGAGATCAGCCGCCGCCGCAGGCCACCGAGGTCAAGAGCGGATAGCGGCAAAAGCCCGAACTTGTTGTTGGCGCTGCCCGAGCTGCGGAACTCCCAACCGTTGGCGCTCGGGTTGAAGCGGACGTAGGAGCTCTCGTCCTCGCCGCAGGCGTTGGCCTCCCACGTGCGCGCGGGACCGAGGCCGATGCCCTGGCAGTAGGCGTTCGCTGTCGCCCTGACGTCGGCGTACTTGCCGCTGCCCCACAGCTCGCGCTCCGAGCCGAACACGGTCACGACGACGTTCGACGTTGTGCCGAAACCGGTGACGGGCGCCGCCGTACCGCTGCCGGCGAGCGTCGGCGACGGAACGATCCCTTCGATGAACTGCCGGATCGCGGGCGCCGAAACCCGGGTGTAGACGCCGTAAAGGTTCGGCCGTGCGCAGCCGACGCCCCAGCTGACGATGCCGGTCAGAACGGCGTTGTTGAGACCGCGCGTGAGCGGGCCGCCCGAGTCGCCCTGGCAGGAGTCCTGCCCGCCGCCATCGAGCCCGGCGCAAATCATGCGGTTGGTGATCTGCCCGTTGTAGGAGTTGGCGTCGTTGCAGTTGGTGGCCTCGACCAGCGGCACCTGCACCGCCTCGAGCGCGATCGGGCTCGCCCCGCCCTCCGATGTGCTTCCCCAGCCCGTGACCAGCGTCTGACCGCCCACCGGACCGTCCTGGTTGGCAAGCTCGCCGACGAGCTGGGTCTGATCCGCCGCGAGCGTCCACACCGCGGCGTCGTTGTTGAACGTCGTCGCGTCCCAGTTGGGGTGGATCGCGATCGCCGTGACGTTGACGCGCGTGCCCGTGCCGTCGAGCCGGCGCGTCCCGGTCAGGACTTGGACCTGGTTCGCGGCCACGAAGTCGCTACAGTGCGCGGCGGTCACGACACGGTTGGAGGCGAGGAGGGTGCCGCCGCAGAACTGGGCGTCGGCGTTGTTGGCGATGCTGCTCAGAAGCAGCGCCACCTGGAACGGGTTCTGGAACTGGGTCGCGGGCGTCCCGCCGACGATCCGCGGTTGCATCAGGCCGCGGACGTCCGGCATCGTGCCTCGACCGGTCGCGCGGCTGAGCGCCTGGAGATTGCGCGCGAACACGCGCGCGGTGACGACGTCGCGCGCCCAGTTCGTCTGGCTCTGCGCAACCACGGGGGCGGCCGGAAGCAAGAACAAAAGCGCGGCAACCACCCACAACGCTGGTGTCTTGGCCGACATTTCTGACCTCCACAGTGTAAACCGATATTTCTCAGATGGACGGCCTATCCGCCCACGCTCGGCAGCATCGTTGAGGAATTGGTCAAGGGGCGTGAAGCGGTGTCAACGCCGGTTGAATCCTGACCCACTTTGCTCGATATCGCCGATTGAACCTTGACCCAGTCTCGTTGCTCGAGGGCTTGTCCCGGTAGTCCACAGGAGGGACCCGCGCGTAGCGAAGTGACCGCCATGAGTTCGACGTAGCGCAGCGCGGGAGGTCACTGTGGACCCACCGGGGCAAGCCATGTTGATGCCGGTGCCGGCGTTTTCAGCAAGCCGGCGCGACGCTTGTCCTTGAGCCGATAGCTCTCGCCCTGGATGCTGACCACGGTCGAATGATGCAGCAGCCGGTCGAGCATCGCCGCGGTCAGCACCGGGTCGCCGGCGAAGGCCTGATCCCACGAGCCGAAGGTCAGGTTTGAGGTCAGGATCGTCGCTCCCTTCTCGTAACGCTTGGCGACTACTTGGAAGAACAGGTTGGCCTGTTCGCGCCCCAGCGGCAGGTATCCGATCTCATCGATGATCAAGAGCTTGTAGACGCTGACGGTGCGGTGCAGCGCCTCTTTCCAACGACCCTGGCGCTGCGCCGTCTCGAGCGTCATGACCAGATCGGCGGCTGTGGTGAAGCGCACCTTGTGGCCGCGCTGGGTGGCCAGGTAGCCGAGCGCGATCGCCAGGTGCGTCTTGCCGACACCGGACGGACCGAGGAAGACGACGTTCTCGGCGCGCTCGATAAAGGCCAGGCCGGCGAGCTCGTGAATCTGGGGGCGCGGTACGCCGCTGGCAAAGCCGAAGTCGAAGCCGTCGAGCGTCTTGATCGTCGGAAAGCCGGCGACCCGCGCAAACATCTCGCGGGCTCGGGCGCTGCGTGCATCACGCTCGGCCCGCAGCGTCTCTTCAAGGAAGTCGGCGAAGGAGGCCGCTTTCGCCGCCGCGCTCTGGGCGATGCCGGAATACAGGTTGGGCATCGCGCTCAACCGCAGCTCCTGGCACAGCTCGAGGATGCGCTGATGCTGCAAATCGCTCATCGGACGCCGCCGGCAAACGCGTCGTAAAACGACAGCGGGTGCTGCAGGCCGATGATCGGTGCTGGCACCGGCTTCTGGAGCGAGCGCACGCTGCGCCCGCCATAAGGCGTTGGCACCGGCTGCAACTGCACTCTCTCGATCGCCAGACGTTCGGCCGGGATCTCGCCGGTGGTGCCGTGCACGCGGACGTTCGCCACCTCGCGCAGCCATCGGCCGACCGTCAGGTTCGCGGTCTCGCGGTCGACGATCAGGCCCTCCTGCGCCAGCCGGCTGGCCAGCGGCACGTAGAAGCTGTGCCGCAGATAGCGGATGAACCGCTCGACCTTGCCTTTGGTCTGTGCCCGATACGGCGCGCACAGCCGCGGCCGGAAACCGCAATGACGGGCGAAGTCGAGAAACCCAGGATGGAAACGGTGGCGACCGCGACCGTAGCCGTGCCGCTCCAGCACGACGGTGCGCATGTTGTCATAAAGCACCTCGCGCGGCGTGCCGCCGAACGCCAAAAAAGCATTCTCGTGCGCGTCGATCAACGTCTCGACCCGCTCGTCGGTGACGAACTCGACATAGGCGGCCCGGCTCCAGCCCAGCGTCGCGACGAATACCGAGAGCCGGTTGCTGCCGCGCCGAATGACCGCCCAGTCCACCTGCATCTGCTCGCCTGGGCCCGTCTCGAATCGGATCACTGGCTCGACCGCCTGTTGCGGCCGCAGCGACGCGACGAACAGCTTCAGCATCGTGTAACCGCCGGAATAGCCGTGCTCGCGCAGCTCCATTAGCAGCACACTCGCTGGTATCCACTCCGGCGCCGCCGAGCCCAACCGCTCCGCGACATAAGCCTTGAACGGGTCGAGCTTGGCCGACCGAGGCGGACGCGGCTTGTAGCGTGCCGCTTCCTCGTCGCGCAGATAGCGCCGCACCGTGTTGCGTGCGACCCCCGTTTCCCGCGCGATCTCGCGGATGCTCTTGCCGTGCCGATGCAATACCCGGATCTCCAATGCCGCCTCCACTCCCACCATCCGGCCCCCTCCACATCGAGGGAACCAGCCTAGCCAGTGGGTCAGCTTTCAGTCGGCGACCTGGGTCAGAATTACAGCGGCGCTAACAGCGGTTCACACTTCAAATAAAAAATTCGTCCAGCTAAGATGTGTGGGTCGCTCGCAAGGGCGGGCTATGCGGGCGGTTCTGCCGCCTTCGCTTCTTCGATCTCCTGCAGGATTTGCCGCCGCAGCCGCGCCACGAAGAGCTGCACGACCTCCTTGTCGGCCGCATCCAGCCGGCGGGGTTCGAGCGGCGGTGCCGCGTCGCCGGTCCTGCGCTCGACGTCCTTCATCATGTCGATCAGCATTTTGGTCGCGCGCAGATCGGCACTCGCCGATTTGTCGACCATCTGGGTGACGATCGCCTCGCGCTTGGTGATCTTGCGGCGCCGTCCGTCGATCGTCATGACGACCGTCTCGTTCAGCGCATCGGCCAACAGCGCCGGCAAGCTCTTGGCGCTGCGCCCCCCGGGGTTGCCGGACTGCCCCTTCTGGAAGCGAGTGTGCAGCGGGGGCCGGCCCGGGCCGATCTTGTAACCGCTCTCGCTGTCCGCCATAGGGCATCTCCTCTCCGCCTCGGGAGCTTGCATTTATAGCCTATACGTGCTAATTTATCAACATAAGACTTGTTTATATAGCAACAACGAGAGCGGTGCCGAATGCCGACGCAAATTCTCCCTGCGGGCTCCCTCAACAGCGCTGAACGCCTCCCTGCTGCCCGAACCCTGATTTCGCGCATCTAACTATTTGATGTGGCAGGCCTTATGGTGGATCGGAGGGGAGATTTTCCGCATCGCATCGAATTTTCTCCCTGCTCTGAGGGAGGCGCGTTACCGGGCGGCGTGCGGATTTGGATCCGTCAGGGGTTCCAGCGCTCCCGCGCAGCGTCGTCCTCGGCGCGGGCTTCGACCCAGCGCTCGCCGGCCGGGGTCTCCTCGCTCTTCCAGAACGGCGCCTCGGTCTTCAGCCAGTCGATCAGGAAATGGCAGGCGGCGAGTGCCGCCTCGCGGTGCGACGAGGCGGTGGCGACCAGCACGATGCGGTCGCCGGGCTCGAGTTTGCCGTAGCGGTGGATCACCAGCACCGCGTCGAGCGGCCAGCGCCGATGGGCCTCGGTCTCGATCTCGGCCAGCCGTTTCTCGGTCATGCCGGGGTAGTGCTCGAGGGTCAGCGCCGACACCCGCTCGCCGCCGCCGATATCCCGCACCAGCCCGATAAAGCTGGCAACGCCGCCGATGCGGTGATTGCCGGCGGCGAGCCGCTCGAGCTCGGCGCCGACATCGAAATCTTCGCGCTGTACGCGGATCATCGCTCAGCCTCCGGTGACCGGCGGAAAGAGGGCGACCTCGTCGCCTTCGCGCAGCGGGTGCTCGGGTCCGACATAATCCTGATTGACCGCGACGCGCACGACCCTGAGATCCCGCAATGCCTCGGTATATCCGCCGCCGCGGGCGCGCAGCCAATCGAGCAGACCCGCGACATCGCGAACCTCGGAAGGCAGGGCGAGCTCCTCCTCGGCGCAACCGACGCGCGCGCGTAGCCAGGCGAAATAGAGCAGCCTCACGAGAGCACCTCGGAGAAGGGCAGGAAATCCACGGTGCTGCCGACGGCGAGCTCGCTCTCCCCCTCTTCCAAAATCACGAGCCCGTCGGAACGGACGATCGAGGACAGGATTCCTGCGCCGTCGCTCGGGTATTTGACAGCCACGACCGCATCGCCTTCGCGCTTCAGGCTCGCCCGCAAATACTCGCGCCGCCCCAGTTTCTTGCGGTAGGCGAAACCGGCGCGGACAGCGAACAGCCGGGGTGGCGAGGGTGCCGCGCCGGCGAGCTTCAGCACCAGCGGCCGCGCCAGCACGACAAAGGTGACGATGACCGCGACCGGGTTGCCGGGAAGGCCGATCAGCGGCACGCCGCCCACTTGGCCGAGTGCGACCGGCCGTCCAGGCCTGATCGCGAGCCGCCAGAAGTGGAGGCTGCCGAGCCGCTCGATGGCCGATTTGACGTGATCCTCCTCGCCGGTCGAGACACCGCCGGAAGTCACGATCAAATCATGGTCGGCGCTCGCAGCGGCGAGAGTGTCGGCGAGTGCGGCTTCGCGGTCGGGACGGACGCCCAAATCACTGACGGCGCAACCAAGGCCGGTGAGCAGCGCCGCAAGCATGATACGGTTTGCGTCATAGATGGCGCCCGGGGGAAGCGGGGCTCCCGGGTCGCGGATTTCGTCTCCGGTCGACAACAGCGCCACGCGCAACGGACGAAACGCGCATACTTCGTGGCAGCCGAGAGCGGCGGCGAGGCCGAGATCAGGGGCACGCAACCGCAGCCCGACAGAGAGTGCGGTCTCGTCCTTCGCAATGTCTTCCCCGGCGTGACGGCGGTTGGCTCCCTTCTTGATTCCGGGCCTCAGCCGGACCCGCTGACCCTCGACAGCGCAATCCTCCTGCATCATGACGGTATCGGTGCCATCCGGCATCGGCGCACCGGTGAAGATCCGGATCGCCTCGCCGCGCCGCGCGGGGCGGCCGAGCGGATGGCCCGCCGCCGCCCTCCCGGTGGCCGGAAGCACGGTCTCATGATCCGGCACCAGGTCAGCATGAGCGACCGCATAGCCGTCGACCGCACTGTTGGCGTGGGGCGGGAGGTTCATCGTGGCGACGATATCGCGCGCCAAAATCCGCCCGGCCGCCGACGCCAACGGCACCGTCTCGGTACCGACAACCGGGGAGACGCGCGCCTCGATCTCGGCAAGCGCCGCCGCCACGGTCAGCAGCTCACCGCCAAGGGCGAAGCAATCGTTGCTCAGTTGGGACATCCGACAGGCCCGTCGTGATCGTGATCGAGGATGAAGGCGGCAATCGCGCCGACATCAGACAGCGGCAGCCACGGCAGCGCGAGTCCGGGGAGCATCTCGTCCGATGCGACCGCGACGATGAAGGGATCCTCAGGATGCAAGGGCGGCTTTTCGAGCGACGGGCGGTGAATTTCGATCTTGGGGTGGGGGTGCCGCTTGAAGCCTTCGATAAGCAGGAGATCGACCGGACTCATCCGGGCCACCAACTCTTCGAGCGAAGGTTCGGGCGCGCCACGCAACTCGTGCATCAATGCCCAGCGATTTTGCGAGGCAATCATCACTTCCCCCGCCCCTGCTTGGCGGTGCCGCCAAGAATCTTTTCCCGGCTGATCGACATCGAAGGAATGATGCGCGTGCTTGAGCGTCGATACGGTGATGCCGCGAGAGGCCAATTCGGGGATCAGCAATGTCATCAGGGTCGTCTTGCCGCTTCCGCTCCAGCCGGCGAGACCAAAGATCCGCATTGTTGACCCAGCCTCACAGCCCGATTTCACTTAGGCTCTAACCGTCACCGCCGCAATGTAGCGCTAGGCCAAATGCTGAGATTTCAGCGGGCGAGGCCGGGCCATATGCCGGAAGCCCGCCTGCAAGTAATCGTAACCGGTAACGAGCGTAAGCAGCGCCGCGATCCACAACAAAGTCTCACCGATGCCGGCGACCGGCAAAAATCCGGGTCCCGCATCGCCGACGATCAGCACCCCGATAGCGACCATCTGGATGACGGTCTTCCACTTGGCAAGCCGTGATACCGGCATGCCGACGCGCAGACCCGCGAGGTATTCGCGCAATCCGGACACCAGAATTTCGCGGCATAAAATCACCAGCGCCGGCAGCACCGCATAAGCCGAAAGGCGCCCGAATGTGGTCAGCATGAACAATGTGGCCGAAACCAGCAGCTTGTCGGCGATCGGGTCGAGAAAGCGGCCTATTTCCGACTGCTGCTGCCAGCGCCGCGCCATATGCCCGTCGAGCCAATCGGTCACAGCCGCTGCCGAGAACAGCGCACAGGCAAACCAGCGGGCGTAATCGCCCGACACATAGAAACTCCCGATCACGACCGGGATGACCAGGATCCGCGACAGGGTCAGCAAATTGGGTAGGCCGGTGAGCTGCAAGCATCACTCCTGGCGCGAAAGAGAAGGAAGGGACTGCGGGCATCTTACCCATCGGCGTGAAAATGATCATAAATCTTTTTTGCCACGGTCTTGCTGATGCCAGCGGTCCGCTCGAGTTCGCCGAGACCGGCGCGCGCAACCGCTCGCGCCGAGCCGAAATGGTGCAGGAGCGCCTGCTTTCGCCGCGCCCCGATCCCGGCAATCTCGTCGAGCGGCGAGCGTCCGAGTGCTTTTGTCCGCTTGGCGCGGTGGGTGCCGATGGCGAAGCGGTGCGCCTCGTCCCGCAAGCGCTGCAAGAAATAGAGGACGGGATCCCTGGGGTCGAGCGAGAACGGCGGCCGGCCGGGAACGAATAAGCGCTCACGCCCGGCGTTGCGGTCGGGCCCCTTGGCGATCGCCGCGATCGCCACGTCGCCGACCCCGAGCTCCGCAAGCACCCCTTGCGCAACATTGAGTTGCCCCTGGCCGCCATCGATCACCACGAGATCGGGCCAGCTGCCCCGATCGCGTTCGGGATCCTCTTTCAGCGCCCGGGCGAAGCGGCGTTGCAACACCTCGCGCATCATCGCGTAATCGTCAGCGCCGGCTAGGCTGCCGCCGGCGTGATCCAGCTTCTGAAGATCAGTCGCGCGCTGCCCCTCGCGCTCCCGCTTCACGGGCCCCTCCCTCGCCCGGCTCGCTTGGACAGCGGCTGCACCGGCGCGCTCCCTCGCCCCGCTTGCGGGGAGAGGGTTGGAGTGAGGGGCCGTCTCGGAGGTAGCGAGGCCGCGGATCGTGAATTTCCGATAGGCGTTCTTTACGAGCCCGTCCGGTCCGGCGACGATCATCGCGCCGACCGCGTTCGTGCCCTGGATGTGGCTGTTGTCGTACACCTCGATGCGGTTTAACTGACCGTCGAGGCCGAAGGCGGCGGCGACCCCGTCGAGCAGCTGGCGCTGCGAGGCGCTTTCGGCAAGGCGGCGACCGAGCGCCTCGCGCGCCGTTGCGACAACACGGCCCACGAGCTTCTTCTTGTCGCCGCGTCGCGGCACCGCGAGCCTTACATTCTCTCCACCGAGCGACAAGGCCTCCTCCACGAGCTCCTGTTCGACCAACTGATGACTGAGCAAAACGAGGGGCGGCTTAGCACGGTTGTCGTAGAACTGGCCGACAAAGGCGGTCAGCACCTCCTCGACCGCGAGCTGGTGGTCGTGGCTCGGAAAATACGCGCGATTGCCCCAGTTCTGGCCGCCGCGGAAGAAAAACACTTGGACGCAGGTCTGCCCTCCTGCCTGATGCGCGGCGATCACGTCGGCATCGACAATCCCCGGAACGTGAATGTCTTGATGGCCCTGCACCAGCGACAGGGCGCGGATCCGATCCCGGATCAGCGCCGCCGCCTCAAAATCCAGAACTTCCGCTGCATCCTGCATCTCGGCCGCCAACCGTTGCTGCACGGTGTCGCCGCGACCCGACAGAAAAACACGAGCCTGATCGATCAGCGCCGCGTAGTCTTCGCGGCTGATCCGACCCACGCACGGGGCGCTGCACCGCTTGATCTGGTACAGCAGGCAAGGACGGGTGCGGACAGCAAAGATGCTGTTGCTGCAGGACCGCAGCAGAAATGCCTTCTGCAACGTCACCAAAGTCCGGTTCACCGCACCGGCAGAGGCGAACGGGCCGAAATAACTGCCTTCCTGGTTTCGTGCTCCGCGGTACTTAGTGAGCTGCGGGAAGTCGTGACCGGCGCTGAGGTGGATGAACGGAAACGATTTGTCGTCCCGCAACAACACGTTGTAGCGGGGCATCAGCCGCTTGATCATGTTGCATTCGAGCAGCAACGCCTCCGCTTCGGTGTGGGTGACGACGACCTCGACGGCAGCAGTCTCGGCCACCATGCGCCGCAGCCGGTTGGACAGCCCGGCGGGATGCGCGTAGTTCTGGACCCTGTTCCTCAGATTGCGCGCTTTGCCGACATAGAGCCCGTCCCCCCTACGGTCGAGCATGCGGTAGACGCCCGGCTGTGCCGGCATCGTCCTCAGCGCCTCTCGAATAACCGAGGTGCCGGCTGCGATTCCCTTCGGCGCCGCGAACGCCGTCGTGGGTTCGGCCGCTGGTGGCGCCGCTGTACCCTCTGCCGTCTGTGGAGAGCCGGCTATGGCCCCTGGCGCCCGACGGGGATCCATCGCCGGCGCCTTGTTCCGTCGCGTCGAGCGCCGAGACGTCGTGCCGCCCGTGCGGGTCTCCGTCAAAATATCGTCAAGCGATGCCGTCATCGAACCGTCAACTAGTTGAGCTGCCGTCTCAATTCCATGTATCCACGAAAGCGGTGGATAACTTTGTTGAAAAGTTGAAGCGCGGAACCGGGATCATAGCCGATACCCGCCCTTCCTGCATTTTGATTAAATTTTAGGCAATTATTCAACTAGTTGATATTACGCGATTTTTTCAGACAATGGTTAATTTTTCTTACCCGGTCGTGACAACCGATCACTTTTGGCGGTGTCCCAGGACCGTAACATCGCCTGTGAACAATTCGCGGTCGGGCGACCCCCGCGATTGAAAAATGGCTCAAAACCTCAGCACAGCGCCTTCCTCTAGATAGCACGCTACTCCCGCAAGACGCGAGCGGCCTATTCAGTGGTCGGCGGCCGTTGTGACTGCGCCCACGCCAGGTGCTGGCCGCCGTCGAGGGCGATCATCTGGCCGGTCATCGCCGGCGCCGAAAGGATAAAACGCATTGCCGCTGCAATCTCTTGCGGACTGGTGCCGCGCCGCAGCGGCATGAGCTCGTATTGCCGCGCGAATTGCTCCGAGGTCTGCCGCGGACTCGGCAATGTCGGGCCCGGTCCAATTCCGTTCACCCGAATGCGCGGCGCCAATGCCAACGCCATCGTCTGAGTGAGGGTCCACAATCCTGCTTTCGCCAAGGTGTAGGACACGAAATAAGGCGTCAGCGACCATACCCGCTGATCCAACAAATTGACGACGACGCCGCTCATCTGCGCCGGCAGCAGCGCTGCGAAATTCTGGACAAGGACGAACGGCGCTCGCAGATTAACCGCTAGATGCAAATCCCAGCTCTCGCGCGTTACGGTCGCGACCGTGTCGTCGGCAAAGACCGCAGCGTTGTTGACGAGGCAGCCAATGGGTCCGAGTTCGTGCTCGGCACGCGGCAGCAGCGCCGTGGCGGCATCTTCGTCGGCAAGATCGGCGTCGATCGCAATCGCTTTGCCGCCGTCGTCGCGGATCCGTGCGGCCAGCCTTTCGGCGGCGTTCTGCGAATGGTTGTAATGAATGGCCAGGGCAAAGCCGTCCTTGGCAAGGGCGAGAGCGAGGGCCCGACCGACCCGTTGCGCCCCTCCCGTCACCAATGCCGCCATCGGCATGGGCAGAGTAGGCACCCCCCCGGTCAGCTCGATACCCGGCGCGGTCTCACCGACGGGCACGGCGTTCCCTTCGCGCTCGCATCTTGGCCCGCGCCACATCGCGGGCCGACACGCCGGCGCGTCCCGCGGTCGATCGGCCGCGCGGGCTGTCGGGACGCTTCGTCCCGTTCAGGCCTTTACTCGCGGGCTCGACCAGGAGACCGAGATCGGCCTGCTCGAGCCTTCGGATTTCGTCACGCAACCTTGCCGCCTCTTCGAATTCCAGATCTGCTGCAGCCTCACGCATGCGTTTTTCGAGATCGCCGATGACGGTTTTCAGATCGGCACCCTGGTAGTGGGCTGCCTCGCCCTCCGACAGACCGAAGGTGACGTGATCGCGCTCGTAGACGCTCTGCAGAATATCGGAGATGCCGCGGCGCACGCTTTCCGGCGTGATCCCGTGAACTGCGTTGTAGCCCTCCTGCTTTTCCCGCCGGCGATTGGTCTCGTCGATCGCCGCCTTGAGACTGTCGGTCATCCGATCGGCGTAAAGAATGGCGCGGCCGTCGATGTGCCGCGCGGCCCGCCCGATGGTCTGGATCAGCGAGGTGCGGGAGCGCAAATAGCCCTCCTTATCGGCATCGAGCACCGCCATCAGCGCGCATTCCGGGATGTCGAGGCCCTCGCGCAGGAGGTTGATCCCGACCAGCACGTCGAACACGCCGAGCCGCAGATCCCGGATGATCTCGATGCGTTCGAGCGTATCGACATCGGAATGCATGTACCTGACCCGCAGTCCCGCCTCGTGCAGATACTCGGTCAGCGCCTCGGCCATCTTCTTGGTCAGGGTCGTGACCATGACGCGGTGGCCGCGCAGCGCTTCCTCGCGGCATTCCGCCATCAGATCGTCGACCTGGTTCTCGACCGGGCGGATGATGCAGGGCGGGTCGACGAGACCGGTCGGCCGCACGATCTGCTCGACAAACACACCGCCGACGCGCTGCATCTCCCACGGCCCCGGCGTGGCCGAGACAAAGACCGTCTGGCCGCGCATCGCGTCCCATTCCTCAAATTTGAGCGGGCGGTTGTCGGTGCATGACGGCAGCCGAAAGCCGTATTCGGCCAAGGTCGATTTGCGCATCCAGTCGCCGCGAAACATGCCGCCGAGCTGCGGCACGGTGACATGGCACTCGTCGACGATGACGAGCGCATCGCGCGGCATGTATTCGAAGAACGTCGGCGGCGGCTCGCCCGGCTTGCGGCCGGTCAGATAGCGCGAATAGTTTTCGATGCCGGCGCAGCTGCCGGTCGCATCGATCATCTCGAGATCGTAGTTGGTGCGCTGCTCGAGCCGCTGGGCCTCGAGCAATTTGCCCTCGGCGAATAGTTCCTCGAGACGGATCTTGAGGTCGCGCTTGATCTGCTCGATCGCCTGCAACAGGGTCGGACGCGGCGTCACGTAGTGGCTGTTGGCGTAGACCTTGATCGACTGAAGCGAGGCAGTCTTCTCGCCGGTCAGCGGATCGATCTCGTGGATCGCCTCGATCTCGTCGCCGAACAGCGAGAGGCGCCAGGCGCGGTCCTCGTAATGCGCTGGGAACAGCTCGATCGTGTCGCCGCGCACCCGGAACGAGCCGCGCAAGAAATTGTGGTCGTTGCGCCGGTATTGCAGTTCAACGAAGCGGGCGAGCAGCTGGGCGCGGTTGACCCGGTCACCTTTGGCGAGCGACAGGGTCATCTGCGAATAGGTCTCGACCGAGCCGATGCCATAGATGCAGGAAACCGAGGCGACGACGACGACGTCGCGGCGCTCGAGAATGGCCCGGGTCGCCGAATGGCGCATCCGGTCGATCTGCTCGTTGAGCGATGACTCCTTCTCGACATAAGTGTCGGTGCGGGGAACGTAGGCCTCGGGCTGGTAGTAGTCGTAATAGGAGACGAAGTACTCGACCGCGTTATCCGGAAAGAAGCTCTTCATCTCCCCGTAGAGCTGGGCGGCCAAGGTCTTGTTGGGGGCGAGAATGATCGCCGGGCGCCGGGTGCGCTCGATGACGTGCGCCATCGTGAAGGTCTTGCCCGAGCCGGTCACTCCGAGCAGCACCTGATCGCGCTCCCCCGCCGTTAGCCCCTGGCACAACTCGTCAATCGCCTGCGGCTGATCGCCGGCCGGCTGAAACTCGGACTTCAGCCGGAACGGTCTCCCGATGTCGCTCTGCGGGCGCTCGGCGGCCATCAGCGGCAGCATCGTTATCAAGTCGAGAGCGTCAGCCGATCTCATGCCGCAAACCGATTAGGGCGATGTCGGATGGTATATAAGATAGGCTAATCCCTGGCGGCCGACCACCTACATCTATTAGTTGAGCCGGAAATTAACGTATTTGCCATCTGCAGGGAATCTGCAGCAGAATTTCTCCTTCCGGTTGACCGATTGCCCAGCCCGCGCCGCGGCCGGTGAGCGATCCTGCGACAGTATGGATCACGAATAGGGCAATCCGATGGTCCCGAGAGGAGGATGGGCGGGCGGCTCAAGCCTCGCGGTGGCCGCAATCGAGGATTCGGGCGGGGCCGTCTACCTCGGCTTCGAGAACCGCGACATTCCACTCCCTGGGGCGACCGCCGTTCCGCGACCATTTCCTGTTGGTCTCTTCGACGGCCATTTCTCTTGCTTGCTGCACATCTTCGGCGATCAGCGTCGCGAAATAGATATCCTCGCCCAGAGATTTGGTGCAGCTGAACTTTATCATGTCTTCACCCTCGTCATTGGCCGCCGATCATGGCGCCAAAACCAGCAGATCGGGCGCGGCGGGTCAAGTGCGGCGCGCCGGAAACGGAGTGGGGTGCGTCGCTGGGCTTTCAGGTGAACCGCTGGCGCGAACCGGCTTCACACCAATTGGCTTCGCGTGTAGCTTGGACGACAAATCTCCTTCAGTTTCGGACCGTCATGGCCTTCCTCGCCGATCGTCTCGCCCGCGTCAAACCCTCGCCGACTATGGCGATGACGGCAATTGCCACCGAACTCAAGGCGGCCGGGCGCGACATCATCAGCCTCTCCGTCGGCGAGCCCGATTTCGATACGCCGGCGAATATCCAAGAGGCGGCGATCGCGGCGATGCGGCGCGGCGAGACGCGCTATACCACCTTCGACGGGACGATCGAGCTGAAGCGCGCGGTGGCCGGTAAGTTCAAGCGCGAGAACGGGCTCGACTACGAGACCTCGCAGGTCACGATCAGCTCGGGCGGCAAGCAGGTGCTCTACAATGCGCTGGTCGCCACGATCAATCCCGGGGACGAGGTCGTCATTCCAGCGCCGTTCTGGGTGTCCTATCCAGAAATGGTGCTACTGTGCGACGGCACCCCGGTCCCCGTTGCTTGTCCGCAAAACAACGGCTTCCGATTGCGCCCCGAGGATCTCGACGCGGCGATCACGCCAAAGACCAAGTGGCTGATCCTGAACTCGCCGTCCAACCCGACCGGGGCGGCCTATAGCGAGACCGATTTGAAGGGCGTCGCCGAGGTGCTGCTGCGCCATTCGCATGTCTGGGTCATGACCGACGACATGTACGAGCACCTCGTCTACGATGATTTCGAATTCACGACGATCGCTCAGGTCGAGCCCCGGCTCTACGAGCGCACCCTGACCGTCAACGGCGTCTCGAAGGTTTATTGCATGACCGGCTGGCGGATTGGCTATGGTGCCGGGCCGAAGCCGCTGATCAAGGCGATGGGCGCGATCCAGTCGAACTCGACCGCCAACCCGTGCTCGATCAGCCAGGCGGCGTCGATCGAGGCGCTTACCGGGCCGCAGGACTTCATCCCGGTCCACAACCAGAGCTTCAAGGAGCGCCGGGATCTCGTCGTCGATATGCTGAACCGGGTGCCCGGCCTGTTCTGCCCGCGGCCCGAGGGTGCGTTCTACGTCTATCCCTCCTGCGCTGGCGTCATCGGCAAACGGACCCCGAAGGGCGCGCCGATCACGAATGACGAGGATTTCGTCCGCTACCTGCTCGAAGAGACCGGGGTCGCGGTGGTGCATGGCGAAGCTTTTGGCCTGTCGCCGCATTTCCGCGTCTCCTATGCTACCTCGACCGAAGTCTTGCGCGAAGCTTGTGCGCGCATCGATCGCGCCTGCAGGGCGCTTTCGGGCTAGCCCTACCTGGCGCGGGACGCGACCGTCGGGCATTAGGGATTGCGCGAGATTTCGGTTGCCATCCCTGCGGCTGTCGCGCGAGATATGGGGATAGAATGGGTAAGGTCGGATCGCCGCCCTCGCGGCCGAGCGGCCGCCCGTTAACCGGCTGGAGGCGCCTATGGCGAATTCGACCGCAGCTGCCCGCTGCGCCGCCTTGATCGGTCCGTATCTCTCGGGCAAGACGACCCTGCTCGAAGGGTTGCTGCACGCGAGCGGCAGCACCACCCGGCGCGGTAGCGTGCGCGACGGTAATTCGGTTGGTGATAACTCCGCCGAGGCGCGCGCCCGGCAAATGTCGACCGAGATCAACGTGGCGAGCGCTTCGTTTCTCGGTGATCCGTGGACCATTCTCGACTGCCCCGGCTCGGTCGAGCTGCTCTACGATGCGCAAGGTGCCATGCTGGCGAGCGATGTCGCCGTGGTCGTCGTCGAGCCCGAGGTCGAGCGCGCGCTGACGATCAGCCCGTTGCTGCGCTTCCTCGACCAGCACCAGATCCCGCATATGATCTTCATCAACAAGATGGATACGGCGAGTGCCCGGGTGCGCGACGTTCTCGCGGCGTTGCAATCGGTGTCGTCGCGTCCCCTGGTGCTGCGCCAGGTGCCGTTGCGTGGGTCCGACTCGGAGATCAACGGCTATGTCGACCTGGTCAGCGAGCGCGCCTACCATTATAGGCCGGGCCAGCCCTCCGACCTGATCGCGCTGCCCGAAGGCTTTTGGGAGCAAGAGCGCCCCACCCGCACCAGCCTGATCGAAAAGCTCGCCGATTTCGACGATGAGCTGCTTGAAAAGCTGCTCGAAGAAGTCGAGCCGTCGAAGGAGGAAATCTACGAGCACCTGACCCGTACCCTGAAAGGGGCGCAGCTCGTGCCGGTGTTCCTCGGCTCCGCACTCGCCGATCATGGGATCCGTCGGTTGTGGAAGGCGCTGCGCCACGAGACCCCGAATCCGCAGGAAACGGCGGCCCGGCTCGGCGTCGCTGCTGAAGGCGAACCTTTGGCCCAGGTGATCAAGACCTACCATCTGCCGCACACCGGCAAATTGTCGCTGACCCGTGTCTGGCGCGGGACGATCTCGGAGGGCAACGTGCTCAACGGTTCGCGCGTTGCCGGCCTACTGCGCCTGACCGGTGCGCAGCAAGAGAAGATTCCTGGCGCCCAGACCGGGGATGTGGTTGGGCTGACCCGGATGGACGAGGTTTCTACCGGCGAGGTGCTGACCCCGTCCGGCAAGGCTGCGCCCTTACCCCGGCCGGAGCGCCCGCAACCGGTCTTCGGTCTCGCGATCGCCGCCGAAAAGCGCACGGACGATGTCAAGCTCACCGGCGCGATCGGCAAGCTGGTCGAAGAAGACCCGACCTTCGAACTCGAGCAGAACGCCGACACCCAAGAGATGGTGTTATGGGGACAAGGCGACATCCATCTGCAGATTGCGATGGACCGGCTGCGCAACCGTCACAACCTCGTGGTCACCAGCCGCCCCGCCGCTGTCCCCTACAAAGAAACGATCCGCCGCGGGACGCAGCAACACTCGCGCTTCAAGCGGCAGAGCGGCGGACACGGTCAGTTTGCCGATGTGACGATCGAGGTGAAGGCGTTGCCGCGGGGTTCCGGCTTCACCTTTACCGACAGCGTCGTCGGCGGGGCGATTCCACGCAACTACATCCCGGCGGTCGGGGAAGGCGTCGTCGAGGCGCTGACTCGCGGGCCGATCGGATTTCCGGTTGTCGATCTCGCCGTCAATCTGATCACCGGTCAGTTCCATGCCGTCGACAGCTCGGACCAAGCCTTCAAGACGGCGGGCAGGCAGGCGATCCAGGAAGCGCTGCCAAAATGCGACCCCGTTCTCCTCGAGCCGATCGACCTCGTCGAAATCTCGGTTCCGAATGCCTTCACCGCCCGAGTTCAGCGGTTGGTCTCCGGCCGGCGCGGCCAGATCCTGGGCTATGACGCCAAACCCGACTGGCCGGGCTGGGATGTGGTCAGCGCGCACATGCCGCAAAGCGAGTTGCACGATCTAATCGTCGAGCTGCGCTCGCTGACGTTAGGGGTCGGCAGCTTCGCCCATCGCGCCGACCATATGCAGGAGCTGGCCGGACGTCCTGCCGAGAAGGTGCTGGCCATGCGCAGCGCCGACGCTGCCCAGTAGCCGCCGGCGAGGCTGGGGCGGTCAGAGGGTTGCCGGGAATCACATCTGGGTTGTGGCTGATTGGCTAAGCTGGTGTCTTTCGCCGTGTCTCGAACTGCAGCGCCTGCCTTTAGCTGGATATGACACGCCTGACACGAGCCCCCCTCTAGCGGGCCGAATCATAAAAGATCAGCCCCACCCCGGCGATGCAAACGATCATTCCGAGAAGCTTCGGGAGGCCGAGCGACTCGCCGAAAACGCTGGACCCGATGACAGCGGTCACGACCACGCCAAGGATCATGAATGCAGGACCGGCAGTTGAGAGCGGCAGCCGGTCGAGCGAGAGGAAATACAGAAGCGCGCAGGCGACATACAGGACCCCCGCCACATAGAATGTCGGGGATTTAGCCATGGCTAGCGCTTGCTCGAACAAGCTGCCCGTCGAGACGGAGAGTGACAGCGCCTTCACCAAAATATTGAGCGCCGTGAAGCAAGCGAGCCAGGCCGCGATCGGGGTAAGTATAGCGATGTTCAAACCGAAGCTCCGAATTCCGACACAGGTGCACCGATGGTTAGCGGTTGATATCGGTCCATCGGTGTTAAAAAAGATCGAAGGGGTCTTAGGATGATCTTCGTTCAGATCTAGTTTGAGAGACGTTGGCTCGATGCGAAACGATCTTGACGGAAGCCCGCCGGATCTACTCGCCGCCTCGCGTCAGAGTCTCGTGGACGCCCATATTATCCACGATTTCCGGCTGGTTCGGGTTATAGACAACATCGGGGGGTGTTACGGCATCCTTATCAAGGGGGTGTACCGTGAGATGCTCTCCTTCCTCAAGGGCAGACGTATCATCGACTGCGGCTGCGGTTTTGGGCAGTTCTCACGCGCGGCGATCGATGCGGGGTTCGAGGTGACGTCGGTCGACATCGACGACGTGTCCCTCGCGCTTGCTCGGGACATCTCACGAATCCTCTGCCGGAAAGAGAGCGTATACGCGACCTCCTTGCCCGACGGCTCCTGCGATACTGCGGTGTGCTGCAACTCGATCCAGCACTTCGACATCAGCCGTTTCGTCCCCGAGTTGCAGCGTCTCGGCGTAGGGCGGATCGTGATTTACGATTCCAATATCTCCAACCCGCTCCTTAGGGGGTACCGCGCAATGGTCGGGCACATGGAACGCAACGACCGCACCGCTGAGGCGATCGTGCGCGAGTTTCGTGAGCACGGGTATGACGTGGCAGCTTTGCGCTACGATAACGTGATCTCGTTGCCTATCAGCGGCGGGTTGCAGCGGCCACCCGTACCGCTGCTCCACCGCTTTCCCAACGCAATCCAAAGGGTCGATCGGTTCCTCGCGCAAACGATGCGGGCGTTGCGACTTGACCGTCGTCTGACCTTCCGATTCCTGATTGTGCTCGACCGGCGGGAGACCCAGTTCAGCAAAGCCGGGGCATGAGTTATCACGCCGGAGCCGAGGACAAGAACTATCTCTACGGCATAGAAGGCGGCGCTCGCACCGCCTCGACGCGGTACCAACCTCGGCCAGTCGCATGCGATGGCTCGCGGGAGGTGCGATGATGGTGCAGAACGAACCTCGGCGGATGACGACGCTGCTGACCGTTCTGGTGCCGTGCTTCAACGAAGCGGGCATCTTGCGGGAGACTGTTGCGACATTGACGGCCTACCTCGACACAGCCTGCTGGTGGACACGACTGGGGGCGCAAGGCGACTGGGAGATTTTGCTGGTCGATGACGGCAGCACCGACGGCACTCGCATGATCCTGGCCGAACTCGCCCGCGGCGATTGCCGGGTGCGCTACCTTTCGTACGGCATCAACGCCGGCCAAGGCCAGGCCCTGCGGAAGGGGTTCGCAGTTGCGCAAGGCGATTGGATCTTCTGCGTGGATGCTGACCTGGATTACGGACCGGAGCATATCGAGCGTTTTCTTGCACTGGCGCAAGAAAACAGCGCGGAGATCGTGATCGGCTCACCGTATATGCGTCGCGGGACGACCTCGGGCGTTCCACTGACCCGCCTGTGCATGAGCCGGCTGATGAACTGGTATTTCCGCAAGGTGCTCAACCTCGGCTTTTCCACTTATACATCCATTCTCCGGCTCTATCGACGCGAGATGATTCAGGCGCTGCTGCTAACGTCTTGCGACAAGGAACTGCTGCCCGAGATCATCATCAAGGCTACATTGCTCGGCACTCCGATCATCGAGGTGCCGGCTCACTTGCATTGGAAAGCACGCCATCGCCACAGAGGGCGAAGCGGAGCCGGTGTCCTGATCACGGCGCGCAAGGCCGTGCGACATCTGTTGTGGGGTGCGATGGAGAATCCGATGTTGTTTTTCCTTGGGCCTGCGCTGGCTGTAGGCGCCGGGACAGTTTGGTTTACGATCGCGATCGCTATCCTATTCTTTTCATCATACTCCCGAGCTGCCATCGGCGGCTTGGAGGCGATTACGTTCGCCGCAAATAACGTGATGCAGACCAGTCCACAAACGATTGTCATCTTTGTGGTTCTCTTGCTCACGTCATTGATATTGTTTTCCCTTAGTATAATCATACTACAGAATAAAATTAAACGAGAGCACGACTTTATTTACTTTTCTTATTTACTTCGAAAATAAGCACTTACTGAGCAAAGAATTTTTTGGAGCTGGTTTGAGCCAAGCAGTTTCCGAGGCAAAGCAAGCGTTCCTTCTGACGGTCCCGTTACCTGCCATTATCGGACTGGCGTTGGCTGTGCGCGCCTATGCAGATCGCGCGGACGCGCACATCGTCCCTTATTTGGGCACGTTCTACCCAAAGGAGGTGGGCATCCTGGAAGGTCTGCCTTGGTGGAAGTCCCTCCTTCCGGTGCAGGCGCTCGGCGGCCGCTGGGGTACGACGGGCTTTCTACTGGTCCACTGGCTGGAGACGATCCTCCCGGAGCCCGGCACCTTCTACCTGTTGACCGCAATCATGGTGGCGCTGGGTTACGTGCTCACATGGCTAACCTTTCGTTCATTGTTGATGGCGATCCTGGTCGGCGTCGGTTTGGCAACGACGACATTCAACTACCACGTCTATGCCGTGCCAGGCAGCGTCGTCATGCTGCCCCTGGTTTCCTTCCTCCTGTTATTCGCCTATTGCCAGATTGAGTGGCTTCGAAACGCGACACGTGGCTGGATTTGGGGCGGCGCTACGCTGGTCACGTGCGTGCTGCTCGCGCTGGCGTACGAAGGTTGGCTTGACCTGGTTCCGCTGGGCTGGATCATTTACCCGGCATTGGCGTGGTACTTCAGGAGGATCAACGATGTTGGCCGCAGCGTGCGTTGCTTGCTGCTGCTGGGTTTGGTCAACCTGGTGGCGGCGGTCTACATCACGATCAAGATCCGTTCCGGCCTGGGCGCGTTGCATCCTGTGGGCGGCGAGGCCGACCTGATCTTCACCTACGGTCGCAGTCACGAGCTGTTGATGCTCGAGGATGTCCTTTCTTCTTTCATCACATTCTTCTTCACGACAATTACAACCTATTTACCACCCGAGGTGTTTTCATTCTCTCTGTCATTGTGGAGATATGGGCCGGACGAGATCGTCGCACTGCAGGAAGGCTATCACCCGCAGGCAAGCCACCTGGCACATTACAACCACCTCTTCTTGTGGCGTTACTATGCCGGCTTCGCCTTGGCGCTATTTCTCATAGCGTACTGGAAGGTGGTCAAGAGATTCTTCCAACAGGGCAATACGCATTACCTCGTCCTGTTCGTGCTGATGACAGCTACGCTGATCGGCAGTCCGACACATCTGATCATCAAGTGGCGGCCAATGCACGCCGCGCCGCTTTTGGGTTATCAGGTGTACCTGTCGGTAATCGCCTGGACGCTGCTCCTGTGCTATATCGTCACCCGGCTCTGCAACCTGCTCGGAGGAAAGCGGGGCCTGGCGCTCGCATCACTCCTGGTATTGAACTTCTGCTATTGCGCCTACGCCCGGCCAGCCCTGCTGGCGCACATGTCGCGCGAAGTCTTCCTCGGCACATATCCCGATCCACGCGAGAACCTGAGCCTGCCCGCGTTTTTGAGACACCAGCCGGACGAGGCTCCCGTCCCCAGCACGCTTGGCCATGGGCATGGCCCGACGAGATGAACGAGCACAACCCGATCGATCATGAGCGACGGGCATGCTGTAGTTGCCGAGCCGGACGCGGTCGGTTTCTCGCGAAACCGTGACTTGGCGTCGGCCACAGGAGTTCCGACCTCTGCATCGGAATAACCGCGAGGTGTAGTTATGCTAGTGACGCGCAGGAGAGGATGGGAGCTTCGCGAAAGCGAGGCGACGCCGGAAGCGGTGTTTCACCGCCGGCGCGACCTGCTCAAGGCGGTCGCCGCCGGGTCGATCCTCGCCCCGGGACTACTGTTGTCCTTCGTGGCCGCGGCAGGAGAGGACCCCTGGGCAGAGCTCTATCCGGCCAAGCAGAACCCGCGCTACGTGCTCGACCGCCCGCTGACCGACGAGAAACTGGCGACGAGCTACAACAATTTTTATGAGTTCGGCTCGCAGAAATCGATCGCCGATGCGGCGCAGGCGCTGAAGATCCGGCCGTGGACGATCAAGATCGACGGGCTGGTCGACAAGCCGATGACCGTGGACGTCGACGATCTCTTGAGGAGAATGCCGCTCGAGGAGCGGCTCTATCGCCATCGCTGTGTCGAGGCGTGGTCGATGGCGGTGCCGTGGAGCGGTTTTCCGATGGCCGCCTTGGTCGACTTCGCCAAGCCGTTGGGCTCGGCGAAATACGTCCAGATGGAAACTTTCCTCGACGCCAAGGTTGCCCCCGGCCAGAAGGAGTTTTGGTACCCCTGGCCCTATATCGAAGGCGTCACCATCGCCGAGGCCGGCAACGAGCTCGCCTTTCTCGTAACCGGGATGTACGGCAAGCCGGTGCCCAAACAGGACGGGGCGCCGTTGCGCTTGGCGCTGCCGTGGAAATACGGCTTCAAATCGGCCAAGTCGATCGTGCGCTTTTCGTTTACCGAGAAGCGGCCGGTTTCGTTCTGGGAAACCGTGCAGGGCAGCGAGTACGGTTTCTGGGCGAACGTCAACCCCGAGGTGCCGCATCCGCGCTGGAGCCAAGCGACCGAACGGGTGCTCGGCACCAACGAACGGCGGCCGACGCTCAAATGGAACGGGTACGGCGAATTCGTCGCCCACCTCTACGACGGGCTCGAGAAGGAACGCCTCTTCGCCTGAGGTTGCGGACCTGAGGCTGGCCGCGGACCGTCGGGCGCGGTATTCGCGGTCGCTGTCCAAAAAATGAGCAGCTGACTGGTTCACGACATGCTCACTTGCTGACTCGACGGCGCAATCCGCCACCGAGCCTTGGCACGCTTTCTGCTCAGGACTGAGCTCCTCGATTGTCTTGGGAGCAGCGTCCATGGCCTCGAGCTATGCCGGCTTTCGTTCCCGCCGCGCCGACCCAGCTGCGCATGTGGCGGTTCGGCTGCCTGCGTGCACGATTGGCGCGGCGGTCTTAGCGCTTACCTTGTCGGCGGCGCTGGCCGAGCCTGTCCATGCGGGGGGCACGCTGATCGTCGGTATGACTGCGGGCGATCTGCCGGTTACCACCGGCAACCCCGATCAGGGGTTCGAAGGCTACCGCTTTGTCGGCTACAACCTTTATGATTTGCTGGTGCTATGGGATTTGTCCGGCGCCGGCGACAAGGCGACCGACATCAAGCCGGGCCTCGCCACCGAATGGCATATCGATGAAGCCGACCCTAAACGCTGGATCTTCACCCTGCGCCAGGGCGTCAAGTTTCATGACGGCTGCGACTTTGATGCCGACGCCGTGGTCTGGAACATGGGCTATAGCGGCGACGAAAAAGCACCCCAGTTCAACCCGGCGCAGTTCGCCCAGTCCCGGGCCTATCTCGGCACATACGCCGGGGTCGAGAAGGTCGATCACGACACCGTCGCCTTCAGCACCAAAGTGCCCGACTCGCTGTTTCCCTATGAGATCAGCTACGTGCTGATGATCAGCCCGTGCCGGGCCAAGGAGGTCAACAACAACTGGACCGAGTACGCGCTGAAGCCGTCGGGCACCGGACCTTACAAATTCGACAAGGCGACGCCGCACCAGCGCATGGAATTCGTCCCCAACACCGGATACTGGGACAAGACCCGCGTGCCCAAGCAGGACCGCCTCGTGCTGATCCCGATGCCCGAGGCATCGACCCGCACTGCGGCGTTACTCTCGGGTCAGGTCAACTGGATCGAGGCGCCGTCGCCAGATGCCATCGACCGGCTGAAATCGGCCGGGATGAAGATTGTGACCCGAGTTTATCCGCATAACTGGTCGTACCAGCTAAACTTCGTCAAAGGCCCGTTCGCCGAAAAGCGCGTCCGGCAGGCGGCCAACTACGCGCTCAACCGCGAGGATATGAAGGATCTGCTGAACGGGCTGATGCTCGAGGAATACGCCACTGTGCCGCCCTCGACGGCGTATTACGGCAAGCCGGTGCTCTACAAATACGATCCGGCCAAGGCCAGGGCACTGCTAAAGGAGGCCAACTGCTTGCCGTGCAAGGTGACCTTCGCGATTTCGACTTCAGGCTCGGGCCAGATGCAGCCGCTGCCGATGAACGAGTTGGTCAAATCGCAAATGGACGCGGCGGGATTCGATGTCACACTCAATTCAATGGACTGGAACGCGCTGCTCCAGGTCGGCCGCGGCGGCGTCGATGCCAGCCCCGACATCCACGCGATCAACATCAGCCGCCAGACCCAGGACCCGTTCAACGCTCTGATCCGCCATGTCTGGACTGGCGCCTGGGCGCCCAAGGGCAGCAATTGGGGGCATCACGGGAACCCTGCGATGGACAAGCTGATCGAAAGCATCCTCGGCGAGTTCGACACCGCGAAGCGACTTGTGCTGCTGACCCAGCTGCACGAGATGATGAGCGAAGAGGCGGTGCTGATCTTCGTGGCACATGACCTCAACCCGCGGGCAATGTCGCCGAAGGTCGCCGGGTTCGTCCAGGCGCAGAGCTGGTTCCAGGACCTGACCCCGGTCAGCATCACCCCCTGAGCCGGCGTCGCTGACGGAGCGGACGGTGGGTCGATACATTCTGCGGCGCATTCTCTACGCGATCCCGATCGCGTTCGGCGTCAGCGTGGTGTGTTTCTCGCTTGTCTACATCGCCCCCGGCGACCCGCTGCAAAACCGTGTTGCCGCCCGACGCCACCGCCGAGACCGTCGAGATCGTCAAGAAGGCCTATGGTTTCGACAAGCCGCTGCCGGTGCAGTTCGCGATTTGGCTCGGCAAGGTCGTCACCGGCGATTTCGGCAAGTCGATCGCGACCCGCCGCCCGGTTTTCCTCGAGGTCACGGGGGCGCTCGCCAATACCGGCATGCTTGCCATGTTCGCGGTGCCGATCGCCTTCTTCATCGGCTATGCGATGGGCGCGATCGCCGGCTGCTTTCCCGGCCAGTGGGTCGACCGGGTCGTTACCGGCACCGCCGTTCTCGGGGTCAGCCTGCCGAATTATTGGGTCGGGATCGTGCTGGTAATCGTCTTCGCGGTCGAGCTGATGGTCTTGCCGGCGGCTGGCATGGGACCGAGCGGCTCCTCCGATTTCCGAATTCTGCACTGGGGCGACGCGAAGTACTTGATCCTGCCGGTGGTGACCCTGTCGATGATCCCGGTTGGCATCCTCTCGCGTACGACGCGGGCCGCAGTTGCCGAAGTGCGCAACCAGGATTTTGTCCAGACCCTGCGGGCCAAGGGCCTCTCAGAATGGGCGGTCACCCGTCACGTGCTGAAGAACTCGCTGCCGCAGGTCATGGCGGTGATGGGGCTGCAGTTCGGCTATCTGCTCGGCGGCTCGATCCTGGTCGAGACCGTGTTCACCTGGCCAGGCAGTGGGTTTCTATTGAGCAAGGCAATCATCAACCGCGACGTGCCGGTGCTACAGGGCACGATCCTGACTTTGTCGATGGTGTTTGTTGCCACCAACCTGCTCGTCGATCTGCTGCAATCGATGATCGACCCGCGCATCCGGCGCGGGTGAGATGGCCGGCTGCATTCAAGGCACTGCGTGCTTCGAGACGCGCCTTATCGGCGCTCCTCAGAGCCTGTGAATGAATCCTGACAATCCCGATCAAAGATCGCTTCCCCGGCGAAGGCCGGGGTCCATGTCAGCGCGGCACGAGCCGGTCAGAACGCGCAAGTCATTGCTAATTCGTGAAAAGTTCGAGTTGTGTGGAAAGATCGAGTAGGGGGGTTCCTCACGGTTCCCCCCTCTCACACCACCGGGCGTACGGGCCACGTACCACGGCGGTTTCCCTGGGCGTTGAGCGCGGCATGGCGGGCGGTCAGGTTGATCAGTCCGAGTTGGTCGAACCAGGCGAGGTCCATGGCGATCTTCGCTTGCAGCGAATTGGCCAGACACCACCACCCTCGGCCGGAGGAGGCCAGCTCGCGGGCGGGTCGCGGCGAGACCCCGTTTTGCGAGAGGAACCGCCGCAGTCCCGCGGGCTGCTTGCAATGCTTGAGCCGCACGCAGCGCAGCTTGCGGCGCAGCCAGCCATCAAGGCCGCGCAGTTCGCTGTGTGCGTGTGCATGACGGAAGTACGTCACCCATCCGGTCAGGTAGGCGTTGGCCTCCTCGATCATCCGCCCCAGGCTGACCGCCCGGTTGCGTTTGGTGATCCGACGCAGGCGCGCCTTGGTGCGCTGGACGCTCTTCGGCGCGATGCCGAGCGTGCCGTCCGCACTCAACCGGTAGCCGAGGAACTGGCGCTCCGCGACTGGGGCGACGGCGCTCTTCTGCTGATTGACCCGAAGCCGCAAGCGGCTTTCCAGAAACCGCGTCACCGAGGCCATGACCCGCTCCCCCGCCGACGGCGAGCGCACATAGATGTTGCAGTCGTCGGCGTAACGGCAGAACCGGTGGCCCCTGCGTTCGAGCTCCTTGTCCAGATCGTCGAGCAGCAGATTGGCCAGCAGCGGCGACAGCGGACCGCCTTGCGGCGTGCCCTCATATCGCGCGGTGCTGACGCCGTACTGCATCATCCCCGCCGTCAGAAAGCGGCGGATCATCCGCAGCAGGCGCTTGTCGCCGATGCGCCGGGCCAGGCGGCCCATCATCACGTCGTGGTTGACCCGGTCGAAAGAAGGGGCGACAGACTACCCATCACCGGGATTTTCCCGATTCGGTAATTATCACGCGCGAGCGCCATCCCTTTGAGGGCTGCGCGCTCGCCGTCATCGGCAGTATCCGCCGCCGCGGTGTTCTGTTCGTGCTGGCGTGCCTCCCCGACGGCAGTCGCGCGCTGATCCCGGCCCAGTGGACTGACTGGGACGAGGGTCTTGGTGGCGGCGTGCGCGCGTGCCGGGAAGCCAACGTTGGCTCGCGTGCTCTGGGCAGCCTTGGCGATTTGCTTCAGTTGCGCCATCTCGTCGACGCTCTCCGCGGCCGATCGATCGGGGTCGGCACCGCCACAGAAGGGGAGCCGTCGTGCAACTGAACCTGGCTTTTTTCGACCCGCCCGATCCACCGGGGGGTCCTCCTTGGGAGAGCCTCGCACCGAGCCTCTGGGAACAGCTCGACGAGCCCGCGCGCTGCGCTGCGCTCGAGATCCTGGCGCGCCTGATTGCCCGCATGCTGGTGGCGGCAGCTAACGAGGCGAGCCATGAATGAGAGCGCCAAAATCACGGCGAGCCATCTCGCGCGCCACGCCGTCGTCTATCTGCGTCAGTCGAGCGCCGCTCAAGTCGAGCACAATCGCGAATTGACTGAGCGGCAATACGCGCTCGCCAGCAAGGCCCGCGAGCTCGGCTGGCCCGCCGAACGGATCGTCGTCATTGATGAAGACCTGGGCCTGTCTGGCGGCGGAACCGCGACCCGCTCCGGCTTTGCCCGGCTCACTGCCGAGGTGGCGCTCGCCCGTGTCGGCCTCGTGCTCGGTCTGGAAGTCTCGCGCTTGGCCCGCAACAATGCCGAATGGTACCGCCTCATCGATCTCGCCGGCCTCACCGACACGCTGATCGGCGATGGCGACGGCCTCTATCACCCGGCGGTGTTCAATGACCGGTTGTTGCTAGGGTTGAAGGGCACCATGAGCGAAGCAGAGTTGCACATATTGCGCGCCCGCCTCAATGGCGGCATTCGCAACAAGGCGGCGCGCGGCGAACTCCGGCGCGGCCTGCCCGTCGGCTTTGTCTGGGGCGAGGAGGAGGGCGAGGTTTGTTTTCACCCTGATGAAGCCGTCTGCACCGCCATCCGCCAGGTCTTTACCCAATTCGCCGAGACCGGCTCGGCCCGGCGCGTGTGGCTGTGGTCCCGCTCGGAGGGGCTCAAATTCCCGCTGCAGATGCATCAAGGCGGCGAGATCCGATGGGTCGAGGCGAGCTACACCGCCATCCACCAGGTGCTCACCAACCCCGTCTACGCCGGCGCTTACGTCTATGGCAGAACCCGCCACGAGATCGTCCTCGATGCCACCGGCGGGCGCAAGAAGCGCGTGCGACACCTCCCGCGCGCCGAATGGCAGGTGCTGATTCCGGAGCATCATCCGGGGTTCATTGACTGGCAGACCTATGAGGCAAACCAGGAACGCATCGCCCGCAATACAAAGCCTGGACCGCACCAGGCGGGCGGCGCCGTGAGGGAGGGCGGCGCACTTCTGCAAGGGCTGGCCCGCTGTGGCCATTGCGGTCGCCGTCTGCACACCCACTATCGTGGTCGCAACGCCTCGCCAGGTTACCACTGCCCGGGCAAGGTTCTCGTCGAGAACCGCGGCGTCTATTGCCTCAATATCGGCGGTATCCAGATCGACGAGGCCGTCACTCGGACCTTCGTCGCTGCCTTGGAGCCGGCTGGACTTGCCGCCACCCTTGCCGCCGCTGAGCGGCTGGAAGCCGAACGCGAAGCCGCTTTGAAGCAGTGGCGGCTCGGGGTCGAGCGAGCCAATTACGAAGCGCAACGCGCCGAGCGCCGCTATCGCGCTGTCGATCCCGACAACCGGCTGGTGGCGCGCGGCCTCGAACGCGACTGGGAGGAGCGCCTGCGCGGACTTGAGACGGCCAAGCTCGAGCTGGAACGCCGCGAAAAAGAGAGGCCGCGGGTGATCTCGCAGGCCGAGCGCGATCGTCTCCTCGCACTCGGACCCGATCTCGCCGCCGTCTGGAACGCGCCAACGACCACGCCGCGCGACAGGAAGGAGCTGCTACGCACCCTCATCGAAGACGTCACGATCAAGGTCGATCGCGACAAGGCGGCCGCCCATCTCGCGCTGCGCTGGAAGGGCGGCGCGCTCAACGAGGTCGACCTCACTCTGCCGCGCTCGCGGCCGGCCACCGTCCGCACCGACGAGGACACGATCGCGCTGCTGCGCCGGCTCGCGGCCCATTACCCCGATGGTGTGATCGCCGGCATCCTCAATCGGCAGGAGCGGGCCACGGCATATGGTCATCGCTTCACCGCCGGCCGCGTCGGCAACCTGCGCCGCCACTGGGGTATTCCTTGCTTCAAGCCGACGGCCTGTGCACCGGAGGGCGAACTACTGACGATCAAGAAGGCCGCTGTCGTGTTTGGCGTCGCCCCATCGACCATCCATCGCTTGCTCAATGACGGCATTATTGCCGGCGAGCAGCCGACACCCGGCGCCCCTTGGCGTATCCGCCTCACCAAAGATCTCCAGGATCGCTTCAACGGTGATGCCGGCGAGGACTTCCTGCCGATGCGCGAGGCAATGCGCGTGCTCGGCGTCTCGCGCCAGACCGTATTGCAGCGTGTCAAGCGCGGCGAACTCGCCGCCGTCCATGTCATGCGCGGCAAACAAAAAGGCCTGCGCATCAAAGTGATAGGCCGACACCCCGACCTCTTCGATCCTATCTCATGAACCAGGGGGCATTATGCAGTGTCTTCCAAGAACTTTTCGAGATCCAGATCGACGACGATGTCATGGCCGCCGGCCACGTACTCCCGGGCTCGGCGCAGCGCGTCATGTGCCCCCCGCCCCGGGCGGAAGCCAAAGCTCGAGACCGAGAAACCCGGATCGAGCAGCGGCTCCAGGACTTGCAGGATCGCCTGTTGGACCAGGCGGTCGGCCACCGTCGGGATGCCCAATTGGCGCTTGCCGCCACCAGGCTTGGGGATTTCCACCCCGCGCACCGGCTGCGGTTGGTAGCTTCCGTCGAGCAACGCGGTGATCAGCGCGTCCTTGTTGGCGGCGATCCAGGGCCGCAGAGCGTCGACGGTCATGCCGTCCACCCCTGGCGCCCCCCGGTTCGCCTTTACCCGCTTGTAGGCTTGGTTCAGGTTCGCCGAACTGGCGATCTTTTCCATCAGCCCCCGCGTCAAGGCTCGTTGCCGTTGCCACGCCGTGTCAGCTTGTTGCTCCTCGTGCGCTCCCGCCCCGGATCCGCCGGGGCCGATGGCGCCGTGGCGCATGGTTGCCATCCGGGCCTCATCAAAGAGGTCCAGCTGCTCGCCGATGCCTTGCTGCCGCGCCGCTGTCATCGAGTGGCTCTGGTCTGCTCCTTGGCTCAGAGATTCGGCCCTTCGCGCCGCCAACACGGGCGGGCACTACTATGGCCTCGGCTGGCCCCTCCCCGACCGTCAGATGCCGTCGCCGACATCCTGCTCCGGTTCGCCCGGAGAGCCGGAGAGGTCTCCCACGGTAAGATACTGCCCTTTCCCGAGGCGGCCGCCGGATCTACCCGCACGCGTGACGGAAGGAGTATTGGGCGTTCCCGTCCCATGCCGGGTTGCCCCACCGCGCTGGCCTTGTATCCGGTTCCTGTTCGTCGACCCCCCGTTTTGCCGCCGGCTTCCTCCCCACCCCGCATCGCTGCGACGCAGTTGCCTTTGGCTATCGGTTCCGCTCCTTGCGGCCCGAAGAGGACTTGCACCTCCAAGCTCAGTATCATGCGTGGCACACATGGGTCCCGGCCTTCGCCGGGAAAGCGACCACAAATATGCGTTAAGCCTGATTCTTTCACGGCCTCTTAGTTAGCATGAGGGAAGCTTTTTGATGGAATTGCAGAAAGTTCCTCATCCTGAGGAGGCCGCAAAGCGGCCGTCTCGAAGGACGCACACGGCCGGTCCAGGACAGTTCTGATGATCGACACTATCGTGCTCGATGAGCCGCTCGACAGTTTTGCGGAACAGGCGGCGCCGGTAACGCCGGTGCGGGGATACTGGCAGTCGGTGTTCTATCGGCTGCGGCACGATCCGGTGACCCTGGTTTTTGCCGCGCTCGTGCTGTTGATCGTGCTGGCGGCGATCTTCGCCCCGTTGCTCGCCCCGTTCGACCCCTACAAGGAGAGTATTGCCGGCCGGCTGAAACCGCCCGGCTGGCGCGGCCACCTGCTCGGCACCGACGAGCTCGGCCGCGACATGCTCGCCCGCCTGCTCTATGGCGGCCGCACGTCTCTGTTGATGGGCATCGTGCCGGTGCTCGTGGCCTCACTGATCGGCGGCATGCTGGGCGTGCTTGCCGGCTTTATCGGAGGGCGCGTCAACACCGCGATCATGCGCACGATGGATGTGTTCTACGCCTTTCCCTCGGTGCTGCTCGCGGTGGCGATCGCCGGGGCGATGGGCGGCGGCATGGTCAACGGCATGCTGGCCCTGACGATGGTGTTCATCCCGCCGATGTGCCGGGTGGCCGAGACCGCGACGACGCAGGTCCGCGCGCTCGATTTCATCGAGGCGGCGCGGGCAAGCGGCGCGGGCACCGCCTCGATCATCCGCTACCACGTGCTCGGCAACGTGCTGGGGCCGGTGTTCATCTACGCTTCCTCTCTGGTCAGCGTAAGCATCCTGCTCGCATCCGGCCTCTCGTTCCTCGGGCTCGGCGTGCGCCCGCCGATCGCCGATTGGGGGCTAATGCTCAGCACCTTGCGCGGCTCGATCTACGTCGTGCCGGTGGTGTGCGCGCTGCCGGGAATGGCCATCTTCGCCACCTCGATCTGCTGCAACCTGGTCAGCGACGGGTTGCGGGCGGCGATGGATGTGCGGATGTGACCGCATGAGCACCGCCTCCCCCAATATCGCCGCCGACCCGAGCGCCATCGATCCACGAGATAGAGGGGGCCCGCTGCAGCCGCTGCTGATCGCCAGCGATTTGCGCAAGCACTTCCCCGTCAAGCGCAGCGGCGGCAAGGCGGTCCGCGCGGTCGATGGCGTGTCGTTTACGGTGCGCAAAGGCGAGACGCTCGGCATCGTCGGTAAGTCAGGGTGCGGCAAGTCGACGCTTGCCCGGCTGCTGCTGCACTTGATCGTGCCCGACAACGGCGAGCTGGTGTTCGACGGCGACACCGTTGCCCAGCCGCAGGGGATCGACGTCGGAGCCCTGCGCCGCCAGGTGCAGATGGTGTTTCAGGACTCGCACTCGTCGCTGAACCCGCGCATGCCGGTGCGCGAACTCGGTGGCGTTCGGCCCGCTTGTGCAGGGCAAGGCGAAGCATGACGCGCGCGACATCGCCGGCAACATGCTGAGCAAGGTGGGGCTTGACCCGAGCCTGTTTGGGCCGCGCTATCCGCACGAGCTGTCCGGCGGCCAGAAACAGCGTGTCAACATCGCCCGCGCGCTCGCGATCGGCCCGCGCATGGTGATCCTCGACGAACCGGTGTCTGCGCTCGACAAATCGGTCGAGGCACAGGTGCTCAACCTGCTGCGGTCGCTGAAACGCCAATTCAACCTGACCTACGTCTTCATCAGCCACGACCTCGGCGTGGTGCGCCACATCAGCGACCGGGTGCTGGTGATGTATCTCGGGCGAGTCGTCGAGCTGGGACCGGTCGACCGGATCTTCGAGCGGCCGCAGCATCCCTATACGCAGGCCCTGCTTGCCTCGCGGCCGTCGATGGATCCGGAGCGGCGCATCGAGGAGCCGCCGATCGCCGGCGATCCGCCAAACCCGATCGACCCGCCCTCGGGCTGCCGCTTTCATACGCGCTGCCCGTTTGCCGAACCCGTATGCGCTAGTACCGACCCGCCCCTGCCGGCCTGGATCGGCACCAACTCTCACATCGCGGCGTGCCACATGCTCGACCCGAACTCGGGTCATACCCGTGCGGAGGGGCACTGAAATGGACGGCTCTGCAACCGCCCGCATGCCGCTGACCGAGATAAGCGGGCTCAACGTCCGCTTCGTCAGCCGCGACGCGACGGTTCATGCCGTCAACGGCATCGACTTCACGGTGCATGACGGCGAGGTGCTGTGCATTCTCGGCGAGTCGGGCTCCGGCAAGAGCGTGAGCCTGCGAGCTCTGCTGCGCCTGTTGCCGCGCCACGCGCGCATCGAGGGCAGCGTCCGTATCGCCGGCGAGGAGGTATTGTCGATGCCGGCGCGTGCGCTGCGGGATTTGCGCGGCGGCAAGGTGGCGATGATCTTTCAGGAGCCGATGACCGCGCTCGATCCGGTCTACACGGTGGGGCAGCAAATCAGCGAGGCTGTACGCCGGCACACCGGGTGCAGCCGCGCGGCGGCGCGCGCCCGCGCATTCGAACTCCTCGAGCTGGTGCGCATTCCCTCGCCCGAGCGCCGGCTCGACGCCTATCCGCACGAGCTGTCGGGGGGCTTGCGCCAGCGCGCGATGATCGCGATGGCGCTCAGCTGCAACCCGCGCCTGCTGCTCGCCGACGAGCCCACCACCGCGCTCGACGCGACGGTGCAGGTTCAGGTGTTGATTCTGCTGCGGCGATTGCAGCGCGAGCTGGGCATGGGGATGATCTTCGTCACGCACGATCTCGGTGTTGCCGCCGAGATCGCCGACAGGGTTGCGGTCATGTACGCCGGCCGCATCGTCGAAAGCGGGCCTGTCGCGCGCGTGCTGAAGACCCCGGCGCATCCTTATACGGCGGGATTGCTCGCCTCGACCGTGCACGGCCAGCCACGCGAACGCGACATCGACGCGATTCCTGGCAGCCCGCCGGATCTGCGTCGCCTCCCGCCGGGATGCAGTTTTGCGCCGCGCTGCCCCCGACGGATAGCCGATTGCCGCCGAGCCGTACCCGAGCCTCGCCTTATTGCGCCCGGCCGGATGGCCGCATGTTTCGCTGTGACGGAGGCGCCGACGTAGCCGCCTGTGCCAAGCAGCTTGAGTTGACGAGCCGGACGGGGGCCCATTTTCGGTATCGCGAAAGAAAGTGCTTGCCAAGTGTGATCACGTTTTGTTCTAATCGCGCGGGGCCGAACCAGGAGAACCATTATGAGACGGTTGATGCTGTTGTCCGCAGCTGCCGCCTTTGCCGGGCTGGCGTGGTGGCATTTCCCCGCGGTCGCGCAACGCGCGCCGCAGCCGGCCGCGAGCGAAGCGATCACCTTCGATCAATACCGTGATTTCCGGCTGCACGATTTGGCGCAGCGCCAGGCGCGGCTCGCCAAGCAACTCGCCGCACCCGACCTGTCGGCGGCCAACAGGGGGAGCCTCGAACGACGTAAGGCCTATTACGACCAGCTGGCGGCGATGCCTGCCGAGGAGCGTGACCAACTCTACCGGGAGCGCTTCGATCAAATCGACGTCGATCACGACGGCAAACTCGATCCCGGGGAGCGCGCGGTCTGGCGCGACAAGCAGCGCGAAAACTACCGGCAGCAGGCGGCAGCACGCGCGCGACCGAGCGGCGAGCAACCTTAACCGGACGCTGAAACGCTGTGGGAAATGCCGCGGGAAACCGGTGTGGGTCGTCCCTTGAAGCGTCAAAATTCCCCTGCCAAAGCGTCCGAGAGATGTCCCAGCCGATCTCTAATACCATGATAACGTTGGACGAATTGACCTGTGCGGGCGCTCGCACGATCATTTTCCCCGATGTCCTCCCTGACAGCAGGGAAAGCGGCTTGTCCCGCTGAGGCTTCTCTCCGCATGATAGCGATCGCCACTTTGCCGGAGGGACACGTGCCCGAGCTTCCGTCGATCCTGATCGCCGACAGCATCACGCGCGTCGGGCCCGAAGCGGCCGGTGCGGTCGTCGTCAACGGCTCGCATGGCGGCGTCTATGCCGCCTATCTCGCGGCGAAGCTCCGCGTCAGCGCGGGGATTTTCAACGATGCAGGGGTAGGGCGCGACAATGCCGGCATAGCCGGGCTCGATTATCTGGAGGCGCTCGGCGTTCCCGCCGCGGTCGTCGGCCATGATACCGCCCGCATCGGCGACGGATCGGACATGATGGCGCGCGGTGTCATCACCCATGCGAACCGCGCCGCGATTGCCCTCGGCTGCTGCAGCGGCATGACCTGCTCCGACGCCGCCGCCGCGCTGCAAGCAGCCCCGTCTCGCGGTCGCGAACCGCTGCCCGAACTCGAGGCCGCCTTCCTGCTAATTCCGGAGCCGCCGACGGCCTGGGCCCTCGACTCGGCCTCGCTGGTCAGTGCCGAGCATGCCGGAACGGTAGTCGTGACCGGATCGCATGGCGGCCTGCTCGGCGGGCGCCCCGATACGGCGCTCAAATACGATGCGCTCGCTGCCCTCTTCAACGACGCCGGGATCGGCATCGACGAGGCCGGCGTCACCCGTCTTCCAGCGCTCGACGCGCGCCGCATCGCCGCCGGCACCGTCGCAGCGGCGAGCGCGCGGATCGGCGATGCACGCTCGACCTACGAGGATGGGATTCTGAGCCGGATCAACACCCGCGCTGCGGCGCTTGGCATCGCCCCGGGGATGACGGCGCGGGAATTCGTCGCGATCGCGCGCCGTGCCGCAGCCCAACGGGGGAGATGCCCATGACCGACGCCGACCGTCTCAGCAACCGGCCTTCCGGCCGCATGAATGGGGGCCGCGCGCTCGCCGAGATGCTCCGTCTCGCCGGTGTCGGTCCGATGTTCGGGATGGGTGGGTTTCAGCTCCTGCCTTTCTACGACGCGCTGGCCCAGCTCGGCATGCGGCATTTTCTAATCAACGACGAGCGGTGCGGCGCCTTCGCCGCCGAAGCCTATGCCCGCGTCACCAATCGCCCGGGTGTGTGCGACGGCACCCTTGGGCCGGGCGCCACCAACCTGGTGACCGGTCTCATCGAAGGGCTGAACGCGGGAACGCCAATGATCGCGCTCGCCGGCGACACCAATCGTGCGCACTCCTGGAAGAACATGACGCAGGAGTGCCGGCAAACTGAGATCCTGCGGCCGGCGGTCAAGGAGCTGATTCGCGTCGAGCTGACGAGCCGCGTCCCCGAACTCCTGCGCCGCGCCTTTGCTGTAGCAACCTCGGGCCGTCCGGGCCCGGTATTGCTCGACGTTCCCGAAGACGTCTGTCACGGCGAGCACGACTTTGCCGCCGAGGATTTCGCGATCGACCCGACCACTCTGGCTGCGCCGGCCCGCCGCATTCGGCCCGACCGGGCCGACGTCGCCCGTGCGGCCGCGCTGCTCGCCCGTGCCAAGCGGCCGCTGATCCTGGTCGGCGGCGGCATCCACCTCTCGGCGGGATACACCGCACTGCTCGCCCTCGCCGAGGCGCAGTCGATCCCGGTCTCCCATACGATGAGCGGCAAGGGCGGGATCGCCTGCGCCCACCCGCTGTCGGTCGGGCTTTTCGGCCGCTATTCGCGGATCGCCAACGAGCTGATCGAGGCCTCGGACTGCCTGCTGGTCGTCGGCTGCAAGCTCGGCGAGATCGCGACCAAGCGTTATGCGCTACCCGCGGCTCAGATCCCGATGATCCATCTCGATATTCTCGCCGAAGAGATCGGGCGCTGCCGGCCGGCCGAGGTGGCGTTGTGGGGCGACGCCCGCGCCGGGCTCGAAGACCTCACCGAAGCGCTCGCCGACGATGCCCGGCAGACCCGGGCCGCACGCGCCAATTATATCGGCGAAATTCCGGCCCGGATGGCGGCATGGCGGCAAGAGGCGGCACCGCGGCTCGACTCGAACGAGCAGCCGATCCACATGGCGCGGCTCTGCCGCGAGCTCAACAGCGCGTTGCCGGCCGACGGCATCCTGGTCGCCGATGGCGGCTTTGCCGGCCACTGGACCGGGCTCCTCTACGACACCAAGGCCCCCGGCCGGCGTTTCATTCCCGATCGCGGCCTGGCGTCGATCGGCTACGGTCTGCCCGGCGGGATCGGTGCGGCATTGGCGGCGCCGACAACGCCGGTCGTCGCGATCACCGGCGATGGCGGGTTCAACATGATGCTCGGCGAGCTCGAGACGGCGCGCCGCGCCGGGGCCGGGCTGACTATCGTCGTCGTCAACAATGCTGCCTCGGGCTACGTCAAGGCGTTGCAGCACGCGATGTTCCGCGGCCGCTACCAATCCTCCGACCTCGTCGAGATGGACTACGCGGCGATCGCCCGGGCGATGGGCTGCCGTGGCATCCGCGTCAATGACCCCGACCGGCTCGGCGCCGCCCTGCACGAGGGGCTTGCCGAGCGCAGCCGTCCCACCGTGCTCGACATCGTCGTGACCCGCGACCCGGCCCGCATGCTCCCCGCGGTCGACAACCGCACCGTCGAGATCAGGCAGGGCGACCGCGTCGCATAGCTCCTATTTTCCAGCTGACCGCCGGAGAGCCCTGGTTGCTCCACTGGCGACGGCACGCAGTGAGGCGGTGACGATGTCGCTGTCCATGCCGACACCGTACAGGGTGCTCGCGTCCTTACCGCGGATCTGGACATAGGCGGCCGCCTGGGCATCGGCGCCGGCGCTAACTGCCTCTTCGTGGTAGTCGAGAACCATCAGGTCGATATCGCAACAGCGCCGCAGCGCGTCTACGAAGGCCGCGATCGGTCCGTTGCCGACGCCCTCGATCCGGCGCTCGCCACCATCGACCGCAACTGTTGCGGCAATGCGGCGCTCGCCGGCCCGCGGCTCCGGAAATAAGCTGTAATCCACGAGCCGCATGCCGCCTCGCAGGTATGTGTCCTGAAACAGCGACCAGATGTCGGCGCTGCTGAGCTCCTTTCCGGTACGGTCGGCAACCTCCTGCACGACCCTGCTGAACTCGATCTGCAGCCCACGCGGCAGGTCGAGGCCGTGATCAGCCTTCAGCACATAGGCAACGCCGCCTTTTCCTGACTGGCTGTTGACCCGAATGACTGCTTCATAGGTGCGGCCGAGATCCTTCGGGTCGATCGGCAGATAGGGCACCTCCCACAAGGTGTCGTTGCGCTTGGCAAGGGCGTCGAACCCCTTTTTGATCGCGTCCTGGTGCGAGCCCGAAAAGGCCGTGTAGACGAGCTCGCCAGCGTAGGGGTGGCGGGGATGGACCGGGAGCTGGTTGCAGTGCTCGACCGTGCGGACGATCTCGTCGATGTCGGTGATTTCGAGGCCCGGATCGATGCCTTGGCTGAACAAATTTAACGCCAAGGTCATGATATCGACATTGCCGGTGCGCTCGCCGTTGCCGAAGAGCGTGCCTTCGACGCGATCCGCCCCGGCCATCACGGCCAATTCCGCAGCCGCCACGGCGGTCCCCCGATCGTTGTGAGGGTGCAGACTTAGTGTGATGCAGTCGCGGTCGCGGATGGTGCGGCCAAACCACTCGATCTGATCGGCGTAGATGTTCGGGGTCGCCATTTCGACGGTCGCCGGAAGGTTGAGGATAACCTTCCGATCCGGCGTCGGCTGCCAGACATCCATCACGGCTTCGCAGATCTCGACGGCGAAATTGAGTTCGGTTCCGGTGAAGCTCTCGGGTGAATATTGGCAGATGACTTCCGTCTCGGGCATCGTCGCGGCGAGGTCGCGAATGAGCCTGGCACCAGAGACGGCGATGTCGACGATACCCGGTTTGTCGAGACCGAAGACGACCCGGCGCTGCAAGGTCGATGTCGAGTTGTAGAGGTGCATGATGGCGCGGGGCGCACCCCGGATTGCCGCGAAGCTGCGTTCGATCAGCTCGGGGCGCGCCTGCGTCAATACCTGGATCGTGACATCGTCAGGAACGAGATGACGCTCGACGAGTTCGCGGACGAAAGCGAAATCCGTCTCGGATGCCGAAGGGAAACCGACTTCGATCTCCTTGAAGCCAAGCTTGACCAAGAGGTCGAACATGCGGCGCTTGCGGTCTGGTCCCATCGGCTCGACCAAGGCCTGGTTGCCGTCGCGCAGATCGACGCTGCACCATTGCGGCGCGCGGTCGATAACGCGTGTCGGCCAGCGGCGATCGCGCAAAGCGAGCGCTGGAAAGGCGCGGTATTTGTGAATGGGCATAACGGACATCAACAACTCCTGCGGCAAGAACCGCCCGATGACGGCGACTGCGAGATCGACGAAAGGCGCGGCCGGCGAACGCTAACGATGCCGGCCGGTGCTAAGTCGCAGGGAAACTCACCGCCGGTTTCTCGGGGGACGTCCCGCCGGATGCGGCAGGATCAATCAATCGAAATGAAATCATTAGCCTCACCAAACGCAACGGGTTCCCGGATCCGGGAACGGCAACGACGACTTCGGCGCCCGTCAGGACGCCGAGGCGGTAAGTCGAAGCTCGTGGCGCTGATTGTGCATCACTGGCACTCCTAACAGACCCGGCCCGGATGGTCAACCAGCATGCCAAAAGACCCGGTGTGCGACGCCCCGTCAAACTAGAAGTTTAACAGACTGTCGCCTTTCTGCCACTGTTGCCTATTAGACACGCTTGGCGGAAAAGCCGCATGTCGGCCGTGGGCTCGATTGACTTGGCATCGACCCCCGATAGTATTCTCAGAATGAATTCGGCCTGCGCGCTGTATCGATCGTTGATCGATAAGTAGTGGGCTAAAGGGACGCCTTTCCCGTGTGCTGCGGAGCGGCATCGGCAAACGGGCGGCAAAGTCGACTGCGCGTGCGAGCGTCGAAATTGGGGACTGCGGCCGCTGGCGATGCGGCCCGATGATCGGGGGCGAACGGGACGAAGTGTCCAAGCAAACCAATATTATGCCTTTTCCGCTGACGGTGCGGGGCGTTCCTCCGCTGGCCGACCCGACGTTTAGTCGAGCGCCGACCAGGTACGAATTTACTGAGGAGGAATTGGCGGCACTGTGCCGGTGGTTTTCCGCCATGAAATACGCCTTTCCGGGCACGGAAGGAGTGATGATGGTCAACCATCAGGAAAACTACTCGGCAGTTGGATTATATAACCGTGTCGGTGCCGCTCCCAACTGCCTCGTGGCCAAGCATGAGGTCGGCGGCAACGCCCGCTTCTTTTGGTCGACGGAGTTTGATCCGCCGCGCCCGATAGGCGACCTCTCCGAAATTACCGATGCTCACATCCGAGCAATCCGCCCGCCGCGCAACGAGAAGGGTTGGCTCGATCCCGCCGGATGGATGGGGGTCTATGCGTCGCGTCTGATAGCGACACAGTTGCAGGTAGTTTAGCCGAACAAAGAAACGTCGATCCAGAATCCACATTAAGTGGACCGCCGTCGTCCTGCCCTGTTCGGCCTGTCGCGCGGCCGTCGAACGAGATAGTCTCAATTTAAGATGCAGGTACGGCTGAAAACTGCCGCCTCGCGATGAGGGTCGCCCCTCTCCTCGCATTCCTGACCGGTGCCGCGCTTGCGGGCTGCTCTACTTTGCCGACTGCCGGGCCGACCGCCGGACAAGTGGTCGACCAGGCCGTCAGGGACGACCAGGCGCGTTTTGACGTGGTCGATGTTGACGACAAGGTGGTCGCGACATTGTTGGCCCGACGGACCGAAAGCTTCCGCAAGCGGTTTCAGAAATACGGCAAGCCGCCCGCTCCCAAAATCGGGATCGGCGACACCGTGACGGTGACGATCTGGGAGGCGGCGGGCGGCGGGCTTTTCGGCTCGTCGCCGATTGCCGGGGTATCCCCGGGTTCGCGAAGCGTGACCATCCCCGAGCAAGTGGTGGCTCGCGACGGCGCAATTAGCGTGCCCTTTGCCGAGCGCATCCCGGTCGCGGGCAAATCGCCGCTCGACGTCCAGCACACCATCGAGCGCCGTCTGGCGGAGAAGGCGATTGAGCCGCAAGTGATCGTTGTCGTGACCAAGAGCGTCACCAACGCCGCAACTGTGTCGGGGGAGGTTGTCAGCGGGTCGCGCGTGCCACTTTCCGTCAACGGCGACCGTCTACTCGATCTGATCGCTCTGGCCGGCGGGGCGAAGGCTCCGGTTTATGAGACTTTTGTCAGGCTCTCCCGCGAGGGCGTCACCGCGACCATTCCTATGGAGACGCTTGTGTCAGACCCGGCAGAGAACATCTTCGCCTGGCCGGGGGATGTGCTGACTTTGGTGCGCATTCCGCAGACCTTCTCGGTATTCGGAGCAACCGGCCAGAACGTTCAGTTGAGCTTCAGCGCCGAGAGGATGACGCTCGCGGAGGCGCTGGCCAAGGCAGGGGGATTACAGGACCTGCGCGCAGATCCGACAGGGGTCTTCCTCTTTCGGTTCGAGCCGCCCGATGTCGTCGGCGCTCTCAACGCCCATCGCTTGGCAACCGGGCCCGGCGGCAGCTCACCGATCGTCTACCGTCTCGATCTTAGCGATGCCAGCGGCTATTTTTTCGCCCAGCGCTTCCCCGTCGACGATAAGGACATCATCTACGTCGCCAACGCGCGGCTGAATGAGCTCCAAAAGTTCTTCACGTTGCTGAATACACTCACCGGACCCGTGATCACCGGAATCGTGGTCAAGAACGCTGCGCCCTAACTAACTGATGTCCCTGTGATGAATAACGGGGATAACATGATCGAGATGGCTCAATATGAAAGCGGACCAGAGCTTTCGCGACCACGATCTCATTCTCGTGACGGGCGGTGCCGGGTTCATCGGGTCGAACATCGTCCTCGAACTGGCTCAGTCGGGAGCGCGGGTTGCGGTGTGCGATCTCCTTCGGTCGGGTGAAAAGTGGCGCAACCTCTTGGCGGCACGGCTGCATGACGTCATTCGCCCGGACGTTCTGTTCGAGTGGCTCGCTCGGCACCGCGACAAGGTGGCGGCGGTCGTTCACATGGGCGCCATTTCCTCGACAACCGAGACCGATGTCGACAGGTTCGTCGCCACCAACATCCGCCTCACCTTGGACCTCTGGCGGTGGTGCGCCGATCACTCCGTGAGGTTTGTTTACGCCTCTTCGGCCGCGACCTACGGCGACGGCAGCGCCGGGTTCAGCGATCAGCAGGACCCCGGTGCTCTCGCGGTACTTCGCCCGCTCAATCCATACGGATGGAGCAAGCACGTTGTCGACCAGCGTGTGATCAGCGATGTGATGCGTGGCGAACCAACCCCGCCGCAATGGGCCGGGCTCAAGTTTTTCAACGTCTATGGGCCAAACGAGGGTCACAAGGGCGTCATGCAGTCGCTGGTTACCAAAATCCACCCGACTGTCAAAACCGGCGACCCGGTGATACTGTTCAAGTCACACAATCCGCGTTATCCCGACGGCGGACAGTTGCGCGATTTCGTCTATGTCAAGGATTGCGTTGCGGTCGTCCTGTGGCTGCTGCGCAACCCCCAGGCAAGCGGATTGTTCAATGTCGGAACCGGCGCGGCGCGCTCGTTCCTCGACCTCGTCAACGCCGTCTCCTCGGTGGTCGGGCGCAGGCCGAACATCCGCTTCATCGATACCCCTACCGAGCTGCGCGCCCAATATCAGTATTTCACTCAGGCAGACGTCACAAAGCTGTACCATGCGGGCTTCACCGCTCGGCTCCACTCGTTAGAGGACGGTGTGCGGGATTATCTTGCGCAAGTTTCGCGATAAGCGACCTACGACAGGAGACTCGAGTGGCAGAAATTCCCCGACTAAACGGCGTGATCCGAGCTTTCGAGCAAGACAAGCCCGCTTTCGTCACCTTCCTCGCGGCGGAGACGGGCACCGCGCAGGCGATCAATGCCGCATCCTATGACGGCGTCGTATTTGAAATGGAGCACCGGCCCTATGACATACGCGCCTTGCGGGATTGCCTGCAATATATGCTCGATCGCCGGCAGATCCTTCGCTCCGCCACGCTGGCGCCGGCGGTAACCCCCTTCGTGCGCATACCACCAAATGGCGGCGAGACCAGCCAGTGGGTGGCAAAGCAGGTCCTCGATCAAGGCGTCTACGGTATCGTCTGGCCGCATGTCAGTACTGTGGACGAAGCCCGCAACGCGGTCACCGCATGCCGCTACCCGCGTCCGCCGGAAGCCGCCTATTTCGCTCCGCCAGGTCAGCGCGGAGATGCGCCGGCCGCTGCGGCGCGCTATTGGGGGCTGACCCAGCAGGAATATTATACTCGCGCCGACGTGTGGCCGCTAAACCCCCAGGGCGAGATCCTGGTCGCAATCATGTGCGAGGAGGTGCGCGCGATCAAAAACCTGCCGGCGATGCTCGAGCAGGTGCCCGGGATCGGTGTCGTGATCATCGGCGAGGGCGATCTTTCGCAGGATCTTGGCTATCCTCGTCAATACGACCATCCGACAGTGGCCTCGGCCATGGATGAGATCTTAGCGATCTGCAAGCAACACAACGTGCCCTGCGGTCACCCGCATGTCGACAGCAAAAACATCGAATTATTGCTCGAGAAAGGGTTCCGTTATTTGATGCCGGCTCCGGTCTACTCCTACGCCGCGCTCGAACTCGGCCGCAAGGCGTCCGGCCGCACCTGATTGAGGGCGTCGTCGCTATCGGCGCATGAAATCAGGACTGCCGAGGATCAGGGCCGCGCGAAGCGTCCGAGGGGCGTCGGCGATCGCCTCTCGCGTCGGTTCCGCTATGATCGAACCGAAGATTTGTTCAAGGCGTGCGCCATCGGCCGGGCTCGTCCGGAGGGGTAGGGTCGAACCCGAAATACCGCGTGCCGGATCCGAGGGAATCCTGCTGACCGGAACACCGCCGCGAGCGAACGCGGTCGCAAAGCTGATGCGCCGCGTCGTCGCGTCGGGGCTCAGCCAAGCCGCTTCGGTGTTCTTATACCCGTCCGGCGTCAGGCAACCAAAGAGCGGCATGCCGAGCTGACTGATCGCGGCCAGCAACGGGCGCGCGTCGTTCACCGGAACACCCGCCGCGCGTGCCGCGGAGACTACGAAATGGTAGGGCGTCTTGTACTTCTTGCCGTAGCTGCTCCAAAACTCGCTGCTGGTGAACAATACTTTGAGCAGGTCTCGAATATCACCGCCGGTTGCCAGAAACCGACCGGCCAGGCGCTCGACGAGCTCCTCCGGCGGCTCGTCCGCGACAAAATATTGTGCCAATTTGAAACTGATGTGGCGGGCGGTCGCCGGGCTCTTGGCCAGGATGTCGAGCGCCTCCTCACCTTCGGCCTTACCGCTCGAGCGCAGCTGGTAACCAAGAAGGACCTTGGGGCCGAAATCATGACGAGCACCTTCGAACACCGCAGCGTGCCCAGGATACTCACGCAAATCAGGGCGATTGACGCGCCATCCGGTGAGCGCCCGCGCCAACGTCACCACATCCTCTTCGCTGTAACCACCATCGGCACCGAGCGTGTGCAGCTCCATTACCTCGCGTGCGAAATTCTCGTTGAGGCCAACCTTACCCTTCTGCCCGCGCGGGCTCCCGGGCGCGGTGCTCACTGTGTTGTCGAGATAGACCAGCATCGCGGGGTGCTTGGTCACGGCGAACAGCAAGTCGCGAAAGCGACCCAGCACGAATGGGCGGATCGCGCGCTGCTCGTAATCGCCGATCCACAGGTCGTCCAGCTCCTTTCCAGCAAAGACGTTGAAATGGTTGAACCAGAAGTCGACCATGACCTCTTGCAACTGCTGCCGGCTCAGCACCGCCCGCAGAATTCGCGCCTGCGCCGCCTCGCGGACGATAGCTCGGGCGCGTCCCTCTCGGGCCCTGATGAATTCGGCGGGCAGCGTGAAGCCGCGGATGGTGGGCAGCGGCCCGTAAAGCCGGCGCAACTGAACCGCGTTGTACCTAAGGGTATCAAATGCCGCGAGCCGCCAAGTCAACTCGAACGGTTCGGAGGTCGATTCGGGTGCGAGCTGCCCGGCGATGTAACGCTCCACCCCGATGGCTTTGACGCGGTGGAAATCCTCCAGCGTCGGACCGAAGGCCAATCGGTTCAGGACATGCATGACCTGCCGGTCGGAAGCCGGTTGGGCCCGCGCCGGCTGCAGCCCCGCCAAGCAAAGCAGCAGGAATGTTCCAGTCAGGAAGCGCATACAAAGCATTGACCGAGAATACAACCTTCCCACCCAGAGATTGAACCCCGCGATCCCCGTTGTGAGTGCCGGACCGCGCTATGGCGCTCAACTTCTCGTCCCTGCAGAAACCGGAGTAATGTTGGGAATATCAGATGAAAGTGCCACTGATCCAAGGCATTGCCGAGTTGGCGCCGCGCTATGACGGGTTCATCCTCGATCTCTGGGGTGTGATTCATGACGGGATGGCCCCGCTGCCGGGCGCTCTCGAATGTCTCGACGCCCTCAAAGCAGCGGGAAAGCGAATCGCGCTGCTGTCAAACGCGCCACGGCGGGCCGATGACGTCGCCGAGCGCATTGCTCGCATCGGCGTACCTGCGGGGCTCTATGATCATGTTATGTCCTCGGGCGAGGAGACTTGGCAGCACCTCCATCAGCGCGACGATCCATTTTACGCAACACTCGGCCGGCGATGCCTGCACATCGGATCGGAACGCGACATATTGATCCGCGATGGGCTGGAGCTCGAATTCGTCGGCACCGCCGAGAGGGCGGACTTCATCCTCAATACCGGACCGGCCGGCTGGGATGATCGCATCGAGGACTATGCACCGCTGTTGCGAGGCGCGCTGGCTGGCGCCCTCCCGATGGTGTGCGCCAACCCCGATCTCGTCGTCCTGCACGGCAACCGTCTGGCTCTCTGCGCTGGCGCCCTGGCGCAGTGGTACGAGGAGGCGGGAGGGCGGGTCCGCTGGCACGGGAAGCCGTTCCGTTCGGTCTACGACAGATGCTTCGAGCTGCTCGGCATCGTGGACCGCACATGCATTCTCGCCGTTGGCGACAGTTTGCGCACCGACATCGCCGGCGCGGCCGGCGCCGGTATCGACAGCGTGTTGATCGCCGACGGCATACATGCCGAAGAATTCGGTACGATTGGCAATCAGGTGCCGAACCTCGAGCGCATCGCTGCAGCGCTCGATGCCGGGCCCTACTCGCCGGTGACTGTGGCGCGCAGCTTTCGCTGGTAGCTCTCGAAGGTTAGTGGCCGGTACCGACGTGCATAATCGTGTCGCGCAGCCCGGTGTCATAGCCGAACCCGAGTGGGGTTAGGACGGCGCAATCCGGTAGCGAGCGTATCAGCCCCTTGCGTTCGAGCGCCGCCCAGACCGCTGGATTGCGCAGCCCGGTAGCGTCTCGTGAGGCGACCAGGGCGTCCCCCAGGTGGAAGTGGTCCCCATGCGCATGGGGCAGGCCGGTGATCAGGGCGCTGTCGGGCTCCTCGCCTGGCCGCGAGTAATCGGGAAGGCGTGCAAGCTCCTGCAGCAAGGTCAGGGTCTTCAGCTGCAGCGTATTCAGATTAAGCGGGTTCCTTTTGGGCGGCATGCCTGTTGATAGACCGGCCTAGCCGGTGAGGCAATGTGTAGGTTCCGATGGCTCAGCAGTTGAGACGATCGGGAGTGGTAATGGCTGCTGCATGGATCTGGGCGCAACCCTGTCCATCCGTTGGGATATCTTCCAATTCGACTAGGTTCTGTCGACTGAGATCGACAGGCACAATCTCATCGGGTTCGGTGGAGCTGGGTGCCTGCAGCGAGCCCTCTCCGCGGTCGAGATGCTGCTGACAGATCTCGCCCGGTTCCGGAGAACGCTCTCGTCAAAGGTTTTACCGGCCCGATCGCGTGGGCGCCCTGTGCCGGCGCTCAGCCTCCTGCCTGCTGGCGGACCGGCGCTCGCACGCGCCGGCGCGACATGCGCGGCGCCTCGCCCCGCCGCGGGTCGTGCATGCTCCAGCACAGACGGCCGACCAGCGGCAAGTGGTCCGAGGCAAGGCGGGCGAGTGGGGAGCGGTAGACGTACACATCGCGCAGCACCGCCGGTCCCTCGGCATAGATCCTGTCGAGCGCCAACACCGGCAGCCACGATGGAAAAGTGCGTGCCGCCGCACTCGGTCCGAGGCGTCGATCGAGCAACCGGATAGCACCGCTTCGGCCGCGCCACTCGTTAAGATCACCCATCAGCAGCACCGCGTCGGCCAGTCGTCGATTCGCTGCCAAAGGCTCCCCGAGCACCGCCATGAGCCGGATCGCCTGCAAGCGGCGCTCAACAGCGTGCAGACCGAAATGGGTGGCGAGGACGCGGAGCACCCGGTCGCCAATCAGCAGATCGGCGTCGATCGCGCCGCGTGGCTCGTACCCCGAAACGCTGAGATCGATTGCCCGCGCGGTGAGCACCGGAAACCTCGTCAGGATCGCGTTGCCGAAACGCCCGACCCGCTCTCGGATGCCCATGCCGGTGATCACGCGGCGCTTGGTGACCTCGCCAAGGTAAGCCCACTGATCGTGATGCCGGTCGCTCCCGCGCCGGGCGTCGACCTCCTGCAGGCAGGCAATGTCAGCGTCGATCTCGTGCAACACGGTGGCGATGCGACCTGGGTCGTAGCGCCTGTCGACACCGATGCAAGTATGTATGTTGTAGGTCGCAACCCGGACCGACGACATCTCCGCGACGACGGGAGCAGCGGCCAGCTGCCGGGAACGATCGACGCGCCCTTCCCGCCCTCTGGCCATGGCCATCTCGAAATCTTCAAACACTTTAACCTACGCGGTTTGACGCTATCGAAATCTCCGGGCCGGCTCGAAAGGGCAACCGCGATGAGGGTTGGGCTCGCCATACGACTTGGTCGGAGCCGGGCAAAGAGATTTTGCCCTCACGGCGGCGCATCAACCTTGCCCGCAATCATCTCACGGAGCCGAGCGGCTGGCGACCAGCGCCAAGCCGCGCAGCACGTCCGTGGCTTGGTTCAGCTGTTCGTCGTCCGCCGATCCAATATCCCCGGTCGCCACTGAGGGTGCCTTTCCCGCAGCCGCGCTTGCTGGTGCCTGGACCTCGGGCTTGCTGTCCGGCGCGATCGGATCGGTGTTCTTGAGCGCGCCGCGAAGATCAGCTTCGCGACGCCCGCCATGTGCCAGCTTTTCGAGCTTGAGGGGCATCACGACGAGATCGGGGCTGAGACCTTTGCCCTGGATCTGCCGACCGGTTGGCGTCATGAAGCGGGAGGTCGTCAATCGGATGGCTCCGTTGCCGGGCACTGGGATAACGCTTTCGATCGAGCTCTCACCGAAAGTCTGGGTACCGAGCAGCACCCCTCGGCGATTGTCCTGCAGAGCGCCGGCCACCAGTTCAGCCTCCCGCGCTGTGCCGCCGTTGACAAGCACAACAATCGGCAGGCCCCGCGCTAGATCGCCTGGGGTGGCGCCGATCCGCTTGAGGCTGTTGGGTTTGCGGCCCTTGACGACGACGATGTCGCCCTGGTCGATGAAGGCGTCGGCTACAGCCACCGCGCTCTCGAAGGCCCCTCCGGGATTGTTGCGCAGGTCGACAATGAAGCCGATCAGCTTGCCGTGCGCCCTCTGGTGAAGATCCTGAACCGCACCGGCGAGCGCTGGCTGTGCCGCTGCGTCAAAGCTGGCAATGCGGACATAGCCGATGTTTCCCGCGTCGACGCGTGCGTTCACGGCTCGTGGCTTATACGCCTCGCGTTTGATTGTCAGGTCGATCGGCTTGCCGGTACCGTGCCGCAAAGTGACCTTGACCTCGCTCCCGACCGGACCGCGCAGCCTGCGCTCGGCTTCGGCCAAGGCGAGATCGTAAACCGGTTCCTTGTCGATCGCGAAGATCACGTCACCGGGTCCGATCCCGGCGAGTGCCGCCGGCGATCCGTCTTGCGGCGAGATCACCTTCAACTGACCGTTCTCGATCGTGACCACGAGTCCAAGGATGCCAGCATCCTCTTTGGCCGGAGCCTGCAAGGCCCTGAAGGCCGATTCGCTGAGATAGGCCGAACGCGCATCGAGGCCGGCCAACATGCCGGCGATAGCCGCTCCGATCAGCTTTCCCTCGGCGACCGGCTCCACCGCGTCTTGGCGAATTCGCTCGAACGCCTCGTTGAACAAGGTCAGCTGCTCATACCCGCTACCCTTCCCACTCCTCACCTGCCCCCAAGCCCAACCCGAGGCGAGGAAGGCACCCAACACAATCGCCGCAACCGCTCTACGCATCGCCACTGTCTCCGTGAAGGCGGCCGCACAGTAGCTCAGCCTTGGGCCGTCCCCAAGAGCTGACGGTCGCGCGAGCCCATGCCAAGGATATTCATCGGATCTACAATCTATCGTTGTGTCCAATATTACACCCCGCTGCTCCTGCAGCGGGTCTGCAGCGGGCGTTCCTCTCAAGGTGGGAAAGCGCGGATGCGGCCAGACCGTGGCATGCTGCGCCTAGCCCAAGATGTATCCCAACATATATTATAGTAATTGGGCAATTTTATGGATGCTCCATTCGCAACCAGGGGAAGCTGCCTTCACCCTGCCTTTGGAAGCTCGCGGGCCTGGATGGCGGCCTCGGCGATCGAATTGCTGGGGGCGTGGCTTGACAATCGGAAGCGCCGACCGTACGCGATCCTCCCCAGCCCGATCATCGCCCGGTTGCCATGGTGAACAAGAAGCACGCAGTCGTCTCCGGAAAGCTCGTCATCGTCGGGTTTGGCAGCATCGGCCAGGGAGTCCTGCCGTTGTTGTTGCGCCACCTGGAAATCGATCCCGATCAAGTGACCATCATCACAGCCGAGCCGCGCGGTCACGACGTCGCCGCGGAATACAGCGTTCGCTTTATCGAGATAGCGCTGACTCGGGAAAACTATCGGGCCCAGCTCGAACCGCGGCTCGGCCGCGGCGATTTTCTCCTCAACGTCTCGGTCGATGTGTCGAGCGTGGCACTGATCGAGCTGTGCCAGGAAAGGGGCGCGCTCTACCTCGACACGTGCATCGAGCCATGGCCGGGCGGCTATACCGATCCCAGCCTGACGCCCGCAGCGCGCTCGAACTATGCATTGCGGGAGAGTGCGCTCGCTCTCCGCCCGCGCTACCCGGGTGGGCCAACCGCGGTCATCACGCACGGCGCCAACCCGGGTCTCGTCTCGCATTTCGTCAAACAGGCGCTGATCGATCTCGCCCGGACCTCCGGTCTCGGCGACACCATTCCGCAGAATCGCGACCGTTGGGCCTTGCTGGCCGAAGAGCTCGGTCTCAAAGTCATCCATATCGCCGAACGCGACACCCAGGTCGCAACAATCCCCAAAGAGCCAGGCGAATTCGTCAACACCTGGTCGATCGATGGGTTCGTCAGCGAAGGCTCGCAACCCGCGGAGCTCGGCTGGGGAACGCATGAACGGCATTTCCCGGAGGATGGACGGCGGCACGATTTCGGCTCTGGTGCCGCGATCTATCTGGTGCGCCCGGGTGCAGCGACGCGCGTCCGCAGCTGGACGCCGCTCGAAGGCCCCTATCACGGGTTTTTGATCACTCACGGCGAATTGATCTCGCTCGCCGATTATCTGACCTCGCGCGACGGCGACCGGGTGCGCAGCCGTCCTACCTGCCACTATGCCTATCATCCGTGCGACGACGCCGTGCTGAGCCTGCATGAATTCGCTGGCAAGAACTGGCGTCTGCAAAATCGCAAGCGGCTGATGATGGAAGAGATCACGACCGGCACCGACGAGCTCGGAGTGCTGCTGATGGGCCCGCCGGAGGGCGTTTATTGGTACGGCTCGCGCCTGACGATCACCGAGGCGCGACGGGTGGCGCCGCATAACAACGCCACCTCGCTGCAGGTCACCGCAGCGGTGCTCGCGGGCGTCGTCTGGGCGCTCGAGCATCCGAGCGAGGGGATTATCGAGCCCGAGGGAATGGATTTCGCACGCGTCCTCGATATCGCTCGACCCTATCTCGGCGAGATGGTCGGGGTGCGTGGCGACTGGACACCGCTCGGCGATCGCGAGAGGCTGTTTGCCGAGGACCTCGACTGCGAGGACGCGTGGCAATTCAAAAACATTCGAGTTGTTTGACGAGCGGACAATGGGTCAGCAAGCCCACCTGATCGGGCTCTGCCTTTACGGGCTGATCGGCTGCATCGATTTCGCCTACCACCTGACCTGGGGCGCCCCCCGCGTGTCGATCTGGTATTCGAATTTGCCCGTTGCCTTCTCGGCGGCGGTGTTTTGGCCCGTTGACCTCGTCGCGATGGCGATTTTCCCGAGGCTATGATCTCCCTGGGTCTCCGCTCGCAAGAGGGCTAGCGGCGTCGGTCCGGGCTTCCCATGCGGGGCAGCTCGGCGGCGGCAGGCCGCGGCTCCACGGCGGCCGGACCGCTGAGCAACTCCGGTCGATACTCGAAATGCATCGTATCGTAGTGGGACCATTTGCCGCCCCAAATGAAGCCGTGCCGCTCGAAGATCTCGACGATCTCCATCGGTATTCGATTGTGGTATCCGCCGGCGCCGTTGGCGCCAAAGTGATGCCCGAGCCAGTAATCGGCATAGGCGGTGTTAACGTCGATCGCCGCGCCCCAAGCATGCATGCTCGGCTGCCCCGTATCGGCGACCGTTCGGCAGCTATAGGTGCCTGCCGGCGGATAGGCGTAGCGCTTCAAGGCAGGGGGCAGTGCGTCCAAATCGGCAGAGACGGCGGCGAGCCGCTGGGCCAAGCCGTTGACCGATGTCACTTCGAGCGCTCGCCCCCAGCTGCGCGGCAGCCACATGACGCTCACGAGCCGCGGGCGCACCTCACCGTTCCAGCAATTGCCGTACATTTTGTCGAAGAAGGCGCGGTTGCGGACCCGTCCGGGATCGCCGGTCGGCCCCACCCCAGCGGCGAGCGGGCCCGCCGGGTAAGGCAGACGGATCTGGTCGAGGATCGATCCTCGCCGCAGCATCTCGGCAGGGTCCGCGATCGGCGGTCGACCGGAAAGCGGCATCCGCGTGCCGTCCCGCCATATCAAATCGGAGGCGTCATAGCCCGCCAGAAAATCCGGGTAGGCACGCACCAAGGCGTCGACCGCCGCGTGCTCCCCTGCGACAGCCGGATCGGCGAATCCGGCCAGCATCGCCGCCAGGAACGCCAGCCGACAACCTGTTCTTAGCCGCCCGCGCCGCCAAAAGCCTAACGCCATCTCGGCACGTCCCGGGGTACCGCGGCGGAACTCTCTCGCAAGTCGCGGCCAGTGATCTCGACATTGCCGTCCTCGGTCAACTGGCGCTGTCGGATCTTGCGTTCGGCGACAGCTTCGAAGCGCGTTCGTTGGAGATAATAGGCCTCGACGCACCGCTCCGGGGTCGGCCGCTCCGCCAGCAGGCGCTGAAAGGCGCGCCTCGAGACGCGGACAACACCTGCGTACTCCCCGATGGCGACGCCGAACTCAACCGCTTCGTACTCGGCGTTCCATCGGGCATCATCCGGAAAGGTAAAGAACACCAACCCAACTCCGCATTTATCATATTCTTGGATTGTTCTTACAATGCTCGGTTTTCTCGTCTATGCAACATGTCGCTGGGTCGGAGATATCATATCGCTGTAGAATAGCGAACGATCAACGCGCATCCCCGACAGCCGCGATTCGATGTGAGGCGGGTCGATGTGATAGCGGGCGTGATGAACAGACGCGGTTTTCTTCGGCTGTCAGCCGGTGCGGCAGTGCTGGCCCCAAGGGCTGCCGTTCGCGCCGCGGGGGTCGACGGTAGCCCCAAGCGGCTCGTCGTCATCTTTCTGCGCGGCGCCGTCGACGGCCTCAATGTCGTCATACCCCACGGCGAGCGGGCGTATTACGACAGCCGACCGACTATCGCCATCGGCCGCCCCGGGACGGATCAGGGGGCGTTGCCACTCGACGGTTATTTCGGGCTGCACCCGGCGCTGGCCGGTCTGCAGTCGCTGTGGAACGACAAGAAGCTCGCCTTCGTCCACGCTGCGGGTTCTCCCGATCCGACGCATTCTCATTTCGACGCGCAACTCTTCATTGAGAACGGCACCCCCGGCCGCAGCATGACGCGCGACGGGTGGATGAACCGTCTGCTCGCGGTACTACCGGAGCCGCACGGACCGACCGACGCGGTGAGCATCGGTCCGACCCTGCCGCAAATCCTGAGGGGCAACCAGCCGGTCGCCAATTTGTCCGTTGGCCCCGAGGGGGCCAGGCCGCTGCCGATCGACCAGCCGGAAATCGGTCGCGCCTTCGACCGACTCTATGCCGGCAAAGACCCGCTGAGCGAGGCCTATCGGCAAGGTCGGGCGGCGCGCGCCGAGCTGGTCGGCGGTCTTGCGAGCGAGATGCGGCGCGCCGACAACGGCGCCCCTCCGCCGACGGGCTTTCCGGCGGAGGCAATGCGGCTCGCCCATCTCATTGCCCAGGACCAACAGATACGGCTCGTTTTTCTGAGCCTCGGCGGCTGGGATACTCATGTCAATCAGGGCACAGCCAGGGGCCAGCTCGCGAACCGGCTGCGGCCGCTCGGCGACGGGCTCGCCACCCTTGCCCGCGGTCTGGGCAGCGCCTGGGAAAACACGATCGTCGTCGTCCTTTCCGAGTTCGGCCGCAGGGTTCGCGAGAACGGCAATCGCGGCACCGATCACGGTCACGGCAACGTCATCTGGGTATTGGGCGGCGGCGTCCGCGGCGGCCGGGTCTACGGCGATTGGCCCGGACTTGCGGCCGGGCAACTCTATCGGGGCCGGGACCTCGCGGTGACCACCGACTACCGGACCGTTTTCACCGTCATACTCGAACGCCACTTCAGGCTCGAGGATCGCCATCTCGCGCAGGTCTTCCCCGGTCTGCCGCCGACCCGATCCGCTCTAGAAGAGATGCTCGGCGCTTAGTTGCTGGCGAGCAGCTCAGCCACTGCCCGATGAGCCTGGTCGATCGCGGCGTCGGTATACGCCGCCGCGGCGGCATCTGAGTTGGCGATCGCGATCGAACCGAGACGGGCGCGCCCGACCTCGTGCGGCGCCTCGCCGTTTGGCCATTCGGGATCGAACAGCGGATTGTATTCATAGGCATAGCCGTGCGGCCAGCGATTGACCGTGATGGCGGTAATGTCGCGCGCCGCATCGAAGCCGGCCGGGATTAGCATGCGATGGAGCTGGTCGCGGATTTTTTCTTCAAAAGTCGCAAACTTGGTCGCCAGCAGATCGTAGCGCCCGACGCGGTGCTGATCGCGCTCCGACAGCCCGGGCTGGCATGGTGTGCGCACCATCTGGATCAAGATCGGCTCATCCGGCGAGCGCGGCGCCCGATAGGCGCCGATGTCGGTGACCGGGTTCAGCTTGACGGTCGTGTGATAGCTTCCCGGACAAGAGATTCTGTCGACCCCCAGGGCAACGAACGCCCGCCAATTCGCCAGCGCCACATTGGTGTAAACGAGCGGCACTTTGACCAGGTATCCCAGCGCCTCCTTTTGCTTCTGCGGCAGTTGCGGACAGAGATAGGGGATCATCATGTTCCAGCAGGCGAGCACGCAATGCTTGGCCCGGACAGTGTAAAGCTGGCCCATTCGCGAATAGGCGACTTCGACGGATTCCGACGAGGCGGCTGATCCGTCGCTGCGAGCGGAGAGGGCAAGGCTGCCGAGGCGGATATGGATAGGGTGATCCGGCCGGTCGAGCCTGCTGTAGTCGATATGCGCGGTCACGGCGTCTTCCACTCCACCGCCGGGTAGAGCCTGCGGGATCAGGCTGCGCACCAGGAGCCGCGCGATGCTGGCATTGCCGTCTGGGAAATGAAACGTCTCGGACCCGCCATCGGCGTAGCCGGCCGCGGTGTAGCCCATATGCGGGGCCGATCCCGGGGCAAGCCCCAGGCCCTGAAACCCGGGAAAGCCGAAGGCCCAGACGTCGAGCGCCGAGACGGCATCGATGCCAACCCCCCATTCGCCGTGCGTGCGGCTCTGGTAGAGCGGGATCACCGCGAGGTCGACCTTGACCAGATCGAGGAGATAGTCGCGATAGCTGATCCGCGACAAACGCGCTTTCTTCTCGGCAGACGAGAGACCCGGCAGGTAGTCGATCGAATCCCTTTCAAGCCGCCCAATATCGCGCCGTGCAGCCTCGCTCAGCGGCGCCTTCTCCAAAAACCCAGGCGATGAAATCTTCCCCTTGACCAGGCGATCCTCGCCGAACGTTTCCTTGTCGAAAAAGACCGCGGGACCAAGCCTCAGGGAGGAATAGAAATCACGATTCGCATGACGCACCGTAAGTATCACGGGGTCTATGCCGAGTGCGGTCAAGAGGCCGGCAGATACCGCGCTGTAAGGCCGCGGGCTGTCGATTTCGAGTGTCCCGCCATTGATGAGCTGTGGATTTCCGCCGAGCTCAAACTCGTTGCGCTTGGCGTGGCCGCCGAAATCGTCGTGGTTGTCGAGGATTAGGATGCGGGCGCCGACGCCCGCCTTTGCACGATAGAAATAGGCCGCAGCCAACCCGCTGATCCCGCCGCCGACGACGATCAGATCGTATTCCTCGCCGGTATCGATCGGACTGGCGCCGGATTTCGGGAACGTTCCGTCGCGCAGCGCGTGGGCCGCCTCGAAACTCCCGGGATGGCTGCCGCGCATTCCTGTCAGAGTGGGCGGGTAATAGCCCGGGCGGTCCTGTGGTGCGACGGCGGCTCCGCCCGGATCGGCGGCAGCGAGAACAGGCGCGGAAGCGACGACCGCCGTGGCGGCGACGCCGTCAATAAAGTCGCGCCGGGTAATCGGTCGGCCCACGCCGAGCCGCCGCAACCGTTCCGCACCCGATTCGCGACCGGTCGATGGCACGCCCTCATCCTGCTCACCCTCCTGTTTCTTCAAGGAATCCACAAGCAGGATGCTCTTCCCTCGCCGTCCCTGATTTCCGAGTGCGTCACGGTCGAAGAATAGGGTGCGAATTTGTCAATTCTAGGGTAAGCCTTGCGACCGCCCCCCACACCCCAACCCTCTCCCCCGCAAATGGGGGCGAGGGAGTTGCAGAGTTCGGGGTAAGCCCCTCTCCGCCGCTTGCTGGGGAGAGGGAGGGGCCCGCGCCACTGGCGCGGGAGGGTGAGGGGGCCTTCTAAGCCTCTGGCGGCCCCGCCGAGGTCCGGCGGGTGGCTGAAAACGAAGGCTATCTTCTCGGGGGCGGCACCGGAATACCGGCGATTTTCACATTGACGCAGCCGAGATGGTTGCGACTGGTGAAGTAGAGAGTTCTTCCAGTCGTCACCGCCAAAGGCCAGGTTGGTGGTGGCCGGGGCGCCGTGCACGATGCGGCCGAGCTTCTTGCCCTTGGGGTCGATGATCCACAGCCCGCCGGCGCCGCCGCAATAAACGTTGCCCTCGACATCGACCTTCATGCCGTCAGGCACACCCGGCTCGTCGCCGCGCAGATCGACAAACACGCGGTCGCTCGCCTTGGCGAGTGTACCGTTGGGTGAGACATCGAAGGCGCGGATGTGGCCGCGGCGCGAGTCGTTGATGTAGAGCACGCTCTCATCCGGCGAGAAGGCAAGGCCGTTGGGCACGATGAAATCGTCGATCAGCAAGCTCAGCGTGCCGAGATCGGGGGTCACGCGATAGACACCGGAAAACGTCAGATCCCATTGCTGCGGCGCATTGGGGCTGGTCCACGGGTCGGTGAAGTAGATGCAGCCGTCGGATTTGACGACAACGTCATTCGGCCGGTTTAGCTGGCGGCCCTGGAAGCTGTTGGCGACGACGGTGATGCTGCCGTCGAGCTCCTGTCTGGTGACGCGGCGTGAATCATGCTCGCAGGCGACGAGCCGTCCCTGCAGGTCGCGGGTCAGGCCGTTGGCGCGATTGGTCGGCTCGAGCAACAACGATACGCCTTTGCCGGGCTCGTATTTCATGCGCCGGTTGTTGTGAATGTCGCTGAATACGAGATGCCCGGTTTCGCGCCACCACAACGGCCCTTCAGCCGGGCCTTGCGGGCCGCCAAAGCCATCGGCCAGATCCTGTATCGGCTCGGAGGTCGAGATGACCCGTTCCAGTTCCGGCGCCAATTGCTCGATGCGTTTTGCCCCTTCAGGCATGGCATTCCTCCTGTAGCAAAGCGTTAGAAGTGATGGTGGCAAGGCGTCGCCGATCGGGAGAGGCTGGCGCTCGACAACCGCACCTGCCACGCTCGTGGCAATACGCTCTCAGGGAGGACCAAGCAATGCCGACACGCAATTTCGATGTCGTGATCCTCGGCGGCGGCAATGCCGGGATGGGGGTGACCGTGGCGACGCGGGAGGCGGGATTGTCGGTCGCGATGATCGAGCCCGATCTGCTCGGCGGGACCTGCCCCAACCGCGGCTGCATGCCGAAAAAGGTGCTGGTCGCCGCCGCCCACGCGCTCGACGAGATCGAGCGCGCCAAGTCGCATCACATCACCGTTGGCAAGCCGAGCCTCGACTGGGGAGCGCTGGTCGACCGCGAAAAGGCGATGATCGCCGGCATCCCGGTCTCGCTCGGGCAGTTGATGCAGAGGCGCGGGGTCGAGGTGATCCGCGACCGCGGCCGCTTTGCCGGCCCGAACGCGGTGGCCGTCGGCGGCGAGACCTTGGAGGCCAAGCACATCGTGATCGCCACCGGCTCGACCCCGCGCAAGCTGCCGTTCCCCGGCGCCGAGCTGATGATCACCTCCGACGACGTGCTGAACGAGCGCCGGTTGCCGGCAAGTGTGGTCTTTGTCGGCGGCGGCGTGATCGCGCTCGAGTTCAGCCATGTCTACGCCCGCGCCGGCGCCCAGGTCACGATCCTCGAAGTGCTGCCGCGGCTGCTCGACAACATGGACGCCGAGGCGGTGGTGCAATTGCGCGCCGCGACGGAGCGGATCGGGGTCGCGATCCACACCGGGGTCGAGGTCCAGCTCATCGAGCGGGTGGGAGACGGGCTGCGGGTCGTCTACCAGGATGGCGGGTCCGAGCGCACGATCGAGGCCGAGCGGGTCGTCAACGGTGCCGGGCGAGTCCCCGATATCGATGGCCTCGACCTCGCCCCCGCAAACGTTGCCGTAGAGAGGGGCCGAATCGCGCACGATGCCTATCTGCGCTCGACCTCGAACCCCGCGGTCTATGTCTGCGGCGACACGGTCGCCGAGCATGCGCAGCTCTCGCCGATCGCGACCTATGAGGGCCGAACGGTCGGGCGCAACATCGCCGAAGGGGCCACGTATGCGCCCGACTACACCGGCATCCCGTCCTGCGTCTTCACCGTGCCGGCGCTGGCGAGCGTCGGCCTGACGCAGGCCGCCGCCGAGGAGAGAGGGATCGAGCTCCGCGTCTCGGTCAACGACATGCACGACTGGCTGTCGGGGCGCACCTACGCCGAGACGACCGCCTGGGCCAAGGTGCTGATCGACCAGAAGGCCGACCGCATCCTCGGCGCGCATCTCGTCGGCCACGCCGGCGAGGAGCTGATCCACATCTTCGCGTTGGCGATCAAGCACGGTATCACCGCCGGCGACATCAGAGACTTCGTCTACGGCTTCCCGACCTTCTCGGCTGACATCAAATCGCTGCTTTAGCCGCCCCTCACCCTCCCGCTGCGCGGGTCCCTCCCTCTCCCCGCAAGCGGGGAGAGGGCTGGGGTGAGGGGCCCCTTCCCGGAGGAGCTAGGCGGCGCCCGGCTGGTAGAGCGGACCGCGGATGATCTGGCCGGGCAATGCGTCGGTCAGTTCGCCCTTGTCGAGCAGCACGCTGCCGTTGACCACGACGTAGTCGATACCGACCGCGCCGCGCTTCACCTCGACGCCTCCGGCCGGCAATGTCGCAACCGGCTCGCGCGGCTTGGAAGCGATCGTGTCGGGGTCGAAGATTGTGACGTCGGCGACCTTGCCGGCCGCGATAAAGCCGCGATCGGTAATGTCGTGCATCAGCGCGGTCTTGCCAGTCAGCCGATAGACCGCCTCTTCGAGCGTCATCACCTGCTGTTCGCGCACCCAATGGCCCAGCAGATTCGTGCTCGTCTCGTGCCGGTCGGCGGTGTGCGGCCGGCCGCCGCCGTCGCTGGTGCCGATCACCGTGAAGGGCGAGCCGAGGAGGTGCTTCTGCGTCGCCGGATTGTTGTTGCGGTCGATCGCGATGAAACAGGTCTGCAGGTCTTCGTCGAGCGACAGATCGAGGAAGGCATCCATGATGCCCTTGTTCTGCTCCTTGGCGATCTGCTCGACGCTCTTGCCCTCGAGGTGCCGGTTCTGCCCCTTCGTGGTCATGAACACCTTGACGAGGTCCCAGCGCCGGTTGAACAGGCCGCGCGCGCGACCGCGCCGGTCGGTCATGGTGCCCTGCTGCGCTATGGTCCCCTCGACCGCCTCGGCCGACATCGCCTTGCGGATTTCCGGGTCGCGGAAGGCGCGCATCCTGTCCTGATAGGGCAGCGCCATGACCCGGTCCCAGGTCGGCATGCCGCGGAAAAAGCCCTCAGGATGGGTGATGTCTTCGTCCTGCGGCACGTTGAGGCCGCGCTCCAGGTTGAAGATCGCGCCGGCGACGGTCGAGAGGCATGAGCCGTAGCAGCGCGCCCCGTTCTTGAACCCGTCTTCCAGCCACTTCAGGTGCTCGACCCATTCGTCCGGGTTGGCGATCGGATCGGAGACCAGGTTGTAAATCGACGGCCGGCCGCTGCGGGCGGCGAGCTCGCGCGCGACACGACGGGTCTCCTTGGTGCCGCCCGGTGCCCCGCCGGCGACCTGGAAGACGCCGGTGCCGAGTTCGCCGAGCACGCTGGCGAGCGCCCAGCGCTCGTCGTCGTCGCACACGCCGGCGGGGTCGCCGCGGTCCTTCGGCGCTGTCGAGAAGCCGAGCGCGCCGGCACGCATCGCCTCGCGCACCAGTTTTTGCATCTGCGCGAGCTCTTCGGGTGTCGCCTTGACCCGTTCGCCCGAGGCGTCGCCCATCACATAGCGGCGGATGCCCGAATGGCCGACCAAGGTGCCGACATTGATGCCGCGTTTTTTACCGAGTGCATTCAGATAGTCGCCGACCGACTCCCAGGTCACGTCGACGCCGGCCTTCAGCACCGGTAGCGGGATCTGTTCCGCGTCTGAGAAGAATTCGAGATACCAGTCACCGTCGCCCGGCCGGACCGGCGCGATGACCTGGCCGCATTGGCCGACGACGACCGTGGTGTGGCCGTTGTGCACCCACGAGCCGCAATAGGGGTCCCACACAGCCTGCGGGTCGAAATGGGTATGATGATCGATAAAGCCGGGCGCCACGACGCGCCCCTCGGCGTCGATCGTGCGCTTGGCCGCAGCACCGGGGTATTTGCCGACCCCGACAATCTTCCCGTCCTGCACCGCAACATCGGCGGCAAATGCCGGCTCGCCCGAGCCGTCGACAACGCGCCCGTTTCTGATCAGCAGATCATACGCCATTCTTATTCCTCCTCGTTGCCCCCCGCTCCGTCCGAGCGCAGCGGCCTGTCGCGGCGGGCCGTCATCACGATCGCGTCACCCGCCAGCACCGCTTCGCGCGGTGCCCCGCGAGGGTACGCCCCGCCCGCAGGTGCGACAACATATTCTCCTAGAACGCAGGTCGGGTATGCGGCTAGAGATGGTCTCGTGTTCCTGCAGCTGAGATCGCCCGCGCGGCAAGGAGAGCAACGAGATGACGGATCTCTTGGAGACGACAGAAGACGGGATCGCCTGGTTGACCCTCAACCGACCGGATCGCCTCAACGCATTCTCTCCGGCGATGCTGCAGGGTTTGGCGGAAGCGCTCCAACGGTTGAGGCGCGATGCCTCCGTGGGCGCGGTGGTCATCACCGGCGCCGGACGCGGCTTCTGCGCCGGCGGTGACGTAAAGACGATGCCGGCTCGCGCCGCAGAGGGCTTCGAGGAGCGCGTCGAGGGTCTGCGCCGGATGCATCAGCTGCCGATGCTGCTGCGCACGATGCCGAAGGTCGTCATCGCGATGGTCAACGGCCCCGCGGTCGGCGCCGGGCTCGGTCTCGCGATGGCTTGCGATCTGCGGATAGCCGGACGATCGGCCCGGTTCGGGACCGGCTTTGCCGGGGTCGGCTATTCCGGCGATTTCGGCGGGTCGTGGACCTTGACCCGGCTCGTCGGCACGGCGAAGGCGCGCGAACTCTACTTCCTCGGCGACATCATCGACGCCGAGCAGGCGCACACGCTAGGCCTCGTCAGCCGGGTTGTCGAGGACGACGGATTGCGCGAAGTCACCAAAGGGCTGGCCCGACGCATCGCCGACGGACCGCGAATCGCCTATGGCTATATGAAAAGCAACCTGTTCGCCGCGGAAACCGAGCCGCTTGCCGCGGTGCTGGAGATGGAGGCGGTGCACCAGGCGCGCACCGCAATGACCGAGGACCACCTCGAAGCTAGCCGAGCCTTCGCCGAAAAGCGCCGTCCGGTGTTCAAAGGAAGATGATCGCTGCAAATGGTGAGGAGGAGAGACGATGGGCAAGCTCGACGGCAAGGTTGCGATCGTCACCGGGGCGGCACGCGGGCTCGGCCGCGCCTACGCCAAACGCTTGGCTGGGCTCGGCGCCAAGGTCGCGGTCGCCGATCTCGATCTGAAGTCCTACCGGGAGTTCGACGCCGAGGCGGAGGACATGACCGCCGAGAGCACCGTCGCGGAAATCGAGGCGGCGGGCTGTGCCGCTATCGGCATCGAGCTCGATGTCCGTGACCATCGGGCGGTCGAGGCCATGGTGGCGCGCGTCGCCGAGCAGTGGGGTCGCGTCGACGTGCTCGTCGCCAATGCCGGCGGTGGCCGCGGACGGCCCATGGACACCAAGGCGAGCACGATCAATCCGACATTGCTCGATCTCGTCGTCGGCATGAACCTCTACGGCACCGTTTACTGCTGCAATGCCGTCGCCCCGGTCATGAAGCGCCAGCGCTCGGGCAAGATCGTCACCGTCAGCTCAGTCGCCGGCCTCTCGCCCTCGGCCGACGGCGGCTACGCGCATTACGGTGCCGCCAAGGCGGCGATCGCGCACTACACCCGTTATCTGGCGCAGGATCTCGGCCCCTATGGGATTACCGCGAACTGCATCGCACCGGGCGTGATCGCCACTGGGCGGATCATGCAGACGGTGATCCCGGGCAGCAGCAACAGCAATCGCGACCGCGCTGAACAGGTGGCGTTGCGGCGCCTCGGCACGGTCGAGGATTGCGCAAGGGTCGTCGAGTTTCTCGCCACCGATCTCTCTGACTATGTATCCGGAGCGGTGATTCCGATCGACGGCGGACTGGTCCGCAGCTGACAGGAGCTTCAGATGGCAGTAATCGCGCAAGCCGACCCGCTCGCCCTGGAGAGCGAGATGCGTGCTTTTATCGGGCGTCACACCGAGAAGAGCTTCGATTGGGATGCGTTTCCCGGAAGCCGCGACTTTCCGGATTTGGCGCGGGCGCAAATGCGCTACATCGGCGCCGGCGGCTCGCCCAAGGCCGACGACCCGAGCACCCTGGAGCCGGGGCAATTCACGTTGAGCCTGGTGCACCAGCCGGTCGGCAAATACGCCGCCTGTCATTCGCATGAGGTGGTCGAGCACTTCCTGGTGCTGGAGGGCGTGCTGACCGTCGGTTGGGCCTGGGGCGACGAGGTCATCGAGGCACGTCTCGGCCCCAAGGACATGGTGTTGAACCAGCTCGGCCGGCCGCACGGCTTTCGCAATGACGGGGTCGAGCCGGTGCTGATGTCGATCAGCGTCGGCAGCGGCATGCCGAAACCGCCGGTCTATGTCTGCCACCCGCGCGAGGCAGATGCGGCCATCGCCCGCCGTTTCGGCGCAAGCCCCGGAAAGACACATGCCTTCGATCCCGACAGCGCGGATCCGCGGCAGCGGGAGTTCGCCCGCCATATCGTGCGCCACGCCGAGCGGCGACCGGTATGGCAGGCCGGCTTCGCCCGGACCGCGTATATCGGCGAGGGCGGCGCACCGCCCGGCCGCTATCGTATGGACATCGTCCATCTCCCGAAGGGTGTGGCGATACGCGGCTATGCGCGCCCAGTGGAGGATGCCTTTTTTGTGCTGGGAGGCTGCATCACCGTCGGCTGGGAGGAGGATGGGCATGTCGTCGAGGAACGCCTCGGCCCGAAGGATGTAATCTTCAACCCGGCCGGCCAGCTCCACTATTTCCGCAATGACGGTGTGGCCGATGCCGAATTCATGATGCTCGTCGGCACACCGCAGGTGGAGGAAGTGAGCTTCCAGATCAGATGACGCAATTCGCTGCAAAGGCCTTGCGCCAGCGGGGATGATTTCGATCGCGACGGAGTCTTAGAAGTCGATACCTCCACGAACTGGCGGGACAATCAGATGAACTCGACGATGCGGTTTGCGATATTATCGGCACTGTTAGCGTTCAGCGCGAGCTCCGGCACGTTGGCGCAGCAGGCCAACACGACGTTTTTTGTCACCAGCACCGGCCCTGGCAAGGGTGCCGATCTCGGTGGCCTCGCCGGCGCCGACCGGCTGTGCCAGCAGCTCGCCCAGGCGGTTGGAGCCAGCCATACTTGGCACGCTTATCTCAGCACGCAGGCCGCCGACGGGCAGACGGCGGTCAATGCCCGCGACCGTATCGGCTGCGGGCCCTGGCAGAACAGCAAGGGTGTCACCATCGCCAAAGACCTCGACGAGCTCCATGGCGCCAACAACCTGACCAAGCAGACCGCACTCACCGAAAAGGGCGATGTCGTCAACGGCCGCGGCGACACGCCCAACAAGCACGATGCGCTGACCGGCTCGCAGCCCGACGGCAAGGCGTTTCCGCCGGGTGAGGACTGGACCTGCCACAACTGGACGAGCAGCACCCAGGCTGCGGCGATGGTCGGCCACATTGATCGACAGGGCCTGCGCGACGACGATGTGTGTCGAAATCGTGGAATTCCTCGCACCCCTCGCGCGGCCCCGACGGCGGCTGCAGCCAGGCCGACCTCCGCAGCACCGGCGGCGACGGCCTGTTCTACTGTTTCGCCGTCAATGAGCGGCAAAGGAATTGAGCGCGCAGGCACCTCGCCGGCTTGCGGGGAGAGGTCGAAAGCCGCGCACAGCGCGCTTCCGGGTGAGGGGCAAGCTGCCCCCACTGGAGCGGGCTGCAGAGGCGCGGGCTGCTTTCGAGAGAAGAGCCCCTCTCCGCCCTTTAGGGGGGAGAGGGAGGGACCCGTCGCGTAGCGATGGGAGGGTGAGGTGGGCGCGCCGCAAACCGGCTCGTCGGCCCCCCTCACCCTACCCTCTCCCCCCGGCCGGCGGTGGGGAGAGGTAGAAGAATGGAACCGTCCGCTCGGAGGGAATGATGTTCAAGCGCATCGACCACATCGAAATCGTCACCGACCAGTTGGATCGCACCATCGAGTTTTACACGGACGTGCTGGGGTTCGCCGTGCGGGCCCGCGACCGGATCGAGCGCTCCGGGCTGGGCACGCCGATCGACCTCGTCTACCTCGAACTGGGCGGCACCACTGTCGAGCTGATCTCTTACGAGGGCGTCACAGTCGAATCGGCGCCGCAGAACGAGCATCTCGGCTATCGGATGATCGCCCTCGAAGTCGACGATATGCAGAAAACCACCGATTATTTAAAGGCCAAAGGCATCGACATCGTCTGGGGCCCACGTTTCCGCGAGACCTATGCCCGCGCGGAAATCTGCGATCCCAGCGGCAACCATATCGAGCTGCGCCAATGGTTCCGCACTCCCTGACATCTACAGCTAGACTGTTGCCGCTTTTTTAGGCAGCACGATCAACACCGCACGGTCGAGCGACCGGCACACTTTTTCAACCGGTTTGTCCCCGAATTTTGGGGACAGCCCCGACCTATATGTTGTGTGTAACGTCTACGGGGTAAAAAGCATCGCGGGACTGGGACCAAGGCGGGTTCTACAGCCCAGGCTCGGGGAAATTGCGTGACCAGACGGCTTGCAGCTCGGGGATTGCGTCCGCCCGGGTTGCGATCGAGTGAAGTTGTGGCGCGTTTCCGGCAATCCATTGCCGTCCCGGCCGCCAGCGGGTCATGACCGCTACATAGATGTCGAGCGCGGAGAAGCGTTCTCCGAGAAACCAGGGTGCGCGCGCCGCCGCGTCGAGAAAGCCGTACAACCGCTGCGCGTAGGCGTCGACCGTCGCCCGAAAGCCGTCCCGCGCCGCGGCGTCCGGCACGAAGCGGTCCGGCTCGTCGGCATAGGTGTAGGTCGGGTAGATATTGGCGACGAGAGAGATCAGCCAGCGCAGGAAAGCGGGCCGCTCCACCGAGCCCGGCGGCGGGACGAGTTCTTGGCGACCCGTCATGTCGGCGAGGTACAGCGTTATCGCGGCACTCTCGGTCAAGATCTGCCCATTCGGGAGCACGAGTGTCGGAACCTGGGCAAGCGGGTTGACCAGGGCAAGCGATCCGCGCGCTTCGGCCGACTTCAGCAGGTCGCCCACGGCCTCGTATGTGTAATCGATCCCGAGCCACTCGAGCTGCGCCTCGACGATCGTCGAGCCCCAGCCGCGGCGTCCATAAAGCGAAATCTCGCTCATAGCTCACCTCGATAACAACTGCCCCTATTGCGCCGGAAGCTGGATTTGAATCTCTCACATGCTCCTGCGACGGGATGACAGGATTTTGCGCACGGTCGTTGACAATTTCTGTATTTATGTTATAAGCACCATGTTGCAAACGTTATAAGAGTGCTCTACTTTGGCGCAATGCCGCCAGAAGCCCAGGTTCCTGCGGACTAGTGCACCGATTCATTCAGTCGATGCAGCTCGACATCCCACCGCGCTTTCCCGGCGAAGGCCGGGATCCATATGTGGACGGCCCCCGTCTCGCAAGGAGTGGGCAGCTGCGATGGCTCTGGTCGATTGCGGTCATATGTTCGGCCTGTGTGGTGCGGTCGGCGTGACCGCTGGCCCAGATGGGTTACGCGGATCGGGTCCCTAACACTTCCGTGATGTCGAAGCACCAATGGATCCCGCGGGTTGTCCCGATCCTCGGATCGACCGATTGCCATCTTGCTGCGGCTGTCCTTGCCAGGTTCAGGTGTGCCAGGTTTCGCGGTGGGCAGGTTTAGGCCTCCTGCGGACGCCGGTAAGTCTCGCCGCTCACCATCATGGCCCAGACGATACGGGCCATTTTGTTGGCCAGCGCGACCGCCGCGAGCTTCTTTGGCTTGCGCGCCAGCAATCCCAACAGCCACGGCGCGGCGCGGCCTTTCTTGGCCTGCTGGATGACCGCGGTGGCGCCGAGCACGAGCAGCCGCCGCAAGTCCTCGTCGCCCTGTCGGCTGATCCTTCCGGGCCGGGGCTTGCCGGGGGTGGCGTTCTCGCGCGGGGTGATGCCGATCCAGGCGGCAAAGTGCCGGCCCGAGCGAAAGGCTTTTGCGTCCGCTACCTTGAGGGCAAAGCTGAGGCCGCCGATCGGCCCGATGCCGGGGATCGTCGCCAGGCACTGGCTGGTCTGGTCTTGCCGATGCCAGGCCATCAGCCGCGCCTCGATCGCTTTCAATTTGCCATTGACCGCCTCGAGTTGGCCCGCCAGCAGATCGAGCATCTCGCGCGCCAGTGCCGGCACCCCTTCGTCGGTCGTCAACCGCCGCAACAGCTCAACCACCTGCTGGGGTCCCCCGCTTTCGCGAGGGCAGGCTCTTTAGCCACCGTGACGCCAAACTCCGCCGCATGCCCGCGCAGGGCATTGATCAGCATCGTGCGCTGCTTGACCAGCAGATCGCGCACCCCGAGCATCGTCAGCGCCGCTTGCTGCTCGGCGGTTTTGACCGGCACAAACCGCATGGTCGGCCGGCTCATCGCTTCGCAGATCGCCTCGGCATCGATCGCGTTGTTCTTGCCGCGCTTGACGTAGGCCTTGATGTATTGCGGCGGGATCAGCATCACTTGGTGCCCCAAGCCGCGCAGCAGCCGCGCCCAATGGTGCGAGGCGCCGCACGCCTCGATGCCGATGCGCGTCGGCGCCAGCTTGGCGAAGAATCTCTCGACCGCGCTGCGCCGCAGCTGCCGTCGCAACACCGGCTTTTCGTTCTCGTCAACGCCATGCAGCTGAAAGACATGCTTGGACGTGTCCAACCCAATCCTGATAATCGTCATTCGGACGGCTCCCCTTGGCTGCGTTGTTACACCTTCACAGCCTGGCACATTCGATGCCGTAGGGGGCCGTCCACCCCAACACTTTCGCCATGGGCACCGGCTTCCGCCGGTGTAGCGGGACTTGTTGTGAGCGAGGGCTCGCCGTTGCCCGGTGAATCGTGTGAATGACTCGGAACACTAGGACCGGTCGGCCGCTGATAATTTCCGGCAAAACAGCAAAAAGCAGCGGGACTGGCGACCGCTTGGGCTGCTTCCGTCGGGGCCAGCCGGTTTTTCGATGCCTGGGAACGAACCATGAAAACACACAATCGATACGCCCTTGAGGCTTTCCACCGAACCCCTATTGATGGCAACCATCTGCGATCCACCCTCGCTGTTTTCCAACCTTGAATCCAGGGATCTCAACAACTTGGTCCTGATCTCTTTCGTCTCGCGCGCGCGACGCACGGGGGTACCGCGCCACCGGAAGCTCGGGCAACTGGCTCCTCGAAGGACGAACCACCGTGATGCCGCTGTCGTAGCAACTTCTTCGGAGTCTCGCCGGCCGGGATCTATGGTCCCAGCCGGCGTAGCGCCTCCCGAAGAGGCAGAATCAGGCGCATCTGCTCCAAGCGATCCGCTAGCGGTATTCGTCCCCGCAGTCGCCGATCTGCTTCATCAGGTCGCGCGATTTCGCGACAACTGCCTCGATCATGACCCGATCGCTGTCATCGAGCGCAAAGCCAAACACTCGGGCATTGTCGGCGATGTGCTGGGCGACGCCGAGCCGGGCGCCGACGATGACGCCGGCGACCGCCGCGCGGTCCAGAATGTAGCGGACGCCGACATTGGCGATGCTCATCCGGTGCCGGTCGGCGATTTGCTTCAGCACGGCAAGCAATTCCTGGAACAAGGTCCAGCCGCCCCACACGTCGATCATGTTCTTGTACTTCCGCAGCGAAGCGGTATCGAGCTCGGCGCGCTGCGGCTCCGGGCGTCCGAGGTACTTCTCCGAGAGCAGACCACCGAGGAGGGTGCCGTAGGCGAGCAGGGTCATGGCGTGGTCGGAGCAGAAGGCGGCCATGCGAGCCTCGGGCCGGCGGTCGACGATCGAGTACTGGACCTGGTTCGAGACGATTCGGATCCCGTGGTCGGCGATGATCCGGAGTCGCTCGGTGTCGAAATTGGTCAGTGCCAAGTGGCGGATCTTGCCTTCGTGCCGCAGGTCGGCGAGGTGTCTGAGGGCGTCGAGATAGCTCGTGTCGCCGTAGTCCCACCAATGAAATTGCAGCAGGTCGAGGCTATCCACACCCATTCGCGACAGCGAGATCCCGACCGCGTCTTCGACGATGCGCCGCGTCATCCGGCCCGGATGCGGCACCCACTTCGTGAACGCCTGGAACTCCGCGAGGCGCTCCGCCCCGCGATCAGCCGCGAATCGGCGGCGGAAGGCGCCGATGAAGTCCTCGGCGGGCCCGTAATGGTCGGCGAGATCCCAGGTGGTGAACCCGGCGTCGTGATAGGCGAACATCCCGTCGACGGCGCGCCGGGGGTCGACCGCACCATGAGCGCCGGAGACTTGCCACATGCCGTTCAGGACCCGGCAGATCGTGAGATCGGGGGTGAATTGGAAGCGGCTCGCTTCGGGGAAGCTCACGACGTTCTCACCGCAGCGTCTGGATATAGGCGATCAGATCGTCGATCTCCAACCGGGTCAGCGACAGATCCGGCATCGCTCCATGGGGATGCGTCAGGAAGGTGCGGAGCTGGTCGGCGCTCATCCCGGTGCGCGCGATCGAGCGAAAGCTCGGCGGCCCCGGTTGCACCGTGCCGGCCGGATTGCCGTCGACAACGTGGCAACTGGAGCACCACAGTTGGGCCAGCTGGCCCCCCTTGGCGACATCGGCGAAGACCGGATGGGCGGCGAGCATGCCAACCATCACCAACGCTAGCGCAATGCGGGAAGGTCGCATTAACCCGCGGCTCGTGGCTCCAGTGCCGCGGCGAGTTGCTTTGCGCCTTCGCTGAGCTCAGCCCGGTGCGGCTCGTCGAGATCGCCGCGGGCGGTGAGCGACTTCGCGAGTTCGGAGAGGATCTCCGCCAACAGCCCGTAGTGCAGGTGCATCACTGCCTCGCGCCGATCCTCTCCTGGCCGCACCAGTCTGATGGCGACGGCGTCCGCTTCGGCGTAGGCGTCGAATTGCGAGTGCCGGCCAAAACTGCCGATATAGGCCTTGTCCGGGAAATCGACAGAGACCTCGGCTTTGTCGGCGATCGGATGCAATGACATTTCTCGGCTCCACGGATGACGGTTGCCAGGCTCAATGGTTTCGTCCGCCGCACGCGGAGCGAGCTGCACGGCGGCGGATGGATCCCGCCGCCGTTGCTAGCACGCTTCAGGCCGATTTGACCTCGATTTTCTTCGTCGGTTTCTGTGCCTCCGCCGTCTTGGGCAGGGTGATGGTCAACACCCCTTTCGAGAAATCTGCGGCGACCTTGTCGCGATCGACACTCGCCGGCAGCTCGAAAGCGCGCTGGAACGAGCCGTAGGCGCGCTCCGAGTAGTGATAATTCTTGTCCTTCTGCTCCCTCTCCTGCCGCTTTTCGCCTTTGAGCACGAGCATTCCGCCGGACACCGATACATCGACATCTTTGGCATCCAGTCCAGGCAACTCGGCCGAGATCTTGTATGCCTTCTCGTCCTCGCTCATATCGATCGCCGGCGCCGAGAGGGTGAACGAGCTGCGCATCGGCGGCTCGACGTCGAACATCCGGCGCAGCGAGGGGAAACCGAACCCGCCGCCGAAGCGGTCGAACACCCGGTCCATTTCGTTGCGGAACGATTGCCATACGTCAGGGACGTTGGTCTGCGCCGGCGGCGCCTTTTTCACTTCAACCGGTACATCTGCCATCGCTGTCTCCATAGTTTACGGGGGGAGCGGGTTGATTTCTCTCATCAACGTCGACTCTGGAGCCGCGCTGCCGGCGAAACATTGATCCAACGCAATTTCACGCCCCTGGCAGCTCCCATCGCCGCGTCCGCATCGCCCGCCGCACCCGCTCGGTGGCGAGCGCCAACACGGCGGCGCGCGGCAACGCACTGGTGCGTTGCACCTCTTCGAGGACGGCCGCGGTATTGGCACGGATCTTTTCGTCGATGAATGCGAAAGCGGCCGTTTCGGTTCCGCCGCGATATTCGATCGCGGCGCAAATTACGCCACCGGCATTGGCAATGAAATCGGGGAGCACGAGCACGCCGCGGGCGGCAAGCGTCTGCTCGGCTTCGATCGAGAGTGGAATGTTGGCGCCCTCCGCGACCAGCCGGGTGTCGAGCCGCGCGACATTGCCGGCATGGACGACGTCGGGCCGGGCCGCCGGGATCCAGATATCGCAAGGGATGTCGACCACCGCGTCCGGCGCCGCGATCTTGCGACCGCGCGGATGATCGTGCAGTGCCCGCCCTTCGGCCTTCAGCGCGACGAGCGCGGCGAGGTCGAGCCCGTCCCCGTCGGCTATCGTGCCGCGGCTATCGCTGGCCGCCACCAGCACGGCCCCTTTCTCGGCGAGGAAGCGGGCGGCGTGCTGGCCGACAGAGCCGAAGCCCTGGATCACCACCCGGGCCCCGGCCAGCGCCAGCCCGATATGCTGGCGTGCCACGTCGATTGCCGCGGCGAGGCCAAAGCCGGTAGCGCCGATCTCGTCGAGCGGGATGCCGCCGATCTCGCGCGGCAGTCCGACGGCACGGCCGGTCTCGTCCTTGATCCACCCCATCGCCAGCTCGTCGGTGCCCATATCCGGCCCCGGGATGTAATCGACGAGATCCGCGATCGCCGCAGCGAACGCGCGGACCAGCCGCTCCTTCTCGGCGAGCGGCATTTTGGGGTCGGCGAAGATCACCGACTTGCCGCCGCCGTGCGGCAGGCCGGATGCGGCGTTCTTGAAGGTCATCGCCCGTGCCAGCCGGAAGGCTTCCTCGGTGCTGACATCGGGCGCCATGCGCACGCCGCCTATCGCCGGCCCGCAAGCGACGTTGTCGACGGCGACGACTGCCTTCAGATCCGCCGATGCTCGGTGGATGTGAACGAGCTTGAGCGGTCCAAACTCGTCCGCAAAGCGGAACACGTCCTCCATCACATCCTCTTTCTTGCACCATGAATGCTGTCGTCGACGGGATCTGCTGGCACGGCCGCCCTTCATGGTTGCGTTCATCCTCGTCAAGGCGGTTGCTGGCGCCAGATCCCTACTGGTACTCACAGCAATGGCCGACGATCAACGCGACGTCATCGAATTTCTGAGCAGGCCCTCCTCGTACGGCGCGGTAGTCGAGCGGGTCGAGATCGTGGAGACCCATGTGTCGATCGTTTTTCTCGCCGGCGACCGCGCCTACAAGCTGAAACGCGCGGTGAAGTACCCCTACCTCGATTTCTCGACCGCCGAGCTGCGCCGGGTGGCCTGCGAGGCCGAGCTTCGTCTCAACCGGCGCACCGCACCCGAACTCTATCTCGAGGTCCGCGCGTTGCGGCGCAATGCACAAGGCGAAGTCGCCTTCGCGAGCGCCGACCGGGCGGTCGATTGGGTCGTGGTGATGCGGCGCTTCGATCAAGCAATGGTATTCGACGAACTCGCCAAAGCCGGCCGGTTGTGCGCTTCCTCGATGATCGAGCTCACCGGTCATATCGCGGCGTTTCATCAATCTGCCGAACAACGCCTCGATCATGGCGGCGCTGCGGCGCTCGCAGCCGTTGCCGACACCAACTACCGATGCCTCATGGACGCGCGAGATGTGGGCCTTTCCCCCGAGCGCATCGCCGAGGTCAGGCTAAAATCGGCGGAGCGGCTCGCCGCTGTCCGGGCTTTGCTCGATCGACGGCTCGCCGAAGGCAAGGTCCGGCGCTGTCACGGCGATCTGCACCTCCGCAATGTATGCCTCTTCGAGAACAAGCCGACCTTGTTCGATTGCCTCGAGTTCTCCGAGGAACTTGCCTCGATCGACATCCTCTATGACCTCGCTTTCCTGCTGATGGATCTCGACCATCGCGGCTTCTCGGATTTTGCCAGCCTCGTATTGAACCGCTATCTGGACCTGACCGGCGAGGATGACGGACTGGCCGCGATGCTGCTCTTTCTGTCGTCGCGCGCGGCGATCAGGGCGCACGTCACGGCGACGGCATCGGCGCGCATGGCAGGGTCAGGGTCCGGGCCGGCGATGGCCGACGAGGCGTGCCGCTACCTCGAACTCTCCGCCGATTTCTTGCGCCCGCGCGTCTGCCGTCTGGTCGCGATCGGCGGCCTTAGCGGAACCGGCAAATCGACCCTCGCCGCGGCCCTAGCTCCGAGCCTTGGGGGCCGAGTCCTACGCAGCGACGTTATCCGCAAGCAGCTGTTCGGGGTTCCTCTCGAGACCAAGCTGCCGGCCAGCGCGTATGTGCCGGAGGCGTCGGACCGTGTATACGAGACGCTGTGCCGGAGAGCAAAAGATGCACTCGAGGCGGGGTTTTCGGTGGTTATTGACGCGGTGTCGCTAAATCCGGCAGAGCGGCAATCCTTCGCCGCAGTCGCCGAGGCCGCTAGTGTTCCCTTTTCCGGTCTCTGGCTTGAAGCGACTGTGGCGATGATGAATTGTCGCCTGCGCGACCGCCATCATGACGCCTCGGATGCTTCTCCCGAAATCCTTGCCCAACAACTCCAGGTGGATCCGGGCCGGCTGGGCTGGGTTCGCGTCGATGCCTCGGGCGGAGCTGCGGATTGTCTTGCCGCCGCACGACGCGCTCTCGGTCTCGGCTGATGAGTTTTCGCGGTTCATTCGGGCTGCTGATCAACCGTTTGGCGCAGCCGTTTGGTCCGGCCACGGGCGAGCTTCGCCTCGCGGCGACGCCCCCGCGAGGCCGCTGTCGGGCGCGTCGGAACGCGGCGCTTGCCGGGCTCAGCTGCTCGCCGAATGAGATCGATCAGCCGCTCGTAAGCATCCTCGCGATTGCGCTCCTGCGTGCGGAAGCGCCGCGCCACGATGACGATCGCGCCCTCGACGGTCATCCGCCGCCCGGCGAGCCGACGCAATCGCGCCTGGGCTGCTGCATCAAGACCTCGCGAGCGAGCAATATCGAAGCGAAGCTGCACCGCGGTCGCGACCTTGTCGACGTTCTGGCCGCCGGGGCCGCCGGCGCGCACGAAAACCTCCTCGATCGCGTCCTCGTCGATCACAATACGAGGAGTGACTTGGATCACCCGTTAGATCCGCTCCCACAGGCCGGTCTCTTCATCCAGGCGATCCAGTTCGATGCCGGCGAAGTCGAAGCGCGAGACGATCCCCACGACCTTCTCGCCCTCGACGATGGGCAGATGGCGATAACGCCCATCCTCCATTAGCCGCAACGCCTCAATCGCTGTCTTCCCCGGCGGCATCGTGTCGGGGTTCGGGGTCATGACCTCCCCCAGCTTTGTTCGGGCGGCGCTCTTTCCCGCGGCCATCACGCGGTGCACAGCGTCCCGTCCGGTAAAGATGCCCAAGAGGCGGTGATCGCCCTCGGTCACCAGGACCGCACCGACGCGGTGGTCGCGCATGTGTTGGCAAGCATCTCTTACCGTCGCGTGCGGCGGCAGGGTCACCGGTTTCTGATCTCTGACGATATCCGAAATCCTCCTCATCGTCGGACCTCTACGGCGGTACCCGATGCAGGGTTGAGATCTGCCGATGGATATAGTGACATTTCGGCCTCGATCAGACTGCTACTCTATCATGGGATCTGCTGGATGAAGCAAGGCGGCGAAGCGGATTCCGTCGAAGGCTCATCATCGGCTCAGCAACAAAGGGTAGATCGTCAGTAGCAGCTCGGCGACGATCAGCAACACAATATACCATTCGACGCGCAGGCTACTTCGGGTCTGCACGAGACTGAGCAAGGTTTCGACCGTCCGCGAGATCACTTCCAGTTTGCGATCGAGGGCACGGTCGCGGTCGCGCAGCTCGTATTCCTCGGCGAGCCTCATATAAAGGCGCTCGAGTTCGGGATGCTCCCACAAGAGCTCGGGTTTCTCGCCTGTTTCGACCCGCCCCACCATCTTTTGCTGGATCAGCAGGACGTCGCCGATATGGCGCAACAGCTCCTTGCTGCGCGCTCCGGCGCGTCCCTTTTCCCGCAGCATTGCTGCAAGCGGTTCGATGCCGTCGAAGATCTGGGCAATCCTTGTCTCGTAATAGGAGAGCACCAAATTCTTTGCGAGTATGTCGGCCACCACCTGCAATCGCTCAGTCGTCATCTCGTGCAGGATAATGTTGCCAGCGGGATCGACAGGCTGGTCGGCTTCTGACCGGACTAACAGTCGCGTATCGTCCCGCTCCGGGATCGCGAGAACTCCGCGGACCTCGGGCATCAACGAGGTGATAAAATCGTCCCCGGCTGCTGATGGGGGGCCGAATAGGACGACCGCGCCGTAGCGAAACAGCACGCCGAGGCCGCCGCCGGGAACAGCGATAGCCAGGGGGGCGACCCCGAGCGGCTGGTCGCGTTCGAGCGCACGCGTATCGAGACGCTCACCCAGCAAGAGTGCTCGGACCGGCACCACCTTGGCCTCGCCCAGGGACATCTCGGAAACGGACACCGTGCTCGGCTCCGGTCGTTCCCTTTTGGCACTGTTGCTCTTGGTCACTCCTTCTGCTGAAGTCATGTGATCCTCTTATCGTTGCGCGAGGAACCAGAACCCGAAGAGCATCGCCGATCCGAGGACCACACGGATTGCGCGCTGATCTTGTCAAATACTTGTGCAGACGTGGCAATGTATTGCTGGTATTGTCAATGAACGCGCAGAGCGCGGACACGCTATCGTGGCAAAGCGTTTCGTCGTTCATCGGTCCAGATCAAGCCGGTGCAACGTCGGAGAGAGCGAGGATTGCCCGCGCCTGTGCGGCATCCTCGGCGATCTGCGCCTTTAGTGCGTCGAGGCCGGCGAATTTGCGCTCCGGCCGGATGAAGTCGATCAGTGCCACTCGCAGATGGCGCCCGTAGAGATCGGCGTCGGTGTCGAAGAGATGCGCCTCAAGGCGCGGCGCCGAGCCGCCGACTGTCGGGCGCAACCCGAGATTAGCGACGCCGTCGACAGTGCGGCCGGCGAGCGGGTCATCAGGACCATCGCCGCTGACCCGCACGGCGTATACGCCAAGAGCCGGATGCAGATAGTCGTCGAGACCGAGATTGGCGGTCGGAAAGCCGATCGTCCGCCCGCGCCGGTCGCCGGCGGCGACGCGCCCCTCGATCTCCCAGAAGCGGCCGAGGAGTGCCGCCGCGTCGCGCGGCTTGCCCGCCTTTAGGAGCTCGCGAATATGGGTCGAGGAGTAAACCGTCGCGTCCTCACCGCGCACCGGCTCGAGCACCGTCACACCGAAGTCGTGCTCGGCGCCGGCGGCCCGCAGCAGCTCGGGGGTCCCGCGCCGGCGATTGCCGAAGGTACAATCCCAGCCGACGACGACATGGCCCGCGCCGATCGCCCCGATGATCACGTCGACAACGAAATCCTCGGCACTCTTGGCGGCAAACCCGAGATCGAAATGCTGGACAAACATCAAGTCGATGCCGAGCCGAGCCAATTCGTGCTCTTTGGCGCGAAACGGGGTCAGTCGGAACGGCTCGGCGGCCGGCAGGAAAACGCTGCGCGGGTGCGGCTCGAAGGTCAGCACCGCACAGGGCACGCCGTTCGCCCGCGCCAAATCGCGCACCCGACCCAGCAGCGCCGCATGTCCGCGATGCAGACCGTCGAAATTGCCCATCGCCAGAACCGAGCCGCGCGGGTGGTTCGATCGGGGGCCGGGATGTCGGATGACGCGGATCACGGGAGCCGAGCGCTGCATCTCCAGGCAAGTGGCGCGAAAATAGCCCGAGCGCCGGCCCATGGATAGCGGCTCGCCGCCGGGCGCCCGGCGATTGCCGAAGGCAGTGTCGGCTGCGATCACCGGCTGCCGTTCCTCGCCACCTGCGACGAAAGATTGAGCCGATAATTAATCACGGCAAAGTCTAGCGCGAATCTGCAGCAAAACTCTCTCGAAAGTTGCAATGGTGTCTACCCGGTGGCGCGCGCCTCGATCCCGAGCCGCACCTCCCGCTGCACCCATAAATCGCCGAAGAAAGCGGCTATTTGACGGTCGAAGACTCGCCGGCATTGGGGTGAGGGTCGAGACGGCGGGTCCGGCTCAAGTCGCCACGCCCATCTCTAGGCGCAGGCCCGAGAGATAAAGCTCCCGGTGCTCGGGGTTTCGCGGGAAGCTGGCGTCCGGTATCACGGCGGAAGTGATGGTGCGCAGCCGCGCTACAACCTCGCGCGCGTCGCCGAGGCCCCCATATGCGCGTAGCAGGCGGCGAGAAAGCGATACGGGCTCGGGGAGCTCGGACTGTCTTGGATTGCGAGGAGCACGATAAGAGTTCCCATGTTCATTCAAATGTTTGATTTCCACGTCTCCGGCGATCAGCTCTGAGACTGCTATCACCGGCCGACGGCCCGGTATTGATGCCTTGCCACAGAGCTCTCCTCCAAGACGGCGAGACAAGGCCAACATTTCGGCGTGTAAATCGTGCCCGAGAGCGGGTCGGCTGAAAGCCGCGTCCTCTACCAAGCCGTTCACATACGAATAAGAATCCACAGCGGCGAATCCTCCCCGATCGTACAGCAGCAATCGGAAAATCGATCGGCGCCGCCAACCCCCGAAAGCAACGAGCGGCTGCGCGAGATCGTCGAGGGGCTCTTCTTCCGGCGACTTAAGACTGTGGGCGGCCAACGAATCCGACGGCTCCTGATCAAGAGCCCGCCTAGATTGGGTAACAGCCATGCCTGCTGATTACGGCAGGGCGAGACGAGCGAAGACGACGTCCAGCCGCTGCGCCGGGGTAGTGGCGGCGGCATGTACACAAGGAAAGTGCGCGCAACACGGGAAGCCCCTTAGCGTGGACGGGGATGTCCAACCGGAGGCCCGTGAGGGACAGGCCGGGCGCTCTGGGGTGGCGGAGAGGCTCGCAGTATCGTCGAAGCCGGTCAACGCCCACAGTGCGGTTGCGCCGGTGGTTGGGCTACAAGCACAAGGTCAGGGGACGCAAGGGCGGGACTTATCCACTCTCGCACCTCTACGGGCATTACGGTCTGGTGCGCCTGACCGCACGTGGGCGCAGCGAGCCGCGGGCGAGGGCGTGAGGTCTTGTCCGAGAGCCGGATGCGGGAAATCTGCACGTCCGGTTCGATGAGCGGGATGTGGAAACGGAGCCATGGCTGAACCAGTGAGGCACCGCCATACGAAAGGGGCGGAAACAGATATGCTCAACCTAGCACAACCGCGCCACATCTCGACCCTACCGACAGCACAATACGATTACGCAAATTGTTGCGATTCTTACTCGGAAGACACGTCAGGAGCTAGCCAGAAGTTCGGATTTGACGCCGGTTAACTTTGACGCCGGTTAACATCTCTGCCTGTAAGATGTGGCGAGGTCGCAAGAAAGATCGGTCAATGAACATGCAAAGAGATTTGATCCCGGGTCTCGCCGGGATCGTTTTCGTGGTGATTGTGGCATCGCCGCTCCGCGCCGCCGATACCGCGCTCGAGGATTTCAAGGCTGAGATCGACGCGGTCATTGGCGGAATCGCGCCGGCCACGAACGGGTTCTTGGAGTGGGTCGGCGCTGACCCTCTTGAGATCCGACGCGACGGCGGCGCTCTGGTCGCGACGATCACCGGCGCGGGCCTGATGATCCATGGCGACGACGCCGTTCGCCTGACCTTGGATCGGATCGAGCTACGGCAGGCAGCGGGGGACGGGAGGAACTCTACGGATCTCACGGTTTTGCTGCCGAAACAGGTAGTGTTTGCGGAGCCGGACGGTACCGAGACCAAACTCACGATCACCGACGGACATATCGATGCGGTGATCGACGGGAAATCGGGACGGATCAATGCAACCGCAGGCGCGATCGCAAAAGTCCGCGTCGATCAACCCAAAACTGGGGCCTGGCTCAGTTTTGGGCCGCTTTCTATGACCTCGAAGCTGGTCGCCGAGCCCGACGGGCGCTGGCAGGCGCCGACCGTGTTCGAGTTGAAAAAGGCCGAATTCCACTTCCCACAAGGGCCGGGCAACGGAGCCATCGAGAGGATCGCGTTTAGCGGACTATCCTCCGGACCGAAGATAGCCGAGCTCGAGCGGCTGCGCGATACCGTCTCAGCGTTGCAAAACGATAAGACGGCGTCGCCCGATGTCCGCTTGGCGCGGTTCCTTGCGGTTTTGCCGACGATCCCGTCGGTCTTCGGTGCTGTCTGGGGGGACGCAGTACTCGAGGGACTCAACGTGCGTGATGATGCTGGTGAACCGCTTGTCTCATTGTCAAAAGCCGAATTCGCGACGCAGGTAAGCGGCCTTGACGGCGACATGGCGGTGCTTCGTTTCACGATACGGGAGAATGGACTGAAGCTTGAGCCGTCTCTAGTTGAGCCTTTCCTCGTCCCGCATCGGGTCGTCATCGATTTCGGCGTGGAGAACCTGGACGCGGCAGCACTGAGCAGCCTGCTTCGCGCCGCCTCTCTGACAGTCAGCCCGAATGGAGCCGAACAACAGCAAGCGAGCGAGCAGATGTTCGGCTCGTTGGCAAAGCTGAAGCCAGTGGGCCGGATCTATGAGATCGCGATCGAGACTCCGGACGTCGGTGGCGTGCTGACGGCAGAATCCAAAGGCACACCGCTCTCGCCCACAGGATACACAGCAGCCGGCGACCTAGTCGTGCGCGGTTGGGATGGGCTCCCCAAACTAGCGGCGGGCACGCCGTTTTTGGATTACCTGCCGTTTCTCAAAGAGTTTGCCGAGGCAGTCAATGCGCCCGACGGCTCCCCTCGGCTGAAATTTCACATCGCGTCGGACCGGCAGAAATCGGCGACGATTAACGGCAACGATGTGAGCTTGTGGTTCGAAGAAAGCGAGCCCTCATCCGGCAAGCCGCGTCTGCTGAAACCCGCCGAACCGCCAATGCAGGGCGCCGACGTGAAGGAGGTGCAGCGCGCGCTCGCGGCTGCCAAGCAGCCAATTGGACAGAATGGTGTCTATGGCATCTCGACCGCCACCGCCGTGGCCCGCTTTCAGAAGCAGAAAGGCATGAACGTTAATGGCGTCGCCGATGCCCCAACGCAGCGAGCATTAGGCCTCCGCGTGCCAACTCCACGGCCGGCTGGCCGAAACTGAAGGCCGGCGGATAAAGTAGCTGCCGAGCCTAGGCGAAGGAGAGCGCCCGATGAACAAGATCTACCCAGACGCGCCTGCTGCCCTCGCGGGGGCGTTGCACGACGACATGACAATCATGGCCGGGGGGTTCGGCCTATGCGGCGTTCCGGAAACGCTGATCATGGCGATCCGGGATTCTGGAGTTCGCGGGCTGACCGTGATCTCGAATAATGCCGGGATCGATGGGGTCGGCCTTGGCTTGCTACTCGAGAGCCGGCAGATCCGCAAGATGATCTCGTCTTATGTCGGTGAGAACAAACTCTTCGCCGATCTTTATCTCAAAGGCGAGCTCGAGCTCGAATTCAATCCGCAGGGAACACTGGCCGAGCGGATTCGAGCAGGCGGTGCGGGGATTCCCGCTTTCTTCACCAAAACCGGGGCTGGGACCTTGATCGCCGAAGGCAAGGAGACGCGCGATTTCGACGGCGAGAGCTACGTCATGGAGCGCGGCTTAATCGCCGACCTCGCGATTGTTCACGCCTGGAAGGCGGATCGCGAAGGCAATCTCACCTATCGCAAAACCGCACGCAACTTCAATCCGGTGATGGCGACAGCCGCACGGGTTACGGTCGCCGAAGTCGAGAATTTGGTCGAATCCGGCGAGATCGATCCGGATCATATCCACACTCCGGGCATATTCATCCAGCGGATTGTCCGTCTGACATCATTTGCAAAGCACATCGAGCAGCGGACCGTGCGTCAGCGCGGCGATCGATAAGAAGGAGGAAATCTATGCCTTGGTCACGCGATGATATGGCGCGCCGCGCCGCGGCGGAGCTCGAAGATGGCTTTTACGTCAATCTTGGAATTGGGATTCCGACGCTCGTCTCGAATTTCATCCCGGAGGGGATCACTGTGCAGCTACAGAGCGAAAACGGCATGTTGGGCATGGGGCCGGTTCCGTTTGCCGGCGAGGAAGACCCGGACCTGATCAACGCCGGCAAGCAAACGATTACCGAATTGCCGACCACGAGCTATTTCGACAGCGCACAATCCTTCGGCATGATCCGCGGCGGCCATATCGACCTTTCTATCCTCGGCGCGATGCAAGTCGCCGAGAACGGCGATCTCGCCAATTGGATGATTCCCGGCCGAATGGTCAAGGGCATGGGAGGTGCGATGGATCTTGTGGCCGGGGTCAAGCGCGTCATCGTCCTGATGGAGCACACCGCGCGAGGCGAGCCGAAATTGCTACGCCGCTGTACCCTGCCATTAACCGGCGAGGGCGTGGTTGACATGGTGATCACCGATCTCGGCGTCTTCACGATCGCAGGCGGAAGAATGACCCTGACGGAGATCGCACCCGAGGTAACGCTCGACGAAATCCGCAGCCAGACCGAGGCATCGTTCACCGCCCGGCCGGACCTCGCCTGAATGCAAAGAGCCGGCCGAGCCGGCTCTTTCGGAAAGGTCAGATTAAGGTTCTTACCCGCCACCGTTACGCAACGTATCGGAATGTATCCCATCTGTAACCGTAGCGCAACAGATAATGGCGCCGGCAAGGACCGTGCTTGGTCCATCGACTGTCGCCGTAGCTCCTGTTACTCTTCTGCAGTGCAGCCTCTCCGCTGGTGATCAGGGTTCGAAGGCTCAGCCGTGCCCGCTCAGTCGCGCGATCTTCGGCTCGACTTTTTCCGCGGCCTGGCGCTCATATTTATATTTATCGATCATATTCCCGAGAACATCCTTAGTTACGTCACGCTGCAAGCGGTGCAGTTCTATGACGCGGCCGAGGTTTTTATCTTTATTTCAGGTTACACGGCTGCCCTCGTCTATGGTCGTACGCTCTCTGCGCGAGGCCCGATGTTTGCCACCGCCCAGGTTTTCCGCAGAGCTTGGCAGCTGTACGTCGCGCATATCTTCTTGTTCATGATCTTTATCGCCGAGGTATCCTATGTAGTTACGACATTCAAAAATCCAATGTATAATGAAGAAATGCGAGTTGGCGATTTCCTTGACGAGCCACATATTGCTATCATTGAAGCGTTAACTCTCAGATTCCAGCCCACATTCCTCGATATTCTGCCTCTATACATTGTACTCTTGATAATTTTCCCAATAATATTAATTGGACTGCGTTATAATCCGATTGTCGTCTTGTCCATGTCGTTCCTGCTCTATGTCATCGTGCAAGTCACCAATATTTCTGTTCCCGCCTATCCGGAAGGGCATATCTGGTATTTCAATCCACTTGCCTGGCAATTACTCTTTACTGCGGGCGCAGCCCTGAGCCTCGGCACGGCCCGAGTGCGCTGGTTGCGTCCCCGAGGTGTGCTCTTGTTGATGGCTGCGGTGATCGCTGGAGGGACATTCGTAGTCAGGCTGAGTTGGACGGTTCACGGTGTCTGGGATCCGTTTCCCGGCATCTTTCTGAAAGAATTGTGGCCGATCAACAAGAACAACTTGTCGCTCATTCGGCTTGTGCCGTTCTTCGCCACGGTCGTTTTGGTAGCGGCCCTCGTATCACCATGCGCCGGTTTTTTACACCGGCCGGCAGCGAAGCCTGTGATCCTTTGTGGTCAACAGTCACTGGAAGTATTTTGCCTCGGCATCTTGCTCTCAGCGCTTGGTCATTTCGTAATGACGGAGTATCGTTCGGGTATAGGCATCCAACTCGTTGTTAATGTTGTCGGGATTTTGGCGTTGTGCATGACTGCAAGAATGATCGGCTGGTATAAAGCAATGGGCGGGGCTCCGCCGACCGCGCCGGCCCTCGGCTCCGGCAAGGAAATAAACCCGCGATGAAGCGACCCTCAGGTCACCGACTGTTCGAACGGAGGCTACGTCTGGCGGGTTCCCTCGTGGTCGCCATGATCACCTGCGCGTCACCCGCGTTCGGCGGAGCACCGTGCAAAGTACCGGACGAGCTCGCGCAAGTCGATGATACGTTGCCGCATTTGAGCGAAAGGTTGCGAGCGGGTGGCTCGGTCAAAATCGTTACTATCGGTGGAGCCTCTACGACCGGCGCCGCTGCGGGCTCCACCGACCTCGCCTATCCTCATCGCCTACAGGAAATCCTTCGCCGTTGGTACCCAAACATCCCGATAACCGTCGTCAACAGGGGCGTCCCCCGCCAAACCGCCCAGCAGATGCTGGAGCGGTTTCCAAGCGACGTGATTGCCGAGGACCCGGTTTTGGTAATTTGGGAGACGGGCACCACCGACGCCGTGCGCGGGGTCGGAGTCGAAGAGTTTGCGGCTACGCTGCAAAGTGGGATTGATGAACTCAAGGCACGCAGCATCGACATCATGCTCATCGATATGCAATTCTCTCGCAACACGGTGGCCGTCATCGATTTTGAGCGCTACCTAAACGCGCTTCATCGGGTCGGCGATGTGAACGATGCGTATGTCTTCCCGCGTTTCGCGATGATGCGCTATTGGAGCGAGCAGAACGTGTTCAATTTCGACGACGTCAGCAAGGACGAGCGAGCAAGCCTTGCGGCCAGCGTCTACGAGTGCATCGGCAAAGAGCTCGCCGAAGCGATCCGCGTCGCTACCCGATGATCGGGCGTCTTTTGGCCGCCTGTCTGGCGGCATGGTGCACCGCAGCAATGGTAGCGAGCGGCCCGGCGGCGGCGGAGCCACAGGGGGCCGCCCGAACTCCGAACTGCGCAGCTCCTATGGCATTGTCGGCTATCGACGCCGCGCTCGATCGTAGCGCCGCGCGCATCGACAGCGCACAACCCTTGACCATTGTTGCAATGGGCTCGTCCTCGACCAAGGGGACCGGTGCGAGTTCCCCCGCGATGAGCTACCCGAGCCGCCTCGAGGCCGAGCTGAGAGATCGCTTTCCTGAGGTCGAGGTTCGGGTGGTAAATCGGGGAGTGGGGGGCGAGGATGTCACCCAGGAGATCGGCCGCTTTGGCCAGGACGTGTTTGCTTCGCATCCCGAGCTGGTGATCTGGCAGGTAGGGACCAATGCTGTTCTCCGTCATCATGAACTCGCCGGCGACGAGCAATCGATCCGACGCGGGATCGTCTCTGTGCAAGAGCGCGGGATCGATCTGATCCTGATGGATCTGCAATACGCTCCGAGAGTTCTTGCCCGGCCCGCTTGGGGCGAAATGGAGCGGATCATCGCCGAAGCGGCCCGAAGTGCCCATGTTGGTCTCTTTCGCCGCTTCGAGATCATGCGAGAATGGGAGCATATTCAGCAATTCGCTCCCACGGCCATGATCGGCCCCGATGGATTGCACATGACGGACGCAAGCTATGGGTGTCTCGCCCACGAGCTCGCCGCGACGCTGGCGCGGAACTGGTGGTCGCGCAGGAGCCGCACTGCGGTGGCTGGCGTCGGATCGCAGGATAATGCGCGCTTCGCGGGCGATCCGTGAGAATACCGACCCTCGGGCTGTCGGTTCGCTCCACCCCTCTGTGCCTTGGCAGAAAGACTGCGGGGCCGAGAATTGCCGTCATGGAACAGAACGTCGACCAAACTTCACGCCCATGAATGTCGCGCGAGTGCGCGGTGCACGCGGGCCATATTAACGCATATTTCCATAGAATTTTTGAACTTTTAATATATAATGATTGCAAATGACCAAGTTCTACAATATCTTGTAGGAGTTTTCGAGAGTGCCCATTTGAAAGGCAGGCCTTGCGGCGTACCGTTGGGACGTCTGATTATCCGCAGTGTTGCCACAAATTGTTGATATTGAGGCATCCTGGAGTGACGTCGAGCGTCGCGTGAGAAAGGTGCTGGCCGGTTAGGCAGGATATTTGCATGAGCGGAAATGGCGGGTCCCCATTGGATCTCCGCGGGTAACAGAAATTTACGAAGGTTTACAACTAATTACAAGAACGGCAATGCTGTCTGACGATGCTTGTCGTTCTACCCCAGAGTAAGGCGAGATGGGCGCGGGCAACGGTTGAGGTGCGAAATGAGATTTGATGATGGGATCTTCGGGCTGTATTCACGGTTGTACGAGAACCGGCGGGAGGTTGAACTCTCCCTCGAGGAATACCTCGGCAAGTGCTCCGACGATCCTTCTTATTATGCCGGTGCGGCAGAGCGAATGCTGAGTGCGATCGGCGAGCCGGTGATGGTCGATACGAGCCAGGAGCCTCGCCTCGGCCGCATCTTCATGAATCGGACGATCAAGGTCTATCCCGAGTTTTCCGATTTCTTCGGCATGGAGGAGACGATAGAGCGTATCGTCGGTTTCTTCCGCCACGCCGCGCAGGGACTCGAGGAGCGCAAGCAGATCATCTACCTGTTAGGGCCGGTCGGCGGCGGAAAATCCTCGCTGGCCGAAAGGCTGAAGCAGCTGATGGAGAAGGAGCCCGTTTACGTATTGAAGGCCGGCGACGAAGTCAGCCCGGTCTTCGAGAGCCCGCTCGGCTTGTTTGATCCGGTCACGCTGGGCGCCGAGCTCGAGAAGGCGTACGGGATCCCGATACGGCGCCTGACGGGCACGATCTCGCCGTGGGCCGTGAAACGCCTGGAGGAGTTCGGCGGGGACATCACGAAGTTCACCGTGGTCCGCCTGCAGCCCTCGCGGCTGAAGCAGATCTGCGTCGCCAAGACAGAGCCTGGAGACGAAAACAACCAGGACGTTTCGAGCCTCGTCGGCAAAGTCGATATTCGCAAGCTGGAATTTTTCAGCCAGAACGACCCCGACGCTTATTCCTACTCGGGTGGCTTGAACCGCACCACCCAGGGTCTCATGGAATTCGTCGAGATGTTCAAAGCGCCGATCAAGATGCTGCACCCGCTGCTGACGGCGACCCAGGAAGGGAATTACGTAGGATCCGAAAACATCGGCGGCATCCCCTACCAAGGCATCATCCTCGCTCACTCGAACGAGGCCGAATGGCAGTCTTTCAAAAATAATCGCAATAACGAAGCCTTCATCGATCGGATTTCAGTCATTAAGGTGCCTTATTGCCTACGCGCCACCGAAGAGCGCAAAATTTACGAAAAATTGTTGCAGAATAGTGAATTGGCAACTGCTGCATGCGCTCCCTCCACTCTCGATATTCTGGCGCGGTTTAGCACACTTTCGCGATTGAAATCGCACGAGAACTCGAATCTATATTCGAAAATGCGAGTCTATGATGGCGAAAGTCTGAAGGACACCGACCCGCGTGCGAAATCGGTGCAGGAATATCGCGACGCGGCTGGCGTCGACGAGGGAATGGACGGCATCTCGACCCGCTTTGCTTTCAAGGTGCTGTCGAGCACTTTCAATTTCGACACGCAGGAAGTGGCCGCTGATCCGGTGCACCTGATGTACGTTCTCGAACAGGCGATCTGGCGCGAACAATTCCCCGATGATGCCGAGAAGAAATACCTCAACTTCATCAAGGCTGAGCTCGCACCGCGCTATGCCGAGTTCATCGGACACGAAATTCAGAAGGCCTACCTCGAATCCTATTCCGACTACGGCCAGAACCTATTCGACCGTTACGTCGCCTATGCCGATGCCTGGATCGAGGATTCCGACTACAAGGATCCGGACACCGGGCAGCTGATGAACCGTGAGTTGCTCAATCAAGAGCTTTCGAAAATCGAAAAGCCGGCCGGCATCGCAAATCCGAAGGACTTCCGCAACGAAGTCGTCAAATTCGCGTTGCGGGCGCGCGCGAGCAATGCGGGAAAGAACCCTTCTTGGACCTCCTACGAGAAGCTGCGGGAGGTGATCGAGCGGCGCATGTTCTCGCAGGTCGAGGATCTGTTGCCGGTCATCAGCTTTGGCTCAAAAAAGGATTCGGAGACCGAGAAGAAGCACGCCGATTTCCTGGAACGGATGGTCGCGCGCGGGTATACCGAGCGGCAGGTGCGCCGGCTTGTCGAGTGGTATATGCGGGTGAACAAGGCGGGATAGACTGGCAGCATAGCCGGCCGCCGGGAGGGCAATCGGAAATGAACATCGTCGACCGCCGACCTAACCCCAAGGGTAAGAGTCTGAGTAATCGCCAGCGCTTCCTCGGGCGGGCGCGGGCCGAGGTCAAATCTGCGGTGCAGGAAGCCCTGCGCAAGCGCAAAGTCGCCGATGTTGGGCAGGGCGAGAAGGTTGCAATCCCGACCCGCGGGATTACCGAGCCCGTCTTCCACCACAGCCGGCGCACCGGCCGCACCGAGCATGTTGTTCCGGGCAACAAGGAGTATCTCAGAGGCGATGAGATCCCGCGGCCAAATAGTGGCGAAGGGCGGAGCGGATCGCAGGGCAGCCCGGATGGATCCGGGGAGGATGCGTTCGAGTTTACCCTGTCCAAAGAAGAATTTCTCGACATGTTTTTCGAGGATCTCGAGCTACCCGACCTCGTGAAAAAGAGCCTGAAGGAAACCTTTGCCGTCGATCTGCAGCGCGCCGGTTATACGGTCACGGGAAGTCCGGCGAATCTCAGCATTCGCCGTACAATGCGCAATAGCATGGCTCGCCGTATCTCCCTCAGGCGGCCCAAGGCCTGGGAGCTGGACGCGATCCGCGAAGCGATCGGAGACGCCCGCGCCCGCGGCGCCGAGGCGGAAGCGGAGAGGCTCACCCGAGAGCTCGATCGGCTCGAACATCGAAGCAAGATCATCCCGTACATCGACCCGATCGACGTACGGTACAACCGTTTCGAGCGCGTGCCTCGCCCAAACACCGAGGCGGTGATGTTCTGCTTGATGGACGTGTCCGGATCGATGACTGAAGCGATGAAGGACCTCGCCAAGCGGTTCTTCATGCTGCTGCACGTGTTTCTGATTCGCCGCTACCGGCACGTGGACGTCGTCTTTATCCGTCACACGAGCACCGCCGAGGAGGTGGACGAGGAGACTTTCTTCTATAGTCGGGAAACCGGGGGAACCGTAGTTTCGACGGCACTCGAGAAGATGCTGGAGATTGCGCGAGCCCGCTATTCCACCGATCGCTGGAACATCTACGCCGCGCAGGCTTCCGACGGCGACAATTACGGAGCCGACAGCGGTCGCTGCGTGGCGCTGCTGGGTGGAGAAGTGCTCCCGCTGTGCCAATATTTCGCGTATGTCGAGGTAGGAGATGGGATGGGCGGCAGCCTGACAGGATTGTCGCGCGACAGCGATCTGTGGCGTGCTTATAGCGAGGTTGCACCCGCGCACCCGCACTTCGCGATGCGCCGGGTCGGCGACCCTTCGCAAATCTTCTCGGTGTTCCACGAACTGTTTGCGAAAGGGGGTATCCGTGCCTGATACGCGCTTGATCGAAGCAGCAAGGCTCGAAGCCCCAATCCCGCTCTATACCGGCCCGAATTGGGACTTTACTGGGCTCCGAAAGGTTTACGACGCGGTCGAGAGGATCGCCCTCGACGATCTCGGCCTCGACGTTTACCCGGTCCAAATTGAGGTTATCACTTCCGAGCAAATGCTCGACGCCTATGCCTCGGTCGGCTTGCCGCTGATGTATCGCCATTGGAGCTTTGGCAAACGCTTTGCTTTTCACGAAACCCTCTATCGCAAAGGCTTGCAAGGCCTCGCGTACGAAATCGTCATTAACTCAAATCCATGCATCTGCTACATCATGGAAGAAAATTCTATGACCATGCAGACCTTAGTCATTGCTCATGCCGCGTTCGGGCATAATCATTTTTTCAAGAACAACTATCTGTTCCGCCAGTGGACGGATGCCAACGGCATTCTTGATTACCTTAGTTTTGCCCGTGACTATGTTACGAAGTGTGAGGAACGGCACGGGATCGAGGCTGTCGAGCGCGTTCTCGATGCCGCGCACGCGCTAAAGGACCATGGGGTCAACCGTTACGCCCACCGGACCAAACCCAATCTCGCAGAGGAGCAACGCCGGGCCGAAGAGTGGAGGGCGCATTCGGAAGCAACTTACAATGATTTGTGGCGCACCGTCCCCGGCGCCGAAAAGGGCAAGGAAGATCCGGATACGGCGGAGGCGCGTCTCCAGGAGATAGAGCGCGAGCTCGGCCTGCCCGAGGAGAACCTCCTATACTTGATCGAGAAGCGAGCCCCGCGGCTTGAGGATTGGCAGCGGGAGTTGGTGCGTATCGTCCGTTTGATCGCGCAATATTTCTACCCGCAGAAACAGCTCCAGCTTATGAACGAAGGGTGCGCAACCTTTGTTCATTACGAGATCATGAGGCGGCTTCACGACAAAGGATTGATTACCGAAGGTTCCATGCTGGAGTTCTTACACTCACATTCGAGTGTCGTCTTCCAGCCAGATTTCGATGATCCGCGTTTCGGCGGCCTCAACCCTTACGCGCTCGGCTTTGCGATGATGAGTGATATTCACCGCATCTGCGAAGATCCGACCGAAGAGGACCGGGAATGGTTTCCCGAGATCGCCGGGATCGAAAACGGCTATAGCGTCTTGCGGCACGCTTGGGCAAACTACCGCGACGAGAGTTTCGTACTGCAGTATTTGAGCCCGGCTATCATTCGGCGCTTTCGCCTGTTTCAAGTCGCCGACGACAGCACCAAACCCGCGCTGCGCGTCGAGGCGATCCACGACGAACTCGGATACCGCAAGATCCGCAGCGGCTTGTCTCGCCAATACGATTTGTCTCGGCGCGAGCCCGACGTCCAGGTCGTCGATGTGGATCTAAGAGGCGATCGTTGCCTAATTCTTGCGCATTACGTCCATAACGGGGTCTTGCTTGAGGAAAAAAACAGCCGCGCGGTGCTGCGTCATGCAGCGACGCTATGGGGGTATTCCGTCAAGCTGCTCGAGATCGATGCCGCCACCGACAAAACGCTCAAAACCTATGAAGTTGCAGCACCCGGTTAACCCCCGGATGCCGCATCATACATTGCGGAGGTGACGGTCTGACTCCTTTCACCTTATGATCGTTCTCGGTATTGAGACGAGCTGCGATGAGACTGCCGCCGCAGTTGTTGCCGAGATCCCGCCCCTCAAGAGAATTCGCTCTAATGAGGTTTATAGGCAAGAGGTCGAGCATGCGCCCTTCGGCGGTGTTGTGCCGGAGATCGCAGCACGGGCTCACCTCGATCACCTTGATACCGTAATCACCAGGGCTCTTGCACAAGCCGATGTCACCCTGGCCGATATCCACGGCATAGCTGCGGCCGCAGGTCCTGGTCTGATCGGCGGTTTGATCGTCGGCGCCATGACCGCGAAGGGGATGGCATGGGCTGCGAACAAGCCGATTATCGCGGTTAACCATCTCGAAGCGCACGCTCTGACGGCTCGCCTGACGGACAATGTTACCTTTCCCTATCTCCTCCTTCTGGCTTCCGGCGGGCATTGCCAGCTCTTGTCGTGCGCGGGTGTCGGGAGCTATGTCTGCCTCGGCACGACGCTCGATGACGCTCCCGGAGAGGCGCTTGACAAGGCGGCCAAGGCGATCGGCCTCGGCTATCCCGGCGGACCTGCGATCGAACGGGCTGCACGCGCGGGCGACCCCTACCGCTTCGCCCTACCACGCCCGCTCAAAGGCAAGCGGGGTTGCGATTTCTCTTTCTCCGGATTGAAGACGGCCGTGCGTCTGCTCATCTGCGAGCGAGACCCTCTCGACGCGCGCGGTGTGGCCGACCTTGCGGCTTCGCTCGAACGCGCCATCTGCGACGCGTTGGCCGACCGAACGGCAAACGCGATCGCTTGGTTCCGCCGTCATTACCCAAACGGACAAAGCTTGGTCGCCGCCGGCGGCGTTGCGGCCAACGAGCGATTGCGACATCGTTTGGCGGCGCTCGCCGCTAACACAGGGCTGCGCTTTGTCGCGCCACCTCCAGAACTATGCACCGACAACGCAGCGATGATTGCATGGGCGGGTATCGAGCGCCTTCGTCTAGGCTTGACGGATCGCCTCGATTTTGCGCTCCGGCCACGCTGGCCGCTTGACGTCACGCTGCAGCGACCCTCGGTTGCCGGCCGGCAAGCCATGCTGACGATAGCGAACACGTGAAACGATTGACGATCATAGGCGCCGGCGCCTGGGGAACTGCACTAAGCGTTGTTGCTCGACGCGCGGGCTCGGCGCCGGTGTTGTGGGCGCGCGATCGCACTATCGTCTCGGCGATCAACGAACGGCACGAAAACCCGTTGCTCTTGCCGGGAACGATTCTCGACCCTACAATTGTCGCAACAAGCGACATCGACGCGGCGACAGCTGACGCTGAGGCGGCGCTCCTGGCCATACCGGCGCAATTCTTGCGCGGGGTGATCCTCACACTTCGGCGCGGCTTACCCTCGGGACTTCCAGTGCTCCTTTGCTCTAAGGGGATCGAGGCTGGCTCGCTGAAAACGATGTCAGAAGTTTCTGCTGACCTTCTGCCCAAATCGCCGGTCGCGGTGCTCTCGGGACCGACCTTTGCCGCCGAGGTCGCACGTGGCCTGCCCACGGCGGTTACGATCGCCAGCCATGACGCAGCCCTTGCTCGCGCTTTCGTCGGGGCGCTCGGGAACGGCAGATTCCGCCCCTACTCGTCCGACGACCCGACCGGGGCCGAAATTGGCGGTGCCGTTAAGAATGTGATCGCAATTGCGTGCGGAACCGTTGTCGGTCGCGGACTGGGTGAGAACGCCCGTGCCTCGCTGATCACTCGCGGTCTTGCTGAGATGATTTGGGTGGGGCTAGCCAAGGGCGCCCGCGCCGAAACCTTTAGAGGACTGTCCGGCCTCGGCGACCTGGTGCTTACCTGCAGCAGCAGCCAATCTCGGAATTATGCGTTCGGGCTCGCGCTGGGTCGCGGGCAGCTTCTCACCGATATTTTTGCTGCCCGCCGCTCGGTGGTCGAGGGTGTAGAGACCGCTGCCGCTGTCTCGGGATTGGCCCAGCGGATCGGGGTCGAGATGCCGATCTGCGAGGCTGTCGAGGCGGTCCTCCACCGCGGCGCGTCGATCGACACGGTCATTGACAGTCTCCTCCGCCGGCCGAACCGGCGCGAGTAGAGGGTTCTTCCAAGGGCTCTATTAGCGTTTAGCAGACATCACGGAAAAGACTTTGGCGCGGCCGCAGAAAGCCAATATCATCGGGCAGCGAGCAGCGTCATCGCCTCGGGCTGACATGAGCGAGAACGGAAAGCGCGGCGAGGAAGGGCCGGGTACGGGTGTCGTCGTCAAGGCAAAGCCTAAGACGAAGAAGCCGTCGATGTATAAGGTATTGATGTTAAACGACGATTATACCCCTATGGAATTCGTCGTCCATATCCTTGAGCGGTTCTTCAACAAGAACCGCTCGGAGGCGACCCGCATCATGCTGCACGTACATCGCCGGGGCGTCGGAGTGTGCGGTGTCTACACCTACGAAGTGGCCGAAACCAAAGTAACCCAGGTCATGGATTTCGCCCGGCAGCACCAGCATCCGCTGCAGTGCACGCTGGAAAAGGACTAGCCCTCGGCCGATCTGCGCTGGGGCCTGGTAAGGAAGGATAGGCGGGCGTGCTGTCACGCAATCTTGAAAAATCGCTTCATCGGGCTCTTGCCCACGCCAACGAGCGCCGACATGAATATGCCACGCTTGAGCATCTGCTGCTTTCACTGACCGAGGATCAGGACGCTGTCGCCGTGCTGCGCGCCTGCGGCGTGGATCTCGATCGGCTGCGTCGCGAGATTTTGAATTATGTCGATAACGAACTCGCCAACCTTGTTGCTGCGCACAGCGACGATGCCAAGCCGACAGCGAGCTTCCAGCGGGTGTTGCAGCGCGCTGCGATTCACGTCCAATCTTCGGGCCGCGAGGAGGTAACCGGCGCCAACGTCATTGTCGCCATGTTCGCGGAGCGCGAAAGCCACGCAGTATATTTCCTGCAAGAGCAGGATATGACCCGGTTCGACGCGGTCAACTACATTTCCCATGGCATCGCCAAGGCTCCCGGGCGCTCGGAAACTCGGCGCGTCCAGGGGACGGAGGAAGATGAGCGCGGCGAAAAGTCGCAGAAACGCAATCATGATGCCCTAGACGCATATTGTGTAAATCTCAATAAGAAGGCGAAAGGCGGTAGGATCGATCCTCTGATTGGGCGCGAAGCCGAGGTCGAGCGTACAATCCAGATACTGTGCCGGCGGGCCAAGAACAATCCGCTCTATGTTGGCGAGCCCGGTGTCGGGAAGACGGCGATTGCCGAAGGATTGGCGCGCCGGATCGTTCAACGTGAGGTGCCGGAGGTACTGCTGAGCGCGACGATCTACGCGCTTGACATGGGCGCGCTGCTCGCGGGGACGCGCTATCGCGGCGATTTCGAGGAGCGGCTCAAGGCGGTGCTGGCCGAACTTGAGGCACAGCCCGGGGCAATCCTGTTCATCGACGAGATCCATACAGTCATCGGCGCCGGCGCGACAAGTGGCGGGGCGATGGATGCCTCGAACTTGCTGAAGCCGGCGCTGGCCGGGGGCGTAATTCGCTGCATTGGCTCGACGACCTACAAAGAATATCGCAATTATTTCGAGAAGGATCGCGCGCTCGTCCGCCGTTTCCAAAAGATTGATGTTAACGAGCCGACCGTCGAAGATTCCATCAAGATACTACGGGGACTGAAGCCCTATTACGAACGACACCACAAGGTTCGGTATACGACAGACGCGTTACGCGCTGCAGTGGAACTCTCGCATCGTTACATCGGTGACCGCAAACTACCCGACAAGGCGATTGACGTGATCGACGAGACCGGCGCAGCACAGATGCTCGTCCCGGAGAGCCGCCGCCGCAAGACCATTACCGCGAAGGAAGTCGAGGCCTGTATCGCGACGATGGCGCGGATTCCACCAAAGAGCGTATCGCGCGACGATCGTGAGGTGCTGAAAAATCTTCAGCGCGACCTGAAGACGATGGTGTTCGGTCAGGACAAGGCGATCGAGGCGCTAGCCTCTGCAATCAAGCTGGCCCGTGCCGGTCTGCGCGATCCCGAGAAACCGATCGGCTCTTACTTGTTCTCGGGCCCAACCGGCGTCGGCAAGACCGAGGTTGCACGCCAACTCGCTCGCACCATGGGCATCGAGATCAGCCGGTTTGACATGTCCGAGTACATGGAACGGCACACGGTGTCGCGACTGATCGGCGCTCCCCCCGGCTACGTCGGCTTCGACCAAGGCGGGCTGCTGACCGATGCGATCGACCAGCACCCTCACAGCGTGCTGTTGCTCGACGAGATCGAGAAGGCGCACCCCGATCTCTTCAACATCCTGCTGCAAGTTATGGATTACGGCAAACTGACCGACCACAATGGCAAGATCGTCGATTTCCGTAATGTCATCCTGATCATGACGACAAATGCTGGGGCGTCCGACCTTGCAAAGGCTGCGATTGGCTTCGGCAGCGGTATCCGCGAGGGGGACGATCACGAAGCGATCAACCGCATGTTTACTCCGGAGTTCCGCAACCGGCTCGATGCGACGATCTCGTTCGCTGCGCTATCGACCGAGACGATCGGGCGGGTAGTCGATAAATTCGTGCTCCAGCTCGAAGAGCAGCTCGCCGACCGTAATGTCGCAATCGAACTTGACGCGACCGCGCGCGCTTGGCTCGCGGTAAAGGGCTATGATCCACTCTTTGGCGCTCGCCCGCTCGCCCGCGTTATTCAGGAGCACATCAAGAAGCCGCTCGCTGAAGAGCTGCTGTTCGGGCGGCTCGCGAAAGGCGGGATCGTCCGGGTGGCCAAGGATCCAGAGGCCGACGCGCTCGCCTTCTCCTTCGAGGAGCGTTCGGTAGCGTCGTCGCCAAAGGAACCTGAACTAGTCGAGTAGCCAGAGCCTTTCATTCGCGAAGCGCCTAACGCGTTGACCGCGGCCCCGGAGGACTCGTCCGCTTATGAGGGCCGATCGCCGGTGAACCAAGTGAGTTGCTTCGCTTCAAGTGGGTTAGCCGTCGTGGCGGAACGGCGAGTAATTATCCGCTAAATGCTCGATTTTTTGCGCCACCATCTCGCGCTCCCGCGCGAGAAATTGAGCGACCGCCCTACGAAACCCCAGATCGGGTATCCAGTGTGCGCTGTAGGTCGGCACAGGGAGGTAGCCGCGCTGGAGCTTGTGCGGCCCTTGGGCGCCCGCCTCGACGCGCTTCAGCCCATGAGTGATGGCAAATTCGATTGCCTGGTAATAGCAGCACTCGAAATGCAAGAATTTGTAGTCGCCATAGCTGCCCCAGTTACGGCCGTAAATTGTCTCCGTACCGAGAAGGTTGAATGCCCCGGCGACATAGTTGGCCCCATGCCTCGCCATAATAAGGACGATCTTCTCGGCCATTCGTTCGCCGATCAGCGCGAAGAAACGACGATTGAGGTAGGCAGAGCCCCATTTGCGGTCTGAAGTTGCCAGATAGAACTCATAAAAGGCGTCCCAGTGACGGGGTTTCAGGTCGGCTCCGGTCAAGACGTCGATCTCGAGACCTGGCGCCAGCGCCTCGCGCCGTTCCTTCTTGACCGCCTTGCGCTTTCGCGAGTTCAGCGCCGCGAGAAAATCGTCGAAATCGCGAAAACCATCATTTGTCCAATGAAATTGCTGGCCCATGCGTTGCAGAAATCCAACCTCAGTCAAGGCTTCCAGATCGGTGCTTTCGGGGAAATTGACGTGCAGCGAGGAGATTCGTCGTCGTTTGGCCAGTTCGATCATCGCCGCAATCAGGTGTGCCCGCGTCTCCGGCGGCGCGCCGGCATGCACCATTAATCGCGGTCCGGGCACCGGCGTGAATGGCGATGCAGACAGCAGCTTTGGATAGTAGCGGCCGCCGGCGCGCTCGAAAGCGTCTGCCCAGCCGTAATCGAAGATGTATTCGCCATAGGAGTGCGTCTTCGCGTAGAGAGGCACGACGCCGATAGTGGACGAGCCCGGACCGGCTAGAGTGAGGTGCTGCGGCGTCCAGCCCGTGCGTGGCGTCGTCGATCCGCTCTCCTCGAGGGCATGCAGGAACGCGTGAGAGATGCTCGGATTCTCCTCGCCGGCGCAAGCATCCCATGCCGCAGCGGGGATCTCGGCGATCGAGGTATGGACTTTTGCCGTGATCGTTCCGTCGGTATCATTCATTGCCGACCCTCATATGCGAGAGACCGCGAATTGATGCTGCCGTTCATCGCGACCGCTCGTCTCCACCATCAGCGATTGATTGCGGACCAAGATACGGGTTGTGTCGTCGCTGTCCAGCGCATCGCGCCGCGTCTGCGGGAGAGCCGACCGGGGTCACGCCTGAAGCGGCTCAGCTCCAAGCTTTGCTTGCTTCCAGCGGCAGTTTTGCTCTCGATGTTAGGGGCGAGCCAATCCCCGGCGGAAACCCTAGGCGACGCTCGGGTCGGTTTCACCGCCGAGCGGGTGTTGGTGTTCGACGGGCGCCGTTACGTCGGGAGGATATGGCACATGCCCGGCGAGCAGCGGCACGAGCAGGATTTGCCGGCGATAAAGCCGGTTTTCATCCTGCGTGCCGGCAGCAGGCTCAGTGACCTCGTGCTGCCGCAGCTTCATACCGTGGTCGAGTTCGTTCTTCCTAAGGAGTTTTCACTTCTGGGCGACCCCAATTTCTTGCGCAAGCCGGTCGGACAGGAAACCGTCAACGGGATCACCACCACCAAGTACACGGTCGAAGAAGATGTGCCTGGGGGGCGTGTTACAGGCTCGCTCTGGCTCAGCCGTGACGGCATTCCGATGAAATGCAATGGCAAGTTCGAGCCGAAGAGCGGAAAAAGCGCGACGATCTACTGGGAGTTGCGCCACGTAATAATCGGTGACCAGGACAGGGCTCTGTTCGACGTTCCCCAAGGATATGCAAAACTGTCCGCTGACGCGGCTGCCCCTCTCCTCGGAATGCATCTGGCGCGGCCCCCTGCCCGCTGAGACTGCCGAGAGCTCTCACTCGACGATGATCTGCCCGTACATCCACGGGTATGGCGTGCAGATGTAATAGTAGTTGCCCGGTGTGTCGAAGGTGACCGTCTTCGACGCGCCCGAGTCCAGTATTCCGGTATCCCAGCTTCCTGCCGTTTTCAAAGGCGGTTGCGGTGTGCGGCGTGTCGCCGACGTTCGTCGAGACGGGCTCTGTTATTACGAATGGGACATACATAAAATTGTCGTATTAGCACAATAGATTTCGTTTGATCTCGGCGCCGGTGGTGCGTCGTCCGAGCGAGGGCACGTAGGTGGTTGGTGTGAGGCTGAAACGGCAGGAGAAGGCACGCGGCGGCCGTTTCCGGAAAGGGCTAAGTTCTTACAACCTTGAAGGGAATTTCAGCTGCAGATCAGCTGCAGATGGCGCCGACTGTCACATGACGGACAACCCAAAGCTGCTAGATCCGCAAGTCACCCCGGAGGAGCCTTTGAAAGTGGCCGATCGGGTTGCGGCAGCGGGGGCGCAGAGATAGGCTTGGCTCTCGACTGGACCCGATTTCTCGTGCGTTATCTCAGCACCCGCGATGCCCGCCCCTCGCCATCCATCCTCTCTTTCGCGGAGGTGCTTCTGGCCGGCCTCGCCGAGGACGGCGGGCTTTACGTTCCAGATGAGATCCCGGAGCTCGGCGAAGCGGCCTTGCTGGACTATGCCTGCCTGCCCTATCCCGAGCTTGCCGCTCGGATTGTTTCGTTGTTCGCCGGCGACGATTTCGAGACCGACGAGCTGCGGCGGCTTGCCGAAGCAGCCTATAATGAATTCCGCCACGCGGCAGTGGCTCCGTTGGTCCAGATCGATGAGCGGCTGTGGCTGCTCGAGTTGTTCCACGGGCCGACTCTCGCTTTCAAGGACCTGGCCCTGCAGCTCGTCGGCCAAATGTTCGACGCGGTGCTGGCACGGCGCGGCGAGCATCTGACGATCGTCGGCGCCACTTCGGGGGACACTGGCTCCGCTGCGATCGAGGCCTGTCGCGACCGCCACGCGCTCGACATCTTCATCCTCTATCCGCACAACCGCATCTCCGACGTTCAGCGGCGACAGATGACGACAGTCGAACTCCGCGAATGCCCACGCGGTCGCCATCGCGGGGACGTTCGATGATTGTCAGGATCTCGTCAAAGCCTTGTTCGCTGATGTCGGACTACGCCGCGAGCTCAATCTGGCTGCGGTCAATTCAATCAATTGGGCGCGAATTGCGGCACAGACCGTGTATTATTTCGCTGCCGGCACAGCGCTCGGCGTGCCGATGCGGCCGATCTCATTCAGCGTGCCGACCGGCAATTTCGGCAATGTCTATTCGGGGCATGTTGCCCGCCGGATGGGGCTGCCACTCGACAGGCTGGTGATCGGCACCAACCGCAACGACATCCTCGCGCGCTTTTTGGCGACGGGGCGCATGGCGATTACCGCGGTCGAGCAGAGCCTCAGCCCGAGCATGGACATCCAGGTGGCGAGCAATTTCGAGCGCCTGCTGTTCGAGCTGAAAGGCGGTAACGCTGCCGCAGTCGGCGAGGCGATGCGGCTATTTCGGGAGCACGGACGCTTGCCGGAGGATGACCAAGCATGGCGCGCCGCGTGCCGCTTGTTTTCCGCCCATAGGGTCGACGACACTCTTACGATGCAGACAATCGCAGATACTTATGCTCGATCGGGCATGCTGATCGATCCTCACAGCGCGGTTGCCGTAGCCGCGGCGCTCGCCGAGATTCATGCCGGCAGCGGCGGCGCGCCAATGGTCGCCTTCGCTTGCGCCCATCCGGCAAAGTTTCCCGACGCGGTGGAGCGTGCAACCGGCATTCGTCCGGAATTGCCGCCCGTCCTCGACGACCTCCTAGAACGGCGCGAGCGCCTGACCATCTTGCCAAACGACCACGGCGCGGTAACACGATATATCCGCGCTCATGCGCGGCGCGCCAGAACCTCCTGAGCGGAGCAACGCATGACGACGCAGCTCTCTACCTTGACCAACGGATTGCGGGTGGCCACCGACCGGGTGGATACCGTCGACACGGTCTCGCTCGGCATCTGGATTGATGTTGGCACGCGGCACGAGCCCGCCGAGATCAATGGGGTCGCGCATTTTCTCGAACACATGGCATTCAAGGGGACCGAACGGCGCAGCGCCCTCGCGATCGCCGAGGAGATCGAAGCGGTTGGCGGTCATCTCAACGCCTACACCTCGCGCGAGAGCACAGCCTACTACGCCAAAGTACTCAAAGAGGATCTCCCGCTCGCGCTCGACATCCTCTCCGACATTCTTCAATATTCGATCTTTGATCCTGAGGAACTCGAGCGCGAGCGGGCCGTGATCCTGCAGGAGATCGGCCAGGCGAACGACACACCTGACGACATCATCTTCGACCATTTCCAAGAACGCGCTTTTCCCGACCAAGCGATGGGTCGACCAGTATTGGGGAGGCCGGAGATCATCCGCCGACTAGGGCGGGAGGCGGTGCTCGCCTATCTAAGTAAGCATTACGGCGCGCGGCGCATGGTGCTGGCGGCAGCCGGAAATCTCGATCATGATCGAGTCGTCGACCTTGCCGAAGAGTTGCTCGGAAGCACGCCGGCGGACCGATCGGCTACAACGGAGCCTGCGCGGTACACCGGCGGTGACCGGCGCGAGCACCGCGACCTTGAGCAACTGCACCTCATTATGGGTTTTCCCGGGCCTGCGCTTGACCACCCGGACTACTACGCCGCTGCCGTGCTATCAACGGCGTTCGGAGGCGGCATGTCTTCCCGCTTGTTCCAGGAGGTCCGAGAGAGGCGGGGGTTGGTCTACGCGATCCACTCCTTTGTCCACGGTTATCGCGACGGCGGGCTCTTCGGAATCTACGCCGGTACCGGCGAGGCCGAGGCGGCCGAACTGGTACCGGCATTGTGCGAGCAGGCGGTTCGGCTCGAGGCGGGGTTGAGCCCCGTCGAACTTAATCGCGCCAAGACCCAGATGAAGGCGGGCCTGTTGATGTCGCTCGAGAGCACCTCGGCGCGTTGTGAGCAGCTGGCGCAGCATCTCCTGATCCACGGCACTCCATTCGATCCGGTCGACATCGTCAGCCGCATCGAAGCAGTTGAGGATAGTGCGATCCGCCGGGTCGTAGCCCGCTGGCGCTCGGGGCCGCCAACGCTCGTCGGGCTCGGACCAGTGGGCGGGCTGGAAGAATTCGACCGCGTCAGGGAGCGGCTCGCCGGGTGATTTCGCGATGGCAGCGCAACGCAAGTCCTTTCCCCGCCTTTTTCTCGCCCGCGCCGAACCGTTTCGCTTGGCGGGAGAGCGTGTCTTCTTGCGCTCGGCCGAGCGCAGCGATTACGAGGCTTGGGCAGGCCTGCGAGCCCGCTCGCGAAATTTCCTCGCGCCGTGGGAGCCGAGCTGGCCGCCCGACGCGCTAAGCCGAGCCGCGTTCCGCGCCCGGTTGGCCCGGTATGCCGAGGACTGGCGGACCGACCAGGGCTATAACTTATTCATCTTCACTCAAGACGAGACGCTGATCGGCGGCATCAGCCTATCCAATTTGCGGCGAGGCGTCTCCGAGACTGCGAGCCTTGGCTACTGGGTCGGCGAGCCGTTCGCACGCCAGGGCTATATGACCGTAGCGCTGCCCCTCGTCCTCGATTTTTCTTTCGATCGCCTCCGACTTCATCGCGTTGAGGCTGCCTGTCTGCCGAGCAATATTCCGAGCCGTTCGCTGCTGGTCAGGATCGGCTTCCAGCAAGAGGGTTACGCCCGGCAATATCTGTGCATCGAGGGCAAATGGCAGGATCATCTGCTCTTCGCGATGCTGCGTGAGGATTGGGGAGGATCCGCGTCCTGAGCAGCCGAAGGCCGTTAGGCGTGCCCTGCGTTGCTCGATAACATCGACAAATTGACGCCGAGCTTAGCCAACGCCCGGCCCCACTTCGCATCGTCGTCGGCGGAGAAGACAATGTCGGAGTCAGCGGCGACGGAAAGCCAGCCATTGGCCTGGATCTCGGCGTCGAGCTGACCGGGCGCCCAGCCGGCATAGCCGAGGGCGAAGAGGCTTTGGCGCGGCCCTCGGCCTTCACCGATTGCGCGCAGGACCTCCAATGTGGCGGTCAGCGCAATAGCGCCGTCGACACACAGCGTGGCTTCCTCGCGATAGTCGGCCGTGTGCAGCACAAAGCCGCGACCGGCGTCGACCGGGCCTCCGAAATGTACCGGATGCCCGCCGGCGGCGTCGCTGGGCTCAAGCTCTAGCTGGGCAAACAGCTCGCCCATGGTCAACGAGCCCAGCAGTTTGTTGATGACGAGGCCCATAGCCCCGGTATCGCCGCCATGTGCACAGAGATAGATGACGGACCGAACAAACCGCGGGTCGGACATTTGTGGCATCGCCACCAAGAGCTGGCCTGCAAGCGAATTCATCCCATCCTCCGACCGACGTCGCGCCCCGTCGGCGCCCCCGTCCGGTTATACGCTTATACGCGGATTTCGTTTCCTCCCGGTGCACGAACAATCGCTGGGGACCGAGCGCCGTCCTTGTTTGCCGGGTGATCCGCCCTGTGCTATCGATCCGCCCGCCGCAGCTCTGCGCGACAGAGATGCAAGCCCGGCGAGGCTTTCGGTCTTGCACACCCGGAGGATACTATGACCATCAATGTCGGTGACAGGATACCATCGGTCACACTCAAGCAACTGACCTCGGAAGGCGTAAAAGAGTTCACCACCGACGAGATTTTCCGCGGCAAGCGGATGATCCTCATCGCAGTTCCCGGCGCCTTCACACCGGCCTGCTCCCAGCGCCACCTGCCAGGCTATGTCGACAAAGCGTCGGACATCAAGGCCAAGGGGATCGATGAGATCGCCTGTGTGGCGGTCAACGACGCGTTCGTCATGGGAGCCTGGAGCAAAGATCAGAAGGCCGAAGGGAAGGTCCGAATGCTCGCCGACGGCAGCGGCGACTTCACCCGCGCCCTCGGCCTCGATCTCGATCTCAGCAAGGGCGGCCTCGGCATCCGCTCGAAACGTTATTCAATGCTGGTCGAAGACGGGGTCGTGAAATCGCTCAACGTCGAGCAGCAGCCGGGCCAGGTCGACATCTCGGGCGCTGAGGCGATGCTCAAAGCGCTTTGAGGCCTCATTCGGCCGCCTCAGCGATGCGGGCCCGTGCCAAAGCATCGGCCCGTTCGTTCTCGGGATGGCCGGAGTGCCCACGTACCCAGATCCACGAGACCTCGTGGCGGGCCGCAGCCGCCTCGAGCCGCTGCCATAGATCGATGTTCTTGACCGGCTGCTTGTCGGCGGTGCGCCAATTGCGACGCTTCCAGCCGTCGATCCACTTGGTGATGCCGTCGCGTAGGTATTGGCTGTCGCTGTAGAGCCGCACTCGGCACGGCCTTTTCAAGGCCTCCAATCCCGCGATGGCGGCGGTCATCTCCATGCGATTATTGGTCGTATCGGGCGCAAAGCCGCTCAATTCCTTCTCGGTCCCGCGATAGCGCAGGATGGCGGCCCAACCGCCGGGACCCGGGTTGCCGCTGCAGGCGCCGTCGGTAAAGACGTCGACCTCGGACAATTCAGGCATCGAGCCCGTAACCCCGCGGATCGGTAATCCCGCGGTGAAACCGCAGCTTGCGGAGATATTCGCGCGGGTCTTTCGGGCGGACCAATGCCCCGGCAGGCTGGTTGAGCCAATCGAAGAGCCGGGTCAAGAGAAAGCGCAAGGCCGCGCCGCGTGCCAGCAGCGGCAGCGCGGAGAATTCGACCGGGCCGAGCGGCCGCCCCCGCCGATAGCTGTCGAGCAGCAGCCGGGCCTTGGTCACATTGAGACTGCCATCGGCCTCGAAACACCAAGCGTTGAGGCAAATCGCCACGTCATAAGCGAGAAAGTCGGTGCAGGCAAAATAGAAGTCGATCAGGCCGGAAAGCTCGCTGTCGCGAAAGAAGACGTTGTCCGGGAAGAGGTCGGCGTGGATGACCCCCGCAGGGAGGTCGCGTGGCCAGACATTTTCGAATAGCTCAAGTTCGGTCGCTAGTTCCGCGCTGAGGCCGGGCTGCACCTCGTCGGCGCGGCAGTGACACGATTCGAAGAGACGGCGCCAGCCCGCGACGGAAAGATCATTCGGACGAGCGGTCGCAAACGAGGCGCCGGCCCGGTGCAGCCCGGCCAATGCCCCCCCAACGGCGGCGCAGTGGAGCGGCTGAATTCGCCGCGGCCACATCCCGGCGAGAAATGTCACGATTGCCGCAGGACGCCCGCACAATTCGCGCAAAGCGACGCCGTCCCTCCCCCGCATCGGTGTCGGGCAGGGCACTCCCTGCCCTGCCAAATGCTCCATCAGGGCGATAAAGAACGGCAGATCGCTCGGCGCGACCCGCTTCTCATAAAGGGTCAGGATGAAGTTGCCGCGCTCGGTCGTCAGGAGGTAATTCGAGTTCTCCACTCCCTCGGCGATCCCCTTGCAGGACAGCACCTCGCCGATGTCGTAGAAGGTCGCGAAGGATCTGATCTCGTCATCGGAGACCTCGGTGTAGACGGCCATATCGGCTTCTTTCTCCGACCTTTTTACTGCGGGCCGCTACCAGCCGGACCGGGCCGCCGGATCGACCGGCCGTCCACCCGCCTTGTTTGGCTGGCGCGCCTCGCATACAGTCCGCGCCGTGGCGAACCGCAGCCGGATCGTGCGGACACTAGCAAGGCTTGTGGCAGGAAAGAAACGATGGCCGACCCCATACCCGCGCAAAAAGAGCCCTACGGCGTCAATGTCGAGGCGGGCAAGAGATATTTCTGGTGTGCTTGCGGACGCAGCGCCAAGCAGCCCTTCTGCGACGGCTCGCACCAGGGGACCGGCCTCACCCCCGTGCCGTTCACTGCGGAGGCGACCGAGGAGGTCTGGCTGTGCGGCTGCAAGTCGACCGGGGGTAAGCCGTTCTGCGACGGTACGCACGAGAGCCTGTGAGGCACCCGCCCGCCGCGCCGAGCGCGGTGCTGGTCTGCCTTCTGGCTCTTTCCGGATGCGGTTTGTTCGGCTCGTCTTCGGCGTCCAAACCGACCGAGGCCTGCCCGAGTACGGTGATCCTGCGGCCGCTCGCCAATACCGCCGTGTTCGGCCCGGCTCCCGAGCGTCGCCCAGACAACGTGTCGTTCTATGGCCTCTTGAGCGAGGCCGAGGCCAAGTGCGTGTACAGCGGCGACACGATGCGATTGACCCTCGACGTCGTCGTCGTCGGCGAGCGCGGCCCGGCCGCTAAGTCCAACAATTCCGTGGACTTCCAATATTTCGTCGCCGTTACCGGCCCCGATCAGGCGATCCTCAGCAAGAGGCCGCTTCCGGTGCGCATCACATTCGACGGGCCGGGAAAGCGTTCCGGCGTCACCGATCATATCGAGGAAGCAATCCCGCTCGGCGGCCGCCAGGGGGCCGACCTCAACATCGTCGTCGGCTTTCAGCAGAGCCCCGAGGTGGTCGACTTCTACAAGAAGTTCCGCGGGCGCTGACCGGTTTCGGTCGCTGGCTGCAACCGAAAATTGTCTCGCCGATTTTGCTGTCGCTGCACCTGCAGCGGGTCTGCAGCGGACCCTCTCCTAAAAGTTGAAGCGCCGATCCGGCCCGGTGCCGACGTCCCGACCGGCCCGCAACTCCATCATCGGCATCTCCTTAATCCCAACCGGCGGTCCATCCCCAAAACCGTCCAAAGTGTGCGGCACGAATACGACAATTATAGGATCATGATTATCGGAAAGGCTTGGTCTCCAGGTGCTCCAAGAGGGGGCAAGCCAAACGACGGTTCGTTTAGTGAAATTATAGTTCCGTAGACGAAATCCCGTTTTCGCTGAAGGCAGGGCCTCATCGGTCGGTGGGTCCGGAGAACCCTGTGTCTCCGACCGCTCGGAGTGTCCCGCCGGGTTTCGAAAGTGAATTCGAGCGGAACGGCTTGGACAGAGGCATCGGACGATGCTACACGACTACTGCTGTATGCACGCCCGCAGGAGAGGTCGCAGCCCCGGTTTGAAGAGGGGCCGCGGCGCCGAAGGAGCAACCGCCCCGGAAACTCTCAGGCAAAAGGACCGCGGGCGGAAGGGCGCTCTGGAAAGCAGCGGGAAACTCCCGCTCACCGAAGGAGTAAGCCCGCCTCTACCTTGTCTCTCCCCGCCAGCGGGGAGGGCAGGGGTATGGGCAGGGTGAATCTCTCAGGGTCCACGACAGAGGGGGCAGCGATCGGGCGCTTCGGCGTCCGCTCTGTCGGAGGTGCGGGTGACCCTTGCTGCTGCGGTTCGGCTCGAGCGGACACCGCTCTACAATCTCCATCTGGCGCTCGGCGCCAGGATGGTGCCGTTCGCCGGATACGAGATGCCGGTGCATTTTCCTACCGGCATCCTGCAGGAACACCTCCACACCCGCGCCCAAGCCGGGCTCTTCGACGTCTCCCATATGGGGCAGGTGCGGCTAGCCGGGGCGGACGCGGTACGAGCGCTCGAAGCGCTCGTCCCGGGCGATCTTTCGGTGCTTATGCCCCGACATATGCGGTACACGCTGCTGCTCAACGAAGAGGGCGGGATCCTCGATGATCTGATGGCGACGCGGCTCGGTTACGGGCTCTTTCTCGTCGTCAACGCCGCGCGCAAGGAAGCCGATCTCGCGCATCTGCGCGATCGGATCTCCGGCGCTGCCACGGTCGAGCCGCTGTCGGACAAAGCGCTGCTGGCGCTCCAGGGACCCGCGGCCGCTGGCGTCTTGTCGCGCTGCGCCCCCGCCGTTGCACGGCTCGGTTTCATGACCGCGACGGAGACGACGCTCGACGGCCGTGAATGCCTGATCACCCGCTCCGGATACACGGGCGAAGACGGCTTCGAGATTTCGTTGTCCGCCGACGATGCGACGCCCGTTGCCGAGGTGCTGCTCGCTCAGCCGGAGGTATGGCCGATCGGTCTTGGTGCCCGCGATTCGCTGCGCCTCGAGGCCGGGCTCTGCCTCTATGGCCATGATATCGACGAGTTCGACAAGCCCGATCGAGGCCGGGCTCGCGTGGACGATCGGCCGGCGGCGGCGGGCCGAAGGCGGATTTCCCGGCGCTGCGATCGTGTTGCGCCAGCTGGTCGAGGGTGCCGCGCGCAGGCGCATCGGCATTCGCCCCGATGGGCGGGCGCCGGCGCGCGAGGGTACGCAGATCGTCAACACCGCGGGAGAGACGATCGGGCGGGTGACAAGCGGCGGCTTCGGCCCCTCGGTCGGCGGGCCGATCGCGATGGGCTATGTCGACCGCCGTTACGCTGCTGAGGGCACGGCCCTCACCCTCCTCGTGCGCGGCCTTGCGCGGCCCGCCCGGGCCGCGCGGCTACCCTTTTTCCCGCACCGCTATTACCGCGGCTGATGCCGCAGGAGGACATCGCCGATGACCACCCTTCGTTTTACCAAGGACCACGAATGGGTTCGGCTCGACGGCGATCTGGCGGTCGTCGGCATCACCGATTACGCGCAGTCGCAGCTCGGCGACGTCGTCTATGTCGAATTGCCCGAAATCGGACGTCGGGTCGAGCAAGGCAAGGAAGCTGCGGTCGTCGAATTGGTCAAGGCGGCAAGCGAGGTCTACGCCCCGGTTTCGGGTGAGATCGCCGAGGTCAACGAGGCGCTGGCCGCCGATCCCGCCGCGGTCAACGCCGACCCGATGGGGGACGGCTGGTTCCTCAAGCTCCGCCTCGACGACCCCAAGCAGCTCGACGGCCTAATGGACGAAGCGGCTTACCAGCGCTTGGTGGAGGAACAGCACTGATGCGCTATCTCCCGCTGACCGATCGCGACCGACAGGAGATGCTGGCGGCCATTGGTGTCGATTCGATCGACGCGCTGTTTGCCGACGTGCCGCATGCCGCACGGCTCGATGGCCTCGTCGACCTGCCCCGGGCGATGGGTGAGCTTGAGGTCGAGCGCGCAATCTCAGCGATGGCATCACGCGACCTCGCGGCGGGTTCGGTCCCGTTCTTTATCGGCGGCGGGGCCTATCGCCACCACGTCCCCGCCGCGGTCGACCATCTGATCCAGCGCGGCGAATTCCTGACCTCGTACACCCCTTACCAGCCCGAAATCTCACAAGGGACGCTGCAATATTTGTTCGAATTCCAGACCCAGGTCGCGCTCTTGACCGGCATGGAGGTCGCGAACGCTTCGCTCTATGACGGGGCGACGGCTTGCGCCGAGGCGGTGATGATGGCCAATCGCCTGACCCGCCGCGGGCGAGCAGTGCTGTCTGGCGGTCTCCATCCGCATTACCGCGAGGTTTGCGAGACCTACGCCCGGTTTATCGGCTTCGAGCTGGCCGCACAGGCTCCGGCTCCCAGTGGCGGCGAAGACCTCGGCCGGCTGGTCGGCCGCGACACCTCCTGCGTCGTCGTGCAAAACCCCGATTTTTTCGGTGAGATCCGCGATTACGCGGAACTCGGGCAGATGTGCCACGAGGCGGGCGCGCTGCTCGTCGTCGTGGTGACCGAGATCCTATCGCTCGGCGCCATTCTCCCGCCGGGCGAGATGGGAGCGGACATCGTCGCCGCCGAAGGCCAGTCGCTCGGCAACGCGCTCAATTTCGGCGGCCCCCATCTCGGCCTCTTTGCCAGCCGCGACAAATTCGTGCGCCAGATGCCGGGACGTCTCGTCGGCGAGGCTGTCGACGCGGACGGCCGGCGCGGCTGGGTGCTGACCCTATCAACCCGCGAGCAGCACATCCGGCGCGAGAGAGCGACGAGCAACATCTGCACCAATTCGGGCTTGTGTGCGCTCGCCTTCACGATCCATCTGGCTTTGCTCGGTGAAATCGGGCTCGTTCGGCTCGCCCGCCTCAATCACGCCGCCGCCGTGCGCCTCGCCGAGCGGCTCGAGCGGACACCGGGTGTGCGGCTTCTCAACCCAGCCTTCTTCAACGAGTTCTCGTTGCGACTGCCGCGCCCGGCGGCGCCGGTTGTCGAGGCGCTTGCCGAGAAGGGCGTGCTTGCCGGGATTCCGGTCAGCCGCCTCTATCCCGACCGACCCGAGCTGGCGGATGTCCTCGTCGTGGCGGCTACCGAGATGGTGACGGAGGAGGACGCCGACCGGCTCGAGCGGGAACTTCAAGAGGCTTTGTCGTGACCGGCTGGAGCCGAGCCCTCAGTACCCATCCCCCGGCGGATCTGGCAGCACCGTTCGAGACGGTTACTGGCAACCGCGGCCTGCAGATCGAAGAAACATTGATTTTCGAGCAGGGTCTACCTGGCCGTTGCGGTGTCGATCTTCCCGATCCAAAGCCATTCGCTGCTCGGCTGGGCGGCCTGGAGCGGCGGGGCGAGATCGGGTTACCTGGTCTCGGCGAACCGCAGGTGATCCGTCACTTCACCCGGCTGTCGCAAAAGAACTATGGGATCGACAGCGGGCTCTATCCGCTGGGCTCCTGCACAATGAAGCACAACCCACGGCTCAACGAGAAGCTGGCGCGACTCCCGGGATTTGCCGACATCCATCCTCTTCAGCCGATGTCGACGGTCCCCGGGGCGCTGGCGCTGATAGACCTGCTTGCACATTGGCTGAAGAAGCTGACCGGGATGCCCGCGATCGCGCTGAGCCCGGGAGCCGGGGCGCACGGCGAACTCTGCGGCATGATGACAATCCGCGCCGCCCTCGAGGCGCGCGGCGATCGCCGCAGCCGAGTTCTCGTGCCTGAATTGGCGCACGGCACCAACCCTGCGACGGCCGCCGCCTGCGGATACACCATCGATCCGGTTCCCGGCAATCCGCGAGGTAGGGTCGATCTCGACGCCCTCAGGCGCAAGCTCGGGCCCGATGTCGCCGCACTGATGCTGACCAACCCTAACACTTGCGGGCTGTTCGAGAACGAGATTCTCGACATCGCCGGGGCGGTGCACGCGGCCGGCGCATTCTTTTATTGCGACGGGGCCAACTTCAACGCCATCGTCGGGCGAGTGCGGCCGGCCGACCTAGGCATCGACTGCATGCACCTCAACCTGCACAAGACCTTTTCGACCCCGCATGGCGGCGGCGGCCCGGGGAGCGGCCCTGTGGTGTTGGCTGCGAGTCTCGCACCTTACGCGCCGCTACCCTGGATCGTGCACGGTCGCGATGGGCTCGAATTGGTCGAGCACCAGAACGACTCGGCCGACCAGACAATCGGCAGGCTGAAGGGCTTTCACGGCCAAATGGGCATGTTCGTGCGGGCGCTCGCCTACATGATGAGCCACGGGGCAGATGGGCTGCGGCAAGTCGCCGATGATGCGGTGCTCAACGCCAACTATCTGCGCGCGCGCCTCGAGGACGATCTGAGCCCGTCGTTTCCTGGCCCCTGCATGCACGAAGTGCTGTTCGACGACCGTTTCTTGAAGGACACAGGGATTACCACCCTCGATTTTGCCAAGGCCATGATCGACGAGGGGTATCATCCGATGACAATATACTTCCCGCTGGTCGTGCATGGAGCCCTGTTGATCGAGCCGACCGAGACCGAGAGCAAGGCCTCGCTCGACCAGTTCACGGCGGTGCTGAAGAGGCTCGCCGCCGTTGCCCGCTCCGGCGATGCCGCGCGCTTTCACGCAGCACCCCGGTTGAGCCCTCGCCGCCGCCTCGACGAAACCGCCGCCGCCCGCCGGCCGATTCTGCGCTGGCGACCGGAGTCGGCGCGCCGGGAGGCGTAGAATAGGAATCGCAGAAGATGTCGCCCGATCGAGTTCACCTGAGTGTCAACGAGGCCCGCGAGCACGCCGAGAGAGCAATGCGCGGCATCGGCTACGATGAAGAGGAAGCGCGCATCCTCGCCGATCATGCGATTGATGCCGCCCTCTGCGGATACGAATATTCGGGGCTGGCAAAGTTACTCAACATCCCCGAGCATTGGCGCTTCAAACGGCAGCGCCAGCCGATCAGGGTGCTCCGCGAGACGGAACTGTCGACCCTGTACGACGGCGGCAATAACGTTGGCATGCTGGCGATGTACCACGCCACCCGCGCCGCGATCGCCAAGGCTGAGGCCCGTGGCATCGCCATCGTCGGGGTCACGAACAGCTGGATGAGCGGCCGTAGCGCTTACTACTGCGAGATGATCGTCAATGCGGGGCTGATCGGGATTCACACGGCGGGCTCCGCACCCAGCGTCGCCCCGCCCGGAGGCATGCGCGCGGTGCTCGGCACCAACCCGATCGCCTTCGAACTCCCGTCATCGCGCGGAGCCCTGGTCTTCGACATGGGGACCTCGGCCTTCATGGGGACCGATTTGGCATACCGCGAGCGATTGGGGGAGCAGTTGCCGGAAGGGGTTGCCATCGATGGCGACGGGCGCCCGACACGCGATCCCGCCCAGGCGCGGCGCGGCGCGCTACTGCCCTTTGGCGGATACAAGGGATTTGGCCTTGCTCTGATCGTGCAGGCGCTCGGACTGTCGGCGAGTTCGGGGCTTGGCCCGAGGCAGGACGACGGATATCTCTTCATCGTCTTCAAGCCGGATTTGCTTGTCGAGCCCGACGCCTTCGGGCGGCAGGTTAGCGAACTGATCGAGCGGGTTAAGGCCACGCCGCGTCAGCCTGGGGTCGGCGAAATCCGCATTCCTGGGGAGCGAGCGTCTCGCAGCCGCGAGAAGGCATTGTGCGAGGGGATCGAGATCGACCAATTGGTCTACGAGGCTCTTGCTGCCCTGCAAGCCTGATCGCTGGCATAGATGTCCTCGACGCTCGCCGAACGTCACATTTTTGTCACGGCTATGATGATTGCCTTGGCTCGGCATCCGCGGCGAACCGTCCCAAGTAGGCTAGTAAATCTTTCCCTGAGGGGGCTTTTGCGCGTCTCAACCTTGCTGCTGCATCGCGCGCTCCGCGACATCGGCGAGCGATCTCACACCTAGCATTTGGTTCGTCTTGTGTGTAATGAGGTTAAAGTGAGGCTGTGCAACGCGGTCACCACACCGACCCTTGGGGACTGATTAAGCTTTTGCTGGATGAGTGACGGATCGATCGCGATCGTCGGGGCCTCCTGCCGATTCCCGGGAGCTGAGGACCTGGAGGCGTTCTGGCGGCTGCTCGCCTGCGGGGGGGACGCCGTCTCCGAGATCGATTCGCAGCGTTGGTCGACCCGATTTTTTTATCATCCGGACCGTAACGAACCGGGTAAGAGTTATACTTGGGCTGCCGGGCTCATCAGCGGCATCGACCTGTTCGAGCCGTCATTCTTCGGCATCTCTCCGCGTGAAGCAGCACAAATGGATCCCCAGCAGCGGCTGCTGTTGGAGCTGACATGGCACGCACTTGAGGATGCCGGCATTTCGAGCGGCAAAATTGCCGGAAGCACCACTGGTGTCTATATTGGTGCATCTACAACCGACTATTCAGATTTGAGACTCGGCGATCCGGCCAGCGCCAATTCTTATTCTATGACCGGCAATACGTTAAGTGTTATTGCCAACCGTGTTTCTTATGTATTTGATCTGCGTGGGCCGAGCCTCACCATCGACACGGCCTGCTCGTCCTCGCTAGTCGCTTTGCATCATGCGTGCGAGGCAATCCGAGGCAAGCGCGTCGAGACGGCAATTGTCGGCGGCGTTAACGTCCTGCTCGCCCCCTACCCGTATCTCGGGTTTTGCTCCGCCTCGATGCTTTCTCGGCGCGGACGATGCTTTGCGTTCGACGAACGCGCCGATGGCTATGTCCGCGGAGAGGGCGGCGCAGTGGTAATTCTCAAACCCCTCGATGATGCACTCGCCGACGGCGATGCGATCCGCGCCGTCATCCTCGGCACGGGGGTCAATTCCGACGGCCGAACGATCGGTTTGTCGTTGCCGAGCGAGGCGGCGCAGGCGTCCCTGCTGCGCTCAATTTATGCGCGCGCGGGCGTTGCTCCGAAAGATTTGACCTTCTTCGAAATGCACGGCACCGGAACGCCGGCAGGAGATCCGATCGAAGCGGCCGCCGTTGGCCATTCCCTAGGCCAGAGCCGGTCTGATCCGCTTCCGATCGGATCGGTAAAGACCAATATCGGTCATCTGGAACCGGCATCGGGAATGGCCGGGCTGCTGAAGGCGGCGCTGGCCCTCGATCGGGCTATCGTTCCGCCGACACTGCACTGCGAGACGCCCAATCCGAATATCGCCTTTGACGCATTGAACCTTCGGCTGCTGCGTGACGCAGAGCCGATCGCCGCGGCGCGCGAGCGGCGCTATGCAGGGGTCAATTCCTTCGGTTTCGGCGGGACGAACGCCCATGTCGTGCTTGCCGCGCCGCCTTCCGCGGACATAGCGGGGCCGGTATCGAAGTCGATGCCCCCGTTGGTCGTTTCCGCTCGCACCGAGGCATCCCTCCGCGAGCTCGTCCAGAGGTGGTGCGGCGTGCTCGCCGCGACGCCCGTCGAGCGGGCTCCCGTATTGCTGCGCGCTGCCGCGCGAAAACGCGACCATCACGCGCACCGGCTTGTCGCGCTGGGGAAGGATCCGGCTGCAACCGCGGGGATGCTTGCCGACTTTCTCGACGGCAATCCGACACAGGGTGTGATCACCGAGACTGGTGTTCGGGAAGACAAGCTTGCGTTCGTCTTCTCTGGCAACGGAGCGCAATTCCCGGGAATGGGCCGAGATGCGTTGCGGACCAACGCCGTCTTTCGTGGTGCATTCGAGGAGGTCGACGGCCTGCTCCGCCGCGAACTCGGCTGGTCTCTAACCGAGCTTCTCGAGAGCGGTGTCGACAGCGATAGTCTGGCGCGCGCCGACATCGCGCAACCGCTTCTGTTTGCCGTCCAAGTCGGCATTGTTCGGGCGCTGGAAGCGATCGGTATCCGCGCCGCTGCCCATTTCGGCCACAGTGTCGGCGAAATTGCCGCAGCCTGGAGCGCGGGCGCCCTTTCGCTCGCCGATGCTGCGCGCGTCGTCGTGGTACGGAGCCGTCATCAGCAGCACACCCGGGGTGCGGGCCGAATGGCGGCGGTCGCCCTCGCGCACGACGCGGCGCAGGCTATTCTTGCCGAATTGAACAGCTCCGCCGAGGTTGGCGCGCTCAATGCCGCCCGTTCAGTGACGATTTCGGGGTCGATCGAGGAGATCCGCCGCCTGGAGGCCGAGCTTGAGCACCGCGACATTGGATTTCGCTCTCTCGATTTGGACTTCGCTTTCCACTCGCGCGCGATGGACCCGTTCCGCGAGGATCTCTTGCACGATCTTCGCGGCCTCGCCTCACGTCCGCCCGAATCGCTACTCGTATCGACGGTTACCGGCCACGTCGTCGGAGCCGAAGAGCTCGATGCGGAATACTGGTGGCGCAACGTCCGCCATCCAGTGCGCTTTACTGACGCCGTTGCCCAACTGATTCGTCTAGGGTATCGCATCTTCCTCGAGATCGGCCCACGAGCCATCCTTCAATCCTACCTTACGGACGGGCTGCGCTCCGCCGAGGTCCAGGGGCACGTGCTCGCAAGCCTCTCCAGGGATCCCGGTGCGGATGACCCATTCCCCGAGATGGCGGCACATTGCCATGCTGCGGGATACGATTGGACAACAGCGGCATCATTCGACGGCCCCGCTGATCCACGTGGGCTTCCACTCTACCCGTGGAACCGGGAGAGATTTTGGTTCGCCGTAACGACCGAGGCTTCCGACCTCGTCAATCCACCTTTCGACCACCCGCTCCTCGGGTTCCGCCAAAGCGGAGGGGTGGCAAGTTGGCTTAATCATCTCGACGAGCAAGTGCTTCCCTGGATCGCTGACCATGCAGTCGAGGGCGTGCCGGTTCTGCCGGCGGCGGCAGTTCTGGAAATGGCGCTTGCCACCGCGCGATGCCGATGGCCGGACGCGCCGGCGCTCGAGGTCTTCGATGTCGAACTGAGACGCCCGATGCCGTTCGACAAAGACCGGATGCGCGAGCTGCGGACAGTGCTCCAATCCGACGAAGGCGACTGGGAACTCGCAAGCCGCCCGCGCTTGTCAAGCGAGCCCATGACCGTCTGCGCAGTCGCGCGCCTCGCGGCTGCGACGGATGCACGCCGCATCATTTCCTGGAGCGGTGATGCCTCGGCGCAGCGTCGAATCGAAGGCGAGAGTCTATACCGCCTCGCGCATCTCGCCGGTCTCGATTACGGCCGCCGGTTCAGGACCGTGTCGCACGTCGAAATCACCGATCCTCATAAAGCGATCGCCTATCTCGACCCCGCGCCGATCGGCAATGAAGCGCTCGATTTATATCTGCTTCATCCGGCCCTGCTCGATGGTGCGCTGCAAGGTCTCTTCGGATTGGTGGCCGACCGACCGCATCAAATTCAGGGCGTCGGCTTTCTCCCGTGGCGGTTTGGTCGCGTTCGCCTCCTTGCGCCCTTCGGACGTGTTCCCCGCCGCGTCTTACTGCAGCTGACGCGGACCGGCGTTCGATCTGTGTCTGCCGATATCGTTCTTTCAGATGAGGCCGGAGACGTGGTCGCCGAACTCGCCGATTGCTGGTTCCGGCGGGTTGAACTAACTCGGCAACGTCCGATCGACGAGCGCGCTCTGCGGATCGACTTCGTCCCTGCCCCCCTGTTCGGAAACCATCCTCCTCGCGCGCCGTCCGATCTCTGCTCGACCATGTCGCGCCTTGGCACGGCCCGCACGCCGCATCGGACACGGCAAGAGGAGGCTCTACTGATCGAAGCCCTCGTCGGCGCGGTCGCGCTGCAGGCGCTGAGCAGGATGGTTGAGCCGGGACGCCGCTTTACGATTGCCGAACTCAACCAATCCGGTCAGATCGCGCCCGAGGCGGCTGCGATCACCGAATGTCTGCTGCGGTTGCTGGAACGGGTCGGCGCCGCCACGGAAACCGGCGCGGAATGGCTGCTCGAACCGTCGAACGAATTGCCCGACGTGCCGGAGGTCTGGCGACTGCTCCTCGCCGAGTCACCGGACCTGGTCTCCGAGCTCGCTCTGGTCGCCAGCGCGGCGGAGGACCTGCCTAAGATCCTTGCAGACGGCCCGAGGCAGCCGGATGCTCCGCTTTCGCCGATGCTAGAGCATGCGCTCCACAGTTCACCGGCAAGTGCTCCCGGCATCGCGTTGCTGTGCGAAGCGCTAACCGAGATTTCGAGCGCGTGGCCGAAGGACCGGCCGTTGCGAATTCTCGAACTTGGCGCGAGCTCGGGCGGGGCAACCCGCCGCATTCTCGAGCTTCTGGCCCAATCGAAGGTCGCGATCGCCTACCTCGCAACCTGCGCAGATTCCGAGCAGGCCTCCCGGTTGAGCTCGCTTGCCGAATCCTATGTCGGGGTTTCGGCCTCCCAGTGGGTCCCGCGAGACGGGAACGAGGCTCTGGATGATGTCTCATTCGACATCATCTTGGCGGTCAATGCCTGTGGCCGATTGCAGCTTGACCCGATCGGTCTGGCGAACCTGCGGGATCTACTTGTCCCAGGCGGGCTGTTCCTGGCGTTGGAGCCCGAGCCGAATGCATTTTGGGATCTCGTTTTCGGCCAGAATGCCAGTTGGTGGCAGTCCCCTTGGCGGGCAGGGGATGTATCCTCGCTGCGTGCGCCGGAGGATTGGCGGGCCGAGCTGCTTGCAGCAGGATTCGAGTCCGCCGATGTAGTGCAAACCGCCACGGCGCCCTGGCCGAGCGCCGTATTCTGGGCAGGCGCGCCGGCCGGTGTGGAGGCTCCCGTCGCAGATAGAGCCTCGCCGACTATGGTTACCCTGGTCGGAGGCGATTCCGCCTTCGTCGAGGCGCTGCAGGATGGGCTTGTCGAACAGGGCCATTGCGTTAAGCATCTGCAACTCATCGATTTCGTTGCCCCATCGGAAGTCGATCGTGATGCGCACGACGACGGAGTGCGCGACATCATCCTCTTCCTGGCCGAGGAGCCGGGTGATTGTGACGCGACACCGCACGTCGCGCAGCAGATTGCTGCGTTGGCCAAGGTCGCGACGATTGCCGTCGAGCGGGATGCTGGGCTCTGGATCCTCACGTGCGAAGCGCAGCAGGCCTCACCTCCGCCTCATGGCGGCCAGGCCGTCGGAGGCGCTCTCTGGGGGCTAGGTCGGACGCTCGTCAATGAGATGCCGCGGCTATCGCTTCGCCTCCTGGATCTTTCCCCCACCGCCACCCCCGGCGAGCGCGCGCAACAGATCGCCGCTGAGATGGCGGCCGGATCGGGTGAGACGGAAGTTGTCTGGACCCCCGACGGCCGCCACGTTCTCCGGCTGCGCCGGGGTCTTCCGCCGCGCTGGGCGAAGGCGTCGGATGTGCTGAGCTTGTCGAAGAGCCACCTCGGGGGGATTGAGGCGCTAGGGTGGGAGTTTCAGACACCTGCCCCGGTCGGCCCAGGTCAGGTCGAAATCGAGGTGCACGCCGCGGGTCTCAATTTCCGGGACATGATGTGGGCGATGGGGTTGCTCCCAGAAGAGGCGCTGATCGATGGTTTTGCCGGCCCCACATTCGGTCTCGAATGTGCGGGAAGCGTCCGCTCGCTCGGTCCTGGGGTCAGTGACCTGGCGGTCGGCGACCGGGTTATGGCGTTCGCTCCGGCATCGTTGAGTAGTCGCGTGGTCACGATAGCCGAGGCGGTCGTGCAAATCCCGCCACAAACGAGCTTTGCCGAAGCCGCGACGATCCCGGTTACATTCGTCACCGCGATCTATGCCTTAGGCCATCTGGCAAAGCTCGCGCCGGGAGAGCATGTCCTGATCCACAGCGCCTCCGGAGGTGTCGGGCTGGCCGCGATCCAGTACGCCAAACAGCATGGCGCCATCGTTATCGCCACCGCCGGATCAGAGGTGAAGCGGGCATTCTTGCGGCTTGCCGGCGCCGATTATGTCCTCGATTCGCGAGACCTCGCCTTTGACGATGCCGTGCGCGAGTTCACCGGTGGGCAGGGGGTCGACATCGTTCTCAACTCGTTGAGCGGCGAGGCGATGGAGCGCAGCCTCGAGGTGCTCAAGCCGTTCGGCCGCTTTCTGGAGCTGGGGAAACGCGATCTTTATCTCAACCGACGAATTCACCTGCGGCCGCTCCGCCAAAACATCTCGTATTTCGCGATCGACATTGATCAGCTGCCAATTCGCCGGCCGGATCTTGCGCGCTTGCTGCTGTCCGAGGTCTCCACCGCACTTGTCGAGGGGACGATTCGACCGCTCGCACATCGGATCTTCTCCTTTGCGGAGCTCGACGACGCCTTCCGGCTCATGCAGTCGTCGAGCCATATCGGCAAGCTTCTCCTCGTACCCGGTGAGAATGACGGCGTGCGGCTGCGCAAGTCGCCGGAAGTCGCGTTGCGCCGCGACGGCACCTATCTGGTCACCGGTGGCATCGATGGCTTCGGCTATGAGTGCGCCCGCTGGCTGGCGGCTCACGGTGCCGGCTCGATCGCCCTGGTCAGCCGCCGAGGACCGGCGACGCCCGGCGCTGAGTTGAGGGTTGGGGAGCTCGCCGCGGCGGGCGCCGAAGTGCGTGTCTATCAAGGCGATGTCGCCGACCATGCGTCGCTCGCGGCGATCCTTTCGGCGATCAGAGCAAACCTGCCACCCCTGCGCGGCGTCGTACACGCCGCGTCGACGATCGAGGACGGCCTTGCCGCAGAGATCGACCCCGCTCACATCCGCCGGGTTCTGCACCCCAAGATCGGTGGGGCTATCGCGCTCGACAGGCTGACGCGCGACGACCCGATCGAGCTTTTCTTGATGTTCTCCTCGGCGACGACCGTGATTGGAGCGCCCGGTCAGGGAGCGTACGTTGCCGCGAACACAGCGCTCGAAGCGCTCGCCCGGCAGCGCCGCACCGCCGGCAGACCGGGCCTTGCCGTCGCTTGGGGGCCGATCGAGGATGCCGGCTACCTCGCGAAGCGGCCGGATACCCTCGCTTCTCTCGCTCGTCGCCTCGGCGCCAAGCCGATCCCGGCAGCGCAAGCTCTCGCGGGGCTTACCGCGATGATTGCCAGCGGCCTTCCAACGGTGGCATTCGCGGAAACGAACTGGGCCGAAGCGCGCCGGCTTCTTCCGATCCTGGCCGCGCCGATGTTCTCGGAAAACCTTGCAAAAATTTCACCCACGGCGGTCGACGAATCGCTTCCCGATCGACTGGCCGCTCTCGAACCGGAGGAAGCACTGGCGTTGCTGAAGACGATCGTGGCCGAAGAGGCGGCGACGATCCTTCGGCTTCCCGCCGGAGGTATCGATCTGCTGCGTCCGCTGTCCGAGGTGGGAATGGATTCGCTGATGGCGGTCGAATTGCGCCTCGCCCTCGAGAGCCGGCTGAGGATCGACCTGCCTCTGGTGTCACTTGCCGAGGGTACTAGCGTGGCGTCGATCGCGGCGCGGCTTGCCGGCGCACTCGCGACGGGACGCAGGGACGGCGAAGTCATTGCGCTCGGTATGCGGCACGAGCTGGTGGACAGGGAGCTGCCCGGCGCCGACCCCGACAGAGTGGCGGCGGAATAATCCATTGGAGTTGGGGCGAAACCTGTTCGGCCTCTCGGCGCAGGCGAAGGCGCGGCTGATCGACAAGCTGTCCTCGGCTACCGCCGCGCGACCCCGGGGACACTCGCCGCGCCGTTCCTCCTGGGAGGCGGTCGACGCCACCGCCCAAAGGCTCGATGCGTCGGAGCTCGAAGGGTTTCGCGAGATCGGCTTGATCCGGGAGGCTGCCCAGTTTCTCGACATCGCCGATCCATTCTTTCGTGTCCATGAAGGCATAGCTGCCGCGGAAACCCAGATTGGCAATAAGACCTACATCAACTTCGCTTCCTACAACTACCTCGGCCTCAACGGGCACCCGCGGATTTCGGAGGCGGCGAAAGCTGCGATCGACCGCTACGGCACGACGGTCTCAGCCAGCCGGCCGGTTTCCGGCGAGCGACCGCTTCACCGTGAGCTAGAGCGGGCGCTGGCGCGCCTCCATGGCTGCGAGGATTGTATCGCGCTTGTCGGCGGACATTCGACGAACGTTACGGTCATCGGGCATCTGCTCGGCCGCAACGATCTGATCGTGCATGATGCGTTGATCCATAACAGCATCGCCCAAGGAGCGGCGCTGTCGGGCGCGCGCCGGGCGCCGTTTCGCCATCTCGACCACGAAGCCGCCGATCGACTGCTCGGCGAGTTGCGTCCGAGCTACGATCACGCGCTCCTCGTCATCGAGGGACATTACAGCATGGATGGCGATGTCCCCGACTTGCCGGGGTTCATCGCCGTGGCACGACGCCACCGCGCTTGGTTGATGGTTGACGAAGCCCATGCGTTAGGGGTGCTTGGCCCGCGCGGATTCGGCACGGCGGACCGGTTCGGGGTCGATCCCGGCGAGGTCGATATCTGGATGGGCACGCTGAGCAAGAGCTTGGTGTCCTGCGGCGGCTATATCGCCGGCAAGAAGGAACTGATCGACTATCTCAAGCACTCGGCTCCTGGTTTTGTGTTCTCGGTGGGGATGGCGCCGCCGACGGCGGCAGCATCGCTCGCCGCCGTGCAGCTGCTTCAGGGCGAGCCCGAGCGGGTGCGCCGGCTTAACGATAGAGGTGCACTGTTCCTGCGGCTGGTACGAGAGGGGGGGCTCGACGTCGGTGGATCGATCGGCGCCTCGATCGTGCCGGTCATTACCGGCAGCTCGATCGGCGCCGGACGACTGGCCCAGGCGATGTTTCAACGCGGGATAAACGTCCAGCCGATCCTATACCCCGCGGTACCCGAGCGGGCCGCGCGGCTGCGCTTCTTTCTGACGGCCTCTCATACCGAGGAGCAGATCCGCGAAACCGTGCGGATCCTGCTGGAGGAGAGTCGCAGGGTGGCAACAGAGCCGAGCGATGTTGCGACGGTCGTACGACACCTCGGAAAATTCACGGGCTCGGCGCGGTAGGCGACAAATCCAGCGACCCGTTAAGCAACGGGGGTGATGGAAGGAGGCAGCGTCTTGGGTATTGGTCGTCTGTGCGTCGTCGGCTTTCTCGCAATGGTCATCCTGTTCGCCAGTCCTCATCTCGGGTGGGCGAAGCAACCGGCCGCACCGGTTGCCGCAGAGGCCGAACCATTCACCACGCCGGATACAGACTTGCACCAGCCGTCAGTGCAGCCGGAACAACCGGCTCCACCGGAGAAACGAAAAACAAAAGTCCCGATACTCGTATACCATCACATCAGGCTGACATATGACGGCTCGCCCGGGTTACGCCGAATGACTGTGACCGCCGAAGTCTTCGGTCAGCAGATGAAATTTCTTCAAGACAGCGGATACCACGTTATCACATTCTCGGATGTTGCTGATTATTTAGAGCAGGGTCGCGAATTGCCTACATTGCCTGTGATAATCAGTTTTGATGATGGATGGGTATCGCAATACGAAAATGCGTTGCCTTTTCTCTTGCAATATCGTTTTCCGGCAACGTTTTTTGTGGTGACGAATTACATTGGCCACCGCGGTTTTATTTCATGGCCCCAGCTGCAGACCCTGCTTACTGAAGGGATGAAAATAGGCAGCCACTCGCGATCGCACCCGCGTCTAACTAAAATCACCGACCCGGCCCTACTTTGGGATCAGATCTACAATAGTAAGGCAATATTGGAGTCACAGCTTGAGGTCCCGGTGGCCGAATTTGCCTATCCATACGGGGCGTACAACACGACGGCCGCCGAAATGGTCAGGGCCGCGGGATATAGGGTCGGACGCGGCTGTTGTTCCGGCGTAGCCCATACGTCGACCGATATCTTTGCATTGCGAGCGGTTATGGTGCCAAATGACTTGACCAAATTTCAAAAATATCTCGAAGCGCGCTAGTATTTCCTCGAGAACGAGAGGGTAGGAGGCGACCATGAAGCTGGTGCTCTTTCAGACCTCGGAGCGTGAGGAGCCCGCGCCCGGGTTGCTTACCGAGCGCGGGGTAGTCGGGCTTGCCGATACCATCGAGCGAGGGCACACGCCGCAATCGACGATGCAAGGGCTGATCGACGGGTTCGAACGATTGCGGCCGGCGCTCGAACGCCTCGCGGTGGGGGGCGAGGCACGGCCGCTCGCCTCGGTGCGTCTGCGTGCGCCATTGCCGCGGCCCGGCAAGATCCTCTGTTGCATCGCCAATTACTGGGAACACGCGCAGCGCGAGGCGCGGCCACTCAATATGTTCTTGAAGAACCCGGAGGCGGTCGTCGGGCCGGGTGACACGATCGTGTTGCCGGAATTCACCGAGCCGTGGATCTTCATGCACGAGGCCGAGCTGGCGCTCGTCATCAAGGGTCCGGCCAAAAAGGTCAGCCAGGCGAATTGGCAGAGCGCGGTGTTCGGCTACACCTGCCTGATCGATGTGTCGGCGCGTGGCGAGGGGCGGCGCACCTGGAAAGCCGGCAGCTGGCTCGGCAAATCATTCGACACTTTTGCGCCGATCGGCCCTTGCATCGTCACCGCCGACGAGGTGCCCGAACCAAATGACTTAGTTGTGCGCTTTTGGAACGACGGCCAACTGCGCCACAATTACAACACCGACGATATGGAACATCGGGTACCCGAACTGGTCGAGTTTGCCTCGACGATCATGACCTTGAATACCGGCGATTTGATCACCTGCGGCACCAACCACGAGGGGCTCGGCGCTTTGCAGGACGGCGAGACCGTCGAGATTGAGATCGAGCGCATCGGCCGCATGTCGCTGAAGGTCACCGACCCGCTAAAGCGCAGCTGGGAGCGCGGGATCTATATGGGCGCGGACTTCGACCAACCCCCAGGCAGTCAAGCGGCGCCGCCCGCAAGGCGCCTAGCGTTTGACATAGACCGTATCGCCCTCGACCCGCACCTTGTAGACCGGTATGTCGGCCGACACCGGGCCATCGACCAATTTTCCGGTTCGTATGTCAAATTGGGCAAAATGCAGCGGGCACTCGACCACGCAGCCGATCAGCTTGCCGCGCGACAGCGGCGCGTTTCGGTGTCCACAGACATCGCGCAACGCATAAAAGGCACCGTCGACATTAGCCAGCACGACACGCTCGCGATCGACCGCGACGAATTTCATTTCGCCCGGCGCCAGATCGCCGGTCTTACCGACTACAACAAAGCCTTCTGGAACAGCGCTCACCTTCAAGATGGCCCACCCCGGGCCTTCCCCCAGCGGGAAAAGGCTGGGGCCACGCGGAGCGTGGTGGGTGAGAGGTTATGGCTGACGATGGCGGCGGCGTCAGTTGAGCTCGAAGCCGAACATCTTTGCGGCATTCTCTGAGGTGATCTTGCGCAGATCCATCTCAGGGACGCCCTCGAACATGCGCGACAAGAATTGCTGTGATCGAGGGAATGTCGCCTCGGCATGCGGATAGTCGCTGCCCCACAGCATGTTCTCGACGCCGATATAGTCGCGCAGCTTGACGCCGATATCGTCTTCCATGAATTCGACGAACATGTTGCGCTTCCAATAGTCGCTCGGCATCAGACCATCTTTCGAGCGCCAGCCTTTCGTGAAGACCGGCCGCTCGACATAGGTGAAGTCCATTTGCTTCAGCCAATGCGGGATCCATGCCGCTTCATGCTCGACCGAGCCAATCTTGAGACCCGGGAAGCGATCGAAAACACCGGCAAACAGCATCGAGCCGAGCGAGTAACGCACCCAATAATCGGTGGTCGAGCGTCCAGCGCCGGTTAATTCGGTAATGTCGGTGGTGAACTCGTTGGCCGGTACACCGTCACGCGGCGTGCCGATATGCAGCAAGAGCGGATGATTGAGGTCCTGCGCCGTCGCCCAGAACCGGTCGTAAACGGGATTGCTGTAGGGCTTATCCGGATGCGGCGCGACCGGGATGAAGGAGCCGACCAGGCCCATCTTGACGCAGCGCTCGAGCTCTTTTGCCGCTGACTTGGGGTCGTCGACATTGAGCATGGCAATTCCCTTGAGCCGGCGCGGATGCGGCTTGCAGAAATCGGCTATCCAGTCGTTGTAGACACGGCATATTTCGGACAGAAGCTCGCTGTCCGGAACCCGGTACCAGAAGAGGCCCTGGCTGGGTTGCAACACCGAGCCCCAGATCCCGTCCTCCTCGTTTTCTGCGATCATGGCGTCAGCGTTATAGGCGCCCTTGCGGACATCCTCCCAGAGCCCGAGAAAATCGATCTGCGAAGGATCCTCGAAGCGCTGGCCTGCCTGCATCACCGCGCCTAGGGTTCCGACTTGGACACCCTCGAGCATCCAGGCGTCGTAGTCCCGGCCGGTCGGCGTCTTGCGTTGTTCCATGTGCGGGGCACGATTGCGCAGCTTCGGCTCGAAGCGGGTGGTGTACATGTCGGGCGGCTCAACGATATGGGAATCCGCCGAGATCAACTTGTAATCCGCCATGACAGACCTCCTCAGATTTCGCCAAGTTCAGCTTTCTTAAACCGTAGGACCGGCCATGAGGCTAGTCAAGCGACCGGCGAGGCGCTAACGGGTTTACCCGAAGCCGTGCTGAAAACGGGAGTGGCCCGCGCTTACCCGCAAGTGATAAAATGACCGGGCGCCGGAAACTGGCACAATGATGCCCGCCGGAGGCCATCCGCCAGCACTACACCTCAGCTCAGCACTCCGACCTTTTTGCGCTGGATCAGGTCGAAATCAATCTTGGCACCGAGGCCGGGGGCGGTGGGGGCGTGTACGAGGCCGTCGCGGTCGACGGTGACGTCCTCGGCGAGCCCGTACTTCTGCATCGCGTCGGGTAACAGCACCTCGAAGAACTCGGTGTTCCGGATCGCCATGATGACGTGCAGATTGGCAACGTTGTTCAGCGAGTTGCCGCCGTGATGCACCTCCAAATTCATGCGGAAGGCTTCGGCGAGATGCGCGGTCTTGACCAAGGTCGTAATCCCGCCCTTGACCGCGACATCGCCACGCAGGAAGTCGGTGGCGTGTTCGAGGATCCACGGGGCATAGGATTCGAAGCCGCCGATCGGGTATTCGGTGGCGAGGATCGGAATGTCGAGCTTTTGCTTGAGCTTGACGTAATTGTAGATGTCCTGGTCGGCGAGCGGGTCCTCGTACCAGTAGAACCCCATCTCCTCGATCGCGCGGCCGACCCGCAGTGCTTCCTCGTAACGGTAGCTCCAGGTCGAATTGAGCATGACGGTATAGTCGTCGCCGACCGCCGTGCGCACCGCCTCGCAAACCTTGATGTCGTCGCGCCAGCGCTGTGGCGGGTGGATCTTGTAGGCAGCCCAGCCGGTCGCTTGGTAATGCCGGGCCTGCTCGGCATAGGCTTCGGGTGCAGCGTGGATCTCGGAGCTGGCATAGGCGGCGATGTGGTCGCGTGTGGTGCCAATCAGCCGATGGATCGGCATCCCGGCTGCCTTGCCGGCGATGTCCCAGAGCGCAATGTCGCAGGCGCCGATGGCGCGGACGGTCGCGGCGCGAACGCGGGCCCACAGCAATCGGTTGAGGCGCTCGCGATCGAGAGGGTCCTGCCCCATCAGAAGGGGCTTCAAAAAGCGGATGAGGCCCGGCCCGTCGAGGCTCGCCGGGTTCGAGGAGCTGCCGAGAAAGGCGTGGCCGGTGAGCCCGTCGTCGGTCGCGACCGCCAGCAGCCCGAGATCGCTCTTCCCGGTCGGCCGCGCGGTGTGGTGGCCGTATATCGTCGAGGGGATGCTCTCCCAAGCGAACAGGGTCAGGGTGACGTCGGTGATCTTCATGGCGTCCTCCGATCCGGAACGGCAAGCTAGCCGACAAGCACCGCCTTGCCGATGACCTTGCGGTCGATCAGGGCTTGCACCGCTTCCTGAGCGCGCTCCAGCGGGAAGCTGCGCCAGATGCGGGGCTTGAGCTTGCCTTGCCCCGCCAGCTCGAGCAGCACCTTGGTATTGGCGGCGGCGATTTCGGGGCGGGTTTCCATCAGACCGCCGATGCGCACCCCGATCGCTTCTATCCCCTTGATCAGGAGGTAGTTGGTGCGAGCGAGCGCCGGCGCGCCGCCGAGAAATCCCAAAATCAGAATACGACCGCTCCATGCCAGGCAACGCAGCGATTCCTCGAAAGTCGAACCATTGACCGGGTCATAAATGATGTCGACGCCGCGGCCTCCGGTCAGCTCCATGACCTGGTCGCGGAAACCGCCCTGGTAATCGATCGCATGGTCAGCGCCCTCTTCGAGGCAGACGGCTCGTTTCTCTTCGGTGCTCGCGGTCGCGATGACCTCGGCGCCGAACAATTTGGCGATCTGGATCGCCGGGATGCCGATGCCCCCGGCAGCACCATGGATCAGCACCCGGTCGCCCGCCGTAAGCCGGCCTCGCTGCAGCAGCGCGTGATAGGCAGTGCTGTAGGCGCCGCGGAACACCGCGGCTCCCTCAACGCTCACTCCGTCAGGGATCGGGTCACAGCCCTCGCTGTTGGCATTGCCCCGTTCTGCGAATGCACCGAGCCGATGTCGGCTCATCACCCGATCGCCGATCTTGAACCGGGTGACATCGGGACCAACCGCAACCACTTCGCCCGCCGCTTCGCTGCCCGGGATGAAGGGCGGCTCCGGCCGGAACTGGTATTTGCCGGCGAGCATCAGCACGTCGACATATTGCGCGCCGCGTGCCCCGATCCTGACCTGAACCTCGCCGGCCCCGGGCGCCGGCGGGTCGGAAACCTCGCGCAAGGCGAGCACTTCGGGGCCTCCGAACGCCTCGCATACGACCGCCTTCACGCCTGCCGCTCCCTATTCAGCCGCTTCGGCTCGAACGGGAGTCTCGTGCTCGGCGCGCAGCTGTTCCATCACCTCCCAATTCGTGTATCGGGTAAAACCGTTCTCGTCGAAAAACAGGACTGCGCCGTTGCAGATAAACAGATAGGTCGTGTCTTCGAGGGCGGTGGTCGCGTCGTGCAGGATGCCGGAAGGCTCGTAGACATAATCACCGGCTTTCAAGATGCCGTTTCTGACCTGCAATTTGCCTGAGATAATATACGCATGGGCCCCGGCGAGATGCTTGTGCGGTGGCGCCGTGTAGCCCTTCTTCCAATGATGCAAAGACGCCCAGGTGCCGGTCTCGCGTCCGACCCAGAGCACCTTGACGGCGGACATCGGGGATTGCTGAATCCACGGCGCCTCGGTGCGCACCAGCGTGTCGTGAATGTCCTGGAAAACCGGTCTGATATCCTGCGGAAGCGGCATGTCTGCTCCTCTGTTGACGACCAGGAAGGACAGATATCACGATAAGCCGTCGCCAGATTGCGAGCAAGGCACGCAACGCGGAGACCCGGGATCGGACGAGAAGATCGGAGGTCAGGGTTGCTCACCCGACCCCTGATCCAATCGGCTCCCCTTCCTCGACATACGCCGCCTGATGCTTTCGAGACGGGCTGCCCTCAATTCAGGCCGTAGAACCGTGGCCGCGGCCTCGTGGAGCAAGCCATGAGGCAGAATACCCCTCGGAGCCAAGGGCTCCTTCAGCCTCCTCGTGCAGCCCGAGCACCTTGCGGACCATTTCAAAGACGCGATCCTTCCGCCGGTGTTGGCCACCCCCGTGATGATCAGGTCATGGAAGATGCCGCCCACAACGCGATCAGGACTTATCTCGATCCCGGCGAGAGCGCAGTCGGCACTGCCGTCAACGTGCGCCATCTCGCGGCGACCCCGGTTGGACGCCTGGTCACCGGGGAGGCCGAGGTGACGAAGATCGACGGGCGACAGATCGAGTTCACCGTTCCGCGCAACCGAGGGCGCCAGGAGATCGCGGCCGGCTCGCATTCCCGGGTAGTGACGATCGACGTGGCTAAATTCACGCGGCGGCTCGAATGAGCAGCGCTTCGCCCGACCGCGACAGCAGTTGCCGACGGCGGATAAGCTCAAGCCCGGCCCGACGCTGACCCCGTCCGGGTTACGACCCTGCGGGTCGGCGAGAGAAAGGCTGGGCGTAATTGCATCGTCCGGGCGGCCGTGCCCAGGCTCCTTGATCATTTCTTCTGGCGGCAGCCTGTTCACCTAATCGATGGCGGAAACGCCCACCGGCGACATTGCGCGCGGCATCGAGACCACAGAAGGGCCTCGGTTACCCAAAACGTTACCCACAGCGGAATTTAGAAACCTTGTTCGAGATTAATGGTACACCCAAGCATAATGTTGGCGACCCCGGCAGGATTCGAACCTGCGACCACTCGCTTAGAAGGCGAGTGCTCTATCCAGCTGAGCTACGGGGTCGGCGGCTCGGCGCGTGCGGCCTTATCGCATCCCGCACCGCCCTCGGCAATCGCCGGGTGCGGAGCAGGCGAGAGCTAGCCCTGCACCCGGTCGTAACGGAAATTGTCGGCGTAGCTCTTCGGCTTCTCGGTTTCGTCATGCGGCGTGATGACGGTGTAGTCGAGCGCTTGCTTCTCGGCGAAGGCCACCGCCTCGTCGAGGCTATCGAAGCGCAGGCTGACTTGGTCGAGGGTGTCCTCGGCACTCGCCCAGCCCATCAGCGGGTCGGGGCGGCGCGAGGTCGCCGGCTCGTATTCGAGAACCCATTTGCGGAGCTGCGCCCGCCCGGATTGCATGGCATTCCTGGCCGGCCTGAAGATGCGTGCCCGCGCCATCGGTTACTTGCTCCCTGCGGGATCGGCGTGCCGCGCCATGGGATGCCGACGATGGTCGGGGCGAGAGGATTTGAACCTCCGACACCCTGCTCCCAAAGCAGGTGCGCTACCAGGCTGCGCCACGCCCCGTCCTCGCCAATCGCCGCGGTTCTAGCCGCTTCGCCGTGGGTGTGCAACCGCCGCATCACTCGGCTTGCCGCGCGGCTCAGGCATCGCAGTATCCGGGATGCTCGGCGGCGGCGCTTTTCGGGGCGGCATCCCGCTCGATGAGCTCGAAAACGCATCCCAAGAGTTCCCGAGGATGAAATGGCTTGGCGATAAATTCGTCCAATTCGTCGGTGCGCCACGGCGGCGGCGCGCAGCGCGAGGTGAACAAGCATTTGAGCCGCGGCTGGAGGGCCCGCGCCTGGCGCACCGTCTTGAACCCGTCGATCGTCCCGGGCAACGCGATCTCCGCGACAACCAAGGCGAAAGGCCGGGTTTCGATTTGATGCAACGCCGCGTGCCCATCCGCGGCTATCGTCACGGCAAACCCCTGATCGGCGAGGGTGTGCTCGATCAGGGCACGGGCCGTCTCGTCGCCGTCGACGACCAGGATCTCCTGTTCCACTGGGTACATTTTCGGCACTTTTCGGTGAGTACTGAACTAGGGGCAATTTTCTCCTGAAACGAGAATTAACGCTAATCGTTTCGCTCGAGTTTTGAGCCGGATTTGGCCGGACTTCCGGTCAAACTCGACAGGCCGGGGCCGGTTGACCGCTTTCCCCCCGCCGCTTATGTTTCCGCCGGCCGTAGCGAGCCCGTAGCTCAGCCGGTAGAGCAACTGACTTTTAATCAGTAGGTCTCGGGTTCGAATCCCGACGGGCTCACCAAAAAATCAATCGTTTAGAGGCCATCGTAAGAAACTCATCGACATTTATCCGCATGATATCCGCAAACTCGAAACGAAAGAACCCGATGTGGCGGACGCCGAGAGCGTGGATATCGGCCAGTTGCGGTTCGGTCGGCTGGCCGGATGTTGTTATTGGCAAAAACAGGAACGTCCCCATGGCGCAATCCATTCAACCAGGCCGGTTTGGTCATAGCGGCAAGCCCGACGATGCGTGGCTCGCAAAACAGGAGAAGGAGCCGATCCTCGAACCGGAGCTGCCGATCATCGATACGCATCATCATCTGTGGGACCGCGGCGGCTGGACCTATTTGCTGCCCGATCTGCTCACCGATCTCAACACCGGCCACAACATCGTCGCCACCGTCTTCGAGGAGTGCCGCCGATGTATCGCGCCGCCGGGTCGGTCGAGATGCGTCCGGTCGGCGAGGTCGAGTTCGTCTTCGGCATCGCCGCGATGAGCGCAAGGGGCGGTTAGGCCACGGCCTGCCAGATGGCTGCCCAAACCCCGAGCGACAGGAGCAACACGATGGTTAAACAAGCGCCATCCGACCAATAATGGGAGGTGGGATCCCCGATCCGTCGAACCGCCGACCGTTGATCCGCGAAGTAGGCGCCTTTTAACAGAACTTTGCTGTCCACCAGTTTCCCCCGTGATCCGGTGCGCGCTCCGAGTGTGAAGCAAACGCGATGCCGCCGCCGATTTCCCATGTCAAAAAGGGGGCGCGCCTCGGCCCGCCTGTTGATAGCTCGCGGTCCCGGTCACGCATCGGTCGGCCCCCGTCGAGGCGCAACACCGCAACAGTTTTGATTTTTTTAAGAGTTTCCAGCTGGCGCACCGCTGCACCTGCCGCAACCCGCGAGGCAACAGCACCGAGCAACGGAAAGAGCAGGGCCGGGTTGCGCTGAACATGCGATGACCCAAAGGGGGATCGAAGGAAGTCAACCCATCGTTCAGAGAGTGCGGATCGAAACTCGAAAGGAGCCGCCATGAAAACCGCACTCGGCGCATTTACCGCGATCTTGTTCGCTGGCGCCATGTACATGCAGCCAGCCCATGCCCAGGTTCAGGTACAACCGGCGCCCGGATTTTCTGTTCAGATCGGCCCTGGAGCGCCTCCACCGCCACCCCCCGACCGAGGAATGGCGCGGGCGCGAAGGATATTACGGCTCGGGCTGGGAAGACCGGCGCGGAGAACGATCGCGGGAGCAAAGAGCACGCGAGTGCGATCGCATCCCAAATCCGATAGAGTGGGGATCGGTGCTTCGCGAGCATCCGATGATAGCAGGTGGTGAGTTGCTCTGGCATTCTCCGGCAGGAAAACACCGCGCGATGAGCTAATGCGCTGATCGTCCGGCAAGGAGCAGCGCCGGTTTGGGGGGAACATCCCGACGCCACTCTGCGCGGAAGTTCGTGATCCATTGGCAGACTGTCGTAGTGCGATGCCGTACTCGCTCTGGTCGGTTAAGGAGGTAAGCGGCACCGGGTGCACAATGTCGGAAACCGACGATGCGCTCCGTCGCCAGGGCTGGGTAAAGCGGGGACTGCAGTGCCTGTGGCGCTAATGCTGCTGCCACCAAAGGTGGCAGCTACTCTAAGCCAGTTTCCAGCGGCCGACGGAGTTTGCCTCTTCTTTGCCTCAACCATAGAAGGGAACCGTCGGGAGGAAGAAGTGTTTTCGATGCCCGTACTCGGCATCAGCGAGAAGTTCCCGATGGTCCCACGACATCTGTTCGGTATTCTTAAGAAATATCTTGGAATAACCTTTGTCTTTTCCGGAGTACTCTTTTCGATGCTTGTTGTAGCGGTGCCTCTCACACCACTCCATATCGGGCTCGCGTCGCTCGATCACGTCGAGAAGCAATTCCTTGGGGTCGTAGCCGGCGGGGCGTCTGTTGTAGGTGGCATCATGCTCCTGCTTGCCCCCGCGCGAGGTCGTAGGCGCGTTAGCCCGCGGCGCCGCACCTCACTGGGTGCTTGATCCTACGCGCCTCAACGAAGCCCGGTCCAGCCTCGAACTTAAACATGGTTGACGGCTTTTACCACGAATTTATTTGGTTTCCAAACAAATCATGTGTAAGTTCGTAGAAGGACGAGTGATTGACACATAAATCGCACTGGTTTTTCGGTCAATATTTCAAATTGCTCCCGATGGTGATCACTCGTCCTTTATCCAGACGGGCCTTCTCATGCGTAAGTAGTGACGCCTCAGGAAAATGCGATGCTCTCGGACTTGGACATCTACCGCGCCGCGCACCTGATGCTGCACCAGTATGGCGACAATGCCGAACTTGAGGCGGCGCAATGCGCCGACCGGATGCTTAGGCGCGACGACTGTGACGAACTGCTCACCTGGTTCAGGATATGGCGGATGATCGCCGCGATGCGACAGGAACCCGTGGGCTTGGCGCACTGACCGGAAGGTGGGCTGGGATGCGAATAGGATGCCTGGGCGCATGAAGAAGTGGCGCCTCATCAGCCCGAGCACCCAGCTGATCTTCCATCCCGCTTCCGGGGCCCGCGCCGTCATCAGGGATACCTGTGCCGACGGGGCATACCGATTTCACTGGAGCGTCATCCCCTCCGAGGAGTCTCTCCCGATTGCCGCGGGACGCACCGGTGGACTTGCACGGGCGCGGTCGATCGCCGAGGAGGCGCTACGTGCCTATGCCGAGGATTGGCATGGGCTGTTAGGTGCCGAAACTGACGCGGTTGCCTCTACCGCTGATCACACTCGGTAGCGGCTGATAATAATGGACGGCTGGGCAATTTAAGCCGAGAGCTGCCGGCGGAACATCGCGAAGATTAGCTCCCAGTCACGGTTGGCGGCCTTCTTATCGTGTATGTCGCGGTCAGGGAGCGCGTAGCCGTGCTCGGCACCGGGGTGCACCTCGTAGCAATAGTGGACCGGACACTCAGCAAACGCTTCTCTGAGGGCTTGCCGGATCGGCGGCGTGGCATTCGGGTCCTTCTCGGCAAAGCCGCAATAAAGCTGTCCGCGGAACCGGTCGGCAAGCCGGTGGGGGGAATTGTCTCGGTCGGAGACCAGCTGGGTGCCATGCAGGCTTGCTCCAGCGACAAAGCGTTCTGGGTAGGCGCCGGCGACGCACATCACATGACGGCCGCCCATGCAATAACCGATCGAGCCGACGCCGCCCGGGCGAACCGGCTCACCCTTGGCCAAAAAGTCGAGGATCGCCCCGCTATCAGAGACGACCATGGCGTCAGACAGCTTCTGCAGCGGGGCGCGCACCTGGGCTTGGCGCTCGGGGTCGAGATTGTGCATCGAGATCATCTGGCCACGCTCGTTGCGCCATTGGTGGCGGATCCGGCCCTGGCGGTAGTAGAGATCGGGTAAGAGGACATAATACCCGATCACCGCCACCTTGCGGGCGATGTCGTAGAGCTCCTCGCGTAGTCCCCACACGTCCATGTAGACGACCACCGGCGCGAACGGCCCACCCTCTTCGGGATGGGTGATAAAGGTCTCCATCCGCCCGTCGGCGGTCGGGATCTCGACGATTTTTCGTGCATGCTGGTGTGATCCATCTTTGAGCCGACGCCTCGGCTTCCCGAGGTTGTGAGCACGAATGTCTTCCGCTCGGGGCCGGGCATGCAACCTGTTTCGAGCGCAACGGAAATCCCAGTTCCTCCTTATGATGGGCTCAAGTGCTGGACCCGGGTTCCCTGGGACCACAGCTGATTGAGGGAAACGCAGATGATGTCAAACCGGAGAGAAGTACTCTGTCAGGCTGCCGGCGCCTTGACCGGGCTTGCGTCTATCGGATGCGGTCTGGCGAGCCCCGCGTTCGCGCAGGCACCGCAGCGGCGACGCGAAGTCATTGTCAATGGAAAGCGCGTTCGCACCGTCGACCTGCATGCCCATTGTCATGTGCCGGAAGCGAATGCGCTGATGGGTTTGAAGGTAAACTTGCAGTCGCTCATTATCTCGCAGGGACGAATCAAGGTAATGGATGAACAGGGCATCGATATCGAAGCGCTCAGCCTCAACCCGATCTTTTGGTACAAGGCCGAGCGGGACCTTGCCGGCCAGGTCGTGAAGCTGCAGAACGAGAAGCTCGCCGAGATCTGCGCGGCACAGCCGGACCGCTTTGTCGGCCTGGCGTCGGTGGCCTTGCAGCACCCCGACCTTGCGGCTGAGCAGCTCGAAAATGCGGTCAAGGCGCTCGGATTACGCGGCGCCCTGGTCGGCGGCAGCGTCAACGGCGAGGAGCTCTCGGATCCCAAATTGCATCCGTTCTGGGCCAAGGCCGAAGAGCTGGGCGTGCTGATTTTCATCCACCCGCAAGGTACTGCAGAGTTGACCAGCTCCGGCCGGCTCAAGGGCAACGGCGTGCTGGACAACGTGATCGGCAACCCGCTCGAGACGACGATCGCTCTGTCGCACCTGATTTTCGAGGGTACACTCGATGACTATCCTGGGCTCAAGATCTGCGCTGCCCATGCCGGGGGATATCTGCCCTCCTATGCCGCCCGCTCGGATCAGGGCTGCGTGACCTTCCCCGCGCGATGCACCAAGGCACTCGTCAAGAAGCCGAGCGAATACCTGAGGCAGCTCTATTACGACTCGCTGGTCTTCACCCCTGAGGGGTTGCGCTATCTGATCGCTGAGGTCGGCGCGAGCCAGATCGTAATGGGGACGGACTACTCGTTTCCCTGGACCAAGACGTCGGTCGACCACATTCTCACCACCCCCGGTTTAACCGATGCCGAGCGCGTAGCGATACTCGGCGAGACTGCGGCCAACCTCCTCGCCATCAAGCCGGCCTAGACAATGCAGAAGCCGCGATAGCGGGACCTCGACGCCTGCGGCATTCGTTCTCGCCATCGAACGGACGAGACGATGGCTGTTGCCCGACGAGGGCACCGAATGCAGGTCAACCCTGACCTTGCCATTACGGCATCCGATATAACCCCGCCCCAACCTGCGGCGTCGGCTCATGCTCCCGGACCCTGAACACTCCCTCTGCGGTCTCCACCCTATACCCGGTGCACCAGCGGGCCACGAAGGCGCTCGCAAGGGTGGGGTCGAGGAAGTAGATCGACAGGGCATCGTTGAGCACGCCGCGCATCCCTGACGGCGTCAGCGCCCAGCCATCTGCGCCACAATCCCCGTCGAGCCACGCTCTCATCTGATCGAGCCGGCCGCCAAGTCCTTCGAGGGGAACGCCGATGCGGATGCGAACGGGGAACCGTCGCTCAGCCTCCATTATCATCAGCTTCGAGCTCGCTGCCATTGTGTTCCTCGTTCGTTCACCCGCCGGTGGCACGGCTGCTTCGCTCTGTCCAGTCGCTTGGGCTCGCGATCCGGCGGCGTTATGTTTCCGGCAGTGTGGCGGCCCCCGTCTCTCCTCCGATGTCAGCGAAATTAAGCCGGTGTTCTCGATCCCACCGCATCGGCCGACCCCGAGCATCGCACCAAGTTGGAAGGTGGCTCCAACCGACCCGCTTCCGGTGGTCCGCCATGATCCCTTGCCCGGGAGATGTCTTCCACATCGCACCGGGACACGACAGCTGGGTGGTCGGCGACGAGCCCTACGTCTCCCTGCATCTTCTCGGCGCGGACCACTACGCCGACCGTCACTAAAGGGCCTCGCAAATTCAGGGCGCTGGGAGCCCGTTCAAGGGGCACCCGCACATTGGTGCGGAATTATGTTTTGCGAGGCGCAGGGGCAGCATGAGCAAATACGGGGCGATGGGACACGGGCAACCCCGGCTGAAGGCCCTTCCCACCAGATGAGATCAAGTACTGGCCAATATGCGCGCGTGGCCAACGTCAAGAACAATGACCCGATCCTGATCGAGCCGAGCGCAGTCAATGAACCTGCATAGGATGGCTCGTCACGGTGTTCCGTCACCTTGGCGTTCGTCGGTTGCGTCCAAGTGCCGCAGAGCCAGGGACAGGCGCCGTACGCTCCCTATTCGCCGGATAGCGATGGCAATATGCACGATAGGGGCGGTGATGGCGGCAGCGGCAGCGACATGTAGGGGGTGGCAATCGGATCGGCCCGAACGCTCTATTAAATTGAGAACCCTCCCGCGACCGAGTTGCATGGATCAGCCGGTGGACGCAGTGATCCCGGGTCCTCGCGGTCTCATACGATGCGGACGTAGCTCGGGCGTCCCAGCGCCAGCATGCGGTTGAGGACGTCGGCAGCGAGTGCCACTTCGGTTGCTTGACGCTTGTCGGTTTGCGAGCGCAGCGCATGACCGATGACCCGTTTCCAGCGGCCGATATCGGCTTCCACCAAGGCACGCCAGTTGTACCCCGACGCTTTCTGCCAACTCATGCGGCCATGTTCGGCAATCGCTTGCAGATGCCAGTCACGCGGAGTGGGCGCCGTCTCGGCGGTCTCGCTCGGCACCGCATTCGAACGCGGTGGCACGATGACCGCGGCTTCGGGATGACGGGCAGCGACCGCGCTGTAGATGCCGTCCTGGTCGTATGCGCCATCGCCGGTGAACGAGGCGATGGGACCATCAATCTGGTCGAGCAAGGGATCGACCTGCGAGCCGTCATCGACATCATTTGTGGTCAGTGCCGCGGCGACGACCCGCCCCGTGTCGGCATCGACGCCGATGTGCAGTTTGCGCCACGACCGGCGCCGGCTCGTGCCGTGCTTCTCGACCAACCATTCACCGGCGCCGGACAGTTTCAACCCAGTGCTGTCCACCAACAGATGCACGGGTTCAGCGCTGGACGGCGGTCGCGTCACCGCCAGTGTCTCGGCCCGCCGGCTCAGCGTGGAATGGTCAGGGATGGCGAGATCGAGACCGAGCAGGCGGATGATGGAGCCGATCAGCCCTTCGGTCTGCCACAGAGCCCGGCGGAACACGACGCGCAGCGTCAGCGCCGTCGTGATCGCCAGGGCCGAATAGCGTGGTTGACCGCCCCGCGTGGTCCGTGGTTCGGCGCGCCAGGCCGCGATCGCCTCTTCGCTGAACCAGACCGTCACACTGCCACGCTGGCGCAAGCCAGCATCATATTCCGACCAGTTCGTTACCCGATCCTGCTGCCTGGGGATGTGATGACGGCGATCGGCATTGACCTTGAACGGCACGGGCGGACATCCCAGGAGGACTATGGATGGGGTAGCGTCCTCCCATCTGGGACTGCTCAGCCGGATTTGCCGCTCGCCGAGGTTTACGGGCCTGCGGTAATCCTGACCAGCCACCGCGAAGTCCCGCTCTCGGAAGGAAGGATGGTCCTCCACGCTACTTGGCCCAGACGTCAGCCCAGCTGATCCGTGCAACAAGGTGTGTCAACCGACTTCCGGAACTGGACCCTTTTCGACATTGAGAACTGGACCCCCGGGTTAAGTGATGTAGCCCCGAGGCTCGGTCGGGGCAGCTTGTCCAGGTAGTGCACAGGAGGGACCCGCGCGCTGCGCAGCGACCGCCAAGAGTTCTGGCGGAGCAGCGCGCGGGAGGTTCCTGTGTACCCACCTGGGCAAGCTCCTGGTCATGTTGGTACTGGCACGCTCTGCGCGATGGGCGGCGCCTTCAGCAAGCCGGTGCGCCGCTTCTCGCGGAGCCGGTAGCTGTCGCCGCGAATGGTGAGGACGTGGCTGTGATGGAGGAGACGGTCGAGGATGGCGGTTGCCACCACGGCGTCGCCGAACACCGTTCCCCACTCGCCGATGGATCGATTGCTGGTGATCAGCATGCTGCCCCGCTCGTAGCGCCGCGAGACGAGCTGAAAGAATAGATGCGCCGCATTGGGCTCGAACGGCAGATAGCCGAGCTCGTCGACGATCAGCAGTTTCGGTTTGCCAAAGTGGGTGAGGCGATCCTCGAGCCGGCCCTCGCTATGGGCCTTGGCGAGCTGGGCCACCAGGGTCGGCGCCTGAGCGAACAGCACGGTATAGCCTGCTAGGATCGCCTGGCGCCCGATCGCCACTGCCAGATGCGTCTTGCCGACCCCGGGCGGACCCAACAACAGCACCGCCTCGGCATTGGCGATGAAGCGCCCGGCGGCGATCTCGCGGATCTGCTTCTTGTCGATCGAGGGCTGGGCGGCGAAGTCGAAGCCGTCGAGATCGCGGACGAATGGGAAGCGCGCCAGCCCGATGCTCATCTCGATCCGCCGTTCATCCTTACGGCCGATCTCGCGCTCGCAGAATAGAGAGAGCGCCTCTCGAATGGTCAGCTCACGCCGGGCCGCCTCATCGATCAGACTGTCGAGCTGATCGCGGATCGCCGTCAGCTTGAGCCGGTTTAGCATCGCGACCAGGTGATCATGCTCCATCACCAGCGCCCTCCGACCACGCGCTCGTATTCGAGGAGCGGGCGCAATAGCTCATCTGCGCCGATCGGTTCGGGAGTTGGGACGGTCGCGAGCCGGGCCTTTGAGCCGAAGCCGACGACGCCGTCGAAGTGGACCGGGTCGACAACACGCTCGAACCGGCCGGTCCGGCGATGGTGAACCGCGACCTCCCGCCCGGCATGGCTGATGCGGAGCAGATCGCCGGCGATTACCACGCGCACGGTTTCACCGATCAGCCGCCACGGCACCGAATAGGCATTGCTATCGACCTCAATGACGCAATCAGCCTGCACCTTGCGCACCAGCTCGCGTGCCATCTCAAACGGGCGAACCTCAGTGATCGAGCGCAACGCGCCAGCCTCGGCGCGCCGAAAGCGCTCAATCGGCGCCTCGCCGGTCGTGCCGTGCACCCGCTGATCGGCGACGTCGCGCGTCCATCCCTCGAGATGGGCTTCCAATGCCGACCAGCTCTCGAACTGCCGTCCAGCAATGGCGTTCTTCTTGACATAGCCGACGCCACGCTCGTCCTTCCCCTTGGTGCGCGCCCGGTAGGGTGCACAGGCGCGCGGCCGAAAACCCCAATGCTTGGCGAACGCGTGAAGCCGGGCATTGAACTCGACTTCCCGAGTTCACCCGGTCGTGACGAGCGACGAGCCCGCGATCATTGTCGAGCAGCACCTCCTCGGTAATCCCGCCGAAGTGACGGAAGGCGCCCTCCACGCCAGCAAACCAACTCTCCTGGCGCTCGTTGCGGAACGGCCGGACATAGAGCCGCCGCGAATAGCCCAACGTCGCCACAAACAGGTACACCTTGACGTTCTCGTCGCCGATCATTGCTCGGCGCTCGCCGAAGTCGATCTGCAGCTGCTTGCCAGGCGGCGTCTCAAAGCGGATCGTCGCCCGCGCTTCCGCTTCCAGTTCGCGCCGTAAGTGACGCACTTCGCGCTCGACCGTCCGCAGCGTCAAACGGATCCCCTTCTCGCGCTCGAGCTCCTGTCGAACCACATCGGCATTGCCGGCATGCCGGCGGAAACGCTCCGCCACCCACTCCTCGAGCCCGGTCAGCGTCCGCGGCCGACCGCGACCGCGATACGCTACCCAGCCGCCTTCTGACAAATACCGACGAACCGTCATGTGGCTGCATCCCAGCTCGCCCGCGATCCGCCGAACACCCCACCCCAGCGCCTTCAACCGCAGCATCGCCGCGACCTCGTCCGGCGTCTGCATCACCTCCCTCCGCGGTAACTCCCCCCGCGAAGTAGGCTGTACCCAATCGTCCATTATCGAACCCTTCTCTTCAAAGAGGGGGTCCAATTCTCAATGTCGCTACAGGTCCAGTTTTATCTGTCGCCCGACACGGTGACGCCGTGCTGCTGCTGCGGTTTTTCGAGGCTCAAGGAAAAGTTCGCAAGGCGATCTCGGTCCTGGAGAAGCGCGTCGGCACTCATGAGGACACCATTCGCGAGTTACGATTGACTGCGCAGGGCCTGCAAGTCGGCGAGCCTCTCACCGATTTCCAGGGCATCATGTCCGGCATTCCGACCTACGTTGGATTACAACCGATATTGAGCTCGCAGTGACGAATGTCCACCGATGAGACACTGTCCGCTCGCGCGTCCTGATTTTGGCCCCGGTCGGTCGCGATACCGCGCTGACGCGTTCGCTCCTAAACCGAGCCGGTGTCGAAACCCTCGGGTGCTCCAATCTCGACGACCTGCAGCAGAACCTCCTCGAGGGCGCCGGTGCCGCCGTCATCACTGAAGAGGCGCTGATCGGACGTGACACAAGCGGGCTTGTCGAGTGGGTGACGCAGCAACCCTCCTGGTCGGACTTCCCGTTCATCGTGCTGTTGGAGCCGGGCGCCTCGGCCGAGGCTGTCGGCCAGGAACGCGACGCGTTGCAGCAGTCGGGCAATCTGACCTTGCTCGAGCGACCGGTTGGAGCAGCGACCCTGGTGAGCGCGGTACGCGCGGCACTGCGGGCGCGCGGGCGCCAATACGAGGTCCATGACGCTCTCGTCGCCCTGACGGTAAGCGAGAGGCGCTACCGCACCCTGGCCGAAGCTCTGCCGCAACTGGTCTGGACCAGCGGGCCGGACGGCCAGCGGGATTATTTCAGTCGCCAATGGCTCGAATACACCGGTATCCCTGAGGAAGAGCAACTGGGGCTCGCCTGGCTCGACAAAGTCGTTCATCCCGAGGATCGCGAGCGGATTCGCGAGCGCTGGATGGCGTCAGTAAAAGGGCAGGACGAGTACGACGCGGAGCTCAGGATTCGTCGTGCCGACGGAGAGTATCGCTGGTTCAAGGCGTGTGGCACGCCAGTTCGCGACAGAGGACGGATCGTCAGATGGTTCGGCACCTGCACCGACATAACCGACATCGTCGAGGCGCGCGAGACCTTGACGCGTAGCCAAGAGCAACTCGAACGGCGCGTGGCCGAACGAACCCGCAGCCTCGCTGCCGCAAACGAACGATTGGCCGCGGAGATCGCCGAGCGGCAGCGCACGGAAGAAGAGCTGCGGCAGTCGCAGAAGCTCGAGGCGATCGGTCAGCTTACTTCGGGGGTTGCGCATGACTTCAACAATCTCCTGACCGGTGTGTTGGGCAATTTGGAGTTGCTGGAGCGGCGGCTAAAAGCGAAGGATCACTGCGCCGATTGCGCTCGGCGCGCGCCGCTGCCGAGCGAGGCGCACGACTGACGCACCAGCTTCTCGCGTTTTCCCGCAAGCAGCACCTCGCGCCGACACCGCTCGATCTGAACCGGCTGGTCAGCGATGCCAGCGACCTGCTGTTTCGCACAATCGGGGCGACGGTGCGAATCGAGACCATGCTGACCGAGGGGCTTTGGCCCGCATTGGTTGATCATACGCAGATCGAGCTGGTCTTGTTGAACCTGGCGATCAACGCTCGCGACGCAATGCCCGCCGGCGGGCGCGTGACAATCCGGACAGCTAATATCAGTCGGACCGACGCGCCTCCCGCCCTGAGGCCGGGCGATTATGTGCTGATCTCGGTGGCGGATAGCGGCGAGGGCATGACCGAGGAGGTTCTCAGCAAAGCTGTCGAGCCCTTCTTCACGACAAAGGAGATGGGTAAGGGCAGTGGTCTCGGCCTTAGCATGGTGCACGGCGTGGCGACGCAGTCCGGCGGCGGTCTGCGCATCGACAGCCGCGTCGGTCGGGGGACAACGGTCAATGTTTATCTGCCGCGCTCGCGCCGCCTCTCCCCGATAGCACGGGAACCTAATACGCTGTCAGCGACAGTCCATAAGGGGGCGACCATTCTTGTGGTCGACGACGATCCAGGCGTGCGGGAAGTCGCGGTGAGCAGCCTCGAGAGCTTCGGGTACCGCTTGCTGGCAGCGGAGAACGGACTGGCAGCGCTCGATGTCCTTAAAGGGACCGAGCGCGTGGATCTCCTGCTGGTGGACATGGCAATGCCGGGGATGAATGGAGCCGAGTTGATCCGCCGGGCGCGCGAGCGTCACCCCGGTTTGCACGCGCTGCTCGTCTCCGGTTACGCCGACATTGCCGCATTCTCGCCGGCAGAGGGCGACCTCGTTCTCCAGAAGCCGTATCGTTTGGCACAACTGGCCGACAGCGTCGCCGAGGCGTTGCAACGCGAGAGGTCCAAACCGCCATCAAACGTAGTGAAAATGAGGGCGTCGCCGCGGAGGGCATAAGATCCGATGCAGGGTCGACCCTCTTTCGCCGCCGGCGAGCCGCACCTTCTGAGGTCCGATAGCAAGAAGCTTCGGCCTCACAGCCTGATCCTTTCCTCTTCGTCCTGCGTAAGCCGCTCCTTCATGCGATCGTAAGGCATGGTCGTGCGCAAACTCTCGTTTCCTGCGAAGCGCTTGCAATCATCGAGACACCAGTGAACCGACCGACTGACGCAGGTCGCTGCCCCGGGCTTCAGCGGCATAATTAGGAGCTTGGGTTCATCGTGCGTGGCCCGATGAGATCCGGCTTTACCGTTCGTAAACGCGCCTTGGGCGAATTGATTTGCTTTATGGGATGGGGCGGGTCCGGATAGACGCCGCGAGCAATGGATAGACATACCAGAGCCCGATTAACGAAACGAGCGCCAGAGTGCCGGCAGCCAGCCCGGCGGCAGGTGACTCCGCGATCTTGGCGATCACCACGTAGACATCTCCGGCGAGGCCAAGTGCGAGTGGAGCGGTTGCCGCCGTCACCAGAGCGCTACCGACCCGGTGCATATCCTGCGAGTCTTCACCGGCGTAGACAATTCTGTGGTAGGCGGCCGGAGTCATGAGCAGCACGACGGCGAGGGCGACCAACAAAAGACTTGCGGCATGCACGATCCTCGATGCGCTCGGCAGCTGCTCGAAAAATTCGGTGAGCACAATTGCGAGCTGAAAGCCGAACAGCGCCTGCGCACCGGGCAGAACGACACGTGCTTCGGTCAGCATCTGCTCGATCTTGGCATAAAGAGGTGTGCTCGACCCTTCCTCTGTCTGGCTACTCGTCATTGCGCGTTCCTTTCGCATTCGGGGCAGTCCATACCAGAACGCGATTGCCAGTGCCGCGGCTGCGGTTCCAGCGACTGCACCTCCGGCCTCACCGAAGATGCGGCTGGCCGTGACGAAAATATCGAGTCCCAGTGCGAGCGCGAAGGGGGGGAGTGCCAGCTCGGCGATGACCGTCACGACGCGGTGGAAATGGCCGCTATCGGCACCGCCTTCGACAATGCGGTGATAGGGACCGGGCGCGATCAGTAAGCCGACAACGCAGACCATGAGGCCGAGCGCGAGCCCGGCCAGGTAGCGCGCACCCGTCGGAAGCTGATCGAAGCCGTCACTGAAGGCGCCGCGAAACTGGAACCCGAGCAAGATTTGCGCGCCAAGGATCAGCATGCGCGTTTCGTCGAGGGCTATTTTGACCTTCTTAGTGTCTGAATCTGAATCGGAATGGTTGTATTGTATCGTAGATACATTGTGTAAGGGTCAAGCTAATCTCCTGACAAGAAGCTGTACAGAGGCGATGTAGACCCATGCTTTGGCGCTCGCAATCGAAGCCTCGAAATCCTTGGCTAGGCGGCGATTTCGATTGAGCCAAGCCAGGGTTCGTTCGACGACCCAGCGCCGCGGCAGCAATTGAAAGCCTGCAGCGTCAGCGGCGCGTTTGACGATCTCGATGGTCCACTTGCCGAATTTGGCGAGGGCGGCACCCAGATGGGGGCCGTTATAGACGCTGTCGGCGAACAGGTGACGCAACCAGGGAAACAATTGGTGGACGGCCTCAATGACCAGCACGGCACCATCGCGATCTTGGACATCGGCGGGGTGCACCTCGGCACCGACCAGCAGACCGCCAGTGTCGGTGACAATGTGGCGCTTACGCCCTTTGACCTTCTTGGCGGCATCATAACCACGCGGCCCACCGCTCTCGGTGGTCTTGGCCGATTGACTGTCGATGACCCCGGCCGATGGGCTCGCTTCGCGCCCCGCCGCTTCGCGGGCCTGCAGCAGCAATGCAAAATTGATCTTCTCAAACAAGCCGTGGTCTCGCCAATCGTAGAAATAACCTTGCACGGTGGTAAACGGAGGAAAGTCCTTCGGCAGCATCCGCCACTGACAGCCGCTTCGCGCCATATACAAGATCGCATCCAGCACCACCCGCAGCTCGGTCTCGCGCGGTCGGCCCAAACGCTTTGCTGCCGGCATATGCGGCTCGATCAGCGCCCATTCGGCATCCGTTAGATCGCTTGCGTAGCGCTGTCCCTCTCGCTCATACTTCCGACGAGTGATTTCGGTCCACATTTTGTGCCTCGATGATTGTTTTGCCACAACCATCATGCCACAACCGACTGAAATCACTCAATTCATTTTCGGTCGGCCTCTTAGACAGCTCCATGCGCGTGGCCCGAGGAAAGCCGGCGCTGGCGTCTTGGACGCGACTGAAATACGCGGTCACATGCGCCCTTAAGTGCTCACAACCTAATCCGCTCCACCTCATCTTGGGTCAGCCGCTCTTTCGTCCGATCGTAAAGCTTGGTCGTGCGCGGGCTCTCGTGCGCGGCCATTTCCTGCGCGTGCTCGAGCGCCCCGCCATTGGCGAGATAGGCGGTGATCCCAGTCGCGCGAAAGGTGTGGCAGCCGATTTCCGCTGCGATGCCGGCCGCCTTGGCGCGGCGGCGGATCATGCACCAGGCGTCGGACTGGTTCATGGGGCGGTCGGACAGCGTATCGGCCTTGTGCCCGCGCGCGGTGCGGAACAACCAGCCCTTGCGATCCTCGGTGATGCCGGCTGCGTCGATGAAGGCGCGCAAGGCCTCGGCGAGTGCGTGATGGCACGGCATCGCATGCTCCTTGCCGCCTTTCTCATGCAGCACGACCGTCCATCCGGCGCCGCGCGGCCGGAGATCCTCGACCTTCATCTTCAACGCCGCGCCGATGCGTGCAAAGCTGTAGGTGAGGGTGGCGATCAACGCGCGGTCGCGAAGATCGCGCAACGTCGCGGTCGGAATCGTGGCGAGCAATTTGCGCCATTCGTCGCCCTCGAGCACAGGCGTCTTGCCGATCTTGACGACGTGCTTGGGCCCGCGCACCGCCGCCGCCGGGTTCATCGGTACGATCTGACCGGTGATCAGCCCGTCGAACAGCATCCTCACGGCTGCAAGCTGCTGCTTCACACTCGGCGCCCCGTGTATCTGCTGCAGGTCTTTCACCCAGGCCGCGACGTCGAACGGCCGGATGGCCGTGAGCGAGAGCCCGCGATTTTCGCACCAGGCGAAAAACCGGCTGCAGGCGCGTGCATACGCCCGGCGCGTGTGATCGTTGTTGATGTTGGCGGTGAAGAATTCGACGTAGCGCCAGGCAGCCTGGTCACCGCCGGCGTCGGTGATCAGCGCCGGCACTATATAGGTGTGGGCCGGCGCCGGGGTCGGGAGCGCGGCGGGTTCGATGATCGCGGGAAGCTGGTCGTCGGGGGGTGGCATGGCCCCTGCTCTACCACAGATATCACCTATGATAAAGGACGTTATCATTGGTGAGATGCCCAGACCGGGGGCAGGGGGGTCGGTCGCCCACAAAGGACGTTATGGGGCACTATTCCGATCTTGACCGGCAGGGCTCCTGGCCCTATAATGCATGCATTGATTGATTAATGCATGCACAGGTAAAATGGACCGCCGCATCGACGCCCATATCGCTCGCACCCAGTTTGGGCAGATCATGGATCTCGCCACCAAAAACAACGAGCGCTTCATCGTCGACCGGCGCGGCGAGCCGGCGGTCGTCATCATGAGCGTGCAGGATTTCATCCGCACGGTGGCGCCGCCGCCCGACTGGCTTGAGAAAGCCTGGAGCGGCGCCAAGCGGCGCGGAATTGAAGCACTGACGCCCGCTGAAATCGAGACCGAGATTGTCGCGCACCGTCGCAAACCAGACCCCGTCACCCCCGGCGGGGTTAAGTGATCCGGGCGGTCATCGACACAAATGTGGTGGTCTCCGGCATTATCTCTCCCGCCGGCAATGAAGCATTGATCCTGCTTGCCATTCACCAAGGCTTAGTGCGGCCCTGCTTCTCCGAGGAGATCCTGAAGGAATATGCGGGCGTGCTCGCGCGCCCGAAATTTGCGTTTCCGGCCGACGAAATCGCGGCCCTGCTGGCCATGTTTCGCGGCCACGGGGAGCTCGTCGTGCCGAAGGCATCGACGGCCGTCTCGGTCGATCCGGGTGACACGAAATTTCTGCAATGCGCGGAAACGGCGCAGGCCGATTACCTCGTCACTGGCAACAAGCGGCATTTCCCGGCCTCATCCTATGGGGCGACGCGCGTTGTAAACGCCAGCGAACTGCTCGATCGAATAACCATGGAGATCTGACGAGCCGCGGTTTTGGTTATACACCAATTCTTGATAAAATCTGTTAAATCCGGTCACTAGTGTCCGGTTAAAACGCGAATAGATTCAGTTGGTTGCACTGAGCGTCGCTGCCGGATTTGTATGCGGCTCCGGTAACTGCTTGGCGGATCACCATCTTTTCGAAAAGGGTCACCGACAGGATCTGTAGCAATGTGTAGAGCGAAGCGTCGAGATTGAGGCGCTTCTTGACGATGGCGACGAGGACGTAGACGGAGACCGCAATCCAGATTTGCGACTTCACCGCATTCTCCGAGGTGCCGTAAAACCGCTTGATACGAAGATGCTGCTTGATCCACTTGAAGAACAGCTCAACCTGCCAACCCGCCCTGTAGAGCGCGCAGATGGTCATCGCCGGCAGGGCAAACTGGTTGCTCAGGAACACCAACGTCTTGGCGCTTTCGACATCCCGCAGCCGGATGCGACGCAGATGATCGGGATAATGCTGCTGGCTGTAGTGCCCGTTGAGGGCGATGGTCTGGTCGCAAATGATCCCGGTGGCGCGATCGATCGGCACCGAGTAGATGCGTCGGGCATCGAGATTCGACTTCGCGCGGGTCACGAAGAAGGCACCGGCTTGATGCAGGAGGTGGAGCCGCTCGAAGTCGAGATACCCGCGGTCCATCACGTAGATGGCACCGGCCTCGGGGATCAGCAGGTCGAGGACGTTGACGTCGTGCAACTTTCCATTGGAGATGTGAATGAAGCTCGGGATCGCACCGCGCAGATCGAGCAGCGTGTGCATCTTCACTGCGGCCTTGGTGCCGCGGAAAGGGGCCCACGGGAAGACCGACAAGCACAGATCGATTGTTGTCGAATCCAGCGCATAGACGGTTTCGGACAGTTCCATTCCGAAGCTCTCCACTGCATAGAGCTTTCGGGCTTGGCGGATCAGCACCTGAGCGAAGTCCGCGTAGATCCGCCAGTCGCGGGCTTCGTTCGCATCGGCCAGCGTCGAACGCCGAATCGGTTCACGAAACCCCAGGTGATAGAGCTTCGAGGCTTGTGCCGACAGGCAGGCTTCGATGTCTCTGAGGCTCTCCCGATAGGTCAGTTGGGCAAACGCCATAGCCCGAAAATGTTCGGCGCAGCGCAACGACTTGACGTAACGGTCGCCGCCATACCGCTCGGCAATCCGCGCAAATGTCGTCCACGGCAGAAAATCCATCAACTGGGCGAACAGGGTCTTGCCCGTATGCATCGACCTCTCCTGGGACATCTCCCCGGAAAGTAGAACAGGAAGCCCTATGTCGTTCAAATCGACACCACACGGATCACTACCCAAATCCGCGATTTCCGCCCCTTTTCAGGGATCCCGCCCTGCGTTTATCCGGACAGTAGTGAAATCCGGTGATTGGAGGCAGGGTGGGAGAGCCCGGTGCGATCCGTCTGCGAAAAGTAATTTTCTGTCGTCAGTGCAGCGCCCTGGCCGCCCTAGAAACCCACAGCGTCCAGCATTACCTAGTCGAATTTCCCTCCGTTACAGGCGTCACCGGCTGACGGAACGCCCCGCGGCCCGGCGGGCGTGCTTCCCGAACCAACAAGTCAGGCCCTTAGAGCCCAACCCGCAAGGGCACGCTGGAATTGGGTTATCTTATTGAACGTAAATGACTTATCCGGTCATCGCCGGGCACCGTACTGGTAAAGCAGCCCGTCCCGCGCTATAATGAACCTAAGGAGATAACCCCATGGACAAGGACACAGCGCCCGAATTCATCGAGAGCACCGCCGGCCAGGTCGCAGCGGAACTGGCGCGCCGCGGCGTGCGGCCTGATCAGCGTGTCACCGTTGCGATTGAGCCGGCCGAGCCGGACGACTGGATCAGCAAGGCGCGCGCATACTCGCGCCCCAAGGTCGCGGCCGAAGGGTGGAGCGATGCTGACATCGACCGGATCATTAAGGAAGAGCGCAAAGCCGTGCAGCCTCGGATCGGATGAGGCTGGTCGTCGATACGAATGTCTTTGTCAGTGCGGCGCTCAAGGAGAGCTCCTGGCCGGGGCAGACGATCCGGCTGATCGGCAGATACGGCGGTTTGCTCAAAAGCACGGCGACGGAAAGCGAGCTGCTCGCCGTCCTGCAGCGCCCGCGTTTTGCGGGCAAGATCGCTCCTTTCTTCATCGACGGGGTGCGCCAGACCCTGGCCGGCGCCGAACTCGTCAGCATCGCCGAGCGCCTGTCGCAATGCCGGGACCCGGCGGACGACAAGTTCCTCGAGCTCGCGGTCAACGGCCGGGCCGATCTGATCATCAGCGGCGATGACGACCTGCTGACGCTGCAGACGGTGCGCGAGATTCCGATCGTCACGCCGTTGGCCTTCGTGCGCGCCGTCTCGCGCTAGGAAAGGCAACGGGGCCTTCATCGGGTCGAAAATTCGTAGAACTGCACCGCGCTTCCAGGGCACGGCTAGCGAAGCCGCATGTCAAGATGGCAACCAATGGCAGCGATATTGACCGCGGAGGATGTTGTCCGGCGCATTGCCGCCGAGTGCGCCTATGTCGATGAGCGGGGCGGCGTCGGCATCCGGCTCGAACCGGCAGCCGCGATCGTGCGGCAATACGGAGAGCAGTTGCGACGGGGGCCGCGGCGCCAGCGCCGGCCGCGGCAGGCGAAAACCCCTCCCCTGCTCTGATTTACTCAGTCGAGCCTCGGTTTCTTTTTGCACCTAACTTTTGCAACACGTAACTTTGAGCGGATTGGCTGATGCAAGGCCGTCAAAAGTTATGACATTCCGGTGGAAGCGTGCCGAGCAAGGATGCCAGAGGTTTCGTCGTCGGCGATGACGCGGAGTACGCCTTTGCGTCACGTTGGTGGGATTTGCGTCAGCTTGACAGTGGGGGTCGGCAGGTGCGCTGTATCAGCCGGCTTGTCTGACTGAGGATCGCGATATGGCGGTGGCGGCGATACCGCGGACGCGGATGAGCGAAGTCGAGTGGCAGACGCGAGTTGATCTCGCGGCCTGCTACCGGCTGGTCGATCTATTTGGCTGGTCGGACCTAGTCAACACGCGCATCACGGCACGAATACCCGAAGCATCCGAGCATTTCCTGATCAACCGCGTTGACATGCTCTACGACGAGATCACCGCCTCGTCGCTGGTCAAGATCGACAGGGACGGCAATAACGCCGAGCCGACCGACGCCCCGGTCAATCGCGGCGGATTTGCGATCCCGAGCACGATCCACTGCGCCCGCCCGAGATCGGCTGCGTCATCCACACGCATACGATCGCCGGCTGCGCGGTATCAATGCAGAAGCAGGGGCTATTGCCGCTGAACCAGCATGCGCTACAGGTGCTTGGCGATGTGGCCTACCACGATTACGAAGGGAGCGGCAGAAGCGGCGAGGAGCGGAGACGCTTTCTCGCCGATCTCGGCGAACGCCACATCATGGTGTTACGGAACCATGGCCTTATTGTCATCGGCGAGACGATAGGCGACGCCTTTATCTTGACCTATCGCATGGAACGAGCCTGCGCCATACAACTCCAGTTTCAGCAATCAGGAGCCGAGTTTAACCCGATTGATGACGCCATTGTCAGGGCGGCGATCGCCCGAGGCGGAGCTGTCAGCGACCGCTCCGACCCGAAAAAGCTCGAATGGGCGGCCTTGCTGCGCAAACTCGATCGTATCGACCCGTCATACAAGGAGTAACGAGGCAGGGGGTACCGGATCGGGCTGGTCACGGAGATTGATCGCAAGGGGCCTGTAACAAATTTCTGGCGTTGACGGCTCGTCGGGCATGGCGGCCAACTTTGCCCCTCTGTTTTCGAGGCGGCCCATGATCCTGAGTACGACTTCTGTATACATCGCAGCTTTTTGCCGTTGCCGGATTCGCCGTACCGCTCGTTTTCCGGGGTCGTGCCCCTTGAGGTGGTGTAGGAGCTGTGGGTAAGTGGGCTGCCGCAGCAGCCGCCACGAGTTTGGCGGCGGCGGGCCACTTATCCATAGCGGTGGTCATCGCGGATCTCCGGTAGGGTTTGATCGCCAAACCTTCAACCGAGACCAAGGACCCGACGATGACCAACGAGATGATGAGCCGTCGTACCCTGTTGGAGAAGAGCTCGGATGCCGATTTGCTGCGCGAGATGGTGGGTTTTGCCGCGCAGCGCCTAATGGAGCTCGAAGTCGAAAGTCTGACGGGTGCCGCGCATGGCGAGCGCAGCCCGGACCGCATCAATCACCGCAATGGCTACCGAGACCGGATCTGGGAGACCCGCGCCGGGGCGGTCGAGCTGCGCATTCCAAAGCTGCGCAAGAGCAGTTACTTCCCGGGGTTTTTGGAGCCTCGGCGCCTGGCCGAGAAAGCCCTTGCCGCGGTTGTCCAGGAGGCCTACGTGCACGGCGTGTCGACGCGCTCGGTCGATGATCTGGTCAAAGCCATGGGCATGACCGGCATCTCGAAAAGCCAAGTCAGCCGTTTGTGCGGCGAGATCGACGACAAGATCGCCGCCTTTCTCAATCGGCCGCTGGAAGGCGACTGGCCCTATCTCTGGCTGGATGCAACCTATGTGAAGGTCCGCGCCAGCGGTCGCATCGTCTCGGTCGCGGTCATCGTCGCCGCTGCCGTCAACGGCGACGGCCGGCGCGAGGTGTTGGGCATCGCGATCGGCGCCTCCGAGGCGGAAACCTTCTGGACCGAGTTCCTACGCTCACTGGCCAGGCGCGGTCTGCGTGGCGTCAAGCTGGTGATCTCGGATGCCCATGAAGGGCTCAAAGCGGCGAATTGCCAAAGTCCTGCACGCCTCCTGGCAGCGCTGCCGGGTGCATTTCATGCGCAATGTCCTGGCGCATGCCGGCAAGCAGGGCCGGCGTGTCGTTGCCGCCTTCATCGCCATCGCTTTTGCCGAGGAGGACGCCGAAATGGCCCGCGTCCAATGGCGCCAGGTGGCCGATCAGCTCAGACCCAAGGTGGCAAAGCTTGCCATCCTGATGGACCAGGCCGAAGCCGATGTTCTCGCCTTCATCAGCTTCCCCAAGGATCACCGACCAAAGATCCACTCCACCAACCCGCTGGAGCGGCTCAATGGCGAAATCAAGCGCCGCACCGACGTCGTTGGCATCTTCCCCAACGAGGACGCCATCACCCGCCTGGTCCGCGCGATCCTGCTCGAGCAGAACGATGAATGGGCCGTGCAGCGCGCCGCTATATGACCCTGGAAACCATCGCTCCGTTGAGCGAGGATCCAATCTTCAAGCTGCCCGCCGTGGCGGCTTGATGAAACCGGCAAAACCCGCCGGAGAGCGCGAAAACATTGCCGCTCTTACACCATCCCTTGGGACACGATCCGTTCCGGCGCATGAGCGACATCGAGGCGTTATTCAAATGATCGGAAAAGGCGTCTTCGAGACGAGCGCCGCTCAGGCGACTGCAGAATTGCTGCGGCTGGGCTTTGGGCCCGACGAGCGTGTTACGATCATTATCGAAGCGGTCGAGAGAGTCACGCTGGGTCAACGAATCGCAGGTGAGCGTTGTCGTCGCCGGGCATACCGGCGGTGACAGGGGCTGAGCAATCGAGCAGCCGAACTTGGCGGAGAGCATCCGCTGGCGCTTCGCGCCGTTCGGGGGCGTCGATCTCGAGCTTTCACCGCGAGAGGTAGTCGACGATCCGCGTTCGTCCGACCCGTGATCGCTCGGCGACTGCGATGGAGGGCGACCCCGACCCGACTTGGCAAACGTCGGGTTATGCATACGCACTTAGCAGGTTGCGGAAAAAGTGGCCCATTGGGCCAGATATGGGGTATAATGCGCGTAGCGTGACGAGATGTGGGGACGTCCGATGCGCGGTTGGGATGTCAAGACAGAGGCGCTGTTCAGCAATGTGAGCTGCGAGGGCCGGGTTCCATTGGATCATCCGTTGCGGCCGATCCGCAAGATTGTCGACGAGGGGCTGGCGGCAGTGTCGGGGGAATTCGAGAAGCTGTAACGCCAAGTTCGGGCGGCCCTCGATCGCTCCGGAGAAATTGCTCCGCGCGCTGCTGTTGCAGGCGTTCTATTCGGTGCGCTCGGAGCGGCAATTGATGGAGCAGCTCGATTACAATCTGCTGTTCCGCTGGTTTGTCGGGCTGTCTCTGGACGCCGAGATCTGGGACGTGACGGTGTTCACCAAGAACCGTGAGCGGCTGATCGCCGGCGACATCGCCGTGCAGTTTATGGCGGCGGTGCTCAATCAGGAGCGGGTCAAGGCGCTGTTGTCGGACGATCACTTCTCGGTGGACGGCACCTTGATCGCGGCGTGGGCCAGTATGAAGAGCTTTCGCCCGAAGGACGGCAGCGGCGAGCCGCCGGCACCGGGGCGCAACGGCGAGCGGGACTTCCACGGCGAAAAGCGCAGCAACCAGACCCACGCCTCGACCACCGATCGCGATGCCCGGTTATACCGCAAAGGGCCGGGGCAGCCGGCCAAGCTGGCCTATCTGGGGCACGTTCTGATGGAGAACCGACATGCTTTGGTGGTCGACACGCGGCTGACCCTGGCGACCGGCACGGCCGAGCGCGAGGCCGGGCTGGAGATGATCGCAGCCCGTCCCGGCAATCACCGGATCACGCTCGGCGCCGACAAAGCCTACGATGTGGCCAGTTTTGTCGCCGACCTGCGCGTACAAGGTGACGCCGCACGTGGCGCAGAACACCACGAACCGGCGCTCTGCGATCGACGGACGGACGATCCGCCACGCCGGCTATGCGGTCAGTGGCCGGGTGCGCAAGCGCATCGAGGAGGTGTTCAGCTGGACCAAGGCGGCCGCCGGCTTGCGCCAGACCCATCACCGTGGTCTGGCCCGCGTCGGCTGGATGTTCACCCTGACGGCCACTGCCTACAACCTGGTGCGGCTGCCCAAGCTGGTGGGGGCAGTGGCGTAGCCATGCCCGGAATTTGCCTGGACATGGCTGAAATCGGCAAAATCGGTGCAACGCACTGCCTCGAGAGCAATGTTCAGCAACTAAAACGAGTGTCATCTATGAAGATTCCACAGGCTGCTCGTCACACAATGCGTTTTTCCGCAGCCTGCTAAGGACGATCGAGGGCTATCTGGCAATGGCCGGGCATCGGGCTGAGCTTGATGGGCCCTCTTCCGCCCGGTCAAAAACAACCGCACTGGCCGCCTCGACCGGCCGCTTGATCCCGGCTCGGTCTACCGCAACATCGTGTGCAAATACGGGGCTTAAACGGGTATCAGTGCCGAAGTTATTGGGTTGTGCGTACACTCGCTGCGTGCAACGGCCGCCACCAATGCTTTGTCGCACGATTCCGATATCGCCAAGGTCCAGGAGTGGCTCGGGCATGCCAATATATCGACAACGCGCCTCTACGACCGGCTCAGAAGCCGGCCCGAAGACAGCCCTTCCTTTCGTGTAAAGTACTAGGGTCGGCAAATCCAATAAAATAGGCCGTGCACTCGTAAATCGGGGCGGCCCAGATCGACGGCGTTTGACGTCCGCTATACCCCTGACACCGGCGGGAGGAGCAAACCGTGCCAGACTTCTGGGTTGTGCCAAGGGCGGAAGTCACGTGGCCGCCCCCGCTCGCTCACATCGGTCGAGGAGCGCGCGTAACACGGCTCCCCTCTTGAACCGGCCTTTAGTTTGGGGGGCAGATCTGATAGAAATGCCTGCAAGCGCGGGGCTCGTTCATGGAACGCCATAGACTCGGAAATTCTGATCTTACGGTTTCAGCCATCGGTCTCGACTGTTACGGCATGTCGGCGGTCTATGGTCCGGCGAAACGACGCGGAGTCAATCGCCACCATTCGCCGGTCGCTCGATCTCGGGTTCATTTTTCTCGACACATCGGCCAGCTACGGCAACGGCCACAATCACCGCTTGATCGGCGAAGCAATCCGCGGCCGCAGACATGATGTTGTCATCCACTCGAAGAGCGGCAGCCCACGCGACGGCGGCCCCGACGCCGTGCGCGGCGGTGGCGATCCGTGTTATCTGCGTCAGACCTGCGGGCAGAGCTTGAAAAACCTTGGCATCGAGGCGCTCGACGTCTTTTTGCATGTCGCGCGTCGATCCGAACGTGCCAATCGAGGAAAGCGTCGGCGGCATGGCCGAGCTCGTCAAGGAAGGCAAGACGCGTTTCATCTCGCTCTCAGAGTGCTCGGTCGCATCGCTGAAGCGTGGCAGTGCCGTTCATCCGCTCGTTTCGCTGCAGATAGAGTATCGCCGTTCTCGCGCGATGCGGAAGAGCAAGGCTAGATTGACGTCTGCAAGGACCTTGGCATGGCAATGATGGCTTATGCTGTGCTCGGACGCAGCGCGCGGCACGTCAGCGTCTTCGCGCTGAGGGCCGCGTGGATGGTAAGCATCCGGTGAATCACGCAGAATGCATAGGTGGGTAACTATCGGATGACGCAGGGGATCAGGAGGGGTTCTCGAGGATGTAACCCATCCGCAAGGGGTCATTGAGGATCTCGCGGACATTGCCAAGTCCGAACTCGATAAAACCGAAGGCGCTTCCCTCCGTGTTGTCGTAGATGGTGAGGATGCCTTCTTTTCCGGGCTCCATGGTCTCGGCAATCCTGTCGAGCAATTCTTCGCTGATGCCAAGGCTCGCGGCGGCATGGGCGATCGTGTAGAATTTCTGGATACAGAAACAGGTCTCAGAACGACTGTCAACTTAAGGTTAATTTCGTCTTTTCATTGTCGATCGTTCTTCCGCGGTTCCCCCGGAACTGCCAAATCTTTTCTGCACAAAGCACACGCCCCCTATTCCTCGAAAGCAAAGGCAGTAGCGCGCACTTTCTCGCGGAGTTCCTTCGCTCTTCAGACGTTAACGTTAATCGGACATGCACGCTTCGCCGAGCGGCGATGGTCGGTTCCAAGTGCGACTTGCTATACTCGTCAAAACTGCCCTCGACGAAACTCGGATGCTCGTTCTCGGCGCCCAGTTTCTGCTAGGTTTCGAATTCAGTGGTGTGTTCCGAGACGGGTTCGAGCGCCTGCCGTTCCACGCGCGATACCTCGACGGCATCGGGCTATTGCTGTTGATTGTCAGGGTTGCCTTGCTGATCGCGCCTGAAACCTATCACCACATCGTCGAGATCGGCCGGGACACCGGGCGCTTTCACCAGCTAATCTCACGGATGACGGGTTGCGCATTGCTGCCATTCGCGCTCAGTCTGGGCCTTGCTCTCTTTATCGCTGGCGAAAGCATTCTCGGTTTATTTACCGGGTTGGCAGCCGGCGTATTTTACGTCCTTCTCGCTCTCGGGTGCTGGTACGGCCTCCAATATTTGCGCCGGCTGCGAACCGGTCATAAGGAGCGAGCAACCACTGCGAATCAGCAGACCATGACGGAAAACACCTCACTGAACGAACGAATAACCCAGATTCTGACCGAGGCACGCGTAGTGTTGCCGGGTGTGCAAGCGCTGCTCGGCTTTCAGCTCATTAGCGTAATCAGCCAATCCTTCGAGAAGCTCCCTGCCAGCTCAAAACTGGTCCACGCAATGAGCTTAGGCTGCATTGCCCTAGCGGTGATTCTCCTGATGGCGCCCGGCGCCTATAACCGCATAGTCTTCTCGGGGCAAGATGCCGAGGAGGTGCATGGCGTGGGGAGCTGGTTTGTCACTTGTGCACGATACCTCTGGCCTTCGGGCTCGCCGGTGATGTCTATGTTGTTCTGACCGAGATCACCACCTCAGCGCAGATCGGCGCGTCTATTGCCGGCGTGGTGCTTGTGTTTCTCGTCGGCCTCTGGCACGTCTTTCCAGTTGTCGTCCGGTTGCGGCGTAACCAATAACATCACGGTTGCGCCGCGTCGCATCGCTCAAGATGTACCGCAGTTTTTCGGCGAGCTGGGCTCGTCGGAACGGCTTCTTGAGCACGTCGCCTTTGGCCCTCATCCGGCCCGGCTCGGCATAACCAGTTACGAACAGCGTCGGCACGCCGGGGACGAGCTCCCGGGCTCTCGCTGCAAGCTCGTCGCCGTGCATGTCTGGCATCGCCAAATCGAGGATCAACAGGTCGAACTGCCGGTCCTTTTCCAGAAGGTCGAGCGCGTCCTCGCCGCCGCCGGCCTCGATCACATCGTGGCCCAGTGTGCGTATCATGACCGCGGTGATGCCGCGGACAGCGCTGTTGTCGTCGACCACGGGGATGCGAGAGGGCGGCCCGGCGTTGCATAGGCTCTGGTCGGCGGCCTCCTCGGCAGTTCTCTGACCGATGCGGGGCGCGCGGCAGATAAATCCGAAGAGTGGTTCCTTGCCCGCGCTCGCTGTCAATTATAATGGTCCCGCCGGTCTGCTTGGCAAACCCATAAACCATGCTCAGCCCGAGGCCAGTGCCCTTGCCCATCCCCTTCGTGGTAAAGAACGGCTCAAAGGCGCGACTGCGGACCTCCTCGCTCATGCCGGTTCCCGCAGATAGGCGAGCCTATAGCCGATAGCACCGGCGATGAGCAGAGCGGTCAGCGGCTGTTCTTCCGCATATCGGCTCACATACCCTCCCGCGCGGGCGCCCTGCTGATACGCAGTGGTGGCGGCCTGATCCACCTTGTTGCCGACCTCGCGAGCGGCTCGCCTGCGCTACAGCCTGAATTCCGGCGCTCGATGCGTCGCGAGTCAAGCCGGCAGCTTTGTCGACCGCCGCCCCGGCACTTGCCTGCAGGTCCCGGAACACGGGCTTGGCATGATCGATCTTGTGCTGAACCACTTTTTCTGTTTTGCGGCGAGGTCACTGACCGTGTCCCCGACCTTTGCCGTTGCATCACTCATCAGACGACCTCTCCAATTGGCGTCAGCTCCTAAACAATCAGTGGCTGGAAAACACTCCGTTCGCGCTCGATTGGTCTTTATGATGCTTGTCGTGTCGCTGACTTCTTTAAACGCAGTGCTAGGAGTCGTGCCATGGGGTAGGGATTTACTGCTTTGGATCTTGGGGATACCGCTTCCGGTGATAATCCTGCTCTACGTTTTCCACGTCATTTGACGATCCCCGGGACATCAAGCCAGGTCACAGGTCCGCAATTCTTAATCGGAACTGCCGCCACACTTCGTCTGTTAGCTGCATGTCTGTCACTGTCAGGAGGAAACCATGTCGAAAGCAACTAATGCCGCGGTGTTCGCCGCCATCATTGCCGCAGCTGCTCCGGCCGCGTATGCGCAGACGCGCACTCTGCCGGAAACGCACGCCGCAGCGGCGACCCATACCATGATCCAACCGGACGAAATCCGGGCGAGCAAGATGATCGGCGCCACGGTCCACGACGTGCAAAACCGCAGCATCGGCAGCGTCAAGGAGCTCGTCCTTAACAGGAGCGGCGCTGTCGACGCAGTGGTTGTCGATGTCGGCTCGTTCCTCGGAATGGGCGGGAAATACGTCGCCATCCCGCTTAGCGACATCAAGACCGACAATAACCGGCTGACGCTCGACCGCTCCAAGGAGCAACTGCAGCAGATGGCGAAATACGAGCTCGAGAATCCGAACACAGGGGCCGGAAGCTCGCCATCGCCGGCGACGGGCGGCGGCCTCGGTCGATAAGCCATACCAGCTCATTACGCCGAGCCGGCCGGAGTTCCTCCGTCCGGCTCGTTTCGTTTGGGATGGGGCCGTTGCGGTCCGCACGCTCCGCTGACATCCAGAAGAGGCCGTTTCTCAGAGTGCTTCAGACCATTCGTCGCCTCCTGTCCGTGCCTAACGCGGTGGCGCGCGAGGCGGCCTCCATCGGATTTGTCACCTATAGTTGGTTACTGAGAAATTGGGTGTTCGTGGTAACGAACGCTCTGATGCTGTGCACAGCCCTACTGAGGCAATGGATTTATATTAATAATAGACAATGCTACTGAAGCGCCCAGACGGTTTGTAAAGGCAACGCGCAGCGGCGCAGTCGGCAACTATCGGCTTTTTGATCATCCGACTGGCTTCGTAGAGCTAGATCCGGTCTTCCTCGACATCACTGGGTTTCGCGATCAGGCTCCGAATTGATGGCCCGTACTTCGCAAAGGTAGACGCAAACAACTGAGCCTGAGCGTCATCGGCAAATCTTATGTTAAAACGTCCGCCCGCCTCGGTGAATAGCATTGGGCTACAATCATTGGTGTCAAACCATAAGCGTAGCTCGGCGAACCAGTCGGCCAGATTTGTGCTTTCTGGTCTTTCGACTTGCACTATCGTCATGGAGCAGTCTGCCTCAGAGAAGGAGCTTGTGTAAATGAATTTGTTCCCTTTGGGATAGAATAACTATGGGACAGACCGCAAAAAACGCGAAAAGGCCTCCAGGGTCAGACCCTGGAGACCGTGAGCTAAATTGACGGGCGGTTACCTGCGACCGCGGCGTGCCGCTTGGGAGTGTCCTTCCGGATCGCCGTACCAGCCGCCATGTCCGCGGTGGCCACGCCGATAATCATTATCGTCGTCATCATCGTAGCGCGACCGGGAGCTGGTGAACCGGCCTTCGTCGTCCCACGCGGGCATATAGCGGCGGCGATCGTCATCGTCGTCCCGATAGCGTCCACGCGAACCGCCCCGCTCGTCCCAACCACGCCGAGAGGCCTCGGAGTGACCCTCGGGGTCACCATACCAACCGCCAAGCCCGCGACCACCCCGCCGATCATCATCGTCGTCATCGTAACGCTCGTAACGCGACCGCGAGCTCATAAACCGGCCTTCATCATCGCGTGCAGGCATCGAGCGGCGGCGGTCATCATCGCGATAGCGGCTGCGAGAACCGCCACGCTCGTCCCAGCCGCGATGGGAAGCCTCGGAGTGGCCTTCGGGATCCCCATACCAGCCGCTGCGCCCGTGGTCGGGATTGTCCCAGCCGCGGCGGGAAGCCTCCGAGTGACCCTCGGGATCGCCAAACCAACCGCCGTGACTGCGGCGGCCACGCCGATAATCATCATCGTCGTCATCGCCATAACGTGACCGCGAGCTGACGAACCGTCCCTCGTCGTCGCGTGCCGACATTGAATGACGGCGATCATCGTCATCGTACCGGCTGCGGCTGGACGACCGCCGGCGATAATCGCGATCGTCATCGTCGTCGCTGACAAAACGCCCGCGCTCGTCGCGCTCGCGTTCCATCGTTGAGCTTGATCCTCGTGCCATGTTGTGCTCCTGAGATAGTTGTTTCGTCCCGGTATTGGTTCGAACTCGAAAAGTGCGTGTGACCGGCGGGCCGAGAGCTCTCGCCTGTGCCTGTTCCGTTAGTTCTTGCTTGAGGGCTACCATTCGTTTGGCCAGATCCGCAGTAGCCACTCCGGCCTCCTTGGCCTTGGCAAGGATACCGTCGGGTTTTTCCTCTTCTTGTACGTGATGCTTGATCTCCTCCGACAGCACTTTGACTTTGGCGTCGAAATATTGGTCAGCCGGCGAACCCGCTTTGATCTCGATGATCAGCGTCTTCGCGCTGTCATGCTCGACTTGGGCTTCCTCGAGGAGCCGTTGCTCCATGTGACCTTTGCAGGTCGGATAAAAAATCTCTTCTTCAATTAAGGTATGCACCATCAATTCGGTGCAGATCTCCGCAGCGAGCTGCGACTTCTGATCGGCGTTCGTGGCCTTTTCAAAAGAGCCGAACAGCTGCTCGACATGTCGATGGTCCGACTTCAACAGTTCGGTCGGGTCCGTGTCGGAAGCCGTGCTCGCACCAATTTTAGGATCCTTTGGGTCAGCCGGATCGCTCTTTGGATCCGTCGGGCTTTGGCCAGTGGCGCCTTTGCCCGCCTGACCGACAGCGCCTTGCCGAGTCCCAGATTGGATTTGTGCCATTCCTGGTGTCTCCTATTGGATCTGAATCAGCGCGCAGTCTCGGTCCCGATACCCTCTCCACACTGCGCGCAGAACATGAAGGGTGGGCCTGAGATCACAGCATCGGCCGCCCGCCGGTCACTGGGATCAATGCACCGGACATGTAGCTGGCCTCTTCGGAAGCGAGGAGCACGTAGGCAGGCGCCAGCTCGGCCGGCTGACCCGGCCGCTTGAGTGGTGTGTTTTCGCCGAAATGGGCGACCTTGTCGGGAGGCATTGTGGATGGGATCAACGGGGTCCAGATCGGACCTGGCGCTACGCAATTGACCCGTATCCCCTGCTCAGCGAGCAGCTGCGCGAACCCCGCGGTGAAATTGGCGATCGCACCCTTCGTTGTTGCGTAGGCGAGAAGTTCCGGCGACCGAAACTTGGAGTTGATTGAAGCAGTGTTCACGATAGCACTGCCCGGCTTGAGATGTGGCAGTGCTGCCTTCACTAGATAAAACATGCTGTAGATGTTAGTGCGGAACGTGTGATCCCATTCTTCGTCGGTGATCTCTTCGATACTCTCGTGTGTCGTCTGGAAGGCAGCATTGTTGACAAGGATGTCGAGCCCGCGAAAGGCATTCACCGCCCGGTTCACCAGTTCACGGCAATGGGCAGGGTCGGCGACGTCTCCGGCAACGGTCAAGGCTCGCCTGCCGGCCCTCTCGACCCACTGCGCCGTTTCCTGTGCCTCCTGATCTTCGCAAAGATAGGATACCAGTACGTCCGCACCCTCGCGTGCGAACGCGATTGCCACGGCGCGACCAATACCGGAATCAGCACCTGTGATCAGAGCAACCCGCCCGTTGAGTCTTCCACAGCCGCGGTAGGAATGTTCACCGTGGTCCGGACGCGGGGTCATGTTATGGGCCGAGCCCGGCCGTTGCTGCTGTTGGCCGGGCAAGGGCGGGTCAGAGCGCGCTACGGTGGAATCATCGCTCATTTATGTTCACTCGTTGAGTTGATCGAGGGCCGCTCTCAGTCGAGCGTCTGCACTGGTAACATCCCGTAGGGAGGGCAGTTCCTCCAAAAAAAAGAAGGCCTTAGACAATTAAAATTTGCAGGCTCTCGAAACTAACCCGGAATTCTCACAATGGGGTTGATTTTCGAGCGGCGGGCAGCATCGGCGGGGCGAGTACGTGAAGAAAGCGCTGGTTGTGGGTTGAAGCGATTGGCTTCAACTTTTACAGAGTCCCGTGAGGGGCATTGTTCCTGGCTGGTGTCTGGGGGGTATGGCAGCAGCGCTGTCTGGTTCGTTAGGCCGTCGCAGCGGCGCTCAGCGCGGCGTGCGCGGCGTGATATTCGGCCCGATAGGGGAAGGCAGTCGGCATGGCGAGTTTGATGCGACGCACGCTGGCGCGCACCAAGGCGCCGATCTTCAGCAGCTTGAGACGGATCGTGCCGCACGATGCCCGGGCGAAATGGGTATGGGCGAGGCCAATGCGGCGCAAGGCGCAGATCAGCACATAGGCCATTGCGGCGAACCACAGCCGCAACTGGTTGGCGCGCATCGTCTGGGCTGAGGTACGGTCGGCATAGAGGTCGAGCTGGCACTCCTTGATGCGGTTTTCCATCTCGCCGCGCGCGCAGTAGAGCTTCTCGTAGAGGTGGCGGGCCTGGTGCTCCTCGCGCGACAGCGAGGTGACGACAAAGCGCGGGTTGGCCTCGCCCGTCCCCGGTGTTGCTCCAGGGAGCCATTCCGCCTTGGCGACGACCCGGCGCGGGCGGCCCCAGCTGTCGCGCGTCGGCCAGGTGAAGTCCCGGAAGTGGCGGGTCGGCTTGCCGGTCTTCCGGCCGAGCTCGGCCGCGGCGGCAAGCTCGGCTTCGATCTCACCGACCAGTCGGGTCTTGCGCGCCAGGCCGAACAGAAAGTCGATGCCGTTGGTCTCGCACCAGGTCATCAGCCCGTCGCGAGCAAAGCCTGAATCGGCGCGCAGTAGAATGCGCACCGCCGGCCAGCGGGCGCGGATCTGGGTGACGATCCGCGCCACCTCCTCGATGCTGCCGGCGCTGCCATCGATGTTGGCCGGGCGCAATTTGCTCGCCAGCAGGTGCCGGCCGCAGAACACGTAGAGCGGCAGATAGCAATAATTGTCGTAGTAGCCGTGGAAGAAACGCCCTTCCTGGTGCCCGTGCAGCGGGTCGTCAGTGGCGTCGAGGTCGAGGGTGATCTGCGGCGGCGGCACGGCATGAGCGTCGAGAAAGAGATCGACAAACACGGCCTCGATCAGCGCCGCGTCGTAACTGATCTTGTGATAGCGCGAGGGTTCCGCCCGGCTCAGCTCCAGCCGGTTGAGCGTCGATTTGCCGGCCAGCGGCGCGCAATCCGACCGTTTGGCCGCCAGTTTGCCGCCCAGCACCGCCATCACCGGGTCATGGCGCAACTGATCGTGGTCGATCAGATCCTCCCACGGGTCCGGCCTTTTGGCCGGCCCGAGGACAGGCTCCGCCCAGCGCGATCCCGAACACCCGCTAACCAACCATGCTCGCCACCGTGTGCTCGACCAGATCGGCTACGCGGTGATCGGTAGCAGCCGGCAAACCGCGCCACCAACCCGATCGTCCGGTCGGTTGCACCCAGCAGCATTGCCCCAGCCTCCGAGCTCATCCTGCCACCATCGAAAGCGGCCACCACCGCGTGCCCTTCAACCGGTGCAAATCCGAACAAATCCGCGCTACACTCCGTCCGCATCGGGCTTCCCCTGCCTCTGAGACAAACCATTCATGCAACACGATTTTCTCAGATCCAGGGCCCCGGTGCACCTACCCCTTGTAGAGTCGAGGACGAGCGCGGTAGCGGCGTGCCGCCCCGTTTCCCGTCCCCGCTCATCAAACCGGACGTGCGGATTTCCCGCATCCGGCTTTCCGACGGGCTTCATTGCGAGGCCCACGGCGGCGGTCCCAAATGGACGCGCCGGAGGTGCAATACTCCGAGCGCGCCAAACACCGCCTCCCGCGGGAAGCGGCGGGTGCCGTGCGAGGGCACCTTGTGTCGTCGAACCAGGAAGTGTCGGACGCGGTCGTAGACATGGTTGTCCACCGCCCGGTACGCCGGCAGCCGGGTGCCGTAGCCGAAGTACGTGCTCCAGCCGCGCAGCAAGCGATTGAGCCGGTCACGCACGTCGGGCCAGGCGCCGATGTTGCCGGGGACCAGGATGTCGCTGACCTTGGCCTTGAGCCGCAGCACACTCTTCGCCGACGGGCTCGCCCCCAAGTACCAATGGCCGTCCCCGGTAATGGTGCGGGCCAAAGCTGTAGCCAAGAAAGTCGAAGCGTTCGCGCCGGGCATCCCGGATCGTGGTCTTCGTCTCGTTGAGGACGAGCCCGAGCTTGGCCATCACCCGGCCCGTCCACGCCAGCGCCCCGGCTGCGTGCCCGCGGCTGAGGATGACGAAGTCGTCGGCATAGGAGACGACGTGTGCTCGGTAGATCTCCCCTCTCCCGGTGCCACGCCAATGCTTGAGGAAGCGGTTCATGTACAGGTTGGCGAGCAGTGGGCTGATCACGCCGCCTTGCGGCGTTCCCTGCTTGCTGTTCTTACCCCCCGTCATGCGCCGCGTCCCGTCGTCATCGCGCTCCTCAACCGGCGCTTTGAGCCACAGCTTGATCAGCCGCAGCACATGCCGGTCGACAATGCGCACCGCCACCGACCGCATCAGTTCCTGATGCGGGATCGTGTCGAAGTACTTCGACAAATCGGCGTCCACCACATCGGTGTAGCCTCGGCAGAGCAGGACATGCACCGCCTTGATCGCCTCGGTTCCGCTCCGCCCCGGCCGGTAGCCATGGGCTGCCGGGTCGAGGTCCGCCTCGAAGATCGGCTCCAGCACCAGCTTGGCGGCGGTCTGCACCACGCGGTCCCGGATTGTTGGGATGCCGAGCGGCCGCTCGCCGCCGCCGGGCTTTGGGATCATCACCCGCCGCACCGGGGCCGGTCTGTAGGTCTTCGCGACGAGGTCCCTCCTGATCTCGGCGAGCCACTCCTCCAGCCCCATCGCCTCGACCGCCGCGAACGTCATCCCGTCCACCCCCGGCGCTCCCGCATTGGCGCGCGCCAGCGCATAGGCATGGGCCAGAATATCGTCGCGATGGATCTTGTCGTAGAGCAGATAGAAGCGGTACGCCGGTTCCGCCTTCGCCTTGCAATACAGCTTCCTCTGAAGGGTCCGGATACTCTCTGGTGTTGTCAGGCTCATCGCCAATCACCGATCCTCGTCTCCGTCAGAAGCGCACCCGAAGTCAGGGTCCTTCCCTCCACCGGCATTACCCGGCCTCAGCGGTACCATGACCCTGTCCGACTCCCGCCGCGGGCCGCCGCCAATTGCGGCGTCGGAGACGCAATCTCCGCCCGCTGCGGGTATCCCCCGATTACCCGGATCACCCTTCCGGCGTGCCGTACCCAACTACCCCGGCGGATCGCGACAGGTGCTCGTGTCGGTTGCTTCCCTGTCTCACGCGGCCTTCCCCGTTTCTCAGCCGGGTCGGCATCCGCAACTTCACTTTCGAGGCCTGCTCAGGCTTCACTCACGTTACGGCCCGTCGGATTGCTCAACCGCCCAAGGCGGCCTTTGTCGCAAGGCTTCAGCCCAGCCGGTTACCCCGCCAAGCCGCTTGCCAGCTACCAGATCAAACCGACATCTATCTGGGTGGAACCCTCCTCCACCGGTGACCCGCGCCGTCGGGGCGCACTGAGAAATCTGGGCTAAGATTGCGGGATATCGCAACGTCAGAAAGGCCGTCTGAGTTGCACTGCCGATTGGGGCAGGTGCCGCGGGAATGGAGTACGAGGCGGCGGTGCCTTGGATTTTCTGCCGGACTGGGCTAATCGGAGGAAAGTCTGACGCCCTGAACGCTGCCGCCGTTCTACCACCGCCAATTCAAGGGTGGGGTGACTTCGTCCCGGTGGCGACCACCCGCACACGCGCCGTACCAAGCCGCAGCGGCTCCGGCCAAAAGCGAGGCGGCCGTGCAAAAGCCTAGAATTACGGCGCTCCGGCGGGCTTTATGCACCGCTGTGGTCGCCGCAGTGATCGCGGCGTCTACTCGTCGTTCCGCATCGGGCGGCGCCGCGCCCGTGTCGGCCGCAACTACCCGCACGAGATATGCCCTGTCCTCCGGTGTGATACCTTCATGGCCGCTGGCGGCAAGTAGGATACGGCCAGCCTCTGCGCGGCTGTAGTTTAAGTCAGCCTGCTGCGGATGCCGCTCGGCGCGGAATAAGCGATCCAACTCATAGGCGATCAAAGGTTCGCCGGTCGTCGCAGTGGGAGAGGTCGCCGGCTCGACCGCTTTGGACGCGACCCCGGCAACTGACGCTGCAATGACGAGACCGCTGACCACTGCCGCGATAGCCCACGACAACACGCCGTGTATGCCGTCTCGGAACTCGACCACATTGCTATGTGCGGTCGGATGCCAGCGCTCACGAAGACGCCCCGCCACATAACCGCCGAGACCAAAGCTGGCAAGCGCTGTCAGCAATAAATAGATTCCCGAAGCGACCGTCAGTGCCGGCGAAGCATCCCGCCACGTCGGAGAAGAAGATAGGACCCCAAACCCGATCGCCGAGCCAAACGTGATCAGAACGAGCGATAGGGCTGCCGCAACGAGTGCGCCCGCGATGATGGGACCCCACTGCAGGAAAGAAGTCCTAATTTCGACGCTGTCCACGGCAATCTCGTCAGTAAGCGCCGCAGCTTCTACGCGGTGCGCCGCTTCGCCGGGGGTGAGCATCAGCGGAGCCCGAGAAACGACAGTATGAACATGATGACGACTATCAATCCAACCAGATAGATCAAGCCGTTCACGATTTCCTCCCGAGGTTACGTCTCTCCAGCCAAACAACCGGGTTCACGCGATTGTTCCCTTAACGGCCGCTCCTTCAGGCTTGTGCCGATCCGATTGTACCAGCCATTTTCGCGGCCCGCCTACCCAGCGGTTTCGGCCGTCCTGTGGTGCTATCGTGTGCAGTCTGATGCTCGATTTCGGCGTTGAGCTTGGCGCCGATCAAAACTACGATTATCGATAGCCACATCCAGGTCATGAATCCAATAACGGCCCCGAGCGAGCCGTAGGTTTTATTGAAACTTCCCAAATTGGCCGAGTACCAGGAGAATAATGCCGAAGCAGCGAGCCACCCAATCGCGGCAAAGACACTGCCCCAGGTAATCCATGGCCATCGCGGTTCGCCGCGGCTCGGGCCATACCGGTAGATCAGGGTCAAGCCAAACGCGACAAGCACCAGCAGAAGCGGCCACCGAGCAATCTCCAAAAACACACCGGTTGCCCCTGAAAGCGGCAGGTAATTGAGTGCAACCGGAAGAGCGACGATGCAGGCAAGCGCAATCAACAAGAAAAAAATGGTCGCAATCGTGAAGCATAAAGTGATCAGATTGAGCCGGACAAAGGTCCGTTTTTCCTTTTCCTCATAGACGACATTCAGTGAATCAAAAAGCGCCTTGATTCCCGAATTGGCGCTCCAGACTGAAATCGCGAGCCCAATTAAAAAGCTAACGCTGAGCGTCGTGCTACCCTGCGCGGAGAGGCGGGTCAACTGGTCGCGAATGACGTCGATCGCGCCGCCCGGGGCAAACCCCGCAACACTGTCGACATGGCTGACGATGGTATTGGGGTCGGCAAAGAGCCCGTAAATCGAAACTAGAGCCGCAATGCCCGGAAACAGCGCGAGGAGCGCGTAATACGTCACGCCGGCAGCGTTGGCCGGGATTCGGTCATCCGAGATGCCGTTATAAACGCGTAATACTATATCCTTCCATCCTCGCGCCGGGATCTCGGATGGACCATCCGGGAGCCGGCCGCGCCGATTATCGCGGTCAAGGCAACCTTCTCTCCAAGAGCACGCATTAGCTGGGCGCCGCGCGATTCCAGCAGCGACCAGCAAAGTGCTCAGCCCGATCGCCCATAATGGCTCGCGCCGGGGTTGCGTCGCAATGGCAGTTTCACGCGCCGCTTCATCGACGCTCATAGGCGGGCTCCGCCGCGTAGGCATCCTCTTTGTGAGTGATGGCGCTCGCCGTGGGGTTGTCGCTGCTCACCGGCGCTGCGGCTTCCTTTGAGGTGCCGGAAAACGGCCGTTTTGCCCACTCGAACGTGGCGACGGCGATGGCGGAAGCCGATTGGGCCTTTTCGGCCAAGCTGTCGCTTGCATCGCTGGCACGGCCGGCAAGCTCAGTTGTCCTTTTGCCGACGGTGCTTACGACATCGCTCGCCCGGTCCGCCAAGCGCGCCGCCGTCTGCTGGCCCCATTCACCGGTCATGCTTACGACAGCACTCGTTGCTGTGCCGATGTCCTCTGCTGAACTTGCCATGGTATCCGCGGCGGCGATGGCTGCGCGCGAGGTCCGGTTGCTCGCAAGCAGGAGCCAAGCGATCCCGATCCCGATCAGAACGAGCGGCAGCGGGTTCTCCTGGACTTCCCGTCGCAGGTTGCGAAGAAATTCGGCTGCCGGGCTGTCACGAGTATAGTCGATCACATCATCGACTACTCCTCCGGGGGTCATCCGGCCTCGCAACTCTTCCAGAGTTCCTGATAACTGCCAGCGGGTCTCTTCGACTTCGCGCTCAAGCCGCGCGCTCTCGGATTCCATCGTCGTTCCTCACTTGCTGAGTGGCTACAGCAGCATCGCGCTGCAACTGCTCGAGTGTTTTGTCGGGTACCAGTCGCGCTGCTTTCAGACGATTGACACCGATGGCGAGTAGGGCGAGACCAATTACCAGTGCCACTCCGCCCACTATCAGGCTGGCCCACCCCACCGCCAGACCCGTCGCAGCCAAGCCGGCAACCGCCGCCTGAAGCAGTATCACTAGGGCCGGGATCAGCAGTACCGCCCCCCCGACGACGAGACCGAGCGCCATGCCGATCTCGCCGATTTTCTCCGACATCTCCGCTCGAGCGAGTTGGCTTTCCTTTCGCACCAGCGCCGTTAATTGGTTCACCAAATCGACAAAGATCGCCGATATCGGGCGATTGGTCTCAATGTACGCCATAGGCACCCCTCTCCCGGTCATTAACTGCGGTGCGGCCGGACATCTTGCCAGCGCTGTTCAGCAACCACGATACTCCCACGGCGACCAGGAAAATCCCCGCTATGACCGCAGCCGGCTGTTTGCGACCCAAATTGCCGATGAAGGCCGCGACTTCCTCGAGGTTTGGGTCGCGCAGGAAGCGAGATGTGCTCGAAGCCTCCCGCAGCATCGTGGATGTAGCGCGCGGCTTGCGGAAAATGCTCCTCCAGGTCGCCGGCTGCATGATGGCCAGCTGTCGCCAGGCTTCCCATGCGTAAGGCGGTGTTCCGTCTTTGCTGCGTAGCACTTTCGCGGGTCTGCGTTGTCGTGCCCTCGCCCAGCTCGCGCGTTCCTTCAAAATGCTGATCCTTCGATAAGCGCTGGCTTACGCCTTCATGTAGTTCGTCGAGTTCCATCGCCTATTCCCCGTGTCAGGTGGCGCGCAACCAGCGAGATTGCCGCCGGGATTACCGAGCTAACCCTTGCGCGCCTCACCGGGTTCCGGTGCTGAAATCTAATGATTGCATCGCCGCCGGGGCGCTCCAGGATGGCCACCAGCCTGTGAGTGCCATTACACGCTCTGCGGCCGGTGCCCGCTCTACTCCAGTTCGACTTCGGTTTGGTAGGGCGGATCTCGAACCAGAGATTTGGAATGACTTCCGTGGACATTTGGAGCGGCTTTCCGATGGGTCTCTATTCCAATCGCAGCGGATCAGGTGTCTCGTGCTGACGGCTCGAAATTAGTTACGTCCGCTGGAACGGACGCCGGTTTGCGGTAGTTGTCCTGCAAGAAAGGAGAGAACCGATGGCAAGGCAGCAGCCCGGCCGCAAATGGTCGGCCAAAGTGACGGAAACCAGTGACGCGCTCGACCTCCAAGAAGACATCTTCAACTCACGCAGCGCGAAGCGTATCGCAGCCTCGCTGAAACGCTCCGCCGAGCACAGCCATCGCCGCAAAGCCAGCCCCTTCCGGTCGGCAATGTCGATGTTGACATTCTACATCAACCGCGCCGGCAAGAATCTTTCGGCATCGCAAAAACGCGTATTGGAAGCAGCAAAGACCGAGTTGCGTCGCCGGTTCGGGCGTCCTGTTTCGGACTAGGTGCCCTCGGGAACGAGCGCAGGAGGATTAAGCCTATGGGCCGCGAAGTCGAACTGAAGCTGGAGGTCCCGCCATCCGCGATCGACAAAGTCGCACGCTTGCCGTGGCTGAGCGAGGTCTCGGACGGCCCGGTGAAATGCGAAAAGCTCGTCACCGTGTATTTTGATACGGCGAAATCCGAGCTTCGCGGGCATGGCCTGACACTCCGCGTCCGCCATGCCGGCGAAAATCGACTGCAGACCATCAAGGCCTTGAAAAAAGGCCCACGCGGCGCGTTTGGCCGGGACGAGTGGGAAGAGAGAATTGCCGGCGATACGCCCGATCTGAAGCTCGCAAAGGGCACCGTGCTGGAACCCTTGGCCACTAAAAAGTTGCGGCGCAGGCTAAAGTCGGTGTTCGAGACCGTGGTCGAACGCACCACCTTCCCGATTCATTCGGAGGAGGCCGATTTGGAGCTCGCTGTCGATCGTGGACAAATCAAGGCCCGCGAGGCCAGCGAACCGATCAGCGAGATCGAGATCGAGTTGAAGCGCGGCGATCCGTCCGCTCTGGCTACGATCGCCGAGCGACTAGCTCAGTCGGCTCCCGTTGCCTATGCGGCGCAGTCGAAGCCGGAGCGCGGCTATGCGCTGAGCGCCGACCAAGCGGGTAAGGCGGTTCGCCGCAGCGCGATCGAACTCGATCCCGAGATATCTACGGCGGCCGCTTTCCAGGCCATCGCATCGTCCTGCCTCGACCATGCTGCAGCCAATGAGAGGGCCGTCCGCGAGGGCGAGACGGAGGGCATCCACCAGATGCGCGTCGGCTTGCGCCGCCTACGGGCGGCGATATCGATATTCAAGGAGTTACTACCCGGCGCGGAGACCGAAAAAATTAAAACCGAGCTCAAATGGCTCACCGGCCAGTTGGGACCGGCGCGTGATTTCGATGTGCTGATCGAGGGGCGAGTCGGCCCAATGCATCGCTCGGGCCCGATCACCGCTGAGCTCGGGATCCTCAAACGTGATCTCGAATTAAAGCGCGATGCGGCCCTTGAGAAGGGAAAAACAGCAGTCAATAGCGAGCGTTACCGGGAACTCGGCCTGCTCACGGCGTTGTGGATCGCCAATGGAGGATGGTCGAGAAACTTCGAGCCGTTGTCGGTAGCACGTAGACATCGACGAGCGGGCGAATTTGCGGCCGAACACTTAGCCAAACGCACGAAAAAAATCTTGAAAAAGCTTGAAGACATCGAGGCGCTCGATGCTCTGTGTCGCCACAAACTCCGCATTTCGGTCAAGAAACTGCGGTATGCCTGCGAATTCTTCGCCGGGCTGTTCGACAGCCGAAAGCAAGCCACTCAACGCAAACACTTCGCCAAGACCCTAAAGGACCTCCAGGGATCACTCGGCAATCTGAATGATATCGAAGTCCACAAGCGACTGGCCACCACGATTGCACACTCGCGAAAGCGTTCAAAGAAGCGGACGGTAGAGGCGCTGGCGATGGGATTTATCGCCGGTCAGGAGGATCAGCAAATCGCGATCTGCATGGCGGCGGCCGAGAAGACAGGCAAGCAATTGTCCGACCTACAAAAGTTCTGGAGATAGGCGGCGCCGATATCGCCACTTGCCTGCGATCCCGACCGTGCAGCAATGGGCCGACGCTCAAAGCGGACCGCTGCCTAATAAGCGAGATGCCAGTTTGAGCCTCTAATGGTATTGGCGGCCTCGCCATACACCTTGACGGGAACATATCGAGAACGTATAATGCTAGGTTCTTTCCACAGCCGTTTCACTGGAAGTCGCCTATGTCGAAACCGTTGCCGATCCACATTGCTGCCCTGCTCTCTCCGCTGTTTTCCGTAAGTGGAATCGAGGAGTCTCAATAACTTGATCCTGATCGCTCTTCGCTCGCGCGCGCGAGGCCGGCGTTGCGCCATACGGCGTGACGTCGGTCGAGCCTAGGGTGTCACGCGCCCGCGTCTCCGCTAATTTCAAGGGGACGGAACTGCGCGACGTTCGCTTCTGTTGAAAAGCTATATCCCGTATTTGGAGGAGCCGCCGTGCTTCGTCTCTTGACCAAGACTGCCATTGGCGTGGGATTGCTTGTCGCAACCACCTCATTCGCGCAGATGAGCCACACCCACCCCGCACCAAGCCTGGCCGCCACCAAAGTTTCGGAGTTGGATCAACAAAACACAAACTTCATCAGAGCGGCCGCTACCGGCGGAATGGCCGAGGTCACGCTCAGCAAAATGGCGGAAAAATCAGAAAATCCGGGCGTCAAGCATTTCACCGAAAAAATGGCACGGGACCACACAGCGGCGAATGCTGAGTTGACAACGACAGCCACCGAGGCCGGCGTCGAGATCCCGAAGACGCTCGACAGAGATCATCAAAAACCCACGACCGGCTACAGAGTGTGCACGGGAAGGCATTCGACCAGCAATACATGTGGGTCATGGTCGACGATCACGACCAAGCGATAAAGCTGTTTCGCCAAGAAAATAGTTTGGGGCACGGCCCTGTGAAGAAGTTTGCCGACAAAGCCCTGCTGACCATCGAGGAACATTACAAAATGGCTGCCGATTTGTCGCACCGGCTCTCACAAGCGACGGCGCGGTATCCTCGCCCAATACCATTGCTGCACCAGCTCCGCGAAACGTCAGATTAAGGAGGTCTGGATGAGCCCTCAACTCGTGGTCGGATTGTTCCCCTCGAGCGGCATCGCCGAAGATGCGCGAAACAGGCTGAGAACCGAGGGGGTGCCCGGTAGCCAAATCGCGCTGAAGGTATTGACACCGGCAGCGCCGTTGCATCCGACCGCGACGCCGGAGCTCGAAGCCCTCTCGGTGAATCCGCTGATCCTCGGCAATGTCCAGGAAACGTTTGCGAGGTTCGTCCATAATGGAGAAACGGTGGTTTGCGTACGGGCAGCGAGCGACGAACAGGTGGAGTTTGCCGCCGAATACTTTGCGTCAGTACGATCCGATAGCGATCAATGTCCTTCCTTTCTCCTCCGAATTGGAACTCAGATAATCCAACTACAGAAAAAATCGGATTTCAACAATACTTTTGAGGCCGAGGCCGGAACCCTTCGTCGTACAAGACCGTTAGTTTTTCAGTATTAACCTATTGAAGGAGTACGGTATGCAAAGCCAAACCAATGTGATCAATCGTCCGGTCGAGGCCAGCGAAACCAACCGGCTGATTTCATCAGAAAAAGTTGATGGAACCGCCGTTTATAACAGCGCGGGTGATCATCTCGGTTCGATCCATCACCTCATGATCGACAAGTTCACCGGTCATGTCGAATACGCTGTGATGTTGTTCGGTGGCTTTCTAGGTATGGGGGAAAGCTATCATCCGCTGCCGTGGAAGTCCCTGACCTATAGTGTCAATCTCGGCGGGTATTGCGTGGATCTCGATCGCACGCGCCTCGAGGGGTCGCCGCACTATACGATGAGCACACAGCCTGACTGGTCCGATCGCGCCTACAGAGACAGAATCGACCAGTATTGGATACGGCCTCTCTGATGGACAACCCCGGGGACCGCGTGAGAGCGCGGTCCCACTCTTTAACCCTGAAAGCTATAGACTGGAGGCGATCAGATGCCCAGTACGAGAAAGAAGGGAAAAGTCAAAAAGGTCATGCACGAGTACAAGGAGGGAAAACTCAAGAGTAGCTCCGGCCGCAAAGTGAAAAGCCGCAAACAGGCGGTCGCGATAGCTATGTCAGAATCCGGCCAGTCAAGGCGCCGCAAAAAGGCGAGCTAGCTAAGTCCCAAATGTGAATGCTCGTCGAAAACAGGCGAAAAATCCCAATGTTGCCTCGGCGCTCGACCCAGAGACCGCCGCCAAGCTAGCCCAGCTTCACTACACGACTGACGATAAGCCGGGGATCATCCGCCACAACGCGCGCAGCGGGTTCGATTATCGTCGTCCCAGCGGGTCGCCAGTATGCGACCTAGCGACCTTGCGGCGCATCAAATCGCTGGTAATCCCTCCCGCCTGGTCTGCGGTATGGATCAGCCCCGACCCGCTGGGACATCTCCAAGTTACCGGACGCGACCAAAGGGGCCGCAAACAGTATCGCTATCATCCCAGATGGCGCGTTGTCCGCGACGAGGCAAAATACGGCAAGATGCTAATGTTTGCCCGGGTGTTGCCGTCCATACGAGCCCGGGTCGACGCCGATCTCCGCCGTCACGGTCTGCCGCCCGAGCGGGTGCTGGCCGCGGTTGTTCGGCTTCTGGAGCTGACCCTCTTTCGCATTGGCAACAGCGAATATGCCAGGACAAACGGTAGCTTCGGTCTGACTACTTTGCGCGACCGGCACGCCCGAATAGAGGGGAGCCACCTCTATCTGAGTTTTCGCGGCAAAGGCGGCAGCCGCAACGAAACCGACATCAATGATCCACGGCTAGCGCGCGTCGTCAAGGCATGTCGGGATCTACCTGGCTATGAACTCTTTCAGTATGTCGACGATGCCGGTGAGCGCCACACCGTCACCTCGACCGAGGTGAATGCGTATCTACACGAAATTTCGGGTGAGGAAATCACCGCCAAGGATTTTCGGACCTGGGCAGGAACTAACCTTGCCGCCCTCGCGCTGGGCGAGTTCGAGCATATCGACAGTGACGCTATGCGCAAACGTGCGATCGTTCGTGCAGTCGAACGGGTGGCGAAGCACCTTGGCAACACGCCGGCAGTTTGTCGCCGCTGCTATATCCATCCGGAGATCTTCGAAGGCTTTTTGGATGAAACACTGCTCGCCACTCTGGCCGAAAAAACGCGCGTCTATCTGGTGGAGGAGGTCGAGGGCATGACTGCCGAAGAGGCTGCGGTCGTCGCCTTTCTGCGTTGGCGGCTCGGGGAACTCGCCGATAAGGCGTCCGAGTAGCTATTGCTCAAAGCGCCAATGCGGGCGCATCGAGGAGTTTCTCCAGCCGGATCGGCAACTCGCGGATCCTGACGCCGGTGGCGTGGTAGACCGCATTGGCGACCGCTGCATTGGTTCCAACATTGCCGAGCTCACCCAGGCCCTTGATCCCGAGATCATTGACCTGCCGGTCGTCTTCGGGAACGAAGATAACCTCGGCGGTCTCGATATCGGCATTGACGGGGATCAGGTACTCGGCAAGGTCGGTATTGTAGTAGCGGGCGTGACGGCGATCGATTTCGGTCGCCTCGTGCAGGGCTGACGAGACGCCCCAGATCAGCCCGCCCATCAGCTGGCTCTTGGCGGTCAGCGGATCGACGATCTGCCCGGCGGCAAAGGCGCCGACGACGCGGGGACAGCGGATCTCCCGGGTGCGCAGATGCACCCGGACCTCGACGAATTCGGCACCAAAGGCGAATTGGATACGGTCCTTCAGGGTCGCGCCGCCAGCGAGAGCGACGTGGCCTTGGTAGAGCTTCTTCATTCCTTCGGAAGTGATCCCATGCGGGATATTCTCGGCATAAACTTCGACCGCGCCGTTCGACACGCGGCCGATTGCCGCCGCCAGCGGCTCGGATGCGCCATCGGGGTCCTTTAGCATGCCGTCGGCCAATGTGAGGCGAGACGGCTCCTTGCCGGCGAAAGCACTGCCTGGAGCGGCAACCGCCGCCTCGGCAATCCGCGCCCGGATCTGCCCGCAGGCCTTGGCCAGGACGTTGCAGACGCTGGCGGTGGTGTTCGACCCGCCGGCAACCGGCGCCGGCGGCAGCTCGGAATCGCCGAGTTCCACCGAAATTTTGTCGAGCGCTACACCGAGTTTGTCGGCCGCGGTCAACGCAATCACCGTAGATGCGCCCGTGCCGATATCGTGCGCCGCGGTCTGCACTTTTACGGTGCCCTGCGGCGTCAGCGTCACTCGCGCTGAGGCGGGACCGAGCTGCGTCGGATACATTGTCGCGGCACAGCCCCAGCCGATAGCCCAGTCGCCATCGCCCATCGAGCCCGGCCTCGGATCGCGGTCCGGCCAGCCGAATGCCTTGGCTGCAGCGTCAAAGCACGACATCAGCGAGCGGCTGGTGTAAGGCAAGCCCTTGATCGGCTCACGGTCCGTGTCGTTACGCCGCCGCAATTCGACCGGGTCCAGGTCGAGCGCCACCGCCAGCTCGTCCATCGCCGATTCGAGCGCAAACAGGTACGGCACCTCGGGCGGGGAGCGCATAAAGCCCGGGGTATTGCGGTCGGCATGCACGAGCGAAACCTTGGAGGCGATGTTGGGGCACCCGTAAAGCCGGGTGGAGGCGTCGGTGCCAGAGACCATGTAGTTGTCGGGTCGGCTGGTAACTTCCTCGCCCTCATGGATCAGCGCCACCAGCTTGCCGTCGCGGTCTGCGCCGAGCTTGACATGGTGACGTGTTTCCGCACGGTAGCTGGCGATCGTGAACCCCTGGTCACGCGTCGCAACCAGCTTGACCGGCCGGTTCAGCCGGCGCGCCGCGACCGCGATCAGCGCGGTACGCTGGGTCAACGAGCCGCGCGAGCCAAAGGCGCCGCCAATATAGGGAGAAATCACCCGGATCTGCTCGGGATCGATGCCGAGCTGCTCGGCCAGGCCGTGTTTGAGACCGGTTACGTTCTGGCTGGCCTCCCATACGGTGAGCTTGCCGTCGGTCCAGGCACAGCTCGTCGTAAACAGTTCGATCGGGTTGTGATGCTGGGTCGGGGTCGCATAATGCTGATCGACGGTGACCGGCGCGCTGGCGAAGACACCAGCGGCATCGCCGACCGCCGGATCTTCATGTTTGCTCGATACATGCTTGGCGGCGACTATCGTCGTGCCGGTGCTGTCAAAGCCGGCCGCTGGCTGCTCGGGCATATAGCTCACTTTCAGTCGGTGAGCGCCTTCGCGCGCCTCCTCGAAGCCTTCGGCAAGAACCAGCGCGATGATCTGCCCATGGTGCCAGACCTGATCGGCGGCAAGCGGGACTATCGTAGAGCCGACATAGCCGCCATCGCTGAACAACTTGGTCTGTTGGATCGCATTACCGATGTTGCGATGGGTCAGAATCTCCAGTAGGCCGGGCGCCGCGCGGCTCCCGCTCTCGTCGATCGCGGTGATGCGGCCGCGTGCTATCGCACTGGTGACGAGAAATGCATAGGCCGGATTGGCTAGAGGGGTGTCGGAGGCATAACGAGCCTCGCCGGTCACTTTAAGGCGGCCATCAATGCGCGCCGCCGGCGTACCAATTTTAGCGCGTATATCCATAACTAGACGCTCAGTTGGCTGGCTTGCAACAAGGCGCGGACGAGGGTCCGCTTGCCGAGTTCCTCCTTATAGGCGTTGTCACCACGGCTCTGAGCCCCGGCAAAGGCTGCTTCGGCCGCGCGCTTGGCGGTGGCTTCGTCGACAGCGTGGCCTTCGAGCGCGGCTTCGGCCTCGCGCGCCCGCCATGGCTTGGTTGCCACACCACCGAGCGCAATACGCGCCTGATTGACCGCGCCGTCGGCGAGCTCGAGAACGACAGCAGCAGACGCCAGCGCGAATTCGTAAGATTGCCGGTCGCGGATCTTCAGATAAAGCGAGCGCCGGGTCCATGGGGCAACCGGTAGCCTGAAGCCGGTGATCAGCTCCCCGGGCATCAGCACCGTCTCGATATGCGGGGTCTCGCCTGGAAGCCGGTGCAGTTGCTCGAAGGGCATGACCCGCGGTCCGCCGGGCCCGAGAATCTCGACTTTGGCGTCGAGGGCGACCAGAGCCTGTGCGAAGTCACCGGGATAGGCAGCAACGCAGTGGTTGCTGACTCCGAGCACGGCGTGCCTGCGGTTGACCCCGTCGAGTGCCGCGCAGCCGGTCCCCGGCTGACGCTTGTTGCAGGCGCCCCAGGATGGGTCGCGAAAGTAGTTGCACCGCGTCCGCTGCAGTACGTTGCCACCGAGCGTCGCCATATTTCGGATCTGAGGACTCGCCGCCAGGTCAAGCGATTGCGCGACGACCGGATAGTTACGCCTGATCTCAGGATGGTCGGTGACTGCGGCCATCGTCGCGAACGCGCCGAGGTAAAAGGTGTCGGCGCGCCGCTCGACCCGGCCGGCATCCCCGTCAACCCGGTTGATGTCGACCAGACTCTGAGGCTGCATCACATCAAGCTTCATCAAGTCAAGGATCGTGGTGCCGCCAGCGAGAAATTGCGCCGCGGCCATCGTCGGGGGAAGATCGCTGCGATCACTGCCGGCAGCCTCGATCGCCTCAGCGAGGTCGCCGGCGCGCTGATAGTGGAAACGACGCATCGCTCAGCTCCGCATCTCGCCTTTGGCCTGGCCGACCGCCTTGACGATGTGCGGGTAGGCTGCGCATCGGCAGAGGTTGCCGCTCATCTGTTCCCGAATCTCCGCGTCAGTCCCGGCGTGCCCCTCATTGATGCAGCCGATTGCCGCGAGGATCTGACCCGGCGTGCAGTAACCGCACTGAAACGCATCCTGATCGATAAAGGCCTGTTGCATCGGGTGCAGAGTCCCGCCCGGCTCCGCGAGCCCTTCGATTGTCGTCACCGGACCGCGGACCGCGACCGCGAGGGTCAAGCAGCCGAGCACGCGCGCATCCTCGACCAGCACCGTGCAGGCGCCACACTGGCCGTGGTCACAACCTTTCTTTGCGCCCGTCAGTCCGAGATGCTCGCGCAGCGCGTCGAGCAGGGTGGTGCGCGGATCGATCATCAAATGCCGGGTTCGGCGGTTGACCACCAGATCGAATGACACGTCCGTCTGTGGCTCGATACTCTTGGCGGGCATTTCTGTCGCTGTGCGGCTTTGGGCCCCGGTGGCCACCGGCGCCAGCGCAACGGCTGAGGCCGTCGAAGTGAGGAGGGAGCGCCGGCTGATCCCAGCCCATCCCAGGCCGTTGTTACTGGCGCTCAGCATGTTTGTCGTCACATTCCACCTGTATTTCCAGCGGCGCACGCAACAGTCGTCGTCTCGACGACGGTTGACGATTATCCAGCAAATGACAGTCGGCGGCGGAAGGTTCCCGCGCTCGAGGAGGGAAGAGGCCCGCAGGGAACCAGGATGCCGCAGTCGCCGTTCGGTGTGATGAAGTTTTGGAGCCGCCGATGCAGTCGAAGCTCGTCGCCGAAAGCGCCGGTCAACGAACCTTTGTTTTGATCCTAGATCCGGATGAGGAGGCCTTCTCGACCATCTCGGACTTTGCCGGAAAGCAACAGCTCGGTGCTGCCTCACTGACAGCGCTCGGCGCGTTTTCGAAGGCTACGGTCGGATGGTTCGATCTAGCCGTCAAGACTTATCGCAAGATCCCGGTAGAGCAGCAATGCGAGGTGCTGAGCGCACTCGGTGACATCGCCATCGACGATCATGGCAAACCAAGTCTGCACGTTCATGTCGTGCTCGGCTTAAGCGATGGCACCACTCGCGGCGGCCATCTTCTCGAAGGACTAGTACGGCCAACACTGGAAGTGACGCTGGTTGAGACACCGGCGCATTTGCGGCGCAAGAAACGTCCCGAACTCGGGATTGCACTGATCGACCTTGCCGCCTCTTCTTAATGCATCGACGGCGGAACCGGATAACACCCGCGACAGTTTCCTAGGCAAAGTCCAGCCTTTGGGCGGTGAGGAGGATACATTGCTTGCTGTCGTGACCGGAGCCAGCGCGGGTGTAGGCCGAGCAACAGCGCTCGAATTTGCCCGACGCGGTTGGGATGTCGCGCTCCTCGCCCGCAACGCTACCAGGCTCGAATCAGCAGCAGAGGAGGTCCGCGGACGAGGGGTCGAAGCGCTGCCGGTTGTCGCTGATGTCGCCGACGCCGACGCGGTCGACACGGCCGCCACTCAGATCGAAGCCGAGAGGGGACCGGTCGATATCTGGGTCAATAATGCGATGGCGACAATCTTCGCACCAATCTACCGAATCGCACCGGAGGAGTTCCATCGCGCCACCGAGGTTACCTACCTCGGACAGGTTTACGGCACGATGGCGGCGCTTTCGCGGATGCGAAAGCGGGATCGCGGAACCATCGTCAATGTGGGGTCTGCACTCGCCTATCGGGCGATCCCGCTGCAATCGGTCTATTGCGGAGCCAAACACGCGGTGCGCGGTTTTACCGACTCGATCCGCAGCGAACTGATCCATGACGGCAGCGCGATACGGCTAATCATGGTCCACCTGCCGGCTGTCAACACGCCGCAATTTGACTGGGCGCTCAACAAGCTCGGCAAGCGGGCGCAGCCGGTACCGCCGATCTTTCAGCCCGAGGTGCCGGCGCGCGCGATTGTCGAGGCCGCTCTAAATCCCGATCGGCGAGAGGTTTGGGTCGGGCTGCCGACGGTCATGACGATCCTCGCCAACAAGCTCGCTCCCGGGCTGCTCGATCGTTATCTGGCTAAGGCCGGCTACAGCGGCCAACTGACCGATGAGCCGGTTCCAAACGATGCGCCGGCCAATCTGTTCAAGACCGCAGATGGCGATTACGGCGCCCACGGCCGCTTCGACGACCGCGCGCGGAAGGTCTCATATCAAGCTGTGGCGTCCCGCCATCGCGGCGCGATTACGCTCGGCCTACTGGGCCTCGGCTGTGTCGGGCTGACAGCGCTTCTCACTCGCCCGCGGGATCACTATAGCGCGTCAGATAGTTCCATACCCTATGCCAGCCGGCCGCGCATCCAACGCAAGGGCCGGAACGTAGCGATGGATCGAACGTTACTGAGGTAAAGAGACGGTCGCGCGAACTGGAGCGCTCGTTCGTTGGCCTACTCGCATGTTCCTATGCCAAGGCAGCAACGTTCTGGGCTGAACGGAAGGGAACGCGCCGGTGGCGCAGCTATTTCGACCCGGAGCAAACAGCGTCGCCGTCTTGGTTATTGCCGCCTTGCTGCTTAGCCCGCCGATGGGCGCCAGTTTGGCATACCTGATCTGGAGATCGCCTTACGCTACCAACCAGCGGCTTACCCGTGGCCAGCCAATTCCATTTAGCCATGCCCACCATGTCGGCGACCTCGGCCTAGATTGCCGGATGTGTCATACCGGCGTCGAGAAGGCGGCATTCGCAGGCATTCCATCCACCCATATCTGCATGACCTGCCATTCGCAGATTTGGACAAAAGCGGCGATGCTGGCGCCGGTGCGCGAAAGCCTGAAAACCGGAGTTCCGCTCCATTGGCAGCGGGTAAACCGCCTGCCCGACTATGTTTTCTTCGATCACAGCGTCCATATCGCCAATGGCGTTGGCTGCTCCACCTGTCATGGGCCAGTGCAAGACATGGCCCTGATGCGCCAGCAGGAGGCCCTCACCATGGGCTGGTGTTTGCAATGCCATCGCCATCCTGAAGGATACATCAGGCCGAAGGACCGCGTCTTCGACACGGCGTGGCGAGCGCCCGACGATCAGGCGACGCTGGGTGCCCGTCTTGTCAAAGAATACCAGATCGACGCCAGCCATCTGACGGACTGCTCGATATGCCATCGGTAACGGCGAGTCGCATCATGGTGGATCGTCGCGTCGCGCTGAAATTGATGGCGAGCGCGGTAGCAGCGACGATGGCGCGCTGCAGCCCACCCGATGAGGAAATTATCCCGTACGCCGAGATCCCGGAAGGTTTGGTGGCGGGCGTGCCGATGCGGTTTGCTACGACCTTGTCCTTGTCGGGGTATGGGCGCGGTTTTCTCGGGATTTCGGTTGACGGGCGGCCGATCAAGATCGAAGGCAATCCGCGTCACCCGTTTAGCCTCGGCGCAACCGATATCTTTGCCGAAGCCGAAGTGCTGTCGCTATACGATCCTGGCCGGTCGTCCAAAGTGCTGCAGGACGGACAAATCGCAAACTGGGACGATTTCGCCGCCGAGTGGGAACGCGTTGCTGCCGGGACCGCCGGTTCGACGATAGCGCTGGTGACCGGCCGGATCGTATCGCCGACAACATTGGCGCGCATCGATGCGCTAAAGGCTCGGTTTCCGGAGCTGCGGTGGTACCGGTACGAGCCGGTAAACGACGACGCGGCGCGCGCTGGCGCTCAACTCGCCTTCGGCCGGCTCGTAACGGTCATGCCTCGCTGGGCGGAAGCCGATGTCATCGTGACCCTCGACGCGGATCCGTTGGGCCACGGCCCCGATCAGCTGCATGTCGCGCGTGCCTTTTCGTCCCGCCGCGGGGCGAACCATCGGCAGCGGATCCATGTCATCGAGCCGGCGTGGACTCTGACCGGAGCGGCGGCGGATTTTCGTCTGCCGCTGGCGCCGCAGCTGATTGGTGAGGTCGGGCGTCTCGTCGCGAACGGCCTTGGCGCCAATCTTGGCGAGGCTCGGCTTTCCGAAACCGCCCGTGCCTTTGCCGAGCAGGTAAAGCGCGAGCTGTTGTCCGTGCCGAGGCGGGCCCTCGTGCTTGCCGGTGAGGCGCAATCCCCAGAAGTTCACGCGCTGTGTCATTGGATCAATGGCCGGCTGCGTGCGCCGGTCGATTACTTGCCATCGTTCGATCCGATCGACATTTCGCACAGAAAGCAGCTGTTGGCGCTCGCCGAGGACCTTCGCGCCAGGAGAATCCTCGCGTTGATCATTGTCGATGCGAACCCGGTTTACGACAGTCCCGACAGCCTAAAGTTGGCCGATGCGGTCAGGTCGGTTCCGTTCAGCGCACATCTGGGACTTTATCGGGACGAGAGCGCGCAATGCTGCCACTGGCATTTGCCGGCAACTCATCAGCTCGAGACTTGGGGCGACGAACGCGCTCCCGATGGGACCACGTCGCTGGTGCAGCCATTGATCCAGCGTCTCTACGATACCCGCACCCGCGATGAGTTTCTAGCTCTGCTGACTAACGAGCCCGCCGGCAGCGCTTACGACTTGACCCGCGAGACCTGGCGGCCGATGGCAACCGCAGATTTCGAGACATGGTGGCGCATGGCGCTGCATGACGGCGTCATCGCCGGCACGGCGGCGACGCCGATAACCGTGTCGGCCGTGCAGCCGCCCAAGTTGCCTGAGCCAAAACCTACACACGGTCTGACCTTCGTTCTGTCGCCCGATCCCGCCGTTTGGGACGGCCGGTTCGCCAACAATGCGTGGCTGCAGGAATGCCCGGACCCGTTCACCAAACAGGTGTGGGGCAACTGCCTTCAGCTCGCTCCCGGTGATGCCGCCAAGCTCGGCATAGCAGACGAAGATACGGTCGATGTCGAACTCGACGGCGTGACCGTCACAGCTCCAGCTATCGTCATGATGGCACAAGCTGAAGGGACTGTCGCGGCGAGCTGGGGACAAGGCCATCGCGGTGCTGGTCCACTCGGCGCAGGCGTTGGCGAGCGCTTTTGCGGCTTGGGCTCGCAGCCGTTTGCCCGCGTCCTAAGCGACGTGCAAATCCGTAAAAGCACCAAATCTTTCCCGTTCCGCTCCACGCAAAGCCACACCCGGTTAAGCGGGCCGGCCGAGGAGCTGTTCCAGATCGCGACCCTCGCCGAGTTGGCGCAGGCAAAACCCGAACCGGACACATTACCGCCCAGCCTCCTCGAAGTTCCACCTAGGGGCGAGTACGCCTGGGCGATGCTGGTGGATACCGACGCTTGCATCGGCTGCAACGCCTGCGTCGTCGCGTGCCAGGCAGAGAACAATGTGCCGATTGTTGGCCCGGAGGAAGTCTCGCAGGGCCGTGACATGCATTGGCTCCGCATCGATGCCTATGCTCGGCCGCAACGCGGGGTAATGCGACGCGGCTTTCAGCCCGTCCCGTGCATGCATTGCGAGCTGGCGCCGTGCGAACCGGTCTGCCCGGTCGAAGCCTCGGTGCACGATCACGAAGGTCTCAATGTCCAGGTCTACAATCGCTGCATCGGGACGCGGTTCTGCGAGGCTAACTGCCCCTACAAAGTGCGGCGGTTCAACTGGTTCGCCTATGCCGACGGGCAGGCTTATGCGGATCTAGCTCCGGCATTAAAGGCGCAGCACAACCCCGACGTATCGGCGCGCAGCCGCGGCGTAATGGAGAAATGCAATTATTGTCTGCAGCGTATTAGCCGGGCCCGCCACGCGGCCGATCGTGAAGATAGGCAAATCGGCGAAGGCGAAGTGGTCACTGCCTGCCAGGCCGCGTGTCCCACGCGAGCAATCCACTTCGGCGATCTCAACCACAAGGATTCCGAGGTATCCCGGCTGCGCCAGGCACCGCAGCACTACGCGCTTCTCGCCGAACTCAACACGCGCCCGCGTACCACCTACCTGAAGCGCCTTTATGCCAGAGGCGATGAATCCTCATGAGCGTCGCGGCAGATCCGGAACGTCGATGGGTCGGGGAAAGCATAAAAAATCTCGAACAGATCGACGCCATCATCGCCGCGCCCATTTTAGCGCCTCAGCACAGCTGGCGCTGGTGGGCAACTCTGGCGGTGTCCGGCGGGCTTACGCTGGTAATGATCGTGACCGTGACCTGGCTGTTTGGTCACGGCATCGGCATCTTCGGCAACAACACCACGATCGTCTGGGGTTTCCCGATCGCAAATTACGTGTGGTGGCTCGGCATCGGCCATGCGGGCACGCTGATCTCGGCATTGCTGCTGTTGACCCGGCAAAAATGGCGCGCCTCACTCAATCGCTTCGCCGAAACGATGACGCTGTTCGCGGCTTCGATGGCGGGACTGTTCCCGATCTTTCACCTCGGCCGCCCCTACTATCTCTACTGGATCATTCCCTATCCAAATGTGCAGGGGCTGTGGCCGCAATGGCGCAGCGCGCTCGTCTGGGATTTCTGGGCGGTCGGCACCTACATCACCTTCTCGGCGCTGTTCTGGTATGTCGGTCTGGTTCCCGATCTGGCGATGCTGCGCGAGCGCGCCATGAACCGTGGCGTGCGCCGCCTCTATGGTGCCTTCGCGCTCGGCTGGCGCGGCTCGGCACGGCATTGGGAAGTCTACGAACGGTTCTACCGCTACATGGCCGCTCTCGCGGTCCCGTTGGTGGTTTCGGTGCACAGCATCGTTAGCCTCGACTTCGCCGCGAGCCTCGAGCCCGGCTGGTCGGACACGATCTATCCGCCCTATTTCGTGGTCGGCGCCCTCTATTCCGGGTTTGCCATGGTCGTCGTCATAGCCGCGGTCTTGCGCTGGGCATGTGCGTTTGAACCGTTCATCACGGTGCAACATTTCGAGGCAATCGGAAAAGTGCTGGTCACCGCATCAGTGGTGATGGGCGTATCCTATGCGACGGAATGGTTCTGGGCCTGGTATGGCGGCGAGCGTACCGAGCGTCACCTGGTCGCCTTCCTATTCACCGGGCCCTATTCGCCGCTTTATTACGGCCAACTGATCTGCAACGTGCTGGTGCCGCAGGCGCTGTGGTTTCCTGTAATTCGCCGCAGCATTCTGGCTGTCACGATCATCTCTGTCCTGATCAATGTGGGGATGTGGCTGGAACGGATTCTAATCGTTTGGACGACGCTGTCGCACGATTATTTGCCCAGTGCGTGGCGAATATTTCTGCCGACCCTCTGGGATTGGGCGCTGTTGTTTGGCTCGCTCGGTGCATTCACCTTTTTGTTCATGATCTTTGTCCGGATACTGCCGGCGCTTCCGGCCCACGAAATGCGGAAGATCTGGGTCGAGGAGAATGGCGCTTGAGCGAATTTCTGCTGGCTGAATTTGGCACGGCACACGCGACGATGGAGGCGGCCCAAAAGGCGGCGAAGGCGGGCATGCCTGCCGAAGATGTGCTCAGCCCAAATCCGCTTGCCGGGATAGAGGAGCATCTTGTGCCGCCGCCTGCGAAGCCACCCATTGGCTGGCTGATGTTTATTGCCGGAGCGCTCGGCGCCGTCGCGGGTTATTTTATGCAATGGTACAGCGCGGTGATCGACTACCCGATCAATTCGGGCGGGAGGGATCTCAACAGCTGGCCGGCGTTCCTGCTCGTGCCCTACGAGACGGCGATTCTGTCAGCCGCGATCATGGGCATTCTCGCCTGGATGTGGATGTGCGGTCTGCCCAAGCTGTTTCACCCGCTATTCGCAGCAAAGGCGGTCGAGTGCGCGATGCAGGATCGGTATCTGCTCATATTCAGAGACCATGACGAGCTTGCGGCGCAAATCCAGAAAACTTTAAATCCCGAAGCCATTCACGAGCTTCGCGAATGAGGGGGATCATAGCGCTCTTGCTCGTGCTCTTGTTTGCTGGCTGCGACGAGAGCATGGATCGCCAGAACCGGCTCAAGACTTACGGTTCGGCCGCGGGTATGCCGAACTGGCCATCGGTGGGCGAGGCACTACCTCTGGTCAAAGGAACAGTCTCCCAGGGAGATTTGCAACGGGCCCGCGAAATCAGCGAGCCACCGCCGGTTTCGCTGGCGCTGCTGCAGGAGGGACGAACCCGCTACGATGCATATTGCGCGGCGTGTCACGGGCTCACTGGCGCCGGCGATGGCATCGTCGTTAAGCGCGGGTTTCCCCAACCGGCGCCGTTTGACGATCCCCTTCTGATGCAGGCCTCCGCCCAGCACCTTGTCGATGTGATCGGCCAAGGCTACGGCCGCATGTTCTCGTTTTCGGACCGGGTCGAACCGACGGACCGCTGGGCGATTGTCGCCTATATTCGCGCGCTGCAGCTTGCCGGCAGCGACAAGACGGGGGCGCCATGACGCGCCGCGTCGAACTGTTGGTCTTGCCGCTCGCTTTGGCTTTGGCGGTCGCGCTGCTGATTATCGCTTCGGTTGTTGGCGCGGTCGCGGCGCGCGGTTGCCTGAGCGCCTTCGTATTGATCTCGATGGTTCCGATCGGCAGCCTGGCGCTTCTCTTGGTGCACGGAATCAGCGGCGGACGATGGGGGCGCGACCTCGCGCCGGTGCTTATACCGGCCGCCCGCTGCATCCCGCTTTTATTTGTCGCGTTCCTGCCGGTTCTGATCTTTCGATCGTCTATCTATCAGTGGCGGGATCTCGACCTGCCGCAGGACGTGACGCGCTATTACCTAAATTCTCCGTTCTTCGACGTGCGAACGCTTGTCGCGTTGGCAATTTGGAGCACGCTTGCCTGGTGCAGCGCGTGGCGCAAAGAGCTCCTGGCGGGACTGGGGCTGGTGGCGCATCTCGTCCTGATGACATTTATTCCGGCCGACTGGGTGCTGACCTTGCCGCCCGGCTCCACCTCCGCGGGGTTTGGCTTCGGCTATGGCATCGAGCAGATTGGAGCGGCGCTCGCCTTTGCCGCGGTGCTGGCACCACAGGGACATGACCCTCGCGCGGACAGCGACCTCGCGGGATTGCTCGTCAGTACGCTGCTGGGAACGGTGTATTTCATCTACATGCAGTTCATCGTCATCTGGTACGGCAATATCCCGCACAAGGTGCATTGGTATGCAGCCCGCGCCGAGGGTGGCTGGCCGCTCTTGGCGCTGGCCGCTTTCTTGGTCGGCGCCGCCCTGCCATTCCTGGCGCTTCTCAATCCGGTCGTCAGGCGCGAGCCTGTGGCGTTGCGAATTGTCGGTTGTTTCGTATTAAGCGGTATTGCGCTGCATATCGCCTGGTTGACGGTCCCCGCGCTGGGAGCAGCCGCGTTGGCGCCGGCAGTTCTGGCAACGTTGGCAATGGCACTGCCGATGACAGTGGCCGCACGGATATCGCCGATCGCCGTAAAAGCGGGTGCCGATGGCGGCTGAACAAGACCTCGGCCCCGGCGAGTCGCCGGCAGTTAAAACCCACGTCGTCGTGCTGGTTGGGGCGGGTATTCTCGTCGCATTGACGGCGATCGCCTTTGGTTTGGAGTTGTTCTTTCACGATCGCGTCGGGATGACCTTTGTCGATCAGCATCCTCTTCCTGCACCGGGTGTTATCCCGGACGAGCGCGCCCAGCGTCTTGCCCTGGAGTCGAAGCAATACAATGAGCTGAACGGCGCAGGGGGACGGATGCCGATCGAGGCGGCGATCAACGCCATCGTTGCAAGGGGGCCGCACGCCTTCGACCCGATCGGAGATCGTCAATGAAGGCATTCGTGGCGCTCCTCGTGTTGTTGTCGGCGATGTCCGACGCGCAAGCCTCGCTCTCAAGCGCCGAGCTTGGAGCCGTTGCCGCGACTCTGCCTTCCGGCGCCCGTCTCGATTTGAGCCTTGCCGGTCCCGACACCGATGGCATCAGGCGGACGATCGGCGGCATTCTTGGCGGGCGTCCGGCGTTTCTCACCTTTGTCGACTACACCTGCAAGACGATTTGCGGGACGGCTCTCGGGCTGCTCGCGGCGGCGATCCGGGACGCACGGCTCAACGGCACGGACTATCGCATTCTGGTGCTTGGCATCGACCCAAAGGACTCTGGGGAATCGGCCCGCGCAATGAGGGAACGTGAAATTCCGGCCGAGTTGCGCTCGGCCAGCACCTTTCTGCTGCCGGACCGAGAAACCGTCGAACGGGCCACCGGGGCCCTTGGGTTCCGATATGTTTATGATCGGGAAAACGACCAGTTCGCGCATCCCGCCGTAATTTACGGCATCGCGCCCGATGGCAGCGTCCGAGGCGCACTGTCGCCATTTGCGCTAACCGCCGCCGATATCAAGCGAGTGCTAAGCAATTCTAAGGTTGTGCCGCTGAACCTCTACGATCGGGTACGCCTCCTTTGCTACGGCTACGACCCGGCGACCGGCCTTTACACAGCACGGATCAGTATGCTGCTGCGTGTTGGGGCGGCGCTCACCGTCATCCTTCTCGGCACGGCGCTTGTGCTGCTGATTTACACCGGGAAGAAAAACGCATGACAGATTTCCGGCTGTCGCTCCCCGAGGCGTCGCAGAATTCGCACCAGGTCGATACTGCCTTCTTCTCAGTGTTCGGCATCGCCGCCGTGATCTTCATCATTCTTTTTGTTCTGCTTGTCGTTTTTTCGATCCGCTACCGGCAAGGGACGACGGCGCGGCGTGGGCCGCTGCCAAAACTGCTGCGTCGCGAGATCGAGATCGGCTGGACAGCCGCGACGACGTTTCTGGCGATCTTCATTTTCTGGTGGTTCGTCGGCGGATCGGGCCTGCCGCCGCGCGCGGCACCCAACCAGCTCGAGATCCATGTGGTTGCCAAGCAATGGATGTGGAAGGCCGAGCATCCCGACGGCGCTCGCGAGATCGACGCCCTGCACATCCCCGTAAACACGCCGGTTCGACTGGTGATGACGTCGGAGGACGTCATTCACAGCTTCTACGTTCCGGCCTTCCGGCTGAAGCAGGATGTGCTTCCGGCCCGCGGCACGGAGCTGGTGTTTACGCCGACTGAGATTGGCGATTTTCATCTCTTCTGCGCCGAGTTTTGCGGTACCCAACATTCCCACATGATCGGTGAGATCACCGTCATGGCGCGGCCCGACTACGACAAATGGCTAAGCCGGCAGCCGCATGGCGACACTCTGGTTCGCGAGGGCGAGGCGCTTTACGAAAAATTCGGCTGCGGCGCCTGTCATTCCGAAAAATCGCAAATACATGCGCCAAAGCTTGCCGGCCTCTTTGACAGCACCGTTCGTTTGCAAGACGGGCGGGAGATCAAGGTTGACGATACGTTCCTCCGGAACGCGATCCTCCGGCCGCGCGAGTTTATCCTCGCCGACTATGCGCCGATCATGCCGAGTTACGCCGAGCTCGCCGGTACAGTCGAGATCAATGCGTTGGTTGCCTACCTAAAATCTCTTGTTCCGCAACGGGCCGATTGATGACCGACACTACGCTCCCAGGCAGAATTGCGCCAGATTATTTCCATGATGGACACACGCTGTGGTCGTGGCTGACGACAACCGACCACAAGCGAATTGCGCTCGTGTTTGCATTTTCGATTACCCTTTTTTTCTTCATCGGGGCAGCGGCTATTGGCGTTGTCCGGCTGGAGTTGTTGACACCAACCGGTGATCTCGTCTCCGACGATACTTACAACAAGCTTTTTACGCTACACGGCATCATTATGGTGTGGTTTTTCTTGGTGCCCTCGATCCCGGTCACCTTCGGCAACTTTCTTCTGCCGCTTATGATTGGCGCCAAGGACCTGGCTTTTCCACGTTTGAACTTGCTCTCCTGGTATCTCTACCTAGGCGGCGCACTATTCACCGTGATAACCCTGATTGTCGGTGGTGTCGATACTGGCTGGACCTTCTACACTCCCTATTCGACGATGTTTTCCAACACGAGCGTGCTGACCGCCGCAGCTGGCGTCGTGGTGGTTGGCTTTTCCTCGGTTCTGACCGGCGTGAACTTCATCGCCACCACCCATATGCTGCGCGCGCCAGGCATGACGTGGTTTCGCCTGCCGCTCTTTGTCTGGGCAATCTATGCCACAAGCCTAGTTATGGTGCTCGCGACCCCGGTGCTGGCGATGACGCTGGTACTGATCATGGCAGAGCGTTGGTTTGATTTGCCGATTTTCGATCCGAGTCGCGGCGGCGATCCGCTGCTGTTTCAGCATCTCTTCTGGTTCTACAGCCATCCGGCGGTGTACATCATGGTGCTGCCGGCAATGGGTGTGGCCTCCGAGATCATCGCTTGCTTCGCGCGTCGGCGCCTGTTCGGCTACTCTTTCATGGTCTATGCACTGGTCGGCATCGCGGTGATCGGTTTTTTCGTGTGGGGCCACCACATGTTCGTATCCGGGCAATCGGCCTACGCAAATGTCGTATTTTCTTTTCTTTCCTTTATGGTCGCAGTGCCATCGGCAATCAAAGTCTTCAACTGGACCGGCACGCTCTATCGCGGCAGCATCACCTTCACCGCCCCGATGCTCTATGCATTCAGCTTTCTCGGCCTGTTTACGATTGGCGGGCTGACTGGATTATTTCTCGCCACCGTGCCGATCGACATCCACGTGACTGACACTTATTTCGTCATAGCGCATTTTCACTACATAATGGTCGGTGGCACGGTGTCCGCCTTCTTCGGCGGCCTTCATTTCTGGTGGCCCAAAATCACTGGCAAGCTCTATCCCGAGTTCTGGGCACGATGTGCCGCGGTTCTAATGTTCTTTGGGTTCAATCTGACCTTTTTCCCGCAATTCGTGATGGGTTACCTCGGCATGCCGCGGCGCTATCACATCTATCCGCCCGAGTTCCAAATCTACCATGTGTTGTCAACTAGCGGCGCCGTGGTGCTCGGGGTGGCCTACTTCCTGCCCCTGGGCTATCTGACCTGGTCGCTTTTTCGTGGTCAGAAGGCGGAGGCCAACCACTGGGGCGCGGTGGGGCTCGAATGGCAAACACAGTCACCGCCGCCGCACGATAATTTCCTCGTGCCGCCGATAGTCGGGGATCCTTATGACTACCACCCCAAGGAAGGGCCGCCGGCGCTTCCGGAAGGCGTCGCGTGAGCAGCGACGTCTTCCTGCGTCCTCCGTGGGAGAACCTGGCGCGCCAACACCAGGCGGTCTCGTTCGGGATGTGGGTGTTTCTCGTCAGCGAGATCCTGCTGTTTTGTGGGCTATTTGCCGGATACACGGTCTACCGCAGCCTTCATACTGAGGGTTTTCTTGCCGCGGCACGAGAAACTGACATCGTTTACGGCACCGTCAACACGGCGATCTTGATGACCAGCAGCTTGTCGCTTGCTGTCGCCGGCAACGCGGCCCGGGCGAAATTTTATCTGCTGGCGCAGCGCTTGCTTCTCGTCACAATGTTTCTGGGGGCGTTGTTTCTGATCCTCAAAGGTTTTGAATACCACGAGGATATCGAAAAAAACCTGCTTCCGGGCCCGAATTTCGCGCTTCCCCAGCAGGGAGCAGGGCTCTTCTTCGCGTTCTACTGGACGATGACGGGCATACATGCGATCCATGTGAGCGGAGGTTTGGCAGCGTTGGGCCGGCTCGTGATCGCCAGTCGCCGCGATCCTGGGTGGCTGTCGGGCAGCGGCTCCGAAGAGGCAACGGCACTCTACTGGCACTTGGTCGACGTGATTTGGATTGTCCTTTACCCGCTGCTCTATCTAGCGGGCAGAAGCCATGGGTGACCATGCGACGCTTTGGGATATCTGCCGTGCCCCATTGCTGACCTGGGTCGCTTTGTGCTTGCTGTTGGCGACGACCTGCGCACTCGCCTATGTCCCGTTGGGCCGGGGTAACCTTCCCATCAGCCTCTGCATCGCAGCGCTGAAAGCGATGCTGGTCGCCTGGGTGTTTATGGGCTTATCGGAGGACAACGCACTTAACCGCCTTGCGGCTGCCGCTGGGCCGATCTGGATTTTTGTCATGTTTTTGTTGATCGGAGCGGACTACTTCACGCGTTAGCCGAACACGAGCCAGCCGGCATCCTGCTGGTTACGGCAGCCGACTGTATCGCATTGGGGCACGTCTGACACTCGTCACTCAGCCGTATTTCGGAACCACGAAAGTGAGAAAATCCAGGTGTTGGGTTTTTTTCAGGCTCCAACCCTGGCCCCTGGGTTTAAAAGAACGTATCATGAACTTACATCGGGGGCCCATTCCGTCCGCTGAGCCGCAACGATGTCAGAACTTGTTAACCATCCGCGTTCCCGTGCTGCTATTGGCTGTTTCCCACACCTCGAATCCAAAAATTTCAAGGTCTTAACCCTGATCCCTTGCTCGCCTCAGCGCGCGGCGGCTTTGCCGGTGCACCCAAAGCGCGGCGCAAGGTGGTTGCGAGCGGCTCGATGTCGGTCGGCACGGCGGCGCCCAAGCTTATCCGCCGCCCCGCTGCAGCACCGGCCCGCAGAGGCGCAGCGCGGTGTTGATCAACGCCAGATGGCTTAACGCTTGCGGGAAATTGCCCAGCATTCGCTGCTCCCGAACGTGCCACTCTTCCGAGAGCAGGCCGACGTCGTTGCGCAGCGCCCGCACCCGTTCGAAATAAGAACGGGCCTCGGTCATCCGCCCTTGCATTGCGAGACAATCGGCCAGCCAGCAGGTGCAAGCGATAAAGGCGCCTTCGTCCGGGCCATCGGCGCGGCTCCAACGCCGCACCAGTCCGCCCTCGACCAGTTCTCCTTCGATTGCCGCGATGGTGCCGGTGATCCGCGCGTCATAGATCGGCAGGAACCCAACCAGCGGAAGCAACAGCAGGCTTGCGTCAAGCGCCTCCGATCCGAACGTTTGGACAAAGCTGTTGCGAGCGGTGCTGAAACCGTCGCGGCAGATCCGTCGATGCAGGTCGCTATGCAGTTGTTCCAGCTCGTGCCGACCGGCTACACCCGATATTTTTGTGATTTGCCCGAGCTTCAGAAAGCGATCGATCCCGACCCAGGCCATCACCTTCGAGTAGGTAAAGTGCTGAGCCGGCCCCCGCGATTCCCAAATGCCCTGATCCGGGCGCATCCAAACCTTTTCGAGATGGGCGACGATCGCCGCCTCGATCGCCATATCCGACGTCGGATCGTCCAGTCCCGACTGCTGGCACAGATGCAGCGAGTCAAGCACTTCGCCATAAATGTCGAGCTGGAACTGGTCTCCAGCGGGATTGCCGACCCGCACTGGCCCCGCCCCTTCATATCCCGGAAGCCAGGAAACCTCTTGGTGGCCGATATGGCGCGAGCCATCCACACGGTACATCGTCCGCAGCCGTTCCGGCACTCCGGCCGCGGCGCGCAACAGCCAGTTGCGCCAAGCGCGCGCTTCGCCGTGATATCCGGCGTTGAGAAAAGCCGCCAACGCGAACGTCGAATCGCGCAGCCAAGTGTAACGATAGTCCCAGTTCTTATCACCGCCGGGCACCTCGGGCAGCGAGGTAGTCGGTGCGGCGATGATGCCGCCGGTGTCAGCATCGGTCAGCGCCTGCAAAGTGATCAAGGAGCGCCTAACCGCCTCTGGCCAATCAGTCGGGGTGGTAAACCGATCCGCCCATTCCTGCCAGTAGCTCACGGTTGCAGCGATTGCGGCTGTAGCGTCGAGTGGGGGCGGTTCAGGATCGTGCGAACGGCCGTATTGCAGGACGAAGGTAATGGTCTCGCCGGCGCGTATCCCAAATTCGCAGACAACAAGCTCGTTATCGCAAGCGACATCGATCGGCGAACGAAATACCGAAAGGTCAGGCCCGACGACGCCGCGCACCGAGCGTTGCTCGACCGACAGCCGCGGGGGAATACACCCGTAGTCCAAACGCATTGCCAGATCGAGGGCCATCCTTACCTTGCCCGCTTCGCCGGTAATCTGCCGAATAATCGCTCGGTGCGCAGTGCCGATGGGCATCAGATCGGTAACACAGACGATGCCGTCCCCCGTTTCGTGGCGGGTTTCGAGGACCAGTGTATCGCCCCGGTAGCGGCGCCACGTACGGCGCGGCTGTTCCAGAGGGGCAATTTGCCACCTCCCGTGGCGCTCGCCGCCCAGCAGGGCGGCAAAGCAGGCGTCGCTGTCAAAATGCGGCCAGCACAGCCAGTCGATCGCGCCGTCGCGGGCAACCAGCGCAGCGCTGCGGCGATCGCCAATCAAGGCGTAGTCTTCGATCCTTTTGCTCACCTTTCAGCCGCTCCGACGACCGGGAACCGCTTTTGCCGACGCAACGTTGAACGGAACAGCAGGGTCAGTGGTTTCGTCTGGCCTCCCGATCAACCTCTTAGGCGAGGATGGACACCGTATGGCCATAACCGTCGGCGACTTCTTCATCGACCGTCTTCATCAGTGGGGCGTGAGACGAATTTACGGTTATCCCGGCGATGGCATCAATGGCGTATTCGGCGCGCTGCAGCGCGCCGAAGGCAAGATCGAGTTCATCCAGGTTCGGCATGAAGAGATGGCCGCCTTCATGGCCTCGGCGCACGCCAAATTCACCGGGGAGCTCGGCGTTTGCATCGCTACTTCGGGGCCGGGTGCGGCGCATCTCGTTACCGGTCTTTATGATGCGCGCCTAGACCACATGCCGGTGCTGGCTATCACCGGCCAACAGGCGCGGATGGCGCTCGGCGGTCATTACCAGCAAGAAGTCGATCTACCGGCAATGTTCAAAGATGTCGCCGGCGCCTTTGTCCACACCGCGACGATGCCGGCGCAAGTGCGCCACATGACCGACCGAGCGGTGCGTATCGCGACCGCCCGCCGGCGGGTAACCGCGATGGTATTCCCTAATGACCTGCAGGAGCTCGACTACGAAGAGCCGCCGCGGGCGCACGGCACATTGCATTCCGGCATCGGCTATCAGCCGCCCAAGGTCGTCCCGTACGATCAGGAGCTGCGCAAGGCGGCCGAGGTGCTGAACGCCGGCAAAAAGGTCGCGATCCTGGTCGGCGCGGGCGCACTCAAAGCCACCGACGAGGTCATCGCGGTGGCCGACCGCCTCGGCGCCGGCGTTGCCAAAGCGTTGCTCGGCAAGGCTGCTCTACCCGACGACCTGCCTTGGGTCACCGGGTCGATCGGCTTGCTCGGCACCAAGCCGAGCTGGGATTTGATGAACGAGTGCGACACTTTGTTGATGGTCAGCTCGGGGTTTCCGTATTCGGAATTCCTGCCCAAGGAGGGGCAGGCGCGCGCGGTGCAGATCGACATCGAGCCGGAGATGCTGAGCCTGCGTTATCCGATGGAGGTCAACCTGGTTGGCGATGCGGCCGAGACTTTGCGCGCGTTGCTGCCCCTGCTGCGAGAGCGATCGGACCATTCTTGGCGCAAACGCATCGAGGGCTGGACAAGGGACTGGTGGAAGACGCTCGAAGATCGCGCGATGCAACCTGCTAACCCGATCAACCCGCAGCGCGTGGCTTGGGAATTGTCACCCCGACTACCCGAACGGGCGATTATCACCAGCGATTCCGGTTCCTGTGCCAACTGGTATGCACGCGATCTGAAGATAAGGCGCGGAATGATGTGCTCGCTTTCCGGCGGTCTTGCTTCGATGGGTGCCGCGGTGCCTTACGCGATCGCCGCCAAATTCGCCCATCCCGACCGGCCGGTCGTTGCACTCGTGGGCGATGGCGCCATGCAGATGAACAACATGGCCGAGCTCATTACCGTCGCCAAATACTGGCGCCAATGGAAAACCCCGCGCTGGATCTGCGGTGTCTTCAACAACGAGGATTTGAACCAGGTCACCTGGGAGCAGCGGGTCATGCAAGGCGACCCGAAATTCAATGCTTCGCAGCGCATTCCCAACGTCCCCTACCACAAATTCGCCGAGCTGCTTGGCCTCAAAGGGATCTTTGTAGACAACCCCGAGCGGGTCGCTCCCTCTTGGGAAGAGGCGTTCGCGGCGGATCGGCCGGTCGTCGTCGAGTTCAAGACCGATCCCGAAGTACCACCACTGCCCCCGCATATCACATTGAAGCAAGCAAAGGCGTTTGCCGCGGCGCTGATCAAGGGCGATCCGGAGGAAGGTGGGGTCATCGCCGGCACAGCACGCCAAGTGCTCTCATCGATCCTTCCCGGAAAATCGAACAAATGATGCCGTGCGAAGCGCCGCTCCGGCGAATCTCCGCGGCGGCCTATGAAATCCCGACCGACGCGCCCGAAGCGGATGGCACGCTGGCATGGGACCGCACGGTTTTGATCGTTGTCGAGATCGAGGCCGGCGGCCAGACCGGCCTCGGCTACACCTATGCTGATGGATCGATCGTACCGCTGATCCAGGGCAAGCTCGGCTCGGTCATCTCCGGACATTCGGCCTTCGACATCGCCGCGGCGAATAAAGCTCTGTGGCGCAGCATTCGCAACCTCGGCCGCAGTGGGCTCGTGGCAACCGCGATTTCTGGCATCGATACAGCACTTTGGGATCTTAAGGCCAAGCTTCTGCGGACCTCGGTGGCGGCGCTGCTCGGCTGCTGCCACGATTCCGTGCCGATCTACGGCAGCGGCGGATTCACGACCTACACCGACGAGCAACTGCGCGACCAACTGTCCGGCTGGGTGGAACGCGATGGCTGTCGTTGGGTCAAAATGAAAATCGGCAGCGACCCTCGGCGCGACGCGGAACGCGTCGCTGTGGCGCGCCATGCGATTGGTGACGCCGGTCTCTTTGTCGACGCCAATGGCGCATTCTCGGCAAAACAGGCCCTGGCCTTAGCCGAGCGCATCGCCGAATACGACGTCATGTGGTTCGAGGAGCCGGTCAGCTCCGATGATCTTTCCGGCCTGGCGCTGATGCGCGAGCGCACACCCGCCGGGATGGAAATAGCCGCCGGCGAATATGGCTACAACCTTGACGATTTGCGTCGACTGGTCGCGCTTCCATCGGTTGATGTATTGCAGGCCGACGTGACGCGCTGCGGCGGCATTACCGGCTTTATGCAGGCGCCGGCGTTGTGCGAGGCACAACACATCGATCTCTCCGGACATTGTGCCCCTGCGCTGCATCTTCATGCCGCCTGTGCCACGCCCAGGCTGCGCCACCTCGAATGGTTCCATGATCATGTGCGCATTGAGCACCTGCTGTTTGACGGAGCACCCGCGCCCCGTGACGGCGAGATTGCGCCCGACCTTTCGCGTTCAGGGTTAGGCCTCGTCCTCAAAAGGCGCGACGCAGAGCGCTTTCGCATCGGATAAAGAGATTGGCAAATACCCCGACATCGACCGGGTTCGGATTTGTGGCACTTGCTGCGATAGGGGCGGTGGCAGTGCTGGCGAGCGCGCAGCGGCGGCATCGCGCAAGACTGGCCCTCTTGCCCCCACAAGCCACGATGTCGCCGAAAACCCCGGCGACGCAGAAGATCAACCGCGCTTCTTTCTTGTTGGCGGGCGCAGTCTTGGCGGATAGCGCCGTCGAGCATTACCGCGGATCGTTTCACAACAAAGCGATGTACCTGCCTCTCGCGGTTTCTACGCAAACGTTGGTTGCCGGTCTTCACGGAATAGCTGCTCAAAGCGGGCATGGCGATGTCCGCCGCGAAGCCAGCCACTTGGTCGCCGTCATCGCCGGCACGGCTGGCATTGGCCTTCACATTTATAATATTGCCAAACGGCCGGGCGGCATTAGCTGGCTGAACCTGTTCTACGCGGCGCCGTTTGGCGCACCGGCGGCGCTATCGCTGTCCGGGCTATTTGGTTTATTGGCGGAACGCGTACGCAAAGGTGGTCCCGCGATCTGCGGTGTGACGACCGGCCGTGCCACCGCCTGGCTCACCGCTGCCGGTCTCGTCGGCACCGCTGGCGAGGCGGGTCTGATGCATTTCCGCGGTGCCTATCACAATCCGGCAATGGTAATCCCGGTCGCCCTGCCCCCGATCGCCGCGGCGTTGCTGGCCGGTGCCACGGTTAAGCCGTGTCTGGCGGGGCCGGCGCGCTGGTCGTTGCGATTGCTGGTGGCGGTCGGATTCATCGGCTCCGCATTCCATGCCTATGGCATCCAGCGCAATATGGGCGGCTGGCGCAACTGGTCGCAGAACCTGTTGAATGGTCCGCCGCTACCGGCACCGCCCGCCTTCGCGGCGTTGGCGACTGCCGGATTAGGCGCACTTGATCTGATCGAGTAACAGGCATGAACGAGCGCTACCCCGGCTATGACGTCCTTGCAAAACGGCACACGCCGTCATGGAACGAGAAGACGCGACGGGTTATCGATGCGCGCCTCGCCCTGCCGCGCGAGCCGCGTTACCTCTCGCAAGCAGAATGGCTGGTTCTGGAGGCGATCTGCGAGCGCATCATGCCCCAGCCCCGGACACGCCCGCCGGTTCCGCTCGCCGCGATGATCGACGCGAAGCTCTTCGAGAACCGCGGCGACGGCTATCGCGATCATCGTCTGCCGCCGCTGCGTGAAGCATGGCGACACGGGCTTCATGCGATCGATGCCGAAGCGCGGCGCCGGCACGGTGTCGGCTTCGCCGCGCTCGATGCCGCCGAACAGGACGCCTTGCTGCGCGCGACACAGCAGGGCACGCTGTCGGGCGGTGGATGGGAAGGGGTACCGCCGGCGATATTTTTCGCCAAGCGGCTGCTTCCGGACATCGTAACGCTCTATTACGCGCACCCGATCGCCTGGAACGAGATCGGCTTTGGCGGCCCGGCGAGCCCCCGCGGCTATGTCCGTATGGATTTCGACCGTCGCGATCCGTGGGAGGCCGCCGAGGCCAAGCCTGGTCACGAGATCGAAGCGACGCGGGAAAATGCCCGTGTTGGATGATGCCCAACATGCCCCACGAGGCAAGAGCGGCCGCGCGCCCGATGTTTTCCGGGTCGGCGGCTGGGTCCCGATGCGCGAATACCGGGAGGATGAGGCGGTCGATTTCGCCATTGTCGGTACCGGAGCTGGCGGCGGCACATTGGCCTGCCGGCTCGCCGAAGCGGGCTTCTCGGTCGTCGGCCTAGACGCCGGTCCCTGGTGGCGACCGCTCGAGGATTTCGCTTCGGACGAATTGCACCAGCACAAGCTCTATTGGACCGGCGAGCGGATCTGTGACGGGGCCGACCCGTTACAGCTTGGCTCCAACAACAGCGGGCGATCGGTTGGCGGCAGCACCGTGCATTTCGCGATGGTGTCGCTGCGCTTCCGGCCGGAATGGTTCAAATCGAAAAGTCAGCTCGGTTATGGCGCCGACTGGCCGGTCGACTGGCAAGAGATGTGGGAGTACTACGGCGAGGTTGAGCAGGCGCTGAAGATCTCCGGCCCGATCAACTATCCCTGGGGACCAAAACGGCCGCGTTATCCTTATCGCGCCCACGAATTGAACGCGGCGGCACTGGTTCTGGCGAAGGGCGCCGACAAAATCGGGATCAGCTGGTCGCCGACACCGCTCGCCACGATCTCGGCGCCGCGCGGTCTGTCGCATCCTTGCGTCTATCGCGGGTTCTGCGTTGTCGGCTGCGCGACCAATGCAAAACAGAGCGCCCTGATCACCTGGATTCCTCGGGCTGTCGCCGCCGGCGCCGAGATCCGCGATCTCGCAACGGTCGGGAGGATCGAGACCGATGCAAAGACCGGCCTCGTCACCGGCGTGCATTATCATCGCGAAGGCAGCTGGCGCTTTCAGCGGGCGCACAATGTCGTCGTCGCCGGCTACGCCATCGAAACGCCGCGGCTCCTGCTGAACTCGGCCGATCTGCGCCACCCCGATGGCTTGGCCAACAGCTCGGGTTTGGTCGGGCGCAATCTGATGGTGCAGGCCAATCAGGCGGTCTACGGTACGATGGAGGAGGAGATCCGCTGGTACAAGGGACCGCCGTCGCTCGCCATTACCGAGCACTGGAATTATCAGGATCAGGGCAAGGATTTTGCTGGCGGCTATTGTTTCATGAGCGACGGGCCGCTGCCACTGATCTGGGGCGGCATCGTCAGCGGCGAACGCGGCTTGTGGGGCGCGGCCTTGCGCGAAGAGATGGCGAAATACAACCATCAGGCCGGGCTCAAGCTCGTCGGCGAAGTCTTGCCCGACGAGCGCAACACCGTGACGCTGACCGACGAGACCGATGAGCTAGGCCTCAAGATCCCGCGCGTGACTTTTTCCTATGGCGACGACGACAAGCGGCTGATCCGCCATGCTCTGCGGCACATGCAAGAATGCCTCGCGGCCGGCGGCGCGCGTGATCTGTGGGATCAGAACAACGATACTTGCCACTTACATGGCACCGCCCGCATGGGTGACAACCCGCGAACTAGCGTCGTCAATGGCGATTGCCGTAGCTGGGACATCCCCAATCTCTGGATATGCGACGGCTCGGTGTTCCCGACTGTTGGCGGCGTAAACCCGTCGCTGACGATCCAGGCGATCGCCTGCCGCACCGCCGACCGCATCCGCGCGCTCGCGGCACGCGGCGAGCTTTAAAAGCAGGCGTCGGCATCCCGGAAAATGCCTTTTGACTCGAGCCTCTCGAGTCAAAACGAGGGGTCCCGAAGCGATCCGACCCATTACACGCGAAAATGCAAAGTCCTAAATTTGGCCCTTGGCGCCGTCGCGCAATGAGCGGTTACGATCTGCTATGTCATTAAAGAGCGATGCAGAATAATGAAGGGAGTGTAGCTTGTCCTAAATCGCCTCCGCGCTATCCAGTGTTCGCGGTGTTCATCCCTTTGTTCCACGGGAGAGACCATCCCTCCGTCCCGACCTGGGATCAGGAGGGCAGCGCGCGCAGCGGCGGTCAAGGGGGCCGCAGGCCACCGCCGCGCAGCGGCGGCTTGCCCTTGACCGCCGAGAGCATGCTGGCAAGCTCGGACCAGTCGGGGCGATCGCGGCGAGGCGGCAATGCGCGACACGGACCTTTTGCAATTGGCGTTGGCGCTGGTGCCACCCTGGTTGGTGAGGCGCAGCGACTTCGATCCGGAGAGGCGGCGGCTGGACGTCCACATTGACTTCCGGAGGAGGCCGTCATGGAACGCACCTCTGCCGCCGCCCGATGCCGCCAGCCGGAAGCCATACGCAGCTTAGCAATCAAGATTGCAGCACGGGTTCCGGTTTCAACCGGCTGGCGGACGAGCAGCCGTTTCATGCGTATCAACCGCATCGTGTTCTGCCAACGGCAAGACCGAATTACAAGCATCTCGTTTCGACCGGCAGATCGAGGGCTGAAAGGGCATGCCGCTTGTCAGCACCGCCCAGGCGATGCGCGCGGTCTTGTTGGCCAGCGCCACCGTGGCGACGGGCAACGGCTTTCGCCGCGTCAGGCCATCAAACCAGAGACCGCCGGGCGCTCTCGTGCTCCGGCCATGCGTAAGCTGCGTCGTCGCACCAAGCACCAACAGGCGCCGCAAATATGCGTTCCCCTTTTTTGAAATCCGCCCGAGCTTGGTCTTGCCACCGGTTGAATGCTGACGCGGCACGAGCCCGACCCACGCCGCGAAATCCCGGCCCGAGCGGAACTGCCGGCCGTCGCCGATCGCGCCGATAATTGCGGTTGCCGTCAGAACGCCAATGCCCGGCACCGTTGCCAACCTCTGGTTGTCCGGCTGCACGCGATGCCACGCACGCAGCCGCGTCCAAGGCGTCGATTGCATCGACCGCGCCCTGCCATTGCCGCGTCAGGGTGAGGATCACGTCCCTGGCTAAGACCGGCACCTTGTCGGAAGGCACCCTCGGCAGCGCTCGCGCCAATTTCCGCATGCCGGCTTCGCGGCAGGGAAACACCCGACCGAACTCCGCCAGGTGTGCACGCATTGCGTTGCTCAGCATCACCCGCTCCCGGATCAGAAGCTCGCGGGCGCGGTGCATGACCTGAACGGCCTGCTGGTCGGGCGTCTTGACCGACACGAACCGCATATCTGGCCGGCCGACCGCATTAAGGCGCAGAGCTACAACGTCCCGGCCGAAGTGGTCGACGGCATGGACGTTGTCGCCGTCGAGGCCGCGACCCGGCGTGTATGCGCGGCGATCCGCGGCGGTGGCGGGCCGGCGCTCCTCGAATGCCGGACCTATCGGTTTCGCGCCCATTCAATGTTCGATCCGCAGCTCTATCGCGACAAGGCCGAGGTCGAGGAATGGAAGCGGCACGATCCGATCGACCGTCTCGCGTCGTGGATGCGCGAAACAAGGGAGCTGCACGACAGCGACCTTGCGGCGATCGAGGCGCAAGTCGCCTCCGAGATCAAGCACAGTATCGCCGTTGCCGAGAGCGGCCATTGGGAGCCGGTCGCCGAACTGACGCGCGACGTCTATGCCGCAGAGGGCGCACAATGACTGACGGCCTGCGCGAGATCACCTACCGCGATGCGGTGCGCGAAGCGATCCGCGACGCGCTCCTCGCCGATCCACAGGTGTTTCTGATGGGCGAGGATGTCGGTCGTTATGGCGGCTGCTACGCCGTGACCAAGGGCCTGCTCGACGAGTTCGGTCCTGAGCGCATCCGCGACACGCCGCTGTCCGAATCGGCCTTTGTCGGCGCCGGGGATCGGCGCCGCTCTCGGCGGGATGCGCCCGATCGTCGAAATCATGACAGTCAATTTCAGCCTGCTTGCGCTCGACCAGATCGTCAACAACGCCGCGACGATCCGCCATATGTCGGGCGGGCAGTTCGCGGTTCCCCTGGTCATTCGCATGGCGACCGGCGCCGGCCGCCAGCTGGCGGCTCAGCATTCGCACAGCCTAGAAGGCTGGTACGCGCATATCCCCGGGCTCAAGGTGGCGACGCCAGCGACGTTGGAAGACGCGCGGTTCATGCTCGCCGCCGCACTCGCCGATCCCAACCCGGTGCTGATTTTCGAGCATATCATGCTCTACAACCGCAGTGGCGTGCTGCCGGCCGGCGTCGGGACGGTCGATATTGACAGCGCCGTCGTGCGGCGCCCGGGCAGGCATGTGACGCTCGTCATTTATGGCGGGACTTTGTTCAAAACCCTTGACGCAGCGGAGGTACTCGCGAAGGACGGGATCGAGGCGGAGGTCATCGATTTGCGCGTCCTGCGGCCGCTCGACGCCGAGACAGTGCTGGCCTCGGTGGGAAAGACGCGCCATGCGGTGATCATCGATGAGGGTTGGCGCAGCGGCAGCCTCTCGGCCGAAATCAGCGCGCGGATCATGGAAGGAGCGTTCTGGGACCTCGACGCTCCGGTCGGGCGCGTGTGCAGCGCCGAAGTGCCGATCCCCTATCCGCATCACCTCGAGGAAGCGGCGCTGCCACAACCGGCGGCAATCGTCGCCGCGGCCAAGGCTACCTTGGCGGTTGATGCCTGAGTTTCGCATGCCCTCGCTCGGCGCCGACATGGAAGCCGGGACCCTGGTCGAATGGCTCAAGCGGCCGGGTGATCATGTCAAGCGCGGCGATGTCGTCGCTGTGGTCGAGACCCAGAAGGGTGCCATCGAGATCGACATCTTCGAAGACGGCGTCATCAAACGCTGGCTCGTCGAGCCCGGCACCACGGTGCCGGTTGGCACACCGCTCGCGCTGATCGGTGATGGCCAGCCCACCGCCGCGGTAGCGGCTCCGGAAGCTGCGGCACCTGTGGCGGCGGCCGCGCCGGCTGCGCCGTCAGCACCAGTGCAGCAGCCCTCATTGCTGCTGGCCCTCGAACCGGAGCCTCGGGCGCGCCGCCCACGGGCTTCGCCGGCCGCCCGGCGCTTGGCGGCCGAGCAACAGATCGCCCTCGATGCGCTGACCGGCAGCGGGCCAGACGGCGCGATCTTGCGCAGCGATGTCGAGCGGGCGGCAGCCGCAGTGGCGCAGCGTCCAACCGCACCCAAGCGCCTCGATCTCGGAGAGATGCGGCGCGCGATCGCAGCAGCGATGGCGCGCTCGAAGCGCGAGATTCCGCATTACTATCTCAGCACGACAATCGACCTCACCCGCGCTCTGGCCTGGCTGGAGGGGGCCAACGCGACCCGCCCGCCGGCGCAGCGGCTGCTCCTCGCCGCGTTGCTGCTCAAAGCCGTCGCGCGCGCCCTCGGTCAGGCCCCGGAGTGCAACGGCTTCTTCACCACGGAGGGGTTTCAGCCCGGCGCCGGCATCCATGTCGGCACAGCGATCCCGATCCGCGGCGGCGGGCTTGTCGCGCCCGCCATTCACGATACGGACAAGCTTTCGCTCGACGAGCTGATGGTGCGGCTGCGCGATCTCGTCGCGCGCGCCCGCAACGGCGCATTGCGCAGCTCCGAGCTGTCGGATCCGACGATCACGGTCACTAATCTGGGAGAGCGGGGCGTCGAGACCGTGTTTGGGGTCATCTACCCGCCCCAGGTCGCCCTCGTCGGCTTTGGCGCCCCGGTCGAGCGGCCGTGGGCCGCCGACGGGGAGATTGCCGTCCGACGCGTCCTGACCGCGACGCTCGCCGCCGACCATCGCGCCAGCGACGGCCATCGCGGCGCCCTGTTTCTCGCCGAGATCGATCGCCGACTGCAAAACCCGGAGGCACTATGACCCGCGACGACGTCACCGCCGTTCTGATTGATGAGCTCGGCCGGATCGCTCCTGAGATCGATGCGACCGGGATCGATCCGGACGCCGATCTGCGCGAAGAGCTCGACATCGACTCGATGGACTCCCTCAACTTGGTGGCCGCTCTCCACGAGCGGCTCGATCTCGATATCCTCGAAATCGACTATCCCAATCTCGCCACGCTCGGCCATGCGGTCGACTATCTGGCGCAAAGGCTCGGCTCCGCCGCATAAGGTGCGGACATCGCCGCCAACCCGCTCACTGTGATGTGCCGCGAGCCGGCACTCTCGTCCCTCTACGCTGTCGTGGCCAGGGATCAGGCTCATCGATAAATCCTCTTGAGCAGAGTATTTCGCGCAGAGAACTAATGGCTGTGGGACACGTGAGATATCCGCTGATGCTTGCGGTCGCCCTGGCGGTAATGCCTGTCAAAGCGAATGCGCAGGACGGCAACGTAGCGGCCGGGCATGTCTTCGCACGAGAAGCTTGCAAGGCGTGTCACATGGTCGAGGTCGAACAGCTCTCCTGAGAAAGCTCGTTATCGCACCGGCTTTCCGCGAGATTGCGGACGCTCCAGGGATCACAGCGACGGCACTCCGCGTGTTTCTCAGGAGCTCCCATCCGAAAATGCCGAACTTTATTCTCACGCCGGAAGAGACGACGGATGTGATCGCCTACATACTGAGTTCTACAAGATCGTCGCTGACGAGGGCTGCTTCAGTCAGAGGCCGTGCCATTGGTCGATGTAGGTCGATACAACCAAGACGCAGCCCCCGACAACAGCAACTCCGATCTTCCTACGCTTGCAGCCGGACCCTCATTGCAGGTTGGACCACCTATCGATCATTCCGCCGTATTCCGGAACCGAGGCAAGGTCGGAATGCCAATAGCACGCATAATCAGCGGCGGGTGCCACTCTCCCCCAATGCATTGCGATTGAGCCTTCCAGCTCTTGCTGGAGAACCTCGTCCAGCTTCCAACAGGCTGACTGGGAGCACATGCGCAGTGGTCTTTCTTATTCCTGATTACTGCCTATCCTCAGCCATCAAGCTATGGTACAGAACAGGAACACGCGGCTGTTTCTGCGGGTTTGAACGATGGCGCGCAACAAGGTGCAATTTCAAAAGGGGCTGAGCGAGGCCCAGTTTGCGGTTCTTTACGGAACCGAGGAGCAGTGCCGGGCGGCGGTGACGCGCTCGCGCTGGCCATCCGGCTTTGTCTGCCCGGTTTGCGCCGGCGAGCAGCACAGCTTGGTCAAGACCCGGGCGCTTTACCAGTGTACCGCCTGTCGACGCCAGACCTCGGTGATCGCCGGAACGATTTTCGCAGCGACCAAGCTGCCGCTGTGCACTTGGTTTCGCGCCATGTACCACCTCACCCAGAGCAAGGGCGGCATCTCCAGCATTGAGTTGGGCCGCCGGCTTGGCGTCAACCAGACCACCGCCTGGAAGCTCAAGCACAAGCTGATGCAGGCGATGATGGAGCGCGACGCCACAAAGCGTCTGACCGGACGCATCGAGATCGACGACGCCTATCTCGGCGGGGAGCGCAACGGCGGCAAGCGGAGCCGCGGTTCGCCGGGCAAGACGCCGATCGTGGCGGCGGTTGAAACCACACCACAGGGCAAGCCAATCCGCTTGAAGTTGCGCCGCGTCACGGGGTTCCGCCGCGCCGAAATCGCGAGCTTGGCGCAGCGCAATTTCCAGCCCGCCAGCACCGTTGTCAGTGACGGCCTGCGCTGCTTCACGGGGGTCGGCAACGCCGGCTGCGTCCACCAGCCGATCATCACGGGATCCGGTCGCAAGACCGCCCTCAACCCTGCCTTCAAGTGCGGAGATATGGCCTTCAGGATCAGCGGTAACCTGGGAGATAAGAAGCCTTCCTTCCGGATCGCGCTGTATCGGGCACCGAGCATATCGAAGTCATTATCGACAACAAGAGCATAGACCGCGAGCATGCTAGTCGCCTTCTGCGGATGATGGGTGAGCGTCTCCTCGAATGCAATTGGCCGCCCGACCAAGCCTGCGGAGCTTCTGTGCCTTCTCAATCACGGCGCTTGGGATGATGGCGGGATCGAGGCGGTTCCGAGCGATCGGATGATCCTCGATATCGGCCCAGAGACGGTGACGCGTATCGCCGCCGTCCTCGCTGAAGGTGTGAGCTACCCGGGGTCGCGGTGCTCGCCGTGGCCGTTACAGACCACTGAGATGCGAACTGACGCCGGGCAAATTCTCCCCGGCGCAAGGAGGAGCATGATGAACGCATCGGATGTCATCACCCGTAACATAGCCTCGGTAGGCGTCTGCCCCGCAATTTTTCCCGTCCCGCGCGCGCGAGGCAGTGCATATGATGGCAGGATCTCAGTAACTTGCGCAACGGCTGCCGAAGTTTCGTACGAGAAATCCGTATAATGGGTGATCTCTCGGCTGCCTTTTTCGGGTGATGAGAGACAATCCGTTTATCGGACTAGACGATTTGGCATCGATGGGTCTCAGTCAGCATAAAAGTGCCACGATTTAGTGCTAATAGAGACAGGTAAAAGTAAATCGCATTTGGTGACCGCAGGGCGGCCGAACAACAGCTGGCGGAAGATGCCTAATTTTTCCAAATTGGAGAATGCGATGGCGACGCGACGAGGCCGACCGGCGTTTCAGCCTAGTGAAGAGCAGCGGTGCATCGTCGAGGCGATGGTTGGGTTCGGCATCCCCGAAGCTGAAATTTGCGGGCTGATCCGCAACGCCAATGGCAAGCCGATTGACGAAAAAACCCTCCGCAAACATTTCCGAGAAGAGATCACTACTGGCGCCTCGAAGGTCAAATTCATGGTCGGCCAGTTTATGGTGGCTTCGATCCTGGGCACCGGCAACCATGCCGATTTTGTCCCGTTGAAAGACGAGAAGGCGCGAGCCAGCCTTGCCTTATTGTTTGCCAAGTCGCGTATGGGCTGGAGAGAGACCATGGTCAACGAACACGCAAACACAGACGGCAAGGCGTTCATCCTCCAGGTCTCGAAAACGGACGCCAAACTGTAGTTGCGTCTTCCGCGCGTCAGCTTCGCTATCGAAGGATTAAAAAGAACACCCTGCCTGGTCGCGACCTGCGCGCTATGTGCGGCCCTCCAGGACCGTGAGCGTGACGGCTCCGCCGGTGTAGTGATTGCGGTCAAAGAAAACGGATATCGTGCGGATATCGCTGATATGTGTCCCGTAACGCTTTGTCATAGATAAATCTTTTCCTCTAAACCCGCGGATTTCTAACCTGTAGATGGCGTAACGCCGACCGTGTTCACGGGATGAACGCTCTCGGCTGGCCCGCTCTTCATGCGGCCTCCGGTCCGGTGCGGACGATGCGTTGTCGTCGCCTTACGATGCGGGATTTGGGGAACGCACCAGCGTAGCGCTATCGACGATTTCGTCGGGGCCCGTCAGGCGCATTCGAATTCTCGTCAGTTGCACGGGGCCGGATCGGCTGAGCCGGTCATACAGTTCTGAGTTCGGCACGACGAAGCTTTGGTATTTCACCTGACCTCGGATCAGTAGCGGGACATCGCCCAAGGGTTGGCGGGTGCCGGGCGGAGCCGGCGGCTGAGAAACGACGTCCAATTGAGGAGCCAATCGTTACGGAACAGATCCTCGTTGCGCCCCTCGTAGACATTGAAATGCTGGTTTATCTCTTTGTCCGACAGGCCACGGCCTCGACCATATTCGAGGGCATGGTGGCGCAGCCTGGGATCCCGCCATGCGGTTTTGAAATCCACCTTCACGGCCGTCTTGCGCGCCTGTCGCATTTCCGAAAAACTCGGCATCGGTTTGGTTTTGGGCTTGGGCGATGCCTTGCGGCGCTGTCTGGGTTTTGGTGCGAACTCCTCCCGAACCGCTCCCATTTCCTCCATCTCATCAATCCACACTTCAGGCGGGATGTAGCCGTTCTCGACCTTGTAGGTTTCGAGCCTTTCGATGACAGTTTCGAGATCTTCGTCTGAGCCTTGGAGGATACCGAACCATTGGGCGCCGAGTGACCGGCTTCCCGCTTTGGTGCGGCCGTCGCCCTCGAAAAGCTTCTCGACGCGGCGAAGGAGCCTGCTAGGAGGATTTTTGTGCATCGTCGCTTTGCGCGATGCCGATACGATAGTATCGGAATATTCTCTTACATCTGTTCCCTTACATTGTTTGGGTGTCACCGGTGCTACCACACTGGTGTCACCGGTGCTACCACGCTTGCCGAGTTTTGCCGCAACATCGAAGAGTGGCGCATAGGCGTTCGTGTGGCCGCCGTTGCAGCGTGAACCCATGCCGATGCTCCACCATCCGCTGAGTTTGAATTTCCGAAGAGCACGCTGAACGGTGCTGTCGGAAAAGCCGGTTTCTTCTGCGAGCGTCGGTATCGACGGATCACACCGGCCCGTCTGGGCGTTCATGTGCCGATACAGGAGCATCCAGGCGACCTTTAAGTCACTAGGACCGAAGAGACCTGATGCCATCATGGCGTCGTAAAATTCCATCCGCGCCTTCATGGGAAACTTTGGGGCTTGCACCCCTTCGGGAAATCGGCTATGCATAGACTGTCTCGGTGTTGTAGCAAGCATCGAAATTGCCTCATGAATAGCTGAGCGGTGGGAGTTGCGGCCTGCCCTCAGCACCTTCCTTATACGCCGTATTCGTTATGTTCTCAACATTGCGCCCATTGGCGCTGTAGGTCATCCCAAAATCCCGGCGCGCTCGAACTTTCGCGGCGCCGCGAAACCCTTACTTGGCCAATCGCGCGTATCTGTGCCTCCAGTGCGGCGCGTATAGGATCATCCCGCATAGGCGGCCGTCCTGGCTTGCCACCAAATGCGAAGGCGTTTCCGACCTCACGCTGCCGCTGGCTCGCCATTGCGGTACCCTCAGTGCACCGTGGCCGTGCCGGTATAATGCCGGAACCAGTGTTTGAATTCCTCCAGATCTGCGGTCGACAACGCTTTGACGAGTTGCTGGATGAGACTAATTCAGGATGGCGATGCCGGCGACTTCGGAATTTCCGAGGTCGCCCATGATGGTCCTTGCGGAAGGTGCATCGGTGTTGCCTCAAGGACTGGCGCCGGCTTTTGCCCTTAGGCTTCCGGGTCGCGGGCTGGCGCCTGCCCCTTGTGTCGGTCCGGGTCGAGACGCTCGGAATTTCCGAACGTGAGCGGACACTGGCGACCGTCTTGTCGCTGACGCCAGAGATGCGCGCTACTGCGGAATCCGACATATGCGGATTGTCCCGCAGGATGGCCGCCGCCCGTTCGCGCTTTTGATCGAGCGTAAGGTGCCGGCGGTGAAAATTGACCGATTCCACAAATGCCTTCGGATCGTCACCACGATACGTTATGGCTTTCACGCCAATCCTGAGTATCCCGCAAGCCAATACTCTATTGCGACCGTCCAGCACGGTGCCGTCCGGGTGTAGCGTGATGGGTTCCAGTTGACCACGGTCCCTGATGTCTGAGCAAAAAGCCTCGAATTCATCGCCGACAATCAATGGATCGCAACACAGCGGGTGAAACTGGAATTCGTGATTAGCAGGAAATTCGATGACGGCACCGGGGGTTTCTCGACTGGTCGATTCGGCCTTCGGCTTGCGGCGGCGTTTGTGCTTGACGATCTTATAGACGCCCTCCTCATCCATCTCGATCTCACCGGCATCAAGGTGAGGCGCAATGTCGCCCGTGTAGCCGGCCGCAACCAGATCAGCCATGCCGGCCCCATTGGGAAACTGGCGCTTCAGCAACCTGAGCAGATTGCTTGGCGGTCGACCGCGCGCGCCGCCCTGGGGCGTCCTGGGGCTCGTCAGATGCCGGCTCGTCCGTCTCCTGCGCTCCAGGGGCCTCAGGATCGCCCTCCGGTGCCGCCGCCGTCATGGCGTCACCCGCCGTCGTGGTTGCTGGTCACGGGAACCGGGCGGGCGCCCTCGACGTGGCGGCTCTGGCTCGGCGCATAGACTGCGCTCCTGAGATTCAATCCAACGCCGCAGCGAATTCATGTTGATGTAGGGAAATCTGCCGAGATAAGTCACCGGCGGACCGCCGGGTTGATCAGCCCAGCGTTTCAGGGTGCGGCGATGCTTGCCGATTGCCCGAGCGGCAGCCGGCAACGGTTCGAAGCCCTCCAGGGGTGACGTTGGTGGCATGGCTGTTCCTCGATGTGAACGAAACAGCCGACGTATATATACCCATACCGAACCGGGCCCAGCATCAGTTTTAGTGAAATCTGTGGATGTTGGGGATGACTTGAACTTTATTTCCCAGAGACGACGGTGCCGACTTTCTGCGTCAAGATTTTTTCCGCAGCGGGACAACCTCGGCTGACTTCGCGCGCATGATGACGGCGCCTGCCGTATCGATTGCGGCCCGCTGCGGGTCGAGGAAAAGATGTGAATATCTCGCCGTTGTCGCTGGGTTCGAATGACCGAGCAATTGGCCGATCAGCGGCAGGCTCGCGCCACCGGATGCCAGGATGCTGGCGAGGCTATGCCGCAGATCATGTATCCGGGTCGGCTCGTCAAATTCAGCCTTCACGCGGACGTGTTGCCAACTGGTTTTTAAGGTGGTGATATGTCCCTTGCCGCCGCGGCCCGGAAACACGTAGGGCCCTTTTGCCTTCGCCTTCATTTCGACCAGCAATTGCAGGGCCGGCGCGCTCAACGGAACGTGGTGAAGCTTTTTTTGTTTTGTGTCACTGGACTCCTTTGTCCAGGTGCCGGCGTCGAGATCGAATTGATCCCAGCGGGCCGCCGACACTTCGCCGATGCGCGCGCCCGTCAACAACGCCAGCCGCAACGCATTGGCGGCCGATTGGCTTTTGAGACCTGCGAGCGCCGCGGTGAGGCGGATGAGTTCCGCCCCAGCGACATATCGCTCCCTCTTGGTCTCCACATTGCGTTCTACTGCGCCTTTACAGGGATTCGTATTCTCGGCGCGCATTTCCCAGCGGGCCGCGAGCGACATCAATTTGCTCACTGTCGAAACAACCCGATTGGCGCGGATAGGCGAACCGTGTTGCGTCACCTTGGTGTGGAGGTTTTCGATATCGACCGGCCGCACGTCCGCCACCTTTAGCTTGCCGAGCTGGGGGATGATCCACTTTTTAAGCTGGCCACCTGTGATGGCAGGTTCCGGTTTACCCGTCTGCTTATTGATCTCAACGCCATCGCCGTAGACATCGTAGCGGGTCCTCGGTCGGCGCTTGGCGAAATGCTCGGCGACGGCCCGCTCAGCGAGTTCCTTCACGGTCGGTGCCTCACGCGCAGCAACCCGTGCGCCCTGTGGGTCGATACCATCCCGGGCTTGCTGCCGGATGGCCCGCGCCCGCTTCCGCGCCTCCGCCACCTTCAAGGTCGAGACATCGCCGATGATGAATTCTTTCTCGCGACCCTCGAACCGGTACGCTACGATAAACGTCCTCTTGCCGCTCGCCATCACCTTTACGCCGAAGCCGCGGCACGTCAGGTTTGGGTCGTCTTCTTTCTCGTAATCGGGTTTGATCCATTGGGCGGCCTTGCGGCCGTCGGCCGGGAAGCTCAGCTCTTTCACGATGGCGTCGGTCAGCATGGGTCCGTTATCCGCATATTATCCGCGTACGAGCATCCGCTTACCGTCATCGAATGTCCACCGAAAATCAGCGGGTGTTGTCGAATGTGCCGCAGATGCCTAGGACTCTGGGATGCTTAGGTCCCTGGCGTATCCGCATCAATAGGTTACAGAATGCCCTGGAAGAGACTTTTAATCAGTAGGTCTCGGGTTCGAATCCCGACGGGCTCACCAATTATATCAATAGGTAGTTAGGGTACCGCGCGAGAGAGCATCGTGTGGGGTAAGCGCGGGGTGAGCTTCCGCGGCCGAAAAGCGCGAGACCAGTTACTCGAAGCCGGTTGATGCGATCTTGAACCTCAATTGGCGCGCGTTGTCGCGGACGACGCCAATGTCCGCCTCCGAAGAGCCCTCCTCCGCGTCGGCCTCGCTCTCCAGCGTCAGCCTCACCTTCGGGCCTTTAGAGGAGCCGACGAATGCCGCAAGCTCTGGCTTTCTCCACGAGACGTTTCCGAGCCCCGACACCAACGGCGCGAGACCCGGGAGGTCTGCGATCGCCGCCCTCTTTCAGTGGCGGGCGAGATGGTAGACTGCGAGCAACGCCGTGGTAAAGCGGACTGGAGCCTCAGAGGTAGCCTCTCGCGGGGTTGAACTGAGCGCCATCCGCGAGAAGCCCGGCGCCCGGCACAAAGTTCACTTCTAGTCTGATGCCGTCTGGGTCCTCGAACAGCACGTAATAATAGCCCGGAGCCCAATCGCCTTCGATGGGGCCGCGCACGATGGTCGCGTCCATTTCCTTAAGAAGAGCAGCGCACCGGTCCACGTCATCACGCGAACGGGCACGCAAGCAAAGGTGGTGCAGGCCCACTCGTCGCTGCACAAAGCGTTCGCCAGCCAACGCCGGGTCGCAGGGTTCGATGCCGATCGCGGTTCGAGCGCCAACGCAATAGAACAACTTGTCGCCGTCGAATACCGGCTTCATCCCAAATTCCGGCAGCAGCTTGCGATAGAATTCGCGGGCGACCTCGAAGCGGCTCACCGTCAATATCACGTGAGCCATCCCGTTGATTTCGATTGTCATTGTCGTGCCCCGCGCCTAGCGGTCCACAAAGCCCGCCCAGACGCCCTCCGGGTGCCAAATCGCTTCCATCTCAACTCGCGCCTGGGTCTCGTCCATGCCAAGCACATCGCGACGATATCGATAGAAAAACGCCGAGACCCGGTAGTTCGCGATGCAATGGACGTGTACGGGGACGTCATTTAACCGCTCCATGACAGAGCAGAACTGCTCGAAATCCTGATCGGTCGGGTTCTGGAAATCCACCGGAATGTGAATGTACGTCATGCCGAGACGGCTGACGCTCGCCGCCTCGTCCGGCAACGCCTTCTCATGGGTGTGGAGCCCCAGGTTGACAATGTGGCGGACGCCGAGAGCGTGGATATCAGCCAGTTGCGGTTCGGTCGGCTGGCCGGATGTCGTTATCCGATCATCGAGACGACGCCAGTTGTAGATCGTTTCAAGGTCGGCCATGGAACACTCCTACTTAGAAGCTCTAGTCGTCGGCCAGCACAGGCATCGCACGCCGCAAGCACCAATGCTAGGGTTCGACGCACCATGGTGTCTCAAGCGTGCACGAAACTGAACTTCGCGACGGCTGCAGGGCAGGGCTGCCGCGCGCCGGCTTCAAGCCGCTCGTTAGAGGATTTCGCGGATCTGAGCCGCGATCGGCCGCGGGTTGCGCGGCACCCACGGAGTGCCCATCGCCTGCTCGGCCACGCGGTTGAAATTCTCCGCGCCGATGTCGACCGCGCCGAGACTGCGCGGGATGCCGATCCGGGCGATGAAGGAGTTGAGTACATCGCCGGCATCCTCGCAAGAACCGCCCATCGCGGCGGCGACCAGTGCTTGGCGCTGGGCACTTGCCGTGGTCAGATTGCGACGCCTGCAACGCACCGTCGTCGACGGCGATGGTTTCGCCGGTCGAGCTTCGGCGATATCCTCGACTGCTAACCTCCTGCGCCGCTACGGGTTGAGGCGAAGAATGCCATTGCGAGCGAGAAACTCGGCCCGGGCGAGCCGGTGCTGCAGCGTGAACCGCTGTGCCTCGGAAAGCGGCCGCCACGGTCCACCAAGCAGCACCTGTCTATGCCCATCGAACCTTGGCTGGCGGCCATCGAATACGAGGAGATCGTCAAAACCGCGATCGTCGAGGGTCCAGTTGCGTACCGGCCCGGTATCGATGTGGATAAAGCCCGAATGCGGATACCAGCCGACACCGCCGCGCTGCATGGCCCGGGCTCTTGCCATTGCATCGGAAAGCCTCGCGTCCAGGCGAACATCCAGCGCGCGACCGAGGATATGCTGGCTGTGCTCGGCGACGCCAAAGGTGGTGCGGGCGAGCATCGCATTCGTCTCGGCGGTGCGATAGGCCGAAAGGATCGTTGCTTTGGTCTGGCCGACCGCATCGAGCACATCGGCCAGGAAGTCGATAACCCCGACATCGATCTGCGCCTTTTGCCCCGAATGATGGTCGCGGAGAAAAATGCAGAGTTCGTCGATGACCTCTTCGATCGGCCCCTTATCGTTGCGGTACGCCCCGTCGAAAGTCTCGCCGGTATGTGCGTTGACCAGCCGCAGCCGACGCGGCGCGATGGGGGGGCGGGAAACGGCATGCGCTATCGACGGCCATGTGACGCACCCCGCCACCAAGCGCAGAAACGAACGTCGATCCATTCCACAACACCTCCTCGATACCCGTGCCGGCGACACAGGCCAGCCAGGCCCGACGCCAGGTCCTCTATTGAGCCACTGCCCCACCAGAGCTTTGAAACGCGGCGACGGTCGGAGCCGTCTGATTGACCGGAGGTTCGACGACGACGGCCACCACCCCTGCATCCTTCATGTCGAGCACGTCGGCAGCACGCGGCGAAAGGTCGATTATGCGCCCGCGAGTGTAAGGGCCGCGGTCGTTGATTTTGACCACCACCGAGCGGCTGTTGTCGAGGTTCGTCACCTTGGCGTAAGAGGCCAGCGGTAGCGAGCGATGCGCGGCAGTGGCAGTAACGGTGTCGAGGATCTCGCCGCTCGCGGTCTGGCCGCCCACGAAGTCGTACCAGGCAGCCTTCCCGAACTGACTACGCCCGGCCTCGCGCAACAGGCCGCAACAGGGGTCTGAAATACCACCGCATGCCATCGCTGCGGGTTCGAAACTTGGGCGCCGTTGCTCCACCGGCGCGGAGCCATGGTCGGCCGCCAGGCGTTCCTGCGCTGCCCCGCAGGTGAAACTGCGAGGCTTATCGGTCGGCGCTTCAGCGATACCCGGGATGGCACCGATGGGTTTACCCGGGTATTGGGTTGCGCTCTCTTCTGGCGTCTCGGCTATCGCGCATGCAGATGTCACCAAGCACGCGAAGGAAATACCGATCGCTCGGCGCACTGGCATTGCATCGTGCCCCCCTTGCTGGGCACCCCCTTGCCGCGGGCAATACTCGCGCTGTCCCATGCCAATAGTATTGGATGGGCAAGGGAATGCAGATCGGTGTCGGCCCGGATTGGTTCCCCGAAGAATCCAGGCATACTAGGTAGGTCTTCTGAGACTAGATAAGCTAAAACGTCGCTGTCAACCTTCACGTGACTTTCGTTTGTGACATTTTTTGTCCGTTTGTAACGAACGCTTGACGATCGCCCGATAGTCTAACCGATCATACTGATTTATTTCTTAGTTCTTTCATATGTTACTTGCGCTTCGCGCATTTTTTCTTGAAAGGGCTCATTCGACGAAATCATAAAAGAGGCAACGCGTACCGGACGAAATGTTAATAGGGAGTTTCCCTTAGGACGAATTGCGTGGTACCAGGGACTATCCCACGTTGTTATTTGCAGCTATTTTCGGTCATCGCGGGTCATCGCGATGCTCCAGGCGGATGGGTTACTCAGCGCACCGTGGTGCTGTTTTTCGGCCTAATGCTCGAATATCAGAGAACGGAAAGACAGAAGACCGGCAGCGAGGTGTCGCCTGTGACCGCATCCCGACTGATCCGGCTCAACGCTTTTAACATGGCGTGCGTCGGCCATATTTAGCACGGAATGTGGACGCATCCGCGTGACCGCTCGTCCGACTACACCTCGCTGGACCATCGGGTGCGCCTGGCGCGCATGCTGGCGCGCGGCCTGTTCGACGGACTGTTCCTCGCCGACGTGCTCGGTGCCTACGAAGTCTACGGAGGGAATGCCGACGCCTCGCCGCGAGCTGGCGCGCAGATCCCGCCGCTCGATCCGATGGCGTTGGGGCACCGTCAACTTGGCGGGGCTTGCCAAGGTTGCGCGAACAGATCGGGGTGAGTAGTCGGGTAAGATGAGGACGCGGCTCCACCGGCTACGCCGGGTATCGGTTCCCAGCCGAGATCATCAGCCAGGCCGTGTGGCTATATTTCCGCGTTCCGCTCGGGCTGCGCATGGCGGAGGAGTTGCCGGCGGCCCGTGGCATCATCGTCAGCCACGAAACGGTGCGGCAGTGGGCACTGAGATTCGGCCGGCAGTTTGCCAACCAGATCCGTCGGGGCCGATCGGCGCAGCCTCCTGGCAAGCTGAAGGATTGACGCAGCTCTCGCTTCTCCCAAAATGTTACTGATTTGGAACAGTCTGAGGTCGCCGGCGTTCCCCTCGGCGAGGGATGCCCATGTGGCTAAGCGGCGATCATAACCGGGTCCGCCGTCTGCCAGGCGTTCATAGGAACGTTGAGATGAGCCGTGAAACCGGCAGTCGTAGCCATCTAAAAGACGTTGTCGCCCCCTATGTCGATCGAAGCGGACGAACCGGAGCCCCGGCATTTGGCCAATCGGATCTGAGCACGAGCGTGGCAGATAGTCGGCCTGCCCGCGTCTTCATCGTCGAGGACGATCCGGTAATGCTGAATATGGTCGCTGACTATCTGGAGCAACACAATATACATGCCGTCCCGGCTTCGGGGCGGCAAGAAATGATCCGTTATTTTACGGCAAACGAGCCTGATCTCGTGATCCTTGATCTGCGGCTTGGACACGAGGACGGCTTCGACCTGCTGCGCGAGATCAGATCGTGCTCCGACGTCCCGATAATCATCACCACCGGTGACCGGCGCGACGAGATCGATCGGGTCGTCGGGCTGGAACTCGGCGCCGACGACTATGTCACAAAGCCGTTCAGCCTTCGAGAACTTCTGGCGCGCATCCGCGCCGTGCTGCGACGGCAGGAGGCCGGACGCGCGGCGTCCGGCCGGGATACCGAGCGGGGCCGGTGCAAGTTCGGCGGTTGGCAACTGGAACGGCGCACCCGGCATCTCACCGACCCTAACGGAAACGAGGTCGCGCTAACCAAGGGCGAATATGCGCTCCTGACCGCCTTTCTCGACGCACCCCAGCGACCGCTCAGTCGCGAGCACCTGCTGCAGGCCACGCGCGTTCACGAGGATATCTTCGACCGCAGCATCGACGTCCAGATCCTACGATTGCGGCGCAAGCTGGAAACGGATTCGAGCGCACCGAGCATCATTCGAACCGAGCGCGGGGTCGGCTATGTGTTTACCTTGCCGGTCGAGCGAGTCTGATGCCGTACACTACAACCGTAACCTTGTTCTTGAATTGCGAAACAATGCTGTAGCGTGCGGTCGCCACGTCTCTCCACTGAGCACATCTATTGGGAGAGGGCGATGTGGTATGAGATGTGGGAAGGCGGTGCTATCGCCACCGCCGTCCGCGGCCGGCTTGGTCGGGAAGACAGGATCTTCGAGCATTTCCCGAGCCGGTTGTCTAATCAGGTCGACAATTGCGCAGATCGGAGCGACGCCGGGCCAGCAGCAGCCGAGGAGCGCATCCGTCGCCCTGAACCGGTTCGGGGCGCGCAACTTGACCATTGGAGTCCGACGCGAAATCGCTCCCTCGCCGAACCTGCCGAGACGAGGCAATCCAGATGGAGCATCTCTATCGCTTCGATCCTGGCGGGGCCGTGGTTGGGGATGCGCCGCCGACAGGAGACCCGGCGGATCAACGCTGCGTGGGAGACGATCGACGATCGAACTCTAAAGGACATCGGGATCTCGCGGTACGAGCTCGAGCGTGCAAGAAACGCGCGCGGTTGGAGCTGATGGTATCCGCACTCGCGCGGAAATTTCGGCTCCATCGCGGCCGCGGGTTCAGCTCAACCAGCGCACACGCCAGTTCATCTTTACGTCCCCCTCAAGTTCGGCGGTGGCTGATGACCCTGCTGGTCAGCATGGCAACGGCAGCGGCAACGCAAGCTCAAATCCCTGGTCCGCAAGCGCCTTCCGGTGAAGAGCCGATAGCACCGGTGCCGTTGCCACCTCTTGCCGACCCCCTGAAGCTCGCACTCGGGGAGCGCCTGTTCGCCGATCCCCGCCTGTCGCGTGACGGGTCACGCAGCTGCTCCTCGTGCCACGACATAAGCACCAACGGTGCAGGCGGCAACCAGCACGACAAGGCGTTCGACGGATCAAAGCTTCCGTTCAACACCAGTACGGTGTTCAACGCGGCCCTCAGCTTTCGCCTCAACTGGGAGGGGAAATTCCGCTCACTCGACGCGCAGGCTGAGGCGTCGCTGGAAAACCCGGGCATCATGGGAACCCATATCGACCAGGTTATCGGCAAGCTGAGCGGCGACCTAGGCACCGTGAAGCAATTTCGTGCGGCGTAGGGGCATGGGCCGGAACGTGCGAGTATGTTGGATGCGATCGCGACCTATGAACGGACGCTGGTGACCCCCGGAAGCCGCTTCGACCGCTGGCTTGGCGGCGATGAGGCAGCACTTTCGGTCGAGGAGCAGAGCGGCTATCAGCTGTTCAAATCGATCGGCTGCGTCTCCTGTCACCAGGGTATGAATATAGGCGGCAACCTCTTCGAGCGACACGGCATCTTTCACCCGCTCGCCTCGCCGGAGCCCGAGATCCTGCGCGTGCCGAGCCTGCGCAACGTGGCAACAACGCCTCCCTATTTCCACGACGGCAGCACTCCCACTCTCGACGAAGCGGTGCGCAAGATGGGAGCCGCTCAGCTCGACCGGATACTGTCGGACGAGCAGGTCGAAGCGATCGTCGCGTTCCTGAACACGCTGACGGGTACCTATAGCGGCGCTTTCGTGACCCCGGCGTCACCATGAGGCTGATGCCGGCCGCAGCGGCCGTTCCGCTCATGCTCGTGCTGCTCACCTGGCTGTCGTTCCGCGCCAGCAATACGGATGCGGAACGGTTTGACCGCGCGCTTGGGGCACTCGACCGCTTCGCACTCGTCGAGAGCGCACTGCAGCGGGATGTTCTCAGCGCGCGCGCGGGCATGTTGCGCAACTACGATCCACTGGTGCGTGAAGTCAACGCTCTGAACGAGCTGATAAGTCGGTTGCGTGAGGCTGCTGCTGCGGATGCGGAAGAAGCGGCGGCCATCGATCGGCTTGCCGCATCGGTCACCGAACAGGAGGAACTGACGGAGCAGTTCAAGAGCAGCAATGCTCTTTTACAGAACTCCCTCGCATATTTCCGTCTGTTCAGCGCCCATCTTTCCGAAGCCGAGCGGAACGACCCTCTTGCACCGGCGGTCAGCGCACTTGCTGCCGCCATGTTGCAGCTGGCCCTCGACACCTCCCCGGCGGCGGCGCGCGAGGTTGAGGATCGATTGAACGCACTTGCCGCGCAGCCTCTTCCAGCCGATGACGCCGACGAAGTCCAAGCCCTGTTCGCACATGCGCAGCTACTGCGCGACCTTCTTCCGACAACCGACCGCGTGCTGAGGGCGCTGGTCGAAAAGCCGAGCAAGCGGCGGCAGGAAGCCATCCGTACGTTGGTCCTCGCCCACCAGGCCGCATCGAGGTTAACCGCGCAACGATTCCGGTTTCTGTTGTACGCGACCTCGGTTGTACTGCTTGGCCTTCTTGTCCATCTCGGGCTCCGGCTCCGGTCGCGAGCCCTAGCGCTGCAGCGTCGCGCAGCATACGAGCATGTGATCGCCGGTATCTCGGCGCGTCTGATCGACACGCAACCACACGAGGCAGACGCACAAATCAACCGAGCGCTTGCCGAACTCGCTGAGCTCGCGCACGCGGACCGCGCCTATCTCGTTCTGGCTGGTGAGCCGACCCGGATAAACAAGTGGTGCCGGGACGGGATAATATTTCCCCCGAATTGGCCGGATCGGGCCCCGGCAATGGTGGCGCGGTTCGACGCGACGCGGGAAGGAAGTGTTCACATTCAGAGGATAGACCGGCTGCCGCCCAGCGCGGACAAAGACGCACTTGTCGCTGCCGACCTGGGCGGTTGGGCGTGCGTCTCGAATTTCGGCGAGGGCGGAGTCAGCTTTGTTCTCGGTTTTGACGTATTGCAGCCCAGCGTCATCACTGAAAGGGCCGAACTCGGCCTATTGCGCGTGGCTCTCGATGCCGTCGCCAACGCCGTCCGACGGGACCACCTCGAGCAGGAACGTTCGCGTCTGGAGCGAAGCCTGCAGCAGGCCCGCCGCATGGAGACGATCGGTGCTCTCGCCAGTGGCGTCGCGCACAACTTCAACAACATCATCGGGGCGATCCTCGGTTATACCGAAATGGCGGGAGCGCAGCTGGCGCCTGACAGCCGGCCCGCGCGCAACCTCGGCGAGATCCGCCGTGCCGGCGAGCGCGCGCGTGATCTCGTCGATCAGATCCTCGCCTTCGGCCGGCGCAGGGATGCGCAGCGAATGCCTGTAAGCGTGAAGGGATTGGTGGCCGAAACGAGCTCATTGCTTCATGCCTCCCTGCCTTCGCGGATCCAACTGGTTATGCGCGAAGTGCCCGACGCGGCTGTCGTGGCCGGTCAGGCCGGACAGCTGCAGCAGGTGATCCTCAACCTGTGCAACAACGCGGCTCAAGCGACAGACTGCATGGGAACCGTCGAGATCGCAACGGAGGTGCGCGACATTGCGGGAGCGCGGTCGCTCACCCATGGAGAGCTGATGCCCGGTCGTTATGTGCGCATCGCTATAAGTGACACGGGGCACGGCATGGACAAGACCACCGTCGAGCGCGTCTTTGAACCTTTTTTTACCACGCGTCTGGCGGGCAGTGGCTTGGGGCTCGCGACTGTGCGCGAGATCGTTCGCGAACATGGCGGCGCAATAGACGTCTGGAGCGCACCGGGCGTCGGCAGTCGTTTCGAGATTTGGCTCTCCTGCATCGCGGCAGGCGCACCGACGCCGCGCGAAGAGCTCTATTTCATCCCGCGCGGGCAGGGCCAGACGGTCCTGGTGCTCGACGATTCCGGTGACAGGCTCCTCGCCGAGGAGGAAATGCTCGCCGCACTCGGTTTTGAGCCAGTCGGGTTCACGCGCATCGGCGACGCAGTGGTAGCCTGCCGAGCGACGCCGAAACGGTTCGACGCGGCTGTCGTGAGCTGTCTCCTGCCTGCCGTGGCAGGACTTGATCTGGCTGCCGCACTGCATGAGATCCTGCCTGATATGCCGATCCTGCTGGCTACAGCCTCCGCCGACCAGTGCGGCGCCGAAGCGATGGTGGCCGCCGGGATCTCCGAAATCGTGTACCGGCCTCTCATTTCGGCAGAGCTAGCGTCAGCCTTAGAGCGTAGTCTGACGGCTCCGGAAGTTTCGGTCGCGAAACTGCGGTCGTAACGCATTTTCCCGGGATTGAAATTGTCCTGTAACGCAGCCAGTCCATCCTCTTCGTACCGACACACGAAGAGGTTTACCATGAGCCAACGCATCACTCGAGCCGATCGCGCTGTGACATGCCGAGCCGCCCGCAAGACGATTGGACGCTGCGCGTTGGTGGCTGTCAGCGCCGGTTTTTTCACGATCTCCGTCGACACGTTTGGTGCCGATCTGGGGACTGGCTACTCCACCGCAATGAGCGTCCCGTCACAGGCCGCACCGGCCGGACGCCGACCGATGCCGGCACACCCGGCCATCCCCCGCGACGCCACTCCGAATCGATCCGCGCAACGCGCCCGGGGCGTTGACCAGCTCTACGAGGAGATTATGCGCCGGAGCTCGCCAGCGTGCTCCTCAGCGAAGAACATTGCTGCGATGGCAAGCGCCTGTTGAGCAGGGTCGTCAGGATCGGACTGCGCTGGCAGACGCAGTGCACAGCTGAGCGTCGGTGCCGAGCCGCCGTGGGTGTAATCCGTATATTACCGACGTAAAGCGTTTCTCTCCGGCTGAAACGCTATCGTAGCCAGCCTGAGCCATCTATCCCGTGCGAACTCAGTAGGAGGGTGACGTCATGAGCGGTCGTATTGGGTCGACGTGCGGTAGTCGTTGGGGCGGGAATCGGCGGCCTGTCGATGGCCGGCGCTTTGGCAAAATACTTCGAGCGGGTCGAGATCCTGGAACGCGACCGCCTGACGGCATCCGCCGCTTCGCGGTCCGGGACCCCACAGGATCGGCACCCCCATGGTCTACTGGCCGGTGGCCTGCGGGCGCTCAGTGAGATTTTCCCGGGCTTCGAGAGTGATCTCGCCAAAGCCGGCGCTATCCCCGTCAGCGTCTCACAAGACGTACGATACGAGCGGCCGGATGTTGGCGCGCTGCCGCGCCGCGACTTCGGCATATCATTGCTCTGTGCGTCCCGGCCGCTGATCGAGCTCGTGTTGCGACGCCGGGTTGAGGCGATCGCGAATATCGCGCTACTGCCAGAACGCCGGGTAACCGGGGTGGTGCCGCTGACGGCTGACGCGGGCGCGCACGCTATTCGATTTGATGCCGGCTCGGGGCGCTTGGAGACGCTGGAGGCCGATCTGGTGGTGGACGCTTCCGGCCGTGGCGCGCTGACCTTGACGCTATTCGACGCTCTCGGATGGGAACGACCGGCGGTGACCGAGGTCGGCGTTGATCTCAGCTACGCAACTGCGGTGGTACAGATACCCCCCAATGCGCCATCCGACTGGAAGCTCGTCCTGACGCAGCCTGATCCGCCCACCCTGTCGCTGCACGCAGTATTGGTGCCGATGGAAAACGACTGTTGGATAATCGCGATCGCCGACCACGGGGCAGCGGCGCGTTTGGAGACTTGGGACGGCTTTCTTGAGGCTTCCCGCTCCCTGACTACGCCGACGGTATACAAGGCGCTGCGTTTTGCCCAACCGCTCAACAGCATTCGGCACTACCGCTTTCCCGTAAGCACTTGGAAGCATTTCGAACGGTTGCCTGGGCTGCCCCGCGGCATGCTGCCGGTCGCTGATGCGCTCTGTCGGTTCAACCCGATCCATGGCCAAGGCATGTTGTCCGCCGCCAAGCAGGCTCGCCTGCTGCAGGATGTGGCGAGCCGGGCAGCTGCGGAGCCGGATCCGGTCGCGGCATTGCAGGCGGGGTTCATGGCAGAGGTTGCCTCGGTGCTCGAAACGCCCTGGAATATGTCCACGAGCGCCGACCTTGCCTTTCCCGCGACGCGCGGCGAACGGCCGGAAAATTTCGCGGAAACCCGGCAGTTCGAAGCCTCGCTGTTTCGTGCCGCTGTCTCCGACCCGGTCGTCCACCGCGCGATGATGGAAGTCGCCCAACTCCTGCAGCCTTTCAGCCGGCTGCAGGAACCGGACATTCTCCGACGCATCGAGGCGGTCCCCGCCAGGGCCGCCGCCTGAACGGCCCGGCAATGGGTAAACTGGAGAACGACATGGTTACGAGACCCGCCCTACTGCAGTCCAGCATCGTCGAACCCGAAAAGAGGTTCGCCATCAACACGACGCATGCCCCAGGTCAAGCAACAGCAGATGATTCCTCTGTCCTGCATGCGGCGATCGGGCTGACCGAACAAATCAAATCGGCGAGCGACGAGATCGAGCGCGGCCGCCGGCTCCCGCTGAGCATTGCTGCGGCGATGAAGGATGCCGGCGTGTTCGGCATGGCAATGCCGCGCGTCTGGGGCGGTCCGGAGCTGGACCCGTTGACGCAGTTCCGCGTCATCGAGGCATTGGCTATGGTCGAGGGTTCGGTCGGATGGTGCGCGATGATCGGCTGCGATGGCGGCTACATCACCGCCTTCCTCGATCAGGACGTGGCCCGCACGATGTATCCCGATTTTCGGGTAGCCACGGGTGCCGCTGCTACCACGACAGGGCAGGCGGTGCGGGTGCCGGGTGGCTATCGCGTCAGCGGACGCTTTCCGTTTGTCAGCGGGTGCCATCACTGCGAATGGGTTTGGTTGGGCTGCATCGTCACCGAAAATGGCGTCCCGCGTGTCGATGGCAACGGCGTGCCCGAGACTCGCCAATGTCTGGTGCGGTTATCACAGTGCGAAATCCTGGACACTTGGCACACCACCGGGCTCCGCGGCACCGGCAGCAATGACGTCGTCGTGCGCGACGAATTTGTCGAGGAAGAGCGCTCGTTCAGCTTCCAAGACCCGAAGCTGATCAAGCGGTGCGGGCCGCTTTATGCGTTCCCGTTCATGTTCGCAGCGAAGGGCTCCGCGCCGGCGCTCGGCATCGCTCGGCACGCGATCGATGTGATGATCGAGAGTGCGGCAGGCAAACCGGCCCGACGGTATACGCTCGGTGAGGGTATTGAGGCCCCGAAAGTGCTGCGCGACGATGTCTATGTGCAAGACGCCGTGGGGCGCGCAGAGACGCTCCTCGCCGCAGCGCGGGCATATTTTTTCCACGTTATGGGCGATCTATGGGCGACCCTGGTCGACGGGCGGCAGCCTTCCGACAAGCAGATTGCACTATTCACCAGCGCCTATCCGCACCTCGTCGGCGTCTGCGTGGATGTGGTGCAGCTCGTCTACAAGGCGGCGGGCGGCGGGGCCGTCTATCAGAGGGGACCACTCGATCGCTGTCTGCGCGACGTCCTGACAATGAACCAGCATGTCGTCGGGACATTGCGAACCTACGAGATGGCCGGTCGCTTGCTGCTCGGCCTCCAACCGCTGCGCTGGCTCTTCTAAACGATCCGGTATTGCTGGGCCGGGCTTTGCTGTGACCTGCCACTTCCCCGTGAAATAGCGGGCAAAGGTCATTGACCTAGAGCTATGGCCAGAAGTTGGTGACGGCGTGACCGGGTAAGGCGGCGTATCGTGGTGGTGTTCAACGCCTCCACTTCTCCAATGAAGGAGTGATACGCCGTGTCGGACAGTAACGTCATCGAGCTCACCCAACCAGGGGCCTTTACCGATTCCCTCACAGAGATCCTGCGCAGCGGCGCGCGTGCGCTGCTGACCCAGGCCGTCGAAGCGGAGGTTGCTGAGTTTCTCGCAAAGCATACCGATCTCAAGACCGAGACGGGCCAGCAGCGCGTCGTGCGCCACGGCCATCTTCCGGAACGCGAGATCATGACCGGCATCGGCCCGGTCGTGGTTCGCCAGCCGCGTGTGCGCGACCGCGAAGCTACCGAGGGCGCGCGCATTCGGTACTCGCCGTCGATCCTGCCGCGATACGCGCGGCGATCGCAGAGCCTTGAGGTGCTGATCCCCATCCTCTACCTGAAGGGCATCTCAACCGGCGACTTCGAGGAAGTGCTGGCGGCCCTCGTCGGCAAGGACGCGCCAGGTCTATCGGCGTCGACCATAGCCCGCCTCAAGAGCCTGCCCTCGCGAAAGCGGGGGAGGCGTGGACCGAGGAGCATGCGCACTGGCAGAAGCGCGATCTGTCAGCCAAGCGCTACGTCTATTGCTGGGCCGACGGCATCCATTTGGAGGCCCGGCTCGAGGAACAGGCGCAGTGCATCCTGGTCATCATCGGCGCGACGCCTGAATGCGTGTTCCGGTCGAACGTGATCACGGATTCCGGTGGAAGATGATCAGCCAGTCCGGTGCAACGTGATCGCTGATTCCGGTCGAAGGTGATCATCGATTTGGTGATCGTGATCAGGCCGACGTAAGGGTATAGCGGTCCGCGTCGTCGACAGTCCTCAACCGAAGGTAGGCTCGCCCCTTTTGCCGAACAGCAGGGGAACGAGATGCCGGCCGAGAGAGTGTCGATGCGCCAGATCCGCGAAGTTTTGCGACTGCGGTTTGCCAGCGAGCTGCCGCAGCGGGCGATTGCCAAGAGCTTGGGGCTGAGCCAAGGAGCGGTGAGCGGCTATCTCAGCCGGGCCCGCGCCGCCGGGGTGAGCTGGCGATTGGCCGCAGATCTCGATGACGTACAGCTTGAAGCGCTGCTGTTCCCGCCGCCGCCGGCGATCGCCGCGGATCAGCGCCCGATGCCCGACTGGGCCTGGGTGCATCGCGAACTGCGCCGTCCCAATGTCACCTTGGCACTGCTATGGGAGGAGTACCGCGCCGGCGCACCCGACGGGTTCGGGTATTCCTGGTTTTGCGACCTTTACCGGGGTTGGGCGGGCCGGCTGAAGCCGACGATGCGCCAGACCCATATCGCTGGCGAGAAGCTGTTTGTCGATTTCGCCGGCCGCGCTGGCGAGGTCGTCGATGGCCTCACCGGCGAGGTCATCCCGGTACAGATTTTTGTCGCTGTCCTGGGTGCATCGAGCTTCACATACGCCGAGGCGGTATGGAGCCAGAAGCTGCCGGATTGGATCGCGGCACATGTCCGCGCCTTCGCTTATTTCGGCGGCGTCACCCGCCAGACGGTTAGCGACAATCTCAAGGCCGGGATCACCAAGGCCTGCTTTCACGAGCCGACGGTCAATCGGACCCCAGCCTTCGCTGGGGCAGGCTCTATGCCGACATGGCGCGGCATTACGGCACCGCCATCGTTCCGGCGCGCCCCTACAAGCCACGCGACAAGGCCAAGGTTGAAGTCGGCGTTCAGGTCGTCGGGCGCTGGATCCTGGCACGGTTGCGGCATCGACGCTTCTTCTCGCTGGCCGAACTCAACGCGGCGATCCGCGCCCTGCTCGATGAGCTGAACAATCGCGTGATGCGCGGTTGGGGCACCAGCCGTCAGGCGCTTTTCGAGCAGCTTGACATACCGGCGCTCGGATCGCTGCCGCCGCTGCCCTACGAATACGCCGAGTGGAAGCGCTGCCGGGTCGGCCTCGACTACCACGTCGAGATCGCCAAGCATTACTACAGCGTGCCGCACCAGCTGCTCCGCCAGGAGGTCGAGGCGCGCATCACCGCCGCGACAATCGAGATCTTTCATCGCGGCAAACGGGTCGCCAGCCATCGCCGCAGCCTGCGCCTGCATCGCCCGACCACTGTCGCCGAGCACATGCCCAGCGCCCACCGGCGCTATCGCGACTGGACCCACGAGCGCATCCGCCATGAGGCCCAAGCCGTCGGCCCCGACGCCGCCGTGCTCGTCGATGTCATCCTGCGCTCGCGGCCCCACCCCGAGCAGGGCTTCCGCTCTTGCGTCGGCATCCTGCGCATGGTCAAGCGCTATGGCGCCGAACGCGTTGATGCCGCCTGCGCCCGCGCGCTGGTGCTTGGCACCCGGTCCTACACCTCGGTTGCCGCCATCCTGAAGAACCGCCGCGAGCGCGCCCCCAGCACCGCCGCCGAGCTGCCTCTGCTGACCCACGAGAACATTCGCGGACCCGACTACTACCACTGACCCGAGGAGATGTGATGCTGATCCACCCCACGGTCGAGCGCTTGCGGGCGCTCGGCCTCACCGCCATGGCCGATGCCTTTATCGAGCTGCACAACGCTCCCGATGCCGGCGAACTCAGCCGCGAGGATTGGCTCGGGCTGCTCGTCGACCGCGAAGCCACCAGCCGCGAGAACAAGCGGCTCGCCCGCCGCCTGCGCGAGGCCCGGCTGCGCCAGTCTGCCGTCGTTGAGGACGTCGATTTCCGCGCCCCCCGCGGCCTCGACCGTGCTCTCTTCCTCAAGCTCGCGAGCTGTGAGTGGATCCGCGAGCATCATCATCTTTGCCTCATCGGCCCGACCGGTATCGGCAAGTCGTGGTTGGCTTGCGCTCTCGGCCACAAGGCCTGCCGCGAGGGCTTTTCGGTGCTCTACAAGCGCGCCTCGCGCCTGTTCACCGATCTCGCCCAGGCGCGCGGCGAAGGCCGGCTGCCGCGGCTGATGACCACACTCGAACGCACCCGCCTGCTGATCATCGACGATTGGGGGCCGGAACCGCTCAATGCCGAACAGCGTCGTGATCTGCTCGAGATCGTCGACGATCGCTACGACAGGGGATCCCTGCTGGTCACCAGCCAGCTCCCGGCCAATCGCTGGCATGAAGTCATTGGCGATCCCACCCTGGCTGACGCCATTCTCGACCGCATCATCCATCGCGCCCATCGCATCGACCTCAAAGGCCCGTCGCTGCGCCGGCGCCTCGTCGCTGGTGAAAGCTCCGCTGCATGACCGCCCGTGCCCTGATCGCCCACGGGGGCCCACAGCGCCTCCCCACGCGCGCCGCTCCGTCGCTCGTGAGGGCACTGCGCGACGCGCGCGGGTCCCCTCCATGGACTCCATGGACGATCCTCTGCCGCCTTGACCGGCAACACCCTTCTTATGCAACCTGTATTCGTGTCGACGGCGCAGATCGCTGCGACCCTTCACGCCGACCCAATCGGCCGCGTCACGGCGTGATCACGATCACCGGAACCGGTGATCACCTTCGGCCGGAATGGCCGATCACAATCACCGGAACACGCAGCCTGAAGGCAGGAAGGAACTGGTCGGTTTCACCGATGGCATGCGCGAGAGCGCACAATCGTGGCGTGATCTGCTGCTCGATTTGAAGCGTCGCGGTCTGACAACGGCGCCGCAGATTGCGGTCGCCGATGGCGCGCTCGGCTTCTGGAAGGCGCTCGGCGAGGTGTGGCCGACAACCCGCGAGCAACGCTGCTGGGTGCACAAAACCGCCAACATCCTGAACAAGCTGCCGAAGAGCCTACACACCAAGGCCAAGCGCGCGCTGCAGGAGATCTGGATGGCCGAGACCAAGAAGGATGCCGTTGCCGCCTTGGAAGCCTTTGTCGAAACCTACCAGATCAAATACGAGAGAGCTGCCGATTGCCTGACCAAGGACCGCGACGCGCTGCTGGCGTTCTACGACTTCCCGGCCGAGCACTGGAAGCACTTGCGAACGACGAACCCCATTGAAAGCACCTTTGCGACCGTCCGGCACCGCACCATCCGGTCAAAAGGCTGCCTGTCGAACAAGACGGCGCTTGCCATGGTCTTCAAGCTTGTCGAAGGCGCGCAGAAAAATTGGCGCCGCATCGACGGCCATAACCAGTTGCCAAAACTGATCCAGGGTGTGAGGTTCACTGACGGGATCGAGGTCATCGGCAATTCTGCCGCGCCTCAAGCCCAAGCCGCCGCCTGATCCTTCAGGCCGTCACCAAAATTCGGCGATAGCTCATTGACCTACGACTGGATAGTAACCATGGACGCCAGAACTGACCCTCTAAAAGCCGTCATCGTTCCGCCCGAACAGGCGCCGACAATCAGAGCCATCGGTCTCAACCTGAAGGTACTCATGACCACCGAGGCCACCGGCGGGGCCGTCTCTGTCCTCATGGGGTGACACAAACCCGGTGAAGGCGCGTCTGACCACGTCCATTACAGTCAGGAAGAAATGTTCTTCATCGTCGAGGGCATCTATGAGATGACCGTCGGCGGCCAGACCTCGACGGTCGGCCCCGGCACCATTGTTTTCGTCCCGCGCAACACGGTGCACCGCTTCAAGAACATCGGCGATACGACGGCGTGCATGCTCGACTGGACCTTGCCGGGTGGACAGGACCACTACTTCAAAGCCGTCGCCGAACTCGCCGCCGGCGGCAACTTCACCAGCGCGAAAGCGATGGAGATAAGCAAGAAGTTCGGCACGAACTTCCCCGCCGCGCACTGAGCCGCATACGGGTGCATCACAAGGAACAACAGAAAGCAAATCGCAAAAAGGAGTAGATCCAATGAGTACCAGCAGCACTGCCGACGCCCACGCAATCGACGATGAGCTGAATGGTGAGTGGTTGCAAGCAAGACCCGGAGAGCGCTTCTTAATTCGCATTCCAGCCACGGTAACAAATAGTCGTTACTCCGTCACGGAAATCCTCTCAAACCCTGGTGACAGCACCCCGGTTCACCTTCACGAGAAAGAGGACGAACACATCCTCGTCGTGGAAGGAACGGCGCGAATCTTATACGGGGACAAGACGCTCGACGCCACGGCCGAAACGACAGTGAGTTCTCGCTCGGGGTATCCCGCATGCTTGGGGAAATCCCACCGATACTTTGCTTCATTTGGTGATTACGGCCACGCCGGGCGGGGTGGAGGAGTGTTTGCGATTGATTGCTACGTGTGGTGACCAAGCGGACTTCGTGGCGCTTGCAGACAAATATGCAGTCCGGGTTATTGGTCCTGCGCTATTGGCCGGCTGGAGCGCGAACAACCAGTGAGCGCAGAAAAGGCAAAAGGCGCCAAACGCAAGAGAGGGCGTACCCCCACTTGTCGTCAAAAATCTGTACGCGAGGAGTAACAGAAATGAGTTACAGAGGGTTTTCCCACATTGGCCTTTCGACGCTTGACCTCGACAAGACCCGCGAGTTTTACGAGGGTGTTCTAGGGTTCAAGCCAGTAGTCGCCGACACGATAAAGGTCAAAGAGGGCGGGCACCTTCGACACCTCTTTTTCGATATCGGGCGCGATCAGCTTGTCGCCTTTATGGAACCGAATGAGGTTCCAGGCGTGCCGGCAAGCTACGATGCCGGCATCAATCGCGGGCTCGGTGTCCCCGCCGGCTTCTACCATTTTGCCTTCGAGGCCGGGTCGCCGGCAGCGCTGGCCCAGAAGCGCGACGAGCTGCGTGCCAAGCGAGTAGAGGTCACCGAGATCGTCGATCACGGATGGGCCCAGTCGATCTACTTCAAAGATCCCAACGGCCTGTCGCTCGAATATTGCTGCATGATGCGCAATCTGACCGAGGATGACGCGAGGATGCAGGAGCGCTTCACGATCCCGCGCGGCGCGCTCGAACTCGACAACACGCTCAGCGCCAAAGTACCCGCAGCCCAATCAACCGGCGGCAGGAGCAAGGCTTAACGATCGCGCGCCGGCAACGCGAGCGCGGTGTGCCGCGCCGCTAGGACCGGGCGGATGGTTCCGCCCGGCCCATACTCGCCACTCATACCGAGGATAGGAACTTCTGATGAATAACCTCACACTGTACCAGCAGACCATGTTGGCCTCCTGGCAGCAACACACCTATGCCGAATTCGTGCTCAAAGATGCCGATGCAGCCCTCGCCACGATGACCGAAAATCCGTATGTGTTCATCGTTCCGTCCGGCATAGGACGGGTCGGTCGAGCGGCCGTGCATGAGTTCTATGCCAATCAATTCCTGCCAAACATTCCACCGGATTTCGAACTCACTTCTCTGTCGCAGACCTTCGGCAACGATCGCCTCGTTGAAGAGTTCGTGACTTGGTTTACGCATACGCTCGATATGGATTGGATGCTTCCGGCGATACCGGCCACGGGTCGAAGGGTCGAGTTCGCCCTGGTGGTCATCATTCAGTTTCAAGCCGGCAAAGTGGCCAACGAGCATATCTACTGGGATCAGGCCTCAGTACTCTCTCAGTTGGGGATCCTGGATCATCCGGTGGCGGCGGCCGGAGTTGGAAGTGCGGCGCAACTTCTGAAACTTCGGTGACCTCCACGGGAGCTCGAATGTCGCCGATGGGCCGGAGGCGAAGCGCGAACATGACCCTCGGCCGGCGCCACGTCATCCTCAACAATATCGGGGGTGACGCGATACGCGCAGATCATGGATCTGGCCGAGGCGGACTGGGACCGCACCCACCGGGTCAACGCAAAGGGCGTACTCTTCTGCCTGCAGCGTGTCGCGCGCGAGATGATGAGCCAGGGTAACGGCGGCTGAATCATCAACATTGCGTCGACCTCCGGGCGCGGACGAATATCTACGTCGACCTAATTTGATCTTGAAAATTCGACTGGCTCGGAGTGCACAGGCCCGGCGGCTGATTGCATGGGTCCCCAGTGCGTTTCAAACGTAACCCAATTCTCCGAGCCTGAAATCGTTCTGTAATTCGCGGTCTTTAATTTCCCATGCTGTGGGGTGTTGCATGACGACCGGGTGAGACATTCAACAGCGGCGTTACCCCGGTTTCACGAGGAGGACCCAAATGAGTATCGCCGAACGTCTCTACGCGCCGATTTCGGAGCGCCTTAGCCCCGATGCGACCTTCGCTCGATCCGACAATAAGGACAACACGATTGCCTTGCGCCCGGGCCCCGCCGGGAGCTCCTTTCTATGGGCAATGCAGCTCCTACCGGTTCAGCGCCGGCGGGCCGTGTACGCACTGTCCGCATTTTGCAGTGAAATCCAGGACATTGCAGATGGCGGGGCATCGCGCTCATTAAAGGAAACTCTTTTACTGAGTTGGCGCAGCGAAATCGCTCATCTCTACGAAGGTCGACCGCAGCGGGCAGTGACTCGTAGTCTGAGCGAAGCCATACATCTCTATGGCCTGCAGTGTAACGATTTTCTCGCCATCATTGGCGGCAGGGAAATGGACGCGCGGACCGACATCAGGGCGCCGAGCTTGGCGGAGCTCGATCGCTATTGCGAGTGCACGGCGGTGGCAGTCAGCCGTCTCTCGATGCGCATCTTCGGCGAGGAGACGCCGGCAGGCGAGCGCGTTGCGGCCGCACTCGGCCGCGCAATGCAGCTCACGAACATACTGCGCGATCTCGCGGAAGATGCGGGGCGACACCGCCTGTACCTGCCCGGCGAGCTGCTTCAGGCGCACGGCATTTTCGCAACAACGCCGAGCTGGGTGCTGGCGCAACCGACGCTTCCCGATGTTTGTCGCGATCTGGCCTTGCTCGCCGAAGGGCATTATACGGCGGCCGCCAAAGCAATTGCCGCTTGCTCTCGCTCGGCGATGCGAGCGCCAGCCGCGATGCTCGGGATTTATCGCGCCCTTCTCCACGAGCTCCTCGTGCGCGGCTGGCGCCACATTGACGAGCCAGTACGAATCCCTGCCTGGCACAAACTCGCCCTCGTGATTCGTCGCGGACTGACGGGCCGATGAAGTACGCAGTCCCAATGTAGACCGTTTCCACGCCGCGCACGAGGGCAGCCAATGACGAAGCTCGATCGGCAGCTGACATCGATCACTTGCCGCCATGAAGTAGCCCGGCAAGCCGTGTGGTTCTTGGTAGCCGCCGGCTTCCGGGGAAGAGGCTTCAGCTTCGCCCAAACCGTGGGGGAAGTTCAACGCTTCGATGACCGGAGACCGGGAGATGCTCACGATTCCTCCTACGCAGCCGAAAATCGGATCGTGGGTGCCAACGGTGAGGACGTCGGGAAACGGGAGAAAGGCGATGGAGTATCAGAGCCCGTTTGAGGATTGGTACACCTATAGTACCGTGCACAAGCCGTTGCCGGATTTTACATGTGATACCGGTCTCGTGCTTTTCCCCCCGAACTTGTGCCAGGTGTCGGTCATCCACTCGTCGACAAGCTGGGCAATCATGTGACGCGCCGTCTGATGATGCGCAAGCTGGAGAGCTACAACGCCTTTACCGAGAAACTTGAATACGAAGCCGTAATGGCAGCTTCGATCAAGCTCGCTCAGAATCCGCAGGCTTTTGTGGTGAGCGAACAGGCGGGGAGGGACGCGCGGCTTATCGTAACTGACGAAAGTCACCACGCCTACGTGGCGATCGAATTGATGAAGCGGATTCCGGGGATGTCGGAACTACCGGCGCTCTCCCCGTTGCTCCCGCGGTTTTTGAGAAAGTTGGAGGAGCTCGAGAAAGCTCTTCCGACCGAGTTTGCCGATGACCTTCTAATCGCGTTCGTATCGATCTCAGAGACGCTCATAACGTCTATCCTGCGCGGAATCCCGCGTGACGAACGAGTTGTGAGTGCCGTGCGAAACGCGGTCCGAGACCACAGCACCGACGAGGCCAGGCATCATTCCTATTTCGTCTATGTTGTTCACCAGCATCGGGCCTCGAGCACGCCGGATCGGAGGGAAATACTCGGACCTCTCTATGCAAAGCTGATACGGGTGTTTCTGGATCCAGACTTCGATCTGTGCCGGGCGTGGCTCCTGGAAGCCGGGCTCGACCCACACGATGCGGAGGTCATTCTGCGGGACTAATATTCGACTGAAAGGGTAGCGGCAAGCCTCCGCGCCGACTCGTTTCCTACCCTCAAACTCATGGAGCGAGTTGGCGTCCTAGACCGCGTCCCGCATTCGTGGAACAGAAACTTATTGCTTAGTGGCAGTGTCGCACAGGCGGCTCGGCTTGGTTCAGCCGCTCGATGCTCCCCGGGCGTGAAGTGGCAACAAAGGAGCTCAAGCATGGTGCGCGTGGCGGTTCTGCAGCATGTCGAATTCGAAGGGCCGGCGGCTGTCGGCGATTGGGCGGAGGGGCTGGGGATTCCTTTCCGCCTGTTCCACTTCTATCGTGATAATACGCTCCCGTCGCTCGGCGATTTCGACATACTCACGGTCATGGGCGGCCCGATGAGTGCGAACGACGAAGCTCGGCTCGGTTGGCTCGGTCCAGAGATCGCGCTGGTTCGCGAAGCGATAGCCGCGGACAAGACCGTGCTTGGAATTTGCCTCGGTGCCCAGATCATAGCGAAAGCTTTAGGCGCACGGGTCTTTCCGGGGAGCAGCAAAGAAATTGGCTGGTTTCCTGTTCAGCGGACGGGCTCACATCCCTTCTTCGATGGGTTACCCGATAGCTTTACACCGTTCCACTGGCATGGCGAGACATTCGATCTACCTCACGAGGCAAAGCCGCTTGCCAAGAGCAAAATTACAGAGACTCAGGCGTTTGCAGTAGGTGAGCGCGTTCTTGGACTGCAGTTTCATATGGAGGCCGCCGAGGAGAGTGTGCGTGCGCTCCTGAAAGGTGCTGCCCATGAAATTGGGCACGGCGCTTTCGAGCAGCAGCCCAGTACGATTCTCGCCGGCCTCACCCAGTGCGCGAGCCTGCGGCCCCATGCTCAATTCCGTGCTCTGCCGCCTGGCCAGATTTGCACGCAAAAGTAAATAAGCTAGGCGACTCAGCGGGCCAGTACACAAAGCTACTCTGCGTTAATAAAGCTGACGTATTTGGGCCGCACTTCCCGGCGATTCCCAGAAGCAATAATCGAATGCGTCTCATGCTGACCAAATCGTCATGAGCTGCCAGTTACCAGCCTCTCGCGATTTAAAAACAGAGGATGTCCGGTTGGTGCTCGGCGTAGCCCAAACACTTCAAGCCATAGCGCTTTGTGAAGCCACCATCCGCGACACCTCCCGGTGCTCCTGCACGCGGCGGGTAAGATCGACTGTAGTGCCGACGTAAAGCGTGCCGATGCACCGGTTCGTCATGATGTAGACCCTCTGGCCATTGGCGATCGGAGTGCCCGCATGCGGATGCGGCGGCAAGAACGACGTGGGTGCCCACGGAATTCGTGCGTGGGCTGAAGGCCCACGGGACGAGCCCGGCCAAGGGGCATAGGGGCATAATGCGGGTTGCTCCATAAGATCGGCATCCGGCTTGCCAAGACGCCCTGCCGCCCTCGCCGGCGTCTTCACGGAGACGCCTTGTGCGCAAGGTGTGTCCAGGACCGGTCATGATGAACGGCCTCCTCCGGGAGGTGGTGGCCGGTGTCCGTCTCGGCCGAACGGCGACGGACGCCGCCACTGCGACCGAGGAGTTTTTCACCGATTGACAAATTGCGTTGTATATGCGAGTTTAGCAATTGTGTCCATAGGTCGTGGGGCGGCGCGATGCCGTCCGAACGCCTGTCGCGTAATCCCCTGGCCCGACGCCATCACAACCTTAGGGAGAGATCCCGCTGCAGACCCGCTGCAGGAGCAGCGGACCGTCGATCGGCGACACGAGCCGACACAACCAATCGGCGTGCTCAAAGTCGAATTTGCAGCGGCGATTTCGAACCGATCCACGAGGGGCCCCGGCTGGACTTCGGGCCGCCTCGGCCCTACATTCGCGGCCACTGTAGGCGTCAATCGAGCGAGGAGATCCCCTGATGACCGAGATCGTGATTGCGAGTGCCGCGCGCACCCCGGTTGGCGCCTTCAACGGGGGGCTCGCGAGCTTACCGGCACATAAGCTCGGCGAGGTCGCGATCGTCGAAGCATTGCGCCGCGCCAATGTCGAGCCGAAAGAGGTCTCCGAGGTGGTCATGGGCCAGATCCTGGCCGCCGGTGAAGGGCAGAATCCGGCCCGCCAGGCCGCGGTGGCGGCCGGCATCCCCTACGAGGTGACTGCCTATGGCGTCAATCAGCTCTGCGGCTCGGGTCTGCGCACTGTAGCGCTCGGCTATCAGGCGATCCGCAACGGCGATTCCGAAATCGTCGTCGCCGGCGGGCAGGAGAGCATGAGTCAGGCGCCGCACTGCATGCATTTGCGCAACGGCGTCAAGATGGGGGACGCCCAGCTCGTCGATACGATGATCAGCGACGGGCTGTGGGACGCCTTCAACGGCTATCACATGGGCAACACCGCCGAGAACGTCGCCCAGCGCTGGCAGATAACCCGCGAGCAGCAGGACGCCTTTGCCGCCGCCTCGCAGGCCAAGGCCGAGGCCGCGCAGAAGGCCGGCCGCTTCAAGGACGAGATCGTGCCGGTCAAGATCGCGACGCGGCGCGGCGAGACCATCGTCGACACCGACGAGCATCCCAAGCACGGCACGACCGTCGAGGTGCTTTCGAAGCTGCGTCCGGCTTTCGACAAGAACGGTACGGTCACCGCCGGCAACGCCTCCGGGATCAACGATGGTGCGGCGGCAGTGGTGCTGATGACGCCTGGGGCCGCCGCCAAGCACGGCGTGCGCCCGCTCGCCCGCATCGTCTCCTGGGCGACCGCCGGGGTCGACCCGGCGATCATGGGCACGGGGCCGATCCCGGCGAGCCGCATGGCGCTGAAAAAGGCCGGCTGGTCGGCTGGTGATCTCGACCTGATCGAGGCCAACGAGGCGTTCGCTGCTCAGGCGTGCGCGGTCAACAAGGATCTCGGCTGGAGCATCGACAAGGTCAACGTCAACGGCGGCGCCATCGCGCTCGGCCACCCGATCGGCGCATCCGGGGCGCGGGTGCTGGTGACCCTGCTGCACGAGATGCAGCGGCGCAACGTAAAAAAGGGTCTGGCGACCCTGTGCATCGGTGGCGGCATGGGAATTGCGATGTGCCTCGAGCGCGATTAGCGCTTGCCGAAATAAAAATGGGAGGAAGCTCATGGCCAGGGTGGGGGTGGTCACCGGCGGAACGCGGGGCATCGGCCGCGCGATCTCGGTGGCGCTCAAGAATGCCGGCTATCTGGTCGCGGCGAATTACGGCGGCAACGACCAGGCGGCGCAGTTGTTCAACGCCGAAACCGGGATTCCGGTTTTTAAATTCGACGTCTCGGACTTCAACGCCTGCGCCGAAGGGGTAAGGGCGATCGAGGCAGCGCTCGGATCGGTCGAAATCCTGGTCAACAATGCCGGGATCACTCGCGATGCAACCATGCATCGGATGAGCTTCGAGCAGTGGAATGCGGTAATCCAGACCAACTTGACTTCATGTTTCAATATGTCGAGGGCGGTGATCGAAGGAATGCGGTCGCGCGGGTTCGGCCGGATCGTCAACATCGGCTCGATCAACGGCCAGGCGGGACAATACGGCCAAGTAAACTACGCCGCGGCCAAATCGGGGATCCATGGGTTCACCAAGGCATTGGCGCAAGAGGGCGCGGCGCGCGGCATCACCGTCAACGCCGTCGCTCCGGGTTATGTCGACACCGAAATGGTGCGCGCGGTGCCGCCCGACGTGCTGGAAAAGATCATCGCCCGCATTCCGGTCGGCCGCCTCGGCAAAGCCGAGGACATCGCCCGCACGGTGCTGTTCCTGGTCGCTGACGAGGCCGGCTTCATCACCGGCTCGACTCTCTCGGTCAACGGCGGCCAACACATGTATTGAGGGTAGCAAAGCCGGCCGATCAAACGGTGGGGCTTTCCCGACGAGGCCTGCTGGTGCTTGCAGCCCCGTTGATGACGGTGCGTTTGTCCGAAGCGGCACAAACGGAATACGAGAACCTCGATTACCGGGACGGTCGGCTATACTGGTCGCGGGGCAGCGCTGCTGCGACGGCGGGCCGTGCCGGGGTCAAGCCGACAAACGTGAGGGTGACGGCGCGACACCGGCCGGTACCTACCCGCTGATTTCCGTGCTTTACCGGAAGGATCGAATCGATCCGCCGGCATCGCACCTGCCGGTACGGGCCCTCGCGCCGAACGACGGGTGGGTCGATGAACCCACTGATACCAACTACAATCGCCTCGTCGAGCTTCCTTATCCCGCCAGTGCCGAGGAGATGTGGCGGCAAGATGAACTCTACGATGCATTGGTCGTCATTGGCTATAACGTCAAGCCGGTCATTCCGGGCGCTGGAAGTGCGATATTCCTTCATGTCGCAACTCCGGACTTTGCTCCGACCGCGGGTTGCGTCGCTGTCGACAAGAAAGTCCTCCTCGGAGTGATCCCGCTGCTGGGGCCGGGGAGCAAGATCACAATCAAGCGCTGAGGCAATCGCACTAACGGATGCCACTTCCCCTGCAGTCCCTGCTGCTTGCGTGGCCGTGCTAGAATGCGGGATGTCCTCCGATGTTGTCGATCTGAGGGACTTTTATCGGACCGGTGTCGGCCTTGTTGCGCGGCGCATGATCCGCGGCGCGATCCGCCGCGTATGGCCCGATCTGCGCGGCATGCGGCTGCTCGGGGTCGGGTACACGACGCCGTTTCTCTCGGCGATCGCGGCGGAGACCGAGCGCACCGTGGCGCTGATGCCGGCCTCGCTCGGCGTGCTCGGTTGGCCCTCGGAGGGCCGCAACCTGGTGACCCTCGCAGATGAAGGCGAACTTCCCTTCGCAGATTATTCGATCGATCGGCTCCTCGTCGTTCATGCTATTGAGACCAGCGAGCAAGCCGGCGCGATGCTAAAGGAAATATGGCGGGTGCTCGCCGGCGGCGGACGCTTGTTGATCGTCGCCCCGAACCGGCGCGGCATTTGGGCCCGCCTCGACCGCACCCCGTTCGGATCCGGTCGGCCCTACACGATGTCGCAACTGTCTCAGCTACTGCGTGACGAGCTCTTCACCCCGGTCGGATCCGACACCGCGCTCTACATCCCGCCCGTCCGCAAGCGGATGATGTTGCGCGCGGCACCAGCCTGGGAGCGGATCGGCAAGCGTTGGTTCCCGACCTTTGCCGGCGTTGTGCTGATCGAGGCGACAAAGCAGATTTACGCCAAGCCAGTCGCCGCCCGCGCCCCACGGCGGCGTCTCGTCTACACGCCGGCGCCGCACGGCATGTCGCTGACCCGCCGCTGAGCTCGGTCGAGCGCCCATTCAATGCGACATCAGCACCGGCAACGTCATGCTCTGCATGATCGAACGGGTGGCGCCGCCGAGCAGCAGCTCGCGCACCCGGGAATGACCGTAGGCGCCGATCACCAGAAGGTCGGCGCCGAGGTCGGCGGCGCGTGACAGCAGCACGTCACCAGGGGAAAGGCCGGCCGAGACGGTGCGTTCGATCTCGGCCTTGACCCCGTGGCGCGCCAGATGCAGCGAGATGTCGGCACCGGGCAGTTCGCCGTGCGCGTCCGGGCCTTCGCGCGCATCGATCGTCAGCACGGTCACGACATCGGCTGCCGTCAGCAGCGGCATCGCATCATTGACGGCCCGGGTCGCCTCGCGGCTCGCGTTCCAGCCGACCAGCACGCGGCGCCCGACTGCTTCGAACTGCCCGGCATAAGGGACAACAAGGACCGGGCGCCCGGAGGCGAAGGCGACCTGCTCCGGGCGCGGCCGGATCATCTCCACGTCGCCGCGATCGGGATCGAGCTGGCCGAGGATCGTCAAATCGACATAGCGGGCGTGCAGAGCGGCGTCGGCTTCCGGCAGGCCCTCGGCGGCGACGCGCCATTCGTTCGAAAGGCCACGCAGGCTCGCCGTGTGCTCGAACGCTTCGCGCTCGGTGTCGGACACCGCCTGCGCCCTCTGCCGCAAATCCATAAAGAACGGGTCGAGCACCGCCGGATCATAGTAGCTCAGATGGTGCGGCACCTCAGGAACTGGGAGCGGGTAGAGCCCGATGAGATGCGCCGCAAAGCGCTCGGCCAATGCCGCAGCGAGATCAATGCGCCGGCGCGAGGCCGCGTCTGAATCGAGCACGACCAGCAGGTCCTTGTAGCTCATACTTCGATCCTCCTGATCATCGGGTCTGAGGAGCGTATCTCGGTGGCGGCGGACCTTAGCGCTAAAGCAGGGACCGGGCGACTGTGCTATGAGGGGCGGCGATGACCTTGCTGTTCTACTCCACTGTCGACTCGGCGGCGCGCTGGCGGGCACAGTTGCAGCAGCTGACAAAAGAGCTCGACGTCCGGGTGTGGCCGGAAATCGGCGACCGCGCCGATATCCGCTATGCGCTGGTATGGCGGCCCGAGCCTGGCCTGCTGGCGTCATTGCCGAACCTCGAGCTGATCCTGTCGCTCGGCGCCGGGGTCGACCATCTCCTCGGTGATCGGCATTTGCCGCGCCACCTGTCGATCGTCCGGCTGGTCGACCCGCACATGACGGCGGCGATGAGCGAATACGTCGCACTGCAGGTGCTGCGCCTGCACCGCGGCGACCTCGACTACCGCGCCCAGCAGGAAAGAAGGGACTGGCGCGAGCGCGATCAGAAAAACGCGGCCGACCGGCGGGTCGGCATCCTTGGCTTCGGCGAGCTCGGACAGGATGCCGCGGGGAAACTGCGCGCCCTGGGCTTCGATGTCGCCGGCTGGAGCCGCAGCGAAAAGACCGTCGCAGGGATCGAGTGCCATGCCGGCGCCGCCGGTCTCCCCAGGTTGCTCGCGCGCAGCGAGATTCTGGTCTGCCTGCTGCCGCTGACTGCGGAGACCGAGGGCATCCTCAATGCCCGCGCCCTGGCGTCGCTGCCGCGGGGTGCCGCGCTCGTCAACGCCGCGCGCGGCGCCCATCTCGTCGAAGAGGATCTGCTCGCCGCACTCGCCTCGGGGCAGATCTCGGCCGCCGTGCTCGACGTCTTCCGCGAGGAGCCGCTGCCCGCCGATCACCCGTTCTGGCATCACCCGCGCATCCTGGTGACGCCGCACGTCGCCGCCTTCACCAACCCGGCGACCGCCGCCCCGATCATCCTCGACAATATCCGCCGCTTCGAAGCGGGGCAGCCGCTCCTCAACCGCGTCGATCCCGCCCGCGGCTACTGACCGCATTTCCCTGCCGTCAGGGACAAAACGCCTCCAAGCCGCCGAAATGGCGCCCGCAAATAGCAAAAGATGATGTTATCCAATAACTTGGATGCGAGCCAGCACGATCCGGCGGCAGCGGAATTTCCGCGGTCGGCAGAGAATTGGCAGCGGAATTCGAGGGTGACCGTGTGCTTGTGCATATCGCATAAACTCTTCCCAATAATTGTGTTTATCACATGGTGACGAAGCAAGCCCTTGCAATGCCGGTTGACGCTTGGTATAGCTTAGCTAAGATGATGACTAACCTTGCTTGAGCGCAGGCCTTCGATGGAAGAAATCGTTTCGGTTCATGCCGCCAAGACCCATCTCTCACAGCTCCTCGCTCGCGTCGAAGCCGGCGAGGTCATCACGATTGCGCGCGGACGAACTCCGGTCGCGAAACTTGTGCCGATCGCCCCCAAGCCCCGTCGGGAGTTTGGCGCGATGCGCGGGCAAATCGGCATCGGTCCGGAGTTTTTCGAGCCCTTGCCGGAGGACGAACTCGATCGCTGGGAACAGTAGCGGGTGCGGCTGCTGCTGGACACCCATGTGCTGATCTGGTGGCTCGCGGGCGATCCAGCGCTTTCCGCGAGCGCGCAAGCCGCCATTGCCGACCCCGCTAACGAGGCTTTCGTCAGTGCCGCCTCGGCCTGGGAGATTGCGACCAAATACCGGATCGGGAAACTGCCGCAATCGGCGGCGCTTGCGGCGGATATGCCTGGTGTGCTCACCGGGCAGGGCTTTGTCGAACTGCCGATCACGGTGCGGCACGGACAAGCGGCCGGCAGTCTGCCCGGTCCCCACCGGGACCCGTTCGACCGGATGCTGATCGCTCAGGCGGTGCTCGCCGACCTCGTCCTCGTGTCGAACGAGGCTGTGTTCGACCGCTATGGCGTCCACCGGCTCTGGTGAGTTCCCGGCAAGCGTGATGGGCCATATGGCGCAAGCCCAGAGCTTAGCAACGACCGGCCGCGCTGTCGTCGATGCTCAAAGTATAATCACCACAGAGGCACGGAGGACACGGAGAAAGAACATTCGCTCCGTGTACTCCGTGTCTCCGTGGTAAAAATTGCTTCGCCGACGACGAGCTCTTCGGCTGCAGGATCTGGTTTCTCCGCGACCCCTGGGGCATTGGAGATGTGCGTATCCCTTTCGCGGCGCGACATAAATGCGTAATCTGCCGGCGACGAGTTCTTCGCCAAGCGGACGTGACGCGTCCGTCCATCACTCGAGGAGGAAAAGCATGGCTGAAGTCGACGGCGCCACTTTGATGGCGAGGAGCCTGAAGCAGCAGGGCATAAACCACCTCTTTGGCGTCGTCGGGTTTCCCGTCGGGCCGATCGCCGCCGCAGCGCAGAAGGAGGGTGTCGCCTATATCGGCATGCGCAACGAACAGGCTGCCTCCTATGCTGCCCGGGCGTACGGCTATTTGACCGGCCGGCCCGGCGCCTGCATCGTCGTGACCGGGCCTGGTGTCGTGCACGGGCTCGCGGGCCTTGCTGATGCCCAGCAGAATTGCTGGCCGATGATCCTGATCGGCGGCGCGTCGGAAACCTATCGCCGCGGCATGGGCGCTTTCCAGGAAGAGCGCCAGGTGCTGCTCGCGGCACCGCTCTGCAAATTCGCCCACGCGATCGATAGCGTAAAGCGGATCCCGTATTATGTCGCGGAGGCGACCCGGAACGCGACCTATGGCCGGCCGGGTGCGGCCTATCTCGACATGCCCGACGACATCATCACCGGCAAGTGTGACGAGAAGGATGTCGCGCAGGTGCAAAAGTGCCCCGACCCGCCGCGCTTCCAGGCCCCGCCGGAGAATATCGACGCGGCGCTCAACATGCTCGAGCGGGCCGAGCGGCCCCTCATCCTCGTCGGCAAGGGGATGGCTTGGGCCAACGCCGAAAGTGAGGTGCGCTCCTTTATCGAGAAGACGCAAGTGCCGTTCCTGCGCTCGCCGATGGGCAAGGGTGTGATGCCCGACGACCATCCGCTGTCGGTCTCGGCGGCCCGCACCTTGGCATTGCAGAACGCCGATGTCGTGTTTCTGATGGGCGCCCGCTTCAACTGGATCTTCCATTTCGGGCAACCGCCGCGCTATGCGCCGGACGTCAAGGTCATCCAGCTCGACATCGCGCCCGAGGAGATCGGCCACAACAAGGCGACCGACGTGGCGCTCGTCGGCGACGGCAAGGCGATCATGGCGCAGATGAACGCCGCACTCGCCGGCAGCCAGTGGTTCCATCCGAAAGAATCGCCATGGCGGCAGATGATCAACAAGAAGGCGTCCGAAAATGCGGAGCAGATCAGGCCGCAGGTCGAGGACGACAGCGCTCCGGCGAGCTATTACCGCGCCTTCAAGGACATCGCCGCCTGGATGCCGCGGAACTCGATCCTGTCGGCCGAGGGTGCCGGCACTATGGATATCGGCCTGACGATGCTGCCGGTGTTCAGCGCCAAGGCCTGCCTCAACGCCGGCACCTACGGCACGATGGGCCTTGGCCTCGGCCAGGCGATCGCGGCCGCCATCGTCCACCCGGACCGTCCGGTCATCCACCTCTCGGGAGATTCGGCGATCGGCTTCTCCGGCATGGAGATGGAGACGCTGGCGCGCTACAATTTGCCGGTCAAGATCGTCGTGCTCAACAATGGCGGCATCGGTCCCGGCATGCCCGAGATCCCGGAAAATCCGATGTTCAACATGAAGCCCAACTCGCTGATCTACGGCGCGCGCTATGACCGCGTCATGGAAGCCTTTGGCGGCAAGGGCTTCTTTGTCGAGGAGCCGAAGGACATCCGCGGCGCCCTCGACGAGGCCATGAACTTCCGCGGCCCGGCGCTCGTCAACATCGTGCTCTCGCAGGGCTCCGGCCGCAAACCGCAGCAGTTCCGCTGGCACAGCTGACGGACTGACGCCTCACGCAACAGGGCCGCCCCTTGAGGGGCGGCCCCCGCGAAGCGCCCCATATGCCGGCATCGTTCGGTACTAGAGACGTTTACTCTCTACCAACACACGCCCCATATATGTCGGCGATTAAGAGGAGGAGTGATCGGTGAACGTGAAGCTTTCAACGCTAATCGAGATGGCACGATCGGTGAAGATGTCCGCCCAGGACTGGGAAGAGCAGCGTCGCAGCTTCGCATATGGCAACACGAAGATCGAAAACGACCGCATCACAAGGGAGATGATTGATCAGGAGGCTGAGGCGCTGAAACGCGCGGATTTATGACAGACTCGGAAGTGAGCGATAGGAAGAGCGTAGCAGCGCTCCCGGAGCTAATCACAGATCCTGAGCAGCGTGCCAGAAGGGAAGCGTCGAACGGACTCCGGCAAGCTGACGCGGTAACCAAATACGTCGAGGAAGCACTCGCGGGCGGATCACCCCTCAGATTACTGCCGTCCATGTTGCTAAATCTAAATCGATGCGCGCTCGAAGGTATTAATAATTATGCAGGTAATTATCGACCGTCCGAGATATACATTCATGGGAGCAAACACAAGCCACCGCCCCGGGCTGAAGTAGCAAGCCGAGTCGAAGAGCTCTGCGAATATGTAAATGAAAACTTCGCGGACAAATCAGCGATCCATCTGGCTGCTTACGTTATGTGGCGCGTTAATTGGGTTCATCCGTTCGACGATGGGAATGGGCGTACCGCGAGAGCGGCATCGTATCTGGTGCTATGCGTCAAGCTTGGATATCGCCTTCCCGGCAAGAAATCCCTCGTTGACCTGATCGTCGACAACAAGCCGCCATATTGGGCTGCACTTGAGGCAGCCGACGCAGCATGGGCGGAGAATGGCCGAATTGATGTAGGTGCGCTCGAAGGCTTATTGGAAAACTTGCTAGGCGCCCAACTCGTGAGCGTTCTCGAGGATGCCAAGGGGCAGTCAATCGCTTAGTAACGCCCGCCCTCTGACCCGAAATCTCCGGCATGGAGATGGAGACGCTCGTCCGCTACAACTTCCCGTGCAAGATCGTTGTGTTGAACAATTGCGGCATGGGCCCCGGCATGCCCGAGATCCCGGAAAATCCGATGTTCAACATGCGGCCCAACTCGCTGATCTACGGCGCGCGCTATGACCGTGTCACGGAAGCCTTTGGCGGCAAGGGCTTCTTTGTCGAGGAGCCGAAGGACATCCGCGGCGCCCTCGACGAGGCCATGAACTTCCGCGGCCCGGCCCTGGTCAACATCGTGCTCTCGCAGGGCTCCGCCCGCAAGCCGCAGCAGTTCCGCTGGCACTCCTAAACCCTCCGTTCTTCCCTCTCCCGCGTGCGGGGAGAGGGTCGGGGTGAGGGGGTAAAGGGGCCGCTCCGCGAGGGGCGGCCCTTTTTTGTTTGAGGGCGCTCCTGGTGCTATATCTGAAGCATGAATTGCGAAGAGGCTCTGAACACATTGCGCCGCTCCGAAGGCGCTTTGCGGGGTCGCGCATGCCGCGCTATTCGGCTCGATGGCTCGCGGCGACGACCGCCCGGATAGCGACGTAGACATCCTGGTCGAGTTTGACCCCGACGCCCATGTGACCGTCTTCGACTACGTGGGCGTGAAAGAGTATATCGCGAGCCTCTTCCTGCAACCGGTGGACGTGATCGACCACGAGGCCCTCAAGCCTCATCTGCGCCGGCCCTCGGCGCGCGATGCGGTCTATGCATTCTGACCCCGAGCAGAACGCGCTTCGCGACATTCTGCGGCAGATCGATCTCGCCCAAATTTCGCGCAAGGCCAGGATCGCGCCGCCTTCAGCGCCGACATCATGCGCGTGTACGCAGTCACGCGTCGCCTGGAGATCATTTCCGAAGCCTCGTGCCGCCTCTCCGAGGGGCTCAAGGCACGACACCCGGTATTGCTTGGCGGGAGATGGGCTCGCGCCGGAAACCTCTACCGCCACGATTATTAGGATGTAGCGCCGCCTCGCGTATGGGACACCGTGCAATTCGCTCTGCCGCCATTGCGCGTCGCGATCGAACAGGAGTTCGGGCTTTGAGCCGTCAGCGACCCCGGGCATGCCCGAGATCCCGGACAACCCGATGTTCAACATGAAGCCGAACGCGCTGATCTACGGCGCCCGCTACGACCGGATGATGGAAGCCCCCGGCCTTCGCCGGGGCAGGCCCCGGCGGCAAGGGTTTCTTTGCCGAGGACCCGAAGGACCTGAAGGGCGCCCTCGCCGAAGCGATGAACCACCGCGGTCCCGCCCTCGTCAACGTTGTCCTCTCGCAGGGCTCCGTCCGCAAGCTGCAGCAGTTCCGCTGGCTCAGCTGATCGGCTGATCGAGAGAAATGGGCCGCTCCGAAGTCGGGGTGGCCCTCGCCTCTTATAGAGAGTGATTTAAAATCAGTGAACAGCCACCGCTCGGAATGGCTCAATACGTACGGTACTCTGTGATGCGTTGCTCGGCTTCTATGCCGGAGCTTGTCAAGTAATCCTTCAGGCCCTGGTATATGGCGCGATAGCGATCGAGCCTTATGACTTTGGGACTAAATAATAGGCTTAATTCTGATACTTTCGGACTTTCGTGGAACCGCCAGAACATGGGCGCTAAGAGCGCCAGAAGTTGACGAGCACTGCCTTCGTGCTGATCCAGGCCCCTGGTATGCCGATTGACGGCAAATCGAACCGATCCGAGAATAATATCAATGAGGCTGGGAAAATGTGACTGGCCGATTGCAGAATAGTGAAGTCCGACAATTCTGTTCAGGCGTATTTCACGAGAGTAGGGCATATCCCTCACACCTATGGAAAACTTTTCAGAAAGGTGAGCATCGATCTGATTGCCTTGGTCATTGAAACGATCAATGAGGACAAGACCACAATCATCCAGGCGGCTGAGGATGCAGTCGAAGTGGTAGCAGACGGTATTTATTCCGTAGCGCCGGGCCTCATCGGGATTCGCCGCGATGTCATGGAGGACCATGTAAACCAACAGTCGCACGCTGTGATCAGAAGCGGCCCGAATGATCGCCTGCTTTAGCGCAATAAAGCTTTCGTGCGCCAAGCGGGGAGGACCCGGATTAAACTTCAGCCGAAAAGAGCGATCAACGCCAGCCTGAGCGCGGATGCTGTCGATCGTACAAGAAAGATCGTGAGCGCGCCCATCATCTATCGTGAGGCCACCATAGATAAGGAAGTCGCCTTGGCGTTCCTCCAGATTTGTTTCATCGCAGTAGAGCATGTGCACGATTTGGCCTCGAATCCTGGCAATTGCCGCAACTGCTGCGATGGGTTTCGGTGCGCTCGATCCATCTCACACGGCTCGGTTGACGCGCGGGCACCGCAGAAGAATCTCAAGGTAAACGCAAGGTTGAACCAGTGTGCGGCGCCGCTAGAGTTTAAGCGCAAGTTCCTCGATAGCTTTGTCGCAGTTGATTCGGTAGTCCTCCTTAACTTGCACTCTGCGTCCGCCGATGGTCTGCTTGCCGGCCTGGAGCCGCGAAATTGGTGCGCCCTTTGCAAACGCGACGACGCCAGTTGTTTGGAAGTCGCGAATTTCGACTGTTCCCGAGCCAGGTGTGTTGAAGGTAAAGTAGTTGGGATTGCTTTCGATTAGGCTGCCGATGTCCTTGTCTATCTCACCGAGTACCGCGGCATAGGCGGATGCGGGTGTGATGTACTGAGTAATTCGGTTCTTGACGATTAGATGCACCTGGGGCAGCGGGCGGTCGGCCTTCGTTAGCTTCGCGTTGAACGCATAGGTCGCATATATAGGCGAGGGTAAGCGCAGCCCGTACACCAGCGACAGGGCATTCTGGACGGCTCGACGCGATGAGTTGTCCGCCATCACCGGCAGGACGAGCCTCTCGACGGACGCAAGGCCGATCTGGGTATATATCGAGAAGCTAGGGTTGCAGTCCAGGAAGACGGTGCCATAGTCGCCCGCGATCGGCTTGAGCAGGTCGTTGAGCCAGTCGATCACCGCAACCCACGTATCGGTTCCCGGGATCTGGGTGTTCGACAGCGTGTTGATCGCGTTGGCCTGCAACTCCAGCATCGGGTCGCCACAGACCAGGTCAATGTTGGTCGGGATGAGTTGGTTGTACTGCGACGGCGTGGTGATGAAGTCTCGAGAACTGAAGGCGGGCACGTTGTATGGAGACGGCAGCCTGACCTGGAAATAGCCTCCGAGACTGCACCTCGGCAACTGACCATGCCGTTCCAGGAGCCGAAGGCCACCCTTGTTCGTTAGCCCGCCAAGAAAGAGCTCGGACAGATTTGCCTGGGGACAGGCATCGATAGCCAGCACCCTCATGTGAGGGTGGCGCTCGGCGTATCGGCAGATCGCCTGGAAGGCCAAGCTGGTCTTCCCGGTGCCGCCCTTGTTGTTCCAGAACGCATACCGCACCGCATTCCCCTAGGTTGTGTCCGAGGCAGACGAGATTACGTCCAATGACGACAGTCAATAGTCCGATATGGCCGCGCAGTCAAGAGGGATTTGGCCACGGAGGTGTAATGCCGCAGCACGTAACACGCAGCACGTAGGATGGGTGGAGCGCAGCGAAACCCGTCACTGTTCGCCGAATGAGCGCGCTTGATCGCCGCGATCGCCGGCCCAATCCAGCGGATAGGCGCCGAGGCGCACCCAGCGGCGAAACGAGGAAAATGGCCAGTCCCGCGCGGAGACGGCGAGGCCGTGCTTCACCGGATTGAAGTGAATGTAATCGAGGAGCCGCGCAAAATCGTCTTCGTCGCGCAGCGTGTGCTCCCAATATCGTCGCTGCCAGATTCCGCGCTCGGCTTTGGCGGACGGATTACGGTGACAGTTTATTGAACGAACCCGCTAGGGCGGGAGGATAGCGAGCTTGGCGTGAGGTGGCTCCTGTCTGAGAGGATTGTGGTTGTCTCGGCCCAATCATCAGACAGGAGATCCCGTGATGGCTCAGATGACGCCGCTGCGTCGCCGCATGATCGACGACATGACGGTTCGCAACCTCTCGCCAGCAACCCAACAATCCTACGTCTACGCGGTCGCCAAGTTCAGCCGTTTCTTCGGCTGTTCGCCGGATCTGCTGGGCATCGAGGAGGTTCGCGCCTACCAGCTTCACTTGGCCGGGCTTGGCTGGTCGTGGTCGCACATCAACCAGGTTTCGTGCGCGTTGCGCTTCTTTTTCGGCGTGACGCTGGACCGACCGGAGGCATTCGACCGCATCATCAGTGCCAAGCAGCCGAAGAAGCTGCCGATAGTGCTCAGCGGCGAAGAGATCGTGCGCTTTCTGCAGGCGATCCCAGGGCTGCGCAACCGCGCGGCTCTGACCACAGCTTATGGCGCGGGCCTGCGGGTGTGCGAGGTAGCCGCCCTCAAGGTTGGCGACATCGACAGCAACCGCATGGTCATCCGGGTCGAGCACGGCAAAGGCGGCAAGGACCGCTACGTCATGCTGTCGCCTCAACTCCTGGGTATCCTTCGGGCCTACTGGCGATTGGCCAAACCGGCGGCCTGGCTGTTCCCCGGCCGTCAGGGGCATCGGCCGGTCGGCACCGCGACGTTGCAGGCGGCCTGCCGCGTGGCCGCGCGCGAGGCGGATCTGGGCAAGCCGGTCACTGTTCACACGCTGCGCCACAGCTTCGCCACGCATCTGCTCGAAGCCGGCACCGATATCCGCATCATCCAGGTGTTGCTCGGCCATGGCCGGCTGGCGACGACGGCGATCTATACCCGCGTTGCGACCAACGTCATCGCTGGCACCCCCAGCCCTCTCGATCGCTTGCATCTATCGGTGACACCGCCCGCCTGAACGCCTTGGAATGCGCAGCACTCTGGAGGTGGCAGATGTCTTCCGCCGCCACGGTGCCGCTTACCGTGAGGCCCATGCCGGCCATCTGAGCCGCGGCCAGCGCCGCGTCATGGGCGCCATCGAAACCTGCCGCTCGGCAGCCCTAGGCGGTCATGTTGAGCAGTGCAACGACTGCGGCCAGCTTCGCATCGCCTACAATTCCTGCCGCAACCGGCACTGCCCGAAGTGCCAAGGGCTGGCACGTGCTCAATGGCTGGCCGACCGGCAATCCGAGCTGCTGCCGGTGCCGTACTTCCACGTCGTCTTCACGGTGCCGGCGCCGATCGCCGAGATCGCGCTCCACAATAAGGCCGTCGTCTACGGCATCCTGTTCACGGCAGCCGCCGAGACGCTGCGCGTCATCGCAGCCGATCCCAGGCATCTCGGCGCCGAGATCGGGTTGGTGGCTGTGCTGCACACCTGGGGACAGAACCTGCATCATCATCCCCATGTCCACTGTGTCGTGCCGGGTGGCGGGCCATCGGTCGACCGGACCCGCTGGATTGCCTGCCGCCCTGGCTTCTTTCTGCCGGTCAAGGTGTTGTCACGTCTCTGCCGCCGGCTTTTCCTGACCCGCCTGCAGGCGGCGTTCGATATGGGCCAGCTCCAATTCTTTGGCGATCTGGCGAGCTTGGCCGCGCCAGCCGCCTTCGCTGCCTGGCTGCGGCCGTTGCGCGCCATTCGCTGGGTTGTCTACGCCAAGCGCCCGTTCGGTGGACCCGAGAAGGTGCTCGAGTATCTCGGCCGCTATACCCATCGCGTCGCCATCGCCAACAGCCGCCTGGTCGGTCTTGCCGAGGGCCGGGTCAGCTTCCGCTGGAAGGACTATCGGCATCACGACAAGCAAAAGGTGATGACCCTTGGCGCTGATGAGTTCATCCGCCGCTTCCTGCTCCACGTCCTGCCCGACGGCTTCCATCGCATCCGCCACTACGGCTATCTCGCCAACGGCGGGCGTGCCGCCAAGCTCGCCCATTGCCGTCGTTTGCTGGCGGTCCCCGAGCCGGCACCGCCTGCCCCTGCCGCCGATTACCGCGAGCGTTATCAGCAGCTGACCGGCCGCTCTCTCCACCTCTGTCCCGGCTGCGGTGGCCGCATGATCGAAATCGGCGTCATCCCGCGTGCGAGCACTTTTGCCGCTGCCGCTCCCTGGAACACCTCATGACCCTAAACGACACCCCATCAGAGCCACTGTCCCTGGATCGCCGCCAGCTGTCGACGCCGTCACTCCGCTGTCGCTTCCAGTGACCTGCGACAGATCGTATTCAGCCAATCAAGTCCCAAGCCGCGATCTCCGGCGGCATTGATCAGTCAACCTCCCATGGCCGCCACCAGCATCCCGATCCCGGCTCACTGGAGCGTTGATTCGAACCGGCATTCGCTCTCCGCCCCGAGCACCGGCAGCACCCAATCCCCATAGGTCACGATCCTCGAGCCGCGGCTTCGTTCAACCAGGCTTCTGCGCAATCCCGCAGTCCTGCACTGCTCGATCCATCGTGCCGATGACGCGGGATCGCGCAGAACCCTCAATCATTCCGATGGTTCCGCTCGGAGGGTTCTCACTCGACATCCTCGATCTTGACGCCGCGCCCCTCGCGCAAGCTCTTTCGCGCGCGCTCGATGCGGCGCAGAAAGCGCGGGTCGTTTTCGTGTTGATAATCGAGCCAATCATCCTCGGATGCGAAGCCGATCAGCAATGCGGCCGGTTTTCCGTTGCGCGTGATGACGATATCCTCGCCCTCGGCTTCGCGCAGAAACCGGGATAGATCATTATTGATCTCGGATAACGGAACCTGCTTCACACCGGATCTCCAAACTGACTGAGCCACGTCTCGGCCTCCGATTTGGTCACTATAGCGAGAATTTCGACGGTCGAGCCGGATATGTCATAGAATACTCGGGCTTCGCCCACTCGCAGCCGATATTGTGGCCGGCGAAGGCCGCGCAGGCGTTTGATGCAACTTCGGCTCGTCTTTCCCGGTTCGTGTCGCAGGTGCGTTTCGACCGCCATCCGCACAGCTACTCGAATATTCGCCTTTAGCCCCCGCAAATCTTCCACAGCCTCCGGTGCCAGAACAATTTCGTACGCCATCGTCGCCGAAATATAGCAGCGAGCGCGTAGGATGGATTAAGTGCAGCGAAACCCGTCACTCTTCGCCGAATGAGGGCGCTTGATTGCCGGGATCGCCTGCCCAATCTACCGGATAGGCGCCGAGGCGCACCCAGCGGCGAAACGAGGAAAATGGCCAGTCCCGCACGCGGAGGGCATGGCCGTGCTTCATCGGATTGAAGTGAATGTAATCGAGGTGTCGCGCAAAATCGTCCTCGCCGCGCAGCGTGTGCTCCCAATACCGCCGCTGCCAAATCCCGCGCTCGGCTTTGGCGGCGCGGCGGGCGGAGATCCGCTCTACTCGCGGCAAAGCATGCGAAACGGCGCTCTTGATCAGGTGCCAGCGCGTGGCGAAATTCGCATCGTCTTCGGGCAGGGTCCAGATCGCGTGCAGGTGTTCCGGCAGGACAACGGCAGCTTCGATCGCGAAGGGATGCCGCGCGCGCACTTGCCGAAAGGCGGCGCGCAATAAGTGAATATGATCGATCAACAGCGAGCGCCGGCGATCGGCCAGATTGACCGTAAAGAAATAACTGCCTCCCGACAGGAGATTCCGCCGATAGTTTGGCATCCCGTACCGAGCCCGCCGATCCGATGGGTTTCGCTGCGCTCAACCCATCCTACCGCTTCTCACTCGACACCCCCGACGCTGATGCCGCGCCCCGACCGCAGGCGCTTTGCGCTTGGCCGCACCGGCGCTTCCTTGAAGGATCGCGCTCGTGCTATATGTGACCAGGTAATTGGTCAGGAGATATGGGGTGAAAAGGGTCAGTCTTGCCGACGCGAAGGCGCATTTGAGTCGGCTGGTCGAAGAGGCAGCAGCCGGGGAGCCGGTATACATCACGCGCCGCGGCAAGGCGATTGCACAGATCACCGCGATTGACATTCCGCGCAAGCGCATCGACGTAGCGGCACTGCGGGCGATGACCGACGCCATGCCGATGCAGCCGGAGACCGCTCGCGACTTTATTCGACGGATGCGCGATGAAGACCGCTATTGATGCTGTATCTCGACACTTCACTGCTGGTAGCGGCCTTGACCAACGAGGCGGAAACCCGAGCGGATCCAGCACTGGCTTGGACGACAACCGGAGGACGATCTCGCAATCAGCGATTGGGTCGCGACCGAGTTCTCCTCCGCCCTCTCGATCAAGCTGCGGACTGGACAGATAAGGATCGCTGATCGGGCCGAGGCGCTTGCTGCGTTCACTCGACTGGTTACCGACAGCTTTACAGCCATTCCAGTGTCGAGATTGGACTTTCGCACGGCTGCCCGCCTTGCGGACCAACACGCAATGGGCTTGCGCGCCGGCGATGCCCTGCATCTGGCCATCTGCGCCAATCAAGGCGCGACACTCTGCACACTCGACCGGCGCTTGATAGACGCCGCTACGGCGCTGGGTGTTGCGACGATGTCGCTTTGACCTCAGTGATGCGGTGGCCGGACTAGCGAACTTGGCGCAATCCGCTTTCGCTCTTCCGCCTACATGCTCACTCGGCTGCGACTGGCGCCTGTTGGCGCAGGCGTTCGACCTTCGCGAAAGCGGCGGGGCCGGGCCAGTCTTCGAGGAGCCAGGCAGGGAGCGGCTCGGCGGGGCGGGAGAGCGGCAGGCGCTCGTCCTCGTCGCCGCGGCCGTTCGGGAACAAGCTCAGCGCGTCCCGCATCTCGTAATAGATTTCGAGACCGTTGCCGTCCGGATCGGTGAAATAAATGCTGCGCTGGCAGACATGATCGACGGCGCGCTGGATCTCGACGGCGTTTGTCAAGAGATGTGTATAGGCGTCGCGCAGCGCCGCGTAGCTGTCGACCTTGAAGGCGATGTGCACGAGCCCTAGTTGGCCGCGCTCGGGCCGGACGGCGTCGGCGGGTGCCGGGTGCTGGGCGATGTCGAGCGTGTGAAACCCGTCGCCCAGGGTCATGAACACGCCGCCATGCTCAGGGTCCTGTTCGGCGACGCGAAAGCCGAGCACGTCGCGGTAGAACCGCTTCGACGCCTCCTCGTCCGCCACTCGCAATAGGACATGGCCGATGCCTGCCAGCTTGATCATTTGAACTCTCCCGCCTTCGCGCAGCACGGCGAGCTTAGCACGCGCCGGGCGGAACAGCCCAGCGCATTCCGCCAGCGCCGTCGCGCGGCCTAATGCAGTAAGGTCCTTGCTCGACATCCTCGATCCCGATGCCCCGCCCCCGGGAAGATATTACGGCCGTCGATCGAGCGATCTGCTTGCAGCTTGAATTCGGAGGTTAACCCGCGCCCCGGGGCAAGGTGTGATGCGACAGGCACCCGTCGGCTTGTCGGGGGCATGGTCCAACCCTTATTCATCGTCGAGGACGAAAACGGGATACACCGAGGTGCAGATTGGACAGGACCGGCAGGCGCGCCCGCCGCCAACCCAAGGCCTATGAGGACACCCGCTTCCTGCAGAGCAGGGATGCGCGGGCTTTGCGGATCCTCGCGGAATACTTGGAGCCGCTCCATCGCTTCCAGCGCCATAACGTCCAGGACACCATCGTCTTCATGGGGTCGGCGCGGCTGCGCTCGGAGGAGGCGGCGAGGGCAGCGCTGGCCGAGGCGGAGCAGGCCGGAGAGGGCATCGAGGCGGCGCAAATGGCGCTGCGGCTCTCGGTCTATTACGAGGCCGCGCGAGAGCTTGCCCAGCGCTTGAGCGCGTGGTCGAAGAAGCTCGGCCGTGACGAGCGGCGCTTCGTCGTCTGCACCGGCGGCGGTCCCGGGATCATGGAGGCAGCCAATCGCGGCGCTTGCGAGGCGAAGGGGCTCAGTGTCGGGCTGACCATCTCGATCCCGGACGAGGAATTCGACAACCCCTATGTCAGCCGCGAACTCCATTTCTATTTTCATTACTTTTTCATGCGCAAATTCTGGTTTGTCTACCTGGCCAAGGCTGTCGTGCTGTTTCCCGGCGGCTATGGCACGCTCGACGAGCTGTTCGAGATCCTGACCTTGGTCCAGACGCGCAAGACGCGCAAGCGCATGCCGATTGTGCTCTTCGGCTCCAAATATTGGGACGAGGTGATCAATTTTGACGCGCTGGTCAAATACGGCACGATCAGCCCACGCGACCTCGACCTTTTCCACCGCACGGATTTGCTGGACGAGGCCTACGACATCATCACAAAAGGCCTCACCGAAAACGCCCTCGGCAGCCCTGGTCCCGTACTCTAATATAACCTTGCAAATCGTGGAGCCATGGCGGGTGCAGAACCACCGGCCATGACCGGTATCGCGGCGGGGCCAAGAAGGCATACACTGGGTGATGGCGTATCAAACCTTTCGGGTCGAAATCACCCGCGACGAGACGCGTGACGACGGGCCGGTCGGCATCGAGATTACCGCCTATATCGACCGTATGCCCGAGACCAACCAGGCCACGTTCGGGCGGTTGAGCCGGGTGTGGTACGGCGTGTGGAACAGCCGAATGCAATACACCGGCGATTTCGAGACACTGGCGGAGGCGCTGGCCGCGATCATGGCGGCCCATCCCGAGGCCGGCCGCATCCGCTGCTACGAATATTCGGTCGACGACGAGTTTGCGCGCGAGGTAGCGCCGCTCCTGCGGTCCGGCGATAACTGGCTGCCCGGCGCCTAGCCTGTCCCTCGCTCTTGCTATTGCCGAGGTCCCGGCTGCGGACCTATCCGCGGGCGGTTATGCTCGATTGTGAAGATGTGGCCGTAGAGGGTCGCGATCCATTGCTTGCCCTCCATGGTCATTTCGAGATAGCGCAGCGCGTCGCCGATATAGCGCTCGATCTTGCTCCAATAGAATTGCGGATAACCGTCGACCAGATCGGCGGGACTTTGATAGCCGAGTTTTTCGGCAACGCCGGTCTCGACGAATTCGTGATAGAGCGCGTTCAATTTCTTCAGATAGAGCGGGTCGCCCAACTGGCCGATCAGATCGGCGGCCCTGACCAGACCCGCTTCCGTGTCGGTCGCAGCATGGTCTTCGTCGTCCGGAACCGGGAAGCGGGTAAGCTCGATGGCCGCGGCGACACGCTGCTCGTCAATGAATTGGACGGGTGCAAAACGCTCGCGGACCACAATCTTGCCCCGTTCGACATGATAGGGAGTGAGGAAGGCGTCGGAGGCGCCACGCGGGGGTGTGACCGTGTTGCCGGCGGTATCGATCACGAAACGCGCCGCTGTGTCCCCGGGACAGATGCCGCGAACATAGCCGATGTCGTGGGTCAGCGCGGCCAAAACGGTGTGGGCCCAGTCGATGGGCGTCACTACTCGCTCGATGAGGCGGCCGCGCAAAATATCCTGAGCGCAAAGGGTGACGAGCGCGGTGTGCTGGCAATCGTGATAGAGCGCGTCGCTGCTGCCGATGCGCTCAATGACGAGGCGAGAGGCTTCGTCGAGACCGGCGGGAATGTGCGGTTCCTGCTCGCCATAGGTTCGGCGGTAGGTCTCGGCCAGGTTTCGCCCCAGTGCATCCGCCAGAAGGCTTGTCGGGTTCAGCATCATCGCCTCCGTAATAGGCCGACGCCATCGGCCCAGTATGACACGTTTCCAGCGTTCCGGATCGGAGGTTCTCCAGAGGTCCGCTTACAACATCCCGACGACGGCGCCGCTCATGCAGGTGGCGAGCGTGCCGGACAGGATCGAGCGCAGGCCGAGCGCCACGATCTCGGCCCGGCGCTCCGGCACCATGGCACCCATGCCGCCGATCAGGATGCCGAGGCTGCCGAAATTGGCGAAGCCGCAGAGCGCGTAGGTCATGATCAGGCGCGAGCGCGCGTCGAGCGCCTCCGGCGCCAGATGAGAGAGGTCGACATAGGCGATGAACTCGTTGAGCACGATCTTGGTGCCCATTAGCGTCGCCGCGGTTGCGATCTCCGGGCCGGGTATGCCGATCAGCCACATGATCGGCCGGAAGGCGTAGGCGAAGAGGCGCTGCAACGTCACCGGTGCCCCGGCGAAGTCCGGCAGCAGCCCGAGTGCGGCGTTGACGAGGCTGACCAGTGCAATCGTCACGATCAGCATCGCGACGATGTTGAGCAGGAAGACAATGCCGTCGCGGGTGCCCTTGGCAATCGCGTCCATCGCGCTGACCGGCGGGTCGTCGAGAGTGAGCTGGACCTTGGCCGCAGGGTCGGGGCGAAACGGGACCATCAGTGCGGCGATCGCGAGTGCCGCCGGGGTGCTGATCACCGCCGCGATCAGAATGTTGCCGAGCGCGTTGGGAATGACCGCACCCACCAGCGAGGCGTAGAGCACCATGACCGTGCCGGCGATCCCGGCCATGCCGCAGCTCATCAGCGCAAACAGCTCGCCGCGTGCGAGTCGCAACAGGTATGGGCGGATCAAGAGCGGCGCCTCGATATGGCCGACGAAGATGTGCACCGCGGCACCCAGGCCAAGCGGGCCGCCGACCCCGACCGAGCGCCGCAACACCCAGGCGAACGCATGCACGATGCGCTGCAGGACGCCCCAATAGAACAGCAGAGTGGCCAGCGCGCTGATCACGAGCACCAGCGGCAATGCGCGGAAGGCGAAGATAAAGCTGGCGCCCGGCCCGGTCTCGGCAAACGGTAATTGGCCGCCGCCGAGATAGCCGAAGACGAAGCCGGTCCCGGCCTCGGTGGCGCTCTGTAACCCCTCGACGGCGCGGTTCAGCAGCAGGAACGCCGCCCCGGCGGGCGCGAACGTCAGGAACAAGAGAGCGAGGCCGAATTGCAGCAGCACCCCCACCGCGACGACCCGCCACGGTATGCGGCCCCGGTCCTCGCTCAGTACCCAGGCGAGGAACAGGATGACGCTGATGCCGAGCAGCCCGCGCATGCCTCGATTAGACACGATCTCACGGGTGAATAAGACTAATTTGATTTAGCCCAGAGTTTCGGCGATCGAATTGCGGAGGCTCCTCGAGCTGGTCAATGCCGGGCCAATCGAGGTCATTGCGCCCGGCGGGCGCGACGTAGACATTTTACGGGCGCAAGCTGCGCCTGGTCGACCGCGGCGGGCGCTCTGTGGGCGAGCCCCTCGTGAGCGAAGGGCTCGCGCGGCGCTGGGATGGCGCGCGGAGAAGCTGGTGTGCGTAACAGCGACTGCCCATCGCTGCGCAGCATCTGCCGCGCCGCTCGGTTTCTCTGAAGGATCAGCTTGAGCTACGAGTGACCGTTTAGTGGGGTCATGAGGAACGGGTCGCAGGACCGGTTATCCGAACCTCTGCGCGATATGTGCATAGAGGGCCCGCAATGCCGTCGCCTCGGCCCCTTCGGGGCGACCGGGCCGGCTCTGCGGGTTCCATGCCATCACGTCGAGATGCGCCCAGGGGACATTGGGCTCGACAAACTCCTGCAGGTAGAGGGCGGCGGTCACCGCCCCGGCATGCGGCGATTCCGAAACGTTGTTGAGGTCGGCGATCTTGCTATCGATCATCTTGCGATAGGGCCGCCACAATGGCATCCGCCACATCGGGTCCTCCTCGGCTCGCGCGGCGGCGAGCAATCCCTCGGCGAACCTCTCATCGTTGCAGAAGAGAGCCGCCAGTTCGGGACCGAGGGCCACTCGTGCCGCCCCGGTCAACGTTGCCATGTCGACGAGCAATGCCGGCTTTTCGGTCGCCGCCTCGGCCAGCGCGTCGCACAGGATCAGCCGGCCTTCGGCATCGGTGTTGCCGATCTCGACGGTCAGCCCCTTACGGGTTCGGATGATGTCCATCGGATGGACGGCGTTGCCGGAAACGGCGTTTTCGACGAGCGGCAGCAGTACCCGCAGCCGGATCGGCAGGCCGGCGTCCATGATTGCCTGGGCGAGGCCGAGCATGATCGCTGCACCCGCCATGTCCTTCTTCATCAGCCGCATGCCCGAGGCGGTCTTGAGGTCGAGCCCGCCGGTGTCGAAGCACACCCCCTTGCCGACCAGGGTCACTTTGGGGCCCGTAGCCTCGCCCCAGACGATGTCGACGAGCCGGGGTGGCTGGGCTGCGGCGCGGCCGACTGCATGGATCGTCGGATAATTCTCGGCGAGAAGTTCGTCGCCGACGATGACCCGGTGCCGCGCGCCGGCGGCGTTGGCGACGCGCACGGCTTCGGCCGCGAGTTCGGCAGGCCCGAGGTCCCCGGCCGGCGTATTGGCGAGGTCGCGGGCGAGGAACACCGCGCCCGCAAGCCGCTCGACGCGGCCGCGATCAGCCCCCTCGGGCCAGCCAAGCACGCTCGCCACACCCTTCTTTTTGCGGTAGCGGGTGAAGCCATAGGTCGCAAGTGCCCAGCCGAGTGCGAGGCGGGTCGGGTCGGCGCGGTCGGGCGTAGTCTGGAGGCGGTAACTTCCCTCCGGGAGAGCCTCCGGCAGTCCAGCCAAAGTCCACATCCCGTTCCCGGGGTCGGGGCCGTCGCCAAGCCCTACCATCACCCGGGCGACCCGGCCGTCGTCGCCCGGCACCAGGGCAAGCTTCCCCGGCTCGCCGGTGAAACCTATTGCCGTCAGCCAATTGCGGTCGCGTTCCGGGGCCTCGGCGAGCCAGCCCGGAAGCCGATCTTTGGCAAGGACGACGATCGGGATCGCGCCGGCGCTATTGTCAATCAGCGAAAAGGTCATTCGGCACCCCTGCAATCCGATGGCGGCGCCGCAGAATGCCGCCGCTCTCTCGGCTTGCAAAGAAGAACCGTGAGCCGCACGCGCACCGGACACCGGGGCCATTGCGCGTCGGCCCAATTGTCGCCACATTAACCGTCCGGTCACCTCAGGCAGGACGCTGCATGGCCGACTTCACGATATATCTCGGCAACAAGAACTACTCCTCCTGGTCGCTTCGGCCTTGGCTTGTGCTGAAGCAAACCGGCGTGCCGTTCGACGAAGTCGTCATCCCGCTCTACGAGGCGGCTAGTAAGGCGACGATCATGAAGTATTCGCCGTCGGGCAGCGTCCCGGCCCTGCGGCATGGAGAACTGGTGGTCTGGGACAGCCTGGCGATCTGCGAATATCTTGCCGAATCCTTCTCGACCTTCCAGTTCTGGCCGCGGGACCATGATGCACGCGCCGTCGCTCGTTCGGTTTGCGCCGAGGTTCACTCCGGCTTTCAGGCCTTGCGCGCCCATATGCCGATGAATATCCGGTCGAGCTTCCCGAACCGCGGCGTCACGCCGGAGGTGCAGGCCGAGATCAACCGGATTGCCTCGATCTGGCGCGATTGCCGCAAGCGTTACGGCGAGGGCAAGGGCGATTTCCTATTTGGGCACTTCACCATCGCCGACGCCACCCTTGCGCCGATGGTGGCCCGCTTTCGCACCTATAAGATCGATCTCGACCGCGACGCCCAGGCTTATTGCGACATGATCATGGCGTTTCCGGCGATGCAGGAATGGATTGCCGCGGCACGCAACGAGCCGATGATCATCGACGCCTACGAGTTCTGAGCCCGCCGGACTGCCGGCGGCAAAAGGCTATACGTGCTCGCGTGGACGGTCGGCGGCACCGACTGGAGCCGACGAGTTCGCCGTAGTTGCTGCAGCGCCGGGCGGCGACACTTGCGCGGGCGGCGTCGCTTCGGCCTCGTCCTCTTCTTTCATGCCCGCTTTGAAGGCCTTGATCCCTTTGGCGAAATCACCCATTACCCGCGGCAGTTTCCCGGCGCCGAAAAGGATCAGGATAATGGCCAAGACCACGATCCAGTGCATCAAACTAAACGAACCCATAGCAACGACCCCGGAAAGCTGAGCAAACCCAATTTTAGCAGGTCTGTCTGCCGCCTGCACCGGCTAGTCACGAGGTCGTATGGAATGCCTGAATGTCAAGCCCGAAGCCCCGGGAAGGAAGCATCTATGACGTATTTCCCGCCGCCGCATCCCGCGCCGTGGATGCCGGCGACACTCGCCGCGGACGGGCTCCATATCGAGGCTCTCGCTGCCGCTGCCCGGCATGCCGGCGAATGCGAAACCCTATGGGCGCGCGACCTCTCGTTGATGGTCACCAGCGACTTCCAGGAACGCCCGCCGTGGAACGAGACGCTCGGGCCGGTGCGGCCGCGCGGCGGGCCGAACGGCCTAGTGCTGCGCAATGGCCGGATCATCGCCGAATGGGGCGAGACGACGCGGGCCGACATGACGTTCAGCGTTGCCAAGAGCTATCTCGCGATCCTCGCCGGGCTCGCCTGGGATCGCGGGTTGATCCGCGATCCCCATGAGGAGGTCCGGCGCACTGTCGAGGATGGCGGCTTCGGCCCGCCGCACAACGACGCGATCACCTGGCATCACCTGCTGCAGCAGACCTCCGAATGGGAGGGCGTGCAGTGGGACAAGCCCGACCTCGTCGACCGCAACCGGTCCTCTGCCGGCCGGCCGAGCGCTGCGCCGAAGGGGACCCACCGCGATCTCCGTCCTCCGGGCGGGTTTTGGGAGTACAACGACGTCCGGGTCAACCGCCTGAGCCTCGCTCTTCTACGGATATGGCGCCGGCCGCTCCCCGAGGTGTTTCGCGAACTTGTCATGGACCCGATCGGCGCCTCAGCGGATTGGGAATGGGCCGGTTACCGCAATTCCTGGGTCGAGATCGATGGAAAACCGGTGCAATCCGTTTCGGGCGGTGGTCATTGGGGCGGCGGCGTCTTCATCTCGGCGCGCGATCAGGCCCGGATCGGGCAGATGCTGCTCGCGCGCGGCATGTGGGGATCCGAGCGTATCCTCTCCGAGGCCTGGATCGAGCGAATGCTCGAACCCTGTCCGCTCCACTCCCAATACGGCTATCTCTGGTGGCTGAACACCGGGCATCAGCTCTATCCGAGCGCCTCCGAGGCGAGCTACTTCGCGCGCGGCGCCGGCGGCAACCTGACCTGGATCGACCCGGAGAGCGCCATCGTCGCGGTGCTGCGCTGGACCGACCCGGCGGCAGTGGACGGCTTCATGCAGCGGGTGATGGCGGCGCTCGGGCACTAACCCCATCGGGTTAAGTTGACACTCTATTGATTCAGCTGAGCAGGTGCTGTAAGCGGTCGCAAGCACGTTCGGGGGACCTTCTTGTGCGAACCGCCTCATACTCGGCCGCGAGGTCGGCCGAATTCGTTGCTATTGTGCTCGCCAGCCTGGCTGCATGGGCTTCCGGGACCGGGGCAAAGGAATATTGCGCGCGCGATCCGCGGATCGAGGCGGTCGATTTGTCCGCCCCGGTGAGCCAGAGCTTCCTGGACAACATGCGGGCGATCGGGATCAAGACCATCATCCGCTACTACGACCATGAAGATGAAACTCTGCCGGGGAAGACCCTGAGGCGGCGCGAGCGCGATCTCATTCTGACGAACGGCTTCAAGACCGCCGTCGTTTTTCAGCACCATAACGACCAATTGGCCTCGTTTACCGCGCTGCGGGGAAGCCAGGACGCCGAGCGATCGATCGCGCTCGCCAAGGAGAACTCTCAACCGCGAGGCAGCACCATATATTTCGGCGTCGATGGCCCCTGGAAAGAGCTGAGCAATATCATGGCGTATTTCGAGGAGGTCTACGCCAGACTTGCGCATACCGGCTACCGCGTCGGCGTCTATGGCAGTGGGCTGGTGTGCAACGCCTTGCTGACCAGCGGTCTGGCTGAAACCTGCTGGCTCGCAGCCCCGAGCTCCTGGCCCGAATACCACGCCTATTACCAGACGAGAAAATGGGGCCTGGCCCAGCTTCGCCCCACCCAGTGCGGCGGCCGCAGCGTCGATTTCAATTTGGTTAGCGGTACTGATGCCGATTACGGGCAATTCGGGCACCAAAACTAACTTTAGTTCAGGCGCATCAGATGGTTCGTCCACCGCGGCGCCTCGTCCGGGCCTTCTGCCCGCGGAATTAGTTGCGCGGGCAAAAGCCCTGACCCCGGCCTTTCGCGGGTGTGTGCATCCGATGCAGGCTGCCGATTCTGCACCCTGCGGTTGTCCGTCATATGACGGCCCGCTGCACCTGCAGCGGGTCTGCAGCGGGAGCTCCTCTTCAGGTTGAAAGGTGAGAATGCGCCCGGACCGCCGCTTCGGCAACGGTCGCCCGCACACTTTCTCCGCCCGTTTCACTGTTCACCCTCACCACGTCAACCACATTCGCCTCGCTCGTGTTTCGTGACGCCCACCCAGGCACCTCGATCAGCTGCTTTATATTATGTCAATGAGGCAATTTAATGGATGTCCAATTGATAATTCACCAAGGCCATCTTGGTCGAATTTCCTGTACCGTGGCAGCCGCAAGGAGATGAAACGAGCAAGCGTTGCGGCCACCAAGAAGCAGCTCGGCCTGGAGTGAGGTTTGAATGCGTGCCTACCCGGAAACTTTGGTCCCCGATCCGATGGCGGCTTCACGGTCGCGTTCCGTGAGGTGCCTAAGCTGATCACCAAAGGGGATAGTCGGGAGGAAGCGCTGTTGCGCGCCGAGGATGCCTCGAATCCGCACTCTCTATGTTATTGCCGCCAATGAGCCGCTCCCTGCGCCGTCCAAGGCAGAGGCGGGAGAGGAAATGGTGCCGCTTTCGGCGCTAGTGTCTAATTGCGTTAATAGACGATATTAAGTAGGATGCCTCGGGTGAGCATACCAGCTGAGGTGTCCGATGGCACGAGTGGCGATTGCGCTGAGCTGCACAGCGGAGCAGAGAGCTGAGCTGATGGCGCTGGCGCGCAGTCGGACGGAGGAGGCGCGTCTGGTGGAACGGGCCAAGATCGTGTTGGCGTGCCTGGAGGGTAAGCGCAACGACGCGGTTGGTCGCGAACTTGGGGTGCGCCCGAATACGGTTGGTCAGTGGCGCAAGCGCTTTGCGGCGGCGGGACTGGCCGGGTTGCGCGATCGGGTGCGGCCGGGCAAGACCCCGAAATATGGCGCCGATCTGCGCCTGCGGGTTCTGCACCAACTGGAATTGCCGCCCCCCAAGGGATCGGCCAGCTGGGACGGCGCGTCGGTGGCGGCGGCCCTGGGCGTCTCGGACGATGCGATATGGCGCTTGTTGCGCAAGGAAGGGGTGCAACTGCGCCGCCGGCGCTCGTGGTGCGTCAGCACCGACCAACAATTTGCCGCCAAAGCCGCCGATATCATCGGGCTCTATCTGAACCCGCCGCAACATGCGCTGGTCTTGAGCGTCGACGAGAAGCCGACGATCCAGGCGCTGGAGCGGGCCCGGGGGTATGTGCTGACCAGCAGCGGCAAGGTTGTTCAAGGCCTCAAGAGCACCTACAAACGGCATGGCACGGTCAACTTGTTCGCGGCGCTCGAAGTCGCCACCGGCCTCATTCGCGGCAAGACCACCCAGACCAAGAAGCGCGTCGATTTCCAAGCATTTATGACCGAACTCGTCGCCGAGCACCCGCCCGATCGCGCGATCCATGTCATCCTCGACAACCTCTCCACCCACAAGAAGAACGATGCCTGGTTGGCGGCGCACCCCAACGTCACCTTCCACTTCACTCCGACCTCGGCCAGCTGGCTCAACCAAGTGGAGATCTGGTTTGGCATCTTCAGCCGAAAGGCCCTGGCCGGCGCCAGCTTTGCCGGCGTCGAGCAACTCGCTCAGGCGATCCGCGACTTCACCGAAGCCTACAACCGCAACGCCGCGCCCTTCCTCTGGCGCAAGCGCGAGGTCAAGGGTGCCCAGTTACGGTATACTATCGTTAACCTACGCAATTAGACACTAGGGATGGCGAAAACCGCATTGTATGACGCGATGCGCGAACAAGGCGTTGGCCGTGCGGAACTCGCGCGCCGGCTACGCTGGCACTTGCCGCAGGTCACCCGCGTGCTCGACCCGCGTCAAGCTTCGCGAATGGAACACGTGGAGGCGGCGCTCGCCGCGCTCGGCTTGCGCCTGATCGTAGATGTCGCACGGGCGGCATGAAGCGGGCTACATCGGAACGGATACATGACTTATGCTCAGAGACGAAATCGATGACGACAACACACGTGACGATCAAAGTTAAAAAGCTTCCAGAGGGCGTCTTTCTTGCCACGAGCGACGACGTGCCGGGACTGACGGTCGAATGCGATACCCGGGACGAAATCATTGCCACTGCGCCGGAAATAGCGCTGGAACTTCTCGAGATCGAAGCAGGTCACCCATTGACGCCGCAGCCGGTGGTGACGTTCGCTTTCGATTGAAGCTACATGGCCTCAATGACGTACAGGGAGTTCCGAAGAACTCCTTGTCGATCATGGTTGCAGATATCTTCGTGACGCCCGCGGCGGAGGACATGAGATTTGGCTGTGCCCTGACCGCAGGCCTATTAGCGTACCAAAGACCCTGAAAGGAGAAGGAACTCTCCAGAAAATCTTGAGGGATGCCGGCATCAAACAAGCGTAGCGCGGAAAAGTGTAGCGAATTCCGAGCACGACGCCCGATCACGGGGATGCGCCCGATGGCGGACTGACCTCTGCCTATCCGCCCTATATCCGGTAACCGCTACTCCGGGTTTCCAATACCCGCCTGTGCACACCGCTGGACTTCCTCATCAAAATATTGCTGCGCCACGATGATATCTCCGAAATTAGGTACCTCAGGCGTCCGTCTACTCTTTACGACGAAAGCGACGGCAACCACGCGGTTACCGTCCCGCAATGTAACTTGCTCGAGGATGACGCCGTTTTTTGCAGCAAGTAATTCTCTTTCTGAGGCCATACCCATTCACCTACGTTAGCGAATTGCTTTCAAGAACACCCCGAGGTTGCGCCGCAGGTGTCGCACTTCAGGCAGGTGCCGTTGCGGATTAGCGTGAAGTTGCCGCATTCCTCGCAGCTGTCGCCTTCGTAGCCCTTGATGCGGGCGGCGCGGATGCGTTCGAGGCGCAGTTCGTCCGCGTAGTGCTCTTCCGCCAATGCCGCCACCGCGAGAGCGCCGTCGAACTCGGCTGGCGCTCGGCCGGCGCCGCCGTGCAGTACCGTCAGCTTGCTGCGGACGTAGCCGCTCGAGGTGCTGCGCGCGACCTCCGGACGGTCGTCGCCGGCGGGACCGCCGAGGGTCGATTCGGCTTCGCCCTGGCCGACCGCGTCGGGCAAGAGATCGCCCGGCTGGACATGGGCCAGGTCGCCGCGGTCGAGATAGGAGATCGCCAGCTCGCGAAAGATGTAGTCGAGGATCGAGGTCGCCATCTTGATCGCGTCGTTGCCTTCGACGATGCCCGACGGCTCGAACCGGGTGAAGGTGAAGGATTCGACGAACTCCTCGAGCGGGACGCCGTATTGCAGGCCCATCGAGATCGCGATCGCAAAATTGTGCATCAGTGAGCGGAAGGCCGAGCCTTCCTTGTGCATGTCGATGAAGACCTCGGCGAGCCTGCCGTCCTCGTGCTCGCCGGTTCTGAGATAGACCTTGTGGCCGCCGACCACGGCTTTTTGCGTGTAGCCCTTGCGGCGGTTGGGCAGCCGCCGGCGCTCGCCGCGCTGCACGACGCGCTCGACCACTCGCTCGACGACGCGTTCGACGATCCGCTCGGCGACGAGCGGAGCGCGTTGCGCCGGCGACTGGACAAAGAGATCGGCTGCCCTCTCTTCGGCTTCCTCGTCGTCGCCGAAGAGGCTCGAGGCCAGCGGCTGCGACAGCTTGGAGCCGTCGCGGTAGAGCGCCGTCGCCTTGAGGCCCAGGCGCCAGGACAGCATGTAGGCGTCTTTGCAGTCCTCGACCGTCGCTGTGCTCGGCATGTTGATGGTCTTCGAGATCGCGCCCGAGATGAAGGGCTGCACTGCCGCCATCATCCGGATGTGGCTGTCGACCGACAGAGCCCGTTTGCCGGTGCGGCCGCAGGGGCTGGCGCAGTCGAAGATCGGCAGGTGTTCGGGCTTGAGGTGAGGCGCTCCTTCCAGGGTCATCGCACCGCAGCAGAAGCTGTTGGCAGCGTCGATCTCAGCTCGGGCGAAGCCGAGCGCCGCCAACAGCTCGAAGGAGGGATCATCCAGCGCGCCCGGCGCGATCCCCAGCCGTTCGACGCAGAAATCTTCGCCCAACGTCCATTTATTGAAGGTAAACTTGATGTCGAAAGCCGAAGGGAGAGCTGCCTCGACGGCAGCGAGTGCGGCGTCGTCGAACCCTCTGGCGCCGAGACTCTCGTGATTGATGCCGGGGGCACCCGCGAGGGTGCCGTGACCCAGCGCATAGCGCTCGATCGCGGCCATCGCCGCGGCGTCGTAGCCCAGTGCGGCCAGCGCCTGCGGCACCGCCCGGTTGATGATCTTGAAATAGCCGCCGCCGGCGAGCTTCTTGAACTTGACGAGCGCAAAGTCGGGCTCGATGCCCGTCGTATCGCAATCCATGACCAGCCCGATCGTACCGGTCGGCGCCAGCACCGTCGCTTGGGCGTTGCGGAAGCCGTGCTTCTCGCCGAGCGTCAATGCCCGGTCCCAGCTATGGCGCGCCGCCGCGACCAGCTGAGGATCCGGGCAGCTCGCCGCATCGAGCGCCACCGGCAGGATCGACAATCCCTCGTACCCGAGCCCCTCTCCACCCTTCAGGGGGGAGAGTGAGGGGCCCGCGGAGCGGGAGGGTGAGGTGGGACTTTGGCTCGATGCCCCGCACTCCCCAACCTCACCCCGGACGGCCGGCCCTGCGGGCCGTTCCGGGGACCGACCTTCTCCCCCTCGAGGGGCGGAGAGGGGGAATTCAGCGGGCTGAGGATTGCTGAGACCGTTAGCCGCGCGACGATGGTTGCGGATGACCCGCACCATCGCCTCGCGGTTCTCGGCATGACCGGGGAAGGCGCCGAGTTCGCCCGCCATCTCTGCCGAGGTGGCATAGCTCGACCCGGTCATCAGCGCGGAGACGGCGCCGCCGAATGCTCTGCCGGCGGCGCTGTCATAAGGAATGCCCATCGACATCAACAATCCGCCGAGATTGGCGTATCCCAAGCCGAGGGTGCGGAACTCGTAGGAGCGGCGCGCGATCTCCCGTGAGGGGAACTGCGCCATCAGCACCGAGATCTCGAGCACGATCGTCCATAGCCGCACCGCATGCTCGAACGCGCCGGCATCGAAACCTCTGTCCCCCGCTTTCGCGGGGGCAGGCTCTGCGCGGCGGAATGCCATCAGGTTCAGCGAAGCGAGGTTGCACGCCGTGTCGTCGAGGAAATTGTATTCCGAGCACGGGTTGGAGGCGTTGATCCGGCCGCTGGCGGGGCAGGTGTGCCATTCGTTGATCGTCGTGTCGAACTGCAACCCGGGATCGGCCGAGGCCCAGGCGGCATGGCCGATATGGTCCCACAACTCGCGCGCCTGTAATGTCTTGGAGACTTTGCCGTCGGTGCGCCGGACCAGGTCCCAGGAGCCGCCGGTGCCGACGCGGTCGAGAAAATCGTTCGAGACCCGGACCGAGTTGTTCGAGTTCTGCCCGGCGACAGTCAGATAGGCCTCGGAGTCCCAATCCGTGTCGTAAGTGCGGAAGTCGATCGCGGTATAGCCCTGGCGGGCGAACTGAATCACCCGCTGGATGTAGCTTTCCGGGATCATCGCCCGGCGGGCAGCGCGGATCTCGTGCTTCAGCGCCGGGTTATCCGCCGGATCGCTGCCCTCGCGGCAAGCCGCCATGATCAGGTTCAAATGGCGCGCAGCGAGCTTGGAGCCGGCGACGAGGGCCGCCACCTTCTGCTCCTCGACGACCTTCCAGCCGATAAAGGCTTCGATGTCGGGGTGGTCGATATCGACGATGACCATCTTGGCGGCGCGCCGCGTCGTGCCGCCGGATTTGATGGCCCCGGCCGCGCGGTCGCCGATTCTGAGGAAACTCATCAGCCCGGAGGAACGGCCGCCGCCCGACAGCTTCTCGCCGTCGCCGCGCAATTTCGAGAAATTGGACCCCGAGCCGGAGCCGTATTTGAAGATCCGCGCCTCGCGCACCCAGAGGTCCATGATCCCGCCCTCGTTGACGAGGTCGTCGGCGACCGACTGGATGAAGCAGGCATGCGGCTGCGGGTGCTCGTAGGCGCTGGCGGAGGCGCGCAGCTCGCCGGTTTGGTAATCGACGTAATAATGGCCCTGCGCCGGGCCGTCGATGCCATAGGCCCAGTGCAGCCCCGTATTGAACCATTGCGGCGAGTTCGGCGCCCCGATCTGCCGCGCCAGCATCAGCCGGACCTCGTCATAGAACGTGCGGGCGTCGTCCTCTGCGTCGAAATAGCCGCCCTTCCATCCCCAATAGGTCCAGGTTCCGGCCATCCGGTCGAAAACCTGGCGGGCGCTCGATTCGGCGCCGTAGCGGGCCGCTTCGGGTAGGGACACCAGCGCCGCCCGATCGGCAGTATGGCGCCACAGCCAGGACGGCACGCCCTCCTCGCCGACCGGCATCAAGCACGCCGGTACTCCCGCCTTGCGCAGATACTTCTGGGCGAGGATGTCGGAGGCCACCTGGCTCCACTCCGCCGGCACCTCGATCCCCTCGGCCTGAAAGACGACCGATCCATCGGGGTTGCGGATCTCGCTGCTCGCGGTCCGAAACGGAACCGCCGCGTAAGGATCCTGTCCCTCCGTCGTAAACCGACGTGTGATGCGCATTCTTGTCTCCCCCCAACAATCTGCGCTGAGCCATCTCAACGCGGGAGGTTAAACACAAGGGTTATCAGTGATCAATAGATTTAGCGTCCAAAGGTGGAAAACCAACAAGATGCTGCGCATAGGACACGCCCACTGCCTCGACAGCGCGGCTCCGCAAGCTCGATGCGTTTACAAGAAAGGCCGAGGGGTTCGAACCGCTGGCGATGCGGTTTGGGGTTTTCAGGCAGGCTGGAGCGGGGGAGCGGTCATCTCTTCCAGACGTCGAATTGGCGCTCCAAATTGACGCCAGTCCCTTGGGCGACAGGTCAAAATCAGGATTTGGACGGTTTCCGACGCCTTTCGCAGAGCGAGCTGCATGCGCTCAAAGCGATCGTCGTCGGCATAAACCAGGGCATCGTCCAGGATAACGGCAGCCGGATATCCCTTTTCTCGTAGATAGACCGCGACGGCGAGTTCGAACGAGAATCGACAGCTGCTCCCGTGTGCCAATGCTCAGAGCCCGATAGGGTTCGGTCCTGCCGTGTCGGGCAATCTCGGTGATCTCGAGGGTATCCTCATCCAGCGTCATGCCCATGCCGGGGAAGACAAGATCCAGGAACGGCTGGACCCGGTGCAAGACCGGTTCAAGGAAGGCCTCCTTCGCGTTTCGTTCGGCGCTGTCAAGGGTCTCGACCAGAAGCTTCAGAGCGTTCACTTCGGCCTGGATGCGGTCCTGCCGCGAAGCCGCGCGGTCCATTTGACCTCGGGCCTCGTCGAGCTCCTCGCGGATCCGCTTCTTATCGGCCCCGACCAATCGATTCTCGATACCGATTTCTTGCTCGCGCAAGCTACGTTCTTTGCCTTTTATGGTCGCTAGGTCTGTCTGAGCCTGCCCGCGCCGCCGCTCCGCCTCTGTGGGTTTGGCCTGGGCCAGGTTCTGCGCCGTCTCAGTTTTTGCGCGTTTGGCGGTTACTTGCGCCTCAGCGGCGGCCCTTAGCGTTTCGCTGAGATCCGTATCCGAGATTTCCGCACGAGCAATATCCAACGCTTGCTTCGCTTCGGCTGAATACCGCTGGGCATTTTGAAATTTGTCCCGAACGATAGCGAGGTCGCTGCCGTGTTGCTGTTGACGCCCTTGCGCATCGTTCAGCGCCGTTCGTGCGGTCGTCTCGCCTAGCTTGGCGGCATCGAGTGCGTGTCGCTCGGTTTCAGAATCGCCTAGATCAAAGGGCGCCGAGACGTTGTCCAATTCGAGGTCGATCGAAGCCCGCACCTCGGATTTCCTCAGTCGGTACGATCGCAATGCCTCGATACCTTGCGGAGCGTGGACGGCAATCAGCTGATCCGCACCGACAATGTCCGACTCGGCTTTCTTACGCGCTGCGAGTTCGGTCACTGCCTCCCCGACATCGGCTACCCGTGCGTCGATCAGCGCCCCGGAAAGCGCAGCCTCAGCCTCCGTTAACCGCTCGCGGCTCTCAGCTAGCACCGAGCCACCCGGCTCGACCTCGACAGCACCGAAACCTTCCAGCGCGAATCGCGTCAGTTCGGTGACCTCGACCAATTCTCCGGGCGACAGCTCCGTGCCGTCTTTGGTCGTGGCTTGGCCGTGCGACGGTAAGAAGCGCAGCCAAGTCGCGGCGGCGGAAAGCGCTGCTCGCGCTTCGCGCACGGCGCTGTCGTGACGCTGCATTCTTTCTAGCGTGGGCGCGTCGATCCGGGTTTCAGAGAGCCCACGCACAGCAGCCGCCTTAACAGCCACGAGCCCATCGACTTCTGAAATCCGGCGATCGAGTTCCCCGATCTCTCCCTCTAACGCCTCTTTCCGACGGCGAGCCTCGGAGAGCGCAAGACGAACCTCGGCCATGCTATTCGCTGCAGTGGCGTTGTCGAAAGCCGCCTTCGCTTCGCTGAACTGGCGACTAAATTCCTCAGTTTGCGCCTCGATCCTTATCAGAGTGCCTTGATCGATCGCTAACTCCTCCGATCGCTTGTGGAGTGCTTCCACAAGCATCTGACGCGCTGCGCAGCGATCGTTTGCGTTCCGGAATTCCGCCTCGGCCAACTTGACCGCGACGGTTGCTGCGTCGTCTTTATTCCGCAGCTCTTCGATCTTCTTGACCTCTCCTTCCGCCTCGGCGAGAGCCTGTTGCGCCTTCTCAATCCGGGTCTCCGCATCGATCTGCGCCAACTCAACTTTGACCCGCTCAAGCTCGGCTATGTCTCGGTCATACTCGCGGCAATCAATTTCCAGCTGCTGCACGCGCCGTGTCGCATCTACAACCTCGGCGATCGCCTCAGCCAGGTCGCCACCGGCCTTGGGCCTACCGGTGGCTGTCAGCAGCGCATCGCGCTTCGTCTTTGCAGCAACCATGAGCTGGCGGCCGTGATTTCCACCGAGGACATCGCCAACTTCCTTCTCGAAGGAGGCCCGCAAGGTCGAGCGCCCGATCTCGCCAAAGCCGAGCGCCTCTAGCGAGCGCCCTTGCTCCAGCCAAAATAGGCCCAGAATGCCCTGATCGTCGGGCTTCGCTTCGCGTCGCGCCACCCGGAACGTCAGTAGCTCGGCCAGTTTCTCTTCCGCCGCCGGTCCTTCAAAGATGCAGTTTGGTGTTTCGAAGCGGGCGGACGGCCTTTGGCCGAAAGCCTTATCCAGGCGATAAGCCCTGCCCTTGATCTCGAAGCAGAGTTGGATTTCCGGTCGCACCCGGGAGCCGAAGGGCTGCATTTTTGCCAGCCCTTCGCCGCCAAGGTTATGCCGCTCGAATAAGCCGGCGCGCATGGCGTCGAGCACGGTGCTCTTACCCTCCTCATTGTCGCCGGCAATGACGGTAAGACCGTCGCCGATATCGCCGATGACTAGCGGCAAGACCAATTTTCGGAAGTTGCGGACATGGATTTCACGGAACAGCATAAGTTAGCCCCGACCTTGATGATGGAGCCCATAAAGAAGTGCGAGCGCACGTCGTGCCGTTCCCGCTTCCGGCCCATTCATCTGCTCGCGTAGCCTGTTCATCGCGGCCCGGACGAAACCCCTCGTGTCGATGCTGTCTAAGTCATCGTCAGTCGGCAGGGGTGTCAGGCTGGTGTCGTCATCCTCAAGGTAGAAGACCCGCGCTCGGAGATCGCTGAGAAAGTCGTCGAGGGCCGCATGGGTAGCAAGGTCGATCGGCCCGTGCAGTCCTAGACGCAAGACGAGGCGCTCTAATTCGCGATCCGGAACGCCGAGCGCCCGGCGAATATCATCGCGGATCTCGTCGATGCCGCTAGGCATCAGCTCGATCTCCAGATTTATCCAGCTATACTGGCCCACGGAGACGGCTTCGACCTTGGGTATCGCTCCCGGATTTTCGATCACCACTTCGAGGACATACCCGGGCTCGTTCGACCGAAACCGATCAGGCTCTGGGGTCCCTGAATACCAGGTTCGTTCCGAGACTGGCATCCGGCCATGCCAGTCGCCAAGGGCTAGATAATCAAGCCGCGCGCGTTCGGCACGGTCGCGAGCAACAGGGTTAAGAGTTCCGATGCCCTCCGGCAACAGTTCCCGCACCGAGCCGTGGGCGAGCCCGATGCGGATCATTCCTTCCTCTGTAACCGCCGTGTCGAACCAGTCGGTGAGATCTGCTGCGTCACGTCGGCGGCGCAGCGGTGCGGGCAAAACAACAGCCTTGTCCCCGATCGTTATTAGCTTGGGCTCATCGGCTATGATTACGTTACGGGGAAGCGAGAACCTCCTGAGCCGGGTCCAGGGCGATTCAGCAATCGCGGGATCGTGATTTCCCGGGAGTAAGACCCACACTCCGGCAAACGGCTCTAAGGCGACCTTAAACCGCTGGAGCGTGTTGTCCGAGGCGGTGATATTGTCGAAGCAGTCGCCCGCAACAAGAACGGCATCCACGCCGCGATCCCGGGCGAGCAAAGCGATCCGCTTCAACGTATCGAATCGTGCAGCGCGCAACGGCGCGGCAATCTCTGGTGGGAATTGTCCGAAAGGCTTGCCGATTTGAAGATCAGCGGTGTGAAGAAAGCGAATGCTCATAGGTTCATACCGAACAACCGTCGATCTAAAAAAACAGTTACTTTAACCGTACGCCGGGCCGTCGATCCCATAGGCCCAATGAAGGTCCGTGTTGAACCATTGCCGCGAGTTGGGGGCCCTATCTGGCGCGCCAGCATCACGCGGATCTCGTCGTAGAACGCACGGGCGTCTTCCTCGGTGTCGAAGTACTCGCCCTTCCATCCCCAATAGATCCAGGTCCCCGCCGTGCGGGTCGAAGACCTGGCGGGCGCTGGATTTACCGCTGTAACGGGCGGCCTCGGGCAGGGTCGCGAGCGCCGCGCTATCGGGGGTGTGGCGCCACAGCCAGGACGGCACACCCTCTTCGGCGGCCGGCGTCAGGCGCGCCGGCTTGTGGAGATATTTCTGGGCGAGGATGTCGCGGGCCACCTGGCTCCACTCAGCCAGCACCTCGATCCCCTCAGCCTGAGAGACGAGCGAGCCGTCAGGATTGCGGATCTAGCTGATCGTGGCGCGGAACGGCACCGCGGCGTAATGGGATCCTCTCCGGCCATTGTAAAGCGACGCGCGATATGCATTTTCTCGTCCCCGGCAATTCGGCGCTCTCGTCGAACGGGCCAACAACCGACAAGGGATAAACGCTGGGGCGCTCTTGGGCAATAGATTTTGGGGGCTAACTGATAATCAGCCACAAGATGTTGCGGGCGAAACACGCTCGCGGCGCGCTGGCCGAAATGCCAAAGAGCCCGCAGTCGGCGGGTGTCGATCGCGTCGCGTCGAGCGGTACGTCGGTATCAGGCCCCAGCCCGCATCGGTGATCGACTTGATACCGTAGGGCTGGGCCAGGAATTGGCGCAGCTCACGGTCGAGCCGGGGCTCATTTCTCGTCAGCCGGGCAAATTGGGCGTGCACGCCCTTGTGGGTTTTGGCGTCTTTGCCCGTGCGGCGGGGCGGTTAGGGATGCCGTGGACATCCCCTTGTCGCTGCCTCGACCGGCGCAGGGATCGACTTGGTGAAGCCCATGGTCGGCCGAAATCGTCGGCGACCCTTGTCCGACGCCGGCAGCACCCCGGCTTCTGCAGGTCCCTTTTCGCCAAGTGGCGGAGCGGCATCACATTTATGATTGAGGCTGTCCTTAGAATTGCCTACTTCGCATCATATTTTCCTTGGGTGAGTGACTCCAGGGCGGCCTCGAGGACCTTTGCGCGGTAAGGTCGTTGCTCACCCGCGCGACACCAGAGCTACAACGTCTAGGAGAGTTTTGCTGCTGATTTGCGTTAGATTGCAAAAGTAGCCATAATCGATGCAATTTTCGATTGTAGGCACGAAAATTTCTTTTGAACGACAGCGTAGGAGGCTTCGGCCCGAATCCGGACCACGCCTGCGACGCCGAAAGGGCAGCGGGACTCCCTATCGGCGGATGTCGGCAATGCCGTATATTCGGCACTCTCGGGACAACGGCAGGGGCACGGATGAGGCGATCGACGCTCGGCACGCGGTTGTTGACTTGGTTTCGCGGCGAATTGGTCGGCACCGACGCCTATGGGAACCGCTATTATCGCGAGAAGGGCGCGCGGCCGCTGCGGCGCGGCGGCGGACGGGCTAGCCGGGAAAAGCGCTGGGTCATCTATAACGGCGAACCGGAGGGCTCCAAGGTGCCTCAGGAATGGCATGCCTGGCTGCATCACACGGTTGACGAACTACCTCGAGCCGACCGCGTGCGTTATCCCTGGGAGAAGGAGCACCAGCCGAATATGACCGGCACACCCTTCGCTTATTATCCGCCGGGTTCGGTGCTGCGCGGCGGGCGTCGGGCGCCGGCCACCGGGGATTACGAGCCGTGGACACCGGAATAGGCGGCGGCAGGCGGCAATGACCGGGAACATGATCGAGACGGTGATGGGCGCAGTTGTGCTGATCGTCGCCGCGTTCTTCCTGTTCTTCGCCTATTCCACGAGCCAGGTCAGGGCGGTGCAGGGCTATGAGCTGACCGCTCAGTTCGACAGCGTCGCCGGCATCCGCGACGGCAGCGACGTGCGCATCGCGGGCGTCAAGGTCGGCTCGATCGTGTCGGAGGCGCTCGACCGCAAGACATACCTTGCCACCGTGCGCATGAGCATCGATCCGGCCTATCGGCTGCCCGACGACACGGTAGCCGAGATCGTCTCCGCCGGTCTGCTCGGCGACCGCTTCATGGCGCTTGTCCCAGGCGGCTCGGAGCAGATGATCCCGCCCGGCGGCCGGATCAAATTCACCCAGTCGCCGGTCAGCCTCGAAAATCTGATCGGTCAAATGATCTTCTCGCAGCCGGGGGCGGCGAAGAAGCCGGGCGAGGGCGAAGCGCCCCCCAAATAGCCATGGCGGTGCCGAGAATGTCCTCAGAGTTTCCGGTCTGGCGCACGCCCGAGGGCGAAGCGGTCTCCTGTGTGGAGAAGATCAAGGTGCTGAACGAAAACCTCGCCGAGCTGCGCGAGCTGGCCCAGGAGGCGTTCGAGGACGCCGTGCTGATGGGCTGCGACGAGCGGCAGGTGCGCGAGGTGCTTGCCGGGATCGTCGCGGCGATCGTTAACCCCTATCGGAAGTGACTTTTCGCAGGGCAGCCCTCGCCGTTTTGTTGACGACCGTCCTCGTCGGGCCGGCAGAGGGCGAGATGATCGCGGAGCCGGTGGCGCTCCTTCAGGGGCTCGACAAGATTACCGCCCGGATCTCCAAATTCGAGGTACCGGTCGGCGCTCCGGTGCGGTTCGGCACCCTGTCGATTCGCGTCCGAGACTGCGAAAAGAGCCCCCCGGAGGAGACGCCGGAGAGTGCCGCATTTATCGAGATCGACGAGTTTCGTCCGGGCGAGGCCGGGACCCGGGTGTTCAGCGGCTGGATGTTCGCGTCGAGCCCGGCTCTGTCGGCGCTCGAGCACCCGATCTATGACGTGAATTTGCTCGATTGCAGGAAGACGAGCGGGTCGGCACAGGCACCGGCAGCGGCAGGCAAGTCCGAGGGGAAGGCGGCTCGATAAGTCAGCGCGTCGGCGAGCAGGCGATGATAGCGGGCGCGGGTTATTTCGATGCCGCCGAAGGTCGCCAGATGCGGCGTCAGAAACTGGGTGTCGAGCAGGCGGTAGCCGCCGAGACGCAGCCGCGCAACCAGATGAACAAGGGCGACCTTGCTCGCCTCGCTCTCGTGGCTGAACATGCTCTCGCCGAAAAAGACGGCCCCGATCGACACGCCGTACAGGCCGCCGACCAACGCTCCGGCGCGCCAGCACTCCACGCTGTGCGCCGCACCGCGGGTGAAAAGCGTCGTGTAGAGGCGGACGATCTCGTCGTTGATCCAGGTGTTCGGCCGCTTCTCGCTTGCTTCGGAGCAGCCGAGGATGACCTCCGTGAAGGCGCTGTCGCAGCGGATCTCGAAGATGCGCTGGCGCACCACCCGGCGCAGTCGGCGCGCCACATGGAAGGCGTCGAGCGGAAGGATGCCGCGGCGGCGCGGGTCGACCCAGAAGAGCTCGGGGTCATCGGCCGATTCGGCCATCGGAAAGATCCCGGCGGCATAGGCGGCAAGGAGAATGTCGGGGGTGAGCCGGAGCAAGCTCAGGCCGGACGAGCGACAAAGCGCTCGAGCCAGTGGACGTCATAGTCGCCGTCGATAAACTCGGCAGCGGCGACAAGGCGCTGATGCAGCGGGATCGTGGTCTCGATTCCGGCGATCACATATTCCTCGAGCGTGCGGCGCAGCCGCATCAGGCACTCGTTGCGGTTATTGCCGTAAATAATGAGCTTGGCGATCAGGCTATCGTAATAGGGCGGCACCTCGTAGCCCTGGTAGAGCGCGCTGTCGACGCGCACCCCAAGCCCGCCCGGCGCATGATAATCGGTGATCCGGCCGGGCGACGGCACAAAGGTGTCGGGGTTCTCGGCATTGATGCGGCATTCGATCGCGTGGCCCCGCAGCTTGATGTCGGCCTGGCGATAGCCGAGAGGTGCGCCGGCGGCGATGCGCAGTTGCTCGCGGACAAGGTCGAGGCCGCTGACCATCTCGGTGATCGGGTGCTCGACCTGCAGGCGCGTATTCATTTCGATGAAGAAGAAGTCGCCGTCTTGAAAAAGAAATTCCAGAGTGCCGAGGCTCTTGTAGCCGAGCTCGCTTAATGCCGCGACGGCCACGGCGCCGAGCCGGTCACGCACTGCCGCGTCGAGCCCCGGCGACGGCGACTCTTCCAGCATCTTTTGGTGAGAGCGCTGCAGCGAGCAGTCGCGCTCGCCCAGATGAACGATCCCGCCTTGGCCGTCGCCGAGGATCTGGATCTCGATGTGCCGCGGCCGCTCGAGGTGGCGTTCGAGATAGACGTCTCCGTTTCCAAAGAACGCCGCCGCCTCATTTTGCGCGACCGGCAGCATGTGGGCGAGCTCTCTGCGGTCGCGTGCCACCTTCATCCCGCGGCCGCCGCCGCCGGCAGACGCTTTGATCAAGACCGGATAGCCGATCGCGCGGGCAGCGGCATCGGCCTCCGCGAGATCGCACACCGCACCCGTCGAGCCCGGCACTATCGCAATTCCGAGCCGGCTGGCGGTCTCCTTCGCCGCCACCTTGTTGCCCATCAGCCGGATGTGCTCGGCCGAGGGGCCGATAAAGGTGAACCCGTGCTCCTCGACCGCCTCGGCAAAATCCGCGTTCTCCGCCAGGAAGCCGAGCCCGGGGTGGATCGCCTCGGAGCCGGTGATCGTTGCGGCGGAGAGGATTGCCGCCGTATTTAGATAACTGTCGCGCGCCGGCGGCGGTCCGATGCAGACCGATTTGTCGGCGAGCCGCACATGCATCGCATTGGCGTCGGCGGTCGAGTGAACCGCCACCGTTCTGATTCCCATGTCGCGGCAGGCGCGGTGGATCCGGAGCGCAATCTCCCCGCGATTGGCGATCAGAACCTTCTCGAACATCAAAGGCGGATTAGGGTCAAGCGGCCTTGGCGCTGATTGCGGTCTCGACCGTCCGCGCGGCGCGGCGGATCAGCTCGGCACCCTTCTCGGCGATCATGATGGTCGGCGCGTTTGTGTTGGTCGAGGTCACCGTCGGCATCACCGAGGCATCGATTACGCGCAGCCGCTCGAGCCCGTGCACGCGCAACTGGTCGTCGACCACCGCCATCTGGTCGCTGCCCATCTTGCAGGTGCAGGTGGCATGATAGACAGTCGAACCCTTCTGCCGCGCATAATCCAAAAGTTCGTCGTCGGTCGCGACCTGGACGCCGGGCAGCATCTCCGCGCCGACATATTTCGCGAGCGCCGGCGCGGCGAAAAGTCGACGGACGAATTTGAGCCCACCGACAATCGCTCGGCGGTCGGTCTGCTCGCTTAGATAGCGTGGATTGATCGCCGGCGCTTCTCTGGGATCGGTAGATCTGGCTTCTACATAGCCGCGCGACAGCGGACGCATCTGCCAGGCCCCGGCGGTGATGCCCGGGAAATCGTCGAGCTCGCCGATCTGGCCGTCCTTGAAGCTGCCGGGCGCAATACTGCACTGCACGTCGGGCGTTGCCGATTCTTCCAGCACCTTGACCGAAGCCGCGGCCAATGAGGCGCTGTAGGTCAGCATGCCCTTTCCGGTGATGAGATAGCGCACAATCTCGCCCCAGAGTGCCAGACCGCGCGAGCGCTCGTTGACGGTGGGCATACCGGTGACGGGGTAGCTGATCCGAGCGATGTAGTGGTCCTGCAGGTGGCGGCCGACCCCCGGCAGCGCGTGGTGGACCGGGATGCCGACGCGACTTAGGTGCTCGGGCGCTCCGACCCCAGAAAGCTGTAGGATATGCGGCGAGCCGACCGCACCCGCGGAGAGGATCACTTCGCGCTCGGCATCCGCCCGCTCGACCGCCCCGCCGCGTTCATACTCGACCGCGACGGCGCGACGGTCGTCGAAGACAATGCGTTTGACCAGTGCTTTGACGATGACCTGGAGATTTGGCCGCTTCAGTGCGGGTCGCAGATAGGTACGCGCGGTGCTGGCCCGCCGCCGGCCGCCGCGCGTCTGCTGGCACCAGCCGATGCTGTCGCCGGCGCCGGGCGGCAGGTCGTTCACGTCCTCGCGGTATTCGAGGCCGATCTCCTTACCGGCCTCGATTACTGCTGCGCAGAGCGGCGGCCGGTCCATCTTCGAGGTAAAGAGCGGACCGCTCCGGCCGCGGACCTCGGTCTCGCCGCCCTCCCAGTTCTCGGCTCTCTTGAAGAAGGGCAGGACATCGTCCCAGCCCCAGCCGCGGTTGCCGAGCTGCGCCCAATGGTCGAAATCCTCGGGCTGTCCGCGGATATAGATCAACCCGTTGATCGAGGAAGAGCCGCCGAGCACTCGGCCGCGCGGATACAGAATTGCACGCCCGGCGGTGCCGGGATTGGGCTCGGCGTGATATCCCCAGGTCAGGGTCGGGTGATCCAGCATCTTCATAAAGCCGGCGGGGACGTGAATGTATGGGTTCCAATCGCGGCCGCCCGCCTCGATCAGCAAAACCTTGACGCTCGGGTCCTCGGTCAGCCGGTTGGCCAGAACGCAACCCGCCGATCCCGCGCCGATGATTACAAAATCAGCTTTCATGCCCGCCTCCTTCCTCCGCGCAGATAGTGCATCAGTTTGAAATCGCCGTCGATCTGCGCGGATCGGCCATCTGCGGATTTCCCTAAAAAGTTGAGTAGCCAATCAGAAGCCATCGAAAATACTGCAAATATACAGCGAAACCACGCCTTTCAGTTGAACATCACGGTTTGTGATCCGACCTCTCATATCAGAGCCAAGATCACCCGAATCTAGGCATGTTAATTAGGCAATATTAAGATCGCGATCGCCGCAACACACAGCAAGGGGGCCGAATGGGATTGCGAGTTGAGCACCGGCCGGGCAGCCGACCCGCCCTGAATGAAACCACGTGCAGCCCGCTGTCCCGGCAATGCCGGGACCCGTCGACCCGCTGCTCATGCGGCCCGAAAGGTGGGCCCCGACCGCCGCCGGGGCAGCGCTTGATGTTGTCCCGCGTTCCAGCCGCCTTGCTTCTGGTTAGCGCGGCGAGGCCACCTCGGGTCAGGCCACCTGGAGTTCGGCGACGAGAACCTTGCCCTTGGTCTCGGGGCTGAGCAACAGCGAGATGACCACGCTGGCTGCTGCGACGACGGTACCGACCAGCATCGGAACGGCATACCCCAGATTGAAGTTGACCGCGCAGAAAGCCAGAATTGGCGCGACAAGCCCGCCGAAGATCGCCCCCTGGTGATAGCAAAACGCGCTCGCCGTCGCCCGTACTTCGGTCGGGAACCGTTCGGCCAGGTAGCTCGGCAATTGGCTGTAGAGTGCGCCGCCGAACGCGCCCTGCAGGCCAAAGCCGATCGTGATCCAGAGTTCACTGCTGGTGAACAGGTAAAGTGGTGCGATCGGGATCGCGATCGCGGCCGGGATTATCATGGCCCAGCGGCGACCGATGATGTCAGCCGTCCAACCCCAAAAACACATGCCGAGAAAGCTGAGGATGTTCGCCAGCATGAATGGAACCGCCGTTCCCATCGCTGTCAGGTTCAGGTCTTGCTGTAGATGGGTCGCGAACAGCGACCAGATCGAATAATAGAGGACGAAGTTGCTCGCCATCCACCAGCAGGCCAATAGCGTATTGCCGAGCATCCCCCGTTTGAAAATTTCGATCAGAGGAACGCGAACTTCGCGCTTTTGCGCGCGCTGTAGGCGGCGGTTCTCGACCCATACTTCGGGCTCTTTGACGAAATAACGGATGTAAACGATGGAAAGCGCCGGCAGAACGCCTATCCACAGCATGCCGCGCCAGCCGATAACGTCAAAGAAGAGGCCATAGATCACGCTGGACAGCAGGAAACCGATGCTCCATGACCCTTGCAGAACCCCGCTCATGAAGCCCCGCGAGCGGATCGGCCACTGCTCCATCGCCAGCGCCGCGCCGGCCGGCCATTCGGCGCCCATGCCGATGCCGAGCAAGGTGCGGAATATCAACAAGAACAGAAAGGTTGGTGAGAAGCCGGCAATGAAGTTGCAGATCGAATACCAGAAGATCGAAATCATCAGCGGGGTCTTGCGCCCGATCCGGTCTGCGACCCAGCCAGAAGCAACTGCTCCGACAAGCCGCATCCACAAAGTCAGCGTGAAGACGATCGCCACCTCGGTCGTCGGCACCTGAAACTCGTCCGCGATCGGCTTGATGATCAGCAAAAAGACGGTGAAATCGAAAGCGTCCAGCGTCCAACCGAGCCAAGCGGCCCACCACGCATACCACTGGTCTTTGGTCGGCTCCTTCCACCACGGGACGGTGTTCACGGTTCCAGGCTCGACCGCCATCATCGCTGCCCCTCCCCATAATCCGGCTCCTGCGCAAGCCTTGAGGTAAATGTAAAGCAGCCCTGAGAGGATGTCGCGAGAATTTTTCTAGCTGGCGGCGCTGCTCGTAGAGCCCTTGGGCGATCCTTGACAACCCGGAGTCAATCAAACGGAAACGGCACAAAGCGCGTCGCGATCGGGTAGCTGTCATCAAACATTTTCGTGATGTAGCTCCGCTCCTGGAACCCATTGGCGGCGGAGCCCTCGATAGTCTGAACTAGCCCGATTAGGGTTACGCTCGGATCACCCCGCGCGCTGGTCTCCCGGCCAAAGGGAGGATCGTTGATGCCGATAAGGGGGACCTTCTCTGCCGGACCGGCGATAACAATCCCCTTTCTCGTGCCCTGGAAGTCCTGCGTCAAATTACTCAGTCCAAGGGGCAGCCCACCGAAGGTGGTATCGATCGCTGAAAGCTGCACCTGTGTCCAACACAGGAACTCCCAGGCGGTCGACGTCAGACTTTCGAAATTCGGGTCAGTACCGCCAGCTACCGCGCTCTCGTTGAAGAAGTCGAGCGGAACAAAGGTGGGATTGTTTGGTCGGTTTGATCTCACGTTCAGAGTCAGCAGAATCAGATAGGTCTGGTTGAGCGCGGTGTTGGGCGCCGGAGGCCCCGCCACACTCTTGTCGAATTTGACGTCGCCGTAGAGCATCCCGGCAACTGCCTGGTAATGACCGGTGCTTCCGTCGAACAAGAGGTCCGCAGTGCCCGTAATGGGATCGTTGTCGGTCGCAATGAGGTCGCCGTTGGCCAGCTCCGGATCCGCCTGGATCGTGATCGCCTTGTACGCCGTCACCGCAGTACTCGTGCCGGCGTTCGGGCCGGCGGCTAGAGCGGGGCCGCGGATCACCGCGTCACCGATCAGGCCGTCGAACTTGATTGGCCGATCGGCGGTATCGATCACCCATCCGATCAGATAACCGTTCTTGCATGGAGCTGCGGGAACCCGGGGCGAATTATTGTTGAGTGTCGATCCCGCAGCAGTGAACGCGAGCTTCCCGTTGAGCGACAGGACGACATCGAAACCGACATCCGGGCAGACGAACAGACTGCCAATCGTCTGGGGCCCGGGGCAAACCCAGTGAAACCGGATCTTTATCGGCTGATGCCCGACACAGCTGGCGCCGACGGGGCACACAGCGCCAATTTCGATCTCGGTTCGGGGCAGAATTGCGCCATCCCCGTTAACGGTAACCGCCGGCATGTTGATGAATTTAGGGAAGATGATGACGCTTCCCGGCGCCTCGGAATTGGCCAGTGATGCGGGACGGGTCTGTGCCAATGCGTCTGTCGCCAGGGCGAGAGCCGATAGCGGCAGTAACCCCAAGATGAAAATCAATCTCATGGTGTTTCCCTCTTCACACCTAATGGGCATAGTGGTGTAAAGGCACCTCAGCGCCTCAGTGCCGCCCCCAACTCCTCGCCAAGAAGCAAGGGATCTACAGCAAAAAGGGAAAATGCTCGTTTAAATTGATGGTTACCTTGCCATAATTTATGGCTAATTCAATTCTGCATTGTTATTGCGTCTGCGTGTGGAACAATCGATGTTTCCCGCTATTCGGCCGCGGGCGGCGCCGTCACAGGGGGAGACGCCGGCGCAACGCCTCGACGAGCGCGTCGGCCTCGGCTCCGGTCGTGTCGAAGCGGCAGACGAAACGGGCGAGACTCGGGCTGCGCCGGTAAAACTGGAAGCCGTCGCTTTCGAGCGCGTCCATTGCAGCACTCGGCAGTTCGAGAAAGATCTCGTTGGCCTCGACCGGCGCCAATAGCCCGGCACCGGGGAGCTCGCACAGTCCCGCCGCAATGCGCGTTGCGATCGCATTCGAAGCGCGCGCTATGTCGAGCCAGAGGCCGTTCTCGACATAAGCGATCAGCTGGGCCGAGGCAAAGCGCATTTTCGACCAGACCTGGCCGGCGCGGCGCAGTTGCACGGCCAGGGTTTCGGCAATCTCGGGGGTAAAGACGACGATTGCGTCACACAACGCGCCACCATTCTTTGTTGCCCCGAACGACATGATGTCGATGCCGGAGCGCCAGGTCGGCTCGGCCGGACTGCAGCCGAGCCGCGCCAGCGCATTGGCAAAGCGCGCTCCGTCCATGTGGAGCTTCAGACCGCGCCTCTTCGCCACCTCGGCAACGCCACGGATCTCGTCGAGCGAATAGACCGCGCCGAGATCGGTCGCTTGGGTCAGGCTGACCGCGGTCGGCTGGCCGCGATGGATCTGCCCCGGCGCGATCCCCGCCAAAGTCTCGGCGAGCGGGTCGGCGCCGATCTTGCCGTGATTGCCGGCCACGGGGACGAGCTTGAGGCCGCCGGCGAAGAACCCGGTGGCGTTGGCCTCCGCGGTGTTGATGTGCGCGACCTCGCTGCAATAGACATTTCCCCAGGACGGGCCGAGCGACGCCAATGCGAGTGCATTCGCCGCAGTCCCGGTGGCGACCGGGAACACCCGCACGGCCGTCTCGAACAGCTCGGAGAAGCGCCGCTGCAGTGTGGCAGTGTAATCGTCTCCGCCATACCCGAGCGCGGTGCCGTGGTTGGCGCGGATCAATGCCTCGAGGATCTCGGGTGCCGCCCGGCCGGTATTGTCGCTGCGGTAATCGATCATCCCCGTTTCCCCCATTTTACCGCGGATCCGTTTACGAAGTACCCGCCGGCTAGGCTTGTTTCGCCTCGATGATCGAGCGCCGGATCGCGCGAGTGCGGGTGAAGAGATCCTGCAATTTGTCGCCTTCGCCCCAGCGGATCGCGCGTTGCAGGGCGGTCAGGTCTTCGTTGAAGCGCTGCAGAATTTCGAGCACCGCCTCGCGGTTGTTGAGAAAGATGTCGCGCCACATCACCGGGTCGGAAGCGGCGATGCGGGTGAAGTCGCGAAAGCCGCTCGCCGAGAACTCGATGACCTCGGATTTGAGGCTGTCTTCGAGGTCGGTGGCGGTACCGACGATCGTGTAGGCGATCAGATGCGGCAGGTGCGAGGTCACCGCCAGCACTCGGTCATGATGGTCCGCACTCATCGTCACGACCCGCATGCCCGCCTGCTCCCACATCCGCGCGACTTCGGTCACCGCTTCGGGCGCGGTCTCGGGCGGCGGGGTCAGGATGCACCAGCGCCCGCGAAACAACTCCGCGAAGCCGGCTTCGGGCCCGGAATGCTCGGTCCCCGCGACCGGATGGCCTGGGACAAAATGAACGTCTTCCCGCAGCGATGGCCGTAGATCGCGGATCACCGCCTCTTTGACCGAGCCGACATCGGTCAGGATCGCGCCCCGTTTCAGCGCCGGGGCGATCCGCTTTCCGATCTCGGCATAAGCCGAGAGGGGCGTGGCGAGGACCACGAGGTCCGCACCCTCCGCCGCCGCTGCCGGATCGTCGGTGGTCTCGTCGGCGATGTCGAGCTCCCGCACCGTTGCCAGCGTCTCCGCGCGCCGGGCGCAGGCGACGAGCTTTGTCGCCGGGCTGTCGCGCCGCAATACCCGGGCGAGCGAAGAGCCGATCAGCCCGATGCCGATCAGTGCCACCCGGTCGAACAATGTCTCGCTCATCGCGCAGACATGAACTCGGCGAGCGTGTCCGCCACCCGTTCCATCTCCTCACCTGTTCCTATCGTGATCCTCAGACATTCCGGCAGCCCGTAGGCGCCCATCTTGCGAGTGAGGACTGCACGTGACTGCAGAAAGGCGAACGCCGCGTCGGCATTCTTGTTCGGCTCGTCGGGGAAGCGAGCCAATACGAAGTTGGCTACGCTCGGGGTCAGCGGGATGCCGAGGGCGTCGAGCCGCTCGGAAAACCACGCGAGCCAGCTTTGGTTGTGGGTCTGAGCGCGTTCGAGCGCTTCCACGTCCTCGACCGCGGCGACCCCGGCGGCGAGCGCCGGTGCCGTCACGTTGAATGGTCCCCGCATGCGGTTCAGCACATCGGCGATGACCGGCGGGCAATAGGCCCAGCCGAGGCGGAGCCCGGCCAGCGCATAGATCTTCGAGAAGGTGCGCAGCATCACGACATTGTCTGCCCGATCGACGAGCGCCGCGCCGGACTCGTAATCGTTGCGGTTGACGAACTCGGCATAGGCGGCGTCGATCGCCAACACGACCGAAGAGGGAAGCCCGGCGTGCAGCCGCGCCATTTCCGCGGCGCCGAGATAGGTTCCGGTCGGGTTGTTCGGGTTGGCGATGAAGACTAGACGGGTGCGTTCGCTGACCCGCTCCAGCAACGCATCGACATCGGTGGTGAGCGCCCGTTCGGGAGCGGCGACCGGGGTGGCGCCGACAGTCTGCGCGCCGATTGAATACATCAGGAAGCCGTGCCGGCTGTAGAGCACCTCGTCCCCCGGACCGGCATAGGAGCGCAGCAACAGGGTGATCAGCTCGTCCGAGCCGGCGCCGCAGACGATGCGGGCCGGATCGAGCCCATGGCGCCGCGCGATCGCCTCACGCAGCTCCTCGGCGCTGCCGTCGGGGTAACGGTGGATCTCGCCGGCAAGGGCGCGATAGGCCGCGACTGCCTTGGCGCTCGGCCCGAGGGCGCTCTCGTTCGAAGCGAGTCGGATCGGCTGCTCGACGCCCGCGATCTTCGCCTCGCCGCCGATATAGGGAGCGATGTCAAGGACGCCGGGGCGCGGCGTCGGACCGGGAGTGATCGACACCGATTCAGCCTCCCACCGTGCCCGAAGCTGATCCCACCCGCGCGGCATCGGCCAGCGCTACCGCGGCAATCGGCAGCGCGTAACCGCCAAACGGCAGCATCCGGTGGAGCGCGTCACCGAGTTGCGCACGGAAGCTGTCGAGCCGCTGGTCCGAGATCCGCACGAAGCCGTCGATTTCGATCAGATTGACCGCGCCGCCGGCGTGCTCGCAGGAGGCAAAGAAGGTGCAGTTGAGCCCCACCGACGAGAGAATGCGGAAGATCCGGCCTCGGCTGATGTCCGCTGTCAATTCCGTCGCCAGGAGCGTGCGGTCCGCACCGGTCTCCTCCTGCATCCCGCGCCCGATCGCGAGCGCGTCGGCGTCGCTGCGAGCGTTGCCGCGAGCGCCGAATGGCAGGCGGGCGACGACCCGCGGGGCGTGTTCATCCTTGGACGCGAGTTGACGCCACCAGGGATCGGCCTCGCCCTCCTGCGGCATCGGCAACACGCCGATCGCGGCCTGGCCTTCGCTGACCGAGCGGATTACCTGACCGATCGAGCGATAAGCCGACATCGGCGTGCTGCTGCCGTAATGGTCGCGCGCCAGATCCCAAAAGCCCTGCGCTTCGGTCGGCGCAAAGACCGCGACGGCGAACGGCGATTGCAGCCGTACCGTCGCCGCGAGCATCTCGCGCCACATCCGAATGAGGGTTGCCACGGGAAAATCGCCGCGGTGCCGGCCGACAAGGCGGCGGATGATCTCGGCCTCCCGCCCGGGCTGGAAAGCGGCGAGCCGACCGTCCCGCTTGCTTGCCGCCACCATCGAAATGATCTCCACCCGCTCGATCAAAAGGTCGTGCACCTTGTCATCGATCTCATCGAGGCGATGACGCAACTCAGTGAGATCGGACGGGGTGGCGGGCATGGCCTCGTTTGCTCAAGGGGGGTGGATAGTACTAAAGACGGGACCGGGTAAAATCAAAGAAAACGTTGACATGGCTCACCTTCGATCCCTACCTAGCGCCCCCAAGTTGAGACCCGGGGACCGCGCTTGACGAGGCGTGGTCGACTGTCCTGCAACTGCCTCGGTCTAGATGTCGACATTGATCACGCAGCGCCTGCGGTCACGACCTGACCAGGAGTGGCCCGGCCATCGGTTGCTTGTGCAGGAGCCGTTGCGGCTCGACTGCGGGGTCGATTTCGGCCCCTTTACGATCGCGTATCAGACCTACGGCACACTCAACCCGGATCGCACGAACGCCATCTTGGTCTGCCACGCGTTGACCGGTGATCAGTATGCCGCCGACCCGCATCCGATTACCGACAAGCCGGGCTGGTGGGAAACGATGGTCGGCCCGGGCCTGGTGCTCGACACCGAGCGGTACTTCATCATCTGCGCCAACGTGCTCGGCGGCTGTATGGGAACGACCGGCCCGCAGAACCTCGATCCCGCCACCGGCGACCCTTGGGCATTGTCGTTTCCGGTGATCACCGTGCGCGACATGGTCCGCGCCCAGAGGCGGCTTCTCGATCATCTCGGGATCGACAGCCTGTTCTGTGTGACCGGCGGATCGATGGGCGGCATGCAGGTGTTGCAGTGGGCGGCGAGCTATCCGGAATGCGTGTTTGCCGCCGTGCCGATCGCGGCGGCGGCGCGCCACTCCGCCCAGAACATCGCTTTCCACGAGGTCGGGCGGCAGGCCATCATGGCCGACCCGGATTGGTGCGGTGGGCGCTACCTCAGCCTCGGCCGGCGACCCGTCCGCGGCCTCGCCGTCGCCCGCATGGCAGCCCACATCACCTATCTTTCAGAGCCGGCGCTGCACCGCAAATTCGGGCGCAATCTGCAGGATCGCCACGCCGTCACTTATGGCTTCGACGCGGACTTCCAAGTCGAAAGCTATTTACGCCACCAGGGCAGCACTTTTGTCGACCGCTTCGACGCGAACTCGTATCTTTATATCACCCGGGCGATGGATTATTTCGATCTCGCCGCCGAGCACGGGGGAGCGCTGGCGAACGCCTTCGAAGGCACGCCTTCGCGCTTTTGTGTCATCTCTTTCACCAGCGACTGGCTGTTCCCCACATCCGAGAGCCGAGAGCTCGTTCATGCGTTGAACGCTGTCGCCGCCAATGTCAGCTTTGTCGAGATCGAGACCGACAACGGGCACGACGCATTCCTGCTGCACGAGCCCGAGCTGTTCGAAACTCTGCGCGGCTTTTTGGCCGGTTGCGCCGAGCATCGCGGGCTGACCCGATCACGGTGATGGCGGTTCGGAACGGAGGCGCCGTGCTGAGATCGGGTGCCGTTGAAGCGCATCCATCGGTCGGGGGCGGTTCAGGCGCCGAGCTACGCCGCGATCTGAAACTCATCGCGGAGATGATCGAGCCCGGTGCGCGCGTGCTCGATATCGGCTGCGGCGACGGGGCACTGCTCGCCTATCTGGTCCGTCACAAGGGGGTCGACGGCCGCGGCATGGAGCTCAGCCAGTCGGGCGTCAACGCCTGTGTCGGCCACGGTCTCTCGGTCATTCAGGGGGATGCCGATCGGGATCTCGCCGCCTATCCTAACGGGGCCTTCGACGTCGTCGTGCTGAGCCAAACCTTGCAGGCCACGCGACAGCCGCGAAAGGTGCTCGAGACGCTCGTTCGCATCGGCCGGCGTGCCATCGTCTCGTTCCCGAATTTCGGCTTTTGGCGGATCCGGCTGCGCCTTCTGCTTTGTGGCCGGATGCCGATGTCGCATCTCCTCGTGCATCCGTGGTACGAGACGCCCAACATCCATCTGTGCACGATCCGCGATTTCGTCGCGATGTGCGACGAGATCGGCGTGCAGGTCGAACGCAGCCTCTCGCTCGACCGCCACGGCCAACCCTATTCCCTCGATCCGCACGGGAGCCTGGCAAATCTGCTCGCCGAGCAAAGCGTCTTTGTCCTCTCGGAGAGCCGAGGCTGAGCGCGTGGGATTGCCTGCTCCTGCATCGTCCTGATGTTCAATTAGGCGCGTGGCAACCTATAGATCGCGGGTGCGGCGGGCCATCGCCTCTTCCCACAGATTGGCGCGGTCGTCATCGAAGATCAGTTTCGGCTCGGCGGGGGTCGTAAACCAGTCGTGGCGGGCAAGTTCGCCTTCGAGCTGACCCCGCCCCCAACCCGCGTAGCCGAGCGCAAAGAGCCTCTTCGCGGGGCCTCGATCGTGGCCGATGTCGCGCAAGACCTGACGGTTCGCGGTCATCGCCACGCGTCCATCGACATCCAGGGTCCCATCGAGGTGATATTCGGGGCTGTGGACGACAAAGCCGAGTTCCTGCTGCACTGGCCCCCCGGAAAAGACTCGAAGGCTCCCCGAAATACCTGAGACATCCTCGCCGACCGCCTCCAGCAAACTCGCGATCGAATGCTCGCCCACTGGGCGATTGATGACGATGCCGAAAGCGCCGTCCTTGTCGTGTCGCACCATCAGGATCACGGTATGCGCAAAACGGGGGTCGCCGATTGTCGGCGCGGCGATGAGGAGTTGCCCGGTGAGCGGAGCGATCTCCGGAGGATCGGCCGCCACCGGTCCGGCGAGCACCGCTGCCGCGAAGATCGCCGCAGCCGGAAGCGAGCGAAAGATCGTGCGCAGAGAGAGCATGCCGTCACTCGGGTACAAGCCGGTAGCTTACATCGCTGGTCCTGGGCTCGAAAAGCGATGCTAATATTCCTTCGCCGCAACAAGGGGCAACGCCGATGGCAAATCAATCCTGGATCATCACGACGGCAGTCGGGACCGGCGAGCGAGGGTTCGGCGGGGACGGCGGGCCGGCCGCGCGAGCGCTGTTGAACGGACCCTTCGACGTGGGCTTCGACCCCGGCGGCAATCTCTATTTTTCCGACACGTTCAACCACCGGATCCGGCGGGTCGACGCGCGTACCGGGAACATAACCACCTGCGCCGGCTTCGGCGAGGCCGGCTATTCCGGCGATGGCGGCCCGGCGACCCAGGGCCGCTTCAACGAGCCCTACGGCATCGCGGTCGACAAGGCCGGCAATGTCTATGTCGCCGACCGGCATAATCACTGCGTCCGCCGGATCGACAGCGCCTCGGGCGTGATCACGACGTTGGCCGGAAACGGCTCGGCGGGGTTCAGCGGCGACGGCGGCCCCGCGGCCCGCGCGGGAATGGCCGAGCCGAACGGCTTGGCGCTCGACCGCACGGAGCGGCGGTTGTTTGTTGCCGATGTCGCCGACCACCGCGTCCGCGTCGTCGATCTGGTCTCTGGCACGATCTCGACCTTCGCCGGAACCGGCGAGGCGCAGCACAGCGGCGACGGCGGCCCCGCGGCCCGCGCCAGCGTGTTCGGCGCCCGCGCCGTCCGGTTCGCGCCCGACGGCACGGTCTACATCCTCGAGCGGCAAGGCAGCACTCTGCGTGCGGTCGATCCCGGCACCGGGCTCATCGATACCGTTGCTGGCACCGGTGCCCGCGGCTACTCGGGCGACGGCGGTCCAGCGAAGGATGCGGTGTTCGACGCACCCAAGGAATTCACCCTCGACCCCAGCGGCGACATCCTGATCGTCGATACCGAGAACCACGCGATCCGCCGCATCGATGCTGCGAGCGGCATCGTCGAGACGATCGCCGGCGGGCGCAAAGGCCCCGAAGGCGACGGCGGCCCGGCCACTGCAGCCGGTCTCGGCCGACCGCACGGCGCCACGGTCGGGCCCGACGGCGTTATCTATATCGGCGACACCGAGAACCACCGCATCCGCAAGATCGTGCGCCAAGCTTGAGCCTCCAGCACGTCCTGTTTCCGAACCGGACAGCCGTGTTGGATCGAGCAGGTGTCAACCTTACGCCGCAACACCTGTTTTGCCTGTTTTATCAGGTTGAGATCAGGTATCGCCAACTCCCGCAAAGCGAACCGCCCACCCAATCGCGGGCGCCGACACGAGTGGAAGTAGCATGCGATTATGGCAACTGCGTGGTTGATCGGTGCTCAGCCCGAACCGGCAGGCGCCCTCGCTGAAACCCAGGGGGCTGAAATCCCAGTTGGCTGAACTCCTGGTGACCGGAACAAATCCAGCCACGAGGGCCGTCGGTGGTGCGCTCGTGTCCAGCACGTTTGTAAAGTGGATAGTTGTGGATCGAGCGCGCATCACGCTGGCTGTACACCGCCTCTTCTTCTGCAGTACACCGCCTCTTCTTCTGCAGTACACCGCCTCTTCTTCTAAGGAAATCCGTCCCGCGATCGCAGTCGGCGTTCCTGCTTTTGCGCCCTACCGCTAGTAGATCGCAGGGCGAAGGGGTATCGTAGTCGGTAACGATGCCGCTTCGTCCTGGGGAAGCATGCCGCACGTTTCGGACGATTTCCGATTGCTCGCGGGCACCAGCGCGTGACCGCGACGCTCGACGACGCGGTAGCCGCTCTCCAGCGCGCCAACGCGGAGCTGCAACTGAGGCTCGACGAATGCCGTGCCGAGCGCGACCAGGCGTTGGAGCAGCAGACTGCGACCGCAGAGGTATTGCAGGTCATCAATTCCTCGCCCGGCGACCTCTCGCCGGTGTTCGACGCGATGTTGGAAAAGGCGGTGCGGCTCTGTGACTTCGCGTTCGCCGCCCTTTGGACATGCGAGGGAAGCCGTTTTCGTCCTGTCGCTCTTCATTGCATGCCTAAGCCGTTCGGGGAGTTCTTGCGAGATCATACACCTCCGGCATTTGACCTTTTGCGCGGCGATGGCGGGCCGATCCATATCGCGGATATAATGGCGACGGAGCTCGCGCAGAGGGATCCGGTTTTCACCCGAGCGGCTCAGGAATTGGGTCGGGTTCGCACGCTCCTCCTGGTGCCCCTGCGTAAGGATGAGGGGCTGCTCGGCGTCTTCGTAGCGTATCGCCAGGAAGTGCGGCCATTCTCCGGTAAACAGATCGCGCTGCTGCAGAACTTCGCGGCGCAAGCGGTCATCGCGATGGAGAATGCGCGGCTCATCACCGAGACCCGCGAGGCTTTGGAGCAGCAGACCGCGACTGCGGAGGTATTGCAGGTCATCAATTCCTCGCCCGGCGACCTTGCGCCGGTGTTCGACGCGATGCTCGAAAAGGCGATGCGGCTCTGCGGAGCGGCGTTCGGCTACTTCATGTCTTATGATGGCGAGAAGTTCGAGAGCATCGCGCTCCGGGGCGTGCCGCCGGAATTTGCCGAGTGGCTAAATCGCGAACCGCTGCGACCCGGTCCGCTGACCGGCCTGGGTCGCATCGCGCGGGGTGCGCGTCTCGTCCACGTTCCCGATCTCATTGCGGACGAGGCCTATCGGCTGGGCGATCCGGTACGCATGGCCACGGTGGAACTTGGAGGTGCGCGGACCTGGCTGGGCATGTCGCTGATCAAGGACGAGCGGTTGCTCGGCGTTCTGATGGTGTATCGGCAAGAAGTCCGGCCGTTCTCGGACAAGCAGATCGCACTGTTGCAGAACTTCGCCGCGCAGGCGGTGATCGCAATGGAGAACGCGCGGCTCTTGACCGAGACGCGCGAGGCGCTGGAGCAGCAGACCGCCACCGCCGAGGTGTTGCAGGTGATCAATTCCTCGCCCGGCGACCTCGCGCCGGTGTTCGACGCGATGCTCGAAAAGGCGATGCGGTTGTGCGAGGCGACATTCGGCAGCTTGCAAACCTATGATGGAGAGTTCTTCCGCACGGTCGCGTCACGCGGTCTCCCCGATACATTCCTGGAATTGCTGCGTGAACCCTTCCGGCCCGACCCGAACAGCTTCGAGGAGCGGATGGTGCGGGGGGACGATCTCGTTCACATCCCCGATGTTACTTCATTGGGACCGTTGCCAGACGATCCGCTGTCGCGCACCGCCGTCGAGACCGCAGGTCTTCGCACGCTACTTTTCATCCCGCTACGGAAAGAGGCCGCCCTGGTCGGTTATGTCGCCAGCGCTCGCTCGGAGGTGCGGCCGTTCTCGGACAAGCAAATCGGGCTGTTGCAGAACTTTGCGGCCCAGGCGGTCATCGCTATGGAGAATGCGCGGTTGCTCGGCGAATTGCAGCAGCGCACGGACGATCTCCAAGAGTCACTCGAATACCAGACCGCTACGAGTAACGTGTTGCAGGTCATCAGCCGCTCGACCTTCGACCTGCAACCGGTACTCGATACTCTGATCGAAACCGCCGCGCGCCTCTGCGGCACCGAGACGGGCGGTTTGGCGGTCCGCGACGGCGACGGCTTCCGGTATATCGCTTGGACCGGCGACATCGTTCCCGAATACACGGATGTCTTGCGAGAGACGGTGTTCAAGCCCGGGCGGGACAGCATCATCGGGCGAATCGCGCTCGGCGAAGCAACTGTCCACGTGGCCGATATTGCAGCCGATCCGGAATACAAATTCTCCGCGGCATCTAGTGTCGGAGGATTGCGCACGGCACTTGGCGTAGCGCTCTTGCGCGAAGGCGAGCCGATCGGCGCGGTCACCCTCGTCCGCCGGCGGGTCGAACCGTTTACGGATCGGCAAATCGAACTGGTTCGCACCTTCGCCGATCAGGCGGTAATCGCGATCGAGAACGCGCGGCTCATCACCGAGACGCGCGAAGCCTTGGAGCAGCAGACCGCGACCGCCGAGGTCCTACAGGTCATCAATAGCTCGCCCGGCGATCTGAAGCCCGTATTCGAGGCGATCGTCGAGAAGGCCTTGAGCTTATGCGAGGCCAGTGAAGGGGTTTTGCGCACGTTTGACGGCGAGAATTTTCACCTTGTCGCGGAACATGGCGAAACCGCCGAGATCCGGCAGCTGCGGCAACTGGGGCCTATTCCCGAAAGAGTCACCTCTTTGGGGACCGTTGGTTCGCGGAGAACGGGTTGTTCACTTCGCAGATTTACGTGAGACCGAGGCGTACCGAGAAAGACCTGGAGTGAAAGAGAGGGTTGAACTCCTGGGCATCCGCAGTTGGGTCGCGGTGGCGCTGCACAAGGAAGGTGAGCTCCTAGGTGCGATTGCCATGTACCGCCGGGAGGTCCGGGCGTTTACCGACAAGCAGATCGCGCTATTGCAGAATTTCGCGGCGCAAGCGGTCATCGCAATGGAGAATGCGCGGCTGATCACCGAGACGCGCGAGGCCTTGGAGCAGCAGACCGCCACCGCCGAGGTGTTGCAGGTCATCAACTCCTCCCCGGGCGATCTCGCCCCGGTGTTCGACACTCTGGTCGAGACAGCCGGACGCCTGTGCGGGACCGACATCGTCGGCCTCGCGATCCGCGATGGCGATGCCTATCGGTATGTCGCGCACCGCGCGCTCGACCCTGCATGGCAAGCCTACTTGAGCGGCTTGTCCTTCACCCCGGGCCGCGGAACCATAACCGGGCGGACTTTGCTAGAACGCCGGGTCATGCACGTCGCCGACCTTGCTGCTGATCCAGAGCATACCGTGCCTGAGCTGGGCGGGCTGAGAACATTTCTCGGCGTGCCGCTGTTGCGCGAGGGCGAGCCGATCGGCGTGATCTCGCTGGCGCGTCAGCGGGTTGAGCCGTTCACCGATCGACAGATCGAGCTGGTGCGCACCTTTGCCGATCAGGCGGTGATCGCAATGGAGAATGCGCGGCTCCTGACCGAGACACGCGAGGCTTTGGAGCAGCAGACCGCCACCGCCGAGGTGTTGCAGGTCATCAATTCCTCGCCCGGCGATCTCGCGCCGGTGTTCGATGCGATCCTAGAGAAAGCGATACGCCTCTGCGACGCGGATTGCGGGCAGTTCAATAGCATCGACGGTGAGCTGTTCACTATCGCGGCGATCCGGGGAGAGCCGCGCCTGACCGAGTGGCTCAGGCAGCGGGGTCCGGTACGCCCCGGCCCCGGAACCACAATGGACAAGATCCTGCGGGGCGAAAATCTTCTCCAAGTCGTCGACATGAAGGACGACGAGGCCTATCAGCGAGGCGATCCGACTCGCCGGATGCTCGTCGATGTCGGCGGCTATCGCTCGATGCTAAGCATCGCGCTCCGGAAACAAGGCCGGCTTCTCGGCGCGTTTTCGATCAACCGAAAGCAGGTCCGGCCATTTACGGATAAGCAAATTGCTTTGCTGAAGAGCTTTGGAGCACAGGCGGCGATTGCAATCGAGAATGCGCGGCTCTTGACCGAGACGCGCGACGCGCTGGAGCAGCAGACCGCGACCGCCGATGTATTGCAGGTCATCAATTCCTCACCCGGCGACCTCGCCCCGGTGTTCGACGCGATGCTCGACAAGGCGATGCGACTGTCTGATTCGGTCTACGGGCATTTGCTGACTTATGACGGCGAGTTTTTCAATAGGGTAGCCGTACGAGGCAACACGCGGATGGTCGAGCGGCAGAGCCTGCGTCGACGAGCGGAATCAGGCATCACATTGGAACGGATTGTCCGCGGCGAATCGGTCGTCCAAATCGCTGATGTTATGGATACTGATGCCTATCGCAGCGGCAATCGGGCCGCCCGGGTCATGGTAGATGAGGGCGATTGCCGAACGCTCCTCACCGTTGCGCTTCGCAAAGAGGACATCCTGCGCGGCACGCTTAGCGTGTATCATCGAGGCGTTCGGCCATTCGCTGACAAGCAGATCGCGCTATTGCAGAATTTCGCGGCACAGGCGGTCATCGCGATGGAGAACGCGCGGTTGCTCGGCGAATTGCGCGAGCGCACCGGCGACCTCGAAGAATCGCTCGAATACCAGACCGCGACCAGCGACGTGCTGAAGGTCATCAGCCGCTCGACTTTCGACCTGCAGCCGGTGCTCGATACGCTCGTCGAAACCGCCGCGCGGCTGTGTGTCGCCGACAATGGCAGCATCGCCACCCGCGACGGCGAGATCTACCGCGTGGTTGCGAACTTCGCCCTGACGCCCGAGTGGAATGCTCTTGTGCGAACGCTGTCGTTCAGCCCCGGCCGCGACAGCGTCACCGGGCGGACCCTCCTCGAGCGGCGGGTCGTCCAGATCGCCGACATCACGGCCGACCCGGAATACAAACTGGCCGGAGCGGCAGCGGTCGGGAAGATACGGACGGTCGTCGGCGTACCCCTATTGCGCGAGGGCGACCCGATCGGCGTAATGCAGCTCGGCCGCAGCCATGTCGAGCCGTTCACCGAGCGCCAGATCGAGCTAGTCCGCACCTTTGCCGACCAGGCCGTCATCGCGATCGAGAACACGCGGCTGATCACCGAGACCCGCGAGGCGCTGGAGCAGCAGACCGCGACCGCAGAGATCCTGGAGGTCATCAACCGCTCGCCCGGCGATCTCACGCCGGTGTTCGACGCGATATTGGACAAGGCGCACACACTGTGCGGCGCCACTCGCGGAACCTTGTTTCTTTTTGACGGCCTGACTTTTCGCGGGGCGGCGGTACACGGCTACCCCGAAGAGCTGGCGGAGCGGATGCGTCAAGGGGTCAGTGTTTCCCAGGCCGCCGCCTTCGCGCCACTACTCACTGGCGCCCGCCTGATTCATTTTCCCGATCTGATGCAGGTCGACGATCCGATGGCCCGTTTTGTCGCCGAGCGCGGCGGAGCGCGAACCAATCTGCTCTTGCCGCTGCGCAAGGACGGAACGCTTCTCGGGGTGATCTCCTGCAATCGGGAAGAGGTCCGGCCCTATAGGGATCAGGAGATCGCACTGCTCGAGAGCTTCGGCGCGCAGGCGGTGATCGCGATGGACAATGCGCGGCTGCTGAACGAGATCCGGCGGCGCCAGGCCGAATTGCGCGTGACGTTCGACAATATGGGCGACGGTGTGGCGATGTTCGACGGCGAGCTGCGCCTCGTCGCGTGGAACCTCAATTTCCAGCGGATCCTCGACCTGCCCGACGCGTTCCTAACCGAGCGTCCGAGCTATTCCGACTACATCCGCTTCCTGGCCGAGCGCGGCGAATTCGGCACCGAGGGCATCGCCCCGGAACTTATCGCACGGCTCGAAGCAACCGACCAGGAGCTGCGCCTCGAGCGCGCACGGCCCGATGGAAGCATTATCGAGGTACGCCGCAATGCGGTGCCGGGCGGCGGGTTCGTCACGATCTACAGCGAAATCACCGAGCGCAAGCGCGCCGAGGAGGAGATCCGTGCGGCGCGCGACACCGCCGAGCGCGCATTGCAGGAACTGAAGACGACGCAGGCGAGCCTGCTGCACGCCCAGAAGATGGCGGCACTCGGGCAATTGACCGCGGGCATAGCCCACGAGATCAAGAACCCGCTGAACTTCGTCAACAACTTCGCCGGCCTCTCGGTCGAATTGCTGGACGAGCTGAAGGAGACGGTGACGCCGGCAATGGCGGCGCTGGACGAGAACAAACGTGCCGAGGTCGATGAAGTGGTCGGGATGCTGACCGGCAATCTCGAAAAGATCGCCGAGCACGGCAAGCGCGCCGACGGCATCGTCACGAGCATGCTGGCGCATTCGCGCGGCTCGAGCGGCGAGCGGCAAAGCGTCGACATCAATGCGCTGGTCGAGGAGGCGCTCAACCTCGCCTATCACGGCGCCCGCGCGCAGGATCAGAATTTCAACATAACGCTGGAGCGCGAGCTCGACCGCAACATGGCCCCCATAGAGCTGGTGCCACAGGAGGTCACCCGGGTCTTCCTCAACCTGTTCGGCAATGGCTTTTACGCCGCGACCAAACGCAGCCGCGAAGCGGCGGAGGCCGGCTATCGACCGGTGTTGAAGGTAGCCACGCGCGACCTCGGCGAGGCGGTCGAGATCAGGGTGCGGGACAACGGCACCGGAATTGCGCCCGAACAGCGCGACAAACTGTTCCAGCCGTTCTTCACGACCAAGCCGACCGGCGAAGGGACGGGGCTCGGGCTCTCGATCAGCTACGACATCGTGACCCAACAGCATGGCGGCGCGATCGAGGTCGACAGCCGGGTCGGCGAGTTTACCGAGTTCGTGATCCGTCTGCCGCGCACCCGCCCCGGAGTGTGATGGTTATCGTCACCCCCGCGAAAGCGCTTGGGTATGCACTTATTTTCTGCTGGCGACCATCCTATCGCGAGCCTTTGCCCCTCTCCGCCCGCTTGCGGGGGAGAGGGAGATTTTGGCCGTCAGATGTGTGCATGCCTTAGTGCACCGATTCATTCAGTCGATGCAGCTCGACATCCCACCGCGCTTTCCCGGCGAAGGCCGGGATCCATATGTGGACGGCCCCCGTCTCGCAAGGAGTGGGCAGCTGCGATGGCTCTGGTCGATTGCGGTCATATGTTCGGCCTGTGTGGTGCGGTCGGCGTGACCGCTGGCCCAGATGGGTTACGCGGATCGGGTCCCTAACACTTCCGTGATGTCGAAGCACCAATGGATCCCGCGGGTTGTCCCGATCCTCGGATCGACCGATTGCCATCTTGCTGCGGCTGTCCTTGCCAGGTTCAGGTGTGCCAGGTTTCGCGGTGGGCAGGTTTAGGCCTCCTGCGGACGCCGGTAAGTCTCGCCGCTCACCATCATGGCCCAGACGATACGGGCCATTTTGTTGGCCAGCGCGACCGCCGCGAGCTTCTTTGGCTTGCGCGCCAGCAATCCCAACAGCCACGGCGCGGCGCGGCCTTTCTTGGCCTGCTGGATGACCGCGGTGGCGCCGAGCACGAGCAGCCGCCGCAAGTCCTCGTCGCCCTGTCGGCTGATCCTTCCGGGCCGGGGCTTGCCGGCGGTGGCGTTCTCGCGCGGGGTGATGCCGATCCAGGCGGCAAAGTGCCGGCCCGAGCGAAAGGCTTTTGCGTCCGCTACCTTGAGGGCAAAGCTGAGGCCGCCGATCGGCCCGATGCCGGGGATCGTCGCCAGGCACTGGCTGGTCTGGTCTTGCCGATGCCAGGCCATCAGCCGCGCCTCGATCGCTTTCAATTTGCCATTGACCGCCTCGAGTTGGCCCGCCAGCAGATCGAGCATCTCGCGCGCCAGTGCCGGCACCCCTTCGTCGGTCGTCAACCGCCGCAACAGCTCAACCACCTGCTGGGGTCCCCCGCTTTCGCGAGGGCAGGCTCTTTAGCCACCGTGACGCCAAACTCCGCCGCATGCCCGCGCAGGGCATTGATCAGCATCGTGCGCTGCTTGACCAGCAGATCGCGCACCCCGAGCATCGTCAGCGCCGCTTGCTGCTCGGCGGTTTTGACCGGCACAAACCGCATGGTCGGCCGGCTCATCGCTTCGCAGATCGCCTCGGCATCGATCGCGTCGTTCTTGCCGCGCTTGACGTAGGCCTTGATGTATTGCGGCGGGATCAGCATCACTTGGTGCCCCAAGCCGCGCAGCAGCCGCGCCCAATGGTGCGAGGCGCCGCACGCCTCGATGCCGATGCGCGTCGGCGCCAGCTTGGCGAAGAATTTCTCGACCGCGCTGCGCCGCAGCTGCCGTCGCAACACCGGCTTTTCGTTCTCGTCAACGCCATGCAGCTGAAAGACATGCTTGGACGTGTCCAACCCAATCCTGATAATCGTCATTCGGACGGCTCCCCTTGGCTGCGTTGTTACACCTTCACAGTCTGGCACATTCGATGCCGTAGGGGGCCGTCCACCCCAACACTTTCGCCATGGGCACCGGCTTCCGCCGGTGTAGCGGGACTTGTTGTGAGCGAGGGCTCGCCCGTTGCCCGGTGAATCGTGCGAATGACTCGGAACACTAGCGCGTAAGCGGGGGTCCAGCGCCTGCCCCTGGCTCGAACAGCGGGCAACCGCTGACGCCCTTGGGGCTCTGGATTCCCGCTTTCGCGAGAATGACGATTATTCTTTATAAGATTTCGCCATTGTTATGGGCCGGACACTAATACTATAACATTTCTCGGCGTTCTCTGTGTCTTTGTGGTGAAGCTCCAAGGCCGGGCAAATCCCGATCGAGATGAAAAATCGGCAAGTTCCGCTCTCGCCGTCACGGCGGAAGCCGGGACCCATGGCGCCGCCTGCTCGAACTTATCAAGCGATTGTAGTGTCTTACCAACGATCACAGGCTCGTGCGCCGGGAACATGGACCCCCCTTTTCGCCGGGGACGATGAGCGGATCGGTCGCCAAAGGGCTGTTGCCCAGCCTCTCCGCTAATTCGAGCGAGTGGGCGGCCAGCCCGCGGGCCGCTGCTACGAGCCCAAAAACATCCGCAGGGTGGCTACCAAATCCTTCGGGTTGTCGCCCTGCACCGTGTGGCCGGCCTTGGGGATCTTGACCCAGCGGCCGTCGGGCAGGCCGGCGGCCAGGCGTTCGGCGTCTTCGTCGTGGAATACATCGCTCTCGGCGCCGCGTACGACGAGGGTAGGGCAGGTGACGTTGGCGAGCCCATCGGCGAGGCCGCGCCGCTCTTCACCGTGCCGTTCGCCGCCCATCGACTGAAACCGCCGCCGGTCGTATTTCCACACCCAATTGCCGTCGTCTTGGCGCCGCAAATTGTGCATCAGGCTGCGCCGCAGGATCAGCGGATCGCGCCGCGGATTGAAGGCGAGCGCGCGATCGATGATCGCCTCCAACGGTTCCGGCGCGGACCCGCCATTGACAAAATCGCGAATGCGGCTCGATCCGGGGCGACGTACGTTCGGGCCGGCGTCGATCAACACCAGGGCCGACAGGGTTTCGGGGTAGGCGATCGCATAGGCGAGGCCGTTGATCGCGCCCATCGACATGCCGACCAGAACAAAATTGTCGAGCCCGACCGCCTCGGCAAAGCCCTTGATGTCCTCGCGCTGGGCGGCGATCGAATAATCGGCATCGGGCGCCCACTGGGTGTCGCCGTGGCCGCGCTGGTCGAGCGCCCGGCAATGGAAGTCGTCGCGCAACGCCAGGCAGCACAAGTCCCACGTATGGGCGGTCAAGGCGCCGCCATGCAAAAACAGAATCGGCCGCTCCCCTTCCTTCCCCCAATCGAGATAGCGAAACCGCAGGTCGTTGACCGCCACCGTGTGCTCGTCCGGCAGCACCACGTCGGCAAAGCTGAACCCGGCCCGCACCGAAGTGGACTGCAGGTGGTCGCGATATTCTTCGCTGGACAAGCTCATGTGTCGGGCACTCCATCGGAAGTCGGCGTCAGCGTGGCAAGGTAGCATCCAGGCTTTAGCATGAAGCAGGTGTCGCCGACCATTTAGCTTACCGAGCGCTATCCTGCATTTGTGCTTGGCACCCCCGCGCTCAGAACATGGCTCGTGGGCTTGTAAATGCTGCTCCGGCGTTGTTTCCGCGGCGGGAGAGCGTAGACTTTCGGCGCGAATTCTCTGGGGCGCACACTGCGGCCCGACCCTCCGCGAAAGGAAAGAACTGATGGCCTATGATCTGCTGATCAAGAACGGACTGATTGTCGACGGCTCGGGGATGCCGGCGTTTCGCGGCGATGTCGGCATCAAGGACGGCAAGATCGTCGACATCGGCAAGCTGAGCGGCGCCGCTTCGCGCACGATCGACGCAGAGGGCCGCGCAGTCGCCCCCGGCTTTATCGACAACCACTGCCATTACGACGCCCAGGTCACCTGGGACCCGCTGTGCACCTTCTCGCCCGAGCACGGCGCGACCACCGTGATCTTCGGCAATTGCTCCTTGTCATTGGCGCCGGTGCGCAAGGGCACCGAGGAGCGGCTGGCCGAGTTCCTCTCCTACGTCGAAGCGATCCCGATGGAGGTGTTGCGTACGGTCGAGTTCGACTGGGAGACGACCGGCCAATACATGGACAAGCTCGACAAATGCCTTGGCATCAATGTCGGCAATCTGATCGGCCATACTGCGGTACGCCATTACGTGATGGGCGACGAGTGCCAGAAGCCGGGCGCCTCCGACAACCAGATCAAGGCGATGCAGGATGTCGTCCGTGACGGCATGAAAGCCGGGGCGCTCGGCCTCTCGGTGTCGCGCGAGAAGGGTCACTATGATCCGCAGGGCTGCCACATCCCGGCCTTGTGGGCCGACGAGAAGGAGATTTTCGCGCTCGGCGACGTGCTGCGCGAAATGAGCACCGGCACGATCCAGGCCGGCGGCGGCCAGTATGTCGAGCTGAGGGACGGCATGATCCGGCGCCTCGCCGAGGCGACCGGGCGGACGGTGGTCTACAACAGCCTCTCGCAAACCATGCGCAAACCAGACGAGTGGAAGACCCACATGGCGCGCGTCGAGGAGACCGCCGCACTCGGGATCCGCGCCTATCCGATGTGCAGCCCCAACCGGGTCACGCAGGACTTCACGATGAAGAACTGCCAGGTCTTCCGCGGGCTGCCGACCTGGCATCCGATTCTGCTGTCGCCGGATGACGCGAAGATGAAGGCCTATGCCGACCCCGAGATCCGCGCCAAGCTCCATGAGGAGGCGGTCGTCAACAAGCCCGAAATCAGCGGTCGGGTTCTCAAAGACCTGGTGGAACTACATGTGGGTCAACGAGCCGGTGCTCGAAAAGAACAAGTGGATGCAGTTCAAGTCGATCGGCCAGATCGCCGAGAAACAGGGCAAGCGGGTGATCGACGCCTTCCTCGATCTAGCCGTCGAAGAAAAGCTCGAAACCCGTTTTCTGCAGGCCGAGAACAATGTCGACGACGAGGCATTGACCAAGATCCTGACCCACCCGAACGCGGTGATCGGGCTCGGCGACGGCGGCGCGCACGTGCAGTTCCACGGCGGCTACGGCTATCTGACCAAGCTCTTGGGCGAATGGGTGCGCGAGAAGCAGGTGATGAGCCTGGAGCAGGCGGTGCGGCGGCTGACCTTCGACTCCGCCGCGACCTTCGGCATCTATGACCGCGGCCTGCTGCATCCGGGCATGGCCGCGGATGTCGTGATCTTCGACCCGGCCACCGTCAAATGCGGCCACGAAGTCGTCGTCCGCGACTTCCCGAAGGGCGCCTGGCGCATCAAGGAGCCGTCCGAGGGCATTTTCGCCACGGTCGTCAACGGCCAGGTGCTTTACGACGAAGGCAAGCACACCGGTGCATTGCCCGGTCGGGTGCTGCGCAACACCTACTGGCACGCCAATCACGCCTAGCCCGCCCAGTGCCCGTCACCCCCCTCTCCCCGCGTGCGCCGCGTGCGGGGAGAGGGGGGGGACCCGCGCAGCGGAGGGTGAGGAGCTGTATGCGACGGTAAGACAATTGGGGTGAGCCTCAGACCAGAGCGGCGAGGATATCAAAGGCTCGGTTGCCGAGCCGAACCGGCTTATCGCCCTCGAGCAGCAGCCGCTGGCGCGGAAACAGGCGCAAGCAGCCAAAGGCGAAGCCGTGCTCGCCGGGCGGCACGGCAACAGGATCATTCGCTGCCGACATCGTTCAGCTCGTCGAGCACCCGCTTTGCTTGGATCAGATCGGCTGTGTCGAACCCTTCGGTGAAGCGGTCGTAGACGGGCTTGAGTATGGCAATGGCACCCGCCGAACGGCCCTGATCGCCCAACAATCGGGCGAGGCTCGTGGCGGCGCGCAGTTCCCAGGAGAGGGCGCCCTGCTCGCGCGCCAAATCGAGCGCCTGTCGGAAGTGCGTCTCCGCCTCGGTGGCGGCCTCAGGCGTGTTCGGCAGTAGCAGAAGCTCGCCCTTGATGCGCAACGTCTCGGCGATGATCCAGCGATTTTCGGTCTGCTCGGATCGGGCGATGGCCGCGTCCGCTGCGGCGAGCCCCTCTGCGATCTGCCCGGCCCGGCCCAAAGCTTCCGCCACTGTCGTCAGAAGATGAGGAGACCGTTGCACTATCGTGCTGCCGTGTATCAGCGCCAAACCTGCCGAAATATCGCTCCGCCTGACGGCGAGCACTCCTTCAATGTAACGACCCCAGACACGCCACAGCGTTAGCTGATAGGTCGTCGAAAGGTCGAGCAGTACTGCCAGATACTGCTGAGCTGTTGTCAGATCGCCCACCCAGAGTGCGATCGGACAGGCTTCCCAGGCGAGGGCGTAGCACAACGACATTGTGTGCTGCGTGGCGCGAGCGGCCTCCACGCTTGCCTGTACGGCCCGCAGCGCCTGATCCGGATAACCCCGCAGCCACAGGACCCGAGACAGCCACGCGCGCGCCACGACGAGCTGGTCAACCTGAAAGCGGATCACATGCGAGCGCTGGTCCGCGGCGGCATAACTCTTCAGCAGTGGCTCGATATGCCGCTGCGCACTGGACAGGTCGCCCTGGAAGAAGTGCGAGACGCCAGTCATCAGCTGCCCGATCAACTGATCGTTGACGTCAGACCGGCTTGCGGCCAGTTCGTTAAACCTTTCGGCCAGCGGCCATGCGAACTCGGTGCCGACCGGCCGCGGTGTGAAAGAAGTAGAGCCCACGCAGCGAACGCAACTGATACTCGGCATTGTCGAGATCCACCGCGATTTCCAGGGCCTTGGTCCATGCCGTACCGATTTCGGGAACCTCGCCATTGGTATAGATGAGTGCAGCGGCCATGGCGGCATGAAGCCTCATTTCGAGCCGCGCATCACGCGTTGCGCCCGCCGCCACGGCGCCGAGCGCCTGCTCGACGCGCCTCCGGCACTCCTCCATCATAGACAAGTGCATCCACAGCGGCACAGCGGCGGCGGTCAGCGCCACGCCGACAGCCGCGTCGCCGTCGGGCGAAAACGCCCAATCGAGTACAAGACGCAGATTGTCGACCCAGTAGCCGTAACTGACCAGCAAGTCGGCGGTCGGCCTTCTTTCCAATGTGGGCTGAGCGTGTTCGAGGCGATCGCGGGCATATTCGGCGCCACGACGGATGAGCCGTTCGCGCTCACCGCTGGCGGCGAGCTGTTCGAGGGCATAGGCCCGTGTCGTTTCAACCATACGGAAGCGTGGAATGGGGGAATCGAGGTACACAGTGATCAGCGATTTTGTGACCAGATCGGACAGGCGTTCGACGACGTCCTCCGGCGGGAGAGCGGCGTCCGATGCAATGCTTGCTGCCGCTTTAAGATCGAAAGTGCTGGCGAAAACAGCGATCCGGCGGAACAGCAGCTTCTCTTCCTCGCTCAACAGACCGTAGCTCCAGTCGAGAACCGCCCGGATGGTTTGGTGCCGCCGTACCGTGCGGTATCGCGCCCGCAAGACGTGCAAGCTGTTGCCCAGATCCGCTGCAAGCCCGCGAATCCCAAGCACCTCGACCCGGGCCGCCGCGAGCTCGATCGCCAGCGGCAGCCCGTCCAGCCTGCGGCAAATCTCGACGACGAATGGGGCGTCGGCATCGGTCAGCGCAAAGTCGTCGATCATCGTGGAGATCCGCTCGACGAACAGCTGCACGGCCGGAAACGCGAGAGCCTGGGCCGCGGTGAGAAGCGGCGACTGCAACGGGATGGCGAGCGGCTGCAGCCGGTGCTGGCGTTCGCCCTCGATCGCCAGCGGCTCGCGGCTGGTCGCCAGAATGCGGATGCACGGGGCGCTGCTAAGAAGCGTCATCGCCAGTCCGGCTGCCGCTTCGATGACATGCTCGCAATTGTCGAGGATCAACAGCACCCGTTTGTCACGAAGGCTCACAATCAGGCCAAGCAGCGGGTCATCGGCGCGGGTCTCAAAGCCGAGCACGGCGGCAACCGTGCTCGGCACCCGACGCGGGTCGGTCAATGGTGCCAGATCGATGAGCCAGACACCGTGTTCATATGCGGACAGCATCGCTTCGGCGACGGCGAGCGCCAGCGTTGTCTTCCCGATCCCTCCGGGCCCGACGATCGTCACTAGCCGCTCGCGCGACAGGCGCGAGACAAGCGCCGCTACGGTCTCGTCCCGGCCGATCATCCGGGTTACCGCAACGGGCAGATTGTGGTTTGCGGCTTCCGCGACGGCAGGCGGTGTCGCTGCCCGAGGCTCTCCGGCGCGGCTTACCGGGGCGACAAATTCGTACCCCCGACCCGGCACTGTCACGATGTACCGGACGCCGGCCTGGCCGTCGCCCAAGGCGCGGCGCAGCGCCGAGACCTGGATCTTGAGATTGCTGTCCTCGACGAAGATGTTCGGCCAGACTTTGGCGATCAGCTCTTCTCTGGGAACCACCCGGCCCGCGTGTTCGACGAGAACCGTCAGAATGTCCAGCGCGCGGCTGCCGAGCCGCACCGGCTTGTCGCCTTCGAGCAACAGCCGCTGGCTCGGAAACAGGCACAACGAGCCAAAAGCGAAGGCGTGCTCACCATCGGCTGCGGATTGGGGTTCATTCGCGACGGGCATCGATCATCTCGTCGAGCAGCCGCTTCGCCGTGATCAGATCTGCGGTGTCGAAGCCCTCGGTGAACCGGTCGTAAACGGGGCCGAGAACGGCGGCCGCGTCTGCCGATTGACCCTGTTCGCGCAGCAGCCGGGCGAGGCTCGTCGCGGCGCGCAATTCCCAGGAGAGCGCGCCTTGCCGGCCGGCCCAGTCGAGCGCCTGCCGGAGGTGATCCTCCGCACTGCACGCCCTTCCCTCCGTGGCCCCGAGCAGAGTAAGCTCTCCCTCGATGCGCAGCAGCTCAGGCAGGCACCAGCGTTCTTCGCTGCGCTCGGTCCATGCGACCGCCTCCTCGATGGCCGCAAGTCCATCGGAGACTTGTCCGGCTCGCGCGAAAGCCGATGCCATACGTGCCAGGAACATGCCGTAGCGCAGTCCAGACCGCGCCGCGCCCAATTCGTTTAAGCCGGCGCGAAGCAGCGATAATCCGGCAGCGACATCGCCGCGCTTGATGGCGAGCTCTCCTTCATGCCCACGGCCCCAGGCGTGCCAGTGCGTAAGAGCATTTCTTGCCGAGAGATCCACAAGGTTGTCTATGAGAGGCTCCGCCGCTACCAGATCGCCGACAGTTAGCGCGATCCATCCCGCGTGCGCCAAGGCAAAGCACAACGAATAGGTGTGATGCGTCTCCTGAGCGTCCTCGATGCTGGCTTTAGCGGCTTGCGTGGCCTGATCCGGACATCCTTGCAGCCAAAGGATCCGCGCAAGAAAGGCGCGTGCCGACACCCGCTGGTCGGACTGGAAGTGCTCTCTTTGATCCGGGATCGCGAAATTGGCGAGGAAGTGCTCGAGACGTCGCCCTGCGCCGGACAGGTTGCCCAGACGAAGCTGCGACACGGCGATCAGTCGATTCCCGACCAGCCGATTTGCGCAACCGCTCCGGCTCGCCGCCAGCATCCGGAACCGCCGAGCCAACCGCATGGCGATGCGACTCTCGCCACGAGCATCGTGGACAGACCATAGCCCCCTGAGCGATCGCAACTGGTACTCGGGCGCCTGGAGGTGCTCCGCAATCCGCAGAACGTTTGTCCAAGCAGCGCTAATCTGGTGAGCGGCTCCTCTGCCAGACATCAGCGATGTGGCCAGCGCGGCTTGGAGCTTCATTTCGCTGGGTGCGTCCCGGTCTCCTACGGTCGCCAGAGCCGCGAGAGCCTGCGCGGCACAGGCGCGGCACTCCTCCACCAGTGACAAGTGCATCCACAAGGGTATTGCCGCGGCTGCCTACGCCACGCCGATCGAGGGATCGCCGCTCGGCGAAAAGGCCCAGTCAAGAGCCGTCCGCAGGCTGTCGATGCGCCATGCGTAAACGGCCAACCACTCGGCCACCGGGCGCCTGTCCCGTTCGGTCGCGGCCCGCTCGAACACTTCGCAGAAAAATTCGGCGTGACGGCGGGCGATCGCTTCCCGCTCGCCGCTCTGGCCTAGCGTCTCCAGCGCATAGACCCGCGTCGTTTCGAGCAGCCGAAAGCGCGGCTCGGCACCGCCGATATCCGCGGCGAGCAATGATTTCTCCACCAGGTCGGCGAGCAGATCGACCGCATTGCTCGGCGGCTGCCCGGCATCCATTGCCACACCAGCCGCGGCCTCGATCGAAAAATTGCCGGGAAAAATGCCGAGCCGGCGGAAGAACCGCTTCTCGTCCTCGCGCAACAAGTCGTGGCTCCAGTCGAGGACAGCCTTGATCGTGCGCTGCCGCGGCGTTGCGCCACGACGCCGCCCCCCAAGAAGGCGCAAAATGTTGTTCAGACTTGCCGCAAGTCCCTGGATCCCGAGCACCTCGACCCGGGCCGCCGCGAACTCGATCGCCAGCGGCAGCCCGTCGAGCCTGCGGCACACCTCGACGACGAATGGTGCGTCGGCGTCGGTTAGCACAAAATCGTCGATGAGCGCGGATACCCGCTCAACGAACAGCTGCACGGCCGGGAAGGCCAGGGCGTGGGCGGCGGTTAATCGCGACGACGGCGATGGGATGGCGAGCAAGGGCACCCGGTACTCGCGCTCACCGTCGACGCCCAGCGGCTCGCGGCTGGTCGCCACGATGCTAATTCCCGGTGCACTTTTAAGAAGCATCGCAGCCAGATTGGCTGCCGCGTCGATCAGATGCTCGCAATTATCAATGACCAGCAGCATCCGTTTGTCAGCAAGGCTAGCAACCAAGCTCGGCAGCGGATCTTTGGCATGGATCTCGAGGCCGAGCACAGATGCTGCCGTGCTCGCTACCAGCGGCGGTTCGGCGAGTGGCGCCAGGTCGATCAGCCAGACGCCGTGTTCATAGGCGGACACGGCCGCCTCGGCGACGGCGAGAGCGACCGTCGTTTTTCCGCTCCCCCCGGGCCCAACAATTGTCACCAGCCGGTCGCGCGCCAGCCGCGAGACGAGCGCGGTCACGATTTCTTCGCGCCCGATCATCCGCGTAACCGCAAACGGTAGGTTGTGCAGCTGGGACGCGGCGACCATCGGTGACGGCGTACCGTGCGACTCCGCTGCCTGGTTCACGGGCGCAACAAAATTATAGCCGCGTCCCGGCACGGTGACGATGTATCGACGGGCGCCGCCATCGCCCAATGCCCGCCGCAGCGCGCTGATCTGCAGCTTGAGGTTGCCCTCCTCGACCACCGTGGTCGGCCAGACCCGGGCGACCAGCTCGTCTTTCGAGACCACCTGGCCGGCGCGTTCGACCAGGGCGGCGAGGAGATCGAAGGCGCGGCTGCCGAGCCGTACCGGCTTGTCGCTTTCGAGAAGCAGCCTCTGACCCGGAAGCAGGCGGAACGGGGCAAACGAGATCGCGCGTTCGTCCATAAGGCGGGTCCGATCTGCCTCTAACCTAATTTTACCGGATTTTACTTGACAGACGTATACCCGGCACGGCCGCGGCCGTCCATGCCCGGTTGAGTTGCCCGGCGGTGCCCTCTTTCATCAATAATCGCTGACGAGCGCGGGACGGAGCCGGTCACTTGTCGCAACCGCGCGACATCCGAGCGGGTGCGCCCTCGTCGTAAGGACCGAACGTTCAACCCGTGCTCGCCTTGCTTGATCCGACTGATTGTCGCGGCAAGCTTTGCCACATGTGAGGACCATGGCGCTGATCGGGTGCCGGAAGAGCGCGGGATTGTAGCGATTGAGTGGCTGCTTACGACAATTTACCGCTGCTTACCAAAACTAACCAGACAGCGCCGGCAGCCCGTTATTAAGTAAATGCTGGACGGGCATTTCAGCCGTAGGACTGGTCCTGAGGATTGTCCGGATCGGAGAACGATCGTTGGCGAAGACTGTCGCATACCAGTTCGCTGAGACCCTCGCCGCCGCGGGTCAAGCGGGTCTATGGTATTGTCGGCGACAGCCTCAATGGTCTGACCGACGCGCTTCGCCGTCGGGGCAAGTCGGGTGGGTGCATGTCCGGCGCCGGAAAGCACCGAGGCAATGTGCTTGGTTCCGGCATACGCCGCCGACCGTACGACCTGGGCCCATTAGCGATTGATGGTATCAGAGAGGAAGATGCGATGACATTGCGCAGCCATTTTCAGTCGGATCTCGACGCTGTCCGCCGGCAAGACCGCTATCGCACTTTTGTCGATCTGGAGCGGCGCGCCGAACGCCCACCCTTTGCCATTTGGCGCCACAATGGCGCCGCTCACGAGGTGGTCGTTTGGTGCTCGAACGACTATCTCGGCATGGGGCGCCACCCCGAGGTCATCAATGCGATGATCGAGACCGCAGTACGAACAGGCGCAGGCGCCGGAGGCACCCGTAATATCTCCGGCAACAGCCGTGCCGTCGTCGCGCTCGAAGCGGAAGTCGCGGACCTGCATCGGAAGGAGGCCGCCCTCGTCTTCACATCCGGCTATGTGTCCAACGAGGCGGCGCTCGGTACGATCGGCCGGCTTTTATCGAATTGTCTGATATTATCCGACGAGAGAAATCACGCCTCGATGATCGCCGGGATCCGGCGAGCGGCGCCGAGAGGAGGATATTCCGGCACAATGACCTCGACCATCTCAAACAGCTTCTAGATCACGCGGAGCCCGGCCGCCCGAAGGTTATCGCCATTGAATCGCTCTATTCTATGGACGGCGATATCGCCCCGATCGGCCGGATCTGCGATCTGGCGGATAAATACGGAGCGCTGACCTATCTCGATGAGGTGCATGCCGTTGGCCTCTACGGGCTGCGCGGCGCCGGGATTGCCGAACGCGACAGGGTCATGGACCGCGTCGACGTCATCGAGGGAACCTTGGCCAAGGGCTTTGGCGTAGTAGGGGGATATATCGCCGCCGATTTAGTAATCTGCGACGCGATCCGCTCCGCTGCCCCGAGCTTCATTTTTACGACTGCGATGCCGCCGGCGGTCGCGGCCGCCGCCACGCGGAGCATTGCGCATCTGAAGAAATCAGTGGCCGAAAGGGTTGCGCATCGGCTGCAGGTCGAGAAGACCCGCCGCGCCTTGCGCGAGGCTGGCATCCCAATGATGCCGTCGCAATTGCACATTATTCCGGTCCCGGTCGGCGATGCCGCGCTCTGCCGAGAGGCATCAACTTTGCTCTTGGAGAGGTTTGGCATCTATCTCCAGCCGATCAACTATCCAACCGTGCCCAGAGGCACCGAGCGCCTCCGCATCACTCCAACGCCCTTTCACAACAACCGCTTGATCGATCGGCTTGCGGGTGCGCTGCGACAGGTTTGGGACATCTTGAAGCTGCCGCGCGAAACTGAGGTGGTTTCTACATTGAGAACACAGCGTTTGAGAACCGCTGCTTGATCCAGACCCGCTGGCTTCACCGGGCTCTGATGACGCACTACCATTGCATCATTGTCGACCTACACTCTGCGCGATCCAACCGGCAGACCGGCTGCGCCGGCCGTTCGCTCCGAGAAGGGCGACGTCGGGCGCTCGTTGATGCCCTGCGTGTGAGCCAAGAACGTCAGCGCTCGTCGGCTGAGCTGTCTCGAGCCTCTGCAGCCGGACCTTGGTCATTTTCGGGCAAGATCGCAACCACTGACCGAGCTACCCTCTTGGCCGACCAGCTCAGATTTGGAGTGCAGGTCGTGTGTTTGGCGACGCTGCTTTGTCTGGCGATGCTGCTCGCCGGATGCGCATCGCCGGTCGTCGACGCCTATGCAGGACCGAGCCCGAATTTACTTCACTTAGCTTGGTGAGGGATGTCGTAGAGTCCACGTGTCGGGCAAGCGTAGCAGGGGAGATAAAGGTGGCAAAAACCGTCGCTGATCAGTTTGCCGAAACCCTCGCCGCGGCCGGTGTCAAGCGGATCTACGGTATTGTCGGCGACAGCCTCAATGGGCTGACCGACGCGCTTCGCCGGCAGGGCAAGATCGAGTGGGTTCATGTCCGGCACGAGGAGGTCGCCGCTTTCGCGGCGGGTGCCGAGGCGCATCTGACGGGGGAGCTCGCGGTTTGCGCCGGGAGCTGCGGCCCGGGTAATCTGCATCTGATCAATGGCCTCTTCGATTGCCATCGATCGCGCGTGCCGGTGCTTGCAATCGCCGCGCAGATCCCCTCGGCCGAGATCGGCGCCGGATATTTCCAGGAGACGCATCCGCAGACGTTGTTCCAAGAGTGCAGCCATTATTGCGAACTCGTCTCTGGTGCCAACCAGATGCCGCGGGCGCTGGAGGTTGCGATACGCGAGGCCGTTGGCAAGCGCGGCGTATCGGTATTGGTGATGCCCGGGGACATCGCGCTGCAGCCCGCGTCCGATGCCCCCCCGGCCAAGGCCGCGGGTTTGCTGCCGTCGGCGCCGGTTGTTACGCCTGGGAAAGATGATCTCGAGCGGCTGGCGGCGCTACTGAACGGCAAGAACCGCGTTACCATACTGTGCGGGTCGGGGTGCCAAGGCGCGCACAATGAGCTTCTTGCATTGGGCGAACGTCTCAAAGCGCCCATGGTCCATACCATGCGCGGCAAAGAATATGTCGAGTGGGAGAACCCCTACGACGTCGGCATGACCGGTCTGATTGGCTTTTCGTCCGGCTATTACGCGATGCTCGACTGCGACGTCCTGCTGATGCTCGGGACCGATTTCCCCTATCGGCAATTTTATCCGCAGGGATCGGGAGTCCACATCGCGCAAGTCGATATCAGAGCCGAGCAAATCGGACGGCGGGCGGCGGTTGATCTTGCCATCGTCGGCGACATCCGGGCGACAATCGAGGCGTTGTTGCCGCTGCTGCGGCAGCAATGGGACGCGACCCATCTGACGCAGGCGCAGCAGCATTATACCAGCGCACGCAAAGGCCTCGACGATCTGGCCGCCGCCACACCAGGCAAGGGGCTGATTCACCCGCAGCAGATCGCCAAGGCGATCAGCGACCACGCCGCAGAGGACGCCGTCTTCACCTGCGATGTCGGGCTGCCGACCGTGTGGGCCGCACGCTATCTGGCGATGAACGGCAAGCGGCGGCTCATCGGGTTGTTCTGGCACGGCTCGATGGCCAACGCGATGGCACAGGCGATCGGCGCCCAGGCAGCGTTTCCCGGTCGACAAGTGATCTCGCTGTCGGGCGACGGCGGGTTCACGATGCTGATGGGCGACTTCCTCAGCCTGGTGCAGCTCGGTCTGCCGGTAAAGGTGGTCGTGTTCAACAACGGCGCGCTCGGCTTCATCGAGCTCGAGCAGAAATCCACCGGGTTTCTCCCATTTGGCACCGAATTCACGAACCCGAATTTCGCGGCAATGGCCGAAGCTGTTGGCGTGCGCGGTATCCGGCTCGAGGACCCGACCGAAGTCGACGCCGGGATCGCCGCCGCACTGGCTCATAGCGGGCCGGTGCTGGTCGATGCGGTCGTGAACCGAACCGAGCTGGCGATGCCGCCCTCGATCACCCTGGAGATGGCCAAGGGCTTCACGCTCTACATGGTCAAAGCCGTGATCAGCGGCCGAGCCGATGAGGTGATCGACCTCGCCCGCACAAACCTGTGGCGCTAGTGCCTTTGACGATCGATTGAGAGGTGCACGATCATGAGCGACCAGCCTCCTGTCCCTTCCTTACCGGCCGATGTCCCTGCCAATGAATCAGCCGAGAAGCCGGTGTTCGCGCCGTACAATCCGCCTGCCGGCGGCTGGGGGGCCTTGCGTGCCACCGCAAACGCGCTTCGCGAGCAGAGCGTCGAGCTGAAGGCGCCAGGGCACTGCTGTCGATGAATCAGCCGGAAGGCTTTGACTGCCCCGGTTGCGCCTGGCCCGATCCGCGACATACGAGTTCATTCGAGTTTTGCGAGAATGGCGCCAAGGCCGTCACCTGGGAGCTGACCAAGCACCACGTAACGCGCGAGTTCTTCGCGGCCCATACCGTCCGTCAACTGGAACAGGAAAGCGACCACTGGCTGGAGGAGCAGGGGCGCCTGACCGAGCCGATGCGCTATGATCCGGCAACCGATCATTATGTGCCGGTCGATTGGGATGAGGCGTTCGCTTTGATCGGCCGCGAGCTCAACGCTCTCGATGATCCCAACGAGGCTGAATTCTACACCTCGGGACGCACCTCGAACGAAGCGGCGTTCATGTATCAGCTGTTCGTGCGCCGGTTCGGCACGAACAACTTCCCCGACTGTTCGAACATGTGCCACGAGCCGACCAGCGTCGGCCTTCCCGAGAGCATCGGCATCGGCAAGGGAACCGTGCTGCTCGACGACTTCGCACATGCCGAGGCGATCTTCATCATCGGCCAGAACCCGGGCACCAACAGCCCGCGGATGCTGACCGAGTTGGACAGGGCGTCACGCCGCAACGTGCCAATCGTCGTGTTCAACCCGTTGCGCGAGCGCGCTCTCGAGCGCTTTGCGGCGCCCCAGGATCCGATCGAGATGGCGACGTTGGGCGAGACGAGGATCGCCAGCGAGTATTGCCAGGTCCGCATCGGCGGGGATGTCGCGGCTCTCAAGGGGCTTATGAAGCTGGTGCTGGAGGCGCATGACGAGGCGCTTGGCAACGGTAAAGAGCCAGTCCTCGACCTCGACTTCATCCCAACCACACACACGGCTTCGAGGCGTTCGTGGATGACCTGCGCCGGACAGGATGGGAAGACATATTGCGCGTCTGCGGCTTGCCGCGCGACCAGCTGGAGCGCGTGGCAGCCGTCTATATGCGGGCGCGCACCGTTATCCTCGTCTACGGCATGGGGATCACCCAGCATCGGCTCGGCACCGCAAACGTGCAGCAGATCGTGAATTTGTTGCTGCTGCGCGGCAATTTCGGCAAGCCCGGAGCGGGGATCTGCCCGGTGCGCGGCCACTCCAACGTGCAAGGCGACCGCACGATGGGCATAGATGAAAAGCCAAAGCCGGCATTCCTCGACCAGCTCAAGAAAGTGTTCGGCTTCGAGCCGCCGCGGGCTCGCGGGCACCATGTCGTCAACGCCGTACAAGCGATGGTGGAGGGGCGCGCCAAGGTTTTCATCGGGCTCGGCGGCAATTTCGTCAGAGCTGTACCGGATTGGACCGTGGCCGAGGCGGCGATGCGCCGCTTGCGGCTGACCGTGGGCATCAGCACCAAGCTCAACCGCGGCCATCTGGTCCATGGCAGAGAGGCGCTGATCCTCCCTTGTCTGGCGCGCAGCGATATCGACATCCAGGCCGGCGGTCGGCAGTCGGTCACCGTCGAAGACAGCATGTCGATGGTGCATGCGTCATCCGGTCTCGTCGAACCACCGAGCGAGCGTCTGAAGTCGGAGGTCGCCATCGTCTGCGGCATGGCGAAAGCCACCTTGCCCGATTGTGGTGTCGATTGGGACTGGTTCGCCGCCGACTATAACCGGATCCGCGACAAGATCGAAGAGGTCTTCCCGGAGCTGTTTGGGGACTTCAATAAGCGGATCCGTCAGCCGGGCGGCTTTCACCTGACCACTCCGCCGCGCCAGCGGGTCTGGAACACCGCCACGGGCCGCGCCAATTTTCTGGTGTTCCCCGGGGTCGACGAGGACTGTCCTGTCTCTGACCCCGCAATGCTTCGGCTTGCGACGCTCAGAAGCCACGATCAGTACAATACGACGATCTACAGTCTCGACGACCGCTATCGCGGCGTGTTCGGGGGCCGCATGGTGGTATTCATGAATGAAGCCGACATGCAGGCGCGGGGTATCGCGGAGGGCGACGAAGTCGAAATCGAATCGCTTGCCGAGGACGGCAAACGGCGGGTCGTGGGTGGGTTCTGGGTAAAACCCCACAGTATCCCGGTAGGCTCGATCGGCGCCTATTATCCCGAGACCAACCCACTGCTGCCGCTCGTCTATCATGATTTGAAGAGCGGCACACCGGCGGCAAAATCGATCCCGGTCTTGGTTCGCCCGCAGCCGCGGCAGCTCACTCCCGGCAAATGACAATGTTTGCATTGGAGGGTTCGCGCGTCGTGCCGCCGCCGGCGCAACGCGTCGCACGGCAAGCATGGCGCGATGGCTCGACGCTGATCGCAGAACGCACCTTGGCCGAGGAGGTGCCGGTCGCGTTCAGCTATGACGGTGTGACGCACGCTGTCTTGATGGCGACGCCCGACGATCTGGAAGATTTCGCGCTCGGTTTCACTTACACCGAGGGGATCATTACCGCAGCGGCTGAAATAGCAGAATTGGCTGTAGTCAGCGTTGCTGACGGAATTGTGCTGCGAATGTGGCTGACCGGCGACCGATCCGATGCGTTCGCCGCAAGGCGCCGTCGCTTTGTTGGGCCGGCCGGGTGCGGCATGTGCGGGTTGGAGAGTTTGGCCGAGGCCAATCGCGCAATACCGATGGCGAGTCATGGCACGCGGGTGAGCAGGCAGGACATCGCAGATGCAGTGGCCGCGCTGCCGGCGAGCCAGCAGTTGAACATGCAGACGCGAGCAGTACACGCCGCGGCGTTTTGGCGGCTGGAGCAGACCCTGCTTCTGCGAGAAGACGTCGGGCGGCACAATGCACTCGATAAATTGGCCGGAGCATTGATGCGCACAGGCTCGTCGGCTGCCGAGGGCGTCATTGTATTGTCGAGCCGTATTTCCATCGAGCTCGTGCAAAAAGCCGGAATGATGGGCGCAGCCATCATGGTTGGAGTGTCTGCGCCGACAGCTTTGGCCGTCCGAACCGCAGAGGCAACCGGCCTGACCCTCGTCGGCATCGCACGTAACGACGGGTTCGAGGTGTTCACACACCCCGAGCGAATCACACGATACCGGTGAGGAAATGCCAATGGACCTCACGGCGCTTCTGCTGTCGCGGCTGCAGTTCGCATTCACGATCTCCTTCCACATCATCTTCCCGTCCTTCACGATCGGGCTGGCGGCCTGGCTGACCGTCCTCGAAGCGCTGCATCTGTGGACCGGGCGCGCGGCCTACCGTCAGGTGTTCGAGTTCTGGCTCAAAATCTTTGGTGTGGCATTCGGGCTCGGTGTCGTCTCCGGGATTGTCATGGCGTTCCAGTTCGGTACCAACTGGAGCGTGCTCGCTCGGATGTCAGGACCGATCCAAGGCCCGCTTCTCTCGTACGAGACCTTTACAGCCTTTTTCCTCGAGGCGAGCTTTTTCGGGATCCTGCTGTTTGGCCGCTCTCGCGTCCCGCCATGGTTCTATTTGTTTTCGACTGCAATGGTGGCGTTGGGTACCACGCTCTCGGCCTACTGGATCATGGCCAACAACAGCTGGATGCAGGTGCCGGTCGGCTATGTCATGGAAAACGGCGCCTTTGTTCCGGTCGACTGGCTCAAAATCCTCTTCAGTCCGGTGCTCTGGGTGCGCTTCCCTCATATGCTGCTTGCTTCGTACCTCACGGGCGCGTTCTGCGTCGCCGCAACCGGCGCATGGTACATGCTGCGTCGGGAATTTGCCTCCGAGGCGCGCATCATGCTCCGCATGGGATTATATCTCGCCGCCGTGCTGCTATTGATCCAGGGCTTTTTCGGACACCTCAACGGCGATTACGTCCACAACTATCAGCCGGTCAAATTCGCCGCCATCGAAGGCCGTTGGCATAGTCAGCAACCGGCAAGCGAGGTCCTGATCGCGATCCCCGACCCGGGGGCGGAGACCAACCACTATCAGATCGCGATCCCGGTACTCGGCAGTCTGATCGGGAGCATGAGCTTCACATCCAAAGAGGTCGGCCTGACCGACTTCCCGCCACAGGACCGGCCGCCAGTTATAATTCCGTTTTTCACATTCAGGATCATGGTTGGCTGCTGGGCGATCATGCTATTGGTCGCCTGGGTCGGTTCCTATTTGATTCACAAGGAGCGCATCGAGCAAAGCCGGTTGGTACTCTGGGCGATTTTTCTCAGCTTCCCGCTGCCCTTCATCGCGATATTGACCGGGTGGTACACAGCCGAAGTCGGCCGCCAGCCCTGGACGGTCTACGGTGTTCTGAGAACGGCCGACGCGATGACGCCGTTCCTGACGGCTCGCACGGCGACGATCTCGCTCGTCGTCTTTTGCTTTGTCTACAGCTTCATCTTCGCCTTCGGAACCTATTACATCTATCGGCTGCTGCGCGCCGGACCGGAAGGACGCCTGGTTCTGCCTCCCGCGGCCGCTATCCCCAATCGTCCGATGTCGGTCGTCGATGGGCACCGCCTAACGGCGGCCGCTCGGCGCGCCTCCGCAGGAGAATAGCCGTGGTCAACTTCTGGGTGGCGATACTGGCCGTCAGCATCCTCCTCTATGTCCTGCTCGACGGGTTCGATCTCGGCGTCGGTGTTCTTTTCGGCCTGACGCGCAACGAGGAGAGACGCCACGCGATGTTGAGCGCGGTCGCCCCGATCTGGGACGGCAACGAGACGTGGCTCGTCGTCGCCGGCGTGGTCCTCTGGGGCGCCTTTCCGGTCGTCTACGCGACGCTTTTCTCTGCGTTCTATCTTCCCCTATTGCTGATGCTGGCGGGGCTGATCCTGCGCGGCGTCGCGTTCGAGTATCGTTACAAGACTGAGCGGATGCGCTGGATTTGGGATGCCGGTTTCGCCGGAGGATCTCTCGTCGCAGCGTTCATGCAAGGCCTGACCGTAGGCGCCCTCGTGGAGGGGCTCCCGATCTCCAACGGCCAATATACCGGCGGCGAATTCGGCTGGCTCAGCCCTTTTGCGGTGCTGTGCGGCATCGGCCTGTGTCTCGGCTATTCCCTGCTCGGCGCTTGTTGGCTCATCAAGAAGTGCGAGGGCGATCTCCGCGAGGAAGCCTATCGACTGATCCCCTATCTTTCGATCGGGCTGCTCATCTTTCTGATCATCGTCTTTGGCTATGCCTTGGTCGAAAACCTTCGGGTCATGCACCGATGGCTCGAGCGGCCGTATTTACTTGTCTTTCCGGCGATCGGTGTCGTCGCGGCGCTGGTGGCGGCCGCGAGCGTTCGACGGCGCCGGGACGGAGGGCCCTATTACATGGTAGCGCTGATTTTCGCGGCGGCGTTCGGCACCCTGGCGATCTCGTTCTGGCCCTACATGATCCCGTTCTCGATCACCATCGAAGAAGCCGCAGCGCCTCACTCCAGCCTCGCCTTCATGTTTTGGGGCGAGGGTCTCTTCGTCTTCCCGCTGATGCTGCTCTACACGGTGATCAGCTACACCGTCTTCAGAGGCAAAGTCCGACCAACGCCAGGGCACTACTAACGACAGCCTTTGCTAGACCAAAACAAGGAGGCCTCAATGATACGCTGTATCCGGCTTTGGACCGGAGACGACGACAACTCGCATTTCGAGGAGGGGGCAATCGACCTTCCACGGGGCGAACGTGGCGACATCCTCAGCGGCACCGTTAATGCCGTCAGCATCTCGTTCCGCGAAACGAGAGCCGGAGGCGCCTTCGAATGGCACGACGCGCCGGCCCGCCAATTTGTCATCACATTGAGCGGCACGCTCGACTTCCAGACGCGCACGGGCGACCACTTCATGCTGCACCCGGGCGACATTCTGCTTGCTGAGGACACTGCGGGAACCGGACACAGCTGGAAGCTTGTCGACGAGAATCCCTGGCGCCGGGCCTACGTGATTCTCAGCCCAGGCGTTGAGGTGCCGTTCGTCGCCAACTCGCCCAGTTGATCGCCCGGCTGACCAAAAAGGGAGGTCCATATGGTCCAGACTCAAAACTCGGGCGCACCAGACGTTGTGCTGATCGGTGCGGGCATCATGAGCGCCACCCTCGGCACCGTCCTCAAGGAGCTCGAACCCTCGCTCAGTATCACGATATTCGAGACGCTCGAGGATTGTGGGCTGGAGAGTTCGCAAGCCTGGAACAATGCGGGCACCGGCCACGCGGCCAATTGCGAGCTGAATTATACGCCTCAGCGCGAAGACGGGAGCGTCGACATCTCCGAGGCGCTCAAGGTCAACACAGAGTTCGATCTGTCGCGTCAGGTGTGGTCCTACCTGATCCGCACGGGCGCCATCCCCGACCCGCGCGCCTTCATCCATCCCTGCCCGCACATGAGCTTCGTGTGGGGGAAGGACAATGCCGCGTTCTTGCGCAAGCGTTTCGAGGAGATGTCCGCGAGCCACTGCTACCACGGCATGGAGTATTCCGAGGATCGGGCCAAGATCGCCGAATGGGCTCCGCTGATCATGGACGGCCGCGGCGACGCGGAGCCGTTTGCGGCGACTCGCATCGTGACCGGCACGGATGTCGACTACGGCGCCTTGACCCACCTGCTGGTAAAACATCTTGCCGCCCAACCCGGCGTTTCAGTGCATTATAATCGCCGGGTGGTGAATCTTGATCGTGCGGCAAACGGCGCTTGGCTGGTAGGCATCGAGGATGTCGACACGCTGGCGCGCGATGCCGTCTCGGGCAAATTCGTCTTCATCGGCGCCGGTGGGGGCGCCCTCGAGCTGCTCCAGAAGTCGCGCATCCCCGAAGGCCATGGGTATGGCGGCTTCCCGGTCAGCGGTATCTGGCTGCGCTGCGACGAGAGTGCCGTAAGCGACCGCCATCACGCCAAGGTCTACGGCAAGGCGGCGCAGGGTTCGCCGCCGATGTCGGTGCCGCACCTCGACACCCGCATCATCGAAGGCAAGAAGTCGTTGCTGTTCGGACCGTATGCCGGCTTCTCCACCAGGTTCCTCAAGCACGGTTCGCTGACTGACCTGTTTGAGTCGATCAGGCCCGGCAACATCCTGCCGTTGCTAGCAGTGGCGCGCGACAACATCGCCCTGACGGAATACCTGATTGGCCAGGTCTTCCAAAGCCCGGCTCATCAGTTCGCGGCCCTTCGCGAATTCTTTCCCAGGGCCGCTCGGAAAGACTGGCGCGAAGCCGTTGCCGACCAGCGCGTCCAGATCATCAAGCCCGACCAGCACAGGGGCGGCGTCTTGGAATTCGGCACCGAGCTGGTCGCAGCCGAGGACAAATCGCTTGTCGCCCTGCTCGGCGCCTCGCCAGGCGCATCCACTGCGGCCTTCATTGCTGTCGGTGTGCTCGAAAAATGTTTCGCGAACGAACTCACCGAGAGCGGCTGGCTCCCCAAGCTAAAGGAGATCATTCCGACATACGGGATCGATCTAGCGCGGGATGCAGACGCCTGCCGCAAGACCCGCGCAGATACTGCGGCTATCCTGAAGGTAGAGAATATCTAATTCCGACCGCATCGACCGGCCCGCCCCCCACGGATACGCCTCAACCAACAGAATTTGAGGATGACTGAGCCTTGATGGTGCGAGTTGACGCAAAACAGAGGAGGAAGCACCGCGACGGAACGCCCACTGGGCCATTGTATAGCACAATTCACCCAAATTTACCTCGTTTCACTCGACCTCCGTGGTGGGGGCGGCGCATCCTACTATCCAGTGAGCGAGGGGGTGGTTATCACGCACTCTGATCACGGGAGTAGGGCTATGGCAAAGTTGCTGTTCGATCCTACGACTTATCAGTTCTATTTTCGAGCGGGATCGGAAGATCGCGCAGCAAGAGCTGCAGGATTTAGCTGGGACCCCGTTTGGCTACGATATTACACCGATGACCCCAAGGTGGCGGTGCAATTGGCAGGAATTGGCAGCAGCTATGTCAAGCACCTATTGGCAGATGCGCTCGATACCATTCCTGTAGCTAAGCCTACGGCCCTTCGTAGATCCACGAAGCGGACATCGCGATCAATGAGGCTCCCAATGCAGTCGACCGCGATCCACTGACTTAATGGAAGCCGGCGGTGCTCATCGGATTGCGAAGGGAGAGGAGAGCCGGCCATGAGAAATCTGATCACACCTTCTGCTCGACCATGCAAGATCGCGGGCGCTTGCCTCGGCCTGTCGCTGGCGTTCGCGATATCCGCGGAGACGGCCATGGCACTGGCCGTGAGCCCGCAAGACAATGTGCACAGCTTTTACGACACGTTGCTGACCACGATGAAGGACGGTCCGACCCTTGGACAAAGCGGCCGCTATGCGAGGCTGGCCCCCGTGGTAATCAGGTTCTTCGACGTACCCCTGATGGCTCGGCTCGCGGTAGGCCCGTCCTGGACGACGCTTTCCCCGACCCAGCAACAGCAGGTGACGGAGGCTTTCGGACGCTACATTTCGGCGACCTATGCCGATCGCTTCGACAGCTATTCGGGCGAGCAGCTGCAGGTTACCGGCGAGCAGCCCTACGGCACGGAAGTAGTGGTGCAAACCAAGATCGTTAAATCGAATGGCGATGCAGTGAGCCTCAATTATCGGATGCGTGAAAACGGGGGGTCGTGGCAAGTCGCCGACGTGTACCTCGACGGCACGATCAGCCAGCTGGCAACGCAACGCTCGGAGTTTCATGCGATCCTTCAGCGGGAGGGGATCGACGGTCTGATCACGGCATTGAACCGCAAGGTCGACTTATTGACCCGAAACCTGGCGAAGGCGTCGTGAACCGTACATGACGAGGGGCATTCCGGTCTACTATCTGTTCTCACCATGGACCCGAGACGCCCGGGTGCAGGCCGACGTCGTGTCGATCGCGCCGGGACGTAGCCGGCTTTGTCGACGAGGTTCGGGTCAAAGACAACCAATTCGTTCTCAAGGGCGATGTCCTGATCGTCATCGATCGGGAACGTTATACGCGGGCTCTTGCCATGGCTGACGCGACAGTCGCGGCGCGCAAGGCGACAATGGAAAACGCGGCGCAGCAGAACTCGCGGCGCGCTAAGCTGACGACGATCGCGATTTCCGACGAGGCGCGCGAAGACGCCAAACTTACCGCCGCCTCGGCTACTGCCAACTACCAGCAGGCGCTCGCCGACCGCTCGACCGCTCAGCTCAACCTCGACTGCACCGTGCGCGCGCCGGTCAACGGGATTGTCACCAACCTGAGCCTCGTAGTCGGTCAATACGCCTCGGTCGGCACCAAACTGATGGCATTGATCGACAGCGACTCCTACGGGGTAACGGGCTATTTCGAGGAAACCAAAATCCCGGCGATAAAGGTGGGGAACAGGCCGAGATCTATCTGCTGGATGGCTCGCCCGCACCGCGCGGTCATGTCGAAAGCATCGCCCGCGGCATTACCGATCGCGACAACCTCTCCGGCCCCGAACTTCTCGTCAATCCCAACCCAGGCAGGGCACGACGCCGTACATGTTCGCGATTTCACCTTACAGGCTGCTGCTGATAATGAAATTTTCGAACGAGCCAAAAATTATGGCCGGGTTGTCGTGTCTGCAGATACCGATTTCGGCACCCTCCTTGCGCAAGGCAGGAGCGCGAGCCATCCGTTGTGCTTTTCAGACGCGACCGCGACAGACGGCCTGAGCGTCAAGCCGCGTTTCTGTTGGCCAATCTCCCGGCCCTAGAGACGGCATTGTTGCAGGGATGCGTCGTGGTTCTCGAAGAGACCCGGATGCGCATGCCCATTGGTGGCGGAGGATAGGCGCGGTCGTTTCGGTTACGCCGGCATTGTGATGCGGCGCCCGGCCCAATCGGGTCTGGGGAGACGGGAATGGACTGCGGCTGCGTCGGCGACGCGCTCGCGGACTTCAGGCAGCCAGGGGACGACGCGGCGGGCGGAGAGGTCGATGTGCAGGTACAACAGCTCCCGGGTGGCGGCGCGCGTGCCGTCGGCGAGACCGAACATTTCATGCGCCAAGTGCAGACGCTTGTTGTCGGCGGCGAGGATCTGCGCTGCGACCCGCACACGGTCGCCGACCAGCAATTCGCGTTCATAGAGATTGTGTGTCTCTGCGACAAAGGTGCCGTGATTGGTGGCGTCCTTATATCTGCGGCCGATGCCGATTGCCTCGAACAGCGCGTCGGTGGCGTAGTCGAACAGCACCACGTAATAGGCGAGGTTCATATGGCCGTTGGCGTCGATCCACTCCGGCAGCACCCGGCCCTCGTACTCGTCGAACGGCGCCGGGATGAGCATCAGGCGAGGCGTGTCGCCGCGAGGATCGCCACCGGGTAGGCGTAGTAGACCTCATCACCGTCGAGCCGGACCGGGACGCCGAGCCGGTCATCCGCTGCCGACCCCTTGAACATCTCGATGATCTTGAGATCGTCTCCCGGGTTTGGGAACGACCGGGCGAGCAGGCCCGGCACGTCGCCGCGCAGCTCGTAGAAGGTCGCGTCGGGATCGGGTAGGCCCACCGTGCCGAACAGCCCCTTGAGCTCGGTCAAGCTCAGGCAGCGCGCGTGCGAGGGGTCGCGCAATTTTTCCAGACGGTTGAACGCCGCCGCCTTCGCCGGATCCTCGGAGGCATAATCGTCGACGACGACAATGCGCCCTCCCGGGGCGCAGACGCGGACCATCTCGCGCAATACCGCCGCTGGATCGAGAAAATGGTGACACGAGAACCGCGTGGTGACGATCGTGAAGCTGCCGTCCTGGTAGGGCAGCGCATAGACGTCGCCCTGACGCCAAGTGACGTTCGCCGCGCCCTTGTCGGCGGCGAGCTTGCGAGCCCGCTCGAGCATCGCCGGGGTCATGTCGATCCCGGTCGCTTCGCGAACATGCGGGGCGAAGGCACAGACGACGAGGCCGGGACCGCAGGCCACATCAAGCAGGCTATCACCGCGAGCGGGCCCCGCGGCCCCGACGATCATTCTCAGCGCGTCCTCATCGGTGATCGTCGGGGCAGTGCTGAAGACGGTCGCCTGGCGGGTGAACTGGTCGAGGATTAGGTCTTGATGGTTCGCGTCGTTCATTCTCGCTCTCCGAATACCAGTTAGTCATTCCGGGACGGCCCCAGAGGGCCAGGCCCGGAACCCTTGAACACCGGCCCGTCGACGTTCTTCACAGGCTCGTGTCCATGGGTTCCGGGCTCTCAGGCTACGCCCGCGCCCCGGAATGACGGCTTTCCAGTTTGCGATACTTTTTGCTCCTAAAGCGGCCCGTTCGGCAGCACCAGCACCTTGCCGTTGCGGCCGCCCTGTTGTGCCCGGACCAGCGCCGGCTTGATGTCTTCGATTGGGTAATACGAATCGATCGGCGCCTTCAGCACGCCGTCGCGGATCTTGAGGGCGAGATCGGCATAAATCTCGCGCACTTGCCCCGGGGTGCGCTTGGCGAGGCCACGGCCGAGATTAAAGCCGGTGATGCTGACGCCGCGCATGTTGAGGGCGGCACGCGAGATTGCCGGGTCCTCGCCCGACATCGAGCCGTAGCTAACGACCACGCCGCTATCGGCGACGCAGTCGGCGATATGCCGGCAAGCTTCGCCCGAGACTGCGTCGATACCGAGCCGGATCGGCGCACCGCCGGTGGCGTCCCGGGCGCGCTCGGCCAGATCGGGCCCGTCCTTCAGTACGACATCGCCGCCCAGCGCACGCAATTCCTCCGCCACGTCATCGCGCCGCACGACGTTGACCGTGCGCACGCCGCGGGCCTTAGCCAGCACGATCAGATGGCGCCCGACTGCGGAATTGGCGACGTCCTGGATTACCCAATCGCCCGGCGCGAGTGCCACGTGGTCCTCTAGCAGCAAGAGCGCGGTCGCCGGATTGATGCGCACCATCGCAGCCTGTGCGAGATCGAGGCCGGACGGGATCGGGATCGCGTCCTCGGCCCGGATGCGGCGGCGCTGGACCCAGTTCTCGCGCTGCATGTTGAGCACGAGATCGCCAGGCCGGATCTGCGTCACACCGGTTCCGACCGCGGCGACCCGGCCGACGCATTCGGCTCCGGGGGTGGCCGGCAACTCCGGCCGTAGGCGATAGCTGCCGCGGCAGAACGAGACATCGGCCGGGTTGATCGGGAAAGCGAGCACGTCGAAGACGACTTCTCCCGGACCGGGCGCGCCGACATCCGGCACCTCGACACAACTCGCCACCGCTTCCGGCGCACCATATGCGACGAGATCGATCCTTTTCATCCGACATCCCTCAGGGTACTGCGTTGAAGCTGCCGATAATAACCGCTATCGCTGCCGTCGACGAGCGGGTAGCGCGGTCAGCAGGCGACTCGGACGCAGCCCCTTAATGCGATACTCATCATCTAAATATTGCCTATTTCGCATGACAGAATTCCTGCTGATCGGGAAGGGCGTGTCGGACAGCCGGAGCGGTCAGGCGTACAACCAGAAGGAGTGTTCCTGCTGCAGACCCGCTGCAGGAGCAGCGGCGGTTGAACCGGCGACACGACTTTTGTTGTGGCGGGCCGGCCCTGGAACTCGGCCCTTACCAGCCGCCGTCGATGCCGATCGCCTGGCCGGTGACGAAGGCGGCCTGGTCCGAGGCGAGAAAGGCGATCATCGCGGCAACCTCGTCGGGGCTGCCGAAGCGTCCGACCGGGATCGCCTTGGCGCGCTCCCGGAAGCCGACTTCGAGATCGTCGCCATATTCGCGGCGGTTGGTGCTGATCGCCCGCGAGGTGCGGATCGGGCCGGGGCAGACGGCGTTGACGGTGATCCCGAACGGCGCCAGGTCGAAGGCCAGCGATTTGGTGAAGCCGACGATCGCAGCTTTCGAGGCGGCATAGGCGGCCCGATGCTTTCCGGGTCGGAACGCGGCCTTCGACGAGACGCTGACGATGCGGCCCCACTGCGCCCGGCGCATCGCCGGCACGGCGGCGCGCGACATCAAGAAGGCGCCGCGGGCGTTCACCCCCATCGTCCGGTCCCAGGCCTCGACCGGCACGTCTTCGATCTCGTTGCGGTCGGCCCCCTGGGGCGCCCCGGCGTTGTTGACCAGGATGTCGAGGCGGCCATAGCGCTCCAGCACCTCCTCGACCATCCGCCCGGCATCGGCTTCGACGCTGACATCGCCAAGTGTAGAGGACGCAATGCCGCCGCGCTTGACGAGCTCCTCGACGAGGCTGTCGACGCCGCCCCAGGAGCCGCCCATGTCGCCCTCGACATTGTGCTCGTTGGCGACACCGGTCGGCAGCACGTCGGAGACGACGACGGTCACCCCGGCGGCGGCGAGCGCTCGCGCCGTCGAGTTGCCGATGCCGATCGGCTTGCCGCAACCGGTAATCAACGCAACGCGAGCGGAACCCGGCATCGGACCCTCCTTCTTGCAAGCGGCATCGCGGCACGAGGAGAGGGTAAGATCGCGCACCGCAAGTGCTCACACAATCGCCAAGATTCACGGCGACTTCTCGCGCCTGAGAGGGCCGCAACACCAGCACCAACACCGAGGCGTTCAATGGCGAAAATCGCGGCGATCGTCACCCTCCTGCTGATCACGCTCGGCGCCGGCGGTGTTTCCGCGGACGACAGGGCGGACAGTGAGCTTCCGGGGCGGGTGGCGACCCACCATGCGATCGGGCTGGGGGACCGGCGGCTCGAGTATGATGCGATCGCCGAAACGTTGCCGTTGACCGACGCGAAAGGCGCGCCGACCGCCACCATCTTCACGATCGCCTATCTCACCGCCGCGCCGGGGCGCCAGCGGCCGGTCAGCTTCGTCTTCAACGGCGGCCCCGGAGCAGCCTCGGTCTTTCTCCACCTTGGCGCCCTCGGGCCGCGGATTTTAGAGACACCGCCGAACGGGGCGGTCCCGGGACCGCCGGTTCGCCTCGTCGACAACCCGGCGACGTGGCTCGGCTTCACCGACCTCGTCTTCATCGACCCGGTCGGCACCGGTTTCAGCCGCGGCAGGGGCAAGGAGGAAAACCCGGACAAGCCGTTCTGGGACGTGCGCGCCGACATCGCCTCGCTCGGCACGGTGATCCGGCTTTGGCTGACTCGGCACGAACGCTGGGCTTCGCCGATCTTTCTCGTCGGCGAGAGCTATGGCGGTTTCCGCGCTGCGACATTGGCGCAGGCGTTGCCGCGCGACGTCGGCGTCACCATAAACGGCCTGGCGCTGATTTCGCCGGCGCTGGACCTCTCCGCCTTGCATCAGGACGAGCGCGATCTGCTTGCGGCTGGGTTTTTTCTGCCGTCTTACGCCGCGACCGCCGCGCTCTACAGGCCGTCGCCCAGCCGCGCACCCGCGGCGGTCGAGCAATTTGCCATCTCCGACTATTTGGTCGGCCTCGCCGCCCTCGAGGGTCAGCCGTCGCCGCGCAATCCGTTCATCACCAAAGTCGCCGAGATCACCGCGCTCCCGGAGGATCTCGTGCGCCGTTACCGCGGCCGGGTCCCGCGTCATGTCTTCGCCCGCGAGATCCTCCGTGCCGAGGGCCAAGTGGTGAGCCTTTATGACGGCTCGATCACCCGCCCGGCCCGCTCCGACGAAAGCGGAGAAGGCGCCCCCGACCCGGTGCTTCAGCCGGCGGTCGCGGCCTACGGGGCAGCGTTCAACGCCTATGTCGCCGACACCCTCGGCTACCACACCGATCTGCCTTATCGCGTGCTCCCGCGCGACATATCCCAGCATTGGAACTGGCAGGGCGAGCGCCAGGGTGAGGGGCTTGGTCGGGCGATGTCGGCTCTCGAGACTACGCTCCTCCAGCACCCGGAAACCAAGGTGCTGGTCGTCAACGGCCATTACGACCTGGTGACGCCCTATCTCGCATCGCGCTGGCTCGTCCACCAGCTGGCGGTTCCCGACCCGGTGCGTGCTGCCGTCCGGCTGCGCATTTATGAAGGCGGCCACATGGTCTATATGCGCCCGGAATCGCGCCGGCTTCTGGCCCGTGACGCCGCCGAACTGTACGCCGTCCCCAATGCCGCCGCACCCTCGCAATAGGCTCACCAACGGAGGACAGCCATGGCTCTGGAAGTAAGGCGCATCGTCACCGGGCACGACGCCAACGGCAAGGCGATCATCAAGACCGACGAACGCCTCCCGGGGGTCAGCAGGCTGGGACGACCGCACATCGCCGGCTGCGAAATCTGGTCGACCGATCGAATGCCGGCCGACAATTCGGAAGCCGCCGACGCCGCACAGCGCAAAGGGTTCGTCACCCGCCACAACTATGTCGGCACGGGCCAAGGCACCGTTGTCCGGATCACCGAATTCGCCCCGGGCGCGCCCAAATTCATGCATCGAACCGAGACCGTCGACTATGCGCTGCTGCTGTCGGGCGAGTGCGATCTCGAGCTCGACAGCGGCGAGGTGGCGCATTTGAAGCCCGGCGACGTCGTCGTCCAGCGCGGCACGATGCACGCCTGGGTCAATAACGGACCCGCACCCTGCGTCTTCGCCTTCATCCTGATCGACGCCGAACCCGACACCGTGGGCGGAGAGCAGCTGCGCACGCACTTTCCCGCCCCCTGATTGCGGCGTCCGGCTCGCGTCCGCGGGGTTATGCCTCGACGAGATCGAGACGGCGCTCGATCCGGTCGAGGCGGTCGCGCATGCGATCGAGACGCAGCCCCATTTGGGCAACTTCACCGGCCATGTGCGAGATGCTGCGGACGATAGAGCCGAGCCGGCCGCGCTGCTCTTCACGGATCTCGCGCAGCTCCTCGCGAATTGCGCGGAGATGCTCGAGGACCAGGCTGGGGGCTTCGTCTGCCATGACCGTGACATTGTGACCAAGAACCGTGACATTGTGGCCAAGTTAGGTGATTTGCAGGCTGCCGTGCTGACTGCTCAGCCCGGAATTTCCAACTTCCGATTGTATTGGCGTTTTTCTGCTGGCGATTCTAGCGCGAATTTGCAGCAAATTCCCGCGTATAGGTAGAACAGCGGGCATCGCCCGGTATCCAACATTTCGGGCGCGTCCCTGGGGCGCACGCCGGAAGCGCCGCCTTCATAATCTTTAGGCGGCGGTCGAAGTCGCTGGTCTCGATCGCCCGCACGAAGGTGCCGACCACCGCCGCGATCGTCCCCGCCTGGCCCGGCGTGATGATGCCGCCGGCGAGTGTCGACGCGACCACCTTCATCGCCGGCGCGATATCGGCCGCACTCTCGATCGGCGGCAGGGGGAACTTGACCATCCGCTCGCGGCACGGCGGCAGGATGCGTTCGATGCAGAGCCGCATTGCCCCCACGGGTCATGCCCGTGGGCTGAAGGTCCATGGGTCGCCGGCGAACGCCAGCTCGACGGCCCGCCGCGTCAGGGCCTCGGCCTCGCTTTCGAGCAATACCGCAGCGGCGAGCGTCTTCTTGTTGCGGGAACCGGCCCGGCGGCCGGGGGGCGGTTCCCCTTGGCGAACGGCCGCCCGCGCACCAACCCCGGCGGTTTGAGTGAAAGCCCATCAGTCATCGGCACCTCTCTGGTTTCAACCCGGCGCCCGGCGGGCCCCGCGATCCGTAGAGGATGTCATTTGGGCCATGTTGTATTTGTTACAATAGCAACACCCGTCGCACCCTCCACATCCTGCCCCAGAACTCGTGCATAACCGTGTTGCAACGAGAGTACGCTGTTGAAAAAACGTAGGGTTTTCGTTGCAAAACATACGCGCATATGATGCGTTCCTTAGAGTATGATCCGAGCAGCTCGCATCACTATTCGTCGTTCCCGCGAAAGCGGGGACCCAGGGCAGGCGACCTGCAGGTTGCTGCTAAGCCCCGCTTTCGCGCTAGGGCATGCACACATCTGACGGCCAAAATCTCCCTCTCCGCCCCCGGGGGCGGAGAGGTCGGGGTGAGGTGGGGGAGCCCTCCCGTTTCGAACCAGCGGCACCACCCACCTCACCCTCCCGGCGCTGCGCGCCGGGTCCCTCCCTCTCCCCCCGCAAGCGGGCGGAGAGGGGCAAAGGCTCGCGATAGGATGGTCGCCAGCAGAAAATAAGTGCATACCCTAGCGCTTTCGCGGGGGCGGCGGGTTCAATTCGATCGGAAAACGCTCTAGCACTCTGGAGCGACCTACACCGGATGGTATAGTCAACGACCGACGGCTTACCTTGCAATGGTATACGGAAGAAACGTGACCCGACCCCGCGCCGCTGACGATTTTGCAGTGATCCGAGCACGTATGGAGGAGCTGCGCGGCGAGCGCACCCGACCCCGCGCCGCTGACGATTTTCCGATCATCCGAGCACGCATGGAGGAATTGCGCCGCGAGCGCGCCCGAGTATTGCGTTCGCGCTCGTGCCGCTATCGCCCAAGCCGGGACGCAGGCTGAGGGACCGTGTGAGCTGCCAGAGGCTTATGCCTCGGCGACCGCGAGGCGTGCGCCGATGGTCAGCGCGGCGAGCTGATAGACCGCATTGCGGCCAATGCGCCAATCCGCAAGCTCCTCTTCGTCGAGTCGCTCAGGCATACGCGGATGCCATTCGCCGGGCACCGGCCGGATCACGGCGCCGGCGTCGAGCTGGCTACAATCCACGCGCATCGTGCAGCGGAAGCGGCGGCCGACCTCGAACGTCGACTCGATAATGGTGTTGCGCGCCAAGCGCGGCGGCACCGGTTCGAAATACGTGACTTTGCGGGGCGGGGTGCGGCGCGTCATTCCTCCTCGTTCCGTCAGGGTGCGGTGCGCAGGTGCTCATTCAATTCTATGCCGGCAAGGCGGCTCCCGCCCCCTTTTTGCCGCTTGCATCGAACGGGGCTTCTACGTGATAATCCGGTTTACCGCGTGCGACGAGCAGCCTTCAAAAGTTCTGCTTTGGTCGTGTAGCACCTGGCCTACAGATTACAGAAAGAACACATCCCTGAGAGGCATGTGTATCAATGGCCCGCCGCTCGTACAGCTGAATTTCTCCGCCATCTTTGAATGAGAAAGAGCTAGAGACCGATCGAGAATTTAGTATGGGTTCGTCTTTTTCGGCGCTACTGACATCCGAATAGCCGTAAGCTTCTGACAATTTGTGCTGCATGGCTTCTCGTTCTGCGTGGCAATCTGCTATGGATAACTTGCCAATTCCTTCGCTACGAAGCTCGATCCATCGAATCCAGTCGCCGGTTCCCTCGAAAGAAATCATGGCAGCAAATGTGCGCCCGTCGATACTCGTTTCGTAACTCATGTTTCCAGCCGAGTTAATGATCCCTTGTGGACCTACAGCAGCTTTCGCCTCTGCACGGGACATCGGAAAAATAAATGGGCCCCATCCAGGTAAAGCGTCACGTGTGCCTGGCGCTGACGCCGTGATGGGTGCCCGACGAGCCAGGCTTTGATGTTGCTGAACAGGGTATGGATGATCGGGAAGAACGCGCCGGCATTGGCGCCTTCGCCCTGGACCACCGGCGTGTGCTTCAAATGCTCGCCGAGGCCGGCCTCACCACCGCGATAGCCGGTAAACCCGCGGTCGAGCCGTCAGCCGCCAAGCCACCCGCCCGCCGCAGCCCGAACACACAAAACCGCCGGGCCAGCGAAGCCCGGCTGCGCGCCGAGTTACCGAATCTGCATCGAGGAGGCTGAAGGCCTCGTCGGTGACGACGAAGACGTCTGAATGCAATCCTTTCCGCTGAGGCTGCGCTGCACGAAATGCCGCCGGATGTCTGCAAATCCTCTCCTGCTGAAAGGGCGCAGTGGGCGCGATCAGAATCCGAAAGCTATCGAGACTCTCTTAAGGCCGCCGAGGAGGCCGCCAAGGCCCCGATCCCCAGCATCTCCGAAATGCTTTCAGCCGTGCAGCGGTCCTTCGCGGTTTTCAAAATCGGTGCTATTCGTTTGGTCTGTCGTGAGCGGTTTCCACTTTAATGCGTCTAACGGATTATTTCACAATGCTCTTCAGCAATTTCCTGTTTCCCGACTGCCGCGATCCCGAACGCGACGGCATCGTCATCGACGAAACCCTGCGCGAGGCGCTGCTCGCCGACGAGCTCGGCGTCGACGTGATCTGGCTCGCCGAGCACCATTTCGACGGCATCTGCGCCTATGTCGACCCGATCACCTTCGCCGGCGCGCTGGCGACCACAATTCGGCATGCCAAGATCGGCTTTGCGATCGTGCAGATGGCACTGCACCACCCGATCCGCTTGGCTGAGCAGCTGGCGATCCTCGATAACATCACCAAGGGCCGGCTGGTCGTCGGCCTGGGCCGCGGCTCCTCCTACAACATCTATGACTATCAAGGTTTCGGCATTGACCATCACGAGGCCCAAGCGCGGTTGGAGGAGGCCGAGGACATCCTCGTGAAGGCCTGGACCCGAGAGACCTTCGAGCATCACGGCAGGTTCTGGGATCTGAATGTCCCAATGTTGCGGCCGCGGCCCTACACGAAACCTCACCCGCCGCTGCTGCGCGCTGCCTCGGGCGAGGAGTCCATGGTCGCATTGGCACGCCAGGGCCGGCCCTTTCTGATGAATGTTCAGTCGATGGCCGTCACCCGCCATCGCATCGCCCTCTATCGAGAGACCATGAACGAGGCTGGCTTCGACGAGGGACAGATCAAGTGCAGTCTCGAACAGTGCTGGGTCTGGCGCAATGTGTTCGTTGCCGAGACCGATGCCGAGTCCGAACGGGTCGGGGTCCCGGCGTTCCAGGCGATGGTCGCGTCCCGGGCGGCCTTGCGCGACCGCATCTATCGCGAAACCGGCCTGCGGATCGAGGTGCCGTCGGCGGACCTGCCGTCGGCCCGCGCCAGCACCGAGCACGGCTTCATCCACGGGTCACCGGCGCGGGTCGCCGAGGCGATTGCTGAAATAGCCGCGCTCGGCATCGGCGGCGTGATCGCGACCTTCCGCCTCGGCCCGCTATCGCACGAAGCGGCTAAGCAAAGCCTCACTCTGTTCATGCACCAAGTCGCTCCCGAATTTCGCGCCGCTATGGCCCCGTAGCCTCAACGAGCAACCTGAATTTCCACGCCGATCGAGAGCCTGCGTCAGGCTTGTGCTGAACGGCTAATAGAGGATACCGCCGTGACCACCACCGTCATCCGCAATGCTGACTGGGTCGTCGCCTGGGACGAAAGCGCCGGGTGTCACACCTATCGCCGCAATACCGACATAGCCTTTGCCAATAATACGATCACTTTTGTCGGGCGAGATTATCCCGGGGCGGCAGACCGGGTGATCGACGGCAACGAGCGCTTCGTATTGCCCGGACTGATCGACATCCATTCGCACCCCGAACACGAGCCGCTCTATCGCGGGGTACGCGAAGAGCATGGCTTGCGCAGCATGCACATGACCGGGCTCTACGAGCGCTCGCAGGCGTTTACTGCGCCCGACAACGAGGCGCGCGCTGCCAGTGCTGAATTCGCCTACTGCGAATTGCTGTTGAGCGGGGTCACTTCTCTCGTCGACATCTCCCCTGCCTGGGACGGCTGGATCGATCTCTTCGCCAAAAGCGGCGTGCGCGGCTTTCTTGCCCCCGGCTATGCCTCGGCGCGCTGGCGCCTCGCCAATGATTTCGATTTGCAGTTCGCCTGGGACGAGAAGCGCGGGCGCGAGGGTTTTGGGACGGCGCTGGCACTCATCGATCAAGCCGTCCGCCACCCGAGCGGGCGATTGTCGGGCATCGTCTCACCAATGCAGATCGACACCTGCACGCCCGATCTGCTGCACGACAGCCGAAAGGCCGCCCAAGACCGGGGCTTGCCCTTTACCGTGCACGTCGCGCAGAGCGTGAACGAGGTCCAGGAGATGATTCGCCGTCACGGAAAGACGCCGGTCCAGTGGGCGCACGACATCGGCATCCTCGGCCCCGACACGATCCTCGGCCATGCGCTCTTTCTCGATTCCCATTCATGGGTGCGCTGGTGGACCAAGACCGATCTGGCGCTGATTGCCGATACCGGCTCGTCGGTCGCCCATTGCCCGACGCCATTTGCGCGCTACGGACAGGTCATGGAGAATTTCGGTGATTACTTGCGCGCCGGCGTCAATATGGGGCTTGGGACCGACACGACGCCGCACAATCTGGTCGAGGAAATGCGCAAGGCGGCAATCCTCGCCCGCATTGCAGCGCGCGATGTCGCGGCGGTAACGACGGCAGATCTATTGCTCGCGGCAACAGTGGGCGGCGCCAGGGCGCTGATGCGCGACGACCTCGGTCGAATCGCCGTGGATAAGAAGGCTGACCTTGTTGTGGTTGATCTGGCGACTGCGCAAATGATCCCGGCGCGCGACCCGCTGCGCTCGTTTGTCTACCATGCTGCCGATCGCGCGGTGCGCGACGTGTTTGTCGACGGACGGCAAGTCGTAGCCGAGGGCAAGGTGCTGACCCTCGATCAGGCCGCTGCCGGCGAGCGCCTCGTTCGCGCGCAGCGCCAGATGCTCGCAGCAGCTCCGCAGCGGGACTACCAAGGCCGTACGGCCGGAGAAATCGTGCCGCTCAGCCTACCGCTGGCGGACTGACGGATATCACCCCCGCGGGCGGCGCGTTCTGATGCGTACCCGGCTGCGTCTGCGCCCGAGACCCAGCGCCTTCGCCATCGTCGAGCGTTGTTCGGAATAGGCGGGCGCGGTCAGCGGGTGGTCGCTCGCCAGATCCCAACGCCTGAGATATTCGCTGACCTGCAGTCCGTGCCGCATGCCGAGATGCCTGCGCAGGGTCTTGCCTTTAAAACCACACTCGAGGCAGACGACATGATTGCGCTGCACCGATCTCCTGACCGACACCGCCGGCATTCGCATTGCTTCCGGTTGGACGGGCTTTCCTAGCTGGTGGAAGGCTTGCTGCACCGAGACGATCAGCGCTGACAGCTGGTCAGGCGGAAGGGTATGATTGCCGAGATAGCTGGCGATGATTTTCGTTGCCGGGCGTAGATCAACGCTCTGCGGCGCGCCGTCCTTGTCCATGATGTTTCTCTTCCTGCGGATTTCATTTGCGCTCCGCTTACATACGGCAAAAGGCAGAATAAGAAAACCAATGTCCTGCTGAAGATTGACCAGGGTCGCTCGTTCCGAGAAAGTCTAGAGTTCTTTTTCAGCAACAACGACGGCAGGCCGGCGCTATGCCGCCGCGTGCTCGAGATCGCGGTTGGCCGGTTCGGCAAAGCGGCGCATCCGCGGCGTGCTGGAAGGCGCATCCTGGATGTCGGGTGGCCCGCTTGCCGTAAGAGCGCCGATCGCAGCCAGCAGCTGCTCGAAGCCCACCTCGTCCTCGAGGCAACCGAGGTGGCGAACCGTGTCGGCAAAGCGGAGAAACTGCCTCGTTGGCCGCCGCGGAAATTTCACCCATGGCAGCTCCTCCCAGTCGACGGACCCTGCTGCCCATGCCGGTCCCTGCCGCAGCGCGCGTTGCCGACGGCCGCGGGTGCTGGTCTGCGACGGCCCGTCGAGACGCCCGGCGCTGGTGATGACCGCCGCGAGCCGACGGACGATGCCCACAGCCGTTTTGTTGGTGACTTCAAGACGCAGGTGGAGCTGGTGCGCAGTGACGACACCGTGCGCGGCATTCAGCAAGAAGCAGGCCTGGAACCATTTGTGCAGCGGGACATGGCTGCCCTTGAACATCGTGCCGAGCGCGGCCCGGAACTGCTTGCGGCAGTGGCAGCAAAATTTCAGGCCGGCGCGCGCCCCTTTTCCAGTGACCGCACCAATCCGGTCGGTAGCGCCGCAGTGCGTACATACCGGGCCGTTTGGCCAGACAAGTTCCTCGAGCTTGGCGTGGGCAGCTTGCTCATCCCAAAAATAGGGCTTCAAAACCACGGACATATGCACACCTCGCTGAGCGGAGGACCCAGTGCCCCGGGGACCCTCTCGGCACAGGGATTAACCAATTATCCATAATATCCAAAGGCATGCCGATATGCAACCTTCAATCATAAAAATGGATATTAGGACAACTTTATGACGCCGCCGTACAAGTCGCGAGGCCCCTTTGCCCGCGCCGCGACCACCCCCCCTTCCGAAATGCCGACCGATCACGCATGATCGGCTGATCGGATCCGATGGTGGTGAGCGTTATGAAACTCTTCGACTTGTCCGGCAAAGTTGCGATCATTACCGGCTCGAGCCGCGGCATCGGCCGGGCGATCGCCGAGGCATTTGCCGAAGCGGGCGGGCGGGTCGTGATCTCGGCCCGTAATGCCGCGTCCTGCGAGGAGGTAGCAGCGGCGATACGCGCCAAGGGCGGCGAGTCGATTGCCGTCACCGCGCGGATTTCCGACAAGGCTCAGCTCGAAAACCTCGTCGCCAAGACTCATGAGGCCTGGGGCCGGATCGACATCCTCGTCTGCAACGCCGCGGTCAACCCGCATTACGGCTCGCTGGAGAAGCTGACCGACGAGGTGTTCGAGCGAATGATGGTCAACAACGTCCTCAGTAACTTGTGGCTGTCGCGGATGGTGGCGCCCGAGATGCGCGAGCGCCGTGACGGCGCCATCATCTTCATCATCTCGACCGCAGCATTGCGGGCGAGCACGATGCTGGGCATGTACGGCGTGACCAAGGCTGCGGATTACGCCTTATGCCGTAACCTCGCCGCCGAATGGGGCCCCGACAACATCCGCGTCAACTGCATCGCGCCGAGTGTTGTGACGACGCAATTCGCCCGCGTCCTCTACGAGGACCCGGCGCGCCGCGCGGCGCGCGAAGCCGGGACCCTGCTCAAGCGCCTCGCCGAGCCGGAAGATCTCGCCGGCGTCGCCCTGATGCTGGCCTCGCGCGCCGGCAACTACATCACCGGCCAGACGATCGTCGTCGACGGCGGCACGACAATAGCGCCGTCATGAGCGTCTCGGCCCGCCCCAAGCGCCTCTCGGTAACGCAGGTCCGCAGCCGCAAGGGCGGCGACAAGCTCGTCTGCCTGACCGCCTATACGTCCTCGGTGGCGCGTCTGCTCGACCACGAGGTCGATCTGCTGCTGGTCGGCGACAGCCTGGCGATGACCGTTTACGGCTTCGAGAGCACCCTGCCCGTAGGGCTCGACACGATGATCGCTCACGGCGCAGCCGTGGTGCGCTCGACCGAAAGGGCGCTCGTCGTCGTCGATCTGCCGTTCGGCAGCTACCAGGCCTCGCAGGCCGACGCCTTTCGCGCCGCGGCACGGGTCCTCGCCGAGACCGGTTGCACCGCGGTGAAGCTCGAAGGCGGCGAAGAGATGGCCGAGACGGTCGCCTTCCTGAGCGCCCGCGGTGTGCCCGTCATGGGCCATGTCGGACTGACCCCGCAAGCGGTCAATGCGCTGGGCGGATACCGCTCGCGCGGGCACGCACCGGAGGAACACGACAAGATCATGCGCGACGGCGTCGCGATCGCCGAGGCCGGGGCATTCTCGCTGGTCGTCGAAGGGGTTGCCGAGAGCCTGGCGCGCGAGCTCACCACCGCGGTGGCGGTGCCGACGATCGGGATTGGCGGCTCGCCGGCCTGCGACGGGCAGATCCTGGTGATCGACGACATGCTCGGCCTCTTCACCGAGTTCACGCCGAAATTCGTCAAGCGCTATCGCAGTCTCGGCGACGAGATCCGGGCGGCAGCGCGCGAATATGCCGAGGAGGTGCGCCAGGGCCGCTTCCCGGCGGTCGAGCATACCTATTCGCCGCCGCGGCGGCGGAGCACGGGCGCGGCGTAACAGTAACTGGCGCGACTGGTTGCGCCGCCGGCACCAAACCCAAATGATGGTCCTCGTTGGCGCCGGAATCCGAGGAAAGTCGGCTTACAAGCGGCGGCGCGACGCGATAGCTCTCGTGGCGGAGAGAGAAACAATCGACTCAATTTATCGTTGCTCTGATCGATAGGAAACGTCATTGGCCCGACTTGCGCTCCGACGAGGTCGGCGACAGAATTCCGATGCAGGCAGAGGGAGGAGGGTGCGATGGCGGATTTGCGGGTGATGGCGAGCGGGCTGCGGTTCCCCGAGGGACCGGTGGCGATGGCCGACGGCTCGGTCATTTTGGGCGAGATCGCCGGCAGTGCCGTCACCCGCATCGCCTCCGATGGCGCCAAAACAGCGATCGGGACGCCGGGCGGCGGGCCGAACGGGGTCGCCCTCGGCCCGGACGGGGCGCTTTACGTCTGCAACAATGGCGGCAACGAATACGCCCAGGGCGGGTTTCTCTCGACCGGTCCGTCGAAAGATTACCAGTGCGGCTATATTCAGCGCATCGATCCGCGCAGCGGCGAGACGCGCATCGTCTACAGCCAATGCGGCGGCCATAAATTGTCCGCACCCAACGACATCGTTTTCGACCGCCAGGGCGGCTTCTACTTCACCGATCTCGGCAAAAGGCGGCGGCGCGACCGCGACCATGGTGGGCTCTACTATGCGCTCCCCGACGGCTCCAAAATCGTCGAGCTGGTGTATCCGATGCTGACCCCGAACGGGGTCGGCCTGTCGCCGGACGAGAAGACCGTGTACGTCGCCGACACCGAAACCTCGCGCCTCTTCGCCTTCGACATCGTCGAGCCCGGGGTTCTCCGCAAGGAGCCGTTCCCCGCACCTTACACCGGCCGTCTCGTCTGCGGGCTGCCCGGCTTTCAGCGCTTCGACAGCCTCGCCGTCGAGGCCTCCGGCAATATCGCCGTCGCAACCTTGATCATCGGCTACATCACCGTCGTCGCTCCGAGCGGCAATGTCGTGCGCCAAGTCAAGATGCCGGACGTCTACCCGACCAACATCTGCTTTGGCGGGAGCGATATGAAGACCGCCTACGTCACCCTCTCCGGCATCGGCCAGCTCGCCGCGATGGACTGGCCCGAGCCCGGCCTGCGACTGAATTTTTCGGGCTGAGCCTAGGTAATATTCTGGAATTGCTGAGAATTGTGTTCTGGAGGCGCTATACAAGGATTTGATCCGATGACCGCCCCCGACGAGAAGCCTGCTTCAGGCCCGTCACCACCCCGCCCGGCGAAACCGCAGACATGGTGGCAATGGTGGCTGATGTACCCCGCTTTGGGGATTGCGATCCTCGGTGCGATCCCGACCGCGATAAACGGCGTTCAGGCGCTGAGCTTGGGACTGCCTTTTAATGAGGTGCCACAGGCCACAAAAAATGCCGAACTATTTGCCAAAAACTTTGATTGCCTCAAAAAGACGGGACCCTCGGTAAAACTGAAAGACAATACCGAAGTACAAGCGGTAATATGCGACAATGGGGATATTTGGATACGCGTGACGACAGCCGATAACCTAAGTGGGATCACCTGGATCAACCCGGCGGAGATCGCACCGAGGAAACATGCCGGCATGATTCTCCGAGAGGCGGTCGCCGGACCGTTGCGGTCGCTGATCGCTGCCGATAATCAAGTGCTGTGCGTATTCAGGGATGGATCGGGCAAGATCATCCGAAAAATCGCTGTCGCGCCGGGCAGATGTCAGGACGAGCAGATCGATCCCTACACCGGAGCGGTCACCGTCGTCGCCGCGAGTTGCTCGTGCCCTCCCTAGCTGGGAATGGGGCGACAACGGCGGGTGCCGGCGGTTGATGAAGCCCACGAGCGGCGCTAGGGTTGGAGAATGGCCGGTTGTCGCCGGCTGCGGGAGACGCCGAATGAAAATGGCAGGACGTGATCAGACCTATTGCTGAAGGATCGCATCAAGATGCTTGCGCAATCCTTCTTCAACCTTCTTTTTTCCGCCAATCGAGTTTTCGTAGAATAGGCATCGGTATCCGCTGATATCGAAGGGCAGGTCCTTGGCTCTCTCGCTTTCTGCCAGGAGGATCGTTGGCTTTTTCAGTGCGTGCGCATAACCGAGTTCGTAGAAAACGTTCTGGTTGGGAGGTGTTATTTCCGCGATCACGATTTTGGCTTCGATGATGCCGGTCGTGATGTCTTCGAGAATGACGCCCGGCCTGTAGACCTCACCAGCGTGATATACGCGCAACCTGTAGGGCTCAGATTTTATAACCGGTTCGATTACGTCCGTGTAAAGGGTCTGATTGGGATCAGAAAACTGCATTACGACAAAGGCGGTTCCAGGCTCAACCCGTACCGAAGCGTTTTTGAACTCGACCGGGTCTGTACCCCATGCGAATAACCCGAGTTGCCCTTGCGGGAATGGAATATCGAGTACGTGGTCGAGAACCTGAACGCCGTCTACCTCAAGGGTCAGCCTTTGTCCGCGAGCGCGAACCAGTACTTCATATGGATGTTCAGCGCGTAAGTTATCGTGACTTCCGGCGAGCGCGACCCCACGCCATTGGAGACGATCGAATTGGGTGATATTATATGCGTATCCGTAACCCCCAAGACCCGCAGTAATATAATAATCGTTGACCGATCGATACCCTACCAGGATCCGAGCCGAGGCTGACGCCGTGACACTGTCTCCAGCTTTGGGAAGCTTAATCGTAACCATCGCATCACCTTCTGAGAACCGAACATTCGAAACGCAAATTCCAAAAGGATTATTTTGCTGCTGTGGGTTCGCGTAAATGGCGTCGACCGGACTGGGGAATTGCCAGCGACCTGCGACCGGAGCCCAGTTCTTTATGGTTTGATACTCTTCCGCCACGCCAATCTCCGAGTGAGGAGTCCTCATGCATGCTTATAATACCGCACCGGAGAACACCTCCATAGAGCGTTGGCTTTTCGATCCCCGCACTCACGCCGGACCTTGGCGGCCTCTGGTTACAGCATTAATTTCACCGCGATGGACTTAAGGAGCCCCCAATGAAAGCTGCTGTCCTTCACGCCCCGAACCAGCCTCTGACGATCGAAGAAATCGTGCTCACCAAGCCGCAGGCCCGCGAGGTGCTGCTGCGCACCGCCTTTGCCGGGCTATGCCATAGCGATCTGCATTTCATCGAGGGTCTCTATCCGCATCCGACACCCTGCGTGCTCGGCCATGAGTCTGCCGGTGTCGTCGAGGCGGTTGGCGAGGGGGTGACCTATGTCAAGCCGGGTGACCACGTGATCACCTGCCTGTCGGTGTTCTGCGGCACGTGCCCGCAATGCGTCACCGGGCATCCGAATTTGTGCGAGAACACCGAGGTCAAATTGCCGCCGGGTGTCTCGCGCCGGCTGTCGTGGAACGGCGGGGAACTGATGAACCAGTTCCTCAACCTCTCCTCGTTCGGCGAGCAGATGCTGGTGCACGAAAATTCGATGGTGAAGATCGATCCCGACATTCCCCTCGACCGAGCCGCACTCGTCGGCTGTGGCGTGATGACCGGGGTTGGTGCCGTATTCAACGCCGCCAAGGTCGAGCCCGGTGCGACGGTTGCGGTGATCGGCTGCGGCGGGGTCGGGCTATCGGCGGTCAATGGTGCCGCGCTGGCCGGCGCCGAGCGCATCATCGCGATCGACACGGTTGCCTCGAAGCTCGAGCTCGCACGCGAGCTCGGCGCCACCGACACGCTCAACGCCAGCAACGCCGACCCGGTCAAGGCGATCCGTGAGATGACCGGCGGCGGTGTGCACTACTCCTTCGAGGCGCTCGGCACCAAGACCACCGCTGAGCAGGCCTTCGGCATGCTGCGCCCGGGCGGCACGGCGACGATCATCGGCATGGTGCCGCTCGGCGTGAAGATCGAGCTCCACGGCTACGATTTTCTGCGCGACCGCAAATTGCAGGGCACCTCGATGGGCGGCAACCGCTTCCGGGTCGATATGCCGCGCCTCTTATCATTGTGGCGCCAGGGCCGGCTCAAGCTCGATCACCTGATCTCCGGCCGGATCAAGCTGGGCGAGATCAACGAGGGGTTTGCCGCCCTCAAATCCGGCGCGCCGGTGCGTCAGCTGATCGACTTCGCCGCCTGAGCCTGGTCTAGTCTAGGGCACGACGCGCCGAGCCAGCGCCGTGACGACTGGCAGCACGATGCGCTGGGTTCGCGGACCGAGGCCGAGCGGCTTCAGCAGCATCCGCACCCCCATTTCGTGCGGGACGTGGTCGTGGAGAAGGGCACGGCCCTCTTGGCGCAGGCGACGATAGACCTCGATGTCGAAGGGTTCGCCGGGATGACGGGTCCCGTAGACATGCTTGATGACGATGTAGCTGTCGTCGCCGCCGGTCATGCGCAGCCGCCGCCATAATGCCGGGAGGACTGCGGTGCGGCCCGGGGCCTCCCGGTCCTGATACTTCCGGAAGTAGCGATAGAAGTGCTTGTAGTGACGGACCTCGTCTTCGGCTATTTGGCGGGTCAGGATACACAGCACCGGTTCGGGGCTGGCGCGCGACAAGGTCCGGTAATAGGCAGCGGTACCCGTCTCGACCACGCAGCGCGATGCCATCTCTAGGCTCCGTGACGGCTCGAGCGCGACATCGCAGAACGGCCGAAACTCTTCGACGAACCGTCGGCGTGCGGGTTCCCAGTCGAATTCCGGCCACGCAACTTCGACATAGCGGCGCAATGCCTGACCGTGCTGCAGTTCCTCGGGCAGCCAATAATTCGCCAGCCACGACGTGACTTCCTGGTCGTCAGCGAAGAAATCGAGCAGATTCTCGGTGTAAAGATCGGTCGCGCTCTCCATCAATGATGCAGAGGCGAGCAGGTAGAACAACGCCTCGGAATGGACCACCGCATCGCGGCGGAGCGCATGCCAGGGAATATCGTCGAGCGACCAGTGTTGCCGAGTCACGGGAGCTACCTAGATAGTCAAAACGTGAACATCGCGCCTTCCGGTTCGAGACCGAGCAAGACCTGGCCCACTGTCTCGAAGTGAGCCTGCCGGCCCTGATATTGCTGGACGACCGTGTGGATGTCGCGGAACCGCCGCTCAAACGGGTTGTTTTCGAAGATCGCGGTGGCACCGGCCGCGTGGTAGGCGGTGTCAACGACTTCACGGGCCTCGTGGATCGCCCAGGTCGAGGCGAGCCGGATCGTCGTGTTATGGTCGATCGTGAGGCGCCCTGAAATGCCGGCCTCGCGCCAGATTTCGTCGAGCGAACCCAACAGAAACGTGCGGGCGCCGCGCAGCTTGGCCTCGGACTGCGCGACCTGCGCCTGGACGACGTTGTTGTCGCGCAACGTGCTTCTGGCGCCGCGCGGGATCTTGTCACGGGCGAGCTCGACAAACGCGTCGAGCGCGCTGCGGGCGATGCCGAGCGCCACCCCGGCGAAGCACGCTGCGTAGATGTTGCTGCTGCTGAACGCGTAGAGCAGGCCCGGCTGTCGCGGCTTGGCCGCGGCCTCGCGCAATACCGTGTACGCTTCCGGGACAAAAAGATCGCGGACCGTGTAGCTGTCGCTGCCGGTGCCACGCAGGCCGATAACGTGCCAGATGTCGGTGAATTTGGCGCTCGCCTTCGGGAACAGCAGGGTGCGCATCACCGGGCCGCCATCGAGCCGCCGTTGCGGCGTCCCGTCAGCCGCGAGGATCGGCACATGAGCGCCGAGCCAGCTCGCGTGGTGGCTGCCGCTGGCGAAGCTCCAGGTTCCGGTCAACTGATAGCCGCCCGGCGCCTCCCGCGCCTCACCGCCGGCGCCAGGCGGACCCCAGGCGACGATGCCGCGTTCCCCGCCGAAGATCTCCTGCGCCACCTCGGGACTCAAGTAAGCCGCCGTCATCGTGCAGCCGCAGGCTTGGCCAAGGCACCAGGCGGTGCTGGCGTCGTGCTTGGCGATTTCCTCGATGATTTCGACATAGACAGTGGGCCGCAGCTCGGCGCCGCCGAGCTGGCGCGGCAACAGCAGGCGGAACAACCCGCGCTCCACCAGCGCCTCGACGATCGGCTCAGGGAGCTCGCGGCGGCGCTCGATCTCTTCGGCCGCAGCCTCGAGCTCGGGACCGAGTTGCCGCGCGCCCCTGATGTGATCGGCATCGGCCGCGTCTTCGTCTTGGGGATGCTGGGAAGCGACCCTCATCGCCGGTGCTCGATCCTTCGACGCGAAAACCCGTCAAAGATTAATACTACGAATGCCTCGCAGAATCACCCCGTTGCAACATGCTGCCCGATAGCACCATCTCGGGATTGCCGGAAGGCAGGGCCGGGTGGTCGTCGTATTGGACGCAGGCGACGGCGCGGCCCGGCTCGGTACGGTAGAGACCGGGGGCTGCCGCCAGGCAGGCGGGCTTGGTGTGCGGGCAGCGCTCTGCAAAGAAGCAGCTCTCGGGGCTGGGCGTGCGCCCGCTACGTCGCGAATCGCTGTCCTGCCGGAGCCAATCGCGCGCCCTGCGAGCGCGCGGGATCGCCGAGATCAGGAGCTGTGTGTAGGGATGCTGGGGCTCCTTGATTACCCGCTCGACCGCCCCCGCCTCAGCGAGGTGCGCGCGATAGAGCACCAGGATCGAATCGCCGACCTGATAGGCGGTGGCAAGGTCATGGGTGATGTAGAGGATCGAAATGCCGTGCTCGTCGGTGAGCTTGCGCAACGAGCCGAGGATCGTTGCGCGCAGCGAGGCGTCGACCATCGAGACCGGCTCGTCTGCGACGATCAGCTTTGGCTGCAACAGCAAGGCGCGCGCCACCATCACGCGCTGGCGCTGGCCGCCCGAAAGCTGGTGCGGAAAGCGGCCGAGGATTTCCTCCGGCTGCAGCCCGACGGCGCGCAGCGCCCCACCCATCCGCTCCCGGGCCTCGGCACGGGAGGCGGCGAGGCGGAAACGGCGCAGCGGCGTCCACAGCACGTGATCGACCCGGTAGAACGGGTTGTAGACGCCGTAGGGATCCTGAAAAACCGCCTGCACGTCGCGGCGGAAGGCAATCATACGGTCGTTGTCGAGCGCACGCAGGTCGGCGCCCCGGTAGCGAATGGCACCGCCGGTCGGCTCGGTGAGACCAAGCAGTAGTCGGGCGAATGTTGTCTTGCCTGACCCGCTCTCGCCGACCACCGCGATGATCGAGGGCTTCTCAGCGTCGATCGCCAAGGACAGCCCGGCAAGGGCGAGAGTGCCTTGGCGCCCGAGCCCACCGGGAAAGCGCTTGCTGACGTCGACCGCCTCGATCACCGGGACCATCAGCCGCGCCGCAGTTGCCCGTTAGTGGAACCGCGGCATGACCTCTTCGCAAAGGAGGTGCAGGGCGGTCATAACGCGATTGTGGGAGACCAGCCCACCGCAGTTTATTTCGGCCAGGATGCCGTCGATCCCGAGCTCTTCCTGCAGCGCGCCGAGACGATCCGTCACCATCTGCGGCGTGCCGACCAGGACCTGGCCGCCAAGCGCCTCCTCGTAGGTCAGGTTCTCGATCCGCTTCAGCCGATCGGCGCGACCCTCGATCGCACGTGTGCCGGCGCGGCTCAGCGAATCGCGCAGCCGTTGTGCCTGCTCGCGGTAGAAGTGCATCAAGCTCTCCTCCGGCTCCGAATATGCCCGCTCCTCGGTCTCGGCAAGGTAGACCGGCACCCGCAGATAGACCTGCCCCCGGCCCGGGTGGCCCGCCGCCGCGTAGGCCTCGCGATATTTTTGGATTTCCGGGGCGAACTCGGAAAACGAGCCGTAGCGGGCGTTGATAAAGATCGGCAGACCGCGCTCGCCGACCTGGGGGTAAGTGTCGGGGCTGGCGGCGGCGATGCGGATCGGCGGCAGCGGCTTCTGCAATGGTTTCGGGGCAACCGTGATGTTCTCGAAGCTGTAATACTTGCCGGCGTAAGAGATGGCGGACTGCGACCAGGCCTGCTCGACGATGTCGAGGACCTCGATGAAGCGGTCGCGGCTCTCGGCATAGGATACGCCGTAGTCCTCATAGGTCCGCGGCAGCCCGCTGCGGCCGACGCCGAAGATCAGCCTTCCGCCGCTGATCTGATCGACCGTGGCCCCTTCCTCGGCGATGCGCAGCGGATGACACAAGGGCAGCACCTGCACGGCGATGCCGATCTTGATGCGATTGGTGCGAGCGGCGACCGCACTGGCGATGCTGAGCGGTGCGGACAATACCGAGCGCTGCGGGTCGAAGTGGAGCTCGGCCAGCCACATCACATCGAGGCCCCAGCGCTCGGCCGCATCGATCTGCGCGAAGGCTTCCTCGAAGGCCTCCCTCTCGGTTCGCCCGGGAAGGGCCGGGAACTGGTGGAACATGCCGAATTCCATGATGCTTTTCTCCTTTTGGCGTCGCGGCGCACGGGCGACCGGATGAAGATAGCGCGTCGCGGCGTGGTCTCGCTATCATGGCGCGCATTTCGCGTCAGGGAGGCCGACGATGAAGCAGTATTGCGACGGCGGCGAAGCGATCCTCGAGGCGTTTCGCAGCTTGGCCCTCGATTACATCATTTCGTCGCCGGGTTCGGAATGGTCGCCGGTATGGGAGGCGCTCGCCCGCCAGAAGGTCAACCAGCAATCGGGCCCGTCCTATATCGATTGCTGGCACGAGACCTTGGCCGTCGACATGGCGATGGGCTACACGCAGATGACCGGCCGCATGCAGGCGGTGCTGCTGCACGCCGGCGCCGGCCTGCTGCAAGGCTCGGCCGGTCTGCATTCGGCGATGCTCGCCGAGGTGCCGATGGTCGTCATGTCGGGTAAGTCGCTGAGCTTTGGCGAGGACCGGGAGCTCGCGATCGAGCCGCAATGGTACCGGAGCCTCAGCATCGTCGGCGGCCCGCAGCGCCTGGTCGAGCCGGTCACCAAATGGGCGACCCAGGCGGCCAATGTGAACACCCTCTACGAGCACGTCGTGCGCGCCGGCGAGTTCGCCCAGCGCACCCCGATGGGCCCGGTCTACCTCAATGCGCCGCTCGAAGTGATGTTGCAGGAATGGACGCCACGCGAGAACCCGCGCCGCGTCCCGGCGCCGCCCAAGACGCGGGCCAAGGACGCCGATGTCGAGAAGATCGCCGAGCTGCTGATCGGCGCGCGCAATCCGATCATCCTGACCGAGACCGCCGGCCGTGATCCCACAGCCTTCGCCGCCCTCGTCGAGCTGGCCGGCCTCTTCGGCATCCCGGTCGGCGGGCGCGCCGCCTTTGCGAATTTCCCGAAGAACCACCCGCTGCATCTCGGCACCGGCATCCAGCCGTTTCTGAAGGATGCCGATCTCGTCCTGCTGGTCGGCTGTCGGGCGCCCTGGTACCCGCCGAGCCACAAGCCGACGACCGGGACCGTCGTCGCCATCGACGAGAACCCGCTGAAGGGCATGATGGTCTATCAGAGCCTGCAGGCCGACCACTACCTCGAGGGCGAGATCGCAGCCTCGCTGAACCTCCTGGTCGAGGCCGCGAAGGCGGCCGGCATCGGCGCCGGCAAGCACGCCGAGCGGCGGGCGGCGTGGCAGCGCCAGCATGACCAGATGATCACGGCGGAACGTGCCGCCGAGGCCAAGGCCGCCGACGGCGACAAGATCGCCCCGCTGGCATTGGTCGGCGCCTTGCGCGAGGTGATGCCGGCCGATGCCGTGTATGTCGAGGAGACGATCACCCACGCCGGCATATTGCAGCAGCATCTGCCGTGGTCGCAGCCGCAGAGCTTCTTCCGTGCCGGCGGCGGGCTTGGCCAGGGGCTCGGCACCGCCCTCGGTGTCAAGCTCGGCGCGCCCAAGCGGCCGGTCGTCGCATTAGTCGGGGACGGTTCCTTCCTCTACAACCCGGTGACCCAGGCCCTGGGCGCATCCAGCGGCAACGGCCTGCCGATCCTGATCATCGTCTGCAACAACGGCCAATACCGCGCGATGCAGGTCGGCCACCGCCACCACTACCCCGATGGTGTCGCGCAAGAGGCCGACATGTGGCACGGCGTGGCGATCGACGGCCCCGACTACGCCGAGCTCGGCAAGCCCTTCGGCTTCTCTGGCCAGAAGGTGGAGCGCCCGACGGAGCTTCCGGACGCCATCCGCAATGCAATGCGCCAGGTCGAGGCCGGCAAGACCGCGATCCTCAACGTCGTGCTGAGCCAATAGCGACGAGCGCTGACAGGCCCTTTAGCCGCGAAAGCTATCTGTCGCTCATCGGCCGAACCGTCGCCCGAAGAGCCTTGACTGGTCGGGTCAGGATGACATTGGCCGCCTCGTAGAGAGCAGTGCGGACCCTGCCGTCTCCGATCTGGGAAATGCGGCCGGTGAGGTCGGTCTCGCCCGACTGATGCTTTTTGGGGGTCAACCCAAAATGCGCACCGACGACTTTGGAGGACCGGAACCGGCCGGGATCGTCGATTAGCGCGACGATGGTGCCCACACCGGGAGCCGTCATCAACCGCCGCACGCGGGATCTTCGCGGGCCAGGGATCGAAGGCGCTTCTCCAGCTTTTGCCATTGCTCGAACAGCGTGCAGCGCGCAGCGCCTCGGTGCCGAGTGTCCCCGCCTGGTCGACTTGACCGTGTATCCCCGGCCCTGCGCTTTCAGCGGCGACCTTCAACCGTAAGAGAGTAACCGGGCGCGGTGCTGCTTCAACCATGCCCGCGGCCAGGCGCTGTCGGGGGTCAGGCTTTCGACTAGACGCCAGAACCGGGGCCCGTGGTTCATCTCGACGAGATGCGCCACCTCATGCGCGACAACGTAGTCGAGCACGGGCTCGGGGGCGAAGATCAGCCGCCAGCTGAAGGAAAGGTTCCCCCGCGTCGAGCAGCTGCCCCAGCGGCTCCTGGTGTCACGCAAATTGACTTGCGCGACGTCCCGGCCGATCTGCGCGGCGATCCGCCGGGCGCGCGGCGCGATTTCCGCGCGCGCCAGGGCGATCAGGTGATCGCGCACCCGGCGCGCCAGACGCGCCGGATCACCGCGCACCCGGATCTCCCCGTTGACAATCCTGACCGGCGCCGCCGCCGGGTCGAGCTCGCGGCGGATCCGGTGGACCGCGCCGAGCACGGGCACGAGTGCCCCTTCGACAAACGGCGCCGGCTGCGGCAACGCTTCGAGGCGGGCTGCGACCCAGTCCCGCTTGGCTTCGAGAAAGCGCAGGCCGGTCTTGACTGCAACGCCGCGCGGCAGGATCACCTCGACCCTGCGCTCGGCCGCGTCGATGCGCAGCCCCACCCGGCGCGCCCGCGGGCTGACGCGGATCGACACTGCGGCGTCGATTCCCGCCTGGCCGCGCAAGCCCTCCATCTCGCCCATTGCGAGATGTTAGCCCGCGAAAACGACGCCGGGAAATCGCCCCGCGATCCGCCGCAATCGCTATGCGGGCCGTGAAAAGCGACCCGAATCGTCGCGCCGCGACTATTCGGCGGCGGCAGCCTGTAGTGGTGCCGCCGCGACCCCGGCGAGCTCGTCCCGATGGTCGACGAAGAGCTGCCGGATCCAATCGATAACCGCGCGCACGCACGCTGCACGCCGCAAATCGCGGTGCACGATGACCCAATATTCGGCCCCGAGCTCGGTCACCGGCGGAGTCACTCGCTCGAGCAGCGGGTCCGCATCGCCAAGAAAGCACGGCAGCAGCCCGACCCCGACACCGCCGCGCACCGCAGCTGCGCGCAGCGGCAAGGTCGATGCTCGCAGCGCGACGCGTCCGCCGCCGGCGCGCACCCGCTGATCCACCCATCGGGCGCTGATGACGTGGCTCTGCTCCTCGGGGTAGGTCACCCAGGCGGCACCCTGAAGCGGGTCGCCATCGCTGTCGGCGCGCCGGTAGACGGCGCAGGCGATCACGCCAACCTTGGAGACGTAAAGGTTTCCGCCCTCGGGCACGCCGTGGCGCAACGCCAGGTCAGCGTCGCGCCGTGCCAGGTTGGCCGTTTCCCACGATTCGACGAGTTCGAGCGTGAGCGTCGGCGGGAGCCCGGTATCGCTCGATTGGTCCAGGTGACGGGCCAGAAATCCGCCGCCCCATTCGCCGACTGAAACGCGCACAGTACCGCTGAGCGCCGGCGAGGCCGCCGCGCGACGCCGCGCGAGCGCCAAGGCGGCGCTCTCGAGCTCTTCCGCCGCCGCCATCAGGGCGTCGCCGGCGGCGTTGAGGCGCAACCCTTCGGGCAGACGGTCGAACAAGGTCGGCCCGCCAAAGGTCGCCTCGAACGAGGCCAGGCGCCGGCCGATCGTCGGCTGGCTCAGGCCGAGGGCACGACCGGCCGCGCGCAATGAGCCGTGCCGGGCGACCGCGAGAAATACGCGGACATCGTCCCAATCCATCGGGGGAGAGCCGTTAGCGTCGTTCATGATACGAATGTGTATCGTAGGTCGCCGAATTTGTCGATCCTTGATTTCGTTACGTATCACCAAATCGGGCAAACACGAATTGCCCAAGGAAATCCCAAAATGCTGACCCTGGTTCGCCAACCCCAGAGGACGACTACTGTCTTGTGGGACAAAGTGATCCGCCCCTGCCGCCGCGCCCTCGAGCGGGCAGCCGGGCGCTCTCAGGGGCGGGAGCTTGATGCTCTCTCGCGGCTCGATGACCGTCTGCTCGCCGATATTGGATTAACCCGCGAACATCAGATATTGGCGTGCTCGAAACTGTTCTCGTGGTACCCGTGACCGAGATTTTTGGCTTGGTTTGCGCACCCTTCAATTATGCTCTCCGACCTGGAGGAAACGACCGATGTACTTTGATCGACGCCTATGGCAGCTGACCGTCGGCTTGCGAGGGTGGATCGCCCTGGCCATCCTGCTGGGGCTAGTCGCCTCGGTGGTCGGGATCGCTCGCTTCGCGATCCTCGGCGTGCTGCTGTCACACGTGTTCGACGGCGCCGGTTTCCTCGCCATCGCGATCCCGGCCGTCGGCGTCGCCGCCGCGGTGATCCTGCGCGGCATTGTCGATCACCACCGGACGATGATCTCGCACCGCACGGCCACCCGGGTGCAGGAGGAATTACGCGGCCGCCTCTACGACAAGATTGCCGCACTCGGGCCGGCTTGGTTCGCCGGCGAGCGCACCGGCGGCGTCATGCTGTCGATCGTCGACGGCGTCGAGCAATTGCAGACCTTCTTCGGTCAATACATTCCGCAGCTGACGATCGCGGTGCTGACTCCGCTGGCAATCTTCGCCTTCATCGCCTTCTGGGACGTGCCGGTCGCCGCGGTGATGCTCGCTTTCGCGCTCGTGACCCTGATCGCCCCCACAGTCTTTCTCCAAATCGAGCGCCGCTCCAGCCACCGGCGCCAGCGGGCCCTCAAATCCTTCGGCTCGGAGTTCCTCGACGGTGTCCAGGGCTTGCCGACCCTGAAGGCGTTCGGCCAGAGTGCGGCCTATGGCCGCCGGCTCGCCGATCGGGCGCGCGAGCTGTGCGACAGCTCGCTGCGGGTGATTTCGATGGGTGTGATGACCCGTGGCATTACCGATTGCGGGGTGGCGATCGGCGCCGCCGCTGCCTTGTCGCTCGCTGTGTGGCGGGTGTCGCACGGCCAGATGAGCATGCAGGCGCTGCTGATCGTGCTGATGGCGGGAACCGAGGTGTTCCGCCCCTTGCGCGACCTCAGAACCGTGCTGCATCAGGGGATGCTCGGGCAATCCGCGGCCGCCGGCATCAACGCGCTTTTCGCCGCCGAGCCGCTGGTGGCCTCGCACGAGGCGAGCCCACCGAAGCCGAACCGGCCGCTGCTTCCGACCATCGCCTTCGAGGATGTTAATTTCGCTTATCCCGGCGGGCGGGGTGCGGCCCATGACGGGCTTTCCTTCACCGTCGCCGCCGGCGGCAAGATCGGCATCGTCGGGCCGAGCGGCTCGGGCAAATCTTCGGTGGCGCGGCTGCTCCTGCGCCTCTTCGACCCGCAGCAGGGGACCGTGCGGATCGGCGGGCAGGATCTGAAGACGCTCGATCCCGAGGCACTGCGGCGGATGATCGCCGTCGTTCATCAGGACACCTACTTGTTCTACGGCACGGTCGAGGAGAACCTTCGGCTCGGCAAGCCGGACGCCGACCGCGCCGAAATCGAAGCCGCGGCGCGCGGCGCCAACGCGCACGAGTTCATCTCGGCCCTGCCGCAGGGCTACGCCACGATGATCGGCGAACGCGGCGTGCTGCTCTCCGGCGGCCAACGCCAGCGCCTGGCGATCGCCCGCGCCCTGCTGCGCGACGCGCCGATCCTGATCCTCGACGAGGCGCTCTCCTCGGTCGACGCCGAAAACGAGGCGGTGATCCAACAGGCAATCGACCGCCTGTCGGCCGGCCGCACGACCTTAATCCTGGCACATCGGCTGTCGAGCGTGATCGGCGCCGACCGCATCCTGGTCCTCGACAAGGGGCGTATCGTTGAGAGCGGCCGGCACGCCGAGCTGATCCGGCGCGACGGCCCGTATCACCGGCTGATGGGCGCGCAGGCCGAAGAGCGTGACGACGACTTCGACCTCGCGGAGGACGACCCTGGGGCGAGGGACCGCAGCGAGCGCGACGAGATCGAGACCGAAGGCGCGACGGCGACGGACGCGATCGCCGCGCAGGCCGCCGCGGTCGGCTGGGGCGCCACGCTCGGCACGTTGATGCAGATCATCAAGCCATGGAGCCGGCGCTTCGCCGTTGTCGTGACCTCGGGAATAGCGCGGACCGCGGCGTTCATCGGGATCGGCATCTTCAGTGCTCTCGCCGTCGCTGCAGTTAAGGTCGGCGCGCCGTTCGGCTACCTGCTGATCCTGCTGGGGCTCGCGGCACCACTCGCCGGACTGTTGCATTGGCTCGAAATCCTGGCTCGCCCACGACATCGCCTATCGCCTGCTGGCCGAGATGCGGATCGATCTCTTCCGCAAGCTCGACACCTTGGCGCCGGCCTATCTGGTACGGCGTCGCTCGGGCGACTTGGTGGCGCTCGCCAATCAGGACATCGAGACGATCGAATATTTCTTTGCCCATACCGTGGCGCCGGCTCTGATAGCGATCCTCGTGCCTTCGGCCGTGTTGCTGACGCTCGCCGTCGTCGCCTGGCCGATCGCCTTGGCGTTGCTGCCCTTCGTCCTGTTTGCCGGTTTGGCGCCGGTCCTGATGCGCAGGCGGATCGATCGCTTCGGCGCCCAGGCTCGCGAGGCGCTCGGCCTCTTGGGCGCCTACGTGACCGAAACAATCCAGGGCCTCTCGGATCTCGTCGCGTTTCAGGCGATTGCCGGTCGGCGCCTGGGATTCATGGAGGCGGTTCGCGGCTATCAGAAGATCCGCCTCGAACTGCTGCGCGATTTGTCCGCGCAGACTGCTCAGCTCGAGGTTGTGACCGGTCTCGGCGGGTTGGCGGTCGCGGTGGTCGGCGCGCGGCTCGCCGCCGATCATCAGCTGACGGCGACGACCCTGCCGTTGCTGATCCTCTTGGCATTGGCCTCGTTTCTGCCGATTTCGGAGATCGCTCACGTCAGCCGGCAACTCGCCGATACGATCGCTTCGACGCGCCGCTATTACGCCGTGCAGCGCGAAAAACCGGCGGTCGTCGACGGCGCCCTGCACCCCCCTGCGCCGGCCGGCGGCTCGGTGATCCGCTTCGAGGAGGTGAGCTTCTCCTATCCCGGCGTCCGGCGCCCTGCGCTCACCGAAATCGGCCTCGAAATCGCGGCCGGAACCACGATGGCCCTGGTCGGCCCCTCGGGCGCCGGCAAGACGACGATCGCCAACCTGCTGCTGCGCTTCTGGGATTCAAGTGCTGGGCGGATCGTGATCGACGGCGTCGATCTCCGCGATTTCGATCTCGACCATCTGCGGACGCGGATCTCCTTGGTCTCGCAAGACACGTATTTGTTCAACGACACCTTGCGGGCCAATGTGCTGCTCGCGCGGCCAGAAGCCGACGAGGCGGCGATCCGCCGGGCGTTCGAGCAGGCGGCACTCGCCGAGTTCGTCGAGAGCCTGCCCGAAGGGCTCGACACGATGGTCGGGGAGCGCGGCGTGCAGCTCTCGGGCGGCCAGCGGCAGCGCGTCGCCATCGCCCGCGCGTTTCTGAAGAACGCCCCGACCTTGATTCTCGACGAGGCGACCTCGCATCTCGACGCGGTCAGCGAGGCTCAGGTGCGCGCGGCTCTCGCAGCCTTGATGCGGGACCGCACGACGATCGTCATCGCCCACCGGCTCTCGACCGTGCGCGACTCCGATCGGCTCGCCGTGCTCGACCGCGGCCGGCTCGTCGAGACCGGCACCCATGGCGAACTCCTCGCCCGCAACGGACTCTATGCCCGACTGATCCGCCGCCAGATCGCCGGCGCGCAGCAACCCCTTCGCATGGCCGGCAATTAACCGGGCTCCGACCGCTGCCGGTATCCGGTCATGAAGGCCGAACAACCGATCGAAATGGCGTATCCCCAAAAGATCGCCCGCGACATCATCATTGGCTTGGCTCGCCCGATTAACAATCACCTGATCAAGCTTGTCGGCTTCGATTTCCCGCCCCCATGCGGCAGCATCTAAAGAGAGAGCTGCGCAATTGGTTCAACGAAATCCAGGCAATACGGCTGAGGCCGACGACTACCATTCGGCCGCATCGAATTGCAGAACATGCGCGGGATGATGGAGTTGATCTCCGGCGAATACGAGATGCGGCCCACAAAACCGCGGGAGGAGTTCGCACAATGGCTGGAGCGCTTCCATTCAGGGCTGGCCGAACGACTGCATAACGGACAGCCGGTCCTCGACATGATCCCGGAATAGGTAAGCTGGGCGCCGTCAGCGCGCCACCGGTCGGCCGCTGACTTCGGCGCCGGCATCGGGTGCCATCCGCAAGAAGAACGGCACCGACAGCACCGAGATCATCGCGACCCCGATGAAGGCGGGGTAGAAGTCGGCCGCCGTCAGAGCGGTGCCGCCGCGCAACGCCAGCACGATCTGCAGCAGCATCGCACCCGACGCGACGCCGACCGTCTGCGAGAGCTGCTGCGCCATGCTGGTGAGGCTCGTCGCCCGGCTCAGCATAGCCGGCGGCACATCGGCATAACTCAGAGTGTTGATGCTGGTCATCTGCAATGAGCGGAAGAACCCCCCTGCCAGGAGCGCCAGAAAGATCACCAGGTGTGGCGTGTCCGGGCGGAAGAGGCTGTAGCCGAACAGAAATAGAGCGCTGATCACCGCGTCGCCGACCAGCACGATGCGAAAGCCCAGGGTGCGAATGATCCGCGCGGCGGTCATCTTCATGGTCATCGCACCGGCCGCGCTGGCGAAGGTCAACAGACCCGAGGAGAGCGCGTCAAGCCCGAACCCGACCTGCAGCATCAGCGGCAACAGGAAAGGCAGCGCCCCCAATCCCATGCGGAACAGAAAGCCGCCGATCGAGGCCGCAGCATAGGTCGGGATCTGAAACAGCTTGAGGTCGATGATCGGGTAGGCAACGCGGTGCGCGTGGCGCACATAAAGCACCGTGCAGCCGGCACCGACGGCGAGCAGTGTGGCGACGAGAATGCTCGGCAGCGCGCCGCGCCCGACATTCTCGAAGCCGAAGGCGAGGGTCGCCAACCCCACTCCGGTCAGCACGAAGCCGGCGAGGTCGAACGGCCGCCGGCCCGCGTCCTTGAGATCGCCAACGAGCAAGTTGACAAGGACGATGCCCAATACGCCGATCGGAATGTTGATGAAGAAAATCCAGCGCCACGACCAATAGGTGACGATAAATCCGCCGAGCGGCGGGCCCATCACCGGGCCGATCAATGCTGGGACGCTGACATAGGACATGGCGCGCACCAGATCGGATTTTTCCACCGTCCGCAGCAAAACGAGCCGCCCGACCGGCACCATCAGCGCACCGCCCATCCCCTGCACGATACGGGCGGCGACCAGGGCCCCGAGCGAATTGGCGAGGCCGCAACCGATCGAGCCCAACGTGAAGACGACGATCGCCAGGCTGAACACCCGCCGCGCCCCGAACCGGTCGGCGGTCCAGCCGCTGATCGGGATGAACACCGCGAGGCTCAGCAGATAGCAAGTGATTGCGACGTTGAGGGTGAGCGGGCTCTCGTCCAACGATTGCGCGATCGTCGGCAGCGCGGTGGCGATCACCGTCGAATCAAGGTTCTGCATGAACATCGCGCAGGCGACGACCAGCGGCACCAGGATCGGTCGGCGCGCCGCGTCGGATCGCGCCGCAGGGCTGTTCCACCGCAACAATGACAACGATATCTCCGGCGTCGAGGCCAGGATGATTTGCTCGGCCGCCTGGTTTATCTATCCTCTTTTCCCGGAGAAGGGATGACATTCCGCATCGGCAGAAGCAGCTGGCTGGTCGCGTCCTCGGTTCTGGTCGTATTCAGCGCCTGTACGACAACGCCGACGGTCGTCCGCGACACGGACGCCGAGGTTGCCGTTCGTTACGATGGCATCGTCAATGGCCTCGACGAGGCTAGGCAGGTGGCGGAAAAGGCCTGCGCGACCAGAAACAAAACCGTGCGATTAAGAAGGGTAAGCGACCAAGGTCTCGGTCTGCATTACGGATATTTCGAATGCGTCTCGACCACCGGGTTGAACTAACGGCGGAGCAGCACGTCGCGGGCGCGGTTGATCTTGGTCGCGAGATAATCCGAGCCGCCGTGGTCGGGGTGGAGCTTGACCATCAGGCGGCGATGCGCCTCCTTTATCGCCTCGGCGTCGGCGCCAGATGCCAAACCGAGGATGGCGTAGGCTTCGTCAACGGTCATGTCGCCCCCGGCAGGCCGCGCCCCGCCGCCGGAAGCGCCGGGACGCTCACCGGCGAGCTCGTCGCGCCAATCGGGACGAACGCGATCGAGATAGGCCTCGAGAAGGCGCGCGCCCTCCTCGTCCTCCGCGCGGCATTCGCGCAATAGCGTCAGGAGATCGGCGCCGCCGAGCTCCTCGACCCGCATGCCGCTGAAACGGCCCTGCAGGATGGTGCCGGTCATGCTGCCGGTGTCGTGATCGAGCGTCATGCGCAGGAACGGCGTCGCCACGGTCGAAGTCTGACCTCCGGCGGGAGGGCGGTAGCGGTCGAGCAGAGCGCGGACGCGAACCAAGAGCGGCATCAGCATCGCGACCGGCACCAACAGCGCCGAGAGCCGCCCAAACGCTGGGGAGATCGCCAGGGTGGCGACCGCCAACACCGCCATAGCGATGCCGGTTACTTTGAGGCCGCGGGCGAGCCGCGCCGGATCGGCATTGACGAACAGATAGACGAGCAGCAGAAGGCCGCCGAGGATCGCGAACCCGCCCAAAAGGTAGAGCATCGCCGCCCCTCAGTTGCGCAGCTGTGAGGTGAGCCGCAACACCTCGCCGCCCTTCTTCTCGCCATAAGCGGTCAGGGCACGATAGCCGCCGGCGGCATAAACAGCGACTGCACCGAGCAGCTCTTTCAGGCGATCGGCGCTGGCGAGGTCGAAACTGAGATAAGCTCCCCGCGACACTGTCGCGATCTGCTTGAACGCCGCGGCCGCGATCCGGTCGCGGCCCTCGTGAAAGAGAAAGACCGGCACGCCTAGCAGACCCAGCTCACCGGCGTGGCGGCACAGCCGGTCGACTTTTTCCTCCATCGCGTCGCCGACAAAGACGAGGGCGTTGACCTTGCGCCGGCGGGTCTCGGCGATGGTGTGCAACAGCACCCGCTCTATCTGCGTCTCGCCGCCGACGCAAGAGACCGACCGCATGACGCGGTGCAGGTCGGCGGCGGTGGTCATCCACCGGCTCGCCTTGCATTCCGAAAAGCCGCGGTAATAGACGAGCTGGATCTCGAGCCCGCCGAGAGCCGCCGTCGCCTCGAACATCTCGCCTTGGATGCGGCACGCGCGGTCCCAGGTCGGCTCGCGGCTGGCGGTCGCGTCGAGCGCGAAGATCAGCCGGCCGCGCCCGCCGCCGGCATGCGCCGCCGGCGCCCGCTTCAGCTTGTCCAAAAAGTCCGCGACTTCGGTCGAGTGCCGCTCGGTGGGAAGCCGGTTTTCGTCCTCGCTCATCGTCTCCTCACGCCGGTCTGAGCCAGACCGAGGTATCGTGAAAGACGGCGCCGCCACGCGGCAGACCGGGATCGGCGCTCGTCAACAGGTTGATCCCGATACCCTCCTCGAACGCATGATTTGGCCACAGCCCTTCGACGATGACTACTCGTTTTTGCATGCCCGCGAAGCCCTTCGCATGAAGCACGAGACTGCCGCGCCGGTTGCCGATGCGGAGCCGGTCGCCGTCACCGAGCCCCAGGCTCGCCAGTGCGTCGGGATGGACGAGGACTGACGGCCGGCCCTCGCGGGCGAGGCTCGAGGGCGTGTTGTTGAAGGAGGTGTTGAGGAACGAGCGCGAGGGTGCGGCAACCAAGCGGAAGGGCCGCCCGGGATCGCCGTCGTCGATCACCCGGACATGGTCGGGAAACGCCGGGAGTTGCTCGAAAGCCGATCCGATCGCCGGCCAATCGGCACGAAAATGAAATTTCCGGTCGGCATGGGCGAAGCCGTCAAGAAAATGGCCCGTGGCAAAGGGCGGGCAGCAATCGAGCCGACCGTCTTCCGGGAAATGCTCGACATCGGGCAGCCCGCTGATCTGCAAGGTGCGGTCGATCAGCTCGACGGCACTCAGCGCGAAGCCCGGATGGGGCGCGCCGAGCCGCTCGGCGAGCCCGCAGATCACCTCGTGGTTCGAGCGGCACTCTGCGTGGGCCGGCAACACCGCCCGGCCGATCTGCAGGTAGGTGTGAGCGCCGCCGGGGTAGATGTCGTCATGCTCGAGGAAGGTCGTCGCCGGCAACACGATATCGGCCATCGCCGCGGTTTCGGTCATGAACTGCTCGTGGACGCAGACGAAAAGGTCAGAACGCGCGAAACCCCGCTGGACGAGCCGCGATTCCGGCGCAACGACCAGCGGGTTCGTGTTCTGGATCAATAATGCCGCAACCGGCGGTCCGTTGCCGAGATCGCGCCGATTGCCGGTCAGCACCGCGCCGATCCGCGACTGATCGAGAATTCGGATGGTCGGATCGACCACGTCGAGCCCCTCGATCAGGGTGCGGTCGAGCTCGACAAGGCCGAGGTTCGAATAAAGGGCGCCGCCGCCTTCATAGGCCCAGGCGCCGGTCACCGCCGGAAGGCAGCTGACGGCGAAAAGTTGTGCGGCACCGTTGCGCGAGCGCGAGAAGCCGTACCCGACCCGGATATAGCTGCGCTGGGTGCGGCCGTAGAGCCGCGCGAACCCGACGATCTCGTCCTCCGACAACCCTGTGATGCGGGCCGCCCAGGCCGGATCGCGGGTCGCCAGATGCGCCTCGATCCCCTCGGGATCGTCCGTGTAGCGCGCCATATAGGTGCGGTCGGCATAGCCTTCCCTGAACAGCACGTGCATGACCGCGCAGGCCAGCGCCCCGTCGGTTCCAGGGAGCGGAGCGAGGTGGAGATCGGCGCGCTCGGCAGTAGCGGTGCGGTAGGGATCGACGACGACGAGCCGGGCGCCGCGCTCGCGGCGCGCCGCCGCGATATGGGCCATCACATTGATTTGTGTCGCGACCGGGTTGCCGCCCCAGATCACGATCAGGTCGGACTTGGCCATTTCCCGACCGTCGACGCCGCGCTTGACCCCGACCCCGGCGAGCCAGCCGGCGTCGGAGAGCGCATTGCAGATCGTCAGGTCCTCGCGCGAATAGCGCATCGCATGGCGCAGCCGGTTGATGCCGTCGCGCTGCACCAGTCCCATCGTCCCGGCGTAGTAATAGGGCCACACGCTCTCCGAGCCGTGTCGCTGAGCCGCGCGTGTCAAACGCTCGGCGACTTCGTCGAGTGCCGCGTCCCACGAGATCGGCGTGAACGCCTGGTGGCCGATACCCTTCTCGCCATCTCGGCGCAGCGGTTGGGAGAGGCGCTCCGGATGGTGCTGGCGCTCGGCATAGCGGGCGACCTTGGCGCAGACGACACCCCCTGTGTAGGTCTGCGCCGCCGCCCCCTTGACCCGCCCGATCCGGCGCTCGCCGAGGCGCTCGACCGCGAGCGCGCAAGCGCTCGGGCAGTCGTGCGGGCAAACGCTGGAAACGATGTCGAGCGGCACGAGTCGCCTGCATCCTAGGGTGCGCCTAAGAATATAAGGATGACGCCACCGGGTCGATATCTGACGAGGGGACGTTGCGCTCTGCCAATGCCCCAATCAAAGGTTTTACGAACACTGCCCATCGCGAAATATACAGCGAATTTACAGCAAAGTTCTCCTATAGATTGAATTGTCCGCCCGGTCCGGTGCCGAACATACCGGGCATATGTTCGGACTGAGCGGCCTGCTCGTCCTCGACGATCTTCAGGCGCCGCTCGAAGTCGCTGGTCTCGATCGCCCGGACGAAGGTGTCGACCACCGCCGCGATCCTCTCCGCCTCCCCCGGCGTGATGACGCCCGCGGCGAGTGCGGAGGTGACGGACTTCATGGCGGGGGCGATGTCGGCGTCGCTCTCGATCGGCGGCAGCGCGAACTTGACCGAGCGTTCGCGGCACGGCGGCAGAATGCGTTCGATACAGAGCCGCATCGCCGTCGGGTCGCCGGCGAATGCCAGCTCGACGGCGCGGCGCGTCAAGGCCTCGGCCTCGCCGTCGAGCAGCACGGCAGCGGCGAGGGTCTTCTTGTTGGGGGAGCCCGCCGGGCGGCCGGCGGGGTTGCCCGACTGTCCCTTTGCGAACGGCCGCCCCCGCCCCGCCCGCGGCGGTCTTGATAAAAGCACATCAGTCATCGGCACCTCCTCGGTCTCATCGGCAGCCCATCGGGGACGTGCCAAAGTTCCGATGTATGAAGTGCTAATTAGACAATTTTATGGTTGCTGATATGACAGCGGAGTGTTTGTCCTGCTCCCTCTCTGCCCCTGGGGGGGCTTTGTCCATAAATCACACACTTTATGTGCAGAAAACATAGTTAATGTGTAGCCTCGAAATCCCGCCTGTACGATTCGTAGACTTTCCGCATATCGCTTCGGTGACACCAGATGAGCCGGTGATATGTATCGTTGATGCCTACGCGAGCCAAGTCTTCTTGTAGAAAGCAATCCTTTTTGTATGGAAAATAAAACGACTTTACCTCTCCCGCGTCAATTTTCGCTGGCAAACCACCACCAAATGGTCCGATACCAACCGGGTTCGGGTCTGTAGGGTCGCCCTGTATCGGATTGAGTAGCGCATAAGACTTAGCACGCTTCCACCAGCGCTTCTTGGACGCTGCGGCACAGGCAGTTAGCATGGCAGTCCCCGGACCCAGGTTCGTAACGGTCAGCATTAATAGCCGGTGGGGATCGGAACTGGCTGGCACTCCGGGTCGTACCACCGTCCATCTGCCGAATGAGACCTGTAAAGTCGGTCTTACGAAGATGAACTTTTGCCAGATGTTCCAAACCAAAGCACCGATTGCAGTTAAAATCGAGACGATACTTATAATCAACGCATAATCTGATGGACTCATTTAAGTTTTCTCCCTGATCTATAATTAGTCATATATATTCGATCGGCAACATCCGCAAGTATTGGCGTCTTGCGCCACGGCTGGCAATGAAAGCGCGATGCCAGCGATTATAGGGATAAGGAAACGGCGCACGGGTCAAATGTCAGAACTGCCGGGAATGGGGTTCTCTCGGCTCGATAAACGAACAGGTTCCCCTTCCATAGTAATTATCATCTTTTCTGAGAGTGGTTTTGGTTATAAAGAGGTTTCGACGATTGACATAGATGCTTGTTAAGCCAGAACCGAAAGGTTCCGCATATGAGAATGAAACAACATCTGGCGTAAACTGTAAGTTATAGCCGACCTTGTAAATTATGCCGCGCGTCGCGCCTGGGTCATTGGCTGGCGGCGACCAGGAAATGTTATAGAGAAGATCATTTTCATAGGCGAAGACTTTCTGTCCTTGCCAATCAATCATAAGCGTGTGTGAAAACGTCGGACCATTAACCTGCGGAGTTGGATCGCTAACGCAAGATAGCCAAACCGTATCGGTACCATTCGCGTTACTTGGTAATGGGAACAAACTTAATGAGATAACGGCAGCCGCAGAGGCTTTGAGCTTACCCAACATAACATTTACTCCAAGCTTGAGAGGTTAGTTACATCTCTCGGGTGCGGGCGATTTCGTTCCCGGCTTACCGTTCCAAGGGTTTGTGTTCCCTTGAGTTGAGTAGTTGTCGCATTTCGTGCCGTTGGGAACTGTCCGATGATAGCCGCGGTGTTCGTGACCGGGTGGCACATATTCCCAATTTGGATTCACTTTACCGGCGAAACCGGGCGTTGGGGCGATCAGCACGAATGCCACGGCAGCGACGGTAAGCAAGCGACTTATCGGTCTACCCTATCGAGAGAGTTTCGCCCTCGATAATCCGCCGTAAGTGGTTTTCAATTCCTTAAAGCTTCGCTATTCCCGTCGCGGTCAATGCCGCCAGAAAAGCTCGAACCAGCCGACGACGATCCCGGCAGATCCGATCATCACATAGAGCGGTCTGAAGGCTTGTTCTTTTCGTGTCGGGAGCTGCGATAGCTGCTCCATGACGAATTCAAGGTCGGTCTTGATCGCCGCGAGATCGATGTCCTCGGGATTGCGTCGTGGTTGGATCGGGCGGTATTCGTCTGGCATCCGGGCGGTATGCCAGAAGATGATTTCCCCATCCTTACTCGGGCACCGTGACGGCGCGATTATTTTGTAATTGGCTTGGGTTGTGGTTGCCGTATAGGCGGTTGTGGTTGAACTATAGGTGTGGGTTTATTCTGAGATTTTTTTGCCATCGAGACGCCGGAAGGCATGGTGCGCGCCCGCGCCCGGTTCAACGACAGTCTCGATCCGCGCGTCGTCGTCGGCGAGCACGGGTATTGGCAGGCCTGCGCCGAACTCGGCCAACCCGGCTATGACCCGTTCCGATCGACGGGGGCCAATTTCAACCTGCTGATCGGCACCGCGGTGCGCGATCCGGTGAGCGGAACGGCCTCGCACCGCTCCTATCTGTGCGAAATCCGGCGCGCCGCCTGAACCCGATGGCGCCTAGTACAGGATCGAGGGCAGGTAGGCTCCGCTTGGTTCGTTGTAGAGGCCGATCGTCATCAAGGTCATCTGCATCAGCAGCTGGAGCCGGGTTTCGAGGCACCAGTTGAAGAGGTCGTGGTTTCGTGTGGGGAGCAGAAACCCGGGCCCCGCAAGCACCTGTGCAGCGCCGATCAGCGCCTTCAGGTCCTGATTGCTCTCGGCTACCGCATGGGCAAAGAAGCCGATTGCTGTGGCATAGCCGGTGATCCGCCCGAGATGTTCGACAATCGTGGCCCTTCTTTCGCGCACTGCTTCGGCGAGTTCGGCGTCGCGGTCGAAGCCGTGCACTTGACGGCAGATCTCGTTGCAGGCGGCGACATCCCCGGATGTCGCCGAACGAACCTCATAGCCGGCGAAATTGATGCAGAGCGGCGAGCCTCGCATAACGGAAAGCGGTTCGCGCGTGACAAAGCCGAGGCGCGTGTAAAGGGCGAGCGAGCGATTGTGGTAGGCGGTCTGCACCAGGCGGATACCGGCATGGTCGCGCGCCGCCGCATAGTCGAGCATCGCCTGCATCAGGGTGCGGCCAACGCCCCGGTTCTGCGCCGCGGGATCGACCGAAATCGGCCCGATGCCGCCGACCGGCGAGCGCTGGTCCATGAAATTGCTGCCGACGATATGGCCGTCCTCTTCCGCCACCAGCCCATGGAAGCCCCGATCGGCAATCAGCATCGCGGCGACATCGGTCGCGGCGGCGATGGACGGAAAGTCCGGCGGAAAATTGTGCTGATTGGCAATGCCGGCGAAGGCCGCATAGAGGATGCGCCCGCATTCCACAGCATCCCCGCCGGCCGCTTCACGGATCGTCACGCCCACCAGTCTGCCCCCGTCGATCGGACCCGATTTTCTGATACACGCCGAAAAGGCCGCAGAGCAACCCCGGCGACGGAGGCGGCCGGCTGCGCTGCCACCCTGGTTGAGCGAGCATTTATTCCCACCAAAGCAACGTCTTGCAACATCGAAACTGTCAAAACCGGGGATGGTCGGATTCACGGCCGGAGGCTGGGAAGAGCGTATCGAGCAGGTTCCAACGAGGCTGGCCCTGGGCGCGGGGCTTGCCGTTGATCCAGTAGTCGATCTGGGCGGCGCGGAAACCGTCGGCGGCCTTCAGTTCCAGCCACTGATCGAGATATTGGCGGAAGCTGTCCGAGCCCGGTGGCATCAGATAGGCCAGGAGGATGGGGCTTCCGGTGCCGGTGGGCTGCACTGCAGTGAAGCCCGGATGCGCGGCGGCCCAGGCGCTCGCCTGCTCGAGGGTCCAGATAGCCCCCTCGATGCGACCGGCCATCGACGGCAGAACACTGTAATCGGGGACGATTTCGATCTCAGCATTCGGAAACAGCCGCCGCAGCATCGGTACCAATACCGGGTCGTCAAACACCGCGAGCCGCAGCTGCGGCATAGCGAGGATTGCGTCACGGTCGAGGAACTCGGCGGCGCGATCGGCCGCAACGATCAACGCCACCGGGCTTTGGTAGTAGGAGCGAGAAACCGTCAAACTCTTCAGGCGGTCGTCGGTTACATAGATGCCCGCCATCGCCAAGTCGAACTGACCCCGGATAAGATCCTCTGACAGGTCCTGCCAATGGAAAGGGATCAGGTCGAGCCGGACATTAAGGTCGGCCGCCAGCTGGTAGGCGTAGGAGATATCAAAGCCGACGAGGTCACGGCGCTCGTTCCAATAGCTGAACGGGATCACGTAAGGGTTGTAGCCGACGCGCAGGACGCCGCTCTTCTGGATTGATAGCAAAGTCGGAGTGCGGCCGGCCGGAGCAGTAACCCCGTCCCGAGGCGGGTCGCGCTCGAGTGCGACCTCGACCGATCGTACTAGGGTTGGGTCCAGGGTCAAAGGCAGCAGCGCGTTGGTCGGCCCCGGCAGCAGCAACGGGCGCAATTGCGTTCCGCCCCAGGCCACGACGGCAAACAAGCCGACGCTCGCCGCCAGCACGCCCGACAGCCGCGCTCCGCGCAGCCTCAGCTTCCCGAAATAGACGAGCGGCACCAACGTGGTGGCGAAGCCGAAACCCATGACCGACAGAGCTACTTGACCGTAGCGCGTCACGGTCCAGGTTTCGAGAAATAGCTCCAGTACGTCGGCTGGCAGCCGCATCCAGCTGGCGAGAAAGGCGACGCCGTCGACTGTCGCCGTCGGCGAGCCGAACCCCGACAGCAATGTCCACATAGGCAGCAGTACTTGCTCGGGTGTGGTCAATCGGGCGTGGTGCACAAATGCGGCGTAGAGCATCAGCAAATAGAGAAAGTAATTGCCCAGCTGGGCCAAAACATAGCTGAGCGACAGGCTCGCCTGGATGATGTCGGTGCGCTCCTCGCTCTCCGGACACCCTGCCCGGGCGGCAATCTCTTCAGCCGCCGTTTGCACGAAAGGGAGCGCCACGACCGATAATGTCGTGACCATGGCCAATACAAAGGCCGGCCGCAATTCACGCAGGATTTCGCGATGGCCGACGGGGGCAATCGCCGCGAGCACGGCCGGCAGCACGACAAAGCAGAGCAGCAAGGTGCCGATCAGGAAGAGGCCGACATAGAGCAGCAGCCCGCCCATCCGATCGGGCTCGATGGTCCCGGCGGCGGCGGCGAACAGCGCGAACACGCCGATCGGCGCAAACCGCACGATCCAACCCCAGATTGTCACGCTGGCGACCTTGATTGCGTCAAGAACTTCGAACAAGGCGGCCTTTTTTGGAATGTTCTGGACCGCGACCCCATAGACGATGGCAAAGATCACGACCGCGGGCACATAATTACGACCCAGGGCATCAAACACATTGGCGGGGATCAGGAGATCGAGAAAGCCGGCCGGCTGCTGCGCCGTGTTGGGGGTTAACACGGTCGGCAGCGGCGGTGGCGGGATAGCGTGCGAGATCAGCCAGATCGCGCCGAAGGTCAGCGACCACATCAATACGTAGACGCTCCAGCTCGCGGCGAACAGCCGTCGCGCCATGGCTGGCTGTAGCCGCCCCAGACCCCAGAGCAGCGAACATAAGAGATAGGGATAGACCGCGACCTGCAGCATCATCGCGTAAGCGGAGCCGAGCGGCCTCAAGATGGCGGTGCGCTCGCCGAGCACGATGCCGGCAATGATGCCGACACTCGCGCCGATCAGGATCCAGATCGGCAGGCCGATCGAACGAATTCCATGCGGTTTCCAGGGTGATGAGCGCGCTCTCCGGCCAAATTCCGGAGCTGCCGAGGGAGAGGTCAAAGACATGGCGACTGAAAACTTATCACCCGGAGCCGGCGGGTTGCTTAGGCGGGTTCGCGTTTCTGCACCAGCTCGTCGGCATGGCGATGGACGAGCCGCCATCGGTCGCCCTCCAGCCGGAACGTTTGGGTAACCCGCAGTTCCATAACGGGTATTGGCCGCCCGTCCGCCGCCTTGCGCGCCCAGCGTTCGAGGCACACCAGACAGGCAACATCGGTGCCTACGGTAATGCTGATGTCCTGTTGACTGTAGTCGCCGCCGTGAAAGTGCGATGCCGCCCAAGCGAGCCGGGGCCCGACTTCCCCCCAGCTATGTTCAAAACCGCCGAAGCCACCCATCACGGTCACGTCATCGCGATGCGAATAGATCTGCTGCAGCCCGGATGCATCGCCGTTCATGAAGTCACGCTGCGCTGCCGCCAGCTGCGCCATCGCCGCTTCCCAGGATGTGTCGGACATGAATTTGGGCCCCGCGTAATGTACGTGAATGCCCACGATGTCATGCAATCGCGCCGTGCGCCAGCGCCTCGACCCCATCGATGTGGCGTCCGAAACGCACCGGCGCAGTACGAATGTCGCGCCCGTTCGGATCCCTGGCGCGCTACCGCAGGCCCGCGGCCCGGTAGGCCTCGAAGATCAGGTGAACGGCACGCGCGCATTCGCTCGCCGGGATCGGCGGCGGGTCGCCACGGCCATGGGCTTCCAGCGCCTCCCGGACTGCACGCGGGTAGCCGGCCTCCCATTCCGGCGGCTGCGGGATGGTCTCGTCGCGACCGGGCGCCAGGATCTGCAATCCACCCGTCACCTGGCGCAGCAACAGGCGCTCGCCCGCAACCTTCTGCTCGCCGTCGGTCTGGTTCGCGGGCCAGGTCGGCATCGTGTAGCCGACCTCGTTGTGAATGAGGATGCCGCTCGGCGTGCGCATCGTGGCCAGCGCGTAGTCCTCGACCTCGGCATCGTGCACCTGCCGGCTGACGACGGCGGACACCACCCGAGGCTCCTCGCCGGTGATAAAGCGGGCGATGTCGAAGCCGTGTCCGCCGAGGTTTAAGAGGGCGCCGCCGCCGGCCTGTGACTTCTCCGCCATCCACGGCGAGTCCCATTCGACATAGCGCCGCATCGTCGGGCGGATCCCGCGATAGAGGATGTGCGAGATCCGGCCGAACTCGCCGGCTGCGATCATCCGCTTCACGGTCGCCGCCCAGAACGAATAGCGGACCATGAACGGGACCGAGACCCACGCACCCTTCTCGGCGGCGAGGCGAGCGAGACGCGCCACGGTGTCGGGGTTGGTGCCCCACGGCTTCTCCATGATGAACGGGATGCCGGCATCGACGAGACAACGAAACGTCTCAGGCATGTCGCAATGCCGGCCGAGAGCGATGACGAATTCCGGCCGCGTCGCGTCGATCATCCGGCGATAGTCGGTGAAGGGCGTGCTGCCGAAGCGCTCGGCGCGGTCCCGGGCGATCCCGCTCGTTGCGGTCGGAGACCCCGACGATGCCGCATCCGAGATCGCGCAAGATGCGCAGATAAGCCGCATCGTAAGCCGAGTGCCAATGGCTGACGTCGATCGCGGCCACGCGTCTCGGCATGCTCACGCCATCCTCCCTCCCGAGCGTTCGCCGCGACGCCCTTTCGAGCGCCGCGGCGCCGGGACTACTCCGCAGCAGCCCTGGCAGGCTCGATGAACCGCGACACCCATTTGTTGCGGCGCCGCAGACCCTCGCGGTACATCGCCTCGAATTCGGCCGCCGGGAAGGAATGCGTTGACGGGCGCGCAAGGAGCGCCTCCATCCATGCCTTCAGCCGCGGGTACTTCTCGATCTGGCCAAGCTTCTTGACCCGGTCGAGGAAGTAATAGCGCTGCAGGAAGGGCGCATAGGCGGCGTCGACCAATGAATATTTGGCGCCGTTAAAGAATGGTCCGCTGCCCTGCTTTTCGAGTGCCTTTTCGACCCGCTCGAACGCCACCGGGATCTGCTCGACCGCCTTGTTGTAGTCGGCCTCGGTATCGGCATAAGCCGTCGCGGTCACGATGCTGGCGAAGGTCGGCACATAATCGGTCCAGGCGCGGTTGACCGCCCGCTCGATCGGGTCTGCGGGATGCAGCCGCGGCTCGATCGTTTCGTCCAAATACTCGTTGATCGCGTTCGATTCGAACAGCGACACCTTGTCGTCGACGGTCATCGCCGGGACCTTCTTGTGCGGCGAGATCGCGAGGAACCAATCGGGCCGATTATCGGGCTCGATGTGACGGAACTCGAACTCGGTGTTCTTCTCACGAAACACGATTGCCGAGCGCTGCACCCAGGGGCAGGTCTTGAAGCTGACGAGCATGTATTTCGCCATGGCGGCCTCCGATGGTTTGTTCGAGAGCCGCCATGATCGCACGGGCGACCAGCGCGGTTAAGCACAAATCGTTGACCCGCGAAATCGACTAGCGTATTACATTCTTGAATATGTAATGGATGCCATGGAAAGCGCGATCACCACCAAGGGCCAGGCGACGATCCCGAAAGCCATTCGAGAGTATCTCGGTTTGAAACCTGGCGACCGGATCAAGTTTTTTCTTCACCCAAACGGCAGCGTGGTTCTGCTGCCGACGCTTCCCGCTGCGGCCCTGCGCCGCATGCTCAAAACCTCACGGCCGCCGGTGACAATCGAGGAAATGGACGAAGCCATTGCGAGCGGTGCCATTGCATCGGCGTCGCGCCGCAAGCAGGGATGATCGGGCTCGATACTAACGTCATCGTCCGCTACCTCGTGCAAGACGACCCAGTTCAATCGCGGCGGGCGACGGAAATCGTCGAGCACCGCCTCAGCAGACGAAACCCGGCTTTCGTCAGCGTTGTCGCTATAGCGGAGATGGTCTGGGTCCTCGATCGTGCCTACCGCTTCTCAAACGAGGACATCGTGGCCGCCATCGAGCGCACGCTGCGGACCGATGCCCTGGTCGTCGAAAACGAGCAGAAGGTCTTTGCTGCGATGACCGCTTTGGAGGAGGGCCGCGGCTCCTTTGCCGACGCTCTGATCGGCGCGTTAGGTGCCGCGGCGGGCTGCTCCGCGACGCTGACCTTCGACAGAGAGGCACTTCGGCTTCCCGAGTTCGAGCCGGCGTAGGAACGCCCGCTCATCCCCCTTGTGGCACCGGGCCGTAGGGCTGGGTGATCAGTTCCATCACATGGCCGTCGGGGTCGTCGAAATAGACGCCGCGGCCGCCATAGCGGTGATTGATCTCACCCGGCCGCTCGCGCCGAGGCGTCGCATAATATTTAACTCCGGCGGCCCGGATGCGGGCGAAGGCCGCGTCGAATTCCTCCTCGCTGACCAGAAAGGCATAGTGCTGTTGACGGAAATCCTCTCTCTCGGCAAAGTCGAGGGTGACCCCGTTGGCGGTCTTGACCGGCACGAAATGGCCCCATTCCGGTCCCGCTTCCAGGTTCAGGATGTCGGCGAGAAACTTGGCCGAAGCCCATTTGTTCTTTGCCGGAATGATCGTGTGGTTCAGTTCGACAGTCATCCTACTCCTCCCTACTGAAACATTACCGCACGCGGTCGGCGAGCCGCGACAGGTGATGCGCAGGGTCGCCGAACATATGTTCGATGACCATGCACCGCCGAAAATAGTGGCCGACCGCGTATTCCTCGGTCATGCCGATGCCGCCATGCAATTGGACCGCGTTCTGCGCGACAAAGCGGCTCGCTTGGCCGACCCCGACCTTGGCCATCGCGATGTTGCGGGCACGCTCCTCGGGGTCGGGCTCGTCGATCATCATCGCCGCCAGCATCGCCATGCTCCGTCCCTGCTCCAGAGATATAAGCATCTCCGCGGCGCGGTGCTGTAAGACCTGGTTCTGACCGATCGGCTTGCCGAATTGCTGGCGCGTCTTCAGGTATTCGAGGGTCATCGCGTGCATCGCTTCCATCGCCCCGACGGCCTCGGCCGAGGTCGAGGCGATCCCGGCCTCGACCACCCGCTCGATGACCGGGAAGGCCTTGCCCGGCTCGCCCAGCACGTCGTCGCGGCCGACCTCGACCCCGCTCAGCGCGATCTCCGCCCCCCGGGTGCCGTCGCGCATCGGGTAGGAGCGGCGCGCGACGCCATTCGCCTTGGCATCGACCAGGAACAAGCCGATGCCGTCGGGGTCGTCACGCTCGCCCGATATGCGAGCGCTGGCGATCAGCCGGTCGGCGCCGTCGCCATGCGCCACGACGCTCTTGGCGCCGTCGAGCACCCAGCCGCGTGCGGTCGGCTTCGCCGTCGTCAGCACCTCGCTCAGATCGTAGCGCGCCTGGCGCTCGCCGTGGGCAAAGGCCAGGGTCATGCTTCCTTCGGTGACTTGCGGCAGGATTGCCGATTTCTGCGCCTCGCTGCCGGCGAGGCGAAGCGCGGTCCCGCCCAGCACCACCGTCGCCAGATAGGGTTCGAGCGCCAGCACCCGGCCGAAGGCCTCCATCACCAGCATCACGTCGATCGGGCCGCCGCCGAACCCACCATATTCCTCGGCGAAGGGCAGGCCCAGCAGCCCCTGCTCAGCATAGCGCGACCACAAGGCGGTGCTCCAGCCTTCCGGCTCGGAGAGATAGCCGCGGCGCTGCGCAAAGCCGTAATGGTCGGCGAGCAGCCGGTCGACAAAGTCACGCAGTAGGCGCTGCTCATCGGTGAATTCGAAATCCATGTAGTTACGCCCCTCTCGCGAAGGGCCCCTCACCCCCTCCCTCTCCCCGCTCGCGGGGAGAGGGAGGGACCCGCCTCAGCGGGAGGGTGAGGGGCATCAGAGCCCCAGCACGGCTTTGGTCAGGATGTTCTTCTGAATCTCGTTGGTGCCGCCATAGATCGAGGCCGCGCGCAGGAAGAGATAGCTCTTGGTCGCCTCGCTGGCCCAAGCGGGTCCGAGCTCGGGCTCGTTGCTGAGCGCCTCCAATTCCTGCGCCCAGTCGGGCATCGCCAAAGGGCCGCCGACATCCATTGCCAGCTCGGTCGTCGACTGCAGCAGCTCGGTCCCCTTGATCTTCAATGCTGAGGACAACGGATCGGGCTTGCCCGCCTCTTTCTTTGCGTAGGCAGAGACGACGCGGAATTGGGTGATCTCGAGCGCCTTGATGTCGGTTTCGAGCTGGGCGACACGCAGGCGGAACGCCGGGTCGTCGATCAGCGGCTTGCCGTTGGCGCGCATCTGATGCGCCGCCTCCTTGGCGAATTTGACCCGCTCCTTCGACTTGCCGAGGCGCGCGATGCCGGTGCGTTCGTGGCCGAGGAGGTATTTGGCGACATCCCAGCCCTTGTTCTCCTCGCCCACCAGGTTCTCGACCGGCACCCGGACATCGTCGAAAAACACCTCGTTCAGATGGTGGCTGCCGTCGATCGAGACGATCGGCCGGACCGTGATGCCCGGCGTCCTCATGTCGATCAGCAGGAACGAGATCCCCTCCTGGCGCTTCTTGGCCCCGGGATCGGTGCGCACCAGGCAAAAGCACCAATCGGCATGGTGCGCGGTCGAGGTCCAGATCTTCTGGCCGTTGACGACGTAATCGTCGCCGTCGCGCTTGGCCGCGGTCTTCAGCGCGGCGAGGTCGGAGCCCGCCCCCGGCTCGGAGAAGCCCTGGCACCACCAGTCGTCGATATTGGCGGCGCGCGGCAGAAAGCGGCGCTTCTGCTCCTCGCTGCCGAACTGAATCAGGACCGGGCCGATCATCGTGATATTGAACGAGGAGACCTCTGGCGCCGGCGTCAGCTGGTTCTCCTCGAGAAAGATCATGCGCTGCACCGGCGTCCAGCCGGGGCCGCCGTATTCCTTGGGCCAGTTGAAGGCGGCCCAGCTGCGCTGGTTGAGGATGCGCTGCCAGCGCACCGTGTCCTCCTTGCGCGGCGCATAGCCCAGGCGCATCCGCTCACGAATGTCGTCCGGCAGGTGATCGCTGATGAAGGCGCGGAGCTCGTCGCGAAAGGCCAGCTCGTCCGAGTTGAAGCGCAAATCCATCGTCATCTCCTCCCTTTCCGGCGGCGTATTATAGATGATTGATCCGCGGGCTGTCTGGCCTTACCCGCGCGGGCTTGCAATTTCAGGAGGGAGCTATGGCACTGCTTGAAGTCAAGGCGGTCGAGCACCTGTTGGGCGCCGGCGTGCCCTATGCCTACGCCGTCAAAGCCGGGCCGTGGATCTTTCTGACCGGGCACGAGGCGTTTGATTTCGATGCCGGCATCACCGAGGCGGTGGCAGGCCCGCCGGGGTTCCCACTATTTGGCCGGCCTCGCTGGCGCCGCGAGGGTGAATTCATCCTGCAGCGGATGCAGCGGATCCTCCAGCAATTCGGCTCCGACCTTGGGCATGGCGTTCGCCTCGACCAGTTCTACCCGACGCCGGCTGCGGTCGATCCCTACCACCTGGCGCGCCGTGCTGCCTTCGGCGACTACATTCCGCCGAGCACCTCGGTGGTCATGGAGCAATGTTTCGGCGCCGAGAGCGGCATCTCGACCTCTCTGATTGCCATAGCGCCGAGCGCTGAGTACGAGATCCGCAAGATTTATCCGCGGGATGTCACGTCGTCGGCAAGCTCGGGATTCGTGCCGGCAGTCGTCTGCGACGAGTTCGTCTTCATTGCTGGGCAGATGGCGAGCGGACCGGAGCACGGACTGGATCCGCGAGCCCATGTTCCCGACCACAGCCTCTGGGCCGGCACCGAGATCCGCAAGCAGACCGAATTCATTATTCAGGAAAGACTGAAGCCGGCGCTGGAGACGGCTGGCTCCGCCCTCGATCGTTCGGTGAAAGCCCAGGTCTACCTCAAGAATGTTGCCGATTTCCCTGACTTTATCGATGTCTGGTCGCAATATTACCGAGACGCTCCCTGCGCCGTGACGGTGGTGCCGACCAAAGGCTTCGCGATGGTCGGCGGCATCATCGAGATCAATCTGCTGGCGCTGACCAACGCTGCGAACCGCAGGAAAGAGGTCATCGCAGCCGACATCCCGGGCATGGCCGCCTATGGGCCGTGCATCAAGGTCGGCGAATTCGTGCTGCCTTCGGGACTGATGGCGATCAACCGGGATGGCCATGTGGCAGGCAAGGCCATCTCGCCCGGTTTCCCCGGGTTATCCCACGCCGGCTACACCCAGGCCGCCGCGGTGCACGATTATGCCGAGGCGCTGTGCAAGGCTGCCGGGACTTCGCTGTCGAAGGTGCTGCGCGCCCAGTATTTCGTCTCCGACCCGACCATGTTTCCCGGCATCGCGATGGCCTGGGCCGCCCGCTTCGGCGCTCAGCCGCTGCCCTTCGCCTGCGTCCAGGCTCCACCTGGCATGCCTGCTCCGGGCCTGGCCGTGATCGCCGATTTCTGGATCTCGACCGTCTGAGCGGATTATCGCTGCTGCGACTTGTCGAGGACCTCCTGGGGCGTCATCGACACTATTTCGGCATAGGTCGGCACAAAGCCCCCTTTTTCGATCAGCTGGACAAACTCAGGCCGGATCTCGCGCGCCACCCGCTCGCGGATGCGCCGATGCTCCTCGATGTCGGTCCATTCGCCGATCAGATAGAAATGATCGGAATCACCGGCGTCGCGGCACAGCACCCCGTCCTTCACCTGCTTGTCGGAACGGTGAAACGGGTTGTTGTCACCGTAATCGAACTTGTTGAAGAGCTCGATGAACCGGTCGCCGGTGCCGGATTTGACCCGGAAATCGTAGACGTGAAAGTAGTTGCCCTTAGTCGCCAGCGGTACGAGAGCCATTGGTACCTCCTGTTCTAACTTGATGGGCTACCTCCTGCGCGGGGAGGCGTCCTTGGCCAGTTGCGAGGTGATGTCGGCGAAGGTGGTTTTGAGCGAGGTGCGGACGTCGATCACACTCGGCTGGCGGGCGGCGAGCGCCTCCTGCAAGGCCGGCTTGAGCCCCGCCGGGTCTTCGACCCGCACCCCGCGGCAGCCGAGCGACCGGGCGATTGCCGCGTGATCCCAATCTTTGAATTCGGCGGCGAACGGGCCAGAGCCGTGCAACACCCAGCCAAGCGCGTTGTTGTTGAAGACCACCGTGATGATCGGGATGTCCTGCTCGACCGCGGTCATCAGCCCGTTCATCGTCATCGCAAAGCCGCCGTCGCCAACGACCGCGACGACCGGGCGGTCGGGATGGACGAGCTTCGCGCCGAGTGCCGCCGGGATGCCGAAACCCATCGGCCCGGAGCCCGCTGCCTGCAGAAAGCCTTCTGCCGCCTTCGTCTGGTAGAAATGCGTCATCATGATGCGGTTTTCGCCGGCGTCGCAGGTGACGATCGCATCCTCCGGCAGGCCGCGCTGGAGTTCGCCGATGGCGCGCTGAGGCAGAATTGGTGCGTCGTCGGCGAAGTAGGCGCGGTCGTTGAAGTAGCCATGCCGTTCGCGATGGGCGGCGACGCGCTCCTCGCCATCATGCCGGCGCCCCAGCCCGGGCGACCCGATCGCCTCGATCAGCTGACCCAGCACCACCGCGGCGTCGCCCATCAGCACGTGCTCGGCCGGATAATTCCACGAGGCGTTGCGCGGCTCGATGTCGATCTGGACAAAGGTCTGGCGCACCGGATCGAGCAATGCCCGGTTCTCCCACGCCGTATCGCTCGGCGACAATTTCGAGCCGACGACCAGGACGAGGTCGGCCTCGGCGACGCAGGCATTTCCGGCTTCCGTGCCAAAGGTGCCGAACACCCCGAGCGCCAGCGGATGAGTCTCGGCGAAGCAGCCCTTGCCGGCGGCCGTCGTCGCCACCGGCAGCCCGGCTGCCTCGACCAGCTCGCGCAGCTGAGCGTAAGCCTGGGCGATGCGCACGCCGTTGCCGGCGATCACGACCGGTTTTTGTGCGCCGAGGATCGCCTTGGCGGCGGCCTCGACCGCGCGCTCATCGGCGGGAGGCGGCGTTGGCGGGAGGTAGTGGCGGGTCGGATAGAGTGTAGGCTGCGAGTCGGGAGCCACCGTGCCGGCCAGCGAATCATGGCTGTAGAGGATGGCGACTGGACCTGGTTGACCCGCCATCGCGTGCTTGATGCCGAGTTGGGTGGCCTGCACCGCGGCGATCGGATCGTGCGCCTGCATGACGTGCTTGGTGACGCCGCTGAAGGCGCGGCGCGCGTCCCAGCTCCCCCAATCACCGGTCGCCTGCTGGTAGGGCGCGTGCAGCGGAAAGCGCGGGGCGTCGCTGAAATCGGTCAGCAATAGCATCGGCGAACTCGACAAATGGGCCTCGATCGTGCCGAGCAGCCCATTGCCGAGCACCCACGGGCCCTGGCCGAGCAGCACGCCGGGCCGCCGCGTCAGCCGGCCATAGATTTCGGCCATGACGCCACCCAGCAACTCCTCACGCACCAGCACGGTGCGGATCGAGTTCTGATATTTGCTGAGCCCGGAGACGATGCGCCCGGTATGGCCGCCGGAAATCCCGAACACCATCTCGATCCCGGCCTCTTCGAGCACCCGGGCGACGAGCGCGCTCGCCGGCATTTCTTCGGTCAGCATCTGTTCGATGGCCATGGTTGCTTCCTCCCTCGGTCGCAAGACCTTAGAGCTTGCCTGCTCTCTGGTCGGAAGACAACCGCTGCGGCTCTTCGATTGACCGAGGCGAGGAAGCAATCAACTCAAGCGGCGTCTGGCGAGAGCCGATCCGGGGCATCCCCCAACGCCGAGTTCGCGCGACCGTCGGCGTCAGCCTTCGAGCGGCTGCGAGAGACATCCTGTTTCTCGCAGCCAGGTCGCTTTTGTGAGCGGGGCTAACCCAGCCGGGCAAGGATTTTTTTACCGAGGTTCCTGGACGTCGCGAAATGCACGTGGTTGCGATGCTGCTGTCTCGTCTGCTTGTCGTAGGGACCACCGCCCGGGTATTTCCGCTGGTTCTTGACGTAGAAGCCGGCATCCGTCGTGTACGGGGTGGTGTGGATCAGCTCGACGGTGTCGGCCGCGAAGCGGTCATAAAGCCACCTCGCGACATCGCGCATCCTGCGTGACCCGGCGGGATTGAGGCCGCCGCCACCAATGTCGATCGCCGCCGTCGGGCTGCCGCGGTACACTAGCCCGCCATGGTGGCTTCCTTTCTCTGGACGATAACCGCTGGTGATGGCGATCTCGGCCTTTTTCGGGTAGTGCTCGAGAATGCGTACCAGCTGCTTTCCAACTGGTCCGATCCGCACACCCGGAAGCACCCTGACCGGCCTGCCGGCGAGTTTCCCATCGCGGTCGGACACAATGGCAAGCCGGGCCCCCCGCTGCTCGCGTCCCTCAGCCCGGCTTTTCGTTGCCGTCCGGAACAGCGCGGCCAGCGCGCTGGCCGATTCGGCCGATAGGACCCCTTGAAGCTCCGCCAACGCCGCCAGCACCGTTTGGGGAACAACGCCGTCCTCGTGCGGGACCTCGCCGGGCGTCGCTTCGCTCAGGCCGTTCTCCCCGTCTTCGGTTGGGTCGGAGAGCCTCGGGATTAGCTCTTCCGTCAGCAGGTGGGCGATCTGCCGAACGGCCCCTAACGCGGTCGCTCCGGCATCGCCCTGCTGCTCATCGAACGGACGGCGCATAACCCTCCCGATCTCCGCTTTCGCTCTCGCTGTCATCGTTAACCTCCATCCGTCATGCGGTCGAGCCCATCGCGGGAGGTTCCGCTGATCGCGGGCGCCTCCCGGCGCCCGCGACCCGCGTCGCCTCACGGCATAGTTGCCGTGCGATGGGCTTCAATCGTGCTCGCCGTCAACGCAATCACGCGTATTCGTGCGTCCGCCTTGAAGCGGCCCGGCCAGCACCCGGATGATTGGTCTCCGGGTCGTCCTCCGGTTGCTCCTCGTCGCCCGGGGGTTCGGTGCCGTCATCGCCACCTTCGGCCGGCGCATCAGCGATTGCCGTGAAGAGGTCCGCCAGCGCCTCGGCCTGTTCCGCTGACAGGGTTCGATAAAGCTCCTCGAAAGCGTCCGTCACTGCCGAGGGGGCATCGTGTGCCGGAGGCTCATCCCCGTCTTCTCCCGGCATGTCCGGCGGCTCCGGCCCCTCCTCATCGCCGCTATCACCGGACAACTGTGGGATCACTTCCTCCGTCAGCATCCGGGCTATGCGCTGGATCGCCTGCAGAGCAGCCTGATTGGCATTGTCCGGCTCCTCCGCCTCGGCGAACGTTCCTGCCAAGGGTTTGCCCGCAGCCCAGAGCGCGATCACAATGGTGCGGGCATCGGCGACCTCGGGCTGATACCGTCCGGGGAAGGCCGACACCTGGACGGCCTGGCACACCTTGCCAATCGGCGTCTTCATCCACGAGTTGTTCGGGAATTTCTTGAGCATCGCGCCGAGGAACGCATTGGTCGCCCAGGTTGGGTTCAGGCGTTGCGCCCGGCTGCCCCAGGACGCCCGCTGTTGGAACAGACCCAAGCTGTCGCGGTCACCGTAATTAACGTTGAGAAGCGACGCTTCGACGATCGTGGTGGTCACCGCGATCACCGCCGCGCGCCTGTGCAGGCGCCGAGCTTTGACGGCTGCGACGATCCGCCCGAGCGCAACAGATGCGGTCGGCAGTCAGATGCCCGCGCAGCTTGCCGCGAAGCTTGGGCCCGATCTTCTTGACCACAGCCTTGTCCGCTGGGGTAGGGCCACCCTTTCTGCACGGCAGCGTGCCGCCCGCGGCAAGCGCGACTGCGGATGTTTCGTCCTCCTCGTCGTAGGCCGCTCCGTCCAGCTCATCTTCGACTTGGGTTTCCTCGCCGGGAAGCCGAGGGATTACCTCCTCCCGAAGCAACTGGTCCAGGCGGTCGATGGCTTCCAGCGCGGCCGCGCCGGCGCCGCCCTGTTGCTGATCGAACCCGGTGCGTACGGGCTTTTCTGCCCTCGTTGTTGCTGCCATCTCTTCCTCCTCAGATTTACGTTTATATCCGGACAGGTTGATGAGATGCCGTCGCGCCGAAGCCGATCGCTTACGACCACCCCGGCGACATCTCGTCTGCCGGATGCTCGGAGTGTCGTGATGCAATGTTACTCGGAGATTTCAGGCCCGCGGAATCAGGTTACAACTGAAACCGCGGCCAAAAAGCCCAATGATCGCTCCAGAGCGGGTGTCTCCGCCGCGAGAAATTCCTTGCCCCAACCGAGCTCGTCCAGACACGACACTCGATTGTTTCTTCAGTTGTGCCCGCTATCCGGAGCGGGCTAGTCTGTGACCGGCAAGACGTGGAGAGGAAATGCCGACGCTCACGATCCCGGACGGCGAGATCTATTACGAGGTGCACGGCAGCGGTTTTCCGCTGATGATCTTCGCGCCGGGCGGGCTGCGCTCGGAGCTCGCCTTCTGGCGGCACAGCCCGTCTGACCCGTCAGCGCCGGCCGTGTGGATGGATCCGATGGCAGTGCTGAGCGACAAGTATCGAATCGTGGCGATGGACCAGCGCAATGCCGGGCGCTCGCGCACACGGATCGACGGCAGCGACGACTGGCACATTTACGCGGCCGATCACCTGGCATTGGCCGACCACCTCGGCCTTGACCGCTTCCACGTCATGGGAGGCTGCATCGGCTCCTCCTTCTGTCTGACCTTGTGCGAGATCGCAGCGAGGCGGATCACCTCGGCGGTGTTGCAGAACCCGATCGGTCACGCCGACAACCGCGACGTGTTCAGAAACCTGGTGCAGACCTGGGCGAAGGGCATCCGCGAAGAGCGCCCGGAGATCGACGAGCGCATCCTGAACCGCTTTGGCAACAACATGTTCGGCGGGGATTTCGTCTTCAGCGTCCCCCGCGTATTCGTGCGCCAGTGCCAGACGCCTTTGTTCGTCATGCCCGGCGACGACGCGCCGCACCCGCAGGCGATCGGCGAGGAGATCATCGAACTGGCCCCCAATGTCGAGGCGTTGCGCCAGTGGAAGGGCCCGGAGCACCTGCAGACGGCGATCGAGCGCGTCTCGGCCTTCCTGGACCGCCACACGCCGCGGTGAGGCGTGGGTATTGGGGGTCACAGCCGTGCGATGCTCCCTCGCCCCGCCTGCGGGGAGAGGGTCGGGGTGAGAGGCCCTTCCTGAGCGCAGCGTCGGGGGCAGCCCCTCACCCGGAACCTGCGCTCCGCGCTGTTTCCGACCTCTCCCCGCAAGCGGGGCGAGGTGATTGCCACACGGTAAGGAGGGTTCCATGGCGGACCTCTACGCAGATTACGTGATCGTCGGGGCCGGGTCGGCAGGGTGCGTGCTGGCGGATCGGCTGAGCGAGGACGGTGCTCAGGTCGTTCTGCTCGAAGCCGGTCCGACCGACTGGCACCCGATGATCCACGTGCCGGCCGGCGCGCTGCGCCTGCGGGCCAATCCGCTGGTCAACTGGAACTACTATGCCGAGCCGGGCGACAAGATTGGGAACCGGTCAATGCACTGGCCACGCGGCCGGGTATTGGGCGGCACCAGCTCGATCAACGGCATGCTCTACGTCCGCGGCAACCCGGCCGATTATGACGGCTGGGCGCAGATGGGCTGCCGCGGCTGGAGCTATGCCGACGTCCTGCCTTATTTCAAGAAATCGGAGTGCTACGCGCCGGGCGACACCGAATACCGCGGCAAGAGCGGGCCGCTGCTCGTCGAGGATTACCGCACGATCCTGCCCTTAACCCATCGCTTTGTCGAAGCCGCGCAGCAGGCCGGCTTCCCGCTGACCCGTGACTACAACGGCGCTGTCCAGGAGGGGGTCGGCTATTCGCAGATGACGCGCAGGGGCCGCTTTCGCGGCTCGACGGCGCGCACGTTTCTCGCCGAGGCGCGGCGGCGCAGCAATTTGCGGGTTGTGACCAAGGCGGTCGCGACCGGGCTCTTGCTCGACGGAAAGCGCTGCACCGGGATCGCCTTTCGCCACAAGGGCGGCGACCACCGGGTCTCGGCCGCTCGCGAGGTCGTCGTCTCCGGCGGCACCGTCAATTCGCCGCACCTCTTGCAGGTCTCGGGCATCGGGCCTGCCGCCCATCTGCAATCGATCGGGGTTGCGGTTGCGCATGATCTACCAGGGGTCGGCGCCAACCTCTCCGACCATTTCGCCATCCGCGTCACCCACCGCGTCAAGGACGAGGCCTCGATCAACCAGATGGCGCGGGGCGTCAGGCTGGTCGGCGAGATCGGACGCTATGCGACGACCGGCCGGGGAGCGCTGACCTTCGGCGTCACCACCGCGATGGTGTTCTGCCGCAGCCGCGAGGGTCTGGAGAGCCCGGATCTGCAATTGCTGTTCACCCCCGGCAGCTACGACCCGGCCGCGATCGGCCGCCTCGAGCGCGAGCCTGGAATGACGCTCGTCGTCTGCATCGCCCGGCCGGACAGCCGCGGAACGATCATTGCCAAGTCGGCCGACCCCCTAGACCGTCCGGCGATCCGCCCGAACTACCTGTCGGACCCGGGTGATCTGCGGGTGATGCTCGCCGGCACCGGCTATGCCCGACGCATCTTTGCCGCCCCGCCGATGGCGCAATACAGTGCGGCCGAGACCATGCCCGGTGCCGACATTCAGTCGGAAGAGGCGTTGTTCGACTGTTTCCGCACTGCCGGCAGTAACCTGCACCACCCGGTCGGCACCTGCCGCATGGGCGACGACCCGATGGCCGTCGTCGACGCGCGGCTGCGGGTGCGCGGGCTGGAGGGGCTGCGGGTCATCGACGCTTCGGTCATGCCGACGGTGACCACCGGCAACACCAACGCGCCGACCATCATGATCGGCGAAAAGGGGGCGGCGATGATCCGCGAAGATGCTGCAGCGTTTAGGGGAGGCGCGGCAGCACCTGCTCGGTCAGCAGCATAAAGGATTGGTGGCTGAGCGGCGCGCAGAGCAGGTAGTCGAGGCCGATTTCCTCGCGCAAGCGGAGGATATCGTCGAGCACCTTGTCCGGCGTGCCGTGCAGGATGACCTCGTCGAGATAGCGCCGGACCGGGTCGACGCCGGCTGGCGTGAAGCTTCCCTGCATGACCGGCCGATGCTGCACGCCGAGATAGGAGTTGAGGATCCAATCGGCGCCGCCGCGGGCGACCTCCGCCGCCTTGCCAGCATCGGGCGCGATTGCGACCAGACGGGCGATCGGGATGTCGCGGCCGGCATCGGAGAAGCCGGCGCCGGCCAGTTTTGCGGCGTAATGGCGTCGCTTGGCGCCGATCTCCGGACCCGAAGAATGCGGGTCCATCAGGATCGAAAAGCCGTGGCCGGCGGCCCAGTCGATAGCCCCCTTCGAGCTCGCCGCCACCCACACCGGCGGGTGCGGGCGCTGCGCCGGCTTCGGCAACACCTCGACATCCTCAAAATGAAAATGTTGGCCGGTGAAATCGAGCTTCTCGTCACTCCACGCCTTGAGCACGATCTCGACGGTCTCGCGGAAGCGCGAGGTGCTTTCCTCGGGCGGCACGCCAAAGGCGGTGAACTCGACCCGCGCAAAGCCGCGGCCGGCGCCCCAATTGACCCGCCCGCCGGACAGCTGGTCGAGCAGCCCCACCTCTTCGGCGAGGCGCAGCGGATGGTAGAACGGCGCCAGCGAGACCGCGGTGCCGATGCGCAGCCGCTCGGTGCGCGCGGCGGCCAATGTCCCGACCATATGCACCGAAGGGCAGACGCTGAAGCTGCTGAAGTGATGCTCGGCGAGCCACACCGCGTCATAGCCGGTGCGGTCCATGATCTCGATGCGCTCCAATGCGCGGGCATAGACCGTCGCCAGGTCGACCCGCCGCTCGGGCCAGCTGAAGAACTGGAGCACCCCCAGCTTCATTCGTCCTCCGCCTCGACCGTATGCCAGAAATCGAGTGCTGTCTGCGCACAGCGCTCCGGCTGCAGCAGGTTGACCCCATGCCCGTACCCGGCAAACAGCTCTAGCCGGCCATGCGGCAGGGTGTCGGCGAGAATTTTCTGCTGCTCGGAGGCGATCCGGCTCTTGTCGCCGCTCAGTAGCAGCACCGGTGCTTTAATCTCTGAAAGCAGGGGTTTGACATCGACGGCCTCGAAACATTCGTGCAATGCGGCCGCGATATCGGGGCCGGTCTTGTCCATCTCGGCAATGACCCATTCCTGCAACTCATTGCTCGAATGGTCGAGGTCGAGCCGATAGCCGAGGGTTTGCCGGCACCAAGCGCCAGTGCCATGGGCTCTGATCGCCGCAGCCGTGCTCTCCTCCCCGAGGGCATAGATCCCGCGGATCTCGTCGGAAATCCGCGTCGGCGTGTTGCACAAGACGAGGCTCGCGATGCGTTCGGGGTATGCCGCGGCGAGCAGCAGCCCGATGATCCCGCCCGAGGATTCGCCGACCCAATGCACGCGCGTCAGCGACAATTGCTCGAACACGGTGAGGATCTCGGCTTCGATCTTGGCAGGAGTGAAATGATAGCCCGCGGCGGGAACGTCGGAGGCGCCGCAGCCCAGCAAATCCGGCCGATAGATCCGCCGGCTGCCGGCGACCGGCGGAACCCAGCGGTTCCAGAATGTCGCATTGCGGGCAAAGCCGTGCATCATCAACACCGGTGTCGGCGTCTTCCAGGGCCACAGATAGTCGTCGACGGCGCAGTGCAGTGAGAGCCCCTTGGGGAGGCGGATGCTTGCCATCAGGAAACTCCTCGATCTTGGGAGAGTTGCGCGGCGATCAGCGCGCGGCCGGCGCTGGCGACGGTTTTGGCCGGTCCAGCGGGTCCGAGCGATTGGCCAATCGCATAGGCACCGTCGATCAGCAGCTGGAGCTGGTGCGCGAGGAGGGCAGGGTCGCGGGCGCCGGCAGCCGCGGCGAGAGCATGCAGCCGTTCGCGAACGGCAAGCTTGTTGGCGAGGATCACCGCGCGCGCCGGATGCTCGGGCTCGGGGAATTCGGTGCCGGTGTTGAGAAACGGGCAGCCGCGCCATTTCGGGTGCGAGGCGGTCACCGCGACCATGTCGAGGATCGCTTCGAGCTGGCCGCGCGGTTCGCCGGAGCACGCAGCCTCGGCCCGCTCCCAGCGCCGCCAGAAGAATACGTTGCGATCTTCGAGCCAAGCCGTGACCAACGCGTCCTTTGACGGGAAATTACGGTAGAGGCTCATCTTCGCCACGCCCGAACGGGCGATGATGGCGTCGATACCGACCGCTCGGACACCCTCGCGGTAGAACATCTCCGAGGCGGTATCGAGGATGCGCTGGCGCACCGATACCCGCTCCTCAGCCCCGCTCATTGCACTTCCCCGCAGCCCTTGACAAGACAGACCTGTCTCTCACATAGGCGTGATCTCGGTGCAGGGGAAGGTATCGCCGATGGCAAGGGCGGGAAAGTTGCATTACGCCTGGGTGGTCGCCGCGGTGACGTTCCTGACCCTGCTGGTGGCAGCGGGGCTGCGCAGCGCCCCGGGTGTGCTGATCGTGCCGCTCGAAGCGGAATTCGGGTGGTCGCGCGCCATGATCTCCTTCGCCATCGGCCTCAACATTTTCCTGTACGGGCTGATCGGCCCGTTCGCTGCGGCGGTGATGGACCGGTTCGGGCTGCGCCGCACGATGCTGGCCGCACTCGCCTTGATCGCGGCGGGCGTCGCCCTGACGCCGCTGATGACGCGGCCCTGGCAATTGATCCTGCTGTGGGGCGTCGTCGTCGGCATCGGCAGCGGTTCCACGGCGCTCGTCCTCGGCGCCACGGTCGTCGCGCGCTGGTTCGCGACCCGCCGCGGGCTCGTCATGGGCATGCTGACCGCGAGCACCGCGACCGGTCAGCTGATCTTTTTACCGGTGCTCGCGAGCCTCGCCGAAAACTATGGTTGGCGCAGCGTGTCGCTGACCGTCGCCGGGGTCGCGTTGGCGCTGTTCCCGGTCGTGGCATTGGCGATGCGCGATCGGCCCGAGGATATCGGGCTCAGGCGCTATGGCGCGGCCGATGAGAGCTCAGCGGTGGCGACACGCGGCAACCCGTTCGCGCGGGCGCTAATTGCCTTGCGCGATGGGCTGCGCTCCCGCGACTTCTGGCTGCTCGCCGGCAGTTTCTTCATTTGCGGCGCTTCGACCAATGGGCTGATCGGCACCCACCTGATTCCCGCCTGCCTCGACCACGGCATCCCGCAGGTCGCGGGAGCGAGCCTGCTCGCCGCAATGGGAGTTTTCGATCTGGTCGGGACCACCCTTTCGGGCTGGCTCAGCGACCGGTGGAGCAATCGCGGGCTTCTGGCTTGGTATTACGGGCTGCGCGGATTGTCGTTGATTTATCTGCCGTTCGCTTTCGACGTCTCCTTTTACGGCTTGTCTTTGTTTGCGGTGTTTTACGGGCTCGATTGGATCGCCACCGTGCCGCCGACCATCCGGCTTGCGACGCGGGCCTTCGGCAACCAGCAGGGCCCGATCATGTTCGGCTGGATCGCCGCAGCGCACCAGCTGGGTGCGGCACTCGCCGCCTTCGTGGCGGGGGCATTGCGGGTCGAGCTCGGCACCTATCTGCAGGCGTTCATATTGTCCGGCGTGCTCTGCCTCCTCGCCGCGCTGATGGTGTTGTTCATCGGCGGCAGCCGCGGCAGCCGGTTGGCGCCGGTGCCGGCCACGGCCAAGTAGCTGCTACCGCGGAACGACGCCGCGGCAGGAGAGGGCGACGGCGATGAACGAGCGTTCGCCATCGGGCCGGCCGGTGAGGTAGGCCGAGCGCAGCCGGCGCTCGAGGCGGTCGCGCCGCACGTCGTCGAGGCCGGCGACATAGGCGCCGACGGCACCCTCGCCGCTGGCGTAGGGCGCCCAGTAATCGGCGAAGTCGGCGAAATCCATGCGGATCATCAGCGAGCGCTGATCGATGTCGGTGAGCCCAGCCTCGGCCCACATCCGCTCCGGCGCGTCGGGCGCGTAGATCGGGCGCCCCATCGTGCTATCGCGCGCCGCCGCGGCCGCCTCGTCGAGTGCCGCGGCGGTGTCCCACAGCATGCGCTGGCTGGGATTGCCGCCCGGCGAATCCCAGAAGGCCGCGGCGACTACGCCGCCGGGACGGGTGACCCGCCGCATCTCGGCGGCCATCAGCGCCGGCTCGGGCAGGACCGACGGCAGCACCAGCATCGACAGCGTGCGGTCGAAGCTGGCATCGGGAAAGCGCAGCGCGCAGCCGTCGCCCTGCTCGAGATGGATGCGCGGGTCATTGTTTCGCGCTTGCGCCGCAGCCAGGTAGATCTCCGAGTGATCGATCGCGGTCAGTCCGGCGAGTGCGGCTTTCTGCGGCAGCGTGAAGGTCAGGCTGCCGGTGCCGCAGCCAACTTCCAACACCTCCTCGCCGTCTGCGATGCCGGCATGTTCGATGAACAACGGTGCCAGGCGCCGGCTCCAGCGTCCCATCAGCTTTTCGTAATTGCCGGCATCGCGTGCATTGAACATCGACGGCATGGTCGGCTCCTTAGCTACTGTCCGTAGACTGCAAGCGAATGGGGCGCCGGACAAGTAGCAATGCCGCCACGGAATGGGCAGCTTGACAAGCGCCGGCCGGGACATTACGAGATCACGATCGTGGTGATTTGAGCCGACCGGCTTGCGGCCACGTTAAACAAACCGCTAAAAGGTCGAGTGTTCTGAGAGGAGCCCTGGCCCGTGCGGGACCGGGGCTTTTTTGATGCCCGGGCCGGCGCGGTCCGAATTGGAGAGACCCGCCGATGACCAAGCCCGTACTGCCCCCCGACCTCGCCGCCAACGTCTCGCCCGCGACAATCCTTGTACGCGGCGGCGCGACCCGCAGCCCGCATGACGAAACCTGCGAGGCCTTGTTCATGACATCCGGCTTCGTTTACGACGATGCCGCGGCGGCCGAGGCGGCGTTCGCGCAGGACGGCTCGCGCTACGTTTATTCGCGCTACCGCAACCCGACGGTGGCGATGTTCGAGGAGCGCCTGCGCCTGCTCGAAGGGGCAGAGGCCTGTCGCGCTACCGCGAGCGGCATGGCGGCGGTGTTCGCCGCCCTCCTCTGCCGCCTGCGCGCGGGCCAGAAAGTGGTGTCGAGCCGGGCCTTGTTCGGCTCGTGCCATTACATCGTCGCTGACCTGCTGCCGCGCTGGGGCATCGAGACCGTGCTCGTCGACGGACGCGATCTCGGCGCCTGGGAGGACGCACTGGCCGGCGGGACCGCACTCGCATTTTGCGAAAGCCCGTCGAACCCGGCGATGGAGATCATCGATCTCGCCGAGGTCGCGCGCCTGACCCACCGCGCCGGCGGCCTCTTCGTCGTCGACAACGTCTTCGCGACCCCGCTCCTCCAAAAGCCTCTGACGCTTGGCGCCGATATCGTCGTCTACTCGGCAACCAAGCACATCGACGGCCAGGGGCGCTGCCTCGGCGGCGCCATCCTGGCGTCGGAGAAATTCGTCAAGGACGATCTCGGTCTCTTCTATCGGCACACCGGACCCTCGCTCAGCCCGTTCAACGCCTGGCTGCTGCTGAAGGGGCTCGAAACGCTCGAGCTGCGCGTCGAGCGGCAATGCCGCACCGCCGCGGCGATCGCCGGCTACCTCGAGACACACCCGAAGATCACCCGAGTGCTCTACCCCGGGCTGCCGAGCCACCCGCAATACGAATTGGCGTGCCGGCAGATGAAACAGGGCGGCGGCCTCGTCTGCTTTGACGTCGCCGGCGACAAGGCAGCCTGCTTCCGCTTTCTCGATGCGCTGCGGCTCGTCGATATTTCGAACAATCTCGGCGACTCGAAAAGCCTCGTCACCCACCCGGCGACGACGACCCATTCGCGTCTCAAGCCCGAGCAGCGAGCGGCGCTCGGGATCGGCGACTCCTTGGTACGCCTTTCGGCCGGGCTTGAAGCCGAAGCCGACCTGCTCGACGATATCGAGCGGGCGCTCGCCACTGTTTGAGAAGCGGAAATGGACGAAATCGACCAGTTGCTCCTGCAGATTCTGCAGCAGGACGCGACGCTCTCGCTGGCGCAGATGGCGGAGCGGGTTGGCCTGTCGCCGACCCCGTGTTGGAAGCGCATCCAAAAGCTGGAAGCGCTCGGGGTGATCACCCGGCGGGTGGCGATCGTCGACCCGGTTCGCGTCGGCGTCGGGCTTTGCGTCCTTGTCAGCATTGAAGCCGGCGAGCACACGCCCGAATGGTTGCAGCGCTTTTCCGCCGGCGTCGAGGCGATGCCGGAGGTTATGGAGGTCTATCGGACGGCCGGCGAGATCGACTACGTGCTCCGCGTCGCCGTCGCCGACATGGAGGAGTACGACGCCTTCTACAAGTGTCTGATCGCGATCGCCCCGATGAAGAACGTCACCTCGCTGTTTGCCATGGAGCGGATCAAGTACACCACGGCCTACCCCGTGCACCGCCGCGCCTTCCGCGACCGCCGCGTCGCCGACAAAGAGGATGAAGAATAACTTTCCTATCCGCTGGATGAACCAGAGAAAATCTATCCTTACGATCAACAAATAAGGCAATAACTTACTATTTGACCGCGTGAGTTTCACTCTTATGTTTTAAGCGACACGCATCACAGTCGCTTTTGACGTTCTGATCGTTCGCCACAATCGCTGTGTATTGTGGCGCCGCCGTAATTGGCGGGAACACGCTGACGCGACGGGTGGGAAGATGGACGAGAGCCAGCGATCAGGGCTAGAGGCAAGCGTAGAGCCGGGTGAGCTTTGGCTGATCGAACAGTCGTCGCAAATGGAGCTTTGTCAGTTCGACTGCCGCGCGCTCACCAGCGCCGATGTCGTGATTTACGATCGCGAACTCGCCTCTGTGATCGCGCATCTTCTACCGACCGGCGGATATGCCGAGCCGCTCTCTCTCGATGGCGCGGCGCATCCGGAGATCTCGCCCCGCGCATTGCGGTTTGCCGCGGAAGGTTGGGGTGTCGTGCAGGTGGTCGAGATCCGCCGCGGCGGCCGGCAGAGGCTGCATGGTGCGGCCGAGGCATTGAGCCGATTGCAGGCCGACGATTTGCCGCTTCGCGCTGTCGCGAAGGGAGTGGCGGATCGACACCTGCTATGGGATGGGCGTCTGCGCAACTTGGCCGAGCTGATCGATAAGATCGATGTCGAGGATCCCCTGACCGTGATTTTGGGGCCGCCGGTCGTCCGGCATCCGGCCCGGCTCTACGCGTTTGCCGGCAACGGGCTTGCCGGCTGAGGAATGCCATGGCCGCGATTGAAAACCTTTCGAAGCCCGAGGCGATCAAGCAGCAGAGCCGGCAGCTGCGAGGGCACATCGCCCGCGATCTCACCGACACCACTGCGCCGTTCGACAAGGAGGGCTATGCCCTTCTCAAATTCCACGGTGTCTATCAGGGCTACGACCGGGATAGCGCCACCGAACGCAAACAGCGCGGCGAGGACAAGATCTGGCAGTTCATGGTGCGCGCCCGCATCCCGGGCGGCCGGCTCACCGCCGATCAGTACTTGGCGCTGGACGCGATTGCGGACTGCTATGCGAACGGCTCGCTGCGGATCACGACACGAGAAGGCATCCAATTTCATGGCGTCGTCAAAGCCGGTCTCAAATCGGCGATAGCCGAAGTCAACGGCGCAATGTTGACGACCCTTGCGGCGTGCGGCGATGTCGTCCGCAATGTGATGACCGTGCCGGCGCCGATCCGCGATGCGGTCCATCGCCGGCTCGAAGCCGATGCGCGCCGGCTGTCGACCCATCTGCTGCCGCAGACCCGCGCCTATCACGAAATCTGGGTCGAGGGCTCACCATGGCGCGAGGAAGAGCGCGCAGCGGAGGAGCCGGACCCGCTCTATGGCGAGCGCTATCTGCCGCGCAAATTCAAGATCGGTCTCGCCATTCCCGAGGACAACACGATCGACGTGCTGACCAACGATCTCGCGATTGTGGCGCTGTTCGAGGGCGACCGCTTGCTCGGCTATAATTTCCAGCTGGGCGGGGGTCAGGGGATGACCCACAACAACCCGAAGACCTATCCGCGGCTCGCCACCCCGGTCGCCTTTATCGAGCCGGACGACCTGCTCCCGGCGGCGGCAGCTGTCGTGCGGCTGCATCGCGATCATGGCGACCGCGGCAACCGCCGTCATGCCCGGCTCAAATACGTGATCGCCGAGAACGGCGAGGATTGGGCGCGCGGGCGCCTGGCGGAATATCTTGGGAAAACGCTCAAACCCTGCCGCGCAATGCCGCCCTTCGAGGTCCCCGACCATCTCGGCTGGCACGAGCAGGGCGACGGGAAGCTGTATCTCGGAGTGCCGGTGCCGAGCGGGCGGATATCCGACGCTCAGCAATCGCGCATACGCACGGCGATGCGCGAGATCGTCGAGCGCTTCTGCTGCGCTCCGATCCTGATGCCGAGCCAGGACATCATTCTGAGCGAGATCCGGCCGGAGGACCGCGATGCGATCGACAAACTGCTGCGTGGACATGACGTCCGGCTCGCCGAGAGCCTGACGCCCGCCGAGCGCTGGGCGCTCGCCTGCCCGGCATTGCCGACCTGCGGACTGGCGCTGACCGAGGCCGAGCGCGTGCGCGACGATATCGTCGCCGGCATCGAGGCCCGATTGCGCCATTACGGTCTTGATCACGAGCGCCTCAGCATCCGCATCACCGGCTGCCCGAACGGCTGTGCCCGACCCTACACCGGCGATATCGGTATCGTGGGCCGCATGCCCGGCTTCTACAGCCTCTACGTTGGCGGCGATTTCGCGGGCACCCGCCTCAACACCCCGGTCGCCGATAAAGTCGCCTTACGCGAGATTGCCGAAGTCCTGGATCCCCTCTTCGCGCTCTATGCGTCCACCCGCCCTGACGGAGAGGGCTTTGGCGATTTTTGCCATCGCGTGGGACTGGCCGCGCTGCAGCAAGCGCTCGCCGGGAGACAGAAGGGGGCGGCATAATGTTGCCGATCACCGTCGACCTTACGCACGCCCATGTCATCTTGGTGGGCGACGGGCAAGCGGCGTGCCGCCGTATCGAGCGCCTCGACGACGCCGGTGCGACATCGCTGGAAGTCTATGGCGCCAATCCCACCCCGACGCTCGTCGAGGCCGCGGGCCGGCGTCTGCGCCGCCGCCTGCCGCGCGCGTCGGAGATCGCACGGGCGCGGCTCGTCTTTCTCGCCGACGTTGCCGATCCGGCGTCGGCGGAAATTCTGCGCATGGCGCGCGATGCCGGGGCGTTGGTCAATGTCGAGGATGATCCCGGGCGCAGCGATTTTCACTCGCCTGCGGTGCTGCGCCGCGGAGACCTGAGCGTGGCGATTTCGACGAACGGCAAGAGCCCGGCTCTCGCCGCGCTGATGCGGAGATCCCTGGAGAGCCGGTTGGGGCCGGAATGGGCGGCGCACCTCGAAGAGATCGCGTCGTTGCGTCGAGGCTGGCGCCAAGCCGGGGCCGGCGCGGCCGTGATCGGGTGCTGGACGACGGAATGGGCCGCCCGGCGGGGCTGGCTCGCTGCCGCCGGCGAACAGCCCCAGTAAGCGGAGCGTTGCGAGGCGATGAGCTCCTTCGACCAACTCTCGCTGCCGGATTTCGCTCGCGGCAGCGTCTGGCTGGTCGGGGCAGGGCCGGGGGATCCGGGGCTCCTTTCGGTTTTGGCGCTGCATGCCCTCGGGCGAGCCGATGTGGTCATATATGATGCGCTCGTGGATCCGCGCATTTTGCGCTTGGCCCGACGCGGAGCGAAGCTCGATTATGCCGGCAAGCGGGGCGGCTGCCCGTCGCCGAGCCAGCCGGCCATTTCGGCGCGGCTGATCCGGCTGGCCAAGGCCGGCTTCCGGGTCCTCCGCCTGAAGGGCGGCGATCCCTGCGTCTTCGGACGAGGTGGAGAGGAGGCTCTCGCCCTTGCCGACGCCGGTGTTCCGTTTCGGATCGTACCGGGAATTACCGCGGGGATCGGTGGGCTCGCCTATGCCGGGATCCCGGTCACCCACCGCACCGCCAACTCCGCGGTGACCTTTTTGACCGGCCACAATGGCAGCGCCGGCGATCTCGATTGGGATGCCATAGCGCAGGGCGCTCCCGTCCTCGTGCTTTACATGGCGTCAAAGCACCTCCCCGGCATTGCCGAGCGGCTGATGTCGGGCGGCCGGCGACCCGACGAACCGGTGGCGGTCATCAGTAAGGCCACGACCCCCGCGCAACGCGTCCTGGAGACGACATTAGGGGAGGTCGCCACCGCGGCTGACGCGATCGAGACGCCGGCGATCGTGGTCGTCGGCGAGGTCGTCAGGCTGCGCGCCGCGCTCGACTGGGTGGGCGCGCTCGACGCGCGCAGCTTCCCTCCCATGAGCGAGAGGAACGCGGCCTAGACCCTTCCCTGACGCCGCTCAGCTCGATACCCTTAGAGCCGGCAGTTCCGAAGGAGGCAGGCAATGACGGTAGTCGCGATAATCGCTCAGGGCACGATGGGGGCGGGTGTCGGCAGGCGGTTGCGCGAGAGCGGGGCGGAGGTCCGGACCCTGTTGACCGGGCGGAGCGCCGCGAGTGCCGAGCGTGCCCGGGCAGCGGGCATGAAGCCTGCTGCCGACGAGCGCGCACTGCTCGATGGCGCCGACTTCTTCCTGTCGATCCTGCCGCCGGACCAGGCAGAGGCGCTGGCCCGTCAGATGGCGCCAACGCTCTCCTCGCTCGCCGAGAAGCCGGTCTATGTCGACTGCAACGCGCTCAGCCCGCAGACCGTACAAAAGGTCGCAGCGATTGTCGCGCCGACCGGTGCGGATTTCGTCGATGGTGGGATTATCGGCGGGCCGCCTCGGGCAGGTTACAGCCCGGGCATCTACGCTTCAGGCCCGGCGGTCGCGAAAACCGCGGTCTTGCGCGATTGGGGCATCGATTGGCGGGTCATCGACGGTCCGATCGGCGCCGCCTCCGGGCTCAAGATGTCCTATGCCGGGATCACCAAGGGTACCACCGCAATCGCCGCGGCGATGCTGCTCGGTGCGGCGCGCTTCGGCTGCGCCGAAGCGCTGATCGCCGAATTGTCGCGGAGCCAGCCGCAAATGCTGGCTCGCATGCGGAGCAATATTCCGGGCATGTATGACAAGGCCTATCGCTGGGTCGGCGAGATGGAGGAGATCTCCGACTTCCTCGAACAGAACCCGCCCTCGCACGACATATACGCCGCGGTCGCCCGACTCTACGAGTTTCTCGCGGCGGCGCACGCCGAAGCCGAACCCGGGCCCGACAACGCAATCCGGACCCTCGACCGTGTTCTCGGGAAGGGCTGAGCCTCGTTGCCGCAGCCGCAACCCCACTCACCCACATGAGCGGTCGCTTTTCGCCTTTTCAGCAACTCTCTCCAATTTGACTTATAACTGACGAAAAATTTCGAACAATCTGACGCTCGCGCAGACCCCTTTCCGACACCCCTGATGATACAGTCAAAATTAAGGTTAACGCATTATTAATAGGATCATATGTACGCATTTTCTTCTTTGGGCTGCACCATACCGCGGCTCGAGGCGGCTCTTGAAGGCGAGCCTCCGTCGAGTCAGTGCCCACACTGTTCCGACCCGGTGTTCGGACCCGGGTGGTGGTGTGATAATTGCAATAATTGTGCTTTTCCGGGAATGATCCTCGACGCCGACCATGAGCCCGAACCGATCGAATGCGAGGGCGACGAAGAGCCCGACGACGATTTCGGCTGACCCGAGCAGGGAGGCGGCCACGCATTCGAGTCTTACAACCTGAAGAGGAGCTCCCGCTGTAGACCCGCTGCAGGTGCAGCGGGGCTATCACATACAGGACAACCACAAGTAGCGGGCTCCTCGAGCATTCTGAACCGCAGTTCCCTCGCCCCGTCTGTAGGGCGAGGAAGTACCTATTTCGAGACCGGCTGACCGGCGAGATGCTCGAGAACGCGCACCAGCCCTGAATGGTCCCAGCCCTTGCCGCCGAGGGCGGCCGCGGCGTTGAACAGCTCCTGGGTCGTCGCCGTATTAGGCAGCGAGAGGCTGAGGGCACGCGCCCCTTGCAGGGCGAGGTTCAGGTCCTTCTGATGCAATTCGATACGGAAGCCGGGGTCGAAGGTGCGCTTGATCATCCGCTCGCCATGGACTTCGAGAATGCGTGAGGAGGCAAACCCGCCCATCAGCGCCTCTCTGACCTTGGCGGGGTCGGCCCCCGCGCGCGACGCAAACAGCAGCGCCTCGCCGACCGCTTCGATGGTCAACGCAACGATGATCTGATTGGCCACCTTGGTCGTCTGGCCGTCGCCGTTGCCGCCGACCAGGGTGATGTTCTTGCCCATCAGCTCGAAGAGCGGCTTGACCCGGGCGAAGGCACGCTCGGGTCCGCCGACCATAATCGTCAGCGCGGCGGCCTTGGCGCCGACCTCGCCGCCCGACACCGGCGCGTCGAGATAATCGCAGCCCCTCTTGTTGATCTCGGCGGCGAAGAGCTTGGTCTCGATCGGCGAGATCGAGCTCATATCGACGACGATCTTGCCGGCCGACAACCCCTCGGCGATGCCGCCGGGATCGAACAGCACGCTCTGCACGTCGGGCGTATCCGGCACCATCACAATGATGATTTCGGAACCTTCGGCAATTGCCTTCAAGGTGTCGCAGACCGTGGCGCCCGCGTCGCGGACATCGACCGGCAGCCGGCGCTTGCTGTAAACGAAAAGCTCGTAACCGCCCTTGACCAGGTTGAGGGCCATCGGATGCCCCATGATCCCGAGCCCGACAAAACCGATCTTCATGACCCCTCCTGCCCGATCAGATGCGTAGGGCGCACACTGCAACAATTTCGCGGGATGCCTCAAGCCGGGAGGCGGCTTCGCATTCGCTCGCTGCACGTCGTGTTCAAACGTGTTGCTGCAACAGCCCTAACACCAGAAGATTACGCCTTCCGGGCCCGACGAGCCGGAGAATGCCCATTGAATAAGGAGATGTTGGCCCGATGATCTCGAGCGATACCTGGGACGTCGTCATTCTCGGATCGGGCATCGCCGGCTTGGCCGGGGCGCTCGCTGCCCACGAACTGGGCTTGCGGCCGGTCGTCCTCGAAAAGGCCGCCACTCTGGGCGGCGGAACGGTCAGTTCCTATGGGCTGATCTGGGTCGGCCAGAACCATCTGGCGCAAGCCGCCGGCTACAGCGACACCAGGGACGAGGTCATCGCCTATCTGCGGTTTCTCGGCGGCGGCAGTCTCGATGAGGACAAAATGGCCGCGTTCGTCGACTGTTCGCCGGAAGTACTGAAGTTTTTTGAAAGTTCCGGCGTCCGTCTTCACATCGTCCGGGGCCTCACCGACCACTATTATGGCAAGTCTCCGGGCTCCCACGCGGTCGGGCGGTCGGTGGAGGTCGACCTGATCTCGGGGTTCGATCTCGGTGACTGGCGCGAACGCGTCTCGACGCCCGATGACGTGCCGTGTTTTGTGACGGCGGAAGAGCAAATCGCCTGGGGCGGCATCAACAGCTTTTCACGCTGGGACCCGGATCTCGTCCGTGAGCGCAAGCGGCAGGACATGCGCGGCAAGGGGCTGGGCTTGATCTGCCATTTCCTCAAACTGCTGCGCGCCCGCGATGTGACGGTGCTCACCGATCAGCACGTCGAAAGCTTGGCAGTCGAAAACCGGCGAGTGACCGGTGTCGTAATGCGTTCGGGTGAAGTTATCGGAGCCGGCAAAGGCGTCATCCTCGCCACCGGCGGCTACGGCGCCAACCCGCAAATGAGCTGGGAGCTCGAGCAGCTTCCCGGCTTCGCCCAGGAGGCCTCGAGCCTGATGCCGGCATCTCTGACCGGCGACGGCCTGATCCTCGGCGCGGAGATCGGCGGCATCTTGCACAAGATCGAGAACAGCCTGCGGGTGATGTTGTCCTACACCATTCCGCCGGAGATGCCGGGCGGCAGGCCGACATGCGTCTACGCCGGGATTGTCGAACTGTGCAGCCCGCATACGATGTTGGTGAACAAATACGGCCGGCGCTTTGCTGACGAAACATTTTTCCAAGGGATCGTGCCGCAGCTCCGGTTGTTCGACCCGGTGCGGCATGAATATCCCAATCTGCCGGCCTATCTAATTTTCGACACGCAATATGTGGAGAAATATTCCTTCGCCAACCGGCCGGTCGGCAGTGCGGTGCCGATGGCGGTGTCGCGCGCCGGGAATTTGCCGGACCTTGCGGTGAAACTGGGGATCGATCGCGACGGGCTGGAGAACACGGCTCTCCGCTTCAATGCTTTCGCGGCGGCCGGCGCGGACGATGATTTCCATCGCGGCGAAAACCAGTGGAAACTTGCTTCCGCGCAAGCCGCACCAGGCACCAATGGCAGCCTCGGAACCATCGAAAAGCCGCCGTTTTATGGTGTCGAGTTGCGACCGGCCGGCGGCTCGTCGGTCGGCTTGCTCACGGACATTCGGGGGCGGGTGATCCACCAGCGGCGTCATCCGATTCCCGGCCTCTACGCCTCCGGCAATGCCGCAGCCGCCACCGAGCATGGGGTGGGCTACCAGGCCGGCCTTGCGCTCGCTTCGTCGATGACGTTCAGCTACCTCGCCGTCCGACATATGATCGACGGTTGATGAATCGAGCCAGCGGGCGCAGCACGGTGCATCTTTCCCTGTAGCGCCGGGATAGGATCAACAGGTCAGCGAGGCAACTGGCGAGGCAATTGGGGTCAGAGCCGTTTTTTTCTTGTCCCGCCACCGGATTTCTCGCAGTCGAATCGTCATACCGACTCTGACGTCAATTCCACCCCAATTCCGCCGCGCCTGATTCTCCCCAGTAAAAACAGGTGGAAGGGCCGGCGCGTCCGGTGTCGCAGACAGCGGGCCCCCGCGGCCGGATAACGACTCGCTGACGCGGAGATGGTAGCTTGCGGTCCTCAGCTCAGGGATGATCGATGCTGCGCTCGCTGTTGCTGCTTTGCCTCGTTTGCGTCGCCGTGCCGGTGATGGCGCAGGAGTACACATCGAAAGAGTTGGCCGATGCGGCGCGCGACTGGCGCCGGGAGCTGGTCGACAGCATCCCGGCGAACAAGAAGCAGCCCAACCTCGTGGCCGGGTTGCGGCGGGCGGCCGAGATCGAATTTCAGGCCAAGGACTACCGGGCGGCGGTCGGCAGGCTGCGCAGCGCCGTCGCCAATGGTGCCGATGACGGTCTCGTCTGGCTGCGGCTCGCTCAGAGCGAGCTAGCCGCCCAGGACGACCATGCGATTGCGAGCGCCTACACCGCGTATCTGAAATCGACCGACCCGGTCGAGCGCGGTGCGGCACTCTTTGTCATCGGCCGCGACTACGACCGCCACGACAAGCTCAAAGAGGCGCTCGCCGCGTTCGAGGCCGGGCTCGGCTTCACCCGGCTTACGGCGATCGTCGAGCGTGCCGAGGAACTGCGCCGGCTCGTCGCGTTCCGGGTCACCAAGGTCGAGGTTCAGGCCGAGGCAGACGCGGCCCGCGCTTGCCTGCGCTTCAACGAGAAGATCGCGACGAAGAGCGATGTCTCCTACAGCACCTACGTGCGCAGCGAGCCCAAGCTCGACGGCATCGTCACCGCCCGAGACGACACGCTCTGCCTCGACGGCATGAAGCACGGCACGATCTACAATATCGAGGTGCTGAGCGGGCTCCCGGCCGCGACCGGCGAGCAGATGGCCGAGAAATTCGCGACCCGGATCGTCGTCCCCGACCGCAAGCCGCAGCTGCGCTTTTCCGGCACCGGCTACGTGCTGCCGAGGCAGGGGACATCGGGGCTGCCGCTGACGACGATCAACCTCGACAAGGTCAAATTAAGGCTGGTACGGGTCAACGAGCGCAATCTTGTCCCGAGCATCGATGCCGAGCGGCTGACGATGAGCTTTTCGACCTACGAGATCGACGAGCTCGTCAACCGTACCGGCAGCCTGGTGTGGGAGGGCGAGATGGCGATATCGGGCGAGCGCAACCGCCCGGCGACGACCGCGATCCCGCTCAAGGACATGCTGCGCGAGAAGGGACCCGGCATCTATCTCGCGGTCGCCGAACGCGCCGATCTGCCGCAGGATGAATACGCCGAGCCGGCGACCAACTGGGTTCTGGTCTCGAATCTCGGGCTCGCCGTCTACAAGGACACGGACGGGATGGCGATCGATGTCCGCTCGCTCGCCGACGGCAAGCCGCTGTCCGGTGTCGCGGTGCGGCTCTACGCTCGCAATAACGGCGAGCTGGCCGAGGCGACCAGCGACGCCCGGGGCATCGCCCGCATCCCCGGCGGGCTGCTGCGCGGCCGCGGCGGCGACGAGCCTTTCGTGGTGACGGCACTCGGCGCCGACAACGACTTCAACTTTCTCGAGGTCGGCCGCGCCGCCTTCGACCTCAGTGATCGCGGGGTCAGCGGACGGGCGCAGCCTGGACCCATCGACGGCTTCCTCTACACCGATCGCGGCATCTACCGGCCCGGCGAAACCGTCGAGCTGATGGCGCTGGTGCGCGACGACAAAGCCGATGCGACATCCGGTCTGCCAGTCAGCTTGCGGCTGCTGCGGCCCGACGGGATCGAGGTCGAGCGCCGGCAGCTCTCGCCGAACTCCCCAGGCAATCGGCTGGGAGCCTATCATCAGCGTTTCGCGCTGGCGCGCGATGCGCGCATCGGCGCCTGGCAGATCGAACTGCGGCTCGATCCAAAGGCGCCGCCGATTGGCAAAGCCGAGTTTCAGGTCGAGGATTTCGTCCCGCCGCAGCTCAAGGTCGAGTTGACTGCTGCCGAGGAGCCGATCCACCCGGGCGAGGCCTTCCCGGTCGAGGTCACGGCGCGCTATTATTATGGGGCGCCGGGAGCCGGCCTTGGGATCGAGGCCGAGGCGAACATCGCGCTGGACGACAACCCGTTCCCCGGCTATCGCGACTTCCAGTTCGGTCTCGTCGGGGAGGAGTTCAGCGGCGACCGTCGTGACGTCGAGGCGCCGTCGACCGACGACGACGGCAACGCCAAATTGTCCGTAGCGCTGAGTGATCTGCCGGATCTCACCCGCCCGCTCGCGGCGACGATCCGGGTTGGGGTCTTCGAGCCGAGCGGCCGCGCCGTCTCCGAGACCTTGACCCGGCCGATCCGGCAGCGGGCGCTGTTCATCGGGCTGCGGTCTCCGGCCGGAGACGAAGCCGTCCCGGAGGGTGCCGAGGCGACGCTCGAGGTGATCGCGCTCGATCCCAAGGGCACACCTGCCGCAGCGAAAGGTCTGCGCTTCGAGCTGGTGCGTGAGACCTGGGAATATCGCTGGTATTCGGTCAACGGGATGTGGCGTCACAAATCACACATCCGCAGCCAGCCGATCGACGCCGGTACGGTTGATGTAAGCGCAGACGGTCCGGCAAAGCTCGGCCGTCAGCTCCCGGCCGGGCGCTATCGTTGGGAGGTGGCCGACTCGGCTACCGGCGCACAGTCGAGCCTGCGCTTTCATGTGGGCTGGTGGGTCGAGGCCGCGCTGCCGGACGTGCCCGACAAGCTCGAGGCAGCACTCGACAAACCGAGCTATCAAGCAGGCGAGACCGCCAAGCTGTTTGTCAAGGCACCCTTTGCCGGCGAGGTAGAGCTGGCGATCGCCTCGGATCGGATCCTGTCGCTGCGTCCGCTGAGCCTGCCGGCCGAGGGCGTCGCGATCGACATTCCGGTCGATGCGTCCTGGGGCAGCGGCGTCTACGCGCTCATCAGCGCCTACCGCCCGTCGGATGCACCGGGACCGCGGCAGCGCGGTCCAGGGCGGGCGGTCGGGGTCGCGTGGCTCGCAATTGACAGCAGTCCCCGCACCCTCGTGGCGACACTTTCCGGGCCTGCAGTGGCACGGCCGCGCAGCCCGGTCGAGATCCCGATCAAGGTGGGCGGGCTCTCAGCCGGCGAGGAGGCTTATGTCTCCCTCGCTGCAGTCGACGAGGCAGTCCTCAAGCTGACCGAGTTCGAGAGCCCCGCGCCCGAGAAGTATTATTTCGGCAAGCGCCAGCTCGGCGTCGAATTGCGCGACCTCTATGGCAGGCTGATCGACGCGCGGGCGAACGCAGTCGGGGTGCTGCGCAGCGGCGGCGACAGCTTCGCCAAGCGCTCGGTCGCGGGATTGCCGGACAAGAGCAGCAAAGTTGTCGCGTTGTTTTCCGGCATCGTCAGGCTCGATACAGACGGTGGTGCACGGATCCGTTTCGACATCCCCGATTTTCAGGGACAGCTGCGGTTGATGGCGGTGGCCTTCTCGGCCCACGAAGTCGGCTCCGGAGTGGCGACGATGACGGTCCGCGACCCGGTGGTGACGACCGTGTCGTTGCCCCGCTTTCTCGCTCCCGGGGATGCAGGGCGCATCGGGGTCACGATCAACAACCTCGAAGGAGCCGCGGGAGATTATCGTTTGGCGCTGGCGGCGAGCGGCAGCGCCGAGTTCTCGACCCCGGTGAGCCGCTCTGTGCACCTCGCGCAGGGCGGTGCTTTTTCCGACGGCTTTATGCTGTCGGCGATGACTTCCAGGCAATGCGTCTCTGGAACTGGAGCTGTTGGGGCCCGGCGATCTCAAAGTGGCGCGCCGTTTCACGGTGGGGGTGCGTCCGGCGCAAGCCTATCAGCTCAGGCGTTTCGTCGGGCGGCTGCAGCCGGGAGAAAGTGTCACCCTGGATGATAGCGCGGCGGGCGAGTTTCTGCCGGGCACGGCGGAAGCGCTGCTCAGCGTCAGCCCGCGGCCCGATTGGGACGTTCCCGGCCTGTTGCGGACGCTCGACCGCTACGCCTATGGCTGCCTCGAACAGACGACGAGCCGGGCATTGCCGCTGCTCTACGTCGAAGGGGTAGCTCGTCTTTGGCATGCCGATGCGGGCCCGGCGACGGCGGAGACGCTCGACCGAGCGATCGGCCATGTCGTCGAATTGCAGCGGTCGGACGGGAGCTTCGGGGTCTGGAGCGATACTGGCGACACCGTGCCCTGGCTCGACGCCTATGCCACCGACTTTCTGATCCGCGCCAAGGAGCACGGCAAGAACGTGCCCGATTTTGCAATCAAGGCGGGTGTCGGCTGGCTCCACGATTACGTGCGCCAAGAGCATCGTGACACGAGCGACTTGCCGGCGGTCGCCTATGCCCATTACGTGCTGGCGCGCGCCAAATCCGACGACCTCGACGGGCTACGCTATTTCAACGATACGCAGCTGGCGCGGCTGCCGACGCAGCTCGCCAAGGCGCAGGTCGCAGCTGCACTGGCGCAATACGGCGATGCCGCGCGGGCGGCTGCGGCCTATGACGCTGCGCTCGCCCCGGGCGGCGCTGCCCGGCCCTCGGCGATCCGCTATGTGGATTACGGCAGCGAGTTGCGCGACAGCGCCGCAGTGCTCGCCTTTGCCGCCGCCAGTCCCGGCAACCGCACGCGGCTGACCGCGGTCATCGACCGGATCGCCGAGCGCTTTACCCGGGCTGCGCGAACGAGCACGCAGGAGCAGGCATGGCTGCTGATGGCCGCCGAGGCGGCGGTCGGAGCGGCGGGCGGTGAGATGACTGTCGCAGCCGGGAGCGCTGCACCGGAGACCCGCAGCACGCCGCTCTATTTGCGCCGGGTGCTCGGCTTGGGCGATCCGGGCCAGACGATAACCAATCGGGGTGATGCGCCGGTTTGGCGTTCGGTGTCCATCACCGGGGTGCCGCGCGGCGATCTCCCCGCCGAAAACAAGGGCTACAGCGTGACCCGCAACGTCTACCGGCCTGACGGCACGGAAGCCGATTTGCGCAAGGTGCGGCAGACCGATCTCTTCGTCGTCGTGATCAAGGGGACGCGGACCGATTCCTCGCAAGCGGCGCAGACCCTCGTCGTCGATCTTCTTCCCGCAGGGTTCGAGATTGAGACGGCGACGGTGTCGAAGGGGCGCTCGACCACGGATTACTCCTGGCTCCCCAATCTCACCGATGCGACCTACACCGAAGAGCGCGACGACCGCTATGTCGCGGCCCTCGATCTGAGGGGCGGCACCAAGGACTTCACCCTCGCCTATGTCGTGCGCGCGGTAACCGCGGGCGAATTCCAATACCCCGCCCTCGTCGTCGAGGACATGTACGAGCCCGAAACCACCGGGCGCACCGCGATGAGCAAGCTGACTGTTAGCGCCCGGTAAGCGCCGCCCCCCGACCCACCCCCGCGTGCGCAAGGCTGTCCGGGGAAAGTTTTAGGCGGCAAAAGGGACTAAAATCGACCCCGTGTCTCGTCATGGCCGGACTTGATCCGGCCATCCACGCCTTCGGGCGCCTGAAACAAAGACGTGGATACGCGGGCCAAGCCCGCGCAAGACAAACATCACTCGATTTTCACGAGCCATGAGCAAGCACTCCGTGTGGCCATCGTTTCTCTGGACACCCCTTCCGCGTGCCGGAAGGTCCCGCTTGGTAGCGTTTGAGAGACGGCCCAAAGACGCTGAGGCGAATGGTCATGCCATGCAAGTGATGACGCAATCATCGGAACCCGAATCGTAACTGCTCCGTCAGTGTAATAAATGGTAAAATGTCATGTGGACTATAGTAAAATGTCGACTAAAATTCAAATATAGCATTGCGCAACGTTTTACGCCAAACTCTAGCAGACAGGGGTCATCCGCGCCCGCATCGGGGTCGCATATTAATAGGACGTTGCCTCATGGTCCCAGATTTAGAAGAGTTCCGGCAGCGCCTCATTACACATGCCGAGAACGTCGTCGGTCGAGCCGCCAAAGTAGAATCGGAGGCGAGCACCAACGTCTCCCTCGTGCAGCCCTTTTTGATGACCCTCAGCTATGATGTCGGAAACCCAGACGAAGTGTTTCCTGAACATCACGCTGACCCCTCTGAAAAGTACCAGAATAGAGTGGACTACGCAATCTTGCGTCATGGCGTGCCAGTTATCGCGCTTGAGTCAAAGAATGTCGGCGCGGCCATGAAAGATGATCGTGGTCAGCTTCGCGGCTATTTTAATGCATCCCCGACCGTGAAGCTGGGCATTCTTACCGATGGCTTGAGATACGAATTCTATGCCGATTCCGATAAGCCCAACATGATGGACGAAACGGCTTTTTTGCGTGTCGACCTAGCGGAAGTCGCTCAAAAACGGACCATAGACGATAACACGCTCGGCGGTATTGCCGCTATTCGAAACGGCTTCTTCAATCCCGAAGATGTTGGAGCAGAGGCAAAGCGGAAGCTTTGTTTGAGTCAATTGTTTAGACTGTAAAACGATTTAAATCGGAGCCATCCGACGACTTCATCCGTTTCATCCTTGGATGCTCCGCGGTCGGGGGCAAAATCAGCAAACTCACCCAGAGAATTGTAGATGCAAATCGCGATGTGGTCAGAGCCGCGATGGAGGCTTTCGTCGCTCAAGAGGCGCTTGCGCGTTTCGGCTATGCCCCGAAGGATGTGGTTCGGGCGACCGAGCGGCAGGAACCAACCAGCGTCGTGGCCGCCCCTGCCGTCGCGGCAGAGCCGGAGGTTGAAGGATTTCCGCCGTCGGAACGAGAAATGGACGCATTAACTTACGTGAAAAACAGACTTTTCTATCTTGTTCGAACGGACGCCCTGTTTCAGGAGGTGCAGAAAATCACGTACCGGAAAACAAAGACCTCGTTTCGGGTGTATTATGGACGTGTCAGTAAAGGATCACTATTTGATTATAAGGAAAATAGAAATGGTCTAATATCATTACAATTTCCCGCGTTAGATCGCAAAGATGTGACCTATGTGTTTTCCGCAAAGTTGGATGAGTGCTTGCTAAACGCGTTTACTTTGCGCGTCAAGGAGGCGGGTATTTCGTACAACTCTCCGCCGGTGCTCCGCACAATAACGGGTGGGCAGCCGAGCGGCACAGCGTGAGACTCGCGTCCATTTGGCCAGTCATCCGATTCTGCCGCGTGGCGCACGTTGATCGCTTCACGGCGTCTGCGACCGACTACACAAGAACAGGGAATTATATCGGCGCGCGTACTCATGTTTACGTGGCGCTCGGTAAATGCGGCCATGGCCTATCCCGCAAGCCCTGGCTCAGTCCGCAGATTTAACCGCCTTTTAAATCCTCTGAACGGTTCGAAGCACCAGTCCGTGGGCTGAAGGCCCACGGGCACGCCCCGTGGTACAGTGGCTGCCGCCCGGCGACACTCCCTCTCCGGGAGTTGCGCATCGACAACCACGGAGTTGCCATACTCGCATTGTATGGTCACGGCATGGACCGGCTCTGAGGCGGGTGGGGGTAATCGAACGGAGTTGGCGATACCTGATCTCGACCTGATAAAACAGGCGAAACAGGGCGCGGCTAAGTGCTTCGACGCAGACAAAAGCTTCGTCCTGGCCGGGCCCGGTTTGCTTGGGGTCAAGGACGCGTATGACGACTAAGGTGACGCTCCACCATCTGAACCCGTCAGAACATTGAGCGCGTGAGAGCATTAGCGGAGTAGAAATCGTCCCCTGGTAATGATAGGTCCCCGTGGGTGGTTAAGTTTCCTCAATTTCACTTTATTCTCACCCTGCTGACGGGGCGACGGAGGGACCCGCGAAGCAGGAGGGTAACGGGCTGGGCGCGATGGCTATGCGCCGCCGTTTCCTTCTGCTTGGCGGCTGCAACTCTCTACCTGGTTCTTTCGCCGCCGTCGCTCGACCGCGGCCGCAGCGCGTCGGTTCTCGTGCTCGCTGCCGATGGATCGATCCTTCGCGGCTTTTTGAGTGCGGACGGCAAATGGCGGCTGCCCATCGCGCCCGACGAAGTCGATCCGCTCTATCGCCGCATGGTGATCGCGGCGGAGGACAGTCGTTTTGACTGGCACCCGGGTGTCGATCCGATCGCGGCGTTGCGTGCGACAGGCCAACTCGCGATCACTGGTCACATCGTCTCGGGTGCCTCGACCCTGACGATGCAGGTGGTTCGCCTCCTCGAACGACATCCGCGTTCGCTGACCGCCAAAATCGGTGAAATGACCAAGGCGTTGGCCCTCGAGCGCCTGATGTCGAAGGACCGAGTGCTTGGGCTCTACCTGACTCTGGCGCCGTTCGGCGGCAATCTCGAAGGTGTGCGCGCGGCGAGCCTCGCCTATTTCGGCAAGGAGCCGGCCCGGCTTTCCGCAGCCGAGGCGGCGCTGCTCGTGGCCATCCCGCGCTCGCCGGAGCGGCTCCGCCCCGACCGGCATCCCGAAGCGGCCCGCGCTGCACGCGACCGCGTCTTGCTGCGCATGGCGGAGCGGCAGGTTATCTCGCCCGCCACTCTCGTGGAGGCTCGCGCCGAGGAGGTTCCCCGAACTCGGTTGGCGATGCCCTTCCGGGCGCCGCATCTCGCACGCGCGCTACGCGATGAACAACCGATGGTCCTGAGCCATCGCACGACGATCAATCCTTTGCTGCAGCAACGGATCGAGGCGCTGCTCAGGCGGGAGATTGCAAGCCTGGATTTGGATGCCAGCTTCGCTGCGATGGTTGTCGATAACCGTGATCGGCGAGTGCTCGCATATGTCGGCAACGCCGATTTCACTTCAGCGGCCCGCCGCGGAACAATCGATATGGCGCGTGCCGTGCGCTCCCCCGGATCGGCGCTCAAGCCGTTTATCTATGCAATGGGGTTCGATCACCTGATCATCCACCCGGAGACCGTGCTCGAGGATCGGGCGCGATATTTCGGCGACTATGCGCCCTCCGATTTCGATGGTCGCTTTCTGGGGGATGTGACAGCGCGGGAGGCGTTGCAATATTCTCTGAATTTGCCGGCCGTCGCGGTTCTCGACCGGCTCGGAGCGGGCCGGTTCATCGCGGGGCTTGCCGCTGCCGGAATCCGACTGCGGCTGCCCGAGCCAGCCGTCGGGCCGGGTTTGGCGATAGCTCTCGGCGGCGCTGGGATTACCCTCGCCGATCTCGTGCGGCTCTATGCGGCGCTGGCGAACAGTGGCGAGGCGGCGCCGTTGCGCTATCGCGCGAGCGATCAGGCGAGCCCGAGAGCCGCGATCTTTGGGCCGCTCGCCGCGTGGTACGTCAACGATATCCTGGCCGAGGCGCCACCCCCGCCCGGCGTCCTGCCCGCCGAGGTTCGCCGCGGCCGCAGGCTTTCCTTCAAGACCGGGACGTCTTATGGTTACCGCGATTTCTGGGCGATCGGCTACGATCCTGAGGTGACTATCGGCGTGTGGGCCGGCCGGCCGGACGGTACGCCGATGCCCGGCCGCAGCGGCAGGCTGACTGCGGCGCCGGTTCTGTTCAAGATCGCGGACCTTTTGGGCCCATCGCAGTTCCGGCGTATGTGGCCGACGCCTTCTGGGGCACTCTTGGTAGGCCGCAATGAGCTACCGCCGCGACTGCGGCGGCTTGAGCCGCTCCCGCCAGCGCAAGCCGCGACCCTAACCAGCGGCCCTAGGATCGTCTATCCTCCGGACGGAGCGCTGATCGAATGGCGCGGCGAGGAGTTGCCGCTCGAAGCGGCCGGAGGCAAGGGGCCGCTTCGATGGCTGGTCGATGGCAAACCGCTGGTGCTGGCCTTGCCGCATCAGTCGACCTACTGGTTGCCCGAAGGCAACGGCTTCGCGCAGCTGACCGTTATCGACGCCGCGGGGCGGAGTGCTCACAGCACGGTGCGCCTTTCCCCTTAGTTAGGGGTGTGATCACCCCCCTTAGGGATGTGATATCGTGAGCGGAAACACCTGGAGCTGGTGATGCCCGACAATTCCGTCGACTACGAAGAGGACTTCTTCGCCTGGACCGTTGAACAAAGTCGCCTTTTGCGCTCGGGCGAACTGACCGCGATCGATGCCGTCAACATTGCCGAGGAGAGGAGGCATATGCCATTGCCCGGGTTCGAGCCATTGCAGAGACCGGTCTCTCTGAGGAGGCTTTCCCCGAACTCTGCCCCTTTAAGCCCGACGAGGTCCTGTCGTGCGACTTTCTACCGGACCGCTGACCGAATAGGGCGGCCGGTGGAGACCGGCCGGCGAGATGGTAAAGATCTCGTAGCCGTTCGCGGTCACCCCGATCGTGTGCTCGAACTGCGCCGAAAGCGAGCGGTCCTTCGTCACCGCCGTCCAGCCGTCGCTCAAAATCTTCACCTCCCACCGCCCGGCATTGATCATCGGTTCGACCGTGAAGAACATACCCTCACGTAACGCCGGTCCCTCGTCAGGATGGCCATAATGCAGGATCGAGGGGGCGTCGTGAAACACCCGTCCGACGCCGTGCCCACAGAAGTCCCGCACCACCGAATAGCGATGGCTCTCGGCATAACGCTGGATCGCGTCGCCGATGGCACCAATGCGAATGCCAGGCTGTACGACGGCGATGCCGCGCATCATCGCTTCGTAAGTTACGTCGACCAGACGCCTCGCCTTGACCGGGATTCGCTCGCCGACAAAAAACATGCGGCTGGTATCGCCGTGCCAGCCGTCGAGGATCACGGTCACGTCGATGTTGAGAATGTCGCCTTCCATCAACCGGCGCTCCCCAGGGATGCCGTGGCAGACGACATGGTTGATAGAGGTGCAAATCGATTTTGGAAAACCGCGATAGTTGAGCGGGGCGGGGATCGCATCGTGATCGACGATGAACCCGTGACAGAGCCGGTCGAGGTCCTCGGTCGTCACCCCCGGCTGCACGTAAGGAGTGATGAAGTCGAGTGTCTCAGCGGCCAGGACGCCGGCCTGGCGCATCCCCTCGAACGCTTCGGGACCGTGGATCTTGATCCGGTCGTCGCGCGTCTCCGACGGCGCGAGGCCCATCATCGTATTCCGTGGCGCTGCAAGTGTGTTACGCATCATCATACCGAAATCGAAAGGGCATTACGCCACAGCTTCAAGGTAGCCACTGAGGTGCTGCACGGCAATCCTCCAACCGGGCGAGGCTGCATTGTGCCCGCCAGCACGTTCGCCTATGAAGGGAGTTACATCGTCTGCCAAGACGCGAGAGGAGAGGATCACGACCAGCGAGCCGAAAATCGTCACCGCCTGCGTCTTGATCATCGGCAATGAGATCCTGTCGGGACGCACCCAGGACGCGAATCTCAGCTTCCTTGCGCAAGGACTGAACGAGGCCGGTATTCGGCTGCGGGAGGCGCGGGTGATCCCCGACGATCCCGGTGTCATCGCATCTACCGTCAACGAGGTGCGGCGTGCCTTCGATTACGTTTTCACTACGGGGGGAATCGGTCCCACTCACGATGACATCACAGCGCAGTGCGTCGCCGATGCATTCGGGTCGCCGCTGATCGTCCACCCCGAGGCGAAGCGGTTGCTCGAAACCCACTATCCGCCCGGTCATCTGAACGAGGCGCGCTTGCGGATGGCGATGGTTCCCGAGGGTGCCACGCTACTCCCCAACCCGATCTCGCGTGCCCCCGGGTTTCAGATCGGAAACGTCTTTGTCTTGCCAGGTGTGCCGAGCATCATGCAGGGGATCTTTGAGCAGCTGAAGCACCGCCTCGTTGGTGGTGAGAAAGTGCTCAGCCGCAGCGTCAGCTGCCACCTCGCCGAAGGTACCTTGGCAAAAGATCTAGGGGCATTGCAGGCGCGTTATCCCGAACTCGAAATCGGCTCCTATCCGTATTTTCGGCGTGGCGATTTCGGTGTGACGCTGGTATTGCGCGGCACGGACAGAATACGCCTTGCCGATGCAACCGAGGAGCTGCTGGCCTTGATCCGCGGTCTCGGGGGCGACCCGCAGGAAGGGTTGAGCGAGTCCTAGCATCCCCTGCGCCGGGAAAATCCGGCGGGATTCGCGCTTTTCCCGCCGCCGAGCCGGTTGTAAGGTGCGCCCCTAAGGGCTGCATCACGGAGCAGCGCGCGAAACGACAAAGCAAGACTGGCGCTTTCCATCAAATGGACATCTACCTGCCGATCGCCGAGGTGTCGGTCGATGTCTTCGTCCTGCTCGGTCTTGGCGGGGTGGTCGGTTTTTTTACAGGCGTTTTCGGTGTCGGCGGCGGCTTCCTGCTCACTCCCCTGTTGATCTTCATCGGCGTGCCGCCGACGGTCGCCGTTGCCTCGTCCGCCAATCAGCTGGTTGGCGCTTCAGTTTCGGGGGTTCTCGCGCATTGGCGGCGTGGCAATGTCGATTTCAAGATGGGCTACGTGCTGCTGGTAGGCGGCCTCGCTGGCTCCGTTTTGGGCGTGTGGATTTTCACTCTGCTAAAGCAACTCGGACAAATCGAGCTGACGATATCGCTCTTATACGTGCTCCTACTCGGGACCCTCGGCGCGCTGATGACGGTCGAGAGCATCCGCACCCAGCTCCGGCTACATCGTTCGGGAGCAACACGACGCAAGCTGCATCAGCACAACTGGATGCACGGTCTTCCGCTGAAGGCGCGCTTCCGTCGATCGAAGCTTTATATCAGCGCCCTTCTGCCGATCGGTCTCGGCTTTATTATCGGAGTGCTTAGTGCAATTCTAGGGATCGGCGGCGGCTTCATCTTGGTGCCAGCGATGATTTACATGCTCGGTATGCCGACTGCGGTAGTGCCGGGAACGTCGCTGCTGCAGATCATCTTCGTTGCTGCTAATGTCACACTGTTGCAGGCTTACACCAACCGAACGGTCGATGCCGTCCTTGCCCTCGTCTTGCTTGTCAGCGCGGTAATCGGAGCGCGGCTCGGAAGCCAGTTCGGAACGCGTCTTCGCGCTGACCAACTTCGTCTATTGCTCGCCCTGATCTTGTTGGCGGTCGCGGCAAAGCTTGCCTTCGACCTGACCGTCCCTCCGGCAAATTTGTACTCCATTGCTTCGGAGAACGGATGAGCCGGGCCGGGTTGGCAGTTGGACTCTTGGTCTGGTGTTTCCCCCTGCTGGCACTAACATTGCCATGGACGGCGCCCGCGCGTGCCGAAACTCTTGCCGCCGATTTAACCAGCCATTTGATTGCAATCACCACCGGTTTTACCGGTGCCTCGGTCGTTCTGTTCGGCGCGGTCGATGAACCCGGCGACGTCGCGGTTGTCGTGCGCGGTCCCGATCGCGAAATGACGGTCCGACGCAAGAGCAGGATCGCCGGAATCTGGATGAATACGGAGGAGATAACTTTTGCCAATGTGCCGAGCTTCTACTACGTCGCGGCGAGCCGACCGCTCGATGAGATCGTTTCGCCGGGGGCTGCAACTCTCTACCGCCTCGGCGTCTCGAGCCTGCCGATGAAGGCTGAGAGCGCCACGCCGCCAAAAACCGTCGATAGCTTTGCCGCAGCGCTTATCGCGACGCAACAGCGCGCCAAACTGTTCCCGAATGTCGTGGGAAAGGTGCATTTTATCGGCGAACGGTTGTTTCGTACGACGATCGAGTTTCCCTCGAACGTGCCGACGGGAACATACCTCGTCGCAGTGTTCCTCATACGCGACAAAGACGTCGTCAGTGGCCAGACGACCCCGCTCGTGGTTTCAAAGGTGGGGATCGATGCCGAGGTTTTCGGTTTCGCTGTTCGACAGCCCGGGCTTTACGGGGTAGTTGCGGTATTGGTTGCGGTGGCGGCAGGATGGCTTGCGAGCCTGCCGTTCAGAAGCGCTTGATTCTGGCTGAGGAGTGGAGATGGGCCCGATGGCAGAAGCTACAAAACCGCGCGTCTTTCTGGTCGTGGTCGACGAATCCGAGGAGCTCCAAACGGCCCTCCACTACGCTGCGCGGCGCGCTGCCCATACTGGCGGCCGGATCGCGCTCCTCTACGTGATCGAGCCTTCGGAGCTTCAGCACTGGGTGGCGATAGAAAACCTGGCGCTAGAGGAACGCCGCGAGGAGGCCGAACAACTACTGCAGCGCCTGTGCGAGGAAATCGCATCAATCGCCGGCACGATGCCGATCGTATACATTCGTGAAGGCCGTCGCCACGACGAGTTGCTGGCCTTGATCGCCGAGGAGCCGAGCATCTCAATCCTGGTACTTGCGGCAGGAACCGGTCCGGAGGGTCCGGGGCCGCTGATCACCTATCTGACGGGTCAGGCGGCGGCGCGTTTGCGCATTCCCGTCACGATTGTTCCTGGTGGGCTTACGCTTGAGCAGCTTGACGCCGTGAGTTGAGGCGGCTCGCAGAGGGTGGGCTCGGTTCTTGTCCACCCCCGCTGCAGTGCTCGACATTCGACACAGGGTTGATTCGGGGCGCCGAGCCCCCATGCTAAGAACTCGATTGTGTCTTACAGCCCCTCGGAGCCATCGCGATGTTCATCCAAACCGAGCAGACGCCGAATCCCGCGACCCTTAAATTCCTGCCGGGGCGCCAGGTCATGTCTTCGGGCACTGCGAATTTCACCTCGGCGGACGCGGCGGGACGACAGTCACCGCTCGCCGAGCGGCTTTTTACCCTCCCGGAAGTGACGGGGGTCTTCTTTGGTGCCGACTTTGTCACCGTGACCAAGAGCGGGGATGGCGATTGGCGCCATCTGAAACCGGCGATCCTGGCCGAGATCATGGAACATTTCACTTCCGGTCGCCCGGTACTGCTCGCCGCGGCGGCCGACAGCGCAGCGGTGGACGGATCCCAAGACGAGGACGAAGTCGTTTCCCAGATCAAGGATTTGCTCGAGACTCGCGTGCGACCCGCAGTGGCTCAGGACGGCGGCGACATCATTTTTCACGACTATGAGGACGGTGTGGTCTATCTCCACATGCAGGGCGCATGCTCGGGCTGTCCGAGCTCGACTGCAACCCTAAAGGCAGGTATCGAAAATATGCTGCGTCACTACATCCCCGAAGTGATCGAGGTGCGAGCGGTATAAAGTGAGGGGATGGGCGGAGTCTGCTTGAGGCAGATCGGGTACGCAGGGAACCGCGACGGCTGGACCCTAACTGGAATTACGTGACCGGAGTGCCAAGGGACCCAGTTGTCCTGGCACTCGATTCGGCTGGATCTGGCTGCTCGGTGGTGGTGGCTTCGGGTGAGAGCGTGCTCGGCGCCGAGTGCGATACGGCAAAGTATGGCCAAGCCGAGAAATTGCTCCCAATGGTGGATTCGGTGATGCGCAGGGTCGGGTTCTCTGCTTCAGCGCTCGACATGATAGGGGTGACGGTTGGGCCCGGCAGCTTCACCGGCATCCGCATCGGGCTAGCGACCGCTCGCGGGATAGCGCACGCTAGCCACGCGCAGGTGATCGGCGTGACCGGCTTTGAGGCGGTCGTTGCTGGCTTGGCGGGGTCCTCCCTTGGCGTCGGCTTTATCCTCATTGCGCTCGAAAGCAGGCGTGCAGATCTGTATGTTCAACTCTTCGATCGTGCGCGCGTTGCACTTGAGGGCCCGACGGCGATCACGCCGGCGGTGCTCTATGAGAGGCTAAACGACATCATAGGCGCGGCACCCCTGCTCATCGCCGGCGATGCGGCGCAACGCGCCGCAAGCAACCTGTCGCAGCGCCCGGATACGATGGTGGCGTCGGAATCTGCGCCCGATGCGGCTGGGGTTTTGCGAGCCGCTCTCCGCCGCTGGCCGTTGGACACCCAGAGTGCCAAGCCGGTGCCATTCTACCTGCGTCCGCCAGACGTCAGCTTTTCGAAACGGGGCCGATGAGTTGGCCGATGAGCCGGCGGCTCGTGCAAGTGTCTTGCTTTATGGCGGGTCCCGTGGCGCGGTTGCACCGCGCGTGCTTTCCGGAGGATCCATGGGATTCCTCGGCGGTCGTCGAGGTGCTAGGCACCGCCGGATTTTTCGGCCGGATAGCGTGGGAGGATGAGGCGCCCGCGGGGTTCGCTTTGGCGCGAGACCTGGGCAAAGAGTGCGAGATCCTGTCGCTTGGGGTTTTACCCGAACGGCGGTGCAAAGGAGTCGGTACGGCTCTGTTGAGTTCCGTATGCGGCGAGGCGCGTCTCCGCAGCGCTGAAGACGTCGTCCTCGAGGTCGCAGTAGATAACATCGCGGCCCTTGCGCTGTACGCCGTGGGAGGCTTTTTACCGGTCGGTCGGCGCCGGAATTACTATCGCCGAACTCGGAGCTCGGTAGATGCGCTTGTCCTGCGCCTTGCGCTCACCGGCACCTCGACCATCCCTTGAGTTGGCTGCACCCGGCGCTCACCTTCCACCTTGTTGACAGCGGCCGCCGACTGTTCTTGCCGGCGTATCCGCAATTATTAGAAATCGGACATTGACAGGATTGCCCCGTCGCGGATTGTTAATTATATTTGGGAATCAGACTTCAAGTTGGGATTCGCAAAATGAACAGCCTGGACCAGAACAGCGATTTGCTGGCGTTGACGACCGAAATCGTGGCCGCACACGTCTCCAACAATACGGTATCGGTAGGAGATCTGCCGCAGCTGATCAACCAAGTATATAATTCGTTGGCAAATATCGGCACGGCAACGGCGGCACCGGCAGAGCGCCCTCAGCCGGCCGTCCCGGTCAAGAAATCCGTCTATCCGGATTACATCGTCTGCTTGGAGGACGGTAAAAAACTGAAGATGCTAAAACGGCACTTGAAGACTGCCTACAACATGACGCCCGAGGCTTATCGAGAGCGCTGGGGATTGCCGACCGACTATCCGATGGTGGCGCCGAACTATGCCCGCCAGCGCAGTCGGCTGGCGAAGGAAATCGGGCTAGGCACGCGGGCGCGTCGCCCCAGGGGCTAACTGGCGCGCGGACCTCGCGCAGAGGCTGTCGTATAATCGTGGTGACGCGATGCCCGGTCTTACCGTGTTGTTGGCGAGATAGGCTCTCTGCCCGGATTCGGGTATAGTATCTGTGGATGAGCTATGCCACGATAGAGACCCGATGATCTCGCGGCTAGAGCAGCTCTGCCTCGACAAAGGTCTCAAGATGACCGAGCAACGTCGGGTGATTGCCCGCGTTCTATCGGAGTCCGCGGATCATCCGGACGTAGAGCAGGTCTATCGGCGAGCTACCGCGATAGATGCGCGCATTAGCATCGCGACGGTGTATCGGACCGTTCGGCTCTTTGAAGAGGCGAGCATCCTGGCGCGGCATGATTTCGGTGATGGCCGCTCGCGATACGAGGAAATGCCGAGCGCTCACCATGATCATTTGATTGACCTGCAGTCCGGGCGGGTCATCGAATTCCGCAACGAAGAGATCGAAAGACTGCAGGAAATCGTCGCTGATCAGCTTGGCTACGAACTCGTTGGCCACCGGCTCGAGCTCTACGCCGTGCCGCGTGGCCGAAAACTTCGGACGGGCACCGAATGATCCACTTAAACCTATCAAAGCGCAGAGCGTCGGCGCAGACGGCATCGGGTGACATTGGATTTCCCGCCCCGACGTCGACAGAGGTCGAACGGCGTGATTGACGGTACCACGACCGGAAAGCAGTCCGTCCGGTCAATCGAGTCGGGCCCACCGATCGACGCCGAGACGACGCCTGCTCCGGGCCGCGTCGTCGACTTCTGGTCGGGCCCGCTGCAGGTCCGCCTGGCAGAGACAGCCGAGGACATCGATGCCGCGCAGGCGTTACGATACCGGATATTCTACGAGGCGCTGGGAGCGCGGCCGCTGCCCCATATGCGGCGACGGCGGCGCGACATCGATCGCTTCGATAACGATTGCGATCATCTACTGGTCCTCGACCACGCCCGCGGAATCGGCCATGACCGAGTTGTCGGAACTTACCGATTGCTCCGGCAAAAGGCGGCGGCCCGTCTGGAGGGCTTCTATTCTGCAGCTGAGTACGACATTACGCCGCTCGTTGCCCATCCAGGCGAAATTCTAGAACTCGGACGCTCTTGTGTCGACGCCGCATATCGCCAGCGCCCGGCCATGCAGCTTCTGTGGAATGGGATCGCGACCTACGTCTTTCATCACGGCATCGCTCTGATGTTCGGCTGCGCCAGTCTTCCGGGTACTGATCCCGGCGCACTAGCGTTGCCGCTCTCCTATCTTTACTACTACCATTTGGCGCCCCCCGCGCTGCGGCCCCGTGCCCTGAAAGAGCGCTATGTGGACATGCGCCGCGTCGCGATGGGTGCAATCGATCCAGGGCGGGCGCTCAATGCGCTGCCGCCGCTCATCAAGGGCTATTTGCGCCTTGGGGGGTTCACCGGTGACGGCGCAGTAATTGACGAGCAGTTCAACACCACCGATGTCTGTATCCTGGTCAAGACCGATCTGATCACTGAAAAATACTCACGTCACTACGAACGTCGATCCAGAGATACGTGGGCTGGTTGAACTCGATGGGCTCTTCGACGCTGAAGATCGTGCGTCTAGTCTTGTATTTCACTTGGACACTGGCACTAATGCCAGTGCAATGGATTGGATTGGCCTTGGGTTGCCACTGGGTAAGTACGCTGCCAACCTTCTATCACCGCTGGTGTTGTCGATTTCTGGGGTTTCGGGTCAGAACGATCGGAAGGCCGACGCCGCGGCGCCCCGTCCTGTTCGCGGCGAATCACATCTCGTATGCCGATATCACCATCCTCGGCTCACTGATAGCCGGCTCGTTCATCGCCAAAAGCGAGGTGGCGCATTGGCCGTTTTTCGGATGGCTCGCGAGGTTGCAGCGGACAGTCTTTGTCGATCGGCGGATCCGCAGCACGGCAAGCCAGCGCGACGAGATATCCCAACGGTTTGCTGCCGGCGACGCTTTGATATTGTTTCCCGAGGGGACAAGCGGCGACGGGAACCGGATCCTTCCTTTCAAGACCGCGCTGTTTGGCGCCGCGGCGCGGCGCGAGAGGATCGAGCCCGTAGTTGTTCAGCCGGTCTCGCTTGCCTATACTAGGCTTGACGGTATTCCGATTGGACGTGCCTATCGCCCGTTCGTCGCTTGGTACGGGGCGATGGATTTGCTCACCCACCTCTGGGGGATGGTCGGGCTTGGTACGGTCGAGGTCGTGGTCCAATTTCACCCACCGACCCTGCTCCCCGATTGCGGATCACGCAAGGCGCTCGCTGGCTACTGCTTCGCTCGCGTTGCCGGCGGAATGGCTGGCGCGCTTTTCGGGCGGCCACAGCCGCTACCTGAGCCGCCAGCTTCAAGCACGCGCAAAGAATGTTTGGCAGAAGTTACTGCGAAAGCAGCTGCTTGAATAATGTAGAAATTCCTCCAATATGGTCAACTATTAATATAATGAAGGGTGTCTTTATAAAGACCTATGGATGTCAAATGAATGTCTATGATTTGGCCCGAATGCTAGACATTCTGAAACCATTGGGTTATTTGCCGGTGTATACGCAATACGACGCTGATTTGCTTATTCTTAATACCTGTCATATTCGTGAGAAAGCGGCTGAAAAAGTATATTCCGAACTCGGTTTAGTCAGGCAGCTGAAAAACGCCAAGGCGAGGCGCGGTGATCGCATGATCGTCGCGGTCGGCGGCTGCGTCGCGCAGGCCGAGGGTGCCGAGGTTCTCCGGCGTGCCCCGTTCGTAGACCTCGTGTTCGGCCCACAGAGCTACCATCTGCTTCCCGAATTGATCGGTCGGGCGTTGCGCCGAGTTGGCGGCGGCGTCCTTGCTAGTGACTTTCCGGTTGAGCCCAAATTTGAGCACCTGCCTGAGCCGTCGGCGCAATGGGGAGTGACGGCCTTTCTCACGGTGCAGGAAGGATGCGACAAGTTCTGCAGCTTTTGCGTCGTCCCTTATACGCGCGGCGCGGAGTACTCGCGTCCGCTCGAGCAGGTCTTGGCGGAGGCGCGTCACGCGGTGGCGTCGGGGGTACGCGAGATCACTCTTCTCGGCCAGAACGTAAACGCCTATCACGGGGAAGGGCTGGACGGCAGGCCCTGCGGGCTTGGCGGACTTGTCCGCCAACTCGCCCTTCTGCCCGGTCTTAGCCGTATCCGCTACACGACCTCGCATCCGCGAGATGTCGACGATGAGCTGATCGCTGCTCATCGCGACGTGCCCGAGCTGATGCCCTACCTTCATCTTCCTGTGCAGAGCGGTTCGGATCGTATCCTTGCTGGCATGAACCGGCGTCATACCGCCGATGCGTATAGACGCATCGTTGAGCGCCTGCGCCGGGCCCGCCCAGATCTCGCTCTCTCGTCCGACTTCATTGTCGGTTTTCCGGGCGAAAGCGACGAGGACTTCCAGGCAACACTCGACCTCGTCGACGAGATCGGTTTTGCCCAGGCGTATTCCTTCAAATATTCCCAGCGACCCGGCACACCCGCAGCATCCGCTGCCAACCAGGTTCCCGAGCGAGTGAAATCTGATCGTCTCGCTGCCCTGCAACTGGCGCTGGACAAGCAGAAGCGCCAGTTCAACGACGCCTGCGTTGGAAGAATCCTGGCAGTGCTCTTGGAAAGGCCGGGCCGCCACGATGGGCAGATGGTTGGGCGCAGCCCCTACCTGCAAAGCGTACATGTCGCGGCAGGCCTGGAAAGAATTGGCGAGATGGTCCCGGCGCTGATTTCAGATTCGAGCACCAATAGCCTCTCAGGTTCCCTTGTCGAGGCCGTCGGGGCATGACGGCGGTCGCTTCCGAGGCGCTCGCCGTTGACCTGCTCGAGGGTCGCGCACAGGTCGAATTTGACGACAACCTGCTGCTCCCGCTGCTCTATGGTGAGCGCGATCAGCACCTCGCGCGGATCGAGCGTCAACTCGGCGTTTCGGTCGTGACCCGCGGCAACCGACTGGCAATCTCGGGTTCGACTTCAGCGACAGCGGTGGCACGGCTTGCCTTGGCGAGGCTTTACTACCGGCTGAAGCAGGGTCAGGAGGTTGATCTGCCGGCGGTCGAGGCAGCTATTCGGCTCGCCTCGGCCGAGCTTGCCGAAAAGGATCCCAATCTTTGGCAAGAGAATGCGGCATTTCGCACGCGAAAACGTCGTATTGAAGCGCGTTCGCCAGGGCAAAGTCTATACATCAGAGCATTGCACGAAAATGAGCTCGTTTTCGGGCTTGGACCTGCAGGCACGGGCAAAACTTACCTTGCGGTAGCAGCGGCGGTCGATCTCCTGATGACCGGACGTGTCGAGCGCATCATTCTCTCGCGCCCGGCCGTAGAAGCCGGCGAGCGGCTGGGCTTCCTTCCGGGTGATCTCCGTGACAAAGTGGATCCCTATCTGAGACCGATATTCGATGCGCTCAACGACATGCTGCCGGCCGATCAGCTCGCCAGGCGTCTCGGCAGTGGCGAAATCGAAGTTGCGCCGATCGCCTTTATGCGCGGGCGCACGCTGTCACATGCTTTCGTTATACTCGACGAGGCACAGAATACGACACCTGTTCAGATGAAAATGTTCTTGACGCGACTCGGTGAGGCCTCGCGCATGGTCGTTACCGGCGATCCGACTCAGGTCGACTTGCCCGCAGGTACCCGCTCGGGCTTGGCCGAGGCGCTCGAAACTTTGAAGGGAGTTCGTGGGATCGCCACGGTGAGGCTCAGCGACGCGGACGTCGTCCGGCACGATCTCGTGGCGCGCATTGTGCGCGCTTACGAAGCACGGGAGAGAGCGGTAGGCGCCGACGAGCCGTAATGAAATCTGTTCTGGCGATCGCTGTTGTCTCGCCTTGCATCGAATGGAAGCACGCGTGCCCGAACGCCGACCGTCTCGCTCGCGACGCCGTTCGGGTCGCCCTAGCGGTCGGGATCACGACAACGGCGTTCCCATCCTCCGCGCGGGTCGAAATATCCCTTGTACTTGCCGACGACCCCGAGCAACAACGGCTCAATAGCCTCTTCAGGCGGCAAGATACTCCGACCAATGTACTCGCGTTTCCAGCTTGGGAGCCAGGAATGCGCTGCCCGCCCGACGCGCCGCTCTTGCTCGGGGATATCGTGCTTGCATTCGAGACGGTGGCTCGCGAAGCGGTTGAGCAGAATAAGCCGTTCGCCGACCACCTGCGACATTTGATCGTGCACGGCGTCCTTCATCTGCTCGGCTACGACCATCAGACGGCTCGTGCGGCGTCGATTATGGAATCCCTTGAGACGGTTATTCTGGCCAAGCTCGGGGTTCCCGATCCTTATCACGATCAAGCCCCACAGCCACCCATATCCGCGTCTGTTTACGCATGAGCGATCCTCAATCGCCCGAATTCGTCGGCCAACCGGAGCACGATCGGTCCTTCTCCCGTCTGCGAAACCTGCTGAGGCTGATCCGGCGTCCACGCAACGGCGAAAGTTTGCGCGAAACTATTGACGAAATGATCGAGGAGCCGCCGGCGGAGGGCCCCCACCAGCTCAACGCACAGGAACGCGTGCTGATTGGCAACATACTCAAAGTCCACGACCGGACTGCCGCGGATGCGATGGTGCCGCGGGTCGACATCGTCGCCCTCGATGTCGAGACTTCCTTCCCTGAAGTCGTCAAATTCATGGTCGAGCAGGGCCACTCGCGGGTTCCGGTTTATCGCGAGACGCTCGATAACGTTATCGGGTTCGTGCATGCCAAGGATTTGTTGGGGCCGGCAGCTGAACGGCGAGAGACGAACTTGTCGCTGATTCTGCGCAAGGTGTTGTTCGTCGCCCCTTCGGTGCCGATCCTTGACCTTCTGGTGCAGATGCGGCAGGCGCGCACGCATATAGCAATGGTGGCCGACGAGTTCGGCGGAGTTGACGGATTAGTGACGATCGAAGACCTGATCGAGGAGATTGTCGGCGAGATAGAAGACGAGCACGACGTCGCCGATGCGCCGCGACTGGCAGAGCGAGCAGATGGCACTTTGATCGCCGACGCCCGCACGCCGATTGAAGTATTGGAAGAGCATCAGGGTGTTCGGTTGCGCCCGAGTGGAGATCAGGAAGAGGTCGATACACTCGGCGGATTGGTTTCGAGCCTAGCTGGCCGTGTACCAAAGCGGGGCGAGGTAATCGCGCATCCATCGGGAATTGAGTTCGAGGTAGTCGACGCCGACCCTCGTAAAATCAAGCGTCTGCGCGTACGTTGTTCGCCCGCCGCGGCCGCTGGCGGGGCCTGACGAGAGTGTCACAGGGCTCGATCCTCCGCGTTCGATCCGGTTCGTCGATCCACTCGCCTTTTTGTCGTCTTGCATTCGAGGTCGTCGCATTATCGGGCTGGCGGCGCTATGGACTGGCCTTTCTGTTGGGGGTCGGCGCGGCGGCCGCGCTGCCCCCGGTGGATATGTTGCCACTGCTCGTCGTAGCCTTTGTCGGGCTTCTCTGGCTCGAGGAAGGTAGCGCTCGCCCGGGGGCTTCCTTTGGCCTGGGCTATGCTTTTGGTTTTGGTTTTTTCCTCGCCGGGCTCTACTGGATCGCCGCTGCTCTGTTTGTGGACCTCGCTACCTTCTGGTGGCTCCTGCCTATTGCGGTTGTTGGGCTGCCGGCAGCATTCGCTCTCTACACCGGGTCGGCTGTGCTCCTGGTCAACTTGGCAACCAATCATCTGCGGTTGCCCGGAACGGCCCGGATCTTTCTGTTCGCGATCGCCTGGACCGCGGCCGAATGGGTCCGCGGCCATGCGTTTACGGGACTCCCTTGGAACTTGATCGGATCCGCATGGTCCGGCGGCTTCCCGGGTGCAACCGCCGTGCTGCAGACCGCCGCCTGGGTCGGCATTTACGGGTTGAGCTTTGTTACGATCCTTGCCGCCTCGTTGCCGGCCCTGCTCGGGGCGTCGCCTCGACTCCCGATCTCCGGGGGTAGTCGTTGGGCTCCGGCTGTGGCGGCGATGCCTTTAATCCTGGTCCCAGGTCTTTTGGGAACGGTTCGACTGGTGATGTCGCCAATCGGCGACACCGGTATCTGGCTGCGTCTGGTACAGCCATCGATCCCGCAGACGACAAAATGGGAGCCGAAGGCAGCGGAAGCGAATTTCAGGCGGCTCCTCAATCTCAGTGCTGCGCCGGCACCGCATCCGATCACAGCCGTTGTTTGGCCCGAAGCGGCGGTCCCCTTCCTTCTGGATCGTGATGAGGCCCATCGCAGGAAGATCGCCGCAATTGCGCCGGAGCGGGGTTATGTCATCACCGGCGCCTTACGGGCAAACCCGCCGCCAGCACCGGTGACGCGGGTCTGGAATAGTATAGAGGTGTTGAACAACAAGGGTGATACCGTCGCTTATTATGACAAGGCGCATCTTGTTCCCTTCGGTGAGTATATACCGATGCGCCATGTCCTTCCTTTCAAGAAGCTCACTGCTGGAAGTATTGACCTAAGCCCCGGGCCGGGTCCCCGTACAATCGTATTGCCCGGGCTTCCTCCCTTTGCTGCGTTGATTTGCTTTGAGGCCATTTTCCCAGGGATGATTGTCGATGAAGCCGAACGCCCGGCTTGGATCCTCAATGTAACCAACGATGCATGGTACGGGCGCAGCTCGGGGCCGTATCAACATCTCGCCAGTGCCCGGACCCGCAGTGTCGAGGAGGGGTTGCCCATGATCCGCGTGGCCAACAACGGAGTTAGCGCGGTGATCGACGCACTGGGAAGGGTGCGCGCCCGCATCGACCTCGACTCGATCGGCTATGCCGACGTCGCACTGCCGGCCGCAGGAGGCCGCACCCTTTACGCTCGCGTCGGCGACTGGGGGCTGGTTTTTCTCCTTCTGCTCGGTGCCCTCCCGGTCGCATTCCGGTTGCGCTGAAGGCCGCGCCGCAATCCCCACCCAACCCCTCGCGCCCAGACGGCTCCAGAAGGAAAGAGCGGGCGTCGAGTTCTGGCGCGATAGTCGAAGGAATAGACCCGATCTTACTCAGCACCTTGAGGCCGATGTCGCTTTGAGGGCACGCCCTCAGTCTTGAGCCGAATGCAGGCGTCTTCTGCGATGCTTCCTTCGAGTTCAATCGAGCGGGCGGTGAAGACCCGTTGCAACATCGAGGTATTCTGGGTCGTCACTCCGCAAAATGCCATGACGTATGGCGAAATCGAGCATCACGAGGTTGACGTTGAACTTGAAATCCGAGGTCGCGCGGATGCGTTCGAGTACTTTGGCGGCCGGCATCAGCTCAAAATCGTCGATTTCGCCGTCGTGATTTGCGGGCTCGAAATCGGGTGGCGTCTCTAGGTCGTAGACGAACAACACATCGTCTCGGATACCCAGCCGCGTCTCCATGCGGTAGGAGACGGCACCGACCGGGACCGCGTGCTTGACCAGCCCCGCCGGGATCGCCGCTTCTTCCTCGGCTTCTTTCACCAATGTCTCGTCGATCCCGTGCCCGTTCCCGATCCCGCCGGCGACAAGGTTATCGAGTTTGTCCGGCGCGATCTGCTTGTCGGGGGACCTTCGTCCGACCCACACGTGCAATCTGTCACCCACCCGCTGGTACCCGTTGAGGTGCACGCCGTAAGCGCGCGTCCCGAAGAACGGGACAGCACCGCGATCGAGGCGAAAGACGGGCGGCATCCCCCACCGCGGGGCGACGTCGAAGGTCTCGTTGCGCCATTTCGGGACCCTGTTTTCTGCGACGAGCACGTCAATTACGGCGTCGACCGCAGAGCTTACCGCCTTCACGTTGCCAGTAGCCACCAGCTTGACCTCGTTACTGCCGACGGCGAAAACATCGGAAAACCGCTCCAACACCGCGGCATTGTCGCGGCGCAACAGCCCGATCCGCGTGCCGGCCGCGGTCAGCGGCAAAACGCGTGCCGGATCGTAGTTGTTGCAGGCACCGATATGGTTGCGAAACGACATGGCACTAATACCCTGCTCGATCTGGGAAATGCCGTTGGGTGGCCGACACGAGCTCCACGCACGTGATCTGTCGCAGGCATGCGGCAATGTAGTCCATCGTCTCGCGGCCGAGACCGCGCATTTGGATGTCGATCGTCAGCTGGGATCGATCAGCCCCAAACGTCGAGCTCTGGCAGAAGCACGGCACGAGACCGCGTTTGGCGAAGAGTTCGAGCACGCGCGGTATCGCCCCGGGTTCCGCCCGGGCATGAACTGAAAAACACGCAGTGTCGGTAAGAAGGTTGTCAACGTCGGTCGCGGCAAAGAACGACATAGGCGTGGTCCTCGGCAGGAAGAAAGCGAATTGGCAGAGCCCGGCCCTTCTCGGGGTCCGGGATCGTAATTCGCCGATCCGGCCGGCCATGTCTGATCGCTGCCACGCGATGACATGTAGGCGGACCCGAGCCCCCGGTCAACGCGCTTCGCGATGCCCGGCTTCCTTGGATCCGAACACCGGCGGTCCCTTGAACCAAAGCGGAAACCGCCTGATTTGACTCCGGGGATATGCGACTTAAGGACGGCGTATCGTTATAGTAGCGGAAGAAAACTCTCTCTGATCGGATCGATTGATGAACCCTGTCTCTCGCGCCTTCGTCGTCGCCTTGGCGCTTGTCGCTGCTGCCGGTTGCACAGTCGGCGGGCCCGAGCGAGCCGGCGACACCCAGAACCTCAACGGGATCTCCGACGACATCGCGGCGCGTACAATGACCCGATCCGATGTGATGCACGCCGCCGATCCGATGTCCCGAACGGTCTACCCGTATCATTATCAGTTGCCCCAGGAGTGACCTAAGCATCGTTTTAGGCGAGATCGGCAGACCGGAGAGCATTTACCCCCAGCCCTTGAAAGGGGCTCTAGCCGGAAGTCGGCTGGGGGTCCATATTTTCGGCATGACGGTGTTCTTCACCATTCTGCTGGTGCTGGCGATGCTCGGCACCTTGACCGTGCTCGGGTTCGGCGTGGCCTCGATGCTGCGCGGCGGTGATCCGCGCCGCTCCAACAAGCTGATGCAATCGCGCGTCATCATGCAGGCCCTGGCGCTGGTGCTGTTGGCAGCGCTAATGCTGCTGGCCCGGCATTAACCATCGGAGGTCCGTCATGGTCCGGCTCACTCGCATCTATACCCGTGGCGGCGATGGCGGCGAGACCTCGCTCGGCGACGGCGTCCGGCTGTCCAAGCATGCGCTTCGCGTCGAGGCCTACGGCACGGTCGACGAGGCGAATGCAGCAATTGGGCTCGCCCGGCTTCACGCGGTTGCCGAAGCGGATGAGATGCTCGGCCGCGTCCAGAACGACCTCTTCGATCTTGGCGCCGATTTGTGCACACCAGAAGGCAGCAGAAGGGATTCGGGTGCATTGCGTATTGCGGCGGTCCAAGTTGAGCGTCTCGAGAGCGAGATCGATGCGATGAACGCAACTCTGGCGGCGCTCGACTCATTCGTACTGCCCGGCGGGACCGCTGCCGCTGCTCACCTGCATCTGGCACGCACCGTGACCCGACGGGCCGAGCGCCTGGTCAGCGAGCTCGCGGGCGCCGAACGGGTGAACCCCGAGGCGCTGAGATACTTGAACCGGCTCTCGGACCACCTCTTCGTCCTCTCGCGCTTGGTCAACGATGGCGGCACCCTGGACGTGCTCTGGCGCCCCGGCGCCAACCGCTGACCGAATTTCCGGATGGCAATAGGCGGCTGCGGCTCTACACTTGCACCCGCCGAACACGATAGGAGCGAGCGATGATCGTCGAACAGATCTGGACCGCAAACGCCGGTCGGAACTTCAATTATCTGGTCGCCTGCGAGGAAACCGGCGAGGCGCTGGCGATCGATCCCCTCGATCATCAGAAGTGCCTGGCCGCCGCCAAGGCGAAGGGCTGGACCATCACACAGATCCTCAACACCCATGAGCATCGGGACCATACCGGCGGCAACCAGCAAGTGATCGCGGCGACCGGCGCCAAGCTTTCGGCGCATGCCAATGCGAAGGACAAGATCCCCGAGATGGATCGCGGGGTGCGCGCCGGCGACGTGATCAAAGTCGGCAAGACGGTCGAGCTCGAATGCCTGGACACGCCGGGGCACACGATGAGCCACATCTGCGTCCGATCGCACGGGGACACCCCGGCGCTGTTCTGTGGCGACACGTTGTTCAACGCCGGTGCCGGCAATTGCCACAACGGCGGTCACCCGAACGAACTTTACAACACCTTCGTCACCCAGCTCGCCAAGTTGCCGGAGGGGACGCTGATCTATCCGGGGCACGACTACATCGCGCGCAATCTCGGCTTTACCATCGACCGCGAGCCGGACAACGCTAAAGCCCAGGCGATGCTGCCGGCCATCGAAAAGCAGGACCCCGGGAAAGCGCTGGTCACCACCTTGGCGCTTGAACGGGAGATCAACACTTTTTTCCGACTCACCAGCCCATCGCTAATCAAACGCCTTCGCGACGCCTTCCCCGACCTCCCCGATCATCCGGACCCCAAAACGGTGTTCCTGAGGCTCCGCGAGCTCCGCAACAACTGGTGAGACGGAGTCGGGAGGGCCGGCGGACCAGTACCTTCACCGTAAGTGTCTCCCCAAGGGCTTACGCCTCATGGTTGTCTCGTCTAACACGGCCCGCTGCTCCTGCAGCGGGTCTGCAGCGGAGCCTCCTCTTCAGGTTGTAAGGCTAGGCCAGGGTTTGGCGGGTTGAGACTGCCGCCTGCTCTGACGGGCGTTTCTCCGTCGCCTCATCGACTATAGGCGCCCTCGCGCCGCAGCCGTATCAGCATTGATATATTACCAATAAGGCTATTTTATGGATTCTTGATACCCAATTGGCAATCGCCGTGAGCCCCGGTATTCCGGAGCCGAGGGCGCATGGAAATCGGGAATAAACCGGCAGGCCGGCCGGTCCTGGATCGGCGTCACACACGACGCTCATCGGGAGAACGAAATGGCCGATTTTAACGAGACGCAGCTATCGGGCGGGGTAAGTCGCCGCGGGCTGCTGAAGTGCATGACTTGGGCGGGAACCGGCGTGCTCTGGACTGTCGGCGCAGGCGTGCCGCGCTCGCTCGGTATCGTCGGCGAGGCGATGGCCGCCGACCCCCAGGCGGGGGATCTCACCTTTCTGCAGATCAGCGACAGTCACGTCGGCTTCGAAAAGCCGGCCAATCCGAACGCGCTCGGCACCTTTCTGGAGGCCATCGCCAAGATCAACGCGATGCCCAAGCCGCCAGCCTTCATCGTCCATACCGGCGACATTACCCACCTGTCGAAGGACAAGGAGTTTGACGACGCCGATCAGGCTATGAAGGCATTGAAGCAAAAAGTCTACGTGATCCCCGGCGAGCACGATGTCGCCGACGCCGAGGGCGGCAAGGCCTATCTCGACCGCTATGGCAAGGGGACACAGGGCAAAGGCTGGTACACCTTCGACGTCGCCGGTGTCCACTTCATTGCCCTGATCAACGTCTTCAATTTCGAACCGGGCTTCAAATCGGCCGGCCTCGCCAAGCTCGGCGAGGAGCAGCTCGAATGGCTGGAGAAGGATCTCGCGGGCCGCTCGACGAGCACGCCGATCGTGGTTCTGGCCCACCTGCCGCTGTGGACCGTCTACCAGGAATGGGGGTGGGGCACCGAGGACGCACCGCGCGCGCTCGGCTACCTGAAGCGCTTCGGCTCGGTGACCGTGCTCAACGGCCACATCCACCAGATCCAGCAAAAAGTCGAGGGCAACGTCTCGTTCCACACCGCGCGATCGACGGCGTTCCCGCAGCCGGCGCCGGGAAGCGCTCCCGCTCCCGGGCCGATGAAGGTGCCGGCTGAGCAGTTGCATTCGGTGCTCGGCGTGCGGACCGTCAATTACGTCCGCGGCAAGAGCCCGCTGGCGGTCATCGAAACCCCACTCGGCGCTTGAGGATCACAGCGATGTCGCCCATCCGAGCCGCACTGCTCGCCGCCGTCGGCGCAGGCTGGCTCGTTTCCGTCGGCGCACCGGAAAGCCCGTCGGCCGGCGAAGCAGCAGTCCAACCCGCGGTCCGGATCGACAATTTCACCTACACGCCATCGACGCTCGTCGTTGCGCCCGGCACGACGGTGACTTGGACCAACGATGACGATGATGTGCACACGGTGGTGGATAAGGAGCGGAAGTTCAAATCAGCCGCACTCGACACCAACGACACCTTCACGCAAACCTTCACGACACCGGGCGAGTACGACTATTTCTGCTCGCTCCACCCGCAAATGACCGGAAAGATCGTCGTCAAGCCTGCCGGGTCTTCCTAATTCCCTGCCCACCCGATTCCTCCCGTTGGCCGAGCCAGGGGAGCCGGCCAACATTCGCCGGCGGAGCGGTGCCCATACAACGGGCGCCGCTCTCGATTCTGAGGTGCTAACCTTGGAATTTGGGATCATGGAACGTGGCATGGATGCTTCTCCCCGGCAGAAGGCTGTGATCGTGTCCTGGAGTGGCGGCAAAGACAGCTGCATGGCGCTCCGCGAAGCCCAACGGATGTCCGGCCTTCGCGTCGAGGCGTTGCTGACGACGATCACGCGCGGTTATGACCGGGTCAGCATGCACGGGGTACGGCGGGTCCTGCTCGAACAGCAGGCAGCCAGCCTCGGCATCCCGGTGCACCATGTTCTGATCTCAAAGGGTGCGAGCAACCAGGAGTACGAGACAGAGATGGGCGAGGCGTTCGCCATCTATCGCGAACGCGGGATCCGTTCGGTGGCATTCGGAGATCTCTTTCTCGAGGACATCAGGGCCTATCGCGAGCGGCTTCTCGCCAAGCACGCCATGATCGGCTTATATCCCGTGTGGAAACGGGATACGGCCGCCTTGATCCGCGAGTTCATCGGTCTCGGCTTTAAAACTGCGGTCGTGTGCGTCGACCCGGCGCAGCTCGACCCATCGTTTCTCGGGCGGCTGATCGATGAAGAGTTCCTCTTGCAACTTCCTCCCGGCATCGATCCTTGCGGCGAGAACGGCGAATTCCATACGTTTGTTTTCGATGGCCCAATCTTCAGGCACCCGGTAAAGTTCGTTTTCGGCGAGAAGATTTGTCGTGACTCGTTTTGGTTCTGCGATTTATTGCCGGCGGCCTGATGTAGGAGACGATATGCCGGTCACTGCGGACGCCACTCAACGGATTGTTTCGTTCCTGCCCTCTGCCACTGAGATGATTTGTGCCCTGGGACTGACCGACCGGTTGGCGGGGGTTACGCATGAATGCGATTTCCCGCCCGAAGTCAGGGACAAACCGATCGTTGTACACTCCGCCCTGGCGATCGACGCGATGAGCCAGTCCGAGGTCGATGCTGCGATCGCCGAGCGGCTCCGCCAGGGCCTCAGCCTATACCAGGTCGATGAGCGAGTATTGCGGCGCATTGCCCCGGATCTGATCGTCACCCAGGACCTCTGTCAGGTTTGCGCGCCTTCGGGAAATGAAGTGGCTCAGGTATTGGCCTCGCTCCCCACCGAGCCGAAGATCCTCTGGCTCACACCGAAATCGCTCGAACAAATCTTCGAGAATTTACGGGAGCTCGGCGCCGCGACGGACCGGCGGCAGCAAGCGGAAGAAATAATTGCCGATGCCCGAGCCCGGCTCGAAAGGATCGCTGCGAGAACCGCCCGGCTGCCGGTTCGGCCCCGCGTCTTCTGCATGGAATGGATCGATCCGGTCTACTGCTCCGGGCATTGGGTCCCCGAGATGGTGGAGATCGCCGGCGGCATCGACGAGCTGGGGCGAGAGGGTGCCGATTCCGTACGCATCCCTTGGCGCGAGGTGCTGCACTGGGCGCCCGAGGTCCTGATCGTCATGCCCTGCGGTTGCGAATTGGCAAAGGCTGCCGAGCAAGCGCGGCAGCTTTTCGGCTACCCCGGCGCGTTCGAGCTTCCGGCGGTCAGGGATGGCCGCGTCTACGCGGTCGATGCGAACTCCTATTTCGCTCGTCCGGGACCGAGGGTGGTCGAGGGAACCGAGCTTCTCGCTCACCTCCTTCATCCGGAGGTGTTCGCTTGGAGCGGACCAGCGGATGCGTTCTGCAATCTGGAGCGTCCGGCAGCGGACGCGGGCTTCGGCACCAGTGTCCGCTAGGCCGGTGGCCGCGCGGCTTCTTTGACCTCCTCGCGCAGCGGTGCGATGGCGGCGGCGTAGGGGCCGATTTCGCCGACTTCGACGATCGTGTCCGCCGGAACACCGAGCCGCCGGGCCGCTGCGCGGATCATTTCAGAATTCGGCGCCTCGTAAAGACAGTAGGTCTTTCTCTTGTCGGCGCTCAGGAACGAGAACAGCCATTGGATCCCGATCTCGTCATTGACCTGCTTAACCGTCGCCATCGTTTCGGGATCGGTCTCCACGATCTCGGCAAAATTCCGTTCGATCAGAAACAGGGGCACGACGGTCTCCTCCGCTCCGGCACCGCACTCAACCGCAGCATCGGACGAAAAGGCCCCCGAGGCAAGGCGGCCAGTTGGGACCGGCTGCGCTTCGTGGCCGGCGAGATCGGTTGAAGCCGAGCGGCCATTTCGCCATTCTGATGGCGGAACAGGGGGCTGCATCGACCATGACCGCCACGCGCCGCCTCGCCGCGATCTTAGCCGCCGATATTGCCGGCTATTCGCGGCTGATGGGGGCGGATGAGGAAGGCACGCTCGCCGCGCTGAAGGCGGTCCGGCGCCAGCTGGCAGATCCCAAGATCGAGGAGCATAGAGGCCGCATCGTCAAGACCACCGGTGACGGCCTGCTCGTCGAGTTCGCCAGCGTTGTCGACGCGGTGCGGTGTGCTGTCGAGATCCAGCGGGCGATGACCGGGCGCAACGCGGATGTGCCAGCGGAGAAGCGGATCGAGTTCCGCATCGGCATCAACCTCGGCGACGTCATCCTCGACGAGGACGACATCTACGGGGACGGCGTCAACATCGCCGCCCGCCTCGAAGCTCTGGCCGAGCCCGGGGAAATCTGCGTCAGCCGGGTGGTGCGCGACCAGGTCCGCGACAAGCTCGACATCGCGTTTGAGGACAGAGGCGAACAGCGGGTTAAGAACATCAACATCGCGCGAGCGGTGCATGTCTACCGCATCGCGATCGCCGGACATGTGTCGGCCTCGGCTCGACAGCACGCCGAGGCTGGTGTCGCGACGCGCTGGCCGGAGGCGTTCACGACCGCGCCGACCGACGCCTTTGTCGGTCGGCAGCGCGAGCTGGAGGTTCTGCAAGCCGCATTCGAGCAAGCCTGCGCGGGGCACGGCCGCATCGTCATGCTCGCCGGCGAGCCTGGCATCGGCAAAACCCGCACCGCACAGGAGCTGGCGGGTCGTGCCGCGCAGCGCGGGGCGGCGGTGTTGTGGGGGCGCTGCCACGAAGAATCCGGAGCGCCGCCCTATTGGCCCTGGGTGCAGGTCATCCGCGCGGCGTTGCGCGACGCCGATCGTGATCTTCTCGCTCGTTTGGGGGCCGGGGCGAGTGACATCGCCGACATCGCGCCGGAGATCCGCGAGCGGCTGCCGGGGCTTGAGCCGCCGGCTTCGCTCGGCGATCCGTCCGAGGCCCGCTTTCGCATGTTCGAGTCGATCCGGCAGCTCCTCGCCGGCCTGTCGCGGCGCCGGACCTTGCTGATCGTGCTCGACGACGTGCATTGGGCCGATGCGCCGTCGTTGCGCCTGCTCGAATTCCTCGCTCCCGAACTGGGCGCCAGCCAGATCTTGCTGGTTGGGACCTACCGCGCGACCGAGCTGTCACGCCAGCACCCGTTGTCCAATGCGTTGGGGGGACTGGCGCGGGCGCCGCATTTCGCGCAAGTCAATCTCGCGGGGTTGAGCGCCGAGGAGGTGACGGCGTTCATCGCCGCTGCCGGACCCGCGGCACCGGCCGCGCTGGCAAAGGCGCTGCACGCTCAGACGGAGGGCAATCCGCTGTTCCTGCGGGAGATCGTGCGGTTTCTCGAACAGCGCGGCGCCTTCGGGGCGGCACCGGATGCGGCCAACAGCGCGTTGCCGTCGGCGATCCGTATCCCCGAAGGGGTAACCGAGGTGATCGGCCGCCGCCTCAACCTCCTCTCTGCGGGTTGCAACGAGGTCCTCGGACTGGCCTCCGTGATCGGCCGCGACTTCGCCTGGGAGGTATTGCTGCGCGCAGCGGCGCCGCTAAGCGACGACATGATCTGGCGCGTCATTTCCAAGCCGCCGGCGGCGATGTCGAGGCGGAAAAGGCGATCGACTACGCGGTCCGCGCGGGCCGCCGCGCCGACGCACTACTCGCCTTCGAGGATGCGGCACAGTTTTTTCAAACCGGGCTCGACGCGATGCAGCAGCGAACCGAACCCGACGAGGCCGCACGCTGCCAGCTGCTGTTTCTGCTGGGCGAAGCACAGCGTAAATCCAACGATTTTGCAAATGCGCTGACGACCCTTTGCGAGACTGCCAAAGCTGCGAGTGAGCTGGGGCTACCCGAAGCTCTGGCCCAAGCGGCGCTAGCCTATGAGCTGACGTCGTGGCGCTCGGGCCTGCTCTCTATCGATCCGTCTCCAAGACAGCTGGTGGAAGAGGCGTTGCGCGAGGTTCCCGATACGAAGCCGGCGCTCCGCGCCCGGTTATCGGGCGCTCTCGGCAGGGCGTTGCTCTATGCCAATGCAGAGGCCGAGGGGAGAGCACAGGTAGCCAAGGCGATCGGCATGGCCCGCCAAGTCGGCAATCCGGCGGTACTGGCAGCTAATATCTCTCACCTGCTCAATTTCTTTTGGGGGCCGGATAGCACGGAGGAGCTGCTTCGCAGCGCGACCGAGATGGTTGCTGCAGCCCAACAGTCGGGCGACCTGGAGATCGTCCACGACGCGCACGATTGGCGGCTGCCTTTGCATCTGGAGCTCGGCAATATGGCTGGCGTCGAGGCAGACATCGAGGGTATGACCCGTATCGATGCCCGCATCCGCCAGCGTACTTATTCGCTCCAGGGGCTAGGCTCTCACATCATGCTGGCGCTGATGCGTGGCGAATTTGCCGATGCAGAGCGCCTCATCATGCAATTCCAAGAGCTGATGCCCGTGGCTGTCCATGCCGATCAGCTCAGCATGCAAATCTTCACACTGCGCCGCGATCAAGGTCGTCTGGCGGCACTGCAGCCGGTCGTATCGATGTTTTTGCGGCAGAAATCCGCTGCCAGTGTCTGGCGGCCGGGATTGGCGCTGATTTATCTTGAGCTCGGCCAGCGGGACGAGGCGCGCGCCGAATTTGAAACGTTGGCGGCCGAAGATTTTACCACCGTGACGCGCGACGGGCGCTGGCTCTATTGCGTGGTTTATCTGAGCGAGGTCTGCGCGGCGCTCGGCGACGCCCGGCGCGCTCCGATCTTGTACCGAATGCTGTCACCTTATGCCGGGCGTAATATCGCGCTGGGCGCCGGCATTGCCTGCTGCGGCTCGGCCGACCGCTATCTCGGTCTACTTTGCGCCGCGATGAGCCAATGGTCTGAGGCGCAACGTCATTTCGAGCAGGCGCTGGCGATGAACGAGCGGACAGGCGCCCGCGTCGCCCTGGCCTATACCCGGCACGACTACGCCGCGATGCTGCTCGCCCGCCATCAAGCCGGCGACCGAGAGCATGCCACGTCTTTGTTGCGATCGAGCCTGGAAGCTGCCCTAGAGATTGGCATGCGAGCGCTGGAGGAGCGCGCCACCCGCCGCCTCGATGAATTGTCGAGTTCCAGTGCTCCGGACGATCTGACCGCGCGTGAGACCGAGGTGCTGGGTCTGATCGCCATAGGCCGGAGCAATGCGGACATCGCGACGGTGCTATCGATCAGCCTCAACACCGTGGCGACGCACGTCCGCAACGTTCTTGCGAAGACCGGCTGCGCCAACCGCACCGAGGCCGCGGCCTACGCCATGCGGCAGGGACCGGCGCCTCGGTCGCAGCGCCGATAGCCCCAGTGCTGGTATCCGACGCGTATAGAGAATGGCCGCTACAATGTGATTCCGTCACGTCCACGAAAGCGGGGGTCGAGAGCCTGCCCCTGGCTTGAACAGGGGCAAGCGTTGAGACTTTTAACCCCTGGGTTCCCGCTTTTCGAGGCTGTCAGGAAACCGACGGGTGCCCTGATCAACGTCCCGTGTCCTTCGAGACGGCCGCTTCGCGGCCTCCTCAGGATGAGGGAATTCTTAATGCCATCAATGAGTTCCTCATGCTGAGGAGCGCCCTTGGGCGCGTCTCGAAGCACGCACCGCCTCACTGGAGAGGAAGTGATCTCATCATTCGTGATGAGTAGCGCGCCGTTGCGCGGGGCTCCACCGGCATGCGCGCCTCGAGGAGAGAGGTGATCCTGTGGAGTGTGGCGCGGACCGGTCATGGGAATTGGATATACACAATCACGCAATTGCCACGGTCGTGTTATATTTCTACCGGCATCGGCATCCGTGAGCGGGTGGGTTTGTCATTGAATGGAGTTGGCGATGCCTGATCTCGACCTGATAAAACAGGTGGAACAGGGTGGGGTCTCATCATTCCTGATGAGAGGACGGCGCCGATCCGGCGGATAGAGGATCGTCGGTTCTGACGATTTACGCTTATTCACCTCTGGTTAAGATCGCGTCACTGCACTTCAAGGGAGGCCAGCGTGCGTGATCATCAATACGTCCTGTCCGACGAGCTGTTGCACCAGTTCGCCAAGCGCTGCGGCACATACGATCGGGAGAACCGCTTCTTCGAAGAGGATTTCGACGACCTCCGCCGCGCCGGCTATTTAACTATGCCGGTGCCGAGGGAGCTGGGCGGCGGCGGCATGACGCTCGCCGAGGTGTGCCGCGAGCAACGGCGTCTCGGCTACTACGCACCGGCGACGGCACTCGGCATCAATATGCACCTCTACTGGGTCGGCGTGGCGGCCGATCTGTGGCGTCAAGGCGACCGCTCGCTCGAATGGATGCTGACCGAGGCGATGGACGGAGAGGTCTTCAACGCCGGTCATTCCGAGCGCGGCAACGACCTGCCGGTGCTGCTTTCGACCAGCAAGGCCGAGCGCGTCGATGGGGGCTTTCGCATCACTGGGCACAAGATGTTCGGCAGCCTGATGCCGGTGTGGACGCGCATGGGGTTGCACGCGACTTGGGCCGATGCCGATGGCGGCCCGAAGGTCGTGCACGCGTTCATGCCGCGCGACTGCGACGGCTGGCGCATGGTCGAGACCTGGGACACGATGGGGATGCGGGCGACGCGCAGCGACGACACGGTGCTCGAAGGCGCCTTTGTCCCCGACAAATACATCGCCCGCATCCTGCCCGCCGGCGGCGCCGACAACTATGTCGTCGCCATGTTCGCCTGGGCGCTGATGGGCTTCGCGAACACCTACTACGGGATCGCGCAGCGGGCGATGGACCTCGCGCTCCCCGGCATCAAGAGCAAGACCTCGCTCGGGCTGAGCCGCTCGATGGCATACCACCCGGAAATCCAGCACATGGTGGCGGAGATGGCATTGGCCTTCGATCCGATCGGACCGCATCTCGACCGGGTCGCCGAGGATTGGTCGAACGGCGTCGACCACGGGGCGACCTGGCCGGCGAAGATCGTCTCGGCCAAATATCACGCGGTCGAGGCCTGCTGGCGGATCGTCGACAAGGCCATGGAAGTATCGGGCGGTGCGAGCATGTTCCGCGCCAACGAATTGGAGCGGCTGTTTCGCGACGCGCGCTGCGGCCGTTTCCATCCGGCCAATACCTTCCTGGTGCACGAGATCGTCGCCAAGACCGCACTCGGCATCGACCTCGGCGAGCAGCCGCGCTGGGGATAGTACACCGAGTTCGGCGCTGGCCCGCGGCATTGATTACTCCCGGGGGCGGCGGTACCGTGCCAGCCCACTTCGCCGCCCATGGGAGAAACGAGATGCTGGACGACGTTCGCCACCCTGTGATCGACAAGTCGCGGCTGCCCAGCCGGCACGTCACCGTGGGCCCCGAGCGGGCGCCGCATCGCGCCTTCCTCTATTCGATGGGTCTGACCGACGAGCAGATCGCCCAGCCCCTGGTCGGCGTCGCGACAACGTGGAACGAGGCGGCGCCCTGCAACATCGCGTTGTCACGTCAGGCGCAGGCGGCCAAGAAGGGTGTTGCCGCAGCGGGCGGCACCCCGCGCGAATTCACCACGATCACGGTGACCGACGGCATCGCCATGGGGCATGACGGCATGAAGTCCTCGCTGGTCAGCCGCGAGGTCATCGCCAACTCGGTCGAGCTGACGATGCGCGGCCATTGCTACGACGCACTCGTCGGTCTGGCCGGCTGCGACAAGTCGTTGCCCGGGCTGATGATGGTGATGCTGCGGCTCAACGTGCCGTCGGTCTTCATGTATGGCGGCTCGATCCTGCCGGGCCGCTTCAAGGGCCGCGACGTGACGATCGGCGACGTCTTCGAGGGGGTTGGCGCACACAATGTCGGCGCGCTCTCCGACGAGGAATTGCACGAGCTCGAATGCGTCGCGTGCCCGTCATCCGGCTCGTGCGGCGGCCTCTTCACCGCCAACACGATGGCCTGCGTCTCGGAGGCGATCGGGCTGGCATTGCCCGGCTCGGCCGGCGCCCCCGCACCCTACGACTCACGCGACCGATATGCCGAAGCCTCGGGGCAGGCGGTCATGGAATTGCTGCGCCGCAATCTCCGGCCGCGCGACATCGTCACCCGCAAAGCTATCGAGAACGCGGCGATGGTCGTCGCCGCGGCCGGCGGCTCGACCAATGGCGGCTTGCATCTCCCGGCGATCGCCAACGAGGCCGGCATCGCGTTCGACCTGCACGATTTCGGCGAGATTTCCAAGCGCACCCCCTATATCGGCGATCTGAAGCCGGGCGGCCGCTACGTGATGAAGGATCTGCACGACGTCGGCGGCGTGCCGGTATTGATGAAGGCGTTGCTCGACGGCGGCTACCTGCACGGCGACTGCCTGACGGTGACCGGCAAGACCGTCGCCGAAAATCTCGCCAATGTCGTGTTCCCGACCGGACAGGACGTCGTGATGCCGACCGCGCGGCCATTGGCGCCAACCGGCGGTCTGATGGTTCTAAAAGGCAACCTTGCGCCGCAGGGAGCGATCGTCAAGGTCGCGGGAACGAAGACCTTGCGGTTTAGCGGACCGGCCTTGTGTTTCGACCGCGAGGAGGACGCCTTCGAGGCGGTCGACAAGCGCAGCTACAAGGAGGGCGACGTCATCATCATCCGCTACGAGGGGCCGCGCGGCGGACCAGGCATGCGCGAGATGCTGTCGACGACGGCGGCACTCTACGGCCAGGGCGTCGGCGAAAAGGTGGCGCTGATCACCGATGGCCGGTTCTCCGGGGCGACCCATGGTTTCTGCGTCGGCCATGTCGGGCCGGAAGCGGCGGCCGGCGGGCCGATCGCGTTGTTGCGCGACGGCGACCGGATCACGATCGACGCCGTCGCCGGCACCCTTGAAGTTGGTTTGAGCGATAGCGAGCTGGCCGAGCGCCGCCGCGCCTGGACGCCGCGCAAGAACGATCATCAATCAGGCTGCCTGTGGCGCTACTCCCAGACCGTCGGTGATGCCGAGAAGGGGGCGGTCACTCACCCCGGCGCCCGCGCCGAGACCCGCGCCTATGCCGATATTTAGCGGGCTTCGGTCCAGCTTTCGGAGAACGCCAACGCGCAGGTGCTGAAGGGCCTCCCTTCGCGCTCTCTCGGCCAGGGCCGGCCGGCAGCTTCGACGCCGTTTCGGGTCAGCCGCGCGCCGAGCGCCGGGATCAGCAGGGTGCACACCCCGTAGGGCCGGCCGGGGTCGGCGTTCGGCTCGGTGTGGATCAGCAACGGATCGCCGATCTCATACCAGGTGAGAACGATCTGCTCGTCCCGCGAGCGCACCCGCTCCGTCCAGAAATAGCGCGGGTCGCCTGATTTGGCGAACCGGGCGTCGACCACCGGGATCGTCGTATCGGCCGTCTCGGCGCTGAGCATGCCCTGGACGGTCGACTGCAGCCATCGCGCCATCGCGATATTGTCGGAATAGATCCGCCAACGGTTCTCGGTCAGCTCGCTGTTGAGGTAGAGCACGTGTCCCGGCCCGGCGGGGCAGGTTAAGATGCGCCAGAAGCTCGCGTTCGTCGTGTTGGCGCCGCCGTCGCTCGCGCTGAGGCGGATGAAAGGGTTCTCGCCAGTCAAGATCACTCGATTGGGGTCGGCGGGCATCTGAGGAACTCCCTCGAATAAGGCGGTGTCAAAGTAGCCTGAACACGTCACTACCGAAAAGGACGACCGGATGACCAAGATCATTCTTGTGCGCCACGGCCACGTCGAGGGCATCTCGCCCGAGCGGTTCCGCGGACGCCTCGATCTCACGTTAACCGCGGAAGGCCGCCGCCAGGCGGAGGCAACGGCGCGCCACATCGCCGCGACTTGGCGTCCCGCCGCCGTCTATGCCAGCCCGCTCAGCCGGTGTCGGGATACCGCAGAGGCGATCGCGTCCCTGCTCGGGCTTTCGTCAAGCCCGGTCCAGGGTTTGATGGACATCGATTACGGCCAATGGCAAGGGCTGACTCCGGACGAGGTTGGAGCGCGCTGGCCGGCGGAGCTCGGGACTTGGTATCGTGCTCCGGATTGGGCGGCGATCCCAGGTGGGGAGACGTTGCCGAACGTGCTGGTCCGAGCTGTCTTGGCGCTGCGCGAGGTGACCGCCCGCCATCCGAGCAACACGGTTGTGTTGGTCGCGCACGACAGCGTCAATCGCGTCATCCTGTTGCACGCTCTGGGGCTGCCCCTGTCTGGATATTGGCGGCTCGGGCAGCGTCCCTGTGCGATCAACGAGATCGACGTATCAGGAAACGGTTGCGTTGTGCTATCGATGAACGAAACGTGCCATCGCATTCAACCGACCTCGCCGTGAGCAGGCATGAGCGGAAGTTGTGGCGACCGCCTGCCGGCGTGCCGGATTCTTCCAGGTATATCCGGATTCTTCCGGGTATATTAAGAGAGGTACACGAAGTGGAGGGGGCAAAGCGGTGCCGGCCGGTGGCTATCGAAAACGGAGCGGACACGTCTTTGCACTGTTGAGCCTTGCGGGAGCCCTCCTTGCCTGCGTTGCACCGGAGCCCACTTCCCTGCCGAACCCGTTTGTCGGGACCTGGGCCACCGCGGAAAATGACAGCGTCACCATTCGGCAGGACACGATCGTCCAGACCCATCCCGATGGCCAGAGCACGGCGCTCGACAAAAACACCTGCCGTGGCTTGTTCCGCTTCGGTTATGAAACGCAAAGCCGGCAAACGCTGACTGATTTGATTCCACGACAACCCGATTTGCGCAAGAAATTGTCCGACCTGTTGGTTGAACCGAGCTATCCCGTTGCCCGGCTCGACTGCGACCGGGGTGATCAAACCTATGTGCTGCTGAATGACCGTCAGCTTGTGGCGATCTACCGTGACGGCGACATTGGAGCGATCGACCGCTTGGCGCGCCGCTGAGCGACTTCGTATCGGGGTTGCGATGATCGCGGCGCGACGGCGTTTTTCCCTCGTTGCCGCCGTGCTTGGCGTCGGAGCGGGCGTTCTGGTGTCGTGTGCCGTGGAACAACCTCTACCTCCAGCCGCGACGGCGTCGGTTGGAGCGCCGCCCCGGCCCCCGCCGCCTAAAGAAGCGCTTCCGCGAGATGCGCCACGACCGGCACGCAAGCCCGCTCCGCCTCTCCCACCGGAAAGTGCGGTTTCCAATCCCGGTGACGAAGTTCTGGCGATGATCGAGCCGGAGCGGGCAGGACGCCCATCCGGCCCGCAGCCGCGCGTAGAGGAGCTGATCGGTTTGGACCAGCCGGCAGCGATCCGCCTGTTCGGCACGGCGGTTGAGCGAAGCGAGGAACCGCCCGCCACGATCTGGCGCTACAAGACGGCCAAGTGCGAACTCGACCTGTTCTTTTACCTCGATCTGCGCAGCGGTCGGATGCGGGCACTGCATTATGCGTTCAAGGGCGACGCCACCGATGCGACCCGCCGTGGGAACTGCCTTAAAGATCTGGCGACCCGAAACAGCTAAAGCGCCACGGATGCCACACCTCCTTCTCGTCGACGACGATGATCTGTTCCGTGAGTTGCTTGGACTCAATCTCATCGATGAAGGATACGAGATTACCAGCTTCGGCAATGGCAGCGACGCGCTATCTTATTTCGAGAGCGGCGGCTCTGCCGATGTGGCTCTCCTCGACTGGCGTATGCCCAATCTCACCGGGCTCGAGGTGTTGCGCCGCATGCGGCGCAGCGGGATCGCCATCCCGGTGATTTTTTTGACCGCGCTGTCCGACGACATCTACGAAGAGGCCGCGCTGGCGGGAGGTGCTGTCGATTTCATCGACAAATCCCGCCGGCTGCCAATTCTCTTGAAGCGCCTCGAGCTGATCGCGGAGGGTATACGCCCGACGCCCGATTCCGAACCGCGACGGGCAAGTTCTATGCGCCTGGGCCGGCTGGAGCTGCGTTTCGACGTGAACCGGGCGCTATGGGCAGGCCAAACGGTCGATCTCACTCTGACGGAATTCAGGATTGTTACGCTTCTAGCCGAAAAGGCGGGGCAGGATGTCGGTTACCGGGAGATTTATGATCTCGTCCACGGCAAGGACTTCGTCGCCGGACACGGCGCGGAGGGTTATCGTGCCAACGTACGAACCTTCATCAAGCGGATTCGCAAAAAGTTCCGCGATGGCGATCCAGATTTCGACTACATCGAAAACTACCCCGGCTTCGGATACCGCTGGACGGCTCGAGGGTAATTCGCATCGCGTTGCCGGATGGGTTTGGTCGCTCACGGCAAAGACCGCATTGCTCGCGGTCATCTTCGTGCTCGTCCCGGTCTTCCTCTATATGGAATTCCGATCGGCCGATCAGGACAGCCAGGACCTGCTGTTGCGCAGCGTGCGCGACGAGGGTCGGGTCATCAGTCAGTCGCTGTTGCCACTGCTCGAGACTGCCGACAACGGCTCCCTGCCGGAACTCGGCCGCTATCTTGCCCGCTTTGCCGGCGAGGTGACGACGATCAAGGTGCTGCTCGCGCCCGATGATGCCGGCGCCGGAACCGACGGGTTCTACTACGTGGCGTCGTGGCCCCCGGTAGCGCCCAGCAATCTCGCGGCAGAACGTGAAACGCTCGCCCTGCAAGGCGTGCTCGACCGTCTCGCCCAGAACTGCCGAGGCGAATTGCCGTTTTCACTGATTTATCACCGTCCGACGGGCGGCGCCGAGATAGTCACAGCGGTCACACCGCTGTCGACTGCGGCGGGCTGCTGGGCGGTAGTTGCCTCGTTTTCCGCCGATGCATTTCCGTCGGCCCATCTGGGCCAGCCTTACTGGGCGACGCCGCCGGTCTTGATCGCGGCCGCGATTTACCTCTTCATGGCGGTTATCACCTTCGCGACGCTGCTGAGCGTGCATCGCGGGTTGCGTCGCTTCGCCGAGCGCGCCCGCCGCATCCGCGAGCAGGGCGCTGCGACCGGATCGTTCGCCGGCCGTCACAGTCTCCCAGAGCTGGCCGAGGTCGCCGCCGAGTTCGACCGCATGGTCGACGCGTTGCATCGCTCCGCCGCCGACATCCGGCTTTCCGCTGAAGACAACGCCCACGCCTTCAAGACGCCGATCGCGATCATTCGCCAATCGCTCGAACCGTTGCGGCGGGTGTTGCCCGCCGATAATCAACGTGCGCAGCGCGCAATCGGGGTGGTCGAGCATTCGCTCGACCGGCTGGACGGGCTTGTCGCCTCGGCCCGCAGTCTCGACGAGGCCGTGGCGGACGTCATCGTCGAGCCGCACGTGCCTGTCGATCTCGGACATGTCGTCGGGCGGCTGGTCCAGATCCGATCGGCGGTTCTTGCCGGCCGCGGCGTAACGATCGTTTTGGCAAGCCGCGACCTGACGATAACCGCAGATCTCCTGCCCGGCCTGTTTGTGCTCGGCACCGAGGAGATGATCGAGACCGTCCTCGAGAATCTGATCGACAATGCCGTGTCGTTTTCGCCGCCCAAGAGCGAGGTCCTGATCCTCCTGACCCGCGACGGCTCGTTCGCCGATCTCACCGTCTGCGACCAAGGCCCGGGCGTCCCGGCAGGCCAGCTCGACCGCATCTTCGACCGGTATTATTCCGAGCGGCACGCCGAGACGGCGAGCGAAAGCCCCTCCAGCTATTTCGGGATCGGCCTGTGGATCGCCCGCCGCAATGTCGAAGCAATGGACGGGACGATTACCGCCGAAAATCGGACGCCTCACGGACTGGCCGTGCATGTTCGGCTGCCACTGGCGCCGAACCGGCCGAGCTAGGCGGGTGGTGCGGAACCTATGGAAGCCAGGCTGAAATCGGGCATCTGGATCAAGGCACTGATCCGGCGCTGCGATCTCGCCGCCATCGGGGTCGCCGTCTTGGCCCGCGGCGACGCCGACGCAGGTGCGGTCCTGCTCAAATTCAACGGCCGCGATGCCGGCTGTTTCGTCTTGGGGCAAGTACGCGGCGAGGATGGCGAGCTCCTCTGGATGCGCGCGACCGGACCTGTTGCGGTCACCGATGCCGAGGCCGACGGCTATATCGAACGCCAGCGCCGCTATGACCCCGACCTCTGGGTCGTCGAGATCGAAACCGGTGCGGCCGAGACCGTTATCGGCGAGCGGGTCGCATGACCGCGGCGCCGCCGTCGCATCCCGACGTCGAGATCGGCCATGTGACGACGGTTGCCGCTCGCCATCTGCGGATCGACACCGTCACCTTCCGCCACCGCCTGTTTTCCGGAGAGTGGAGCGGCGAGCGCAGCTATGACGTGCTGCGCCGCGGCGGGGCGGTCGCGGTCGCGCTCTTCGATCCCGATCGCGATGCGGTCGTGCTGATCGAGCAATTCCGCCTCCCGGCATTGCTCGCCGGCAGCTCGCCCTGGCAGCTCGAAGCGGCGGCCGGGCTGATCGACACCGACGAGGCCCCGGTAGCGGTCGCCCTCCGGGAGACCCGCGAGGAGACCGGGCTCACGGTGATCGGCGAGCCGGTCCTGATCCAGCGCTATCTGTTGTCCGTGGGCAATTCGGACGAGAGCGTGGTCTTGTACTGTGCCCGGGTCGACTCGACCACTGCCGGCGGCGTGCATGGCCTCCCGGAGGAGCACGAAGACATTCGCGTCGTCGTCAAGACGCTGGCCGAAATCGAGGCGATGCTCGACAATGGCGCCATCGAGAGCGGCCACACCTTGATCAGTCTCCATTGGCTGCTGCGGCATCGCGATCGACTGCGCCGGCTGTGGCCACCGCGCTGACAGGCGTCGGCGCCTTCACCATGGCGCCGATTTTTTGAAATGCTTGGACAACGCCAGCCCTTGGCTCTGATAGGAGGAGCCGATGGCCCGACCATAGAGCTTGTCCGGGCGGGCGATCAGGCGCTCGTAGACGAGGCGGCCCAGCACCTGACCGTCCTCGATCAGGAACGGCACCTCGTGCGAGCGCACTTCGAGCACCGCCCGGCTGCCGGTCCCGCCGGTCTCCGAGGTGCCGAACCCCGGATCGAAGAAGCCGGCGAAGTGGACGCGGAACTCGCCGACAAAGGTATGGTAGGGCAGCATCTCGGCGGCATGGTCGGGCGGCACCACGACCGCCTCGCGTGAGGCGAGAATGTAGAAATCGTGCGGGTCGAGCACGATCCCACCGGGGCCGCCCGGCCCGCGATGGGCGAAGACCGGCTCCCAGAAATCGCGCGGCTCGTAATGGTCGACCCGGTCGACGTCAATCAAGTCGGTGTGGCGGCGCGCTTTGTAGCCGACCAACCCATCCATCGCCTCGCCAGCGACATCGACGGTGAAGGCGAGCCCGTCGCGGATCGGCTCGTGCGCCGACAACGCTCCGGGCGCCGTCTCTACCAGGCCGACCTCCTCGTGCAGGCGCCGCAGTGCCGTATCGCTGAACTGGGGCGAGCCGCGGCGGATGCGCAACTGCACCAGCCGCGAGCTGCTGCGCACCAGGATGCTGAACGAGCGCGGCGAGATCTCGGCGTAGAGCGGCCCCTTGTAGCCCTCGCGGATGCGGTCGAACTCGGTGCCGTGGTCGGTGATGACCCGGGCGAAGACATCGAGCCGGCCGATCGAGCTCTTCGGGTTGGCGAAGGCCGAGGTGCGATGCCGCAACGCCACATATTCGCAGAGCGGCACGATGTAGACGCAGTCCTTCTCCAGCACGGCGCCGCCGATGAGGTCGATCCGGTGCATCGCCAGCAGGTCGAGCTTGTCGCGCACCCGCGCCCGCCCGCCGGGCAGAAAGCTCGCCCGCACCCGATAGGCGACTTCGCCGAGCCGCAGATCAATGCTCGCCGGCTGGATCTGGTCGTCGCCGATCGGCTGCGGCGAGATGATCTCGCGCCCCAGCGCCACCGCCTCGCGCAGCATCTGCGACGGCATGAGCCCCGTCGTCACATCCCGCTGGCGCTCGGCCTCGACAGGGTCGGGGGTCGGAAACAAATCGCTGCCTTCCGGTTCGGTCATTTCCAAAAGCTACGGTTCATTCGGGGCGAGACCTCTTCTAAGCCAATGACTGCCCCGCAGGAATAGGGACCGGAACCGTCGCCGTTCGCTGCCACGACAGCAATCCCAGGTTTCATTAGGATTCTCCATCGAGCAAGTCGATCGCGAATCTACAGCTAAATCTCGCCAATAAATTGAATTGCCCGCATTATCGGCGTCGAACATTTCGGGCACGCCTGCGGGGCGTGCGGCATGCTCGGCCTCGACGATCTTGGGGCGCCGTTCGAAGTCGCTCGTCTCGATCGCCCGGACGAAGGTGCTGACCACCGCCGCGATCGTCCCCGCCTCGCCCGGCGTGATGACGCCACCGGCAAGTGCCGCGGCAACCGCCTTCATCGTGGGTGCGATGTCGGCAGCACTCTCGATCGGCGGCAGGGGGAACTTGACCATCCGCTCGCGGCATGGCGGCAGGATGCGTTCGATGCAGAGCCGCATCGCCCCCACGGGTCAAGCCCGTGGGCTGAAGGTCCACGGGTCGCCGGCATGCGCCAGCTCGATGGTCCGGCGCGTCAAGGCCTCGGCCTCGCCTTCGAGCAATACCGCAGCGGCGAGCGTCTTCTTGTTGCGGGAAGCGGCCCGGCGGCCAGCGGGGCGGTTCCATTTGGCGAACGGCCGCCCCCGCACCGGCCCCGGCTGTTTGAGTGAAAGCCCATCCGTCATCGGCACCTCCTTCGATTCATGGCGGTGCGCTGCAGGCACCGCGAGATCATGATCAACGGCATCCCTCTGGCTTCGACCCGGCGCCCTATGCAGCCGTTGCGATCGGGGAGAGTTGCTGTTTAGATGATGAATAGATGTCATAATAGCAAGATGCCGGCCGTTCGTCAAACCTCGGATTAAACTCCCGCGCATCATCAGGCAGGCGGCAGACTAGGACAGGAGCGGATGGCGCCGCCGCGAGGAACGGTAAAAGAGGGCTCGTAACGTCGAGCCGACGGCCTTTGCCCTTACCTGGGCTTGCGTCCCCGCTCTCGTCCCCCATAGTCTTGGCGCAGGAATCCGGCGTACGGAGAGCGGCATGAAGATCCGCGAGGGCTTTATCGGCACGGTCGGCAACACGCCGCTGATCAAGCTGCGGCGTGCTTCCGAGGAGACCGGGTGCACGATCCTCGGCAAGGCCGAGTTCCTCAACCCCGGCGGCTCGGTCAAGGATCGCGCCGCACTCTTCATCATCAAGGATGCCGAGGAGCGCGGACTGTTGCGGCCGGGCGGGGTCATCGTCGAGGGTACGGCCGGCAATACCGGGATCGGCTTGGCGCTCGTCGGCAACGCCCGCGGTTACCGCACCGTCATCGTCATGCCCGAGACGCAGAGCCAGGAAAAGAAGGACATGCTGCAGCTGTGCGGCGTCGATCTGCGGCTCGTTCCCGCGGTGCCCTACGCCAACCCGATGAACTACGTGCGCTACTCCGGGCGGCTCGCCGAGGAGATCGCCGCGCAAGAGCCGAATGGGGCGATCTGGGCCAACCAGTTCGACAACATCGCCAACCGGCGCGGCCATTACGATACGACCGGCCCCGAGATCTGGGCCGAGACCGACGGCAAGGTCGACGGCTTCACCTGCTCGGTCGGCACAGGCGGCACCCTCTCCGGGGTCGGCATCGCGCTGAAGGAACGCAACCCCGAGGTCCGGATCTATCTCTCCGACTGCATGGGCTCGGGGATCTTCAGCTGGTATGCCCGCCGCGAGTTCAAGCCGGAAGGCAACTCGATCACCGAAGGCATCGGCAACAACCGCGAGACCAAGAACCTCGAAGGCTTCACCCCGGACGGGCAATACCAGATCACCGACGCCGAGATGCTGCCGGTATTGTTCGACCTCGTGACCGAGGAGGGGCTGGTGCTCGGCGGCTCGACCGGGATCAATGTCTGCGGCGCGATCCGCCTCGCGCGCGAGCTCGGGCCCGGGCACACGATCGTCACGATCCTCGCCGATTCCGGCACCCGCTACCAATCGAAATTGTTTAACCCGGAATTCCTGAAGTCACGCGAGCTGCCGACCCCGCCGTGGCTGGACTAATGAGGTATCGCCGCTCGCTTGCGGATACACCGCTATCCTGGCGCAAGCCAGGACCCACTTTAGACACACTCGATGTTCTTCGCTTACCTCCTCGCGAGCAAACCACACGGAACCCTGTACATCGGGTCGACCTCGGACCTCGTCCGGCGGGTGTGGGAGCACAAGACGAAAGCGCTCCCCGGCTTTACCGCAAAATACGGCGTCGACCGACTTGTCTGGTTCGAGCGTCACGACACATTGGAAACGGCGATGCAACGGGAAAACCGAATCAAAAGCTGGAAGCGCGCTTGGAAAATTGAGCTGATTGAAAAGGACAACCCGCATTGGATCGACCTCTATCCCAGCATATCGAGATAATGCTCGAGCTTCATGAAGGAGGCGGAGTGGGTCCCGGCTTGCGCCGGGACAGCGCGGATGGGAGGTCGATAAAGCGATGACAGAGCTGCTGTTTCGCGGCGACGGGTACCTGCGCTCCTGCAGTGCTCGGGTGACCCACGCTGATGAGCGCGGCATCACGCTCGACCGCACGATCTTTTATCCGATGGGCGGCGGCCAGCCGGGTGACACCGGCGTGCTGCGTCTTTCCTCGGGCCAAGCGATCGTGATTGTCGACACCGTCAAGGGCGCGTCGCCGGACGAAGTGATTCATGCCCCCGCGCCCGGCTCGACACTCCCGGAGCTTGGCGAGGAGCTCGTCGCCGCGGTCGATTGGGAGCGGCGCCACCGGCTGATGCGCATGCACACCTGCCTGCATCTCTTGTGCGGCGTTGTGCCCGGGGCGGTGACCGGCGGCCAGGTTTCGGACGGCCGCGGGCGGCTCGACTTCGATGTTCCCGGATCGAGCCTCGACAAGGAGGCGATCACGAGCCGGCTCAATGCGCTGATCGCCGAGGGTCACCCGGTCGGGCCGCGCTGGATCACCGACGAGGAGCTCGCGGACCAGCCCGATCTCGTCCGCACGATGTCGGTCAAGCCGCCGAGCGGCACGGGGCGGGTGCGGCTGATGGAAATATCCGGGGTCGATCTCCAGCCCTGCGGCGGGACCCACGTCCGCAACACGGCCGAGATCGGCCCCGTCATCGTGGCCAAGATCGAAAACAAGGGTAGGCAGAACCGCCGCGTGATCCTCGCCTTTGCGGAGTGAACCCATGCCCTACGCCCATCCCGAAGCGCTCGTCGCCAGCGACTGGCTTGCCGCTCACCTCGCCGACCCGCATGTCCGGGTCGTTGACGGGTCGTTCAAATTGCCGGGCATCACCCCGACCGCACGGGAAGACTATGATCGCGGCCACATCTCGGGTGCGGTGTTCTTCGACATCGACGACGTCTGCGAGCCCGGCACGAGCCTGCCGCACATGATCCCCTCGGCCGAGCTTTTCGCCCGCAAGATGGGCGCCCTCGGCATCGGCGATGACGACCGGGTCGTCGTCTATGACAACGCCGGCCTCTCCTCGGCCGGGCGCGCCTGGTGGATGCTGCGCCTCTTCGGGCGCCGTGACGTCGCGATCCTCGACGGCGGGCTGCCGAAATGGAAGGCCGAGGGGCGGCCGCTCGACACGGCGGTGCCATTGCCGGAGCCGCGCGCCTTCACCGCCCGGTTCGATCCTGCGCTGGTGCGCGACAAGGCCGCTCTGATCGGCAATCTCGCGACGCGCCGCGAGCAGGTAGTCGACGCCCGCGCCGCCGGCCGCTTCGACGGCTCGGCACCCGAAGCCCGGCCCGGCTTGCGCAGCGGTCATATCCCCGGCAGCCGCAGCCTGCCTTACGAGCGGGTGACAGACCCCACGACCCGGCAGCTGAAGAGCGCCGAGGAATTGACGCGGCTATTCAGCGAGGCCGGGGTGCGGCTCGACCGGCCGATCGTGACGAGCTGCGGCTCCGGCGTCACTGCATGCGCGCTCGCCTTCGCATTGCATCTGATCGGCCATCCCGGTGCCGCCGTCTATGACGGGTCGTGGTCCGAATGGGGCCTTCCCGGGGACACTCCGATCGAGACCGGTCCCGCGCCGTGACCGTCCTCAAAGATACTATCACCTATCTCGAAATGCTGGCGCGGCCGGCCGGGCAACGGTTCCCTGCACCTCTGGAGCCGCTCGCATTGATGCGAGCCGAGGCCTGCACAGTCTCGTTCTACCGCTATCTCTACGACACCGTCGGCGAGCCCTGGCTGTGGTTCGAGCGGCGGATGATCGACGACGCGGCACTCGCGGCGGAAATCCACAGGCCGACGATCGAGGTCTTTGTCCTCTATGTGCGAGGGGTGCCGGCGGGTTTTTTTGAGCTCGACACAGCAGCATCGCGCGAGACCAAGCTCTGCTATTTCGGGCTCGTCCCCGACTTCATTGGGCGCCGGCTCGGCCCCTACCTCCTGCAGGCGGCGATCGACCGCGCCTGGTCGCGGCCGATCGAGCGCTTCTGGCTGCACACCTCGACCTTCGATCACCCCGAAGCGTTGCGCGTCTATCAGCGGGCCGGCTTTGTCGTTTATGCCCGCCGCGCGGTCGCCTTCGACGATCCCCGTCTGTGCGGTCTCCTGCCGCGGCGGAGCGACGGCCGTTAGTACGGGTAGGGTTGGTAATAGGGCGGCGGGTAGTAGTTGGTGCTCGCTGCCGCATAGGCCGCAGAGGTTGCGGCCGCGCCGGCGACCACCCCGGCTGCGGCGGCAGCACCGTAGCCGGCATAGCCCGGTGTCACCACGGCGCCGCCGTAATGGTACCCGCCATAATGGTACCCGTAAGTACCGTAAGCGCCGGTGTGGACGCCGGTGGTGCCATAGGGTCCGGCATGGACGGCGCCGGCGCCATAGGGGCCGGCGTGATAGGCGGTGGCACCTCCAGGCCCGTAGTGAACGCCGGTGGCGCCGAAGGCGCCCCTGTGATAGGCGCCACCGCCCCATGCTCCGTGATAGGCGCCGCCGCCATAGCCGCCGTGAAAGGCGCCCCAAGCGAATGCGTCAGGCGCCATCGACATCACGAGCAGCGCGCCCAATGCCGCGATGGTCAGCGGCTTCATCACTTGCTCCCCTTCTTCTTGCCCGCCGGCGGTGCTGCCGCGGCCGGCTTCAACGCCACCTGTTCCGCACCGGCCGGCGGCTGGAAGGTGAATTCCGCCTCAGGGGGCTGAATGTTGAAGTTCCAGTCCGAGAACAGCGCGACGAACTCGGGTGTGCCCGGCAACGAACGGTAGGTCACGATCAGCCGCGCGGGTAGGGATTGCTGGTTTTTCGACAGCCACAATTCGAGTTCGATACCGGGGGGCTGGGAGAAGAACAGGTGGTCATAGGGGGCGCCGTCGATCGTCACGGTGTTGATGAGACGGCCCGAGGTGACGCCGGTCAGAAACGCCTTGTTGGGTGCCTCGCTCAAGAAGTCGGCGAGCGGAAAATCGACGCCGAGACGGCCGACCGCCTCCTTCAGCATTCCCTCGATCGTGCCCTCCGGCACCGGGATGGTGGCGTATTTGTTATGCGTGGCCGAATAGATCACCGCATTCTTGCCGTCGAAGACGAGCTTGCTCGACCCATCGTCACCCATCACCTCGGCGAAGAGCTTGTTGGGTCGGCTGACTGTGATCTTCAAGGTATGGAAGATGTGCAGCGGCTCGCCTTTGGGGTCGGCATAGGCGCGGATCGTCCGCGCCTGAAACGAGAAGTTCTTTGCGCGTAAACTCTCGCCCATGCGCAGCAGTGCCGCGCTTGCCTCCTCGGTTATCGCCGGCTTTGCCGGCTTGGCGGGCGGAGCCGCGGCCAGGTTGGTCGGAGCCAGGCCGCCGATGCCGCTGGCAAGCAATCCGCCGAGAACCGCGATATATCGAAGCTTCACTCTCTCCCCCGTCGAAGTCTGCCGCAGTCGCGCCGCAGGATAACACCTGCGATGCCGGCGGCGGCTATGCACTTTTGGACATGCTGTCGCAAGGGTGCGGCGACTACGGTTTTGCCCTTTTCTCAAGGTCCGAGACCAGTGCCCGCAGCTGCTCGTTTCCGGGATCGCGGGTAAGAAGCTCGCGGGCGTAGCGCAGCGCCGCGCCGAAGTCTCCCTTGCCGCGTGCAAAGGAGACGAGCGCCATCAGCACGTCGCGGTCCGCAGGATGCTGCCGATGCGTCTGTTCCAGCAGCGCCATGGCCTCTCCGGCAGCACCGGTCGAGTTTAATGCGACCGCATAGACGTATGCATAGCGCGCATTTTCCGGCACCAGCTCGTGGGCGCGGCGCAGCAAGTCCAACGCTCCGGCGTAATCGCGCTTACGTACTAAGGACAAACCGAGGGCATAGCGGACACCGGCATTGTCGGGCTCGATCGCTATTGCCCTTTTCAGCAGCTCGGCCCCCTCTTCGTCTTTGCCGAGCGTGCGGTCGAGATCGGCGAGATTGACGAGCGCCGGGACGAAATTGGGATCGAGCCGCAATGCCGTGCGATATTTCGTTTCGGCCTCGGGGAATTGCTGGCGGCGCAGGTCCAAGAGCCCGAGGTTGAGATGCGCCTCCGGCCGGTCGGCGTCGACCATCTCGGCGACGACGAGCTCGGCAGTCGCCTTGGCAAAAGCGGTCTGCTGCTCCGGCGTCAGCGCCAAGAGGTCGGTGCCAGCCAGGGCACGCGCGGCGGCGATACGGACGGCACGAACCGGATCGCTGAGCAGCGGTGCCGTCGCGTTGACGAAGCGGCCAGGCGGGATGCCGGGCAAGGCGCGCGGTGCGGCTGCCCTGACGAGCGGATCCGGATCGCCGAGCGCGGCCTTGATCGCCCGCTCCGAGGCGGCCGAGGCATAGGGTGCGAGCAGCGGCAAAGCGCTCGCTCGGGCGATCGCTGGTTGGCTCCGATCGAGGATCAGCCGATCGAGCTGCTGCTCGGCATCGGCGGCGCCGGCACGGCCGGCGTGGAGGGCGGTGGCGAAATGCTGAGTGGGCTGTCGCCCGTGAGGGTGCCAGCCGGCAACAGTCTCTGCAGCCCACTGGGCGGAATGGTCGGCGTGGCATTGGCTGCAAGCGTTCGGCGTGCCGAGTGCCGCGGACAAATCCGGGCGCGGGACCCGGATGCTGTGATCGCGCCGTGCGTCGACGACCATGTAATTCTTCGCCGGCATATGGCAGCTGACACATTGCGCGCCGGCACTGCCGGGCTGGTGGCGATGGTGCCCCGCCACGTCGAATTTTTCGGGCAGGTGGCATTGCGCACAGAGCGCATTGCCCGCGGCATGCAGCTTGCCGCTGTGCGGGTCGTGGCAGTTCGAGCAGGTGATCCCGGCGGCGTGCATACGGCTCTGCAGGAACGAGCCGTATTCGTAGACCTCGCCGTCGATCTGCCCGTCGGCATAATAGAGGCCGGGTTCGAGCAATGCCGGCAGATAGGCGTCGAGGAAGGGCACGCCCGGCACCGGGTTCTTGGCGATCACCTTGCGCCGCGAGTGGCAGGCAGCACAGGTTTCGACTTCGGTCGATACCCCCACCCTTCCTTCCCCCGCGAGCGGGGGAGGGTTAGGGAGGGGCCGCCGGGCGATGCCGGTCTCCGGGTTCGTCTCCCAATGACCGATGTCAGCCGGTTTCAGCCGGTTGGTCAGACCCTTATTCGAAGCGTCGGCGCCTGGCGAATAGGAGGCGGACGCCTCGGCCCAGGCGACGTGTCGCGATCCGGGCCCGTGGCACGCCTCGCAGGCCACATCGAGGTCGCTCCAACTCGTTGCATAGGTGTTGGCGGCGAGATCGTAGTTCTTCTTCAGATCGGTGGAGTGGCAGTCGGCGCACTGGTAGTTCCAGGTCTGGTCGCGCCCGGTCCAATGCAGCGGGTCACCGGGTTTGAGCTGCTGGCCGGGATAGAGGTGGAACCAACCCTGGCCACCCTGTTCCGTCGGCCGGCTATCCCAGGCGATGCCGAGCGCCTGATAACGTCCGCCCGGGAACGCGACCAGATACTGCTGCAGCGGATAGACGCCGAAGGTGTAGGCGATCCGGTAATCGTGCAGCGCGCCGTCGGGACCGTCGGTGCGGACCATGAATTTGTCGGCGTCGCGGGAAAACGTAGTCGTGACCCCGAAATGCTCGAGCCGGGCATTGGCGAAGTCGCCGAGCACGGTCGCCTCGGTAGCTTTTTGCATCGCCAACGCATGATGCGAGCCCTTCCAGCGTTCGGTTTCAGCCTTGTGGCATCCCGCGCAGGCCGCGCCGCCGACATAACGCGCCGCATCCTCGGCGAGCGCGCCGCGCGACAGGCACAGCAAACCGAGCGCGCATACCGCCCTCACGAGCGCTGTGAACAGAAGCTCCATCCGGTCCGAGGCTCAGCTCGCTGGACACTATGTCGCAGCGAAGACGCATGCTCACCCATTCCTCGATTTTTATCACCTCGCTCCATCAAACTGGGAACGGTACAACGCCGACCGCGGCCTCGGAGAATGTGAAACATTTATGAGACTTGACCCGCCGGAACGCCAAGCTATGACACGCGCAATCCGCGCCGCCCAATCACGTTCGGCTGCGCCGCGCGGGAGACCGGGCACAGCACCAACACGCCCGGCCAGAGCGCCGCCGTTTATCTTTTGACCCGCCCGAACCGAAAGGAACCCGAAATGAGCGATCTGCTGGTTATCGCATTCCCGACCGAAGAAAAGGCCGAGGAAGTCCGCAAGAAGCTGCTCGACATGCAGAAGGAATATCTGATCGAGCTCGGCGATGCCGTTGTCGCGGTGAAGCAGCCGAGCGGTCACGTCAAGCTCAATCAGCTGTTCCATCCGACGGCGGCCGGGGCTGCAGGCGGTGCTCTCTGGGGTACCTTGATCGGCATGCTCTTCCTGATGCCGCTGGCTGGTGCCGCGCTCGGTGCGGCCGGTGGGGCGCTCGGCGGCGCTCTCAGCGATGCCGGGATCAACGACAGGTTCATGAAGGACGCGGCCCAAACCCTGCAATCGGGGAGTGCCGCCCTGTTCCTGCTGATCCGCAAGATGACCACCGACAAGGTGCTGGCGGAACTGCAAGGTGTCGGCGGCACGGTGTTGCAAACCTCCTTCGACCATACCAAGGAGGAGGCGCTGCGCCAGGCGCTGGAAGCGCACACAGCAGCCGCCCCCGCATCCTGAAACCGGTTCCGCATCCTGAAAGGAGGGAAGTCGTGCAGCTCAGCTATCTGCTCGGCGCCTGTTCGCTGCTCCCGGTGACGGTCGTTGCGTGACCGCCAGCCGAACGATGTTCACCTACTCGGGCGAGACGGTGAAACTATACGCTCCGCTCGAGGTCAAGGTCGTTCCGAGCGCGGAGGGGTCGTGACCCGCAACTCCTATCCCGCTGAGGACGTCCTAACGGGTTATCGGAGCACGTCGACCGTGACCTCATCGCGCTATGACTGGCGGCTGATCGCCGTTGCCGCATTGCTGTTGATGCCGGGATCGGGGCTCGCCCAGGCGCCGACGGCCAATACCGCGAGCGCGCCGCCGGCGAAGGCTCGGGTAAAGGCCGATATGGTGCCCTCGCTGATCGTCATGAATGCGCGCGGGGCGAGCCTGCAGGGCCAGACCCTGACGTTGACCGGCGTCAGCCCGAACTCGATCGTTTTTGCCGACCGGCCGACGCGGGCGGCCGGGCACCTGCTGACGCAGCATCTCTTGGAGGAGTGGAGCCTCGGCAGCTTTGCCAAGGATCCGCCGAACGCTACCGTCTCGGTGCTGAGCCAAGAAGGCGATGCGGTTCGCGACGCCGTCGTCGTGCTGAAGGAGCCGCATCTCGAAGGCGACCGGCTGACTTTCGACGTTCAGGTCTTGGAAGGCGAACTCGGAGGCGCCGACGGACCGGCCTCGATCTTCGTCGACATCATCGGCCTGCCCTTCACCCCGTTGTCCTTTGCCGGCGCGGCGCGGCGCACGGCGCGGCGCGCGTACTGGTACGGCATGGCGGCGGCGCCATACCACCATTACCCGCCCTACGGCTACCCGCCTCCTTATTACCCGCCGCCCTATTACCCCTATCCCTACCCATACTGACCACCACCACACCCAGCCGACGCCGGGAGACGACACTGTGAAGCCGCTCGTAGTTCTGGCCTGCGCCACTCAATGTGGGGCAACATGCTGTGGGAGGGTGGCGCCTTCTTCGAGACACCGCCGCCGGAGTTCACAAGGGAAGGCATGTTCAAGCCGCTGCCGCCGACCGGCGTACGCACCCTCGTTTCGCGGACGGTGTTCTACTATGCCTATACGCTCGGCTCGCCGGCCATGATCATGCGCATTCCCGACGTCGGCTCGCAGTACTTGATGGCTTTCTGGACAAGGACAACAATCCCTTTGACGGTGGCAAGACCTACAAAGTGACGCTCCCCAGGGACATCCCTGCGCGCGCGTTCTGGTCGTTCACGCTCTACGACAACCAGACCCGCTCGATGCTCGACACCCCGCAGCGCTACCCGCGCGCCGGCAACCAGTGCTATCCTTCGCCGGCTGCCGAATCCAGCGCCGACGGCTCGACGACCGTCTATTTCGCCCCGACGCAGCCGCAAGGGGTGCCTGGGCGGCAACTGGATCCAGACCATGCCCGGCAAGGGCTGGTTCACGTTCCTGCGCCTCTACAGCCCGCTCGAGCCGTTCTTCACCAAGGAGTGGCGGCCAAGCGAGATCGAGCTAGTGCGGTGAGTTGTGTTAAACCGCGACATGCTGAGTTGAAGTAAACAGGGGACAAATCATGCTGCGCAAGGAAATCAAGGTCAACGTAGTCGACGGAAGAGGCTGTAATCGAATTGGTGTTTATCCCGCCTTCGCTGCCAATCTCGAGATCCCGGCGCAGGCCGGGGTCCATGCCTCGGCAGGCGCGGCGCTGCCGCAAGAGGCACCCGTGGCGGAAAACACTCAAAATCAAGTACTTGCGGAACGATGGGTCCCGGCCTTTGCCGGGACGACGAAGGTAGATCAGGCCCGCCGGGTTCTCCCTCGCCCCGCTTGCGGGGAGAGGGGCCGTCTCGGGATCGCGGCCAATTCTTTCACGAAGCTGCTGATGATTGGCGCCGTCTTATTGCTCTCCACCTCGGGTGCGACGGCGCAGCAGAAGATGGGTGCCGGCGCCAGGGCAGTCTTGCAGACCTGCAAGCCCGACATTGCGCATTTCTGCAGTCAGGTCCCGCCTGGCCAGGGCCGGGTCAAGGCGTGCATGAAGGAGCACGTCCACGAACTCTCCGAGCCCTGCAAGGAAGCGCTCTTCCAGGCCTGGCTGAAGCAGTGAGGTGTCACTGAGCCGAGCAAGGTTGTTGATGATTCAGCGACGTACCTCTGCTCGATTGGTGTTGTGAGCGTGCTGGTCGCCCCGCCGCTAATCGGAGTGGGCGCGCGCCCGGCCGGCGCACAGGAGGCAACCCTTCCCGGCGGTGTCGATCGATAGGATTGATCGCATCCATTGGGAAGGCCCGGCATCTGTTGATGAATCTGCTGAACATCGAAGTCCCGGTGATCAGCGCGATCAACGGCCCGGCTTGGCGCCATTCCGAAATCCCGCTGTTGTGCGACATCGTCCTGGCCGCAGATACCGCCCAGTTCCAGGTCTCAGCGCATTTCAATTCGGAGGTGGTGCCGGGCGACGGCATGCACATCGTCTATCCGCTGCTGTTGGGCATGAACCGCGACCGCTATTTCCTGATGACCGGCCAGACCTTGGACGCCGCCGAAGCATTGCGCCTCGGTCTGGTCGCTGAAGTACTGCCGGCCAACAAGCTCTTGGCGCGAGCATGGAACCTGGCTGAGGATCTTGCCCGTAAGCCGACCTTGCTGCTGCGCTATACTCGGCTTCTATTCACCGAATATCTGCGTCGCCAAATGCACGATCTCCTCGGCTACGGGCTTGCGATGGAGAGCCTGGCGTTATTCGAGAAGCCCGAAGCCCCCGCTGCGGGCAACGCCTCGGAGAAGACCTGAGTAGGATCGTCGGCCGACAGGAGCGGTATCCGTGCAGTGTCCCTATCGGGCTAAAGCAGGTCGGCAACCGCTGCGGGAAGCCGCCGGACACGATTGGCGCCGCCGGGCAAGGTGCCTGTCTTGAGATGATCATAGGTGATGGTGGCGCATTCGACGGCGCGCCGAATAAGGTAGCCGTCCAGCCCGTCGGGCAGGTTGCGACGATTGAACCGGTAGGACCATTCCCGCAGATAGCGCGGCAGGTGCTTGGCGCTGACGCCGTGATGGGTGCCGACGAGCCAGGCGTTGATGTTGCTGAACAGGGTATGGATGATCGGGAAGAATGCGCCGGCATTGGCGCCTTCGCCCTGGATTAGCGGCGTGTGCTTTAAATGCTCGCCGAGGCCGGCGTCACCACCGCGATAGCCGGCGAACCCGTCGGTCAACAGACGGGATTGGGCGGCAACGTTCGCCTTGAGGAAGGCGCCGAGTTCGGTGCCCGTCGCGGCCGGCAACACGGCGATCCGGGCGTTGCCCGCGAAGAACCCGTGCTGACGCTTCACGGCATGGCCGTATTTTCCCTTCTTGTTCTGTGGCGCCGGCACCTTCTCGACCACGGCAACAACCAGGCTCTTGTTGGGGTTGGCGGTGCTGCGTCCGGGACTTGTCGGATCGCCCCGGCCGCCGATGAAGAGCCCGCCCCTGCGAAGGCAGGGGTCTCGTCCGCCTCGAGGAACCCGCGCAGCGGATGGGTTGGGTCTTCGCTCAGCCCGTGACGCAACTTGTGCGCCATGGTCCAGGCCGTCTGGTAGGCCACCGCCAGTTCCCGCTGCAGAAATTTGGCCGAGACGCCGCGCTTGTCGCGGCCCAGCAGATAAGCGGCAAGAAACCACTTCATCAGATCCGTCCGCGTCCGATGAAACACGGTTCCCGCCGTCACCGACTCCTGCCGGTGGCAGGTGCCGCACTCGTAAACCCGCGGTCGAGCCTTCAGCCGCCAAGCCACCCGCCCGCCGCAGCCCGAACACACAAATCCGCCAGGCCAGCGAAGCCCGGCCAAGTGCTCGATGCACCGCTCCTCTGTCCCGAACCGCGCCGCAAAATCCAACAGCCCAGCCATCCGACCCCCTCCCTGATCGACGGCCTATGCTACCCGCACAGGGACACAATCCTGATACCGGGAGTTGCCGTCGTTACGACGTTGTGTTATCCGGCAAACTATACGGCTATCTGAGCGCTTAGACTGGCAACTTTGGCTGCTTGCGATTATGCAAGGAAATACTTGTGATGGGAAGGCTGTGAAATGTCAAAAAGAGTTATGGGGTTGCCGGCGACGGGAGCCATGGCAATTATCATGGAAATCTTCTCGTTAGCTGCCCAATGTTCAGAACTCCAACTCGCACAGTCCTCTTACGTTTTACCGAGCGACGGACAGCCTATAACAATGCCTCTATAGGACCATCCTGTTGTATGGGGCGCACAGCGACCATTAACGCTGCTGACGGCAGCCCAGCCGGTTACATGTACTATGCTGACTATGACCAAGGCTACAAGATCGGTGATAAAGCGTGGGCCAAGAGATTTAGCATTTTGGTCAGTGGGCGATCGCAAGCAACCGACCCGAGTTCCGAACAAGTAAAAAGCTCCCTGGATTTCACGGCTGATGTGATGAGGGAAGGGCTTTCGAGAGACACTACCGCGGGTCTCTGAAAATCACGGTCGTTATTCAGCGGATGCAAACTCAGCAATTGGACGTGGGAATGGGGCTAGGATTGTACTATGAGTTAGGTTCGCCCGTTGTGAAAATCGACGTGGCACCTTTAGACCCTTAAATCTAGCGCTTCATTCAAAATGAAGCCGAAGACCAACTTTGGATTCCAAAAAATACTAAAGCCATTAAAGGACCTTATCATGTGGAGAGCAAAGATAGAAGATGCCGGGCGAGGACCAAGCTCGCGACCAATGCGAGGATCATTATCGGGATGTAGCCGGGGCGATACGGACGGTGATCAAGGACGATTGCTACTGTGAGCAGGAAGAGGCATGCACGTAAGGCGGCGCTCGTCTCGATGATACCCACAGCACTCCTGCGACTTTAATGGGCGCACCGCATACGCTTCAACGATAATGAAGAGTTTCGCCCGGACACTAACCGCCGCAGTCCCCGTAACGAACCTGATCCGGTCCCGTTGGTTAACGTAGGACGATCTTCGATTTTCCCGTTCCCCGGATCGTATTTTCCAAAACTCCGGCGAGGGGAACCGTGGTGTCGCATTCCACCGATTTGCCGGGTTCCAGGGGCTCGATTAGAGTCCAAAAATGGGACACTATAGAGTCCACTTGGCACCTCGACGGGTTTGTGAAGCCGCAGAATTGCTTGATAAATGCCGGGCCGGGTTTTGCGTCCGTGGGCTGAAGGCCCACGGGGTGACGAGTGCGGAGGCGGCAGGCGGGATACTTACCCAGCCCCTTCGCGGCCCGAGGACAAGCCCGGCCAAGACGAGAACGTGCGCGTTTTAGTCTGAACTCTAGAGCATTATCAATTAAACAGCAGATAATCCGAGCCGCTACGGCTAAGGACAGATACGGGCGGCGCGGCCGCGGGCCGCCAGCTCATGTCGATCCATCAAATTGCCAATTTTGCGGAGCATAGTCTGGCCCTGATTGCAGGGATGGAAACGACGCATGGGCTTTGGGATATTTGCGGGTGCTGCTCGCGGCGGGACGGAGGCCGCTCTTCTACCGGAAGCGGAAATTTTGCTGCTGATTTGCGATAGACTCGACATCCGGTTTTTGTAGATAAAACCATGAGTTGGGGTTAGGGCGAAGTTGCGCCCCGGCTCTGACCGATGGCGTTGCCAGGGCGGCGCTTGAAGGGCTCATCGGTGAGCAACACTTTGTCGAATATGACCGGCCCTTCGAGCATCGGGCAGCGGTCAGGGAGTGACGATGCGCGCCTTGCAGCCGGCTCGAGGTACCCAGGATCTTCTGCCCGAGGCGGCACGGCGCCACCGTCGGGTGATCGAAGCCGCACGCGGCGCCGCAGAGCTGTACGGGTTTGCCGAGATGGCGACACCGATTTTCGAGTTCACCGAGGTTTTTGCCCGGCCGATCGGCGAGCACACCGACATCGTCGCCAAGGAGATGTACACGTTTACCGACCGCGGCGGCGAGGAGGTGACCTTGCGGCCGGAAAACACCGCCGGTGTCGTGCGGGCGGTGATCTCGAACGGCCTCGCCCAGAGCGTACCGCTCAAATTCTTCTACAGCGGGCCGATGTTCCGCTATGAGCGGCCGCAAAAGGGCCGCTTCCGCCAGTTTCACCAGATCGGGGTCGAGCTGATCGGCGTCGCGCAACCGCAAGCCGACATCGAGGTCATCGCGCTGGGCCGCCGCATTCTCGACACCCTCGGGGTCGGTAACCGGGTCGTGCTCGAGCTGAACACCTTGGGCGACCCGGAAAGCCGCGTCGCCTACCGCGAGGCGCTCGTCTCCTACTTTTCGATGAGGGTCTCCGAGTTGTCGGAGGACAGTCGGCGGCGACTTGACCGTAACCCGTTGCGCATCTTGGATTCGAAAGCAGAAGCTGACCAGCACGTCGCCCGGGAAGCTCCCGCTTTTGCCGATTACCTCAATCCGGAGTCGCGCAATTTCTTCGATCGGGTCCGCAGTGGGCTTGAACGGCTCGGAATTGAGTATAGCCTGAACCCCAGGCTCGTGCGGGGGCTCGATTATTACACACATACGGCGTTCGAGTTCGTCACGACCGATCTCGGCGCGCAAGGCACCGTTATGGGCGGTGGCCGCTATGACGGGCTGGTCGAGATGATGGGCGGGCCGGCTTTGCCCGGAGTTGGCTGGGCCGCTGGGATCGAGCGGCTGGCGATGCTGATCGCCGAACCACCCCCGCCGCCGAGCCCGGTCGCGCTGGTGCCGATCGGTGAGGCAGGAGAAGCTGCTGCACTGGAACTCGCTGAAGACCTCCGCAGCAGCGGCTTCATGATCGACCTCGGGTACTCCGGAAATCTCGCGCGTCGCCTGCGGCGTGCCGATCGGATCGGCGCGTTCGCCGCCATATTGCTGGGCGAGGACGAGTTGACCCGGGCTGCGGCGACTTTGCGCGATCTGAACAGCGGTGCCCAGAGCGAGGTACCGCTCGCCGAGTTGCCGGCGCGGCTGCAGGCGCTGGCTAACGGCAGCTGACCCGAAGTGGAAGCGTCTCTCGAGGCTCATCTGGAGCAGCTCCACCGCCGCCACGGGGAGCTGCGAGACGCTCTCGGATGCACGGGTATCACGGGTGCTGACTTTGCCAGATTGTCGAAGGAATACAGTGAGCTGAGCCCGATCGTTGACGGCATCGATGCGTTGCGTCGCACCCGTGAGGAAGTCGCGTCGCTCATCGACATCACCCAATCGAGCGAAGATGCAGAACTGAAGGCGCTCGCCGAGGACGAACTGCAGACCTTGCGTGGTCGCCTGCCGGCGCTCGAGCAGCAGGTCAAGCTGGCCCTGTTGCCGAAGGATGCCGACGACGAGCGCAACGCTATACTTGAGGTTCGAGCCGGTACGGGGGGGAGGAGGCGGCGCTGTTCGCCGCAGAGCTGTTTCGCATGTATCAGCGCTATGCCGCGTTGCGGAGCTGGCGCTTCGAGCTCCTCGACCTGTCCGAGACCGGCCTCGGTGGCTTTAAGGAAGCGACGGCAGTGATTAGCGGGGCGGGCGTGTTCGCTCGGCTGAAATTCGAGTTCGGTGTACACCGCGTCCAGCGCATTCCGGAGACCGAGGCGAGTGGACGCATCCACACTTCTGCCGCCACCGTTGCCGTGCTGCCTGAGGCGGAGGAGGTCGACGTCCGCATCGACGACAAGGAGTTGCGCATCGATGTTTTCCGGGCAAGCGGACCCGGCGGCCAATCGGTCAACACGACCGACAGCGCGGTGCGGATCACCCATCTGCCGACCGGGCTGGTCGTGATCCAGCAGGACGAGAAGTCGCAGCACAAGAACAAGGCGAGAGCGCTCAAGGTACTGCGCTCGCGCCTCTATGAGTTGCAGCGGCAAGCCCGCGACAGCGCACGGGCCGCAGAGCGCAAGAGCCAGGTCGGCAGCGGCGACCGATCAGAGCGCATCCGCACCTACAATTTTCCGCAAGGCCGAGTGACCGATCACCGCATCAATCTGACCCTCTACAAAATCGACAAAGTGATGAGCGGGGAGGCGCTGGATGAGATCATTGATGCGATCCACACCGAGGATCAGGCGGCGCGATTGGCTACAGTCGAGGGGTAGCACCGGGTGACGGCCACTCTCGGGGCGTTGCTCGCTGAGGCGGCCACCGTTCTAACGCAGGCTCAGTTCCAGGGGGCTCGCCGCCAGGCTAGGCGATTGATCGCCGCGGCTCTCGATCTCGACCCTGCGGATCTGTTAGCTCATCCGGAACGGATGGTCGACGACCCAGCGCGCGTTCGGGTTCGATCGGCGCTGGCTCGGATGGTCCGTCGCGAACCGCTGAGCCGCATTCTCGGTTGCCGCGAGTTTTGGGGACTGGAGTTTGGCCTCTCGACCGATACACTCGATCCGCGACCGGAGACCGAAACCGTGGTTGCGGCTGTATTGCAATCGGTTACCGGCCGCGGTGCGCCGCTCCGCTTCCTCGATCTCGGATCCGGGACAGGTTGCATTCTGCTGGCACTTCTGTCGGAGTTCCCGGCGAGCACAGGCGTTGGCGTCGATGTCGCCGCGGGCGCAGCCACAACCGCGCGCAGCAATGCCGCCGCGCTGGGCCTCGCCCATCGTGCCCACTTCGTCGTCGGCGATTGGGGAACTGCGATCTCGGGCGTTTTCGATATCATAATCTCCAATCCGCCATACATCCCCAGCGCTGCGCTCGCCGATCTGCCGCGCGAGGTCGCACTTTACGACCCGCGCTGTGCCCTCGATGGGGGCCCGGACGGGCTCGGCTGTTATCGGTCGCTTGCGGCCGGCCTCCCCCGGCTGATGGGGCCGAGGGGCCTCTTTGCCTGTGAGGTCGGGCAGAGCCAGGGCTCGGCAGTTGCGGGAATTTTGCGAGCGAACGGATTGTCGATCGAGAGATGCGAGCGCGATCTCGCGGGCGTCGTGCGTTGCGTCATAGCCCGGGCGGCTGCGCCTCCGACACAGAAAATTGTTGGAATGGGGTGCCTTCCCGTCTAGGGTGGCGGTGCTCGGGGGCTCTCCAGCGTTTACGACAGCGAGCAAACTTGGCGCTCCGTTCGAGAAGTCGTGGTGCGCCCCCTCCGGACATCGATCCGACAGTGACCACCGCAATTAGTCAGGTGCCATGAGACCAGGACCAAACAAGCGATCTCGCGGCCGCGGCAATGGCAACAATCCACATTACAACCGTCCGCGGATGCCCCAACGGACTCAGACCTTTGACAGCAATGGCCCGAACGTAAAGATCCGCGGCAGCGCGTATCAGGTCTTCGAACGCTATGTTTCGCTGGCGCGCGAAGCAGCAACAAGCGGTGACCGGATCTCGGCCGAAAACTTGTATCAGCATGCGGAGCATTATTTTCGAATCATGAATGCCAATGGGGAAGGCGGCCCGCACGGGGCGCCGCGCCCGACGACGCCGGCCGATTTCGAGATGGACAGGTCCGAAGCGGATGGCGGCGAGACGAACGAAACGCTGGTCCAGCCGGTGCCGGAGGCGTTAGCGCCCGAGGAGCAGCCGCAGGACGCGGAGCCCTCCTACCCGCGAGATACGCCGCCTTTCGGTTAGCGTCGTCGGTCCCGGACGCGCTGCCTCGCCCGGTCTAAAGACCGGGGCTCGAAGCTGCGCCTTTAGTCTTGTCGGGACGGCTTGTTAATGAACAGTGCCGCACGCCTCAAACGTAGCTGACCGGTGAGACCCGCGGGCTCATGTGCAGAAAAGGATAAAGGCGACGGACGGCGAGGCCAGTGAGCCGCCGCCAGTTCCCTCAGCCGAGGCCCTTTTCCAGCAGATCGAGCGCCGCAATCGAAAAGACCCGCATGTTGTCGAGCCGGTCGCTGTCGCCGGTCTCGACTGTGATCGAGCGTTCGCCGCTCGGCCCGATGACGGCGATGCAGGAATGCCCGGCGGCGTGGCCATAGCGGCTCCCGGTCGGCCCCGCGGTCCCGGTCTCGCCCACCGACCACGCCGTCGCGAGCTTGCCGCGGATCTTGCGGGCGAACAGCAGAGCGTAGGCCTCGGTCGACGGCGTAATGCCGGTCAGCTCCTGCTCGGTCACGGCGAGCAATTCGGCGCGCGACTGCCGCGTATAGACGACCGCGCCGCCGAGGAAATAGGCGGACGCGCCGGGGATCGCCAACAACGCCGCCGAGATCAGCCCGGCGGTTGAGGATTTGGCGATGCCGATGGTTTCGCCGCGCGCCTTCAGCTTTGCTGCGATTCGTTCCGCCTGGGGCAGTAATTCCTGTATCATCGCTTGTCCTCCTGCTGTGGCGGTCCCGAGCTTGCCGGTTCCACCGCCTGCTTTGCAAGACTTTGTCTTTAGAGGAGCAATGAGAATGGCACGCGACGGCGACCTCCGATCATCGAGCCCGATCACCGAGCGGATCCTGGAGATCCGCGACCGCTGGCACACCAAGCAGCATCCGTTCTTCCTTGCCTTTGGCGAAGGCAAGTTGCCGCTCAGAGCTCTCGGACGCTACCAAGCATTGCATTATCATTTCGTCTCGCGCGCGCTGGCGAGCTTCGGACTCCTCTACGCGCGCGGCTATCACTTCGAAGAAGTCCGCAAGATGATTGCCGAGAACATCGCCGAGGAAGAAGGGCTCAAGGCGATCCCCGAGCCTGGTCACCAGCCGCATGACCACAACGAGCTGATCCTGCGCTTCTGCCGCGCTGCGGGCCTTTCGGACGAGGACGTGTACAACACGAAGATGCCGCCGGCCTGGTGGGCGCGCTCGCTCTATATGTACCACACCACTGCGACCGAGCCCGTCGGCGTCATCCTGGCGATGCAGACGACCCAGGAGGGTCAGATGCCGGGGCTGATCAGCGAGGTCTTGCTGCCCGCCTTCGAAGAGCATTACGGCTTCAAGGGTACGGCGCGCGAGATCGAGTTCTTTACCGAGCACGATGCCGCCGATGTCGAGCACAGTCGCCGGCAGATCGAGCTGTGCGGTCGGCACCTGGACACGCCGCAGCTCGAAGCGCGCGCCCTGCAGGTCGCAGAGGAGATCTGCCAATTGCGCTGGGCGTCAATTTCCGAGCTCTATCGCTCCGAAGTGCTCGGTGAGAGGGAGATCCTGCCGCCCGGCGTCGGGTAATCAGCCCCATTAAGGGGCGTATGAAGTGCTCTTTGCCCGGGACCGCGCTGTGGCCCTCATGAGGTGGCGGCGAAGCCTCGCATCCATGCCTTACGGATCAGGTGCAGCGCCAGCGCCAGCGGCGGCATACGCAGCCAGTGGGAGCGGATGTAGAGGCACAAACGCGCAACCCACCACCATGGCGACCTGTCTTCGGGTAGGTCCGGGACGAGCGCGCGGCGCACCAGCGGGTCCATCGCGGCGGTGACGGGAGGGGGTGGCTTGCCGGACCGCGCCGCCTCCTTCATGACCACCCCGGGCACGGGTGTCCCGAGCAGCAGCGAAGCGTAGCGTAGCGCGTAGAAGAGGGGTCGGACGAGACCGAGTTCGGCCGCGGCGGGTACCAGTTGTTGCCAGTAGCCCGGATCCTGCCCAAAGTGCCGGCACAACTGGTCGAAATCGACGACATCGCCAATCCCGCCGGCGATTTCACCATCCTGGAACAGATGCACCGCCGCATGCAGCGCCATATGCGTTGGGCAGAACGCGAGAGAACCATCTCGGAGTGGCACGGCCGAGCGCCAGAACGCCGACGGATCCGGACGCAGCCGTGATCGGGGGGGCAGGATCGTATGGTGGACGTCAAGGGTGCTGCCGCGATCACGGTGGCGCAACGGCGGCAGCTCGTGGCTCCATCTGCGGTAATAACGGGCGTCGTAAGGTTCGAGCTCGACCGGCTCCCAGCCATTCGCCAGGAGGTGCTTTTCGATCGCGTCGAGCCGGTCGTGGGCCACCATAATGTCGATATCGCCGCTGCTGCGACCGCGCGCCAGCGGCAGACATGCCATGGCATAGGCGGCGCCCTTGAGGAGCAGCATCGGGTGCCCGGCCCCGGTCAGCACGCGGTGCAGCCGGTTGACCTCCCATTCAAGGGCCCGCCGGTTGCTCTCGGCAGCGACTCGTGCAGCTGCGAATTGTGTGCAGACGCGAGCAGGCAACGCGTGGAGGGCTCCAGCGTCCTCGATGCGATATGAGAGCCGCGCGGTGAGGTTTGCTGAGCGTGCCTGCGCCAGAAGCAACTCCCAGTGCTCGACCCCAAACTCAGCGATCAATCCTGGATCGGCGAAGACGCGCAGCAAGAGGTTATCTGGCGGCATCGAGCGGCATTCCCGCCACGGGCTGAAGCTCGGCAAGGCCTTCGACCAGCTCGGCGGCTGCCACAGCCTCTGTGAAAGGCAGTTCGTAACATTCGGCTTTTTGAATCAGTTGGCTCAGTGCGTCGAATGCGGTGCGACCGAGCGCGTTGTAATTGAAGCAATTCTCCTCAAGCCGGAGGAACGCCGCGGCCTTGCGTAGCGGCGCAAGCCGAGTATCGGCGTTTTCGGCGTGTGTCGGAAACACAACCCACGCCGGCAGCGCTGGTTCGGCTTGACGTTCGACTGCTTCGGTAGGCGGGCGCAAGTGCGCGAGCCTGCCCTTATGAGTGTCAGGGAAGACGCGACCGATCGGCAGATGCGGCAGCAATCTCTCGGCCAGCTGGATAGTAACGCCCTTGAGCGACACCGGCCGCGGTATTGGCAGCAGCCAGCTTTGCGCTGGATCGAGCAGGGCGAACTCGTCGGACAGCAGCCGCCAGCCACGTGCAAGAAGGGCAGCGCAGAGAGTGCTCTTTCCGGATCCCGGCGGACCCGCCAGGATGGCGGCCCGGCCGGCCTTTTCGACCACCGCGGAATGAAACATTAGAAATTGATGAGCGTAGTAGAAAATGCACCCGTTGAGGCCCCACTCGGCAAAGGGCAAGGCGAGGCGTCGAGGGAAGGTCTTGAACGGGCAGGTGCCGTCGGTCCAGAACTCGGCCTGTGCTTCCCGCCAGAGCTGCCAATGCGGGGTAGGTACCACGCGCACTCGGAAATCGCTGACCTCGCTCTCCTCACAGATCGGGAAATCCGCGTAGAGGAAGCTAAAATCGGTGACGAAATCGCTGATCGGGGTGTGCAAATGAAAAATGAAAGGGCCGATCCTAATGCGCAGTCCGGCGCCCCCGAACCGCTCATGCAGCTGATCAGGCGCTAGGTCGCCTAGCTTTCTTAAGTCGATGGCGCGATCAGCCCCAGTTCGTCGAGCTCGCGAATTAGGCGGTCGATCATCTGTATAGGCGGGCTGTCCTCCGCGATCTCGAACTGGCTAGCCAGCCGGCACATCAGTTCACCTGTTCGCGCTCCCTCGACCTCGAGGCTGCGCAATGCTTCTCCAGCCAAGAAGTTAAGGTAGTGTGTCTGCCCGGAAGCGGTGTTATAGACGAGAAACTCGTCGTCCCAAGACCGCCAGACGAGAGCATTTGCGTCGGGCACCGTCCAACGTATGCATTCCTCACCGGTCGACCCTGACATCCCCTTAATGCCGCAGCTTGCTTAGCCCTTACCCTTGCCCTTGCCATAGTTCGGGTCCATCGAAGGGTGAACGCTAGCCTGCGCGCGCGCCGAGCGCGCGTTGAGCGTCATCACCGCCGGGGGGGTAAGTAGGCCGGCAATGATGATCCGGCGGCGGCCGGCCACCCGTCGGGTTTCGTCTGCTCCGTCGTCGTGCGGAGGTTGCCCCGAGTATTCGGGGTCATGGTGCTCCAGCGTCTCGTCAGCCACGATCCATACCCTCCGTCCAGCAACGGCTATAGGGGTATCCGATAAAAAAGTAAAGCAACAATTATCTTCCGTGACCGGTTACTTTATTAACGGCCGATATTAACTTTAGCGCTCGCTAAGCTTAGGGTCGCCGCTGATAGGCTGGACAGGTTTCCGCTTTTATCGGAATCCCTTAACCTGTAAAATCTCGGCAATACTGAAGGAAATATTTTACGCTCGGCTGTCATCCCCGAGTCATCAAAACATTGCATTGTTGTAACTGAATTTTAGCGAAGGAAACCAGTATCAAAAAAGTCAAACGACCCCGCCTCGCACCCCTTATCCATGTTCATCATCGCGAGATGCGTCACGGAGCGAGTCTCCGAGGCCGAAGCCTTACCAGCCCTACCCCAAGGAGAGGTGCTCGACATCCTCCAACAACTTGCGGACATCACCGGCATCTACCGTTGCAAGCCAAGCTTCGTCATCGCCAACACCGTATGAAATCAACAGAAGCCTGCCAGCTGGATGATAAGCGAGCCCGGCAGCCCTCTCGATCCCCTCTTGGCTGAAGACAAACGGCAGGCTCATTCGGCGCAGCACGCTCTCCTCGTCAAACCACACCCAACGATGCCGATCATATTTCGCGCCGTCGAGCATTGCCGTTTCGTGTATCAAGGCGAGCCAGCCGTGACCTGGTCCCTCCGCGGGGCTGGCGTCGAAATTAATCGCCGGCGTCCCGCCGTCGAATTGCTCGGCCGCGACGGCTGGTGTGGTCTCCAGGACCGCACATGCCCGGTCGTCGACAACTCGGGTCGGATCGCACCGAGTGATGAACTGGAGGCGCTCTGCTCCATACTCTTCCGCGGCAGGCTTCACTTGCGGTATCCAGTGCCGCTGATGCTGCCCTTGCGCACGAAGGAGACGCCGACGGGTCAGCCGGATCGGGTGCGGACCCCAATGGTCCAGGCATGCCAGCACCTGCTCGGGCTCTCCCTCTTTTACCGGCATGACCGCCGGGGCACAGCACCAGAGCCCGTCGCGCCAGGCGAATAGCCGTGGATCCTCGAACGCGACGTCCGCCGCCTCGGTCGGCTTCAGGACCTCGGCCGCAGATGAGACAGCCATGTCCTCGGACAATTGCAGCAGGAAGTACCGGGTGCGCGCCGGCTCGCGTCGCTCTAAGGTCGGCTGCAATAAGAAGAGCCGCCCCTCATGGAGCGCGACCGAAGGGTCGGCCAGGCGATAACCCTGGGGTGTGGCAAAGCCTACCGGACGCGCAGCAAGGGACGGCATCAGCGCGCCCGCAGGCTCGGCGTAGAAATGCAGGTTCGAGCGCGCCAGGTTGCGCGAGCCCTCGGGCACCGTGCGTGCCAAGGCCAGCCAGTTGCACACCCGGCGGCCGCGTGTTTGGCGTGCGGGCTCGGGCGCGTGATAAGCGGCGAGCGCAAGCTCTTCCTTCAGCCCCGCTGCATAGACAAAGTCCTCGACGAAAAGCGCGTTCTCCTCCGGCCGCGGTTTTGTTAGCCCGGCCTCGGAGAACAACATGCTGGCCGCGTTCATGCCATGCTCGCGGCAAAACCGCGCCAGGTCGTAGAGCGGTTCGGCCCGTTGCGGGCGCTGATCGAACGCGGCCAGGGCCTGGCGCATAAAGCCCCCCTCGTCTCCCATCATGCGCAGACACCGAGCCTCTTGCACGCGGGCATACCATGCCTCTTCGTCGGCGCTCATCGCGGCGCGCATGGCATAGGCCTGCGCTGCCTCTTGCAGCCGATCTGCTTCGCGGTAGGACTCTGCCAGCAGCCAACAGCGGTGGCTCTCCGAATCCGGCTCGAGCGCCGCCGAGCGCCCGGTGATCCTGACGAAATCCGGCCCGTCCCAGCCGTAATCGATCGTCAGCTCCTCGCCACGCCGGACAAACCGGCTGGTCCTGATTACGATCGTCTTGTTCACCTGGTCCGCATGATAATCGCAGTTTGCGGATGGGGAGTGGTTCAGCAGCGAGGCGTCGCCGAAGGCGAGCGCGGCCTGATCGCCATAGCGAAAGGCGTATAGAGCCAAGGAGGCGAGCTCGGCCTTTGATATCGCCACACATGGCGTGATAACGACAATCGCGCCTTGGGCAATATCGCAGGTGGCCTCGATGCCGCGGCCGCGATTGGGGAACCGCACGATTCGGTAGTCTGCCATAGCTCGTCGAAAGTCGTGTGACAGGCCGGCACGATACGAGGCAAATCCTTACGCCTCATCAAGACGCGCCGCGTTTAGCCAGCTTGCGCAAGCAGGCACGCGCGGGCGGCAGCGTCGATGATTGCTTCGGCGTCGATGCCGTAGGCACGGTAAAGATCAGAAACGTCGCCGGATTGGCCAAAGCGGTCGACGCCCAACGGAACGATCGGGTTGCCCCCGACGGCGCCGAGCCACGATAACGTTGCTGGGTGACAATCGCCGACCGTGACGAGCGTGGCGCGGGGACGCAGTCGTGCCAAGAGGCGCTCGGCTACCCCGATTTCGCCTTGAACCCGGGCCGATCGCCAATCGCGGTGCAGGCAATCAGGTGAGGTGATCGCCAGCAGTCCGGTCTCCGGAAGATCTTCTGCCAGCGACTGATGCGCCGCCAGCGCTTCGGGGGCGACGGCACCGCTATAGGCGATCGCAAGCGCTGCTCCGGGACCCGGCTCGCGCAGCCAATAGGCGCCGGCGATGACGGCGTCGGCGAGGCTCTGACTTATCCGGCGCTCAGGCTGCTCGATCGGTCGGGTCGACAGCCGCAGATAGACCGATCCCCCGCCATCGCGTTGGATCTCCTCCAACGCCCAGCGCAGCAAGATCGCCAGTTCATCGGCGTAGGCCGGCTCGAAGCTCATAAGCCCGGGTTGGGCGAGCCCTGTGAGCGGCTCGCCGACGGACTGATGCGCACCGCCTTCGGGAGCGAGCGTAATCCCCGAGGGAGTGGCCACCAGGATAAAGCGCGCATCCTGGTAGCAGGCGTAATTCAGCGCATCCTGGCCGCGCTTGATAAACGGGTCGTAGAGCGTGCCGATGGGCAACAATCGAGCACCGAAGAGCGGTCCAGAGAGACCGAGCGCGGCGAGTTGCAAGAACAGATTGCTCTCGGCGATGCCGAGTTCGATGTGCTGCCCCCCCGGCGACATCGTCCAGCGCTGCGCCGAGACGACATTTTCCTCGCGAAAGGTATCGGTGCGGTCAGCCCGGTCGAAGATCCCGCGGCGATTGACCCAAAGCCCGAGATTGGTCGAAACGGTAACGTCGGGCGAGGTCGTCACGATGCGCTCGGCGAACTCGCCATCGCCAGCAGCGATATCGCCCAGCATTCGCCCGAAGGCTTCTTGCGTCGACAGCCGACTTCCGCGGGGCACCGGCAGATTCGGGGGCACAGCCACCGGAGGGACATCGTGCCGGCGCGGGCCGGACCCGGCCATCGGCACTCCTGCCAAGAACGCCGAGAGCTGTTCCTGCGGCACGTCTAGTCCGGCGAACAGGTCCCATTCGGCCCCTGGCGCCACCCCCATATCGTGCTGAAACAACGCCATCTGGTCTCTGTTCATCAGCCCGGCATGGTTGTCCTTGTGTCCGGCGAAGGGCAGCCCGTAGCCCTTGATCGTATAGGCGATGAAGCAGGTCGGCCGATCGTCGGTGACAGCGTGGAACGCAGCGAGGACCGACGCCATGTCGTGGCCCGCCAGATTGGTCATCAGCCGGTGCAGGGCGGCATCGTCGTGACTGTCGAGGATCGCGCGGATGCCGGGATAGCGGTTGAGGTCGCGAAGGAGATGCTCGCGCCAGCCCTCGCCGCCCTTATAGACCAGCGCCGAATAGAGCGAGTTGGGGCAAGCATCGATCCACTCGCGCAGATGATGCCCGTCGGCACCGGCGAAAGCCGCCTCCAGCAGCCGTCCGTATTTCAGTGTGACGACGCGCCAGCCCATCATTTCGAACATCGCATCGATACGGCCGAACAGCCGATCGGAGACGACGGCGTCGAGGCTTTGTCGGTTATAGTCTATTACCCACCACAGATTGCGGACGTCGTGCTTCCAGCCTTCAAGCAGCGCCTCGAAGATGTTGCCCTCATCGAGCTCGGCATCGCCGGCCAGCGCGATCATGCGTCCGGGCGGGTCGTGCGTCGGCACCAGGCGCTTCAGACGCAGGTAGTCCTGAGCGAGCGAGGCAAACAGCGTCATCCCGACGCCAAGCCCAACCGATCCGGTGGAGAAATCGACGGTCTCGCCGTCCTTGGTTCGCGACGGGTAGGATTGAGCCCCGCCGAACCCGCGAAACCGCTCGAGCTTGTCGCGGGTCTGACGCCCGAGCAGATATTGTATGGCGTGGAAGACCGGCGACGCGTGCGGCTTGACGGCGACCCGATCCTGTGGCCGCAGCACGTCGAAATAAAGCGCCGTCAACAAGGTTGCCACCGAGGCGCTCGATGCCTGGTGGCCGCCGACCTTGAGCCCATCCCGGCTCGGCCGAAGGTGATTCGCGTTATGTATCATCCAGGTCGACAGCCACAGCACCTTGCGCTCCAGCGCCGTCAAGCATTCGTGCTTGTCGCCCGGCTGGGCTTCTGGCGCTTGGTCGATATCGGCTTCCAGGGCGCGCAGCATCCGTCCAACTCCCACCTCAGACGCCCAATTTAGCCGATTCTTGTCGGCGAATCCCGGCCAACTGTCCGATGTTTGACCCGGCTCTCGCGGATGCCTACATACAGTCCCCGGATGCCGGGCGAGCCGGCGGTGCAGGAGGGTCAGGATGGCCGACATCACGAGCGAGATCGAGGGGCGCCGGGTCGTCTTGACCGAAAGTGCCGCCCAGAGGATCGCGATCCTGCGGGATCAGGGACAGGAAGAAAGCGCATTTCTGCGGATCACCGTCTCCGGCGGTGGCTGCTCCGGATTTCAGTACGTGTTCGCCTTCGACCGCCAGCGTCACGACGACGATTTCGTCTTCGAGCGCGACGGCGTCGCCGTCGTTGTCGACGATGTTTCGCTCGGCTTGTTGAACGGCGCCGAAGTCGACTTTGTCGAGGACCTGATGGGCGCTTCGTTCCAGATTCGCAATCCGAATGCGGCCTCGTCCTGCGGCTGCGGCAATTCGTTTTCGATTGGTTGACCGGCGGCACCGGCTCCGGCCGTGAAGATTGCCAGCTGGAACGTCAATTCGGTCAAGGCGCGGCTGCCTCATCTGCTGACATTTCTCGAGGAAGCCCAGCCCGACGTCCTGTGTCTGCAGGAGACGAAATGTCCGGCTGCCGATTTCCCCACACTCGAAGTCAGGGGGCTCGGATATCACGTCGAAACCATCGGGCAGCGCGCCTATAACGGAGTGGCGCTGGTGTCGAAACGTCCCGCCGAGGAGCTCGTTTGCGGTTTGGCCGGGGACACCGAGGACGAGCAGCCGCGCTATATCGAAGCGTCTTTTGGCGAGGTCCGCGTCGCCTCGGTCTATCTGCCGAACGGGAATCCGGTCGGGACCGACAAATTTACCTACAAGCTCGCCTGGATGGAGCGCCTGGTCAGTCACACCCGCGAACTGTTGCGCCGCGAGATCCCGTTCGTCCTGGCCGGCGACTACAACATCTGCCCGAGCGATGACGACGTCTATGATCCGGTGGCTTTTCGTGACGACGCCTTGTGCCGGATCGAGGCGCGCTCGCGGTTTCGCGCGCTCGTCTATCTTGGGCTGACCGACGCCTACCGCGTTTTTCATCGCGAGACGCATCGTTACACATTTTGGGACTACCAGGCCGGACGCTGGCACCGCGACGAGGGGCTGCGCATCGATCATCTGTTGTTGTCGCCGCACGCAGCGGACCGGATTGCGGCCTGCGAGATCGACAAGAAACCGCGGGCCAAGGACCGCGCCTCGGACCATACGCCGATCTGGTGCGATCTCGCGGTGTAGTTGGCCGCTCGCTAGCAAGGCTCGCGCAAGCTTTATACGCTCGCGTTTGGGCGCATTTGCCCAAGAGTTCGCAATCGTCATAAAAATGCCGAGTTCGCATCGTAATATGGATACTTCAGCTGTTGACGCGACGACGGAGGGCATTTCAACCTAAAGTAGAAATCTCGCTGCAGACCCGTGCAGGTGCAGCGGCGAGGGAATCGCTGACGCAATTCATGGTTGCGGGGCGCGCCAGAAGAGAGCTAGCCGCTGCACAGAAACCGCGCCGCCATGGCGGCGAGGGTATCCTTCCCTGCTCTAAACGGCGCGAGCGGGACGATGACGAGAAACGGCGCGAGCGGGACGATGACGAGGGCGCGATTGCACCGCCGCCGACAACGATCATCACCGGATCGTTCGGCTCCGCCACGGCGGTTCTTAGCCCTCCGGATCGGGAAGATAGGCGTGCTCGACCCCGGCGGGGTCTTCGACGGTCCACCCACTTGCCGCCCCACCCCCTCGTGGGGCGACCGCGCATGGCGCGATCGGCACCTTGCCGTAGCCCCCTGGAATATCGAGGACATAGGTCGGTTGGCACAGGCCGGAGACCCGACCACGGAGGGCGCGCACCAGACGCTGACCAGTCGCGATGCCGGTGCGAAAATGGGCGGTGCCGCGGGCGAGATCGGCATGATGGAGGTAATAGGGTTTGACCCGCATCGCCACGAGACCCCGGAACAGGGCCTCCAGCACGGCCGGGTCGTCGTTGACGCCGCGCAGAAGGACTGTCTGCGACAAGAGCGGTATCCCGGCGCGGCTGAGGCGGTTCACCGCGGCTTTAACGGTTGGGGTCAGCTCCCGCGGATGGTTGGCGTGGACGACCACGTAAACCGCTTTTTCCGCGGCGAGCGCCTCGACAAGGGGCGGGCTCACCCGGCCGGGGTCTGCGATCGGAACCCGGGTATGAAAGCGGATCACCGCGAGATGGGGAATTTGGTCGAGTGTTCGCACGATCTCCGCGACGCGCCGAGGCGCAAGGAGAAAAGGATCCCCGCCGCTGACGATCACCTCCCAGACCTCGGAATGGTTGCGGACGTAATCGATGGCGCGCGTGAGCGCCGCGGGTGTCAACATCGCCTTTTTCTTACCGACGACTTCACGACGAAAGCAAAAGCGGCAATAGACGGGGCAAATCAAGATGGGCTTCAGGAGCACGCGATCAGTATAGCGATGGACGATGCCCGGAACCGGCGACCAGCGCTCGTCGCCGATGGGGTCGGGCCGGTCGTCGGCAGTGGTGAGCAGCTCCGCCGCACTCGGAACGAACTGCGCCGCGATCGGATCCGCAGGGTCAGCCGGATCGATTAGCGCCGCAACATCCGCGGTCAGGGCGACCGTAAACTCCTCGGCTACTCGCCGGATCTCCTCGAGCCGGTCGCGCTCTGCCAAGCCGGCGGGAACAATATCTTCGGGGCCGATGGTTCGAGCCCGCACCATCAGGTGGCCATCAGCCGGGCATAAGCTACCTTTAGGCGATCCCGATCACGGCTCGCATCGGCTTCGCGGTCACGCTGCTCCTCGACGATCTCGGGCTTGGCCTTCGCAAGAAAATTGGGGTTGTTCAGCTTGGTGGCGATCTTTCTCAACTCAGCGTCAAGCTTCTCGATCTCCTTGCCGAGGCGCGCCTTTTCCCGGGCGAGATCGATCACGTCGCCGACGCTCAGAATCAGGACAGTGCCCCCAACTACCGTTTGGATTCCGCCCGCGGGTACCGTCATCACCGGCTCAAACCGGTCGAACTCGGGCAAGGCGCATGAAATGCTCTCGGTGGCGCTCGATCCGCTCTGCTACACCGGGTTCCGCGTCCTTGATCAGAAGCGGGATGCGAGCGGCAGGCGGGATATTCATTTCAGCGCGGAGCGCGCGGATTGCCGAGATCGCCTGCACGACCCATTCCATCTCGGCCGAAGCCGCGAGATCGTGGGCTTTGGGCGAAAATTCCGGCCAGGGCGCAGTCAGCAGCAGGCCTTCACCCTCGCCGGCGAGATTCTGCCAGACCTCCTCAGTAATGAACGGCATGATCGGGTGCAGCAAGTGGACGATGCGCCCCAAGATCCAGGCCGTCGTGGCCCGGGTTTCGGCACATGCATCGCTGTCGCCTTGCAGGATCGGCTTGGTGAACTCGACATACCAATCACAGAACGTGCCCCACACGAACTGATACAAGAGGTTCGCGGCCTCATCGAAGCGATAGGCGTCGAGAGCGGCGGTAACTGCAGTGGCACAATCGGCCGCCGCCGCGGCGATCCAGCGGTTCACGGTAAGCCGGCATTGGGTCGGAGCAAAATCGGCGACAAGAGCGCAGCCGTTCATCTCGGCGTAACGCGCCGCGTTCCACAGCTTGGTCGCGAAGTTGCGATACCCCTCGACCCGGCTCTCGGCGAGCTTGATGTCGCGCCCAGGTGCTGCCAAGGCGGCCAGAGTGAAACGCAACGCATCGCAGCCATAGCGGTCGATCAGCTCGAGCGGATCGATAATGTTGCCGCGCGACTTCGACATCTTCTGGCCGCGCCCGTCGCGCACCAGAGCATGGATGTAGACGGTGCGGAACGGGACCTCGCCCCGAAAGTGCAGCCCCATCATCATCATTCGCGCGACCCAGAAGAAGATGATGTCAAAGCCGGTGACGAGCACGTCTGTCGGATAGTACCGCGACAGCTCGGGGGTCTCTTTGGGCCAGCCCAGCGTCGAGAACGGCCACAATGCGGAGGAGAACCAGGTGTCGAGGACATCCTCGTCGCGGCGCAGCGCAACCGTCTCGCCGTATTTTGCGGCCGCCTCGCGCTGTACCTCTTCCTCGGTTTCGGCGACGAACACCGTCCCGTCCGGCCCGTACCAGGCCGGGATCCGGTGCCCCCACCAGAGCTGGCGCGAAATGCACCACGGCTGGATGTTGCGCATCCACTCGAAGAACGTGTTCTCCCATTGTCGCGGCACGAATCGGGTCTGCGCCGCCTCGACCGCCGCGATCGCCGGCTCGGCCAGCACCTTGGCGTTGCAATACCACTGATCGGTCAGCCACGGCTCGATCACCACGCCGGAGCGGTCGTGATGCGGCACTATCAACGTGTGGTCTTCGACCTTTTCGAGAAGGCCGAAGTGCTGAAGTCTCTCTACAACACGTTGCCGTGCAACAAAGCGGTCCTCTCCGTCGAGAGTAAGGAGCCACTCGCTCTCTTCTTTTGTACGGTTTGTATTTGCCCCGAGAAGACCAACGTTTCCCTGAATAATGACCCGGGCGTTTCTGTCAAAAATGTTGACCATGTCCAGGCCGTGCCGGCGGCCGATTTCGAAATCGTTGAAATCGTGCGCCGGAGTGATCTTGACCGCGCCGCTGCCCAGTTCCGGGTCGGCGTATTCGTCGGCAACAATCGGGAGCAGCTGCCCGACCAGCGGCAGCCGCACCTGCTTGCCGACCAGATCGGAGAAGCGTTCGTCCTCGGGGTGTACGGCCACCCCGGTATCGCCGAGCATCGTCTCGGGGCGCGTCGTGGCGACGACGATGTAACGGCCCGCCTCACCCTCGACCGGATAGCGAATGTGCCAGAGCTGCCCCCTGGTCTCGCGGCCGTCGACCTCGAGGTCGGAGATGGTCGTGTGCATCTCCGGGTCCCAATTCACCAGCCGCTTATCGCGGTAGATCAGCCCCTCGCGGTAAAGTTGGACGAAGACCTTGCGCACCGCTGCGGCAAGTCCCTGGTCCATTGTAAACCGCTCGCGCGACCAGTCGGATGATGCGCCCAGCCGCCGCAGTTGGTTGGCGATAGTGCCCCCTGACAAGGCCTTCCATTCCCAGACTCGCTCGATGAACTTCTCGCGACCGAGCACTTGTTTGTCGATCTGCCGTTCGGCTAGCTGGTTCGTGACGACGATCTCGGTGGCGATGCCGGCGTGATCGGTACCCGGTTGCCACAACACGTCGCGACCGCGCATGCGCTGATAGCGAACCAACACGTCCTGCAACGTGAAGTTCAGCGCGTGCCCGATATGAAGGCTCCCGGTCACGTTCGGCGGCGGCATCATGATCGTGTAGGGTCGTCGCTGGCTGTCGGGTTCGGCAGCAAAGCCACCGGACCGCTCCCACACGGCGTAACGACGCCCCTCCACGGCGGCGGGCTGATAAGTCTTTTCCAGCATCCCTAAACTGTCCTCGACTGAGCGGTCGGCCGGAGATTTCCCGAGGACAACCGGCCGGTCGTTTCGACGATTATTCGGAAGGGGTGCTTCCGGTCGATCAGCGCAACCCCGATTCCCCGACAACGCGCGCTATCTCCTCACGGACCAGCCGCTCGACGATATCGGCAAGATGTTCATCGAGCCACGATTGCAGCATCGGGCGCATTATTTCCCGAACGATCTCTCCGAGCGTACGTTCGGCACCACCAAGCAGCAATTCGCCCTCGCGGCGTCGATCGCGCGGCAGGGTGCCGAGCTGAGCGAAGGCAGCTGCGGCTGCTCCGGATGTGGCGGTCGAGACGATGCGCTCGCGAACAGGATCGAGTGTCGGCTCGCTCTTTGCACGTCCCTGACTGTCGACGTGTGTGGTCGCGTTCGCCGGACTTGACCCGTCAGTTATCCCCGCCGCGACGGGCGGGGGAGCATCTTCCTCTGCCGCCCGCGAGCCGATTCGGCGCACCGACCCGTCCTCGTCGACCACCTGGGTCAATTCGAGGATATCGCTCCCCTTTGGGTACGCGGGCGTAACCTTTCCGCCTGCGCGCTCATCACCCGTGCGCGTATTCCCCGAGTGTTTGTCCTCGGCGATGACGCGGCTGATCGAGGCAATGATCTCCTCCATTGAGGGCTCGGAATAGGATTTTGCATCGGGCATGGAGGGCAACCAATCTCGGCAGGAATGTCACCTATCTGGGCATCGTAAGCGGGTCTCGCCATGGGAACCGAAGAGGTTCGCCTATTGAGTAAGGCCGCCGCGGAAGCCGATCCACTTGTCCTTCACCTGCTTGTAGTGCTGCTCCAGATCATAAAGCTTCACGGGCAATTTGAGCTCGGCGGCTATGAGCCGGCCGATCGCCGCGGCGACGTTGAACTCGGCGAGGGCGGCATCGTGCTCCGCCGTAATCAGCTGTGACTGAGTGGTGAGCAGCTGCTGGTTCTGGATCAAGACATCGAGCACAGTTCGGGTGCCGACCAACGCCTCCTGCTGCGTGCCTTCGAGCGCGATCTGTGCCGCCCGCACCGCCGAAGCGAAGGACGAAATGCTCGCTCGCGCTGCCTGTAAGGTCGACCAGTTTTGGGTCGCCGTCTGTGTGGCTGCGCGGCGAGCATCATCGACTTGGCTGCGCCGTTGCCCAACCGTCTGTTCGGCCTGACGCGTCTGTGAGTAAATCGCCCCGCCCTCATAAAGCGGCATCGTCACTTGCGCTAAAACCGAAGCAGAATTGCTCACAACATTCTTTGTTGTCGTCGTCTGGTCGAACTGCCGACTGAGCGTGCCGATGACGGAAACCTGGGGCAGCAACTGTCCGCGAACCACATCGATGTTGTTTCGGGCAGCAAGTTCGGCAAAGTTTGCCGACACGACATTGAAATTATTGTTTGCAGCCAAGCTCACCGCTTCTTCGAGCGTCGCCGGCAGGCCCGGGCGTTCGCGCGGCAACATAAGCGTTCCGGGGGGGCGGCCGACGGCGCGGACGTACTCGGCCCGGCTGGTTTCGAGATTGCCCTGCGCTGTGACCAAATTACCAACGGCCTGGGCAAGCGAGGATTCGGCCTGTGCGACATCGGTGCGCGTCACCTCGCCAACGCGAAAGCGGTCCTGGGTCGCCTCGAGCTGCTTGCGAAGAACCGCGACGTTGTTCTTGTTCACTTCGACCAAGGCCTGGTCGCGTACCACGTCGAGATAAGCTTGGGTCACGGCCTGGAATACCAAGGTCTCCGCCCCCAGCGTCTGGGCCCGCGCCGACTGTACGAGATTGATCGCCTGGGCGGTCTGTGCGGCGGTTCGCCCGCCGGTGTAGACGGGCTGGGTTGCCGTAAAATTGAGCTCGTAAGGTCTGGTTTTGCTGTTCAAGTCGGTTCCGAATTTTGTGTTGGCCTGCGCCTGGCTCGTCATACCGTACTGGCCAGTGAAATTGACGATCGGCCGCCAGTTCGCCAGCGCTTGCGGCACTTGCTCGTCGGTTGCACGCAGCAGAGCGCGCTGAGCCAAGAGCTGCGGGTTGGTGTTGTAAGCGTCGGCAAGTGCCTGGGTCAGTGTTTGGGCCCGCAATGCGCCCGGTGCCGATGCGGCCAAGCAGCAAGCGAGCGCGATCAATCCCGACTTCCGCCGCGCGGCCGCCCGCGGCGCGCCACGATCAACGCGATACGCCGCCCCGGCCCGGTCGGATCCGGGCGTCAATGTTTCTGCGGCATCCACGGCACTACACCCAAGCTCAAAACGCAAAGGCCGGCTTCGGGCAGAAATGGGGGAGCAGCGGGGTCGCCGCGTCGAAGAGGACCCGGCGCGCCAAGGCTCCCCCGATCCGCGTCCTCAAGGTGGCGTGACCGATGCCGCTCCCAGATTTGACGACTGCCATCAACCGTCCCCCATCGGCGAGCTGCGAGCCGATCTCGGCGGGTATTTCGGCGACCGCCCCGCAGAAGAAGATCACGTCGTAAGGTGCGCGCCCCCGATGGCCCTGCGGCAACGGGGCCTCGACGAAGCTGACCGACGCGATCGAGTGCTCAACCAGGGCCGCCCGCGCCCACCGGGCGAGCTCCGGATCATCTTCGAGGGCGACAACGCTTCGCGCCAGAACGGCGACGAGAGCTGCTTCGTATCCAGTGCCAGCGCCGATAATCAGCGCCATGTCGGCGCGCATGATCGCCGCCGCCTGCAATAGGCGAGCCGCGACCATTGGTTCCATCAAGTGGCGGCCTTTGCCGAGCGGCAGATCTTCGTCGACGTAAGCAACGGCCCGGAGATGCTCAGGAACGAAAAGCTCCCTGCGTATTGCTAAAAAGGCAGCGAGCAAGCGCTTGTCCGTGACCTTGTTGGGCCGGAGCTGGCTTTCGACCATGTGGGTGCGGGCCGTCTCGTATCCGGTCATGGCATCAAAGCGGCGAATCCGATGGACCCTATATATCGGCCAGGTGGAACGAGGGCAATCGACTGCGCCGACTATCGATCAATCTGGTAACCGTTCGATCAGCTGGTTCGTAACGAGGCCGGCAAGCAACTGCTCGGCTGTCAACCCTAGCACTGGGTGACGCCAGGCCGGCGCGATTTCCGCGAGCGGGGCAAGAACAAAACGGCGCTTGTGGAGCCGCGGATGTGGAAGGATCAGGGTGGCGGTCTCGATCACCTCGCCTCGATAATCGAGTAGATCGAGGTCGAGCACCCGCGCTGTATTCCGCGTGCCCTTGGTGCGGCCAAACCGGGTCTCGACGGCTTGCATCACGGCGAGCAGGTCCGGCGCGGGGAAAGCGGCTACCAGCGAAGCAACCGCGTTAAGAAACCATGGCTGGTCCGAGGGTGGAACAGGCTCGGTCCGATACCATGCCGAGCGTGCGGTAATGTAGACGCCTTCGGTTTCGAGCGCCGCAAGGGCGGCGGCGAGCGCTTGGCGCGGCGGCCCAAATCGTGAGCTGACCAGGTTGCCGCCAATGCCGATCAGGATCACTTTGCACCCTCGCGCACCTCGCCCCTCCTTGACCCGGGATGCGCAGTGTAAGACATTTGCGTTACATTATCGAATCTGACGGAGCATTTGTAACACATGGTTTTCTATCCGGAGGAGCGAATCGCCATATTCATCGACGGAGCCAACCTCTATTCGGCCGCACGTGGCTTGGCATTCGACATCGACTACAAGCGGTTGCTCGAACTGTTCGGTACCAAGGGACGGCTGATCCGAGCATTTTACTACACCGCCTTGGTCGAGGACCAAGAATACTCGCCCATCAGACCGCTCGTTGATTGGCTCGACTACAATGGCTACACGATGGTCACAAAGCCGACAAAAGAGTTCACCGACGTGATGGGGCGGCGCCGAATAAAGGGCAATATGGATATCGAGCTGGCGATCGATATGCTCGAGATGGCTCAGTACATCGATCACGCCGTCCTGTTCTCCGGTGACGGTGATTTCCGGCGGCTCGTCGAGGCCGTTCAGCGCAAGGGGGTTCGCGTATCGGTCGTCTCGACGATCCGTTCCTCGCCGCCCATGGTCTCGGATGATCTGCGCCGGCAGGCCGACAATTTCATCGAGCTCCAAGATCTCGCCCCGAGCGTAATGCGCAACCATCATCCTCGCGAAGAGCTCAACCGGACACGCGTGGAGCCTGTCGAGGAGGCGTGATTCTGCCGTCTCCGGGAGTGGAGCCGACTCGAGACTGTCTGCTCTGCCCGCGTCTTGCGGCGTTCCGCGAAGTCCAGCGGGCTGATCATCCCGAATGGTTCAATGCTCCGGTCCCGTCATTTGGCGACGAACGGGCGGAACTGTTGATCGTCGGCCTCGCGCCGGGGTTAAAGGGAGCGAACCGCACCGGGCGACCGTTCACCGGCGATCACGCGGGCACGTTGCTCTACGCTACCTTGCAGAAATTCGGGTTTGCTGGAGGTGTCTACGATGCCCGGCCTGATGACAGTCTCGTGCTCCATAGGGCACGCATCACCAATGCCGTGCGCTGTGTCCCCCCGCAGAACAAGCCGCAACCGGCCGAGATCGCGACTTGCCGCCGCTTTCTCGCTGGCGAACTGGCCGCGGCGGATCAGATCCGAGCGATCCTCGCGCTCGGCGCCGTCGCCCACGCCTCCGTAATCGCAGCGCTCGGTCTGCGCCGCGCTCTCTTCCCGTTCGCGCACGGCCGTTTGCACCCGCTGCCCGAGGGCGGCCTGCTGGCCGACAGCTACCACTGCTCGCGGTACAACACCAATACTGGAAGGCTCACCGTCGCGATGTTCGAGGCGGTGTTCGCTGCGTTGGCGCACCACTTCGGTCGGGGGGCGCGTCTTCACCATGACCGATCGGATTAACGCCGGGCGCGTCAGACGCTGTGGTCACGCATGAGGCGAGCGCGGCTGCGCTGCCAGTCCCGCTGTTTCTCGGCCTGACGCTTGTCGGCCTTTCGTTTGCCGCGGGCAAGGCCGAGTTCGACCTTGGCCCGGCCGCGCTCGTTGAAATAAATCGACAGCGGCACCACGGTGATGCCGTCGCGCTGGATCGCACCCAGCAGCCGGTTCATCTGCTTGCGATGGAGCAGCAGCTTGCGCGGGCGCCGGGGCTGGTGATTGAAGTGCGCCGAGGCAGCGTATTCCGGAATGTTGGCGTTAACGAGGTAGAGCTCCCCTCCGTTCCGATCGGCATAGGCCTCGGCGATGCTGGCTTGTCCTTGGCGCAGCACCTTAACCTCGGTCCCCTGCAGGACAACCCCCGCTTCGATTGTATCTTCGATCAAGTAATCGTGGCGCGCGCGACGGTTCTGCGCAACGTAGCGGTCTGCCGTCCTCATCAGTTAAGCGCGCATCAGTTGAGGAGGCCGGCGCCTCGCATCGCCTGCGACACCTTCTCCTGCGTCTCCGGCTGGATCGCCCAAAGCGGCTGACGCACCTCGGCAGTGCAGCGGCCGAGCAGCGAGGCGGCATATTTTACCGGTGCGGGGCTGGTTTCGGCGAACAAGGCGTCATGTAGAGGGATCAACCGCTCGTTTATTTCGCGCACCGTCTTGATATCTCCGCGCTGCCACGCCTCGTGCATTTCCGAGCAGAGCCGCGGGGCGACATTGGCGGTCACCGAAATGCAGCCATCCCCGCCCTGAGCGAGGTAGGCGACCGCGGTAGCGTCCTCGCCCGACAACAAGCAGAAGCCGGCGGCGATGTCACCGCGCATGCGCAACGGCCGCGCCAGATCGTTTGTTGCATCCTTGACGCCGACGATGTTCGGCAGCTTGGCGAGACGCGCCATCGTCGCGTTGTTCATGTCGACCGCCGAACGGCCGGGGATGTTGTAGATAATGATCGGGAGATCGACCGCATCGTGAACGGCCTTGAAATGCTGGAACAGGCCTTCCTGGGTCGGCTTGTTGTAGTAGGGGCAGACGATCAGCGCGGCATCGGCCCCCGCCGCCTTGGCCTGTCGAGTGAGCTCGATCGTGTGCTCGGTCGAATTTGTGCCCGATCCGGCGATGACCGGCGCCCGGCCCTTGGCCACCTCGACGCACAAGGCGATAACGCGCTTGTGCTCGTCGTGGCTGAGCGCCGGCGCTTCGCCGGTCGTGCCGCACGGCACCAAGCCGCGCGTGCCCTGACCGACTTGCCAGGCCACGAGCTCCTGAAAAGCGCTTTCGTCGAGACCTCCGCTGCGGAAGGGTGTGATCAGCGCGACGAGCGATCCCTTGAACATTGTTTTCCTCCCCGGATGGCGGGAACCGAAGCACGATAGCCCTCGCGAGCGCGGGCATCAACAGCGCTGCCTTCCCGCCGGGCGTCGGTCCAGTCCCGCTTGCCGGCGCAGCGTAAAACCCGTAATGACCTTCGCCACGTCTTCGACCCGGGAAGAGGGTGGAGCTTGCTTTTGACTGTTCGCGTCACACTCCTGGGCATGATCCTTATCGTCTTCGGCGCGTTTTCGGCGTTGCGTGCGCAGGAGCGCTCCGAGCCCGATCTTCAGGCGACGCGCGCGGCCCTCGCCGCGGCGCAGAGCGGCAATTGGCCCGGCGCCTATGCGAGTGCGGCGGCGGTCGGCGATCCGCTGCCGCTGAAAATCGTCCGCTGGTTCGACTACTCCCGCGCCGGCGCGGGGTGGCGGTTTGCCGATGTCGCCAAGTTTATCGAGAAGAACCCGGACTGGCCGCGGCAGAAGGCGCTGCGTCGGCACGCCGAGGAAGCGCTGACCGGCGAATCCGATGCGACAGCCGCCGAGTGGTTCAGACGCCATCCTCCGGTGAGCGGCGGCGGCGAGGTCCGGGCGGCGGAGATCCTGCTGAGCTCCGGCAACCTCGAGGGCGGCGCTGCAGCGTTGCGTGCAGCCTGGGTCGACGCCGACTTTGGGCCTGACGACGAGAAGGCCGTCCTCACCCGTCATGGCGCTTCGATCCGCCCCGAGGACGATCAGAGGCGGCTCGACCGCCTGCTTTGGGAAGGACAGCAGGAGGCAGCGCGTCGCATGCTGCCGCTGGTTCCGTCAGATTGGCAAAGGTGGGCCGAAGCTCGTCTGGCTCTTGCCGCTCTGGCCCCGAACGCCGAGTTTCTGATCGCCCGGGTCCCACAGCCGCTACGCTCCGATCCCGGGGTCATCTACGACGAGCTGCGCTGGCGCGCCAGGAAGGGCATGGTCGATGCCGCGGCGCAGATACTGCTGTCCCACGCCGGAGATCCGGTGCGGCCCGCTGCATGGTGGGTCGAGCGGCAAGGCATAGCCCGGCGGGTGCTGGCCACAGGCAATGCCGAACTCGCCTACCGCATCGCCGAGCAGCATGGTGCGATCGATGGCCGTGCCTATTCCGAGGCGGAATTTCTCCTGGGTTACATCGCGCTGCGCTACCTGAAAAACCCGGCCGATGCATTCGATCACTTCTCGCGCATCCTCACCTGGGTCAATACCCCTTACGCGAAGGCTCGGGCCGGTTATTGGGGCGGACGGGCCGCCGCCGCGCAGGACAAGCCGGAATTGGCGGCGAGATGGTATGCCGCGGCGGCCGGTCACACGGTCACCTTCTACGGCCAGCTGGCCGCCCACCAGCTCGGCGACGACGCACCTCCCCGCCCGGCGCCGGAGCCGGTTCCCGATGCCGACGAGCTCGCCCGCTTCAACCGGAACGAGTTGGTCCGCGCTACCCGCATCCTTCTGGACCTCGGCTACCGCGACCAGGGCAAGGCGTTCCTGCTGAGCTTGGCGGACAACGCCACGACGCCGACGCAATTTGCGATGCTGGCAAATCTTCCCGAAGCCAGCGGCCGGATCGATCTCGCCGTCGCGGTGGCCAAGCGCGCCATCGACGCCGGGACGCCGCTGATGATCCATGGATACCCCGTCACCTCATTGCCCAGCGGCGGCAACGCCGAGCACTCTCTGCTCTTGGCGATTACCCGTCAGGAAAGCGCGTTCGATCGCGAGGCGGTCAGTCGGGCGGGGGCACGAGGTCTGATGCAATTGATGCCGGCGACGGCAAGCGATGTCGCCCGCACGATGCGGCTGCCTTTTTCGACCGAGCGGCTGACGTCGGACGGTGCCTATAATGTGCTTCTCGGCCGCGCGTACATCGAGAAGATGATCGACGATTTCGGAGGCTCGTACGTGCTCGCGGTCGCTGCGTACAACGCCGGTCCGGGGCGGGTTCGGCAGTGGCTGCGCGATTACGGCGATCCGCGGGGCGGCGACATCGACATGGTCGACTGGATCGAGAACATCCCGGTCAGCGAGACGCGAAACTATGTTCATCATGTGCTCGAAAACCTGCAGATCTATCGCGGCCAAGCCGGACGTAAATCGGCCTTTTCGCTGGCGAGCGACCTCGCCCGCTGAGCCTCGGGCGGGCCACCGACAATCGTCAAAATTTTCCCCTCGCTTTCCCGGCGAAAGCCGGGACCCACTCCTCCACCACTCGGAACTTCTTAAACGATCGCAATACCTTGCCGGCGGGGATGGGTTGATGCCGCGGAACTGGCGGTGGACGATTCCTTCACACGCTCCGGGCCGGGCGGGCCACCTACAATCATCAATAGAATCGATTGTTTCGCGTCCCGCCATCTGCAGCAAATCTGCAGCAAAATCTCGCCTATGGGTTGTATTGCTCGCACAGCGGCGCCTGCCGGCCACTCGCTCCCCGTTGCCCGGACTTGATCCGGGCATCCACGTCCAGCCAACAGCTGCGGCCGGGGCGGCAAGAGGCGTGGGTGCCCGGATCAAGTCCGGGCAACGGGGACTTGGGCAGCGGCTGTCTCGAAGAACGCACCGCACTGATCCTGCCGGCAATCGTACAGCCGACCCCGATTTCTTCAAAGGGTCGAGTGCCGAGGCAACCGCTTTCATCGCGGGGCTATGGTTGTCTTGTTGCGGCAGGCGACCCGGCGGCCGGCGGGATGCCCGACCGTCCCGTGGGGAACCGCTCGCGCCGGTCCTGCACCTCCTGTTCGTCCTGTTTTATCAGGTCGAGATCAGGCACCGCCAACTTCGCCGCGATCGTCGTCTTGTTGCGGCAGCCGACCCGACGCTTTTGGCGCAATTCCATCAGTCATCGACATCTCCTTTGGTTTGATCGGCCCCCGCGGGTACGGCGATCTATGGGATATGCTATTTAGGTAATTTATAATTTGTTACAACGGCAACCTCGCATACTTGTTGAGACCCAGGCCATGATGGCCGTGTTGGATGCCGCTCACCCGTAGGGCGCGAGTGCGGCGAACGCCACCCGTTCCGACGAGGCGCGCCGACCATATCTTGTGCCCGACTGCGCGGAGTAAAGGCGCAGCCGGTCAAGTATTCCAGCAGGGCACCAACCGCAAAAAGTAGATCGAGCGCGCGCCGCCTGCGCTCCTTTTGTTTCAGGCTCTCGGCGAGGATTTCACGAAGCTTTTCAGCCGTTTCCCATAATGGGCAATTACGCGACATTCGTCCCAGGGCCGGTGTGTTTTTTTCCGCCGCTCCAGACTGCGCCCCTTCAAAACTGGTTGACCAGAAAGCGAAGAATGATACGGATGTTCAACTCAGTTGTGAGGGAGAGGCGTCATGCCTGACTCGGTAGGCACTCTAGTGATTGCCATGTATGGCGCAATGCTCTCAAGCGCCACTGCGGCATCCCAGTTCTACCAACTTCTCAGAAAGCGACGACGGTACGGCTACGCTTTTGAACACCACCCGCTCAGATTGAATGATGATGTTGGATATATCGACGATTATGTAGTTAGAGCAATTGTAATAAACAAGAGCGAGAGCGAGATAACGGTTTTACGGTCTGAGTTCGGGATAGACAAAGATGTTAGCGGCGGATTTCCACGACACAACCTAGAGGGTTACGGTAAGGATACGGAGGTGGAGTTTCCGTTTGTAATTCCGGGGATGTCTGCGAAAGTCTTATATTGCTTCGCTCGACATTGGCGACGTGGTGACACACTAGAGAAGATACCAGAAAATGAGTGGGAATCGTATAAGCTATACCTCACGATTTAGATAGTTGGAGACGAAAAGATGCGCGTCGTCGAGATACCAGGGGCAGGTCCAGCTCTGCTTCGGCATAAGGTTGTTCGTGTGCGCGAACGCTAGTGTTCAGGCCCAATCATAAGATTCACCAGAACGGACTTGTAGGATGGTTTGAGCGGCGCAAAACCGTCCTCCAGCCCTATTACAGGGTCAAGATGCTGAATCATCTGAATGCGTCCAAACACTAGCAATATTCGACAACCCCAATGGGTGTGTGCAGAAATCAAGACTTTCGGGAAATTGGCTTGCCCCCCCGATCAAGGGGTTACGCTTCCCGTAAGTTATGACCAAAACTCACCCGCAAAACCACCCTCTCGGCTATGCCCGCGTCAGCACCTACGGGCAGACGCTCGACGCCCCGCTTGAGCAGCTACGCGGCGTGGGTTGCACCAAGATTTACCGCGAGAAGGTGACGGGCGCGCACAGCGATCGGCGCGAGCTTCTCAAAATGCTCAAGGCCCTCGCCCCCGGCGACGTGGTGACGGTGACGCGTATCGATCGGCTGGCGCGCAGCACCTTCGACCTGTTCGCCATCGTCAAGCAGATCGTGGACGCCAAGGCGCAGTTTCGTTCACTAGCCGAGCCGTGGGCCGACACCGGCACCAGCACCGGGCGATTGATGATAGCCGTTCTCGGCGGCCTCGCGGACGTGGAGCGCGATCTAATCCGCACCCGCACCGCCGAGGGCCGCAGCCGGGCGCAGAAGCGCGGGCAGCACATGGGCCGACCGTCGAAATTGACCGAAGCACAGAAGGCCGAGGCTCGCCGCGGACGGGCGCAAGGCGCGACGCTCGCGGAAATCGCGCGCAGCGACGGCGTGGGAAAGAGTACGATTTCGCGGTTGACCGAATTAAACTGATGCGTCGACGGAAATGGTCAAATCACCAACTCAGCCTCTTCTTCCTTGAGAAGTTCGCTTTCTATATTTTTCGGCGCCGCTTCAAATAGCTGCGTTAAGTCTCTATGCTCAAGTATGGGTGATGAACGAAGCTTTTCCTTTGCATCACGCACAGACACATCAACCTCGGTAAAGCGCCCCTGTAGTTTTCGCAAATGGGCATAACATCCGATATCAATTGCAAATCCCTGATATGTTCCGGGGCGCGATTTGTGGGTTAGCGCAATTCCAGCGTTATGTATAATGCGGTAATCAAGGAGACGGTTAATTAGTGCTCGGAAGCTCTCATTCCTTTGAATCGTTTGCTCAGAAACCATGAAGACATTGAATTCTTTGTTTAGTGTCTGAATCTGAATCGGAATGGTTGTATTGTATCGTAGATACATTGTGTAAGGGTCAAGCTAATCTCCTGACAAGAAGCTGTACAGAGGCGATGTAGACCCATGCTTTGGCGCTCGCAATCGAAGCCTCGAAATCCTTGGCTAGGCGGCGATTTCGATTGAGCCAAGCCAGGGTTCGTTCGACGACCCAGCGCCGCGGCAGCAATTGAAAGCCTGCAGCGTCAGCGGCGCGTTTGACGATCTCGATGGTCCACTTGCCGAATTTGGCGAGGGCGGCACCCAGATGGGGGCCGTTATAGACGCTGTCGGCGAACAGGTGACGCAACCAGGGAAACAATTGGTGGACGGCCTCAATGACCAGCACGGCACCATCGCGATCTTGGACATCGGCGGGGTGCACCTCGGCACCGACCAGCAGACCGCCAGTGTCGGTGACAATGTGGCGCTTACGCCCTTTGACCTTCTTGGCGGCATCATAACCACGCGGCCCACCGCTCTCGGTGGTCTTGGCCGATTGACTGTCGATGACCCCGGCCGATGGGCTCGCTTCGCGCCCCGCCGCTTCGCGGGCCTGCAGCAGCAATGCAAAATTGATCTTCTCAAACAAGCCGTGGTCTCGCCAATCGTAGAAATAACCTTGCACGGTGGTAAACGGAGGAAAGTCCTTCGGCAGCATCCGCCACTGACAGCCGCTTCGCGCCATATACAAGATCGCATCCAGCACCACCCGCAGCTCGGTCTCGCGCGGTCGGCCCAAACGCTTTGCTGCCGGCATATGCGGCTCGATCAGCGCCCATTCGGCATCCGTTAGATCGCTTGCGTAGCGCTGTCCCTCTCGCTCATACTTCCGACGAGTGATTTCGGTCCACATTTTGTGCCTCGATGATTGTTTTGCCACAACCATCATGCCACAACCGACTGAAATCACTCAATTCATTTTCGGTCGGCCTCTTAGGCAGAATTGACGAAGCGCGTAAATGCCTCGCATCAGTTCATCCTGCTCGCCACCCTCAGAGTCCTGCTTTAGCTCGTCTATCCTGCGTTCGAAGTTTGATCGGCTTAAGATGCGAACTTCATCTTTCCCTATTCTGTCACCAGCTTGAGATTGAACAGTCCCTAGGACTTCTAGGAACAATGATAAAGTGTCGCGTGGTACGCCGCCCCCCGCCATTACGAGGCGATCAAATCCCTGACCCTTAAACAAATCATTCATCTCGTCATTATCAATGGCAGCCAACTTACCAAATTCATAGAAAATTTTTCGATTTTGGTCTCGTGTTCTAGGAAAATCTGCAAACGTGTAATCAATATTGATTGGTTGATAATCATGCCGCTCTTGAGCACCGATAGGCTGCCCCTCGCGATCAATGTAGAGAGATGACGCATGTCTAAGCGTTGCCACCTTAAAATACAGAGGTAAATCTTTGCAAAGTCGGTGAATGTAGTCGATAACAAATGGTTGGTCGCTCTTGCGTAGATGGTAGAGGTCATCTATCTGGAGAAATACGGACTGTACCGAGGCAGAAAGTGTAAAGAACTCCCGAAGCAATTGCTTAAGATGCGGCAACTGCATGTCGAGGGCACGAATTTTTTCTTGGTGCCGCGTAAACGTGCGTTCGGTTTCGGCTTTTGATGTCTTGGAGTTCGATGCGCCGAGTTTTGAGTCCATGACGCGCTCGCGACCCATCCCAAGTGAGCCGGTTAATGAAGAGGATCGTTCGGAGGAGGTCACCAAGCGGACAGTCTCATCTGTGTTGTCATCCGCAGCCTTGAGCTGTGCGAGGTTGGTTCGGATTTCTTTGATCAGGGCGCGGGAGCGGCGTTTCCTGCCAAACCATCCGGTAAGGTGCGTCTCAAGTTCGTGGAATAAAGCATCAACGATTTCTATTAAAACGTTCGGAAAAGAGTGTCGCTTGAAATCTTCACAATTTAAATACACTGTACGAATGGTGTCGCTCTGGTCATTGAGGCGGCGGGTGGAGTGGTGAAGAAGGAGGGTTTTACCACACCCCCGACGAGCAAATATTGTATGATTTTGACGGGAGCAGACATCTCCCAATACATTTGCCGCATCGATGTATGGAACCGCTTCGCGGCTGTCACGCTGTATACGGAGGCTTTCGGTAATTTTTTGTCGAAGAACTTGGAGTTTTTGATCATCTAGGCGCATCGCTGAAAACTGCCGCGAAATTCAGACGAGAAAACCATAAGGTGGGTTGCCGTAGGGTGGTTTTCCAGAATCGCCTGTTATCCGACAGGGGAAATGGCCGGGGACGCGCGTTGCGGCCCGGCGCTTGATCCGTACACTGGAAACCCGCGTCTGCAACAAGCATTCGATGCTGGCTGGACGGAAGGGTAAGCCTACTGGTTGAAGGCCGCCATTGGTTTTACTCTGCAATGGCGTGAATTTTCCAGAAGCATTTCCCGACTTTAGACTGACTGCCGCACCCACCCTGCCGACGCGTTAGCCGATGTCGGCGGGCTCGATCAGCGAGGGGTCCTTGTTCTTGACGTTGCCGACGCGGGGGTCGACGGGCCAAATGGCCATCTCCTCGGAGGGGTAGGGTGCGAGGAGCGTCATCAGCTCTGTGGGGTCGGTCGTCCTTTCGCCGAGCCAGGCCGGCCAGTTTTCCGGCGCGAGGATGACCGGCATGCGGTCGTGGATTGGCGCCAGCAGGGCGTTCGGCGCGGTGGTGACGATGGCGAAGCTGCGCACCCGCTCGCCGTCTGGGGAGCGCCAAGTTTCCCACAGACCGGCCAATGCCATGAGCCGGCGATCGGCGAGCGCAACGGCGTAGGGCTGCCGCTCCTTGCCGAGCTTTTTCCACTCGTAGAAGCAGTCGAAGGGGACAAGGCAACGCCGCCGGGCGAAGGCCTCGCGGAAGGCCGGCTTCTTATCGATGCCCTCGGCCTTGGCGTTGATGTTGGCGAAGCCGACCTTGAGGTCCTTCGCCCAGAAGGGCACGAGCCCCCAGCGCATGACGTCGAGGGTGCGCTGACCCGCCGTGGCGGCGTAGCGGACGACTGGGAGGTCCTCGGTCGGCGCCGCGTTCCAGTTGGCCGGGATGTTGGGCGTCGGCCGCTCCGGCGGGATTGAAAAGACCAGCTTGATCTCGCTGACGTCGGAGGAAAGGCGGGCTCGGCCACACATGAGGCGTTAAGTGGCCCGCCAGGCGAATGCGGGCAATGCTCTTGCATAGGTTAACGTTGTCTTCACGAAGCCGACCGGCTTCGCTATCGTTCTCCAAGCATTCCGAGGAAGAGATATGACCACTGCCGACGACACCTACGACTTTATTGTGACCGGTGCGGGATCGGCGGGTTGCGCGGTAGCTGGGCGGCTCAGCGAATCCGGCCGCTGGCGCGTGCTGCTGCTCGAGGCCGGCGGGCGCGACAGCAACCCCTGGATCCACATTCCGCTCGGCTACACCAAGACGTTCACCAACCCCCGGGTCAATTGGATGTTCGAAAGCGAGCCCGAGAAGGAGCTCAACAACCGCACGCTCTACCAGCCGCGCGGCAAAGTCTTGGGCGGCACCAGCTCGATCAACGGCATGGTCTATATGCGCGGCACCTCGACCGATTACGACGGCTGGCGCCAGCGCGGCTGCGAGGGCTGGGACTGGGATTCGATATTGCCGTTCTTCAAGAAGGCCGAGGACCAGGAGCGCGGCGCCGACGACTTCCACGGCGTCGGCGGACCGCTGCACGTCTCGAACCCGGTGCGCTCGCCGCTTGGGGACGCGATGGTCAAGGCCTCGATCGAGGCCGGCATCCCGGCCAATGACGATTTCAACGGCGCCCGCCAGGAGGGCGTCGGCTACTACCAGACGACCACCACCAATCGGCGGCGCTGGAGCTCGGCGCGGGCCTATCTGGGGCCGGCGCGCGGCCGCCAGAACTTGACTGTGGCGACCAACGCGCATGCCACCCGCCTCCTCTTCGAGGGCGGCCGCGCGGTCGGCGTCGAGTACCACACGCCGGATGGGCCGAAGACCGCATGGGCGCGGGGCGAGATAGTTGTCTCCGGTGGCGTCTACGGCTCACCGCAACTGTTGCAGCTCTCCGGCCTCGGTCCGGCTGATCTGTTGAGCGAGTTCGGCATCGCGGTGGTCCACGACATGCCCGGCGTCGGCAAGAATTTGCATGACCACTTTAACACCTATCTGGTTTGGCGCTGCCCGCAAAAGGTCACGGTCAACGACATGGCGATGAGCCCGGCGCTCAAGGTCAAGGCGGCTGTGCAGTACGCGGTCAACCGCTCGGGCCACCTTTCGAATGCCGGGATCTACGCCGGGGCCCTGGTGCGCACCGACCCGCGGCTCGAGGAACCCGATCTGCAGATCAACATGTCGGGCTGGAGTGCGATGGAGCGGCTGCGCACCGGGATCAAGCCGCACCCGTTCTCGGCCTTTACCTTCAGCCCGGTGCATCTGCGCCCGGACGGCCGCGGATGGGTGCGCATCAAGAGCCCCGACCCGCTCGCCCCGCCGGCGATCCAGTTCAACTTCCTCGCCAGCGACTACGATTTCCAGGCGCTGATCTATGGCATGAAATTGAGCCGCGAGATCGCCGCGCAGCCAGCCCTCAAACCGTTCGTCGCCGAGGAGGTATTGCCCGGCCCGCAATGCCGGAGCGAGGCCGAGATGATCGAGGAGATCCGCGTGCGCGGCGTCTCCAACCTGCACCCGGTCGGCACCTGCCGGATGGGGCGCGAGGTCGATGCGGTGGTCGACCCGCGCCTGCGCGTCCATGGGGTCGAGCGGCTGCGCGTCGCCGACGCCTCGATCATGCCGCAGGTTCCCGGCGGCAACACCAACGCGCCCTCGATCATGATCGGCGAGAAATGCGCCGCGATGGTGCTGGAAGACGCGATGGCCGCTTAGTACCAGCCGCCGAGTGAGCGGCATGAACAGGAGGAAACGCAGATGAAATTCATGCTCGTAATGCTGCCCACGGTCCCCGGTACCCTCGAGGACCGCAAAAGGTTGCGGCCGATCGGACGGAACAACGAGCGCTACCAGCAGATGCTGGATGAGCTGCGCAAGCTCGTGGTCTTTGCCGACGAGGCCGGTTTCGACGTTTTCGCCACGACCGAGCATCATTTTCACTCGGAAGGCTACGAGGCCTCGGTGGCGCCGTTGCTCCTCTATACGGACCTCGCCGCCCGAACCAAGCGCATCAAATTCTCGCCGCTTGGGCTGGTGTTGCCATCTTGGGACCCGATCCGGGCGGCCGAGGAGATCGCAATCCTCGATCACCTGACCAAGGGACGGGTCTATGCGGGATTCGCCCGCGGTTATCAGGATCGCTGGGTCAACGTCCTCGGCCAGCAATACCACGTCACCGGCGCACCGATGGACGGATCATCCATCGACAACCACAACCGCCGCGTTTACGAGGAAACTCTCAAAGTCATAAAAAAAGCCTGGACCGAGGACGCCTGGGAGTACAACGGCGAGTACTACAAGGTTCCATTCCCCTACGAGGAAGGCATCCGGCGCTGGCCGGTTGCCGATTGGACGCGCACCTATGGGGCTCCGGGCGAGGTCGATGCCGAGGGCGTCGTACGCAAGATTTGCGTCATCCCGAAGCCATATCAGGAACCGCACCCGCCACTGTTCCAACCGTTCTCCGTCAG
>CAWCOH010000006.1:0-132698 GCA_963797115.1 uncultured Alphaproteobacteria bacterium | reverse complement strand
CGAAGCGACGATCCGCTACACCGCGCAATCCGGCATCGTCCCGGTGATTTTGACCGCCTATCCTCCAGACTTCCAGCGGCTATGCCGGATGTACCAGGAAGTGGCGGCGGAGGCCGGCCTTGAGCTTGCTCTCGGCGAGAGCGTCGGCGTCATTCGTGCTGTCCACTTCGGTCGAACCGAGGACGAGGCGGTGGCATTGCTGCGCGAGACGAACTACGCCGGCTTCTACAATTATTTTGGCGGCTTCGGGTTCTGGGAAGCGTTCCGGCTGCCAGAGGACGCCGCCAAATACGAGGGGAAGATGCTACCGACATCCGAGTGGACGGTTGAGCGCATGCGCAAAGCTAAATACGCGCTTGCCGGCACCGTGGACCAGGTCAAGTCCGAGATGGAGTTGCTGCGTCGGATCGGTGGCAATGGCGACCTCGAATGGTTCACCTGGTTCTTCGACCAGGGCGCCATGCCATGGGAGGAAGAGATGCGTCAGATGGAAGTCTTCGCTGAGCAAATCATCCCTGCCTTCCGCTGAGAGCCGGTGAATGCGCCGCGATAGGGCTCGATGACGCCCGTGGCCGCTTAGCGTCCGAGGCGCGTGCGAGACGGCCGACTTATCGTGTAGGATGAGCCGATTGCACATCGTGTCCGTGTGCGCCCCGCAAACCAACCCCTGGAGCTTCCGGAATGACCGATACGCCCGATTACACGCCGCCCAAGGTCTGGAGTTGGACGAAGCCGAGCGGCGGCAGGTTCGAGAACATCAACCGCCCGATCGCGGGTGCCACCCACGAGAAGGGGCTGCCGGTCGGCCGCCACCCCCTGCAGCTCTACTCGCTGGGCACGCCGAACGGTGTCAAGGTCACAATCATGCTCGAGGAGCTGCTGGCCCTCGGCCACAAAGGCGCGGAATACGATGCCTGGCTGATCCGGATCGGCGAGGGCGATCAGTTCGGTAGCGGCTTTGTCGCGGCGAACCCGAACTCCAAGATCCCCGCATTGGTCGACCGCAGCGGTCCGAAGCCCATCCGGGTCTTCGAGACCGGTGCGATCCTGATGTACCTCGCCGAAAAGTTCGGCGAGTTTCTGCCGACCGAGACGGCCGCGCGCGCCGAATGCCTGTCATGGCTGTTCTGGCAGATGGGCAGCACGCCTTACGTCGGCGGCGGCTTCGGCCACTTCTTCGCCTACGCGCCGGTCAAGATCGAGTACGCGATCGACCGGTTCGCGATGGAAACCAAGCGCCTGCTCGATGTGCTCGACCGCCGCCTGGCGGAGAGCAAGTACGTTGCCGGCCCCGACTATACGATCGCCGACATCGCGATCTTCCCATGGTATGGCGGTCTGGCGAAGTTCAACCAATACGGGGCGGCCGAGTTCCTCGCGGTCCACGAGTACAAGAACGTCCAACGCTGGGCCGATGCCCTCCTCGAACGGCCGGCCGTGAGGCGCGGTCGCATGGTCAACCGTCTCTCCGGCGAGCCCTCGAGCCAATTGCACGAGCGCCACGATGCGAGCGACTTTGACACGAAGACGCAGGACAAGCTTGCCGCCGCGAATTGAACGTTGCCGCAGCAAAAACAATGTGAGTTTGTCGAATGAGATTTCTTCACAGATCGATCTCGTAATCTCAATTGACAGCCGCCGGAGGAGTGGCGAGATATCGCGCCGTCTCGGTGCGCCTCCACTGTAGGCGCGCGCCAAACCCGAAGCCGACACAACATCGGAGGAGTCCAATCATGCCGCTCGATGTCGCCGTAGCCCCTAAAACCCTCACCTCCACGCTCCATTACCTGAAACGCGGCTCCGAGAAGCCGGCGTATTATCGTATCGAGCCGCCGCCCGGCGTGCCCCGGTCGAATGGCATCAACGATCCGCACGAGGTCACGATCGAGGACGCGCGCGGCCGCGAAGCGGAGTTCACGCTCGACCGCAACGGCTTCGCGCTGGCCAAGGCGCCGACCGCGGTCGGCGATTTTTATTCGCCCGACGAGATCAAGACCGTCTACTACCCGGAAGTCGAGCGCCTGCTGCGTGATAAGCTGGGCGCCAGCCGCGTCTTCGTCTTCGACCACAATGTGCGCAACGCCACGCGGGAGGGCTTGGCCCAGCCCTCGCGGCAGGTGCATAACGACCATACGGTGAACTCGGCGCCCCGCCGGGTGCGCGACCATCTCGGCGCCGAGGCGGAAGAGCTGTTGAAGCACCGTTTCGGCATCGTCAATGTGTGGCGCCCGATCCGCGGGCCGGTGCAGGATTCGCCGCTGGCGCTGTGCGACGCGCGCAGCTTCACCGACGACGATTTGATCGCCAGCGACCTCGTCTACGCCCATGTGCGCGGCGAGACCTCGCGGGTCGAATACAATCCGAGGCACCGCTGGTACTATTTCTCGGACATGCAGCCCGACGAGGTGCTGTTCATCCGGGTGCACGACAGCGCCAATGACGGCCGCGCCCGGCTGTTGTTCCACACCTCCTTCGACAACCCGCTGACCCCCGACGCACCGCCACGGGAAAGCATCGAGGTGCGCACGCTGGTGTTCTTTCCACCGGCTGCCTGACACCGTTTTGTTGATGGGCCGCCTTGCTCCGAGTGCATTCGGGGCAAGGCGGTCGCGCGCGCAGCAAGGGATCAGGACTAAGCCTCTGAAGAAGCTGGATCCGTCTCTGGAAAAACAGCGGGTATCGGGACGGCAAAGGCGGACCATTAACGATTTTTGACATCATTGACGCTCGGGCGGCGCGGGAGCCCAAGTATAGATTTATGATGTGTTCTCGTCAACGTCCGGTGGTTAGTGGTCGGGTCGAAGCCCCGCCTTAAACGCCGTCACTAGCCGGTCAGCGCGGTTCGAGCCGCAGCGTCGTCGGCAGCACTTCAGACTTCACCATCGCCTGCGCATAGGGGCTCGGGCGATACTTTCTGAGGTATTCCCGGCTGGCACGGTCGACGGCGCCGGGGTCCCTCTCGGGGACCGCCTGCACCGGCGGCCGGCGAACTCTAGCGTAGCGGACCCGCCCGCGGCGAGGTCCCGATACCAACGCCCTTTGGTGCCGCGCACCGAACGCACAAGGAGCTGATCGTCGGCTACCACCACCCAGATGACCACCGCATTCTTGGGGTGCTTCTCGGTTCGGATCGCGACCTCACGCACACCGCGCAATTCGCTCAGGATGTCCGCATCGAAACTCGTCATCGTCTATCTCCTCTAGGGCGCAGACCCGTCCTACATAGACCCTCGGGCACAGCGAGATGGCAGGCGAGATCAATTACAGCGTATTCGTCAGCTCAACCTACGAAGATTTCCGCGAAGAGCGCGCCGCGGGAGGATGGACTCGCCCTGTGGCTATCGACGGAAGCGCACGGGGTCTCGCGTTGGCCGAGGCTGCGAACGCGTGCGCCGTGCCTTTTGCGCTCTGGCTCGGTGAGCTCGAGGCCAAGTTTGCGGCTTTACAGAGCCTCGCGGGAAGCGCGCCGGCCCGTAGGCTATGCCAGCGGGCCGAGGTAGGCTCGGCCCTCCTAGGACGGCAGACTTGGCAACCCCGCCGCTAATTCAAGGCGTAGAACCCCATCGCGCCGCCGGCCAACACCTGGTGCCGCCCCGCGGCAGACAGCGGCTCTATCCGGTCACGGATCATCTGCGGCGCTCCCGGGAAGAAGCCGTCTTGGTGCGGATAATCGGTCGCCCACATGATCTTGTACGGGCCGATATAGTCGGCCAGCACGGCGATGCTGTTCTCGACCGGCTCGAACGAGATCCAGCAATTGCGCTGAAAGAGCTCGCTCGGCCGCATCTTCGGGGCGGTCTCATTAAAGCCCTGGTCGTCGAAATGCCGGTCCATGCGGTCGAGCCAGGGCGCCATCCAGCCGCCGCCCGATTCGAGGAACGCGATGCGCAATCGCGGGTGACGATCTACGACGCCGCCCCAGATCACGCTCATCGCTGCCAGCATCATCTCCATCGTGTGGCTGATCATGTGGCGCGCCGCGCGGTCCGACGCGAAGCGGTCGACGCCAACGGTGGGCATCGCGGTGGTCGAGCCCTCGTGAAAGCCGATCGAGAAGTCGAGCTCCTCGGCCATCGTCCAGAACGGCTCGTACATCGGATCGCTGATCATCTTGTTGCCGTGATAGGGGTTCGGCCGCAAGAATCCGCCGCGCATCCCGAGCGCCTCGCGGGCGTAGCGCATCTCGTCGATCGCGAGTTCGACCGACTGCATTGGCAGCATCGCGACCCCGAAGAGGCGGTCGGGATAGGGCTTGCAGTAATCGGCGAGCCAGCGGTTATAGGCGCGGCACATCGCCCCCGCGAGTTCGGGGTCCTCGACCGCACCGGCGAATAGGCCGAGGCTCGGGTAGAGGAACGCGGCGTCGATCCCGTCGAGATCCATGTCGGCGATGCGCGCGTGCGGGTCGAACCCGCCCTTCTTCCCTTCGGCATATTTGAGGGTGTCGGGCTTGACCGCACCTTGCCGCACGCCGACTGAGCCGAGGCTGCCGATCCCGCGCGGATTGCCCAGCAATTTTCCCTCGACACTGAGGCGCTCTTTGCCGTTCTCGTCGATGACAAAGCGCGGCCGACGCTCGCGGAATTTGGGATCGATATATTCGTCCCAGAGATCAAGCGGCTCCAGAATGTGTCCGTCGGCATCGACAACGTTATAGGCGCGAGCCATGACCCGTCTCCTTTCGGATGCATGCAACGCGATCATCCTAGCGGACACGCGACGCCGGCGCGAGGCCGCTAGTTGAGGCGAATTCCCTGCTCAACGACCTGGGCACGCCGAACGGCGTGAAGATCACGGTCATGCGCAAGGGCAGTAGCACCGACCCGATCGAGGGTTGCGCCGTGCCCGCAGCCGTCAAGACCGCCCGCTTCGCGGGTGGCCTGCGGAAAAGCTTCAGCGCCGCTCCGCGACGCGAAGGAGCCATTAGCGGGAGGTGAACGCCGTTGAGCCGCAAGACAGGGTCAATGATCGACGCGACGCGAGCCCAACGCGTCGGCACCCGCACGCGAGAGGGCTCGGGTTGCCGTAAACCGATGGCATTCGCCGACCGGCTAGTCGGCCGCCTTTGATAGCCTGCTGCAAGCTCTTTACCGTCCTGTCGCGCGCGCCGAGGGGCGTCAGGTGAAAGCGCTCCGCAATCAGCTTGATAATCGACGTCGTGTCGTAATTGTCGATTTGGTCGATCGCCGAATGCTCGCTTTCTTCGCGTTCATTTATCCACCAATAGCATGGGCCGACTGATTGACGATCGGTTATCTCCCCCTGCGCCCGAGGTTCCGAAACTCTTTGGGGCTGAGACGGATGTTGGCTGCAGCCAAATTCTCTTCGAGATGCGCGATCGAGGAGGTTCCCGGGATCGGCAGCATGACGGGAGAGCGGTGCAGCAGCCAGGCGAGGGCGATCTGCCTCGGGGTCGAATCGTGGCTCTGGGCGATGCTGTCGAGCGGCGAACCTGGCCCCCCGGCGAGCCGGCCCTTGGCGAGCGGGTAATAGGGAATGAAGGCGATGCCGGCATCGGTGCACATATCGACGAGCTCGTCGGAGGACCGGTCGCGCAGATTGTAGGCGTTCTGGACCGAGACGATCTCCGCGACCGCTCGGGCGCGCGCCAGCTCGGCGGCCGACGCATTCGAGACGCCGATATGGCGGATCTTGCCTTCGCGCTGGAGGTCGACGAGAGCGCCGACCGATTCCTCGATCGGAACCCGATGATCAATCGTGTGAAGCTGGTAGATCTCGATCCGGTCGAGCTGCAACCGCTTCAGGCTCTCTCCGCAGACGCGCCGCAGGTGCTCGGGCCGGCAGTCGGCCGCCCAACTCCCGGGACCGGGTCGGATAAAGCCGCCTTTGCTGGCGATCACCAGCCCCGCGGGATAGGGGTAAAGCGCCTTGGCGATCAAGGTCTCACTGACGCCGGGCCCATAGGAATCCGCGGTGTCGATGAAGTTTACCCCCTTGTCGACCGCGCGGCGCAGCAGCGCGATCGCTTCGCGCTCGTCTTGGGGAGGTCCCCATACGCCGGGACCGGCGATGCGCATCGCGCCAAAGCCGAGCCGGGCGACCGTCGGGCCGCCCTTCAAGGCCAGAGTCGCCGCCGGATCGCCGCGGGCGGTCACCCCGGCAATTTCCAGCCGATCCAGTCGCACAGCGCGCGGCCCATCACCAGTTCGAGGTCGCGGCCTTTGAGCCACGGCATCTCCTCGGTGAACATCGTCACGCATTCTTTCCACGAGCACGGCATGCGGGTGATGTCGGTGCCCCAGAAGCTGCGCTGCGGCCCAAAGGCCTCGACGATCTGCTGGGTGTATCTATGAATGTTGCGATAGGGGTAGGGCTGGCTCGAATTGCCCGGCGCGCCGGTGCATTTGACCGCCACGTTCGGGCGCTTCGCCAAGGCCAGCAAAGCCGGCTGGTTGCCGTGCGCAGCGTTGTCCTTGCCGTCGCGGACCCGGGCATAATGGTCGATCAGCAATTTCAAGCCGGGGTGCCGCTCGGCGATCTGACCGACCTGCGGCAGATAGTTCGAGGCCATCAGCGCGATCGGGATGCCCGCCTTCTCGGCTGCCGGCCACAGCCAGTCCATCGTGCCGTCGGTCATCCAGTTGGCCTGGTGCGCCTGGGTGAACGCATAACGCAGACCGAGCATGCCGGGCCGGCTCTTCCAGCCGTCGATCAGCGACCGGTTTTCCGGCTTGTCGAGCGCGAAATTGCCGAGGATCGCGAAACGGTTCGGATATTTGGCCGCCGCCTCTTCCGAGATCTTGCCCGAATTCGGGTCCCAGCCCGGCGGGTGCAGCAGGCAGGCACTGACCCCGGCGGCATCCATGTCGCGGATGCACTCCTCGGCCGTATACGAGGTGACCTGGCGATGCGACGGATTGGTCGGCGGCCCGGCCGACCAGATGTGAACCTGTGCGTCGACGATCAACATGATATCCCCCTTGGAAGCTAGAATCCGAGCCGGTCATGCTACGCGATGTCGACCGCCTTCGGGTAGTCTCTCGGCAGGTCAAGTCCGCCGACGCTGCCGCCACACCGCGGCCAGGCCAAAGAGACCTGCACCGATGAGCGCGACGGAGGACGGTTCGCGTATCGCAGCGGGGATTTCGGTGATGATGACCTCGCCGTTGCCGACTTGAAAATCGGCGACCAGGATTTGGTTGATGCCTGCGTCAAAGGAGCCGCCGCCGCCACCCTGACCAACGCCGCCGGGGCCCCGGCCCCCACCCCCGCCGCCGCTGTAGCCGCCACCACCGCCGGCGGCGTCTCCGGCACCCCCGCCGCCGCCGAACCCACCGGCAAAGCTTCCTCCTGCGAGATCCGGGAATGCACTACCGCCAGTGCCGCCGAGGAAATCAGCATCGCCACCCGCACTGAAAAACCCGCCGCCTCCGCCGCCGCCAAAGAGGTCGCCGCCGGCGCCGCCGCTGCCGCCGCTGCCGCCGGAGCCGGCGGCATCGCCGCCGTTCGGGCCGGTGAGGCCGGCCCCGCCGGGGAGGGCACCGTCGAGGAAAGCACCGCCGCCACCGCCGCCGCCGGCGATGACCAGCGGCGTGTCAACAGGGCCGACTACGAAGCTCCCGCCACCACCGCTGCCGCCACGGAAGTCGACCCCCGACGTGCCCGCGCCGCCGACGGCGATCTGCAGCGTCTCACCTGCGGTCAGGTCGAAGTCGCCGCCGATCTTGGCGCCCCGACCGCCTGCGCCGATGAAACAGGTGGCCCCACAAAATATGCCGCTTCCGCCCTCGGCGCCAAAGGCAAGGATCTGATAGAGACCGCTCTCTGGCACGGTGAAGGTGACGAGGCTGCCGGTGTAGGTGAAGTCGAACGGGATGGCGCGGGCGGTGGGCGACGCCGCGGCGATCGCCAAAAACACCATCGCCCCCAGCCAAGGCTGCTTCATTCTTCCCCCGGTCGAAACTAGGTTGCCGCAGACCTGCGGCTGGAGATAACTATGGAGTTGTTGTGGAGGAGAAGAAACAGTGAAGTATGGTTAACAGCGAAAATCTGAGTTGAGCTGCAATTCAGTTGAATGGCGAAGAATAGGCAGATCTCAGATTATCTTCCAGAACTGAAGACTAGACGGATTCTTGAGCGGATAAGTGACCGTTTCCTAGCCTTGACGCGCCGCAAGAATGTCATTCTCCTGCTATTCAAGATGACACTGTCTGGGGCATACAGGAGACGGTTCGGCTGGCGAGCGAAACGGGCTTGTCCGGGCTTAAGCCTCCGTTTGTCCGCCGCGACCGGCGGCGAACAGTGCTTTACCAACCCCTATCCGCGGGTTCTCCCCTCGGGTTAGAATGCCCTGTCGGTTCGCCGGCATATCACCGCAATCACCCCTGTGACTGGAGGATGCGTCGATGATCTACGAAGTCCGCACGTATACACTGCGCCCCGGAACCGTGCCCGAATTCGAAGAGCGCTATGAAAAGCGGCTGCCGACGCGGCTGAGACACTCGAAGCTGGGCGGCTTCTGGCACACCGATTTCGGGCCATTGAATTAAGTTGTCCACGTCTATCCGTATGACGACTTGGCGCACCGCACGCGGGTGCGCGCGGCGATGGCGAACGACGCCGAGCGCAACGCGATGCCCGGCGGCGGCGAATTCATCGTCGCGCAGGAGGCCGAGATCGTGATCCCGGCGCCGTTCATGCGCGAGCTCGGCAGCCGCAATTACGGCACGGGCAACGTCTACGAGATGCGCACCTACACCTACGCCCCGGGCGACATTTCGAAGGTGCTCGACGCGTGGGGCAAGGCGATCGAGGCGCGCGAGAGACTCTCGCCATTGGCGGCGTGCTGGTCGACCGAGCTGGGCGGGCTCAACAGATTCACTCACGTTTGGTGCTACAAGGACCTAAACGAGCGCGTCCGCATCCGTGAGGAATCACGCCGTCCCGGCACCGGATGGCCGCCGCAGGCCGGGGTGCGGCCGATCCGCCAGGAAAACAAATTGCTGATCCCGGCGTCCTTCTCGCCGGTGCGGTAACCATCACGCTTGGCGTCGGCGCGCAGTTCGCGCCGGCGCCAACCGCCGGCCAAACTCGATGAGTCCGTCGAGCGGCGACCGACGGAATGGTTTGCCCTCAATGAAAGGCGGGGAGCACCTTACGGCCAACGAGCTCGACCGTCGCAAGCGGGTCCGAGGCGAGGCCAACCGTAAACATCAGCCGTTCGAGCCCTGCTTGTTGGGCTCTGAGCAGTTGCGCGCAGCAGTCTTGAAGCGCGACCGCCGTTCGGACTGCAGCCAATTGATTTAGAATGCGTTATCGATGATCTGCCGCAGCAGCCGGACCGAGTTCTCCCTGCGCTGCGGGAGAACCCCGGCCCGGCTCTGGCTCAGCGGGCCATGCCTTCGGCGCCGGCGGGGACGTCGTAGAAGGCCAAGGTCATCGACACGCTGGTGTAAAAGCCCATCAGGCAGATCACGTCGGTGATGCCCTCGTGACCGAGCGCCTCGACCGCGCGGTCGAAGAGGCCCTTGGAGACCCAGCGCGAATTGGCCAGGCACGTCGCCATCTCGTAGATCACCTGCTCGCGCTTGTCGTCGAACGAAGTCGGCAGACCGGACAGCAATGCCTCGACCTTGTCGGCCGGCAGCCCCGCCGCCTTGCCGGCGCGCTCATGCGCATTGGTCGGGTAGATCGAGTGCCACTTGCTGTTGATGATCACGACGGCGATCTCGCGCTCGCGCTCGCTCAACGAATAGCCGGTGCGGAAATAGGCGCCGAGCGGCCCCATCACCTTCACGAGCTTTGGGTTGTGCACATAGATTTTGTTCGGGCCGGGCAACCGCCCGCGCGCTTCGATCAGCGAGCGGTAGCCCTCCTGCTGCTCCGGCGTCATCTGGTCGTAGGGGATCTCGGCGTAGCGGCCGAAAGTCGGCGTCTCGGGCATCGGGCGATTTCCTCTCCTTGGTTGCGCACTGGCGCACTTTGCCCCCGGTCGCTGCCGCCGCGCCAGCCTCATTCACACATTGGCGCCGTGCGCGTTCAGAACCTGCTGCGCAGCAAGAACGTCCTCACGCACTGCCTGATGCAAACCGCCGAGGATTACCAGGGCATTCACCGCTCCCGGGTCTTGCCGTTCGGTAGAGAGGGGGGCGCGGATCGCCGTGACGGCGGGTCCTTTGATCCATACCGGGGTCCCATCGGGGCGGGTCAACCTCGCCAGCGGTGGGCTTACCGCCAGACGGGCAACGAGTAGGGCAGGGTTTTCTGCCGCGGGCAGCGCACCGCGGTCGATGCCGTAGATATTGACGTGAGCGCCGGCGACATACGCATCGGGCCCGGCAACGAGGATGATCGCGTTCTCGTCGGCATGAATGTCGGTCCCATCGAGGCCCCGGATCCGGATCATTTCCAAGCTCCCTCGTGGAGTATGGTTAATGAGAGCCTCCAGAGGGTCAAGTCAAGCGAGTTGACCGGCCTGGGGCTTCGTCGTTTGATCGCGATCAGCTGGTTCGGCGAAACAGGGATTCGGCTCATGACGGGGATGTTGGAGGGCAAGATTGCGGCGGTTACCGGCGCCGGCGGTGGCATTGGACGCGAGATCGCAATTGCGATGGCGCGCGCCGGCGCCAAGGTGCTGATCAATGACATCGGTGCCTCGCTGGCCGGCGAAGGGCGCTCGGCAACCCAGGCCGAGGAGACCAAGCAGCTGATCGAGGGGGCGGGCGGGACCGCAGCGATCAGCACCGACTTGGTCGCCGAGTGGAGTTCGGCACAGAAGATCGTGCAGGCCGCATTGGACGAGTTCGGCGGGCTCGACGTCGTCGTCAACAATGCCGGCGTATTGCGCGACCAGATCTTCCACCGCATGACGCCCGAGGATTGGCTGACGGTGATCTCAGTGCACCTCAACGGCAGCTTCTTTGTCAGCCGGGCGGCGGCCGATCAGTACCGCAAGCAGGAGAGCGGCGCCTTTGTCCACATCACCAGCACCTCGGGGCTGATCGGCAATATGGGCCAGGCCAATTACGCCTCGGCCAAGCTCGGCATCACCGCGCTTTCGAAGGCGATCGCGATCGACATGAAGCGCTTCAACGTGCGCTCGAACTGCCTATCGCCATGGGCGTGGAGCCGGATGACGCAGTCCATCCCGGCACGCACCGAGGAGGAGCGGGCGCGCGTCGCGAAAATCCAGCAGATGACCCCTGACAAAAACGCGCCGATGGCGGTGTTTCTCGCTTCGGACGCGGCGCGCGATGTGACCGGCCAGGTCTTCGGGACGCGGATGAACGAGATCTACCTGTTCAGCTCGCCGCGGCCGATCCGCAGCCTGCACAGCGCCACCGGCTGGATCCCGGAGGCGATCGCCGAGCGGGCACTCCCGGCGCTCAAGCCCTCGTTCATGCCGCTCGACCGTTCGGGGGACGCGTTTTCCTGGGACCCGCTATAGGGGGTCGGCGATGCCCAAGGTCACCTATATCGAATACGACGGCACCGAGCATCCGGTCGAGGTGGCGCTGGGCCTCTCGGTGATGCGCGGTGCCGTCGGCAACAACGTGCCCGGCATCGATGCCGATTGCGGCGGCGAGTGCGCCTGCGCCACCTGTCACGTCTATGTCGATCCGGCCTGGCTCCACAAGACCGGTACCCCCGTGCCGGGATCGCAGGAGGCGAGCATGCTGAGCTTTGCCGCCGAGGCCGAAGCAAATTCGCGCTTGTCATGCCAGATCGTGATGCGCGAGGAGCTCGATGGATTGATCGTCCGCATGCCGCAGGGCCAGCACTGAGTGAGGGAGCCGCTAAGATGCCTGCACAGCTTCATGACGCCTATTTGATCCCGCTCGAGGCGATCGATGTCAGCGACCCGCAGCTCTATCAGGACGACACCTACTACCCCTATTTCGAGCGGTTGCGGCGCGAGGATCCGGTGCATTGGTGTCCGGAGAGTCGCTATGGCCCCTATTGGGCGGTCACCAAGTACAAGGACATCATGCAGGTCGAGGTCAACCACCAGACCTACTCATCCGAGCCCGGCATTGCCGTCGAAGATCAACCGAAGGGACTGGAGCGCCCGAACTTCATCCGCATGGACCCGCCCAAGCATGACGATCAGCGCAAGGTGGTCAGTCCCATCGTTGCACCGGCGAACCTTGCGGAGATGGAGGCGACCATCCGCGAGCGGACGATCCGGGTGCTCGAAGGACTGCCGCGCGGTGAGACCTTCGACTGGGTCGAGCGCGTCTCGATCGAGTTGACGACGATGATGCTCGCGACCCTTTTCGACTTCCCGTGGGAGGAGAGGCGTAGGCTGACCTACTGGTCCGACGTCGCGATCTGCAATGTTCGTGACCCGGCAGCGCCGGTGCATTCGGAGCAGGAGAAGTTCGACGAATTGAAGAAAATGGCTGAGCGGATGGGCGAACTCTATAACGAACGCGCCGAGCAGCCGCCGAAATTCGATCTCCTGTCAATGCTGGCGCATGAGCCGGCGACGCAGAACATGCCCTTGGCCGAATTCATGGGCAACCTGACCCTGCTGATCGTCGGCGGCAACGACACGACGCGCAACTCGATGACCGGCGGCCTCTACGCGCTGAGCCAGTATCCGCAGGAATACCAAAAATTGCGCGGCGACCCGGCTTTGGTTGTCAGCATGGTCCCCGAAATCATCCGCTACGTCGCGCCGGTCATCCATATGCGGCGCACCGCGACGCTAGATGCTGATCTCGGCGGCCAGCACATCCGCGCCGGCGACAAGGTGGTCATGTGGTATGTCTCGGGTAATCGCGACCCCGATGCGATCGAAGACCCGGACAATTTCATCATCGATCGGCCGCGGCCCCGCCAGCATCTGTCGTTTGGTTTCGGCATTCATCGATGCGTAGGCAACCGGCTCGCCGAGTTGCAATTGCGCGTCTTGTGGGAGGAGTTGCTGACGCGCTATCCGGTGATCGAGGTATTGGCGCCGCCGCGCCGCACCTATTCGAATTTCATCCATGGAATGCGCTCGATGCCGGTGCGCATCCCGCTGCACTGACGGGAAGGATCAGCTCTTCGGCAGTTTGAAGACTTGACCCGGATAGATCAGGTTGGGGTCGCGGATCTGGTTGGGGTTGGCCGAGTAAATGACCGTATAGCGGGTGCCGGCGCCGTAGACGCGGCGCGCGATCTGCCAGAGGGAGTTGCCGCGCTCGACGACATAAGTCTGGCCGGGCGCCGGTTCCGCGGTCGTGTTGCGCGCGAGGGGAACAGCGACCCGCTGGAGAACGCGGCCGTCGGCGGCCAGCTGGTCGAGACGGAGCTCGCCGCCCTGCGATGGAACAGCTCGCGGCGAGACCGCCGACCAAATGCCCCCGCCATCCGCGGTCACCGTGGCGAGCGGCTCGTCACCGAGATAGATTTGGACCGCCGCTCCCGGCTCCGCGTGGCCGGAAAGAACGACCCGGCCTTCCTTATCGTATTCGGCAGCGTCGATCGACAGCGCATTAGGCTGTGGCGGCGGAGCGCTCTCCGGTCGCTGCAGTACCCGCGCGGCGCGGCCGCCGTCGCTCGGCAGAACGATGGCAAGCGCGGTCTCGCCAGCATGTCCGGCCGGCGCGCTCGGGCTGATCGACAATGCCACGTTTTCGTCCGACTTGACCACCGCGCCGCCCGCTCCGTTCGACGCTTCGGCGGAGAGCAGGCGATCGCCGGGACCGATCGGTTGCTCGATGACCAGTACCCATTCGCCGCGCCGGTCGGCGGTCACTTCGCCAATCGGTTTTTCTCCGTCACGAACGACGACCTTAGCTCCCGGCTCGGCGCGGCCGGCGATGACCGCCGTTCCGGCAGGGCTGACTTTCACCACATCGAAGCTCGGTGCGATCGGAACAGGCGGGCGGACGGCCTGGTCTACACCGGGCGGCGCGGTAGACGTCGGGCCCTTTTGCCCGACGGCCGCGGCCTCCCTCGGCAGCTCACTCTGCGGAGCCCCGCCGCGAAAGACGACAGCGCCGGCGGCGACGAGCAGCAGAACCGCGGTAGCTGAGCCGATCGCAATGCCGTAGCGCACCGCTCCTCGCTAAAATTATCAAACTGCGGTACCGGGATTTTATGCTTCGGCGGAAGGTAATGCAATCTTCGCCGCTTGGCCGGCAGTCGTCACACGGAGGGCCGATGCAGAATATCCGATCGCTGTGCGTCTATTGCGGCTCCTCCGGAGAGGTCCGCGCGCAGTACCGGGAAACGGCAAGCGCCCTCGGAGCCCGTCTTGCCGCAGCCGGCATCGGCCTCGTCTATGGCGGTGGGCGCGTCGGGTTGATGGGCCTCCTGGCCGATGCCGTCCTGGCCGCCGGCGGAGAAGTGACCGGCATCATTCCGTCGCGGCTCCGCGACGCCGAAGTAGCCCATCACGGCGTCACCGAGCTGGTCGTCGTCGACAACATGCACGAGCGCAAGCGTCTGATGGCCGAGAAGGCGGACGCCTTCGCGATCCTGCCGGGGGGCATCGGAACGCTCGACGAGATGTTCGAGACCCTCAGCTGGAAGCAGCTCGCGCTTCACGATAAGCCGGTCCTGCTCGTCGACATCGGCGGTTATTGGGCGCCGTTGCGCGCCCTGCTCGATCACATAGTTGCCGAGGGATTTGCGCGACCGCAGACGCACGGTCTGCTGCAGATTGTGCCGACCGTCACGGCGTTGATGGCCGTGCTCGCGGAGGCGCCGCGACCGACACAGCAGATAGACTTCGCGAAGTCTCTAACGCGCGGCGTCTTCGGCTTGCCTCGGTCTGTAGCGCTCCTTATCTTCGCCTGCCTGCGAACCCGCGGTTGACGTGGCCCGTCGACCGTATGCGAGGATGACATTTATGGCTAAAATCAAGGTGGCCAAGCCCGTCGTTGAACTCAACAGCGACGAGATGGCTCGGATCATGTGGAGCAAGCTGATCTAGCCGTATCTCGAAGTCGACCTCAAATACTACGACCTCGGCATGGAGAGTCGCGACATCCTCACGTCAGTACGACGAGACAGGCCCTAATCATCAATAGATCAACTCAGCCGAACGAAAGCGGCGCGCGGAGGTGCAAGCATGTCAGATCTCGAAATCGTCTGGACGAAGGTTGATGAAGCACCTGCGCTTGCTACGTTTTCCCTTCTGCCGATCGTCGAAGCCTTCGTCGGGGCGGCCGGCGTGAAGATGAAGCTGAAGGACATTTCGCTGACTGGCCGCATCATCGCCAACTTCCCCGACAAACTGACGCCAGCGCAAAAGATTAACGACGAGCTCGCCGAGCTTGGCCAACTTGCGATGCGCCCGGAGGCCAACATCATCAAGCTGCCCAACATCTCCGCTTCGATCCCGCAGCTGAAGGCTGCGATCAAGGAGTTGCAGAGCAAGGGTTACGACGTGCCGGACTATCCGGACAGCGAAGCGACGCCAGCGGATAAGGAAATCCGCGCCCGCTATGGCAAGGTGCTCGGCAGCGCCGTCAATCCGGTGCTGCGCGAGGGCAATTCCGACCGCCGCGCCGCCGGCGCCGTGAAGCAGTACGCGCGCAACAACCCGCATAAGATGGGCGCCTGGACCAAGGACTCGAAAACGCGCGTGGCGCACATGTCTGGCGGCGATTTCTACGGTTCGGAGGTTGCGACGACCATTGCGGCGCCGACCAATGCCCGTATCGAGTTGGTCGGCAGCCCGGTCGGGGATAAGGGGGGCGCGGTCACGGTGCTGAAGGCGAAGACGCCGCTTCAGACCGGCGAGATCATCGACGCGTCGGTGATGAACCGTAAGGCGTTGCGCGCCTTCTTCGCCGCGCAGATCGACGCCGCGAAGAAGGACGGCGTCCTATTCTCGGTGCACGTCAAGACGACCATGATGAAAATCTCTGATCCCATCCTGTTCGGTCATTGCGTTTCCGTGTTCTTCGCCGATGTGTTCGAGAAGCATGGCGCCACACTGACGCGCCTGGGCGTTGATCCCGACAACGGCGTGGGCGACATGCTGACCCGGATCGAGACGTTGCCGGAGGCTGAAAAGGCGGCGATCAAGGCCGATATCCAGGCCACCTACGCGTGGCAGCCTGGCCTAGCCATGGTCAATTCCGACCGGGGAATCACCAATCTGCACGTGCCGAGCGACGTGATCATCGATGCATCGATGCCGGCGATGATTTGAGAATCCGGGCGCATGTGGGGCCCTGACGGCAAGCTGCACGAGGTAATCGCCGCGATCCCCGATCGTTGCTACGCGCCGCTGTTCCAGGCCGTCATCGAGGACTGCAAGGCGCATGGTGCCTTCGACCCGAAGACGATGGGCTCTGTGCCGAACGTTGGGTTGATGGCGCAGCAAGCCGAGGAGTATGGCTCGCACGACAAGACGTTTGAGGTCGCCACGGGCGGAACGGTGCGCGTGGTCGCCGATGACGGCACGGTTCTGCTATCACTGCCGGTCGAGACCGGTGACATCTTCCGGATGTGCCAGGTCAAGGACGAACCGATCCAGGATTGGGTCAAGCTTGGGGTGCGCCGCGCGCGCCTGACCAGCACCCCAGCGGTATTCTGGCTCGACGCCAAACGCGCGCACGACGCGCAGTTGATCGCCAAGGTCGAGACATACCTGAAGAACGAGGACACATCGGGTCTCGACATCCGTATCCTGGCGCCGGTCGAGGCAATCAAGTTCTCGCTCGACCGCATCCGCAAGGGGCTCGACACCATCTCCGTAACCGGCAATGTGCTGCGCGACTACTTGACCGATCTTTTCCCGATAATGGAGCTGGGCACGTCGGCCAAGATGCTGTCGATCGTACCGCTGCTGGCGGGCGGTGGGTTGTTCGAGACCGGGGCCGGTGGTTCTGCGCCCAGGCATGTGGAGCAGTTCCAGCACGAAGGCTATCTGCGCTGGGATTCGCTGGGTGAGTTCCTGGCGCTTGGCGCTTCGCTGGAGCATCTGGCGCAGACAAGTGGGAATGAGGACGTGCAGGTTCTGGCCGAGACGCTCGATGAGGCCAACGGCAAAATCCTTGAGTACAACCGTTCGCCTGCGCGGAGGGTTGGCGAACTGGATAATCGTGGCAGCCATTTCTACCTGGCGCTGTATTGGGCACAGGCGCTGGCCCGGCAGAACAACAGTCCGGCACTGGCAGCCCGCTTCAAACCGCTCGCGGAGGCGCTGACGGCCAACGAGGCCAAGATCAATGCCGAGCTGATCGCCGCGCAGCGTAAGTCGGTGGATACTGGCGGTTATTATCTGCCCGATCAGGCTAAGACATCGGCGGCCATGCGGCCGAGTGCGACGCTGAACGCTGCGCTCGCCGCCCTCTGACGCGGCGTCAGGTGGAGCCGCCCAGGGGCAGCCTGCAGGCGACGAAGCAATCTCGGGCTGCCAAGTCTCCACTTGAGCAGATTGCTTCGTCGCGCGGGCTCCTAACAAAAAGCAACTCGTATAACGGTGGCCGACATGTTGAGCGCTTCCCCGGCGAAAAGCCGGGGTCCATCGGTGGATGGCACGAGCAGCAGACGGGTGGGTCCCGGCTTCCGCCGGGACAGCGGTGGGTGCACGGTTTCATCCAGTGCGGATCGGACGCAGGACGGTGTTAAACTCGCGATAACAGCGTTTGGGGAAACAATCGTTTCATACCCTGCGGTCGGCACGGCCGGCGGCGAACTACCTAACTGAGGGAGACGGCGATGCGGCTCAGCATTCTTGATGATTACCAGGGTGTCGCACTCAACATGGCGGACTGGTCGCCGATCAGGAGCCGTGGGGTTGAAATAGCCGTCGAGCGCCATGCTTTCGCCGACGAGGACGCCGCGGCGCGGGCTCTGGCCAATTCCGAGCTCGTCGCCGCGATGCGCGAGCGCACCCCGTTTCCGAAATCGCTTGTCGATCGCCTGCCCAAGCTCAAACTGCTGATCACGACCGGCATGCGAAATGCCTCGTTCGATATGGCGGCGCTGAAGGACCGCGGCGTCACCGTGTGCGGCACCGGGGGTCCCGGCGGCGGCAACGAGGATACCGCCGAACTCGCCTGGGGTCTGATCCTCGGCGCCGCTCGCCGCATCGCCGAGGATCATCAATTCCTGCGGCAAGGCGGATGGCAGACCCGGATCGGCCACCGCGTCGCCGGCAAGACGCTGGGTCTGTTGGGCCTCGGGCGGCTCGGCAGCGCGGTCGCCCGCGTCGGTCTCGCCTTCGGCATGAAGGCGATCGCCTGGAGCCAGAACCTGACCGCGGAGAAGGCGGCGGCGCAGGGCGTCGAACGGGTCGAGAAGGACGAGCTCTTTCGCCGCTCCGACATTCTCTCGGTGCATCTGGTGCTGAGCCCGCGCAGCCGCGGCCTGGTCGGGGCCCGCGAGATCGGGCTCATGAAACCTTCTGCGATCCTCGTCAACACCTCACGCGGGCCGATCTGCGACACGAGCGCAATCATCGCCGCGCTGAAGGAGGGACGCCTCGCCTATGCCGGGCTTGACGTCTACGACAAGGAGCCGTTGCCGATCGACCATCCGCTGCGCACGGCCCCGAACGTGATCCTCACCCCGCATATCGGATATGTCACCGACGAGAACTATCGCAGCTCCTACCCGCAGATCGTCGAGAATGTCGTCGCCTTCCTCGACGGCAACCCTACTCGCGTGATTTGACCGGCCGCTTCGAAATCCGCGCCTCCCGGGAGGATGACATCGCGGCGATCGCCGCGATCTACCGGCATCACGTCCTGCACGGGTTGGCGTCGTTCGAAGAGGTTCCCCCCGAGCCGGACGAGCTAGCCTCCCGCCGCAGGAAGATAGTCGCCCGCGGCATGCCGTATCTTATCGCCGAGCGCTCAGGCCGAGTATTGGGCTACTGCTACGCCAGCCCGTATCGCTTCCGGTCGGCCTATCGGTTCACGCTGGAAGATTCGATCTATATCGATGCGGCGGAGGTCGGGCGCGGAATCGGTCGAGTCCTGCTGGGAAGCCTCCTCGACCGCTGCGCGGAACTCGGCTATCGTCAAATGGTCGCTGTGGTCGGCGGCAGCGATACTTGGCCGTCGATCCGCTTACACGCGGCGCTGGGCTTTACCCGTGTGGGCGTCCTGCCGGCAGTTGGTCTCAAATTCGGCGGCTGGGTCGATATCGTTTTGATGCAACGCGGCCTCGGCTTGGGAGCGACGACCGTGCCGGCGGTGACCGACCCGATCAACACCGGAGAAGAGTATGACCAATGGGTTTGCTGATCCGAGCCAGGTCAGGGGATATCACGCCCATATTTATTACGCGCCGGAGACCCGGACCACCGCCGAACGCCTGCGCGCCGGGATCGGCGAGCGCTTCCAGGCCCGGCTCGGCAGCTGGCATGACGAGCCGGTCGGACCGCATCCCGTCGCGATGTATCAGGTGGCCTTCACGGCGGAGGAGTTCCCGACCTTGGTTCCCTGGCTGATGCTCAACCGCGAAGGTCTGAACGTCCTGGTACATCCGCTTACCGGCGACAGCGTCGCCGATCACACCCAATTTGCGCTCTGGCTCGGGACGGTGTTGCCGCTGCGCCTCGACGTATTGCGGCGCGGGCCCCGGTAACTCGGGCTATGACTTACCAGCGACGTATCGGCCCGCAGTCCACGTGAACGAATCCTGAGCGCGGGTAGTAGCCGACCCCTCCGCATTGCAGGCTCAGCGCCGCGTCGCGCACCTGGCCGAGATCGCGTCGTTCGGACCGCAAATCGACGGCCATACCCTTGATATGATAGCTGTGTTTTGCCACCCCCTCGCGGCGTCGGTACATCTGCGCGTTGGTTGTCGGCGAGCGATAGCCGCAAACCACAAGAAAAGGATCGTGAGTATCGAGCCGATCGCGCAACATCCCCAGCACATCGAGGACCCCGGCATCCATCGGTCGGATCTCGTCCGAATGATGATCCCGCAAAATCCAGTTGATGTCCCTTACTGCCTCTCGAATGTAATGACCGTCGGCCCAATAGACCGTCCGCAGCCATTCGCCAGTGTGGATGTTGTAGAGTGAAACGGATCGCGGTGCGAAAGAAACTGCCGGAGCAGGATATGCGACGCCGATTGCGGAAGTGGCCGCAACCGCGCCGAGCAGCCGACGGCGGCTCAGTAGCGAAGACACAGGCAATGCTTGACCCCCCAAGTTCCCCAATAGGGGCCATAGCAGTTGTTAACGGGGCAAACAAGCCCTGATGGCCCGAAATTGAGCTGGGGCAGTCGATTTGGTTACTACATTCTTAATATAAGTTGCATTGATTTCTTCTTGATCACCCTTTCCGCTGGGTGGCGGCGGTATCCTGGGCGACCGGAAGCTGCCGTGACCGTGTCAAGTGCTGCCAAATCCCGTCATCGCGCTCGTAAGGGTCTGAACGGAACTGGATCGAACCGTCCGATTCGACAAAGGCGGTCTGGTAGACGATAAAAATTGGCAGCGGGGTTGGCAGAGCCCGGCGAGTGGTCGAACCGGCAGCGATCGCCTTATCGATCGCCTCCGGGCTCCGCTCCAGCAGGAGCGCTGCGAGCGCGCGCGGGTTCTCGACCCGGACACACCCATGACTCATCATGCGCGAGGCGGACTGGAACAGGGATTTCTGTGGCGTGTCGTGCAGGTAGACGTCGTAGCGGTCGGTCATTTCGAATTTGAGCCGCCCGAGGGCGCTGTAGGGTCCGGCCTGCTGCTGGATGGCTCCTCCGGTACGCCACCTCATGTGATGGCGGGTTAAATAATCGGGATCGGCCGCAAGTTTCGGCAGGATCTCCTTCTGCGCGATCGAGCGCGGAATGTTCCACGGAGGATTGAAGAGAATGTCGCTTATCGTCGTCTGAAACTCGGGGGTCTGCTTATCGATCTCGCCGACTACGACGCGGGTTGTGAATACTGGCCGATTGTTGCGGAAGAGCTGAAGGCGCGCCATCGCGGCATTCACGACGACGCGATCGGATGGAATGACCCTCGGGAGCCAGCGCAGCCGCTCGAGATTGACCGCCAGCTGCTGCAACCGCTTTTCCGTGCTCGCCCGCGCCTCGATCGGTCCGCGGTCGGGCTTTTTTCGACCCTCAGCGGAGTGCGTCGGGCCGCCGGTCTCGAGCATTGCGCGATGTTCCACGTAGGTGCGGCGCATCGCCCTGTATTCGGGTGAGGTCGGGGCCAGTGATTCGATCAGCTGTGCGGGATTTGGGCTGGCGATCGCTGCGTCGATCACCGCTACAATGTCGACCGGCTCGGGCACCAGATCTTCGTCATCGAAGCGGTTCTCGATCGGCATCGCCCCCCGGGACAAGGCGTCGGCATAGGAGAGGAAAGCATCACTAAACAGCAGATCGCGCTCGATCGGCGACAACGCCGGACCACGCTCGGCCATCGCCGAGCTGTGAAAGAGATCGGGATCGAGCGCATGATCACCGGCACGCTGGATCGCATTCCACAGCTGGCTCGCTTCTGCCGAGCGGTCGGTCCATACCGTCTGGTAGCCGTGCACGGCGTAGAAGCGACGGAGCAACTGTTCGTGCATCCGCTCTCCCGCCACGATCAATTTGCCCGGGAGGTCGAGCCGCGCTTTGAGCTCGGGATTTCCGACAAACGGCGGTTCGCTCGGCAATCCGGTATTGGGCGGGGAGACGTCGGGGTGCGGGGCCGCCGCTTCGCCTGTCGGCTCGGCCGCCGGCGTCTGCGTGAAGCCGGGCGAAACAGCAAACGCAGCCAGTCCGCCCGCTATCGTACCTGCGATCAGCAGCCGGCGCGCGCGGTCCCAAACTAAACAGAAAGTAAGCACGCAACCTCACTTTGCAGGAGGATTTGTTCTGATAGAGGTATAACGATACAAACCCCGATAACGTTGCAGCCGTCGCTTGGGGGTCGCGGCGGAAGCGGGAGATCGGGTTCCGTAGGGGGCCTATCCAACCCCAAGGTGATTACTTGAAATCGCGTTTGCAAGAGACAGGCTGTCGGTAAGCGCCTCGACCTCGCCGTCACCGAGCAGGAACCGGCCCGAGCCCGCGTGTCCACCTATTTCCGCAGTGAATCTACAGGCACGTGCTTCTCCTTCCTGATCATCGGTGCGGCTTCCGAGCGCCACTTGCAACTGGAGAATATAGTATGATTATGGCAACTCTAACGTTGCTGTTCGAATAAGTGCCGCCGGGTCCCCGCCTTGCACTGTAGGAGCCTTCAGGCGCCTCCCCGGACTGGATGGGTGAGCATCCGCCAGGTGGATCTGACATAATCGTTGGTTAGGACAATCGCGACATAATTTGAGTGCACCAACTGCGCCCGCTCGCTAAGCAGAGGCACCTACATAACGCCGCTTTAGCCAGCGGCACCCCGGGAGTGCAAGGACGTGCCACGTTTGCCGGAGGACAATCCCGGCGCCGAAAACCGCTCGCCGCTCGGGATGTTGCGGGAGGTCTTCGGCTTCGACCGCTTCCGCGGCCAACAACTCGCGATCATCGAGCACGTGATCGCCGGCGGGGACGCCGTCGTACTGATGCCCACCGGCGGCGGCAAATCGCTGTGTTATCAGGTACCGGCCCTGTTGCGGCCCGGTTTGGGCGTCGTCGTCTCGCCGCTGATCGCGTTGATGAAAGATCAGGTGGATGCGCTGCGCCAAGCCGGAGTCCGCGCCGCCGCCCTGAATTCGCGCCTGTCCCAGGGCGAGGCATCCAAAATCGAACGCGCCGTTCGCGACGGCGCGCTGGATCTCCTTTACGTTTCGCCCGAGCGGCTGGCCACGACGCGCTGCCTCGAGCTGCTCTCCGGCTGTCGCCTCGCTCTCTTCGCCGTCGATGAGGCGCATTGCATCTCTCAGTGGGGTCATGATTTCCGCCCTGAGTATCAGCAGCTTTCGATCCTGAGGGAGCGCTTTGCCGGCGTGCCCCTGATGGCGCTCACCGCCACCGCGGACGGGCCGACCCGCCGTGACATCGTCGCGCAGCTCGGGCTTGGCGACGCAAGGATTTTCGCCGCGGGCTATGATCGTCCGAACCTGTTCTATCGAGTGGTCCCCAAGCTCAATCCGCTCGATCAACTTTGGCAATTCCTCGTCGACGATCATCCCGGCGACGCCGGGATCGTCTATTGCTTTACCCGGCGTGCGGTTGAAGCCACCGCCGGATGGCTCGGCGCGCATGGACGCGCCGCGCTTCCCTACCATGCTGGTCTCGAAGGGGCCGTGCGCGAGCGACACCAGGAGCGCTTCCTGAAGGAAGAGGGTGTCGTGGTCGTCGCAACCATCGCCTTCGGCATGGGGATCGATAAGCCCGATGTCCGTTTTGTTGCTCATCTCGATGTGCCGAAGAACCTCGAAGCCTATTACCAGGAAACCGGCCGGGCGGGGCGCGATGGCCGAGCCGCCGATGCCTGGATGACTTACGGTTTCGCCGATGTGATGAATCTGATCCGGTTGCTCGACACAAGCGAGATGACGGACACGCAGCGCCGGATCGAGCGGCAGAAGACCGAGGCGCTGATCGGTTATTGCGAAACGGTTTCCTGCCGACGCCAGGTCTTGCTCGGTTATTTCGGCGAGGCCGATCACCCGCCATGCGGCAATTGCGACAACTGCCGCACCCCGGTGCCGAGCTGGGATGGGACGGTCGCTGCGCAGAAAGCGCTCTCGGCGATCTACCGCACGGGCCAGCGCTTTGGCGCCCACCATCTGATCGATGTCCTGCTCGGCAAGGAGACCGAGCGCGTTCTGCGTCTGCACCACAATCAACTGAGAACCTTTGGCGTCGGCGCCGAACTCGATCGTCGCGGCTGGCATTCGGTGTTCCGCCAGCTCGTGGCGCAGGGGATCGTCTTGCCGGACCTTGCGGGCCACGGCGGGCTGGCACTCGCGCCGCTTGCGCCGGAGATTTTGCGCGGCGCGCAAACGGTCCGCTTTCGTCGTGATGCGCGCAGCCCGAAACGCAACACCCCCGAGCCCGGTCGCAAAGGCACGATCGCAAGCGAGCTCGAACCTGAAGCGCAGGCGATTTGGGAAGCTCTGAGGGCGTGGCGTCTCGAAGAGGCGCGGCGCCAAGAGCTGCCGCCCTATGTCATTTTTCACGACGCGACGTTGATCGAGGTCGCCCGCCGTCGTCCGGTCTCGCTGACATCGCTTGCGACCATTCCCGGTGTCGGAGCCAGCAAGCTCGACCGTTACGGAAGAGCAATCATCGAGATCGTGTCGCGGAGCAAGTGAGGAACCGGACCGCACGGCAGGCCGGTCTCGGGGTGCTGCCCCGCGCGATTGGATTAGCCGGACCACGCCCGGCGGCATTGCAAACCGAGTTGATCAGTGTTGTTCTCAGAAATTGCGGTCTCACCTGGTGAGACGATGCTTTCTGAGTTGCGTCCTACTGGTCGATGCTTGGCGTTCGCGGTCGTTGCCGTGCTCGCTCTGCTGGGTCGAGCGGGCCCGGGGACCGCACAGGAGATGCCGTTCTTTCGCATCGGCGCGGCGGCGACTGCCGGGAGCTTTTTCGAGATCGCCGGGGTGATCGCCAGCGCTGTTTCCAAACCCGCGGCCTCGCCTCCGTGCGCGCAGGGGGGCAGCTGCGGCGTCCCGGGCCTCGTCGCCGTGGCCCAAGCGACGCAAGGGTCGGTCGACAACTTGCGGATGATCGCTTCCGACCAGATCGAGTCCGGCATCGCCCAGTCGGACGTCGCGAGCTGGGCCTATGCCGGAACCGGCATTTTCGCCAGCGAGGGACCAATCAAGACGTTGCGCGCCATCGCAACCCTGTTCCCTGAACGTCTTCATCTGGTGGTGCGCGCGGCGGGCCCGATCCAGACGCTCGCGGACTTGAAAGGCCGGCGCATCTCGCTGGGCCAAGTGGGATCGGGAACTCTCGTAGACGCCAGAATTGTGCTTGCCGCCGGCGGGATTGCCGAGAAAGACCTGTCGCCCGACTACCTGCGCTCGGGCACCGCGGCGGCGAACCTCGCGGAGGGTACTCTCGAAGGCTTTTTTCTGATCGGTGGGGTGCCGATCCCTGCGATCCGCGCGCTCGCGAGCACGACCGCCATTCGTCTCATCCCGATTTCGGATAAGGTGCTGACGACCCTGCATGAGAAATACGGCCCTTACGACCGCGCGGTCATCCCTGCCGACATTTATCCGGGGGTGAGTGTCGCCACGCCGACCGTTGGATTCCACGCGCTTTGGGTGGTTTCCGTCAATGCCTCCGATGACCTGATCTACGCCATCACCAAGGCGTTGTGGAACGAGGCCACGCAACGTCTTCTCGATGCGCACGACCCTATCGGAAAGCAGGTAAGGTTGGCGAACGCGCTGGACGGTCTCACGATACCGCTGCATCCGGGGGCCAAACGGTTCTATCGTGAGGCCGGGATGTCGGTCGGCGATGGGCCGCTCGGAGCGCCCGATTGACCTTATGGGGGATGGAATGAGCCTCGGCGAGCGGCTGCGTGATTATTTCTCGCCGCGCGAACTGATCGATACCTCGCCAAAGGTTTCGGACGAGGTCAAATACACGACCTGCTACATGTGCGCCTGCCGCTGCGGGATCAAAGTTCATCTCAAGAATGGCGGCATTCGTTATATCGAAGGCAATCGTGACCACCCGGTGAACCGCGGCGTGATCTGCGGCAAGGGCGCTTCCGGTATCATGCAGCAGCGTTCGCCGGCAAGACTGAGGAAGCCGCTTAAGAGAGTGGGCGAGCGTGGTTCCGGCGAGTTTCGCGAGATCGAGTGGGAGGAGGCGATCGCCACCGCGGTCGGATGGTTGTCGGCGATCCGCAGCGAAGACCCCAAGAAGCTCGCGTTTTTCACTGGCCGTGATCAGAGCCAATCCTTGACCGGCTATTGGGCGGCTCAGTTCGGGACCCCTAACTTCGCCGCGCATGGCGGGTTCTGTTCGGTCAACATGGCGGCCGCCGGAATGTACACGCTCGGCAGCAGCTTTTGGGAGTTCGGCGAGCCCGACTGGCTGCACACGCGGCTCTTCATGATGTTCGGGGTTGCCGAGGATCATGATTCCAACCCGATAAAAATCGCGCTGTCGGGTCTGCGCCAACGTGGTGCCAAATTTGTCTCGGTCAATCCGGTACGCACCGGCTATTCGGCGATCGCCGACGAATGGGTTGGGATCAGGCCCGGCACCGACGGGCTGTTCGTCATGGCACTGATCCACGAGCTCCTCAAATCCGACCGAATCGATCTCGACTATCTCGTTCGTTACACCAACGCCGCCTGGCTGGTGATTCAGGCGCCGGGAGCGGCCGATGACGGCCTGTTCGCCCGCAACGAGGCCGGCGAGCCGCTCGTGCTCGAGGCTTCCGGATCGCTCGCCAGCAGCGCTGCGACGGGCGTTGCGGCTCGCCTCATCGGCGATGCGGCGCTGCCCGATGGCCGGCGCGCCGTCCCCGTCTTTCAGCTGGTGGCCGAGCGCTATCTCGATGCACGCTACGCCCCGGCGGCGATTGCCGAGACCTGCGGCGTCCCGGCCGCGACGATCCGGCGGCTCGCCGAGGAGCTCGCTCATACTGCCTTCGAAGAGGAGATCGAACTCCCCGTACCGTGGACCGACTGGGCCGGACGGCGCCATGATACGACGCGCGGTCGGCCGGTGTCGCTGCATGCGATGCGCGGGATTTCAGCCCATTCGAACGGGTTCCAAACTTGCCGAGCGCTGCACCTGCTGCAGCTGCTCCTCGGCACCATCGATGTGCCGGGCGGATGGCGCTACAAGTCGCCGCATCCCAAACCGTGCCCGCCGGGGCCAAAACCGGCTGGGAAGCCCGAGCAGGTCGTCGCCGGCAAGCCGTTGCCCGGAGTGCCGTTGGGCTACCCGCTCTCGCCCGACGATCTGATGATCGACGATCAGGGTCGGCCGGTTCGGATCGACAAGGCGTTCTCCTGGGATGCGCCGATCGCCGCGCACGGCATGATGCATATGGTCATCGCCAATGCGTCCAAGGGCGACCCTTACCCGATCGACACGCTGTTCCTGTACATGGCCAACATGGCCTGGAACTCCGCGATGAACACCGCCGAGACGATGCGGATGCTGACCGACAAGGATCCGGCGACAGGCAACTACCGCATCCCGCGGATCATCTATGCCGATGCGTATTATTCGGAAACGGTGGCCTATGCCGACCTCGTATTGCCCGATACGACGTATCTGGAACGCTGGGACTGCATATCGCTACTCGACCGACCGATTGGCAGCGTCGAGGGCCCGGCCGATGCGATCCGGCAGCCGGTACTAATCCCGGACCGCGACGTCCGCCCGTTCCAGGACGTGCTGATCGACATCGGCGCCCGGCTCGGGCTTCCCGGTTTTGTCACACCGGAGGGCGCGCCGCGCTATCCCGGTGGTTATGCGGACTACATCATCAATCACGAGCGGCGCCCCGGGGTCGGACCGCTTGGCGGTTGGCGCGGCGCCGACGGCGATCAGGCCGGCCGGGGCATGCCGAACCCGCATCAACTCGAACGCTATGTCGCGAACGGCTGCTTTTGGAAGCACGAGCTGCCCGATGACCAACGATTTTTCAAGCACGCCAACAAGGCTTACCTCGAGACCGCCGTGGCGATGGGGCTGATCGATTCAGCGCAACCCATCGTGCTGCAACTCTATGTTGAACCGCTGCAACGTTTCCGCCTCGCCGCCGGCGGACATGGCAACGTGGTGCCGCCCGAATCCCATCGCGCGCGGATCGCGACCTACTTCGACCCCCTGCCTTTCTGGTATATGCCGTTCGAGGAGGCGCGCATCGATCGCGGCGATTTCCCGCTTCACGCTGTAACCCAGCGGCCGATGCCGATGTATCACTCCTGGCATTCCCAGAACGCTTGGCTGCGGCAGATCCTCGGCAGCAATCGACTATTTATCAACCGGACGACCGGACGGGAACTCGGCCTCGAAGAAGATGACTGGGTCTGGTTATCGAGCCTTCACGGCCGGATTCGCGTGCCGACCAAGCTGATGGATGGTGTCAACCCGGATACTGTGTGGACCTGGAACGCGATCGGAAAACGCACCGGTGCTTGGGACCTTGACCCCGCCGCGCCGGAGTTCCGCTCAGGTTTTTTGCTCAATCATGTTATCTCAGTGCTGCTGCCGCCAGACGGCGGTTATGCGCATGCCAATGCCGATCCGATCACCGGGCAGGCGGCGTGGTACGATTTGCGCGTGCGGATTGATCGGACGGCCGCGGACGAACCGCGCATGACGGCACCCTCGTTTGGGGCGCTTCAACGCCCGCCGGCGCTCGGTGGCCCGCCGGCGATACTGCGTTACGGCGGAGTTGACGAGCGTAAGGATCAATCGAAGTGATATCCACGGGGAAACTACTGTGGACCGATTGTCACGGTTGGATAAGTTGCCTCTTGTCTCGTTGAGGATGGGCATTTGCATCCGGCGCTGTCGATCGTCTTTTTCACCACGTCCTCCGGTGCCGGCTTCGCGCTCTTGACCTTGCTCGGACTCGGCGCGCCGCTCGGCCTGCTTCCACCGAGCGCGAGCTTCGGGTTTGCAGCGATCGCGATTGCGGTAGTGCTCGCGGTTGGCGGTCTTGCCTCCTCGGCATTTCATCTGGGCCGGCCCGAGCGTGCCTGGCGGGCGTTCTCGCAATGGCGGTCGTCCTGGTTGTCGCGTGAGGCCGTATGCTCCGCGTTGACTTTTTTGCCTGCCGGCATCTTTGGGGTCGGCTGGATCTTCTTCGACACGACCGTCGGCCTGGTCGGTCTGTGCGGAATCGTCGCCGCAGCGCTCGCGGCCGCAACGATCTTCTGCACCGGCATGATCTACGCGTCGCTGAAGCCGATCCATCAATGGCACAATTGCTGGGTTGTCCCGAACTATCTCGTGCTCGCGCTGATGAGCGGGTTTCTCGTTCTCGATTTCCTCATTCGGCTGTGGGATCCACACCCATCCGGGACGGCGCTGCTGAGCGTGCTCGTCGTGTTGGTCGCGTGGCGGATGAAGGAGCGGTATTGGCTGACCATCGACTCGACTTCGGCGCCCAGCACTGTCGCTAGCGCAACCTCACTCGGCAGTCGAGGCGAGGTGCGGATGCTGGAGCCGCCGCATAGCGAGGAGAATTATCTCCTCAAGGAGATGGGCTTTCGGATCGCCCGCAAACATCGGCTGCGGCTGCGGCGGGCCGCCCGGTTCGCCGGCTTCGCACTGCCCGCCTTGGCGAGTTTCGTCGCTCTGTTGCTCGGCGGCCTGAGCGGCGGGGTTGCGGCGGGGATCGCCCTCCTAAGCGCGACGGTCGGACTTCTCGTGGAGCGCTGGCTATTCTTTGCAGAGGCAAAACACACCGTAATGCTGTATTACGGTGCCGCGTCGGCTTGATCGAGCCTCAGAACATCAGCGGGAAAAGGTATTGACGGGGGATGGGGGAGGGCCTATAAGCGCGGCCCCTTTGAGGCGGAAGCAGCCCTGGGGGTGTGTTGATTGAGACGGTATAGAAGTGGGAAGGGATGCGCGGGCGGCGGCGCGGGTTGCCGGACGTTCGCGCGTCGGTGCGAGCGTTTTGGAGGCCCTGTTTGGGTCGACCTCGCGGAGAAGCGGGGTTGGCCCGGGATGAACTTGAGAGTTTGATCCTGGCTCAGAACGAACGCTGGCGGCATGCCTAACACATGCAAGTCGAACGCTTTGAAGGTTTCGACCTTCAAGGAGTGGCGCACGGGTGAGTAGCGCGTGGGAACCTGCCCTGTTGTGGGGGATAACCGAGGGAAACTTCGGCTAATACCGCATGCGCCCCCGGGCCTGGTCTTCGGATTGGGTTTGGGGGGAAAGATTGATCGCAGCAGGAGGGGCCCGCGTCGGATTAGCTGGTTGGTGGGGTAACGGCCTACCAAGGCACCGATCCGTAGCTGGTCTGAGAGGATGATCAGCCACACTGGGACTGAGACACGGCCCAAACTCCTACGGGAGGCAGCAGTGGGGAATATTGGACAATGGGCGCAAGCCTGATCCAGCAATGCCGCGTGAGTGATGAAGGCCTTAGGGTTGTAAAGCTCTTTCGCCCGCGACGATGATGACGGTAGCGGGAGAAGAAGCCCCGGCTAACTTCGTGCCAGCAGCCGCGGTAATACGAAGGGGGCGAGCGTTGTTCGGATTTACTGGGCGTAAAGGGCGCGTAGGCGGCCATTCAAGTCAGGCGTGAAAGCCCCGGGCTCAACCTGGGAGGTGCGCTTGGGACTGGACGGCTGGAGTTCGGGAGAGGAGAGCGGAATTCCCAGTGTAGAGGTGAAATTCGTAGATATTGGGAAGAACACCGGTGGCGAAGGCGGCTCTCTGGACCGAGACTGACGCTGAGGCGCGAAGGCGTGGGGAGCAAACAGGATTAGATACCCTGGTAGTCCACGCGGTAAACGATGTGTGCTAGACGTTGGGGAGCCTAGCTCTTCGGTGTCGCAGCTAACGCTTTAAGCACACCGCCTGGGGAGTACGGCCGCAAGGTTAAAACTCAAAGGAATTGACGGGGGCCCGCACAAGCGGTGGAGCATGTGGTTTAATTCGACGCAACGCGAAGAACCTTACCAGCCCTTGACATGCCTCGTATGGTTCCGAGAGATCGGATCCTTCGGTTCGGCCGGCGGGGACACAGGTGCTGCATGGCTGTCGTCAGCTCGTGTCGTGAGATGTTGGGTTAAGTCCCGCAACGAGCGCAACCCTCATCTGCAGTTGCCATCGGGTCAAGCCGGGCACTCTGCAGAAACTGCCGGTGACAAGCCGGAGGAAGGCGGGGATGACGTCAAGTCCTCATGGCCCTTATGGGCTGGGCTACACACGTGCTACAATGGCGGTGACAGAGGGCGGCAGAGGGGCGACCCCGCGCCAATCTCGAAAAGCCGTCTCAGTTCGGATTGCTCTCTGCAACTCGAGAGCATGAAGTCGGAATCGCTAGTAATCGCGGATCAGCATGCCGCGGTGAATACGTTCCCGGGCCTTGTACACACCGCCCGTCACACCATGGGAGTTGGCTTTACCTTAAGGCGGCGCGCCAACCCGCAAGGGAGGCAACCGACCACGGTAAGGTCAGCGACTGGGGTGAAGTCGTAACAAGGTAGCCGTAGGGGAACCTGCGGCTGGATCACCTCCTTTCTGGAATTCAGGAGCCAGGTGTCAGGTGTCAGAAATGGCGGCGGCGACACCGATCCTGATCTTCCACAATGGGCGTCAGTATCCGGGTTTCTGGAACCTGGCGCCTGCGACGCCGCCGCCTGCGCATCCCTTCTGCCGAACGCCGGCCGGCGGGCTCGGCCTGCGCGCTCTGTGAGCGGGCCGGGTTGGGGCTAGTAGCTCAGCTGGTTAGAGCGCGCGCTTGATAAGCGTGAGGTCGGAGGTTCAAATCCTCCCTGGCCCACCACTTCAGGTGTCGGGAACCCGGCGCCGGGGTCAGGATGCTCCTGGCTTCCGGCGCCTGGTTCCTGATCCCCGAGAAGGGGGTGTAGCTCAGCTGGGAGAGCGCCTGCTTTGCAAGCAGGAGGTCATCGGTTCGATCCCGTTCACCTCCACCACGGGTCGCGCCCGCCGCCCGCCAGCCTCCTCCCCGCCAGCCTCTCTGGGCGAAGCACGATCTCGCCCGACGCCTGGCGCGGCACGCCGGCGCCGGCGGCCATGCTGTCCGCGCGGATGTTCGGAGAAGAGCACGCGAGGCCGTTGCGGGGCGACCTGCGGCGGATGTTGATTGAAGAGTGAAGAGAGAGAGTTGTGATGTGACCGAGGCGGACGCGCGTTTTGGCAGCGATGCCGTATGCGTGTCCGAAGAAGTGTCTTCATGCGAGACCGCCGACGTTTGGGGTTTTGGCCCATTGGGGTTTTGGTCCTGTGCGCGGCGGTGGTGCGGCGTCTTGTGGCGCAGCCGTGGTTGCAGAACCGTGGTTGTACCGAGGGATGCCGGCGATCAAGCGCGAAGTAAGGGCATCTGGTGGATGCCTTGGCACTGAGAGGCGATGAAGGACGTGGCACGCTGCGAAAAGCCCGGGGGAGATGCGAGCGATCGGTGATCCCGGGATCTCCGAATGGGGCAACCCACCCGCCCAGGGCGACTTGGGGGGTATCCTTGGCTGAATTCATAGGCCAAGGAGGCAAACCCGGCGAACTGAAACATCTCAGTAGCCGGAGGAACAGACATCAACCGAGATTCCGTCAGTAGTGGCGAGCGAACGCGGACCAGGCCAGTGGCCTTGTCGCAAGGTACCGGAAGCGCCTGGAAAGGCGGGCCGGAGCGGGTGACAGCCCCGTACGGGAAACCTGCGGCAGGGTCCTCGAGTAGGGCGGGACACGAGCCATCCTGTCTGAACATGGGGGGACCACCCTCCAAGCCTAAATACTCCTCAGTGACCGATAGTGCACCAGTACCGTGAGGGAAAGGTGAAAAGCACCCCGACGAGGGGAGTGAAAGAGTTCCTGAAACCGGATGCCTACAAGCAGTCGGAGCTTCAGGTGTCAGCAGTCAGGGGTCAGGGGTCAGGATTTTCCTGTTCCTGACCCCTGACCCCTGGCACCTGCGAGTGACGGCGTACCTTTTGTATAATGGGTCAGCGAGTTGGTCTTGGCAGCAAGCTTAAGCCGCTAGGTGTAGGCGCAGCGAAAGCAAGTCTGAATAGGGCGTCCGCCCCGGATTTAATCCGGGGCACCAGTTGCCGGGATCAGACCCGAAACCGGGTGATCTAGCCATGGGCAGGTTGAAGGTGCGGTAACACGCACTGGAGGACCGAACCCACTACTGTTGCAAAAGTAGGGGATGACTTGTGGTTAGGGGTGAAAGGCCAATCAAACCCGGAAATAGCTGGTTCTCCGCGAAATCTATTGAGGTAGAGCGTCGATTGCTCACCGCCGGGGGTAGAGCACTGGATGGGCTAGGGGGGCGCGAGCCTTACCAAACCTAACCAAACTGCGAATACCGGCGAGTGGAGGTCGGCAGCCAGACGGCGGGTGCTAAGGTCCGTCGTCGAGAGGGAAACAGCCCAGACCGCCAGCTAAGGTCCCCCAGTCGTGGCTAAGTGGGAAAGGATGTAGGACGGCCAAGACAACCAGGAGGTTGGCTTAGAAGCAGCCATCCTTTAAAGAAAGCGTAATAGCTCACTGGTCTAATAGCTGTCTCGCGCCGAAAATGTAACGGGGCTCAAGCCACGCACCGAAGCTGCGGATTTCAGGTGTCAGGAACCAGGAGTCAGAGCCTGCCCCGGCGAAAGCCGGGGTGCCGGGAAGGGTGCGGGTTGATGCGAGAGAGGGTGGAGCGGGTCGAAGATCTCGAAGTCTTTCGGCGCGCCTATCGGCTGTCGCTGGCAATCCACAAATCCAGCCTGGCGTTGCCGCGGATCGAGCAATTTGCTTTGGCGGATCAGCTCCGCCGGTCGAGCAAATCGATCTGCGCCAACCTCGCCGAGGGCTTCGCCAAGCAGAGCTACTCTGCGGCGGAGTATCGGCGGTATCTGACGGTCGCGATCGGCAGCAGTGACGAGACGCAGCTGTGGCTGCGCTACTGCATCGATCTCGGCTATATCGAGGAAGTCGTGGGACGGCGGTGGATGGCCGACTACGTTGAGATCAGCAGAATGCTGCAAGGTCTCTACGCGAGTTGGTCGCGTCCATCCTGACCCCTGAACTCCTGGTTCCTGACACCTGGAGTGGTAGCGGAGCGTTCCGTAGGCCGGCGAAGGTGGCGCGCGAGCGCTGCTGGAGGCATCGGAAGTGCGAATGCTGACATGAGTAGCGATAATGAGGGTGAGAGACCCTCACGCCGAAAGTCCAAGGGTTCCTGCGCAAGGTTAATCCGCGCAGGGTTAGCCGGGCCCCTAAGGCGAGGGCGAAGGCCGTAGCCGATGGGAAGGGGGTTAACATTCCTCCGCCTGCCGGGCCGTGACGAAGGCCGAAAGTCGTTTTCCCTGATTGGATTGGGAGGGCGGCCTGGGACTTCCGGGAAACAGCGCCGGCAACACAGACCGTACCCGAAACCGACACAGGTGGACTGGTAGAGCATACCGAGGCGCTTGAGAGAACGGTGTTGAAGGAACTCGGCAAAATGCCCCCGTAACTTCGGGACAAGGGGGCCCTGCTCCTGGGCAACCAGGGGTGGGGGGCACAGAGTTGGGGGTGGCGACTGTTTACTAAAAACACAGGGCTCTGCGAAGCCGCAAGGCGACGTATAGGGTCTGACGCCTGCCCGGTGCCGGAAGGTTAAGGGGAGGGGTGCAAGCTCTCAACCGAAGCCCCGGTAAACGGCGGCCGTAACTATAACGGTCCTAAGGTAGCGAAATTCCTTGTCGGGTAAGTTCCGACCTGCACGAATGGCGTAACGACTTCCCCACTGTCTCCAACACCGGCTCAGCGAAATTGAATTCTCCGTGAAGATGCGGAGTTCCCGCGGTCAGACGGAAAGACCCCGTGCACCTTTACTACAGCTTTGCAGTGGTGTTAGGGAACCTATGTGTAGGATAGGCGGGAGCCGTCGAAGCCCTGGCGCCAGTTGGGGTGGAGGCAACCTTGAAATACCGCCCTTATGTTCTCTGGCATCTAACCGCGGCCCATGAAACTGGGTCCGGGACCCTGCATGGCGGGTAGTTTGACTGGGGCGGTCGCCTCCCAAAGAGTAACGGAGGCGCGCGATGGTGGGCTCAGGCTGGTCGGAAATCAGCTGTGGAGTGCAATGGCACAAGCCCGCCTGACTGCGAGAGCGACAGCTCGAGCAGAGACGAAAGTCGGCCATAGTGATCCGGTGGTCCCGCGTGGAAGGGCCATCGCTCAACGGATAAAAGGTACGCCGGGGATAACAGGCTGATGACGCCCAAGAGTCCATATCGACGGCGTCGTTTGGCACCTCGATGTCGGCTCATCGCATCCTGGGGCTGGAGCAGGTCCCAAGGGTATGGCTGTTCGCCATTTAAAGCGGTACGTGAGCTGGGTTTAGAACGTCGTGAGACAGTTCGGTCCCTATCTGCCGTGGGTGTTCGAGACTTGCGAGGCGCTCTCCCCAGTACGAGAGGACCGGGAGGGACGCACCTCTGGTGTACCGGTTGTGGCGCCCGCCGCAGCGCCGGGTAGCTAAGTGCGGACGGGATAACCGCTGAACGCATCTAAGCGGGAAACCCTCCTCAAAACCAGGTCTCTTTGAGAGCCGTGGAAGACCACCACGTCGATAGGCCGGAGGTGGAAGCGGGGCAACCCGCGCAGCTGACCGGTACTAATCGCTCGATCGGCTTGATCGCCCAAACATCACCGCCCGCGCGCAGCGCCAAGACCCCGTCCTTGACGGGATCCCGGGACGCCGCGCGGTCCCGCCTGAAGACACTGCCCCTGGCACATCACCCCACACTTCACCCAAGGCCGCACACGCCCAAGGCGGGCGCTTGGCCGGCCTGGTGGCCATAGCGAGGGGCCAAACACCCGATCCCATCCCGAACTCGGCCGTGAAAACCCTCTGCGCCGATGGTACTGCACCTCAAGGTGCGGAAGAGTAGGTCGCCGCCAGGCCCGCCAACCGCCCCAAACTCTCCCTCCTCACCCCTCTCATCCCAACCCGGGCTGACGCTATGCGTAGCCAAGCCTATGTCCTGGCGATCGACCAGGGCACGACGAGCACCCGGGCGATCTTGTTCGACGGGGCCGGCCAGGCGCGCGCCACCGCCCAGACCGAGTTGACCCAGCACTATCCGCGGCCGGGCTGGGTCGAGCACGATCCCGAAGAGATCTGGCGGAGCGTCGTCTCGACCTGCCGTGAAGTGATCGCCGCTGCGGACGGCCCGATCGCCGCGATCGGCATCGCCAATCAGCGGGAGACGACGATCTTGTGGGAGCGCGCGACCGGCCGCCCGGTCCATAATGCGATCGTCTGGCAGGACCGCCGGACGGCGGAATTGTGCGACGGCTGGCGCGCGGCGGGGCTGACAGACATTGTCGCATCCCGCACGGGATTGATCATCGATCCCTATTTTTCGGCGTCGAAGATCCATTGGCTGCTCGAGAATGTGCCGGGCCTGCGGAGGCGAGCCCGCGTGGGCGAAATCGCCTTCGGCACGATCGACAGTTTTCTCTTATGGCGCCTCACCGGCGGGCAACGTCATTTTACCGACGTCACCAACGCCGCCCGCACGATGCTGTTCGATATTCGGACGCTTACCTGGGACCCGGAACTTCTCGACGCGTTTGGCATCCCGCCGGCATTGCTCCCCGAAGTGCTGGACACCGGCGCCGATTACGGCACGGCGCAGCGGGATCTGCTCAGCAGCGCGCTGCCGATCGCGGCGATCGTCGGCGACCAGCAGGCGGCGGCGATCGGTCAGGCCTGTTTCCGCCCGGGTATGGTCAAGGCAACGTACGGCACCGGGGCCTTCGCGCTCCTCAATATCGGCGGCGAGCCGGCCGCTTCGCAGCATCGCTTGCTGACGACGATCGCTTATCGGCTCGACGGCGAGACCGCCTATGCCCTCGAAGGCAGCATCTTTGTCGCCGGTGCGGCGGTGCAATGGCTGCGCGACCGGCTCGGTGCGATCGCGACGGCACCAGAGGTAACGAGCCTCGCGATGCGCGCCGATCCGCGGCAGCGCCTCTATCTCGTGCCCGGATTCAACGGGCTTGGCGCGCCCTATTGGTCGCCGCATGCGCGCGGCGGCCTGATCGGGCTGACGGCGGAGTGCGGTCTCGCCGAGATCGCCCGCGCAACTCTCGAGGCGGTCGGTTACCAGACGCGCGATCTCGTCGCGGCGATGGCCGCCGATGCCGGAATCGAGATCACCGCCTTGCGCGTCGACGGCGGCATGGCGGTCAGCGACTGGGCGATGCAGTTTATCGCCGACATTCTCCCGGCTACGGTCGAGCGGCCGGCTTCGGTCGAAACCACCGCCTGGGGTGCCGCTTACGTCGCCGGCTCGACGCGGGGACTCTACCCCGGCCGGGAGGAGATCGCGGCCCAGTGGCTGGCGGAGCAGCGCTTTGTTCCGCTGATGCCGGCACCCGAGCGCGAGGAACGCTACGCCGGGTGGCGGCGCGCGGTTGCCGGGGTGCTCGCGGCGATCCCGTCATGAACCTTTTTTCGCTTTCCCCGGCGGCTGATGCAGAGCGCATCGACGCGCTGTTGTCGCGCCCGGGCCTGCGCATCGAGCGGATCGTCTCCTGGGGTCAGGCGAGCCCGGCCGGGTTCTGGTACGACCAGGCGGAGGGCGAGTGGGTGGTGGTGCTTGCCGGCGCCGCCCGGCTGCGCTTCGAGGACGAGACCGATGCCCGTCTGCTGGGTCCCGGCGACTGGCTCGATGTCGCTCCGCACCGCCGCCACCGGGTGGACTGGACCGACCCGGCGGTGCCGACCGTCTGGCTCGCGGTATTTTTCAGCTGAGGCCTCAGGTGTCTCGCGCCGTGACCGCGAGGTTACCGGCCGGCGTTCTCCACGACGCCATGCTCGGGAACACGCCATCCCGATAAATCAACGCGTGCATCAGCGCCGCGGCGAAATGGGCGATGAACGTCGCGAACAGCAGAAACGCCAGGACGGTGTGAGCCGTGCGGAGCACGGCGTAGAGGGCCGCATCATGCGGTAAGATCGGCGGCAGCTCCAACGGCCCATAGAGCACGATCGGATAGCGCGCGGCCGACAGCATCGCCCAGCCGACGAGCGGCAATGCGAACATCAGCACATACAACACGACGTGAGAGGCGTGTGCCGCCAAGCGCTGCCATCCGGGCATGTGTTGGGGTAGCGGCGGCGGAGGATTCAGCAGCCGATTTACCAGACGAATCGCAACGAGAATCAGGATCAGGATCCCTAGCGGCTTATGGATCGACAACAACCAGTGATAGTTCGACAACGAGGCCACCATGCCGACGCCGATGAACAGCATCGCGAGCACCGCGACAGCCATCGTCCAGTGCAGGAGCCGCGACAATATCGTGAAGCTTGGTGCCTGGGCCATGGTCACGCTCCTTTGCCACCGGCGGGAACCTGGACTGCGCTCGGCTCCTTCCTCTCGCCCGCGCGTCGCGTGAAGGAGGTCGAGTAGGCCGCCGATCGCGCACTGAGCAAAGGGTCGTCCGAGGGCTCGATCCCCGCGGGAAGCACCAGCGGATCGAAGTTTACGTCGCGGCAATTGCCTGGCGCTTCGCTCTGGATGTGATCGATCGTCAAGGTCCCGACATCGAGACGCTCGCGAGAGCCCGGCCATGGAATTGTGGCGTCGTCCGTCCGATCCCCGGGCTGGCCGATCGTAATGACCAAATGCCATTGCAGCGATGCCCGTGCGATGCGCGCGATCACCACGTCAAAGAGGTAATTTGTGTCTTGCGCGGCGGATTGAGCGGCAGGCTCCGGTTCGAACGGTTCGACCGCCGCCATCGACCAGCGTACGGGCGTTGAAATGCCGGCGTCATTGACGAAGCGGAACGCATCGAGGGCGTTGTAGCTGGCATTGGCAAAGCCGGAGGAGAACGGGTTGGCTTTGAGAATTTCCAACGCCCGAGCGGTTTCGGGATGGTGGGCAACAAAGTCCTTCATTTTCGCCGGATCGGGCTTGCCCGTCGTGGGATCCGGTTTCGCGGCGAGCAATTGCTCGTAGAATCCCTCGGGGTCTTTGACGATGAAGACCGGGATGTCGATCATGGCGACTCGCCACTCCTCGCCGTCGGATGGGCGGAAGGCGAGCGCCATGGCGCGCACGGCCGCCGGGCCGTCGGGCATATCGGGCCGACCGCCGGCAAGCGAGAGACGTCCGATGACCGGTAGCCGACCCGGCCGAAAAACCGCTGCCTTCGAAAGGCGCACACCCTGCCCGTTGCTGCTGAAATACCCGGCGATGCAAACGCCCTTGGCATGATTGCGGCGGAAACCGGGATGAATGCCGTCGACCTGTTGAAAGGCATCGATTATCCGCGCCTGGGTCAGCCGGCCGGGCGAGAGCCAGCCGCCGACATAGACGAAGCATGCCACGACGATCAGGACGGCGACGCCGATCACCGCGAGCCTGGACCGGACTCCCTTATCGAATACCGCCCTGAGCTGATACGGTGTCGACCGGTTCGGATCACTTCGCACCGCACCCTCCCTGGTTCGGCGGAGCCGCGCAGCAATCGGCGAAAGCCACGACCCGGTATTCCGATCCGTTGCGTCGCGATTATATGCTAGAGCAGCATTCCAAAATCCGCGAGGAAACGATGATCCATCATTTGTCGATCGCTGCGCGCGACCCGAAGCATGTCGCCGGCATCCTGGCCGAGTTGATGGGCGGCAAGGCGGTGCCGTTCCCGCCCAACCCCGGAAGCTTTTTCGCACTTCAACTCGACGAGCACGGCTCGGGTGTCGAGGTCTATCCGGCGGGCACGGAGCTGCAGCCCGGCGGCAGCGAGGGCGGCGGCTTTGTCAAGAAGCCCGCAGCCGAGCGCGGCTACGGCCCGACCCATTTCGCGCTCAGCGTTTCGACCGACGCCGACAAGGTGGAAGCGATCGCGGCCAGAGAGGGCTGGCAGTGCTTCACCTGCAACCGCGGCCCGTTTCACGTGATCGAGGTGTGGCTCGAGAACGAGTCGATGGTCGAAATCCTGCCCCCCGAATTCGCGGCCGAATACCTGGCCTTCACCCGCCCCGACAAGATCGCGGCGGCGATGGCGGGGGCACCCTCGGCGCCATCCCGCCAACGCCCGACATAGTTGCCTTGCCAGCGGTCTCTCATCAGCGCTCCGTTTCGTACTCCTCGTTCCAAACGGAGTAATAGAGGTCGACGACACACTGGCCGAAAACCCCGCTGCCCGGGGCGAGACCGACATCGGCGCAGGCCATTTGCGCCTGCGCCCAGTCAGTCTTACTGGCGCTTTCGAAGGCCTTGGCGCTGTGGACCTGTGCCGCCACGAGCAGTGCAGCGAAAGATCCGATCATCACGATGCGTGACATTGGTGACTCCATTTTAGAGGGTCTGCTGGTTTAGGGTGTGTTGGATTCAGTGTACGGCGATGGTTGTGATGTTGGCGCCGGCGCCTGTTGGGGATTGCCCTGCGTTGACCACGCACACCGCGAAAGCCGGTGTTCCGGGTTTGAGCCCTTCGCGGGCACACGCCCCTCGGTCTGTCGCGACCAGTCGCGTTTGATCCAACTCGGACAGCGTCTTATCGAGGCTCCTGATGCAGGTGTCGTAGAGGTCTCCAGGCTGCCGGAGGCCCATCACGACGGCACAGGCATGCTGCTCCTGCGCCATCCGGGACGAGTTTTCTGCCGCACCAGCCAAGTTGCCGGAGCCGAAGAGCAGGGCGATCGCCGCGGCGCCGATGGCCGAAGCGCGATGCCGACTACCATATTCTCGCGTCCGAGCGACGCTGCCTAGGGTGAAGCGGAACATCTGATGATCTCCTTTCTGGTGGCCGCATGGCCATGCCGAGCCATATGGCTCCGGGAATTGATCGTAGTAAACTCCTGAATTGTACGGTTTATAAGTCCAGATCGAATAATCTAGGTGGAGCGCGGCATCGGAAAAAAAGGGCGGGTATGACGCTCGATCAATTGCAAATCTTCATCGCGGTTGCGGAGCGCGAACACGTCACGCGTGCCGCGGACGTCCTTGGACTGGCGCCTCCTTCGGTGTCGGCGGCAGTGGCGTCGCTCGAGCGGGAGTTCGGCACGAAATTGTTTCATCGCGTCGGGCGCGGCATTGTCGTAACCGAAGGAGGCAAATTGCTGCTCGATGAAGCGCGCTCCCTGGTCAATCGCGCCGACGCGCTAAAGCTGGCGATGCGAGAGTTCACGGGTCTTGCTCGCGGGCGTCTCCAAATCAAGGCCAGTCAGACGATTGCGAGTCATTTCCTGCCGCCGAGATTGGTCGATTTTCACCAGGCCTATCCCGGGGTTGCATTGATAGTATCTGTCGGCAACTCGGCCGAGGTCGTCGAGGCGATCATCCGCGGTGACATCGAGCTAGGCTTTGTCGAAGGCCCCGAGGAAGAATTCGGAGATCCTCGTCTCGCGGTCGAATTGATCGCCTGGGACGACCTTGCCATGGTCGCCGCCGGCAATCATCCATGGGTCACGCGAAAGAAACTCACACTCGATGATCTAATCGCCGGCAAATGGGTCCTGCGAGAGGATGGCTCCGGAACGCGGGCCGTCTTCGTCAAAGCACTGGAAGCGCTCGGCGTCCCTTATGGGAGTCTGAATATCGCGATCGAACTGCCGTCGAATGAGGCGGTGCTCAGCGCGGTCCTGGCGGGAGCCGGCGCTACGATTCTGTCCGCGCGCGTCTGCGCCGACGCAATGGCCGCCGGCGCCCTCAAACGTCTGCCAGTGGCGGTTCCGCCGCGGGCCTTTTGCGCCGTCCAGCATGGCGACCGTTTCCGCTCTCGCGCCGTCTCCGCGCTGCTCGAAATCCTCCGCGCCCATGCGACAGCGTAAAGCTCGGTCTCCTGTTAATAGGTCTCGCGCGGCAGGTTGAGGTGCGGGAAGGCGCTGTGGACGTGCGGGTCAGCGACCTGGCGGGCGGGGCGGATGTAGGATTTATCGAGCTCGTGGTAGCCGGTGACGCCGAGCAGCGAGAGGCAGATGCGGATCTCGTCTTCGAGGATCTCGAAGAGCCGCACGACCCCGGGTCCGCCGGCGGCGGCGAGCCCGTAGATATAAAGCCGGCCGACCGAGACCACATCGGCGCCGAGGATCAGCGCTTTGACCACGTCGGTGCCGCGGTAGATGCCGCCGTCGACCATAACGCGGGCCCGCCCAGCGACCGTATCGACAACCTCGGGCAACACGTCGACCGTACCGACACCCTGATCGAGCTGGCGCCCGCCATGGTTCGACACATAAATGCAGTCGACCCCAATCTCGAGCGCAATCTTGGCGTCCTCGGCGGTGCCGATCCCCTTTAGAACGAGCGGGATGTCGAAGTTCTTCTTGATCCGCTCGATGTCGCGCCAGTTGAACCGCGCCTGGTGGATGCGGGCGTCGTCAGCGCGGACGCGGCGGCGCTGGTGGCGCTTGGCGATGTCGCGCTCGCGCCGGCTGTAGCTGTCGGTGTCGATCGTCAGGCAAAAGGCATCGTAGCCCTTACCGATGGCACGACTGACATGATCATCCACCCAATCGGCATCGCCGCGCACGTAGAGCTGGAAGATCTTGAAGCCGTCGCCTGAGGCTTCGGCGGTTTTGTCCATCCCTGGATGGGCCGACGAGCTCAAGATCATGCCGTTGCCGAATTCGCGCGTCGCCGCCGCGACGGTGGCGCCGCCGCCCGCATCGAACACTTCGAGCGAGCCGACCGCCGAGCACAGCACCGGGATGCGCAGTTTCTTGCCGAAGAGCGTGCGGCTGCAATCAACGTTCGACACGTCGCGCAAGACCCGGGGCCGGAAACCCCAGGAGTCCAGCGCCAGCCGGTTGCGAGCCAAGGTCGTCTCGGTCTCGGAGCCGCCGATTAGGTAGTCCCAATTGTTGCGATTGAGGTTGGTGCGGGCCTGCGTGACGAACTCGTGCAGGTTCTGAAAGCGGTCTTCGAGCAACTCCGGCATGATCATGTGCTTCCGCGCTGGTTTGACGACGATTGCAAGGTATCGCTACGATGGGCCTCTTGCAAACCACGCGACAATCCCCTGAAGAGGAGACGCAATATGCCGCGCATTCTGACGCCCAGCACCCATAACCAAGAAACGCTCGCCATTGCTCAGGAGCTGCTCCCGACCGGCTGGGAGTTGAAGACCTCTCCGCATGGCAGGCCGGAATTCTTCGATCTGCTAAAGGACACCGAGTATTACATCGGCGCGGGGCAGTTCAAGCATGGGCCGGAATTCTACCAGGCCGCACCCAAGCTCAAGATCGTGCAGACCTTGAGTGCGGGCTACAACACCTATGACCTCGAGGCGGCGCGGGCGGCCGGCGTGCCGATCTGCAACAATGGCGGCGCCAACGCCACGGCGGTGGCCGAGCACGCGATGCTGCTGATGCTCGCGGTGTGCCGCAAGCTGATCTGGCAGCACGAGGGTGTAGTCGCCGGGCGCTGGCGCGGCAATGATTACAACTCCTACAAGCTCTACGAGGTCGAAGACAAAACCCTCGGGATCATCGGACTCGGCAATATCGGCAAGAAGGTTGCGCGCCGGGCCAAGGCCTTCGACATGCACATCAAGTACTACGACATCAACCGGCTGACCGGCGACCAGGAGGATGCGCTCGGCGTGCGCTTTGCGCTGTTCCCCGAGCTCTTGAAGACCGCCGACATCGTCTCCTTGCACGTGCCGCTGGACAAGTCGACGCACAATCTGATCGGCGAGCGTGAATTGGCGATGATGAAGCCGACGGCGATCCTGATCAACACCTGCCGCGGCCCGGTCGTCGACGAGAAGGCGCTTTATGCAGCGCTGCGCGACGAGAAGATCCTGGGTGCCGGGCTCGACGTGATGGTCGAGGAGCCGCCCAAGCCCGACCACGAACTCTTCACCCTGAAGAACGCGATCTTCAGCCCGCACGGCGCGGGGCCGACCTGGGACAATCATTGGAAGCGCTGGCGCAACGCCTTCGACAATTTCGAGCGGGTGTCGCGCGGCCAAAAGCCGTTCTGGATCGTCCCCGAACTGCGCGACTAGAGCGGTTTCCGATCAAATTGCACCGCGTTCGCCCCCTCCCAAACCTTCCCCCATCAAGGAAGAGGGCCTCTATCAGCACTCCTGTTTGTACTCCCGCCCCCTCGATGGGGGCGGGTCGGGGTGGGGTGATGCGCGCCGAGTGCGTCGACGCCGTCCAAGCCGAGGACGCCAACCTCGAGTAACCGGGATTTGATCTGACTTAATTCCGGCTGGCCACGCCGCTCCCAACAGTCGAACGGCGTGGGCCTGCGCGGAGTTCGTCGCGCAGGCGGCGTGGCGGAACTGGGGTCAGCGTAGATTTGGCCTGGGATCGCCAAACGACAAAATGCTGCCAGTATAAAAACGACTCTGACCCCATTTACCTTTCTAAGCTTCGGAAAGCGTTTCCATCTTAAACCCCAATCGAAGAATATCTGTGAGGAAGGTTATCCGGGAGGCTGGGTGAGGGTAACGGGCATCGCTCATGAGCCCGATCGTCAGTACAGTGTGAGTATCCAAAATGCCGGAATGCCGGTTAGTTCTTCCGTGGTGAGGTTGGTTACGGATTTAGCATCCATAAAATTGCCGTATTGGCCTAATATGACTCAGGGCTGAACGGGCGCCTGGTGGGGGCGCTGTCGACGCGAGAGGCACATCTGGTTGATGAGGCGGAGGATAAGCCGCGGGGAGCAGGTGCGCGGGCTGCCGTTTGTGAAGGGGCGGTCGGGAAACCCCAGCGGCCTGCAGTTCGGCATGCGCAACGAGGCGACGATGGCCGCCCTGGAATTGCTGACCGACGGGGCTGAGGCGCTGACCCGCAAGGCCGTCGAGGCCGCATTTGCCGGCGATCCGTGGAGCTTCAGTTCACGCGCTTGTCCGGCGGGGGCGATGCGGCTGTGCCCCGAGCGCATCTTGTCGCGCGACGCGCGGTCAACGCCTGATCTCGACCTGATAAAACAGGTGGAACAGGAGTGCGGGACTGGTGTGGGCGGTTAGCCGGGGCCGCTCGGGCCATCCCGCCGGCCTGCCGCGCGGCTTGCCTCGCACTGCTGCCGATCAAGAGTGCCGGCGACGTCGCTCGAGCGATGGGGGCGCTTACTGCGGCACTCGCCCAAGGCCTGATCGCGCCGGTCGAGGGTCAGGTCATCGCCAAGGTGGTCACGACCTTCGTGCAGTACCCCATCGTGCAGACCATCGAGACCAGCGACTTCGGCCGCCGCCTGACGATGATTGAGGGCGACTGCCCGCTACCCGAGCGCATGCGAGCTCTACAACCGGAAGAGGAGACCCGCTGCAGGAGCAGCGGAGCCGTCGTATAGGGAACAAGCATAAGTGGCGGGAGTCACGGAGCGCGCGTCGGCCAATGCCTGGATGGGCGTCGAAAGACGCTGGACATCTGGTCAAGAGTTGGGGACGGGTTGTGGACGCCCGCGGTCTTCGCGGGAGTGGCGGGTACCAAACCGATGTCACCGCCCCTATTTCTGAGGCGGATGTTGGGCGAGCGTGCCGGTGATGGACTACGAAGGTTTTTTTGAGCAGCGCCTTGACGCGCTGCATGCGGAGGGACGCTATCGTGTCTTCGCCGATCTCGAACGGCGCTGCGGCCGCTTTCCGCGCGCTTTCGATTATCGGATCGGGGCCGAGGTCACCGTCTGGTGTTCCAACGACTATCTCGGCATGGGTCAGCATCCGGCTGTCCTGGAGGCGATGGAACAGGCGCTGCGGGCAATGGGCGCCGGCGCTGGCGGAACCCGCAACATCTCGGGCAACAATCATGTGCATCTCTTGCTCGAGCGCGAGATCGCCGATCTGCATAGCCGCGAGGCGGCACTGATCTTCACCTCGGGCTATGTCGCCAACGATGCGGCACTCTCGACCCTGGCGCGCGAGATACCGGGCACGGTGGTGCTGTCGGACGCGATGAACCACGCCTCGATGATCGCCGGTATCCGCAACAGCCGCGCCGAGAAGCACATTTTCCGTCACAGTGATCCGGCTGATCTCGAGCGCTTGGTCGCGGGCATGGCCCGTGACCAGCCCAAGCTCGTCTGCTTCGAGTTGGTCTATTCGATGGATGGCGATATCGCGCCGATCGGCGCGATGTGCGACGTCGCCGAGCGCTATGGTGCCATGACCTATCTCGACGAGGTGCATGCGGTCGGGCTCTACGGGGCGCGTGGCGGCGGGATCGCCGAGCGCGACGGGGTAATGCATCGCCCGACGGTGATCCAGGGCACCCTCGGCAAGGCGTTCGGCGTGATCGGCGGCTATGTCGCGGGCTCCGCCGCCCTCGTCGATTTTCTGCGCAGCTATGCGCCCGGCTTCATCTTCACGACATCCCTGCCCCCGGCGCTCGCCGCCGGAGCGCTCGCCAGCATCCGCCATCTGAAGAAGAGTCCGGTCGAGCGCGAATGCCATCAGGAGCGTGCGGCGAGGGTAAAGCGCCGCCTCGCCGAGGCCGGCTTGCCGGTCATGCCGTCCCCAAGTCACATCGTCCCGGTGATGGTCGGCGATCCCGGGCGGTGCAAAACCGCCTCGGACGAACTCCTGCACCGCCACCGGATCTACGTGCAGCCGATCAATTACCCGACCGTGCCGCGCGGCACCGAGCGCCTGCGCTTGACGCCCTCGCCACTGCACAGCGACGACGATATCGAGGCATTAGTGGCCGGTCTCGGCGACGTATGGACCCGGCTCACGCTGCGCCGGGCGGCCTGACTGACACAAGTCGCATCGGAAATGGGTCTTCTTCTCGCACAAGGGGGACGGCTGACAGCCTTTGCGTTTCTACGGCGGATTGGTCGAGGCGAGGGCACGGCAACGAAATATTAATCAAGACCGGCGAAGATCCGGTCATGCAATGGGACAGGCATACATTGACGGCCTTCGGTGGGATTGCGGCTCTCCTAGTGAGCTCGACGATGCTGTTGGAAGACGGAGCGGTCTCCTTTGGCCCAATCATGGCGATTGTCGGCGGCGTTGCGGCAATCGCGGTAGCGGGTCTCGATCGGCTCAAGCAGCGTGTCGCGAGATTGGAGAGGCGCGTTGGCACCCGGCCGACGAGGACCGGCAGCAGGTCGCGCCGTTCCCTCAGGTTCGTGCGTCGCCGCGCCGACGAACGAATGACCCAGAGACCGGGAGTACGTCGGCGTCAGCCGCCGCAGCCCTGTCGGCAAGAACCGCTTGCATGGCTGTCACCAGCGGGGGCTAAACCGCGCGGTTAACATCCGCGCTCTCGCGAACCTGGCACTGGACAAAGTAGACCAGACGCGGCCAGCCCTCGTCTTCCGGCCGGCGCTCGGGCATAGTGGCGGCGATGCAGCAGCGTGCGGCGATAGCTCAGGACCTCGTTCTCGTCGGCGGCGGGCATGCTCATGTCCATGTGCTGAAAAGCTTTGGCATGCGGCCGGTGCCCGGCGTCCGTGTCACCCTCATCGCCCGCGATGTCGAGACGCCCTATTCGGGCATGCTGCCGGGTTATGTTGCCGGGCATTACACCTTTGAGGAATGCCACATCGATCTCGGCCGGCTTGCGCGTTTCGCCGGCGCACGCTTGATCCGCGATGAGGCCATCGGGATCGACCGCGACGGCCAATCGGTGTTGTGCCGCGCTCACCCGCCAATCCGCTGGGACCTGTTGTCGATCGACATCGGCTCAGCGCCGCGGACCGACGATGTCCCCGGTGCGGTTGCTTATGCAATCGCCGTCAAGCCAATCGCTCGTTTCGCGGCGCGCTGGGAGGCGTTGCTCGCCCGCGCCGCCGAAATGCCAAGGCTCCGCCTCGCGGTGGTTGGCGGCGGCGCCGGCGGTGTCGAGCTGGCGCTTTCGGCACAACATCGGCTCGCCATGTTGGGCGCGGGTCAAATCGAAGTAACTCTGGTGACGCGGGACGGCCTGCTCCCGTCGCACAACCGGCGCGTCCGCAGGCTCTTCGAGCGAGTCTTTGCCGAGCGCGGGGTTGCCGTGTTGACCAACCGCAAAGTAGTTCGGGTTGAGCAGGGTTCGCTGATCTGCGATGACGACAAGCGGATCGCCATCGACGAGGCACTGTGGGTGACCGAAGCTGGTGCGGCACCCTGGCTCGCAGAGACCGGGCTGCCGCTCACTACCGGCGGTTTCATCGCCATCGACGAGACCCTGCGGTCGACCGCTGACCCGCGGATCTTCGCCGCCGGCGACGTTGCGACGATGATCGTCCATCCGCGCGAGAAGGCTGGCGTCTACGCGGTTCGCCAGGGCCCGTCGCTCGCCGCGAATTTACGGCGGGCGGCCGGCGGCAAGCAGCCGCGGCGCGCGGTGCCGCAGCGGCGCGCCTTAGCATTGATCAGCACCGGCGACGGGCATGCCGTGGCCTCGCGCGGGCCGCTCGCCGCCTATGGCGCATTGCCGTGGCGGCTCAAGGACTGGATTGATCGGCGTTGGATGCGCCGCTACCGCGAATTGCCGGAAATGGCCGTAGACGAGACCCAAGAACCCATGCGCTGTGGCGGCTGCGCCGCCAAAGTGCCCGCCACGGTGCTGGCGCAAGTCATGGCGCGGTTGCGGCCCGCCACGAGTGACGCGGTGGTGATCGGCCTCGACAGTCCGGACGATGCCGCGCTGATCTCGTTTCCTGGCGCGCCCCCGCTGCTGCAAACCGTAGACTTCTTCCGCGCCATGGTCGACGACCCTTATCTGTTCGGGCGGATCGCGGCCACTCACGCGCTCGGCGACGTCTACGCAATGGGCGGCACACCCGAAAGCGTTCTTGCGATCGCCACTCTGCCGCCGGCGAGGTCACCGATCGTCGAGCACGATCTCTTTCACATGTTGCGCGGCGGACTCGACGTGATCGAAGCAGCGGGGGCGCTGCTCGTTGGCGGGCACAGCGCCGAGGGCACCGAACTGGCGCTCGGCTTCGCTGTCACCGGGCGGCCGAGACCGGGGAAGCTGTTGCGCAAGGGTGGGCTGCGCCCCGGCGACCGGCTGATTTTGACCAAGCCGCTCGGCACGGGTGTGATCCTTGCCGCCGACGCACGCGGGGTCGCACCAGCCAGGATCGTCGAGGGTGCGCTCGCGAGCATGGTGCAGTCTGCCGGGCCGGCCGCCTCTTGCTTGCTCGCGCATCGAGCGACGGCCTGCACCGATGTGACGGGATTTGGGCTTTTAGGCCATCTCCTCGAAATGCTGCGGGCCTCGGATACCGACGCCGTCCTCGATCTCGAGGCCATTCCGACACTGGATGGCGCCCGGTCACTGCTGGATCGTGGTATCACCAGCTCGCTGCATGCCGACAATGTCGCAGCGGTGACTACTCTCGCCTCCGGCGCAATGAACTCAATGGATCCGATTGCGGCGTTGCTGATCGACCCGCAGACAGCCGGTGGTCTGCTCGCCGGAATTCCTGCTGAGCGTGCTGCCGCCTGCGTTGCTCAACTGCGGCGGCTCGACTACCGCGCGGCCGAGATCGGGTACGTTACTCAGGGTGCCGAAAGCGAGCGCAAGGTCGAGTTCAATCGGGGGGCAGCGAAAGTGGCCCGCGAGGCCGCCTTCGCGTCATGACGGAAAATCGGGCCGGTCTACCAGCTGTCGATCGCGTCCTGCGATCTGCTGAAGGCGAGGCGTTGATTACGCGATATGGCCGGTCGCTCGTTCTCGACGCGGTTCGGGCGGCGCTGGACGAACGGCGCCGCTGCGGGGCAGCGGCCTCGATTGCAGCGATCATCGAAAGCAGCACCGCCGCGCTCGCCGAGACTACCCAGCCATCGCAGCGCCGCGTCTTCAATCTCACTGGCACCGTGTTGCACACCAATCTCGGCCGCGCGCCGCTGCCGGAGGAGGCGATTGCCGCCGCAACCGCGGCGATGCGCGACCCGACAACGCTCGAATACGACCTCGAGAGGGGTCGGCGCGGCGAGCGCGATGACCATATCGCAGGCTGGCTGACCCGGCTGACCGGTGCCGAGGCGGCATTGGCGGTTAACAACAATGCCGGGGCATTGGTGCTGGCCCTCAATACATTAGCCGGCGGGCGCGAGACGATCGTGTCGCGCGGCGAGCTGATCGAGATCGGCGGTTCGTTCCGACTGCCCGACATCATGGCACGAGCCGGCACCCGTCTGCGCGAGGTCGGCACGACCAATCGCACCCACCTCGCAGATTTTGCAGCAGCCATCGGGCCGCAGACCAGGCTGATCCTCAAGGCGCATACCAGCAACTACGTGATCCAGGGCTTTGCCTCCGTCGTCGCTGCAGCAGATGTCGCCGCACTTGCTCGCGAGCATGAGCTTCCCTTTGTCGAAGATCTCGGTAGCGGGTCACTAGTCGATCTCGACCGCTGGGGCTTGCCGCACGAACCGACCGCAACGGAGGCCTTGGCGCAAGGGGCCGATCTCGTCACTTTCAGTGGCGACAAATTGCTCGGCGGACCGCAGGCAGGGCTAGTGGTCGGCCGCGCGGATTTGATCGCGCAGCTCGCTCGCAACCCGCTGAAGCGCGCCCTGCGTCTCGACAAAATCCGCCTCGCAGCGCTCGAAGCGGTGCTGGGCTTGTATGCCGATCCCGATCGCCTGGCCGAGCGGCTGCCGACACTGCGAATGCTCGTTCGTCCAGCGAGCGAAATCGCAGAAGTCGCTCAACGCTGGCTGCCCGCTGTCGAACGGGCGCTCGACGGCCTCGCCGATGTCAGCCTGGTTGAGATGCAAAGCCAGATCGGCAGCGGCGCATTGCCGCTGACATTATTGTCGAGCGCTGGGTTCGCCTTGCGGCCGATGAACAGTTCCGGTGCCGCCGTAGGGCGGCTGGCGCGCATGTTGCGGGCACTGCCCATCCCGATCATCGGCCGCATCGAAGGCGGGCGCGTGCTGCTCGACCTGCGTTGTCTTGAGGACGAAGCCGCCTTCCTCGCCCAGCTCCCAATGCTCCGCGCCGACAAGCCGTGATCCTGGCGACCGCGGGCCATATCGACCACGGCAAGACGGCGCTGGTGCAAGCGCTGACCGGGGTCAATGCCGATCGACTGCCGGAGGAAAAGCGCCGTGGGCTGACCATAGATCTCGGGTTTGCTTATGCAACATTGCCCGACGGCACCGAACTCGGCTTTGTCGATGTCCCCGGGCATGAGCGCTTTTTGCCCAACATGCTCGCCGGGGTGTTGTCGATCGACCGGGTGTTGCTGGTTCTCGCCGCCGATGACGGGCCGCGCCCGCAGACGTTGGAGCATCTCGACATCCTCGATCTCATCGGGGTTACCGAGCTCACCGGCGTCGTCACCAAGGTGGACCGGGTCGAGCGCGCCCGGACCGAGACGGTCGTCGCAGAGCTAGAGGAGCTTCTCGCCGCAGCGGGTTTCGCGGAAAGCCCGATCTTCGCGGTGTCGAGCCGCAGCGGCGAGGGTATTGCGGCATTGAAGCAGCATCTCGGAGAGCGCGCTCGAATTGCCGAGCGCAAGCGCGCGTGGACACCGGGGTCGGGTCTGTTCCGCATGCCGATCGACCGCACCTTCACCCTGCCGGGGATCGGCCTCGTCGTGACCGGCACGGTAGCTGCGGGCAGCGTCACGACGGGCGACCGGCTGGCGATCAGTCCGAGTGGCATCGCTGTGCGCGTTCGCGGGCTTCATTCGCAAAACCGGGCGGCGGAAATTGTCGTTGCCGGCAAGCGCTGCGCCGTCAATATCGCCGGCTCGTTTTCCGATGGCGCCGAGCCTGCCCGAGGGGACTGGATCCTGGCAGCGGAACGACACGCGCCGGCGCGGCGGCTCGATCTCCGGGTGCGCGCGTCGCGATATGCCGAGGCGCCGTTGCGCGACGGGCTGCCGGTGCATCTTCATCTCGGCACCGCGGATGTCGTCGGTCGGGTCGCGGTGCTTGCTGGACGTTCACTAGGCCCCGGCGAGACCGGCTTTGTCCAGATCGATTTCGCGGAGCCGATCGGCGCGCTCCACGGCGATCGTGCCGTGCTGCGCGACCATGCCGCTCGCCATACCCTCGCCGGCGGACGAGTTGTGGACCCGTTTCCACCGCGGCGTGGCCGCCGACAGCCGGCACGTCTCGCCGTTCTCGAAGCCGCCGCCGAACCCGACCCCGCGCAAGCGTTGATGCGCCTGCTGGAGGTCCGGGGTCTCGTTGATCTCTCGCAATTCGCGCTGGTGCGCAACCTCGCGCCGCCCGAACTCGATGCCCTGACCGAGACTGGCGGATTTCTCCGCGTCGGGCCGGCGCGCGGCGGCGTCGCCGTCACCGCCGATCGTTTTGCCGCTCTCTGCGCGGAGATTGTCGCGTCTCTCGCGCCGTTTCATGCAGCCCATCCCGAGACACTCGGCCCGACCCGGCCGGCCTTGCTGGCCCAGCTGCGGCTGCTGGCGCCCGAGACGGCGCTGGAAGCGGCGCTCGTCGATCTCGCCGCGTCCGGCCGAGTTGTCCGCGAAGGTCCGGTCTGGCGTTTGCCGGCGCATCGGCCGCGGCTGACGCAGGGGGACGAGCGGTTGTGGGAGCGTATCCGCCCGCTGCTCGGCGTTACGGATCTCCGCCCACCGAGAGTACGCGAGATCGCCGCCGCATTGGCGCTCGAACCGCAGGCGGTCGAGCGTCTCCTCAATCGTGCCGAGCGCCTGGGCCGCGTTGCTCGGGTTGCCGACAACCGCTTCTTTCTGCCGGAGACCCTGGTGCAGCTCGCCGAGATCGCGCGCGAGCTCGCCGGTGGATCTCCCGAAGGCGCCTTCACCGCCGCAGCCTTCAAGGATCGCTCCGGCGTCGGGCGCAATCTGACCATCAAAATTCTCGAATATCTCGACAAGATGGGGGCAACCTGCCGCCAGGGAGACGCCCGGATCCTGTTGCACGGCAGCGATGTGTTCGGCTAGACCGGGCACGGAAGAGCATCGGGCCCGGTGGCTCGCGCGGTCTTCAAAACCGTTGGAGGGTGCGAAGGCGCCCTTGGTAGGTTCGACTCCTGCCTCTTCCGCCATAAAATCTAAATTTATGCATTATTTTAATCAGATAAGTTACAGTCCGGCTTGATACCCACAATATCACCCACGACCGTATCGTAGATGTAGGCGGATTTCAGTAGACCGGGCTGGACGCTCCGTCGAGTATCGGGATCCTGCGAGCCGGTAGGCAAGGTGATTTCGGCTTCGGGCCGAGTGAGACGGTGTCAACGCCGAAGGGGCTCCGACCCTAAACTTCGAGTCGATAAGCGGGATGGAGACGGATCGGAGATCGACCGGTCGCAAGCTCAGGCGGGGAACAGTCATTGTTGGCTTTTCTCCTACTTGGACGCCGCTATCTGACAGCTGCAACTCATGACGTCCGCGACTGTGCCGGTAAATCAAGGCGCAACGCTAATTCCCAGATCGCGCTTCGATCAGCTTTGTCCAAACTAAGCCCAATCCGCTGACGCCCAAGCCCGCCATGATAAGGATCGCCACCGAAGGCCCAAGCTGTTCCGACAGCACGCCAATCGCCAGCACACCGAGCGGTCCGGTGCCAATGCACACCGAGTCAAGGTCGTCTGCATGTTCGAGAAGGCGGCGGTGCCGAGCCCACCTAATATAACAGCAACAACACGAACGCGAGCGAGTAGAACGGAGATATCGCCATCGCCATTAGCCCGATCAGAAACAAGAGCGATCCGCCAAGCAAGGCACGGCTTCCGTTCAGACGCAGCCAGCCAGCCGACAGCGCGATACCGGTCGCAATTGCGCCGAGTGGCTCGGCTGCGGCGAGTACGCCGACCAGGATGGGTGACACGCCATACACCTCCAGCCCGATCGGTGCGATCAGCGCTGAATAGGAAAAAGCAAACATATTCATGATGATCGACACCAGAACGACAGCGAGAATCGCGTGGTTGGCGCGGACTATTGCAAGCCCTTCAACAATGTCGATTGGGATACGGTCGAACCGCAGTTTCCGCGCCTTCTGGCGGAATTCAAGGCCACGAACAACAAAGCCGGCTACGAGAAAGAGTGCCGCGGACAGCAAATAGGCGCCACCCAACCCCAATGTCTCAAAGACGGCACCGCCGGCCAGTGGCCCTAGCACTCTGGCAATGCTGTTGGTCAGCGAATCGAATGCGACGGCCGGTCCGATCTGATCGAACGCGACAAACCTCGCCGATCATGCGTCACCGCACAGCCAGCTCCATCGCCCAGACGGTACCGGCGACAAGTCCCCCTAGGGCCACATGCCAGACCCGGATCTGCCCCGAAAACGCGAGCACACAAAGCACCGCCGAGTTCACCGCCAGGACAAAAAGCTGCGCCACCAGCAATCGCTTGCGGTTCAGTGCCTCTCCGGCCACGCCAGCGATGTCTGTGGCCGCCTAGCGATAATGGTTTCCCGCGCAGCGATAGCCAAGGCCATGCCCTGGCAAGCCGCGGTCTTCTAAGCGGTGCTCATTTGAGCCGCTGCGTGAATTTAGCCGCGTCGATGACGACCCGGTAATGCGAGCCTGCTCCGATCTCCTTGGCGCCCTCGGTTGCCCGGACGGTGAACTCGATCTGCCGCCCGTCGACCTTCGTCACCTCGGCCTCCCCGGTGACCAGGCGTCCAACCGGCGTCGCCACGAGATGGCGCACGTTGACGGCCGTGCCGACTGCGCTCTCGCCGGGATCGAGATAAGCCCTGATGGCGTTGAGGGCGGCGTTCTCCATGACCATGATCATCACGGGAGTGGCGAGCACCGGCGGCAGGATCGCGTCCTTGAACCGGTCGGCAAGATGCTCGGGCTGGACGAGAAGGCTGAATGAGCCCCTGGCTCCCAAGGGGATCTGCAGCATTGGCTTGTCCTCAAGAGCCCGCGGCCACGGTTCTACGGCCTGAATTGAGGGCGGCCCGTCTCCGCGTACTCGAGTTCGAGGCTGCACTATTCGAGCCGGTCGTGCTTCATCCGAAGCGACCGCCGAGATGATTGAGCGGCACCGAATCTGGCTCCAGCCGACGTTAATGGATCCGGGCAGCGGTCTGATGATCTTCGCGTTCCACAGCACAGTCATAAAGATGCCGCGCGCGACCATCCTCGTCGACACCTGCTCAGGCAATGAAAAGGAGCGCCCGAACAAGCTGCGGTATCGCCGCAAGAAGTGGCCCTATCTCGCCAATCTAGTGCTTCTCATTCAGAGGATTCACAAACGCATTGGGATATGCGATACTGGACCATGGCTTTGGGGATGGACCATGGCACAGCAAGTATGTGTGGTTTTGAGCACTGTGGAGCGCGAGCAGCTGGCGGCGATCGTGGCCGACCGCAATCGGCCGCGCAAACATGTGGAGCGGGCGCACATGGTGCTCGCCTCGGCAGATCGGCACTCGGTGCAGCAGGTGGCGCACAGTATCGGCGTCAGCCGGCCGACGGTGTGGCGGTGGCAACAACGCTTTGCCGAGAGCGGGGTCGAGGGTTTGCTGCGCGACAAGACCCGCAAGCCCGGCAAGGCGCCGATCGTGGCGGAAACCACGGCACGGGTGGTGGCGCTGACGTGCACTGAGCCACCGCACGAGGCGACCCACTGGACCGGCCGGGCAATGGCCAAGGCGATCGGCATCTCGGTGGGTTCGGTGCAGCGCATCTGGCGGGCACACAAACTGCAGCCGCACCGGCTGCGCACCTTCAAGCGCTCGCGCGATCCCAGCTTTGCGACCAAGCTCGCCGACATCGTCGGGCTCTACGTTGATCCGCCGGCCCATGCGGTCGTGTTGTCGATTGATGAGAAGAGCCAGATCCAGGCCCTGGACCGCACCCAACCCGGACTGCCGATCAAGCCGGGCCGCTGCCAGACCATGACGCACGATTACAAGCGGCACAGCCTGCCCTCGCGAAAGCGGGGGGCATCACCACCCTGTTCGCCGCGCTCAGCGTGCTCGACGGCACCGTGATCGGCCGCTGCATGCAGCGCCATCGCCACCTCGAATTCATCCGCTTCCTCAAGGCCGTCGAGCGCCAGGTCCCGGCTGGCAAGGTGATCCACACCGTGCTCGACAACTATGCCACCCACAAGCATCCCAAAAGCCTGCCCTCGCGAAAGCGGGGTGCTGGCCTGGCTGGCGCGTCATCCGCGTTGGACCTTCCACTTCACCCCGACCTCGGCCTCCTGGCTCAACGCCGTCGAGAACTTCTTTTCCAAGATGACCCGGCAGCGCATCCGCCGCGGCGTTTTCCGCTCGATTGCCGACCTGCAGGCCGCCATCAAAGCGTATCTCGCCCAAAGCGTATCTCGCCGAGCACAACGCCAGCCCCAAACCCTTCGTCTGGACCAAATCGGCCGAGGCCATTCTGGCCAAACTCGACCGCTGCCCTGTACCATCCGTTTGACGCAGTGCACTAAGTTGCCCAATCTCCAGGTCCCTCACCACGTCTTGCGTCGGTCTTGAACTGAGGCCCCTTCCCTCCCTCGGCATTGCCCGGCTTCAGCGGTACTACGAGCCTCTCCGCTCATCTCACCCAGCCGTGTCAGCCTTCCCGGAAGGGGTCGCCGGGTCGGCCTGCACATCGACCTTTTCGAGGCATGCTCGGCGTTCACTCGCGTTGCGGCCTGCACACTCCCGCGGTCATCATTTTCGTGACCCGCTATCCGAGGCTTCAGACATTTCGTCGCCTCCATGCCTGCTCCGGTTGCTTCCGGCTGGAGCGAATCGCCGAGTGGGCCTCGCACCCACTGGAAAGCGCCGCCTGGTCACGGCGCACCCCCCGTGATGGTCATTCATGCTCATTTTCCGACCCCGACTGCCGGTTGGATAAGATCGCATCATGGAGCGTTCCGCTTCCACTTCGACCGGCTCCGCTTGAAGCAGCATCAAGGTGGTGATGAGCGCGGGGGCCTCGATCCGAATACGAGTCGGTTATTGCACCTTAAGGCGAAAGCTGCCCGGTAACAACACGATGCCGGCTGGACCGTCCTCCTCAGCGTCGTCGCCCATGGCGATGACCGCCAATCCACTCGTCAAGGCAATGGGGGTGCGCCTGCTGCTCTGGGCTAAGAAAGCGGCGCGGCGGTGGCCAAACATTCGCGTCAGCTCACACGGATTGTTATGCCACCTTAAACCCGCGAATGAGTTTTTACCTGCTTGACGTGCAGAAGTGCGCCGGGCTGCGACCGTTAGGAGCATCCCCGCTCCTTAACGGAGACATCACTCATGTCTGAAACAAAACGCCTCCATGGCAGTCGCTTCCGGGACGCGCTGGTGATCATCAAGCCCGGCGCCTGCAACCCGAGCGGCGTCGCGTTGTCGTTCGCCGATGCCTGCCGCGAGATGCGGGAGCATGAAAAGGTGGACACCAAGAGCATCTGCCACTATCCTGCAGTACGGCTGATGGTTCACCAGTTCGCGCACCTGTTCGGTGTGGCCGGTCACCAGTACGACCTCGTCCATTACATGACTGACGAGGCCGTCTGCAAGAAGCGCTTCGCCGATCTCGGGCTGAAGCCCCTCGGAACAAGCTGACCAATAACGATCCCTGCTGACAGCAGTTGGCGGGGGTCGGGGCGTCGGACACATCTTAAAGGAGAATTCCGATGCCCAAGTTGGTAATTGAGCGTCAGTATCTCGTGCCTATGTATCGGCACATCGCCGTCGAAGCCGAGAGCCTCGAGGCGGCCTGCAGAATGGGCATCAGCGACGATATCGACTGGGATACCCAGGAGATGGACAGCGACGGCGCTCGCGCAACGACCATCACCGGCGCTAAGAGCCCGCCCAGAAATTAGTGAAGCGACTTTTGGGGGAGTGAAACATGGATTTACAACCCCGTCGTCATACCATATTTTGTGGTGGTGATCGATGTAGAACCCATCAGAGAGCGGGTTTCCGCGGTGGCGCGGTTTCTGGATGAACGGGGGCCGTCGTCTGGTCGCTGCGGCCGAGGCGTTTGCTGCGGGATATGGTGGCATTGCCGCGGTGGCGACAACCGGCATGGCGCCGAGCACGATTGGGCGCGGTCTGAAGGAATTGGCGCAGGATGAGCCGTCGGAGCGGGTTCGCCGGCCAGGGGCGGGGCGCAAGCCGGCGATTGCCAGGAGCCTGCCCTCGCAAAAGCGGGGGACCGGCGCCTGCTCCCGGATCCCCGCGCGTTGGTCGAACCGACAACGCGCGGGGATCCGCAAGCGCCATTGCGATGGACCTGCAAGAGCGTGCGACGGCTGGCCCAGGCGCTGCAGGCGCAGGGCCACCAGGTGAGCCGTGCGCTGGTGGCCGAATTGCGCAACGCGGCGGGTTACAGTCTACAAGGCAACCGCAAAACCAAGGAGAGCGACAGCCATCCCGACCGGGATGCCCAATTCGCCCATATCAACACCCAAGTGGCCGCGGCTTTGGCCGAACTGCAACCGGTGATTTCGGTCGACACCAAGAAGAAGGAACTTGTCGGGGATTTCTGCAATCCGGGCCGCGAGTATCGTCCGCAGGGCGATCCGGAAGAGGTTCGGGTCCATGACTTCCTGATCAAGGAACTCGTCGTGCGGTGCCCTATGGAGTCTATGACCTTGCCGCCAATTCCGGATGGGTAAGTGTCGGCGTCGACCATGACACGGCCGCCTTCGCCGTCAATAGCATCCGCCAGTGGTGGCTCGCCGTCGGTCGGGGACGCTATCCCGAGGCAACCCGATTGGTGATCACCGCCACGCCTGCCCCAGCGAAGGCTGGGGGCGGCGGTAGCAATGGCTCGCGGGTGCGGCTGTGGAAACGCGAACTACAGACGCTGGCCAACGAGCTCGACCTCGACATTGCGGTCAGCCACCTGCCGCCCGGCGCCGGCAAGTGGAACAAGATCGAGCACCGCCTCTTCTCTTTCATCAGCCAAAACTGGCGTGCCAAGCCACTCGTCAGCTATCGGGTCATCGTCGAACTGATCTCGGCCACCACTACCAAAACTGGCCTCACCGTGCGCTGCGAACTCGACCCCAGCCAATATCCCAGCGGGATTATCGTCTCCGATGCCGAGATGGCCGCCATCAACATTAAACGCGCCGAGTTCCACGGCGCGTGGAATTACACCATCTCACCGAATACCCATCCTCCAAATTGCTCGCTTATTTCCTGACGAGCCCTTGCCTCTTCGTCATGTATGGACCTTTCCCCGGTGCAGGGACGAATTTGGCTTGGACGGTCATGTATCCGGTCTGTTGATGCCCGTGGATTTGGGCTGCCAGCATGGGGTGAGTTTGGCGGTCTGCGCTGCGATCATTCCGACGGCCACTGAGGGTCCAATGACAAAGGCAGCATCGAGCCGCGTTGCTCGCAAGCCATGATCGGCGTCCTTGCCTGCCACCCCGATCGGATGAGAGGTTTCTCAGTTCGACCGAAGGGCCGGTTTCTCCGTCCCGACCTGCCTCCTGCAGGGCGGCGCGCGCCGCCGCGGTCAAGACTGGCCGCAGGCCACCGCCGCAGGCGGCGCGCAGCGGTCTTGAGGGTGGCGAGCACGGCGCCAGACTGGCGCGGGTCGGGACGGCGGTCATCATGCGGGCCGGTCGGATATGATGATCCGGCGCGGCCGGTAGGGTTCACCCGTGGCGACGACCGCCCAGGCGATGCGGGCGAGCTTGGCGGCCGCCGCGACGGCGGCGACATTGCGGTTCTTGCGCGCGGCGAGGCGTTGCCGCCCAGATCAGCAGGCCGTCGCTAAGCGGCTCTTGCAGGCGCCCCACCATGGTCAGCAGGCTGTGGCCGGCGAGCACGAGGTTGCGCCGGGTGTCGCTGGCGCCTTGCCTGGCGATGCCGAACAGCCGCTGTTTGTCGGCGCTCTGCCATTGGCATGGCACCAGGCGCAAGGAGGCGGCAAAGGCGCGCGCGTTGCGGTAGCTGTGCGGTGCCTCGAGCGCGACCGAAAGACCGGCGGCGTTGATCGGGCCGAGCGCGGGAGCCGAGCGCAGCAACGCGCAATTCGGGTCGTCGGCGGTGGCCTGCGCCAGCGCGTCGGTCGCCCGCCTGACGCGCTCGACCTGCTCGGTCAGCTGCCGGCACAATCCGCCGACGGCAGTGTGCAAGCTCGCTGGCAGGCGAAGGTGTGCCGGATCCTCGCTCTGCCGGGCGATCGCCGCGCGCAGCCGCTGGTGCCCCTTGGCCTTGGGCAGGACGATCCCGAACTCATTGAGGATGCCGCGCAGCTGATTGCCGGTCTGCACTATCTGCTTGATCTGCAGCAGACGCACGCGCACCAGGGCCTGCACCGCCTGCGCCGCTTCGCTCTTCACCCGCACCGCCCGAACCTGGGCGCGGCAGGCCGCCTCGGCTGCGGCGTGGGTGTCGCGGCCATCGTTCTTGTGCGGACCCTCGCGGTAGGCTTTGACCGCTTTCGGCGCCATCATCTTCACCGCGAAGCCGCGCTCGCTCAGAAACCGCCCCCAATAATGAGCGCCGCCGCACGCCTCGAACCCGACCAGACAGCGCGGCGCCTGCTGCTCCATAAACCGCATGAACGCCGCCCGCCGCAGACGCTTCTTCCACACGACCACCCCGCCGGCCGACTGCGCCTCCAGCTGAAACACGCTCTTTGCCAGGTCGATGCCGATCACGCTAATCTCTTCCATGGGCCTTTCCTCTCTCACACGTTGCGACGTGTCTGGGCCGCATGAGCCCGTTTGCCTCTGCGAGGCAAGAGGAAAGGTCCATCCCATCATTCCGGGATGGTCCGCAGGACCAGACCCGGAACCTATGAACACCGGCCAATCCCAAGCCGGCAGAGGCCTGTGTTGCTGGGTTCCGGGCCCTCGGGCTGCGCCCGAGCCCCGGAATGACCGGTATTTCAGATTTACTGACAGCCTCGCAAGCCGCGGTTAATTTCGCCGGGCACCACCATTGGTAAGGCATTGTCGCTGCTTGAGAACTCTGGAGCAGCGGCATCATGGGTCCCGGCTTTCGCCGGGAAAGACGATGGAATATTTTGCCGGGCGAGCGGCGCTGACAGAAGTGGCGGAATGCGCTCCACTTTTGCGCCCTACGCCTGCTGGGTCAACGCCGCGCCCAAGACGATTCGGCAGCCCCGGCGCTGACGGCGAACATCAGCGCGGAGTTGCGACGTCGGCCAGTTCCAGGCGCCGCTCGATCCGCTCGATCCGGCGATCCATGGTGTCGAGCCGGCCCTGCATCGCTGAGAAATCGACCTTCAGCTCGGCGATCCGCAAACTTAACGAAGCAACGTCGCGCTCGAGGCTGCTGATGCGGGTCGTCAACTCATCGAGGCGGGTATCGACGCGGTCGAGCCGCTCGTTGAGCCGCGCAAAATTGGCGCGCAGGAAATCAAGAAACGCTCTGTCTTCGGACATGTCGCTAGGCGGCGGTCGCGACCTGCTTGCCGACGGTGCGGTCGAAGTCCTCCCACATCAGCCGGCAGATGGCACCCGGCGTGAAGCGGTAATTGCCGGCCTCGCCCGCGACCTCGCCGACCGGGGTCACCTCGGCGGCCGAGCCGGTCAGAAACACCTCGTCGGCCTTGGCAAGCTCGGCCGGCATGATCGCCCGCTCGACGACCTTGATCCCGCGTCTGTGCGCCAAACTAATTACCGTCTTACGGGTTATCCCGTTGAGAAAGCAGTCGGGTGTCGGGGTATGCAATTCCCCATTGATGACCAGGAAGATGTTGGCGCCGGTGCCCTCGGCGAGCCGGCCGCGCCAGTCGAGCATCAACGCGTCGTCAAACCCCTCGGCCTCGGCCATATGCTTCGAAAGGGTGCAGATCATGTAGAGCCCGGCCGCCTTCGCCTCGGTCGGCGCGGTGTGGGGTGCCGGACGGGCCCAGTTCGCCCACTTCATGCGTATGCCCCTGGCGCGCGCCTCCGGCGAGAAATAGGCCGGCCAGTCCCAGGCGGCGAGTGCCAGATGGATCTTAGTCGCCTGGGCCGAGACGCCCATCTGCTCGGCACCCCGCCAAGCGATCGGCCGGACGTAGCCGTCGCCGATGTTGTTTGCGGCGATCAGCTCTTCGGTTGCCTTGGTCAGATCATCCATGCTGGCCGGCACCTCGAAGCCGAGGATGCGCGCCGAATTGTGAAGACGCTCGTTATGATCGTCGAGCCGGAAGACCTTGCCGTTATAGACCCGCTCGCCTTCGAAGACGCAGCTCGCATAATGCAGCCCATGGCTCAGCACATGCAGCTTGGCTTCGCGCCAAGGAACGAGGCGACCATCATACCAGATAAAGCCGTCACGGTCGTCGAACGGGATCATGGACATGGCGTCTTCCTCACCGCAACATATTGCAACATATTGGGTCTTGGCCGGCGGCGCCAAGCGGCCGCAGGCTACACCGCAGAAAACAGGTTTTCGATATCCGAGATTGCGAGTTATGTCAATATGACTGACATAAAATCGGTCGTACTTCCGTTCTCTCCGGTCGAGGACGAGGTCCGGCAGGGTATCGAGCTGTTGTTCTTTGCCTATCGCGACTTCACCGCCGAGCCCGATGCAATCCTGGCGCAATATGGTTTCGGGCGGGCGCATCACCGCGTCATCCATTTTGTCGGGCGTCATCCGCAGATGACGGTCGGGGAGCTGCTCGATATTTTGAGGATCACGAAGCAGAGCTTGGGTCGCGTTCTCGGCCAGCTGGTGCAGCAAGGGTTCATCATCCAATACCCGGGGCCCCGAGACCGCAGGCAACGGCTGCTCGACCTGACCCTGAGGGGCCGCGAACTCGAACGCCAGTTGTCGGAGCCGCAGCGTGCCCGCGTCGCCCATGCCTATAGCCAGGCTGGGGCACAGGCGGTGGAGGGTTTCCGCGAGGTGCTGCTCGGGATCATCGCCGACGAGCGCGATCGGCGGCGCTTTGGATCCTTTTCGCGTGATGAGTGATCCGGAGCCTGATCGTCTCGAGCCCCATCTGCTGGTGGTCGACGACGATACCCGCCTTGGGGAGCTGTTGCGCAGATATCTTTCGGATAACGGTTTCCGGGTAACGATCGCCGGTGACGCGAGCGTGGCACGCGTTCAGCTGGCGAGCTTTGCTTTCGATCTGGTCATTCTGGACGTGATGATGCCCGGCGAGAACGGGCTCGACCTGACGCGCGTCTTGTGCCGCGAGGGGCGCGTGCCGATCCTGTTGCTGACCGCGATGGATGAGCCCGAAGATCGCGTCAACGGGCTGGAGGCGGGTGCGGACGACTATCTCTCAAAGCCTTTCGAACCACGCGAGCTGGTGTTGCGGATTCGCAACATTCTGCAGCGTAGACCCGAGGCCGATCCGGCGCCGCGCGAAATCCGGCTGGGTGGTTGCCGCTTCGACCTGGTTCGCGGCGAGCTGTTTCGCGGCGGCGACATCGTGCATCTGACAGCAGCCGAATCGACGTTGCTCGCCGCTCTGGCGCAAAGGGCTGGAGAGGCCGTGTCGCGTGAGGAGCTGTCACGCTCGGCCCAGTTCAGCGGTAATATGCGGAACGTCGATGTGCAAATAACGCGGCTGCGTCGCAAGATCGAGCGCGATCCGCGTTTCCCGCGCTACTTGCAGACTGTCCGCGGTACGGGATATGCCCTCAAGCCCGATTGAGAGGATCGGACAACGTGGTGAGTGCAGGCGAGGTCGAGGGCAAGGTCGACATGGTCGATGTCGAGCCCGGGTTCGAGATTGAGCCGCGTGGGCTAATCAAGCGGCTTCTGCCGCGGACAATGTTCGGCCGGTCGCTGCTGATCGTCATCATGCCACTCGTCATGTTGCAAGCGATCGCGACTTGGATTTTTTATGATCGCCACTGGGCGGCCGTCTCGTGGCGGCTTTCGACCGGCGTCGCCGGCGACGTCGCCCTGTTGATCGAGGCGATGCAACTTGCACACTCAGATCCGGCCATCGCGCGGTTGCTGGGTAAAGCGGCAGCGGCTGCTGATCTGGATGTCACTTTTGGCCGCGGCGAAATATTGCCGGCAAAGCCGACATCGAGCGGCGTACTACTCGAAGAACAGCTGATCCAGGCGATGCAGGGACGGGTGAACCTGCCGTACCGTCTTGAAGCCCTGCACGATCCGCGCGGCATCGAGATCCAGGTGCAGCTTTCCGACGGCGTTCTCACGGTCGCTGTGCCGCGCAACCGGCTGTACAGCTCGACCACTTACATCTTTGTCATGTGGATGGTCGGGTCGTCCTTGGTGCTGCTGGCGGTGGCCACAATTTTTCTGCGCAATCAAGTCAAATCATTGCGCCGCTTGGCGGCAGCGGCCGACGGGTTCGGCAAGGGCCGCGAAGCGCCGTTCTTCAAAGTCGAGGGTGCCGTCGAGGTTCGTCAGGCGGCAATCGCCTTCATCAAGATGCGCGATCGGATTCAGCGGCAAATACGTCAACGGACACAGATGCTGGCCGGGGTATCGCATGACCTGCGCACGCCGCTGACGCGGATGAAGCTCGCTCTCGAATTGCTTCGCGATGATCCCGCGGCCGAGGAACTCAAATCGGACGTCGTCGAGATGGAGCGGATGATTCATGGCTATCTCGACTTTGCGCGCGGCGAGGGAACCGAGACGCCGGTCGAAACCGACATCTCGCTTCTGCTCGAAGACGTGGCCGCCGCGGCTCGGCGCGAGGGAGCGTCGCTGTCGCTCTCCGTTCCGCCCGAATGCGTGATGCCGGTGCGACCGAACGCGCTGCGACGATGCCTGGGCAATCTGATCGGCAACGCGTGCCGCCATAGCAACCATGTCTGGCTGACAGGCGAAGCGATCACCGATGGCATCGACATCCTGGTCGACGATGATGGTCCGGGGATACGTCCCCCGGACCGCGATCGCGCCTTTCGCGCCTTTGTCCGCCTCGACCCCTCACGGAACCCGTTGACCGGGGGCGTCGGACTCGGCCTGACCATCGCCCGCGACGTGGCGCGCAGCCACGGCGGCGAGATCACTCTCGAGAGCTCGCCCCAGGGCGGCCTGCGCGCGCGCGTCCACCTTCCGCGTTAACGATTTCCGCGGCGGGGAGGGGCGATAGTTCAGTGTGCGCTCTGGTGCTTCGTGAATTCACGGAGCTCGTCGAGCCCCTCACAGGCGCGTTTGCGCAGGACGTCGGCCGCCTCGGTGCCGGCTTTGGTCGCGAGCAGCGCGATCTCGCGGCCGTTGCTCACGCTCTTTTCCAGCATCTGCTTCGCGTATTCGGTATTCTTGGATATGCGGTCCTCGGGCGAGACCGGCTGCGCTAGGTCGCGCAACAGCGCCGACATGTCCTCCAGGGTCTGACGGGCAATCTCGATTTGACGCCGCGCCACTGCCTGTACGGCCTCCACGGTGAGCTGATTGGCCTGGCTCAGCGCCTCGATGTTGCGGCGCTGGCAGGCCATCATTGCCTCGACGTCAAACGGTTGAAAGCGAAAATCTCCCATCATTTTGACCACGTCAAAATCGAAAAAGCCTGGGCGGGTCGATGCGTCAGCCATAGATCGGTTCCGGTTCAGGGGGCGTTTATTGTGCGGTGCACAACGAAAGCTATATTGGCTGTTCCTCTGTCCAGTCAAGCACTCTTTTGCAGCGCAGCAAAATCAGACGGGGAGTGGCTCTCCGTTGCGCCGCGGACTATGCAGCGGCGCGAGCCACCGCTCGATCCGCCGCAGACGTGCGTCCAATACGGCCATTGTGCGCGCAAGATCAGGCGAGTTGTCGCCTCGCCAGACCGCCATTGTCGATAGATAGACTGCTGCGGTGAGCTTTACCGCGATCGCTCCGCGCATCCCGCCGGTAGCGATGTCGGCAGCTGCAAGCATCCAGCGCATCGAGCGCATCAGCGACCCGCCGGCGCACACCGTCGTCAGCGGGTCGGTAATCAGCTCGCGGCGCAACACCTCGATCGCAGGTTTGTACGGCCCTAGTGCGTCGAATCGCCGCATGAGCAGATCGAACAAGCGGTCACGCACGCGTTCTCCCGCCTCGGCCTGCGGTGGTTCGGCGAGCACCGCCTCATCGATCCGCCGATAGAGCCCGCACAGGATCCCCTGCTTCGACCCGAAGAGCCGGTAGATCATTCCGATCGGCAGCTCAGCGGCGGCAGCCACGGCGGGAAGCGATAAATGCCGCCACCCGTCGGTTGCCACCAGCGCGAGAGCTGCCTCGATGATCCTGTCGGCATCGCTCTTCGGAGCCGCCCTCGAGGTTCGGCGTCGCCCTCCTGTGGAGGCTGATTTCACCATCGCCGTTCTGTCAGCTCGCGAGTTCGCGCGATCGCGCCGCGGCCGCGGCGACAGCGCGCCCAATCAACTGCTCGAGACCGTTGGCGGCCATCAGCACATCGAGTGCGGCACGTGTTGTACCCCCTGGACTCGTCACGTTCTGGCGCAAGGTCGCTGGGTGCTCGTCAGAAACGCGGGCAAGCTCGCCCGAGCCCGCCACAGTGTTGAGGGCGAGCCGAAAGGCGAGGTCCGGGGACAGCCCCTCTGCCTCGCCCGCCCGCGCCAGCGCTTCGATCAGCAGAAATACGTAAGCCGGACCGCTACCGGACACCGCCGTCACGGCGTCGAGCAACGCCTCCTCCTCCACCCAAGTGCTCTCGCCGATCGCGGCAAGCAGCCGATCGCAGAGCCGCCGCTGCGCCGGGGTCACCAGGGAGCTGGCGCAGGCGACAGTGATCGCTCGTCCGATCGCAGCGGGCGTGTTGGGCATCGTGCGGACCAGTGCCGCGGCACCGAGAAGGCGGGCGAAACCGGCCATGGTCTTGCCGGCTACGATCGAAACGAAGACCGTTTCCGGGCGTACCCAGCGCCGATAGAGGGGTAATACCGTGTCGACGACCTGCGGCTTGACGGCGAAGACCACGGCATCGGGTACCAATTCGCCTGGCAGCGTGGCGGCCGCCTTGTGCCATTCCACGGGTGGACCCAAAGTAAAGCCAAGTGGCATCCCCTCCGGCTCGACGACGAGAACGTTGGAGGCCGCACCGTTCGCGATCCAGCCGCGAAGCATCGCCATCCCCATCTTTCCGCAGCCGACAAGGATGAGGCTGCCGCACGGTCCTTCGCTGCCAACCATGCCCAACTGCCTCTCGCTCAGGCTTCTCCGACGGGATCGATCATCGCCGATGCGATTGCCTGAGCGGGTGCCTTGCCACCCCACACAACGAACTGAAATGCCGGATAGAAACGCTCGCACTCCGACAACGCGATATCCACGAGATCTTCGACCTGTTCGGTACTCGCTGCAGCGATGCCGCGCAATAGCACTGCGTGTCGGAAGGCCGGCGAATTGTCCTCCGCCGAAAGATCAAAATGCCCGAGCCAAAGTTTCTCGTTAGCCAGTGCCAAGAGTTCGTAAACAGCAACCCGGCGACCCTTCGGGATCTTCATGTCAAACCCACAGGAGAAGTGCATCGCACAGATCTCCTCCTGCCACACGAAATAGAGTCGATAGTCGCACCAGCGACCGGAAATCTCCACAACCAACTCCTCCTCGCTGGCCCGGTCATGCGCCCAGTCATTGGCGACGACTATCTCTTCGACCAGGTCGATGGGATTTCCCGAGAATGGCGTCGGTTCGACGATTGAAACAGAAGTCATCGCGCGCTCCTCGAGCCGCTCGACAGAGCAGCATAACTTCGGACGACAATCGGTCCGAGCCATTAATGCCCTGGCGAAAGCGTGTAGGGCCTAAAACCGAAGCTGACAACGTACAACAATCGACGCAAGATAATATTCGGCGCACTCGATCGCGGCCGAAGAACACTAGGTCACGTTACCAGGCGAGCCTTCACCATTGGCGTGTCCCTCTGCCCGCCCGGCGGAAAGGGCGGCCAGCCTGGCTTCGAGATCGGCCACTCGTTTGACCAGATCTTCCTGCTCGGATCGAGCCTTGGCAGCCATCGCTTTGACGGCTTCGAACTCGTCACGGCTGACGAGATCCATGCCCGCGAGCACCCTTTCGAGTTGATCGCGCAACCGCGTCTCGACCTCGGTCTTGACCCCTGACAAGGTGCCCAGGGCACCCGCGGCGACGCGCGCAAGATCGTCGAAAAACCGATTCTGGCTCTGCATCCCAAGGCCTCCGTCGGCTGTTCTGACCGGATGTCCAGATATGGGACCGCGCTATCACACAGGGTATGCGAAAGGAAGTGTTTCCGCCGGACCGGGGGCAGATCTTTTTCTTTGCTCAATCCAAGCGGAGCTAGCGGCGCGGGGATTTAAATGCCGGCATGACCTCCTCGGCGAGCCATTGAAACTGCTCGAGCATGATCGCCTCCGGCGTGCCGATCGGGCTGCTGAGGCTGATGTGCTGCATCCCGGGATAGCCCTCCTCGAAGCCCTTCAGCCGATCGACCAGCTGACCCGGCGTGCCGGCGAACCAGGAGCCCAAATCCATGTAATGCTCGACCGTCGGCACCCCGGTCGCAGCCCATCCGCCGCGGCGGGCAACCGCTGCGATCTGGTCCTGCGTGAGCCCGGGCACAAACCCCAGAGGGGCGAACATCTTCACATGCTCTTCGTATATCGGGGTGATCTCGCGAACCGCCTGCTCGCGAGTCTTGGCAAGGTGAAAATGCAGACCGATCTGGAGATTCTCGCCGAGCGCCAGCTCCTTGCCGGCTCGGGCGGCCGCCTCACGGTAACCGGTAATCGGTCCCGCCTGCATCGTCGCTGCCCCGCCACCCACAGCCCCCTTGATGCCGTGCTTCACCATAAAATCGAGGCCGCGCGGGTTGGCACTGACGATCGGCTGCCAGGTCTCGACCGGAAGATGGATCGGGCGCGGCACGAGGGTGAGCTTTTCGAGATTGTAGCCGCGATAGGGGACACGCGCCGGCAAGGTGTAGTGCTTGCCCTCGTGCGAGAACGACTCCTCATTGAACGCCTTGAAGATGATCTCGACCTGCTCCTCGAAGAGCTCGCGGTTGGCTTCTTGGTTCAGCATCGGGGCGCCGAACGTCTCGACCTCGCGCGTGTGGTAGCCGCGGCCGACGCCGAAGATCGTGCGGCCGCCGGTCAGGATGTCGGCGGTCGCAAAGTCCTCCGCCAGGCGCAGTGGATGCCACATTGGCGCGATGTTAAAAGCGCAGCCGATTTTCAGGTTCTTCGTAATGTGGGCGAGATGCACCGCCAGCATCAGGTCGTTGGGAATGCACTCGTAGCCTTCGTGCTGGAAATGGTGCTCGGCGAGCCACAGGGTGTCGAAGCCGAGCGCATCCATCTTTTTGGCAATCGCCTCGGTCTTGTCGAAGACGCTGGCGAGATGCTCGTTCGAGTAACGCCGCTCGTTGGCCGGAGTGGCATTCTGTCCCCGGTCGGGGAGATCGACGTGGCCGGCATACACCGTCGTGAATTTCGTGATCATGCTTCGTCCTCGGTCCCTTGCTGCGGATAGTCTGACCCAATTTCCCATTCTTGGCCACCCCCGGGCCCCGGCTTGGCGGTAGCGCACCCGGCGAATCCCGGTTTTGCGGGAATAACCGGGTAAAAATCGCGTCCGGCGACCAAAATCACCAGAAGTTTCGGTTTCTCAGTTGCTTGGCAGGCGCTTCGCGGTCCGCCGAACGGGGAAACAAACCGGGCAGCCGGGAACTAACCGGGATTCGCATCGGCCTTGCTCACAATTGTGATATTGACAACGTCTTGCTCATATGGTATTCGCGGCGCGAAAGGAGAAGAGGCATGTCCCAATCCGATTACCAGGTCGGCTACAAGAAGCCGCCGCTGCACACGCGCTTCAAAAAAGGCGAGCCTTCGGCCAATCCCGAGGGTCGGCCCGCGAAAAATCTGGCGGCGCTGTTGGTCGCCAAGCTGAACGAGCCGGTCACGGTCACCGAGAACGGCCGGTGCCGCACGATCACCAAGCGCGAGGCGGTGATCGGCCAGCTGATCGACAAATCCGCCGACGCCGATTGGCGCGCCACCAAGATGCTGCTCGACGTCATGAGGGATGTCGAGAAAAAGACCGGCACGCCGCCGTCCGATGCACCTTCTCGATTTACCGCAGCCGACGACGAGGTCGTCGCCCAGCTGATCGAAAGGCTGCGCGACCAGATCCACTACGAGATGACCCACAAAAACGCGGAGTAGAAAGTCGGTTCACCACAGAGGCACAGAGAACACGGAGGATGTCCACGGCTGTCCGGTTTAAGAAACTTCACGACTTTAGAGCGGGTATCTCGCATCCTGACACAACTGAAAGACCCCTTGCCCGGCCTTGTGCCGGGCACCCACGTCTTGGATACCGCTACGTTAGGTCAAAACAAAGGCGTGGATGGCCGGGACTAGCCCACGGCTGTCCGGTTGGGCGATTTCGGTTGTTTGCAGTGAGTTCGGCACAACCCAAGACCCCCGTGGCCGGGCTTGTTCCGGCCACCCACGTCTTGGAACCTAGCTCCATCGACGCCTGGGAAGGCGTGGATGGCCGGGCCAAGCCCGGCCACGGTGAACCTGAGGTTGTAGAGGTACGTGCAAGATCTTCGTATAGCTGCAGCGATGCGCTGAACCGGAGAGCCGTGGGACTAGCCCGGCCATGGGGGCCTGAGATCGTATCGAACTGTTGGCGCGCAATCGAATTGCCTAAACCGGACAGCCGTCGATGATGTCGGCGGTCACCGAGGACGGGTATGACGGGCTGCTGCGGCGCGATTTTGCGAGCTTCACGCGGCGCTGTTTTCACGAGCTGAACCCGCGCACTCCCTTCTCGTTCGGCTGGCATGTCGAGCTCATCGCCGCAAAATTGACGGCGGTGCATCACGGCAAGATCCGCCGGCTGATCATCAACCTGCCGCCGCGCCACCTGAAGTCGCACCTCGCCTCGGTCGCGTTTCCGGCCTGGTGCTTGGGGCGCCGGCCGAGCGCTGAGATCCTCTGCGTCAGCTACGCGCAGGAGCTCGCCGACAAATTGTCGCGCGATTGCCGGCGGATCCTCGCCAGCGACTGGTACCAGCGGGTCTTCCCGACCCGCCTCTCGCCGCTGCACCAGGCGGTGCCCGAGTTCGAGACGACCGCCCAGGGCTGCCGGATCGCCACCTCGGTCGGCGGGCTGCTGACCGGACGGGGTGCCGACATCATCGTCATCGACGACCCCTTGAAGCCTGAGGAGGCCCTGTCGGAGGCCCAGCGCCGGGCGGCCAACGAGTGGTTCGACCACACCCTCTACAGCCGGCTGAACGACAAGCAGGAGGGTGCGATCGTGCTGATCATGCATCGGCTGCACGAGGATGATCTGGTCGGCCATGTGCTCGCACAGGAAGACTGGGAGATCGTCCGCCTGCCGGCGATCGCCGAGGAGGACGAGACAATCTTGGCCGAGACGCCGTTGGGGCCGCGCGGCTTCACCCGGCGGCGCGGCGAGGCACTGCATCCCAAGCGCGAGCCGCTCGCGACGCTCGCGCAGATCCGCCGGACCATCGGCGAATACAATTTCGCCGGTCAGTATCAGCAGATGCCGGCGCCCTTGGGCGGCGGCCTCGTCAAGGCGGGCTGGTTCCAGCATTACGCGGCGGCGGAGCGACCGGTCTTCGACCGCATCGTGCAGAGCTGGGACACCGCCAGCAAGGCGACCGAGCTCAGCGATTTCAGCGTGTGCACGAGCTGGGGGATCGTGGCCAAGAACCTCTATCTGATCGATGTATTGCGCCGGCGCATGGAGTACCCCGAGCTGAAGCGCGCGGTGCGCGCGCAATGCGAGCGGTTCCGCCCGAGCGTCGTGTTGATCGAGGACAAGGCCTCGGGCACCCAGCTGATCCAGGAGCTGATCGCCGACGGCCTCCACGCCGTGACCCGCTATCGGCCGCAAGGCGACAAGGTCATGCGCATGCACGCGCAGACCGCGATGATCGAGAACGGCTTTGTCCGCCTGCCCGAGGCGGCACCGTGGCTCGCACCCTTCCTACACGAGCTGACCGTCTTCCCCCATGGCCGGCACGACGACCAGGTCGACGCGACCGCGCAAATGCTCGATTGGTTCAAGCAAGGCGGCGGCGAGCCGCCGGACGGCATCTACCACTATTACAAGGCGCTCGCCCAGCCGCCGCAGACCGCCCGGCCCGAGCCGTTATCGGTGATGGCGAAGCGGCTCGGACTCCTGCGGTGGTGACCAGGCGAAGATGCTATGGTTTTCCGTCGCATCGTGGAGCGCACGGTATGAATAACGTATCGGAAAAGGTAGATGAACTTGCTCAGCGTCTTGCACGCCTGACCGGCGAGGACGTCGAGACGGCGGTGGAACGGGCTATCGCGGAGCGGTTGTCCCGCATCGCCGGCCCCGTATCGGCGGATCGCCAAGCGGCATTGCGCAAGTTTTTCGATCGGGTCTCCCATATGCCGGTTAAGGATTTCCGCTCCATCGACGAAATCATCGGTTATGACTCCGACGGGCTGCCGTCCTGATGGTTTTGGATACCTCGGCGATCGTTGCCGCCATCGCCAATGAGCCCGACGGCGCCCGTTTTCAACAGGCGATGCTCGGCGCGGCATCCCTGACGATCTCATCCGTCACGGTGCTGGAGACGAGGATAGTCCTACAGTCTCGCCACGGCGACGAGGCGGTCCATGAATTTGATGAGATGCTTGAAAATGCCGGTGTAGTTGTCGTGCCCTTCGATGCGGAAATGGCCGAGGCAGCATTTCAAGTTTTCGGCGATATGGAAAGGGACAGGGCCATCCGGCTCAACTGAATATCATCGATTGTACCGCCTACGCTCTGGCAAAAATCCGCGGCGAACCGTTGCTTTTCAAGGGTGGCGATTTCAACAGGACCGATCTCCAGCCGGGGCTGTAATATAATTGCCGCGGCGGTGTCTGCACGTGCAGACGGCGATGATCGAAACGGCTTTGTCCACCTCCCGAAGGAGGCCGGCTGGCGTGCGGAATACCTGCATGAGCTGACTGTCTTCCCGGGTGGCAAATACGACGACCAGGTCCCCCCGGACACTTCGTTCCGGGGGCGACCGCCCAGCTGCTCGACTGGCTCAAGGCTGCCGGCCGCGAGCCCCGCGGCATCTACCAGTACCACAAGGCGCTCGCCCAGTCGCCGCAGCCCGCGCGGCCCGAGCCCCTATCGGTGATGGCCAAGCAGCTGGGCCTACTGCCGTGTTGACGGCGCAGGCAAGCGCAGAGTTATCTATGCCTCATCAATTTCTCCTCTCCCCCTAAATCCCCGGGGGGAGAGGGCAGGGTGAGGGGGCAGGTCGCTGCGCTACCCTTACCCGTAAGGAGGTGTCAACCGGCCACACCCAGGACGGCGCCGCCCACCTTCTCACGACCCTCTCGCCGCACGCGCACGGATCGGCTAACCTCTCCGGATAGGTCCGCCACGGTCTGCGGCTTGCCCGGCCACAACCGCCGCGCAGTCGAGAGCAGAGGGCCAATACGCGGGTCAGACTTCGCAGCAACGAGGCGTCGATGCGTTTTACGGTGGTTCTGGAGCAGGAGCCCGATGGCGGCTACGTCGTCAGCGTCCCGGCTTTGCCCGGCTGTGTCAGCCAGGGCGACACCCGAGCCGAAGCCCTGAGCAACATTCGCGAAGCCATCGAGCTTTATATCGAGGATTGTCGCGACGCCGGCGATCCGATCCCGACCGAGGCCGGGAAAGAGTTCGTCGAGGTGGAGGCCGCGTCGGCCGCGTAGTCCGTGATCGGATCGCCGCGCGAATCGTGGCCAGGCTTCCCGCCGGCTTGTCCGGTCGCCAAGTGCGCGCGGCGCTGGAACGGGCTGGTTTCGTGTTCCGCCGCCAGAGCGGCAGCCACATGATCCTGCGCCGCGACGACCCGCCCGCCCGCGTGGTCGTCCCCGATCATCGCGAGGTCAGAGAAGGGACGCTCAGGCGCATCATTGCCGATGCCGGTCTCACCGTCGACCAGTTCCAACAACTTCTGCGACGGTAGTACTGCGTTGCGCGCTGCACCAACCCGCATCCGGGGTGCCGGCGCGGGCGGCGGCGAGCCGCGGCACTGGCTCTACCAGCTCTACAAGGAGCTGGTCGAGCTCGGCCTCCACGCCGTCACCCGCTACCAGCCGCAATCCGACAAGATCATGCGCATGCACGCCCAGACCGCGATGATCGAGAACGGCTTTGTCCACTTGCCCCGCGAGGCCGGCTGGCGTGCGGAATACCTGCACGAGCTGACCGTCTTCCCCGGCGGCAAATACGACGACCAGGTCGACTCGACCGCCCAATTCCTCGACTGGCTCAAGGGTGTCGGCCGCGAGCCCCGCGGCATCTACCGATATTACAAGGAGCTCGTCCTTGCACCGCACACCGCGCGGCCCGAGCCGCTATCGGTGATGGCGAGGCCGCTCGGCCTCCTCCGGCGGGAACGCGACCGCGTGGCCGAGATGTCAGAATGGGATACCGCGCCGCTACCGCAGGCTGGAGGGGTGAAGATCAATGCCAGCGACCCGCCCGGAACAGGAAGCAGCGGTTTGAGGATCGCGGGCGAACCCGTCATAACCGTCCGGCCGAGCTGAGCGCGGCTTTCTGCCAGAATGTCGACGGCAGCAGAAGACGGCCGGCGCCACAAGGGTGCCGTGACGCTTTGCTTTAACAGACAATCAGGTAATCAGAGGTTATTCTTCGGTTATTTGCACAGACAGGCCGACAGCGGATGACGCCCCAGGAATTCGTCCACAAATGGCGACCAGTCGCGCTCACCGAACGTCAAGCAGCACAAGAGCATTTTGGTGACCTGTGCCGTCTACTCGGAGAGCCAACACCGATCGAAGCTGATCCGGAGGGCATCAATTACGCGTTCGAAAAAGGTGCGAACCGGGCGACGGGTGGCGCAGGTTGGGCAGACGTCTGGAAACGGCGTTGCTTCGCAGTTGAATACAAGAAGCGTCACGCTAATCTAGGGGCCGCTCTAAAGCAACTACTGAACTATGCCGGGGCACTCGCTAACCCCCCATTGCTTCTCACCTGCGATACCGACCGCATAGAAATACATACTAACTGGAATGACCTTGTAAGTACGACCACGACTATTAGACTTGAGGAGCTATTGGACCCTGAAAAACTTCAGCTTCTCAAAAATGTCTTCACGAATCCAGACGCGTTAAGGCCGGTCAGGAAAAGGGCGGAGGTGACTGCAATAGCTGCAACGCGCTTCGCCGAACTCGCTGGTCGGCTACGCCGGCGCGGTCACCTGCCCCAGCAAGTGGCGCATTTCGTTAACCAGATACTTTTTTGCCTTTTCGCTCAGGATTCACAACTTTTCGAAGATCGTCTGTTTGAAAAATTCCTTCGCCAAGCGCGACGACTACCGGGCCAGGCGGAAAACCTCCTGCGCGGCCTATTTCATCAGATGGCGTATGGCGGCTTGTATGGGCTGGATCGCGTGGAGTGGTTCAATGGCAGCCTGTTCCAAGATGACGCTGTTTTGCCACTCGAATTGGATGATCTAAAACTCCTGGAAGAGGCTGCCGGGCTGGATTGGAGTGCTATTGAGCCGGCGATCTTCGGAACTTTATTCGAGCGTGGGCTTGATCCGAGCAAACGCTCTCAGCTCGGCGCGCACTATACCGATCCAGCAATGATTGAGCGGATCATCCGTGCGGTAATCACACAGCCGCTCCTGGCTGAGTGGGCTGAGGTGCGAGGCCAAATTGCTGAGCACCTGTCAACTCCGCTGCCGGCACAGCCCTCGGCCCAACGGCCGCGGCGAGCTTCCAGACCGAGTCTCTTTCCATCATTGCCGATCGCTGGTCGGGCAGAAATGAGAGAGCGCGCACCGCGAAGGGGGGGTGACCGAGAGGCCGAAGCGAGAGCATTACGCGACAGTTTTCTGGAGCACCTGCGAAACTTTCGGGTTCTTGACCCAGCGTGCGGATCGGGAAACTTTCTCTATGTGGCGTTGACAGCTCTCAAAGATATCGAGCTGCAGGTAATTATAGAAAGCGAGATCCTGGGCATCCCGCGAGTATTTCCGCTCGTTGGTCCGGAAAGCGTTTTAGGCATCGAGAAGAACCCGTACGCGGTCGAGCTGGCTCGCGTGACCGTCTGGATCGGCGAAATTCAGTGGATGCGGCGGAAGGGGTACGATCTTTCTCGTACACCTGTTCTTAGCTCGCTTCCAGGAATTGTTGAATTGGATGCAATAATGGATGAGACCACGGGACAAGAGACCAAATGGCCAGAAGTTGATGTGATCGTCGGCAATCCGCCGTTCTTGGGCTCTAAATTCCACCTCCGACGTCTTGGCAGCGATTATGTACAAAAGATGCGTGATGCTTATCAAGGCCGTGTACCGGCAGGCGCGGACCTGGTCTGCTACTGGTTCGAGAAGGCGCGCTCTATGGTGGCACAGGGTCGGGTAACTCGCGTCGGCCTGCTCGCTACGAAATCGATTGCTAATGCCGAACCGAGCCGCCAGGTACTCGATCGGATTATCGCTACATGAGGATCTTTGAAGCGCAACACAATTTGCCTTGGGTTATCGAAGGAGCCGCCGTCGCGGTATCAATTGTTTGTTTCGCCGCGGACGAAGACAGGTGTGCGATCTCAAGCACTCTTGACGGCCGCAATGTGCGGGCCATCCGCAGTGACCTTCGGGACGCCGATCTTCCATTCGATCTAAGAAATCTGCGAAGGCTCGAAGAGAATCGGCGTATTGCCTTTCAGGGCGTCAAGCTTGTCGGCCGCCGTGCAGACGACGATGACGAACAAGATGAAGAGGAGAAGGGTTTTGTCATTGACCCTGCCACAGCGGATCGCTTGCTCAACGCAGGTGGCAATCCAAATGGCCGTCCCAACGCTGACGTAATTCGCAAATATTGGAGTGGCGATGAAGTCCTCGGCCGCCCGCGGGACCGCTTTGTCATCGACTTCGGCCCGTCCGCCACAGAGCCTCAAGCTCAAGCGTATGCAGCTCCCTATGCTCATCTCGTTCGGATCGTCCGCGGCCGACGGCAAGGGAACCGCGAAGCGCGAGCAGCGCGGCGCTGGTGGTTACATCAACGGGCGCGGCGCGGGATGAGAGAGGCGATCGCCGGGTTGAATCGGTTCCTTGTAACCGTCGAGGTCGCCAAGCATAGATTCTTCCGTTGGGCTCCCGCCGACGTATTGCCGAGCGGCAGCCTCGTGGTGTTTGCCCGCTCGGACAACTTTTTCTTCGGGGTTCTGGAATCGAAATTTCATAAACTCTGGGCTCGCGAAACTCATAACCCGCTCGAAAATCGTCCGAGGTACCGCATTGGGCATAGCTTCGAGAGCTTTCCATTCCCGGCGGGCCTGACACCGAATGAGCCGCTTGTCGATATCGCGGCCACTCCGCTCGCCATCACCGTCGTGGAGAGAGCGCAAGAACTCTACGCAGCGCGGGAGGCTGCGCTCGCGAGTGGCCCCCAGCGTCTGGACATGACCGAGTTATATGATCTCCGTGACCAAGGTGGCGCTGCGTGGCTAGACGCCGCTCATCGACAACTCGATATTGCGGTCGCGGCTGCTTATGGCTGGTCGCCCGATCTGTCCGATGACGAAATTCTTGCCGCGCTTGGAGCACTGCATCAGACCCGGCAAGGGGCACCCATTGGGATCGACCAGAATGGGACCGCCGAGGAGCTCGAAGGAGTCAGAGTGGGGCCTAAGTAGTTCAACCCCATGATTTGCGTATCATAGTCCTCGCCATCGGGGTTACGGCGACAGTTTACCAGATAGATAGCGGCTCGCTTGGGTTTCTGCGATCGCTCCCCAGGCCGAGGATTCCGGTCATGCATCCGCCAAATCACGGAATGTGGTGCACGACCCGGCCTCCACCGTCTGCATAGGTTACTCTGCTGCCTGAGCGCAGGTTCTGCGGAAAAGCCACCAGATTTTGGTTGGTGGGGCAATTTCGCCGAAGGCGCCAGAAAACCTTCAATGCCTGATCGGAAGATGTGCATGCCAAGCTCTTGCGTAGGTGCTTGGCCCACGGGCAGAGGGATGGGCCTGTGCGGGCCGCGTGTTTGGTAACCACGCCAATCGCCAGTCAACTCCTGCGCCGTCACGTCGAGCGGAACCTGGGCGTGGGCGACATCGGTAAGATGATAAATGGCGTGAAGAACCACCTGTACATTCAAAATTGTCGCTGAAATTCTCGGGTTTGGCACAGGCGAGGCGGGGTCACCGAAGACCGCTGCAAATTCAAAGAGAGCCGTTACCGGGTCGCCAGCAAGGTACAGAATTTCGAATTGATCTGCTGGTGCAAGCAAGGGACCGGGACTGTAGCGGCTGCTGCTCCCTCTGGTGTGAGCAGTTTGCAACGCCTTCGGCAGGTATTTTATGTCAATGGCCCTGTACCAGGTGCGATTCTCCGGCGAGCGCGGAAGCACCCCGCACGCTGCCAGGTTCACGAAAAGCCGATGTATTTGATTGTTCGGAGTATGTCGCGAACTGCAGCGCCTCGACCCCGTTCAATTAATTGTCGAGGTATGTCGCCGCCCAGGTGAGAATTAGGTTGATCAATCCATGTAGATCCAGCCACAGCCTCGGCCTCACGGAAAAGGTCAGGGTCTTCCCCTTCCATCAGCGGGAGATCAGGTTCATCAAAAATTTTCGCAGGGGATTCACCCGGCCTTTTTGAGGGACCCGCCTTAGCCATCTTTCATGCCTCCCCTTCCCGCGGGTTCGACCGTACTCTCTCGTGAGAATATGACGCTGCCGTCCCCGGATAGAACATGAATCGCCGCATTTCTCGGAGTGGAACCCTGCACGATCCGGCGGGCAGACGGATTTATGGGCTGGACAACGCCCACGGCACAGGGCGGCGCCGGCCGGAATTCGACCACCGGCACGTCTATGGCCGCCGGCGGGTGGTTCCGTACATCTACCGCGGCCCAGCCGAACTGCTCGAGGATTTCTACCGCGAGGCCGAGCGGATTTTGCGAGAACGAGGTGTCCGATGAAGCGCAAGACCGGGACATTCGAGGAATTCAAGGACTACACCCTCGAGGTCGCGCGCGGCGAGCGGAAGGTCGATCCGAGCGAGCCCAAAGTGTGGGTCGAGCAGGTCGCGGGCGGGCGGGAACGGGGTGCCGTGCGGTTCACCTCGCTGGAGGCCGGAGCCAAGCTGCTCTCGGCAAAAAACCGGGCTCTGTTGCGCGCCATCGCCGAACGTGAGCCCAAGTCCGTCAGCGAGTTGGCAGGGATCACCGGCCGCGCCGAGCAGAATGTGCTGCGCACGCTCAACAAGCTTGCTGCGGCCGGGGTGGTGCGCCTCGACCGGGGCGAGGGCCGCTCGCGGCGGCCGGTGCTTGCCGCGCGCAAGATCCATTTCGAAATCGATCTCCTGGGGTGACCGAGAGACGACGTCCCAGGACTTCCGCCTCGCGGTCACGACACCGACGTGTCGAGTATCGTGTCCCCTGAATTGCGGTGTCCCCTGAATTGCGCTGTCGGCGGAGTTGAGCCCCGTGTCCCCGGAAATCAAGGGCTGCGGCGGTCGACCTCGGCTTGACACGCCGTCGCGCCGACCGGCACCTTTGGAAACGGGTGCTCCACATCGAGAGCGGGCTGCAGCATGGAATATGTGACCCTCGGCCGGACCGGGTTGCGGGCGAGCGTCGCCGGGCTGGGCTGCGGCGGGTTCAGCCGGATCGGCCTCGGCAGGGGCAAAAGCGAGGATGAGGCCATTGCGCTCGTCCATCAGGCGCTCGACCTCGGTGTCAATCTGTTCGACACCGCAGCCGCCTACGGAACCGAAGCGGTGCTCGGCAAAGCGCTGAAAACGGTCCCGCGCGACCGGGTCGTGATCGCCACAAAAGCGCCGTTCAATGTCAGCCACCCGAACGCAAGCGCCGAAAGTGCCATCGCCTCGCTCGACAACTCGCTGCGCCAGCTCGCGATCGACTACATCGACATCTACCAGCTGCACGGCGTCGCTCCCGCCGCCTACGACCATGCGCGCAACGTCGTCGCTCCGGCCCTGTTGAAGGAAAAGGCCAAGGGCAAGTTCCGTCACCTCGGCATCACCGAAACAGCACCGCACGATCCCGAGCACCGGATGCTGCAGCGCGCCGCCGTCGACGGGTTATGGGATGTCGCGATGGTCGGCTTTCATATGATGCATCAGAACGCGCGCGACGCGATCCTTCCGCTGACCCGTGCGCATCGTGTCGGGACGTTGCTGATGTTTGCGGTGCGCAACATCTTCTCCCGCCCGGGACAGCTGGCGGCGACGATGCGCGAGCTGGCGGCCGAAGGCGAGGTGCCGCCATGGCTCGCCGAAACCAAGGACCCGCTCAGCTTCCTGATCCATGAAGGCGGTGCGCAGAGCGTGATCGACGCAGCCTATCGCTTCGTGCGCCACGAGCCTGGGGTCGATGTCGTGCTCTTCGGCACCGGCGATCCCGTCCATCTGCGCACCAACCTCGCCTCGTTGCTCGCCCCACCTTTGCCCGAGGCCGACCGCGCCCGGCTTGCGAGCCTGTTCGGCCATCTGGTAGGGGTCGGATTGGACGCGCCCCATTTGGCGCGGCGCCCGCGCGCCTGATGTCGCCGATGTAGCGGGAGGGGCCATGGATTACGTGACGCTCGGCCGGACCGGGCTCAAGGTCAGTGTCGCCGGCCTTGGCTGCGGCGGCTTCAGCCGGCTCGGGCTTGGCACCGGCAAGAGCGCGGCCGAGGCCGTCGCCCTCGTCCGTCAGGCATTGGATATGGGCGTCAATCTCCTCGACACCGCGGCGGTCTACGGCACCGAGGAGGTCGTCGGCGAAGCGATCAAGGCTGTCCCACGCGAGAGTGTCGTCATCGCCACCAAGGTGTGGGTCCCGCATGGCGGGGGCCGGCGTGCCGCCGAGCGCGCCGTCGCGAGCCTCGACCAATCATTGCGCCGGCTCGGCACCGAGTACGTCGACATCTTCCAGCTGCATGGTGTGGCACCCGAGGCCTATGCCGAGGCGCGCGAGGTGATCGCCCCAGCGCTGCTGGCGGAGCGGGCGAAGGGTAAGCTCCGCCATCTCGGTGTCACCGAGACCGCGTCCGACGACCCCGAGCACGAAATGCTGCAGCGCGCCGTCGAGGACGAGGTGTGGGACGTGGTCATGGTCGCGTTCCACATGATGCACCAGAACGCCCGCGCCAAAGTCTTCCCGCGGACCATCGCCAACCGCGTCGGCACCCTCTTGATGTTCGCGGTGCGCAACATCTTCTCGCGGCCCGAGCGCCTCACCGCAGCGTTGCGCGAGCTGACCGCGCGCCGCGAATTGCCGCGCTGGCTCGCCGATGCGCCGAACCCGCTCGGCTTCCTGCTCCATGAGGCGGGCGCCAGCACCATCCCCGAGGCCGCCTACCGCTTCGCGCGCCACGAGCCCGGGGTCGATGTCGTCCTCTTCGGCACCGGCGACCCGGCCCATCTGCGGACCAACATCGCCTCTCTCTTGGCACCGCCGCTGCCGCTCGCCGACCGCCTGACCCTGACCAAGCTCTTCGGCCGTCTCAGCGGCGTCGGGCTCGACCCGCCCTGGGGCGTCAGCTCTCCCTAAGGGGGTGGGCCAATTCCGATTAGCCCAAGACAGCCCGAAAGCATCCGAGCTCTATAACGCCTCCGCCAGAAATCGCGGCCTCAGTGAAGGCGGAACATCCTCAGAGTATATGTCGCAGAAGGCTCGGCTGCGAACGCGCCTCGCCCCGATCGATTGCACCGCGTGCAGCAAGTGTCTCGACGTCAGCGGCGCCGAAGATCTTGCAGCCGGTCGGTCCGCCGCAACTCGGTTCGCATCCTGCAGGCTAGATAGGCCTGTGGAGATAACTGCGCCCCTATGCGGCCGCACGATCTCGGATTGGGCTATGGCTGCAAGTACGCGTGGGATCCTTTGTCTTTGATCCAAGCTGTACATCATTGCGATGGGTTCATTTCCTTAGCATGAGCCAGAACAGAGCCCCCGGCAATGTCGCCAGCACTAGGAGCACGCCAAACATGATCGACACGAGGAGCGCTGATGTTGCATCGACGCCCGTCATTCCGAGAAGCGCGACGGCGGCAGCTTCGCGCACGCCCCAGCCGCTGATCGAGATAGGAAAAACGGTTGCAAGCAGCAGAACTGGCCCAATGGCAAAAACCACTGAACACGTCAACGGCACTTGCACCGCATGGGCAGCTAAGAACATTGCCGCAAACGACAGAAGATGAACCATAATCGACAGCGGTATCAGGAAAACGAGCCCTGTGCGCGAGCTTATAGACCACGCTCCGCTCACCGCGAGGGTCCGCGTCCACTGCGGAAGACCTGTCCAAATCCGCGAATCTCGCAAAGCCCTTATTAGTAGGCATCCGCCGTAGCTGGCCACGAGACCGCTGCCGGCCACGAACACTATCCATCGGAGGACGGTATAGTCAGGATCATACCGAGCCAGGAACGGAACTGAAGGCAGCGCCACAATCAACAGTGCGGCGATCGCGACACCGCGATCAAGAAGCACGCTGATAACCATCGACGCAAAAGTCGAGTTGATTATCCGGCGATAGAGTACACGAACCAGATCACCGCCAATAGACGGCAGGATCTGAGAAAAGAACATCGAAACGTAGTAGATGGCGAAGAGGCGATAATAAGGCGGTGTAGTACTGGTGAGATAAGTCAAGATCACGCGCCATCGAATCGTGTTGAGGGTGATCTGCACCACGAACATGGCTGCCGCTATCATGCAAAGAACGGGATCAATACTCTTCAAACGTGAATAATCCGGCCCGTGACGGTAGAGAAGATAACCAATCAACCCTCCAGAAAGCAGCAATTTGCCTATGTTGATGGCCAAGCGGGCCCGCGGTCGGCCCAAGCTGGGGGAAGAACTTGGCCAATGTATTGTCCGGAAGCTGGTCATAAATCCCATTCGATACCTGTATATACAGAGTGCTGCCGGTGCCTCTGTGATGCATGCTGACGATCACTCTATCTGTAGACATTCGCGGTCAGAAACCAGTGAACGTTCCAACTTTGGCGGCGCCCAGAAGTAGCAGCGTAAGGATGGCAACAAGCCACGAGACCCGGTCGCGCGCAGCATAGACGATCGGATCCTCATGCATGTAGCCGCGAGCGGTAGCCAGCCAAAGCCGACATAGCCAAAACAGCACTAGTGGCACCGTCCCCCACAGAAGTCCCGGGGAGGTGTATTGCTGGATTGTCGTCTCGCCTTGCACGAATAGGGCAAGCACGACACAAGCGGCAAAGGCAGCCCCGCACCCAAATATCTGTAAAATCGGAATGTCGCCCGTACCGTAGCCACGACCGGCGGCGCGATATCCACCGGCGCCGTCAACCACCATGAGCTCCTCGACACGCTTGACCAGTGCCAAGCTAAGAAACAGAAAGCTGGAAAAGCCGAGCAGCCAGAGCGACAACAGATGACCCGTCGCCTGGCCGCCGGCGAACAGACGAAGCGTATAAAGCCCCGCCAACAAGAATACATCGATCAGCGGCTGCTCTTTCAGCTTGATCGAGTAGGCTAGCGAGGCCGCCGCATAAATCAGGATTACGGTCAGCGTACCATCCACCGCTGCGAGCCCCACGCCGAGGCAGAGGAGCAAGCCGGCGAGCACGACGCCGGTAAGGAGCGGCAAAGCGCCGCTCGCAAGCGGCCGGTCGCGCTTCCGAGCATGGCGGCGATCGGCTTCGAGGTCTGAGAGATCGTTCAAAAGATAAAGCGCCGACGCGGTAGCGCAAAACGCGGCGAACATCCCCGCCGCGCCAACCCATGCCGAGATCTCCGTGATTGCGTGTGCAGTAAAGATCGGTACGAATACCAGCAGGTTTTTGACCCATTGATAGGGTCGCACCGCACGCAACGCAGCGCGAGACGCGGCACCGCGATCGCAGATTTCAGCTTCAATCGGGACCACGTTTCGCGCCGCCGCAGCTACAGCACGCCGTGCATTCACGATGACCCCACTGTACGCGACCGACCAGACCGCCAAGTCGGTGCGGCTGTTCCCGACGTAAGCGAACCCCTTATCCCCAAAGCGCCGGACGAGGGCCCTTGCCTTTTCTTCTCCCTTTAGATTGTCGACCCCGTTAGAGGCAATGATCTCGTCAAATAGTTGCAGATGGTCGGCGACCGCCTGAGCCATGCTCCGGTCAGCCGCAGTCGCCAGCACCAGCCTACGGCCGACTGCCTTCTGATTCCGCAAATATGCGATCAGTTCATTATTGTAGGGAAGCAGCTCCGGATCCAAACCGGCCCCTTGCATGACGCACTGTTTGAACGCCGCCTTTCCGCGGGTCATAAGAGCTACGAGGCCCTTCGCCAACCGCCAGCGCCGTCTGCGGGCGCAGAGACACTCGAGTAGGGTATCGGATCGCACGAGGGTCCCGTCGAGGTCGACGCACAGCGGCACCGCATGTCTCTCAAGCTGCGTGCTGTTCGACGTCGCGGCCGCAAGGGTGGTAAGCATGGAAGATCGTTTGACCACGTCAGTATCTTTAGACGTTGAATACGCTAATTTTTCTTTCGAATCCAGGATCACTGAGACCCGCTGAAATGAAGGGCAAGCTGCTGAAGGCCAAGATTCCTGCGGGTCGAGCCTCTTGGAGGCCTCAGGAGTAAGAGTTTATAGGTCTCCACGGAGGGGCCAATTCTTGACAGACCCGATGTAATAGCGTAGAAATATTTCGCATATTCTAACGCGGGTGGGAGATCGGGTGACTGTCCTCAGACATTATCGGGACGCAAATCTCCTTACTCGCCTTCTGATCGCCGCAAGACCTCATATCTGTCCCATCGAGCCAATTTTGGCATGGGTTCCTGAGGATGCCGACATTTTGGATATCGGCTGTGGTGTGGGTCTGCTGGCGACGCACCTTGCCACAACAGTCAAGCCCAGGCGCATTTCGGGGTTCGACACCAATGCGAATGCCGTCGCTGCGGCCAACGCGGCGGCCGCGCGAGTTAGAAATGCAACTGCCGTGAATATATCATTTTCTACGGTGCGAGATTTTTCCGAATGGCCGACAGGCCCGTTTGACGTGGTTTGCATGATCGACGTCGCCCATCACGTGCCTCGAGAGCTCTGGAACACGCTCTATAAATCAGTCGCGGCTCGGGTCCGAGATGGTGGCGTGCTGCTCTACAAGGATATGGCAGCGGATCCGTGGTGGTGCGGGCTCGGCAATCGGCTTCACGATCTGATTCTCGCTCAGCAGTGGATCGACTACTGCCCCTTCTCCATCGTAAGAGCCGCGTTGGCGTCGGCGGAGATGACGCTAATTTATCATGACGATTGGCGGAGATACTGGTATATGCACCAGTTCGCAGTATTCAAGAAGGAGCGGGCGCAGGCGGCGTTAAGCCTTTGACGGCGATTTGTCGGGGATGTTGCGTTAAAGCTTCCAGCCAGGGCCCCACAGCGGATCGATCGCCGGTGGCCGAGTTCGACGGCGTGAAGTCATCCGACAGCTGTCGCTATCGGATCATCCCGCTTTTCCGGAAGCTTCGTCACGCCGTCTGCACCTCCATTGATCGAATACCCGACCTGAGATCCGCCTGCTGTACGTAGCGTTAAAGTCCGCCAATACCTCTGGCGAATAGACATTCTTTCCGTCCAGATGGCTCGTCGTGACAAAGGGTGAGCCCGAGGGCAGCAGCCACAGATCCACGCGACATTCTCTTATCGCGCGCCTGAGGATCTCATCACTAATTCCGTTAGGTTCAAAGGTGATCCACGAAGATGAGTTGATCGGCAGCGGGTTTCCGCGGAAAACGGGAATCACCCGCAACCTTTGGGCATCGAAAGCTGCAGCGCCAGGGCCGACAGCAACCTTGAGGCCCGGATTGCCAGCAAGAGCTTCATCGATCTCGGCTACGCCCTCGTTGACGAGTGGAGTTTCGGCGAACGTGCGCAACACCGTGCGCCACGAGGCGATCACAATTGGGCTGTAACCGAAGAGAAGGGCGACGACCAAGCCGAGCGAAAGGGCCTCGTACCGACCCTTTTCTCGGACGTTCCGTAAGCCGGCGGAGATCTTCCGACGCAAAACGACAAAGCTCCAGATAGCAGACGGGAGAAAAGGTAGGAGGTGGTAGGTTCCAGCACCGCGTACGGCGGCCGGAATTGCAACGATTATCAAGGACAAGAACAACGCGGCGGCGAACCAATATAACGCACGCGGGAGTTTTGGGGTAAATAATGCATACATTGAGAAGAGTGGTATAAGGAACATTCCTATTAAAACGACGTTCTGCTCAAAGAGCCATCGGTCCCACGGGGTATGCTTCAGGATCTGGAAGTAGTCGTAGTATTCGAACAGTGAGACGTTGTTGGCGCTAAAGGGGACAGCCAGAGCAATAGCGGCCGCCAACCCGGCGGTGCAAATCAGCCGCAGGCCCGCCGTGGTGCTGTGGGATCGGCTCAGACAGTACACAAAGGCGGGTAGAATGTAGAAACCGCCGTGGATTTTAAAATTCGTGCAGATGCCGCCGAGCAGCCCAAGTGCGCCAGCCGTCAGCAGCGTGGGTGCGGATGTCCCGACCAGGACTGCGGTTTGCGCACCAAGAAACAAGAGTACGTCTGACCGCATACCGGACACGTAGCCCTGATCGGTGAACCCTGCGAGCGCGACGCATTGCACACCCGTCATCGTCAGCGCCTCTGCAACCGAGGCGCCGCTGCGCCGAAGGGTGATGAAGGAGAGGACCTGCGATAGAGCAAATGCCGTCAGGCCGAGCACCTTCGATGCGCCGATCGACGGCCCGAAAACCCATAGAAAGAAACCGGTTACCTGGAAAAGGGCGGGTCCGTACGGAAGGCCATAAGCGTCGCCCGTATCAAGCCGAGGGTAGAGCGGGTAGCCATCCCAGCCCAGCCACGACACCGCGGCGACAGCGGCCTCCATGTGATTGAGATAGCTTGGAAAAAAAAGATAATAGGTGACAATGGCAAATTGCAGAGCGGCAATTACCATGATGGCAGCGACGCCGCAGCGCTTGAGCCAGCGCAGTCCGCGCGACTCCGGATTGACCGCTATGACGATTGCTGCCGCCGCGGCCGTCACAGCAATGAGGACCACTAGCTGACCCTTCCAAACGGCTCGCGGGTCGATCGAATAGAGGGGGTAGAGGACTGAGAGATCGAACGACAAGCTTTGAGATCCTCCTTACCTGTCATGCCGCGCGATCGTATCTCATATCGGTGGCGGCCTTTCTACATCTTGGAATGTTACGCTTCCGTAACATTTGCAGCGGTGGCGTCAAATTTAGGCGATGACAATTGCACTTTCCCTTTACCTGGACGCGCTACGTTTCGTCGCAGCATTCACCGTTTTCGTGCCGCATTACGGTGATGCGCGTTACAGCGGCGGCCTGTTGTGGCAGATGCAGCCCTATGGCCATACCGCGGTGCTGGTGCTCTTCGTCCTTTCGGGCTTCGTCATCGCCTGGGTCATCGAGACGAGAGAGCCGACCCTCGAGGAATATGGCTTGAGCCGGGCTGCCCTCATCGGGATGGCGGTAAATTCCCGCTTATACGAACCGGAACTTCTGCCGCAGATGAGTTTCATAGTGTGGGACAGGCAAGACGGGCGATCGACCGCCGCGCCGCGCTCGTTCATCTGCTGGCGTCATCAACCATAGCATGAGGAGCCAAAACGTTGCCCCATTCCGATAGTTGGAAGCCAGAACGCGATGGCCGGCCGAAGGCTCCCGAAGGGTGGCATTCGCAATAGGCGCAGACAGGAGGGACGCAGGGCCAGGCAGATCATCGTCGTGTCTCGAAATTGTCCTCACGCCGTTTGCATCTCCATTGATCGAATACCCGGCCTGAAAGCCGTCTCTCGTAAGTATCGTAAAAGTCTGCGCGCAGTTGCTCTGAAAAGATATCTTTTCCATCCAAGTGGCTCATCATGACAAATGGCGCGCCCGATGGCAGGAGCCAGAGGTCGACGTGACATTCCCTTATTGCGCGCCTGACGATCTGGTCGCTGACGCCGTTTCGCACGAGGTCCATCCAGGAAGTCGAGTTGATCGGCAGGGGGTTGCCGCGAAAGACGGGGATCACGCGCAAATATTGGGCACTGTAAAATTCGGCGCCAGGGCCGACGGCGACCTTGAGTCCCGGATTATCGTCGAGAGTTCTCTCGATCTCAGCCGTCGCCTCCCTGATGAGCGGAGCTTCGCCAAAGATGCGCAACACGGTGGCCCATGAGGCAATCACGATCGGGCCGTAACCGAAAAGGAGGGCGAGGATCAGACCTATTGTAAGGCCTTCGTACATTCCTCTAGCTCGAACGCTCCGTACGTTCGAAACGTCTCGGCGAACGACAAAGAAGCCCCACACGATGGACGGAAGAAACGGTAGCAGATGGTAGGGCCCCGATCCATTCTCTGCAGCGGGAAATACAACTACCATGATACACAAGACCAGCGTCGCGACAAACCAATTGAACGCGCGTGGTAGTTTAGGGGTGAAGAGCGCATAGACTAAAAAAAGTGGCGCAAGACACATTCCTGCGAAAACGACGTTCTGCGCAAAGAGCCATCGGTTCCAGAGATTATTGGACAAGGCCTGAAAATAATGGTAATAATCAACAAGTGATGCATTGTTTGGGCTGAAGGGGAGGGCCAACGCGATACCGGCCGCCAATCCGGCCGCACAGGTCAGCCGCAGACCCGCTGCGGTGCTCGTCGACCGACACAGGCAAAAAACGAAGGCCGGTAGAATATAAAATCCTCCATGGATTTTGAAATTGGTGCAAATGCCGCCAAGCAGACCAAGTGCTCCTGCTGTGAGCAGCGTCGGAGCAGACGTCGCCGTGAGGACAGCGGTCTGTGCTGCAAGAAACAGAAGTGCATCCGAGCGCACACCGAAAGCGAAACCCTGATCAGTGAACCCGGCTAGGACGACGCATTGTACACTCGTCATCGTCAACGCCTCGGCCACGCCAGCTCCGGTTCGCCGGAGAGTCACGAACGACAGAAATTGTGATAGGGCAAACGCCGTCACGCCAGGTATCTTTGATGCGACGATCGATGGCCCGAGAATCGAAAGAAAGAAACCGTTTACCTGAAAAAGGCTCGGTCCATATTGCGTCCCATATATGTCGCCGCCATCTAGCGGCGGATAGAGCGGGTAGCCCTCCCAACCCAGCCACGACGCCGCGGCAACGACGGCTTCCGCATGATTAAGATAACTCGGATAAAAAAGATAATATGTAACAATGGCAAATTGCAGAGCGGCAATTAACATGATGGCAGCGACGCTGCAACGCTTGAGCCAGCGCAGACCGCGCGAGTCGGGGTTGAGGGGTATGAGCACCACCGCTGCCGCGGCCGCCACAGCAATGAGCACCGCAAGCTGACCCTTCCAGACCGCTCGAGGATCGAGCGAATAGAGGGGGTAAAGAAATGAAAGGTCAATCGACAAGCTTTGAGATCCCTCCAACCTGTCACGCTGCGCGATCGTATCTCATATCGGTGGCGGCGTTTCTACATCTTGGTATGGTACGCTTCCGTAACATCCGCAGCGGTTGCGTTAAATTTAGGCGATGACAAGTGGCCTTTCGCTTTACCTCGACGCGCTGCGTTTCGGCGCAGCATTCACGGTTTTCGTGTCGCATTACGCTGATGCGCGTTACAGCGGCGGCCTGTTGTGGCAGATGCAGCCCTATGGCCATACCGCGGTGCTGGTGTTCTTCGTCCTTTCGGGCTTCGTCATCGCCTGGGTCACCGAGACGAGAGAGCGAACCCTCGAGGACTACGGCTTGAGTCGGGCTGCCCGGCTCTATTCGGTGATCCTCCCGGCTTTTATCGTAACAGCGGTGCTCGACCACGTCGGGATGGCGGTCAATTCCCGCTTATACGAACCGGATCTCCTGCCGCAGATGGGCCACGGCCCGCTTGAGACATTTCTCGGTTATGCGCTCTCTGTAGTATTTCTCAGCTCCAGCTGGAAGTTGGTGATGCCCCCGGGTTCCGACTATCCGTTTGGGACGCTCAACTATGAGGCTTGGTACTACATCCTCTTCGGCCTCGCCACTTTTCTGGACGGGCGGCGGCGGATGGTGGCACTCGCCGTCGCGGCCATGCTCGCCGGACCAAAGATCCTCCTCCTCTTTCCGGTTTGGCTGATGGGCATGGCAGCTTGGCGATGGCGCGCGGCGCTGCCGCGGGCATGGGGAACGACATTGGCATTCGGCGCCATAACGGGGTTCATCGGGCTCGAGGCGCTCGGGTGTAGGCACCTCTTCCAACAGTCACGATCGCCCTGGCTTCCAGGCGAGTTCTCAGGCTACGACTACGTCATCAGCGGGTTCGTTGCACTCTTCATCGTGGGGCTCGCCAACGCTCCGTTGCCAATGCCCGGAGCAGCGATTGAGCGGCTGATCCGGTTTCTCGCCGGGACGACGTTCGGACTTTACCTACTGCACTTCCCGCTTTTGAATTTCTTCGGGACCGTGATCCCCGGCCCCGCTGGGGGCGGATCGCATAGGATTTTGGTATTCGGGCTTACCCTCGGGGTGGCGATTGCGCTCGCGCACGTGATCGAACAGCAGAAAGGGCGATATAAACGCGGCTTGCGCACCGGGCTCGAAAGGGTGCGCGAGAAGCGCTTGCGCCCGATTCTCGAACGCAGGGGACTTCCTTGAGGCAGGCCAAGTTCTTGGCCGGTTCCCGGAAGTGAGCGGTTCCTTGAACAACCGTTCTTAGTGATCGACTCAAACACAGCGCTGACCATAGTTCTTCATGCGGTCGAGCCACGCCCGCCGCTTGGCATCGCTCGCTGCCTCGACCATTCCGAACAGCATCTCGCGGACCGAAGTGATCCCCGAGAAGCGCAGGATGCTTCTTTTCGAGTCCGCGCACGCCGTGGGCTCGGTAGTGCCAGCGGTAAATCAGCCCGGGCATTCCCATCGTCACGACGAGAATGCCGATGCCTCGCCCGCAAGCCCTCCGGGACGGGGAAGGGCTGGCCTCGGTCTACCGATCGCTCACGAGCGGCAGGCCGGCCTCGCGGCGGACCTCGTTGATGATCTGCAATACGCGCTCGCGATAGGGCCGGTACTGCACGCCGAACTCCTGTACTAGCCGGCTGTTGTCGATCAGGTAGTTGCCGGAAATCGCTTTGCCGCCGGTCTCCTTGTCGAAGGTGATCTTGGCGTCGGGCAAGAATTCGCGGACCATATCGGCGATCTCGCCGAGACTGATCCCCACACCCCCGGTATTGTAGACCCCGTGCTGGGGCTTGTCGGTCATGATCACCCGAGCGAAGATTTCGGCGATCTCGTCGACATGGATCGGGCAGCGCATCGCGTCTTTGTACGGGAACGAGATCGATTCGCCGCGGGCCGGGAAGGTGATGCATTTGACGTGGTCGACCGAGCCCACGATCTTGTCGTTGCCGGTGACGTTGGCCGGGCGGATCGCAGTGATTTCCAGCCCGTGCTTCTCGCGGTAATCCTGCGCCTGCCACTCGTTGAAGATCTTATGCATCGCATATTGGACATGGCCATGGCGGAAATCGTCCTCGGTCACGATGCGGTCGCCGTAGAAATGCTGCTCGCCGCTGACCGCCAATGAGCTGGCATAGGCAACCCGATTGACGCTGCACAGGCGCGCCGCCTCGAAGCAATTGTCCATGCCGTGGATGTTGAGCTTGAAGGCGACATGCGGGGGATGCTCGCTGCCGAGGTAATAGGCGAGGTTGACCACCCGCGACGGTTTCGCCGCGACCATCGCCGACATTACGTCGTCGAATTGGCTGACATCGCCGCGCACCACCTTGACCTGCTTGCCGAGGTGGTCGTACGAGGCGGTGGCGGGGTTGATGTCCATGCAGACGACTTCCTCGCCGCGCTGCGCCAATAGCGGTACGAGCCGGCGGCCGATGAAACCGGTGCCGCCCAGGACCATAGTCGTCATAAGTCTTCCTCCCCAAAGCTGGTTGGATTTCCGGACCCGACGTTAGCCCGCTTCCGCCGGCCGGGCAATCCAGTGGGGCCTCGTCAGCCCCGCGAAATGCCGTATGCAAGAATGTACGATCGGCTGGATCAGCGCGGTGTGTTCTTCGAGACAGCCGCTGCGCGGCCTCCTCAGAATGAGAGATTTTCTCAATGCCATCATCGGCTTCCTTAATCCTGAGGAGCGCCCAAAGGACGCGTCTCGAAGGACGCACAACCGTGATGCGATATGCTCGAAAACCAGGGGTCCCAAATAGACTTCCTGGCCTGGGGCTCTGGATTCCCGCGTTTGCGGGAATGACGTATAACCGTTTGTGTCAGGTGCAGACGCGAGGCAGGCTCGATGGCGGCGACCATTTTCGCCAACTGTACGGTGCTCGACGGCACCCGCAATGAACGCCGCGAGGATCACCATGTGCTGGTCGAGGGTAACCGCATCAGCGAAGTCTCGGACCGACCGATCACGAGTGCGGCGGCCGAGACGATCGACCTGGCGGGCCGCACCTTGTTACCGGGGCTGATCGACGCCCACGTCCATGTGCTTGCCGTCGATACCGCACTTGCTCGCCTCTCGGACCGGCCGGCCACCTTGCTGACCCTGCAGGCGGCTAAGGTGCTCGAAGGCATGCTGCAGCGCGGCTTCACCACGATCCGCGACGCCGCGGGTGCCGATGGCGGGCTCGCCGAGGCGGTCGAAGAGGGCCTCGTCCACGGTCCCCGCATCTTCCCTTCGGGCATGGCGTTGAGCCAGACCGGCGGCCATGGCGACACTAGGCCGCGCACCCAATCGGTCGTCACCTGCGCCTGCTGCGAAGGCGGCATCAATCTCTCGCGCATCGCCGACGGCGTCACCGAATGCCGCCGCGCGGCGCGCGACGAGCTGCGCAAAGGGGCCACACAGATCAAGATCCTGGCCTCGGGTGGCGTCGCCTCGCCCTACGACCCGATCTGGAACCTGCAATACAGCGAAGAGGAGGTGCGCGCGATCGTCGCGGAGGCCGAGGCCTGGCACACCTATGTGCTGGCCCACGCCTATTCGCCCGAGGCGATCCGCCGCTCGATCGATTTCGGCGTGCGCTCGATCGAGCACGGCAATCTGATCGACAGCGCCACCGCCGAGCACGTCGCGGATGCCGACGCCTTTGTCGTGCCGACCCTCATCACCTATGACGCCTTGCACCGCCATGGCCGCGAGCTCGGCTTTCCCGAAGTCAGCATGGCCAAGCTCGCCGAAGTGCGCGAGGCGGGTCTCGGCTCGCTCGAGATCCTCCAGCGGGCCGGCGTCAAGATCGGCTACGGCACTGATCTGCTGGGCCCGATGCATCGCTACCAGTCGCGTGAATTCGTTATCCGTAGCGAGGCGATGACGCCCTTCGACATCATCCGCTCGGCAACGGTCGTCAATGCCGACCTCCTGAACCGCACCGGTGAGCTCGGCGTCATCGCGCCCGGCGCCCGCGCCGATCTGATCGCCGTCGGCGGCGACCCCCTCGCCGACATCTCATTGCTCGACGGCCAGGGCGAGCACCTGACCCACATCATGAAGGACGGGGTATTTTACAAAAGGGTGGCCTGACCACCGTCCAGGGAAGCAGAAATGGTGCGCTTCGCTCAAACCGTCCTGATGGTCATGATCTTGATGTCCGCCGCTGCGGCTGCCGCCGGTCCGGCCGAGGACGCGAATGCGGTAGTAGACCAATGGTCGGCGGCGTATACCTCGAACGACCCCGGTGCGGTGGTACAGAAATATTGGCCGGACGCGATCCTGCTGGGGACCGTCAGCCCGGTGATTTCGGAGGGGACTGAAGCAATCGAAAAATACTTTTTCAGTGCTAAAGGGCAGCGGCAACAAGAACGTAATCCAAGAAAGGCGCACGATCGTGATCGATGACAATGCTGTGCTTGTCACCGGGTTCTACGAGTTCACCGGGATGCAGGAAGGGAAGCCCGTGCCGAGGCCGTCGCGCTTCACGATGTTGATCACCAGGCGGGCCGGCGAATGGCGCATCGCTCATCACCACTCATCACCACACGTTCCGCCGAAACAATGAGCAAGAGCGGGGCGACGTCTCCCACAACGAACGAGCGGGTGTCGTGACGCGCGACATCGCAGAGCGCGGGCGCGCCGCGATGGGCAGCGCCAACCGGCTGAAGCTTGGTCTCTTTGGCGCCAACTGCTCCTCCGGTCGGGCGGTCACGATGGTGCCGGAGCGCTGGTCCGGCAGCTGGCCCGATTGTGTGCGGCTGGCGCAGATGGCCGACCGCGCGGGCATCGAGTTCATGTTGCCGATCGGCCGCTGGAAGGGCTATGGCGGCGCCACCGACTATCAGGGCGCCACGTTGGAGACGGTGACCTGGGCCTGCGGCCTGCTCGCCAAGACCGAGCGGCTGGTCGCGTTCGGCACCGTGCACGCGCCGCTGTTCCCGCCGCTGATCGCCGCCAAGGAGTTCGTCACCGCCGACCACATCGGCGAGGGGCGCTTTGGTCTGAACCTCGTCTGCGGCTGGAACGAGGGCGAGTTCGAGATGTTCGGCGCCACCCTGCGCGACCACGAGGCGCGCTATGCCTACGCCCAGGAGTGGCTCGACGTCGTCAAGCTCGCCTGGTCGACGCAGGAGGATTTCGACTTCGCGGGCGAGTTCATCAAGCTCAAGGGCGGGCATGCCGAGCCCAAACCCTTTGGCGGCACACGCCCCTTGATCATGAACGCCGGCGCCTCGCCGACCGGCCAAGCCTTCGCGATCCGCAACTGCGATGCGTTGTTCTCGAACGTCTCGCGCGGCATCTCCTTCGCGGAGACGGTGCGGCATGTCGAGAATGTGAAAGCCCTTGCGCGGCAACGCGGCCGCGAGATCGACGTCTATACCGTGGGTGTCGTGACCTGCCGGGCCACGGGGCAGGAGGCAAAGGATTACCACCGCCACTGCATCGTCGAGCACGCCGACTGGGCGGCGGTCGACAACATCCTGGCGATGAAGAACATCACGCCGCAGACGCACGGGCCCGAGGAATTCCGGCGGCTCCGCGAGCACCAGGCCAACGGGATGGGCGGATTGCCGCTCGTCGGCGACCCCGACACGGTGGCCCGCGACCTGGCGCAATTGGCCGCCGCCGGTCTCACCGGGATCGGGGTGTCGTTCGTCAACTACCTCGACGAGCTGCCGTATTTCTGCGCAGAGGTATTGCCGCGCCTGGCCCGGCTGGGGCTTCGCGAAAACCCGGCCCGATCTGACTGTTAATCGCTCCTGGCCGGGCTTGATTCAGCCAACGACAGATCCCTTGGCCAAACGCGCTCGTGGATCGCCGAGACGATGCCGGCCGCTGTACGGAACGCATCACGAGCAACTGCAGACCTTGCCATACATAAATGTGAAAAACGATGCAACCTTGGCTCAATAATGCTAGATCACCACTATGGATTATACAAGAAGAAAGGTACTTCGAGGCACCACAGCGGTATTCCTTCTCAGCCACTTGATTTTTGTTGCTGGGATATGGTTTCCACCAAAGTTATATTGGGATGAGCTTCATTATATCCCGGCGGCTCGTCAGATATTTGTACGCGATCAAATAGTAAACAGCGAACATCCACCTCTAGCAAAAACGTTGATGGCGATCAGCATAGCCGCCTGGGGCGATAACCCGTTTGGCTGGCGCTATATGAGCGCATTGTTCGGGTCCCTTGCGCTGACAGGAATGTACATATGGGCCCTTAATTTATTTATGAGCGAGAATGCCGCGCTCTGGGCCGCAGCGATCACCCTTGTTAATCAGTTTCTTTACGTTCAATCAAGAGTTGCAACGCTTGATGTATTTGTACTTGCGTTTACCTTGTGGGCGCTGGCGTTGTTCACGGCCACTTGGCATTCTACCCGAGTCAAGAGAACGTTCATCACGATTGGGGTCATGCTCGGCTTGGCAATAGCCAGCAAGTGGACTGGACTGATTCCATTGATGATGATTATTGGCATTGTGACGATTGTAAAAATTCTCAGAATTGGCGCACTATCTTTGAGAATCCAAACGCGACCGACTGGTACCTCCCCGATCTCTGGGGGAATATGAGAGTTTCCGATTGGATCGTCAGCCTCGCATTAATTCCAGCCGCCGTTTATTTTCTTACCTTTGTTCCTGTCTACGGCGCCCATCCTGTCGCACTCGTCCATCTCCAAAAAGAGATGTGGGACAGCCTTTGGCGTGTGACGACTCCACATCCTTATATGAGCAGTTGGATCAATTGGGCTCTGATAAGACATCCCATGTTATACCTCTTCGACCGAGACTCCGAAAACCCTAACTCAATACAAGTGGTGATGTTCCTGGGAAATCCGGTGGTCCTCTGGGGTGGTATCATCGCTATCCTTCCATGTATTTACAGTTGGCTGAAGACCCGCCGAAGAGATTCGTTCATTATCTTGGTAAGCTGGCTCACATTTTACTTTACCTGGGCGTTGGTAAGGCGTCCGGTTAGCTTCTACTATTATTATTTTCCGGCAGGGATGGTGCTGAGCCTCTCTCTCACTTACCTTTTTTACAACACCGGTATGGTTCGAGCTGCCTGGACAAGATATCTTTTCTTATGCTTGGCAATTGGAGTTTTTATCTATTTTTTCCCTATCAGCTCCGCGATCACGGGAGTTACCGGTGCGGGATATATTCAGAGAATGTGGTTTGAGACTTGGCCAGTGGGAGACCCTGGAGCGGCTCCATGATACGTTTACGGATATTTCTGGATCCAGGGCCTAACTCTAACCTGGGGTTAATCGTTACCGCGGCGTCAAAGTCGGCTTCATTACCAGTCACCGCCAAGCCCGATCCTGCCACATGTCCCAGGCTTGATGGGTGACAGGCCGAATGCAAGAGCTGCGACATTACGTCCGGTGCTCGATGAGAAATTAACCTTGGACGTAAGAATATAGCGGCGCTATTTCTTGAGATAGGGCTGTTGCCGAGCGATTTTCGCGTTCTCGTGAGCATCTGAAGCTGAAACACTGAAACGAAACACCTGAAGGAAAAGCACCGATGGAAATGATTAATATGCTTCTCACGCGGTTTTTCCTGGCCTCGGCCGCTCTGATCGGCGGTATCGCTGTCGCTATTGCTCAGATCCCCCCCTCTCCGACTCCGCTCCCGACTCCCGCTCCCGAATCAGCCTCGCTGGCGCTGCTCGCAGTCGGAGTGGGCGGCACCATCATTGCCCGAAGGCTATACCATCGCCGGAAAAACCGCTGACCGAGCGGCACGACCGGGTCAGCGCTTGACCTCAGGCGTCCAGAAATCGGGCAGGCGCGACGGACGGGGCCGAGACATCATCGGAACCGGCGAGCAGCTCCCTTGCCGCTGGGCGACGCAACTCTCGTCAAAGCAGGCACGCGTGACATAGCCGGCACCGACGGGCTTCCCCTTATCGTAGACGACGGTGTTGAAGGCAGCGGAGCCGGGATCAAGACGATTGTCCGGCGTTGCCCAATAGAGCGGCACCGGGTGATGGAACCACGCATAGCTACCCCAACTATTGTCGAGGACGCCAATGCCGCAGACCGACCTCATTCGCGCTACGTAGCGCGCGGCGATGACCATACCCCGACCGCTGGTCCACAAATTGTGGTAGGGTTTCGAGCCACTCGCCGATGCCAGTTGCGCCAGCACCGTAAGTGTGAGCGCTGCCCCGCATGTCGCGATCGCGGCGCGATGCCGGGTCCAGCCCCGGGTCTCCAAGGCCTCGCCGATCCAGGAAACGAGTTGGGCTAGGCCGACGCCGCATATGATGATTGCGAGCAGAATGGCCGGATAGATGAACCGGAGTTCCTTGTGCCCGAGGATCGACAAGGTTACTGCTATCAGGAGTGCGGCCACGAACAGTTGCCGCAGCCGCGCCGCACCTATCAAGCACAAGCCCAGCATCACCGCGCTCATACCGGTCCAATATTCGAGAAGAGTGCGAAGATACCAATACCACGGCATCACTTCAAAGTCGCGTTGCACGTCATAGTACAGATTGGCTACGACATGGCGCCAAAGAGCCTCGAACGGGTAGCTCCAGGTGAGACTGTCGACGGCGCCATAAAGCACCGCCGTCAGAAGGCCGCTGCCGACGAATGCAACACGCTGGCCGCGGAATTCAGTAAACAATTGCCAAAGTGCCACCAGCCCGATCGCCGGCAACAGCTGGATCCGCAGCGAGCCAGCGAGGGCCAGCAGTGCCCCCGCCGCGATCGTGCGCCGTCGACTGACGACCACCTGTCTGCTGGGCGTGCTCGCGTATAACGCTATTACCAAGATGTGGGCCGCGACGGAATCGCTGAGCGCACGCGGGCCGAAATAGACAGCATCGATCCAAACGGCCGTCAAGACCCCGGAGACGACCCCGCCCGCAGTCCCGAAAAACCGTCTTCCCCAGAGGAAGGCACACAGCGCGCTGGCGGCGCCGAGAGCGGCAAGCACCAACCCGATCATCGGCATGTAGTAATCGGGCCCGTTACCGAATGCCGACGAGACGAACATCAACCCGGCGATCGCGCCGGGCAGTACCCATGATCTGGTGCCGTAGACGAACTCCCACGGCACGGTACCACTACCGAACACCAGCCTATGCGCTTGCTCGACAGTCTGGAAGAGTTCGTCCGCATGGTTGATGCCCGGGAAGACAAAAACCGGCAGCAGCCGTGCGGCAAAAGCCGCCGCGAACACGGCGCTCCCGGCAATCGCGTCCGCCGACATCAGGCGGACCGATCGACCGCTGTGGCGGCCCGCGTGCGGCCGGGTCGACAGCCCTTCTGTCATGTCGGCGTTGCTGCAGTCGTTGGCTTCAGAGAGCAAGAGGGCCTTTAGCCTATATCGCAGGGGAGGCTTGAGGAGGAGGCCTGGGAGGGCCTATCCGAGCGGCTCTGCGGTGCGGATCACTCAACCCAGGGCACCGGCGGTCCGTCGCCAGGGATCAGCACATCGCGGTGCCGGCGTTCCCGTAGAGAGAGGGCGGCGGCTGATCGGCCACGATCATGTCGACCCCTCTTCGAGGGCGCGGACGCGCGCGGCAGTCCGCTGTTGCTGAGCATGCATCGCGCGCAGCTCGTCCAGCATCAGTGCTTGGTTGTTGTCCAGACGGCGCACGATCGCTGCCAGCACATCCACGTCGTCGCGCAGGATCCGGATTTCGGAGAGAACGCGCTGGAGCTGCGCGGCGATGAAGTCGAGGGTGACCGGGCGTTCCTCTGACATCAGCGTTTGTCTTTGCCCATCTGCGGCGGGGTCGCTCGCCCGCCCGTTAGATGCTGAATATGGGACGCCGCGTTGCTCATTGCAGGCTCCGGTTCCGCCGGCACGGATCGCCGGTCGTATGCCCGGCCTTGGCGAAGGGCGGAATGCGCTCCGAGGCTGCGCAAGAATTCGAGTTCGAGCCGATCGGGCGGCAAATTTTCGTTCGCCTTCCCGGCGAAAGCCGGGATTCACCCTGCCGTCACTCCGGAATCTTGAAGCAATGGCAATGCCTTACCAATGGTCGTGCCCAGGCGAAATGGACCCCTGCCTGCGCTGGGGTGACGAGAAAACATGCGCCCGAGAATTCTTGTCCGGCCTCTCCCGCTTTCGTTCCATGTTTGCTGAGTTCCTGGGCTGGAGGCCCACGGCAACTTTTGCTTCTTCGGTCTCTTGCAGGATCTGCCGCCGGCAACCGCGCCACGACAGCTGCAGGACCTCCCGGTCCGCCGCGGCCAGCCGGTGAGGTTCGGGCGGGGGCGGCGTCCCCGGCCTTGTGCTCGACGTCTTTCATCATGTCGATCAGCATCTTGGTGGCGTGCAGATCGGCACTCGCCGATTTGTCAACCATCTGCGTGACGATCGCCTCGCGCTTGGTGATCTAGCGGCGCCTCCGCCGATGGTCATTACGACCGTCTCGTTCAGTACATCGGCCAGCAACGCCGGCAGGCTCTTAGTGCTGAGGCCGCCGGGGTTGCCCGGCACAAGGCAGCACATGGCCGGGCACTGACGATGTAGGGTTACTCTGGGTGCATTGTCTGATTGCATCTGAGGAACAGGCTCCCGAGCGCGGAACCCGAAAATTGCCGCAATGGCATGCTATCCATCTCGCATCAAGAGACAGATTCGCTCAAATTTCGACATGCCATACACCGGCCTTGGAACAACCATTTGCTGTTATTCGATGTATCCTCGCTGTTTTGTCGCTGTTGTTTCATCTTCGCTATTGCGAAAAGTGAGAATTTCCGTGGCGAAACTGGTCCCCTCGCTGTTTTTTGGCTGTAAATATCAGCGGGAACAGCCGGCGGCGCTCAAGGGCCGGGACTTCAGTGCCGCCATTCGGCCGAGGCTACCAGGCGGCGTCGAGAAGGGTGCGGATCACCGCCGGGCCGTCGATCTTGCGCGGGTTGGTGTGGATCCAGCGGTCGTGCATCGAGCCCTCGGCGATCTGGCCGAGCTGCTCCGGCTCGACCCCGACGTCGCGCAGCCGGGTCGGCAATCCGAGGCCGGCGATCAGCTCGGCGACCGCATCGGCCGCCAGTGTCTCGGACTGGCCGAGCGCCTCGCTGACCCGCGCCTGCTTGCCCGCGTTGACCGAGTGGTTGAAGCGCAGCACGTGGGGCAGCATCACGCAGGAGGTGTAGCCGTGCGGCACGCCCGCGGTGCCGCCGACCACATGGCCGATGCCGTGGCTCGCCCCCTTGCTGACCCCGGTCTGCGAGCCGACCATCGACATCCAGGCGCCGATCTGGCAGTCGAGCCGCGCCTCCACGTTCGTCGGATCGGCCTTGACCGCCGGCAGTCCGCTTCCGAGCAGGCGCAGCGCGTGAAAGGAGGCGCCCTCGGCAATCGGCTGGCCGTTCACCGAGCAGATGTCCTCGACGGCGTGGTCGACGGCCCGGATCCCGGTCGACAGAAACAGCCATTCCGGCGTGTGCACGCTGATTTCGGGATCGAGAATGACGGTGCGCGGCATCATCAGCGGATGGCCGTAGCTCTCCTTGACGTGGCGCGCGGTGTCGGTACAGCCGGCCGAGGCCGAGTATTCGCCCGCTGACAAGGTCGTCGGGATCGCGATCATGCGCACGCTCGGCGGCTCGACCTCCGGGCGCCGGGCGGTGCCGTCGGCCGCGATATGGGCGCGGTAATTATCGAGCTGCGCCGGCTCGGAGACCCCGTTGCCGAGACAGAGGGCGACCATCTTCGCGGCGTCCGTGACCGAGCCGCCGCCGAGGGTGACGAGCAGATCGCATCCCGCCTCGCGTGCCGCATTCGCCGCCGCGACCACGTCGGTGCGCGGCGTGTGGGCGCCGATCTTGGCACAGACCCCGGCGAGGCGGTTGCCTAGCATCCCGCGCAGCCGGTCGACGGTGTCGGTCTCACGGGCGAGGGTGCCGCTGGCGACGATGAACACCGCCCGCGCCTCCAGGCGGTCGACCTCCCCCGCCAGCGCCTCGACATAAGGCTTGCCGAAGACGACGCTCTCCATCGCCGGAAATCGATAGACGCCGCTCAACATGATTTCCTCCCTGGGCCGACCGCCTTGGCCCCTCACCCCGACCCGCTCCCCGCAAGCGGGGCGAGGGAGAGGGAGGGGCCCGCGAAGCGGGAGGGTGAGGGGCAGCCGGAGACGAGACGGGTCGCGCCGACCTTACATCGCGGCCATGCGGGCGGCGCGGCGCCGGGCCAGCGGTGTTGCAGGCTCGGGAGACGGCGCGGGCTGGATCTTCTTGGTCGAGCGCGGCAATGTCCAATCCCACTCGTCGGCACCCATCTGGTAGTGGCGATTATTCTGCGACGGGTTGCGGTTGACCATGTGGCGGTTATGGAGCGGGTGGGTGCAGCTGCGCACCTCGTGCTCGATCGTGAACAGGAGCTTGCCGGTGTCGAGGCAGACGATGTCCTGCCAGCGGTACTGATACTGATCGCTCTCTTCGGTGATCAGCCCACGCTTTTCGAGCTCGTCATGCGGGCCCGAGAATTCCTGGGCATAGACCTGCAGGTGATGACCGTCGAAATCCGGGATCTTCTGGTCCGTCTCGCGGAAAATCAGCTCCTGCTTGTGGCCGACGCACACATGCGCGGCACGGCCCTCGCCGTTCTCCTTGACGCAAGCCGGCGTATAGAAGATCTCGCGGTAGAAGCGCGCGATGCCGTCCGCGGTCCCTTCCGGCACGGCGAACTCGACATAGCCCATGCCGAGATTGATCGCGCCGAACCTTTCCTCGTCCGGCTCATAGAGACGGAACTTGTTGCCCCATGGGCAGGTCGCCTCGACATAGGCGTTGTGCTGCTTGCAGTCGAATTTGGTGTCCGCGAGCTTCTTCTTGGCCTCGCTCAGACGCTCACAGAGCTCTTCGAGCGACGGAACGACGAGACCGGTGTGGCCGCGCAAAACATTCGGCTCGCCGGTCGGCAGATGGAACTGACTCTTGCCGACATTGACCCACATGTTGTTGGTGCCCGGGAACATGAAGGGGTCGCGGGTCAGGCCGAGCCCGGACAGATAGAACTCGTGCGCGAGCCCTTGATTGTCGATTCTGAGATTGACGTGTTCGAGACCGACGAGGTTGCCGAGATCCTCGGCGGTGCGATCATAGAGTTGTTGTGCCATCAGGGCCCTCCAAAGTTGCCGATCAGTCGGTGCTGACCAGCCTTGCCGAAATGCAGCCGGTATGCGTCGACATCAAAACAGCTTTTCGAACCGTTCGTCTACCGGGACGCGATAGCCGTTGGCAAGGCTGTTGGTTTCGTTGGCCATGCCGACGATCGCCAGCACCTCGCCGAACATCTCCGGGGTCATCCCCTGGCGCTTCGCAGCCGCGGCGTGCGAGGCGATGCAGTAGGCGCAGCCGTTGCTCGCACTGACCGCGAGGTAGAGGAGCTCCTTGGTCAGCGGGTCGAGCACACCCGGCGCCATGACCTCTTTGACGCTCTCCCAGGTGCGCCGCAAGGTCAGGGGATGGTTGGCCAGCGCCTTCCAGAAATTGTTGATCCAATCGGTGCGGCGCGTCGTCATGATGTCGTCGTAGACGGCGCGGATTTCGGCGGTCGCCTCGTCGTACTCGATCAGCCTCACCATCGTCATGCCAGTTTCCTTTGCGTGACGCCGGCGTGCCGCAACTCCGCACCCAGCTTCCCGGTTATGAATAGTCCGAGCATGCGGAAATCGCTGAGCAGCGACCAGGCTGGATGGCCGAAGGTCGCCGGCCGGTTGTGCTCGAACACGAAATGGCCAGACCAGGCGAAGGCATAGCCGGCGACCGGAGCAGCGACCAGCCACCACCAGTCTCGGGAGAGGCCGGCGACGACCAGTGCCGTCATCCCGAGGAGCGTACCGAGGTAGTGCAGCCCACGGGTGCGCGGTTCGGTATGCGCAGCGAGATACACACGCCAGAACTCGGGGTAAGTCACCGGCGGCGGTCCTTGTAAAGCGCCGGCCGGCGGCGTAAGTCAGCAGCCATCATCCGTCCCTCCGCCGCGGAGTTTCGATATGGGTTTTAAAGTAGCCGTGGTCGGCGCGACCGGCAATGTCGGTCGCGAAATCCTGACCACGCTCGCCGAGCGCGATTTTCCCGCCGACGATGTCGTGGCATTGGCCTCGTCGCGCTCGATCGGCAAGGAGGTGTCCTTCGGCGAGGATGATATCCTCAAGGTCGAGAGCCTCGACACCTACGATTTTCGCGGTATCGATATCGTTCTCTCCTCGCCCGGCGCCAAGGTATCGGCGGCGTTCGCGCCGCGCGCCACCAAGGTCGGTGCCATAGTGATCGACAACACCTCATTCTTCCGCATGGAACCCGACGTGCCGCTGGTCGTGCCCGAGGTCAACCCCGAAGCGATCGCCCAGTGCACCAAGCGCGGCATCATCGCCAACCCGAACTGCTCGACGATCCAGATGGTGGTGGCGTTGAAGCCGCTGCATGATTTGGCACGGATCAAGCGGGTAGTCGTCGCCACCTACCAATCGGTCTCCGGAGCAGGCCGCGCTTCGATGGACGAATTGTTCAACCAGACCCGCGCGATCTATGTAAACGATCCGGTCAAGCCCGAGCACTTCACCAAGCAGATTGCCTTCAACGCGATTCCGCATATCGACATCTTCATGGATGACGGGTCGACCAAAGAAGAATGGAAGATGGCGGTCGAGACCCGCAAGATCCTTGACCCCGACATCGCGGTGACGGCGACCTGCGTGCGGATACCGGTCTTTATCGGCCACGCCGAGGCAATCAATCTCGAGTTCGAACGCCCACTCGGCGAGGACGATGCGCGCACTGCCCTGCGGCGCGGCCCCGGGATTACCGTCGTCGACCACCGCGCCGACGAGGGCTATGTAACCCCGGCCGAAGCAGTCGGCGAGGACCAGGTCTATGTCAGCCGCGTCCGCCGCGATCCGACCGTACCTCACGGGCTCAGCCTGTGGGTCGTCGCCGACAATCTGCGCAAGGGTGCTGCCCTCAACGCGGTGCAGATCGCCGAGATCCTGGTCCGCGATCATTTCGCCGGCAGGCGCCTCGGCCGGCGGTCGAATGTCGAACCGCTGCGCCGCGCCACCACCCATTAGACTAACCCGCCGGGGATGACGGTTTCGTCGGCACCCGCTCGCTACACGGAGCCCGCGGCCGACCGCTTTCTCGGGCATAAGATCACCCCGCTCACCCGCCGCCGGCTCGACAGCTTCTACCGCAACCGGCGCGGATTTTGGTCGCTGTGGATTTTTCTCGCGGTCTTCCTCGTTACCCTGTTCGCGGAACTTATCGCCAACGACCGGCCGATCCTGGTCCGTTTTGATAGCGCCTGGTATTTCCCGGTTTTCGTCAATTATCCGGAAACGGCCTTCGGCGGCGAGTTCCCGACCAAGGCTGATTATCGCGATCCGGTCGTGAGAAACCTGATCACGGCCAAAGGCTGGATGATCTGGCCGCCGATCCCGTTCAACTACAGCACGATCAATTATGACTTGCCGAGCCCGGCGCCCTCGCCGCCGTCAAGCGTCAACTGGCTCGGCACTGACGACCAGGGTCGCGACGTGCTGGCACGACTGATTTACGGCTTTCGCATCTCGGTGCTGTTCGGCTTGGTGCTGACCGGCCTGTCGTCGATCGTCGGGGTCGCAGCCGGGGCGGTGCAGGGTTATTTCGGCGGGGCGATCGATCTCGGCTTTCAGCGCTTCATCGAGATCTGGTCCGGTCTTCCGGTGCTTTATCTGCTGATCATCATGGCAAGCTTTATCGAGCCCAATTTCTGGTGGCTCTTGGGCCTGATGCTGCTGTTTTCGTGGATGAGCCTCGTCGATGTTGTGCGCGCCGAGTTTCTGCGCGCCCGCAACTTCGACTATGTCCGGGCGGCGCGCGCCCTCGGCGTCGCCGACGGCGTCATCATCCTGCGTCACGTCCTGCCCAACGCGATGGTAGCGACCATCACCTTCATGCCGTTCATCCTGAACGGTTCGATCACGACCTTGACCTCCCTCGACTTCCTCGGCTTCGGCTTGCCGCCGGGCTCCGCCTCGCTCGGCGAATTGCTGGCGCAAGGCAAGGCCAATCTGCAGGCGCCGTGGCTCGGCCTGACCGCGTTTTTTGTGCTGGCGTCGATGCTGAGCCTCCTGATTTTTGTCGGCGAGGCGGTGCGCGACGCCTTCGACCCGCGCAAGGTTGTGTTTTGACGGAAGCCGGGGCAACCGCCCCGCTGCTCGAAATCCGCGACCTCAGCGTCACTTTCGCCGGCCGCCGCGGGGCGGCGCCGGTCGAGGCGGTCAAGGGGGTCTCCCTCACTCTCGACCGCGGCGAAACCCTGGCATTGGTCGGGGAGAGCGGCTCGGGCAAGAGCGTGACGGCGCTTTCGGTATTGCAGCTGCTGCCCTATCCGCTTGCGGCGCACGGGGAGGGGAGCAGCATCCGCTTTGCCGGGGAGGAGCTGGTCGGCGCGGTCCCCGAGCAGCTGCGCCGGGTGCGCGGCAACCGCATCGCGATGGTCTTTCAGGAACCGATGACCTCGCTCAACCCGCTGCACACGCTCGAACGGCAGATCGGCGAGACGCTCCTCATTCACAAGCACATGGGCCCGGCGGCGGCGCATGAGCGCACTCTGGAACTGTTGCGGCTCGTCGGGCTGCCCGACGCCGAGAGTTGGCTCGGCGCCTACCCGCATCAGCTGTCGGGCGGGCAGCGCCAGCGGGTGATGATCGCAATGGCGATTGCCAACGAGCCTGACATTCTGATTGCCGACGAGCCGACGACCGCGCTCGACGTGACGATCCAGGCCCACATCCTACAGCTCCTGAAAGACCTGCGGGCGCGCCTCGGCATGGCGCTGTTCCTGATCACCCACGATCTGACGATCGTCCGCAAGATGGCTGAGCGGGTCGCGATCATGACCCGGGGCGACATCGTCGAAGCCGGCCCGACCGCGGCGATCTTCGACCGCCCGCGTCATCCCTATACCCGGCGGCTGCTCGCCGCCGAGCCGAAGGGCCGGCCGCCGACCGCCGATCCCGCCGCCGCCGAACTGATGGCGGCGGCGGACGTCAAGGTGTGGTTCCCGATCCGCAGCGGCGTGCTGCGCCGCGTCAAGGGCCACGTCAAGGCGGTCGACGGCGTCTCGCTCGTGGTGCGCAACGGCACCACCCTCGGCGTCGTCGGTGAGAGCGGCTCGGGAAAGACCACACTCGGCCTTGCGCTGTTGCGGCTGACAGAGGCCGAAGGGCATATCCGCTTTGCCGCGCGGGACATCGCCGCCCTCGGCCAGCGTCAGATGCGTCCATTGCGGCGCGAGATGCAGGCGGTCTTCCAGGACCCGTTTTCGAGCCTATCGCCGCGCCTCTCGGTGGCGCAGATCGTCGAGGAAGGCCTCAAGGTGCATCGCCTCGCGGCGACCCCAACCGAGCGCCGGCATCTGATCGACACCGCACTCGAAGAGGTCGGGCTCGACCCGGAGGCGGCCGAGCGCTACCCGCACGAATTCTCCGGCGGCCAGCGCCAACGCATTGCCATCGCCCGCGCCCTCGTGCTCAAGCCGCGTTTCCTGGTGCTCGACGAGCCGACCTCGGCACTCGACATGTCGGTGCAGGCGCAGATCGTCGAGCTATTGCGCGCATTGCAGACCCGCCACGGCCTCGCCTACCTCTTCATCAGCCACGATCTGCGCGTCGTGCGCGCCCTCGCCCACGAAGTCCTCGTGATGAAAGACGGCCGAATCGTCGAAGCCGGTCCCACCGAGCGGGTGATGACCGCCCCCGAGCACCCCTACACCCGCGCCCTGATGGCCGCCGCCTTCGACCTCGCCGCAGTACCGGCGTAGGCCCGCGCGAGGTGGGGGCTCGCCTTCCTGAGACCAGCGAGAAAATTCGAAACGGCGCCGAAAACCGCCTGTCGGATCGACCATAAGGCCATCCAGATCAAATCGTTAGACCCCTCAACCGAGGCTCGGGCAGCAGGGAGGCGATTGGTGCTCCTGAGGGAGGCTGCAGGGAGAATTTGCGTAGACATTTCGGGCCACTTTCCGATGAATTGTTATTCTGAAAATCATATCGCATTTATTGCTATAATAGCTCCATCGAGCTACAAATTCAATCTCTCTAGGCCGGCCTCGGCCATCCACGGCGTCTGCTGCGGTTACGGGTCAAGCCCGACGAGGCTGCGCGCATAGGCGCGCGCTTCGAACGGGCGCAGATCGTCGGCGGTTTCGCCGACGCCGATGGCGTGGATCGGGATGCCGTATTTCTCGGCGAGCGAGACCAGCACGCCGCCGCGCGCCGTGCCGTCGAGCTTGGTCATGACGATACCGGTGACCCCAACCATCTCGCGGAAGATCTCCGCCTGGGCATGGGCATTCTGGCCGGTCGTCGCATCGAGCACCAGCAGCACCGAATGCGGGGCCTCGGGATCGACTTTCTTCAGGACGCGGACGATCTTTTGCAGCTCGCCCATCAGATCGGCCTTGTTGTGCAGCCGCCCGGCCGTGTCGATCAACAAGATGCCGCTGCCCCGGGTGCGGGCCTCGACGAGCGCGTCGAAGGCGAGCCCCGCGGAATCCGAGCCCTCGGGCCGGGTCACCACGGGGCAGCCGGTGCGCTCGCCCCAGATCTGCAATTGCTCGACCGCCGCGGCGCGGAAGGTGTCGCCGGCGGCGAGCATCACCTTGTGCCCGTCGTCGCGGTATTGCTTGGCAAGCTTGGCGATCGTCGTGGTCTTGCCGCTGCCGTTGACGCCGACGACGAGAATCACAAACGGCCGCTTGGTGAGATCGAGACGCAGCGGCTTCATGACCGGCTCAACGAGCCGGATCACCTGCTCGGCGAGTGCCGCGCGGACCTCCTCGGGAGAGATCTCCTGGTTGAAGCGGGTTTTGCGCAACGCCTCGGCGATCTCGCGGGCGACCCCGAGCCCATATCGCTCGAGATCAGCAATTCCTCGAGCTCCTCGGCGCTCGACATGTCGCTCAGGCGCAAATTGTCGAGCTATTGCGCGAATTGCAGGCGCGCCACGGCCTCGCTTATCTCGTCATCAGCCACGATCTGCGGGTCGTGCGCCCTCGCACACGAAATCCTCGTTATGAAAGACGGCAAGATCGTCGAGGCCGGCTCGACCGACCAGGTGATGACGGCCCGAGCACCCCTACACTGGCCCTGATGGGCCGCCGCCTTCGATGCAGGATTTCATCTCAGAGGATCCTGCTGGCAGCGCTCGACGCGTACCCTACGATGACGATGGGGTTTGGGCGCCGCGAGATGTCGCGGATTGTGGCAAACACGACTTAAGCGAGTTCCAGCTTGCCGCGAGAAGTCCAGATGGCTACTCTACGGTGTAAGCGACGTGCATCTCAGCAATCCAGGATAAATACCAACTTAAATGCGCCAATTGGAGGTCTGGTAAAAATGGCTCAAGGTGGAGCGGCGCCTAGCCTAAACTCTTGCATCATCAAGTCGCTGCAAACGGGACAGATGTCTCCAGATCTTCCAGCAGCCCTTTTGACGCCGGCCAAAAATAAGGCACGCCACAGATCAGAGAATAAATACTGGGACTACAAAGAAGATCTACGACTAACTGACGCTCACAAAATTGCAGAGTTCGTTAAGGATGTAGCTGCGTTTCATAACACGGAAGGCGGGCTGATAATCGTCGGCATTACCAACGAATACGTTGCTCAAGGAGTATCGGGGTCTATAATACTCGACACAAAACAGATCCGTGACAAAATTCGAAAGTACGTTGGTGACGAAATTGGCGTGTTTCAAGAATCATTTGAGATCGGAGAGAGTAGATTAATTTGGTTAATTTTTTTAACAAAAAACTTGGGTATTCCTCAAGCTATATTAAGCAACGGCCCACAAAACCGCAACGGCAGACCCTTATTCGTGAAGGGAGATTATCTTTATCGGGATTCGGATGAGGCGAAGCGGTGTACTGACGACGGCGATATGGAGAGAATATTTCGCGGATTCCACAATGAGCATTTAAGCGCCTATAACTATGAGATCGACGAGCCTTTTTTTCGTTTGCTCAACCCAAACTATGAGCAATTCGTTGGGCGCCGACAAAAGATTGACGAAGTCAAAGAATCATTGAATTTACGGCATCCAGTGATTGCTCTGGACGGCCTGGGCGGCGTTGGAAAGACCGCCATAGCAATACAAGCCGTTCGAGAAGTTTATGATGAAAGAAAGTACCTGTTTATCGTTTCACTATCTGCAAAGTCAAAGGTTTGGTCGGGACACGTGGACGCGCGAAGAGCCGCATTCGCCGGTTTGGGCGGCCTTTTTTCCGAAATTGGCGCCGTTTTTCCGGATATTCCGCAAACAAATGATGCGGAGAACTTGAAAAAATCTCTAGTGTTATTTATGAAGGACGTGGGTGGGCTGATTTTAATCGACAATCTCGAGGAAATTGATGATCCAGGCGTACTTAATTTTCTCTGCAGAGAGGTGCCAGAGCCAGTAAAGGTGTTAATTACGAGCCGGATCGTCAAGAACCTAGGCGCCCTTACGATCTCTGTTCCGGCGATGACCTCCAGCGAGGCGGAGAACCTTCTAAATCTTGAGCTCGATAGATTGGGTTGTCAGATCAGCAATGATGACGAGGAGGATTTGAGGGCGATACTGGCGGAGGCAGGCGGTGTACCCCTCGCAATCAAATGGGCGGCTCAGATAGCTAGCGAGCGTCGATCATTACGAGTGACGTCCTCAATCCTTCGCGGATCGGGGGCTGGTAAGCAGGAGCTGCTGAGCTTCTATTTTGCAACGATGTACGATGCGCTTAGAGGCCGACCGAAAATGAATTGAGTGATTTCAGTCGGTTGTGGCATGATGGTTGTGGCAAAACAATCATCGAGGCACAAAATGTGGACCGAAATCACTCGTCGGAAGTATGAGCGAGAGGGACAGCGCTACGCAAGCGATCTAACGGATGCCGAATGGGCGCTGATCGAGCCGCATATGCCGGCAGCAAAGCGTTTGGGCCGACCGCGCGAGACCGAGCTGCGGGTGGTGCTGGATGCGATCTTGTATATGGCGCGAAGCGGCTGTCAGTGGCGGATGCTGCCGAAGGACTTTCCTCCGTTTACCACCGTGCAAGGTTATTTCTACGATTGGCGAGACCACGGCTTGTTTGAGAAGATCAATTTTGCATTGCTGCTGCAGGCCCGCGAAGCGGCGGGGCGCGAAGCGAGCCCATCGGCCGGGGTCATCGACAGTCAATCGGCCAAGACCACCGAGAGCGGTGGGCCGCGTGGTTATGATGCCGCCAAGAAGGTCAAAGGGCGTAAGCGCCACATTGTCACCGACACTGGCGGTCTGCTGGTCGGTGCCGAGGTGCACCCCGCCGATGTCCAAGATCGCGATGGTGCCGTGCTGGTCATTGAGGCCGTCCACCAATTGTTTCCCTGGTTGCGTCACCTGTTCGCCGACAGCGTCTATAACGGCCCCCATCTGGGTGCCGCCCTCGCCAAATTCGGCAAGTGGACCATCGAGATCGTCAAACGCGCCGCTGACGCTGCAGGCTTTCAATTGCTGCCGCGGCGCTGGGTCGTCGAACGAACCCTGGCTTGGCTCAATCGAAATCGCCGCCTAGCCAAGGATTTCGAGGCTTCGATTGCGAGCGCCAAAGCATGGGTCTACATCGCCTCTGTACAGCTTCTTGTCAGGAGATTAGCTTGACCCTTACACAATGTATCTACGATACAATACAACCATTCCGATTCAGATTTAGACACTTAGTGATCCAGCGAAGGATGCGGCTCGACTAATTCCTTACTTGGATAGCGAGTGGAAACGCATGACTCTCAGTATCGCTCTGGATCTTCCCGTAGACACGGTGAGGATGGCGATAAACGAAATTTCGGACAAAGGAGTTATATTCTCCGTTGGTGACGCGAGCAAAGACGCGTACAGTATTCTTCCTCTAACAAGAGATTTTCTATTAAACAAATGGCATGAAAGCGATTTGTTGCGGCGTAAGGTAGCAGACCGCTTTGCAGAATTATTTTCGTCGGATCGCACAGAAGGGATTTTACTAGACTGGCCTGAAGACCGGCGGGTACAGCTTCTCAAGGAGCATGCGCAGGATAAGTTTGATAGTGGTGACTATGGCGCGGCGCTAAAGCTTGTGCGGCTAGCACAGACGTGGCTCGAACATTCGGGGTTGTCGGCGTTGGAGGTGCAGTTACGGTTTCTAGAGGGAAAGGTTCTTTACCGACTTGGGAACCGACCTGCGGGGATAGCTCACATGCGGCATGCGATAGGCCGGGATATCGACGGGGACATCGTAGAAGGCGATGAACTTTTGTTTTTTGCAGATGCCGTGTTTTCGCACGGGGAGAGAGCGGCAGAACGGGAGGCCTCGGACCTGCTCCTGTTAGCCTTATCGAAAGGTGGCGTGCTATCGGAATCTCGATTGATCAGGTTCCTTGATTCCAATCTGCCACTGCGCAATCACAAAATGATTGCCGGTGTGATTTCGCGGATAGAAGGAGGGCAGTTGCTCCTCGTCGCATTTGATCGAATTGGAAGGCTCCTCGACGACAACACGTTTGCCTACAGCTATGAGAAGGAACTGAGGCCAGCTCTCGATCGACTCTGCACCTCCTCATCGATCGACGAGGATAGACAAAGGTATTACTCCGAAAGGTATGGAAAAATGCGTCAAAGGGTAAGTAGGCGTTAATATCTCCTCTGATTTGGTCAGATTTCTCGTCCAACAGCGTCTTTTTGTTTGTAAGCGGAGAGCCAGCGCATTCTGCGACGGCGGCTCCTGGCCGGTGCGGCCGGCCGCGTCTCTCACCATCTGCTCATCGACGTCGTGGGGGAGCTGCTGCACCTCTTTGCCCGTCCAGGCGTACTCTCTCTGGTAATCGGGCACGATGTAGAAGCATTCGCGGAAGGCCTTCTACTTTGAATTTCGTAGTTTTCAATCCTTGCCATACTAAAAATCCGCTATTTTCGTCTTGTAGCAATTGCGATACTTGCGTGCTAGTACGACGGTCAGCTCGTCGATTTTTGCGTTCTCCGGTGATCCGTAGAATTGCCAGATTCTTATTCCACACCCCTGACCGATGGCACAGTCGAGAAGCGGCCTCAAGTTGGATTGAGGAGGTGCAATCGGTGATGGGTTTTCACCAAACCGCCAAAGCCATGGCTGGCCCGGTCAGGCAGTTCAACCTTTAAGAGAGTTCTCGGTGCAGACCCGCTATAGGTGCACCGGCCGGCGGTCGCAGGTACAATTTCCAATTGTAGAAAGCGTGTAATTATGGGTCGAGCCCGACGAGGCTGCGCGCATAGGCGCGCGCTTCGAACGGGCGCAGATCGTCGGCGGTTTCGCCGACGCCGATGGCGTGGATCGGGATGCCGTATTTCTCGGCGAGCGAGACCAGCACGCCGCCGCGCGCCGTGCCGTCGAGCTTGGTCATGACGATCCCGGTGACCCCGACCATCTTGCGGAAGATCTCCGCTTGGGCATGGGCATTCTGGCCGGTCGTCGCATCGAGCACCAGCAGCACCGAATGCGGGGCCTCGGGATCGACTTTCTTCAGGACGCGGACGATCTTTTGCAGCTCGCCCATCAGATCGGCCTTGTTGTGCAGCCGCCCGGCCGTGTCGATCAACAAGATGCCGCTGCCCCGGGTGCGGGCCTCGACGAGCGCGTCGAAGGCGAGCCCCGCGGAATCCGAGCCCTCGGGCCGGGTCACCACGGGGCAGCCGGTGCGCTCGCCCCAGATCTGCAATTGCTCGACCGCCGCGGCGCGGAAGGTGTCGCCGGCGGCGAGCATCACCTTGTGCCCGTCGTCGCGGTATTGCTTGGCAAGCTTGGCGATCGTCGTGGTCTTGCCGCTGCCGTTGACGCCGATAACGAGAATGACGAACGGCCGCTTCGCGAGATCGAGACGAAGCGGCTTCATGACCGGCTCGACGAGCCGGATCACCTGCTCGGCGAGTGCCGCGCGGACCTCCTCGGGCGAGATCTCCTGGTTGAAGCGGGTTTTGCGCAAGGAATTGGCGACCTCGCCGGCGACCCCGACCCCCATGTCGCTGGAGATCAGCAACTCCTCGAGCTCCTCCAGGGCTTCGTCGTCGAGCCGGCGGCGAGTGAAGATCGTGTTGATGCCCTGGGTGAGGCGCGCCGAGCTGCGCGACATCCCCGCCCTGAGCCGGTTGAACCAGCCGCGGCGTTCCTCGGTCTCGACCGCTTCCGGTTCCGGGTCGGGCAGTGCCGGTTCGGCCGGAAAGTCTTCGGCCGTCGGGACGCTCTCGGTATCCGGCGCCAAGGCGTCCGTCGTGTCCGCGTCCTCCCGGCGTCGCCAAAACCTCATTCGATCGGAACTCCAAGAAGGCTGCCGCCGCTGACGTCGACGAGCCGCATTCGTTTGACCGAACCGGCAACTTCGGGTTCCGCAAAGCGCACTGCGGCGTAAAACTCGGCGCGGCCCATCCCGTCATGTTCGATCAGGACGTTGGTTGCGCTGCCCACTCGAGACGTCAGCTCGGCCGCCAGCGCAGCTCGCCCGGTCGCGCGCAACCGCGCTGCGCGCTCCTTGACAAGAGGATCCGGCAGCCGGGGCATGCGGGCGGCGGGGGTGCCGGGCCGAGCGCTGTAAGGAAAGACATGGACAAAGGCGAGCCCGCATTCGGCCACGAGATCGAGACTGCGGCGGAACATCTCCTCGGTCTCGGTCGGAAACCCGGCGATCAGATCGGCGCCGAGCGCCACTTCCGGGCGCAGCATGCGGGCGCGGCGGGCAACGGCAATCGCCTCGGCCCGCGAATGGCGCCGCTTCATCCGCTTCAGGATCAGGTCGTCGCCGGCCTGCAGCGACAGGTGCAGATGCGGCATCAACCGGCTTTCTTCGGCGAGCAGCCGCCACAGCTCGGCGTCGATCTCGGCCGGGTCGAGCGAGGAGAGCCGCAGACGTTCGAGCTCGGAAACCGCCGCGAGCAGCCGGCGTACCATCTGGCCGAGGCTCGGAGCGCCGGGGAGATCGGCGCCATAGGCGGTCAGATCGACACCGGTCAGCACGATCTCGCGATAACCGGAAACGACGAGCCGGCGCGCCCGATCGGCGACGAGGCCCATTGGCACCGATCGGCTGGGACCCCGCGCATAGGGAATGATGCAGAAGGTGCAGCGGTGATCGCAGCCCTGCTGAACCTGCAGAAAAGCACGGCTCTTACCCTCGAAACCGTCGACCACCCCCTCCCTTCCCTCCCCCGTATGCGGGGGATGGGTAGGGTGGGGGACGGAGAGATAGCTCTCGGCTTTGAGCTTTGCTCCATTGCCGAGAACACGGTCCACCTCGGGCAGCGCCGCATACCGCTCCGGAGCGATCTCGACAGCGCAGCCGGTAACGATGATTGTAGACGCGGGGTGCTGTCGTCGGGCCCGGCGAATCGCCTGGCGTGCCTGGCGCTCGGCCTCGGCAGTAACCGCACAGGTGTTGACGATGACCGCGCCGCTGAGACCTGCGGCAGCCGCGGCGCGACGAATGACCTCCGACTCGAACGCATTGAGCCGGCAGCCGAAGGTGATGATTTCGGTCTCCGGCATGACTTCCTCAGGGCCCCGCGAGCAGGCTCAGGTCGAAGGCACCCTCAAAGCTCAGTGCCGTCGGCCCAGTCATGATCACATGCCCGTCTTCCCGCCACACGATGTCGAGAGTTCCGCCGTCGAGCTCGACAACCGCTCGGCGCCCGGTGAGTCCCCGCCGCTGCGCCGCGACGAGGGCGGCGCAGGCGCCGCTGCCGCAGGCACGAGTAATCCCGGCGCCGCGCTCCCACACTCGCAGGCGGATATCCCCGCGCTCCCCGACCGCCGCGACGCCGATGTTCGCGCGCTCGGGAAACAGCGGGTCGTGCTCGAGGATCGGCCCGAGCACCGCGAGATCGACGGCTTCTACGTCGGCGACAAAGAAAGTCGCGTGCGGGTTGCCGATGTTGGTGCAGACCGGTGCGGTGAGCGGGCCGAGCGCCAGCTCGACGCAATCGGTCTGCATCGCCCGGGCAAGCGGGATCTCACGCCAGCCCGTTCGCGCCGGTCCCATGTCGACCGCGACGAATCCGTCCGACAGAACCTCCGCGTCGAGCAGTCCGGCAATCGTCTCGATTCGGATCCGGGTGTCGCCGGTCTCACGATGCAACAGGGCGGCGACGCAACGCGTGGCGTTGCCGCAGGCCTCGGCCTCCCCGCCGTCGGGGTTGCGGATGCGCATCGTCACCTGGGCGGTCGGATGACGCGGCCGCTCGAGCAGAATCACCTGGTCACAGCCGATACCGGTTCGCCGATTTGCCAGCGCGCATGCGCTCGCCGCATCAACCGCAATCGGCGCGCTGCGGCCGTCGAGCACAACGAAATCGTTGCCAAGGCCGTGCATTTTGAGGAACGCGATCTTACCCATTGGCGCCGCTTATATGGCGGCTGATACGCTCCTGTCCAACGCTCGGCCGCTCTCGCCAAGGAGCCGACCGCGAAGAATCTCTGCCGCCTGGTTGCTCGGAGAAAGCCGCTTTAGGCGAACGATGTTGCGGCGTTCGGCGGCAGGACTGCCATCGCCTCCCGGCCGAGGGCTGATTTGGCTTGCTTTGTGCTGCTGGGCTTGCTCGCCCTGTCCGTCCCGCTCTTGCCGGAAATCTTGGCTGCGTCAGTCGAGCGGTTCCCGGCGTTACGCGCTGCCGCGCTACGGGTCGACGACGACGCTTTCGTGGAATGCTTCGACCCGCCGTGGCCTTTGGACTTGGTCGAGGCGTCCTGTTTCGACGACGGCTCTTTCGCATAATGCTTCGACCCACCGTGGCGCTTCGACTTGGCGGAGGTGTGCTTGGCGGATTTGCCGGCCGAGGCACGCTTGCTGCCCTGGTCCGATGTCACCTGCCCGACCTCCGGTGTCGTCGACTCGTCGATCTCCGTAAATGTGGCTTGGTTTGCGACCCGGGAGGACGCGGGAAGAGTTCTCGTTCGTGAAATAAGACGGCGCGTCGCCCGGCGCGGTAAAGTTCTTGGTGCCGTCAGCCGGTACGTCGGCGGCAAACGCCAGGAAACTTGCCAACGCAAACGCGGCGCCGAGCCCAATCGTCAGCTTGATCTGCATGATTTCTACCCCCTTCCTGCCGCTTTAACGGAATTCGGCGTGAAAGGGGAGTGTTAATTTTTTCGGTTCGCCGCTACCGCCGCCGGATCAGCGTTTGCTTGCGCCGATATGCGCAACGGCGTTGATCTCGACTTTGAGCGAGGGATCGGCGAGTGCCGCCACCTGCACCAGAGTCGAAGTCGGGAAGTTGCCGGTGAAGAATTCGCGCCGGGCCTGCCATACCTTCTCGCGCTGGCTGATGTCGGTGACGAAGATCGTCACCTTCACGACGTCGGCCATGCTGCCGCCGGCCGCCTCGACGAGATGGCGGATCTTGCCGAAGATCTCTTTGGCTTGAGCATATTCGTCGCCCGCGGCACCGCTTTGACCGGCTGCCCGCGCGGTCATGCCGGCGACATAGGCGACGCCGTCCGCGACCAGGCAATTCGACCAGGTGCCGGTTGCCGGCTCTGAGACCTCGGAGGTGGTGGCGCGGACGATGCTGCTCATGGGTTCGACTCCTCTCGTGGAGCGCCGAGCTTACCGTCCCGAGAAACCGGATTCCATCGTCCGCTATGGGTTAAGCTCTCAGACAAGCCAAGGGAGCTGGAAGATGGCGACAGAGCACGAGCCGTTTCGTCTCGAGGAGGCGACGATCGACGAATTGCACGAGGCGATAAGAACCGGGAGGACGACGTGCGTCGCGGTGGTTCGGAACTATATCGAACGCGCAAGGGCCTATAATGGGGTCGCGAGCGTTCTTGTCACCGAGGACGGCGCCGCAGTTCCTGAGGCGCCGGGTGCGGTGCGCGCCGGAGTGCCGCTCGGTTTCCCGACGGCAACCGTCAAGGCCGCGACGATCCTGCCCGATCTCGACAGATATCGGGGACCGCCGCTCGAATTCGGCCGCATGGAGCCGACCGCGTCCGACCCGTCGGTGTACCAGCAATACGGGATGATCGAGGGTATTCCCCATAGCGGCCAGCTCAACGCCCTTGCCACCCTCAACATCCGCGGCGAACGTTCGGTGACTTGTCGCGGCGATTTCGACCGGCACCCGTCCGATGGACCGCTCCCGCCCGGCGCGCCTCCCGTGTGCGAGGAATTCCGCAGGCTCCCCGACGCGCTCGAGCGCGCTGCCGAGCTCGACGCCCTCTATGGACGCAATCCCGATCTCGAAAAGATGCCGATGTACGGCGTCGTCTTTTCGTTCAAGGACCCGTTCGACACCATGGACATGAGAACGACCGCCGGCGGCGATGCGGCCTACGACATCGATTTCCCGGCGCGCGACCACATGCTGGTCGAGCAGTTGCGCAACAAGGGAGGCATTATTTTCGCCAAGGCGGTCTGCACCGAATACAACGGCCGTGCCGGGGATCCCGGCGGCCGGCACAAGCCTGAAAAGATCTTGCCCTCGGTGTTGGGCTATCAGCGCAGCAGCTGGGGCGGCAATGCGGCAAATCCCTACGATACGACGCGCGCCGCCTCATTGGGCTCCAGCTCCGGCTCGGGCGTGTCGGTCAGCGCCAATCTCGTCATGGTGAGCCTCGGCGAGGAGACCCGCGCCTCTACCCGCGGCCCCGCCAACCACAATGCGGTGGCGTTGATCCTGCCGCACAAGGCGCTGCTCGGCTTCAACGGCGGCGCTATCGGCGCCGACATCTATTGCGACCGTGCTGGCATCCTCGCCCGCACGATCGCCGACGCCGCCAAGGTGCTCGATGCGCTGAAGGACCGGGAGACGGGCTATTATGACCCGCGCGACCCGTACACGACGGTGCCGCGCTCCTCAGTGCTGAGCACGCGCCATGCGAGCCACACCGATATGTCCGGCGGACCGGCCTCGCTTGCCGGCATGCGCATCGGGGTTGTCCGCGAATTGATGCTGATCCGTCGCGGCGAGAAAGCGACCGCGCCGATTTGCACCGCCGCCGCCGCGGAGATAAGGGCGATCCTCGGCGAGAAGCTCGGCGCAACATTGGTCGAATTCCTCCGACCCGCTGTGGGAGCGCGACCAGGACATCGAGGCGATGAACCCCGATTTTCGGCGAGCGCTCGCCCGGCTGGTGCCGGTCTTCATGCCCGATCTGTTGTTTCGGCTGGGTCCCGACGGCCAGCCCTTGTTCACGGAATTCGCCGCAGCGATCCGCCCGACCGAGTTCGTGCCCGGCAAATTTTTCGGCACCGGCACGATGACGCCGATCGACTATTGCGTCGCGCTGGCGGAAGGCCGGGTGGCGCCTCCCGGCAACCTCGACATCGCCACGATCCAGGAGCAGGAGCTGGCGATGATGTTCCGTTTCCACGTCAACCAATACCTTTCGCGTCGTGTCGCCGATTGGCAGGCGCGCGGCTTCACCGAGACGCTCTCCGGTTTCGCCGCGCTCAATGCGCGCTCCAAGTTTTGGGGCGATGATGGGCGCGCCGCCTTCAAGAATTGGGAAGAGGTTGCCGACCCGCGCAACCCACTGGGCGGGCGGCAAGGTGTCAACGAGCGGATCATGCTGCGCGAGCTGCTGCGCCGGGTCGACATGATGGTGATGTTGGAGAACCGTCTCGACGCATTCGTGCGGCTGCACACGCCCCTGCCGCCGGCCAAGATCGGCGGTGCCCACGATCCGCTCGGCGGCCGAAACAACCTGCGCCCGGAATCCTTCTACGGCCCGAATGCCGGCCTCACTGAAGTGCTGATCCCGGCAGGCTACGTGACAAGCGTCTATGACCCGGTCTTCGCCCTCAGCCCCGATGAAACGCGTTACGCCTCCGTCGCCGCTGACGCGCCGACCACGATACCTTCGCCCGGGCTGCCCTTCTCGCTCGTATTCCGTGCGGAGCCGGGAAAGGAAGACGTCGTCCTCAGGATTGCCTCGGCCTACGAGGCCGCCTCGCAGCGTCGGGTCCCGCCGCCCGGCTTCGGTCCATTATCGGCGAACTAGTGTTCAGGCCCAGTCATAAGATTTCACCAGAACGGACTTGTAGGATGGTTTGAGCGGCGCAAAACCGTCCTCCAGCCCTATTACAGGGTCAAGATGCTGATTCATCTGAATGCGTCTAAACACTAGGATGTGCTCTTGGTGCAGCCATTAGCCTTCGGGCCGCCGCGGCAGGCGGCTGACGACGGAAGAGCCGCTCGCGGCGAGCTCGCCGCTTTGGGGAATCGACCATGTGCCGATCACCCGCATGCGGCGGGCGAGATCTGCCGTTACGAAGAAAATGCCATCGAGATCTTGCGCGACGATCTGGGCGGCTCTGGCGCGGTGAAGAGCGGTTCCGCAACCAATTAGTTTGAAATTATATTAGCTCCAAAGTGCCGGCCTTCGCCATCGTGTGCATGTTGATTGCGATCTTATGGGCGGAGGCTACAAACGAATACCTGAGGGCGCTCCAGGCCTAGAAGCTGCGCCGCCGCGTTCCTCGTCGGCCGCCTTTCAAATGCCGCAGCATCTCGCATCTAGAGCCGCGCCAACTCTCCATCGCTCATCAGCCGAACTGTTACCCGTGACACCCCCGGAAATCCCCGGGAGTGTCATCTGCAACTGGCACAGGGGTGACATTCTGATCGGGCGCCTACATCAAAAGAGTCCGATAAGGCAGATTATGACAAATACAAACTCACGGGATTGCAGAGTGAAGCACCGGAGCCGATCAACCAAACCGCTCGTAATTGATGATCGCGTCGAAACCGCCGGTCACCTTGTGGTTCGAACCCAAATATTTCTTGATATCTGGGACTTCTATTCTGGCCCTAGTAGAGCAGGGATTTTGGAAACGATGAACCATTTCTCGGAGTTTTTTCGCTTCGACGAGCACGCACATAGAACCTCTTTCATAGTTCACGCTGCGGCTCTGTTCGAAAATAAGCCTAACACGATCAATCTGTGTCAACTTGCCAAGGAATTGCACAACGCTAGCCGGATTACGGACAACTCAATGAGTGACATACAACAGCAATTTATCTGTTTAAAAAAAATCATTGAAGGTCTGTTTATAATTCGCAGTAACGCACTTGCTCACCGCAGCGACACTATTTCTTTGAATAACGCATTCGACAGGGCAGAAATATCAATGAACGATTTACGCGAGCTGATGAATGCCGCTCTGCGTATCGTCAACATTCTTCTTGTCGCCTGTAGCCGCAAGCAGCAGGTATTTTTTACACTTCCCTTGGAGGATGTTAGAGGTTTGCTCGCTAACCTCGCTAATCACAGTGCCTGAAAATTCACGCCGTCTGGTTTTGGTGCTGCCGTTGAGGTAGTATCACCCGGCGAGGTTTCCAATGGACTCCCTAATAGTCGCCTTTCTTCACCTGCCGGGATTCGTGAGTTACGGCATCATCGGCGCGATTGCTGGTGTTTTTGGCGCGCTTGTCTCTTCTCCGTTCAAGTCCAAAGGTGCTAGGCGTTTCATCCCTATATTGTGTGCAATTGCTGCGATTAATCTTGCCAGACCATATATAAACGAATTACGCGAGCAATACGGCTACATTGACGTTCTCCATTATTTAAAGGAACAACGGTTGTTTTCTGTGGTTATCAGGTATCACCCTGAGGCAGAGGATCAGCTACGGGAAGGGATGAAGCAAATTATAAATACAACGCCAACCGATCAGACGGGAGCGGCGGCTCAACAGCTTTCGGCACAAGTTATAAACAAATTCGTCCAGAGGCACATGATCGGCGCGTCTGACCAGTCTCTATACCGGTTCCTGAAGTTTAATGCAGACGTTTTACATAGCCTTCAAAACCGCCCGACAGATTGTGTCGGGTTCTTTCTCGGCACTTCGGTCAATCTTAACTCCATACCCTCTACTATTATAACACAAGGCTCGGATTTAAAGGCCGATATTATTGAAAGCGCGGTGAACCACCCTTCTGTACCGTCTAAGGCGTCGAAACTTGAAGATGTCGCCGCGCCGCTGATCGCCGAATATCAAAAACACGGCTATCCCGTGGATGATCTAGGGAAAATTGAAACCTTCTCAACGCTTTCCCCAAGTGACGGGTGCCGTGTCGCAACATCGTTTAGCGACGCGCTTGCGTCGCTGGGTGAAGCGAAAGCTACTTATGTTTTTAAGAATCTAATGCTGTTCGGTGCTTCGGAGAAATGACCACGCCTAAAGGTGATGGACGCGGAGCGTTTGGGAGCCGGGCAGGAATGTATCTGTGGTTCTTGCGCGGTCGGCGGGCAAAGTCATATGTCCACCATTTAGAGATGTCACTCTTTCTGCCATTTAGAAATGTCACTGCGGTTGGGGGTCGGGTGGCGGGCGGCGCGGAGCCCCGGCGTAGCGCAGCGCCGCTCGGCGCCCGATTGACCGGAGCTCGCACCCGCACCGGTTGTCTGCCGAGCGGGCGCCAGCGCGCTCGGCTCGTAGGGCCGCTCAGCCGACTTTGAAAAGACGGGCATCGCGCTGATCGCGCCGGCGCGGCCCGCTGCGACGTTCGGGCTCGCGGCGCATCTGCTCATCGCGGATCACCGCTAAGAGCGGCCCCAGCCGCTTGTTGTCGGCAATCGCACCCTGGTCGACCTGTCGGATCTTGTCGAAGGTGCGGTAGGCCAACTCGACACCTCGATAGCGAATCGACAGCCGGCCATCGGGATGATCGACGACGGTCACCCGCTTGCCGATCGCTGCCTTGGCCAGCTCACTCGGCTCCAGGATAAAGATCACTTTGTCGTATTGCAGCGTCAGCGCCTGCGAGAGGGTGCGCTCCTCCCTCCAGGCAAACGCATCCTCCAGATCATCGCCGGCGCGCAGCGGGCGATGCAAGACTTTGGCGTTCGCCGGCGGCTTGGCAAAGCGCGCGCTGTAGTCGGCCAAAAACGCCGGAAGGAGGGCGAGGGGCCGCGATCTACTGATATTTTGGGGTCGGCCCGATACCTGCAATATTTGACCGGCTGAGCCCATATTTGGCGCACTCGGCTACAAGATGTGGGTCGGCGTGGCCTCGTGGGAACGGATGATGTTCGGCGCGCTCGCGGCACAGCTGGGCGGCTTTCTACTCGCTATCCCGCGGGGTTCCTATCCGAGGTTCGAAGAACGCCAAGACATTACGTGGATAACAATTATAAAATTGCCGCAATTGTATGCTCTATCGATAGCACGCCGGTTGATGCCAAGGAAGGTGCCGATGACTGATGTGCTTTCACTAAATACCGCGTGGGTTGGTACGGGGCGGCCGTTCGCCAAGGGCCCGTCGAACCACCCCGCGAGCCGCCGGGGCCGGTTCACGCAACAAGAAGACGCTCGTCGCCGAGGTGCTGCTCGAAGGCGAGGTTGATCGTCGAGGCCGAATTTCCCGCGCGCGCCCGGGCTATTCTACCTAACGGTGAGAATTTGCTGCAGATTCACGATAAATTCGCCGACGGGAAAATATCAACGCAATCGGTAGTTGGAGATTCCGGGCCGAGCCCGAAAGCGCGGCTCCTTGTAAATTACCTAATCTTGGACAATCCGGTGGTCGAGAACGGACGCCAGGGCCTTGAAGGAGATGTCGGTGGCTGCAGATTTCCTGCAGAAACAGCCAGCATGGGATCTGGGGGCGCCGGTTCGAGAAGGTCCGGTCGCGGTCTGCGGGCGGGGACGGCGGTCTTCGCCGATCGCCACATAGGTAAAGATGGCCTCGGTCACCTTGCGCACCTCGCCGGAGGGCAGGTGACGCCACCACGCCTCGATACAGACGGTCATCGACGTGCGGCCTGTTCGCACGAGATTGCCGTAGCAGCTCACCTCGTCGCCGACGAACACCGGTTCGTGGAAGACCATGGCGTCGATCGCCACGGTTGCGCATCTCCCCGCGCCCGCTGCGTCGCCAGACTGCCTCCGGCGATATTCTTTTGCGAGAGCAGCCACCCGCCGAAGATGTCGCCGTTGGGATTGGCATCGGCCGGCATCGCGAAGACACGCACCACGGGCGGCAATTGCGGCAATTGCTCGTTCGAGCTCACCTCCTTGGTGGCATGCGGCGCGATAACTTGTGACATTGCTGACTTTTTCTTTAGCGAATGCGAGCGGAGGTGCTGACACACGGAATGGCGTATACATATAGCACGTTCTGAGTAGTTTCCGGCATCCGGGGAGATAGCTATGCTCGTTCGCGCCAAGCAAAACTGGTTCCGGCGCGCCGCTTTCACCGGGGCAGTTCTGGCGGCCGCCATGCTTACTCTTGGAGCCACGCCGCAGCCCGCCGCGGCGCAATATTATCCGGGGGCATACCCGGGCTACCCCTACCCTTATTACGCGGGCTATCCCTATTATCCTTATTACTACGGCTATCCCTATTGGGGTTGGCCGGTCGGAGTCACGATAGGCGGATGGTGGGGTGGCGGTTGGGGCCGCGGCTGGGGCTGGGGCCACCGTGGCGGAGGCTGGGGTCGCGGCGGTTGGGGCCACGCCGGCTGGCGCGGCGGTCACGGCGGTTGGGGCGGTGGTCACGGTGGTTGGGGCGGCGGTCACGGCGGACACCGCTAACCGAAGTCTTATCGCATGCCTTATCATCCCGACGACGAAGGCGATGGAAGGCGGGACGATGACCGCCGGAATGGTATATATATGTCGCACGTTGTTGGCAGTTTCCGGGCCGCCCCGAGTGGAGACACCCATGTCTGGTCACGCTAAGCCAAGCGGGTTCCGCCGCGTCGCCGTTGCCGCGGGCGCTCTTGCAGCGGTTGCGTTCATGATCGGGGCGGTGTCCCGTCCCGCGGCGGCGCAGCCTTACTCTCCGTACGCCTATAATCCTTACTGCGCCTATTACCCTTATTACCCTTATTGCTCTCCCTATTATGGTTCTCCCTATTACGGATTTCCGGTTGGACTTACGATCGGCTGGGGCGGCTGGTGGGGTCCCGGCTGGGGCGGCTGGTGGGGTGGGCCCGGCTGGGGTGGTTGGGGTCGCGGCAGGGGTGGTTGGGGTCGCGTTTGGGGTGGTCCCGGCTTTCGCGGCGGCGGCCCCGGTTTCCGCGGTGCCGGCGGTCCCGGCGGCGGCGGCTTTCGCGGCGGCGGTGGGCCCGGTGGCTTTTCCGGTGGGCCCGGCGGTGGTGGACCCGGCGGTGGTCCAGGCCCCGGTGGGGGTCCCGGCGGTGGTCCGGGTCAGGGCTTCCAAAGCGCCGGCTTCCCCGGCGGAGGTGGTCCGGGCGGGGGTCCCGGCCCCGGCATGGGCGGTCCGGGGCCAGGCATGGGTGGACCCGGCCCCGGCATGGGTGGTATGGGCCCCGGCATGGGTGGCCCGGGTGGTCCCGGCATGGGTGGTCCCCGCGGCGGTCCCGGCATGGGCGGCGGCTTTGCCGGAGGCGGTCCGGGTGGCCCAGGCGGAGGTGGTCCCGGCGGCGGCGGCTTTCGCCGCTAGCCGGCGCGGGGCCGTTTAGGATCCCACGGCACAGCGTCGTCGCGTGCTCGATACGCCTGCGCTCGCCGCGCATCTCGACGATGTGCTGCAGGACGCGACGATCCCGGAATTGCCCAACCATTACCGGGGCAAGGTCCGCGACAATTACGACTTGTTGGACGGTCGGCGGATCATCATCGCCACCGACCGGTTGAGCGCTTTCGACCGGATCATCGCGGCGATTCCGCTCAAGGGGCAGGTGCTGACCCGGATCGCGCGCTTCTGGTTCGATGCAACCAGCGACATCTGCCCCAACCACGTCCTCGAATATCCTGACCCCAACATTCTCGTCTGCCGCCGGCTTACGATGATGCCGGTCGAGATCATCGTACGCGATTACCTGACGGGGGCTACGGAGACGTCGATCTGGCCGATGTATCGGGTGGGCCGCCGCGAGATCTACGGTATCCACTTCCCGGAGGGGTTGCATGAGAATCAAAAATTGCCGTCGACGATCATCACGCCGACGACCAAGGCGTCGGAAGGTGGGCACGACGAGCCGCTGAGCACCGGCGAAATCGTCGGCAAGGGCTTGCTGACCGCACAGCAATGGAATGCGGTTAGCGAATTGGCGTTGGGGCTGTTCGCACGCGGGCGGGAGCTTGCCGCGCAACGCGGTCTGCTCCTCGTCGATACCAAATACGAGTTCGGCTTCGATACGGTGGGCCGGATCATACTCGCTGACGAGGTCCACACTCCCGACAGCAGCCGCTATTGGCGTCGCGACAGCTACGAGCAGCGCTTCGCCGCCGGCCAGCCGCCCGAGAGCCTTGACAAGGACGTCGTGCGCCGCTGGGTAAGCGAGCGCTGCGACCCTTATCGCGAGCCGATCCCGGCGATCCCGCGCGACATCATCCTCGAGGCTGCGCGGATCTATATCGACGTGTGCGAGACCATCACCGGAGAAAAGTTCGTCGTACCACCGCCTCGAATTCCCGTCCTGGCGCGCATCCGCACCAACCTCACCCGGTATTTCTGAGGACGGCGCAAGGCCGGGCTACCAGCGATTAAGGGGGGACTAAATCATTTAGATGCGCCTGAGCACTAACAAGAAACCAAGCCTCGATCACGCCGCCAAAGGAGTGATCTGAACGGCGTAACCGAGGTTTTGCAGGCGAATGACCAGGCGGCTGGTCTGTGCGGCTTTGGCTCTGCGATCGAAGTGATCGGGACCGAGATCCTGGTAGAGCGTGCCGTCGATCAGCATGTGGTAAATGATGGTCAAGATCGAGGCGGCGAGAGCGCCGATCGCCTTTTTGGCACCGCGGCGGGCGCGCAACGATGGAACTGCGTCTGCGGATAGCTGGCCTTCTTGCGGGCGGCGGCCCAGGCGCATTGCACCAGAGTGGTCTTGAGCCAAGGGGCGCCCTTGCGCATTCGGGTAGACCGCCGCTTGCCGGCACTCTCGTCGTTCTTCGGGCACAGCCCGGCCCAGGAGATGAGATGTGCGGCGCTCGGGAAGCGGCTCATGTCGCGGCCGATCTCGGCGAGGATGACGCAGGCGCTCAACTCGCTGATGCCGGGAATCGTGGTCAAGAGTTGGATCGCGGTGCGAAAGGGCTCGACGTGAGCGTCGACCTCCTGATCGATGTCGCCGATCGCCGCGTTGATGGCATCGATCTGTTGCAGATGCAGGCGCAACAGGAAGCGGTGGTGGCGGGTGACGCGGCCGCGCAGCGCTTCGCGAAGGGCCTCGGGCGGCGCCTTGATCCGGCGGTGGGCCAGCCCGGTCAAGGTGTCGGGATCGCTTTCTCCAGCAATCAGCGCCTCGATCATCGCCCGACCGCTGAGGCCCATGACGTCCGAGATGACCGAGTCGAGCTTGATGTTGGCGTCCTCCAGCGTCTTCTGCAGCCGTTGGATATGGCTGCTGCATTCGCGCACCAACTGCTTGCGGGTGCGCAGCAGGTTGCGCATCTCCTGGGTTTGCTCATCCGGCACGAAACTGCCGCGGATCAGGCCGGGTGCCAGAAGATCGGCCAGCCAGGCGGCGTCGTTGACGTCGGTCTTGCGCCCTGGCACGTTCTTGACATGCGCTGCGTTCGCCACCACCAGGGCGAAATCGCCGTCGCTCAACACATGCCACACCGGCTTCCAGTAGATGCCGGTCGCTTCCATCGCAATGTGGGTGCATCCTTCCTCGGCCAGCCATTGCGACAAGGCGAACAGATCCCGTGTCGTCGTCTTGAAGGTACGCACCTCGTGCTCGGCCGAACCGTTTACCGTGTGCCGCACGCAAGCCACGACCGTGTCCTTGTGGACGTCAAGGCCGGCGCAGTGTGGATAGAGAACCTCCATCTCCCACCTCCCGCAGCGTCGGCGTGGAACCCCCGCCGAGGAAATCTAACAAGCGTGCTCCGGGGCCGTTGCCGGCCCGTGGCGACAATCTGGGGTGCTCAGGGGCTCCGGGTCCGACTAGAACACGGGCTCATCCGCACCAAGGAAAAACCGACCTCTGTGCCGACGACGCTGCCCAGCCTAACCTAGATTCGCCCCCGTTTCATCTCCTGCGGGTCGACAACGCCGGTGGGCGACTAGAAGAAGACAAAGGATCGGACCACGACGTTCTTGCGGCATCGCGCATTGGCGGGCGCGGTCGGGTCGGTACAGGCCGTGTGGAACGACCAGCGCGAGACGGAGCCGTCGGTCACCGAGTCATAGCATTTGAGCATCGAGACCTCGGTCGGCTTCTGCTGGGGGAACCAGTACCACTCGTGGTTCGGACGGTAGGTGAAGCGGGTGGTCTCGCCGACCCGGTCGTCATAGATCCGGTAGTTGGTGATGTAGGGCTGGTCGGCGAAGGAGGGCCAGGCGCAGAGCACGAAGGGAAACTGCTCGACTGTCTCGATCGGCTTGGCGAGGTTGATCGACACGAACCGGCGCGACATCTTCGCGTCGGCCTCTTCCTCGGTGTAGTGCTGCTGGCGCCCGAAATTACGCAAGTTCTTCGTCAGCAGCTCGCGGCAGCGCACGCGCCCGCTGTTGTTGTTCAGATCGTTGTGCACCAGGTTGGCGTAATTGGCGTTCACGCCAGGGTTCTTGCCGTCCTGATCCTCCGTGCGGTCGCCCTTGTAGTCCTTGTCGAAGACGTCGTGGTTGTAGACCAGGGCATCGGTCGCGTCCGGGAAGAACTCGAGCAGCAGCTTCTCGATCTCCGGGTAGTACACCCGCTCCACTTCAGCCGCATCGTAGATGTTTGTGCACTTGGATTCGAGGTGCGCCAGGGACACGCCGAGCTTGTCCATGCATTCGGGGCTGTTCGGCGAAAGGCCCGGGTAGTACTCGCCGATCCGCCGCGCATCGCGCAGCACCTGCGGGAAATAAAGATCCCGCCGCCGGTTGCCCCGCTCGTTGGTGCGCAAGATCATGGCTGTCTCGGCGCGCGCCGGGTCCCGCCAGATTGCGTTGGACGGCACTACGGAGTAGCTCGGCCGCTCGTACACCGTATAGGGCAGCGGCAGCGCCACGCCGCCCGGCGGAGCCTTGATGCTGTTCGACTGGCGGATGTAGTTGAGGCATTCGTCGTAGTCGCGGAACCCGATGCCCCATTTGGTCTTGATCGGGCCCGGCGGCGCCTTGTCGATCATGTCGGTAACGCGCTGGCTCTCGCCCGAGGCGATCTCGGCGAGCGCGTCCTCGAACGCCACGGCGGTTCCTGCATCGCCGTCCTGGTCGAACGCCATGTAGGACAGACCGCCATGCGCTGCGATCGGCTCCGGCTGTCCTGCCGTGCGCTGAAGCGGCGGCACATAGGCGACCGTACCGTCGTGGGGGTCCGCGACCTTGTTGTCGGCGACATCGAGCGGGCTCATGGCATACCTCTCCGATTATTGCTGCCTCACCGTGCCACACAGAGCCCGCGTTTTCCAGACCATGATTTCCGATCGTGCGAACCTGCGCTGCGCCTGCCGCGCAGGGCCGCGCTTTTTCCGAACATCCGTGTTCGCGCATGAGGAGCGGTTCCCGCCGACAAGGCTGAGTGCCGGCTGTGAGTTCAGAAAGGAGACGATCGCCGGAATGCGCCGCAGCGGGCGAGATGCGCCGGTAGCAGTCTTTCCGGCTCTCACTCGGGAACGAGGAGGTTCGTTAAGGGTTTTCGGATGCCTGCCAGTCACTGCGCGAGGGGCTGCACGGAGGCAGGCGTCCGAAAAGCCTCGAAGGAGGAAACCGCGGGGGGAGTATGCGCCGGCGGCAGTGTCGGTCTATGGGGATTTAAGGCGAGGTTCTGCGCGACTTGGCTGCTCTGGGACGGAACTGCCGGCTTGAATGGGTAGCGGGGTCGGTGATTTTGGTTGGCGTGCGTGCCGTGGGCCCCGTGCCGGCGTGCTGAAGGATCTGGGTTTTGGCGGCCGAGATCGAGGCTGAGGGTGCCATCGGCAGAGTGTGGCTGTTGCCGGTGGGATATCGTCGTCGGACAGGCAGAGCGATGGGAGCGGTGACAACAGGGTGTTGCTCATGAGCTATCGAGCCCGATCGAGGAGGCGGGCCAGAAGCGGGGCTGGCAGCCGGGTTCGAAGGCCTCGACGATGATCATCCGCCCGCCGCAGCAAGGGCAAGCATTCCAGTCTTCGTCGTCGCGACCATTTTCGGCGTGATCGCTCGCCCGGGCTCAACGGAGTTGGGTCGGGTACGGCGAGGAGCCGGCGGGCCAATGCAATGTTGTTGGCCCGGTTGGCATTGGCGAAGAGGCCGTAGTGACGGATGCGATGAAATCCGTCGGGCAGGACATGGATCAGGAAACGGCGGATGAACTCGTCGGCGTCGAGCGTCATAAGCTTATAGCGAGTGTCGCCCTTGTAATCCTTCCATTTGAAAGTGACGCGCTCGCCGGCGAAGGCGACGAGCCGGCTGTTGGCAATAGCAGTGCGGTGTGTGTAGCGGGAAAGGTAGGCGAGGACGGCGTCGGGTCCGCCAAAAGGTCGCTTGGCATAGACGACCCATTCGACCTTGTGCAGTGCGGCGAGGAAGGTTTGGAAGGCTGCCGGTTGGGCGAGGGCGGCCTGGTCGGCGAAGAACTGCAATCGCCCGGCCTGGTAGGCGGCGTTTAGCCTTTCCAGGAACAGGCGGCGAAAGAGGCGCGAGAGCACCCGAACGGAGAGGAAAAAGCCGGGCCGGCAGGCAATCCAGTGCTCGCCATCAGGAGAGACGCCGCCGCCGGGTACGATGATATGGGCGTGCGGATGGTGAGTGAGTGCCGATCCCCAGGTATGCAGCACGGCAGTGAGCCCGATGCCTGCGCCGAGGTGCTTGGGGTCGGCGGCGATGGCGATCAGGGTCTCGGCGGAGACTTTGAGCAACAAGTCATAGACGACGGCCTTGTTCTGGTAGGCGATGTCTGCGACCGGTCCCGGCAGGGTGAAAACGACATGGAAATAGGACACCGGCAAGAGTTCGGCCTGGCGATCGGCCAGCCATTCCTTGGCGGCGGCGGCTTGGCACTTTGGGCAGTGCCGGTTGCCGCAAGAGTTGTAGGAGATGCGCAGGTGCGCGCAGTCTTCGCAGCGTTCGACGTGACCGCCCAACGCCGCCGTTCGGCAGCGTTCGATCGCTGACATGACCTTGAGTTGGCCGAGGCTCACATGGCCGGCATGGGACGCACGCCAAGCCGGCCCGCGATGGCGGAAGATGTCCGCCACCTCGACCCCCACGGGACAAGCCCGTGGGCTGAAGGCCCACGGCCGTGACAACGGCCGCGCGTCAGCCGGGCATCTTCCGCAGAAAGTCGAGCGGGCTGGTCACCTGGCCGATCGTGCCGATGGCGACGCGGGTGTAGAGCGCCGTCGTGTCGAGTTTCTTATGTCCCAATAAAACCTGGATTATCCGAATATCAGTCTTCTGCTCCAGGAGATGCGTGGCGAAGCAGTGCCGCAGCGTATGAACGCCGACACGCTTGGTGATGCCGGCACGCCCGGCTGCCAGGCGAACGACCCGATGCAGCTGGCGCGCACTCGTATGCTGCCCGCGGTAGCCGGGAAACAACCAAGGCTGACCGGGAGACATCCAGCCCTTCTTGCGCGCGACGCGCCACCATTCATTCATGCAATATCTCAAGCAGGATGGGCGAGAGAATGACGTATCGATCCTTCTTGCCCCCCGCCTTCGCGAGGGCAGGCTCTTGCCCTGCTCGACCCGGATGAGCATCCGGTCACGATCGATATCGGTGAGCTTGAGCGATACGACCTCCGAGGCTCGCAGGCCGGTGGCATAAGCCAAGCTCAGGATCGCCCTGTGCTTGGTGTTCGTTGCCGCGGCGAGCAGCCGACCGACCTCCTCCGGGCTCAGAACAACGGGCAGGCGGCGAGGCTCGCGGGTCGAGATGAGCTCCTCGGCAAGATCGTGGCGTTTCAGTGTGATCTTGAAGAAGAACCGCAGTGCAGTGGCGCTGACGTTGGCGGTTCCCACCGACGTCCCGATCGAGGCCAGCCATAACTGATAGCGATGGACATCCTCGGCGGTGGCCTTGTCGGCAGACCGGCCCAGGAAATCGGCAAACTTTTTGACGTGGCGGATATACTGGTAGTGCGTCTTGGGGCTGAGCCGGCGGATCGTCATGTCCTCGATCAGTCGCCGGCGTAACGGACTGATGGCCTTGTCGGTCATTGGGGGCTCCTGTCTTGGGTGAGGTCTTCAGCCCCTCGATCTCAAGACAGGACGCCTGCTTCTGCTACTCCCCGAGACCCTTGCCTTGCTACAAATTACCGCGGGAGCGGTTTAGTCCATCGACCCAAAGCCGCCGTTCGCCGCCGCGAGACATCGGCTGACGGTGACCTACAGAGAAAAAGAACGCCACCCATCCCCACGTCGGCAATGTTGGCATGGAGGTAAACGGCGCCTAATGGATGTTTCTGGGCGCCGTGGGATGTTCGGTAGGCGAACTTTTTTTGTCCAAGTGTGAACTAGTTCGCACTCCTCGGCCGATCAGCAAACGATTCTGGCCGAGTAGGCGGCTTGGCCGTCCAAATCGGCGGTTGAGGTTCTAAGCCTTGCCGGACCGCGCTGTGGGGCAGTACGTCAAGTCACAACAGTTCTGCGCGGGGGAGGCCTTGAATGAGGAGACCACGCAGATCGCTGAGCGCGGTATGGGCCACCGGTGCATCCATCGGGCTCTGGCCTAACATGGCCCCAACCGGTGGTGCCATAGCGCAACTCCTCATTTATACATCGCTTGTCAGGAGGGCCAAACGGTGCCTACCGTTCACAAAAGCCGTCGAAATTTGACGGTCATCTGGAGGAAATGCCGGGTTAATATCAGGGAGGAAACAATGAAAAGGCTGCTCACAGCATTCGCAGCGATGCTTCTTCCGGCTGCAATTGCGGATGCCAATGTCGTCACGGACTGGGACGCGAAAGCCATGGATGTCATCCAGGGCAATGCACCGGCACCACCGCCGCAGATCGGTCCAGTGGGAGGTGAGCGCATCGCGACAATCATGCACCTCGCGATGTTCGGGGCAGTCAACACTATCGATCCCCATTACCAGCCATATCAGAGTCAAACGCATCCCAAGGTCGATGCGTCACAAGAAGCTGCGGCGACGTCAGCCGCCGCAACCGTGCTGATCAAGATGCTGCCCGACAAAGCGACGAAGATTTCTCAAGAACGGGATGCATATCTCGCTCGAATACCGGACGGCGACGCCAAAGATCGCGGTGTCAAGGTAGGTGAGGAATTGGCACTCAAGGCCATCGAGTTCCCGCCTGAATGATGGCTATGGCGCGCTGAATGCGTTTCGACCTGTAACGCAACCCGGCGTGTATACCGAAACCATGCTGACATATGGCTGGGATATTTCGACTATGCGCCCGTTCGCCCTGACCAGCCCGTCGCAGTTCCGACCTCCGCCGCCGATCGCGCTGACCAGCGAGGAATGGGCGAAGAACTACAACGAGTTAAAGGAATATGGTGAGAAGGATAGCGCGAAGCGCGCGCCACGACAGACGGAGGATGCCAAATTCTGGTTGACGGTCTCGCCAGGATCGAACCAGCCGCTTGCTCGCCAGATCGTCATCAAGAAAAATATGTCCATTGTGGATAGCGCCCGCTTCATGGCACTGGCGACTATGGCGCAGATGGATGCGGCAATCGCCGTCTTTGACGCCAAGTACCATTACACCTTCTGGCGACCCATCACGGCCATTCGCAACGGCGACATCGACGGCAACCCAGCCACGGATCGGGTCGCCACGTGGCAACCGATTGCGCTCACGCCGATGCATCCCGAATACCCGTGCGCCCACTGCATCATCACCGGGGCGATGGCCGGTGCGATCGCGGCGATTCTCGGCACGGACGAAATCCCGGAATCCGAGTTAGTCTCCCCTACGGCCCCAGGAGTAACCCACCGCTACACCAACCTTCATGCTTTCAACAACGAGGTGTCGGAAGCGCGCATCTGGGCTGGCTTCCACTGGCGGTTCTCGACCGAGGTTGGCAAGGACACAGGCTGGAAGATCGGTGCATACACCGTGCAGACCTGCATGCAGCCGCTGAAAGTCGCCGGGAAGTGAGGTGGTTAGGGCTGACAGCCAGTTCCGTGGCGGCCTGGCGCTCGGCGGTTTCGCGTCGCGCTCGGGCTAGCGGAGGCTGGAGGGCGGTTCCGTGGTGTTGTTGCAAGTGTCTGCGCGCAATCCCAGAAGCCCGGCGACGCGCTAACGGCTTGATGTCCCTGCGGCCAC
>CAWCOH010000005.1:0-1044169 GCA_963797115.1 uncultured Alphaproteobacteria bacterium | reverse complement strand
ATAGCCGGTTTGCAGCGATCTAGCCAGCTTTAGTTCATGACTTGGTGGCTTTTTGGCCGCGCGCGGCGAATTTGGGTTGAAATGGTCGACGACGGCAAATTGCATCGGGTCATGCGCAAATGCTTTCAGACCCCGGCGGTGCTGCGAACGTTGCGTTGGGACGCATCGGCGACGCGCTAGGCCTGTACAAGGCCTTGCATGAGCGTGGGACCGATGGCGGTAACCGACCCGGCAGGTGCAGCGGCTCATGTCCGGCAATCACTAACGCCCGACGGCTCGTGGATGAGCATCGAGCCGATGGCGTGCGACAAGCTCGAAGACAATTTGAACCCGGTCGGACGCATCTACTACGCCGGTTCGACCATCGGGTGCGTGCCGACCTCGCTGTCACAGGAAGTGGGTGCCGACCTCGGCGCACACGCTGGCAGGCCTAGTTGCGCGAGGTCATCACGGCTGGTGGCTTCCGCAATGTCCCGCGCGCCACTGAGACGCCGTTCAACATGATCATCGAAGCACAACCGTAATCCGGCGGGGGTTCGAACCTGCCTCGGCCAACCAATGGCGGGGGAACGAATGACAGCTTCCCACCCTCCTGAGACATCTGGACTGGCAGCGGCGAATGACCCAGATGGGGCATTTTGACCAGCTCCCACCGACAAGTCCGAGTGTCGGCTGTCGGCTCGGTCAAGGGACCTTCGCCGAGGCGATCCGGCAACTACCGAGACGCGCCGAAAACGGGCCGCGCGGCCGTAGCACAACACGCAGGCGGCTGAAGTTTTCGAGGCGGCAGGCCGACGATCGTTTGCTCCGTTTGCAGTTCGCGATCATCATCGCGGGCGGGTAATCTGCGACCGTGTCACGGCCAAATTGTGCCGGTGTTCGGGCTATTGCTTCCGGGACCGGACGTGAATGGTCTGTATCTGGCGCAAGACCTCGCATCGGGAAGGGGAAGTGGATGATGAAAGCTGGTGTGGTTTATCCGCAGATCGAGCTTGGCGGCGATACAGGGGCGGTCAAGGCGTTTGCCCAGGCGGCCGAAGACCTGGGTTACGACCATATTGTGATCTACGATCATGTCCTCGGCGCCGTTCACGCCGGCAGAGAACCGAAATTGACCGGCCCTTATAAAGAAAACGATCCGTTCCACGAGCCGCTGATCACTTACGCCTATCTCTCCGGCGTCACCAAGACGCTCGAATTGGTGACGGGCGTGATCATCCTGCCGCAGCGGCAGACTGCGCTCTTCGCCAAGCAGGCCGCGGATGTCGACCTGTTCTCGGACGGCCGGCTGCGCCTGGGCGTCGGGGTCGGCTGGAACTGGGTGGAATATGACGGTCTCGAAATGTCCCGACATTTTCGCCGCCGCGGCCGGCGGCAGGAGCATCAGATCGCCTTGCTCCGCAAGCTGTGGGGGGAGCCTGTGGTCGACCATGAGGATTCCGACCACCGGATCGACCGAGCCGGCATCTTGCCGCGCCCGAAACGGCAGATCCCGATCTGGCTGGGAGGTTTCAGCGAGGCCGCTTACGACCGGGCGGCCAGGATCGGGGACGGCTTCCTGTTTTCGGGCCGGACGCAAACCGAGGCGGTCCAGATCAAGGCGGGGATCGAAGCCAAGCTGCGCGAGCTCGGCAGGGATGCCGATGCATTCGGCTTCGAATTCATCCAGCAATACAGTCGTGGCGACAACCAATGGCCAGGCGATATTGCGGCGTGGCGCGAGGCTGGGGGGAGCCACATATCGGTCGTGACGATGGGTGCCAACCTCAACACGGTGGACGGCCACATCGACGCCATCAAGCGTTGGCGTGCCGTCTACAACTCGGTCCGTTAGAGCTTCGCACCGCCATACACCTTCCCCATAAATCCGGTGAAGAAATTGGGAGCGGGCCTGTAGGAGACGTCAATCACTTGTCGCTTTCCCGGCGAAAGCCGGGATCCATCCCTCCAAATGTTCCTGCTCACGAAGCAATCGCAACGCCTCACCAACCGGTCAAGGGTTCGCGTAGCGGAACGATGGACCCCGGCTTCCGCCGGGGCAGCGAGAAAATGACCGGTGAGGGAATTCTTTCACACACTCGGTCGCCGGCGTCCACCAGAGCGGAAGAGCCGTCCCGAAAGGACGGCTCTCCTCAGCTTCTTTGCTGTGCGATAAAGGTCAGCTTACCGGGCAACCGCGACGATCTTGTGGCCATCGGGGTCACGAAGATAAGCGAGATAAGCGCCATTCGGGCGCTTGCCGGGCGGATCCTCGATCGACGTGCCGCCATTCGCAACGCCGGCTTTGTGCCACGCTTCGGCTTGCGCCGCATCCTTCATGACAAAGCCGATAGTGCCGCCATTGGCGTTGCTGGCCGGCTTGCCGTCGATGGGCTTGCTGACCATGAAGCGGCTGCCATTGTGCGAATAGGCCAGGCGGCCCCTCGCGTCCTCGGTAGCAGGTTGAGCGCCCATTGCGGCAAAGAGGGCATCGTAGAATTTCTTTGACCGGGCAATATCGTTGCTGCCGATCATGATGTGGCTGAACATTTCGTTTTCTCCATATGAGCATTGCACGCTCGGCGCGGCCTCGTTCCGCAAAGGGAAGGCGGCCTGCGGGCCGGACAGTATGACGAGCCGACGATCGGCAGAAGTGCAAAATCTCTCCCACTCCATCGCCGAGTATCCCGAATTGGCTCGACCTCTCTCCGACGTTCTCCCGCGGGTACTAATACCAGCTATATTCTCGCGCGATTCATCTACACAGCGCGTCGGCTTAGCCGACCGCTGCCGGAAATCCAGCACTTTTTACGTAACAATCCCGCAATTGCCATAATCTCCCGGTAAGTCGCGGCCACCATCAGCTGTGAGCGGGTTTGGAATTTTCGACGAGGGGACTTGGTGATGCCTGATCTCAACCTGATAAAACAGGTGGAACAGGGGGATGCGAGCGCTGGTTCTTTGGCGAGCTTAGCCGTTGACGGTCGGGTGCAAGATGTATCGCGAACTGTCATATTCGGTTGTTAGACTGCTGCGATGATTGCTCGTCGTACCGTCACCCGTCGCGCGCTCCTGGCAGGCTCGGCTGCGGCCGTCGCGGCGGCGCGCATCAGCGGGGCGCGGGCGTTTGCCGGCAACCCGTTTACGCTCGGCGTCGCTTCCGGCCATCCGGGACCCGACAGCGTGATTCTGTGGACCCGGCTGGCCCCGGAACCGCTGGTGACCGACCCCGATCGCCCGGGCGGCATGCCGCCGGAGCCGGTGGCAGTCCGCTGGGAAGTGGCGCTCGACGACCGCTTGTCGCAAATCGTCCGGAATGGCCAGGCTACCGCTCTGCCGGAATACGCCCATGCCGTGCATGTCGAGTGCGCCGGGCTCGAGCCGGGGCGCGATTATTGGTACCGCTTCATCGTCGGCGGTGAGGCCAGTCCGATCGGCCGCACCCGCACCGCGCCGGCGCGCGGCGCAGCGCTCGACCGGCTGCGTTTCGGCTTCTGCTCCTGCGCCAATTACGAGATTGGCTATTTCGCTGCCTATCGTCATCTTGCCGAGGAACACCCGGACCTGGTCGTTTTTCTCGGCGATTACATCTACGAATACGTCAGCCAATTGCCACAGAAGGTGCGCGCTCACAGCGACGGCGTCGACGCGAACGATTTGCGCACTTATCGCAACCGTTATGCCCAGTACCGCACCGACCCCGACCTGCAGAAACTGCATGCGGCGGCGCCGTGCCTGATGACCTGGAGCGACCACGAGGTGCAGAACGACTACGCCGACCGCTGGTCGCAGACTTTTGACGATCCGCAGGCATTTCTGGCGCGGCGGGCGGCGGGGTATCGCGCCTGTTGGGAGCATATGCCGCTGCCGCGGGCGGCAATGCCGCAAGGACCGGACATGCGGCTCTATAGCCGCTGCGACTTCGGGGCGCTGGCCAGCTTCTTTGTCCTTGACGCGCGCCAGTACCGCTCGCGCCTCGCCTGCGACCAGCCGCCAAGGGGCGGCGGCAAGCAAATCACCGACGCCGGCTGCCCGGAACGCCTCGAGCAGCAGCGCTCCAATCTCGGCATCGCGCAGGAGACATGGCTCTTTGAGCAGTTTCACGCAGCACCCGCGAAATGGAACATCGTCGCGCAGGAACAGCTGATGGCCGAGTTCAAGGAGCGGCTCGAGAATGGTGAGATGGCGCATTGGACCGAGGACTGGAACGGGTTTCCGGCAGCGCGAACGCGGCTCCTGACGCAGATGCGCGACACCCGGCTCGCCAACCCGGTCGTGATCGGCGGCGATATCCATTCGTTCTGGGCAAATGACCTGAAAGTCGATTTCGACGATCCGCAAGCTCCGATCACCGCTTCGGAATTCGTTGGCAGCTCGATCACCTCTCCTGGGCCGCCTTACGATAGGTTCGCGGGCTGGCTCGCCGACAACCCGCACGTGCATTTTTTCGACAGCCGCCAGCGCGGTTATGTCAGCGTCGATCTGCGGCCGCAGCGCATGGAGGTCGCCTTCCGCACGATTTCGGACCCAGCGGACTCGGGCGCGGAAGTGACGACACTGCAGCGCTTCGTCGTCGCCGACGGCAAGCCGGGCCCGGTTACCGTCTAGGGGCCACAATCAATACGGGTGTTTTGCTGCTGATTTCGCGGCAGAAGCAGAAACGGGTATGTGGTTGTTTCAATGAATGGTTGTAGTCACACGACGCGGTTCCATAGCAGGCGGGCATCACGGTCGGGGTCGTGGACGACGCGGCAGTCGGTGTCGAGGATCATCGTCGCGCGGTCCGTCGCGGTGTAGGCGGGCCAGGTCGGGATTGCGGGATTGTCTGGCTTGCCGTTGCGGGCGAAGGCGATCCACGTCGTCGAGATCCGCGCCGCCAGCTCGCGGGCGCCGGGCGCGCGGGCGGTCGTGTCGGCGATTTCGGTGTTGTCGAAGACGAAGGGTAGGTCCATCGCATGATGGGCCTTGACCCGGCCGGCATGGGCCGGGCTCTGCCAGTCGAGCGAGTACATGTAGACCGGGGCCCGGCGCCGCGCGGTGTAGCGTTCGGCCAGCAGCACCGTGCGGATCCAGAAATTCGATCCGCTCGATGCCGCGATCAGCCGGTCGGCAGGGCTCGCCTGCGGCATTGCCGCGCGATAGGCGGCGAGCAGCGCGTCGGTCTCGGCGCCGGCTACTGCAGCCACACGCTCCCGCAACTCCGCCTCGGTCAAAGTGCCGTTCCACACCGCATCGTCATCGGCGAGGAAGAAGGCGCTCTCCTCCCGGGTGCCGCCGATCATCAGCGGGATGTCGTCGGCGATCGCCGGTGCCTCGGGCTCCCCGGGGTGCTGCGGCAAGTCGCTGCCGTCGACGACCGGGCCGAAATTGTAGCGGTCGAGCAACGGCCAGCGCGAGCGGCCGACAGCCCGCGCCGCCGGCGCGATCGCCGCCAGGAGCCGCTCGGCCGGCACGGCTTGCAGCCGCTCGCATTCGTTATGGCCGATCCCGAGCTCCTTCAGCACCGCCTCTGCGAGTGCGGTCGCCCGCTCGCGTGTCGACACCCGGATCGCCGCACCGCTCTGAATGACAGCCCGATGAAACAGCCCGCGCGCCGCCGGCATCGCCAGCAATACGCTGACCTTCCCGCCGCCGCCCGACTCGCCGAAAATCGTCACGTTGGCGGGGTCGCCGCCGAGGCCCGCGATGTTGTCGTGCACCCAGTGCAGTGCCGCGACGAGGTCGAGCACCCCGGCATTGCCGGAATGCACCCAGGCCGGGCCGCCGATATCGGCGAGATGCAGAAAGCCGAAAATGTTGAGGCGGTGGTTGACGCTGACGACGACGACATCGCCGCGGCGCGCCAGATTGGCGCCATCGGTCACCGCCCGGTTGCCCGACCCGTATCCGAAGGCGCCGCCATGCAACCACACCATGACCGGCCGCTTGCCGCCGCCGCCGAGCCCGGGTGTCCACACATTCAAGGTCAGACAATCTTCACCCTCCGGCGTCGCGTCGGCCGGCCCGAGCAGGGTCTCGAGCACCGGGCGCCGCTTGGGGCGATTGGGCAATTGCCAGGCGCGACCGGCATAGGCGAGCGCGTCGCGCACGCCAGTCCAAGGCCGCGCCGGCTCGGGCGGCATAAAGCGGTTATCCCCAGCGGGAGACGCGGCGTAGGGGATGCCCCTGAACGAGCAGAAATCCGCAGCGGAAAGGCCGCGCAGCTTGCCCGCTGCAATTTCGACGACCGGTGCCAGCTCGGCATCCGGGGTGACGACGTCGTTGGCCATTGCTAGCTCTCCCCTCGTGTCGAGTATGAGCCTAGCCCAAAGGAGCTTCCGCTGCCACCGCCCGGCCGCTACGATGATCGGCGAAGTGACGCTGCCACAGGGAGAAGCGTGCGATGGCCTTCTACGAACTGCGCCAATACAAGGTTCGGCCCGGCAGGATCGACGAATGGGTCAAGATCATGGAAGAGGAGATCATCCCATTCCAGGTCTCCAAAGGCATGGTCATCACCGGCAGCTACCGCGGCGAGACCGACGATTCCTGCTATGTCTGGATGCGCCGCTTCGAAAGCGAAAGCGAGCGCGAGGCGCTCTACAAGGCGGTTTACGAGAGCGACCATTGGAAAACCAAGATCGCGCCCCGGGTGCCTGACTACCTCGATCGCTCGGCGATGGTCGTGACGCGCATCGTCCCAACCCCTAAATCGACGGCGCAATAGGCACGCTATTCCCAGCGCGCGACTTCCTCGAAGCCGAGGCGCGGCAATCTCGGGTGCAGTCGGTCGCGGTTGCCGTAGCCGATGTTCAGCAGAAAGTTGGAATGCCACCGGCGATCGGGAAAGAACGCTGCGTCGACCTTGTCGGCGTCGAACCCGGACATCGGCCCGCAATCGAGCCCCTGAGCGCGCAATGCCAAAATGAAATAGGCACCCTGCAATGACGAATTGCGCAGACCGGTTTCTTCGACGAGCGCCGGATTGCTGGTGAACCAGCCGCGTGCATCGGTGTGCGGATAAAGCCGCGGCAAGAGCTCGAAGAATTCCCGGTCATAGGCGACGATCGCGGTTATCGGCGCGGTGCGAACCTTTTCGTAATTGCCCGACGAGACGCAAGGCAGGAGCCGCTCTTTGGCCGCGGGGCTGTGCACCAGCACGAGGCGCATCGGCTGGCAATTGCCGCTCGTCGGACCGAGGGAGGCCAGCGCGAATGCGGCCTCGACCAGGGCTTCCGGAACCGGGCGCGCCTGCCAGTAAGAAAACGTGCGAGCCTCATGGAACATGGCTCCCAGCAATCGGGCCTCCGTTGCGCTCACTGACGGTCTCCGTTCACTCAACCCATGAACACCCATAAACCGTAGAAGGTAGCGTCGTCCTAGCGCAACCCCGCCTCTCCCGCCCTTTGGCCCCCCTTTGGCCAGGGAGAACGCACGGTAGCGCAGCGGTCGCCGACAGATCAGTCGGGCAATCCGGCCGCTCGTAAACCTTCCACATAGCGGACGATGTAATCCCGTTGGCCGTAGGGCCCGAGCTCGTCCTCGAGATTGGAGATGCGCAGCCCAGGATCGAGCTTCTGCAGCCGCTCCCTCGCACCCCTCGCCTCTTGCAGATGCCCGGCGAGTGCGTAGCTCGCTGCCGCGATGCGCAACGCCGTCTGGTACTCTGGCCACTCGCGCAACGCCATGGCCGCCCACGACGCGGCTTCTTCATAACGGCCGGCAAAGAAGTGGGCGTGCGCGGTGGTTGTTCGCGTCCGGTTGGTCAGCGGATCGAGCGGGCTCAAGCGCGTCGCTCTGGCGAGGTGCTCGATCGCCAGCTCCGGCTGGCCGAGCCACACCCTGACCCAGCCGCTGACGATCCACGCTGTCGCCAAATTCGGGTTGAGCAGGAGCGCCCGGTCGATAAAGGCGACCCCGGCCGCAAGTTCGCCGGCGACGTAAGCCAGCGCAAACCCGCCGCAACTCAACGCGACTGCGTCATCCTTGTCCAACTCCACCGCCCGGCGCGCCAGGCGCGCTGTCTCTGCAATCTCTTCCGGCCGGTTAGTCATCCAGCCATTGGTCTTGCGGTGGCAGTAGCTGTACGCGGCCATCCCGTAGGCGGAGGCGAACTCGGGGTCGAGTTCGATCGCGCGGTAGAAGAGCTCCAATGCGTCCCGGTGACCTTGCACGTTCCCCTCGTGGAGAGCCGCTCTCCCGCGTAGAAAGTAGTCGTAGGCGCCAAGGCTCTCCGTCGGTTTCCGCTTGACGCGATCAATCTCGGCCTGTTCCAGAGCCGGCGAGATCGCGCCCACAACGCTCTCGGTCAGCTGATCCTGCAGATCGAAGATGTCCTCGGGTGTACCGTCGAAGCGGTCTGCCCAGAGATGGGCAGCACTCGCGGCTTCGATCAGCTGACCGGTAATGCGTACCCGGTTTGCCGCCTTGCGGACGCTCCCCTCCAAGAGATAGCGGACTCCGAGCTCGCGACCAACCTGCCGAACATCGACAGCGCGGCCCTTATAGGTAAAGGCGGAGTTGCGGGAGATTACGAAGAGAGACCGGAACCGCGACAGGGCCGTCGTGATGTCTTCGACGATGCCGTCGGAGAAATACTCCTGCTCGGGATCGCCGCTCAGATTTTGGAACGGCAGCACGACGATCGAGGGCGTTTCGGGAACGGTCGGGATTTCGAGAACGGCAGGCGTGTCGGGCAACAGCCGGGCTTCGACCCGCATACGCCCCTCGTTCTCGACCGATACGGCCTCGACAACGGGTCGGGTAGGACTGCGCCGATTATCGCGGATCCGGCGTATCAGAGCATCGGTCTCCGGCTCCGGGCGCGTGCCGAGTTCGCGCGACAAGGTCTCACGCAGCTGCTCGTATTGGCGAAGAGCGGCGGCATGCCGACCCTGAGCGGCATAGAGTTCCATCAGCCCGCGATGCGCCGGCTCGTGCATCGGATCAACCGCGAGAATACGGAGCGCCCAGCGGATCGCAGGCTCGACCCCGGTTGCCGCGGCGCGCTCCATCAAGCGCAGGAAAAGCTGCACGGCATGCTCTCGCAGCCGCTCGCGTTCCCCTGTCAACCAATCGTTGAAGTCGCGGTCCCGTAGCGAAAAGCCATCCAGCAGGTCGGCCCGATACAGTCCGGCCGCGCGCTCCAGAGCCGCCGGCGTGTCTTCCGCGATGGCCTCCTCAAAGGCGGCGAGGTCAGTTTCGGCCATGCCCGCGGAGAAGCCGATCGAACCCCCATCTGCTTCCAAGAACGGCGCGTGGCGCCGGGTAGCGGCCAGCAGCTGGCGCAGATTGCCGCGCGCCTGCGCGTCCGGCATGTCTTCCCACAGCAGCACGGCTACCTGGTCACGCGACATCCGCTGTCCCGGCGCTGAGGCTATCAGCGCCAGCAGGGCTATGGACTTCCGGGCGCCGAGTGCAGCCTCCTGCCCGTCTGGAGCACGCAATTCGAACCGGCCCAGAAGATTGACGCGCCAGCGCTCCATTCTGCCCACCGCGAGGCGGCTCGGCGTAAGGAGACCGTATCGAGCCGGCCGCGATTGATTTAGCGGTTTCTTCACGTGCCGTCAAACGAGCGTCAATCGCCCCGATGCGACAAAGGGCGTCATGCAACAGGCAAAGGCAAAAAGGAGAGACCCAGCCATGCGCCAGACGACGCCCTCGAAAACGACCGTATGGAAGGCCGCCGCCCTCGCCGCGGGGTTCGGCCTCGCCATGCTTTCCTGCCCGGTCCATGCCGCGCCGGCGAGCGGCGGCGATACGGTGCAGGCCCTTTACGACGCCTTGCTCGGCACGATGAAAAACGGCCGAACGCTCGGCCAGAGCGGGCGGTTCACACAGCTCGAGCCGGTCATCCGGCGGAGCTTCGACATCCCGACGATGGCGCGGCTATCGGTCGGTCCGTCCTGGGCAAATCTGGATGAGGCTCAGCGTCGGCAGGTCATCGAAGGCTTTGGGCGCTACATCTCGGCAATCTATGCCGACCGCTTCGACAGCTATGCCGGTCAGAAGCTGCAGGTCAGCGGCGAGCAGCCGAGTGCCGGCGGGGTCATGGTCAAGAGCCAGATCGTCAAGGCCGATGGCGAGCCGGTCATGGTCGACTACCTGATGCGGCGCAACGGCGCGGGTTGGCTGATCTCCGACGTCTATCTCGACGGCGCGATCAGCGAGGTAGCCACCCGTCGCTCCGAATTCGGCGCCATTATCCGAACCCACGGCGTCGACGGCCTGATTGCCGCGCTCAATCGCAAGGCCGACATGCTGACCGGGACCACTGCCAGGGCATTTTAGTCGCGAAAACGCAGCGGATCCCTTACGCGTCGACGACCTCACCGCCGCCGGCGCTTAGCCCGGCTGCAGGCTCAACGCGACTTTGCGGAAGCGGTCGAGGGCGGCTTCCAGGTTCTCGACGATCTCGTCGGCGATCTCGTCGGGCGGCGGCAGCAGGTCGGGATCGTCGAGCGTGTCGTCTTTGAGCCAGAAGAATGTCGAGGTTGACCTTGTCGCGGGCGACGAGCTCGGCATGGGCAAAACGCCGGAAGCGGTCGGTCACCGCACGCTCATGCTGCCGGCCCGATTGGTAACAGGCAACGAAATCGTCGAGATCGGCGCGCGTCATCGGCCGCTCCTTCAACGTGAAGCGCTGGTTCGTGCGCAGATCGTAGATCCACAAATCGTTGGTGTTCGGCTCGGCCGAGACCCGCTTCTTGTCGAAGAACAATACGTTCGCTTTCACACCCTGCTTGTAGAAAATGCCGGTCGGCAATCTCAAGAGCGTGTGGAAATCGAAATTGTGCAGCAGCCGGCGGCGGATCGTCTCGCCGGCGCCGCCTTCGAACAGCACATTGTCGGGCATCACGACGGCGGCTCTGCCGTTCTCGGCCAGCACGGTCATGATGTGCTGCAAGAAGTTGAGCTGCTTGTTCGAGGTGGTTACGAAAAAATCCTGGCGGTCGTAGTCCTCGCGCTCGGTATCGATCTCACCGTCGTCGCGGACGATCCGGTAGCTCTGCTTTTTGCCGAAAGGCGGATTGGTCAGGACCACGTCGTACGTCTTCCCGCCGTCGCCGAGCAGCGCGTCGCGCGCCTCGACCGGGCTGTCGCGACCGGCGATGTCGTGCAGATAAAGGTTCATCCCGCACAACCTGACGACTTCGGGCACGATATCGATCCCCGAGAACCGCGACCGCATCGCCGTGTAGATCTCGGCATTGCGCGCCAGCGGCTTCTTGCGCATTTGCTCCCAAGCGTTGAGGAGGAACCCGCCTGTGCCACAGGCGGGATCGTGAACCATTTCCCGCGGCTCGGGGTCGACAATGGTCACCATCGCGTCGATCAGCGCGCGTGGTGTGAAATATTGCCCGGCACCTGATTTGACCTCCTGGGCATTGCGTTCCAAGAGGCCCTCATAGATCGAGCCTTTGACGTCGACGCCGAGCCCGAGCCAGGTCTCGCCGTCGATCAATCCGACGAGCCGCCGCAGCTTGGCCGGGTCCTGGATCTCGTTCTGCGCTTTCAGAAAGATCGTGCCGACAATGCCGGAAAGGCGCGACAGCTTGTCGAGGATCGCCGAATAGCGCCGCGTCAACTCCTCGCCCTGCAGATCGCGCAAGACCGGCCAGCGGCAATCCTCGGTGATCGCCGAGTTCTCGCCCTTGATCAGGCCCGAGGCGACCAGCCCCGCGCGCTCATCGTCCATCTTGAGGAACAAGAGATACGAGATCTGCGAGATATAGGCCTGGTACGGCACTCCCTGATCCCGCAAGACATGCGCGTAATTCCAGACCTTTTGGACGAGCGCGGTCTCGTTCATAACCTTGCGTTCCAATAGTTCCGTCGTCCCCGCGAAAGCGGGGACCCAGGGCCGGTTTTACAGCGCCAAATCATCATAAAGATCCCGCCATTGCGGATTGTGTTGCTCGATCAGTTCCAGTTTCCAGGCGCGCCGCCATTTCTTCATCCGCTTTTCGCGCAAGATCGCGTCCTCCATGGTCTCGTGAAACTCCGCGAAGACCAATGTATGGATGCCGTAATCGCGTGTATGGATGCCGTAATCGCGGGTAAAACCCTCCACTGCACCCGAATGGTGTTGCGAAACACGGCGGGCAAGGTCGCTGGTGACGCCGATATAGAGCGTTCCATTGCGTCTGCTCGCGAGGATGCAAACGCAAGGCCGTTTATCGCCCACGGTTAGAGCGCTGTCCCTGGGTCCCCGCTTTCGCGGGGACGACGCGGAAGGAGGTGAGATGCCGCACGTTTACTGCGCTCTCCTCGAGCCCGAGCCGGAGGGCGGTTTCACGGTGACTTTCCCCGAGATTGGATTTGGCGCGACCAACGGCGAGACCTGGGAAGCGGCGCTGCGTCAGGCGGAGGATATGCTCGAAGAAGCAGTGCTCGGGCTCATAGCACATGGCGAGAAAGTCCCGGAGCCAGTGCCGCAGGTGGATGCCGCCGCAGAAGACGGCACCCACCGGACGCCGATCGCGCTCCCGGCCCTGACCGCCGCCAAGCTCGAACTCTACCGCGCGATGCACGAAGCCGGGCTCGACACCGTGCAATTGGGGGAACGGCTGGGCTGGCCCCCGAAGAAGATCACTCACATCTTCGACGGCTATCACGTTGTCCGCCTCGAACAGCTCGAAGCCGCGCTCGCCGCGCTCGGCCGCCGCTTTGTCGTGACCTCGAAACCGGCATAGCGGTCCGCTGTCAATGCACGACGCGCAGCAGCGCGAAAAGGATCGCGTTCAGAAGCCCGACGATGCCCAGTGTGATACCGAAATGGCGCACCGTCTGCTGGTGGGCCGTCCGCTCCACCGTCATATCGATCCGGTGTTCCAGCCGATCGCCGAGTTGATCGATTCGAGCCTCCAGTCGCCCCACCGCCTGCTCAAGATCTGCCTTGGCAGCAAGATCAGGCAGGACGTGTTTGGTCAGGGCTTCGGCATGTGCTTCGGCCGCTTGGCGCTCGACGCCCGCGGCTTCGAGCGCCTTGGCGTAAGCGAGCGTATCGATGGTCATCCAGATTCCGGCCCTGAGGTCATTTTATTGTGCTCAGAAAGCATAAAGCGCGTCGCGCTCGACACTCGGTCGGACGAGCGGCTTCAAGCTGCTTCGGTTGGCGACGTCGACGCGAATTGGGAACAAATCCGCGAGGTATTGCGTGATCCCAACATATTCGAAAAGGCCGACAAGGGCCTCGGGGTCGAGCTCGATCAAAATATCGATGTCACTCCGGGGCGTGCCTTCACCGCGTGCGATGGAGCCAAACAACGCCGCGTGAAGCACCCCACGCCGACCGAGCTCTGCCCGATGAGTACGCAGCGTAGCGATGACGTCCTCCCGGTCAACGCCAGCGCCCGTGCTCAGCTTGTGCGGGACTTCGTCCATCTTCCTGCCCAGCCGCCGTCACGTGTCTCGTTTAATCGTCGCCCGCGGGTCCGTACGCCAAGGAGGTGCGCGGACCTGTTCTGCCTGTTTTATCAGGTCGAGATCAGGCGGAGCTCTTCCCGGTTGAGTTCTTTCGGTTGTAGCAATTATCATATTATAGCCAATATGTCAATGGATTGGCCCGTCCTCGGCGGCAGCCCGAGGCCGCCCACGGCCAGACCTGCGGGGCGCTGGACGTCTCTGGCGCAGGCGGGCGAGAAGCACATATACCGGCTCATCCGTGGGGTGCTGGGGCACCAGCCACCCTTCGAACGCGGCCTTCAGGATCGATTGCCGGAGAGCATCACGATCCTTGCCAAGTTTCACAATCTCGTCGCAATCACGAAACGCATCCAGGGCAGTGCGGAAGCGGCCGACAATTTGACTCTGCTCTTCGGTTGGTGGCAGAGGGACAGCGACGTTGTGCAGGACTTCAAGATTGATGTTCTTCTGGGCAGTCGCCGGTGCATACGCTTCAAGCCGCGACTGAATAGTCTGCATCCACATGTGGATGAAATAGGTATCGACACCGCGATTAGGAACAAGACCGACCACGCTGTCAGGAAAGCAAGCCCCAAACGCGAGTATCGCCGTGTTAGCGATGTTCGCGGCGATCGTGATGCAGAGTGTTCCGGACGGCCAGATTTGGCTCTGTGCTACTCCAAGCTCGCTATATGTCTGATGGAAAGTCTTGATGTGGTCACTGGCACCAGCGACTACTCCGGTCTGTATAAAGGGTACGTCGCCGCCGTACAGGCGGGGGTCATCACGGGGGCGGTGCTTCGATTTACCTCGGCCAAACAGGCCCAGCTCACTGAGGCGAGCCCATACCCAACCTCGCGGCAGTTCTGGCAGAGCGGAAACGTCCAGGGGTGAGTTTGCAGCACCCCGACGCCACCTGGTACGGTGAGTCCTCGATGATCTGCGCTCAGCGCGGATGCGGGCGAGGAGGTCGGCGCCGGTCTCGGCGGGGCGGTTCGCCTCGCGCCAGTCGCGCGTCAGCTCGCCGGTGACCGCAGCCTTGAGCAGCGCGCGGCGCCAGGTGTCGAGACCTTGGCGGGCGCGCTGCAGGGCGGCCTCGCCCTCGTCGATCTCGGCGAACAGTTCGTCGATCCGCGCCACGATCCGCCGCTGCTCAGATAAGGGAGCAACCGGCATTACGACATCCGAATAGATATCGCGGCTTAGACTGGGAATAGCGGTCGACTGATCAAGTCGACCGAGTGCCTTCCATTTAAGAAAATAGAACCCGTATCGGAGGTCTATTGCCGGTTTCGGTTTAGCAAAATAGACAGTATCAATAGGCCAGCAGTCCTCATCGCAATAGAAAACGGCGCCAGCAGAACCTTTGCGGCCCACAATTAGCGTTGGCCCTGCGACCATGGCTGCAGTGTGCCAACCTACCCGTCCGCTCGAGCCATAGACAGCAACCTTTCCTGTGGAGTCTCTGAGACGTTCGGGTAGCGCCTTCCCGTATTCAAGCGGTAGGATTTCGCCGAGTGATGCCCACGCCCAACCCTCGGGAAGCCTTGGTGAATTGACGGCTGTGTCCGATTCGTCGTGCAGTTCCGTGACCGACAGGGCGTCGGGGCTCATGCGATGGGCGCCGGCGGCAGTTCGTCGAGCGGCCGGCTCTCTCCCTCTCCGCCCTTGGGGGCGGAGAGGGTCGGGGTGAGGTGAGGGTGGTCACCGTGCGTACCGATGCCCACCTCACCCTCCCGCTGCGCGGGCCCCTCCCTCTCCCCCCTGAAGGGCGGAGAGGGGCTTGCCTGCGCTAGTTCCTGTTGGATCATCTGCAGCACCCCCGGGAGGTTCTGTGCGAGCTGATTATTCCAGAACCGAAGAACTCGATAGCCGCGTTGAGCGATGTCCGCAGTACGCACCGCGTCGGCCGGTTCGTTTATCGCGTGCTGACCGCCATCGATTTCGATCGCGAGCTTGGAAGCAGGCAAGGCGAAATCGACGATGTAGCAACCGATCGGGTGCCGTCGGCGGAAGCGTCTTTCCGGAAACGTCGCACGCAGTGCATTCCAAAGAAGGCGCTCGGCCTCGGTCGCCTGCCGGCGCAGCCTGCGGGCGATTTGCGTCCATTGCTTCATGCGATAAGCACCTGCGGCAGTTCGTCGAGTAGCGGGCGCAGGCGGTCGCCGAACAGGGCGTGCGCGCGGAGGAGGCCACCTTGGGCGGCGAAATCGGGGGCGTTCATCAAATCCTCGGGGGTGATGTCGACATTGACCGCGATGAAGTCGCGGATCGCGGAGAGCCAAGCGCGCTGGGCTTCGGTGTAGGTGCGGCCGGCGCGCTCCTCGCGGCCAAGCCACAAATTGAAGCGGCCGGCGATCGTCGCGGGCAGCGGCTCCAGCGTCGTCAGTTCGCCGAGCGCGTAGCGCACCAGCATCACGATGTCAGAGAGCGCTCGGATCGGGTTGCCTTTGACCCGGTCATCCTCGAGGCGCTTGTAGGCGCGCCAGATGTCGACCGGCTCCAGCAGCCAGGGCGGGCGGCGCATCGCATCGCGCAATTCCTCGATCGCGGCGCGGTCGAGACGCCTCGTGATATGCGGCCGTGCATAGAGGATTTGGAGCGCAACGAGCGTGTCGCGATGCTCAGCGAGGAATTGGCGGAAGCGCTCGGTTGTGTCCTGGGCGCGGGTGGCGTCACAGCCGGAGGAAATTACCAGATCGGTCGAGATCTCATCGATCCGGATCTCGGTCTGGCGTTTGATGTCCTTCAATAGCCGACGCAAGTCGGGGTTGTCGAAGGGTCGGCACGCCTTTTCCTTCAGAGCCTCGGAGGCCGCTTCGGGCGTGACCTGGCGGGCGCCGGCCTCGCGCTCGATCGTATCAGGGTCGATCGCATCGAGCAGGCTGTGCGCCAATGCCCTTGGGTCGAGGCCGGCTGCCCTCGCGATATCAGCACGTGCTTTGTCGTCGATCTTGCGGTCGAGCGCGGCAAGCCGTGCCGCCAGGGTCGAGACCGCGTCGTCGCCGCGCCGCCCGGCGGCGATATCGTCGATGAGCCGGTCGAAGCCGATCTTCCGCTCGCGGTCCAAGGGCTGCGCGACGTGCTTGAGGCTTTCGGACACACCGATCGCATCGACCAGCACAAAGCGGGTTTTTTCCTCGGCATCGGGCGTTACCTGGCGCAGTTGCGTTGGCGTGATCGTGCGCGCGCCGCGCCCTTTCATCTGTTCGAAATAGAGCGCCGACTTCACGTCGCGCAAAAAGATCAGCACCTCCAGCGGCTTCACGTCGGTGCCGGTGGCGATCATGTCGACGGTGACGGCGATGCGCGGGTTGTAATCGGTGCGGAATTGCCGGATCAACTGCTCGGGGTCGGCGCCGTCGGTCTTATAGGTGATCTTCTTCGCGAAATCGTTGCCGCGGCCGAAGACCTCGCGGGCGATGCCGACGACCTCCTCGGCGTGGTGATCGTCCTTGCAAAAGATCAGGGTCTTTGGCACCTCGCTGCGGCCCGGGAACACCTCGGTAAACAAGCTATCGCGATAGGCTTCGAGGACGGTGCAGATCTGGTTCGGCACCACCACCGAGCGGTCGAGTTCCTGCGCCGTGTAGGCGAGGTCCTGGTCGAGCTCCTCGTAGCGCTCGGCCCGCGTGCGCTTGTCGCGGACCGGAATCTCATAGCCTTTCGGGATAGCGCCGCCATGCTCGCCGATATCGGTGCGGCGGATGCGAAAGATCTCGTAGGGGACATTGACCCCGTCCGCGACGGAGCGCTCGTACGGGTACTGGGCGACGAGGTTGCTGCCGAAGAACCCCATTGTGTGCAATGACGGCGTCGCCGTAAGACCGACGATGAAGGCGTCGAAATATTCGAGCACCTGGCGCCAGGTGCCGTAGATCGAGCGGTGACATTCGTCGGTGATGATCAGATCGAAGCTCTCGACCGGGATCGCCGGGTTGTAACGCACGATTCGCCGCGGCTCGCTCCCGCCGATCTCGAAGGCGGATTTCTCCTCGTCCTCCTCGGACAATACGCGGCCGGTCAACATCGAATAGACGCGCTGGATCGTCGCGATGACGACCGAGGCATCCTTGTCGAGACCCGCCGGCCCGAGCCGCTGAACATTGTGAGCTCGGTAAACGACCGGCCGGTGCCGGGCGGGCGAAAATCCTCGAACTCGTGCCTCGTTTGTCGGACCAGGTTGGCGCGGTCGGCGAGGAACAAAACCCGCCGGAACTTCGCAGCCGATGGCTGAAGACACAGGCGGTATAGGTCTTGCCGGCGCCCGTCGCCATCTGGATCAGCGCGCGCGGGCGATCGGCGGCGAGCGAGGCTTCGAGCTTCCTTACGGCATCGATCTGGCACTCGCGCAGGTGCTCGGTCAGCAGCGGCGGCATCGCCTGTAGATGCCCGCGGATAGTCACCGGGTCGGCGAGGCAACGCCGCAACGTCTCCGGGCGATGGAAGAAGTACACACGACGTGACCGCGGCGCCGGGTCGGCATGATCGCGAAAGAGGATTTCCGTGCCGGACGCGACATATTCGAAGCGGACCCCGCGCCGGACGAGGTGCTCGGGCACGCCGCCCATATAACGCTCAGCTTGGTCCGAAAAACCGGAGAGGGTCGTGCCTTCGGGCTTTGCCTCGACGACACCGCACAGCGTGCCGCCGACGAAGAGGGCATAGTCGACCGGGCCGGAGGCCGTCGGAAACTCGCGCACAGCGACGCCGAGACCCGCGCGGCGGTTTATCTCCCTGCGCGACTGCACGAGCCAACCAGCCTCGGCCAGCTGTCCGTCAATCGTCATCCCTGCGCGATCTTCGGGATGAAAAATGTGCTGCCTCGCAATCGGGCCGCCTATGGGTCAGCCGCCTCTGCCTGTTGAACCAAAATCGCACAATCTCCGCGCTTCTGGTAGCAGGGAGCGGTTAACGCGGCCTGAAGACCTCGCTTCGGGCGCGCCCTGAGGTCGGGATGTAAAATTTATGCGCGGATCGAAGCTGCGAAGCTTGCCGTCCGTCGTCTTTTCACCCTCTCCCCTCGTCCGCAGAGCTCGTCGCGCTCTCGCGGCACACGCCGATGCGGCGGGCGTTCTTGGCCCAATAAAAAAGCGGAGCCGTCCCGCTCGCGGTCCCGCTGCGCAGCGCGATCGCCCGCGCCAGCATGAACCGCGTCACGTCGCGAAAGGACGCGAATGCCTCGTGGCCGATCGGGTGCCAGCCGACATCCTCGAGCTCGTCGCTCGCCACCGGCTCGCCGAACACATTGTTCCCGTCGCCGAGAAAAAAACGGGTGTTGAAGCGGCGCGGCGAGTGGGACGGGGTGATCGCCCGGCCGACATAGGTCAGCACGTCGATCGCCGCGACGAGGCCGCGCTCCCGGTAGGCCCGCTCGATCGGCGAGGCCGCCGGTGCCGTTGACGACGGGGCAGCGGTGCGGCCGATCAGGACGCCCGCTTCCTCCCAAGTCTCGCGCAATGCTGCCCGGGCGGAGCGCGCAAGTCGTGCCCCCAGCATGTCGGTTCCCGCCTCCACACTCCAGGCGAGGCGGTCCGGCGGGTCGATGGCGCCGCCGGGGAAGACGTAGACCCCCGGCATGAACTTCGCATCGCGCGGCCGGCGGCCGGCAAGCACCTCGAGGCCGTCGCCCTCGCCGCGCAACAGGATCACCGAGGCGGCATCGCGCGGCCGCACGACCGGGTTGCGCTCTCTGGTCGGCGGGCGGCAGTCAATGTTCATGGCAGACACTATGCGCGATTTCGCGGTGTCGGCTCCAGCGGCCGCCGCTCCGGGCCGTCCTCCTTGCGCGGGCCGGGGCTGAACCTATATGCCGTCGGCATGCGATATTATGGAATTATGAAATGAGATATTATGCGAATAAAGCACAGACCGGCCCCGCCGCCGAATTCCCTTGCCATTCCGCTGCCAAGCCCCGTTTCGGTGCCGAAATTTCCGCTGCCGCGGTCCGGCCAATCAGGACCAACCTCATGATTTTCTGGGCATTTTCGGCGGTTCGAGGGGCCGCGAACGCGGATTTACCCTGCCGTCAGGGGAAACCCTCCGGCTGCCTCGATCGCGGTAATCCAGGTCTCGAGTGCGGCGCGCAACTCGGCCAGACTGTAGGGCTCGGGGACGGCACCGGCGATGACGGCGTTGCGGATCATCGCCCCTGTCGGTGAAATCGCGATCGAAAAGGCATTGCCGGCACCCCCCGGCTGCGGCGGTTCGCCGCGTTCGGCCGCAGCTGTCTCGGCGAGGAGGGTCCGCGCGGTCTTGAGGTCACCCTGGATGTCGCTCTGTAGAAAGCTCGCCATGATTTCGCCGCGGGGGCCGCTGCCGGGCCGCGCCCGCCCTTCGAGAAAGCCTGCCGGGTGGCGGCGAACGGTGACCAAGGCCGACATCACGGACCGCGCAGCGGGTAGGCCGAGTTGATCCGGCCGCTCTGATGCCATCCCTCTATGGTAAAGCCGCGACCCGACCCGCCGACGAACTGACCGTCGCGCCGCTTGGCGCCGCCGTGAAAAGCCATCAGAACGGCGTCAATCACTTCATTGTCAGACATCGCGTCGGGGAAAAAGGTCGACGGCGCCTTTTTGTCGATCCACCCGCCGGTGGCGGGATCGCGGAGCGACACCCGAGCCCGATAGACGCCGCTCGCATCGGGCGGCTGAACCATCTGCCGCACCCGCGCACCCGGCGGATCGATTCCGTTTGGCCGATGATGATAACCGACGGCCTCGCCGTGCCGATTGATCTCACCGTAATCGATATGGGCCAAGTCGATCGGCGGATCGGTCGATGTCCATTTGCCGGCGAGGGTTAGTGCTATCGCGGACTGTGCCGAGAGCGTGACCGGCGTCAGAGCCAGCAGCGCAAAAAGCGCAAGCGCCTTCACGCGCGCTCCGGCTCCGCGACTGCCGCCGACCACGGCGACATTACGTCGGAGATGCCGTGGTTGATCCCGTCAACATCGCGCAGCACGATGTTCGGGCAGGCGAAGCGGCTCGGGAAGACCGTGTGCTCAACCACGCTGGCACCGGGTTGCGCCGATAGCCGGTCGATGATGGCTGGCGAAAGCCTCGGGTCGAGACCGATCCGCCCGCTGCCGCTGACGTCGACGCGCGGGTGGTGCGCTGCCGCCTGCAGCTCCATGCCGAAATCGACGACAAAGCTCGCCATCTGCAAGACCGCACCGAGGATCCGCCTTCCTCCGGACGCGCCGGCGCCGAACCAAGGCCGCCCGTCGCGGGCGACGATGAGCGGGCACATATTGGTCAACGCGCGCTTGCCGGGCCCAATCGAGTTCGGCCGGCCCGGCTGCGGGTCGAACCACATCACCCCGTTGTTCATCAGAACTCCGGTCCCGGGCAGGACGTAACGACTGCCGAAGCTCGACAGCAGGGTCGTGGTCAAGGCGGCGATGGCGCCCTGTCGATCGGTGGCCGTGATATGGGTTGTCGAGGTCGGCGCTCCCGTTGTCTCGATATCGCCCATCGTTTCGAGCCGCTCGGCATAGGCATTCCGCAGGCTCTCGACTACCACTTCGAAATAGTCGGCGTCGGGCGCGTCGGCGAAGCGGTGCTCCGCCAAGCGTCGTAAGACCCGGCCAAGGGTCGGTCCCGCGGTCAAACCGGATGCGGTCCGAAAAGACGCGCCGCGGTAAGGGATGTCGAGCGCCGGCACGATCCGGGCGTGGCAGCGCCTCAGGTCTTCGGCGGACAGCACGCCGCCGGCTGCTCGCGTGTCGGCAACGATCGAGCGGGCGATCTCGCCTTCATAGAAATCTTCCGGGCCAGCCTCCGCCAACCGCTCGAGGGTATCGGCCAAACGCCCAAGCGGCAGGCTCGCGCTGTCGGCGTCGGGCGGACACACCGGCGGCAGATCGTCCGGCAGCCAGATGCGGCGGCTCTCCGGGTAGCGCCGCAAGTCCGCAGCTGCAGTCGCGACTTTGATCGTCGTAAACCAGTCGATTGGCAAGCCATCTCGCGCCAATGCGATCGCCGGGGTGACTAGTTCTCGCCACGGCATGCGGCCGAAACGCCCCACCGCGAGCGCGTAGCCGCGCACCGCGCTCGGGACCGTGAAAGAGAGCGGCCCTTGGATGTTTCGGTCATCGACGACCTGCGGCCAGGTGAACAGCTCGGTGCGCAGTTCGCCGGTCAGCGAGAAGGCGGCGGGATCGAGGTCGTGCGGTGAAATCGGGCCAAAATCGACGACCTCCGCCCGGTCGGCGCCGGCAAGCTGGACGACCATGAAGCCGATGCCGCCGAGGCCGCCATTCCACGGCTCGACAGCGGCAAGGGCAAAAGCGGTGGCGACGACGGCGTCGACTGCATTGCCGCCCGCGGCCAGCACCTCAGCGCCGATCTGCGCTGCGGCCCGGCTTTGGGAGGCGACAATCCCGCCGCGCGATGATGTGCCGGGCTTACGGATCTCCCAATTTTGGGTCGAGTATGATTTGCCGGGCATGCTCAGGTCAAGGTGACGGCATCGACGCGCGTCGTATAAAAGGCATAGTAGCCGGCAAGCCCCGGCACTTCGTCATAGGGTGCAGGATAGGCCCACACCGCGTTTTCCGATCGCCGCATCGAACCGTCTCCGACGGGAACCTCGATCGTCCAGTAGGAGGCTTCGCCTTTGTACGGACAGCGGGTGCGATGATCCGTCGGGCGCAGCAGATCGAGCCGCACGTCCTTCTCTGGAAGGTAATGCACCGGCCCGTGGCCGGTCTCCTCGCAGCGCAGCGCCGCACTGCTCTCGGCTATGGTCACATCGCCAAAGACGACTTTGACGCGCCGGGTCTCCGGCAACAGATCGACGCGGTAATCAGGGCGGCTGACAAAGCCCGGAGCGGGGTTCGACATCTCGATTTCCTCCATAGGACAGATTCACGTGCCGCGCTTTCTCGGCGGCGGGGTTGGTCCGTAGGCCTGGAACGATGCCACACAGCTCGCGAGGAGCTGAGGGTCGGTGATAGGCCCGCATTCAATCTGCATGCGCTGCGCCCGGAAGGAGGGACTGCTGCGCAACATCTGGTCATAGCGCTGGGCTTGGCGCACATTCTCTACCGCGCCGGGGTCGGGTGGGATCTGGGCCGAGGCGGATGCGACGACGAGCGCTAGCAAGGCCGCCGGAAAAATCAATGAATAGCCGGGCATCTCTTGGGTTCCTTCTCCGTCGGTTGCTTGGAGGCCTGAATCCCTAATCCGCCATGGTCAACCCACCGCTGACGCTCAACACCTGTCCTGTAATGTAATCCGAGCACTTGCTCAAAAAGAACATCACCGCTTGCGCGATCTCGATCGGCTGAGCGATTCGGCGAAACGGGATCGCCCGCGTCAACGCTTCCTTCATGCGCTCCGGCTGGCGCTGAAACAGCGGCGTGTCGGTCGGACCGGGACAGACACAGTTGACGTTTATACGGTAGCGGGCTAGCTCGCGCGCCAGCGACTTGGTGAACGCGATCAACCCGCCTTTCGCTGCGGCATACACGGTTTCGCCCATACTCCCGACCCGGCCGGCATCGCTCGATATGTTGACGATCTTGCCGGTGGTCGCCGCGACCATCGGCGGCAGCACGCCGCGGGTCAGCCGCACCGCGCCCATCAGGTTGACCGCGATCACACGGTCCCACATTTCCGGCGGGTTTTCCAGAAACGGCTGGACTTGGTCCCAACCGGCACCGTTGACCAGGCCGTCGACGCGCCCCACTCGCTGATCAACGGCAGCGACGAAATCGTCGATAGATGGTTTGTCGGTGAGGTCGAGCCGGAGGTAATCGATGACCAAGCCTTCTGCCGCACCCTCCGCGGCGGCCGCCTCGCCGCCGGCCTCGTCGATATCGCCGATCAGGATCCGAGCCCCTTCGCGGGCGAGAAGGAACGCAACCGCCTTCCCGATCCCGGAGGCGCCGCCGGTAACGATAACGGCCCGCCCCTGCATCTCCATCGGTGTGCCTCCCACCGCGCAGCCGATGTTCCGCGCGGTCTGCCACCCGAGTCAATCGTTTGATGCCGGGTGAAGGCCAGACAAGGATGCAACCCGCCCGAAGCTTGTCAGCTTCCAACTCGGGCCCTAACGTCTCAACCCTCCGATTGCTGACGGAATGTTTCGTTTGGGGACACGGCGGCGCGCATAGCGGGTGATCCAAGTTCCCTTCTATTTCACCCTCGACATACCTCGGAGCGCGTTTACGATCCCCCGGCAGCGTCAGCTAAAACCTGACTGATCATGTTTAAGGACAAGGCTTTGCCGGCTTTCTTGGAAACCCTGGCGCGCCGTCCCGATGGCCGGTGGCTTCGCTGGTTAACCGGTCGCGACCCCGGACGGTATGGAGCGGGTCATCCGCTTTTCTTTCATCATGTGCCGAAGACTGCGGGTACCAGCTTGATCAGGGCGATCCGAAAAATGGTGCTGCCCGAGTTGGTGTTTTCCGCGAAGGGCAATTTGTCGGCTGCGTTTGTCGCCGGGCTGGTTGCGCGTGGCCTGACACCGGGTCACTTTATCTATGGGCATCCCAGGGCGGGCGCGGCAGCGCCCCTGCGGGGCAAGGCCCATATCGTCACCCTTTTGCGCGAACCGCGCGATCAGGTCATTTCGAACTATCTCTATGTCCGTTTCGACCGAGGTGTCCGCGATCACAGCTTATCGCGAGAGTTGGGATTTCGTGAATTCGTGTTGGCGCGCCCGCGTTATGCGATTTTTCAGACAGCCTCGCTGCACCTTGGGATCGACGAACGGCCGGTCAGCCGCACGGAGGATTATATCGATGCGGTTCCGCAAATCCTCGCCTATCTCGACGAGATGGCGCTGGTCGGGGTGGTCGATCAGGCGACTGCGTTCATGTTCCGCTTGACTGAGATTATGGGCTGGCCGCGGACGCCAAACTTCCCACACCGTCGCAAAGCACGCGTTTCTCACAAACAACGCAAGCAGATGCAGGCCCAGTTCGCCGACCTGCAAAATCACCCGATGCTGTCGTCCCTGTTTGCGGCCGAGCGTGCCGTTTACCTTCACGCCCGGGCGATCGCGGAGAAAACCCTCATGCACAACCGTCTCCAGGAGCACATCGGCCGGTCGCTTTCGACGGATGGTGAGGAAGGCCGTCAACTTCTTGTCTGAGAGCATGGGCCGGGTTTCGGCGCCCCGCCCAATCGGGTGCGTCAACAGGCGTGTCGACCTTATCGATGGTTTCGGTTAGCTTAACAGTGGGTCTCGCTACTGCGACCCGGCCGCGAATGGTTGCCAGAACCGGAAAAGAATTTGATAACCATCGCGCGTGATCCACCGCGCCCGCAATCTAAGCGGACCCTCGTCGGTACCCGGATTTGGGGACTCAGGATGTCGGACCTGTTGGTCAGCTTTGTGGTGCCCGCGTATAACGAGGAAGCCCTTATCGGGCCGTGTCTCGCCGCGATCACGGCAGAGGTCTCGCGGACCGACTGTCAAGCCGAGATAATCGTCGTCAACAACGGTAGCAGCGACGGCACTCGCCAGATCGCTTTAGCTGTCGCCGGTGTGAAGGTCATCGACGAGCCCGAAAGGGGGCTTGTTCAGGCGCGCCGGGCTGGATGCCTTGCGGCCGAGGGGGAATACATCGCCAACATCGACGCCGATACGATTCTCGGCAAAGGATGGTTGAGGAAGGCACTCGCTGAGTTCACCAGGTGCCCCTACCTCATCGCCCTAAGTGGTCCTTACATCCACTACGACCTTCCCACGCTGTCTAGGCTAGTGGCGGCAGCATTTTATAGGGGTGTATACATTGTCCACCTGCTAAGCAGGCTGGGAGCCGGCACCGGCTCGGTGCTGCAGGGCGGCAATTTCATTGTATCCAGGAGTGCTCTTGAGGCCGCAGGTGGCTTCAACCCGGATTTTCGATTTTACGGCGAGGATACCGAGCTGGCGCGCCGTCTGGCTAAGGTCGGGAAGGTCAAATTCACCTTCGCTTTGCAGGCCTTTTCCTCGGGGCGCCGACTTGCCGGCGAGGGAGTATTTAGAGTACTTTTTCGGTACTCTGCAAACTACCTCTGGACTCATCTGTTCAAGCGCCCGTTCTCCAACGACTGGCTGGACTTCCGGCACGGGGCCGACATTACACCCGCCATTGGCCGGGCTCCGACGACCGCGCAGCGCAATCTTCGAAGGGCCAAAGTTTTACGCAATTCGCTCCAGGCAAACGGGCGACGGTGACCGGGTTCGCTATGCTTGGCCACCGCCTCGTTGTCCTTGTCGTAATTCCTGGGTCATCGTCGCTGCTTGCGGCGGGACCGATCGCCGCAGCGCCCACGATCCCTCTGCCAGAGCCGGGAGCTGAATTCGGATTGCTGCAGGTGCTGGCGATCCTCGGGATCTTCGCGGCGGTAGTAGTCGTCGAGCAAATCCGTCCGCGGCGACCGCGATCCGATGCGACGTCGCGCAGGTGGCTCGGCAATCTCTCGCTTTGTCTCGCTTCCAATGGGATTCTCGTGCTGCCCGCCTTGACCCCGTTGGCGGCCGCGTACTTGTCGGAATTCGCGGGTGTCGGGTTACTCGATTCGCTTGAATTGCCGCCGGGATTACGGGTCATCATCGCAATCGTGGGACTAGATGGCTTGGCCTACGCGCAGCATCGGCTGCTGCACCGGGTCGATGTCCTCTGGCGCTTACATTCGGTCCACCACTCCGATCCGGAAATCGATGTCACCACAACGTTTCGGCATCATCCCATCGAGGCGATCTTCAACGGTATCGTGGTCGGCGCCGTCGTTCTGTTGATCGGATTCTCGCCGGCCGAGGTTGTGGCTTACACTTGGATTGCGTTCGTCATCGAGCTCGTCGCCCATGCCAACCTCGCTCTTCCTTCTCGGTTCAGCACAATTATTGGACGAATTATAGTTACGCCGGAATTCCACCGCACGCACCATTCACGTGAGACCGCGGAGGCAAACACCAATTTCGGTCAAGCCTTTTCGATTTGGGATGTCCTATTCGGGACTGCTCTGGTTCGATCCCCGGACGATCGGCGCGAATTGGAGTGTGGCCTGAACGAATTCCGCGAGCCAAAATTTTCTCTCCCACATTACCTGCTGGCGCAACCTCTGCTGCTGCCAGTGGGAGGGTCAGTGTCAACTAGGCCTTCTCGCTCTTGATCAGCACGGCACCGCTGCCGAGCAGTTCTGCCGAGCAGTTCAGCGTGACAAGGCCTCTTCCTCCGCGAGCCGACGTCCCTCAGACCAAACCATGGCCAGAAAGGTGATCAGCACGACGGTGATAGTGATGATGACAATAACGTCCATCGGCGACATCGGACCAAACGGTGTCTCTACCGACCAGGGGCCGATGGTCAAAAGCAACAAATTGTAACAAATGAAGCCGAGCCTTATTTCAGTTGGTCCTATGCCATAGAAGCCGATCTTTATAACCTGCGAATCGATTGATTTAACAAGATTGAAAAAGGATATCATGTAATATCCGGCCAACCCAAGACAGGCGACGTCAAACCGCATGTATGGCGATGCTCCGAGCCCCAAAAAGACGCATAATTGAGAAAGCAAGTCGGTTGTGTTATCAATAAAGAAGCCGTATCTAGGGCGCTCTATATTCCGAAATCGTGCGAGGGTACCGTCCAGCGAGTCACCAAACCAGTTTATGATCAACCCAGCGCTTGCAATCCATAATAACTCCGGCGAAAGCCATGAGGCGCCGTAGGCGATACCGCAAAGGAGTGCGCCAACGAATCCCATGAGCGTCAAGTGGTCCGGCTTGACAGTGGTCGGAAGTCGTGCGGCCAACCATGCCACGAGGGGACGCTCTACAGGTATGACCCATGATGTATTTTCCCGAGACAGCATCAGTGCTCCTAATATTCAGGCGCATTCAAATGGCTCGCCCACGGGCGCCTCGTCCCGGCACATTCCTTTGCCCGTATGATAAGTCTTTCGGCTTCGGCCTGAAGCGTGCGTCCGATGCCGGCTTGCGGGTGTTGCATCTTTTGGTTGTCCGATAAATGACGGCCCGCTGCTCCTGCAGCGGGTCTGCAGCGGGAACTCTCCGCCAGATTGAAAGGCGCGAACGCGGCCAGACCCTTCGAAAACGGTCGCCCGCGCACCTGCCCCGGCGGTCTCACCCGCACCACATCAACCATATGCGCTTCCCTCGCGTTGGTGACGCCCCACCAGGCGCCGCAATCAGCCTTGACGTATTATACCAATCAGGCAATTTTATGGGTGCCCAATTCGCAATCCGGCCGAGATCTTGGCCAAACCCGACCGTCTCCCTCTACCATCTGCTTCAGCCAGTACACCAGATGAAGGGACGAACGAGGCCTGATAATATCCGTTGACGCCCTCGGTCATAACGGTTCGGGTGGCACGCCAGCCGTGAGGCAGTGGAATGACCGACAGCGCCCAGGATCGGCGCACCGACATCGATCGCGAGATTGTCCTGGACATCTGGCACCTGTCGCTCGGGTTCGCGCGCGAGACGCCCGCCGGAGTCGATCGGGTAGACACGAATTTCGCGGCTCATTTCCTGAGATCCGATGTGGCGAATCGAAAAGCGCTGCTGCTGACACCGCTGGGCCCGCGCGCTGTTAGGGTCGCCGCAGCCCGCCGGATATTCGAAGGCGTCCAAAACCATTGGGGTGAGGCCCAGCGACCGGAAGCGGATAGCGTTCTCGCGCGCGTGCGCGACGCGCTGGCAGGCCTCGCCCCATCCCGAAGATCGCCGCGAAAGAGTCTTCCCAGAAAGGCGTACCAGGCGCTCAAGGAGGGTGCCGGAGCGGCTCTACTACATAGTGCCGCATGGCGACAAATAACCGGTATTGGCGCCAATGCAGTGTATTTGAACGTCAGCCAATACCCATTATCGGCACCAAGCTATTTTCGCTGGCTGCGAGCGCGGCCGGATGTCAAGCCTGTTTTTATGATCCACGATCTTCTACCGATCGAGTATCCGGAGTTTTTTCACCCGCAATCCGTCAAACGTCATCGCCGCAGGCTGAGGGTCCTCGCCAAGATCGCAACCGGCGCCATTGTAGCTACGCAGGAGGTCGCGGACACGTTGTTGGCGCATCTCGAACGGCTCGGCCGGAAGACCATCCCCTTGCTCGTTCAGCCACTGCCCGTCTCGCCGACATTTCATCAGCCGAGAGAACACGACGAGGGGCTCGCCGCCCGACCCTATTTTGTCATGTGCGGAACGATCGAGCCCCGTAAGAACCACCTTCTGCTCCTCAATCTGTGGCGCGAACTCGGACGATTGTTGGGAGCCGCCACCCCCAAGCTGATCGTCGTGGGGGCGCGCGGATGGGAAAACGAGAACGCTCTCGACCTGCTGGAGCGGTGTCCGGGGATTCGCGATCACGTTATCGAGGTGCGGGGGCTGTCGACGCCGTCCCTGAAACGCCTGATCGACAATGCTCGCGCTGTTCTGATGCCTTCCTTTGCGGAAGGTTACGGCTTGCCGGTCGCCGAGGCTTTGACGGCTGGGACGCCTGTACTCGCCTCGGATCTGATGTCTCTTCGCGCGATGAGCGGATCGGCCATTACTCGGCTGGATCCGCTCGACGGGCTGGGCTGGCTCGCCGCCATTCGCCGTCTTTCCGAGGCATCGGCCCACTGGACACAAACCAAGCCGGTTCGACCCCTGTCGGCCTTTGCCAGCGAAACATATTTCCAGCGGGTCGAGGCATTCCTTTCGACGGTCTAACTGAAGCATCATTCTGGTCCCCGGCGGTTCGATGTACGATAGAGAAATGCGCCGGCGCGAAGCCCCTAGCCAAGATTAATACGTGCGGTATAATTCAGCCTCCTGGGGGAACGACCTCGTCTTTGCTGGTATCTCCGATAGATGGCGGCGCCGATCGCGTACGACACGGTCCGACTGCTTTTGGGGTCGCTGGCGGCTACACCGCGTGGCATCGACCGGGTGGATCTCCGATACGCGCGTTACTTCTTCGAGACTTGGCCGGGTGACTGCGTCGGCACGCTACCGACACCGTGGGGTGTCCGCTGGTACGATCGCCAGCGCGTTCTCCAGGGGCTCGACCGGCTCGAGCAGTTGTGGCTCGAGACTCTCCGATCTGATGAAGATCACGTGCTAGGACGGATCAAGGCGCGGCTGTCCGGCAAGCACGACCCTCGGAACGAAAAATCGGACGGGGACCGCCGACACGTCCTCAGTTCGGCCTCACGGTTGTTGGACGTTCTGTCCTTGAAGGATTTCTCATTTGGCAGCTCGGTCGTGAGATCGGTGCCCAAGAATGCCATCTACGTTAACGTGGGCCAAGTTGGTCTGGCGATTCCGCGGATCATTTCCTGGCTTCGACGTCGACCCGATGTCAAACCGGTATTCATGCTTCACGATGTGATCCCGCTGGAACGCCCGGAATTGGTATCGAGCAAGGACTACCGCCGGCACGGGAAGATTGTAGATCGCACGGCGCGGTACGCATCGGGGCTCATATCGTCGACAAATGCGGCACGCGACGCGGTTTTGAATGCGCTTTCATTGCGTGGACGATCCCACATCCCCGTCGAGGCTGTGCCGCTTCCGGTGGCCCCGATCTTCCTCGCTAATGACGGACCCGACCAGGAGCTCCGAGAGCACGATTACTTTGTTGTCTGCGGAACCATCGAGCCGCGCAAGAACCACCTGTTGCTGCTCAATGTGTGGCGCGAACTCGTCAGGCGACGGGGTGAGCGCGCCCCAAAGCTGGTGATTGTCGGGTCGCCTGGCTGGGGTGCTCAGCCTGTGCTGCGTACGCTGCAACACTCCCGGCTACTTCAGAACCGGGTAATCTTTGCTCGCGGCCTGTCCAGCCCGGCTCTACGGCGCCTCATCGCGCATGCCCGGGCTTTGCTGATGCCGTCCTTTGCCGAGGGGTTCGGACTGCCCGTCATCGAAGCCCTGGCCGTCGGCACGCCGGTCATCGCTTCCGATCTGCCAGCCCATCGTGAGATCGCCGGCGATCTCGCAATCTATCTCGAACCGACCGACACACCGGGATGGCTCGCGGCGATCGGCATGTTTGCCGACGGAAACGGGGAGGCCGCGGAAATGAGTTGGCGAGTCGCCGCGTACCAACCGGCAACCTGGAGCCAGTATTTTCTTCGGATCGAGCGCTTTCTGAAAACTTTCGAATAATCCTGACTTTTGCTTCGGGCTCGGGCGGCAGTTGCTTTGCCGGCGGCGATCAGCGGGCTTGCAGATCTGGAGATCCGGTTCCTAGGATGACGGCATTTTCGGACTTCGATCGCGATGCCACAGCGCATAATTTTCGACGGACTTAATCTCGCCCTCGAGGAGGGAACTGGCGTTGCCACCTACGCGCGAATGCTGACTCGGGTGACGCGTGACCTCGGCCATGAGGTCGGGGTCATATACGGGTCGCCGCAAGCCCCGTCGAGAAATCAGTTGCTGCGCGAGATTGGTTTTTTTGACGAGAGGAGCGCGATTAGGAGGCCGGTATCGTTGGACAGGCTCAATAAAATTGTTGACTTTGTGCGGTACTATCTTCCCGTCAGACCAACTTCGGTAAAGATGAGCGGAATTGTCGTCACACGTCAATTCGACCAGACGCTTCCGGCGCTCGACCACATATTTGTCATACGCGACCTGTTTGCCAACATGGACAGGCATTTTTCCCAAACGAAGGGGTTTGTCGACCTCGCCTTCGACCCACGGCCAGACATTTTTCATTGTACATATCCGCTTCCCCTGCGGTCGAGATCAGCCTGCAATGTATACACGATTCACGATCTCGTACCGCTTCGGCTGCCGTTTACAACGCTCGACAACAAGCGCCGAATGTTTCGGCTGCTCGAGAAGATCACAGCAAAGGCCGATCATATCGTTACAGTCTCTGAAAACTCGAAGCGGGATATTATGGAACTCCTCGCCGTCGACGAGAAAAGAATAACGAACACCTATCAAGCCGTGGCTTTTTCTAAGGAAGACTTAGAGCGCCCGGAAGCCGCAATCGCCGAACAGCTTACCGGGTCCTTTGGTCTCGAGTTACATGAATACCTGCTGTTTTTTGGGGCCCTGGAGCCAAAAAAAAACGTCGGTCGTCTCATCGAGGCCTATCTGGCGTCGAGCGTGGATATTCCCTTGGTGCTTGTCGCCGGGGGAGGTTGGCATAACGAAAGGGAAACCAATTTGCTGGCGGAGCTGCGCGAGGCCGAGCCCGGCGAGGACAGGTCGAACCGGCGCGAAGGCGAGCCCGGCGAGCGGCCGTCGAACCGGAACAACCGGACGCGGTCGCAGCTCAAGCGGCGCGTGCGCCGGTTTCGCTATGTCAGGCCGTCGATGCTGGTCACCTTGATTCGAGGCGCGCGCGCCGTCGTCTTTCCGTCGCTATACGAAGGCTTCGGGCTTCCCGTTCTCGAATCCATGGCGCTGGGCACGCCTGTTGTGACCTCGCGCGAATCCTCTCTGCCGGAGATCGCCGGCAATGCGGCGCTGCTCGTCGACCCGTACGATCCCGACGACATGGCGCAGGCGATGACCGCGATCGTCAACGACGCAGATCTGCGCGCCGAGCTCTCTCGGCTTGGCCGCCAACAAGCCGCCAAGTTTTCGGTCGAGCGTTATCGTGAACGGGTCGAGGCGCTTTACGCCTCACTGCGCTGAACTGCCGCACCTGAGTCGGGCGACGGATTGGTCGAAAGCTCGCCAGTTCCCTTTGCACCCGCGACGGGTTAGATTGAGCTTACGCGCGGACGGGGACTGGGCCGTGCGCCTTAGTCTCGTCACGATTGGCCGGTCAGGCTGATGTCGTAGTTCACGCAGGTCGTTCAAATGGCAGAAACTCCACAGCTTGATCGCGTCCTCTCCCTCGGCCGTTCGATCACCGCCGATGTCGGGCTTCGCCCGCGCGCGGCCGGGCGGGTCCAGCGCTACATCAGCTCGCTGAACATCTGGTTTTGGGCGCTCGTCGGCCTGCCGACCCTCGTCGCCGGCGTGTATTTTTTCGCGATCGCTTCTGACCTCTATCTTTCCGAAGCAAAGTTCATCGTACGCAGCCCGAAACAGGTGCAGACCAACACGATCGGCGCGCTGCTTCAGTCCACTGGGCTGGCGCGCGCCGTGGACGATACCGCTGTTGTTCAGGATTTTGTCATGTCGCGCGATGCGGTACGTAAACTCGAGCAGCAGGATGACTTACGGGCCATTTTTGGCCGGCCCGAAGGCGATTTCGTCACGCGTTTTCCGGGGGTTTTCTTGCGCTCTGATTTCGAGGCGCTGTTCCGCCGATACGATTGGTTTGTTTCGGTAGAGACCGATACTTTGTCCGGTGTGACGGCACTTCGCGTCAAGGCCTATCGCCCGGAAGACGCGCAGAAGATCACCGCTGCGTTGCTGGGTTATAGCGAGCAGCTGATCAACGAGCTCAATGAAAGGGCGCGCAGGGATGCTCTTGACACCGCGCGTCGCGAGGTCGATCGAGCAGAGCAGCGTGTCGCCGCGATCCAAGAAGAGCTGACCGCCTACCGCGTCAAACAGAAAATGCTTGATCCGAAGACGGCGTCGGTGGGGGTTTTGGAGCTGATCGGGCAAATGAACGCGGCCCTGGCCACCGCCCGCACCCAACTCGGCGAGCTTCTGAAAAATTCGCCCAACAGCCCACAGATCCCGCTGGTCAAGACGCGGATTGCCTCGCTCGACACATTGATTGCGGAGGAGCGCGCCAAACTCAGCGGACAGAGCGACTCTGTCGTCACGACGCTTAGCGAGTACGAGCGCCTGACCCTCGGCCGCGAGCTTGCGGAAAAGGCTCTCGCATCGGCGTTCACCTCGCTTGAGGCGGCACGTCTTGAAGCGCAGCGACAACAGCTTTATCTCGAAACGATTGCGCAGCCCAATCTCGCCGATTACCCGCTCTATCCCAAACGGCTCATCTCCTTCGGCATGGTCCTTGCGAGCTGTCTGCTCGCCTACGGCATCGCCTGGCTGCTGGTCGTGAGCGCGCGTGAGCACGCGGCGGCTTAGCCCGCCACTGCATCGGAAAGGGCGATGTTCTGGCGCGGATTACACGTCCAACGGCGGGTCGTCGGCGCGCTTCTGATCCGCGAGATCTATTCGCGCTTCGGCCGAGAGAGTATAGGATTTGCGTGGATCGTCGCCGAGCCGCTGGTATTTGCGATACCGGTCCTCTTCGCGTGGCGGGCGATCAGAGACCCACATGAGCACGGCCTTGCTCTCATGCCGTTTCTGTGGAGTGGGTACCTTCCGATCTTGTTATTTCGCCATCTAGGCGGTCGTATACTGTATTTCATACGAGCGAATGCAACGCTGCTCTACCATCGGCGCGTAACGATCTTTGACATTTTTCTTGCGCGTTCTCTATTAGAGATCGGGAGCAACCTAACCGCCCTATTGGTCTCGTTTGTAGTGTTCTACGGCATCGGGGCCATGAATGTGCCGGAAGATTTGCCGATGTTTTATCTCGGGTATTTTTACATGATTTGGTGGTGCGTCGCTGCAGCGATGATCATCGGCGGACTCAGCGAGCGATCGGAGTGGGTGGAAAAGATTTGGCAGCCCTATTCCTACCTGTACTTGATGTTCTCGGGTTTCTTTTATTTGGCGGACTGGCTGCCTCCAAGACTGCGCGACGTGGCACTCTACCAGCCCTACCTACAAGCATACGAAATTATTCGTGGCGGGATCTTCGGCACGACGGTCAGGACCTACGGCGACCCTTTGTATACGGCGTTCGCGCTGGCGATTTTGACGGTATTCGGTCTATGGCTGATGCGCGAAGCTCGTAAGTTCCTCGTGTTGGAATGATCAGCGCCGTCGACATAACAAAGGACTACTGGACCGAAGGACGAGTTCACCGCGTTTTGAGCAGCGTATCGCTCACGGTCGGTAGAGGCGAAAAGGTCGCTTTGCTCGGGCGAAACGGCTCCGGCAAATCGACGCTGATACGCCTCCTCGGCCGCGTCGAATTGCCGACCAGCGGCGTCGTCGAACAAACCATGAGCGTCTCGTGGCCCATCGGATGGGCCGGCGGAGTTCATCCGATCTTGACCGGAAACGACAACATACGCTTCATCGCGCGCATCTACGACAGACCGTTCGACGAACTCAAAGCCTACGTCGACGACTTCGCGGAGCTTGGGAAATTTCTATCGGAGCCATTGAAGACCTATTCCGCGGGGATGCGGGCCCGATTCGTGTTCGCGCTGTCACTGGCGATCGACTTCGACTGCTACCTGATAGATGAGGTTATTGCCGCGGGTGATCAGCGCTTCCAACGCCGATCTCACGAAGAGCTGTTTGAAAAGCGGGCGGACCGTTCGATGATCGTTGCGTCTCACATGAGCGAGATCGTCAAATCCTATTGCTCGCGCGCACTCGTACTTCATCGCGGGCGGGGAAAGATGTTTACCGATCTCGATTTGGCCCTCGACATCTATAACGATCTTTGAATGATATTCCGGCTGCTGAATACCGCTACGACCGACAGGGCCACCGCCATGGATGCCCGGTCAGCTGACGCCAAATGATCTTCTTTTCGATCGGTCTCCCCGGCCGGTTTACTGATCTGTGCGAAGCAATCACAGTGCAACTCGCCCGCCGGAGTTTGGGCATGGCTAAGCTGGTCGAGGCCAACACCCTTGAGGAGTTCGCTGAGGCGGTAATCAAAACCACCGCATCAAACCTGATTATCGCGAGCCGGCAGCCGGTTGTTCGCCTCCAGACGGAAATTGTCCAAGCCGGCCGGCCATTTATCATCGCCATCGGCGATCCGCGCGCGGCTCTGCGAGACCTGCTGCAGCGTCCTGGGGTCAACTTCGCCGATGCCACGAGGATGGTCGCCAGCAGCTGCGCGGCGATGCATACATTAGCCGCGGCGCCCGGGGCGTTGGTGCTGTCGGGGGGTGGCGACCTCAATCTGATCATATTGGCAGCCGAGATCGCCCATCATTTCGAGCTGAACGTCAGTCGGGCGGCGACCGCTACGATAGTCGAAACCGTTGCCGAGGCTGGGTTCGAGCGTGAGCAGGGGGAAGACGGGGGATGGTGGGAGCGGCATGGCGAGCGAGAACAAGCGATCTTCGGCGGGGCTATACAACCCTTTGTGTCGCAATTTGCCGGTGGCGGCGATCTGGAGTCGCTCGCTTGGGAGCGCGAACTCTTCTTCATCTACGAAGATCCACCAGCCGAATTGCCGGTTCCTGCAACTCGGCCCGTAGACATCACCGGCAGGGCGCGAGTTTTGGTCTACGGGCCTGGTATCAGCCTGCCGCCGGGGAACTGGTCGGTTAATATCGTTCTCGGTTTCTCCGCAGAAACGGTCGGGATGAGTTTCACGGTCGAGGTATATGCGGGAAGGCAGTTGAGTGTTACTCAACTGCGCCCGGTAGCGGCACAGGTCCTCGAGGCAAATCTAAATTTTACGATCGAAAATACGGTTGAACACCGCTTAGAAATCCGCGTATTGAGCGAGCGGCCAGCCTTCGACGGAAGGCTAGCCTTGGGTCAGGTCACATTGACGCCGCAAGCGAGGGTGTTCGGCGAAACCGAGCGTTATCTGACGCAAGTCCTGAAATGAGGATTGCAATCGGTCTGCTGAAGACGGCCGTGACGCGTTCTTTGGCTACGACCGAAGCTGTGAAAGTTTCGGCCATAACTCCCTCACTTCCGGCTTTGTCAGCAGCGTATCGATAATGCTCCCCGCCATTGCTGCAAATCCCGGATCGGTCGCAGCAAGCCGTAGCACTACACCTGCTGCATGCACCGGCAAGGGCCATTCATGCCAATTCGCCATCTCGCTGATCCATGCTAAACGCTCTTCAGCGGAAAGCGGACGGACCTCGCGGTCTAGCCGAAGCACCACGTCCGCCTTCTCCCTCGGCACCGCCAAGAAATCCGACACATGCCCCTCCTGGAGGTCGTCGGGCTTCCGCGGGATCAGCGGACCATTGGCACGATCGATCAGGTAGAGATCGTAGCCGAGATTGACGAACAGCTGTTTGACGGATTTCGTGTCGACCCCGGTTGCGCCGGGCCTGCCTTCGATTTCGACCGATTCAAAAATGACGATCGGCCGGTATAGTCTCATGAGGGTGGGGCAGCCGCGCAGGACCTGCAGCTCATGGCCCTCGACGTCGAGCTTGATAGCCAAAGGCTCCGCGAAGCCGGTGTCGCCCGCCGCGAGCTGCAACGAATATCCAACCGTATCGAGCCGCGCGCACATCGTCGGCCAGCCAGCCGCCGCGTCGGAGAGGCGCCCCCACGCATCGATGCCCTCAAAAGCCGCCATGCCATCCACATCACTGGCTGCGATCTGGACCACCGCGAGATTTTTCAGGCGATTTTCGATAGCCCCGTGAACGAGACGCAAGCAGTTCGCCGGGTTCATCTCAACCGCGACGACCCGGCTTCCAGCGAGCGCCACTGGCAGCGCAACCGTGCCGATATGGGCTCCGATATCGAGCAAAGTTCCACCCCCAGCGAGCGCTTTCTTGAGCAACACTGCGAGGGGAGACACGTTAGGATTTGGCAGGACGAGCTCGTCAAACCTCGTTGGCGGATCGGATACTACGAGAAAGAAATGTGAATTATCGGACCAATCTGCGATTTCGATGGTGCGCAATCCGGCGGGTAGCGGCGGTGCCGGAAAATTCGGGCGAGACCCCTCTTTGACCCCACCCCGTAGATGCCGCAACCATCGCGTCAGTTTGCGCAAATTACAATGATCGTACACATCCCGCTCGGCGCGCAATTGCCGGCCAACGGGCCAGCAATGTTTATCTCAGATCCCTTGCACGATCGCTCCTTTGTGAATGAATTCCACGCCGACTTTTGCCACTCGAAACTCGGCAATGGAACCGTCACTTTCAAATTCCAAGTCCAACTCAAGATTCCCGCCGCCTGTTATAGGGTAATTCTTGCTGGCAGTCTGGCGAAGGCCATCCACGACGACATCGAGCTCAAGAAAGCAGTCCGGTGAGCCAACGGCAGTGACTTGCACGAGATGTCTTACGCGATAACGGCCGGGAAGGAGCCGCCTATAGGGCCCGTAAATGACAACGCCATCTGCCGCTTGATCGCCGACGCAGATCCCTCCGGTCACGTCCCGCGTTGCATCGGCAACAACGCTGAACGCATGCGCTGGGAAATGCTGTGCTCGGCTCCCGACTCCCTGCAGGGGTTGCACCATCGCCTGAGTGTCGCCGGCAAGATCTCCGCGGCAGCGGCTGCATGCTTCTCTTTGCGACCAGCTCTTGGTTCGATGGACCTCGAACATATCGAGCCACGGTTTGCCACTCAGAACCTCCCGAATGCTCTGCTTTGTAAGGTCGCCAAGTTTGTTGGACTTCGAGAAGTCGAGACAGCACGCGAGTACGGCCCCATCCCAATCGACCACGAAGGTACGCAGCTCGTCGGGAGCACACCAGCGGCCAACCGGGGCGAGGGCCAGCTGGCTCCATGGCCCGCCTTCCCACGACCGGTTGCCGATCTGGGTAAAATGGGGTTCTCCCGCACCATACCCCTCGAAATATTTGTGGATATTTGCAACCTCAGCAAGGTTGCCCTTGTGAACCGGGGTAGTTATGTGCACCTTTTTCTTCGGATCAACACTTAAGAGCGAAATAATCTTCGGAAATACACGCTCAGCCTTCAGCGGGTGCATGAATTGGTTATAAACCTCGGTCGAAACAGCCTCGACATGAACGCCGATGTGATCCGCCAGCTCGACGATGCACGCGTGCTTCTCCGGGTCGTACACGCCACAGTTTGTTGCTACCGAAATCGTTGCCCGAGGCAGAAGTTCTTTGATAAGGCGTAGACGTTTTTCAAGTAACGGATCTTCGAGAGGTTCCCCAAACAATCCGAAGAGAAACCATCCCGAATAGCTCTCATTCCTTAACTCTGTAACAATTCTCGTAAACATATCAAAATTCATAGAGCCATGTGGAAAATCGCGCCGGTGTATTTTGTTTGTTGGGCAATGCGGGCACGATGCATTACAAATAGCGGTGGTCCCGAAGATTACACATGTGAGGTCTTTGACGGAAGAGTGGGTATAGCCCTGAAAGTTGAAATCGGCGCGGTTGACCTCGCCGTCGTTCTGACTGACGACTGTAACATATCTGATAAGGGTCGTCGTGCAATTGGCCTCGGTATCACCAAATATTTCTACGGACTGCTCTTCTTCCAGACGAAATCGCAGATAAAGGTCGTCCAGCTTGGTCCGGTTTTCCGGCATTGCGCTTAGTTCCAAGCTGTCCAATTCGGCGCCACCGGAGAGCAATCTCGCGGCGACCCTAACATTCTCGCCTGCCGCCGCCTCGGAGAACACGATCTGGACTTTCACGGCGTAGGCACCGGCTGGAAGGCGCAAGACTTCCGAAAAAAAGCGGCCTCCCAACATTTCAAGCGGTAGGAAGTTGCCGGCGAGAGGTTTCAAAAGCACCTTTTGTGGTAATCCGGGAATTTCGAGATGCACTGATGGCCCCCCTGTTGGCACTGAAACCGACGACCGAAAATTCAGGTCATACCGAGGACGATGACTGATCGAAATAGAGAAGCCAGTCTTCGCCCCATTGCTCGCTTACCACCTGCGATGCGGCGATCGAAACCGCATTGCCGCTATAATCGATATAACGCATGCGACTGTAAATCGCCTTAAGCTGGTCAAGAAAACCACCGGGGTCACGGTACCGTGCGGCGTTGAATTCAAGGATCAATCCCGGATGATCGCGCTCCAGAATGTGCATCATGCCCGTGATGACGCCTTCCTCGGCGCCTTCGGCATCGATCTTGACAAAATCGATGCGCGGCGAGGCGGATGCCACTTCGTCCAATCGCACTTGTAGGACCTTGTAGGTGGTCCCTAGTTCCGGGGAAACCATATCGGACGAAGAAACGACCGTAGAGTTCTTTGGCTCCCCATGGGGCGCGTAGAGGACAACCTCGGCACCGTGGACGGCACCCGCCGCGGCCTCGACGATCGTCGTGCGCGACGCAAAGCCGTTCAGGTCGATGGACCGCCGCAACCGCATCGCCACCGCCGGATTGGGCTCCACGGCGTAGACGTGACCAGTGTCCTCTACCAGGGCTCCAAACAGAACCGAATAATAGCCAAAGTTGGCCCCGACATCGATAACAGTCATCCCCGGTTGCAAATGTTTTGCAAAAAATATCGTCAACCACATCTCCCAATAGCCTTCGAGAAGCACATGGGAGCCGAACCCGGTATCGGCCGTATCGACGTAAAGCTTGTAGCATCCGAGGATGCGGCAAAGCGCTGTCTGGTCTCCGAGATAGACCGGATTGGCCAAGGCGCGGCAGCGATTCTCCAGCTGGTAGCGTCCGATGGCTTTCAGTTCGAGCGGACTGATCAGTTCCAGAGTGACCGGCCGGGGGGAATTGAGAGCGGCCTCGACTCTTCCCTGGCTGGCTTCGAACTTTGCGATCAGGCTCGGCAGCGCCTCCAAATCGAGGGCCTGCAGGTGACCAATGATGTCCCTGGCGCGCTGCAAGAAGCCACGCCGAACCGGCTTCGAAGGACTGCTGTCGGATGCTTCAAACACACCGTGATCCATGCGTGCCCGCGTCTCGGTCGGGCGTAGGGTAATTCGGATCGCGGCGCTCCGCTACGGGCCTTTCATTAACATCTGTGCGTCCGTGAGGCATTTTGGCCACCACGTTCCGGATTTGGCCGACTAAAGAGCAATCCGAGTCTATCCTCATCCTGGTTTTTGGGAGCCCGCTAATCCCAAACGAGTTGGGCAATTCGTAGACGGGTCTGGGTGCAGGGATGAATAATACGGGCGGATGACCCGTTGCATGGTAGGCGCTTGCGGATGTACTCGGTGCTACGCGCGTTTGGTCGAGCCAGGGCCCGAACAGCCCGGCGCCGAACCCGGGCGCCGCAGGGTATCTACGTCGGCGGCGGCAGAGTGTTGACGACGACCGTCAACGGCCAGCGTTTGTTTGTCGATGCCCGTGATCTGTCGCTGTCGCCCGGGCTCATTCTCGATGGTTGCTGGGAACCACACGTCACGCGCGCTTTGATGTCGCTCGTTAAGACCGGCATGACGGTTGTCGAGGTGGGCGCGAACGTCGGCTACTTTACCACGCTGCTCGGCCGCCTGGTGGGGGGACAGGGCTGCGTCCGCGCATTCGAGGCCAATCCGGCGATATTCGACCTGCTGACCGAGAACATCGACATTAACGGGCTGATACCGTTTGTCAGAGGGGAGCCGATGCTTGTCTGCGACACCTGTGGCGAGCGTGAGATAAACCTGCTGGAGCGGCATCAGGGCAGCGGCAGCATGCTATCGTTCGGCGACGAATTCCTTGCGCTGTATCATGATAGGAAGACCACCCTTGCCGTCCCCGCGACGACGCTCGACGAGTATTGGCGGGGTGAGGCGCGAGCGATCGACGTCGTCAAGATGGATGCCGAGGGCAGCGAGCCGATGATCCTCGATGGTATGCGCGGCATCCTGGCGCAACCGCATTTGACCGTGGTGTGCGAATTTGTAAAACCGTTCTTCGCTGGCCGCGAGCCGTCCGCCCAGGGCTTTCTCGACGCGCTTCTGGCCTACGGATTTGCTTTATGCAAGATTACGGATAGCGGTGAAATCGTTCCAGTGTCGTCGCGCGAGGTGCTGGCCGGGCCTGATAGTGCCGAGCTGGTCTTTAGAAAGTAGCACGCGGCAGCCCCGAAGCAGAGATCGCGGCGACGTTTAAATCTTCTTCAATGAGCCCGCTCCATCACGTACTCACCGGGCGGGGCTTGGCGAGGCAGTTGGTTCGTCAAGCGGATCGAGCTCGCGATCGCAGGGCATATGCCAGGGCGGCAACGTTTTACTTGTTGGCGTTGACTCTCCAACCCGGACGAACCGACCTCCGAGTTCAGCTCGGCCATATGCTGAAGGAAAAGGGACGTTACCCCGATGCGGAAGCGGCCTACCGCGTGGCACTGGCGCAGACCCCCGAAGATGGCGACATCCATCTACAGTTGGGACACCTGCTCAAGCTGACCGGGCGCAAAGAAGAGGCGATCGCTGCCTATCGCAACGCTGAGGGACTGCTGCCGGACGGTCGAGCGGCGGCTGCCGAGCTCAGCGCGCTCGGGATAGTCGGGCGGAAGGGAATGGCGTCGCCCCAGGAGGCGAGCGAAGCCCATATCCTCGAGGGGGACCGCTTGCGGGACGCGGGGGATTATGCCCGGGCGGCGGCGGCCTACAAGCACGCAATTAAACTAACGCCGACGCGTACCGACATCCGCGTCCAATACGGCAATATGCTGAAGGACGCCGGGCGGCTGGCGGAAGCTGAGGCGGCTTATCGGGAAGGGCTGGCGCAGGCGCCGGAGGACGCCGACATTCATCTCCAGCTCGGTCATGCCCTTAAACTCCAAGGCCGACGCTCTGCGGCGCTCGCGTGCTATCGCCGGGCTGCGGAACTAGCCCCGTTCCAGCTCGCCCCGCAGCGCGAACTATTCGACGCGGGCGAGCGGCCCGACCAGGAACGTCTGTTCGACGCACAACAGCGTTTTGGCAGCGTCGACGCGCTGACCGAGATGACCCATCGGCTGCGCGAGCTGCGGACCGCCGTCGAGCGCATCGCCGAAACTTTGCCCGACATCCAGGCGCAGCTGGCATTTCCGGTGGCTTGCTACGATCAATATCGCCACCGTTACGGCGTCCCCGACCCGCCGGCGGCCTCGCAGTCGTGCCACTTTGCCATCTTGCTGCCGGCCCATCGCACAGCGCTCGAGACATTGCGGGCACAGATTTCGGCAATTGCGGGTCAGATTCATCAGGATTGGGTCTTACGCGTGATCGGTTCGGACCCGGCTCACCACCGGGTCGTCGAGGAGACGGCGGCAGCCGACACGCGGATGGCGTGGGTCGCAGCCGCCGATCCCGGCGATATCGCGGCGGCCGAGCGCCGGGCCGCTCTGGTCAGCCCAGGGGATTGGATCCTGCTGCTCGCCGAGCGAGCGCTGCTGCATCGCGCGGCACTCGCCTGGTTCGCGGCGGCTGCCGAGAAAACGGGCGCCAGCGCGTTCGTAACCGACGAGGAACTCGTGACCCGCGAGCACGGGTTTCTTCGTTATTCGTCACCCGAATTCCGGCAGGTCGTCGATTACGAGATGCTGCTGGCGACGAACCCTTACGGTGAAACCGTCGCGGTCGAGCGCTCGGCCTATGCCGGGGTAGCCAGCCGGCTTGCCTCCCAATCGATCGCCGCGGCCCGCGGCTCGCTCTTGCTGAACCTCGCCCGTAGGGGACGTGTCGGGCATATCCCCTGTGCTCTGGTCGCGCGGGACGGCGAAGAGGTCGTCGACGCGAATGCTGCCGCCGAGGCCCACGAGCATGCGGTGCGCGCGCACATTGCGGAAGCTGCGCTGAGCGAGCGCCTCGTGATCGGGCCCCGCTCGCAGCTGACGCCACGCCCGAACGTGCGCTGGCGTCCGCGTGTCGAAGATACTCCGGTAGCGGTGATCATACCCACGCGCGACAATGGTTCGGACCTTCGCGCTTGTGTCGAGAGCTTGCGCCACAAGGCACGGTTACCGAGCGCGCTGCAGGTGGTCGTCGTCGACAATGGCAGCCGGGATGTCGAGACCCGCGGGATCATCGAGGGGATCGCGTCGCAACCCTGGGCGCAGCTTGTCGTCGTGGACGAGCCGTTCAACTGGTCTCGGCTCAACAACCGCGCTGTTGCCGCGGTCGACCGACCGCTGCTGCTGTTTTGCAACGACGACATCGTGATGCTTTCCGAGGGGTGGGACGACGTTCTGCGAGGACTGCTCGATCGGGCGGAAGTCGGCGCGGTCGGGGCGCGGCTTCTCTATCCCGACGAGACGGTCCAGCATGCCGGTATCCTCTTTGGCTGGCGGGGTGGGACGATCCATGACGGCCTATACGAGAGTCGTTGGGAGCCCGGTCCGGCTAGCCGGTGGCAAGTTACCCGCACCGTCGGTGCCGTAACCGGCGCCTTCCTCGCCACTCGGCGAGAGCTGTTCCTGAGGCATGGGGGATTCGACGAGGCTCGTTTGCCGGTAAATTACAGCGACGTCGACTATGCGTTGCGGCTGCGCGCGGCGGGGCTCAAGGTCCTGTACACACCCGAGATCACCGCATCTCACCACGAATCGAAAAGCCGCGGCCTCGATCACCTCGACCCGGAAAAAAGCGCCCGTCAGGCCGCCGAGCGCGCCGTGATGGAAGAGCGTTGGGGAGCGGCGATGGCGGTGGACCCGAGCGTCAACCCCGTTTGGCACATGGCGACGCTTCCTTTTCGGCTGCTGTCGGCACCGTCCCGATCGCGGCTCTGGGCGCACATCGAGCGGTGCGCCGCAGAGGATCCCTGGCTGCCGGAAATCGCTCCGCCTCGATCACGCGGCGATTGACGAAACGGACGCATTTTCGTGATCGACATTTCCCTGCCGGCAGGGGAAAAACGCTCTTTCGGCGCCCGAAGAGCCCCTTTCAACATCCAAAATATGTGACTGATCAACCACTTGGAGACGATGTGGCGGAGCCTGCCGGCAGCGGAATAAAACGCCGTCGGCAGCGGATTGGCAGGGGAATTCGACACTTGGCCTGCAGACGGGTCTCGGCCCTCTCGTGGTTTGTATGTTGCGTGTGGGTTACGCATTAACGGAAGTCCGCAATTGACATTATCACATACATCCGCTATATAGCTACAGGGTGAGGCCGCCGCAAGATCGCCGGCGATCGATCAGGAAGGTGGAGGCGCGGTCGAATGAGTATCCATCGTCGCGAATGTCTTCCAGCCGCGAATTATCGGAGAGTTGTTCTGTCAAACGGGACGTCGAGGTCCAGAACCACATGTTTGGTTCGGGCTTCAGGGGCTTAGGGGGATTGCTGAAACGGGGGGTGATCTGGCGGCCTAAACCCGAGTTTATTTCCGGGCACCTCTACATTGCCTGTACCAAGCATGACGAACTGGCGCCCCTGCCGATGGTCGACGAGCTGCGTACATTGTTTCAGCGAGCTCGCTCGCCGAGGAGCGGCTCTACGCCCTCTATCGGCGGCGCTTGGGCTAGAACAGAGCCGACTACCCGGTCAATCGAGCTTCAGGGGAGCGCCGTCCAGCTCCTCCGCGCGCTCTACCTCGATCAGCACCGCGTGCCCCTGCTGCTGCGGGTCGCGATCCTTTTCCGGCTGGACCAGGCGACGCCACACCTCTTCGTACACCGGGCCCGACCGATAGACCTTCGCCCGGCCGTAAAATCGGGCGATGCCGCCCTTCGGCAGAATCCCTTCCTCACGCAACTGCGGCTTGCGGAAGTACACCGTGAGCCTGGTCCCGTCGGCGAGGTTTTCGTTGGTCGAGCCCTTGCCGCGCTCCCACAGCGCGATATGCGTGTTGTCATATACCATCGTGCTGCCGCGCGGGCTGATCTGGGCGAATCCGTTGGGCAGCACGCTTCCGACCAGGCACACATTCGCCGGGAAGGCGGTGTCGATGTGCTGATGCAGGATCTTGGGAATGGTCGCCACGACTTTCTTCCTCCTTGCATTCAAACGGGACTCTTGAGGTTTGCCTGATAATTGTTGTTGAGCCACCAGACCTGTGTGACCCGCTCCCGGGGGCCAGCCGCACTGCGATTTTCATCAGCCTCCCCCGCGCTCTTCGAGGCGCGCCTTAACGAAACTCTCGATTGCTACGATCAGGTCGGTGACGTCGGCCTGGAGGCGATCGAAGCCCGAGCTCTTCTCCAGCGTCTTCTGATCCATGTAGAGCGCGCGATCGACCTCGATCTGCAAGCTGTGCCGGTGCTTCGCCGGTTGCCCCTGCCGCTTGACGATCTCAACGCCCTTATAGACCTCGTTGATGCGTACCGTGTAGCCCTGCCCGCGCAGCATCCGCGCTACAAATTCGGTGAATTCCGGTCCGCAGGTCGTGCCGTCACGATCCCCCAGCACAAAATCGGCGCAGTGCCCTCCCTTTTTGCCGCTGCGACTGGATGGCATCGAATGGCAGTTTACATGCCAGACGCTCCCGAATTTGCTATGCGCGTGCTGGCAAGCCTGATCGAGCACCCTGTGGTAAGGCGTGTGGCAACGCTCGAGTCGCGCAAGAACTTCGTCGACTCCGAGCCTGCGGTCGTAGATCGGGATGCCGGTTCTGGCGACCCGGCGCACCAAGCCCAATCCCGTCCGCGTCTTGCGCGACGGGGCGAGCGGCGACGGCCATGTTCCGTCAATCAGCGCGGCGTCAAGATCGTCGATGGCCCGGTTCGGGTCGAGGTAGCTACGGGGAAATTCCGCACCGATCAATGTTGCGCCACGAGCAGGCGCAGCGCTGTAGAGTTCGTCGACATATGTGTCCTCGGCGGTTCGCAGCACATCGAACGGACAGCTGAATTGGAAATCCTCAGGGTAGTTCGTCCCGCTGTGCGGCGAGTCAAAGACCAGGGGTATTTCCCCCGCCTCCGGGTCGCGGCGCCACAGCACACCGGGGATCTCAAGGCTCATTCCGTCAGTCTCGTTTCGATCTCAGCACGCCGGATGCACGCCGCCGGGCGAATTTACGCACCGTTCCCCAACCGGGCAAGCTCCGCCGCCTGCGCCGCGTCGGCTGCCGGGGTGACGCGACGGCCGATCGCGTGCAAGATGGCAGCTCTGCCCTTTGGTATGGGAGCGCTGCGTGCCTGAACCGAGCTATGCGGTCGAGCTGACCCCGCCCGAGATCGAGCCCTATCGCGCCGGCAATACTGGAATCGAATACGTCACTTCCTTCGACAGCGGCCAGCCCGGACCGCATGTGCTCGTCACCGCGTTGACTCACGGCAACGAGATCTGCGGCGCTATTGCACTCGATCGACTGTTTCGCGCCGAGCTGAGGCCAAGACGAGGTAAGCTCACCTTGGCATTCGACAACGTCGCCGCCTATCACAGCTTCAATCGGCGAATGCCGACTGCCTCGCGTTTCGTCGACGAGGATTTCAACCGGCTGTGGTCCCCGGCGACTCTCGACGGACCACGGCGGTCTGTTGAGCTCGCCCGCGCCCGGGCCTTGCGTCCCGTCGTCGTCGCCGCCGACTTCCTGCTCGACATCCACTCGATGCAGTATGCGACGGCGCCGCTGATGCTGGCGGGCACCCTCGACCGATCGCTCGCCTTGGCGCGGCGGGTCGGCATCCCCGAGCTGATAATGTGCGACGCCGGCCATGCCGCCGGTCCGCGAATGCGCGACTATGGCGCGTTTGGCGATCCCGCCTCTGCCAAGACTGCGCTCTTGATCGAAGCCGGACAGCATTGGGAACGCCGCGCCGCCGAGGTCGCGACTGATGTGATGCTGCGTTTTCTGACGACCGTCGGAACTTTGTCGATTGATGACGCGGCGCCGCTCGCAGGACCTGATTTCGCAGCGCACCCCGCGCAGCGCGTGATCCAAGTGACCGAAGCCGTCACAATCAGCGGCGACGCGTTCGAATTTGTTCAAGATTTCCGTGGACTTGAAGTGCTGCCGCACAAAGGAACCCTGATCGGACGAGATAACGGGCGTGAAGTGCGCACGCCCTATGATGGCTGCGTGCTGATCATGCCGTCGCGGCGGCTCGTCAAGGGACAGACGGCGGTTCGCCTCGGTCGTTACGTCGAGTGAAGAAGGCCCTGCCCGACCTCCCCCTGGCGGCCCAGCCGATCAAACGCAGTTTCCCGCCGGTAGCCGATCGGCAGGCCCGCATTCTGGTACTCGGGACCTTGCCCGGCGAAGAGTCGCTGCGCCGCGGCGAGTACTACGCCCACCCGCGCAACCTATTCTGGCCGATCGTTTTCGCGCTGTTCGACGCTGTTCCCGCGCCGAGCTACGCTGCAAGACTGGCCTTTGTCGCAGCGCACCAGATCGCGCTGTGGGACGTGTGCGAGAGCGGAGCGCGCGACGCCAGCGCCAACTCGTCGATCCGCCGAGAATGTCCCAACCCAATCGACCGGCTGCTCGAGACACATCCGCTGATCAGCGCCGTCGCCTTCAACGGCACCGGCGCGCGACGCCTTCACGATCGTCACTTTGCGCGGCGCCCCGATATCACCTACCTGGCGCTACCCTCGACGAGCCCGGCGCATGCCCGCATCGGCTTCGCCGGGAAGCTCGCACAATGGGCGGCACTACGCGACGTTGTCTGCGCCCCATTCAACCGGTCGGGCGCACGCGGACCGCGGCAACCATGAAATTGCCGATCAGCTTCAGCCGGTCGTCATCGCTCGCCAGGCACGTCCCGCGCACGGTATGAAGGGCGGCGCCCGCTGCCGTTTGGTTCCAGAACCAGTCACCGAGCTGCCGGCTCGACGGCTTTGCGGCACCGGCGGCGCCAGCCTCCAGGAAGTAGGCCTTCAAATCATCGACGGCGAAGCGCAGCATCAGCGGCGGCGAGAAACCCTCCCGCGAGCTCGTCAGCGCCTCACCGCGAAGCTGGCCGGCGACCAGGCGGCCACAATCGGCCACCGAGAGCCCGCTCAGCCCGATGGTACTACGCCCGCTCTGTGTGACCCATAGGTCGTGAGCACCCCGCAAAAGCTCGATTTCGTTCTCCAATTCCCCAGCGACCGTCTCTGCAGATGCCCCAGCGACTGCAGTATGATCGAAAGGCGGGCGCCAACCAGCATCGGGCCGAGCGCGCGGGTCGTCATCGGGAAAGTCCTCGATGATAACCTGCCCGTCCTCACGCTCGACCAGCCGCAACGCCGCAAGGACGACCCGCTTCTGAAATTCTGGGTCGCCTGGCGGGCCAAACGGCCGCCCCAGCTCGAACGGCACCCATAGTGCGCGCGGCGGTCGGGTCCTCTCGGTCTGCGGCCGGATCAAACTGATTGCGACCGTCGCCAAGCCTTCTTCCTCCAGATAGTGCCCCAGCGCGCTCACGGCGCGCGTGCAGAGCGGTCAAACCGGAGGAAGGATGGCGGTGTCGACCCGATCGTGCTTCAGTCGGCCGGCAAGCTCGCGGGCGTTCGACTCCATCAGCACCGGATCGGTAGCACCCATGAACGAGTAATGGGTTTGCGCGACCTCCCCGATGACGCCGTCGGCGGCCAGCTCGTTCAGCCGGTCGAGAGGGAAGACGACGTTCCAATCTTCCTGAAACCCGGTGCGGTCGAAGTTGATCGAGACATGGCTAATCAACAAATCCTTCGGCTGAGTGTCGCCGGGGATCGACCGGTAATCGGCGTCGCGCCCGCGGAACGGTTCTTCGCCGCGGACGACGAGGCCGGCCGACGAGACGATCGCCACCCGGCGCTGCGGCAGACCCGGGCCTCCTACCCACGGGCGCGTAGTGAAATCGGGACATTCGAGTTCGGCGAGGCGTTTAGCCTGCGCCGGCGGCAAATCGGTCAATCGAGTCATGTGCACCTCTCACGCGCTTCCTGTCTCATTTAATTCCGGGGTAGGCAAGACCGGCGGTATACGATCGGGAATGAATTTCTCTCTCCCGCCGAGCCTAGCCGGACCGCGCCGGTCAAAATAGTCTCTGCCGGAAAATCGTTTCTACATGACCAGTACCTCTGTTGCCGGCCCGGCCGCCGCCACGACCGGGACCATCGAGACACCGTATTCCTGGCTCGTAGCAGTGACCGGGCTCGGCATCCTCTCGGTCTCGTTCGGCGCGCCGACGATCACGGTCGTCGCTTTGAAGCCGATCGCCGCGGATCTGGGCGGTGTCCGGTCGGTGCCGGCATTGTGCTACGCACTCGCCTGGTTCGGCTCGGCGGCGGGCGGGATCGCGATGGGCCAGATCGCCGAGCGGGTCGGCGTACGTTGGACGGTGATCTTCGGGGCGCTGATGATCGCGGCGGGGCTGCTGCTGTCGAGCATGGGCAGCCGCATCGATCTCTACCTGGGACACGGGCTTCTGATGGGGCTGCTCGGCAATGCCGGGATCAACGCGCCGCTCTACGTTTATGTGTCCCGCTGGTTCGATCGCCGGCGCGGCTCTGCCTTGGGATTGATCGCCAGCGGCCAGGCCGTGGCCGGGATGGTTTGGGCGCCGGTGTTCGGCTATGCGACCGAATGGATCGGCTGGCAACACACGATGCAGCTCTATGCCGTATTTGTGGCGGCCGCGATCACGCCCGCCGCCTTCCTCGTCTTCCGCGGACTGCCCAGGGCGGCGACCGCCGGAGCGGCCTGGCGAGACCCGCCCGCCGGCGAGCTGACCCTCGGGCTGAGACCCGGGACTGCGTTCAGCCTGCTGTGCGCGGCGAGCTTTTTCTGCTGCGTGCCGATGGCAATGCCGCAAAGCCATCTGGTAGCATTTTGCAGCGACGCCGGCATCCCGATCACCCGCGGTGCGGCGATGCTCTCGGTACTGCTCGCCTGCGCCTTCATCGGCCGTCAGCTCTGGGGCTTTGTCGCCGACAAGATCGGCGGGTTGCGCACGCTGCTTGCCGGCTCGGTTTGCCAGGCGACGGCGATGACGGGCTTCTTGCTGACCCAGGACGAAGCCGGCCTCTATGCCGTCGCGGTGGTCTTCGGTCTCGGCTTCAGCGGCATGATCCCGGCCTATGCGGTGGCAATCCGCGAACTCTTCCCGGTCCGCGAAGCCTCCTGGCGCATCCCGACCCTGTTGCTGTGCAGCGGCTCGGGCATGGCCGCAGGCGGCTGGCTCGCCGGTGCAATATATGACTACGCCGGCTTCTACGCCGCGGCCTTTGCCGCCGGAATCGCCTTCAACCTCGCCAACACGATCGTCATCGCCCTCCTGGTGTCCCGCCAAACCCGGGTTCGTTCGCCCTTGATTATACGGGTCTAGCTGCACAAGACGCAGGGCTGCCTCGATTTCCACGGCCGCTGGGGGCTTTGCACGAGTAAGGTTTGCTGACCAAGAAAATGAGAATCCTGCATGAAATGACAGCGATGTCAGGATCGATACCATAACCGATGGGGATCGGGTAGACCGGGCGGCACGCCGCCGCCCGGTCTACCCACATACCCAATCTACCGATTTTGCGGAATTATGCAGCAAACGCACCTAGCTAGCTAGCAGAGCGGGCCGATAGGCCCGGAAACTGCTTATGCATTATTTGCATATTTGGGCCGGGCTGCGGTTGCGCTGCGGCCTATCAGGAACATGGACGAACCGCTGACGCCGGGGTGTCATCGTTTATGCGCGATAGATAAGATCGCACTTACGATCTGCGGAGCGGGCAAATGCTGAAAAAAGCAATCAAAATCGTGGTCTTGGCTGTTCCGGTAATGATTGGCGGCCGAGTTACAGAAAGCTCTTGGGAGGAGCCTGTGAATGCGCAACGGGAGGAAAACAATGCCCATCTGGCTATAAATGCTTAAATTGTAGATGCGCAAAAGCGATAACCCGTGGCTTGGGTGCGCGGGTTTCGCGCTATCTCTTCGGCAAATGAACTAAATAGACAGAAACTACTTCGGTACACGTCTCCCGCTGGATTGGGAACGTAACCTCCTGCTCGGTGATCCACGCTAGTAGTGGAAATCTGATGCGGTGGACGACCCCTGACGGCATCGATGTGCCAAGCTCGGGCCGTTGAGTGCAACGAGGTGAAGGAGCCGTCCACCATGGAGATTACCACAGTCGGTTTGGACATCGCCAAGCGTGTCTTCCAGCTGCACGGGGTCGATGCAGCTGGCGAGGCAGTATTGCGGCGGAAGCTACAACGGTCGGAAGTGCTGGCGTTCTTCAAGGCCCTACCGCCTTGTTTGGTTGGCATTGAGGCTTGCGGCACGGCGCATTATTGGGCGCGTGAGATCAGGGAACTGGGGCATGAGGTGCGATTGATGCCGCCCTCATACGTGACGCCTTATGTCAAGCGCGGCAAAACCGACGCGGCCGACGCCGCGGCAATCTGCGAGGCTGTGACCCGACCGACGATGCGCTTTGTGCCCATCAAGACCGCTGAACAGCAAGCCGTATTGATGTTGCACCGAACGCGCGACTTGTTGGTACGGCAAAGGACGATGCTGGTGAACGCCCTTCGTGGCCATATGGCCGAGTTGGGCATCATCGCGCCTCAGGGCATAGCACGCGTGGCGGACCTGATGGCCGTGCTGTTAGGAGAGAATACGACGAACGTGCCGGCGCTGGCCCGCGAGGCGCTTCGCGGGTTGGCCGCGGAACTTGCGGCACTGGACAGGCGAGTGAAGGAGATCGAGGTAGCGATCGTGAGGTGGCACAAAGACAACGAGGCCAGCCGCCGGCTCGCCACTATTCCCGGTGTCGGGCCGATCACGGCATCGGCGATCGTCGCCACGATTACCGACCCTTTTCAGTTCCACTCCGCTCGGCACCTTGCGGCCTGGATCGGGCTGGTGCCCAGACAGCACAGCAGCGGCGGCAAACAGCGCCAAGGGGGGATCTCCAAACAGGGTGATCGCTACCTGCGCCGACTGCTCGTGCTGGGTGCAACCGCGGTGATCCGGCATTCGCGAAGCAAATCCACAGCCGAGGCTGGCTGGCTCAAAAGCCTCTCGAACGCCGGCCCGCACGGCTCGTCTCGGTGGCACAGGCTAACAAAACGGCGCGGATCGTATGGGCTTTGCTCGTGCGTGGAGAAGCCTATCGCATGCCGGCAGCAGTCCCAAGTAGCGTAGCCTGAAGCCGAAGGAACCCCATCAGCGGTTGCCACAGCTGATGGGTGAGTGAGGGCGATGGTGGCGTGATGGCGAACCGGTCGAAGCCGGAGCTTGGAAAACCCGTCAAGCGTTATGCGCCATTCCAGCGCGTAAATCTGTTTGGGAGCCAGGCTGCGAATTGCATCAGGGCCAGCGGTCCTAAGCCGCACAACGTAGGCCGGACACATGACCGCACCCGACCGCGGCGCAACATTCCAGATCGCCCTTGCTTCGACGGGGTTGTCCACACATGACGCTTGATGCGCTGTTCCGAGACGGCTCTTCGACTCTTATCGGACCTTGGCCTCGGCACGCAGCGAGCGGAAAGCGGGCCGGTGTGGTAGGGCCTGGGGATTGGCTAGCCCTCTCCGCGTCCCAACAGTTGGGCGCTAGCGTCCGGTGTGCGGCGTTAGATTGCACGCGCACGCGTATATCGCCGCAAAGGTTATGAGTAGGCTTCAGCGGCTACTTGCTGTACTTTCCGGATGCTACCGTTTGGTCCTTTATTTCTGCACTACAACTGCTGTTTGGTGTCCGTATGCCTCCGGCGTCACTGAAACGATCTGCAGTATGCGGCCCCAGTGCTGACGTAAGTAGTCAATATCGTAAAATACGTTTGTATCTGGGGTTCCCGGAAGAATACAAAATTTGTAATAATTGGATCGTGTAAAATTCAATTTTTTGTCATAACGTATCAAATAATCTCTAAATGTTTCGACCCATTCTTCCTTACGATTTAGGACGAAATTCAACGTATTATTGTCGTGAACAGTGATATACGCCCGCCCACCTTTGCACATGATCCTTTTAATTTCCAGTATCCAAGCATCAGACAAATCATCAATGTGAGTAAATACGGAACCACAATAGACAAGATCGAAATAATTGTCCTCGAAAGGCAGATGGGGTAGGGTTGTCACGGTAGCAAAATTGAACGGCGGGCTCATATTTTCTTGACACCATACGATGTGACGCGCACTTATGTCTACGCCCCAAATTTCGCACTCGGCCGCACGGTTCGCGAGCCATCTTATCATTCTACCCTCCCGGCAGCCGAGATCTAGTATTCGGCTTCCTTCCTGAAATTGGAAATCATGAGAACTGACGAGCTTCATCATTGTATCAATATCTCTCTTTCCGCCCGATAGCCAATCAGCTACCGTGGATCCATAACCCGGCCGCAACTCCTGAGGCGGAACCGGGAAATCATCGTTCCCAAGCTCTCGACCTACGCGGGATGCTGAGTTCGAGCTTGTAGCCCGCCTGGGATGCGGGATATGGATAATACTTGTATATTTTTGAGGTGAAATTCCGAGATCGCGCCAGGAGTGCGTTTGCAAGTGAACTCAGACCGTGTTTCAAAACTTCTGTCATCCTGGTCATGGGTTCTCCAGTGTCTAATCCGTTAACATCAACTGGCAATACGCCAACCTAGGAAGTCCGTTCAGCGCGCCAAGCAGGGTAGCCCGGAATGTTCCAGCGGCATTTCGTCTCGTGTTTAGGTGATTGCGGCGAATGCTCACCTTGTGGGAGAACAGCCCCGCAAAGGCTGCGATTACCAATCCCACGATAAGTGAACTACGCCAATCCATCGTCTCGGGGCTACCTGCTCAGCATCCGGCCCCGATATGCTTTCGATGGGTTCCTCGCGCAACGGATGACTGCACGATAAGCGGGCTATTCGCTACGGTCGGGCGGCGGCGCGCCGCCGCAGTCTACCCTCCATTTTCCGTCAGGAGTTGGAATTATCGATCAGAATGGCTTTCTCGCGCAAAGCCGCCGCTGGGCCGGACCCGCCGACAATCCCACTCGGCATCGACGTTTGCTTCTCAGCCAAACTTGTTGCTTCATCGGTAGAGCCCGGTTGTTGCACCTGCAGCGCATCAGCAGCAAAATTTCCTCTTCGAGTAGAATAGCGTTGGTCGCCTCGTCATCGGCGGCCGCTTCCCGATTTTGGGCCCGGACTATGCTACATAAATCTGGCAATTTGGCGGACCGATTGCCGGCTTCCAGCAAACGAGGTGATCCGATGACAGAGACGAAGATCGGCCGCGCGCATCTGATCGCCGGCGGCTTTCCGCCCGGTTCGTATGCCGGGCACGACCACGACTATGCCCGCCTGCGGCTCTTGGGGCTCTTGGCCGAGGGGGACATTGCGGCATCGGTCGCCAACGATTTCGCGGATGTCGAGAAATGGCTGCCGGTCAGCCAATTGCTGATCACCTACGTGGCCGGCCCTTACCCCGACGCCGCGCAGAGCCGCGCTATCCAGCACTGGCTGGAGGGGGGCGGCCACTGGCTGGGCTTGCATGGGACCAGCGGCGGGCGCGCCGAGCGGGTGGAGGGCGCGCGCCAGCGCCGCACTGTCAAGACCGAGCACCATGCGTTGCTCGGGAGCCGCTTCTTGACCCATCCGCCGATCTGCAAGATCCATGTCGACGTGCGCGCCGCCGATCACCCTCTGACCCGCGGCCTCGGCACGTTGTTCGAGGTCGAGGACGAGCCGTACTTCATCGAGCTGCAAGATCCGGGGTCGACTTAGATTCTGCTGACCGCGGATTACGGAGCGAACGCCACCTCGCCTGCAATAGGGACCCTCTACCCCTCGGACACCTCGCTGCAATCCGACGGCCGGACCCGCGTGCTCGGCTACACCCGAGCAGTCGGCGACGGCGGCGTGACCTATTTTGCTCTCGGCCATTGTCATAACCCCGCGATCCGCGCCGCCCGGACCGCCGATCCCGCGGACACCACGCCACCCACCTTCCATGGCGCGTGGGAAAGCGACGCGTTCATGGCGCTGCTGCGCAACGCCATCGCCCGGAGTGTTGCCACGTGATCGGGAAACCAGCCCCGGCCTTAAGCGCTGCTTGGGAGTGCTGGAATGGGACGTCTGCAGAATAAGGTGGCGCTGGTTACAGGCGCCAGCGCCGGCATCGGCCGGGCGACGGCAAAACTGTTTGCGGTGGAAGGGGCGAAGCTGGTCGTCGGCGCCCGCCGCGAAGCCGAATTGGCGAGCTTGGTTGGCGAAATCGAGGCGGATGGCGGAAGTGCCGTCGCGTTGGCGGGGGACGTGCGTTCCGAGGCTTACGCAAAGGCCTTGGTCGCGCTCGCCGTCGAGAAATTCGCCAGGCTCGATATCGCTTTCAACAATGCCGGCACACTCGGCGAGGCCGGCCCGAGCACAGAAGTGTCGGAAGCCGGGTGGAACGATGCCATCGCGATCAACCTCACCGGCTCCTTCCTCGGCGCCAAGCACCAGATCGCCGAGATGTTGAAGCATGGCGGCGGGTCGGTGATCTTCACCTCGACCTTTGTCGGCTACAGCTTCGCGTTTCCGGGGGTCGCCGCCTATGCCGCCAGCAAATCCGGCCTGATTGGCCTGACGCAGGCGCTCGCTGCCGAGTTTGGACCGCGCGGCGTTCGGGTCAACGCGATCCTTCCCGGTGCGGTCGAGACCGGGATGTATCGGGCGATGAACGACACTGCCGACAAACAGGCGTTCATGACCAATCTCCATGCGTTGAAGCGGGTGGCGCGGCCCGAAGAGGTTGCCCGCTCGGTGCTGTATCTCGCATCGGACGACGCAGCTTTCGTCACCGGCACCGCCTCTTTGGTCGACGGCGGCGCCTCCATCACTCGGGGATGATGCTATTGATGCGCCGGAGGGCTCCAAACAGCCTTTCCTCGTCGTCCAGAGAGACGCGAAAGCTGCGAAATCCCGGGCCCGGAGGCAATCGCGAGCGGCTGGCGTCCGGCGTCAATAGCGCAGGATCGCAGCGGCCTGCGCCGACGGCGGCAGCTCCCCTCGCCCGATCAGCGTGACCTGCCCGCCCTGGCGAAGGGTCATGACAGCGGCATAATCGAGCAGGTCGACATCGCCCGGAGCGGGACTGCCATGCGCCACCACCCGATCGTGCCCCTCATCAAAGGTCCCCCACAGATGCTCGTCCCCGCTGACGAGCAGGGTGCCCACCCGGCCGTAGTGCGCCGACTTGACGATTTCGTCGGGCCGGGTCGTCGCCTTGCCGTTTCCGGCGCCGAGCAGTGCGTTCAATCGTCCGAGCGCCTCGGCTCGCGCCGCCTCGCATTTATCGGCGATTATGGAGTAGGCGCGCTGGAGGAGCTCGTCCGGCCGCATCGCCTCGGGATTTGCCGTGATACCCTCGGGCTGAATCTCGCGCCATGAAGCGATCTCGCGGAAATGGCCCTGGATCTCGGGATGCGCCGCAATGATCAGCGGCATCGGGTTGGCGGCGACGTGCCGTTCGAGTTTGGCTGCGATCCGCTGCAACAGCTCGATCAGTTCGGATTTGCGCAATTCCTCGGGCGCCTGGCCGAAGCTCTGTGCCTTGTCGAGCCCGCCGGCATGCCGGCCGGTCGGCGCGGCGTAGTGCGTGTTCTCGTACTGGGTGATGCCGGCAATCGCGCCGACGCCCTGGGGCAAGTCGATCCCTTCGACCTCGACAAGGATCCAACGTGAGCCCTGATAAAGCCGGGTGTGGCTGGCACTGATTGCCAACAACCGGAACGGCCCGGCATCGTCGAGGATCGGCAACAGCGGCTTGATATGGAAATAGGACCCGATCACCGCTTCCTCGCCGACGGCAAGCGGCAATTTGTGGACCCGGCTGAAACCCGATGCCAAGAAGACCGCCAGCCCGTTCTCTTGATGGCGCCAAAAATTCTCGTCCGCGACGAGAGAAGCCGCTGGGGCCAGAAAGGCGTTGATTTCGCTGCGCCGCCATTCGGCGCGCAGCCTATCCGCCGCCTGTGCCAGCAAGTTCTTGAGGCGGATCGCATCTTGCCGGATCTCGCGGCTGGCGACATGGGTCGGCAGATAGAGCGAAACGGCGGGACGTGCCTCGCTTGCGAGCAATTCGTCCAGGTCTTTTCTGAGGAACATTGGCAGAATCCGATCGGAAGCGTCTATCTTCCAACCCCCGACGCGGCCGATCGTTCCTGACCAGCACCCCAGCCGAGCGTTCCCTTGCGGGAGGTGCAAATTTGCTAATGTGTACCTTCACAGAAAATCATACACAAAGAGACAGCCGTGCTAACCAACATCGAAATTGACGACGAGCTGATCCGGGGAGCCTCTGGGTCTTGGGGCTCAGGACCAAGCGCACCGCAGTCGAGGCGGGTTGAAGGCATTGATGCGGGTCGCCGCGGCCTCGGAGAGGGCGCACAGGTGGTCGCCGCGCTGCACGCCTTTCTCGCGGTAGCCGGCGACAGAGCCGCGCTCTCCGCCAACACCGGGAGACCCTGATGTCCGACGAATGCACCCATGTCGACACTATTCGCGATGTGACGCCGAGCGCGCTCGGTTGCCAGGAGTGTTTGATGATCGGTTCGCCGTGGGTGCATCTGCGCCTGTGCCGGACCTGCGGTCATGTCGGTTGTTGCGACGACTCACCGAATCGCCACGCCACCAAGCATTTTCATGCTACCGGCCATCCGATCATCGAAGGCTATGACCCGCCTGAAGGCTGGGGATGGTGCTACATCGACGAGATCATGCTTGACCTCAGTGATCGCGCCACGCCGCATAACGGTCCGATCCCTCGCTACTATTAAAATAGAAAATTGTTGAAATACAAAATTGTCATTGCGGAGTAAAAGCAGATCGTCGTGGCCAGGCTTTCAACTGGAAAAGCTTTTCTCGCCGGTACAAATCGGACCCATAACGCTGGGAGCATCGGGTCGTGATGGCGCCGCTAAGAGCGTCTCCCCGGTTCGCCACCGATGTGAGTTCGTGCCGGGATGATTTCGTGCCGGCTCGATCTCAGCCGAGCGGCTCGAAGAGCCGCTCGATATCTGCCGCTTCGAGGGCCGCGGCGGCACTGCCGCCGGCCTCGAAGATGCCCGCGGCGAGCGCCTTCTTGCGCTGCTGCAATTCGAGCATGCGCTCTTCGACAGTGCCCTGGGCGACGAGCTTGTAGACAAAGACCGGCTTGTCCTGGCCGATGCGGTGGGCGCGGTCGGTCGCCTGGTCTTCGACCGCCGGGTTCCACCAGGGATCGTAATGGATGACGGTGTCGGCGGCGGTCAGATTGAGGCCGGTGCCGCCGGCTTTGAGGCTGATCAGGAAAAGCGGCACCTCGCTCCGCTGGAAGCGCGCGACGGGGCGGGCGCGGTCGGTGGTGTCGCCGCGCAACTCGACGAATTCGATCTCGGCCTCGGCGATCACCGGCTTGATCAGGTCGAGCATGCTGGTGAATTGCGAGAACAAGAGAATGCGCCGTCCGTCCTCGACCAGCTGCGGCAGCATCTCCATCAGATGGTCGAGCTTGGCGCTGGCGGTGACCCGCCGTGCGGCGGCGAGCTTGACGAGGCGCGGGTCGCAGCATACCTGGCGCAGCTTCAATAACGCGTCGAGCACGATGATGTGGCTGCGCGCCAGCCCCTTTTGCGCAACCTCGCGGCGCACCTTCTCGTGCATCGCCAGCCGCACGGTCTCATAGAGATCGCGTTGCTGCCCGGAGAGTTCGAGCGGGCGCAGGATCTCGGTCTTCGGCGGCAATTCGGCGGCGACCAGCGCTTTGGTCCGCCGCAGCAGGAACGGCTTGACCCTCCGGGAAAGCAGGCCGCGGCGCTCGCCGTCCTGCTTCTTCTCGATCGGGATGCGGAAGACGCGGCTAAAGCGCCGGGCGTCACCGAGCAGCCCGGGCATCAGAAAGGCGAATTGCGACCACAGTTCGCCGAGATGATTCTCGACCGGCGTCCCGGTCAGACACAGCCGGTGACGTGCGTCGAGCCGGCAGACGAGCCCGGTGATCTTCGCCGCGGCGTTCTTGATCGCCTGCGCCTCGTCGAGCACGGCGATGTGCCACGCTACCGGCAACAGCTGGTCGGCGTCGCGCGACAGCAGCGCATAGGTCGTCACGACCAGATCGGCCTCGCCGATCTGGCCGAAACGCTCGCCTCGATCAGGCCCGTGCAATGAGAGGACGCGCAACTCCGGTGCGAGACGTGCGGCTTCGGCGAGCCAGTTCGGCACGACGCTCGTCGGGCAGACGACAAGGCACGGCCGGTCGAGACGGCCCTCGCGCTTTTCGACCAGGAGGTGAGCCAAGGTCTGCACGGTCTTGCCGAGCCCCATATCGTCGGCGAGGATGCCGCCGAGCTCGTAACCGCGCAGGAATTGCAGCCAGTCCAGCCCCTCGCGCTGATAGGGACGCAACTCCGTCTGCAGCCCGCTTGGCGGCTCGATCTTATCGATCCCCGAGAAATGCGACAGGCGCTCGGCCAAGGCCCGCAGCCGCTCGCCCCCGAGCCAGCGCAGCCGCATCGCCGCTTCGACTGCGGCGAGGCCCAAGCCCTCGCCGGCCGAGATCTCGAGCTTTCCTGCGGCGGATAGGCTTCCCGGGTGATAAAGCTCGACCAGGGTCGCGAGGATCGCCTTGGTGCGGTCGAGCGGCAACGCCACATGCCGGCCGTCTTCGAGGCGGCCGAAGACGGTGCCGTTATGTGCCAGCCGGTCAAGATCGCCCGGCGCGCCGGCGTCGCGCAACCGAGCCAGGAGGCCGGTCAACACCGGCAGCAGCGGCACCCGCTCTCCGTCGACCTCGATCCCGAGATCGAGTGAGAACCACCAGCCGCCGCTCTCCTCGACTTCGGCGGTCCATTCACCGCCGCCGTCGACGACACGATAGCGGAAGCCGTCCTCGACCTCGATCCGCCAGCCCTCGCGCTCGAGCTGCGGCACCGCGTCATAGACAAAACCCGGCCAGTCGCCTCTGCCCTCGGGAAAGCCGAAGGGAAGCCGACCGCTGTCCCCGGCGGGGGCGCTGAAGGTGTCGAAGCCGCACAGGCCGAACGCCTCCAGCCGATCCTGCGCCTGGCGCTCGGCGTCGAGGTCGCGGCGACGGATAACGATCCGGCCGTCCTCGACCCGGCGCAGCTCACGTTGCGCGCCGTCGGCATCGATCAGGCTGCTGCCATAGATGTAGCCGAGCAGTGCAACGTCGACCCGATCGTCCCAGTCTTTTCCCCAGTATTCCCAATAGTTTCGCCGACGCTGGCGATTGGCGAGCACCAATGTCGGGACCGGTGGCTCTTCCCGAATTTCTTCGACCAAATCGGTCCGCGGCTGCGGCAGAGCGAGATCGGGCAAGTCGCGCGCAATCAAGGCGCCGAGCGCGGTGGCCTGAGCCATCGTCACCGGTGGCGCCGACAGCGCGATCCCGATCAGCGGCCGCGGGATATCGAACACGATCGGACCGGCGAGGTGCTCGTCGAGATGGATATACCAGGGTGCGGCGGAAGGCAGCGCCACCGCCGATTCATCATCCATCTCGACATCGATCGTCTGACGCCCGTCGGGACCAAGCCGCCAAGCGAGACGCCCGTCCCGAGTGGGTCCCAATCTCAGCGGCGGCGAAGCCAGGTCCTGCCAGCGGCAGCGCCCGGTGTCGATGATACGGCGCAGCAGCAGGTCGATGAGGTCCGGGTCTTGGGGGAGAGGCGGCGGCGAGCGCCCGAGACGGTCCTGCAACAGCTGAAGAACCGCGCGGTCAGCCGGGCGCACATATTTCGCCGTCGCGTTTTGCAGCTGCCCGGCGGGAAGCGGCCGGTCGGCACCCCAGTCGCCCGATTTGAGAACCCGGACCACGCGCAAATCGAGAACAAAGGGCAATCCCGGCCGAGCCGGGTGATCGAGACGATAGGCGATTTGGTCGGGAGCCGCCTCCGGCCGTGAGGCTTGATGCAGCTGATGCAGCCAGCCGCCGACCGGGCCCGGAAGCACATCTTCCCTGGTCCCCTCGATAGCCGGCGGGTTGGCCAGCGCCTCCAGCAGCACGGCTGCCGCATGCTTGCAGTTCCACGCGATCGGGCAGCTGCACCGCGCCGACAGCGAGACGGGGTTGCCCTTGCCGATGTCGACGAAAACGCGATAGGGGCGCAGCCGCGTCCCCTGGACCGAGGCGATCAGGCGTTGGCCGCCCTTATCGGCCCGCAGGTCGCGAACCGCCCCGCGGCGCTGGTAGGGACGGCCCTTGTCGACCTCGCCGTGGAGACAGCGCCTGATGTCGCTTTCGTCGAAGGGGAACCACCCGACCCGGGAGAGGCGGGCATCGGGGAGTGAGAAATCGTTCAACAGTGCATCCGCTTCACGAGTTGGCGGGTAACCCTCGCGACTATATGCCGCCGCTGTCAACGAAAGGCATTACTCGCATGCGTCCGGGCTTTGGTCGCGTGCTCCACCCGGTTGGAGCGGCTCTCATTTGACGAATCGACACCCAGCGGGATAGTGCTGCTACAATCGCGGAAACCAGCGGCTTCATGAAATAGCTGCCGTCCGGCGCGATCGTGACATCGACCCCGGGGCGCTGCAGCGCCCCGGCAACGATCGGGCCGACCGCGGCAATTGCCGTTGCCCCCAACGCCGCTTGCAACGCCTGTTCCCGCTGCGTCACTCTTGCCACCGTGCCAAGCGCTCGACTTGCGGCGAACTCGAGAAGGCGATCACGTCGACCCCGCCGGCGGCCATCCGATCGATAAGTTGCGCCACGTTCTGTTCCTCGGCCGCAGAGGCATAGACATAGGGCAGAACCGTATCGGTGCTGCTCCGGGTCCCGGAGGAAGCCCGTGAACCGGGCCTCGGGTGTAGCAGGTAGGGCTGTGCCGACGTTTCGGTCGTGCAAATCCAGCGCGGACAATGTCGCGACTAAGCTCTAGGTAGTCGGCGCCTAGGCGCGCAGCTCCGACTTCAGCTTGAGCTTGCGCAGTGCCCGCTGCGGCTTGGGCCCGCTCGTGATCTTCCGCGCGGCACGCAGCCCTTCGAGAAACCCGGCCTCGATGTCAAATCGGCGGGTGAAGCCAGTCAACCGGCATAGCGCCTCGATCGGCAAAGGCACTGCACAAGGCTATAGTCACCGACGAGCTTCGGCAGGGGAGATATCGGATGGATCGCCAATACGAGACGACACGGGTCGAGGACCGCGGCGAGGGGCTGCTCCTCCTGACCCTGAACCGCCCCGAAGTCGCCAATGCGATGAACACGCAAATGGGGCACGATCTTCTCGCGTTCTTTGATGAGATTAACGCGGCGCCGGCGCAGCAGCGCTGCATCGTCGTGACCGGTGCCGGCGAGCGGGCGTTTTGCGCCGGCGGCGACCTCAAAGAGCGCAGCGGCATGACCGATAAGTCTTGGCAGGATCAGCATCTGCTGTTCGAGCGCATGATCCGCGCCTTCATCGGCTGCCCGGTTCCGGTCATCGGAGCGGTCAATGGCGCCGCCTATGCCGGTGGCTGCGAGTTGGCGCTGTGTTGCGACTTCATCTACGCCGCCGAGACGGCGCGCTTCGCGCTGACCGAGGTCACTCTCGGCATCATGCCGGGCGCGGGCGGGACGCAGAACCTGCCGCGCGCCGTCGGCGAGCGCCGCGCCAAAGAGATCATCCTGACCGGGCGCCCGTTCACTGCGCCGGAGGCTTACGAATGGGGCATGGTCAACCGCCTCTGCGCGCCGGGTCGTGTCGTCGACGAGGCGCTCGAAACCGGGCAGCGGATCGCCGACAACGCGCCGATTTCGGTCCGCCAGGCCAAGCATGCGATCCATTTCGGGATGCAGATGGATCTCGCCAGCGGCATGATGCTCGAGATCGAGGCCTACAATCGGATGGTCCCGACCGAGGATCGGCGCGAAGGTGTGCTCGCGTTCAACGAGAAGCGGAGGCCGCGCTTTCAGGGCCGCTGACGAACTGCTAAATACCGATTTACCAAGTCGCTGGTCATACGGAGAATTACCGCCGCTAGCCGTTGGCCGTCGCGAGGAGTGACCCGATGTCCGAAAGGCTGCCCCTTCAGGGACCGTGGCGGGTCGAGGCCGATACGCTGCCGGAGATGGCGTACGACCATTACCGGCACACGCTCATTCACGAAACCAGTTCGATAAAAGCGTATCTCACGCTAAAGCATCACGAACGCACGATACTGGTTGCTCCCAAGGGTTATGGAAAGACGCTACTGCTCATTGCCAAGAAAAAGTCGTTTCTCGAGGCCAGATCCGGCCAGATCGTGATGGCCGAAAACCGGTTCATCGATCGGCCTCTCGGGATATTTCCCGTCATCAAGCGGGAGCTGCTGGAACTCTTGTCATCCGACTACGAGTTCTGGAAATCTCTTTGGAAGATCTCGCTGTCGTTGTCGGCGATCAAGGCGTTCGCTCGCGCCACCAGAGAGCGCCTGGCCGAGCGAGATCTGACGGCTCATGATTGGTACAACCGAATCACCGCTGATGATCATAAATATTTCGAAGCAGGCGAAATTTTTGCAGATCTGTTGAGTCAGGACTATAAATATATCATCAATATTATTGCAAAGTCGAATGTGATCTTTCCACATTTCAACCGGATCAATACACAGATCGTCTTTTTTATTGATAATGTCGACGAATATTTCCGACCAGTGTTGGAAGATCGCTCGGCAAGGACGAGCAACCGTCACAGTCTCTATCGAAACCGCAGCAACGCCGTTTGGTCGCTGGCCCAGATAGCGCTCGCCAGTGTGGCCTACGAGCTCGAGAAGACAAATCATCATATCAAGATTTATTGCACCATACGCCACGAGGCATTCCTAAAAATGCCGGAGGTCGAGAATGACGCGTTTCAGATCTCGGGCCGGTGCACAAAAATCGAGTACACCCGCGATGACCTAGAGAAGATTTTTTTGAAAAACATCGATATCACGGCAAAGGACCGCCTTGTCGATCCCGATAATTCGGATGCTATGCTCCGCCTGGTCGGGGAGAGGAATGCGGTAGTCGACCATCGCTTCGTCTCGCGGCTGGAGCGCATTTTTGATTACTTCCTGCGGCACACGCTATACCGACCCCGGGACCTGATGTTCATCGGCGGTGAGATCGTCAAAATCAGCCCGGATCAGCGGTCGGCGCAAGCCATCCGCGGGGCGGTCGATACGGCGACAAAAACAATTGTCGAACTCGATATTCGGAGAGATGCGCCCGTTTTTTACGGTACCCAATCGCGAGTTACTCCTGAGGCGCATCGAAACCAATGTGCTGACGTTGGATCAGCTCGTGGAAGTTGGTGAGGCATATGTCGCCGACTTGGCAAACGGGACGTTGCGTGAGCCGGACGGAGAGATGGGTGCCCCGTTCTCAGTCCTGCACAAGCTCGGTCTGCTCGGCACCGTGCGACCGGAATTCGGCAATCAGGGTCGGTGGCGGCAGCGCTTTCTCCAACCGACCGAGATCCAGATCAACAACGACCCGGAACTGCCGGACTCGGAGTATTACCTCATTCATCCAGCCCTCGATCAATCGATTTACGAGAGGTCGGCCGGGAAATTCACCCGGGGCTACGATACAAGAAACATCATCGGCAATCAGCTCGAATGGGAAGACCCGATTACCTATTCGTTTGTGCTCAAAGGGGACATGGTAGGCTACAGCCGTGTCATGAACTCTGAGATGTACGAAATAGTGACGAGAAAATTATACGAGTGGGCGCGAGAAATTTGTCGAGATCTGATGTTCGTGGACGTTTCGGGCGGCGATTCGATTTTGCTGATAGATGGTAGTTCAGAGAGAATCGTACGATGCGCAAGGGAATTGGTGAAGAGAGCGCAGGATTTTCACGAAAGCCCGATGAGAATGCGGTTTGGCGGAGCCGCCGGGCCGATCGCGTTCGAGCGCATGCGCCGCATGCACAATGGGAGCTGGGACACGATTACCGTGCCGATGGGGCTCGCCTTGCGCACCAGCACGCTCTTGGAGCCGCTCGCCCCTCCGGGCTGCGTGGTCGTCGACGAGAGATTCCATCAATTCGGCAGCAGTCGAGATCGTCGTGGCGATGCCATAGACGCCACCGCCTCGCCGGATACGCAATCGTTGTTCGAAAACCTCATGGCACCGCTCTCGCAATCAGATCTTCCCCATATCGATTATGATCAAGACGACCAGAAGTTTATTCTCCGCAAGAATAGTCTTGATCCTCCCTATTATACGAAGCTCTGGAAAATAGACCTCGGTTGAATCGGAGAAGAGGATGGACAACGTTCTAGAGAACCATACAGAGGCGGTCGAGCTGACCCTGGCGATCGCCAAAGGAACGAGCTCCCTCGCATACGATGATCTGCCCGCCCCGGTGCGCGAACTTGCGCGGCAATGCGTGCTCGACTATCTCGGCGTCGCACTCGCCGGGGCCAAGGATCCCCTCGTCCGGATCCTGCTCGACGAGATGACCGACGCGGCCGGCACGCCGCAGGCCAGCATCATCGGCCATGACACGAGGCTGCCCGCTCTCTCGGCGGCGCTGGTCAATGGTGCCGCGGCGCATGCGCTCGATTACGACGATGTCCATATGGCCATGCCGGGACATTCCTCGGTAGCGATCCTGCCGGCGCTGCTGGCGCTCGCCGAGCTGACGGGCTCCTCCGGCCGCGAGGTCATCACCGCCTTTGTCGCCGGCTACGAGACCGCCTGCCGGATCGGTGCGGCGTTGCAGCCCGGCCACTACAATATCGGGTTCCACGCCACCGCCACGGTCGGATGCTTTGGTGCTGCAGCGGCCTGCGCTCGGCTCCTTCGCCTCGATACGGCGGCGACCGCGACGGCGCTCGGCATAGCCGGCACCCAAGCGGCCGGGCTCAAATCGCAATTCGGGACCATGTGCAAGCCGTTCCACGCCGGCAAGGCGGCGCAGAACGGGCTGCTCGCCGCCCGCCTCGCCGCGCGCGGGTTTTCGAGCCGCACCGACATCGTCGAATGCGTGCAGGGGTTCGCGCTGACCCATGGCCCGGATTTCGCCCCGGCTGCCGCGCTGGCCACACCCAAAGGCGGCTTCCACCTGCTCGCCAATCTCTTCAAATACCACGCCGCCTGCTACTTCACCCATGCGCCGATCGAGTGTGCCCGCCGGCTGCGCGAGGAATATGCTCTGACACCCGAGATGATCGCCCGCATCACCTTGCGGATCGACGCGAGCTGCGACCGGGTCTGCAACATTGCGACCCCGGTCGACGGATTGCAGAGCAAGTTCAGCTTGCGCCAGACGGTGGCGATGGCCCTGGCCGGGGTCGACACGGCAAGCCTCGGCGCCTATAGCGCAGAGAATGCTCGAAACTCGGGTTTGGTCGCGCTGCGCGAGCGGATCGGTTTCGACTGGCAGAGCAACTGGCCGCAGACCTTGAGCGAGCTGGACCTCGATCTCATTAACGGACGACGCGTTTCTGCTCGTCACGATGCCGGCATCCCGGCTGCCGATGTTACCGAGCAAAGGGAGCGTCTCACGACCAAGTTCAATGCCTTGGTCGAACCGGTGCTCGGAGGGCCGCGCACGCGGGAGTTGCGCGAGATGATCTCCGATCTCGACCGCCTCGAAGAGATCGGCAGCCTCACCCAGCTCGCTGCCGCTTAGGGCCAACCTCTCCCCGGCTCCAGTTACGCCACCCCAGGCGGAGATCCGACCGGCGTTGTCCAGCATCTAGCCCGGCCCGGACGTCACTGCACCACCCTGGTCAGACTGACGCTTTCCGCTCAGGGCACGGTCAGGCGATAGACCCGCGCCGCGGTGCCGCTGTAGAGCCCCTTCTTTTCCGCGGCCGACGCGCCAGAGGTGATGCGCTTGAACGCGTTCCACAGCTCGGTATAGCCGCCCGACTGCTTGTCCGGCGGGAAGTTGCTCTCGAACATGCAGCGGTCGGGGCCAAAGGCCTCGATGCAGGGCTCGATATACATGCGCCAGGCAGCAGCGAGATCTTCGGAGGACGGTGGGGTGTCGCGCTCGTGCAAGTCGAAGCCGAACGAGGTCATGCCCACACCACCGAGCTTGACATTGACGTTCGGGCATTTGGCCAGTTCGGCGATGTCCTTCTTCCAGCCGGCCAGGATCTCCTGCCGATGGCCGCTGTAGGGTCCGACGCCGAGCACGCCGCCGACATGGTTGAGGATGATCGTCGTGTCGGGGAAGGCGCGGGCGAGGTCGATCGCGTCCGCCAATTGCGGATGATATTGCCAGGACTCGAAGCTGAGGCCGAGCGGTGCCAACTGAGCAAAGCCCTCGCGGAATTTGGGCTCGCGCACCAGATGCGGCGGCACGACGCGGGTGGCGTACTTCTGGATCGCGTCGTTGCTGTCCCATGACACGCCGTGGCGAATGCCGCGGAAACGCCCGCCGCCGACCCGAATCTCGGCCTCCAGCACCTCGCGCAGCCGGGCGCCGAGCGTGAGGTCGGCATGGCCGATGATCGCCTCGGCAACGCGGCACGGGCCATAACCGCCGGAAGCGCTCATCGCCGCGATGCCGTTGACGAACTCGACCTCGCCGACCGGCGCCATCTCCGGTGGGCCGTCCTTGCGGTACATCGAGCGGCATTCGAGAAAGACCGTCGAGAGGATGTTGTGTCCACCGCCAATGTCGTCCAGCAACTCGGGCAGCAGATACCGCCCGCGCTGCGGCGTGTCCCAGAAATGATGGTGCGGATCGATGATCGGCAGGTCCGGCTCGAGCGCCGCCTCGCGCGGCCGCTTGGCCAGCCACGCCTTCAGTTCGCCATCGTTGCGGTATGCCAGCCCGCGGTATTCGCCCTTCGCATCCCCGGTCATGTCATCCCCTCTCACGGCCCGATCGCTGCTGCTATCGTCATTCCCGCGAAGGCGAGAATCAAGAGCGCCGGGCTCGGCCCCCCTCCGGAAAGCACAAGCCGTGCAGCGCAATTGACGTGGGCCCAGCAGCCGCGCGGCCGGCAGAATTACGTGAGCGGCGATTGGCCAACAGCCCCGAGCCGGTCTCACGCAGCCTGTTCCCCCTGTTTTATCAGGTCGAGATCAGGCGACAGCAACTCGTCCATCGCAAAATACGTTCCGCATTGCGGATCGCCGGCTCACCCCCTCCCAAACCCTCCCCCATCAAGGGGGAGGATTTTCCTGCACGCTACCTCCCCCTCGATGGGGGAGGGCCGGGGTGGGGGCGATCGCCCATAGGTTCTTCACATCAGGATCTGGCACTAGCGTTCCGCCGCGCGTGCGCGCGAGGCGGAAGGCCGTGAGGGCACGGTATGGCAGACCATAACGATCCGGCGTTCCGCCGCGCGTGCGCGCGAGGCGGAAGGCGGCGAGCTCGCTCAAGGTCGGCGGATGCCCGCCGGCGTTCCGCCGCGCGTGCGCGCGAGGCGGAAGAGGGATCAGGACCAACCCCTTGGAATCCCTCGATACCAGGTCCGGAAAGCAGCGGTTAGCAGCGCGCGGCAAGGCGATTCTCGGCAACTGGCATGGGCAGGCCTCCGATGGCCGTAGCTTTGGCAAAGGTGCCCGCCATATGTGTTCTCTATACGTTCCGGTCAAGACTGCCGTACCGAGGTGAGGAAACCGGGCGACAGGTAATGCCCCTAAGCGGTCCTTTCCGACGGTGCCGACCATTGGCGGGTTCGATAGAAAGCGGGCGCAAGCTCCATCATCACAGCAGTCGCCAAGCCTCGGCGGGTCTGTGACGTTGGCTTGACCGCTATCAAAGGCGTGCCCTTAGTCATTCGGAGCGAACCGACTACGACCCATCCCACCCACGCGGCGAAACCACGCTTACTCAGAGCACAGGCCGGAGGTAGTTGGTGGCGGCGCGCTCGCCGATTTGTCGACCGTATTGCGTCCCCTCTACGATTGATTTGCGGAAATGGAATCCAATGAGGATGCGCGAAAACGCATTCTCGGTGGCCGCTTGCGAGAAGCTGCTATAGGAGCGCAGCACGGGTGACGGATCGCCGCAGGCGCTTCCGGCAGGGAGTTTCACGCCACAGTCCTGGAAGCTGACTCCGTCAGTGCCAAATACCTGCTTCAGCACTTCAGCACCGACCCCTCCTTCGATGGAATGACCCGACGCGTAGTCCTGGTTCGCAGGGGTCGGCCGCAACGGTGTCCAGGACCGGTCGCCGCTTGTATCCGGATTGCCGTCCGTCTCCCCGGCCTGAATAGCGGTGACCGGTCGCCAATAGCTGTAATGGTTTTTGGTGGCGCACATCGCGACATAGCCATCCGCCAATGCCATATTCAGGAGAGCGAATAACCGCGCGTTCTGCCACGGGCTGAATCCGCTGTTGGCGGAGACGGTGCGGGCAATGCGGCTCCACTTCAGTGGGGAACTTTCCCACCAGAAAAAAGCAATTTGGGTCTGGTCGGGTGTTCGGGCGCTGGGAGTGGTGGCGCCATCGCCGCCGAGCGATTTCACTTCGTTGAAATCAGCCGTGTAGGCCTTATCGGTCACCGCGTATGGCGGGCCCGGACGGAACTGAGCGCTGTCCTGCAGCACGAAGGGAGTGACCTTTTCCCATACCTCAAAGGCGATGAAGGGGGCCCCCGGTGTGCACTGGTACTTGCCAGGCGGGGTATCCTTCGGGCAGCTAAAATTCAGAAATGGTCCAGCGGGGCCGTCCACGGCTCTCCGGGCGAGGATCGCCGCCGCCGCGGCCTGTCCCACAACGATACCCTGCGCCTTGGCCGGGGTGTCGGGGAGGGCGGCAAGGGCTGCGGTATAGGCGGCTTCGACGCTTGCAACGCCCGCATCGACACACGATTGGGTGATGAAGGGGAGCCGAGGGAGTTGACCGAGGAGCGGGACCAGGACATCGCGTGCCGCCGCCGCCACTGCGGCGTCAGGAGAAGCGTCTGGTTCCACTCGCTTGTCGAACGCGTAAGGCTGAAACCGCCGGTCGATGGCATTCAAAGCATCGTGGATGGCGACATGCATGATCGCGTACATACGCGAACTCGTGGAAAGGGTCGTCGAGCGGAGCGATGCATGCCTTCGTGGCGGCCACGCCCGCGTTCGCGTTCCAGACGGTGACAGCGTCGCCTCCGGCCGGAGCCGCGAATGCGGCTCGAGACAGAGCAGCCCCCGGCCAGGGGAGTTGGGTGAATAGGCCGGCCACAAGAGCCGTAAAGAGAAGTAGACGCAGCTTAATCCGCATCACACACCTCATCTTTCTGGTGTCGAACCTACACGCCAATCGCCTCGCCGTAGTTGCCTGTTGTCAGACTGTTCCGTGCTGGACGCGATCCGACTAACGCCACAGTAGGGACTCTGGATCGTCGGATTTTGGAAAATCACGGCCTGCCGGGCTAAGACCCATCGCGCTTATGGAGGTCATCGCGACGCCGCGACGTGTCCGAAGACCCACTGGGCCACCTGTCTGCTCTGGTCTCGGCCCGCTTCGTCCCCAAAACGGAAATGGATGCCGTGGTAGATGCGGACGTCGACCATATCAGATGCCATGTCCGAGAAGCGATTATAGGTTCGCGTCTTTTGCGCGGCCTGCGGGTACTCGCTCGTGACCGTGAACGTCATTTCGTCCTTCCCGAAGAACAGCGCGAGCATGCCGGTCAACGCCCCGGTAACGCTGTTGGCACCCGAGCTGTACTCAGGATAGGGCGGGGTATTCAGCAACGGCTGCCAGGACGGATCACCAGCTGTCGCCGAATTCTCGTCGTTTTCGCCCTCTTGGATGGCGGTGATCGGTCGCCACAGAACAAAGTGCCTCTTGCTGTCCCAAGCGGTGATGACCGCATCGGCGATCGCCAAGTTGGCCAGCGCCAACAATCGCGCACTATTTCCGATATTTTTGACATGCGCGGCGGCGACGTCCCGCAGAGTGCGGTGCCAGAGGATGAAGTTGTTTCCAGCGTAGAAATAGGCGAGTTCGGTCTGCTCCGGGGTACGGGAGCTGTTGGAGTGGGCACCCAGCGCCTTAACCTCATTATAATCAGTGGTATACCGCTGGCTGGTCAAAGGCGGCGGCGGCTTGGCGCGGAACTGATCTCCGCGCTGCAGCGCAAAACACGGGACCGCGCCCAGCCACGGCGCCGCCATTGGCGAGCCGGAGGGGGGTGGCCCGGGCTGGGAGGAGGTCGTCGGGCGCCACACGCCGATGGCATTTTCGCCGGTGAAGGGGGGCGGCAGCGGGTTCGGCACGCGCCCGTCATTAGCCCGCAGGGCGAGCATGCCGGCGGCGGCCGTCTGACCCATCGCGATCCCGGGATCGCTCTCGGCCAAGCCTTTCTTGGCCAGATAATCGCGGTAGGCGGTGTCGAGGGATGCGCCCTGTGCGGGGAAAATGTTGATGAGCACATCGTGCGCAGCCTTGGCGGCCGCCGCTTCCGTTGAACCAGAGGCTCCGGGGATTTGCACATGATACGGTTTGAACTTGCCGTCGATGGCTTGGACAGCGTCGTATACCGCGGCCTGGACCACCGCCATGTCGAGAAAACCCACCGGTCCAGGGCGCGCCGGCGACGCTGTCGATATCGTGTCTGCGGCAATTGCATTCCAATCGAGGACGGCATCGGCGCGAGCAATCTGCCACCAGCTTACCGCAGCCAATGTCATGACGGGCACAGTGGTAACCCTGTTGAGCAATCTGTTCGAACAGATGCGAGACATGGGCTCCTCCCTAAGCGGGCGGGGTGCGACTCTCCCGCGCCATTTTGAGGTTGTGTTCAGGTACGCACAGCCTCACTGGCTAATTATTGCCGGCGAGCATATCTCTTCAAGTCTCTCTATCTCAAATAGATTGCGGGCCAAGGCGAGAGCGAGAATCAAGAGCGCCGGGCTCGGCCCCCCTCCGGAAAGCACAAGCCGTGCAGCGCAATTGACGTGGGCCCAGCAGCCGCGCGGCCGGCAGGATTACGTGAGCGGCGATTGGCCAACAGCCCCGAGCCGGTCTCACGCAGCCTGTTCCCCCTGTTTTATCAGGTCGAGATCAGGCGACAGCAACTCGTCCATCGCAAAATACGTTCCGCATTGCGGATCGCCGGCTCACCCCCTCCCAAACCCTCCCCCATCAAGGGGGAGGATTTTCCTGCGCGCTTCTGAGCGACCTTTGCCGTGGGCAACGGCGCGGCGCCGGGCTACTGGTCGTCGCGTTCGGCAGCCCAGGCGGCGATCACAGCATCTGGGATCTTGAACGGCTCATCCAGTACAGCCGCGGCGACGATGCGGTCGGTTCGAAAGTGCCGGATGTCGTTGCGCAGTTCGCACCACGCGCAGGCGAGCGTCGCCTCGACGTAATAAGCGACGGCAAATGGCTGGATGACCCGCTCGGTGCGGCGGCCCCCCTCGTCCTGGTAGTCGATCCGCATCTTGCGGCCGTCGCGGATCGCATGGCGGATCACGGTCGGCAAGTCGCGCCGCGTCGGCACCGGGGCCGCCGCTCTTCGAGACATAGACCGGCGGCGCGCGCAAATATTCACGCAATAGGTCGGGCACGACCAGGGTGACATTTGATAGCACGCTCTCGGCCGCCTTCTGCAATCCCGGATCGCCGGTGCGCGCGAGCATACGCACGCCCACGGCAATCGCTTCTGCCTCGTCCTCGGTGAACATCAGGGGCGGCAGCTCGAAACCGCGCCGCAATACATACCCAATCCCGGGCGCGCCCTCGATCGGGATGCGCCGCGCCTGCAGCGTGGCGATATCGCGATAGACCGTCCGCACCGTGACTTCCAATTCGTCGGCGAGCGAAGCGGCGGTAACCGGACGCGACGCCGCGCGCAGAACCCGCAGGACGTCGAACAGACGATCGGCGCGGCGCAGGGGCATCGCCATCCCTCCTGACAAAACGCTGTCAGTAGAGCCAACGTACACTCCCCGCCGTTGACGACAAGGAGCATCCGATGGCGATGGCGAGGACGGTGGTCGTGGTCCCGCGAAGGCCACGTGAAGCGGCGGCGCGCGGACAAATCCGCGTCCATCGCCGATTGGCCGCTCTGTTGCGGCGATTGCTCTCCGAACTAGCCGCCTTGCCCGGTCACGGTGCGACATTCGACGATTTGCCGCCGGAATTCTTTCGCTTTCCGCCGTTTTAGGAGGAGCCAATGACATCAATTCACGTCGATCTGGATAGCATCGAATGGACGCCGGGTTCCGCGTACAAGGGGCCGGACGCTCGCTATCAAGGTCAAGAGGTCTTCTACCGAAGGGTGCTCAGCGACCGACGTCAGGGGGGCGGCGGTCTGGCGGTGCTGTCGAAGATCTGTCCGCCGCCGGGAAAAATGGTCAAAACCGTCGCCGTGGCGCGATCCGAAGAGCACGTCTTCAATCTGCGCGGAGGCCGGGTAAACAAGTCCGGAAAGGCGATCGAGGCTCCCGGCAACAGCTACACGCTCAATCCAACCGGACAGCCGCATAGTGCGATGATCGCCACTGAAAACATCGCACTGGTGATCTATTCAGGCGAAACCGACGACGTCAAATCGGTCGAGATCGTCGATATCGAGCCGGCACTAGAGGACGTGGCATAATTCGCGATCCGGCGATGATCGTCGCGGCAAAGCCGCGATGCGACCCGGTAGTGAGGGTCCGGTTTCGTTAAGGGTTTTCGGACGCCTGGCAGGGGCAGGGGGATGCATGGAGGCAGGCGTCCGAAAAGCCTCGAGGGAGGAAACCGCGGGGGGAGTTTGCGCCGGCAGTGGTGTCGGTCCATGGGGATTTAGCGCCGGTGCATGCCCTGATCTTTCGGTTTCGAACAGGGACAACGGGTGAGTAATCACCGCGGCGTTGGGTATGGTCGCCGCCCGCCGGTCAGGAGGTCGGCCATCGCGTAATCCTCGGCGAGGCATGGCGGATGCCACATCGGCACGATGTTGAAGCCACAGCCGATATTGATGTTCTCGGTGGCGCCGCACAGAAAAGCCGCCTGAGAAACCAGATCGGTGTAACGTTGCCGACCCGCAAACTCGGTTCACACAAATCGCCCCAACAGTGGGAGAATCAACTTGCGCAGCGAGGCTGGACGTTGGAACTGATCGATGATGCGATCGCCAGCGGCGGCGCTATCCCGCGCCCAACTATGTTAATCAGGGAAACACCGCTACACGGTACACCAGCCCGCGGACCGGCCAGTCGGTGGTCGTCGACGACCAAACCGGAGAAGTCTTACATGTCGGTGCCCCAGGATACCGATACTGAGTCGGTGGTATACGTTCGGTTGCTGGACGAAGGCACCGATGTTTGGCGGCCAGTCCATGCGACGGCCTTGCCCGACGGAACGTTCCGGCTGCTGGAGCCCAACGGTTACGATCCCAAGGCCGAAACGTGGGAATTCCCCCCATCGACGAGGGTGCGTTGCGTTACGAGAAAGTTCACGGACGGCGACGAGGGCCTCGTCGCGGTCGCACGCGGCTGATTCCGGGGGCCTACTGCGCTGCGGCGGCGAGCCTGGTGTCGCGGAAGGCCGGGATCACTTCCTTGGCGAACCGGTCGAGGTCTTCGAGCTGGACGGCGAGCGGGGTGCCGAGCGGCGTGGCGCAAATCACCCGATCGATGCCGGGATAGCGCTTCTCGACGGCCTTCAGCTGCTCGATGATGTCGGCGGGCGTGCCGGCGAGGAAGCCACCGGCCTTCACCGCGTCCTCGATTCTCGGTAATTTCGTCGTCGCGGCAAGCTTAGGATCGCGCATCGCCGCGATCTGCTCGTCGGAGAGCGCACGCACCAGGCGCAATTCGCCGAACATCTTCATGTTCTCTTCGTAATGCGGGGCGGCCTCGCGGATCGCCTGCTCGCGGCTCTTGGCGATATGGAACTGGTAGCCGAGCGCCAGCCGCTCGCCGAGTTCGAGCTCAACGCCGCGACGGGCATAGGCGGCCTGGAACCCGAGCATGTGCCGCTCCACGGTACCGCCCTCGGCCGCGTTGACGCCGTGCTTCGCCATGAAGTCAAAGGCGCGCTCGGGGCCGCTCTGGATGCTGATCTGCGCTTCACGGCCAGACATCGCGCCCTTAACTGCGCCGCTGCCATTGGCGCGGGTCGCGTTTGCCGTGGAAGCAGGCGATCACGTGCAGGGTGCCGCCTACAACCCGAAAGAACAGCGCGTATGGAAAACGCCGGCACCGGGCGCGGCGGACATCTCTGTGGACCACTGGAAACTGCAGGGGCGCCGTGGCGATCCGCGCAACGACGTTCTCGACCTCCGTAATGAAGCGATCAGCCAGCTCGGCATTGCGGGCGGCATACCAATCGCGCGCTTCGATCAGCTCAGCCCGGGCAGCGGGGCTGAAGGCAACTGACGGCACGCTCAGCGCCGCTGTCGGAGCTCGGCGCTAAGCTGATCCCACGAAATGCTTTGTTCCCGGTCCTGCTCGAACCCGGCGATCCGCCGGTCGAGTTCGGCTCGTTGGGCCTCGGTCACCGGAACGTCCTTGTCGTCGAGGCTCTCCCAAAGGGCCTCGATCAGATCGAGCCTCTGGCGCGGCGAGAGCCGGGCCAGCTCGGGTGTTAAGTCACTCATGCGGTACAGGATGGCGAGCGCGAGGATGCTCGTCAACTTGCCTTCCGACCAGCCGTTACGGAGAACCGCGCAGACACTGGCCTATCCCTGGCGGCTGAGCCTCGGGTCTACTGTGCTGCGGCGGCGATCTTGGTGTCGCGGAAGGCCGGGATCACCTCCGCCGCGAACCGGTCGAAGTCTTCGAGCTGGACGGCGAGCGGAGTGCCGAGCGGCGTGGCGCAAATCACCCGATCGATGCCGGGATAGCGCTTCTCGACGGCCTTCAGCTGCTCGACGATGTCCTCCGGCCGCCCGGCGAGGAAGCCACCGGCCTTCACCGCGTCCTCGATTCTCGGTAATTTCGTCGTCGCGGCAGGCTTGGGATCGCGCATCGCCGCGATCTGCTCGTCGGAGAGCGCACGCACCAGGCGCAATTCGCCGAACATCTTCACGTTCTCTTCGTAATGCGGGGCGGCCTCGCGGATCGCCTGCTCGCGGCTCTTGGCGATATGGAACTGGTAGCCGAGCGCTAGCTCGCCGAGTTCGAGGTCGACGCCACGCTGCGGCAGGTGTTCAGGAAACCGTGCTTCGGGCCGGGTACGACAAGCCGGCCACCGCATCGCCTGCAACGAGTTTGCTCGCCGGCCTGATTTCGATTCCGATGAGCTTGCCGGCCGCGTCGAACATCAGCACGACACCCGGATGCACTTCTTCGCCTTCATTCCCCGGGTCTTTCACATTCGCCAGCTCGACATAGAGGACATCGGCCTCGGGATCGTAAGTCACGGCAGCCATCGCCGAGCTCCTCGATCAAAGAATACGGTGACGACCACGATATCCGCCCCGGCCGGCCGAAACACAACCCGCAAGACGCGGCCGCCGCGCTCGGGAATGCGGCGCCACGCCCGGCTCAACGTCGGGTCGTGCGGATCGGCCGTAAGAGTCGTGGGTTGTCTTGCCGTGGTCTCAATCTAGGCCGGATCGATGGCACCACGCACGATATTGTCTCGGGCATGACGGGTCAGGATCAGCACAGGGCCGGCTTTCTTGACGGCGGTCGGCGCGAGCAATAGCGCCGCCCGTTTGTTGCAAGCTCGCCGGTCGTGTTCGATCAGAATTCATCGTGTCAAATCGTGCCGATTGTTAACGCAGAATGACCGGTAATACCCAAAGCAATCATCCAACGATGCTGCCGTGGCGCCAAACGGCCTATCCCGCGCGCCTAGTCTACTGCGCTGCGGCGGCGAGCCTGGTGTCGCGGAAGGCCGGGATCACTTCCTTAGCGAACCGGTCGAGGTCTTCGAGCTGGACGGCGAGCGGGGTGCCGAGCGGCGTGGCGCAAATCACCCGATCGATGCCAGGATAGCGCTTCTCGACCGCCTTCAGCTGCTCGATGATGTCGGCGGGCGTGCCGGCGAGGAAGCCACCGGCCTTCACCGCGTCCTCGATTCGCGGTAATTTCGTCGTCGCGGCAAGCTTAGGATCGCGCATCGCCGCGATCTGCTCGTCGGAGAGCGCACGCACCAGGCGCAATTCGCCGAACATCTTCATGTTCTCTTCGTAATGCGGGGCGGCCTCGCGGATCGCCTGCTCGCGGCTCTTGGCGATATGGAACTGGTAGCCGAGCGCCAGCCGCTCGCCGAGTTCGAGCTCAACGCCGCGGCGCTTATAGGCTTGCTGAAAGCCGATCATGTGCCGTTCGACCGCGCCGCCTTCGGCCGAGCCGCCGCCGATCACGCCGCGGATGCCGTATTTCGCCATGAAGTCGAAGGCGCGCTCTGAGCCGCTCTGGATCGGCTGCCAGCATTCGACCGGCAAGCGCTCCGGCGCCGGGATCAGCGTAATCTCCTTTAGGGTATAACCGCGATACGGCACTTCCGGCGGGATCGTGTAGTACTTGCCCTGGTGGGAGAAGGGCTTGCCCTCGAAGGCCTTGAACAGGACCTCGACACCCTCCTCAAACATCTCGCGGTTGGCGTCCTGGTCGACCAGCGGCGAGCCAAAGGTCTCGACCTCGCGGGTGTGGTAGCCGCGCCCGACGCCAAAGATGACCCGCCCGCCGGTCAGGATGTCGGCCATCGCGTAGTCTTCGGCCAGCCGCAGCGGGTGCCACATCGGCACGATGTTGAAGCCGCAGCCGATCTTGAGGTTCTTGGTCACGCCGCACAGATGCATCGCCATCATCAGCAGGTTCGGGATCAATTCCGTCCCCTCGGGCTGAAAATGGTGCTCGGCCATCCAGAACGTGTTGTAGCCGCGCTCGTCCATGCACCGGGCGTACTCCACCGCCTTGTGCAGCGCGCCGGCCAGCTGCTGCTTGGTATAGCGGCGCTCGTTGATCGGCTTGCCGGTATAGCCGAGGTCTTCCATGTCGACGGTGCCGTAGTACGAGCTGTCGAATTTCGTGATCATTGGTTCCTCGTTGCTTGGTTCGCAGGTACTTGCCGTCGCCCCCGCGAAGGCGGGGGTCCAGGGCAAGCGCCACAGCGCCAGTCCCTGGATTTCCGCTTGCGCGGGAATGACGAACGAGAATTCACTCTGCCGCCTGCGCGGTCGGTTGCGTCTGCCAGCTCTTCAATACCGGCAATACTTCCTTGGCGAACAAGTTGAGCCCGCGCTCGGCGATGTCGTATGGCACGCCGCCGAAGCGGAAGGCGGTGTTGAGCTCGAATTCGCCGATCACCCCGCGGCGCGCCTCCAGCTCCCGCAGCACGCGATCGGGAGTGCCCCAGATCGCCGCCTGCATGAACCCGGCGACGGCACCTTCGAGCCCGCCCTTGCGGGCGATCTCGGCCTTCTGCGCATAGGCGTCGTAGCCTTTGACGCTGGCGAAATGCTCGCCGAGAAATTCGTAATGATGGAAGTTGCTCTCGACGAACTTGCCCATGTATTTGCGCGCGTGCTCCTCGGCTTGCGCCAGGTTCGGGCTGCACACGCAGAAATCGGTGATCATCATCGATGGCGCCGGGCGGCCATGGAATTTCCGGTGCAATTCGCGATTGCGCTCGATTGCGGGCAGCCGCATGTGCCAGGGCCGGTCGGAAAACATCACCATATGGGCGCCGAGCCGGGCGGCGGCCTCGACCGAGTCCTCGCTCGACGCCACCGCGTAGATGCGGCCCGTGAAATCGTGTTGCGGGCGCGGCCGGATCTCGATCCGCGGCTGCTTGTAATGTTTTCCGTCGCCTTCGATAAAGCCGGTGCGCAACGCCTTGACGATCATCGATGCGGCTTCGTCGAAGCGCTCGCGGAACTCGTCCATCGTTCCGCGAAACGCCGCGAACTCGCGGCGCGCCAGGCCGCGCCCCAACCCGAGCCGCAGCCGACCCTTGCATAGAAGGTCGAGCACCGCCGCCTGTTCGGCGACGCGCAGCGGGTCGTGCCATGGTACGATCACCGCGGCGGTGCCGAGCCCGACGCCCGGGCAAGCCGCGGCGAGATAGGTCATCAGCTGCAGATTGTCGGGGCAGAAGGAATAATCGAAAAAATGATGCTCGGCCGACCAAAGCACGTCGAAACCTGAATCGGCGGCGAGACGCGCGAGCCTGATCTCCTCGTCCCAAACCCGATCGTCGCCGGTGTTCTCCCAGCCATAGCTGGCGAAAATCATCATCATGCCGAGGTCCATGGCATTCCTCCGCGCAATCCGTCTGACCGGGAGTGTTTCACGCGGTTCCTTGAATAACAACCTCCGGCGCGACAAACGTTCCCTGCGTTACCTTGGCATGTAGAAACATGATCTCATGTTCCCCACATGTCGATGATCCAAATCCGCAATGTTCCCGATGCCTTGCACCGCCGGCTGAAATCGCGCGCGGCCCTCGAAGGAAAATCGTTGTCCGATTATCTGCTGGCCGAGCTGCGCCGGGTGGCCGAGCGGCCGACGCTCGAAGAGCTGCGGCAGCGACTGGCACAACTCTCTCGTACCAACCCTCGTACTAGCCCGGAAGAGGCGGTCCGCGCCGAGCGCGATGCCCGGTGATCGTCATCGACGCTTCGGCACTTCTTGAGGCGCTGTTGCAGTCACCGACAGCCGGAGCTGTCGAGGAGCGCCTCTTCGAGGAAGGACTCCCGCTGCACGCCCCTCATCTAATCTAATAGACCTCGAGGCGACCCAGGTGCTGCGGCGCTATGCGGCGACTGGGCAGATCGAGGCTACTCGTTGCCGCGAAGCTCTAGTTGTTCTCCGGGATTTCCCGCTGCGCCGCTATCCCCACGATGTACTGTTGGAGCGAGTCTGGCAATTGCGCCACAATCTTACAGCCTATGACGCCGCTTACGTCGCACTCGCCGAAGCGCTCGACGCGACGCTGCTGACGCGCGACCGCGGCCTCGCCGCCGCCCCCGGGCACCACGCCCGGGTCGATCTCGTGTAAGACAGGGTTAACCCGCCGCGATCCAGTCGACGACACGTTCGCCGATCATGATCACCGTTGCATGGGCGCCGCCTGAGCGGGGAATGCGCGGCATCACCGACGCGTCGGCGACCCACAACCCTTTGACGCCCTTCACCCTGCAGTATTGGTCGACGACTGCCATCGGATCGGCATCCGGCCCCATCTTGCAGGTCCCGGAAACGTGCCTGGCGGTGCCCACGGTCTGGCGTATCCAGCGGTCCAAAGTGTCGTCATTGGCCAGAACGTCATCGGTGGGGTGGATCCGGTAATCGGCCACGTCTTTGTACGCCGGCGATTCCAGCAGTTTCGCCGCCAATCGCACGCCTTCCCGCACCCGTCTGACATCGTTTGGATGCTGGAGATAGCAATAGTTGAAGGACGGCTGGACCTTGGGATCGGCGGAGGCCAACCGGACGTATCCCGAACCGTCGGGCAACCCCAGGGTGCACGAGACCCGTGCCGCGCGCTCAGGCGGAACGTCACCGCTCAGGTATTTGGTGCGGACGCCGGCGACATGCTCCTGCCGTTCGTCGACGACTGTGCTGGACCGCAGCAGCATATCGTTGACAGCGTTCGAGCCGGCGGCGGTGTAGTGCAAAGCAAAGTGTATCGCATCGCGATCATGACCGGCGAGGGAGACGCCGTCTTTGACCTTGAAGGTCGTCTGGGCGCTAAGGTGGTTCATCAGGTTCTGGCCGACACCAGGAAGATGATGAACCGTTTGTATCCCAGATTGCCGCAGGTGGTCCTCGGGGCCGATGCCCGAGAGCATCAGCAACTGGGGCGATCGGATCGCGCCAGCGCTCAGCACCACCCGGTCGGCATCGACCTGGAATACTGTCCCCCCGCTTTCGGCTTCCACGCCGACGGCCCGGCCATCCTTGATAACGATCTTGCGGACCAATACCCCACCGCGCACCGTCAGGTTCAGATAGTGGCGCATCGGGTTGAGATGCGTCATTGCGGTGCTCATTCTGACACCTTCAATGTTATTCGACGGTGTCACACCGAGACCGGCAGGGTGCAGGCCATTCTTGTCGTTGGTGGTGCCGAACCTCGCCTCAAGGCAGGCCGCATGGAAAGCCTGCTGGATGGCAGGCCAGGGACCTGTCTGGCGGCGCCTGACCGGCATCGGCCCGTCCGATCCATGGCAATAGTTGTCCTGAATGTCGAGATCGTGTTCCGACTTGCGAAAGTACGGCAGCACGTTGTCGTACGACCATTCATCGTTGCCGAGTGCTGCCCAAGAGTCGAAATCCTCGGGAAATCCGCGTTGCATGGCCTGACCGTTGATCGACGACCCTCCTCCGATCACCTTGCCCTGTGCGACGTGGATTTCGCCTTGCTCCTCGGTGATGGTGCCGCGCAAGGCCCAGTTGTGTGTTGACTCCTGGGCTTCGGCAAGGCGTGTATGGCCGAACCTGATTTCTTCCGGAAGATAGGCTGGATCGGGGTAATCGGGCCCGGCTTCCAATAGCAGCACAGAAGTTTGCGCATCCGCAGCCAATCGGCTGGCCAATACCGATCCGGCGGCTCCCCCGCCGATGATCACGACGTCATATTTCATGGCTCCCCTCCTCGATTAAATGTTCGCGGTTTCAGGCATGCGGCAACGGGCCGCCGTTTCGTCGAGCCTTTCCGATTCCCAGGCCGTTTCGGCTGCTGCACTGCGGCCTGAGATGCGGCCGAAGGCGAGGCATTCGCCGATATTGCCGGTGCCCTGGTACAAGTAGCTGTAGATCGAACCCAGTTCTCCCGCACTGTAGAGCCTGGGGATCGGAGTGCCGTCGGGGCGCACGATCTGACCGTTCTCGTTGCGCCGCGGGCCGCCTTGGGTGTTGAGCATCGAGGGCGACAGCTCGACCGCGTAGAACGGCGCCTCGACGATCGGCGCCAGCATCAGCGTTCGTCCGAACGCCGCGTCGCGTCCGGCGTCGCAGTAACGGTTCCACCGGCCCACGGTCTCGACCATCGCGACGGGGTCGAGCCCCACATATGAGGCAAGGGAAGCGAGGCTGTCGGCGGTCTTGATCCAGCCATTTGCCAGCTCGACGCTGTTGTCTGGGCTCCATTCGTAGCGCTCGATGATCTGCGTCCAACCGTGGCTCGGGTGCTTGTCGTAGAGCGGACCGGCGGAAAACAGCGTGTGATCGAAGATCATGAACATCGGGCACGGCGTCGATAACGGCAGCCAGCGGCCGTTCACCGGGATCTTGCCGTGGCGGGTCTTGTATTTTTCGTCGGTGAAGCGTCGGGCGTCCGGGCCCACCACGATCATGCCGCCCGGCGTCTGCTTGCTGAAATGCAAGGCCTGCATCGAAAACGTCGTGCGGAATTCCGGCACCTTGAGCGCCATCGAGGGGCCGGCGTAATTGTTCATGTGCCAGAGATCGGCGCCGACCGACATCGCCATCGTAATGCCGTCGCCTTCGTTGTAGGGCGAGCCGGAGGTGTAGCAATAGGGGACGCCGGGCAGGTAGTTGCGGATCATTTCCTGGTTGTTCTCGAAACCGCCGCAAGTCAGCACCACTCCCCTGCGCGCCCTGACGTAAACCGATTCATCCCGCCTCTGGGCGCGGACTCCGAGAATTTCCTTGGTGATGTCGTGCTGGACCAGTTCTCGGCCCGGCGTTTCAAAGAGGATCGGGATCGAGCGGTCTTTGACCAGGCTCTCGAACCGTTTCCAGGTGTAGGAATAGCCGTAGGTCGGGCCGTCGTGGAATTTGTGCACACAGCCCGAGCCGGGCAGAGCTGGGAATTCGATGCCGACCGGCGGATGCTGATGCTCCTGCGGATCGCCGCCGAGGCTCGTAAGCCATTCGTTGTTCCGGCAGACCTCCTCGGCCCACACCTTCACCATCGCCGCCGGCACAGTGTAGGGGCCGCAGAGGGCCGTCAGATAGGCGGCGGCGTCTTCAGCCGATGACGTGTTGAGATAGCCCTGGCCCGCGACCCGGGTGTTGCCGCCGTGCTGGCCTTCGGGCGCCTTCTCCAGGATGACCACCTCGATGCCGAGATCGTGGGCGGTGACCGAAGCGGCGACACCCGCCGCTCCGAAACCGACGATAACGACATCGGCTTCGACATCCCAATGACGCGGCACTGAAAGTGCGTGCTCCATCATGTCTTCCTACTGGCAGCTGTGCCGCGCATCGCCGGGGCATCTGCGGTTTGACTTGTCTTGGTGCGAAGCGCCACATTGCTTTTGAAGGATAGCCCCATTGAGAGGGACGCAAGCTATGCCGATATTCGATAGCCAGGTTCACGCTTACGAGCGCAACCATTCCGGTCGTCCCTGGGTCGGCACATTGCAGGGCCCGGCCGAGGTCACCGGCGACCAGATGGTTGCTGCGATGGACGCGGTCGGCGTCGACGGCGCTGTACTGGTCTCGCCGTTCAGCATGTACCGCTACGACGCCAGCTACGCCCTCGAGGTCTTCGCCGCGCATCCCACCCGGTTCCGGCTGGTTAAGCCGGTCGATCCGACCGATCCCGCGGTGGCCGATACGATCGCCGATTGGGCCGGCACCAAGGGCACGGTCGGCATCCGGGTCTTCTTGAGAGACAATGCTTCGACTGAGCCCGCCGACCCTGGCATCAACCGTGTCCTGGCGACGGCGGCGCAGCATTCCCTGGCAGTCAACCTGGCGTGCACAGGGCGTCTGGACCAGGCCGCCCAACTGGCGTCCCGAAATCCCGATACGCAGCTGGTGATCGACCATCTCGGGCTGCAACAGCCGCCCGCACCGCCGGCGCCGCCACAGCCCTTTGGCGAGTTGCCGAAAGTGTTGGCATTGGCTGCCCATCCCAATATCGCGATCAAGATCAGCGGCGCCTGCACCTTGTCGAACGAGCCTTTTCCTTACCGGGACATCTGGGACCCGCTCGGGCGCATTTTCGATGCCTTTGGCCTCAGCCGCTGCATGTGGGGCACTGATTGGACGCGCGCGGTCGCGTTGCTGACCTACAAGCAGGGTGTCGACGCGTTTCGCGTCACCGACCGGCTGTCCGACAGCGATCGCGCCACGTTGATGGGCGACGCGCTGGCGCGGATCTATAACTGGTCGTCGAGAGGCTGAGCCGCCGCCTCCCTGCGCGGCGCCTTCATTGCCCCGTGCAGTTCGGCCAGGATCTCGAACGAGCGCTTGCGTTTGGCGTGGTCGAAGATGTTGGCGGTCACCATCAGCTCGTCGGCGCCGGTGCGGCTAACGAAATCGTCGAGGCCGCGGCGCACGGCATCGGGCCCGCCGACGATTGCCGAACCGAGCGCGTCATTGAGAATCGCGCGGGCATAGGGATCGAGGCGGGTCTCGAAATCGGCGACCGGCGGGGGCACACGGCCGCGCTGTCCGATCCGGTTATTCAAGGACGATTGCTGCAACGACGAGAACAGGAACCGCGCCTCTTCGTCGGATTCCGCGGCAACGACGACGACCCCGAGCATGACATGGGGCAGGGCGAGCTGCGCCGACGGGCGGAACCGCTCGCGGTAGATTTTCATCGCCTGCATCATCATCGCCGGCGCGAAATGCGAGGCAAAGGCGAAAGGCAGCCCCAGATATGCCGCGAGCTGCGCGCCATAGGTGCTGGAGCCGAGGATCCAGATCGGCACCTCCAGCCCGGCACCGGGGACCGCCTGCACCGCCTGCCCCGGCTCGGCCGGCTGGAAATAGCCCATCAGCTCGACGACATCCCGAGGAAACTCGTCGACATCGCCGTACAGGTTTCGCCGGATGGCTCGGTTAGTGATCTGGTCCGAGCCAGGTGCCCTGCCCAGACCGAGCTCGACCCGCCCCGGGTGCAGCGCGGCGAGAGTGCCGAACTGTTCGGCAATAACGAGCGGGGCGTGGTTGGGCAGCATGATGCCGCCGGCGCCGATCTTTATGCTCGACGTTCCAGCCCCGACATGGGCCAGCGCCACCGCGGTCGCCGCGCTCGCAATGCCCGGCAGATTGTGGTGCTCGGCCATCCAGAACCGTCGATACCCGAGCGCTTCGACATGCCGGGCAAGGTCGAGCGAATTGCGCAGCGACTGACCGGCGTCGCCGCCCTCGGTGATCGGGGAAAGATCGAGAATGGAAAGCGGAACCATCGGACCACTATTTCACCGGACATGGCTGACGAAAAGCCGGTGAAGTATCCTGACACTGAGGGACACCGTCTGCTATCGGCGGGATAACCACCGGCTTCGTGCCGATCATTATCGCCGGGACCGAAAAGGCTGCCAACATGACCATCACTGTCGGCGCAATCTACCGCTACCCGGTAAAGGGCCTGAGCGCCGAGCAGATGGACCGCGTGCCGCTGACGCCAGGCGAATGCCTGCCGCATGATCGGCGCTTTGCGGTGGCGCTCGGATCGACAAGCTTCGATCCGCAGCACCCGGAATGGCTGCCGAAAATCCGTTTCGTCATGCTGATGCGCGACGAAAAGCTGGCGCAGTTGCGGACGCGCTTCGACGCAGAGAGCGGCGTCCTGGCGATCGCCGAGAACGGTCGCGCGGTGTTGCGCGCAGTGATCACCGAGCCGCAAGGACGCCGGCAAGTGGCAGAGTTCCTGACGAATTTCCTCGGCGAGGTGGACGGGCCGCTGCGCGTCGTCGAGGCGCCCGGGCACGCTTTCGCCGACGCGCGGCGCAAACCGAATGCGACGACGGATAAATACGTCTCGCTGATCAACCGAGCGAGCATCGCGGCACTGGAGGCGGCGGTGAGCGTCCCGGTCGACCCTCTCCGCTTTCGGGCGAATATTTATTTCGCAGGCGCGCCGGCCTGGAGCGAGCACGCTTGGGTCGGCTCCGAGATTGCCCTTGGAGCGGCACGGCTGCGGGTGATCTCGCCGATCACCCGATGCGCCGCGACCCAGGTCAACCCCGTCACCGCCGAACGCGATCTCGAGATCGTTGCCGCCCTTGAACGCGCCTTCGGCCACATTAATATGGGCGTCTATGCCGAGGTGGCGGCGGGCGGCGAGATCGCGGTCGGTGACGCCCTGCACGAACTCTAAGTCAGCCTGGAGCCCCGTCCGGCAGGGCAGTTTCCTCGGTTTCAGTCAGCTGCCGCGGCCGGCTCCGGATGGCGCTCCCAGCGGCGCGCCGGGGTGTTGATCGGCTCCGCAAGCGGAGCGGCAGCGAAGGAGGCGGTTCGCCGGGCGGTGGGGGCGTCGCCGTAGAGCGTTGTGCGCTGGCGCGGCTCGCGGCCCAATGCCCGGATCAGCGCCTCCATGCTCTCGGGGGGCATCTCCTGGCCGTGCACCGCACCGGCGGCGCGCGTGATGCTCTCATTCATCAGGGTGCCGCCGACATCGTTGGCCCCGGCCTCGAGGCAGAAGCCCGCACCCTCGCTGCCCATCTTGACCCAGGAGGTCTGGATGTTGGTGATGACGGGATGTAGCACAAGGCGCGCCACCGCATGCATCAGCACCGCCTCGCGCCAGGTCGGACCGCGGCGGGCGTGGCCCTTGAGATAAATCGGCGTCTCCATCGGCACGAACGGCAACGGGACGAACTCGGTGAAGCCGCCGGTCTTGGCCTGCAGCGCGCGAATGCGCAACAGGTGCCGCGCCCAATGCTCGTAACGGTCGGCATGTCCGTACATGATCGTGACAGTGCTTCTGAGGCCCGCCGCGTGGGCGGCATCCATGACCTGAAGCCATTCGTCGGTCTTGATCTTGTCCGGGCAGATCACCGCGCGCACTTCGTCGTCAAGGATCTCGGCCGCGGTGCCCGGCAGGGAGCTCAGTCCCGCTGCCTTCAGCTCGTGCAGAAAGTCGGGCACGGTGCGGCCGAGCGTCTTGGCACCCTGCCAGATTTCGAGCGGCGAGAAGGCGTGGATGTGGATGCCGGGTACTGCTTCCTTGATCGCCCGGCAGATCGCGAGATAGGTGGCGCCGGTATATTCCGGATGGATGCCGCCCTGCAGGCAAACCTCGGTGGCGCCGCGCTCCCAGGCTTCCTCGACCCGCCGCTGGATCTCCGGGAGGTCGAGGTTATACGGGCGGCCGCGCAGATTTTCGCTGAGCTTGCCCTTTGAGAAGGCGCAGAACTGGCAGCGGAAATAGCAGATGTTGGTGTAGTTGATATTGCGGGTCACGACATAGCTGACCGCGTCGCCATTGACCCGCTGCCGCAGCCTGTCGGCCGCCCGGCACACCGCATCGAAGGCCGCTCCGCGGGCCTGGAACAACCGCACGATGTCGGCTTCGCCGAGCGGTTCGCCGGCGGCAGCGCGGTCGAGGATCAGCGCGAGCTGCCCCTCACCCCCTTCGCTACGCTCAGGACCCTCTCCCGCATTGCAGGAGAGGGGGGACCCAGCGCGCAGCGCTGGGTGGGTGAGGGTCGGCGGCGCGGTGCCGGTGCCCGGCACCCACTCATCGGTCCGGGCAAGACCCTCGCCGTCGATCGCTTGCAGGACCGGCGTGCGCAATGGGGGATCAAGCCAGCGTCCGGGCTCGCGCGCGTAGGCGGGGTAAATCGCCAGACGCTCGACGAGGAACTTGCCGGCCGCCGCGGTACGCCGGGCCAATTGGTCGAGCGCCGGCCACGGCGCCTCCGGGTTGACGTGGTCGGGGGTGACCGGTGAGACGCCGCCCCAATCGTTGATGCCGGCGTCGATCATCTGGGCTAGCCCCTTCGGGTTCAGATTGGGCGGCGCCTGAATGTTCAGCGCTGGGCCGAAGATCAGGCGGGAGACGGCGATCGTCCAGAGATGGTCGTCGAGATCGGGTTCCGCAGCCTGCGCCATCCGGGTCCCGGGCTTGGCCCGGAAGTTCTGGATGATGATCTCTTGCAGGTGTCCGTAACGCTCATGCAGCTCGCGCAGTGCGAGGAGCGATTCGATGCGCTCTTGCCGGGTCTCGCCGATGCCGATCAGGATGCCCGAGGTGAACGGCACCGCCGCCTCGCCGGCCGCACGGATCGTCTCGAAGCGCAATGCCGGATCTTTGTCGGGCGAGCCGAAATGCGGTCCGCCGCGGCGCCGCAGCCGCTCGGCGGCACTCTCCAGCATGATCCCCTGCGACACCGAGACCTGGCGCAGCCGATCGATATCGTCGCGGGTCATGACTCCCGGGTTGAGATGCGGGAGCAGGCCGGTCTCGCGCAACACCAATTCCGCCATCGCGGCGAGGTAGGAAAGGGTCGTCTCGTGGCCGAGATGCGCCAGCGCTTCGCGCGCCGCGCCGTAACGCAACTCCGGCTTGTCGCCTAAGGTGAAGAGCGCCTCACGGCAGCCGGCGCGGGCCCCGGCCCGGGCGATCGCCAGCACCTGATCGGGATCGAGGTAGGCGGGCTCGCCGCGGCGCGGCGGGTGCGCGAAGGTGCAATAATGGCAGACGTCGCGGCACAGCTGGGTCAGCGGGATGAATACCTTGCGCGAATAGGAGACGAGGCCGCCATGCCCCTCGTCGCGCAGCCCCGCAGCGATCCGCATCAACGGCTGGAGCTCGGCGCAATCGGCGAGCGCCAAGGCCTCGGACGCCGATAATCGCCGCCCGGCCGCGGCTCGTGTCAGAACGTCGTCGGTGGTCATCGGCGGAAGCCTCCTACGAGCGGCGAATGATCCTCGGCGAGCACGGAGCGGGTCCGGGTCGATGAATCGATCCGCATAAAGGATACAAGATCTTCGGGGTTGTCGATGTCGAGAGCGATCCCCGGCAGATGCAGCACATTCGGCCGGATGCCCGCCATCTCGGCCGCCTTAAGATGTGGGTAGAAACTATTCTCGCCAAAGCGCAAAGGCACCGCGTCGGGCGGCGAGCAGGCAATCGCATTCGAACCCTGCTCGTCATGCGACGGGACGATCGTGAATGATGGCGCCGGAAGGTGCGCCGCCAGTACCCGAGCGATCTCCGCCGGAGTGACGAGCGGAATGTCGCCGGGCAAGGTCAGCATACCGGGTCGGCCTTCTCTGGCGAGCAGCCGAGCGGCTGCAGCAACGGCACCAGTGTGGCCGTCGCGCGCCCCCGCCTCGATTAGCCGAGCGCCATAGCTCGTTGCCAATCGACTGGCCTCGGGGTCGACGGTTACGGCCATGATCCCAGCGATGCCGGGGGTCGCGGTCAGCGCCATCAGGACATCCTCGAGCATCGCCAATGCCAGCGCTTGCCGCGTCTCCGGCCGCAACATGGGCGCGAGGCGTTCCTTTGCCAAAACTCGCTCCTTGACCGGCACGACCGCCCACTGGCCCATCTCAGAAGCCTCGCGCGGACGCTTCCAGCACCTCGCGCGCCAGCGCCTCGCGATCCTCGAGCGACAGCATCAAGGTGCGCGCAAACACTACCGGCAATCCCAGGTCGCCGATGCTTTCGGCATCCGTCTCGTCGGCGATATAGAGGTCGAGAATGTCGCGGTAATACCGGGGGACGGCAGCGGCTTCCACCGGGAGGCCGAGCTCGGCCATCATCTTGGCAGTCGGCCCCTTCACCGCCTTGCCGCCGATGATCGGCGAGACTGCGACGACAGGTGCAGGGCACATTCGCAGCGCCTCGCGAACGCCCGGCACGCCAAGAATAGGATCGATGCTGATGAACGGGTTCGACGGGCAGATCACGACCGCCCGCAAAGTTTCATCGCCGAGCGCCGCCAGGAACTCGGGCTGCGGCCGCGCCTCGTCGGCACCGGCAAAGGTGATCTCGTGGACCACCGGAGCGCAGCGCCGACGCACGAAATAATCTTGGAAGTCGAGCCAACCTCCCTTCGTCAGGAGCCGGGTGCGCACCCGGTCGTCGCTCATCGGCAGCAGCCGCGCCGAGATCCCGAGACGGCGGCGGAAATCATCGGTGATCTGCGACAGGCTTTCGCCCGCGGCGAGCCTGCGGGTGCGCTCGACATGGGTGGCGAGATCGCCGTCTCCGAGGTTGAACCAGGTCTCGCCGCCGAGGCTGCCGAGCGCCTTCATGAAGGTCCAGGTCTCGTCGCGCCGTCCCCAGCCGAGTTCCGGGTTGTCGAGGCCGGCGAGGGTGTAGAGCAAAGTGTCGATGTCGGGCGAGATCGCGAGCCCCAAATGCTCGAAATCGTCGCCGGTGTTCGCGACCACGGTCAGCGCTCCGGGCGGCAGGATCCGGTTCAAGCCGAGCGCCAGCTTGGCGCCGCCGATCCCGCCCGACAGCGCGAGGACGAAGCCCTCCGATCGGCTCATCGGAAGAGGTCGTGCTCCGCCGGACGGACCAAGGCGGCGGCCGGCTGGTCCGGGGTCGACCAGGCGAGCCCGCGCACCAGCACAATCGGCACGGCTTCGTCGGCCTGGCCCATCAGCAGCCCCGCTGCGGCGGCGATCTCGTCGGCGAAGCCGGTCTCGGTCACCAGCAATTCCCGCCCGAAAAGGTCGGGATGGCCGCGCAGATCAACGAGTGCGGGAAGCCCCGCGGCGCCGAGTGCTACGCCGACGGTCCCTTTGCGCCAGGCCCGGCCGAAGCTGTCGCTGATGATGACGCCAATAGCGACGCCGAAGACGCTCATCAGATGCTGCCGCAAGGCCTGGGCCGAGCCGTCCGGATCGACCGGCAGAAGCAAGACTCGCTCGCCGCCGTCCTGCGCCGCGATGTTGGAGTGGTCGATGCCGGCATTGGCCATCACGAAACCGAGCCGATGCTCGACGATCAGCAGGCCGGGACGGCAGCGGACCACCCGTTTGGCTTCGGACAGCACCACCTCGACAAAGCGTGGGTCCTTGTCGACTTCGGCGGCGAGCGCAATCGCGCGCTCCGAAGGCTGCACGGTCACGGTGCCGACATAACGTCCCTCGGCTTTGGAGACGATCTTCTGCGCCACCACCAGGACATCGCCCTCTTCAGGGGCGAGCCCGTTGGCCCGCAGCGCGGCAACGGTGATCGCGCCGAGGTCGTCCCCGGGCTCGACCAGCTTGATGCCGGAGAGCCCCGTCAGGGCGACGCTGGCCGATGGCATCCTGAATCCTTGCCCTCTCCTCCCGCTTGCGGGGGGAGAGGGAGGGGACCCGGCGCGTCAGCGGCGGGGAGGGTGAGGTGGGCGACGCGGCAATCCAGAGTGCGGGCTTCCCCCCACCTCACCCCGGTCCTCTCCGCCCCCAGGGGCGGAGAGGGAGGAAGACTGCGGTATCGCACGGTTAGCCGAGCTTCGCGCGCAGCAACGGCAGCACCTGCTCGGCATAGAGCTTCAGGAAGCGGGGCTGGTCGGGGCCCGGAGCGTGGAAGACGAGGTAGGTGAAGCCGAGCTCGACATAGGGACGGATCTTGGCCAGCTGCTCCTCCGGATCGGCCGAGACGATCCACCGGCTCGCCGCCCGTTCGAGCGGCAATGCCGCGGCGAGTTTCTCCATCTCGATCGGGTCCTCGACATTCATCTTTTCTTCCGGGGTCAGGGCGAGGGCCGCCCAGTGCCGGGTGTCCTCGAGCGCCCGCTGTCGGTCGGTGTCGAACGAGACCTTGACCTCGATCATCTTCTCGAGGCTAGCATTCTCGCGGCCCGCCCGGGCAAGCCCCTCGCCAACCTTGCCGACCAGGTCGGTGTAGAGCTGGGGGTTCTTGCCGCTGGTGCAGATGAAGCCCTCGGCGACTTGCCCTGCCATTGCCGCCGCCAATGGGCCGGACGCGGCAATCCAGATCGGCACCTTCTCCTTCGGCTTGTCATAGATCGTCGCACTCTCGGTTCGGTAATACTGGCCCTCGAAGCTGACGCGGTCTTCGGTCCACAATTTGTTTATCAGCCTCACCGACTCGCGCAGCCGGTCGCGCCGTTCCTTGGCGCCCGGCCATTTCATGCCGATGGCCGGCACCTCGTTCAACGACTCGCCGGTGCCGATGCCGAGGACGACGCGGCCGGGGCACATGGCACCCAGCGTGCCGAAGGCCTGGGCGACGACCGAGGGATGGTAGCGGAAGGTCGGGGTCAGGACGCTGGTGCCGATCACCGCCCGCGTCGTCTTGGCTGCTAGCGCGCCGAGCCAGGCCAGCGATGACGGTGCGTGGCCGTCGGTGTGCTTCCACGGCTGGAAATGGTCGCTGACGAAGATCGAGTCGAACCCGACCTCCTCCGCCAGGCACGAGAAGTCCAGCAAATCGCGTGGCCCGAACTGTTCGGCCGACGCCTTGTATCCGAGTTTCAACAACACCCGCTCCTTTGACTAAAAGAACGCTTTAACGCGGAGGACGCCGAGGATGCGCGGTGTACGCAAAGCCTCAGAGCCATAGCGCCCTCTGCGTACCCTCCGCGACCTCTGCGCTAAAGCGTTCTCTTCCTTATACCTTTGCCAGCACGTCTTCGCGGAAGCGCCGCATCTCGGCGATCATCGCGTCGGCGCTGTCGCCGGCGAAATTGAAATCGACATAGCCGACGCCGAAATCGCGGAAGGCCCGCAGGTCGGCAACGACATCCGCCGTGGTCCCCGAGAAGAGGCGCCTCTCGCCGTCGTCGGCGCGGGCCGGCAATGCGCTGCCCCAGGAGCTGATGCGATAGGCGAGCGCCATCTTGTCCGGGTCGCGGCCGGCCTCCCGGGTCAGCCGCCGCAACCGCTCGACCCCGCCCTGAAAGCGCTTCATCGAGTCGAGGCGGTGCTGCGGGTTGGTGCCGATCGGATACCAGCCGTCACCGAGCCGCGCGGTGCGGCGCAGGGCCGGGCCGCTCTCGCCGCCGACCCAGATCGGCGGATGGGGCTTCTGCACCGGCTTGGGCTCAAAGAGGATGTTGGCAAAGCTGACGTAGCGGCCCTCGAAACGCGGGTCGTCCTTGGTCCACAGCTCGCGGCAGGCGTTCAGATACTCGTCGGTGACCGCACCGCGCTCGGGGAAGGGCGGCACGCCGAGCGCCTCGAACTCTTCCTTCATCCAGCCGGCGCCAATGCCGAAGACCAGCCGGCCCTTCGACAGCACGTCGATCGTCGCCAGCATCTTGGCGAGCAATACCGCCGGGCGGTGCGGGACCACGGTAACCGAGGTCACGAGGCGCAGCCGCGAGGTCTTGCCGGCGAGAAAGGCGACGGCGGTCAGCTGCTCGTGGCGATCGCCGCGCGAGCGGCCGGGAAATTCGCCGGTGTCGCTGTAGGGATACTTGGCCTCGATGTCGCGGGGAATGACCACATGGTCGCTGATCGTGGCGTAGTCGTAGCCGACCGCTTCGCCCTCGACCGCGATGCGCGCGAGATTGTCGGGCGAGGAGAGCGGCCCGCTGACCGGCGGGCTGAAACCGAACTGCATCTCTGTCCCTCCAGCGAGAATTGGTTCTTGGCCCTACGGTAGCAGGCCCGCAACGGCGTTGCCACCTCGGTCGCGATTAGCCAGCAGCACCGAAGCCAAGACCAACCTGAGCGCCCTGATCGACGGCCTAAAAAGTGGCTTGCCGGTCTTAATCGTCGATCGGGGGCGTCCCGTCGCGCGGCTGGAGCCTGTGTCGGCCGACCAGGAGGGTGAACAGGACGGGAGACTGTCGCGGCTCCTCCGTGACGGCGTTGTGCGGCCCCGCCGCGCGGAGCCGCCCCAGGCGCTCTTCAGCAGCCCGCCGCCGCGCCGGAGCTGTCAATTCGCGCCCGGCTGCTGGAAGAGGGAGGCGCGTCGATGGGGGAGGCCTTCATGGCGGAGCTGCCCAGCTTGCATCTCGGGGCGCCGGCACCCGAACGTTCGGTCCTCGCAGAGCTGCGCGCCGCCTTTGCGGCGGCACTCGCTCGTCGTGACACCACGGCTTGACTGCCGCTCGACGTCTCTTTGCCGCCCCCGCGGTAGCAGCGCCTGTAACGAAACCACCGTAACGAGCGCCGACCGGGCCCGGAGCGCCCGCAGCGTTGCGCGCCGGGACCCGCGCGGCCGGGTGCCAGCAGGATTAGGCGGCGGCTCTATCGCGCTGCGCCGTCTTGGCGACGCGGGCCATCATTGCGGCGGCGTTGCCGTGCAGGATCTGCTCGCGCGCCTCCTCGCCGATCTGCGCCTCCGCGAGCGCCTTGCGGGTCCAGTCGCAGCCGAACTCGGTGCCGTCGGTGCCGCACACGATGCGCTCGGCGCCGTAGAGGCTCACGGCCGCCTCGATCGCGCGCGGGCCGAACGAGTTGCAATCGACGTACACCTTCGCCTTCCGGACCCGCGACGACGGCAGCTCCTCCTCCGGCGTGTCGAGCAGGCTGCGGTGGTCCATGCGCTCGACCTCGTAGGGCAGGTTGCCGCCCAGATTGTGGACCTGGACCGTCACGTCGGGGTAGTCCGCGAGGTAGTCGGTGAGGCACAGCGTCACCATCACCGAGGAGAGGCTGGCCTGCATGTCGAGCGTACCGTTGCGGCGGCGCGCGTTGTCCGTGTCGCTCGCGACCTTGGGGTAAGCGTCGCCCGGCCGCGGACCGTGATGGATGAACAGAGCCGCGTGGTGGCGGTTCGCGACTTCGAGCAGCGGACGCATCGCTTCGGCGTCCTTGCATGTGAGGAAATAGTTGCCCGGGATCTGCGCGCCGATCATGCCCGGCAGCCCGAGCGCCCGTTCGAGTTCGGCGGCGGCAGCGGACATGTCGGTCAAGGGCAGTGCGGCATAGGCGGCAAAGCGACCGGGATGCTTTTGGCAAATCGCGGAAAGCCCGTCATTGACGCTTCGGCACAGGGGCCCGGCCTCTTCCAGCGGCTGGGCTTCGATCCAGCAGAATGACCCGAGGAGCGACAGCACGCTCGCCTCGACGCCCTGTCGATCCATCCGTGCAAGATGGAAATCGACGTCATCAAAGGCCTCGGCGAGCGGCGCTTCGCCCATCCGTCCGGATTTCAGCACCTCGACGCCATCCGGATTGCGCGCGATACGCGGTTCCCTGGTACGGGCGCGCAACGCCTCGGCTATTTCGGCGGGCCGCCAATGGGCATGCATGTCGATCATGGTCATGGCTATTGTTTCCTTCATGGGCCGTGCCGCAGTCTAACCCCCGGGGCGGCTCGCCGCAAAGCGCAACGCGCGGTCCCGTCCCTGAGTGGCGCTCAGGGCGTAGGCAGCGATCGGCTCCCTCCCGGCGGGTTGATTATTTCAGGGCCTAATTTTCGTCCTGCAATGACAGAAGGGTGGCGTTGCCGCCGGCAGCGGTGGTGTCGATCGAGGTGGTGCGCTCGGTGGCAAAGCGGTGGAGGTAGCGCGGGCCGCCGGCTTTGGGGCCGGTGCCGGAAAGCCCCTCGCCGCCAAAGGGCTGCGCTCCGACCACCGCACCGATCATGTTGCGGTTGACGTAGGTATTGCCGACCTTCAGCCGCGCGAGGACGTAGCGCACTGTCTCGTCGATCCGGCTGTGAATGCCTGATGTCAGGCCGTAGCCGGTCGCGGCGATCTCGTCGAGCAACGCGTCAAGCCGGCCGGTCTGCCAGCGCACGACATGCAGGATCGGGCCGAAGACCTCGCCCGTAAGCCGTTGCGCGCTGTCGATCTCGAAGGCGCGGGGCGCAAAAAAGGTGCCCTGCTCGCTTGCGGCAGGCAGCGAGCACTGATAGAGCAGGCGGCCTTCGCGCATCATCCGTTGCGCATGCTGCTCGAGCGCTTCCCGTGCCGCGGCATCGATGACCGGGCCGACATCGGTGGCGATCAGTCCGGGGTCGCCGATCGTGAGCTCCGCCATCGCCCCCGTCAGCATCGCCAGCAGCCGATCGGCGATGTCGGCCTGGACGTAGAGCAGCCGCAACGATGAGCAGCGCTGCCCGGCACTCTCGAAGGCGGACGTCAGGACATCGACGACGACCTGCTCGGCAAGGGCCGAAGAATTCGACGATCATCGCGTTTTGGCCGCCAGTCTCGGCAATCAGCGGCACGATCGGTCCCGGGCGCCGGGCGAGATCGAGGGCGATCTGCCGCGCGGTCTCGGTCGATCCGGTGAAGGCGACCCCGGCAACGCGCGGATCGCCGACGAGCGGTGCGCCGACCGCTTCGCCGGTCCCCGGCAACAGGTGGAGCGCGTCGCTCGGGACGCCCGCTTGATGCAATAGCCGCACGCCCGCCGCGGCGACGAGCGGGGTCTGCTCGGCCGGCTTGGCGATGACCGCGTTGCCGGCGGCGAGGGCGGCGGCGATCTGGCCGGTGAAGATCGCCAACGGAAAATTCCACGGCGAGATGCAGGCAAAGACCCCACGTCCAGAAAGTGCTATCTCGTTGCGTTCGCCGGTAGGGCCGGGGAGCCGCTCGGGCGCGGCGAAATCGGCCCGCGCGCGCTGAGCGTAATAGCGCAGGTAGTCGACCGCCTCACGCACCTCGGCGAGTGCGGCCGGGATCGTGCGGCCGCCCTCGCGGATGATCAGCGCCATCAGCTCAACCGCTTGGTCCTCGAAAAGATCAGCGGCGCGTTCCAGAGCGGCGCCACGCTCGCCTGCCGGCTTGCGATCCCAGGAGGGTGCGGCGCGCAGCGCGCAGTCGAGCGCTCTGTCGAGCTCCGCGGGCCCGGCCGCGACGACGGACCCGACCTGACGGCGTCGGGAGCTCGGATCGAGCACCGGCTCAGCGGTTCCCGGCTGCTCGACGCCGCCGACGATCGGCGCGGCCGTCCACGGGCGGCGGAGCGCCTCCGCCAACCCATAGCGCAAGGCCGCGAGTTGTGGCGGGTGGTTCAAGTCGAGCCCGTGCGAATTTTGCCGCGCCGGGCCGTAGAGGTCGCGGGGCAGCGGGATCCGGGGATGCGGCTTGACCGGCAGCCGGGCGAGCCGCGCCACCGGATCGGCGATGATCTCCTCGATCGGCTGCGCCTCGTCGACGATGCGGTTGACAAAGGAGGTGTTGGCGCCGTTTTCGAGCAGTCGCCTCACCAGATAGGGAAGCAGGTCCTCGTGATTGCCGACCGGGGCGTAGACGCGGCACGGCCGGTCGATCTTTTCCGGCCCGACGATCTGCTCGTAGAGCGCCTCGCCCATCCCGTGCAGGCGCTGAAACTCGTAATCCTGCCGCGTTCCGGCGAGCTCGAGGATGGCGGCCACCGTGTGCGCGTTATGGGTGGCAAACTGCGGATAGAAGACCGGCCCCGCCGCCACGAGCCGCTTCGCGCAGGCGAGGTAGGAGACGTCGGTCGCGACCTTGCGGGTATAGACCGGATATCCGTCGAGGCCGAGCTCCTGGGTGCGCTTGATCTCGCTGTCCCAATAAGCGCCTTTGACAAGCCGCACCATCAGCCGGCGCCGGCCCCGCCGGGCCAGATCAGCCAGCCACTCGATGAGGGGGAGTGCCCGCTTCTGGTAGGCTTGCACAGCCAGACCGAGCCCGTCCCAGCCGGCGAGATCGGGGGCGAGTGCGAGAGCCTCGACGAGGTCGAGCGAGAGCTCGAGGCGATCAGCCTCCTCGGCATCGATCGTGAGACCGATGCCGACCCGCTGGGCGTGGCGTGCGAGGTCGAGCAAAACGGGGGACATTTCGGCGAGCACACGGTCGCGCTGAGCCATCTCGTAGTGGGGATGCAGAGCCGACAATTTGACCGAGATACCGGGCGCCTCGACGACATCCCGACTCCCCCTCGACGCGCCGATCGCGGCGATGGCCGCATCGTAGGCAGCAGCGTAGCGCGCGGCATCGACGGCGGTGTGCGCGGCTTCCCCGAGCATGTCGTAGGAATACCGGTAGCCGTGCTGCTCGGCCTCGCGCGCCCTGCCCAACGCCTCCTCGATCGCGCGCCCCATAACGAACTGACGGCCGAGGATGTGCATCGCGGCCGTTACCGCCTGGCGCACTACCGGTTCACCGGACCGGACGACAAAGTGGCGCAGGGTGGCGCGCAGGTCGTGCTCCCCCGTATCGGAGCGCAGCAGCCGGCCGGTCAGCATCAATGCCCAGGTCGAGGCGTTGACGAAGATAGATTGCGAGTGCCCGAGATGGCGTTCCCAGTCCGCCTCGCCGATCTTGTCGCGGATCAACCGGTCGACCGTCTCGGCGTCCGGGATGCGCAGCAAGGCTTCGGCGAGACACAGGAGCGCCACCCCTTCCCGGGAGGACAGTGCATACTCGTGCAAAAAAGCGTCGATGCCGCCCTTGCCAAGCCGCTCGCGGCGGACGGCTGCGACGAGGCCGCGCGCCCGTTCGGCGATCCGGTCTCGCAAGTCTGCCGGTATCTCGGCCGCGGCGAGAATGCGCGCCGCCGCAGTGGTCTCGTCGATCCGGCAGCTGTCGCGCATCGCGGCGCGCAACGGTGTTGCGCACGGCGGCGGGGTAGTGAACACCGTATCCATGCCCCAGCGTACCCTCGGCCAGCGCCGCCGCCTGTTCAGCGGGGCTGAGACGGCGGCTCGTTTGAAGGGGCCACAGCGCGATCCGCCTTGACAGCGCTGAGATCGCGCGCGCGCCGATACCAGAAGGCGGCCTGCTCCGGATCGCTGCGCAAACCGTGCATTCCCGCGCGGTCGAGAAAGGCCGCATCAAACGTCACCGCCATGCGCATCGCCGCGCGGCTGTCACCGCCATCGGCAGCGCGCTGAAAGAAGAGCCGCGCCGAGGCAATATCCCCGGCGGCAAGAAAGCCATCGCCGCGGGCCAAGAGAGCAGCGATCTCGTCGGCGGATAGCCGCAGTCCCGGCGCATCTCGCGCCGGGACAGACGGAGGAGCGGCGGGCGGACGGTCCCCGTTGGCCGCCATGGGCTCGACCGCCGCCTTGGTGGCGACGGCCGCGCGCGATGGATCGACGGCTACGCCGGCCGATGACTGGCCCACCGAAATTGACGGCGCCATCGGCGGAGGCACTTGGGCCGACACCCCCGCGGCAAGGAGAATGTCGTCTTTCTGCGGCAGCACATGATTACTCACAAAGCTGCCGAGATCTCTCGAACCTACAGCGCCGACGATCAGCCCGAATATACCGAGGCAAACGAAGGTTGCTGCAATTTGGCGCCAGCGCGCCCACGGCGTCGTAACCTCGTCCCCGGCGCCGCTCGCGCCGGATTTGGCGAACATACGATGCGCCAGGCGGTTGACTACCGCCGGATCACCCCCCGAGGTGACCGCGATCAGCGCCACACGCTGCGCCGTGAGGAGGTTCGACCCGCAGTCCGGCGGCAGTTGGTAACCAATAAACGCTTCTATCTCGTCACGATCGAGTTGCTGGAGGCATAGGTGCGCCGCGGGCCGTTCATTGAGGAGGTCTGGCACCGGCTTTCCGCGCGAGCCGGGGAAGGACGAACTCGCCAGAAGCACTCCCGCCCTGGGAGTTCGTGCGCTCAGCGGCACGGCCTGCGTCGCGTCGAGAAGAACCTCGATCTGTACATCTGAAAGCCGATCCGCGTCGTCAAAGACGTAGATCGGAAAAGGCAGTACCCCGGACCCGACAGCTTCGCCCTCGGCGCCACAGGGGGTCGGCTGATGCGGTCGCGCCGAACCGCCGACAGCGTATACCTCGCTGAAGTCAAGCGCAGGGCCGCAGGAGATCTCGATCACCGCCCGTGGCGCCGCCGCGTTCCTTAGCGCCGCAATGAGCAGCGGCGGGGATACGGGCGGATCTCCGCATACGAGAACTACGCCCCCCCGATGCAGGGCGTCGACTACCCGTTTTGCAAGGTGCCGGTAGTGTTCTGCCGTCTCAAAATAGCCAAATCCAGCGCTGGGGGTCGCAAAGGCATCAGGAGCCGAGCTCGAGCGGGCTGACTTCATTCCAATATCCAGCCGAAGGCCGCCATACGATATTCATGTTAACGCAGCAATTAAGGTTAATTAAGGCGCAGTCTACTATAGATCCGTATGGCTCGCGATCCGTATGGCTCGACTAACCGGCGATCCAGCCGAGATAGTCCGACGCCAGCGTGGCAACCGCGGCATCGTAGAGACGGCGGCCCGCTTCGGGCGTCGCCAAGGATGGGTTGGACCCGATCCGCCCGTCAGGGAATTTCCGGCGGTAGTCGGCGGCATCGGTAAAGTCGCCCCAGGGCGCCACGGGCGGATCGAGCGGTGCGGATTTGATCGCATCGGGGAAGGCGAATTGCGTGACCGCGACCTCGCTCGGTGTCGCGTGGCTACCTTCGGATCCTCCATACAACTCTTTTGCCAATTGCTGCACCGCCTGGTTCTGCCACCAGTTTCTCATCCGGCATTTCACCGGCGGGACGTTTGCCGGGACTGCCAAGCTCCGCGCAGCATAAATCTCCGAGAATGCCGCGGTCACCGTTGCAATATTCCCGCCGTGTCCATTGATGAAGTAGAAACGCTCGAAGCCATGTCTCGCCAAAGATTTGACGATGTCGCGGAGCATCGCGATCAGCGTCGTCGGCCGCAGGGTCACCGAGCCCGCGAAGCCGAGATGATGCTGAGCCATCCCGACCGCGACGGTCGGAGCGACAAGCGCTCCAGCGGCCTCACCGACACCGCGAGCGATGACCTCGGCGCAGATCGCGTCGGTGCCGATAAGGCCGGTCGGACCGTGCTGCTCGGTCGAGCCGATGGGTAGGATGACGCCCCGGCTCGATTCGAGGTAGGTCTCGACCTCCATCCAAGTCTGCAACTGCAGCTGCATCCGCCTCCCCGACACCATCGACTCTCAATTTCGGCGATCGACCGCGATTTAACTTTACCACATTTCCTCCGACGCGCCGGTCGATTTGGCCCAAGCGTAAAGAAAATGTTAGAAGCCTCCACGCGAACCCATGAAGCCTGCCGCTCTCTACGCTTGGTTGACCATTCTGCCGCTCGGCGGATGTTCGATGTTCCCGAGCGCAGGACCGACCGCGTCCGAGGTGCTCGACCAGCGACAAGCAGGAGATGAGGTGCTTTTCGACTTGGTCGAGGTTGACGATCGGGTGGTTTCCACCCTGCTCGCCCAGCCGAAGGAGAGCTTTCACCAGCGCTTCGGAAAGGATAGCAATCCGCCGGAACTCAAGATTGCGATCGGGGACGCGGTCTCCGTCACGATATGGGAAAGCGGCGCCGGCGGGCTCTTCAGCGAGGCACCGACGGAACGGGGCTTTACAGGCCAACGGCCCGCAATCGAGCCGCTCGGGCCCGAAGCTCGGCCGTCGGAACCTGGGCCCCCGGATCAACCGACCTCGCCGTTCAACCAGTTTTTTGGCGGTCCGACCCCGCCGTCCGGGGCCCCGACGCAAACGCCCGGTAGGCGCCCGGGCGCCAGCACTCAGGGGGGGGAGCCCCCGCCGATCGAGGCGAGCGTCGCGTCGACTAACGGGCGGGTTGCCGCGATCCCCGACCAATCGGTCGCGCCGGATGGTGCGATCAGTGTTCCGTATGCCGGCCGGGTTCCGGCCGTCGGACGAACCCCAGCGGAAGTGCAGCAAGCGATCGAGGCGCTGCTCGCTGATAAAGCGCTCGAGCCACAGGTTCTGGTGATCGTCAGGAAGAGCACCGCCAACGCGGTCACGGTGGCTGGGGAAGTGGTCGCCGGCGCCAGGATCCCGCTTTCGCCCGGCGGTGATAGGCTGCTGCAGGTGATCGCTGCTGCAGGCCGTACCACCGCCGCACCCACGACGCCTGCCACGCCTGCCGTTGCGGGCAGCACGACCACCGCGCCCACCGTGTTTGCCGCTGCGGGCGACCCCACCACCACACCCGCGCCTACCGTTGAGAGCGGCATCACCACAGGCACCATTGCGGGCGCGGCCACCATACCGATCCACGAAATCTTTGTTCGGCTGTCGCGCGACGGTGTCACTGCGGCGATCCCCCTCGAACGGCTCGTTGCCGACCCGGCAGAGGACATCTACGCGCGGCCAGGCGATGTTCTCACCCTCGTACGCATCCCGCAAACCTTCAGCGTTTTCGGGGCGGCAGGCAGGAATGCCGCGATTACCTTCGATGCCGAGAAGATCACGGTCAGCGAGGCACTGGCAAAATCTCGGGGACTGCGTGACGATCTGGCGAACCCTAAGGGTGTGTTCCTGTTCCGCTACGAGCCCATCCCGATTGTCCGGGCGCTCGACCAGCCGATCGCGACGCGCGCGCCGGGTGGGGTGTCACCCGTTGTCTACCGGTTCGATTTTGCTGACGCGAAGACCTATTTTCTCGCCGATCAATTCCCTGTGCGGGACAAGGACATCATCTTTGTCGCCGACGCGGGCGCAGCGCAGGTCCAGAAATTGTTCACGCTGCTTTCGACGGTGACGGGACCGGTCATAACCGGCTTGCTCGTATGCCGCAGCGGCAACACTAAATGCTGAACCCGCGAGGTGTTAGCGCTCGAGCCCGCCGATCGAGTCGGCGTGAAACCGGACGACGTCCTCGGGACCGAGATAATTGATGTCGCCCGGGGTGGCGAGGCCGATCCCCGCGGCAAAGGCACCAAAGCGGATCGCGAGATCGAGGTCGCCGTCGAGCAGGCCGTGGATCAGCCCGGCGACAAACGAATCGCCGGCGCCGATGCGGTCAACGACCTCAACCGGGTAGCGGGGCGCGTAACGGAACTCGCCACCGGCCAAAAGGAGGGTGCCGGGCTCGGCCTCGGGCGGCCGCGTCAGGGCGACGAGTGGAACGCCATAGCGTGCGGCAATCGCTGCGGCGAGATCTTCTCCAACCTCGGTGAAGCCCAGCACAGCTTGCGCGTCGCGCTCGGCCAGAACCAGCAGGTGGAGATGCGGCGCCGCCAGATCGAGCAGCTCGCGCGCCTCCGGGGGGGTGGTCAGGGTCCCCCGATAGTTCAGATCGTAGGAAACCGGCTTTCCGGCGGCGGCGGCGAGTACCGCCAGCTGCAGGATCAGCGCCCGACAGCTCGGGCCGAGCACCGGCGTGATGCCGGACAGGTGGAGCCATGCGCTCGACTGAACCAGCGTTTCCCACGGTGCATCTTCGAAGCCGAGTTCCGAGGCCGCCGAATTCTTTCGGTCGTATATGACGCGGCTGGTTCGCGGCTGGGGCCCTGGTTCGTAGAACATCAAACCAAGGCGAGCGTTGGGGATCCAGCGCACCCAGCGGGTGTCGACCCCGTGTCGCCGGGCCTCGCTGTCGACGATGCGGCCAAGCGGTCCTTCGGGCAGTCGCGATACCCAAGCCACACGCCGCCCGAGCCGGGCGAGCACACAGCCGACGTTGAGCTCGCTGCCGCCGACGCCGATCTCGAAGAGCCGCGCCTGGTCGAGCCGCTGCTTGGCGGGCGGCGAGAGGCGCATCAGCGTCTCGCCCAATGTCAAAAGGTCGTAGCGCCGCTCCGCCGGGGCGATCATCCGCGCCATCCGAGACGGCCCAGCACGCCGCGGCACGTCGCTCCAGAGCATTTCGTCATAGCGTCCCTCCGCGGCCTGCGGCACACCCTGTCGCAGGACCCGGCGGCGCGCAACCCGCTTCCTGACGCTGGTGCTAGGCCAGGCTTTTCGACACCATCTCGTAGGTGTTCTTGCTCAGATCGGGGATGGCGAGGACGCGCTCCAGCTGGCGCTGCATCAGCGCCTGGCGCGCCGGGTCATGCCGGCGCCACGTGCCGAGCGGCTGGACGAGGCGAGCCGCCAAGGTCGGATTGGCCGGGTCGAGGCTGATAACCTCATCGGCCAGGAAGGCATAGCCGGCGCCGCTCGCGTCGTGAAAGTGCAGTTGGTTGCCTTGGGAAAAGGCACCGACCAGCGCGCGCACCCGGTTCGGGTTCTTGCGCTCGAAAGCAGGATGGCGCGTCAGGTCGCGAACCCGCTGGGGCGTAGCCGGCAGTGACGAGCGCGCCTGCAGAGCGAACCACTTGTCGATCACCAGCTCGTCGTGCGACCAGGCCGCGAAGAACCGCGCGAGCGCTGCGGGCCGCTCGGGTCGATCGAGATTGGCGAGCACCGCCAGCGCCGCCAGCACGTCGGTCATGTTGGCTCGGGCATCGAATTGCGCCTTCGCCACCGCCGCGCCCCTGTCGGGATCGGCGGCGGCAAGATAGGCAAGACAGGCGTTGCGCAGGGCCCGGCGGCCGATCGACGCACCGTCGATCCGGTAGGGGTCGGGGTCGGCCAGCGCGACGTAAGCGCCGGCGAGCTCCAACGACAAGGCCTGGCCGATCTCCTTGCGTGCACTCTCGCGGCTGGCATGGATCGCGTCGACGTCAACGACGGCGAGTTGGTCGGCGAGAAACGTTTCGCTCGGCAAGCTCAGCGCTTCGGCCGCGAAGGCCGGGTCCCGATCGGCGTCGGCGAGCGTGCGCCGCATCGCGGTGACGAGATCTGGATCGAGCGGTTGTCGCGCCGCGCCGCGGCGGACGGTTTCGACCCTGTCGAGAAGGATCCGAGTCGCAACCTGCTGACCCGCCTCCCATCGGGCGAAGGGCTCGGTATCGTTGATGGCCAGAAATTTCAGTCGATCGAGCGGCACATCCTTCAATTTGACCGGAGCAGAAAATCCGCGCAGCAACGAGGGCACCGGCGCCTCCGGCACCTCGATGAAGCGAAAGGTCTGACGGGCCTCGGCGAGCGCGATGACGCGCGTTCCCTTCACGCTCTCCGACTCTTCTTCGAGCCGGGTCGGCAATTCGGCGCCGTTCCGCCCCAAGAGGCCGACGGCAAGCGGGATCAGCATCGGCAACTTCTCCGCCTGGCCTGGCGTCGGCCGCACCTTCTGCGCAACGCTGAGCTCGTAGCTCTTTGACTTCCTGTCCCAGCGGTCTTCAATCGTGATCTCGGGGGTGCCGGCCTGCTCGTACCAGAGCTTGAACCGGCCGAGATCGACGCCGCTCGCATCCTGCATCGCGGCGACGAAATCCTCGATCGTCACCGCGTGGTTGTCGTGCCGACCGATGTAGAGGTCGATGCCGCGGCGGAAGCCCTCCCTGCCGACGAGGGTATGGATCATGCGCACCAGTTCGGCGCCCTTGTTGTAGACCGTCGGCGTGTAGAAATTGTCGATCTGGATATAGCTCTCCGGCCGCACCGGATGGGCGAGCGGGCCGTCATCCTCCGGGAATTGCATCGCGCGCAAGGAGCGCACATCGCCGATGCGTTTGACAGCGCGGCTCCCTTGGTCGGCCGAGAACTCCTGGTCGCGGAAGACGGTCAATCCTTCCTTCAAGGAGAGCTGGAACCAGTCACGGCAGGTCACCCGGTTGCCGGTCCAATTATGAAAATATTCGTGCGCGATGACGCTCTCGATATTCTGGTAATCGGCATCGGTGGCGGTCTCGGGCTTGGCCAGCACGTATCGCGTGTTGAAGATGTTGAGGCCCTTGTTCTCCATCGCCCCCATGTTGAAGTCGCTGACCGCGACGATGTTGAAGACGTCGAGGTCGTATTCCAGGCCGAAGACCTCCTCGTCCCAGGCCATGGCCTTCTTCAGCGAGGCCATCGCGTGACCGCATTTGTCCTCGTCACCGCGGCGCACCCAGATGGCCAGCGCCACCTCCTTGCCTGAGCGCGTCGTGAAGCGGTCTTCGACGGCAACGAGGGCCCCGGCGATCAGCGCGAACAGATAGGAGGGCTTGGGATGCGGATCGACCCATTTGGCCCAATGGCGCCGTGCGTCGATCTCGCCGCGTTCGACCGGGTTGCCATTGGCGAGCAGCACCGGGCAGCGGCTCTTCTCGGCGATGATCGTCGTCGTGTAGCGCGCCATCACGTCGGGCCGATCGATGAAATAGGTGATCCGGCGAAAGCCCTCCGGCTCGCACTGGGTGCAAAAATTACCGCCCGACACGTAAAGGCCAGACAAGGCCGTGTTGCTTTGCGGTGCGATGCGGGTTTCGACATCCAGGATGAAGTTGTCCGGGACGTCGCCAAGGATCAGCCCGCCTTCAGGCAGCAACTGATAGCGGTTGGCGCCAAGCGGCTCGCCATCAAGGGCTACGGCCACCAGATCGAGCGCCTCGCCATCGAGATGTAAAGCAGGTGCCGGCTCTGGAATCGCCGGGTTGCGGCGAAGGCCGAGACGTGATCTGACCCGCGTTTCGTCGGCGCCGAGCTCGAAGACGAGATCGACCGTGTCGATTAGAAAACTGGGCGGCTGATAATCGGCAAGCCGCACCGGATGAGGCGGCATGACATCGGGCGAGCGGTCGAGCATGGCCATGTCGGGATCCCTTACAGGAGCGTGTAGCCTATACTTTCCCCCGGACCGGGGAAATCCCTCGGCCAACTTGTTCCTCCCTCGCCCCGCGTGCGGGCGAGGTGGACGGGCAGCAGTGACGTGATCGCGGCGGGGCATGACGGCTCAATCGTGAAGTCGGAAACGAGCATGACCGAACAAGGTATCGATGTTCGCTCAGACGGCCCGCCAGGCCTGCCGGCGATATTTGCCGCGTTCTTCTGGCTAGGGGTGACGAGCTTCGGCGGCAACACGGCGGCGTGGCTCTATCATCACATCGTGCAGCGCCGGCATTGGGTGACTGACGCCGAGTTCCTGTCCGGCGTGGCCCTCGGGCGGACCATGCCGGGCTCGGGCGGGGTCAACCTGACGGTCCTAGTCGGTCAGCGCCTGGCCGGCAGCGGCGGCGCCTTAACGGCTGTGGCCGCACTCCTCTCGGGACCGCTGGCGATCGTCCTGGCGCTGGCGATCGGCTATGCGAGGATCGGGTGGAACCCCGCTCTGCACGCGGTTCTCGACGGCATCGCGGCGGCCGCAATCGGCCTGACCTTCGCCACCGGCCTCAAATTGCTGCGGTGGCGGCGGGCGGAAATCGGCCCGCTGACGATGACCCTGGCGACCGTGCTCTGCGTCGGGGTGCTGCGCTGGCCGATGGTCCCTGTCGTCCTCTGCCTGGCGCCGATCAGCGTCGGGCTCGCCGTGTTGACGAGGCGGGGCCGGAGTGCCTGACGACATCCGGACTTTGCTGACGCTGGCGCTCGTCTTTGTGCCGCTGTCGCTGTTGTCGATCGGCGGCGGCGCCTCGCTGCTCGCCGATATGGAGCACCAGTCCGTTACCGTCCAAGGCTGGACCACCGCGCGTGAGTTCGCCGATCTCTTCGCGATATCGCGCGCCGCCCCCGGCCCCGGGACGATGCTCTCGGCCCTGATCGGCTGGAAGGCCGCGGGTTGGACCGGTGCCGTCACCGCGACGGCGGCGCTCTATCTGCCGTCCTCGCTCCTCGTTTATGGCGCCGCCCGGCTGTGGGGACGATGGCGCGGGTCGACCTGGCACACGGCGGTCGAACGCGGCCTCGCGCCGATCGCCGCCGGGCTGATCCTGTCGGGCGGTATCGCCGTGTTGCGGGTGTCGCCCGGAGGACCCGCGGTATGGATCGCCGCCGCCGTGTCAACCGTCTTGCTGCTGTGGTGGCCACGCCTCCACCCGCTAACCCTCTTCGCAGCCGGCGGCGCGCTGTTCGGGCTGGGGGCTATGTGGTAAACACAACGCCGCGTCCCGAGCAAATCGGACGATCTCAGGGAGGGGTAGGCAATGCCCAAATATCTGATCGCCGCCTCGTATAGCGGCGAAGGCCTGCAAGGCTTGCGAAAGGACAAGGCTTCCGGCCGCAGGCAGGCAATAACCACCGCCATCGAGAGCCTCGGAGGCAGGCTCGAATGCGAGTACTTTGCGCTCGGCGAGCACGACGTATATCTGATCGCCGATCTGCCGGACACCGTGAGCGCTGCTGCGCTGGGCATCGCCACGTCGGCCACGGGGCTCGTGCGCACCCGCACGATTGCGCTGATGACCCACGAAGAGGTCGATCGTGCGCTCGAAAAAACTGTCAACTACCGCGGGCCCGGCCAATAGAAGCGAATACGGCTCTGGCTGCGGTCAGAAAGTCGTGCCCGACTGCAGCCAGTGACGTACGATTTCCTCGCCGGTTGCAAACCAGACGCCGGCATGCGAGCGGATGTATTTGAGCGCCGAATCGAGGCCGGCGATGCGGTGCGGCACACCGATCAGATAGGGATGCAGGCAGATCGCCATGACCCGGCCGGACTGCGCGCCCTCGGCATAAAGCGTGTCGAACTGGCGGCGGATCATCTTCTCGAACTCGTCGATCGTGCCGTTCCGGTTGTTGAAGTGTGGCGAATCGTTGATCTCGTAGGAATAGGGGATCGAGACCAGCCGCTTGCCGCCGATGTCCATCAGATAGGGCTGGTCGTCGTTGACCCAGTCGGCGACGTAGAGGCAGCCCTCTTCGACGAGATAATCGAGCGTGTGCCAGGTCTCGGCGAGACCGGAGCCGAGCCATCCGGTAGGCTTTTTTCCGGTCATTTGGGCGATGCGGGAAAGCGTGTCTGCGATCGTCTGGCGCTCCTCCTCGGGGCCTAGAGCGTCGAGCCACACGCTGTTGGTCCGGTTGTGGCCGAGGATCTCCCAGCCGAGCTCGATCGCGGCCCGGACGATCTGCGGATGATGGTCGCAAATGTCGCTGTTCAATGTCGGGCTGGCGCGGATGCCGTGCTTGCTCAGCACGTCCATCAGCCGCCAGATGCCGACCCGGTTGCCGTAGTCGCGCTGCGCCCAGGCGCGCACCGAAGGCGGATTGCCGAGCGGCGCACCGGGCTGGCCGGAGATGCCGCGGGAGAGCGGAAAGAATTCGATATTGGGAATGACCCAAACCGCGACCCGGGCGCCGCCCGGCCATTCGAGCTTCGGCCGCTCGTTGATCGGGACATAGGGGAACGGACCATAATCGCGCGGCTGCATAGCATTGCCCTCTCGGAGCTTCGGCACTGAACAGAATGCCAAATATCGTCATGGAATGGCAGCGCTTCGATCAGCTTTCGGCCGAGGCGCTCTACCAGGTGCTGCGCTTCCGCCAGAACATCTTCGTCGTCGAGCAGTCCTCGCCTTATCCCGACCTCGACGGGCTCGATCAGGAGGCGTGGCACCTGTTGCTGCGGGCAGAAGGAACCCTCGCCGGCTATCTGCGGCTGCTGCCGCCGGCCGATGCCGAGGCCCCGGTCCGCATCGGCCGGGTCGCCGTGGCCCGCGCGCTGCGCCACCGCGGCCTCGGGCACAAGCTGGTGAAGGAGGCGCTACGGTTCTGCCGCGAGCATTACTCGGGACTGCCCGTGGCCCTTGCCGCGCAAACTTATCTGGTCGGTTTCTACCGTAGATTCAGCTTCGAGCCGAGTGGTCAACCCTATGACGATTTCGGTGTCGCCCATGTCGCGATGGCGCGGCCCGGCGGATAGCAGCGGCGCGGACGTTTCATAAGATTTTCATCGAGTGTGAACCGGCTCACATTGCCGAGACCTATCAGTATACCATTCTGCCGACGCCCGAGGGCGTTGGTGGAGTGCGCTGCCTTGCGTCCTGGTGCGGCTCGGTGATGTTCCGGGTCTCGAAGAGCTGAGCCGGGCCGGTCAGAATTTGATCGGGGAGGATGGTCATGGGGAAGAGAGAAGTATGGTTCGCGCTGGCACTCGTGGTCGCGGCGCCGAGCCCCGCCTTCGCCAATGTCGTCACTGAGTGGGATGAAAAGGCGGTGGCTCTGGTGCAGCCCGGCACCGTCTTCCCGCCACCCACCGCGCTGCGAACAATCGCGATACTTCATCTCGCCATGTTCGAGGCGGTGAACGCGATCGACCGGCGCTACACACCTTACAAACTGCAAGCCGTGGCTGCGCCCGGCACCTCCGGGGAAGCCGCCGCCGCAGCGGCGGCGGGCGCGGTGTTGATGAAGCTGGTGCCGAACGCCGCCGCCGATGTCCAGACGGCACTGGCGGGCTATCTGCAGAAACTGCCCGACGGCGACGCGAAATCCGCTGGCGTCAAACTCGGCCAGGAGGCCGCGGCGGCGATCCTGGAGATGCGGGCAAACGACGGCTCGGCGGCGGCCGATGCGTACCGGCCGAAGACCAGCCCCGGCACTTACATACCCACGCCGATTACCATCGGATGGTCGTTCGCCCAGGTCACGCCCTTCGTGCTGACGAGCCCCGCGCAGTTCCGGCCCCAGCCCCCGCCATCGCTCGAGAGCCCCGAATGGGCGAGGGACTACAGCGAAATCAAAGAGCTCGGCGAGAAGAACAGCAGCAAGCGCACGGCCCGCCAGACCGAGGACGCGCGTTTCTGGATTTCGGTCAATCCCGGAATGTCACACCAGCTCGAAAGACAGATTGTCGTCGCCAAGAATATGGACGTGGTCGACAGCGCGCGCTTCATGGCGTTGGTGTCGATGGCGGAAACCGACGCCGGCATCGCCCTGTTCGAGGCCAAATACAAGTACGAATTTTGGCGGCCGATCACCGCAATCCGCAACGGCGACATCGACGGCAACTCGGCCACCGAGCGCGACGCGTCCTGGCAGCCGATCGACACGACGCCGATGCATCCCGAATATCCCTGTGCCCATTGTATCATCAATTCGGCCGTCGCCGCGGGCGCGGAAGCACTACTCGGCGGCGACGCAATCCCGGAAGTGGCGCTGACGAGCCCCGCCTTACCCGGGGTCACGCACCGCTTCACCAGTCTGCGCGCCTATACAGACGAGATCGCGGGCGCCCGCATCTGTGCCGGCTTCCATTACCGTTTTTCGACCGTCGTCGGCACCGAGATGGGACGCAAGGTCGGTGGCTACATCGTCGCCTCGGCGCTGCGGCCGGCACAATCGACAACTGCGCGCTGAGCAATCGTCCAAACTGGCGGTCGCAACTTAACTATGCATCGCTCCCGCGGAGACGGAGACCGGGGCGGTCGCTGCGGCCTGCCGCCCTGGATTCCCGCTTTCCGCGGGAATCACGAAGATTAGCTTCCTGCTCGGAGCGGGACTACGAAGCGACCGCTTCCGCCAATGGCACGCGCTCGATGCGGTGGCTCTGCAATGCCGGGAGCACCCCCGCGGCGAAGCGCCGGATTTGCTCGATGAACATCTCATGCGGCAGCACACCGCGATTGAGGCTCACCTGCACGGTGTTGGCGCCGGCGCTATCCGCCGCGTCGATGATCCGGCGGGCGACCTCGTCCGCGGTACCCCACGCCATGTGCTCGGCCTGGCGTTCGACATCGGCGATCGTCAGCCCGCGAAAATCCTCGCGGGCGAATTGCGCGGCGCGGAGATTTTCGGGACTGACGTAGTCGGTCGACGCGGCACTCGCATAGCCGGTCTCGCGCAGGCGATCGGTCTCGGTGAAGTTGCCGTGGCTGAACAAAGTGCGATTGAAGTAGAGATGATGGGGGCCCATCTCGCGCACCGCCCTGGCCTTGGTGTCGGCGACATAGGCGCTGATGCCGAGCGAGAGATGGTCTGATGTGATCCGGTGGCCCGATTGCGCGAGGCACCGGGCGTAATAGCGGATGATATCGTCGCGCAGGCCCTGCGAGCGGCCGAGGCCGGGGGTGATCGGCAGATCGTGCCGGGCGGCGAACTCGATCGATTCCTTGCTGCCGACGATCGGCATCCAGATCGGTGGGCGGGGCCGCTGCAACGGCCGCGGCCAGAGCGCCACGTCCTTGTACGACCAGAAGACGCCGTCATAGGAAAAGATCTCCTCGGTCCACGCCCGCGTGATGATCTCGAAGGCTTCCTCGAAGCGGGCGCGGGACTGCACCAACGGCACGTTGTGGACCTGGTATTCGCGCGGAATGCCGCGGGCAAAGCCGGAGATCAGCCGCCCGTTCGACATGCAGTCGAGCATCGCCAACTCTTCGGCCAACCGCAGCGGCTCGTGCAGCGGCAGAAGATTGCCGTAGATCAGCAGCTTGAGGTTCTTGGTCCGTTGCGCGGCGGCCGCCGCCAGGAGGTTGGGCGAGTTCATCAGCCCGTACGGCGAGCAGTGGTGCTCGTTAAATCCGACCCCGTCAAATCCCAGGCGGTCGAGCTCTTCCCAGGCCTCGAGGTGCTCGGCATAAGTCCGCGCGGCCACGGCCGGCTTGAAGTATTTGTTGGGCAGCGGATAGGGCAACTCGTTGCCGACTTTCAGGTGTTCGAGTTGCTCGCCATAGGCCAAGAGATCGAAGACAAACACCTTCATTGGATGCCCTTCCCGGCGAATATTGCCTCGGTGCACGGTAGGGGTCGCCAAAGGGCGTTTCAACCAAAATCCCGACCGCCCTATCGTGGCCCGTCAGGATTTACGCAGGAGTGATTCAATGGATCAAATGGGCGTAGCGCCGAACTGCCTCCATGGGGTACGGGTTCTCGACCTGTCGCAATTCGAGGCGGGTCCGTCCTGCACCGAGGCGCTCGCCTGGCTCGGCGCCGAGGTCGTCAAGGTGGAAAATCCCAGGGGCGGCGAGCCCGGCCGGTTCCTGGGCACTGGTCCGCAGCCCGATACCGACGCCTATTACTTCATGATCTACAACGCCAACAAGAAATCGGCGACCGTCAACCTCAAATCAGAGCGCGGCCTTACCCTGGTCAGAGAGATGGCAAAGCGCGCCGATGTCTTCGTCGAGAACTTCGCGCCGGGCGCGATCGAGCGGCTGGGGCTCGGCTGGGAAGACCTGCACGCGCTAAACCCGCGCCTCGTCTACGCCCAGGTTAAGGGCTTCGGCCAAGGCAGCCCATACGAGAATAACCTCGCCTTCGACATGATCGCCCAGGCCTGCGGCGGCACGATGGCGATCACCGGCGAGCGCGATGGGCCCCCCTGCAAACCGGGCCCGACCTTGGGCGACACCGGCACCGGCATGCTCCTGGCGATCGGTATCTTGGGCGCGCTCTTTCAGCGTCACACGACTGGCAAGGGAAGGCGGGTGCAGATCGCCATGCAGGACGCTCAGCTGCAATACAGCCGCGGCGCGTTCGTGCAGCATGCCCGCACCGGACAGCCGGCAATGCGCAACGGCGCCAAGCTGTTGGCCGGGGGGATGGCGCCTTCCGGCATCTACCCGTGCAGCCCCGGCGGCCCAAACGATTACGTTTACCTCTTCACGAGCCACGCCAACCCCGAGCACTGGCGGCGCCTGCTGAAGGTCATCGGACGCGAGGATCTGCTCGTCGATCCGCGCTTTGCCACGCCCGAGGCGCGCAACCGGCACGAAGCCGAGATCGACCGGATGATCACCGAGTGGACACGGCGCCACGACAAGCACGAGGCGATGCGGCTCGTTGGCGGCGCCGGAGTGCCGGCGGGTGCGGTGCTCGACACCGGGGACTTATTGGCCGAGCCGAGCTTCGCCGATCGCGGGATTATCCAGACCATGCGGCATCCCAACGGCGAGCTGCGAATGCCGGCGTTCCCGGTGCGTTTCGACGGCGCCCCGGCGCCGGTCAAACCGTCGCCATTGTTGGGCGAGCACACCGCCGAGGTGTTCGGCGAGTGGCTCGGAATGAGTGCCGGCGATGTCAAGGGGTTGCGGAATGAGGGGGTCGTCTGATTTTGGTTCGACATGAGACCCGTCACTCCCGCGAGATCCCTGGCTTCCCGCTTTCACGGGAAGGACGGACATGAGAGTGAGCGCGCCAGATTGGGTTACGGCCTCGAAAGCCGGGGCCCAGGGCCTGCCCCTGGGCCACTTCCGGGACATTCTGGCGCCTCAAGGCGCCCTACCCCGGCCTGATCGGCCCCGGCGGCGTGCGCCTGCCGGTGCCGCACTAAAAGGTCAACCGATCGGGAAGTGCCGCGCTATCAGGCAGTTTTCGAGGATGCCTCGGCCGCGGTCGGGGAGGTGGCGCTCAAGGGCAAAGCGCTCGAGCGCGCCGCCAATCGCTTCGGGTCCGTGGCCGGGCGCAGTCGGCACGTATTGGGCAAGGTTGTCGCGGAACCCGCGGCGGGTGACGAAGATCGGCTCCAGGCCGCGGGCGCGGGCGATCGCGGCAAGCGCGTCGGCCATCGGCCTGACGGCCGGATTGACCGCGAAATCGGCCCAGTTGCTGGCGAGGCAGCCGCCCGGGGCGAGCGAATCGAGGCAACGCGCCCAAAACATCTCGTCGCTGTCGGCCGGACCCGCCGGGCCGTAAAGGTCAACGAGGATAGCATCGAATTGCGCGGTCTGGCCGGCGATGAACCGGTGCGCGGCGTCGTGCACGACGGGCTGGTTGAGGTAGAACCAGCGGCGCGCCAACGCGATGATCGTCTCGTCGAAGTCGACCAAAGTCGGGGCACAATCCGGCAGATAGGCGCGCAGGAAACGCCACATCGCCGCACCGCCGACGCCGAGCAGCAAGGCCGTGATCGGCCGCTCGACCATCGCGAAGGCGAGCGACATCAGCCGCTCGTAATGGAAGACGAGGCGTGCGGGGTAGAGCAGATCCATGCTCGACTGCTCGGTCACCTGCGCCACGCCCCCGAACGAGCCCAGAGTGCGGAAATGGCGCTGCCCACGGTCGAAATCGACGACGAAGACCGAGGCGCCGAAGGTCGGCGCACGGCGCAGCAGGCGAATGCGCGCGTCGCGGGCGAAATAATCGAGGATCAGGCTCTTCTGCCGCTCCTCGCTATATTCGGTGATCATTAGAGAGCGGTCGGGCACGGTTGCACCGGATCCTCCGTCGCCAGCGCTGCGATCGTGCCCGCAAAGCCGGTCAGCGCCGCGTCGCCGCCGTCGCTCAGCGTGTAGGTGCCGCGCGCGATCCTGGTGAACCAGCCATAGACGTTGCGCTGCAGGATGCGTGCGACACCCGGCACGCCGGCCGCCGCGCGCAGCGCTCCAATAGGCATCGGCCCGCCGCGCGCGAGCGCTCGGGCGCAGCGCAAGGCATCCTGGCGGTAGGCGGTAACGACGGGGGCTGCCGCCGCGCCGCCGATGTTCGCGTCGCCCAGGCGGCGGTCGAATTCGTCTTTGAGACGCAATGCCCGCAATTTTGCCGGTCGCGGCCGGTACGGAACCGGCTCCTCGATGATCTCGACCCGGCGCGGGCCGACCAGCAGCAGGCCCAGTCCGAGTCGGCGGCACAGTTTGCGAAGGTCGGGCGAATCCGGCGCCAGTCCCCGTGACCGGCGACGCCGTGAGGACGGCCGCGGAACGGCGAGGTATACCCGCTCGGTCAAACCCAAGCGGTCGACGCCTTGCAACACCAGCGCGAGGCTGAGGCGCAGCTTTAGCTCGACGATGACCAGGGGTTCGTCGCCGCGCCGGGCGACGAGATCGCAACCCCGGACCTCGCCCTTGACCTCGTAGCCGCGCCTCTCGAGGAACTCCTTGACCGGCATATAGAGCGCCGTCTCGCGGACCTGCGCGCGCGCCGCGACAGCGGGGCCGGAACTGTTCTCCTGGATCACCTCGGCACTAGTAAATATGTCGGTGGTGATTGCAAGGCGGAACTCGGAAGGTTGTGATGCATGCCCAGCTATTGACCGAAGCGCCGCGACCACTCGTCGCAGCACAGCTCCCGGCGCCGCGTCCGGGCCCGGGGCAGCTGCTGATCGCGGTGCACGCTTGCGCGGTATGCCGAACCGATCTGCATGTCGTCGACGGCGAGCTCGCCAATCCCAAACTGCCGCTGGTGCCCGGGCACGAGATCATCGGCACGGTCGTCGAGAGGGGCGAAGCGGCTGAGCGTTTTGCAATCGGCGACCGGGTCGGCGTGCCGTGGCTCGGCTGGACTTGCGGGGTCTGCGACTATTGCAGCGCAGGGCAGGAGAATCTGTGCGACGCCGCCCGCTTCACCGGTTATCAGATCGATGGCGGTTATGCCGAGCTGACGGTCGCCGACGAGCGCTACTGCTTTGCGATCGATCCACGTTACGGCGATGCCGAGGCCGCACCGCTGATGTGTGCCGGGTTGATCGGCTACCGCACGTTGCGCATGGCGGGCGATGCGCGGCTGGTCGGGCTCTACGGCTTCGGCGCCGCCGCGCACATCGTCGCGCAGGTGGCGCGCCATCAGGGCCGCCGGCTCTTCGCCTTCACTCGTCCCGGCGACATGGCGGCGCAAGGGTTCGCGCGCTCGCTCGGCGCCGAATGGGTGGGCGATTCGACAACGCCGCCGCCCGAGCCGCTCGACGCGGCATTGATCTTTGCACCGGTCGGGGCTCTCGTGCCGGCCGCTCTCGCCGCCACGCGCAAGGGCGGCACGGTCGTTTGCGGCGGCATCCATATGAGCGACATCCCGTCCTTCCCGTACCGGATCTTATGGGAGGAGCGGATCGTCCGCTCGGTCGCCAACCTGACACGGCGCGACGCCGAAGAATTTCTGGCGCTGGCGCCGAAAGCCGGCGTGCGGACGGAGACGGTGACCTACCCGCTCGCCGAGGCGAACCGAGCCCTCGACGATTTGCGCCGTGGCGCATTGCAGGGTGCCGCCGTGCTGGTGCCGTGACCAGGCGAGGTCTCAAACCTCGCGGGCATGCGCAACGGTTAACGGTAAACTAGCAATTTTGAGGATAAGAACGGCGGTGCCTCGCCGGGCTGGTTATCTGCCCCGGCCGTATGGACGAACAAGACCGTCGGTCAAATGCGTCACAACCTCGAGCGGCCGATCGAAACCGAATACGACGACCGGCTAATGCACAAGGAGATTGTCGCTCAACTTCTAGCGGCGCTGATCGATCCCGAAGGGCGGGCAACCGGCATCGTGCTGGGCCTCGCCGGGGTAAGCGGCTCGGGCAAGTCTTCTATCCTTAATATGGTGGCGGAGCGAGCCGAGCAGCACCACCCAGGCGCCGTCGTGATCAGGTTCAACCCGTGCCTGGCTAACCCGCGCACCGGCTTGGTTCACGCCTTTTTCACCGAGGCGCTGGCCGCACTCGATGCGAGCGCCAACAGCCGGAACTGTCAGCAAGCAGACAAGCTAAAGAGCTTGGGGCAGACCCTGTTTAGGTATGCCAAGCGCATCGCCCCTGCCGACAACGTATGGATGTGCGATGGCGGCGCCGCCGCTGCCGGTCTCGACGCGCTGCGGCAGAGCCCCCCTGCGGGTGACCCGCTGTACCAGATGCGTGCAGAGCTTGGCCGCGAACTCGACGAGAGCGGGATCGACGTCGTCGTCCTGATCGACGAGATCGATCGTCTCGATGAGCAGGAGGTCGCCGTCGTCGCGCGGCTGGTCCGCCAGGTCGCGAACTTCGAGCGGTTCTCATACCTCCTCGCCTATAACCCTGATCGGATCGCAGCAGCCTTTGGCAAGAATGACAGCGTCAGTGGCCGTGCTGCGCTTGAAACGCTGGTGCATCTGCAGGCGAGGCTGCCGCCCGCTCTGCCACGGCAGATCAGGCGGCTCGTCGAACAGCGCTTTCGCGAACTGGTGGACGAGCCCGACGACCGCCGTCAGCGCCTGGGACAGCTCTCCAGCATTCTGGTTCCAGGTATCCTGAGCACAATGCGGGATGCCAAGCGTCTCCTTGCCGGGTTCGAGATGCTGCACCGGCAATTGCGTCTCGAGGTCGACGAGATTGATTTGCTCGGCTGGGCTGCAATCCAGGTGAAATATCCTGATGTCGAGCAGACATTTCGGCACCGGCAGGAGCAGATTATCGGACTGGCAAGCAATCTGTTCGGCGAAGCCTTGCTGGACCGGATGCTGACCGGACCCCGCGCGGTCACGGTCGACGTCACGGTCAAATCCCCGCTGGGCGCTGCCGAAGAACTCTGGCTCGAGGAGAGCGCGGAACGGTTGATTTCAGGGCCGGCCGTGCGTCCTCTCCAGCGGCTGATAGAGTTTCTGTTCAAGACTTCCCGCCGAAAGCCGGAGGGATCCGCTGAACGCCATCAGCGCAGCCCTGCCGCTGGCCAAGACGCTGGCCTTGGGGACGTTGATCGACGCCGGCGAAGACGACGATACCGCGCCGCACCCGCGCTATGCGGACATGATCCGTGTACTCCGCGATCGCGAGGGCGCGGCGCTGACCAGCGCGCTACGGGAAGCCGATTGGAAGGGCAGCCTCGCGGAATACCTGGTCGCCCTGCTAGGCTGCGGCCATCGCGTCCACCCGCGGTTCGGCGATCATGACTGGCCGCTCAACGATATTTGGTCGGCGTTCAGTGATTTTGCCGAGCCTGTTCCGGCGCTGACGGACCCGCCGCGCGACCGTCCCAATCGGTGGCTCGCCAAGTTCATTTCCGGGCCCTATCTGCACAGGTTCGGAGACCGTCGGCAGTTTTTGAAACCCAATGTCGAGATCATGCGGGAATGGATCGCCGCCGGGCGCTTTGCCCTGGCGGGTCACCTCCTCGAGGTGCAGATGAAGCTCGAACTGGAGCAGTCCAACCAGCCTGCACCAATCGCGCCGTTCTTGCTGGCGAAAGACATCGCGCCATTGTGCAACGAGCTGGCCGTGGCCTGCCGCGCCGCGCTGGATGCCGGTACATTGCTCGACGCGATCGCCGACCTCGCCTGCCTGCGCGCTATCCTGCGCGGGGCGCCCGAGGTTTGGGACGACGATTGCCGCCGCAAGATGAACGAGATGCTTACCCAGCCCGCGCAGCTCGACCGTTTCGTCTGGTACTGCTTCGGCGCGGCAGAGCCCGATGCCGCGGCGGCTCAGGCGGCAGCCCTCGTCGCCGATCGCAATGCCTTGCGGGCAACAGCGACCGAGAGACTGAAGGACGCCTCCGAGATGCCCGACCAGATCCGGCACGCCCACCAAATCGCTGCGACCAGACTGTAACGCGCCTTCGGGTCCGGGGATTTGGTAACCTCGCCGCCCGCGCCCGGCGGTACCTCCCATCGTCCGATCAGCTGGGCCCCTATCATTCATTCGTGTGTTAGTCTGCTGGCGACGTTTCGCCGAACTGTCGACGTCATCCGTTTCGACGGAGGGGAAAATCTCCTGTTGCGATCCATGATGCAGCTGTCGCTTAGGGCGATTTGCGGGGGTGTGCTGTTGATCGTCATCCACAGCCTCCCTGCCTCATCCCAGGTACCGGAAGGAACCTGGTTGTTTGCGAACAGAGTAGCCCTACAGGTCTTCGACTGCAGCGGCCTGCTATGCGGCAGGATCGTGTGGCTTGTGCGACCGCGCTCGCCTGATGGGCAGCCCGATCTCGACCATCGCAATCCCGACCCCGTGTTGCAGCAGCGGCCGCTCTGCGGCCTGACGATCATTTGGGGGCTACAGCCCAACGGCGCGAGCCAATGGTCGGGCGGGTCTCTCTACGACCCGGAAGACGGCGCCACCTACGATGTCACTGCAGAACTAACCGATCCCAATACGATATCCGCGCGTGTATATCGCGGGACCCCTCTTTTTGGCCGCACCGAAATATTGATTCGCGATCCGCCGATCAGCCCGGATGGGCATTGTGAGTAGCTAAGTCAATGTCCCTCTGGGACGCCGGGGCAATGAGCGGTTGGTCAGCTGATGAACGTGTGTTCTACAAGGATTTTGGTGCCAATCACGATCAGCCCTAACCCGCCAATCGCCTCCGCGATGCGGCCAAACTTCTCGCCGATGAAACGGCCGATCAGGATGCCTGATGTCGCCATCAAGAAGGTCGTGCACCCAATAGCAAGGGCCGTTGCGACAATGTCGGCGTAGATGAAGGCCAAGGTGACTCCGACCGCCATCGCATCGATGCTCGTACCGATGGCGGTTGCTACCAGTATCTTCAGGGAGTGGCGGTCGGGCTTGCGTTGCGCGTCAGGACGATGCGCGCTTTCCCACACCATTTGCCGCCGATCGCGGCGAGCAGTGCGAAGGCGATCCAGTGATCGATTGCGGTGATATAGCTGCTTGCGGCGAGACCGGCCGCCCAGCCCATCACGGGGGTGATCGCCTCGATGGTGCCGAACACAACGCCCGTGCGCAGGGCTTCGCTTATGCGCGGCCTCTCCAGCGCTGCGCCCTTGCCGAGCGCGGCAGCAAAAGCATCGGCCGACATGCTAAAGGCCAGCACGACCGTCGTCAGTAGATTTTCCACAAGAGCCGCCAACCGGACAGAGAACAGCACGTCCCGGAGACCGGCCGGATCGGTCTTCCGATGACGTACTGGTCTCGCTAGGCCAACGGTTCAGTCCCGCCGCCGACCGTGCCACGCGCCAAGGCGCGAGTGTGTTGACACGGAACCGCCTCAAGGGCGGAAGCTACTCCCCAATGGGGCGGATGTAGCGTTCCCTTCCTCCCTGTCAAGCGCTTCCTGTGTCTCGCGGGTGCCGCCGCGCAAGGTCAAGGACGGGGCAGACAATAGGAGCGCTCGTCTGGCTGACCCTCTCCGCCACCAGCGGCTATGTGGGGCATCCAAGCGATCTCAGATGTGCCCATTTGACGTGATAAACGCTCGGCGAATGTCCGATTGTTGAAATCGGGCAGGTTGGACGGGAATCAACCTTTAGACGAGCCGTCGCTGCAAACTCGCTGCAAACTCGCTGCAGATGCAGCGGCGAACTTTTCGTAAACTCAATCCAAAATCGCAATCAAGGCGGCAGGGCCGAAGCGTCATCTCGGGATATCGTCCGCCTGGGTCGGGTTTTCAGCGCACTTGAGGCACGGATATGTCACAATCGCGTCACCACCGCGAGCACCGAGGAGGATCCCGATGAAGGTCGCCAACGCCGTCGCCGAAATTCTGAAACGCGAAGGGATCGAGTTTCTGATCGGCTACCCCGTCAACCCGATCATCGAGGCTGCGGCCGAGGCCGATATCCGCACGATCATGGTGCGCCAGGAGCGGATCGGCCTGCACATGTGCGACGCCATCGCCAAGGTCACCTCGGGCGACCGCATCGGCGTCTTTGCGATGCAGCATGGGCCGGGGACGGAGAACGCCTTTGGCGGGGTGGCGCAGTCCTGGGGCGATTCCTGCCCGGTCGTCGTGCTGCCGGCCGGCTATGCCCGCAACATCAACCAAGTCCGGCCCAATTTTAACGCCGCGCTTAACTACCGCAACGTCACCAAATGGTGCGAGCAGGTGACGGTGGCCGACGCGACTGTCGAGGCCCTGCGCCGCGCCTTTACCCAGGTCAAGAACGGACGGCCCGGGCCGGTGCTTATCGAGTTTCCCTCCGACTTGCTGCGGGAAGAGATCAGTGGGCCGCTCGACTACCAGAAGACGCCGCAGCTCAAGAGCGGCCCGGACCCGCGCTCGGTTTCTGCCATCGCTGCGGCCCTTGTCGACGCCCAGCGCCCGGTCATCTGCGCCGGCCAAGGTGTGCATTACGGCAAGGCCTGGAAGCAGCTGCAGGAATTGGCCGAATTGCTCGAAGCCCCGGTCATGACTACATTGCCGGGCAAGAGCGCCTTCCCCGAGGTCGCACCCGTTGGCACTCGGCTCGGGCGGGATCGGGATCTCGAAACAGCTTCATACTTTTCTGCAAAAAGCCGATCTGGTGTTCGGCATCGGCTGCAGCTTTACGCGCTCGAGCTTTGCCACGCCGATGCCCAAGGGCAAGCGCATCGCCCATGCGACACTCGACCCGACCGACATCAACAAGGACGTTCCGGTCGAGTTGGCCGCCGTCGGTGACGCCGGTCTCACCCTCGATGCATTGCTCGAAGAGGTGAGGGACCGGCTGCACGGCAAGACCCGTGACCGGCTCGGTGCAGTCACCAGCGAAATCAGCGCGCTGAAAAGCGAGTGGATGGAGCAGTGGATGCCGCGGCTGACGCAGAACACCAAGCCGCTGTCGCCCTACCGGGTGATCTGGGAATTGCTGCACACCGTCGATGTCAAAGAGACGATCATCACTCATGACGCCGGGAGCCCGCGCGACCAGCTGTCGCCGTTCTGGGTTAGCCAAGCGCCACTCGGTTATATCGGCTGGGGCAAAACCACCCAGCTCGGCTACGGGCTCGGACTGGCGATGGGGGCGAAACTGGCCAAGCCCGAGAAGCTCTGCATCAATGTCTGGGGCGATGCCGCGATCGGCTTCACCGGCATGGATTTCGAGACCGCGGTGCGCGAGCGCATCCCGATCCTCTCGATCCTGATGAACAATTTCTCGATGGCGATCGAGTTGAAGGTGATGCCGGTCTCGACCGAGAAATACCGCTCGACCGACATCAGCGGCCATTACGCCAATTTCGCCCAGGCGCTGGGCGGCTATGGCGAGCGGGTCACCGAGCCCGAGGAGATCGTACCGGCGATCCGCCGCGGCATCGAGAAGACCCGCGAGGGCACACCCGCATTGCTCGAATTCATCACCGAGAAAGCGGTCGACGTCTCGCGCTTCGGCTGATCTGCTGTGCCGCTTCGCAGGTCCCTCCCTCTCTCCGGAATCCGGAGAGCGGGAGAGGGCTAGTCCAATAGGCGAGCATTTCAGAAACCGGAAGCTCACCATCGGAGGGTGTCTGAATTGGCTCAAGGAGAAGGAGGAACAGCGAGGGCGGCAAGTGACCACCGGGCGGCTCTAGGTTCACGTGCCGAGATCATCAATGCTATTACAAGGCCCCTGGGACTACTTGTACTGATAGCTTTGATCGCCGAAGGGATCCTCGCTTTAGTCGCGGCGCGGTCGGAGGGGACTAATCAGGCGCTGATCATAGGTGGGATGTTATTCGCACTTCTGTGGCTGGTGATCTCAGCAACATACTTTTTCTGGTATGAGATGTCATCCGATAATAACGCAAAACAAAACACAGTTAAGATCGCGAAGTTAATTGCGCATGTTAGGACGCTCGAGGAGGACAATAAAATCCTTAGGCAGAATAATGAGATCCTGAATGCTCAAATGGAGGTATTGACCTCGCTAAGGCACCAGATCATCTCCTTTTTTGGAAGCCAGGGATCTGGCAATTTGGAGAGTTTGCTCCGCTACCTGCGTATAGCAGATAATGACCGGGTGCGCCGTGAGCAAGTGATGGGCATAGTGGGCGAGTTCCTTGACGACAAAAGAATAGAGTATGACATCTCAAGGCCGCCGGGGTATTGGCGTCTCCCACGCCCGCTCCCGTGAAAATCAAGGACGTCATCTTCGCGGTCGTGCGGTCCGGCTTCTTCAATCGCGACCTGGCGGCGATCAAGGCAGGCGCCCGGGCCGACGGTTTTGCCTATCCGGGGAAACCCGTCAGCCCGGGCTTCGAGAAGATCGTCCAGCCGGGGATGGCGATCTCGGTGATGCTGGTGCTCGACGACGGCCAGGTGGCCTTCGGCGACTGCGTCGATGTGATCCTGACCGGAGTCGCCGGGCGCGATCCGCTGTTTCGGGCGGAGCAGCACCTGCCGTTCCTACGCTCGACGATGCGGGAGATGCTGCGCGGCCGGCCGATCGACTGCTTCCGCGAACTCGCCGAAGAGGTCGATGGGCTGGTCCACGAAGGTCGGCGGCTGCACACCGCCCTGCGCTACGGCATCACCCAGGCCTTGCTGCATGCTGCCGCACTCGCCAACCGGTGCACGATGGCCGAAATCGTCAGCCGCGAATACGGCTGCGGCATCGCCCCGGTGCCGATTCCGGTCCTGGCGTCCTGCCACAAGGAGGACGCGCAGATGATTGACCGCATGATCCTGAAGCGGGTCGAGCTGTTGCCGCATGCTTCATTTCAGCAGGTCGAGCGCGATATCGGGCTCGAGGGCGAGAAGTTGGTCGCCTACGCTAAGGGGGTCGTCAGGCGCATTGGCGAGATCGGCGACCCGGATTACCGGCCGCGAATTCACCTCGATGTCTACGGCACGCTCGGCGAGCTGTTTGGCGACGACATCGACGCGATCGCCATTTATCTCAGCCGGCTCGAGGCGGCGGTGCAGCCGCATGAGCTATTGCTCGAGAGCTTTGTTATCGCCAAGTCCCGGGAGGCGCAGATCGAGGCTTTCCGCGCATTGCGTTCTGCAATCACGCGGCAAGGCCACCAGGTCAAGATCGTCGTCGACGAGTGGTGCAACACCCTCGACGACATCAAGGCCTTCGCCGATGCCGAGGCGGCGGACTACGCACAGATCAAGACCCCTGATCTCGGCGGTATCAACAACGCGATCGAGGCGGTGCTCTATGCCCGCGGGAAAGGAATGGGATGTTGCCTGGGCGGGACCGGCAACGAGACCGACCAGTCGGCGCGCATCACCGCGCAGGTCGGGCTCGCATGCCAGCCGGACTTTCTGCTCTCCAAGCCCGGCTTTGGCGGCGACGAAGCCTTGATGATCCAAACCAACGAGATGCTCCGCACCTTGGCGCTGATCGACGCGTCGCGTGATCTCAACGCGCCATGAGCACCGGAATCTTTGATTCCATGATGATGTGGCGGGTGCCGCCGCCAAAAATCATCTGGCGGATGCGGCTCTGCGTGTAGGCGCCCTTGAGCAGCAGATCGGCCCCTGCATCCATCGCCTCTTTCAGGAACGATTCACCTTGCGCCTTCTGCCGGCCATAAGCGGTGCGCAGGCTGACTTCAATGCCGTGCTGCTCGAGGGTGCGAGCCAGTTCGTCGCCCTCCGGTCCCGGCTCGGGCATGTGCTGCGGACCGACGGCCACGATCACGACGTGCTTGGCCTGCTTGAGGAAGGGCATGCCCATGGCGACTGTCACCGCAGTCTCGGTGCTACCGTTCCAGGCGATGGCGACGACCTCGCACATGGTTGTCGGGGGCCGCTTCGGGACCATCAACACCGGGCGGCCGCTCTCGAACAGGGCGTCCTCGAGGGTGGCCTCGGCGATCGAGGCGAGCTTTTCCGGCTGCTCGACGATGATCAGGTCGTAGACCCTGCCGATCATTCCGACGACGGCGTTCTGGCGTCCGTCTTCCTCACGCCAGGCGGAGCTCGGGCCGTTGTGCCCCGGTGGCACCGGCCCGACCGGTACGCCCTTCGAGTTCATGAATTCACGAAACAGCCGGCGCGCCTGGTCGCGCCGTTCGTGGCCCTCGCGTTCGAGGGTGCGATCGACCTCCGAGGAGATCGAGAACCCCATCTCGCCGCCAAAGACGACCGCATATTCGGTCGTCAGACTGTGCAAGCCGACGATGTGGCTGTTGAAGAGTTCCGCCGTCATCAACGCCGTGTCGAGGACCGGCGCTGCGTTGCCGTCCCCGACCACGGTCAGCAAGTTCTTCATGCCGCGCTCCCTGCGCTCGCCCGTCCCGAGATGGAGCGGGGCGCTTTTGCGAATGATACCATAATTGTACTGTCTTTGCGAGAGGACGGCGGCTCGAGGCCCGCTCGGCCCCCGGGTACACTCGCGCACATGGAAATAGAAGGGGGCCCGCTGGAATGCGCGTCCTGATCGCTGCCGTGTTTGGCGTTGTGGCCGGCCTGATGTGCGCCCATTCCGTGACGGCTGAGAGTGTCACCTTCGGCACTGATTGGAAGGCCGAGGCCGAGCACGGCGGCTATTATCAGGCGGTCGCCGCCGGGATCTACCGTGGGCACGGTCTCGAGGTGACGCTGCGGCAGGGCGGACCGCAGGTCAATCATGCGCAGCTGCTCGCCGCCGGCCGCCTCGATTTCAATCTCGCGCCGAACTCCTTTGGTCCGCTCAATTTCGCAGCCGAGAACATTCCTATAGTGGCGGTCGCGGCGATCTTTCAGAAAGACCCGTCGGTGCTGATCGCGCACCCCGGTCGAGGAAATGACAGTCTCGCAGCACTCAAGGGCAAGCCGATCATGATCGGTTCCGACACCCGCATCACCAGTTGGATGTTTCTGAAGAGCAAGTTCGGCTACACCGACCACCAGATCCGGCCCTACACCTTCAGCGTGGCACCCTTCCTGGCCGATCCGAACGCCGTGCAGCAGGGTTATCTGTCGAGCGAGCCGTTCACGATAGAATCCCAGGGCGAGAAGCCGGTCGTCCTGCTGCTCGCCGATGCCGGTTATTCGAGCTATGGCTCGTTGATTCAGACCTCGGAAAAGCTGGCGCACGAAAAACCGGATCTCGTGCAGCGCTTTGTCGATGCCAGCATCGAGGGCTGGTACAGCTATCTTTACGGCAACCCCGCACCGGCGAACGAACTGATTAAACGCGACAATCCGGAGATGACCGACGCACTGCTCGCCTACGGCATCGCCAAGGTCAAGGAGTACGGCATCGTCGACAGCGGCGACGCTAGGACGCGCGGCATCGGCGCGATGACCGAGGCGCGCTGGCGCGATTTCTTCGACACGATGGTGAATGCCGGCGTCTACTCCAAGGATCTCGATTTCCGCAGGGCGTACACGCTGCGGTTCGTCAACAAGAAAGTCGGTATGCTGCCCTGACGCCGGTCGTCGCATTGCGGGGCATCGGCAAGTGCTTCCGCTCGGGACTCAGAACGCTCGAGGCGATCGATCTCGACATCGCTCGAGGCGAGTTCCTCAGCCTCATCGGCCCCTCCGGCTGCGGCAAGACCACGTTGTTGCGCATCATCGCCGGGCTCGCCGAGCCGAGCGAAGGCGAGCGGCGTCTCTCGCTCGCCGCCGACGGGAGTGGGCGGACGCCCTCGGGACGGGTGGGCTTTGTCTTCCAGGATCCTACCCTGATGCCGTGGTGCACGGTCAACGACAATGTGCTGTTGCCCTTTCGCATCGCCGGACGGACCGGACCCGCCGAGCGCGAGCGCGTCAGATCGGAAATCCGCGCGGTCGGGCTCGCCGGGTTCGAGCGCGCCTACCCGCGCCAGCTCTCGGGCGGGATGCGGATGCGGGTTTCAATCGCCCGCGCCTTGGTGACCGATCCCGACCTGTTGCTCCTCGACGAACCCTTTGCGGCACTCGACGAGATCACCCGGATGGCGCTCAACGATGATCTGCTGCGGCTCTGGGAGGGTCGCCGGACTACCGTATTGTTCGTCACCCACAGCGTCTTCGAGTCGGTCTACCTCTCGACGCGGATCGCAGTACTGACGGCCCGGCCGGGGCGGATCGCGGCCGATTTGCGAGTGGAGCTGCCGCAACCGCGCGACCGCGCGCTGCGCACATCGCCCGACTATGCAGCGCTTTGCGCGACGGTATCAAACGCGCTAGCACGAGCGATGGCGGACGGATCATCATGAGAGTGTGGCGCATTGCCGCCCCGCTGGCGGTGGGTGCCGTCCTCCTGGCCCTCTGGGAGGTTGTCGTCCGGGTCAATGGCATCCCGCCCTATATCCTGCCGGGCCCGCTCGCCATTGCCGCGAGCCTATGGACCGACGGACCGAGCCTGCTGGGTTCGCTGCTGGTGACCCTGCGCGTTACGCTCGCAGCACTCACCGCGGCCGCCATTCTCGGCGGTGCGATCGCGGTCTTGTTCTCGCTGTCGCGCGTGCTCGAGCTCAGCCTCTTCCCGTACGCGGTGATCCTGCAGGTGACCCCGATCGTGGCGATCGCGCCGCTAATCATCATCTGGGTGCGCGAGCCGTTTCTGGCGCTCCTCGTCTGCGCCTGGATCGTCGCCTTCTTCCCGGTCGTCGCCAACACGACGGTCGGGTTGAACAGTGCCGACCGCAACCTCCTGGCGCTCTTCCGGCTCTACGGCGCCTCGCGCGGCCAGGTCTTGCGCTACCTCAAATTACCGACGGCTCTGCCCTATTTCCTCGCCGGAGTGCGGATCAGCGGCGGGCTCGCGCTGATCGGTGCGGTCGTGGCCGAGTTCGTCGCCGGCACCGGCGGCGACGAAACCGGGCTCGCCTTCCGGATCCTCGAAGCGGGGTACCGCCTCGCCATTCCCCGGCTGTTCGCCGCGCTCTTCCTGCTTTCGCTGACCGGCATCTTGATTTACCTCGTGCTCGATTTCCTGTCGCAGCGGTTGCTGCGCCATTGGCACGAAAGTGCGATCGAGGCGGAAGAGGAGTAGGTCACGTGGATTGGATCGTCGACCAGCTGATCGAACTGCTCCGCACCAAGGGCGCCCGGCAATACGGTGGCGAACGTGTCTCTCAGTGCGAGCATGCATTGCAGTGCGCGACCCTCGCGGCGACCGAGTGGGCGCCAGCGGCCCTCGTCGCGGCAGCGCTGCTGCACGATATCGGGCACTTGCTGCATGAAGAGGGAGAACAGTCGGCATTGCGCGGTGTCGACGACCAGCACGAAGAGATCGGCGCCGAGCACCTATTGCCGAACTTCGGCCCAGCCGTGTCCGAGCCGGTGCGTCTGCACGTCCCGGCAAAGCGCTATCTTTGCGCGACCGATCCCGGCTATTGCGCGGGCCTCTCTCCGGGGTCGGTGCGCAGCCTCGCGTTGCAGGGCGGGCCCTTCACCCCGAAGGAAGCCGCCGAGTTCCGCGCTTTGCCCTATGCCGAGGACGCCATCCGCCTACGGCGCTGGGACGAAGCGGCCAAAGTTCCCGGTATCCCAACCCCGGACCTCGAACACTTCCGGGCGACGCTGCAGGCGGCATTGCGAATTTAACCGGCGGCGCTGCCTACTGAAGCTGCGGTTGTGCTTACGGCAGCCGGGGTCGCCAGCGCTAGTTTGTAGGTCTCACGCAAACCGGCGATCACGACGAAAGAAACGGCCGCTGCCGCCATCAGCAAGAATGCAGGAGAAAGGTCGTCGTGGCTTCGGTTTATCGTGTAGACCGCGACCATCGGCGTCAGCCCGCCGAGAATGCCGAAACCGAGATTGTATCCGACAGAGAGGACCGTGCAGCGGAGCCGATCCGGCACCAGTTCGACCATCGCCGCCGGGTTCACTCCCCCGAAGCCGGCGATCAGAACGACAAAACCGAGCTGGCCCAAAAGGATTACCCGAGTGTCGGGATGGTGCATCATCCATAACAGCGGCCAACTCAAAACCACTAATCCGCCGGTCGCAGTCAGCATCACGGGTTTGCGGCCGAGACAATCCGACAGAGCTCCCGCTAATGGGATCAGCAACAGCAGCACCGCAATGGCGATCGTATTGATATCGAGAGCCCTCGATACCGAAAGATGGTCGATCTGTCGCAAGTAAGTCGTTATATAGACAAAGCACAAGTAAAAGCCCACGGCGTAGCCGGCATTGAGCCCGACGAGTCTGAAGATCGTACGCCACTCGGTGCGCAGCGCCTCGGACACCGGCGACTTCACCGCGGGCCTTCTTCTTTGCGGCACTGTCTCATCGAGCAGGTGACGGCGGATGTAGAGCCCGGAAACGCCCACGCTGATCCCGAGTAGGAAAGGGAGCCGCCATCCCCAGCCATTGACCGACGCCGGGTCGAGAATGGTGGTTACCGCGGCGCCCACCACCGACCCTAAGAGCACGCCGCCGCAGGCCCCGAATGGCCCAAAACTGCCGAGGAACCCGCGGCGCCCGGGGCCCGATCGCTCGACCAGAAAGATCGCCGAGGTGGTGTATTCGCCGCCCACCGAGAGTCCCTGTACGAGCCGCAGCAGCACCAGCAGCAGCGGCGCCGTAATGCCAATCTGCTGGTAGGTCGGCAGAAGCCCGAGCAGGAATGTCGGCACCGCCATCAGGATGACCGATGCCGTCAGCGCGGCTTTGCGCCCGATCTTGTCGCCGATATGGCCAAACACCAGACTGCCGAACGGGCGCATCAGAAAGCCCGCGGCAAAGACGCCAAACGCCGCGAGCAGCGAGGAAATCGGGTCTTCCGCGGGAAAGAATTGACGCCCGATGACCGCGGCGAAATAGCCGTAGACGGTAAAGTCGTACCATTCCATCACATTGCCGGCGATGCCGGCGAGGATGGCGCGTTGCTGCTGTTGCGCGGAACTATCTGGAGCTCGAATGCATTCGGATGATTCAATGCGCGGCGCAACCTCCTCGCTTTCCCGCGCGCCCTCAGCCTGCGGACTTGGATCCGTGGGGAAGGCCGGGACCATTTCTGTAATGGGCACCAGCCTTCGCTGGTGTGGCTGGATTTTTGATATCTCCATTTGTCCCCGTCACCCGATGAGGCTTCTGAGTGGGTCTGAACACCGGCAGACGCATTACGGGAGGGCCTTCCCTGCCCGCCTCCTGCCAATACAGCAGCAACTCATTTCCGCTTGGTAAACCCGGCCACGGGCAATCCCGCCGTTCATCGGGTCACGCCGCCATTGGTTACCAGCTTCGGCGCACCGCAGCACATAATTGCGATATTGTCAATAACACTGTTTTGCAAGGCGATCGGGGCAGATGATGATAGTTGCTCGAACCGGATCGCGGATCAGTTGGTCGAGCCGATCCGCAGCAGCGCTGCAGGGCGGGCCGTTCACTCCCCGCAGGCCGCCGAATTCCGGGCGCTGCCCTTGCGGCGGAGGCGGTCCGCATACCGCCAGGAGAGCCCTCACCCAGTTTCGCTCGGACTGAGGTGCAGGTGTTGGCGCCCTTGCTACAACTCGTCGGTGGCTTTCTTGTTAAATTTGTCTTGCTAAATACCGTAAATACGTTTATGATAACCATTTATCGTGAGCAGTATCGCCAAGGCCGACCGGCGCGAAATGCCGACATCACATCTCCCTGCTGCCTCCCTCAGCCGGCATTTCGCCTCCCTGCCCTCAGGGAAGGTGAGGCGCTAGCCGCGGCCGACGAACGGCATCTTGGTTGCCATCACGGTCAGAAACTGGACGTTGGCCTCGGGCGTGACGGTCGCCATGAAAACGACGGCGCGGGCGACGTTCTGCACGTCCATGACCGGCTCCTCGATGACCGTGCCGTTGGCCTGCGGCACGCCGCGTTGCATGCGCTGGGTCATCTCGGTCAGCGCATTGCCGATGTCGATCTGGCCGCAGGCGATGTCGTATTTGCGGCCGTCGAGCGAGGTCGATTTGGTGAGACCGGTGATCGCGTGCTTGCACGAAGTGTAGGCGACAGAATTGGGGCGCGGCACATGCGCCGAAATCGAGCCGTTGTTGATGATCCGGCCGCCCATCGGCTGCTGGTCCTTCATGATCTTGAAGGCTTCCTGGGTGCACAGGAACGAACCCGTCAGGATCGTATCGACGACGGCTTTCCAACGATCGAAGGCGAGCTCCTCGATCGGGGCGTTGGCGCCGAAGCCGGCATTGTTGAACAGCACGTCGAGCCGGCCGAAGGTTTGCTTAGTCTTTGCGAACAGGTCCCGCACCGAGTCGGGGTTGCCGACATCGGTCGGCACGCCCAACGCCTTGCCCTGCAGGTTCTCGACCTCGCCGACGACCGCTTGCAGCGGCTCCGGACGGCGGCCGGCAACGACAACAGCAAATCCCTCGCGCGCCAACGCCATTGCTGAGGCCTTACCGATGCCGCTTCCCCCGCCGGTGACGAGGGCGACTTTCCCGTTCGAGGCCATAATCAAGGTCTCCCTTTTTGCGCAACTCTGCAACGATACCAGTTTAGGTGCCGGCACAAGGGCTAAATCACGGCACGGTGCCGCGCACAGCCCGTGCCGCCGCGGTCATCGAGCGCGGACCGCCAGCGCACCCGGCAAAATAAGACAGTCGAACGCGCTCTTCGATGACCCGCCGCCTCTCTTGCGACAGGCTCGCGACATAGGCTCCGACCGGGTTTTGGCCCCGGAGCAGCGGTTCCCAATAATCTTCGAACTCCGCGTACTCCATCCGGATCGTGATCGACCCGCGCTCGATCGCGCCGAGGCCGCTTGGAGCCAGAGCCGAGGCAGGCCGTCGGACGGCCGAACCCGAAAGAGATACCGTCGCCTCCCGGTCGGGATCGGACGAACCCACCGGCGAGCAAACGCGGCCAGCGACCGAGAAACACTTCATAGGCGCCGCCACCGCTGGCCCGATAGGTGCTCTTCATCGATCTTCACCTCCAGGATCACAGCAGTAGCCGGCCCGGCGCATCCAAATACAAATATCGCAATTATCTCGGCGGAAGTTGACGAAGTCGGCAGGCTGACACTTGATACCGGCAAAGGCGCCAGTATATTAGGTGGGCAGTGTTCGTGCTCCTGCGTTGAGTCACGTGACCGGGCCTGCGTGAGCGAGCCGCCATATTGGTGGAAGCCGGACCGGTCTTAATCCCCTGCCGACATCTGGACAGCCCTAGTCACGCGGGTCGTCTCCCGGCCTGCGCATAGCGTTCACGCGAACGCTCTGTCGGCACCCCAACAACGAGAGGCCGTCACCGCCTTGCCCAATTTTTCCGACCTCGGACTTTCCGCGCCTATACTTGGCGCCCTCGCCGCAGAGGGCTACACCACACCCACGCCCATTCAATTCCAAGCCATCCCGCCGGTGCTCGGCGGGCGCGATCTGTGCGGCATCGCACAAACCGGCACCGGCAAGACCGCCGCCTTCGCGCTGCCAATCCTCCAACGGCTTGCCGTCCGTTCACAACGAGCAGCGCCGCAAACCTGCCGCGCCCTCGTGCTGGCTCCGACAAGGGAGTTGGCGAGCCAAATCGCGGCTAGCTTTCGTGCCTACGGCGCGGGGATGCCGCTGTCGACCGCGGTGGTGTTCGGCGGGGTTCCCATCGGGCCGCAGCGGCAGAAACTGGCACGCGGCGTCGATATCCTCGTGGCGACGCCGGGACGCTTGCTCGATCTGATCGACACGCGGTCGCTGACCCTGGCGAGTGTACAGGTCCTGGTTCTCGACGAGGCCGACCGGATGCTCGACCTTGGCTTCATCCATGCGCTGAAGCGCATCGTGAAGCTGGTGCCGCGACAACGGCAAACGCTGCTGTTCTCGGCGACAATGCCGCGGCCTATCGCCGCCCTGGCCGAGGACTATCTCAACGACCCCGTAAAGGTGGTCGTCGCACCCGCGGCGACGACCGTAGAGCGCGTCGAACAAGAGGTGGTCTTCGTGCCGAGCGACCGGAAGCGCGACTTGCTTGCGACGTTGCTGTACGATCCGGGTTTCGCCCGCGTGCTCGTCTTCACCCGGACAAAGCACGGCGCCGACCGCGTCGTGCGTCACCTGGTCGGCGCCGGCCTCGAGGCGGCCGCCATTCACGGCAACAAGTCCCAGCCGCAGCGCGAACGAGCGCTCGCCGGCTTTCGCGACGGCCAAACTCGCGTGCTTGTCGCCACCGACATCGCCGCCCGCGGCATCGATGTCGACGGGGTGTCGCACGTCATCAATTTCGAGCTGCCGAACGTGCCCGAGGATTACGTGCATCGCATCGGCCGAACCGCGCGGGCCGGCGCCGCGGGGGTTGCGATCGCATTCTGCAGCGACGAGGAGCGGCCCTATCTGCGCGACATCGAGAAGCTGACGCGATGCTCCCTTCGCGCGATCCAGGTCCCACTGGCGACCACTGCCCTGCCCAACGGCCCGATTGAGCGGCCGGCAGCGTCAAATGTGCTGCGCGACGGCAGACTAGCCTCGCGGCAGACTCCCGCGAGCCGGCGACCCGCGCCGGCGCGAAACCCGCCCCCTGCCAGAGCCGAAGTCCGGCGCGGAAAACCGTCTTCTGCCGCTTCGCTGCCGGCATTCCTGCACCGCTCGCCGCCAAGCAAGCCCGGTTTGGCAAGTCGCCGCGGCGACCAGCGAGGCGGCTCTGTCGCTACTCGGTTTGATGGTGCGCGCTAAACGCATGCAGCAGGGAACCCGTGATGCTGATAGCACGCGAAGGCGAGGAGTTCGTCTGCCCGAAGGGCACAGTCTGTGGTCGCTTCACGCGCGACGCCAACGACCAGATCATTGACGGCGATTTTGCCGCACGTGAATTCTCCTCTTCGTCCGCCGGCCAGCGCTATGTCTGGGCCTGCCGCGGCCGGCCCATGGCGGTGCGCGAGCCGGTTCGCTGGAGGGTCCACCTTCGCCAGGAGTGGGTGCGGTAATGCCGCAAATGGAACAGATACTTTCTGGAACCAAGGCTTTTCAGGCGCCGATATTGGCGTGCAGCCTCGGACAGCTCGCGACGTCATTTGGCGGGTTTTTCGCCACCTGCACCGCAATGTACTTGTGCCTGGCAGTATCGCTTTGGATCACGCTGCCAATGTCGGTGGTCGCCGCCGGATTTCTCGTCCGCATTTTCATCATCCAGCATGATTGCGGCCACGGCTCGTTCTTTAGGTCGCGACGGGCAAACGAGCTGATCGGCCGCCTGTGCAGCCTGATGACATTGACGCCTTATGCCTTCTGGCGTCGGCAGCATGCCAGGCACCACGGTTCCTGGAACAATCTCGACCGGCGCGCGGCAAGTGGCCTGGATATCTACTCGTCGTGCATGACGGTCGCGGAATACCGGGCCCTCGGACGCTGGCGCAGATTCCTGGTTCGCCTCACCAATCATCCGATCGTCGCCAACGTGTTGTTGCCGCCCTTGGTGTTCGTCATCCTCTATCGGGTGCCGTTCGACGCGGCCAAGGGATGGCGGCGCGAGCGACGCGGGGTTTACCTGACCAACCTTGCCTTGGCCGTTCTTATAGGTGGCTTGGGTTTAGCTCTCGGCTACGGCCGTGTCGCCGCCGTCCAGCTACCGATCATGGTAATCGCCTCAATCGTCGGCGTCTGGCTGTTCTCGATTCAGCACCGCTTTGAGCACGCGCAGTGGATGCCGGACGCAAACTGGAGTTTTGCCGCGGCCTCGTTCGCAGGCACCTCCTATCTTCGACTGCCGCGCCTGCTCCAGTGGTTTTCCGGCAACATCGGCTTTCACCACGTGCACCATGCAAACTCGCAGATCCCGAATTATCGGCTCGAGGAATGCCACAACGCCCATGTTGGGTTTCAAAGGGCGTCAACGCTTACGCTGCGCACAGCGCTGCGGGCCTTGCACTACTCATTGTGGGACAGCGATCTGCAGCGACTGGTGCCGTTTCGCTTCGCGGCCGCCGCCTAAGTCGATATCTGCGGCGTATCAACCAGCATTCCGAGGATTTACACATGGCCAGACGTTCCACCGTTCGCCGCGTCGAGGACTTCGTTCTCTTCGATGTCCTCTACGAGGACGGGACGCGCACCTCGAACCGTAAAGTACCGGGCTCGGAACTCGGCGATCTTGACGCAGACCTGCTTGCCAAGACCTATATCGAGGCCCAGGACCGACATATTGCGGAGATCTCCGGAAGACCCCGTACCTCGATCAAGTCGTTGACCCGCGTGCGTCGCCGCTAACGCCCTCCGCCCAGGGACGGGCTAAGCCACATCAAGTCGCCAGGAGTCTGCTGATGCGCAAACCGAATTATCGCTATGAGCGCGCCGAGCGCGACCGCGCCAAAAAGGCCAGAAAGGACGAGAAGCTGCAGCGGCAGCAGGAAAGGGCCGCGACCCGCACCGAGGACGGCGCTTCCGAACCGAGCGCGGAGAACGAGCCGCGCGAGAGCTGATCGATGCCCCGGTGTCGCATTCCTCGGCGTTCATCGGCCCACCCGTGATGCGTGCGCTCCGGGGAATTTGCTGCGATAATTGCCTGGGCCCGGGCTGTGGAGGGAGCGGCGAATGTCCGAGGCGATCGAACTGAATGGCCGGCGGTACCGCACCCCACAGCGCCCGACCGTGGTCGTCTGCGTCGACGGGTGCGACCCCGAATACCTCGAGCGCGGCATCCCCGAGGGTGTCTTTCCGACGATCGGTTCGTTCAGCCGCGACGGCTATCTCGGCGCTGCGGACGCCGTGATGCCGACTTTCACCAATCCGAACAATGTCTCGATCGTGACCGGCGCCCCGCCCTCGGTCCATGGCATTGCCGGGAACTATTTCCTCGATCGGGAAACCGGGCGCGAGGTCATGATGACCGACGCCGACCTGATGCGCAGCGAGACGATCCTGGCGCTAATGGCCGAGGTCGGCGTCAAAACCGCGGCGATTACTGCCAAGGACAAATTGCGCAAGCTGCTGGGACGCAACCTGGCCGGCATCTGCTTCTCGTCCGAATGCGCGGGGGCTGAGATCGAGAGGATGGTCGGGCGGGGGAAGCCCGACATGTACTCGGCCGACCTGTCGCTGTTTGTGCTCGATGCCGGAATCGCGCTCCTCGAGCGCCGCGCAGCCGAACTGCTGTATCTGTCGCTCTCCGACTACGTCCAGCATGCGCACGCGCCGGGCGATCCGGTGGCGGATGCCTTTCACCGGGCGATCGATGACCGGGTGCGGCGCTTTCTCGAGTTGGGTGCCGTCGTCGGGCTCGTAGCCGACCACGGCATGAACGACAAGGCGCTCCCCGGCGGGAAGCCCCATGTGGTGTTTCTCGAAGACGCGCTCAACGAACGCTTTGGCGCCGGCGCGGTGCGGGTGATCTGCCCGATCACCGACCCGTTCGTGCGCCATCACGGCGCCCTCGGAAGCTTCGTCCGCGTCTATACCCGCAACGACGCCGATCTCGCCTCGCTTATGGTGGTCAGCGCATCGCTACCTGGGATCGCCGCAGTCCTCGACGGCGCGGAAGCGGCGCGGCGGTTCGAAATGCCGCTCGATCGCGAGGCCGATTTCGTGGTGCTCGGCGATCACAACACCGCGGTCGGCGCGTCTCGTGCTGAGCATGATCTCTCTGGACTAGCCGGCCACCGTTTGCGCTCGCATGGCGGTCTTGGCGAGCAGAGTGTGCCATTCATCCTGTCGCGACCGCTGACCCCGGAGTATCGGCGGCTCGCCGAGAACCGCCGATTGCGCAACTTCGACATTTTCGATTTCGCGCTCAACGGCGTCGACTAGGGTGTCGCCGGAGAGCACTACATCGGCGGCTTGACGCCGTCCTTCTCAGCAGTTACCCGGCCGGTCGTCAGGGTGCCGTCGGGCTTCTTCTGGGCGACGGTAAATACTGCGGCGCCCGGCTTGAGCAGGCTGCGATCACCGGCGACATAGGCCAATATCGGCACCTCGGGCCCGACCGTGAATTCGGATTCGCCGTCCTTGTATTTGACGCGGATGACGCCGCCCTGCGGCGACTGGCTCACCGTGCCGACCGTGGCGTTGGTCATCACGCCGTCCGGCTTGGCGTCCCACGGACGCTGGCCCTCGCCGGTGCCGCGCAGCGTTTCGGGGAAAATGCGCACCTCGACCGCATGGATCTTGCCGTCGGTGCCTTTGACGCCGCCCGAGGCGAGGTAGTCGCCGGGCTTGATGTCGGCGACGGCGCGCTTTTCGACCCCGAACACCGCCGCATTGTCGGCGAGAACAACGGTCACGGCTTGGCCGTCATTCATGTTGACCGCCAAGTTGTTCCCGTCGAGCTTGTCGACCGTGCCGACGACCCGCACCCGCGTCTCCCCGGGCGGGGCCTGAGCCAGAGCCGGCAGAGCAATGAGCGCCATGAAAGCGGCGGCAATACGTGTCGAGCGCATGACCGGCATCTCCCTAAATGAAACCACGTCATTGCGAAGAGCCCGCAGGGCGACGCGGCAATCTCCAGCCGGCTCGGGCGAGGTGTCGACGAGATTGCTTCGCTGCGCTCGCAATGACGAACTCTAACGGATCTCAGGAACCAGACTACATGGGCGGCTTGACGCCGTCCTTTTCGGCGGTCACTCCGGCTGCGGTCAAAGTGCCGTCCGCTTGCTTTCGGGCAAAGACAAAAACGACCGTACCCGGTTTCAATAGGCTCGCGTCCGCCGGGACATAACCGACAATCGGGATACCCGCAGGCACGGTGACTTCTGCTTCGTTGCCTTTATATGTGACTTTCATGACCTGCCCCTGGGGCGTGCCGGTGATTTGCGCTACCGTCGCATTGGTCATGATGCTGTCGGGGACGAGATCCCACGGAGACTGGCCTTCGATGGTGGTCCGCAGGTTTTCAGGCAGTATGTGCACCTCGATCGCCTTCAGCCTGCCGTCGGGGCCTTTGAGCGAGGTTGAAGCAACAAAATCGCCGGGCTTGATGTCGCTGATGGCCTTGGCAACGACACCGCGCACAGTGAAGTTCGGGGCCAGTACCACCGTCACGGTTTGGCCGTCGCGCGACTTGACCGTCAGCGTTTGGCCGTCGAGTTTGTCGACCGTGCCGCGGACGGGCAGCGGCGTGCCTTGGGGCGGGCTCTGCGCCGAGACCGGCAGGGCGAGCAGCGCGATGAAGAAGCTGGCGAGCAATGATGGCGCGCGCATGCCCGGTACCTCCCATCAAGGTTTATCGTGGTTATGACGCGAGAGAGATGCCATTATTCCGCATGATTTGCAGGTCACGTTTGGGTGACCGGCCGGCGGCCGCGACATCCTGCGATTGATACTTCCTGATTTAGCGTTGGCGGCGCTCAGGGCGCGTCGAGAACGATTGATAATGTAGCAATAATATGATATCTTGTTGTGCGAATTCCATGCGACGCCGACGAAAGTGTTCTCGACGCCGTGCAGACGTAGTTGACTGATTGTGTTGTCGGACATGATGCATACGATTGTTGATGGTTGGCACCCGCCGGTTAGGACCATGCTGCAGACCGCCGGAGAACTTTGGGTTGGGCTCGCACCTGAATTGCTCCTGCATAATCAGGGATGGAGGTGGCGGTGCTCGCGTCATGCGTGAGACAAGCACGAAAGCGGAGGAAGCAGAAGCTGCGGCTCGCCGGTCGACAGGTACGGTGCAAGCCCAGATTAGCTCATCAACCTTTGGGGGAATATTTGCTGCGGATTCGCTGCACATGGCGGGATGGCGATCCGTCTATGCAATTCATGATTGCCGGGTGCCGGAGGTCAGCTCTGGGTGACACTCAATAATTCCGCGAACGACGTTGCGGGGCCGAGAATGAACGACGCGATCGATATAGCGGGTTTGACCACCCTCACCTTGGGCGCGATCGGGCAGCCGCTGCGCCGCAAGGAAGATCAGCGGCTGCTGACCGGCAAGGGCCGGTTCACTGACGACTTCAGTCTGCCGGGGCAGGCCTATGCGGTGATGGTTCGCTCGCCCCATCCGCATGCGCGCATCCTTCCCGTCGACAGTACGCGAGCAGGACAGATGCCGGGCGTCCTCGCCGTGTACAGCGGCGCGGACTGCCTCGCCGACGGGCTGGCACCGATCCCGCACAGCCCGGTGCCGTCGACCCGATATGACCTTAAGCTGACCGGACCCGGTGGCGGCACGATTTTCATCGGGCCCCACCTGTTGTTGCCGGTGGACAAGGTGCGTCATGTCGGCGAAGCGGTCGCGATGGTCGTGGCCGAGACCCTGCCGCAAGCGCTGGATGCGGCGGAGGCGGTCGAGGTCGAATATCAGGAGCTGCCGTGGGTCGCCGGCTCGGAGGCCGCTCTCCTGCCCGGCGCCCCAGCAGTCTGGAACGAGATGCCCGACAATGTTCTCGTCGACACGATGTTCGGCGACGGGGGAGCCACCGACCGCGCCTTTGCCGGCGCCGACCATGTCGTCGAAATGAATCTCCACATCGGCCGGGTAACGGCGGTGCCGCTCGAGCCGCGCGCCGCAATCGGCCATTACGACGCGGCTAACGATCGCTATACGCTCTATGCCGGCAGTGGCGGTGCGGTCCGCCAAAAAGCCGAGCTTGCCGTTGTGCTGGGTGTCGCGCCCGAACGGGTGCGAGTGTTGTCGTACGATGTCGGCGGCAATTTCGGCGCGCGCAACCGGCCCTATGTCGAGTTCGGCCTCGCCCTCTGGGCAGCGCGCCAGCTCGGCCGGCCGGTCAAATACACGGCGACCCGCGCGGAAGCGTTTCTCAGCGATTTTCAGGGGCGCGATCTGGTGACCAAGGTGGCGCTGGCATTGCGCGCCGACGGCCGCTTTCTGGCATTGCGCGCCGACAACATCAGCAATGTCGGGGGGCGCTGCGTCTCGCTGTCGCCGCTCGGCAAAGGGTCTGCTCTGGTTACCGGCTCCTACGACATCCCGGCCGCGGGCCTGCGCTCGCGCGCGGTGTTCACCAACACGATGCCGACCAACGCCTATCGCAGCTCGGGCCGCCCTGAGGTGACCTATGCGATCGAGCGGTTGATCGACAAGGCGGCGAGGGAGCTCGGGTTCGACCGGGTGGAGCTGCGCCGAAGGAACCTCGTCGCGCCAAAAATGATGCCCTACGGCAACGCCGTCGGCGCCCGGTACGACAGCGGCGAGTATGAAGCCAACATGGATCTGGCGATGCGCATCGCCGATTGGGTTGGCTTCGCGGCGCGGCGACGGGAAGCGGAAGCGCGCGGTCGATTGCTCGGTCTGGGGTTGGCGAATTATGTCGAGTCCTCGATCGGGGCACCAAACGAGCGCACCGAGATTACCGTGACATCGGTGGGCCGGATCGAGGTCGTCATCGGCACTCAGCCGAACGGCCAGGGTCACGAGACAAGCTTTTCCCAGGTCGTCTCGGCATTGCTGCGGGTGCCGGTCGAGGCCATCGACCTGATAACCGGCGACACCGATGTCGTCAGCCTCGGCGGCGGCTCGCATTCGGGACGGTCGATGCGGCACGCCGCGACCTTGTTCGCCAAGGCGGCGCCGGAGCTGATCGCCAAGGGGAAAGCGATTGCCGCCCGCATCCTCGAAACGACGGCGGACGAGGTCACCTTTGACGACGGCCGGTTTTCGACACCCGGCAGCAATCGCAGCTTCGACTTCCTGGAATTGGCGAAAGAGGCGGCTCGGCACGGGCTGGAGGGCGAGGTCGCAATCGTCGCCGACAACGAGATGCACGACCCGGTCTTTCCCAATGGCTGTGCGGTGTGCGAGGTCGAGGTCGATCCCGAGACCGGCTGGGTCGAGATCACCCGCTACGCGGTGGTCGACGATGTCGGGCGGTGCATCAACCCGCTGATCGTGCACGGCCAGAGCCATGGCGGCATCGCCCAGGGGGTCGGCCAGGCGATGTGGGAGGAATGCGCGCTCGATCCGGCGTCGGGACAGCCGCTATGCGGGTCGTTTATGGACTACGGGATGCCGCGGTCGGACAATCTGCCGCCTTTGAGGACCGAGATCGTCGAGGTGCTGTCGCCGACCAACCCGTTCGGCATCAAGGCCGGCGGCGAGGGCGGCTGCACGCCTGCCCTCGCGGTCGTCGTCAGCGCCATCCTCGACGCCCTCGCCCCGCTCGGCGTGCGCGACATCACAATGCCGACGAAGCCGTTCAAGGTGTGGCAGGCGATCCAGGAAGCCCAGGCGCTGCGAGGCACGCCCTCCTTCCGCAGGACGCTGGCCGAGCACCTCAAACCGGTCGAGACGAACGCGGCTTGACCCGGGGCGCTTCATTTGGTGCGCGGTGTGCGGCGTCGTAGGCCCTGAGCACGCGCTTTGGGGCCTGGGCGCGCCAGACCCTGATCAAATTCGCCTTTGCCCATTCGAGGTCGAGCTTCTCCGGCCGCACGAGCACCAACGGGTAGCCCCTGTAGTGCGCGGTGACGAAGAACGTGCTCGGCTCGGCCTCCACGAGGATCTCGCGCTCTTCAACAGGAACCTTGAATACCAACGCGTCCTCGTGCGGGCTCCACCATACCCAGAGCTTGCCATGCGCTTTCAGCGTCGGCTGGCCCAAGGAGATGGTCTCATCGACACCGGGCAAGCCAAGGCTCAGCGCCATTGTCTTGAGGCGCTCCCAAACGATGTGCCGCTCAGGCTTCATGGCTTCCTAAATCATGGTTTCGAGCCGGACGTAGCTCGCTTCCATCCCGTGCTCCATGCCGGTTGCCAGCATCGCCGTCCGCGTCTCGGCATCAGGCAGGGTCATGCGCATTGTCATCAGCGTGCCGGTGCCGTCCGGATGGAACATCGTTTCGACGTGGTTGTCCGGCGTCGGGTCGGGCAAGTGCATCCGCTCCACGTGAACGATGCGGCTAAACGGCACCAGCTCGAGATATTCCCCGGTGAGGTGGAAGCCGGCGCCTTTCCCGTCCGTCCACTCGTAGCGGATCTGGCCGCCCGGCCGCGCCTCACTGACGCAAACCGGCATCGTCCAGCCCTCAGGACCAAGGAGCCACTGCTGGATCAGCCCCGGGTCGGTGTGGGCGCGGTAGAGCGCTTCGGGCGATGCCGCGAAGCGCCGGGTCGCAACGACGTGTTTGTCGCCTTCGGTCGCGAGCATCATCTTGCTCATGGCACGCCCCTTCCGTGAGTGAAGAGTTTCCGGCGCCAGAGACGCTCAGCCGTTCCAGATGCGGGCAAATTGGGTCGCCACGACCTTTTCGTATGGAAGCTCGCTTTGCAGGATGCCGATGTCGCGGGCGAACTGGTTCATGCCGGCGACAAAGCTCGGCGAGATCGACGGGTCGTAATAGGGCAGATCGCGGCCGATCAACTCGGCGATCAACTCGGCTTCTTGCGGCGGAAAGAGCCTGCGGCCCACTTGCGAGGCGCGGCTCGCATCTTCTTTGAGTGCGGCATGGGTTCTGACAATCGCTCGGATGGCAGCGATTGCCGTCTGCGGCGAGGTCTCGATCAGCCGGTCGGTCGCCGCCAATGACGACATCGTGTAGTTGAAGCAACCGGCGGGTCCGTCGCCGCGGCGGACGTCGAGCACGACGGTGCCGACGCCGCGGCGCACCGCGACCTCGGTGCCCATGCCGTTGGCCCAGAACCCGTCGATCTTGCGGTCTTCGAGGGCCTTGGCGGCGGTCAGGCCGAAATTGACCACGCCGCCGCCGGACGCTCCCGGCACCGGGGCGATCGTTACCCGGTCGCGGGCCAGGTCGATTCCGGCTTCGATCAGCAGTCGGCGCAGCCCCATCTCGACCCACGGTGCCGCCCCGATACGACGCCCGCGAACGATGTCGACATCACCGCGCACCGCACCGAGATCGGCATGCATGACGAGAAACCAGTACATGCCCTGCGCCTGGGCGCAGAGCAATTTGGCACCCTGCCATTCGGGAAAGGCGGCGAGCGCGGAATGGGCCGACCCGCCGACGAAATCGATCGCCCCGTCGCGCAACGCGCAGTAGGCTCGGTCGACCGGAAAGACCAGCTCGAGCTCAACATCGAGCCCTTCCGCCTTGAAAAAGCCGAGCTCGACCGCCGCCACTGCCGGAAAATACGAGTTTGAGATCAGGTCGGGGACGGCGAGCTTCATCTTCTACTCCTTCAGCTGCGCTCGATCTCCCCGGCGACGCGGTCCAGCGCATCGACGATTGCCCGCGTTTGCCCGGGATCGAGCGGTCCGCGGCCGAGCCTGATCGACAGTGCCAGCCGCAGGTTATGCACGGCACGCCGGATTTCGGGTGCCGGACCGCCGCCATAAGCGCGGCTGACCTCGGTGATACGGGCGAGGATGGCATCGACCAAGGGGCGATTGGCGCCCAGAAACGCGGCGCCCTCCTGGGTTATCGAATAGAGCTTGCGGGTGCCTTCAGCGGACTCGGGACGCAGATAGCCGTGCTCCTCGAGCAAGGTCAAGGTCGGGTAGATCACACCGGGGCTGGGGCTGTATGCGCCGGCGAACTGCTCTTCGATGGCCTTGATCAACTCGTAGCCATGGCGCGGCTTTTCGGCGATCAGATGCAGCAGCACATAGCGCAGGTCGCCATGATCGAAGAAGCGTCCCACCCGCCCGCCGCGGCCACCGCCGCGATAGTGGCCGCCAAGACGCTCCCCGCCAAAGCCGATATCGGCTCGCGCCTGCCGCCTGTCGCCCCAAGTCTGTCGATGTCTAAACATGATGAACCTCTGTTGAGTTTCGATATATCGTGCGGAAGATATATCGAGATATATCGATTTCAAGTGCGGTTGAGCGACCTCGTTAATCGCTTATATCAAGGCCAGTTCGGAAAGGACGGGGCGCACCCATGAGCGAGAAGCACGAGCACGAACCGGTCGATTGGAAGATCCACGGCGTCAAGGTCATACCGGGCGATCAGCTCGACCCGAACACGGCTCAGACTCCGGGGATGGACCGGGCGGCCGCGATCAACCTTGCCCGCGTCGGCGCCCAGAAGATCTGGGCCGGTACGGTCAAGATCCACGCCAACGCCAAGACCGGCGCGCACCATCATGGCCACCTCGAAAGCGTGATCTACGTGCTGAAGGGGCGGGCGCGGATGCGCTGGGGCGACCACCTCGAATACGTCGCCGAAGCGGGTCCCGGCGATTTCATCTTCGTGCCGCCTTATGTGCCGCACCAGGAGATCAACGCTTCCTCGGACGAGACGCTCGAATGCGTGCTTGTGCGAAGCGACAACGAGGCTGTCGTCGTCAATCTCGACATCGAGCCGATCGAGCGCCCGGAAGAGGTCCGCTGGATCGACCCGATCCATCGTCACGGCTGACCCGCCACCCCTCGGGTGATTTCAAATGATCGAACGCAGACCCTTCGAGAGCCTCGGCGGAGAGAACCACGGCTGGCTGACGCCAAGCACCATTTCTCGTTCGCCAACTACCATGACCCTGAGCGCATGGGCTGGGGCGCGTTGCGCGTGTGGAATGACGATACGATCGCGCCCAACACCGGGTTTCCACCGCATCCGCACGCCGATATGGAGATCATCACCTATGTCCGCGAGGGTGCGATCACCCACCAGGACAGCCTCGGCAACAAGGGCCGCACCGAAGCCGGCGACGTGCAGGTGATGAGCGCAGGTACCGGCATCCGTCACTCGGAATATAATCTAGAGCCCGGCATTACCAGGATCTTCCAGATCTGGATCCTACCGACGAGCGGGGGCAAGGCGCCGAGCTGGGGCGCCAAGCCATTTCCCAAGGGCGATCGTTCCGGCCATTTCGTCACCTTGGCGAGTGGCGATATGAGCGACGGCGACGCCTTGCCGATCCGCACCGATGCCAGGGTTCTCGGTGCCGCCTTGAAGGCCGGCGAGACCGCCGAATACAACATCGGCGAACAACGCCACGGCTACCTCGTGCCAGCCAAGGGCTCGGTCGACGTCAACGGGATTACACTCAACGCCCGTGACGGCGCCGCCATCCACCGCGAACCGGTGGTGCGCATTCGCGCACTAGAGGACTCCGAGCTCGTTCTGGTGGATGCCGCCTGAGGCAGGCCCCTCACCCCGGCCCTCTCCCCGCAAGCGGGGCGAGGGAGAAAATGCGGCCTGCGCCCCTCTCCCCGCTTCAGCGGGGAGAGGGAGGGGCCCGCGCAGCGGGAGGGTGAGGGGCAGCAAACACCGAGCCTCGTATGATAGAGTGGTTCGACGAGTTCTCGGGAGCACCCTAATGATCAATCTGGCACCCATCGACGGAGCGAGCGCCTGGATGGCGCGCGATGTCCAGCCCCAGGATTACCGGGTCGAGCTTTTCGCCGCCTGCTATGACGAGATCCGCCGCACGGTCGACGAGCTGCGGGCCTTTCCGCTCCCGACAATCGTGCTGCGTCCCGAGGATTTCGCGATGCCGGCCTGCGGTGAGGCAATGGCTCGGGTACGCCGAATCCTCGATCGCGGGGTGCGTTTCGCGATCGTTGACCGCCTGCCCGTTGCCGAGATGGACGCAGGCGCGGCGACGGCGATCTACTGGCTCCTCTCGAGCATGATCTCGCGCCCGGTCGCGCAGAAGCTCGACGGCACCCTAATCTACGATGTGCTCGACACCGGACAGGAGGCGCTTCCCGGATCGGGGGTGCGCCCGGACAAGACCAACATCGAGATCCGCTTTCACAACGACAACGCCTATAACGACACCCCGCCCGACTACGTCGGTCTGCTGTGCCTGCGCCAGGCGATGAGCGGCGGTCACAGCCGCGTCCTCAGCTTTCATGCCGCCCATAACGCGCTCCTCGCGCGATATCCGAGCCGGCTGCCGCGGCTCCACCAGCCCTTCTGGTTCGACCGGCAGCGCGAGTTCCACCCCGGCGAAAGCCCGATTTTTTCCGCCCCGGCCTTCGAGAACTCGGGGGACCTGAAAGCGCGGTTCAGCGTGCACCAGATCAACAGCGGCTATGCGATGAAGGGCGAGCCGATCGACCCCGAAGGGGCGGCCGCAATCGCCGCGATGCTCGAAGTCTTTGAGGATGACGGGCTCGCGACCGATTTCGACCTCGAGCCGGGACAGATGCAGTTCGTCGACAATCGGGCGCTGGGGCACAGCCGCACCGCGTTCGTCGATTACCCCGAGCCCGACCGCAAGCGCCACCTCGTCCGTCTGTGGATGCGCGATCACGGTCGCCGCGCCTACCCGGGCTGACACGGTCGCCTCGCGCCGCGGATGGACCGCAGAGGCTGCGCCGCAGCTTACCCATTCGCGGCGATCGCTTTCTTGGTGCTGGTCGCGACCGGTCTCCCAGCCGCTGCGGAGCCGCCAGGAAAGCTGCCGACGCTGGCGCCCGGGGTGCTGCGCATCGGAACCTATTTCGTCAACCCGCCCTTCGAGTTCATCGCCAAGGGCAAGCGAATGGGGTTCGAGGTCGATCTAATGAACGCGGTCGCCGAGCGGCTGCGTCTGCGGCCGGTATTTGTCGCCACCAGATGGGAGGTCATCCTGCGGCAGATGGAGGATAACCGCTACGACTGTATCGTCGGCGGCATCACCATCACACCGGCGCGCCAGGAGAAGCTCGCCTGGTCCGATCCTTACATGACAACCACGCTCAGCCTGGTGGTCAACACCGCCAGGACACCACAAATTCACGGCCTCGCCGATATGCAGCAAGCGACGGTCGGCGTGCAGGCGGCCACGACTGATTACGACGCGGCACTGGCGATGCAGAAGCGGGGAGAGATCAAAAGGATTGAGGTCTATCCCTTCGACCGTATCGCAAGGGCGATGACCGACCTTGTCGCCGGCCGCATCACCGCGGTGATGAAAGTGTATCCGGTAGCCGCTTGGCTGGCCCGCCAAAACCCCGATCTACGCATCGTGGGGCAGGTCCCCGACGACGCGCAACCATTGGGTATCGGTCTTGCCAAGCACAACGCCGCCCTGCTGAGCGCGATCAATGCCGCGCTCGCCGATATCAAGCGCGACGGGAGCTATGCTCGGCTGGTACGCAAATGGGACGTTCCTTGAGCAGCGCTATGAACTGAGAGGGCAATCGATGGCGTCCGGTTCCTCCAACATCGATACTGCAGCAGCTCTAGCCGAGGCCGAAGAGCTCTACCGGGCGAGAAACGCCAAGAGCCTGGCGCAGCATCGCACGGCTTGCCAGGCGATGCCGGGCGGCAATACCCGCTCGGCGATCCATGTCGACCCGTTTCCGCTGACCATGGTGCGCGGCGAAGGGGCGCGGCTGTGGGATCTCGACGGGCACGAATACGTCGATTTCCTCAGCGAATTCACCGCCGGGATCTACGGCCATTCGCACCCCGCCATTCGTCGGGCGATTACGGCGGCGCTCGAAGGCGGCCTCAATTTCGGGGCGCACAACGCGACCGAGGCGCAGTTCGCTGCGGCGATCTGCGCGCGCTTTCCGTCGATTGACCTTGTACGCTTTACCAATTCCGGCACCGAGGCCAACCTGATGGCGGTCAGTGCGGCGCGCGCGCTTACCGGCCGGCCGAAGATCCTGGTGTTCGAGGGGGGCTATCACGGCGGCGTCTTCTATTTCCGCGGCCATGGCAGCGCGCTAAACGCGCCGTTTGAGTATCTGCTCGGCCGCTACAACGACCTCACAGCGGTCGAGACCCTCGTCGCGCCTCATCGTGCCGAGCTCGCCGCGATCCTTATCGAGCCGATGCAGGGCACCACCGGCTGCATCCCGGCTGAGCGCAATTTCCTCGCCGGGTTGCGCGCTTTGGCCGACGATACCGGCGCATTGCTGATTTTCGATGAGGTGATGACCTCACGGCTGGCGCCGGGCGGGTTGCAGGAGGCGCACGGCATCCTCCCCGACCTGACGACATTGGGCAAATATGTCGGCGGCGGGATGAGCTTTGGCGCCTTCGGTGGGCGCGCCGACATCATGGAGCGCTTCGACCCGCGCCGGCCCGACGCCTTCCAGCATGCCGGCACGTTCAACAACAACGTGCTGACGATGAATGCCGGGCTCGTCGGGCTGACCGAGATCTACACTCCGGAGCGCGCAAGCACCCTCAATGACTGGGGCGACCGCTTACGCGAGCGGCTCAACACGGTGATGCAGAAGCACGGCCTGGCAATGCAATTCACCGGGCTCGGCTCGATGTTCTCGGTGCACATGACCGCTGCGCCGATCCGCGCGCAGGAGGACGCCGAGCGCGGCAACCCGGCATTGCGCGACCTCTTCTATTTCGATCTCCTGGCTCGCGGCATCTGGTTCGCCAAACGCGGCATGTTCGCGCTCTCGATCGGCCTTGACGAGGGTGACGGCGACAAGCTCGTCGACGCGGTCGACGAGTTCGCCCAAACCCGCACCCCGCTGTTCGCCGCGATCGGCAACAAAGGTTAAGAGGGGAACGACGCCCTTACTTGTGGTACTCACAATCATTAAATTGCCTTATTAGCGCCATATCCATATGGGCATCGGCACCCTGAAGCGGGTGCTTGTAGGAATTGGCGATACCTGATCTCGACCTGATAAAACAGGGCGAACAGGACCGGCGCGGGTGGTTCGCCGGATCCGGCACCCATGCGGAATGGTTGTTGACGATAGCCTACAATGGGTGCAAGGCACGACTGTAGGGAGGAAATGTATGCGCGTTATTCGCGAGACCCACCTGACACGGCGGGAGGTCATAGCACTTGCCGCCCTCGGTCTCGTCGGCGGCGTGCCCGGTTCCGCCCGCGCCGAGGGCCCACACGGGCAGCTGACATGGGGCGTGCATGTGTCGCTGGCGCCGATCTGGTTCGACCCGGCCGACGCTTCCGGGATCATCACCCCCTTCATGGTGCTCTACGCGCTACACGACGCGATGGTGAAGCCGATGCCGGGCCAGGCGCTGACCCCCAGCCTCGCCGAAGCGTGGACCGCCTCCGAAGATGGCCTCAGCTACGAGTTCACCCTGCGCCAGGGAGCGGCGTTTCACAACGGCGACCCGGTGACGGCCGAGGACGTCAAGTACTCCTTCGAACGCTACCGGGGCACCTCGCATGATCTGTTGAAGGACCGGGTGGCGGGGCTCGAGACTCCCGATCCCCGGCATGTCCGTTTCAGGCTCAAGGAGCCGTGGCCGGACTTCCTGACCTTTTACGGGAGCGCGACAGGCGCGGGCTGGATCGTGCCGAAGAAGTACGTCGAGAAGGTCGGCCAAGAAGCGTTCAAAAAGTCTCCCGTCGGGGCCGGGCCCTATAAGTTTGTGTCGTTCACTCCTGGTATCGAGCTGGTCTTCGAGGCCTTCGACCAATACTGGCGCAACCCGCCGAGCGTCAAACGCCTGGTCTTCAAGGTCATCCCCGAGGAGACTACCCGCCTGGCGGCACTTAAGCGCGGCGAGGTCGACATCGTCTATTCGGTCCGCGGCGAACTCGCCGAAGAGCTGCAGCGCACACCCGGGCTGACCTTGAAGCCAGCGGTCATTCAAGGCGTGTTCAACATTTATTTCCCCGATCAGTGGGACCCGAAATCGCCGTGGCATGACGAGCGGGTGCGCCGGGCCGCCAGCCTCGCCATCGACCGCGACGACATCAACCAGGCGGTAACCCTTGGCTATTCCCTGGCAACCGGCAACCCGATTGTCGCGGACCATAACGAGTTCTTCTGGCAACCCCCGCCGCCGGTCTACGACCCTAACAAGGCCAAGCAAGTGCTGGCCGAGGCGGGCTTCCCCAAAGGTCTCGACGCCGGCGAATATTATTGCGACTCGTCCTACGCCAATGTCGGCGAGGCGGTGCTCGACAACCTTCAGGCGGTCGGCATTCGTCTAAAGCTGCGGCCGATCGAGCGCGCCGCCTTCATCAAGGGATACGCCGAAAAAACGTTTAAAAATGTGATCCAGTCCGGTCCCGCCCCGTTCGGCAACGCGGCGACGCGCTTCGAAGCCTACGTGGTCAAGGGAGGCCCTTTTGTCTACGGCAGCTACCCTGACATCGACGCGCTCTACCAGCAGCAGACGGTCGAATTGGACCACAAAAAGCGCGAGGCGTTACTGCACAAGATGCAGCAGCTGGTCTACGAGCGGACGATCTTCGCGCCGATCTGGCAGCTCGCCTTTATCAACGGCGTCGGTCCGCGGGTCGGCGAGTTGGCTTTCGGCAAGATCGCGCGGTTTCCCTACACGGCACCCTATGAGGACATCACCTTGAAGGCCACGTAAGCAGCGGATGGGGCAGCGTCGTTGTCAGCATCTGACGAATGGTGGCGCTTCCGCTTTCTTGGGTTACCGTCAATCGAAGACCCCACTGAAGATCCCGGTCGAACGGAGGAGACCCATGGCTGCATCTGTCGGCAACAGCGGAAAACCGAATGCGGGAGCACACCCGAATGATCTCTCGCGCCGAGATATTTTTGCCCTAGCCGCCCTCGGCCTGGTCGCCGGCACCCCCGGCCTGGCACATGGCGCCGGGCCGGAAGGGCAGCTGACCTGGGGCATTCACGTGTCGCTGGCGCCGACCTGGTTCGACCCGGCCGAGACCCCAGGGCTGATCACCCCGTTCATGATCCTCTACGCGCTGCAGGACGCGATGGTGAAGCCAATGCCGGGCAAGGCGATAGCGCCGAGTCTCGCCGAATCTTGGACCGCCTCTGAAGATGGCCTCAGCTACGATTTCGTGCTTCGTCAGGGCGCCAAATTTCACAACGGCGATCCAGTCACTGCCGAGGACGTTAAATTCTCGTACCAGCGCTATCGCGGCGCCTCACACGATCTAATGGCTAGCCGGATCGCCGAGATCGAGACGCCGGACCCGCGGCATGTCCGCTTCAAGCTCAAGGACCCCTGGCCGGATTTCCTGACCTTCTACGGCGGCGCCACTGGGGCCGGCTGGATAGTGCCGAAGAAGTACGTCGAGAAGGTCGGCGACGACGGCTACAAGAAGGCCCCGATCGGTGCTGGGCCTTACAAGTTCGTCTCGTTTAAGCCGGGCGTCGAACTCGTCTTCGAGGCCTTCGAGGGTTATTGGCGCAAGACCCCGAGCGTCAAGCGGCTGGTGTTCAAGGTGATCCCCGAGGAAACGACGCGGCTCGCGGCGCTGAAGCACGGCGAGGTTGACATTGCCTATTCGATCCGCGGCGAACTCGCCGAGGAGCTGCGCGGGACGCCCGGTCTGACGCTGAAGCCGGTCGACTTGCCGGCGACGTTCTGGATCTCGTTTGTCGATCAATGGGATCCGAAATCACTCTGGCACGACGCGCGGGTGCGCAAGGCGGCGAGCCTCGCGATCGACCGCAAGAGCATCAATCAAGCATTGACGCTCGGCTTTTCTAAGCTGACCGGCAACCCCGTGGTCTGTAACGCCTTCGATTTCTTCTGGCAGCCGCCCGAAGCAGCCTACGATCCGACGCAGGCCAGGAAATTGCTCGCCGAAGCGGGGCACCCAAACGGCTTCGACGGCGGCGAATATTATTGCGACAGCTCGTATTCCAACCTCGGCGAAGCGGTGCTCAACAATCTCGGCGAGGTCGGCATCCGTATGAAGCTGCGGCCGGTCGAGCGCGCCGCCTTTTTGAAGGAGTGGGGCGAAAAGAAATTCAGGAACATCGTCATGGGCGGTAGCGGGGCCTTCGGCAACGCGGCGACGCGGCTGGCGGCCTTCATCGTCAAAGGCGGGCCCTACGTCTATGGCAGCTACCCCGACATCGATGACTTGTTCGAGAAGCAGGCAGTCGAGCTCGACCGTGGCAAGCGCGATGGGATCCTGCAAAAGATCCAGCAGTTGGTACAAGAGCGCACTGTGGCCGCGCCGATTTGGCAGCTGGCCTTCATCAACGGCGTCGGGCCGCGGGTCGGTCAATCCGGGTTCGGGCTGATCCCGACCTTCGCCTATACCGGACCCTATGAGGACATCACCTTGAAGGCGACATAGCGTAGGAAGGCGACATAGCGCAGGTGGATTGACAATTGCGCCACCCCTTCAACGGGGGCGGGAAATATGAAAACAAAAGAGACATCTCCGCAAACCTGTCTTACGATGCGGAAAAGCTCGATCACAGCTATCGCACGGAGCAGGGATATGGACAGGTCCGGCAATCATCATGGGAGATGTAAATCGAGCTCTCATCAATTCGAGGTTACCCGCCGCGAGGCGCTTGCCTTCGCTGCTTTAGGCCTGGTTGCCGCTGGCCCGCGTGTTGTCCTCGCCGCCGGTCCGCAAGGGCGGCTGACCTGGGGCGTGCATGTTTCGCTGGCCCCGACATGGTTCGACCCGGCCGAGACGCCGGGGATCATCACCCCGTTCATGATCCTCTACGCGCTCCACGACGCGCTGGTGAAGCCGATGCCTGGCGCGCCGATGGCTTCGAGCTTGGCCGAATTGTGGTCGGCCTCCGAGGACAGCCGGTCTTACGAGTTCGTCTTGCGCAAGGGCGCCAAATTCCACAACGGCGATCCAGTCACTGCCGAGGACGTCAAATACTCCTTCGAACGCTATCGGGGCACGGCCCATGATCTGCTCAAGGCCCGGGTCGCGGAGATCGAAACCCCGGATCCGCAGCATGTCCACTTCAAGCTCAAGGAACCCTGGGCTGACTTCATGACCTTCTACGCCAGCGCCACCGGCGCCGGCTGGATCGTGCCGAAGAAATACGTCGAAAAGGTCGGCGACGAGGGTTTCAAGAAAGCCCCGATCGGCGCCGGCCCTTACAAGTTCGTTTCGTTCAACCCAGGCGTAGAGCTGGTCTTCGAGGCCTTCGACCAATATTGGCGCAAGAAGCCATCCGTCGAACGGCTGGTCTTCAAGGTGATCCCCGACGAGACTACTCGTCTGGCCGCGCTGAAAAACGGCGAGGCCGATATCGTTTATTCGGTCCGTGGTGAACTCGCCGAGGAGCTCCAACGCACCCCCGGGTTGACTTTGAAGTCGCCTCTGGTGGGACCGTTCTGGGTCTATTTTCCTGAGCAGTGGGACCCGAAATCGCCCTGGCACGACCAACGGGTGCGCCAGGCGGCCAACCTGGCGTTCGACCGCAAGACCATCAATGACGCGCTCACCCTGGGTCGCTCCAAACTTACCAACAGCATCATTCCCTATACGTTCGAATACTTTTGGCAGCCGCCAGCTCCGGTTTACGATCCGGCCAAAGCCAAGAAGCTCCTCGCCGAAGCGGGCTATCCCAACGGCTTCGATGCCGGCGAATACTACTGCGACGCGTCCTACGCGAACCTCGGCGAGGCCGTGCTCGACAATCTGGCCACTACCGGCATTCGTGCGAAGTTGCGGCCACTGGAGCGTGCGGCATTCTTCAAAGGGTATGCCGAAAAGGCCTTCAACAAGGGCATCATTCAGGGGGCCAGCGGTGCCTTTGGCAATGCCGCCACCCGGCTCGAAGCCTTTGTCGTCAAGGGCGGGACCTACGCCTACGGCAACTACCCTGATATCGACGCAATGTTCACGCAGCAGGCAAACGAGCTCGACCCGAAAAAACGGACTGCGATCTTGGCCAAAATGCAGCAGCTCGTCTCCGAGCGCGCGATCTATGCGCCGATCTGGCAGCTCGCCTTTCTCAACGGCGTCGGACCGCGGGTCGGCGAGTCGGGCTTCGAGCTTATTGCCGGCTTCGCCTACACCGCACCCTACGAGGACATCACGATCAAGAGCTGATGCCGACTGCCGTTGCCGGTAAGCTCATCCTTTGACTGCGCGTTCCCCTGAAGTTGGGGGAGACACCTGCGAGCGCCTCCTCTAGATTGGCCGAAGGCTCTACCAACGGGCAAATGGGGACGGAGGCGTCATGAATTTCTTGCATCACGGTCGCGAGCCGACGAGGCCCGCGGGCGATCGTTTCGCCCTAACGCGCCGGGATCTCCTGGCAGCAACCGCGGCGGGCCTCGTAGCGGGCGCGCCCAGGATAGCCCGCGCCGCCGCGCCTGAAGGACAGCTGACCTGGGCAATTCATGTCTCGGTGCCGCCGACCTGGCTCGATCCGGCCGACACCCTGGCGAACGGCAGCCCCTTCATGCTGACTTACGCGCTGCATGACGCGATGGTGAAGCCCATGCCGGACAAGGTCTATTCGCCGAGCTTGGCCAAGTCTTGGTCCAAATCCGAGGATGACCTCGCCTATGAATTCGTCCTGCGCCAGGACGTCAAATTCCACAATGGCGAACCGGTAACAGCCGAGGACGTCAAATTCTCGTTCGACCGCTACCGCGGTACGTCTCAAGCCTTTATTCACGAACAGGTGGCGTCGATCGAGATCCCGGATGCCAGGCATATCCGCTTCAAAATGAAGAAACCATGGCCTGACTTTTTGACCTTCTATTCGACCGCCAGCGGCGCCGGTTGGATCGTGCCCAAGAAATATGTCGAGAAGGTCGGCGACACCGGGTTCAGAGATCACCCGGTAGGAGCGGGTCCATACAAATTCGTATCGTTCACGCCTGGCGTCGAGCTGGTGCTCGAAGCATTCGACGCCTATTGGCGCAGGACCCCGAGCGTCAAACGCCTGGTCATGAAGGTCATCCCCGACGAGTCGACGCGTCTGGCCGCCCTGAAGCGCGGCGAGGTCGACATCGCCTATTCGATCCGCGGCGAACTGGCCGAGGAGCTCAAGCTCACGCCGGGGCTCACGCTGAAGGCGGTAGTACTGCAGGCGCCGAGCTGGATCTATTTTCCAGAGCAGTGGGATCCGAAATCGCCGTGGCACGATTTGCGAGTGCGGCAGGCGGCCAATCTCGCGATCGACCGCGAGGGAATGAGTGAGGCGCTGTTCCTTGGCGCGTGCAAGACGACCAACAGCATCATTCCTTACACCTTCGAATATTACTGGCAGCCGCCGCCCGCGGCTTACGATCCCGCCAAGGCTAAGCAGCTGTTGGCCGAGGCCGGCTATTCCAACGGTTTCGACAGCGGACCGTTGTACTGTGACAGTTCATACGCGAATGCCGCTGAGGTGGTGCTCAACAATTTCGGGGCCGTGGGCATCCGCAGCAAGCTGGAGCCGATCGAGCGCGCCGGTTTCTATACAGGCTATTCCGCCAAGAAATACGCTCATGGCACTCTTCGGGGTGCGAGCGGCGCCTTCGGCAATGCCGCGACCCGGCTGGAGGCCTTCGTGGTCAAGGGCGGCGCCTATGTCTATGGCAGCTATCCCGATATCGATGCGCTCTATTGGCAGCAAGCCGACGAGCTCGATCACAAGAAGCGCGCTGCGATCCTTGAAAAGATGCAGCGGCTCGTTTACGAAAAGGCCATCTTTGCGCCGATCTGGCAGCTCGGCTTTCTCAACGGCGTCGGTCCTCGCGTCGGCGAGTTGGCTTTCGGCCTGATCCCCGGGTTCGCCTACACGGCACCCTTCGAGGACATCACGATCAAGGGCTCGTAGCGGAGCGCGGAGGTGAATATGGCACGCGATCACATAGGCGCGTTTATCGCTGGCGGCTTCACGCGCCGCGACGTCCTCGCTCTCGCCGCGGGCAGCCTGGTTGCGGGCGCTCCCGCGGTCGGCCGCGCTGCAGGGCCGCAGGGTCAGCTGACCTGGGCGCTCCATGTTTCGCTGGCGCCGCTCTGGTTCGATCCCGCCGACACGCAGGCGCTGATCACCCCGTTCATGGTGCTCTACGCGCTGCACGACGCCATGGTCAAGCCGATGCCGGGCAACGCCCAGACGCCCTGTCTAGCAGAGTCGTGGTCGATGTCGGAAGACGGCCTGACCTGGGACTTCGTGCTGCGTGATGGCGTCAAATTCCACAATGGCGAGCCGGTCACCGCCGAGGACGTGAAGTTCTCGTTCGAGCGCTATCGCGGCGCCAATCATGTGCTGATCAAGGAACAGGTGGCGGCGATCGAAACGCCCGATGCCCGGCACGTCCGCTTCAAGCTCAACAAGCCGTGGCCCGACTTTCTGACCTTCTATTCGAGCGCCAGCGGCGCGGGGTGGATCGTTCCGAAGAAATACGTCGAAAAGGTCGGCGACGCCGGCTTCAAGAAGCACCCGATCGGCGCCGGCCCCTACAAGTTCGTGTCGTTCACGCCCGGGATCGAGCTGGTGCTCGAAGCCTTCGACGGGTATTGGCGCAAGACCCCTGCCGTCAAGCGGATCGTGATGAAGTCGATCCCCGACGAGACGACGCGGCTCGCCGGCGTTGAAGCACGGCGAGTTCGACATTGCCTATTCGATCCGCGGCGAGCTTGCCGAGGAACTGCAACACACGCCCGGGCTCAGCCTGAAGTCGAGTCGTGCTGCAGGCAACCAACTGGATCTACTTCCCCGAGCAGTGGGACCCGAAATCGCCGTGGCACGATCTGCGGGTACGGCAGGCCGCCAACCTCGCACTCGACCGCGACCAGATGAACCAGGCGCTGTTCCTCGGCGGCTGCAAGATCAACAACAGCATCATTCCCGACAGCTTCGAATATTACTGGCAGCCGCCGCCCGCGGTTTACGATCCGGCAAAGGCCAAGGAGCTGCTTGCCGCCGCCGGCTTTCCCAATGGGTTCGATGCCGGGCCGTTTACGGTCGACAGCTCTTACTCCAACATCGGGCGAAGCCGCAGTGAATTATTTGCAGCACGTGGGTATCCGCTGCAGGCTGGTGCCGATGGAGCGAGCCGCCTTTGCCTCGGCTTACGCCAACAAGAAGCTCACCACCGGGATATTCCGCGCGGCGAGCGGCGCATTCGGCAACGCCGCGACGCGGCTCGCCTCGTTTGTCGTCAAGGGCGGCTCCAACGTCTATGGCAGCTATCCCGATATCGACGAACTCTACCCGCAGCAGGCCGACGAGCTCGACACGAAGAAGCGGGCGGCGATCCTCGAAAAGATGCAGCGGCTGGTCCACGAGAAGGCGATCAATGCGCCGATCTGGGAACTCGCCTTCATCAACGGTGTCGGCCCGCGGGTCGGCGAATCCTCGCTCGGCAAGATCTCCGGCTTCCCCTATACGGCACCGTTCGAGGACATCACGATCAAGGGCACGTAGCGGCAGCTCCGACGGCGATGACCGCCGCAGGACTGTGACACCTCATACGGCTTGCTCGTCGGGCAGTGGGAGCAGCTGGTTCGGATACGCTCGAACCGGATGGGCCACTCGCCGTCCGACCCTGCGACTTCCGAGGTAGACCGTAGCCGTCCCCTAAAAGGACCCGGCCCTGGGGCTACCGACTGCCGGCGGCGGCAGCATCCTCTCGCAATCGTGAGAGACTTTTGTGCACGGCTAGGTTACGGTGAGTGCAAGGCTCCGCTACGGGAGCCATTTGGAGGAGAGTGCATGGGTTCGGCCGCCGGCAAATACGAAGAACCGCGTTCTGGGACCCGCGAGACCAACCTGACACGCCGCGACCTGCTTGCTCTCTCCGCGCTCGGCTTGGTCGCCGGCGCACCCGGCGTGACGCCTGGCGGCGCGAATCGCGGCAGCCAGACCTGACCTATGGCGTCCACGTCTCGCTGGCGCCGGGCTGGTTTGACCCGGCCGAGACGCAGGGCATCATCACGCCGTTCATGGTGCTCTATGCGCTGCATGACGCGATGGTGAAGCCGATGCCCGACAAGTTGGCGGCGCCCTGCCTTGCCGAGTCGTGGTCGGCCTCAGAAGACGGCCTCACCCACGATTTCGTGATCCGCAGCGGAGTCAAGTTTCACAATGGCGAGCCGGTCACCGCCGAGGACGTAAAGTTCTCGTTCGAGCGCTACCACGGCGTCGCGCACGAGTTGATGAAGAAACAGGTGGCGGCGATCGAGACGCCCGATCCGCAGCATGTTCGCTTCAAGCTCAACGAGCCGTGGCCCGATTTCCTGACGTTCTATTCGAGCGCCAGCGGTGCCGGCTGGATCGTGCCGAAGAAATACGTCGAGAAGGTCGGCGAGGAAGGTTTCAAAAAGGCACCGATCGGCGCAGGGCCCTATAAGTTCGTCTCGTTCACGCCGGGCCAGGAGTTGGTGCTCGAAGCCTTCGAGGGCTATTGGCGCAAGGTACCGAGCGTCAAGCGGCTGGTGATGAAGGTGATCCCCGAGGAGTCAACCCGGCTGGCGGCGCTGAAGCGCGGCGAAATCGACATCGCCTATTCGATCCGCGGCGAGCTGGCCGAGGAGGTGCAGCGGACGCCGGGCCTCACGCTCAAGCCGGTCGTGCTGCAGGCGCCGAACTGGCTCTATTTCCCCGAGCAATGGGACCCGAAATCGCCCTGGCATGATTTGCGGGTGCGGCAGGCCGCCAATTTTGCGATCGACCGCGAGGGAATGAACAAGGCGCTGTTCCTCGGCTTCTGCAAGACCACCAACAGCATAATCCCCTATACGTTCGAATACTACTGGCAACCGCCGCCGGCCGTTTACGACCCGGCGAAGGCGAAGAAGCTGCTGGCCGAGGCAGGCCATGGCAGCGGCTTTGATGCCGGTCTGCTTTACTGCGACAGCTCCTACTCCAACATGGCCGAAGTGTCGTTGAACAACCTTGCGGCCATTGGCATCCGCTGCAAACTGGAGCCGATCGAGCGCGCCGGGTTCTGGGCCGGCTATTCGGCCAAGAAATACAAGCGCGGCATCATCCAGGGCGCGAGTGCCGCCTTCGGCAACGCCGCGACGCGACTTGAGGCCTTTGTGGTCAAGGATGGCGCCTTTCGCCTACGGCAGCTATCCCGAGATCGACGAGCTATTTCCGAAACAGGCCGACGAGATGGACCAGGCCAAGCGCGGCGCGATCCTCGCCAAGATGCAGCAGCTCGTGTATGAAAAGGCGATCTACGCGCCGATCTGGCAGCTCGGCTTCATCAACGCCGTCGGACCGCGGGTCGGGCGATCTTCCTTTGGGCTGATTCCCGGCTTTGCGTACACCGCGCCCTTCGAGGACATTACCTTGAAGACAGGCTAGCGTCGGCGGCGAAAGGGAGGAAAGTCGAGGAAAACATGAAACAATACATCACAAGACGGGTGGGCTACTGCCTCTTGTCGCTTTTCCTGCTGTCAGTGACGATCTTTTTCTTTGTGCGGGTAACAGGCGATCCGGCGGTATTGCTCGTCGAGCCCGGCGCCAGCCAAGCCGACATCGACGCCATCCGCCATCAGTTCGGCCTAGACAAGCCGCTCTTGGTGCAATACGGGATCTTTATGTCGAGCCTCGCGCATGGCGACCTCGGCCAGTCCTTCTACTACCGCACGCCGGTCCTCGAGCTGTACCTCTCTCGGTTGCCGAACTCGCTCTATCTGGCGGCGGTCGCGATGATCTTGTCGCTGTTGATCGGCATTCCGACCGGCGTCCTCGCCTCGGTGCAGGTCGGCCGTTTCTGGGACAACGCCGGAAAGGCGTTCACCTTGCTCGGTTTGTCGCTGCCGTCCTTCTGGGTCGGACTGGTGTTGATCCTCGTCTTCTCGGTCTATCTGGGGTGGCTGCCATCGTCCGGCGCGGGTAGCCCGCTACATCTGATCATGCCGGCCTTTGCTCTCGGGTGGTACTTCGCCGCCGCCCATATGCGGCTGACCCGGTCCTCGATGCTCGAGGTGCTGGGCTCGGAGTACGTCAAACTCGCCCGGCTGAAGGGCCTGCCGCAGTCGCTCGTGATCGCCAAGCACGCATTCAAGAACGCCCTGATCCCGGTGCTGACATTGGCCGGGATCAACCTCGTTATCATGGTCAATGTGGCAGTCGTCGTGGAGGTCGTGTTCGCCTGGCCCGGCATTGGCCGGCTCCTTTATGAGGGCATCAGTTTCCGCGACTTTCCGGTGGTACAGGGTGTCGTATTGATGGGTGGTGCAATGATCGTCATCGTCAACATGGTGATCGACATCCTTTACGCGGTGATCGACCCGCGGATTCGCCTGGAGAGCTGATTGGTATGACCATTCAAACCGAAGTCATCGCCTTTTCGCCGAGCCCGCCGTCGCGCTTTACCTCGCTGAGGTTCGGGGACTTCCCGCTGTTCCCAACGGCGATCCTCGGCGGCATCGCCCTCGTGGCGATCTTCGCCAACCTGCTGGCGCCCCATAATCCGGAAATCGGCAGTCTCACGGCGCGCTTTCGCCCGCCGGTATGGCAGGCCGGCGGCAGCAGCGAGTACCTCCTGGGCACCGATCAACTTGGCCGCGACGTGCTGTCGCGGCTGATCTTCGGGGCCAGAGTCTCGATGGTGGTCGGCTTCACCGCGGTGATTTTCGCCGGTGCCGTCGGCACGACCCTCGGCATCATTTCGGGCTATCTCGGCGGCTGGGTCGACCAGGTGATCATGCGGGTCACCGATACTTGGCTCGCATTGCCGGCCCTGATGTTTGCGATCTTCCTTGCCGCGATCGTGGGACCCAGCATGTGGAACATCGTGATCATCCTCGGCCTGGTCTATTGGACGCGCTATGCCCGGGTCATCCGCGGCGAGGTGCTCTCACTCAAGGAGCGGGAGTTCGTCCGCCTGGCGATCGTTGCCGGCTGCTCGAAATGGACGATCATGCGACGTCATATCCTGCCCAATGTCATCAATTCCGCCATCGTGATAGGCACCTTGATGCTCGGCGTCGTCATCATCGCAGAGGCCTCGCTGTCGTTCCTCGGCGTCGGCGTGCCGCCGCCCGAGCCCGCCTGGGGGCTGATGCTCTCCGATGGCAAGCAGAGCCTGATGGTGGGCCGCTGGTGGCTCAGCGTGCTGCCTGGCATCTGCATTATGCTGATGGTGCTTTCGGCCAACCTTCTCGGCGACTGGCTGCGTGTCAAGCTCGACCCCCAGCTCCGCCAGCTATGAGCCGACCCGGCAGGGGTCGCCGGTGAGAACCGGCCCGCTGCTCGAGCTCGAGAACCTCTCCACGCACTACGTTTCGGCGCGGGGCACAAGGGTGGTTCGCGCGGTCGACGAGGTCTCGCTCCGCATCAATGCCGGGGAGACCTTGGGCATCGTCGGGGAATCGGGCTCGGGGAAGAGCACCTTGGCCCTCACCATCCTGCGTGTGCTGCCGCCGGCGGCGCGGATAGTCAGCGGCAAGATGCTGTTCGAGGGCGAGGACCTGGTTCAGAAACCCGACGCCGAGATGCGGCATGTGCGGGGCAAGCGGATTGCGATGATCCTGCAGGACCCGATGGCGTCGCTAAACCCGCTGTTCACGATCGGTGACCAGGTGGCCGAGCCGCTCCGAGTGCATGACGGGGCGTCGCGAGCCAGCGCCTGGAGCCGTGCCGTAGAATTGCTGAAGGCAGTGCGCATTCCGTCGCCCGAGACGCGCGTCACGCAATACCCGCACGAGATGTCGGGGGGCATGCGCCAGCGCATTGTCGGCGCGATCGGCATCTCCTGCGAGCCGCGTCTGTTGATCGCCGACGAGCCGACCACCAGCCTCGATCTGACGATTCAAGCGCAATACCTCAACCTGCTTCGCGACTTGCAGCGGGAACACCATCTGGCGTTGATCTTCATTACTCATAATCTCGGGATCGTCGCCAAGATGTGCGACCAGCTAGCAGTTATGTATGCCGGCCGGGTCGTCGAGTCGGGACCGGTCTCCCGGATCTTCAATGCGCCTGCCCACCCCTACACCGAGGCGCTGCTCAACTCTATCCCGCGCATGGGCGACAGCGCCCAGCGACTGACCGCAATCGAAGGCCAGCCGCCCGATCTGGCGTTCCTGCCTCGAGGCTGCGCCTTTGCCCCGCGATGCGCGAAGGCCTTTGGTCGCTGCCGCGAGGAGACGCCTCCGGAATTCAGGCTCGGCGGCGGCCAGACGGCGCGGTGTTGGCTTGCTGCCTCGCCCTCCGCGCCTGGGGACGTCTTGGTTCGGAGCGGGGTAGCCTGATGCCGGTTCTCGAAGCGGCTGGCCTCACCAAGCATTTCCGCGCCAAGCGGGGGATCTTCGGCGGCGAGCGCGGCGTCGTGCGCGCCGTCGACGGGATTTCGTTCGCGATCGAGTCTGGTCAGACCCTTGGGGTCGTCGGCGAATCCGGCTGCGGCAAGACGACGACGGCAAAGCTCGTGCTCGGGCTGGAACAGCCAACCGGCGGAACCATTCGCTTCGAGGGGCGCGATCTGCGAGGGCTCGACGCGGGTGGACGGCGGCACTACCGGAAGTCGGTCCAGGCGGTCTTTCAGGACCCCTATGCTTCGCTCAACCCCCGCATGCGGGTCGATGCGATCATCGCCGAGCCGCTCGTTACCAATGAATCGCTGCCCGCTGCCGAGGTGCGCAGTCGCGTCCTTCAGCTCCTCGACCTCGTCGGGCTACCGGCCCGTGCGGCCGATCTCTTCCCGCACGAATTTTCGGGTGGGCAGCGCCAGCGCATCGCGATCGCCCGGTCCTTGGCGCTCTCTCCCGGCTCGTCGTCCTCGACGAGCCGGTCTCTGCCCTCGACGTATCGATCCGGGCGCAGATCCTGAATTTGTTGCGCGACTTGCAGGCCGAGCTAGGACTCTCGTACCTGTTCATCGCCCACGATCTTGCCGCCGTCGCCCATATGAGCCACACGATCGTGGTCATGTATCTCGGCCAAATCGTCGAGAGCGGTGATGCCCGCACCCTGGCTCGCGAGCCAAAGCACCCCTACACCGAGGCATTGTTTTCGGCGGCATTGCCGAGTCATCCGGACGAGCGCCGCGAGGAGATCATCCTTCCCGGCGAAGTGCCGAGCCCGCTCAACCCGCCTGACGGCTGCCGCTTCCATCCGCGCTGCCCATATGCGATGGCGCGTTGCTCGCAGGAGATACCGGAGCTTAAGGATGTCGACGGCCGCCTCGTCGCCTGTCACCTGTACGACAGCGATACACACAAAGCGCTGCACAAAATCGGCGTGGCGGCGAAATAGACTTTCTGAATTTCGATGCGTTGTTGGTGATTTGCAGCTGAGCCACCCCGACGAGGCGCCCCAACGGTGCCGTGGCGGCGCGGCCAGATCTGCTTGTCCTTCGGTATGTAAAACGTGCCGAAGAGCCAGTCGATGACCGGCAGGTGGGCGACGTAATTCTTGTCGATTGCTTCCTCGTCGCTCGAATGGTGCCAGTGGTGGTAGCGCGGCGAGGTAAGCACGCATTTGAGGGCCGAGGTCCCAGCGGATGTTGGCCTGCGTCATGGAAGGCCCTCACAGGCCCGTCTTTCTGAGGTGAGACCGTGTTCGGCCTTGCGCGGCAAGGGTGGCCGCACATCCGGACGGCTCCGGAAATTACGCCGAGACGGCAATCCCTGGGAGTCTTGCTACTCATGGTTGTTCGATCTTTGGCGACCCCCGCTGCACCTGCAGCGGGTCTGCAGCGGGAACTCCTCTCTAGGTTGTAACCTCCAGTTGCGGCAAGACCGTAGGCGGGCTTGACTTCGGTAGAGCGACGCGGACATGAACCCGCATGTCACAATCCTACTGCCATCGCCGTTTATTGTCAATCGGATAAATGAGTCTTTAGCATGCACTGATATCGAGCAAGCAATATCGACTGTGTCCGAAGCTTGTGCGGCTCGCGGGCGCATGTAACGATCCCGGGCGTGCAATTCCGAGGTCCCTATAGATGAAGCTGAGCAACGACCGCATTCTAACGACCCATGTCGGCAGCCTGCCGCGCCCGCCGGACCTATTGCGTTTATTGGAGGCGCGGGAGACCGGCCGCGAGTTTGACCATTCGGCTTTCGAGACACGTCTGGCAAGCGCCGTCCACGACGTCGTCGCACAGCAGGTCACCGCTGGGATCGACAGTGTCTGCGACGGCGAGCAAAGCAAGATTTCGTATACCTTCTACGTCCGCCACCGGCTCTCCGGCATCGGCGCGTTGCGCGGCGGCGATAACGACAAGCCGCCACAAACCGCAGCTCATCGCGACCTCCTCGACCATCCCGACTTTATGCAGCGACTCAACCAGGCGCGCGGAAGCACCTCATGGTTCAGCCGCGAAGCGGTCCCGTGCTGCACCGGACCAGTGGCCTACGGCGATCGGCATCCGCTGGAAACAGACCTGCAAAACCTTACCGCCGCCTGTACCGCAGCAAAGCCCGTAGAGGCGTTCATGAATGCGGCGTCGCCCGGAGTGCTGACCAAATTCGTGCCCGACCGCTACTACCGGGATGAAGACGCCTATGTCGAGGCGTTGGCCAATGCGCTGAAGGAGGAGTACGAGGCGATCGTCAAGGCGGGTTTCATCCTGCAGATCGATGCGCCAGACCTCGGCTCAGCCCGCCACAATCAGTACCAGCATCTCTCCGACGAGGAATTTCTGCGCATCGCCGAGCGCAATATTGCAACGCTCAATCATGCGACCGCCAATATTCCGCCTGAGATGATGCGGATGCATCTGTGTTGGGGCAATTACGAAGGGCCGCATACCCACGACATTTCGCTCGCCAAGATCTTTGACGTGTGCATGCGGGCGCGCCCGGCCGGTCTCTCGTTCGAGGCGGCCAATCCGCGGCACGCTCACGAGTGGGAGGATTTGCGCGTTGCAAAAATTCCCGACGACAAAATCCTCATTCCGGGGGTAATCGATTCGACAACCAACTTCGTCGAGCATCCGCGGCTGATCGCCCAACGGATCTGCCACTATACCGATATCGTTGGACGAGAGCGGGTGATCGCCGGTGCGGATTGCGGCTTTGCGACCTTCGCGTTTGTCAACAACGCCGTGGCGCCGTCGGTTGTTTGGGCCAAGCTAGCGGCACTTGCCGAGGGCGCGCGCCTCGCCACTGCCCGATTATGGAGTTAATGGGCAGCAAAGTTACATTAGGCGGGGTTGGGCTCGCCTGATGGGCTTGCTGGATATCCCACCGTCCGCGCGAGGGTAATGGACGGCGCGCGGTCCGAACCAACGTTTGTGGCAGTCTGCAATAGTCCGGATCACTGTGGCGGCAGCGCTCGCCAGCCCGACGGGCAGGCGCCAACGTAAGGATAGTATTGCTGGTAGGCATCGCACCAATACCAGTACCCGGCGGCCATGCTGGGCGGGATATAGGGATCGGGATAGGGGTAAATGGGTGTCGGATACCAATACCGGTTAGGACCGACGATCCACCACCAGCCCTGCCGAGCGCCATGCGTGCCCTGCCACCAGTGGCCGCCGCGCCAACGGGAGGGGTTGAACTGCGGGCCGCCGTGCCGGCCGGGACCCGCCGACCAGGCCCCGCGGCCGTCGCCCGGCTGTCCCACGCCCGGCGGCCCGCCGGCGCCCGGGGGATTGCCCGGAGGTCCGGCAGGACCCGGGGGTCCCCCGGGGCTCGGGCTCGCAATTCCACCGGGCCCGGAAGAGCCGCCGGGGTTTCCTCCAGGGGCTGAGGTTCCGCCGGGCTGTCCACCGGGCCCGGGAGAGCCGCCCGCAGGCGGGCCGCCAACCTGGGCCACAACATATCCCGGCCACGAGAGCGTGCAGACAAGGATCGCAAGAAGCCGGATGATCTTCATATATCGTCTCTAATCATCGAGATCGGTAGCTTACGTATCGGGCCCAACTTCCCCCGCTCCATCTCCAGGGTTTTGATGCGTGTCAACGTCAGCGCCGTGCACTTTAATCCGAACTCTGTGCCAAGAATTCGGAGAGCGAGTTTTCGCGATATCTCGCCCCTGGTCAGCGAAGTCGCCGGGCTCGGCTTTAGCCTAGGGCGCCGTCGGCAGCGCGGCGCAATACCATCCCCGGCACCTCGCCGGTGTGACGAGCGTTCTCGACGACGACCACGCCGTTGACTAATACAGTTGTCCGATCGCCGCTCGGGTATTGATGCGGCGCGGCGTAGGTCGCGCGATCCTTGAAATCCGCGGGGTCGAAGATCGCGATGTCGGCGCGGTAGCCTTCCTTGATCAGCCCGCGGTCGTGCAACCGCAGCGCCTCTGCCGTGGCACCAGTCATCTTGCGCACCGCCTGCTCGAGCGGCAACAGGTGCTCCTCGTGCACATAATGTCCGATGATCCGCGGGAAGGTCCCGTAAAACCGCGGATGCGGCATCCCCTGGCTCGTGACCCCGTAATCGGCGACGCAATTGCCGTCGGAGCCGACCAGAGCCGAGGGCGAGCGCACGATTTCGCGGATGTCGTCTTCGGCTATCGAGGTGATCAGCACGCGCGTGGCGCCCTTGTCCTCGATCAGATAATCGCAGACGGCGTCGATCGGATCGCGGCCGCGCGCAGCAGCCAACTGACCGAAGGTCTGCCCCGCGTGCTGCGGCAGGTGCGGGGAGATCGAGATCTGCACGCAGTCCCAAGATGGGATGCGGCCCCAATTGTTGAGCCCATCGCGATCGATCTCGGCACGGATCCGCTCACGAGTTTCGGGCAGACCGAGACGCGCCAGCATTGCTTCCAGGCCGCCCGACTGAACCCATTGCGGCAGCAAATTTTTCAGCGGGTTGCTGCCGGCCGCGTAGGGGTAGGCGTCGCAATCGACGGCGAGACCCTGCTGCCGCGCCTTCTCGATCATCGCCAAGATCTGCGATGCCTTGCCCCAATTGTCGAGCCCGGAGCATTTGAGATGCACGATCTCGACATGGACACGACAGGCCCGGGCGATGTCGATCGCTTCTTCGACGGCTTCGATAACCTTGTTCGATTCGTCGCGAAGGTGAGTGAAGTAGGCGGCATCGTGGCGCTTAAGCACATGGCACAGTGCTACCATTTCGACGCGGTCGGCATAACTGCTGGGCGGCGTGAATAACCCGGAGGAGAGGCCGAGCGCCCCGGCGGTCAATCCCTCTTCGAGCAATGCCGTCATCTGGCCGAGCTCAGCCGCACTCGGTGCCCGTGCGTCCATGCCCATCACGTTGAGCCGCAATGTGTGATGGCCGACCAGCATCCCAGCGTTGACAGAGGTTTGCGGAAAGCTGTCGAGGTACTCGCGGAAGGTAGTCTCGCGAAACGGCAGCCAGGGGGCGCTGGCGCTGAGGTAATCCTGGACCAGCTGACGCTTGCCGGGAAGGATCGGCGCCACCGAGAACCCGCAATGCCCGACGATCTCGGTGGTCACCCCCTGCCGCACCTTGCTCTCGGCCTTGGGGTTGATCGGCAGGGTGAAATCGGAATGCGTCTTGATGTCGATAAAGCCAGGCGCCACCGCCAGGCCCTCGGCATCTATGATCTTGGCAGAGCTTGCTGGCAGAGATCGGCCGAGCGCCGCGATCCGTCCGTCCCCCACGGCGACATCGGCGATTTCGCCGGGCCGCCCGCTGCCGTCGATGACCAGCCCGCCGCGGATCACGATGTCGTAGCTCATACCAGTCGATCCTACCTCTCGCCATCCCGGCGAAGGCCGGGACCCATGGCGGAAATGGGCACCGGCCTTCGCCGGTGTAGCGAAACCGCGCTGTAGAACATTACCGGCCGGCGAGATTGCGAACGTGCGCTCTCAGATCGTAGCTCTCGTCGGCGGCTTGCTCCGGTGTGAGCCCGGGGTTGCCGGCGAGCAGCCGCCGCGCCACCACATGATCGGCGGTCTGGTTGACCAACTCGACGCCGATCAATCGGCCGGCCCGGTAGCAGAACACCGAGAAGTGGCCGGTGGCCGGATCGCCGCGCAGCACAGAGGCGTCGTGCCCTGTGGTGATCCCGGCAATCTGCAACTTCAGATCCCCCTGATCGCTCCAGAACCAGGGGACCTTGTCGTAAGGCGCCCGCTGGCCGGCGATGTGGGCAGCCACGCATCGTCCCTGATCCACGGCATTCTGCACCAACTCGAGACGAACCCGGCCAACTGCAAACGGCGTCGGGAAATTGGCGCAGTCGCCGATCGCGAGTATCGCCGGATCGCCGGTGACCAGTTGTTCGTCAACGACAATCCCGTTGTCGACGGCGAGCCCGGCATCGCCGGCGAGCTCGGCATTGGGAATGACCCCAATACAGATTAGGACAAGGTCGGCAGAAAGACGCCGGCCGTCGGTTGTCTCGACGGCGGTCACCCGACCGTCGGCGCCGAGGATTCGCGTGACGCCGGTCCCCAAAGAGATCTTGGCGCCCCAGGCGATATGAGCATGGGTGAAGAACCGGGAGATCGTCGCCGACACGACTCGCCCCATCGGATGCTGCGTCACCTCGATAATGTGGACCGCTGCACCGCGCGCAATCGCAACAGAGGCAAATTCGAGACCGATGAAGCCGGCGCCGACGACGACGATCTCGCGCGCCTCGGCCAGTCGGTCGCGCAAAATATCCGCGTCGGCGAGAGTGCGCAGCGGCAATACGCCGTCGAGCTCGGCTCCCGGCACCGAGAGCGGCCGGTAGCGGGCACCCGTTGCGAGCACGAGATGGTCCCATGACACAGTGCTGCCCGAGGCCAGTTGGAGCCGGCTTCCGGCCCGGTCGATCGCCGTCACCCTCTCGTCGGCGAGCACCTCTATTTCCTGCTTGGCGTAAAACGACTCCGGTCTCAGCCACAGCTCATCGAGGCCGCTCTCCCCGGCGAGGTAGGATTTAGAGAGGGGCGGCCGCTGATAGGGCGCCACCGGCTCGTCGCCGATCATCGTGATGCGGCCGGCAAAGCCCTCCTGGCGCAGCGACGCCGCCGCCTGAAAGCCGGCCTGCCCGGTGCCGACGATCGCGACGGCCGGAGCAGCCATCAGACCTGTGTCTCGGGCAGGTGAACCACCAGGCCGTCGAGTTCGGGGGTAACGACCAACTGGCAACTCAGCCGGCTGTTCGGGCGGCGCTCGCTCGCGGTGAATTCCAGCATCGCCTTCTCGTCGTCCGACTGTGTTGGCGTTCGGCCGAGCTGGTCCTCCTCGACATAGACGTGGCAGGTGGCGCACATCATCTCGCCGCCGCACTCGGCGACGATGCCGTCGATGCCGTTGAGGATCGCCCCGCGCATCACGCTGGTGCCGACCGGGACATCGAGCGTCTCCCGTGTCCCGTTGGGATGAACATACGTGATCTGGGGCATCGTCTTCCTATCGGTTGGATACGGGGCAATCGGAGGACAACCTTGATCCGCCACCGGCCGCTCGGCGTCAAGTCCGCAGCTCGATCTCCACCTCGTCGCCGCGCGGCGCGAGCCTCGCGCCAAGATCAGAGCTGCGCCGCGCGATCTCGTCCAGAGCTGCCCCTTCGTCGGCCAGCGCGCGCGGAACAGTTCGGTTTTGCCGGTCGTGCCGAACGAATTGAAACGTTGCCCGCTCGATCCGTTCGCGCGCCCACGACACCCTGACCATCATCCCGAGCCAGTCGCCATGCTGTCTGCCGCCGTGACCGGTATGAAACGAAAAGCTGCCGAGCCCGTAGAAGATCGGCTTTTCCTTATAGACCTCGATCGGCAGCGAGAAGTGCGGCCCGTGACCGATCACGAGGTCGGCGCCGGCATCGATTGCCCGGTGGGCGATCTCCGTCATGTATTGGAGGACATCCCGGTGCAGCCCCCAGTGAAACGAGGCGACGACAATCTCCGCGCGGCCGCGCAGTGCAGCAATGTCCTCGTCGAGCCGGCGCAGATAAACGAGGGTCTGCCCAGGTCAAGATTTCGGGTGGAATGCCGGGGCGGTTCGCCGGGGGCCCACTGCGGTGCATCGGAATTTGATAGGCGGTATGACCGCGGATGACGGCGATGCCGGCGGCCTCCTCGCCCGCCTCGTGATTGGTCGGCCAATAGACCGAGCTGCGCTGCAGAAAGCCGAACCGCATTCCGTCCCGCGCGAGGATGATCGGGGCGCCCGCCAGTGACCGGTTCGCGCCGGCTCCGCAATGGGCAATCTCGAGCTCCTCGAGCCGGGCGATCGACGCCGCGATCGCCGCCTCGCCATAGTTGACGTTATTGGCGAGCCCCACTCCATGAATGCCGCCTGATCTGAGCGCCTCGCCGGCCACCTCCGGGTCGGCGAAGAAGCCTTCGTGCTCCACGGAATGCCCACCCGCCGGCCGGTAAAGACAGCATTCGAGATTGCAGAAGACGATCTCGGTGGCCCGGAACTCATCCTGTACAAGCGCGAACGGCACCGCCGGATCGGCGACATTCATCAGGTTCACATCACCCGTTAGAATCATCCTCACGGCGATACCCCTCTCGCATTTGACCCAACACCCCGTCACACCGGCGAAGGCCGGTCCCCATGATCGGGATGCTACAGCCCGGTCAGGTTCGGATAAAGGTCGGCCCGGTGTGGGTTGTCATGCCGATTAGGTTGAATTTCCAGTCCCGTTTCAATTCTTTAATGTGCTTCTCACGTCGTCTTGCTGCTTCTGCAGAGCCCTGTGTTTCGAACACACCAGACGGTCTACGCTGTAGCGCGCGGTAAACCCAGGTATAGCCTTAATCTTGTGTTCCCATACTCGCCGGGCGAGTTCGGAGGTAACACCGACATAAAGGGTTCCCTAGGGCTTCCTGGCGAGAAGATAGACGTAAAACATCGTGCCTTTGCCGCGATAGATCCCGACGTTCGATGCCATAATCAATTGGTGTCGACGAATGCGGTGGCGATTTCCACCCCCGCCTCGCCATCCCGGCGCAGGCCGGGACCCATCGTTCCGCAAGTATCCGGTTTTCAGCGTTTTCTGCGACCGCGCCGCTTCGGGAAGCGCCACGCTGGCTAGCACATGGGTCCCGGCCTGCGTCGGGATCGCGTGATTTGCGGCGAAGGTGCGACGAATACCGATTGGATTACAGCCTCCTGCACCGGGAAAACAAAAACATCATATCAGTCTCTTGCTTGAAGCGGCGACAGCAAGTGTCTCGGGGATTTCAGACCGTCGTGGGCTTCTCCGCGGCTGTCTCCGCGCGATACTCCGCGAATATTTTACTCGCTGCCATCATCGCCTCACGGATCATCGGCACGCCGATATAGCCCGAGAGGTGGAGCAGGGCCTCGGTCAATTCTTCTTCGGTCCAGCCCTGGCGCAGCGCCATGCGCAGATGCAGTGCCAGCTCCGGCTCACGGCCGGTGCAGGTGTCCGAGATCACGCAGATCAGCGCGCGGGTCTTCAGATCGAGACCAGGCCGGGTCCACAACGCACCGAATACGGTCTCGGTCGCCACATCGATGAACTTCTTCATTACCGGCTCACTGTAGGTCGTTCGGCCGAGCCGCTCGACCGCTGCATCGCCCATCAGTTGGCGCCGCATCGCGGCCCCCTTCCGGTAAAGCTCGCTCTCCGCCATCGGCCAATCCTCGCTCTCAGGAACCCGGGTCCGGCCAATTCTCCCTGGGTTGCCGGTCGTAAACAAGCCGAACGCTGCGCAACCGGCCGGTGCTGTTCTCGACGCGCCGGCGCCTCTTGGGGTATCCTTCATCAATTTACGTCAAACTTTTGGACCCATGGGTCAACCCGGACAGAACGGACAGGATTAAACAAATGGACGAGCATGCGAGTCTTCCCGCCATCGTGCCAGACGTCGCGGCCGTAACCCGCATCAAGTCCGAAATCGACATTTCCGACCGCTCGCGGCTGGTGACCTTCGGCGAACGAGCCCAGCACTCGGTGGTCGAGTTCGCCGACCGCATCCTCGCCCAGACGCAAAACCGCGAACTTGGAAATACCGGTAAGCTGCTGTCGGATATTCTCGGCAAGGCGCGCGGCCTCGACCCGGCAAGCCTCAAGGACGCCAATTTCGTCACGCGCCTGTTCTCCTCTGCCGAGGCTCGTATCCGGCGCTTCTCGGAACAGTTCGAGGACGTGGCCTCGCAGATCGACCGCATCACTGTCGAGCTCGATCGGAACAAGGAGACACTGCGCCGCGACTTGGCACTGCTCGACGACCTGCACAAGGAGACCAAAACGGCGATTACCGGGCTCGATGCTTACATCGCTGGCGGCAAGGCCTTCGCCGAAGAATTCCGCAAGGGCAGGCTGGCGGAACTCGAGCGCGCCGCCAAGGGACCGAGCGCGGGCAGCGACACGCTGCTCGCTGCACAAGCCTATCAGGATGCGAATCAGGCATTGGACCGGCTGGAGAAGCGGATCTTTTACCTGCAGCAGGCGCGCCAGATCGGGATCCAGCAACTGCCGCAAATCCGCATCGTTCAGTCCGGCGACGAGACGCTGATCGAGAACCTACAGGCCACCAGCGAGCTGACGATCCCGGTGTGGAAACAGAAAATGGTGTTGCTGCTGGGGCTCAACCGACAACGCTCCGCGCTCGAGCTGCAGAAGACGGTCACCGACGCGACCAACGAGATGATGCGCCAAGCCTCCGAGATGATGAAATCTCAGGCGATCGAAATCGAGAAACAGTCGCAGCGCGGCATCATCGATATCGAGACCTTGGAAAAGACCAATCGCGACCTGCTCGACACGATCTCGGGTGTGCTGAAGATCCAGCGGGAGGGTCGCGACAAGCGGGCGCAGATTGAGCAGCGCATGGTCCAGCTCACCGACGAACTCAAGACGGGGCTCGCTGCAGCCTCTACATGAGGCTCCTCGCCCGGATCGCGCATCCTGGCGCGATCCTCCTACTGCTCTCAGCGCTCGCGGCGTGTGAGCCGTCCGGGCCCAAATTTGCAATTCTGTCAGGCTCGGAGAACCAGGTGCTCGAGCCGCTCGTGCAGGAATTCTGCGCGTCGCGCCACGCCAAATGCACGATCAAGTATCTCGGCTCGCTCGACATCGCGCTGACGTTGAAGCCGCAAGCCGCACCCGAATTCGATGCGGTCTGGCCGGCCTCCTCGCTGTGGATCGATATGTACGACACGGCACGGCGCGTGAAGTCGGTCAAATCGATAGCCCAGATGCCGGTGATATTGGGCGTTCGCCGTTCGAAGGGGCAGGCGCTGGGATGGATCGGCACCCCCGTAACGACAAAGAATATTCTCGCCGCCGTCGAGGGCGGCCGGTTGAAATTTCTTATGACCTCGGCAACGCAGTCGAATTCGGGTGCTGCCGCCTACCTCGCGATGCTCGCCTCGGGCATCGGCAAGCCCGACCTGATCGAAGCCGGCGATCTCGACAAGCCGTCGGTGCATACCACCGTCCGTGCTCTGCTTGCCGGTGTCGAGCGCTCGTCGGGGTCGAGCGGCTGGCTCGCCGAGCTCTATGAGGAGGGCGAGAAGAACGGCGCGCGTTACGACGCGATGTGGAATTATGAGGCGGTTATCAAGGAAACCAACGATAAGCTGCGCAGCTCGGGAAAGGAGCTTCTCTATGGCGTATACCCGGCGGATGGAGTCTCGGTGGCGGATTCACCCCTCGGCTTTATCGATCGGGGTCGCGGGAAGGAAGTGGAGAGCTTCTTCACCGAGCTCCAGAACTTCCTGCTGAAAAGCGAGACGCAAGGCCGCATTGCCCAGAGCGGCCGCCGAGTGGAGCTCGCGCGAGCAGCCAATTTGGGTAACGACGCCGCGACCAATCTCGATCCCTCGCGTCCGGTTGTCGTCGTCCGCCCGCCCGAGCCGGCGGTCATCCAGAAGGCGCTCAACATCTATCAGGAGGTGCTGCGGAGGCCTTCTCTGACCGCCTTCTGCCTCGATCTGTCGGGAAGCATGCAAGGCGTCGGCGAGCGTCAGCTCCTCGACGCTATGCGCTTCTTGCTGACCCCGGCACGCACCCGCGAGTTGCTCGTTCAGTGGTCGAAGGAAGACCGCATTTTCGTGCTGCCGTTCAATGATCATATAATCTGGATGGAACGCGCGACCGGAGACGAGGGAGAGCAGGCGAGCCTGCTGAGCCGAACGCTCGAACTGCATGCCGCCGGCGGCACCGATTTTTACACCTGCGGCGCGCGGGCGCTCGCCGCGATGAAGCCGCTGCTCGATCAGGGCCGACACCTTCCGGCCATCGTCATCATGACCGACGGCAAAAGCCAGGGCTCGGCGCAGACCTTTCAGCAACCCTGGGAAGCCGATGGACGGCGGGTCCCGGTTTTCGGGGTCACCTTTGGCCAAGATGCCGATCGCGGCCAGCTCGACACGCTCGCAAAGCTGACGGGCGGGCGCGTCTTCGACGGAACAACAAGCCTGACGGACGCCTTTCGCGCGGTGCGAGGGTACAACTGAATGGGCGAACGAGCCGGGCTCAATTGGCTGGCGGGAGGCGCCGCTGGAGCGGTCCTGGTGCCGGTGCTTACGCTGGGCGCCGGGCTCCCCTTCCTGGTAGCGTGCGTGGCGGGCGCTCTGGCGGGAGGCGGGCTGGTGCTTCTCCTCGCCCCAGGCCCCCGGTTCAAGGCGCTCGAAGCCAGCGGTGTCGCGAAGGGCAAAATCGAGTTTGCGCGCGAGCTTCTCACCGAAGCCGATCCCTGTGTCGAGCGATTGGAAGCTGCCGCTAGGACGATCCGCGCCAAGACGATCGCCGAGCGCGTTCGTCACCTCGCAAATGTGGCACGCGGCATATTCGAAGGCATCGAAAAGGACCCGCTGCGCATTGATCGGGTCCGCCGGTTCCTGACCTACTACCTGCCGCGGGCGGCGGAAATGGCCGAAGCGTACCAGACCCTCGAGAGCAGTCCTGGTGCTGATACCGCGCGACTGAACGCTATCGGAGAAATCATCGAACGGTTGAGTGGAGCCTTTACCGATTATGCGAGAACCTTGCGCGATGCCGAGCTCGACAAGCTCGACGTCGAATTGAAGCTCTTGAAGGGTTCGCTGGACGAGGACCTTGGCGCCCCCGCCGTGCTCGAACGGGCAGCGCAAAGGAGAGCCTGATGGCGATCTCGCGCCGCGCCTTCGGGGTTGGCCTGGTCGGGGCCAGCATAGCGGCGACGGGCGGCTATCTCTTTCTGCGCGAACATCCGGAGATTGCCGGCAGGTTCGGCGAGCCGAAGAAACTCTTCGGCTTTGCCGGCGGCGAGAAAGAAGGATTTCTGACAAACGCCCGGGTGCGCGAACTGCTGGACCACCGCTTTGGCCTGGTGCTCGATGCACGCCGCGCCGGATCGGTCGAAATGGTGCGCGAGCGCGCGTTGCTCGACCAGCATCCGCAATTCCTGTGGCCTTCCTCCTCGGTCCTGGTCGAGGTCGCCCGCGACAACGGCCTCAAGCTGTCGCGCGATCAGGTGATCTTTACCTCGCCGATTGTGCTCTATTCCTGGGACCGGGTCGCCGACGGCCTCGTCAAGGGCGGGTTCGCACAACCAGCGGGTGGCCCGCGCTATACAGTCGATCTCGAGAAGCTGCTGAAAGCGATCATCGCCGGCGAGAGCTGGGCTACGCTCGGCGTGCCGGATCTTTTCGGACGCGCGCGCGTCGTTTCGACCGATCCTTCCAAATCCAATTCGGGTTTCATGTTTGCCGGTCTCGCCGCGAACCTGCTCAATGGCGATGTTGTGACGCTCGAAACCCTGGGACGGGTCGATGGCGATGTGGGCACGATCTTCAAACGGATGGGCTTCAAACCGTCCTCATCGGGCAAGCTGTTCGACGATTACATCGCCGGGGGTGCAGCAGCTCAGCCGCTCGTCGTCGGGTATGAGAACCAGCTCGTCGAGTGGGTGATACAGGATCCCGAGCGCTGGAAGCGGCTCCAAGCCGCCGCACCGGCGAAGCCGGTCATGCTTTATCCGCGGCCGACCGTGTTCTCGGCACATCCTATGATGAGCCTGATCCGAGAGGCCGACGAGCTGATCGACGCGCTGATGAACGAGGCAATGCTCGAATTGGCCTGGGAAGATCATGGTTTTCGCGGACCGCTGGGCACAATCGGCAAGACTCAAAATCCACTGCTGCACACGCGAATGCTCGACTCGATCGACGCTGTCCTGCCGATGCCCGAGGCATCTGCGATGATGGCGTTGATCGACCACTCCGCCGCTTAGCGGTCGCTCGCTCGCCTCCTTCTGCTCTTTTCAGCCTTCCGCCGGTTGACGGAGACGGGCGGGCTCTGGCCTTAACTTCGGGTCGATGCTATCTCGCCTCTTCTAGCTCGGAAGATGCCATGAACGACATTCTCGGCCGGCTTGAAGAGAAGCGAGCGGCCGCCCGTGCCGGCGGCGGCATCAGCCGCATCGAGGCTCAGCACAGCCGCGGCAAGCTCACCGCGCGCGAGCGGCTGGAGTTGTTGCTCGACCCGGGTTCCTTCGAGGAATGGGACATGTTCGTCGAGCACAGGAGCCACGATTTCGGCATCGACGAGCACAAGATCCCGGGTGACGGCGTGGTCACCGGCTACGGCACGGTGAACGGCCGGCTGATATTTGTCTTCAGTCAGGATTTCACGGTCTTTGGCGGGTCGCTCAGCGAGGCGCATGCCGAGAAGATCTGCAAGATCATGGACCAGGCGATGAATGTCGGCGCCCCGGTGATCGGGCTCAACGATTCAGGCGGCGCGCGCATCCAGGATGGGGTCGCCTCGCTCGCCGGCTATGCCGAAGTATTCGAGCGCAACGTGCTGGCCTCGGGTGTGGTGCCGCAGATCTCGCTGATCATGGGCCCCTGCGCCGGGGGTGCCGTCTACTCGCCGGCGATGACCGATTTCATCTTTATGGTCCGGGACACCTCCTACCTGTTCGTCACCGGGCCCGAGGTCGTCAAGACTGTCACCCACGAGACCGTGACCCAGGAAGAACTGGGCGGCGCCTCCGCTCACACGACGCGCTCGGGTGTCGCCGACCTCGCCTTCGCCAACGATGTCGAGGCATTGCTCGAGGCGCGCCGATTCATCGACTTTCTGCCGGCCTCGAACCGGGCGAAGCCGCCGCTGCGGCCGACCGCCGATCCGCGCGACCGCGCCGAGCCGTCGCTCGACATGCTGGTCCCGAAGAACCCGAACCGCCCATACGACATGAAGGAGCTGATCGAGAAGGTCGTGGACGAAGGGGATTTCTTCGAGATCCAGCCCGACTTCGCCCGCAACATCCTGATCGGCTTCGCCCGGATGGAGGGATCGACGATCGGCATCGTCGCCAACCAGCCGATGGTGCTGGCCGGCTGCCTCGACATCGACAGCTCGCGCAAAGCGGCGCGCTTTGTCCGGTTCTGCGACTGCTTCAACATCCCGATCGTGACCTTTGTCGACGTGCCGGGCTTCCTGCCGGGGACGGCCCAGGAACATGGCGGCATCATCAAGCACGGCGCCAAGCTCCTCTTCGCTTTTGCCGAGGCGACCGTGCCGAAGGTAACCCTGATCACCCGCAAGGCCTATGGCGGGGCTTACGACGTGATGAGCTCCAAGCACCTGCGCGGCGACGTGAATTTCGCCTGGCCCTCGGCCGAGATCGCGGTGATGGGACCGAAGGGTGCGGTCGAGATCATCTTCCGCGGCGATCTCGGCGACACCGCCGCAATCGAGGCGCGCACCGAGAAGTATCGCGAGAAATTCGCCAACCCGTTCGTCGCCGCGAGCCGCGGCTTTATCGACGATGTGATCCTGCCGCGCGACACGAGACTTCGCCTGTGCCGGGCGCTGGCGATGCTGCGCGGCAAATCGCTCGCCAACCCCCCGAAAAAACACGACAACATCCCGCTGTGAGAAAGCCAGCCCCTCCGGACAAGAGCCCCTCACCCTCCCGCTTCGCGGGTCCCTCCCTTTCCCCGCTCGCGGGGAGAGGGCTGGGGTGAGAGGCGGCGCGACCCCTCATGTTCCGCAAGATCCTGATCGCCAATCGCGGCGAGATCGCCTGCCGCGTTATCCGCACCGCAAGGCGGATGGGGATCGCCACGGTCGCGGTCTATTCCGAGGCCGATGCCGAGGCGCTGCATGCGAGCATGGCCGATGAAGCCGTCGCCATCGGGCCGGCACCGTCGGCCGAGAGCTACCTGAAGATCGAGCGGATCGTTGAGGCCTGCCGGGCGACCGGGGCCGAAGCGGTCCATCCGGGCTACGGCTTCCTATCGGAAAACCCGGCCTTTGCGCGCGCGCTCGCCAAGGCGGGCATCACCTTCATCGGGCCAAGCCCTGAGGCGATCGCCGCGATGGGCGACAAGATCGAATCGAAGAAGTTGGCGCGCGCCGCCGGCGTGTCGAGCGTCCCCGGTCACCTCGATGTCGTCCCGGACGCCGACACGGCAGTCGCGATCGCCCGCGACATCGGCTATCCGGTGATGATCAAAGCGTCCGCCGGCGGCGGCGGCAAGGGAATGCGGATCGCCGCGAGCGACGCCGAAACTCGCGACGGCTTCCGCTCGGCGGCGAGCGAGGCCAAATCGAGCTTTGCCGACGACCGGATCTTTATCGAGAAATACATCGAGGAGCCGCGGCACATCGAGATCCAGGTCCTCGGCGACCGCAGCGGCAACATCGTCCATCTCGGCGAGCGCGAATGCTCGATCCAGCGCCGCCACCAGAAGGTCATCGAGGAGGCGCCGAGCCCGTTTCTCGACCCCGAGACCCGTGCGGCCATGGGCAAGCAGGCGGTGGCCCTGGCCCGTGCCGTCGACTACCGCTCGGCCGGTACCGTCGAATTCATCGTCGATCAGAAACGCAATTTCTACTTTCTTGAGATGAACACCCGGCTGCAGGTCGAGCACCCGGTGACCGAGGAAGTGACCGGTCTCGATCTCGTCGAGCTGATGATCCGGGTGGCGGCCGGCGAACCGCTCCCCTTCACCCAAGACGAGGTCGAACTCTCCGGTTGCGCGATCGAGGCGCGGGTTTATGCCGAGGACCCGGCGCGCAACTTTCTGCCCTCGATCGGCCGCCTTGTGCGCTATCGACCACCTGAAGGCGACGGGATCAGGCTAGACACCGGGGTATTCGAGGGTGCTGAGATCAGCGTCTACTACGATCCGCTGATCGCCAAGCTCGTCGCCTATGGCCCCGACCGCGACACGGCGATCGCTCGGCTGCGCGGTGCGCTCGACGATTTCTACATCGCCGGCGTGCAGCACAACATCCCGTTTCTGGCCGCGGTCGCGGCAAGCTGCCGCTTTCGCGCGGGTGCGCTGTCGACCAACTTCATCACCGAGGCGTTCCCCGGCGGGTTCGCGCCTCCCGCGGGCTTTGTCGAGCCCGACCGCACGATCCTCTTCGCCGCTTCCCTCGCGCACCGCCGCAGTCGCGAGCACGAGACGGCGGTCGACGGCCAGCTCGCCGGCGCCGGCGGTGCCATCGGCGAGCGTTCGGTCGTCCTGCTCGACGGGCGGTCCTATCCCCTCTCGCTACGGCCGGAGGGCGAGGCGTACCGCGTCGAGATCGAGGGCGAGAGCCGTCTTGCGGCAACCGATTGGCAGCCGGGACAGCCTTTGCTGCATCTTCGAGCCGAAGAGCATTCCGCAACCGTGCAGATCGAGCGCTTGCCGGGAGCGGTGTTCCGACTGGTCCATGGCGGCGTGGTCCGCCGGGCGCAGGTATTGTCGCCGCGCGCCGCCGAATTGCGCGCGCTGATGCCGGAGAAACAGGCGACGGACACGGCCCGCCTGTTGCTGTCACCGATGCCCGGCATGCTGTCTTCGGTTGTCGTGGAGCAAGGCCAGGAGGTCAAGGCCGGCGAGCCGCTCGCCATCGTCGAGGCGATGAAGATGGAGAACGTGCTGCGCGCCGAGCGCGACGGCCGCATCGCGCATATCCGCGCCACCCCCGGCGACAGCCTCGCGGTCGACCAGGTGATCCTCGAATTCGAGTGACGATGCCGGAGAAATCGGTCCGATTGCGCATCACCGGCCGGGTGCAGGGCGTAGGCTACCGGCTCTGGGCGACGCGCACCGCGGCGAGCCTCGGGCTGCGCGGCTGGGTGCGCAACCGCTCGGACGGCAGCGTCGAGGTGCTGGCGACCGGCAGTCCCGAGGCTGTCGCAGCGCTGGTCGGGTCGTGCCGCCAAGGTCCCTATGCCGCGCGCGTCACCGCGGTGACCGTCGCCGATGCCGCGGATGACGGCAGCCTCGGCTTCGCCGCCCTTCCCACCGAGTGACTACCCGCCGGCGCACCCTGGGAGGACTCAAACCGTGATCGTGCCTTCGAGATAGAGCACGGCATGGCCGGCGAGCGTGATGCGGTCGCCGCGCAAGGTACAGATGAAATCGCCGATGCGGGCCGAGACCTGCTGCGCCCGCAGCCGCTGCTTGCCAAGGCGGCCGGCCCAGTAGGGCGTCAGCACGCAATGCGACGACCCCGTCGCCGGATCCTCGTCGACCCCGTGGTTCGGTGCAAAGTAGCGCGAGACGAAGTCGATGTCGTCCTCGCCGGGTGCAGTGACGATCGCATCGGCGCCCGGCACTTGCCGCATCATGGCGAAATCGGGTCGGAGCGCCGCCACATCCGCGGCGCGCTGATAGACGAACATGTTGCGGCCGCGCCCGACAAAGCTCTGCATCGGCGCTTTGCCGAGTGCGGCGAGGATCCGGGGATCGGCCGGGGAGGGCTCCGGCGGCCAGGCCGGGAAGTCCATCGCCAGGAGATCGCCGTCGCGGGTCACTTCGAGCGGTCCGGCCTTGAGCGTGTCGAACCTCACCGAATGCGTCGTCGGCTTCAGGATGTGGGTCACGACGTAGCCCGAAGCGAGTGTGGCATGACCGCAGAGCTCGACCTCGACGGTTGGCGTGAACCAGCGCAAGAGGTAGCCCTCGCCCTGCGCCACGAAGAAGGCGGTCTCGGCGAGATTGTTCTCCGCCGCAATCGACTGCATCGTCGCGTCCGGCAGCCATTGTTGGAGCGGGCAAACCGCCGCCGGGTTGCCGGCGAACAAGCGGCCGGTGAAGGCGTCGACCTGGTAGAGCGGAATGCGCATGACGGGCCTCGCAGGTTATGGATTATTCCGATCCTGATGCCTGGAGGATGCCAGCAAAGGCGAGCAAGGGAAGGGAGAAAAGATGAAGGCTGCAACCATGGTACCCGGTGCCGAGGGTGGCACCTGGGACGTTCGCGATGTGCAAAGACCCAATATCACCGCCGGCCACGTCCTGGTCCGGGTGCACGCCTCGTCGCTGAACCGGGCGGAGTTCCGCCGGCTCCATACGATGCGCATTCGACCCGGCCAGGCCACGCCCGAAGCGCGGACCGGCGGCGGCGACGCCGCCGGCGAGGTCGTCGAGATCGGCCCCGGCGTCACCGGCATCAAGCCCGGCGATCGGGTGATGGGCCGGTGCGCCGGCGGGTTCGCCGAATTTGCCCTGCTGGACGCCCGCGAGGTCATGCCCGCTCCCGAAGCCCTGTCGTGGGAAGAGGCAGCCTGCGTCCCGATCGTCTTCGTCGTCGTCCATGACGCGCTCTTCGTCAGCGGCCAGCTGCGCGCCGGCGAGACCGTGCTGGTGACGGCCGCACCCTCCGGTGTTGGGGTTGCGACATTGGCATTGGCGAAATATCTCGGCGCCAAGGTGATCGGCACCTCACGCTCGGCGGAAAAGCTCGAACGCCTCAAGGCATTCGGGCTCGATGCCGGAATCGTCACCGGCAGCGAGGGGTTTGGTGCCGCGGTCTCGCGGGTGATCGGCGAGGCGGGCGTCGACATGATCGTCGACAACATCGGCGCCGACGTTCTGGCACCCTGCCTCGAAGCCCTCGCCGTCGGCGGCCGGTTTGTGACGATCGGCCGGATGAGCGGCGTCACCATGGGCGAGCTCGACGTCGATCGCCTCGCCGAGCGGCGCCTGCATCTCTACGGCGTCAGCAACCGGCTGCGCAGCCCGGCGCAGCGCGCCGAATCGGCCAAACGCTTCGCCGCCGACCTGCTGCCGGCCCTGAGCGAAGGCAGGCTCAAGCCGATCATCGACCGAAGCTTCCCGCTCGACAAAATAGCCGCCGCCGGCGCCTGGCTGGAGACCGACAAGCACGTCGGCAAGGTGGTGATCCGAACTTCATGATACATCGCTTCCGGTTTACTTCGGATGTGCGCGCCTACCCGTCATGACCAAGCTTGTACTGATCAAGCCCGGTCGTGACGACTTTGAGTAGAGCTGATTCGGAAAACAGAAGGGATGATGCTGTTCACTAACGCATAAGTCGACTAGCGTCACGTACCTTTTGGATCAAGAGCATCGTGAGAGTGGGAAACCGGGGCCGAGATTGGGGCCGCGACGCGAGCGGCCCTTGGTGCGCGAGCCGGCAGTCCGCGTGGCGTATCGGGATGGCTCTGGCAGCGCTCGCGCTTTGCCTCCAGCTCCTATCGCCGAGCGTGCATCTCGCAATGCTGCCCGGCTCAGCGACGGACAGCCTTAGCGATTTTCTGGCCCTTGCCGAGCATGCGATCTGTCACTCGACGGATAGCGACGATGCGACTAGCCAGACCCCGGGCGACAATGCTCCAAGCCAAAAGAAGCACGCCTGCGGGGGGGTCTGTTGGTGCGCCTGGGGTTCGAGCTTTGTTCTTCCCGCTCCCGCCCCGGTCTCGCGCGTTGCCTTCCGCTGGCTCGACGCCGGTTTTGAAGGACCGGCATTCGTCATCATCCCGGCCCGTTTATCGGGTGCCGTCGGAGCCCGCGCTCCTCCCGGACACGCCTAGAGCTGCTTTCGCCTGATCGGGAGTTCACGCCTCCCAGGCTGATGCCTTCCGATCGCCCGCTCTACCAGCTTTTCGGGAAATCATCAGATGATTGGTCTTTATCCTCGTGCCTCGCTGGCGCCCGCCCTCTGCGCTGGGCTGATCTGCGCGGGCTCCGGCTTCGCACTCGCTCACGGCTTTGCCGGGTCCCGCTTCTTCCCGGCTACAATCACGATCGACGACCCCTTCGTCGCCGATGAGCTTTCGCTGCCGACCGTATCGAACCAGAAAACCGGCAGCGACCCGTCGGTCGTAGAAACCGCCATCAGCGGCGAGCTGTCAAAGCGCATCACATCAGATTTCGGCTTTTCGATCGGTTATGCCTGGAACCATCTTGATCAAGGGGGTCCACCGCACAATCCGAACGGTTTCCAGAACCTCGAAATCACCCCCAAATATCAGTTTCTGCTGAACGCACCGCACGGGGCGGTCGCCTCGGTCGGAGTCATCACCGAAGTCGGCGGCACCGGCGCAAGACAGGTCGGAGCCGTCCCGTTCGCGACCTACACCCCGACCTTCTATTTCGGGAAGGGAGCCGGCGATCTTCCCGAATCGTTGAACTGGGCGCGCCCATTCGCGGTGACCGGAACGATCGGCTACGGCTTCACCTCGAGCAAGACTATCACGAGCCCGGTCGTCGATCCCGACACCGGGATGACCAGCCTCGCCGTCGACCACCAATCCAACACGATAAATTACGGCTTTGCGGTCGAGTACAGTAATTTCTACTTGCGCGCCAACGTTCACGATTTCGGCCTGCCCGAATGGGTCAACCGGCTGACGCCGCTGGTTGAATTCAGCTTCGTAACGCCTGTCACCGACCGCTATGGCGAGAAGACGGTCGGCACGATCAACCCCGGGATCATCTGGTCGGGCCAGCACATGCAGTTCGGCGTCGAGGCGATCATCCCGCTGACGCAGGCGACCGGGAAGAATGTCGGCGTCATCGCCCAGCTCCACTTCTACCTGGACGACATCTTTCCCCAAACCATCGGTCGCCCGCTCCTAGGAAATTGAGCGATTTGGGGAAATTGAGCGATGTGGCGTCTCCTGCTGCATCTCGTCGCGACCCTCGCCGTCGTCACGGCGGCCGACGCCCACGCCCTCCTGGAGCAGGCCATGCCGCCGGTCGGCGGTGCGGTCTCGGCATCGCCGAGAGAGATCCGCCTGACCTTCAGCGAAGGTGTCGAGCTGCGCTTTTCCGGCATCGCACTCGCCACCGGCGATGGTCGGACGATCGCGACCGGACCGGTCGCCGCCGCTCCCGGAGATGACAAGCAGCTGATCCTGGCAATCCCGCCGCTCGCCGCCGGTCGCTATCGCATCAGCTGGCACGTCGTGTCGGTCGATAGCCACCGCACCGAGGGTGAATACACATTCACCGTCGCGCCGTAGGCGCCACCCCATGGATGAACTGCTCTATGCCTGCCGCTTTGTCCAGTTCACGGCGGCGATGGTGATATTCGGAGCGGGCGCGTTCCGGCTCTATGCTCTGCCCGGCGGCGACGCCCACGCATGGCCGAGCGCCCTCGCCGGATTTGACGCCTGGAGCGGGCGGATGTCGCTCGCAACGGCGATCGTCGCCTTGGTGTCGGCGCTCGCTCTGTTGCTTTCTCAAACGGCCGCAATGGCAGGTTCTGCGGCCGCGGCAGCCGATCCTGCAACGGTAACTGCGGTTCTGGTCGAGACCCGTTTCGGTCGGGTCTGGCTTTGGCATCTGCTGCTGGCGATTTTCCTTGTGTTGGCTTGTCTTGGCCGGCCGCGCCGGCGGCGACCGGTTGTCCTGACCCTGTCTCTGTTGCTCCTGGCAAGCCTCGGCTGGATCGGCCATGCCGCCATGGACGAGGGCCTTGCCCGGATCGGCCACGAGCTCAATCAGACCGTGCACCTGCTCGCCGCCGGGCTTTGGCTCGGCGGGTTGGTGCCGTTGGGCTGGCTCCTGCGACGGGCGCAAGCGGCGCGGGAGGATGCCGCCGTCATCAACGCCACTCGCGATGCCATCGGCCGTTTTTCACAGATGGGATACCTCGCCGTTGCGCTGATCGCCTTGACCGGCGCGATCAACAGCTTCTTGCTGGTCGGCAGCCTTCGCGCATTGCTCGCCACGCCCTACGGCCGGCTGCTCGCCCTGAAGATCCTCCTATTTTTTGCGATGGTGGTCGTGGCGCTGGTCAATCGTTTCCATCTCGCGCCGCGGATCGATCGGGACACCCTGGCGCTCGGCGCGCTCTACCGCACGATCCGCCTCGAGCAAGGGCTGGGGCTATGTATCCTCGCGGTGGTCAGCGTTCTGGGGACCTGGCCGCCGGCCTAAAGGTGATCCCGGGCGCGCCCGAATGCGAGTAAAGCGATCGCGTTGTTGCGATGACGACGATGGGCCGGATGAGCGGCGTTTAGGGGTTTCCCGGGGGGCTTTCGCGCCATCTGCGCACGTGTTAACGTCAGGTGAACTCCCTGTGTTCGTTCGGGAGGCTCCATGACCAACCAAGAAGTCGGAGCGACGATTACCGCCGCGCTGGACCTCGATCCGCCTCCGATTGCGCTCGCGTTCGTTGACCGGACGCCTATTGGGATCGACACGATTCAGGCTGAATTGCCTTCGGCGTGTTCATTCTGGCGCAGAGCGGAACGACAGCTATTCTACGCTCCCGCGGAAGCGCACTTCAAATGTCCGGTCGGAGCCCTGGTGATGGGTTTCGAGCTCCCGCAGCCGGTGGCAAACGAGCTGCAGCTGTTAGTCACCAGCATGTGCGATTGTGGCTACATCTCGGGCGACGAACCCGCGCGGATTCCCGCGGTGCAGTCTAAGCCAAAGGGAATCGTCTACGGGCCGCTCGACGCATTCCCAATTCGTCCCGATGTCGTTGTTTGCTGGTTGACCCCGTCGCAGGCGATGATCTGGAATGAGGCCTCCGGCGAAGCGCGGTGGGACCGAGACGTTTCTGCACCGGTCTCCGGCAGACCCGCTTGTGCTGCATTACCGGCCAGCATCAGCCAAAACCGGACATTTCTGTCCTTCGGGTGTATGGGAATGCGCACCTTCACGGAGGTCTCGGGCGATCGCATGTTGGCGATCATTCCCGGTGCTCTGCTGACAGAATTTGCGCCGAAGCTCAAGGCGATGCGCTCCACGAACGACGCGATGCATACCTTCTACAAGGGGCGCCTGGTTACGAGCTGACCAAGGCTACCCGGGAGGCGATCATGGATTGCTGTGAGACCGATGGGTTCAAGCGCCCGGTCGAAATTCGCGAGAAGCCTACTTTAGAGAAAACGGTAAGACGTCGCGGTGTGCTGAAAGGGACGGCGCTGGTCGCCGGCGTTGCCCCTTTGCTGGCGAGCGGAGTGAAGCCTGGCGCGGCGAAGACTGCTACGATCCAGCTCGCCTTCTGCAGCCAGTTGCTGTGCGTGCCGCCCTACGAGGTCACCCGCGACGGCGGATATTTCCGCGAGGAGGGCCTCGATGTGCAATTGGTCTATATGCGGGGCGGCACAGCCGCCATGCAGGCGCTGGTCGGCGGCGCTGTCGACTATGCGGCGACATCTTTCGACGACGTCCTCCAGGCCTTCAACCGCGGCGCCGATATCAAGCGGTTCTACTCGACCGCCCGCCTGCCCCTGCTGGCACTGGCGATAGCACCGAACAAGGTTGCCGAGATCAACAGCTTCAAGGACCTCGAAGGGCGGACCGTCGGTGTCGTATCGCTCGGCAGTATCGTGCACTCGATAATGCTCTTTCTGATGCGCAAGGCCGGTGCCGATGGGAAGACGATCAAATTCGCCGTACTCGGCCCCAATATCTACGACCCGGTGCGGCTCGGTCAGGTCGATGCAGCCTGGGTCGGCGAGCCGGCCCTGACGCTGCTGGTCAAGCAGGGCGGGAAGGCGCTGGTCAATTTTATGGAGACCGACGACGCCGAGAAATATCTCGGCGGCCGCTACGAATTCATGGGTGTCTCGGTCAGAACTGCGGAGGTGGCCACCCGGCGTGAGGAAATGCGAGCGCTCACCCGCGCTCTCCAGAAAGGCCTAGGACGGCTTCAGAGCATTGATCCAGAAGGAATCACGGCGGCGCTTCCGAAGCAACTGGTAGAGGGCGTCGATATTGCGCAGCTGACCGATATCTTCTCGCGCTATCGGGCTTCGCTGTACCCGACGGCCGGTGCTGAAGATGTCGCGGCCTGCGAGCGCGTCGCGGACACGCTCAAATTTACCGGGCTGATCAAGCCGGAGATCAAGGCCGAGCAAGTGCTGGACCTCACGATCGCAGGTTCTTAGCGCTCAGACGCGGTCGTGTGATTCACCGGACGAGCTGAGCCAATCCCGGTAAATAGCAGCGGAAAATCCTGTCACACCGGCGAAGGCCGGTGCCCATGCTGGGATAGATCCCGGCCTTCGCCGGGAAGACGATGAGGGACGGCGGTTGATGGATGTTAAATGCTGTCGCGATTGTCATCGCCTCCGCTCGAAATCGTGTAAATGCGGCTGAACGCTAGATGCTCGACGTATCCGGCCTGACGCTCAGCTATGGCGCCGAGCCGGTTCTCGAAGGTGCTAATCTGAGTGTCGGCGCCGGCCAATTCGTCAGTCTGGTCGGTCCCTCGGGATCGGGCAAGAGCAGCCTGTTGCGTGCGATCATCGGCTTGCAGCAGCCGAGCGCCGGCACGGTCACCTGTGACCTCGATCGCCGCGATCTAGGGATTCTCTTCCAAGATGATGCGCTGCTGCCGTGGCGCACGGCACTCGATAATGTGGCGCTCGGCCTGCGCATCCGTGGTAGGCCGCGCCCGCATGCCCGCGACGAGGCCGAGGGGTGGCTCGGTAGGTTGGGGCTCGCCGGCTTCGGCCAACGCTTCCCCCGAGCGCTGAGCGGCGGCCAGCGCAAGCGCGTCGCACTGGCGCAGGTGCTGGCGCTCCGACCGCGACTGCTGTTGATGGACGAACCCTTCGCAGCGCTCGACGCGATCGTCCGGCACCGCATCACCCAGGATCTGCTCGACCTCGTCGAAGGCGAGCGGATCAGCGTGCTCCTGGTCACCCACGATCTCGAAGAGGCGCTCGTGCTGTCCGACGTCGTCTATCTCCTGGGGCAGGGGCCGCGCGCTCGGATCCGCCAGCGCTATGCAGTGCCGTTCCCACGCCCGCGCGACATCGTGAAAACGCGGACGATCCCTTCTTTTGCACCCTTGCTCGAACAGCTTTGGCAGGATCTTTCGGACGAAGTAGAGACCGTCCGGAGGGTTGCGTGAGCACCACAACAACCCGGCTGGGGCGCCGCCTGGTTGTTCTCGGAATCTTGTTGAGTCTCTGGGAGGTGCTCGCTCGGTTCGGCGTGCTCAACCCGTTCTACGTGCCCCCGCCGAGCAAGGTTGCCGCGACCTTGCTCGCCCTCTTTGCCGATGGCGAGATCTGGACGCATATCGAGGCGACCTTCTCCGCTGCACTTCTCGGTCTCGCCCTCGGCGTCGTCGTCGGAGCGATCCTCGGGGTTGGCGCCGCGCTGCTGCCGCTGGTCGGGGAGATCCTCGATCCGGCTATGACGGTTCTGAATGCCGTGCCGCGCATCATCCTGGCGCCGCTTTTCGTGATCTGGTTCGGCATCGGCATTGCGTCGAAGGTGGCGGTTACCTTCGTGCTGATCGCGGTGCTGTTCTTTTTCGCGGTCTACGCCGGCATCAAGGAAGTCGACCAACGCCTTGTCGAGCGGGTCAAGACATTGGGAGGCGGCAGGTCGATCCTGTTGCGCGAGGTCTATCTCCCGGCGGTGACCGCCTGGGCTCTCAGCAACCTCAAGGTTGCCGTCGGTTTCGCCTTTACCGGTGCGGTCGTCGGCGAATTCGTCGCGTCGAGCCGCGGGCTCGGTTATCTGCTGTCCTTTGCCCAGAGCACCTACAACGCCTCGCTGACCTTGGCATTGCTGCTGCTCGTCATGGTGTTTGTGTTCGTTCTCTTTGCGCTGGCGGGCAGGCTGGAAAAACGGCTGCTTCGCTGGCGCTGAGTGGTGCCCCGATCGCAACCCTGTCCACCTCGATGAAGAGTGATCAGTTCGTTACGATAAACTTCATCATGAAATTGCCTAATTAGCACATCATGCTTCGGCCTTGGGCGGTTGTGGGATTGGCCCGCCCGTTGGACCGAGGAGATGCGGATGACTGATGGGCTTGCACCAAAAGCGCCGGGGCCGATGCGCGGGGGAGTTGGCGATGCCTGATCTCGACCTGATAAAACAGGAGAAACAGGACCGGCGCGGGCGGTTCGCAGGGGCCGCTCGGGTAACCCCCGCCAGCCCCGCGGATGCCCCAGTCGGTACGAATGGCATCGGCGCGAATTGCTTCTACAACGCACAGGCGAGATCTTGCCGCAGATTTGCTGCAGATGGCGGGCGCGCAACAATCGACTCAATTGATAATTGCAGTCGGCCTGCGGCCAATGGGCATCGAGGAACAGCGTTGGGTGGACTTGGTTCAAGCAAGCGTCCCTCTCCGCCTTTCAGGCGAGAGAGTGAGGTGGACGGGTCGGCGAACTGGTTCGGAGGCCCCCCTCACCCTGCCCTCTCCCCTCAGCGGGCGGGGGAGAGGGTAAGGAACCGTCAGGCCGCAATGACGGTAAAGGCGTAACCGGGAATGGTCGGCGAAACCCGTTGCGGGGCGCGCGATTTGGGGCTAACCCGTCTACCTTCAGAGCTTCGTGGGGCGGGGCTGGTTCTCGGATGGCGGGCAATCTCGTGCAAGGCGCGGTCTTCACCGTGATGGTGGTGCGCGCGGGCATGTTGCGCGATCCGGCCTTCGAACCCGAACTCGCCGAGCAAATCCAGCGCAGTCCACGGTTTTTTCTCAACGCGCCGGTCGTGCTCGACCTGAAGGACGCCGCCGAGTTCTCTCGGGAGTCGGAGTTCGCAGAGGCGCGGGAGTTTTTGGGGCACCACACGCTGACATTGATCGGCGTCCAGAACGCAGCACCGGAGCAGCTGCAGGCCGCCGCCGATGCCGGACTCGCGAGCTTTGCCCCGAATGCGCCTCAGCCGAGCCGGCCGCCGCCGCGCGAGCGCGCCGCAAGCACCGCGCCATCGGCCGCCGCTGCGGTCAAGACCCGGCTGGTGACCCAGCCGGTCCGGTCGGGGACCCAGATCTATGCGCGCGGCGCCGATCTCGTCGTCACCGCCGCGGTCAGCCCCGGGGCCGAGATCATCGCCGACGGCAATATCCACGTCTATGGCGCGCTGAGAGGCCGCGCTCTCGCCGGCGCCGGCGGCGACGCCGATGCCCGAATCTTCTGCAGCCGGCTCGAGGCCGAGCTCGTCAGCATCGCCGGTCACTACCTCGTCAGCGAGCAGCTTCCGGCGGAACAGCTGGGTTTTCCGGTGCAGATCGCGCTCGTCGATGACCGGTTGACCGTGACCCGAAATTGACGCTCATCATCGCTGCGGCGCCGGTCGGCGGCGGGGTTCGAAGCTCGCTCGGGGTCAGGCCCGCCGGGGGAAACGGGAGGTGTACTTGGCAGCCAAGGTAATTGTGCTCACTTCCGGCAAAGGCGGCGTCGGCAAGACGACCTCGGCGGCCGCGATCGCCGCCGGGCTGGCATTGCGCGGTCACCGGACGGTCGTCATCGATTTCGACGTGGGACTGCGCAACCTCGATCTGATTATGGGGTGTGAGCGCCGCGTCGTCTTCGATTTCATCAACGTGATCAACGGCGACGCCAAGCTCAACCAGGCGCTGATCAAGGACAAGCGCAGCGACAATCTCTACATTTTCCCGACCTCGCAAACCCGCGACAAGGAAGCGCTGAAGCGCGACGGGGTCGAACGCGTGCTCGAGGAATTGAAGGACAGCTTCGACTACATCGTCTGCGACAGCCCGGCCGGGATCGAGCACGGCGCGCTGACGGCCATGTATTTCGCCGACACCGCGATCATCGTCACCAACCCCGAAGTCTCCTCGGTGCGCGACAGCGACCGGATCATCGGCCTCCTCGCTTCGAAATCGCGCCGCGCTGAATTCAACCTGGAGCCGGTCGCCGTCCACTTGCTGCTGACCCGCTATTCGCCGGAACGGGTGCGCAGGGGCGAGATGCTGGCGATCGAGGACGTCAAGGAAATCCTGTCGATCCCGCTGCTCGGCGTGATTCCCGAGTCGGAGTCGGTGCTGAAGGCGTCGAACACCGGGACGCCGGTGGCGTTCGACGAGGAGAGCCCGGCCGGCCGCGCCTATCTCGATGCAGTCGCCCGCTTTCTCGGCGAACAGCGGGAAATGCGCTTCCTCCAGCCCGAGCGCCGGAGCTTATTCCGCGCCCTCTTCGGTAGAGCCTGATGGGCCTTCTCAGTCTTCTCTTTCCGGAGCGCCGGAGCAGCGCGGTGATCGCCCGCGAACGCTTGAAGATCGTGCTCGCCCATGAGCGGGCGAGCCGCGACGCCCCGGATTTTCTGCCGGTGCTGCAGCGCGAATTGCTCGATGTTATCGGCCGCTATGTCGAAATCCGCGGCGACATGATCCGGGTCAATGTCGGGAAATCAGGCGACACCTCGCTGCTCGAGATCAACGTCGAGATCGACAAAGCCGACATCACGCCGGCCAAGAACGGCTCTGCCGGGGGCGGAAAACCCGCTGCGACGAGGATCGAGCCCGGAGGAGCCGCACCCTGGGTAAAGCCGAGCTGACGGTCGGCTTTGCGATCATCTTCGGCCACCGCGCCTGAAGACGAGCGCGATCAGCAGCAGGGGCACGACGACGACAGCGCCGAGCAAGGTGTAGGGCACTGCCCATTCGAGCAGAGCGCCGACGAGCCGGCCGACGGCGAGGATCGTGTGCCAGGTGTCGGTCAAGATGCCGCGCGCCGCGATGCCGAGATGGGTGAGCAACAGCCCGACCAGCAGACACAGCACCAAAGCGCCGATGACCCGTCCGATCATCGAGCTCATGCGGCGATCCCTGGCGCCACTCGTTCCCATTCCGCCCTGACTATGGGATGGTCTTCGCGCGAGAGGCGGCGAACCTGTTCGACGTCTCGTCGCGCTGGCGGCGCCAGCCGCAAAAAGGCCCATGCCGCCGCAGCTCGGACGAGCGGCGAATGATCGTCAAGCCGGCGCTCTGCCGCCGCTAGGAGCTTTGCCTGGCCAGGGGGGGAGTTGCCAATGGCAATCAGGACATTGCGCACGAACCGGTCGCGGCCGGTACGCTTTACGGGAGAGCCTGCGAACATCGCCCGGAACGCCGCGTCGTCGAGATCCGCGAATGCCGCCAGTCGCGGGGCGGTCAGTTCCTCACGCGGGAGAAAGTCGGGTTCGGTTGTGGCCCGCGCGAATTTGTTCCACGGGCAGACCGCGAGGCAGTCGTCGCAGCCATAAATCCGGTTGCCGATCAACGGACGCAATTCGACGGGGATCATCCCCTTGTGCTCGATCGTCAGATAGGAGATGCAGCGCCGGGCATCGAGCCGATAGGGTGCCGGGAACGCCGCTGTCGGGCAGACATCGAGGCAGCGCCGGCACGAACCACAGTGGTCGGGCTCCGCGGCGTCGGGTTCCAGATCGAGGCTCAGATAGATTTCGCCGAGGAACAACCAAGAGCCGAATTCGCGCGACACAAGGTTGGTGTGCTTGCCCTGCCAGCCGAGCCCAGCGCGCTCGGCGAGCGGCTTCTCCATCACCGGCGCGGTGTCGACGAAGAGCTTCAGCGCCCCGGGCCAGTGCCCCTCAATCCAATGCGCGAGCGCTTTGAGGCGGCGCTTCAGCGTATCGTGGTAATCGCGGCCGCGCGCGTAGACCGAGACGACGCCGCAGTCGGGAACATCCGAGAGCTCCAACGCATCGCCCTCGGGCGCATAATTGACGCCGAGCACCACGACGGTCCGCGCCTCGGGCCACAAGGCTTGCGGATTACCTCGCCGCGTCGCGGTGTCAGCCAGCCAACCCATGTCGCCGTGATAGCCGCGGGCGATGAATTCGCCGAGCCCGGCGCGTGCTTCCGCGTCGAGATGCGCCTCGGCGAAGCCCACCGCATCAAAGCCGCAGGCCAAAGCGCGATCGCGGATCGCCTCGCGAATCAGATCAACCATTCGTTGGGCTCAGCCGCGCCCGCGGTAGGGCGCGACCCCGGGCTCGGGGAGCCACAGCCCGGCCGGCGGCTCCGCCGTCTGGTAGAAGACGTCGATCGGAATGCCGCCGCGCGGGTACCAATAGCCGCCGATCCGCAGCCAGCGCGGGGCGAGGGTCTCGACCAGCCGGCGGGCGATCGCCAGCGTGCAGTCCTCGTGGAATGCCGCGTGATTGCGGAAGGCGCCGAGATAGAGCTTCAGTGACTTGCTCTCGAGGAGCGCCGCCGCGGGCGCGTAGTCGATCACGAAATGGGCGAAATCGGGCTGGCCGGTCACCGGACACAGCGAAGTGAATTCAGGGCAGGTAAAACGGACAAGATAGAGCGAGCCGGGATGGGGGTTGGGGACGGTCTCGATAACCGCTGCATCCGGCGTGTCAGGTAATCTCGAGGGGTGCCCGAGCTGGATCAGTCTCATCGGTATTCTCGAAGGCGGCGACGAAATCGGCGAGCGAGCCCGTTTCGATCGCGGCCCGCATCCCCGCCATCAGATCGGCATAATAGCGCAAGTTGTGCTCGGTCAGCAGCATACTGCCGAGGATCTCGCTGCTGCGGCTCAAATGGTGCAGATAAGCGCGGCTGTAGCCGGCGCAAGCCGAGCAGCGACATTCGGGGTCGAGCGGCATCGGGTCATCGGCGTGGCGCGCGTTGCGCAGGTTGAGGATCCCGCTTCGGGTGAAAGCCTGCGCGGTCCGGCCGGAGCGGGTCGGGACCACGCAGTCGAACATGTCGATGCCGCGCAACACGGCGCCGACGAGATCGGCAGGCTTGCCGACGCCCATTAGGTAACGCGGCCGATCCTCCGGCAGCGCCGGCATCGTCGCGTCGAGCACGGCGAACGTCGTCGCCTGCCCCTCGCCGATAGCGAGCCCGCCGACCGCGTAGCCGTCGAAGCCGATCTCGATCAGCCTCGCGGCTGAGCGCAAACGCAGCTTGGGATGGACCCCGCCCTGCACGATCCCGAACACCCCGTGGCCCGGTCGCTCGACAAAGCTGTTGCGCGAGCGCTCCGCCCAGCGCATCGACATCTGCATCGAGGCTTCGACCGCCGCAGCCGGCGCGGGGTAGGGCGTGCACTCGTCCAGGGCCATCGTCACATCGGCGCCGAGCAGATGCTGGATCGCGATCGAGCGCTCCGGGGTCAGCTCGTGAAGGCTGCCGTCGAGATGCGAGCGGAAGGTAACCCCGGCCTCGGCGATGGTTCGCCGCGCGGCAAGCGACATGATCTGGAAGCCGCCGGAATCGGTCAGGATCGCGTATGGCCAGTTCATGAAGCGGTGCAACCCGCCAAGTGCTGCGATCCGTTCCGCCCCGGGACGCAACATCAGGTGATAGGTATTGCCGAGGACGATCCGCGCCCCGGTCGCGGCGACCCCTTCGGGTGTCATCGCCTTGACCGTACCGGCAGTACCGACCGGCATGAAGACCGGTGTCTCGATCGCGCCGTGTGCGGTGGTGAGCCGCCCGCGCCGCGCCGCGCCGTCACGCGCCAGCACCTCAAAGCCGATCGTCATCAACGGCGGCTTCGGGCATGTGCTTCATCGCGGCTGGGGCCGAGATCTCCACAACCATCTTGAGTTGAGCCATTTGTTTAACAATTTTCATCTAGCGCGAATCTACAGCTAAAATCCCGTTTCGGTTGCAACGACAACCGAAGGTCTGGCCCTGCGGAATTCGTACCCCAGCCCATCGAGCCTGCGAGATAGCATGCGAATGGGGCGATTTTAGCGCGCCGCTCGCGTCGGCTGCTCGATCAGGCAGGCATCGCCGTAGGAAAAGAAGCGATAGCCTTTCGCCACCGCATGCGCGTAAGCGGCCTTGATCCGGTCGAGCCCGGCGAGTGCGGCGACCAGCATCAACAGGGTCGAGCGCGGCAGGTGGAAATTGGTCAATAGCATGTCGATCGCACGGAACCGGTAGCCGGGCGTGATGAACAATCGGGTTTCGCCGACAAAGGGCTGAACTTCCCCAGTCTCGGCGGCCGCGGTTTCCAACAGACGCAGGCTAGTCGTCCCGACCGCGACGATGCGCCCGCCCTCGCGCCGCACCGCTGCCATCCGTTCGGCGGTCTCCGCTGAAAGTACGCCCCATTCGGCGTGCATCTCGTGGTCGTGGGGATCCTCGACTTTGACCGGCAGAAAGGTGCCGGGCCCGACATGCAGGGTCAGCGTCGTCCAACCAATTCCGCGTTCGGCGAGCGCATTGAGCAGGGCTTGCGTGAAATGGAGACCGGCGGTGGGTGCCGCCACTGCACCCTCGGCGCGGGCAAAGATCGTCTGATAATCCATCCGGTCGCGCGGGTCGCCGCCGCGGGGCCGTTTGATATAGGGCGGCAGCGGCATCGAGCCGTAATGCATCAGCGCCTCGTGGAGTGCCTCGGCTTCGAGGTTGAAACGCAAAGTCACATCGCCTTCGGGACGTTTCTCGGCGACCTCGGCAGCGAATCCCTCCGCGAAGACGATGCTGTCGGGGACGCGCAGTCGGCGGGCGCCCTTGGCAAAGGCGCGCCACGTACCGCCGCCGAGATCGCGGTGGAGCATCACCTCGACCGATGCGGCCCCGCGACGCCCGACGAGCCGCGCCGGAATAACCTTAGTGTCGTTGAAGACGAGCAGGTCGCCCCGCCGCAGCAGCATCGGCAGATCCCTGATCTGCCTGTCTTCAAAGCCGCCCGATGGCGGAATGAACAAGAGGCGAGCGGCGTCGCGCGGCTCGCACGGGTGCTCGGCGATCGCTTCGCGCGGCAGGGCGAAATCAAAATCGTCGATCCGCATCGGTGTGCCGTCCTTGGCCTGATTCTTGCCCCGAGGCTTTCAGTTACCCTCAAACGGCGAGGTCGGGAATGGCTCACGGGATGACGCGTCGGGAATTTGCGATGGCTGCCAGCGTCGCGAGCCTCACCCTTGGTTTCGGTACGCGGGCGCAAGCCAACGATGCCAAGACGTTGCGCTTCATCATGCGGAACGATCTGCGCGTGCTCGACCCGATGTGGACGACCGCCTATGTCACGCGCAATCACGGTTACATGGTGTTCGATACGCTGTTCGCCCTCAACTCCAAGTTCCAGCCGCAGCCTCAGATGGTCGGCGATTACAGCAGCTCGGCGGACAAGCTCTTCTATACCTTCACGTTGCGCGACGGCTTGAGATTTCACGACGGGCAGCCGGTCCGTGGCGCCGATTGCGTCGCTTCCCTCAGGCGCTGGATGGCGCGTGACTCCGTCGGCCAGAACTCTGGCCACCGTTACCGACGAAATGACGGCCGGTGACGACAAGACATTCTCCATCCGCTTGAAGGAGCCGTTTCCGCTGCTGCTTGCGGGTCTTGCCAAAGTGTCGAGCCTGCCCTCCTTCATCATGCCGGAGCGGCTCGCCAAGACCGATCCCTTCCAGCAGGTCACCGAGACGGTCGGGTCGGGCCCGTTCAAGTTCGTCACCGCGGAGTTCCAGCCCGGACATAAAGCGGTCTACGTCAAGAATACCGACTATATGCCGCGAGCCGAGCCGCCGAGCTGGGCCTCGGGCGGCAAGGTGGTCAAGGTCGATCGGGTCGAATGGCTCTACATTCCGGAATATTCCACCGCCGCAACGGCGCTTGCCGGCGGCGAGGTCGATTGGTGGGAGGCGCCCAACCTCGATCTCGTTCCCGTGCTCGCGGCCAATCCCGCAATCAAAGTCGAAAAGACCGATCCGCTCGGCAGCACGACGATGCTACGCTTCAATCACCTCCATCCGCCCTTCAACAATGTAAAGATGCGCCAGGCGGTTCTGGCGGTTGTCGATCAGACGGAGTTCATGAGCGCGCTCGCCGGCGACCCGGCAAACTGGAACCTCTGCGCGTCGTTCTTCACCTGCGGCACGCTAATGGCAAACACTGCCGGATCGGAAAAGCTGACCGGCAAGCGCGATTTCGACAAGGCAAAGAAACTGATTGCCGAGGCCGGCTATAAGGGCGAGAAGATCGTCGTCCTCGACGCCGTCGACACCCCGACCGCACACACCCACGGCCTCGTGGCTTTCCAGTTGCTGAAGAAGCTCGGGCTCAATGTCGAGCTCGCATCGAGCGATTGGGGCAGCCTGGTCATCAGGCGCGCCTTGAAGAAGCCGGTCGAGGAAGGTGGCTGGAGCATCTTCGGCACCGGCTGGACCGGTGTCGAGACGCTCGATCCGTCCGCCGATCTGCCGTTGGCGGCGAATGGCGGCTCTGCTTGGTTCGGCTGGCCCGACGACGAGAAGATCGAGGTGTTGCGGACGGAGTGGCTGAAGACGCCCGACAGCGAAGCCCGCCAGGAGATCGCCGTCAAAATCCAGGCGCGCGCTTTCGAGACTCTGCCCTATATCCCAACCGGGCAATGGTCGCCGGTGATCGCCTACCGGAAAAACCTCAAGGGCGTCATCATTGCCCCGGCGTTGTTTATGTGGAATGTCGAGAAGACGTAAGGCAGCGGAGCACGCCGCGGCTGGGTTTTTGCTAAACTTGTGCCACGAGCTGCGGCCGAAGGAGGAACAGGATGGCTAAAGGGATGACGCGCCGCGAATTTGCGGTGACCGCGGGGGCGGCGAGTGCCGCCGCCGTCGGCTTCGGTGCAAGGACCAAGGGCGCCGAGACCAAGACTCTCCGCTTTATCGCGCAATCGGATCTGCGGGTCCTCGACCCGATCTGGACGACCGCGTACATCACCCGCAACCACGGCTATATGGTGTTCGACACGCTGTTCGCGCTCGACTCCAAGTTCAAGCCGCATCCGCAGATGGTCGGCGACTTCAATATTTCGCCCGATAAGCTCGTCTACAGCTTCACTCCGCGCGATGGCCTCAAATTCCATGACGGGCAGCCCGTGCGCGGAGTGGATTGCACCACCTCGCTCAAGCGCTGGATGGCGCGCGACGGGCTCGGCCAGACGCTCGCCCCGGTGATCGAAGAGATGAAGGGCAGCGACGAGAAGCACTTCACGATCCGTCTGAAGGAGCCGTTCCCGCTGTTGATCGACGCCATCGCCAAGGTGTCGAGCCTCGCACCCTTCATCATGCCGGAACGGCTGGCCAAGACCGACCCCTACGAGCAGGTCACCGAGATGGTCGGCTCGGGGCCGTTCAAATTCGTCAAGGATGAATTCGAGCCCGGCCACAAGGTGGTCTACGTCAAGAACGCCGACTACGTGCCGCGCAGCGAGCCAACGGATTGGGCCTCCGGCGGCAAGGTGGTCAAGGTCGACCGGGCCGAATGGCTCGTCGTGCCCGATGCCATGACCAAGGTCGCGGCATTGCAGAGCGGCGAGGACGATTGGTGGGAAAACCCGCCAGCCGACCTTTGGCCCGTCCTCGCCGCCAATGCCGACATCGTGATGGCGCCATTGGACCCGCTCGGCAACACCGGATGTCTGCGCTTCAACTGGCTCTATCCGCCTTTCGACAATGTGAAGATGCGCCAAGCGGTCCAGATGGTGGCGAACCAGGCCGATTTCATGACTGCCTTCGTCGGCGATCCGAAGTATTGGAAGGTTTGCCCGTCCGTCTTTACTTGCGGGACCCCCATGGCCAGCAATGCCGGCTCCGAGGTCTTGAGCGGAAAGCGCGATTTCGACGCGGCCAAGAAGCTGATCGCGGAGGCCGGGTACAAAGGCGAAAAGATCATATTGCTCGATGCCGTCGACCAGCCGCTGATCCATGCCGAAGCCCTGGTCGCAACCGATTTGTTGAAAAAGCTCGGGCTCAACGTCGAGGTCGTGGCCAGCGACTGGGGCACGGTGGTGACGCGCCGCGCCTCGAAGAAGCCGCCCGCCGAGGGCGGCTGGAACGTGTTCGAGACCGGCTGGGTCGGCGCCGACACCTTGGATCCCTCGCTCAACGTCATGCTGCGCGCCAATGGCGACAAGGCGTGGTTCGGCTGGCCCAGCGACGACAAGCTCGAGGAACTGCGAATGCAATGGCTCAAGGCGACCGATTTGGAAGCGCGCCAGGAAATCGCCGCCAAGGTCCAGGAGCGCGCCTTCGAGGTCGTGCCCTACGTTCCGACCGGGCAATATGTGAACCGAACCGCCTACCGCAAGAACATCAAAGGCGTGATGAGCGCCCCGGCGATATTCATGTGGAACGTCGAGAAGACTTAAAGCTTTCCGACGAAGCTTTTAACGAGCCGGTTCACCTCGGCGGCTTTTTCCATATGCGGCAAGTGCCCGGCTTGATCCAGAATGTGCACCGGAACGCGTGAGGCGAGCGCTTCGGCGTGGGCGACCGGGATGATCCGGTCCTCGCGGCCCCAAATCACCTGCACAGGCATCCTTAGCTCGGCGATTAGGCCTCTCAGATCCAGCAGCTGTCGTCCGCCCGCAAACCATGCCTCCGCAATCTTGGTCAGCGCCGCGGGGACGCCGTCGAGCCGCTTGTAACGCAGCACGTCTTCGACCATCGCACGGCTGATCAGCGCCGGGTCGTGAACCAGAGGGTTGAGGATCTCGACAGCCTCCCGGCGCCGCGCAACACGGACAAACCCGTCGATGAATGCGCCGTTGATCTCCGGTCCGAACCCCGCCGAGGCGATCAAGGTCAGCGACGAGACGCGATCGAGCCGGCGCAGCGCCAATAATGCCGCAATGGCACCTCCCATCGAGTGCCCGACCAGATGGGCCTGACCGACGCCGAGGGCGTCGAGCGCGCCCTCGACCGCGTTGGTCAGGCTTTCGCGATCGCCGCTGCCTATCTCTTTGCTCGACCCGCCATGCCCCGGCAGATCGAGGGCGACGACGCGCCGCCCTTCGGCCAGAGCGGGCTGGGTAAACATCCAGGTATTGAGATCGCCGCCAAACCCGTGCACCAGCAGCACCGGCATGCCGTCGCCCTCGCCGAGTTCGAGATAGCGCAGGCGCCGGCCGCCGACCTCGATCTCGCGCGGCGCTGCCGCCGCTTCCGATTGCTCATCGGCCGCAGGCTCGACCACGGCATACGCGGCGACGAACGCGTCGATCTCGGCCTCCGCCACCTCCGCCGGTGCGAGCACTGCCAACAGCCCGCCGATCGGCAGGGTCGCGCCATCCCGCGCGACGATGCGGCGCAACGTGCCGGTCTCGCCGGCTTCCATCACATTGGTGATCTTGGTGGTCTCGATTTCGAGCAGTTCGCCGCTTGCGGATACCGCCTCTCCCTCCCGCTTGAGCCAGCCGAGCACCTTCCCCTCGGTCATGGTCAGGCCCCATTTCGGCATCGTGATCGCAGTGATTTCAGAGTTCATTGCGCACCTCGTTCGTCAGGCCGAAGGGCCCCTCACCCCGGCCCTCTCCCCGCAAGCGGGGCGAGGGAGCGCATCGGTACCCCTCGCCCTGCGTGAGCGGGGAGAGGGAGGGGCCCGCGTCAGCGGGAGGGTGAGGGGCAGGCCTCACGCGTATCCGTGGACTTCTCGGATCGCCGCGGCGATCTGCTCGGCGCTCGGGATGTAGAGCTTTTCGAGCACCGGCGCGAAGGGCACCGGCGTGTGCGGTGCGGTCACCCGCTTGACCGGGGCTTTGAGCGCGGCAAAGGCCTTGTCGGCGACGAGGGCCGCGATGTCGGTCGCGATGCTGCAGCGCGGTGTAGCCTCGTCGACAATGACGAGCCGGCCGGTGCGTTCGACGCTCTCGAGGATCGTGTCCTCGTCGAGCGGCGAAGTCGTGCGCGGATCGATCAGCTCGCACTCGATCCCTTCCTTGGCAAGCGCCTCAGCCGCCTCGTTGGCGTAATGCACCATGCGCGAGAGGGCGACGACCGTCACATCGTCGCCATCGCGGACGATGTTGGCCTCGCCGAACGGGATCGCATAGGGCTCGTCCGGGACCTCCGCGCGCAGGTCGTACATCAATTTGTGTTCGCAGAAGATCACTGGGTCGTCGTCGCGGATCGCCTGGATCAACAGCCCCTTGGCGTCGTAGGCGTTGGACGGCACGACGCATTTGAGCCCGGGAACCGAGGTAAAGATGTGGTAGGGGCTCTGCGAATGCTGAGCTGCCGCACTGCGCCCGGCGCCGATCATCGTGCGGATGACGAGCGGGGTCTTGGCTTTGCCGCCGAACATGTAGCGGAACTTGGCGGCCTGATTGAAGATCTGGTCGAAACACACCCCAAAGAAATCGGAGAACATCAGCTCGGCGACCGGGCGCAACCCGGTTACCGCGGCACCGGCGGCAGCTCCCATGATCGCCGACTCGGTGATCGGCGTGTCGATCACCCGGGTTTCACCGAACTCCGCGAAGAGGCCTTTGGTCACGCCGAGGACGCCGCCATAGGCGTCGCGCTGGCCCTCGGTGGCGGCACCCCCGGCGACGTCCTCGCCGATCACCACGATCGTCGGGTCGCGGCGCATTTCCTGCGCCAGCGCCTCGTTCAGCGCCTGGCGGATCGATTTCTGCGGCATCGCACGCTCCTTCAGTACGAGGCGTAGACGTCGCTGAGGAGATCGGCCTCGGCTGGAGCCGGAGCGACCCGCGCCATCTCGACCGCGCGGTCGATCAAGGCCGCGATCTCGGTATCGACGGCGTCGAGTGCCGCCATCTCCAGCAGTGCGGCTTCGCCGACGCGGCGACGGAAATGCTTCAGGCAGTCGCGATCGTCGCGCAATCGTCTGACCTCGTCCTTGCCGCGATAGAGCTGCGCGTCGCCCGAGTGGTGCCCGTAAAAGCGACAGGTATCGACCTCGATGGCGCTGGGTCCACCGCCAGCGCGGGCGCGCTCGACGGCCTCGCCCGCCGCCTCGTGCACGGCGAAGAAATCGTCGCCGTTGACCTTGACCGCGGGCAGGCCGAAACCCGCCGCTCGGCCGGCAATGTCATGGCTGCCGACAGCGTAGCCGACCCCGGTACCCTCGCCGTACTGGTTGTTCTCGAACACGAAGATCGCCGGCAATTTAAGCACCACCGCCATGTTCATCGCCTCGAAGGTGGTGCCCTGGTTCGAGCCGCCGTCGCCGGTGAACGAGACCGCGACCGTGCCAGTCCCCAGCGTCTTCGCGGTCAAGGCCGCGCCGACCACCAGCGGCGGGCCGCCGCCGACGATGCCGTTGGCGCCGAGCATGCCGCGGTCGAGATCGGCGATGTGCATCGAGCCGCCTTTGCCGCCGCACAACCCGCCCTTCTTGGCGAAGAGTTCCTGCATCATCAGCACCGGGTCGCAGCCCTTGGCGATGCTGTGGCCGTGCCCGCGATGCGTGCTCGCGATGTAGTCCCTGGGCCCGAGATGCGAGCAGACGCCGACCGCGGCGGCCTCCTCTCCGGCATAGAGATGAACAAAGCCGGGGATGCTACCCTTGGAGAACTCCTCCTGGACGCGCTCTTCGAAGCGGCGGATCGTGGCCATGTCGCGATAGGCCTTCACCAGTTCTTCGCGGTTCAGCTGCATCCTATCCTCCCTTCGATCACACGTGTGCGAGCGATTCTGCATCCTCGGCAGGTGTCGCACAATCCTCGCCCTCAGCGGCGGCGGCTCAGGATCTCGTGCAACGTGACGGGACGGAATTCCCAGATGTCGACCCCGACGTCGAACTGCCGCGGCATCGGCTTCAGCCTACCATGGCTGTGGCCGTGCAGGTTGACCCAGCCTTTGCCCATACCCCGCCAGCTGCGAAACGGGTAATGGCAGAGCACCAGAGAGACGCCGTCTACGGCCGTCTCGGCATAATTTTGGACGCTCTCCCAATCGTCGAGCGCCGTCGTCGCCGGCGGATCGTTGTTGCCCATGACGAGGTGCTTGCGGCCGTTGAGGCGGGTGAGAAGTTCGGCGACCACCGCGCGCTGCTGGCGAATGGCGAAATCGCCCAGATGCCAAACCACGTCGTCCGGCCCGACCGTCTCGTTCCAGCCTTCCACCAGCGCCTCGTTCATTGCCGCGACCGAGGCGAATGGCCGGCGATAGAGTCCCGAGCGCACCGCCGTGGCCAAAATGCGTATCGCTGGTGAAGAAGATCGCCATCATGCTCCGGGGACGCCTCAGGCGATCGTGATATCGGTCAAGGGGAAGTCGTCGCCCTTGCACAATATGGGCATATCGAGAGTGCGGGCGCACGAGTAGGCAAAGCAGTCGCCCATGTTCAGCCCGGCCGGATGCCGTCCTCTGCCGTATTGCTCAAATGCGGTCAGGGCGCCGCGTCCGATCTCGGCGGTGATAGGCATGATTTGAGCCCGCATCTCTTCGAGAAAGCGATCGAGTACGGCCTGGGCATCACGTAACGGCGTGTTCCCGATCCGCACAAGCCCCAGGACTGCCTCATAGACAGCGATCGGAGAAGTGTAAACTTCGTTCGCCTGGCGAAGCCGCCCGGCAAGAGTTGCGGCGTCGCTTTCGCGCGCAATGATGGCGATCACTGCCGAGGCATCAAGAAACATCAAAAATCGCCGGATAGCTCGTCGAAGAATGCCTTGTCGGCGGGCAATCCGCCCGGTCTGCGCATGGCGGCAAACTGATCCTGGATCGGCCTCAGCCGCTCAGTCAGCGGGATTTCGCGTCGGGCGCGCTCGTACTCGTGCTCAACCGCTTCGCGGATGGTTTCGGTTAGCGTCTTGCCTTTGAGCTTCGCCAGCCGCCGGACCGCCTTGTCGGTGGCCTCGTCCTTGACATGAAGGGCCATCTACACCTCTCTGTGTACACGTCTACCCCAAAAGTATAGATACCGGCGGCCTCATGATTTATCAACTCGGATGAAAGCGGCCGAATGTCCCTGATCCCGCCGCAAGACTGATGTAAAAGCATCTCACATGAGCTGGTCGGGTCAAGGGCCGGGCGGACGCCGCGGCTATCATCACGGCAATCTGCGCGAGGCGCTGATCCAGGCCGCTCTCGACCTGATCGCTAAAAAGGGTCCGGCCGGCTTCACCTTTGCCGACGCGGCACGCTCGGCGGGCGTCAGCTCGGCCGCACCTTACCGTCATTTTCGCGATCGCGACGCGCTGATCGCCGATGTCGCGCGCCGCGGGTTCGAGCTGTTCGCCGCGCATCTCCAGCATGCCTGGAACGACGGGCGGCCCGAGCCGTACGCCGCGTTCGAGAATGTCGGCCGGGCCTACCTGGCTTTTGCACATGACGAGCCAGCCTATTATTCGGCAATGTTCGAAGCCGGGCTCTCGCTCGACGACGATCCGGGTCTGCGCGAGGTTGCCGAGCGCAGCTTTGCGGTGCTGCGTACCGCGTCCGAAACCCTCTGTGCCAGGTTGCCGGCGAACAGGCGGCCGCCGGCACTGATGATGAGCCTCCACATCTGGGCATTATCGCACGGCGTCGCCTCGCTCTTCGCCCGCGGCGACAGTGGCCGGCGCCGATTGCCGATGACCGCCGAAGATCTGCTCGAGGCCGGAGTGCTGGTCTATCTCCGCGGCCTCGGCCTCTTCGCCCCGGCGACCGAGCCGGAAGGGTGATCCGATTGCGCCTTGACAGGTTTTGAGGGCCCGCCTATGTGAATGTTCGTAACATTCACATAGAGGGCGCCATGGATTTCGCAGCGCGTCTGGACGACATCGGCAAGCCGGCGTGGATCGGGCTGACGATCGTAAGCTTCATCCTGTTCTGGCCGCTCGGTCTCGTGCTTCTCGGGTATCTTGTAGGGAGTGGAAGAATGGCATGCTGGGCACACGGCAGCGGCGATCGCTGGCAGCGGCGCATGGACCGAATGCAGCAGCGGATGGAGCGCATGCAGGCCGCCGCCGAGCGGTGGAGCGGACGCGGCTACCAGAGTTCTTCGAGCGGCAACCGCGCCTTTGACGAGTACCGCGACGAGACCCTGCGGCGGCTCGAAGAGGAGCAGCGCGAGTTCAAGGCGTTTCTCGACCGCCTGCGGCACGCCAAGGACAAGGTCGAATTCGATCAGTTCATGGCCGAGCGCCGTCGCCAGCCGGGGCCCTCCGATCAGCCGCAGAGCGCCTGAGCGACGAAGGCGATGACCCTCTCCGGCAATGGGCCGTCGGAGAGGGTTTTCGTTTTAATCCGCTTCCCTAAAGACGGTTCCGGCGCGCCGCTATGCTTTCTCCACTCGCTGCTGATGCGCGATCGGTCAGACGGCACCGTGCGCTCGCAGTTCCGAAATCGCCGCGGCGTCGTAGCCGAGCTCGCGCAGGATCGCGTCGGTATGCTCGCCCTGCTCCGGGGTTGGGCGCAATTCATCGGGCTGCGGATAGCCGCTCATGTGAATTGGCTGGCCGACGACTTTTTGCGGCCCGAGCTTCGGGTGGCTGACCGGCTTGGCGATCCCAAGATGCTGGACCTGCGGATCGGCGAAGGTCTGGTCGATCGTGTTGATCGGCCCGCACGGCACCCCGACCTTGGTCAACAGCTCGACCCAATAAGCGTTTGGATGCCGGCGCATGATCTCGTTCAGATGCGCAATCAGCGCCGTGCGGTTCTTGGCCCGGGCGGCCACGGTCGCAAAATCGGGATTGGTGAGCAGGTCCTTGGCGCCGGCTGCCTCGCAGAAGCGCCGCCATAGATTGTCACCCGAGGCCGCGATGTTGATGTAGCCGTCAGCGGTCTGGAACATTCCGGTGCCCGGCGAGGTCGGATGGAAGTTGCCCTCCTGTCCCGCGACCTCGCCCTTCATCAAATACCGCGCCGCCTGGAAATCGAGCATGAAGATCTGGGCTTCGAGCAATGAGGTGTGGACCCATTGGCCCTCGCCGGTACGCTCGCGGTTGAGCAATGCCAGCACGATCCCGTAGGACAGCAGCAACCCGGCCGAGGTGTCATTGATCGCAATGCCGACGCGCACCGGGCCCTGCCCGGAGTGGCCGGTGATCGACATCAGTCCGCCCATCCCTTGGGCGATCTGGTCGACGCCTGCCCGTCCGGCATAGGGCCCGTCCTGGCCGAAGCCCGAAATGCTGCCATAGATGATTCGTGGGTTGATCTTGCGCACCGCCTCGTAATCGATGCCAAGCCGGTGCTTTACATCGGATTTATAGTTCTCGACGATGACGTCGGCACGCTCGGCGAGCTTGAAAAAGATCGCCCGGCCTTCGTCGCTCTTCAGGTTCAACGTCATCGCCCGCTTGTTGCGGTGCAGGTTTTGGAAGTCAGGACCGTCGCGGCGGCTGCCGGTGGCGTCGACGAGCTCGCCGGAGGGCTCGATCTTGATGACCTGGGCGCCCCAGTCGGCGAGTTGGCGCACCGCCGTCGGCCCGGCGCGGTGCGCGGTCAGGTCGAGGACGAGAAAATCGTTCAGGGGCAGCGGGACCGTCGTCATCGGCGGGTTCTCCTGGTTGGTATCGCCTGGTTGGTATCGCCTGGTTGGTATCGAAGGTGGTGCGCGCCTCATCCGCCGGGACCCTGGCGGAAGATCATGTCGGCGGTTTTCTTCTGGGCCGGCGACAGGGTCGAATACAGGGCTTCGAGGGCCGGCAAAAGTCTTTTCAAGCCGGCCAGCTCGATCTCGTCGTATTGAATCTCGGCGCGCAGGTCATCGACCGCCGTGGCGTTCGTCGGCGGCGGCTGCGGAGCGCGGGCGCCCGCTCGGGCATTCTCCCGCATCACGTTGGCGACCGAAGAGAAATGGGTTTCCTGGGCGGGCGTGATCTGCAGTTTCTGATGCAGAGCCGCGATGTTGGCCTCGACATTCGGCGCCGGCGGGGCATTCGGCCCGGCTTGAGCCAGCAACGCCGGGCGGGGCTCTTCCGCTACGGCGCCACCCGAAAGGTCCACTGCGGCGACAGGAAGAATCAGCGAAACGGCGCCGGCGCACCAGATGCGAGCCATCACAGCAAACTGTGACATGGGTCGTAGCCCCCTCGGTTCAGGCCGGCGAAGGGATGCACGCCGCCGGCGGTGCTGGCAAGACCGGATCATCGAGCGCCGTCCTTGCGACATCGGAGCCATCCGCCTAACGATTTCGATGTTAAGTCGTGATTGGGGAGCCGCAAATGGTTGATGTCCGCGTCTTCCGGCCGTCAGACCTTGAGGACCTCTTCCGTATTTGCCTGGCGACAGGTGCCGGCGGCGAAGATGCTTCCGCCCTCTATCGCGATCCAAGACTGATTGGGCATGTTTACGCCGCACCTTACGCCGCTTTGAGTCCGCTCACCGTATTTGTTGCCGAAGACGCCCGAGGGGTGGGCGGCTACATCGTTGGTGCGCCTGATACCTGCGACTTCGAGGATCGGCTGGAAACTGAATGGTGGCCCGGGCTTAGAAAGTTCTATCGCGATCCTTCCGGCGAGCCGCGCGTCGGGTGGAGCAACGACCAATACATGATCTACCGGATCCACCACCCGAGCCGTACGGCGAGCGCGATCGCCGAGCCCTATCCGGCGCATCTGCACATCAATCTTCTGCCGCACCTGCGTGGCTGCGGCGTCGGACGGCGGCTGATGGAGCAATGGCTCGGCGCGGTCCGGGAAATGGGTTCGTGCGGCGCACATTTGGCGGTCGGCAGCGCCAACCGCCGCGCCATCCGGTTCTACCGAGCTTGTGGGTTTCATGAGGTGGAACTGCCGCCGCGACCACCTTCGGCCCCGATCTGGCTTGCCATAAGCCTGGAGCCAAGTGCCGCCCGATAAGTTCGAAAGTGCCTTTGCGCCCGGCAGGCCGCGGGGGTAATGCTGACGTCAGGAATTTTCCGCGAGGAGCGAGCCATGTCCGACGCCATCGGAGAGAACCATGCCAAGCGCAAGCTCGCCGCCGGCGGGCTGGTGTTGTGGGGGTCAACCAGATGCGCACGCCAAACATCGCGATGATCGCTGCCGCCTGCGGCTTCGACGCGATATACATCGACCTCGAGCACAACCCGACCTCGCTCGAAACCGCCGCCGCGATCTGCGCCCGCGCGCACGGCAAATGGATGGGAGTTGGCGGCGCCCGGGAGGACCTCGAATTCCAGACCTGCCTGTTGCGCCTCGGCATGCGCTATCTGACCGGCGGTTCCGATGTCGGCTACATCCTCAGCGCCGGCCGCGCCGATGTGAAGCGGCTGCGCGAGGTGGGCCTTTCGTAGCTCGCCATGCTGCGTCGTCCGGCCATGCTTTCATATCTGGCGCTGCTGGCCGCCCGCTCGGTCCTCGCCCAGCCGACAGCGCCGATGCCGGAAGCTCAGCCGGGTCGGATCTTTTGCGAACAGACCATCAGCTATCAGGTCGCCGACCCGTCGACCGTTCCCGAGTCCTACCGGCGCTTTCTCGGCCCGTGGAGCGATGCCACCTGGGACGCCAATACCTGCGCGGCGCTGGTCGTCACCGAGGTGTTGGCGGACGGTACCGCCTCGATCATTTACGTCTTCGGGCCGCTCGGACCGAATGCGCACGTGCCGGGCGGCGTGCTGCACGGCACCGGGATCATCCGTGACGACGAACTAAGGTTCCAGAATTCCGATGGAACGCAATTCTCCTTCCGCCCCGCGATCGCCGATCTCATCGGGGAGATGACCAAGCCCAACGGCCAGACCCTCCGGTCTGCGTTCAAGAAGACATTCTGATCAGCCGCGGATTTCTGACCGACTGAAAGGCGAGCCTGAAGGGTTTTCGCCGAGTTGACGCGCGTCGTCGGCGTCCCTAAATCTCGCGGGGGTTATGGTAACGAGCATCTGGTGCCGAAATCACGGCCTGAGAGGACGTCATAGATCGATCGCTGCCGGAGCGGGAGTTCCTGTGGGATCGGCTTCCTGGACGCGACCGAAGCATGCCTCGACCCGCCCCACCATCACCGATTTACGAACTCAACGAGCGCAGCCGCGAAATCTTTCGCGTGATCGTGGACGGCTATGTCGCCACCGGCGAGCCCGTCGGCTCGCGTACGTTGTCGCGCCGCCTCGGGCAAAATCTGTCGCCGGCAACGATTCGCAACGTCATGGCCGACCTTGAGGAGGCCGGACTGCTTTTTGCACCGCACACCTCGGCCGGGCGACTGCCGACCGAGGCGGGTCTGCGCCTTTTCGTTCATGGTCTGCTCGAGGTCGGCCGGCTCGCCGAGGACGAGCGGCGCAGCATTGAGAGCCTTTGCGCTACCCGCGGCAAAAGTCTTTCCCAGGCGCTGGAGGAGGCGACGAGCGCGCTGTCGGGCCTGTCGCATTGCGCCGGAATCGTCGTCGTCCCCAAACAAGAGCGTCCGCTGAAGCACGTAGAATTCGTCCATCTCGGTCCTGGCCGTGCGCTGGTTGTTCTGGTTACCGAGGATGGGCTCGTCGAGAACCGCGTCATCGAGCTGCCGCTGGGGCTGCCGCCGGCTGCCCTGGTCTCGGCAGGGAATTATCTCAATGCCCGGCTGATCGGCAGGACCCTCGAGGAGGCACGAGAGGAGATCGAGGAGGAGATTGCTTCGAACCGGACGCAGCTCGACGAACTATCTTCCAAGCTCGTTGCGGCCGGCTTGGCGAGCTGGGCCGGGGGCGAAGGCAGCGCACTGATCGTCCGCGGCCAAGCCAACCTTCTTGAGGACGTGACTGCGCTGACCGATCTGGAACGGCTGCGCACGCTGTTCGAAATGCTCGAAACCCGTGAAACGATGCTGCGCCTGCTGGATGCCAGCAAGCAAGGCGAGGGAGTGCAAATCTTCATTGGCGCCGAGAGCCATCTCTTCGGGGTCACCGGCTGCTCGGTTGTTATTGCACCCTATCACAACAGCCGGGAGCAGATCGTCGGCGCGATCGGAGTCATAGGCCCCACCCGACTCAACTACGCCCGGATCATTCCTATGGTCGACTATACCGCCAAGGTGATTGGGCGCCTCATCGGATAGGACCAACGATGAACGATACCGCAAAGGAGCAGAAGACAGTGCCGGCTGAAGAGGAGACGGCGGCGAAAAACAACGTCGAGGCGACCGCCGAAGAGCAGGCTGCCGCAGCGGCGGAGGAACTCCCGCCCGAGGCGCGCGTGGCCGCGCTCGAAGCGGAACTTGCCGAGGAAAAAGATCGCCTGTTGCGAGCACTCGCGGAAACCGAAAACGTCCGGCGCCGTGGCCAGCGCGAACGCGAGGATGCAACTAAGTATGCGGTCTCGGGTTTCGCCAAAGAGCTGCTGTCGGTGGCGGACAATTTGCGCCGAGCGCTCGAGAGCCTGCCCGTCCGAGAGGCCAAGGACGAGCGTACGCGGAGTCTTCTCGAAGGCGTCGAGGCGACGGAACGCGAGCTCCTCGGGGTCTTCGAGCGGCACGGCGTACGGCGCATCGATCCTGACGGTGAGCGCTTCGACCACAATTTCCATCAGGCGATCTTTGAGGCCGAGCGGCCGGGCAAGCCCGGCGGAACGATCATCGAGGTGCTGCAGCCCGGTTATGTTTTGCACGACCGCCTGCTGCGGCCCGCCATGGTCGGCGTCGCCAAGGAAACCCGGAAGCCGGAGGAGCCCGTCGAATCCGCCGATACGGTCGCGTGAATGAGGGACAAACCCGCGCGTCCTGACCGGTTGTAGCGGTCTGCGGCCTCACATATATAACCCCCCAACCACAGTCAGGGGATGGCTGAACAATTACTTCCCGGGGGATCGGGACGGTGCTTCCCCGGGCCGTCCGGTCCTGCTTTGCAACGAGGTGTACATGAGCAAGGTCATCGGTATCGATCTCGGCACGACCAATTCCTGCGTCGCCGTGATGGAGGGAAGAAACGCCAAGGTGATCGAAAACAGTGAGGGTATGCGCACGACGCCTTCGATGGTGGCGTTCACCGAATCAGGAGAGCGCCTGGTCGGCCAGTCGGCAAAACGTCAGGCCGTGACCAATCCTGAGAACACCTTCTTTGCCATCAAGCGTCTGATCGGGCGGCGCTTCACGGATCCGATGGTCAAGAAGGATGTGGATCTCGTCCCCTACAAGATCATAGCCGGCGACAATGGCGACGCCTGGGTCGAAAGCCGTGGCAAGAAATATGCCCCGTCTCAGATTAGTGCGTTCATTCTGCAGAAGATGAAGGAGACGGCCGAGGCCTATCTCGGCGAGACGGTCTCGGAAGCCGTCATTACCGTTCCCGCGTACTTCAACGACAGCCAACGCCAGGCGACCAAGGACGCCGGAAGGATTGCCGGTCTCGAAGTATTGCGCATCATCAACGAACCGACCGCGGCGGCGCTCGCCTACGGGATGGAGAGGAAAGGCAGCGGTACGATCGCGGTCTACGATCTCGGCGGCGGCACCTTCGACATCTCGGTCCTCGAGATCGGCGACGGCGTCTTTGAGGTCAAGTCGACCAACGGCGATACCTTCCTTGGCGGCGAGGATTTCGACAAGAAGATCATCGACTACCTTGCCGACGAGTTCCGCAAGGAGCAGGGGATCGATCTGCGCAACGACCGTCTCGCCCTGCAGCGCCTCAAGGAGGCGGCGGAGAAGGCAAAGATCGAGCTGTCGTCATCGGTGCAGACCGACGTCAACCTGCCGTTCATCACCGCGGACCAGCACGGGCCCAAGCATCTCAACATCAAGTTGACGCGCTCTAAGCTCGAAGCGCTGGTCGACGATCTGATCCAACGAACCATCGGCCCGTGCGGCAATGCCCTCAAGGATGCCGGGCTCAGGGCCTCCGAGATCGACGAGGTAATCCTGGTCGGCGGCATGACTCGCATGCCCAAGGTCATCGAGACGGTCAAGCAGTTCTTCGGCAAGGAACCCAATCGCAGCGTCAACCCGGACGAAGTCGTGGCCGTCGGTGCTGCGATCCAGGCCGGCGTGTTGAAGGGCGAGGTCAAGGACGTCCTGCTCCTCGACGTTACCCCGTTGTCTCTCGGCATCGAAACCCTGGGCGGAGTGTTCACCCGCTTGATCGATCGCAATACGACGATCCCGACCAAGAAGAGCCAAACCTTCTCGACCGCCGAAGACAATCAGACGGCTGTCACGATCCGCGTCTTCCAAGGCGAACGGGAGATGGCGGCGGACAACAAGCTACTCGGCCAGTTCGACTTGGTCGGCATCCCGTCGGCGCCGCGCGGCATGCCGCAAGTCGAGGTGACTTTCGACATCGACGCCAACGGCATCGTCCAGGTTTCGGCCAAGGACAAGGCGACCGGCAAAGAGCAGCAGATCCGCATTCAGGCATCGGGCGGCCTGTCCGAGGTGGATATCGACCGCATGGTCAAGGACGCCGAAGCGCATGCCGAGGAAGACAAGCGCAAACGCGAGCTGGTCGAGGCGAAAAACAGCGCCGATGCGCTGATCCACACGACCGAGCGGACGATGGGCGAAGCCGGCGACAATGTTCCCGAAGGTGACAAGGATGCCGTGCGGCAGGCGATCCAAGCGCTGAAAGACACCCTCGGCGGCGATGACGCCGAGCAGATCAAGGCCAAGACCGAAGCCCTGGCCCAGGCCTCGATGAAGATCGGCGAGGCGCTCTACAAAGCGCAACAGGCCGGCGCCAGCGACGGCGGCTCCTCCACCGGCGGCCCCTCTTCGACTGGTCCCGGAGGGGGCGGCGGCGACAAGGTCGTCGATGCTGATTTCGAGGAGGTCGACGACCAAAAGAAACGCGGCTCCGCGTAAGCCCCGTCGCCGAGATGGGGATCGAATGCGACTACCCCGGCGGGTCTACCGCCGGGGTAAAGCGCGGTGGCAAGCCCTTTAATCTAACACTTGTCGATCATGGCTAAGCAGGACTTTTACGAGACCCTGGGCGTGTCCAAATCGGCCAGCGCCGATGAGCTCAAGCGCGCCTATCGCAAGCTCGCCATGCAATTTCATCCCGATCGCAATGCGGGCGACAAGGGTGCCGAGCAGAAGTTCAAGGATCTCAACGAAGCGTACGACATCCTCAAAGACGATCAACGGCGCGCGGCCTATGACCGTTTCGGCCATGCCGCCTTCGAACAAGGCGGCGGGCGCCCAGGGGATTTCGGCTTCGCCGCCGGTGGGTTCGCCGACATCTTCGACGAGGTGTTCGGCGAGTTTATGGGCGGCAGACGCGGCCAAGGCGGGCCGAGCCGCGGCAACGACCTGCGCTACAATCTCGAGGTTTCGCTCGAGGAGGCCTTCCGCGGCAAGCAAACGACGATCCGGGTGCCGACCCTGGTCGCCTGCGAACAGTGCAAAGGGAGCGGCGCCGAGGCTGGTTCCAAGCCGATAACCTGCCCGACCTGTCACGGCCGAGGGCGCGTTCGCGCCCAGCAGGGCTTCTTTACGATCGAGCGGACCTGCACCGGCTGCCAGGGTGCCGGACGGGTCATCGACAATCCTTGCAAGACATGTGGCGGCCAGGGCCGGGCGAGGCGCGAGAAGACGCTGTCGGTCAATATCCCGGCCGGGGTCGAGGACGGCATCCGCATCCGTCTCGCCGGCGAAGGCGAGGTCGGCGTGCGCGGCGCCTCGGCGGGCGATCTCTTCATCTTTATCAGCGTCACCCCCCATCGGATCTTCCAGCGCGACGGCGCCAACATTCATTGCCGGGTGCCGCTTCCGATCACGACGGCGGCGCTCGGTGGCACGATCGAGGTCCCGACCGTGGAGGGGAGCCGGACGCGTGTTACGGTGCCGGCGGGAACACAATCGGGACACCAGTTCCGCCTTCGATCCAAGGGAATGACGGTGCTGCGCTCCGCCGCCCGCGGCGACATGTTCATCGAAGCGGTTGTCGAGACCCCGGTCAATCTGACCAAGCGGCAGCAGGAGCTGCTGCGCGAATTCGAAAAGGAAGGCGAAAACCGCCGTACACATCCCGAAAGCGAAGGGTTCTTCGCCCGGGTCAAGGAATTCTTCGAGGATCTGCGGGAGTAGCATAGTCCACGGCTCGCCTTCGGCGGGCCGTCTTCTCTGACTGGCTGTCTTCGTTCGCCTATTCCGCCGCCAACCGCTCGTCGTGAGTTTCCGGGGGCGCTGACTCGTTGCTCTTGGCCAGGACAGCAGTTAGGGCACTCCGGATCTCGGAGATTTTCGCCTGCTGGTCGACTTTGTGGCCAAACAAGTTCTTGACATAGAAGACGTCGACGACCTTTTCACCGTAGGTCGAGATCTTGGCGCTTGAGATCTGTAAATTCAGCCGCGTCAGCTCGCGGGTCACTTCATGAAGCAGCCCGGGCCGGTCACGGCCATTGACCTCGATCACCGTGTGCGAGGCGCTCGCCTTGTTGTCGATGAGCACACGCGGCATCACGGTGAACACCTCCAGCCGGCTCGGAAAGGCGGGCGGGCGGGCAAACTCGTGATGCGGCTTCAGATCGCCGGTCAGCACGTTTTCGAAAACGACAGCGAGCCGAGCGAGCTTGTCCGGACGATCAAACGGACGACCTGCCAGGTCCTGAACCCAGAAGGTATCGAGCGCCATCCCGTTCGACATCGTTGTGATCCTGGCGTCGACGATGTTGGCGCCGCTGACCGCAAGCGCTCCGGCAATGCGCGAGAACAGGCCTGGGTGATCGGCGGTGTAGAGGGTGATCTCCGTCACCGACCGCTCCGCATCGACGCGCTTTTCGACTGTCAGCGGTGCGCCGGTGAGCGTTGCTTCCCGCACAAGCCGAGCGTGCCGGGCGTGGGTATCAGGGTCGAATGAGAGCCAATAGAACGGGTAGCCGCGGTCCGCGAAGGCGGCGAACTCCTCCTCGTTGAAATCAGGCAGCAGCCGGCGCGCTGCCGCTTGCGCCTTGGCAACCCGCCGGTCCCGACCCTCGAGCGCCACGCCGCCCAACATCACCTCGAGCGCGCGATGGTAGAGTTCGCGCAACAGCGCCGCTTTCCAGCCGTTCATGACATTGGGACCGACGGCACGGATGTCGGCGACGGTCAAAACCAGCAACAGCTTCAGCCGTTCCGGCGACTGTACCCGCTCGACAAAATCGGCCACCGTCTTCGGGTCCCCGATGTCGAGCTTGAACGCTGTTCCGCTCATAAGCAGGTGCCAGCGCACCAGCCAAGCGACGGTCTCGGTTTCCTCACCCGAAAGTCCGAGCCGCGGCCCCAACTCAAGCGCGATCCCCTGACCGATCTCGGAGTGGTCGCCACCACGCCCCTTGGCGATATCATGCAGCAGCACGGCCAAGTACAGCGCTCGGCGCGAGACGATCGTTGCTACGACCTCGCTTGCTGCCGGTTGCTCTTCTTTGACGAGCCCACTCTCGATGTTGTGCAAGATCCCGATGGCGAAAAGCGTGTGCTCGTCAACCGTGTAATGGTGGTACATGTCGTATTGCATTTGAGCCACGACACGCCCGAAATCCGGGATGAAGCGGCCCAAGACTCCGGCCTCGTTCATCCGACGCAGCGCCGTCTCAGGGTCCTTGCGGGAGGTTAAGATTTCGAGGAACAGGCGATTGGCCTCGGGGTCCTCGCGTAGCTGGTCGACAAGCCGTAATGACTGGGTTGCCGCCCGCAAAGCTCGCGGATGGATGTCCAGTTCATGCTGCTGCGCAACATGAAAGAGGCGCAGCAGCGCCACCGGGTCCCTCTGAAAGAAGTCCTCCGCCAGGATCGTCAGCCGCTCGCCGTCGAGGATGAACGCGTCGAGCACCCGTCGCCCCGCTCCCCAGCGCACCCAGGAGGGACGGCGCTTGCGCTTCTGGTCGGATTCGAGGAGGGCGCAAAAGATCCGCGTCAGATCACCAACGTCCTTGGCGACGAGAAAATAATCCTTCATGAACCGCTCGACCCCACGGCTCTTTCCATCATCGGCGTAACCCATCTGCCGGGAGATCTGAGCCTGCAGGTCGAAAGTGAGCCTCTCTTCGGCACGCCCGGCCAGATAGTGGACATGGCAGCGGACCGTCCAAAGGAAACTCTGGGCATGGTCGAACCGCTGCAACTCCTCCGCGGACAGAACTCCTAATTCGACGAGCTTGCCGACATCGTCGGTGCGATAGATGTACTTGGCGATCCAAAATAATGTATGCAGGTCCCTCAGCCCGCCTTTCCCCTCCTTGATGTTCGGTTCTAACTGATAACGGCTGTCGCCGACGCGCTGGTGCCGCGTATCGCGTTCGCTGAGCTTGGCCTCGACGAAACGTGCCGCGCTGCCGCGCATGATTTCGAGATCAAAGCGTTTCTTGAGGTCGCCGAAGAGCGCCTGCTCGCCCCAAAGATAGCGAGCTTCGAGCAGCCCCGTGCGGATCGTCAAATCCGCTTTGGCCTGGCGCAGGCATTCCTCGACCGAGCGCGTCGCCTGCCCGATCTTCAGGCCTAGGTCCCATAGGAGATAGAGCAGGTATTCGACGACCTGCTCGGTGTAGGGCGTCCGCTTATACGGCAGCAGAAACAACAAGTCGATGTCGGAAAAAGGTGCCAATTCGCCGCGGCCGTAGCCGCCTACGGCGACGATCGCCAGCCGCTCGCCCGAGGTCGGGTTGGGCCGCGGGTAGATCTCGTCGGTGACGAAGTCGAACATCACACGGATCAGCTGGTCGATCAGAAAGCATTGCTCGCGCACCACTACCGCACCGTCGCCCGTCGCCTCGAAGCGGTGGCTAATCTCGGCGCGGCCCGCGGTCAGCGCCGCCCGCAGCGGCGCGACAAAGGGGCTGCGATCGAGTGCTGGGGATTGGATCGAATGCGCAACGGCCGACAATTGCTCCGCCAGCACGCGCCGGTCGATGATATCGCGTTGTCTGGGGATGCCGACCATAATGTTCCTGCCCCGTGGACCTTGAATTTTTCGTAGGGCTATTTGCCTGTCGCAGAGACGCCAAGCCGAGATATGTGCTGCCGATCCGGAAATACATCCGTTGTCGACTCAGTTCCATCCGGCCGGAGACGAGATGCCCACACAAATCAGCGTTGAGGTCTTGCCGAACCGCAGTGTGAGCGCGCTGCTCTATCCCGCCACGGAGCACGGTCGAGCAGGCGTCACGCTGATCATCGGCCCCGGAGCCGGCGCGGGTCAAACCAGCGCCTTTATCGTCGAGTTTGCCACTGGACTGGCTGCGCGCGGCATCGACGCCGTGACCTTCAATTTTCTGTACGGCGAAGAGGGCCGGCGAATTCCTGATCCGAACGAGAGATTGGAGGCGTGTTACCGCGCGGTGATCGCCGCTGTTCGCCAAGGAATGACATCGAGCGAGGATCAGCTGGCGATCGGCGGCAAGTCGATGGGCGGCCGAATTGCCTCGCAAGTGGCCGCCGCCGGGATCGGAGATCTCGCCGGGTTGGTGTTTCTCGGTTACCCGCTGCATCCTCCCGGCCGACCCGATCGCCTTCGCGCCGCGCATCTGCCGCAGATCAAGGCGCCGATGCTGTTCGTCCAAGGTGCGCGCGACCCGTTCGGTACTGCCGAGGAGCTTCGACCAGTAATGTCACGACTGGAGCCCCCGCCCGATATTTATGTCGTCGCCGGCGGCGACCACTCGTTCAAGGTGCCGAAGAAATCCGGGGTCTCGCAGAAGGACGTGTACTACGCGATCCAGGACCATGCCGCGGCATGGCTGCGCGAGAGAGTCGTCAAGATAGCGCGATGAGCGAGGCCGGGACGGCGCCGCGCAGCAGGGCTTTGCGCGCCTCCCATTGGGTGGCGGGGTCGAGGGCTTCGAGAAACTGCACCTCGCCGCCGGCGAGGAGTGCGATCGGCAGGCCGTCGCGGTAGAGCACGCGGTTGCCGGTCAGCGCGGCGAGCTTGGGTCCGGGCGTCAGGATGCCGGCGAGGTTGAGCGGGTCGGCGCCGGAGAGCGAGATCCAATCCCCGGAAGCTTGCTTGCGCCTGGTCTTGCGCAGCGCGCCGATTGCGTCGGGCAAGGCGAATTGCTCGCCGGAGAAGCCGGCAACGAAGCGGCCACCGCGGATTTCGCCGCGCGCCTCGAGCCGGCGATAGACCCGCAGCAGGTCGCGCCACGGCGGCAGCCAGAGCGCCTCGCGTTCGAGCAGGCGCCAGAACACCACCCCATATCGCAGCAGCAAGGTGCGGGCGACGTGCTCGACGGCCGGTGGAGGGGTCTGCGCCTGAGGCGGCGCGCGGTGGGCGAGGGTCCAGCGGCCGGCATCCTCCATGCGGAAGATCGCGGTGCGCCGGCCCCGTCGGCCGGTGCGACGATCCGCCGGCACGAGCAACGCGCGCAGCCCGGCAAAGCTGTCGGAATTGACCAGACCCAAGGCGACCAGCTCGGCCAGCGCCTCTTCGATCTGCGGGCGCAGCAGCCCGGTGCCTTCGACCAGCTCGTCGAAGAACGAGGCGCCATATTGCCGGATGAAATCGACTACCGCCTGTGCCTTCGAGCTGCATGGCTTCGTGTCGGGGGTGGCGGATAACGCTGCCCAGAGCGAGGCGTTACGCCGCGCCAAGATCGTGATCGGAGTTGTCCGCACGGGTGTTGGATTGCGCTCGCCGCCATTGGGTCGAGCATTTCGGGGCCGCAGACGCGCCCAGACGATGCGCCCGGAAAGACATTGATCGTCGAGCCAGGAAGGCTCGTAATCGGAAAGCCGCGCCGGCAGGATCTCGGTCTCCCAAGCGCCGGCCGGGGCCTCGAACCCTTCGAGCTGCCGGACCAGGATCTCGACGGCGTCCGGTCCTTCCATACGCGCGTCCGGGGAGGCGCGCTGCCAGCTGCACAGGAAACGCAGGAAATCGCGCGCCGCGACCGGCTGGATCTCGGCCCGCAGACGGCCCACCGTGTAGCGGTGGATGCGGGCGAGCAGCCGGCGCTCGCACCACTCCTCCGCCGCTGCGTTCGCGGTGAAACGTCCCCGCAGCGCGAAACCTTCGGCCTCGAGCGATGCGAGCGCAGCAGCGATGTCCTTCGGCTCCCACCCGAGTGATGCCGCCAATGTGTCGGCAACGGTCGGCCCAAGACCTTCGAGCCGGCCCCGGATGATCTCTCTCAGCGCCTCCTCGGGCGCCCATTCGCGTTCGGCATATTCGGCTGGCGCGGCAATCGGCGGGTCGAGCCGTGCCCCGGGCCACAGTGCCCGAAACTGCGGCAGGCGCTCGGCAGCGATCCATAATGAAGCCTTTTCATCGTCATTCCCGCGCAAGCTGGAATCCAGCGGCCTCTGGACCCCCGCGTCCGCGGCGGCGACGAAAAGGTGTGCCGCCCGTCGATCGCCCGCGAGCTCTGCAAACCACTCGCCCCACTTCGGTTGGGCCGCCGCCTCTTCGGCGGTGAGAAACCCGAGCCAGGAAAGCGCATCGTGCAACTCGTCGGCGTTCGCGGGCTCGGGCCAGGCTTCGCTGCGGACGCGGGCGATCGCCTCGGAATCGAGTCGACCGATATCGGCGGCGGCCTCCGGCGCCAGCCAACGTCGGCTCATTACCGCCTGGGTTCGGCGCTCCTCCAATGGCGCGTCATCGAGATAGGCGTAGGGTCGGGCCGACAGCACCTCGAGGGCGAGCGGCGAAGGCTCGGTCAAATCGCGGGTGACGACGTCAATTTCGCCGGCTTCGAGACGGGTGAGGATGCGGCTCAGCCCATCGATGTCCATGGCCTCGACAAGGCAATCTGAGATCGTCTGGCGGACCAAAGGGTGGTCGGGGATCTCGCGTTCGCCGACCAGGTTCTCGGCGCAAGCGAGCTGATCGGGGAAGATGGCTGCGATCAGATCCTCGGCATCCATCCGCGCGAGTTGCGGCGGCACCTTCTTGCCGCCGCGGAAGCGGGGCAGCGCCAGCGACACGCCCGCGACCCAACGCCAGCGCGTGACGAACATCGGGGCATCGAGCAGTGCCTGGATCAGAACCTGGCGGACGCTAGCCGAATGCAGATAGTGCCGGACCTCATCGAGATCGAAGCTGTGCGCCCGGGTCAGCGACAGCACAATATTGTCCTCGGTCGCCGCCGCCTGCAGCTCGAAATTGAACTTGCGGCAAATGCGCTTGCGCAACGCCAATCCCCAGGCGCGATTGATGCGGCTGCCATAAGGGGAATGGATGACCAGCTGCATGCCGCCGACTTCGTCGAAGAACCGCTCGATGACGAGCCTCTCCTGGGTCGGCAGCACACCCAGCGCGCCATAAGCCGCCATCAGGTATTCGACCAATTGCTCGGCGGCGGGCTCGGCGATCCCGATCTCGTGGACCAGCCACCGCAAAATGCGTTCGCCTCCCGGGTCAGCAGGCAAACGGGCGGCGATTTCGGCCCGCAGCCGCGACACCGACTGCGACAGCTCGTCGGTGCGGCCCGGCGCCTCGCCGAGCCAGAACGGTATGTTGGGGGCCATGCCCTGGGCGTCCTCGACCCGCACTGTGCCGCGCTCGACGCGCTGGATGCGGTAGGCTGTGTTGCCGAGCTGGAAGACGTCGCCGGCCATGCTCTCGACCGCCCAATCCTCGTTGACGCTGCCGATGATCTGGTTCTCGGGCTCCAGCAATACCTGGTAATCGGCGGTGTCGGGGATGGCACCCCCCGAGGTCAGCGCCGTCAGCCGGGCCCCACGCCGACCACGCAGCATGTGGTTGACCGCGTCGTGATGGAGCAGCGCGCCGCGGCGGCCGCGCCGGCCGGCGAAGCCCTCGGCCAGCATCGCGATGACGGCGGCAAAATCCTCCCGCGCCAGATCACGATAGGGCCACGCGCGGCGGAACAGCGTGAAGAGCTCGCCCTCCTTCCATTCCTGCGCTGCGACTTCGGCGACGATCTGCTGCGCCAGCACGTCGAGCGGCTGTTCCGGAACCGCGAGCCGGTCGAGCTCGCCGCGACCCACACTGTCGAGCAAGGCAGCGCATTCGACCAGCTCGTCGCGCGACAGCGGAAAGAGGCGGCCCTTGGGCGTGCCGTCGACCGCATGCCCCGAACGGCCGACGCGCTGCAGGAAAGTTGCGATCGAGCGCGGCGAGCCGAGCTGACAGACGAGGTCGACCTCGCCGATGTCGATGCCGAGCTCGAGCGAGGCGGTCGCCACCAGCGCCTTCAATTGACCACGTTTCAGCCGCTGCTCGGCGTCGAGCCGCTGCTCCTTGGCAAGGCTGCCGTGGTGTGCGGTCACCTGATCGGCGCTGAGGCGTTCGGAGAGTTGGCGGGTCACCCGCTCGACCAGCCGCCGCGTGTTGACAAAGATCAGGGTCGTGCGATGCCCCTCGATCAGCTCGGTCAAGCGGTCATAGACCTGCTGCCAGACCTCACCCGACATCACCGCTTCTAGCGGCGAGGAGGGGATTTCGAGCTGAAGGTCGCGGGCCCGGCGGTGGCCGGTGTCGATGATCGTGATTTCTCCCTCTCCCCCCGCCGGCCGGGGGGAGAGGGGCGGGGTGAGGGGGGCCGTGGCCCCGGGTCGAGCGCCGCCCACCTCACCCTCCCGCTTCGCGGGCCCCTCCCTCTCCCCCCTGAAGGGTGGAGAGGGGCCTTCATTGCGGGCGCCGACGAGATAACGCGCGACCGCCTCGATCGGCTTCTGGGTAGCCGAAAGGCCGACGCGCAACAGCGGGTGACTACAAAGGGCTGCGAGGCGCTCGAGCGAAAGCGCTAGATGAGCGCCGCGCTTGTTTGGCGCCAGCGCGTGGATCTCGTCGACGATCACGGTGCGCGTCGTGGCCAGCATTTTGCGGCCCGATTCCGAGCCGAGCAGGATGTAGAGCGACTCCGGTGTCGTAACGACGATATGCGGCGGGGAGCGACTCATGCGTTGACGCTCGCCCTGCGGCGTGTCGCCGGTGCGCACCCAGGTACGGATCTCGACATCGGGCAAGCCCTGGGCGCGCAATGCTTCGCGCACGCCGGCGAGCGGGGCTTCCAGGTTCCGTTGGATGTCGTTCGACAGCGCCTTCAACGGCGAGACGTAGACGATTTGCGTCTCGTCGCGCAGACCGCCCTCCAGCCCCTGCCGCACCAGCGGGTCGATCGCCGCCAGAAAGGCGGCGAGGGTCTTGCCCGACCCGGTAGGTGCGGCGATCAACACGTGCCGGCCGGCCCGGATCGCCGGCCACGCCTCGGCCTGCGCCGCCGTCGGTGCCGCAAAGCTGCGATCGAACCAGGCGGCGACCGCGGGGTGAAACAAGGAAGTTGGGTTCACGGTTTCCGGCTCGATGTCGCCGACGGCAATGTGGTGAATCCGCGGGCTGAGACCAGCCCGCCCGCAATGTAGCCGGATTTGACCGCTGCCTGCAGCCGCTTTTGGGCGCTGCGCCCGCGAAGCCTTTCTTGGGGTGCCCCACTGTTTTCGCTGTTATTTACAGCAAATTACCAGCGAACGAGCTTCGCGTGGCGAAGCGCCCGCGCGGGCCGCGCAGAAGGATCAGGATCAAGCGATTGCTATTCTTCGACTCCGGGTCGGGAAAACAGCGGCTGACGGGACGACGAAGGTGGATCGGCAATGGTTTCCATCAAAACGGGACACTCCGGGGGCTTAGCATTCGCTATGTGTTCATGATACGTTCTTGGTCAAGAGCCCATGGCCGCCCGACGAGGCAAATTCGTAGGGCGGGTGGAACGCAGCGAAACCCGCCATTCGTTTCGTGGCCGGCACGGCGGGTTACCCCCGGCTGCCGCCCGGGTCACCGGCCCTACGCTCGGACGATCGCCTGATCCCTCCTTCGTGATTGCAAGCAGGACGAGGCATCCTATCCGAGCTGCGTCTGAATCGGACCCGTTTCATGTGCCGGCCGGCGCTCAAATCGTGCGAGGCGCCGGACCGCGTGCAACGGACGCCCGACGAAAATCCTCGACCGTGCGCAACGACGACAGGTCGATCCCAAGAGACGCCGCCAGGTCGATGATAGCGAGCGGCGCCGGCAACAGTTGCGCGACGACGGGGCCCTTTTTTCGCCCGGTGGCTCGGCGTTCTATTCGGCGGCCGATACCGTCTTCTGCTCGCGGGTCAGTGGCGCTGCCGGGGTTTCGATCGCATAGAGGCGGGCGCAATTGTCCCACAGGATCTTGCGCCGCTGCTCGTCGCTGAGCGGCAGGCCGAGAAATTGCTGCATCGCTTCGGGGAAGGCTCCGTCGGAGTGCGGGTAATCGGTCGAGACCACGAAGTACTCCCCCCCGACCTTGTTGACGACATCGACCGCCGGCTCCTCATCGACATCGAGGGCGACGTAGCACTGGCGCTGGAAGTATTCGCTCGGCAGCATCGAGATCTGGCGCTCGCAGCCCGGGCCGAATTTCTCCCACTGGTCGTCGAGCCGCCACAGCCACCAGTAGAGCCACCCCGCGGTCCCTTCGAGGAAGGCGCAGCGCAGCTTCGGGTGACGCTCGAGCACACCGCCGCTGGTCAGGCTGGCGAGCGCCCCCATCAGTTCGACCGGGTTGCGGATGGCGTGGGCGATCGGATGAAAATTGGCGTGACCGACATAACGCGCCCCGGCATCGTCCTTAAGGGCCGTCGTGCCGGTCGGATGAAACCCGATCGGCACATCGAGCCCTTCGAGCTCGTCCCACAGCGGCTCACACGCCTCGTCGTGCAAATGCTGGCCATTGACCGGGTTTGGCGTGCCGATGACCGCGACCGCCCCCAACTCCTTCACACAACGGTGTGCTTCTTCGACCGCTGTCGGCACGTCGTGCATCGCGATCTGTGCGGCGAATTTGAGGCGTTGCGGGTCGGTCTTGCAGTAATCGGCGGCCCAATCGTTGTAGGCCCGGGCGAGTGCCGCCGCATAATCGGGCGGCAGGTCGTCATGACACAGGATCTGCCGGCCGCGCGTGCCGTACATCACGGCGACGTCGATCCCTTCGATGTCCATCGCGGTCAAGGTTGAGATCGGATCAAAGCCGCGGGCCCGGGCGACATTGAAGTGCGGGTGGGCCGCCCGGCTCTTGCGCCGCAATTCGCGCCGCGAGGCAGCCGCACCCGACGACTTACCGTGCGCCGGGATGGCGAGCCCTTGCACGACCATTCCCTCGATCGTGTCGGCGTTGCCTTTGTCGGCCGAGCTTGCCGCCAGCCGTTGCTGCTGCTCGCCGAAGAAACGCGGCGGGTTCGTCCGATAAGGTCCCGCAAGATAGCGCACCCAGAGATCGTCGGGCTCCATCATGTGGAGGTCGCTGTCGAGGATCAGAAAACCTTCGCGTGCCATTGCTCACCTCACCAAAAGATCAAGCCACCGTGACCGTGTGAGCGACGATGGCGCTGAAGTTCTTGCGCATGCAATTGTAGCGCGGTTCGTGCGACTGCACCCGGCCGACCTCGTCGGTGGCTCGCGACATCAGGCGGTAAGTGCCCTTGCGGCGCGCGTCCCAGCGGTACGACCAACGCACCCACATGAAGCGATCGCGCGGGGCTTCGATATGGGCGGCGTGCCAGGTCTCGCCGCCGTCGACGCTGACCTCCACCTGAGCGATCGCGCCCGCACCACTCCAGGCGTAACCGCGGATCATGTGGATGCCGGGCGAAAGGATCTCGGTGTCGTCGTTGGGCTGGGTAATCAGGGATTTCACCCCGATCGTGGTGATCAGCTCCTTGTCGGGATCGTCGGGTGATTTGCCGTAATAGTAGAATTGGTAGTGGTACCAACAGGCGGGCTCGCGCTCCATGAGTTCGAGTTTGGTCAGCCACTTCACCGACCAGTTCCCCGACCAACCCGGGACCAGCAGACGCACCGGCGCGCCGTGCAGGTGCTCGAGCAATTGGCCGTTCTGCGCCCAGGCGAGAATGGTGTCGGGGTGGAGCGCCTTTTCGATCGGCAAACCCTTGTCGTAGTAGAAGCGCTTGGTGCCCTCGGCGGCGGTGGGCGGCACCCCCAAATCGTTGCCCTCGGCCCGCACATAGAGCGACTTGGCGGTAAGGCCGGCCTCGTGCAGCACCGCCGCGAGCGGCACACCGTTCCACTCGCTGGCGCTGAGGATCATCGCCTCCTGGGTGCGCGAGGGTTTGGGACCCTCGCCCTTGAAGTACTCGAAGAACGTGGCGTCGCTGCCGGAACACTCCATGACGGTGCGGACACTGCGACCCGGGAAACGCCGCAACCGGTCGAAATTCAGGGTCAGCGGGTTTTTGACCTCGCCGCAGACCTTCAATTCCCAGCTGCCGGTCTCCACGACCGGCGGCACGGCGAAATGCTGGACCGTGTAATGCAGGTCAGTGGGCGTGATCAGCCCCTCCAGATCCATCACCGGCGTCCTGATCCGCACCGTTCGGCCTTCATCGTCCGTCAGGATTACCGGGGTGATCTCTTTCGTCGGCCAGCCGTGCCAGCTGCCGATTTTCTTCGCGTTGGCCGGGTCCGAAATGACCGGCTGGTCCATGCGCAGAAAATCCGGGACCGCACCTTCTTCTTTCGCCGTAGCCATGCTGTTTCCTCAAGCTCTTCGTCGAGATTGCTTCGTCGCTCCGCTCCTCGCAATGACACGCGTATGCGGTGTCCTTGCGAGCCCCCGGGTCGGCGCTCCGCGCCGCCCGAGGACCGGCGCCGCGGCGCAATCTCGGTGGGATCAGCCGCGCAGGCGCGGGCAGAGGCGCATTGCATTTTCGCCGAGGAGCTTCCGGCGGGCGCTCTCGGTGAGGCGCGGGCGATCGGCGGCCTGCTCGACGCTTTCGGGCCACGCTGAATTGCCGTGCGGCCAGTCGGTCGCGAACAGCCAGAGATCCTCGCCCAATTCCTCGACGCAGAATTCGAGCGAGCGCTCCCAACTGTCGATGCCGTGGAAATAGCGGCCCTCGGCCAAGACCTCGCGCGGCATACGCTTGAGGTTCGGCACGTGGCCGGGCGACATCAGGTAGTGGGTGTCGAGCCGGTCCATCGCGAGTGGCATCCAGCCGCCGCCGGTCTCGATGATTGCCGCGCGCAGCCGCGGAAACAGTTCAAAGACACCGCCGCCGATCAGCGCGCCGAGGGCGGCCATGCCGGCCCACGGATTGCTGAAGGCGTGCAGCAGGAACCAGGCGCCGTCGAGGTCGAAGGTGCCGGGCCCGTAGGGCGGGCGCGCCGTGCCGCCATGTGCCAGGATCGGCAGGTCGAGCGCCTGCGCCGCGTCGTAGAGCGGGTGGAGGTCCGGGTTGTCGAGCAGTTTGCCGCCCGGGGCCTGCGGCGAGACATAGACGCCGACGAGGTTGGGATCGCGTTCGGCCCAGTACTTGATTTCGGCGACACCGGCCGCCGTATCGCGCATGTTGGCGACCACGGTCCATTTGAGCCGGGTCGGCGCCTGGGCGCAGAAATCGGCGACCCAGCGATGATAGGCGCGGTAGAGCGCGTTCTCGAACCCGCCGTCGCGCAAGGCGCAATAGCTCGATACATGGGTCGGGAAGAGAACGCCGATATCGACCGAGGCACGATCCATGTCCTCGATCCGCGCCTTGATGTCCCAGTTGACCTCTTGCCGGATCGGCGGCAGCGCGTCGCGACGTCCGGGTGGAAACGCGACCCGACCGTGCTCCATCTCGGAGCGGCCGGTGAGGCCAAACGTGTCGCGCACGCCGAGCGCGCGTCCAGTCTCGAGCTGCTCGACGAGCGCCGTACGGCTGCCGAAGAGCGCGTAGCGGTCGCCTTTCTTCTCCTGCCTGGCGACGGCCTCGCACAGGAGCTGATAGGGCCCGCGATAGACCGGGTCGATATAGTCGAGATAGAAGCGGTCGGCGCGCTCGCGGATATGTGCGTCCATGTCGACCACGGTATGGCCGTTCCAGCTCATCGGATGCTCCCTCTGCTCTATTCGTCATTCCCGCGAAAGCGGGAACCCAGGGCAACCGTTACCCCCTTGGCCCTGGGCCCCCGCCTTCGCGGGGGTGACGACGTATCTTTAGAATGACGGTTCTGCTTACGCCCGTGCCACGGTCTGGTTGCCGTGCCGCTTGGCGGCGGCGGCGGCCTTGGCGAAGTCGCCTTCGCCGAAGCCGTAGAGCCGGGCTCCGCCATAGAGGATCTTGGCAGCGGTCTTGCGGTCCATGCTGGGGTTGTTCAAGACGCGGTTGGAGACGTCGGGGAAGCTCGAGTCGAAATGCGGAAAGTCGGTCGATACGCAGATATTGTCGGCCCCGCCCAAGAGCTCGGCCACCGAGCCGACTTCGCGCTCGCCGCTCTCGATCGCCGAGAAGCAGTTGCGCTGCCAGTATTCGAGGGGGGACATTTTAAGATAGGGCGCATCGGCGTCGTGATGCTGGCGCAGATCCCACTCGATGCGGCCCAGGAGGCCCGGGACCCACCAGCTCTGCGCCTCGAGAAAGGCGACCCTGAGGCGCGGGTAGAACTCGAAGATGCCGCCCAGCATCAGCGCGATCAACGCCAGCTGCATTTCGGTCGAATGGCTGGCGACATGGCGCATGAAGCGGTTTTCGCCAAAGCGCGGCTCGATCGTCGAGTAGTAGGAGCCGGTGCCCTCGTGGAAGCACAGCGGAATGTCGTAATCCTGCAGCATGCTGTAGAGCGGGTCCCAATAGGTCGAGTGCCAGTAGCGCCCGTTGACATAGTTGGGCCGCACGAAGGTGCCGACCGCACCGTATTCCTTGACGCAGCGGTGCAGTTCCTGGCAAGCGAGGTTGACGTCGTGGATCGGCAGCATCGCCGCCATTTTGAGCTGGTCGGGGCTGTGCTCGCAGAAATCGTGCAGCCAGTCGTTGTAGGCCCGGCAGATCGCCGCGGAGAATTGCGGGTCCATGTTGTCGCGCGCGAGGAACGACAGCCCGACCGTCGGGAACAGCACGGCGATGTCGATCCCCTCCATCTCCATGCCAATGACCTGCGCCTCGGCATCGTAGCCGCGCTCGACCGCGAACATCACGTTTTTGTTGCCGCGCGCGCCGACCAGCGGGCCGCGGGTGCGGTTGTATTGCGAGATATTGCCGTCGTTGCTGAGCGGCGCGCCGTCGAAGAACCACAAGGGGCGCCCACGCATGCCGGTGCTGCCGCCGTCGACCCGGCGCTGCGAGGAGGTGACCCGATCCTTGTACGCCGGGTCGAGATAACTGTCGAACAGGTCGATCGGCTCCATGATGTGCATGTCGCAGTCGACGAACCTATGACCCTCTTTCATGGCGTGCTCCTTCCCGCGCTCCTCAGGGATCCGCGCGAAGGCTAGTCGCCCGCCTCGACTGTTGTCAACGCGATCCGCAAAGATTATGATGCCAATAATGGCGACAATATCACGTGACGACGGTCCCCGCACTTCTCGACGGACGACGGGGCCCAATGCATCGATCCGCGTCAGCGTGAAGGACGTCGCCCGTCGCCTGCGCGAGCGTATCGCTTCCCACACGATCCCGCCCGGTGCGCGTCTGCGCGAATGGGATGTTGCCGCCGATTTCAGGGTCCCGCGCCTTTCAGCGCGGGAGGCGCTCGAGGCGTTGGTGCATCTCGGCTTTGTCGAGCGCCAACCGAACCGCGGCATCGTGGTCCGCCGACGAGAGTTGCCCGAGGTCTTGCGCCTGTTCGAGATGCGCGAGGTCAACGAGGGGCTCTGCGCCCGCATTGCGGCGCGCAACATGCCGGGAGAGAGCTGGGACGACCTGATCGAGCTCTTTGGGGCTCCGATGCAGGACATCGTCGAGCGCAAGGACCTGCACTCCTATGTCCATCATTACGAGCGGTTTCGCCATAGGCTGATCGATGCGGCAGATTCGCCGCCGCTCGCCGAGTTGCTGCAGCAATTGAACGATATGACCAGCATTTTCGGCCGCCGTGTGCTCCTCGTTTCCGATCGCACCGAGCACGCGCTGCACGACCATCGCGCAGTCCTTTCCGCGCTGCGCCGCGGCGACGCCGCTGCAGCCGAGCACCTGCGCCGGACCACCATTGCCAACGCCCGTGCGGCGGTAGAGCGCTATCACGCGTTCGTGCTTTGATCGCTCGGCTCCACGCCGGCCTCGTGCAACATCCAGGCCCGAAACGCCCCGACCCGTGGCTTCGAAGCACCGCGCGCGGTAAGCAGGAACCACGAGCGGGGCCCTGAGAGGCGCAGTGCGAAGGGGGCGACCAACCGGCCGCTGGCGAGGTCGCCCTCAATGAATCCGACCCTGCCGAGCGCCACACCCCAACCCTGCGCCGCGGCCTCGCTCGTCAAGGCGTAGCTGTCGAATTTCGGCCCTCGCGCGATGTCGACGCTACGTAGACGAGCCGCGGCCAGCCATAGCCGCCAGTTGTCCGGCGCGTTCAACACGTGAAGAAGCGTGCACTCCCGCAATGCCGCCAGCAGATGCGGTCGATCAGGCGCGAACAGCGCCGGACTTGCAATCGGGGTCAGATCGGCCTGCAGCAGGTGATCTGCGCGGAGGTGCCCCCCGGTCTCGGCCAGCGCTTCTCCACTCGCCACCGCAGCACGGTCGAGATAGCGCACGGCCAAATCGATGTCCTCTCTGATCAGGTCGAGCGCCCGGTACGCCGTGACGAGCCTCAGCTCGATAGCCGGATAGAGAGCGGCGAAGCGCGGCAGCCGCGGAATCAGCCACTTCAATGCGAAGTCGGGCTGCACACTGATGGTGAGCGGCACCGCGCCGCTCGCCCCTCTCAGGATCTCGACACCCAGCGCCAAGCGCTCCAACGCCTCGTTGATCGCCGGGGCCAGCGATCGGGCAAGATCGGTAGGGACGACGCCGTTGGCCCGGCGGCGGAAGAGCTGGCGCCCGATCCAGCCTTCCAGCACTTTCACTTGATGGCTGACGGCGCCGGATGTGATGTTCAGTTCCTCGGCTGCGCGGCTGAAGCTGCCGAGGCGGACAGCCGCTTCGAAAGCGCGGCAGGCGTTGAGGGGCGGGAGACGGCCAATCATGGCGGGGATCTTTCTGCCGTGAGCCAGACGGGCCGCCTCACCCTAAAATTTTTTCATCCTCGACCGCAAATTTATATAGGTCCGAGGTGCGGTCGCCCTGCTAGGCTGGATCCTCCATACGTCGCCTCCGCGCCGTGGTGGCCGTGCGGCGAATTACACGGGGAGATCTCATCGATGAGTTACGGGCTCGAGCAGTTCTCGGCAGAGTGTCGGCGCATCCTCAAACAGGACCCTGGTGTCGAGGGCCGCAAGCAGGTCTGTGCATTGGTCCAGGATGTGCTGAAGGACGACACTTTCGTAAAGACCTACCTGACCGACGACGTGCCCGAACGCAAAGTGCTGTACGAGGATCCGGAACTCGGCTTTTGCATCCTCGGCCACGTCTATCAAGGCGCCAAGGACAGCAACCCGCACGATCACGGGCCGTCCTGGGCGATTTACGGCCAGGCATTCGGCGAAACGGTGATGACCGACTATGAGCCGCTCGCGCGCCCCGGCGAGGGCAAACCGGGGAAAGCCCGCCGGGTCAAGGATTACACTCTGAAACCCGGCATGGCCTATCTCTACAATGAAGGCGACCTGCACTCGCCGCGGCGCGATGGGCCGACCCGGCTGATCCGCATCGAGGGCAGGAACATGGAGAAGATCCAGCGCTACCCCTATGAGCGCGTCGCTTAGCTGCCCTTACCCGCCTCGCTGGCGCGCTCGGCTCCCTCTCCCGTATCGCTAGCGGGGGAGGGAAGGCTGGGCGTGGCGTTCGCCGGATTATCGACCACACAATTGCTATAATGGCAGTATACCCTGCGCTCTGATCAGCGTCCCGGGTCGGATGTGGTGGAGCGGAGGAAAACAGCGATGCCTGATCTCGGCCTGATAAAACAGGAGAAACAGGCGGATCCCCGAGCGCAGAGGCGCCGTCTACACAGGCGAGGGTGCCTCAAAGCCGAGGCCGAAGCCGGCGTGCCGCACCGTGCCGTAGCGGCGCAATGCCCCTCCCCGACCCTCCCCCGCCCGCATTGCGCAGGGCTGTTCCGGGAATTGAGGGCAGTTGCCACACTGCTCAACAAGAAGAGCCCCTCTCCGCCCTTCAGGGGGGAGAGGGAGGGGCCACGGCGCGATCGCGCCGGGGAGGGTGAGGTGGGCGGCGCCGCAAACCGGCTCGTCGGCCCCCCTCACCCTGCCCTCTCCCCCCGGCCGGCAGGGGGAGAGGATAAGTAAACGTCGTTTGCGGGAAATTGCTCGAATCTTCCCCGGACAGCCCTGCGCAATGCGGGCGGGGGAGGGCGCGGCCCGCAGGGCTGGAAGAGTGAGGGTCTCACATCAGGAACACACCCTTTCCGGTGGTCTGGGTGTCGAACAGGCGATAGGCCTCCTCCGCCTGATCGAGCTTCCACTGGTGGGTGAACAAGCGGTCGACATCGATCTTGCGGTCGACGACAAAGCGCGCGCAGTCGGCCTGCCCCTGCCATGAGAAGGTCCAGGAGGCGATGATCGTCAGCTGCTTGCGCAACATGTCGGGGCTGACGTCGATCGTCACATTGTTGCGTTCGCCGACAAAGGCCACCGTGCCCCACACTTTGGCGCTGCGCACCGCGGCGATGCGGCCCTCGGGCTGGCTCGAGGTGTCGAGCGTGAAATCGGCGCCGCCATCGGTCAGGTCCTTGATCGCGCCAACCGGATCGTTCGAGCGCGGATTGACCGTTTCCCAGGCGCCGAACTCCTTTGCCCGGGCGAGGCGCTCGGGGCTGACGTCGAGCGCGATGACGCGCGCACCCATCGCCGCGGCGAGCTGGGTCGCCGACAGTCCGACCGGCCCCTGGCCGAACAGCGCGATCGTGTCGTTGCCGGAGATGTTGAGCCGGCGCAGCGCGCCATAGGCGGTGCCGGTGCCGCAGGAGATCGCCGCACCGGCGGTAAAGGACAGCGCATCATCCAGCGGCACCAAAGTGAAGGCCGGCACCTTCAGATATCGCGTGTGCCCGCCATGAGCGTTGTTGCCGTAGACCAGCACCGGCTCTTCCTGGCACAGCTGCGACCAGCCCGAACGGCAGTGCTCGCACACCGTGCAGCCCTTGTAATGGTGCACCATGACGCGCTGGCCGATCCGCGCCATCTTCTCGCTGACGCCGGTGCCGATCGCGGCGACGACGCCGCACGGCTCGTGACCACCGATGACCGGGTTCGGGTTGACCGGCAGGCCGCCGATCGACTCACCCCCTGACTTGGGGCGGCGGTACTGGTGCAGATCGCTGCCGCACATTCCCGAAGCCTTCATCTCGACGACGACTTCGTCGGGGCCCGGCGTCGGGTCGGGGAACTCCATCATCTCGATCTCGCGATCGCCGGTGAAGACAACGCCGCGCATCACTTCCTCCTCTGACTGAAACGGATTAAGACCAGCCTACCCCGTTTTGCGTCTGCTCGGCACTACCCTGACCGCAACAAGCGAGGACCGGCTATGCCCGTCAACAAGCCCCATCTCGAATTTCACCGGATCGAAATGACCACCGGCTGGTCGACCCCTCCGGGCTACCCGCCCGGGATCGAGCAGAAGATCCTGGCGGGGGCCCTCGATGAGGACGGGAAGAGGGGCAGCCGCACTCGTCTGCTGCGGTTTGCGCCGGGAGTGTTCACGACGGCACCCTTCGTCCACGAATATTGGGAGGAGGTCTACCTGATCTCGGGTGACCTCACGGTCGGCAACGATACCGAAGGCAGAGGCGGCGAGAATTTTCCGCCGGGCACCTACGCTTGCCGGCCACCGGGTGCCGTGCACGGGCCGTTCAAGTCGAACGGCGGGTGCCTCCTCTACGAGACCCATTATTTCAGCGAGTAATCGCGCCCTATCTCGGCGGTTTTAGTAAGCCTTAATCAGTCGTCGAGAGACTGCCGGGGGGGAGCGCCCTTGGGGCGGAGAGGCTGGAGCGGGCGGTGTGATCGGCTGGGCGTTGCGCTGGGTGTTCGTATGCTGCGTCCTGACCCTTGTGTGCGTCGGCATCGCAAAGCTCGCTCCGGAATGGCTGCTGAACCGCACCGCAACGTCCGGGACGACGGCCCCCGCCGCTGCCCCTAATGGCGGGGTGACCAACAGCCTCGTTTACACGGCGAACCAGCAGGGCCACGTCATCATCGACGCTGCCGTGAACGGCGCTGCCGTACGGATGCTCGTCGATACCGGAGCCAGTCTCGTCGTATTGACCCGCGAGGCGGCCGGCGCCGCCGGCATCCACCCCTCCGAACTGGTCTTCAGCCACCGCGTCAGCACCGCCAACGGGCCCGCCCGCATGGCTCGCGTGACGCTCCGCGAAATCCGCATCGGCCAGCTCTCAATCAACGACGTGCCTGCCGCAGTCCTGGAAAATCTCAACATCTCCCTGCTCGGGATGAGTTTCCTTACCCGGCTGCAAGGCTACGAGATGCGCGACGGCAAGCTGACGATCAGTTGGTAGGCGAAGAGCGCGCGGAAATGTGCTATTGTGGTTCAGGCGCCCGGCGGGGGGCCATTTGACGCAAGAGGGAGGTCAGCGATGGGCGAAATTCTCGGTATTGGGGTCACGCACTTCCCTGGATTGATGCTGCCCGACCCTTACATGAGCTCGTTCCTGAGCCGTACGCTGAAAAGCGAGCGCGTGCCGGCGGAGATGAAGGCGCCGGCGCGTTGGCCCGAGCCGCTGCGGCAGGAGCTGGCCGCCAACGAGAACGGCGGGGCTGCGGGCGAGCATCGTCGCCGCCTAGTCGATGGCTTCCGCAAGGCGCGCGAGGCGCTCGATGCGTTCGCGCCGGATTTCGTGCTGATCTGGGGCGATGACCAATACGAGAACTTTCGCGAGGACGGCGTTCCGTCATTCTGCGTCTTTGCTCTCGACGCGATCGAACTCGCGCCCCTTCGGCCGCCCCGGCCGCGCCGATTACGGCAACGTGTGGGGCGAAAGCCCCGATAAGGTTGTCCATGTCGATGGGCACCGCGCCGCCGGCTGCCGACTCGCGGCAGAGCTGATCAAAGCCGATTTCGACGTCAGCTACGCCTACGCCATGCGGCACGATCTCGGCCTGCCGCACGCCTTCATCAACACGATCCTCTATCTCGATTACGATCGGCGCGGCTTCCCCTACCCGGTGGTGCCGTTTCACGTCAATTGCTACGGCTCCTCGGTCATCGCCAAGCGCGGCAGCTCTGCACATCTAACGGGTGCGGCCGATCCTGACGCGATCGACCCGCCCGGCCCCAACCCGTCGCGCTGCTTCGATGTCGGCGGCGCCGTAGCGCGTGTGCTCGCCGATAGCCCCTGGCGCGTGGCGCTCGTCGCTTCATCGAGCTGGTCACACGCGTTCCTGACGGAGAAGCATCATTGGCTTTATCCCGATGTGGCCAGCGACCGGGCGCGTTTTGACGAGCTCGCCTCGGGGAATTTCGCGCGCTGGCGCAATCTTACTACCGCGCAGATCGAGGACGCCGGCCAGCAGGAATTCCTGAATTGGGTCTGCCTCGCCGGCGCGATGGATGCGCTCGACCGCAGTCCCGAGATCATCGACTATGTCGAATCGTACCTGTTCAACTCGGACAAATGCTTCGCCCTGTTTCGGGCCTAAGCACACCCGCCGCTCGTGCGGGACGGGGACTAGGATCCGCGCCAAGACGGCGTGGACCGAATGACTTCGCGAACGCAGTCTTTCTCGATGCGGGCCTCAGTCGGGTATTCACCAGCAGCTAAGAGCCCAAACCTGCATGTCCTGCCGCCCGCAGAGCCGGCACCGGCATATCTGAGCATACCAGCCGGCGCCGAGCTCATCAAAGCCCTCATGCGGGGTATCGGCCCCGCAGTCTCGGCAGAAGCGATGGAACCGCTCGTGGGGGTCGCGCAATAGAATTTCGTTTCTCCGACCGTGGGCCGACGCTGATGACCAATCTCCAAGCGCTGCAAACCTACGCTTCCAGCGGCTGAGACGAAGCTCGCCGTCACGACTGATACGCCTCAGCATCGCGGCAAGACCACCCCGATCGAGAAAGCTCCGGAGGGTCAAGGGTACGGAACGGGTGATCATCGCGTCCTCCTGCGAGACGCGAGCAGCCCTGCATCAATCGTGCCAGCCGGATGCGTTTACTGCTGCTGCTTGACGCGAGATCCGGTCAGTGGCGCCGGATCGGGCAATCGCATCGGCCATAGGCAGGAGCCAGCCAAATCGGACCACAGGTGTCTGCGTCCCGAGTGAATAAATTGTGCCGGAGCGAGGAATCAAATCCGCTCGTCAGGAGCTTTCAGCCGGATCAGGGAAGAGCGAGCGGTTGCGCCGCCAATTCATCGAAGATCAATCGCCCGAGGGCGCGCATCAGGCGGACGTGTGCTGCCTCGCCTGGCGGGGCTTTACCCCGGATGGATCAGTCGCCAGATCTGCGACGGCGACAACGGCAATTCGCGCGGCTCGACCCCGAACGAGGCAAGGGCCGAACCGACGGCGTTGGCGATCACGCCGCCGACCGGGACGATGCCCCCTTCACCGGCTCCCTTGGCACCGAGCGGGTTGATCGGCGAGGGATACTCTTCCAGCGGTATCGCGCGGATCTGCGGGAAATCGCTTGCCGTCGGCAGCAAATAATCGGCGAGGCTGCCGGTCAGCAACTGCCCTTCAGGGTCGTAGACGAGGTGTTCGAGCAGCGCTCCGCCGAGCCCCTGGACGATAGCCCCGATCATCTGCCCTTTCAGCAACAGTGGATTGATGATGCGACCGACATCCTCGACTGCGACATAGTCGAGGAGAGCCACGTGTCCAGTGCCCGGATCGACCGCTACATGTGCGGCATGAGCACCATAGCTGTAGGTGTGGCGGTTGTTGGCGAAGCTTTCCTCGACGGACAAGCCCGCCAACTCGGACCATGCGAGGGTTTTGCCGTTCGCCGCGATCGCAGCGCCGTCGGCAAGCGTCACCTCGTGGACATTACTATTCAATCGCGCGGCCGAGGCCTCGCGGATCGCCTGTTTCAGGCTTTCCGCTGCCAGCAGGATTGCCGAGCCCGCCATCACCACCGCGCGGGAATGGAACGAGCCGAAACCTTCGCGGACTAGGGCGGTCGAGCCGTGACCGACGGTGCTGATTCGGTCCATCGGCACTTCGAGCGCGTCGGCGGCGATCTGCGCGTACACGGTCTCGACACCCTGCCCAACCGCCGACACGCCGAGATAGACCGCGATCCGGCCGTCGGGTGCGATCGTCAGCCGAGCATTTTCGCGTGGGCCGGCGGCCCCGCCTTCGACAAAGCAGCCGAGCGCGACGCCGTGCCAACGGCCGTCGATCATTCGGCCTCGCGCCGTCTGCTTTTGGTCCCAGCCGAACTCTTCGAGGCAGCGCTCGAGAGTCGAGCGATAGTCGCCGCTGTCGTACGCGTCCTTGTTCTCGTATGGGGTGATCGTCGCGCACGGGTAGGGCATCTGGTCCGCCCTCACCAGATTGCGGCGGCGGAATTCGACCGGATCGATGCCGAGATCGCGCGCCGCGATGTCGAACAGACGCTCACGGAAGAAATCGCCCTCGAACCGGCCCGGGCCGCGATAGGTGCCGACCGGCGTCTTGTTGGTCAGGAGCAGCAAGGCGTCGATGTCGATGTCGGGAATGTGATACGGGCCCGAGAGGAATTGCGCCGTGTTGCGCGCCCCGACCATACCGTTGGTGCGCAAATAGGCGCCCATATCGGTCCAGACATGGCCGCGCAAGGCCAGGATTGTGCCATCGCGGCGGCAGGCGATTTCAAGCTCGCAGTCTGCTTCGCGCGCATGGTTGGCTGCCATCAGATGCTCGCGCCGGTCCTCGACCCATTTGACCGGCCGCGCCGTCAGCCGCGCCGCAAACGGGATCAGAAAATCCTCCGGGTAGAATTCCCCGCGCTGGCCGAACCCGCCGCCGACGTCGTTCTCGACCATCTCGATCGCGCTTTCGGGAAGGCCCATCTGCGCTGCCAGGATGCGGCGATTGAAGAACGCGACTTTGGCTGCGCCCGAGATCGTCAGCCGCCCAGCCGCCGCGTCCCATTCGGCCATCAACCCGCGCGGCTCCAACGTCAGCGCCATGTGGCGCTGCACCGAGAAGAGTTCGCGCCTCGTATAATCGGCGCGCACAAAGGCGGCCGCCGCATCGCCGCGTATGGCGGTATAGCGGATCGCCAGATTGCCGCCGGCGTCCTCGAACAGCAGGGTCTCGTTGCTTGCCGCCTGGCGGCGGTCGACCACCGCCGGTAGCGCCTCGATATCGACCTGGAGCAGTTCGAGCGCGTCCTCGGCGATCGCGGGGCTGTCCGCCAGCACGACAGCGATGGGCTCGCCGACATAACGAACCTTGCCATCGGCGATGATCGGCTGGTGGAACGGTTCGAGTTCCGGCAGAGCCTGCAAGCGGATTGGAATGCGGGGCACGGCCTCGCCCATATCCGCTGCGGTGACGACGCAGTGCACGCCGGCATGCGCCAATGCCTTCACCGTATCGATCGAGCGGACCAGGCCATGCGCGACCGAGCTGCGTAAGATTGCAGCATGCAACAGACCTTCCCGCGACAGGTCGTCGAGGTATTGTCCCTTGCCGCGCAAGAAGCGCGGGTCTTCGACCCGCTCAATCGCAGCGCCGATGTAGCGGTTTGCCATGGTCATGGCCGCCTCCGATAGGCAGCGCGCGCCTCCAGCACTGCATCGATGATCGGGATGTAGCCCGTACAGCGGCACAGATTGCCCGACAGCACCTCTCGGACGCGTGCAGCGTCGGCCTCGGGCTCAGCACTCAGCAGCGCATGAGCGGTGATAATCATCCCAGGGGTGCAGAAGCCGCATTGCAGGGCGTGGTGCTTGCGAAACGCGGCCTGCAAAGGCGTCAGCTCCGCGTCGTGGCTGAGCCCTTCCACTGTGATGACCTCAGTGCCTTCTGCCTGAACGGCGAGCATCAGGCACGAGCGCACGGCGTCACCGTCGACGATCACAGTGCACGCGCCGCACACGCCGTGTTCGCATCCGAGATGGGTTCCGGTCAGCCCGAGCCGGTGGCGCACAAAATCGGCGAGGCTCATGCGAGGCTCGACCTCTACCTCCACCGGAGAGCCGTTGACTATGAAAGCCACGCGCATTTCCTGGCCAATCTTTATGAAGCGGCGCGATGAAGCGCGCGCTCGAGCAGGGTGGCGACGAGCGCGCGCCGATAGTCGGCACCCGCGTGAAGATCTTCCGGCGGCTCGACCGCCGCCGCAGCTGCGCGCGCCGCCTCGCCGACCGCTTTCTCATCGAGGGTGCGGTCGTCCAGGATTGCTTCCGCTGCGCTGAGGCGATGCGGGCGACGGCAGGCGCCGATGACGCCAAGATGCGCATTGCGCACGCGTCTGCCTTCGTCCTCGTCCCAAAAGACGGCAACTCCGGCCAGCGCGAAATCGCCGCGCCGGCGGGCAAACTCCTCGAAGCCCCAGCGCCGCCCTGCGGGCCAGGTGGGCAAGCGGATCTCAGTGATGATTTCGTCGGGCGCCAGTGCGGTCGTCAGCGACCCGAGGAAGAAGTCGGCCGCCGGTATTCTTCGTGTGCCGGTCGGCCCCGCGCTTGTTATCACGGCGTCGCAGGTCACCGCGATCCCAGGCAATTCCGCTGCCGGGTCGGCATGCGCGAGGCTGCCGCCGACGGTGCCGCGATTCCGGATCTGGTAATGCGCCACATGCCCGACCGCCGCCACGAGCAACGGATGCGCCGCGCGCAACCGCGGCTCGTGCTCGATGTCGCGCCAGCGCACTCTGGCACCGAGCGTTATCCCGTCGTCGCCAATCGAAATCCGATCGAGATCCGCGATCTTGCGCAGATCTACCAATAAACCCGGCGCGGCAAGACGAAACGCCAGCAGCGGCATTAGGCTCTGCCCGCCGGCAATCAGCCGCGCTTCGCCGGGGCGTGCGGCGAGCAGCGCCAAGGCCTCGTCGAGGGTGGCCGGGCAGGCGTAATCGAAGGCTGCGGGCTTCATTGGGTCATTCTAACCCATCCCGGCGAGAATACCGCCACGACCCTGTTTCCTAGGGCTTGATTCCGACCAGCGCACGCCGTGCCGCCGCCGAAGCGTCCTCATCTGGGGATCGCGCATGTCCCCGAGGGACCCCAGGTGGTCGCGTCGCTGACGGTCCTCGAACCCTGCGATTACGACTATGTGCCGGAGACCGGCCGGGTCGTGCTCCAAGGCCCGCACCGCGCGCTAATGGCCGACGATCGCATTCGGAGGGCCCATCTCGGCATGTGATACCTCCGTCATTCCGGAGAACACCCGTCATCCCGAAGAACATAAGTCCAGAAAGAGCGCCCAGGGCGGGCGCGGAGCCTTTGTCCAGGAGGATTGGCTCGGTCACCTTTCAGCTGCTTGCGCCGCGCGGATCGTGCGCCAGACTTTTTCGGGTGTGGCCGGCATGTCGATATGGGCGATACCGAGCGGCGACAACGCGTCGACGACGGCATTCATGATGGCAGCGAGGGCGCCGACATTACCGGCTTCCCCGGCGCCTTTGACCCCCAACGGGTTGGTCTTGGTCGGCACCGGGTTCTCGTCCATCTCGAACGAGCAGACCTCGTCGGCGCGCGGCAGCCCGTAATCCATCAAGGAGCCGGAGAGCAGCTGGCCGGATCGCTCTTCATAGACGAGATGCTCGGTGAAGGCCTGGCCTATACCCTGTACGACCCCGCCATGGATCTGGCCTTCGAGTGTCAGCTTGTTGATGACCATGCCGACGTCGTCGACTACGACATAACGCAGCACTCGGATCGACCCGGTCTCGGGATCGATCTCGACCTCGCAGACATGGCAGCCATTGGGGAAGTTCGGGATCTCGGGCGAGAAGCTCGCGACCTCGTAGAGCCCGGTCTCGAGGCCGGGCGGCAGCCGCGAGGGCACATAGGCTGCCTGCGCCACCTCCTTCAACGAGACCGCGCGATCGGTGCCGACCACGCGAAATATTCCGTCGGCGAATTCGATGTCGTCCTCGGCCGCCTCCAACGCATGCGCCGCGATCTTGCGCGCCTTGGCGACGACCTTGTCGGCCGCGATGGTCGTGGCACTGCCGCCCAGCACCGCGGTGCGCGAGGCATAGGTGCCGCCGCCGTCGGGTGCGAGATCGGTGTCGGAATGGGTGACACGGATGTCGCTCTCGTCGAGCCCGAGGCGGTGGCTCAACAGGATCTTGTACATCGTCTCGTGGCCCTGGCCGTGCGAGATCGAGCCGGGGATGACGGTAACCGTTCCGCCGGGATCGAGCCGCACCATGACCGTCTCGCCCTGCGCCTGAGAAGTCTGCTCGATGACGTTGGCAAAGCCGATGCCGCGCAGAAGTCCGCGCACGCTTGCCTCTTCGCGCCGGCGCTCGAACCCCGCGTAATCCGCCATTGTAAGAGCGCGTTCAAGGTTCTCGCCGAATTTGCCGCAATCGAGCGTATAGACCAGGCCGGTCTTGAACGGCATCGCGCTCGCCGGCACCGTGTTGCGGCGGCGCAGCTCGGCGCGGTCGATCCCGATCTCGCGCGCAGCGTTGTCGATCAGGCGCTCGATGATGTAGGACGCCTCAGGCCGTCCTGAGCCGCGATAGGGACCGATGCTCGTCGTGTTGGTGAAGACGGCCGAGACCTCGACATAGATAGCGGGCGTCGTGTAGGTGCCGGCGAGTCCGCCCAGATGCATCGTCGGCGAGATGATGCCGCCGGGTGCCAGATAGGCGCCGATATTCGAGATGTTGCGCGCCCGCAGAGCCAGGAAATGCCCGTCGCGGTCGAGCGCCAGCTCTGCATCGCTGATATGGTCCCGATCGTGGTCGTCGGTCAGGATACCCTCGCTGCGCTCGGCGATCCATTTGACCGGCCGGCCGAGTTTGCGCGAGGCCCACAGCGCCAGCGCGTATTCGGGATAGTGCCCGCCCTTCATGCCGAAGCTGCCGCCAACCTCGCCAGCGACGACACGGAGCTGGGTTTCCGGGATATGGAGAATGCGGCGTGCCATGTCGGCGCGAGCCGTATGCGGGCGCTGGGTGCCGACATAAAGCGTGAACCGGCCGAGCCGATCATCCCATTCGCCGATGCAGCCGCGCGGCTCCATCGTGGCGGCAGTGACCCGGTTGAAGACGAGCTTGAGGCGGGTGACGTGATGAGCCTGGGCGAAGGCCGTCTCAACGGCACGCTTGTCGCCCAAAGTGAAGAAGAAGCACTCGTTGTCGCGGCATTCCGCCCAGAGCTTCGGCGCCCCTGGCGCCAGCGCCGCTTCCGTTGCGGTGACGGACGGAAGCGGCGCGTATTCGACGGCAATCCGCTCGGCCGCGTCTTTGGCGAGATCAGCGCTCTCGGCGACGATAAAGGCGATGAGGTCGCCGACGAGCATCGCACGGTCCTTCGCGAGCGCCGGGCGCGGCGGCACGAACATCGGCGAGCCGTCGCGGCGCTGGCGTGGAATGACGGGACGAGGAGCGCCAAATTTCTCCGCCGCCCAGTCTTCGCCCGTCAGCACCGCGAGCACGTCCGCCATCTGCTGCGCCGGGCGGATGTCGATCGAGCGGATCAGCGCATGGGCATATGGCGAACGCAGAACATGAGCGTGCGCGAGGCGCGGTAGCACGAAGTCGTCCGTGTAGCGGCCGCGGCCGGTCAGGAGGCGAGGATCCTCCGTGCGCGGCACTGCCTGACCCAGTGCGAATTTCATCGAAGCCCCCCATCAGCCCAGTTTTTCCGAGAAATCAAGACGCGCCGGGTCGGCGGTGTCAACGTGCCGTCGGTTCAGATTATCGATGGCGCGTCGCAGTCCTGTGCCGATTTGAGCACCGCACTGGAGGCGAACTTTGCCGATGCTTCAGCAGGGGCGACGGAAAATCACATCGTCCAGAGGTCTGCCGGGAAGGCGGTGATGCCCGGTGACGACATTCCCCGTAGGACAGGTTGTTTTCCTTCAATCCACGAACCCGGCCGGGTGACGCTTGGTCCAGCCGGTCGCGTCTTCGTAGAATTGGGCGACCCGGTAGAGCATCGGCTCGGTGAACGGCCGGCCGACGAGCTGCAATGATAGCGGCAACCCGCCTTTGTTGAAGCCCGCGGGAATCACCAGCCCTGGCTGGCCGGTGACGTTGAACGGCATGCGCGCCTGGCGCCAGTAATTGGTGGCGAGCGCTGCGTCGTCGTCGATCCGGCAGGCGGGATCCATGCTGGAGGCGGTCATCGCGAGATCAATGTTCGCGAATGCCGCCGCTACTTCGTCGCGCAACTGAAGCCGCCAGCGAACCCCCCGGAGGTAGTCGGCCGCGCGCAGCCCGGCACCGGCCATGAGCCGCTCGCGCGCCCGCGCGCCGTAGTCTTGCGGCCGTTCCCGGAGCCACTGCTCGTGCACCGCATAGGCTTCGGCAGCCAAGATGATCTGGCCGCAGGCGCTGAAGTCCTGCAGCGGTGCAAGATTGATCTCTGTGGTCGTGGCTCCCGCCTGGGCGAACAGCCTGGCCGCGGCGTCGAGGGCATCCACCTGCTCGGGATCGCCGTCGATGTCCCTCGTGTAGAAATGCCGGATGATGCCGATCCGCAGGCCTTTGACGTCGTGACCGAGCATCGCCCCATAGTCGGGGACCGGCTCGTCGACGCTTGCCGGATCGGCCGGGTCGTGTCCGGCGATCACCTGGAGCATCAGCGCGTTGTCGCGCACGGTGCGTGTCATCGGACCAACATGGTCGAGCGAGAAAGCAAGCGGCATCACGCCACGGCGGCTGACCCGGCCATAGGTCGGCTTCATTCCGGTGATGCCGCACATCGAGGCCGGGTTGCGTATCGAACCGCCGGTGTCGGTGCCGAGAGCAGCTGGGAAGAAGCCGGCAGCGAGGCCCGCGCCGCTGCCGCTCGACGAACCGCCGCAGAAATGATCGCGGTTCCACGGGTTGCGCGCTGGCGGCCAGGGTAGATCGAAGGATGGGCCGCCGATGGCGAATTCATGGGTCGAGAGCTTGCCGAGCAAGACGCCGCCGGCGGCCTCCAGCCGCTCGGTGACCGCAGCGTGAGCGCGCGCACCGTTGTCTGCTAGGACCCGCGAATGCGCCGTCGTCGCGATCCCCTCGACATCGATGATGTCCTTGAGCGCATAGGGCACGCCGTGGAACGGCCCGCGCCAGCGGCCGGCCGCGATCTCTGCCTCGGCGGTCCGCGCTGCGGCCAACGCCCGCTCCGGCATTAATGCGATGAAGGCGTTGAGTTTGGGATCGTGGCGTTCGATCTGGGCCAACAGTGCCATCGTATACTCTACCGGCGACAATTTCTTGGCGCGGATCAGCTCGGCGGCATCGGTGAGGCCGAGATAAGCGAGGTCGCTGCTCATGGCGCGTCACCCTTCGCCCGGAATATGTGCGCCGGCTCCCGTGCCGGCGGCATGTCCTGCGGCAGGCGCTCAAGGTGGCGCTCCATGCCGGCGGTCGCCCGTGCGAATTGCTCGAGGTGTTCGTCGGTCAGCCGGTCAAGCCCGAGCGCCCGGGCCTTGTCGCGAATTTCATCGCTCATTGGCTCTCTCATTTTGGCTTTCTAGTGGATACCACCTGACAGAAGAGTTCGAAAAGGAGTCTCCGAAGGTTTGGTTGTGTGCGATGAAGGCACTTCCCAGTATCCGGGCGCACGAGACCGGAATGCGAGCCGCGCGCCGCCAAAACCTTGGCAACAGTCCTCCTGACGAACGCGGCTCTTGGCGATATGCTCGATGCTAATTCCGGCAGCGGCGGCAGCGCTGCCGCCGCCTCACGCGCCCGGTCGCGCAGCGGCAACGCGAACTGTGCTGCATACTCAAGACGCGGATCCCGCGCGCATTGAGCATCTTGGTCATTCCCTCGGCAAAGCACGCCCCGGGCAGTGTGCCGACGATCCGGTCATAGCACAACAAGACCCCAGCCAGCCGATCGCGATAACGATCCGTCAGAAGCATGCGTATTGCGGCATCACGCCATCTTACATCTTTGATTCGGGCTCGGCCGGCTTAGGATTAACCCGCAATTACCCGCTCGTCCCGGCAAAGGCAGCAGACCATCAAAATCGTCCTCGACATCACGCGGCTGGTGCAGGAGGGCCGGCTCACCCCGGCACAAGCAGAAGAGCTGAAGGCGCTGGCCTCGCGGGACCTCAGCATTCTCGCGATCAACGTGCTGATGTCGTTCGGCGCGATGGCAGTTGCGGCCGGCATCCTGGCGCTCAACCCGTCTTTCGCGACCGGTGCCGCGATCGGCCTCGGGCTGGTGCTGATCGGGCTCGGGGTATCGTTTGGCGCCGGCGAGCGCTGGAGCCTGCTTGGCACAGCCGGCACGGTGATCGGCGCATTATTGCTGTCGGGCGGCATGATCGGCGCGCTCGACGGCGCCTTCGCCGGTTTCTTGTTCACCGCGATCCTGCTGCTGGTGCTCGCTGCAGTCATCCGCAGCAGCTTCCTGATGGCGCTCGTACCGCTCGCTCTGGCCGCAGCCCTCGGCAGCAGCACCGGGTATTTTCACGCCACCTATATGCTGATCGTCAGCGAACCGACGATCACGATTGTTTTCTTCGCCGTGCTCGCCCTCGCGGCCTATCTCGTCTCGACCCACATTGAGCCGGCCTATGAGGGGCTGGCGATCATTTTTGCCCGGATGTCGTTGCTGCTCGTCAATTTCGGGTTCTGGGTAGGCTCGCTGTGGGGCGACTATCCCGGCGAGAGCTGGGTGGTCGGCGACATGAACTCATGGACTGCGCGGGAAAACTGGGAAAAATCGGCGCTCCATGTGCCAGACTGGGTGTTCATCCTCGGCTGGGCTGCCCTTGCGATCGGCGTCGGCATTTGGGCGGCGCGCGCCAACCGGCGCTGGGTCGTCACGGCCGCGGCGACCTTTGCCGCTATCAATTTCTACACCCAGTGGTTCGAACGGATCGGTGCTCACCCCATGTCGATTATCCTCGCCGGCCTCACGATCGTCGCCGTCGCGGTGGGCTTGTGGCGGTACAATACCGTGCGCCACGAATGGGCGGTAGATCCTCATTGACAATTTCGCAATAATATGCTAGGGAGGCATATGGCGAAGGCAGGTTTCTGCTCGGCTCAATCGCGATGCGACGGATCTACCTCAGGTCGGGAGTGAGCCTGTTTTTCTCCTGCATTATCAGGAGATAGGGTGGCGGGCGTTCGCGTAGCGCGCGAAGCGACCATGCCCGCGGCATACTGCTCCGGGCGGCCGGTTACGCAGATCGGGGAGGCGCCGCAAGATCATATTTGCGTTCCATGGAGGGCGAAGGAACATGAAGCATATCAACTCGCGCCTTGCTGGCATTGTGGCGCTAATGGCCGCGCTCGGCGCCTGCGTCGTGCCGCCGACGGCGCCGACGATCCCGGTAGCCCCCGGACCGAACAAGCCGTTCACCGCCTTTGCCGCCGAGCAGAGTTACTGTCAACAATACGCCGCGGCGCAGACAGCACCCCAGGCAGCGGCGGTCACCAACCAAACGGTGGGGACTGCCGTTCTCTCGACGGCCCTCGGGGCCGGGCTCGGCGGCGCCATCGGAGGCGGCCGGGGTGCGGCGATCGGCGCAGCCTCTGGCGCCACATTGGGTACCGTGGCGGGCGCCAGCGGCGCGGGTTTCGCGCAAATGTCGCTGCAGCAGCAATTTGACGTCATGTATGGGCAATGCATGACTGCGTACGGCAACCAAGTGCCGGGCTTCTCGCCGCCGCCGGGGACACCGCCCTATGCTGGGACACCGGGGGCTTCGCCCTATGGACCAGGGCCCTCGCCCTATGCGCCAGGTCCTTCGCCCTACGGTCCCGGCCCGTCGCCTTACGGTCCCGGCCCGTCGCCCTATGGTCCCGGCCCGTCGCCTTATGGTCCGCCGCCATATCCCGGGATGTCGGTACCGCCGCCGGGGTGAGTGACCTCGTCAACGGGTTCCTGGGGCGGGAAAGAGCCCGTCGGCAAGATGGCGCGTTCTGACGGCGTCGAGGAAGAAACCCGGGGGGTCGCCCGTCGGATCGTCCGAGGGCACGATCAATGTCCACTCCCGGCAATCGATCATGACAAACGCCGCACCCTCGGGCGTTTCCGGCTTGCTGCAGCGGCTCGACGCAGCGAAGTCCGCGGCCGCCTTGGCCAGTTTTTCGGTGCTGAAATTCCGGCTGTGCTGCGGGTTTTGCCACCGCTCCCAGCGCGTCGAGCCGAGCTCGCGGGTAAAATAAAAGCGCTCGACATGGTCGGCGTCCTCGCGACGCTCGCCGCCATAATGCTCGGAGATCAGGGTCGTCAGCGCGAACGGGGTGCCCTGACCTTCCGCAGCCCGATAAAGAACGGGCCTGACGTACCATCGCGTGAAAGCGGCGTTGAGCCGCGGCGGGCAAGCGCCCTGCCGGCCCTCCCTGAGATCCGCGAGCCGGGCGACGGCTTCCCCTTGCAGCGGTCTCGCCGGGCTGGGGTCGAACAGGGCAATGAGCCAGGAATCGAAGAGCCCTGCGGGGCTGACGCGCTCCCGACAATCCGGCCCGACGAACAGCTGAAACCCGCCCCCGCCGTCCTCGGTGGCCGCGAACGAAGCCGCGGTCGCCGACGTCACCGTGAGGTCGCCGCCATCGCCCTTGCCGGCATCAAAGACGCCAAACCGGCGTCCTGCCCCGGCGCCGAAGTCGAACGAATGTTCGACGACCCGGCCGAAGGGACCGGTCTCGACCGGGAACGAGTTGCGCCGCTGATAGCCCCGCGCGAGGCCGGCGCGGTCGCCCGGCGAGGGATGGTCGTGCTTGTGATAGGGCAGCTTTTCGCCCGGGATCAGGTCGCGCTGAGCGGCGCAGCGCCGATCGCCGTCGATCGGGCTGACCCCTTGGAGGACCGTACGCGACGTGTCGAGGCAGACATTCTGGATCAGGAAGTCGCTGATCGCTTCCGGCGAGCCGATCGCCGCAGCGGCGCCGCCGGTGTCGTTCACCGACGCCGCCGACACTCCGCAAACCGTCACCGCGGCAGCGCACCAGCGGCATGCTGCCGATCGGGCAAAATCTGTGGGCGTCATTCGCGCGGCGGCGATTTTCGATTGTCGGTCAGGTAGACCTGCTTCAACCCGCGACGGCTGGCGCGGGCGCGAGCCCAGCCGATCGCCTGCTCCTCCGAGTCGAAGAGACGGACCATCGGCTCCATCCTCGCCGTTCGGCCGAGTTCTTCCCATTCTTCGACGAGGCTGGCGTACACGCCAACGGGCGCTGGATCGAGGATGAGAGTGAGCTTCATTTCGGTTACGGTAGGGATCACTCTTTGGAGCGGAGGACGACATGTTGGATTTGCGCATTCGCGGACGCAAGGCTCTGGTTTGTGCGGCGAGCAAGGGGTTGGGGCGGGCCTGTGCCACGTCGCTGGGGCGCGCCGGGGTCGATCTGACCATCACCGCGCGCACCGCCGAGACCCTCGAACAGACGGTGGAGGAGATCCGCAAGGAAACCGGGGCCAAGGTGACGGCGGTTCCCGGCGACATTTCGACCGAAGCCGGCCGCGCCGCCGCGCTCGCCGCCTGCCCCAACCCGGACATCCTGGTCAACAATTGCGGCGGTCCGCCGCATGGCGATTTCCGCGAATGGTCGGTCGAGGATTGGCAGAAGGCGGTCAACGCCAACATGCTGACGCCGATCATGCTGATCAAGGCGACTATCGACGGCATGTGCGAGCGAAAGTTCGGCCGCATCGTCAACATCACTTCGGGCTCGGTGAAGTCGCCGATCGCCAATCTCGGCATGAGCAACGGAGCGCGCGCCGGGCTCACAGCGTTCTGCGCCGGCATCGCACGGCAAGTCGCGAAATATAATGTGACGATCAACGGTCTGCTGCCGGGGCCGTTTCTGACCGACCGGCTGCGCTCGGGCATCGAATACGAAGCCCGACGGCAAAACATCTCCTTTGAGGAGATGCTGGCAAAGCGCGGTCAATCGAACCCGACCGGCCGGGTCGGCGATCCCGCCGAATTCGGCGATGCTTGTGCATTTTTGTGCGCCGCCTCGTCGGGGTTCATCGTCGGTCAGAACCTTCTCCTCGACGGCGGAGCCTTTAATTCGACAATGGGCTAGAGCCGCGCGACACCGGCTGGGCTCACAGCGCAGGATCGGTACGAACAGGGACGGCTTCGGCCGGAATACAGCGATTAACCCAAATTTGATAGGCCGGCGGGGTCTGTCGGCAGGCCCACCTTCGACGTTGGGTTTGTAAAGCATCGTTAAATTAACGACGACGACGCCTGAGTTAACCATCAATTGTGCCAAGAATTTAACTTTTTATGTCTAAATTAAATGAGGACAGACAGTTCCGCCGAGACAGATAATTTGAAGAGGAATACTGTGATGAACGTGCTTCGTGCTTCGTGGGCGGCGACGGCATTGGCCGTCGCGCTGGGTTTCCCGGCTCTGGCACATGCGGGTCTCGAGCTCAAGGTCACCGACGGCGTTGACATCGGGACGGCGAATGACGCCGGCACTCCGGGTTCCGCCGCGTTCTCCGGAACAATCGGTAATTTCACCGTCTACATCACCCAAGGGCTAGGCTTTCCCGTCATTGGATCGCCATCTCATCCCATCCTCGACCTGACATCGCTCGATGTGACCAGCAGCGGCGGCGGCACTTTGACGGTGGCGGTGACGGAGACAGACTTCACGACGCTGGCTGGCGGCGCGAGCTTCCTGAGCGGCATTACTGGGTTTTACGTCAACAGCAACGCGACAATGAACACCTATCTCGATACGACAAACTTGCCGTTTGGGACCGGTACTTCGCTGTCGACAGGATTGCTGAACAACCAATTTGACTCGGTCTTCGTGCCGAGTGTTCCTGGTCCCTACTCGCTAACCGAAATCATCACCATCACCGCAGCACCGTCCAGTTTGACGAGCATCGACGCCGGGATCATCGATGCCCCGGAGCCAGGCTCGCTGTCACTGTTAGCCGCGGCCCTGCTGGCCCTGGGCTTGGCGGGCTCCAGGCGTATTGTCCGCGCCGGATCCCCATTTTGCCGTGCGCAGTACCATCCGGATGTCGCATAAGGGGCTGATTACAATCAAAGAATTTCGAAGCTTGCCGCAGACGGAGGACGATGGTCATAAAACGTCAGGGTGTACGCTAAGATGACGCCGGGGAAGTTGGTTCGCGCGGTGCGAGCCCTCCCCAGAGCCAACGAGGAGGTGCGTGAGGTGGCGTTCGACTCGTCAGTTTTCCAGAAGGAAAAGATCGTTCTCGGCGGCACCGAGGAATGGATCGTCCGCGGCGGCCGTCATCTCTTCCCGCTGCTGCCCAAGGCTTTTTCGGGGATCCGCGAAATCGGCGTAATCGGGTGGTCGTCACAGGGACCAGCCCAGGCGCAAAATCTCCGAGAATCGCTCGCCGGCTGCGGCATCCGCGTCAAGGTTGGGCTGCGGGCCGGTTCGGATTCGATTGCGAATGTCGAAAAGGCGGGCTTTACCGAGGCCAACGGGACGCGCGGCGAGATGTACGACGTCATCGCCCACTCCGACCTCGTCCTGCTGCTGATCTCCGACGCTGCACAGGCGGAGAATTATGATCGGATCATGGCGGCGATCCGACCGGGCGCCACTCTCGGGCTGTCGCATGGTTTTCTGGTGGCCTACGTCGATAGCTCCGGCAAAAGCTTCCGCAACGACATCAACATCATCGGGGTGTGCCCGAAGGGGATGGGGCCGTCGGTGCGGCGGCTTTACGAGCAGGGCCGCGACATCAACGGCGCCGGGATCAATTGCAGCTTCGCCGTTCATCAGGACATCGACGGGAAGGCCACCGATTATGCCCTGGCCTGGGCTATCGCCCTCGGCTCTCCCTGCACCTTCGAGACGACGCTCGAGTTCGAATACAAATCCGACATCTTCGGCGAGCGCGGCATTCTGCTGGGCGCCGTTCACGGGATATGTGAGAGTCTCTACCGCTGGTTTCGCTCGCAAGGACGTCTGCAGGACGACGCCTTTCTCGATTCGGCCAAGAGCATCACCGGCGCCATCAGCAAGCAGATTTCTGCGGGGGGCCTGCTCGGCGTCTACGAAGGGCTCGACGAGCACGGCCGCCAACGCTTCAAGCAAGCCTATTGCGCCTGTTACGGCCCCGCCGCCGACATCCTGACCGAGATCTACGACGAGGTGGCCAGCGGCAACGAGATCCGCAGCGTGGTTGGCGCGGCGCATCGGCTGAACTCGATTTCCAATGAGCGAGATCGCCGGCACCGAGATGTGGCAGGTCGGCCGCTCGCTGCGCAGCAATCGCCAGTCGGAAATCGATCCGGTGACGGCCGGGATCTATGTCGCGACGATGATGGCGCAGGCCGACATCCTGCGCGACAAGGGGCATCCCTATTCCGAGATCGTCAACGAATTCGATCATCGAGGCGATCGACTCGCTCAACCCCTACATGGATTTCAAGGACGTCGCCTATATGGTCGACAATTGCTCGACGACCGCGCGGCTGGGAGCGCGCAAGTGGGCGCCCCGCTTCGACTACGCGGTCACCCAGAGCGTGTTGCCGGCTCTGGACGCCTCGCGGCGGCAAGACGACGCCTTGTTCCGACGCTTTCTCGACAGCGAATTGCATCAGGCGCTGTCGGTGTGCCTGGATTTGCGCCCCCCGGTGGCGATTTCCGTGCTGAGCTGACCTCAGACGACCTGCACTAGCTTCTGGAGGCTGCGCAGACCCGGCGGCAGTTCTTCGCCCTTGGCGCGGACACGGCGGCCCCAATTGGTGAACGAGACCTCGCCGACGTAGATGTCGCCGCGGGAGTCGACGGCGAGGCCGTGTGGTGAGATGAACTGGCCGGGGTTGAGACCGGCAAGGGCGTGACCGAGCCGCGCCAACAATTCGCCCTTGCTGGTATAGATGCTGACCCTCGGGCCGCAATTCGGCAGGTCGATATTGACCGCCATGTCAGGGCCGATCTCGCCGATGAAGAAGCGCGGCGTCTTCGTGCCGGTCTCCATGTAGAGGCCTGAAGGACGGTGCATGTTGTTCCACTGGGCCTCGTACTTGCCGTTGCCGTCGAACACCTGGACGCGGTGGTTCTCGCGATCGGCGACATAGACCCAGCCATCCGGGTCGCAGCAGATATTGTGGGCGATGTTGAACTGGCCGGGATCGGTACCGGGTTCGCCCCAGGACGTCACCCGCTTGCCGTCCGGGGTGTATTTGTGGACGCGCGAATTGCCGTAGCCGTCGGAGATGTAGAGATAGTCGGCCTGCGGCGACAGCGCGGTGTGAGTGCAGCGGTGAAAGGGCTCGCCGCTCATATAGGGAGCCGGCTTGCCCGGGATGCCGATGGTCAGCAACACCTTGCCGTCGAGCGTACACTGGCGGACCGTGTGGTCGCCGTCATCGGTCAGCCAGATCGTGTCGTCCGGCGCGATGTGGACGCCGTGCGGGCGCACGAAGGTGCCCTCGCCCCACGACCGCAGGAAATTGCCGTCGCGATCGAACACGCACATCGGATGCTTGCCGCGATTGAAGGCGTAGACATTGTTGTTCTTGTCGACCCCGACGGCAGCGACATCGGCGCTGAATTCCATGCCCGGCGGCAGTTTTGCCCAATCGTCAGCGACCTGATACCGGAAGCCATCCGTTCCGAGTATTACCGACATGCGACTTCCTCCTTTTCTTGTCCGGATGTCTCGAATGGTTGACGGGTATTATAGAAGCGCACCCTCGCGACACAATCGTGATCCGGTTCCGGCGAGCGCCAATTCGACAGCTTTGCGGGTCAAGGCCTCGCCCTCGCTGGGCAGCAGCCGGGCGGCGCGGTTGACGTGGTCGCGACAGCCACGCGGCCGGCCGGCGGGATTGCCGGAGCGGCCCTTGGCAAACCGCCGGCGCCGGTCCCGCACCTCCTGTTCCACCTGTTTTATCAGGTCGAGATCAGGCATCACCAACTACTCCAGTAATTTGGCACCGCGTGCAGGGGCGCTCGATACGGTGACAGTATAGCGTTAATATCACAATTACCCGATCCTCGATGCCACAAATCGCCGATAGGACAACGCCGGCAATCCAGGGCGCGCTGCGTCGTATTATTAATTGGCAAAAACGTCTGTGCAACGTACCATATTTTTGCGATATTGTCAATCAGCCGTGCGGGATGAGAGCGTGGATCACCGGGTCGAGCCTCTCCCTCTCCACGCTCAGGCGGGGCGAGGGGACGAACCGCTCGCTCCCTCGCCCCGCTTGCGCGGAGAGGGTCGGGGTGAGTGGCACGGCGACCAATCCGGTCGAAACGCGCGCTGATCGTCGGGGTTGTCCTGCCCAACTTCTCCGAAAGCCGAGGGGCCTTTGACAGAGGCGCCGCGACAATCCAAATCTCCTGGTGCCAGACGGTCGGATGGCCGCTCCTCGCGGTTGCGCGGGGAGAGGAAAGTCCGGGCTCCACGGAGGTACGGTGCCGGGTAACGCCCGGCGGGGGCGACCCCGGGGAAAGTGCCACAGAAGTACACTGCCAACCCGCCTCGGCACGCCGGACGGGCGGCAAGGGTGAAACGGTGCGGCAAGAGCGCACCGCGCCGCCGCGCCGTGAGCAGACACGTTCATCTGCTGCAATTAGCCGCACAGCTGACCCTAGTTTAGGCGAAGCGCGTCCAGCTTCCGCACCTATTCGACGGCGATGGCGACCACCTCGCGGGCATAGCGTCCGCCATGCTTGTCGCCGGGCATGACGATGCGGAAATCTGCGAGCGGCTTGCCGTCGCGTTCGAAAGCAACCAGCGCACGCTTGTCGCCGAAGTCCGGGGCAATCTCACCGGTGGAGGTAACGACGACCCAGCCGTCCCTGGCGGTGATGCGGATTGCGTGACGCAGCACAGCGCCTTTCCCCGTTTCGTCGATGCCGCCAGCCGACTGGATCAGCGACCACAGCAGGACGCCGGTGAAGCTCGCTTTCACCGGACCACGATCGGTCAGATAGGTCACATCGACGTGCTCCGAGGGCATGTTTCGCAGTTGGTCGAGCGTCCAATGCTGCGGCTGCTTGACCTTGCCTTCGAGCGACAAGCTCTGCGCCGCCGCAGACCCCGCGACGAGCAACCCGACGACAAACGCCAACCCCGCGCGCGTAAACATTATTGACGGGTCAATCCTTGGCCACCATGACGTCGGACGCCTTGACGACCGCGAAGGCGTCATCCCCGACCTTAAGATTGAGATCGTCGACGGCCTCATTGGTGATCGATGAGGTCATGATCACGCCGCCGATATCGATTTGCACATGCGCCGTGGTCTGCCCCTTGGTCACAGCAACGATCTTGCCTTTCAACTGATTGCGGGCACTGAGCTTCATCTGTCCTCTCCTGCCGCGGGTGAAGCCGTTAAGCGATGCCACGCGCAGCCCACGCGGTCGCCGCCATCGAGCGCGACCCGTCGGGTGCGCCGGCGAGGTAGGCGGCGCGCATCGCCTGCGCCAGCATATCGAACCGGTCGGGCGGCAGCCCTTTGACGTAATCCCCGACCGGATGCGGAACGATCTTGACGGGCGCCTTGCCAATGGTTTCGGGCCAACGTCAGGCGCCGGAGGCGAAAAGGGCGACGCTCTTGATCTGGGCAAAGACCCGCTTTCCGGCGACGAGGTCGAGCGCCTCCTGAGATTTACGGGTGACGCGGCCAACGATACGGGCGCCGGCGCCGTCTTCGCCGAGACCGGCGACGATGTTCGTCTGGACCCCGTCGCGATCGTGCCGGCCGACCGAGAGGATGCGGACCGGAAGGCAGTTGAGAACCGTGGTCTCGCTCGGCGGCACCCGGACGAAGCTGACATCCGAGGCGCTGATGCTCAGCCTGCGGCGGCCGCCAAGGTTGCCCTGACGCCCCGGCAGGACCAGCACGCCACCGGCCACCGATAGGGTGGTCAGGGCATAGGTCTCGTCGATGCTGGAGATCGTCCCTTCCAATGTCACCGCCGCCTCTGGCGCGCGCACCAGCGGCAGGTCGGGATCAGCCTGAAGCGTCGTCAGCGGCCCGAAGGCGACGATACGCCCGGCCTCGAGCAGCACGAGCGTATCGGCGAGCCGTTCGACCTCGGCGATGTCGTGGCTGACGTACAGGATCGGGATCGCCAAGCTCTCGTGCACCGCTTCGAGGTAGGGCATGATTTCGTCCTTGGTCAGGCGGTCGAGCGCCGCCAGCGGCTCGTCCATCAGCAAGAGGCGCGGCTGCGACAGCAGGGCGCGGCCAATCGCAACGCGCTGGCGCTCTCCGCCGGACAATGCCGCTGGCGCCCGGTCGAGCAGATGGCCGAGACCGAGCAAGGCGACGATCTCGGCGAAGTCGGGAGCGCCGCGCCGGTCTTCGGACGCCACCCGTTTTGCACCGAATAGCAGGTTGTTTTGGACCGACAGATGCGGGAACAGGCTCGCCTCCTGGAAGACGTAGCCGACCGGCCGGCGATGCGGCGCGCGGAATACGCCCGCCGCATCGTCCTGCCACAAATCCTCGCCGACCCTGAGCCGTCCGGCAAGGCGCTGCAACCCGGCGACACAGCGCAAAATCGTCGTCTTGCCGCTGCCCGAAGGTCCGAACAGGGCGGTGACGCCGCGCATCGGCGCGGCGAAGGTGGCGTCAAGCGCGAAGTCGCCCAGACGTCCGGCAAAGGCGAGTTCGATAGCTTCCTCGCCGCCGGTCATCGGCCCGGTCGCGCGACGCGCTTTTCGACCATCATCACCGTCAGGATCACCGCGAACGAGAAGGCTACCATGAGCCCCGCCAGAAGGCTCGCTTCGGTCCATTGCAGCGACTCGACGTAATCGTAGATCGCGACCGACAGAACCTTGGTCTGGCCGGGGATGTTGCCGCCGATCATCAGCACGACGCCGAACTCGCCAACGGTGTGAGCGAAGCCGAGTACCGCGCCGGTCAGGAACCCCGGCCGCGCCAGCGGCACCGCGACCGACCAGAACGCATCCCACGGCCCGGCACGCAAGGTGGCGGCGACCTCCAGCGGCCGGACGCCGAACGCCTCGAACGCGTTGCGGATCGGCTGTACGACAAAGGGCAGCGAATACAGGGTCGAGCCGATCACCAGCCCGGGAAAGGTAAAAGCGAGCGACCGGCCTCCCCACAGCCCGGCGAGCCAGCCGCCCGGCCCTTGCGGCCCGAGCAGGATCAGCAGGTAGAAGCCGAGCACAGTCGGCGGCAATACCAGCGGCAGTGCGACAAGGGTCGCCGCGACCTCCTTCCACCGCGCCCGCGAGCGCGCCAGCCACCACGCGATCGGGGTGCCGATCACGAGCAGCACGATGGTCGTGATAAAGGCGAGTTCCAGGGTAAGCCGGATCGGGGTCCAGACTTCGCTCATCTCCGGGCGACGCGCCTCAGCCGCCGGTGCCGTAGCCGAACTTCTCGATCACCGCATGTGCCTCTTTTCCCTTCAGGAAGGCGATGAACGCCTTGGCCGCCGGGTTGTCCGCGCCGCGCTTCAGCAGCACCGCGTCCTGGGCGATCGGCTTGTAGAGGTTCGACGGCACCACCCAGCGCGAGCCCTTGTCCGGCTCGCGGGCGACTTGTGACAGTGCGACAAAGCCTACCTCGGCATTGCCCGTGGCGACGAACTGGTAGGCCTGGGAGATATTTTCTCCCTGGACCAGCTTGTCTTTCAGCGCGTCATAAACGCCAAGCGCCTTCATCGCTTCGACAGAGGCGGCGCCATAGGGAGCGGTCACCGGGTTGCAGATTGCCAGCTTGACGAATTTGGCGCTCTTCAGCGTCGCTTCGCCGTCGACGCCCTGCTTGTCCATGCTGAATAGTACGATCTTGCCGGTGGCATAAGTGAAGCGGCTGCCCGGAACAGCGTACCCTTCCTTTTCCGCCCTTTCGGCCCGCGCCTCGTCGGCCGACAGGAACACCTCGAACGGCGCGTCCTGGGTGATCTGGGTATAGAGCTGGCCGGTCGAGCCGAAACTGAACACGACCTTGTCACCGGTTGTCTTCTCGAACAGCGCCCCGATCTCCTTTGCCGCCTCGGTGAAATTCGCCGCGACGGCGACCTTCACCTCCCCTGCATGAGCACCGGTTATGGCCAGAACCGTGAGCAGGGCCGCAGTGGCAACAGTTGCGAGTTTCACCCGGACAGCTGTCAGAGACTTAGGCACGCGAACTTTCCCCCTTCGACGCTATATCCGGTGACACATAGCGCTACCTAGTCGACAAGGAGCGGCTGTGGCAACCGCCCATACTCAACGTTCGGATATTTATGGACTTTGGAGCAACGGCTGCCGTGGGAAGGGACGGTGCGGTATCGCTTTTCGAAGCGAACGCCACGGCTTCCGGCGACCGTATTGGCGGCCCCGCCGAAGATGCCGCTAGGTCTCGTCTGTGGATTGCCGATGGCTCTTCTTTGCCCGCCTGTTTCCGGCCATCAATTCGGGTCGTGGGTCGGCCAATGCCGCCGTGAGGGGCCCCAATATGAGGCGCCCCAGCCGCCAGGGCTGCTGCCTCGGCCGCTCGATGATGACGCACTGCGGCGCAGCCTCGGTGGCCGGGGTGGGTTCGGCGCTTCGCGAATTGTGCTGCCGGCCTCTTGCGCAATTGCAACCCTCTGCCTGAGGAGGCTTTGACAGAGAGCGCACCGGACCCCAGATCTGTCGTTGCCAGACGGTCGGATGGCCGCTCCTCGCGGTTGCGCGGGGAGAGGAAAGTCCGGGCTCCACGGAGGTACGGTGCCGGGTAACGCCCGGCGGGGGCGACCCCAGGGAAAGTGCCACAGAAAGTACACCGCCAACCCGCCTCGGCACGCCGGACGGGCGGCAAGGGTGAAACGGTGCGGTAAGAGCGCACCGCGCCGCCGGCAACGGCGGCGGCAGGGAAAACCCCACCGGGAGCAAGACCAAGTAGGAGCGGCAGGCATCCCGGAGTGATCCGAAGATGTCGGGCGAGCCTTCGCGCCGCCGCTCGGGTCGGTCGCACGAGGCGCTCGGCAACGAGCGTCCCAGAGGAATGGCCATCACCGCCTCCCGGCAAGCCAGGGGAGCGGGACAGAACCCGGCTTACACGCCGTCTGGCGTCATCGCGGTGGACCCTTCAGCGGATCGATTCGGGATAAGTGCGCTTTTTAGGGGAAGGCCTTGTGGATCACCGATTTTGTCGTTGCTCGGCGAAATCGATCGGCTAGCGTGGCGACTGCGTGGTTCAGACGCAGGGTTTCGCGGCCTTGATCCGGTGATCAGGGCCTAAGACGGGGGGTATGCGAGACGGCGCACCACGCACGCAGGGGGAAGGGCGCGGGCGATCCTTGGGATCGCCCGTTCCTTTTTTCTCGCCACAATCCTCATTCTTATGCCATAGTTTTGGCATTCTTATTCCCATAGCGGGCGACGATGGCACGCGACGCAAATCCGCTGAAATCCGAGCTGATCACGCTCTCGGTCAATGTTCAAACCGTCTGGTACCTCGATCGCTTAGTCGAAACCGGTCTCTACGGCAACAACCGAACCGAGGCGGCTCGCGTCGCCCTCTACGATCATTGCAAGCTACTGATCGCCGACCGGAAATTGGAAATGGCTCCGCGGCTGCCGACTATGGAGGTCACCGAGACGCGATGACGCGGCTCGGCGCTTTTTGGCGCGCAGCATGGACGCGCTTTCAGAACAAATCATAAACCCACGCTTCCATCCCGACATCAATGATCGCGTCGCTTGTGAGAGAAAGGAGATCGGCGACCAGATGATGTGGCTGGAAAAAATGGACCACGTTCATCTTAAAAATCCGTGGCATTATTTCAAAAACCCATTGACGCCCATGAAATACCATGCCATACCATCCTCACCCTTGGACGGGCCTGTTGCCGATGGGGGGAACTTCGGCACGGCCCATCGGGCGCCCCTTGCCGAGCGTCCACGGGTGAGCGTTGGGGGAAAAAGTGGCGCTGTTCATGTCCACATACGTGAACAAGGTCGACCGCAAGGGGCGAGTTTCAGTGCCGGCGACCTTTCGCGCCGCCTTAGGGGATCAGAGCTTCGAGGGCATCGTCGCCTTCCCTTCGTTAGACTACGATGCGCTCGAGGCAACAGGCATCGACACCATGGAGGCGATATCGGCGGGGCTCGACGAGATCGAACAGTCGGAGGAACAGCAGGGCTTTGCCACTCTGATCCTCGCCCGCTCGCAACGGCTGCCCTTCGATCCGGAAGGGCGGATTATCCTTCCCGAGAAGTTCGCGGTGCACGCGCATATCACCGAGAACGCAGCGTTTGTCGGGCTCGGGTCGACCTTCCAGATCTGGGAACCCGATCGATTTGCCGCGCACGAAGCAGCGTTGCTCGAAAGCACCCGCCGGTCGGGGACGAGAATGCCGTCGCTTGGCGGCCTTGCCAGTCGCCGGCGCTAATGATCCGGCAGCATCCGGACCAACCTCGCTCGGATGCTCATGCGGATCGCCCGCAGCCCAGCATGCCGCCGCACATTCCTGTCCTGGTCGACGCCGTGCTAGCGGCGCTGGCGCCGCGTGACGACGCGCTCTATGTCGACGCCACCTTCGGAGGTGGCGGTTACAGCGCGGCGTTGCTCGCCGCGGCGCGATGCCGAGTGGTCGGATTTGACCGCGACCCCGAAGCGATACGCTTCGGGCGCGCGCTGGCCGACCAGTATAGCGGACGGCTGACCATCATCGAGGGCCGTTTCGGCGAGATGGTCCGCCTGCTCGGCCCCATAACCTCGGGCCCGATCGCCGGCATTGCTTTCGATCTCGGGGTCGCCTCGGCCCAGCTCGACAAGCCTGAACGCGGCTTTTCGTTTCGCTTTGACGGGCCGCTCGATATGCGGATGAGCCGCGAGGGTCAAACCGCCGCGGATCTGATCGCCTCGCTGTCGGAACTTGAGCTCACCGAGTTGATCCGCGAACTCGGCGAGGAGCGCTTCGCCCGCCGGGTCGCCCATGCGATCGGTGCCGCCCAGCGGCGCCAGCGGCTCCGGCGGACCCTTGAACTCGCCGACGTCGTGCGGGCGGCGGTGCCGACATCCGAGCCCGGGCAGGACCGCGCAACCCGGACCTTCCAGGCCCTACGCATCGCGGTCAACGACGAGCTCGGCGAACTCGATCGCGGGCTCGGCGCGGCCGAGCAGCTGCTGATGCCCGGCGGCCGACTGGCGGTGGTTTCGTTTCATTCACTCGAGGACCGCCGGGTCAAACAATTCTTGCAGCAGCGCAGCGCGGATGCGCCGCGCGGCTCCCGCCATGCTCCGGCTCCGCTCGAAGCGGCGGCGCCGAGCTTCAGACTGCTCAGGCGGCGGGTGGTCAGGCCTGATGCCGCGGAAATTGCGCGCAACCCCCGCGCTAGGGCGGCACGGCTGCGTGCGGCGGAGCGAACTGCGGCGCTGTCTTGGCCGGCTGATTTTGCGTCTCCGAGACGCCGCCGAACGTGATTAGGCTCAGCACGATGTTCTGGCTGGTTCTCGTCTTGGCGACGGGGTTTGCCATGTTCGGGGTCAAATACGCGGTGCAATCCCTGGAGGACGAGCTCAATCGGATCAAGAAAGCGACGATCACAGAGGAGCACGCGATCCGTACCAACGAGGCGGAATGGGCTTATCTAACCCGACCCGAGACCCTCGACGAGATGAACCGGCGGTACTTGTCGCTCGGACCGATCGCGACCAAGCAGCTCCGTGTCGCGGTCATCGATCTTCCATTCCGTCCTCAGCCCCTGCTTCCGCCTGATGCGTCGCCTCTTACCGCGCCTGCGCCCGAGGGTGGCGAGCCTCTGCCCGGACCGCAGATCGCGGCTGCCACACCGGTAACGCAGGCCGACGCCCCTGCCCCGGCGCCGCAGGCCGTCGCGGCCCCGGTGACGCAAGCCGCTGCAACCCAGGAACCACCAGTCGCGACCGCGGCGCCGGAAAAACCGGCGCACGCCGCTGAGTTCGCCAAGCCGACGCCGACAAAGGCTACGGGCAGGCCGGCAACGCCGCCGCGACGCCCCACATCGCTCGACGAATTGATCGCCCAAGTGGCGGCGAGCCGCTAATGGTCGCGACCCCATATCTCGACGACAATCCGTGCCGGCCGCGCCATTTCAAGCCGCCTCCTTGTGTGGCGATCGTTCCCGAGGGACCGGCAACGCAGGCTCTCGAAGCTTGCCGCAGCCGGCTTCGGGTAACCGCCCTGGTGTTCGCCCTGGTCTTTGCCGTGGTCGGCCTCCGGTTGGCGGAAATTACGCTACTCGACGGCGGTGCTGCCCAGTCGCACATCGGGAGCTTGCGAGGCGTTGGGGTCCCGGCGCCGAGCCATGCCGATGTCGTCGACCGCAACGGCAATGTCCTCGCTACAACGCTCGACAGCCTGTCACTCTACGCTGTTCCCAAGCAAATCCTTGAGCCCACGGAGGCCACGAGCCAGATTGTTCGAGTCCTCCCCAAGCTCAACAGCGCGGAAATTTATGCCAAGCTCACCTCGGGCAAGAGTTTTGTGTGGATCAAGCGCCACCTGACTCCTCGCGAACAATACGAGGTCAATCAGCTCGGGGTTCCGGGGCTGGAATTCGCGCACGAGGAGCGGCGCATCTATCCCGGCGGCGGACTGACGTCTCATGTCGTGGGCTACGCCGGTATCGACAACACCGGTTTTGCTGGGGTCGAGCGGGCCCTTGACGAGGTGCTGAAAGAACGTCGCGAGCCACTGCAACTCTCGCTCGACCTTCGCCTGCAGTTCATCCTGCGTGAGGAATTACAGCGCGTAATCGACGACTTTACCGCGAAGGGCGGCGCCGGGCTGATCATGGACGTCAACACGGGCGAGATTCTCGCGATGACGTCTCTACCGGATTTCGACCCGAACCATCCCGCAGACCCGGATTCGAGCCATCCGGGCATCTCTCTTGCCGATCGGATGTTCAATCGAAATACGCTCGGCGTTTATGAACTCGGCTCCATCTTCAAAATCTTCACCGTGGCGATGGCTCTCGACGCCGGCACCGCGACGGTGACCAGCACCTACGACGCGAGGCGTCCGATATCGATCGGACGGTTCACGATCTCGGATTATCATGGCAAACATCGGGTGTTGAACGTCCCGGAAATCCTGATGTACTCGTCAAATATCGGAGCCGCCAGGATGGCCATGGCCGCGGGCGCCCAAAAACAGCGAGAGTTTCTCGCGCGACTTGGTTTGCTGCGGAAACCGAACATCGAGATCGCGGAAGTGGGAGCACCGCACTATCCGGCAAAATGGCGCGACGTCAACGTGATGACCATCGCATTTGGTCACGGAATTTCGGTGACGCCGCTGAGCTTTGCGACGGCCGCCGCCGCACTTGTCAATGGCGGGGTGCTCCGCCAGCCGACCTTGATAAAACTGCCTCCCGGTAATGCTCCGGCCGGTCAGCAGGTGGTTTCAGCGAAGACCTCGGACCAAATGCGCCGACTTATGCGTTTGGTGGTTGAGCACGGGACTGGCGCGATGGCGGCTGCCCCTGGTTACGTTGTCGGCGGAAAGACAGGGACCGCAGACAAGGTTTCGGGCAGGCATTACGCCGATCGAAAGCTGCTTTCGAGCTTTCTCGGGATCTTCCCGATCAACGCCCCGAAATACCTTGTCCTGACAATGGTCGACGAACCGCACCCCAACAAACAAAGCCACGGTTATGCGACTGCGGGCTGGACGGTCGCCCCGGCGACGAGTCGCATCGTCCAGCGCATTGCACCGGTTCTCGGAGTACAGCCGGTCGACGAATCCTCGCCCGAAGTCCAGCGGGCGTTGATCGTTGAGAGCCTGCAAGGCAAGCGGCTTGAAGCTTACTGAACTAACGGGCCTCGACGCCGCTCCGGGTTCCGATCCGGAGATTGTGGGGCTTAGCACCGACTCGCGAACCATTCACCCAGGCTTTCTTTTCGCCGCGTTGCCGGGGACCCGTCAGGACGGCCGGGCATTCGCTGCCGATGCCGTAGCACGCGGTGCCGTTGCGATCCTGACCGATAGTGCCGAAGCGCTCAGGCTTCCACCAAGTTATCGCGAGCGCGTAGCGATCCTCGTCGACGCAAATCCGCACCGTCGGCTGGCACGCCTAGCCGCCCTCTTCCATGGCCGACAACCCCGGACAATCGCCGCCGTGACCGGCACCAACGGCAAGACCTCCGTCGTTCATTTCACCCGTGAGATATGGACGACGCTCGGCTTTGCTGCGGCAAGCCTCGGCACACTCGGCTTGGTCACTGCAGACGGCAGGCGCCCTGGTAACCTGACGACGCCCGATCCGATCGCGCTCCACGATGATTTGGCCGCACTTGCCGGAAGGGGGATCGACCGGACCGCGATCGAAGCATCGAGCCATGGCCTGGACCAATTCCGGCTCGACGGTTTGACGGTGGCAACAGCCGCCTTTACCAACCTGACCCGCGACCACCTCGATTACCATGGCGATATGGTGCATTACCGGGCAGCAAAGGACCGGCTGTTTGCCGAGCTCCTTGCGCCGGGCGGGACAGCGGTCATCAACGCCGACAGCGGTGAATTCGCGCGCCTCGCCACGGTCTGCCGTGCGATGGGTCATCCGGTCCTCGCTTACGGCAGCAGCGACCCCGCCGCGGATCTTTGTCTCTTGGAGTGCAAGCCGCAAGGAGGCGCCCAGTTACTGCAGCTTGATATCTTTGGACAACGCCGCAAGCTGATGCTGCCGCTTGCCGGGGCATTCCAGGCGCTGAACGCACTGGCGGCGCTTGGCTTGGTCGTGGCGGCGGGCACCCCGGTGACGGCAGCCACCGACGCCCTCGGCCAGTTGACCAGCGTCCCCGGCCGGCTCGAATTCGTCGCGGAGCTCGAGGGTGGCGGAGCAATCGTCGTCGACTATGCCCACACCCCGGACGCGCTTGCCACCGTACTGAAGACATTGCGTCCCCACGCTGCGGGCCGGCTCGTTACCCTATTCGGCTGCGGCGGCGACCGCGACGCCGGCAAGCGCCCCCTAATGGGGCAGGTTGCGGCCTGCTTGGCAGACCGGGTCTATGTAACCGACGACAATCCACGAAGCGAGCGGCCCGCACAGATCCGTCGCGAGATCCTCGCGGCTGCCCCGAATGCGATCGAGATCGGCGACCGCCGAGAGGCGATCGCCTCTGCGATCGCCGACCTCGATCCGGGCGACCTGCTGGTCATTGCCGGGAAGGGGCATGAAACCGGTCAAGTCGTGGGCAGTGAAACCTATCCGTTCGACGACGCCGTCGTCGCCCGCGAAATCGCTGGAGCGCGCTCGCGGAATTGTGTCAGGCGGATCGGGGAATGATGCCGCTGTGGACCGCTGCAGATGCGGCAGCCGCGACAGGCGGCCTCAGCATAGCCGATTGGGCCGCGACCGGCGTGTCGATCGATACCCGTACCATTTCCCCGAGCGACTTGTTTGTAGCCTTGCGCGGGCCCGAATCATGACGGACACGATTTTGTCGCCGCAGCCCTCGCCCGCGGTGCCGCGGCGGCGATAGTGGATCGCGACATACCGGATTTGCCGCCGGCGGCGCCCTGCTGCGGGTAGCCGATACGCTCGCCGGAGTTGGCGCACTCGGTGCCGCAGCGCGCGAGCGGACCCATGCCCGGGTGATCGCGGTTACCGGCAGTGTCGGCAAGACAGGCACAAAAGAGGCGCTGCGACTCGCTCTTGCAACAGGCGGCCCGGTTTTTGCCTCGGCAGGCGGCCTCAATAATCATTGGGGGGCGCCGCTGTCTCTCGCCCGGATGCCGCCCGAGGTGACTTGTGGGATTTTCGAGCTGGGTATGAACCACAGGGGCGAAATAGCGGCCCTTACAAAGCTCGTGCGGCCGCACGTCGCGGTCATCACGACGGTCGAGCCCGCTCATCTCGGCTTTTTTCCATCGGTCGAGGCGATCGCCGATGCGAAGGCAGAAATATTTCTCGGGCTCGAGCCCGGCGGCATCGCCGTGATCAACCGCGACAATCCGCATTTCGACCGCCTCTCGGCAGCGGCCATGCGCGCCGACGCGGCAAAGGTAATCGGCTTCGGAACGCATCCGGAGGCGGCGGTCCGGCTCCTCGGTAGTGAGGTTGGACCGTATTCCTCGACAATCGAGGCTGCGCTTCCCGGCGCCATTTTGCATTTCACCCTCCGGTGCCGGGCCGACATTGGGTGATGAATTCGCTTGCCGTACTCGCCACAGCCAGCGCGGTTGGAGTAGACCCCCGTCGCGCCGCAGAAGCGCTGGCAGAGTTCCAGGCGTTGCCGGGACGGGGTCGCCGGTTCGAGATCCCGTGGCGCGGCGGTACACTGATCATAATAGACGAGAGCTACAACGCCAGCCCCGCGGCGGTCGATGCTGCGCTCGCGGTGCTCGGCGGGACGCCGCTCCACGACGGCGGCAGGCGAGTGGCGGTGCTCGGCGACATGCTGGAGCTTGGCGCGGCCAGCGCTCGCCTCCACCGCAAACTTGCCGAGCCGCTCGCCGCCGCGAAGGTCGATCGCGTCTTTCTCATCGGGGAAGCGGTGGAGGCGCTCTACGACGCCCTGCCCGAAGGCAAGCGAGGCGGCTTGTGGCTTACCGCCGATGCGGCCACGCGCGGGCTGTTGGGCTTCTTGCAGCCCGGCGATGTCGTGACGGTGAAGGGCTCCCGCGGCATGGGGCTCGGCCGCATTGTCGAGCGGCTGCGTGCTGAAGCGGCGCGGCCAGAGACATGATCGAATGTTCTACCTGCTGTTCTTCCCTTTCGCGGACCAGTTTCAGGCTTTCAACCTGTTCCGCTATATCACCTTCCGATCAGGAGGAGCGGCGGTCACTGCACTGTTGATCAGCTTTCTTCTTGGTCCCCACATCATTGCTTGGCTGCGAGCGAAACAGGCAAATGGTCAGCCGATTCGCCCCGATGGTCCCAACGCACATATCGAGCGCAAAAAAGGCACCCCGACGATGGGCGGGTTTCTGATCCTATTGGCGCTGACGATATCGACCTTGCTGTGGGCGGATCTGACAAACGCCTATGTATGGATCGTCTTGCTTGTCACCGTCGGGTTCGGCCTGATCGGGTTTTTCGACGACTACCGAAAACTTCATCGGAACTCGCACCATGGGCTATCGGGCCGCAGCAAGCTCGGTCTGGAAATCGTGCTCGGCGCCGTTGCCTGCATCGCGGTCACCTGGGTCACGCCAGCGGGGCTTGCGCAGGCGCTCGCCGTGCCTTTTTTCAAGAATGTGCTGATCGAGCTGGGTTGGTTTTTCGTGCCGTTCGGGATCCTGGTCATCATCGGCGCCTCGAACGCTGTCAATCTGACCGACGGGCTCGATGGCCTCGCCATCGTTCCCTCGATGATCGCCGCCGGCTGCTTTGGCTTCATCGCCTATCTCGCCGGTAACGCCATCTTCGCCAACTACTTGCAGATCCATCACGTAACCGGTGCGGGCGAGCTCACGGTATTCTGCGGAGCGATGGTCGGGGCGAGCCTCGGCTTTCTCTGGTTCAATGCACCGCCGGCGATGGTCTTCATGGGCGACACCGGCTCGCTGTCCATCGGCGCCGCCCTCGGAACGATCAGCGTCATCACCAAGCATGAGCTGGTGCTCGCGATCATCGGTGGTCTGTTCGTACTCGAGGCGGTCTCGGTGATAGTTCAGGTCGCGAGCTTCAAAATTACCGGACGACGGGTCTTCCGCATGGCGCCGCTGCACCATCATTTCGAGCAAAAGGGCTGGGAGGAGGCGACGATCGTCATTCGCTTCTGGATCATTGCTTGGATCCTGGCAATCGCCGGACTGGCCACCCTCAAATTGCGGTGAAACGTGCGATGATTAACAGCGGTGCCACGCCGGACCGTAAGCCGCCCACCGGGCGCCGCGAGCATCGAACCGGATGAACTTTGCCCGAATCGACCAAAGCCCGATCGCCCGGTGGTGGTGGACGGTCGATCGCTGGAGTCTCAGCGCTCTGGCCATGCTGGTGGGGTTCGGCCTCATGCTGAGCCTGGCAGCGAGCCCCTCGGTTGCCGAGCGGATCGGCTATGATGGCCTGCACTTCGTCCGCCGCCATCTCATGATGTTGCCGCTGGCGATGGGCGTGATGTTCGCGGTATCGCTCCAATCGCCGCGGATGATTCGGCGCATCGCCTTCATCGGCTTCGCCATGGCACTGCTGCTGCTCGCCCTGACGTTCGTCACCGGCGCCGAAATCAAAGGCGCGCGTCGCTGGATCAATCTGCCGGGGCTGTCGGTCCAGCCATCCGAATTCGTCAAGCCGACCTTTGCAGTGGTCGCCGCATGGTTGTTCTCGGAACAAAAGCTGCGCCCTCGCTTTCCCGGCAACCTGATCTCTATTTTTCTGTTTCTGGCCGTTGCCGGCATGCTGATAAAGCAGCCGGATATCGGTATGGCGGCCGTCGTCGCGATCGTCTGGTTCGCGCAGTTTTTTATGGCCGGGCTGCAACTGTACTGGGTGGCGGCAGGTACCCTCGCCGGTCTTGGAAGTCTGGCCGGCGCCTATCTTTACCTGCCGCATGTCAAAACCCGCATCGACCATTTCCTCGACCCTTCGGCTGGGGATACCTATCAAGTCAAACGCTCGATCGAGGCCTTCGCCAATGGCGGGTTGTGGGGTAAGGGGCCCGGCGAAGGCACGGTGAAGGATGTCCTCCCGGACGCGCATGCCGACTTTGTCTTCGCGGTCGCCGGCGAAGAATTCGGCCTCGTCGTCTGCCTTGTGATTATCGGCCTGTTCGCCTTCATCGTGTTGCGGGGATTCTCTCGGCTTCAGCAGGAAGGCAGCCTATTTGTACTGCTTGCCGCGACCGGCCTGCTGGTCCAGTTCGGGCTCCAAGCAGCCGTCAATATGTCCTCGAGCCTGCACCTGATCCCGACCAAGGGCATGACGCTACCTTTCTTGTCGTATGGCGGATCCTCCATGTTGGCACTCGGGCTCGGCATGGGAATGATGTTGGCGCTGACCCGCCGCCGACTAGCAGGAAGCGAGCTGTGAGCTTGCCCTATGTACTCGCTGCCGGCGGCACCGGGGGACATGTGTTCCCGGCCGAAGCGCTGGCCCGCGAGCTGGTGGCCCACGGCCACAGCGTCCATCTGTTGTGCGATGCGCGAGCCGATGGCTTTGCCCGCGGCGTACCGGAGGTCGAAGTCCATTATGTGCGGGCCGGCCGATTCGGAGGGGGCGCCAGCCAGACGATCCACGGCTTCGCGGGACTGGCGACCGGCGCTGTCCAGGCGCGCCGGTTGCTTCGCCGGCTAGCCCCCGTAGCCGTCGTCGGCTTTGGCGGCTACCCTTCGGTCCCGACAATGCTGGCGGCGAGCTACCTCGGACTGGCGACTGTCATCCACGAGCAAAATGCGGTCCTGGGCCGCGCCAATCGATTGCTGGCGCGGCGGGCGGAGAGGATCGCTACCGGCTTTCCCGCAACTGCCCGTCTGCACCCTGCCGACAGTCACCGTGCTGTCCATACCGGGAACCCGGTGCGGCCCGCGATCCTAGATCTCGCCGACGTCGGCTATACGGCGCCAGAACCCGGCGGGCCCATCGAGCTGGTGGTCTTGGGTGGCAGCCAGGGAGCGCACATTCTTGCCGAGGTCGTGCCGCCGGCTATAGCGGCCTTGCCGGCCGAGCTGCGAGGAAAGCTTCGGATCAGCCAGCAAGTGCGCCCGGAAGATCGCGCCGCCGTTGCCGCGATTTATCAGCAAAGCGGGATGGCCGCAGAACTCGACAGCTTCTTCGACGATGTGCCGATGCGGCTGTGCCGGGCGCATCTGGTGATCTGTCGCGCCGGCGCCTCCACGATGGCCGAACTTGCGGCCCTCGGCCGCCCGGCGATTCTGATTCCCTATCCTTATGCGACCGACGACCATCAGACCGCGAACGCCCTCGCTTTTGCCGATGCCGGTGGTGGTTGGCTCATTCCACAAGCGAGCCTTTCGCAAGACGTGCTTTCGCGTCGCATCGAAAACCTATTTACCGAACATACCGCGTTGACCGCCGCGGCGGCATTGGCGGCCGGGCTCGGGCGGCGCGATGCAGCGCAGCGTCTCGCACGGGTCGTTCTCGATCTCGGTCCAAGAGCTGCTCGCGCCGCTGACTTGGCGGAGCATGCCGCATGAGGGACCTTCCTCGGACGATTGGTCCGCTTCACTTTGTAGGCATCGGTGGGATTGGCATGAGCGGCATCGCCGAGGTGCTGCACAATCTCGGCTATCGGGTTCAGGGAAGCGACCTAGCCGACGGCGCCAATATCCGGCGGCTTTCCGAATTGGGGATCCCTGTGGCGATCGGGCACGACGCCGGGAATCTGGACGCCGCGGAGGTCGTTGTCATTTCCTCGGCGGTCAAATCGGACAATCCAGAGGTTGCCGCCGCACGGGCACGCCGCCTTCCTGTGGTACGGCGCGCCGAAATGCTTGCCGAGCTCATGCGGCTCAAATGGTCGCTCGCGGTCGCCGGGACGCACGGCAAGACGACCACGACCTCGATGATCGGGGCATTGTTCGAGGAGGCGCAACTCGACCCGACCGTGATCAATGGCGGTATCATCAACGCCTACGGCACCAACACGCGCCTGGGAGCAGGCGAGTGGATGGTCGTCGAGGCCGACGAGAGCGACGGCACCTTCACGCGGCTGCCAGCGACAATCGCGGTTGTCACCAACATTGATCCTGAACACCTCGACTTTTATGGAGATTTCGACACCCTGCGCCAGGCCTTCGAAACCTTTGTCGGCAACGTTCCGTTCTACGGGTTTGCCGCGCTGTGCATCGACCATCCGGTGGTGCAGGGGATGATCCCCAGGCTGTCCGACCGGCGCGTGCTGACATATGGTTTCAGCCCACAGGCCGATATCCGCGCTGTCGATCTCCGGCTCGGGCGCGACGGCGCGCGCTTCGACGCGGTGATCTCCGATGCGCTCTCCGATCGGGCGCGCACGGTTCCGGAGCTGTTTCTGCCGATGTTCGGTCAGCACAACGTGCAGAATTCGCTCGCCGCGGTCGCCGTCGCCGAGGCGCTGGGGCTCGGCGACGACGCGCTGCGGGTCGCGCTGTGCAACTTTGCCGGGGTGAAGCGGCGGTTTACCAAGACGGGCGAGTGGAACGCGGTGACCGTAATCGACGATTACGGACATCACCCGGTCGAGATCGCTGCGGTGCTGAAGGCGGCACGCGCGATCGTCGAAGGCAAGGTGATCGCGGTGGTTCAACCGCATCGCTTCACGCGCGTATCGCACCTATTTGAGGGTTTCTGCACGTGCTTCAATGATGCCGATATCGTTTTTGTTGCGGATATCTACGCTGCTGGCGAGGCGCCCATTGAAGGAGTGACTCGGGAGGCCGTTGTCGCCGGGTTGATCGAGCACGGCCATCGCAATGTACGAGCCCTCGCCGATCCAAGCGATCTTGCCCCGCTGGTCAGCGAGGTGGCGAGACCTGGCGACATGGTCGTGTGCCTGGGGGCGGGGTCGATTACCAACTGGGCAAATAGCCTGCCGGGCGAGCTTGCTCGATTGCAGTCGTCGAGTCGTATCGCATGAACGTGCGATGCGAACCGCCATCGTCGCTGCCGATGGGTCGTCTTCCCCCGGTTCGCGGCCAGCTGACCACGAACGCGCCGATCGGCAGGCAGACTTGGTTTGGGGTTGGCGGCGCCGCCGAAGTATTGTTCCGGCCAGCCGACGCCGAGGATCTCGCCGCCTTTCTGGGGGCGCTGCCGATCGAAATCCCCGTCACGGTGATTGGCGCCGGCTCGAATCTTCTGGTACGCGACGGCGGCATTCCCGGCGCTACGATCAGGCTCGGCCGGGGAATTGCAGGCATCGCCGTCGCGCAGGAAGTGATCCGCGTCGGCGCGGGTGCGCTCGATCGCCTCGTCGCCGTGGCCGCTGCCAGGGCCGGCCTTGCGGGGCTTGAATTCCTGTCGGGCATCCCTGGCACGATCGGCGGAAGCCTGCGGATGAATGCCGGCGCCTTTGGAGTGGAGATGGGGGATGTGCTCGTTTCCGCGACCGCCCTCGACCGTGGCGGCCGCAATCATGTGATCGACCGCGCGGCGATGGCGCTTTCCTATCGCCACTGCGGGATCGACCCTGGATGGATCTTTATCGAGGCGCAGTTGCGCGGTATCCCGGGCGAGCGCACCGAGATCGCAAAACGGCTGATGGAGATCCGCGCGACGCGGGAGGCAACCCAGCCAATCCGGGCGCGCACCTCTGGGTCGACTTTTGCCAACCCACTGGGGCAGTCGGCATGGCGGCTGATCGATGCCGCCGGCTGTCGCGGCCTGGCGCGGGGCGGGGCAATGATCTCGCACACGCATGCCAATTTCCTGATCAATACCGGAGGCGCCACGGCAGCCGATATCGAAGGTCTCGCCGAAGATGTGCGCAGGCGCGTCTACGAGACCTCCGGGATCGCGCTCGAGTGGGAAATCCAGCGGATCGGCCGACCCGCTCCGAGCCAGGGGCCGATCGAATGGGAGAGCGCCCATCACCCAATCCCGATGGCCGGACAAGGGCGATCCGGCGAAGACTTTAGCGACGGCGGCGCACCGTTATGAAGAGTGTTGCCGTATTGATGGGAGGCTGGTCGCCCGAGCGCGAGGTTTCGTTATCGAGCGGGTATGAGTGCGCCAAGGCCCTGGCTGATCGCGGTTACGCGGTACGGGTGATCGATGTAAGCCGCGATCTGCCGGCACTGCTGCGCGCGCTCGAACCTTGCCCGGACGTCATTTTCAACGCTCTGCACGGGATCGGCGGGGAGGACGGCACGATACAGGGCGTGTTTGAGATGCTCCGTATTCCTTACACCCATTCTGGCGTCCTGGCCTCGTCTGTGGCGATGCACAAGCCCACCGCGAAGTCGGTATTCCGCGCCGTCGGGCTCCCGGTAGTCGATGGTGTGGTTGCCCGGCTCGAAGACCTAGCGCTGCGCGATCCGATACCAACCCCGTTTGTCGTCAAACCGACCAACCAGGGTTCCAGCGTTGGCGTCCGAATCGTGCGGGTCAACGACAATTCCTGGCGGCAAGAGGTGGGGGGCTGGTGCTTTGGCGAAGAACTTCTGGTCGAACGCTTTGTTCCCGGACGCGAGTTGACCGTCGCCGTCATGGGGGATCGAGCGCTTGGCGTCTGCGAAATCGTCCCGCGCGGCAGCTTTTATGACTACACCGCGAAATACGCGGAGGGCGGATCAGACCACCTGACCCCCGCGCCGATCCCGGCAGAGGTTTATGAACGAGCACTCGATATCGCCCTGCGCGCTCACCGCGCGCTCGGGTGTCGGGGCATCACCCGCGCCGACCTCCGCTATGACGATACGACAGAGGAGCTGGGGGAACTCTACTTGCTGGAATTGAACACCCAGCCCGGGATGACGCCCACGTCGCTCGTTCCGGATATCGCTCGTCTCGTCGGAATCGCGTTCGACGAGCTGGTCGCCTGGATGGTAGAAAACGCGGCGTGCGACGGATGAAGGGACCAGCGTCACGCCACCTACCCCGAATGGGCCTCGCTAGACGCCTCTTCCGATCCGGAGTGTGGATCGGGATTCTCCTCCTGCTCTCGGGCGTCCTTTACGGCGGGTCTCAGCTGAGCGGCTCCCAAGTTGCCCAGTCGGCGCTGCAAAGCGTCGTCGACACGATGGTCGAGGCTACGGGGCTGCTCGGCTTGACCGTTTCGGACGTCACGGTCGAGGGACGAGAGACAACCGATGGCGAAACAATTCTAGCGGCACTCGCCGCCAGACCGGGTACCCCGATCCTCGCGGTGAGCCCAAAACGCGCCAAGCAGCAGCTCGAAGCTTTGCCGTGGGTTCGCACAGCAGTGATCGAACGTCGCCTGCCGGGAACCCTTTACGTGCGTCTGGTCGAGCGTAAACCGCTCGCGCTCTGGCAGCATGGCGGCAAGATCGAGCTGATCGATCGCGCCGGAGCCGTCATTCAGGTGGCCCGCCTCGACCGTTTCGCCAAGCTGCCCATGGTAGTCGGAGAGGGAGCCGCGAGCCATGCGACGGAGCTCCTCGACATATTGGCGAGCGAACCCGATCTCGCAGCCCGCGTCACCGCCGCCGTCCGCGTCGGCAACAGGCGCTGGAACCTGCGCATCGACAATGCAATCGACGTGCTCCTTCCCGCCGATGAGCCTGCAGGGGCATGGGCGCAGCTCGCCGGCCTCGACCGCTCGAGCGGGCTCCTGAAGCGGGACGTGCAGACCATCGATATTCGGCTGCCTGATCGGCTCGTGCTGCGGGTCAGCCCCGAGACGCCCAAAGAGGCGCCTGTCTCAAAAAAGGGACGCCCCCCGGCGAAGAACACATGAGCGCAATGGCCGAAGCGCCGGTACGCGAGAAGGAGCCACGCGGACCACCTTCAGACCGCAGCCGAAGGGCAAAGCCGCGTAGGCCAGCGGTTCGACCGCGCGGCAGTCTGATCGCCGCCGTCGATATCGGTACGACAAAGGTCTGTTGTTTTATAGCCCGCACCTCCGACGATACCCCCCGCGTCCTCGGCATCGGTCACCAGATCTCGCGTGGGGTGCGCAATGGGACGATCGTCGATCTGGAGGCGGCGGCCACCTCCGTCGTTAATGCCGTACATGCCGCTGAGCAAATGGCCGGCGAGACCATCCAGCAGGTCGTGACGAACCTATCCGGGGGCTTCTTCGCCTCACGTCTTGTAAAGGCCGAAATCAGCGTTGGCGGACGAGAGATCACCGATACCGAAGTGCAGCGGGCGCTGGAGCAGGGGCATCTGATTCGCGAACCGAGCGATCGCCACGTCATCCATTCCGTGCCGGTCGGTTTCTCGATTGACGACAGTCGGGGGATTCGCGACCCGCGCGGGATGTTCGGCGATCGACTTGGGGTCAACGTGCACGTCGTGACCGCCAACGCCGCGAGCGTCCGCAGTCACGTGTCAGCGATTGGGCGCTCGCATCTCGAACTCGATGCTCTGGTCGTCAGCCCCTACGCCGCCGGACTTTCCTGTTTAGTCGAAGACGAGATCGCGCTCGGCGTGACCGTGATCGACATGGGCGGCGGAACCACAACGATCGGCGTGTTTTTCGACGGCAATCTCATATACGCGGATTACGTCCCGGTTGGCGGCTGCCACGTGACTAACGACATTGCCCGCGGGCTATCGACCCCGGTCGCCCATGCCGAGCGCATGAAGACGCTGTTCGGCAGCGCCATTTCGTCAAGCACCGACGAGCGCGAGATGATCGCCGTCCCGCAAGTCGGTGAGGAGGATGAGGGCCACGTAAATCACGTCCCGAAATCGCTCCTCGTCGGGGTTATCGCGCCGCGCATCGAAGAGACCTTCGAGCTCGTGCGAAATCGCCTCGAGGCCAGCGGTTTCGACAAGATCGCGGGCCGACGGGTAGTGCTGACCGGCGGTGCGTGTCAACTGCACGGAGCCCGCGAATTTGCAGCGCTGATTCTCGACAAGCAGGTTCGGATCGGTCGGCCTCAGCAGGTCACGGGCCTGGCTGAGGCAACCGCGGGGCCGGCATTCTCGACAACGGTGGGGCTCTTGCATTTTGGGCTGTCGGAACGTGCCGAATTGCCGCGCAGCAGCCGCGGCCCGGCAAAAACGGCAAACGGGCTCTTCGGTCGATTGGGTTACTGGTTGCGCGAGAACTTTTAAGGCAAATTCGAACCTATTGCTTGCCCGGCCAGGCCCGAGCCAGCGAGGGGCAGCCCGGACCGGGCCGGGTAGTATGAAGCTGCATTGCAGCGGAGGGGGACCGCATGATCAATCTGAGCATTCCGCGCGACGAGCAGGAGATGAAGCCGCGCATTACCGTTGTCGGTGTCGGGGGCGCCGGCGGAAACGCCGTCAACAATATGATCCGCTCGAATCTGGTCGGGTGCGAGTTCGTGACCTGCAATACCGACGCTCAAGCGTTGGCGCAGTCCACCGCGCCGCGCAAGATCCAGCTTGGGATCGGCATCACCCGGGGGCTCGGCGCCGGCTCGAGGCCGGATGTCGGACGCGCCGCCGCGGAGGAGGCGCTCGACGAAATCCTCGAGGCGATGCACGGGTCCAACATGGCGTTCATTACCGCCGGAATGGGCGGTGGCACCGGTACCGGCGGCGCCCCGGTAATCGCGCGCATCGCCCGCGAATTGGGAATTCTGACGGTCGGCGTGGTCACCAAGCCATTTCATTTCGAGGGCACCCATCGTATGCGCCTGGCCGAGGCCGGGATCGAGGAGCTTCAAAAATTCGTCGACACGCTGATCATCATCCCTAATCAGAACCTGTTCCGGGTGGCGAATGACCGAACCACGTTCGCCGACGCCTTCAAGATGGCCGACGATGTCCTACACTCGGGCGTGCGGGGCGTTACCGACCTGATGGTGATGCCTGGCCTGATAAATCTCGACTTCGCCGACATTCGCACGGTGATGGCCGAAATGGGCAAAGCGATGATGGGCACAGGGGAGGCCGAAGGCGAGCGCCGGGCCATCGACGCAGCCGAGGCCGCGATCTCGAACCCCCTACTCGAGGACGTCTCGATGAAGGGGGCGCGCGGCGTCCTGATCAACATCACCGGCGGGATGGACATGACATTGTTCGAGGTCGACGAGGCGGCCAACCGCATCCGCGAGGAAGTCGATCCCGAAGCCAATATCATCTTCGGCTCAACCTTCGACGAGTGCCTCTCCGGAAAGATGCGTATTTCGGTCGTCGCCACCGGGATTGATGCTGAGGCGATCTCTCAGCCCCGGCCGGCGCTTAGCCTGGTCAGCAGTCGGGATGGCCTTGCCGTCTCCGGCATGCGCGAGGCCGCGTCGGCGGGTTATGCGCAGCCCTTGCTCACACAGAATGCGGCGGCGCCCCTCGCGGACGGTGGGCGCGAGGCATCGCGTCCGGAAATCGACAGCGAGCCGCTACCGCACGCGGCAGAGGCGGCCGAGACCGCGGCCGTGCGGGGCGGCGCGTTCATCGCTCCGAAACCGGTCGATGCCGGGCCCGCGCGCACCGTTCCGCTGACGCAACCGGCCGTTCCACCGGCCGCGGCGACCAAGGAGCCGACGCCGAAACCCAAAGGGCGCGTGCCCAGCCTGATCGAACGGGTGACCGGGGTCGGCCGTGGGCGCTCGGCTCCACCGGAGCCGACGCCGCGTCCCGCTGCCCCACCTGCCAAGGCGGTCGCTCAGGCGCGGCTGGCGCCGCTGGAGCCGGATGACCGGCCGGGTTTGAGCAAGGAAGACGATCTGCTCGACATTCCGGCCTTTCTGCGGCGTCAGGCGAATTAGCACCGGGAGGGCGTCTCGCTCTCCCCATTGCCATCGATCTTCGGTAGACGGCAGAACAGGCGAATAATTACCCGGCGCAACAATTTGAAACAAAGAGTGATTGGAGACGAAGCGGGTGCGCCGTTAGGGTGAAATCTGGTTGGGGACAGTTTTCGAGAAGTCTGTCGCATGTTGGGGGATATGACGACAGCGTCACAACAGACGCTGAAGACGCCGATCGGGTGCCGGGGGGTCGGTCTCCACTCGGGTCGAAAAGTAAGGATGACTTTGCAACCGGCCCCGCCGGACGCGGGAATCGTGTTCCGCCGCATCGACGCCGGGGCAGAGATCCGAGCGAGCTGGGTGAATACGATCGCTTCGCCGCTGTGTACGATGTTGTCAAACGGCGAAGGGATCACGATCGGCACGGTCGAGCATCTGATGGCGGCGATGGCCGGTGCTGAAATCGACAATGCCGTTGTCGAGCTGGATGGCCCCGAGGTGCCGATTATGGACGGCAGCGCGGCGCCGTTCTTGTTCCTGATCGAATGCGCCGGCGTCGTCGAGCAGGATGCGGCGCGGCGGGCCATCAAGGTGCTCAAACCGGTCAGCGTGATCGAGGCCGATGCGACGGCAGCACTGTTGCCGGATCACGGTTTTTCGATGAGCTTCGAGATCGATTTCGACAATCCGCTGATCAGCCGACAGGATGCCCGTGTGGTGTTCGAGGCAGGGACGTTCAAGGCGGAGATTAGTCGAGCGCGCACGTTTGGTCTTCTCGACGAAGTTGACCGACTTCGAGCCGCGGGATTCGGCCGCGGCGGGTCGCTCGACAACGTCGTCGTCGTCAGCGGCGATCACGTCTTGAACGCCGGCGGCTTGCGGTATGACGACGAATTTGTTCGCCACAAGCTGCTCGACGCTCTGGGCGATCTTTATCTCGCGGGCGGCCCGATCATCGGTCAATTTCGCGGCGTGCGTTCGGGTCATGGGCACACCAGGCAATTGCTGGCAGCATTGTTTGCCGACGCCGAGGCGTGGTGTCACACGACGCTGGGGCGGGTGACAGGTCTGGCAACGCTCGAGCGCCATGACGCAATGCCTCTCTCCGGCGCGTGAGCGAGGTGAGGTTTGCCTATTCTGTGCGCGATTTGTGATATAAGCAGCACCCGACTCCCTCATCGAGGCTGACTATGGGGGCTTTGCCCATTCTTCGGTGGCTCGGTGCAGCTGTTTTGGTCTCCACTCTCGCGGCATGCGGCGGCGGGAAGAAGGACGTCTATGTCGAAAAGCCCGTTGACGATCTATACAATAAAGCTATGGACGAAATGGTCGAGGAGCGCTATGTCGCGGCGGCCAAAACTTTTGATGAAGTAGAAAGCCAACATCCATATTCGGTTTGGGCGACAAAAAGTCAAATCATGGGAGCCTACGCTCAATACGAAGCCGGTAATTACGGCGAGTCCGTGATAAGTGCCGATCGGTTCATTCAGCTGCACCCTGGACATCGCGATGTCGCTTACGCGTATTATTTGAAAGCGATCTCCTACTATGTTCAGATCACCGATGTTGGTCGTGATCAAAAGATCACTGAGCAGGCCCTCAAGGGCCTCGATGATGTTGTTCGCCGATTTCCCGACAGCAAATATGCCCGAGACGCCAAGCTAAAGCTCGATTTCACTCGCGATCACTTGGCCGGGAAGGAAATGGAAATCGGTCGATACTATTTGAACCGGGGCCAATACCTGGCAGCGATGAACCGTTTCAAACGGGTCATCGACAATTATCAGACGACGACGCATGTTCCCGAAGCGCTGGAGCGGCTTGTCGAGTGTGATCTGGCGCTCGGACTCTACGACGAAGCCAAGGCCAACGCCGCAGTCCTTGGTTACAACTATCCCGGTAGCGAGTGGTATCAGGACAGCTATGCCCTTGTTACCGGAACCGGCAACCCTGCCGGGCCGAAGGATGGTTGGCTCGCCCGCAATCTTGGAAGTCCGTTCTGAAGCACCTGCTGCGGCGGCACGTGCCAACATGAAAAATTGTTAATTTCGGGCAGACGGGCGGCTGACGTATGTCAGCGCGCCGGCGAACGCTTGCAGCCCGTTTCCACACCTCCTGGCGCGCTGCAGCGGGTTCGAATGTCGGCGACGAGCATGGGGAAGTTGAGGATGCTGCGGCGGTTTTGCGCGGTCTTCGTACTCGGCATCACGGCGGTCGCAGCCAATGCCGCCGACAAGCCGTCGGGTGTCACCGGCCTTTATCTAACCACCCGTTATCCGGCGCTGACCGTGCGCGCGGGCGAGACCACAACGATCGATCTGTCGCTGCGCAATTTCAATCTGCCGCCGCGTGAGCTGGCGCTCTCCGTGCCGCAAGTGGCGAATGGATGGAAAGCGACAGTCCTTGGGGGTGGCCAGCCGGTCAAATCGGCCTTTGTCCCGGCCGATGGCGAAGAGAAGCTGCAGCTCCGCCTCGAGCCGCCGCCCAGTACCGGCCCCGGCGATTATCAGTTTCTCGTCGAGGCGCGCGGCGACGGGACCACGCTGAAGCTTCCGCTAATCGTGACCATCGGGCAGGAGCTTCCGGCCAAGCTCAAGCTCACCACCAACTTCCCGGCCTTGCGCGGCACCGCGACTACTTCCTTCAAATTCAAAGTCGCCGTCGCCAACGACAGCGGGCGCGACGCCACAATCAACTTCAGCGCCGACGCACCCAAGAATTTCCAAGTCACCTTCACCGAGGCCTATGGTAGTCAGCAGCTCACCAGCATCCCGATCGAGGCCGGCAAGTCGAAGGACATCGAGGCTTCCGTCGCGTTGCCGCGCGATACCCCTGCCGGCGAATACAAGCTCGCATTGCATGCCAAGAGCGAGGCCGCAGCAGCGGATCTCGACGTCACGATCACCATCATCGGCCAGGCCCGCTTGGCGCTCGCCGGCGAAGGCGGCCGCCTCAGCGGCGAGGCTTATGCCGGCCAGGACAGCCAATTGACCGTGATCGCCAAGAACGACGGGAGCGAAGCGGCGCGCGATGTCGAGTTCAGCGCGACGACGCCGGAGGGGTGGAAGACGAGTTTCGATCCCAAGGAACTGCCCGAGCTCGGTGCCGGCAAATCGCAATCGATCAAAGTCACATTGACGCCGTCCGCGCGCGCGATCGCCGGGGATTATCAGACGACGATCCGCGGCAGCTCGGCGGGCGGGCTTTCCGAGTCAGCCAACTTTCGCATCACCGTCTTGACCTCGACGGTGTGGGGCGCTGTCGGCATCGGCGTCATCGCCGTCGCCTTGCTCGTTGTCGTCTTCGCGGTCGCGCGGTTCGGCCGGCGCTAGCGAGGGCGCGATGGCTGATGACGTCGTCATCCGGGCAGAGGGGTTGACCAAGCGCTACGGCGCGGCCCTCGCCGTCGACCACATCGATTTCGAGGTCCACGCCGGCGAGATCGTCGGCATTCTGGGGCCGAACGGATCGGGTAAGACGACAACGATCCTGATGCTGCTCGGTCTGACCGAGCCGACCGAAGGCCGCGCCGAAGTGGCCGGCTACAACCCATTGCGCGAGCCGCTCGAAGTCAAGCGTCGGGCCGGATACCTGCCCGATTCTGTCGGTTTCTACGATGGCATGTCGGCACACGACAACCTTGCCTATACGGGACGGCTGGCCGGATTGTCGCGCCATGAGATTGACGAGCGGCTTGCCGAGGCGCTGGCAAGGGTCGGGCTTCCTGACGTCGGCCGCGAGCGGGTCGGAACATTTTCGCGGGGTATGCGCCAGCGTCTCGGACTCGCCGAGATCCTGATGAAGCGCCCGAGCATCGCCATTCTCGACGAGCCGACCGCGACGTTAGATCCGCATTCGACACAAGAATTTCTCAGCATGATCCGCGCTCTGAAGGCGGACGGTACAGCGGTCCTGCTGTCCTCGCATCATCTCGATCAGGTGCAGAGCGTTTGCGACCGGGTGGCGCTATTCAATTTGGGGCGGATCGCCCTATCCGGCCGCGTAACCGATCTGGCGCAACGGATTCTCGGCGGCGGTCATGTGATCGATGTCGAGGTCCGCGGTGCGGGAATCCGCGAACGCATCACCGCATTGCCGGGGGTGGCGCGGGTCCAGGTGCTCGGGCCGGAACTTTATCGGGTCGATTGCGAGCGCGATCTGCGGTCGGAAATCGTGAGGCTGCTCGCTCCGTCTTACGAGCTGACCGGGATTCGCTTCGCCGAGCCGAGCCTCAACGAGGTCTATACCCGTTACTTCGACGAGGTGCGCCATGCGGCGTAGCGGCTCCCCCTTCACCGGCACCGGCATCGTCCTCGCGAAGGAAGCAGCTGACCAGCTGAGCGGCGTTCGGATGGTGGTAATCGAGGCGCTGGTTTTTCTGATCGCACTCGTCTTGGCTTGGTTCTCGACCACGGCGATTCGCGAATTGATCGGCCAGAGCCCGTTTCTGTTTCTCCGGCTGCTAACAATGGCGCCCGACCCGATACCGTTCTCGTTCATCGACACGGTCGGGCTGGTGGCGCCGGTGATCGCGATCGCCCTGGGTTTCGACGCGGTCAACTCAGAGTTCAACCAGCGCACGTTGAGCCGTATCCTGGCGCAGCCGATCTATCGCGACGCTCTGCTGCTGGGAAAATTCCTCGCTCGTCTCCTTTGTCTGGCAATCGCGCTGCTGTCGCTGTGGCTGCTGGTCCTGGGAGTCGGGTTCCTCCGCCTCGGACTGCCGCCGAGCGGCGAGGAACTGGTCCGAATGCTCGGATTTCTCGTCGCGACCATCGCCTATGGGGGCGTGTGGCTCGCGGTGGCATTTCTGTTCTCGATCCTGTTCCGCGCGCCGGCGACCGCAGCGCTCGCCTCATTGGGGGTTTGGCTGGTCTTTGCGTTTTTCTGGTCGCTGATCATCAAACCACTCGCAGCCACCCTGATCGCGGGGGCGCCGGAGGACATCTTTGGCCCCAACCTGGGCTATATTCAAACCGCGCAAGTCCTTGATCGGCTCTCGCCGAACACGCTCTACGCCGAGATCGCGTTGGCCCTGCTGCAGCCGGCAACCCGCACCCTCGGTCCGGTGTTCATCAGCCAGCTCCGCGGGGCGCTGCTCGGCGCGCCCTTACCAGCGACCCAGAGCTTCATCCTGGTCTGGCCGCAGCTCACCGGGCTGATCGCGGCGATGATTCTGATCTTTGCCGCCGGCTACGTTGTCTTCCAGCGCCAGGAGATCCGCGCGTGACCACGGTCGACCAGCAGAAGATCAGACGAACCAGGACGGGACTCATCGCGCATGATCCAGCGCTGGCACAACCGGGCTACACGCTGTTCGCGCCGATGTACGGCGATGGGACCGTGTACCTCCTGGCGATGGACGGCCGTGTTGCGCATGCCTGGCACATGCCGCATCGGCCTGGGCTCTACGGCTACCTCCTCGACAACGGCCATCTCTTCTATGGCGGGAAGATCATGGAGGACCTCGAGCGCTTCGAGGCATGGCCGCGCTTCAAGGCCGGCGCCGTGCTCGAGGCCGATTGGAACGGACGGGTTCTGTGGGAGGTCCGGCACAAGGATCACCATCACGACGCCCGCCGGCTGAAGAACGGCAATGTCCTGCTGTTGTGCCTGCGTCCACTATCGGCCGAAATTGCCGCTCGCGTCCGCGGCGGATTGCCCGGCAGCGAAGCCAATGGCCTGATCTATGCCGACTATCTGGTCGAGGCGACCACATCGGGGCAGGTCGTGTGGGAATGGCGGAGCTGGGAGCACCTCGACCCTGAGACGTGCCCGATCACGCCGCAAGACCATCGTGCCGAGTGGACGCACGGCAACACCGTGGCTGAGACGGCGGACGGCAACATCCTCGTCAGCTTTCGCAACATCTCGACGGTCGTGATGATCGAGCGGGCGACAGGGAACATTATCTGGCGGCTCGGCCCGCCGCCGCTGGCGCAGCAGCACGACCCGCGCCCGCTGCCCAACGGCAACGTCCTGATCTTCGACAACGGCACCCACCGCGTCGACCACCCCGCCACCTTCTCGCGTGTGATTGAGGTTGATCCGCGCACCGACGAGATAGTCTGGGAGTATGTCGACCAATCGCTCTTCGAGTTCTTCAGCCCGTACATTTCCGGCGCGCAACGGCTCGCCAACGGCAACACGCTGATTTGCGAAGGCTGTCATGGCCGCATCTTCGAGGTGACCCGTGAGTGCCAAGTCGTGTGGGAGTATGTCAGCCCGCATTTCTTCCAGGCGCCGGGACGGCCTGGGCTCAACAACTGGATCTTTCGGGCGTTTCGGTACACGCCGGAAGAGATCGACGCCGCCCGCCGGGCGTGAAAAGAAGGGGCGGCCAATCGGACCGCCCCTGGTGTGGTGAGAGGCACTTTTCCCACCCTGATGTGACCCGCCGACCAACCGGCCACGACCGCATGTTCGACCGTGTCTACCACACAAACTCCAGCCTATTCCGCAGGCTTGGCGGCGCAAGCGTCGAAACCGTTGTCCACAAGCTTACCCCCAAGAAAGCGCAGCTGTCCCCCGAACCATCCACACCCGCCCCCTCCCCCAACCCTCCCCCGCTTGCGACCCGCTTGCGGGGGAGGGAAGGGAGGGGGCCCGGGGTTTAACTTCTCCGGCGATCGGCCCATAGTGGAGCCGTTATCGCGGCTGGAGGATCGCTCGACAATGCTCCCGACACCCGGCTTTCATCATCTGCATCTGAACTCGATCGATCCGGAGGGCGCGATCGGCTTCTACACCTGGCAGTTTCCGAGCACGGCGAGGGGGAGCTGGGGCGGCTTTCCGGCGCTCAAATCGCCCAACAATGTCCTGGTGCTGTTCACCAAGGTCGACATGCCGCCGCCTACCGGACCGCAAAGTGCCATCTGGCATTTCGGCTGGCACGTCACCGATGCGCGTCACAGCCTGGAAACCTACAAGACCCGGCGCGAGGTCGAGCTCCTGCCGCTCTACACGACCGACGAAGGCGGCGCGGTGCTGATCAGCAGCGATACCTGGCCCAACCTCGGCGGCGTGCTGGGGTTGACCAAGGCCCAGATCGCCGAGGCCAGGGCCAAAGGCGCCCAGCCGCCGGGCGGCGGCGGGTTTTCCTATATGAGGGGTCCCGACGACGCCCTCGTCGAATATGCCGGAAACCACCCCGCCGAGCGCTTCAACCATGTGCACCTCTATCAGGAGGATCCGGTCGGCGCATTCGATTGGTATCAGAAGCATCTCAACGCCCCGCAACGCCCGGGCTATGCGCCGACGGCGGCCCCAGGCGACCTCACCCGCGGACCCGATCGCACCTGGCCGGCGCTCAACCAAGAAGGCATGTTCCGCACGCCGCGCGCCGGGGTCGAGTTCGGCGACGTGTCGATGATGTGGTACGCCAACCAGGGCGACCAGCCGCTCGCCAGTTCGCGCGGGCAGCTGCAGGATCACATCGCGCTCAGCGTCGCCGATCTCGACGCCTGGATCGCCAAATTGCGCGGCGAGGGGGTGAAGTTCCTCGAAGACCCCTACCCGCTAGGCGATACGCGCGCCGTCATGATCGAAGGTCCGAGCCGCGAAGCCCTGGAGCTGGTCGAGGTGAAGTAGCGTTGATTCCGCCGACGTTCCGGCGGCATCCGAGTTGCAGAACCCGCCGGCCGGACCGCGCTTCCCGCTGTTTTGCTGTCCTTCCAGCAAATAAATCATCGGTACGCTCCGCTTGGGACAGGCGTGCCGGGGCGCCGGCCGTGCGGGATTGCACGAATTCCCTTCCGCGCGCGCCCGCGCGCGAGGCGACAAGAGATCAGGACCAAGGCATTGAGATTCCTCAATCCCGATCGAAAAAACAGCAGACGAACAGCCTTTCGCGGTTCACAACGCAACATGAGGTTCATTACGGCAGGATATCACACACGATCGCAATTTGTCAATTTGGTAAGATGTTCGTACTTTGGCACGACTGCGATTCTGAAGCCGCGCCAGCAGGACGAGCTCACGAGCGCGGCGGCGCGCAGCGCAAACCCTCGCTTTGTCGCGCCCACGCCGGCTAGCGTCCGCAGCACCAGAATTTCAATTCGTTAAGCCCACGATAGCGCATGGTCGGATACCCTTTGCCGGGCAAAAATCACTCCCGCTGGATGGTGCCTGGGGGTTTTGAAGTGATGTCGTAGACGACCCGGTTGATGCGGCGGGCTTGTTGATGATGCGGGTCGCGGCGCGGCCCATAAAATAGTGCGGAAAGGGGCGGTATGAACGCTGTCGAGATTGAAGAGGCCATATCGGCGCTTGCCGAACGGCCGTTCGACGCCGGGGAGTTCCCGTTCGCGTTTCTGCAAGCCTTCGGGAATAAGGAAACGACCCTCAAGCGCCTGCGCAAGGGCGAGTCGAACAGGTCCGACCTGGGCGGAGTCCTTCAAACCAACCACATCCACATCGCCGTTGCCGTTTCCGGCGAGGTCGCGAAGACGCTTGCCGCGCTAAGGACCAGTCCGGCGACGGCCAGGGCCAAGGCGAAGTTCATCCTGGCGACGGATGGGGAGACGTTCGAGGCCGAGGACCTGGCGAGCGGCGACACGGTCGCCTGCGCCTATGCCGACTTCCCGAACCATTTCGGCTTTTTCCTGCCGCTGGCGGGCATCACCACGGTGCGGCAGATTACCGAAAACGCCTTCGACATCCGGGCCACCAGCCGGCTGAACCGGCTCTATGTCGAGCTGCTGAAGGACAATCCCGAATGGGGTACCGCCGCGCGCCGCCACGACATGAACCATTTCATGGCGCGGCTGATCTTCTGCTTCTTCGCCGAAGACACCGACATCTTCAACGGCACCGGCCTGTTCACCGCCACGATCGAGCAGATGAGCGCGCGGGACTCGTCCGACACTCATGAAGTGATCGGCGCGCTGTTCCGGGCGATGAACACGCCGATCAAAGATCGCGCCGCCGCGAACCTGCGTCCTTGGGCCAATGTGTTTCCTTATGTGAATGGCGGGCTGTTCTCCGGCAGCTTGGACGTGCCGCGCTTCAGCCGGATCGCGCGCTCCTATCTTCTCCATATCGGCGGTCTCGACTGGACGAAGATCAACCCAGACATCTTTGGGTCGATGATCCAGGCGGTCGCCGAGGACGAGGAGCGCGGCGCGCTCGGCCTGCACTACACCAGCGTGCCGAACATCCTGAAGGTGCTGAACCCGCTCTTCCTCGACGATTTGCGCGCACGGCTGGAAGAGGCGGGGAACAATTCTCGAATGCTGCTGAACCTGCGCCGGCGCATGTCGCGGATCAGGGTGTTCGATCCGGCCTGCGGCTCGGGCAATTTTCTGGTCATCGGCTACAAGGAAATGCGGGCGATCGAGGCCGAGATCAACCGGCGGCGCGGCGAGCCGGACCGGCGCAGCGAAATCCCGCTCACCAACTTCAGGGGGATCGAATTGCGCGACTTCCCGGCCGAGATCGCGCGCCTGGCGCTTGTCATCGCCGAGTATCAGTGCGACGTGTTGTATCGCGGCGAGAAGCTGGCCCTCGCCGAGTTTCTGCCGCTCAATGCCGAGAATTGGATCACCTGCGGCAATGCCCTCCAGCTCGATTGGCTCAGCATCTGTCCGCCCATGGGAACCGGCGTGAAGCATCACGCCGACGACCTGTTTCACACACCGCTCGATCAGGCGCAGATCGATTTCGAGAACGAGGGAGGGGAGACATATATCTGCGGGAATCCCCCGTATCTTGGCTCCAAGTGGCAAACCGACGAGCAGAAGGCCGAACTTGGGGCCATCTTCGGCGGCCGCACGAAAAGTTGGAAATCCCTCGACTATGTCGCGGGCTGGCTCATGAAGGCGGCAGACTACGGGACCCAAACTAGAACCGTCGCTGCGTTCGTTTCAACGAATTCGATTTGCCAAGGGCAACAGGTTCCAATCCTTTGGCCGATAATTTTTCAGACCGGACATGAGATCGTTTTCGCGCACACATCCTTTAGATGGTCCAATCTCGCAAGCAATAATGCGGGGGTAACGGTCGCAATTGTCGGCATCGCGCGTGAGCCTACGGCAGTGCAGCGTCTGTTTTCAATCACTGACGGAGGATCGCTTATTGAGCGAAGCGTGGGGTACATCAACGCTTATCTTGTTGCAGGGCCAAATTCCACAGTTGAGCAGATACGGAATCCACTGTCAGGTGCATCGCCGATGTTGTTTGGCAACATGCCAAGGGACGGCGGAAATTTCATCCTGAGCGGCGATGAACGCTCTGCTCTGTTGAAAGGATATCCTAATCTTGGACGCTTCATTCGGCCCTATTTCGGATCGGAAGAAATGATCCAGGGCAAGCGCAGGTGGTGCATTTGGATCGAGGACTCAGATTCGGTCATTGCAGGTGAGCAGCCATATTTGAGAGAGCTTCTGGAGAAGGTTAGGCAATTTCGTCTGGCAAGTGCAGCGGGATCGACGCGTGATTTCGCTTCACACATCGGTTCGTTCAAATCGCTGGCACCGCAAGAGATCATTCCCTCGTAGTAGCAAAAGTCTCCTCTGAGAAGAGGCCTTATGTTCCAATTGATCTATTGGACAGTAGCGCGATTGCGAGCGATCTTCTGTTTGCCCTCTACGACGCCCCGCTCTGGAACATGGCGGTGATCGCGTCGCGTCTGCACCTCGTCTGGATTGCGACGGTCTGCGGCAAGCTCGAAACACGATACCGCTATTCCAACACGCTCGGCTGGAACACCTTTCCGGTTCCCGCCATCACCGAAAAGAACAAGGCCGACCTCACCCGCTGCGCCGAGGACATCCTGTTGGCGCGCGAGGCGCATTTCCCGGCGACGATCGCCGATCTCTACGACCCCGAGACCATGCCCGCTGACCTCCGCGAGGCGCACGAGCGCAATGATGAGGTGCTCGAGCGCATCTATATCAGCCGCCGCTTCCGAAACGACACCGAGCGGCTGGAAAAGCTGTTCGAGATGTACACCAAGATGACCGCCGGCAAGGGGAAAGGGGTGAGGGTTTAGGGAGGAGGGTATAGAGGTGGGGGAAATGACGAGGGGCTATCGAGACCTGAAGGTCTGGATCAAGGGCATGGAACTGGCCACGCAGGTTTACAAGCTGGCGACGCTGATGCCAAGGGAGGAACAATACCGGATGACCTCCCAAATGCTCCGTGCGGCAGCTTCGGTTCCGGCAAACATCGCGGAGGGCTATCAGCGGGCGACCCGGAAAGACTACGCGAATTTCATCAGCATCGCCCGCGGATCGCTCGCCGAGACGGAGACGTTTTTGTTGCTCGCCAGCCAAGTTGGATTGCTGCCGCCGCAAGCCGCCGATCCCGCCCTCGCTCTGGCGGACGAACTCAGCCGCATGCTCAACGTGCTGCGGCAGAAACTCACCCCTCGCCCCTCAACCCTCCCCGCTGACATGGCTTGACAGCGGACAAACCGGGAGCCATGTCTCTCATTTGAGACACGGAGGATTGGGATGGGCGCACAGAGCTCGATGCTGCATGTCCGCATCGATAATGAGGTGAAAGCAAAGGCGACGGCCGCGCTGGAGGCGATGGGCCTCTCGGCCTCCGATGCGGTGCGTCTGCTGTTTCACCGCATCGCCGCCGACCAGGCGTTTCCGCTCGAACTGAAAGTGCCGAACGCCGAGACGCGTGCGGCGATGGCGGAGGCGGAAGAGATCATCCGCTCGGGGAAGCTCCGCTTCCGCGACATGGAGGCGCTTTTCGCCGACCTCGACAAAAACAGTGCCCGCTAAGCGTGCGCCGTTCCCGCGGGAGGTCGATTACGCGAAGAGCTTTCTCAAGGATTGGGAGCGGCTGTCGCGGTCCGGCCGATACGACATGCGCCGCCTTAAGGAAGTGATGATGCTGTTGATCGCGAATGACGCGCCCCTCGGGCCGGAGTGGAAGGACCACCCCCTCAAGGGTCAATGGGCAAGCTATCGCGAATGCCATGTCGGCGGCGATTTTCTGCTGATTTACCGCGTGGATGACGCGATGGGCCGTAATGGCGGCATCGTGTTCGTCCGCGCCGGCACCCATAGCGAATTGTTCCAGGAATGACCGAAGCCCGCGCCGTCTTTTCCGTTTCGGTCACTTACATGCGAAGGCGTCCGACATGCGAACGCCGTCCCTGAAGCGATCGGTTCATATCGAGACACTGTTCGTCGCCCCCCGCTTTCACGCTAGTGTCTAATTGCGTAGGTTAACGATAGTATACCGTAACTGGGCACCCTTGACCTCGCGCTTGCGCCAGAGGAAGGGCGCGGCGTTGCGGTTGTAGGCTTCGGTGAAGTCGCGGATCGCCTGAGCGAGTTGCTCGACGCCGGCAAAGCTGGCGCCGGCCAGGGCCTTTCGGCTGAAGATGCCAAACCAGATCTCCACTTGGTTGAGCCAGCTGGCCGAGGTCGGAGTGAAGTGGAAGGTGACGTTGGGGTGCGCCGCCAACCAGGCATCGTTCTTCTTGTGGGTGGAGAGGTTGTCGAGGATGACATGGATCGCGCGATCGGGCGGGTGCTCGGCGACGAGTTCGGTCATAAATGCTTGGAAATCGACGCGCTTCTTGGTCTGGGTGGTCTTGCCGCGAATGAGGCCGGTGGCGACTTCGAGCGCCGCGAACAAGTTGACCGTGCCATGCCGTTTGTAGGTGCTCTTGAGGCCTTGAACAACCTTGCCGCTGCTGGTCAGCACATACCCCCGGGCCCGCTCCAGCGCCTGGATCGTCGGCTTCTCGTCGACGCTCAAGACCAGCGCATGTTGCGGCGGGTTCAGATAGAGCCCGATGATATCGGCGGCTTTGGCGGCAAATTGTTGGTCGGTGCTGACGCACCACGAGCGCCGGCGGCGCAGTTGCACCCCTTCCTTGCGCAACAAGCGCCATATCGCATCGTCCGAGACGCCCAGGGCCGCCGCCACCGACGCGCCGTCCCAGCTGGCCGATCCCTTGGGGGGCGGCAATTCCAGTTGGTGCAGAACCCGCAGGCGCAGATCGGCGCCATATTTCGGGGTCTTGCCCGGCCGCACCCGATCGCGCAACCCGGCCAGTCCCGCCGCCGCAAAGCGCTTGCGCCACTGACCAACCGTATTCGGGCGCACCCCAAGTTCGCGACCAACCGCGTCGTTGCGCTTACCCTCCAGGCACGCCAACACGATCTTGGCCCGTTCCACCAGACGCGCCTCCTCCGTCCGACTGCGCGCCAGCGCCATCAGCTCAGCTCTCTGCTCCGCTGTGCAGCTCAGCGCAATCGCCACTCGTGCCATCGGACACCTCAGCTGGTATGCTCACCCGAGGCATCCTACTTAATATCGTCTATTAACGCAATTAGACACTAGGGTATGTACAAATCTCCTCGGCCAAATGTCCCCCTCTGCGCCCTTGGGGGCGGAGAGGGTCGGGGTGAGGTGGGGGGAGCCCAGAGTTCGGAGCGGCGTCGCGACCCACCTCACCCTCCCGACGCTGCCGCGCCGAGCCCCTCCCTCTCCCCCCGCAAGCGGGCGGAGAGGGCCAAGGCGCGCTCGAGGGGTTTGTGGGGGGTGTAATGTCTGCATGCCCTAGCGCGAAAGCGGGGGTCCAGAGCCTGCCCCTGGCATGAACAGGGGGCAACCGCTCCGTCGTCGGCCCTGGGTTCCTGCTTTCGCGGGAACGACGGTTTAATGACCCCGATAAGATCTTAAAGACGGCCAGATGAGCCGGTTTGAGTGGGACGAGGAAAAGAACCTCACTAATCAGCGCAAGCATGGAATCGAGCTTTGAGGAAGCCTCCACAATCTTCGAGGGTCCTGTGCTCTCACTTGAAGACGAAGGGCACCAGAGCGAAGTCAGAGAGCGCAGCTACGGTCTCATTGGTGGAGTAGTGGTAGCCTGCGTTGTCCATACGGATCGGGATGGGGTCACACGGATCATCAGCGCGCGTAAAGCGACCAGAAATGAACGGAAACACTTTGATGCCTATCTCAAAAAAGCGGCTTGCTGAGATCACGGCAATCGCGGACGAGGACATCGACACCTCGGATATTCCCGAGGCCGATGAGGAATTCTTCAAGAAGGCGAAGCTCACCGTGCCGGGCCTTTCTGCCCTTTCAGGAGCGAGCACGCACGTGGTTGGCAGCTCGACAAGAAAGTTCGCGGTACCGGCCGTTTCAGTCACTTACGCCCGTAACGGCATCTCGACGAAAGCCAACGCGCTCGGCATGCGGCCGATGCAGGAGCGCGCCTTTGAGAAGCGGGGCGAGCAATACCTTCTGATCAAGTCGCCGCCGGCTTCGGGCAAAAGCCGGGCGCTGATGTTCATCGTCCTCGACAAGCTCCAAAATCAAGGGCTCCGCCAAGCGATCATCGTCGTGCCCGAGAGAGCCATCGGCGCCAGCTTCCATGACGAGCCGCTGACCCAATTCGGCTTTTGGGCCGACTGGCGTGTGGCGCCAAAGTGGAACCTCTGCGATGCGCCCGGCTCGGACAATGGCGGCAAGGTCGCTTCGGTCCGAGCCTTTCTCGATAGCGACGACAAGGTGTTGGTCTGCACTCATGCGACCTTCCGCTTCGCCGTGGACAGGTTCGGGGTCGAAGCTTTCGACGACCGGCTGATCGCGGTGGACGAGTTCCACCACGTCTCCGCCAACCCCGACAACAAGCTCGGTCTGCATCTCGGCCAGTTCATCGCCCGCGACCAGGTGCATGTCGTGGCGATGACCGGCTCCTATTTCCGGGGGGACGCCGAAGCGGTTCTCGCGCCGCAGGACGAAGCGAGGTTCGATACGGTCACTTTTACCTACTATGAGCAGCTTAACGGCTACGAATATCTGAAGCAGCTCGATATTGGGTACTATTTTTACTCAGGCTCCTACCTGCGTGAGAGTGATGGGTCAAAGGGGAAGATATTTGATGTCCTTTCCCCAAATGAGAAGACAATTATACACATTCCGAATGTGAACTCGCGCGAGATTACGAAGGATAAGATCAAAGAAATGGAGGACATACTTAGCGGTCTGGGCAGTTGGGAGGGCGTTGACGCTGCAACAGGATTCCATCTGGTCAGAATGTCTGACCGTATACTCCGAATTGCGGACCTAGTTGACGACGCCCCCGCCAAGCGCGACCGGGTTTCGGCTGCGCTGAAGGACCCCGCGCAGAAGAACAATCGCGACCATGTGGACATCGTCATCGCCCTCGGCATGGCGAAGGAGGGCTTCGACTGGATTTGGTGCGAGCATGCGTTGACCGTCGGGTATCGGTCGAGCCTCACCGAGATCGTGCAGATCATCGGCCGCGCCACCCGCGACGCGCCGGGCAAAATCCGCGCCCGCTTCACCAACCTCATCGCCGAGCCGGACGCCTCCGAAGAGGCCGTCACCGAAGCAGTCAACGACACACTGAAGGCCATCGCGGCGAGCCTATTGATGGAGCAGGTGCTAGCGCCGCGCTTCGAGTTCAAGCCCAAGAATCCGAACACCGGTCCGACCCCCGGGTTCGACTACGGCGAAGACGGCTACGACCCGAACAAGTGCAATGTCGGCTTCAACGAGGAGAACGGAAGGTTCCAGATCGAGATCAAAGGTCTTGTCGCGCCGAAGAGCGGGGAGGCGCAGCGCATCTGCCAGCAGGACCTCAACGAAGTCATCGCTGCGTTCGTCCAGGACAAGACTGCCATTGAGCGTGGTCTATTCGATAAGGAGCTCGTGGCGGAGGAGTTGACCCAGGTCCGCATGGGCAAGATCATCAAGGACAAGTACCCCGAGCTGGACGAAGAGGATCAGGAAGCGGTGCGACAGCACGCCGTCGCCGCCCTCAACCTCACACAGAAGGCCAAGGAGGTTGCCTTGGGCGGAACCGAGAGTGATGGCGAGAAGAGCCCGAATACTGCGTTCATCGAGGGTGTGCGCAGGTTCGCCATGGACGTGCGCGATCTAGACATCGACCTCATCGACCGGATCAACCCCTTCGGGGCAGCCTACGCCATTCTCGCCAAGACCATGAGCGAGGAGAGCCTGAAGCAAGTCCACGCCGTGATTGAAGGCAAGCGCATCAACCTCACGATCGAGGAAGCGCGGGACCTTGCGAAGCGGGCCTTGAAATTCAAGCAGGAGCGCGGCCGGCTGCCCTCGATCACATCGCCTGACGCTTGGGAAAAGCGCATGGCCGAGGGCGTGGCCTTCCTTGCCCGCATGAGGGCGGAGGCTGCGCGTGCCTAGGTTCACTGATGGGGACGATGCGCTTCTCGAAGAGCTTGGCGTCGAGGTCGAGACAAGCAGGGGTGCAAGCCGGACGGCCCGCGAGGAGCGGATCATCGCCGGCTTCGAGGAGATTCAGCGTTTCGTCGAACAGCATGGCCACGTTCCGCAGCATGGCGAGGGGTGTGATATCTTCGAGCGACTATACGCCGTGCGTCTCCATCGCCTTCGCGCGCTGGCCGACTGCCGTGCCCTGCTTGAGGCCCTCGACCATCAAGGGCTTCTCGCGGGCCCCGAGCCTGCCCCGGTAAGCACCCCCGACGAGCTCGACGATGACGAGCTTCTGGCCCAGCTCGGGGTCGAAGCCGCTGCGCCAGCCGACATCACCGAACTCCGGCACGTGCGTTCGGCTGCGGAGAAGCGTGCCGCCGAGGAGATCGCCAATCGCCAGAAGTGCGAGGATTTCGACAGCTTCAAGCCTCTGTTCGAGCAGATTCAGAAGGAACTCGGCACGGGCTTGCGGCAGACTAGGCGGTTCGAGCGCAAGTCCGAGATCGCGCCGGGACGGTTCTATATCCTGGGCGGCCAAAAAGCCTACGTCGCGGCGATGGAGGAGCCGTTTACCAACGAGCATGGCAACATAGACGCCCGGCTTCGGGTGATTTTCGACAACGGGACCGAGAGCAATTTGCTCATGCGGTCCCTTCAAAAGGCGCTGCAACAGGACCCCGCCGGCCGGCGGATTATCGAGCCCTCGGCAGGACCACTCTTCGCCGATCAGAATGAAGAAGGGGACGAGGCCAGCGGCATCGTCTATGTGCTGCGCAGCAAATCCGATGATCCGGCCGTCGCCGCGCATCGCGATATTCTGCACAAGATCGGCGTAACCGGCGGCGATGTCGCGCGCCGGATCGCCAATGCCCGCCTCGATCCGACCTTCCTCATGGCCGATGTCAAGATCGTCGCGACTTATGAGCTATACAACATCAACCGGACTAGGCTTGAAAACCTGATCCATCGCATCTTTGGCCCTGCTCGCCTAGACATCGAAATAAAAGACCGGTTCGGGCAACCGATCGTTCCGAGAGAATGGTTTCTTGTCCCTCTTTTCGCCGTCGATGAAGCCATTGAAAGAATAAGAGAGGGAACAATAACAGGCTGTATTTACGACCCTAACACAGCAAGGCTCACCCAAGCGGTCGGGACATGAAACCGAGTGGGCCGACCGTGGTCCGCCTGTGCCGCTGGGTTACTCGAGGGGGCGGCCGTGGCGGGCGATGAATTCGGGGAACGCTTCCTCGGCTCTGGCGCCGCGGACGACATGCGTCGTGAAATGCCGTTCCTCGGTCCATTGCTCTTCGAGGGTCTGTGTCATCTGCTTCAGTAGCAGCGTCTTGATGCCCATCACCGCAGCGCGGTTGTTGCCGGCAATCGTGCGCGCGAGCTCCATGGTCTTGGCCCGCAGTTGATCGCGCGGCACGAGGTGATTCAGGAGACCGATCCGGTAGGCTTCTTCGGCTTCGACGATGCGCGCCGTGAACAGCAATTCCTTGGCGATCGGCCAGCCGACCTGGTTGGGCAGGGTCCAGGTGCTGTTGATCCGGCCATAGGCGGCGGCAAGAAAGCGAAAGCGGGTGTCTTCGCAGCCGACGCGCATGTCGAGCGAGGAGGCGAGCACCGCCGCACCGCCATAGGCCAGACCGTTGATCATGCCGATCGTGGGCTTTGCCGAGGCGGCGATCTCATAATTGCCGCGGCGCGGCGGGCGGACCGCGTCCAACTCCTGATCGGTGTAGCGGCGGTCGTCCTCGCGCTGCTCGTGGATGTCGCCGCCGGCCGAAAACGCCCGGGTTCCCGCACCGGTGATGACGATGCAGCCGATCGTCTCGTCGGCATCCATGCGTTTGACCGCGTCGTGCAACTCGGCCGCGAGTTTTCGGTTCATCGCATTGAGCTTGTCCGGACGGTTGAGGGTCAGGATCGCGACGCCGTCTTCCTTATCGACGAGGATATGCTCGTAGGTCATTCTTTCCTCCAATCTCAGACGAAACCAAATTCCCGCTCGGCGAGCGAGAGGCTCTCATCGACGATCGTGACCATCTGATCGATCTCGTCCTTGCTGACCACCAGCGGCGGGCAGAGCTGGAGCGCCATGAAGACGCGTGTCAGCAGGCCACGATCTTCCATCAGCTCCAAGAGGCGGCGAATATAGGGATGGCCCGCCGCGGCCGGACCGACGCCGAATGGTTCCTTGGCCGCCTTGTCCTTAACCAGCTCGACCGCGCACATTAGGCCGAGCCCGCGCACGTCGCCCACGGTCGGGTGCGAGCGCAGCTCCTGCAGCAGGCCGAGGAGATACTTGCCCTGCTGGGCGCTGCGCTGCGGCAATTCCTCGCGCTGCAGGATCTCGATATTCTTGAGTGCGGCGGCGCACGACACCGCCTGACCGCCAAAGGTCAAGAGATGGGCGAGCGCCACATCCTGCTTCTTGAACTCGTCGAACAGCGCCTCGCCGACCGCGACCGCAGCGATCGGCGCGTAGCCCGAAGAGAGTCCCTTGGCCATCGTCATCAGATCGGGCACGACGCCGAACTGCTCGGTCGCGAACATCGTCCCGGTGCGACCGAACCCGTTGATCACCTCGTCCATGACCAGCAACACGCCATGCTTGTCGCAGATCTCGCGCACCCGCTGCCAATAGCGCGGCGACGGGACATGGTTCGAGTTCGACACCGAGACGGGCTCGCCGATCACCGCCGCCACTGTTTCCGGTCCTTGCGCCAGGATCTCCTGCTCGATCGCCTCGGCGCAAAGCAGGTCGCCCGCCTCCCCTTCGACGCCGAACTCGTTGCGGTAGCGGTTCGGCGACGGCACGAAGCTGACCCCGTACATGAACGGGCCGAAATATTTCTCGTTGCGCGAGGAGGTGATGCTCATGGCACCAAAGGTGGCGCCGTGATAGCCGCCGCGGCGGGCGATGATCTTGTAGCGCTTGGGGAAGCCGCGCATCGCCTGCACCTGCTTGGCGATCTTCATGGCACTCTCGATCGCTTCCGAGCCGCCCGAGCAGAAGAAGAACCGGTCGAGATCGCCCGGCGTCAGCCCGGCGAGCACGTCGCCGAGCTGCACGGCCGCGAGGTTGGTGTAGCTCGCGGCCGAGACATAGGCCAATTCCCGCGCCTGCCTGGCCATTGCTTCGCCGATCTCAGCGCGGCCATGGCCGATATTGACGACGTAGAGCCCGGAAAGCCCGTCGAGATAGGAACGGCCCTGCGCATCGTAGAGCCGGCAGCCCTCGCCGCGCACCATCACCCGCAAGCCGTCGCGCTCGGCGAGGTCGAGCCAGCGGGCGCTGTGGATCCAGACATGGTCGAGCGCCTGCTGTTCGATCGGCGAGAGCTCGTGCGCGGCGCCCGCATCATTTGCCATAGCGATCTCCGTGTCCGCGCGGTGGCGATCGGCCTGCCGCCGCTCCACTAGCATAGCGCTCTCCGACGGCCCTTAGGGGTCCGATTCGAGATGAAATCATCGCCCTCCGGCAGTTCTCCAGAATTATGCAGGTCTCTCGCCTAGTTGGATCGGGCAAATTCATGTGCAGCGAATCTGCAGCAAAATATCGCTTCTGGGTTGAAATCCCCAAACCATCTTGTGACGAGACATCGGCACCAAACCCCGAATATCGAGGATGTGCATCATTCGTCCTGCCCATCGGCTAAATCGTCCGCGCACTATGCCATCCGATATTGTCAAACTCACGGCCCGGAGCATCTCGTTCGGCCGGGACCTTGGCGCGTCCTGAGCCCGATGATCGTTCTGGCCCGCCGACTATTTCGCCTTTAGATAAGCAATCTCACGTCTCGGTTCGGAGAAGGAAGCACGAAAATGCCCGTGAGCAATCGGATCAGGCCCACAGCCTCCGTCTTGCCGACCACCCCGCCCTTGCTGGCGCCGCCCCACCCCGTCGCCCCTTTGGTCCCGCCGGTTCATGTCGTCGATTTGATGACCGCCGCCGGCTCGGCGGCGTTTGGCGCGCAATGGAAGGGGAGGGAGGCGAAGATTGTCGAGTGCCCGGCCTTGGCGGACTCGATGCCCGAATTCAAGACGACCTACGACGTCGAGCCCTATGCCGGCGAGAAGGGGTTCGACGATTCTGACTGGCCGTTGATCGCCGCTACCGAACTCGGGGCGAGGCGGGGCGGCGGCATGATTTCGTTCTTCTGGTATCGCACGAGGCTGACGATCCCGGCTAACGCCCAAGGGTTCGACACCGCGGGCGCGATGGCGGTGCTGCGGGTGAATGTCGACGACTATGCCGAGATCTGGGTGAACGGCGAGATGCCGCGCGCCGCCGGCCGGACGAGCCCCGGGACGATCCAGGGCTTCAATATGCCCAGTCGCCTCGTCCTCGCCCGGACCGTTGCCCCAGGCGACCAGTTCGAGGTCGCCGTCTTCGCCATCAACGGTCCGATCTCGGCCGCACCGGCAAACTTCCTCTGGTTCCGCGAGGCGAAGATCGAGTTCTTCCGCTGACGGCACCGCTCGAATGGGCCGCCCGTCCAACGCCTAGTTGTCGCAGCGCTCCATTACATGAGTTCACCGCCGACCGGCTCGGCCTCGAGCCACTCGCTATCCCCTTGCGACCGCTCGGCAGAGGGATCGCATCGAGCCAGCAGCTCGTCGAGCGTGTAGCGAGAGCGCGGCTGCAGCTCCAGTCCAGCGCTCATCGACGGGTCTTGCGGCTCGTATCCGGCGCTAAAAGTTGTGCGACGCATTCGACAAAGCGCGTGGCGGTTTCGATGGCGGCAGCAGCTTGCTCGGGAGGAATCATGGCACCGGGTCCCGTCTCGTAGTCGGCGATGGCTTTCATGTCATAGCTCTGCGGCAGAAGACGCCGCAGCTCGGCATCGAGCCGCGAATTGTCTTTGGTGAGCCTGGCAAACTGAACATGAACCCCTTTATGGGTCTTGGCCTCCTTGCCTGTGCGCTCGGCGATCAAGCCCTGTGCCGCATGAAAGGCTGCGAGATAAGCGTCGCGAGCCGCATCCTCGGCGACGCCGGCGGCAAAAATGATGCGCGCCCTGCCAAGGAACTGCCGGGCTTTGTCAAGATGCGCGGCCGCCTCCGGCGTCACAGGTCGACACCCTCGCGGCGGACCTCCCGCATGAGAGGAGTGCGATCGTCGTACGCCCCCGCCCGATAGGGCATGGCATGAATGAAGGCTCCATCTTCATAGAGGATGTCAGTGACTATTGGGACGATGCGGCCAACCTCCTGCCAACGATCGGCGAAGTCACGGAGGAATATCGCAATATCGTAGTCCGATTCCTCGCCGGCATCGCCCCGCGCGCGTGAGCCGAACAGCACCACACGCTCAATGCGGTCGCCATAAAGCTCATCGAGCGCCGCACGGAAACGCTGTAGGACCGGGTCATCGACACGCCGATTCGGCATTACCGTTTAATATCACAGCGTCGATAGATCCGTGGCGGTTGATCGCGTCCGCCATTGGGCTATTCCAGCCGGTAGAATTTGCTCGCAATGCCCGAGAACAGTGCGGCTTTCTCGGCGAGCGGAATAGCCTGAGCGATGCGCTTGAAGGCGTTCCACAGCGCGGCATAGCCGCAGCTGCCCTTGTCGACCGGGAAGTTGCTCTCGAACATCGCGCGCCCGGGGCCGAAAGCGGCGATGCAGGTCTCGATGTAGGGCCGCCAAGCGGCGGCGAGTTCCTCGGAGCCCGGCGGCAATTCGCCCATATAGTGGGTGAAGCCGAACATCCGCATGCCGAGGCCGCCGAGTTTGATGTGCACATTGGGGCATTCCGCTAATTCGCGGATTCGCGCGCTCCATCCGGCGAACACTTCATCTCGCTTGCCGGTATAGGGGCCGAGGCCGATGGCGCCGCCGACATGGTCGAGCACGATCGGCGTCTCGGGGAAGGCCCGCGCCAGATCGACCAGCTCGCCGAGCTGGGTGTGGTACATCCACGCATCGAAGCTGAGGCCGAGCGGGCCCAGCCGGGCGAAGCCCTCGCGCACCCTCGGGTCCATCAGCAGACCCGCGGGCCGGATGACAGCCGATCCCCAGGCCGCCTGGTCGGGATGCGAGGCGGTGATGAACCGGATACCGCGGAAACGGCCGCCACCGGCCGTCGATCATCGCCTCCAGCACCCTCTCGACCGCCGCGCCGAGCGCGAGGTCGGCGTAGCCGACGATGCCGGCGCAGACCTTGGTCTTGCCGTAGGTCCCGGAGGCGGCCATCGCCGCAACACCATTGGCGAACTCGACCTCGCCGACCGGCTGCAGCTCGGCGGGACCTTCGGCGCGATACATCGAGAGCCATTCCAGGTACACCGTCGCGGTGATGTTGTGGCCGCTGCCGGTGTCAGCGAGCAGCTCGGGCAAGAGATAGCGGCCGGTCTCGGGCCGGTCGACCAGGTGATGATGCGGGTCGACGATCGGCAGATCGGACTCGATGATCTCTTCGCGGCGGCGGTCGAGCCAGTCTTGGCGAACAGGAAGGTGCGGGCTGGCGGCTGCGGATGATGCAGACGACATCGGCTTTTCCTCTCTAAATATTCCCAGAAGTCGATCGCCCGCTGCCCCTCACCCTCCCGCTTCGCGGGTCCCTCCCTCTCCCCGCGAGCGGGGAGAGGGCCGGGGTGAGGGGCCCCTTCCAGGCATCGGGGAATTGACGGTGGTGCTCCACGAATAGCGCCGCGAAGCGCTCGCAGCCTTCCCTGTCCACCTCATCGAAACGCCCAGGCAGCGGGCTGTCGAGATCGAGCACGCCCACCACCTCTCCGGCATCGATCAGCGGCACGACCAGCTCGGAGCGCGAGACCGGGTCGCAGGCGATGTGGCCGGGAAAATCGTGGACGTCCGCGACCAGCACGGTTGCTGCGCGCGCCGCTGCGGTACCGCACACACCCCGGCCGATAGCGATGCGTACACAGGCGGGCTTGCCCTGAAACGGACCCAGCACCAGCTCGTCACCCTGGCGGAAATAAAACCCGGCCCAATTGAGGTCGGGCAGGCCGTGATAAATCAGCGCTGCCATGTTGGCGGCGTTGGCGATTCGATCCGTCTCACCGGCGAGCAAGGCCGCGAGCTCTTTGGCGAGATTGCGATAGACTTCCGTCTTGCTCGCTGCCATCTCGACCCCTTCTGCTCGGCGCGAATGCTGGCTTGCCGGGTCAACCACCTATATCATTGATAAGCGCCATCATCTGCCGCTTGCAATGCTGCTCGGCCTGACCATTCGTGACGTCGTCCTGATCGACCGGCTTTCTCTGGCGTTTCGTCCGGGGCTGTGCGTGCTGACCGGCGAGACCGGCGCCGGCAAGTCAATTCTGCTGGACGCGCTCGGCTTGGCGCTCGGTCGACGGGCGGAGTCGGGGCTCGTGCGGAGCGGAGCAAAGGAGGCGGCTGTGTCGGCGGAGTTCGTCGTTGGGCGCAACCACCCCGCCCATGCGATTCTGCGCGAGGCGGGGCGCGAGAATGCCGGAGAGACGATCGTGCTGCGCCGGCTGCTCGCGGCCGACGGGCGCAGCCGCGCCTTCATCAATGACGAGCCGGCAAGTGTGGGATTGTTGCGCGAGCTGGGCGACAGCCTGGTCGAGATCCAGGGTCAGTTCGAGCAGCGCGGGCTGCTTGAACCGGCCAACCATCGCATGATCCTCGATGCCTTCGCCGACCACTCGATCGGGCCGGAGGGACTGGTGCAGGCCTGGGACGACTGGCGCGCGGCGCAGGCGCGTGAAGTAGAGGCCGCGCGCCTCCTCGACGCGAGTCGCGAGGAGGGAGAGCTGCTGCGCCACCAACTCGCCGAACTGGAGGCGCTCGCACCGGAGGCCGATGAGGAAGATCGGCTCGCCGCCCGGCGCACCTTGTTGCAAAACGCCGAGCGCCTCGCCGAAGCCCTGACCGAGGCAATCGGCGAGCTCGGCGGCGATGCGGGCGCGCTAGCGGCGTTGGCGCGCGCGACGCGGCGGCTGGAGCGGGCCCGCGAGCGGGCCCAGGGGCTGCTCGATGCGCCGCTCACGGCCGCCGAATGCGCCGCCGTTGAGACTGCGGAAGCGCTGGCGGCGCTCGAGGCCGCTGCGCGCGAGCTGGAAGTCGACCCGCGTGAGCTCGAAAAGACTCGAGGAACGGCTATTCGCGCTGCGCGGGCTCGCCCGCAAGCACCAGATCCCGGTCGCCGACCTGCCGGCGCTGCAGGAGCACATGGCGGCGCAGCTCGCGGCGATCGAGGAAGGTGCGCAAGGCGTCGAGCATCTGGTCCGCGCCACCGTGGAGGCCCGCGCCCATTTTGTCGCCGCGGCCGAGGGTGTATCGAAGGAGCGGCGCCGCGCCGCGAGCCGCCTAGATGCGGCGGTGGCGGCTGAATTGGCGCCATTACGGCTCGACAAGGCGCGCTTCCGCACGGTGCTGACCCCGCTCGACGAGGCCGAGTGGAGCGCGCACGGCTGCGAGCGCATTCATTTCGAGATCGCCACCACCCCGGGTGCCCCGTTCGGGCCGCTCGCCCGCATCGCCTCGGGCGGCGAGCTGTCGCGCTTCATGCTGGCCCTGAAGCTCGTCCTCGCCGACACCGCCTCGGTCCCGACCCTGATCTTCGACGAGGTCGACAGCGGGATCGGCGGTGCCGTCGCAGCAGCGGTCGGCGAACGCCTGCACCGCCTGGGAACGAGCCTACAGGTACTCGTCGTAACACATTCGCCGCAGGTCGCAGCCCGCGGCGCCCATCACTGGCGCGTCGCCAAGCGACTCGGCGAACGCGAGACCGTGACCCGGGTCGAAGAGCTCGACCGGGATAGGAGGCAGGAGGAGATCGCCCGCATGCTGTCCGGCCGCATCGTCACCGCCGAGGCGCGCGCCGCGGCCGCGAGCCTGATCGCCGGAGGCAGCGCATGAGCGCCTCGGCTGCCCCCCGGCAGCGCGACGCCGGGCGTGACTTGCGCCCGGTCGAAGCGCTGACCGAAGAGGAGGCGCGTGACGAGCTGGCCTCTCTCGCCGCGGAGATCCAGCACCACGACCAGCGCTATTATGCCGAGGCCGCGCCCGAAATCTCGGACGCCGACTACGACGCGTTACGCCGCCGCAACTCGGCGATCGAGGCACGGTTTCCCGAGCTGATCCGCGCCGACAGCCCGTCGCGCCGCGTCGGCGCCGCACCCGCCACCGGCTTTGCCAAAGTCACCCACTCGCGGCCGATGCTGTCGCTCGAAAACGCCTTCGAGGACGCTGATGTCCGCGAATTCTTCGCCGGCATCCGCAACTTCTTCCGGCGCACCGCGACGGAGGCGCTGGTCGCCGAAGACGTGATCGAGATCATGGCCGAGCCCAAGATCGACGGGCTGTCGATCGGGCTGACCTACCGGCGGGGGCACCTCGTCCAGGGAGCGACGCGCGGTGACGGTGTCACCGGCGAAAACGTCACTGCCAACCTGCGCACGCTCGACACCGTGCCCGAAGCGCTCGCCGGCGCGGGCTGGCCCGAGTTGATCGAGATCCGCGGCGAGGTCTATCTGGAGCGCGCCGGCTTTTTTGCCCTGAACGAGGAGCGCGCGGCCGCCGGCGAGCCGGTCTTCGCCAATCCGCGGAACGCCGCTGCCGGGTCGTTGCGGCAGCTCGATTCTGCAATCACTGCGCGCCGGCCACTCAAGTTCTTTGCCTATGCCTGGGGCGAAGCGAGCGCCTCCTTCGCCCGGACGCATGACGAGGCGCTGGCACGGTTCGGCGCCTGGGGATTCGCGGTCAACCCGCGCTCGCGCCTCTGCCGCGGCGTCGACCAGGCGCTCGCCTATTACGCCGAGATCGCCGCCGAGCGGGCGGAACTGCCCTACGACATCGATGGCGTGGTTTACAAGGTCAATGACCTCACGCTGCAGGAGCGGCTCGGCATGGTCAGCCGGGCACCGCGCTGGGCGGTCGCGCAGAAATTCCCGGCGCAGCAGGCGCAAACCGTATTGCGCGACATCGGGATCCAAGTCGGCCGCCAGGGTTCGTTGACCCCGGTGGCGTTTCTGGAGCCGATCACCGTCGGGGGGGTCGTCGTGCAACGCGCCACCCTGCACAACGAGGACGAGATCGCACGCAAGGACGTCCGCGTCGGCGACACCGTCATCGTGCAGCGCGCCGGCGATGTGATCCCGCAGATCGTCTCAGTCGTGCTCGACCGCCGGCCGAAAGGCGCACAGCCCTACCAATTTCCCGATCACTGTCCGATCTGCGGCAGTCTTGCGGTGCGCGAGCCCGGCCAAGTCGCCCGGCGTTGCACCGGCGGGCTGATCTGCGCCGCGCAAGCCGTCGAGCGGCTCCGCCACTTCGTCTCACGCGACTGCTTCGACATCGAGGGGCTGGGCGAAAAGCACATCACCGCCTTCTGGCAGGACGGGCTGATCCGCCAGCCGAGCGACATCTTCCGCCTCGACCCCGAAATCATCGCCAAGCGCGAGGGCTGGGGCGCGCTCAGCGCTCGTAACCTGATGAGCGCGATCGACGAGCGCCGGCGCATCGCGTTCGATCGCTTCATCAATGCGCTCGGCATCCCGCAAGTCGGTCAGGCGACGGCACGGCTGCTCGCCCGCCACTATCGCTCGCTCGCCAATTGGCGGCGTGAGATGCAAGCGGCGCAGGACCCGGCGAGCGAGGCGCGGGCCGGGCTGCTCGATATTCACGGCATCGGCGAGGAAATGGCCGCTGACATCATCGGTTTTTTTGCCGAGCCGCATAACCAGGCGGTGCTCGATGACCTTTCACGCGAGGTCACTGTTCTCGACTGGGAGGCGCCGGCGCAGCGCGCCGCCTCGCCGCTCGCCGGCAAGACGATTGTCTTCACCGGCGCACTTTCCTCGATGAGCAGGTCCGAGGCGAAGGCGCGCGCCGAGGCGCTCGGTGCCAATGTCACGAGCTCGGTCTCGGCCAAGACCGACTATGTCGTGGCCGGTGAAGATCCCGGGTCGAAGGCGGCAAAGGCGGCCGCCTTCGGCGTCAAATTGCTTGACGAAGCCGAGTGGCTTGCCCTCGCCGCGGGGTGACCTGGGGCAGTGTTTCGCATAACCGGACCGCCTGACGAGGGTCGCCAAGAGCCGACGCTCCTTGATATGCCGCGTCTCGCGCCTCCTTCCGATCCGCAGGCGGACGCGCCCGAGAGCGCGCCGCCCGCCGCAGAGCACCGCGAACCGACGCTCCTTGATGCGCCACGTCTCGTGCCTCCTTCCGATCCGCAGGTGGACGCGCCTGAGCGCCCGCCGCCGGCCGCCGAGCGCCGCGAACCGACGCTCCTTGATACGCCGCGTCTCGCGCTGCCCCCCGCCTCGCAGGTAGGCGCACCCGAACGCTTGCCGCCGGCGGCTGAGCGCAGACTGTGGAGCGGGCCGATCGGCTCGCTCGTGCTGCATTTGCTGCCGCTGCTGTTGCTGGTCGAGTGGCCGATGGCCGCCCCGCCGGACATCGCGCCGATTGCCGTGCAGCTGGTGGTCGAGCCGCCGCCGCCCGAGATGGCGCCGCAACCGGAGCCCCCGAAGCCGGAATTCAAACCCCCGCCGCCGGGGCGGATCGCCTCCGACGATTTCGGCGACCCAACGGCGAAAGAAGCCGGCCGCGAGGCCAACGCCGCCCCCGCCCCGAAGGACGAGCCGTCGCCGCCCGAGCCACCGCCCGCGGAGGCCCCGCAGCAGACTGCAGCGATCGTGCCGCCCCCTCCGCCGATGAAGCCGGAGCCTCCCAAACCGCAGTCGAAGCCGGCCACGCAGCACCCGCCCCGGCGGACCGAGGCGCCGGCAAACAGCACGCGGCGCGCAAAGTATCCCGGGCCGGCTGCCAGCCGCGACGATTACCTCGCCTATGTGCATTCGCTGATCCGGCGGCATTACAATCTGCTGCCTCTCACGATGGTCGCAGGACGCCGCGGCGAGACGCGGGTCGAGTTTCTGGTGCTCGGCGACGGCACGATCGCGATGGTGAGGACTCGCCAGAGTTCCGGCTATCCCGACATCGACGCCCGCGTCGAGCTGATGATTGCCTCGGTGCGCCGAGCCCCTCCGCTGCCGCAGTGGTTCCAAGGACCGGCCATGGCGCTGATCCTCGACCTGCCCTTCCCCGACGCTTTGCGGGAGTAACTCCCATGACGACCTCGGTCGACCCGATCGTCATCTCGGTCATCCAGCATCGTCTGCTGGCAATCGTCGCGGAGATGGGTGAGGCGATGCTGCGCACCTCCTATTCGCAGATCCTCAATTCGAGCCGCGACTTCTCGACCGCGATCTGCGATCTCGACGGCCGGCTGATCGCCCAGGCCGAGCACGTGCCGATCCATGTCGGCGCGTTGCCTTTCGCGGCGAAGGCGATGACCGAGTTCTTCGGCAACGACATACATCCGGGCGACGTCTTTCTGCTCAACGACCCCTATCACGGCGGCAATCACCTGCCCGACCTGACCGCCTTCGTGCCGGTGTTTCAAGACGCCAAGGGAGAGGGCCGGCCGCGCTTCTGGTCGATCAACCGGGCCCATCAGAGCGACATCGGCGGGGCGACGCACGGCGCCTATAACGCCGCGGCGACCGACATCTGGCAGGAAGGGATCCGCATCACGCCGCTGCGGCTCTACGACCGCGGCGAGGTGCGCCGCGACCTCCTCGAGATGATCGCGACCAATGTGCGTCACCCGCGCGACTTCCGCGGCGATCTCGCGGCAATGATCGGCTCGGCGCAGGTCGGCGAACGACGCCTTCTGGCGCTCGCGGCCGAGTTCGGCTGGCGCGTCACTGATGCCGCGATCGAGGCGATCCTCGACGGCGCCGAACGCCAGACCCGAGCGGTGATCGCGCAGTGGCAGGACGGCGTCTATCGCGGCGAAGCCTTGCTCGATGACGACGGCCGCGGTCACGACGACATCCATATCCGTGCCACGGTCATCAAACGCGGCAGCGATCTCGAAATCGATCTCTCCGACTTGCACAAGCAGGTGGCGAGCTTTATCAACTCGTCCTACGCGAACACCTACTCCTCGGTCGTCGTCGCCCTGTCGTACCTGATCGACCCGCAGACGCCGAAGAATGACGGCACCTTTCGCCCGATCACGCTCATCGCCAAACCGGGAACCGTGGTCTGGGCTAATCCTGGGGCACCAGTCACGCTCGCCACCAATCATTGCGGCCAGGAGATCATCGAGGCGATCATCAAGGCGCTGGCGCCAGCCTGTCCCGACCGCGCGATGGCCGGCTGGGGCCGCCGCTTCCGCATCGCCATTCAGGGCACGGACCCACGCGCGAACGCCCCTGGCGGCAAGCCCTTCATCTGGCACTTTTTCCAGGCGCGCCCCGGCGGCGGTGCCTCGCCGGCGGGCGACGGCTGGCCGGGCGCCGGGGAGTGGCAGGCGGCGGGCGGCATCAAATTCGGCAGCCTCGAAGTGACCGAGGTCCGCTTCCCGCTGTTCTTCCGCCGCCACGAATTTCGTTCCGATTCCGGCGGCGCGGGAGAATACCGCGGCGGGCCAGGTGGGGTGGTGGAAATGGTGGTCGAAACCGCCGAGCCGGCAGTCGGCAATACCGCCGGCGACGGCGTGCGCCACGGCGCCTGCGGCATCCTCGGCGGCACTGACGGTGTGCCGCACCGCTATACGCTCTACTCAGAAGGACGGCCGCCGCGCGCGATCAAGACCAAGGAAGTCGGTCTTGAGATCCGCCCCGGCGACGTGCTGCTTCTCGAATTGGGCGGCGGCGGAGGCTGGGGCGATCCCGCTCTGCGCGACCCCGATACTGTCGCGCGCAATCTCGAAAACGGGTTTGTGACTCCCCCTCCCCCGCAAGCGGGGGAGGGTTAGGGAGGGGGCGCAGCGCCCCAGCCGCGGAAATATGCGAGCCGGAACCGGCCTGAACAACCGGGCGCGGACGCTTCGTGGCAATATGACAGACGCCGAGCAGCTTTTGTGGCGAGACCTTCGCAGACGTCAGCTCGGCTGGCGGTTTCGACGTCAATTCCCGATTCCACCCTATGTTGCCGACTTCGCTTGCATTGAAGCGCGGCTGATCGTCGAGGCGGATGGCGGCCAGCATTCGCTCGCAGGAGACCACGACGATCGAGACAGCCGGTTGCGCCAGAGAGGCTGGCATGTTCTCCGGTTCTGGAACAACGAAATCCTCGCGAACCGTCCGGGCGTGTTGCGGACCATAGCCGAGACACTCGGGCCGCCGCGCAAGCAAAGCCCCCACCCCAGCCCTCCCCCGCTTACGGGGGAGGGAGCCTCTAAAGATTAGAGAGCGGGAACCGTGTACCGCATTGGCATCGATGTCGGCGGCACCTTTACCGATCTCGTCGCGGTCGACGACTCCGGCGAGACGACTATGACCAAGGTGCCGTCGACGCCCGCCGATCCGTCTGTCGGTGTGCTCGACGGACTGCAGTTGCTGGCGGACACCCTCGGTCTCCATATCGGAAAATTGCTGGCACAGGCTGACCGCATCGTCCATGGCACGACCGTGGCGACCAACGCGCTCCTCGAACACAAGGGCGCCAAGGTCGGGCTGCTGACGACCGAAGGCCATCGCGACGTCATCGAGATGCGCGAAGGGCTGAAGGACGATCGCTACAATTTGCGCCTCCCGCCGCCCGAGCAGCTCGTCCCCCGCCGGCTGCGTCTCGGCGTGCGTGAGCGGGTACGCGCGGACGGCCGGGTCGAAACGCCGCTCGACGAGACCTCCCTCGACCGCGCGATCGAAGTCCTAAAGGACGCAGAGGTCGAAGCAATAGCGGTGTGCTACCTCCATGCGTGGCGCGATCCGAGCCACGAGCGGGCCACAAGGGACACCATAAAACGGGGTCTACCCCGCGCCTATGTCTCGCTGTCCTCGGACGTGCTGCCGCAGATCAAGGAGTTCGAGCGGGTATCGACCACTATTGTCAACGCCTATGTCGGGCCGGCCCTGTCGCGCTATCTGGAGCGGCTCGAACGGCGCCTCGCCGAGGCCGGATACGCCGGGCCGACCCTGATCATCCAGTCGCATGGCGGGGTCGCACCGATCGACGAGTTGAGCCGACTGGCGGCGGGCGCGGTGCTCTCCGGGCCGGCGGGGGGTGTGGCTGGCAGCGTCTATGCCGCGCGGTTGATCGGCGAGGATAATCTGATCCCGTTCGACATGGGCGGGACGAGCACCGACATCTCGCTGATCGTCGACGGCCAACCCAGCCTGGCATCGACCCGCCGGATCGCCCACCACACGATCGCGCTCAGCAGCCTCGACATCAACAGCGTCGGCGCCGGCGGCGGGTCGATCGCGCGGGTCGATGCCGGCGGCATCCTGCATGTCGGCCCGGAGAGTGCCGGTGCCGTCCCGGGTCCCGCCTGCTATGGCCAAGGCGGCCTTGCGGCGACAGTCACCGACGCCAATCTTGTGCTCGGCTATCTCGACCCGGCAAGCTTTCTCGGCGGCCGGCGCGAGCTCGATCGCCGGGCTGCCGAGGCGGCCGTCGAGGACATCGCCGCTTCCCTCGGGATCGACCGGGTGAGTGCCGCGCGGGGGATTTACCGGGTCGTCAACACGACGATGGCCGAGGGGGTGCGGCTCGTCTCGGTCCGTCGCGGCGTCGACCCGCGGCGCTTCGCGCTCCTCGCCTTTGGCGGCGCTTCGGGCCTGCACGCCACCGAAATAGCCCGCCAGCTCGGTCTCGAGCGGGTGGTCGTGCCGCGCGTCGCCGCCGTGCTCTCGGCCTGGGGTATGCTGGCCACGGATCTGCGCTTCGAGATCGCGCGCAGCCATGTGGGCGACACAAAAGCGCTCGACGGCAGGGCGCTGAAGGAACTCTTCGACGAGATGGAAGCGGAGGGTTTGGCGCGGCTGCGCGCTTCCCCCGGATCGGGGTCCGGGGCAGGGTTCGACGGCCCGGCGCGAGCGACGCGGGCGGCCGACATGCGCTACGGCGAGCAGGTCTTCGAGATCGCCGTCCCGTTGGATGAGATCGATTGGGCAAAGGCCGACCCGCTGCCCGCCATCGTGGAACGGTTTCACCAGCGTCACGAGGAACTCTATACCTATTGCCTGCCCGATCAGGAGACGGTGCTGGTCAATGCGCGCGTCGCGGTCTCGGGAGTACTCGCAGCGTTGCCGCAGGAACCCGCCTTGCCCGAGGCGCCTCCGAGTGCACCTCGCAGCGAACGGCGGATCTACCTCGACGATTGGATAACCGCGCTCGTCTATGATTTCGACACGCTTGCGCCGGCGCAATGGGTCACAGGACCGGCGATCGTCGAGTCCGCCATGACCACGGTATTGTTGCGCCCAGGCGAGCGCGCCACGGTCACCCCGCTCGGCTGGCTCGACATCAGTCTCCGATCCCCCGCGCTGGGCGCAGGGCGGCGGCGCGCAGGCCGCTGGTCGACACTACACTGCTAGCGGGATCAGCGCCGGAAGCTTATACAACTCTTGCACGTTCTCCCGTAGCAGCCGTGCTCGCGTCTCCTCCGACACCTGTCCCAGGTCCCGTGTGATGACCTCCCAAGACTTGGGCCACGTCGAATTCGGATGGGGATAGTCGTTTGACCACATCAGATTGTTGCTGCCCCAAGTGTCGAAGATCCAGCGGGCCGGTGGATCGTTGAAGAACGTGGCATAGAACTGGCGGGAGAAGTACTCGCTCGGGAACATGGTCAGCGGTGAATCCAGATTTCCCCGACCCCAGTACTTGTCGTACTGCGTCAGGTAAAATGGAATCCAGCTCACTTCGTTCTCCACCAGCACGAATTTGAGCCGGGGATAGCGCTCCAGCACACCCGTCATAATCAGGTCGGACATGGCGTTGGAGGCATAGAGCAGTTTGCTGTTCACGGCGCTGCGCATGGTCTCGAAGGCCTGGCGTCGGCCGCCCGAGCCCATCGGGCGGGGCCACGGGAAGGGCTGGCCCGTGAGGATGTGGAGGCTGATGGGCACCTCCAGATCCTGGGCCGCTGCCCACAGGCGCTCGTAATGATTGGTGGCGAAGGAAAACTCCGGCGGCGGCGCCTGCCACACCAGTGCCCCGGGCAGACCGGCCTTCCGGCAACGCTCCAGCTCTGCCACCGCGTGGTCGATGTCGTAAGTGGCGATGCAGGACACACCGTAGAGGCGATCGGGCGCCACGGAGCAATACTCCTGGATCCAGTCATTGTAGACCCGAAAGCAGGCCTCCTGGAGGGCGGCGTCCTGGAGTCCGAAGAGGTTCATGGCGAAGCTCGGATAGAGCACCTCGCCGCTCACCCCATCCACCGTCATCTCCTTCACCCGCTCGTGGGGGTCCCACCCACCCGCGTGGGCCTGAAAGAGCCCACCAACCTCCCGCTCGGGAAATACCGGCGCCCGATCTTTAAAGGCTGCTGGCAGCCGGTCCTCCCAGAAGTGCGGATCCTCGATGATATGCGAGTCGGCTGAGATCAACAGTTCTTCACCACGCGATGCCATGGTTTCATCTCCTTAGTTTCTATGCATGTCACAACGACGCCGATCGAGTTGGCGTGGCCGCGCTGATCCGGCCGTTTCGTTCATGCCGCCGGCCGCGACCTGATCTCCTCGGGCACCTTGCGCGGCAGGAATTGACCGTCCTTGAGATCGCCGGTAAAGGTTCCGTTCTCGACGACGATCTTGCCGCGCAGCATGGTGAGCGAGGGCCAGGCGGCGAGGTCGCGGCCTTCCCAGGGGGTGTAGTCGGCCTCGTGCAACTCGGCGGCGCGCACGATTTTGCGCCGGCGCGGGTCGAGCAGCACGATATCGGCGTCGGAGCCCACCGCCAGCGCCCCCTTTCGCGGGTAGAGGCCCATGATCTTGGCGGCGTTGGTAGAGACGAGGCCGACGAAATCGGGCAGAGCATAGCCGCGCTTCTCGACCGTCTCGGTGTAGATCAGCGACAGCCGCGGCTCGACCCCGGCATTTCCGCCGGTGGTGTCGTCGATCCGCCGGCCCTGCAGTTTGATCCGCAACGGGCAGCAGATCTCGTCGGTGGCGACGGTCTGGATCGCACCATGATCGGTGGCCTTCCATAAGGCCTCTTGGTCCTCGCGAAATTTTAGCGAGGGGTAAGTGTGGTAGATCTGACCGTTCGGTCGCCGGTAATCCTCTGCGGTGTACATCAGGTACTGGTGCAATGTCTCGCCGTAGATCGGGACACCTTTGGCCCGTGCCGCAGCGATCGCGGCGACCCCCGTAGCCGCCGAGGTATGCATCATGTAGAGGGCGGCACCTTCGATGTTGGCGGCGAGCCGGATCACCCGATTGAATGAGAGATCCTCCGAGAGTGTGTTGTGCACCTCGGCCATGTTCTCGAAGCCGGTGCGGTCCTCGCGCGTCAGCTTTTCGTACATATGCATGACGATGTCGTTGTCCTCGGCGTGGATCGCGGCGATCCCGCCGGCCTGCGCCAGAACCTTCAGCACCTCCCAGATGTCGCCGAAATCGACCATGCGGCCACGGCGGCTGGGGGTGATGTCGGTCGTGAACATTTTGACCGAGGCGTGTCCTGCCTGCACCGCCTCGGCGAGCTCGCCGAGGCGCTCGGGTGCGATCTTGCCGAGGAGCATCGTGTGAAAGGCGTAGTCGCCATAGCAGGCGCCGGCCCACTGCTTGTGCCGCCGCTCGATCGCCTGCTGGATCGTCTCGCCGCCCTCGACCGGGGCGAAATCGATCGTTGTCGTCGTGCCGCCGTGCAAAGCCGCGAGGCTGACCCGCGAGGCCGGCTCGGTCAACGTCGGCTGCGCGACGCCCGGCATCGGCATCGGCCAGTTGCAGTGGACATGCGGATCGATGCCGCCCGGGATCACGATCTGGCCCGCGGCGTCGACGAGCCGCCCGGCGTCGATCGCAGCGAGGCTGCCGGGTGCCCCAATCACAGCGATATGCTCGCCGGCGACGCCGATATCGGCCGGCTCGGGACCCGAGGGAAGCACGGCGAGCCCGCCCGAGACGACCGTGTCGAACATCTGAGCCTCCTATGATCGTGATAGGCCCATCCCCGAACCCGGACCCCGCCCCCACCCTGACCCTCCCCCGCTCGCGGGGGAGGGAAGGGAGGAGGCTTGTGGGGGAGGGAATGGGAGGGGGCAGGCAAAGGCGAAGGCAGCAAGGATCTCGGCCCGCGGGATCTCGTGCACGACAAAGACGAGCCGGCTGCGCCGATCCCCCTCGGGCCAATCTGCAGGCCAGTCATCGAGCCATTCCGGGGCGAACATGGCGTGCTGCGCGGCCTGCACGACAGCCGGCCGGTCCGGTCGATCGGAAAAGCGCACGATGCCTTTCACCCGGAGCAGGTCGCTGCCCCTCGCCCCGGCCAGTCCACCCAAAGCGCGGGCAAAATCGAGCCGGCTGATCTCGCCCTCAAAGACCAACCCGAAGGCCTCGATGCCATGGCTGTGGGCGGCAACCGGCGCCGTCGAAAGGACCGGCGTTGTCGCCGGCGAGGTCGTGCCGAGCAGCACGGCGCCGGCATCGGGCGCTTCGACAGCAAGGATGCGCGGGGCCCGGTCGTTGATTTCGATCGAGCCGGCCGAGGAGATCGGAGCCGAGCGGTGCGAGGTCTGTCTTGGTGATCACCAGCAGGTCGGCGAGGGCCGCTTGGCGCTCAGCTTCGGCGAAGCGTTCGAGAGTTCTGGGCGCCGTGTACCGCGTCGACGAGAGTGAGGACTCCGGCGAGACGCAGACGGTGGTCGAGCATCGGATCGGTGCCGAGCGTAAACAGGATTGGCGCGGGATCGGCGAGACCGGTCGTCTCGATGACAATCCGGCGAAACCGCCTGAGCTCGCCGGCATCGCGTCGCTCGAGTAGGCTGCGCAATGTCCGAGCCAAGTCCTCGCGAACGGCGCAGCACAGGCATCCCCCCGGCAATTCAAGGACGTTGCCTTCGACAAAATCGAGCAGATGATGATCAATCGCGATCTCACCGATCTCGTTGATGATGACCGCGGTGTCGGCGAGCTCGGGCAAGACCAACGCTCGGCGCAACAAGGTCGTCTTGCCGCTGCCGAGAAAGCCCGTCAGCAGGGTCGTCGGCAGGGTCTCCGCTTCGGGCAAGCTCTCAACCATTCGATGACGTTTGATCCGGAACCGATCGTTTCACGTGGCCGACGAGGCAGCAAGCCTCCGCTTCAAGTCCGAGCGCTCTGGTAACGTAGGCCATTGCATTCTCTCGTATGCGTCAGCAGTATGCCTGCCATAAGGGTGCAGCATGAGTGAATAAACGGCGGGAGAGGAAATGCGGGCGGAGCTCGTGTCCGACAATTCGAATGTCTTATCGGGCGAAACGCAGCTCGCCATCACCGGTGTGTCCAAGCATTTCGGTGGAGTGCGCGCGGTCGAGGATGTGACTTTGTCCGTCCGGCGCGGTGGGCTCGTCTCGGTGATCGGCCCGAACGGCGCCGGCAAGACCTCGCTCCTCAACATGATCAGCGGATTCTACCGGCCCGACACCGGCTCGATCGTCTTTGAGGGGGAGGACATCACCGGCACCCGCCCGTCGCACGTTGCCGCGCTCGGCATCGCCCGCACGTTTCAGAACATCGCGTTGTTCAGCGGCATGACAGTGCTGGACAACATCATGCTGGGGCGGCACGTGAGGATGAAGGCCGGCGTGTTGTCCTCCTTCATCTATTGGGGACTGGCGCAAAAAGAGGAGGTTGTGCACCGCGCCCGCGTCGAGGAGCTGATCGAGTTCCTCGAGCTCGAGGATCTACGCAAGCAACCGACGAGCGGGCTCGCCTACGGCCTCCGAAAGCGCGTCGAACTAGGGCGCGCCTTGGCACTCGACCCCAAAATTCTGCTCCTCGACGAGCCGATGGGCGGCATGAACCAAGAAGAGAAGGAGGACATGGCCCGCTATATTCTCGAGGTCAACCAGCAGTGGGGCACGACAATCATCCTGATCGAGCACGACATGGCGGTGGTGATGGACATCTCCGAGCATGTCGCCGTGCTCGATCGCGGCCGCAAGATCGCCGAGGGCAGCCCCGGTGAGGTGCAGCGCGATCCCGAAGTGATACACGCCTATCTCGGAGCCGCGCGCGAACAGAGGGAGGCCGCCGAATGACCGATGCGACGACCTTGCCGCGCGTGCTGCAGCGCAACGCAGAGACGATGGCTGAGCGACCCGCGCTGCGTGAAAAGAACCTCGGCATCTGGCAGACCTACAGTTGGGCTCGATATCATCGAGAAGTGTGCGACTTCGCGCTCGGCCTCGCCGCGCACGGTTTCCGCCGGGGCGATAGGCTGGCGGTCATCGGGGACAACCGCCCGCGGCTTTATTGGGCGCAACTCGCGGCGCAATGCTTGGGCGGGATCGCCGTGCCGGTCTACCAGGATTTGATTGCCGCCGAGCTCGTCTATGTCCTCAACCATGCCGAGATCTCCGTCGTCGTCGCCGAAGATCAGGAGCAGGTCGACAAGATCCTGTCGCTGAAGGAAAAGTTGCCGAGCCTCAAGCTCGTCATCTATGACGATCCTCGAGGCATGCGGCATTATGAGGCAGAATCGCTCAAATCGTTCGAGGATCTGCAGGCCGCAGGCCGCGATTTTGGGGCGACCCGCCGCGGCTATGTCGAGACCGAGATCGACAAGGGTGCGCCCGACGATCTTGCATTACTCAACTATACGTCCGGCACGACAGGCCACCCCAAAGGGGTGATGCTGTCGTACTCTAACCTTCTGGCGTCCGCCGCGGCTTATGCCGCTGCCGAGGACATCCGCCCCAGTGACGAGCTCCTGTGCTATCTGCCGATGGCGTGGATCGGCGACTCGCTGTTTTCAATCGTGCTCAATCTCCTGGTCGGATTTACCTGCAACTGCCCGGAGCGGCCCGAGACCGTGCAGCGCGATCTGCGCGAGCTCGGCCCGACGATCGGCTTCGCGCCGCCGCGGATCTGGGAAAGCATGCTGAGCTCGGTGCGGGTCAGGGCGGCCGATGCGACGCCCTTGAAGCGCAAAATGTACGATTTCTTTCAGCGCCTTGCCGAGCGGGCGGAGCTGCTCAAGGCCGAGCGAAATGCGCTTCCGCTGGCGATGCGCCTAGGTTTGACGGTAGGCGAGGTCCTGGTTTATGGGCCTCTGCGTGACCAGCTGGGCCTCGGTCGCGCTCGCTGGTTTTATAGCGGCGGCGCGCCTCTCGGTGCCGACACCTTTCGATTTTTTCGCTCGATCGGGATCAATCTGAAACAAGTATGGGGTGCGACCGAGCTCTCCGGTCTTGCCACATTGCAGCCCGACGCCGAGGCGAACCCCGATACGGTCGGCCGGGTCTTGGGCGGCATCGATCTCCGCATCGCGGAGGACGGTGAAGTGCTAATCCGTTCTCCATCCGTGTGCCTCGGCTATTACAAAGACCCGGAAGCCACCAGGAACACGTTTGGCGAGGACGGCTGGTACCGCACCGGGGATTCCGGCTGTTTCGATCAGCGCGGCCATCTGGTCATCGTCGACCGCGCCAAGGACGTCGGCAAACTCAGCGACGGCACGCCCTTTGCGCCGCAATACGTCGAGAATAAGCTCAAGTTCAGCCCGTTTATCGGCGAAGCGGTAGCCTTCGGCGACGAACAGCCCTTTGTCGCTGCGATAATCGCAATCGATCTGACGACCGCCGGCAACTGGGCCGAGCGGCACAACCTCGCTTACACCTCCTTCCAGGACCTGAGCGGCAAGCCCGAGATACGCAATCTCGTCCGGGAGGAAATCAGGAAATGCAACGCGTCCCTGCCCGCCGCCTCGCGCATCGGCCGCTTTATGCTGCTCAACAAGGAATTCGACGCCGACGACAACGAAATCACCCGCACGCGCAAGATTCGGCGCCGGTTTGTTGCGGAGAAATACGCCGTCGTGGTCGAGGGGTTTTACGACGGTGCGCACGAGGTCGAGCTGTCTACCGAGATAACCTACGAAGATGGGCGCAAAGGGACCCTCAATTCTACGATCGCGGTCGACGATGTCGAGGAGGCCCGCCAACCGGTTCGGGAGGCGGCCTATGCTTGATGGATGCTCCGATCGTCACCCTCGCGAAAGCGGGGATCCAGGACCTGGCCGCAGGAGCCTGCCGCTCCTGGATTCCCGCTTTCCGCGGGAATGACGAATTAAAGCCGAGGTCCGGGTCTGCCCATGCCTGAGTTCGAATGGCAATTCACGTTGGTCCTGCTGACTAACGGCGTGATGATCGGTCTGATGTACGGGCTGATCGCGCTGGGCTTCGTGCTGATCTACAAGGCGACAGACGCGATCAACTTCGCGCAGGGCGAGTTCGTGATGTTCGCGGGTTTCCTCGCCGCGGGGGCCGCCGATATCGCCGGCGCGCCGTTTTGGGTGAGCGTTTTGCTCGCGATCGCCGGCATGGTGGTGCTCGGGTTCGGGCTCGAACGCGTCGTGCTGCGCCCGCTGATTGGCCGCCCGGTCATTGCCGTCGTGATGGCGACGATCGGTCTTGCCGCCGTGCTGCGCGGCAGCGCGACATTGGCGTTCGGCGCCGGCACACGAGTTATCGCCATGCCGATCGCCGACGAGCCGATTGAACTGGGGCCAGTTTTGCTTTCGCCGATCCAGCTCGTCGGGGCCGGGGTCAGCATCGTCTTTCTTGCCATCTTTACCTGGTTCTTTCTGAAAAGCCGGGTCGGTATCGCAATGCGTGCGGTCGCCGACAGCCAGCAGGTGGCAATGGCGATGGGCATCAATGTGCGGCGCTATTTCGCGCTGGCGTGGGCGATGGCGGGGATCGTGTCGGCGCTCGGCGGCATCGTCTGGGGGGCGATGGTGAGCGTCGACAATCAGCTGGCGCTCGTCGGCCTCAAGGTGTTTCCGGTGGTGATTTTGGGCGGTCTCGACTCGGTGCTCGGTGCGGTTGTGGGCGGCCTGATCGTCGGGGTTGTCGAAAATCTGGCCGCCGGATACCTCGATCCCTATGTCGGCGGCGGCACCAAGGACTTCATCCCCTACGTGCTGATGATCGCGGTACTGATGATCCGCCCCGAGGGGATGTTCGGCCGTCGCCGGATCGAGCGCGTCTAAGCGGGGGCACAGTCGAGCCATGTTCCACCGCGAATCCGGCGTCTTCAAGACGAGCTACGCCGCCGATATGGCGCTCTACCCGCTGCCGATCGCCCGCTGGGCGGTGGCGGCGTTTGCCGGGCTGTTCATCGTCATCGTACCGCTGGCGCTCGACGAGTATTACGTCTCGATCCTCAACCTCATTCTGATCGCCGTCGTCGGCGCGCTCGGCCTCAACATCTTGGTCGGCTATACCGGGCAGATCTCGATCGGTCACGGCGCCTTCATGTCTGTCGGCGCTTACACGGCAGCCAACCTAGTCACCCATCTCGATGCGCCGTTCTGGATAACGGTCCCGGCGGGCGGGATTATGGCGGCGCTGATCGGCGCCGTTGTCGGCATCCCGTCATTGCGCATCAAGGGGATCTATCTCGCGGTCGCCACCCTGGCAGCACAGCTGATCATCGAGTGGACGATTAACCATGTCACCTGGATCTCGGGCGGCGTGCAGGCCTCGATCCAGGTGCCGCGGCCGAGCCTGTTCGGCACGCAACTGAAGAGCCAGACGCAGCTTTATCTCTTCCTGATGTTTTTTGTCGTGCTGGCGATAGTCGGCACCTCAAACCTGATCCGCAGCCGGATCGGACGCGCCTTCATCGCGGTTCGCGATCAGGACATCGCCGCCGAGATCATCGGCATCAACATCTTCCGCTATAAGCTGTGGGCGTTCGCAATCTCGTCCTTCTATGCCGGCGTCACTGGCGTGCTTTATACCTACTATCTCGGCATCGCCAATTACGAGCAGTTCCAGATTACGGTGTCGATCGACTATCTGGCGATGGTCATCATTGGCGGCCTAGGCTCGATCCTGGGATCAATTCTCGGCGCAATATTTGTCACCCTTCTGCCGATCGTGACCCGTTGGTTTCTCGAGGACTACGGCTGGCTGTTATTCGCACAACAAGATCTGCAAAATGCGATCCCCAACCTGCGGCTGATCCTGTTCGGCGGCCTGATTATCTTCTTCCTTGTCGTCGAGCCAGACGGCTTGGCCAGGCTGTGGCGGAACATCCGAAACTACTTTCGGGTCTGGCCGTTCTCCTATTAGTTTAGTCTGGAACATCGTGGGAGGAAAGACGATGAGACACATCTGGGGAGCCGCAATCGGAGTCGCGGCCGGCGTAACGGCCGCGCTGGGCCTCGCCGCTACCGCCACGGCACAGCAAAAGGAAGTGGTAATCGGCGGCATGTGCGACCGCACGGGGCCGACACAGGTCAACGGCGCGGGGATTTGCCCGGGGATCCAGGACTATATCGACCTGGTCAATTCGAAGGGCGGGGTCGAGGGTTATAAGATCAAATACATGGAGATCGACCACGAATACAAAGTCCCGCCGGCGGTCGAGGCGTATGAGCGCGAAAAGGGGGAAGGGGCGACGTCGATCCTGGTCTACGGCTCGCCGCAGGTCCAGGCGCTTAACCGGAAGCTGGAAGAAGACAAGATCCCCGGCACCTCGCCCGGTTTCGGCATCGCCGCCTCGGCCGACGGCAAACGCTTCCCATACCTGTTCCCGCTCGCCGCGACTTATTGGTCGCAGGGTGCTGCGGCGGTCGAATTCGTCAAGAACAAACTGGGCGGCAGCCTCAAGGGGAAGAAGATCGCCTATATTTTCTATGACAACCCGGCCGGCCGCGAACCGATTCCGGTGATCGAGGATCTGCAGAAGATCGAGGGTTTCGATCTGCGGACTTTTGCCGTGCCGCCGCCGGGGGTCGAGATGGGCGCGCAGGTACTCGACATCGCGCAGCGCTACAGGCCGGATTTCGTGATCGACCACCTGTTCGGCCGCGGGCCCTCGGTAGCGATCAAGGAATTCAAGCGCGCCGGTTATCCACTGTCCAAGGTTGTGGGGCTGGTCTGGGCCTCGGGCGAACACGACATCATCGGAGCGGGCGGCTGGCCGATAGCCGAGGGCTATCACACGATGTCCTTCGCCGGTGTCGGCGACGACTACCCGGTGCGCCAAGAAATCAAGGCCATGTACAAGGCGAAAGGTCAAGAGCCGCAGAAGGCGATGGACGACACCGTTATGTACAACCGGGGCGTGTTATGGGCGGCCCTGCATGTCGAGGCGACCCGCAACGCGATCAAGCTGAATGGCGGCAAGCCGCCGACCGGTGCCGACGTCAAGAAGGGCTTCGAACAGATCAGGGATTTCAGCCTGGGCGGCTTGGTGCCGCCGCTCGAGGTGACCGCGACAGACCACGAAGGCGGCGGCTGGGTTCAGTTCTTCCAAGTCAAGGGCGGCAAGTTCGTCAAGGAGACCGACTGGATGCGGGCTTATCCAGAGGTGGTCGCCGAGGCGGTGAAGAAGGGCGAATAGCGCGAAAATCGTATCTCATGCTCGCGCTCAACAACATCGAGGTCGTCTATGACGGCGTAATCCTGGTGCTGAAAGGCGTTTCGCTGGTGGCCGAGGAGGGGCAAATCACCACCCTCCTCGGCGCCAACGGCGCAGGCAAGACGACGACCCTCAAAGCGATCTCCGGGCTGCTCCATACCGAGCGCGGTAATGTGACCAAAGGCACCGTCGAACTCGACGGCGAGCGGCTCGACCGCCTGCTGCCCCACGCCGTGGTCAAACGCGGCGTAACCCAAGTGTTCGAAGGTCGACGCGTCTTCGAGAACCTGACTGTCGAGGACAATCTGATCGCCGGGGCGCACACGCGCAGCAATGTCGCGGCAGTTCGGGAGAGCATCAACCGCGTCTATGACATTTTCCCGGCCTTGAAAGAACGCCGACACCAGTCCTCAGGCTATCTGTCGGGCGGCGAGCAACAGATGCTGGTGATCGGCCGCGCCTTGATGTCCGACCCCAAGGTGATCCTGCTCGATGAGCCCTCGCTCGGCCTGGCACCGCAACTCGTCGAGGAGATCTTCGGCATCGTCCGCCGGCTGAAGGAGGAGCAAAAGTTGACCGTGCTGCTGGTCGAGCAAAACGCAGCGATGGCGCTCGACATCGCCGATCACGGCTACGTCATGGAGAATGGCCGGATCGTGCTCGAGGGCCCGGCTCGAGCGCTGCGGGAGAACTCCGACATCAAGGAGTTCTACCTCGGCCTCAACGAGGCCGGCGCGCGCAAATCCTACCGCGACCTCAAGCACTACCGCCGGCGCAAGCGCTGGCTTTCGTGAAACGTTCCCGCTCCGGGGCCGGCATGGGTTAGGCTCGTCTCCGCGCCCGCCGCACTGCTGTCTGTTTGCCGAATGGGAGTTGCAAAAATGGATACCGTCGAGCCGATCACCCGATTTGAAGTTATCTTCGACGCCGAGGGCAGCAACACCGCCAAATTTCGCAATAACGTCACAGTGCACAAGCGCCTCAGCCATCCCGTGACGGTGGAGCTGCCGACCGACGAAGGTCCGGGCCATGGCGGCGACGGCGCCGCTCCTTACCCATTGGCTTATTTCGCAAGTGGTCTGACCGCCTGCGTAATGACACAGCTGCGGGCCTTTTCTCGCCGTTTGAACATTCCGTTGACCGAATTTTCGGTCAACGGCCGCTGTCATTGGCGGGCGGAGCAACGGGGTCGCGGACCCTATGAAAGCGAGCCGGTCGCCTTCACCCTCGATATCGACCTCGGCGGCGACGCGTCCGAGGCCGACAAACGACGCCTGATCGCCGCCGCGGCAAAAGGCTGCTTTATCGAGCAATCGTTGAAGCCGGGCCTCGTCAAGCATCGGCTCAAGGTCGGCCGCGATTGGGTCGAGGTCTGAAGGTGACGTCGAGCCTTCCCCGCATCTCTGTGATCGGCACCGGCGGCACGATCTCATCGCTCGGGGCGTCGAGCCTCGATGTGCTCGATTATCCTGATTTCGGGCGAAAGCTCAGTTGCGAGGCGCTGCTCGACCGCTTTCCGGAAACCCGGATCGTCGCCGATCCGGTGCCGGTGACCTTTCGCCAGGTCGGCAGCACGGAGATCGGCCCCAAGGAGTGGGTCGAGCTGCGGGAGCTGATCCACCGGATCGCACGCGACGATCCGGCGGTCGCCGGGTTTGTCATTCCACACGGCACTGCGACGCTTGAGGAGACCGGGTTTTTCCTGAACTTGACGCTCGCGGTCGAGCAGCCGGTTGTATTGGTCGGTGCGCAGCGGCCGGCCAGCGCGTTGGGCACCGACGCCGGCATGAACCTCGTCAACGCGTTGCGTGTCGCCGGCTCGCCCGAGGCGCGCGGCAAGGGCGTGCTCGCGGTGCTCAATGACGAGATCCATGCTGCGCGCGACGTCGTCAAGACTTCGACCTACCGGGTGCAGACCTTTCGCTCGCTCGATTTCGGCGCGCTCGGCCATGTCGACGGCGACGGGGTCCACTTCTATCGCAGCCCGTCGCGCAAGCACATGCCCGACACGCCGTTCGCCTCACTCGATCTCGAGACGTTGCCGCGCGTCGATATCGTCTATTCCTATGCCGGTGCGGATGGCGCGCTGGTCGACGCGGCGGTCGCTGCCGGCGCCCGCGGGCTCGTCTCTGCCGGGTTCGCGCCGGGGAGCCCGACCCCTGAGCAGCGCATGGCATTCGAGCGCGCGGCCAAGTCCGGTGTCGTCGTCGTGCAGTGCAGCCGCGCCTTCAGCGGCCGTGTCGCCCCGCGCCGCCGTCTGCGCGAGAGCGGAATCGTCGCCGGCGAGGATTTCAGCCCGCAAAAGGCCCGCATCCTGTTGATGCTGGTGCTGTCGACAACCGCCGAGATCGCCGCGATCCAAGAGGCGTTCGCGACGTACTGAGCCCCGTTGGCCCGGTCGAAGAAAGAAACCAGCCGCCCTCATCCCAGCGGCGGCGGGTCCTCGCGGACGACCTCATCGGCGAGACTGTTGTCGACCGCCCCCTCAAACGGGGCACCCACCTTGACGAAACGACCGGAGACGAGTCCTGCCTGCAGCCGCTCGTAGCCGGCGCGCGGCATGATCGGATCGCGCCCCCATATCCCCAGTGCCACGTACCGGGCGACCGCAGCCCGCAGCAGCCGGCCTGGTACATCCGGAAAGAAGGACTGCACCGCGTCCGCGAGCGCTTCCGGCGGCGCGGCGTGCAGCCATTTCTGCGTGCGGTAGATCGCGCGCACCAGCCTCTTGAACTCGTCGCGCCGGGCAGTCAGCAGGCTGCGGCGCGCGTAGAAGCTGGTATACGCGGTCGGGCCGCGACCCGCGGCGGCATACCAAAGGTGGCCCTCGCCGGCGGCGATCAACTCCTCGGCAAAGGGCTCGAACAGCTGTACGACATCGATGTCTCCACGCCGCAGCGCCGCCATGTTTTCGGCCATCGACCGGTCGGCGATCCGCGGCAGCGCGTCGGGATCGAGATCGGCGCGGCGCAAATCCTCCTGCAGGCAGAGCCACGGTGTTGGCACCTCGCTGACCGTCGCCACCCGCTTGCCGTAGAGATCGGCGAAAGTGAAATCGGGGTGCCGCTCTCGACCGACCAACAGGAACGGATCGCGTGTCACCACTTCGCCAAAGCACACGAGGTCGCTGTCGGGCCGGGTCTCATACATCTGCATGACCCGCATCGGTCCGCCCCAGGCGACATCGACCGTGCCGGCAAAAAGTCCGACCGTCGCTTGTGCTGGGGCCGGGGCGCTGACAAAGGTGATTTCGATCCCCTCTTGCCGATAAGCGCCGAGCGCGAGAGCGGCATAGTAGGGCGCATAGAGCAACCCGCGCAGGTTCTCCTGCAAGGTGATCGGCATTGCCGTCAGCTCGCGGCGCGCAGGATGCGCAGGGCGGCGTCGGCGAAGACTTGGGCGCCGAGCACGATGTCTTCCTCTTTGGTGTCTTCGGACCAGTGATGGCTGACCCCGCCGAGGCTCGGTATGAACATCATCCCGGCCGGCATGCGGTAGGAGAGTACCGCAGCGTCGTGGCCCGCGGCACTCGGCAGCCTCATATGTAGCCCCGACGCATGGCGTTCGGCTGCAGCTTCGATCTGTGCCTGAAAACCGGAATCCATCGGGCGGGGCTCGCTGCGCAACGTCGGTTCGATCGCGACATGGCACAGGCCAATCCGGTCGGCCTCGCTGATGAGCTCGTACAAGGTCCTCTCGAATAGCGCAAGCCGTTCGGGATCGGCATCGCGAAACTGCACCAGCATCTCCGCCCGGCCGGGGATAACCGAGGGCGCGTTCGGCTCGATCTGCATCCGACCGATCGTCCACACCGTGCGCGGCCCGGCGATTTCGGGGAAGCGGTCGTGAATCCGCGTCGCCAGCCGCACCATTGCGACACCGGCATCCTTGCGGCGCACCATGCGGGTTGTTCCGGCGTGGTTCTGCTCGCCGTCCAGCGTGACCCGGTAGTTCCAGATGCCGACGATCGTCTCGACGACGCCGATGCGCAAGCCGCTGGTGTCGAGCGTGTCGCCCTGCTCGATATGCGCTTCGAGATAGCCGACATAACGCCCGGGCTCGACCCGCTCGCGTGGCCGTCCGGCGAGTCCGGCACGCTGCAATGCCTCGCGCAGCGGGGTGCCATCGTCGCGCCCCCGAACCTCGTCGATTTGCTCTTCGGCGAGCATGTCGGTGAAGGAATGGCTGCCGAGAAAGCTCTGGTAGTGGCCTTCCTCGTCCGCCCAGGCGGCGACCTCGATGCCGAGCCCGGCGCAACCCGGGTCCGCGGCAAAGACGCGAGCCAGTTCGAGCCCGTAGATCACCCCCAACGAACCGTCCAGCCAGCCGCCATAGGGCTGGGTCTCGCTGTGCGAGCCGATCAGCAGCCGCCGCCCGGCCGAAGGATTGCGGCCGACCACATTGCCGATGCCGTCGATTACCGGGGCGAGCCCCGCCTCGCCGAGCTTCCCGGCGAGCCAATGTCGCGACTCGACATCGACCGGCGAATAAGTCGGGCGGTGGACACCGGTCTTGTAGCGGCCGAATTCAGCCAGCCGTTTGAGGTCGGCGATTACCTGCTCTCCGTCGATTTTCGGCATCTCAAGCCTCTCTTTGAGCCGCAAACCCCGGCAAACACACCCGGATGCTGTCACCGCGAGCGAAGCGAAGCAATCCCGACAGGCGGAGGACTACTCGGCAGAGGCATACAGTTCTCTACTAATCGGATCACGCAAAAACATGTGCAGCGAATCTGCAGCAAAAAATCGCCCGGACGTTGAACCGCCATCTCGGTGCACCTTACGATGCGAAGGCGCCATTTTTATGATGATTGCGGAATTCTCTAGCAAACGCACCTTGTCATACAACCGGACGCGTCAATTCCAACAGATCTCAGCTGCTCTCCTCGTCACGCCACACCGACGAAGGCCGGTGCCTATGGCTGACTTGGGTCCCGGCCTGCGCCGGGAAGGTGCAAATAATGGTAACTTGCCGCGCCAGCAGGCTGACCACCTCGTGGCGGCCGCCGCGCCGCGTCAGTTTCCCATTCCTCGCAATAACGGCGATGTTTGCTTAGGATCTCGCTCCTGAAGACCGACAGCGAAACAGCCAATGCCCGACCGAACCTCACCCCGCGTCGCCCTCCTCGGCTTTTCGATCGAGTGCAACAAGTTCGCGCCCGTCGCAACCAAGGCGCATTTTCTCGCGCGGACCTATCTGGAAGGCGACGCGATCGTCGAGGACGCACGTTCGCCGACGCCGCGCATGCTGCCCGAAACGCCGGGCTTTATCGAAGCTATGGACGCCTCCGGCAACTGGACGCCGGTGGGTATTGCACTGGCGATGACCGAGCCAAACGGGCCGGTCGAGCATGCCTTCTTTGTCGAACTGCTCGAGACGATCGAACGCCGGTTGCGCGCGGCCTTGCCGGTCGACGCCGTCTACATTTGCTCGCACGGTGCGGGGCTGACGACCGCGGAGGACGACCCCGACGGAGTGCTGTTCGAAAGAGTGCGGCAGATCGTCGGACCTGATGTGCCGATCGCGGCGACCCTGGACCTGCACGCCAACGTCTCCGAGCGCATGGTCCGCTCGGTCGACGCCTTTATCGGCTACCGGACGAACCCGCATCTCGACATGCGCGAGCGCGGTGCCGAGGCGGCGGCGGCCATCCGCGAGATGCTCGCCGGCGTCAAGCCTGAGCGTGCCTTCATCCGCCTGCCGATCGTGCCGCCGACGGTGACCTTGCTGACCGCCGTCGGGCCCTATGCCGAGATGATCGATCTCGGCCAACGCCGGATGAGCCCGGAGATCATGAACGTCTCGGCGATGGGCGGCTTTGCTTTCGCCGACGCGCCCGAATGCGGTCTCAGCGTGGTGGTGACAGCACGGCACGACAAGGCCGCCGCCGAAGCGCTGGCCCGCGAGATCGCTGAGCTCGGTTGGGCCAATCGGAGGCGCTTCTATCCCCGGCTCACATCGCTCGACGAGGCCGTCGCGAAGGCGGTCGCGGTCGGGCGCGATGCCTCGCTCCGCGCCCTCGCGTTTGCCGATGTCGCCGACAATCCCGGCGGCGGCGGGCGCGGCAACACGACTTTCCTCTTGCGGGCCTTCCACGCGGCCGGGGTAGAGGCCGCGCTGCTCGGGGTCTTTTACGACCCCGATCTCGCCGCCGAGGCGCATCGCCGGGGTGTCGGTGCACGATTCGAGGCGCGGTTCAACCGCTCGGAGGCCACCCGTTTCTCCGAGCCCTACACCGCTCCCGCTTCGGTCGTCGCGCTGACCGACGGGAATTGCGTCGGTCGCCGCGGCATCTATGCCGGACTGCGGCTGGAACTCGGGCCTTGTGCTGCGATTGCGGTCGGCGGCGTTACCGTCGTCGTGATCTCGCACCGCGTGCAATGCGCCGACCCGGTGTTCTTCGAGATGATGGGGCTCGATATCGGTCGCGCCCGCTCAATCGTGGTCAAATCGCGCGGCCATTTCCGCGGCGGCTTCGACGAATTCTTCGGACACGAGCAGATCGTCGAGGTCGATCTCCCGGGCCTGACCTCGCCGATGCTCAACCGTTTTACCTGGACGCGGCTGCCGCGGCCCGTCATCCCGCTCGACGAGCGTGTCGAATGGCGAGCAGGTTAAACCCCAACGATTGCTGAAATCCGACCGAGGTCATAACGTTGCGGATAAACTGCAACCGCGGAGGGACCATCATGATACCGGGACGTTATTTGGCGGCGATAGGGCTGACCTTGCTTCTCGCCATGCCTGTGGCTGCGCAAACGCCCTCGCCGCCAAAATCCCCGAGCCCTCCTGCGGTCACTACACCCAGCCCGGCCGACACGCCGACAGACAAATCCGAAAAGCCCGGTGAGCTGGTCGATATAAATTCGGCGAGTGCCGAAGAACTCCAAAAGCTGCCGGGCGTCGGTCCGGTCCGCGCCAAGGCAGTCATCGAGCATCGACCGTATCACGGGAAGGACGACTTGACTAACAAGAAGATCATTCCCGAGAACGTCTACAACGAGATCAAGGACAAGATCATCGCTCGGCAAGGACCCACCAAGTAGCCGACATTTTCCCCGAATTTGCCGTCCGCTCCGCGATTGGTTGCGCCTCTCCGGATATGGCCGGGGCAGGGGGCCTCGATATCGGCTCGATTATCGGCCAGATCGTTTCCGGCGGTGCGGGCGGGGGCGTTCTGATGGTGATCGTCGGGCTGATCAAGCAAGCCATGGGCGGTCAGAGTCGGCCTGACATAAGGCAAATTTCGCGATAGCCGAAAAAAATAGGCTCGACACGAAAAGGGTTGTCGAAACAAACTCCGCACCGATCGCCGCGGCGGGATGACCTGCGATATCCGTTCTGATGAAAGCCGTGCCGCTTCTATGGATCGGCGGTCCGAGGGGGAGCAATCCTCACCCCTCCTTGGCAACGCCGTGGCTGAAGATGCTGCGGTGTTTGTGTTGCATCTTTGTAATCGCTGGCGCGCCCGATCTCGCTTGGGGGCAACACAGCAGCGGCGGGTACAGTCGGCCTGGCGGTGGATCCGTGTCCGGTTATTCGGGTTCGAGCCGCCGGGCGCCGGTCAGCAGCAGCGGCGGGTATAGTCGTCGATCGTATGGAGGGGACGGCTACGCGACCGGCTCGGCTGGAGACCGAGCCATCTCTCGCAGCACGTCGTCCCAGGCGCTCCGGGACTATCGTGCAGCACAGCAGCCCGCACAGCCATATGTCCGCCGACAGCCCTCTTATGGCGCCGACTATGGCTGGCCGAGCCAAGCGCAACGTCGGCCACCGGTGTGGGGAGGGCAACAGGCTGAGCGCGGGGTCGCAAGGCCGGCGTTGCCGGGTTCCGGGCCGCTAACTGCGGTGGCGCTGTGGGCGGCGTTGAATTCCCTGTCCTCACCCGGTTCCGCAGCGTATTTCCATAACTACCAAAATGATCCCGGCTATCTGCAATGGCGACAGCAGGCCGATCGCGAGGCTGCTCACAATCCGGCCGTCGCGGCCAAGCTCGGGCAACTCGACACCAAACTTGCGCAAATGGAGGGCCAGCCGCGCGACCCCGCCGCGGCAACTCCGGTTCGGCCCGCGCCCGCGCCGAGCGGCGGGTCCGGCTCTATCTGGCTCGTCCTTTTTATCGGGATCGTCATCTTGGTGCTGCTTTGGTTGTGGCGGCGCCGCTTGGCCCACCCCATCACCGCTGCGGCCGCCCCTGGCCTCACCGGCAGCGCAACAACGCGGTTTCGTGTCGGCATGACCATGCCTGTCGATCCGTCCACGTTTCTGCTCGCTGCCGGATTGACCAAAGTACAGCCGCTGGAGGGCAGCGGCATGATCAGCGTCGAGGTAGTGGGCCTATTGCGCGAAGGCAGCGGCCTGCTGCATCGACTATATCTGCCGGGCGGCAAGGCATTCTTTCAGCTACATCTCGGTGCAGATGGCCAACCGGACGAATGTCGGTATTTTTCACGGCTGGACGAGGTCACCCCGGCGGACAACCGGGAATGGGGACTGTGGCTCGATCCCGCCGAGGGCATGATCGGATGGCCGTCCTTCCAGACCAAGGACGGCAAGATGTACGGACGCGTCTGGGCGCCGGGCAACAGCCGAGTTCCGCCGCGACAAATGGAGGAGACGCTGCAATTCGTCGACCATGTCGAGCAACGCCGATTGCAGATGATGCTTTACGGCGGTCCTACCGGCGGTACGCCACCTGCCCCTGAAACCGAATTCATCCTCGTCAGCGCCATCGATGCGACAGGCCAAGCGTGGGTCGAGATCGACGCCGGCATCGACATCAACCCGGCCGGGCTGACGCTGCCGAGCGTTCCTCTCGCCGCCTGAACGGAGCCGCGCATGAATACTGCATCCGATGGTTCCGCCCCCGCGATCCTCGGCGCCCTCGGCAGTGGCCTGCCCATGCTGCTGCTGCAGTTCCTGTTGGTGCTGGCTCTGCTGGTGGCCGGCATCTTCATATATATGGCGGTCACGCCGTTTCACGAGCGCGAGTTGGTGCGCGATGGCAACACGGCTGCGGCGACGGTGCTCGGGGGCGCGCTCGTGGCATTGGCGATCCCGCTTGCCGCATTGCTGGCGACCACTGGGTCGCCGCTCGACATTTTGGTCTGGGGAGTGGTGGCGGTCCTGCTTCAGCTATTGACGGTAACGATCGTATCGCATTTGCTTCGCGGGATGCGCGCGATGATCGAAGCCGGTCAGGTTGCCGGGGCGATACCCTTGGTCGCCGCCCAGCTTTCGATCGGTCTGTTGAATGCCGCGGCGATGGTGCCGGCTTGAGAGCAATGAACCAGGAGGTGGCCCGTGCTCAGTTTCATCAGCAATCTCGTCGGTGTAAAGGCAGATAAGGCAGTGCAGGCAGGCGTCGAGGCGCTCGTGCGGTGGGATCCGCAATCGGCTAGTGAGGCGGAGATGCGCACGATGGAGCAGCACCTCGATGATCTCGGCCGGCAGGTCGCAACAGCGCGGCAGAGTTTCGAGAGGGAGCAGAAGGAGGCGGACGCGATCCAAGCGCTGTCTCACCAGCGCATGGTCGCGGCCGAGCAGCTGGAAAAGCAAATCGCGGCGGAGACCGATCCCGCGCGCAAGGCGGGACTCGAGAGAAGCATGGGAACTCTGGTTACGATGCTGGAACAGATGACGCCGGAGATCGAGCAGGAAAAGAAGGACGCGGTCGAGGCTAAAGACTTTCTCGAAATGCTCGAGAAAACCTACGCCGAGGCCGGCGGCAAGCTCAGACAGGGCCGCTCCGAGCTGGAACGGGCGCGTCGGGACATGGCCCGCGCCGGTCAGCAGCGTCAGGTGGCTGAGCAGCAAGCCGAGGCCGCGCGCCGCGCTGCGGGGCTGACCAGCGCCACGAGCAGCATGACGGTCGCGCTAAAGGCGATGCACGATGCCGCTGCAAGAGACCTTGCTTCTGCGGACGCCGCCGCGGCGAAGGCGAAGCTGCTGCGCCCGACACAACCGGAGCAGGAGGATCCGAACATTGCGGCCGCCTTAGCGGTAGCGGCGGGTAGATCCACGGCACCGCAGAGCCTGAGCGACCGGCTCGCCGCGCTCAGGGCGCGAGGTGGGTGACCGCTGCTGGATCGCCATTCTTCTACGCGGCGTCGTGAAAGATGATCCCGAGGGTGAAGCGCTGCCCCGAGCGAAGGCGGCTGACGCCGTGGCGCATCGTCACTCGGTAAGGACCGCGCGTACCTTCCACCGGTCGATGATGGACCGGAAAGACGACCGCATCACCCTGCCGTAAGGGTACGACCTCGCCCCTCGACTGCGCTCGCGGCCGCTGCTCGACGAGCAGGAACTCGCCGCCAGTGAACTCGTCGTCGGGCGCGCTGAGCAGCACCGTCAGCTGCAATGGGAAGACAAGGTCGCCGTAGAGGTCCTGGTGCAGGCAGTTGTAGTCGCCGGCCTCGTATTTGAGGATCAGCGGCGTCGGCCGTTGCTGCCCCGCCTCATGGCATTCTCCGAGATAGGCGGCGAGCGACGGCGGAAACCGGCCCTCCTCGCGCAGCCTTGCATGCCAGCGGTTGGCGATTGGCGCGAGGTGGGGATAAATCGCCTGGCGCAGCGTCTCGACGATTTCCGGCAGCGGGTAGCACAGGTATTTGTACTCACCGCGGCCAAAAGCGTGAGCCTGCATCAGGACGCGGCGGCGAAACGCCTCGTCGCGATCATAGAGCGCCGCGAGGGTACGGCACTCCTCGACCGTCAGCAGTCCGGCGGCCGTCGCATATCCGCGCTCGTCGAGCGACGTCGCGACGTCCCGCCAATCGACCGCGGCGGCGCGCTCCGCCGCCACAGCTTTAAGCCGCCGCCTCATCGCGAGCCGCTGCTTTGCGCTCGCCGGCGAGCAATGCCCGCTTGCGTTCGAGCCCCCAGCGATATCCGCCGAGCTCGCCGTCGCTGCGGATCACCCGATGGCACGGCACGATCAGCGCCAGCTTGTTCGCCGCACAAGCCTGGGCGACGGCGCGCACCGCCCTCGGCTGGCCAAGTGCAGCCGCGATCTCGGCATAGCTAGCGGTTCTGCCCAGCGGGATCTTTTGCAATGCCCGCCACACCCGTGCCTGGAACGCAGTCCCCCGGATGTCGAGCGGCAGGTCGAGGTGCTCGCCGGGTGCCGTGATGAAGCGGACGATCCGATCGGCCCATCCCTTGAGCTCGACATCCTCGGCGATCACCGCTGCCGCGGGGAAGCGCTGCCGCAACGCCGCACCGAGGTTGTCGCGATCGTCGCCGAGGGCCGTCATGCAGATGCCGCGCTCGGTGGCAGCGACGAGCGCCCAGCCGAGCGGGGTGTCGACCGTCACAAAGCGGATCGTCTCTCCACTCCCGCCGCGGCGCCTCGCCCCGGGGGTCATGCCGAGCCCGGCCGGGGCGGCCTCATAGGCGCGCGAGCTCGACCCGAAGCCGGCGGCGTAGATCGAGGCGGCGATCGGCTGCCCGGCGTCGAGCTTGTCGCCGAGCTGGCCCAGCCGGTGGCTGCGGGCATAATCGCGCGGCGTGACGCCGGTGATCTGTTTGAACACCCGATGAAAATGAAAGCGGCTGATCGCCGCCGCGTCGGCCAACTCGGCCAGGCTCGGCATGGTTTCGCACGTCCGCAACAGGGCGCACGCCTTGGCGATCGCCGAGAGATGGCGAGACGCGGCCGAGCCGTCCGTCGGCCGGCAGCGCTTGCAGGCCCGAAACCCGGCCGCTTCAGCCGCTTCCGTCGTCTCGAAGAACACCGTATTGACGCGCAATGGCTGCCGTGACGCGCAGCCCGGGCGGCAATAAACACCGGTAGTCTTCACCCCGTAAAAAAAGCGTCCGTCGGCGCCGGCCTCGCGATTCTCGACCGCGCTCCAGCATTCCTCGAAATCCAGCATCTTCAGCTCCTGCGCATATCTGGTGAGCCTAAGATGCAGGAGCGAGGGCCTGCGCTCTATCCGATGCTTGCTTTCTAATTCAGGCGACCTTGCGCGCCAGTGCCTCGATCATCGAAAGCCTGCCCTCTACCAGGCTGCGCATCACGTTGATGCGCCATTCCTTGGCATTCTCGCCCGTCACCACGTGCTCGCCTAATGGCGGAAGCCCCTCGGTTTCCAGCTGCTTCAGGACGGGGGCAAGATCGGCGGCAAGCGCTGCAGCAGTATTGCGGACAAAAACGACCTGAAAACCGGCGGCGACCAAATCGCTATCCACTTCGTCCGGCGTGGCGAGGAAACTGATGGCCGACGTCGTGCCCCAGGGCAGCGGATAGTAGGGTTCTCCCGCTGAGCCGGCGCCGGCCAAGAATAGGGCAAGTGAGCCTCCGGGTCGAAGCGCGCGGAACGCTTCCCGGAAGGCGCCTCGCTTGTCTGAGATGTTCATGAGAGCGGCCTGTGAGTAGGCACGATCGAAGCTATGATCCGGGACTGGCAAGGAGAGAGCTGAGCCATGCAGGATCGGTACGCGGTTCACGAGCCCGGTTAGGGCGTTGAGTTCACGTGCCGCCTCGCAGAACTCCGCCGTCAAGTCCACTCCGGTCACATGGCACCCGTATTTGGCGGCGATCCATCGCGCCGGCCCGCCGATGCCGCAGCCTATATCGAGCAGATGATCGCCTGCCCTTGGCTGTAGCACTGCCATGAGCTCCTCGGTCGCGATCGCGCCCTTCCCGTGGAAATGGTCGATCGGTGCCAAGGTGTCAGGCGTAATGGGGACCTCCGGCCCGTGCACACGGCGCAGCGCGGTTAGGACGCGCGCGGTTATGCCATCGCTCGCATAATGCTTCTCGACCTGAGCCGCGTCACTCAAGTAAGCCTCCATCCTCACGCGGCGAGCCCTACGCCGTCTGTTCCACCACCGCTGCGCCGCATCGCCGGCCCAAAGAAACGACGCGCGACCGCAACGCATCGGCGATGCGCTCCTCGTCGCTTCGACCAACCCCTTTCGTGCGCAACTCTTCGACGGCGACCGCCGGTCCAAAGGTCAGGGTGACGCGGTGCAAGCGCGGCATGCGGCGGCTGCGCGGCAATGCCTCAAAGGTGCCCCCGATCCAGGCGGGGACCGCGGGCGCACCGGTGCGCAGCAGAAGTTGGCCGATCCCGGGCAGGAAGCGCTGCACATTTCCGTCGGGCGAACGCCAGCCCTCGGAAAACCAGATCTGGGCGTTGCCGCTCTGCAGCACCCGAACCGCGGTGACGACCGCCGCATCGGGATATCGCTCGTCGACCGGGAAGATGTGCGCCGCCCGGCAGAAGGTCTGCGTCAGACGGTTAAAGAAGAGCCGCACGATGTCGCCCGCCCAATAGGCGCGCCGCACGCGGGACGGCGACAAGGCGGCGGCGATCACCAACCCGTCGAGATCGCTGAGATGATTGGGCGCGATCACATAGGGGCCGGCGGCCGGGACGTGATGGAGGCCGCTGACGCGCAGACGAAAGCAGAGACGCATGACCAGCCAGTTGAGCCCGTAAAGCACAAACCCCGCGGCGACCAGCAGCACACCGGTGGGCGCCAGCCAGCGCTCCGTGTCCGTCGCCAGCGCGGTTGTTTCTGCGGGCCTTGCTGCGCCCGCCCGGCGCGCGGTGCAGAGGCGTACCAAATCGCGCAATGTCTCGACCTCGGCGATGTCCGCTTCGGTGAGATGGACGCCCACGCGGGCTTCGAGCGCGAGCCCAAGTTCCATCCAAGCAAAGGAGTTGAGGTTGAGATCGAGGCGAGGGTCGACATCGAGGTCGATCGCCTCGTCGGGGAAGCGCTCACGCAGCAATGCCCAGACCGATGCCGCGGTCGGATCCTGCAGCAGGGCCAAATCGGCCGCGTCGAGCATATGGGCGGCCCGCTGCGGCCCGCCGGCCAATGCCTTGGCATAGAGATCGGGCAGCAGAAAGCGCTGGTATTTGCCGAGGCGGGTTCTGGGCAACGGCTGATCGGTCAGCGCGAAGCCCGACAGCCGCTCGTAGGAGGGCAGGCCGTGCGCCCTCTCCCCCAGCACCACGCGCACGCCGTCGCGGACATTCATCGTGCCGCGGTCGCGCAACTTTGCGGGGTCGGGGTGGACCAGTGCCACCAGCGCGCCGTGATCCTCCATTACGGCAAGCTCGCGGATTTCGGGAGCAGCGCCGTAAATGCGCTCCAGATCCTCTGGGTTGACCTTCCTGCCGCCACCAAGGACGAGGATCTCCTTGGCGCGGCCGGTGACGAACAGGAAGCCGTCCCTGTCGACATAGCCGAGGTCGCCGGTGCGAAACCAGCCGTCCCCGGTGAAGGCCTCGGCATTTGCCGCCGGATCGACATAGCCCGCGGTGATCGAGGGTCCCTTCAGCTCGATTTCACCGATCCCGTCGTCATCGGCCGCGGCAATGCGGATCTGTCCCGCGAGCGGCTTGCCGGCGCTGCCGGCGCGCCATCTTCCCGGGCTGTTACCGGTGAAAATAGAAGTTGTCTCGGCTAAACCATAACCCGAGAGCGCGGTCCAGCCTAACGCCTCCAGCATCTGCTCGGTGTCTTCATCGAGACGCGCACCTCCGGACACCAGATAGCGCAGACGGCGCGCGATCGCTCGCCGCAGCGGGGCGAACAGCAAAGCTCCAAGCCGAAACCCGGTGGAGCGCTGTACCGTGATGGCCGAGCGCATCAGGCCCCGCCACACCATCCGGGCTAACACGCCGCGCTGCTCTATGCGCGAGGCGATCGCGCTCACCAGGGCGTCATACAAGCGCGGCACCCCGACGATCGCCGTGGCTTCGCCATCGGCGAGCGCCTTCATGATCAGTGGGCCGGTAGGCCCTCCGGGCAAAATGATCGCCGTACCGCTGGACAAGGTGAGGAGCACTCCGACGACCAGCGGGTAGGCGTGATGAAGCGGCAGCGGCAACAAGGCGCGATCCCCCTGGCCGACGACCCCAAGGGCGCGCAGCGCCTCGACGTTGACGGCGATATTACCGTGGGTCAGGAAGAACGCTTTGGCCGAGCCGGTTGTCCCCGAGGTCCACAGCAGAACCGCCCGGTCGGCGCCGGCGGACGCGACCGGCGTTGTGAAGGCGCCGGGTGGGGCTTGCGACCCCTGGCCGGCTATCGCCTCCTCCAGCAGCCACACCTCGGTTGCATGCCGCGCCAGAATTTCGGCGCAGGCCATCCGGTGCGCCTCCGTCGTCAGCAGCAGAACTGCGCCGCTGCGCGCGAGCACCGCGTCGAGCTGCTCCGGGTCCGCCTGATCATCGACCGGCACCAAGACCCCGCCCGCTGCCAGAATGCCCAGGGCCGCGGCGATCCATTGCGGGCTGTTCGGCGCCCAGAGCGCGATCGGAGCGCCGCGCTCGAATGATCGCTCGCGCAGTTGTCCGGCAAGGCTGACCGCGTTGCCGGCCAGCGTTGCGCAATCCCAAGTGACAACGTCCTGCTCGCCCGATGCGATCACGGCGGGCGAACTGCCGCGCGCGGCGAGTTCTTCTAATAAGCCGGCAATGTTCCAGGCAGTGGTCACGGCGCGCCGAGCTGCGGCATCAGCCGCCATCGAACGATCGCGACGTTTATTGCCGGCTACGGTCGCACAAGCCTCCCGCAATTCGGTTCCACCTCAGGCACTCGGACGGCCCTAGGCGTAGCGCTTTGGCAGCATCGCATGGATGCCTTTGTTGCCGTCTACCAATTGCGTCACGCGCATGTCGACGGCGAGACTGCAGAACATATAGGCGTCCTCAGCCCCGAGGCCTAGGCGTTCGCCGAGGAGCGTAATCATCTGGCGCAGCGCCGTTTTCGCCGCGTCGTCGAGATCCTCGTTGAAGCCCATCGTAATGTGGTGTGAGGGGGTCTCGGCGCGCGGTAGGTCGAACTTAAGGTCCTTGCGCAGCACCAAGCGAAAGGTGCCGCTGAGGGCGGTTTCGAGTGCCGTCACGCAGACCTCGCCGTCGCCCTGCACGCCGTGGCCGTCGCCGGCCGAGAACAAGGCTCCCGGCGCCCATACGGGGAGATAGAGCGTCGTGCCGGCGACGAGCTCCTTCAAATCCATGTTGCCGCCGAACTCACGCGGCACGATCGAGGTGACCGCACCGTAGACCGGCGGCGGCGCGACGCCCATGACCCCGAAAAACGGTGCCAGCTCGATTTCCGCTCCCCATGGCACTGTCGCCATGCCGCGTTGGCGGTCGATCCGGGTATGCCAGATCCGGCGGATCGGAAAATCTTCCGGCAATGTGCCGGAGAGCGGCCGTATCCGGGTGTAGCCCCAGTTCTGCCGCGGGTCGATCGCCAGGATCTGGATTTCGAGCACATCGCCAGGCTCGGCGCCCTCGACCGCGATGGGCCCGGTCAGAATATGCGCGCCGAGTCGCTGTTCGAGCCCGCGGTGGATCGCCAGGTGGTCCGGGAGGATGTCAAAACCGCTTTCTTCCGGGAGCACATCGGGACCGCCGGAGACGCACTCCATCGTCACCGTATCGCCCGAAGCGACCGCCAACACCGGCTTTAACCCGGCATCGAAGAACCCCCAGTGGCAGGTCTCCGGACTGGCCCGCAAAATATGATGCTGCGACATCGACTGTTCTCTCCGCGCTATCGGCGGGTGATCCTAACCACATCCTCACCGCGATGCGAGTGAGGTCGGCCCCCAATCGGCATCATACACAAATTGACAACTTGCATTAGCAACCAGCTGGTGGTGCGTGACGCGGTGTGGCTGCATTCGAGCCATACAACTTCAAGAGGAGCCTCCGCTGCAGACCCGCTGCAGGTGCAGCGGGGTCCTCATCGTCGGACAATTTGACGTTGTACCGGTCGAACCATTGGGTGCGGCGGAGCATCGGTCCAGAAAAGGGGGCTAATCTCTAAAGATCAGTCTCCGCGGTCTGGCCCGGGACGAGGGGGATCCGGCTCCAGCCCGACCAATCCCCGGGAACCGGGTTGTTCGGGTTGCGGTCCTTCCGCCAGCAGATGCTCTCGCCGTTCGGCGCCTCGACGTGCACAGGGTGGCCCTTTGTCATAGTAAATGTTTTGGTTGCAACGTAACCCTTGCCACGATTGTCGCAATTGGAGCTGTTGGTGATCACCGCCTCGACATTGACCCGGTCCCAGGCCGGGTTGTCTAGGATCAAGGTGGCCGATTGGCTCGAACTCGACGAGCAGGCCGAGAGCAAGAGCAGCGAGCAGAGCCATGCCCGGGATTGGTTCACTCTCTTCCCCCTTGCGGGCCCTCGCAACCGAGGCAGGTTAGGGCCGGGCTGCTGCATCATTGCCGAAGTGCCCGAGGAGCAACCGCAGTGTCGCTTCCGGCGCCTCTTCCGGAACATAGTGGCCGCAATCGATCGGCCCGCCGGTGACCTCGGCGGCGTAATCCCGCCATACCGCGAGTACGTCGCCATAGACCGTGCCGGTATGGCTCTTCGCCCCCCAGGTGACGAGCAGCGGACATCCGACCTTGTGGCCCGCCTTTTTGTCGGCATCGTCCATGTCGAAGTCGCAGGTCGCGCAGGCCCGGTAGTCCTCGCAGGAGCCGCGGATCGTCTTCCAATTGAAGCAGCGGACATACTCGGCGAACGCCTCGGGATCGAAGAAGTCGAGGCCGATTCCGGGTTTCGACAGCTTCTTCTCCATGAACCATTGCGCCGGAACGCCGGCCATCATTCGCTCCGGCAAGTCGTAGGGCTGAGCCATGAACAGCCAGTGCCACGACTTCAGCGCCCAGTTTTTCGACGCATGGGTCCAGATGTGATGGCTCGGCAGGATGTCGATGACCGCTGCCCGGGTTACCCGCCCAGGATGGTCGAGGCACATGCGATGGACCGTACGGGCGCCGCGGTCGTGGCCGGCGGCGTAAAACTCGTGGTAGCCGAGCCGTTCCATGACCTCGACTTGATCCTGTGCCATCGCACGGAAGGAATAATTGATGTGGTTCTCGCCGCCGTCCTCGGGGCCGGCGCTGTCGCCGTAACCGCGCAGATCGGCGGCGACGACGTGGAACCGTTCGGCCAGACGGCTGACGATCTTGTGCCACGAGACATGCGTCAACGGGTTGCCGTGCAACAGCAGCAGCGGCGGACCGTCGCCGCCGTGCCGCAGATGAATACGGGCGCCGCTCGTGGCGATTTCCGTCGGAGTAAAGCCTTCGAACATTCTACCCTCCGCCCGCTGTACGCTACCGGGCAATCTACCTCAGCGATGGCTTCATGTGTGGCTGAATTCGCCGCCTGCCGCGTGCGATAGCCGCACTGATGACAGCATAGCTGAGGCGCACTAAGGTTGCGGCATGGACGGTGAGTTCCCTCATCCCTCATCCGGATTAGGCATCCTCGACCTGCAACGGCCGGTTGTGCAGAGCTTGCCGCTGGTTCTCGCGTCGCCGCACAGCGGTGCCGAATATCCGGCTGATTTCCTCGCTTCGTCGCGGCTCGACCCGCTGGCCCTGCGGCGGTCCGAGGACAGCTTTGTCGACGAACTGTTTGGTGCCGCGCCGCGCCTCGGGGCGCCGCTTCTGGCGGCCCGCTTTCCGCGGGCTTATGTCGATGTCAACCGCGAAGCTTACGAACTCGATCCGGGCATGTTCTGCGACGAACTGCCGGGGTTCGTTAATGCCGGTTCGCCGAGAGTCCGCATGGGCCTCGGCACGATTGCCCGGCTCGTCGCCAACGGCGAGGAAATTTACACAGAGAAGCTCAGTTTTGCGGAGGCGCAGCATCGGATCGAACGCCATTATCGGCCGTATCATCAAGTGTTAACCCGGCTCGTCGAGGAAACCGAAGCTCTGTTCGGTGGCTATCTGCTTATCGACTGCCATTCCATGCCTTCAGGGGCGGGCTCCGGCTGTGGACGAACCTGGGCCGACATCGTCTTGGGCGATTGCCACGGCGGTGCCTGCGCCCCGGAAATCCTCGACGCTGCCCGCCGCTTTCTCGCCGAACGCGGCTTCAGCGTCGCGATCAACGCGCCCTATGCCGGAGGGTTCACCACCGACCACTACGGCCGTCCAAATCTGCACCGTCACGCGCTCCAGATCGAAATCAATCGGGCGCTCTACATGAACGAGCAGAGCTACCGCCGGAAACCGTATTTCGCGAGGTTGGCGCGGGAGCTGACCGAGCTTGTCGCGCAGTTAGGCAGCGCGGTGCAAGAATGCCTGGCAGGGCAGATCGCTGCGCCAGCCAAGCTGGAAGCGGCGGATTGACGCACCACTCCGGCATCTACACCTATGGGTGCAGCTTGGGAGAGATCGATGACCGTGGTGCGGCCGGATTTTGCCATCGAGCAGAACTGGCGAGCCTATAGCGAAGAGGAACACGCTATCTGGCGATTGCTCTTCGAGCGCCAGCAACGGCTGCTCGCCCGGCGCGCCTGCCGCGAATATCTCGACGGGCTCAACGGGCTGGGCGTGGCGGCAGATGGGATTCCGGATTTCCAACGACTAAGCGATATTCTCGACCGCGCCACCGGGTGGCGAATCGCGGCGGTGCCCGGCCTCGTCCCCGACGACGTTTTCTTCGCTCATCTCGCCCGCCGCCGGTTCCCGTCGACCTGCTTCATTCGCGGCCGCGACCAGCTCGATTACATCCAGGAACCGGATGTGTTCCATGACATCTGCGGCCATGTGCCGCTGCTGATGAACCCGGTCTTTGCCGACTACCTGCAAGCCTATGGCAGAGGCGGGCTGAAGGCGCTCGGGCTCGGGCATCTGCAGCGCCTGGCCCGGCTCTATTGGTATACCGTCGAGTTCGGGCTGATCGCGACGGAGGAGGGCCTGCGCATTTACGGATCCGGGATATTGTCTTCAGCTGGCGAATTGGTCTATTGCCTCGATGACCCGCGGCCGCGCCGGCTGCGGTTCGATCTGTGCCGGATCATGCGGACGCGCTATCGGATCGACGATTTCCAGCAGCTTTACTTCGTCATCGATGATTTCCAGCAGCTGTTCGACGCCACCCGCCCAGATTTTGCGCCGATCTACCGTGAAATCGCTGCTTTGCCCGATCTCGAGCCTACCGCACAGCTCGATCAGGACCGCGAATTCGCTTCCTCATCCCCCAATCGGGGTAGCTCGAAAAAAATTGGGCCACGCATCAGCGCGGCCCAAGTTTAGGGAGGAAACGCCTAGAAGACGTACGGTAGGACCACAACCGGTGATCGTTACCGCACTGCACAATTTAAGCTGTTTCGCCGGGATGTCAAGATTCTTTTTAGAAACGCATTGGCAATGCTGACGATTTACCGCGAGATCAGACGCATAGGGCACACCCGACAGCCAGGTGATGTGCAGCGCACAACAACCGACACGATGTGCCACCCGGCGTGGGACAGCGTCGCGCAATGCCGTCAGAGGAGCATCCGTGGCCGCGCCGTGGGGAATCTCCGGTGGTGACATCGAGTGTAGCCGCCGGCGAGACTTTACTCGTTGGCGACGTCGGCGCCACCAATGCTCGTTTCGGCTTGGTCTCGCCAAAACGCGACGTGCTGCATACGCGCACCCACGCCGTCGCTGATTATCCGACCATCGCCGACGCGATTATCGACTATCTCGCCGAGCGCGGCGCCTTGCCGATGCCGCGGCAAGGGGCGATTGCGATCGCCTCGGCGATCACCGGCGACCGCGTCACGATGACCAATCATCCATGGAGCTTCTCGATTTCGGCGCTGAAGTCGCAGCTCGACTTGGACCGGCTCGAGGTGATCAACGATTTCACCGCGCTGGCGCTGGCGCTGCCGCACTTGACACCGGAACACCGGCTGCCGGTCGGCGGCGGTGCTCCCGCGGCCGGCGCGGCGCTCGGCGTGCTCGGCCCGGGATCGGGACTCGGCGTTTCCGGCCTAATCCCGACCGGCGCAAGGTGGATCCCGCTGGCGGGCGAAGGCGGGCACGCGACAATGGCACCGGCCACCGACCGCGAGAGTGCCGTGCTCGACCGCATGCGCCGGCATTTCGACCACGTTTCGGCCGAGCGCGTGCTCTCCGGTCCCGGGCTCGTCAATCTCTACAACACCGCAGCGGCGCTCGACGGGGTACCGTCGCGGGGCTATACCGCGGCGCAGATTACCGATCCCGAAACCGGCGCCGCCGATCCGCTCTGCGCCGAGACTACCGAGCTGTTCTGCGCGATGCTCGGAACAATGGCCGGCAATCTGGCGCTGACCCTCGGCGCGCGCGGCGGGATCTACATCGGCGGCGGGATCGTGCCCCGGCTCGGCCAAAGGTTCGCCCAGTCGCCGTTTCGCGCGCGTTTCGAAGCCAAAGGCCGGTTCAGCAGCTATCTCGCTGCGATCCCGACATATGTCGTCACCCACCCGCTGCCGGCCTTTCTCGGCTGCGCGGCGGTGCTCGCCGACTGAAACCGTCACGGGGCGCGCCCCGACAGGTGGAGCCCACCGACACCCAGGACGATCAGCGCCAGGGACAGGAGCTTCCAGGCCCCCGCGGGCTCGGCGAACCACAGGATTCCGATCGCCGCGACGATCGCCGTGCCGACACCGGACCAGACGGCGTAGGCGATCGACAGGTCGATCCCACGCAACGCGAGGGACAAGAATGCAAAGCTCGCCGCATAGCAGATGGCGACGGCACCCGTTGGGCCGATGCGGGTAAAGCCCTGGGAGAGCTTCAATGAGGTTGTGCCGCAGATTTCCAGGACAATCGCGGCAGCGAGATAGACGACGCTCAAGAGTGCATCTCCGAATAGGGGTGTGATAAAATAGCCCGAATTGGAAGTGTGGATATGTCTGATGAACGAATCAGTTGAGCGGTGCGTCGCGGACGGCACACGCGAGCGCCTGCGGATTCGCGACGGGGAGTTCTCGGGCAACACGGCGGGGTTGGCGCCCGGCAATGTCCAGGCCAATCTAGTCATTCTGCCGCAGGCCCTCGCCCACGACTTCCTGCGTTTCGCGCAGGCGAACCCGAAGCCTTGTCCCGTACTCGCAGTCTCCGAGCCGGGTGACCCGCGCCTGCCGGGCTTGGGTGAGGATCTCGATATCCGCAGCGATCTGCCCCGCTATCGCGTGTGGCGTCGCGGCGAACTCGTCGGGGAGCCGATCGACCTCTATGATGTCTGGCGGGACGATCTCGTGAGCTTCGCCCTCGGCTGCTCGTTTTCGTTCGAGCAGGCGCTGGTCGAAGACGGGATCGAATTGCGCCACATTACCTGTGGGTCGAATGTCCCGATGTATCGGACCAATATCCCGTGCGCGCCCGCAGGTCTGTTTGCCGGTCCGCTCGTCGTTTCGATGCGGCCGCTGACGCCGAAGGACGCGATCCGCGCGGTCCAGATCACCTCGCGCTTCCCTTCGGTGCATGGCGCACCGGTGCATATCGGATTGCCCGAAGCGATCGGCATCAGCGATCTGACCAAACCCGATTACGGCGATGCCGTTCCAGTGAAGAGCGACGAGCTACCGGTCTTCTGGGCCTGCGGCGTCACCCCGCAAGCGGTGATCGCCGAGGTCCGGCCCGATTTCTGCGTCACCCACGCGCCGGGCTGCATGCTGATCACCGATTTGCGCAATACCAAGCTGGCGAGCCTTTAGGCACTGACTGCCGATGGCCGGCCCGGACGCACTCCACGCGCTTGTCGACCGTATCGAGCGCCTGGTCCATGTCGATGTCGGGCGCAACATTACCGGACTTTTTGATGCCACCCGGGGCGCACTGTGGGGAGCTGCTTCGTCGCTGGCGAATGGAGAGGCCAAAGTAGTAGGATTGATCACCGGTTTTTATGTTCCGCGGGGCTCGCCGCCGGCGGCGGAGACGGACGGACCGCTGGGTGCCACCTTGCTCGTGAAGGGGCTCCAGGCAGTGGGGATCCCATGCCGCGTCGCGACGGATGAACCATGCCGTAGCGCCTGCGCAGCTGCACTCGCCCGAGCCGGGGTCCGGAATGTCCCGATCGATGTCGTCGCCGTCGGTTCGCCGCTCACGCCGCTGATCGAAACCTGGCGCGAGGCGGGAATCACGCATGCGGTCTCCATCGAACGTTGCGGACGCAGCACAGACGGCGCGCCGCGCAATATGCGCGGTCAGGACATCAGTTCGTATACCGCGCCGCTCGATGATCTGTTTACGGCCGGCCCATGGGAGACGATCGCGGTCGGGGATGGCGGCAACGAGATCGGGATGGGCGCCATCCCCCGCTCGCTGATCGCGCGCTATGTTGCGCACGGCGAGACGATCGCGTGCGTTACCGCAGCGCGGCATCTGATCGTGGCCGGCGTGTCGAATTGGGGAGCCTACGCGCTCATCGGCGCGCTCGCAGCGCTTCACGGGGATTGGCGTGGGAGATTGCTCGCATGCCTGGACGAAAAGCTCGACCGCGAGGTGCTTGAGGCGATGATCGAGCACGGCCCTGCCGTCGATGGTGTGTCGCTGCAGCGCACCCCGACCGTGGACAATCTCGACATCTCCGCACACCATCGCATATTGCGAAACATTCGCACCTTGGTCGAGCGAGGGCATGTCATATAAGGAGTTCATATTCGAGAATTACCATTACGAGCCCACAGCCTCGGTCTTGTCGCTACGGTATCGGTTCGGCGACGGTCCCCGATTTGAAGAACAGCTGACGTTTGATTTTGTGTCGCAGCCGCTTTCGCCGGAAGCGAGCGCAGTGCTCGATCGTATCTTCCGCTTGATATTTTTGATGTCCGGGGTGAGCTACTATAAGGCGTTTGTTCCAAAGGCGTTGATCTGCGAATCTTTTCCAGTAGATGGTGTAACCGCCGAATTCTTGCAAAAATTCTATGAAAAGGGCTTGGCCGAGTTCGCCTTCAGAAACGAGATCTCATTACGCGGCCACTTCGAGATACGGCAATCCGCCACCTCACCGACCCAGCCTATCACCCTCGACATGCCCCGGCGCACTTGCGTGCCGGTGGGCGGAGGGAAAGATTCGGTCGTCACGATTGAGTGCCTTAAGCGCGGCGGGGAGCCGCTGATTTTATTCTCTTTGGGTGACGCGGAACCGATCCGTATCTGCATCGCGACCGCTGGGCTGCCGTTCATCCGGGTCCACCGCCGGCTTGATAGCGGTCTCTTCAAACTCAACGAGGCCGGCGCCCTCAATGGCCATGTTCCAATTACCGGGATCTTGAGCGCTATTGCCTTGGCGGGGGCGGTGATGGCCGGTTGCGACGCGATCGCCATGTCGAACGAGCACTCCGCCAGCGCGCCAAACCTGCGGATCGACAACGCCGAGATCAACCATCAATTCAGCAAATCTTTGGAGTTCGAGGAGGATTTCTCCGAATATGTACGAAATCACATATCGCCCAGCATCGCCTACTTCTCGCTGCTGCGGCCGCTGTCAGAGATCGAGATCGCCCGGCGGTTCGCAAAATCACGCCAATATTTCCGAATTTTCCGCAGCTGCAACACAGCCTTCCGTCAATTATCAACGGCGCGCGACAGGGGATGGTGCTGCAATTGCCCGAAATGCCGGTTCGTGTTTCTGGCTCTGGCCCCGTTCATCGCTAAAGCGGAGCTGATCGGCATCTTCGGAAACAATCTTCTGGATGACGAGAGCCAGCAGGACGGGTTTGCCGAATTGTGCGGCCTGCAAGACCACAAGCCCTTCGAATGCGTCGGCGAAACTGCTGAGAGCGCCGCGGTGATGTCGCACCTCGGCGGCCATCCCGATTGGCGGGACGATACAGTGGTGCGGCAGCTGCACTCTCGCTCAGCCGGCCTGCGACAGCGAGATCCGTCCGATTATCGCGCGCTGTTCGAGATCAAGCACCCTCACCGGGTTCCGAATTCCTACATGGCCATGCTCGATGCGTGCGGCTGATCTCGGCTCGCGACGCGTCGCAATCTGGGGGCTAGGCCGCGAAGGGCGAGCGGCAATCGGGTTTCTGCGAAAGCATCATCCGAAGTTGCCGCTGGTACTGATGGATGACGCAGCCAATGCCCGGGTGCCGGAGGAGTACGGCGGCGATTTAACACCCGCCTTTGGTGCGAACCGGATCGCCGCTACGCTCGACGAGATTGACGTAGTGGTCAAGTCGCCCGGCGTCAGCCTCTACCGCGACGACATCAGATCCGCCCGCGATAAGGGTGTGCAGATAACTTCGCTGTTGAACCTTTGGTTCGCCGAAGAGTCTGAGATCACGACGATCGCTGTCACCGGGACAAAAGGCAAGAGCACGACGGCATCGTTGATCGCGCACATCTTGACGCGGCTCGGCCGGAGGGCTGCGCTCGCCGGGAATATCGGCGTCCCAGTCACCGAGATCGGGGACGCCGACTATGCGGTCATCGAGGTATCGAGTTATCAGGCAGCGGATTTCGAAGGTGTCTGCGACTTTGGGGTGTTGACGTCACTCTATCCGGAGCACGCCGACTGGCATCTGACTGGCGGGCGCTATATTCGCGACAAGGTCAATTTATTGACCCATAGCAGGTGCCGCATCGTCAACCGTGCTGCCATCGATGTGGTCGACCCGATGATCTTCGGGTCTCCGGGTCGGAAATACCTGTTCAACGACGATCGCGAAATTCACTCCAGCGATGGAGTGATATTCGATGGTCTGGATCAGATCGGAATTGTGCGCAATTCTTATCTCGTCAGAGCGCACAATAGGTCCAATTTGTGCGCAGCACTCGCGGTCGCGAAATTGCTCGATATCGACCTCGCCGCGGCGCTCGACGCGACGCTTGACTTTCGGGGCTTACCACATCGGCAGCAAGAGCTGGGCGAGAACGGCCACCTCCTCTTCGTTGACGACAGCATTTCCACGATCCCCAAATCGACAATCGCGGCCTTAGCGGTGTATGCGGGTCGCTCGATCACCGTGATAGTAGGCGGATACGACCGTGGGATCGATTACGGCAAACTCGTCGACGCTCTCTCGACCGGCGCAGTTGAGGCGATCATCTGCCTCGGCGACAGCGGACGGCGTATCTATGCCCAAATGCGGAAAGCGTTTGCTTCGAGAGGTGACTTTAATCGACCGTTGCACTTGGCGCGGTCGATGGAGGATGCGGTCTCGTATGCCACCCGGGTTACACCGCCGGGCGGGGTCGTCCTACTGTCGCCTGCCGCCCCGAGCTACGGATCGTATCGCGACTACATCGAGCGCGGGTGTGACTTCGCGGCTAAAGCAGGGCTTGCCGCGGCTTGAGCCAGGGCGACCATACGGGTGGGGCATGGCTGCTATTCCTGTCCGAAGAAAGGGAACGTTTTCGCCTGAGTACGCCTAAGGTTAATTGAGCAGAGGGCTCCCTGCCGCTTGGAGGGTGAAGTCGCGAGGCGCGATGCAGCTGGCGGGGCGAAGCCATAGACGCGGAGACATCGTCATGCACGCGAGTTCACAGCTTCGATGGAGACGGCAAGCTAACACCCGACGTGCAACGTTTTCGGCATGGGCAGTGTTCATCGTATTTGCCACGATTGCCCTGATCAGCTTTGCAGTTGATCAGACGGTCGACCTGTCAACCGCGCCCGGGGGCGGATATGGTGAGTTGTCGGGACCCGCCCAGCTGCTCCATTCCTGGATCGATACTGCATACAGTCCTTTTAGTCGCGACGAATAAACCTATTGCTGAGTCTAACTCTCGCCGGGAACGATCCAAGTAATCGACAGTCGCACCCACCGTTAGAAATTGTACGCACCGTCCCATATCTTGCGATGAGGGGATGATATGAAGGCGGGGTCTCGCGATCGGAGCTGGCCGATTTTATTCGGCCCGACGCGGCTGCTGCTTCTCTCTGTCTTGGCGATTTGTGCGCAGCCCGCGTGCACGTCAAAGCCTTTCGTGCTCGATGGCAATTCAAACTACGCCCGAATCACCTACTCCGGCGACATTGAGGGCGCGACAGCTGCAGCAAAGCGCCACTGTGCGCCATTCGAACGGGTGCCGCAGTTCCGCGAGATCGATCAGAACGTCGCCTATTTTGAATGTGTCCGACCCTGATCGGCGGGTGTTGCCGATCACATCTTGAAGCCGAGGGCGATCACGGCAATCCTGCGGCAGCCCATCGACCATGAGCCGGACAGCAAGGGAGGCGGATTTGTGATGCCCATCGAACTCCATACCTGGAACACTCCGAACGGCCGCAAGATCAGCGTCGCGCTTGAAGAGACGGGTTTGCCTTACACGGTGAAGCCGGTGAACATCGGCAAGGGCGAGCAATTCGCCCCCGCCTTCGTGAAAATCAGCCCGAACAGCAAGATCCCGGCAATCGTCGACCCTGAGGGTCCGGCGGGCACGCCCATCAGCATCTTCGAGTCTGGCGCGATCCTGATTTACCTCGGCGAGAAGACCGGAAAGTTTTGGCCGGCCGATCTGCGCAGTCAGGTGCCCGTCCTGGAGTGGCTGATGTGGCAGATGGGCGGCTTCGGCCCGATGCCCGGTCAAGTCCACCATTTTCTGCAGGTGGCCAACGAGCAGGACCGTCGTTATGGTCTCGACCGCTACTCGAAGGAGACGCGTCGGCTATACGGTGTCCTCGATCGCCGGCTCGGGGAAGTTGAATTCGCCGCCGGCGCGATCTCAATCGCCGATTTTGCGATCCTCGGCTGGGCTTGGCGCCATGAGCGGCATCAGGTCGATTTGGCTGATTTTCCTAATGTGAAGCGCTGGTACGAAGCGATGATGGCCCGCCCGGGCGTGCAGCGCGGTTTCGCAGTGGCCCTCAGCTAAGTCCAGGGCCGGCCCGGCGCGGCGCATCTCAACGGCCGACATTCGCGGGCCAACCGGTCGCCAAATGCTACCGACGCGAGGCTGGATCCTGCCAAACGCAGCCCGGAAGGCTCTGCTCGCTAACCTGGCGCTGACGCTGGCCTATGTGGTCACCGGCAAGCTCGCACTTATGCTGGCCGTCCCGCCGGGCTACGCATCCCCGATCTTTCCACCAGCAGGTATCGCTGTCGCGGGGATGTTGATCGGCGGTTCGATAACTCTGCCTTGGACCTTTCTCGGCTCTTTGTTGCTGAACATTTGGATCGGCTATTCGGCCGGTCATCGCTTCGACGAAGTCAGCATCGCTGCGGCAATCGTGATTGCTGCAGCATCGACGCTGCAAGCCGCGGTCGGCGGCTCCGTCCTGAGGCGCGCCGTCGGCTACCCGACGCGTCTGGACAACGGTCGAGAGCTCGCACGCTTTCTACTCCTCTCCCCGATCTTTTGCTTGACGAGCGCGACGCTGTCGCTGGGCGGCTTGCTGGCGCTTGGCGTCGTAAAACTGCCCGAGCTCGTAACCAGCTGGGTTTCCTGGTGGATTGGGGACACGCTCGGCATCCTGCTGGTGTTGCCGCTGATGCTCGTGATTGCCGGGCAGCCGGAAGCGCTGTGGCGTAGTCGCGCCGGTCCTGTAGCACTTCCGATGGTTTTGTTCTTCGCGCTGTTTATCGCCATCTTCATCCGCGTCAGCAAGTGGGAGCACAAGGATGCTCTGCTGGAGTTCCGCCTGCTTTCTCAGGAGATCGTCGACAAGATTGGCACCGGGCTCAAGGAACAGGAAGTGTTCCTTGAACAGCTGGAACGGTCGTTCAGCGGGCCGGCGCCGCTGTCGCGGGCCGACTTTCACCGGCTGGTCCAGAGCTTGCTGCGGCGCTCTCCGACAATCCAGGCAGTCAAATGGGCGCCGCAAATTGAATCCGGGCAGCGCGAGGCCTTTGAGGCCGCCCAGCAGGGTGACCTGCCGGGGTTTGAGATTCGCGAGATTGATGCGTCGGGGCAACGGCGGCGTGCTGGAGAGCGGGCGCGGTTCTTGCCGGTGACCTACGTTGAGCCTTTAAAGGGCAATGAGCACATCGTGGGGTTCGATCTCGCCTCGGAGGCTGGCCGTCGAACCGCTGTGGAGGAGACGCTCGATACCAGAACCGTAATAGCAACACCGCCGATCCGCCTGGTTCAGGAGCAGGGGGAGCAAGTCGGCATTCTGCTCGTCTATGCCGTGCAAGAGGGCTCCAATGGAGTGGGTGTGGTCTCGGTTGCGCTGCGGATGGGTACGTTCATGACCGAAGTACTTGCTCCCGTAGCTTCGATGATCGACGTCCGGCTCATCGATTTGGAGCGGCAAAAGGTCCTTCACGGTGGCTTTTCTCCTGGTGCCGGTGGCGCCCCCTTCAGCGACGGGTTTACCTTTGGCGGACGGCGCTACGGTGTGGAGACTGCCCCGACCGAGTCGTACATGACCGGGCACCGAAGCTGGCAGAGCTGGGCTGTTCTTATGATCGGCGTCTTCAGCACCGGCCTCTTGGGCGCATTGCTGCTCCTCGGTTCCGGTTACACGCGGCGAATAGAGATGGTGGTGGACGAACGCACACGGGATCTGGCGAGCGTCAACCGGCGCCTCGAGATCGAGATCCGGGAACGCCAGCAAGCTGAGGCCGCATTGCGCCAAGCCCAGAGAATGGAGGCGATCGGACAGCTTACCGGCGGTATCGCGCACGACTTCAACAATCTCCTTATGGTGATCGGCGGCAATGCCGCGATGTTGAACGATGCCGCACCGGATGATGCAGTGAGGCGGCGGCTCTCTGCCATAACGCAAGCAGCCGAGCGCGGCGAGCGCCTGACCCGGCAGCTGCTGGCGTTTTCGCGCCGCCAGATGCTCCGGCCCGAGCCAATAGATTTGCCGTATCGCGTCCAGGATATAACCGACATGCTGTTGCCGTCGCTTCGAGGCGACATCGAGGTGACCGTGAAGATCCCGGAGCAGACGTGGCCGGTTTCGGTCGATCTCGCCGAATTCGATCTGGCGCTGCTCAATATCGCGGTGAATGCGCGTGACGCCATGCCAGAAGGCGGGGTGTTTCGGGTCGAGGCGCGCAATGTTGCTCTTGATACCCTTGATCCGGCGGGCGAGGGTTTGGCGGGCGATTTCGTAGCAGTAACACTCTCCGACACCGGCAAAGGGATGACGCCGGAAGTGCTGGCTCAGGCTTTTGAGCCCTATTTCACGACAAAGGAGATCGGGCTCGGATCGGGGCTCGGCCTCTCCCAGGTTTACGGATTCGTGAAGCAGAGCGGTGGCGCCGCGTCAATCGCGAGCGAAATCGGCAAGGGCACCTCGATCACGCTTTTTCTGCCTCGCGCGGCGGAGCAGCGCGCGGCAGCAATGTCTAAGGTAACCGCTGCTCCCTTGGCGCTGTCAGGGTGCATTCTCGTTGTCGAGGATGAGGCCGAGGTCGCCCGGGTGACGATCGAGGTATTGCGGGACATCGGCTATCGGGCTGTCGAGGCGAAAGACGGCCATACCGCATTGGCCCTGATCGAGCAGGATCCGACGATCGAGCTGGTGTTGTCCGATGTCGTCATGCCGGGCGGGATGAGCGGTCTCGAGCTAGGCCGGAAATTGCGGAAGGAGCGCCCTGGGCTCCCGGTTGTGCTCGTGACGGGCTACACCCAGTGGGCATCGCGGGTGATGGACGAGGATTTCACGCTGATCGCCAAACCGTATCATCGCGAGGCGCTCGCGGCAGCCGTTCGAGCCGCTCTCGAACGCGAGAATGCACGCCAGCGGAGCGCGGCGACGCAGATTGAAAAGACGATCGGGAGCTGATCGAATGAAGCGAATTTGGTGGAGCCGAGGGGGATCGAACCCCTGACCTTCGCATTGCGAACGCGACGCTCTCCCAGCTGAGCTACGGCCCCATCGCGCTTATCGACCGGTCAAGGTCGAGCGGCGCGGACTATGGTGACCGTGCTACCACCTGTCAAGCACGCCTCGAGGCGAGCCGCGGGTTCTCCACGAGGACAACTTCTCGCGATCTGCGCGACTTGCGGACCCCCTGGCTGTAACGTTACGGTCGTTTCCCGCTCTCCGGTGATAAAGCGGTCAATTTGGATGCCCTATGCCCTGCTAAACCTGATCAGCACGCTGATCACGATTTACATCTGGCTGCTGATCGCCCAGGCAGTGTTGAGCTGGCTCCTCGCCTTTGGAGTGGTCAATCGCCACAACCGGGTAGTGGCTTCGGCTAACGACTTTCTCTGGCGGATTACCGAACCGGCGCTGCGGCCGATCCGATCCGTCCTTCCCGACCTTGGTGGGATCGACATTTCGCCAGTGATCCTGATTCTGGTGCTGTATTTCCTGCGCGATCTGATGTTCGAATACCTTGCCTGACCAGCCCCTTACCCTGATGGGCGAAGGCCTGCGCGTGGCGGTCCGCCTGGCGCCGCGAGCAAAATTCGATCGTCTACTCGGCATAGCGCCGGCAGCCGATGGCGGGCGGGTGTTAAAGGTTTCGGTCACCGCGCCGGCCCGAGACGGGCGCGCCAACGAGGCGCTGTTGCAGCTCCTCGCGCAGGCTTGGCATTTGCCGCGACGCAATCTTTCGATCGTCACTGGAGCGGCGAGCCGGATCAAGATCGTGCATGTGACGGGAGACCCGCACCAGCTGATCGCCAAGCTCTCCGCCGAGATCGCAAGCCTGCCGGGCCCGTGAGGCGGCCACGCCAATGGACAATGGGCTCCTCTCGCTGATCATTGCCGCCGCCGCCTTTTGCGGCAGCCACGTTCTGCTGTCGAGCACGCGCTTGCGCGGATCGCTGCGCGACCAACTTGGCGAACGCGGCTTTCTCGTCGTGTATTCGGTGACCGCATTGGTGATGTTCGCCTGGTTTTTATCGGCTTATGTCGGCGCGCCGACGATCGTATTGTGGCCGAAGGAGCGATGGACGGCGCTCGTCCCCGTGATGGTCATGCCGTTCGCGACGATCCTTCTCGTCGCCGGCTACTCGACCCGCAATCCCACGGCGGTCGGCATGGAGCGCTCCGCCGGGGCTGACGATCCGGCGCCGGGGCTTCTGCGCGTGACCCGGCACCCGGTGATGTGGGCCATCGGGCTGTGGGCGATCAGCCATCTAATCGCCAACGGCGATGTGAGCTCGGTGCTGTTCTTCGGCGCGCTCGCCGGCCTGGCATTCGGCGGCACGGTGCTGATCGACCGCAAGAAGCAGCTCGCGCTCGGCAGCAATTGGCCGCGGCTCGCCGAAGTCACCTCGAACGTCCCGTTTGCTGCACTTCTGACTGGCCGCACGCGCCTGCGCTGGCGGGACGCCAGCGTGCTGCGGATCGCCGCCGGTCTCCTGCTCTACGCCGTGCTGTATCTTGCTCACCCGATAATCACCGGCCTTCCGATCGTGGTTCCGGAGTAAGCTCGGTTCCGCCTGTCGGATCTGGAGGATGCCATGTTGTTGTCGTTTGCCGGACGCCGCCTTTACTACGACCTCGTCGGCCCCGAGGACGGGCCGGTCGTCTGCATCACCCACTCGCTGGCCTCCGACAGCGGCATGTGGGCCGAGCAGATGCCGCCCCTGTTGCAGGCCGGATTTCGGGTGCTGCGCCTCGACATGCGCGGGCATGGCGGCAGCGACCCGGTGGCCGACGGCTATACAATGACGGCGCTCGCCGGCGACGTCGCGGGCGCGCTCGAGGTTCTGGGGATCAGCCGGATCCATTACATGGGCCTGTCGATCGGCGGGATGATCGGCCAAGCCTTTGCGATTGCCCATAGCAACAGGCTGATCTCGGCGATGTGGTGCGACACTCTCCCGGCGAGCCCGGCCGATGCCGCCGCGCTGTGGGGCGAACGCATGAACACCGTGCGTCAGGCGAATTCGCTCGAGCCGCTCGCCGACCCGACTATGGAGCGCTGGTTCACGGACGCCTTCAGGCCACGGAAACCGGCGCGCTGGAGGCAGATCCGCGATACGATCGCGGCAACCACGCCAGCCGGATATCTCGGCTGCTCGGCGGCCATCATGGACTTCGACTTCACCGCCCAGCTCCCGGCGCTGCCCGTCCCGACGCTGGTCGTGTGCGGCGCCGATGATCCGGGGACACCCCCGAGCGAGAACCGGGCCCTCGCCGGACTGGTTCCCGGCGGCCGCTACGAGGAGATCCCAAACGCTCGGCACTTCCCCAATGTCGAACACCCCAACACCTTCAACCGGATCATGATCGGCTGGCTCGACGCGCAGCGCCAGCTGCGCTGACCGCCGGTCTTCCGGAGGCTCTTGGCCGACCGCCACAACCCCTTCGGGGTGTGCTCGATCAGCCGTGTTCCGCGACGCAAGGCAACTTTTGCTGTTGCTGTTTTTGCTGTTTTTGCTGTTTTTGCGGCAAATTATCAGCCGTCGATATCTCGCTCGCCGCAGGAATCCTGGGCCGCCGACGGTATGGTGAACGCGGGAACAGCGGCGGCGCTCGCTGTTCTTTCGCTGTTTTCGGCTGTTTTTCTTGACAAGATCTAATATAAGAACCGCAAACGTGCACCACCCGCCGGAAACAGGTCATCGCGTCGAAGGATAAACTCCACATATCCACAACATATCACAGCAGAAGTGTACTTGTCAATTTCACAAATAGCGGTTTGTCACCCGGCGAGTGCCGGTGCTCGCCTGACCGCTAAGCCAGCGCCAGTCGGCGGGTGTCGCGGTAGCCGGTTTCCGACAGCTCGCCCCAATCCATGACGCCGGCGAGGAAGGCCATGTAGCTGTCGTAGACCTTGCGGGTCAGCGGATCTTTGGCGGCGGTGTCGGCGAGCACTTCCTTGCTGAGCTTGCCGAAGGTCTTGATCAGCTGGTCGCTGAAGCGCCTAATCTTGATCCGCTCGTCGGCGCGCAGGGCCTTGAGCCACTTGAGGTTTTCGGCGTTGGCCTCGGCCAGCGAGCGGGCGACTTCGGCCTGGACCGCGGTTTCTATGATCGCCTGCTCGCCAGGGGTCAGTCCCTCCCACAGCGTCTTGTTGACGCCGAGCGTGCCGTTATCGCCAGGCTCGTGGAAGCCGGGGTAGTAGTAGTAGGGTGCCGCCTTGTCGAGCCCGAGCCAGATATCCGGCCAGGGTCCGACAAACTCGCTGGCATCGATCGCGCCGGATTTGAGCGCGCCGGCAATGTCTCCGGCAGGGGTGGTCACGACAGTCGCCCCCATGCGGCGCAGAATCTCGGCCCCGAGCTCCGGCATGCGGTAGCGCAGTCCCTTGAAGTCTTCGGGGGTGTTGACCTCCTTGTTGAACCAGCCGCCCATCTGCACGCCGGTATTGAGCGCCATCAACGGCTTGATGTTGAACTGCCCGTCGACCTCGTCCCACAGTGCCTGCCCGCCGCCAAACAGGATCCACGAGCACAGCTCGTCGGCGGTCATGCCGTAGGGCACGGCGGCAAAGAAATTCAGCGCCGGCGACTTGTCCTGAAAGTACTTTTCGTCCGTAAAATACATGTCCGCAACGCCCGCACCGACCGCGTCAAACACCTCGAAAGCGCGGACGAGACTGCCGTCCGGGTAGACCGTCACCTTGAGACGCCCGCCCGACATCGCGGTAATCGATTTGGCCAATCGCTCCGAGCTGGTGCCCCAACCGGGCAAGTCCGCAGGGAAACTGGTCACCAGCTTGAGTTCTTTGATGCCTTGCGCGATCGCTGGCATCGGCAAACCGCTGGCGGCTGCAATAACCGTCGCGCCCAGCAATACCTCACGCCGTCGTCTGATCATCGAGGTTTCCTTATGGTACTCGCCACCCCCGCGAAAGCGCTAGGGCATGCACACATCTAACAGCCAAAATCTCCCTCTCCGCCCTCGGGGGCGGAGAGGGGCAAAGGCTCGCGATAGGATGATCGCCAGCAGAAAATAAGTGCATACCCTAGCGCGAAAGCGGGGGTCCGGAGCCTGCGCCTGGCTTGAACAGGGGGCAGCTTTTGAGTGGCGGAGGGTTCCTGGATTCCCGCTTTCGCGGGAATGACGAGCAAGCTGACGACACTTCGCTCAGCCGCTTGCGCAAAATCCTCGGCAAGCCTTACCCCAGCGCCAGGCGCCGCGTGTCGCGGTATCCGGTTTCCGACAGCTCGCCCCAATCCATGATGCCGGCGAGAAAGGCCGTGTAGCTGTCGTAGACCTTGCGGGTCAGCGGGTCCTTGGCAGCGGTGTCGGCGAGGACTTCTTTGCTGAGCTTGCCGAAAGTCTTGATCAGCTCGTCGTTGAAGCGCAGGATCTTGATGCGCTCGTCCGCGCGCAGGACCTTGAGCGCCTTCACGTTTTCGGCATTGAACTGGGCCAGCGATTTGGTTAGCTCAGCGGCCGCGGCGGCTTCGATGAGGGCGCGGTCCGAGGGCGTCAGGCTATCCCAGAGCGTCTTGTTGATGCCGAGAGTCGGGGACGAGCCCGGCTCGTGAAAGCCCGGAAAGTAGTAATAGTCCGCCGACTTATCGAGGCCCATTGCGATGTCCAGCCACGGTCCGACCCACTCGCTGGCGTCGATCGCACCCGATTTGAGCGCCGTCATGATATCGACGCCCGGCGTCATCACCACGGTAGCACCCATGCGGCGCAGGACCTCGGCGCCGAGCCCCGCCATGCGATAACGCAAGCCCTTGAAGTCCGTGCGACTATTGACTTCCTTGTTGAACCACCCGCCCATCTGCGCCCCGGTGTTCATGCACGACAAAGGCTTGATATTGAAGGGCGCGTCGACTTCATCAAAGAGCGCCTGCCCGCCGCCGAAGGTGATCCACGAGCTCAGTTCGTCAGCGGTCATGCCATAGGGCACGCCGGCAAAGAAATTCAGCGCCGGAGATTTGCTCTCAAAGTAACCGTCGTACGAATGGTACATGTCCGCAACCCCGGCGGAGACGGCATCGAACGTCTCGAAGGCGCGAACGAGACTGTTTGGCGGATACACCGTCACTTTGAGACGGCCATCCGACATCGCCGTAATGGTCCGCGCCAATCGCGCCGCGCTGATCCCGAACCCGGGCGAGGCCTCGGCCCAGTCGGTGACCATCTTCAGTTCTTTGATCCCTTGCGCGACCGCCGGCGCTGGCAAGCTGCCGGCAGCCGCCACCCCGAGCAGGAGTTCGCGGCGTCTCGTCTTCATCGTGGCCTCCCGACCGGGATGTACTGCAGGTTGTCCCGCGCTTGATTTTCGGACACTATCACCGAACGAAGTAAGGCGTCGGCTCGAGCGCAAAGGACCTTAAAGTTTGCCGAACAGCCGGACAAGGGTGAGCGGGGTCGGGGCGCGGCTGCTGATCGTCATTTTCGGCATCGGCGCGGTTTCGGCGCTGGTTGCCGGTGCGGCGATATACGCGTTTGTCGAGGTCGGGAATTCGCTGGCACTGATCGATCGCCGGGTCGACCCGATCCTGGCTTCGCTCGAAGTGACGCGCTCAGTCGAGCGCATCGTGACCGCAGCTTCGGCATTGTCCGCTGCCACTACCGAGCAAAGACGCGAGCACCTCTTCGCCAAGCTTTCCCGCCAGTCGGCCAAGCTGCGCTCCTTTCTTACCGAATTGCGCGATGGCGGGATCAGCCAAGACCAGCTGGCGCCGATCGAGGGCAACGCCGCACTGTTGGACGCCAATCTGACGGCGTTGGATGCGGATGTCCGCCTGCGGCTACCCTTGATCGGCCGGATCAAGGATGCGATGCGCGCCGTCTTCGAAACCAATGAGGAGACCCAGCGGCTTCTGGGGCCCACGCTCCTCGTCCACGACAGTCAGCTCGACCATCTCACCAAGCTGGTGGCCGGCGCCGGGCAACTGCCCGACCCCAGCGGTGAGGAAGTCCGTTCGCTGATCGCCGGCCTGTTGGCGGCCCGACCGGTGCAAAAGGTCCAGCAGCAGGCTTCCGATGTCGCCGACATCTTGGCGCAGGCCTCGGTCAGCGAGCAAAAGCAGCGGCTGCTGATTCTCGCCTTTCAGCTGCGCCGAACGATCGGCGAAGTCGAGAAGGGCTCGCAGGCGCTCGATCCGAAGCTTCGCCCGCTGTTTCTGGCACAAGTCGAGAAGCTCAAAGCCTTCGTCGACGGGCCGAACTCGATCCCTCAGCTGCGCCAGCATGAATTCGATCTGATCGCCGACGCCGGCCGGCTGCTTGCCGAGAACGACACCCTGTCGACAGAACTCACCGCAGCTGCCGAACAACTGGTCGAGGCGACCAAGCGGGAAGTACGGGGGGCGACGGCATCGGCACTTCGCATTCAGCGGCTGAGCACCGAGACGATCAGCGTGCTGCTGGTGCTCGGCTTTGCCGGCTCGGTTCTGATCGTCTGGCTCTATGTCGGCCGCAATATCGTCCGGCGATTAAACCTGATGAGCGGGGCGATGTTCGCGATCGCTGGTGGCGGCCGCGACACCACGGTTCCAGTGACCGGCAATGACGAGATCGCGGCTATGGGGCGCGCGGTCGAGGTGTTCCGCCAGAACGCAATCGAACGCGATGCGCTCCTGGCCGAGCGCGCCGCGGCCGCCGAACGCCTGAAGCACCAGGTCGAGGAACGCACCGCCGAATTGGTGCAGAGCCAGGCCGAATTGCGGGTCACTTTCGACAACATGGCCGACGGCGTGGCGATGTTCGATGCGGAGTTCCGCCTGGCGGCGTGGAACCGCAATTTCCAGGAGATGCTCGATCTACCGGACGCCTTCCTCGGCGAGCCGCCGAGCTTTGCCCAGTATTTCCGCTATCTCGCCGACCGCGGCGAATATAGCTCGGCCGATCTCGAAGCGCAGCTGAGCCGCTATGTTGAAGATACGGATCGCGAAATGCGATTCGAGCGGACGCGGCCCGACGGGCGGGTCATCGAGGTGCGGCGCAATGCCGTGCCGGGCGGCGGCTTTGTCCTGATCTATAGCGACATCACTGAGCGCAAGCGCGCGGAGGCTGAAATTCACGCCGCCCGCGACGCTGCCGAAGCCGCCTACGGCAATCTGAAGGCAGCCCAAGCCAGCCTGATCCAGGCCGAGAAGATGGCCTCGCTCGGCCAGCTGACTGCCGGCATCGCCCACGAGATCAAGAACCCGCTAAACTTCGTCAACAACTTCGCCAACTTGTCGGTCGAGCTGTTGGACGAGCTGAAGGAGACAGCGGCACCCGCATTGGCGGCGCTCGACGACGATAAGCGCGGGGATATCGAAGAGGTTGTCGGAATGCTGACCGGCAATCTGGAAAAGATCGCCGAGCACGGGCGGCGGGCCGACGGCATCGTCAAGAGCATGCTGGAGCATTCGCGCGGCGACAGCGGCGAGCGCCGGGAGGTCGACCTCAACGGCCTGGTCGAGGAGGCGCTCAACCTTGCCTATCACGGTGCCCGCGCCCAGGACCAGAGCTTTAACATCACCCTGGAGCGCGATCTCGACCGAGCCGTCGCCCCGATCGAGCTGGTGCCGCAGAACATCTCCCGCGTCTTGCTCAACCTGTTCGGCAACTCCTTCTACGCCGCCGCCAAGCGCCGGCGCGAAAGCAGCGAGCCCGACTTCCGGCCGGTGTTGAAGGTGACAACCCAGGATTTCGGCAGCGCGGTCGAAATCCGCGTGCGCGACAACGGCACGGGCATCGCGCCCGAGATCAAGGACAGGCTCTTCCAGCCGTTCTTCACCACCAAGCCGACCGGCGAAGGGACCGGCCTCGGCCTGTCGATCAGCTACGACATCGTGACGCAACAGCATGGCGGCACGATCGCCGCCGAGAGCCGCGTCGATGAGTACACCGAATTCACGATCCGCCTGCCGCGGCGCGCGCAGGTGACGGGTAAGGCCGCATAGGAACCGCCGGAAAGTAGCTAGGCTCTCCCGCGGCGGGCGGCGAGGCGTAGGCGCAATGCGTTGAGCCTGATAAAGCCCTCGGCGTCGCGCTGGTCGTAGACCGCGTCCTCCTCGAAGGTGACGTGGCCGAGGCTGTAGAGGCTCCGGGGCGACCGCCGGCCGACGACATGCGCCGAGCCCTTGTAGAGCTTGAGGCGTACGATCCCCTCGACATTCTCCTGGCTCTTGTCGATCAGCGCCTGCAGCATCTCGCGCTCGGGGGCGAACCAGAAGCCGTTGTAGATCAGCTCGGCGTAGCGCGGCGTCAGCTCGTCCTTCAGATGTGCCGCACCGCGGTCGAGGGTCAGGCTCTCGATCCCGCGATGCGCCATCTGCAGAATCGTACCGCCCGGCGTTTCGTAAACGCCGCGGGACTTCATGCCGACAAAGCGGTTCTCGACGAGATCGAGCCGGCCTATCCCGTGCTTGCCGCCGATCTCGTTCAACCGTGTCAGCAACTCCGCCGGCGATAGGGCTTTTCCGTCGATCGCCACCGGATCGCCCTTCTCAAAGGCGATCTCGACATATTGCGGCTCGTCGGGTGCCGCTTCCGGGGCGACGGTGCGGCTGAAGACGAACTCTTCGGGCTCGACCCACGGATCCTCGAGCACCTTGCCCTCGGCCGAGACGTGCAAGAGGTTGGCATCCACCGAGAACGGCGCCTCGCCGCGTTTGTCCTTGGCGATCGGGATCTGGTGCTGCTCGGCGTAGTCGAGCAGCCGGGTGCGCGAAGTCAGATCCCATTCGCGCCACGGTGCGATGACTTTGATGTCGGGGGCGAGGGCATAATAGCTGAGCTCGAAGCGGACCTGGTCGTTGCCTTTGCCGGTGGCGCCGTGGGCGACTGCATCGGCACCGACCTGGCGGGCGATCTCGATCTGGCGCTTGGCGATCAGCGGCCGCGCAATCGAGGTGCCAAGGAGGTAGGCGCCTTCGTAGAGCGCGTTGGCGCGAAACATCGGAAAGACGAAATCGCGCACGAACTCCTCGCGCAGATCGTCGACAAAGATCTCGTGCACGCCGAGCAGTTCGGCTTTTTCGCGAGCCGGTCCAAGCTCCTCGCCCTGGCCGAGATCAGCGGTAAAGGTGACGACCTCGCAGCGATAGGTCTCCTGCAGCCAGCGCAGGATTACCGAGGTGTCGAGCCCGCCGGAATAGGCGAGCACCACTTTCTTGACGCCATCGGTCATGACCCTGCTCCTTTCCCACGTCGCCACCGCCCAGTGGCGCGGGGTGCGCCTACACCTATGTTCGGAAAAAACGAACCCGTCGAGCCGGCACGTTCTATCCGCCGAGCCGCCGCTCGACGAAGGCGACGGTCGCATCGAGACCCCCGAACCGGGCGAGATTTTCGTGGCCGGCTTCGGGTACGAACCAACCCTCCTTCGGCTCGGGGGCGGCTTCGAACAGGGCGCGCCCAAAACGCACAGGCACCACCCGATCGTGCCCCCCGTGCAACACCAGGATCGGCGCCCTGACCTGGCCAATGCGCGACAACGAATCGAACCGGTCAATCACCATCCAGGCGGCCGGCACATAAGGGAAATGGCATTGTGCCACCTCGGCCACGCTGGTAAACGGCGCCTCAAGGATCAAGGCTGCCACATCGTGTTGCGCAGCGAGCTGGACCGCGACGCCCGAGCCCAGCGACTCGCCGTAGAGAACGACACGATTCGCTGGGATCGCCTCGCGTTCGAGGAAACCGAGCGCGGCGCGGGCGTCGATGTTGAACCCGACTTCGTCCGGCGCACCCGGATTGCCGCCGTATCCCCGATACTCCAGCATCAGCACGCCGTACCCTTCCCGCGCGAAGCGCAGCAGACGTTCAACGCGATGACCGATATGACCGCCATTGCCGTGAAAATAGGCGATGACCGGCCGCCCGATGCGCGACGGCAGGTACCAAGATAGGAGCGACAGCCCGTCTTCGGTCGCCAGCACGACCTCGCGAACACCGAGCTGCTCCATCCCGGCGAGCTCCGGTCGGGTCTTGTCGGGGAGGTAAAGCAACTGTCGCTGGAACAGAAAGAGGCCGCCGACCAGCGCCGCATAGGCGACAAGCCCAAGCCCGAGGAGCGGGTACAACACGGGGCGAGTCGTCGGTCGAGGTCAGGCGGCGGGGAGCGTTTCGGCCGCGCTCTTGCGCAGCTTGACACTCGCCGATTTGAGCTGGCCGCAGGCGGCAAATATGTCGCGGCCGCGCGGCGTGCGCACCGGGGCCGAATAGCCGGCCGCAAAGACGATGTCGGAGAATGCCGCGATCGCCGCATCCGAGGAGCAGTCGTAAGGCGCGCCCGGCCAGGGATTGAAGGGGATCAGGTTGACTTTGGCGGGAATGCCGGCCAAGAGCCGCACCAACTCCCGGGCGTCGGCCGGACTGTCGTTGATGCCTTTCAGCATGACGTATTCGAAGGTGATCCGCCGAGCGTTGCTCGCCCCAGGATAGGCCCTGCAAGCATCGAGCAGCTCGGCAATCGGATATTTGCGATTGAGCGGAACCAAATGGTCGCGGATATCGTCGCGCACCGCATGAAGTGAAACCGCCAGGTTGACGCCGAGTTCGGTACCGCAGCGGCGGATCATCGGCACCACGCCCGCGGTCGACAGCGTGATCTTGCGCCGCGAGATCGACAGCCCTTCGGGATCCATGACGATTTTCAGCGCCTCGGCGACGTTATCGTAATTGAACAGCGGCTCGCCCATCCCCATCAGCACGAGATTGGTCACCTGCCGATCGGCTTGCGGCGACGGCCACTCGCCGAGCGCATCGCGCGCCACCATCAACTGCGCAACGATCTCGGCCGCACTGAGATTCCGCACTAGGCGCTGGGTGCCGGTATGGCAGAAAGAGCAGGTGAGGGTGCAGCCGACTTGCGAGGAGACGCACAAAGTGCCGCGATCCACCTCGGGGATGTGAACGGTTTCGATCTCCTGACCGTCTGGAAATTGCAGCAGCCACTTTCGGGTTCCGTCGCTTGAGGTGAGCGTCCGAGTGACGAGCGGCCGGTGCAACTCGTAGTGTGCTGCGAGTCTCTCACGAAACCCTTTTGACAGCGAGGTCATCGCCGCGATGTCGATGACGCCACGATAATAGATCCAGTGCCACAGCTGGCGCGCCCGGAACGGCTCCGCGCCAAACGTGGCCATCTCGGCTGCGAGTGCCGCTCGGCTGAGTCCCACGAGGCCGCGGCAGGCGATCGACGATGGGTCGGGGGTCACGATCTGCACGCCGGCAACTAGCGTTTGATGCCGCAAGCCTTGTCGATCATTGCCAACACCTCAGTGAAGCCGACGAGCGAATAGCTGTCGGTGGTCGGCTGGCCCTTCTGCGGGGTTGCCTTGAGAACTGCTTGCTTTCCCTTGACCATCGCCTCGACGATCATCCTATCGAGATCGGCGGTCCGTGCCCAGGCGCTGTCTCCCTTGGTGAACAGCTCGAATTTCGTGCCGTCGATGTCGAGTGTGGCGTCACTGCCTTCCTTCAACGGGTAGCCTTCGACAAAACTGACCACATTGGAGACCTTTTCTTCCGGTCGGTGAGTAACCAAGGCTGTCGGTCGTTTGCGTTTTGCGTTCGCCGGCTCACTCTTCTGCGGCCTGGTGGCGAGATAGCACACCTGGCCTGTCTTCTCCTTGTAGACGTAGGCGGTCCAGGCTTCGGCTGACCCAAGGCGTCGTGATGGCGGCGGCGACCCGGGTTCCGCATTGCCGGATTTCTTTTTTTCGGCGCCCGGCGCGGCCGGGATCGCGAGCGAAAACGCCCATAGTACCAACAGCATCAGACAGAACGGCCGGCCACTCCTCATGGAGCTACCATATAGCCGGGCGCGCCGGAGAATGCCACGGCGCATCGCCGCGCACCCGCCGCCCGGGCAACGGCCAATCGCGAGCCCCCTCCCCACCGGCGCAGAAAGCGGGCACAATAGGAGGTCATGGACCACGTCGCGATTCGGTCGGCTCGACCCGAAGATGCCCGCAGCATCGCCAAGCTCGATGTCGAGACTTGGCGAGCCACCTATGCGGGAGTGCTGCCAACCTCGTATTTGGTCGGGCTGTCGGAGCGCCGGCGCGAAGCCGGGTGGCGCAACGTGATCCTGCGCGAACCGCGCGACGTGCGGGTCGCAATAGACGACCGTGCGGTTCTGCTCGGCTTCGGCAGCTGCGGGCCAAACCACGGTGACCGGCGCTTTGCCGGCGAGGTGTTCACGCTCTACGTTGCCCCGGATTGGCAGAACCAAGGGATCGGGCGGCGTCTTTTGATTGCGCTGTTCCGTCGTCTCGTCGCGGCAGGGCGTTCCTCCGTGATCATCTGGGTGTTGCGGGATAACCCGTCTCGATTCTTTTACGAACGGCTTGGCGCCCGTCAGGTAAGACACAAGACCCTGGCGTTCGCCGGCTCCACGGTCGAGGCCGTTGCCTATGGCTGGAGCGACCTGCCCGGTCTTCTCGCCGCAGCCTCCAGCCAGGACCGCGAGCCCAAATCCTAAAAGCGGTGGTCAGCCAGCGGGTTTGATAATCCGGCTGATCACCGGCAAGATGTTCTGGGTAACATCTGCCGCGGTTACTGGGCCGACCTGGCGGTAGCGGATGTGGCCGCTGCCGTCGACGATGTAGGTCTCGGGCACCCCGTAAACTCCGAAGTCGATGGCGGTGACGCCGGTGCGATCGAGACCGACGCGGCGAAAAGGATTACCGAGCGCATCGAGGAAACGGCGGGCATCCTCGGGTTTGTCCTTATAGGCAATACCGTGCAGAGTCACGCCCGGGCGGCGCGCCAGCGCCATCAGTTGGGCGTGCTCCTCGCGACAAGGAGCGCACCACGACGCGAAGAAATTGACAAGCGTCACCCGGCTGTCGAGGTCCTTCCGCGACAACCCTTCCGCCCCCTCGTAGAGACCGGGCAAGGCAAAGTCGGGAGCGGGGCGATCGATCAACGCCGACGGCACCAAGCGCGGATCGCGCGTCAGGCCAATGGCGAACACGGCGACCAAACCCGCGAACACCGCCACCGGCAGCAGAAAGGCGAGCCGACGCGCCATCGCCGACTCGACCCGTCATTCCCGCGAAAGCGGGAATCCAGGGGAGGCCGGTTTCGCCGGACCCTGGACCCCCGCTTGCGCGGGGGCGATGGAAGAGGGCGCGGCGGAGGGAAGGGTGGAGGACGCCGGACCCACCGCCTTCGTGGCTCCGCCTTCCTGCCAATGCCCGCTCTGCTTCAGCGCGTCGACGACCTCGCGCGGCATGTAATTCTCATCGTGCTTGGCGAGCACGGTCGTCGCAGCGAAGACCCCGTCGGGACGGAGCTTACCCTCGGCGACGACCCCCTGTCCTTCGCGGAAAAGGTCGGGCAACGCACCCTCATAGACGACCGCAAGGCTGCTCGCGCCGTCGCTGACTCGAAACAAGACCTCACGCCCGTCGGGACCGCGCGCGAGGCTGTTGGTCTCGACGAGCCCGCCGATGCGTACCCGCCGGTCCGGGGCGACCGCTTTGGCCCGGACTTCGCTCGGGCTGTAGAAGAACACCAGATTGTCGTTGAACGCGACCAGCACCAACGCGGTTGCCCCGCCTAGCGCCGCCATGCCGAGCGCGAGCAATCCGAGCCGCTGCTGCTTGCGCGTCATGGCCTGATCCGCAATCCGCGCTGCAACCGCTCGAGCACGTTGCTGCTCGCCCGGTAGCGCCGCCAAGATTGCCAAGCCAATCCGCCGAGAACAGCAAGGGCCACGCCGTAGGCCGGCCATACAAAAGCGGCGTAACCGCCCATCGCCAGATAGCGGCCGAGGTCGCCAGTCATCAAACGCCGCGGCGCACGGCGGGACCGGCGGGCGCCAAGTCCTCGCGCTCGGCCGGTCGCGCCGGCCCGGGCATTCGATTGAGACGCGTCGCGAGCGCCTTGCGTTCGTTCAAGGCGGTCCGCATGCGCAGCATGGTCAGCGTTACGAACAACAGCGAAAAGCCCGCCGCCATTACCAGCAGTGGGATGAGCATCGCGATATCGATCCTAGGGCCGCCGAGCCGCACGACGCTTGCGGGCTGATGCAAGGTGTTCCACCAATCGACCGAGAATTTGACGATCGGCAGGTTGACGACCCCGACCAACGCCAACACCGAGCCCGCCCGCGCACCACGGCTCGGCTCGTCGAATGCGTTCACCAATGCGATATACCCCAGATAGAGAAAGAACAGGACGAGCACCGAGGTCAGCCGCGCATCCCAAACCCACCAGGCGCCCCACATCGGGCGACCCCACAGCGATCCGGTGGCGAGACAGATGAAGGTAAAGGCCGCGCCGATCGGCGCCGCTGCTGCCGCGGCGATCTCGGCGAGCGGATGCCGCCACACCAAGGCCACCGCGCTCGCGATCGCGACGAACAAGTAGATGGCGACGGCCAGCCACGCCGATGGAACATGGACGTACATGATCCGCACGGTCTCGCCTTGCTGATAATCCGGAGGTGCGGCCACCAGCGCACAGTAGAGGCCGACGGCGATCACGCCAGCCGCCGACCAGCCGCACCACGGCAGGGCCGTCGCGCTGAAGCGCATAAAGCGCGCCGGATTGGCAAAACGGCTGATCATCGTTTGCCCTGCAAATTCCCGCCCAGCAGGGAAAAAATCCATCTTGTCCCTGAAAATCCATGAGATTTCATATGATCAAGCGTCCCCATAGGTCGCCGGCAGGGGAATTGGCAGCGGAATTCGGTGCAGCGTGCACCTCCCGCCGGGTATCGCCAAGATACGCCTCGATTTTGATGCAAAGATGGCAAAGAACGGCTCATTCGAGCGCCTGGCGCAGTGCCGCCGCACTCGCCCATGGGCAGAGCGGCAGGGCGGCCAGGGTCAAGGCGGCGAGGATCAACAGGTGAGCGCGACCGCCGGCTCCGGTAACATTGGCCTCGACGGCACCGGCACCGAACACCAAGGGTGGGATGTAGAGCGGCAGGACGATCAGCGACAGCAGCGCCCCCTGGCGACGGGCGCCAAGGGTCAACGCCGCGGCGACGCTGCCGATCAGGCTCAAGGCCGGCGTCCCGAGCAGCAGACTGAGCGTCAGAACAACGATCGCGCCGATGTCGAGATCGAAGAGCAGCGCCAAGAACGGGCTGGCGAGCGCCAGCGGCAATCCGGTTGCCACCCAGTGTGCCGCGCATTTTGCCAATACCGCGAGCTCGAGCGGGAGGCTCGAGAGGGCAAGGATCTCCAGCCCGCCGTCCTGATAATCGGTCTGGAACAGGCGGTCGAGCGACAGCAAGGCCGCGAGCAGCGCCGCGACCCATACCACCCCGGGGCCGATCCGCTGGAGGACGGCCGGCTCCGGACCGACGCCCAGCGGAAACAGCACGATCGCCAACACAAAGAAGCCGAGGACGAGGCCGGTATCGCTGCCTTGGCGCAAGGCAAGACGCAAGTCGCGCTGAAAGAGGCCGATAAAGGCCGCCATGCTCAAACGGCGGCGGCACTGTGCCGGGGTGCGAAAGCGTCGAGGTCGATCCCGACCGCGGTGCCGATTTTGATCGGCGCATGAGTCGCCAGAACGATGCGTCCGCCTTCTGCGCGATGTGCCGCCATTGCCTGCTCGAGGCGGTGCTGATTGTCGTGATCGAGCGCGCTGAAGGGCTCGTCGAGGAGCCACAGCGGCGCCGGCGTCGCGGCCAATCGGGCGAGCGCCAGTCGCCGCCGCTGGCCGGCCGACAGCCAGCGGCAGGGCCAGTCCGCCACCGGCTCGAGCGCGAAGGCGGCCAACGCCGCATCGAGCGCGGATGCCGCACAGCGGATGGTGCGGCCATGCAGCGCAGCCCAGAAGACGAGCGTCTCGCGCGGCGTCAGGCCCGGCTTTACGCCATCCTGATGGCCGACATAGTGCAGGCGGGCGCGGTGACCGGCGAGATCGTCTTCGATCGGCGTCGTCCCCCACGACAGACGGCCCGCCGCCGGCGCGATCAAACCGGCGAGCAGCCGCAGCAGGCTCGTCTTGCCGCTGCCGTTGGCGCCGCTCAGCACCAGCGCCCCGCCGTGCGCCACGCGGAACGAGAGACCGCCAAAGACGAGACGCTCGCCACGCCGGCACGCGAGATCCTCGGCGATCAGATCGGCTCCGGGCTCCGTCGGCCCCATCGTCCCCCCGAATGTCATTCTCTATGTATTATCCGGTTTGCACCGAAATTGATGGTGAATTTCTTATCCGATCCTGAGGCGGCGGTACGCTGAACGACCGCCTGTGTTGGGCTCTTCTCAGCCGAGCGCCCCCAACGGTGGCCCAAGCGTAACTCATCGTGCTAAGGCCCAACTTCGCCAACACTATACTCATCGTTCCCGTTCACGGACCCTGTCAATGGAGCGTCGCAAATCGGAACCGGGTCGGGTTATCCTCTCACCGAATATTGTTCCGTCACCAGACCTGTCCGGTCAGACGACAAAAAGTACAGGATCAAGGTCAAGTGCACGAACCGCTGAGCCAATCTCGTCTTTGTATATGCCATTCATCACAAGGATCACATCAGGACGTAGTTCTTGCAGCGCGCCCGCTGCTATGATTTCCCGACCAGAACCAGGCATAAAGCGACCCGTTTTTCGAGGGTTGACGTCGACGACATGCGAGATGATACCCACCGGGTCGACGATACTCAGGAAGGTTACTGCTTTCGCCCCCGCGCCCCACGCGACCACCCGTTGTCCGTTGGCCGCAAGTCGCTCAACGTTGTCTCGCCAGTATGCAACTCGTGCCCGGAAAGCTGTATCGAAGGAAACGCGGTCTAAGATTGCGGTCCCAGCCTGCTTGTGGCCTCGGCAGTTTGGGCTCGCCGCGACACTGTCCGCCACGGCCGCATAAGCCTGTATTCCGAGGTATTGACCGCCAAAATTCTCCTGTATTTCACGTACCTCGAACCCGCAGTCCATGAACAGTTTAGCGAGAGAGGAGGTTGTGAAGTACGAACAATGCTGGTAGTGCAACTCCCAGAAAGCTTGTTCACGTAAAATAAAATCTCCGTTCGGCACTTCAAAATAGACCAACAACCCGCGGCGCTCACCGACCGCTTCGCGCACTGTCATAATAAGGTCACGTGGATCCCAACAATGCTCAAGAACGTGGCGACAGATGATTAAATCTGCTGGTTCCTCGGCGTATTTAGCCGTGTAGTAATCCGTAACGAAACGGATATTTGTGGAAATGTCGTCGCCCGGTTCGGGTCGATAGCTCGGATCAAAGCTGACACCGAGGTTGTTAGCACGGTCACAGATGATCCGCAGAAAGTCGCCTTTACCACCTCCGATTTCGACAACGTGCCTGAGGGGCAAACCATGCGAGGTTATGAGTTGGTCGGATAATTCTTCGCAGTATTTACGAAATCGAGGCGAGAACATCTGAGAGTTCTCATAGTCCATTTCGTAATTTACCAGATCCTCATCATAGCTACGGTTGAATATGTGACCACACATGTCGCAATAGACGAGATTAATCGACGCTTTAGGCGCTGCGGCCGCACCCGCTCGAGAAGACCATATCCGATTCGTATCTATAGGAAGGGGAGATGTTTCAAAAATAGGAAGAATATTGTGCGAACGGCATACTATGCATGACAAAGGCAGAGTAATTGGACTCGACATTCGGGACTCCGGCACGTTAACGTTTGTTAACCAAAGTTAACGATTTACCAAAAACTTGGGCTGCTCCATTTCTACATATGCTTAATCATAACATCAAGCAGAAAGCTGGTAATCAACAGCGCGTTGACAACGGATCTCCCCTTGCGGAAAGCAAATCAGCCTTCGCCTCGATCCACTTTTAACCTTTTAGTGCGGCGGCACGCGGCATTCTTTGGACTAGCAATCGGCTGAAGTGCTCACTCGCAAGATGCGCTACGCCAAGGGTGCGCGTCACAGCACGGGGCGTTATTGCCGCCGTCGATCAGCTTGCCGGCCATGCTTGGCTTGCGTCGGCGTCATCGAGGCTTGCGGTCGAACTGCACGCGGAGCGTCTTCCGCCGCTTTGATAGTTAATATGGAAGCCTCTAGCGTCGAGAGATATTTTTCACCCCTCGCGTGCTATTGAGGAGCAGACCCGTTGAGGTTAATAAAAGGTGCGTGCTGCTGATCTGCCGCTACCCGGAACATAGTGGTCGGAGACCTTTGCGAGGTCCGCAGCGGCTATCCGGTTCAGGCGTCTTGCAGCAAGTAGACCGAAGAAGCCGAAGACACCGCACAGCCTTGATCACAATGGCTCTTTCAACGGCCGGGGCTATGGATGGTCGGGTTATGCCAAGCTATGCCCGGCCATGCGGGTCGCGGGTCAGCTTCGTTGAAAACAAGGGGTCTCCCTCTACCGGCAAAATCGGCCGATGGAACCCGCATCTGCACAAAAAGGCGGCTCCGGAGGGGGGAACTCCGGAGCCGCGTGGCCATCGGTCGAATTGCTCGACCGAGTACGAGGTTTGGGGGACAAACCTGTAAGGCTGAACCTTACGCATTCAATATGGGGAGCCGATTGGGACTTCTGTTTGAAAAAAGTGTGACGATTTAGTGAATTCAGTCGAGGTTGCGCCTGTCCTCGATCAACTTCCCGTCTCCGGGTAGGCTGCCCGCCGGAACGCGGCTGACGGTTCCGCGCAATTTCGTCACCGCCTGAACCGTTTCGGCGATCCGCTCCGGCTCTTCCGCAGGTTCGCTGCTTTCGACCAACAACATCATCTCGTCGCTCCCGGCCGGCCGCTCGACGATGAGGCGGGCGCGGAGGATCGAGTTGTGCCGGCGCACAATATCGCCGACTTGCTCGGGATGCACGAACATGCCGCGCACCTTGGTCGTCTGGTCGGCACGGCCGAGCCATCCTCGGATCCGGTGATTGGTTCGGCCGCAGGGGCTCATGCCGGGCAGGATCGCGGAGAGGTCGCCGGTGGCAAAACGGATCAGCGGATATTCCGGGGTCAGTGTCGTCACGACGACTTCACCGGTCTCGCCGGGTGCTACCGGCTCCCCGCTGCCGGGAACTACGAGCTCGAGAATGATCCCCTCGTCGAGCACCATGCCCGGGCACACCTCGCCGCCGGAACCCGTGCTCTCGTAGGCGATGATCCCGACATCGGCCGTGCCGTAGGTTTGCAGCACTCTCACCCCGTGGCCGCGCAGTTCAGCCCGCAGCGACGCCGGCAGAGCTTCGGCCCCCACCAACGCCTTCTTCAGCGAGGAAACGTCGATCCCCTCGCTCGCTCCTCGATCGAGCAGGACCTTCAGAAAAGACGGGGTCCCGACATAACCGACCGGCTTGAGGTCGGCGATAACGCGCAGCTGCTGCTCGGTCTGGCCGACGCCGGCGGGAATGACCGGGCAGCCGAGGGCTTCGGCCGCACTCTCCACCATGGCGCCCGCCGGGACCATGTGATAGGAGAAGGCGTTGTGCACAAGCTCGCCGGTGCGGAACCCGGCGGCGAACATTGCCCGGGCAAACCGGCCGAAATCCGACCGCCTGCCCTCCGGCTCGTAGATCGGCCCGGGCGACACGAACACCCGGCGCAGCGCCGAGACTGGGACCGCGGCAAAGCCGCCGAACGGCGGGTCCTGCCGCTGCAGCTCGATCAGATCGGATTTGCGTGTCAGCGGCAGTTGCGCCAAGGCTCGCCGGTCGGTCACCTCCTCCGGCCGTACCGCCGCAAAGAGGCGACGATAGGCGGGCGCGCTTTCTTTGGCTGCAGCAACGATCCGCGGCAGCGCCTCCATCAAACTCGCCTCCCGCGCGGCGGGATCGCGCACCTCGAGCGTGTCGTAAAACGATGTTCCCACGCGACAGCCTCCCTGGCTCGGCGAGAGTGGCTTCAGTCTGCCCCGGTCGCGCGTTGGCATCAAGCGCGAGACAGCCGCTGTCGCAGGCCTTACGACTGCCGTTAAACGTTACTCAACGCCTTGCGGCACAACCGGCGGGTACGTAATAGTTCCGCAGTCGCCGGGTCCGCAGCCCTAAGAGATTGGCTCGAAATGAATTTCCTGTTGTCAATGACTTACCTTTTTCTGGTCGTCCTTCCCGCAAAAGCGGGAACCCAGGAGAGCAAGACCGCAGCGGTTGCTCCTGGACCCCCCGCTTTCGCGGCTGTCAGGAAATCCGCCGGCGCCCCGCAGATTTCTCGTCTCGTCGTTCCCGCGAAAAGCGGGAAGCCAGGGGTCTCAGTCACTTGCCCCCTGTTCATGCCAGGGGCAAGCCCTGGGCCCCCGCTTTCCGCGGGGGCGACGATTGGAGAGGGCTGCCGATTTGATTACAGCCTCTTCCGCGCGGGCGACGGTAACCTCTTGGGGAGACTAGCTTCATTGCGAGCCAGGCCCTTAAGAAACAGTCATCGGAGGTAAGGCGGTGAACGCTCTCGGCCGAAGTGGCGACGCGGCTTGCCGGCTGTGGAATTTGTCGACGATTTTGCTTTGTTTAATCGCGCTTCTAGCGTTGTTCTCCCCGGGCAGGGCGGCGGCGGAAACGGCCGCAGGCGAAGATACGGCGTCTCTGCAGACGCAAAAGGATGCCCTGTTTCAGCGGATGTTGCAGGATCCGGCAAACCTCGACGTGGCATTCGCCTATGCCGATGTATCAACCCGGCTGGGAGACTATGAAGCGGCGGTTTCTGCGCTCGAGCGCATGCTGCTGTTCAACCCAGACTTGCCGCGGGTTCGGCTCGAGCTCGGCGCCTTGTATTTCCGAATGGGCTCCTTCGGCCTTGCGCGGGATTACTTCGACAGGGCCGCCGCTGCCAATCCGCCGCCCGAAGTCCGGGCCCGAGTTGATCAATACCTGGCGGACATCGAGAAGGCTGAATCGCGCCACCGTCTATCCGGCTATCTGTTATTCGGCGGGCAGTATCAAACCAATGCCAATGTCGCCGGCTCCTCCACGATCCTCTCGCCGATTGGCCCGGTGCTGCTCAATAACCAATTCACCAAACAGCCGTCTGGGAGCATTTTCGGCAGCGGCTCGGTGGTGTACAGCTACGATTTGCAGACGCAGACCCGCGACACATTGGACGTCACGGGGGCCACCTACCTAAACCATTATTTCAATTCTTTGGTAAACCGGCTTGACCTTGCTCTACTCGAGGTGACCGCCGGACCGCGCTTCAACTTCCCAAACGGCGGGCTGATCGGCGATACGGCGGCTTCGTTCCGTCCATATGCAATCTTCGACGAGGTCGGTCTCGGATGGGACCAGTATTTCTTAGCCGGTGGCTTTGGTATTGACTACAACCAGCTTGTGTGGAGCGACCTGGCGTTGCGCGGGGTGTTCGAGTTCCGGCAAAAAAGCTTCACCAACGCCCCGACCCGGCCGCTGTCGACGGGTCTCAACGGCAGTGACAAGCTCGTCTCGCTGCAGCTGAACAAACCGATTACCAGCAACTCCGTATTGGGCCTGCAGTTCGATTATCTCGATCAATCGACGCAGCTTCCTTACTATACCAACATGAGCTATGCGGTGACGGGCTCTTACCGCGTCCGCTACGACGATCCCCTCGGGATGACGAAATATCCCTGGGAGAGCTCGGCCTTCGTCGGCCGTTTGTGGAGCAATTATGCATCTCCCGACCCGTGCTGCGTGACCACGGCTACGCCCGACACGATAGCGTTCCCGAGCGGCTTCAGCAGCCAATTGACGCAGCGCTGGCGGTTTGGCGTAACCCAGACTTGGCAGGTATTGCCGAACGCCGCGATCGTGCTGCAGCTGGAGCGCGACATCATCTCGTCGAACCTGCCTCTCTACGCCTACAGCAATACCTCCGTATTGATCGGCCCGCAGCTTCGCTTCTAGCCGCCTGACCGGAGCCCCCGCACGCGGGGGTGAATGGAGGGGCAAGCAGGGCGGGAAGAAGCCTCGTCAATTTCGCCCAAATGCTGTATAACTACGATACTTTTGGTGAGGAGGGCTCGATCACGGTGTTCGTTCGATCTCTGGTGCGAAATTTAGCGCTCGTAGCCCTCATCGTCGTCGGCGCGGGGCTGGAGAGCCCGACAGCCCTCGCCCAGCGGCTCGGCGTCAATGCCGCGGTCAACCCGGAAGCCATGGGCATTCCGCCGAGTGCCCTGCCACGGCGGCTCGTGCTCGGCCAGGAGGTCGTCTTCAACGAGCGCATAACCACCGGGCTCGAAGGTCAAACGCAGATCCTGTTTGTCGATCAGTCGACGATGTCCGTCGGACCGAACTCGGACCTGGTGGTCGACGAGTTTGTCTACGATCCCGCGGCCGGCACCGGCAAGATGGCGGCTAGCCTGACCCGCGGCGTGCTCCGCTTTGTCGGCGGCAAGCTCAGCAAGCAGGAAAACGCGGTTTCGCTGCGCACGCCCTCGGCGACCATCGGGATCCGCGGCGGCGTAGTTTTGGTGAACCAAGCCGCGGGCGGCGGCCTCGAGGTGATCTTTGCTTATGGCAAGGGCGCTACGGTGACCGGGCTGAACGGGATCTCACAGACGATCATCAGGCCCGGATGGGAAGTCACCCTGTCAGGACCGGGCGCGGCACCCTCCGCCCCTGCTCCCGCGCCGCCCGGCGCCGCCGCCGCGTTGCTTGCCCAGCTCGACGGCCTGGCCGGCAAGAGCGGTGGTGCCACCACGATCCCGACCGACACGGCAGTCGCCAATAGTGGCGTTGGCCAGGCAATTCAGCAAAGTACCCCGCCGGCTGTCGTGCCCATGCAGCCGCCGAACGTGAATTACGCCGTTCAGCTGGCACAATCGCAACTCCCCGTTACCGCCAACCAGCCGACCATACGACTAAGCGCCTCGCAAGCCCGGGTGACAATACAACAAACGCAGCCGCAAGAATTACCCCAACAAGAGGTTCAGCCGCGACAGAGCGACCTGCAACAAGCGCTGCAACGCCAAGTACAACAACAGCCGGCCGACCTGCAACAATCGCTGCAGAAACAGGCCCTACAGCAGCAGGCAGAGCTGCAGCAATCTTTGCAGAAACAGGCACTACAGCAGCAGGCAGAGCTGCAGCAATCTTTGCAGAAACACGCACTACAGCAGCAGGCAGACCTGCAGCAATCGCTCCAGAAACACGCCCTACAGCAGCAGGCAGACCTGCAAAAATCGCTGCAGAAACAGGCACTACAGCAGCAGGCAGAGCTGCAGCAATCTTTGCAGAAACACGCACTACAGCAGCAGGCGGACCTGCAACAATCGCTCCAGAAACAGGCCCTACAGCAGCAGGCGGACCTGCAGCAATCGCTCCAGAAACAGGCCCTACAGCAGCAGGCAGACCTGCAAAAATCGCTGCAGAAACACGCACTACAGCAGCAGGCAGACCTGCAGCAATCGCTCCAGAAACAGGCCCTACAGCAGCAGGCAGACCTGCAGCAATCGCTGCAGAAACACGCACTACAGCAGCAGGCAGACCTGCAAAAATCGCTGCAGAAACACGCACTACAGCAGCAGGCAGACCTGCAGCAATCGCTGCAGAAACAAGCACTACAGCAGCAGGCAGATTTGCAAAAATCGCTGCAGAAACAGGCTCTGCGGCAGCAGGCAGACCTGCAGCAATCGCTGCAGAAACAAGCACTACAGCAGCAGGCAGATCTGCAAAAATCGCTGCAGAAACAGGCTCTGCGGCAGCAGGCAGATCTGCAGCAATCGCTGCAGGAAAAAATTACAACGCTCTACGCAGGAATCTTCAAAGGTACCAGCAACAGCGGCAGCACCCTCGGCTTTATCGGTCAGACCGCGCCGGCGCAATTCGCGTTTACCGACGGGATGCTGGTGAACGGGGTTCTGAGCACTGCCCTTGGCGGCGCCGGCCAACTGACGATCCCTTTGGTGCCGGGCACCGCCAGCTTCGGGTCGAGCGGGACGGCGAGCCCGCTCGGGCCGGTCAGCGGCACGAGCTATTTGTCTCCCGACGGCTCCTTTTTCTATGCCAACCTGACGCCGGTCAACTCGCCGAACCAGCGCGAATTCGTTGCCGGCGGGCTGCCGGTCAGCGCGAACGCCCTCGCGGCGACCGGCTCGACCCGGATTATCGCCTTCACCGTCCAGCCCGATGCGGCGCTGCAATCAAACATCCCGTTCATCCGCAACAATGCCGGCGGCAATCTGGCAAACGCGTATGTGTCGCCGCTCTACCTCGTGGCACCGGCGAACACGGCGATCGGCGAAGCGAATGCGCGAAGCCGCACCCTGCAAGCCAGCCTGGCCATCAGCGGTCAAGGTGCCAATCAGCAGTCGGTGCTGGTGACCTCGATCGGTTCCGTCCTCCCGCTGCAGAGTTCGGGCCAGCCGGTCGCCTCCGGCGTGGTGCGCGGCACCTCGCAACTCACGCCGACAACCGCACCCGTTCGCATCGGCTCGGCGTTTTCCTCAGCCGTCGACGGCAAAGGCAACAGCCTCTACGGAGCAACTACGATCGCCGGCTTTGTGTTGGATCAGACGAATTACCACTCGGCAAATGGTCAGCTGACCACGCCGGTGATCCCATCAACGGCGTCGGAGGTCCCGCTGTCGGGCGCGGCGACGAATTACGGCTTTAGCCAACCCGCAACGGCCGCGAGCCTGACTACCGGGGTCGGTGCGAACCGCACCGGCCGGATTATGAAGGGCTATTTCGGCGGGGTCATGAACACGACCGCGCAGACCGACCCTTACGTGATCACCGGCAAAACCTCACTCACCACAGATGCCGCCAACAACCGCGTTGCCGCGACCCTGACCAGCAATCGCTTGGCTGCTTCGGCAACCGGCGGCGTCAGCCGCGTCAAGATGGAATTCGGCGGGCTGACCGGCAGCGGCGGTGGGCGCGAGGTGTTCGTCGACGACAACATCTACGGCGCCGTCGAGAGCGGCACCAAAGCCCAGCAGATCAACCGCGAGGACCTGGTCGTCAATGGCGACATGGCCGAGGCCGGCAAGCTCTACCTGTTGAGCTCGGGTGCCGCACCGCCGCCGACCTCGCTGCTGCCGTCCGGCTCGTCATACTGCGAATGCAAGTATCTGCAGTGGGGTTATTGGGGCGGCGATCTGCGCACCGGCAATTCGACCGACAACACGATCTCGCGGATCGATCGCGGCGGCATTAACTTCTGGACCGCCGGGCAGATCACGCCGACAGCCGATATCAGAATTTTGGCATCGCAGGGCGCCATCGGCAGCTACAACGGCCACATGATCGGCTCGGTATTCAACAACGGCGCACAGTACATGGCGGCCGGAGGTTTGGCGGCTACCTATAATTTTGCTACCCGAGCGGGCTCGTTTGCCGTCAACAACTATGACGGACGCAGCTTCACCGTCTCGGGCAGCTCCGCCACTCACGGCGCCAATTACAAATTCGCGATAACCACCGTGCCCGGAATCACCGGGGCGATCAACGGGAGCTTTTATGGCCCGATGGCAGCCGAAACCGGCGGCAATTTCGCCTTCAAGACGACGGCCGGCCCGACCTATCTGACCTCGGGGATCTTCGCCGCCAAGCGCTGAGCCTTCTCCCGGTTCCCTGGCAGCCAGCTCTTACAGGCAGCGGATCACCCAGTTGGTATAAGTCCCCTCACCGGGATCGACCTTGAAACGCGTCGAGTTCGAGCACGCGATAGCCGCCAGGGCAGACACGCGAGGCCATCCGACGGTTTGGCGCCTCCGCACCACCGGGCACCCCCGGGCCTTCGATCCGGTAGGTGCGGTCGTCGATCTTGGTCGCCTGACTCTGCATCGCACCGCAAGACGTGAGCCCGGCGGGCATCAGCAGGAGAGGGATCAGAAGGCAGCGCATATCGGTCAGAGAATTTATGATGCTCGCCCCCGGGGCGCCAACAAAAACCCGCCGGCAAAGCCGGCGGGTTGCGCGAACCGAACCTCCCCGTAGTTAGTTGGTTAGAACCTGACGCGCATCAAACCATTGATGGCATAGGCGTCGCCCTTGCGGTTGGAGATCGTCTGGCGGTGGCCATAGGAATATTCGAGGGCCAAGTCGACAAACGCCACCGGGCTCCAGAATAGGTTGGCATGGGCTATCGCCAGATATTTGTTATCATTGGTGTTCTGCCCCAGCAGGGCCGTGTCCAGAGCGTTCCATATCGCGCTCGTCTCGATCGTCGACCGAAGATTGGTGGTCCACCAGTGCTGGTACCAGATCCAGCCGCTGTGCGAGTGCGAGTCCGAAAAGCGCACCGCCCGGTCATAGGCGCGCCTTACGTCCGAGCCCGGCGTGTTCCACTGCGCGCTGAACGGCCCGGAGAGCGGGTTGACAAAGCCGAAGCCCGGCACGTCGATGTTGCTGCCGAAATTGGTCACCACCCCGGAGCTGTTGCCGATCTGGCCGCCCGCATTGACGACGTGGGCGGTGCCGAAGCCCAGATCATCCTTGCCGAGAGGACCAGAGGCGCCGCTGAACGGGTGGACGTCGCCGCTGATCCTCCCGCCATAGCCGATATAGCTCTGGTCGATGAATTGGCCGTCATTCATGTTGTTGTCGCGCACCACCCCGCCAATCGCGAGATGGCCCCAGGGCTGGTTGATGCGCGCCGTCCCGATGAACTCCGGCCAAGACCTTTTAGCTATGTTGAAAAACGCCCCGCTGCTGACGCAAGCCGTGGTCGCCGGGTTGGCGGCCGAGGTGTTGCCGGTCACCGAGCACGGTGAGGTGCCCGGCACCGAAGTGGAGTCGATATTGATGTTGCCGTTTCTGTTGGTCAGCGTTGGTACTGGGTTCTCGAACCCGATGGCCCACACCGTGCCGTAGGGGCCCTGATAGGTGTATTTGACCTGCGGCGCGCGCGCGCGGCCGGAACTCGCCGCGCCGCCGCCGAAATCGGCGACCTCGGCGTCGGCGTCGGGGTCGTGGAACATGCCGGTCTCCTGCCCGACCAGCAGCCCGCCCATCGTCCCGTAGGCCTTGCGCAGGCGCGGGATCCAGCCGCTGGTGACGTTCGCTATACCGTTATTGATCGTGTTCTCGTTGGCGGCGTTGAAATCAAATTCTATATAGGCCTTCACTTCGCCATAGGCGGTCGGGGTCCGGGCATCGAACAACAGGCGGCTCGGCCGCGACGAGATGTCGAAGGCCTGGGCCCGCGAATGCCCGACCTCCCCGTTGAGCGGAATATTGGGCAAACCTCCGGTCCCGCCAAAGCCGTTCTCGCTGCCGTCGGGATTGCCGCCCTGGCTGTTGAGCGCGGTGCTCCGGCGCGCGCCATGCATATACCAGAGAACGTTGGTCCAGGCGATGCCGCCGATGCGCAATGAGGTCTCGGTGCCGGGGATCAGAAACGATCGCGGAAAGCTGCCGGTGGTGACCGGCTTGGCCGCCGGCCGGGTCTCCGGCCCGAACCCCGGGACATAGGGACCCGGGGCTGCCGGAGGGGGAGCCTGGGAGAGCTGATCGATCCGCTTTTGGAGGAGTTCCTGATTGGCTCGCAGATCCGCCAGCTCGTCGGCGTTCACCGCAGGAAGGCCACTCAGCAACGCAATCGCGGCACTCAGCCCGCCGCTCGCCGCCACGTTGACGAGATTCCGCTTCCCAGCCATCGCCTGCCCCCTGTTCAAAAACATCACCGGCTATCCCTCTGAAGAGGGCGCCGTTTGCTTGATCAGGCTACCGAGACGTTGCGGCGACTAGCAAGTCTATTCGATCGCTCAGTGGCGCTTTCGTCGCAATATGTGGCAGGATTACAACAGCAAGCAGCCCGCCGCCGCGCCGGGGGTTACCCCCAACGCCAAAACCCGCCAGCTTAGCCGGCGGGTTGCAGGAGCCGGGACTTCGGTTACTTTTCCGTCAGAACCTGACGCGCATCAAGCCATTGATCGCATAGGCGTCGCCCTTGAAGTTGGCGACGGTTACACGGTGGCCCCAGGAATATTCGAGGGCCAAGTCGACAAACGCCACCGGGCTCCAGAACAGGTTGGCATGCGTTATGCTTAGCAACTTGTTGTTGGTGGTATTCTGTCCCAGCAGGGTTGTATTCACAGCGTTCCAGATGGCACTCGCCTCGATCGTCGAACGGAGGTTCTCGGTCCACCAGTGCTGGTACCAGATCCAGCCGCTGCTCGACTGCGAGTCCGCAAAGCGCACCGCTCGGTCATAGGCGCGTCTTACGTCCGAGCCCGGCGTGTTCCACAGCGTGCTGAACGGCCCGGAGAGCGGGTTGACAAAGCCGAAGCCCGGCACGTCGATGTTGCTGCCGAAATTCGTCACTACACTGGTGCTGTTGCCGATCTGGCCGCCCGCATTGACGATGTGGGTGGTGCCGAAGCCCAGATCATCTTTGCCGAGAGGACCAGAGGCGCCGCTGAACGGGTGGACGTCGCCGCTGATCGTGCCGCCATAGCCGGCATAGCTCTGGTCGAGGAATTGGCCGTCATTCACGTTGTTGTTGCGCACCACCCCGCCGATCTGCAAGTGGCCCCACGGCTGGTTGATGCGCGCCGTCCCGATGATCTCCGGCCACGTTGACTTATTCGCGTTGAAAAACGCCGCGCTGCCGACGCAAGCCGTGGTCGCCGGGTTGGCGGCCGTGTTGTTGCCGGTCACCGAGCACGGCGAGGTGCCCGGTACCGAGGTGTTGTCAAGATTGCTGCTGAACCTGCTGGTGATACTCGGTTCCGGGTTCTCGAATCCGAGGGTCCACACCGACCCGTAGGGCCCCTGGTAGGTGTATTTGACCTGCGGCACGCGCGAGCGGCCGGCGCTCGCCGCGCCGCCGCCGAAATCGGCAAGCTCGGCGTCGGCGTCGGGGTCGTGCAATATGCCGGTCTCCTGCCCGGCCAGCAGCCCGCCCATCGTCCCGTAGGCCTTGCGCAGCCGCGGGATCCAGCCGCTGGTGACGTTCCCTATGCCGTTATTGATCGTGTTCTCGTTGGCGGCGCCGAAATCAAATTCGATATAGGCCTTGACCTCGCCATAGGCCGTCGGCGTCCGGGCGTCGAACAACAGCCGGCTCGGCCGCGAGGAGACGTCGAAGGCCTGGGCCCGCGAATGCCCCACCGTATTGTTGAGCGGAATGGCGGGCAGCATCCCGGTGCCGCCCATCCCGTTCGCACTGCCGTCGGGATTGCCGCCCTGGCTGTTGAGCGCGGTGCTTTGCCGCGCGCCGTGCATGTACCAGACGACGTTGGTCCAGGCGATGCCGCCGATGCGCAATGAGGTGTCGGTTCCGGGGATCAAAAACGATCGCGGGAAGCTGCCGGTGGTGACCGGCTTGGCCGCAGGCCGCGTCTCCGGCCCGAACCCCGGGACATACGGGCCCGGGGCCGCCGGAGGAGGAGCCTGGGAGAGCTGATCGATCCGCTTCTGGAGGAGCTCCTGATTGGCCCGCAGATCCGCCAGTTCGTCGGCGCTTACCGCGGGGAGGCCCGTCAGCAAGGCCATCGCGGCGCTCAGCCCGCCGATCGCCGCTACGCTGCCAGTATTCCGCTTCCCGGTCATCACTCCTCCGCTCAAAGAATCAGCGTCTTGTTTCCTCCCTGTTCAGTCATCCACAGCTGTCGCGGCCAGAGATGGCACACCCGCCGTTTCTCACGTTACAATATCAAAGCGCGGGCACCGATCAAGTGCCCTCTGCCATCTCCGTGGTGTTTTCGTCGCAGCGTTGCTAACGCGCAACACAGCATCGTATCCATATGACTTTATGAGATAAATAACCTCAACTGTGGAGAGGTTACGCGGGTTTGGCGAACCTGTTTAAACCATTCCGCACTAGCGCATCACGCGAGTCGTCATCGCTGGACTTGATGCTCTGTCCGGTTGAGCTTTCCACTGCGGCTATTCGAACTTGCTGCAGAGAGCTGGACAATCCCCCGTGGCCGGACTCGCTCCGGCCACCCACGTCTTCAAACAATCCGATGGTAGATCGTCCCACTCGGGATTGACTCGGAGGATTAGGCGGACCTTCCAGGTCCGCGGCCCCTAGATCCCTTGGCCGGGCTTGTCCCGCCCATCTACGCCTTTCCGGCCCTCGGTAAAGTCACATTCGAAGACGTGGATGGCCCCCGGCTCGCACAGCCGCGGGTCGAGCTCAGTAACGAACGGCGCGAGGTGGCCCGCCGGGCAACAAAAGACCCGCCGGCGCTAGCCGGCGGGTTTCTTAAGTCGAGAATTTCCCTCGTGGTCAGAACCTGACGCGCATCGAGCCCTGCAAGGAGTAAGCGTCGCCCTTGAAGTTGGCAACGGTAACCCTGTGGCCCCAGGCATATTCGACACCGAGATCGACAAACGCCACCGGGCTCCAGATCAAGTTGCCGTGGGCTACCGCCAACAGTTTGTTGTTGCTGGTGTTCTGCCCCAGCAGGGCCGTGTTCACGGCGAACCACGAGGCGCTCGTCTCGAGCGTCGAGCGCAGGCTCTCGGTCCACCAGTGCTGGTACCAGATCCAGCCGCTGTGCGAGTGCGAGTCCGCAAAGCGCACCGCCCGGTCATAGGCGCGCCTTACGTCGGAGCCCGGCGTGTTCCACTGCGTGCTCGTCAGCGGGTTGACAAAGCCGAAGCCCGGCACGTCGATGTTGCTGCCGAAATTCGTCACCACCGAGGGGCTGTTGGCGATCTGGCCGCCCGCATTGACGATGTGGGTGGTGCCGAAACCGAGATCATCCTTGCCCAGAGGCCCGGGGGCGCCGGTGAACGGGTGAACGTCGCCGCTGATCGTGCCGCCATAGCCGGCATAGCTCTGGTCGAGGAATTGGCCGTCATTCACGTTGTTGTTGCGCACCACCCCGCCGACCTGGAAATGGCCCCAAGGCTGGTTGATGCGCGCCGTCCCGATGATCTCCGGCCACGTTGACTTATTCGCGTTGAAAAACGCCGCGCTGCCGACGCAAGCCGTGGTCGCCGGGTTGGCGGCCGTGTTGTTGCCGGTCACCGAGCACGGTGCGACGCCCGGCACCGAAGTGGTGTCGACACTTATGTTGCCATTTCTGTTGGTCAGCGAAGGTTGCGGGTTCTCGAATCCGAAGATCCACACCGAGCCGTAGGGACCCTGATAGGTGTATTTGACCTGCGGCACACGCGACCGGCCTGCGGTCGCCGCGGGACCGCCGAAATCGAGCAGCTCGGCGTCGGCGTCGGAATCGTGCAACATGCCGGTCTCCTGCCCGGCCAGCAGCCCGCCCATCGTCCCGTAGGCCTTGCGCAGGCGCGGGATCCAGCCGCTGGTGACGTTCCCGACACCGTTATTGATTGTGTTCTCGTTGGCGGCGGCGAAGTCCATCTCGATATAGGCCTTGACCTCGCCCCAGGCGGTCGGGGTCCGGGCGTCGAACAACAGCCGGCTCGGCCGCGATGAGACGTCGAAGGCCGAGGCGCGGGAATGCCCCACCGTGTTGTTGAGCGGGATGGCGGGCAGCATACCGGTGCCCCCCAGGCCATTCTGGCTGCCGTCGGGATTGCCGCCCTGGCCGTTGAGCGCGGTGCTTTGTCGCGCGCCCTTCATGTACCAGACGACATCGGTCCAGGCGATGCCGCCGATGCGCAATGAGGTGTCGGTGCCGGGGATCAGAAACGATCGCGGGAAGCTGCCGGTGGTGACCGGCTTGGCCACCGGCCGGGTCTCCGGCCCGAACCCCGGGACATACGGACCCGGGGCCCCCGGAGGGGGAGCCTGGGAGAGCTGGTCAATCCGCTTCTGAAGGAGCTCCTGATTGGCCCGCAGGTCGGCCAACTCATCCGCGCTCGCCGCGGGAAGGCCAGTCAGTGATGCAATCGCAGCACTAAGCCCGCCGATCGCCGCTACGCTGACGATATTCCGCTTTCTGGTCATCGCTCCCCCTAAAGATTTAGCGTCTCACTTCCTCCCTGTTCGGTTAAGCGGAGGTTGCGGCCGCCCGAAGCTGGAACGCACGCCCCTTTCTTCCGCCACAATATCAAAGCGGTGGCTTCGTTCAAGCGCACTCTACTACTCCCGTGGTGTTTTCGTCGCAGCGTGGCTGAGCCGCAACAGAGGGACGCGCTAACCAAACGGGTTCAGTGCCTTGAGGCGGGCCGACCAGCGGTGGCGGCTCAGCTCGCGTCGAACCACCGTCTCGTCCATGACCCAGTTCAGCTGCAACGAACGACGCTCGCCGACGTGCGGGCGATGCCCGTGGAACGAGCGTTCGCTTCGCCGGAACGCCACCATGGTTCCGGCGAGCGGCGTCACCTCTTCCGCACAATCATCGAGGTCCCTCGGTCCTCGCAGGAAACGCAATCGGCCCTCGGCAGGATCCCATACCGGGTTCATGTAGAGCAGCAGGGTGATGATCTTGGTTTTCGAGTTGGTGTGGATGTGACCGTCCTTACCGTCGCTCTTGCCGCGCACCGTGAGCAGGGTCGGCCGTCCGCTGAGGTCGACGCCGAATTTCTCCTCGATCGCTTCGCGTATCGCCGACCCGGTCAAGTCTGCAACGAGGCGAGCGAAACCTGGCCCGTAGTCGAGGCTCTCTACGGGAAAGCTGCCGTGCTGTCGGATTGCGGGGAAATCGGCGATAAGAGAAGGCAGCGCGCCGACGCGGAGAAACTGCTCCACGACGATGAAATCAAATGGATCGCGGTTCAGCGGCGCCGCCCGCAGGCGATCGAGGTCGAGAATGCTCAGGCTGTCCGTCGGCTCGCCATCTCCATCGCCATCTCTTTGAGAATGCTTCATCCTTAAGGGGCCACCTGAACTAGAAACTCCTCCAACGCTCCAATGAAGGAGTTGTCGCGGTAGAGGCGATATTTACATTCGGCAATTTTTTTTCTGACCGCCATCCGCCAGGATACGTTCTGCGCAAGGGAAGCGGCAGTAGAAACATAATCATCAAGCGACCGGGCAATAGTATCCGTGACCCCCATCATCTGCAGGATTGCCATCGTGTGACGACCACGCATCATCGTCCCCGGCAGTGTTACGATGGGTAAATCCTGAGCCACGGCCTCCAGCGTCGAATTGTTGCCGGTCCACCCGATGCTGTCGAGACCGATGTCACACCGAGCGATGGCCGCTCCGAACTGATCCTCGCTCAAGCGCGGCAGGATCGTGACAAAGTCACCAGCGCTCAGGCCGAACTCGGCGAAGGCGCGATCGAGCCGCTTGCGAAACAACTCGGTTACATATTCGCCGCTCGGAAATTCGATGAAAATGAAGCGGCAGTCGCCCACCTCTCGGGCGATCCGGGGAAAAATTGCGTCGAATTGAGGTAAGTATTTGAAGAGCGATTGACCGCACCAGAAGATTGGCACCGTCGCTGGCCATTCGAACCGCGCCGATCCGTTCGCCACTTGGTCCGGAAGGACCGGCTCATAATAAGTCGCCATATTGGGGAGCCGTATCAGCCTCTCGGTGTAGTGCTCCTGACCCTCGGGCGGCTCCATCAGCTCGCTGCTGAGGAAATAGTCGAGAGTTGGATACCCACTGGTCTCCGGATGGCCGGCAAAGTTGCACTGGGTCGGCGCCAGACGCTGCGTGGCGAGTTGGGCAGCGACCGGGCCCATGCCAATCTCCGGATAGATCAAAATGTGCGGCGCATCGGCCAGAATCAGCTCACGCCAGCGATCGGCAGGCAAGGGCCCCTGCACGAAACGGTCGCACAGAGATTGCGCCTCAGCCGTTGCGGCGTCCCGGCGCTTTCCGGTGTGGTAACCGAAAAGCTCGAACTTCCGGCGATCTAGCTGGTGCAGCCAGCCCCGAATGTTCAGCTTCCAGACGGAATGGCTGCGAAAGTACTCGCTGACGATGCCGATCCTGATCAGCTCCCCCGGTCTGCGTGGAGGCGCCAAAGCCGCGGGGAGGTTGCATTCACTCATGATATTGCAGACCGACGAACCGTAGAGCGCCTGGAGATCGCGGTCGTTCTGTCCCTGATAGGCGAGGAAAAACGGCTGGTTCGAGCCCACCCCCTTGGCTAGGATGGCGGCCGCGTCCGGTTGACCGAGCTCCTGGCACAACTCTTTCAAATGCTCTTCGTAGGCGGCGCGGCGCTCAGCGATCTCGCCTATGTCTTGATAGATAATCGGCAACTGCGCCATGCACAGCCCAAATTTGGCATCGGCGTAATCAGGCTTTACTGACAGCGCCTGCCGATGACGCAGCGCCGCCTCTTCGACTCTGCCTTGCTGCTGAAGAACGACCGCGAGGTTGTAATGCGCGACAGCAAAATCTGGCCGCAGCGTCAATGCCCGCTCGAAGTGGCTGATCGCGTCGTCGAGCCGGCCTTGGTCCTGGAAGGCGATCCCAAGGTTGGTATGAGCCTCGGGGTAGCCGGGTCTTATAGCTAGGGCGTGCTCGAAATGAGTCACCGCCGCGCCCAGCCGAGCCTGGTCGTGGAAAACGAGCCCGAGATTATTGTGTGCCTCCGCGTAGTCTGGCCTGAGCTCGAGCGCCCGCATCAGGTGTGCGGCCGCCTTATCGGTATCGCCTTGATCGCGAAGCGCTACACCAAGGTTGCAATGGGTCCCGGGGTCGTCGGGATCGAGGGCGAGGGCGCGCTGGTAATGAGCCATCGCGTCACCCAACGCGCCGATTTCGCGGAGGGTGACGCCAAGACAGTTGTGGATACCGACATGATTAGGATCAAGGGCGAGAGCACGCTGTAAAAATACGACCGCCTGATCGAATTGGCCGAGGTCTCGGCAGGCATTGCCTAGATTGGCAAGAGCCTCGACGTTATCCGGTTTGAGGTCTAGTGCCCGCCGGTATGCGTTCGCAGCCGCCTCCTGCCGGCCTTGGTCCTGAAGGGCGGTACCGAGGTTGTTGTGGACATCGGCATTGTCTGGGTCGAGCGACAATACCTTCTCGTAATGGCCGATCGCTTGGTCGAGCTGCCCGAGGTCTTGTAGCGTCGTGGCCAAGTTGTTGCGGGTCTCGACGCGATTTGGTTCGATAACCAGCGCCCGCCGATAACAGTTTACCGCCTCGCTCGCGCGCCCCGTTTCTCTAAGAATGTTGCCAAGGTTGTGGAGGCTATGGGCATGGCTCGGTTCAATGGCAAGAACCTGACCATAGAGCAGCTCGGCCTCGGTGAGGCGACCGCTGCTCTGGTAGCGGAGCGCCGCGTTGAATAGGTCGGCCGTCGCGTTTCGGGCGCCGGCCGCTGAATAACCGTCGCCGTACCTGCCTTGCTTGGCCGCTGCGCGACGCTGTCGTCGGTTCATCTTCTCGCCGCTGCCGGCCTAACGATTGAGAGCAAGGAGGTCCCGGCAACTCTCCAATTTTAAGCCCTGCGAATAATGGAGTTTTTGCCGCTCGGCGCAAGCCTTGCCCTATCGGCCCCTCACCTCAGCCCGCCCTCGTGGCGACAGGGGCGGGAGGGACCCGCGGCCAGCGGGAAGGTCAAGGCTGGTACTCGCGACCGGGGAATTAGCGCTTCGCGGGCGAGGGTGCGTGGGTTACTGGGGGTCATGGAACAGCGCTGGGGTCTGCCCCTCATCGCCTGGCCGTCGCGGCTGCGCCCGAATTACTGGGATCTGGTGGCGTTGCCGCTGGTGCTCGGGCTCGTCGCACTCGTCGCCTGGGGCGGCATGGCGATGAGCGCCCGCTACCAGGTCGGCCAGGTGCTGGCGATCAGCCTCGACCCGTGGCGCCTGCCCGAATACGCCTTGCGCACCGTGCTGCGCATGGGTGCCGCACTCGTCGCCTCGCTCGTCTTCAGCCTCGCTTACGCAGCATTCGCCGCCAAGAGCCGCCGGGCGGAAAAGATCCTGATCCCGCTGCTCGACATCCTGCAATCGGTGCCGATCCTCGGCTTTCTCTCGATCGCGGTCACCGGGTTCATCGCGCTGTTTCCGGGGCGGCTGCTCGGTGTGGAATGTGCAGCGATCTTCGCGATCTTCACCAGCCAAGCCTGGAACATGACCTTCAGCGTCTACCAGTCGCTGCGCACGGTGCCGACGGAGCTGATAGAAGCCGCGCGGATGTACCATCTCTCGCCGTGGCGGCGGTTCTGGCGGCTCGAGGTGCCGCACGCGATCCCCTCGCTCGTCTGGAACATGATGATGTCGGTCTCGGGCGGCTGGTTCTTTGTCGTCGCCTCGGAGGCGATCACCGTCTCCGGGCAGTCGATCCTCTTGCCCGGTGTCGGGTCCTATATCGCCACCGCGATCGTGCAGCGCGACCTCGCGGCGATCGGCTGGGCCGTGCTCGTCATGTTTGTCGTGATCCTGCTGTACGACCAGCTGCTGTTCCGCCCGCTGATCGCCTGGTCGCGCAAGTTTCAGGCCGACCCGCCCGCTGACGCCGACAATGTTCGCCCGTGGTTTCTGCTCGTGCTGCAGCGCGCCCGGCTCTTCGACCTGGTCCAGACCGGGGTGCTCGCGGTCAACCGCATGATCGACGGCGCGATCACCGCGCTGGCTCGACGGCGCGCGCCGGCGGCGGAACGGCCGCCACGCCCCGCCTTTGATCGGGCCTTCGACATCGCACTTCTTGCGCTGGCCGCCGGTGCTTCGGTCTGGCTCGTGACCTTCATCCGCGAGAGTGTCAGCCTCGCCGAGATCGGATGGGTGTTCCTGCTCGGGCTGATGACCGCGGTGCGCGTGCTGGTCCTGATCGGCATCGCGTCCGCGGTCTGGGTGCCGGTCGGGGTCGGGATTGGCCTCCGCCCACATCTTGCCGATGTGGCGCAGCCGATCGTCCAGTTCCTCGCTGCCTTCCCGGCGAATTTGTTCTTCCCGGCGGCGGTAGCGCTGATCCTGCGCTATCGCCTCGACCCGGAAATCTGGCTCAGTCCGCTGATGATTCTCGGCACCCAATGGTACATCCTGTTCAACGTCATCGCCGGCACTACCGCACTATCGGTCGAGCTTCGCCTCGCGGCGCAGAATTTTGCCGTCAGGCGGCTCTTATGGTGGCGGCGGGTGATCCTGCCGGCAATCTTTCCGGCCTACGTGACGGGCGCGGTCACCGCTGCCGGCGGATCGTGGAATGCCAGCATTGTCGCCGAGATCGTCCAATGGGGCGACACCACGCTGACCGCCACCGGGATCGGCGCCTATATCGCCCGCACCACCGCCGAGGGGGACGGCGCGCGCATCGCGCTCGGGATCGCCGTCCTCTGCCTTTACGTGCTAGCCTTCAACCGGCTGCTGTGGCGCCGGCTCTACAACCTCGCCGCCGAGCGCCTGCGGCTCGATTGACCCTAAAATAGCCTCCTTCGTGGTGCTTACTTCCGGCATTGTGATGTCCTGAGCGGGCCGCCTATTGGGCCGCAGCGTATCTCAGCCGGGAGGAGAGCTCCGGTGCGGATCCGCTGCAGGTGCAGCGGCGCCCTGAGCGGGTGCGGGATTGTCATTATAGGAGTTGGCGATGCCTGATCTCGACCTGATAAAACAGGTGGAACAGGAGCGGTGCGGGCGGTTCGCCAAGGCCGGTCGGCTAGTGTGTTGCAGCCAGCGGCGGAAATAGCCCGGCGAAATTGCGTCGCGCCGCTCGCAATGATGGTGGCTGTTTCCTCGTCATCGTGAGGCGCGTCGCGCCGAAGCAATCTCATTAGGTCCGGTCTCGTCGTTCATTTTATCGGAAAGCCGTAATGACCGTCCCGCTCTTGCGCACCGAAGCCGTTTCCAAGACCTATCGCATGCCGGACCATCTCGGCCGGCTCGTCCTCGACCATCTCGACTTCACGTTGCGCGACGGCGAGATCGTCGCGATCCTTGGGAAATCCGGCTCCGGCAAGTCGACTTTTCTGCGCATTCTCGCCGGTCTCGTGCCGCCGAGCGACGGTGTCGTCGAATATCGCGGGCACAAGGTCAGCGAACCGGTCCGCGGCATCGCCATGGTGTTCCAGTCGTATGCGCTTTTTCCGTGGCTGACCGTCCTCGGCAATGTCGAGCTTGGCCTCGAGGCGCTCGGCGTCTCCGGCGCCGAGCGGCGGCGGCGAGCGGTCGACGCTATCGACGTGATCGGGCTCGACGGGTTCGAGACCGCCTATCCGAAAGAGCTCTCGGGCGGGATGCGGCAACGCGTCGGCTTCGCCAGAGCCCTCGTCGTCAACCCCGACATCCTGCTCCTCGACGAGCCGTTCTCTTCGCTCGACGTACTGACGGCGGAAACGCTACGCGGCGATCTTCTCGATCTGTGGGATGCCAGCCGCATCCCGACCAAGGGCATCGTGATGGTTTCGCACAATATCGAGGAGGCAGTCGAAGTAGCCGACCGTATTCTGATCTTCAGCAGCGACCCGGGTCGCATCCGCGCTGACATCCCGGTGACACTGCAGCGCCCGCGCACCTCCGAAAGCGCCGGGTTCCGCCAGATCGTCGACCAGGTCTACACCTTGTTGACCACGGTCCCGGGACGAGATGGGCGGCGCGGCGCGCGACCTGAGCCGATCGGCATCGGCTATCGCCTGCCCGACGCCTCGGTCCAGCAGCTCTCCGGGTTGATCGACTCGTTGAGCGAGGCCCCCTATCACGGACGCGCCGACCTGCCGCAACTCGCCGACGAGGAGAACCTCGTGATGGACGAGCTGTTTCCGCTGATTGAAACCTTGCAGCTGCTGGGATTTGCCCATGTCAGCAGCGGCGACATAGAACTGACCGCTCTCGGCCGCACCTATGCCGAGGCTGACATGCTCGCGAAGAAGCAGCTCTTCGCCGAGGCGGTGCTGAAGCATATCCCGCTCGCCGTCCATATCCGCCGGGTGCTCGACGAGCGTCCGGGGCACCGCGCCCCCGCCGCTCGCTTTCTGCGCGAGCTCGAGGATTATTTATCGGAATCAGAAGCGCAGCGGGTGCTCGACACCGTGATCAACTGGGGCCGCCACGCGGAGATCTTGTCCTACGACTCCGACACTGAGGTGCTGAGCCTGGAGAACTTCTGAGCCGGTCGTCAGCCACCGCCGTAAAACGCGCTGCGCGCCACATCCGCGCGCGCGACTTCAGGGGGAATCAGCCAGACGTAGAAGGTGTCGCGTCCGAAATCGTCACCGCCCCCCTCTTCCCCGCCGCCTCCGCCGCCGGCAACCCAGTTTCGCAACGAGACGATCTTGACGTACAATTCCTGTCCAGCAACGAGTTCGACGTCCTTGTCCTGGTTAAAGTCCTTGCCATAGCTCTCGACTGTGATGTGGTACGGGCCGGCCGGGATGTCGCGGTAAAAGGCGCCGCCCGGTTCCGAAATCGCGACGATCGCGTCGTTCATACGGATGTAAGGGGTGCCCATGCCGTCATCGTAGGGCCCGCCATTACGATAGAACCAGACCCGGGCTTCCCCCGCCGGGATCGGCGGAACCGCAATGGAGGCCGTCGAAGGGAGCTGGGAGCAGGCCGCTGCGGCCAGCGAGAGGACACCAATAATGATGGGACGGAACGACATGCGCTTTCTCCGCTCAACTCGCCCTGGTCGTCAGCCTCCGCCGTAAAACCGGCTACGCGCGACATCGCCCTGCGCTACCTCTGGTGGGATTTCCCAGACGTAAAAGGTGTTGCGCTGATAACCCCCGCCACCTCTACCGCCGCCGCCGCCCACCACCCAGTCGCGCAACGACACTATTTTGAAATACGCCTGCTGGCCTGGATAGAGGTAGACCCAACGGGATTGATTGAAATCGCGGCCATAGCTGTCGACCGTCACGCGATATTGGCCCGGTGCTACATCACGATAGATCGCGCCTTCGGGTTCCGAGACCCCGACGATCGCTTCGTTCATCCGCAGATACGGGGTCCCGGTGCCATCCACATAGGGCCCCCCGTCCCGGTAGAACCAGACCCGAGCCTCGCCCGCAGGGATCGGCGGAATCACGACTGAGGCCGTCGGCGGCACCGGGGCACAACCCGCCATTGAAAGAGACAACAATGCCGCGGCGGAGAGCAACCTGCGCGACGAGAAAGTTGAGCAAGACGGCATGCGCGTCCTCCCATTTGAGCGCCATATGGGAGGCCCGCCGACCCTTTTCTATCCCGCGGTCTTCTGGTCCTGAGCAGGTCGGAAATGCGTGAGTGTTGTGCCTTCTTCTGGAATATTTCCGCCTCCCGGGAGTCCGCTTCGCGACGATTCCTGTCCAACGACAGCGCAGTATGTCGCCCCTGCGTCGACCGCGACTCCCGTCAAAATGGCAGGCGACGGGGCGGCGGCTACTGCCCTTCTCGCGCTTTCACCGCGGCCGCAAGGTGGGAAAGGTGATGACGTCGCGGATCGAGGGGCTGTCGGTCAGCAGCATGACCAGCCGATCGATGCCGATGCCGAGCCCGCCGCACGGGGGCAGCCCGTATTCGAGGGCGGTCACATAATCTTCGTCAAGCAGCTGCGCCTCCTCGTCGCCAGCTGCTCGAACCCGCATTTGCGCCTCGAAGCGGGTCCGCTGGTCCTGCGGATCGGTGAGCTCCGAAAATGCGTTAGCAATCTCCCAGCCATAGATATAGGTCTCAAAGCGCTCGGCCAGCCGCGGATCGGCACGATCAGCCTTGGCTAAGGGTGAAATGTCCCGCGGAAAGCCGGTGACGTGCATCGGTTGGATCAACGTGGTCTCGACGCGCGCAGCGAAGGCCGCTTCGAGCGCCTGGCCCCAACTCTCGCCGCCGGTTAGGGATGCACCGAGCCCTGCCGCCGCGCGACGGGCCGTTTCTGGATCCTCGAAAGCGAGGAAATCAATCCCGGTCGCCGCCTGCACCAGCTCGGACATGCTGCTCCGCGGCCAGGGCGGCGACAAATCGATAACAGTCCCTCCATAATCGATCCTAAGGCTACCGAGCACGGTTTCGGCGACGGCGGTAATGAGTTCCTCGGTCAGCTTCATCATCGCGGCGTAGTCGACATATGCCTCGTAGAGCTCGAGCGTGGTGAACTCGGGATTGTGGCGAGGCGAGATGCCCTCGTTGCGGAAACAGCGGTTGATCTCGAACAGCTTATCGGCGAGCCCGCCGACCAAGAGCCGCTTCAGGTGAAGCTCGGGCGCGATCCGCAGGTACAGATCGATGTCGAGCGTGTTGTGATGAGTGATGAAAGGCTTCGCCGAGGCTCCCCCCGGGATCGTGTGCAGCATCGGCGTCTCGACTTCGAGATAACCGCGCTCGACGAGATAGCTACGCATCGCTGCGACGATCCTGCTGCGCAGGCGCAGCCTCTCGCGGCTCTGTTGATTCATTATCAGATCGAGATAACGCTGCCGGTAACGCAGTTCGACATCTGCGAGACCATGGTATTTCTCGGGGAGCGGACGTAGCGTCTTGGCCAGAATTGCCATCGCGCTTGCGTTGACGGTGAGTTCGCCGCGCGATGTGCGCCGTACCAATCCTTCCACACCGATTAAATCACCAATGTCCAGGAGGCGCACGACCGCCAGCGCCTCTGGCGACAGATTGTCCCGGTGGCAAAAGATTTGGACCTTTCCGGTGGTGTCGTGCAGATCGATAAACATGCCATTGTTGCGGACCGCCCGGATGCGACCCGCAACACACACCTGCTCGCCGGCTTCCGCGTCGGCGGCCAGCCCGGAATAGAGACGGTCTAGTTCGGTCGCGCTATGAGTGCGCACGAAACTATAGGGGTAAGGATCGATTCCCTGCGCCTTGAGCCCTTCGAGCTTGCCGACCCGGACGGCGCGTAACGTATCTTCAGCGTCGTTCATTTAGGTCTCCGTCGCGAACCACCCAGTCATCCGGCCGCCGCCTGAGAAACCGGCGGGCGGCCGATATCAACCACCGTGTCGTGTAGACGATGCAAGGCTCCGTGGTGACCAATACTGACGACCGTCGGTCGCCAGGGCGCCTCCCGCAACAGCCGGTAGAGCGACATTTCTGCTGCCTCGTCCAGCGCCGAGGTTGCCTCATCAAGAAAGACGATTTCGGGGCGGGCGAGCAGCACCCGGGCAAACGCGAGGCGCTGCTGCTCGCCCATGGATAGGCGCTGCGCCCAGTTCGCTTCCTCGTCAAGGCGGTCAGAGAGCTGCGGCAGGCCGACCGCATGCAACACCTCGACGAGGTGGTCGCGGGGCAGCTCGTCGGCGGCGCTGGGATAGACGAGCGCATCGGCCAGTGTGCCGAGCGGCAGATAAGGCCGCTGCGGAAGAAACAGCGCGCGACCGTCAGCCATCCGAACCCGACCGCGCCCAAAAGGCCACAGCCCGGCAATTGCGCGCAACACCGTGCTCTTACCCACTCCGGAAGGACCCGTGATCAGTAGAGGCCTGCCTGGGCCCGCAGACAGCGAAATGTCTTGCCGCAGGGGCCTCCCGTCCGGCAGATCGAGGTCGAGCGCATCCACCGCGACGCCCGCGCCAGCGCGTTCGATCTTGATCGGTTGTGCAGCGGCCCGATCGGCCCCAATTTCATCCATCCTCCAGCGGAACCCGGAGAGCCGTTGCACCACTGCCTGATATTCGGCGATCTCATTGTACGAGTTAACGATAAAGGACAGCGACTCCTGCACCTGGCGAAAAGCCGAGGAGATCTGCATCAAACCGCCAAGCTGGATCGCTTTGTCGAAATAACGCGGCGCGGCGACCAGAAAAGGGAAAACAATTGCGACCTGGCCGTATCCATAAGTGAACCACGTAAGCTTCTTACGGCGCTTGATGATCCCCCACCAGTTCTTGACGACCTGAGCAAAACGGTTCTGAAAGGTGTCGAACTCACGAGCCTCGCCGCCGTAGAACGCCACATTCTCTGCGTTCTCGCGCAGCCGGACGAGACTAAACCGAAAATCCGCCTCATACCGCTGCTGATCGAACCGGAGCCGGATCAGCGGCATACCGATCCAACTCGTCAACAACGTGCCTCCAATAGCATAGACCAGCGCCGCAAAGACCATGTAGCCGGGGATAGCGATCTCGACACCTCCGCCCAGCGGGATCGTCAGCGCCCCCGACAGGGTCCATAGGATCGAGAGGAAGGAGGCAAGCGTTACGAGGGCGTTGAAGAGACCGAGCGACAGGTCGAGGCTCTGCGTGGCAAAACGATTGAGATCGTCGGCAATGCGCTGATCGGGGTTGTCGGTCGTGGTCTGGTCCAGCTGCAAGCGGTAATAGGCTTGGTCATCCAGCCAGCTCCGCATGAAACGTTCCGTCAACCACCGCCGCCAACGAATATGCAAAATTCCCTGCAAATAAGCGGCGTAGACGCCAACGACGATAAATGATACCGCGAGCATACCGAAGATCGCGAACTGCCACCAGAACTTCGACCATGCGTATTGCTGAAGCGCGTCATAGAAATCATTATACCAATAATTAAAGCGAACATTAAGCCATACCATAATCAGGGTGAGGGCGACGATGGCAGCGAGCAGCCCGATGGCCGACCCTTTCTCTTCCGACTTCCAATACGGCCAAGCAAGATCCCAGGCTTGCCGCAGGAAGCTCCGCTCCATCGCTACCGCCATCCGTACACTCCTCAATCTCACCCGCTTGATCTAGCCTGCTTATGATGCGGGGTCGGCCATGTCTCCTCCGCTCATCGTCGAACCCTCAACGACAGCGTTACTCCTCGCGCGAGGGGTTTGCCGCGCGCTCGACCAGCTCGGCTACGCTGCTCTTGTCGAATTTCCCCTCGCAAACCGACGCCGCGCGGATATCCTCTGCCTTGGGAAGGCTGGTGACTTTGCGATAGTCGAGATCAAAACCTCGGTCGCCGACTTCCGTGCCGATCGCAAGTGGGTAACTTACCGCGATTTCGCAGATCGTCTGTATTTTGCGGTCCCAGAGCACTTTCCCCAAGTATTAATCCCCGATGAATGTGGTCTGATGGTGGCGGATCCGTTCGGTGCTGCTTTGCTGCGCGATGGTCGCCCAACCACGCTCAGCAGCGGGCGACGCCGCGCCCTTACCTTGCGCTTTGCGCGTCTCGCGGCGGCGCGGCTGCGGCGCCATCTCGACCCGGAGACACGCCATCTCGACGGGGTGTAAAGAGGTTGCGCTGAGTTACCAGCCGAGCCGCGCGATCGTCGCGGTGGTGCTGTAGCCTGGTATCACCTCGGCGAGAAGCACCTCGCCACCGATGCGCGTGACGAATTCGGCTCCGACGACCTCGTCGACTCGGTAATCGGCGCCTTTGACGAGAAGCTGCGGCCGGACTGCCTCGATCAGATCGATCGGCGTGTCCTCCTCGAATATGACAATCAGATCGACTGCCGCCAACGACGCGAGCACCTCGGCCCGCGCCGTCTCGGTTTGGGCGGGACGGCGCGGACCTTTCAGCCGCGCCGTCGACGCGTCGCTATTGAGACCGACAACCAACCGATCGCAAGCCGCCTTGGCCTGTCCCAGCAATGCGACGTGTCCGGGGTGAAGCAGGTCGAAACAACCGTTTGTGAAGCCGATCTTAAGCCCTTGGCGGCGCCACCGCTCAACGAGATCGAGCGCATTTGCCCGGGGCAATACCTTGTCTGAATTATATAGATCGTGCCCGCTGAGGTAGGCGGTCAGCTCTCGGCCATAGACAACCGCCGTTCCGACTTTGCTGACGGCGATCCCAGCCGCCGTGTTCGCCAGGCGCGCAGCATCGGTCAGGCTGAGGCCGGCGGCGAGCGATGCCGCCACCGCAGCCACCGCTGTGTCTCCGGCCCCCGATACGTCGTAGACCTCGCGCACTTCGGCCCGTTGGATATGAACGGCGCCATCGGCTGCGACCAGAACCATCCCTTCGGCACCGAGCGAGGCTAGGACGCCGGCGAAGCCGCAACGCTCGATCAGCGCGCGCGCGGCTTCGATCACCTCGCTATCGATGGCGGCAGCCATGCCCGTGGCTTCGGCGAGCTCGCGCCGGTTGGGTTTCAATAGATCGGCGCCGCGATAGCGGATGGGATCCCCGCCCTTTGGATCGACGACCGTGCGTGCGCCGGCTTCCCGCGCCGCTTTGATGATTTCCAGAGCTACCCCTTCGGTAAGCACCCCCTTGGCATAGTCAGAGATGATGACTACCGAGTGGTGGTCCACGAGTTCGTGTACAAGCCGAAGAAGATCCTCGCGAATATGCGGATCGAGAGGAACCGCACTCTCTCGGTCGGCCCGCAACAGTTGCTGATTGGCTGCGATATAGCGCGTCTTCACAGTCGTCCTGCGCTGAGGCTGTACCAGGACGTGCAGCTCAGCACCGTTCTGTGCCTCCAGCAGCCGCCCAACCTCGCGCCCAGCCTCGTCATTGCCGACAACCGAGACAAAGGACGCCTCCACTCCCAATGCTCGCAGGTTGCGCAAGACGTTGCCGGCACCGCCCAAACTCTTCATTTCGCGTTCGACACACAGCACCGGTATCGGGGCTTCGGGCGATACTCGGGTGACGTCGCCATAAACGTAGTGGTCGAGCATCACGTCGCCGATGCATAGGACACGTGCCGATTTCAGGCGGTCGATATGGGGGAGGAGATCCCTGTTGCTGGCCATCGACATTGCATGCTTACGAGAAAACTCGCGGGTTTTGGCTGCCGCCGGAAATATGTGCAAGAAAAATGCCGCGCTCGCGTGAGCCCGGCGTCAAACAAGGTCAGGGCCCGCGCTCGCTCCGGTGGCGGCGCAGCAAGAGGTAGAGCGCGCCCGCCCCTCCATCACGCGGCTGTGCCGGTGCGACCGCAAGGATATGCCGCCGCAGGTCCGCCTCTTCGAGCCATCGCGGTACCGCGAGCTTGAGTATCCCCGGCCCGGTCGGACCGAATCCCCGTCCGGTGATGACGACAACACAGCGCCGTCCGGCATCGCGCGACTTATGAATAAATCCGGCGAGCGCGCGATGGGCCTCGGCCTGGGTCATTCCGTGCAGATCGAGCCGCCCTTCGATCGTGTGGAGACCGCGCTTCAGCCGCTCGGCACTGGCCCGGTCGATCCCCGAGAAGCGATCGAGCGGAGGTAGCCGATCCGGCCTTAGCACGCGCCTCGTCTCGGCTGGCGCCGGCGACGATTGGAGGGGGGGCGACAACACCGCTATGTCGCGCCCGCGCAACGGCTTCACACCGCGGACGGCCTCCCGCCACACTAGTCGATCGCTGCCGGCCGGCACCATATCATCCGTCTTTGGCACTGCCTGTTCCCTGCCGATTGTCGACGAGGATGATATGGAGGCGCCGCGGGCCGTGGGCCCCGAGCTCGATCCGCTGCTCGATATCCCCCGTCCGCGACGGACCGGTAATGAAGTTGATCGTACGCGGCATCACACCGCGGCCCCTCAGCCGATCCCAACCATCCTCGTAGGCGGCGACAACCTGTTCGCCGCGCACGACGACGATATGGGTATCCGGCAGGAAATTCAGCGTCGTCGGAGTCCGCGCTCCGGAGATCAGCATCAGCGTCCCGGTCTCGGCGATCGCCGCGAAGCACAGTGTCAGGCTGACCGCGTCGCCTGCCTCTGCCCGGCCGCGGCGGATGCACAGCAGCCGTCGAGCACTCCAGGGGATCTCATCGAGGCACGGGTCGGGTGCCAGCACGAGCTCAGCGGGAAGGTTCTCGGCAGCGAGATATTGGCCGACAGCCTCGGGCACCGCAGCCAGCGAGCCGACCCGCACAGTCGTCGCCTGCACCTCCTCGGCCATTGTGAGGAACAGATCGATCTGGCTCCGAGAGTCGAGCGTCGCTGCCCGCGCGGGAACCAGATTGCGCTGGTGCGCTGCAACCCGGTCGCGCAGCCCCGTTTGGCGTGCGAAGTCGAGCCGGCCGCGTTTAAAGGAGCCGCGGATGCGGGCGAGGATCTGGTCGCGCGCCTCGCTCATCTCGCGATGCCGCCTCTGCGCTGTTCGGCCCACAGGCTGTGAAAGCTGCGGCCCTCAGGCGCCGGCATGTCGCGCGCAGCCGTCCAGCCGGCGGCCATCGGCGCTGTACGAAACCGCCCGCGGCCGCGGCCGGCCCAACCGAGCGCACGGCTGGCGAGCTCGACAAGTGTGTGGTAGAGAGCTGGCCGGCGTACTACCCAAGCCCACAAACCCAGGCCAGCGCGGTGGATCGGCGGGTTCAGCTTCTCGGCAAATTCCCGCTCCCGCCAATGCCGCATCAACTTCGGGAGCGGGATCTTGACCGGGCACACGCCCTCGCATCGCCCGCAAAAGGTCGAGGCGTTCGGCAGGTGGCCGGCCTCCGCGACGCCGACTAGGCTAGGCGTCAACACCGCTCCCATGGGGCCGGAATAGACCCAGCCATAGGCGTGCCCCCCGACCGCGGCGTAAACCGGGCAATGGTTCATGCAGGCCGAGCAGCGAATGCACCGCAGCATGTCCTGGAACTCGCCTCCGAGAAGGGCGCTGCGGCCGTTGTCGAGCAACACGACATGATATTGCTCTGGCCCATCGAGATCCTCCGGGCGCCGCGGGCCGGTCGACACCGTCGTATAGGACGAGAACTCTTGTCCGGTGGCCGAGCGCGCCAAGAGGCGCAGCAAGGTTGCCGCGTCCTCTAAGGTCGGCACGAGCTTTTCGATGCTCGCTATCGCGATGTGGACGCGCGGTAGGGTCTGCGTCAGATCGCCGTTGCCCTCATTGGTCACAATAATGCTCGACCCGGTCTCGGCGACCAGGAAGTTGGCGCCGGTAATGCCGACATCGGCAGCGAGAAACCGCGGCCGCAGCACGGCACGCGCCTCGTCGCAAAGCTGGCGCGCCTCGGCGAGCGAGCGCTGCGGGTCGAGCGACCGATGCGCGGCGCGAAAGGTTGCGGCGACTTGCTCCTTCATCAGATGGATCGCGGGCGCGATCAGATGGCTCGGCGGCTCGCGGCGCAGCTGGATGATGTATTCGCCGAGATCGGTCTCGACCGGGGTGATGCCGTTCTCTTCGAGATACTCGTTGAGCCCGACCTCCTCGGCGATCATCGACTTGCCCTTGGTGACGACCTTGGCGTCAACCGAGCGGCAGATCTCCAATACCGTGGCGCGAGCTTCATCCGAGGTTCGTGCCCAATGTACCCGGCCGCCCGAGGCGAGGACGTTCGCTTCGTAGAGCTCGAGGTAGAAGTCGAGATGCTCGAGAGTGTGGTCCTTGATCGACTTCCCGATGTCGCGCAGGGCCTCGAACTCGGGGAGCCGCTCGACGGCGAGACGGCGGCGCTCGGGGAACCCGGTGCGCATCAGCGCCAGCGCCCGTTGCAGGTTATCGTTGGCGAGGCCAGAACGGGCGTTCGCCTCGAAGGTGCGGCTGGTGGCGAGCATGGCCTTATCGCGCAACGCCGATCGGCGGGACATCCCGGGTCATGCCGGCCAGCACTTCAGCCACGTGCCGAACCTCGATCCGGCGGCCGCGGCGATGGAGCTTGCCAGCGATGTTCAGCAGGCAGCCCAGGTCTCCCGCCAGGACCGCTTCGGCGTCGGTTGCTGCGATATCGGCCTCCTTGTCGCTGACCATCTTGTCGGAGATATCCGGGTATTTGATGCAGAAGGTACCGCCGAAGCCGCAGCAGACCTCCGCACCGGGAAGCTCCCTTAGGCTGAGCCCACCGACCGACGCGAGGAGTTGGCGCGGCTGGTCCTTGACCCCGAGCTCGCGCAGTCCTGAGCACCCATCGTGGTAGGTGACCCGGCGCTCCCATCGTGCTTCTACGGCGTGCCTCCCGCAGATGTCGACAAGGAAGGAGACGAGTTCCCAGCTGCGCTCGGCGAGATGCTGCGCTCGCGGCAAAACTTCCGGATCATCGGCGAATAGCTCCGGGTAATGCCGGCGGATCATCCCGGCGCACGACCCGGAGGGTGCAACGACATAGTCGTAGCTCTTAAAGGCATCGAGAAACTGCAAGGCAATCGCCTTCGCGTCGGCGCGGTCGCCCGAATTGTAGGCCGGCTGACCGCAGCAGGTCTGGGCCTGCGGCACCTCGACCGTGCAGCCCGCCTCCTCGAGTAGCTTGACGGCGGCAAACCCGATCGTCGGCCGGAAGAAATCCACCAAGCACGTCACAAAGAGCGCTACACGCATCGGCCGTCAAATCATTATCGAGGCCCCAGACCGGGGTGTCGTGGAAAATAGGGGCTGGCCGCACCGATAATCAATCCGCGCTGCGCGTCCGCCGAGCCTCCCCGAGCTTATCGGTGACGCGAATCGCCGCGCAGTAGGGGCAAGCCGCCCAGCCTCGGGTTGCCGCCAGCAACAACAAGAAGTTGTATCGGCAATTTGCACGCCGCTGCTCCTGCAGCGGGTCTGCAGCGGGAGCTCTCGTTACGGTTGAAGTGACCGCTTGACGCCCCGGCGGCGCTCCGCGCGCCGGCTTCCGCCCTCGGCTCAAAAGATGCGGTATAAAATAGGCAATTTTCGGGTCGATGTTATCACAACACTGCGGCGCCTCGCGAGAGCCGGCTGGTTGCCAGCGCGTTCACTTTCCGGGAGCGAGACGTCGGGCGATGCGGCGCGGCAGCAGCACGTAATAGCGCCCGCGCGCATTCATCACTCCGGCCCGCCACGCCGCGGCGGCACCCATACCCCAGAACATGTCGCCGCGCACCGGACCCTTGATCGCACCCCCGGTATCTTGCGCCACGACAAGCTGCCGCACGCCCTCGGCCGCGGCGAAGCGCTCGGCCGCTTCGATCCAGATCGGCAGGCCGAGTGCAATATAGGCGCGGTCTACCGCCAAGCTCCGCTCCGGCGTCAGCACCACCCCTTCGGCGCCGATTGCTCCCTTATCCCGCTGCTCTCGGAAAAACACATAAGAAGGGTTCTCGCGGCGCAGCGCAGCTCCGGCCTCGGGATGCCTGTTCATCCAATCGCGGATGCTGATCATCGTCACCTGTGCACGCGGGATTATGCCGCGCTCGGCGAGCAGCCGACCGACCGGAACGTAGGGCAGCCCGTTCTTCCCGTCATAGCCGACCCGGACCGTGCCTCCGTTCTCTAGTCGGATCACACCCGAGCCTTGGATTTCCAGAAAGAAGGCATCGATCGGATCGTCGACCCATAGGAGTTCGAGACCGCGTCCCACGAGCGCGCCATCCTCGATCTCGGCTCGCGAGTGGCGTAGACCCGAGCCTAGCTCGGGCGGCCGCCGATAGATCGGTGTCTGATAACGTCCGTGCCGCTGCCGCGAGCCGTTCAACTCGATCTCGAAATATCCCGTAAAAAGCCCCTCCGGCTGGCCGTAGTCGGTGACCGAGAGCGGGACGAAATAGCTCTCGAAGAACCGCCGCGCCGCTACATCGTCGGCCGAAGGCGTCGCCGCTGCCGCCAGACAGAGCTGTCGCCAGTCCCCGACCCGCCCGAAATCCGCGACTTTCGGAATCGGATCGATTGCCGCTGTATCCGGCAGCCTCAGCACGCGAGCGCAGGATTTGAGAAACGCCGGTACCGCCGCCGAAAGGCGATCTTCAGCCCATCCTTGAAGCCGATCGAACCCCGCGGCGGTCAGCGAAAAACGTGCCGGCCCCGAATCGCGGCTAAGACCAAATACAAGCAGCGCCAACGCGGCAGCAGGCACTGCCCGGCGCAGCCATAGTCTTCGAACGCCGCCCAGGGCGACGTCAGCCGCTGCTTGTTGCGATGAGCATCCAGTTTGGATCGGCCGAGCGGGCGTCGCGTGCGAAAGTCCAGTAGTCAGTCTTCTCGACGGGATGGTCGGGATCGCCGTCGACGATACTCCCGTCCATAGCTCGCGTTACGTTGATCTGCTTCGACACCAGCTTGAGAGTCAGTTGTGCCGTAGAGCCGATGAGTTCGGCCTCGACAATGTCCACAGCGTCGAGCTTGTCGATACGGGTCTCCAGCGTCTCCTTGGCGGCGACCCGCTCGTCTATGGCGGTGGCGAACTGCTGAAAAACCTCGTCGCTCAACAGCGGCCGCAGCACCTCTTTGTCGCCGTTCGCGAAAGCCGCGACGATCATCTCGAAAGCGGCGCGGGCGCCCCCAATAAAGTGCGATGGCTCAAAGCTCGGATTTGCGCGACGAACGCGGTTTAGCCCCTCGGCAACCGTGTTGGCAGGGGACCCATCATCGGCAAGCCTCGCCGAGCGCGTATCGGATTCGACGAGCGTTGCCACGTTGTCCGAAGCTGGGGCCGCCCGGCGCGGAAAGAGATCGCGCCGCCGCTCGTTTCCCGTCCGACGGCCGAGCACGCTGCGCAACCGCAGCACCAGAAACACGGCGACCATCGCGAACAAGATGATATCGAAATACTGCTGCACCTCGCCCATCGCCTTTCGGGGCCCGTCAAAGACCGGCGACCCACCCTGATACCGCCCTTTTGTGCAAATGGGGCGCCGCCACCGCTGCGACAAGCGCGGCGGTGGCGATGGAAAAGGAGTTACTGGGGCTTTATGTGACCTGTCCGCCCCTTGGGACTCATCCGAACCGCCGCCGGGCCCAAAGTGTCCAATCGAACCTTTCTCCGGGTCGGCCCGGTACGGTCCGACCCCGACGCCGACCAAATCTTCCGCCCTGTCGCGGGTTAAGCGCGTGCGGAGACCGTTGCCCTGGCTTCGCGATCCATGTTAGCCCTCGGAGTACCCGCCCATAATGTCCACGTCCGGCGAATGGGTGGAATGAGCCAGCCCTCGGCACGCGCCCAGGAGAGCCTCATGGCGGATCAGACGGCAGGCAACGGCGCTGACGGCACATCGGAGACGATCGCCTCCTCGGCACCGCAGCAGCTGATCCTCAACGCGCAATACATCAAGGATCTGTCGTTCGAGAACCCGCGGGCGCCGCAGAGCTTGGTTCAGCCGGCGGTTCAGCCCGAAGTCGAAATCAACGTGGACGTCAAGGCCGGCAACCTCAATCCAGACGTCTTCGAAGTCGTTCTCACAATCAATGCCACAGCCCGCGTGCAGGGAGAAACCGTATTTGTGGTGGAGCTCGCGTACGGATCGGTCGTCACCATACATAACGCGACGGCTGAGATGCTGCCTATGCTCGTTCTGGTCGAGACGCCGCGAATCGTCTTTCCGTTTGCCCGCGCTATCATTGCCAACGCTACCCGCGACGGCGGATTTCCGCCTCTGATGATCAACCCGATCGACTTTGCCGAATTATTGCGGCGTCAACAGGTCGACGCCGCAAATCTAGGCTCGCCCGGGGCCGACACAGTCCTTGTGTAGGCATCAGCCTTCGAGCTGCCAGAGCGGCTCCGTAATCATCTTCAGCATCGCGATGTGAGCAGCGAGTTCCTCGGCCGAGGGCTCGTGGGGGCGCGGCGCCCTTACGATACGCGCTACTTCGACCGCGAGCGCCGCCGGGGCGACAAAATCAAGGCCGGGCTGACGCCCCCCGAGCAGTTCAAGATAGACCGCGGCGAGCAAGCCGCAATCGATCCGCGCCCCGTGCTCGACGCGATCTGAAAGGTCGATGGCGAAGCGCCGGCACAGCGCGTCGAGGCTTGCCGGGGAACCCGGAAACCGTCGCCGGGCCAGCGCCAAACTGTCGATAAACCCGGAACTGATTGGCTCGCGTTCAGCGCGCGCCAATTCCGCATTGAGAAATGCCAGGTCGAAGTCGGCGTTGTGAATCACCAAGGGGTCCGAGCCGATGAACGCGAGAAGCTCATCGAGAATGGCCCGAAACGGCGGTTGCCCAGCGAGAAACTCTGCTGTCAGACCATGGACGGCAAGAGCATCCGCCGGCATGTCGCGCTCGGGATTGACGTAGCAATGAAACTTGCGGCCGGTCGGAACATGGTGAACGAGTTCAACGCATGCGATCTCGACGATGCGATGGCCTTCGCGCGGATCAAGGCCGGTGGTTTCAGTATCCAGAACGATCTCACGCATCAGGTCCTCCGGCGTCGGGCCCGAGGCGCTAACCGCCTTCCCCCGGGGTTCCGCGATCTCTGATCTTGTAAAAATCTCACGGCCGCGTGCAATCGGCGCAAACTCAGGTTACGGCTCAATCCGGTCGGGACCACGAAATCGGCCCGCTCGCGTTTCTCGCGATCGGGCATTTGATTTTTCAGGATGGCCAAAAGGCGACTTTCGGTCATGCCAGGTCGCCGCAGCACGCGCTGACGCTGGATAAACCCCGGCGCCGAAACGACGAGCACATAATCACACCGGCGCTCGCTTCCACTTTCGAACAGTAGCGGGATGTCAAGAGCGACAATCGGGACCCTTCGGGCACGGCAAAGGCCGAGAAACCGTTTTTCGCCGGATTCCACCATCGGGTGAATGATCCGTTCGAGGCGAGCGAGAGCCTCCGGATCCGAAAAGACACGCCGGCCGAGAAGCGCGCGATCGATCCCACCATTTTTCGAACGAACGCCTGGAAACTCAATGGCGACCGGCTCCACCGCCGCGCCGCCCTGCGCCAGCAACCGATGCACCATGCGATCGGCATCAAAGAGCGGGATCCCGATCCGTTGCAGCGTTGTTGCAGCAGTGCTCTTGCCCATTCCAATCGAGCCTGTAAGGCCAAGAATGATCACCGCGCTGGTGCCAAAGTAGCAATCATTGTGGCGCGTAGCCGGTCTGTCACCTGCACGGATGCACCGAACCAGGCTTCAAAACCGGGGCGACCCTGATGGAGGAGCATCCCCAGACCGTCTACGACCGGATGGCCCCGCAGCCGCGCGGCCGCCAGAAGTTTGGTCTCTAGTGGAACATAGACAATGTCGACGACAGGCGCCGAGAAAGGCAGTGATGAAAGATCGAGGACCAGCGGCGGCTCTCCGGCCATGCCGAGGCTCGTCGCATTGACGAGGAGTCCGGCCTGATGTTGAACGATGCTCGCCTCCCCCCACGGATGGACAGTGATCCTGGTCCGCGGTGTCGAAAGGTCTGCGGCGACCGCCCCGGCTCGGTCGAGCGTGCGATTGACGATGCGGATTTCCGCGGCCCCGGCGTCGCCGAGGGCCACTATCACCGCTCGTGCTGCTCCCCCGGCCCCGAGGATCACTACCGGCCCCGAGCTGGGTTTCCAATGCGGCGCCGCCTCGCGCAAGCTCTCGCGAAACCCGAATGCATCCGTGTTGGTGCCTCCCAGACTACCATCGGGCGCCACAACTATCGTGTTTATGGCGCCGATCCGACGAGCCAGCGGATCGATGTGATCGACTACCGCAAGAGCTGCCTGCTTATGCGGAACTGTCAGATTGCAGCCGCGAAAGCCCAGAACCGGGAGTGCGCGAAGTGCCTGCTCAATGCGATCCGGCTTCACCGGAAGCGGCACATAAGCCCCATCGATACCGGTCTGCTCAAGCCAGAAGCCATGCAACAGCGGTGAACGCGAATGGCTCACCGGCCATCCCATGATGCCCGCCAAGCGGGTTGTTCCCGTGATCTTCATCAAGCCGGAGATCTACACATTATTTCGACTTCGACACAAACTGCTCCGCTAGGAAGGAAGCGCACCACGCTCGCGCAAGAAGCCGAGTAGCTCCAGAAGCGGAAGACCGAGAATCGCAGCTCTCCTCGGCAGCCATGCAGGTGTCAAAAAATGCGTCGCAGAATTCCCACATGGTCAGCTTCGCCAAAGCCTGTCCTCGCCATACGCAAGCTTGTCCCTCAACGACGCAAGCAGCGGTAACGAGTTCGTGGGTAGAGCCGCGCAATCTCTGAAGCTGGTGACGGGCATCGGTTAGAGTTACCGGCTTATCGAACCACACACCATCTCACACGAGAATCTGAGCGGCCCCGATGACCAACCCGCTACGATGGTGCGCCGCCACGCAGCGAGCCTTAGCTTCGGCCAAACCAAGCTCGCAATAGGATGCCGACTACCCATTCACGTGAAACGGGCTTTGATCGTGATCTCATCGATCCGGACCGGTTCGATTTGAAATTCGAGGCCTGCATTTACGAGCAACTTTTGTCGCGTCCGGCTAGCTGAGGCAAGGATCAGACGTTTACCTGTCCAGGCCATGCTTTCGAGCCAACAACTTCATGATCGATGCCGCTGTTTCCTCGATCGACCGTCGCGTCACGTCAATCACGGGCCAACGCCTTTCGGCAAAAATCCGTCGTGCTTCGCGTACCTCGGCCCGCACCGCATCAATGTCGGTGTACCCCCCGGGATAGCTGTGATGGAGTACGTCAAAGCGATGACGGCGGAGCTGAATCAGCCGCTCGGGATCGTTGGTCAGCCCGACGATTAGCGGGTGCTTTGCTGCAAGCAGCTCTGGTGGTAGCGGCACTCCAGGCACGAAAGGCACATTCGCGGCCTTGATGCCTCGATACGAGAGATAGAGAGAGGTCGGCGTCTTTGAGGTGCGTGACACACCGACAAGGCAAACATCGGCGTCGTCGAGGCCCCAGCTCGATTGCCCGTCATCATGAGTGAGGGCAAAGGTCATCGCATCGATTCGCGCGAAATACTCATTGTCAAGCAGGTGCTGCTTGCCGGGCAATCCCCTGCTCTGTCGGCCGAGATAAGCGGCTAGCGCCCCGATCACCGGATCGAGAACGGGGATTACCGGTACTTGAATGCGACGACAGCCGTCCTGCAGCAAAAGGCGAAGCGTGTCGCTGACCAGGGTGAAGAGAACCACCCCTGGATTGGCTTCGACACCGGCGATAATCCGCTCGACCTGGCTGCGGGTGCGCACCATGCTCCAGACATGCTCCACCGCCTCGGACCCGTCGAATTGCACAAGACACGCCCGAGCCACCGAATGCACGGTTTCGCCGGTGGAGTCCGATACGAGATGCAGATGAAACCGGGTCATCGCGGCCAATCGGGCGACTGTCGAGTTATCCCGGCAACTCTGTGCATCGTTCGATGTTTTGGCGGAAAATCTGCCGGCTTTCCTCTGTCAGCGCCAAACCTTCCCGGATTCGCCTTATCAATTCCCAAAGTGTGAGCCCTTCGATCAGGGTTTTTCGCATCAGCAAAAAAGTGGGATAACCCCGATCCACGAGCCCGTCATCCCCAATCTGCCTTTCGTCTACAACCGATCGGCGCTTGAGTTTCTGATTATGACCCCCGGCCTCGTCCACACCGTTCCACTTCCCGGACTGTTGAGTTTACACGCTGTGGATTACTCTGGAATGTCGGTGATCCCCGATTTTCACCGGTATCATCTACCTACCACCTATATACCTAATACTTATTTGTAGAGAGAGGTTCCTTCGGATGGCGAGCAGATCAGCAAAGCCTCTATTGCGCTCTCTTACGAGGGAAACACTCTCTCGTCCTCCTTGGTGGCTGATGCGACAAGCCGGCCGTTATCTTCCCGAATACCGCAAGGTCCGTGCAAAAGCGCCGGATTTCATCGAGCTGTGTCTGACCCCGACCTTAGCTGCCGAGCTGACGCTGCAGCCGGTTCGGCGCTTTCACATGGACGCGGCAATCCTGTTCTCTGATATTTTGCTTGTTCCACATGCTCTCGGGCAGCGGCTGGCCTTCGTGGAAGGAGAAGGCCCGGTCCTCGAGCCGATTGATACGAAGACCGGCATCGGACGGCTTGATCCCGGACAAGTCATCCCGCGCCTTTGCCCCGTATTCGAGGCCGTTGATCGTGTCGCGACTGCACTCAGCCGGCAAACGGCCTTGATCGGGTTTGCCGGGGCGCCATGGACGGTCGCGACCTATATGGTCGAAGGTGGGCCGAGCCGAGATTTTCGACGGGTCAAGAGTTTGGCCTATAGCGATGTCGAGGGTTTTGGCGCGCTGATCGGTGTTCTTGTCGAGAGCACCATCAGGTTTCTCACTGCGCAGATCGAGGCGGGCGTCGAAGTTGTCCAGCTCTTCGATACTTGGGCAGGCGTTCTGCCGGAGGCGGCGTTCGAGCGTTGGGTCATCGAACCAACGCGAGGCGTCGTCGCGTCCTTAAAGCAGCGCTTTCCGGATCATCCGGTGATCGGGTTCCCGCGGGGTGCCGGTCTCCTCTACGAGCGCTACGTCACGGAGACCGGGGTCGACGGGATTGGCATCGATGCGACGGTGCCGGCCGGTTATGCTCGCGATCGGCTGCAGCCACTTGTGACGGTTCAAGGCAATCTCGATCCAATTCTGCTGATCACCGGCGGCTTGTCTCTCGAAGCCGGGGTGAGAGAACTGCGACGGCTCCTTGGCGATGGTCCCTATGTGTTCAACCTAGGGCACGGTATATTGCCTGAGACTCCACTCGAAAACGTGGAGGTCCTCGCGCGCCTCCTTGCCGAGCCCGCTGCTGCTACCTGAAATGGCTCGGGTTGCGGTCGTTTTGATGAATCTCGGCGGACCGGATTCGTTGGACGCGGTTCGCCCGTTTCTCGTTAATCTGTTCAGCGATCCCGCCATCATCGGTCTGCCGGAACTGTTGCGGTGGCCGCTTGCTCGTCTCATTGCTTGGCGCCGCGCGCCGGTGGCCCGGGAAATCTACGCACGTCTCGGCGGACGGTCCCCGCTGCTCGCCAACACAAAAGCCCAGGCACAAGCGCTCGAAAGTGTACTCGGCTCCAGCTATCGCTGCTTCGTCGCGATGCGCTATTGGCATCCGTTCAGCGCCGAGACCGCTCGGATCGTAGCAAAATGGGCGCCGGAGGAAATTGTCTGCCTGCCGCTCTATCCGCAGTTCTCGAGAACGACGACGGCTTCTTCTCTCGCTTCCTGGGAACGCGCAGCAAGACAGCACGGACTCGACAGCCCCACTCGCCGTGTATGTTGCTACCCTTCCGAGAAGGGGCTGATCGAAGCGCTCGCTCGGTTGATCCGACCGGTGCTCGACGGCGGCACAACCGCGGGCCAGTCCCCCCGTTTGCTGCTTACAGCGCATGGCTTGCCCATGAAGATCGTGCGCGCCGGTGATCCATATCCAAGCCAGGTCGAGCAGACGGCGGCGGCCGTGGTCGATGCACTTGCCCGGCCGGGACTCGACTGGCGGCTATGTTATCAAAGCCGGGTGGGACCCCTTCGGTGGATCGAACCCTCCACAGACGAGGAGATCAAGCGGGCCGGTCGAGAGAAGGTTCCGCTCGTCGTGGCGCCGATTTCCTTCGTATCGGAGCATTCGGAAACGCTCGTCGAACTCGATCTCGAATACCGCGATCTCGCGGAGGCATCGGGCGTCCCGGCATATCGGCGCGTTCCCACGGTCGGCATCGAGCCGGAATTCATCAGTGGGCTTGCATCGCTGGTGTGTTGTGCTCGCTCTAGCGCGCCGATTTGACCGACTGGCTTGCCGATGCCTACCCGTGGATCAAGTCGATCCATATCATCAGCATGGTGGCTTGGATGGCGGGACTGCTCTATTTGCCGCGTCTTTACGTGTATCACGCGATGGCGCCGGTGGGCTCGGACCGCTCAGCGATTTTCAAAGTTATGGAGCGTCGCCTCCTGGGGGGAATCATGAACCCGGCGATGCTTGCGACATGGTTGTTCGGCCTAGCGCTAGCTGGTACTCCAGGGATCGTCGACTGGCGGCTGGGATGGATCTGGGCGAAGCTTGCTCTGGTCGCGAGTTTGACGATTTTCCATGGTTTGCTCGCCCGCTGGAGGAGAGCCTTTTCCGCTGACCGCAACACGCATTCGACGCGGTTTTTCCGAGCGGTCAACGAGTTGCCGACCCTGGCGCTCATCGGCATCGTGCTTCTTGTTGTCGTCAAACCGTTCTGATCGGTCGGAGGGCACCATTCCATCGCCGAAGATCTTGTAATCTTCCTTTGATTTGCATATCTTGTGGCACCGAGGGGTTCGTTCCACCGGAAACTTGGTCGGTCCCACCGTTCCCCGCCATTCTGCACTACCCCAGCCTGTTGGAACCCATTTTCTCGGGCATAGGCCTCTCGGGTAGGCAATCCTAGTATCATTGACGCGAATCTCATGAATCTACAGGAACTAAAGCGCAAAACCCCAGCTGAACTCTTGGCATTTGCTGAAGAGCTGGAAATCGAAAACGCGTCCTCGCTGCGTAAGCAGGATATGCTGTTTGCAATCCTCAAGCAGCTTGCGGAGAACGATGTCCCAATTTCCGGCGATGGCGTACTTGAAGTATTGTCGGATGGGTTCGGATTTTTAAGGTCTTACGAAGCTAATTACTTGCCAGGTCCAGACGACATCTATGTCAGTCCAAGCCAGGTGAGGCGCTTTGGTTTGCGGACAGGCGATACGGTAGAGGGGCAGATTCGGTCACCGCGCGACGGTGAGCGTTATTTTGCATTGCTAAAAGTTAACGGGATCAATTTCGACGAGCCAGACCGTCTCCGCCAGCGGATCAATTTCGACAATCTGACGCCGCTTTACCCCGAAGAGAAGCTGCAGCTTGAATTCGATGATCCGACCCGCAAGGATCTGACCACTCGGGTCATCGACTTGATTACGCCGCTCGGCAAGGGCCAGCGCGCGATCATCGTGTCGCCGCCGCGCGCCGGCAAGACCGTGATGCTGCAAAACATCGCGCATGCAGTGGCGGCAAACCATCCCGAAGTCTATCTGATCGTCTTGCTGATCGACGAGCGGCCGGAAGAGGTCACCGATATGGCCCGGTCGGTGCGCGGCGAGGTCGTCAGCTCGACCTTCGACGAGCCGGCGCAGCGTCATGTGCAGGTCGCCGAGATGGTGATCGAGAAGGCCAAGCGGCTCGTCGAGCATAAGCGAGACGTCGTGATCCTGCTCGATTCGATTACCCGCCTTGCCCGCGCCTATAACACTGTCGTGCCGTCGTCCGGGAAGGTGCTGACGGGAGGCGTCGATGCGAACGCTCTGCAGCGGCCGAAACGCTTTTTTGGCGCCGCCCGTAACATTGAGGAGGGTGGGTCGCTGACGATCATCGCGACGGCGCTGATCGATACCGGTTCGCGGATGGACGAGGTGATCTTCGAGGAATTCAAAGGCACCGGCAACTCCGAGATCGTGCTCGACCGCAAGGTCGCGGACAAGCGTACCTTCCCGTCGATCGACATCACCAAGTCGGGAACCCGCAAGGAGGAGTTGCTGGTTGATCGCGGTGTGTTGTCCAAGATGTGGGTACTGCGCCGCGTGCTGACGCCGATGGGCACTGTCGACGGGCTCGAATTCCTGATCAACAAGCTCAAGGAATTGAAAAGCAACTCCGAGTTCTTCGACGCGATGAATACTTAATTTAAGATCACGTCGGCTGACTAGGGTTAGGAGCAAGGAAAATAGCGCGGCTAGCGGGTCCATGCACTGGCGGGTCGAGCGACGCTGCCTCGGCATGGGGTCTGCTGAAAATCAGAAATCCTTGTCGGTTATTTGTGGAGGATTTCTCGTCAATTTGACGAGAAATTCCTTCACCCGAAGGAGCTTCCTGTTCGCCGGAGAGGCGATGCCGCGCCTGGGGCCGCGACACCCACAAATGGATGGTTAGCCAAGACATATAATTTCGGGAACGCATCACCAGATGCCTCGACACGCTCCGACGCCACCCCGTGAGGCTACGGAGAACGGTGATTCCAGCTAATATCCCCACCAGCTTCGAGATGCGGTGGGAAAGGAATACAGGGACATCGTAGCCGACGCCGAAGATTTCGCGGGGGCGCCGGCTCAGGCTGGGATTAGGGCACAGCCGCGACAGCTGGCGGCCGCGTCGAGCGCCACGTAGGATGGCACACTATAAAATTGTGAGCGGCCCGGAGAGGCAGTGTCGCTTAGGCCGTCGTACGCGATCTCAGGAGACCGGAGGCCCAGCCGGATATTGGTGCCAGAATGCCGGTGTTGCTGACTGGTTCCGACGCGACTCTCGGCAGCGGAAAGGTGGCCCGCACCCACCACACGAATGCCGAAAGGTCTTCTGGGGACAATCTCTTGACTGCCTCCATCGCCGCGCCGAGCTCGGCGCTCATCGCTCGCGAACTCAGCCTCATCGGCCGGAGCTGTCGCAGTCGGCGCCGGCGGCGAGAGCAACGGTGCTTCCTTGGAAAATGTTGCGTGATCGCGCAGCGCACTTACCGGATCAGCTGCCCGTGTTGCCTTCAGCAGCGCTACTTGGTTGTCGTCGAGACCGAGCGTCTTGGCCTCGACCTTTGCATTATCGGGTAGAGCGGCAATTCTCTCGGAACGACGAGCATCGGCTTCACTGATTCCGATCTCGCGTGCTGCAGCGCTGCGGCCGCCCTTTGGGCGACCGGAGCCTCTCCTGTCGACGCCGCCTGAAATCTCTTCGGTTTCACCGGGGCCTTGTGCATCCTCTTCAATCAACTTTATCCATGCGGCGATGTGCTCTGACCGCTCCAACGCCGTCAGCTCGGCACGGTGAAGGTTTTCAGCGATCTCGACCATCCACGCCTGTCGGTCGCTGCCCTGCAACTCTGGGGCATGTGCGTTCTCAATCGCTGCGGTGGATGAAAAGAGAATTTGACAGGGGATTTCGTTCCATCCGAGCTGACGGGCGGCAGCGAGGCGATGAAGGCCATAAATGAGGTGGTACGCTCCCTTTACCGTCAGGGCGTTGGGGAGAGTTACCTCCCTTCTAACCCATCGCACTGCGACAGGGGAAAGGAGACCCAATATCTTCATAGATTGCGCCAGATCGGCAACTGTATCCGGCTGGAGCGCGCGCCGATCGGCGGGAACATATATCTCGTCCACGGCGATATGGGTTAATTCCGCGGAATTGCTCGACTTAGGTTGTGGAATGGCGGGAGGAGCAGGCTCGCTCTGCTCGCCCTCTGCATCTATATTTGCAGTTCCATCGGTCGGAGTCATGGTGCCACCTCAAGCTGAGAACGGCTCAGCGTAGTATTGAAATATCGACAAACTGTTAAAGGCCCGATGAGTATCGGAAAAGCCTTCGAGGGGAATGCCCGAGCGCGGTTTCATCGCTGTTCGACCCGACGTTCCCCGCGGATCGACTTGGCGATGTTGGGTCGATTACGACCTTAGTGTTTGCCAATAATGTGTATGGTGAGCCTCCTTAAGGAGCGGGGCATTTCTCGTCAAATTGACGAGAAATCTTCTATAAATAACCCACAAGGATTGCTGGATTCGGAGAGAGACTAAACAGTGAGCACTGTCTGGCCGGTGGTCTTGCGGCCCTCGAGGTCGCGGTGGGCGCGGGCCGCCTCGCGCAACGGGTAGGTCTGGTTGGCCGCGATCTTGACCGCCCCGCTCTGCACAACGTCGAACAGCTCTTGTGATGCGGTCAGCAGATCCTCACGCGTTGCCGTATAGTTCCCCAAGGTCGGACGCGTGAGGAAAAGCGACCCCTTCCCTGAGAGGATGCCGATATCGACGGGCCCGATTGCACCCGAAGACTGGCCGAACGACACCATCAGCCCGAGCGGCGCCAGACAATCGAGCGACTTGTAAAAAGTATCCTTGCCGACCGAATCATAGACGACCGGTAGCTTCTTGCCCTGGGTCAGCTCGTTTACTCGGGCGACGAAGTCGTCGCGCCGATAGACGATCGGGTAATCGCAGCCGTGTTTCTTGACGAGTGCGGCCTTCTCATCGTCACCGACCGTGCCGATCACGGTCGCCCCCAGATGCTTGGCCCATTGGCAGACAATGAGACCGACGCCACCGGCGGCCGCATGGATCAGGATCGTCTCGCCGCGCCTCACCGGATGGGTGCGGCGCACCAGGTACCAGGCTGTCATGCCCTTGAGCATCATCGCCGCCGCCTGCTGATCGGTGATGCCTGCGGGGACCGGTACGAGGCGGTCAGCCGGCATTATCCGTTCGTCGGCATAAGCACCGATCGGCCCGCCGGCATAAGCGACGCGATCCCCCGGCTGGAACCCCGCGACCCCTGGCCCGACCTCCTCGACGACGCCCGCCGCTTCTGAGCCGAGCCCGCTTGGCATCGGCAGCGAATAGAGGCCGCTGCGGTGATAGGTGTCGATGTAGTTGAGCCCGACAGCGGTGTGGCGAAGCCGGACTTGGCCTTGCCCGGGCTTCCCAACGGCGACTTCCTGCCACGACAGAACCTCTGGGCCGCCGGTCTTTTCGAAACGGACTGCGTGGGCCATAACCCTTCCCCAATGTTTACCAGCGAATGAGAGAACGCTAGCGCAGTCGGGCGAGACTTTCGAGCAGAGTCTCGGCATCGGTCACGGGGAGCGAGCAGATAGGGCCCCGGCAGATATACGCGGCGGGCTTGCCGTCGACCAGGTCCTTGGCGAATGCCGGATGGTCGGGAGGGAGCGAGCCTCCCGGCGGAAGGCAGATAACAATCCTAGCGGGCAGGGAAACGCCATATACGGCGCGATGCAGCACGTCGAATGCCGGAGACCGGCGCTCACCGACGAGGACGATCTGCAGTGGGTTCAGCAATAGCTCGACATTGTTGAGGAAAGTGGCGAGCGGAAAAAAGTTGCGCTCGATCTCGCCCGAGAACGTCGTGACGATCGCCTCAGCCCGCCGCTGATATGCCTGTTCGCCGGTCAGCCAAGCCAACCGGCATAGCACATCGAGCAGCGTCCCATTACCGGCAGGAACCGCGGAGTTGGCGGCCGTCTTAGGCCTCGTGAGCAGACCCGGCGTATCATCCGCGGCAAAAAAGTAACCGCCTTCTGCCTCGTCCCAGTAATGACGGTCAAGGATGGCTACCCAATCACGTGCCCGGGATAGAGAATCCTCGATACCGGTTGCCTCGTGGAGGGTGAGAGCGGCGCGGCAGAGATTGGCATAGTCGTCCACACTCGCCGGGTGCCGGGCTTGGCCGGCCCGCCAGCTGTGCGACAGGCGCGCGTCGGGTGCTGTCATCTGCCGAAGGACAAAGTCGAAGGCACTCCGTGCCATCTCGACCCAGGCCGGCCGCTCAAAGACGATACCGGCATTCGCGATCGCGGCGATCATCAGCCCGTTCCAGTCAGCGAGCACCTTGTCGTCCAAACCCGGACGAACTCGCGTTTCCCTGGCCCGCAGCAGAAGCGCTCGACAGAGCGTCAGCTCCCGCTCGGTCTCCGCGTCGGCGAGCGCCGGGGCCTTCGACCGATTGAGGATCGTGTGCCCTTCCCAGTTACCCTGGGCGTCGACGTCGTAAAAGCGTTTGAACCGTAGGGCTCGCTCGCCGAGGACCGCGTCGATTTCGGCTTCGGACCACACATAGAACTTGCCTTCCTCGTGCTCGCTGTCGGCGTCGAGGCTGCTGGCGAACCCGCCTTCCTCGGTCAGCATTTCTCGACTGACCCAGTCGACGGTCTCCGCGACCCGCTGTTGGTAGAGCGGGTTGCGGGTCTCCTGCCAGACCAAAGTCAGGAGATCGACGAGCTCGGCATTGTCGTAAAGCATCTTCTCGAAATGCGGCACCAGCCAGCGCGCATCGGTCGAATAGCGCGAGAAGCCGCCGCCGAGATGATCGTAGATGCCGCCTTGGCACATCGCGTCGAGCGCTTTGACGACGGCGTCGCGGTAAGGCGCCTGGCCGCTGCGCTTCCAGGCACGCCACAAAAGCTCGAGGATCCCCGTCTGCGGAAACTTCGGCGCGGTCCCGATCCCGCCGTGAAGCTGGTCGACCTCGCGCAGGAGCCGCTCGGCGATCCGGTCGAGCTGCTCGGGTGCGATCGAGCCGCCATGCTCCGGCCGACCGAGCCGCTGCAGCGCCTCGCGCAAGGCGACGACGTTTTTCGTGACTTTTTCGCGGTCACGGACATAGGCGGTGCTGATCGCGTCGAGAATCTGGGGGAAGCCGGGACGTCCCCAGCGCGGCTCCGGCGGGAAGTATGTCCCGCCCCAGAACGGCTCGCCCTCGGGTGTCAGAAACATGGTCAACGGCCAGCCGCCATGCTCCCCCATCAATGCCAGCGCATGCTGATAGATCTGATCGAGATCGGGCCGTTCCTCGCGATCGACTTTGATGTTGATGAAGAGATCGTTCATCCGCTCGGCGATCGCCGGGCTCTCGAAGCTCTCATGCGCCATCACGTGGCACCAGTGGCAGGCGGCGTAGCCGACCGAGAGCAGGATCGGCTTGTCGGCCGCCTTCGCAGCGGCGAGGGTCGCCTCGCTCCACGGCTGCCAATGAACCGGGTTGTCCTTGTGCTGGAGGAGGTAGGGGCTCGTTTCCTCGCCGAGGCGGTTGCGGTCCATCATCGCGGCTCCTGGCGTCGGGATCGTCGCGGCCGGGCAGCGGATGCATTGCCCAAAACGCCTCGACGAGGTAGGGTCGCCATCTTAGTCCAAGAAACGGCGGATTGCGTCATTCGCTCCGCCGGACCCCAAGATCCGGAGAATGCCAATGGCAGATGCACCCGCCGATCCTGCGCTGTTTTACGAGAAGCACATCTTCCTGTGCACGAATGTGCGGCCGGAGGGCCACCCCCGCGGCTGTTGCATGGCCCGTGCCGAGGACGCCGGAGGCGTCGAGAAACTGCGCGGTTACATGCGCGAGAAGGCGCGGCAGCTGGGAATCGAGAAGCTCCGTTTCAACGCTGCGGGCTGTCTCGACCGCTGCGAGTTTGGCCCCAACATGGTGATCTACCCCGAGGGCGTGTGGTATCGCTACGAATCCACCCAGGACATCGACGAGATCCTGGAGACGCACATCAAAAACGGCGGGCGCGTCAGCCGGCTGATGCTCCAGCCCGATCAGCTTCCGCCGAAGCACTGAGAGCCGGGGCGGACCCTTCCGAACGGCCTTCGTCGACGGGATCACAACGCCGCACGGCGGGCTCGGGCCATGCTTGGGCCCATCGGAATTTTCCCTTGTCGACAGGGAAAAAACGCGTTTCGGCCCCGGAAGGGCCCCTTCTCAAGGGCGAATATGCGTTGTGTGTCAGGGGCTTGGATATGGTTTGGCCAAGCCGCCGGCAGCGGAATTTCGTGCGCTTTTGCAGCGGAAAAAACGTTGCTTCGCAGGGGAATTTGGCGGCCAGACCTGGGGTTGTCTATTTCGCATCATATTGACCCACTTCCATAATTAAGATAAATGCATTCACCATATAGGGGCGGGCCCGACTTCCGCAAGAGAGGACCGAGAGCGCCGGGACGCAGCCAGAAATGTCCGATCCGGAGGCCTCCGATACGATCTTTGCCCCGGCGACGGCAGCGGGGCGCGCCGCCATCGCCGTTCTTCGCCTTTCGGGGCCGGAAAGCCGCCATGCGGTCTCGGTGCTCACCGGCGACGTGCCACCGCCGCGGTTCGCTCGCCGGACACGGTTCGTCGATCCTGCGACCGGAGAGTGGCTCGACGACGGGCTGGTCCTGTGGTTCCCGGGACCGAACAGCGCTACGGGGGAGGATGTCGCCGAGTTGCATGTGCACGGCAGTCGCGCCGTGCTCACCGCGGTCATTCGAGCGCTGGCTGACCTCGGACTGCGCTTCGCGGAGCCTGGCGAGTTTACCCGCCGCGCCTTTCTCAACGGCAAGCTCGACCTGCTGCAGGCCGAAGCCATTGCCGACCTCGCCGCCGCCGAAACCGAGGCGCAGCGCCGTCAGGCCCTGCGCCAGCTCAACGGCGAGCTTGGCGGCCTCTACCGCAGTTGGCGGGATCGCCTGACCCGCATTCTCGCCCATCTCGAAGCGGCGATCGATTTTCCTGATGAGGACCTGCCGCCCGAGATCGAGGATCGCCTGCTTGATGAGACGGAAGCGCTGGTCGCCGAGATCGAACGCCATCTCGCCGACGGACACCGAGGCGAGCGGCTCAGAGACGGCATCATGGTCGCGATCGTGGGTCGGCCGAACGCCGGAAAATCGAGTTTGCTCAATCGGATAGCACGGCGGGAGGCGGCCATTACCTCGCCGATTGCCGGCACCACCCGCGACATTGTCGAGGTTGCGGTCGATCTCGCCGGCTACCCGGTCATCCTCGCCGACACCGCCGGCTTGCGCGACAGCGACGATGTGGTGGAGCAGGAGGGCCTGCACCGTGCCCTGCGCCGCGCCGAAGAGGCCGAGATCAGGCTCTTCGTCTTCGATGCCCGTTGCCCGGCCGAGGCAAGCCGCGCCGCCGCGTGGCCCGGACCCGACACGATTTTGGTGGCGAACAAGATCGACCTCATACCCACGAGCCGGCATCTTCCGGGCGGGGCGTTGCCGATATCCGCGCTTAGGGGTCAGGGCATCGATGCTTTATTGGTGGCGCTGGGCGAGCGGGTGGCCGCGAGCTACCGGATCGAGGCGCCAGTCCTGACCCGCGCCCGTCACCGCCAGGCCCTCGAAGAAACTGTCGCATCGCTGCGCCGCTCGCTTGCCGCGGCTCTCCCAGAATTGCGCGCCGAGGACCTCCGCCTCGCCTGGCGCAACCTCGGCCGCATCACCGGAGCCGTCGATGTCGAGGACCTGCTCGACGTGATCTTCCGCGACTTCTGCATCGGCAAGTAGAAGTAGCAATAGGGCGCGCCCGGAGCACCATCGCGGCTGTGTGCCGGCAAGGTTGACGGGTAATCACTCCTCGAACATCTCGCGTAACGTCGCGAGCGTGCTGCTCAGCGTGCCGCTTGTCACGCTACCCAATCGCCGGATCAGCCTCATCCTGTCCAAAGCGCGCAGTTGATCGAGGAGAATCAGCCCGGCTCTTCCTCGGAAAGTCGTAGGGACACGGTAGGGAGCGGGGCGGCTTCCCGTCGTCAGCGGCGCTACAAGAGCGGTGCGCAGATAATCATTTATCTCTGGCGGCGACACGACGAGGCAGGGCCGAATCTTCTGAATTTCGCTGCCGATTGCAGGGTCGAGCGCCGCGAGCCAGACCTCGCCACGGCTGACGGCGAGATCCTCCGCGGGGCGACCGCGCCTCACCACGTCAGTTCGTCATCCCCGATGTTGCCAAATTCCGGCCAAACCAACACGTCGTCTCCTGCCTCGGCGATCGCCCGAGAAGCTTCGGCCCAGCCCTCGCGCGGGCGTCGTTTGAGGGGAATGATCGCGATGCGACCGTCTTCCAGCGAAAGGTCGACCGCATCGCCCGCCGCGACGCCGATCTCGGCCAGCATGGATTTCGGAATGATCACCCCCGACGAGTTGCCCAGTTTCCGTATCGCTGTACGCACCGCCACCTCGCGCTCTGCGGGATCAACATTGTTATAACAGCCCGATTTGTCAACGGGCATTGTTCCACGATGAAACCTCGACAGCAGGGCGGAGGCTCCATAGGTTCCACGGCCATGAGGCGCACCATCGGAAGCTATGACGTCGTCTTGGTCGGGGGCGGGCATGCCGGGTGGGCGGCGCGGCTCGGCGCCGGGACGCTGCTCTTGACCCATAGGCGGACGACGATCGGTGAGATAGCCGAGGCCCGACGAGCTTTCACCTGCTTTCTCCGGCTTAACCACATGGAGACTTAGGGCGCGCCCTTCCCGACGCGCGCCTCTGATGTCCTCGTATCTCTCGCGCACACCTTGGTTTCTCGTTAGGTCATCTTCGATGTAGTCGCGGATCGCACGATGCACCACCGTTCTTTGCGACGCGTCATCATGTGCTGCCAGGAAAGCTGCCGGAGTTGCGTGCCGAAGATCTCCGTCTCGCCTTGCGCAGCCTTGGCCGCATCACGGGTGCCGTCGATGTCGAAGATCTCCTCGACGTAATCTTCCGCGATTTCTGCATCGGCAAGTAAGCGGACCATCAAGTAGCTGTCTCTCGAGCGTATTGGTTTCGCGGCTCACGCGAATCCTGTACCGGCGGCCACCTGATAATACAAGCCGAATTCAGGCAAGAACCCAACCTATGGTTTTTCCATTGGCTCACGCCGGTATCCGCCAGCCATCGGCAATGCAGAGCCATCATCTCAATCTTCAATTGGTTAAAACGACCGCGCAAAGTATCATATTTTTGCGGTTTTGTCAATATCGCGACTCCAAGACTTAGCAGCCGCCAATGGCCCGGCCCTTGAACGTCGGATCGTAGATGCCGGTGTCGGCTCGAAAACAACCAGTCGGCATGATGGGAGCTCGGTATGCCAAGGACTTCGCATGATCATTTCGCATCATGCGGCCACCAGCCTGAGGTCACTCAACCATCTTCGTCTGATTTTACGATCCGCAGCGGCCGAACCTTAACGGTCCGCAACCGTTCGCGTTCAGTATCATAGCGCCTGCGTAGCTCCCGATCTTTCGCGACCTTGTCGTCGATAAAAGCACGGACAGCCTCTCGGATGACGCCTATCTCCGTAACTCCCATTCCCATCGCTGCGCGAAAGGCGGCGAAGTCGCTCGCCAACGGCTCTAAGAGCCTGATTTTGCCGTCCTTCGAGGGTGGGGCCATTACCACAAGGTACCAGATGGTTTCAATTGGTACATGATTGTACAATCATCTTGACGAAGAGACGACATCTCTGCACGGTGGCTTGACAAAAATCAGGGCGCGTGACGAGGACGGCTTCTTTTCATGTGGCGGAGAAGATCTCTCCCCCGAGACATTCTTACCACTATGAGGATGCGCATCTGGAGATAAGCTGGCTGGTCTTATGTTCCTGACCTGAGAGCAGCCGTTCAAGAGGAGAGTGGCATGCCGGTTTCGGTTGTCGTCGGCGGTCAATTTGGCTCGGAAGGTAAGGGCAAAACTGCTCTGGAGATCGTTCGGCGGGACTGTACGACAGTAGCTGCGGTCCGCGTGGGCGGGACGAACTCCGGGCACACCGCGATTGCCAGCAACGGTAAGAGATACGCCCTCCGCCAGCTCCCAGCTGCCTGCGTCGATCGTTCGGTAAAGGCGATCCTGCCAGCGGGGTGCTACATAGACGTCCGTATCTTCAGGGAGGAGGTCCGACGCCTGGGCCTCGGGCCCGATCAGGTTGCCGTAAGTCCCATGGCGCGGGTCATCACGGACCAGCATAAGTTATGGGAACGCGCCGCCGATCTTGGTCGAGCGATCGGCTCGACACAGTCGGGCACCGGTGCTGCGGTCATGGCTATGACCGCAAGGGGTGCAGCGCAGTTCCTGTTACAATCCGTTCAAGCCGAAGAGGTGCCCGAACTCCAGGATTATTTGGCAGACACTGGATGGGAGCTTCGGCGAATCTTGGACGCGGGGAAAAGGGTCGTCGTAGAGGGCACCCAAGGGTTCGGGTTATCTCTCCTTCAAGGTGGTTTTTGGCCCAAAGCGACGAGCCGGGACACCACTGCGTCGGCGTTCTTGGCCGAAGCAGGGTTGAGCCCTCTTGACGTCGATGACGTTACGTTAGTCATTCGCTGTCACCCCATCCGAGTGGCGGGCGACTTAGGACCGCTGCCAGGCCAGACTTCTTGGGAAGAGATCGCAGCTGAGGCGGGGCTCACGGAGGATATTCGGGAGTTGACAACGGTCACGGGAAGACTGCGCCGCGTAGGCCGGTTCGATCCCGAGATAGTGCGCCGGGCGATACAGGCGAACCAACCCACTCGGATCGTCCTGAACCATTTGGACTACGTCGATCCTAAGGTGCGCGACAGGTCCTTGACAGCCGAAGCGCAAACTTTCGTCGAGGCGATCGAAGAGCAGATAGGCCATCGCGTGGATTGGCTCGGAATCGGACCGGGCCAGATGGTGGATCGTCAGCCAGCGCCTGTGTTTGCCTGATCGTCGCTTGGCCAGCCCAATGGTCGAAAATGTTGGGACCATCCGCTGTCCAAGAAATCAGAGACCCGACGTTCCAATTCGCGTCCTATCTCGTCGCCACGGTGGACCAGCCAGAAAACGCGTGATGAGCCGCGGCGAAAGACGAGCGGTAAAATCGACGCCCCATCGAATGCTTCGGTGAAATGATGCCTCAATGTTTGCACTTGATTGGCGGCCGAGGCCGAGCGGTTCAAATGGTGATAGACGAGTAACGACTGCCCGCGGCGCCAAAAGAGAGCAAGCTCATCCCAATAAATATATTTACCTGCCTTCGCGTGATGCTTTGGGATTGAAGTTGTTTCTAAACCATTGTCGGGATCAAAGAATACGAGATCGCAGGCCCCCGTTAGTTCAAGGCATCGAACGAGCCAAGCCGATCGGAACGAGAGACGATCCGATCCCGGGCATCTATGCCGTGGCAATATGGGTTCGTCGCATGAGATGCTTCCAAGGGGCAGAATTCCGGAGGAACAAATTGAAGAGATGCGGCGAGTTCTTGTCTCAACGATTGCTCTTAAGACCGCAATTAGCGCGTCATCGAGCGTTTGGAATTCTGCGGCGTCTAGGTAGGCGATATGTCTGCCGTCAGCATTGTGCGTTTCGTCTGGGAAGAGGCACCAAACTATCCCCAAGCGCATCCGGGCTTCTTCCGGACGTCCACCCAAACGTCGCAGAAGAGCATATTTGCCGAAATCTCCTACGTCTCCGACGTAGCGATCTTGCATTTATTTAAACCGAATGATAGGTCATATTATTTATTTGAACGCAAGGATTCGATTTGCCGATCGAGATCGGCCTTTACTCGGGTCAGGTCGTCAGGTGTCACCGTGGGGTTTTGTTCCAGGTGCACGAGCCGCTTGGAGAGTTGACGAAGGCGGTTGCTTAAGGGGCCCGTCACTGGCACTAGATCGGACTTCGTTAGAAGCAATTCCGCCCGCAACTCTCGGAAATGTGGTTCCATTAGGGTATAAACTCCCAGGGCAGCTCCAGCAGACAGCGTGACAGACATGACGATTCCAGCCCACCATCGGTGTCGCAAGAAACGCATGGCGGCATCCGCCCGACCTGCCATTAGGTGTCCATAGAGTTGATAGATAAGAGGTCCTAACCGTCGCTGGACACTGGAGAATAGCACGACAAGCACAGCGAAAAGCGAAATTGCTAAATTCAAGCTACCCCAGATGGTTGCTCCCAACACCAGGTTCTCGGAATTTCCCTTTGGGATGATGGCGAGCGCTGCAAGCACCAATGCAAAAATTACAAAGGATGTGTGCGTATAGAACGAGAATTTTGTATTCATGCTCTTTATTTCTTCGTCAAATTCGACGAGCTTCTGACCAGCAGTTGTGAACAAAGCGCTGCGAAGATCGTCGATACCGTAATCCTCCATTATTGTACGGCGCGGCGGAAAAGGATACCGGAGTAGTTCGTTTTTGTCCTTTCTACTGTCAAAAGGTGTGGTTTTGACAAAGTCGATAACTGCTATTTGATCTCCTATGTGAAGGGTAGCCGTCTTATCCGACAAATTATAGATAGGGCAATATAGATGCCCGACCCAGCCGGGATCCACCTGGGGGCCGCCAACCCATAGCAGACCGGAATAAGCGTGTCTGACTTTAATATTCCACCTGCCAATAATGTATCTGGGAAGACACAAAATTTCTGCTGTTTTCAGAACCACAACCTCGAACGGTGGAATGCGAATGGCACTGTTATCGGTGGAGTCAGCACTTAAAGAGTGGTACTCACCATTCAAAAAATACTCATCACCTACGGTGAGCTCGTATGCAGCAGATTTTAAGTTGTCTTCGTCAAAAGGGGTAATTAGTCTATGATACTCTGCATAGTATCGAATCTCATCGCTTAGGAGTACGCCAGTCCTATCGGCGTGAGGATCATCCTCCGAAGGAGGTAGTTGCTGAAGCCGCGCCAGGCGATCGTGACGCTTTTTGGCGAGTGAAGGCATGCCCGTCTCCCCCAAAAGTTATGCTCGCATGCGTTTGTAAACCAAAAGGCCGACAATGCTGCAGGGTTTGGTTTGCCACCAAGCCAGTCCCCGACGATCAAGAAATCGAAATTAGGCGATGTGCAGCGAGAGCATCGGGTACCGGGGCCCGGCTCGATGCCTAACTGAAGGCGCGTTTAACGTGAAACATCGACAGGTGTTATGGGCGCACCTACATTCCGCGAGAATGAGCGAACCGATCGGCAGTTACGACGTCGTCGTGGTCGGCGGCGGGCATGCCGGCTGCGAGGCGGCAGCCTCGGCGGCGCGGGTGGGTGCCAAGACATTGCTGTTGACCCACAAGCGGGTGACGATCGGCGAGATGTCGTGCAATCCGGCGATCGGCGGGCTCGGCAAAGGCCATCTCGTGCGTGAGATCGACGCGCTCGACGGGATCATGGGCCGGGCGATCGACCGGGCGGGGATCCAGTTCCGCATCCTCAATCGCAGCAAGGGCGCCGCGGTGCGCGGACCGCGCGCCCAGGCCGACCGCCAGCTTTATCGCCGCGCCATGGCCGAATTGCTGGCGGAGACGCCCGGTCTGGAGATTGTTGAGGGCGCGGCCGAGGATCTGCGGCTCGATACTGATGGCCGGGTCAGCGCGTTGATCCTTGGCGACGGCCGGGAGTTGGCGGCTCGCCGCGTCGTGTTGACCACCGGCACATTCCTCAGCGGCCTCATTCACATCGGCGAGGAAAAGATCCCGGCCGGGCGGGTTGGCGAGAAGCCGTGTCTCGGACTGTCGCGAACCCTGGCACGCCAGGGCTTCGCGCTGGGGCGGCTCAAGACTGGCACACCGCCGCGACTCGACGGACGAACGATCGACTGGGCCGGGCTCGACATTCAGCCCGGTGACGACCCGCCGCCGCCGTTTTCCTTCATCACAGAGCGGATCACGACACCCCAGGTCGCGTGCCACATCACGACGACGACCCCGGCGACGCACGCGCTGATCCGCGCCAATCTCGGGCGATCGCCGATGTATTCGGGCCAGATCGCCAGCGTCGGCCCGCGCTACTGCCCGTCGATCGAGGACAAGGTCGTGCGCTTTGCCGAGCGCGAGCGCCACCAGATCTTTCTCGAGCCGGAGGGGCTCGACGACGACACGATCTACCCGAACGGCATCTCGACGTCGTTGCCGCGCGAAGTGCAGGAAGCGCTGCTGCGGACGATCCCCGGTCTCGAGCGGTCGGTGATGCGGCGGCCGGGCTATGCGATCGAATACGATTTCGTCGATCCCCGTGAACTCTATCCGAGCCTGGAGACGCGGCGTGTCCCGGGCCTCTATTTCGCCGGCCAGATCAACGGCACGACCGGCTATGAGGAAGCGGCGGCTCAGGGTCTCGTCGCCGGGTTCAACGCCGCACTCGCGGCCGCGGGATCCGAGCCGCTCACCCTCGACCGCGCCGACGCCTATATCGGCGTCTTGATCGATGACCTCGTCACCCGGGGCGTCAGCGAACCCTATCGGATGTTCACGTCGCGCGCCGAGTATCGGCTCGTCCTGCGGGCCGACAACGCCGATCAGCGCTTGACGCCGATCGGGATGCGGCTGGGTTGTGTCGGCGCCGTGCGCGGCGAGCGCTTTACGGCGAAAATGGCGGCGTTGACCCGAGCCCGGCAACGCCTTGCGGAATTGCGCATGACGCCCCCGGCATTGGCGCGTCACGGCATCGCGGTGAATGCCGACGGCATCACCCGCAGTGCCGGGGAGCTCCTCGCCTACCCGGACATTGATATTGCCCGGCTCGCGGGTGTCTGGCCGGAGCTTGGAGCATTGACTTCGGAGATCGCCGAGCAGCTCGAAATCGACGCCCGTTACGCGGGCTATCTCGAGCGCCAGCAGAAGGACATCGCCTCGTTCCGCAACGACGAGGCGCTGCTGCTGCCCCCCGATCTCGATTATGCCGGTGTCGGCAGCCTGTCGCGCGAGATCCGTGACAAGCTCGCCCTCACCCGGCCGACGACCCTGGGCGCCGCTGCCCGCATCTCGGGAGTGACGCCGGCAGCCCTGGTGGCGTTGTTGAAGCATGTCAAGCGACGCCCCACGATGCCCTCACCCACCGAGCCCTGCGGGCTCGGTCCCCCCTCTCCCGCGGTGCAGGAGAGGGATGCATCGCCGCCCCTCTTCCGCATTGCGGGAGAGGGTGCTGAGCGAAGCGAAGCGGGTGAGGGCGAAGCGGCGTGAGCCCGCCGCTCGGGCCGGAAAGCTTTGCCGAGATTGTTCCTGTTTCACGTGAAACACTTGCACGGCTCGAGGCGTACGCCGAGCTGCTGACCCGCTGGTCGGCGCGCATCAACCTCGTCGGGCGGGACACGATCCCCGATCTCTGGCGCCGCCACATCCTCAATTCGGCGCAGCTCTGGTCGCTCTTCCCCGCCAATGCCGAGAGCGTGATCGATCTCGGCAGCGGTGCGGGCTTTCCGGGTCTCGTGCTGGCGATTCTCGGAGCGGCCGGGGTCGAGCTGGTCGAGGCGGATTCGCGAAAATGCGCCTTCCTCCGTGAGGCGGCCCGGATCACCGAGGTCGATGTGACGATTCGCCCGTGCCGCATCCAGGCCGTGCCACCGCACCCGGTCGACATCGTGACCGCCCGCGCCTGCGCCCCCCTTGACCGGTTGCTCGGCATCGCTGAGCTGTTTCTCGGCCCCGTTAGCGAATGTCTGTTTCTCAAAGGGGAAAGGGTCGAGGATGAATTGACCCTCGCGCGCAAACACTGGACAATGACAGTGAGGCTTTGCCAAAGCCGTTCCGATCCGCGGGGGGTCGTTCTTCGCTTGCAGCAGGTAGCCCGTGAGCATTGTCACGGCTGAGGCATTGCCGCGCGCCATTGCGGCCGTGCGCCGCGCTCGAATTGTTGCGGTCGCCAACCAAAAGGGCGGCGTGGGCAAGACGACGACCGCGATCAATCTGGCGACGGCGCTGGCGGCCGCCGGCCGTCGCACCCTCGTGATCGACCTCGACGCTCAGGGGAATGCCAGCACCGGGCTCGGTGTCGAACGTCCGATACGAGCGCCGACGAGCTACGAGGTGATCCTTGGCGAGGCCGAACTCGAAACTGCCGCTGTCACGACCGAAGTTCCCCGCCTCTTCATGATCCCCGCGTCGCCGGATCTGGCGGGCGCCGATCTTGAATTCAACGGGCACCAGCGCCGCGAGTTTTTGCTGAGCCGAGCGATCCACAGCCGGGTTGGCGACTTCGACGAGGTGCTGATCGACTGCCCGCCGTCACTGAGCCTGTTGACGATCAACGCGCTGGTGGCCGCCGATTCGGTCCTGGTGCCGTTGCAGTGCGAATTCTATGCCCTCGAAGGGCTGAGCCAGCTGATGCGGACGATCGAACGCGTGCAGCGCGCGCTGAACCCGCGGCTCGAATTGCAGGGGGTCGTGCTGACTATGTACGATCAGCGGAACAACCTCTGCGATCTCGTCGCAGCCGATGTCCGCGGCCATCTCGGCACAAAGGTCTTCGACACGATTATCCCACGCAATGTGCGCGTTGCCGAGGCGCCGTCGCACGGCAAACCAGCGCTGATCTACGACCACGGCTGCGCCGGGTCGCAGGCGTATATCCGGCTCGCCGCCGAAATCCTGCGGCGGCGCGAATCTCTGTCGCAATGAGTGGTCGGGCCACCCGGCGCCAGCTCGGGCGAGGGCTCGCGGCGCTATTTGGCGAGGGTGAGGGCGACGCGACCACCGACCCTGTGCCGCAGCGCTCCATCCCGATTGAAGTGATCCGGCCCGGCACCCTCCAGCCGCGGCGGCATTTCGTGGAAACCGAGCTCGAGGCGCTCGCTCAGTCGATCCGCGAAAAGGGCATTCTGCAGCCATTGCTGGTGCGACCGCTCGCCGGGGAGGAAGCCGATTTCGAGCTCGTGGCCGGCGAGCGGCGATGGCGTGCGGCGCAGCGGGTCGGGCTGCACGAGGTTCCGGCCATCATCCGCCGAATCACCGATTCCGAGGCGCTCGAGATCGCCTTGGTGGAGAACCTCCAGCGAGAGGATCTGTCGCCGCTCGAGGAGGCGGAGGCCTACAGCCGGCTGATGGACGAATTCGGCCGCACTCAGGCTAGTCTAGCCGATGCGGTCGGCAAGAGCCGTAGCCATGTCGCCAATATGATGCGGCTGCTGTCCCTGCCGGCGGTGGTGCGCCGCCGGCTCGAGGAAGGCGAGCTTTCCGCCGGCCACGCGCGGGCGTTGCTTGCGGCCGCGGACCCGGCGGCGCTCGCTACGGAAGTCGTGCGCCGCGGCCTCAATGTCCGCGCTACCGAACGGCTCGTCCAGCGCCGTGCCGAGATGCCGCACACGGTGCGCCCGCAGATCCGCGACGCCGACACCGTGGCGCTCGAACGCGAGCTCTCGGCACTGCTCGGCCTGCGGGTCACGCTCGAACCAAAAAAGCGCGGCGGGTCGCTGACGCTCCATTATACGAGCCTCGATCAGCTAGACCGGGTCCTGAGGCTGCTCCGGCCAGGCTGAATTCCGGCAAGACGCGCGAGCTCGGCCTGCAACATCGGGAGTGTATCGCCGTCGTGACGCCGCTCGCGCGGCAGCGCAATCGGCATCTCGGCGACGATTCGTCCCGGCGCCGGCGACAGCACGAGCACCCGGTCGGCGAGCTCGACGGCCTCGCCGAGATCGTGGGCGACAAACAGCACCGTCACGGGCCGCGACGCACCAGGCGGACAAGCAGCCTGCGCAGCCGATCCGCGGCTGGTTCATCGAGCGACAGAAAGGGCTCGTCCATCAACAGCAGGTCGGGTGTGATGGCGAAGGCGCGGGCGAGTGCGGCGCGCCTTGCCATGCCGCCCGATAGCCGGGTTGGATAGATGTCGGCGGCGTCTGCCAAGCCAATTTCACCAAGGAGCGCCTCCAGCTCGAGGCGGTCGCGGTTGTGCGGCCGCACCAGCGCGACATTCTCTCGCACGGTTCGCCACGGCAGCAAACGAGGGCTCTGGAAGACATAGCCGATCCGTGGTGTAGGCCCGCCTGCCGGCTCGAAGCTCAGAACGCCGCCGAAGTCCCGGTCGAGACCGGCGATAATGTTGAGGAGGGTCGTCTTGCCGCACCCGGAAGGTCCGATGATCACGCAGAATTCGCTCGGAGCAATATGCGCTTCGAGGTTGTGGAGCGCGATTATCGGTCTCCCGCCGGCTTGGCCCGCGTATCGTTTCTCCGCAACGTCGATGGAAATCCCGATCATCACCGGCGCCATCTCGTCAGGCGGCGTTCGAACGGCTGCAGGATGCCCCACTCGATAACAAGCACGACGGCGACGAAGGCCAAGGAATAGGCGATCGGTCGCCTCACGTCGAACAGCTGAAAGAACACCTGGATCGCGTATCCGATACCGTCGGGTCGGCCGAGTAGCTCGACCACCAGCACGATCTTCCAGATCAGCGCGAGCCCGTTGCGGGAGGCAATCACAAAGAAGGGCGACAGTTGAGGCAGGGTGACGTGACGTGCCGCAAAGTCCGCCAGGCGCTGAGGCGGAAGCTCGCTGCCATCGCCGCAAGATCGCCGTCGAGAGCGCGCGCGCCTTCCCGCAACGTCACGACCACGGTCGGCAGCTTGCTGAGAGTGACCGCCCCGATCGCCGCAGCCTCGGTGAGACCGAGCCAAACATAAAGCAACACGGCAAGGACGAGGGCGGGCAGATTGAGAAATAGCACGACCCAGCTGTCGAGGAACGCATCGAGAGCCCGTGAGCGCGCCATCGCGATGCCGATTGCGCTTCCGATCGTCATCGCCAGGACAAAGGCGACTGCGACGCGGGCGAGGGTGACGCCGAGATGATAGAGGAGATCGCCGTGTATCGTCTCGTCGGCAAGGCTCGCCAAGACGGTTCCCGGACCCGGAAAAAGCCGGCTATTGGCATACCAGGCCGCGCCCTCCCAGGCGGCAAGCAGGAGAAGCAGCGATCCTGCCCGCTCCGCCATTGCGGCCGGGAACCGCGTCATCACCTCCGCGTCAATACCTCACGCTGTCGAGGAAGGTCCCGATTGAAGCTCCGGGCCCGGCCCAACTAGCGCGGCGCCTCCGATTTCGGCGAGCAGCCGATAAAGCCGGGCCGCCGCCTCTCGCTCTGCCGCGTCCCAGCGGCGCGGGATCCCGTCCCGATAGGCGTCGCGCAGGTTGACGAGCTCAGCGGGATCGGCAGCCCCGGTGAGCGGTGCGATTCGTTCCCATTCGGCATCGGAAGCGGCAAGAATCGCATTTGCCTGTCGGGTCGCGCCGACGAAAACCTCGAGAGCCCTTTGGTTGTCGGCCGCCCAGCGCGCGGGTACGAGATATCCGGTGAGCGGGAGATCGGCGGGAATGCCGAGTGCAGCAAGAGCATCACCGATCGAGAGGAGACGCCGCATGCCGCGCGCTTCGAGCTTGGCGGCGAACGGCCAGTAGGTCAGCACCGCGTCGAGCCGCCCCGCTGCCAGCGCTTCGCTCAAGAGAGGCGGAGCGCCGAAACTCTTGTCGGCCAGCTTCTCGAGATCGAGGCCCAACCTGGCGCGGGTGAAGAGGCGCAGCACAAGCCAACTCTTGTCGAGAGCGCTGCCGGCAATCCCCAGCCGTTGGCCGGCGATGCCGGCAACATCATGGATCGGCGACGCAGCAGGGACGATCAGTCCGCCGAGAGCGCTCGAAAACGGGATGAAGGTCAAATCGCCGCCTTCGGCCCGCTGGCGAGCGACCCACAGCCAATCCGAAACGATCACATCGACGCGGCCGGCCTGAAGGGCCAATTGCGCCGCCGGCGCACCGGCCAGCTCCAACGGCTCGATCCTCAGCCCCTCCTTGCGGTCGAGACCATGGTTGGCGATGACATCGAGTTGCCAGCTCAATGTCCCGTAGCGCAAGGACCCGACACGAATGGCGCCCTCTGCCGCTGCCGCCGTACCAGCGATCCAGACGAGAGCAATACCGAGATAAAGGGCTCGGAGAGCCAGGAAGTTGAGCGCCTCACCCGCCTCGCCGGGGACAACGCTCCGTGGGCTTAATCTCAATAGACCACGACGCTGCGGATCGATTTGCCGGCGCGCATCAGCTCGAAGCCCTGGTTGATATCGGCGAGCGGAAACTGGTGGGTGATCAGATCGTCGATGTTGATCTTCTTCTCCATGTACCAATCGACGATCCTCGGCACGTCGGTGCGTCCCTTGGCGCCGCCAAATGCCGTTCCCTTCCACGCCCGGCCGGTGACCAGCTGAAACGGGCGTGTCGAGATCTCCTGCCCTGCGCCCGCGACGCCGATGATGACGCTGACACCCCACCCGCGGTGGCAGCATTCGAGCGCCTGCCGCATGGTTCGGACATTGCCGATGCACTCGAAGCTGTAGTCGGCGCCACCTTTGGTCAGGCTAACGAGATGGGGGACGAGATCACCTTCGACTTCGGTCGGGTTGACAAAGTGAGTGAGCCCGAATTTCCGAGCGAGTGCCTCCCTTCTCGGATTGAGGTCGACCCCGACGATCATGTCCGCGCCGACCATGCGGCAGCCCTGGATGACATTGAGGCCGATCCCGCCGAGTCCGAAGATGACGACATTGGCCCCGGGCTCGACCTTGGCGGTATTGATAACTGCCCCGATGCCGGTCGTCACCCCGCAGCCGATGTAGCAGATCTTGTCGAAGGGCGCGTCCTCGCGGACCTTCGCCACGGCGATTTCGGGCAGGACCGTAAAGTTCGAAAAAGTCGAGGTGCCCATGTAATGATGGATCTTATCGCCGCCGCGCGAGAATCGGCTGGTGCCGTCAGGCATGACGCCCTGGCCCTGTGTCGCGCGGATCGCCACGCAGAGATTGGTCTTGCCCGACAGGCAATATTCACATTGTCGGCATTCGGGCGTGTAGAGCGGGATCACGTGATCCCCTTTTGCGACGCTTGTGACCCCGCGCCCGACATCGACAACGACGCCGGCGCCTTCATGGCCGAGGATCGCCGGGAAGAGCCCTTCCGGATCGGCACCGGACAGGGTGAACTCGTCGGTGTGGCAGATCCCCGTCGCCTTGACCTCGACCAAAACCTCTCCGTCCTTCGGACCGTCGAGCTGAACCGTCTCGATCGTCAGCGGCGCTCCGGCCTTGTAAGCGACAGCAGCGCGGGTCTCCACGACTGCCTCCTCCCTTATGGTTGACACCAGCTGCAGGGCTTCACGCTTATCGCATTTGACCCCGGCGCTCGACAAGGGCCGGAGGCGTTGCGGGAAATGATGCCAACGGCTATCGATGCGATCGCCTGCCGGACCGGACGAGGAAGAATGCGGTTACAGACTTCAGCTCTCGCCTTCGGCGTCGTGCTCCTGATCGCGGCGGGCCCGGTCCTTGCCGCCGACATCGAGGCTGGCAAGACGGCGTTCAAGAAGTGTGCCCTGTGCCACACCACCGAGGCCGGAAAGAGCAGCAAGATCGGCCCGAGTCTGTTTGGCGTCGTCGGCCGGCAATCGGCCAGCCTCGAGAACTTCAACTACTCCGACGCAATGAAGAAATTCGAGCATGCCTGGGACGAGCAAACTCTCGACCTCTATCTGGCCGATCCACGCGGGACGGTCCCGGGAACCAAGATGATCTTTCCTGGCATAAAAGACAAAGCGGAGCGCGACGACGTGATCGCCTATCTCGAGACGCTGAAATAATCGTCGCGGAGGGGTATTTGGGGCCGATCAGTAACCGGCGGCCAGTATTGTCGCTGGTGATGGGGTTGACCATGATGGCGGCGGCGCCGGTGATCGCCGTCTCCGCCCAAGAGCAGGCGGTGAAGATCGGCTGGTTGTCGCAGTCGGTCAATCGCACGGTCCCGTATGCCTATCTGGATCCGCCCCCCGCAGATGAGGGTGTACAGGGTGCGCGTCTCGGTATCGCCGATAATGCGACGACCGGGCGCTTCACCGGCCAATCCTTCGAGTTGGTCGAGCGGCGGACGCCGGTGGAGGGTGACATCGCCGCCGCCTTCCGCGACCTGACCTCGAACAATGTGCGTCTTGTGGTCACCGATCTCGCAGCCCCGGGACTACTCTCGATTGCTGCCTTGCCCGAGGCCGCATCGGTCACGATTTTCAATACTGCCGCGCCTGACGATCGGCTGCGCGGTGCGGATTGCCGCGCCAACATCCTCCATCCGTCGCCAAGCCGGGCAATGCTGGCCGATGCTCTCGTTGAATTTCTCGCGACCAAGAATTGGCTCCACATCTTGCTGGTTGTCGGCCGCGGCGACGGCGATCGGGAGTTTGCCGCGGACATACGCCATGCCGCGAAAAAGTTCGGAGCGCGGATCGTTCAGGAGAAACCTTGGACTTTTGTTCCCGGCGCTCGGCGTACCGATACCGGCCACTTCGCGATCCAGGCCGAAGTCGCACGCTTTACCCAGGGCATCAGCTACGACGTGCTCGTCGTCGCCGATCAGCAGGACGAGTTTGGCGACCAGCTCCCGTACCGCACTTATGATCCCAGGCCGGTTGCCGGCACTCAGGGCCTGGTGCCGAGCGCTTGGGCGCGGCCGCATGAGCAATGGGGCGCTACGCAATTGCAAGAACGCTTCCTGCGCCAGGCGAAGCGCTGGATGACGGACGGCGACTATGCTGCTTGGCTTGCAGTACGGGCGATCGGTGAAGCGGCGACGCGGTCGAAGTCGACCGATCCCGCTGTGATCTCGGGCTTTCTCCGCAGCGACAAGTTCGAGCTCGCCGGCTACAAGGGCGCCCGGCTCAGTTTCCGGCCGTGGGACGGCCAGCTGCGACAACCGATCCTGCTCGCCGATGTGCGCTCTCTCGTCTCGGTGTCGCCACCGCCCGGGCGGTTTCTGCATCAGTTCTCCGAGCTCGACACGCTCGGCGTCGACCGCCCCGAAACGAAATGCCGAATGGGCTGACCCCTCGCCTTGTCGCCAGCGCGGGAGCGGGACTGCTTTGCACCGCCTGGATCGCCACGGCCGACACCGTTTATGTATCCAACGAAAAGGACAATACGATCACGGTCGTCGACGGTGCGAGCCTCGACCCAGTCAAGACGATCGCCGTCGGCCAGCGCCCTCGCGGCATACTGCTCTCGAAGGACGAAAGGTCGCTCTACATTTGTGCCAGCGATAGCGATCACATCGAGGTGCTCGATCTTGCTGCGGGGAAGGTTGTCCGTAACCTGCCGAGTGGTCCGGATCCGGAGTACTTCGCCCTCGATCCCGCGGGTAAGGTCCTCTACGTTGCCAACGAAGACAGCAACCTGGTGACGGTCGTCGACATCGATCGCGGCGAAGTCATCACCGAAATCCCGGTCGGCGTAGAGCCTGAAGGCATGGGCCTCAGCCCCGACGGAAAATATCTCGTCAACACTTCCGAGACGACGAGCATGGCGCACGTTATCGATACCGCCAAGCGCCAGGTCGTCGCCAATGTGCTGGTCGACAGCCGCCCGCGCCGCGCCGTATGGACCGACGACGGCGCGCAGTTCTGGGTATCCGCAGAGATCGGCGGGACGATCAGCGTCGTCGATGCCGGCAAATACGAGATCGTCAAACGGATCGCCTTCGCGGTGCCGGGAATGCCGCCTGAGGCAATCCAGCCGGTCGGCATCGCGATCACGCGCGCTCGCAAGCTCGCCTTCGCCGCGCTCGGGCCGGCCAACCGCGTTGCCGTCATCGACGCACAGAGCTACGAGGTCATGCGCTATCTGCTGGTCGGCCAACGGGTGTGGAACTTGGCGTTCAACCCGGATCAGACCCGCCTCTACACGACAAACGGGGTCAGCAACGACATCTCGGTGATCGACGTTGCCGCGCTCAAAGTGATCAAGTCGATCCCTGTCGGCCAATCGCCGTGGGGCGTGGTCTCCCGCCGGTGAGCCTCCGATGACCGATCTTCCGGCGCTCTCGATCGAGGGGCTCGGGCATAGTTTCGGGCCGCGCCGGGTGTTGAACCAGGTCTCGTTCTCGGTTGACCCCGGCGATTTCACCGTATTGCTCGGTCTCAACGGCGCCGGGAAGACGACATTGTTCTCCCTCGCCACCCGGCTCTATCTCCAGCGCGAAGGCGTAATCCGCGTCTTTGGCATGGACATTCGCGAGCACGCCTCGCAGTGCCTGCGGCAGATGGGCATCGTCTTTCAGCAGCCGACCCTCGACCTCGACCTCACGGTCGAGCAGAACCTGTTCTACCATGCCGCCTTGCACGGTCTCTCGCATCGCGAGGCGGCGAGCCGGATCGGCGTGGAAATCGACGGGGTCGCCCTCGCCGATCAGCGGCGCGACAAGGTGCGCCGGCTCAGCGGCGGCCAGCGGCGCCGCGTCGAGATTGCCCGCTGCCTGCTGCACCGGCCGCGTCTGCTGCTGCTCGACGAGCCGACCGTCGGGCTCGACATCGCCAGCCGGCAGTTCATGCTCGATCATGTGCGCCAGCTCTGCCGTGAGGAGAGCATCGCCGCACTTTGGGCCACACATCTGATCGACGAGGTCGGTGACGGCGCGCGGGTGGTCGTGCTGCACCGGGGCGAGGTGCGGGCGGCCGGCGCCGCCGAGCAGCTGCTCGGCGAGACCCGGACGCCCACCATGCGCGCCGCGTTCGAAACCCTGGTGCGTGACCGCGAGGCAGCCTGATGGTCCGCCCTCCGGTACTCGTTCGGTGAATAGGTTTAATGCGTGCCGAGCGCCTCGATCCGAAAATCGCCTAGCCCCCGGCCCATGCGAGGACGGGAGGGGTGGGGTTAACGACATCCGGCACGACCGGGGCCAAAAGGTGCCGGCGAATTGACACGCCACGCCCACCGGCCTATCTGTCAATGGCCGCCGTGCGAACACGACTCGCCTTCCGTCCCCACTCTTCGAGGGTCCCATGTTTGGCGCCTTAGCCCGGCGGCTGTTTGGCTCCGCCAATGACCGCTACGTAAAGAGCTTGAGGCCGATCGTCGACGCGATCAACGAGATCGAGCCGCAGCTCGAGGCGATGTCGGATGACGAGCTGCGCGCCCGGACCGCGCGCTTCAAGGAACAGCTTGCCGACGGAGCCGAGCTCGACGACCTCCTGATCGAGGCCTTCGCTACCGTGCGCGAGGCGGCCAAACGCACCCTCGGCCAGCGCCATTTCGATGTGCAGCTGATGGGCGGGGTGGTTCTGCATCGCGGCATGATCGCCGAGATGAAGACCGGCGAAGGCAAGACCCTGGTGGCGACCCTTCCGGTCTATCTCAATGCGTTGACAGGCAATGGAGTGCATGTTGTCACCGTCAACGATTACCTCGCCCGCCGCGACGCCGACTGGATGGGCCAGATCTATCACTTTCTCGGTCTCACCGTCGGCGTCATCGTCCACGAGCTCGACGACCAGCAGCGCCAAGAGGCCTATCTATGTGACGTCACCTACGGCACCAACAACGAGCTCGGCTTCGACTACCTGCGCGACAATATGAAATTCCGGCTTGAGGACATGGTCCATCGGCCGTTTCATTACGCGATCGTCGACGAAGTCGAACTCGATCCTGGTCGACGAGGCCCGCACACCGCTGATCATCTCCGGTCCGACCGAGGACAATTCGGAACTCTATATCCGCGTCGACAAGCTGATCCCGGCGCTCGAAGACGTCGATTTCGAGAAGGATGAGAAGCAGCGCACCGTCGCGCTGACCGAATCAGGGGTCGAGAAGATTGAAGAGCTGCTGAGCAAGGCCGGACTGATGACGGCGGGAACGCTCTACGACATCCACAATGTCGGGCTCGTTCATCACGTCAATCAGGCTCTTCGCGCGCACAAGCTCTTCGCGCGCGACACCGAATACATCGTCCGCGACGACAAGATCATCATCATCGACGAGTTCACCGGCCGCATGATGGAGGGACGGCGCTACTCGGAGGGATTGCACCAGGCGCTCGAAGCCAAGGAGGGTGTGACCGTACAAAACGAGAACCAGACGCTAGCGTCGATCACTTTTCAGAATTATTTCCGCCTATATCCGAAACTCGCCGGCATGACCGGAACCGCGATGACCGAGTTCGCAGGAATTCAGCGACATCTACAAGCTCGAAGTCATCGAGATCCCGACCAACGAGCCCTGCATACGCGACGATACCGACGACGAGGTCTACCGTACGACCCGCGAGAAATACGATGCGATTGTGCAACACGTGCTGGAGTGCCAGGAGAAGAAGCAGCCGGTGTTGGTCGGCACGGTCAGCATCGAGAAATCCGAGGCGCTGGCCGCGGTCTTCAAGAAGCACAAGATCGCCCACAACGTGCTGAACGCGCGCTACCACGAGCAGGAGGCCTACATCATCGCCCAGGCCGGCCGGCCCGGCACGGTGACGATCGCCACGAACATGGCCGGGCGCGGCACCGACATCCAGCTCGGCGGCAATCTCGACATGCGCTTGAGGACCGACCTGGCACCGATCGAGGACGCGGCGGTGCGCGAGGCGCAGGCAGGCGCGATCCGCGAGGAGATCGCGACTGCGCACGAAGGAGTGGTCGAAGCGGGCGGGCTCTTCGTCGTCGGCAGCGAGCGGCACGAGAGCCGGCGCATCGACAACCAGTTGCGCGGCCGTTCCGGCCGCCAGGGCGACCCCGGCGCCTCGAAGTTTTTTGTCTCGCTCGAAGACGATCTGATGCGCATTTTCGGCTCCGAGCGGATGGATTCGATGCTGCAGCGCCTGGGACTCAAGGAAGGCGAGGCGATCATCCATCCCTGGGTCAACAAGGCGCTCGCCAAAGCTCAGCAGAAGGTCGAGGCGCGCAACTACGACATCAGAAAGCAGCTGCTCAAGTACGACGATGTGATGAACGACCAGCGCAAGGTCATCTACGAGCAGCGCAAAGAGATCATGAGCGCACGCGATGTCGCCGACACGGTCGCCGATATGCGTGGCGAGACGATCGCCGAGATCGTCGCTCAGGCCATCCCCGAGAATTCGCTCGTCGAGCAATGGGACCTCCCGGCACTGCACGCCGAATGCCTGCGGCTCCTCGCCCTCGACCTGCCGCTCGTCGAGTGGGCCAAGGAGGAAGGGATCGGCAGCGACGAGGTGCGCGAGCGGATCACCGCGGCTGCCGATCGCAAGATGGCCGAGAAATCGGCCAATTACGGTCCCGACCTGATGCGCATGGCCGAGAAGAGCCTGTTGCTGCAGCTCTTGGACCAGACCTGGAAAGATCACCTCCTAAGCCTCGACCACCTGCGGCAAGGGATTAATCTGCGGGCCTATGGCCAGCGCGATCCGTTGAATGAGTACAAGCGCGAGGCCTTTGAATTGTTCGAGGCAATGCTGGCCAATCTACGCCAGCACGTCACTTCGGTGCTAAGCCACGTCGAATTGCGCGTCCAGCCGGCGCTGCCGGATTACGCCATGGCAGATGCCGGAGCCGATGAGGCGATGGTCCAGGAGGCGCAGGCCACCGGCACGACTGGTCGGCCAGTCGCGCCACCACCCCGCGGTCAGCGGCGGGGAAACGGCGCCGACCGCGGTGGGCCGCGCTTGGCGGGTCCGGCCGCACCCTGGGCCCGCACACCGCGCAACGCCGCCTGCCCCTGTGGCTCGGGCAAGAAATACAAGCATTGCCACGGCCGGGTCTAAGCTGCCGACAGTGACAGTAGACTAGCCAAAACAGGACCCAGCACGACAAAGTCTAGTTCTGACGCCGGTTTTGATCGGATCGGACTGCCGCTGTGGATTGTCCTGTGTGGACCTCCGTTCGAGCCAATAAAGCGTTGACGTTGTCGCGGCTCGATCTGGGACGGCCTCCCCTGCGGTCAGATGTTACCGCTGGCCACAATGGATTACTCCGATGACGACGGCCGGGAACGATCACAGATTGCGGTCTCGGACCGAAACGGTCAACACTGGCCGCCGAAAGGAGTTGAGGGGACGCGATGGCGACGGTCTACTTCGGAACCAATCGCAGACAGACGGGCCCGCTTACCTTCGGCTCAGTGATGGGACCGCTCGACCGCACCGGTCTGATCTGCGCTGAGGCCACCGTGGACGGGCTGACGCTCGCCAGTGCCGACAGCGGTAGGATTACGGCCATCACCCACGAGACGGCCACCGGCTTCGCCCCTGCCACGCGACAGGCCATTCTCGCTACCGGCAAGGACCTGTTGGTGTTCATTCACGGGTTCGCCAATGCGTTCGATGCCGCGATCTCTCGTGCCGCCTTTAATCGGGAATGGTTCGCGTCCTCGCCGGTGGCCGCGGCTGACATGACGGTTCTCGCCTTCACCTGGCCGTCGGAGGGGGCGTTGATCTCGGTCCCGCCGCACTTCCTCTCCGGCGCCTACCGGGCCGATCAGGCGCGCGCCGGCAGCTCGGGGGCCCATCTCGCCTGGTTTCTCGATGAAGTCAAATCGCTCCGCGACGAAGCAAAGCGCCAGGATCCGAGACGCCGCGTCGTGCTGCTCGCGCACAGCATGGGCAATTTCGCCCTCGCCGCCGGAGTCCAAGCCTGGTTCCTGAGTTGGGGGGCAGCGGCGATGTTCGATCACGCGGTGCTCGCCGCGGCCGACGAGATAGACAAATCCTTCGTGCTGCCCGCCGGCGCCCGGCTCAGCCGGTTGCCCGATCTCGCCGCCGGGATCTCGGTTTACTACAGCCTGCGCGACGTGGCGATTTACCTAAGCCAAGCGGTCAATCTGAACGAGCGGCTCGGTCACGAGGGCCCGGCGCAAAAATCTAACCACACCCTATACCCGCCAAATCGATTTCGCTCGGTCAGCTGCACCGACCTCAACGATTACAACTTGATCATACCCCCCGACAGCTCGCACCAATATTATCGGCGGTCGCCCAAGGCGCGGGACGATATTGCCCGGGCATTCACCGGACAATCCGTTGCACCGGGGGAATCGGGCCTCGACTAAGGTCGTACCCCGGAGCCGAGGATCGCAACGATTGGAACGGCGCATTCGTCGCCTCGCCGATAGGCAGCGGCGTTGCGGGCCATTGCCTCCTCGATCGCCGACAACGCCGCCGCGGGTTGGGCGTCGATCACTGCGGCCGTCCGAACCGTTCCTCGGCGAAACCCTTCGACGAGATCCGCAGCGTTGCTGACAAGCCATGTGCTGTGTACCGGTCGCGCTTCCGCCTCGAAAAACCCGGCCGCTTCGAGGAGCCCGAGCACATCTGCAGGGTCGCGCAGACTGCCGCCGGGTGGCGGCGTATTCGCAGCCGACCCGTCTCGGTGGACCCCAATGGCGTCGAAGAGAAGTTGCCAGGCGATATTCTCTGCCGGGGCTGCCCACGTCGTGAACGCCAGCCGTCCGCCGCGACGCAAGATTCGGTACACCTCGCGCAGCGCTTCGACCGGCGCGGGGAAGTGGTGAACTCCAAAATTCGCAACCACGGCGTCGAACGAGCCGTCGGCAAAAGGGAGCGCGTCGGCATCGCCCTCTTCGAAGGAGATTCCGGGATGACCGATGCGCGCCAGAGCGATCATCGCCGCGGAAAAATCGAGGCCTACCGGCAGGGCACCACGTTGCGCGGCAGCGGCTGCGACGAGACCCGGTCCGCAGGCGAGATCGAGCACGCGGCGACCTGCACCGACCTGCGCGGCGTCGAGCAGGTTGCCGACAAAGCCGGCGGTCGCGCGAGCGAAGGTGGAGCTGTAATGCTCTGCGGCTCGCTGCCAGCCGGCGTGCTCGAAGGCTCGGACTGCCTCGGGGTCAAGAGTCATACCAGAGCCCGATGAGGTGGCGTGCCGACCGCGGCGCGGCGGAGAAAGGCAAGCACCCTGGCATCTTCGAGCAGCGGGTCGAGCCGCGTCAGGTCAGGGAAGACCTGCAAGCCGCTGCCGAAGCGCGTTTCGCTCATAGCTGCTCCCTTGTGCAAGGCACGCCTGTTTATCTGTAGGGTCGTCAATCGGCAAGTTGGAGGAAGGATATGCCCTTGATGCTTGTCAGCCCGGCAATTCCACCGGGCGGCGAGATCGCCGCACAATACACATGCGACGGAGCCGACATCTCGCCGCAGCTTAAGTGGTCCGGCTTGCCGGACGGAACCAAAAGCCTCGTTCTCGTCCTCGAAGATCCGGACGCCCCTTCCGGGGTATTCCGTCACTGGGCGATCTTCGGTATCCCCGCCGGATCAAGCGGCCTTGAAGCCGGCTATTCCGCAACGCGGCCAGTGACGGGGTTCCGCGAAGCGCGCAACGATTTCGGGAAGACGGGCTATGGCGGGCCTTGTCCGCCGAGGGGCCACGGCGCCCATCACTACCACTTCCGGCTCTTCGCGATCAGCCTCCCGACCTTGGATCTTCGAACGCCCACTACCGCGCTCGATGTCCTGAAGGCGGCAGAACCCTACGCGATCCAGCAAACCGAACTAATGGGCACCTACCACCGGTGAAGGTGCCACGATCAGTGAATTTCTTCCTGCTCCGCGAAGGCCTGGCGGAGCCGGGCGATCGAGAAGCCCGGTGCGTTGGCGGCGTCGATGATGACCTTCTCGCGGCGCGCCAGCAGGTCCACGGCGGCCGGCAATTCCTTGATCGCCTCGGGAGGGATGATGACCGCGCCGTGCCGGTCGGCGTGGATCACGTCGTTCGGCGAGACAATCATTCCGGCGACACTGACGGTGCCCCCGAAATCGACGAGGTGGACGTGGGCGTGCGAGGGCATGATAGAGCCGGCCAAGACAAAGAAGCCGGATGCCATCGCATCGAGATCGCGCACCGAGCCGTCGGTCACGACACCGAGGCAACCCAATCCTTTATGCACATTGCTCTGCACCTCGCCCCAGAACGCGCCAAATCCTTGATCCGGCCCGTCGATGTCCTGGATGACGGCGATGCTGGGCAGCGGCTGGGCGGCAATCTGCTCGTAATAGGCGAGACGCACCCGCGTCGCTTCCTCCCGGCTGCGCGGATGGGGTTCGCGCGACCGGATGATCGCGGTGCGGGCGAAAGCAACGACCGGCTTCAAGTTCGGGAAAGCGGCGATCAGCGGCTTGCGGGTAAACCCCATGGCGCGCCGAGCCGGGACGACGAGTTCGAGGGCGTTGCAAATCGTCGGGCTGTCGAACTCCCTCAAAACTTCGAGATCAACGGGATTTGGCAGGGTGGGCACGGCGGCTTTCCTCGGACCATCATTGTCGGATTCGAGGATTTATTGGCAATGGCCTCGCTCGGCAAGGGCTTTCCGGCGCCGTTTTGCGAAGGCTAAATCCCGATCTTCGCGCTACGGATCAACAACCCGAGCGGAAACGCCAGCGCTATAATCGCGAGGGCTATCACAAAGCAGCGCTCCGCGCGGCTCCATCTTTTCCAGTCCGAGATCCAATCACGCATTGAACAGCCTCGCCGAACGCCGCGGATATCGTTAGTTGATGGGCGTGGTAAAATTTCGACCGAACTGTGTCTCTCTAATGATAAGAAACCGTGAATTTGCCCTAAACGTCATCTTTGGCGGCGTGGGTTACCGTCGGAGGCAGAGGACATGCACGACCCGGATCGGGTGAAGAGCTTGCAGCGGCCGCACGGACTTCCTTTCCGCATCGGCAAATTGGGACATGTCGTTTTGAACGTGCGCGACGTGGAGCGGTCAGCGCGGTTCTACACCGAGGTGCTGGGCTTCCAGATCTCCGACGTCTATCCCGAGGAGATGGTGCCCGGCGGCATGGTCTTTCTGCGCTGCAACCCGGACCATCACGGCATCGCACTCGTCGGCTCAATGCAAGCCGCAGCGGCGAATGTCGAGCTCAACCACATTGCTTTCGAGGTTGCGACCCTCGACGAGGTGCTCCGGGCGCGCGACCATCTGCGCCGGCACGGTGTAACGATCGACTTCGCTGGCCGCCGGCGTGCCGGATGCCAGCTTGCTGTGGAATTCCGCGATCCTGACAATCACCGGCTGGAGATCTATTGGGGCATCGACCAGATCGGCAGCGACGGACAGGTACGGTCGCCGACCGAGTGGAAGGGCGTGCCAAGCCTGGAAGAGGCAATCGCCGATCCCGTCCGCGGGCAGGACACGACCCTGCACGATCCGGCGCTCGTCGATGCCGCCGAGCCTGCGCGGTAGTTCACCGATTGCGGGCGGCCGGCCAGTTCGGTTGACGCCGCTTGCGGTCGCTTACCCACAAGGCGATCAGCAGCGCGGCGATGAGAAGCCCGTAGCCGACGGCCGGCGCTAGCGCGATGATCCCGATCAGCACCAAGAGCGCCGCGATTAGGGGTAGCGCAATTACGAAACCCACTGCCAGGGCAAACCCGAGGAACGCGATGAACGCCGGCAAGAGCACCAGTAACAGAGTCCCGACGATCACCCCGATAATGAAGTAGAAGAAGGCCATCGTTCCATCAATCCTGTGGCGGCTCCGACAGAATATCACGGCCTCGCGCGAGCGCATTGCGGCGAGCCGTGCAGGTCGGGCATGGTGGTGAAATGATCGCATCCGGCCCAACTGGTCCGCACGTCCAATCGACCGCTCCCTGCGCCGGCTACACCGTCACCGTGCGCGGCCTCGTCCTGATGTGCAGCATCGGCATCCGCCGGCGCGAGCGCGAGCAGAGGCAGCGCGTGCGCATCTCGGTCGATTTGGCTGCAACCGCAGCCGGCGCGTTTCCCGGCGACGACCGCCGGCGAGTCATCAATTACGAGAAAGTCGTCGCCGCGATCCGTGAGATCGCGCGCTCGGGCCATATCGATTTGTGCGAAGGTTTTGCCGAACGGATCTGCTCGTCCTGCTTTGCCGATCCCCGGGTCGAGCGGGTCCGCGTCTGGGTCGAGAAGCTCGACGTATTTCCGGATGCCGAAGGTGTGGGTGCCATGCTGGAGCGGACGCGGCCCAACTCAACCGGCCGCGATCGCCTGCCATAGGGCGAGCGCCTGCCGAGTTTCTGCCACATCGTGCACCCGCAGGATCTGTACGCCCTGCTGGATCGCAAACAGCGCGGCGGCCAGCGAACCCGCCAGGCGGCCGTCGGGCGGCTCGCCGCTGCTCAATCGCGCGATCATCGACTTGCGGGAAATTCCGAGCATCACTCCGCAGCCGAGCGCATGAAGAGCGCCGACACCGGCAAGCAGCTCAATGTTGTGCGGGGCTAGCTTGCCAAAGCCGATCCCCGGATCGACGACGATCCGGTCCCGCGGGATTCCGGTGCCCGCGCAAGCTGCAATCCGCGCCTCGAGATATTCCAGGACCTCGACCAGCGGCGAATCATAGGCCGGCTGGCGCTGCATCGTTCGCGGTTCGCCCAGCATGTGCATCAGCACGACCGGAGCTTCGCACCTGGCGACAAAGCGAAGGGTGTCAGCGTCATGGGTCATTGCCGAGACGTCGTTGACGATGCGCGCGCCGGCTTCGACTGCCGCCTCCATGACCGCCTTATGCCGCGTGTCGATCGACACGACCGCACCGCTCTCGGCCAACGCGCGAACGACTGGCTCGACGCGCCGAATTTCCTCGCCGGGCGGCAACTCGTCCGCACCGGGACGCGTCGACTCGCCGCCGACATCGATAACGTCGGCGCCGGCTGCGATGAGGGCATGGCCGTGTGCGACGGCGCGGTCAGTATCGAACCAGCGGCCGCCGTCGGAGAAGCTGTCGGGCGTCACGTTGAGCACGCCCATCACGAGTGGACGGTCGAGGGGAAAGCCGGCCCAGGGCCGCCGCGGCGCAGACAGCCAGGCGAGCCGGTCCCTTGCCCGTGGCGCGAAACGCACTCCGGCGCCGGCCAGCCAGTCCTCGAACGCGGCAATCGGGGCTGTGATAGAAACCGGACGACGATCCGAGCCCAATCCGATGCCCGCCACCAGGGAAAACGCGAGGCCCGGACAGGCGAGCGGCCGGGCCAGAGCGGCAGCGATCGCCTCGGTCGCGGCGCGACCATGAACGAACCCCAACGGCCGCACCCAAAGGCGGTCGCCGGCGATGCCGTCGAGCGGCGCCCAATCGATACGACCGGCGCTGATTGCCGTCGTCGCCCGGACCATCAGGACGGTGGGGGCAAAGGGGCCCGCTGCACCGGCCCGCTCGGAGGCCCCGCCGCCCCCGGCGGGGGATATCCCGGTGGTGGATTTGCCTGAGGCGGCGGAGGTGGAGGTTGCGGGTACGCGTAATACGGATCTCCCCAGTAATAGGGATAATACCATGGAGAGGGCCGCCAGTAGCCCGCAAAGGCATCGTAATAGCAGCCTGACAGGGCCCCCGCGCCGATCAGCGCGATCAACACCGCCCACCAGATACGGCGACGACTACCTCTCATGGCGCCCTCATTCCCCGGTAAATGTGGCCCGGCGTTTCTCCAGGAAAGCCCGGACGCCTTCGGCGAAATCCGCGGTTGCCGCACAGGCCGCGAAGCTCTCGGTCTCGCGCCGCAGCTGAGCATCGAACGCATCGCCGAGGGTCGCCTGGAGCAACGCCTTGGTTCGGCCATAGGCATGGGTCGGTCCGGCCGCGAGCCGGGCCGCCAGTGCCGCCGCCTCGGCGGCAAGTGCGTCAGCCGGAACCACGCGATTGACGAGACCCAATTCCAATGCTCGCCGCGCGTCGAAACGATCGCCTAGCAGCGTCAGTTCCGCTGCCCGCTTGAGCCCGACAACGCGCGACAGGATCGCCGTCATCCCGCCGTCCGGGCTCGTGCCGAGATGGATGTAACCCGAGGTGAAGACGGCGTCCTCGGCGGCGAGCGCCAGGTCGGCGGCCAGCACGAGACTGAGGCCGAACCCGGCGGCCGCCCCCTGCACAGCGGCGACGACAGGCTTTGGCATATGCCGCAACCGGATCAGCATCGGATGGAGGAGATCGACGATCTGGTACAGCGCTTCGTGCCGCTGCGCGGGCGCGAGGCGGATCAGCTCGGCGAACATGGTAACGTCGCCGCCGGCGCAGAAATGCGTGCCTGCGCCCTGCAGCAGCACGACCCGGGCGCTGCGGTCTTCGGCGGCTTCGGCGGCAGCGCCGGCGAGGGCAGCGATCGCCTCGCGGTCGACCGCGTTCAGGACTTCGGGCCGGTTCAGAGTGATCTCGAAGACACCCTCGTGCCGCTTGATCATCACGCTCGGCATCATGTGGCTCCTGATGCGCTTCAGTCTATCATGCCGCGCGCTTCAGCGGAGACGATACCATGAGCCATATTATTCTGCGCGGCGGGCGGGTGCTCGACATCGCCGCCGGGACCGCCGAGCCCGCCGACATCCTGATCGAGGACGACACGATCCGCGAGGTCGGGCCGCCTGCCTGCGCCGCCCCCGAAGGCGCGACCGAGATCTCCGCCGCCCGGCGCCTGCTCCACCCCGGCCTCGTCAATGCCCACACGCACGGCCACGGCAACCTCGCCAAGGGGATGGGCGACCGCTGGACGCTCGAATTGCTGCTGGCCGCCGGGCCGATGATCGTCGGCAACCGCACTACCGAGGACGAATACCTGTCGACCCAGCTCGGCGCGATCGAGATGGTGATGAAGGGCTGCACCGCCTGCTATGACCTCTCGTTCGAGTGGCCGGTGCCGACCGCCGAGGGGCTGGCGCAAGCCGCCCAAGCCTATGCCGATGTCGGCATGCGTGCCGTGGTCGCACCGATGGTCGCCGACCGCAGCTTCTACGAGGCGATCCCGGGCTTGATCGAGGCCTTGCCGCCGCCGCTGCAGGAGGGTGTGGCCACGCTGCGCCCTCCTGCAGCCGAGGCGACCCTCTCGGCCATTCGCCGCGCGTTGCGCGACTGGTCGTTCGACCGCGACTGGGTCCGCCCGGCTGTGGCGCCGACGATCCCGCACCACTGCTCGGATGCGTTCATCCTGGGCTGCGCCGAGCTGGCGCGGGAGTTCGATGTCGGGGTGCACAGCCATGTCGCCGAGTCGAAGGTGCAGGCGGTGACCGGCATCCGGGTCTACGGCCGCACCCAAACCGCGCATCTCGCGAAACTCGGCGTGCTCGGCCCGCATTTCACCGTCGCCCACGGTGTATGGCTCGACGAGGACGACATGGCGCGGCTCGGCGATCACGGCGCCTCGGTCGCGCACAACCCGGGCAGCAACATGCGGCTCGGCAGCGGACTCGCCGATGCACGGGCGATGCTCGAACGCCGGGTCAATCTCGGGATCGGCACTGACGGCGCGAGTTGCGCCGACAATCAGAACATGTACGAGGCGATGCGGCTGGCCTCCTTCGTCTCCAAGGTGCAGGGTCCCGATTGGCGGCGCTGGCTGACGACCCGCGAGGCGGCGCTGGCGGCGACCGAGGGCAGCGCCCGCGCGCTCGGCTTCGGCGACCGGATCGGCCGCATCGCACCCGGCTACAAGGCCGACATCGTCATGCTCGATCTCGACCACCCGAACTGGCTGCCCTTCAACGACCCGGTCAACCAGCTTGTTCACACTGAGGACGGCACAGCGGTCGCGAGCGTGATGATCGGCGGCCGTCTCGTCGTCGACAACCGGCGGATCACCACAGTGGATCTCGACCGGCTGCGCGACCGTGTCGCCGCAGCGCGCGAGCGGCTTGCCGCTGCCAACGCCGACTACCGGCGCCTCTACCAGGCCCTCGTGCCTATCGTCGGCAGCCATTGCCCGGGCCTCGCCCGCGCCCCCTACCACGTCCACCGCTATGGCGCGCGGCTGGAGTGATCGATCCGAAAACCAGGCCGGCGTCTCAACCAGGCGGATTGCCGGAAACGGTCTGCAGCGAATCTTCAGTAGAATATCGCCTCTAGATTGCAACAGGTCAAAACCGGAAGGCGCCGGCCATCGGCAAATCGAGGGTATGCAGCATTTTCGTCCCGTCAGTTAGGGATATTATTTGCGGAATCTACCATGCGATATTATCAATTCTACGTTTGGAAGTTCGCGACCACGGCCTCTCCGCTCATGCTTCCGGACCGATTAGGTGGCAAGCCCAAACCCGCTTCCCGCGCGCCGCTTGAGCTCGCCGCCGAGCTCGGTACCCAATGCCTGCGCGTTGCCGCTGCCGCCGGTCGCCCGGGCCCGGATCTCGGCACTGCCGTCGGGTGTGAGCAGCAGACCTTCGAGGGTCAAACGGTCGCCGTCGAGTTCGGCGAGCCCGGCGATCGAGGTTCGGCACGAACCGTCCAGGGCGGCGAGCATGGCGCGCTCGGCGCCCACACAGGCGGCACTTCCCGGATCGTGGAGGGGTGTCAGGAGATGCCGCAGCACTTCATCTGTGGCACGGCATTCGATGGCGAGCACCCCCTGGCCCACCGCCGGCAGCATGATGTCGCGCGACAGGATCTCGGTAGCTGCTTCGGCCTGACCCAGTCGTTGCAGCCCACACAGGGCGAGCACGATGGCATCGACCTCGCCCTCAGCCAGTTTGCGCATGCGCGTGTTCACATTGCCGCGGATCGGCACGATCCTCAGATCGGCGCGGTAGCGCAGCAATTGCGCTTGCCGGCGCAACGAAGCCGTACCGATTAGGGCGCCCTGCGCCAAGGCCGCCAGGCTTGGCGCCCTTTGCGAGAGAAACGCGTCGCGCGGGTCGTCGCGCGCCAGCACGCAAGCGATCTCCAACCCCTCGGGGAGCCAAGTCTCGACATCCTTCAACGAATGCACGGCAAAGTCGATATGGCCGTCGATCAACGCCTGATCGATCTCCTTGGTGAACAAGCCCTTGCCGCCGATCTCGGCGAGACGGCGATCCTGTACCCGGTCGCCGGTCGTGCGGATCGTGACGATCTCGACCGCTCCCGGTGCTGCGAGATCGGGGTGTGCTGCAACCAGGCGGTCGCGCACGAGAACGGTTTGATAGAGCGCCATCGGGCTGCCGCGGGTGCCGATGCGAAGCGGTCGGGAAGACATGCTGCACGTTCTAGCCCGCTTCGCGCGCAAGCACCAAGCGCGTGGGCACCAAGGTTGTGGTTGCGGGCGTGCTCATAGGGTGCGGGTCTTGTCCGCACCCCGTCGATCATGCATTGATGACGGCACTCCGCCGCTGCAAGGCGGTGTTTGTCTGTTGAAGGTACCGCCATGTTCGCTGGACCCTTGGTTGCACCGGTGCCTGTTTCGCGGGCGTGGCCGGGCTTGCCGGCAAGCTGCTGCCGGCGGATAGGCAGATGACAGCCGTCTTGCCGCTGGCGCCAGCGGGCTTTCCCGAGCTGGCACCGATCGCCGGCGTGCGGCTCGCCGCCTTCGCCGGCGGCATCCGCTATGCCGGGCGCGACGATGTGATGCTCGCCGAGCTGGCGCCGGGGAGCACCGTCGCCGGCGTTTTCACGCGCTCATTGACCGCGGGGGCTCCGGTATTGTGGTGCCGCGAGTGCCTCGCGAGTGGCCTCGCCCGCGGCATCGTCGTCAATTCCGGCAACTCGAATACCTTCACTGGCCGCGTCGGCAAGGAGGTCGTCGAAGCAACGGCGGCGACCGCCGCGCGCTTGCTCGGATGCGACCCGAAGCAGGTCTTCATCTCCTCGACCGGGGTGATCGGCGAGCCGCCGCCCGCGGACAAGATCGTCGCCGCGCTGCCGCAGATCGTGCGCGCCCTCTCGGCCGACGGGTGGGAGGCGGCGGCGCGGGCAATCCTGACCACCGACACCTTTCCCAAGGGTGCCACCGCGACGACCGCGATCGATGGGGTCCCGGTCCGCCTCAACGGCTTCGCCAAGGGATCGGGCATGATCGCGCCGGACATGGCGACGATGCTCGCCTACGTCTTCACCGATGCGGCACTACCCTCGGCGGTGCTGCAGCCGCTTCTCGCCGCGGCAACCGACCGATCATTCAATTGCATCACCGTCGACGGCGACACCTCGACCAGCGACACGGTATTGCTCTGCGCGACCCAGCAGGCCGCGCACGATCCGGTGGCAAGCCCGACCGATCGACGTCTCGCGGGTTTCCGTCGGGCGCTCGACGCGGTGATGATCGATCTTGCCCAGCAGATCGTCCGCGACGGCGAAGGGGCAGAAAAATTCGTCACGATCGCGGTGACGGGTGCGGCGACGGCCCAAGCGGCGCGCCGCATCGGCTTGACGATCGGCAACTCGCCGCTGGTGAAGACCTCGCTCTCCGCGGGCGACCCCAATTGGGGCCGCATCGTCATGGCGGTCGGGAGAGCCGGCGAGGAGGCCGATCCCGAGCACCTCGTAATCTCGATCGGCGGGATCCGGATCACTTCAGGAGGCGGCCCGGTTCCCGGCTACGACGAGACCCCTGTCGCCGAGCACATGAAAGGGCGCTACATCGACATTGCCGTCGATGTCGGCATCGGCAACGGCGAGGCGACGGTGTGGACCTGCGATCTGACCCACCGCTACATCGACATCAATGCCAGCTACCGCAGCTGATGGCCCGCCGCTCGTGCTGGTCGCGGCGGCTGCCCTCGTCGATACCGATGGCCGGGTATTGCTCGCCCAACGCCCGCCGGGGAAATCGATGGCCGGACTGTGGGAGTTTCCCGGCGGCAAGGTCAACACCGGCGAAACGCCCGAGGCGGCGCTGATCCGCGAGCTCAGCGAGGAGCTGGGCGTCGATGTGACGGCGAGCTGCCTGGCACCCTTTACTTTCGCATCTTATTCCTACCCTGACTTCCATTTGCTGATGCCGCTCTATGTGTGCCGCAAATGGTCGGGCATCCCGGCGGCGCAGGAGGGACAGCAGCTCGCCTGGGTGCGGCCGGTGCGGCTCGGCGACTACCCGATGCCGCCGGCCGACAAGCCGCTCGTCGCGATGCTGCGCGACCTGCTGTAAGAGCGGCCGCGCAAATCACAAAAGGTGATGTTTGCCGGGCGGGCAGGGCGTCGCCCGCAAAATGCGCAGGGGAATGGATGATTCCGGTGCTTCATCGCGCACGACCAGCCGGGCGTCCGCGCCGATTATCGGCTGGCCCTGAAGATAGGGCAGTTTGCCGTCGCGCAGCGGACCCTCGAGGTAATAGCGAACAAGGCCGTCCTCCTCGCGTACATAGCAAGACCTGTCCAGCGGCTTGGCGCCGACGTCATTCGGCGTCTGCTCATTGAGGGCAGCCCAGATGCTGGTCCAAGGCGACACCGCCCCGATAGCCGTGGCAAAGAATATCGCAGTCGAATTCCAAAGCCGCTTTGACACAGGCGTCAAGACTTGCATTTTCCTCGAAAGCCATGATGACGCCCCGTGGTTATCAAATGCTTTAGAGGCCGCGGGTATCCAGGCGGCAGTCGCGCGCCGCGAACGCGAGCCCCTTCGCCAGATCTAGTCGAAACCGTCGGTGCCGACGCCGCAGACGATGGCGCACACCCGCTCGCCCGGCATGAGGCTATAATAGCCGGCGAGCACCGCTGCGACTGCGGCGGCGCCGCTGAGCTCTGCGGCCACTCCCAGTTCGCGCCACAGCCAGCGCGCTGCTTCCCGCATGTCGCGATCCTCGACCAGCACGACCCGCTCGACGGTCTGACGGATGATCGCGAAGTTCATCTCCGCGCTGCGCCGAGGCGCCAGGGTCACCGCCGCCGTGTCGAGCCGCCCGAGCTCGACGAGGCGGCCGGCGGCTAAGCTTTTGTGCAGGGTCGGCGCGCCTACCGGCTCGACGCCGATGATGCGAATACCGGGGCGCAGCGCCTTCGCCGCGATCGCGATACCCGAGATGAGGCCGCCGCCGCCGATCGCGACGATCAAGGTATCGAGATCAGGCGCTTCCTCCAGGACCTCGAGCGCGATCGTCCCCTGCCCGGCGATGACAGCGGGATCGGCAAAGGGATGAATGTAGGCAAGGCTTTCCGCATCGGCATGGCGCAAGGCCGCCAGGTTGCTGTCATCCCACGCTTCGCCCGACACTTCGACTCGCGCACCCCAGCGCGCAAACTTCGCGAGCTTGTCGGGAGCGACCGAGCGCGGCAGGAAGATGGTCGCCGGGACTCCCGAAGCCCAACCGGCATAGGCCACCGCCAGCCCATGATTGCCGCCGGACGCGGTCACGATGCCGTTTCCGAGAACTGCCGGCGAAGCGAAAACCGCATTGATTGCTCCGCGCGCCTTGAATGACCCGGTAACCTGCAAGGATTCGAGCTTGAGGAACAATCCACGCGCGACGTCGGACTGTTCTCGCGCCGGTGCCGCGGTCACCAGCGGCGTTTTTCTCACAAGCCCACGGATCCGCGCAGCAGCTGCGCGAACCTCGTCTATCCCCGGCATCGTCGTCCCAGGCATCGTCGTCATGGTTGCCGGCCCGTCAGAAACAAGATCTCGAAGGTTGCCGGAACCCTGCCGTCAGGGAGGCCGAACCATTCACCGTAGAGTGCCACGGTGCGGGCCAGGGTGGATCGGCGCAACGGGGCGCGCCGGCGCGCCGACAGCGCGTTGGTTTCTCCCATACCCCTGATATCGTGCATCAGCGCCAGCGCATCGGAATAGGTAACGGTGATCGCCTCGGCATCGGCGACCGGCACGGCATAGCCGGTGCGCAACAACAGCGCGGCGACATCGGCTAGATCGGCGGCCGGCGCCACGCGCGGGCTAACGCCTCCCTCCTCGGCGAGTTCGGCCTCGAACAGAGCGGTGCGCAGTTCGATCAGCGTGCGCCCGCCGAACATCGCGGCCAGAAACAGCCCGCCGGGCTTGAGGATCCGGCGAAACTGCACCAGAGCGCCGGGCAGATCGCCGACCCAGTGCAGCGCGAGGGAGCTGACCGCAAGCTCGAAGCTCGCCTCGCGAAACGGAACGAGCTCGGGATCGGCGGCCACCCGGTCCCCCGGGCAGCGCGCCAGGAATTCGAGCGACGGGTCGGCAGCAACAACCCACTCGACCCCCGGCTGGCGCGCGAGCGCGCGCGACAACGTGCCGCTTTGGGCGCCGACATCTATCGCCGTGCGAAATTGTCCTCCGACATCTTCGAGGCGCTCGACGAGTCGGCTAGCCACTTCGGCGTATAGGAAATCGACGCAACCGCTGCGCGCGGCGCGGTCGCGGTGCATTCGCCAGGCGCGGCGGTCGAACAGGGTGGTCGGGTTTGCGGTGTTCACTATCGCGGCAGCCTTGAGACGACGTGTCGTGAGCCGTCCTTCAAGTGTTGGTTGACGAGGGCGTGCGCAGGCTGATGATGTGTTGTGATGCTGGCTTCGGCAAGTTTCCCCGGCTGGGCGCGTGATCAGCTGCGGCGGATCGGCCGCGCGCTCGTAGACAGCGTGTTGCCGCCACGCTGTCTCGCCTGTGGTGAGATTGTAGAAGAGCCACACGCCTTATGCAGCCGGTGCTGGGGTGGGATCACCTTCTTTGGCCCGCCCTGGTGCGTGCTTTGTGGTCTGCCTTTTCCTCATCCGATGGGCGACGATGCGCTTTGCGGCGGCTGTGCGCGCGAGCGCCCGGCTTGGGATCAGGCGCGGGCGGTGTTGCGGTACGACAAGAACAGCCGGCGTCTCGTCCTCGGGCTGAAGCATGGCGACCGCACACACATAGCGGCGGCATTCGGGCGGTGGATGCAGCGGAGCGGCGATGAGGTGCTTGCCGGCGCCGATCTCCTCGTCCCGGTGCCGCTGCACTGGACCCGGCTTTTTCAGCGACGATACAACCAGGCGGCACTGCTCGCCCAGGCGGTGCGCGCCGCCGGGGGACCCGAGGTCGCAGCGGATTGGCTGGTCCGCCGGCGGCGAACCCCGACCCAGGGCCATCTCGGGCCGGCGGCGCGCGAGCGCAACGTTCGCGGAGCCTTTGCGATGCGGGCTCGTCGCAGCGTCGCCGGTAAGCGCGTGGTAATCGTGGACGACGTATTGACGACGGGAGCCACCGTAGCGGAGTGCGCCCGCGTGCTGAAACGCGCGGGCGCAACCTCCGTCGGCGTTCTGACGCTGGCCCGCGCGCTGCGAACCGGGGCATAATCCTTCTTTCGCAATCTGGAGAATTGGTGGGAATGGTCGAGGTCGAGATCTATACGACGATGTTCTGCCCCTACTGCACGCGAGCACGTGCGTTGTTGGAGCGCAAGGGCGCCGCTTTCACCGAGATCGACATCATCGATGAGCCGGCGCGGCGCGCAGAGATGATCCGGCGCGCTGGCGGGCGCACTTCGGTCCCGCAGATCTTTATCAACGGCGAATATATCGGCGGATCCGACGAGCTCGCCGCACTCGACCGCGCCGGCCAACTCGACGCCAAGCTGGGAATGGCGAAATGAGCGCGAAGTTCACCGTCGCCTGCGTCCAATTTACTGCAGGTCCCGATCCCGAACCCAATCTTCGGGTAGCCTCGGACTTGATCCGCCGGGCGCGGGACGCGGGTGCCGATCTCATCATGACGCCGGAGGCGTCGAATTTCATCGAGCAGGGCAGGCGCCGCCGCGAGAAAGCACGATCGGAGGCCGACGACCCGTTCCTCGCCGGCATGCGCGCCCTCGCCTGCGAGACCGTTGCGTGGCTGCTGCTCGGCTCGCTGGTCATCGACCCGTCCGGCGAGCCCGGTGCCGCGGCCGGTGAGGCACGGCTCGCCAACCGGTCTTTCCTGGTCGACGCCGGCGGCACGATCGTCGCCCGCTACGACAAGATCCATATGTTCGACATCGACCTCCCCGGCGGCGAGAGCTACCGCGAGAGCAACGCCTACCGGCCGGGGAGCGGCACCGTGGTCGCCGAGACGCCGTGGGGCGCGCTCGGCATGAGTGTTTGCTACGATGTGCGCTTTCCCCACCTTTATCGCGCGCTGGCGCAGGCGGGCGCCGATTTCCTGACAGTCCCCTCGGTCTTTACCGTGCCGACGGGCAGCGCCCATTGGCATGTGCTATTGCGTGCCAGGGCAATCGAGAACGGCTGCTTCGTCTTTGCACCGGCGCAATGGGGCGAGCACACCGCCGGGCGGCGCAGCTATGGCCACTCGCTGATCGTCGACCCGTGGGGCGAAGTACTCGCTGACGGGGGGGAGGGTGTCGGGATCGCTAGCGCGGGGATCGATACGGCGCGCATTGCCGAAGTGCGCCGCATGGTGCCGTCGTTGCAGCACGACCGCGGATTTACTCTGCCGGAATTTGTCGCTCGCCCTCTGGCCGCCGAGTAGCGTCGAGTTCGGTGTCCTCGTAGATCACGTCGAGGCTCACCTCAACGCCGATCGAGGAGAGCTTCAGCACGGCGTCCCCCTCGACGATTACATCGGTCCAGGCGGCATCCGCCCGGGTATAGAGATCGACCCGGCGCGCGTCCTGTTCGACGATCGCGTATTGTTGGATCGAAGGTGTGGCGAAGTAGTCGAACTTCTTGCGTCCGCGATGCTCGCGCTCAGTGCTCGGCGACATCACCTCGACAATCAGGACCGGATCGGAGAGATGATCGTCCCTGTCGCCTACGGGGCGGCAGATCACTGAAATATCGGGATAGCGAACGGTATGGTTAGCTATCACGTTCATATCACTACCAAAAGGACGATAACCGGTGCCGCGCAAGGCGTGCCTCAACGCAAAGGCAAGGTTCATCGCAATCGTGACATGGGCGACCGATCCCCCCGTCATCATCGTGATGACACCGCCTGCGTACTCGTACCGCTCGGGTTGGTCGCGCTCCCAGGCGAAGAATTCGTCCAACGACATCAGCTGTTCGGCGACGTTCGACATGGCGCGAGGTTACTCCTTTGCCCGGCGGTTGTCCAAATTCGGATCCTGCCCGGCGGCCAAGTCGACGAACCAGACCACCGGATCTGACTAGCGGGATAAACCGCCGGATCCAGGCAAAGGTGCGGCGAGGTGCAAAGGCTTCAGGCGGCTTCGGTTATTGTCGCTGAGAATTGCGAACGCCATCTCTGCGGGTGTAAATAGATTGCCCCGAGGAGGTTGAACTCGATGATCCTGTTCACGTTGCGTTGTGCCCGCGGCCACGAGTTCGAGGGCTGGTTTCGCGACGGGGACGCGTTCGAAGCGCAGCGGAAGATGGGCGAGATCGCCTGTCCCGAATGCAGCGACACCTCGGTTGAAAAGGCGGTAATGGCGCCCCGCCTCGGCCGATCCAAGGAATCCATGCCCGCGATCTCTCCGGGGCAATTTCGTGCAGCGTTGGTCGAGCTACGTCGGCAGGTCGAAGCCAACTGCGATTACGTCGGCCCGCGTTTTGCCGAAGAGGCCCGCCGCATCCATTACGGTGAGATCGACGCGCACAGCATCTATGGCGAGGCGAGCGAGGACGAGTTGCGCGAGCTCTCCGAAGAGGGAATCGGTTTTGGGCGCATCCCTTGGATCCCACCGACCGACGCCTGAATGCCGCCGGACGCAAGTCATCGGCGCACTGCGGCGACCATATAGTTGACCCCAAGATCCGGGTTGAGCGACCATTTCCCGCTCCACGGATTGTATGCGAGGCCGGCCAGGCGAGTTGTGGAAAGGCCATTTCGGCGTAGGCCGAGGATGAATTCCGAGGGCCGCAAGAATTTGCGCCAGTCGTGGGTGCCCGGGGGAAGCCACCGGAAAATGTGCTCGGCGCCGATGATCGCCAAGGCGAAAGATCGCGGAGTCCGGTTGAGGGTCGCGCCGATGAAGACTCCTCCGGGTCGTACCAGGGCCCCGACGGATGCGAAAAAGAGATCAGGATCGGCAACATGTTCGATCACTTCGAGCGCCAACACGGCATCAAAGCGCACGCCGAACTCGGCCAGTGATTCGGCATCGGCGTGGCGATAGTCGATAGCCAAGCCCACCACCTGGGCATGGGCGCGCGCCGCCGCGATCGCCGCGGCATCCGCGTCGATGCCCGTCACAGCGAAGCCGAGACGGGCCATCGGCTCGGCGGTCAGACCGCCGCCACAGCCGATGTCGAGCAGGCTGAGCCCCTCGAACGGTCGCAGCCAGGAGCGCTCGCAACCGAAATGCGCCTGCAATTCCTGCCGGATGAACCCAACCCGGATGGGATTGATCCAGTGAAGCGCGCGGAAACTCCCGGCCGGGTCCCACCATGCTCCGCCCGCAGCCGCAAAGCGGCCGACTTCCTCGGGGTCGACGGTAGTGCGGGTTTCGGCCAGGCTTCCGATCCTCGTTGCTGGGGCACGCGGGAGAGCACGCGGCCGCCTGAAAAATAGAATATGCTGCGGCGCTTCCGAACGGGCAACACAGCTGGCGGCGGCGGCGCCTGGCAGGCGTTCCGTCTGTCTCTTCGAGAGGATTATGAGCCGAATTGTTCAGAAATTCGGCGGCACTTCGGTCGCCGATGTCGAGCGCATCAAGAACGTGGCGCAACGTGTCGGACGCGAAGTCGATTCCGGCAACGAGGTGGCCGTCGTCGTCTCGGCGATGGCCGGGGTCACCAACCAGCTCGTGGGATGGACACGCGAGACGAGCCGCGTTCATGATGCGCGTGAGTATGACGTGGTCGTCTCATCCGGCGAGCAGGTGACGGCTGGTCTGCTGGCGCTGGCGCTGCAGGACATCGGGATCGATGCCCGGTCTTGGCTCGGCTGGCAAATTCCGCTGCGTACCGACGGCGTGCACGGCAAGGCGCGCATTGAAGCTATCGAGGTCGCCGAGATCCGCCGCCGCTTGGCCCAAGGACAAATTGCCGTGGTGGCGGGGTTCCAGGGGATCGGTCCACGCGGCCGCATCACCACGCTCGGCCGCGGCGGCTCCGACACCTCCGCGGTGGCGCTCGCGGCGGCCCTCGAAGCGGATCGCTGCGACATCTTCACAGACGTCGACGGTGTCTATACCAGCGATCCGCGCATCGTTGCGAAAGCCCGCAAGCTCGCTAGAATTACCTACGAAGAAATGCTGGAGATGGCATCGCAGGGAGCCAAGGTGCTGGAGACGCGCTCGGTCGAGCTCGCGATGAACCACCAGGTACAGGTGCACGTCCGGTCGAGTTTTGCCGATAGCCCCGGAACTCTCTTGGTGGACGAAGGCGAAATCGTGGAACATCAGGTCGTGAGCGGCATCGCCTACAGCCGCGACGAAGCCAAGATCACCGTGCAGAAGGTGGCTGATCGCCCGGGCGTGGCTGCGGCCATATTCGGACCGCTGGCGGAAAATGCAATCAACGTCGACATGATCGTGCAGAGCGCGTCCGAAGACGGGCACACCGCCGACCTCACCTTTACCGTGGGACGTGGCGATCTCGAACGCGCCGTCGCGGTCCTCGAGGCGAGCCGACCCTCGCTGGGTTTCGCCGCGCTGCTTCCGGATCCGAACGTCGTCAAAATCTCGGTGATCGGGGTCGGGATGCGCAGCCATGCCGGCGTCGCGCAGCAGATGTTTCAGACCCTGGCCGACAAGGGGATCAACATTCAGGTCATTTCAACCTCGGAAATTAAGGTCAGCGTCCTGATCGCAGCGGAATACACCGAGCTTGCATTGCGCGCGCTGCACACCGCCTACGGGCTCGATGCCCCCGGATGAGTGACCGCATCGGCGTCGCGGAGTTCAAAGCGGACGGAGAACGCGTAGCCAGCCAGCGGAGCCCGGGAAGCGAGCGCGCCTATGCCGCGCTCGATCGTTTATGGACGCGGGGGCGCGATCTTCTCGGTTGTGAGCTCGCGATAATGGGCGGGGCGATGACCTGGGTGTCAGAGCGCAACCTGGTTGCCGCCATCTCAAACGCCGGAGGCTTCGGGGTGATCGCTTCGGGATCCATGTCGCCTGAGCTGCTTTCCGATGAGATCGGGGCGACCCGGGCAATGACCGCGCGCCCGTTTGGCGTCAATTTGATAACGCTGCATCCCCAGCTACTCGCGCTGATCGATGTCTGCACCGCCCATCGCGTCGGTCATGTCGTGTTGGCGGGCGGGCTCCCGAGCAGTGCGGCGGTGAGCCGGATCAAGCAAGGGGGCGCACGGGTTTTGTGCTTTGCGCCGGCGCTCGGCTTTGCACGCAAGCTGGTCCGCATGGGCGTGGACGCTATCGTCATCGAGGGGAACGAGGCGGGCGGGCACGTCGGGCCCGTTTCGACGGGGGTTCTGGCCCAAGAGATTTTGCCGCATCTCGCCGGTGTACCGGTCTTCGTTGCGGGCGGAATCGGGCGGGGGGAGGCGATGCTCGCCTATCTGGAAATGGGCGCCGCTGGCGTCCAGCTCGGTACGCGCTTTGTGTGTGCCCACGAATTGATCGCCCACCCGCGCTTCAAGCAGGCTTTCGTCCGCGCCGCGGCGCGCGATGCCGTCACTTCGGTCCAGCTCGATCCGCGGTTCCCGGTGATCCCGGTTCGCGCATTGCACAATCCGGCGACCGATTGTTTCGCTGCGATACAACGCCGGGTGATCGACCGGTTCAACCGAGGTGAACTGTCGCAAAAAGCGGCGCAACTCGAGATCGAGCATTTTTGGGCCGGTGCGTTGCGGCGCGCGGTCATTGACGGCGACATCGAAGCGGGGTCGCTGATGGCGGGCCAGAGTGTCGGCTTTGTGACCCGCGAACAGAGCACTGTCGAGATCCTCGAGGAGTTCGTCGGCCAAGCGCTCGGGATGCTTGCCGCCCGCTGCGAACGCACTTCCGATCGAGCAGATCGGTCCGTCGCGGATTTGTCGAGGAGGCAAAACGCGCCGGGATGATTGAGGCTGGAGGGAGCGTTCGCGGGACTCGCCGCCTCCTGCGCCGCCTTCGAGACATCATGGCAGGTTCGGGCACCCCCCAGGAGCGGCTCGACCGCATCGTCCGGATCATCGCTGCGGAGATGGTGGCCGAGGTCTGCTCGGCTTACGTCATGCGCGCCGGCGAGGTGCTTGAGCTCTTCGCCACCGAAGGCCTGCGGCCGGAAGCCGTTCATCGGACCAGACTGCGCGTCGGCGAGGGCCTTGTTGGCGTCATTGCTGCAACCGCACGCCCGCTCGCCCTGGCCGATGCGCGAGCTCATCCTGATTTCGCCTACCGGCCGGAAACCGGCGAAGAGCACTACCACTCGTTGATGGGGGTGCCGATCCTGCGCGGCGGCCGGGTGCTCGGCGTGCTGGTCGTGCAGAACCGCTCGTTGCGACATTACACTGAAGACGAGATCGAGGTCCTGCAGACAATCGCGATGGTCGTCGCCGAGCTCGCGGCACGAGGCGAGCTCGTCAACCCGCTGGAGATTGCGCAGAGTCCGGGCGGCGGCATGCTCCCGGTTCGTCTGGTGGGCATTCGGCTAAATCCGGGGCTGGCGGTGGGCCCCGCGGTCCTTCATGAACCCAAGTTGTCGATCCGGCAAGTCGTCGCCGAGGACGCCGCAGGCGAGCTCGAGCGGTTGCGCCACGCGGTTGCGGCAATGCGTGAGGCCATCGATGAGCTCGTAGCGACCGGCCGGGATCTCGGCGTTGGCGAGCACCACGATGTCCTCGAAAGCTATCGCATGTTCGCCGCCGATCGGGGCTGGGTCGCCCGGATCGCGGATGCGATCCGCAGCGGTCTCACCGCCGAGGCCGCAGTGCAGAAGGTTCGCGAGGAAACCCGCACGCGCATGATGCAGGCCAGCGACCCCTATCTCCGCGAGCGCCTCCACGACCTCGAAGATCTCGCGAACCGTCTCCAGCATCATCTTTCCGGAGATCCGCCGAGCGCGGCCTGGGCCGAGCTCCCGCCTGAGTTCATTTTGGTCGCCCGCGCCATGGGCCCGGCCGAGCTGATGGATTACGCACGCTGGCGGATCACGGGGCTCGTGCTGGAAGAAGGATCGCCGACCGCGCATGTCGCCATCGTCGCGCGGGCCTTCGACATCCCCGTTGTCGGGCGGGTCCAGGATGCGACAAGCAGGATCGAGGCGGGCGACATCGTCATTGTCGACGGCGATCACGCCCAGGCTCTGATCCGACCGAGCGACCACATCCGCCAATCGGTGGCGGCGGCCGTCGAGACCCGATCACGACGCCGCGCCTTTTACGACACCCTGCGCTCGGCTCCGTCCGTCACCCTTGACGGAGTAGCGATCAAGTTGCTGCTCAATGCTGGATTGCTGACCGACCTGCCCCAGCTCGGGGCGACCGGTGCTGAGGGAATCGGGCTCTTTCGCACCGAGATCCCGTTCATGGTGCGGGACAGCTTCCCCGGCGTCGTCGAGCAAACCGAGTTCTATCGAAGCATATTCGATCAGGCCGAAAACCGCCCGGTGGTCTTCCGCACCTTGGATATCGGCGGTGACAAGGTATTGCCCTACCTGCCGCACGCGGAAGAAGACAATCCGGCGATGGGTTGGCGGGCAATCCGCATCGGGCTCGATCGCCCAGCGATGCTGCGACAGCAGCTGCGGGCGTTGATCCGAGCGGCGGGGGAGCGGCCATTGTTTGTCAAGTTTCCGATGATCGCCGAGGTCGCCGAGCTCGAGCGCGCGCGCGCGATTTTCGACATGGAGCTCACGCGCGCTGCGAAGGAGGGTTGGGCGCTGCCAGAACCGGTCAAGATCGGGGTCATGCTCGAAGTACCGGCCCTGTTGTGGCAACTGCCCGCACTGTGCCGGCGGATCGACTTCCTCTCCATCGGTACCAACGATCTGGCGCAGTTCCTTTTTGCCTGTGACCGCGGCAATCCACGTCTGGCCGATCGCTACGATCCCCTCTCGATGCCGATGCTTGCTCTCTTCCGCGAGGTGATCGCGCAGACCCGCGATGCCGGAGTACCGCTCAGCATGTGCGGCGAGATGGCCGGCAACCCGCTCGAGGCGATGGCGCTGATCGCGCTCGGCTTCAGGACGTTGTCGATGGCGGCGACCGCTATCGGCCCGGTCAAGACGATGATCCGCAGCCTGGATGCAGCCGCCGTTGCCGGCTATCTCCAGGAAATCGGTGGCCGGCCGGATCATTCGCTCCGACCAAAGCTCGAGGCCTACGCGCGCGACCACGCGATCGCCTTGTAAGAGGTTTAGTCAACGTTCCGCTCTGTTCGTGCTCGCGGTTGGACAGAAGCCGGTGTCCGTGACTAAAGTGGCTCGGCAACGGGATCACAGCATGGCGTTGTTGCGGCGTCTCAAGACCCCCTTTATGGAGGATGTGCCTGATGGCGAACCCGCTCCCCCGTTTGGTCCGCGATCCGCAGGAGATTTGCTGCGTCAGCAACGGGAGGCGCTCGGTCTCGACCTGAACGATGTCGCCGCGGCGCTGAAGATCAAACCCGGCTATCTGGCAGCGCTCGACGCTGGGCGTCCGGATCTGCTCCCGGGCCCAGCCTACGCGATCGGCTTTGTGCGCGCCTATGGCGACCACCTCGGGCTCGACGGCAACGAGATCTTGCGCCGCTTCAAGGCGGAATCCGATGCACTCGACGCAAAGCCCGATCTTGCTTTTCCGCTGCCGCTCGGCGAACGCAGTATTCCCGGCGGAGCGATGCTTCTGGTGGCGTTGATCTTGGCGCTGTGCGGGTACGGCACCTGGTACTATGTGTCGACCAGCGAAGGTTCACGCCCCGTTCGCGTGATGGAGGTGCCGCCGGAGCTTGCAGCGCCGCCGGCACGCCAGCTCGGAGACGAGCCGTCGGCGCCTCAGGCGACGCAGCCTTCGCCGGAAGCCCAGTTCGCGACGACCCCCGACACCCCGACACCAGGCTCGGGTGGTTCCGAGCCTGCCTCGACTCCGCACGAGGCAGGGGCCCTCTCGGCGATGTCTAGCGCGTCGGCGCCTAGCTCGGCGTCCTCGGCACCTGCGGTGCCCTCGGCCCCCGTTCCACCCCCAGCCGGCCCTGCCGAGCCCAGAGCCGAGGAGCCGCACGCTTACGGTGCCGTTGACGGAACGGCCCGCATCGTCATCCGGGCTACGGCCGACAGCTGGATCCAGATACGGAGTACCGACCAAACTCCGCTCTTCACCAGAATACTGAAACCGGGCGAATCTTACCTGGTGCCCGACCGGCCGGGAGTGTCGATGCGCACCGGCAATGCCGGGGGTCTCGAGATCACGGTCGACGGTAAGCCGATGACGTCGATCGGCCCCAACGGCGCAGTCCGCACCGTTCCGCTCGAGCCCCAAGCGCTGCTCGCAAAGGTCGCCGCCGGGGGGTGAATTCGGGGCCCCGATTGTGGCTTGGGGCTAAACCATTTATAAGCGGCCATCCGCATCAACCATGCGAGCTGACGATGAGCCACCGGCCGTACCGTGACATCCACCGGCGCGCCTGCCGCAAGATCCACGTCGGCAAGGTGCCGGTCGGCGGCGACGCTCCAATCACGGTGCAATCGATGACCAACACCGTGACCAGCGACGTAACGGCCACGGTCGCGCAGGTGCTAGCCCTTGAAGAGGCCGGGGCGGATATCGTCCGGGTTTCCTGCCCAGACCAGGAATTGGCGCTGGCCTTGAAGGAGATCGTCCGGCAAGTGACGGTGCCGATCGTCGCCGACATCCATTTTCACTACAAGCGGGCGATCGAGGCGGCGGAGAGTGGTGCGGCCTGTCTGCGCATCAATCCGGGCAATATCGGCTCTGCCACGCGTGTCCGCGAGGTGATCAAGGCGGCAAAGGATCACGGCTGCTCGATGCGGATCGGGGTCAATGCCGGCTCGCTTGAGCGCGACCTCCTCGAGCGCTATGGCGAGCCCTGTCCCGAGGCGATGGTCGAGAGTGCGCTCAACCACGCCAAGATCCTCGAGGACAACGATTTCTTCGAGTTCAAGATTTCGTGTAAGGCGTCCGACGTGTTTCTCGCGGTCGCCGCCTATCAGCAGCTCGCCGAAGCCTGCGACTACCCGCTCCATCTGGGGATCACCGAGGCCGGCGCCTTGCGCAGCGGCACGGTCAAGTCTTCGATCGGGCTCGGCATGCTTTTGTGGTCCGGGATCGGTGACACGATCCGGGTTTCGCTGTCGGCCGATCCGGTCGAGGAAGTCAAGGCCGGCTTCGAGATGCTGAAGGCGTTGAACCTGCGGCGCCGCGGGGTCACCGTGATCTCCTGCCCGTCCTGCGCGCGCCAGCAGTTCGAGGTCATCAAGACCGTCGAGCGCCTGGAGGAGCGGCTCGCGCACATCACGACGCCAATGACCCTGTCGGTCATCGGCTGCGTCGTCAACGGACCGGGCGAGGCGCGCGAGACCGATATCGGCTTCACCGGCGGCGGCAACGGTACCCACCAGGTCTATATCAGCGGTGTGACCGACCATCGCCTAAAGGACGCCGACATCGTCGACCATCTCGTCGAGCTGGTCGAGAAGAAGGCTGCCGAATTGGAGGCTGCAGGAGCCGCACCGGCTCCCGTAGCGCTGGAGCCGGCGAAATAGCGGGCGCTTAGCCTGAACCTCACGGCGCTCGACATGGAGAAGGCGGCGCTCTAGATCCGTTGCTGAGCTATTCGGCCAAAAATCCCAGTTTCAGTTGGAGGCGAACGCCATACAGAACATTTCCAGAGCTGTCGCGAACCGCGACGGCGTCGTGCACGCCCGCTTCGAGGAGTTCGCGCGCTCTGGACAGCGCCTCGGGTTCCGTTCGGTATTCCTCCACCAGGCGGGTCTCCGCTTCGCGCTCGTCGGTGGTTGCGCCCGCCCACCCGTCATTATAGGAAATTCGATAGGTCATCGCTTTTCTCCGACGTAGCCTAACGTATCCGGCGGCGGTGCATTTCTGCTGTCCGCCGCCACCGTTGTTGCAAATTAGATGCCCGATTTCTTGCAGGGAATGGAATCTTTGAGATAAAAATGATCGAAATCCTTTGCGGCCTGAGTATGACACTTGCGAATCGATGTGTAACGCCGGAGAGGCGAGATTGTTTTATAGGCTACTTTCTTCTAGCGGTTGAGGCGTCATATTGTAGCATGCACTCTCTACAATGTAGAGAACCGCAGTGGTAATGAAACTTCCTCCGTTCATGATAAACGATCTATTTACTTAAACCGTTGGGCGATATCCCGGAGCGATAAACGATTCGATAACGCGTTCTCCGGAAGATTGCTGCGGGGATTTATTTGGAGATGATAATGAACGGCTTGTCGTCCTTGCCTGGCGGGGTTACGAAGGAAGATGTCGCAAGTGGGCCCTTTTTTCGCTTGATCAACGACGAAAAGGGCGTAACCGCAATCGAATACGGCCTGATCGCGGCACTGATCGCGATTGCTGCAATCGTTGTCATGGGAACCACCGGCACCAACCTCAGCGGCGTCTTCTCACAGGTTGCCGCAAGCCTCTAGTTTGGCCCCTGCTTCGGATCGCCTCTGTCCTTGCGGTTAGAGATTCTGCGAACGAGATCGGCCCGCCTGCCATCTCGGTGCGGGCCGGTTTCGACCGCTAGGAGTTGGCGGTCGGCCGTCGGTTTTGCGGAAATCTCCGCCCCGAAAATCTCGTTTTGCAGTTCCCTCGCCGAGATAGGCGGCGCCGGCGTGGTCAGTGGATCGAGATGCCGCTACAAACCCTTTGACGCGGCTGGGTCGTCCGGTCACTCTGCGTGTTGGACTCAACGAACGAATCAGCGGACCCCTGTCGATGGATCTTCCTGCCAGCGTCGCCGCTCTGGGCGAACAGCTGGGCAGAGCGGGTGAGGTCGTGCCCGATCCTGCCTTGTTTCACGAAGCCGATGTTTTCGCCGCCGAGCGGGAACGAATTTTTGCTCGACCTTGGATGGCCGTAGACCACGCAACGCGGCTCGACGAGAACGGCCGCTATTTCCGGGTCGATGCCGCCGCCCGCTCGATGGTTGTAACCCGCGACGGTAGCGGTTGCGTGCACGCGCTGCGTAATGTGTGCATCCATGCGGGCTATCCGGTTTGCGATGCCGAAGAAGGCGCTAGCGATCGCCTGATCTGCCTTTATCACGGCTGGGAGTATGCGCTCGACGGCGAACTGCTCGAGCCGGCGTTCGCCTCACGGGTCGACCGGTCGCGATTGCGAATGACGAGCTATCGCGTCTGCATTCGTGACGGCTTGATCCTCGTTGATGCTTCCGGCGGCCCGCCATCCTCCGACGAAATCGGCGGTGAAATCCCCGCATGGCTGAGCGCCGGGAAAGTGATCAAGCGGGCACGTTACAACACGAACTGGAACTGGAAGTTCGCACTGCACTTCCTGCGGCATCGTCCGGAGCTGTTCTTCGACATGCCTGGTGACGGCATCGACGACCGCGTCGAATTCGGCCCCCTCAGCTGGCTATTGGTGCGGTCCGACGAGGCGGCCCTGCTTCGGGTCATCCCGAAGATTCGCCGAGCATACCGACTTCGTGCTGATCCGGATTGCTGCACCCGAGGCAGCGCAAGGAGCCGCGTCAGCTGCGAGCGATTGCGTGGCGGAGGCCATTCGCGATGCCGGCCAGGCCAATGCCGCCAACTGGTCATCCAGTCTGAACGCGGGCTTTTTCGCCTGGTATTGGCCGCTGATGTCCACCGCATAAGCCGGTCGAGGCCCGGCTGCCTACACCGTTGTGGCTGCCGTCAGCGATTCTCGGCGTCCAGGGGTTGGCGGCGTTTCGGGCCGGGATGCGGAACCCAGGGGCGATCGCCGCGCGTCTCATTGCTGCTCTCGATGGTGATGCCGTTCTTGTCGAGCCACAGTGCGACCGTGCCGCGTCGCCACGAGTCGATCCGATCGATGACCGGAACGATCGAGCGGCAGCGGAAGCCGGCCGGGACCCGGCTGATGATCGCATCGACCCCGCCGCATTTGATCGGCAGCGCCGCCTCGCCGGTGACGATCGCCACATGGCGCCCGCGTGCGGTGTAACGGCACAAGTCTCCAGCGCAGTCGAGCCCGCTCTCCGCTTCTTCTGCGCCTTGCGGCCAGGCTGCTAACCGCGCGCCCGTCTCCTGGGCCAATGACGAACCCGCAATCCCTTCCTTCTTGTCCGCAGAGACGAAATAACGCCCGTCGGGCGCCCGTGCAGCGACAAAGCGCCCGCTGTCGGCGATGACGATATCGGGCGGCCGGGCCAGCCCCGTCGTGGCGAGCCCCGCTACGACCGCGACCGCTCCCCAGCGCCGCCAGCGCCCTTGCCATAAGCACAGCCAAAGCCCGCCAAAGATGACCAGCAGCAACCCGGCGGACGGCATGCGCGGCGTTGCCCATACATTGCCGGGCAGCCCCGCCACTCCTTGCGCGACCCAGAGCGTGACATCGATCCCCCAGCCCATCGGCACCAGAGCCAAACGCTCGAGGTCCAACGGCATCAGCAGGCTGGCGGCGAGCCCCCATGGCAACGTCCACATCGCGCTGATCGGCACCGCGAGCACGTTGGCCAGTGGGGAATACAACGCGACGTGGTGAAAGTGATAGACCGTAAAAGGCTCGGTACCGATGGTCGCCACCACAGTAGTGACAATGACGGCGCCGCAATAGCCGAGGATCTGCCCGGGGATCGACGAGCGGTGCAGCAGCCGGCCGAGACGTTGGCCATAGGTCTCGTAGACAGCGATCAGTGCCACCACGGCGCCGAACGACATCTGGAAGCTGACGCCCGCGAGGCTCGCCGGATCGACCTCCAGCACGATCACGGCGGCGATTGCGCAAATGCGCATGGAGATCCGCAGCCGGTCGATCAAGACGGCGGCGAAGACGATGCCGTTCATGACGAAGGCGCGCTGCGTCGGAACCGCGGCACCCGAGATGAAGAGATAGCCAGCCAACACGGCCAGCGCGAGGACGGCTGCGATCTTCTTTATCGGATAGCGCAGCGCTACCCACGGGATCAGCGCCAAGCCGCCGCGCACGAAGACAAAGACGAAGCCGCCGACGAGACCGAGATGCAGCCCGGAGATCGCCAGCAAGTGGGCTAGCCCCGAATCGCGAAAGGCTTGCTTGTCCGCCTCGGGAATCGCACCTCGTTTGCCGGTGATCAGGGTTGATGCGATCCCGCCGGTCGAACCGGGGAGCACGGCCGTGATGCGCCGCGACATTTTCGTGCGCAGCCGCTGCACGAAATCCTGCCAGGCGCCGCGGTAGGAGGACGCGCCTTCGTCCTCGCCGCGCGTGAGACGATGTGCCCCGCCGAAAGAATAGCCCACTCCGCCAATCCCGGCGAAGTAAAGCTCGCGCTGCCGGTCGTAGCCGCCGGGCACGATCGGGCCAGGGACGGGATAGAGCAGCGCCTTCAGGCTGACCCGGTCAGCGGGGATCAGCAGGTCGCTCGTCGGCGGGATGTGCAGGCGTAAACGCCGTGGCTGCTCGCCGGCGCCGAGCCCCGGTACTGGATCGGGGGCGATGACCAGCCGCCAGCCCTTTTCCAGCAAATCGATGTCGACGACCCGCCCGGTGACCATGACCGGTCCGAGCCGCCGCTGCAGCATCGTTGCCTCGCGTTCCGAGGCGGCTTCCCGGATCAGCGCAAAGCCGGCGGCGAAGACGGCGAGCGCCAGCGCCGCTTCCCACCAGACCCGATGCCGGCGCAAGCCAAAGGCCGAAACGGCGCCGGCGATCGTTGCAATGACGCTCGGCCACAGCGGGGGCTCGAACCCCAGCGCAAAGTACACTCCGATCCCGGCGCCGAAGAACACCGGCAACCAGAGCAAGCGGCGCTCGCCCTCGGCGGCGAGGCGACCGGCGAGTGCTGCAGCAAGGTGCGCGCTCCACGCCGGCACCAAGCCGAGCCGCCGTTCCGCGATCGCCGCATCCGCCATCGTCGCCTCACCGCTCGCGAGACGACGCTAGCGCGCTCGTCAGTTAAGTAATAGTCGTATTTTCTATAATTATAAGAGAATTTCCTCTAATTTGAGCTTTATTTACGTTAATTTTTGACGGTTCGAACGAAGGATCGGGTCCCGAGTCGGTGCCCTCAATGCGCCATCGTCGACGGCAGCCATAGGGCGATCTGAGGAAAGGCGACGAGAATACAGAGCAGGGCGATCTGAGCGATGATAAACGGCGTGACGCCGCGGAAAATCGTTTCGAGCGGCACGTCGCGGGCGACGCCCTTGATGACGAACACGTTCATGCCGATCGGCGGCGTGATAAGGCCCAGCTCGACGACCATCACGACGATCACCCCGAACCAGATCGGGTCGTAGCCGAGCGCGCTGACGATCGGAAACACGATAGGGATGGTCAACAGGATCATCGCCAGCGAATCGAGCAGGCAGCCCAGCACGAAATACATGGCGAGAATGACCAGGAGGATGGCCGTCTTGCCGAGCGGCAGCGCGGTGATCCAGCCGCTGACCAGGTTCGGCATCGAGGCGAGGATGAGGAAGTTGTTGAACAGAATGGCGCCGATCAGGATGGTAAAGATCATCGCCGTCGTCTTCACCGCGTCGGACAGCGCGTTGACCAGAAGCCGGCGGTCGAAGCCGCGGTTGACGATACCGAGCGCCAGCGCGCCGACGGCGCCGATGCTGGCGGCTTCGGTCGGCGAGAAGATGCCGAGGTAAAGTCCCCCGATCACCAGCGAGAACAGCGCCGCGGGGCCCCAAACCCCGCGCGAGGCGACGAGCCGCTCGCGCGCTGAGAAGCGCGCCGCCGGCGGACCGAGCCGCGGGTTGATCCGGGTCATGATCGCAATCGCCAGCATGAAACCGACCACGGTCAGGATGCCCGGCACCATGCCGGCCAGGAAGAGGTGCGCAATGCTGGTCTGTGTCAGCAGGCCGTAGATCACCATCAGCACGCTGGGCGGGATCAGGATGCCGATCGTGCCGCCCGCCGCTACCGCGCCGGTCGCAAGCCGGTCGTCGTAATTGTAGCGGCGCATCTCGGGGAGCGCGATCTGCGCCATCGTCGCTGCGGTCGCCAGGCTCGAGCCGCAGATCGCGGCGAAGGCGCCGCAGCCGCCGATCGTGGCCAGCGCCAACCCGCCGCGGCGATGGCCGAGCCAGGCGTTGCAGGCGCGGTAGAGCGCTTCGCTGAGGCCGGCGCCGCCGGCCAGATAGCCCATCAGCAGGAACATCGGCACCACCGAGAGATCGTAGGTCACGGCGGTTTCGTAGGCGGTCTGACCGAGCAGTTCGAGCGCCGCGCGCGGCTCGATCAGCAGGAGCGTGCCGATAAAAGCCGACAGACCCATCGCAAAGCCGATCGGCATTCCGGCGGCCAGCAGGACGAACAGCAGTCCGAGGATCAGAACGGCGAGCAGGGCCGGATCCACCCTCAGCCGCGCTCCGCGGAGGGAGGCGCCGGCTCTCCGGGCACCGGAGTGTGTACGCGGTCCATCAGCCGGCGACAGGCCGCGACCAGTTGCAGCAACACCCCGGTCAGCAGAAAGACGCTGCCGAGCGCCATGGCGAACGCCGCCGGCCACAGTGGAATGTCCAAGACCTGCGTCACATCGCCTTTGGCGAGGAGAAATGCGGCGCGCCGCCACAGCTGCCACACCATCAGGACGAGGAACCCCAGCGCCAGGAGATTTGTCGCCGCCGCAAACAGGGCGCGCACCCGAGGCGACAACCGCAAGGTGACAAAATCGGCGCTGATATGGGCGTCGTCGTGCGTTACCAGGCCAACCCCGAAATAGACGATCATCCCCATGGCCATTTCGGTGATGACGACCGTGAACGAGAACGGCGCGTTGAAAATGTAGCGGGCGATCACGTCGCAGAACGTCACCGCGGCGATCACGCCGAGTGCTACGGCCGCAATGCCGGCAAGCCAGCCCGTGACGAGGCGGTTCGCCCGCGCCGCCGCGCCAGCCGCGGGATCGTCCATCGTGGCGTCAGCTCGCGGTGGCCTTTACCATCGCACGGAAATCCTCGAGCATCTTCTGGCCGTCGAACCCCTTCTCATCGGTTTTCTTCAGCCACTCGTCGGTGATGAACTGGAGGCGCGGCCGCCACCGGTCGAGCTCCGCCGGCGCGAGGCTGTCGATCGTCTGGCCGCGGTCCTTTGCATCCTTGCGCGCCTTTTCGTCGGCGGCATCCCACGCCTTGCCGAACAGCGCCGAGCCGACATCGCCGCTGGCCTTTAACAACGCCGCCCGGTTGTCCGGGGTCAAGCGGTCGATCGCGTTCTTGTTGGCGACGATGACGAAGCTAGCAGCCGCCAAGCCGCCGGGGATTTCGAGATGAGCTTTCAACAAATCGTTGAGGCGGAAGCTCTCCATCGCTTCCCACGGGAACAGCGAGCCGTCGACCGTGCCGCGCTGCACAGCCTCATAGGCTTCGGTTGCCGCCAGCGGGACCGCCGAGATGTCGAGCGCCTTGGCGATCGGCAGGGTCGCCCCGGCGGCGCGAATCTTGAGCCCCTTGAGATCCTCGAGGGTCTTGACCGGCTTGAGCGTATGGATGCCGAACGGCCCGGTCGTGAAGGTATTGAGCAATACGGTGTCGGTGAATTCCTTGCCGGCGAGACCGTGTTTGGCATACCACTTCCACAAGACCGGGCTGCACACGGTCGAGTTCGGGCACAGGAAGGGCAGCTCGGCGACCTGCAGCATGTCGAAGCGGCCGAGCGTATAGCTCGGTACCGCCCAAACCAGATCACGCACGCCGTTCTTGATCAGGTCGTATTGGCCGGGTGGCTTGGCGAGCGCCGCCTTGTCGACCTCGACGGTGAGATTGCCGCCCGAGGCTTCCTCGATGGTCTTGATCCAGACCTCCTGGGCCTGGACCATCTGGTGGGCGGGCCCCGCCCAATAGGCCATGCGCAAGGTCTGTTTCTGAGCCGCGGCCGGCGCTGCGCCGAAAAGCGCCAGAACCGCTCCGGCGATCGACAAGAAAATAGCCGTCTTGCGCAGCATGCTCCCTCCCGGTGGCTCCTTGCCGGCCATCTGACCTTGTTTAGATCTAAGCGGCGCGAGGGGGCCTCGGAACCGCCGACCCAGAAACGGCGGTAAGACCATCAACGAAGCGCGCACCCGCCGCAGCATGCATCCTATAGCAAGGCGATCCCGCGGTTGTCGAGGCGGCTCGGTCCGTCCCGGCTCGCACGAACGCTATAGCTTTCAGCGAAAGCCGGCCTTCTTCAGCCCTTCGAGAAGATGGTCGCGCGCCTCTTGCGTGCCGAATCCTGTGGCGAAAGTCCGTGCATCAAAGAACGGCGAGAGACGTGTGATGATCGCGCGCTCGCCCTCAGCATCCTGGTTTCTGCCCATTTCCGCGTACGCGGCTGCAAGAAACGAATGGGTGATCATCCGGTTGCTGCGTCCGGGGTTACGGGCGAGGGCGCGGTCACCGGCCTCGACGGCTTCGTTGTAGCGGCCGAGAAAATAATACGCCCAGCACAGACTATTCACCGTTAGCAGGTGGCCGTGGTCAAAGCGGAGCGCGCTTTCGAGCCAAGGCAAAGCCTCCGTTGCTCTGCCTGCCCATACCAAAATGTTTCCTCGCGTTTGGTAACTGTCGACATCGCTCGGATTGATTTCGAGCGCGCGGTCGATCTGCCCCAACGCGAGGTCATAACGTCTCTTGTACATGTTGATAAATGCAAGGAGGCGGTAGGCGCTCGTGGTCATCTGATCGAGCGCCAAAGCTTTCTGCGCGAGCGTCTCGGCTTGCTCGAGCTCTTCCTGACGAAATTCGGTCCATCCTGAAACGACGGCCTCGAAATGGGAGCCGCCGAGCGCCGCAAAGGCCGCGGCGTAATTCGGGTCGAGATCGATCGCGCGCTGGAAGAGCGCGGCCGCCTCGTCGTTCTTGTCGCGACTTGCATGCGACAGGAACTCGCGACCGCGCAGGACATATTCATAGGCCGCGAGACTTTCCGTGGGCTTCGTAAGGACCCTTTCCCTCTCGAACCGGGTGAGCTTGACGGCGGCCGCGCCGACGACACGTCGGGCGATGTCGTCCTGCACGGCGAAGATGTCCTTTACCTCGGCGTCGTAGGTTTCGGTCCACACACGAAGCCCCGTTGCGGCCTCGGTCAATTCGACATTCGCGCGAAGGCGATCGCCGGCGCGGCGAATGCTCCCCTCCAGCAGGTACCGCGCATCGAGCCGGCGTCCGATCTCGGCAGGCAGGGTCTTCGACCCCTTAAACGGAAAGCTCGCTGATTTGGCGATAACCAGCAGGTTTGAGAAGCGGCCGAGTGCGGTGATGACGTCCTCGGTGATCCCGTCACTAAAGAAATCCTGGCCGGCGTCGCCCGACAGATTCTTGAACGGCAATACCGCCACCGCAGGGCGACCGGCCAGGCGCGCTGGTGCGGCGAGGCTCGCGACCTCGACCGGCTTGGATATAGCGCCGAGACCCAGTAGCTCTCGGCCTACGCCCGCGTAAAGCGACCACGCAATAAGGCCGGCCACGACGAGGGCAGCAGCCCCTGCGCCGGCCACAAGAGGCCGACGGCTTCTGCGCGCCCGAGGTGTCCCGGCCGGTAAGCCTACCGCGTAAGCGCGCACCGGTTCGGCAATATTCTTGACGCGATGGCTGCCGAGCGGGCGGTAGTCGAGATCGAGCTTGTTCCGAACCTGCTCGTAGACAGTGTGGGAGATGCATACGGTGCCAGGCTCGGCGAGCGCTTCGAGCCGGGCGGCGATGTTGACGCCATCGCCGAAGATGTCGTCGCCGTCGACGATGACGTCGCCGAGATTGACGCCGATCCGCAGCTCGAGACGGCGCTCGGGCGCGACGGGCTCATTGATTGCACGCGATGCGCGCTGCATCTCGACAGCGCAGCTCAGCGCGTCCACGACGCTCGAAAAATCCGTCAGCAAACTGTCGCCTGCCGTGCCCACGATCCGCCCGCCATGCGCCGTAATCAGCGGGTCGACCGCACGGCGGAGGGCGCCGAGCGCTTGATGGGTGCCCGCTTCGTCCTTGCCCATCAATCGGCTGAAACCCACTACATCCGCGTGCAGGATGGCCGCGAGCTTCCGTTTGCGAAAGCTGGGTTGCAGGATCTCAGCCATCCGCCTTCACTGGACGGGCCGAATACGAAAGGTAGCGCACATTCGCAGATCCGTTGACCCCGCCGCGCACGAAGCGCATCATAATCTGTTTCGCTGGCGCGGCGAAACGCTTGCGCGGCGATCGTGCGCCGGGGGAGAATGCCATGTGGGAGATTTGTCCATCTCGACTGAAGCCATCCGCGGCGCTCCTCGGGTTCTTGTTCGCGACAGTCCTTGTTCCTACCGCGCGGAGCGAAGAACCCAAGCTCTCGATCAGCGGCTATGATCCGGTCGCTTATTTCCCCGAGGGGAAGCCCGTTCAGGGCAAGACCGAATTCGAGTATTTGTGGCACAAGTTGCGTTGGCGCTTTGCGGACGGCGCTCACCGCGAACTCTTCGTCAAGGATCCGGACCGTTACGCGCCGCAATACGATGGTTACTGTGCTATGGGTGTGGCCTGGGCCGACCCCCACAAGGATACGGTCGATCCCGAGGCTTGGGCGATCGTCGACGGCAAGCTTTATCTGACTCACACCCCTCGTTCATTGGATGCATGGCGCGAGAAAGCCGCCGAGAACATCAAAACGGCCGACGCGAACTGGTCAACCGTCCAGAATCTTCCTGACGCGACGATCGTCGGACCGCCGTGTCCGGAGCAACCTCAGACTGTTGTGATCTCACTCGGCGACGGCAAGCGAGAGGTCCTCATCTTCAGACAAGTCGCGCGCGACGCGGACGGGAATGTCGTTGGCAAGGGCGACATGCGGGCGCAAATCGAGCATGTCGGCAAGAATATCCAAGCCTGCCTAACCGCCGCCGGGGCGAGCGCCTCCAGTATCATCAAGACCGGGGCATACGTCACCGACATGGACGCGTTCCTAAAAAACGCCGATATACGCGCGCGTTATCTCGGCCCGGAATCGCCGACCAGCACCGTGGTCAAGGTGGACCGCCTCGCCGGTCCTGATTTCCTCGTCGAGATGGAGGCGATCGCTACCGTCAATTAGGGCTCGGCGTCCGAAGCTCTTCTGTTGCGGCAACCGTCATCTCGAAATTGCCAAAAAAGTCTGCCAGACTTAGCAATTCAGATTCGTCATCAAAACGGCGGGCGAGCGGTCGCGAGTTGCGCGATGCCGCCGGGTCGGGGGCTACAACCCAAAGGAGAGTTTTGCTGCAGATTCGCGTTAGACTTAGCGACGGCCGTTCGCCGGGACAACCGTATGTTGCTGTCGAGCGCCGGCTAGATCTCACCCTCTTGTTTGAGCGCCCGGACGGTTTTGCGTAGCGCGATCACGGTGTCGTCGAGCTCGTCCTCGCCGTGGGTCGCCGAGGTGACGCCGCCCGGGCTGCCGCTGAAATCGACCCCGGCGGTCATCATCGCCAGCCGGAATTTGTGCACCAAGTCGGCTTGGCTTTTGCCGGTGAGGGCTACCGCCGGCTGATCGAGCGGGTCGAAACGGGTGGGCACGATCGCCCGGCGGTCGGGGTTGGTGAAGAAATGGAAATTCGAGAACATGCCGTAGGCGGCCCACGGCACGTGCTCCTCTTCGAACACCTCGTTGATCCGGCGGCGCATCGTAGCGGCGTAGCGGTTGGCCGCGGCACAGGCGTCGGTCGTGCCGACGATTTCGAGGGCGGCGTTGCCGGCCGCCGCCGACAGCGGGTTGGCGTTGAACGTGCCCTGATGGGTGATCTTCTCGCGGTCGGCGGATTTGGTGATCTGGAAATCGAGGAGATCGAGGATGTCCTTGCGGCCGGCGACGGCCCCGCCCGGCAACCCGCCGGCCAGGATCTTGGCCAGGGTCGTCAAATCGGGGCGGATGCCGTATTCGCCCTGTGCTCCGCCGGGGGAGACGCGGAAGCCGGTGACGACCTCGTCGAAGATCAACAGCACGCCATGCTGCCGGGTCAATTCACGCAGCTCGGTCAGAAATTTCGGGTCGATGGGCAGCTGCGCACCGTGCGCGCCGGTCGGCTCGATGATCGCGGCGGCAACGTTGTCGCTGGCTTCCAGCAGTCGGGCGAGCGCTCCGGCGTCGTTCTGCTCGGCCAACAGAACACCGCCGGCGACCCCCGGAAGGACACCGGGTGTTGGGCTGCCGTCGAAATGGCTTGCATAGCCCGAGGTCATGTGGTCGTGCCAGCCGTGGAAATGATGCTTGAAGCGGATGATTTTCGATTTGCCGGTGAAGGCGCGGGCGAGCCGCAGCGCCATCATCGTCGCCTCGGTGCCGGAGGAGGTGAAGCGCACCCGCTCGGCCGAGGGAACGAGCTTCATGACCCATTCGGCCCAGGCGATCTCGGTCTCGTGCGAGGCGCCGAAATGGGTGCCGCGCTCGATCTGCCGCTGAACCGCCTCGACAACTTTGGGATGGCCATGGCCCAGCAACAGCGCACCATGGCCGCCGAAATAGTCGACGTAGCAATGGCCGTCGACATCCCATTTGCGCGGGCCCTGAGCACGGGTGATGTAAAGCCCATAGGGCTCGATGTAGCGCGAATCATGGGTGACGCCGCTGGGAAAGAGCCGGCTGGCCTTCTCCGCGGCAGCGGCCGAACCCGGGGTCGCAGCGCGATAGGCGGCGATGATCGGCGAATTCGTCGTCAGGGTGTCTGGCATGCCCCTCACTCCTCGGCCCGAAGCGATCTCGATGAATTTGTAGGCCCTGCGGCCCGAAATGAGAAGGGCCGCCCCGAGGGACGGCCCTTCCGCCGAAAACCGGCGGCCTTCGCGGCCGCGAGCCGTTGCCCTCAGGCAAGGACCTCCGTGCGGACGGGGATCCTGGTCACGGCAGCGGAAGACCGCGGTTGGTGGCTTGACACAGGATCACCTCCTTTCAGTTGTTGCGACGACGGGCGCTAGTGTACGGGGCGGAGGGGTCCACGACAAGCGACTTATTCGCAATCGTCAGGCTGGTGCCCCTCAGCTCGCGCGGTAAACTGCGGAATGGGCAGCCAGAGGCTCGAAAGGAGTGACGATGCGCCGCAGCGAAGACAGGATCTTGACGACCCATACCGGCAGCCTGCCGCGTCCTCCCGAGCTCACTCGGCTCTTTGTGCGCCGGGCACGAGGCGAATCCGTCGATCCGGCCGAGCTCGAAAGGCTGGGTCAGGCGGCGCTGCGCGGGATCGTGCGCAAACAGGCAGACGCGGGCACCGACATCGGCAACAACGGCGAGCAGCAGCGTGAGGGCTTCTTCCTTCACATCCGCCACCGGATGAGCGGATTTGGCGGCTCGTGGCAGCGCCGCACCCGCGCCGACGCCCTGCATTACCCGGTCTTCAAGCAAATGATGGAGCAGCAGCTCGCCGCCCGAGAAGCGGTCAGCAACATGGGGCCGCCCAAGGCAATCGGCGAGGTGCGTTCCCTGGGAACCGCGGCGATCGAGAACGAATGCGCCGACTTCCAGACGGCGCTCGACGAGACCGGTGCGCATTTCGCCGAACCTTTCCTGACCGCGCCCTCGCCCGGAATCATCGCCGGGGCAATGAAGAACGAGTATTACGACAGCGAAGAAGCCTATCTCAACGCCCTCGGCGCCGCCCTCAAAGGGGAATATGAGACGATCGTGGATCGCGGGTTCCTATTGCAGCTGGATTGCCCCGATCTCGCCCTCGAACGCCACCTTTCGTACCAGGACCGGCCGCTCGGCGATTTCCTCGGCTTTGTCGAACGCGTCGTCGCGACGATCAACACAGCGCTCGAAAATATCCCGCGCGAGCGGGTGCGCCTGCACGTCTGCTGGGGCAATTACGAAGGGCCGCACGATTGCGACGTGCCGCTCGCCGACATTCTGCCGATCATCCAGAAAGCTGACGTCGGCGGCTTCTTCTTCCCCTTCGCCAACCCGCGCCACGCCCACGAATACCGGGTGTTCGAGAAGCTGCCGCTGGCCGACGATCAGCTGATCATCGCCGGAGTCATCGACAGCCTGACCAACTTCGTCGAGCACCCCGAGGCGGTCGCCGACCGGATCGAACGGGTGGCTGCTGCGGTCGGCGACCCCCATCGCGTTATCGCCGGCACCGATTGCGGCTTCGACACCTCGGCGGGAATGGGCCGCGTCGCCGAGGACGTCGTTTGGGCAAAGCTGAAGGCACTGGCCGAGGGGGCGAAGATCGCGTCAGATCGGCTCAGATTGGCATAAGCGGTCGCCACATTGCCGGCTCACCAGCGCCCGGGTCTCGCCGTACCGCAGCGAGGTTTCGACCTCCCCGCCATCGAGCCGGCGCAGCCGGAAGCGGTGCGACTTCGCGGCTTCGCCCGCAAGGTGCATCACACCGATGACTTCGTGGGGAGCATAGGGCTCGACGAACAAGCCCCTTGCTGCGTCGAAGGCGGGTGCCGCGTCGCCGGGCATCCAGTTGCAGTAGGCCGGTAGGAAATTGACCGAGAGGTGTTCGGAAAAAATCACGAAATTGAGGGCGGTCTGCTCGATATAGAAAAACCGGGTGCGTTGTGCGACCTGCTCGATAACCCGGGCCCAGGCGTCCCAATGCGGGGCGTCGTGATGCAGCGCGAAGACGCCGCAATTCACTATCGGGTTGCGGCCGAGGCGGTCAGCCACACGCCAACCGAACGCCCGGCGATAGCATTTCCAGCTGAGCGTCCAACCAAAGACCTTGGGGCGCTTGTAGTGGCGTTTGTAAGCGCGATCGATTTCCGGAGTGATCGCCAACTTGTCGTGTCCTGCTGCGGCGAGGTACAGCTCGACCGCGCGCCAGTCCTGGATCCACGCATCCGCGTCGATCCACAGGTAGATATCGTAACCGGGGAAATGGCGGCGCAGAAACGGTCGCGAGAGTTGGGCTTTGCGCGTTTCCGGAGTGCGCTCGCGGTCCGGGAAATCGAAGTCCCATCCGGGCTGCACCAAATGGGTAACCCGCCCGGCCAGCCATTCCCGGTGCTCCGGGGCGAACCCGAAATCGAGGATCCCGATCGCCGCGTCCCGATGTTGCGCCCGGATCGACAGGACGGTATCGCGCAGCAGCGGAAAATAACCGCCATCCGCCCCGCTGGCGATCAGGAGCCGGGCAGATGACATGGCACCGTCACGCCCGGCGGCGAGGGCGGCGAGATGCCCCCACTTCAGGGCACGAGACGGTAACCGCCGGGCTCGGTCACCAGGATCTCGGCGCGGGTCGGATCGCGCTCGATCTTCCGGCGCAGTCGGTATACATGCGTCTCCAGGGTGTGGGTCGTTACGCCCGCATTGTAACCCCATACCTCGCCGAGGAGCGTGTCGCGTCCGATCGCCCGATCGCCTGCCCGGTAGAGGTATTTGAGGATCGCCGTCTCTTTCTCGGTCAACCGCACCTTTTTCCTTCCACCCGGGTCAGTCAGCAGTTTCGCCCCGGGCCGGAATACGTATGGGCCGATCGTGAACACCGCATCGTCACTGTGTTCGCTCTGGCGCATGTGGGCCCGCAGGCGAGCCAACAGCACGCTCAGCCGGAACGGCTTCGTGACGTAGTCGTCGGCACCCGAACTCGAGACCGAGGACGGTGTCGGCATCGCTGTCCGCTCCGGTCAGCATGACGATCGGCACTAGCACCCCGAGATCCCGCAACAGACGGCACAGCTCGCGTCCATCCATGTCGGGCAACCCGACGTCGAGGACGATCGTGTCGAAGCGCTCGTTTCTCGCAGCCTCGAGCGCCTGCCTTGCGGTTCCGCACTCGATGCAGACGAACTCCTCGTTGAGCTCGAGCTGTTCCGCCAGAGACTGGCGCAACGCGACGTCATCGTCGACAATCAAGATCCTACGACCGGCCCTCATAACATTCCCCGCGGGAGCAGTATGGCCGCGTAGTTATCCGGCAAGCGCGTCTCGCTCATCCCCAAGAGGTGGCTTATCCTATAGGATCCGTGCACTGGCTGCCAGCGGATGCTAGCTCAGGACGGCGATGGGAGGCTTACCAAGCGGTCGAAGGCGGCTTCCCACGCTTCGGTGGCCTGCAACCAACTCGGGAGGAGGGCGCCTGCAGCGCGCGACCCGGCGGCCAATCTTGCGGCGATTTCCGGCTGCGCAATCACCCTACGAACAGCCCGCGCCAACGCCAGTGCATTGCCGGGCGGGACCAGCAGCCCGGCCTGATGCGGTACTGTCTCCGGGATCGCACCCGCCGTCGTTGCGATCACCGGCAAGCCGTGGATCATCGCTTCGGCACAAACCATGCCGTAGCCTTCGTGGAAGGACGGCAGGACAAAGGCATCGGCCGCCCGATACGCCCGTTCAACCGCTTGCGGCTGATATTCGCCGGCGAGGGTGATGCGCCGCCCAAGGCCCGCGGCCAGAATCCTACGGCGAACCGCCCGCACCGTTCCCTGGTGGCGCTCGAGCGACCCGATGCAGACGAGGCTCCAGTCGAGATCGGCGATCTGGGCCATTGCTTCGACTAGCAGCTCATGGCCCTTCCGCGGCACCACGTTCGCCACGCAGAGCAGCGCGCGAACCGGACCACGCCGCAATCGTGAAGGACGCTTCGGCCTTGCCGTCCCGGGTGAAACGACGGCGATACGCTCGGACGAGATGCCATAGTCTTCGACCGCGGCGGCAGTCTTGCAGCTCGGGCAGAGAACGCCGCGAGCCCTGGACAGCAGTCCGGCTTCGCGGAGGGCAGCCCGCTGCGCCGCAGCCGGCGGGAGGTCGGTTTCCTGCGCAAGCGGGCCATGGACGAAAGCGATGACCCGTAATCGGTGCGTCTGTGCCGCAAGCACCTCCCCAAGACTGGTGAGCGCTAGGCCGTCCACGACTGTCTTGGTGCCGTCGGGTAGGGCCGCGATCATCGCACGGTCCGCCACCGGATCCCGCGCCGACAGCTCGATGACTCGCACCCCCCGCCCGCGCGCTCGCAAGCCCTCTACAAGATGCCGCTCGAACAGATATCCGCCGGTCAGTTGGTTCAGCCGGCCCGGGACGACAAAGGCGATTTCATCACTCATCCCAAAGGCGCGTCATAAGCCGCCCACGCGACCGGCGTCTCGCGCAATACCACACGCAGGCTGTGGATCGCCGCGGCGTCGGTCGACACGAGCGCCCCCTCGCGAATCCGCCGAGCCAGCCGGCGATGGATCTCGTGGGCGAGGAACTCGGTTGTCGTGTTGCGCCCGCGGAATTCCGTGAGCTCGTCGAGATTGCGGTAATCGAGTTCGCCGAGCACCTCCTTCAGCAAGTTGAGGGCGCGGCCGATGTCGCAAACAATACCGTCGGCATCAGGCGCCTCGCGACGCAGTTCGGCCTCGACCACATAGGTCGCGCCGTGCAGCCGCTGAGCCGGCCCGAAAACCGCCCCGATCAAGCTGTGGGCGATCATCACGTGGTGGCTGACGGTGACGCTGTACATGGCCATCTCGCGTTGCTCAGGGGTAACGCACCGTATGGCAGAGGTCGCCCTCGGATGAAAGCGCAAGCCGCCGCATAAGCTCGGGCAGCGCTGTGAAATCGGTTTCGTCCGATAGCAGCAGGTCGAAAATCGGATCGCGCAGCAGCGAGAGCGCGAGCGCCAACCGCCGCCGACGGGGCCAGCGCTCGCGCCGGGCCGCCGGGACGGTGCCGACCTGGGAAGAGCGCACGACCAGCCGGCGCGAGTGAAAGGCGCCGCCGAGTGCCAGCGGCACGATCCGCGTCCCATACCAGCTCATCTCGACCACCGTCGCTTCGAAACCGGCGACTGCAAGCGCCGTTGCGAGCCCGTCGGGATTCCCGCTCGCGTGAACGACCAAGTCGGCGTCCCCCCGCGCTCGCTGCGGCGCGGCGAAGCCGCAGCCGAATGCGGTCGCCAGTGAGGCACGGCTCGAATCGATGTCGATCAACTCGACTTCGGCGCCGGGCAGCCGCGCTGCGAGTGCCGCTACGAGGGTGCCGACGACGCCGGCGCCGATGACTGCAATTCGGTCGCCCGGGCCCGGTTCCGCGTCCCACAATCCGTTGACTGCGGTTTCCATGTTAGCCGCGAGAGTGGCACGACGTTCGGGCACGTCGTCAGGAATGGGGAAGACAGCGTCATGCGGGACAATGAACCGGTCCTGATGGGGATGAAGGCAGAAGACGCGACGATCGCGCCATTCGGCGGGGCCGTTCTCGACGATCCCCACGGCGGCGTAGCCGTATTTGACAGGGCCCGGAAACTCGCCCTCCTGAAACGGACAGCGCATTCGCTGCCACTCGCTAGACGGCACTTCGCCACGAAACACCAGCGTCTCGGTGCCTCTGCTGATCCCGCTTGCTCGCGCCTGGATCACCAGCTCGCCCGGCCGCGGGGGCCGCAGTCGCTCCGCTCGGATCTCGCCTCGGCCGGGTGCAGCGACCCAAAACGCCCGCGCCTCATTCATCGAGGAAATAATCCCGCTCGCGGAGGTGTCCAGCGCTCGACCCTTGTCGGTCGCAGGCCCAAACGGGCACCATCGGCCAAATACACCGAACCCGCGATGATGTCGATCCAGCTCGCTTCGCTTCCGTCGACTGCGCCCGCCCTGATCCGGGAGGCGCACACGTTATTCGCCCGCGCCCTCGGCATCGCCGGCACAGCGGCCTGTCTGCTTGTCCTCACCGGGGCGGTGCGAACTCTGCCGGCGATGGCCGCCTTAATCCTGTTCACCGGGTTTCTCGTCACCCTCCAGCGGCAGCTCGCCGGCCATCACCCGTTTCCTCGCCTTGGCGCAGCAAACCGGATCACTCTTATTCGGGCGGGGGGCGCATGTCTTATCGCCGCCCGGGCACTCGATCCTGCCCCGCTCGGCTCGACCGAGCGCTGGGTGCTGGCCGCCCTCGCTGGCGTCGCACTGCTGCTCGACGGCGCCGATGGCTGGGCGGCCCGCCGTCAGAGATTGGCCTCAACCTTTGGCGCGCGCTTCGACATGGAGACCGACGCGTTTGCAATTGCGGTCCTCGCGGTGGCGGTCGTGAAGGCGGCTACGGTCCCCTCATGGGTACTGGCGATCGGCGCGATGCGCTACCTCTATCTGGTCGCGGGGTGCTTGTTCCCGGTTTTGCGTGCCCCACTTCCCGCATGCGCCTTCGCCGATCGCCGCCGCAAGACGATCGCCGTCGTTCAGAGCCTGGCGCTGATCGCCGCACTCCCTCCGACGACCCCCGCGCGCTGGGCCGCGGTGGCATCCGCGTTGGCGCTCGGCCTGCTTGTCTACTCGTTTGCCGCCGACATCGCCATTCAGCGCCGACAGAACGCATGAGTGAACCCCGAATAAGATGCTGGCGCAATCACCGACAGCCCATATGATCACCTGCACCAGGGAGATAGAGGGTGCCCGAGCCAAGGACAATTGCTACGCCGCGAAGCGAGAGCGCGGGGACCGGGCCGAGCATCGGCCGCAGCCTCGGCGAAGCGATCGCTGCATTCCGCCGCGGAGAGCCGGTGTTGATCCGCGACGATCAGATCAGCGTGCTCGCGATCGCTGCCGAGCTCGTGACCGAGGACAACATGCGCGGGCTGCGCGAGATCTCGCGGGCTCCGGCGCGCGTCGTCCTGACTCGCCGACGCGCCGTGGCGCTCGGCTTGGCGTCTCGAGCAGAATTGTCGGGCGCCTTGACCATCTCGGTTTCGACCGACATGCCGGCCTCGGTGATCCGCAATCTCGCCGATCCCGGCGCCTCGCTCGGGGCCGAGCCGCCGGGGTTCGGACCGGCACCGCTCGTCGCCAAAGGCGGCGCGCGCGCCGCGGTCGCTTTGGCGAAGCTCGCCGCGCTGCTGCCTGCAGCCCTGGTGGTGCGCCTCGGGACCTTCGAGGCCGCGCTCTTCACCCGGCGGGGGGATCTTGCCGCGATCGATGCCAAGACGGTGTTTAGCGGCAACAATTCGACTGCCGGGCTCGAGCGCGTCGCCGAGGCCCCGGTCCCGCTTGCCGAGGCCGAAAACGCCCGTCTGATCGCATTCCGGCCGAGCGATGGCGGCGCCGAACACCTCGCGATCCTGATCGGCACACCGGATCCCGCCGCGCCGGTCCTGGTGCGGCTGCATTCGCAGTGCTTCACCGGCGACCTTCTTGCCAGCCTGCGCTGCGATTGCGGCGACCAGCTGCGCGGCGCGATCGCCGCGATCGCCCGGGCGGGCGACGGGGTGCTGCTCTATTTGGCCCAGGAGGGGCGCGGCATCGGGCTCGTCAACAAGCTCAGAGCCTATCAGCTGCAGGATGCCGGGTTCGACACGCTCGATGCCAACGAGCAGTTGGGCTTCGACGCTGACGAGCGCGTCTACCTGCCCGCCGCAGAGATGCTCCGCCAGCTCGGCTTCGGCACGGTGCGCCTGTTGACCAACAATCCCGACAAGGTCGCCGCGCTCGAGCGCTATGGCATCCGTGTCGCCGAGCGCGTGCCGCACATCTTCCCGGCAAATGGTCACAACGAGCGCTATCTGCGCACCAAGGCGACCCGCAGCGGCCATTTCCTCTGATCCGATCGCGCCGCCCACGTTTCTGCTCCAGTCGCACCAGAAGTTGAACAGTGGGGAAAAGCTGTCGCGAATCTAACGCGGATCTGCAGCAAAATCCCGCCGTAAGGTTGAATAGCAGACTCTCCCAACAGCACGCGGGATCGTCCCTTTTGAACAGCCGCTCGCATGCCCAGCCCCGCGGTTTCACCCTCATCAACCAATTTCTGCATCTCCGTCGAATCGTTACGGCAGTGTGCAGTATGAGTTGGGCAATTTCGTGATCGTGATTATCGCAACGAAGCGCGCCTTTTTGGTCTGCAGCGACCCGACCAGGGCGCAGGGCGAGATCCGGACATGCCTCTGCGGCATCGGATATTCTGCCCGCGTTTCGCACAGCCGGGTCTTCGACCCGCGGGCCGACCTCGCCCCGGCTGCGTTAAGGCTTCTCGGACCCCTGCCGCCCGAGCATGCGGCACCTTTCTTCAGCGGCAGGCATCCAAGAAGCCTTAACGTAAGCGGTCACACGACTACGCCAGCGGGAGCGGCTCAATCGACGCAAGTCGGAGCGAGTCAGCCCATCGAAAGGTCCCGACCTGTTAAGGTCGGACACCCAGGCCGGGCCAACAGGGGCGGTGACCGCCGGATGGATACGGCGTATCGTGGATGCGCGTTTCGCAATGCAGTGAAAGGTGGCGAACATGGGAAGGCTCGACGGCAAGGTTGCAGCGGTGACGGGCGGGGCATCGGGGATCGGCGAGGCGACGGTCAGGCGTTTCGTTGCCGAGGGTGCCAGCGTGGCATTCTGCGACCGGGACGGCGAGCGCGGCCGGCGCGTGGCGGCCGAGCTCGAGACCGCCGGCGCCAAGGTCGCCTTCACGCAGGCTGACGTTGGTACCGAGGCCGCATGCCTCGACTTCGTCAACGGTGCCGCGCAGAAGTTCGGGCGCCTCGACATCCTCGTCAACAATGCCGGCATCCGCAAATACGAGAAGGTCGACGAGGCGAGCGCGGCGAGCTGGAAAGAGATCCTCGACGTCAACCTGATGAGCTACGTCTTCTGTGCCAAGGCGGCGGTTCCGCTGATGCGCCGCAACAAGGGCGGCGCCATCGTCAACGTCGCCTCCGTGCGTTCCGTCGTAGCCGGCGGCGGCAACTTGCAGTACGACACCACCAAGGCCGCGGTCGCGGGCCTGACGCGGGCGCTCGCCGCCGACCACTCGCCGGAGGGCATTCGTGTGAACGCCGTCGGCCCCGGCCCGATCTTCACCCCGTTCCACCAGCGCCGCATCGCAGCTTCCGGCGAGACCGTCGAGCAGTACAACGCCAAGGCCGCGCAAGGCACGATGCTGAAGCGCCCGGGCAGGGCCGAGGAGGTCGCCGCCGCGATCCTGTTTTTGGCCTCCGACGATGCCTCCTACGTCACCGGCGCCCTGCTGTTCGTGGACGGCGGCATGACCGCGCTGTGAGGAATATTCAGGTGTAGGGCGCAATCACTTGATTGCGCCGCCGCTGGACCCTGTTAGCCTGCGGCATGCCCAATTATCGTCGCGCATTTGTCCCTGGAGGATGCTGGTTCTTCACGGCGAACCTGCTCGATCGTCGCAGCCGTCTCCTCACCGACGAGATCGAGACGCTGCGTGAAGCGACCCGCCGCACCCTTAACCGGCATCCATTTCGCATCGACGCATTCGTCGTGTTGCCCGACCACATTCACGCGATTTGGACTCTGCCCGAAGGCGACACCGATTTTTCGACCCGCTGGCGACTGATCAAGATCGTCTTCTCCAAGGCGGTGCCGACGACCGAGCGGCGAAGCAAAGTTCGTCGGGCGCGCGGCGAACGGGGGATCTGGCAGCGCCGTTTCTGGGAGCACCTGATCAGGGACGACGAGGACTATCGCCGCCACGTCGAATATTGCTACATCAACCCGGTGAAACACGGGCTTGTCTCCCGCGTCGGCGAGTGGCCGTTCTCGTCGTTTCACCGCGACGTGTCGGCTGGACTGTTTCCCCAGGATTGGGCGGGCGAGTTCGACGCCGTCGGCGAATTCGGCGAGGCATAGAATGGCGCAATCAAGTGATTGCGCCCTACGGCCCTGAGGCCCTCGGATCGGCAGCGCGCGCTAACTACTCGTCGTCGCGCCGCTACTCGATGCCCATCGTCGACGCGACCCTGCTCGGGACAACTCGTAGGCTGCGCCGCTTCGCCAATGTGTGATAATGGCGGCCAACGCGCCCGTCACCGGCGGGTCGGTCGAACGGGCGCGAAAGATGCTTTGCGAGGTATCAACGCCAGATGAACCCCATCAAAGACGCCATCAAGTCAGGTAGAACCGTCGTCGGGACCACCGTGACACCGGACATTGACGTGTCGGTCCTGGCAAACGCCGGGTATGACTTCCTGCTGTTCGATACCCAGCACTCTGCCTGGGAGATCAAGCAGCTGCGGCCGTCGATCGAGACGATGCGCGGCAAGCAGGCGGCGCCGCTGGTGCGCGTCGCCGCGAACCAGGCCTATCAGATCTGCTTCGCGCTTGACGCCGGGGCACGAGGCATCATCGTGCCGATGGTCAACACCCGAGCGGAGGCGGAGGCCGCCGTGCGCGCCTGCCGCTATTTTCCCCTCGGCAACCGCAGCAACGCCGGGGTGCGCGGCGAGTGGGGCGAGTTCAAGAATTACCGCGATTACATGGATGCCGTGAACAACGAGCTCGTTATCTTGCCGATGATCGAGACGAACGAGGCTCTGGAGAACCTCGATGCCATCGCCTCGGTCCCGGGCGTCGACGTCCTGCTGATCGGCCCGTCCGATCTTTCGATAGAGCTGGGGGTCCCACTCGACTACCAGTGCGACCTCTATCAGCGAGCGCTCGATAAAATCGCGGCGGCCGCCACAAAGCGCGGCGTTGTCCCCGCGATGTATTTCATCCCGCCGGGGATGGACCCGAACTTCTTCGTCGAGAAAGGATTCAAGTTCTTCACCATGCCGTGGGCTCCCTGGGCGACGGCCGGGATCCAGAACGCTCTGGCCGGGATCAAGCGCTAGCGACGGCGATGCGGGCGGTCCGGCGAATGGCCGGATCGCCCAGCGTGCGCCGCATCGCAGCGGCCGGCGAGACCGTCGAGCAGTATGACGCCAGGGCCGCGCAAGGCACTATGCTGAAGCGCCCGGGCAGGGCCGAGGAGGTCGCCGCCGCGATCCTGTTTTTGGCTTCCGACGATGCCTCTTACGTCACCGGCGCCCTGTTGTTCGTCGACGGCGGCATGACGGCGCTGTGAGGAATATTCAGGTGTAGGGCGCAATCACTTGATTGCGCCGCCGCTGGACCCTGTTAGCCTGCGGCATGCCCAATTATCGTCGCGCATTTGTCCCTGGAGGATGCTGGTTCTTCACGGCGAACCTGCTCGATCGTCGCAGCCGTCTCCTCACCGACGAGATCGAGACGCTGCGTGAAGCGACCCGCCGCACCCTTAACCGGCATCCATTTCGCATCGACGCATTCGTCGTGTTGCCCGACCACATTCACGCGATTTGGACTCTGCCCGAAGGCGACACCGATTTTTCGACCCGCTGGCGACTGATCAAGATCGTATTCTCCAAGGCGGTGCCGACGACCGAGCGGCGAAGCAAAGTTCGTCGGGCGCGCGGCGAACGGGGGATCTGGCAGCGCCGTTTCTGGGAGCACCTGATCAGGGACGACGAGGACTATCGCCGCCACGTCGAATATTGCTACATCAACCCGGTGAAACACGGGGTTGTCTCCCGCGTCGGCGAGTGGCCGTTCTCGTCGTTTCACCGCGACGTGTCGGCTGGATTGTTTCCCCAGGATTGGGCGGGCGAGTTCGACGCCGTCGGTGAATTCGGCGAGGCATCGAACGGCGCAATCAAGTGATTGCGCCCTACGGCCCTGGTCTCCAATTGTCACGCCGGCGTGACGATCTATGCCTCGGCTATTGTAGACGCGCCTAGCGATTGTCCCACCCTGGAATTGTGTAGGGCTAAGCTTCTTTTGGTTTTGTTAATTGATCTCGCCGACGATCTGCAAGACCGCGACCCCCAGTAAGAAGCTCACGATATGTTTGAGCGTGTTCGAAGACAGTATATGGGCTACACTATTGGGCAATCCCTTTTCTCGAGCCATTGGATTATCCGGCAAGGACGTAGGTGCATCGCCCGCGCCCCCTCGGCGTTCGATGCGGTCGAGTTCATCGACGACATGTGTGATGCAGCTCTGAAGGAACGCCTGCTTCGGGGGGATATGAGTGCTATAGCCGACATTGACGAACGACCAGGCAGAAGTGAAGCGATCATGGGCAAAAATCCCTCGGTCACAGAAATCGCGGAAAATATCGCGAGGGCGGCCCGTGCGGTGGAGAGACTAACCGGCGGCCGTTAATGTCGTTGTCTGTCCGATCGGCAAGGCGCGATGCCGATGGAATATTCAGACTTTCTGAAATCCGGTTTGGGCGGGGTAATCGGCTTCGCTCTCGCGCAGTTTGTCAATCTTGCGAAGGTCGCCCGCGATTGGCTTATGCGCCCGCGGCTTCGGATAGAGCCGGTGTCCGGCGGAAGCAACGGTTGGCGGATTTTGATGCATTCTGCCCAAGTGGGCAGAGATGAATTTCTGAGAGAGGAGACGTACGGCTTCTATGTGCACAATATTGGCCGAACGATCGCTACCGGCGTCCGATTTCAGCTTATTAAGATCGAGTATCGCGAAAGCAAAGGCCCTGAATTTGCCAAATCCTTCGATCAGGCGAGCGACCTCGCCGTCTACAATGGCTCGGACACCGGGCGAGGAGCTGAGACGGCGACTCTCGTTCCAGGGGCAAAAACGCTGGTCCATCTCGGCAGTTGGCGGGAAGATTACGATGTTGTGTTTCTGGCGACCGACTCCATTCCCGACTACTATGAAGAGAGTTGCGGTCGTGCCGTCGAATTTAAATTTACGGTCGTCGCCTATGATGATCGCGCGCACTTCACAACAGGCGTAGCAATTATTCCCGCGGGATAGGCTCGACGCTTCGGTTATCGCTACCGATAAGTGTAGTAGATTTTCCATAAGCCCATTATGGCACCGAGGCTACTCAGACTTCGGTTGTCTGCCCCTTTCGCGCCTTGAACTCGCCGTAAGCCACCCAGAAGGCGCTATCAACGTAATGGTGGGCGACCCGAAGATATCCTTTGATTGGACCAGCAGATGTGGCTTCCGCCGCCGCTATGCCGAGGCTCGCCGCCAGCGCCACAATAGCGGTCCAGACAGATATGCCTTTGCTCCTCAGTAAGTCGTCAATTTCCTGAGAGATCGGCGCTGCTTCAGCCAAAGCCTCCTTTATGTGAGGGCGTTGTGCAAGGGCTTCCTTCCTGCGCTCCCGCAACTCCCGCGACCACCACATTGCCGCCTCCAATACGTCCTTGGGCGCTAAGCATTCTCTTGAATTTGTTGAAGTTTCCGTTAAGAGGTGCAATCACACTCAGCGCAAAAGGCGGAAGCGCGACGGCGACGTGCCGAGGGCGTAACTCTTTCTAAACTAGCCCACTGCCACGATGTTAGCGAAAAGCACCGATTTTGAGGTTTGTGTGAAATCCGTTGATCGCTGGTTAAAGCTTGTGGCTGAGGCCAAATGGCTTGGAGAATATAAAGACGCCGGAGACGCTACTGAATTTCTTGAACGCTTTACGAAATATACCAAGCTGCTGGAACAGATGGCGGCGGATCGAAGCCTTTCCTCGGATGACCGCGCGGCGGTCCAGCGTATACTAGATACGATGAAGGTGCATGCTCGCGCGAGCATGCCGGAGGGGCTTCGCGCACTAGCCCACATCGCGCAACTCGACGATACCGCGCCGGATATTCGGGAGCAGGCTAGACGCATCCTAGAGAATGCCACGCATCAGCTTCCGGCCATTTCCGAAAAGCTGCAATGACAGAAACGATTTTCCTTAAACGATCCTATAACGACGACACCCTCCCTTAGGTATGCAGCAGGCCGCGAGCGGGAGGGTAGCAGCATGGGTTTGTGTACGACTGTTACCAATGTCACCAATGGCAAAAGCTACTTTGTTTCGACGATAAAATCCTCGCGGAACAAAGGGTCGCATGAAACCTCTGTATTCCAGAAGAGGTTTGGACCATTCGTGAATTTCTGGCGACCCCGGGTGATTTTCTTTGGCGATGATGCGGCCTCTCTACATGCTCGTGTGACAGAGCTGGTGCGCGACTTTGATTCGGAGTACTGGCGTATCTTCGGCCAAGTCTTCGGCGAGTGATGATGTAATCATGTCATCTCTCTCACAGTGAAACGCAAAGAGCCGGTGACCCTCAGCCGACTCCCGGAGCGGGTACCAAGCGTTAGATTTGATCCACTATTAGAAGATCTTATATTAAGATTTTCCACGGAGAGTTGTTGCGTAAGAAAGGTTACCTGAAGAGCGGCGACGGCGGAGTTGCGTTTTGATGCTGCCAAATCAGCGCGTTTCGGTGGCTCGGTGCCGTCGAATGAACGCCTTGCTGCCTCTATACCGGCAGCGAGTACGACTTACTGATTGCCTAAACCCGCCAAAAGGGGCGAACTTGTCCCGAAATCGCCGGGAATCGAGCGAATGTCGGTTAAAGATGCTTATTTCTGGAACGCCCCGTGCCGACTTATGACTTCCGTCTGCCGCCCGGCCCCCGAACCGTCGAGTACGCGCTTCTTGCCGAAGAGCTGGGCTTTCGCGCGGTCTGGTGTCCCGAGATTCCCGCCTTCGGCCACGACATATGGGTCACTCTCGCCCGCATCGCCGAAAAGACCAAGCGCATCAAATTTGGCCCCTCTGTGCTGATCCCTAGCTATCGCCATCCGATGGCGCAGGCCTCGGCCATCGCGACGCTCGAGCAGTTAGCACCAGGACGCCTGATGGTCGGGTTCGGCACCGGCTTCACCGGCCGTGCGGGGATGGGCAAGAAGCCCTTGAGCCTCGCCAGCATGCGCACGCATATTGCGCAGGTTAAGGCATTGCTGCGCGGCGAGGTTGCCGACATCGACGGCGGTCTCGCCCAGATCCTCGCGTCCGACGGCTGGCTGCCCGACCGTCCGATCGACGTGCCGGTCTACATGGCAGGCCAAGGCCCCAAGGCCCGCGCGCTCGCCAGAGAGATTGCCGACGGCCTGATTTCCCTCGGCGGTCCGGCCGAAGGGTTCGAGACCTGCCTGGTGTCGACCGGCGGCACGGTCCTCGATGACGGCGAGGACGTCACCTCGCCGCGCGCCTCGACCGCCGTCAAACCGCTCGTGGCACTCGCCTATCACTCCAGGTACGCGACCGATCCGGAAAGCGTCAAAGCGCTGCCGAACGGCGAAGCATGGATGGCCAGCGTCGAACGTGCGGAAGAAAACGTCCGGCACCTCTCCGTTAACCGCGGTCATAACCTCGATGTTTCGAACGGCCATGACGCGCTCGTCGACGTGTCCGCCGCCAAACAGATGACCTTCACAGGCACTCGCGAGGAGTTGCGCGAACGTCTCGCCCAGCTCGAGGCCCGCGGCGCCACCGGCATCATCTTCGGGACCAGCGGTTACGATGTGGAACGGGAGCTGAGGGCCTATGCGGAGGTTGCTGGATTGAGGTGACGGAGGCGCGTCGCTTATTTGCGATCGCCCGCCGCCCGAGCTAGGACCGCAACGGGGCAAGAAGAGCGGTTCGCAAGATGCGAAGGCGGAACGGCGGAGAATCGCCTCTCCGGGTTCAGGATGTGCGTGTGTCCCTCGCGGATGTCGCGCTTGAAGCCGAGCGACGACAGGACGGGTAATACTGGTCAGATCAGGCCGGCGCCGTATAGCGGCGCTCGATCGCGGCCTCTACCCTCTTTCGGCTCTCTGTAGGGTCCAGCGATTCGTCGGTTTCGATGCCGGCAATTTCGTTGGCAAGTTCCTCATCATTAATGGCATCGCGGACCCACCGGGAATAATCGCCGGCACGTAGGTGATGGAGCCAGGTATCGTTGTCAACTCCCTCGGCTAACTGAAGAAACAAAATCAAATTTTGCGCGCGAAGATTAAGGCTTTCTTTCTGGCCCGCGAAAATAGAAGCTCTTGTCCTCTCCGAGTTCGCCTTCGGCGTATTTGCGGCTGTGCTCGAAGGCGCTAGGCGTTGGGTTGGATCACCTGTACGCGCCGCACCGCAGGCGATTGCCGATCCCACAACAAAGCCTCGCCGAGCTCCAGCGGTGTCTCATCGATATCGGGGGTGGCATCCCCCGTGCGCTGGCAGAAGGAGCGCATGGCGGCAGCCGCATCTGTGCCGACTATCAGCACCAGCCGCACCGCCTCGAGAGCAGGCAGTGCGACCTGATCGGGCCGCACCGTAACCGCGATGTTCGCGGCGAGTTCGCGCGGAAGGCTAACGCCTGCGGTCCCTAACACCGCGGGCAGCATGTGGTGCGCCTCGTCGATCAGCAACCAGTGCGGCCGGGCGGTGCGCGCGCGGAGCTTGCTGAGTTCGGGGGCCAGGTCGGCAAAAGCGCGCGGTCGCTCGGCCAGATCAATGACCAGTAAGGTCGACAACAACACTCCTCCCGGGCTCTTCCAGCAACTCCATCGCTTCACGCAGGCTGGGCGGCGTTTTTGCATCGCCGACAGTGACCGCACCTTCCAGCCCGGCGTAGTCGCCCTTCCGGATCGATGACGCAGAACTGAAAGCCGCGCTCGGCAATCCGCTCTAGAAGGCCGGTCGCTATAGTCGATTTGCCGCCCCCCGATGTTCCCGCGATCAGCAGATTGCCGGAAAAAGGATGAAGGTCGATCACGGAGCCGTCCGGCGCGCGCACCAAGGCGACCCGCTGATGGGCCGCCGCCGGCGCGACATCGACGAGATCGTCGGCAACCAGCCGCCCGATCAGTTCGGCCACGCCGCCGCCCCGCGCCGCCTCGGTCACGATCGCGGCCTCCTCCTTAACCATCGGAAGAGCATTGGCGACGGCGACCGCGCAACCACACCCACTCAGAAACGCGTGATCATTCTCGGCATCGCCGATGCCGACCACATTCAGCGGCGACAATTTCATCCGCTCCAGAGCCGCCGCCAACCCGGTCGCCTTGTTGACGCCGGGGGGCAGCACCATGACCGCACCCTTGTTGAAGATGATCTGCAGCTCGAGGCCGAGCTCGCGGATCGTCTCCAGCACGATCCTGTCATTCGGCTCGACCGGTTGCCACGATACACCGGCCGATCGATAGCGGGCTGACGCCGCGCACTTTCAGACGTTCGATGAAGGCGACGGGCGGCTCGGGACCCAGCACGGTCTGCGTCCGGGTCGCAGGCTCATAAAGCAGAGCGCCGTTCTCCGCTACCACCAACGTACACATATCGAGCTCGGGAAATACCCTCTGCAGATCGGGCAATTCGCGCCCGGTGACTAGAAGCAATTTGCGGCCGGACTGTTTCAATAAGTCGAGCGCTTCCAGTGTCGAGCCGGCTCAACCCTTCCCTGATCCGCCAGCGTGCCGTCGTAGTCGCTTGCCAGTGCGATGAAGTACATGATGAAGAATGCCCGATTAACCGGTTACGATTCGGCCGCCGCGGTTCTACGGCGTCTCTGTTACAGTTCGGCGGCGACCGTGCCGCGGGACAGCTGGGATCGTCTGCTAGGGCGTCTCTCCGCGCGCTCCGAAGATTGCCGTGCCGACCCGCACATGGGTGGCGCCGAAACGGATCGCCTTCTCGAAATCGGCGCTCATGCCCATGCTGAGGAGTGCCAACCCGGTACGGCGGGCGATTTCGCGCAACAGTGCGAAATGCAGCGCCGGCTCCTCGTCGAGCGGCGGAACGCACATCAGGCCCCCGATCGGCAACCCGAGCCTGTCGCGGCACTCGACGATGAAGTCATCGGCTTCGGCAGGGAAAATCCCTGCTTTTTGTGGCTCTTCACCGGTGTTGACCTCGATCAAGCACGACAAGCGACGACCGCTGTGCTCCATCTCCTTGGCCAGCGCTTCCGCGAGGCGCGGCCGGTCGACGCTTTCGATCACGTCGAAAAGCGCCACGGCATCGCGCACCTTGTTGGTCTGCAGCGGCCCGATCAGATGCAGGGCGAGGTCGGGAAACATCTCACGCAGCGCCGGATATTTCGCCTGCGCTTCCTGGACCCGGTTCTCGCCGAAGACGCGATGGCCCGCGACGAGCGCCTCGCGCACGGTCGCCGCCGGGTGAGTCTTGCTGACGGCAACGAGGGCGACATCATCCGGCGCCCGCCCGACAGCCCGCGCTGCCGCGTCGATCCGGCTGCGGACGGCGGCGAGATTGGCAGCGATAACCCCTTCCATAGCGGCTCCATTCCTGGCACAAGGCTGGTTTCCTGGCTCCGGCCGCGAGGACGCCGTTTCGCCGAGGATCACGGGATGCCCGTCGTCCATTACCGCTTGACTACCGCCTTTGCCGCAAGTTTTTCGTTGATCGTTGCCGCATGCGATACGCCCCAGTCGAGCGGGCAGCCCCAGCCGGCAGCGCCGAACACTCAGCAGGCCTCGGCGAGTGAACAGAGCGAAATCGATACCGAGGCGACGATCTGGACAATCCTTGGCTTGGCCAAGAAAAATCCGAACAGCACCTGGGGCCGCAGACCGGGACTACGGTGAGCCCGATCCTGTGGCAGGCCGCCCTCGATACCCTCGATTTTGTCAAGTTTGCCTCGGAAGATCCACTCGCCGGCTCGCTGGTCACCGATTGGTATTCGCCCGCGGGGAAGCCGGACGAGCGTTACAAGGTCAACGTGTTCATTTTGGCGCGATCGTTGCGGTCCGACGCAATAGCGGTGACGGTAACGCGTCAAGCGCGGCTAGGCGACGGCAACTGGCTCGAGACCACCATCGCGCGGCAGGTCGAGACCGATCTCGAAAACGCGATCCTGAGGCGGGCGCGTCAGCTCAAACGCGAGTGGATGGCGACAGTGAGCCCAAAATAATCCGGCGGCGCCGGCGCCCTTCGATTGCGGGCGAAACCGAAAGCAGATCCCAACCCATCATGTCACGCTACAATTTCCGGGAAAGCGAAGCGAAATGGCAGCGGCGCTGGCGCGAGCGGCGCCTGTTCGAGGTCACGGCCGAGCCGAAACGGCCAAAGTACTATGTCCTCGAAATGTTTCCTTACCCGTCCGGCAAGCTCCATGTAGGACATGTCCGCAATTACACGATGGGTGACGTCGTCGCCCGCTACCGACGGGCGCAAGGCTTCAACGTCCTCCATCCAATGGGGTGGGACGCTTTCGGCCTGCCGGCCGAGAACGCGGCGATGGCCGAGAACACGCATCCGGCGATCTGGACGCACGAGAACATCAGGACGATGCGAGCCCAGCTCGAGCGCATGGGTTTCGCCTACGACTGGTCGCGTGAGGTCGCGACCTGCCACCCGGACTATTACCGCCACGAGCAGAAGATGTTTCTCGACTTCCTGGCGGCCGATCTAGCCTACCGCAGGGAGTCCTGGGTCAATTGGGACCCGGTAGAGAACACCGTCCTCGCCAATGAGCAGGTCATCGACGGCCGCGGCTGGCGCTCGGGGGCGATCGTCGAAAAGCGGCTCCTGTCGCAGTGGTTTCTGCGCATCACCACCTTCACCGAAGAGTTGCTCGAGGCGATCGGCGGCCTCGAGCGCTGGCCGGAGCGGGTGCGGTTGATGCAGGAGAACTGGATCGGCCGCTCGAACGGCGCGCGGGTCTTTTTCACGATCGCCGGAACGGACGAGCGCATCGAGGTCTTCACCACTCGCCAGGACACGCTCTTCGGCGCCTCGTTCCTGGCCCTCTCGCCGAACCACCCGCTGGCGCTTCGAGTTGCCGAGAAGGATGCCGGGCTTGCCGCCTTCATTGGCGAATGCAACCGCATGGGCACCAGCGAGGCGGTGATCGAGGCGGCCGAGAAGCGCGGCTACGCAACTGGCCTCGATGCGGTGCACCCCTTTGACGAGAGCCGGCATGTCCCGATCTGGGTCGCCAATTTCGTACTGATGGAGTACGGCAGCGGCGCCATCTTCGGCTGTCCAGCGCACGATCAGCGCGACCTCGAATTCGCGCGAAAATACCGGCTGCCGGTGATCCCTGTCGTGCTGCCTCCCGACGCCGACCCGGTGAATTTCACGATCGGCGAGACCCCCTATCTCGATGACGGCACCGTCTTCAACTCCGCCTTCCTCGACGGCCTGTCGGTCGAGGAGGCGCAGCGCGCCGCCGCCGAGCGGCTCGAGGCGCTGGGCCGCGGCGAGCGCACGACAGCCTACCGGCTGCGCGACTGGGGGGTTTCTCGGCAGCGCTATTGGGGTTGCCCGATCCCGGTCATCCATTGCGAGGGCTGCGGGATCGTCCCGGTTCCGGAAGAGGATCTGCCGGTGACACTACCGGAGGATATCAACTTCGCGGTGCCGGGAAATCCGCTCGATCATCATCCGACCTGGAAGCGTGTCCGTTGCCCGCGCTGCGGTCGGCCGGCGCAGCGCGAAACCGATACCTTCGACACTTTCTTCGAATCATCTTGGTACTTCCTGCGCTTCTGCTCGGCCCGGGCGCCGACGGCTTTTGATCGGCGGGCCGTCGATTATTGGATGCCGGTCGACCAGTATATCGGCGGCATCGAGCATGCGGTTCTGCACCTGCTTTATTCACGTTTCTTCACCCGAGCGCTGACGCGCTGCGGCTACCTCGATCTCGACGAACCGTTTGCCGGGCTGTTCACGCAGGGGATGGTCTGCCACCAGACCTATCAGAGCGCGACCGGCGAGTGGCTTTTCCCGGAGGAAGTCGAAACCGACGGCGCCGGCCGGCTCGTTGACGCCGTGGGGCGCGAGGTCGTTGCCGGGCGCCACGAAAAGATGAGCAAGTCGAAGCGAAACGTCGTCGGCCTCGACGCGATCGTCGATACCTACGGCGCCGATACCGCGCGGCTCTACCTCCTGTCGGATAGTCCGCCCGAACGTGATCTCGAATGGACCGAGACCGGGATCGAGGGCATCTGGCGCTATGTCAACCGGCTGTGGCGGACGGTTAGCGAACCCCCGGCCACGCTGCCGGCTCTCGAGAGGCCAATGCCCCCTGATCTCCCGGCCGAAGCCGCGGCGCTCCGTCGGGCGACCCACAAGACAATCGCCGCCGTCACCGACGACCTGGACAAATTTCGCTTCAATCGCGCAGTGGCGCGAATACGGGAGCTGACCAACGCTCTCGAAGAGCTGCCCGCCGAGGTGCCGGGCGCCGAGTTCGCGCTGCGCGAGGGGCTCGAGACCCTCGCCCAGCTCCTCGGACCGATGATGCCACATCTTGCCGAAGAGATGTGGGAACAGCTGGGGCATAAAGGGTCGCTCGCCGAAGAGCCTTGGCCGCAATCCGATCCCGAGCTGACCCGCGACGACCAGGTGACAATGGCCGTCCAGGTGAACGGAAAATTGCGGGCCACCCTCGACGTCGCGCGGGACACGGCGAGCGCGGCGGTCGAAGAGGCGGCGCTCGCGTTGCCGCAAGTGGCGCGCTGGCTCGGAGGCCATACCCCGCGCAAAGTCATCGTCGTGCCGAACCGCATCGTCAACATCGTTGCCTAACTCGAGATGAGGGCATCTCGTGCGTGGGCCGCCCTCCTCGGGGCGGGTGTACCGCTGTCGATGCTCGGCTGCGGCTGGGAGCCGCTCTACGGTGACATCGAGACCGAACCGGCGAGTGCGGAGCTGCGGGCGATCAAGGTCGACCCGATTTCGGAGCGGATCGGCCAGCGCCTCGCGATTGCCCTGCGTAACTCGCTCAATCCGACCGGCGAACCGACGCCCACGCGCTATCAGCTGAGCACCACGCTCACGACCTACCTGAGCAATCTCGGCATCCAGTCGCAGGGTCTGGCAACTCTCAGCCAACTCGACGCTTACGCCACCTATAAGCTCGTCGAGATCAAGACCGGTAGCGTTCTGCTGACCAACACCATACATGTCGCCAACTCCTTCGATCTCAATTCCAACCAATATTCGACCATCGTCGGTGAGGACGACGCGCGCGACCGGTCCGTCGCAGAGCTCGACCGGGAGATCGTTACCCGGTTGACCATCTTTCTGCAGCGGCGCGCCGTTGAGACGGGATCGAAATCGAGCTGAAACGAGATGAAGATCCCGGCAGCACGGGTTGCGGCATTCTTGCAGCGACCGGATACCGAAATTCGTGCAGTACTGCTGTACGGGCCCGACGCCGGGCTGGTGAGCGAACGCGCCAACGCCATCGCACGCACGATCTGTCCCGATCTGAAGGATCCGTTCCGGGTCGCTGATCTGAGCAGCTCTGCTGTGGCGGCGGATCCCGCGCGCCTCGCCGACGAGGCCGCGCAAATGAGCCTGATCGGCGGACGCCGGATAGTCCGGGTGCGCGAGGCGACCGATCGCCTTGCTAGGCTGTTTGGTGACTTCCTCAAAGCAGCTCCCGGCGACGCTTTGATCGTCGTCGAGGCCGGCGACCTGCCGGCTGCGTCATCACTGCGCCGAGTGTTCGACGCCTCCCCATGCGCCGCCGCGATCGGCTGCTATCCCGATACTGCGCGCGACCGGGCTGCGGTGATCGGCGCTGCATTGCGGGCGCACCGGATAACCACAAGTGCCGACGCGACGCAATACCTCGTCGAGCATCTCGGCAATGACCGCCTCGTGACCCGCTCCGAGCTTGAAAAGCTCGCGCTTTATGCCGGTGACGGCGGTCGCGTCGACCTCGATGATGCGCGGCTCGCGATTGGCGACAGTGCCGTGATCGAGCTCGACGACGCGGTCATGGCGGCGGCCGAGGGCGATGTCTCTAAGGTTGATAGGGTGCTCGGCAAGGTCTTCCAGGAGGGAGAGTCGCCGGTTTCCGTCGTCCGAGGGATGTTGCGCCATCTCCATCGGTTGCATGCACTCGCTGCCCGGCTGGCGGGCGGGTCGACCCTTACCGAGGTAATGCGCAGCGCTCGTCCGCCTATTTTTTTCACACAAGAAGCCAATTTCAAACGCCAGCTTACCCTGTGGACCGAGATACGGCTGCGCCCCCAGCTCGACCGGGTCGCGCAGGCCGAGCTGCAGATGAAGCTGACCGGCCTACCGGCTGAAACAGTCTGCCGCGAGGCGATGCTCGCCGTGGCGCAAGCTGCCCGCATGTCGGCGACGCAGGAAAGATCTGCGACCCGCGTATAGGCGCCAAGGCTCGCCCGCTGTTGCTAAAGTCGCCCATCGAATGGTCCGACCAAGCTGCCGATTACCTTCGTTCTTCAATCACAACAGGGGCGTAGACCTTTCGCGGGCGCTTGACCTGCGCTTGCCGAGCGTTAAATTCAAGGGTGCCGGACGCCCATCCCTGGGTTCGGCAGACGGGCGCCGGATGCTGTCCGGCTGACCTTGTATCCATGTTGCTCGATGGAGGATGTGGTTATGAGGAACTTTGATGTTCCACCCCACCCGACAGCTCACTTGCGAGGTTTGGGCACCGCATGGTCAGCCGGGGTCGAGGGATCACCTGGCTGCTCAGGAACTTGCAAAAAACCGATCTGTTTAAGTCGGTGACCTGAGATCAAGGGTGTAAGGATGAAAATCGCACAAGTCGCGCCGCTCTATGAGAGCTGCCCCCCGCAGCTCTATGGCGGTACCGAGCGCGTGGTGTCGTATCTGACGGAGGAACTGGTTCGACAAGGGCACGAGGTAACCCTGTTCGCCAGTGGCGACTCCCGGACCGCAGCAGTCCTGGACGCCCCATGCGAGCGCGCGCTGCGTCTCGACCCGCACTGCAAGGACCCGCTGCCTTACCACTTTATATCGCTATATCGCCTAGCCCAGAACGCGGCAGCATTCGACATCATCCATTTCCACACCGATTACCTGCACTTTCCGCTGTTCGCGGGGCTGTGGGGCAAGTCGCTGACGACGCTGCACGGTCGCCTCGATCTGCCGGACCTGACACCGCTGTTGCGCGAATTTGCGATGATGCCGTTAGTTTCGATCTCGAATACGCAACGCACGCCGATCCCAGACGCGAATTGGTATGGGACGGTTTACCATGGCCTCCCGGCGAGCCTTTATTCGCGCGGCTGCGGTGACGGCGGCTATCTTGCCTTCATCGGCCGGATCTGTCCCGAGAAGCGACCGGATTGGGCGATCGAGATCGCGCGGCGCGCCGGGTTGCCGTTCACAATCGCGGCAAAGGTCGACAAGGTCGACCGCTCCTACTACAAAACCAAGATCAAGCCGCTCCTCAAGGATCCGCGGATCGAGTTCATTGGTGAAATCAGCGACGGCGATAAAGGAGCCTTTCTCGGTGATGCGACCGCAGTGCTGTTTCCGATCGACTGGCCCGAGCCCTTCGGCCTTGTGCTGATCGAAGCGATGGCCAACGGGACACCGATAATCGCTTTTGGACGCGGGTCAGTGCCTGAAATCGTCGAGCATGGCATCACCGGATTTATCGTCGACAACGTCGACGAAGCGGTGGCGGCGGTGCCTCTTGCCCGGGCGCTCGACCGGAATGCGATCCGGCGTCGGTTCGAAGAACGCTTCTCGGCCGAGCGGATGGCGCGCGAATATTTGGCGCTCTACAGCACCGTGCTCCGCCGCGGGGTCTTGGGCTCCACCGCGATGGCCCAGGCGGCCGCGAACGCTGCCTGAGGCGCCGCACGGTAGTAACCCCGCCGGGCCGGATGCCGGTGTGTCCGGCGGGGGCGAGTCATCGCCGTTCTCAATCGAAGCCAACGTCTCTTTTCAGGAACGGCGGCCTCGCACCCTCAAGCACGGGCATACCTTTGCCGTATTTGATCGCCACGGCGACATCGCCGCCGACGGCTCGGACGGCGTCTACCACCACGACACCCGCTATCTCTCGCGGCTCGGCCTTAGCCTCAATGACGCGCCGCTGGTGCTGCTGAGTTCGAATGTCCAGGAGGACAACGCCGTATTGCGGGTTGATCTCACCAACCCCGGCATGCCCTTGCTCGGGTTGCACAGCGAATTGGTTCATGTGAACCGCCTCAAATTCATTTGGAACGCCGCATGCTACGAACGGATCCTGTTGCGTAATTTTGATGTCCGGACGCACAAACCGAGGCTCCGCATCGCGTTTGAGGCGGATTTTGCCGATCTCTTTGAGGTCCGAGGACAGCAGCGGCCCCGCCGCGGCGAGGTTACCGTCGAGCGCAGCTCGGGTTCGCAGGTCGTCCTGCGATACCTCGGTCTCGACGGCATCGAGCGCGTCACCAGCCTCGCCTTCGAGCCGGCTCCGACGCGACTTGAGGATGCCGCGGCGGAGTTCGATCTGTCACTCGCTCCGGGCCAGGGCTGGCGTGTGGTGATGCGCATCGCCTGCGACCAGCGCGGTCAGGACGATGCCGTGGCGCGGCGCTTCTACACCGGGCTGCGCACGGCCCGGCGCGCGCTCAGAGAGTTGAGCGGTCGCGCCACGAGCATCGACAGCTCGAACTCGCTCTTCGATGAGATGGCGCGCCGCGCAGTCGCGGATCTCTATATGTTGGTTACCGACACCGCGTTCGGACCTTACCCGTTTGCCGGGATCCCTTGGTTCAGCACCCCATTCGGGCGCGACGGTCTGCTGACCGCGCTGTTCACCTTGTGGATCGATCCGGCGATCGCGCGGGGCGTTCTTCGCTTCCTCGCGGCAACCCAGGCGACGGAGGTCGACCCCGAGCGCGACGCCGAGCCGGGCAAGATCCTGCACGAGATGCGCGACGGCGAGATGGCGCGCCTGGGCGAGGTGCCATTCGCCCGCTACTACGGCAGCGTCGATGCAACGCCGTTGTTCGTCCTCCTCGCCGGAGAGTATTTCGAGCGTACCGGCGATCTCGAAACCGTGCGGGGGCTGTGGCCTCATGTTCAGGCGGCGCTGCATTGGATCGACACCTTCGGCGACGTCGACGGCGACGGCTTCGTCGAGTATCAACGCAAGAATGCTGATGGCCTGATAAACCAGGGCTGGAAAGACTCGCACGACGCGATCTTTCATGAAGACGGGCGCACAGCCGAGGCGCCGATCGCATTGTGCGAGGTCCAAGGTTACGTCTACGCGGCGAAACGCCATGCAGCCGGGCTCGCCTCGGCCCTGGGTGATCCGGGGACCGCTACGACCCTATTGCAGCAGGCTGATTCGCTGCGGCAAAAATTTGAAGCCGCGTTCTGGTGCGAGGACCTGTCGACCTATGCTTTGGCACTCGACGGAGCCAAGAAACCGTGCCGGGTCATCGCCTCGAACGCCGGGCATGCTTTGCTGACCGGGATCGCCGATCCGGCGCGAGCGCGCAGAGTTGCCGAAACCCTCCTCGGCAGAAGCTGCTTTTCCGGTTGGGGAGTGCGAACCGCGGCGGTTACGGCAGCGCGCTACAACCCGATGTCCTATCACAACGGCTCGGTGTGGCCGCACGACAACGCGTTGATTGCCCTCGGGCTGTCGCGTTACGGCCTTAAGAGCGAGGTGCTCAAGATCTTCCGGGCGCTGTTCGAGGCTGCCGGCTATATGGACCTGCGGCGGCTACCCGAGCTGTTTTGCGGCTTCTCGTGGCGTAAGCTCAACGCGCCGACTCTCTATCCCGTGGCCTGCATACCGCAGGCTTGGGCGAGCGCCACGGTGTTTGCCCTCGTACAGGCAAGCCTCGGCATCGGGTTCGACCCGGCAGTCGGCGGCATTCGCTTTGATCGCCCGGTCCTCCCGGAATTCCTCGAAGAGCTGCAGCTGCGCGGCCTCCAGGCCAAGCACGGCGTGGCCGATATACTGCTGCGGCGCTACGGGCAGGACGTCGCCCTCACCATCACGCGTCGGCAAGGCAATGTGCCGATCGTCGTGTCGCGTTGAGGCGAAATCGCGAAATCAAAAGCCGACCTTCAGATTCGCGACGGCGCGGCCGAAATAGGCTTGAGGCTCGGAGGGTTCCGCGTCGAGAGCGTGCTCCATCTGCCGCACGCAGGCCTTGGCTCCGTCGAACGCCACGCGCCAAGTGCCGGCTTTCGGCAATACCGCGAGCAGGCATTCGTCGAAGTAATTGTAGGTGCGATGCACCTGACAGCCAAAGGATGGGCGGTCGCTGCGTGCCGCTGTCAAGATGATGCGATTGGGCTTGGCCATTTTCCCGCGCGCAAAGCCGCCGCTGTAACAGGCCGAGACAACGACGATCGTCGGCACCGCACCGCATCCGCGCGACAATGCCTGGGCAAGATCGCCCGGGCGCAGTGCTGCGTTAGAGCGGGCCAGCCACAACCCGGCGCCGCGCTCGCCGTGCGAGGTCAGAAACACCAGGCATTGGTCACCCTTTCGTGCCGGAAGTTCGGCGATCCGCCGCAGCAGGACCCTAGACACGGCCGGTTCGACATCTTGCGACACCTCCGCGGGATCGGCACTGAGGCGGTGGATATCGCCGGCCGGAACGCCAGCCGCCGCGAGGCGCTGGCCCATCTCGCGGGTCGCGTTGTCAAAAACCGGCTCGGCATCGTCGCCGGCGGCGAGCACCACCTGCCAGCCGGCGGCTACAGCGGTCGCTGTGGTCTGCGCCGTGCCAAGGCCCATCAGCCCGACGAGCATTAGAATACCCGATGACAGGCGAGCCAACCGCGATGCCATCAAACCGCCCTCAACCTTCCCATATTAACCGTGATAGCTTGCGCCCTCAGGAGGCAACGATGCCAATAGCACTCGTCGAGAAAAGTTGCACGCCGTGCCGCGGCGGCATTCCGCCGCTGACGCCGGGAGAGGCTGCCGGGTTTCACGTCCACGCGCCGGACTGGGACCTGGTCGATGATGGAAAGCGGATAGAGCGCACCTACCGCTTCAAGAATTTTCGCGAGGCGTTTGCCTTTGTGGAGCGCGCCGCCGCTCTTGCCGAGACCGAAGGGCACCACCCCGCGATCAGCTTTGGCTGGGGCTATGCAACGATCTCGCTGCAGACAAAGAAGATCAAGGGACTGCACGAGAACGATTTCATCATGGCCGCCAAGCTCGACCGCATTGCCAGCGAAGAGGTTCAGGCGGCACCCTGACATCTCGCGTCGAGCTGTAGGGTGTGGCAGGCTTGTGTCGCACGATGATGGGCCGATCGGTGAACCAGGGAGGAGTGAGGATGCCCACTTACATTATGCTCGCCAACTGGACCGACCAGGGTGCCCAGAAAGTCAAGGATTTGCCGCGGCGGCTGGACACCGCAAAAAAGGCGCTCGAAGACATGGGTGGCAAATTCACGGCGGTCTACATGACGATGGGCGAATATGACCTGATCGCCGTTTACGATGCGCCCGACGATGCCGTGGTGGCGCGGTTCACCCTGGTGCTCGGGTCGCTCGGGACCGTGCGGACGAAGACCTTGAAGGCCTTTCCCGAAGCGGCCTACCGCGAAATCATCGCGTCGCTCTGACAGCTCCCCGGCGGCGGACCAGTCGTCGTACCTGCCCCCCGCAAGCCTCCGGCCACGCTGCAGCGCCTCCCTGAGCAACGGCGAGGTGGTCATGGCCTTCGCCGCTTTGTTGCGGCCGAATGAGTGAGCGGGAGGTCATCCTCGCCACGGCAATCCCGCTCGCTCCATCCCTTCCAGGCCCGCTTTACGAATTGAGCACATGCTTTTTGGTGTGGTGCAAAATGACGGCCGATAACTCAGGGTCCGTCACGATCCGTGAGATCATCACGGCCCCGATCATCGCCGAGGCTGCAACCAGGGCCCGCGCCTTCGCCGTTTTGGGCTTCGTCCGCTGATACTGTTCGGCGATGAGATCTACAAACTTGAGAAACCCGGCGGTTGCCACGGCACGCGTCTGGTCGTCACTTCGCGCCAGCTCGGTTCCGAGTGCCGCAATCAGACAGCCCTCCGCTAGATTGTCCCTGTGGTCCGGGCAAAGATAGCTTGTCACGATCGCCTCAAGCGAAGCGTTGGCAGCGCCATAGCAAGCGGAGGCCACGGTGTTCTCAGCGGCGGGCTCCATTGCGGCCGCGCAGGCTTCGGCGACCAGCTCGTCCTTCGAGTCGAAATGCCGGTAGAACCCGCCATGGGTAAGGCCGGCGGCGGACATCACGCTGGATAGCCCGGTGTCGTGGATGCCGTGTCGGCGAAACTCCGCGGCGGCAGTCTTGACGATGCGACGTCGCGTTTCGGCGGCTTCGAGCTTCGATTTCTTCATCCGACCCTCCCCTTCCAGCCAATACCTTGGGAGATCGTCATTGACTTTTTACCAGCGCGCCCCCTGCTGCCGATCCGGCGAATGGCGGTGTAGAAGACAGGCGTGAACAGCAGACCAAACCCTGTCACGCCCAGCATTCCCGAAAACACCGCCGTGCCGAGCGATTGGCGCATCTCGGCTCCGGCACCGGTCGCGACCATGAGCGGAGCAACTCCGAGGATGAATGCGAAGGACGTCATCAGGATAGGACGAAGCCTTGTGCGCGCCGCACGTACCGCAGCTTCGCCCGCACTCACCCCCTCTAGTTGCGCCTGGCGCGCGAATTCGACGATCAGGATCGCGTTCTTGGCGGCCAGACCGACGAGAACGACGAAGCCGATTTGAGCCAGAACGTCGATCGACATGCCACGCCACAGCAGGCCAGTCACGGAAGCGAGCAGGCACATCGGCACGATCAACACCACTGCAAGCGGCAATTTCCAGTTCTCGTATTGTGCGGCGAGCACCAGGAACACAAACAGAGCAGCTGCGCCGAACACGAGCAGCGTCGGCGTCCCGCGCTGCTGCTGCTGGAAAGCAAGCTCGGTCCATTCGAAACCGATGCCCGGCGGTAGCACCTGGCGGGCCAGTTCCTCCATCCGGTGCAGCGCCGTCCCGGTAGCGATGCCCGGTGCAGCGACACCCATGACTTCGGCAGCCGGGAAAAGGTTGTAGCGCGGTACGCGATAGGGAGCAGTCTCGTGTCTCAGCCGGGCCACGGTGCCGATCGGCACCATCTCACCCGAATTGTTGCGTGCTTTGAGGCGTCCGATATCGTTTGCGTCCCGTCTGAAGCTGCCATCGGCCTGGGCTATGACTTCGTAGGTTCTGCCGAGATAATTGAAGTCGTTCACATATTGCGAGCCGAGATAGACCTGCAGTGTGGAAAACACGTCAGTCGGCGTGAGCCCCACCTTTTCGGCTTTCTCGCGATCGATGTCGGTATAGATCGAGGGCGAGCGGGTACTGAACAGCGTGAAGACACCGACAAAGTCCGGGTCCTTGTTGGCGGCGGCGACAAGGGCCTGCGCCGCGCGCGCGAGCGCATCCGAACCAAGCCCGGCACGGTCCTGCAGCATCATCTTGAAGCCGCCCGCCGTACCCAAACCCTGCACGGACGGTGGCGGGATGGTCAGCACATAAGCGTCCTGGATCACCGAAAGACGCTTGCGCAGATCGGCGAGCACCGTTGTTGCCGTCACGCCATCGATCGAATGATTGTAGAGCGACGGCAAACCCGAAAAGATCGTCGCGGCATTGGATGCCACCGTGAAGGTGGTTGCATCCAAACCCGCAAAGGGCGCGACATGCTCGATGCCTCGCGTGTCGAGGATGATGTCGATCGCTCTTTTGACAACCGCTTCCGTCCGATCGAGGGTGGCGCCGGGCGGCAACTGCAACACGGTGATCAGATAACCCTGGTCTTGCTCGGGGATGAAACCCGTCGGGGCGCGTGCGAGCTGAACCCCCGCGAAACCGATCAGCAGCGCATAGATCACGAGTACGACGCCGACCACTTGCACAAGACGGCGCGTCAGCCGGCCATAGGCGTTCGACAACCATTCGAAGCCACGGTTGAAGCCCTCAAAGCTCGCCCGAACCAGGCGACCTGGCCAGGCGGTACGCGTCTTATGGGCCGGCTCATGCGCCTTGAACAGGACGGCACAGAGGGCGGGACTGAGTGTCAGCGAGACAAAGCAGGAGATCACCGTCGAGGCCGCGATCGTGACCGCGAACTGGCGAAAGAACAGGCCCGAGATGCCCGAGAGGAAGGCGGACGGGACGAACACCGCACACAAGGTCAGAGCAATCGCGATCAGCGCGCCGCCGACCTCGTCCATCGTCACGTGCGCAGCCTCCTTGGGCGTCATCCCGCGCTCCAGGTTGCGCTCGACGTTCTCGACCACGACGATCGCGTCATCGACGACGATCCCTACGGCGAGCACCAGTCCGAACAGCGAAAGGTTATTCAGCGATATCCCGAGCGCGTAGAGAAACGAAAACGTCCCAATCAGCGAGACAGGTATCGCAATGACCGGGATGATCGAGGCGCGCCACTTTTGCAGAAACAGGAAGACGACACCAACCACGAGCAAAATCGCGACGAAAATCGTGGCAATCACCTCCTTGACCGATTTGCTGATAAAAGTCGTCGGATCGTAGATGATTTTGTAGCCAAGACCGGCCGGGAATTCCGGCGCCAGGCTCTCCATCGTCGAAAGGACCTCCTGCTCCACCGCCAACGAGTTCGCCCCGGGCTGGGCGAAAATCAGCAGTGGCTGACCCGGGCCGCGATCCGTGAACGCGGTCGCCCCGTAATCTGCGGCGCCAACCTCGACGCGTCCGACGTCGCGAACGCGCGTTACCCGTCCCTGGGCGTCTGATTTGAGAACAATTTCGCCGAATTGTTGTGGTGTGGACAGCCGGCCGAGAGTCTGCACGTTGAGCTGATAGGCCTCGTGCGAGGGGACTGGCGGCTGGTTCAAGATGCCGGCCGAGACCTGAACATTCTGGGCGCGCAGTGCCGCCAGCACTTCGCTCGCACTGAGATTATGGGCTGCGACTTTGTCAGGATCGAGCCAGATGCGCATCGCGTACTCGCGTGCGCCCACCAGCTGAACGTCACCCACACCGGGCAGGCGTGCCAATGCATCCTTTAAATGCAGTGTCGCGTAGTTCGACATGTAGAGATCGTCGCGCGAGTTGTCAGGCGAGAAGAGATGAACGGCAAGCAGGATGTTAGGCGTCGATTTCCTGACCTGCACACCCAGGCGCTGGACGTCCTCCGGTAGCCGCGGCAAAGCGTCTTGGACGCGGTTCTGCGTCAGCATCTGCGCGACGTTCAAGTCAGTCCCAATCTGGAATGTCACGGTGATCGTCAGCTTGCCGTCGCCGGTCGACTGGCTGTTCATGTAGAGCATGCTCTCTACACCGTTGATTTGCTGCTCAAGCGGTGTTGCGACCGTTCGCGCGACGGTTTCCGCGGATGCGCCGGGATAGACGGTGGTGATTTGCACCGTCGGCGGCACAATTTCCGGATATTGCGCGACCGGCAGAATCGCCAGTGCCCCGAGCCCGACCAACGTAACGAAGACACTGAGAACGGTGGCGAGGATGGGCCGGTCGATGAAGGTGTGTGCCAAGCGCATGTCGAGGCTCCCGCCCTAACCTTGGCCATCGGAAGCGGCGTCATAACGGATCGTGCCCTCTTGCGGGTCGACCTTGGTCCCCGGGGTCGAGCGCACCAACCCGTCGATGATCACGCGGTCACCGGGTGCTAGGCCGGATCGGATGACCCGCAACCCGCCGCGCAGATCGCCGGTCTGGACGGGCGTGGGCACCACCGTGCCGTCGGCGGCGACCGTCATGACCATGTGCTGTGACTGATCGAGCACCACCGCAGCGTCTGGCACCATCAGGGTCGGTGCGGGGGGTGCTACCGCCACGCGAACCCGGGCGAATTCGCCCGGCACGAGGAAAAGATCCGGATTAGGAACCGTGGCGCGGGCATGAATCGTGCCGCTCGAACGATCAAGGGCGTTGTCGACGAAGTCGAGCGTACCCTGCCGCGTGGAGCGGTTCTCATCGCCAAGGGTGATTGTGACTGTATTGGCGAGCGGGCCGGAGAGACGCTCGCGTTCACGGGAAAACGTCAGATAGTCCGATTCGCTCATGTCGAAATCGAGATAGATGGGATCGAGCGAGACGAGTGTCGTCAGCAGGGTAGTCGGGCTGGTGGCGGCGCGACTGCCCGCAATCAAGCTGCCGACCGAGACTAGACGCGCGCTGATGCGACCCGTGAAGGGCGCGGTGATGCGGCAATATTCGATATCGAGCTGGGCGTCGCGTATCTGGGCCTTGGCGTCGTCGATCGCGGCTTGCGCGCTGCTCTGCTCGGAAGTGCGCTGGTCCACGGTCTCGGCCGTTCCGAAAGTGGTGCGCAGCAGCGTCTGGGCGCGACCAAGCTGGACGCTGGCGAGCGCAAAGCGCGCAGACGCGGTCTGCAGCTGCGCGGTCGCTTTGGCGAGCTTGATCTCGTAGGGGCGCGGATCGATCAGAAAAAGGAGATCGCCCTTATGGACGATTTGCCCATCCTGGAAATGGAGCTCGGTAAGCGTGCCTCCGACCTGCGCACGCAATTCGACGCGGTCGATCGCCGAGAACTGGCCGAGCAAACCGATCCGCGTATCGACGTCGCGTGCGAGCGGCTTGCTCACCGTCACTTGCGGGGGTGGCATAGTGGCCGAGACAGTCTGGCTGCCTTCGCCCTGGGAGAAGCCGACCCAGAAGAGTTCCCGCGAGCGCGGTCATCACCGTGCCCGCCACCCAGGCCCAGGCGGTGGACCGCCCGGCGGCCGGAGGTCTTGGCCCTTCGACGTCCGACCAACTACCGATGTCGTTCATATGACGGCCAAGCCGATCCTCAACCGCCCGTTCGCCGTGCTCGTCGAGAGCACGAACTGTGACCCTTTCGTCAATCGTCAGTTCCCTCCGCCCCGCACCCTTCGAGGACTCGGGAAGAATGAGAACGCCGCCGAGTTCATCGAGAAATTGGTCCCGCATCGGTCTCGCTGCCCTTGCTTTCTCAGCTGCGATGGTAAGATTATGATTGACATCTGATATGGGCAAAAAAGATGATGGCCGACATATAAAGTGTCAAGGACTTAATCTTGGAGGGGCGGCCGATCCGGCCTTTGTGTCGTGGCACCAGGACCGGGCCTATTGGGGCCTGAGTGAGCCCGATGTGGTGACGGCTTGGGGTCGCCTTCACCGAGACCGAACCCGTAGCATGACCGGAGTATCGGGTTTGCCATCCGCTACATCCCGACTGATGCGGCGCAGCTCGACGGCGAGGATGGCGCCACCCTCGTGCGCGGCGAGGATCACCGTCGCCATTTCACGCCGGAGCCGCAGCCGAGCCCCGACCTCGACCTGGAATTCGTCGCCTTTCACCGCACCATCACCCAGCGCCGTGCCCGGATCCTCTATCGCGGCACCGGAATCGCCTGCTACAACGAACCAAAAGCGTTGGCGCAGCGCGGCTGAACCAGCAGGCACACATTTGAGCCTGCGGCTTCATGGATTTTTGGACCAGCTCGATTTCTTGTCGGACAAGGCGACCCAAGCCTACATGGCGATGACCGACGTTTGAGCTGCGTTCGGCGATGGCCAGAGTACGGCAATCGGCAAGCGGAAAGGCGCGCGCGTCGGGTCAGCATATGGAGGAAGGTGATAGATGTTCCCCAGTCCAAAGCGCATGTTCTTGACCAAGGGTGTAGGCGTCCACCGCCATGCCCTCACCGCATTCGAGTTCGCCTTGCGCGACGCGGATATCGAGCAGCAGAACCTCGTTTATGTGTCGTCCATTCTGCCGCCGCGCTGCGAGGTCGTCGCCCGCGAAGCCGGGGTCGAGTTGCTGAGGCCCGGGGATATCACCTTCTGCGTGATGGCCCGGTCAGAGACCAATGAGTTCGGTCGCCACCTTTACGCCAGCCTCGGTTTGGCGAGACCAGCGGATCCGGAGACGTATGGGTATATATCGGAACTGCACGGATACGGCATGCCTGCAGAGGCGAGCGGTGAACAGGCTGAGGATCTCGCCGCGACGATGCTGGCCTCGACACTCGGCCTCGATTTTGATCCCGAGGCCGCGTGGAACGAGCGCAAGCAGATATACGAACACAGCAGCTTGATCATCGACAGCACGTCGATTACGGCCGCGGCCGTATGCGGCCCTGACAATCGCTGGACTTGTGCGATCGCCGCTGCCGTTTTCCTCTTTTCCTAGGTTAGTATCCTCGCCACAAGGTAAGTGTGAGGTTACCATCGGAAATTCCTACCTCGGGTGCGGGTGGCGAGCGCGGGCCGGGACGGAACCATCCGCCCGACCCTAACCGCACCGCGCTCGCGTCAGCGCGGGCCGGGACGGAACCATCCGCCCGACCCTGACCGCACCGCGCTCGCGTCATCGCCTCGCTTGGGTAGCTCCTGCACAACCTCACTCAGCGGCCGCGGCTGCGCCCGCGGCAACCGGATGAGGTTTGCGCAGCAGCAGCAATAGCGGCAGCGCGGCGATCACGAGAACCATCATCAGCTGGAAATCGTTGATATAGGCGACCATCGCCGCCTGGCGCGTCGCCTCGGCATTGAGCGCGGCGATGCCGGATGGGTCCGTCAGGCTATAGGGCGCCGTCAGGTAGGGGGCCTGGGCGAGCGGGTTGTCCGGCCGCAAACGCTCAACCAGGCGCGAGTGGACGATCTGGGTGTTTTGGGCCAACAGCGCAACGGCGATAGAGATGCCGATGCTGCCGCCGATATTGCGCGTCAGACTGAAGATCGCCGTGCCCTGAGTGAGGAGATTACGGGGCAGGGTCGAGAATGTTACCGTGCTCAGCGGGGTGAAGACAAAGCCCAGTCCGAAGCCCTGCAGTATTCCGGACGAGATGATCGGGCCTGTACCCATGTAGAGTGAGAACCCGGTCATCTGCCACATGGCAATCGCGGTCACCACCAGTCCGATGAGAATGATCAGCCGCGTATCGACGCGGCCGATCAAGCGAGCGACGAGAAACATCCCGATCATCGTGCCGATGCCGCGCGGTGCCGTTACCAGACCGGTGGTGAGGACCGGATAATTCATCAGATCCTGCAGCATCGTCGGCAGCAAAGTCATGGTCCCGTAGAGGGGCATGCCGAGCAGGAACATCAGGATCGTGCCGGCGACGCAGTTGGCGTCCTTCAGCAGATCCCGGTTCAGAAAGGACCGAACGGTCGCCGTCGCGGTATGCACCAGAAAAAGGTAAAGGCAAAGCCCGGCGATCGTCGCCTCGATCCAGATCTCGGTCGAGCCGAACCAGTCCTTGAGCTCACCGCGGTCGAGCAGCATCTGCAAGGCGCCGATCGCCAGGCTCAATGTGGCAAAGCCGAAGAAGTCGAACGGCTCGCGATGACCGCGACGCGCCTCGCGGATGAAGATCAGGATGCCGACGGCTGCGAGAACGCCAAACGGCAGATTGATGTAAAATACCCAGCGCCAGCTGAAATCTTCAGTCAGCCAGCCGCCGAGCGCCGGGCCGATGATCGGGCCCAATATCACCCCCATGCCCCAGACTGCCATCGCCTTGGCGTGCCGCTCGGGCGGGTTGATCTGCAGCAGCACCGCTTGTGACAGCGGCACGAGAGCCGCGCCACAGATCCCCTGCAGCAAGCGGTAAATAACGATTTCGGCAAGGCTCGTCGCGGCGCCGCAGAGCGCCGAGGCCAGGGTGAAACCAGCCACCGAGAAGAAGAAGACGTATTTGATGCCGAAGCGGCCGGCGAGCCAGCCGGTCAGCGGCGTCATGATCGCAGCGGCGACGATGTAGGAGGTCACCACCCAGGCGACCTGGTCCTGGGACGCGGAAAAGCTCCCCTGCATGTGCGGCAGCGCGACATTGGCGATCGTGGTGTCGACCCCCTGCATGAAGGTCGCCAGCATGATCGAGACCGTTATCGCCCTCCGGTTGGGGACCGGGGCGCGGGCTTCGCTCCTCACCGCTCCGCGGCGCGCGTGGTCGACCCGACAAGCGACGCAAAGAACCGCTCGACGCGCACGAGCAGCGGTCGGTGATAGTGGGTATCGACCTCCACGGTCGCGCTCAACCCGGCGTGCAGCGGAACACTCGGATCGAGATGGCCGATGCTGATGCGCACCGGCAGGCGCTGAACGACCTTCACCCAATTCCCCGTCGCGTTCTCCGCCGGCAGAAGCGAGAAAACCAGTCCGGTGCCGGGGCTCAAGCTCTCCACCCTTCCAACTAGAACGGCGTCGGGATAGGTGTCGACTTCGACCGTCGCGCTCTGACCGGGACGCATATGCGTCAGCTCGGTCTCTTTGAAGTTGGCTTCGACCCAAACCCGGTCCGTCGACATCAGCGAGAACAACGGCGTCGCAGCGGTCACGTAATTGCCGACTTGGAGCTGCTCGACTTTGGTGACGATCCCGTTTTCGGGCGCTTTTACCACCGTATAGGAAAGATTGAGCTCGGCGCGGTCAAGCGCCGCTTGCGCGTGCTGCACTATCGGGTGCTGATCCAACGGGAGATCCGGATCGCCACCAATGTTGGCTAGCGCAACGGCAACATCTTGTTGCTTTGACACAAGTTGCTGCCGCCCGGTTTCAGAAGCCTGCTTTGCTTGGTCAAACTGCTGCTGAGAGGCTGTGCCGGAAGCGCGTAGGCGCTGCTGTCGCTCAAATTCCCGCTGCTGATAGTCAACCGTGGCCTCCGCCGCCCTCGCTTCGGCACGCTTTTGGTGGTAGGTCGCTTTTAACGCGTGAATTTGGTACCGCACCATGGCCAGTTGCGCCTTGGCCTCATTGACCGTGATGTTGAACGGCCGCTGATCGATGCGAAAGAGCACTTGACCGGCTGTGACTCTGTCGTTGTCGTGCACATCGATTTCGGCGACGCGGCCGGAGACGTCGGTGCTGATTACCATGCGCGCGGCCTGGACATAGGCGTTATCGGTCGATACGTAGCGGCCGCTCGTCAGATACCAGTAGCCGGCAGCCACCAGTACCACGAGCGGTCCGGCGACCATCAGCGGCAGCCGGAGCCTCTGCCGCAGGGGGCGCCGGATGCGAATGGCGGCCGGTCTGCGATCGAGGGCGGCGCGGCGGGAAGTCGTTGCTGGTGCCGCCTCGTCTTCGACTGAGGTCGTCACCGCCGGCCCCCCAGCTGCGGCAAATCCGCCGCAACAATCGCGACGCCCAGCGCAGGGTGACCGCTCGTTTCGTCGAGATCGGCAATTTCGCTGACGGCAAGCGACGGAACACGTTCCGAAAGGTTGCCGTGGACGCGCGCGAGGAGGTCGATCAGGTATCGACCCTCGGCCTCGGACAGACCGGCAAAGGCCTCGGCGCGAACCTCGTTCGAGAGGTCGAGAATGCGAGCGAGGATCGGCCGCGCCTTTTCGGTCAAGACGAGGCGGCGGGCGCGGCGGTCAGCCGGGTCCGGACGTCGTTCGATCCAACCGTCTTCCTCCATGCGATCGATCTGCCGGACCAGGGTCATCGGCTTTATTTCAAGCAGATCGGCGAGCCCGGCCTGGTTGATACCCTCGTTGCGGGCGAGGTAGCCCAACACCTTGCATTGCGCTCGGGTGAGGCCGAGAAACAGAAGCGCGCGCTGATTGAAGCGCCGCCCAAACAGGCGGGCGACATCGTGCGCGAGGAAGCCGAAGCTGCGGTCGAGGTTCATGGTCCGATGATGCCTGCCAAAAAGCTACCCTTTGGTGATAATAAGCATGTATATCGAAAACGCCAACCGTTCGGGAATCGTGGCTGGTAGTCCGGAATTCAATGGCTATCCCGCGGGTGGGGCTATGCGGCCCGCCCATGCCCGTACCGCGGCGGCTGCGCACCAGCAAGCGGTAGGTCAGGAGCTAGCCAAGGCTCGCGGCGCGACTGGTCGGCCGCAAGAGGGCATGCCTTGTCGCGGACCTTGCATTTTGACCCTTCGAGGGCTGATACACGAGGCTCGATGATGCTGCGGCTGGCTGCTCTCACCCTTTTCGCGATTACCCTTGCGGCCATTCTGAGCCCCCGGGTGAGCCCGGCCATAACATTGCCGATGATGGATCTAAACTGTTTTATAAGGTGTGCCGACGACCCGTCGCAGAATAGTGGCGATCCTCGGCGCCTTCTGGAACGGCACCTCAATGCGGAAGCAGCCGGATCGGCAATCGCAAAATGCGCCGATCCCGCCGCCCCCGAGTGCCGGGAAGGCAACGATCGATGGGGCAGCGCGCGACAAGGAGAGCTCGACGCCGTACTGCCCGCCGAAAACGACCTCGGCCCAAAGGCTTTCGACGTGCCAAAGGCTTTTGACGTGACGGTCCAGATCCGCGATTGGGGTGTCTCTCCGGGCCCGCGCTCCTGCACCAACCTCGAAGGCCAAGCCCACAGCCTTGGCGAAGACTGCAGCAATGTCGAGGCAGGGTCCGATTACACGGAAGCTATCAGCGTTCTAACCGTCGCCATCATCGCAATTCTGACTCTGGCGATAGTCCCTTTCGGCTGGCTGATGCACCGTTCCTATCGCATTTGGCGCCTGCGAAGACACGGCGCTGTCGGAAAATATGATCCTGCGATGCGTTAGCCCCGGAGACATTCTCGAAAAGGGCAACGGAAATCGGCGGGCTTCGTCGCCGCAAGATTTTCCCGGACAGTCCCGCCATCCGCGAAACCGAAGGCCGGTGGCAGCCTCCAATAACTCCAGATCTCGGGTGCGCGTCGCCGGCATCGTGCCTTGCGAGTAGACCAGCGGTTTGCCAAGCCGTAGCGCGAGACCTCACATGCTGGCGGCGACCATGCTGAAGGTGTTTTGGAGGTTGAGGGTGAGGCCTACTGAGTTGACTGCCACCAAGGACCCGATCACGATCAGCGCAGCAATCAGCCCATATTCGATTGCCGTAACGCCACCTTCGTCCTTGATAAGCCTCGTAAGTAAGATCACCATCGATAGGCTCTCTGCGGGTTCGATCACGGCCAAACTCCGCTCAAAGGCTTGATCGGCCGTTAAGAAATCGCCGGGTTTTAGTAAAGCGCGGCCTGCCACCGGCCTCGAGCAGGTGACCTAGCCCCGGAGGTACCCGCCGCGGCGAGCAAGCTGCCAGCGCCGGTCGGCCGGAGCGGCTCAGCCGATTTCGGCGTCGGCGGTTGGGGATCGGAAGAAAGTCGTCTGGAGCTTCGCCCCAATGGCGCGCAGCTTCCGAATATGCGGCGATGGGGGAAGCCAGCCATTCTCGATCGCGTGGTTTAGCAGGTTGAGGAACGTGAGCACCTCCTCGTCGGTAAGCTCGAGCGTCTGCTGCTCTTCCGCGACCGCGGTTTGGATCGCGGCAGCGACCTTCGCGATCAAAGCCATTCTTGCCGCCGTGCTGAGGTCCAGGGTGGCGCCCATCTCATCGGCGACCGTCAGTTCCGCGGCTTCTATCGCCTCTATAGCGCGGTTGATCGCGGTTTTCACGGCACTGTCTCGATCCATAGGAGGTCGCTTGCGTTCGGGCCGCGACAATCAGTAGCAAGGCTTTGCTTAATACCCGATTACCGGGAACGCGGCGCCGCTCGTCGGCGCCAGTTTTCCGAACGCGCTATCTGAGGACACGCAGGACCTCGGATGTGGAGGGAGCGGGGTGGCTCCAAGTGTGGAGGCGCCACCGCGGGGTAAGTGGGCTTCTCCCGGCACAACGAACGCGCCCGGCCGGATCCGGCAACCTTCGCCGATCACAGCAAAGACGCAACCGAATTCAGAGCCTCCCAGATCGCGAACCACAGCCCCAGCGACAAGACCAATATCACGATCAAAGAGGCCCCCTCGCTGAGCCGTGTCTGGGGGACACGCGTATCGAGCGATCGGACGAACGGCCGATCATGCGGTGGCCAGCCACCCTCCAACAATAAAATCCGACGCCGCGCCAGGTTATCTGTTTTCCAGATCATGCCGGGCTAACGCCAGCGCGATGCCCTCTGTTCCATGCCCAGGAGTTGCTAAGCGCTATGTCATTCGATTGACGACGGACTGCCGATTGACGACGGACTGGCTCGGTCAGCCGTTTTCGTACGGCCCGACGCCCTTGGATGGATATGGATTGTGCGAACTCTGGATACGCGCCGTTCTCAACTAAAGGATTATCCATCGAAGCCAAACGCGCAGGCTCACGAAAGTTATTGCGATTATAGTACAAATCACAATTACAATTATAGTATCTCTAAAGGTCGCTGAAGGCAACCTATCATGAGCTCTTGTTGACACCATGGTTCCCTAATCTGTAAGCCCCAAGGGCCTGCCAAGAAAGGCGCTAAGCTATTCCGCCGTCAGTCGTCTTCGATATGAGATCGCGTAGGACTTGGTGCGTCCCGCAAGCAGCGGGTCAGCGGAGGCCGCAATCCCCGGTACCAAGTTCATCGGGCTGAAGAACAACGTCTGTATTTCTGGGGCGTCGTCGGTGACGACCTGCATCAGCGACAAAATTCCTAGGACGATCTCCGAGCGATTTTGTGGCCATGCCGTAGTCGCGTCGGTGATCAAGTCGCCGGGGGCAGCGAGCTGCACGATCAGCCGAAATCGGATCGGACCCGATTTCACCCGGTGTAGCAGTTCGTTGCGCAGATAGTTGGGCTCGATACCTGCCGTTTGGGCGGCGCTGAGGTGGTGCGCCCCAGCAATGGGATCGATGCGGTATCGGCCGAAGCGCGAGACGGCCGCAGCATTGATAAAGCGGAAGGCATGGACACCGAAATACGTTTCAGTTCCATAGCTCACCGGGGTTGGTTTCGGATCGTCGAAAAATCGGCGGGCCGATGGATGACTTGCGAGGAATGCCTCGCGTGCCGAAGCGCCCGATGCGAGGGCGTTCAGGTAATCAAGGAACTCCTCCGGCGTCGCTACCGGAAAGCCATCGTAGGAATGCGCGACAATGTCGGTGTCGATTTCCTTGGGAAGCATGAATTTAATCGCCATCCCAGTCGGATTGGTCCCTGGCCGACCGTCGATCTGCGAAGGTACGCCCGAGAATGCGGAGAAGCGCACGATGACCGGAACCGGCGGGGTATCGGCTCGCAGATGTTCAGCGGAACTCAGAGGCATCGCATCGGGGTCCGTGGCGAAGCTGCCCCGCATGACGACGCCTTTAGCATGAATAGCGAGTGCGCCAGCATACGGACCTTTGAATACGTGGTCGAACGCACTGACGAGCTTCTCGGCGAGCGACTGCTCTGTTTCAGCGGCTACCGCAGGTTCAAAGTGGAGCGCTACAGCCAGCACCACCAGCACGGTGCTACCGAGGCGCAGTGCGTGCGAGCGCCAGTTATTTAACGGTGACATTGAGCCGCATTTTCGGATGAATCGCACATAGCACGTCGAAAGTTCCTGGAACAGCAAAGGTAATTTGCACAGTCTGGCCAATGCGCTGTTCCCCCGAGTCGAAGTGAAAATCCGGGCTGTCAATGAAAACGTGGTGTATGTATTCGTCGTCGTTTTGAATCGTTGCTGTCTCACCCGCGGATATCTGCACGCTGCGCGGCATGAAGGCTCGCCCCTTCTGCGAAATGGCGATCCCACCGCCGGCGCCGAGCGCAAAGCCGCCGAGCGCAAAGCCGAGTGAACCGAGCGTTGCCAGGAAGGCGACGACCCCACCCATAATCAGGATGCGGTGCATTTCCTTCGCGTCCCTACAATCGAACATCCATGAAACTCTAACAGTAACCAAAATCCTTAAAAAATATTTATGAGACTTCTTCAAATATGTCTTCAGTACTGGTAAATTATGATGTAATTTAGCAAAAATGTGTACTTGACCATGTTCTAGTTAGTATTTGATAAACCATCAAACAGCTATAGAGGAGAGAAGCTGTTCAGAGCCTGGGCATTATGAAGATAGGTTTCAATCCGCTGCGCACTATCCGAGGAAAGATTTTCCTCGGATTTTTTGCGATGAGCGTGTTGATCAGCGCGCTCGGCGCCTACGGCATTTACGCGACCTCTCGCGCCAACCGGATCGTCGTCGATATATATGATCGGCCACTGATGTCGATCAACTTCGCAAGATCGGCAAGCGTGATCTTTGCGCAGATGGAGAACGAGCTGCTGCAGGCCCGCCTTATCGGAGGGGCGCAGACGCGGCTTCCCGATTTCGATCAATTATCCGATGCCTTTTTCGGCGATCTGACGGTCGCCGAGCAACGCGCAATGTCAGCCCCGGCTGTTGAGACGGCCGTCGAGATTCGCCGGCTTGTCCAGGAATGGCTTGGCACCGTCCGCGCGGCGACCCGAGACGGCGGGTTTTCAGACAGTGCTGCGCCTGCCCTTAGCACCCTCTCCCACGATATTACAAAGGTCTTCGATCGGCTTATCGAGTTAGGTGCGGAGGACGGGTTTCGAGAACGGCGGCGTTCGCTTGCCGAGATTGGCGCGACGATGATCGTGACCATCGGCTGTACGATGCTTGCGCTCACCGTAGCCGGACTGGTCACTTATGTTGTGGCCCGGCATATCCTGCGGCCGCTATCGGTGGCTGCATCAGCCGCGGACCGGATCGCCCAAGGTGATCTCACGGTCGCGATTCCCCCGGCCCGACAGGATGAAATCGGCCGGCTGCTGCGCTCGATGCGTAGCATGCAGGCGAGTATCCGGACGATGATGGATTATGAAGCTGAGGAACGCCGCTCGGCGCAGCGCCGGCTCATCGATGCGATCGAGGGATCGCAAGAGGGAATGATGCTGGTTGGACCCGATGGGAAGATCGTCATTGCGAACACCCAGATGAGGCGCTTTTTGCCCTTCCCGAGTGGTTGCCTTGTGCCGGGTGCCCCGTTTGACGAGGCGCTCGCCCGGGTCGTTCCTGCCGGCATGGTGCCTACCCATGACGTGGAGGCCCATAATCCGGGCCAAATCGGGGCCACCGAAGCTGAGATTCGTCTGGGGAATGAGCTGTGGCTAAGGGTGAGCCGCAGCTCGACGCAGGATGGCGGGTTTTTCCTGTTTTGTAGCGACATCAGCGCCATCAAGGAACGCGAGGCACGCCTGTTCGAAGCGAAATCGGAAGCCGAAGCGGCGAACCGAGCAAAGAGCAGCTTTCTGGCCAATATGAGCCATGAACTTCGAACGCCGCTCAACGCTATTATTGGGTTCTCGGAGATCATCGCTCGCGAGATGTTCGGTAAAAACGGCAATCCCCGTTACCAGGAGTATGGCGAGCTGATCCTGACTAGCGGTCGGCATCTACTCGACGTTATCTCGAGTGTCCTCGATTTCGCCAAGGCTGAGGCTGGACAGCACGAGTTGCGCAGCGATCCGACCGATTTAGGCGAGATTGTTACTTACTGTGTGAACATGATCCAACAGCAATGTAATCAAAAGGGCCTCACGCTGGGCCGGCAAATCCCCGCGGAACCTGTCGTGATCTTGGGAGAGCCGGCAAAACTAAGGCAGATTCTGCTAAATCTGCTTTCGAACGCGATGAAATTCACTCCTCCCGGTGGTTTGGTGCAGGTGAGCCTCACGGTCGACGCCGAGGGGCATCCTTTGCTTGCGGTAAGCGATAGCGGTATCGGAATGCGGCCCGAAGACATTTCCATCGCGCTTACCCCGTTCGGACAAATCGATTCCGGCGTGGCCCGATCCTACGAAGGCACTGGACTTGGCCTCCCACTGGCCAAGGCCTTCGCCGAGCTTCATGGCGCCTCATTCGAGATCGTTAGCCAGCTCGGAGAGGGAACAACAGTATCACTGCACTTTATCGGAGTCGGTTCGGATGATCCGCAAGAGCACGCGTCGGCCTCTCTGATCGGCGCCGCCGCGCCTGGGCGACATCCATTAGCCGTAGATCAGGTGGTGAAGGCCGAAATAGCCGAGAGCGTAGGTACATAACACGACCACAAAAATGCTGAGGCTGGCAAATGCACCTAATGTTATCCCCAGCCTTGGGCAGGTGAAAATGTTGGTGACAGGCTGCGTGCCCTGCAGGACAATCACAATTAACGACAAGATAATCAGCAGGTGTCCAATGGCGTCGATTTTGCCAAAATCGACTATCGCCGAAATAAAAACAAGCGACAGTGCGATCGCAGCGATCCTGCCGAACAAGCGTCCAGCCAACAAAAAATAAGCAAGGCAAAACTCCACAAATCCCGCAAGAATTATGTAGCTCTTCGGATTGATGCCGAAATCGAGGTTCGGGTGGTCCGCCACTACTGGCATTGTCCAGACCCAGTACCCCCATTTCTCGAACGAAGCCCACAGCAGGGTCGCGGAAACCGCAACCACCAATACCGATCCGGCAATAGACTTCAGTCTCCAAAGGTGTAGTGAATGGATCGCCAAATACACCGCAATGCCGAGGAAGATCGGGTAATCCAGTAAATGGAACAGCCCATATTCTCTCAGCGCTAGACAGTACAGAACAATTACGCCGCCGCACGCAATCCATGTCGTCTTCCACGATAGTGTCGTAGAGGCGAGCGCCAGCTGAAACCATGAGATGTCCGGATCGGGCCAGCGCAGCTCCGGGGTCAGCAGAATGCCTGATTGCGTCCATAGGCATAATAAAAATACGCCGAGACCGACCCGCAGGTAATCTTCAGGTGCCACCTGAAGGCGCCGAACGATGATACGGTCAACCCATGCGTTGGCAACGTCTGTATAGAGCCGGTCGACGATGAAGGCGCACAGGCTTAGGAGCGCAAACAGCATCAGCAGCCATAACCATTGCCTATCGAAGACATGGTCCAGCGTATCGGGCTGGCAGCTCACGCAATAGTCCTTGTTGAACCATTTGACGTGCGCGCCGGCCGGGGTAACCAGCCACGGAGTACAAAGGGCGCCGAGGATGTTGCCGACAATCCTGGGCAGACGCGAGGGATACATCGGGCTATCGAGCTACCCCATCCGACCCGGCGAGGCCGGTCGCATGGGAAGCGATTGGACGGCAGTTTGGTGTGCACAGAGGCCCGGACAGGATCGCGGGAGGGTCGGATTCCCCATCATTGAAGGCGTTCTGCATGACGCGCAGCCTGGTCGGCCACTGGCTCTTGATGAATGCGATCGCGGCATGGATGGAGGGGTCGTCGAGTTGATCGCCAAAATTGGGCATTTCCGGTTGAGTAACGCCGCCAAGGCAATTGACAATGCCATATTTCACCATGCGGAACAGGGTGGCGTCGGAATGCAGCCAAGCGTGTCCGGAGGCATCGAGCGGCGGTGGCTGCACTCCAGCCACTGTTGCGCCGGCCACTGTTGCGCCGCCTACTTGGCCCTTGAGATTAGAACCATGGCATCCCGCGCAGCCACTGCGATAGATCTGTTGGCCTGCGGCGACGAGCTCTATCGGGTCGGAATCGGCGGGCGGGATCGCGTTCTCCAGCTGCGGAGCCACAACAAAAAACACGGCCACCGCGAGGGTGGCGGAGACGATCAGCGTTATGCTGGCACAGATGCGGTCCACCGTGTCGTGCCGATCCTTGGTCGCCGCCCCCCGTTCGCCAGCGCCGGACGGGGAAAAATTGAAAACGCCCGATCCCTGCGAACCGCCACCGCGACTCCGCGGATGGCAGCGCCGCCCAACAGTTACCGTCCCGGAGCTGACCCCCCAAAGGCGTACGAACAGAGACGAGAGTATTGCAAGAGAATGTCCGAGACGCCTTCGCAAGCGCGTCCGGTCGCCCCGCAAAGCGGGCCGCAGCGTAGCCGTAGAGCCAGCGGTCGAAACCTGCTCTTCTAGGGCCCGTCCCTGTGGTTCGCCTTGATCCTTCGGCGCCGCGACGCTGGCCCTGTGTCTCCTTGGTATCACCGCCTATTCCAAGACAGATAAAGCCGGATTCACCTCTCGTTAAGAACTACTCCACGACTAAGCGTAACGACAGGCGAAAGCAAGTAAAATCTCGGTAATGGGTCTGTCTAATAGAAAATTAATGAAAATATTCAGAGAATTATTAACGGTTAACTGCAGGATTTTTACTAAAATTATTAATAATTTTAGGATAAATGCTTTTAGTTAACCCGTAAGCGAGCACGAACAAGTGCTCTCAGCGGTGTCGCATCTAGCGATTTTGGAGGGCTGCAAGGAAGAGGTTTAGGTACGATCCGGGGTCGACCGAAGCCGCTTCAGGGATCTCCATTTAACGGGGGCGCACAGCCCCAATTGACATCAGATCGGCGACTGAAATCTGGACCCGGCCATCAGGTTAGTCCTCTCGCAATCGGAGGGAGCCGAATGGTTAGGGCGGAAGGGACGTGGGGATCCTCTGGAGTTCGCCCCGGGCGGCTTTGATCACGCGCCGGCAGCGCCTTCGGGCGGATTTTGTCGAAGTCGATGTCGGGGGCAATGCACGTCAAGTCGCTCCGGCCATCGATCTTTGGCAGTCGCAATAGACGGCAGGAGTAGTCCGTCGCCATTCGATCGACGACGAACAGCGGCCCGGGTCCGCTCGAGAGCGCGGAGAGGGCCATTCCCAGCCCCGCGCCTCAGCCGCGTGACACCTACGGGCGGCCAGGGAATAATCCTGGACGAAGACAATGCGGCTCATTCGGCCAGCAGAGGGTCCGCAACAAAGGACGATCACTCTAAACGGCGGTCGTGTTTCCTCTGAGGAATTGAAAAGATTGGCGCGCCGGAGAGGATGAAACGAGAAACTCGTATATTATTGTTATCGCTGTAGATTTTTAAGTGACCGTTCTGCTTTTGCGCCGCCTCTGGACCCTGACGAACGACGCCGCAAGATCGCCAGGCCCCAGCTCCCGCAGAAATCACGCAACCTTGCGAGTTCAGCGGTATACCCGTTATATGAAAGCTCGTGGGATCTTGCGACCGATGTGCGGTGCCGTCGTACGGACGTTGCCTTTCACAATAACAAAGAACCCCATCATGCCGAACAAGTCTGCAAAAGGCATCGATCGCCGCGATCTGATAATGGCATCGATTGCCGCGGTCGGCGCCGTGGCCGCCGTGGTGGTCAACACTGGTGCTGCGAATGCCCAGGACGCAGCGACGCCCCCTGCCAATCCGGCATCGGGAACGGTCTATACCGGCGATGTTATCGAAGGCAAGAAGGTCGTCAGCGCGCTCGATGTCAACGACCTGGAGCCCGGCAAGAAGCACCTGTTGTATTTTCAGGGCGTTGAGATGCCGACCGGACAGCACTGGTATGTGTCCGTGACGGCCGCCAAGGGAACAAAGCCAGGCAAGCGCGGCGTCCTGACCAGTGGCGTGCATGGCGACGAGATGAGTTCTGTGCATACAGTCCAGACCGTGATGAACCAACTCGACCCGGCACAGATGTCGGGCACGGTGATGGCGGTCACGGACGTGTCCCGCCCGGCCCTGGAAAGCATGCAGCGCAGGTGGCCCAATCAGGGCAGAGGCATCGATCTGATCGATATGAATCGGGAGTGGCCCGGGAACGAGAACGGCGCCACCGCACCCAGCCGACACGCCGGGCTTCTGTTCAACCGGCTGCTGCGGCCGAACGCCGACTTCGCGATTGACTTCCACACCGGGACAACCGGATTCGAAGTCACCGCATTCAATATTGGCGGCATGGATGTGCCCGAGGTCAAGGCGATGGTCGAGCTCTATCCCGTCGGCCAGATATTCGACAATCATGTCTATCCCGGTGTCCTGCACAACGCGTTTATGGACGTTGGCATCCCGTCCTTCACACCGGAAATCGGTGCTGCACGCGTCCTGGACCCCGAAATGATCCCGCTCTTCGTGGAAGGCACAATGAACGTCCTCAAGCATCACGGCATCGTTGCCGGGCCAATGGGACGTACAGGCAAGGATGTGACTGTCTTTGTCGGTAACAGCGCGTTCCCGATCCTGGCCACCGCGGGCGGGCTCGTTGAGCATCTGGTCAAACTCAACGACAAGGTCGAGGCCGGACAAAAGGTTGCCATCCAGCGCGACAGCTTCGGCGAGGTGGTTGCGGAGTACACAAGCGGCGTGGCTGGAGAGATAACGGGTCAGCGCAGCGATGCAATGTCCGAGCCCGGCAACCCCTTGGTATTCATCCTTTTCAACAAGCCGGGGCCGGAGGACGTTCCGGTCTATCCCGAGTAGTTGCCGCATCGACCTCAAGGCTGGTGACGCGACTTTCACTTTGGCCGTTGCTTAGCCTTCTGTTTTTCGCATCGCCTTTGCCGAGAACCGGCGCCGCCGCTGTTGGGCTGACGCTACGCGATCCCGTCTCCGATGCTCATGGCGTCACCGCCGATGTAACTCTGATCTAGATCAGCGGCTGAAATCTGGACCCGGCTACGAGGTCTGGCGCGCGGCGATGCTCGGGATGCTCGGCGGTGCGGTCCCTGCGCTAACGCTGATTGAGGCGCTCTCCCGATCGTTCTTCCTGCTCGCTTGCTGCCTGGCGCTGACGCCGTCCCGCGCGCTGACGAAAGAGCGTCGGCCGCTAGAGGTGAAGCACGAATTTCAACAGCAACACCCGTGCCCCTCGACGGGTCACACGAGCGGACACCGCCCCGGTTATGTCAAAGACCACGTTGTTCCGCTCGCCTGCGGCGGACCCGATTCAGCTTCCAACATGCAATGGCAGACGGTCGAAGCCGCTAAGGCGAAGGACAAGTGGGAGACGAAGGGCTGCGGTCGTTAGTGTTCACCACTGCGCCGCCGCCAGACCGCAGCGAGGCTGAGGAGGCCTACGGCGAGGAGCGCGAGGGAGGACGGCTCGGGCACCGCGGCGGCGATCTCGGTGATGATGACCGCGCCGTTGCCGACTTGGAAACCGGCGGCCAGGATCTGGTTCACCCCGGCATCGAAGGAGCCGCCGCCCCCTCCGCCCGCAAAGGGGCCTTCAGGGCCAAAATCGCCACCGCCACCGCCGCCGCCAAAGCCGCCGCCGCCGCCGCCTCCGCCAAATTCGGCGCCGCCTCCGCCTCCGCCTCCAAAGCCGCCGTCACCGCCGATGAAGAAGCTGCTCCCTCCAGCGAGGCCTGGGAATGAGCCCCCACCCTCACCGCCGCCAAATGCTCCGAGGCCGTCGCCTCCGGCGCTGGAGAAGCCGCCCCCGCCCCCACCGCCGCCTGCGCGACCGCGGACATCCACGCCACCACCCCCGCCGCCCCCAGCGGTGCCGCCGTCGCCGCCTATTACTCCTCCTCCCGCGCCGCCGGTCTGGCCGGTGCCAGCGCCACTACCATCGCTGCCGTCACTCCCGCCACCCCCGCCGCCAGCGATCACCAGCGGCGTGTTGCCCGGACCGACCACGAAGCTGCCACCACCACCCCCACCCCCGCGGCTGGGCAAGCCCGCGCCACCTACGGCGATCTGCAAAATCTCCCCCGCGGTTAGGCTGAAATCCCCGCCGATCTCAGCGCCGCGACCGCCCACCCCGCCGCCCGGTTCGGTACTATCACCGCCCTGCGCGCCAAAGGCGAGGAGCTGGTAAGTGCCGGTGGTCGGCACCGTGAAGGTTTCAAGGCTGCCGGTATTCGAACTCGAACGGCACGGCATGGGCGATCGGCGAGGCTGCGGCGCTCGCCAGAAACGCCATCGCACCCAGCAAAGACTGTCTCATCGTGTCCCCCTGCCAAAACCACATAGCCGCCGATTTACGACTGCGCGCTACTATGGAGATGTCGTGGAGGAGTAGAAGCCATAAAGTATAGTGGGCCGCCGTCGACGCGGTGTCAGCGCCAGATGGCTGACCTGCGGGTTTAGCCTCCCGAAATCGCGGAAATACGCGCTTTCCTGGCAATGCCTTAACGAATGTGTAGCGTATGTGTTTGACAACCGCAAGAAATTGAGGAATGTTCACGGTTCGTTCAGCCGTTTATCACTTGTCCTTAGCCTTAGCCTTCGCCTCGGCGGTTGTCAGCCATTGGAGGTTCGCGGGATCGTCCGGTCCACCGCACGCGAGCGGGACGACGTGATCTTTGATGTAGCCGGGACACGGACCCGTCGTCCGCCCGGTCGAGGGGCAGGGATGCTGCCGTTGTAATTCGTGTTTGACCTCCAGCGACCGAGGCTCGCCCGCCGTGGCGAGCGCCGGCGCCAACGCGAGGCAGCACGCCAAAGCGGCAAGGGTGATCCGGCAGCCCATTCGACGAGCGCTAAGGTCGTGCTCCGCAGAGGTTCGTGCCAACCAGCCCGAACCAACTCCGGTTATCACATGCTCGTTCTCTCGCAATTTCTTCTTTACGCGCGAAAAGGGCTTCTTCTTTACGCGCGAAAAGGGCGGCTTCCCCGCGCGCCAGCTCGACCTGATATTGAATAATCTGTTCCGCGGTCATCGGTTCCCCGCGGTAAGTGACGAGCCATAGGATAATCGCCACGACGACCAAGCCACCGATGATTTTGAGAACGCGCTTCATCAGGATCGAGAGAATGCCTCAACCAGCGTCACGGCGGCGACCGCCCCGCGGAGCATCCCGAGCATCGCGGCGCGCCAGACCTCATTCCGCGTCGGCAGTTGCGCGAGCTGCACCTTGATGAAGTCGAGATCGTCCTGAAAGCCGTAGAGGTCGCCGCACATCTGATCGGCTTGGCGCAAGGATAGCTGGTCTTCGTCCATACGCCCGGTATGGCAGACGATGGTTGCCAGAAGAAGGTTCACACACGGTAAAGACGGGGCGTCTATCACCCGGCCCGGACGTACCTTTGACGGTTCCCGCGGACGATCCCCCGCGCAGCAGAGGGCCGCGAATGAGACTTCTGAGAGATGAAGACGCTTCACGGATTCCTCGAATGGGTCTCCCTCCGAGATCCCCGCTCACTCATCTCTTTCGACGGCGAGATCTACACGGTCCCGGAAGGGAGCAACTGGCGGGCCATCGGGTGGCTCGTGACCGCGGCCGCGACCGGCCACCCACTGAGCTACCGCCTCCCGGTCACCCTGGAGGTCGACGATGAGAGGGTTATCTGGAGGGCAGCAGTGAAGGTCGACGAAGAGCGCTCGGTAGCGTTCTCGCTGCCCGATGGGGCGCTGACTTTTTCTGGATTCGCACCTTCCTTTTGGTCAGCGTAGCGTAGGTTTTCGTCTGGCATGCGCGAGGTTATGCCAGAGGATGGTTGACGGTAAAAGGACCGACGCCTCTCTTGGATCTTAGATGGGCTTCGTTCGAAATCGGTAGTCCTGGCCGCTCGGACCGGCCCAAGATACGATCTTCTTGCTCCGCGACGCGGCCCAATCACCTGCGGTTCTGTCAACGTAAGTTCAACGGCGAGCTGCTTAACTGTGAGAGAGTCATCATGTGGTTGGTCCTTTTTCTCCGAAACAGCCTCTAGCGCCCGCATGCGCCGATGAAGAGTCAGGCGATAATGGCCATAGGCATACGCGGGCGGCAACGATTGCCGTCACAATCGAAGCCAAGGCGGCAAAGGTCTCTAAGGCCATGGCATGTGTTCGTCTGGCATCCACCCGGTATGCCACAGGATGGTTGCTCAACCGTTAGGGATTGGCTGGGCAGAGTTTCACGTTCGCTTGGTGGTCTGGCGGACACGGTGCGGATAATTCTTGACAAGCTTCGCTGCCGTGTCCGGCTATTAACTCGTATGTGGCTGATTTTTTGGGAGATTTGGCGCGCCCGAGAGGAGTCGAACCCCTAACCCCCAGATCCGTAGTCTGGTGCTCTATCCAATTGAGCTACGGGCGCGTGCCGGGCAACAGGCGGGTTGCGCGGGTTGCAGATAGCTACTCCAGCGGGCCGCGGCAAGCAAGGCGGATCAAAATGCCGGAGCGAAGGCGTGCCCATGGCGATGATCACGACCCGAAAATTGCCAAATTCATATCGCAAACGTTCGGCTGATGGCCTCAAGGGCCGGTCGATCGCACAGCTCACCGGCTCAACGAGCCTACAACCTGAAAGAGATTTTTGCTGTAGATTCGCCTTAGAAATCGACAATGAAAATTGGCGGCACATCTGTGGGTTGCGGCGGGCAAGATAGCGGCATGAGCTTTGACGGGGCAGAGGCCGGCGGAATTTCGGCGGACGATCCGCAGATCCGTGCCTCGGTCATGCTGCTGCCGGGGCGCCATCGGCGCGCCGAGGGCGGGCACCCTTGGATCTATTCGAACGAAGTGCGGATGGACGCTGCTGCCAAGGCACTCTCCCCCGGCGCGCTCGTCACTCTGCGCCGGGCCGATGGCAGCCCGCTCGGTGTCGGGATGTTCAATCCGCACAGCCTTCTCGCCGCCCGCCTCCTCGACCGCGATTGCGGCCGCGCGATCGGCCGGCGTTTTTTCGCCGGCCGGATCGAGCGCGCACTGAGGGTCCGCGAGAGGCTCTTCAAGACGCCATATTATCGCCTCGTCCACGCCGAGGCCGATGGACTGCCCGGCCTCGTGGTCGACCGCTTTGAGGATGTCCTTGCCGTCCAGGCCAACGCCGCTGGCATGGCCCGGCTCGAGCCGCCGATCCTCGAGGCGCTCGACGCATTGCTGAGGCCTGCTGCCATCGTCTTGCGCAACGACAGCCCGGTACGGGCATTGGAGGGATTGCCGCCCGAGACGCGGATGGCCAAAGGCACGCTCCCCGGGCCCATCTTGGTCCACGAACATGGCGCCGTCTTTGGCGCCGATCTGCTCGGCGGGCAGAAAACCGGCTGGTTCTTCGACCAGCGCGACAACCGTCGCTTTGTCTCCGGGTTGGCCCGCGACGCGCGCGTCCTCGACCTCTACTGCTTCACCGGCGGCTTCGCGGTCCAGGCGGCGTGCGCCGGCGCTGTTTCGGCGCTGGGCATCGACAGCTCGGAGCCGGCGCTCGACCTTGCGGCCGACGCCGCAAGCCGCAACGGGGTCGGTGAAATCTGCTCGTTCCGGCGAGGCGAGGTTTTTGCCGAGGCTGCACGCCTCGCCGCATCGGGCGAGCGCTTCGACGTCGTCATCGCCGATCCGCCGGCCTTTGCGAGATCGCGCAAGGAGGCGCCGGCGGCATTGCGCGGCTATCGCAAGCTGGCGCGGCTCGCCGCCTCGGTGACCGCCAAGCGGGGCTTCCTGTTTCTCGCCTGCTGCTCTCACAATGTCGGCGAAGCGGAATTCGCCGAGGCGGTGCGGCGCGGGCTCGGCGACGCCGGCCGCGGCGGATGCATCCTGAGAATGGCCGGAGCCAGCCCTGATCATCCGGTCCATCCGGCGTTGCCCGAGACTGCCTATCTGAAGGCAATGACCCTTGCGCTCGATTGATCTCGCGCGGAACGCACCGGCAGGGTCAGGCGAAAGACAGTGCCGCTTCCGGTGGTCGAGACGAGCGTCAGCTCACCGCCGTGCGCTCGCGCCAATTCGCGGGCTATCGCCAAGCCGAGCCCGCTGCCGCCCGGCCGCGCCGATCCGAAGAACGGGCGGAACAAATTGTCTTGCGCCTTGGGCGGGAGCCCGGGGCCGTCATCGGCGATGTCGATCGCAATTACCCGGTTTTCACGTACCGCAGAGAAGCGCAGCCGGCGGGCGCCGGCTTCGACCGCGTTGCGGGCTAGGTTCAGCAATACCCGGTAGAGCTGATCACGGTCGGCCTCGATCACGAGATCGGGCGGAATTGCGCATTCGATGGCCATGCCCTCCTCGGAGAGCCCGAGGTCGGGGGCGACTTCGTCGATCAGCGAGGCGAGAGGGAAGCGGCGCGGCGCCAAGGGCGGCGTGCCCTCGCGCGAAAAATCGAGAGTGCGGCTGCACAAGGCGACGGCCCGATCGATCGCCTCGAAGAGGCGCGGCGCCACGCGGCGCACCTCGGGCGCGGCACTGGCGGCAAGACCGTCGGTGACGAGCCGCGCCGTCGCCAGGATGTTTCGCAAATCATGGTTGATCTTGGTCACGGCGGTGCCCAGCGCAGCAAGCCGCGCCCGCTGCCCGAGCGCCTGGCGAACCGTCTTCTGCAGCACCGCAAGCTCGCGCTCGGCGACGCCGATCTCGTCCCGCCTGCCGCTCGCCTCAATCATCCGCGAGGCATCCTCGGGATCCTCGCGAAAATTCATCATGCTCGCCGTTATCCGCTGCATCGGCCGCACCAGCAGCCACTGCAGGCTGACATAGACGAGTGCTGCGGCGACCAGCGAGATCACAATCGACAGCTGGAGAATGCGGATGCCAAAATCCCACATCTCGGCGCGCAAGGGTGCCTCGTCGAGCAGCACTTCGACCGTCTCTGCGCTGTCCGCCGTCGACGGGCCGAGAACTCGCAGAACGCGGTTGTCATTCGCGAACAAGGTGCGAAAGGATCCCCTTATAGCCAGCAGGATGTTCGGATGGGTGAGATCAATGGTGGTACCAGGGCGCGGTGGATTGGCGGTTTCAAGCCGCAATTCCGTGCCGTCGGCACGATGGAGCGCGACGCCCTCGGCACCGACCTGGGCGAGGAGCTTGTCGGTCAGGGCTTGATCGAGCGCCCGGGCTTCGCTCGCCTCGAGCGATAGCGTTGCGATGTGCCCGGCGGCCAGACGATTTTCGAAATACGTCATGCGAAAGCGGGCAACCGAGGGGACAAAGATCAGCACCTCCCCCAGCATCACAAAAAAGACCGTGAGGACGAGGAGACGGGCCGAAAGGCTATGCGGCGGCACGACGCTGCTCGCCTTAGCCGAAGCGCGCCAGCAGGCGGACGAGCCTGCGGGTGCGCGGCGAGAACAAGGCTGTCGTGTAGAAGCTGCCGGCAGCTCGCTTGCTCGCCTCGCCGCGCGTCGGGTAGGGCACGATCAGATTGGCGAGGGCGCCGACCTTCAGCCTTTGCGAAATTGCCAAGGCCCAAGGGAGGATCAAATCGCCCGCCCCGGCACCGAGGATCGAGGCGCCGAGAATGCGGCCATTGCGGCGGGTGACGATCTTGACCAAGCCCGCCGTGTCGCGCTCGGTCTGAGCACGGTCGTTCTCGGCAAAGCGCCAGCGCAGGACGCGGACCGTACCGCCAGCCGCGCGCGCGGCGGCTTCAGTGAATCCGACCTGGGCAAGTTCGGGATCGGTGTAGGTGACCCAAGGCAATGCCCGGTAATCGACTTTCGCCGGTAGGCGGAACAGCGCATTCCGGATCACGATCCCGGCATGATAGAGGGCGATGTGGGTGAATTGCGGCCCGCCGGCGACATCGCCTACCGCAAAAGCCCGGCGGTTGGTGGTGCGCAAACGCGCATCGACCGTGATGCCCTTCGCGGTCGTGGCAATCCTGGCCGCCGGAAGATCGAGTGCCTCGGTATTCGGTCGTCGCCCCGCCGCGACCAGAAGATGCGAGCCGACGATCCGTGTGCCATCCGCGAGGTGGACGCTGATAGCCCCATCGTCGCCTTCTATCCCAGTGATCTCGATCCGCGGGGAAGTGGTGATTCCCTCGCCGGAGAGCCGTTCGACGAGGCAAGCTGCGAGTTCGGGATCGTCCCGGGGAAGCAATGGACCGACATCGAGCACGGTCACCCGCGCACCAAGCCGGCGGTGCGCCTGCGCCATCTCGACCCCGATCGGCCCACCGCCGATCACAATCAGATGCTCGGGCAGCTCGCGGTTTGCAAAGATTGTTTCATTGGTCAGATAAGAGACCCCCTCGAGCCCCGGGATCGCCGGGACCGATGGCTGCGAGCCGGTCGCGATCACGAACCGCCGCGCCCTAATCTGGGCGTTGCCGGCGCGCACCGTGCTGGGATCGATGAAACGCGCTTCGGCGCGCAGTATCCGGACGCCGAGCCCTTCGAAACGTTCGACCGAATCGTTCGGCGCGATGGCGGCGATCACCTGTTGGATGCTGTTGCCGACACCGCCGAAATCGATCCGCGGCGGGGCGTAGGCGATGCCGAGCGCCGCCCCGCGCCGACCGAGGTCCGCAACGCGAGCCGCGGCGAGCAGCGACTTCGACGGCACGCAGCCGAAGTTGAGGCAATCGCCGCCCATCGGGCCGCGCTCGATCAGCACCACCTCCGCTCCCATCTGAACTGCGCCCGCGGCGACCGCCAACCCGCCCGACCCGGCGCCGATGACGCAGAGGTCGGGGACAAGCGGCCCGCTCATCCAGTTCGGTTGCCGCGCCAGTGCTTATACCCCACCGGGATCAGCGCCAAGACGGCAAGCCCTATGATGGGCAGGAGCACGCTTGCATGAAAGATAATCCCCGGATCCGGCTCCTGCACAATCTCGCCCAGCCCGCTGCCGAGGCTGGCATAGACAAACGTGCCCGGTATGATTCCGAGAAAGGTAGCGAGCAGGTAACTCCGCAGCCTGACGCCGACCAGCGCGGGAACGAGGTTGACAAGCCAGAACGGCAAGATTGGCACTAGCCTCAGCACAAGGAGATAGTTGAACGCGTTGGCACGAAACCCGGCCTCCAGTTTTCCGACGAATGGTCCAGCGCGTTGCGCAAGGTCGCCGAAACCGGCCCGAGCGGCGAGAAAGATGCCGGTCGCGCCGAGCGTGGCCCCGACGACGGCGGCGAACGCGCCGAGCCAAGGCCCAAGGAGATAACCCCCAGCGATGGTCAAGACGGCACCGATCGGAACGGATAACGCGACGAGGATGGCGTACACGGCGATATACAAAAGTGCCGCGACAAAGCCCCACCGAGTGACAAGATCGGACAGCCAGTCACGGTTCTCGGCGAGCGTGGCAAAGGTCAAGTAATGAGACCCTAAGGCGACGCCCGCGGCGACGAGGATGGCGAGCGGGACCAGGCGCCAGGCTGAGATGCCGTTGCGTGACGAGATCTCGAGAGGCATCACATTCAATGAGTGGGTCGATGCGAGCCTCGATGATAGGGCCTTACAGGGGCTCGTGCGGTCACCTTCATGTGAGTTCGGATGGGATGTATATATCCTGACTTGCCGAGATCGAATTCACAGTCGGCCGTCGGGGGCGGTGTCCAACGCCCGGTGTACGGCAATTATCGTTAATTTTCCAGATATTTATTGCAATCGCACGATAATCGGTGCAGTATAGCACTGCATCGTCGATCTCCCTTTGGACGATGCGTGTCGCCTCGTCATCGCAGCAGGCTGGCGTGGCTGAAACCCCGGTCTCTTGGGCCGGGGTTTCGTTCGATCGCCCGGGGTCAATCTATTCGGAAGCTGGGAGGCGGCGCCACAGGCGGCCGCTCTCCACGAGCTGCCAAGCGGCGAATGCCGGCAGTCCGATTACGAGGTCTCGCGCTCGCTTGAGCAGCGAAAGAGCCAGAGCCATCTCCGGGGTCAACCCGAAACTCTCACCGAGTAGGATGTAAGCTCCTTCCTGGACACCGATCGCATTCGGGACAGCAAAGGCGACGCTGCGGATGGCGTAAAGTAAACCTTCGATCACCAACACTGCGCCGAAATCTAGAGGTGATCCGGCGAACTTCAGGGCTAGCCACGCTTCGGCCGTTGCGGCAATCCAGGTGACAAGGTGGAGAACAAAGCTCGTGCAAAGCGCGGCTCGCCGCCGGTAGGTTCCAGCGATCGCCTCTTGCAGGGCGGCCGCGCCCGTGGCGGTCTTATCCGCCCAATCCCGACCTATCGTCCCGGCAAAGCGGTCGAAAAGATCGAACCCGTACCATTGAGCGAGCAGAAAGCCTACCGCAAGGATGATTGCGGCGGCGAGACCGATTGCGACGGGGACTTCAATCCACGCACCCGGCGTCAACTGGATCAGCCCGAAGAGCGACAGCGCTGTGAACGCGATCTGCGCAAGGAACTCGAGCGTTACGTCGACTATCGTGCTGGCCGCCGCCGCGGGGCCGGAGACGCCAGCGAGCATGATAGCTCGGGCTCCGAGCAGGTAGCCGCCGATTTGAGCGAGCGGCAATACCTCTGAGCCTGCATCACGGACGAAACGCCCCCACACCGGGATCCACAGGCTCGTCTCCGGCAACAAAGCCCACCAAGCGACCCCCATAACGGCGATCAGCACGGCATGGATCAGGCAAATCGTCCCGAATCCCCCCCAACCGACCGCAAGCAGCGACCGGATGACCGCATCGGCACCCAGATAGGCAATCAGTGCGCCGGCCAATGCCACTCCGGCCATTGCGGCAACGGCCGGGCCGAGCCTCATGCACGTTTTGCGGGCGCCTTGCGTGCCGTAACTCCGAACGGCAGCCCTGTAAGCACGATGCCCGCCAGGTTTGGCAGAAACCGGGGTTGCAGTAGTTCCGGATCGAACTCTGCCATGCGGCGTGCATGCTCGGTGCGGCACTCCTCGACAAAGCCGCGGAACGTGAAGCCGTCGAGAAACACGCTCGCCTGCGTCGCGGAAAAATCCTTGCCGTCGTTGGCACCGCGCCCTCGCCAGACCGTGCCGAGGAGCCGCCCGATCGCCCGGGAATAATAATGCGCGGCCGTGATGCTTCGCAGCAGTGGCGTACCGCGCCCCCTGGCCACCTGCTGCCATGCCATCCAATTGATAAAGAAGACGATGTGCCGTGTCTCCTCGTGGATCAACGTCTCGAAGATCTCAAACATAGCCTCGGGCAGGAATCTCGCCCGCCGGGCAATCTTGAAAACGCCGAATCCGAGGAACGCATCCAGGCACTCGCCATAGCCGAAATCGGCAAATGCTCGGCGGAGGTTGCCGTTCGGCGGATCGGGCAGCCGCTCCTCGGCCGCGACGCCGTAGCGCCCGATCATCAGTCGGAGCAATTCGGCATGGCGCGCTTCTTCGAAGCCCTGGAGTAGGATCGCCTTGCGCACCAGCGGATCCTCGATTGTTCCGCCATAGGCGGCAACGATAGCTCCGGCTCGTCGCTCGGTGTAAAGCACCTCCTGCCAGAACGGAATGCCACGCAAGCGCCCCAGCGCAGCGGCATCAAGATCGGGCCACGCCAAAGTCTCAGGGTCGAAGCGGTTATGGCTCGCAATAAACGCGTCGCAAAACCGCTCCTTGTGCTCTTCGGAGCCGATTTTCATGATACCGCGTCGCCCGAGTTCGACCGCCGCGCAAAGCGGCGGACGAAACGCGCAAGAGAGGGCACCAGTGTGGGCCGCAACAGCCGCGGATCATACCCCGAAAGGCGTCGATCGTTCTCGGCCAGGCAGACGTCGATCATAGCCCTGATCGAAAAGTCAGCTGCACCGACGGATTTGCTGCCCGTCAGCGTAAAATTGTTGTCCTGGGGCACCGTTCCCCCCTCTCGATCACCGGCACCTTGGACCCCGCGCGCGATGCCGACGCGCTCCCAAACGAGAAATACCCAGACCGCGACGATCTTGGCCCAAAAGAACGGGCGTCGCCACAGCGGCAGATTACGCCAGTGCCAGGCCACCCAATTGACAAAAAAGACGATGTGGCGGCCTTCCTCCTGCATGACCGGCTCGAAAGTGTCGACGAGGGCCGGTGGGAAGAATTCTGAGCTCTTTGCCATCGCGAATAGGCCAAAGGCAAAAAAGCTATCGATGCACTCGCTATAGCCGGTGACCATAAAGGCCCATTCCGGATCGCGCGGGCGGTGGTATTCGGGTTCCGGCGCCAACCGGATGCCATAGGCCTGGACGAGATTGGAGAGAACCTCCTTGTGACGTCCTTCCTCGAAGCCGTCGAGCTCGATCGCCTGCTGCAACAGCAGATCGGTGACCGTATAGCCATAACTCAGGACGCGCAGCCGCGCTTTGCTCTCGGTCTGGACCGCAATGTCCCAGATCGGCAAGCTGGCCAGGCGGCCGCGGGCGTCGGGATCGAGCGGCGGCCAATCAATAATCGAAGGCTTGTAGGGATTGTGGGTGTCGAGCAACATTCGGCAGAATGCAGTCTTGTGCGCATCGCTGCCCGGGGCAATCGGTCCGAGGGCGGTGGCTGCCCACACCCGCGCGTTGCGGTCAGCGTCCGCGATCGCCGCGTCATCGAACATATCCCCTTTTCTCCTCCACGACTACCAAAGTCCGGGCCCCGCTTAAGCGCGGGCACCGAGCACGTTCCTTCTGCACAGTTCCCAACTGCCGTTGACTCGGCAAAGCGCCTCACCTATATAGCCGGCTTCCCCCCGATCGAAATCTCCTTATTCGGAGCCGGTACCGTGAAGCGCACTTACCAGCCGAGCAATCTCGTTCGCAAGCGCCGCCACGGCTTCCGAGCACGCATGGCGACTGCAGCAGGCCGCAGGGTGCTGGCGGCCCGGCGGGCAAAGGGCCGTAAGCGTCTGTCCGCCTGAGCCTATCAGCTCTTCTCGCTTGCTAGTCGCCCGATTTCGATGGGCGGCAGACTTGTAACCCTGAAGGCCCGCGCCGATTTCCTGCGTGTCGCGGCGGGTTATCGCCGGGCGGCTGCACCGGGCCTCGTCCTGCAGGCCACGCGGCGGCCGGAGGGATCGAATCACGGCGAGATCGTACGCGTGGGGTTCACCGCGAGCCGGAAGATCGGCAACGCCGTGACCCGCAACCGCGCGAAGCGGCGTTTGCGCAGCGCTGCCGCTGCGATCCTATCGCGTGAGGGAGAGCCGGGAACGGATTATGTCTTGATTGCGCGCGCGACCACGGTTGACCGGCCTTATGAGGCTCTCATTACTGATCTCACTACGGCTCTCCGCCGCATCGGTCCGCGCACGAGAAAGCATGGGTCAGGTGCCGCGGAGGCGAATTGAGATGGATCGTCGAGGCCTTCAGCGGCTGACCGGTGTGGTGCTGCAAACCCTGATCCGCGTTTATCAGCTCCTTCTCTCGCCGGTGCTCCCACCTTCCTGCCGCTATCTACCGACCTGCTCCGATTACGCAGTCGAGGCGATCGGACGACATGGCGCGCTCGCGGGTGTTAGTCTTGCAGCGCGGCGGCTTGCCCGCTGCCATCCATGGGGCAGCGGCGGCTATGATCCCGTGCCCGAACCCCCGCCGCTCCGGTCGGCAGCCGACGGGTAAGGGCTGCTGAGACCTAGATGGAACAGCGCAACCTCCTGCTCGCGATCGTTCTCTCGGTGGGCATACTGATTGTCTTTCAGTTCGCCTTCGAGCACATGCGCCCGCCCCAGCCTCCGGGTTCCCCCCCAGGGACTCCGGTGGCGACTTCGCCAGCCCCTACGACAGCACCGCCTGCCCCGGGAGTATCCACTCCGGCTCCTGGCGTCGCGGCGGCGAAACCGGCGCTGACGCGCGAGGCGGTGCTCGCCGAGCAACAGCGCATCAAGATCAGCACGCCGCGGCTGCACGGTTCGATTAACCTGGTCGGCGCCCGAATAGATGACCTGACGCTCGCGACATACCACGAAACGGTGAATCCGACGAGCTCCGAGGTTGTGCTGCTGCAGCCGGTCGGGACCATGGACGCCTATTTCGCCCAATTCGGCTGGGCAGAGACGCCCGGCATCAAATTGCCAAACGCCGATACCAAATGGACGACATCGAGCGATCAGTTGACCCCCGGGCACCCAGTCACCCTGATATGGGACAATGGCGAGGGCTTGACCTTCACGCGCACGATCACTGTCGACAAAGATTACATGTTTACCGTCGAGGACGCTGTAAAGAACTCCGGCTCCATGCCGGTGAAACTGACGCCTTACGGATTGATCAGTCGCAGCGGAACCCCGCCGATTTCCGGCTACTACATTTTGTATGAGGGGCCGATCGGTTACCTCGACGGCGTCGTCCGCGACGTGAGCTACGCCTCGCTGACACCGCAAAAGCCTACGGATTTCATCTCCACCGGGGGCTGGCTTGGCTATACCGACAAATATTGGCTGACGGCATTGGTCCCGCCGCAGGGTGAGGTAATCAAGGCGCAGTTCCGCAAGTCCGTGGGCCCAGACAAGGTCGATCACTATCAAGTCGATTATTCCGGGGATCCAGTCACGGTGCTCGCGGGCGGGACGGCGGCAACGTCGACCCGTTTCTTTGCCGGAGCCAAGGAGCTCGATCTGCTCCAGTCCTATACAGCGTCGGGTATCCCGCTATTCGATTACTCGATTGATTTTGGCTGGTTCTGGTTCCTGACGAAGCCGATCTTCCAGATCCTGCTGCTCCTCGAAGGGCTCCTAGGTAATTTCGGTTTGGCGATTTTGCTGTTTACCTTGTTGGTCAAGCTGCTCTTCTTTCCGCTCGCCAACAAATCTTACAGCGCCATGAGCAAGATGAAGCTGTTGCAGCCCGAAATGCAGAAACTGCGCGAGCGCTTCCCCGACGACAAGGCTCGTCAGCAGCAGGAGATGATGGCGCTCTATAAGCGCGTCGGGGCTAACCCGGTGGCAGGCTGTTTGCCGATCGTGATCCAGATCCCGGTGTTTTTTGCGCTTTATAAGGTGCTGTTCGTTACGATCGAGATGCGCCATGCGCCATTTTTCGGTTGGATTCACGACCTTTCAGCGCCGGACCCGACATCTTTCGCCAACCTCTTCGGTCTGCTGCCGTTCACCCCGCCAGCTCATCTGCCGATCGTGGGATCGATCCTGATGATCGGGGCCTGGCCGCTGGTCATGGGCTTGACGATGTTCCTGCAGCAGAAGCTCAACCCGCAGCCGGTCGACCCGGTGCAAGCTCGCATGTTCATGCTGCTGCCGATCGTCTTCACTTTCATGCTGTCGGGCTTTCCGGCTGGGCTCGTCATATACTGGGCTTGGAACAACTTGCTCAGCATTGGCCAGCAATGGGCGATCATGCGCCGCGCGGGTGCCGCCTAGCCGGGCGACGACGATGGCGGAACCAGCAGAGTTCCCTCCGGAGATATTTCCCCCTCGGTTGGTGGATCCTGACCTAATGGAAGTCGGACGGCGCCTTTTCGCGGGCGAAGCCCGGTTCGTTGCAGGTGCGGCCGAAGCCTCCACGCTTCCCCGCGACTTCTTGCCCGAGATCGCGTTTGCCGGAAGGTCCAATGTCGGCAAGTCGAGCCTCCTGAACGCGCTGACCGGGCGCCGGGCTCTCGCGCGAACCTCCAACACCCCCGGTCGAACCCGGCAGATCAACTTCTTCGATCTCGACCGGCGGCTGATGCTCGTCGATCTGCCGGGATACGGCTATGCCGAAGCGCCGAAAAGCGAGATCAGCCGCTGGACCGCTTCGCTGCGTGGCTACCTCCGAACCCGCACCACGCTGTGCCGGGTCTGCTTGTTGGTCGACTCTCGACACGGCTTCAAAGAGATCGACCACCCGCTGATGCGGATGCTTGACAAGTCCGGGGTTTCGTATCAGGTCGTTTTGACCAAAACCGACAAGGCCGGAGCCGGAGGGCTGGCACTGATCGCCGAACGGACCGCGTGCGAACTGGAGGCCCACACGGCGGCGCACCCGGAAATCCACATAACGAGCTCTGTGAAATGGTATGGCATTGCCGCGTTGCGCGCGACGCTCGGCAGCCTTGCACTTGCTGAGAGGGCGCCATTGGATGTAGTGCGGCCCGCGCCGGCACCATAAAGTGCCAACTCTGACGAGCCCAACTGCGAGCCTCCCTTGACCTCCCTGACCCCGAACCCCGATGCCGTGGTCAAAGCCGCGGTTCTGGCGGAGGCGCTGCCCTACATGCGCCGCTATGCCGGCCACACCCTCGTCGTCAAATATGGCGGGCACGCAATGGGTGGTTCGGCGGTAGGCGATCCGTTCGCCCGTGACGTCGTCCTGCTGAAACAGGTTGGCATCAATCCGATCGTCGTGCATGGCGGCGGGCCACAGATCGCCCAAATGCTGCAACGGCTCGGCATTCAGAGCACCATCGTCGACGGGTTGCGGGTCACCGATGCGGCGACGATGGAAGTGGTCGAGATGGTTCTCGCCGGTACGATCAACAAGCAGATTGTCTCGGCGATCAATGCCGAGGGAGGCTGCGCGATTGGGCTGTGCGGCAAGGATGGCGGGCTGATCGAGGCGAGCAAGGTGATGCGCACGCGGGTTGAGGCCGGCGCCAAGATCGAGATCGATCTCGGCTTTGTCGGTGAGCCGCGGCGCATCGCCGCCTCGGTGCTCGACACCTTCAAGCAATCCGACATCATCCCGGTCATTGCACCCATCGGTGTCGGCTCCCGGGGAGAGACCTACAACATCAATGCGGACACCGCCGCCGGCGCCGTCGCGGCTGCGGTCAAAGCGACGAGGCTTCTACTGCTGACGGATGTCGCCGGCGTGCTCGACGCCGACAAGCGCCCGATCTCGGAGATGACAGCGGCCGGAGCGCGCCAGATGATCGCCGACGGCATCATCACCGGGGGGATGATCCCCAAGGTCGAAACCTGCCTGCAGGCGGTTGACGGCGGGGTCGACGCCGCGGTGATCCTCGATGGCCGCGTGCCGCACGCGATCTTGCTGGAGCTGTTTACCGACAGCTCGGGTGCGGGAACGCTGATCCGAGCGGGTTAGCGCGATCCCAATGCCATCGGCGACCGGGCGGCCTCTGGGCGAGATCGAGACTTGGATCTTCGATCTCGACAACACGCTCTACCCCGCCTCTTGCCGGCTCTTCGACCAAATCCACGCGCTGATGACCCGCTTCATCGCCGACCGCCTGGATCTGTCAACAGAGGCAGCCCTCGCGCTGCAAAAGGTGTACTTTCGCGAGCATGGCACGACCTTGCGCGGACTGATGACGGTCGACAGGATTGACCCTGACGACTTTCTCGCTTACGTGCACGAGATCGACCTCTCCTGCGTGCCCCCCGATCCCGTCCTCGTTGCAGCGCTGGCGGCCCTGCCCGGCCGCAAGATCGTCCATACCAACGGTTCGGTGCGCCACGCCGAGCGGTTGCTCGACCATCTCGGCATCGCGGGGTCGTTTTGCGGAATTGTCGACATTGCCGCGGCAGGTTATGAGCCAAAGCCGGGGCTCGCCGGCTATCACGAGCTGTTGCGACTTCATCGGGTGACACCGGCAGCCGCCATAATGTTCGAAGACATGGCGAAGAACCTCGTCCCGGCAGCTGGGCTCGGCATGACCACGGCTTGGGTCCGCAACCCGGCCAACTGGGCCGCCGCCGGCTCCGAAGGCGATCACATCCACCATGTGGTCACCGACCTCGGCCACTTCCTCCGGGCAGCCACGTCGCAGGACCGATCCGGTCCTTCATCCGCTCCGATTTCCTCACCGTGATGCGAGTCGCCGACATTATTCGCGAGAAGCTGACGACCCAATTCGCTCCGATCCGGCTCGAGATCGAAGACGAATCGTATCGCCATGCCGGTCATGCGGGCGCCCGGCCGGAGGGAGAGACGCATTTCGCGGTCACTATCGTCTCCGCCGCTTTTGTCGGCGAGACTCGGGTCTCTCGACAGCGCCTTGTCTGTCAGACTCTGGCCGAGGAACTCGCGACGCGGGTCCATGCCTTGTCGCTGACTACCCTTGCACCTGACGAGGACAGGCGCTGAAGAGGGCCGTTACCCGGCTCCCGCAAGAAAATCCCGGAGTTCGTCGCGCGGCGCATCTTGCATCACGAACGCCTCGCCGATCCGCCGCGGCAGAATGAGCGTAATCCGGCCGTCGCGGACCTTCTTGTCCTTGCCCATGTAGGCGAGCAAACGGTCGGCGGGTATGCCGGCGAGCCCAATCGTGGAAAGCTGCGTCGGGAGTCCCATTCCCTCGAGGTGACGGCGCACCCGCTCTGCCTCGGTTGCTCCAACTAGACCCAGCCGCACAGCAAAGTCGAAGGCCAGAATCATGCCGAGGCCCACTGCCTCGCCATGCAACAGCCGAGCGCTGAACCCGGTCTCCGTTTCCAGGGCATGCCCGAACGTATGACCGAAGTTTAGCAGCGCGCGATTGCCTTCCTCGCGCTCGTCAGACGCGACGATCACCGCTTTCATCGCACAGCTCGTCATCACCGCGCGGCGCAACGGCACCGAGGCCAGATCACAAACCGAGCCGCCTTCGGCCTCCAGCCAGGCGAAAAAATCGGCGTCGCGGATGAGGCCGTATTTGACGATTTCAGCATAGCCGGCGAGCAGCTCGCGACGCGGCAAGGTCGCCAAGGCATCGGCGTCGGCAAGAACCAAACGGGGTTGGTAGAAGGCGCCGATCAGGTTCTTTCCCATCCGCGTGTTGATCCCGGTCTTGCCACCCACCGAGCTGTCGACCTGAGCCAGCAAGGTTGTCGGGATCTGTACGAAATCGATACCGCGCAACAGCGTCGCCGCGGCAAACCCGGTAATGTCGCCGACGACGCCCCCGCCGAGCGCTACAAGCATTGTCCCGCGCTCGAGTCCCGAATTCCAGGATCTCCTCCGCCAGGCGGGCGAAATGACCGAGATCCTTGGTCTCCTCGCCGGGCGGCAACAGGACCGTGTGATGCACGATCCGTGCGTGGTCAAGGCTGTCACGGAGCGCGGGCAGGCTATGCCGGGCGACGGTCTCGTCGGAAACGATGACCGCTTGCCGGCGGCGCAGCAGAGGCAGAATCTCGCGGCCGGCGTTCTCGATCAACCGCGGCCCGACGACAATTTCGTAAGCTCGTTCGCCAAGCTCAACCCGTAGCCTCTCCACTTCGCTACTCACTCTAGTGCTCCGTTTCCGGCGGCTCGGCCGCGAGCGGGCAGGAGGCTAGCAACGCGATCGCCCGGTTCACTGTCGATTTGGGTGATCCCTCACCGCTGTCGATGACCACGTCGGCTTCGGCATAGATGGGATAGCGCTTCTCGATCAGCTCGGCGAGGATCGTTCTCGTATCCCCGTTCTTCAGTAGCGGCCGATTATTTCGTCGGAACACGCGCGATGCTAGCACGTCGAGATCGGCGCGCAGCCACAGTGAGACGCCGCACCGGCCGATCACCCGGCGGGTTGCCGGATCCATAAAGGCCCCCCCACCGGTGGCCAACACGTGTACCGGCCCGGCAAGCAGCCGAGCGATGACCCGGCGCTCGCCGTCGCGGAACACCCGCTCGCTGCGGTTGGAAAAAATCTCCTCGATGGTCTCGCCGGCAGCTGCCTCGATCTCATCATCCGAATCGAAAAACGGGAGGCCGAGACGTGCTGCGAGCCGTCGGCCGATCTTGGACTTTCCGGCCCCCATCAGCCCGACGAGGACGACGGTTCGGCGTGGCGCAAACCGGTGCGCTGTCGTTCGTTGCTGCTCCGCCTCCGTCATCCCGATCCGCACTGAACCCCCCGGGCCACAGGCGCTCTTTCTCCCCGCGCCTGGGGAGGGTACTAGCATATCTTGCAGCCCGCACGTCAATCCGCACGGCGGTGATCCGGCGACCGGCGACGGGAATACGAGTTAGGGGCATGGGGAAGCTCACCATCGCATTCGTCCTCCTGGTCGCCTTGTTGCTGCTCGGCGGTAGCGTTTTTCTGGCGCTGTGGAACCCGCCGGTGCCGTCCGCTCCGGTCGAGAAGGTCCTGCCCGATGCGCGCTTCCCCAAATAGTCGGCCGGCGTATTCGCCCGAAGCCGCCATGACTTGGAGGCATCTCGAAGCATTTCTCGAGATGCTGGCCGCCGAACGCGGCGCCGCCTCGCTGACTTTGGCCGCGTACCGTAACGATCTGCGCGATCTCGCTCGATTCCTCGGCGCCCGAGGCAAGGCGATCGAGACTGCTGATGCATCCGCTCTGCACGAATATCTTGGCGCCGCCACGGCGCTCGCGCCCAGAACTCTCGCTCGCCGCATCTCGGCCATGCGCCAGTTCTACAAGTTTCTGCTGGCCGACGGCATCCGCGCGGGCGATCCGACGACTGGTCTCGACACGCCCGGTCTCGGCCGCCCGCTACCGAAAATTCTTTCCGAAGACGAGATCGATCGATTGATAGCCGCCGCCCGCAACTGGTCCGGAGACGAAGGAATCCGTCTCGTTTGCCTCGTCGAGATGCTCTATGCAACGGGCATGCGGATTTCCGAGCTGGTCACGTTGCCGCTAGCAGCGGCGCAGCGCGATCCGCGGTTTCTCTTGATATCCGGCAAGGGGGGCAAGGAGCGTATCGTGCCGCTCAGCGAGCCGAGCCGCCTGGCGCTAGCCGCTTATCTCAGCTGCCGCGACAGGTTCCTGCCCGATTCGCGACCGTCTCGCTGGCTCTTCTCGTCGCGCGGCCGGGCCGGGCATCTGACGCGGCAGCGCTGCGGCCAACTGTTAAAGGAGCTGGCAGTAAAGGCGGGTCTCGACCCGGACCGTCTGTCTCCGCATGTGCTGCGCCACGCCTTCGCCAGCCACCTGCTAGACCATGGTGCCGACCTGCGCAGCGTCCAGCAGATGCTGGGGCACGCCGATATCGCCACGACGCAGATTTATACGCATGTCCTGACCGACCGGCTGCGCAAGTTGGTCGAGACCGCGCACCCGTTGGCGCGCCGCAAATGATCCGTCATTTTCTCGATTTCGAGCGGCCGATAGCCGAACTCGAGAGCAAGATCGAGGAGCTTCGCCATTTGTCCACGACCGGCGAGATCAATATCGCCGACGAGGTCGGCCGGCTCGAAAATACCGCCAACCGGCTGCTGCGCCAAACTTATGCGCGGCTGACACCGTGGCAGAAGGTTCTGGTGGCGCGGCATCCCGAGCGGCCGCATTGCCTCGACTACCTCGGCGGGCTTATCACCGAGTTCGTGCCGCTCGCCGGAGATCGTGCTTTTGCCGAGGATACTGCGATCATCGGCGGGATCGGCCGCTTCCGTGGGCGCAGCGTCTTGGTCCTCGGCACGGAGAAGGGCGGCGACACCGAGGCTCGGCTGCGCCATAATTTCGGCATGGCAAGGCCAGAGGGCTACCGCAAGGCGCGTCGGCTGATGCGGCTCGCCGAGCGCTTTCGCTTTCCTGTCCTGACCTTTGTCGACACCAACGGCGCCTTTCCCGGGATCGATGCCGAGGCCCGCGGCCAGGCCGAGGCGATCGCGGGCGCGATCGAGACGTGTCTCGACATCGAGGTGCCACTCGTCGCCTCGGTCATCGGCGAAGGCGGATCGGGGGGTGCAATCGCCCTCGCCGCCGGCAATGCCGTCCTGATGCTGGAGCATGCGGTCTATTCGGTGATCACGCCCGAAGGCTGCTCGGCGATCCTGTGGCGGGATGGCGCGCACGCCCAGGAGGCGGCGGAAGCGCTGCGGCTGACGGCGCAGGACCTTTTGCGACTGGGGATTGTCGACCGCGTCATACCGGAGCCGCTAGGTGGGGCGCATCGGCTGCCGAAAGAGGCCGTCGACAGCCTCGGCGAGGCAATCGACGAGGCTCTGCGCCCTCTCCTCGGCCTCGAGGGGAACGTGTTGCGGGCGCAGCGCCGCGAAAAGTTCCTCGCGATAGGCCGCCAGGGACTTTGATGAAACCATTTCGTGCTGCGCACCGACGTCAAACCCTATTTCGCTTCGATCGACCGTCTGGTGCTGATGGACAGACTGACGCGCTAGACGCGATCCCGGTGTCCTCAACCTCCTCGGCCGGTATTTGCGCTGCACCGCCAACCGGGGCGGCCGGTTCTGGGATTATGAGCGCGGGATTTCGCTCGGCTGTCCGTTGAGCCCACGATCGGGGCCTTTTCCTCGAGCAGCTCGACCGACAGATGACCGCGACCGAGCTCTTCGGTCGTTGGCGCTCTTACCCAGTCGCGATCACGATCAGCACTGCGGCGATGATGGCAACGGCATCCTCAAAGAGAGCCGCCGGAGGATCGTAGCCGAAGGCCGCCGCCAATCGGGCCCGGACGGTACGGCCGGCGAGCGTACCGATTACGGCGCCGACGATACCCGCGAGGGCCCCCGGCAGCAGCCCGCCTGCCGACGCTAGTGCAGCACCCGCCACAGCCCCCATAACGACGCGCGCCCCGAACTGAACCGGGACCGTGCGGCTGGGGGTCGAGGGTAGCTGATCGGTCACGAGCTCGATGAGCGCTAGCAGCGTCAGAATCCACGGCGTCCAGGTGCGGCCGAGGAAAGCGAGCCAGGTGTCGTCGAGGCGAAGCCAGCCGAAATACGCCGCCCAGCTGACCGCCGCCGGCGCAGTGAAGGCACGCAGGCCGGCAACGACCCCGATCAACAGCGCTAGCAGATAGGCGATCATCTCATTGTTCCCGCAACGGCTATTCAGGCGTCACGCGGATCATAGCGGGTTCGCCCGCAGCCCATGCATCGCCGATGGGTGCGCAGCCGCCTTAACTCAGCAGCTTTTCCAGCACCTCGAGGGTGTCGGCTTCGCCGACGGGCTTGTCCCAGCGGATACGGTGGACGCGCGGGAAACGCATGGCCACGCCGGATTTGTGGCGGGTCGAGCGGTGGACGCTGTCGAAGGCGATTTCCAGGACGACCTCGGGCGCCACCTCGCGCACCGGGCCGTAACGCTGGACCGTGTTGTTACGGATCCAGCGATCGAGGCGCTGCAATTCCTCATCGGTGAAGCCCGAATAGGCTTTTCCGACGGGCACCAGCTCGGAACCGCGCCAGGCGCCGAAGGTGTAGTCCGAGTAGAACGAGGAGCGCTTGCCGTGGCCGCGCTGGGCGTACATCAACACCGTGTCCAGGGTCAGCGCGCCGCGCTTCCATTTGAACCACGGGCCCTTCGGCCGGCCGGCGAGGTAGGGCGAATCTGCCCGTTTCAACATCAGCCCTTCGATGCCGCGCTCGCGCGCGCCGTCGCGCAGTTCGCGTAATTCCTGCCAGCCCGCAAACCGTACCAGCGGGGACAGATCGAAACCCGGCGGCTGCGCACGGGCATACCACCCCTCGAGCCGTCTACGGCGCTCGACAAAGGGAAGGATGCGCAGATCCTCCTCACCTTCGCGCAGCATGTCGTAGAGCCGCACCGCCGCCGGATAGTCGCGCAGGAACTTGGGGGTTGGCGTTTTGCGGTTGAGCCGCTGCTGCAGATCGTTGAACGGAGCCACATCGCCGCCACGCAGCACCAAGAGTTCACCGTCGAGGGTCACATCTGTCGGCATAGCGGCGAGAATGTCGGGGAAGGCGGCGCCGATATCGTCGCCCGAGCGCGAATAGAGCCGCCGCTCGCCGCTGCGAGCGACGAGCTGGACGCGGATGCCGTCCCACTTCCACTCGGCGACATAGTCGCGCGGGTCGAGGGTGCCGAGCTCGGATTCCTCGATCGGCTGGGCCAGCATCAACGGGCAAAAATTCGGCAAATCGCCGGTCTGCGGTGGCGGTCGGCGGCCTTCGAGCCAGTCGAACAGAGGCTGGTAAGGCGGCGCGAGGCCATGCCAGACCTCTTCGATGCGGTCGACCTCGACGCCGCCCCATTCGGCGAGCGCGGTTTTGGCGAGGCGGGCGGAAACCCCGATGCGCAGGCTGCCGGTGACGAGTTTCAAGAGCGCCCAACGTCCCGTCGCATCGAGCGCATCGAGCCAAGGGCCGAGCAAGCTGCCGACGTCGTTACGGCTCGTCGCTTTCAGCTGTTCGACGATCTCGGCGAGGCTCGGGACTTCCCCGCCGGCACCCGGCTTCTCGGGCCAGATCAGCGATACGGTCTCGGCAAGATCGCCGACAAAATCATAGGACCATCCGAGGAGCTCGGGGTCGACCCGTCCGGCGGCGAGCGCCCGTACCTGGCTCGGTTTCGCCGCATCGAACACCAGTTCGCCGGTCAATGCGGCCAGCGCCCAGCCCCGTTCCGGATCGGGCTGGCTGCCAAAATATTCCGCCATCAGCCGCAATTTGCCGTTTCGCGACGGGGTGAAGAGGAGGGCGTCGAGGAGTGCCGCGAAGCGGTTCACTCGTCTTCCTCGAAGCCGGTCAGCGCCAGGGCACCGGCGCGGTAGCCCTTCTGCCGCGCGAAATGCACGAGCGCTTCTTCGCGGCCATGGGTGACCCAGATCTCCGCGGCGGCCACCTCGTCGATCGTCGCGGTCAGCTCGTCCCAATCGGCGTGATCAGAGATCACCAAGGGGAGCTCGACCCCGCGCGCCTTGGCGCGCTGGCGCACCCGCATCCAGCCCGACGCCATCGCGACGACCGGATCGGGCAGCCGGCGCGACCAACGGTCGGTGGTCGCGGCCGGCGGCGCCAGCACGATGCGCCCTTTGAGCTCGTCGCGAGTGGTTTCGCCGAGTGGGAGGACCGGACCCAGCGATATCCCGAGGCTCTCGTAAAGCTCGGTCAGGCCGATCAGCGCCCCATGGAGATAAACCGGGGCCTCGTAGCCTGCCCGCCGCAGCAGCGCCAGGAGGCGCTGGCATTTGCCGAGGGCGTAGACCCCGACGACATGGCAGCGCTCGGGGAAAAGCGCCAGGGAATGCAGCAGCTTGTCGATCTCCTGACCGTCCGGCGGGTGGCGGAAGACCGGCAATCCGAATGTCGCCTCGGTGATGAAGAGATCGCAATTGCAGGGCTCGAACGGTGCGCAGGTCGGGTCCGGCCGGCGCTTGTAGTCGCCGGAAACGACAACCCGGGCGCTGCGATATTCGAGCACGACCTGCGCGCTGCCGAGGACGTGCCCGGCCGGCAGCAGCCGCACCGCCACATCGCCGACGGTTATCCTCTCACCGTAGGCGAGCGCCTGCAAAACACCGCCGGCCGCCTCGCCATAGCGTTGTCGCATGATCGCCAGGGTGTCCGGCGTGGCGAGCACCCCCGCATTCCCTGGGCGGGCGTGATCGCCATGACCGTGAGTGATCACGGCACGCGCCACCGGGACCTGCGGGTCGATGTAGAAATCCCCCGGCTCGCAGTAGAGTCCGGCAGAGCTCGTTCTGATCCAAGTCTCGGGCCGAAAGGCAGCGACGGACATCGGATACCGCGTGGTGGTTGCAAGCCTCCCGATATAGGCTACGTCGCCCGGAAGAGAACGACTGGCATAGACGTCGCCGGGATCAAAGCTCGGGCGAGGTCACCAAGCGGGCGATGGCGCTCAGATCGCGGATCAGGATCGTCCCCTTGCCGAGCTCGATGCAGCCCGCCTTGTGCCAGCTCTGCAGGATCTTATTGACGCTTTCTCGGCTGCCGCCCGCGATGTTACCGAGCTCACGCTGTGAGACGTGAAGCTCAACCGGCGAACCCGGAACCCCATGCAAGGTGGCGCTCTCGGCAAGAAGCAGCAGCGCTTTCGCAACCCGCGACTCGAGATGCCGAAACAGCACGTCCTCGACCTGCTCGCTGGTCTGTCGCAACCGCTGGCACAGGATCCGGAGCAGCATCATGCAAATATCCGCCCGGTGCTCCAGGATCGGCATGAAATCTCGGCGATTCAGCACCAAGAGTTCGCAATCGGTCATCGCAACGGCGTCCGCCGATCGCTCACCGCCATCGAGCACTGCGATCTCGCCGAAAATATCACCGGGGTTCATGATATTCAGGACGATCTCTTTCCCCTCGGCAGAAACCGAGCTCATTTTCGCCGTGCCGCGCAACACCGCCATCATGCTGTTGCCGGGCGAGCCCTTAGCGTAGATCTCGCTGGTCGCGGGGTACCGTTCGACCCGGGAGTAGGCCAGCAACGTATCGACCTCGCGGCTGCTCAATTTCCCGAGCAGGAAATGGCGCTCGAAGATCTGCCTTTTTTCCTCGTATGTCGGACCGGCCATCACAGCCCCCCTCAACGAGCGGGCATACGAGCGCGAGCCGCGCGTTCGTTGCTGCCGCTCGCGTCACAAGCGCAACAGCCAGCGCCTGACGGCACCATGACCGTCGCGTTCGCTGATCATCAATCGCGCCTCTATGATAAACGCCAACGCTGTTCATCGTCTCGGAAAATTCGCGCCCACCGGCCGCAGCAAACTGCAAAATCGGTGAAGCGACAAAGTCCAAGCCCGCCAACAGCGCGGCAGGAGACCATGACTGCGCGACTGGACCCGGGTACGCGACGGATCGCGCTCGAGCCCGGCCCATAGGCATACCTGCTTGGCTTCGGCCTCCTCGGCCCAGCGAACAAAGATGGGTTTGCGGGTGCTCACGGCGAACTCCCCGAAATGGCGGAACCATTCGATGGCGAAGTGAGGTATCACCGGGCACGGTGGCCCAGTGTGAGGTCGGTCACACTTGAGAAGAAATCCTTAACGCCGGATGGCTGTATGGCACACCGCGCGGATCGCCCATCGGGTCGGCTAGACAACTTGCACCTGTGAGAGGTTCTCTCTACGTTTACCTTCGGGTCAAATTCGCGTCCCTGGATCATCCCCCGCGTTCCTGTGGAGCCACGGTATGAGGTGCTCCCGGTGCCACACGGAAAACCCTCCGGGCATGAAGTTCTGCGGGCATTGCGGCGCGCCGCTCGGTCTCGCCTGTCCGTCATGCGGCGCCGATAATCCCCCCGAACATCGGTTCTGCGGCCAGTGCGGTGCGTCCCTCGATGGAACCCGGCACGACACCCCTTCTCGACCTTTAGGGTCCGAGCGCGCGCCGATGCGGGTTCCACACGCCCGTGGCCCGCCCGCGGGAGAAATGAAACAGGTTACCGTGCTGTTTTGCGACATCGTGGGATCCACGGTTCTGACCGACCGGCTGGGATCGGAAGCGATGCGCGACCTGGTCAGTTCGTTTCTCGAGACGAGCCTTGCCGAGGTGCGGCGCTATGGAGGTACGGCGCCGCAGTTTCTCGGCGACGGGTTCATGGCGGTGTTCGGCGCCCCGGTGACGCAAGAGGATCACGTGCGCCGTGCTCTGTTGGCCGCCGTTGCCATCCGGCGCGCGTTAAGCGGGGGCGGTGCCGCCGATGCCGCCCCACTGGAACTGCCCGTGCGGATCGGCATCAGCACTGGACCCGTGGTCTTTGGCCCGGTTGGCGGCGGCCTGACGATGAATTCCACCGCGATCGGCGACACGGCCAATGTCGCTGCCCGATTGCAGGAAGCAGCCGAACCGGGAACCATCCTGTTGACCGAGGCGACCGGTCGGCTGGCGCAAGATTTTGCGCGCGTCGAACTCGTCGGACCGCTCGCCCTCAAAGGAAAAGCCGAGCCGACCGCGGCTTATCGCTTGCTGGGTGTTTCGCATCGTCGCTCCGGGCTTCGCGAGTTTTCGCCGGCTCGCGCGGCAGTTTTTGTCGACCGCGAGAGCGAACTCGCGATCCTGAACAATTTTCTTCAGCAGGTTGAAAACGGTCGCAGCCAGGCGATCGGGGTCGTCGGCGAGCCCGGCATTGGCAAGTCCCGGCTCCTCGCCGAATTCCATCGCCAGCTCTCCCCCGGACGCATCACCTGGGTCGAGGGCCGGTGCGTTTCGTACGGGACGGCGATCCCGTATTGGCTCCTCCTCGACCTGCTGCGCAGCAATTGCGGAATTGTCGAGACCGACGCTCCCGAAGTGATCATCGAGAAGGTTCGCTGCGGTCTGCAAGAGGTTGGGATGAACCCCGATCAGGACGGGCCCATCCTCTTACACCTTTTGGGAGTCGCCGATACCGGAGGCTCGCCGGCGCTGTCGAATCCCGAAGCAGTGAAGTTGAAAGCCTTCGAAATCTTCCGCCAACTGAGTGTCAGGGGCAGCCGCTTACGCTCGCTGGTTCTGGTGCTCGAGGACCTCCACTGGGTCGACAAGACCTCGGAAGAATTCCTCGGATCTTTGGGGGAGAACGCGCCGGACACCCGGATCCTTTTACTGGCGACCTATCGGCCCGGATACCGGCCACCATGGATCGACAAGTCCTATGCGGGGCAAACGCCGCTGCAGCCATTGTCCCGCGACGACAGCCTGCAAATGGTGCGCTCGGTGCTGAGCGCGGAGCGCTTCGTTGAGCTGGTGAGCGAGGAAATAGTCGGCAAGGCCGACGGCAATCCTTTCTTCCTGGAGCAGCTGGCGCTCCACGCAAAAGACCTTCGCTCGGACCTGATGGTGCCGAGCACGATCCATGATGTCGTGATGGCGCGCATCGACCGATTGCCGGAGGAAACAAAAAGTCTTCTCCAAACCGCCGCCGTGATCGGCCGGGAGTTCTCCTCGCGCCTGTTGAGCGCGGTGTGGAGGGGTTCAGGGTCGCTCGAAAATCAGCTTCGCGAGTTGGGCCGCCTCGAGTTCCTCAACGAGCGCGTCGAGCCGGAGGGCACAACCTATTCTTTCCGCCATGCACTGACGCAGGAAGCAGCTTACGGGGCCCTGCTCGGGCGACACCGCCGCACGTTGCACGGCGCCATCGGTCGTGCACTGGAACAGCTTTACATCAATCGTACCCAGGAGGTCGTAGAACTACTGGCGCTTCATTTCGGTCGTAGCGAAGACTCCGACAAGGCAATCGATTACGCGGTCCTGGCTGGGGAAAAGGCGCAACATCGGTGGGCTAACGACCAAGCAATTTCCTTTTTCGAGGACGCGCTCCGCCGGCTCGACGCGATGCCGGACACAAAGCCAAATCGCCTTCGCCGCATCGACGCGGTGATGAAACAAGGAGAGTTAAAACTCGCGCTCGGGCGGCACGCCGAACACCTTGGAGCGCTTGAGCAAATCCGAGCCATCATCGACGAGACCGGTGACCCACATCATCAAGTCGCCTGGCATTACTGGACAGGTTTCTTGCAAATCTTAACGGGAGGCCGGGCACGGGTCGCGATCGGACACTGCAGAGAGGCGGCAGAAATTGCCTCGGCCGCCGGGTTTCATGGGCTTGATGGATTTATCGCATCTTGTCTTGCACAGTCCTACATCGTGGCCGGCGAATTGCGGTCCGCAATTGAGACCGGGGAACAAGCGCTATCGATCTTTGAGGCGAGCGGCAATCTGTGGTGGGCGAGCAGGGCCCTCTGGCATTTGAGCTCGGCAGCGAATTGTCTCGGCGAATGGGAGGCTAGCCTTGCTTACTGCCGCCGTGCGCTCGATCATAGCGAGGTGCTCAATGACTTGCGCTCGAAGATGGCCGCGCTGTGGCGGACGGCATCCGCTTACATCCAGCAAGGCGACACCGATCGAGGGTTAGAATTCTGTGATCGCGCGCTCGCGATCAAATCCATTCCGTTTGATGTCGCGACTGCAAAAGCGCTTCGCGGTTATGGATTATTCAAGTCCGGACAAGTCGAGGCTGGCATCGCCGAGCTACAAGAAGGTGCCGCCTGGTTTCAAACCTCCCGCCTCGGCCACATGCGCTTACTCACCACACTGCGTCTCGCCGAGAGCCACATAGTGCGGCGCGACCACGCCAGCGCCCGCCCGCTCGCCGAAGAAGTCCTTAGCGCAGCCCAGGCGGCAGGATACGTCCATTTCGAAGGCATAGCGCATCGGCTGATCAGTGAGTGTCTTGCCAGAGATGCGCCGTTGGAGGCAGACGCGCATGTCGAAGCCGCGATCCGCATTCTCGACCGCATAGGAGCAAGAAACGATTTCGCAAAGGCCTTGGTCACAAAGGCGAAACTTCGGCACGCCGAGGGGAGCGACCGAATCTCGGGGGAATTGCTGACCCAGGCTGATGCGATCTTCCGGAACCTCGGCACTCGCGACGAACCCGCTCGGGTTAAAGCGGCGCTTGATGAGTTGCAGCATGACGCTTGAGTTCAATTGCCCACGACACCCGTCGCGGCCGGAGCTCTTACCATGGACGTCTAAAACCAGACGATGGTCGCTAGCCGGTCCAGAAATCTGCTGAATGTCGGCTAGACAAATTTTTATTCGAAGTGTGAACTACCTCACACCCCACGACCGATTCCTCAACGACGCTGACGAGCATGGGCGGATGAGCCGTCCCTCTGGGGAATGTGGGCTAATATCCCTCCTCAGGCGGGCGATTTGCTTTAAGATCATGCCAGGGATGGGCTCGCTTCGGTGCGCCGTCTTTCCGAGTAGGACACGGTCGATCGTCGAACCAACCGCGCACAGCAACAGAGGAGATCTGCGGAATGCCTGGAAAAAACTATACTCCCGATGAGATCCGCGCGCTGATTAATGAAGGGCTTCCAGCAGGTCAACCACCACTTGCTGATGGGCCGGCGATGATAATGAAGATTTATGCCGGGACCGACACCGCGATACCCCCAATGACCAGGGTTAGCGCCGATCATCTGGTCACTTTGATCAATAACGTAATAAATGATGATGCTCTGGTCGGCGCTTTCGCTCGTATTATGGGTATTCGTACGAACGAGGCAATAGTTTCATTGATCAGCAGCCACAATCCTTACACATCGGACAGCATGCATGACATGAATGTTTACACGGGAAATCCGGACTTCGAGAAATGGGCAGACAACAAACTCAGCCAGGTTGAGGTCGAGGTTGATGGCCCATACACAATGCCAAAGGAATGGTATTTCAAAAGCTTGCCCCAACAAATCAATAAGGCGCTCCGGATCAAGTATCGCTACAAAGCCGTTGATCTCGGAAAACCCCACCGACCGCAATTAGGACTGCCTCACTGGATCACCGCCTACATGTTGATTGGCTATGAGGATGGCGGGGAATGATCTTTGGAAGGATGAATTTTCGGAACGCTTTGGCCAAACGGTCCCGGTCGCTGGCCGATGATCGCCTTCGACTTTGGCGGCTCTTGCTTAGCCAATGTCGCATGCGCGCTACTGCGCAGGAACAGCGACGGCCGTGAACTGCTCGTAGTAATCACGGTAACACGGCGAGTGAGACGTCGATGAGACCGCCGACGCTGGACCTGAACGAAATTCAAGGTGACATTCTGCTCGGCCTGCAAAAGAATGCTGAGAATTTTATTTTCTTCAAGATTGGTGACGTAGCCTCTTTTAAGGGGCTCTTAAAAGGCCTTGTGCTCCAAAGGATCACGAGCGCAGAGCGGGTGAGGCAACGGGAATTTATTGTTCAACGTCGCAAGAATTGGGGAGGGCGAACGGGAGAACCGTTTCGTGGCCTTAATCTTGGGTTTACCAAGGACGGATTAACACAGCTCATCGGTGCGGATCGCCCGCAGCTCGATCCCGCATTTGAAAAGGGCGCCGATCATCCGGACACGATCGCGGCCTTGCACGATCCACCCAAAGCGGCTTGGCTGCGGAAATTCAATTCAGACCGGGTTGACGGCGTCCTTCTGGTTACTGGTGCCAACGCATTATCAGTAACTTTTCAGTCCAACGAACTACTTGGGGTATTGGCTGGGTCCATTAAGGTCGTCTATTCGGAAATCGGCCAGACCCGGCCAGGGACACAGCGCCGGCTCGAGCATTTTGGCTTTCTCGATGACATCTCACAGCCGGGCATACGCGGTCTGACGACAGTCGGGGACGCGTGGCGCGACCCCGAGCAGCGGCAAGGGCAGGATTTAATCTGGCCGGGCGAATTCGTGTTCGGCTATCCAGGCCAGCATGCCGAAGATCCGCATGAGGCGGGGCTGCCTCCCCATACCGCGGCGCCATGGATGCGCAACGGCTCTCACATGGTTTTCCGGCGCCTGGAGCAAAAAGTGCCCGAGTTCTGGAGGTTCGTGCGGGAGCAGGCGGTGCGGCTCGGGATGGATCCGGAACTGTTGGCTGCCCGGATGGTCGGCCGCTGGAAGAGCGGCGCGCCCCTAGAGTTGGCGCCGCGGCGCGACGACCCCAGCGCTCGGGGACGACCAGATGCGACGCAATGACTTCCTGTTCGGCACTGATCCCGAGCAACGCAAATGTCCGTACGCTGCGCACATTCGAAAGGTTCGTCCCCGAGACGACACCGGGAACGAGGCGGAGGTCCAGCGGCACCGCATCATTCGCCAGGGGATCGCGTTTGGTCCCGAGGTCGCGCCGGGTGAAACGACGACGAAGCACAAACGGGGACTGATGTTCGTCTGCTACCAGACCTCGATCAAGCGGCAGTTCGAGTACATCCAGAGCCAGGCGAACGACCCCGGCTTTGTTGGCGGCAAGCGGCGTCCCGGCGGCGGCGCTCCAGTGGTGCCGGGGTTCGACCCGATCATCGGGCAGGCGCCCGAAAACGGGGCACGCGAGATGGATGAGCCTTATCCGAACTATCCGACCGGCAGCCGTCGGACGGCTCTCGCGATCCCGGAGCAATTCGTAAAGCTGACCGCCGCTGGCTATTTCTTCATGCCATCGATCACCGCACTTCGCACGGTGCTGACCTGATCGGCCTTTCGCGCTACCCTGCCCGCCAGACGGGAGGGAAGCGATGAAACAGAGCACGCAACGCATCCTCACCACGCACGTCGGCAGCCTGCCGCGGCCAGCCGATCTGCTGGAAATGATCCAGGCGAAGGAAGGGGGCGAGGCGTTCGACGCCGGGGCCCACAAGAACCGGATCAAAAGCGCCGTCGCCGAGGTCGTCAAGAAGCAGGCCGATGCCGGTATCGACATCGTCGCCGATGGGGAAATGGGCCGTTTCGGGTTCATTCCGTATGTCAACGAGCGGCTCGCCGGCATCGAGCCACGCAAGAGTGCCGGCGGCAGGAGCGGCTGGAGCGGGTCGCGCGAGCATCAGGCCTTCCCGGAGTATTACCAATGGGCCGCGCAAATGCCGGGTGCAGCCGGTCGGGCGCCGCCGACCCAATGGGTGTGCACCGGCCCGATTTCCTATCGCGGGCATCAGGCACTGCAGCAGGACATCGGCAATCTGCGGGCCGCGCTTTCCGGGATCGCGTGCGAGGAAGCTTTCATGCCGGCGGTCTCGCCGACCAACCTCGCCAATTGGAACGCCAACGAGTACTACAGGACCGACGAGGAGTTCCGGGTGGCGCTGGCCGACGCGCTGCACGAGGAATACCAGGCGGTCGTCGATGCCGGCTTGGTCTTGCAGATCGACGATCCGCAGCTTGCCAGCCACTGGGCGATGCACCCGGAGATCGACCTCGCCCAATGCCGCAAATGGGCTTCCGCCAGCGTCGAGCTGTTGAACCACGCGCTGCGCGGCATTCCGGCCGAGCGCATCCGCTACCACACCTGCTACAGCATCAATATGGGCCCGCGCGTCCACGACATGGAATTGAAGCACATCGTCGATATCATGCTCGGCGTGCAAGCCGGCGCCTATTCGTTCGAAGCCGGAAATCCGCGCCATGAGCATGAATGGCGGGTCTGGGAAACCGCCAGGCTGCCGGACGGCAAGGTGCTGATCCCCGGGGTCATCACCCACGCCTCCAACCTCGTCGAGCATCCCGAAGCCATCGCGCAGCGGATCGGCCGCTTCGCCGGCGTTGTCGGACGCGAGCGGGTGATTGCCGGCGCCGATTGCGGCTTTGCCAGCTTCTCGACCTCATGCGAGGTCCATCCGAGCGTGGTGTGGACCAAGCTCGCGGCCCTCGCCGAAGGCGCACGCATCGCATCCGGAGAGCTGTGGGGAAGAGGCTGAGCCGAGCGCCGCCAACGACTGGTATCGGATAAGACGCCCATGAGGTGCCCCCGGTGTGACGCAGACTGCCCGGCCGGCGCGAAGTTCTGCGGGCAGTGCGGGGCGGCGCTCAGTTCCGACTGCCCGTCATGCGGAGCCGCTAACCCCCCGGAACACAAATTCTGCGGGCAATGCGGGGTGCGGCTCGCATCGCCGGGTTTCCGAGAATTGGCCGCCCCATACCTCGAAACCCCCGGGGGCGTAAGCACCCTTCCCGGCGAAATGAAGCAGGTCACCGTGCTGTTTTGCGACATCGTCAACTCCACCCCCCTCACTGAACGCCTCGGAGCGGAGGGGATGCGCGACCTGGTTTACGGATTTCTCGGATCGAGCCTTGCCGAGGTGCGTCGCTACGGCGGTACCACGCCGCAATTTACCGGCGACGGCTTCATGGCGCTGTTCGGGGCGCCCCTCACACAGGAAGACCACGTCCGACGTGCGCTGCTGGCCGCCCGTGCCATCCAGCGAGTGCTCCGCGAAGACAGCGAGACAGCCGATCCCGAGCGCCCGGAGTTGACGGTGCGAATTGGTATCAACACGGGCTCGGTGGTCTTCGGCCCGGTGTCCGATAATTTGTCGATGGATTACACGGTGATCGGCGATACGGCGAATGTCGCCGCCCGACTTCAGCAGGCCGCCGAGCCGGGAACGATCCTCGTGAGCGAAACCACCCGCTCGTTGGCGCAAGGCTACGCCCGTGTCGAGCCGATTGGAGCGCTCGTTCTCAAAGGCAAGGCCGAACCGATCTCGGCTTATCGTTTGCTCGATGTCTCGCACCGCCGCTCAGGGCTCCGGGAGTTGCCATCGCCTCGTAACGCGGTATTTGTCGATCGCGTCAGCGAGCTTGCGATCTTGAACAATTTTCTCCGGCAGGTCGAAAACGGGCATGGACAAGCGGTCGGCCTCGTCGGCGAGCCCGGCATCGGAAAGTCTCGTCTTCTCGCCGAATTCCGCCGGCAGGTCGCTGACGAACGGGTGAGTTGGGTGGAAGGACGATGCCTCTCTTACGGCACCGCGATCCCCTATTTGCTAGCGCTCGATCTTTTGCGCAACAGCTGTGGAATTATCGAAACAGACACCCCCGATACAGTCGCCGAGAAGGTCCATGCGGGTCTTCGCACAGTAGCGATGGATCAGGACGAGGAGAGGACCATCCTGCTCCATCTTCTGGAAATCAAGGGTGTCGCCGGCTCACCGGCATTGTCAAACCCCGAAGCGATCAAAAGCAAAGCTTTCGAGACCCTCCGGCAATTATTTGTAAAAAATAGCCAGCAGCATCCTTTGGTTCTCGTACTCGAGGACCTCCATTGGGTCGACAAGGTATCGGAAGAGTTCCTCGGGTTTCTCGCGGAGAATGTTCAGAACGCCCGTGTCCTTTTACTCGCGACCTACCGGCCTGGGTACCAGCCCCCTTGGATAGGCAAGTCATATGCGGGACAGAGGCCGCTGCAACCGCTGTCCCGTGACGACAGCATTCAAATGGTCCGCTCGGTACTCCGCCCAGAGCATCTGGTTGACCTGGTAACCCAGGAAATCGTTGCCAAGGCCGATGGCAACCCGTTCTTTCTGGAACAGCTGGCATTGCATGCAGGAGAGGCGCGGGACCTGCGGTCAGACTTAATGGTTCCGGACACGATCCACGATGTCGTCATGGCGCGGATCGACCGATTGCCCGACGAAACCAAACGACTTCTTCAGACGGCCGCCGTAATCGGCCGGGAATTTCCACTGCGCCTGCTGAAGGCGATGTGGCAGGGGACGGGGCCGATTGAGGGCCAGCTGCGCGAACTGAGCCGCCTCGAATTCCTCTACGAGCGCCCCGAAACCGATGGAACCGTCTACGTGTTCCGCCACGCCCTGACGCAGGAAACGGCCTATGGCAGCCTGCTCGAACGGCATCGCCGTGCCTATCACCGCGCCGTCGGAGAGACACTCGAAGAACTTTATAGCGGCCGCGCCGAAGAGGTTGCGGAACTGCTCGCGCTCCATTTCGGCCGGAGTGAGGAAGCGGAAAAATCGGTCGATTATGCAATTCTGGCGGCCGAAAAATCCCAGCGTCGTTGGGCCAACAACGAGGCACTATCCTATTTCGGCGGCGCCCTCCGCCGCCTCGACCTGCTGCCGGACACAGTACCCAACCAACTGCGCCGCATCGATGCAGTGATCAAGCAAGCCGATAGCAGGTTTGCCTTCGGAGGGCACGCCGAGCACATTCAGGCGCTCGATAACATCCGCAACTTCGTCGATCAGATTGGTGATCACAAGCGCCACGCCACTTGGCATTATTGGCGCGGGTTTGCAGACATGCTAACGGGGGGTCATCCCGACATCGCGATCGACCACTGCAACAAGGCGGCGGCGTTTGCGGCGGCTGCCGGCTTGGACGAAATCAAACCCTATGTCGAATCCTGCTTGGCTCAGGCATACCTGATCGCCGGCAGGCTGCATGAAGCAATCGAAGTGGGTGAGCGGGCCCTCGCCAGCTTTGAGATGCTTGGTAATTTGTGGTGGGCTGTCCGAACAATCGCTCATCTAAGCCCTGCCGCAATCGCTCTTGGCGATTGGAACAGCAGCTTACAATATTGCAGTCGTGCCATTGAATACGGTGCCACCGTAAGCGATGTCCGCCTGAGGATAATTGGCTTGTGGCGCATGGGCGCGACGTACATTCAGCAAGGCGATCCTGAACGAGGCGTAAGCTGTTGTAACGAAGCACTGACGCTCGAACCGCTGCCATACGATGCCGCAATGACCAAGGGGGCACGCGGCTACGGCGAAATAAAAGCAGGCCGAGTCGATGCCGGCATTGCGGATCTTCATGAAGCAGTGGCCTGGCTTGAAAACTCTCATTTGGGTTATACTCCCCGGCGCTTTGCGCTGTGGCTCGCCGAGGGCCATTTGCACCAGGGTGACCGCGCTGCCGCCCAGTCGTTGATCGAAGATGTGCTCGAGACGAGCCGGAAGACAGGCTACCTTCACTTCGAGGGTGTGGCGTGCTGGCTGATCGGAGAGTGCCTCGCGTCCGAAGATCCTGCTTCTGCCGAGCGCCACACAGAAACAGCAATGGCGATCCTGGAAAGCATCGGGGCGCGCAACGACCTCGCGCGGGCGATCATGACACGGGCGGCATTGCGCCAAGCCGAAGGTGACCTTACGACGGCACGGCGGCTATTGGGGGAGGCCGAGGAGATCTTCCAGGCCCTTGGGACACTCGATGAACAGGCCCGGGTCCAAGCTGCGCGTACCGCACTCAGCCGCGGGGCGCCCATCGGCTTGATCTTGGCAATATAGTGATGCGCCGCCTCAAACGCTTCGGATGGGCTTAGTCGCACCCCATCTCACGTCCGCTAGAAAAAGCTGTAGGTGGCAAAGTCCTTGGTGCTAAGCTATCATAAGTTCGCGCCAAGTCCAAGGTCGCACCGCCCACGTTGATTCGCACGATCAGACGGCGACAAAAGCGGCAAATACGGGTGAGGAGATAACTCTAATGAAGCCCACCGCCCTGCTCCTTTCCGTAATCGTTGTTGCTTCTGCTCTCTTCGCGTGCGTCGAGCCCCCGCCCCCCGTAGCGACCTCCGCCCCGGCAGCAAGCCTCGCGGCAAGTCCCTTGTGTCGTGATTCGGACAAATTTCTCAATAAGGTGTCTGTTCTGAAACTGCCGTATTGGCCCAACCCTAATGGGGGCAGCTACCAGCCCCCACAGCCTAACGGGACAATCACGAACCCGAATATTCGAGAAGATCTGGAGCAGGCTTTTTGCTCTGCCAACCAGAGGGTTAAAAATGATCTTCTCAGTGTTAAAGGCGTCTTTATCAATCCTTGCATTGAAGCGAAGTCCAGCGACTGCGGCAGTCCAAACCCCAAAGTATGCGATCCCAACAATTGTGTGGTCCCCGCTCCACTCGATCCTCAAACCGTGATCGCCAATTCGTGGGGATTTCGTGATAATTATCCAAACAAGTATATTGCGACATCGGCGGCGCTGTGGAAAATTAGAGATCATGAGCTCCAGCATGCTCCAATATTTATTGACTACAAGACGATGCGGCTCGGGGCCCTCCTGAACCGAGTAGCTGCTCAGAACGTACCCAATATTGGCAGATATGTATGGGCCGATGCCAACACCTCTGCGATTACCGTTCTAGCGGCTCTCGCCCATGAATTTGGGCACGCGTATTGGTACGACGCTTTTGTGCCTAGCCCTGGAGGACCTGCTGATTTCACGAAATTTTGTGGCGGCAGGTTCTACTTGGGTGCGGGCAGGAAGGGTACTTGGGCGATGCCGATTACATTTTCGCAAAGATGGATAGACTTTGCGGATATAAGAAACAGTCATCAATCTGATGATGTAAACATATCGGACCTCAAATCGTATTTGCGGTCGGGGGCGCCTGACAAGGCCGGCAACGTTTTGCATAGGGTGCTTTCGGGCAATCAGCCTAACGGACAACCTAACCGACACGGAGGGCCATGGGCGAGCCCGCTGGCGGCATTGTCTCCTGACGAAGACTTTGTCGAGAGCTACCAATTGTACGCTCTCACGCAGGCAACTCCAAAGTTGACGACTTTGCAGATTAACATTCCGGGTACGGGGACGCAGGTCTATTTAGACGATATTCCAGGCCATCTGGACGTCAAACGAGAATTGAAGCGGAAAATGAGATGTTTTGACCGTAATGCAGTACTCCCCTAATCATCACGATCGGGGTGCGCTTGGGTCTCCGTTCAGTTCCCTGTGGGTGCGGCGGCAGGCGGCCTCCCACGCAACAGTATGAGCGAACACGTAGCTAACCTGCAGCGGAGTCACGGCCGCAAGGTGAGCCCGGATGGCGTTGAGCATAGCTAGAGCATCACGCGCCTTTTGATCGACTTTTCCGCTCGGCAGCCAGGCCGCGAGGGCCTGTAGCGCCGCCTGCGGCAAGCCCTGCGCGGCCGCAGCCTGCAGGATCGCCGGGTAGGTACGTTCCTTGTAAAAGAAGGCCTGGGCGATCCTGATTAGGCGTGCCGCGACAGATGGCGCGATGACCCGGCTTTGCTCGGCGGCGGCGAGGGTTGCACGAATGTTGACCATTGCTTCGGTGACTGAGGGATACCCGAGTTCTTCGGGGCCGTGCAGCACCGCGACCTCGTCATCGTCTTCGAGGATGCCGTCGCGGAAGGCCTGGTAATTCGGCCGATCCCCTTCATGCCGAAGGGGGCGAGTTCGGCCGCGCGCAACGCCCCGATGCTGGCGCTGCCGTAAACATGGATCCCTTGCGCCATCGCCCACAGGATCTCCTTATGCCAGACGGTCGGTGTGGTCTCGAAATAGCCGTCGACGACGCCGATGATGGCCGGCCGCTCGAGCGCAGCCCGGTAGAGCTCACCCTGTTTAACCGGAGGACGCCATTCGACCGCCGGATCGGCCGGCCGTGCAGCCGGAGGCAGCGAAGGGCCGACGAAGATAGCGACTCTTGCCGAGGCGCTCATTGCGACCGGGTGGCGGCTCGACGGGCGCGCAAACCGGGGGTGTAGCTGGGATGCCTCGAATCCCCTTCCAGACCTGGGATCACCACCCTGACCACCGGGACCGCGAAATCTTTGCGGGTCAGATCGAAGGCGACGATCCGCGTGATCCCAGCCGACTGCAGACGCTCCAGTTCCCGACAGAGATCCTGGCTCAGATCATCGGCGGCAAAGCTCGGCGCCTCGCTAAATAAACTCGGCTCGGCCTCTCGGCGGAGCGCTTCGAGCACCGCGTCGGCAATCTCGGCGTTAGCCGGCTCCTCGTATTCCGACGCAAGCAAGTCGTCGCGGATGCCGGCGATGTAGGTAAGACGGGTCTGTGCCGCCTCGGTGAGCGCCCGCGACAACGCGATCGCCCTATCCGGATGGCAACCGGCACCTTGGAAGCGATGGAGCCTTCCCAGCTCGCTCGTGGATGGGTCGCGGATATCGCAGACGAATGCGGCGATGCCGATATCGGTCGTGACATTCCACAGCCGAACGGAGATCTCAGCCTGCGTGTACTTTGCCAACAAAGTGCAGCAATCCGGGTCGTCGACCGAAGCGACGTCGAGAGCCCGCCCCGCCCTCGCACGGATAGCTGACGCGCTCCAAACTGCTACGGCATCGCGCTCGATCAACTCGCAGATTGCAGAGCTGAGCGCCTCGACCGGATGGTTGCCGGACGCCAGACCGTTGGAGCCAGCAAGAAAATAACCATCGAGGATTTGTGTATAGTCGGTGTGGACGATCTCGGCCGGAACCCAGCAGGGCTCTTGCTGCAGCAGATCATACCCTCGGAGCCAGGGGATCGCGGCATCGACATCAAAAGCTTTGCCCGTGATGCAAAGCCCTGCTGGGTCGACTACTCCGCCTTCAGCAACGAGTTGGCGGTAGGCGGCGAATCGGGATCCGCCGACCTCTTCGGCGTGGAAGCCCTCGGCCGCTTCCATCAAAGCTGACGCCATCGCTTGTGCCGGATCCAGCCCCTTGCCCTGCGATACCGAAACCGAGCGGGAATTGGGCCGGACCGCGATAGCGACCGGGATCCCGATACGGTCGAGACCTGTAACATTGGCGAGCCGCGAAATCCCCATCCGCCAGGCTGAAGGGCGAAACCGCGACAGGGTTTGCGAGGGATCGACCAGCCTGTGGGTGCCGCGCCGAAATGCCTTTGGCAGCGGCTCGTCTGACATCTGCCAACGCGGAGATATCAGAGCGACCTCCAGGCAATCACCGCCCCTCGGCCCGACGGAGCGTTATTCTTTCTTGCCACCCATGGTGGAATCCGTCTTACCGGGTGTGCCGGCGCTCTTGGGCGGCGTACCAGCCTTGCTGGGATCGTCGGGCTTCGGCGGACTGCCGGGCTTGGCAGCGGGACGCCACCACCAGTGAAAGCCCGCGCCCCCACCACTGGCAAGGACCGTGGAGTTCAGCCGGATGTAGGGGGCGCCCTCAGCTCTGCTGCGACTTTCTAACAGCTGCTTGAGATGCCGCGCTTCCGCCGTGTCGTTCAGCCGCAATTCCTCAAATTCTTTGCCTGCTTCCGAAAGATAGATCCTTCCGCCTTCGCTCCGGATCAGGATGTCGCCAGAGGCCGTGCGGTGGGCTTGCTCTGGTGTGTCCGCCCGGGCGCCGGCAGTCGACAATGCGCCCAAGCCCAGGATGAGGGCGGCACGGCCCGGCAGACGCAGCCATCTTCTCAACGAGCGCGGAATAGGCATCGGATCCTCCCCTACGGCTCGGTGATGTTAATATGTCGACCCCGTTGTCGCTACACGAAAAGAGAAATGCGTCTATTCGGCCCCGGCGTGCATTTGACCATGTTGCGATAATCGCGACCAACGAATTGCCTCATTCTTATTGTATAATCTCGCGCCGAGGACGGTCGGAAGGGAGGACGCTCGGACGCCAAGTCCATCGCGACATTACAACCTTGGGAAGAGTTCCCGCTGCAGACCCGCTGAAGGTGCAGCGGGGGACAATCAGCGGCACAATTGGTGATTGCAGCTGACCGCAAGCGATGCGGGAGCTATCCGGGCCCGCGCTTGCGCGGTGCCGAAGGCAGGCGCATTTTCGGGGCTGACCGGGGAGGCCTCCAATGAAATTCGGCTATTTCACGTTGAGCGACAATCGCTACGCGAACAATACCCGGAGCGCCAACCGGTTTGTCGCCGACATCATCGACGAGGCGGTTTATGCCGAAGAAGTCGGCCTTCACTCGGCGTGGATCGGCGAGCATCATTTCAGCACCTTGGGCGTGCTCTCCTGCCCTGATCTCGTGCTCGCCAATGTCGCGGCGCGGACGCGGCATATCCGCCTCGCCCCGGCGGTCACCGTCCTGCCGCTGCATCACCCGATCCGGGTCGCCGAGCAATGGGCGACCCTCGACCTGATCAGCGGCGGCCGCGTCGATTTCGCCGCCGGCCGCGGCTATGACCGGCAGGAGTACCGGCCCTTCAAGGTGTCGTTCGAGGACAATCAGGCGATCTTCGAGGAGGGGATGGAGATCGTCCGCCGGCTGTGGTCGGCCGCCGGCCCGATCTCGCACACCGGCACGCATTACCAGTTCGAGGATGTCGCAATCACACCGAGCCCGGTGCAGCGCCCGCTGCCCGCTTACGTCGCCTCGTTCTCGCAGCCCTCGATCGAGCTCGCCGGCCGGCTCGGCTGCGGTTTGATCGTGGCCCCCTTCGCCGCGGCGATGAGCTATGGCGGGCTGCGCCAGGTCGCCGACCTCTATAAGGAGACATGCGCCCGACACGACCGCCCGGCGGGGCGGCTGATGTGCAGCTACTTCATCCATTTCGCCGACAACCCGGCCGAGGAGGAGGCCGCCCGTGCCCGGCAGATCCGCTACTACAAGGAGTGCGTGATTGCCGCCTTTCCGGGCGATCCCGAAACCGCACCGCCGAGCTATCGCTATTTCATCGGCATGGTCGAGCGGCTGCGCAATGTGCGTCCGGAGGATTTGACCGAAAACTCGGTGCTGCTGGGCTCGCCCGAACGGATCACCGACATCCTGAAGAAGGTCGAGGCCGCCGGGTTCGACGAGGTCATCCTCTACTTCAATGTCGGCCTGAAGCCGCATCCCCAGGTCAAGGACGAGATGGCGCGCTTCATGACCGAGGTCGCCCCCGCTTTCGCCTAGTCGCCGACAGCGGAGAGCGGGCGGGCGACGCTTTCCAGCGACTGGCGCTCGGCCTTGACCCCGATCAGGGCTTCGGTCACCGCCGCCCCTATCATCAGAAAGGCACCGAAGAGATAGCCGACGAAAACGGCGCCGCGCTCGCCGGAACCCACCAGAACGCCGAAGATCCAAGGCGAGACCGCGCCGCCGACCGCGGTGCCGACGGCGTAGAAGAGGGCGATGGCGAAGGCGCGGGCCTCGAGCGGAAAGCTCTCGCTGACGGTCAGGTAGGCGGCGCTCGCCGCTGCCGAGGCGAAGAAAAAGATGCCGGTCCAGCACATGGTCAGTTGGGCCGCATCGACCAGCCCTTCGCGGAAGAGATAGCCGACAATGGCGAGCAGCACGCCGGAGATCGCATAGGTCGATGCAATCATCGGCTTGCGGCCGACCAAGTCGAAGAGCGGCCCGAGCAGCACCGGCCCGACGAAATTGCCGAGCGCGAAGGGCAGGATGTACCAGCCGATCTCCTCCGAGGGGATCGCGTAAAACCGCGTCAGGACCAGCGCGTAGGAAAAGAAGATGGCGTTGTAAAAGAAAGCCTGAGCAGCCATCAGCACCAGCCCCAGGACGGCGCGACTCGGGTAGTCGCGTACGATCGCCAGAACCATTCGCACGAGCGGCGTGTGGGAAGAGGCGGCGAGCCGAATTCGCCCTACCGCCGGGGCCAGCTCCGCTATTCCCGCAGCATGTTTCACATCGCTCTCGATCGCGGCGACGACGGTCTCGCCTTCCTCGACCCGCCCGTGGAGCATCAGCCAGCGCGGGCTCTCCGGGATAAAGCGGCGCAGCAGCAGAATGCCGAGCCCAAGTATTGCGCCGATTCCGAAAGCGATGCGCCATCCCCAATCCGGCGGCAATATGCCGGGCTGTAAAAGCACCACCGCGCCGCCCGCGCCGAGTGCCGCGCCGATCCAGAAGCTGCCGTTGATCGCCAGATCGGTACGGCCACGAAAGCGCGCCGGTATAAACTCCTGGATCGCCGAGTTGATCGCCGCGTATTCGCCGCCGATGCCTGCGCCCGTCAGAAATCGGAACAGCGCGAAGCTCCAGAAATCCCAAGAGAAGGCGGTCGCCGCGGTCGCGACGAGGTAAACCCCGAGAGTCATAAAGAACAGCTTTCTGCGGCCCAATCGATCGGTCAGATAACCGAATAGCACCGCGCCGCTGACCGCACCCGCCAAGTAAGCGCTGCCGACGAGGCCGACCTCTTGGGCGTCGAAATGCAGCACCGGGCTCTCTTGCAGGGCCCCTGCAATCGAACCCGCGACTGTCACCTCGAGCCCGTCGAGAATCCAGGTGATGCCGAGCGCCACGACGACGAGGGTGTGGAAGCGGGTCCACGGCAGGCGATCTAAGCGTGCCGGGATATCGGTCTCGATGATGGCAGTCGTGTTATGCATGGTGAATTAACGGTTCACCGATCCACTTCGCGCTTCGATAAGAAGGTTACGCCACGATGACACGGTTCTTTCCCCTGATCGCCTTCTTCTGCCTGTCGGCTGCGGCATCGCAAGCTGACCAGGTCGGCCGCTTCAGCAACGACTGGACGGGCAACGGCATTGTGGTCGAGGCGGTTGCCGATCCCAAGATCGGCGGCGTCACCTGCCATCTCGTGCATTTCGACCGCAGCGTCATCGACCGGTTGTCCAAGGGGAATTGGTTCGAGAACCCGTCGAACAGCAGCATCTCGTGCCAGCAGACCGGGCCGATCGCGATCGGTAAGATCGTTACCAGTGCCAAGGGCGAGGAAGTCTTCTCGGAGCGGATGAGCCTGTTTTTCAAGTCGATCGCGGTGCGCCGGATCTACGACAAGACCACCGACACTTTGGTCTATGTCGCCTACAGCCGGCAGGTCAAAGACGCGAGCGCAAAGATGAGCCTGTCGACCATCGCGCTCTTCAACAATAACGTCACCTGGAGCACCGGCAAGCCTTAGCCTCGATGAAAACCATCACGGTTTGCCATAGCAAAATCTATCGTCGCCGCCGATATGCCGAGGTCGGAGGTGATGGCCCATGAAGCAGTTCGGCATCGGTCAGCCGGTCCGCCGCATCGAGGACCGGCGCTTTATCACCGGTCGCGGCAATTATCTCGACGATGTCAGCCGCCCACGCCAGGCCTATGCCTTCATGCTGCGCTCGCCGCATGCGCACGCCCGCATCCGCGCGATCGACACCGCTGCAGCCGTCGCCTCCCCGGGTGTTCTTGCGGTTTATACCGGGGACGATCTCGTTCGTGACGGGCTCGGGACGATCCCTTGTCTCAGCGCCGTCACCAACCGCGATGGGTCTCCTTCGGCGCTCCCGCCGCGCCCGGCAATCGCACGCGACCGGGTTCGGCATGTCGGCGATACCGTAGCAATGGTGGTGGCGGAGAGCGTCGCCGCCGGGCGTGATGCTGGCGAGCTGATCGCGGTCGACTATGAACCGCTCGCCCCGGCGGTCGACACCGTGCGCGCCCTCGACCCCGGACAACCCAAGCTCTGGGACGAAGCGCCGGGAAACCTGTGCTTCGACTGGGAGGTCGGCGACGGAGCGGCGGTCGCTCAGGCGATGGCCGGGGCGCGCCACCGCATCGTGCTGGAACTCGTCAACAACCGCGTCGTCGTCAATTCGATGGAGCCGCGGGGTGCGATCGGCGAATACGATCCGGGCGAAGATGCCTACACTTTGTGGAGCTCGACCCAAGGATCGCATTTCCTCCGCAATCTGTTGGCCGAAAGCATCTTCAAAATCCCGGAAAACCGTATCCGTGTGGTGACCCCCGACGTCGGCGGCGGCTTCGGCATGAAGCTCTTTCTCTACCCCGAGCACATTCTCGTACTGTGGGCGGCGAAAAAGCTTAATCGCCCGGTCAAATGGACCCCCGAGCGCTCCGATGCCTTCTTGACCGACACTCAGGGCCGCGACAACGTCACGCGGCTCGAACTGGCCCTCGATGCCGACCTCCGCTTCCTCGCACTCAATGTCGCGATCTTGGCCAACATGGGCGCCTACCTGTCGAACTTCGCCCCGGAGATCCCGACCGTCTCCGGTGCGGTGATGCACAGTGGGGTTTATGCGATCCCGGCAATCCATGTCGGGGTCAAGGGTGTGTTCACCAACACCGTGCCGGTCGACGCCTATCGCGGCGCCGGCCGCCCCGAGGCGGCCTACGCCATTGAGCGGCTGATCGATTATGCCGCTCGGCAGCTCGGTGTGATGCCGCAAGAGCTGCGAAGGCGCAATTTCATCAACCCCGAGGCGATGCCGTACACGACCCCGCTCGGCCTCAACTATGACAGCGGCGAATTTGCCCGCAACATGGACCAGGCACTGGCCACTGCCGACATCGCCGGCTTTCCGGCGAGGCGTGCCGAGGCGCGAGCGCGCGGCCGCTATCGTGGGCTCGGCCACGCCGTCTATATCGAGCAGTCCGGGTTCCCGCCCGACGAATTCGCCGAATTGCGCTTCGACCCGAGCGGCACTCTGACGATCCTGATGGGGACGCAATCCTCGGGGCAGGGTCATCAGACCGCCTATACCCAGCTCGCTGTCGAGCATCTCGGCGTCGCGCCGGAGAAGGTCCGTGTGCTGCAAGGGGACACCGCCGCAATCTCCTTCGGGCGCGGCACCGGCGGCTCGCGTTCGCTGCCGGTCGGCGGCGCGTCCCTCGTCCAGGCGGCCGACAAGCTGATCGCCAAAGGTCGCCGCATCGCAGCACACTTCTTCGAGGCGGCCGAGGCCGACGTCGAATTCGCCGACGGCGTCTTCACCGTCAGCGGTACCGATCGCCGGCTCGGCATCGAAGAGGTGGCGCGCGCCGCCTTCAACCCGGCGCAGCAGGCGCCAGGGGTCGAGCCCGGCTTTGCCGAGACCGGCAACTACACCCCGCCGCAGCCGACTTTCCCAAATGGCTGCCATGTCTGCGAGGTCGAGATAGAACCCGAGACCGGGCATATCGATATCGTGCACTATCGGGTGGTCGACGATTTTGGCACGGTGATCAACCCGCTGCTGCTGAGGGGCCAGGTGCGGGGCGGTGTTGCGCAAGGAGTGGGGCAGGCAATGCTCGAACGTACCTTCTTTGACCCCGGGTCGGGACAGCTCTTGACCGGCTCGCTGACCGATTACTGCCTGCCGCGCGCCGACGATCTGCCGGCGATCGAGTTCGCCTATAACGTCGTGCCGTGCCGCACCAACCCTCTGGGCGTCAAGGGTGCGGGCGAAGCGGGTGCGATCGGTGCCCCGCCGGCGCTCGTCAATGCGGTCGTCGACGCGCTCGCCGAGCTCGGCATCCAACATCTCGATATGCCGCTGACGCCGGAGCGGCTGTGGCATGCGGTCAACGCAGCCGAGCGGCGGGCGGCGGCATGAGCACCGATCGGCGCGAAATGCTCGACATCGTATGCCGGACGGCGGTCCTCGCCGGCGAGGCGGTCCTCAAGGTCTATGCCGAAGAATTCGACGTTCGTCACAAGGCCGACAAGACCCTGGTGACCGAGGCCGATCTCGCCGCCGAGCTAATCATCGTCGACCGGCTGATGGCGGCGTTTCCCGACATCCCGTGCGTCGCCGAGGAGTTGTGCGAGGCTCAGGGAATGCCGCCCTGCTGCGACCGCTTCTGGGCGATCGACCCGCTCGACGGCACCCGCGAGTTCGTCGCCAAGAACGGTGAGTTCGCCGTGCTGATCGCACTGGTCGAGGAAGGGCGGCCGGTGCTCGGCGTCGTGCACGGGCCGGCGGTCGGTCTGACCTACGCGGCGTGCGGCCCGGGTACGGCCACCCGTAGCCGCCGCGGTGGCGCCCCCGAGCCGATCCACGCGCGCACCCCGCCGCCGGACGGGCTTGTCATCGTCCACAGCCGCTCGCACGAAAATAGCCGGCGGCTTGCCGAGTTCCTGCCGGCTTATCCGGTGCAGGCGCGCAAAAGCTGCGGCAGCGCCCTCAAATTCGGCGTGATCGCCGCCGGCGAGGGCGATATGTACCCCCGTTTCGGCACGACGATGGAATGGGACACCGCGGCCGGGCAGGCCGTTCTCGAAGCCGCCGGCGGCCGCGTCGAGACCCTGGCCGGCGCCCCGCTAACCTACGGCAAACCCGGCTTCAAGAACGACGGCTTCATCGCCTGGGGCCGCCGCCCGGCGGATCGTCTGGGAGGCTGAGCAGGTTCTGACCTTTCAAATGCCGCCAGATCACCCTTTAAGGTTTGCAAAGCCGCGCTTCTCGCGCGCGCTTTGCCGCGACATACTTCTCCGGGTCAGACCTTTCGGAAAACGGCCATGTCCGCATGCTCATAGCGCTTCCTCAGGAGCACCGCTCAAACTTCCGCCGACTGCAGCGGCTGTCAACGGTCATCCAAACACATAACCCAACGCACGCGAACGACATGAAGCGGCCGTACGGCCAATGTCTTCTTCGCTTCTATGCGGCTGAGTTCGGATTGAAATATCTTTTGAGTGCGAGAGAAAAGGTCCCCCACCTGTATGAGATTAAGAGTAGCGGTGAGACTGACAGAGAGACGGTGGAGAGCTATGGACACGACCTGAATGTGACCTGAATGCGATGGCAAAGCGCTTGAAGGTGCCTGCGAGCTACGGGACGGGCATGGCGAGAATGTTTAGCCTGTCCGGTGGGCACAAACAGGACGGAAGGCCGCAGCAATTCCGGATCGCCAGAGCTCATGAGGCTTGGCGCTATGGCCTTGGGGTAGTGACCACGCATCAGACGGACTTAGAAGCGTCTCTAGTTAACCTGATGCAGTGGATTGAAGCAGATATCTAGGGCGTTATGAGCGGATTTGACCTGTCCCTTCAACCGATCACTTGGGTAGATGTTGCGCGCCGTCTTTCGGCGATCACACGGCTTGGTCTGGACGATGATCCTTCATTTTCGCCGCCAGATGATGTTCTCGCGACGGAAGTATTCTGGTCGGGACTCACGGTCAGCCTCCGCTCCGGCAGCGACTGCGGCCCAGCATTGAAATGGCTTGAGTACCTATTTCCGAGCCGAGTCGAATGGGATGAGGAAGCACAAGAAGGGTGTATAAAGCTCGAAGCTCCGCCAGAACTCGAAAAGCTAGCAATACTCTTCGAATGCGACGAGGCTGAGCTCACTCAGCCGCGTATGTTCCGTCCAACTGCAGCCCTCGAAGGACGTCAGACTTTTGATGTTACCGTGCCCGATAGACCCCTGGACCCGTTGCCGGTCTTCGCATTCCATAGCGTCAAGGGCGGTGTTGGGAGAACAATAACCGCAGTTGCGTTTACTCGACACTTGGTTCGCGAGCGCTTGAGGAAGCCTGTTCTTCTCGTCGATGCCGATTTTGAAGCTCCGGGGTTGAGCTATCTCTTCGCGTCAAGGAAGCCCGAGAGCACAGTTTCCTTTGAGGACCTCATCGTTCTGGCACATGCTGATCCTCGAGATGATCTCAGCTCGACACTCGATTTTGTCGCGACACGTCTCCAGGAACAGAGAGTAGATGACCTAACAATCCTACCAGTGAAGCGATCGACGCGAGCACTGTCGGCATTTGCAATCCGGCCCGAGCACATGATCAGTGCCAGGAAAGGCAGACCATTTCTAATCGTAGACATGCTCCGAGAGATCGCCGTTCGCGCGGGTTGCGGAGCGGTGGTGGTAGATCTCCGCGCAGGTCTTGTCGAGATCGCAATGCAGTTCTTAACGGATCCGAGTGTCGAGCGTGTATTTGTCACGACCGCGAGTGGACAATCGTTGGAAGCCACTTGCGGGATGCTCGAAGCACTAGGGATGGTCGAACGCCAAATGGGTGTAACGGGTCGAAAGCCACTGATGGTGATCAACCAGGTTCCGGCGTTTTCTTTAGTGGACCACCGCTTCGTCGATGAGATTACCGGTGAAATCGAAGCTGTGGCTGTAAGGTCATTTCAAGCGACTGCATCCAAAGCGGCCGACGGTAGTTTAGCGAACACCGCAAATCGGTCGGATGATGTTGAGTTTGGTTCTGATAGCCCATTGACCTTTGCGGTGCTTCCACACTCGGTTGACCTCGTGCGGACTGCGCGAGATTGGGATGGTTTTATCGCTCAGATCGACGCATCGGGATTTGCGAGGGGCGTTGAGAGCCAATTCCGGTCATGGTCTTCTCTCGATGCCCTGGGCCGCGGCGACGCTATTTCTCACGTCCTTCCTCACATCCCGGGGCTCGACAGAAAGGAAGCCTGTCGCCAGCTGGAAAGGTTCGCCCAGTTAATGGTCGTTGCGGAAGCGGCTGCTGAACCTTTGCGGGCACCCCTCGTGACCCCACCGCTTCGTCGCCTTGGGGAGGATTTTCAAAAACAATCTCCGATCGCAGTCATTGAAGGGGCTAAGGGTACGGGCAAAACGCTCACGTTCCGCTTCCTCGTCGAACAACGGACATGGCGGGACGCACTGCAAACACTTCACCATCAGATGTCGCCCGAAATCGCGGGACCGATAATACCAGTATATGGATCATCACAGGGGGCGCATATGGTCGACCTCATTGGTGATCGTACCCGGGCGTTAGCGGGAGAATATGGTGGCTCTGATCCGATGCAGTTTTCGGAGCTGAAACGTCGAATCCAAGACAACCTCCAAGGCGGATTCACCGAAGCTCAATGGGCAGATTTTTGGCTTGATGCGATCGCATGGGTCTGTGGCATTGGCGTCGGAACATCCCGCGCTTGGCATGACTTTCTCTCTATGGCGAAGGCGCGCCGCGATCACCCAATAGCGCTCTTCGAGGGCTTAGAAGAAGTAATTTTGGACCCCTACGCCGAATTCCAAGCAAGCAGTTGCGTTGAGATCCCTCCTCGTCGACATACCATTGCGCCTCCGACAAGAAGTAGGTCGCCCGGTCGGATCGTTTATTTTTGTTCGCGGTGATATGGTCGAGGCAGTCATCCGCCAAAACCTGGCTCAATTCCGTGCGGGATACCGCAATTATGCCCTTGCATGGTCATCGATTGACATCCTAGAGCTTGTCGTCTGGCTCGCTACTACCAGTGGCGCTATTCCCGATCTTTGGACGCCCATTTGGCGGGAAAAGGGAGACGACGAGCGCACCAACGATCTGGAGCGCGTTTGGGGTTGGAAACTCGGATCAGAGAAGAGCCGGGAGGCACGCTGCACGGAATGGGTGCTTGCTGTCCTGACGGACCTAAATGGGCGGCTGACCGCTCGGGACCTGGTTCAATTCATTGCCACGGCGGCCCACGGTTCGATAGATGAGGAGCCGGCCGACTCGCGTCTTCTTGCCCCGACTGCAATGCGCCGCGCCGTTGCCGAGACGAGTGAAGAAAAGGTCAAAGAATATCCAAGTGAAGTAACAGTGCTTCAGCCGATCTTCGACAAACTAAAGAGCACCACTGGTATTGAAACGCCACTTGATCAGCAGGCCGCCGCGGAAGTCGGCCTCTCCGATACCGAGCTCTCCAACCTGGTAAAATATGGTGTGTTTTTTGAAGAGAACGCGCAGTATGAGGTGCCGGAGCTATTTCAAATCGGTCTTGGGTTCCGCCGCAAAGGAGCTCGTCCGAACATCATCAGCCTTACCCGGCGTGCGTTAGAGAAGGCAAGGGCTGCAGTGTAACTCCTGATGATTACTAGAGGCGCCGCTGCCCTAGATTACGAGTGAGATCACCATTCGGGGCGCTCCTCTCACTCCGCGGCTTGGGCGAGCGGGCGGACAGCAGCGCGCATCTGCATCTCGTAGGCGTCGCGCCAGGTGATCTTTGCGTCGGCGAGGAAATCGCCGCTGCGCACTTGGGTGTAGATCCCGGGCTCGTCGACACAGGGCGGAACGGCGCCGTCCTTGGCGAAGGCGCGGGCGGCGCGCAGCAGGCGCCGCCGGGTGCGGGCGATCATCAGATCGCTCGGCGCCAGATTTTCGAAGGCGTGGTCGGTGATCGCGCCCATGCTCTCGGTCACCGCCTGGTCCTGGCCGTGGATGCTGGCGATGCCGGTGTAGCTCTCGGTCTTCTGCGCCTCCCGGTCGATCATCCAGTCGTTCGACGGGTTCTGGGTCAGCCGCCAGCGGCCGAACCAGTCGGTCGTATTCGGCAGGTAGTCGAAGCCGAGCCGCGAACCCGGCACCGTCTGCCCGTTCTTCAAGGGGCGCATCGACGGCGGCGAGCCGCGCCAGCTCAAGCTGACAAACATCGTGTGGGTGTCGTCCATCGGGACCCACGCGCGCGTGTTGACGCGGTCGAACGGGCCTTGCGGCGTCTGCGTCCAGAACGGAAACAGGAAATTGGCGAAGCGCCAATAGGTCTGGTCCTTCTCGGCCGGGCGGTAGGCGCAATACATCGTGCCGTAATGGGTGTCGGTGACGTGATACTCCGGCGCGCGGTTGGTCACCGTCCAGCGCAATAGGCTGTCCTCCGCCACGTCGTCGGGCTGGACGCTGCCGGTATGCAGAAAGCCGAAATGCGAGGTGTCGATGTCGCCCTCAAGCGCCTGCAGCCAGTTGCATTCGCGCTGCACGAACGAGATCTGCAATTCGGCCGCGGGCAATAGCGAGGCTTCGATCGCCGGCAATGGCGGCGCCTCCTTGCGGGCGCCCATATAGACCCAAACGAGGCCATTGCGCTCGGCCACCTGGTAGGCTTTGGCCTTGACCTTGTCCCTGAAGTCCTGGTGCGGCGGCGCGTTCGGCATGTCGACGCAATTGCCTGCCGCATCGTATTTCCAGCCGTGATAGACGCAGCGGATGCCGTTCTCCTCGTTGCGGCCGAGGAACAAGGACGCGCAGCGGTGTGGGCAGCGGTGATCCATGACCCCGACCCGGCCCGAGCTGTCGCGGAACGCGATCAGCTTTTCGCCGAGCAGCATCAGCCGCAGCGGCGCGCCGTCGCGCTCGAGCTCCGACGACATCACCGCCGGGATCCAGTACTGGCGCATCATCTCGCCCATCGTCGTGCCGGGGCCGACGCGGAGAAGATCGTCACTGTCCTTCTGTTTGCTCATCGGTGACCTCGCTCACTTGGTCATTCCGGGATGCCCTCGGGCAGGCCCGGAACCCATCTACACCGGCGTCGGCTCCAGCTCTCGCGGGCCTGTGTGCATGGGTTCCTGGCTCGCAGGCTGCGCCCGCGCCCCGGAATGACGGTTTGGGTTCAGATTTCTCACTGGAAGACGGCGAAGCCGAGCCCGGTGCCGGACCCGGCGGGAGTGCGATAGCCGGGGACATAATGCGACCAGGCCATATCGAGATGCTCGACCGCACCGCCGATGCTGATCCACATGCGGATCTCGGAGCTGCCGGAATTGAGCTTTTTGCGCGGCAGCGACTGCAAGGCCTCGCCGTCCTTTCGGGCGAGCGCGTCGATGACCCCGCGGTCGAGTTCCTCATCGACGACGAAGTGACTGAGGCCCCCCGAACCGGCGATGCCGATGCGGGCGTCGCCGGGCCAGCTCTCGACCGCGGCGCGGATCGCCTGGCCGAGCTTGTAGCAGCGCCGCGGCGTCGGCTGGTTGGGCGGGTAGTAGGTGTTGAGGAACACCGGCACGACCGGCAGGTCGGGGTCCTCCATCAGCCGTTTGCGGACAAAGGCATGCGCGTGGCCTTCGCCATGCCCGGGCGCCAACCCGTTCGACGAGGCGACGTCGAACTCGCTGTCGATCAGAGAGTTGATCAGATGGCGCGCCAAGTCGGATTTGACCGGATAGTCTCTCGGTTCCTTCTCTTCGTAATAGCGCGCGGTCGCCAGCCGCGACCACTGCGGGCCTTTGAAATTGGGCGAGAGCGGCACGTTGCGGATCGTGTCGCCGTGATAGACGAGGATCGACGGCAGGTGGTCTTCGTGGAACAGCTCCTTCTGGTCGTCGCCGACGATGATCAGCGCGTCGAGCTCGGCGCGGCGCACGCTCTGCTTCAGCCGCTCGATCGCCGCCTGAGCCTCGTCGTGACGCGCGGTAAAGCGCTCCGGCGTTAACTCGGGCAGCGCTCTCGGGTCGGGGCGGCTCAGCAATTCCTCGTAGGTCGCGGGATTGCCTTCTTTGTCGAGAAAATCGCGGACGCCATCGCGATCGATAAAGCTCGGCCAGTCCTTGGCCGGGGTATTGAGCATCGGCGTGTGCGATGTGGCGATCCCAATGACGATCTTGGCCATAACCATTACTCCTCGCGCGCTTGCTGGCCATTGAGGCCGCTGCGAGATGGTACGGTCGGCATCCGAGTGCGTCAACTTTCGTAGGCGCGGAACTCACTCCCATCACAGTTCAGCGAGGACCAAAAAATTGCCATATCACTGGGCCATCCTTCTCGTCTGGAACAGAGGCGGATGGCCCGAGGCGGATGGGCGAGCTACAACCGTAGCGGGATTTTTTGCTGCAGATTTGCGCTAGACGGCAAAACTGTTCATAGATGAGACAACTAATTGTTGCAATTGTGGGAGGGGCCGGCCCGGGCGATCCTTGTTTCGGACAAAGGCCCAGTCCTATAACGAGGCAGTGAGATCCTCTCCGACCTGGATTGTCGAAATGATCGATATCGCGAGAACCACGAAATTCGTCGATCAGTGCTGGCGCGACGAGATTGTCCCGACCCTGGTCGAATACATCAAAATCCCCAACAAATCGCCATCCTTCGACCCGGGCTGGGCCGCGCATGGCTACATGGACGACGCCGTGGCGCTGTTCGAGCGCTGGGCGCGGAGCAAGCTCCCGTCCTTTCCGGGCGCCTCCCTGGAGGTCGTCCGGCTGCCCGGCCGCACGCCGGTTATTGTCATGGAAGTCCCGGGCGAGGGCGCGAACACGGTGTTGCTCTACGGGCATCTCGACAAGCAGCCGGAGATGATCGGTTGGGCCGAGGGGTACGGTCCCTGGATCCCGCGCCTCGAGGGCGACAAGCTCTATGGCCGCGGCGGCGCGGATGATGGCTACGCGATGTTCGGGGCGCTGAGCGCCCTCTTGGCGCTGCAGGAGCAAGGGGTACCGCACGCGCGTTGCATCGTGCTGATCGAGGCTTGCGAGGAGTCCGGTAGTTACGACCTGCCCTTCTATGTCGATCACCTTGCGCAGAAAATCGGCAATCCGTCGTTGGTGGTGTGTCTCGATTCCGGATGCGGCAATTACGATCAGCTTTGGCTGACCACGTCATTGCGCGGGATCGCCTCCGGTACCCTCAAGGTCCGGGTACTGACGGAGGGTGTGCATTCGGGTTACGCCTCGGGGGTCGTGCCGTCGAGCTTCCGCATCCTGCGGCAGCTGCTGTCGCGTCTCGAGGACGAAGAGACCGGGGCGGTCCGCCCAGCCGAACTCTACGCCCAGATCCCGGCAGAGCGCGTGGCGCAGGCACGGAGTGCCGCGACGGCGCTGGGTGACAAGGTTTTTACCGAGTACCCAATGGCAGCCGGCATGTCGTCGATGAGCGACGACCTGACCGAACTGGTGCTCAACCGCACCTGGCGGCCGCAACTGGCCGTGACCGGGATTGCCGGTTTGCCGGAGCCGGTCGATGCCGGCAACGTCTTGCTGCCATTTGCCGAGGTGAAGCTGAGCCTGAGGCTGCCGCCCACCTTGGACGCCGAACGCGCCGGTGCATTGCTCGGCATGATGCTCGAAAAAGACCCGCCCTATGGGGCGCAGGTCGAATACGCGCCGGAAGCGAGCGCGGCCGGATGGAACGCGCCGTCCGTGTCTCCTTGGCTCCAGCAGTCGTTGCACCGCGCCTCCGAAGCCGCCTTTGGCGCGCCGCCGGCTTATATGGGCGAAGGCGGCACGATCCCGTTATGGCGATGCTCGGCGAGAAGTTTCCACAGGCCCAGTTTGTGGTCACTGGCGTGCTCGGTCCTCACTCCAATGCGCACGGCCCCAACGAATTCCTGCACATCCCGACCGGCAAGCGCATCTCAGTCGTAATCGCCCAGGTGCTGGCGGATCATCTCATCCAGAACACCGGGCGCTAGGGAGGCCTCTCGAGCGCTTTCAAGCGGTGCGGTCACGTCAGCGAGCCAATGCGCGGTCTCGGGGTCGACGAGCGGGGTCAAGGTCTCGCGGACGCGTGCGTGGTAGCCGTCGAGCCAGGTGATCTCGTCCTCGTCCAACAGCGAAGGCTCGATCAGGTTGCGGTCGATCGGAGCCAGGGTGAGCGTTTCGAACTCGAGGATTTCGCGCTCGGTTTCACCCTCGGCGGGCTGCACGACGACAAGGTTCTCGATGCGGATGCCGTAGGCGCCGGTCTTGTAATAGCCGGGCTCGTTCGAGACGATCATCCCGGGCAGGAGCGCCTGGGAATTGGGCGCCTTCGAGATGCGCTGCGGTCCCTCATGAACGCCGAGGTAGCTGCCGACGCCGTGGCCGGTGCCGTGGTCGTAGTCGAGACCCTTCTGCCACAGCGCGCGGCGAGCAAGAGCGTCGAGCTGCGACCCGGTGGTCCCCTTCGGAAAGCGCGCCAAGGCCAGCGCGATATGCCCCTTCAGCACGCGCGTGAAACGGTCGCGCATCTCCTGCGTCGGCTCGCCGATCGCCACCGTGCGCGTAACATCGGTGGTGCCGTCGAGATATTGGGCGCCCGAGTCGAGGAGATAAAGTGTGCCGGGCTCGAGTCGCTTCTCGGTCTCCGGTGTTGCACGGTAATGGACGATGGCACCATTCGACCCCGCTCCCGAGATCGTCGGAAAGCTCAGATCGCGGAAATGCTCGCCTTCACGCCGGATCATCTCGAGCCGATCGCTGGCGGCGATCTCCGTCAGTCCTCCCGTTGGGGCCTTGTGCGCGAGCCAGGCGAGCAACCGGGTCAGCGCCGCGCCATCACGGCGATGCGCTACCCGCGTGCCGTCGAGCTCAACCCGGTTCTTGCACGCCTTTGGCAGGAGGCAAGGATCGGCGGCGCGGTAGACGTTTGCGCCCGCCGCGTGGAGCCGATCGAAGATCCAGAAGGCGGCGGTCGCGGGATCGACCTGAACGCGGCCACCTTCGGCCGCAAGCGCGTCGAGTGCGGGTCCGAGCGCCTCGGGCGCCATGACCGTCACAGCATTACCCAGATGCCGATCGATACCGGGGGCTAGCTTGCGCCGGTCGATGAACAATGTGACGCGGCTGTCCTGTCGCAGGATCGCGAAGGACAGCGGCAGCGGGGTGTGCGGCACGTCACCGCCGCGGATGTTGAGAAGCCAAGCGATCAACTCGGGCATCGTCAGCACCACCGCCGCGGCCCCCTCCTCGATCAGAGCGCGGCCGAGCCGGGAGCGCTTGGACTGGGCGCTTTCGCCGGCAAAGTATTCGGTATGCGGCACCACCGGCGCGATCGGAGCCGCGGGACGCCCGGACCAGGCCCTGTCGACCGGATTCTCGGCGACAGCGCGCAACGATGCGCCAGCTTTTTCGGCTGCGGCGCGGAAGCGCTCGACCTCTTGCGGCGTGTGCAGCCAGGGATCGTAGCCGAGCACGGATCCGGGGGCGAGCACGGTGCCGACCCATCGCGCCGGCGGCTCCTCGATCAGGTGATGAATTTCGAACGATCGGGTGTCCACCTGCGCGGCGGCCTGCAAGGTATACCGGCCGTCGACGAAGACCGCCGCAAGATCGCGCAGCACGATCGCCAGACCGGCCGACCCGGTAAAGCCGGTGAGCCAGGCGAGCCGCTGTCCGCGCGGCGGCACGTACTCGCCTTGATGCTCGTCGGCGCGCGGCACGATGAACCCGTCGAGGCCCTGCGCTGTCAGTTCTCTGCGCAGGCGGTCGAGCCGCGCCGCACGCGACAATCGCTCGAAATCCTCGGCTGCGAGACCGTCGCGGTACGTTTTTGCCTTGGCGCTCTGCAATGCCTCGAGCGCAGCCGCCAAGGCCGGGTTTACCGGGTCGGCAACTAGGGCATGCCAGCTTGCCCCGACCTCGGCGGGAGCCGCCAGTATCCCATCGATCAACGCCTCGACCCCCTGAGGATCGTAGGCCGATGCCGCTTCCTGCAGCAGCCGACCGAGCTCGCCCCGATCCGGTTTGGCTCCATTCACCGCCATCGACCGCTCCTTTGCCCGCACCGTGTACATTACCTAATAGCTTGGCATGGCTGAATTGCAACAGAACCCCTGGTGGCTGCGATCTGTGCTCGCCAGATGTTGTGCAACGCAGCATAGCGATTGCATTGGAGTATATGGTATGTCCGTCTTGAACTTGTTGATCTCTGCCCGGGAGGCGTTTGTCGATCGGCGGCGGCGGAAACGGGCCTATGCCCAGCTGATGACGCTCGACGACTATTCGCTTGCCGATATCGGCCTCCGCCGCTCCCAGCTCCGCGATCTGTGTGAGGGTTTTTATACCCCCGCCCCCGCGGCGGCAACAGCACCAGCCCGCCAACCGCGAAAATCGGTCTCGCCGAGCGCCGTCTAACGAACCGTCGATCCCGTCATCGTAGCCGAGCGAGTTCGTAGGATCAGCGTCGACCATCCGTCGATCACGACACGGCTCTCGAGCACGATGCCGCGGCCGCGGTGAGGAACGAGCACGATCGGTTCCTGCCGGCGCAACAACCCTGAGAGCACCGCCCGCCCGCCGGGCATCAGCACCCGAGAGAGGTCCCTCGCCATCAGCGCCAGCGGTCGCGCCAGGATATTCGACAAAATCAAATCGTAGCGCGATTTTCGCGTTGCGCGGTGGCGATAGCCAGGCGCCCAGGCGATCCGCACCAACCCGGCGACCCCATTGCGGGTGAGGTTGTGCCGGGCGATCCGTACCGCACCGCGATCGATATCGCTTCCCAGAACCTTGCACCGCAGCAATTTTGCCGCAGCGATCGCGAGGATCCCGGTCCCCGAGCCGATGTCCAGCGGACGGCGGTACCGCCCGCGCCGCGTGAGGCCATCGAGCGCCATCAGGCAAGCTCGGGTCGAGGGGTGTTCACCGGTGCCGAACGCCGTCGCCGCGTCGACCTGGATGCCGATCGCGCCCGCGGGCACCCGACCACCATAATGCGAGCCATAGACAAAGAACCGGCCGACCCTCAGAGGCGGGAAGGCTAGTCGGTTCTCCGCCAACCAGTCACGGGCCGGCAGCTTCTCCTCGCCGATCTCGACGAGATTACCCTTAGCCGCAGCGGCAGCAAGAGCTAGCTGCGCCGAGAGCGCAGGGGTCAGTATCCTCGATGGGGGATAAGCCTCGACGCGCCACTCCTCCTGCCCGATCTCAAAGGCCGAAACCGCGTCCGCCGTCTCGTCGAGCACCGCAAATACCGCGCCGGCCGCCTCCTCACCGCGGACCCTTGCGACGAGGTGCCAGACCGTCATTCACCGTCCATGTCAAGCGCGCTCGACATAAGCGTCCATCACCTTCTTGTCGCCGGCGACGTCGAAATGCACCGCGAGCCGGTTGTCAGCGACCTCGGTCACCGTGCCGTAGCCGAATTTCTGATGAAATACGCGATTGCCCACTGTAAACCCGCCGACCCTGCGAACCTCCTCGCCGCGGCGGGGAATCGGGCCGCCCTCGATCAACAGCGGCCGTGGGCTTTTAGCCCACGGGCTTGTCCCGTGGGGCAGACCCGGCGCAGGCTGTCGGAACGGCGGCGGGTGCGCGACATCGAGCGCGCTGCCCCACTCGGAAGCCCACGCGGGACCCGGCTGAAGCCCCAGCTCGGCGCTGATTTCGATGTGCTCAGCCGGCAACTCGTCGACAAAGCGCGACCGGATCGAGTTCAGCCACTGGCCGTGCACCCGACGATTGGCCGCGAATGAAACAAGGGCGCGGTGCCGGGCGCGAGTCAGCCCGACATAGGCGAGCCGGCGTTCCTCCTCGAGTGCGGCGGGACCGTTCTCTTCGAGCGCCCGCTGATTGGGAAACAGCCCCTCCTCGAAGCCCGGCAGGAACACCGTGTCGAATTCGAGACCCTTGGCACTGTGCAACGTCATCAGATTGACCATATCGCCGCCCGCCTCGGCGGCATTGTCCATGACCAGGCTCACATGTTCGAGAAACCCGCTGAGGTTCTCGAACTCGGCCATCGCGACGACGAGCTCCTTGAGGTTCTCTAGCCGCCCTGCGGCGTCCGGCGACCGGTCGGCCTGCCACATCGCTGTATAACCGGACTCATCGAGGACAACCTGCACGAGGTCGGTATGTGACTGGCTCTCCGCCTGGGCGCGCCAGCGGTCGAGCGCGGCGATGAAGCCGGCAAGCGCATTGCGCGCAGCCGGCCTGAGCTGGTCACCTGTGATCAGGACCCGAGCCGTCTCGATGAACGGTAGACGCTCGGTACGCGCGACCGCGTGGAGCTGCTGCAAGGTCGCGGTCCCGATGCCGCGACGCGGCGTGTTGAGGATGCGCTCGAAGGCGAGGTCGTCGGCCGGCTGGTTGACCAGACGGAGATAGGCGAGCGCGTCGCGGATCTCCTGGCGCTCGTAAAAGCGCGGCCCGCCGATAACCCGGTACGGCAGTGCCAATGAAATGAAGCGCTCTTCGAACTCGCGCGTCTGGAAGGCGGCGCGCACCAGGATCGCGACCTCGCTCAGCGCATGACCCTCGCGCTGCAACGTCTCGATTTCTTCGCCGACCCAGCGGGCCTCGTCCAATGAGTCCCAGACCGCGCGCACGACGACTTTGTCGCCTGCGGCTGCCTCGGTCCATAGCGTCTTGCCGAGCCGCCCCTGGTTCTGCGCGATCATCGCCGCCGCAGCACCCAGGATGTGCGAGGTCGAGCGGTAGTTCTGCTCGAGCCGGGTGATCGTGGCCCCGGGAAAATCGGTTTCGAAACGCAGGATGTTGCCGATCTCGGCCCCGCGCCAGCTATAGATCGACTGATCGTCGTCGCCGACGCAGCACAGATTGCGGCGCTGCTGAGCCAACAGGCGCAGCCACAAATATTGCGCGACGTTGGTGTCCTGGTACTCGTCGACGAGCAGGTAACGGAAGCGCCGCTGATAGTCGCCGAGAACCTCGGGATTGCCGGTCAAGAGCGTCAGATTGTGGAGCAACAAGTCACCGAAATCGACGGCGTTCACCGTCAACAACCGCTCCTGGTACTGGCGGTAGAGATCGATCGCCCGCCCTCGGGCGAAGTCGCCGGCATCGGCGCGCTGGACTTTTTCGGGGCCGAGACCGCGGTCCTTCCAGCGCTGGATCATCGCCAGCAGCAGCCTTGCGGGCCACCGCCGCTCATCGATATTCTCGGCCGCCAGGATCTGCTTCAAGAGGCGAATCTGGTCGTCGGTGTCGAGAATCGTGAAGCTCGACTTCAGACCGACCAGCTCGGCGTGCCGGCGCAGGATGCGCGAGGCGATCGCATGGAAGGTGCCGAGCCACACCCCCTGGGCCGCGCGCCCGATCATCGCCTCGAGGCGGTCGCGCATCTCGCGCGCCGCCTTGTTGGTGAAGGTGACGGCGAGCAACTCGGCCGGCAGCGCGCGACCGGTGGCAAGGATGTAGGCGAGCCGGGTGGTCAGCACGCGGGTCTTGCCGGTGCCGGCGCCGGCGAGCACCAGCACCGGGCCGTCGACTGCCTCCACGGCGCGGCGCTGCGCATCATTGAGCCCAGCGAGATATCGGATGTCCGCGGCCGGCGGCCGGGTGAGGATGGCAGGATCGGGCATGCGTGCAATGATACAGGAATCGCGGCCGCGATACTGCACCCTCACCCGCCTTCCCGCACCGGCACCCCTCACCGGACAGGGCTCGTTGATGCATGGTGCTAAATGCAAGCCCAGAGCTGGTTGGTGTAGGATGATCCAACACCAAGGAGGCGCCATGGAGCCGAAAGGGCGAGGTCGCGTTGAACGTCGGCTCGCCGCGATCCTTGCCGCCGATGTGGCCGGGTATTCGCGGCTGATGGGGGCGGACGAGGAAGGCACGCTCGAACGCCTCAAAGCGCTGCGGCGTGAACTCGTCGATCCGAAAATTGCCGAGCACCGTGGCCGCATCGTCAAGACCACCGGCGACGGCCTGCTGGTGGAGTTTGCCAGCGTCGTCGACGCGGTGCGCTGCGCGGTCGCGGTTCAGCAGGCGATGGCCGAGCGGGACACCGGCGTCGCGGCGGACAACCGCATCGAGCTGCGCATCGGCATCAATCTCGGCGACGTGATCGTCGAGGGCGACGACCTCTACGGCGACGGCGTCAACATCGCCGCCCGGATCGAGGCTCTGGCCGATCCCGGCGGGGTGTTTGTCTCCAACACGGTCCATGACCACGTGCGCGACCGACTGCCCTTTGACTTTGAGGATCTGGGCGAGCAGCAGGTCAAGAACATCGCCCGGCCAGTGCGGGTCTACCGGGTACGTTCGACCCTCACCCACCCCGCCGCGAGCGCGCCGGGGTCCCCCCTCTCCCGCATTGCGGGAGAGGGTGCCGAGCGCCAGAGGCGTGAGGCGGGTGAGGGCAGCCGGCCGCTCGCCCTCCCCGACAAGCCGTCGATCGCGGTGCTGCCGTTCGCCAATATGAGCGGCGATCCGGAGCAGGAATATTTCGTTGACGGCATGGTCGAGGAGATCATCACCGCGCTGTCGCGCATCCGCTGGCTCTTCGTCATCGCCCGCAATTCGAGCTTCACCTACAAGGGCCAGGCGGTCGATGTGAAGCAGGTGGGCCGCGAGCTCGGCGTGCGCTATGTGCTCGAAGGCTCGGTGAGGAAGGGCGGAACCCGGGTGCGCATTACGGCACAGCTGATCGACGCACTGAGCGGTGCGCATCTCTGGGCCGACCGCTTCGATGGCTTGTTAGAAGACATCTTCGAGCTTCAGGACAAGGTGGCGTCGACCGTCGCTGGCGTCATCGAGCCGACCTTGCGCGAGGCCGAGATTCAGCACTCGGGTCGAAAACCTACGGAGAGCCTCGATGCCTACGATCTCTATCTGCGTGCGCTCGCGGTTGTTTTCAGAGAACCGCAGAGGGGTACTCCCAAGCGATCGGGTTGGCAAAGCGCGCGCTTGCGATGGACCCGTCTTACGCTCCGCCTGCCGCCATGGTCGGCTTCTGCCGGCATTGGCAGCGACTACGGGGCTGGGGTCCTATCTCCGAGGCCGATGTCGCCGAGGCTGTCAGCCTCGCGAGACAAGCAATCGACGCGGGCAGGGACGATCCGGACGCGTTGTGGATGGGGGGCTGGGCGCTTGCGACGATGGCTTTCGAGCAATCGGCCGGCCTGAACTTGATCGAGCGTGCGCTCGCCCTCAATCCGAACTCCGCTCGTGCGTGGATGTTTTGCGGCTGGCTCCGTGGCTTTGCGAACCGGCCGGGGCCGGCGATCGACGCGTTCGAGCGGTCGCTTCGATTGAGTCCCCTCGATCCCAACCAGTGGGGGTCCGAGGGCGGCGTCGGCTTTGCCCATCTGCTGGCAGGCCGATACGAGGAGGCGGTCGAATGGGCTGACCGAGCCGTGCACGCAAACCCGAGGGCGACGTTCATCTGCGGGTGCAAGGCCGCCGCTTGCGGATACCTCGGCCGCGGAAACGAGGGTCGCGAATGTATCCGGCGCCTGTCCGAATTTGTTTCGGGGTTCACAACCATCGCCGGCTTCAAGAGGGCGTGGGAGAAATTCTGCTCGCCCGCCGCCCTTGGCATTTACCTGGACGGTCTGCGCAAGGCCGAGTTGCCCGAAAAATGACCGCGACACGCCGGCTCGCCGCGATCCTGGCCGCCGATGTGGCCGGGTATTCGCGGCTGATGGGGGCGGACGAGGAAGGCACGCTCGAACGCCTCCAGGCATTTGCGCCGCGAGCTCCTTGATCCGAGAATCGCCGAGCACAATGGCCGCATCGTCAAGATCACCGGCGACGGCGTGCTGGTCGAGTTTTGCCAACGTCGTCGACACGGTGCGCTGCGCGGTCGCGGTGCAACAGGCGATACCCGAGCGGGACACCGGCGTCACAGCAGACAGCCGCATTGAACTGCGCATCGGCATCAATCTCAGCGACTTGATCGTCGAGGGCGACGATATCTATGGCGATGGCGTCAACGCCGCACGCATCGGAGCCAATTAGTGCCCCAATCGGATTGTGGCGGCTGGGTCAGCGAGTACGTCTAGCCTGTCGTAACACTCTAAACCACGAAAACGGCACCCCTCCGGGCGCCGTTTCCGTATCGGCTCGGGTCTGGAGGTAATCTCGCCTGCCACACGACATTTCCGCATTGTATTGTAATGCTGATTTAGGTCATAGGAGGGAGAGCACATGAGTGGGATCAAACGACCATATCGGCGCACTGCACGACCATTGTCGAACGGCTGCTATTTCGGCGGATCATTGCGTTATATCCATCATCCGAAGTTTGCTGAAGACCGCCAGATGTATATCCGGGGCTTTTTGCTCCTATAAAAAGACCTGGAACACTTATTCGAATACATTGAGCCGGTGAATGCGAATTTACAGTGCTATTCCTTCCGGGTCTATGAACTCCTATTACGGGCTTGTATTGAAGTTGAGGCGAACTGTAAGGGCATACTCCGCGACAATGGATATTCCAAAACGAAAAATCTGAACATGGACGACTACAAAAAAATTGAGGCGTCGCATCGTCTTTCGGGGTTTGAGGTGCGGCTGCCGGTCTGGCAAGGCAAAAGCAATGAGATTCGAGCGCCTTTCAAGCCTTGGAGGACAGGTGCACCGCTGCCGTGGTATCAAGCCTACAACCAAACAAAGCACGACCGGAGCGCCGCATTCAAGAATGCAACTTTCGAGCATGCGATAGATGCGATCTGCGGCGTGCTGGCGATCCTATGTTCGCAATTTACCAGAGAAGATTTTTCTCTCACCCAAGGTGTATTCAGCGATAGCGCGGAGCATGGGTTCGAAAGCGCAATTGGCGACTATTTTGTAGTCCGCTACCCCAATGATTGGGCGGACGGTGAATGGTATGATTTCACCGGTCGTGAATGGGAAGCCATGCGAAAAGCCCACGACGACCCATTCCAGAACTACCCCTATCCCTGAGCCGCGAGGGACTGATGGCTGCGGTAGCAATACCTGATGCCTGTCCTTAGGTGTCGCGGGCTGTCGCGGCCAGCCCTTGTTCGGATAATGGCGACCGAGATAAAATTGGCCTGAGTCTTGCCCAAACGAGGGCCGATGAACCCGATCCGACGGTGTGGTGCGGGGCAGAATCTTGGAGGTGCACTATTGACGCTGATCCATTACCTGCGCTGCTTTGCCGGCGTCACGAAGCGCGAATGGCTGCGCTTTCTGAACCAGCGTGGACGCTTTTTTTCGGCCCTGGTTCGCCCGCTGGTCTGGCTCGCGATCTTCGCGACCGGATTTCATTTCGTGCTCGGCGTGTCGATCATCCCGCCTTACGAGACCTACATTCCCTACGAGGTCTATATCGCCCCCGGGCTGATCGCGATGATCCTGTTGTTCAACGGGATGCTGATCTCGCTGTCGATGGTCTACGACCGCGAGATGGGGAGCATGCGCATCCTGATGGTGAGCCCACTGCCGCGCTGGTTTTTGCTGACCGCGAAATTGCTCGCCGGGGTCGTCCTCTCGGTGCTGCAGGCCTATGCCTTTCTGGTGATCGCCTTGCTCTGGGACATCGTGCCGCCGTGGTACGGCTACATCACGGTGCTGCCGGCGTTGATCCTGGCGGGGCTGATGATGGGGGCGCTCGGGCTGCTGCTGTCATCGGCGATCCGGCAGCTGGAGAATTTCGCCAGCGTGATGAACTTCGTCATTTTTCCGATGTTTTTTGCGTCCTCGGCACTCTACCCGCTGTGGCGCGTCAAGGAGGGCAGCCTTTGGGTCTACTATGTGTGTGAGGCCAACCCCTTCACCCACGCGGTCGAGCTGATCCGTTTTGCGCTCTACGGCCGGCTCGAACCGGTCGCGGCGGTTGTGTTGGTGGCGACGACGGCGATCTTTTTGACGCTCGCGGTTTACGGATACGATCCGGCCAAGGGGTTGATGCAGCGTCGTGCCGCGGAGTGAGCCCGGCGTTGTGGCCGAGGATATGTCTCGGGGTTCTGGCGGTCGCGCTGGTCGCCGCGGCGGCGCCGCGCTCGGAAGATCCCGACTGGCCCTGTCCGCAGCGCCTCGTGTCGCATCTGACGGCGGCGTCTTATTGGAGCGGGCAGCTCGACATGCAGCAAGATTGGCGGGCCGATCGCGAAGTCGTCGGCCTCGTTCGCCGTCTGGCACCACGGCGGGTGGCGACGGAAGAAGGGCTGGCCGATATCGCTGCCTTTGCCGGCGCGGCTTCGGAAGATCGCCCCCGCCGGCTGGCCATGGTGTTCCGCGGTCTGCTCGAGGAGACTGACCGCGAGCGTGCCGACTTGATCGAGAGGCTGAAGCAAATCGGCCGTCGTCAACGCGAACTGGCCGCGCTCGTGAGCCGTCTCGCAGAGGAGCTCAGAGCGATCTCCGCCGACTCCGATGGCGAGGCTGCCGACAAGCGCATCGACCTGCAGCAGCGGCACGATTTCACCGCGCGCAATTTCGAGGAGGTCCAGCGGACGATCCGCTACGCCTGCGAGACACCGGTTGAGCTCGATGCCCGCCTTGGCTCTTGGGCGAGGGCGCTGCAAGGCGCCACGCAGCACTGACTTTACCGCCGCGTCAGCCCCTTTACAGTGTCGAGGCCTCGGGTGTTGACCAGCACCGCGCGGCCGAGATCGGCTTCGGTCGCATTGGCCCCGGTCAAGTCGGCACCGGTCAAATCGGCGCCTGAAAGATCCGCGCCCGCCAAGTTGGCGTCGATCAGGACGGCCCCGGCCAGGTTGGCAAAGCGCATCAGTGCGAAGCCGAGATCGGCCTTCGTAAAATTAGCGCCGGACAGATTGGCGGCAGACAAATCGGTCCGCCTGAAGCCCATGGACTGATTCCTCAGATCCGGCGCCAGCCTCGCGCCGGTGAAATCGGCGCCGCTCAGATCAAACCGGCTCAGCCGGGCGATGATGCGCGCGCCGGCAAACTTGGCGCCTTTGAAGATCGGGGCCTCGGCCAGCGAGACCTCCAGACCGGACGACACGACCGGGTTCAGCAGGCTGGTGCCCGACAGATCGGCATTCGTGAAATTTGCCCGCATGATCCAGGCGAGATCGAGCTTGGCCCCGGAGAGGTCGGCGCCCGACAGATCGGCGCTGTCGAGTTTCACGCCAAAGAGGTTGGCGCCCGACAAGTTCGCGCGTCGGAAGTCGAGTTTGCTCAGATCGAGGTTCTCGAGCGATTTTGCGGAAAGGTCGGGCGACTTACCGGGTTCGGCCGCCGCAATTATGTCGCCGATCTGTTCGGCGCTGAGATCGGCGCCGGGCGCCGGTGAAAACGGGAAGACGAGCAACAGCCACACGAGTTTGCGCAAGTTGCCCATCCCGCACCTCTATCGGGGATCGGCGAGCTCGCCCCGCTCATTGAGTAGCGGGATGCCGTAGTCGCGCAGGATCGCCGTGATCTCGCCCTGCCGTTTGAGGATTGCGGCGTTGATGCGGCGCCGCCATTCGGGCTCGTTGGCGCGGACGCCCATCGCGATGTGGTATTCCATGCGTGCGGCTCCAGGCTCGCTCGGCAACGGTATGAGAGCTATCGGCAGATCGTCTCGTTTGCGGTAGTAGCCGGCGATCGGTCCCCACAGAAACCCGACATCGATGGTCCCGTCAGCGATGTCTCGGACCATTTCATGGGTGGGGGATGCAAATCGCGTGTCGACGGTAAGCGGATAGGGCTTGGTGCGAGCCATTAGGTCGTGGTGGGCGAGGAGGTCGCCAGGCGGTGTCCCGGCAACCACGCCAAGCCGCAAATTCGGAAGCTGCCGATCCTGCATTCCGTCGATCCTGAGGCCCCTGTCCGAGCGAAAGAGAATTACGTAGGTCGTGAAATAATAGGGGTTCGTCGTCTGCATGACGTCGTCGCCGGCAACCGTGCCCATCACCAGGTCACACAGATGCGCCCGCAGGGTATTGCGCACGAACCCAATTACTTGCGGGTACCATACGTAATCGACCGTGCGCCCGAGCTCGGCACCGATGAGCTCGGCGATCTTGTTCTCGAAGCCGGCTTTCTTCTCGTCGGAAAAAGGAAGGTTATGCGGATCGGCGCAGACCTTGAGCGTGCTGGGATCGACGATCTCGCCTGTCTGTGCGGCGATAGGCCCGCTGCCGCAGACGAAAACAGCACCCAGCAGTGGCGCGAGAAGGCGCTGACAGATGCTCACCTAATCACCGATCCGCGGCGGCCGGCCCCGGCCTAAAACGCCGTCGGCGCGCGCCTTCAGATAGGCCCATATGTCGTCGAGATAGAGGACCACGTCCTCGACCTCGCCAAAGGGCGGCATCACATTGGTGTTGGCCGCACTGACGTTGGTCCGGCCGTTGACGACGATCTCGTTGAATTCGTCCGGGGTCATGTGCTTGGCTGATTCGACGAGGTCCGGCCCGTAGGAGCTGCCGGCGCCGTCAGGACCGTGGCACCGCAGGCAAGACTCGGTGTAACGCCGCCAGCCGTTGAAGGTCTTCCGGTCGACCTTGCCGTCTTCGACCGTGTAAGGGGTTTTGGCGTCGGGATCGGCTCCTGCCGCGGGCGCCAGGCCGGTTGCCCAAATCACCAGCCCAAGGGCGCAACAGAGCGGCGGATACACCCTCATCGCGAGCCTCCCAAAAATCTGGGCCGTGAGCGGCGCCGAAGCAAAGGGCCGACCTCCCGCGGGGCGGGACGCCGGCCCGCGCCACGGCCGAATTACGCGGCGCTCACTCGGGAAGGCCGAACACCGTCAGAACGCCGCCCAGCTGGGTGTAGTTGGCGAGGGCCTTATACGCACCGACTGTGCCGAGCCCAGCCGTATTGATGGCCCGCTCAACCTCGGTCGGCTGGTGCGTGCCGCTCGCCGCGCGATGCCATTCTTCGGCAGCCGGCGCCTGCGTCAGGCCGGCAGCCATGCCGATGCCGGCCCAGCCGCCAACACCCGACAGCACCGCGATGTATTGCTTGCCGCCGTGGGTGTAAGTGTTGACGTTGCCGATGATCCCGGAAGGCGTCTTGAAGCAATAGAGTTCCTTGCCGGTTTGTATGTCGACGGCCTTCAGATACCCCTCGAGCGTGCCGTAGAAGACGACATCACCTGCGGTCGCAAGCGCCCCGGACCATACCGAGAACGGCTCGGGGACCGACCAGACGATCTTGCCGGCGCTGGGGTCCCAGGCGATGAAGTTGCCGAGGTTGGTTTCCCCTTGCGGCGGATACATCGACAGTGTCGCACCGACATAGGGCTGTCCGGCGGTGTACGACACCTTGAACGGTTCGTAGTCCATGCAGACGTGGTTGGTCGGGATATAGAAGAGCCCGGTCTTCGGCGAAAAGGCGACCGGCTGCTGATCTTTCGAGCCGAGTGCGGCAGGACAAACATTCTTGTAGTTCTTGTCTTCGCCGGCCGCGCCCGGAGCAAACTCGGCGACGACATCCGGTCTACCCGTCTGCATGTCGATTTTCGACGCCCAGTTGACCCTCGGATCGAACTTTTCAGCGACGAGCAGCGCCCCGTTCTCCCGATTGAGGGTGTAGCCGAAACCATTGCGGTCGAAGTGGACCAGCGCCTTGGTCGGCTGGCCTTTTACGTTGACGTCGACAAGGACCATCTCATTGACGCCGTCATAGTCCCACTGATCGTGCGGCGTCATCTGATAAGCCCACTTGGCGATTCCGGTATCCGGGTTGCGCGCGAAAATGGTCATCGACCATTTGTTGTCACCCGGCCGCTGGACCGGGTTCCAGGTGCTGGGATTGCCTGAGCCGTAATAGATTAGGTTGAGCTGCGGGTCGTAGGAGATCCAGCCCCAGGTCCCGCCCCCGCCGATCTTCCACTGCTCGCCCTGCCACGTCTTGATCGACGAGTCCTTGCCAACGGGCTTGCCGAGTTCGGTCGTATTGGCGTCGAACAGGATCTGGTCGTCGGGTCCTTCCGAGTAGGCCCGCCATGCCCGCGATCCGTCCTTCATGTTGTAGGCGGTGACATGCGCATGAACACCGAATTCGCCGCCGCTTATGCCTATAAGCACCTTGTCCTTGACGACAAGCGGCGCGCTCGTTCCGGTTTCGCCCTTCTTCGGGTCGCCGTTTTTGACGCTCCATAATTCCTTGCCGGTCTTCGCGTCGAGCGCCACGAGCGTCGTGTCGGCCTGATGCAAGAAAATCTTGCCGTCGGCATAGGCGACGCCGCGGTTGACCGAGTCGCAGCACATCACGGCAATGACGGTCGGATCCTGCCGCGGTTCATACTTCCACAGAATGCGCCCGTTATTGTTGAGGTCGAGCGCGAAAACATTGTTCGGGAACGGGGTCGAGATGTACATGACGTCCCCGATCACCAACGGTCCACCTTCGTGACCGCGCAGCACCCCGGTAGAGAAAGTCCATAGCGGGCGCAAGTTTTTGGCGTTCTCCTTGTTGATCTGGTTGAGGGCGCTGTAGCGCGTGTTCGCGTAATCGCCGGCGGGCATGACCCACTGGTTCGGATCTTTTGAAAGTTTGATCAGTTCCTCGTTGGCGCCGGCCGCGCCCGAAAAAAGCCCGAGCATGGACGCTACGAACCACAACCGATACGATCTCACGGCCTCTTCCTCCCTCGCATTGATTTGACGGCGTCACGGGAACGCCAACCGTCCGCGCCTTACTCCCCAACGGAGGGCACGGCGGTAACGAGTACCCGCCCGCGTAGGCTGACCGGGTCCCTTCGTTAACTATCCTATTTCACTTCAGCCGGCTTCGGCAATCGCCATAAAAATACCGAGTTCGCACCGTAGACTTTACACGGTATACGGTAGTCGCTACCGCGTCGGCCCACTGGCATTTCAACCTCGAGACGATATTTTGCTGCAGATTCGCTGCACATGGCGAGACGTGCAATCGACAATTCAACTCGTGATCGTGGCACGCCGAAGGTCAATTGGGTAAGACACCTACGCAATTCCGGCCGAGCCGGGAACTGCCCTTTCGCGCTCTGGCCTCGCCGAGTTTTCGCGCGGTAGCGGCATTGCTGCTCTCCTCAGCCGCGCCGGCGGGGGCCGCGGACAACGACTATCCGACCGCGGCTCGGGCGGATTATGTCATCGGCTGCATGGCGGCCAACGGCAACACGCGCGAGGCGCTTTTCAAGTGCTCGTGCGCCATCGACATGATTGCCGGGCTGATGCCGTATTCCGATTACGAGCGGGCGGAAACCGCGCTCAGCCTCCAGGCCGGCGGCGGGGTCGGAGGGCGGGTTGGTCTGTTTCGCGACCCGCCCCAACTCAAGGCGGTGATCGAGGAGCTGCGCCGCGCGCAAGCGGAGGCCAATCTGGAGTGCCGGTAACGCGGCCCACCACCTACCTTTCGCCGCCGGGCTGACCAGGCAACCCGCCCGCTGACCGCGCCGCCGCATGAGAATATTGCCGATAGATAAAATCGGGTGTCGCGTCGGCGGCTTCGCGGCGAGCGGCGGCGAGAAGCCAGTGATCAGGAGAGAGCGAGCAGGCCGGGTCGGTGCGGGCAGCATCGCCGGTCAGCGCAAAAGCCTGGCAGCGACAACCGCCCCAGTCGATCTCACGCCGCTCGCAGGAACGGCAGGGCTCGGCCATCCACGCCGTGCCGCGAAACCACGCGAACGCCGCGGAGCGGTACCAGATCTCGGAGAGGCTGGCCTCGGCAAGCGTTGGAAACTGAAGACCCGGCAGGGTTTCCGCCGCGTGGCACGGCAGCACTCTGCCGGACGGCGTAACATTGAGGAAACGCCGGCCCCAGCCGCCCATGCACGCCTTTGGCCAATGCGCGTAATAATCCGGAACGACATAGTCGATGGCGAGACGGCCGGCGAGGCGAGCCCGCGCGGTTTCGACGGTCGCGGTAGACGTTTCGAGCTGTTCCCGGCTCGGCAGCAGAGCCGCCCGGTTGGCCAATGCCCAGCCATAATATTGCACATGGGCGACCTCGAGCCGTTCGGCGCCGAGCTGTATCGCAAGCCCGATGGTCGCTTCGAGCCGTTCGAGATTCTGCCGATGAACGACCGCGTTGACGGTCAGCGGCAGACCCGCGGCGCGGACAAGGGCGGCAGCCTCCCGCTTGGCCTGCTGCGCACCGGCGAGGCCGGCAATTCGATCGCCCGAACCGGCGTCGGAATCCTGCAGGCTCAGCTGCACGTGCTCGAGCCCGGCCTCGACAAGCTGGGCCAGCCGAGCGGCGTCGAGCCCGATGCCGGACGTGATCAGATTGACATAGAGCCCGGCGGTGGTGGCATGCGAGACGAGCTCGGCAAGGTCGCGGCGAACCAGCGGCTCGCCGCCGGAAAAATGCACCTGCAATACACCCAGCGCCGCCGCCTCTTTGAACACCCGTTCCCACGTCGCCGTATCGAGCTCGGCGCTGGCGCGCATCAACTCGGTCGGGTTCGAGCAATAGGGGCAGCGCAGCGGGCAGCGATGCGTCAGCTCGGCGAGCAGCGCCAGCGGCGGCTCGACACTGACGCCCACCGGCAGAGTCACTGCCGCAATACCCTTTTGTCGACGAGATCCTGTAGCATCGGCAAGACATCACCGGCGATCACGTCGCGCGGCGCGTCGAACCGGCGGGCGAGATCGTCGATGATCGCGTCGACGTCGCGTTCACCATCGATCAGACGCAGGATCTCGACGGCCTGCTCATCGGGCAGCAACAGCCGCTCCGGGGCGAGGACGACCCACGCCTTGCGCGTTTCGTCGAAGCGGAACCTCACATGAGGTGCAAAGGAAAGGACGTCGGTTGTCTCGATGGGGGGTCTTCCCGCCGTCATCGAGCCGGCTTTTCCGGGACGAAGGCGCCGGGCGGGACGAGACGGGGTTCGACGTAGGCGAAATAGAGGGCGTCGAGCTGGGTCCACAGCACGTCGCATTTGAAGCGCAAAGTATCGAGCACAAGCGCCTGCTTCTCCGGCGTGTCGGCATGCTCTCTGACATAGCCGAGCGCGAAGGCGACATCGGTCGGCGCCTGGGTCAGCCGCGGCGTGAAATAGGCGAGCGTGTCGCGGCTGATAAAATCGTAGCTGCGCAGCATACCCTCGACGCGCTCGGCGATGATCTCCATCGAGAACATCTCGGTCAGGCAAGAAGCCACCGCCTCCAACAGCGACCGGTCGCGAACGAAATTGACATAGGCGTCGACCGCAAAGCGGGTCGCCGGCAGGAGACCATCGGTCGAGATCACGTAGTCGCGAGCGAGACCGAGACCGTCGGTCAACCTCAGCCAGCGGGCGATCCCGCCGGTGTTCTCGTCGTCGCCATCATGATCGAGAATGCGCCGGCGCCACTCCCGGCGCAAAGCCGGGGTCGGCAGCCGCGCCACGAGGTAGGCGTCCTTCGCCGGGATGCGCGCCTGATAGTAGTACCGGTTGAGCGCCCAGGCCTGGATCTGGCCCCGATCGAGCTTGCCATCGCGCATCAGGTGATGAAAGGGGTGCCGGTGGTGGTAGCGCTCGGCGCCGATCGCGCGCAGCTGGGCTTCGAGCCCCTCGGGAGAGAGCAGCGCTCCGGTCACAGGCTCACCTCCATGCCGTCATAGGCGATTTCCCAACCGGCGTCGTTGACCTGGCGGCGTTCGGGCAAGTCGTCGAGTAGGGTCGGATTCGAGTTGTTGATGTGGATGAAGATCCGGCGCCCTACGCCGAGATCGCGAAAAGCAGCGATGACGCCGTCATCGCCGCTCATGCTCATATGCCCCATGCGCTGTCCGGTCTTGCTCCCAACCCCGAGCCGGATCATCTCGTCGTCGCGCCATAAGGTCCCGTCGAAGAAGACCAGCGCGCTGCCGGCGAGGCGGGCACGGAGTGCCCCGGTCATCGCCGCGCAGCCGGGGATGAAAAAGAAACTCTTTTCAGTCGCTATCTCCATGACCTCCAAGCCTGTGATATCGCCTCCCTCGCTCATTCCCGGATCCTGTCCTGCCGCTTCGAGGTAGAGCGGCACCTTACCGGGAACGGCGAAGGCGACAACGGCAAGTCCGGAGGCTCCGGAAGCTCCTGCGAGTTCCTTTCGCTCGTCGAGCGGCAATTCGATGCGCCGAACGCAATCCGGCGCCAACACGTCGAAGATCGGGTTGGCGGCGATGATCTTCAGAACTCGCGAGGGCGCGTAGATGTCGAAACGATGCCGCTCTCGCAGATGCAGCAGGCCAGCGACGGCATCGACGTCGCCACCGGTCACCACCACGCCGGCGATCGGCGAAGAACGCAGCCCTTCGCGCGGGTGCAGTTGCGGCGTTGCCTCGATCTGCAGCCGGAGGTCGGGCGGGGCGTTTAGAACGAACCAGTCTCGATTGTTCGCGGACACCGCCAGCGCAGCTTGGGAGCACACCCGTGCCGCCGGATCACCCCGGCGCGCACGGCGGCAGGCCGGGGCGTTCGAATTCCACTGCGGGAAGCCGCCGCCAGCGGCAGAGCCGAGAACAACCGCATGAACCATCTGATTTTCTCGCCGGACCTGCCGGCGAGATCAGCGGGTCAAAAGGCTATTTGACCTCGGCGCAAGCGTAAGCGTTGATCTCCAGCCCGACGGAAATTTCGACAATGACCGGTTTCTTCCACTTCATGGCTGTTCCTTTCGATCGGTGTGGCGCGAACCTAAGTGTGGCGCGGAGTTCTGTCAACCTGGAGGCTCCGCGGCCTGCGAACCAGCTGAAGGCGGACGTTTCATTGCTGCTGATCGTCTGCAGCGTTCTGTGTGTGCTGTTCGGCAGCCCCGTCCGAGCCAAGAACTCGCAGCCGCGCTTTGCCGTCCTCGTTTTCTCCAAGACGACCGGCTTTCGTCACGACTCAATTCCGTACGGTATTACCACCATCGAAGCGCTGGGCGCCGAGCACGGCTTCAGCGTCGACAGCACCGAGGAGGCCGGCCGCTTCACGGCGGCGGAACTCGCCCGATACCAAGTCGTCGTCTTCCTCTGTACGACGGGAGATATCCTCGACCCGGACCAGAAGGCTGCCTTCGAGGACTTCATCCGCGCCGGCGGCGGGTTCGCCGGCATCCACTCCGCCAGCGACACCGAGTATCAATGGGCTTGGTACGGGCGTCTTGTCGGCGCCTATTTCGAAAGCCACCCGCAGATTCAGCCGGCGGCCGTCCATATCGAAAACCCTGGCCATCCTTCGACAAAGAATCTTCCGGCGGTCTGGCGGCGGACCGACGAGTGGTACAACTTTCGCGGCAATCCGCGCGGGGCCGCGCGTGTGCTCGCCACGCTCGATGAGGCTACCTATTCCGGCGGCGGTACGACGGGCGGCGACCACCCGATCGCCTGGTGTCAGGAAATCGACGGCGGGTAGAGCTGGTACACCGCGATAGGCCACACATCGGAAAGCTATGCCGAGCCGTTATTTCGGCGTCACCTCCTCGGCGGAATCGAAAGCGCCGCGGGGGTCCCGTCCCGGGCGGTTGTCTGCGCTAGTCCGCGCGGGGGAAGTTCGGGAGAAGCAACTGCCGAACCGGCACCGGCATCTCGATCGACCAAGCCCGCGCGGATCGCGATGCGGATTAGATCGGCCGTGCCCGCGGCGCCGAGCTTGGCCTTTATGCGGGTTGAGCTGTTCGCCGCGGTTTTATAGGCGATGCCGAGCGCGTCGGCAATTTGCGGAAGAGTACGACCCTGGGCCAGGAGACGCAGCATTTCGAGGTCGCGTGAGGAAAGATCGTCGAGTGGATGCAAAGGCGTCCGCAAATTCGAGAATACGAGCCCTTCGGCGATTTCGCGTTCGACATAAGTGTGCCCGCTGGCGACGCGCCTAACCGCTTCGAGAAGCTGTTCGGGCGGCGCGTTCTTGCTGACATAACCCGCGGCTCCCGCCTGGAGCGCGCGAGTTACGTGGATATAGTCGTCGTGCATGCTGAGAACCAACATGCGCGCCTCTGGCTCCGCGATCTTCAGGCGCGCAATTACTTCTACTCCACCGAGGCCGGGCAAGTTTAGATCGAGAATTACCAAGGTGGGCCGCTGTTCACGGAAGGCATGCAACGCCTCTCTTCCGTCGGCCGCTTCGCAAACTTCGGCATTCGGTTCGGCGGCGAGCAATCGCTTCAACCCGGCTCGCACAATGGGGTGATCGTCGACGATCAGTATTTTCATGGCTCCGTGACCGCGAGCGACGGGGTTGGAGGGCTCTGCGTTGGCGCCCACGGAAAAGTTGCCGTCACCTGGAAACCTTTCCCTGAGCGGTTCGAAAAGGTCAGCCGACCGCCGACGGCGCTGACCCGCTCGCGCACGCCCAGGAGACCGTAGCCAAGCCGGTTCGGCTCCCTGACGCCCTGGCCGTCATCGGCGACGACCACCTTGATCTCGTCACGGTCCGCCGCGGCATCATGGCGACGGTCGATCGAGATTGTCACGAGCGCCGCCTCGGCGTGCCGCACGGCGTTGCTGAGCGCCTCCTGGACGACACGGCAGATTGTCGTCCCGAACAGTTCCCCTAAATCCTTGCAATCGGTGTAGATTTCCACTTGATAGCGGAGATCTGGCCGGCGCCGGCGCCAAAATGCGACCAGGTTCTCAATCGCTTCGCACAGGCCGAATTCGGCGAGCCCGATTGGCCGTAGCCTGCCCAGCATGCGCCTGACCTGCCGCTGCATATGCCGGACCGCTTCCGCGATCAGTCGGATATGTTCCTCCGCCTCGGCCGCGCGCCCCTCCTCCAGTCGCTGCGAGGCGGCCGCGGCGTCGATATTGATGGCGAATAAAAACGGGCTGACCTCGTCGTGAAGGTCACGCGCCAGCTCGCTGCGCTCGTGATCTTGCAGGGTCAGGAGTTGCTCGTTCAGACCCCGGTTCATCGCGTCAGCTTCCGCCAACCGCGCTGCCATTCGGTTGAAGCTGTCGCGTAAACGCGCCAGCTCCGGCGTCAGCCGGCCGCTGATGCGGGTCCGGTAACGGCCCTCCCCGACATCCTCCATTGCTGCCGCCAGGCGGCCGAGGGGGCGGAGCGCCCGGCCGATGAAGACATAGATCAGCAGGATCATCAGCCCGCAGAACACGACCGGCGTTACCAAGCTCTCCGCAAAGTCGTTCCAGACTTCGAGGATCTCGTTACCCGGATCGGTCTCAATGGAAATCGTGCCGTAGTCGCGATCGCCGACGACGACCGGGACGTGACGGGTTGTCGGCTCGACCGCGATCAGACGAACAAACCACGCCGGTACGTTTCCGAGCGGCGAGCGGTCGGCAACCGGCGCGGCACTTGCCTCGGTTGTCCCGATGAGCCCCACCCTCAAATGGCGGTTACCCTTGAACGAGGCGACCAGTTCGTCGCGGTAGCGCGCGGGGTCGGGAGCGCTCTGGAGACGTTGGATTCCTGTCTCGATGGTTTGTCGCGCGACCTGGAGTGCGGCGCGCATCTCGATATGGACCGAGCACGACGCGTCGATCCAAACCGCCAGGCCGCCAAAAGCGAGACTTACCGGCAGGACGACCCAAACCAGGGCGATCAGGCGAAACCGCAGCGACATTTGCTCCTAGGACCCCTGACACTTTTCGATCGCAAAATGCCACGGCAGCACGCGTGTGAATACCGACTTTCAGTAATCCTGCCCGCGTCGGGAAATCTTCCCTCAGAGCTCGGGAAAATCTCTGCCTCAAATCAGGAAAGCGTGCGGGCTCGTTTTGAGGGATGGTAGTGCGTTCCGAGCAGGGGCCGGCGATCAACCACGAATTGGCCCTCTCGAGGTGAGGGAATGCGCATCGCGGCATTGGCGAGAGCTTTCTCCGCGCTGTTCATGCTGCCGGCTTCGGCTCTGGCGCAGAGCGAAACCGTGGCATTACCCGAGGTCAACGTCATCGCGCCTTCGCCCCTCGGCTGGACCGTCGATCGCGATAAGATTCCGGGTACGGTGCAAACGCTGACACCGCCTGACTTTACCCGCACCGAGTCGCCTAACGTTACGGGTACGCTCTTCCAACGCATCCCCGGGGTCTCGGTGTCCGATCCGAGCGGGAACACTGCCGCACAAGAGCTCAGCTATCGGGGCTTCGCGGCGTCGCCGGTACAGGGCACCCCGCAGGGCATTGCGGTGTATATGAGCGGTATTCGCTTCAACGAGGCGTTCGGCGACACGATCAACTGGGACTTCATTCCGACCATCGCCATCGACACTGCTGATTTGTGGACCAACAACCCGGTCTTCGGACTGAACGCGCTCGGCGGCGCGATCAACCTCAAGATGAAAAACGGGTTCACCTACCGCGGCACGGAGGCGGAGGTTCAGGGCGGCTCCTTCGGCACCTTCACCGGAGCCGTGCAGACCGGCATCCAGTTCGGCGACGACGCCCTCTACCTCGCAGCGCAAGGTTCGCACCAGGGGGGCTGGCGCTTCCAATCATCGGCCGACTTGACGCGGTTGTACGCCGATTTCGGGCGGCGGGTCGACCGCGGCGAGTTCCATCTGGTGGCCGCCGGCTCCAGGGCCTCGCTGGGGGTGGCCGCGGCGACCCCGATCCAACTGCTCGATCAAATCGACGACCGCTCCGTCTTCACGACGCCGCAAACGACAAAGAACCTGATGGGCCTGGTCGGGCTGAACGGCAACTACGCGCTGACCAACACGTGGTCGCTGCAGGGCAACCTATACGTTCGGGGCTACAGCCAAAACCACCTCGACGGCAACGTCGCCGACACCGAACGCTGCAGCACCAGCGCAAGCCCCCAATTCCGCGACCATCTGTGCCTTGAGGATGACGGCTTTGCGCGCCCGAACCCAGTGACGACCGCGTTTCGCGATCAATTCGCCATCCTCGATCAAAGCAACAATGCGATCCCATGCCCGCCGGGAAGCGGCAATACCTGCAACGCGACCCCGTACGGGACCATCGACCGTACCGCTAATCGCGCGACCACGCTAGGCGGATCGCTGCAGTCCGCGAGCACCGAAAGCCTGTTCGGTCATGGCAATAATTTTCTCTTGGGCGGTAGCATCGATTACAGCACCGGCAGCTTCAACTCCGACAGCACGCTCGGGTTCATCTACCCGGATCTCTTCGTGGGGATCAATCGCGCCATTCCCGGTAATGGCGCAATAATCCGCACGCTCGGCAATGTCGGCTTTGTTCCCGTCGACACCAGCACGCGCAACACCTATTACGGCTTCTATGGGCTCGACACCTTCGACATCGACGAACGCCTGTCGCTGATCGCCGGAGGGCGCTTGAACGTCGCCAGCATCGCCGTTGGCGACCGGCTCGGTGACGCCCCAGAGCTCAACAGCAATCAAACCTACGCCCACTTCAATCCGGTTTCGGGGCTGACCTACAAGCTGACCCCGGGTCTGACGGCATATTTCGGCTATTCACAATCGAACCGGGCCCCGACGCCGCTCGAAACGGCCTGTTCCGATCCGAACCGGCCGTGTCTCATAGAGAGCTCTCTGGTGTCCGATCCCCCGCTGAAGCAGGTGGTCGCCAGCACCTACGAGGCGGGATTGCGCAGCAATCTCGCGCTCGACGGCGGCAAGCTCGAATGGAAAGCCGCACTCTTCCGCACCAACAGCAGCGACGACATCATCAACGTCGCCAGCACGGTGGAGGGCCGGGGCTTTTTTCAGAATGTGCCGGGTACGCGCCGCCAGGGGGTGGAAGCGAGCATCCAGTACGAATCCTCCCAATGGCTCGTCTACGCCGGCTACAGCCTAATCGACGCCACCTACCAGTTCACCGGCGACCTCTCCTCGCCGAACAACCCGATGGCAAACGACGAAGGCAACGTCCTGGTAACGCCGGGTAAACGGATACCTCTCATCCCGCTGATGCAGGGGAAGCTCGGAATCGATTTCAAGCCGACGCCCGAGTGGACCATCGGCCTGGACACGGTCGCCGTCAGCAGCCGGTATTTTCAGGGCGACGACGCCAATCAGAACGCGCAGCTCCCCGCCCATTGGCTGGTCAACCTGCACGCCACCTTTCAGGCGACCGAGCGAGTGCAATTTTTCGGTCTGATCAACAACCTGTTCAACCGCCGCTACGCCCTGTTCGGAACCTACTTCGATCCGGAATCGGTGACGAATGTAGGTTTGCCGATCGTACTATCCGATCGCCGCACCGAGGTGCTGGGGGCGCCATTGGCCGTCTATGGCGGCATACGTATAACCTTCTGAGCAACGGCCTTTAACGATCATGTGCGATTGGCGAAACGCCGCTTCTGCAACCAAATCAGGACACCGGTGACGGAAAGCGTCGCGACCACGACGCCGGAAACCGCTACGACTACTCGCCCGGGAAGCCCGGCGATTTCTCCGCTGTGCAACCGGAATTGCAGCTGAATAAATATGTCCCCCAGCGTCCCTTCGCCGGGGACAGCGGCAGTGACGATATGCCCGTCCTGGTCGTCGATGAGCAACCTGGTCGGATCGAGGCCGAAATCACTATCTTCTCCCGAAGGCGTCAGGCGAACGCTGTATATACCCCATAAAGCGGAAGGCGAAGATTCCGCTCTGGCGGAGTTTCCAGCCGCGGGCACCCGCTTCGGAGCTGGCTGCCGATATGGCGTCAGCGAGCGTCAGGCGCGGCGGGACCGGGGCGGCGCGCCGCCGGGATTCGCCCTGCTCGGAAAGACTGGGCGTCAACGGGGAAAACAGCGAGACGATGGGTCGGAAGACCGTCTGCGATAGGCCGAGGTGCACGCTGGAGACGGCAAGGGCCAGGAGCACGAACCAGAACCAGAGCGCGGCAGCGCGATGCAGGTCGAGCGTGAAGCGGTGACCGTCGGAACCGCGGCGATCACCCACGCCGCACGCCAGTGCGTCAAACGGGGCCGCCTCTGCGGCAAGGTCAGCCACAGTCCAAGAAAGCAATTGATTACCCATACGATAGCAACACTGCCGAGCAGCATCCGGCCCGGCGATCCGAGCAGCAACGAGGCGTGGAACTTGCGCAGGGTCGTGATCAGATGCCGTCTGTCGAAACCCGCTGCATCCGAACGACGTCCGATGACGGCCCCAGTGTACGGATCGAGAGAGATCTCGGTGAAATCGACCGCAAAGGGTTTGCCGCTCGCCTCGTCGATACGGGCGCAACCTTAAGCGACAGCGATTGCCCAGATGTGATCGACAGCGCCAGCCCCACGACCCGGATGCGCGGGTCGGCAGTTTCGGTCGCCGCTGCCAGCTCCGTCGGTTTCCGCGCCGGTCCCGACACAGATGCCAAAAAGAGATCGGGATTGAGCCAAGCGTCGATTTCCTCGCCGAAACCGATCACGCTCCCGGTAACACCGGTGATGGCGAGGAATAGAGCCATGACCAGGCCGGAGTAACGATGGATCAGCAGGATTACGCCGCGGGGGGTTACCGGGCCTGCGCGGCCGGCGTCATCGATCACCATCGCAACGCGACGTTGGCGAGCACCGCACGGCGCAACCCGTAATAGGCGCCGAGATTGTTTGAGAACGAGATATATCGGGTGTCCAACAGGTTTGTGGCATTGAGCTGAAGCTGCACGCCTGACAGCCGCGGCACCCGAGCGCCGAGGTCATAACGGACCATCGCGTCGAACACGCCGTATGCGGGGACCTTGAAGGAATTGATATCGTCGGCGGACGCGTTACATGCGTAGCGGAAGCCGGCGCCGACGCTCTGCCCGTTCAGCGGCGCGGATTGGAAAGCGTACTCGGCCCATCCGGCTGCCGCGTTGCGCGGCAGCCCCGGCTGAGCTGTGCCCAAGGTGGCATCGTCACAATACTGTCCAGGTACGTATAGGACGCAATCAGGCTTAGTCCGTCGGTCAGGCTCACTTTACCCTGGAGCTCGACGCCGCGAGAGCGAATCGCGCCGGTCTGCACGCTGAAGTTGGGGTGCGCCGGATCGAACGTCAGCACGTTTTGTTGGGTCAGATTGTAGAACGCCGCGGTGAACAGACTGCGGGTGCCCGGGATCTGATATTTGAGGCCGACTTCGTGCTGCCGGCCAGTGGTGGGCTGGAACGCGGCGCCGGAAAAGCTGGTGCCGGATGTCGGCTGAAGGAGTTGCGTAGCTGTAATAGGGCGCAACTCCCCATTCGGTAAGATAGAGCAGACCGGTCCGCCAGCTGAACGCACTATCGTTGGTTGAGGTGGTCGTGTTGGTCAGCAGATTGGTCGTATTGACGTTGAGCCAGTCGTGCCGGCCACCAACTGTCAATGACCATCCTCTCAGGTTCACCTGATCCTGCGCGTAGATGCCGGTCTGACCCTGCGACTGCCGCGTTTTGTCAAAAAACAGGGGGTCCGAATCCAATACGACCGGTAGGTAGATCGGGTTCAGGTAGTCGATCGAGGTTGTCGGAAATTCGCGATAGGTCTGGGCGTATACTGCGGGCTGATGGCCGAGCCCAAACAAGAAAGTGTGTTGCAGCGGTCCCGTCGCTACATTCGCCAGCGCCTGGTTGTCGAGCACAAAAGCGTTCTGGTATTCATCGTTGACAAAGGCATCTCGATCCAGCGTTAGCAAGTTGGGTTGGAACCCAATGGCATAAACATCGTGGTAGTTGACCAGCTGGTGCAGAAAACGCAGGTTCTGACGCACTCGCCAAATTTCATCGAACCGGTGGTCGGCAATATATCCGATTGTCTCCTGGCTCCACCTGAACCTGGAGAAATCGGGATCGCCTTGAAAGAAACTGGTTGGGATATTGCCATTGGGATTGAAGAGCACCGTCCCCTGAAAGGGCAGCTGGTTGAAGAAGCCGGCCTGCGGATCGTAGAGGAGTGAACCGAGCAAGGTTACCTTGGTGTCGCTTGTCGGTCGCCATGTCGCCGCCGGTGCCAGCGCGAGGCGCTGATACGTGGTGAAGTCGACCTGCGACCCCGTATCGCGCCCGAGACCCGCGACGCGGTAGAGCAGTGTGCCTTCGGGGTTGAGCGGGCCGCCGAGATCGAAGGCACCCTGGACGCGGCCGTAGCGTCCCGTTTGGAACATCATGACGTGCAGAAGGTCGCGGACGGGGAGCTTGCTGGCGAGGTTGAGAAACCCGCCCGGAGAGGCTTGCCCATACAGCACAGAATCGGGACCGTGAACGATATCGATGCGATCGAGCAGCCAGGGCTCGACGACCGGAGCGCTGAACGCTCCGCGGAACAGCGTCAGTTCATCCCAGTATTGATCGGCGAGAAAACCGCGGATTACGACCCTGCCGTCGAACCTGACGTCGGCTCCAAGGAGGTCCGTCCTGACGCCGGGCGAGTAGCGGACTGCTGCGTTGATCGTCTGCGCGTTTTGCGCATCCATTTGATCCCGCGTGACGACGGAGATCGACTGCGGGGGTCTCGATCAGAGGCGTGTCGGTCTTGGTGCCGGCAGAGCTGCGGGTAGCGACATAGCCCTCTACGGGACCGCTGGCTGTCTCTTCTTGGCCCGCAACCTCGATCCGCGGCAGACGGATAGGGCCGGTTACCTCCGCGCCCGTCGACGGGCCCCCCAGCGCCTGCGCCCTAGCGGGCCCTGTCGAGCCACCCGCGATGACGAGGAACGTTTGTGCGGCGACTCGGTAGCGTGAGCATCGACAAGAAAATGCGATTAATTCGGAATCGCATTCATCGCCGTGCCCCCTCCGATCGGCGATCTCGTGGCCCCTGAGAAACGGGGCCGGGTGGGTTAGCCCCTCCAGAATTGCGAGGGCTGCCCCTAGGCCGAACTTTGCCGTGTTTTGACGGCAAGCCATTGGGATAATTCGCGGCGGATGGCATCGGTCTGTCTACGCGGTGAGGGTGACGCCGAGTAGATCGAGGGCGCGGTGTTGGGTGGGGGTGGGGGTGGCGAGGACGGCGGTGAGGTGGTCATGCCCGAGGCGCACGACATTGCGGGTAAGCGTGGCGGGATCGCCGAGCAGGGTGTGGAAGCTGTGCACCGGGAGCGGTTCGCCCTCTGCGGGGTCGGTGCGTTTGCGGGCGGCCTTGCGTTGCGCCGCCGGCGAGGGTTCGGCCTTGGCCACCGGTGAGGTGCGCTGCGCCTCGCGCGCGGCCGGGTCGGGCTCATCGAACAGCATCGGGGCGAGGCTCCGGCGCATGTGCCACTGCAGATAATAGGCCAGCATGCACAGCAAGACGTGGGCGCGCACCCGCGGTGCGGTCCAATGGAACACCGGACGCAGCTCGAGATCGACGGTCTTCAGCGAGCGGAAGGCGCGCTCGACGCCGCTGAGGCTTTTGTAAGCGCGCACCGTGGCGTGGGCCGTCAGCCCACGGGCTTGTCCCGTGGGGGCATCGGACTGTGCGGCCGGCAGATTGGTACGGATCACATAGATGCCGTCGAGCGCGGCCTCGGCGGCGATGGTGAGGGGGTTTTGGGCGAAGCTGAACGTATCGTCGGTGATGCGGATCTGGAAATGCTTGGCCATGTGGCGCCGTCCCAGCACTGCACCGACGGCCTGGCCGATCGCCGCAGCGCCGTGCAGCGGACTGCGCGCCCGCTGCACGCGCCCCACAATGAGCGCGAGCTCCTTCTCGGTGGCGGCTAACAGCTCGGCGCGTTTGCGAGCGCGCTCTTCGGCCAGCAACGGGTTCTTACAGACCACCAGGCGTTCGCCGGGATAGTCGGGGCTGGTGATCTCGTGGGCCTTCAGCCCACGGGCTTGACCCGTGGGCATGTCGCGATCATCGAACAGCGAGGGCTGCAACGGCCCGCCCGCGGCGGCGAGCTGCTTGATTGCCGGAGCGCGCAGCGCGGTGATCCAATCCAGACCAGCCGGACGCAATGTCTGCTCTATCCGCGCGCTGGTCAGCACGCCGCGGTCGCCGACCATCACCACGCGCTGCAGCTTGAAGCGCTGCTTTAGCTTATCGATCTGTGCCGCCAGCGTCACCGGATCGGCGGTGTTGCCCCCGGCCTGCGCCGGGGCAGGCCCCGACACCTCGACCGCGACCGGGCCGCCGTCGGCCGCGCACATCAGGCCAATGACAATCTGCGGCCGGTCGCCACGGTGATCGCGACTGTAGCCATGCTGCGCCAGTTCACAGCAGCGTCCTTCGAGATAGGTCGAGGTTACGTCGTAGAGCAGCAGCGCGCCGTCCTTGAGGTGCCGGCGGGCCAGCTGGGCTTCGATGAACCGCTGCTCGCGGCCCAGCCAGTCGAGCGCGGCATAAACCTCCTTGGCGGCAACCTTGCCGAGCCCCAGCATCTCGCCCAGCGAATGGCTGGCAGTGGCGGGGTCCAGCATCCGCGCGGTCGCCAGCTTGGCCGCCGGCTCGAGCAGGCGCGCAACGATCAGGGCCAGCGCCAAATCCCGCCGGCGTTGCGGCGCCCGGCGCGGCAGCACCGTGTCGAGCGCGATGCGGCGCGCCGTACCCAGTGCGGCGAGCACATGGCCGTGCGGCAATGCGCGGACGATTTCCACCGCCTCGGCGGCAGGCAGCAGTGGGTCGCCGCGCAGCACGGCGCGGAGTTGCTCGATGCGCTTGGCGGGCCAGCGCGACAGGTTGGCAAGGGTTCGGTTCTTGGTCTTGCCGGCCTCGCGGTAGCTCTCCCGCAGCAGGATGGCCGGCGGTGAGCCTCGGTTCGGGACGACAGCCACATACATGCGGTGACCGAAGCGTAATCGGCGTCAGTAGTCAATCAAAATCTGCCACCTTACATGACTGCTTGCCATCCAATATCATCTATTTTCTGTGGCTTAACTCAAAATCTGGCCAAAGTTCGGCCTAGGCAGCCAGACGGTGGGCACGCGAGCGAAGCCTGGGCGATGTCCGCCCCACTGACGAAGCGGGTTTTTGTTCCGGACCCGAAAGTCGAGCCGGCGGGGGAGCTCAGCCAGGGTGTGCTCGATGTGCCGTCGAGTGGGGTCGGCGAACCGGGGCTGCCGCCCTTCGCCCCGGCGCTGTGCAACGCGATCTTCGCGGCGACCGGTAAGCGCATACGGCGCCTGCCGATGGGTTGAATTCGTACTAGCCGCGCTGCCATTTTCGCAAATATGATAAGTGTGTTTTTGATAAGCATCGGACGATCGGCGAGCGGATCGAGATGGTCACGCCGCCTTTCCCTGTTGCCTCCCTCAGCACTGGCAATTGGTTCCCTACCAGGCGGGTTGCGGTTTGGCCCTGACTGGTTGATATGGCGGGTATTGCGGCCGGGTTTCGCGGCAAAATCGAGTTTTCTCCGTGCTCTCAGAGAGGCGGCTGAGGGCGCGGCCCTTAATTCTTTCCCTAGCCGGGCGAGCGCGCGGGTGCGTGCGCGAAGGCTCGAGCGATCGCTTCGAAGGCTGGCTTGGCTCCGAGATCGGCATCGAACGGCAGTGGTCGCGACGCGGCGTCGTCGGTCCGCCATTTCGTCTGGTAGGTCTCCCGCCGGCAGATCCAGCTGTGCCGGTCCGACAGGCCCCAGGTCACGACCATCTTGACCGCTGGCTCGTCGAGCGCCGCGTCGAGGAAACGGCGATAGGCGTCGGCTACCAGGATGTCTCTTACCGTCACATCGGCCGGCGCGTTCTCGTCGGTGACGTCGAGCTCGGTGATCTGGACGGTCAGGCCGAGGCTCGCAATGTCGGCCAGAAACCGGCGCAGAAGCGGCGCGGAAAAGGGCGGCCCGCCGACCGCCGTCAGATGGGCTTGGATGCCGACTGCATCGACCGGCGTCCCGGCTCGCTGCATGCGTTCGAGAAGGTGAAGCAGCGCCATGCGACGTGCTTCCTGTTCGGAGGAGTCCAGCTCGATGTCATATTCGTTGACGACGAGGCGGGCGGAGGGATCGGCGGCCCGCGCAGTACGGTACGCGAGATCGAGATACTCGGGTCCGAGCGTTTCGAGAAACACCGCAGTGCGAAGACCATCGGGTCGCCCATCCTTCGGTTCGATCGGCTCGTTGACGACGTCCCAACTATGAACTCTGCCGCGGTACCGGCCGGCTAATTGCTCGATGTGCTTGACTACGGCCCGCTCCTGCTTGGGTCGGTCGGGCAGGTCGAAAAACCAGTTCGGAGTACGGTGAAACCACAGAAGATTGTGGCCGCGCAGGACGAGGGCATTTGCAGCGGCGAAGGTGGCGACGGTGTCGGCGGGACCGTAGTCGTCGTCCCCGGAGGCGCCCCGGTTCATGACCTGCCACTTCATCTCGTTCTCGGCAACGACGACGCCGACCTCCCGGCATACCAGGTCCACAAATGGTTGATCGCTATTGATCTGCGCGGCCGCGATGGTCGTCCCGTACAGAAGTCCCTTATCGCTCGCCATTTTGCGAAGCGTGACTGTCGCCGCGGCGCAGCTCCTGGACGGGGGGAAAGGGGCGATGCCGGCCCCGAGTGCCGCAAGACCGGCGGCGAGAAGACGACGCCGGCCTGGACCGGACTTCTGCCGCATAACGTCTCCTCGAATTGCAGCGCTTCGAAGATCGAGGTCGGCGATCTCCTGGACCCATGGCCGACGATAGCGATGGTGGATGTCAACCTCGCCAACTCTCTCGGCGAATTTGCAAAACCGGCAGCCGTAGCGGGCCGCCGACGAGCATAGATGAGGAACGGGTGGACCGGCAATTCCAGTGCGGAGCCGAAAGGTACAACCTGGGGTGGCAGTTCGAACGGCCGATACCTGAGGACATCCTGCTGCTCCACCCGACGAGCCGCGGCGACCGGCCAGCAGGTCTGGACCCACCCCTTCGCCAATTCGGCGCTTCGGGGGCCGGTATTAGCGACGGCGGGCGACGTGGTGTTTATGGGGGCAACAATGACCGCTATTTCCGCGCCTTCGGTGCCGCGAACAGCAAGATCCTTTGGGAATTCCGCGCCGGTTCGCGGGTGACCGGCGTGTCTCCCTCGTTCCAGATCGACGGCAAGCAATACATTGCCGTGCAGTCGGGCTGGGGGTCGACGCGGCGCGCATGCAGGCGCGGCTCAACGTCGCCCGAACCTGGCAATTCCCCGATGTGCCGCAAGACGGCGCGGTTTGGGTCTTTGCGGTGGAATAGATTAACGACCGCGCCGAGGCTTCGCCGCTGGGGCCTCCTGCCCGAGTTCGAGACGTTCGAGGTTGGCCCGTGCCGCCATGTCCGCCTTGCTGCCGGGGGCCAGTTGGCCGATGCGCTCCCAGTCCCGGCGCGCTCCCTGGATATCGCCCTTGAGCCGCCGGATATTGCCGCGCTCGAGGAGCGCCAGGGCGGAATTCGGGGCTTGCGTGAGCGCCTTCTCGACATCGACGAGCGCGGGGTCGAGCCGGCTGAGCGAGCGGTTCGCCGAGGCTCGATAGATCAACGCGTCGATGCGACCCGGCTCCGTCTTCAAAACGTGATCCAGGTCGGCGACGGCCTTATCAAAATATCCGGCTGATGCCGCGGCCTCCGCGCGATCGATAAGGAGGTCCGGATCGTTCGGCTGCAGGCTCACAGCTTGACCCGCAGCGGCGTAGGCCCGCACCGGGTCTCCGGCAAGTAGCCAAGCCTGGCCCGCTTGGTCGAGCACTTCGGCGCGCAACGAGGCGGGCGCCTTCGTCATTTCCTGGGCCAAAGCTTCGAGGCGGCTGGCGGCTTCCTTGTATTGCTTAAGTCCGACCAACGCGACCGCGGCGCAATGATCGGCGGGATGCGCTCCGCCTCGCTCGTGCCATGCCTTCGCCAAGTTTTCGGCAGCAATGGGGTTCTGCTTGGCGAGCTTGAGGCAGCGATCGTAGGTCGCAGCGTCGGCCTCGGCGTTCCGCGCTGGCGACCGAGCCGGTTCGGCGGCAGCGGTGGCGATGAAGACCAGGCAGAGAAGCGCGCAAGCAATCCCGCAACGCGACGTTGCCGCCAAATCACAACAAACAGTACGATTAGGGCCTGATCGAATCTGCCATTCCGGGTTTAGCATCTTCTTGGCCTTTGTTCGCGATCGACTGTTTCCGGGTGGGCTCGGTAATGTCATCCTAGCTTTCGCTCACCGTAATTACCGCGTCTACGCCGCTGGCAATGGCGTCTCGCTCATCGGGACCTGGATGCAGCGGGTAGCGCTTGGCTGGCTCGCCTGGACCCTGACCCATTCCGGCACTTGGCTCGGCGTGATGTCGATGGCCGAGTTCTTTCCTGTTGTTTTTTTGAGTCCGCTCGCCGGCGCGCTCGCCGACAGGCGTGACCGAGTAGGCATCATCCGGGTGACGCAGATCGCGGGCAGCATCGAGGCGACTTTGCTCGCAGTCTTGGTCTTTACCGGAGCGATCACGATAGAGCTGCTGTTCGCGCTGACGCTGCTTCTCGGCGTCTTCAACGCCATCGCTCAGCCGTCGCGCCTGGCGTTGATCCCGACCCTTGTCGATCGAGCGGCGCTGCCCTCGGCCTTAGCGATCAACGCGATCATCTTCAATTGCGCGCGTTTTCTCGGACCGGCAGTGGCCGGGATCGTCATCGCCCAGATCAGCGTCGGCGCGGCCTTTGCCGTCAACGCCGCGACTTATGTAGCGTTTCTGATCGCGATGACAAACCTGCGCGGGCTTCCGGCGCTGCCGGTCGGTGCTACCCAGAGCGTGCTGAAGGCCTCGGCGGAGGCTTATGTCTATGCCAGCCGGCACCCCGGCATCGCGCCGATGCTGCTGCTGTTCACCATCACGACGATCGGCACGCGCGGTTTTATCGAGCTCTTTCCCGGTTTTGCCGACCGCGTCTTCGGGCGCGGCCCCGAAGGCCTGGCAATGCTGACCTCGACGGTCGGCCTCGGCGCCATCTGCGGTGCGGTCTGGATGTTGTTGCGGCCGGCGATCGCCGGCCTGACCCGGCTCGTGCTCGCCCATACCTTGGTGATCTCCCTGGCGATCCTCGCCTTTACCGCGACCGATCGGTTCGCTGTCGCGCTGCCGTGCGTTTTTGTCGCCGGCACGGCGATGACGATCACCGGAATCGGCGCGCAGACCCTGCTCCAGGCAGCGGTCGACGTTCGAATGCGCGGTCGCATCATGGCGCTCTATGGGATGATCTTCCGTGCCGGCCCAGCGGTGGGCGCGGTGTTGATGGGTTCGCTGAGCGAGAGCTTCGGGCTGCGCCTGCCGCTCGCGGTCGGCGCGCTCGTCTCCTGCGGCTTTTGGGCACTGAGCCGCCTGAAGCGAAAACGTATGGCCGAAACGCTCGAGACCGACCCGGCGGCAAAGCCGGCCCGGCAGCCGTCATGAGCGTGTCGCGTCTCTTCTGCTTTGGCTTTGGCTACAGCGCGCTGGCGCTGGCCCGCCGTCTCATAGCGTCGGGGTGGGTGGTGACCGGCACCTGCCGCAGCGCCGAGAAGGCGGCCGCACTTCGGGAGGGGGGCTTTTACGCCACTCTCTTCGACCGCGAGCAGCCCATAGACCCGATGGTGCTCGGCGGGGTTACCCATCTCCTCGTCTCGGTTCCCCCCGAGGCCGCGAGCGACCCCGTGCTCGCCCGGCATGGCGACGACATCGCGGCGCTGCCGGGGCTTGTCTGGCTCGGCTATCTGTCGACGACCGGAGTATATGGCGATCATGACGGCGGCTGGGTCGACGAGACCGCCCAGCTGCAGCCGACCGGCGAGCGCGGCCGGCGGCGGGTCGCCGCGGAACAGGGTTGGCTCAGCCTGTGGCACGACCGCGGCGTGCCGGTTCACATTTTCCGCCTGGCAGCCATTTACGGCGCGGGCCGCAGCACTTTCGACGCATTGCGCGCCGGCACGGCAAGACGCATCGACAAGCCCGGCCAGGTCTTCTCGCGCATCCATGTCGAGGATCTGGCGACGGTGTTGATCGCCTCGATCAGGAAACCGCGGCCCGGCGCCGTCTACAATGTCTGCGACGACGATCCGGCGCCGCCGGCAGCGGTCGTCACCCATGCTGCCGAGCTCCTCGGGATCGAGGCGCCGCCGCTCGTGCCGCTCGAGGCCGCCGGGCTTTCGCCGATGGCGCGCAGCTTTTATGACGATAACAAGCGGGTCTCGAACAGGCTGATCAAGACAGAACTCGGTGTCACCCTGCGCTATCCCGATTTTCGCGTGGGGCTCGCCGCGATTCTGGCGGACGAGGCTTGCCCAAAAACCCGGCATCCGGCATCGTCCGGCTAGAAGAAAACCGGACCCAGGAGGAAAGGCCAGATGGCGACTTACGACGTATTGATCATGGGGGCGTCCTACGGATCGCTCCTGGCGACCAAGCTCCTGTTCGGCGGGCACAAGATAACGATGGTCTGCCTCCCGGCCGAGATCGAGGCGTTCAACAGCAAGGGCGCCCGCATCCGTATGCCGATCCGGGGCAGAATGGACCCCGTAGAGCTCGACTCGCGCAAATTGCCGGGCAAGCTGTCCGCGACGGGTCCCGGCGCGGTCGATCCGGCTGACTACGATCTTGTCGTGTTGGCGATGCAGGAGCCGCAATACCGCTCGCCGGGTGTCCGGGAATTGCTCGACGCGGTGGCGCGGAAGAAGGTGCCGTGCATGTCGATCATGAACATGCCGCCCCTGCCCTACCTGAAGCGCATCCCTGGCCTGGCGACCGACAACCTGAAGTCCTGCTACACCGATGCCAGCGTGTGGGACAATTTCGAACCGGGGCTCTTGACCTTGTGCAGTCCCGACCCGCAGGCGATCCGCCCGCCGGGCGAAAAGATCAACGTGTTGCAGGTCACCTTGCCGACCAACTTCAAGGCGGCCCGCTTCGCCGGCGATGCTCCCACCGCGATCCTGCGCCAGATGCAGACCGAGGTCGAAGCGGTCCGTTACGATCCGGGCGACGGGGCGATCGACCTGCCGGTCAAGCTCAAGGTGCACGACTCGATCTTCGTCCCGCTCGCCAAATGGGCGATGCTCTTGACCGGCAATTACCGCTGCATCACGGCCGACGACGCGATCGACATCAAGGATGCGGTGCACCGCGACCCCGCCGCCTCGCGCCAGGTCTACAACTGGGTGTGCGGCGTCTGCGAGCGCCTCGGCGCCAAGCCGGATGATCTGGTGCCGTTCGAGAAATATGCCGCCGCCGCAAACGACCTGGTGCGGCCGTCCTCGGCCGCTCGAGCAGTCAACAACGGCGCCCCCAATATCGAGCGGACGGACCGGCTCGTGCAGCTGATCGGCGCGCAATACGGCATGCGCAATGCCGTCGTCGACCAGACGGTCGCAACTGTCGACACAAGGCTCGCCGCCAACCGCAAAGCCGCCGCCTGATCGCCCACCCGCGACAATGCAGCCGCGCTGACCGCGGCGCGCATCGTCAGGCTTCCTCGGCGACGCTTGCCTCCAGCGCCCTCAGCCGGTGCTCGAAGTCGGTTGCCTCGATCGCGCGGAGGAAGGTCTCGACCAGCCTGCTCAGCGCCTCGGCCTCGCTCGGCGTGAGGTTGCCCTGGGTCGCGGCGGTCGTGACGGCGGCCAGGGCGCCGCTGATGTCGGCGGCACCCCGGATCGGCGGCAGGTCGAGCTCCATCGGGCGCTCGCGGCGGGGCGCCAGGATGCGCTCGACACAGAGCCGCATCGCCGTCGCATCGCCGTCGAGGGCGCGGGTGACGACGTTGCGGAGCAGCGCCTCGGCATGGTCGTCGAGCAGCTCGGCGAATGCTCGCGTCCGGTTGCGTGAGCCACGCGGCCGGCCGGCCGGATTGCCCGATTGACCCTTCACGAAGGGCCGCCCCGGCCCCCGCCTCGCTGTTTCCGCTGATATTTGCAGCGTATTTACAGCCATGTCATCTCCTCGCATTGCCCAATCCCACAAACCGGAGCCCGTGCGGTTCTGTTTCTGCCTCGAGGATTGCTATTATCACACTTATGTGAAAATGTCAAATACGACGATAGAGGTGGTCCGGCAAACGGATTAGAGCCGGCGCGGGTGTCAGCTGGACCGCTTCCGTAATGGAGCAGCGCCACCGCCTCCCGCTTGCTACGCTCGATGCGGATTTGCGCGCCGCAGCCGCCGCATTGGGCCTCAGGGTTCTCGGAAGCTGATCAGAGCCCTGCCGCAGTCCGCAGCAGAAGGGGAGCAATGGCGGGGGTTTTGGGTTAATCTCGACGTGTCAACCAAGCGTTAGGTCAAGATGACCGCCATTCGCCGTCTCGCCGCGATCCTGGCTGCCGATGTGGCGGGGTATTCGCGGCTGATGGGGGCGGAGGAGGAAGGCACGCTCGAACGCCTCAAAGCGCTGCGCTGCGAACTGATCGATCCGAGGATCGCCGAGCACCGGGGCCGCATCGTCAAGACCACCGGCGACGGCCTCTTGGTGGAATTTGCCAGCGTCGTCGATGCGGTGCGCTGCGCCGTTGAGGTGCAGCAGGCGATGCCCGAGCGAAACACGAGTGTCACGGCGGACAGCCGCATCGAGCTGCGCATCGGCATCAATCTCGGCGACGTGATCGTCGAGGACGACGATCTCTATGGCGACGGCGTCAACATTGCCGCGCGGATCGAAGCCCTGGCCGATCCCGGCGGGGTATTCGTCTCAAACACGGTCCACGACCACGTGCGCGACCGACTGCCCTTTGTCTTTGAAGACTTGGGCGAGCAGCAGGTCAAGAACATCGCCCGCCCGGTGCGGGTCTATCGTATTGCGATGGCGGTGGAGCGCACTCCGTCAAAAGCGCCGCCGCCGCTCCCCGACAAACCGTCGATCGCGGTGCTGCCCTTCGCCAATATGAGCGGCGATCCGGAGCAGGAATATTTCGCCGACGGCATGGTCGAGGAAATTATCACGGCACTCAGCCGCATCCGTTGGCTCTTAGTCATCGCCCGCAATTCGAGTTTTACGTACAAAGGCCAGTCGGTCGATGTGAAACAGGTCGGACGCGAACTGGGCGTGCGGTACGTGCTCGAAGGCTCCGTGCGCAAAGCCGGCGAGCGGGTGCGCATAACCGGCCAGCTGATCGATGCCGCGACCGGCGCGCATCTCTGGGCCGATCGCTTTGACGGCTCGCGGGAAGATGTCTTCGATCTGCAGGACAAAGTCGCGACCAGCGTCGCCGGCGTTGTCGAACCAACATTACAAACCGCCGAAATCCTCAGGTCGAGCAAGAGGCCGACGAACGACCTGACCGCGTACGATCTCTATTTACAGGCACTTCCACTTGCCAAGTCCGCGGAACAGAGTCGAATCATCCAAGCACTTGACCTCCTCGGGAAGGCGGTCAAACGCGATCAAAATTATGGCCCGGCCTTATCTCTAGCAGCGATATGCCATAGCCGCCTTCACGTCAGCGGCTGGTGCAGTGACCTGGAGGTAGAACGAAGCGAGAGCGTGGACCTCGCTCGCCGGGCGGTTCGCGCCGCTGGTGATGACCCGGTAACGCTCGGAACAGCTGCCTGGGCTCTAGCTTACGGCGGCGAGGACATCGAAGCGGCCATCGCCTTGATCGATCGTTCGCTGGAACTCAACCCTAGTTATGCGGCCGGCTGGCACTATGGCGGGTGGCTCCGACTTTGGGCGGGCCAACCTGATTTGGCGATCGAGCATTTTGAAACCGGATTGCGCCTCAGTCCGCGCGACCGCAGCGGGAACCTCGCCCTGGGGATCGGCGTCGGCCACTTTTTTGCCCACCAGTTTCCAGAAGCCAGAGGAATGCTGCTTCAATCCCTCGATGAGAAGCCGACTTGGGTACCAACCTACCGGTTTCTAGCGGCCTGCTACGCGCACATGGGCAGGCTTTACGAAGCGCACGAGACAGTGGAGCGGCTGCGGGCCATGACCCCCGTCGTCATACCAAATGCCGCCCACTGGCGTAACTCGGAGCACCGCGAGCTTTTCTTGTCGGGCCTGCGCTTGGCAGCCGGCGAACGAGCATGAACACCACCCGCCGTCCCGCGGCGATCCTTGCCGCCGATGTGGCGGGGTATTCGCGGCTGATGGGGGCGGACGAGGAAGGCACCCTCGAACGTTTGAAGACGCTGCGCCGCGAGCTTCTCGATCCGAAGATCGCCGAGCATAAGGGCCGCCTCGTCAAGACCACCGGCGACGGCCTGCTGGTGGAGTTTGCCAGCGTCGTCGATGCGGTGCGCTGCGCGGTCGCGGTGCAGCAGGCGATGGCCGAGCGGAACATTGGTGTCGCGGCGGGCAACCGCATCGAATTGCGCATCGGCATCAATCTCGGCGATGTGATCGTCGAGGGCGACGACCTCTACGGCGACGGCGTCAACATCGCCGCCCGGATCGAGGCTCTGGCCGATCCCGGCGGGGTGTTCGTCTCCAACACGGTGCATGACCACGTGCGCGACCGACTGCCCTTTGACTTTGAGGATCTGGGCGAGCAGCAGGTCAAGAACATCGCCCGGCCCGTGCGGGTCTATCGCGTCGGAGCGAAAAGCCCCCACCCTAACCCTCCCCCGCATGCGGGGGAGGGAAGCGCGCGTAGCGCGCGGGTGGGGGCTGCCGAACCACCGGCGCTGCCGCTCCCCGACAAGCCATCGATAGCGGTGCTGCCCTTCGCCAATATGAGCGGCGACCCGGAGCAGGAGTATTTCGTCGACGGCATGGTCGAGGAGCTCATCACCGCGCTCAGCCGCATCCGCTGGCTGTTCGTCATCGCCCGCAATTCGAGTTTTTCTTACAAAGGTCAGTTGTCCGACGTGAAGCAGGTCGGGCGCGAGCTTGGCGTGCGCTATGTGCTTGAAGGCTCGGTGCGCAAAGGCGGCAACCGGGTACGTATCACCGCGCAGCTGGTCGACGCGGGCACCGGGGCGCATCTCTGGGCCGACCGCTTCGACGGCTCGCTCGAAGACGTGTTCGACCTACAGGACAAGGTGGCCTCCAGCGTCGCCGGCGTCATCGAGCCGGCTTTGCTGGGCGCCGAGACCGCGCGCCTGGCGAACCGGCCGACCACCAAATTCAGCGCCTACGACGCCTATCTGCGCGCGTACGCGACGCTCTTCTCGCCGGGGAAGGAAATCCCGCAGGCGCTGCGTCTGCTGGAGCAGGCGATCGGGCGCGATCCGAATTACGGACCGGCGCTGGCCTGCGCCGCGATGTGCTGTTCGCGGATGATCGTGGACGGCAGCAGCGGGGATCCCGCCGTGGACAGGCAGAAGGGAGCTGATTTCGCGCGGCGGGCGCTGGCGGTCGCCAGCGACGATGCGGTCACCTTGGCCAATGCCGCCTTTGCGCTCGCCGGCTTCAGCGGAGACCTAAATTCGATGATCGCGATTGTCGATCGCGCTCTCAACTTGAACCCGAGCTTTGCGCGCGGTTGGTACATCAGCGGTTCTCTAAGGCTCATGGCAGGCGACCTGCAACCGGCGATCGAGCACGCCGAGACCGCTCAGCGTCTGAGCCCGCGGGTGCGCGGTGGAGTCGGCTCGGCCTCCCAGGTGATCGGCGTCGCCCTCGCTCTGAGCGGCCGTTTCGAAGAAGCAATCCCAAGACTGGAGGATGGCAGCGGCCCTCTACATTTGCGATGGCTTGCCGCCTGCTATGCACATCTCGGGCGCCTCGATGAGGCGCAGCAGGTGGTGACGCGCCTAGAGGCTATGGGCGCCGTCGTCGTGCCGGATTATCCGCTGCCGTATCGCGACCCCGAGCACCGCGAGCTGCTGCTCTACGGCCTTCGGCTGGCGATGGGCGGGGCGGAATGAGCCAGACCCGCCGCCTCGCTGCGATCCTCGCCGCCGATGTGGCGGGGTATTCGCGGCTGATGGGGGCGGACGAGGAAGGCACGCTCGAACGCCTCAAAGCGCTGCGGCGTGAACTCGTCGATCCGAAAATTGCCGAGCACCGTGGCCGCATCGTCAAGACCACCGGCGACGGCCTGCTGGTGGAGTTTGCCAGCGTCGTCGACGCGGTGCGCTGCGCGGTCGCGGTTCAGCAGGCGATGGCCGAGCGGGACACCGGCGTCGCGGCGGACAACCGCATCGAGCTGCGCATCGGCATCAATCTCGGCGACGTGATCGTCGAGGGCGACGACCTCTACGGCGACGGCGTCAACATTGCCGCCCGGATCGAGGCTCTGGCCGATCCCGGCGGGGTGTTCGTCTCCAACACGGTCCATGACCACGTGCGCGACCGACTGCCCTTTGACTTTGAGGATCTGGGCGAGCAGCAGGTCAAGAACATCGCCCGGCCAGTGCGGGTCTACCGGGTACGTTCGACCCTCACCCACCCCGCCGCGAGCGCGCCGGGGTCCCCCCTCTCCCGCATTGCGGGAGAGGGTGCCGAGCGCCAGAGGCGTGAGGCGGGTGAGGGCAGCCCGCCTCTCGCCCTCCCCGACAAGCCGTCGATCGCGGTGCTGCCGTTCGCCAATATGAGCGGCGATCCGGAGCAGGAATATTTCGTTGACGGCATGGTCGAGGAGATCATCACCGCGCTGTCGCGCATCCGCTGGCTCTTCGTCATCGCCCGCAATTCGAGCTTCACCTACAAGGGCCAGGCGGTCGATGTGAAGCAGGTGGGCCGCGAGCTCGGCGTGCGCTATGTGCTCGAAGGCTCGGTGCGCAAAGCAGGCAATCGAGTGCGCATCACCACGCAGCTGATCGACGCGACAAGCGGCACGCACCTCTGGGCAGACCGCTTCGACGGCTCGCTCGAAGACATTTTTGAGCTTCAGGACAAAATCGCCATCAGCGTCGCCGGGGTCATCGAGCCGGCATTACAGGCGGCCGAGATGTGCCGATCCGCAGCGCGCCCAACGACCGACCTCACTGCCTACGATCTCTACTTGCGCGCGCTTGCGGCGGTCTTTCCGATAACGAGGGAGCGGATGTTCGAGGCCCTGCGATTGTTCGAGCAGGCGATCGCGATCGATCCACGTTATGGGCCTGCGCTTTCCTGGGCGGCAAACTGCCACTCACGGCTCATCCTTGACGGCTGGGCCGAAGAGCCGGAGACCGTCCGCCGCAAGGGCATAGATCTCGCTCGACAGGCGATCGCGGTGGCGGAAAACGACCCGGGCGTCCTCGCCAACGCTGCCAATGTGCTAGCTCGATTCGGCGACGACATCGGCGCCACCATGAGTTTGGTCGATCGCGCGCTGCTGCTCAACCCGAGCTTCGCCCGCGGCTGGTATTTGAGCGGCTACCTCAGGCTCTGGGCCGGCCAACTCGATCTCGCGATCGAGCACACCGAGATAGCGCTGCGTCTCAGCCCGCGCGAGCGCATGGGTACTCCGCTAGCCCTGATAGGTTCGACCTATTTCTTCAAACGTCAATTTGAGGAAGCGGCGGCGAAGCTACTCTTGGCCATTCAAGACCAGCCAGGCTATCCCGCCCCATACCGCTATCTCGCCGCGTGCTATGCCCATATGGGGCGGCTCGACGACGCGCGCGCGATCGTTGACCGGCTGCGTGCTATTACCCCTCTGATCGTTCCGAGCGATCCGCCTTCGCGCAACCCTGAGCACCGCGAGTTGTTCCTGTCGGGCCTGCGCTTAGCGATGGGCGAGGCGACATGAGCCGGACCCGCGGTCTTGCCGCGATCCTCGCCGCCGAATGGATCGAAGCAGCGGTCAGGATCGAGCCCGATCCACGCCACCCGACCGCACGCGATCCTATAAGGCAATTGCGGAATATGGTGCCCGCGTTCTGCAGGTTGTGCACCGACCCGAGGGCGATGATATCGGATCATTACAGCGCATTTTCGATCGCGGAGCCCGGCGATGATCAGAACTTCCCATGACCCGGAGGCCGACGCGATGTTCGTCTGGTTTGGCCCGGAAGGCGTCAAATCCGCCGGCACCAAAGAAGTGTCGCCAGGCATCATGCTCGATTTTGATAGCGAAGGCCGGGTAATCGGCATCGAGGTGCTGGACGTGAGCGAGCGCACGATGCGCCCCAAGGTTGCCGTCTGATCGCTCCGCGAGCCAATCGCTGGTTTGCTCGCGGCGTGCTATGCCCATATCGGACGGCTCGACGAAGCGCGCGCAATCGTTGCAAAGCTGCGTACCATCACCCCGCAGGTCGTGCCGACCGCTCTGCCTTGGCGCAAGCCCGAGGACCGCGAACTCTTCCTGTCGGGCCTGCGTTTGGCGGTGGGCGAGGCGTGCTGAGAGCCTGAGCAAGAATACGCTGCATCGGGCGCCGCGCATGCTTCAAGACGCGCTCCGGGCCGCTCCTCAGAGCGTGTAAAGGAATCAGCTGTATAGCGGTGGTGCGTGCTTCGAGACGCGCCCAGGAGCGCTCCTCAGCATGAGGGAAGTCTTTGGTGCATTAACGAAATACCTCATTCTGAGGAAGCCGCGTAGCGGCTGTCTCGAAGAACGCACTGCGCTGATCCAGCCGACCGCCAATTCCTTCACACGCTCTCAGAGGGTATGAAAGAACTCCTCTGCCGCTCATCCACTCGTCTGCCCGGTAGAAGCCGGAGCTCTATCGCTCCGCGGCACCAACTTTTGGTTACAGGTGGCTTCGTCTCCGCAATCCTCGCCGCCGATCCCGCCAATCTGACAGGTTGACCGCGGTCATGTTGCACCGCATCATGTCGATATCGGGCGGATAACGTCACGAAATTCACCGCTCGTGCTGCGTGAGCGAAGAAACGCGAACAGGTCGAGGGGGATCGGAAACAGGAACGCTTGAAGGCGGTTTTGGGTGTTGGCAGCGACGGAGCGAGGTCGCTGTCGACGGCAGATGCATCGTGCGCAATCCGGGAGATGTCTGCTATGGCCAAGACCACCGATCTGCCCCGGGGAGTTGTTGTTCGCGGGGCCATGAGATCCGGTTATGAGAATGTGTTGACTGCGGACGCGGTCGCCTTCGTCGCCGAGCTTGAGCGCAAATTCGGTGCAGAGCGGCGGCGCCTGCTTGCCCGCCGCACCGATCTCCAAAAACGGCTCGATGCCGGATGGAAGCCGGATTTCCTGCCCGAGACCAAGGCGATCCGCGACGGCGACTGGCGGGTCGCGCCGATCCCGCGCGACATCCACGACCGCCGCATCGAGATAACCGGCCCGACCGACCGCAAAATGGTGATCAACGCGCTCAATTGCGGGGCCAATGTCTACATGGCCGATTTCGAGGATGCGACCACCCCGAGCTGGGACAATCTGATCGAAGGGCAGGCGAATCTCTGCGACGCGGTACGCGGTAGCATCGCCTTCGACGATCCGGAAACCGGCCGGCACTATGAGCTCGGCGACAAGACGGCGGTGCTCTTCGTCCGCCCGCGCGGCTGGCACCTTCCTGAAAAACACTTGCTCGTCGACGGCGAGCCCATGTCGGGAGCGCTGTTCGATTTCGGGCTGTTTTTCTTTCACAACGCCAAGGAGTTGGTAGCGCGGGGTACCGGTCCCTATTTCTACCTGCCCAAGATCGAGAGCCACCTCGAGGCGCGATTGTGGAACGACGTGTTCGTCAACGCCCAGGCCAAACTCGGGGTGCCGAAGGGCACCATCCGTGCGACGGTGCTGATCGAGACGATCATGGCTGCCTTCGAGATGGACGAGATCCTCTGGGAGCTGCGCGATCATTCGGCAGGGCTCAATTGCGGCCGCTGGGACTACATTTACAGCTTCATCAAGAAATTCGCCGAAGACCCCGCCTGCCTCATGCCGGACCGGGCGCAAGTCACGATGACCAGTCATTTCCTGCGCAGCTATAGCCTGTTGCTGATCAAGACCTGCCATCGCCGCGAGATCCATGCGATGGGAGGGATGGCGGCGCAGATCCCGATCCGCGACGATCCTGCCGCGAACGAGGCGGCAATGGAGAAGGTCCGCGCCGACAAGCTGCGCGAGGCCGGGGACGGTCACGACGGCACCTGGGTGGCGCATCCCGGTCTGGTGGCGATCGCCAAGGAGATTTTCGACCGCGAGATGCCGCAGCCCAACCAGATCGCCCGCAAGCGCCAGGATGTCGACGTCAGCGCGTCCGATCTCCTCGTTGTTCCCGAAGGCACGATCACCGAATCCGGCTTGCGACAGAACATCAATGTCGGGATCGGCTATATCGAGGCTTGGCTGCGCGGCACCGGCTGCGTGCCGCTCTATAATCTGATGGAAGACGCAGCCACCGCCGAGATCAGCCGGGCGCAGATCTGGCAGTGGATCCGGCATGGCGCCAAGCTCGACGACGGCCGCGTCGTCGACGCCGAACTCTGCCGGGCGGTGCTCGACGAAGAACTCACCAAACTGCGCGGCAGCGCCGACGACGGCAACCGCTATGAGGACGCCGCCGACTTATTCCGCGAGCTGATCGAGGCCGAGGCCTTCCCGGAGTTCCTGACTTTGCCGGCTTACGACCTGATCACTGCGCTCGGTGCATGAACCCTCCCCGCCTCCCGGACTGCGATCCGAGGGTCGGAATGAGAATCCCGCACATCAGCAGGACAAGTTGTCGTCGCCGCCGAAATCGCCGCCGCTGAAATCTTGGTCGGAGGTGTAATCCTGATCGGAGCTGTAGTCCGAGTTCGAGTAGTCCGAGTCGCTGCCAGGAGCAAAAGAGGCGCCTGTGTAATCGCTGCCGCCGCCGGCGGCAGCTCCCGAGAAGTCGCTGCCGGTGTCGCTGCCGCTGCCGTAGTTGTTGACGACGGTCTCACCGAGACCCGGCGTCATGCCGGCGCCCATCAGGCCGCCAGCGTAATGATTACCAAACAGCGATGAGATCCCCTGGAACAGCAGCGCGCCGCCGGCAACTCCAGCTGCGGTCGCCGCGGCCGAACGCAGGAACCCTCCGCCGCCACCCATCCCGGCACCCATCCCGCCGCCCATGAAGCCGCCGCCGGCTTGCGTCGGTTGTCCGTAACCGGCCTGGCCGTAACCGGGCTGCGCATAGCCGGGCTGGGTATAAGGCTGCGCTGGAGGCGCGGCAGACGCCTGCGGGGCGCGTGTCCAGGGGCCGGCAGGAGGCGGATCGCCGGCGGTTGGAGCGGACGGTCGCGCACCGAACAGACCGCCGAGGAAACTCGTCGGCTTCGCCGCCTGCTGTGCATCGGCGAGCTGCTTTTCGAGATCGTCAATCCGGTTCTGCGCGGCGTTCAGGCTCAGATCCTGGATCAACACGGTCTGAACCAGATAATAGGCCATGTCGGGCTGCTCTGTGACGGCCTGCCGAATGAGCGCATCGGCCTCGTTGTCCTTAGGCTGACCGCCGGCACTTTTCAGGCGCGCAAGCAGCGTAGTGATCAGGTCTTTTTCCTGGGGTGTCATCAATGCCTCACAAGGAGCGGCAGTGTTCGTGATCCGCATGGGTCGAAAAGCACCGCTAAATGTGGGAAGGGGCGCCTGTCGGTCAATGACCCGGTCTCCCTCGCGTGATCAGCCTCCCGAAGCGGCGGCGGCGCGGGGCCCGGGGGTGGCGCGGCGGTATTCGGGGACCAGCCGCTCGAGGAGCTGCATGACCCGCTCTTCGCGGCGTGAGCGGGCATTTTCTTCGAGTTCGTCGATCGCGCGGGCGAGCATCGCGTAGTCGGCGGTGCGCGGTGCGGCGAGCCGGATCGCGGGGTTTGCGGTCGGCATCAGCGGCTCGGCGGGGTGAAACAGCTCTTCGTGCAACTTCTCGCCGGGGCGCAACCCGATGAACTCGATCTTGATGTCGCGATCGAGGCGCAGCCCGGCGAGGCGGATCATCTGATGAGCAAGATCGACGATCTTGACCGGCTCGCCCATATCGAGCACGAAAATCTTGCCGCGGGCGTCGGGTGCGCCCGGGGAAGGCGACAAGGCGGAGGCCTGCAACACCAGCTCAACGGCCTCGCGCACCGTCATGAAAAAGCGGTCGGCCGCGGGATCGGTGACCGTCAAGGGTCCGCCGGCGGTGAGCTGACGCGCGAACAAGGGGACCACCGACCCGGTCGAGCCGAGCACATTGCCGAACCGCACGGTGACATAGCGGGTGCCCTGGCCATAGGCCGCGCCGCGGCGCGCCTCGTAGAGGTCGAGGGCCTGGCAAAAGCTTTCGGCAAGCCGCTTGGTGGCGCCCATCACACTGGTCGGGTTGACCGCCTTGTCGGTCGAGATCATGACGACGAGTGCGGCACCCGAGGCCCGCGCGGCGGCGGCGACATTGCGGCTGCCGACGGTGTTGGTCAGCACTCCCTCGAGCGGGTTGGCTTCGACCATCGGCAGATGCTTCAGCGCCGCGGCGTGAAACACGATCTCCGGTCGCTCGGCGGCGGCGACTGCTTCGATCTGGCCGCGCTCGCGCACATCGCGCAACAGCGGCAGCTGAACCAGCTCCGGGAACCGTTCCCGCAATTCCGCATCGATCGCGTAGAGGGCGAACTCGCTGCTGTCGAGCAGCACGAGCCTGCTCGGCGAGAAGGCGGCGATCTGCCGCGCGAGTTCGGACCCGATCGTCCCCCCAGCGCCGGTCACGAGAACCCGCCGGCCCGAAATCAGCCGCGCCATGCCATCGCGGTCGAGCACCGCCTGCGAGCGTCCCAGCAGATCCTCGAGGGCGATCGGCTCGATCGCGCGTTCGGGGGTGTCCAGGTTGCGGCGAAAGTCGGTGAGCCGCGGCAGGCGCGCCAGCGGTATCGCCAGGGCGTCGGCGCGGTCGAGAAGCGAGCGGACCTGCGTGCCGGAGAAGTTCTGGGCGGTGATGATCAGTTTTTGCGGACGTTTGCCCCGACGGTCGAGCCGTTCGACGACGTCTTCGAGCGCGTCGATCGTGCCAAGGACAGGGACGCGATAGATCTCGCGGCCGACGCGCGAAGGGGTATCGGCGAGCACGCCGACGACGCGATAGACGGCGCTCGGATCACGCATCATCTCGCGAATGAAGGTATCGGCTCCGTCCTTTGTGCTGATCAGCAGAACGGGCACGTTGCGGTGCTTGGCGCGTTCGAGAAGGTGGTCGAGACCGCGATCCTTGAACAGCCGATAGGCGAGCCGCGGAGCACCCAGCAAGGCGGTCAGCACGAACCAATTGATCAGCAGCGTCGATCGCGGCAGTCCTTCGAGGCGGGTGAGGACGAACATCACGGGCAGGAACACCGCGACCGTGATGGTCACTGCGCGGGCGATGTTGAAAAGATCGGGCAGCGAGGCGAAGCGCCAGATGCCGCGATATAGCCCGGTGAAGAGGAAGACGATCGCCGCGATCAGCGCAAAGGCGGCAATGTAGGTGGCCATCAGTTGCGGCTTATAGTCGACAACCTCGCCGCCGAGCCGCAGATAAAGCGAGATGGCGAGCGACAGCGCCGCCATCAGCACATCGTGAGCGAAGGCGAAAAGGGCTCGCCGGTTATTCGGAAAAACGGCCACCGTCCCCCTCTGAACCCGACCCCTATAGCAGCAATCGCCATACCGGGAAACGGGAGCTTCGGGCGCGAGCAGGCATCTGCCATCAATCGGATGGGAGGCGCGCTATTTCGGCCGGCAAGTCTTTAACTGAGCTAACGACGAGGAGAATCTTTATCGGATCTGACATCTCGAGACGCGCGACCCCACAGCGCGGATCTTCCGCGGTGTGCCTCATCCGCGCCGCAGCGGACCAACGCCTCGAAGCCGGCACCGTGTAGTCAATCTATCGGCTTTTGAGGAATCGCTGCCAGCTGCTTGCGCATGAAGTATTTCGCGTATCCCGGCGGATAGTCTTCGAGGATGCCGAAAACCCGGTAACCGCACTTCTCGTAAGATGGCCGCGCCTGAAAGCTGTGTGTCTCCAAGGTCGCGGCGAAACAGCCGCGCTCAACGGCATAATCCTCCACCGCCTGGAGCAACCGCTTGCCGTGGCCGCGTCCGCGCGCAACCGGATCCACCCAGAGCACTCTGATTTGCAGCCAGCCGCCCCAAAGGGTACCGAGCAACCCGCCCAGCCACTCTCCGCGCGCGCTCTTCAAAAAGTAGCCTGCCGGGTAATAGCCGGCGTCGCCCGTCGCAGCCACGGTGAATGCATCGAGCTGGTCGACTATGAACTGGCGCAATGCGTCCCCGGGCAGCGGATCGAACACGATCTCGATGTCCTGCATGTCAACCTCCTATCCCGGCGGACGCCTCGTCGAGAATGCGGACGAGATGGCGGGCCTCGCGGCCAGTGGCGTCAAAAATTTGGTGACGGCAGCTCGTGCCGTTGGCGGCGAGGAGAGTATCTGATGGCGCCGCCCGGAACCTTGGCAGCACGCCGAGCTCGCCGATCTTCAGCGACATCTCGTAATGCTCGACCTCGTAGCCGAATGATCCGGCCATGCCGCAACAGGTCGAATCGAAGGTCTCGACCGAGAGACCGGGGATCAGCTGCAATGTCTTCATCGCCGCACCGACGGCGCCGAAAGCCTTTTGGTGGCAATGCCCGTGCAGCAACACGGTGCGCCCCGCCATCGGCGACAGCACCAGTTGGAAACGGCCGGCAGCGCGCTCGCTGTCGACGAACTCCTCGAACAGCTGGGCGTGTTCGGCCAGCGCCCTTGTTTCGGCGCCCGGCAGGATCGCGGGGAACTCGTCGCGCAACGTCAACAGGCAGGAGGGCTCGAGCCCGACGATCGGCGTGCCGGCCGCGACGTATGGCGCGAGAGTGGCCACCATTCGGCTTGCCTCGCGGCGCGCCTCCTCGACGAGACCCGCGGAGAGAAAGGTGCGGCCGCAACAGAGGGGCCGGCCGCGCACCGGGTCGGGGGAGACGACGCGATAGCCGGCCCGTGTCAGCACGCGCTCGGCGGCGCGCGCATTTTCCGGCTCGAAGTAGCGATTGAAGGTGTCGACCAAGAGAACGACTGCTCGCCCGTCGACCGCCCCGGCCCTCCCGCTGATCCCCCTCTCCGCCCTTTGGGGGGAGGGTGAGGTGGTCGCGCGGGAGACCGCTCTGGAATCCCCCACCTCACCCCGACCCTCTCCGCCCCCGGGGGCGGAGAGGGGGAATTTTGCAGCCCGGTATGGCGCTGACCATTGCGGCATATTGCGCCTGGCGCTGAGCCCGAACAGCCGTTCCCCGAATGCAGCGAGAAGCGGAATGCGGTTTCTCAAATTCATCAACGGCGCCGCGCGCGCGGCATAGGGGGCATAGCGCGGCAGATAGGCGATCAGTCGGTCGCGCGGCGTGAGCCCATGGCGCTTGCGGTAATGGTGCAGAAACTCGATTTTCATGCGCGCCATGTCGACGCCGGTCGGACATTCGCGTTTGCAGCCCTTGCACGAGATGCAGAGCGCCATCGTCTCGCGCATGTCTTCCGAAACCAGCGCCTCGGGACCAAGCTGACCCGATAGCGCCAGCCGCAAGGTATTGGCGCGGCCGCGAGTCAGATGCTGCTCGTCGCCGGAGGCCCGAAACGAGGGGCACATGACCCCGGCGTCGCGGGCGCGGCAAGCGCCGTTGTTGTTGCACATCTCCGCCGCCGCGGCGAACCCGCCCCATTCCGTCCAGTCGAGTGCCGTATCGACCGGCAGTGGGCGGTAGTCGGGCTTGAAACGGAAGAGGCTGCGGTCGTCCATCTTGGGCGCGCGGACGATCTTGCCGGGGTTGAAGAGGCCCTGCGGGTCGAAGGCGTCCTTGACCTCCTCGAAGGCGCGGACCATGCGTCCCCCGAACATCGCCTCATGAAATTCCGAGCGCACCAGCCCGTCGCCGTGCTCGCCCGAATGCGAGCCCTTGTATTCGCGGACCATCGCGAACGCCTCCTCGGCGATCGCCCGCATCTTCCTGACCTCGACCTCCTGCTTGACGTTGAGCACCGGCCGGACATGCAGGCAGCCGACCGAGGCGTGGGCGTACCATGTGCCGTAGGTGCCGTGTCTCTCGAAAATCCGGGTCAGGCGATCGGTGTAGTCGGCGAGGTCCTCGAGCCGCACCGCGCAGTCTTCGAGAAACGAGACCGGCTTCCCGTCGCCTTTCATCGACATCATGATGTTGAGGCCCTGCGCCCGGATTTCCCAGACCGCCTGCTGGAAAGCCGGGTCGGTCGCTTCGACGACAGCGCCGGGAAAGCCGAGATCGCCCATCAGCTCGACCAGGTCCTTGAGGCGCCGCAGATTATCGGCGGGGTCGTCGCCGGCGAATTCGGTCAGCAGCAGTGCCGCGGGGTCGCCCTGCACAAAGCGGTCGACGACGGCGCGGAACATCGGGATGTCGCGCGACAAGTCGATCATCGTCCGGTCGACGAGCTCGACGGCACTCGGGCCGAGATCGACGATCCGTTGGGTCGCCGCCATCGCGCCGTAAAAGGTCGGGAAATGACAGATGCCGAGCACCCGGTGCGCCGGGATCGGCTGCAATTCGAGCTCGATCTCATTGAAGAAAGCGAGCGTGCCTTCGGAGCCGACCAATAACCGGGCCATGTTGTGGCCGGTCTCGTCGATGCTGTCGATGTTGTAGCCGCCGACCCGCCGCAGCACCTTCGGGAAGCGCCGTTCGATCTCGTCCGCCTCGCGTCGGTGCAATGCGCGCATCCGAGTGACGAGCTCGCGATATCGCTCCGGCATCGCACCGTTTGCGAAATTGCCGGGCACCTCGCCGAACCACGCCGCCGTGCCGTCGGCGAGCAATGCATCGATGGCGCGGACGTTGTGCACCATGTTGCCGTAGCGCAACGAGCGCGAGCCGCAGCTGTTGTTGGCGGTCATGCCGCCGATCGTCGCCCGGCTTGCCGTCGACGGGTCGACCGGGAAGAACAGCCGATGCTGGCGCAATTGTCGGTTGAGCCGGTCGAGCACCACTCCGGGCTCGACCCGTGCCAGCCGCCCTTCGACATCGACCGCGATCACCCGGTCGAGATGTTTGCTGCAGTCGATGACCAGTGCGCGCGCCACGGTTTGTCCGCATTGCGAGGTGCCGCCGCCGCGTGGCAACGCCGGCACCCCCTCCTCGCGGGCAATCGCGATCGCTGCCGCAGCATCCTCGCGGCTCCTCGGCACGACAACCCCAAAGGGCTCGATCTGGTAGATCGACGCATCGGTCGCATAGCGCCCGCGGCTGAAGGCGTCGAACAACACCTCGCCGCGGACCTCGCGCCGCAACCGGGTTTCGAGCCAAGATGCAGGACTGTCGAGAGGCATGCTGTTCCCCACTGCTGATGCGAAACTCATCGCACCTCACAATCGCATCGCGCTCTTTCGGCACGGCGATGTCAGCCGGCACGAGCATCCTTATATTCTTCAACAAGAGCAATCGAGAGCTCCTCGTTCAGCATCGACCCCCGCTGCACGAGAAGCGGACTATGAAGCAGACCAAAGCTTCGGGCGAAAGGCTCGACGCCCAAGAGCGCGAGCTATTACTGAGGGCGTATGCCGCCGGAACGATTTCTTGGCGCGCGCCCTGTTAAGGCGTCTGCTGCGGGAAGCGGCGCAATCGTGAGCGGCCCCTTCCATCTTATCGTCACTGATACCTCTCCGCTGATCACGCTCGCCTTGGCCGACGCGCTCGAGGCTCTGCTGCGGCCGGGTATTCCGGTCAGCATTCCCGATGCCGTGTATATCGAGGCGACCCGCGTTCGAAGCGCGGCGGGTGCGAGCCGCATTGTCGAGTGGATGAACGATCACCTCGACCGAGTTAGAATTGTCCCTACGGAGGTCGGTGTCGACCAGCTACGCCGGATTGAGGAGGGCCGAACCATTCGGGCGCTCGGCGAGCAGGCGGCACTCGAAGTTCTCGAACGCTTTATGAGCAGCAATCCGGAAGCCGAAGCCCTCTTGCTCTTCGAGGATTCGGACATCGCGCGGCGGCGGGCGATCGTCGACGAAAGAGTAAGCCTCATCAGCACCGGTGATTTTCTGCGGGAGCTCGAGGCGGCGCACCTGATCCAATCGGCTGACTGCACCGATTCATTCAGTCGATGCAGCTCGACATCCCACCGCGCTTTCCCGGCGAAGGCCGGGATCCATATGTGGACGGCCCCCGTCTCGCAAGGAGTGGGCAGCTGCGATGGCTCTGGTCGATTGCGGTCATATGTTCGGCCTGTGTGGTGCGGTCGGCGTGACCGCTGGCCCAGATGGGTTACGCGGATCGGGTCCCTAACACTTCCGTGATGTCGAAGCACCAATGGATCCCGCGGGTTGTCCCGATCCTCGGATCGACCGATTGCCATCTTGCTGCGGCTGTCCTTGCCAGGTTCAGGTGTGCCAGGTTTCGCGGTGGGCAGGTTTAGGCCTCCTGCGGACGCCGGTAAGTCTCGCCGCTCACCATCATGGCCCAGACGATACGGGCCATTTTGTTGGCCAGCGCGACCGCCGCGAGCTTCTTTGGCTTGCGCGCCAGCAATCCCAACAGCCACGGCGCGGCGCGGCCTTTCTTGGCCTGCTGGATGACCGCGGTGGCGCCGAGCACGAGCAGCCGCCGCAAGTCCTCGTCGCCCTGTCGGCTGATCCTTCCGGGCCGGGGCTTGCCGGCGGTGGCGTTCTCGCGCGGGGTGATGCCGATCCAGGCGGCAAAGTGCCGGCCCGAGCGAAAGGCTTTTGCGTCCGCTACCTTGAGGGCAAAGCTGAGGCCGCCGATCGGCCCGATGCCGGGGATCGTCGCCAGGCACTGGCTGGTCTGGTCTTGCCGATGCCAGGCCATCAGCCGCGCCTCGATCGCTTTCAATTTGCCATTGACCGCCTCGAGTTGGCCCGCCAGCAGATCGAGCATCTCGCGCGCCAGTGCCGGCACCCCTTCGTCGGTCGTCAACCGCCGCAACAGCTCAACCACCTGCTGGGGTCCCCCGCTTTCGCGAGGGCAGGCTCTTTAGCCACCGTGACGCCAAACTCCGCCGCATGCCCGCGCAGGGCATTGATCAGCATCGTGCGCTGCTTGACCAGCAGATCGCGCACCCCGAGCATCGTCAGCGCCGCTTGCTGCTCGGCGGTTTTGACCGGCACAAACCGCATGGTCGGCCGGCTCATCGCTTCGCAGATCGCCTCGGCATCGATCGCGTTGTTCTTGCCGCGCTTGACGTAGGCCTTGATGTATTGCGGCGGGATCAGCATCACTTGGTGCCCCAAGCCGCGCAGCAGCCGCGCCCAATGGTGCGAGGCGCCGCACGCCTCGATGCCGATGCGCGTCGGCGCCAGCTTGGCGAAGAATTTCTCGACCGCGCTGCGCCGCAGCTGCCGTCGCAACACCGGCTTTTCGTTCTCGTCAACGCCATGCAGCTGAAAGACATGCTTGGACGTGTCCAACCCAATCCTGATAATCGTCATTCGGACGGCTCCCCTTGGCTGCGTTGTTACACCTTCACAGCCTGGCACATTCGATGCCGTAGGGGGCCGTCCACCCCAACACTTTCGCCATGGGCACCGGCTTCCGCCGGTGTAGCGGGACTTGTTGTGAGCGAGGGCTCGCCGTTGCCCGGTGAATCGTGTGACTGAGTCTGAACACTCTCATGTCCGCCTTTACAAGTAGCAGGCAAGTGAGTTCGTGGCTTTCTTTCAAGCGTTTGTTCCAGGCTGTGCCGGGCAGGGCAGGAGGCGCGGTCATCATGACGACGGTTGATCATCCTCTGATGCGCGGGTCGAAACCGCATGACCGGTGATGCGTCGCGGAGCTCCCTCGGTCTAGCAACCTGCGTCGGATCGGCGATCCGGCAGATAGTGTTCGCGAGGGTTCTCCTGACCGCGGCCGCGCCCCCAGCCTTGCCTGGCAGCAGCGTGTCGGATGGTTCGCTGGCGCCTCCCTTGGCTGCCGTCACGCGGTTCTTGCGATCAGCCCGCTGCCGGCGGCACGCGCCGGCCGATGGCCCAGATGAAACCGGCCATTTCACGGGCGATCGCAGCCGTGACGACATTGGCCGGTTTGCCGCTGCGGGCGAGCTTGCGATAGCGTGCGCACAACCGCAGCTGCGCCTTCCAGGCGATCTCGCGGATCGGCTTGGGCTGCTCCTCCTGCCGGAGCAGCAGTTCGCGGCTGACCCGGGCCGGGAAGCGGTAGAGCCTGCCCCGGCGAAGGCCGGGGTCCAGGCCGCCTCGATCAGCAGCCGGCGGGCGGCGCTGTTGCCGGCCTTGGTGAGGCCGCCGCGTTTGACGCTGGCGCCGCTCGAATGTTCGGACGGCACCAGTCCGAGATAGGCCATCAGCTGGCGCGGATTGGCAAAGCGCGACAGGTCGCCCAGTTCGGCAATCAGCGTCGCCGCATTGACCAAGGCCATGCCGCGCATCGTCTGCAATGCCGCCACCACCGGGGCCAATGTCCAGTCCGGCAGCATCGCCTCGATCTGCGCCGTCAGCCGATCGCGCCGGGCCTCGGCGACCTCAACCGCCGCGATGTAGTCCTCGAGCACGATGTGATGCACCGCCTGCGCGAAGCGCAGACCCGTGAGCCAACGGCGATGCAGCTTGGTCCACGCCGGCCGCCCATAATGACAGCCCTGGCGCAACAGAAAGCCCGAGAGCTGTTGGCGCGCCCGGCGCAGCGCATGCACCGCATCGAGACGGGCGCGCACCAGATCGCGCATCGCCTCGTGCGCAGCATCCGGAACCCACACCGCGGTCAGCTCGCCCGCCCGGTGCAGCCGCGCCAGACTGGCGGCATCCCGCCGATCGGTCTTGACCCGGTCGCCCGCCCGCTTCGGGATCAGCGACGGCGCCACCACAACGCAGTCGTGCCCGCGCGCCGACAAGTGACGTTGGATGCCATAGCCGCACGGCCCCGCCTCGTAACAGAACCGAAGTCTCACACCCTCGCCGCCGAGCTTGCGCATCAGGCGATCCAAGGCCGCTGCCGTATTGGCAATCCGGCCATACTCCCGGACCTCGCCGCGCAGGCCGCCCTCGGCTACCGCCACGACGATCCCCTCCTTGTGAACATCGAGCCCTACGTAAGTGATACGATCCGCCATGACCCGTCTCCTATGCATGAGGCTCGGCACCGGCCAACCCGGCGCAACCCTCGTTACCTGCATACTGTGAGACGGGTCGCCCCGTACTCAGGCGGACATGTGGTCTAGAGCAGGCAGCCAAGAGCGGCCGAAATGTGGAGCGGCAACGTCAGATGACGAGCGACGCTGATACCCGGAGCCGATTTCGCCGCCAGCTCCAGCGCGCGGAAGACGACCCCAGAACGCTATAATCGGCCTCCCGAGATGGGGATCATTCGTTCGACCCCGGCGCCCCGGCTACGGAGGCTGAGGTGGGCGTGCCAGTGATCAGCGGTTGAAGACCTAAATTCAAGGCCAGCACCGCGCGACGCAGTGCCTCTAATGGATAACACCTGACGAATTTCACTAACGTACCCGTCATACCGGCGAAAGCCGTTATCCATGGCGGAAATGGGCCCCGGCCTGCACGGGGATGACAAGAACAGAGTCAAGTGTCTGGTTGCTACCACTAAGTCGAAATTGATATCCGGAGACCCTGGCATGATCCTCGGCGTCGACCCGCTGATCGGGGCGGGGGTGCTCGCTTCCACCGCCGCGACCGATGCGGCCTATGTCTTCTTCAATGCAGCGGTCGTGGGCAGGCGCCGGTTCCGGGCGGCCAATTGGAGCGCCATCTGGTATCTGCTGTCGGCCTTCGCGGTGATCAGCTACACCGAAAATGCGGTCTATGTGCTGTTTGCGGCGACGGGATCGTGGCTCGGGGCGTTTGCCTCGGTCACTTGGTTGCGGCGGGGAGAAGGGGCGGGCCGGGCAACCCGACACAACCCACCATAAACCGGTAGTCGTGTGTCTGAATTTCCGCCCCGAGCCGATAGGAAACCGGTCGCTCGTCGTCGGCTTCAGTGGATTTCGGTCTTTTGCCGACACAGCGCCAAAGGCGAGGTGGCGCCGAAAGCAGTCAGTTTTTAGCGGTTCATTCAGGTCCAGAGGTCCACCCAAGCCCTCTTTTGAGCCGCCATGAAACCCGCCACTCGCTTCGTCCCGACGCGGCCTTCGGCGAGCACAACGCGACCAACTAGTCGGGACAACCGGCACGCGATCCGCTTGAAAAAAACTGAGTTATGTCGAACCATGCGTTGACGCTCAAAACGCGCACCTCTAGCGATGGCCGGCGCAACGACGACGGCCTGAGATGAGGAAGCCGATCGCCTTGTATTCGAACGGGTCGAAGAGATCTGCGCGAAACACCCGATCGCGACGAGTTGACCCGGCAGAAGACGGCCGACCGGAAAAACGCGCCCGCGACGATCTCGCGGCGCCAGCAGGAGGAAACGCAGATATGGCGAATTTGACGCGGCGTTCGGTGCTTCGTACCTCCCTCACACTGGGCGTGGCCGGTGCCTTTGCCCGCCCTTATGTCGCCAAGGCGGCGGCGACAACCGCCACCGTGTGGTGGACCCAGGGCTACGCCCAGGAAGAAGACATCTCGTTCAAGAAGATCGTCGCCGAGTACGAGAAGACCACCGGCAATACGCTCGACTACAGCATCGTGCCGTACGCGCCGCTGCGCCAGAAAATCGTCTCGGCAGTCACCAGCGGCGTCGTCCCGGATGTGTTCCCCAACCAGCCCGGCGAGAGCATTGCGCTGCTCGCCTGGAACGACAAGCTGGTCGACCTGACTGATGTCGTGGAGACGCAACGGGAAGGGTACACCGACACCGCGCTGCTTACGGCGCTATGCTACAACAACGTCGAGAAAAAGCGCAGCTTTTACGGCGCTCCTTATACGCAAGGGGCATTACCGAACCATGTCTGGCGATCGCTGGTCGAGAAGGCCGACTATAAGATGGAAGACATCCCGAAAACTTGGGACGCCTATTACGATTTCTTCAAGGAGGTGCAGAAGAAACTGCGCGCCCAGGGCAACCGCCACGTCTATGGCCTCGGCCTCAATTTGGGCATCGGAGGCGATCCCCACAACGTGTTCGCCTATTTTCTGATCGCCTATGGCGGTCTGGACATCGTCACCAAGGACGGCAAATTGCACCTCGACGATCCGAAGGTGAAGGAGGCGGTGATCAAGGCGCTGACCTATCCGACTACCGCGTATAAGGAAGGGTTTATCCCGCCGAGTGCGATCAACTGGAACGACGCCGACGACAACAACGCCATTCACTCCAAGACGGTCGTCATGGATCTTGATGGCTCGATCTCGACCGAGGTCGCCATCATCAAGAACCAGCAGGAATATAACGACATTGTGACGATGGGCCTGGCGCTCAGCAACGATGGCAAGCCGGTGCCGAGCCTGAGCGGCAGCTTCTGCGGCCTGATCCCGAAGGGAGCAAAGAACGTCGCGGCGGCGAAGGAATTTCTCAAATATTTGATCCAGCCGCAGGTCCTCAACGAGTATCTGAAAACGGGGCTCGGCCGCAACTTGCCGCCGATGCTCTCGGTCGTGAAGAATGACCCGTGGTGGCAGGACCCCGAGGACCCGCACCGTGGGCCTTATGTCCAGCAGGGCCTGCTCGGCCCAACAGTGCCGAATTTCTGGGTCTACAACCCGGCTTATGCTTATGTCCAAAACGAGCGTGTCTTCCCCAACGCGTGGGTCGCAATCATGAAGGACGGGCTAACGCCGCAGGCCGCGGCGGACCGGGCGTTCAAACGGGTCGAGGAGATCTTCGCGAAATACCCGATCGGACAGGGCTGAGCCCGAGCCAAGATGGGAGCTAGAGCGCGCCCACGACGGGGTTCGGCGGCGCTGGCAATGACGGCTTGGGCAGGAAGAGCCGTTCAAATGCGAAGCTGAGTGGCTGAGAAGGGTCGAGGGCTTAGTTCAAATTGCGGTGCCGTCCATGAGCACTTATATTTGCCGGGTTCGCATCGTATGGTGCGGGCCTCGGGAGTCCGCCGGCTGATCTCATGGTTCAACGCGCAGCACCGCGGCAAACTTAGGCATCTCTTCTGCCACGGAAGCGCAACATTACTGTCACCGCAGCACCCTATTGTCGGCTCCGTAATGGAGACGACTACGCCGGATCACAAGGTCGCCCCGCTGTTGCTCACTGCCGTCGCTGCAACCATCGGCTTCGCCGCCCACGCCGGTGATTGCCCACGCTGAACGGCCAAAAGCCCCTGGTCTTCGGCCATCGCGGCGCGGCGGGATACCGACCCGAGCATACGCTCGCATCCTATGAGCTCGCGATAAAGCTCGGGGCCGATTACATCGAGCCGGACCTCGTCTCGACCAAAGACGGTGTCCTGATTTCCCGGCATGAGCCCAACATCAGCGACACGACCAACGTAGCCGACCATTCCGAATTTGCCGACCGCAAGACGACTAAACCAATAGACCGCGCGCCGCAGACCGGCTGGTTTGCCGAGGATTTTACCCTTGCCGAGATCAAAACGTTGCGGGCCAAGGAAAGGCTGCCGTTTCGCGATCACTCCTTTGACGGACAGTTTGAAGTCCTGACTTTCCAGCAAGTGATCAATGTGGCGAAGCAGAAGAGCGCCGAGACTGGACGCACGATAGGCATCATCCCGGAAACCAAGCACCCCAGCTATTTCAAAGCGCAGGGTTTGCCATTGGAGGCGTTTGGTCGATGTGCTGAACGCCAATGGCTACACCGACAAAACGTCACCAGTGATCATCCAATCGTTCGAGGTAGGCAATCTTAAGGAGCTGCGCGGCCTCACCAAGGTCCGATTGGTCCAGTTGACCGATGTGGGCGGAATATCGCTGGACGGAAAACTGAATTACAATCAGCCGGCCGATTTCGTGATCAGTGGCGGCAAGCGAACTTACGGTGATCTGCTAAGCCCCGAGGGTCTCGCCGAGATAGCGACCTACGCCGACGCGATCGCTCCGTCCAAGCGTTCGATCGTCAGCGTCGCCGGAGTCGACGCCGACGGTGACGGCAAGCCGGACGACCTGGACGGCGATGGCCAGATAACCGATGCCGACAAGCGCACGCTGCCGCCTTCCACCCTAATCGCGGATGCGCACAAGGCCGGGCTATGGGTAACCCCTTACACGTTCAGAAACGAACGCATTTATCTGGCGCAGGACTACAACGGAGATCCGCTCGCCGAATATCGTCAGTTTTTCCAATTGGGAGTAGACGGCCTGTTCAGCGATTTTGCCGATACCGCAGTAGCAGGACTGCTCCTCGCTATTACTGCAGCTCACTAACGCACCAAACTGGCGCCGCTTACTGGATGCCTCGTCTGAGAGTGCTGCACTGAGTTCGCAGGGCTTCAGCCCCCCGTACAGCTCGTAGGGCGGTGCGGCGGATTGAAGGGATGGCCAATACCGCGCGTGCCGGGTGCAGACGACAATCCGATTGAATCTCGCTCATTGTGAGGCCCGATGAGCTCGAGGAGATGATCACCTCGGCCGGCAGTAACTCGTCGAGCTGCCGATAGGGCTTCTTCTTGAAGTCGATCCGCTCGGGCCCGTTTTCCTTGACGAAGGCCGCAGCGGATGCCGAGGCTACACCAAATCGGGTAAACTCCAGCGAGGCGCCCTACTGAGCAATCGGCTCTCGGGGATGATTCGTGAACTGCGCTGCCCGGTCAGATACGACCACAGCCATTGCCGCTCGACGCGCACTCGATTTTGGACCTGCGGTAGAAACATCAAGTGAATGAAGGCCCAGACGAACCACATGGTGAAGCCGCTGAGCCTGGTTCTATCAAGGATTGTAAGGCCGGATGACAGGGGACGAATTCGAGACGCGAAAAATCGGCCTGGCGGCGGACGCGATCGCGCCGGACGGCTCCGAGGTTCGGCTGCTGGGCTCCTTGCCGCGCGGCAGCATGGCCGCCTTCCGACTGATGCCAGGGGCGGTGTCGCGGGCCGTCGCCCATCGCACGGTTGAGGAGATCTGGATTTTCACTGCCGGCAGCGGGCGGATGTGGCGCAAGCTCGGCGAACATGAGGAGATCACGGAGGTCGGCGCCGGCGTCTCGATCACGATCCCGACCGGCACCCATTTCCAGTTCCGCTGCGACGGCGACGAGCCGCTCGAAGCGGTTGCCGTCACGATGCCGCCTTGGCCGGGCGATGCCGATGCCTACCTCGTTCCGGGCAAATGGGAGGCGACGGTTTGAACGACGGAGCTTCGCGTTTTCGGCATCGCCGCGCCTGCTGGGAAAGCATACAATCCCGGCAGACGAGGCTAGGGAATGGAGGAAATTGTGGCGCACCAGCTGATCTCCTGTGACGACCACATGGATCTGGGCCAGCTGCCGGCAGATTTGTGGGAGACGCGGCTGCCGGCGGCGTTGCGCGATCGGGCGCCTCATATCGAGGAGCGCGACGGTCAGGCGGTGTGGATCTGCGACGGCAAGGTGTGGGGCACCTGGGGCGGCAAGCCGCCTGCGACCGGCAACCAGCGCCCGATAAAGCCGCTCTACAACTCCTTCGACCGTGCCGGCATCTACGACCAGAGCGCACGCCGCCCGGCAGTCGCCGAATTGCGTCTTGCCGACATGGACCGCGACGGTGTCCGGACCCAGGTCATCTTTGGTCCAATCTTTCAGATCTCGACCGACGACCCGGTGCTGCGCGTCGCCTGCTACCGCGTTTACAACGACTGGCTGCTGGAGTTTTGCCAGGCGGCACCCGATCGTTTGCTCGGTGTGCCGATGCTGCCCGAGACCCCTGATGGAGCGACCGAGGAATTGCTGCGGCTCGCCGCGAAGGGCGGGGTGAAGCAGGTCACGCTGATGATCGCCAACATCAATCCCAAGCTCGACGACCCGGCTTGGGAGAAGCTATGGGCGGCGCTGGAAGAGACCGGCATCATCCTGTCCTGGCACATCACCGTGTTTGGCAATCGCGACCGGCGTGCCGCCGGCAAGGCGGCGAGCGTGTTCGAGAACACCAAATTCTTCATGGCGAATTTTCTCGAACCGTTTGTCGATTTGTTCGCCTGGGGCATCCTCGAACGTCATCCGAAACTCAAGATCGTCATCGCCGAGGGGGGGACCGGCTGGCTGCCTTGGCTCGTGCAGGAGCTTGATTATCGCCACTGGCGGCTGTGGGAGGCCAAGGAGTTTTGGGCCGACAAGGGCGGCGCCGAGCTTGAGACGAAGCCCAGCGAATTGTTCAAACGGCAGATTTGGGCGACCTTTCAAGAAGACCCCGCGGCGATGTCATTGATCCCGTTCTTTGGCGAGGGCCATTTGCTGTGGGCTTCCGATTACCCGCATCCTGACGGCGTGTGGCCCAATTCGCGGGCGGCGATCGAGCGCCAGATGGCCGGTCTCTCGATGGAGATGCGTCAGAAGCTGACCCATGACAACGCCGCGAAGCTCTACGGTTTGCGCTGAGGGCGGCCGCCGGCGATGAGGAACACTGCGCCGTCGCATACCGGTCGCCATTTCCTGCAGATCCCGGGACCGACCAATGTGCCGGACCGGGTGTTGCAGGCGATCGCCATGCCGACGATCGACCATCGGGGACCGGAATTCGCGCTTCTCGGTCAGGAAATCGTGGCCGGGATGAAACGGGTCTTCCAAACCGATGACGATGTCGTCGTCTACCCGTCCTCCGGCACCGGGGCGTGGGAGGCCGCACTCACCAACACGCTCTCACCAGGCGACCGGGTGCTGATGTTCGAGACCGGCCACTTCGCCGCGCTGTGGCGGCAGATGGCGACGCGGCTGGGTATCGAAATCGACTTCGTGCCCGGCGATTGGCGGCATGGGGTCGATCCGGCGCTGGTCGAGGAGAAGCTCGCCGCCGACAAGGCGCATGCTGTCAAGGCGGTGTGCGTGGTTCACAACGAGACTTCGACCGGGGTCACCAGCCGGATCGCCGAGATCCGCGAGGCGATCGACCGGGCCCGTCATCCGGCGTTGTTCATGGTGGACACGATCTCCTCGCTTGCCTCGATCGACTATCGTCACGAGGCCTGGAAGGTCGACGTCACCGTTGCCGGGTCGCAGAAGGGGCTGATGCTGCCGCCGGGACTCGGCTTCAACGCGGTCTCGAAAAAGGCGTTGGCGGCGCACAAGACGGCGAAGCTGCCGCGCTCCTATTGGGACTGGGAGGCGATGCTCGAAACCGGCCGCACCGGGTTTTTCCCCTATACCCCGGCGACCAACTTGCTCTACGGCCTGCGCGAGGCGTTGAAGATGCTGCTCGAGGAGGAGGGCCTGCCGACGGTGTTTCACCGCCATGCCCGGCACGCCGAGGCGACCCGGCGCGCCGTCGCCGGTTGGGGACTGGAAGTGCTGTGCGCCGATCCCCGCGAGCACTCCAACTCGTTGACCGCCGTCCTGGTTCCGAGCGGTTATGATGCCGACCGGCTACGCGAAATTATCCTCGAGGCGTTCGACATGTCGCTCGGCACCGGGCTCGGCAAGCTCAGGGGTAAAATCTTCCGCATCGGGCATCTCGGGCACTTCAACGATCTGATGTTGGCGGGGACCCTGGCAGGGGTCGAGATGGGGCTGCATCGAGCCGGCATTCCTCATCGACCGGGTGGCGTGACGGCAGCCCTCGAGTTCCTGGGCTCGGTGCAGTCCGAGCTGGTGCCGCCGGCGTAGCTTTCTCGACAATCGTGAAAGCGGAGGCGATCGCCGCCACGGAGCCGCGAGGAACGGCAAGCTATAACCGCGTCGCGCAGGCGGTGCACTGGCTCGTCGCGGTGCTCGCTTTCGCCGTGGTGTGGCTGGGTTGGAACGTCTCCGCCGCGCCGCGCAATACGCCACAGCGCGATCTTCTGATGCTGGTCCATCAGTCGGTTGGGCTGACGATCCTCGGCGTGATGGTGTTCCGCGCCTGGTGGCGTTGGCATCATCCCCCGCCGCCGCTGCCGCCGAGCCTATCTCGGATCGAGCGCAGCCTCGCCTGGCTTACCCACGTCGCCCTCTACCTGCTTTTGCTGGTAATGCCGCTGGCCGGGTATTTGAGCATGGCGGCGGCCGGCCACGCGGTCAGCGTCTTCGGTCTCGTCTCTGTTCCGTCCTTCTTGCCCGACAATAATCGATGGTCGCAGGTGGCGATCGCGATCCATCTGGTCGGGCAGTACCCGCTCTATCTCTTCGTGGCGCTTCACATTGCGGGGGCGCTGCTTCACGGCGCGGTGCGCCGCGACGGCGTCCTCGAGCGCATGCTGCCGCTGCGGCGCAAACCGGTCGGTCCGTGATCAGCGCGAGGGGCTGTCGGCCGCCTCGTACAGCCGGCGCAGAGCCCCGTAATGCGCGTCGTGAATCGCCGTCTCGAATAGCGACCATGGCTCCGCGTTTTGCAGGGGTATCGGCGCCGCGGAAACCAGCTTGCGAAACTCGATATATTCGCTTGCGGCCTCGCCGAAGCGGCCGTCAGCAGCGGCGAGGTTGATGCGCCGCAAGCACAGCACGAGATCCTTGAGTGTCGCCCGCGCGACGGCGCGCTGCTCCCGGCCCGCGGAAACATTGGTGTCCTTAGGGGCCGGGAATTTTTCGGTCAGCTCGCGCAGCTCCCGTCCGACGGTGTCGGTGATGAGGCCGACGATCGCTGCATCGTAGGCCGGTATTGCCGCGCTCAGAGTGCTGGCGAAATCCATGATCTCGGCGAGCCGAGGGATCACCCCGTCGCGCTCGTAGGGCTGCTGACCGTCGCCGACCGCGCTCAAATACGCGACCAGATCCGCCAACTCCTCGGTGGTTAGTCCCAATGCAAAGAGCCGATCGAAATGATCCACCACCTGCTCGAAGGTGCCATAACGCCCGTCGTGAAAATAAGGTGCATTGAAATTGGCATTGAGCAGAGTGGGTGTCTTGAAGAAGCCATTCGAGCCGACATCGTGCTGCAGATGATCGACGAAAGCCGCGGAGGGACGGTGGCAGGAAGCGCAGCTGAGGTTTGGGTCCTCGGGAAATGGCCTGGCAAAAAGCGTCTCACCCCGCCGCTCCGCATCGCTCGCCTGCACTCGCAGCCGTCCGCCCGGACCAAGCCGCGGATTGGGGAGGAAATCGATGTCTTGGATATAAACGACGATGGCGTCGACGATTGCAGAAGATGGCCCCGGGCCGGCGAATTCGTTCACGATCACGTTGCGGATAAAGTCGCGCAACGATGTCGTCCGCCCGTCGTGGCCGTACGGGGCCAAAAAACGGGCCCCGCGAAGGCTCGGGATCGTCACCGGGTCGAGCAATCGATTGTTGGCCTTGGCATTGAACAGCGCGCCGGTCGTGATGAAATTCCCCGGCCGGGTCGACAATCCGGGGATGTAGAATTTGGAATTGGAGACGCCATTGACGTGACAGGTGCTACAGCTAATGCCGGCGTGCCGCGCCATGCCGCCGAGAATCGCCGGGGAACTGAAGGCCACATCGCCCAAATTCACCAGGTAGGATTTGCGGCCGCCGCTTGCTTCCGAACGAAAGACTTCCCGCGGCCGGTCGAGAGTCTCTTCGTTCAGCTCACTGCCCGCCGGGAGCGCGGCCTGACTGCCGTGGACTGGAAAGGCTCCGGCCGGTTCCGCGAGCAGTGCAAGCAGGCCGAGGAGCGCCGCCGCGGCCTTTGTCATTGCTGCACGAGATCCCGCAGCGAGGGCGGCTTGAGACCGAGGATCGGCGCCGCTTTCTGTAACGCAATGATCAGTTCCTCGCTTTCGGCGCGCAGTTTCCCCGCATCGAGGCGGGCCAGGGAGGGAACCCGAACCAAGGCCTGCAGCTCGCCCATCTTGGCACGCAGCGCCTCGCCCATTCGCCGATCGCGGGTTTCGAGTTCCTCGGCGAAAACGATGCGAAAGACCGTCTCGATACCGTCGACATTGTTGCATATGTCGTCCAGCGAAGTCCCACTGAAGCGGGATTCGCCGCCGTCGGCCTTGCTCTCGCCGACCTCGTAGGCGAGTTTCGCGGCGCCGTCGAGCAGGCCTTGCGCGGTCAGCCGCGTGTCGCGGATCTTGCTGCGTAAATCGGTGAGATGGAAGATCAACGCATCGGTCTCTGGCTGAACATCCAACCGACCGGCCCCGAACAGCTTGGCCTCGATCGCATGAAACCCGGTGACCGCGTTGGGCCAGGCGTCGATCTCACGATCGAGTTCGGTAAAGCCGGAGGTGAACACCTCGGCCCGCTCCCAGCCCACTCTGGCAGCGATCCACGCTTTCTGTGCCGCGTCGAGATCGTCGGTCAGCAGTCCGTCGCGCAAGGCCTGAGCACCGGCGAGCGAACGACCAATCTCTTCGACCATCAACGGCCGATAACGCTCGGCAACGGCATCGAGCGACTCTGCCTGCACCGTCGCAGCTGCGAATAGGATGTACGCCAGTGCCAAGCCGGGAAGAAGGCGGGCAAGCCTACCTCGCGCAATAGGCGGACCAGCAACTCCACAAAATGCCAGAAAGACCACGGTAGTGGCTACGATCGAGGCATTGAAGTGCTTCATGGGAAATCCTGGACGAACAACGTGAAAACCGGCGCAGCTGCCCCCAGCAAGCGCGGCAGACGGATGCGATGAAGGACGGATTTAGCCGCGGCGCTTTACCGAATTATGACAGTACTCGAGGGGAACCGGTCTCGCGAGCGGCTGCGCAGAACTTCAACATTCGTGAAATGAAAGTGTCATATCCTTTAATTAGGTTCAACCAACGCGTCCTGAACGGGCCGATTGAGGATCACATTTCGGAGGGACATAAACATGCGACCGCAATACCGTCGGCGCAAGAGAGAATTGCTTTCTCTACTTGCTGTGAGCGCAATCCTTGCAAGCGTCATCGCGACGCAAAGTCTGGCTGACAACAAGCATAAGCCAGCAGACACAAAGACGTCGACCCCGATCAAGCACCTTGTCATCATCTACGGCGAGAACGAAAGTTTCGATCATTATTTCGCAACTTATCCAGTGGCGAAGAACACAGCGGCGCCGCTATTCTATGCAAGCGACGATACACCAGCGGTGAACGGGCTCTCTGGCGGCCTCCTGACGAACAACCCCAATCTATTCAACCCGGTCCGGCTCGGCCGTGAAGATGCCTTCACCTGCTCTCTGAACCATGACTATACCGCTGAGCAGAAGGCGGTGAATGGCGGTTTATTGAATAAGTTCGTGCAGGCAACGTCGAGGACGGGGACGGGTTGTGCCACGGACGGGTCCACAGTTATGGCGTATTATGACGGGAATACCGTGACCGCGCTTTGGAACTACGCCCAGCACTACGCGATGAACGACAATTCGTTCGACACGGTGTTTGGTCCCTCGACACCGGGCGCTATCAATCTAATTTCAGGTCAGACGGGCAACGGAACAATTAGCTTCTTGATTACGCACTATCCTCAGCCATCAAGGCGTGGTACGAAACAGGAACATACGGCGGATTCTGCGGGTTTGAACGAATGGCGCGCAACAAGGTGCAATTTCAAAAGGGGCTCAGCGAGGCCCAGTTTGCTGTTCTTTACGGAACCGAGGATCAGTGCCGCGAGGCGGTGAGGCGCTGGCGCTGGCCATCCGGCTTTGTCTGCCCGGTTTGCGCCGGGCAGCATCACAGCGTCGTCAAGACCCGGGCGCTCTACCAATGTAGCGCCTGTCGACGGCAGACATCGGTGATCGCCGGAACGATTTTCGCGGCGACCAAGGTGCCGCTGCGCACTTGGTTTCGCGCCATGTACCACCTCACTCAGAGCAAGGGCGGCATCTCCAGCATTGAGCTGGGCCGCCGGCTTGGCGTCACCCAGACCACCGCCTGGAAGATCAAGCACAAGCTGATGCAGGCGATGATGGAGCGGGACGCCACAAAGCGCCTGACGGGGCGGATCGAGATCGACGACGCCTATCTCGGCGGCGAGCGCAACGGCGGCAAGCGGGGCCGCGGTTCGCCGGGCAAGACGCCAATCGTGGCGGCGGTCGAAACCACACCAGAGCGCCAGCCGATCCGCTTGAAGTTGCGCCGCGTGAAGGGTTTCCGCCGTGCCGAAATCGCGCGCTTGGCGCAGCGCAATTTCCACCCCGCCAGCACCGTTGTCAGTGACGGCCTGCACTGCTTCACGGGGGTCGGCAAGCCGGCTGCGTCCACCAGCCGATCATCACTGGATCCGGTCGCAAGGCCGCCCTCAACCCTGCCTTCAAGTGGGTCAACACCACCCTCGGCAACATCAAGAGCGCCATCGTTGGCACTTATCGCGCCATCCGCGACAAGCATGTGCCCCGCTACCTCGCCGAATTCGAGTACCGCTTCAACCGCCGATACGATCTCGCCGCCATGATGCCACGCCTCGGCTATGTCGCCGTCCGATACCCCGCCAATGCCATACCGCCTCCTCAAATTGGCTGAGGATCATGCTTAATCAGGATTAGCTTTGACCTTTGCGAAAGGCAAAGTGGCGACTTTCTCGCCGGTTACCGTCACCGGCGATCCCGATCCGGCCCTAGATGATTGCGGCGCCGATGCCGGCGGCACCGTTACGGGCAAGGCGACGGTTCAGATGACCAGCCGGAACATCGGTGACCTGATGAACCTGAAAGGCGTCACTTGGGGCTGGTTCCAAGGCGGCTTCGCGCCGACATCGCCCGCGGTCGTGAACCCTGACGGCTCGACGGCGACGCCGGCAGCTTGCGCGTCCGCGCATATTCAGCACCAATACGGAAACCCGCCCGTTCTAGTCGTACCGAACCCAACGATCAACCCCGGGGCCGATATTCATACATCGGGGATCGATTATTCGCCACACCACCAACCCTTCCAATATTACGCCTCGACACGTAATGCGCACCATATCCGGCCGGCATCGGTGGCAGAGATCGGCCACGACGGTCCAGCAAACCACCAATACGACATCAAGGATTTCTTTGCCGCGCTGCAAGCTCATAACCTGCCCTCGGTCAGCTACCTCAAGGCAGCGAGGTATCAGGACGCACACCCTGGAAACTCCGACCCGCTGCTCGAGCAAGTGTTCATCGTTCAGGTCATCAATGCGCTGCAGCAATCGCACGAATGGGCTCAAACGGCAGTCTTCATTCAATACGACGATTCTGACGGCTGGTACGACCACGTCACAGGCCCGATCGTCAATGCATCGGCGACTGGCAACGTCGCCGGTCAGGACGATACGGATACGAATGCCAACGATTCGCTGATCCCGATTCTGCCGTTGTCGACGTCGACGACACCGGCCGATTCGGACACGATCACTACTTCCGGTGTCTGCGGCAGCCCCGCCGCAGGAGCTATCCCAGGCCGGTGTGGCTACGGTCCACGCCTGCCCTTCCTGGTGATATCGCCTTGGGCAAAGACGAATCTCGTCGACCATACGCTGACCGACCAGACCTCTAGCCTGCAGTTTATCGAGGAGAACTAGGGCCTGGAATTCATTGACGAGCTTGAGCCGCCGGCCGGCAAGGGGTCCTTTGATCGCCTGGCCGGAACGGTCATGAACATGTTTGACTTCGACAGCAAGCCCAACCGGCGTCGGTTGATGCTCGACCCCCTCGAGGGCAGTGTCGTTTCCGAGAGGTAAAATCCGCGCTGTACAGAGATTGGAGCGAACGATGGGGTGTCGGCAAGGGCGTTCCTACTTAGGGAGGGCACTGCTCCGTTGCCGGCATTTCCTATAGATGGGCTCCAACCGAGGGTAGAAGTAAATCTTAACAAAACTTACATAAATCTGATACGAGCGCCCGGCCAAACTGGGCGTGCACCGCGAGCCCTTAGCCCCGGCGTCCCTACTGCTCACCACCTCGACCGACATCTGCCACTGCAGGAGCGCTTTTACATGAGCCCATCTCGTCGTGCCGCCTTTGCCGCCGCACTCGCCATCAGCGCCAGCCCGTTCGCGGTGATGGCGCAAGCCCAGACAAGGTCCCCGATCGAGCACGTGATTGTCATAGTCGGAGAGAACCACACCTTCGACAATGTCTTCGGCGGTTACATTCCGCGTGCAGGGCAAACGATCTGGAACCTGCTGTCGCAAGATATCATCGATGGGGAGGGCCAGCCCGGCCACAATTTCAAGCTTGCCCGACAGAGAAAGGCGGACCCGAACGGTGCCTATACCCTGAATCCAAAGCGCATCGGTGCGTACAGCAAGTTGCCGCAGCCCGACACCACCTACGCCACCGGGCAGCCCGGCAACATTCCCGATCCCCGGTTTCCTGGCGATCTGGACAACGGACCGTTTCAGCTATCACGCTATATGGCCTTTAGCGATTTCCCCGGCGATCCTGTGCATCGCTTCTTCCAGATGTGGCAGCAGGTCGGCAACAAGAACCACAAGGATTTGTTTGTCTGGGTTGCCGCGACCGCTGGCATCGGCAATCACAATGACGGCTTTGGCACCACGCCGGACAACACGCACCAGGGCGGTCTCGCCATGGGCTTCTTCAACATGAATACCGGTGATGCGCCATTCTTCAAGCAGATGGCCGATTTCTATGCGATCGGCGACAATTTCCACCAGTCAATCATGGGTGGGACGGGCGCCAATTTCCTCGCGCTGGTAACCGGCGACGCCGCCGCGTTCTACGATTCGAATGGTCAGCTTGCGGTTCCGCCGACCAGCTTCACCTATCAAGGCGTCCAGACTAGCCAGGTGGAGAACCCCGATCCGCAAACCGGCATATCCAACAACCCCAATTGGTACGTTGAAGACGGCTATCGCGGCGGCTCGTATGTTAACTGTGCAGATAGTCACCAGCCGGGTGTTGCGCCAATTCTCGACTATCTAAAGTCGTTGAAGGTAAAGTCCAATTGCGCAACTAGCGCCTATTACCTCGTCAACAATTACAATCTCGGCTACAAAGCTGATGGGACGCTGAGCAATCCGAATAATGATCCGGCTCTGTTTACCCTGCCTCCCCAGCCGTCGAGCCTGCCGAATATTGGAGACTCCTTATCCGCAAAAGGTGTAACCTGGAGATATTACTCCGGAGGGCGCGGTGACGGTACCAGCCCCACCGCCGATTATTGCGGCATTTGCGATCCGTTGACGGCTTTCACCAGCATTATGACTACGACTCTCAAGCAGAATCTAAGGGACGTCAACGACCTTTATGCCGATATAGCGGCAGGGACCGTCCCATCAGTGGCTTTCGTCCGACCGCTGGAGCAATTGGCCGGGCACCCAGCTAATGCAGTGCTCGCACTTTACGAAAACTTTACGACCAACCTTATCAACTTGGTTCACGATCAATCCGATTTGTGGAACAAGACCGCAATCGTCATCACTTATGATGAGGGCGGCGGCTATTACGACTCGGGATATATCCAGCCGCTAGACTTCTTCGGCGACGGCACGCGAATCCCGCTGATTGTCGTATCCCCCTACGTCAAAAAGGGGTTCGTCGATCACACTTATTACGACCACGCTTCGGTGCTGAAGTTCATCGAATGGAACTGGAGCCTTCCCAAGCTGTCGAGCCGGAGCCGCGACAACTTGCCGAACCCGGTCCAGCCCGCCAGCACCTACGTGCCGATTAATGGCCCGGCAATTGGCGATCTCCGCAACGTGTTTGGAAACTTTAAGTTCCGCGCCAATGCGCCGGCCATCACCCCAATCATCACCGATCAGGACTTAGACAATTGAGATGCGGGACCGGAAAGGCAAGCGGCAGCGCAACCCCCGAGGCAGCGTCACGCTGAGCCCCGTTCAGCAGCGACGAGGGTGAGCCGGGTCTGGAAGAAATCCAGCGCCTCGCTCAGGCTGGCCGAGACGCGCAAGCGTTGGCGTCCGCTCTGAACGGTGAACTCGGCGGGTGCGGTTTTGACGATGCGGTAGACCGGCGCCTCGTGGGTGTGCCGGAACACGGAAAAGAGCGCCATTCCTTCGCGATGATCGATGGCGTAGTCGCGCCAGATACCGCGAGCGACGTAACGGCTATAGAGGCCAAGGAGTTGGTTCAGCTCGGAGCGGGTGAAATACAGCGTCCGTGGTTTCGCCCGATAATCGCCGAAGGCAAGCACGGTCGCATTTTTTCGGCTCATCGCTACCCATCGCCCATTTGCCGCTGTCACGCAGTGTTCATGATTTCGCTCGCCGCGTCCAGCCGGTATCACGAGCCGCGGAGCGTGCTGACGGCGGCATGACGCCGCTGCCTGGTCCCCCGGATTGCCACTCTTTCCGCAAACAGATATTGTAACGGAGGGACGCCCGGGCTTGATCGGGGCTTTTTGTGAGCGACATTTTTCGCGAAATTGAGGAAGAACTCCGGCGTGACAATTTCCGCAAGCTGTGGTCGCGCTACGGCCGGTATGTCATCGCCGCAGCGGTGCTTGTGCTGGTCGTCGCCGGCGCGATCGTCGCCTGGCGAGACCACCAGCTCTCGGAGCGCCGGGCGCAGTCGACCCGCTATGCCTCGGCGCTCGCCCTGTCGCGGGAGGGCAAGGAAGCGGACGCCGTCAAGGTGTTCGAAGCGATCGCCAAAGAGGGTGGCGGCTATGCCGTCCTGGCATCCTTCGAAGAGGCCGCGTGGTTGGCGAAGTCGGGCGACCGCAAGGCCGCGGCCACAGCCTATGATCGGATCGCCGCGGATGACCAACTCGATCCGAGCTTCCGAGAACTCGCCGTGTTGCTCTCGGTCATGCAGAGCATGCCCGAGAGCGATCCGCATTCGACCATCGAACGGCTCGCATCTCTTACGGCCAGCGGCAATTCCTGGCGCCCGACCGCGCTCGAACTGACGGCTATGGCCCGGCTCAGTTCGGGCGACAGGAGCGGGGCGCTCGATCTGTACAAGAACCTCGCCGACGACCCGACCGCTCCGGGGGGACTGCGTGCCCGTGCCGCCGAGATGGCGACCGCACTGGGATCGTAATCGGCATTTCGATGATTGGGATGATCGGAACTGCTCTTATCTCCCTCCTCCTAGCATTGCTGGTGCTCGGCGGATGCAGCTGGTTCGACGACAAGAAACAGCCCTTGCCCGGAGACCGGATTTCCGTGCTCAGTCTCGATCGCCAGCTCGAGCCCGATCCGGATCTCTCCAAAATTGCAATCACGTTGCCGCCGCCCGTGGTCAATCCTGATTGGCCGGAACCCGGCGGCTATCCGAACCACGCGATGCAGCACCTATCGCTCCCGGAGAGACTGACCCGGGCGTGGAGGACGAGCACGGGCGAGGGGGCCTCGCGCTACACCAGGGTCTTGTCCCAGCCGATCGTGGCCAAAGGCCGTGTTTTCGCCATGGATGGAGCGGTTCAGGTCGGCGCCTATGACACCGCGACAGGCGATCGGTTGTGGCAGGTCGACCTGCGACCCGAGGAGGAACGCGGCAACTCATTCGGCGGCGGCGTGGCGTTCTGGCAAGATCGGATCTTTGCGTCGACCGGGTACGCCGAGGTGGTGGCGCTCGATCCGGCCGACGGCAAGGTGATCTGGAAAAGTAGCGTCGGCGCCCCGGTGCGCAGCGCGCCCACTGTGTCCGATGGCCGCGTCTTCGTCATCACGATCGAGAACGAACTCGCGGTGCTCGCCGCAGATGATGGTCGGCGGCTGTGGGTCCACAACGCCATTCCTGAGACGGCCAGCCTGCTCGGGAACGCCAGCCCGGCGGTCGAGGGCGAGGTGGTCGTGGCCGCCTATTCGTCTGGCGAGATCTACGCGCTTACTGTTGAAACCGGAAGGCCTGTGTGGTCCGACAATCTCTCGTCAACGCGTAATGTCAATGCGGTTTCCACTCTCGCCGACATCCGCGGCTGGCCGGTCATCGACCGGGGTCGGGTCTACGCCGCCAGCCACAGCGGACGGATGGCGGCGATCGACCTCAGAAGTGGGGAGCGGGCGTGGGAGCAGGAGTTCGGCAGCACCCACAGCCTGTGGGTCGCCGGGGATTATGTCTACGTTTTGACGAATGACAACGAGCTGATCTGCCTGACGCGGAATGACGGGAAGGTGCGGTGGCTGCGCGTGCTGCCGAGTTATCAGAACGAAAAGAAGAGGGGAGGTCCGATTATCTGGGCAGGCCCGGTGCTCGGCGGCGACCGACTGATCGTTCTCGCTTCGGACGGCGGGGCGCTGTCTATCTCCCCCTATACCGGGGAGCCGCTCGGCCGTGAGGAGATGTCGGCCGGTGGCTATTTCGCGCCGGTGATCGCCGACAATTCCCTCTATGTGCTGACCGACGACGCCGGATTGACGGCCTATCGCTGATCTGCCGGCGGCTGCCTCTCGATGAGCATCGCGGTCGCCATTCTCGGACGGCCGAACGTCGGCAAGTCGACACTCTTCAATCGTCTCGTCGGCCGGCGGCTGGCTCTGGTCGACGATACCCCCGGACTGACCCGAGATCGCCGGGAGGGTGAGGGCCGGATCGCCGATCTCGGGCTTCGTGTCATCGATACCGCCGGCCTCGAAGAAGCGGCGCCGGCTTCGCTGGTCGGACGGATGCGGGCGCAGAGCGAACGAGCGCTCGCCGAGGCGGATGTCGCGCTGCTGGTCATCGACGCGCGTGAAGGGGTCACCGAAGCCGACCGTCACTTCGCGGGCTGGCTCCGCCGTAGCGGCAAAGCCGGTCGTGCTGGTCGCCAACAAGACCGAAGGCCGCGCAACCCTGCCCGGCGTCGGCGAATCCTACCGGCTGGGCCTCGGCGATCCGGTGGCGGTCTCGGCCGAGCATGGTGAGGGCCTGGCCGAGCTCTACGAGAGGCTGCGGCCGTTCGCCGGCGATCAAGAAGCCGCTCAAGCGGCACAAGAAAAGCCGCTGCAGCTGGCCATCGTCGGGCGCCCTAATGTCGGAAAATCCACTCTTGCCAACCGGCTCATCGGCGAGGAGCGGCTGCTGACCGGTCCCGAGGCGGGGATCACCCGCGATGCGATCGCCATCGACTGGGCGTGGGGCGACCGGCCGATCCGTCTCGTCGACACCGCCGGCCTGCGCCGCCGGCCGCGGGTCGAGGGCAAGCTCGAAGAGCTTTCGGTCGGCGACGCGCTGCGCGCGATTCGCTTTGCCGAGACAGTGGTCCTGGTCCTGGACGCGCTGCAGCCCTTCGAACGGCAGGATCTGACGATCGCCCGCCTCGTCGCCGATGAGGGACGCGCGCTGGTGCTCGCGGCGAGCAAATGGGACGCGGTCACCGAACCTTCGGCGGTGCTGAAGCGGCTGCGCGAACGCGCGTCGATATCGCTCCCCCAGCTGCAGGGTGTGGCCCTCGTCCCGGTGTCGGGGCTGACCGGCTCGGGTCTCGACGCGCTGATGAAAGCCGTCTTTGCCGCCGACGAGGTATGGAACCGGCGCGCGCCGACCGCCGACCTCAACCGCTGGCTCGCCGCAGCCCTGGAGCGCCACCCGCCGCCCCTCGTCAGCGGCCGCCCGTTGCGCTTGCGCTACATGACCCAGGTCAACACCCGCCCGCCGACCTTCGCGCTGTTTGCCTCGAAGCCCGGCGATCTCCCGAACTCCTATCGGCGTTATCTCGTCAATTCGCTGCGCCAGGATTTCGACCTGCCCGGCACCCCTATCCGAATGATGCTGCGCAAGGGCAAGAACCCCTACGACGCGCCCTGATCGGGCCGCATCGCCACCGCACCGACATAGCCCGCAATTCCCCTGCTGCACGGGAAAACCAGGGATAAAAACCGGTCCGGTGCCGAAAATCGCTGAACAAATCGACGATAAAGCAGTCCGGATCAAGTGCTTGGACACGCAAAGGACGGCTCGGCCAGCAGCGGAAAGTTTGCCGGGTCTGAGGGAGGCAGCAGGGGAACTTTGGGTCGACACTTCGCGTCGCTCGCCGATCGATTGGTGGTTCCGAAAACACGCACTTCGTAATTTGCGACATTAGCACATACTTGATATAAAATCAACACACCGACCTTCGAGAAGCCGGCGGAGCGGACCGCGCAGGTCCTCGCGTTCCTGCGGGGCTGCTGAGAGAGTTGGTTTGAGCAGGCTCGATCGGGTAGGGCGGGTGGAGCGCAGCGCGACCCGCCGAAGCCGTCGAAGATCTTGGCGGGTTACGCTTGGCTCACCGGCCCACGCCGCTGCCTCGAAAATCCCACGGACATCCTTAGCCGCGCCGGTAATCGGTGAGCCTGCCGCACGATTGCCCCCGACCTTTCCGGCATCAAGGCGCCGGTCATGAGGGCGGCGTGAGGGGGCTAAATCGGCATTCCGACTTCGGATTGGGAAAGCCTGCCGTCGGGCATCACGTGGCGGTGTCGGTCGAGGTTCATCGTCATCCGTTTCATCAGCCGCCGCGCGCCCGGGTCGAACGGCGTGCGCCGGTGCATCGTGAAACCGTTGTCCCACAGCACTAGGTCGCCGACCTGCCACTGGTGCGCGTAGACGAACTCGTCGCGGGTGGCGCTCGCGTAGACCTCGTCCAGCAGTGCGAGGCCCGAGGTCGTATCCATCGCGTTGATGCCGATGGTGGTCGTCGAATCGAGATAGAGCGAGCGGGCGCCGGTCTCGGGGTGGGCGCGGACGAGCGCATGCGTCACCGCCGGCGTCAGGCGGCGCGCTTCGTCCGGAATTTGTCGGTCCGCCTCGCGCCCATACCCTGCGAGCCGCTTCGCGTAATCGAAAATGCCGCGCTTGCCGGCGATTTGCGCCCGCAATCGGCGGGGCATTCTGGCATAGGCGGCGCGCAGATCGACCCAGAAGGTTTCGCCTCCGGCGGCCGGCAGTTCAAGCGCGTAAAGCGCCGCCCCGGTCGCCGGCTTGATCATGTAGGACTGGTCGGAGTGCCATTGCAGCTCGCCGTCGCCCAACCCGCCGATTGCCCGGCCGAGCCCGTCCTTGAGATTGGAGAGGACCGTCACCTCGGGTGTGGTGGGCGAGGCCCAATCGCTGCGCACCGTGCGCTCCAGCGATCCGAACAGCGCGCAGAACGCCGCCAACTCCGCCTCGCTCAGCGCCTGGCGGCGAAACACCAGCACGCCGTATTGCGCGTAGAGGTCGCGCAGCTCGGCGACGGTCGCTTCACCCAACTTCTCCCATAGGCTGAGGCCGACGACCTCCCGGCCCAAGGTCGGATGAAGCTGTCGTGTTTCGAGCATAGCAGGATCTCGGCAGCCGGCGGGGGAGCCGCGGAGCATACCCTTATCGGCATAGCCAGCCGAGCCCGATGCGCGCGCCGCCCACCGGACACTCTACCAAGTGACCGGCTCCACGATCCGACGCCATCGGCTCGAGCCCACCCATCACCGAGGCACCGGCGCTCTTTATCCAAAAGGGCTATAAGCGGATGGTGCGCCCGAGGTCTCGATCGCGATCCTCAATCACATTGCCGACTTGCGGCTGGTGCTACTCAACAACTGCAGGCACTGGCCACCTTTCGAGAAGCCGGCCGACTGGACCGCGCGTCCTCAAGGGCTACTGGGGGACGGCTACGTCAAAATCCTATCAACCTGACCGGGAACGCACGGAGGCACAACTAGCTGGGGCTCATAGCTGTTCCTGCTCCACCTTATCGCCGAACAGGTTTGCGGCCTCAGACGTGCATTCGGCAGGTGCAATCACTTTCTCGATCAACTCGGCGATGTGCGCGCCGTCGAAGCGGTCGATAACATTCGCCTGATCTACGCGGCGGAATGTGCCCTCTTTGTCAGCTTCTTCCTTGCTCCAGAATCTGCGGTCGATCTCCAGCAGCAGTTTCTTCTCAGCATCGGTCGCGGCGTGGCCGTGTTCGACACCGCCAACGCGCATGCCGCCCGTGATGCGCCACTCCCTTTGCCGGTAATAAGCAAGCTGATCGTCGTGCCGCTCGTCATCGGTCGGATAGAAGAGGTTCTGCGTCAGCTTCAGGATACCAACCATCAATTCAAAAGGAGCATTCTGGAAGCCCACGTAGTCGAGAAAATCCAGGATGTGTCGAAGCGGCATCTGATAAGTCGCAACTACGGTACCCACTTCGCCTCTGTTTTCGAGGTTCACAACGCAGTCCCGGGATACCGAAGTAGCTGTCTCGGCACCTGGCAATGTCTTAATGTGACCGACGTCTTTTAACCGGGACAACTGGTGAAGCTGATTCAGGGTATATTTGATATCGCCCATCGTCGCAGCGATGACTGCACCCGCACTGCTTAGGCCCGTGTCGCCCTTCACATTCTGCGGCAGATATATGACCGGGAGAGCCCCCAGCCGCCGCAACGCGTTGATCGAAAACTGCAGAGAAAACGGCCCGAACCGCTTGCTATGCTCGGGCAGCTCGCTCCGCGCCAGCTCGGTGAAGCAAAGACGTTGCTGCCGGTGCGTTACCTGCCTCGGTGTACCGGAAATTGTGGGCTGGCTCCACGGCACGATCTCCGGAGCCAAAACTAGACCAAGCTCTTTAATCGTCCTCAGGATGCTTAGGCCGCGCGCGAGTTGATCAGTCCGGGTTTCACCTTTCGTTTGCCGCGGAAAGCTGTGGAAGAAGAACCGCTCTGTTGTCGTCACGCGAAGCTGCCATTCAATTTATCGTAGCGGCCATAGATATAGGAGAGAGCGCGCCTTTTGGAACCCGTGTTGTGCGCAAGCGCTAGCCAGTGGGTGAGCGCCCCGAGCGGAGACCACCCGATTGGGTTTTGCTATGATCACGGTTGAGAACACGCTAATTTGCCGTGAGAAGAACGAGCACGGTTGGAGCAGCGGTTGGAACAGTTGCCGGCAGGCCGGCTAAACAGGACAAAAGCGCTCCCTAGAGAGCGCTATAAAGAAACCAAAGGCAGATAAGGGCAATTACGCAAAGGCTAACTGACTCTATCAGAATATACCCGGTCAACCTCATCTGCATCTGCTTTATTCCTTGTAATTCGTCGCGATCACGATGATAGCCCGCATCGGCCATTGACCTCAAATTCTGGTGGATGCTGTCAAGGGCCAGAGCATGTTGCATTGTGATCTGCGCCAGACTTACTCCGCCCGTCCTTAGCGTCACATAGATCAGCCCCAACACCGGAACAATAACGTTCTCTGGATGGCCGCGAAGGTGGCTAAGAACAGACCAGACTATGAGCGCGTAAAAGATGTTTTCAGCACCCCGCCACCCCCATTTCATAGTCATCCACGCTATTTGCCTGCCTCTGCTCCCGGACTGCCCTCCCATTCCCCTCGACGCTACTTGTTCATTTCCGTCGTCATCAAAGACGTTCGGATCGGCATAGTGCGCCGGATCTCGCTTGAATAGCTCAGTAGCTTGGTAATCCCATATGCTCGTGTATGAGGGCATCGGATACGATTCAAACCGCGGATTATCTTCAACCATATGTCGGAATGTGGCCCTGATTCCTTTCGGATAAACACGATACAGATTCTCGTTGTAAATCGCTGCCTCCAATAAATCTTTTCCATCTTTTTTGAAAGCGGCTTCAAGCTCGGCGGCATTCGAGAAGCGACTAGCCCTGTAATAGCCGCGTCTCACATATACGTCCTCGTAACCTTTTATGAAGTTTTGGATGTGAGCACCTCGGTTCGCGACGCCGGCAGCTACATTCTGCCGAAGAGTCTGAAACTCGTGTGCCTCATTTCCTTCGTTATCTCGCGCATTCGGGTCATGAGATGCAGCGGCTGTCCATCTCTCAAAAACACGTCTCAGGAATAGAATTTCTCCGTCTTTTTGCTGTTGCTGCCATTTTTCTCTTTCCGTGAAAATGTCTGGCAGCTTTTCATCCAGCAACGTCTCGTGTGGAGCAACAAAGGTGGTTAACTTCGAATACCTCTCAGCAAGGATGTAGGCATTGGTACTCGTATTCGGCAACGTTAGCAGCAGAGACCATGCCGCCCTATATGCGGGAAAGTTAGTGCCCTCATGGTGTCGATCGGATTCAACTGTTAGGTTTGGGTTTTGCAGTGCCCAATAGATGACCGCCAGCCAACGCTCATCAGAAAGGTTCTCGTAAATCCGCTCTTTTGCGAACGCTTCTTTCAGTCCATTGAAGTCCAGCGCTGGATTAGTGCACCAGAGTTTAATGAAATCTGTGTTCCCGTCCTGTAAGGCAGATGCCAAGTCGCCCTCATCTGCCCATGCATGTCGGCGAAGGATGCCCAGAATCCCATAATCACGATACGGGTTGCCCGCTATCGCATTGCGGACAGCTTGATTGCCCGATTTCCATAAGCTCCGCAGGATCTCTGGCTCTACTGCTACTGAAGCGATGCCCAGGTTTATGACGGTATCATTTCGATTAAGCAGCGCCTTTAGAAGCTCGTCCGAATATGGGCTGGTATACATGGGGCCGACTTCGCCGGCATTGGCGCTCAACCACGCATAGACCGTCTCGGGCGCGGCGTGGATCAGATACTCTTGGGCGATCAGCGCGGAAGGAAAATTTGGGTTGCTGATGTCGGTCATGCCAGCCACCGAGCGCTCTTTCTCGGTCGATTGATACCACAACCTCGGTAGGCATACCGTCTTCCGATGCGGCGGGACAGGGCTTCCAACCCCATCGGCCGGACCCCGAATCACATCTGCCGCTGTCTGGATTAACCTGTCCCGAAGCCAACGCCGACAATAGGCTCGCAGCTAGAGGAAGACGCTGAGGTTCTTGTCGAGCAGGTCGCTGGCGTCGAGCATGATCGTGCGCCTCGAAACCCTCCACGCGCCGTTCACCTTGCGCAGCAAATCCTCGCGACAACCGGAGAGCAGCTGATGATCCGTCTTCAGATGGGAGCCCTCGGTGCTCTCGGTCATGTCGCATCCCACGGATTAACAAGGGTGAGGCCGCAGCCCGCAAAATCCCCGACATTGCGGGTTGCGAGCTCGGCGCCGGCGACACGGGCCGTTGCGGCGATTTGCGCATCGAAGGCCTCGATCGGTCGGCCTTCACGACGGCGCCCGGCGACGATCTCAGCGTAATGGACGGCCGCCGCTTCGTCGAAAGGTAGCACCCGGCCCACGAAATCGTCGGTAAACATCGCCTCGGCCGCCGCGGCGAGCGCCGCGCGCCGTGGGCCTTCAGCCCACGGGCTAGACCCGTGGGGCCCTTCGGGCAGCACGGCGATGCCATAGAAGATCTCGGCCTTGTTTATGCTCGTCGTATACAGCGCGGTCCGCGGCTGCGTTGCGGCCCAGGCGAAAACCGGTGCGGCGGGATGCGACCGCATCAATTCCGACAAAACGTTCGTGTCGAGGACGATCATCGCTCGAAACGGGGCGGCTCCCCGACCGGCACCGCCGGGTGCGGCTCAATCTCGTCGGCACCGCCCAACGGCGCAAAGCGCCGGCGGATCGCCTCGGCCAGATTGGGCTCCGGCCGGTCGCGATCGTCCACCACGGCTTCGCTCAGGATCGACCGTATTTCCGCTTCCATCGATCGGCCATGCCGCGCCGCGCGCACGCGCAACCGCTCTTTAACTCCGGCATCGACATTGCGGATCGTCAGCGTCGCCGTGTGATCTCTTCCCCCTGCTGCCGACGACGTATGCACTGACAGTGTTGAAGGCAAGTTCGTCGAGCTGCCGCTATACCGGGCGCGGGATATTCTTGCGATCGGAGGTTGATGTAGCGGGCGCATTGCTCACAAAAGCCCTCCCCCTCGATGGGGGAGGGTTTGGGTGGGGGTGATGCGGCCCAGCTCGCGGGCGATCGTCTCATGCACGCCGTCGAGATTTCCTAGGACCTCGTTGTTCCAAAACCGCAGGATGCGATACCCTTCGCTTTGCAGGAACTGATTTCGCTCGGCTTCCCGCGGCGACAAGACATCGTGTTGGCCGCCGTCGATTTCCACGATCGGGCGGGCCTCGTGGCACACAAAGCCGGCGATGTAGCGGCCGATCGGCACTTGGCGGCGGAACTTACAACCCCTCATCCGCTGCGAGCGCAGTATTTGCCAGACCCGCTTTTCAGCCTCGGTCATGTTTTGCCGTAGTGTACGGGCTCGCGCGTTTGCGCCGTCGAGGGGTTGCTTCTTCATGCCTCGACTTGCGCGGCGGGAAGCATCACCCCCACCCAACCTCCCCCATCAAGGGGGAGGGCTCCAAGGAGAGCCCCGCGGCGCCGTCGAAGCGGCCGGTGATCGGGTCGAGCGGGACCATCGTGATTGGCGGCTGCTTATGCAGCTCGCATCGCGCGCGGCTTCGAGCAGGGCGCGGGCGGTGGCGTGCCGTGGGGCGTCGGCATCGAGCGCATAGACGAGAACGTTGGTGTCGACGATCCCCGGCTCAACCGACATCATCGTAGATATCTCGCCGGTGAAGCCGAGCCCGCGCCGCCGAGATGCCACACCGGCAGGGCGGCCTTGGTCAATGCCGCGTGTTCGCCGATCAAGCGCGACAAGAATGCGTCCACGGAGATGCCCAGTCTTCGCGCTTCGGCGGCAAGGCGCGTTTCGGTCTCCCGTGAAATTTCGATGCTCATGAGGTTGCCTTTCTCTATGCTACACTTGTCGCATACAATCAAAGGATGAGGATATCCTTGTGTAAGTAGCTGCTGCGCAGTGGGCTGGCCATCCACGACCCGTGGCACGGCTCGCGGCTTTGCGCGGCACAAGGGAAACTGTGTGTGTCGCATCAGTGCCCGCGCTAGCCGCGTCCTCGGCCGCGCGCTAGTCAGAGGTCTTCGCTGTACGGCAGCGCGGCGGCTTCCGCCGGGGACAGGATTGTGTTCCAGGCGCCGGTCGGGATCCGCTTGTTCGCCGAGGGGCCGCGCATGGTGTTGATCGGGTCGAGGCCTTGCTCGACGCGCTGCAATTGCTCGCGCAACAGCCGCCGCAGCATGACGATGCCGGTATCCGAATGCGCCAGGTTTTCGAGCGCGTGGACCGCGATCGGGCGCTGCCCCTCCTGCGCTTCGAGATCGTCGGGCTGGCGCTGCCGCTCCTCGTAGCTGCGCTTGAGGAACGAGCCCGGCCGGATGTCTGCGATCGTGTCGGTCCCGGGCTTCCAGTCGGGCTTTGGCGCGCCATTCTCGAGCGGCCAGGCGACGATGCTGATGCCGCGCACATGCTCGTTGTCGATCGGCACGGCCCATGACAGTTCCATGCCGCGTTCCTTGCGTTTCGGCATCGTTCCGGGCTCGCGGATGCTCGGGATGATGAACATGTTCGGCACGATGCATTCGGCGTGGCGCACCATGCGGTTGCCGTTCGGCAGATCCTTGATCAGGTTGTAGCGCACGCCGAGCGGGGTCTTCTCCCAGCTGATCGTGGCCTTGCCCTGCATCAAGGCACCGTCGAACTGATCGCCGCTGATCCACTGGTGCAATATCAACAGGTGGTAGGGGTCGACGATGTTCTCCCAGTGCTGCAGCCAGTTGCAGTCCTTGACCATGCCGACCGCGTAGTCGCCCCATAGCCGCATCCCGCGCAACACGACGTCCTCGCCCCGTTCTTGAGTATTCCAGGCCGGGTCGATGATGTCGAAGCGCGGGAAGAGCGGCTCGGTGCCGGGCGGGCCCATATAGAGGAAGACGAGCCCGCCATATTCGGTGACCGGGTAGGCGGGCTGCCACACGTCCATGCGCTTGCGGAACTCCTCGGTCTCGCACGGCATGTCGATGCACTGGCCCCGCGTGTCGTAGAGCCAGCCGTGATAGCAGCAGCGCAGCCCCTCCTCCTCGACGCGGCCCCATTCGAGTGAGGTGCCGCGATGCGCGCAATGCGGGTCGAGGGCGCCGACCCGCCCCTTCTTGTCGCGGAACACGACGACTTCCTCGCACAGCAGCTTTTCCTTGCGCGGAAGATCACGCAGTTCGTCCGATGTGCACACCGGCTGCCAGTAGCGGCGCAAGAGTTCGCCCATTGGGCTGCCCGGCGCGACGCAGGTCAGCTCCCAATCGGGTGCGGGGGTCTGCCGTCCATAGGCTGATTTCATCGCGTTTCCTCCACTCTCGCCGGCCGCTCGGTCGCGCGATGTGTGCGCGGGTCGCGAGGTTAGCCGCCGGTGCCGGCAGTTTCAATTCTACGCGGTGCCGCTCCCATATCGAGCCTCAAAGGAAGAGGCTGAAATTCTTGTCGGCCAGCAGGTTGGCGTCTCGTGCGCCTTGCGCGATGCGAAGTTCCGCCGCAGCGAGGACGCCGGAGCGTCCCTTTTCAAGTTCTGCGTTCCCAGCCCGTGTGCGTCTGCTGCCAATAGGTTAGCGTGTGGCCGGCATCACGGGCGCGGCGCCAGCGGCCACGGGCGGCCTCGACTATGTCGGCATCGTTGCCGTCGAAGAGGTCGAGGCAGCGCGCGTAGGAATGGAGATCCTCGGCTTCGACGCCGTCGACGAGCACCAGCAGCGAGGCGTCGTTGGGGTTCTCCTCACGGTGCGTCAGCCAGATCGGCTGCAGGGCGGCATCGCCGTCGGAGGCTGAGCCGTGCGGCAGGAAGGCCGCCTCCTCGTAGGTCCACAGCAGCGCGCAGAGATGTTCGGCGCGCTCGCTTGACCCTGTTCTGACGACGATCCGGTGGCCTTGGGCGAAGGCGCGCTCGAGGAGCTTGGGCAGGGCTCGTTCGAGCGGCGTCGACAACAAGTGGTAAAAGCCGATCTCCGCCAAAGGGATGCGCTCTACACCTTCTCGTAGTGCTGGGCGATGAATTGGTCGAGGAGGCGTACGCCAAAGGCGGTCGCTCCTTTCGGCACGGTCGCGGTATCCTTCGACGACCACGCCGTCCCGGCAATATCGAGATGCGCCCAGGGGACATCATTGATGAAGCGCTGGAGGAATTGCGCACCGATGATGCTTCCCGCCGCACGCCCGCCGCCGATATTCTTTACATCGGCAGCGTCGCTGTCGATATCGCGGTCGTAGCTCTCGTCGAGAGGCAGCCGCCAGACCTCCTCCCCGACCGCCTTTCCAGCCTCGATCAGCCGGCTGGCGAGTTCGTCATTGTTCGAAAACAAACCGGCGCAATGATGGCCGAGTGCGACGATGACCGCGCCGGTCAGGGTCGCCAAATCGATCATCAGCTGGGGTTTGTAGCGATCCTGGCAATACCATAGCGCGTCCGCCAGCACCAACCGACCTTCGGCGTCGGTGTTCAAAACCTCGATCGTCTGCCCCGACATCGAGGTGACGATGTCGCCCGGCCGCTGTGCGGTGCCGGAGGGCATGTTTTCGACGAGCCCGACCACGCCCACCGCGTTCACCTTGGTCTTGCGGGCGGCGAGCAGCCGCATCAGGCCAATCACCACAGCAGAGCCCGCCATATCCCATTTCATGTCCCCCATACCGGCGGCAGGCTTGATCGAAATGCCTCCGGTATCGAAGGTGACGCCCTTCCCGACAAAGGCGAGCGGCGAACTCGGACCATCATCGCCGCCGGCGCCGCGCCACTCCATCACCACGACGCGCGGCGGCCGAGCGCTGCCCTGGGCCACCCCGAGCAATGCGTTCATGCCGAGCTTTCGCATCTTCCGTTCGTCCAACACCTCGACAACCAATCCGAGATCAGCAAGCGCCTCGGCCTGCGCTGCAAGCGATTCCGGATAGATCACGTTGGCCGGTTCGGAGACCAGATCGCGCGTGAAGAACACCGCGTCTGCCGTCTTGTCGAGCGGCTGATAAGCGCGTTCCGCTGCATTCGGGGCGGCCGTCGTCACCGTGACGCGACGCAACGAGGGTTTCTTCTCGGGCTTCTCTTTGGTCTTGTATTTGTCGAAGCGATAGGATTTGAGACGGGCACCGAAGGCCAGATGAGCAGCCGCGTCGGCTGGGGCGATATCGGCCTCCCCCACATCGATCACGAAGGTTGCCTCGGCTTCTCCGGCGCCGTTCAAGTGAGCGACGAGGTTACCGCCGAGCTGCTGGAGAGATCGGGTATTAATCGAATCCGCCTTCCCCAGCCCGGCGAGGACGACGCGGTTTACCGACAAGCCGGCGGGGCCGACGATCGGCAGCAATTCGTCCTTCCTGCCCTTGAACCGGGCGGCCGCGCCGAGTGCGCGCCTGATCGCACCATCGGTCGCTTCGTCTAACCGCCTTGCCGACGGGGTGAGCACCGCCTCATCCCATATCCCCACAACCACCGCGCCGGATCGAGGTTCGTCGGCTTCGGCAAAACTGATTTCCATGGTGGCCTCGGGAAATTGTGGAAGAGATCGGTCGCGACCGCTCGGCACTCGAGATCGCGATAGGTCGAACGAGGCGGCAAGTCAACGCCGGAGTCCGCAGACGGCGCAATTCGAGAATGCTGCTGGCCCGATCCGGGCGTGTTCCTTATTATCGGCGGCTCATGCGCCGTCTTGACCGCTACATTCTGCGCCAGTGCTTTGGCGTCACGATATTCGTCACAGCCGCGCTCAGCGCTGCGATCTGGCTCGCCCAATCCCTGCGGCTGATCGACCTGATCGTCAACCGTGGCCTGTCGATCGACATCTTCCTCTACCTGGCATTGCTGCTTCTGCCGCGTTTTCTCGACATCGTGCTGCCGATCGGTGTTTTCATTGCCGTGCTCTTCACCTTCAACCGGCTGACCTCCGAAAGCGAACTCGTCGCGATGCGATCGGTCGGGTTGAGCCATCTCGCACTGGCCCGGCCCGTTTTCATCCTGGCGGGCATCGCTTTTTTGATGTTGATGAGCTTGTCGGCCTACTTTCTCCCGGCCTCGAACCGCGCGTTCAAAGATCTCCAGTTCGAGATCCGCAACCGTTTTGCCTCGAGCCTGCTCCAGGAGGGGACTTTTACCACGATTGCCGACAAGCTCACGATCTACATCCGCAGTCGCGACGATCGGGGCGAAGTCGCTGGGCTGCTGATCCACGACAATCGCGACCCGAAACAGCCCGTCACGATCCTCGCCGAGCGCGGCCTCTTCGCTGACACGCCCGCGGGATCGCGTATTGTAATGGCCAACGGCAACCGACAGCAATTTGTTGAGGAGACCCGCAAGCTTTCGATACTGACTTTCGACCACTATACCCTTGATCTCGAAAGCCTGCACGACGCTCCGGTGGTTCGCTTTCGCGAAGCCCAGGAGCGCTTTCTCGACGAGCTGTTCTTTCCGCCGCCGGAAACCGATCCCGCGCTCCGCTCCAGCTTACTGGTCGAAGGGCATCGCCGCCTTTTGATCCCGCTGTCTGCCTTCACCCTCTCCTTGATCCCTCTCGCATGTCTGCTGCCTGGGGAATTCAATCGCCGCGGGCAATTGATGCGCGCGCTTGTCGCAATTGCTGTTGCGTTTATATTTGAGCTACTCGACATCGGCGTCAATGACCTCGCGGTTCGCTCAACTGCAGCGATCCCGCTGATGTATGCGACCGATCTCTTGCCGTTTGTTCTGGGGTTTGCGATCCTTCTGCGCGGGAACCTGAGGCTTGGCTTCCGGCGCTTGGGGGTGGCTGCCGTTCCGGCACATTGAGGCCCGCGACGATCGGGAGGCAATTGTCGGTGCAGCTCGCGAAGACCTTTTCCTCTTACATCGCGCGCCAATTCTTTGGTTGGTTCATCAGCGTCTTTATAGCGATGGTGATTATTACTTTTCTGCTGGATTATGTTGAGCTGATTTGCCGCAGTGGGACAAGAACACAAGCAACCTTGTCAGTCCTGCTTGAAATGGCGGCCCTGAAGCTGCCGCACACCGCGCAAGAGGTGCTCCCTTTTGCGGTCCTGTTTGGAACGATGCTCGCCTTTTGGCGGCTGACGCGTAACCACGAGCTCGTCGTCGCCCGGGCAGCTGGAGTGTCGGTATGGCAATTCTTGACGCCCGCCGCGCTCGTGGCTCTGCTCGTCGGCGTCATCGCTGTGACCGTGTTCAACCCGGCCGCTTCCCTGATGACAGCGGCCTATGAGAAACTGGAAAGTCGCATCCTGCGCCAACGCTCCGACCAACCGTCGCTGTCCGATTCCGGGCTGTGGCTGCGCCAAAGCGACCAAGCCGGCAACCAGATTATCATTCATGGCGTGAAGCTTGCCCCGGGAGAGCTGGTTCTGGATACCGTGACGTTGCTGTTCTTCAACGACTTGACGCAATTCACGTCGCGTGTCGATGCGCGAACAGCAAGACTGGAACAGGGTGATTGGCTGATCGAGGACGGCATTCGCTGGGTGCCGAACGGGCCGCCCGAGCGGTTCTCCGAACTCCGGCTGCCGACCTCGCTGACGCCCCGCAAAATCGAGGAGAGCTTCGCCTCTCCGGACACCATGTCTTTCTGGGATTTACCGGGCTTTATCAGTCTGCTCGAGCAATCGGGCTTTCCGGCTCAGCGCCATCGGCTACATTTCAACGCGCTGCTCGCCCGACCATTTCTCTTATGCGCGATGGTGCTGGTCGCGGCGACATTCAGCTTGCGGATGCAACGACGTGGCGGCGCGACCTTGATGATCGTGTGCGGAGTAGTCAGCGGGTTTCTACTTTATTTCCTCTCGGACGTTTTTTTTGCCTTTGGGCTTTCCGCCAAGATTCCGGTAACGCTCGCCGCCTGGACCCCGACCGGGGTGAGCTTGATTTTCGGCACCTCGATGCTGCTCCATCTGGAAGACGGCTGATGGCGGAACGGCGGGACCGTGTTTGGGCACCGCTCTCACTCTCGATCGTCGGTGTGCTCGTGGCGGTGCTGCTTGGAGCAGCGGTCCCGGCGGCTGCGCAACCCAGCCTGAGCGGTAGTACGCGACAAGACCAGAACGCGCCGATCGTTTTTCGCGCGGACGCAGTTGAATATGATCAACAGCTCGCGCTGACGGTCGCTCGGGGCCATGTCGAGATCTCGCAAAGCGGGCGGGTCCTGCTCGCCGATACAGTCTCCTACAACCAGCGCACTGATACAGTGACGGCGTCTGGGAACGTCAGCTTCATGCAGCCAACCGGCGAGATTGTCTTCGCCGATTTCATGGAGCTGCGGGAACTCGATGAGCGAGGGCTTTGCCAAGAACGTGCGAATGCTGCTCGCCGACCGCTCTCGGCTCGCGGCCAATACCGGCCGGCGGACGAACGCCAACCGGACCGAGCTGCGGCGGGGCATCTATTCGCCCTGCGATCTCTGCAAGGATGACCCGACCGCGCCCCCGGCTTGGCAGCTCAAGGCGCGCGAGATCAGCCACGACAAGGAGCTGCAGCTCATCGAGTTCAAGGACGCCACGATGGAGATCGACGGCTGGCCGGTCTTCTACTCGCCCTATATCTCTGCACCCGACCCTTCAGTGAAGCGTGCCAGCGGCTTCCTCATTCCATCAGCCGGCGGGTCCAACACGCTCGGCCTCAATGTCACGATTCCTTATTACTGGGTGCTCGGCCCGGACAAGGATCTGACGCTGACCCCGCGTTTTATGACCAAAGCCGGTGTGTTGCTCGCAGGCGACTATCGTCAGCGTTTCAGCAACGGCGAGCTCGATGCCGTCGCCAGCGTCAATCGCAGCAATGTGGGGACAGGGAGCAGCGGATCGAGCGAAGGGGAGCAATGGCGCGGTCATATCAACTCGCGCGGCGTCTTCGATCTCAACGAGACTTACCGGACCGGCCTCGATGTGCAGCGCGTCTCGGATCAGACCTACCTGCTGCGCTTCGGTTTTGGGAACCCGTTGCTGAATGCGATGACCTCTCGAGCCTATCTCGAAGGCTTCGAGAAACGCGCCTCGACCGACATCAACGCCTACGCCTTTCAACCGCTGCTGCCCGGGATCGGCGACTCGACCCAGCCCATCGTCCTACCAGTTGCCAATCGCAACTGGCAAAGCCAGCCGGACCCCCTCGGTGGACGATGGAACCTCAACGCCAACGTCCTCGACATCGTTCGCGAAGTCGGCACTCAGACGCGGCGACTGTCACTGGGAACAGAGTGGAACCGCACATTTCGCGACGGCCTCGGTGGGCAATACAATTTTGCCGGGAGCGTGCGCGGCGACGGCTACTCAATAAACAATCTCAGCGCGGTGTCGAATCCCGAGCTGCCTTCTGCCTTCTTTCCGGCCAACGGACAGCCGGCAGTGGCTCCCACGGCCGCCAACTTTGTCACCGGCCGAGCATTTCCGCAACTCGGGCTCGTATGGAGCTACCCGCTCATCAGCCGCGGCGCGGGGGTGACGGCGCTCATTGAGCCGATCGCCGGCGGCTTTGTCGGCCCCTCCAGCGGCAACCGGCGAAACATCCCGGATGAAGATAGCCTTGCGTTCAGTTTTAGCGATTCCGACCTGTTCCGCCGCGATCGCTTGGCAGGATATGACCTCCTCGACACCGGCCAACGGATCGATTACGGCACCAAGCTAGGGCTTTATGATAAAGACGGCGGCAGCTATCGGCTGTTGATCGGCCAAAGCTACCGCGCTCAACCAAATTTGTTCCTGCCCTTGGGCTCCGGTGCCGAAAATCGCCTCTCGGATGTCGTCGGGCGGGTCGTGCTTTCGCCCAATTCCTACTTGGATTTGATTTATCGCTTTCGGTTCGACGCGAACCCTCTTGCCAACCGCGTTCAACAGGTCGGGATGATCGCCGGACCGTCCAGCCTGCGCGTTTCCGGCTCGTTCATCTACTTGCCGCCGCAATTGCAGAGCCAACTCGTGACCAACGCGGCTACCGGCCAAAATGTCCTGTACGGCAAGCGCGAGCAGGTGACTTTCAACGTCACGGCTAAAATGACCCGCTATTGGTCGCTGCAAGCGGCGCAGACGATCAACCTGACCCACAGCACCACCTTGGTGAACGGCGTGTCGACCTCGCCGGCATCCAGCGCCAGCCTCTATGCCTCCGTGTCGGCGATCTACCAGGACGAATGCATGGCGTTTGTCGGTTCGGTGACGCAGTCGGGGGTCCGCAACGGCGATGTCACTCCCGGGGTGGCCGTCCTGGCAAGCGTTGTTTTCAAGAACCTCGGAGAAATAGGCGGCACGATCGCGTCAATCAGCGGACTTCCAGTGCCCTGACCACGACCGCTCGCACTGGGCGCGGCCGCTACTTGTTGGCGACAGAATCGGCGTATTTGTGTAGGATTTGACAACCCCGATAGAAGTACGAGGTTTCTCGTCGATGACGATGATGCGCTGGTTCGGCATAGTGTTCATCAGTCTTGCGGGCTTCTCGAGTAATGCGTTGCCGGCGCCGGCGCATCGCGGCGCGACGCAAGCGCCCTCCGGACAGCCCAGTCCAGATCAGGGTACCGAAACCCGAATCGCCGCGGTCGTCAACGACGAGGTGGTCACGGTCGCCGATGTCCGATCGCGCCTCAGGATGGTCATGCTGTCCTCCAACTTCCAGGATTTGCCAGAAACCAGGCAGCGCATCGCCAGTCAGGTGCTGCGCTCTATAGTCGATGAAAAGCTGCAAATGCAGGAGGCAAAACGACAAAACGTTACCGCCAGCGAGGATGAGATCAACAAGGCGATTTCGCAGATCGAAAGGCAGAACAACATGCAGCCCGGCCAGCTGGACGGGGTTCTGAAGGCGCAAGGGGTCAAACACGGGGCACTCGTCGACCAGCTTACCGCATCGATCGTGTGGACAAAGTTGGTGCGGCGGCTTTTCGCCCAGACCAGCACGATTTCGGACGAGGAGGTCGACGACGCGCTGAAACGCCTCAAGGAAACCATCAACGAGCCCCAGAGCCGTGTAGCCGAGATTTTTCTTGCCGTCGATGATCCGCAGCAAGACGACGAGATACGACGATTGGCCGAACGGCTCATCGAGCAGATGAAACGCGGGGCCCGATTTTCCGCAGTCGCTCAGCAATTTTCGCAAGCCGCAACTGCGGCCGTGGGCGGCGATCTAGGCTGGTTGCGCCCCGAGCAGCTCAGCCCCGATCTCCGCAAAGCGGTGGCCCAGATGCGGCCAGGAGAGTTGTCACCGCCGATCCGCACCGGTGCCGGGTACCACTTGCTGCTCGTCCTCGACCGGCGTTCCGGGCGCTCCGGTCCCAGTGCCGAGGATACCGTCCTGCACCTGGTTCAAGTCGTCTTCCCACTGCCGCCGCAGGCGAACGAGGCGCAGCGCCGGACGGCGCTAGCAGAGGCGCAAAACGCCAGGAACACCGCAAAAACCTGCGGCGAGATGCTGCAAATCGGCAAAGAAAAGGGGTCATCCCAGCTATCGAGTGAAGGACACCTTCGGATCGGCCAGATCGCCCCGGCCGTGCGCACGATCGTATCCGGGCTGCAGGTGGGACAGGCCTCGCAGCCTGTCGTTCAGAAAAACGGGGTCGGGGTGATCATGGTATGCGACAAGGCGACGCCAGACTCAACCTTGCCGTCGCGGGACGAGGTTGCCGACCAGTTGGCGCGCCAGCGCGCCGAAACTTTGGCCCGCCGCTATATGCGCGACCTGCGCCGCGCTGCCTTTGTCGACGTGCGGGTTTGATCCGGCGATGAAGCCACTCGCCGTGACGATGGGCGAGCCCGCCGGAATCGGGGGTGAAATCGCTCTCAAGGCATGGCTCGGCCGCATCCATGGCGTTCCGCCATTCTACCTGATCGACGATCCGGATCGCCTTGCGGCGCTCGCCGAATGCCTGGGCTGGCCGATCCCGATCCGGGTGATCGACGCTCCCGACGCGGCACCATCGGTATTCGGCGAGGCCCTTCCGGTTGCACCGATCGAGACCGCGTTGCGCGCCCGGCCGGGATGCCCCGACCCCGCGGACGCACAAGCTGTCGTCGGGGCGATAGAGGCCGGGGTTCGCGATGTAATGAGTGGGCGCGCTGCCGGGCTCGTCACCAATCCCATCCACAAGGAAAGCCTTTATCGTGCGGGGTTTCATTACCCGGGACATACCGAGTATCTCGGCGCGCTTGCGGGGGTTACCGAGGCTCCGGTGATGATGCTCGTGTGCCCCGGATTGCGGGTCGTACCCGTGACAGTCCATCTCGCGCTGCAGCAAGCAATTCAGGATCTTTCCACCCCGATGATCGTTCATGCCGGCCGCACCACAGAGGCGGCGTTACGGCGGGATTTTGGTGTTGCGGCTCCGACCCTCGCCGTCGCCGGGCTCAACCCGCATGCGGGAGAAGGCGGCAGTCTTGGACGCGAGGAGATCGAGATCATCGAGCCGGCCGTCGCCGAGCTGCGCGCCACGGGGATCGACGTGCGCGGACCGCTCGCGGCCGACACGATGTTCCACGCCGAAGCCCGCGGGAATTACGACGCGGCGCTGTGCATGTATCACGATCAGGCGCTGATCCCGATCAAGACGATCGACTTCCACGGCGGCGTAAACATTACCTTGGGATTGCCCTTCGTGCGGACCTCGCCCGACCACGGAACGGCTTTTGCGATCGCCGGCCGCGGCGTCGCACGCGCCGAGAGCCTGATCGCCGCGTTGCAGCTGGCGGCCGAGATGGCAGCCAAACGGGCATCCGCGGTCTGAGGGATCCGCCCAAAGCCGTTTCCGCCGGCCTGGCCGCGCTGCCGCCACTGCGCGAGGTCATCGCGCGTTACGGGATTGCCGCGCATAAGCGCCTGGGTCAAAATTTCCTGCTTGACCTCAACCTGACGGCTCGGATTGCGCGCGCTGCAGGGCCGCTCGACCACGCCACGGTCGTCGAGATCGGTCCCGGTCCGGGCGGTCTGACGCGGGCCTTGCTCGCCGCCGGTGCCCGCCGCGTCGTCGCGATCGAACGCGACCGGCGCTGTCTCGCAGCGCTTGCCGAGCTTGCCGCGGCTCACCCCAAGCGCCTCGAAATCGTCGCCTCCGACGCGCTCGAGCTCGACCCGGCCACACTCGCCGAGCCGCCCCGCAAGATCGTCGCCAACCTCCCCTACAATATCGCCACCCCGCTCCTGATCGGCTGGATCGAGCGGATCCGGGAATATGAGAGCCTGACTCTGATGTTTCAGCGCGAGGTCGCCGAGCGCCTGATCGCCCGACCGCGCAGCAAGTCGTATGGACGGCTTTCGGTGCTGCTCCAATGGGTTGCCGAGGCCCGTATCCTGTTCGATGTTCCGGCCCAAGCTTTTGTCCCCCCGCCCAAGGTCACATCGAGCGTGGTCGCCATCCAACCTCGCCCCGAGCCGCTGGCGCCGGCGCAGAGGCCCGCGATCGAGCGGATCACCGCCGCCGCCTTCGGCCAACGCCGCAAGATGCTGCGGGCAAGCCTCAAGCCGCTCGGGATCCCGGTCGACCGATTGCTCGAACGCGCCGGCGTCGCGCCGACCGCACGCGCCGAGGAACTCTCGGTCGCCGAGTTCTGCGCGCTCGCCCGCGCCCTGGACGCGCAGGCATCGGCTCAGAACACATGCGGGGAGAGTTAGTGCTCGAATGATCCAGATGATTTCCGGAATCATGTAACTGTCTCCCTTACCCAAGTCCCACACCCTGTTTCACCTGTTTTATCAGGTCGAGATCAGGCATCCGCCAACTCCTACAATGACAATCCCGCACCCGCCCTCTCAGGATGCCGATATCTGTATAGATATCGTGTCATTATGGTAATTGTTTGGTTGACAGGTGCGGTCCGAAATTAGCGGCGGCAGCCTCTCGTTTTCCCACCGATCCTTTGACCTGGTCGCGGCGGTCGTCTGCCATTGGATGTTGGAAACCGCGTCCGCACCGCCGCAGGCGAGCGGGATGACGTGATCCTTGATGTAGCCGGGGCATCTCCCGGTCGGGCTGCCCGTCGATGTTCAAGGATGCAGTTGCTGGAACTCGCGGGTCACCTCGCGAGATCGATATTCCCGCGCCGAAGTCGGTTGTTGGATCTTCGACTTGGCGGAGGCTACTAATTCTTAGATCCATTCAGGTGATTCAACGTCGTAGCCTTGTAGGATGGGTTGAGCGCGGCGAAACCCATCTGCTGCGGTCGTTACGATGGGTTTCGCGTATGCTTAACCCATCCTACGGCTCCTTTCTGGTGAATCGTGTGACTGAGTTCTGAACACTCTCATGTCCGCCTTTACAAGTAGCAGGCAAGTGAGTTCGTGGCTTTCTTTCAAGCGTTTGTTCCAGGCTGTGCCGGGCAGGGCAGGAGGCGCGGTCGTCATGACGACGGTTGATCATCCTCTGATGCGCGGGTCGAAACCGCATGACCGTTGTTCGTCGCGGAGCTGCCTCGGTCTAGAAACCTGCGTCGGATCGGCGATCCGGCAGATAGTGTTCGCGAGGGTTCTCCTGACCGCGGCCGCGCCTCCAGCCTTGCCTGGCAGTAGCGTGTCGGATGGTTCGCTGGCGCCTCCCTTGGATGCGATCACGGGTTTCTTGCGATCAGCCCGCTGCCGGCGGCACGCGCCGGGCGATGGCCCAGATGAAGCCGGCCATTTCACGGGCGATCGCGGCCGTGACGACATTGGCCGGTTTGCCGCTGCGGGCGAGCTTGCGATAGCGTGCGCACAACCGCAGCTGCGCTTTCCAGGCGATCTCGCGGATCGGCTTGGGCTGCTCCTCCTGCCGGAGCAGCAGTTCGCGGCTGACCCGGGCCGGGAAGCGGTAGAGCCTGCCCCGGCGAAGGCCGGGGTCCAGGCCGCTTCGATCAGCAGCCGGCGGGCGGCGCTGTTGCCGGCCTTGGTGAGGCCGCCGCGTTTGACGCTGGTACCGCTCGAATGCTCGGACGGCACCAGCCCGAGATAGGCCATCAGCTGGCGCGGATTGGCAAAGCGCGAGAGCTCGCCCAGTTCGGCGATCAGCGTCGCCGCATTGACCAAAGCCATGCCGCGCATTGTCTGCAATGCCGCCACCACCGGGGCCAATGTCCAGTCCGGCAGCATCGCTTCGATCTGCGCCGTCAACCGGTCGCGCCGGGCTTCGGCGGCCTCGACCGCCTGAATGTAATCCTCGAGCACGATGTGATGCACCGCGTGCTCGAAGCGCAGACCCGTGAGCCATCGGCGATGCAGCTTGGTCCACGCCGGCCGTCCGTAATGGCAACCCTGGCGCAACAGAAAGCCCGACAGCTGCTGGCGTGCCCGGCGCAGCGCATGCACCGCGTCGAGACGGGCGCGCACCAGATCGCGCATCGCCTCGTGCGCAGTATCCGGAACCCACACCGCGGTCAGCTCGCCCGCCCGATGCAACCGCGCCAGACTGGCGGCATCCCGCCGATCGGTCTTGACCCGGTCGCCCGCCCGCTTCGGGATCAGCGACGGCGCCACCACAACGCATTCGTGCCCGTGCGCCGACAAGTGACGTTGGATGCCATAGCCGCACGGCCCCGCCTCGTAGCAGAAGCGAAGCCCGACGCCCGCGCCGCCGAGCGTGCGCATCAGGCGATCCAAGGCCCCCACCGTGTTGGCGATCCGGCCATATTCCCGGACCTCGCCGCGCAGGCCGCCCTCGGCTACCGCCACGACGATGCTGTCCTTGTGAACATCGAGCCCTACGTAAGTGATACGATCCGCCATGACCCGTCTCCTATGCATGAGGCTCGGCCCCGGCCAATCCGGCGCAACCCTCGCTACCTGCATACTGTGAGACGGGTCGCCCCGTACTCAGGCGGACATGTGGTCTAGATGGCGGCTAAGTCAGCCGCTTGCCGCCAACACCTTTGATCGCGCGCATGGAACGCTCCGCGTCATCGTCCTAAGGGCGACCCGGTTCGAGTATTGAAAATCGAACTCGGGGAGGCGGCGGTGAAGATGCTTCTCGCCGCAGTGCTGATAGGACCCCGATCATACCGCGCTTGAAGATCGAGAAGTAGCCTTCGACCGTGTTGGTGTGGACGGTTGTCCCGGACGTATTCCTCGGCGCGGTGCGTAACGGTCTGGTGCTTGGCGAAGCGACGGCCGGGACGGTTGTGGAAGCTCGCCGTGTCGGTGTTCAGCATGCTCTCGCAGCGGGCATTGAGGGCCCGAATCTCACAGACCGTCCCGAGTTCAGATGGTCGACCTTAACCGAGCGGACGGAGCCGCCGCCCTCCACCAACGCATCGGCTCGCTTCCGGACTTTCTTAAGACAGCTGCATAATTGCGCCCTGGAGGGGGAGCCACCGGTCCGGAGCATCGGGGACGGATGTACCCGCGCGCCGACCGCGATGGTTGTTGTCGCGTGCGGCCCGCCACCCCCTGGGCGGTGGTCGGGATCGTGCCCATATAGCATGAATGTCATTTACGCAATTACCAAATCGCGATTTATGCGTGCAAAGCAAGGGTCGACCCGCCGTCGAATTCCGCTGCCATTCCGCTGCCGACTGCGTTTTGGGACCCTGAATTCCGCTGCCGGACGTTCGCCAAACTTGTCAGCAAATGGCTGATGTACCGAATGTTTCTGACGTGGAGAGGGCGCTTTTGGGGGGCTGCGGCGCGATTCTTTCCTGCTGTCAGGGACACGCGAAAGGGGTCGGCCATCACCGGACCCCGCCGTGCATCGTCACGGTGCGGCGCCGGCCCGCAGGCGGGCGACGAAGTCGGGAAGGCCGAGCTGCCGCTCGCGCCGGAGCCTTTCGGCGATGATGATGGCCTGCACCTGGGCGACGCTTCCTTCGATCTCGCGGTTGACGATCACGTAATCGTATTCCGTCCAGTGGCTCGTCTCCTCGGCCGACTTTGCCATCCGGGCGGCAACAACGGACGCGCTGTCCTGGGCGCGATTGCGCAAGCGGGTTTCAAGCTCGGCGCGGCTCGGCGGCAGCACGAACACCGAGACGAGGTCGCCGCCCACCCTCTTGGTCAGTTGCTGGGCACCCTGCCAGTCGAGGTCGCCAACGACATCACGTCCCTCGGCGAGCGCGTCCTCGATCGGTCGCCGAGGCGTCCCGTAGCAATTGTCAAAGACAGTCGCATGCTCCAGCAGCTCGCCCTGCGTGATCATCTCGTCGAAGCGGCGGCGATCGATGAAAAAGTAGTCACGACCCTCGACCTCACCCTCACGCCGCGGCCGCGTCGTGACCGACACCGACAGGTGGAGGCCGGGATCGCGCTCGGCGAGCAAGCGGGCGATCGTCGTCTTTCCCGCGCCGGAGGGCGAGGAGAGCACGAGGAGAAACCCGCGCCTTCGGATCGTCATTCGATGTTTTGCACCTGCTCGCGAAACTGCTCGACCCCGGCCTTCAGCGACAGCCCGATGCGCGTCAGCTCGAGATCGGCCGATTTCGAGCACAGCGTGTTGGCCTCGCGGTTCAATTCCTGGCAGAGAAAATCCAGCCGGCGGCCGATCGCCTCTCCCTGTTGCAAGAGATCGCCGGCTTGGTCGAGGTGGGCGCGCAGCCGCTCGAGCTCCTCGCGGATATCCGACCGGGTCACCAGCAACGCCACTTCCTGGGCGACCCGCTCCTCCGAGATCCCCGAGACGAGATCGGCGAGGCTCGCCAACATTTTCAGCAGCCTCTCCCGAATCGCGGCCGGTTGGGCCGCCGCACATCCTTCCGCCGCAGCGACGAGCGAGGCCATGTCTTCGAGCTGGCCGTGCAAGAGCATGGTCAGTCGTGCACCCTCCTCGCCTCTCGCAACCGCCAGCCGGTCGAGTGCCGTTGCCCAACCATCGAGGACCGCGAGCCGGCGCTCCTCGAGCACCGCATCCTCGTCGGTCTCGACGGTCTCGACGACGCCGCGCAGCGCCAGCAGGCCGTCGAGACGCGGCGGGGCCGCCTCGAATTCGCCGGCGAGTTCGTTCATCAAGCCGAGGAGCTGGGCCAATGTCTCACGATTGATGCGCACCGCCGCCGGAGCTGTGCGGTTAACGGAGAGGTTGGCGGAGAAATTGCCGCGGCGGAAACGCTGCGCCGCCATGGCGCGCAGTTGCGGCTCCAGCGCATCGAAGCCGGGGGCCAGCCGCAGCCGCAGATCGAGCGACTTGCCGTTGACGCTCTTGACCTCCCACACCCAGGAGATACCCAGCGCTTCGCCGTCCGTACGTGCGAACCCCGTCATGCTAGCTACGCTCACCCGCCCCGCCTTCTCCTGTCGAGCCGCGGTTGTATCAGCAGCGGTGCAAACCTCGACTTGCCCGATCTTGCCTCAGGGCGGGCCGGTGAAAATCAGAGAAGCGTTGGTCCCGCCGAAGCCGAAGGAATTGGTGAGCACGTACTTCACCTTGCGCTCTTTCGCCTGCTTCGGCACCAGATCGACGTCGCAGGACGGCGACGGATTGTCGAGGTTCAGGGTCGGCGGCACCACCCCGTCGCGGATTGCGAGGATCGAGAAGATCGCCTCGACGCTCCCCGCGGCACCGAGCAAATGTCCGATCGCCGACTTAGTCGAGGACATTGACAGCGCGTATGCATGCTCGCCGAACAGCCGCTTGACGGCACCGAGTTCGATCTCGTCACCGAGCGGCGTCGAGGTCCCGTGCGCGTTGATGTAGTCAATCTTGTCCAGCGGCAAGCCCGCACGCTTCAGAGCATTGCGCATCGACCGGAAGGCGCCTTTGCCGTCCTCCGAGGGAGCTGTCAGGTGGAAAGCGTCCGACGACATGCCGTAGCCGATCACCTCGGCATAGATCTTCGCCCCGCGCGCTTTTGCGTGCTCGTATGCCTCGAGAACAAGGATTCCTGCGCCCTCTCCCATCACAAATCCGTCACGCTCCCGGTCCCAGGGTCGGGAGGCGCTCGGCGGATCGTGGTTGAAACCCGTCGACAGGGCGCGCGCCGCCGCAAAGCCCGCCAGCCCCAATCGGCACACTGCCGCTTCGGTACCGCCGCAGACCATCACATCGGCATCGTCCAACATGATCAGCCGGGCCGCATCACCGATCGCATGAGCTCCACTGGAACAGGCCGTGACTACGGCGTGGTTTGGGCCGGTGAAACCATAACGGATCGAGACATGGCCAGAAGCCAAGTTGATCAGGTTGGCCGGAATGAAAAACGGCGACAGGCGGCGCGGGCCGCGCTCGTGCAGGGTCAGCGCCCCGTCGGTGATCCCCGGAAGCCCACCGATGCCAGAGCCGATCATGACGCCCGTGCGCTCGCAGGCTTCTTCGCTGTCCGGATGCCAATTTGCATCCTCGACCGCCTGGGCGGCCGCCGCCAATGCATAGACGATAAACCCATCCATCTTGCGCTGATCCTTGGGCGGCACCCAATCATCGGCATTGAACAGTCCCGACGCGGTATCGCCACGAGGCACCTGGGCGGCGATCCTCGCGGGCAAGTCGGAAACTTCGAAGGACTGGATTGCGCGGATGCCTGATTCGCCAGCAGTCAGGCTGCTCCAGTTGCGCTCCAGGCCGATACCGAGGGGCGTCACGAGCCCCATGCCGGTCACGACGACACGCCGCATCCCTACTCTCGCGGCTTAAAGGACAAACGACCGCTCAACCGCCAGACGGGCACAAACCGAAGCTGACATATCCGAGATCGACCGGTTATCGAAAGGCTCAACTATGGGATTCGATGAAATTGACAGCATCCTTGACCGTCACGATCTTCTCGGCCGCATCATCGGGGATCTCGCATCCGAATTCCTCCTCGAACGCCATCACGAGCTCCACCGTATCGAGGCTGTCCGCACCCAGATCGTCGATAAAACTGGCGTTTTCGGTCACCTTCGATTCGTCGACACCCAAATGCTCGACGACGATCTTTTTGACCCGCTCGTTGACGTCACTCATCCGCTCTTTTCCTCGTTGGATTGCTGGAGGGTCGCTTGGGCACTGGGGTTCCCGGCGCCATCCGCCGTCATGGTGTCGCCGCCGGGGCCACTATAGAACGCGCGAATCCCATAGCACGATTTCGCCCACCGCGCCAATTCCACTGGGACAAGCCTTTTATACCATGGCCATACCGCCGTTAACGTGCAAGGTTTGACCAGTGACATAGGCCGCCTCGGGACTAGCGAGATAGAGGACCGCGGCTGCGACGTCGTCGGGGGCACCAAACCGACCAGCGGGGATCGTCCCGAGCAGGCGCGCTTGCTGCTCCGCAGTGAGCTTGTCGGTCATCCCCGAGACGATCGCGCCGGGGGCAACGCAGTTAACGGTAATGCCCCGACTCGCAACCTCGGCGGCGATCGACTTTGACATGCCGATCATTGCTGCCTTGGCGGCCGCGTAGTTGGCCTGTCCGGGATTGCCGGTAAGCGCGACAACCGAGGTTATCCCGATGACGCGGCCTTTCCTTCGCCGCAACATGCCGCGGAGGGCCAGTCGGGTGAGCCGGAAAGCAGCGGTCAGATTGACGTCGAGAACGGCCTGAAAATCGGCATCGGTCATCCGCAGCGCTAACGCGTCGCGCGTGAGGCCGGCATTGTTGACGAGAATATCGACCCGGCCCATCGCCGCCTCGGCCTCCTTGACCAGGCGATCTGCGGCCGCCGGGTTGGAGAGATCAGCCAATCCCACGTGGGCGCGTTCACCCAGCTCCGCCGCCAGCGCCTCCAGAGCGCTCGCCCGCGTGCCGGACAGCATGACCTGCGCTCCCCTACGGTACAGGGCCCGGGCGATTGCTCCGCCGATGCCGCCGGAGGCTCCGGTCAACAGAACGGTCTGACTTGATAGATCAAGCATCGAAGGACCTAGGCGGAAGTGGTCGCTGACGTGCGAGCCTGCAGCTCAGAAATCCTTGATCAGCGCTTCAACCTCGCTGGGCGCGCCCACTGAACGGGTTGCCAGTGCCGGGTCGATTCGCCTAACCAGACCGGCAAGCACGCGACCAGTCCCGATTTCGACGACCTCCTCGACCTCCGCCATCCCAAGGTAGAGCACGCTTTCGCGCCAGCGCACCATCGCCGTAACCTGACCGACGAGTTGGCGTTTGATCTCCGTCGGATCGCTGATCTCGGATGCCGACACATTAGTGACGAGCGGCACCACCGGTGGGCGTAGCGCCGCCTCATCGAGTGCCTTCTGCATCACTTCGGCGGCCGGCGCCATCAACGGCGAATGAAAGGGGGCGCTAACCGGGAGGACAATCGACCTGCGCGACTGCCGTTCGCGGGCGATTGCAATCGCCCGCTCGACAGCGTGGCGGTGTCCACTAACAACAACCTGTCCCGGGGCATTGTCGTTGGCCACCACGCACACTTCGCCCGGGCCGCTGACTGCGGCCGCCGCTATGGTCCGCGCTGCTTCGACATCCAAACCCAGCAGCGCCGCCATCGCTCCTTCGCCGGGCGGCACGGCCTTCTGCATTATCTGTCCCCGTAGTTTGACCAGGCGCACGGCGCTGCCAACCGAGAGAGCGCGCGCCGCTGCCAACGCCGAATATTCGCCGAGGGAGTGTCCGGCCACGTAGGCAACGTGCCGGCCAAATACGAGACCGCCTTCCTCTTCGAGAACCCGAACCACCGCAAGGCTCGCCGCCAGCAGCGCGGGTTGGGCGTTTTCGGTGAGGATAAGATCGCTTTCCGGCCCTTCGAACATCAGCTGCGAGAGGCGCTGCGACAACGCCTCGTCGACTTCTGCGAAGAGATAGCGGGCCGTGGAAAATGCGCCGGCGAGATCGCGCCCCATCCCGACCGCTTGGGACCCTTGCCCCGGAAAGATAAAAGCGCGCTTCATTCGGAAGGTTCCCCCATCCAGCACTGGCCGGACGTTTCCCCACATGGTCATAGACCCGCCGCAGCCGGTGTCAAGGGAGCGCCGCTACGAGCGAAACTGTGAGAGTTGCACCAGGCAGATCCCGTGATGGTTGTCTTGCCTCTGAGACAGCTTCCGGTATAGTGTCCCGGCCTTTTCGCGATCGCGCCCGTTCGGTCTGTTCCAGGGGTGCGGCGTTGCGTGAACAGCCACAAGGTTCTCCGCGGCATGTCCCTTTATGAGAACGTATTTATCGCGCGCCAGGACATTTCCGGGGCGCAGGTCGATGCCCTCGCAGACACTTTCGCCCAGCTCCTCACGGACAATGGCGGCGAAGTCAAAAAGCGGGAATACTGGGGGTTGCGCAATCTTTCCTACCGGATGAGAAAAAACCGCAAAGGGCACTATGTGCTGCTCAACATCGAGGGGCCGCCCTCTGCCGTCGCTGAACTCGAACGGACGATGCGGATCAACGAAGACGTGATCCGCTACCTGACCATCCGGGTCGACGCACTCGACGATGGTCCGTCTGTAATCATGCAGAGCCGCGGCAGCCGGGACGATCGCCAGCGGCGCAGCTCAAGTGATCGCGAACGGTACGAAGGTCGTGACGGAGCAGCCGAGCGAGCCGAACGCCCAGAGCGCGCGCCGGAACCGGTGGAGGCGTAGATGGAGAGTCAGTCGGCCGGCGGCTCGGCGCGTGGCGCTGGAGCACGGCGCCCTTTCTTCCGTCGGCGGAAATCCTGTCCGTTCTCGGGCCCGAATGCGCCAAAGATCGACTACAAGGATGTCAAGCTGCTGCAGCGCTTCGTCTCGGAGCGGGGCAAGATCGTGCCGAGCCGGATCACGGCAGTCTCGACCAAGAGGCAGCGAGAGTTGGCACAGGCAATCAAGCGGGCACGGTTTCTCGGTCTGCTCCCTTACATGGTGAAGTAGCTGGGCGTGCGGCGGGTGACGGCATGGGTCGCATCGGAGTTGCTGGGATCATGGCGCTTTGCGGCGCATTTGCCGCCGGTCCGTCTCTCGCCGTAGCGACGGGCTCACCAAGCTCGCTAGTCCTTATCTATCTCTCTCAGCTGCCCCTCTTCATCGGTGGGTTGTGGCTTGGCGTCGGTGTTGCCTCGGCGGCGGGTGTCATGGCGTCCGTAATGTTACTCGCCGCAAGCAGTCTTACGGCGGCGCTGATGTTTGCCGCCCTGAACGTCGTGCCGGTAATTCTGCTGGTCCGTCAGGCCCTGCTTGCCCGAACTGCCGCGGCCGGCGCGATCGAATGGTATCCAGCAGGACTGCTCGCAGTCTGGCTGACCGGTCTCGGTCTGACCGCGATGGCTCTTGCTCTTGTGGTCTTCGGTGGCCCGGACGGTCTTCAATTGGCGATACGCGAGATGCTGGCTCCCGCGCTCGATCGCCTATTCGACGAGAGCGTCTCCGGTCGCGACGAGCTTGCCAATCTCCTCGCGATGATCATGCCGGGCGTAATTGCCGCCTCGTGGATGGCAATGATCTTGATCAATGGCATTCTCGCCCAAGGTCTGCTTGCGCGCTTTGGAGTGAGCTGGCGGCCTTCGCCGGCCCTCGGCACACTAAGCCTTCCGATGTGGTTCCCGGTGCTCCCGGTGCTCGCCGCCGCGGCTACGGTGCTTGGAGCGACCATGCGTTTCCTCGGCGTCAACATAATGATTGTGCTGGCTCTCCCGTTCTGCCTTGCCGGTCTGGGCGTGCTTCACGCCTTCGCAAACCGGTTCTCTCGGCCCGGTATCCTGCTTGTTTCATTCTATGTGGTCGCCGGGTTGTTCGGTTGGCCGTTGCTGTTGATTACATTTTTGGGGTTGATCGATGCCTCGCTTCGGCTTCGCGATCGCTTCCCCGTGCGTCAGTCCCTTGGAGGCAGAAATGATGGTTGACCTGATCCTGCTCGAGCGGGTCGAGAAGCTCGGTCAAATGGGTCAGCTCGTGAAGGTAAAGCCCGGGTTTGCCCGAAATTACTTATTGCCGCAGAAGAAAGCGCTGCGAGCGACCAAGGAAAACCTAGCCTACTTCGAGAGCCAACGCGCCCAACTCGAGGCGAACAATTTACAGCGAAAGTCGGAAGCGACCGAAATCGGCGGCACGCTCGAAGGCTTGAGCGTCGTCATCGTCCGTCAGGCGGGTGAAAGCGGACAGCTCTACGGCTCGGTTTCAGCTCGCGATCTCGCCGATGCGGTGACCGAAGCAGGTTTCACGATCGAAAAACACCAAGTCGTTCTCGAAAGGCCGATCAAGAGCCTGGGCATGCATTCGGTGAGGATCGTGCTACACCCGGAAGTCTCAGTTACGATTACCGCCAACGTTGCCCAGTCGGCGGAAGAAGCTGCTATGCAGGCTAAGGGCATTGACCCGTTGCGCCTGCGCGACGAAGAAGACAGCGAAGCCGAGTTTGCCGCTACCGAGACCCCGACGCGTCGACAGGAGCTGGCGGGGACCCGCGCCGGGTGAGGCGCAGTCTGCCCCTGCACTCAATACAATGCTGCTGGCACGCCTGTTCGAACGGATCATCAGCGTAGGCAGGCTTCGTATTGTCGATGCCGGCGGGCGCTCCTTTGATTTCGAGGGGTCACCCGGCACAAGCGTTGCGATTCGGCTTCACGACTCGGCGTTGCATTGGAAGCTGCTCGTCAGACCGCGGCTTTTCCTGCCCGAAGCTTATGTGAGTGGGACGCTGACCATCGAAGAAGGCAGCCTCTATGATCTTATCGACTTGATGACTGCCAATCTCGAGCTTTTACCTGAGGGGTTTCTGGGGCATCACGTAAACGGTACCTTCAGTCCCTTGCGCCGGTTCCATCAATATAATCCGCTCCCGCGTGCCCGCCGAAACGTCGCCCATCACTACGATCTTTCGGAAGAACTTTACGCATTGTTCCTCGATCAGGACCGGCAATATTCCTGCGCCTACTTCCGTGACGACACCGACGACCTCGACGCCGCGCAACTCGACAAGAAGCGGCACATCGCAGCGAAGCTGATGATCCGACCGGGGCAAAGGGTGCTCGACATCGGTTCGGGGTGGGGCGGCCTCGCGCTCTACTTGGCCGGTGAATGCGGCGCGCAGGTGACCGGTCTGACCCTTTCGACCGAGCAGCACAAAGTAGCTGTACGTCGCGCCGCAATGGCAGGGTTGACCGATCGTGTCGAGTTCTGCCTGCGCGACTACCGCGAGGAACGCGGGCACTATGACCGAATCGTTTCGGTCGGCATGTTCGAGCACGTCGGCGTCAATCACTACAGTGTGTACCTCGATCAGCTCAAGTCGCTGCTGGCGCCGGACGGTGTAGCCCTGCTGCACTCGATCGGCCGCATGGACGGGCCAGGCTCGACCCACCCCTGGATCCGCAAGTACATTTTTCCAGGCGGCTACATTCCGGCGCTCTCGGAAGTTCTGCCGGCGGTCGAACGATCGAAGCTATGGGTTACCGATGTCGAGATCCTCCGCCTGCACTACGCCGAGACGCTAAGAGCCTGGCGCCGCCGATTCGAGCGCAATCGTGAGCGTCTGCGTGGGCTCTACGACGAACGCTTCTGCCGGATGTGGGAGATGTACCTGGTCGGCTCCGAGATCGCGTTTCGCCGCAGCGGGTGCATGGTCTTCCAAATGCAGCTCGCGAAGGCGGTCGAATTCGCTGCCGATGACGCGTGACTACATGCTCGACTGGGAACGCGAGCACAGCACCGCTTCCGATCGGGCTGCCTGACCTTCATCCCCGACATCCACATGGTGTGGATCTTATTCCTCGCGGAATCGCAGTCGCTGCGGTGTTACTTTGCGACCGCATGGAAACAGCCTCAACGTCTCGGGTCACTCCGCTACGGGGCCCCGACGCCGAGCCTATTCGCATACCGCCCTACAACACCGACGCCGAACAGGCGCTTCTCGGGGCGATGCTGATCAACAACGCGACATATTCCCGGGTCGCCGAGTTTCTCCAGGCCGAGCATTTCGGCAATGCCGTGCACGGCCGAATCTTCGCCGCGATCGGCAAGCTGATCGAGAGCGGTCAAAGGGCGGACCCGGTCACCCTCAAAGGCTTGTTCGACCAGGACGCGGCATTAGCTTCGATCGGCGGCTCGCAATACCTGGCGCGACTCGCCACTAGCGCCGTAACGATAATCAACGCGGAGGACTATGGCCGGATCATCCACGATCTCTATCAGCGGCGCGAGCTGATTACCCTTGGTGAGGACGTCGTCAACGATGCGTTCCGTCAGGATCTCGACGACCCGGCAAACGGGCAGATCGAGCGGGCAGAGAGGCGGCTGTTCGATCTCGCCACTGCGGGTCAGCTTGAGGGCGGGTTTCGGGCATTCGAAGCCGCACTCGTAGATGCCATCAACAATGCGGAAGCGGCGTTCAAGCGCAGCGGCAGGACCGTCGGTGTGGCCACCGGATTCGTTGATCTCGACAAAAAGCTCGGCGGTCTGCACCCCTCCGATCTCGTGATCCTGGCGGGGCGACCATCGATGGGAAAGACGGCGCTGGCGACCAATATCGCGTTCAACGCAGCAAAGGCATACAGGCCGGGCCGCACGCCGGACGGCCGCACCATTAGCGAGGACGGGGCAGTGGTCGGCTTCTTTTCGCTCGAGATGTCGGCAGAGCAGCTTGCCACCCGAATCCTGGCGGAGGAATCCGGGATCTCATCCGACCGCATCCGGCGCGGCGATGTGGGCCATGAGGATTTTGACAAGTTTGTCCGAGCCAGCCAGCAGCTGGCGGCGTTGCGACTTTTCATAGACGATACGCCGGCGCTGACCGTCTCGGCCTTGCGCACCCGCGCGCGGCGCCTGATGCGACAGCAGGGGCTCGGGTTGATCATCGTCGACTACTTGCAGCTCCTCCGAGCTTCTAATCAAGTTCGTGTCATCGAAAACCGCGTGCAGGAGGTGTCGGATATCACCCGTGGACTAAAGGCGCTGGCAAAGGAGCTTAACGTCCCTGTGCTCGCGCTATCCCAGTTGTCACGTGCCGTCGAGCAGCGCGAAGACAAACGACCGATGTTGGCCGACTTACGGGAATCAGGATCGATCGAGCAGGACGCCGACGTCGTGATGTTTATCTTTCGGGAGGAATACTATAAGTCGCGCGAGCCTATACGCGGACCCGATGAGGCAGACGACAAATACGACAAGAAATATCAAACATGGAAAGAGGAGCTCGAACGGGTGCACGGCATAGGCGAGATCATCGTCGCAAAGCAACGGCATGGCCCAATCGGCACTGTCAAGCTGCGCTTCGACGCACAAACGACGAGGTTTGAAGACTTTGCCGCGCCCGACCACCTGCCGATCGTGCGCTGATCGGCTCACAGCCTTCTGATGTTCGGCGATCGGGCTGACCGTGCGGATGCTCTCCTTGAGATCGATCTTGCCGGTATCGTTGCGAATTGGCGACTGCTGGCCGGGCGGGTCGAGCCGGCGCGCTGCGCTGCGGTAGTCAAGGCGGACGCATACGGCTTGGGCGCGCCGCGAGTGTCGGCCGCTCTCGCCGCCGGCGGATGCCGGCTCTTTTTCGTTGCTACGCTCGACGAGGGAATCGCGCTGCGCGGCCAGCTCCCCGCTTGCTGTGAAATAGCCGTCCTGAACGGCCCCGCACCCGGTGTGGCGGAGGAATTCGTCTCGCACTGTCTCGTCCCTGTCCTCAACGAGCCCGGGCAGATCGCCGCCTGGGCAGTGGCCTCCCGCCGGCACAACGGGCTTCCGGCGATGCTACATGTCGACACCGGAATGGCTCGCCTTGGCTTGACGCAGCGCGAATTCGAAGCTCATGTGACCGCCGAGACTTCGGCACGAGAGGAAATTCGCTGGCGCGCGCTGATCAGCCACCTCGCTTGCGCCGACCAGCCGGGGCACCCGATGAACGATCTGCAGCGCGGGAGGTTCGTCGCGGCAAGAGGCCGACTGGGCGGCGTGCCTGGCAGCTTGGCTGCGTCGTCCGGGATCTTTCTCGGCCCCGCATATCATTTCGACTTCGTGCGCCCAGGCGCCGCTCTCTACGGTGTTAACCCGCAGCCGGGCGCAGCCAACCCGATGCGCCAGATCGTTCGTCTCAGGGGCAAAATCCTTCAAGTCCGCGAGGTTGAACGCGGCGAGCCGGTCGGCTACGGTGCCGCCCACGTCATGGATCAGGCGGGCCGCCTCGCAACTGTAGCGATCGGCTATGCGGACGGATGGTTCCGTTCGCTGAGCCACCGAAGTTCGGGTCGTATCGGTGGTACGAGATTGCCACTTCTCGGTCGAGTTTCAATGGATCTCGTCGTGTTCGACGTCTCGGCCATCGACCCGATGTTGGCTCGCCCCGGCGGCTTCATCGAGCTTCTCGACGACTATTACGGTGTCGATGCGGCAGCGACCGATGCCGGTACGATCGGCTACGAGATCTTGATTGCTCTCGGGCGGCGCTGCCACAGGGTTTATCGCGAGGAGCTGCCGAGATGCTGAGGTTCCTCGCTGCGATCGGAGCGGTCTTTCTCTCGTTCCTTGCTGCGACCGGGCGGCTCGTGGTGTTCGCTGGGCTGGCGCTGGCCACAGCCTTTACGCCGCCGTTTCACCTTCGCATGCTTCTAAGCGAAATGGTCAATATCGGCTATTTCTCGCTGCCCGTAGTCGGGCTGACGGCAGTCTTCACCGGCATGGTGCTGGCACTACAATCACATACCGGGTTTAGCCGATTCGCCGCCGAAGGAGCGGTGGCGACGGTCGTCGTGCTGTCGATTACCCGCGAGCTCGGTCCGGTCATCACCGGATTGATGGTTGCGGGTCGTGTCGGAGCGGCGATGGCGGCGGAGATCGGGACGATGCGCGTCACCGATCAAATCGACGCGTTGACGACTTTGTCTACCGACCCGCTGCGTTACCTGGTGCTGCCGAGGCTCGTCGCCGGGCTGATTACGTTGCCGATCCTGGTGTTCGTCGCTGACATCATCGGCGTCTTCGGCGGATATCTGATCGGCGTCTACAAGCTCGGGTTTAACCCGGAGGCCTATCTGAACCGAACGCAGCTATACCTCGAGACCATCGATGTCGTCTCCGGGCTGGTAAAAGCCGCCGTGTTCGGCTTTATCGTGGCCTTGATGGGGTGCTACCACGGCTATTACTCGCGCGGCGGCGCACAAGGGGTCGGTCGGGCGACGACCTACGCCGTTGTATCGGCGTCGGTCTTGATCCTTGTCTTCAACTACGTGATCACCGAGGCGTTCTTCGCGCGATGACGCGCGGTTCATCATGACCGGCGCCTCGTTGCCGAAGATCTCTGTCCGCGGGCTTACGAAATCCTTCGGCCGCAAGCGCGTTCTCGACGGTCTCGACATTGACTGTGCGACCGGCGAAAGCCTCGTCGTCATTGGTGGCTCGGGAACAGGGAAATCCGTTCTGGTCAAATGCATTCTAGGATTGCTCAAGCCCGAGAAGGGGTCGATCCGCATCGACAGCATCGAAACCGTGGGGTTGCGGCGCGCAGCCCGTGAGCGCCTGATGCAGAAGTTCGGGATGCTGTTTCAGGGCGGCGCCCTGTTCGATTCGCTAAGTGTATGGGAGAATGTTGCGTTCGGACTGATCCAGGGGCGCGGCATGGAGCCGCTTACGGCTAAGGATATTGCGCTCGCGAAGCTGGCGGCGGTCGGGCTCGGTCCCGAAGCAGGCGATCTGCGGCCGGCCGAACTTTCCGGGGGTATGCAGAAGAGGGTTGCACTCGCGCGGGCGATTGTGGCCGAGCCAGAAATCATCTTCTTCGACGAGCCGACCACCGGCCTCGACCCAATTATGGCCGATGTGATCAACGATCTGATCGTGAAGTGCGTGCGCGAAGTGGGCACGACGGCAGTCTCGATCACTCACGACATGGTGAGCGCGCGCAAGATCGCGGATCGGATCGCGATGCTGCACGGCGGTCGCATCATCTGGCACGGGCCGACCGAGGAGATCGACCGGTCAGGCGACCCGTTCGTCGACCAGTTCATCCATGGACGCGCCGAGGGACCGATCCAAATGGAAATCCGAGCGGCATGACGACGGTCGGTCGGGCGCGACAGGATTGAAGGCGATGGCGCGGCAGCAGGCTCGCTTCGTTTGTCAGCAATGCGGGGCAAGCCATGCCAAATGGACTGGCCGCTGCGACGGTTGCGGCGCCTGGAACAGCTTGATCGAGGAACTCCAGCGCGAGGAACTGCCCGGCGGACGTGCCAAAGGCGGACTCGACCGACGCGGCGGCCGCCCGCTGGGCTTTGTCAGCCTGACCGGACCGAGCATACTGCCGCCGCGCCGGAGAACCGGGATTGTCGAGCTCGACCGCGTCTGCGGCGGCGGGCTCGTCTCCGGCTCGGTGATCCTTGTCGGTGGGGACCCGGGGATCGGCAAGTCGACTTTGCTGCTCCAGGCGGCAGCAGCCATCGCGCCGGGCGACGAGCAGTCGACAGGGCAGACCGCAATTGCTGCCTACATCACCGGCGAGGAGGCCGTCGATCAGGTTCGCCTGCGCGCGGAGCGTCTGGGGGTCGCCGCGAGCCCCCTGCTGCTGGCTGCGGCGAGCAATGTGCGCGACATCATCGCCTCGCTCGACCGCGAGGACGCCCCGGCCCTGGTCGTCGTCGATTCGATCCAGACGATGTACCTCGACACCCTGGACAGCGCGCCTGGGACAGTCAGTCAGGTTCGCGCAGCCGCGCAGGAGTTGATCAGGGTGGCCAAGCGGCGCGGCTTCGTCTTGGTGCTCGTCGGCCATGTGACAAAAGAAGGTGTGATCGCCGGGCCGCGCGTGCTCGAGCACATGGTCGACACCGTGCTCTATTTCGAAGGAGAACGCGGCCATCAATTCCGTGTCTTGCGCGCGGTGAAAAACCGCTTTGGCCCGACGGACGAGATCGGCGTTTTTGAGATGAGCGATCGCGGCCTGGTCGAGGTCCCGAACCCCTCTTCCTTGTTTCTCGTCGGACGTCAGGGGGCGCGCGGCGCGGACGATGACGATGGAGCGGCCAAGGCGGGCGCCGGGCCGGTCAACGGCTCGGCCGTGTTCGCCGGCATGGAGGGCACGCGGCCGGTGCTCGTCGAGGTTCAGGCTCTGGTTGCGCCCTCGCTCCTCGGGACGCCCCGCCGAGCGGTTGTGGGTTGGGACGGAACACGGCTGGCGATGATTACCGCGGTGCTCGATGCGCGCTGCGGGCTCTCGGTTGGCGCCAATGACATCTACCTCAACGTCGCCGGTGGATTGCGGATCGTCGAGCCTGCGGCTGATCTTGCTGTAGCGGCAGCCCTCGTCTCGGCGCTGACCGAGACGCCGGTTCCCGCCAACTCGGTAATATTCGGCGAAATCGCTCTATCGGGCGACGTTCGTCCCGTAGGCCACACCGAAGCTCGCCTCAAAGAGGCGGCCAAGCTTGGTTTCTCCGAAGCCTGGATGCCGAACAACCGGAGCAAGCAGCGCCGGGCGGCTGCAGCGTCGGGACTCCAGATCACAGAAATCGGGCAGCTGAGCGAGCTTGCCGAGCGATTGATACCCACGCGACGACTGCGCGGCCAATCGCCGGGCCAACGGCGGATCGGAGCCGCGCCGTGAACGCCGTCGATATTGCGGTGCTCGGGGTGATCGCGCTTTCGGCGGTCTTTGCCTTCGCCCGCGGCTTAGTGCGCGAAATCCTGTCGATTGTCGCCTGGGTCGGTGCGGCGCTGATCACGCTTTATGGGTTCAACTACGGCTACGGGCTGGTCAGTCGGTTCGTCTCGACACCGCTGCTCGCCGACCTCGTCGCCGGCGCCGGACTATTCGTAGCCGGCCTTATCTTGTTGACGATCATCACGGGGTACCTGGCGCGCCTTGTCTACTCGACCTCCCTCTCGCCGATCGATCGGACCTTGGGATTGGTCTTCGGTCTGATGCGCGGTGCGGTCCTTGTCTCGCTCGCCTATCTCGTTCTGGATGTCAGCTTGCCGCCGAACGATCGGCCGAGCTGGATCAGACAGGCAAAGAGCGAGCCGTTTCTTGCTCAGGGCGCTGACATGTTGCGCGGCGTGCTGCCGCAATCGCTGCAAATCAAGAGTGCGGCCGTCGCCGATGACGCCCAGCGGGCGCTCGACCGGGCCAAGGAAGCTCAGAAGGCAATGCGCGCTCTGTCTAGTCCGGCGGCACCCTCATCGGCGAAGCCGGGCCAAGATCAGCCGCCGAATTATAAGTCCGGCGACCGGCGCGACATGGACCGGTTGATCGAAAACGCGCGATAGTGCGGGTGCGGATGTCCCGCCACTCGCATCGGAAAAGCGGAGTTACCATGTCTCCGATACCCAGGTAAGGATCGAGGATGGCGACGACCGATCCCTTCGATGCGGACCACTTTCGCGAGGAATGCGGCGTCTTCGGGGTTTTCGGCCACCCCGACGCGGCGGCGCTGACGGCCCTCGGTCTGCACGCACTGCAGCATCGCGGACAAGAGGCCTCGGGGATCGTCGCCTACGACGGCGAACAGTTCAACGCCCATCGCGGCCTGGGCCAAGTCAGCGAAAATTTCAGTTCCAAGGAGGTGATCGGGCGGCTGCGCGGCGGCACCGCCATCGGTCATGTCCGCTACGCGACGACCGGCGAGGTCGCGATGCGCAACGTGCAACCGCTGTTTGCCGATTTCGAGTTCGGCGGACTCGCCATCTGCCACAACGGCAATCTGACGAATTCCTACCGGGTGCGCCGTCAGCTGGTGCGTCGCGGCAGCCTGTTTCAGTCGACGAGCGACACCGAAGTCATCGTCCACCTGATCGCGACGAGCCTCAAGGAGACCGTCGTCGACCGGCTGATCGATGCGCTGCGGCAGGTCCAGGGAGCGTTCTCTCTGGTGGCACTCTCGCAAGACGAAATCATCGGTGTGCGCGACCCCCTCGGCGTGCGGCCGTTGGTCTTGGGCCGTCTCGCCGACGCGTGGATCCTCGCGTCGGAGACCTGCGCTCTGGACATCATCGGGGCCGAGTTCGTCCGCGACGTCGCCGCCGGAGAGATCGTTATAATCGGCCCGCGCGGGGTGAAGAGCCTCTTGCCGTTCGAGCCGCGCGAGGGCCGCTTTTGCGTCTTCGAGCACATCTACTTCGCGCGCCCCGACAGCGTCGTCGAGGGACAGAGCGTCTACGAGGCGCGCAAGCGCATCGGCCAAGAACTGGCGCGCGAAAGTCCGGTGGACGCCGACATTGTCGTCCCGGTCCCCGATTCGGGCGTGCCGGCGGCCATCGGCTATGCCCAGGAATTGGGGTTGCCCTTCGAACTGGGGATCATCCGCAATCACTATGTCGGCCGGACCTTCATCGAGCCGACCGACCAGATCCGCCATCTCGGGGTTCGCTTGAAGCACAATGCGAGCCGGGCCAACCTCGCCGGCAAGCGGGTGATCCTCGTCGACGACTCGATCGTGCGCGGCACCACCTCGATCAAAATCGTCGATATGGTTCGGCGCGCCGGAGCGCGGGAGGTCCATATGCGGATCTCGAGCCCGCCGACGCGTCATCCGTGCTTTTACGGGATCGCCACGCCGGAACGTGACGAGCTCCTGGCCGCCCGCCTGGATGTCGACGGCATGGGCGAGCTGATCGGCGTCGACAGCCTCGCCTTCCTGTCGATTGACGGGCTCTACCGGGCGATGGGTGAGGCCGGGCGCGACGACTTTTCCCCGCACTTCTGCGACGCCTGCTTCACCGGTGATTATCCGATCCCGCATGTCGACGCCGACGACGGCAAGGTCGCCGTGCAGCTGTCGCTCCTCGCCGCACCAGTTTGAGTTCACTGCAAAGATTGTACATCCTATAGTTGTCCAAGATATGACAGCCCGCTGCTCCTGCAGCGGGTCTGCAGCGGTGGCTCCTCTTCAGGTTGTCGGCGTCACCTCATCCATCACATTTGCCGCCCTGCGTCGCTGCACCTGACTGGGCATCGCTATGAGTGCCAATTAATGCTATGCCAATAAGGCAATTTTGCGGATATCCAAACCGCCGCCGACACGGTCGACCGAAATTCTCGACATCCCGCCGAGAGCAAGCCGTGGCATCCCGATGAACCGTCGTCTCGCAGGCAGGATCGCTCTGATCACCGGCGCCTCGCGCGGCATCGGCGCCGCCGTTGCCCGGCACTTTGCTGCCGAGGGAGCCCATGTCGTGCTGGCAGCGCGCACGGTGGGGGGTCTTGAAGAAGTCGACGACGCCATCCGGGCCGTCGGCGGCGAAGCCACGCTCGTTCCGCTCGACCTCCGCGACTTCATCAAGATCGACGAACTCGCGGCAAAGCTGTTCGACCGTTATGGCCGGCTCGACATCCTCGTCGGCAACGCCGCCGAGTTCGGCGTCTTCTCCCCGCTCGGCCACATCGACCCGGCGATTTGGGCCGAGGTCATGGACCTCAATCTGACCGCGAATTGGCGCCTGATCCGGGCGATGGACCCGCTGCTGCGCGCCGCACCTGCCGGTCGTGCGATCTTTGTCTCCTCGGGAGTGGCGCGCGGTGTCTTCCCCTATTGGGGTCCCTACGCGGTCAGCAAGGCCGGTCTCGAAATACTGGTCAAGATCTACGCCGGGGAGATCACCAAAACCCGGGTGCGCGCCAACCTGATCGATCCCGGGATCGTCCGCACCCGGCTGCGCGCCCGCGCCTTTCCCGGCGAAGACCCCAGCCGGCTGCCGCCCCCGGACAGTGTGACCGACGCCTTCCTCGCCCTCGCCCTCCCCGATTGCACCCGCAACGGCGAGGTGGTCATGGCCTCCGCCGTTTCGTTGCGACCGAGTGAGTGAGTGAATGAGCGGGCGAGGATCATCCTCGCCACGTCAATCCCGCCCGCTCCATCCTCTGCCAGAAAGCCCTTTTTTGCCGCTTTTCGGTCGCGCCGCCGGCCGCGCACCTCCCTCGATGCCCGATCAGGTCCCCGACATTGGGGCGGAGCCTATAGGCGGCGGCTAGATCTGGATCCTGAACGGCATGGTTTGAGCGCAGGGGCTGATCCCCATTCACCGACCGGCACAGCATGTCGCCTCGGTGACCCGGATCATGGCGAAGCGGTAGCGATCGGCGGCCTTCGTGATCCGGAGCACGGGGTCGGGGATTGGATCGCCAGAAGAAGAAACCGACATCCGTCGCGATACCCATCTGCCCGTCGCACAGTATAAATGTTGCACGAAAATTGGCGGCGAGGGTTTCTCATGCTGACCGACCGATACGGCCTTTCCCTGTCCACCGCGTCCACCGACGCGCGGGACGCCTACGTTGAGGGTTGTGATCTGGCGCTGACGTTCTACCCTGGGGCGACGCGCGCCTATGACCGCGCCATCGCCGCCGACCCCGGCTTTGCCCTGGCCCACGCCGGCAAGGCCCTAGTGCATATCAGGGAAGGCAATGTCGCGGCGGCCCGGGCGGCCCTCGCAACAGCCAAGGACGTGGCCACTGGCTTGTCTGACCGCGAGGCCAGTCACATCGCGTTCTTCGACCTTCTGTTCGCGGGTAGGACCGGCCCCGCGATCGCCGCCTTGGACACACATCTGACAGCATGGCCGCGCGACGCTCTGGTCGTCGCCAGTGCCGCGAACCCCAACGGCCTGATCGGCAACTCCGGCCGCGTCGGGCAGAAGCACCGGATCGCGGCCCTGATGGACAGTCTAGCCCCGCATTACGGCGACGATTTTTGGTTCCTTTCCTATCATGCGATGGGGCTGTCCGAGGATGGGCAGCTCGCGGCGGCCCGGGCGAAGATCGAGCAATCCCTGGCGGCGAACTCGAACAACGCGCACGGCGCGCATGGCTTCGCTCATGTCTGTTACGAGAGCGGCGAGTTGGCCGCGGCACGCTCTTTCCTATCCACGTGGCTCACCGCCTATCCGCGCGAAGGCTTTTTCTATGGGCATCTAAGCTGGCATCTCTCGCTCTGTGAAATCCAGGCCGGCGAATGGATGAAGGCGTGGCAGTTGTATCGGGACGCCATCACGCTCGAGCGGCACAGTGGTGGGCCGCAACAGAAAATTTCGGATGGGGCGGCGTTTTTGTGGCGGTCCGAACTCGCCGGCCAGCCGCGCGACGCCGCAGCGTGGCGCGCGCTGTACGGCTACGCGAACACCGCACTGCCGCGGCCCGGCAACGGGCTCGCCGACCTGCACGTCATCCTGGCACAGGCAGTCATGGGCGATGACGCCGCGCTCGATGCCCGTGCCCGCCAAATGGCGGAATTGGCGCGTGAGGGGCGTTATCCGTCCGGTCCTTACCTTCCAACCCTAGCGCGCGGCTTTGCGGCGTTCGAACGCGGGGATTTTTCCACGGTGATCGAGGCGCTCGCCCCGCTCGCCGGGGAAAACGAGCGCATCGGCGGTAGCCGTGCGCAGCACGACCTGATCGAGTTCACGTTGTTGAGGGCCTATCTCAGCGCCGATCGGCTGGAGGAAGCGCGGGGTCTGATAGATGCACGGCGGCCGGGCGCTTCCGGCATTCCGGTCACGGGGGTTGCGGCGGTGCATTGACCGGGGGATCGCGCCTGGTCGCCTAATTGTGCGGCCCGCCTCTACCGACCGGAACATACACGCGAAGCAGGAGTGACAAGGATCCAAACGTGTTGTCTTTGTCGCTTTTCGGCCTCGCCTTTTACATTCTGGTGTTGACGGGCGCGTTTGCGGTGCGTAGCGCGGCAGGTTTTGGCGCGGTGTTGATCGCCGTGCCGATGCTCGCTTTCGTCCTGCCGGTACCGACCGCTGTGGCGGTGGCCACCGCTCTTACTGCGATGACCTCGGTGCGCCAAGTCGGCCGCGATTGGCGTCGGGTCGCCTGGTGGCAGTTCGCCACGATGTCGCTCTATTTCAATCGTCGGCATCGGGTTGGGTTTCCACGTGATCAACATGCTTGATGAGCACTCGCTGCAGCGCTGCCTCGGCATCTTTTTGGTCCTTTATTCCATCTACGCTCTATCGACTGCAAAGGCTCCTCCGGTGTTTCCGGCGCGGTGGCACGGCGCGTTAGCCGCGGGTACCGGCATCTTCGGAGGCCTCTGCGGCGCATTGTTCGGCGGCGGCGTAGGGCCAATATACGTCGTCTATTTCAATGCCTTGAGGATGGAGAAAGAGGTTTTTCGGGTGACCATGACCACGGTCGTGTTGCTCGGCGGAGCCGTCCGCATCGCGGGATATGCAAGCCTGGGGTTTTACGAACGCTCGAGCATCACGCTGATAGCAATCGGCTTGCCGCTCGTAATTGTCGGCACTTGGCTGGGCGACCGGCTGGTCCAAAAGCTCAATCCTCATACGTTTGGCTGGTTAGTGGGCGGACTGATCTTAATCAGCGGCGTTGCCTTGATTTTGAAATAGCCACAACGATTAGCTTCCCCGGCATGAGTTTTACCGGCGCGTGGTCGCCGGGGTCTTGCAAACGCGGACGGCTCAGTTGGGTGGAACAACTCCCGTCAGCGGCGGCGGGCCATCTCTAGGTGGCAGGTAGGCTAGCGGATTTCGACCTGCGGAGCGAATTTGCGACGAAGTCCTTCGGCGGCGTGGTCGAGAAACAAGCGGACCTTGGCCGGGAGGTGCCGACCGGCCGGATGCACGATGTGAATGGGTGCAGGCGGTGGTTCATATTCGAGGAGAACGGTTTGCAATCGGCCTGCCGCCACATGCGGGTCCGCCTGATACGACATGATGCAGGCTAGCCCCAAACCGTCAAGCGCGGCGTCCACCGCCGCGGCAGTGGTGTTCACCACCAACCGGGGCGCGACGGCTACGGGAGTGAGCCCGCTCGGACCGTGAAATGACCAGCGGTCGGGAATGGGTGTGACGGCTGTGCAGGCCACCACAGTGTGGTTGGCGAGATCGCGCGGCGTAGCCGGCACGCCGTGACGAGCGATGTATTGCGGAGTTGCACAGACGACGCGCCGCACCTGCCCCACATGGACCGCCCGCAGCGAGGAGTTGGGAAGCTGTCCGATCCTGATGCCGAGATCGAGCCCCTCGTCCACCAATGAGACGATCCGGTCGAGCAAAAGCATCCGAACCTCGACCTGTCGGTATTCGCCGAGAAAGTCGCGCACGAGAGGCAGCACGTGAAGCCGTCCGAACATTGTGGGCGCCGTGACATTGATCCAACCGCGCGGCTCGATCCACTCGCCCAAAGGGATCGCTTCGAGTTCCTCATAGCTAGCCAGCAGTCGCCGGCAGTTTTCGAGATAACGCGCGCCCGCATCAGTCAGCGCGACCGAGCGGGTCGTCCGATTGAAAAGGCGGGTTTGCAGCCGCTCTTCGAGGGCGGCGACCCCGCGGGTGACGGAAGCCGATGAGCGGCGCAATTGCCGCGCGGCTTCAATGAAGCTTTTTTGCTCAGCTACGGCTACGAAAATCGTCAAGGCTTCGAGTCGGTCTTGCATAATCTGAAATAGAGAAACGCGGTTCCGATCAATTAAGTTGCTTGCTGCAACTCGTATCTTTCGAACTCCGAACGCAGTGGCGATCGAGACCCCCATGACCGACATCCATTACCGTACGGCCAACGTCAACGGCCTCAAAATATTCTACCGTGAAGCTGGTCGAGCCGACGATCCGAAACTGCTCCTGCTGCATGGCTTCCCGAGTGCGGGCCACATGTTCCGCGATTTGATCCCGCTTCTCGCCGGTCGCTTTCACCTCATCGCGCCCGACCTGCCCGGCTTTGGTCAGTCGGATATGCCCTCCCGCGATAACTTCAAATATACGTTCGACAATTTGACCCAGGCGATTGACGGCTTCACTGAAGTCGTCGGCCTGGGGCGGTTCGCGGTCTACATCTTCGATTACGGCGCACCTGTCGGCTTGCGGATTGCTGCCAAGCGCCCGGAGAGAATTACCGCGATCATCTCCCAGAATGGCAACGCTTACGAGGAGGGACTGAGCGAGGGCTGGAGCCCGATTCAGGCCTACTGGCGTGAGCCCACCCAGGCGAACCGCGATGCGCTACGCGGCTTCTTGGCGCCTGAGACGACGCAGTTCCAGTATACGCACGGCGTGGCAGACCCCTCGCTCGTCTCTCCTGATGGCCGCGCGCTGGATGACCATTATCTGGCACGCCCGGGAGCGCACGAAGCCCAGCTCGACCTGCTCCTCGACTACGCCAGCAACGTCGCTCTCTACCCAGCCTTTCATGCCTATTTCCGAAGTCACAAGCCGCCGTTTCTGGCGGTGTGGGGTAAGAACGACCCGTTTTTCCTGCCTGCGGGAGCTGAAGCGTTCAAGCGCGACATCCCCGGCGCCGAGGTCCATTTCTTCGACACGGGCCACTTCGCGCTGGAGACGCACAGCGCTGAGATTGCGGCCGTCATTCGCGACTTCCTTAAAGCCACGCGATAGACACCGAAATCATCGAGGCAGATTGTGAGCAATATCGACAAAACTGTCGAATAATTTCAGTACAGAACCGTATATCAGCAAGATATGCGCGTAATTCTCAATAATTTAATTTATCGTTTACAATACCACAAGCTAAACAGAAAGCCGTAGCCTTAACAAGGTTGATCATGGATATCCGTTTGACGAACTACGTACAGCGGCGGTCGCCAACGTGGCGCGATCTTCCCATCGATCTGATCAGCAGATCTCCGATCGCTCGTTGGGCTCCGGTCCCCCTGCGTCTGATCGTCGGGTATGGCTTCATCGAGCATGGCTTCGCCAAGCTGGCCAGGGGTCTGGATGCGTTCCCCGCAATTTTGCAGCAGCTTGGCGTGCCCGCACCGCATCTCATGGGATGGCTCACGATCTTCGTCGAATTAGCTGGCGGGCTGGCGGTGCTTCTAGGTGCGCTGGTACCGCTGGCCAGCATACCTATGGCCGCGGTTCTCCTGGTTGCCATGATTACCGTGCACCTGCCCTACGGGTTCAGTTCGATCAAGCTCCAGGCTGTGACGGCCGCCGGCGCGCAGTTTGGCCCCCCGGGCTTTGAAACCGATCTGCTCTACCTCGCTTGCCTTGCGGCCCTGGTCTTGGGGGGCTTGGGACCGTTGGCGATCGAGGGTCTTCTGGCAAAGCGCCGAGAAATCGCGCGTCCTTCTTCGCACGTTGGCGTCGTCTGCCGGCCGCCGGGAAGCAGGAGGAGCTGACGGACCTGAGGAGGGCGAAGAGCCTGAAAGGCAGGCTCAGCACCCGATGCCGCCACCGTGCGTGGTAAACACGGCCACTGCGCCGGAAACGCACAGTGCGGATTCCTCGATCGGACACTCCGTCTGTCATCCGGCGACGCGTAAACCGCTCAGCACCTTCAGCTTGCGCTCAGTAGCTCCAAACCCATTCTGGAGGGTTATTCATGCGTGCAATAGTCATAGAGAAGTTCGGTCGGCGGCCCCGAAAGCTTGGTGACCAAGGAACTCCCTGACCCCGAACCGAAGCCGGGCCATGTCGTCATCCAAGTCAAAGCGTTCGGGATAAATCACGCCGAGATGCATATGCGGAGGGGAGAATGGGCCGAGGCCGCGGAAGTCAGCGGCATCGAGTGTGTCGGCCTTGTCAAATCCTGCCCCGACGGCGAATTCGCGGTGGGGACCAAGGTAGCCGCATTGATGGGCGGCATGGGACGGACGATCAACGGCAGCTATGCCGAGTATACCTGCCCGCCCACGACAAATGTCGCGCCGATCGAGTCGGACCTTCGCTGGGAGGATCTCGCCGCGATCCCGGAATCCTACGCTACGGCCTGGACGTGCCTGTTCCGCAACCTGGAACTCGCCGAGGGCCAGACTTTGGTGATCCGTGGCGCAATGTCATCGTTTGGACAGGCAGCTCTGAACATGGCTGTAAATGCAGGCGCACACGTCATCGCAACGGCGCGTAACCAAGATCGCTTCCACAAATTGGAGGCGCTCGGTGCACGGCGCGTCGAGGTAGAGGGACCGCACCTGTCAGAGCACATCGCCGAACGGAACCAGATCGATGCCGTTCTCGATCTCGTCGGCAATAGCACCATCCTGGATTCTCTCGCCATGCTGCGACGGGGTGGGCGGGCATGTCTGGCGGGGTTTTTAGGCGGGCTTGATCCGGTGCCTGACTTCAACCCTCTGCTGCAGATGTCGAGCGGCGTCCACTTCAGCTTCTTTGGCAGTTTCGTGTTCGGCAAACCGCAATTTCCTCTGTCGGACGTACCGCTGCAGACCATCGCCCACCAAGTGGCCGCTGGCCGCTACAAGGCAAAACCATCGCGGGTGTTTCGTTTTGAAGACATTCGAGAAGCGCACCGGGTCATGGAAGCGAACCAAGCGGGTGGTAAAATGGTGGTGCTTGTCTGAGCAGTTCGACGGGGCGTTGGCGTCGTGTCTTTCCTTGATCTTTTCGACCGCGAGAATCGACAAGGAGGATGCTCTTGTCCCAAGCCGGCGTAGACGGCTCCCCCGCCTTTTCGAAGTAGGCGGGTGTGCCGAGCACCACTCGAGGCGATTGTCCGATCTTGCGCGCTACCATCGCGGAGTTGGCGAGCACGCCCATACGAAATCCCACATCGACCCCTTCCTCGATCAGGCCGACATCGCGGTCGTCGAGGATCGCCTCAACCGTGAGCGGCAGCCGCGGAATGATGTGGAGTTTGCCGAACGTGACGCGCAGGGTGCAACTAGCAGCGGCCGGTTGGCGTTAGCCTCCGCCTCAGGACAATCCTACTCTCATAAGGAGGGAGTTATGCCTCAACCAGAACGATTTGATATCCTGGTCCTCGGCAGTGGATTCGGTGGCAAGTTACTCGCTTGGCATATGGCCGGATCGGGGCGGCGTACCGCCGTCGTGGAGCGCCGATGGATCGGCGGCTCCTGTCCCAACATCGCCTGCCTTCCCAGCAAGAATGAGATTTGGAGCGCCCGGATCGCGCATTTGGCGCAGCACGCTTCACAATTCGGCACGGTGACGGGCCCCGCCACGACGGACATGGCGAGAGTTCGCCGGCGCAAGCGCGACATGGTTGACGCCGAGATTGCCCTGCATTTGCGGAACTACAAAACAAGCGGAGCCGAACTGATCATGGGGACCGGCCGTTTCGTGGCCCCGAAAACCCTCGAGGTTCGGCTGAATGATGGCGGCACGCGGATGCTGGCGGGGGATCAGATTTTCCTCAACCTTGGAACGCATGCAGCGATCCCAAACCTTCCGGGGCTCGAGGCGGCCCGGCCGCTGACCCACATCGAGGCTCTCGATCTCGATTATTTACCGTCGCATCTGATCGTGCTCGGCGGCGGCTATGTCGGTCTCGAACTGGCCCAGGCTTATTGTCGTTTCGGAAGCCGTGTAACGGTTGTCGAGCCCGGGCGTCAGCTGATGAGCCGTGAGGATCCCGACGTCGCAGCGGAAGTGCAGCGAACCCTCGGCGACGAAGGTATCCAATTCCTCCTGGGAGCCGAGACCCTCGACGTGCAGGGCCGATCCGGGGAGGAAGTCAGCCTTCGGGTGCGCTCCTCCTCCGGCGAGCAGCAGATCGCAGGCAGCGACATGCTGGTTGCGGCGGGCCGCATTCCGAACACTGCCGCGATCGGGCTTGAGGAAGCCGGTGTCGAGTTGGATGGCCGCGGCTATATCCGCGTCAATGAACGGCTGGAGACGACGGCGCCCAGTGTCTGGGCGATCGGAGAATGCGCCGGCAGCCCGCAATTTACGCACGTCTCGATCGACGACTTCCGGATCATCAGGGACAATTTGGCCGGAGGTCAGCGCAGTACGCGCGATCGGCTGGTTCCATACTGCATGTTCACCGAGCCTCCGCTGGCACATGTCGGACTGAGCGAGGGCGAAGCGCAGCGCCGAGGCATCGATACGCGGGTCGCGAGGTTGCCGATGAATGCCGTGCGGCGGACCGCGACGACCGGCGAAACGCAAGGCTTCATGAAGGTTCTGGTCGGCGGGAGCGATGACCGTATCCTCGGGTTTACGATGATTGGCGCCGAGGCCGGAGAAGTCATGGCGACGGTGCAAACCGCGATGCTGGCGGATCTGCCATATGTGAAGCTGCGCGACGCCATTCTGGCGCACCCGACGATGGCCGAGGGATTGGGCTTGCTGTTCGAGAATGTACCGCCGCGATCCGCTAACTGAGGATGGTCATTACATTCTGCGGTTCTCGAACGACGAGATCCGCGAAAATCTCGGCGGCGTCCATCGCACGATCGTCGACGCGCTGGTCACGTCACCCACGCAAACCCTCCCCCATCAAGGCCCCATCAAGGGGAGGGCCTTTGTGACCAATGCTCTCTACATCATGCCCCTTACCGGCCATCGAGCGGCAACGAGTCATTGTGCTCCGACGTGACAGCGGGTTGAGTGCGCCTTATTGTCGATGAGCGCGATCAAAGGGTCGCCGTGCGCGTCCACTTCCTTGCAAATTCCGGACTGCTGACGGCGTAGAATCGCCCTGTTGCCGAGTCGCGCTGGACATAGGAGAGCCGTTGCCGATGTTACGACGCGACTTCCTCAAGACCCTCGCCGCCACCGGCACCTTAGCTGCCGTGGGGAAAAGCGCGCTTGCAGCACCGCCGGGATGGCGCCAATTCGAGATCACCTACAAATTGACACTACAGAGGCAGAAAACTCCGGTGCGGGCCTGGATTCCGGTGCCGCAGGACGCCCTTGACTACCAAAAGGTTCTCGAACTGAGCTGGCAGTCGCCTGCCGCGGCATCTCTACTGTGGGACCCCGCATCTCGGGCACCGATCATCTCGGCCGCTTGGTTGGATCCGGCAATGCCGCGCGAGATCGAGATCACCACGCGCGTCGCTACGCGCGACCGCACCGGGTACTGTCCTGGCGCTTCGCCTACCGAGCTGGCCGAGTATTTGCGCCCGACACCCAGTTCGCCCACCGACGGAATTGTGCTGTCCAAATCGCACGAGATTATTGGCTCACGCACTGCGGCGCTCGACAAGGCCCGGGCGATCTATGACTGGATTGTCGACAACACGTTCCGGCGTGCCGAAACGCGCGGCTGCGGTCTCGGCAACATCGCGTTTATGCTGGAGAGCGGCGACATGGGCGGCAAATGCGCCGACATCAACTCGCTGTATGTTGGGCTGGCGCGGGCGGCAGGGTTGCCGGCGCGAGACTTCTTCGGTATCCGCGTTGCGGACTCGGCCGTGTCGAAATCGCTCGGAAAATCGGGCGAAATTACAAAGGCACAGCATTGCCGCGCCGAGGTGTTTATCGAAGGCAAAGGATGGTTGCCGGTCGACCCGGCGGACGTTCGAAAGGTCGTTCTTGAAGAGGAACTGGCTGTCGATAGTGAGAAAGTGAGGGCGTTGCGAGAACGGTTGTTCGGCAATTGGGAGATGAATTGGGTCGGGTTCAACTATGCGCGCGACTTCACGCTGCCAGGCCAAAAGGACGGGCCGATCGGTTTTCTGATGTATCCCTACGCTGAATCTCCTGACGGGCCCGTCAACTCACTTGATCCGGCGAGTTTCGCCTACTCCATTTTTGCGCAGGAGATTGCCTGACACCGCCTGGCACCAAGTCGGTTAGAGCCACCGCGCCGAGGGAAAGCGAGCCTCGCTTGATGGGTGTGCCGGCGCGGTCGCGCGATTTTCAAAACTTGGGGCCATTAAAAGGCCGCTTAGGGCGCAAGGCCGTCGTTGGAAGCGCCCTAGGCAGGGCGCCGCCGACCGCCCAGCTTTCCGATCGGGATAAGCGCGCTGATAGGGCTTTGAGCCGAGCCGTCCCCCTCAGTAGTCGCGCAGGAAGGCGAGGACCTGCGCGATCCGCTCGGCCAGCTTCACGAAGGCCGGCCAAAGGCCGCAGCTGAGGGCGGGTTTACGCTGGGATGCGCACTTTCATCTCGCTGATGCCGTGGATCAGGTTTGAGTAGGCTCGCTTCGGCTTTTCCACGACCTCGACCGGCGGGAAGCGCTTGAGGATTTCCTCCCACAGGATCGTCAGCTGCATCTCCGCCAGCCGGTTGCCGACGCAGCGGTGAATCCCGAACCCGAACGACAAGTGCTGACGGGGCCGCGGCCGGTCGATGATGAAACGGTCCGGGTCCTCGATCTCTTCGGGATCACGGTTGCCCGCGATGTACCACATCGCCACCTTGTCGCCCTTACGGATGTGCTTCCCGTTCAGCTCGGCGTCGCAGAGTGCTGTGCGGCGCATGTGCACGACCGGCGATTGGTAGCGGATGATCTCAGGCACCATCTTCGGGATCAGGCCGGGATCGGCGCGCAGCTTCGCGTACTCCTCGGGGAATTGGTTCAGGAACCACAATCCGCCGCTGATCGAGTTGCGCGTCGTGTCGTTGCCGCCGACGATCAGCAGCAGCAGGTTGCCCATGAACTCCTGCGGCCGCGACGGCAGGTCGCGCGTTGCCTCGCCGTGCGCCAGCATCGAGATCAGGTCTGACTTCGGCGGCTGCTTCTGGCGGATCTTCCAGACCTCGGCGAAGTACGCGAGCATTTCCTGCAGCACGGCATCGCGCTTTTCCTCCAAATCGATCTCGGTCCCGGCGCGCGTGTTGACCGTGCTGACGTTGGACCAGCGGGTCAAGGTCCGCCGCTCCTCGAACGGGAAGTCGAACAGGGTCGACAGCATCTGCGTCGTCAACTCGATCGAGACGCGATCGACCCAGTCGAACACCTCGCCGCGCGGCAGGCCCTCCAGGATGCGGATCGCCCGCTCGCGGATCGTGCCTGACATCTTCGCCAGGTTCGGTGGTGCGACGATCGGCGCCACGATCTTGCGCTGCTCGTCGTGCCGCGGCGGGTCCATAGCAATGAAGCTTTCCTTGCGGTACTCGAGCGGGACGTCTTTCAGGGTGATGCCCCCGAACGCGGCATCCGAAGAATAGGTCTGGTGCGACGTGTCGACGGTCATGATGTCCCGGTAGCGGGTCACCGACCAGTATCGACCGTAGAGCGGGCTGTCACAGTAGTGCACCGGATCGTCGCGCCGCAGCCGCGCGAAGAAGCCGTGCCAGGTGTCTTCGGAATAGAGGTACGGGTTGCTGACGTCGATGTTGTCGAGCGGCACCGACCAGGGATTGCGATATGCCTCGGCCTTGAAATCGATCTCGTCTCGCACCGAGGCGACGACATCGTTCATCGGATCCTCCTGCCGCTGTTCTCGTGTCGGAATGCCCACCATCAGCGAACACGACGTTCGACTTATAAAAATAGGGCTTGGATTCCCGACTTGCCAGCGGCGGCGAGGCGCCCCACCCCGACCCCGTCAATAGCCTTTGAGGAAGGCGAGGATCCGCGCGGGCGGGCCAGCGGCCACAGTTGTGAGAAGCACGATGTGCCAATCGACGATGTGGTCGAGGAGCGCGATGCCCTGCCAAGCGCTTGGCAGGAGATTAAAATTTCCTGCGATCGTACAGCGATTCGCACTCTAGGTATTGATGTTACTGGATATCGAAGGAATTAACCCTGTTATTTCCCCGCTGGCAGGGAGATTCGTCTTGCCGCCTGCACACCGCGGGGAAGCTTGGCATCGCGGAGGCGTTTCTGCGCTCGAGCGTTGCCGCCTCCCTTATCGACCGATATAACCGCCCGGCTTCCTGCCGGGTGAGATGCAAATGACGATCGAACGAACGCTGTCGATTATCAAACCGGACGCGACCCGGCGCAATCTGACCGGGGCCATCAACGATCGCTTCGAAAGGAAGGGCCTGCGTATCGTTGCGCAGAAGCGCATGCGGCTTTCGCCGAGCCAGGCTGAGAGCTTTTACGAGGTGCATGCCGAGCGTCCCTTCTATCGCAGCCTCGTCGATTTCATGACCTCGGGCCCGGTTGTCGTTCAGGTCCTCGAGGGGCAGGACGCAGTAGCGCTCAATCGTGAGATTATGGGCGCCACGGACCCGGCGAAAGCCGATCCGGGAACCATCCGCAAGGACTTCGCGCAGTCGATCGAGGCGAATTCGGTGCACGGATCGGATTCTGCCGACAATGCCGAGCGGGAGATCGGCTTTTTCTTCTCGGCAATCGAAATATGCCCCTAGTGCTCAGGGCGAGACTGCAAATGCATTTGTGGGCTCAGATAACCGAAGCAGAGGCGAAAAGCGGCAAACTATGATAGAGGCGCTCAAAGGCTGAAGAAGCAACGCGCTCTTAATCAAAGGAAGTTTTGCCCATCAGAGCGCAATTGATCGAGCAGGACGCGCAAGGCATGAGTGCCGCCAGTATCACATTAGCAATTGACCTACTGGAGGGTAAAGCCAATGTACCAAGGAGACATTTATCCCGATCAAATCGTTTCCTGAGGGTAGGTCCGGCTAGCCTCTGGCTAGACTAGAGAGCGAGTCACAGCGGATCTAATCCAACTTGCCCTTTCTCGCGGCGGTGGCGCAAGATAAGCTCATGTAGTACCGAGGGAGACGTTGTTGGGGGACCGCCGGTTCGTCGTCGAGTTGATCAAACCGTCGCATTACGACGACGACGGCTATGTGATCCAATGGTGGAAATCGTGGATCCCGTCGAACTCGCTCGCCTGCCTTTACGGTATCGCGATGGATCTGGCGGAGCGGCGCGCGCTCGGCCCTGAGGTCGCGATCGAGATTCAGGCCTATGACGAGTGCCACACGGTGATCCCGATCCGCCGGATCATCCGACGGATCAAGGCTGCCGGTGGCGGGCTCGTCTGCCTCGTCGGCGTGCAGTCGAACCAGTTCCCGCGCGCGATGGATCTCGCTGCCCGGTTCCGCACAGCCGGCATCCAGGTTGCGATCGGCGGGTTCCACGTCTCGGGCTGCCTGGCGATGCTCCCCGAGCTGCCGCCGGACCTCGAAGCCGCAAAGAACCTCGGGGTGAGCCTGTTCGCGGGTGAGGCGGAGGGAAGGCTCGCCGGGCTCTTCGCCGACGCCCTCGCCGGGCGCCTCGAGCCGATCTACAACTTCATGGCCGATCTGCCCGGGCTGCAGCAGCAGGTGACCCCGTTCCTGCCGCTCGACATCGTGCGGCGCTACGGCGAGACGATCGGCGCTTTCGACGCCGGGCGCGGCTGCCCGTTTCAGTGCAGCTTTTGCACGATCATCAACGTCCAGGGGCGCAAGTCACGCTGGCGCGACGCCGATGATGTCGAGCGCCTGGTGCGCGCCAACCTCGCCCAGGGTGTCTTCCGCTTCTTCATCACCGACGACAATTTCGCGCGCAACCGCAACTGGGAGGCGATCTTCGACCGGCTGATCGAGATGCGCGAGCAGGAAGGGCTCGGGCTGCAGTTCATCATCCAGGTCGACACCTTGTGCCACCGCATCCCGAACTTCGTCGAGAAGGCGGCGCGCGCCGGCTGCAAGCGGGTCTTTATCGGGCTCGAAAACATCAACCCCGATAATCTGCTGCAGGCCAAGAAAAAGCAGAACCGGGTGCACGAATACCGCCAGATGTTTCTCGCCTGGCGAGCCCAGCGGGTTATCACCTATGCGGGCTACATTCTGGGCTTCCCGGGCGATACGCCCGAGCGGATCGCGCGCGACATCCGTACAGTGCAACAGGAACTGCCGGTCGATCTGCTCGAATTCTTCATCCTGACGCCATTGCCGGGCTCGGCAGATCACCAGATGCTCGATAAGAACGGGGTGTGGATGGACCCCGACATGAACAAATACGACCTCGAGCACGTCACCACCGGCCATGCGGTGATGACGCCAGGCGAGTGGCAGGCGGTCTACCGCCAGGCCTGGGACCTCTATTACTCGGCCGAGCATATCGAAAGGATCTTCCAGCGCGCCAAAGGCTCCGGGATCAAGCCGGTGCGCCTCCTAAACCACATCCTCCAATTCTATTTCACCTTTCTGCAGGAAAACGTGCATCCGCTGCAGGGTGGCTATTTCCGCCGCAAATTGCGCCGCCAGCGCCGCGCCGGCCTGCCGCGCCAGAACCCGCTCGTCTTTTATGTCAGGCGGGTCCGCGAGGTTCTCGAAACCCACCTCAAGCTCGCTGCCTTCTACCTCTATCTGCACCGCATCCGCCGTCGCGTCGAACGCGACCCGAGCGCTTATACCGACCCCGCGTTGACACCAATCGACGGCGAACTCTCCGTCATGCGCCGCAAAAAGGAACAGATCGTCGGCGCTGCGGCATAGGAGAAGGCGTTCAAGCAAATGCCCTGGCGTTCTGGCGTGCGACGCTTGTCCGCCGCCCTTCGGGGTGAGCAAGCGATCGGAGCGGGGGGCAGCTTCAATCTCGCGACCGACGCACCCTTGACGCGAAATTGATCCTTGTTGACCATCCGCTGCCGGTATGGCGCGCATAATCTGGAGCAATCCGGGAAATCCGACAAACGAGGTCGCCCGTATCCTCGGCATCCAGCGATGGGAGCTGCGCCGAGCCCTGCACCGTATCAAACGAGGGCAGGGACTGCGGGGCGCGGATCGCGTTATCATCTGGAGCGATGGCTCGGTAAGGGATGAACAGGGCGATGTCCTCGGGAACATCTACAACGAGATCTCGTAAGGCCGCCGCGCCGCAGCGGGTGTTCGCGACCCTCCGATTTTCCGGCGATCAGCTCGGTCCTGATCGGATCTCGGCCATACTTCGGGCGCGGCCGACAAAAGCCTACCGCAAAGGAGAGAAGTATTTCGACGGCCCGTATACCGGCCATCTCGTGGGACGGACGGGCATCTGGTTTCTTGCCACCGATGATTTTGTCGCGAGCGGGGATCTCAACCGGCATCTGGATTATCTGATCAGCTTGATCTTCCGCGGCCCCGGCGAGGAGGACCGTCTTGCCCAACTCCGTGAAATGATGGCCCGCGATGGGGTCAAAGCAGACGTGTCTTGTTTTTGGCACGGTGAACCGAGAGAAAAGCCGCCGTCCATGCGCGGCTCGGCGATCAAGATGCTCCGCGATTTGCCGGCAGAGATAGAGACCGATTTCGACCCCCTCTCTTAAGCCCTCGACCTGACGTTTATCCTGATCTGCGCCGCATCCGCCGCGTCGAGCACGACCTGCGCCCCCCGCCGATGCTGCACTGACGCCAATCGACGGCGCCTCCATAAGCCTTGAGACGAAGGTGGCGACAGTCGCCCGCCGCCTGACACTGCTGGACCTGGGACGATTGCAGGAACTATGCTGTGGGAGGCGTTTACCAACGTCGCGAAATAGCGGGGCTGAGAGGATGGCCCAGGGGCGCGTGTTCGTCGAGCGCGGCATCGCCGACCGGCGCAGAGGGTCGCGCGAAGCGGTAGTGGCGACCGAAACGCGCCGTCTGGCGGCGATCCTCGCCGCCGATGTCGCGGGCTATTCGCGGCTGATGGGAGCGGATGAAGAGGGCACGCTCCAGCGCCTCAAGGCGCATCGTCGCCAGCTCGCCGACCCGAAGATCGCCGAGCATCGCGGCCGCATCGTCAAGACCACCGGCGACGGCATGCTGGTGGAGTTTTCGAGCGTCGTCGATGCGGTGCGCTGCGCGGCCGAAATCCAGCGGGCGATGGTCGACCGCAATGCCGGTATCGCCGAGGATCAGCGCATCACCCTTCGCATCGGCGTCAATCTCGGCGACGTGATCATCGACGGCGAGGACATCTACGGCGATGGCGTCAATATCGCCGCGCGGCTGGAGGCGTTGGCCGAACCGGGCGGCATCTGCATCTCGCGCACGGTCCGCGACCATATCGGCGACAGGCTCCCCTACACCTTCGACGACATGGGCGAGCAGAGCGTCAAGAACATCGCGCAGCCGGTGCATGCCTTTGCGATGAGTGCAGCTGCAGTGGCGTCGCTGCCGGAAGTAACAACACCGGCGCAACCATGCGTGCCACGCCGCCGCAGCACCCCCGGGCTCGCTATTGTCGCGGCGAGCCTTGTTGTCGTGATCGGTATTGGGAGTGCGGTCTGGTGGGCGTGGCCTAAAGGGAATCCGTCAGCTGTACCGGTCCAGGCGCCGGCAGCGGCGAGCGCACAACGCCCGCCTGTTCCCGTGGCAGAACCCGCGCCGCGTCTGTCGATGGTGGTCCTCCCCTTCGCCAACCTCTCGAATGACCTGGAGCAGGAATATTTCGCCGACGGCATCACCGACGATCTGACCACCGATCTCTCGCGGATTGGGGGGAGCTTGGTAATCGCCCGCAACACGGCCTTCACCTACAAGGGCAAACCGACCGACGTGAAGCAGATCGGGCGCGACCTCAGGGTGCGTTATGTCGTCGAGGGCAGCGTCCGCCGGAGCGGCGATCAAGTACAAGTCAACGTGCAATTGATCGATGCGGAAAGCGGCGCGCACCTTTGGGCAGAGCGCTTCGATACCGACCGCCGCGACCTGGCAAACGCGCAGACCGAAATAACCGTCCGCCTCGCCCGAACCCTCAATCAGAAACTGGTCGCCGCCGAAGTCGCTCGAATCGAGCAGCGCAAAGCCGTCGATCCCGATGGCGCGCGACTTCGTCATGCGCGGATGGAACTTGTTCAACCGACCCACTTCTCCAACAACCTTGAAAGAAGCTCGACAGGCTTTCGAGCGCGCGCTCGGAAATCGATCCGCGGTCCAACGGCGCTCGGATCGGCCTGGCAAACGCGTTGCTTGCGGCGGCGACTAATGCTGCCGGTTCTGTTTCGCAAGATCTTCCCCGCGCCGAGCAGCTGGTCGTCGAAGCGATCGAGCGCGATCCGAACAGCTCGGGGGCGCACCAGGCAATGGGGCAAGTTCGCCAAGTCCAAAAAAACCGATTGCGCGAAGGACAGATCGAGCACGAAACAGCACTCGCCCTCGACCGCAACAATTTAGGCGCGGTCCGGGGGCTTGGTTGGGCTTTGGCAAACCTCGGCGAACCCGAGGCCTGCATTGCACAAGGGGAAAAGGGCCTGCGGCTCAGCCCGCGCGATCCGTGGGTGTGGAGCTCCTACGCGCAACTTGGCAACTGCCATCTGTTTTTGAACCATGCCGATCTGGCGGCAGACTATCTGACCAAGGCGCGCGCGGCCGCTCCGCAGGTATGGTGGGTTCACTTTTATTTGGCCGGTGCGCTGGGTCTGAAAGGCGATCTCGACGGGGGAGGGCATCGCTTGCCGAGGGGCTCAAGCTGAGACCGGAGATGAACTCGATCGCCAATTTTCGCGACCTGAGGCCGTATTACAGCAGCCCGAAGGAACTGGAGCTGGAAGAGCACACGGTGATCGAGGGGTTGCGCCGTATCGGTTTCCCAGAGACATGACCGCCGTCTCCCGGGCGCGCCCCAGTGCCGCAGCGACAGAGGGCGCCCCGCTGATTGCGGGGCGCCAGGAACCCTGTGGCGACTATCTGCCGCTGGCAGGATGATTGGGATTATTCGCCGAGGGGTGGTGCGGCGCCATGCTGGGACTGCTCGAGCCCTGCCCGCCGGACGGGTTTACCAGCAGGTGATCGAGCGTCTGCTGATCGAGATTAGCGGTCATCTGCAAGCCGTGCTGCTGTTGGTACTGCCGGAGGGCCTGCCTGGTCTCCGGCCCGATGATGCCGTCGACGGCCCCGTGATAAAGCCCCTCTTGCTGCAATTTTTGCTGAGCCTCGCTGACCTCGCTGTGGCCGGCCATATGCCCGCTCGTGCCCCATTGGCCCGCCGCGGGGTTGGCATTGTAGCCGGGCTGTGATGTTGCCGCGGCCGATGGCATGGAGGTCGTGCCGGGGTTGGCGCTGCTGCCGCCGTTCGACGGGTTCTGCATGGCGCCGCTCGGCGCTGCCATGCCGGGTGTTGCTCCGCTTCCGGGACTGCCGCTGGCGGCATAGGACACTCCGTATCCGCCCAACCCGAGAGCGAGAATTGATGCCGTGGTCAAAATTAAGCGTTTCATATTCAGCTCCATAAAGCCTACGCTACTGCGCAATCACTGAAACACCGCCTCCCGTGATAAGATCCCAACTTTCCCGCTACTGGATAATGCTTCCCGCATCTGCGCCTATTTGGGATTTCATTGCCGGGAGCAGCCGAATGGCTTTGGGGTCAGATGCGGGATCCGCTCGCCTTCGCCCCTTCGCGCGCGATCTCAAATTGCGTTGCTCGTTTCCTGCGACAGGTTCCGTTGTTGCACAGCAGCACGGAAAGCCATGATGCAACCGCGGGCGGTTTCGAAATACCGTAACGGTGCAAGTCGCGCTGGCACGACGCCGGCGATGTCGAGCGGCTGGTGCGAGCCAACCTCGCCTAGCGTGTATTCCGGTTCTTCATCACCGATGACACCGATGACAATTTCGCCCGCAACTGGAGCGGATCCGGTGGCTGCGAAATCACCCGCATACCATGATCATTCGTGGCGAACGCGATCTGCCCAACTCGCGCTCAATCCGATTTGCAGAACCTTGCGCACACTATCCCGGCGAGTCTGTCGAGCGCCGCTTCGCCTGAAGCCGCGAAGTGGGAGCACATCGATCCCCTGCGGAACACCCTCTGCTTGCGGCGCGTTGGCTGAGGAGCGCCGTCTTAGACTTAGAGCTCGGCGTCTGACCGGCTGCCGGCGAGGTCACTCGCGATCGGCGACAAATCCGAAATCGTCGCCTTTGTGGATGAAAACGTGACCGACGAGGCGGCCTGCGGTTCCCAAGGCGACCCAGCCGCGGCCGTGCGCAGGGGTATCGTCGTCGAAACCTTCCCATGAAAATTCGGCACAAGCCGGGCCATCCCGAGACCGGTAGCGCACGTCGAGGTCGCCTTCGACAGCCACGAACGTGAGTTTGCCGCCATCCGTGCCGGTGAACGTGATGTGCGCGGGTTCGAGGAGATCAAGGTCTTCCCATTGATCCATCTCGACGATCCGCCACCGCCCGGCAAAGGCCCGAGCGAGGGCCGGCGTGCGCCTGGTCATGTCGCCGCCGCGATCCGCTTGGTCACCGGCCCCAGCTTGTACGCGGCTGCCGCCGAGGCAAAGGCCCGCGAGGGTCGCCAGCCGTTCGGTATGGCGCACGAGCGTGGGCCGGGACGTAAAAGGTCGTCCCTGGCAGCCGCTATACGGTTTCTGCAGAGGGCATAGACAGGCTGGCCTTCTTGTCGATGTCTTGCAGCATGTCGGTCAGCGTCTTGGGCACCGGGAGAACGCCGCCGGCCGATCTGTCGGGCAGCCGAACGATGACAACCTCACGTCTGGTGGTCTTTTCGCGACGGCCCTTCGCGGCCACGACCACCTCCTCGTGGAGCGTGCGGACCAGCACGGCGGGCGCGGTCGTCGCGCGCCGACCACCCGGGTTACCGGATTGGCCCTTCTGAAATCGGCTACCCACCGGCGGTTTACCATGGCCAACCTCGTAATCGCGCTTCTTCTCGGTCATAAACTGCGGGCCTCTTGCCAAAGCGAAGGTCGCCTCCATGTAGGAGAGCCATACGCAATTGTCAATGAGATAATTGATATTATGGTGATGGATCCGAATTTTCCTTACGATTGCGACTGGTGCCAGGTTTCCTCCTCACGTCCCTCGAACCGTCCAACCCTCCCTGCCAAAGCGTCCGAGCCGCGTCAGCGCGGATTGGTAAGCCTTTGATCCGCGGGGTACAATGATTTCGCTTTCGCACCCGCGGCCGATTTTCTCCCTGAGCCTCGGGGTACGGCAGGGAAATTCGCGCCGCCCAAATCCCCCGATCTGGTCACCCTCACCGCGCGGCGCGCCGGCCGACTACCGAGAGACCGCGCAGAACATCCATCGCCTGGATCAATTGCTCGTCACTTGCCGAGCCCATGTCCTCGGTCGCAACCGAGGGGGCCTCGGTCGAGGCCGCCGCCGTCGCGGCATCGGTCGAGGGCTTTTCTGCGGGCTGGTCCGGATTTTTCAGCGCACCCGGCAGATCGGCCTCGCGCCGACCCTCGCGCTGCGCCAGTTTTGCCAGGCGCAATGGGGTTACGGCGAGATCCGGTTCCAGGCCCTTGCCTTGGATCTCCCGGCCGGAGGGCGTGGTAAAACGGGCGGTGGTCAGCCGGATCGCGCCGCCGCTGCCGAGCGGGATCACGCTCTCGATCGAGCTTTCGCCGAAGGTCTTGGTGCCGAGAAGAACCGCCCTGCGGTTGTCCTGCAGGGCCCCGGCGACGAGCTCGGCCTCGCGCGCCGTGCCACCGTTGACGAGTGCCACCACCGGCAACCCTTTGGCGATCTCGCCTGGGGTGGCGCTGACCGGCTTGACGTTGCCGGGTTTGCGTCCCTTGACGACGACGATTTCGCCTTTGTCGAGGAAGGCGTCGGCGGCTGCCACTGCACCGTCGAAAGCGCCACCCGGATTGTTTCGCAGATCGAGAATGAGGCCGATCAGCTTGTTGCCCGCTCTTTGCCGCAGATCCTGCACGGCGCCGGCGAGCGCGGCTTGAGTTCCGTTGTCGAAACCGGCGATGCGGACATAACCGATATCGCCTTTTTCAAGACGCGTGGTCACCGTCGCGAGCTTATAGGCTTCACGCTTGATCATCAGATCGACCGGCTTTTCGGCGCCATGACGCAGGGTCAGCTGGACTTCGCTGCCGGCTGGCCCACCCAGCTTCCGCTCGGCCTCGGCCAGGGTCAGATCGTAAACCGGGTCCTTGTTTATCGCGAAGATGACGTCGCCCGGCCTGACCCCGGCTCGCGCTGCCGGTGATCCGTCCTCGGGCGAAATGACCTTGAGCTGGCCGTTGTCGATCGTGACGACGAGGCCGGAAGTGTCGGCATCCTGGCCGACCGGGGCCTGCAACGCCTTGAACTGGTCCTCGTCTATAAACGAGGAGCGTGGGTCGAGCCCCGACAACATGCCGGCAATCGCCGCCCCGACCAGTTTCGCGTCGGCAACCGGGTCGACTGCGTCATGACGAATGCGCTCGAAGGCTTCGTCGAACAGATTGAGCTCTTCGTAGACGTTGTTCTTGCCGGCCTTTTGCTGAGCAAAGACACCGCCTGCGACGAGAGGCACGGTCAGCATTACTGTGATCGCCAATTTCCGCACCCGCACCCTCTCCCTCGAGCCAGTGGCCAACCCGAACCGGACCGTAGCCGAAGGATCGTGGCATTACCATGATCTCCGCGGGCGCTGCCCTGCTCTGGGCTAGCGTCGACATATCCGCAAAGCTCGCAGCTGTGTCATGATGAAGGCTGGAGCCGGTCGGGGAGGAACGATGGTTGGATTGCTCGACGGAAAATCGGCGCTGATCACCGGTGGCGGCGGCGGTATCGGACGCGCCACCGCTCTCGCCTTTGCGCGTGAGGGGGCTCGCCTAGCCGTAGCCGATCTCATCGAGGAGGCTGCCCGCGAAACCGTCGCTCTCGTCAACGCCGCGGGCGGGCAGGCCATATCGCTCGGCGGCGACGTGACGCAAAACTCAGACGTGGGGTCGATGACCGAGGCGGTGATCAGCACCTATGGCCGGCTCGACTGCGCCTTCAACAATGCCGGGATCGCCGGCTGGCAGGTCGACGCCGGCGGCAAGAAGACCGCGGAATGGTCCGAGGAAGCCTTCGATCGGATGATTGCGGTCAACCTCAAGGGCGTATGGCTGTGCATGCGACATGAGCTGCTGCAAATGCAGGCCCAGGGCGGGGGTGCCATCGTCAACACCGGGTCGATCGCTGGGCTCGCCGGTCTGCCGACCTCCTCGGCCTATGTCGCGGCCAAACATGGCGTGATCGGCCTGACCAAGACCGCCGCGCTCGAATACGCCGAGGCCAATATTCGAGTGAATGCCGTCTGTCCAGGCTTCATCAAGACGCGGATGACCGAGGACACGATGCGCCGGCGCGGCGACACGATCCTCGGCCGGGTGCCGTTCGGCCGCATGGGCAACCCCGAGGAGATCGCCGAAATGGTCGTCTGGCTCTGCTCGGAGCGCGCGAGCTACGTCTCGGGTGCCGCCTACAATATCGACGGCGGGTGGATGGCGATCTGATACAATCGGGGCGAACCATTTCTTGAAGAAAATCGTCGGCACCAGGGCGGCGGGGTGCCCTCGACTCGTTCTTTTCGAGGTCTGCCGCGGTCGCCGATCCGCGCCCGGCTCGTTCCGAAATCATCGGCGGCACGAGGGCGGGTAATCCTGGCTCCTGGGCTCCCGGTCGTCTCCTGTCGGAAACGCCGAGCAGCAAAATAGTCCCGGGCCGCAACCTCACCAGCGGTTCCGTCGTGATCGCCAAGTCTCAAAGCAAAACGGGCCGGACGGAGGAAACTCCGCCCGGCCCGCGCAATACCCGGTTTTGCTTAGCGGCCGAGGTGTCCGCCAGTGGTAGGCGACGGCGCAGAGCCAGCCCCGGTGTTTGGGTTCTCCAGCTCGTATTTCGCCATCTGCTGCAACTGCTCTTTGGAGCGGTCGAGCGTCAGCCGGTTGTGGTCGGTCTTGATGTCGCTGATCGGGACGGCGACGTATTTCCCGCCCATACCTAGGAACGCGCCAACCTCGACGACCACTGCATCGACAGTGCCACTCTTGGCCAGGACGATATCCTCGACGCTGCCGATCTTGCGGTTTTGCACGTCGTAGACCGTGCTGCCGATCATTTTGCTCGCGCGGACTTCGTCCGGTTGGATTATGTGGCTCGTCACTGCCGCACGCGCTTCCGGCTCATCGCGCGTTTGCGCATAGGCAGCGGTTGTAGCTGTGGCGATGATCGCGGCAAATGCCGCAGCCTTGGTTGCTTTCGACATATTTTCCTCCTGATTGTTAGTAGACGACGATGTCAACACTGAAACCACGACGGTGGTTCCCCGGCAATGCCGGGCCCGATAGAGCCGACCTGGCCGCCAATCTTCGTCAGACAACGTGGAACAGATAGAGCAGAATAATGACTGGTATGGGGATCCCCAACAGCCAAAGCAATAAACCCCTACCCATGAACTGGACTCCCGACACTTTAGAAAACACCCAGCATGGCGATGGCCGTCGATGCTATTGGCGCGATCTTCTGCGCCGGCGCGACTGTCATCTCACTGTGCTAGTGATAGCCAAACGTCGTTTGCGAACTGTCGGTTCCAACAATTTCGCGTGAGATGTGGCGAGGCCAGAGGAACGCGGGAACCAAATTGGCGCAACCCGCGATCTACGAGCATGCCAATGATTGCAAAGGACGACCCATGACGGCGCATCAAACAATGGGGCAAAAGGAAACGATCAAGCGCGTAATGCACGAGGCGGGTGCGTCCAAGTATGAAAGCCCGAAGGAAAATAGGAGAAACCTGAGACATACCAAGGCGCGTGAGCGGAGGGATACGGGTACCGAGAAGACCCGTTCCGAGCTCTACGCGGAGGCGCGACGCAAAGGCATTCCAGGGCGTTCGAAGATGATTAAGGAGCAACTCGAGCGTGCTCTGCGTTAGCCCGGAAAATCTTTTCGGCCGGGAACGATCGATTGATGGAGCGATTTGGTCCGCTGGTTGTTGCTAGCTGACAGAGGCGGCTTCCAATTCACCCGGAAGTCGGTAAATCAGCTATAGTTCGAGGTTTGCAGTGAGCGATCAAACAACCGATGCCGAGGGCTCCGTCAGTGACCTCGCAGCCAAAACGCAGAAGGTCGTCGAAGACGCCATTGGTCAGGGCCCCCGTGGCCTGCAGGCGACTGCAGAGGAGGCGATCGGCAAGGCTGCCGACCTAGCCCGCGCGGCATCAAATGTCGGCATGCAGGTCGTGACCCAGACAAACGATGCGATCCAGGATGCTGCTATGGAAGTGGGAAACCGGGCGAGCCAGGTTGCCACTGCAGCGTACGAGCAGGGTGCCCGTGCCAAGGGATATATAAGTCGGTATACTTCGGAGCAGCCGCTGAGTGCGCTGCTCATAGCCGGTGTTATCGGCTACGGGTTTTCCTACCTGATCCACCGGCGGTGAAACTTGCGCCTACTCGCTCGTGACGGCGGGGATTGCCCAAAGCCGTGTACGAAAAGTCGACGGCTAGGTCGACCGATTGTCACTTTCACTACGATAGGATGAGCCTCCGCGGTGATAGCTGCTCCACCGCCGCGATCCAATGCGGGAACTCTTCTGCGATGCAGGTCGTTTGCAATCGTGGGCTCCCGATTGGAGGTCAAAACATGACAAAACGTCTTACTGAGCCGAGGGCTTTTGCCATCGGGTTGTTGTTGGGCCTTTCTGCCTGCACGAACCCCTATGATCCGGGCCAGCGTGCGCTAGGCGGCGGATTGATCGGAGCTGGCGCTGGGGCAGCCATTGGGGCGGCAGCCGGCGGTGGCGCTGCCACGGGCGCCGCCATTGGCGGAGCGCTAGGAGCCATCACCGGCGCTGCGACCACTCCGCCACCGCCACGCTACTGAGCCTAAAAACCAATGATGCCGTCAGTTCGCCGAGACTGACGGCGTCCTTGGTATTGCTCCAGGCGCTGCATAAGCTTGATCGGCGCACTCGACGATTCCAAATTCAATGCTATTCCATTCCTAGGCTCTGTTCCGAATTTAATAACAGCCTTGAATGGGCGAAAGCGAACTCTCCCATGGGCAGGGGGCTGGAGCACGGCGAGGGCTATGACGCGACAAATGGGTGGCTCGTGATCGGGGATGCAGGTGGCTGCGTCATTACTCATAGTCCAGCATCTATCGTCTAGCGGTTTAGAATAATGCGTTCGATACGGAACCAGGCGGATAGTATAGCGTTTAAATAAGGAACAAAAACTGCACTGGGTGTCATCATGCTTGGCACGATCCTGCTCATCATCCTGATCGTTATTCTGATCGGCGCACTGCCGACGTGGCCGTATAGTGGAGGTTGGGGGTATTACCCGAGTGGTGGTTTCGGCCTCTTGGCCGTGATCGTGATCATCCTTTTGCTAATGGGACGAATATAACCGCTGCAAGCCGATTGCCCGCTTGTCCCGTCAGGAAGCAGGACGAGGGCGAAAGTTTTCACTGGCTCGAGGGGTTTCCGGATTTCGCCTACCACGGGCAGGACAAAAAGCGCCGCGAGGTCGGATGCGACGGTCTCGTCCATGCTCGGCGATGTCGGCTATCTCGACGAGGACCGCCATTTTTTATATGCGACCGAGCCCTGACATGATGATCTCCGGCGGCGTCAACTTTACACCGTCGAAATCGAGGTGGCGCTGCTCGCGATGCCCGGCGTGCGCGATTGCGCAGTCTTCGGTATTCCCGGCCAGATCATAAGCGCAAAACCCGCGAGCCCTATTGCGTCAACGTGGGATGCCGCATTTGACGTGGGACTGCTGAAAGCGTTCGCCCCACCTTGCCTTTTACGATTTCTTGGCGTTTTGTGCCCGCTTGATCGCCTGGATGACCGCCGGGCGATGGCTTTCCGCCGCCCAGCCGGCAGCGTCACGCCCGGTATAGTCCGTCTTGGCGACGTTTGCGCCCTTGGCGAGGAGGGCGCTAACGATTTCGAGCTTGCCGGCTCTCGCCGCCATCATCAGCGGCGTCATACCGTTCTTGTTATCGGCATCGACCGCGGCCCCCGCATCGAGCAGAAGTTGGACGGCCTCGACCTGATCCCGCTCAACCGCTAAGTGAAGCGGCGTGTTCCCCAGCTTCTCCTTGGGATCAAGCCTAGCGCCTGCTTTAATCAGTATCGCGACGATCCTCAGATTGCCGCTCATCGCGGCATAATGGAGCCCGGTACGGGAATCTTCATCGCTCTGGTTTGGATTGGCGCCGTTGCTGATAAGCAGCCTGACGGTGCCAGAATCATTTTGCTTTGCCGCGCGCGCCACGTTTTCGTAGTAGTTGCCGAATGGATTGAGTTGCGCCCGCGCCGTCGCCGCGCTAAATGCGGCCGTCGCGGCTATGCCAAGCACGGCCGCCAGGCAAGCGCTCAGTTGCCGGCGCGGCCGATCGGCAAGCCCCGCGACATGGTTGCCCATCATCTGTCCGACCATTCGCCGAGCATAGCAAAACTGTTGGGAATGACTACCTTGTGACCTCTTGCCGTGGGTTTCTTAGTCCCTGGCCGACAAATCGCTCGACAGGGCATCGCTTGATCTCCCGAGTTCCGAATCCAGCGGTGTCTGGCTTGTCGGGGCCAGCCGGAGAGAACCGGGTCTGCTTTCGGTGCTGGCGCGCTGCACGATCTGACGTTGTGGTCTGCGACGCCCTCGACGATCCGCGCATCCCGCGTCTGGGTCGGCCGAGGACGGATCTCAATCATGCGGGTAAGCAGTGGCTTTGTCGCCAACATGCTCGGAGAGGACGAGGACAGACTGTACGACGTCTCGATGGACATGCTCCCTGAATACAGCGCGTGTACGTTTACGGTCTCGGCGGTGGCGTCACCGCCTTCAACCGAGTGAGGCATCGTGCGCCTGCGCCAGACGGCCGGACTTGCTGACGCGGGAGCTGCCAGACACGCGCCGGCGCCGGTCCAGCAACCAAAATATCCGCTTCGACGATCTTCACCAAATGCTGACCATAGACACAGGCATACTCATGGTTCTGAGCCAAGGGGCAGGCCCTGTCCAATTTTTGGGGGGCCGCTTCTCGATGCGCCTGCCATCACGGGCATTCTGCGCGAGTGCACCGAGCGTGATGGGTTTGACCGGGAAGCGGGTTGAACCCGTACCTCGAACACTCTATGGAGAGCTATACCCCGGCGCATGAATGCAGGCCGTCCAGTGGCCCGTTTGAACTTCCCGCAGCTCAGGTATCACCTGCTGACACTCTGCGGTTGCCATCCGGCAGCGAGGATGGAACACACATCCTCTCGGCGGATTGAGCGGGCTCGGCACCTCTCCCGCGAGAGGTATGCGCTCTCTTTGAGTATCTATTACCGGGTCCGGTATGGGGACGGCGGAAAGGAGCGCCTCGGTGTATGGGTGGAGCGGGTTCGCATAGATCGCGTCCCGGCCGGCGATCTCCACGATGTGGCCCAAATACATCACCGCCACCCTGTCGCTGATATGCCTTACCACCGACAAATCATGGGCGATGAACAGGTAGGTCAGGTCCAACTTCTCCTGGAGTTCCTCCAGCAGGTTGACAATCTGGGCCTGGATGGACACGTCCAAAGCCGACACCGGCTCGTCACACACGACAAACTGGGGGTTGACGGCCAAGGCTCGGGCCACCCCGATGCGCTGCCGTTGCCCGCCGCTGAATTCATGGGGGAACCTGTCGGCCATAGAGGTGCGCAATCCCACGAGCGACAGCAACTCGGCTACCCTCTCCCGGTACGCTCGCTGGTCTGGGGCAAGGCCCTGCACGCGGAGCGGCTCGCCGACGATGCTCCCTGCGGTCATGCGCGGGTTCAAGGAGCTATACGGGTCCTGGAATATCACCTGCATGTGGCGGCGCATACCTCTCAGCTCCGGCCCTTCCATACTGCACAAGTCCTTGCCATCGAACAGGATGGTGCCAGCGGTGGGCCGGTAGAGCTGAAGTATGCACCGCCCCGTCGTGGTCTTGCCGCACCCGCTCTCCCCTACCAGCCCCAGCGTCTCTCCTCGCCTGACCACGAAGCTAACGTCATCGACTGCCTTGACTAATCCCACGGTGCGCTGGACCAGGATGCCGGAGGTCACCGGGAAGTGCATCTTCAGGTGCTTGACCTCGACGAGCACCTCGTCGCCCGGCTGGTGCTGGGTCTGCTCCCCTGCTGTCATGCTGTTGCGTGCTCCTTTGCCCTAGACCGCAGGGTCTCCGCTGCGAAACAAGCCGAAAGGTGACCTGCACCTACCGACCGCAAGGGTGGTGTCTCCTCCGCGCATCTCTCCGCGGCAAACCGACATCGCTCCCTGAAGGCGCAGCCTGCCGGCAGGTGCGCCAGGTCCGGCGGCTGTCCTTCTATAGGATCCAGCTTCTCGGTTCTGGGCAGATCGAGCCTGGGGACGGAGTTCAGCAGCCCCAGGGTATAGGGGTGGCTGGGATATCGATAGATGTCTCTGGCCGTCCCCCGCTCGATGATTTTGCCGGCATACATAATGTTGACCCTATCGGCATAGCGGGCCACCACACCTAGATTATGCGTAATGATAAGGAGGGAGACACCGTACTCTCTGCTGAGATCCTTCATCAAATCCAGGATCTGGGCCTGAATGGTCACGTCCAGGGCTGTCGTCGGCTCGTCGGCGATGATCAGCTTGGGGTTGCAGCTCAACGCCATGGCTATCATCACACGTTGTAGCATGCCGCCGCTGAACTGATGGGGATACTGCTTGAGCCTGCGCTGCGGGTCCGGTATCCCCACCTGCTCGAGACGATGTACGGCCTCCCCGCGGGCCTCCGTCTTGCTCATGCCAAGGTGGAGTTCAAGGGCTTCGGTAAGCTGCCGTTCAATCGACAGGACCGGGTTTAGGGAGGTCATGGGCTCCTGATAGACCATGGCGATCTGCTTGCCACGGACATGTCTGATCTCGGAATTGGGCAGCGACAGCAGGTCTTGACCATCAAAGATGATTTGCCCGCCCACGACTTTGCCGGGCGGGTATGGGACGAGCCGCATGATGGACAGAGCGCTCACACTCTTGCCGCAGCCGCTTTCTCCGACGAGCCCCAGGGTCTCTCCCTCTTCGAGATCGTAGGAGACCCCATCCACCGCCTTCACCACGCCTTCCTGGGTGAAGAAATGAGTCTTTAAGTCCCTAACCTCTAACAGCGTGGCCATGCAGGTACCGTCTATGATGAAAAAGCAAGGTCATATGATCGTTGCTCTCACCAGCGGCTTGTTCTGCACTCTTTCGGAACCGAGGTTGTACCCGGCTGCGCAGTGACAGCTGGTCGAGTGAGTTAGGTCCAGGCGCGGGGATTTACCAAGTTCCCCTCAGCCGGGGATCCAGGACATCCCGCAGGGCATCGCCTAGCAGGTTCCAGGCTAACACGACTATGGCTATCGCCAAGCCCGGAAACACCCCCAGCCAAGGGGCAAGGTTTACGTAGGTCTGAGCGGCCCCATTCAACATGCCTCCCCAGGACGGGACGTCGGGAGGGACACCGATCCCAAGGAAGCTGAGGGTGGCCTCCGCAACGATCGCGACACCCAGATAGAGCGTGAGGAGCACGATGAACAGAGCCAGACAATTGGGGATCATATAGCGGAAAATGATGCGCGCGTGGCTGGCCCCGATCGCCCTGGCTGCCAACAGGTAATCCATCTGCTTGACGGCCAAGGCCTGGGAGCGCAGGACACGGGCCGTACTGGGGATGAAGGCGATGCTGAGCGCGATGACTACGTTGTTCAGGGAGGCTCCCAAGGCGGCCATGATGGAAATCGCCAGGATCAGGGGCGGGAAGGCCATCAGGGCATCGATGATGCGCTGGATGATCAGGTCGGTCTTGCCGCCGAAATGGACGCTGGTCACCCCCACCATCATGCCTATGCTGGCCCCGATAAACGCGCTGAGCAGCCCGGCATACAGAGAAATCCTCGCGCCATAAACAAGCCGGCTGAACACGTCGCGGCCCAACTGGTCGCCGCCCAGCAGCAACTGCGAGCCGGGAGGGGCATAGATGAAAGCCGCGTTCGTCTCATTAGGGTCATGCGTGGCAATAAAGGGGGCAAAGACAGCGACGAGTATGAGAATCAACGCCGTCACGGCGCCAAAAGCGCCCAGCGGCTTTCTCCTGGCAAAGCGGCCGATATGCTGCCAGAGGGGATGCTGCCAGAGGGCGCCCCTTGGCCTCAAGCCCCGGATCGGCACGGCTGGGGGCGCTGCTGTGCCCGTGATATCCTGCGCCATTCCTTGTCCTCTGCGCTATGGTACTGGACGGTTACCCGTAACGGATTTGGGGGTTCAACCAGCCGTAGATCACATCCAGAAGCAGGTTCAAAATCAGGACCGTGACGGTAATCACCACGACGATGGCTTGAACTTCGGTGTAGTCCCGGTGAAATACGCTATCGACGAGAAGCTTGCCCATCCCCGGGATCATAAAGATGATCTCGATCACCACGGTGCCGGCCAGCAGGCGGCCAAACTGGTAGCCGGAGATAGTGACCACCGGCAGCAGGGCGTTCTTGAGGGCGTGCCTCAGAATCACCACCCGCTCGGCGAGGCCCTTGCCCCGTGCCGTGCGGGTATAGTCTTCCCTATATACCTCCAACATCGAGGAGCGGGTGACCCGCGCCGTGAACGCCATCTGGTAGAAACCCAAGGCGAGCGCAGGAAAGAAGAACTGTTGCAGGTTGGTCAGCGGGTCGTCCCACAGGGTCGCGTAGCCCAGAGGCGGCATCCAAGCGAAAAACAGGACCAGGAAATAGACGATCAGAATCCCGACCCAGAAGTTCGGCAGGGCTACCCCGGCGATGGAAATGATCCTGGCAACGTAGTCGGCAGGCGTATCCTGCTTGATGGCGGAGATAAGGCCGAGAGGCACGGCTATGATAGTGGCGATAAGCATCGCCAGAACGGTCAGTTCCAGCGTGATTGGAAACTTGACCGCGAGATCCTCGGCGACGGGCTCTTCAAAGTACATGGACTGGCCGAAGTCCAGCCTGAGCAAGCCCCACATCCACTTGCCGTACTGGACGTAAAGGGGCTTGTCGGTTCCCAGCTTGACCCTCAGGTCGTGCAGCTCGGCCTGTGAAAAGTTGGAGTCTCCAGTCTCTCCTGCCAGCTTCACCAGCGCCGGGTCCCCGGGGATGATGCGCAGCAGAAGAAACGCTACCAGCGTGGCCATCAGCAAGGTCGGGATGAACAGCAAGCACCGTTTCGCTATGTAAGCTTGCATTGACGCCCTCCCACACTCCGGTCCTGCACACTTGGCTCCTCAGAATGGTGATCGCGGCTACGACGACAGCCAGTCGGTCTCGTGCTTGAACCCACCCCAGAAAGAGCCGGAGGCGTGGATACCCTTGATCTTGTTGTTGATGACCCAGCTCCTGGCTGTCCAGTACGTCACCGCACTGCCGCCGGGGTCCTCGAGGATCAGGTAGTCCTCCATCTTCCGAAGGATGTCGAGGCGCTTCTCCTGGTCATGCTCACCCGCCTGCTGGGTATAGGCCTCCTGCCACCACTGAGGGGGACTGTACCTGGCGTACCTTGCCCAGCTCCCCTCCGGCATCCACACCCTGCCCAGAATGGCATCGGGCTGTATGGCGAAATGGGCGCTTGCCTGGGGGGCACACACCCAGTCGCCCTGCAAGTAGCGCTGGAACCCGGTGGCGCCTTCCTCGAGCTTGAGGGTCAGCTCTATGCCGATCTTCTTCAACTGTTCCTTGTAGATCACTGCCTGGTCAGGAAACTCTATTACCTGCCGGACCATCATCTCGGCCTTGAGCCCGTCGGGATGACCCGCTTCGGCGAGCAAGGCTTTGGCTTTCGCGATGTCGTCGGGGTGCTTCGCGCCGTTGAGTTGGCGCCAGCCGGGCAACTTGGCTATCTCCTCCGCGGACCTGCCAAACCAGGTCCCCGAGCCCAGCGGCGGAGCAAGCGTATCCAACCCCGGCACCCCGAAGGTGTTATAGAGGGCCTGGCGGTCCAAAGCCAGGTTGACGGCCTGTCGCACCTTTGGATTATCAAATGGCGCCTTGCTGGTATTCATGAAGAAGAAAAAGAAGACAGCATTCTTGACATAGTCTACGTGCAGCGTGTCCTTCGCTTCCTTCTCGAGCTGGCGCGCTTCCTTGTTGCTGAAGTTGGTGACCGGCCAATTGGTCATCAGCACCCGCCCGGTCTTGTAGGCGGCGATCGCGGTGCCTTTATCCTTGATGGTGTAATGCACCATGCCGTCGATGCGGGGCAGCTCCGGCTTCCAGTAGTCCTTGTTTTTCACCAGCTCGATGGAGACGTCCTTGACAAACTTGCCGGGTTTGAAGGGCCCGGAACCAATGGCGTTCTCCCATTTCTGGTGATCAATGTCCGACTCTCCCCAGTGCTTGGCGATTATCTTGCAGAAGTCCAAGGCAAGGGTAGGTATGAAGTCGGGTGCAAAGGGGATTTTGAGAGGTATCTCCACGGTGTGGGCATCAACGGTCCGCGCGGTGCCCTTCTCGTAATAGGGGTTCAGGGCCGGCAGGGTGACCACGCGAGGGGGCTTGGCGTCCTTATCCACCATGCTGTCCATGGAGTAGACCACATCCTCGGCGGTAACCGGTTTGCCGTCGTGCCACTTGGCCTTTGGGTTGAGGTGAAAGGTATAGACCTTGCCATCTTTGCTGAGCTCCCAGCTGGTAGCCAGGTCGCCCCGCAGGTCGAAAGGATCCTCGGTCTCGGGGTTGAACTCGATGAGCTGATTGTAAATCCCCGAGTAGCTCATGACCTGGACTGTGTTCGTGACATGCGGATGCCAATTGGGCGGCGGGAACGCGTAGGAGTGCATGTTGATGATGCCGCCATGCTTGGGCACGGAAGCGCCCGTGACTGCCGCGATGGCGGTATAGGGGCGCACCCAGGCCCCCGCCGCAGCGGCGCCCAAGGATGCGCGCATCAACGAACGTCTCGTCGGATTGGTCATCGACGGTATTCCTTCCTGTTCGAACGGGAGCTTCATCCCCGCAGGCCTCAGGCCTCAGGCTTCCGCTGACAGCCAATCGGTCTCGTGCTTGAACCCGGCCCAGATTGCGGCGGAGGCGTGGATCCCCTTGACCCTCTTGTTGAAGATCCAGTTTCCGGCGTTCCAGAACGACACCGCGCTGCCGCCGGGGTCTTCGAAGATCAGGAAGTCCTCCATTTTGCGCAAGATCGCCAGGCGCTTCTGGCGGTCTTGCTCGCCCGCCTGCTGAAAATAGGCCTCCTGCCACCACTTGGGGGGGTTAGATCTCGCGTACCTGCCCCAGCTCCCCTTGGGCATCCAGACGCGACCGAGGATGGCGTCGGGCGCGACGACGAAATTGCCGCTCCCCTGCGGGGCACACACCCAGTCGCCCCTTAAATAGCGCTGAAACCCGGTGGCGCTTTCCTCGAGCTTAATGGTGATGTCTATGCCTATCTTCTTCAGCTGCTCCTTGTAGATCACCGCCAGGTCGGGGTTTAGCACCACCTGCCTGGCCATCATTTCGACCTCGAAGCCATCGGGATGCCCCGCTTCAGCGAGCAGAGCCTTCGCTTTGGCGATGTCATCGGGGTGCTTCGCGCCGTTGAGTTGCCGCCAGCCGGGCAGCTTGGCGATCTCGTCGGCCGGCCTGCTGAACCAGAGCCCAACGCCAAGCGGCGGGCCGAGGCTGGTCAGCCCGGGCACCCCGAAGGTCTCGACCAGGGGTTGGCGTTCTATAGCCAGATTGACAGCCTGTCTCACCTTCGGATTGTCAAACGGCGCCTTGCTGGTATTCATGAAGAAGAAAGCGATCGCGGCGTTAGGGATAAATTCTATCCTGAGCTCGTCCTTCGTTTCCTTTTGGAGTTGCACCGCTTCTTTAGCGCTCAGGTTGGTGACCGGCCAGTTGGTCTCCAATACTCGTCCGGTCTTGTAGGCGGCGATGGCGGTGCCTTTATCCTTGATCGTGTAATGCACCATGCCGTCGATGCGCGGTAGCCCGGGCTTCCAGTAGTCCTTGTTTCTTACCAGCTCGATCGAGACGTCCTTGACAAACTTGCCGGGCTTGAAAGGCCCGGACCCCATGGCGTTGTCCCAATCCTGGAGATCCACCCCGGACTTGCCCCAGTGTTTGGCGATGATCTTGCAAAAGTCGAGAGCAAGGGTCGGCAAGAAGTCGGGTGCGAAGGGGATTTTGAGGGGCACCTCGACGGTGTGGGCATCGACCGCCCGCGCGGCTCCCTTCTCGTAATAGGGGCTGAGGGCCGGCAGGGTCACCACCCGCGGCGGCTTGGCGTCGGCGTCCACCATGCTGTCGAGGCTGTAGACCACATCCTCGGCGGTGACCGGCTTGCCGTCGTGCCACTTGGCCTTTGGGTTGAGGTGGAAGGTGTAGACCTTGCCGTCTTTGCTGAGCTCCCAGCTTGTCGCCAGATCGCCCCTCAGGTCCATGGGATCCTCGGTCTCGGGGTTGTACTCGATGAGCTGATTGTAGATCCCCGAATAGCTCATGACCTGGACGGTGTTCGTGCAGTGGGGATGCCAGTTGGGCGGCGGGAACGAGTAGGAATGCATGTTGATGATGCCGCCGCGCGTAGGCGCGGCACCGGCGAGGCGCGGTGCGCCGGCCGCGAGCATGCCGGCCGCGGTGCCGGCGAGCACATCGCGACGCGTCAACGGCGCGGCGCCCGCGGGGACGAGGATCCCCGCCTCCGAGACGAAAAAAGCCATCATCCTGCTCCTCGTGGCTCCTCTAATAGAGCCTTGCGGAAAGTGTAGACCAGGTATGCGGGCTTGTCAGCACTATATTTCAGAGCGGCTCTACAACCCCTGCGACACCGGGGTGTACACGAGCCGCAGCGCAGCATCACCCAGCTCGCCGCCATGCAATGGAGTCCTGCGGCCCTTCGCCTAGGTCCACAACCTCTGTTGATTCTGTTCACCCCCATACGCACTTGCAGTCGTGCGCGAGAACCGCCTTCATTCCCGGGCTTCCCAAGCCGTGTGGGCGGATCATCATCGAATCTGGCAGGGGGATGACACCATGCACACGATAGGGGTACGCCGGCGGCCGCCATCGCGCCGAAGGTGAGACGACGGACGATTATAGCTTTACATGGACGTGGCGCTCGGGCCTTCGGTGCGCGGTACGATGTTCTTAGAATGCACCGTGTCGGGTGATGACGTGCTTCAACGTGATCACAATAATCTTCAAGTCCAGCCAAACGCCTCGTGTATGCACATATTGTAGATCCCACGCCAAAGTCTTGCCCCAGTCCAGCAAGCCACGACCGTTGATCTGCGCTAAACCGGTGATACCGGGTTTGCAAGCGAATTTATACATTTCCTCTGGGGTATAATACTGCAAGACCTCGGGCGCTTCGGGGCGCGGTCCGACCAGACGTATCTGTCCGGTCAGGACGCACCACAGGTTCGGGAGCTCATCCACCGAAAGCTTGCGCAGAATTCGTCCTATTCTAGTGAGCCGCGGATCGTAACGATTTGTCGGATATTGACGATGGAACTCCGCCGGCGAAAATTTGTAGGCATAGTATTGAGGGAAACGCGTCCGTGCGTCCTGGTACATCGTACGATATTTCGGCAAGTAGAAATAGCTCGGTACGAGGTACCAGCGTTCCGGTTCGTAACCACCCGGTGGCGGGCGAACGTCGGTTCGCCCCGCCAACTCGCGGCCCAGTATCTTGATCGAGCGACCAGGACGCCAGTGGAAGAAGAGTGCCGGTCCAGGCGAATCCCAACGTATAAGCGCTGCGACGATCAGCATCACCGGCAGGGCAGCGGCCAGAGCGAACCCCGCAGCTACGATCTCGAAACCGCGATAGACCGCTTCCGCCAGCCAGCCCGAAGCCGGGACGACCTCGCAGACCGGCACGGCATAAGGCTTGCCGCAAGGCGACAGGCGCGTCAATTCCCCGGTTCCGGATGGAGGTACTGGTGCCGCGTTGCCGAGGTTGTCCGGCGGTGGGCTCATCAGCACCGTTCTCCGCTACCATTAACAGATTAGACCGACTGAAGATCACAGAGTCCGCAAATGCTGTCGCTGCGATCATGATCGCGGGTCACAGCTGCGAGAGCTTAGGCGTTGTGATGTCACGCTGTGAAGCCGTTTTTTTGGACGTCCGTCAAATGCGCGTCAACAGTTCACGCAATAGTTGATTGGTATAAGCAATGGATATCGGCAGGCGGGCCGAGCCGAGGAAGCTCTCGCACACCCAGCGAGTTGCGCGATTGTACTCGCGCAAAAACTATTGCATCAAAAAAACTGTTGCGCAGACGTCAAGGTCTGATACGCTTTCTACTCTACGTGAGAGTCGCGTTATAGTTCAAGCGTACGATACTGCGCGCTTGCTATGCCAACAAGGAGATGAGGGCCATGTCGGTGCAAGAAGCTGCCGTGTTCGACCCGATCCAGGCGAATGATATCGATGCCGAGTTGGAGCGCAGCCTTACGCACGAGTGGGACGCTCAGATCATGACGTACCCGAACGAGCGTTTTCCGTTCAACGAATGGATCCTCAATCGCATCCGTATGATGGGGTTTCCGGTCGAGGATCTGAGCTATTTCCACGAGGTGGTGCCTCAGGAGGAGACCTATCGGGTCACCAAGCAGCTGTGCGCCGACACCAACCTGCCGGAGTTCCGGCGGCTGCTGAACGGTTTTGTGCGCCAGGTGGTGGTCCCCAAGGGCAAGTTGCGCAAGCCGGTGGCAGTGCAGCGCTACATGAATGTGCGCATCATGCTGCCGAATACGCCCGAGCTGTATTTCCCGCTGCATACCGGGCTGCTCTATGGCCACGGCATCGCCTCGCGCAGCCTGTGGATGCCGTTTGTCGATGTGACGGCGGACGAGGACAGGACGCGCTCGATGCAGATCATCCCGATCAAGAAGTCGCGCGAGCTGACCAAATACGCCATCGAAAAGCGGCTGAAGATGGCCGAGATGACCAAGGTCTGGGGCGAGCACGCCCATCAGATCAAGGCCGGACCGGGCAGCTGCTGCCTGTTCAGCCAGGAGCATATCCACGGCTCCGGAATGCCGAACACCACCGGCAAGACCCGGATCAGCATGGATTTCCGGATCGCCGAGGGGATGTATGGTGATCTGTTGGGACGTAAGATGCCGGCCGGTTATTTCCATCTGATCCCCGATACCGAGGAGGAGGAGGAAAGGCTGGCGCAGCTGCCGCCGCGGGAGCTGCAGTTCAACAACGGCAAGCAGCACATCTTCTACGTGGCGAACAACACGTCGGCGACGTTCTGCATCCCGGTGCATCTGCAGCGCTATATGCTGATCGACTACGTCGAGAAGAAAAAGCTCACCCGCGACTATGAGCTGTTCGATCTGGAAGACATGCTGCACTGTCCGACGCTGTTGCATCTGGTCGAAGACCGCAATGCAAACATCGTCATGTACAGCATCTTCGCCCTTCCGGAGATCGAAGCGGAGCGCAACCACCTCCTCGAGACCGCGCTAAAGAGGGGAAACATCATCCACTTCGTCAACGAAGATCTCCAACTGGTGACGGCGGACGATCTGAAGACAATTAAGCACTACCTGGAATTCGCCAAGTACGGCCATTCGCGGCTGCCGATCGGGCTGCCGCTGTCCGATACGACCCGCGATTATTTCGACAAATGGTCGGAATCGCTGGCCAACTAAACTCTTGTCGACTACTTTGATTGCCGCGGCGCCGGGAGATGGCGAACCCAGCACGCGGCACTCCGCACGCGGATCGCCATCAACAAAGATATTTAGCCATAGGCTTGGATTTTGTATCTATGATATACTAACCCGCGCGGGCGCTATGCACGATTTCGCTACTCGACACGCGCTGGATTAGAGCGGCCTTTCAGGTAGCCGGCCGGCCCTGCGAGCGCGGAACGACGCGCAAGGAGTGGTCGATTCAGATAATCGGTAAGGTTATGAGCCGGGCTCCGGGAAGCAGCAATTTACAACTGTAACGCAACGGAAATAGGCGCGAATGGAGCAAATCGCCATCTTCGAGGTGCTGCGCCGGCACGTATCGATGATTATCGTCCTGCCCATCGCCGCCGCCCTCGTCGGATACGCCTTCTCCTTTCTCCTCCCCACGCGATACGCGGCGTCGGCCCTCGTGCTGGTGCGTCCGCAGCAAGCGATCAAGATCGGCACGGAAAAGGACAAGGAATTTTTGAATTTTCCTATGGGAGGCGCCTCAGCAGTCGAGACCGCGGCCAAAACCTACATCGAAATGGTCAAGAGCCCGGCGGTCGTCGGCGAGGTGGTCCATGAACTGGGTTTGGACAAGGAGAAGGCGCAGCAGCAGGCAGGGACGGGCAAGTTAGCCTGGCTTCTGCCAGTCTTTCTTAAACCAGCCGACCTCAAGAAATCGATCGAGGGTCTGATAACCATCCTAAAATACGGCACGGTAATCGAGGATGACCCTTATACCAAGGCGGTCAAGGAAGTCTCCGACGGACTTTCGATGGAAGCACTCCTCGACACCTATACCTTCAACATCAAATATACCGCAAAAGATCCGCAGCAGGCAGCCGACGTCGCCAACACGACGGCGAAAACGCTGAGTAAATTCGTGAACGAGTTGCGTTTGTCTGAGGCCCGATACCAGGCCGATCATCTGAAGACCGTGCTAGAGCAAAGTCGACAGCAGGTCGATGCCGCTCGCGAGCGTTTGGAGAGTTACAAGCAGGAGCATTCCGTCTTTCTCCCCGCCACCGAATATGATTTCGAAGCTGAAGGTGATCTCCGAACTGGAAGTCGAACTCGCGAAGGCGGAAGCAGCCTTGGTCGGCAGCCGAAACACACTCTCGAATATCAGTCTGTCGGCGAGGCGCGAGCGCCTCGTTCGTTCGATTCGGGAGCGCGAAGCGGAGCTAGCCCCGCTGCCGGGGATTGAGCGCGAGTTGATGCAGCTGGAGCAGGATCTGAAGGGCACGGTCACGGCCTACGAGGCCGTCGAAAAGCAACGCACGCAGGTGGACATTAATCGATCCAACGAGATGCCGGAAGCCCGGGTGGTGTCTCAGGCCGTTGCGCCGCATCTCCCCAGCAGCCCGCTGCGAGGCACCATCACGGGGGTGTCCCTTATCGGCGGCTTGGTAGTCGCCGTCGGTCTCGCCTTCTTCCTGGAATACCTAAACCGTCGGGTTCGCGGCGTTCACGACGTCGAGGACTATGTTGGCGTCAAGGTCCTCGCGACCATCCCGCGCGTGTCTCGCCGCCGCTGGGTTCGCGCGGGTCTGTAGAGACGGGATGCTCGCCCGCTAGGGCCGTCGCCGTCGAGAGCGGCCTGGTCGGCAATCACCGGGTGACGGCCGCACCGTGTTGATCGCGGGCCTCAGATCTACCATCCGAACATTTTTTGCGATCGGCAAGTTTCGACGCGATGTAGACCAGCAAGAGGTCCATCTTGGTCACGACGGCTCACCCGCGCCCGGGTCGTCACTGGGTTGCTGTTGGGTTTGGGTTAGGAACAACGGTGGTGGGGGTCGTCTGGTTGAGCAAGTAAGCGCCACCAATGTTGAATCCCTGAAATCTCAACACATCACGCAATACCGCGTCCTCCCAACGACCGAGCTTGGCCAGCGCGGTCGGCGGGACGTAGATAATGCTGTTATTGGGAACAATCATGTCATTCTCCAGCCTGAGGCCTTCCATGACGTCCGTCAGATTGATCGACCGCACGCGCTGCATGCCGTCGTCGCCGATGTAAAACACACGGACCGAATCCATCGACCCGCTCGCCGAGACGCCGCCGGCCTGAGCGACCGCCATCAGCACGGTTGTTGGCCGTTCCAGCTGGATGCGGCCCGGTTTACCGACCTCGCCGATAACCAACGTCGCGGCGGCAAGCAAGGTGCGCGGAACTAGACTGACGAAAACGTCGAGGCCCTTTGCCGAATACGCGGCATCGATTTCCTGCCTGACTTCGTCCAGCGTACGTCCACGCGCCTTGAGCGGGGCCAGCAGCGGGACTGAAATCGTGCCGTCCGGCAACACCTTGTCGACGATGCTGCGCCCCTTCGTGGAGGACCCGAGCACATCGATAAAATCGTCCAGCGGGGAGTGGGTCTCGGTCACGTTGACTGTGATCTTGGGTTCGGTGAGGACGCGGCTGTAGCGTTCTTGCAGCTGGCGAGCAAGAGCGTCGGCGGTCTGTCCCGCCGCCATCACGGGCCCAATCAGGGGCAAGGAAATTCGACCGTCCGGCGGCACCTGGACGGTCCGGCTGTTCTCCGGATCACCCAGGAATTCGATGCGAAGCTTGTCGGCGGCCATGATGGCATATTTCCCCAGTGTCGGCTTCCGGCTGATGTGAAAAAATATGTCGATCTCGTCGCCGATGCCTAACTTGTAGACCCCGATGCCCCGGCTCAAGCTTTGTACGATCTTCTGGCGGGCTTCGGCCTTTTGGGCGTCGCTGAGCTGGTCGAGATATACGGTCGGTCCGTCGCTCGCGCGTTCGTAGGACGGGGATTCGCAGGCGGTCAGCCCGACGTTCAGCAGAATGGGCGCAAGCGCGACGCTCAGGGCCACGCGGCACCGCGGCAACCCGTTGGTGCGCGGTCGACCGATCTGCTTCGGCCCGAACCAGGTCGTCAGCTCCATCATATCCGCAGAATATCCATTCCATTCGCTTGAGCCGTCGGATCGGCGACCCGAGAGACAACCACCGCCATCCACCAAGATCCCCCTGAGGCTCGCACTCGTATGTCATGGCAAGGGGATCCCTGGAATTCTCAACGGTTTCAATCGGCTGGGCAACGCCTTTTTGCCGATTAGGCCTCGTGCACGACCGCGGCGAGCGCCTTCCCGGCCTTGTCGCGTGGCTCCAGGGAGGCCGGGCGGTAGCTGCTCCGCGCCGCTTGTGGAGGCCTAGCTCGATTCGTGCTGACGCGGGTCTGCCAGGCCGGGTGGCGTATCTTCTGGCCAAAGTGATTCACTCTAGTAGTATACACCAAACAGATCACGCCTGTCGCTCTATCCTCGGTTACCCCACGCAAGAGCGTGTGAAGAAAATCTACTGGCACCCAATTTTGGCACCCGACAAAAAAGCCGGGGTCCATCATTCCGCAGACAGGGACCCTTGAAGATCGGTAATTTATCGCTATTGCTTGAATTCCCACGTGATGGAGGAGTGGGCCACGGCTTTCGCCCGGATGACAAGCGGACGATTCAGGGATCGCACATTCCCAGGATTTCCTTGCACGTCCGAAAGTGGACGCAGGCGCCAAGCGTTAGAAGCGCACCACTAGCTGGGGTTGGCGGAGACGGTTTGGCAGGTGCCTTTATTGAAGGTAGGGAACTTCTTTGCTAAATACGGCAATAGTCCCGCCTCCACCAGCTGAGCAATCTTCGCTACACCCGCGTCGGTATGGTGTTCAGGATCCCAGTAATATTTTGTATCCTTCGGCATCAAGCGTGCTAAGTCGATCAGGTGAACGTTTTCTCTTTGTGCCACGTCGCGCATGGTGTCATTGTAGATTTCGAATGCCTGATAAAAAAATTGTCCGTACCACAGGCGAGACAAATCCTTGCCGGTAGTCGGGTCTCGTACCACCCCCCCAACCGTGGGCTGGGTCATCAGTACCGGGATGGTCTGTCCATCCCGCAGCAGCCGAATGATGAGGCGAAGGCGCTCAGCGTACGCGGGTTGGAGATGCCTTGCTACAGTAAGCCGCTCCTCGCCACTCAATGGCATGGGATCCCCCTCTGCCGGGTTTTCCCTGTGGAAGCCTGCCGTCCATATGCGCAAGCTCCGGTATAGTGTCACGCCGAGGTCGACGACCGTGGATCGATTGGCGAGACGCTTGACAAAGCCCTTGATCCCCGAGCCGGAACTAAGATCATTTGGGCCAAGGACCGCACCATCGGCCCTGAGTTCGTTGGCGCCGATCAACAGCACAACGACCTTTGGATGCAGCTTGGCGATATAGTTGCGAATCAGCTCAGCGTTTCCAATTGACGTTTGGGCCTCGAAGCCAGCATTGTTTATCCAGGTGCGATCGAAACAATCAGCCACTACGTCGCCGAGCAGAGCGGTCCAGGTATGATCGTCAGACTGTGTAGCGTCTCGAGTGGTGCTGCCACCAACGGTGATAATACTGAGCCGGTCTGGCAAATCAGCAGGCGGATCAGCGCCCCGGAAACCTAACGAGTTTTGGTGGATGTGACTCTCAGGTACGACGCCTGGAGTGTAAGTATTTTGCCGAACCTCATTGTAATTCACACGAAGCTCGACGCTGTTGCCCTTTACTGCCGCTACGATCGGGTTATGAATTCTTAGAGCGACTTCAAGAAAGGCCAGCGATAGAATAACACCAACGAATAGCGTCAATAAATTAAAGACTATTCTACGACCCATTTGAATACCTTCGAAGGGAATTCAATTAATCCCTCGGCGGATACTCGTATCGTGTGGTTGATGTCCAAACCCTACCGACGAGACCTGTTCGCGCGGCATTACCGAAGTCGACTGTATCGTTCCACCGTTTTGCACGCAAGCTAAAGGGTAACCACATAAGCGTTCCGCGATCGCACCGCGAGCTCGGACCGGGGCGAGCCTCGTCTTGCAACGGGTGAATCGACTTGACATTCGGGCCCATCGGATAGTCATATTATAGCTCCTGCCTCAATATTTGAGGAACCAAGTGTGCTCTCTCAAGAATTCATGCAACAGGAACACCTCAGTGAGCCAGAATTTTTTGCACGAAAACTATCGTGACGATGAGCCGCCCGGAGCTGGCAGCGATCGGGCGTTCGGATGCACGGTCGGCATTGTATTAATGCTGATCGGTGGGGCAAAGGCATTTATGGGGGGAGCGGTCACTACTGTCTCATTCTTGATCTTTGCTCCGGGCGCTCTAATGCTGGCTCTCGGAATCGTTGCACCCTCGCGTTTGTCCGCTCTCAATCGATTCTGGTTGAAGATAGGGGTCGCGATAGCCAAAATGGTTAACCCGATCGTCCTGGCGCTGCTATACTTCTTCGTGGTCACCCCGATGGCGTTTATTCTACGGATAGCGGGTAAACGACCATTGCGCTTGGCACCCAATCGGACCGCTGCCAGCTACTGGGTCGCACGGGACTTGCCGGAAGGCGGGCCATCGAGCATGAGGCGGCAGTTCTGAGGAGGATCTAATGCTCGGCTTCATCGAGGAATTTTGGGCCTTCCTGCGTGTTCGGAAGAAACTCTGGCTCGCCCCGCTGATGATAACCATGGCATTGTTCGGTGCGCTGCTGGTAGCCACCCAGGGCTCGGCGGTCGCGCCGTTCATCTACGCGCTATTTTGACGCGATCAGAGGATTTGCTGAATGCGCATTCTCGGGATTTCCGCCTTTTATCACGACAGTGCTGCGGCACTGGTCGAGGACGGCCACATCGTTGCGGCTGCGCAAGAGGAGCGTTTTACCCGTAAAAAGCAGGATGCGCGTTACCCCGAGAATGCCATCCGCTATTGTCTCGACGAAGGTGGTCTGACGCTCGATGACCTGGACTACGTCGTTTTCTACGAGAAACCGTTTATCAAGTTCGAACGGCTGCTCGAGACCTATCTCGCCTTCGCGCCGCGCGGGTTCGGCTCGTTCCGCGTGGCCTTGCCGCTGTGGCTCAAAGAGAAATTGTTCCAGAAGGACCTTATTGGCAAGCGGCTCAGAGTTCGAGCGCCCGACTTCGATCGGCAGCACAAGCTACTCTTCGCCGAACATCATCAGAGTCACGCTGCTAGCGCTTTCTTTCCTTCGCCTTTCGACGAGGCGCTGATCCTCACGATGGACGGTGTCGGAGAGTGGGCTACCACCAGCGTCGGGATCGGCCGAAATCACAACATTGAAATGGTGAAGGAAATCCATTTTCCCCACTCCCTTGGCTTGCTCTACGCGGCCTTTACCTACTACACGGGCTTTAAGGTGAACTCCGGCGAGTACAAGGTGATGGGATTGGCGCCGTATGGCGAGCCCCGATATGCCCATATCATTCTGGATAACTTGATCGATCTCAAACCGGACGGATCGTTCCATCTCAATCAGGAATATTTTGATTACTGCGTCGGGCTGCGGATGACCAACAGCCGCTTTGATCGCTTGTTCGGAGGGCCGCCGCGTGCCCCGGAGGTACTACTGGAACAGCGTCATATGGATCTCGCGGCCTCGGTCCAAGCGGTCACCGAGGAAGCAATTCTGCGGATGGTTCGCAGTCTGGTTGCGCAAACAGGCCTGCGTAGGCTTTGCCTCGCCGGCGGTGTTGCGCTCAATTGTGTTGCCAACGGCAAAGTGTTGCGTGGGGGGCTGGTCGACGATCTTTGGGTGCAGCCGGCCGCCGGGGATGCCGGCGGCGCGCTGGGCGCAGCGCTCTCTGCCTATCATGAATTCCTCGACCAGCCGCGCCGGGTCGGAAACGTCCTTGACGGGATGCAGGGCGCATATCTGGGGCCTGCTTTCGCCAATGCCGAGATTGCCGAGCGGCTTCACAAGGCCGGGGCGGTCTTCGAGATTGCGGAGGACGAGGCGCTGATCGAGCAGACAGTCGCTGCCTTGGTCGACGAAAAGGCCGTTGGCTGGTTCCAGGGGCGCATGGAGTTCGGCCCGCGCGCCCTCGGCGCCCGCTCGATCCTCGCCGACCCGCGCTCGCCGCACATGCAGCGGCAGCTCAATCTGAAGGTCAAATTCCGTGAGAGCTTCCGTCCCTTCGCACCCTCCGTTCTACGCGAAGACGTGGCCGAGTGGTTCGAACTTGATCGCGACAGCCCTTACATGCTCGTCGTCGCCGACGTGCTCGAGGATCGGCGCCACCCTGTGTCGGACGAGGACCAAGGGCTATTTGGAGTAGACAGGCTCAATGTTATCCGCTCAGAAATCCCGGCCGTCACCCATGTCGACATGTCGGCGCGCGTCCAGACCGTTCACAAGGAAACAAACCCGCGCTATCACGCGCTGCTCTCCGCGTTCAAGGCGCGTACCGGCTGTCCGGTTCTGGTGAACACCAGCTTCAATGTCAGGAGCGAGCCGATCGTCTGCACCCCGGAGGACGCGTTCCGCTGTTTTATGGGAACGGACATCGAACTCCTAGTCGCTGGCAATTGCATTGCCCGCAAGGAAGACCAAGACCCCTCGCTTCGCGTCGACTATCAGGGCATGTTCGATCCCGATTAACAAAAGCATTGGACGTCCCGGAAGACTCTGATCAAGCAATCTTTGGATCAACGGCCGTATCCGGCGCGGGCTCCGATGATCGATAATCGCTTATCCGGGGCGCCTGTAAAACGAACCGTCGTCAAGAAAATGGAGCCATGGTTGTTGATAATTGCATCGACGATCATTGGTATCCTTTTAGTTGAGCTGTTTTGCCACGTATTTATTCCGTCGATCGGCGTACAGACGCTTGACAAGGGGATGCGGCGCGTCGTGTTCTTTGACGGCCCCGATACGATATTCCAAAATCATGGAGACATATTCACCTATGTCCCCCATAGCGATATCAGGAATCTTACCGCGTTTTTCTCTGACAGTGATTTCAGCATCGAATACGACCATCATTTCCAGACCAACAATTTTGGCCTGGTTCAGGATACCGACGTCGTCCCCAAACGCGAGTCGCTCCTGTTGCTGGGGGACTCGTTTTCTCAAGGGCAAGGCGCTGAGCCATGGTTTCGACTGCTAAGCCCGGAGATCGACAAGCTCGGTTATCAACCTGTCAATGGCGGATTAGTAGGAACCGGCTTCGCGCAGTGGCTCAAGCTCGAACGATACTTAGCGGCCCGAAAAGTCCCGATCCGAAAGGTGGTCATCCCGTTCATTTCGGACGATTACAGTCGGCGCGTTTGGAATTTTAAACCGAACGACTTCAGGTGTCTTGCAGGCCTTCCGCCGTGTCGCGTTGAAGAAGGCTATCTCTATCGGTTGCCGCCACGAGGCGAGTTGTCTGCGTGGATCGCCAAAGTGAGAACAGCTCGGATGCCGACGACAAATGAACCCGGGATTAAAGCCCGTGCGGAAGCGCTGCTCCCCGCCAGCTATCGTGTCTATCAGTATCTCAGAGAACGACTCGCCAACCCGACGTCCGGGGCGGAGCAACAATCGCGCGCCGCGATCAATCAGTTAGTGGAGACGTATGGTCCTGACAACGTGGCGTTCATTCACCTGCCGCAGAAGGACGAGATCGATAGTGGCCCTGACGCCCTTGGATTAAAGGCGCGACATGCGGTCCTAGAGGCGGGAGGAAAGTTGTTCGACGGTTTCACACTGTGTCGATTGACAGCGTCCGATTATTACCCTAACGACGATCATCCGAATAGTGTCGGCTATGCCAAAATTGCATCGTGTGTCACCGGCGTAATCAAGCAACTGATACGCAGCTAATGCTCACGCCGAGCTGTTGATGAGGCGCGGGTGTCGGCAGTGGGCGCAGCCTGCAATCACAACTCAATCTGCGCGCCATTTCCGAGCAGTGCGCGCTCTTCCTGGACCCGATGGCATATTGCGAAAATCAAACCAGCTTGCAGAAACAACATCACTCGTGTCGAAAAACCGCCGAAGGGATCGGCCAAATTGTGCATGGCAAGGCCCGCCCAGGTCGACACGATGGCGATCAACAGCAGCTTCATTTCCGTCTCGGCCGCTCGCATGCGGCGCAGTGCGGTCACGGCCGTCTGCAAGAAGAACCCGAAGAACAACAGAAACCCCACGATCCCGACCTCGACCAGCACAATCAGATAGAAGTTGTGCACAACAGTCATCCGATACATGCTGCTGCCCTTGGCTGTCAGCACTATGGCGCGCGAGTTTTCCGTGACGGCAGAGCTGTTGTTTAGGCCAGCCCCCCAAATCGGGCGTGCAAAAAAAGCGTTGACTGACGGTGTGATCAATTTCATGCGAAGCGCGACGGCTCCCGGCCTGGACTGCAGAAACTCGATCAGAAAGGGCGTACCCAGCACCACGCCTACCGCTAAGATGAAAGCGAAGGCCGCGAACCTATGTCGCGAGATTAGCCGTGACCACCGCGCGATCGGGAAGAATACGATGCTGGCGACAAGGAACCCCACCATTCCCCCCCGCGAGAACGTCAGGAGCAATGCGACCCAGCCTGCTGCCAATATGGTGCCAAACAGGATTCGGTCCCGCGCGCCGCGCGCCGCCAGCATATACCCCAAGACGATCGGCAAGATATATTCGAAGTAATACGCGGTCATGGAGGGGTGCGCGAAAGTGCCCGCGCTGCGTGCGACGTTGGACCACGCCCCCGTTTCCGACACCTTGAGCGTGCCGGCCGTCTCGGGCCTCGGGTTTGTGCCGTACAGCAAGCCGTTGAAGAAATTTTGTTCTGTTCCGACCCCGCGGTCGAAATTGATCATCACCGCTCCGGACTCGACAACCAGACCTACCACCAGCGCCAGGACGACGGCGCGAAACTGTGCGCGAGTGACCACATTATTGACGATATAGAGGAAAAGCACGAAATAGAGGATTTCTCGGGTCAATTCGAACATTGCCAAGTATCGCGACGGAGCCTCGAACAGCGAGACGCTCAGAGCCCATAAGAGATAGAGTACGAATATGTACCCCGCCTTCGGGAAATAGAGGTTCTGTCGTCTAAGCCACAGCCGGGCCAGCCAAGGCACCAGCAGCGCGACCATCGCCACATCGGCCGCTTGGATATCCACACCAAGCGTTCCCGAAGCTGGCAAGCCATATTGCTGGAAAAGGAGCAGAGGGTCGGCGATCCAATTTGTTGTACGCTTGGAGAAGTCAATAGGAACGGAAAAGACGAGGAGGAATAGCCCATACGCCTTCGGATCGCGGGCCACGAAAGCGGGAATGAGAAGAGCCAGGCCGGCAATCGCGAAGCCGACCTTCGCCAACCCGCTAAAGGTCATCCCCAAAACGGTCCCGAGCGCGACCAAGACCCCGATCGCCACAGTCAGGGCAACGCCGAGTAGCGGCCGGGTCGGGCTGAGCGCCTGCGCGATCATTGCTTTGAATCTCCGTGATAAACTCTACTGTTGGACCGCCCAGCGTGAATATAGATATGAAAACACAATATTTTACCGCTGCCCACATGGCAGCGGCGCTCCCTGTCAAAACCAATATACATATAGAGTAGAACATGCGGTCGAAAAGTGCACGACGGCGGTACAGGGGCATTTCCGCGAACTCATCAGTTTCCAGGAGAGAGTTGCTCGTTCCCAATTATAGCCGACTTGCTGGATATTGAAAGTCTCAGAGCCAGATATTGCGTCGCGATAGGTGAGACGACATTGTCGTGGTGATGGCCTGTAGCAAAGGCAGAGGGGGTTGGCCCGCCGCGTCTCGCCGGTCAAGCCGATGGTCGACCTAGCTGGCCGCGCAGATCTCGCAAGTCGGTGATGCCGAGTAGCACAGTCAGTCCGAGAAACACCACAAGCCCGATGGCGATCAGCCCGGTGAGCGCGCTGAGGCGAATGATCGTCGGCCCGGTGAATACCGAGGCGAACGCGGTGCGCAATACGAGCAGAACCGCGCCCATCGCGAGAACTGCTGCGGCGATTCCCGATAGATGGCGGCGGGTCCGAGGCTCGAACCGAAAGTGCCCACGCCGCAGCGACAGCACGAGAAGTGAGATCGCGTTGACCCAGCCCGCCACCACCGTCGCGAGGGCAACCCCGACATGCGCCAAGGACTGCATCAGCAGCAAGGTCAGCGTGAGATTGAGCGCCATCGCGAGAAGCGCGAGCTTGACCGGTGTCGCCATGTCTTTGCGGGCAAAAAAGGTGGGCACCAGCACCCTGACGAGGACGAACCCCGGCAGGCCCGCGGCATAGGCGGCGAGCGCCGCGGCGCTCGCCGCGGTCTCGGCCGGCCCGAAGGCACCGTGCTGGAAGAGGGCCGAAAAGATCGGCTTTGCCAGGAGCGCCAACCCGACCGCCGCAGGCAAGCTCAACAGCAGTGCCAACTCGATCCCGCGGTTCTGCGTGGCGGCGGCGCCGGCGAAGTCGCCGAGCCGCACCTGCCGCGACAATGGCGGCAGGATCGCGGTGCCGACCGCAATGCCGATAACGCCGAGCGGCAATTCGTTGAGCCGGTCGGCATAATATAAATAGGATACCGAGCCAGTCGCCAGCAGCGATGCAACCGCTGTCGAGATCAACAAATTGAGCTGAGTGACACCCGCGCCGAGGACCCCCGGCGCGATCACCGCAAAGATGTGCCGTACGCGAGGGGTCAACCGCGGCCAAGGCAGCCGCAACGTCAGACCTGCGCGCGCGCAGGCGAACATCAGCCAAAGCAATTGGGCCAGCCCACCGGCGGTGAGTGCCACGGCGAGGACCCGGCCATCCTCAAGATGGTACACGACCATCGTAACGAGGGCCGCAATCAGGAACAGGTTCGGCAGGATCGGGGTCGCAGCGGCCGCGGCGAATTGGTCGATCGCGTTCAGCACGCTCCCCAATAAGGCGACCAGCACGATGAATAACAAATAGGGGAAGGTGATGCGGGTCAGCTCGACGGCGAGGGCGAATTTGCCGGGGTCGGTGGCAAAGCCCGGCGCGATCATGTGCATGATCAACGGCATGAACAGCTCGGCGAGCAGAACTAGAGCGAGGAGTGCAGTGAGCAGTGCCGCAAACGCATCCGACGCATACAGCCGCGTCGCCTCCTTGCCATGCTCGGCAACAGTCCCGGCAAAGAGGGGTACGAAAGCGGTGGTAAAGACGCCCTCGTCGAACAGGCTGCGGAACAGGCTGGGTAGACGCACCGCCATGAAGTACGCGTCTGCGACCGGCCCGGCGCCGAGAACAGCCGCGGTGATGATCTCGCGGAGGAAGCCAACGATTCGGTTCGCCAACGTGTACGAGCCGATTGTTGCGGCCGAGCGGAGGAGACGCATCTGCCTAAGTGTAGAGGAAAATCGCAGCCGAGAAAAACCGCCGCGCCCCCAGCGCCATCCCGCCGCCCGTTATCCGCTGTGCAGCGGTTGCTTGCGCCTGGAAAGTCCCGTTGCCGCGACGAAAAATCCGACCGCAGTGGCTGCCGTGGACGGTGGCGATGGCGCCGCACGCGCAGTGCGCCCGGCGCCAGTTCGCTAGAATCAGCCGTTTGCGGACACGACGGAACGCCCGCACGTGGTTGACTTGTTCCCGACGAGCCCTTACGCCTGTGTCCGCCGCCAAACGGTGGCGCACGATTGCGATCACGGAGTTTTGGCGATGTGCGGTGCGGGTCGGATGGTTGTGTCCAACGCCGCTGGGCAAGCTGATCGGAGCTCGCCGCCAATCGGCATGGAGCTGACTTGACCGCGGAGCCTATCGGGCCTCGACGGACACGCGCCCTGGCGGGTGCGCTGATCGGGCTCGCACTGTTGGGCGCAGCCGGTCTTGCCCAAGCCTTCTGCCTCATTTCCGTACCAGCCTCCGTCCGCGCCCCGAGCGCTCCGACAAAGGTTACGACCGATACGATATCTACCTCCGGCTTGATTGTCGCAAGCAACACGGGTTTCGGCACTGACGTGCCGAGGTCGGGAATTTTCACGATGAAACCCGATCGCACCGGCCGGCAGATTCTCACCGAGGATAATCGGGACAGCCTGCCAGCCTGGTCGTATGACGGGAAGCAGATTGCCTATGCATCCAGGACACGAGGGGGGCCGCCGCAAATCTGGGCGATGAATGCCGACGGCCGCAATAAGCGGCAAATCACTTTTGTCGCCGCGGGCGCTCTAATGCCTTCATGGTCGCGTGATGGAGCGCTCGCCTTTGTTACGGCCAGCCACCAGAATCCCAGGAATATTCAGATCTGGATGATGCAAAGTTTGTCGAGTACGCCGCACCCGGTGACAAGCGACGATACCTTCAACTATGCGGCGATGCTCTCGCCCGATGGAACAAAGGTCGCCTTCACCAGGGTATTGAACAATGATGAACACCGCGAGATTTTCGTCGCCAATGTGGATGGAACGAATGTGCGGCAGCTTACCTTCCCAAGCGATCCGAATTCGCCTGACGCCAATGTTCCTACATGGTCTCCGGACGGGACAAAGATCGCTTTTTTTAGCGGGTTTGAAGCAGGAAACGCAGTACCTGGCACGAACAGCCAACAAGTGAGTGTCATGAATGCCGACGGCAGCAATCGCCGCGTGCTTACGCACTGCACTGTACCGTGCATGGCAGCCGATAATCCAGCGTGGTCGCCCGATGGTACGATGATCATCTATGAGCGCGGCGCATCCGGCCAAGGCACGCACACCTGGATCATGAATGCGGACGGCAGCAATGCGCGAGAATTGTTGCCATTCGGCTATGGCGCAGGCCGAAGGCCGTGGACGCAGTAATACCGGCCGACCAAGGCTGTTCATTCCTTCCTCTCTCGGCGCTAATAACGCGCTGCTATGTTGCCGGTGAGGCCGTGCCAGAGGCCCCGCAGACACGCGCGGATCTGCGCTCCGTGATGGAGCGGCCGCAGCAGGAAATTAATCGTCAATGGAAATACGCGCCGCGCCGCGTTGCGAAATAGGCGAAAGCGCCCCCCTGACGCATCGTAAAGCGCGAAATAAAGCGGGTTGCGGCAGGTGTAGTAGCACCGGATCGGCGCAAACTCGCGGAACCTGAGAGTGGCCGGTCCGAGCTTGACTTTGATCGAGGTGAGGCTCGTATAGCCGCGAATGTTGTGGTGGAGCACTGCGTCGCGGTAGACGAAGCCTTTGTATCCTGCCTTCATGATGCGGTAGCCGTATTCGCCCTCGCCCCAATCGAGCATATAATCGGGGTTGGGCAAACCGATCCGGCGGATCGCCGCCAGACGGTACAGGCAGCCGGACCAGATCACGACGTGACAGGGGTAACAACGTTCGGTCGGCCCCGGGCTGACTCGGGCAAACCCGTGTCGGGCAAAAACGCCGCCGTGCTGCTCCATCCCATCCTGCACATTGTAGTGCACGCAGGCAAGAAACGCCGCGTCGTCCTGCAGACTTTGCGGCCAGCCGGCGTAAAGGTCGAGCAGCTTCTCCAGCGCATTCGGCTCGGGGAGGCTGTCGGCATCGAACACCCAAACCCAATCGTAGTCATGCTCCAACGCATAGCGAAGACCGCTGTGAACGGTTCCGCTCGTGCCCCGATTCTCCGAGTGACGCAGGACGACGGCGTGCTTGACCAATGGCTGATCAAGAGTGGCGTCGGCTGACCCGTTGTCGACGACCAGGATCCCGTCTACAGGGCGGGTTTGCCGCCGCATCGCCTCGATCGTTCGGTCGATGATGTCGGCATCGTTCAGCGTGTGAATGTGGGCCAGGACCCTCATCGATCCTAGTACCGCGCCGCGATGTTACCGGTAATTCCGTGCCAAAGACCGCGAATGCACGCCAGGATATGTGCTCCATGCATCCGCGGTCGTAGCAGGAACCCCAGTGGCATTCGAAACACGCGCCACCCGACCCCGCGCATAAAGCCGAGGCGTTCCTCAGCGAAGTCATAGAGCCCGAAATAAAGCACGTTACGACAGGTGTAATAGCAGCGGATCGGCGGGAACTCGTATAGCGTCAATTTTGCCGGTCCCAGCTTGACCTCGACCGGGATCATGCTGGTATGCCCGCGAATGTTATGGTGGAGTATCGCATCCTGATGGATGTAGCCTTTGTACCCCGCCTTCATCACGCGATACCCATATTCTCCTTCCCCCCAGTCGAGCACGTAGTTCTCATTAGGCAGACCAATCTGGCGGACTGCGGCCAGGCAGTACAGACATCCCGACCAGATGACGTAATGACATAAGTAATGGCGGGCCTTCGGCACTGGCCAGCTAGGGGCGAGCCCGCGTCGGGTGAATAGGCCGCCGTGCTGGGGCTTGCCGTCCTGAACATTGTAATGCAGGCAGGCGAGAAAGGCCGTCTCATCTTGCAGACTTCGAGGCCAGCCGGCGTAGAGGTCGAGCAGCTGCTCCAGCGCATCCGGCTCCGGAACGCTGTCGGCGTCGAAGACCCAAACCCAATCGTAGTCTTTCTCCAGCGCGAAGCGAAAGCCGCTATAAACGGCGCCGCTCGTTCCCCGATTTTCCGGGTGACGCAGGACGGTGGCTTTTTTGACGGACGGCCGCTCGAGGGTGCCGTCGGTAGACGCATTGTCGACCACCAGGATCTCGTCTACCGGGCGGGTTTGCCGCAGCACCGCCTCGATCGTCCGGTCGATGATATCGGCATCATTGAAGGTGTGAATGTGGGCGAGAACTCTCATCGGCACACTCAGCAATCGGACGTCGGTTTCGCCGCCGGGGCGGAGTGGCGCCACCCGCCATACTGTGTGGCTCCCCGTTCTTCGCGTCGGCTCTGGGCTCCGTCCTTGGATCGTCTTGGCCGCGAGGCGATCCTGATGTCGCGGAGTTCGGCCAAAGTCTGGGCCGCGACCGAGACGAGAAACCGAGAGAAGATTCCGACCACCACAATGATCTGCATAGGGCTCCACGCCGATTGCTGAATGTGCTTCCGGTAAAAGATGTAGCTGCCAATATGGAACTCAACTAGAGAGCGAAACCGTCGTCTAATGCTGACCATGGTACCGCCCTTATGGCCAAAATGAATGATGGTCGCTGTCGGTAGATAATAGCACTTGTATCCAGAATCCGAGATTCTCTTACAGTAGTCGGCGTCAACGTGATAGGATAAACGCCTGTCAAGTCCTCCGACCTGATCGATGACTTTGCGAGGCATCATTATTGAAGCGCTTGAAACGTAACCGGCGACAAACGGCTTGGTCAAGTCCCGGCCGATGTGTTGCAAATGCTTACGGGAATAAGGATTGTTCGGAAACATTCGAGCGATTATAGAGCGGCTGCCGAATAGGGCGGAGCCAGGATTTGGCAGCGATTTGACCGACCACTGAATCGTCCCATCTCCGTTGAGCAACCTGCTGCCGACGGCGCCGGCCTCGGGGTGCTCGCGCAGGAATGAGAGCATGTGATCGAGCGCGTTCGGCAAGACGATCGTATCGTTGTTCAACAGGTGCAGATATTGCCCCCGCGCGTGCTCGATCGCCCGGTTGTTCGATCTCGCATAGTGCTGGTTGACCTCGTTGCGAAGCAGAAGGACTTGCGGAAAGCAGTTGCGAACCATCTCGCTGGTCCCGTCGGCCGAGGCGTCGTCGACGACGATAATCTCAAACGATTCGCTCGGCGGGTTCTGGTGTATGGACTGCAGGCAAGCCGCGAGTAGCTCCCGCGCGTTGTAGGTCGGAATAATCAGCGACAGCGTTACCGACGCCGCTTTGTCACCAAGCCGCCTGTGCTCGGCCCCCAATTTGTATCGCGGATTCATCGACGCGGGTGGAGGTAATATCCGCGATAGGGCTGATTTGGCCGGCCATGGGTTTTCGGATCGAACTGGTTCAAGACGGCGCCGACGACTGGTGTGTTGATCAGTTCCAGCTGCTCCTTCGCCTTTCGTACTTCGTCCCGGTCAGCGCTTCCGGTGCCGATGACGAGGAGTACTCCGTCGACGACCCCACCAAGCAACAGCGCGTCGTTTGCCGCCAGGATCGGAGGCGAATCCAACAGCACCACGCCAAACTGCTGCGAAAACGAACGAAATGCCTCCCGGGCCTTCGACCAGTCGATCGCGGGCAAAATTTCCGGCGACTTCAAACCCGCTCCCATGACACTGAGCGAGCCCACCTGTTCATCGCCGTTGGACAGATCGACGTGATGGATGACTTCCTCCGGTTGGGCCTGACCGCTCAGAACTTCGCCGAGCCCGACGCCGTTGTCGATGCCGGCGGCCGATCCCAGAGACGGTCGTCGCAGGTCCCCATCGATTAACAGGACAGTCTGACCCGCACGCATAGCGGTAATGGCGAGGCACGATGCGACCGTTGTCTTGCCTTCGTCTGGCTGGGTACTGGTGATCAAGATCGATTTTCCGTCATCTGATGCGGTGCTCAGCCGTATCCCGCTGAGTAGAGCCGCATAGGCATCTCTCAGCTCGGGAGTGTTCGTCATCATGTGGGCGAGCGCCTTGAGGCGCCACCCGTTTTTCGCGCGTTGTTCTATCAATGCAACCGCCGGAGAGCGCCCGACACCTCATTTCTGCAAGCGGTCAAGCAGAGATTATGGATAACAGCAACTTTCAAGTCCAGCGTAATCACTGATCTGACCAAGTCGTTACTAATCTATGGCAGCTTGCAGATGGAGTTGCAACCGAGTACGCTCACAGTACGCTGCCGCACCGCGCAGGCTTCAGTGTCGACGATTTCTACGTGGTATCGCGTCAACTGACCTCAGATTCGAAAAAACAATGAGGGTCCTTGTCCAGGTCCATACTTGGAATGATGCGGATGTCGTCGGCCTGACCCTCGAAGCCGTCATGCAACAGACCCTGGGGGTTGCGGAGATCGTCGTTGTTGATAACGCGTCGACTGACGGCACGGCGGAACTCCCCTACCCCGGTAACGTCACCGTTATTCGACATCCCTTGAATCTAGGCACCAGCGGTTCAGTACAGACCGGTCTCGGATACGCGCGCGCGCATGGATACGGATGGCTTTGGGTTCTCGATGCCGACAGCGTGCCCCGCGCCGACGCTCTCGAGCGTTTGGTTGGTCTCGTCGAGGATGGGGTCGCCGGGCAACGGGACGTTGGCGTCGTCTGCGCCTCTCACAATCTGGTCAGGCTCGGGCAAATGTTACGCGGTCGGCTGCTGACCCCCGGGGGGCCGCGCATCCCGCGGCTGCCGCGATGCGGAAGCACTGTCGATTGTGACAGCGTCATCTGGAGCGGTGCCTTGATCAATACTGCCGTTGTCGACCACGTGGGCCTACCGCGGGTGGGTACACGCGGATGCTGGGAGGATCTGTCCCTTGACTACGGCGACACAGAGTATACGTATCGGATCCGCCACGCTGGATATAGAATTCTTGTTCATTGTGATAGCATTATTGATCATCCCGTTGGAAGAGGCTTTAGGCGACATATATTGGGTTGGAATCTCTACACTACAAACCATTCCGCGTTCCGTCGCTATCTGTATTTCCGAAATCTCGTCTTCTTTTGGCTTCGAATTTATCACCGGAGAAGTTGGCCAATGTTGCTTCTCTGGTTTAGCTGTCGGCTCGCTTTGATCCTGGCGGGGATAGCGCTGCTGGAACGCGACCGCCGCCACAAGATTAAGGCTTGCTTCCTCGGGATTGGTCATGGCGTTTGCGGACGCCTCGACAGGAGCTTCGGGGCCCCACATTGAGGCGGAAGCTGCCGTTCAGAGTGCGGCGCCTGCAAATTCGCGAACCCCGGGTTCGGCTTTTAGCAAGTCGTCGTATGTGCCGGAATTCCACACTTGTCCCTGCTTAAGCAAATAAACACGGTCGCAATCCCTGACCAGCGGCAATCTATGTGTGACTACAACTATCGTCTTTTCGCCTCGGAGCCCGGCAAGCGTACGTACGATCGCGGCTTCTGTTTCGTTGTCGAGATTGGCCGTCCCCTCATCGACGACGAGCACTTTCGGATCGTGATAGAGCGCGCGCGCGATCCCCAGCCGTTGGCGCTCGCCGCCGGAAAGACGGTCGCCACGTTCCCCGACCATCCCATCCAGTCTGCCAGGCAATGCACACACGAGCCCATCGACCTGGGCGGCACGCAGCGATTTCCACACGCGTTCGTCGTCGATATCCTGATCGGGCAATCCAAAAGCCACGTTGCGTCGGACAGTCTCGTCCATCAGATAAACGTCCTGCGGCACGTAGCCAATGATGCGCTGCCACCCGCAGACGTCATTCATCAGGTCGCGCCCGTCCACCAGAATCCGTCCTGAAGCGGGAACGAGTAGGCCGAGTATCAGATCGACGAGCGTAGTCTTGCCGGCGCCGGTGGGCCCGATAAGGCCAACCCAATGCCCTCTTGGAATCTCAAGCGAAACGTCACTGATCGTTGGCTGGAGCACGGACGGATAGTGATAGGATAGGTGTTCCAATGTGATTGAGCGTTCGAACGGAAATTTCGAGTTTGAACCCCCGGCTGATGACGCACTTGCAGCTTGCGTCGAACCCCCAGAAGTGGCGCGCAACTCGTTATAGAGAACTTCGGTCGCTCCATAGTGGAAGCGCAATTGCGCAAGCCCGTTTGCAATGCGGGTTGCCGATGGCATAAGGCGGATCGCCGCCACGGCAAACATGCCCAAAACCGGCAAGATAGATTGAGGGTCTTGCCCGCGTGCCAAAATGATCAGCACGATCGTGACCATCGCGGTAACGGCAAGGGTATCGATGACAAGGCGCGGGATGCTGGAAAGAAGCATCGATGAGCGGTTGGCTTCGGCGAACTGACCCGCGTGGTAGGCGTGGCGATCTGTGAAGAACGTTGCACGTCCCATGATCAAAGTTTCCTTGATCCCGCCGATCGCCTGCTCGGTCCATTGGATCATCGAGGCAAGGCTGCGCTCGACTAGGCGCCCCGAGGCCGCGAGCCGATGCTGCATTGTCCAATAGACGAGGGCGGCCGGGATGCCAAGGGCAATCATGGCTCCCAGCGTCGCCAGCGGCTCGATAAGCATCAGCAGAAGCAGCAATGCTGCCACGACCAACACCTCACCCAACACCATCAGTAGGCTCACGAGAAAGCCAGTGGTGAAACGCTGCAAGGTTTCGGTTGTGGTTCTTATGATCTCAGCGCTATTGCGCTGGAGGTGGAACGTATAGGCCACGCTTAGGTAGCCGGTCAGCAGCTGCCGAGCCAACCCGACCTGTTTTTCGAAGACATACCGGAAGAGCGAGCGGTAGAGGAGCACGAGATAGCCGCTCTTGATGACAAACACGCCCACCAGCCCGAAACCGATGGCGATCAGCATCCCCCGCGGCTCGCGGATATTCAGAAAAGTCAGCAGGGACCGCGCGGCCGGCGCTTTATCCACCAGTTCGGGTTCTCTCAAGACGGCGATGAACGGGATGAGGAGACCAATGCTGACGGCCTCGAACATCGCGCCGACAGCCATGCCGCACAACAGGAACGTGCCCTGGATCCTTTCCTTGCGGTTAAGGATATACCAGAGTTGTCTTAACAGCTTCACGTCTCGAACTCTGTCGGCAGCGGCCCTACCTGAGAGACGGCCTCGCTTGGGCTTCCGATCAGCCCGTCCGGACACGTCATAGATTCACCATCAAGCGCACTATTCCTCTCACATCATCGACAAGCTGCGGGAGCGGGCATGGACGCGAGCGGATCGTTCTACTTCGGCAATGCGGCCGTCGATCAGGTCCGGGACACCGGCTGGTTCGTCGGTCAGTTCGTACCGCCCGAACTGGGCCTCAGACACCGGACCGATGTCGAGCTGAAATGGGCCGTGCATCCGGATGGCGATCGGCGACTGCATGGCGCCGAGGCAAACCGGAATGCCACCACGGTCTCGGTTCTGATCAGCGGCACGCTGCGTACGACATTCGAAATCGACAAGACCCCGCATGTGATCACTTTGGAAAAACAGGGAGACTATGTGATCTTCGGCCCCGAGATCGTGCATTCTTGGGAGGCCCTCGGCGACACCGTAGTCCTCTCTGTGCGATTTCCCTCTATCGAGATCACGCGGTCAACTGGGCGAGGCGATGATCGTAGCGATTACAGCACCGACTAATCGCAACGCGTCTGGATCGTCGCTGGCTCGATTGCCCGCCGGGCAGATCCTGTTGGCGCTACTCGGTCCTTCCGCAGGGCCAAGCGCGTTAGCGGCACGGCCAGCATAGTGCTCAGAACCGCCATAAGGACCAAAGCCGAAAACACGTTCGTCGTTATGATCCCGCTGTCGAGCAGGACTGTCAGCACAACGAGCTCCATCAAGCCCTTGGTCTGCACCAGCGCGCCGAGGCCTAAGGCATTGGCCCAAGGCTCGCCGACGAGCCGGGCGGCGACGGCCGTCCCGCCGACATTCCCGAGAACTGCAAGAGCCGTTGTCACCAGAAGTATTTCGAGGAAACCGGGCGATCCCAGGTCGATCTGCGTGCGCAGCCCCGTCAACATGAAGAAGAAGGGCATCAGAACACCGACTGTGGCAGTCTGAAGCCGATCCAGGATCGCCTGACGCAGCTCTTGCGGCATAATGGCGCCGGCGAGGAAAGCACCAAAAATGTAATGAACCCCGATCATGTGGGTCATCAGCGCCGAGGCGAGGGCAACCGCGCAAATGACGGCCAGAGCGCGTTCGCCCATCCTTCCGTCGGTCAGCAACGCGTCTGCTGCCCGCTTCAGCATCGGCCGCACGACCCGCACCATGAATACCAGGTAAACCGGCAGCCCGAGGAGGCTCACGAGAACCCCGATGCCGTTGGCTGCTTCACCCGCCACGGCGGTCATCAGGCCCCCCAGGACAAGCCACAGCGAAGCATTATTCACCGCGGCGATGCCGAGGGCGAGGTCGCCGAGCCGGCGGCCCAATAGGTCCATCTCGCGCAGGATGGCGCCAAGAACCGGAAGGGCGGTAATCCCGGTGGCGATGCCGATTGCCAAGGCGAAGCCCGCCGGGCTGATTGATCCACCTAGCTCCGCAGGCAGGCTGGCGGCGATCCACAATCCGCCGAGAAACCCCGCTGTGATCGGCACGGCGACGTTGGCGGTGGCGATCGTGGCGAAGGCGCGGCCGCGACCGATGAAGGCCCGGGGTTCGAGGTGAAGCCCGGTAACAAAGCCGAAGAGCAGAACGGCGATAGAGGCCACTCCCCAAAGCGGCGTCAATGTCTTCGGGTTGAAAATCACATGGTAGGATTCGGGGGCGATGCGACCGAACAAAGTCGGGCCGAGAGCGATCCCCACCAGGATCTGCACGACCACAAGCGGCACCACCCCGCGCAGTCGCAGCCCCCGCCAAACCGCCACGGGGAGCACAAGAATGGCGAGGGCTTGGACGATGAATATCAGATCGGCCGTCATGCAGAGCTGTCGAGTCTCAGGACATCGCGCCTCGCCGCCATGGTAGCCGAGCACCTGGCGGCAATAACGCGTTAATTTTCAATCCGAAGGGTCTTTAGCACCAGGTTCACTATCAGCGATCGGGACTCCCTTGGCAACGAGAATATGTCCAACGGAGGTGCGCGGACCTTGTGTGAATTTCTAGGTGCTTGAGCGATCGGCCGGCCCGCGGCTTAGGAGCGGCTCGGCGCGATCGACTGCTTGCTCTCGCGATGCTGATCCATCCAATTGGTGCTCCAAATTCGGGATATTGACAATATCGTAATAATATGGTATGGATGGCGTGACAATGCACACGATTGTCGATGGCGGGCGCCTGCCGGGTTGGACGATGTTGCGGACCGGTGTAAAACTGTGGGTTGGGCTCGTGCCTGAATTCCACCTGCATTTTCAGGCGGTGGGGAGAGCAGCGCTCGTGTGAGGCGAAACGAACACGCTATCCGGCCGCCGCGGCCAGCGCCTCGGCCCGCTCGGCGAGCCGAAAGAGCCGCCTATCGGCAAGCCCGAGATCGGCGAGGTGATGCAGGGTGCCGGAGAGATAATCACGGTTAGTGCCGCGGCGACCGACTGCGCCCGAAATGATTTGCGCAGTCTGCTCCTGCGTCAGCCGCCCGGCATAATCTGGGTGATCGCGCCGCACCGTGAAGGCAAATGCCGACAAGCCGCCGTTAACAGTCCGCACCGGCAGTTTCCGCATATCGTAAACCCTGGGCGCTGTCATCTCGCGCGCCCACAAGGCATCGATCGCCTCGGCCACCGCTTCGGGCGGCAAGCGAAAAAGGGTGCCGCGACATGTGCCGCCTCGATCGAGGCCAAGCGTAAGGCCGGGTCGGGTTCGGGTTCCGCGATAGTCGTAGGAATAGAGGCAGAAGCGGCGATGATACCCATGCAGCAAAGCGGGCTCGGCCGGGATGCAGGAAAACTCAGGATCCCACATCAAGGAACCATAGGCAAAGATCCATATCACCTCGGAACCGTGGCGCAATGCCGCGATCTCGGGGGGCATCGGATCGGGATGGAAGTTGGGTCCTTCCTGGGTCATCTCGCAGCTGACAGTCGGCGCCCGATACGCCACACAATAGCCGATTGTCGACGCGATCAAGATCGCAGCTTGCCGTGGCGTGTTTGTCGCTTGCTGGCGGTTGCCTAACCGGGCCGCTATAACCCCGGCATGCGCCGCCCAACGCGCTTCGGCCTCGTCGCTTTTGCTCTCTCGCTGGTTCTGCTAGGTGCCTACACGGCCTATTGGCTGCTCATCGTTGAGGAAATCAAGAGCGGCGTCACGGCTTGGGCTCAAGCCGAACGCGCCGAGAAAATTGACGTTTCGTGGGAGAGGATCGGCGTCGGCGGTTTTCCTCTCGCCTATCGCGTTTCGCTCAAGGCCGCGATCCTGCGTGACCGCCGGCTGAGCCCGGCACCCGAACTCCGCGTCCCCGTTCTCTCCGGGGAAGCTCGGCCCTGGAACTTCTCCAGCTGGCGACTTGACGCGCCGGAAGGGTTGTCGGCTGCGCTGGCTGCCGGAGGTGCGCGCCCTCCCGTGAAGCTGGCGGCTCGGAACGTCGCGGGGGTGCTCACGACGGGCCCGCAGGCAAACACGATACTATGGCTGCACCTAGGAAACATCGATGCGGAGGCTGGTGAGACGATCTCGGTCAGCACGGCGGACTCGTGGGTCGTCCTGCCGGCGAAGCCGCCGCAAGGGCACGCCGACCCAGCCATCGGGGTAGCCTTCAACCTGCGGCAGCTGAGGCTCGCCAGTGTGACTCCCATCTTGGGCGACACGATAGACGAGCTAGCTCTCGCGCTCAGTGTCAAGGGCGCAGTCCCGAGCGGGCAACTGGTGCAAGCAATCTCCGAGTGGCGAGATGCCGGCGGCACAATCGAGTTAGATAATCTGCAGGTGAAATGGGGAGAACTCAGCGCAGCCGCATCCGGGACAATCGCTCTCGACCGGGACCTCCAGCCGATCGGTGGTTTCTCCGGGGCGATCCAGGGTTATGACCAAATCCTCGCAGCACTCGTCCAGAGTGGACGTATGCGCGCCGCCGAAGCCGGTCTTGCAAGATTAGCGCTGGCGATGCTGGCGAAGGCCGGACCGGACGGCAAGCCCGCGATCACCACGGCATTTACGATTCAGAATGGACAGATGTTCCTCGGCCCGGCGAAGCTCGGTAAGGCCCCGCGGATCGCCTGGGAGTAGCCCGACTCTAGGCCTGAGTCGTCTGCGGCATCGCCTGTGGTGCTTGCGCCCGCTCGCACATGCCGTAATCGCGGACAACCGCCGCGACGCGGAGCCGGTAGTCACTGAACACCCGTTGCGCCCTGAGATTTGCGCTGCGTGGTGCTGCTCGTATTCGCGCCAGTGCGCGATCGCATCCTGATCGTGCCAAAACGATAGCGACAGGATCTTGCCATCTTGGCTCAGGCTCGTGAACCGCTCGATCGAGATGAACCCTTCGATCTTCTCGATCTCGCCCAGAACATTACATGAAGATGTCCTACCTGAACTGAACAGGGATAGAGTCCAAGGCGGACCGGCGTAAATGACCCATAGTGATGGATCAGCGGGCGATGCGCTCATTTTGTCCGTCGCGCTTTGATGTAAGGCTCGCCGAGGTGCGGTCAACGCCGATCTTTCGTGGATCAGCATTCCTCGTCGCCTTCGTCGGGTCCCTCCTCTGTCGGGATACTATAAATGCCCTTCAGCCAGCGGCTAAGATCGACCTGGGCGCAGCGAGCCGAGCAGAACGGCTGGTTTTGCGGCACCGTCGGCTTGCCGCAGATGGGGCAGGGGCGCAGCGAATTTGGGGATCGGAATTCCATCACGAACCATATGATCAGACGGGAGTAATTTGAAAGCATTCGCGATCGGCGCTCGGATCCTGCTCGATAGCAATCTGGCGACCGAATCGGTCCTCCAGCGAGCGCAAAGCCTCCGCCGCACCACCCGCCAGTGCTATAGCGACATCCGGCGCGACGGTCAGGCGCCAGCTTCTTCCGGGCTGCGCCCGCGCCTCACGGCGCAATGCGCGCAACGACTCGTGCGCAACAGTGATGGCGGTCTTGACGAGAGGACCCCCGGCGCGCGGTTCGAGCAGCGTTTCGATGAGCGGTCGCCGGCGGCGGGGTCGCACTAGTTCGAGGTGCCCGAGCCGGGTCCAGCCGAGTATCTGTGGGCACGCGGGATCAGGGGCCAGTTCCTCGGTGAGCGCGTCGTGGAGGCGGTCACGTAATCTGCGGTGAGCCATTCCGACAAAGTCGATGACGATGCCGCCGGCAAGATTGCGCAACCGAATCTCCCGGGCGATAGCACCGGCCGCGGTGAGATTGACAGAGAGCCCGGCGCGCTCCGGTGATCCCGTCTCCGGGGTTCCGCTATCGACATCGATCATCACCCCAGCCCGGGTCGCTTCGATGTTCACCCAGCCGCCGCCGTCAAGGGCGAACGTTCGCGATAACGCTCGGTCAAAGGTGGCATCGAGCTCGATCGGCCCCTCCGGCTCTGAGCGGTGCTGCGCTACAACGCCCGGAAATGCCTCGCGGAGTTCGGGAATGCTGGCGGGATCGTCGGTGAAAATCCGTGTTGGCGACACCGGCAGTGCAGCAGAGAGCGCAGCGGCAAAGGTCGCGGGCGGGTCGAGGCGCATCGGCGGCTGGAACTCCGAGGCCCGCTTGCATATGTCGGCCCAACGCCGGAGCAGTTCCGTTGCTGCTGCAATTAGCGTCTCGAGGGGCGCGGATCCGAGCAGCTTGATGCCGACCGAGCTTCGCCATGAGGGTTCTTTCGATCGACCGTCGATGGCAACGAGTAACCGAGCCCGCTCCTCAGGGGACAGCCGTTCACCCCCCAATATCCCCCGACCACCCGATCGAAGTTCAATGAGCTTACCGCGCAGCGCTATCACCGTCGTCACACTTGCAGCCTTGCCGCCCTGCGCCTCGCGGCGAATTTGGACGATGACGCGCTCGCCCTCGTCGAGCCGTCGGCCACGCGGGAAAACCTCGTTCTGGGGTAGGAACGCCGGCCGATCGGCGCCGATGTCGACAAGCATCGCGCTGAGCGCTGGCAGCAGCCGATGGACCCGACCGAGGTGAATGCTGCCGGCTTCGCTACGATTTCCGCGCTCGACGAAGAGTTCGACCGGAATGCCGTCCTCGATCAGGACGGCGCGCCATTCGCCGGGGCCAGCGGCGATCAGCAACTCGCCGAGCATGACATTCGATAGCCGCGGCCAGCAAGCAACTGTGCCGTTTCGAAGAGCGGCAGCCCGACTACGTTGGTGTAGGAGCCACATACCCACCGGATCAGCGCCGCCGCCCGACCCTGAATCGCGTAGCCACCGGCTTTGCCGCGCCATTCGCCACTGCAAAGATAAGCCGTGATCTCGGCCTCGCTGAGGCGTTTGAATGCGACTTGGCTGTCGACGCGGCGCAATGTCAGCCGCTTGCCCGGGCTAGCCAAAGCGATGCCGCTATGGACGCGATGGCGACGCCCCGACAGCAGTTCGAGGCAGAACCGTGCAGTAACTGGGTCCGAAGGTTTCGGTAAGATACGGCGACCGCACGCGACGACCGTGTCTGCTGCCAGGATAAAGGCCCCCGGATGCCGAGACATAACCGCCCGCGCCTTCTCCTCGGCCAGACGCATAGCATGAGCTGGTGGCAGCTCGCTCGGGCGAGGTGTTTCATCGATATCGGCGGGATCGATCCGGTCGGGCATGAACCCGATCTGCCGCAGCAGCTCGAGCCGGCGCGGCGAGGCGGAGGCAAGTATGAGGAACGGCGCCGTCACCCGCGTAGATGCAGCACGCAGATCAACGTAAACAAGCGCCGCGCCGTGTCGTGGTCGATGGCAACTTTCTCGGCGAGCCGCTCTATCAGCAGGGTTGATCCCTCGTCGTGCAACGACCGCCTTCCCACGTCTATCGCCTCGATCTGGGCAAGGTTCGAGCGGCGGATCGCCTCGTAATAGCTTTCACAAACCATGAAGTAGTCTCTGACGATACCGCGAAACGGGGCGAGTGGCAGGAGGATAGTCTCGTTCGAATCTTTTATTGCCGAGTGCACAACCATGCTCAACCTGTTCTCTTCGATTGCCAAATGTAGGTGAAATGGCCCGCAGCGACCTGAAACCGGCGCGAAATGGTTCGCCTCCAACAAGTCGAGGATCGCAACTGATCGCTCGTGTTCGATGTCGGCGTTGCGGCGGATCACAGTGTGCTCGTCGAGCGTTATGCCAGCGATCCGCCATTGGTTTGTGAAATCGCCCGCAGAATCGACCATGCCCGTGATTCACGCCCCCGATGCCAGCCGGATCGACAGTGAAAGCGCATGAGCCCCAAGCCCTTCCGCTTCGGCGATGCGGATCGCCGGGGGCGCGAGCACGGCAAGGCTTGCCTCATCGCAGCGGAGCAGCGAGGTACGTTTCATAAAATCCAGCACGCTAAGGCCAGAGGCAAAGCGCGCGCTACGCGCTGTCGGCAGAACATGGCTGGGGCCGGCGATATAGTCCCCGACGGCCTCGGGCGTGTAACGGCCGAGGAAAATGGCGCCGGCATGGCGAACCTTGTCAGCCAGCATATCGGCGTCGTCGAGCGCGAGTTCGAGGTGCTCAGGAGCGATCCGGTCGATTAGCGCTACCGCCTCGTCCCAGCCGGCGACGAGGAGGATCGCACCGTGGGCCTGCCAGCTCGCGCGCGCGATTCTCCCGCGTAGCAATCGCTTCAGATGCCGTTCGACTGCTGCTTCGACCGCCTTGCCGAAGCCGTCGTCATCTGTGATCAGCATCGCTTGCGCTGCGCCGTCATGCTCTGCTTGCGAGAGTAAATCGGCGGCGATCCACTCCGGATTGTTGCGCTGATCAGCGACGACGAGAATTTCAGAGGGTCCGGCGATCATATCGATGCCGACCCGGCCAAAGACGCGCCGTTTGGCTGCGGCGACGTAGGCGTTCCCTGGGCCGACGATCTTGTCGACGGGCTCGATCGTCGCGGTGCCATAGGCGAGCGCCGCCACCGCTTGCGCGCCGCCCACCCTATAGATCTCGTCGATTCCGACCATTTTGGCCGCCGCAAGAACGAGCGGATTGAGGATGCCGCTCGGTGTCGGAACAGTCATAACGAGCCGCTCGACACCAGCCACTTTGGCGGGAACAGCAGTCATCAGCACCGAAGACGGGTAGGCGGCGGTTCCGCCGGGGATATAGAGCCCGGCGGCCACAACCGGTCGCCAGCGAGCGGCAAGCCGCACCCCTAGTGCATCGACATAATCGACCAGCGGCGGCATTTGCCTGCGATGGAAGTCCTCGATCCGCTCCGCAGCCAGCCGCAACGCGGCTACGGTCTCGGGCGAAGCCGCGGCTGCGGTCTCGGCGATTTCACGGCCTGTTAGACGCAGGCCGGAAGCTGTGAGGTCGATGCCGTCAAAACGGCGCGTGTATTCGATCAGCGCTGCGTCGCCACGCTGTCCGACGTCCTCGACGATGGCAGCGACCAAGGCATCGACATCCGCCGCGGCCTCTCGCTTTGCGTCGAGCAATTGCCGGAAGTCCGTTTCAAACCCGGCAGCTCGGGTTGACAATCTGACTGGTATCAGCCCCTCCGCTGGTTTGCTCCGCCTTCTTCCTCCCTTATTTGGTTAAGGGAAGCTGAGGCCGCTTTATCAATTGCCTTGCGGAAGCGCTCGATCCAGCCGCCGACCTCGTTCGGGCGGGTCTTCAACGCGGGGCGGTTGACGATCAGCCGCGAGCTCACCTCGGCTATGCGCTCGATCTCGATCAAACCGTTCGCTCTTAGCGTGGCGCCAGTCTGAACAAGGTCGACGATGTGACGGCATAGGCCGAGTTTCGGAGCGAGTTCGATAGCGCCGTTCAACTTGATGCATTCCGCCTGTATGCCGCGCGCTGCGAAATGACGACGGGCGATCTCCGGGTATTTGGTGGCGACCCGAACATGGCTCGCGCGGGTGACATTTTTCCTGGCGGCACCGTCGGTGGTGGCTGCGACCGCAAGATGGCAGTGCCCGACATCAAGGTCGAGCGGCGCGTAAATCTCGGAATAGTCGAATTCCATCAGCACATCATTGCCGGCGATGCCGAGCTGGGCAGCGCCGAAGGCGACGAAGGTGGCAACGTCAAAGCTGCGCACTCGTATCAGATCTAGTCCAGGCGCGCTTGTGGCAAAGCGGAGTTGCCGCGACCCCGGGTCGTCAAAGGACGGCTCCGGCGTGACGCCGAGATGGCGCAGCAGGGGCATCACCTCGCCAAGGATGCGGCCGTTGGGTAGCGCCAGGATCAATACACTCTCGGCTCCGCGCGCGTTCGCCGCGCCAGTCATACCCGCTCGTCCGCATCATGCCGCGGCTGCCATTGTGTCGGCCAGGGCTCCCCGAGGTCCTGCGCATGACAAACGATGCGGGCGACATCCAGCCGTATTGCGGCACCGCCGGAAAATTCGAACCGTATCGAGTTCTCCCTCGGGTCGGATCGTCAGCAGTGACAAGATTCGATCGTCCTCGCTCCGGCGGAAGCCTATATAGGAAGCTCCGGCGACGGCCCCGAACGTGATCCCGCACAGAGTGCGCTGGTAATCGACCGCAGCGCGCTCATGGCGCGCTGCGCTCTCCCAACGAAATCGGTTGGCGACCATTAGGAACGTACCATCCTGCGGAATGAAAGCGAGGTCCCGGACGGCAACGAGCGCGTCTTGCAGGCAAGCCGAGATGACCGCGAGATCGCTCTCATCCTCAGCACGCAGCTTAAGCGCAGTGCCGCTGTCGTCAGGCATCCCGATGCCTTTCGATGCGGGCGCCGCAGGCCGAGAGTTTCTCTTCGAGCTTCTCGTAGCCGCGGTCGAGGTGATAAACGCGGTTGATCACTGTCTCGCCCTCTGCGACGAGACCACCCACCACGAGCGATACCGAGGCGCGCAAATCCGTAGCCATCACCGGCGCCCCCATCAAGGAAGGCACCCCCCGCACCAAGGCGGAGGCGCCGTGCACATTGATGTTGGCTCCCATGCGCGCAAGCTCGGGGACATGCATGAAGCGGTTCTCGAAAATTGTCTCGGTGATCATTGACGCACCTCTGGCGGTCGCCATCAGCGCCATCATTTGCGCCTGGAGATCCGTCGGGAAACCCGGATAAGGTTCCGTCATGATGTCGACTCCCTCCAGAGAGTGGGAGCGCCGACGCACCCGCAACCCATCCGGAATAGCCGATACCTCCACGCCCGCCCCTTCCAAGGTACGCGCCAGCGCTGCGATGAGGTCGATCCGGGTGCCGGTCAGCTGCACCTCACCATCGGTTGCCGCTGCCGCCATCACGTAGGTTCCGGTTTCGATGCGATCGGGGATAATCGTATGCGCTGTCCCGTGCAGTCGGCCGCTCCCGACGATGCTTAGCCGATCGGTCCCGATCCCATCGATCTGGGCACCCATAGCGACGAGGCAGCTGGCGAGGTCCGTGATCTCGGGCTCCCGTGCGGCGTTGATAAGCAAAGTCTGCCCTTCCGCGAGAGTAGCCGCCATCAGCAGATTCTCGGTAGCGCCAACCGACACGGCTGGAAAGGCGATCTCGGCACCTTTCAGACCCTTGGGCGCACGTGCGTCGACATAGCCGCCATGTAGTTCCACGTCGGCGCCCAGCCGCTGCAGCCCCTTGATGTGGAGATCGACCGGTCGCGGCCCGATTGCGCAGCCGCCGGGCAAAGACACTCGCGCTCGGCCGAAGCGCGCCAGAAGCGGTCCGAGCACAAGAATGGAAGCCCGCATCTTTCGGACGAGATCGTAGGGGGCTGTTGTCGACGTAATATGTTCTGCCGACAATTCGAGCACTCGCCCGCGATTTCCGCCGACCTCGTCAACTGCGACAGCGACACCGTGCTGGACGAGAAGGTTCGCCATCGTCGCGATGTCGGCCAGATCGGGGACATTCTCGAGAGTCAACGGCTCCGGCGTCAGCAGGCTCGCGGCCATCAGCGGCAATGCCGCGTTTTTGGCGCCGCCAATCGGGATTATACCCTCGAGCGGCACACCGCCCTTGATCCGGATCTTGTCCATCGTTCGATTCCACGCGCCGCCTACCGGCGGGGGCCATTTCCGCCATGGCGGTTGCTTTTACTGGAGCGGGAGGCGCCGCTCAAGCCGATGGTTCTCGCTCGCGATCCGATCGTTCTGATTGCGCGGCTGCCCGCCGATCCTGCGCGCGCGCTTGTTCTTTGCGTCGGAAAAGGTTGTCGCGCAGCGCTCTAGCCAGCCGCTCTTCGCGCGCTGCTCTCTCGGTGGTTTTGCTCGGGGTCAAATGCGGTCCGGGTTTTCGCATTGCCCCAGGCCTCGGGATGTACAACGTTGCATTGAGTTGTCTTTGTCAGGCTGCCTGCTTTTGCAGGCTGAAATCAGGCGTAAGTCGCGTATTGGTTGTGGAACGGCGATAACGCGCGACAGTCCCGCGTTCGTGGCAGTTGTTCCCGCTACCGGTCGGGCGAGATAAATGGTCACCGTCTCGTTCGTCACTTGATTGTTACCCTAGCAATATAAGCCCAATATAGAGATTAATTCAACGATTTCAAGCTCGCCGCGTGAGGCAATGCCTACTCGGCCCCTGACCGGCGACGAACCGGACCCTGACATGCCGTGCCTTTGCCTTGCCAGCCGCGGGGACCTTGTGTATTGCGTTCCGATCGTGCCGGGGACCGATCTTGGCGCCGGGACGCTGCCGTAGCTCAGTGGTAGAGCACTCCCTTGGTAAGGGAGAGGTCGTAGGTTCGATACCCACCGGCAGCACCACTTTTTGTTCAATGACTTAGACGTTATGCCGCGCCTACATTCATGTTCGCTGTCGGAGAAACGTCGGCCTCGATACTGGGCTCCCCTCACGGGCGCTCGTTATTCGATGATACCGCCCGGCGGTAGCGCGACGACCACGCAGCTGCGGCTCAGTAACCTTTTACGTTTGTCCACCTGGTTTCCGGGGATCGCGGGATTTGGTACCCAGATCCCACCATGATGAGGGTTGCCCCTTATCGGCTCAGGTCCAACCCGAAGGTCCAACTCGCGCGCCTTCGCTGCCGTAACGCGAGCGACGCCTTTGCCGACCCTGAAAGCATAATGAGTGGGGAGAAGACCCTCGACAAGCATGGGCGGTTCCACATCAACCGACATGCTGCGGCTTCCGTCGGTGCTGAAAGCAAACGCGATTGACTGGGGTCTAGGGGCACCGGTTCGTCCATCCCGGGTCCACTGCTCGGGATGGATATGACGCAAGAGCGTCCATTCACCAGGGACGGCGACGGGATCGTCATGTGGTAGCACGTTGCCGACCGCGTCGCGCGCCGGGTTTGGCTTCCAGACCATGTAATCCTAGTCCGCCGCCAGTCGTTTCATCGCAGCGGACAGTTCCGGCGAAGCCAAGTTTAGCTCCAACTCCTGGTCGGAGGCGTGTTCATAAAGCGAGACCGTCACACTTCCGGAACGTGGTACATCGATCTCCAGCTCGAATTCGTAGGCGTACCAAGCAAGTTGCAAACTTCCATCGTGTCCAGGAGAAATGGAGGGCGGTAGCGTTTTCTCCGTTGCGATAAGTTCAAGAGTTTCGAGTGTTTTCCAGGCCACATCAAAGTTAATCCCCACCAATTCTGGACCATCCCAGCCGTCCTGAAGTTGGAAGAGATGATTGAGCCTATCCAAAACAGGCTGAAGCCACGTTGTTGCTACTGTCTCACGCGGCGAATCAACTTCATTAGTGCTCGCAGCCGCTGAAGTTGGGGGCACCTCTACATTCGACCACGTAGCAGTCTGGATAAAACGATTTTCCCAAGCCGACCCTTGCCAAGCCGATCTTTGCCAAGCTGGCCACCCCCGCCTGGCGACATCGGTTACTCGGTAGGCGAGTGACGCGTCCGTCATTTCCGTTTTCCCCAGAGGGCATGCATTTTTTCCGTGGTTAGAGCGTCGAAGGCTGTCACGATCTGATGGCGGCCTTTGAAAAGCCGGTCATGCGTTGCATCCCAGGCGTCCTCGCCTTCGGGTGGTGGTCCCCTTACGGTCAGATCGAAGGCGATTAGGGGAATTTGGTCGGCACGAATTCCGGTCGTGATATTCACATACATGCGCGCCCAAGGCGAGTTGTTCTCCGTAAGGATCCTCTGAGCCTCCATCCGACCGGCCTCCGCAACTCCCCCCATAGCGTAATCCAGTTGTCCGCCCCAGAAAGAGAGAACGTCGGCCAGGGCAAGTTGATCGGGCGTAAGAATGTGGTTGATGTAGGAAACCTCCCACTGAGTGAGCTTCAGGGTCTTCTCGATCCCCTCAAGGAAAGCAGACCATTTTTCAGCGACACTCCAAAATTTCTCCTGTAGACATTCAAAATGAGGATAAGTAGCGTTGTGAGGACCGCGGCGCCAATTGTACAGGATGCGGTCAGCTTGTATTTGAATTAGCTGTACGTCATCTTCTGATGTCAGCCAATGGCGCGATCCAGGCCAAGAACTAACGCCCAGGATCGGAGCGGAATAGCGCAGCGGCTGGAAGGACTCTATTCTGCGTTCGAGAGGGGGTTGCTCCGACGCCTTCGGAAATTCAGCGCGCAACTCTTCCCAAAATAGCCCGATATGAGCGCCCGTAATGGCGATGCGGTCAAATTGAATGCCGATTACGACCTCATTCACCGGGGGATTGTCGTAATCCGGAAGATCCGCCGGGCGTGCCGCAACTCTACTCTGCGCCATCATCCTTCCTGCTCGTACCCGCCTACGTACATGCGAATGGCTTATATGGGAATGGTCCTGGCCGCCTGGAGCACATCATTTTTTCCCCAAAGTCAGTTATTCGTCGTTAACGCGCCCTTGAGATCTCGCCAGATGTAAGGCCGGAGCGCTTTTCGCCAACAAAAGGAGGTCAAGCTCACGGGACGATCAAGGAGAGGTTGTAGGTCCGACAGCCCCGCTTCCTGCATATGGATCGCGACGCGTCGCACGCCCCGCGGTGGAAGCGGCGGTAGGCAAGCCGCCCTCCGCCGCTATCCTCGACGCTGGCTGGCTAAGCCGTCGCCGCGGGCCACCATGTCTTGAGCTCGTCGAGCGTACCGGCGAAGCGGCTGCGGTCGCAGGGCCCGATGCCCGGCACCGTCATGGGTCCGCTACCGACTCGTCCGTCGGTATGTTGCCACAGCTTCCATTGCGACCAACCCGGCGGACAGACGGGACGAGAACCGTATTCGGCGAGCCACAGCGGGCACTGCGACAGCACAGAATTGGGCGAGGACAACACGTAGCGGCCGGTGTACAGAACCGGCAGTCGCCCGGTCATGCATTTGATCATCATGACGGCTGCGGCGGCCTGCGAGGCGGTCGGTTGGGATCGCTCGTAGGCCTCGAAATCGACCACCAGCAGAATGTCGTCGTTGTCTCCGACGACGGAGAGAAAGTGAGCCATCTGCTCGATCGGGCTCTTCGCGTCAAAGAAGTGATATGCCCCGACCAGCAGTCCGGCGGCGCGCGCGTTGGCACGACGCGGCGCAAAGGCCGGGTCCTTGAAACCAGTTCCTTGTGTCGCCTTCAGGATCACGGCGTCGATGCCAGTGGATTTTACAGACGAGAAATCTACGCTAACTTTGTCACCGTGATAGAGGTCGATCACGACATCGGACATGACCGGGGGGAAATAGGGTGCGAGATCGGGCATTAGTGCGATTCACATCATAATCATTGTGCCAAGCAGCCCCACCCCAATCCTCCCCCATTAGCGGGTGGTCGGGTGGTGAGCTGGGCATTCTGTTACCAAAATAATAGGCAATTGTCAATTTAATAATCCCTTTCCCGCAATCGTGTCCGACGCCCGCAGAACGCCTATTCGGCAGAGGGTGGAGAGGATGCCGAAGGCGGCGCTTCCATGGGGACTCGACCAACGCCGATCCCCAGTCGCTGGCCACGGTAGATCTGCGACCAAATCGGTTCCCACCACCAGCGATTAGCGAGATACCACGAGACTGTCTTGCTAAGCCCGCTGTCGAAGCTTTCCCGCGGTTCCCAGCTCAAATCACGGCGAATCTTGGCGGTATCCATCGCGTAGCGGCGGTCGTGTCCCGGCCGATCTGTGACGAAGGTGATCAGATCGCTATGCGGTCGATGCGGTGATTCCGGCAGCATCTCGTCGAGCAACCGGCAGATCGACTGGGCGACATCGAGATTGGTCCGCTCCGCATTGCCGCCGACATTGTAGCTCTCCCCCGCCCGGCCTTCGCTCAAAATCAGGAACAGCGCCCGCGCGTGGTCCTCGACGTATAGCCAATCGCGGATGTTCTCGCCCGTTCCGTAGACCGGAACCGGCTCGCCGTGAAGCGCCTTCAGAATGGCGAGCGGAATCAGTTTTTCCGGGAAATGGCAGGGTCCGTAGTTGTTTGAGCAGTTGCTGATCAAGGTGGGCAGCCCGAAGGTTTCCCGCCACGCGCGGACAAGGTGATCGGAGGCCGCCTTCGATGCCGAGTAGGGCGAGTTCGGCTGGTAGGGTGTGGCCTCGGTAAATTTGCCGGTCTCCCCGAGCGAGCCGAAAACTTCGTCGGTCGAGACATGGTGAAAGCGGAAGCGGGCCGCCCGCTCCGCCGGAAGCCTGCGCCAATGGTCGAGCGCGGCCTCCAGCAGGACGCAAGTTCCCTCGACATTGGTCTTGATGAACTCGGCAGGACCGTCGATCGAACGGTCGACATGCGATTCGGCCGCCAGATGAAGGATGGCATCGGGATCAAAGCCCCGGAACAACAGAGACATCGCTTGCCGATCGCAGATGTCGGCTTGGTTAAACGCGTAACGTGGGCTCGCATCGATTGCGCGTAACGACCCGAGGTTTGCGGCATAAGTTAGTTTATCGACGTTCAGAACCGTGGCGTCGAGCTCGCCGACGAGCAACCGACAAACCGCCGAGCCGATAAAACCGGCACCGCCCGTCACCATTACTTTCATTTACGATCTAACCTCTTTGGGATCTCTTGTAGGCTACGCCGGGCCGGGTGGATCGGGCAATACGTGCCGACACCAGCTTTCACCCTTGGGCTACCGCGCTTGAGCGCAGTCGGCTTGCCTCCTATGCTGATCGCCGCGGGCGAGTGCCGGGCGCCGGGTGTGTCGTGTCGGTCACCGGCACCGGGGCCAAAGTACGTCGTACGGGGTATCGGAACGGCGCTCGGCATTCTCGGTTCGGCCATGGGGATTGGCCGTTCCGTCGCTCGCAGGGGGAGGCCAAATGGCGAAACGGATTCCGCTGGAAGTTGCTTCATTCGCATTTGTATATGCGGCAATACTCGCTTTATATTTTGCGCCTGTGCTCGCTGCGTTGCCGATCACCGCGAATGCCGAGACCAAACTCGTGCTCCAACTCCATCGTGAGCCGCAGTTCGAGTTTGCCGGCTACTATGCGGCTTTGTGGCAAGGCTTTTACGAGGCGGCGGGGCTCGATGTCGAGATCAGGCCGGGTCGCCCGTCTGGGGAGACTCCGATTGACCCGGTCCGTGAAATAACCGAGGGTCGAGCCCAGTTTGGGACGGGAACTGTTGAGCTGTTGGTTCGGGCGGCCCAAGGCCAATCTCTATTGCTGCTTGCGCCGGTATTTCAACAGAGCGGCGCCGCGGTTTACTACCGCGCCGACCGTGACCTCACCCTCTCGGCGGCGCTCCTCACCGGCAGAGTTGGGCGACTGCCGGCGAGCGACGCGCTCGATCTCGAATTGCGTACGGCATTCTCCGGAGAAGGAATCGATCCGGAAAAAGTGAAATCTGTTTCGATACAGCCGGGGGAAGCCATCGACGACCTCGCCGGCCGCCGGGTCGACGCCGCGGTTGGCTCGGCCTGGGAGCTGCCGTGGCTAGCTCGCGAACGGGGCATTTTGCTGAGGGCCTTCGATCTTTCGAGCTATGGAGCCGAATTTTACGGGGACAATCTATTCACGCTGCAGCGCTTAGCGAGAGCGAATCCGCTGGTTGTGCAACGGTTTCGCGAAGCATCGATCCGGGGTTGGGCCTACGCTCTGCAGCGCCCAGACGAAGTCGCGGCACGTATTCTCGCCAAGCTGCCGATTGAGGTACCGGTTTCCGATCCGGTGGGCTTCGCCCGGTATCAGACCGAGGTCGCGCGCAAGCTCGCCCGCTATCCCGATATCCCGCTCGGCCACTCGAACCCGGAACGCTGGGCCAAAATTCAACAAAGCTTGATCAATGTCGGGGTGATATCGCGAGCAGTGGATCTCGAAAGTTTTCTATACAAGCCGGCGACAGTAGTCCGGCAAGATGGCGATTGGCGGATCTCTGCGCTAATCGCCGCGGCCGTTGGGCTGACGTTGGCCGTCACTGCGATTCTGTTGCGGCGTCGGCCATTTCGTTGGAGAACAGTTGTGACGACGGCGGCGATCACCATCCGCAGTCTTTTCGGTGGGCTGACCGGCCGTCTGCAGCCTGGCTTGAGAGCTGGTGCCGCGCGATGGCATACCACCGTTGCGTCGGATCGGTCGAAGCGACCAAGATTGATGTCGCGTCGATCTTCCATCTTCGACCGCGGAGTGACGTCGTCGCAACACCATTCAACTGACCTTAACGCCATATTGGGGACGCTCGAACGGTCGCTTCGTCGCGGGGTTCCACGTTCGATCGGCTCCCGCTTTTCACTGCTGCCCAACCTGTGGCCTTGTGTCGCTGATCCAGCTTCATTGGCAAAGACGGTCCGCGATCTCGTCGCCGCAGCGGTCGCCGACATGCCTGGGGGTGGGGATCTTGTCGTCGGAACTCGCCAATATGCGATGGATGCGGCTGCAGTCGTCGAATTCGCTGACGGTGCTGCAGGAGACTATGTGCGGCTGACAGTCAAGGATAACGGCTCCGGGTTATCCGTGGAGCAGCTCGATGGCATTTTGGACCCACAAAAGACGGTCCGACCAGCGGTCGCGGCAGCCCATGAATTGGCGCTTCGCTTCGGCGGTTTCGCCCGGGCCGAAAGTGTCGAAGGCATCGGTACTGCCGTACATCTCTATTTTCGCCGCGCTGATCCGAATGACGACAACACTCAGCGGCCCCGGGAGGAGGCGATCCCGACAAGAGCCGCAGCTGCCTAGGTGCCCAATCCGACTGATTGGTGTCGCCCGCCCTTTCAAAGCTTCAGTTCGGGTCAAAGCTTCAGTTCGGGCAGATCGATCCAGCGCCGCTCCCGGTCGCTTTGATAGCACGCATCGGCCAATTGGACGCTCTTGGCGCCCTCAAGAAAGGGGGATGGAAACTGCGCGTCTTCCGCGACGTGCCTCAAGAACAGCTCCCAGCCTACGCGATAGCCGTTGCACACCGGATCGATGTCCGGCATTTCCTGCCATTGCTCGTCGAACGCCATGGCCTGGGGCCTTTCCGGGTCGAAGAACGGCTTCGGTGTGGCGACCAGCGGCTGTACAAAGCAGCGGTGTAGTCCGCATACAGCCGAACCTCTGGTGCCGTCGACCTGGATCTGCAGTAGATCGTCGCGCTTGACTCGACTGGCCCAGGACGAGCTCACTTGCGCCAGTGCACCGCCTGCCAGATCGAATGTCGCAAAGGCGGTATCCTCGACATCGACCTGGTAAGGGTTGCCGGCTTCATCGCGGCGCTCGGGCAACGCGATCAAGTGCCGGCACGAGACTGCTTTGACCTCTCCCAGCAAGCGGTCGAAGATGTAGCGCCAATGCGCGAACATATCGAGGATCAGCCCGCCACCGGTGGCCTTGCGATAATTCCAGCTCGGCCGTTGCCCCGGGTAGGGCGTGCCGTCGAACACCCACCAGCCGAAGTCCAAACGGATCGATAGAACGCGACCGAAGAAATCAGCCTCATATAGCTTGCGCAATTTGGTGAGCCCGGGCAGGAACAGCTTGTCCTGCACAACACCGTTTTTAAGCTCGGCGTGTTCGGCGCGGCGAGCCAGATCCAAGGCATCCGTCAGCGTTTCGGCCAGCGGTTTTTCAGTATAGACGTGTTTGCCGGCGTCGAGCGCGGCCCTGATACGGCCTGACCGCCCACCGGTCGCGCTCGCGTCGAAATAAATCGCGATGTCCGGATCGGAGAGACAGGCGTCGCGATCGGTACTCCATTTGAGACTGCCATTTGCCGCCGCAAGAGCCGCGAGCTTCTCGGGATTCCGACCGAGTAACATCGGCTCGGGAACCAGCTGGTCGCCATTGGTTAGCGACAACCCACCCTCACCGGCTATCGCCATCAAGGACCGCAGATGCTGGGTGCTGCCGAGCCGACCGGTCGCGCCTTCGATGACGATCCCGATAACGTTCGTGGCCATGGAATCAGTTTGTTGTGGCCACGATTGCCGCGCGCAGGATTTCTGGGATGCGATCGATTACCTCGGCAGGGGTCATCAGGGGGGGTGCCAGGCAGATGGTGTCACCGATCGGCGGGTCGGCGCTTCCCGGCCGAATGCGCACCAGCAACCCGCGCGAGAGCGCCTCTCGTGTGATGCGGGGGCCGGGGCTTAGCGCCGGCGTTTTCGCATTGCGGTCGGACACCAGCTCGACGCCGCACATCATGCCGAGCCCTCGAACATCGCCGACAACCGAGAGACCGCGCAGCCCTTCGAGCCCGGCCAGCAGACGTCTCCCCATGACCGCGGCGCGCTCGACCAGCCCCTCGCTCTCGATGATCTCGATGTTGCGCAACCCAACCGCGCAGCATACCGGGTGGCCCGAATAGGTGGCCGCATGCATGAATCGGCGATCCGCTGGCGCGCTTTCGATCGCTTCGTGCACACGCTTCGAAGCGAGCACGCCACCTAGTGGTAGATATCCGCTGGTCACGCCTTTGGCGAACGAGACGAGGTCCGGCTCAACCCCCCAATGGCCGAGCGCGAACCATCTCCCGGTGCGGCCGAAACCGGTGATTACCTCGTCGGCGATCAGCAGAACGTCATGGCGGTCGCAGACCTCGCGCAGCCTCGGAAAATAAGACGGCGGCGGCACGATGACGCCGCCCGCACCCATGACCGGCTCCGCGATGACCGCCGCGACCGTGTCGGGGCCTTCGGCGAGGATCGCCTGCTCGACCGCGTCGGCCGCCCCGATCCCGGGCTCCTCATTGCCAGCCCAGCGATACGCATAAGGCGGCGCGACCTGGATGAAGCCCGGGACGAGTGGCCCGAACATCTTGTGATAGGCCGCCATGCCGGTCGCGCTCATCGCCGCCAAGGTCACGCCGTGATAGGCGTGGATGCGGGAAACGATCTTGGTTTTTTCGGGCTTGTCTTTGATCTTCCAGAAATAGCGGGCGAATTTGAAAGCCGAACTCGTTCAACTCGGCGCCGGCGGTGGTGAAATAGACCGCGGCGGAATTGGGGTAGGCGTGTCCAACGATCTTCTCGGCGAGCCGGACCGCGGGCTCGTTGGTGGCGCCGATATAGGCCGAGGCAAAGGCGATCCGCCGCATCTGCGCGCTGGCCGCATCAGCCAGCTCGCCTCGGCCATGGCCAACATTGACGTTCCACAGCCCCGAGAGCCCGTCGATATATTCTCGGCCGTCCGCAGCGCGCAGCATCGCGCCTTTCCCCTCAACGACAACCAGCGGCCGCCGGTGATCATCGGGATGGTGCAGCGGGTGGACGAGATAGCGCCGATCGGCTTCCAGAAGTTGGCTGGTGTCGTCCATGTTCGCTCCTGATCCACGAGCCCTCGCCGATAACCTAACCGCGTCGGCCTCGTCGAAACAACGGCGAAACCCGATGGGCGGCGCTGCGCGCGCTCTGTCGCCGACGGAACGAGGTGCTGTCTCTTTTGCGATCGCTGGCTGGAGCGGGAAGCGCGCCGGTCGGCGCCGATTTTCGCGTGGCGCTCGATCTCGACCGGTCCGCGGCTGCCGGGAGGATTGACCGAGACGTTTTCCGTGGGTTGAGGGCTGTGGTCGCTTCGGCCGCGGCTTCGTCATTCTGCCACGCATCTCGGCTTTGCAATCGTCCTTGCCTATTTGTTTCTCTTCGAGCTCGTGAGAGATGGTGAGCGATGATCAGCCGCTTCCGCACCTTTATCGCCGGATTTCTCGTTCTGCTACCGTTGGCGGTGACGGTTATCGTCATCGTCTGGGTCGGCACATTTATTTACGAGTATCTCGGTCCGGGCAGCACGATCGGCCGCGTACTGATCTCGATCGGCTTCAACTTTTCGAATTCTCCCGTCGCCGCCTACGCGCTCGGCGCGGTCGTCGTGGTCGGTCTGACTTATCTGCTCGGACTTGTAGTCGAATCGCGCCTCGAAAGCCGTGTGCGGCGTCTGATCGACTCGCTGAATGCAGCGCATCCCGTTCGTCGGCAACGTTTACGATGTGATCAAGCGGTTCGTCGCCATCGTCGACCGGAAGAACCAGGACGGTCTCAAGAGCATGAGCCCGGTCTGGTGTTTCTTTGGCGGTGAGGGGGGCGCTGCGGTTCTCGGCCTGCTGCCGATGCCCAAGCCGATCATGATCGGCGACCGGCAATATCATGTCGTGCTGGTCCCCTCCGCGCCCGTGCCCGTCGGAGGGTGCCTGGTCTATGTCCCGGTAGAGTGGGTAACGCCGGCCGATTTCGGGGTCGAAGCGCTGATGAGCATCTATGTGTCGATGGGAGTGACAACGCCGCAGACGGTAGGGAGGGCTTCAATCCCACGCAGCTTAGATCCTAGCGATTAGGGAGGTCGAGCGGGAAGATCGGCCGCCTGACCCTGTTGAATTTCAGCTGCGCGTAGTCCGAGGTGCAGACGCCGACCCCGGCGCATTCGACCACCGCCTTCGCCAATTTGCCGAGTCCGGCGCGCCAGTGAATGCGGCTCTTAAGCATCACATAGCGCTTTTGCATCGGATCGATGCCGAGGCTCGTCAGGCAATTGAGATCCGAAGGTTCGACATGCCGCGAGATCAACACGATCTCCGCAGCGCCGGTGTCGATCACTGCCGTGGACCCCATGTCCATCTGGACGCCGCGCCCCATCGGTCCGCGATTGCGGTAGCGGCCGTCGGAGATGGTTTTGACAGTGCCGGAGACGATCAAGGGCGGACTCTCGACGGGGATCGCCGGCATCTCGATCTTGCCACCGGCAGACAGGCTAACGTGCGCGCCGACCCCGGCCTTGATCGCCTGCTGGACCGCTTCGGGATCGAAGATTGCGAAAGCGGCGACGTCCCCGAGCCCTTGCCGCAAGATCTCGGCGAGCACCGCGGTCGTGTCCATCGTGCCGCCCGAGGCGCAATTATCGTAATGGTCGAGTAGCACGATCGGCCCCTCTCCCGGGTGGGGCACCGGCATCGCCTTGGCGCGGGCAACCGATTGCTGTAATGGCTCGATCTTGTACACGAAGGACTCGCGCTCAACCCAGGCGCGGCCCAAAAGTTCGTCGCGCAGCTCCTCTGCGAGCTTCAAATCGCCGTCGGTGACCACTACCGCGCTCAGCCCGGCATTGGTGATGTCGGCGTGCGGGAAGCCGGTGAAGAGGCTCGCGGCCAAGGCGCCCTCTGCGCTCATCGCGGCACAGCGGTGCTGCAGTTCCTTGTTCGGATGGTCGTCGGTGCCTTGCCGCATAATATGCGGCAACATCGGCTCGTTGCGCCACGCCATGACCGGCTTTACTTCGCCGCGCATCGTGAGCAGCAGGATCTCGCCGGCGAGCTTGGCGGTTTCGTAGGTATCGACATGCGGGTAGGTACGATAGCCGGTGACTACGGTGGCGTTTGCGATCATTGCGTCGTAGAGATTGGCGTGCATGTCGAGCGAGACGGCGATCGGGGTCTCCGGGTCGATCGCGTGCAGCCGCTTCAGGAACTCTCCCTCGCCATCCTCCAGGCTCTCGGTGACCATGGCGCCGTGCAGGTCGAGCATGATGCCGTCATACCCGCCCTTGGCGGCCGCCTCGCAGATCCTGTCGGTGATGCGTGCGTAGGCCGTTTCCTCGACCGGACCGCTCGGGGAGGCGCCGGCGGCGATCGGCAAGACGATCTCGGCCCCTTCTTTTTCGGCGAGATCGATATACGCACCGAGTCCGGTGCCGGTGCCGCGATAGGCGCGGATCGCCGCCTCGCCATAAAGCGCCCCAAACCTTGCGAGCGCCGTCGGCACCGGCGAAAAGGTATTGGTCTCGTGCTTCATCATCGCGATCAACAGGCGCATCTCGTGACCTTCCGCGGCTTGGAGCGGTTAAGCCCTTCCTGGACTCAGCCCGGGAATATGACTAGATCGATAGCCATATTCCAACGGAGAGTTTGACGTGTCCGCTTACAGCGTTGCCGACGCCAAGAACCGGCTTCCCAGCCTGATTGACGAGGCGCTCGCCGGTGAAGAGGTGATCATCATCCGGCGCGGCAAGCCTGTCGTCGAGATTAGGCCAACCTCGCGTCTGGCGGCACGGGCCACAGGAAATCACGAGTGGCTCCGTACTCGGACACGCGCGCGACCAGGCATCGGGCTGACCTCTGTCGAGATACTCGATCTGGTGATCTGGCGTGTATCAGCCGGGAGGTCGCCGATCTTCACGATCGCGTAGCCGGCTCGAAGCGATGCTGACTGCGAGCGTGGCTCTTTCGCGTGAGGCAAGCCCATTACGCGACCGACGCCGCTTCCCTGGGCCGCCCGATCAAACGGGATAGAGGCATGAGATGACGGATAATCCGGTCGAAGTTCATTACACCGGGCACGATCTCGGCGAGGCGATTCTCGCGGCGCTGAAGGCAGCGGGGAAGGATCTCGACCGTCTGAGCCCAGACGACCTCGCACCGATCGATGAGTTTCATGGCGGCCAGCGGCCGGCGACGGTCCGGCTGGCGGAGCTCATCGGCTTCAGCGGAAGCGAGCGGGTGCTCGATGTAGGCTCGGGTCTGGGCGGCCCGTCGCGGTTTCTCGCCTGGCGTTACGGCTGCCGGGTCAGCGGTGTCGACCTAACCGCCGAGTTTGTCCGCGTCGCCGAGATGCTGACCGAAAAGACCGGGCTCGTCGGGAAAGTCGACTACAGCCGCGGTACCGCGATCGATCTGCCGTTCGCGGATCGGACCTTTGATGCCGTGTGGTCGCAGAACGTGGCGATGAATATCGGCGATCGCGGCCGGCTCTATGGCGAGATGCGCCGGGTGCTCAAACCCGGCGGCAAACTCGCGCTGCAGGAAGTCGCCGCCGGTCCGGGCGGCCCGCCGCACTATCCGGTGCAGTGGGCGCGGACGCCCGACATCAGCTTTCTTTATTCGCAGGAAGCGACCCGCGCGGAGCTCGATGCGGCCGGCTTTCGCGTCCTGGTGTGGCAGGACACGACAGCGGAGGCATTGGCATCGGCGGTGGCGCGAGCGGGCAGCGCCGTCGGTGCGCCGCCCGCATTGGGGACGCATCTGATCCTCGGCACCGACTGGCAGGCGATGTTCCGCAATTCCGCACGCAACCTAGAGGAGCATCGCACCGAATTGTTCAACACCGTGCTTGAGCGCGTCGGCTAGTCGCTATTCCCGCGGCATCACGTCGAGGCGGACGACAATGCCTTCCAGTTCGGGCTTCGCCGGCGGGTAGCGGCGCATAACCAGCGGGTCGTGTCCGGGCACGATGTGCTGCATGCTCGGGGCGTGCGCCCGCAGCGTGTCGTAGGCCTCCAGCATCTCGCCGATGTGGAAGGCCGCAGTAAAGGGACGCCCGCTCTCCATGTTCTCGTAGTAATGAGTGACGTCGGAGGCGAGCACGACCCAGCCGCGACTTGTATGGACGCGGACGAACTGCATGCCCGGGGTGTGGCCGCCGACGGGGTGCAGACTGATGCCCGGAGCGAGCTCGACCGGCCCGTTGTAGAGCTTGACCCGCCGGGCGAAGTTGAGCCGCACGATGCCGACGACGTCCTCGACCTCGAAGGAGCGGGCGAGGAACGGATGGCGCATGTAGCGGCCGGTCGTGTAGTGCAGCTCGACTTCCTGCAGGTGAAACTGCGCCATCGGGAAGCGGTGGAACGTCCCGACATGGTCGTAATGCATGTGGGTGAGGATCACGTCGGCCACGTTCTTGCGGTCGAGCCCGACCAACGCCAACGACTCGGCGGGGCAGCGCAGATGGCGCCGCCCGCGCGCTGCGGCGACCTCAGCGGTGAAGCCGGTGTCGATCACGAAGCTGCGCTCGGGCCCGATCGCAGCCCAGACGAAATAATCCATCGGCATCGGCCCGTCATGCGGATCGCCGCCGATGAAGTGATCGGCGCGCCGGGCGTCGCGCTCGGCATAGCGGATCGCGTAGAGCTCGTATTCGGGGAGATGGCTGTCCATGGCACGGCCTCGGCATTGTCGACGGGGATCCATGGAAAGGATTGCGGAGGCGCCGCTGCGGTGCAAGCCTGAGCGCGCAACCGAGGAGCCTCCGCCATGACCGCCGCTCTCAGCCCCTACAGCGTCGAAGCCTTCAACACGGCGAAGGCATCCGAGAACAAGATCCACGACAACGCGGTGGCGCGCCGCTTCGGCTTTGGTGGCGGGTTGGTGCCCGGCGTCGACGTCTACGCCTATATGGCGCATCAGCCGGTCGCACGCTGGGGTCGCGCCTGGCTCGAACGAGGCGGCGCGGAATGCCGGTTTCAAAAACCGGTCTATGACGGCGACGTTGCGACGGTAACTGCAACGGAGACGACGGCGGGGCTCGATCTGCGTGTCGACAGCCACGGCGAATTGTGCGCCAGCGGCAGCGCCTCATTGCCGGATAGCCTCGCACCGCCGAGCGAGCTTTTCCCCGAGCCGCCGCTCCCTCCCGAGCAACGCCCGCCGGCGAGCGAAAAAACGCTCGCGGTTGGGACTCTGCTCGGTATCCGCCCGTTGCCGATCACCCGCGACCTGGTCGAGCAGTGCATCAGCGATTTGCGCGAAACCGAGACGCTCTACCTGAGAGAGGGCCTCGCCCACCCGGTCATTATTGCGCGGACCGGCAATTGGGCATTGAACCATAACGTCATGCTCGGTCCATGGATGCATGTCGGCAGCCGATTGCAGCATTTTGCCGCCGCGCATACCGGTGAAGAGCTGTCGGTCCGCGCCCGCATCACCGGCAATTACGCACACAAGGGGCACCGTTTCGTCGAAGTCGACGTGCAGGTGTTGGCCAACGACCGGATCCCGGTCGCACGCATCGCCCACACCGCAATCTGGCTGCCGCGCCAGCTCGCCGCCGCCTGAGACAGCGTCACCGGACGCAGTCTCCTGATGGCGCCCCTGGGGTTGAGCGCCGCATCGACTACACCATATTGAGCCGGGAAGGGTTGCGGGGCTGCCTGATGAGGGGTGCCGCCACCGGTTCAGCGGAGTAAGCGCATCATGGAATTCGAGAAATATACCGAGCGGTCGAAGGGCTTCGTCCAATCGGCCCAGGGCTTGGCACTGCGCAGTGGCCATCAGCGCCTGACGCCCGAGCATCTGCTCAAGATCCTCCTCGACGACAAGGAAGGGCTTTGCGCCAATCTGATTCGCGCGGCGGGCGGCGACCCGCAGGCCGTCGCGAGTGCCGTCGAGGCCGAGCTCGGCAAGCAGCCGCGCGTCGAAGGCAGTGGTGCCGGCCAGGTTTATCTCTCGCCCGAAATTGCCCGGGTTTTCGAGCAGGCCGAACAGATTGCGCAGAAGGCCGGCGACAGCTTTGTCACTGTCGAGCGCCTGCTGCTCGCGCTGGCAATGGCCAAGGAAACCCCGGCCGGCAAGGCGCTCGCCGCCGGTGGAGTGACGCCGCAGAAGCTCAACGCGGCGATCGAAGATCTACGCAAAGGCCGCAAGGCCGACAGCCCCTCGGCCGAGGAAGGCTATGACGCCCTCAAGCGCTACGCCCGCGATCTGACCGCGGTGGCGCGCGAGGGCAAGCTCGACCCGGTGATCGGCCGGGACGAGGAGATCCGCCGCACGATGCAGGTGCTGTCGCGCCGCACCAAGAACAATCCGGTCCTGATCGGCGAGCCCGGGGTCGGCAAGACCGCGATCGCCGAGGGTTTGGCTTTGCGCATCGTCAACGGCGACGTTCCCGAGGGCCTGAAGGACAAGCGCCTCTTGGCGCTCGATCTCGGCGCCATGGTCGCCGGCTCCAAGTACCGCGGCGAGTTCGAGGAGCGGCTGAAGGCGGTGTTGTCCGAGATCACCGCGGCGGCTGGCGAAATCATCCTCTTTATCGACGAATTGCACACCCTGGTCGGCGCCGGGAAGGCGGAAGGTGCGATGGACGCCTCCAACATGCTGAAGCCGGCGCTCGCCCGCGGCGAATTGCATTGCGTCGGCGCCACCACCCTCGACGAGTACCGCAAGCACATCGAGAAGGACGCCGCACTGGCGCGGCGCTTTCAGCCGGTCTTTATCGACGAGCCCTCGGTCGAGGACACGATCTCGATCCTGCGCGGCATCAAGGAGAAGTACGAGCTCCACCACGGCGTGCGCATCACCGACTCGGCACTCGTCGCCGCGGCCACGCTGTCGAACCGCTACATCACCGACCGCTTTCTGCCGGACAAGGCGATCGATCTTATGGACGAGGCCGCCTCGCGGCTGCGCATGGAGGTCGATTCGAAACCCGAGGCGATCGACGAACTCGACCGCCGCATCGTCCAGCTGAAGATCGAGCGCGAAGCGCTAAAGAAGGAGAGCGACCCGGCCTCGCGCGACCGGCTCGAAAAACTGGTCAAGGAGCTCGAAGACCTCGAAGAACGCTCGGCCGAGCTGACCGCGCAATGGCGGGCCGAAAAGGACAAGCTCGCCGGTGCGCAGAAATTGAAGGAGCAGCTCGACCAGGCGCGCGCCGAGCTCGAGATCGTGCAGCGCCGCGGCGATTGGAGCCGCGCGGGTGAGCTGACCTACGGCGTCATCCCCGAGCTCGAACGCAAGCTCAAAGAGGTCGAGAGCGTCGAGGCCGGGCGGATGCTCGAGGAAGCCGTCACCGAGGAGCACATTGCCGGCGTCGTATCGCGCTGGACCGGGATACCGGTCGACAAGATGTTGTCGGGCGAGCGCGAGAAGCTTCTCGCCATGGAGCAGAATTTGCGGCGCCGGGTGGTCGGCCAGGACGAGGCGATCGTCGCCGTGTCGAACGCAATCCGCCGCGCCCGCGCCGGGCTGCAGGACCCGAACCGGCCGCTCGGCTCGTTCCTGTTCCTCGGCCCGACCGGGGTCGGCAAGACCGAGCTGACCCGGGCCTTGGCCGAGTTCCTGTTCGACGACGAGAGCGCCATGGTGCGCATCGACATGTCGGAATACATGGAGAAGCACTCGGTCGCCCGCCTGATCGGGGCGCCCCCGGGCTATGTCGGCTACGACGAGGGCGGCTCCTTGACCGAGGCGGTGCGGCGCCGACCCTACCAGGTGATCCTCTTCGACGAGGTCGAAAAGGCTCATCCTGACGTCTTCAACGTGCTGCTGCAGGTGCTCGACGACGGCCGCCTGACCGACGGCCAGGGACGCACAGTCGATTTCCGCAATACGCTGATCGTCTTGACATCGAACCTTGGCAGCGAGGCGTTGGCGAGCCTGCCGGAAAGGGCGGATGTATCGGCCGCGCGCGAGGCGGTGATGGCCGCAGTGCGCGCCGCCTTCCGGCCCGAGTTCCTCAACCGGCTCGACGAGATCCTGCTCTTCCGGCGTCTGTCGCGCGACGACATGAAGGGGATCGTGACGATCCAGCTGGAGCGGCTGAAGAAGCTCCTTGCCGACCGCAAGATCACCCTCGAAGTCGACGCCGCCGCCAGCGCCTGGCTGGCCAATACCGGCTACGACCCGGTCTATGGCGCCCGCCCCTTGAAGCGGGTGATCCAGCGCGAATTGCAGAACCCGCTGGCCCAGCAGATCCTCGAAGGCCATATCCCGGACGGCTCGACGGTCCATGTCGGCGCCGGCGACAAAGGCCTGGTGATCGGCGACATCGTCACTGCCGAGGCGGCCTAATTTCCCTCACCCGCTCCCTCCTCACTCTCCCCCGCTGGCGCCCGCTGGCGGGGGAGGGAGGGGTGGGGGCGTTGGAGGGAAGGGTGCCGGCCCCGCCAAACACGCGCCCAGCAATTCGGCGGGTGATGCGTTGGCGGGGTCGACCTCTCGCCCTTCTCGGTACTGCCGCACCACACCCTGAACCCGCGCTGCGAACGCTTCTGTCACTCCGGGGTGATCGCGCGCCAGCGCGGCCTCGTCCCGGCGGCGCAGATCGACCCCGTCCGGGATCGCCGCGAGTTCCACCGCCGCCGCTTCCCCAAGCGCCAAGGCACCGGCGAGCGCCCGACCTGCGGCCGGCCGCCGGGCGCATTGGCGCAGCAGGGTGGAGACCGCAGCGCGCGCCCTGAGCAGCGCGCGATGGCGGACCGGGGTCAGATCGCGCGGTGTCTTGCTCCTCGCTACGCGCGCCAGCCTGATATCAGAGATCCGCCGCATTGGCAGCTTCCAGCGCCGTCAGCCGCCGGTCGAAATCGCTCGCCTCGAGCGCCCGGACATAGGCGTCGATCACCTTTGCCACCTCGGCCCCCTCGCCGGGGGTGATCGCACCTTCGGCCACCGCCGTGGTGATCGCCGCCATTGCGTTGGCGACATCGGCGACATCGGCGATCGGCGGCAGGGCGAACTTGACGGGCCGGTCGCGGCGCGGCGCGATGACCCGATCGAGACACAGCCGCAGCGCCGAGGCGTCTCCGTCGAGGGCGAGGGTCACGGCCTTGCGGGTCAGCGCCTCGGCTTCGCCATCGAGCAATGCCTCGGCGATGCGCGTTGCATGGTTGCGGCAGCCCGGCGGCTTGCCGGCGGGGTTGCCGGATTGGCCCTTGGCGAAGTGGCCCTCGGCGGTTCGTCCGACCTGATTTTGCAGGGTGGGATCAGGCATGGGTCTATCTCCCCTTATCCGAAGCCCGGCCGCCCGACTCCATCTGCGGCCCCGCCGGTGCCCGACGGTCTCTGATCAAGGTTGAGGCAGAGCGCTCGACCTTCAGCCTGAGCCGGGCCACGCCGTCGATGATGTGTTGCCATAGGTGTTCCAACATGCCCGCCTCCACGGAATCGATCTGCGTTGCATGCTGATACCACATAAGAGGGAAATTGTCAATTACGCAATAGGCGACTTTCCCCCCGCGTCGCCCCAGATGTCGGAGGCGGTTTATCGGTGGGGGGGTTTAAAGGGGGGACTAGAAGGCTATAGTACGAAGAGGGAACAACCATGAGTTAGTGAGACGGCGAAAGTCGGCGGCGGATGCGCACGGAGAAGGAGAAGATGCTGGCCGGCGAGCTTTACGATGCAGGCGATCTTGAACTGCAAGCGGAACTGGCAGCGACGAAGAAATGGCTGGGGCGCTACAACGCGGCGCTCGATGCCTCAACCTGCGAACGGAGAGCGCTGTTGCTGGAACGCCTCGCCGTCGTCGGCGAGGGTGCAGTGATCCGGCCGCCGTTTCATTGCGACTACGGCTTCAATATCAGTCTCGGCACCGGCGTCTTTCTTAATTTCAATTGCGTGATCCTCGACGTCGTCGCAGTCGGCATCGGTGACAAGACGCAAATCGGACCGGCAGTGCAAATCCTTGCGGCTGATCATCCGCGCGACCCGGCGGTGCGGGCCGCCGGTCTGGAGTTCGGTTGTCCCATTCGCATCGGGCGCAATGTCTGGATCGGCGGCGGTGCTATCATCCTGCCGGGCGTCAGCATTGGTGACGGCGCGCTCATTGGTGCGGGCAGCGTCGTGACGCGCGATATCCCTGCCGGTGCTGTCGCTTTCGGCAACCCGGCTCGTGTCCAAACCGCGAGCACAGCCCGATGATCGACGATCAGTAGCACCTTGCCGGTTTCGACCGCTGGTTTTGCGGGCGCGCGGCAGCGCTCGCCTACGGGATGGAGAGGAAAGGCAGCGGTACGATCGCGGTCTACGATCTCGGCGGCGGCACCTTCGACATCTCGGTCCTCGAGATCGGCGACGGCGTCTTTGAGGTCAAGTCGACCAACGGCGATACCTTCCTTGACGCGCCTAATTCGATCCCGCGTCCATGCCTTAACGACAGCCTGGCCCGAGCGGCTTTCCACAGCCGGATAAGGCCGATATCTCCTCAAGAACCAGCCGGGATCGGGGAATCGAGCGAATGTCGGCAAAGCCCGACCGGCCACCGGCAAGCCTGCCGCATGTCTCCATTAGGGAATGCGAGATGCTCCCGGATGGCACAAAATGAAAACATGCGCTCTCGGCTAGTTTGCGGTTCCTGGCGCGGCGCGCATCGGCTGGTAGTCGGGCGTAAGGCTCCCGTTGGTGGGCACATGATCTCGATCGATCACGACGATGTGAGGCGCTTGTACACTCAGGTTTTGACCGGGAGCGGCGGGCAACAGCCCATAAACTTGGTTAATATGCGAAAATAGCCCCATCAAATTGCCCGGACTTCAACGACGCCCGCTGATAGAGGCCGATGCGGGGTCGCGTTCACCAAGTTTCGCGGAGTTGAAGCTACCCGCGCGTGCTCGGCGCGGGGGCGGCCATGAGAGTCGGCGGTCAGCCCTCCTGGTCGGCGCCGACGACGAGGTGGCATTCGCGCACCTCGGCGCGCGGGACGCGCAGATCCTGGTCGGGGTTGAGTTGATGCAGCACCAGTGTGTCGCCGTCCCAGCCGACGAATTGCTTGATGAGCACCGCGTCGCCCTCCTTGTAGACGACGACGTCGCGGCCGCGGGTCGGCGGCTTGAACGGATTGACGTGGAGCAGCCAGCCCGGCTCGTAGCGCGGCTCCATGCTGTCGCCGACCATGTAGATCGCGTAGGCCGAACGCACGCCGCCGAGATTGGCCGGTCTGGGCGTGTAGCCGATCGGGCCGTCCTCGAGAAACATCTCCTGATCGCCGCCGCCGCGTGCGGCGCTGCGAATTGGGATCTGATCGACCCCGCGCGGGAGCCCCGTTCCGGAAGATGAGGTCCCCGTCGAGGGCGGCCGGCCGCGCCCACGCGGCATCTCCCCCGCGGGCGGCGGAACGGTGCTTTCGCCGGCATGGCGCAACACCTCTTCCTGCGATACCCCGAGAAAGCCGGCGATCTGCACCGCTTCCAGAAGCTTCATCTGGCGCTCGCCCTTCATCATGCGGGAGACCGCCGAAGGGGCGAGACGCAGGTGGCGCGCGAGATCGGCCTGGGTGGCATTGACCCGCTCCAGCGCTTGGTGAAACCAGGGCCCGTCCATAATGCGTCCTTCGCAATTTGCTATATTGACATACGCAAAATGCACGTTAGCATGCGCGTGTGATCGCGACAAGAGTTTTAGTGCGAAAAAGGAGACAGGAATGTCAGGCCTGATGGCACCGTGGGAGACCGAGGAAGTTGACCAGGGCTGCGCCTATATATTGGACGATGATTGTGGTGCCAGCCGGGCCTGCGGCGCTCCGCGCCGGGATCCCTCGCCCTACTGCCCGACGCATCACGCGCTGTGCCATGTCGCCTATGGCAGTCGGGCTGAGGCCGACCACCTGCGCGCGGTGGAAGCGCTCGCAAGTGCGGTCGGTGGTCGCCGCAGCCGCGAAGGCGGCGGGCCCTCCAGAGTCTTCCTGAAGCGCCTCGAGCGCGCTGCTCGGGCTTCTTCGTGAGGCATATGTTCATGTTTTGTTCGGGATACTGACATGCCGCGTCCTCGTTCTCGACGGGTCATTCACCATCTGATCGACGGCAACGCCGAGGGCGGGCCGACGCCGGAACGGCGCAGCCGCGGCATCGTCGAGCGGGTGGAGCGGCCGATCGCCGATGACCAGGGCCGGCCCTCCCGGCCCTATCGCGCTATCGACACGCTCGCCACGATGGAGCGCCGCGGTTCGATCACCGGCGGGATGCGCCAAGCGGGCGAAGATTTTCGCGCGCGCTTTACGATTGCCCAGCTCGATCCGCTGCGTGCTCCCGATCTGTCCCGGCCAAGAGAACGGGGCGCATCACGGTTTACTGCCGACGAGCCGGGCATGCGAATCGAAGGGGCACGCGAGGCGGTGTGGCGCGCGATCCAGGCAGTCGGCGGCCCCGGCTCCCCCGCAGGCTCGTGCCTGTGGCATGTCGTCGGCTGGGAGCAATCACTGAAAGAATGGGCGCTCGGGCAGGGCTGGAGCGGCCGGCGGGTCAGCCAGGAAACGGCATCGGGCATCCTGATCGCCGCCCTTGGGGCACTCGAAATGCATTTCGGGACCAAGAGAGATTGCGATATACGCATTTCTTGATTGACAAATCCGGATCAATCTGGTAGGAATCGTCGAAATTCGCGGAAAGGGCGACGGCGCGGTGGGCGCGCCGGTCGCGAGCCCCGCCTTCGCGGCAATCCGCAGCGCAACCCTCTGGATCATTCTCGCGCATGGCGCCTTCGGCTGTCGGCGCCGGCGATCATCAACGATCGTGGCGCGACACTCCTTCTGACCTCCGTCCATACAGTGGTATAGTGAGATGAAAAACCAAGCGCACGAGGTCGTTGGGCGTGCCGCTCACGCGGTCTGCGAGGTTGATCCGACGTCGCGGTCCCGTTGGGAAGCGCGACGTGCCGTCAAGCTCGCGGCGCCGCTGGCACTCCTATTATTCGCCGGCTGCTCCAATTATTCCATGCCCCCGGCGACCCCGGCGCCCACCGATATTCAGGCTGTCGCCACCTCGATCAGTGCGATCGAATTGCCGATCAAGGATTACTATACCTACGGCACGGCGCTCGCATCGAAGAACTGCGTCGGCTGGTTCAGCACGCAGATCGCCGGCGCGTCACAGAATTCGGCATTGGCGAGCGAGTTGGGGTTGATCGGCGCGGCGGCAGGTGCGGCGGGCGGGCCGTTCGCCGCGGGCGCCGCGGCTGCAGCGGGGTTCGGCTCTGCGACAATCGGAAACGTCCAAGCCAACTCGGCGGTCGGGATCGATCCGGTGGTAACTTACGGCCTCGTCCGCAAGGTGCAGCAAGCATGGCTTGCGGCGGCGACAATCCCTACAACGAAAGCTGAAGCTTATCTGCTGGTCGAAGACTTTGCTGAAAAATGCCAGTTGCCCGATGTCAAGAAGGCAGTGGCCGACGCCGTTGCGAGCGCGCCCGTCAAGGCGGTTCCGACAGCGTCCACATTCAGTCTGGCAACGCAGCCCTCTCGGATGGTCGTACCGCCGGTGATTGTGATCGGTGGGCAGCCCTAGTCCCCACTAACGGCAGCCCCAAGCACCTGAGCATCTTCCCGAGGGATGCGGGTGACGGGCATGCACGACGGCCGGCTGGCGCCGCCGCTGGAGAGGGTGACGGAAGACCTCCCGGCAGCGTTGAGCGCTGCCGAGGCGCGGGCCCTTCTCTATGACTGGTCGTTCTGGGCGCGCCCGGCGCAGGTGCCGCCGGCCGGGAACTGGCGGGTATGGCTGCTGCTCGCCGGCCGCGGGTTCGGCAAGACCCGAGCCGGCGCCGAGTTGGTACGAGCGCGGGTGGCGGGGTGGACGGCACGTCGTCTGGCGCTCGTCGCACCCACTGCGGCCGACGCGCGCAATGTGATGGTGGAGGGCGAAAGCGGCATCCTCGCGATCTCGCCGCCTTGGGATCGGCCGCGATACGAGCCGTCGAAGCGGCGGCTGACTTGGCCGAACGGCGCGATCGCTACGCTCTACAGCGCCGACGAGCCGGAACGCCTGCGCGGGCCGCAGCACGACGCCACCTGGTGTGACGAGCTCGGCAGCTGGCGCTACCCCGAGGCCTGGGACATGTTGATGCTGGGATTGCGGCTGGGCAACGATCCGCGTGTCATCGTGACCACGACGCCGCGACCGACCAGGCTGATCCGCTCGCTGGTCGCTGATCCGACGGCAGTGGTGACGCGGGGCTCGACCTACGAGAACCGGACCAATCTGGCGCCGGCCTTTCTTCAGCAGATCGTGCGCAAATACGAGGGCACACGGCTCGGCCGTCAGGAGCTCGAGGCGGAAATCCTCGACGACGTGCCGGGTGCCCTGTGGACGCGCGGCGTGATCGAGGCGAGCCGGGCTAGCGCCGCGCCGACATTGCTCAGGGTGGTGGTGGCGATCGATCCGGCGGCGACTTCGTCCGAGGACGCCGACGAGACCGGCATCATCGTCGCCGGGAGGGATGGGCAGGGGCAAGGCTGGGTGCTTGCCGACGCGTCCGGCCGGTATCCTCCGGCGGAATGGGCAAAAACGGCGATCGCAGCCTATCGCTCGCACCGGGCCGACCGGATTGTCGCCGAGGTGAACAACGGCGGCGAGATGGTCGAGGCGACTTTGCGGGTGATCGACCCCAACGTATCCTTCGCGGCAGTGCGCGCCACCCGCGGCAAGCTCACCAGAGCCGAGCCCGTGGCCGCACTCTACGAGCAGGGCCGGGTGCATCACCTCGGCGTCTTGCCGCAGCTCGAAGACCAGATGTGCGGTTTTGTGCCTGCCGATCGCGGTGATTTCGGCCAGCGTCCCATGGGGTATTCGCCCGACCGGGTCGACGCGCTGGTGTGGGCGTTGACCGATCTCTTGATCGAGCCGATGACCGATCAGGGCATCTATGAGCTCTATCGCCAGCTCAGCAGTCAGACGTCGGGTGGGACCCGAGAGCAGAGCCGCTCCTAACCTGCCGCGCGCAGCGGCAACACCACTGAGCTTCCGGTGACGACTCGGAAGGAGATCATATTGTCGCTATTGGTCAGAGAGGACGCCGCGGACCAGCGCATTGTACGATTGGCGCTCGGGTTTGCTGCATTTGCCTTCGGGCTCGGTGTGGCATTGCCGAGCGTTGCGCAATCGGCTGGGAACTTCTCCTCGCTGTCGGCAACGGGCACCGCGACGCTCAACGGCGACGTGTTGATGTGCTCCGGAAGGCCGTGGATCGACGTGCGCTGCAACGGTGCGATGGGAGACGGGGCCCATGACGACACGACCGCGATCAACACAACGATCGCCGCCGCGATCACCAACGGCTGGCCGGTCCGTTTTTCAGGCGGAACCTACAAGGTTACAACGCCGATCTCGATCGACTACGCCGGTCAGGCGTCGAACGGGTTCCGTCTGATCTCGGAGGCGGCGACGATCGACGGGCGTGAGATCTCTTCCGGTCCGGTGCTACGCATCCAATGCGGGGGCGGCACACCCGCCAGTCCGACCGGATGCTTCTATTTCAAGGAAGAGGGAAGTTTATTCGTCAAGGCCAACACCCCGGATTATGCGGTGGTGTTCGGCAACGCCGATTTCTCGGATGCGCACAACTCCGCAAAGATCGATCATCTGATCGTCAACAACGCCAGCACCGCATCTGGGGCCGGCGGATGCCAGTTCAACTTTGTTCTCGACTCGGACATTTACGCGGTTTGCGTTTCCGCCGGCGGTGGCGCCGGGCTTGCGTTCGAGCAGACCCAGTTCTCGCGCATCTCGGGAGCCGGTACCGCTGAGGGCACCGGCGGCCGCGGCATGGTGCTCGAAAACGGCTACAATTTCAGCAACACGTTTTTCGCCCTCGATTTGGAAGTGTCGCCCACCTGTCTGTCGATCACTTTCGACCACAATGGACTCAACACCTTCGTCTCGCCCTTTTTTAACTGCGTCACTGCGGTCGACGCGACGAAGAGCACCGGCAATGTGCTGCTCAATCCCAACTACGGAGGGGCGACGGTCAATTTCGGGCCGTCGTCGACCGGAATCACGGTGATCGGCAGCGGGTCGCGCACCCCGTGGATTTTCCCGACCGCCGCCAGCTATACGGCTGCGGCGATCGACGACGGCATCAACATCTCGAGCTACAATGCGCCGGGCCCGTCGATGACCGTGATCCTGCCCGAGGTTGCCACCCTCAACGCCGGCTGGACGATCGGGTTTGCGACCGACAATGGCAAGGGTATGACCGTCACCGCACCCTCGGGCGCTATCCTGGCGGGCGGCAAGAGCCTGACTTCGGTGACACTTGGCGCCGGCAACTACGAGTATCTCCAGCTCCAGTCGGACGGCAACAATTTCAGGGTGGTCGCGGCGACGCGCAATACACGGCTGATCAACGGTTTCGATCCGCCGCCTTGGCCCAGCAATTGGCTTTATCCGGCGACCCCGGGATATGCCGCTACCCTCGGCGACAACGGCAACATTCTGTCTAGCTACAATACGGCTTCCGGTTTGGCCGTCACACTGCCGGTGACGACGGCTCTGCCGACCGGTTGGAGCATGGGGTTCGCCACCGACAACACGAAGTCGCTGTCGATCCAGGTCAACGCGACAGCGGGCGGTCACCTCGTGTGGCCCGGGTCGGGCGGTACGGCAACGACGCTGGCCCTCGCCGATACCAGCCAGGGCGCCTACGAGTTCCTAGTGTTGCAATATGACGGCAGCGGCAATTTCCGCGTGGTCGATGCGACGCCGGCGACGGCGCAGGCGATCGGGATGATTGGCGCCGGCGGGGTTACCCGTTGGAGCTTCCCATCGGTCAGCGCCTATGTCGCGACCCGTGCCGACAACGGCGGCGTGGTGTCGAGCTACAACAGCCCGCTGACCTTTCTTGCGGTGACATTGCCGCCGACGAACGCAATCACGATGGGCTGGACTATGGGCTTTGCGACCGACAACGGCAAAACCTTGGCCGTCCAGGTTAATGGCGGCGCCGGCGAAAAGATCCTCCTCCCCTCGGGCGGAGGCACGTCGGCGAGTTCGATCAGTTTGGCGACCAATCAGAATTACGAGTATGTGGCACTGCAATTCGACGGCTCGAACTATCGAGTGGTCGCGGCAACGCCACAGACGCTCAACTTCCTGGGCGGGCTGATCACGGCTGGCTCTCCGGCTTCTTCGTCGCCGTGCACCACCAACCAGATGACGCACGACAACGACTATCTCTACATTTGCACTGCACCGAACACCTGGAAGCGTGCGCCGATCTTGGGAGGATATTGATGATGACCGCCCGCGACAAAGGTCCGGAATAAGCCATGCCACCTGTCGGCGGAAAGCGGGTATCGCTCGCCTCCTACAGCTGGGGCGGCTGGACCACAGAGACGGATCGCGGCCAATCTCGCGAGGGATTGCGGCCCGCCCAGGGGATCTTCTCGCCCAGCTACCCTCTGGTGCCAATCCAGCCGCAGCCGGTGCGACTGTGGGATTTTCCGGTTGGCTACAACGCGATCTATACGCCGCGCAGCTATGAGGCCATCGGTTTTGACGAGCTGAGGGCGCTGGCCGAAAGCCACGACATAACGCGCCTGGCAATCGAGACGCGCAAGGACCAGATCGAAAAGCTCGACTGGCTCATCAGGCCGCGCGACGATCGCAGGCCGGCAGCAGATGTGTGCCCCCGCATCGAGCAGCTGACCGAGTTCTGGCGCAGCCCCGACGGGGAACAGCCCTTCGCCTCCTGGCTGCGCGAGGCGCTCGAGGACGTGCTGGTGCTCGACGCACCCGCCTTCGAAATTCGCCGCAATCGCGGCGGGGAGATTATTGGCCTCGATGTGGTCGACGGGTCGACAATCAAGGTGCTGATCGACGATACCGGGCGTCGTCCGCGTCCTCCGGCACCGGCCTACGAGCAAGTGATCTGCGGTCAGCCATGGCGCCTGTTGCGCGACGACGAGCTGATCTATCTGCCGCGCAACCGGCGCTCGCACAAGGCCTACGGTTTCAGCCCCGTCGAGCAGATCGTCGTGACGGTCAACATCGGGTTGCGGCGGCAGATCATGCAACTGCAACATTTTACGGAGGGCAACGTCCCGCCCGGGTTGCTCAACGCGCCGGAAGGCTGGAATGCCGATCAGATCCGTCAGTTTCAGGACTGGTTCGAACTCGATCCTCGCGGGGAATACCGGCAGCCGCACGCGCCTCGTTTGGGGACCGAGCGGTGCCCGGTACCAACCCTTCAGGGAAGCGCCGTACAAGGATGATTTCGACGAATGGCTGGCGCGGATCGTTTGTTATGCGTTCTCGCTGCCGTCCACCGCCTTCACCCCGCAGGTCAATCGGGCGACTGCGCAGACCGCCCGGGACACGGCGCTCGATGAGGGCCAGGCTCCGCTAATGGGCTGGGTCAAGCGGCTTGTCGACAGCGTGATCCAGAACCGCATGGGTCATCGCGACCTCGAATTCGCCTGGTCCGACAAGCGTGTCACAGATCCAAAGGATCAGGCCGCGGCGCTCACCAATTACGTCAAAGAGGGCATCTACACTGTGAACGAAGCGCGGAACATCCTCGGACTCGATCCGGTCGAGGGGGGCAACGAACCGATGTTCCTGACTGCCCAAGGGCCCATGCTGCTACGTGACGCCCTGCCTGCAAAAACCAAAGCCAGCTAGGCAGCATCCAAGGAATATTCGAACCCCTCATTTCGGTAAACTACCAGCGGGTCGAAACCCGCGCCGCCGCGTTCCTTGCTGTTGCAAGCGGCGCCCGATTTCTCTCGCGGAAAAAGTCAGGAGCCTCTGATGAGCGTGCTGCCATCTGACATCGTCGTCTATGGTTCGGCCAACATGCCCGAGGCCGACAGCGTCACGGTCGGTGGAGCGGTCGATTTCACCAAGCGCTGCGCATGGTATGACCTCAGCGCTAATGACACTATCGATGCGGTATCGTCGAGCGGCTCGGATACCGCGACCAATCTTCGGGTCATGGGACGCAGCGCCAGCGGAGTTGTCGTAACCTCGTCCCTCGCGACCCTTACGGGCCAGACGCCAATAACCAATGTCGGGACGCTCGGCGCGGTCGAGCGGATGCTCGCCGCCGTGATTACGGGGGGAGCCATCGCCGGTCTCTCAAGTCCCGGTGGCACTGCGGCGGTCGGTGACGTCGCCGTCTACCGACACACGCCGCTGCTTAGCGCGCGCACCGCGCAGACTGGAGCGGCAAACGCGAACAGCGGCACACCGCCGCTGTTCAAGTTGCAGTCCGGTGACGGGGCCTCGGTTAGCATTGGTCAAGTGATCCGCATAAAGACCAATACGGGCGCCAATCAGCTGCGCCAGATCATCGCCACCTCCGGCTATGGGACCGATTTCGTGGCAGTCAATCGCGACTGGGGTACGGTGCCTAACAACACATCGACCTATGACGTATATCAGGGGATTCTGTTCGAGATCTCGCCAAATGCGGTGACGGCGGTGACCCGATGCTTTGCGACCGCGGCTGCCGATGCGCCGGGGGGTTCATCTCGGACCTTTTATGAGAAGGTGTTTGTCGTCAATAACAACACGGCGGCAGCGCTCCTGTCGGCCACCGTACAGGATGCGAGCAATACGCCGACGCTTTCCTCGGGCGGTCTGCTCGACCTGGCATTGTGCAAGGCGCTTAACGACGCCGCAACCGCAGCCGCTCGCCAAACCCTACCGGCGAATGGCGATGCGACTGGGCTAACATTCGTGACCCAACCCTCGGCGGTCTCGGTTATCGCCGGGTCCGGCCAATTGCCCTCCGGCGCAGCGCCGAATTCGGCGGGTGCTCAAGGTGTATGGCTGCGGTTGACCTTGCCAGCCGGGGCTGCCGCCTATAAGGGGGCAAGCAATCTGAGAATTCAAGGGACCACGACATAATCTTGGGCCGCTAAAGTCCGAAAACTTTAGCTTGAGATGGGCTAAGTTCACTAGTCTTTGCGTGGCACGCTAGGCAGACTCCACCGCGACCGGATGAGAAAATCTTGGTGTTTTCACCCTAGCTCGGTGCCAGGCGCCGTGTTGGAATTGCCGGTTTGGCTCGGGGTCAAGGGCGATGACTGATTTTATCATATCGTCACCGTCGGGCGGGACACGAGCGGACTGGCCGGAGCCGATTGGCTTTATGATGACCGTCGGGGCGGCCGATATCACCGTGACCGCCCTCGGTCGCTGGATAATATCTGGTAGTTCGCACACGCATACAATCAGGATCGATCTCGAGGGCGGTGGGAATATAGTGACAGCCGTTGTGGATGCGGTTGGGGCACCGAATGGTTTCAAATATACAAGCATTACTCCTGTCGTGCTCTCTGCCGGCGTCAGCTATTGGGTGGGCTCGTCTGAGGCGGTTGGCGGTGATCCATGGTTCGACGATGGTACGACCTATACTACGAGGTCTGATGCCGCAATCATCACTTCGGCGTATCAATCAGGAGGGGATTGGACTTCAAATCATGCTGGGTCTTTCTCCTATGTGCCGCCCAATTTTCAATACACTGTCGGCACAACAGTAACAACTGACGCATTAGCGAGATTCGAGTTTGCCGCGACACAGCAGTATTATGGCCAGATGCCGATTGAATTGTCATCGGCAGCCGTCTGCGACGTCGTGGCTCCGCAGGAGGCGCTATCACGGGCCTCTGTCGATGGGGGCTTCGCCAGCGACTGGACCGAGCTGGCCTTCAAGGATATGGGGGTGCCGACCGAGTTCATTGGCGCAAACGATCATCGATCGACGCGTTCCTGACGAATGGCTCGGCCACTCTCTGCTTACTAGCTTTGCGCCGATCGAATTTGTTCCAGCCCTCGTTAGCGAACCGCCGGCGCTAATGGAATTTGAGAGTGGAATTCTATTCGTTTCAGAGAGGGCGGTGCCGGTTGAGTGGCTCGAGTCCTCTCTTCTGGATAAAGGACTGCCGATCGAGGCGCTGTCAGAAGTCGCCGGCGATCGCCGGTTCGCAATGGAATGGCTTGCGGCCGGCCTCCTGGATAGGGCGTTGCCCGGCGAGTTCGCCGCTTCGCTCGCCGCTGACAAGTTCGTGCCGATCGAGTGTGAGGGAAATATTCTGATGATTTCTGATCGGCTCTTGCCGATCGAATGGTCAGCGCTTACCGCAATGGTGCGGGTCTCATTGGAGAGACTGCTCGCCTCGCCCGGCAAACGGCGCATGCTCGGCACACCGGGACGGGTTCGTCTTCTCAGACGCCAATGAAACTCGGGCTCCGCTCGGAGCTCGCGCAACCCCACCACTATCCCGACCATATAGGGTCGGTAAGGAAGCCAGCAATGCGATTAGCAACACCATTCGACCCGATCGATGTCGACGAGATCGACAATTTCGCCTTTGATTTCACTGCCGACATGGGTGCTTCCTCGATTGTCTCGACGAGTTGGACGTGCGCCCTAGCACCCTATCAGACTGCGACCGATCCGGCTCCGCAGTCTCGGGTATTGGCGGCTTCGGTGCAGACGGCGATCGAGGTGCGCTCGCCAGTCGACGGCCTTTTGCGGACGCGAGAGGGCTTCTTCTCCGTCGCGTCTATCGGCGGTATGCCGAACTCCGCTGCCGGCTGTACCTACGTCCTCGAGGCCACGGCCATTCTCGACGATGGCCGCGTGCTTAAGCTCAATTCAATGGTCCTCTGCAAGGCCCCCGGGTGATCGGCAGTTCGAGGACGCGATTGCGACGACTGGCTTATGCAACCGTGGATGCAACAGCTGCGGGCGATTATAAATTTCGTGCTCGAACACTCAATACGGGCAGGGCTCAACGCTTCTCGGCGGAATCCATGGAGGAATTGACCTTCCGGTCTTCCCGCCCGCGATCGAGACGGGCCCAATTGTGATTGCTCTGACAAGCTCACCTTATACCGCCGCCGCAGCCAATGATCTGGTTGCGAACCGGTTCGAAGTCAGCGCGATGAATTGACAGGATGAAAGCCACATGACCAAGAACACGGCATTTCTATCGCTGCCGCAGCCGAGCACCGTTATCGGTCTTGGCATCCTCGCCGGCACGTTCTGCTATCTGATTACCGGGGAACCGGTTTGGGCAGGTGTTGCTGCCGCGGCGGTCAAGATACTCGTTCCCGACAATTCGATAGGAGGGGACCAAGTGTTCGAAGCGATCGCGAAGTTGGCACAGGCCGCCGGCAGGCCCCTTAAAACACCGGCAGCGCAACCGCCGGTGCCCGCCGGCACTTCCGGCGAAGAGCAGGGCCCGCTGTGCCGGCAGGTACCGGGAAAAATGACGAGCGACCCGATGGGCGACCAAGGCTAATTGGCGGGACTTGATCATGCGACTCTATGGTGCAATCGAGAAGGTCGAGCCTCAAGATGACGGAACCGTACGGGTACACGGGATCGCGACATCGGAGACAGTAGACGACCAGGGTGAGATGGTTAGGGCCGAGGCGATTCGCGCGGCGCTCCCCGACTACATGCGGTTCCCGGCCCTGCGTGAGATGCATCAGCTGTCGGCCGCCGGAACGACGCTCGAGGCCGAGGTCGGTGGCGACGGCATAACTCGGATCGTCGCCCACGTGGTCGACCCGGTTGCGGTCGCCAAGGTCAAAAATCAAGTCTATCGCGGTTTTTCAATCGGCGGCCGGGTCACCCAGCGCGAGGTTGGCAACCCCAAGGTCATCACCGGCCTCTTCCTCAGCGAGATTTCGCTAGTCGACCGCCCGGCGAACCCGGCAGCAGTGTTCGATTGTTGGAAAGCTGCCGCCATATCCGGCGGGCTGTCTTGCGAAACAGTCACTGACCGTTCTTCGCCGGCGCTGGACAGGTCTGCAAAAGAGCCGTTCAACCCCCCGGTTCAGATCTGGGCCTGCGGCGTCCCCGGTCACCATCATCGCGTCAAGAGCGAGGCGGTGAAATGCCTGGAAACGTGGTCACTTGGGGCGGAAGGTACTTCGGGGCCGCAGTCGGAAGCGAACCTCGAGCGTTTACCCCAAGGGGAGCGGGAAGCCGTGGGAGCAGATGCCGCGATCGCTGATGCGGGAGGCAATGGAGCACCGGACCCGTCTCCTCAAGATGATGGGGAAGTCCACCACCCTGACGCAGGCGACCAAGCTGACAGAGAACAGTGTTACCCAGTGGATTCAGAAGCCGAAAGGGTCGCTGCCTGGAAGGAGAAGATTGACAGCAACGGACCGCCCTCCGTTGAAACGGGCGAGAAACCATCGTGCGCAACGATGACAGGGAATTTATTTGAGTCCGAGCGTGCCGCTCGCGTTATTCAGGAGCTCGACTGGCTTCGGGATGCGCTCGATGTCGAGACGCCGATGGCGGGCGGTGATTTGCTGGAGATAGCTCGGCTGCGGGCGAATATTGCCGAGCTCTGCGGTCGCCTGGACGGTCTGGTGGCAGAAGATATTGGTAAGATCCCAGGAGACATGCATAAGTCCCCGCGCCGTGTTCTCCCGAAGCAGCCGCAGGGCAACCAGGCCCTGATGGCGGGGCCTGCTGCGACGGCGCAAGCAAGTGTGGACACGGCGGGCGACGCGCTCAGACTTATTGCCAAAGTGGGCGGCAGTCGCAGCCAATCGCATCAGGACCTGATGGATATTGCACATGAATGCATCGGAAAGGTGATCGACGGGATCTCATACTCGCGTCTTGATCCTCGCCTTTCCTGCAAACAGAGTGCACAGGCCGGCGAGGCTCCAAATGCGGACACATGGCATTCCGAAGAAACAATCGATCATTTGCGTTCGGCTCACCGAAGTTTGGTGGCGGCCGGCGCCCTATGCAACTGTGGCGTCGAGGACGCTGCGGAGCAGCACAGCCGAAGCAGTGGATTGGAGTTGGAAAAGGTTTGGCCGGCAACCGATCTTGTCAAAGTGCTGGCTGAGGAGCGGGCCGAGAAAGCGGCGCTGGTCAGGGCGTTTGGCGAAGTGATGCCGATGCTCGACCGACTGTCCAAGCGGATCGACGACATCGCCTGCACTCCCCTCCCGCCCCTGACTATCGCGAGAAACAGTGTCTCGATATCGAAACAGCAAGACGGTGGCGGAACCGCAGATATCCAATTGTCGCCAGAAGCTGTTGCGTGTGCGCTCAGCAAAATGACCAAGGAGGATCAGACCTTGACCTTAATCAAGGCCAGCTACGCCAAGCCCATTCGCGTGCATGGCACCGCTCCCGGCGAACCCTGACCACTTGTAGCGGCGGGGTCCTCGCGGGAGACGATCAGCGAGGATTGCCCGCACTGAGCCCGCTCCGTCCAAAGTCGTCGCGGCCCGCGATGAGTTGGCTACGCCGAGGGTAAATCAAGTCCCATGCGGCCTTGCGGCAAAGCTCCGCTTTGCTGTGTGACCGTCACCAAGCCCGGTCTTCGGCCGGGCTTTTTTGTTGCCCCCCATCCGGGAGGATTTTCGATGAATACGATGACCAAAGAATCGCTGGAGCTCTTGAAAGGGGCGCTGGCCAAGCCGGACGATGTACTCGCCAAATCAATCTCGACCGCGTCCGGTCTGATTGCCTACGATCTCCAGGCTCCGGCCAAAAACCTTTATCCGTTCGTCACTCCGATAAGGAACCTGATTCCCCGCGTCGGCGGCGGCACAGGCGCAGCCGCAAACTGGCGGCAGGTCAACGCGATCATCGGCTCCGGTTTCGACGCGATGGGATGGGTGCCCGAGGGCCAGCGCTCGGGTCAGATGTCCTATTCGACCTCCAACAAATCCGCCTCCTACGTAACGATCGGCGAGGAAGACGCGGCCACTTTCGAAGCGATCTCTGCCGCCCGCGAATTCGAGGACATCCAGGCCCGGATGACATTTCGCCTGCTCCAGAAAATGATGCTGAAGGAGGAGATGGCGATCCTCGCCGGGAATGCCTCGCTGGCCTTAGGCACCCCGGCGACGCCGACCTTGTCCGCGTCGGGCAGCGGCGCGACACTTCCGACGGGAACATACTATGTCAAGGTCGTCGCGCTGACCCTCGAAGGATACCAGAATTCGAGCATCGCGAATGGCGTTGCTACCTCAATGACCGTCACTGGTGCCGATGGTAAGGGCTATCTGCTGTCGGGTGGCTCGTCGAACATCAGCCTTGAGGCGAGTCTGAGCGTGACGCTAGGTCAGACGCTGCTCTGTAGCACCACTGCGATGCGAGGTGCAGTAGCCTACGCTTGGTTCGTCTCGAGCGCGAGCGGGGCCGAAACCCTGCAGGCGATCACGACGATCAACAGCTTCGCCATCACGGCCCCGCTCGGCACTGGAAATCAGTCATTTAGCGCCGTCACTACGGACAACTCGGCTAACGCGAGCTACGCCTATGATGGGCTGTTGACGACCGCGCTGAAACCGGGCTCGAACGCCTACGTCAACATCATGCCGACCGGCACAGCGGGCATGGGGACGCCGTTGACGGCATCGGGTCGTGGCTCGGTTGTGGAAATCGATACGATGTTCCAAAAAATGTGGGACAGTTTTCAGCTGTCGCCGACCGTGCTCTACGTCAACTCCCAGGAGCTCAAGAATATCACCAACAAGGTTCTATCGAACGCATCGGGACCACTGCTGCGCTACGACTCGCCTGCGGACGGGAGTGGCGGCGAATACCAAGTGACCGCATCCGGTGTTGTCCAATTTTACTACAACCCGTTTGCGATCAACGGCGGCCTCCGAATCCCGGTCAGGCTTCATCCCCGCGTCCCGCCCGGCACGATTATCGGCTGGGCCGAGAACCTGCCGATCCAGTACCAGTCGAACGAAGTGCCGAATGTCGCCGAGATCAAGACCCGGCAAGACTACTACCAGATAGACTGGCCGGTCGTCACCCGTCAGCGTCAGGTTGGCGTCTACGCCGAGGAAGTGCTGGCAGTCTACGCGCCCTTCGCAATGGGTGTCATCTGCAATATTGCAAACGGATAACGCCACCAGCAACGGCGGCAGCGGCAGCCCCGGGCCCCGGCCCGGGGCGGCGCGTTCTACCCAATCACCGTTCGCTCCGGCTTCGGGCTGAACCTCACGGCTGGAGCCGATTTTCAATAGCCTGGCGTGCCCTCTGTGGCGTTCGCAGATGTCATCCTAACGAAAGACCCCTCCCTTGGCCTTCAGCGATCTTACCACACTGGGCGATGTCAAATTATGGCTACAAACCGGGCAAAACGCCTTCCCGGCTACGGATGATGAGCTGCTCACTCGTTTGATTACTGCTGCGAGCCAATTCATTCAAACCTGGCTGAATCGCCAGATTGTCGCGCAGGATTGGATCGAGACGCGTGATGGTCTGGGGAATGTCCTCGGCCCGAGCGAGGCGCGGTATCAATTCGCCGCATTCCCGGTAACCGCGGTAAATCGCGTTATCGTCGACGGCGCGGTGATCCCGGCGATCCCGGCTTCGACACAATCGGGCATGGCGGCTGTTGGCGCCTTTGCCGCGCAACGAGGATACCTCTTTACGCCAACCCAGTTGGTGATCCGGGGATACCCGGTGCCACGGAAGGCAGCGTGCGTGACTCTGCAATATACGGCAGGCTATGCGGTGCCCCCAGCTGACCTTGCCCAGGCCTGCATCGAGCTCGTGGCATTACGCTATCGCGAGCGTGGCCGTATTGGAGAAGTCGCGAAGGCCATCGGCGCGGGCCAGACAGTCTCATACTCGCAAAAGGATATGAGTGACTCCACGAGGACACTGATTGAGCAATACCGCAGGGTTGCACCGATCGACGGTTCCTTGCTTCCGGCTTCACCGCAGGCGGTCGCTGGGGTCCTCGCAGGCGTCGCATGATTACCGCTTATCTGGTCGGCGACCAGGAGTTGCTGGAGCGGCTGCAGACGCTCCCGGGAGCCGTCAATTCGGGACTCGTTCGCAGCATCACCCAGCTTGGGATCGGCTTTCAACGCAGCTTGCGGCAAGATGATCTCCGTGGTCGGGAGCTGGCGCGCCGCACCGGGCCATCGACGTCGAAGACAGATTTTCGCGTTGACCAGAGCGGTGGAACCGTCACTGCGAATATACGCCTCGATTTCCGAAACGCCGTTCAGCAAGTCAGTCTGGCGGGAACAACCAATGTCAGAGCAAGCCTACGGCACAAGCGAGAAACTTTCGTCAGCCCCCAGGCGGCCAAGGCGATCGGCGTGCGAGCGGACAATCGTGCGCAGGATCTCGCTGAATCTTCCTTTCTCCGTGCGGCGCTCGATAGCATGACGCCGACGGTTCACGAGAGCATCGATGCAACGCTGGCGGAAGCCATATCGTGATGATTGCGTGCTACCGCCTTTGGTCGAATAGCATCCACGTTTCTCCGAGCGGCCGATGATCATCCGTGAGTCAATCTATGGGGCGCTCTGGGCGCTCGGTGCCGGGGCGGCACACTTCGCTAGCGCAAACCGGCGCCTACGGCATTGGACCAACGTCGCGCCCGGCGAGCAACCTGCGCTGTTTATGAGCGAAAAGGGCGGACACGCCGCGACCAAGGCCTTGGGGGCTCCTATTGTTTGGTCCCTTTACGGGGACTTCTATATCTACGTCCACTCGAGCGACCCTTACATGGCTCCGGCTATGCTCCTCAATCCGCTGCTCGACGCGATTGAGGCCGCACTGGCGCCATCGCCGGTGACCGGGGTTCAGAACCTGGGGCTGCCGGCAATGGTGCAACACGCTTATATTGCCGGGAAGGTCGAGACCGATGAGGGCGTCCTCGGGGACCAGGCTATCGCGATCGTGCCGATTGAGATCTTGTGCGTCTGACGACGCCTCCAATACAGCTTTCGGTGGCGCTCCGCCGGTCGGACCGCGAAGGTGCCGCTGAAGCGGGCTTTGAGAGGGAGTATGTAACATGCAATTGAGCTTCGGCTCCGGCGCAGTGTGGGGCGAACGCACCGATGTAGCCGGCACCGGTGTCGGGCCGCGTCAGTTCGGGGTGCTGCAGGACATCCACATTGACTTCGATTGGACGGACAAGCCACTGTACGGCCAACTTCAGTTTCCCGTGGCCATCGCGCGCGGACAAGGCAAGATCACCGGTACCGCCAAGTTCGCCCAGATCGTTGGCCTGCTGTACTCCGACATCTTCTTCGGCTTGACCCCAGCCACCGGTCAGTTTGCGGTATCTCAACTGGAAGCAGCGAGCGTGCCGGCGGTAACACCGTACACAGTCGCCGTCGCCAACGCGGCGAATTACAACGACGATCTCGGCGTTGTTTACGCCGCCAACGGCAGGCGCTTCAGTCGGGTGACGACCCCTGCCGCCGCCGGTCAGTATTCTGTCAACTTCTCTACCGGGATCTACACCTTCTCGTCTGCCGACGCGAGCGCGGCCGTGATGATCTCGTACACTTACAGCATCGCGAGTTCGGGTAGCAAGCTGACTATCACCAATCAGCTTATGGGCACGACCCCAACGTTCAAGGCGACATTCTATACGACATATAACGGCAGCGGAACAGCGTTGCGTTTGAACGCCTGTACGGCGGACAAGCTGTCGCTTCCTACCAAGGTCGACGACTGGACGGTGCATCAGCTCGATTTTCAGGCCTTTGCCGACGCCTCAGGGACGATCGGATATCTGAGCACTGTGGAATGATGATTCCCGGCGTCCCAATTACGATGGGTGGCCACGATTGGCTTGTCCCGCCGCTTACCCTCGGGCAACTCCGCCGGCTGATGCCCAAAGTGCGGCGGCTGACTGAGATCGACGCGTCCATGGGTGAGGTGCAGATCGGCCTGCTGGTCGAAATCGTCGCTACTGCGATGCAGCGAAATTATCCTGATGCCACGGCAGACGTGGTCGAGAATTTGCTTGACCTAGGCAACGCGGGCACTGTCCTGAATGCCGTACTTACCGGCTCGGGTCTGAGGCTGCAGGAAGGCCGCCTGGGGGAAGCCCCGGCCCCCGGGCTCGTCCCGGGGGCGAGATCAGCGATCGGAGATCAGGGCCCGATCAAAGAGATGACGCGGCAGGCTGGGCACATATCTATGGCCTCCTCGCTACCGCTTGCGGATACAGCTATTCCGTAATTGACGAAATGACGCTCTTCGATTTCGAAGAGCTTACGGAGTATTGGGCTGAGCATCCGCCGCTCCACATCCTAGTGGGCGCGTATCTTGGCGTCGGTAAGCAGCGGCGTCGGTCGCCGGGATCGGTTCTTGATGGTACGAGGGACACGACTTGCTCCAGCCCGGAAGAGGCTCTCGCCGAGCTCGGACCCGGGTTTCTTTCCCGAGACGTTCACGCAGGGTTGACGCCGGTGGTACTCGACTTTGACGAACTGCGACGTCAAGCGGCAACACATTGAAGATTTGCATGCGTTGTCGTGCAGCTCGAGAAGACAGCCCGTACACCTCTCTTATTTGAGAGACCATCATGGCCGACATTGAAACCAAGGTCGTCATCAAGGCCGAGACCGACGATCTGCAGTCGGGACTTGCGAGCGCGGCAAATGCGGTTCGGGAAGCCACGGTGTCGATGCAGGTTCAGTTCGCTGACATGGGGGTGGCCGCGAAGCAGGCGCAATTACAGGTCGACGACGCTACAGCGCAGGTCGGGACCTCGATCGACAAACTACAGCAAAAGGCTGCAAGCCTCGCAGGGTCAGTCAGCGAGAGTGTCATACCAAGTGGCGCGCTCGGATATGACCGAAATCAGATGGACCAGCTTGACCAGCAAGCCCTCGCCTATGAGAAATTCGTCGACAGGGTACAAGCGCTTGATGCCAGACTGGCTGATGAAAACAAGAAGGCCTGGGATGCCACAGTTGCGCCGATCGAGCGGGCGGTCGACCGCTCGGTCACCGGGATCATCCTGGGCACGACCACTGTGCAGAAGGCTCTGGCCAACCTGGCGCAATCGATAATCGCGGAGTTTGTAAACTCCGCGGTGAAGGGCGTCTTCGGGCAAGTCGGTACGCTTTTGACAGCCGGTGCAGTTGGCGGCGGGCAAGACTTCTCAGGAGCGATGACAGGCGTTGGCGGAGCGATCGTGGGCGGCGGGATCGCCCCGGGAGGGGGGTCAACGGGTCTATTTGGATCGGGGGGGATCTTTGGCGGTGTCTTTGAAGGGATCAGTACCCTGTTCGCCTTTCAACAGGGCGGAATAGTGCCGAGTGCGCAAGGAGGGTGGGCGGTACCCAGCCTCGGGCCGGGGGGCGTTCTCGCGCAACTCCACAGCAACGAAATGGTGCTGCCGGCCAACATTTCGCAAGGCCTGCAGGCAATGCTGGCCACTTCGTCGGGCGCTAACGGTAGTGGGAGTGGAGCCGGCGGCTCTGTCGTCGTCAACATCTCGGCCATCGACAGTCAAGACGTGAAGCGTTTTTTTCACAGTAACGGAAATCTGCTCGTTGCCGCACTCAACAGAGCTACGCGTAACGGCTCGTTACTGCGGACTGCCTAATGGCATTGATCTTTCCGGCTCTGCCCGGGCTCGCGTGGAGCGTTACCAAATCCCCCACCTTCCAGACCCGCATCCAGCGGGCCGTATCAGGGCGAGAATTGCGGGCTCTCGATTACCCCTACCCATTATGGCAATTCACGCTGGCCTTCGATTTTCTGCGCGATAACCCCGCGGCAGGTTATGACGAGTTGCGAACGCTGATGGGGTTTTATTTGCGCTGTCGGGGCGCTTTCGGAACGTTTTTGTTTCAGGATCCGACTGATTATTGGGTTGTCGGGCAGCAGATCGGCATTGGCGACGGGGCTAAGACCATTTTCCAGCTGCAGCGGGCGATCGGCACAGGATTATCCGGCGGCGGCTTTTCGGAGCCGATCGTAGCACCCAACGTTGTCAAAGCGGTCTACCTCAACGGCCTCGTCCAAGACCCGTCCGGCTACAACGTAGATCCGGAGACCGGTCTTGCAACACTCAGCACTGCGCCGGTTAGTGGTGCGATCATCACTGCGGATTACAACTACTATTTTCGTTGCCGTTTTGTCGACGACAGCTACGCTTTCGAGAACTTTATGTCTCAGCTATGGCAGCTTAAGAAGCTCACCTTCATTTCGGTGCGATCGTGAAGACCGGCCTGGTCGACCTCTGTTCGGGGCGGCGACGCGCCGCTCGCGCTTCTGACGCGGGCGAGCTCAGATGAAACCGGCTTCGCCGGCACTGGTTACGCTGCTTGCAGACAGTGAGCGGTTCATTATGGCCGACCTCTATACCTTCACCCTCGTGGGCGGTTCAACCTTACGCTACTCGGCGGCGCCGACGGCGATTTCGGCCAATGGTCATACTTTCGTGATGGGCCCTAAATTCGAGCGTTCCCGCACGAAGGTGGTAATCGGCACTCAAGTAGACGAGCTGGAGGTCAGGGTCTATCCGGAGTTGTATGATCTGATCGGTGATTTGCCGTTTATGGAAGCCGCTTGGCAGGGCCAATTTGATGGCGCGCTGCTCCAGCTCGAACGCGCGTTCATGCCAACTTACGGCGATACCAGTCCAGGAACGGTGGTACTCTTCGCAGGCCGGATATCGGACATTGATTGCAGCCGTACTGGCATCGAATTGAAGTGCCGATCCCTTCTCGAGCTCCTCAATATCCAGATCCCGCGGAGACTGTGGCAGGCTCCCTGCACGCACGTTTTTGGCGGGCCAATGTGCCGGTTCGACCGAGAAAGCCTCTCCATTACTTTTTCCGCCGGCAGCGGTTCGACGCAGACCGTGATCACCAATGTACCAAGCTCAGTCACGCCATTCGTGCTTGGCACAATCAAGGGCATTACGGGCTCGAATGCGGGCTTCAGCCGCACCGTCTCCGCTTTTGGCAGTGGCGACAAAGTCACGGTGAAGCTGGCGTTTCTGTTCCCCGTAGCAACCGGAGATCAGTTTGAGCTATTGCCCGGCTGCGACCGCACAATGTCGACGTGCACGAATGTCTTCAACAACGCAGCGAACTTCGGCGGGTTTCCGTTTATTCCAACGCCGGAGACGGCGGTTTGACTACCCCCTTCGTCCGGTCTCAGAGCGTCGGCGGCGGCATGAATGCTCGGCGGCTTGCGGTCATTGAGGAAGCACGGGAATGGCTCCGGACACCTTATCATCACATGGCACGTGTTAAAGGCGCTGGAGTCGACTGCCTGACCTTACTCGCCGAGGTTTATGAAAAGGCTCGAGTTATTCCTCATGTAGAGCCTCCGTTTTATCCTCCGGATTGGAACCTGCATCGCGACGCGGAGCGCTATTTGGAGGGCGTTACACGCTTCGCACGCGAGGTTCCCTATGGCGGCGACAGCCCTCCGCCTCAGCCGGGCGATGTTGCAGTCTTCAAATTCGGGCGGTGTTTTGCTCACGGCGCAATCGTAGTCAGCTGGCCGCAGCTGATCCATGCGTGGCACAGCGCGGGGGTCGTGTATGCCGATGCAACCCAGGGCCAACTGGCGCGGCGTTCGGTGCGGATCTTCGACCCGTTTGCAGCAATCGGATAGGATTTGCCATGGGCGGCATTCTCGGCGGTGGCTCAAATGCCAAGCAGCCGAAGGCGGTCGGATCACTCCAGTTTCAGACCTCCCAACAGGGTGGCGTAATTCCGCTCGTTTACGGCACGACGCGAATGACGGGCAATCTCCTCGACTATGACGACTTCAAGGCAACGCCGGCGTCAAAGACAGGAGGCATAGGCAAGGGCGGCGGTGGCGGCAAAGGCGGCGGTCAGCAATACACGTATTCGGCTTCCTTCATTATGGGGATGTGTCAGGGGCCGATCGCTGGCATGGAGATCGTGTGGTGGGATAAGAACATCACTCCGCTGTCGGCATTGGCGAACCTCTCGACGATAAACCTCGGTGACGACAGTCAGGCCGCCGATCCGTTTTGGGTAAGCAATCATCCCGCGAAAGCGCTGAGCTACTCCGGAACGGCGAACTTCACTTGCAATAACTATCAACTCGGGTACACGGCGACCCTCCCGAATTTTTCTGTAGAAATTGAGGGCGCCGAGACGACGTCGGGCGTCAACGGCTATGACGCCAACCCGGCAGCTGTAGTCGCCAACTTTCTGACAAACGAGCGTTACGGTGCCGGCTTTCCGAACGCTAACCTCGATCCTGCGATGACCTCGCTGGACGTCGCTTCCTATCGTAGCTACTGCGCGGCCGCCGGCATCTTTGTGTCGCCAATGCTCGATACTCAGCAGACAGCGCAGCAATGCCTAGCCGAAATCGTTAACCTCAGTAACAGCGCGATTGTCTGGTCGGGTGACCTACTGAAGATCGTCCCATACGGCGATCAGCCGTTGACCGCTTCATACCAGCTCGTGACGCTGGGCGGAACGATAGCGGAAGGCGGCGGCGATACGGTCAGCATTGAATTCAACCACATCGATCTGGCCGGTTCGCCGATCACGGTCAACTACTCTACGACTGGTGAAGAGAAGATCTATACGGCTGTGGGTGCCGGGCTGGCGCAGGCTATCATCGGCAACGCCGATTTGACAGAATTCGGTGTATGGGCCGGTGTAATCCCTAGCGGCCTGATGATTGCAATGCGGAATGTAACCGCACAGGGAACCTCGTTTGTTGCCAGTTCCTCAGGCGGGGTAACAATCGCGCTTGGCGGTACTGCTGGCCCGTTTACCTATACACCCGATACCACGCCAATCTATAGCCTCGACGACGAAGACTACATTGCTCAGGAATTGAGTGTCGGGACGAATAGCCGGGTCAGCCCTGCTGGTCCCGCCCTCCGTTCAGGCGGGAAGTTAGTCACCGGCGGCTTCACCGACGATCCGCTGCATATCTCGAGATCGACGCCAGCGGACGCCAACAATTACGTCCAGCTCCAGTGCAAGGATAGAGGCAACAGCTATAATTCGCACATCGTCGAGACCTTCGACCAGGCTGCGGTCGACCTCTACGGCGTCCGGCGCGACACCTCGCTCAAAGCGGAGATGATCGTTGACCCTTACCTGACGGGCGCGGTCGTCGCGCAGCTGCTGCTGCAGCGCGCATTGCTGTTTCGCAACACCTACACCTTCAAGCTCGGCTGGAAATATTGCCTGCTCGAGCCCATGGATCTCGTCGAGATTAGCGATGAGCGGCTCGGCGTCGCGGCGCTAACGGTGCGGATTACCGCCGTCGAGGAAGATGATGAGGGCACGCTGACGATTACCGCCGAAGAATTTTTCGGCGGCTACTCGAGTGCCGTCCTCTACGGCAAGCAGAGCGGTGGCGGCTACGTGCCGAATTGGAACGCAGGGCCCGGCGATGCGAATGCACCGCTGATTTTCGAGCCGCCGGCGTCTTTGCTGTCCGGGGATCTTGAAATCTGGGTGGCGCTGTCCGGTGGCGTGAACTGGGGCGGTGCCCAAGTATGGATCTCCAGCGACGGAAGCTCTTACGCCTACGCTGGAACTATCCCGGGTCCGGCGACGCAAGGGACGCTGAATGCCGCCTTGCCCGATTATAGTGGCAGTAACCCCGATACGACCAACACGCTCGCGGTCAACTTGACGCAGAGTCAAGGTCAATTGCTTTCGGTTTCGCCTGCTGACGCAGCAAACTTAGCGACCTTGTGTTATGTCGGCGGCGAGCTTCTTGCCTACCAGACGGCGACGTTGACGACGACCTACCACTACACCCTCACGGGGCTTTATCGCGGTGCCTATGGCAGTGCGATTGGTAGCCACGCGGCGGGCGTACAATTTGCCCGGCTCGACCACGCGATCGGTCAATTCCCATACCCGTCGACATTGATCGGCCAGACGATCCACCTAAAATTCCCCTCCGCCAACCTCGTCGGAGGCGGTGCTCAGAGCCTCGCATCGGTCCCGGCCTATACATACACAGTAACAGGATCCGGCAGGGCGTCGGTCACCACCACCGTGAGCGGTTCCCAAGTCGGTTCCGCGACCGCGAGCCTCGTGGTCCAGCGTTACGTTTTCGCCGATACCGTGATGTTTCCTGCGGGACTAGTTGGCAGCCAAGGGACGGCGGGCGTTGCCGCGACTGCGGCCGCGACCTACCACATCTCCAAGAACGGCACGATGGCGGGGACCATGGTCTTCGCCGCAGGGGCGACCACGGCGACCTTTTCGATGAGCTTGGCCACGACCTACCTCGCGGGTGACATTGTGACCGTCGTTGCCCCGGCATCGCCAGACGCGACATTGGCCAACCTCGCTTGGACCTTTGTCGGATCGCATTGATGCATGGGCACCTTTATGGGCAACCTTTGGTGAAGGAGAAGCGTCTGTGAAACTCGAATCGTGGCACAGCAGCGAGGACAAGCATCGCTGGAAGATCGTGCGCACCGACAATTACACCGATGTCCCAGGCGAGATCGTCACGGCCGACGAGACCACGGGCGAATGCAGCGTGCATGTTGGCGGCGAGACCAAGACGCTGAGTTTCGGTCCGGGCGGCATTAAGATCGTCGGGCGGAGAAGATGACCGACGATAAGCGTCTGTGGCCGAGGTTCAGTCCGGAGATCAATTTTGGGCACTTGCTCCAGGCTGCCGTCATCCTCATCACAATCGGAGGGGGTGCAATCACGAGCTATCTGAGCCTCCGCGCCGATATTCAACAAGTTCGGTCCGATCTAACCGTCAATGTCAGTCAGCATGAGCTGCGGATCGCGACGATCGAGCACGCAAGCGAAGATCAGCGCAAAGAGGTGCGCGACTTCCAGAGTGAGATGCGTTCAGCGCTCTTGCGAGTCACCGAAATCCTGAATGATGTGCGAATACAGCTTGGGCGCCGGCTACCCCGCGGTTGAGAAGAGTAAATTCGTTTACGGCTTGATCGCTTCGTGAGCCTTGGGTCATCGTATATCCGGTGGGGGAGAACACATCGATGGCTCCGAGGGCAGCGATGAGAGCCGTGACCCTTTCGGCTCTTCTGGTCTTTGCCGGTTGCGCGGTGCGTTCGACCGCGTGCAAATGTCCGAAGCCGGTCGACTACGACGAGGCGACTTTAAAGAAAATCTCACAGGCATTGCGCGCGCTGCCGACCGACAATGTCCTCCATCAGGCGATGGAAGATTACGAAAACGAGCGTGACGACCTACGATTCTGCCCTTGAACAGCGATGGCGGCGCAGTTCCTCTCTGCTGGCCCAGTTCAGGCAAATCCTCCTCCAGGCCTGCTATTCGCACTCGGCGGCGCCGATCTAACAGCCGCCGGCAAGCGAGAACGTAAAAATCTGCGGCACCAAACGTTCTCGCCAAGCACCGGTCGGGCAGCCTAGACTTCGACGTCCAATTCATGTCGAGTTGTCATGTCCGAAGAGTTCTACCGCATCAAGCGCCTTCCTCCCTACGTCTTCAGCGAGGTTAACTCGCTGAAAGCGGGCGCACGCGCCGCCGGGCGCGACGTGATCGATCTCGGCATGGGGAATCCCGACGGTCCCACACCCCCGCACATCGTCGCCAAGCTCATCGAAGCGGTACAGAATCCCAAAACGCACGGCTATTCGGTGTCCCGCGGCATCGCCGGCCTTCGGCGCGCCTGCGCCGCCTATTACGCCCGGCGCTTCGATGTCGAGCTCGATCCCGAGCGCGAGGTTATCGTCACCCTCGGCTCGAAGGAGGGTTTGGCCAATCTCGCCCAGGCGATCACCGCTCCCGGCGATGTCGTCCTAGCTCCGAACCCCTGTTATCCGATTCATGCGTTCGGCTTCATCATGGCCGGCGCTTCGGTGCGCCACGTGCCGGTCGGCCCGGAATTCGACTTTCTTAGCGAGCTAAAGAAAGCGGTGCAGCACAGCGTTCCCGCCCCCCTTGCGATTGTCCTCAACTTCCCCGCCAATCCGACAGCGCAAACCGTCGACCTCGACTTCTATGGCGAGATTGTCGAGTTCTGCCGGCGCCACAACATCGTCGTATTGTCCGATCTCGCTTACGCCGAAATCTACTTCGACGATAAGCCGCCACCCTCGATCCTCGAGGTTCCCGGCGCCCGCGATATCGCGGTCGAATTTTCCTCGCTCAGCAAGACCTACTCGATGGCCGGCTGGCGCATCGGTTTCGCGGTCGGCAATGCGCGGTTGATCGCCGCGCTGGCACGGGTCAAATCCTATCTCGACTACGGCGCCTTCACCCCGATCCAGGTCGCGGCCACCGCGGCGTTGAACGGTCCCCAGGATTGCATCGCCGAGATTCGCGAGCGTTATCGCGCTCGGCGCGACGTACTGATCGAGGGCTTGCGCCAGGCGGGCTGGCCTATCCCCGAACCCGAGGCGACGATGTTCGCCTGGGCGCCGATCCCGCCCGCCTTTCGAACGATCGGCAGCTTCGCCTTCTCGAAGCTCTTACTCGAACGGGCCAATGTCGCAGTGTCACCGGGGATCGGCTTTGGCGAATATGGCGAGGGCTTTGTCCGCATCGCCCTCGTCGAAAACCGTCAGCGCTTGCGGCAGGCGACGCGCAACATCAAAGCTTTTCTCTCCGGCCGCAACGATGTTGCGGAGCTGCGCCGCGCCAACCGCATTTTTACGCCAGCAGCTTCGTGAGATGCTGCCGTAATCAGGGGTTTTTCGGTCCAGATTTGACTCCGACTGGTGCGCTGCCTATGTTCTCGTCCTCGCCGAGGAAAATGGGCATGAAGATCGTCAATTCATTGAAGTCGCTGAAAAAGCGCGACAAGAACTGCCGCATCGTGCGCCGCAAGGGGCGCGCCTACGTCATCAACAAGACCAATCCTCGGTATAAGGCGCGCCAGGGCTAGGCTGGGCGGCACCCAAGGCGGCGACGCACCGTGGAAATGCCGGCCGGCGATGCCTCGGTGCTACAGCGCCGCGCGGCGATCGTCGAGGCGCTCCGGCGGATCGTGCCCGGGGAAGGGGTCATAGCATCCGAGGCCGAGCGACGAGTTTATGAGAGCGATGGGCTGACCGCCTATCGCCAGCTGCCGATGGTCGTCGTACTGCCGTCGCGGGTCGAGCAGGTCGCCGCGGCGCTGCGCTACTGCAAGCAAGCCGGAGTCAAAGTCGTCCCGCGCGGCGCCGGCACATCGCTTTCGGGCGGTGCGGTGCCGCTCGCCGACGGCGTGTTGCTCGGCATGGCCAAGTTCAACCGCATCCTCGAAATCGACTACGACAATCGCTGTGTTGTCGCCCAGCCTGGCGTTACCAATCTGGCGATCACCCAGGCTGTAGAAAATGCCGGCTTTTTTTACGCACCCGACCCGTCGAGCCAGATCGCTTGTACGATCGGCGGCAACGTCGCCGAGAATTCGGGCGGTGTGCATTGTCTCAAATATGGGGTGACCACCAACAACATCCTCGGCATCGAAATGGTGCTGACAGACGGTGAGGTGATCCGCCTCGGCGGAAAGCATTTTGATGCCGAGGGCTACGACCTGCTCGGCGTAATGGCCGGATCGGAAGGGCTGCTTGGGGTGGTCACTGAGGTCACCGTGCGGATTCTGCCGAAGCCGACCACGGCGCGAGCCCTCCTTATCGGCTTTACAACGACCGAAGACGCAGGCAACTGCGTGGCGGCGGTAATCGCTGCGGGCATCATTCCCGGCGGCATGGAGATGATGGATCGGCCGGCGATCCATGCTGCCGAAGCCTTCGTCAATGCCGGCTACCCACTCGATGTCGAGGCCCTGCTGATTGTCGAGCTCGACGGGCCGCCGGCCGAGGTCGAGCAGTTGACTAGCCGGGTTGAAGCGATCGCGCGCCATCATCACGCCACCGAGATCCGGCTCAGCCAATCCGAGGCGGAGCGGCTGGCATTCTGGTCCGGGCGCAAGGCCGCCTTCCCGGCGGTCGGACGGATCTCACCCGACTATTATTGCATGGACGGCACCATCCCGCGTGCGCGTCTGGCCGATGTTCTGGCCCGGATCCGCACATTGTCGGCTCGCTACGATCTTGGCGTGGCAAACGTCTTTCACGCCGGTGACGGCAACCTTCATCCGCTCATTCTGTACGATGCCAACAAGCCCGATCAGGTCGAGCGTGCCGAAGCTTTTGGGGCAGACATCCTCCGGCTCTGCGTCGAGGTGGGTGGTGTCCTGACCGGCGAGCACGGAGTTGGGGTCGAAAAGCGCGACCTGATGGGCGTGATGTTCGACGAGAACGATCTGGCCCATCAACAGCGTCTGAAGTGCGCGTTCGATCCTGACGGCCTGCTCAATCCGGGGAAAGTGTTTCCGCAACTGCACCGCTGTGCCGAACTCGGTCGTCTCCATGTGCATGCAGGCCGATTGCCGTTTCCCGACCTGCCGCGTTTCTGATATCGAGCCGGGACATGACCCGGTTTGCACCGGCCGACCTCGGCGAGCTTCGTGATGGGATCTGCGAGGCGCTTGCAGCGCAGGAACCGTTGGAGCTTGTTGCCGGGGCGACAAAGCGGGGGCTCGGCCGCCCCTTGCAGCTGCCACACATCCTCGATCTTTCGGGCCTCGCCGGGATTCGCGACTATGAGCCCAGCGAGCTGGTGCTGACCGCCGGGGCGGCCACGCCGCTGGACGAGATCGAGGCCGCGCTCTCCCGGGCTGGGCAGATGCTCGCCTTCGAGCCGCCGGATTGGGCCGCGTTGTTCAACCTACCGGCCCCGGCAGCTCGCCGGGCGACGCTTGGGGGCGTGCTCGCCTGCAATCTTTCGGGACCGCGTCGGATCAAGGCGGGTGCTGCACGTGACCATTTCCTTGGGTTTCGCGGCGTTAGCGGCCGCGGCGAGGTGTTCAAGGCAGGTGGGAAAGTCGTCAAGAACGTGACCGGTTACGACCTGCCGAAACTAATGGCCGGCTCTTACGGGACACTTGCCGCGCTAGAGGAAGTCACGATCAAGGTGCTGCCGCGACCTGAGGCGGTGTGCACAGTAATGTTGTACGGCCTCGCTCCTGCGGCGGCGGCACGGAGCTTGCACCGCGCGCTGGCGTCACCTCATGAGGTCTCGGGCGCGGCTTACTTGCCGGCGGTCCTGGCGGTGATAGCGGTCCCATCGCTTGAACGCGCCCCTCTGGCCGCTCTTCGCCTGGAGGGCCCCCCTCTTTCGGTTGCCTTCCGCCGCGAGCAGCTGTTGGCCGAGCTGGCGTCGGATGGCGAAGCGGCGCTGCTCGAAGCCGAACCCTCGGCGAAATTCTGGCGCTCGATCCGCGACGCCGCGCCGCTCTCCGAACCCGCCGATCGCGTGATTTGGCGCATCTCGGTCGCGCCGGGCCGCGGCGCTGAACTCGGCGCGGAGATCGCTCGAAACCTCGATGCCGGCTGGTATCTCGACTGGGGCGGCGGGCTCTTGTGGATCGCGGTCGCCGGAGCCGAGGACGGCGGCGCGGCAGTCATCCGAGGTGCCGTCCGCGGGCCAGATGGGCGTGGCACCGGGCACGCAACCTTGATCAGGGGGCCGCCGGCATTACGCCGAGGTGTCCCGGTGTTTGAGCCGCAGGCCCCGCAGCTGGCCGCGCTGGCGGCTCGTGTCAAGCTCGGCTTCGACCCCCGCCGAATCCTCAATCCCGGCCGCATGGTCGAGGGGAGTTGAGCCGGTGCGGACGGACTTCACGCTGGAGCAGCTCGCCGATCTCGACATTGCGGAATCCGAGAAGATATTGCGGACCTGCACTCACTGTGGGTTCTGCACTGCGACCTGTCCGACCTACGTCCTGCTCGGCGACGAGCTCGACAGTCCGCGCGGCCGCATTTACCTGATCAAAGACATGGTCGCCGGCGGCGAGGCGGTGTCTTCAGACACGGTCAAGCATATCGACCGGTGCCTCTCCTGCCTGTCGTGTATGACGACTTGTCCGTCCGGCGTCCACTATATGCATCTCGTCGATCACGCGCGGCGCTGGATCGAAAGAAATTACCGCCGGGAGTGGGGAGAACGCGGGCTTCGGCGGGTCCTCGCGGAGGTTCTGTCCCGGCCGTGGCTGTTCCGCCTGTCGCTGTGGTGTGCGGCGATCCTGAAACCGTGGTCGCGTTATCTGCCCAGACGGTGGTCGCCGCTGTTCGCCCTGGCTCCCGTGTCGGCCGCGCCGGCGTCGCTGACGGATCGGCCGGGCACTCATCGGCCGGGAGGGGAGCGGCGAAAGCGGGTCGCGCTGTTGCCGGGCTGCGCGCAGCGGGTGCTGGCGCCGGAGATCAACGAGGCGACGATCCGACTGCTAGTCCGTCATGGTTGCGAACTCGTCTTCGCCCAAGATAGCCGTTGTTGCGGATCGCTCGCCCATCACCTCGGTCAACAGAGTCAGGCGCTCGGTCTGGCACGGGCCAACATCGATGTGTGGGAGCGCGAGCGTCTGGCCTCCGGGCTCGATGCCATCGTGATCAACGCGTCCGGCTGCGGCACGACGGTCAAAGACTACGGTTTCATGCTGCGCGACGACCCGGCCTACGCGGAGAAGGCGGCGCGGATCGCCGCTCTCGCCTGCGACGTAACCGAGGTGATCGCGGATCTCGGGCTGCTCCGGCCGGCGGCAGGGGCCGTCGCCGGCAAGCGCCGGGTCGCCTATCATTCGGCTTGCTCGATGCAGCACGGGCAACGCCTCCACGACGGACCGAAGGAGCTCCTCGCGGCCGCGGGGTTCGAGCCGGTCGATGTGCCGGAAGGGCATCTCTGCTGCGGCTCGGCGGGGACCTATAATCTGCTGCAGCCGGAAATCGCGACCGCGCTGCGTGACCGCAAGGTCGCTAACATCGCCGGCATCAGGCCCGACATTGTCGCGACCGGCAATATCGGCTGCATCACGCAGCTCGCCTCCGGTTGCGACGTGCCGGTCGTGCACACGGTCGAGCTTCTCGACTGGGCCACCGGGGGTCCCGAGCCAAAAGCGGTGGCTGCCGGCTAGCGGACCCGCCGTCGTGCGATCGCTGGGATCAACAGCGACAGCGACAAAGCCGCGAGGCCGACAAGAGTCGGCTCGACCCAATTCGCTGCGCCGACCATCAGGCGTTCCCCGGCGGCCCCTAGATCGACATAGGCAATCGTCATAGGCAGCTGTCCCAGGAGCGACCCAAGCGCGTAGGCGGCGAGGGGCAATTTGGTCAACCCAAGGCCGTAATTTGCCACGCTGTGCGGCATGATAGGGATCAGCCGGAGCACGGCTACGGCACGCCAACCGCCGCGCTCGACCTGTGCCGCGATAACCCCGAGGCGCCCCAAATCGACTGGGCTCGAAATCAGATATCTTGCCACGAGGAATCCTGCTGCAGCGCCGGCAACGCTGCCCGATGCAGCCCAGACGATTCCCCAACCCACCCCGAACAATAATCCGGCGACCATCGCCAGGAGGGTGCGCGGGACAAACAACAGGCTGGCTGCAATATGCGCTACAAGGAAGCCAAGCGGAGCCATCGGATAGCGAGCGATCGCCATGCTGATCGCGGCTGGGTCGAGATTGGTCCGCCAATGCCAAGCTGCCGCTGCCCCGGCAGCGAGAAACCCGAGCAGAGCGAACCTCGACCCTCGGCGAAGGCCAACCATGCACAGATCGGCGTTTGCGAGGCGTCGGCCCTGCGCCGTCATCGCAATGTAGCGACGGGAGAAAGGGGGGGATCTTCGGCGGCAACGGGCTCCGAGGCGAGCGTCGCTTCGTGGAACGGGCACGGGCGGGGAGCGCGGCGCTGCAGCCACATCACTCCCAAAAGATCGATGATTCCCACCCCGAGCCGGTCGAAGACGCCATACTTCGACATTCCTTTGTGACGCGGCCGGTGATTGACGACCACGGAGAGCACTCTTCCTCCCTCGCGCAGGGCCAGCGCGGGCAGGAAGCGGTGCATATGGTCGAAATAAGGAAAATCCTGAAAAAGCGACCGCGGGAACAGCTTTAGCCCGCAGCCCGTGTCCGGCGTGTGGTCCCCAAGGAGCCGACCACGAATCGCGTTCGCGGTACGCGAAGCGAAGCGTTTCGGCCAACTATCCCGTCGCCGCAGGCGACGACCCGTAAGCAGCAGCGGCGGGCTGAGCGGAGCTTGCCGGACAATGCGCCACATCTTCGGAAGGTCCGCAGGATCGTTCTGGCCGTCGCCGTCGAGAGTGGCGATCCAGGCCCCTTGCGCGACGCGAACCCCGGTTCTTATAGCCGCACTCTGCCCGTAGGTTCTCGTGTGGCGCAGCAATCGTAGTTGCGGGGTCGTAACTACGAGCCGGGAGATCTCGGAGGCGGTCGCATCATCGCTGCCGTCATCGACGTAAAGGATCTCGTACGCGATCAAACCGTCGAGCGCGGCGCGGATCTCTTTGACGAGCGGCGCGATATTGTCGGCTTCGTTCTTTACCGGAATGACGATGGAGAGGTCCATTAGGTCGATGCTGCAGTGCTTGCGCCGACCGCTACCGATGGGGTCCGGCCGACGTCCCCTATAGTGCGATATGTACGTGGTGGCAATTCTCTCCCCTCCCTAATAACGCGATCTTCTTCTGACTGTTTGACGGCAGGGTTATGCCCAGCCTGTATTTCACCTGCAAATACAGGCGAGGGGGCTAACCGACTTACATGAGACCCTTCGACGGAACGCAACTTTTAGCGATCCACCCAGGCGATTCTCAGGACGTTTGTGGCGCCGGGGGTGCCGAATGGTACTCCCGCGGTGATGACGACCCGCTGGCCGAGTTCTGCAATCTTCTCGTGGTGAGCGATCCGGACCGCTTTGTGCACCATGTCGCCAAAGCTCTTTACGTCGCTCGTATGCACGCAATGCGCACCCCATAAAACGGCAAGTCGGCGAGCGGTACCGAGGTTTGAAGTCAGTACCAGGATGGGGGATGCCGGCCGTTCGCGCGCGGCGCGAAGCGCGGTTGCGCCTGATGTCGTATAGGACACGATCGCGGCCGCCCCCACCAAGCGTGCTACCTGGCAGGCCGCGGCGCTGATCGCATCCGGAGCGGTGTGCTCATGCTCAAGCCGCGAACCTTCGAGCATCGAGTAATAAAGGGGGTCTTCCTGCACCCGACAGGCGATGCGGTTCATCATCGCCACGGCCTCGATCGGATAGCGCCCCGCGGCTGTCTCCGCGGAGAGCATAACCGCATCCGCCCCTTCATAAACCGCGGTGGCCACATCCGAGGCCTCCGCCCGGGTCGGCATCGGCGCCGCAATCATCGATTCGAGCATCTGCGTCGCCACCACAACGGGCTTTCCGGCAGCCCTACAAGCGTGGATCACCTGTTTCTGTACGGTCGGCACATCCTCGGGCGGCAGCTCGACGCCGAGGTCGCCGCGCGCCACCATCAGCCCGTCGGCAAGTTCGATGATTTCGGCGAGGTGTTGGATTGCCGACGGCTTTTCGAGCTTGACCATAATGCCGGCACGGCCACCGACCAATTTACGGCCCTCGGCAACATCGGCCGGCCGCTGCACGAAAGAAAATGCGATCCAATCCGCACCATGTTCGAGGGCAAAGGCGAGATCGGCGCGGTCCTTCTCGGTAATCGCCGACAGCGACAATTCCGCATTCGGCACATTGACCCCCTTGCGGTCGGACAATGTGCCGCCCACAAGACACCGCGTATCGGCAAAGCCGGCGCCGCAATCCTCGACCTCGAGCCTTACCCGGCCGTCATCGAGGAGGAGCTCGGTTCCCGGGCTAAGCGCCTCGAAGATCTCGGGATGAGGCAGCGGGGCACGGTTTTCATCGCCCGCCCGGCGATCGAGATCGAGATGGAAACGTGCACCAACCGCGAGCTCGATCCGACCCTCGGCAAAGGTGCCGAGGCGGAGTTTCGGTCCCTGTAAGTCGGCCAGGATTCCGATAGGCCGCCCGGTAACACTCTCGGTCTGCCGAATGGCGTCAAATCGTGCACGATGATCGTTCTGCGTACCATGGCTGAAATTGAGCCGGAATACGTCGACGCCAGCCTCGAAGAGCGCGCCGATGCGTTCAGGGGTGGAACTCGATGGGCCCAGTGTCGCAACGATCTTGGCACTGCGCCGACGCCGAGTGTCGATCATCCTCTTTCCCCGTCTCAGTCGAGAACCAGGACGGCCCGGAAATCGTTTACATTGGTCAGTGTTGGGCCGGTCACGACGAGATCGCCGAGAGCGGCGAAGAAACCATATCCGTCATTGGCCGTGAGCGCCTCCTGGGCCGAGATGCCTCGCGCGGAGGCACGTGCCAAGCTGTCCGGGTAGACAATCGCTCCGGCATTCTCTTCTGTTCCATCGATGCCATCGGTGTCGCAGGCAATTGCCCAAATACCCTCGGTGCTGTCCAACGCCACAGCAAGCGCAAGCAGGAACTCGGTGTTGCGTCCGCCACGGCCCGCACCGGTCACCGCAACAGTGGTCTCGCCGCCCGACAGAATTACCGCCGGGGGAGAAACGAGATGTCCGCCGACCCTGAACTTTCCCGTGCGAACCTGAAACGCGATTGCCGCGTGGACCAGAGCGACCTGGCGCGCCTCTCCCTCGATCCGGTCGCTGAGGACGATTGGCGTGATCTGCCGCCGCTCGGCTTCCGCAGCGGCGGCTTGGAGTGACTGCTGCGGGCTGGCGATAAGATCGAACCTCGCTCGCTCAAATATCGGGTCCTCGGGTTTCGGTGTTTCCTCCGCTTGTCCCGCAAGGTATGTGACGACAGCCTCGGGTTCGGTGATCCGGTATTTGGCGAGCACTAGTCGGGCGTCGGCAAAGGTGGTCGGATCGGGCACTGTCGGACCCGAGGCGATGACCGTAGGATCGTCCCCCGGAACATCAGAGATAGCGAGGGTGACGATGTGCGCCGGCGCGGCCGCCGCGGCGAGCCTCCCGCCCTTGATCGCCGAAAGATGTTTTCTTACGGTGTTGATCTCGGTAATGGTGGCTCCGGAGCGCAGGAGGGCGCGCGTTATCGCCTGCTTATCCGCCAGAGTAAGGTGGGGAGCGGAGAGGGAGAGCAGCGCCGAGCCGCCACCCGACGCAAGGAAAACAAGCTGATCATCCGGTCCCAGGCCGCGCGCCAAAGCGAGAATTCTGCGTGCAGCCTGCTCGCCCGATGCGTCGGGCACGGGGTGACCCGCTTCGACGACCTCAATGCGGCTGCAGGGAACGCTATGCCCATAGCGGGTGATGACAAGACCTTCGAGCGCGCCGGGCCAGGCAGCCTCAAACGCGCGAGCCATCGCCGCCGAAGCCTTGCCGGCGCCAACCAACACCGTGCGCCCTCTAACCGGCGTCGGAATTCGCGCCTCGAGAGCCTGAGAGGGTTCGGCGGCCGCAAGGGCCGCATCGAACAAGCCCCGCAAAGTCTCGCTCGCCAACGGTGCGCTGTGCGTTTTCACGCGGCTGTTCCGTCTTGCAAAGCTCGCCGCCATTTCATATCGAGCGCCGACGAAACACCAGCATTCGATCCATCGCGGCGGGCGGTGGGTCATCGGCAGCACTTATCGCGAGGAGAGACTGCGTGAGGGTTTTGGGTCGCCGGAGCGCGGTACGCGCAGGGCTGATGACACTGCTCCTGTTGGTGGCGACGTCGAGCCGCGCCGACGAGCCGCAAGAGACACCATTTGCGGATCTTTTCGCGCAGCTGGCGGCAAGACTGGTCGGAGGGGTTGTCAACATTTCGACCACACAAGTAACTTCAGCGCCGGTCCCGAAAGGCGGCCCGGAAGCGCAGATACCAGGCCCGGGAGCGCCACTCGACGAGTTCTTTCGCGACTTCTTCGGCGAGAAGGCTACGCCGGGCGGCCCTAATCCGCCGCCATCACGGGTCGCCTCGCTCGGTTCGGGGTTCATCATCGATCCCTCTGGTCTCATCGTCACCAACAACCACGTCATCGCCAATGCCGAGCAGATAGCGGTGACTTTTTCCGACGACACGACTTTGCAGGCCGAGGTCGTAGGTCGCGACGCCGTAAGCGATCTTGCGCTTCTGAAAGTTGAACCCAAGTCACCGCTGCCGGCGGCCACATGGGGCGACTCGAATAAGGCGAAGGTGGGCGACTGGGTGCTTGCGATCGGCAACCCTTTCGGTCTCGGTGGAACAGTGACGTCCGGCATTATTTCCGCTACTGCGCGGGACATCCATTCCACCCCGTATGATGATTTTCTCCAGACTGACGCGTCGATCAACCGCGGCAATTCTGGGGGGCCGATGTTCAATCTGGCTGGCGAAGTGATCGGCATCAACACCGCGATCTTCTCGCCTTCAGGCGGTTCGATCGGTATCGGTTTCGCCATCCCATCATCATTTGCTCGGCCTATCATCGAGCAGTTGAAGGTCAGCGGTAAAGTAGAGCGCGGTTGGATCGGCGCGCGCATCCAACCGGTCACCGATGATATCGCGGAGGCTGTCGGGCTCGACAAGGGCCGCGGCGCCATGATCGCAGCGGTCGATCCAGCAAGTCCAGCGGCGCAGGCAAAACTGCAGCCGGGTGATGTAATTCTCGCCTACGACGGCAAGCCGATCGACCGCAGCCGGCAGCTGCCTCGGCTGGTAGCCGAAACGCCCCCCGATAAGACGATCAAGCTGACGATGTGGCGAGACGGTAAAGATCAGGAGGTAGACCTCAAGGTCGGGGCGTTAAACCCGAACCGTCCCGCACCTCCCCCGCCCGAGCCCGAGAAGCCGAAGCCGCCGCCGAGCATCGATGCGCTCGGCCTCAAATTCGCCAAGCCGACCGTCGAGCTCCGCAAGCAGTTTTCGCTGCCTGACACGACCAAAGGCGCCGTCATCACCGAAGTCCCGCAGAAAAGCCCGGGAGCTGCACAGGGGCTGCGTCCGGGCGATCTCGTCATCGCGGTAGGTCATGAGGCGGTGGGATCGCTCGAGGAGCTGCAGCAAAGGGTTGCGGCAGCCCGAAAAAATGGTCGCAAGAACGTTATCTTGCGTGTCGAGCGCGAAGGGAACACCCGCTTTATTGCACTCCCCCTCGAAGCTGGCTGAGGCAGAACTGAGCTACGTCCGCGCCCGCGCCAGACCAGGGGTGAGCCGATTATTCGGCGGCGAGGACGTCAGGCACATGTGCCAAACGAAAGCGGGTGAGGAGCACCTCTTCTTTGGCTTTCGCGCGGGCAATGTTCGCCTGCTTGACGTGGCCAAAGCCACGGATCTCCAGGGGCAAGGCGGCGAGTTCTACCGCCGCTGCATGATTGGCCGGCGACAGGCCGGCCAGGATTTCCTCGACCACGGTTTGGTAATCACTGATCAGCTGGCGTTCGGAGCGCCGCTCCTGGCTGCGGCCAAAGATGTCGAAACGCGTCCCACGGAGGCCGCGCATCCGAGCCAGAATGCGAAAGACCCACAGCATCCTCGGACCAAAGCTGCGCTTACGTAGATGACCAGTCTCGGGGTCGCGGTCGCCGAGCAGCGGTGGTGCCAAGTGGAAATTAAGTTCGTACGCGCCTTCGAAATGGTCGGCAACGCGCTTTAGGAAGTCGCTTTCGGCATAAAGCCGGGCGACCTCGTACTCGTCCTTGTAGGCCATTAGCTTGAAGAGCGAGCGGGCGACAGTTTGGGTAAGCTCGGCTTGGCCGGGGAGGCAGGCAGTCTCGACCTCGCGCATCCGGCTGACCCAACCGGCATAGCGCGCGGCATACGCGGCGTTCTGGTACTCCGTCAGAAACGAGATCCGACGTTCGATGACCTGATCGAGGGTTTCAGAGAGCTTGTGGGTCTCCGGTATCGTTGCCGCCGCGGTCGCGCTGGCCTCGACAAGGGCGGGATTGACAGCCGCGCGCCTTCCCCAGCAAAACGCGTCAAGGTTGAATTCCACGGCGACGCCGTTCAAGGTTATCGCTCGCTCGATGGCGGCCGCCGAGACTGGCACAAGCCCGCGCTGGTAGGCGTAACCCAAAATAAACAGATTGATGGCGATCGAATCGCCGAGCAAGCCGGTCGCGAGACGGGTCGCGTCGAGAAACTCTGTGTTGTCTGAGCCAGTCGCTTCGGAAATGCTCCGCTGCATCTCGTGGGCGGGAAATTTGAGGTCGGGATCGCGAGTAAACTCGCCGATGATCGTCTCGTGGCTGTTGACGATCGCCCGGCTGTGACCAGGCTGCAGCTTCGACAGGGCATCGGTGCTCGCCGAAACGACGAGATCACACCCCAAGAGGAGGGTCGCGCCACCGGCGGCAATGCGCACGGCATGGATCTCATCGGGCTCCCGAGCGATCCGGATGTGGCTGTAGACCGCGCCGCCCTTTTGAGCGAGACCCGTCATGTCGAGCACGGTACAGCCCTTCTCTTCGAGGTGTGCTGCCATGCCGAGTAGGGCCCCGATCGTTACCACCCCGGTCCCGCCGACGCCGGTGACGAGGATGCCGTAGGGCTGATCGAGAGGCGGCAGGATGGGTTCGGGCAGCGCCGGCAGTCGGTTCTCGCTATGATCACTGGTGTTTGGCCGCTTGAGGCGGCCGCCAAGCACCGTGACAAAGCTTGGGCAAAAACCCTCAAGACAGGAGAAATCCTTGTTGCAACTCGACTGATCGATAGCCCGCTTGCGGCCAAACTCGGTCTCGATCGGCACCACCGAAAGGCAATTCGACGTTCGCGAGCAGTCGCCGCAGCCTTCGCAGACCAAGTCGTTGATCACGACGCGTTTGGCGGGATCAGGATACCGTCCGCGGCGGCGACGGCGGCGCTTTTCGGCGGCGCAAGTTTGGTCATAGACAATCGCGGTGACCCCTGGGATATCCCGTAGCTCTCGCTGGGCCGCGTCGAGGCCGTCGCGGTGACGCACTGTCACTTCGGGAGCGAAACTCGCATCCACGGCGTATTTATCGGGATCGTCCGTCACCACGATTATGCGCCCGACCCCCTCGGCCGCGAGCTGCCGGGTGAGCGCCGGCACGGTCAACCCGCCGTCGATCGGTTGGCCTCCGGTCATCGCCACTGCATCGTTGAACAGTAGCTTGTACGTTACGTTGACTTTGGCGGCGACCGCCGCCCGGATCGCCAGCACGCCCGAATGCGTATAGGTGCCGTCACCAAGATTGGCGAAGACGTGCCGGGTTTCCGTAAATGGCGCCTGGCCGATCCACGGCGTGCCTTCGCCGCCCATCTGGGTGAAGGTCGCGGTCGAGCGGTCCATGAACTGGGCCAAGTAATGGCAGCCGATCCCGGCGAGTGCGCGGCTACCCTCCGGCACTTTTGTCGAGGTATTGTGTGGGCACCCCGAGCAAAAATAGGGCGTCCGGTAAAAGGGCACGACATTGCTGCCGAGCTGATGTTCCTTGGCCTCCAGGAAAGCCACGCGCTCGGCAATCTGCGGCGAGGTGTGAAAGCGGGCGACGCGCTGGGCGATAACCCGCGCGATCTGGGCTGGCGTCAGCTCACCGTTCGACGGGAGGATCCAATTGCGATACTCGTCGAATTTGCCGACAACTCTCGGGCGCACGTCCTCGCGCCAGTTATAAAGCTGCTCTTTGAGCTGGTTCTCGATGACGGCGCGCTTTTCTTCCACGACGAGGATCTCTTCGAGGCCCTCGGCAAAGCGCCGCATCCCCTCGCGTTCGAGCGGCCAGGACATGGCGACTTTGAAAAGGCGTATGCCGATGTCTGCGGCGTGGGTGTCATCGATCCCGAGATCGTCGAGGGCTTGGCGCACGTCGAGATAGGACTTGCCTGTCGTTACAATGCCGAAACGCGGCCGCGGGCTATCGATGACTATACGGTCAAGGCGGTTTGCGCGAGCAAAGGCGAGCGCCGCGTAGAGCTTATATCGATGGAGTCGATGTTCCTGATCGAGAGGTTGATCCGGCCAGCGGATGTTAAGCCCCCCTGGCGGCATCTCGAAATCGTCGGGCTGTAGGATCTCGAACCGTTCCGGGCCGACTTCGACCGAGGCGGAGCTGTCGATGGTCTCGGCGATGGTCTTGAAAGCGACCCAGCAACCCGAATAGCGTGACATAGCCCAGCCATAGAGGCCGAGATCGAGCAACTCCTGCACTCCGGAGGGGTTCAATACCGGAACGCATGCATCCATAAAGGCATATTCGGACTGGTGCGGCAGAGTTGAGGATTTGCACGTGTGATCATCGCCGGCAAGCAGCAGCACACCGCCGTGCCGCGCCGAGCCGGCGGCGTTGCCGTGCTTTAGTGCGTCGCCGCTGCGGTCGACGCCGGGTCCCTTGGCGTACCACAAAGCGAATACACCGTCGTATTTGGCGCCGGGAAACAGATTGATTTGCTGGCTTCCCCAGACCGCTGTTGCTCCGAGTTCCTCGTTGATCGCCGGCTGAAAGTGAATGTGGCTGCGCTCGAGGAAGCGGCGGGCGCCCCACAGCGCTTGATCGAACCCACCCAAAGGTGAGCCACGGTAACCCGAGATGAAACACCCGGTATTGAGGCCCGCAAGGACATCGCGTTGCTGCTGCATTATTGGCAAGCGCACCAGCGCCTGAGTACCGGTTAAGTAAATCCGACCCTTGTCAAGGCTGTACTTGTCGTCGAGCGTGACCGCTCTCAGAGCCATCGCCAATCTCCAACTCGTGCCCGCCCCACCCTAACCGCAACAAACGTAGTGAGTTCTGGCGAGGTTGCTCAATGACGACCCCCGGCAGCCCGAGGACCGGCGATGCCGCAGCCGCCGGACTTGGCCGTCTCACCCGACAAAGGATCCCCTGGTCGTCGGCCCGGTAGGGACTAATTCATTGCCGCAGCTCTGGGCCGGGAGTAATGCTTGCGATTGGATACCACTCAGGCTTCGATCTTCCTGGCCGCAGCAATGTCCCCACCCGTCCTTGACCGTAAGCCCATCGACCAGTCTCTGCTGACCGCGCTGCACAGGCTGCTCGGCGATCGCCTCTCCACCTCAGCAGCGATCTGTGCCCAGCATGGCAGGGACGAGTCCTATCACGCGCCACATGCTCCGGACGCAGTCGCCTTTGCTCGCAATACCGAAGAGGTCTCGGCAATCGTCAATCTCTGTGCCGAGCGCTCTACACCGGTCATCGCATTCGGTGCAGGGACCTCGCTCGAAGGGCACGTCGCCGCCCTTGCCGGCGGTATTTGTCTCGACTTGTCGCAAATGAACGCGATCCTGCGCGTCAACGCCGATGACCTCGATGCCACCGTTGAGGCCGGGGTCACCCGCAAGCAACTCAACGAGCATCTGCGCGACACCGGCCTATTCTTTCCGATCGACCCTGGGGCTGACGCATCGATCGGTGGTATGGCAGCGACACGTGCCTCGGGGACCAACGCGGTACGTTATGGCACGATGCGTGAGAATGTGCTCGCGCTTACTGTTGTGCTCGCCGATGGCCGCGTAATTCGAACTGCGACTCGCGCTCGTAAATCGGCTGCCGGTTACGATCTGACCCGCCTTTTCATCGGCTCGGAAGGCACTCTGGGCATCATTACTGAGGTGAGTGTAAGGCTGTACGGCATCCCCGAAGCGATTTCGGCAGCAGTCTGCGGCTTCCCGACAATTGAGGCTGCCGTCAATACTGTTATCCTAACTATTCAGAATGGGACACCTGTGGCCCGGATCGAACTGCTCGATGAATCCCAGATGGCGGCGATTAACAAGTATTCGAAGCTTGATTACAAAATAGCCCCTACTCTTTTTTTTGAATTTCATGGAACGGCAGCCGGAGTTGCCGAGCAGGCCGAAGCCGTGGAGGCTATCGCCGGTGAGCAGGGCGGCGCTGATTTTCGATGGGCGACGACCCCCGAAGAGCGCTCGAAGCTGTGGCAGGCGCGTCACGATGCCTATTATGCGGCGCTGGCGCTACGACCTGGATCGAAAGGTTGGGCGACGGACGTCTGCGTACCGATCTCGCGTCTCGCAGAATGCATTAGCGAAACCAAGCGGGACCTCGCAGGTTCTTTGGTCCCGTATGCACTTGTCGGCCATGTTGGCGATGGCAACTTTCATCTAGTTTTCATGATCGATCCGAATCAGCCAGAAGAAATCGCCGAGGCGAGCCGTCTTAACGACAGAATGGTGGCCCGCGCGCTCGCGATGGAGGGGACGAGCACGGGTGAACACGGGATCGGGTACGGAAAAATGGAGCATCTAGTCAACGAGCTCGGGGAAGGGGTCAGCGTCATGCGTACGATCAAACGGGCACTTGACCCGGCCAACATCCTGAACCCGGGCAAAATCGTGCACATCTGACCAGCTTGCGTCGGCATCCTTGGCCCTGGCTGCAACTCCTTAAAACGAATAAATCCTCTTCACTAGTAACTCGTCGATCGCTATTATCAGCAGGAAGATTGGGCTCGGGTTGCGGTACTCCCGTTGGGCCTCGCTGAACGCTTGGCCGAATCGTCTCTCTAGCCAACAAGCTTTATCTCGTGTGTTTTGGCTGGAACCGTTTTCGACCTCGCAAAAATCGTGAGACGGGAAGGCGAAGACTGGCACATCATAGGGTTGCAGCCGAAGGGCCGTGGAATGGAACGATCAAGTAAAAGGGGGAAAATACCTCAGCAAGACTGGCCATCGATTATGGCCCGATATGAGGCCGGCGAGACTCTGGCGAACATTGCCAGGACCTATGATTGTTCCCCGCCGGCGATCAGTTACGTTGTTAGCCGCAGCCGCGCGCGCGGCACGGCCTCGACCCCGAGCGCTCCGATCCCGCTGGAACCGCAATTGATCAAAAGCCACCCAACCGAACTCTTTCCCAGTCAGCCGCAGGAGGAAGAGGCGACAGCGAATGGTCCGCTGTCGAGCAGTTCTCCGCCGAACCCGCCGCCGCTCGAAAGGGAAGAAGGGCCCGGTCTGCTGGAGGAGGCGGAACCGGGCCCTTTGGTACCCAGCTACGGAGAGCAGGGGGCGCACGGCAACTCGCCACGCCCATCTTCTGATCCCGCTTTCATATCGTCCAGATACAGCGAGGCAAAGCGTAGATTACATCTGCCGCCGCCGACGCGATCCGAACTTGGTTCGCAATCTCCTGATAGAGATGTGGTTAGCAATTCGGCCGAGCGCGTCGTGCCGCTTCCCGCGCCGAGTCGAGAGAGTTTCGGGCCGTCTGCACGGCAAGAGGCAAACGGCGCGCCTCTCGAGCTGGTCTCCCGGCCGCACATCCCTAGCGAGGGCGGGACATTCGTCGATAGAGCGTTGCGTGAGCGGGTAGAGGCTGACATCACAGCGTTTCTTACGGCCTTCGATGCTGCCCTTGCTCATGACACGATCGAGAGCCGAGCCGGATTACGTGAGGCGACCGATCGCCTGTTGCGGGCTGGTGCACGGACGCGGATCGAGCTCGAGCGTCTTGAAGCGCGCATGCCATTGCCGCCGCGCAACGGTGGCAAGCAGTACGAGCCAGCGGGTCGGCAGCGCTAAGCTATTCGTCCCAGCAAGTTCATCCGAACAGCTCCCTGACTTGTCAGGGCCAGGGAGCCGTCCTGCCTCACGGGGCGGGTTATCCCTGATTGTCGCCGAAGCTCACACCGACATATTGGGTAACGCCGCGACGGTTTATCAGCAAGAGTGCGCTCTTCTTCGGCGAAGTCGCAACCTCCTTCAGTTTCGCTGCCGCTTCCTGCGGTGTATTGACAGGGCTCTGGTTTACCGCGACCAAAACGTCACCACTGCTTAGTCCAACATCATCTGCTGGGCTGCCGCTGTCGACCCGCGCAACGAGCACACCATGCACATCTTTGCTAAGTTGCAGGTTGCGCCGAAGCTCGCTCGTTAGCGGAGAGAAGTGCATGCCTAATACCTCCGCCCGCGCCGGTTGCTCCTCCTCTGCTGCGGCGACGCGATCCTTATCCGCGAGCTCTCCAACGGTCGTCTCCAACTCGATCATCTGGCCGTTTCGCCATACCGTCATTGCCGCGTGGCTGTCGGGAGCGGCGGCTGCAACCAGCCGCGGCAGGTCGCGCAGGTGAGCGATGTCCTCTCCTTTGAAGGACAGAATGACGTCGCCTTGCTTAAGGCCGGCTCTCGCACCAGGGCTCTCTGGCGTAACAACAGCCACGAGAGCGCCCTGCTCGCCGTGCAGGCCGAGGCTCGCCGCGATTGCCGGTGTCACCTCCTGAATCTGTACTCCAAGCCAGCCGCGGCTGACCTTGCCGTGCTCCTCGAGCTGGGCCACGATCGTCTTGGCGACATTGGACGGCACTGCGAACCCAATGCCGACGCTACCGCCATTCGGCGAATAGATTGCCGTATTGATACCGATGACCTCACCGTCAAGATTGAAGGTCGGACCGCCGGAATTTCCGCGATTGATTGGCGCGTCGATCTGCAGGAAGTCATCGAACGGGCCGGAGTGAATGTCGCGTCCACGGGCTGAAATAATTCCCGTGGTGACCGTCCCACCGAGGCCAAATGGGTTTCCGACCGCCACCACCCAATCGCCCACTTGGGCAGTACTGCTGTCGCCGAACTTTACATAGGGTAACGGCTTGTCCGATTTGATCTTCAAAATAGCGATGTCGGTTTTAGGATCACGACCAACAATCTTCGCTGTATATTTTTTGTTGTCTTGGAGAGTTATCTCCACTTTGCCGGCGTCGCCGATTACGTGATTATTGGTCACCACGTAACCGGACGGATCAATAATGAAGCCGGAGCCGAGAGCGATACGCTGCGCAGGGCTTCCCGGCACTTGTGGAAATAGATGCTGATTGCCGCCACGCCCCTGCTGTTCGAAGAAGCGGCGTAGAAACTGGTCAAACGGCGAGCCAGGAAATCCAGGAGCGGGAGCCAATTCCGGCTCTTCAACGGCCATGTCCGCGTCGGCGCGGCGCGACACTGAGATATTAACGACCGCAGGCGCAACCTTCTTGACCAAGGGCGCGAGACTTTCGTGCTGGATCAACGCAATCGGCGACGTCATCGTCTTTGGTGCCGCCTGCGCTGCTTGCGGCGGGGTGCCTGCAGCGGGCGGATCTTCGGCCCAGACGAGGGGCGATAGGGCAAGCGTGGCTCCAAGGCCGAAACCGATCGCCGCGGCACGCTTGCGGTTCAGCCAAGGATAGCTGGCGTGTTCATTCCCGAACTCTTTCATTTGTTCTCCTTCAGGCCTGAGCTCGTGCCGCCGAAGCGTTCCCGAGCGAGAGCGGATCGCGATACAATTGATGTCGAGAGCTAACAGACGGCTTTCACGCGGATTAATTCGGCGTAACTTTGGCTTAAGAAGTGCTCTAATACCGGCTTTCGATGATCCCCAGATGCGGCACGCGAATCGAGCTATGGTTTCAGATGCTATGAGGGCGGACACCGCGCGGGCTGACTGTTCAGACTGGCAGGCATCCGCAACCAAATCGGGGAACCTGCCATCATGCCGTCCGAGACCACCATCCACGTCGCCATCGAACTCAGCGTCTCGTCGTGGTTCGTCGCCACCCGCCAGCCCGGCGCGGAGAAGTCGCGGCTGCACCACATCGAGGGAGGCGACACGACGGCGCTCGTGACGCTGATTACCGAACTACGCACGCGCGCTTCGACTAAGCTGGGCAAGCCTGCGGACGTGGTGTGTTGCTTCGAGGCGGGCCGGGACGGGTTCTGGCTGCACCGAGCGCTGACGATGCACGGCGTCACTGCCTATGTGCTCGAGCCGACAAGCGTTCTGGTGAATCGCCGCGCCCGCCGGGCCAAGACCGACCGGCTCGACGCCGAGGGCATGCTTCGCGTGCTCGCCGCCTGGCTGGCCGGAGATCGGCAAGTTTGCAGCATGGTGCGTGTGCCTACGCCTGAAGAGGAGGATGCCAAACGGCCGCACCGTGAACGTGAACATCTTGTCCAAGAGAGGCTGCGTATCGAGAATCGGATAGAGGCGCTGCTGTTCACCCAGGGCATCCGGAAGAGGCCGTCGCTGCGCTCGTGGGAGCGCGACGTCGCCGAGTTGCGCACCGGTGACGGCCGCGCACTGCCGTCCTTACTGCGGGTCGAACTCAACCGCCTGCGGCGCCGACTCGGGCTGGCTTTGGAACTGATCCGTGAGATGGAGACCGAGCGCGCTGAGGCGCTGGCTGGGACTGCCGACGATGAGATGACCCAGAAGATCGCGGCTTGTCAACCGACTTCCGGAACTGGACCCTTTTCGACATTGAGAACTGGACCCCCGGGTTAAGTGATGTAGCCCCGAGGCTCGGTCGGGGCAGCTTGTCCAGGTAGTGCACAGGAGGGACCCGCGCGCTGCGCAGCGACCGCCAAGAGTCTGGCGGAGCAGCGCGCGGGAGGTTCCTGTGTACCCACCTGGGCAAGCTCCTGGTCATGTTGGTACTGGCACGCTCTGCGCGATGGGCGGCGCCTTCAGCAAGCCGGTGCGCCGCTTCTCGCGGAGCCGGTAGCTGTCGCCGCGAATGGTGAGGACGTGGCTGTGATGGAGGAGACGGTCGAGGATGGCGGTTGCCACCACGGCGTCGCCGAACACCGTTCCCCACTCGCCGATGGATCGATTGCTGGTGATCAGCATGCTGCCCCGCTCGTAGCGCCGCGAGACGAGCTGAAAGAATAGATGCGCCGCATTGGGCTCGAACGGCAGATAGCCGAGCTCGTCGACGATCAGCAGTTTCGGTTTGCCAAAGTGGGTGAGGCGATCCTCGAGCCGGCCCTCGCTATGGGCCTTGGCGAGCTGGGCCACCAGGGTCGGCGCCTGAGCGAACAGCACGGTATAGCCTGCTAGGATCGCCTGGCGCCCGATCGCCACTGCCAGATGCGTCTTGCCGACCCCGGGCGGACCCAACAACAGCACCGCCTCGGCATTGGCGATGAAGCGCCCGGCGGCGATCTCGCGGATCTGCTTCTTGTCGATCGAGGGCTGGGCGGCGAAGTCGAAGCCGTCGAGATCGCGGACGAATGGGAAGCGCGCCAGCCCGATGCTCATCTCGATCCGCCGTTCATCCTTACGGCCGATCTCGCGCTCGCAGAATAGAGAGAGCGCCTCTCGAATGGTCAGCTCACGCCGGGCCGCCTCATCGATCAGACTGTCGAGCTGATCGCGGATCGCCGTCAGCTTGAGCCGGTTTAGCATCGCGACCAGGTGATCATGCTCCATCACCAGCGCCCTCCGACCACGCGCTCGTATTCGAGGAGCGGGCGCAATAGCTCATCTGCGCCGATCGGTTCGGGAGTTGGGACGGTCGCGAGCCGGGCCTTTGAGCCGAAGCCGACGACGCCGTCGAAGTGGACCGGGTCGACAACACGCTCGAACCGGCCGGTCCGGCGATGGTGAACCGCGACCTCCCGCCCGGCAGGGCTGATGCGGAGCAGATCGCCGGCGATTACCACGCGCACGGTTTCACCGATCAGCCGCCACGGCACCGAATAGGCATTGCTATCGACCTCAATGACGCAATCAGCCTGCACCTTGCGCACCAGCTCGCGTGCCATCTCAAACGGGCGAACCTCAGTGATCGAGCGCAACGCGCCAGCCTCGGCGCGCCGAAAGCGCTCAATCGGCGCCTCGCCGGTCGTGCCGTGCACCCGCTGATCGGCGACGTCGCGCGTCCATCCCTCGAGATGGGCTTCCAATGCCGACCAGCTCTCGAACTGCCGTCCAGCAATGGCGTTCTTCTTGACATAGCCGACGCCACGCTCGTCCTTCCCCTTGGTGCGCGCCCGGTAGGGTGCACAGGCGCGCGGCCGAAAACCCCAATGCTTGGCGAACGCGTGAAGCCGGGCATTGAACTCGACTTCCCGAGTCACCCGGTCGTGACGAGCGACGAGCCCGCGATCATTGTCGAGCAGCACCTCCTCGGTAATCCCGCCGAAGTGACGGAAGGCGCCCTCCACGCCAGCAAACCAACTCTCCTGGCGCTCGTTGCGGAACGGCCGGACATAGAGCCGCCGCGAATAGCCCAACGTCGCCACAAACAGGTACACCTTGACGTTCTCGTCGCCGATCATTGCTCGGCGCTCGCCGAAGTCGATCTGCAGCTGCTTGCCAGGCGGCGTCTCAAAGCGGATCGTCGCCCGCGCTTCCGCTTCCAGTTCGCGCCGTAAGTGACGCACTTCGCGCTCGACCGTCCGCAGCGTCAAACGGATCCCCTTCTCGCGCTCGAGCTCCTGTCGAACCACATCGGCATTGCCGGCATGCCGGCGGAAACGCTCCGCCACCCACTCCTCGAGCCCGGTCAGCGTCCGCGGCCGACCGCGACCGCGATACGCTACCCAGCCGCCTTCTGACAAATACCGACGAACCGTCATGTGGCTGCATCCCAGCTCGCCCGCGATCCGCCGAACACCCCACCCCAGCGCCTTCAACCGCAGCATCGCCGCGACCTCGTCCGGCGTCTGCATCACCTCCCTCCGCGGTAACTCCCCCCGCGAAGTAGGCTGTGCCCAATCGTCCATTATCGAACCCTTCTCTTCAAAGAGGGGGTCCAATTCTCAATGTCGCTACAGGTCCAGTTTTATCTGTCGCCCGACACTTGTCTTCAGCGCATCCGCGGCATCGGCACGAACTTCGCCGCGGTGCTGGTGCGCGAGGTGCTTTACCGTTCCTTCGCCAACCGCCGTCAGCTCGCCAGCTATGTCGGCATCGCGCCTATACCCTACCAGAGCGGCGGCATGGACCGTGACCGAAGCATCAGCCGAGCAGGCAACCCACGGGCCCGCACGACACTCATCCAGCTCGCCTGGCTGTGGCTGCGCTACCAACCAGGCAGCGCGCTCGCCGCATGGTTTCGTGAGCGCGTCGGCACGCTACAGGGGCGCACGCGGCGGATCGCCATCGTGGCAATGGCGAGGAAGCTGCTCATCGCGCTCTGGCGCTACGTTGAGACCGGGGTGACGCCGGACGGCGTCGAGTTCAAGGCGGAGGCAGACGCTACCGCGTAAATCAAAAGGATTGCTGCAAGCGGCTTCGCCGCCGACGGCAGCACGGGGAGCGCGACCGTCTTCCTCTTTGGTGGCCAATAGCTGCCGCGTTTCAGGTGGGTCGCGTCTCGCCGGGGCAACGCCTCGTGCATGAGGCATTATGGTGCGGGGCTGTGATCCCCCGACCGCATGTAAGGTGACGCAGCGGACGCTGCGATACACGACCGCCCCGGACCCGAGAATTCCGCGCATGCAGAAACGCCGTTGACAGGCGAACCCTCATGTAAGGACGAGGCTCGCATCCACCAGAAGAACAGCCTCACCCTGGTATGGGGGCAAGCCGGCAGCCGGGCGGCAGCGCTGAAGATCTCGGCGTCGCCTCGGCATATGTGTTTGGTGCGGTCTGCCCGTTGAAGGGCAACGCCGCGGCGCTGAGATGATGCCGATCGGCAATACCCCGCCATGAAACCACCACCCCGGGGTCAGGCCCGGGGGTCAGAAGCCAGGTCGCCGCCGCCCCGCTTTCGTGAGGCAGGCTATGCGCATGCTGTCGTGATCCTCGATCGCGCCGGTTGGCATCAAGCCAAGGACCCGTGGTGCCCGATACCATCCCTTTGTTGGAGCTGCCGCTTTACAGCCCGGAACTCAACCCGCTCGATAGATGGCACCCGCGTTGTGGCCGGTGATCGAACGCACACTCGTGCCCAGAAATTTCCGATGAGAGCGAAGCGATCACACTCAGCCCGCACGTACCTGCATTCAGGCCAGGTTACGGGCTTTGCGGCACGGCACGGTTTGCTACTACGTTGAGAGTCGAGTTCGGCCCCACAGCCGCGGCCCGGCGAGCTCGGGCCATGCGGCGCATTTTCGCGGAGAAGTGGATGTCACCGCTGGGCGGCAGTGGCGGGACCGGAGGCATTGCTGCCAAGGCTTTTGAGCAGCGGACGATCGATGCCGTTCTGGCCGACGACCGAGCGCTCGATCGAACGCCTCAGCCCAACAACCCCATGCCGCAGCAAATCTCGGTCAAGAATGTAGTCAGACTGCGCCGCCCGATCGGAGCATCAACGGGAACTTTGCATGCGATGGGTCGGAAACGACCGCTCTCCACCCGACCTCGCGGTTTGGAGGCGCGACGCGAACGGCCGATTTGTCGACGCTAACCGCTGGTGACGACCGTGCGGAAACCATCTCGCCCGGAGGACCGACCGCGGCCCAGCTTCGGACAGGGACAGGGCCGCGATCTCTTCGCCACGGTTCACAGCTCGACTTGCTCGGAAATGCTCAGCGCGTCGTCAGCTTCAATGCCGAGATAGCAACGGTGCTTTGGAGCTTTGTGTGTCCAAGCAGAACTGAACCGCCCGCAGGTTCCTCGTCTTCTTGTATATTTGGACCGCTTTCGTCCATCCCATCGCGAGTTGGCCCCATCGGTCTCATGCCGCAGCGGGCAAGCCGCGCTCTAACAAGGTTGCAAGACGGCGCGCGAAGGCGGAAGGGTCGGGCAGCTGCTCACCTTCTACGATCCGCGCTTGGTCGAGAAAGAGCCAAGCAAATTCAGATAGCTGATCCGAGGCGCCGGCTTCGCCGACAATCGCGGCAAGTCGCTCGATCAGCCTATGACGCGGATTCAGCTCAAGGATGCGCTTGGATATGGTGTCGAGCTGGCGGTGCTGTTTCAACAGCCGCTCAAGATGCATGTCCATGTCGCCCTCGTCGGCGACCAGGCACACCGCACTGTCGGTTAGACGATCTGAGCTTCGGACGTCCTTCACTTCTTCACCTAAAGCTAGCTTGAATATCGCGATCAAGCTGGCAAGCTTGGCCGGCGGCTCAAGCTTCTCGTCTTTGCCGTCCTCGGGCGGGGTGATTTTGTCGAGATCGACGCCGCCGCGGGTCGCCGATTTGAACGGCTTGTCTTTATGGGCGCCGATACTAGTCACCCAAAACTCGTCGATCGGATCCGTCATCAGCAACACCTCCACGCCACGCGCGCGAAAGCCTTCGAGCTGCGGACTCCGCATGGTCACGTCGAGATTGTCGCCGGTAATCGTGTAGATCGCGTCTTGCCCTGGCCTCATCGCTGCAATGTAATCGTCCAGCGAAACCAGCCTTTCGCGCGCGGTCGAGCGGAACCGTGCCAGTCTCAACAACTCGTCGCGCTGCTCGCGATCCTCGTAGAGACCCTCCTTCAGCACCGCGCCAAAATTGTCCCAGAATTTGGAATATTCCTCTGGTGCCTCCTCCGCCTTTTTGCCGAGCTCTGTCAATATCCGCTTGGTCAATTGCTGGCGGATGCGTGATGCCATCGGGTTCGATTGCAGCATCTCGCGGCTGATGTTTAGTGGGAGGTCCTCGCTGTCGACGACGCCGCGCAGGAAGCGCAAATACGGCGGCAGCAGATTGGTTCCCTCATCAGTAATGAACACCCGCCGGACATAGAGCTTGACCCGGCTCTTCCTCTCCGGGTCAAACAGGTCGAAAGGCTTCGCCGATGGCACGAAGAGGAGGCTCGTGTATTCCAGCACGCCTTCCGTCTTGGCATGCAAGGTCACCCACGGGTCATCGAAGCTGTGGCTGACGTGATGATAGAATTCGTTGTATTGCCCCTGGGTAATTTCGGATTTTGGACGAGTCCACAGGGCCGAGGCCGTGTTGAAGGTCTCCTCTTTGCCCGCGTCTCTGAGTATAATCGGCAGACCGATATGATCGGAATAGGTGCGCACGATGCTGCGCAACCGCGCAGGCTCGAGATACTCGTCCTCTCCCTCGCGCAAATGCACGACAATCGCTGCACCTCGGGTCGCTTCGGGGCATGTGTCAATCGCAAACTCGCCCTTGCCGTCGGAGACCCAGCGCCAACCTTGGCTCTCGCCGGCCTTGCGGCTTTTCACCTCAACCGTTTCGGCAACCATGAACGCCGAATAGAAGCCGACGCCGAATTGGCCGATCAGGCTCATATCCTTGGGTGCGTCGCCCGATAGCTGGTTGACAAAGGCGGCGGTGCCGGACCTCGCGATCGTGCCGAGGTTTTCTATAAGCTCCTCTCGATTCATACCGATGCCGTTATCTACAACCGTCAGCGTCCGGGTCGACTTGTCGGGAATGAGGATGACAGAAAAATTGGCTTCCCCCTCGGCCAGTTTCGGCTCGGTCAATGCAGCGTAGCGCAGCCTGTCGCATGCATCCGAGGCATTCGAAATCAGTTCGCGGAGGAAGATCTCTTTTTCGCTGTAGAGTGAGTGGGCGACAATCTCAAGTAGGCGGCTTACTTCCGCCTGGAAGGCTCTGGTTTCCTGGGTCATGGCCTGCCGTTGCGGGTTGGCTGGTACGCGCCGAGGATATGTGATGAAAAGCTTGCGGCCGCAAGATGCAGGCCCACTGCTGTCCTACCCCGGAGTTGCCGTCCGCTCGCCCACATCTGCGCGGACGCCGCGCTCAGCCTAACCTGCCGCAGCTCCGTCGTGCCGCATGCCCAACTGTCAACACTTTACCGTCCACGCCATATGCGTGCCGTCGCTGTCTCTCGACCACTCGCCGGTGAAAACGGTGTCGCACTTGCGGGGCGGCATTCCTCCGGTAGGGGCTGAACCGTACTCGCATCGGTATCGGCACACCTTCGCCAACTGTGATCGCTTAAATTGGGTGCTGACCTAAAACCTGATCTGCTTCTCGTCTCGACGATCGCATCCTCAGTTTGCTCTTGCCCTCCCGCCGCTCCGGCCCGATACCTTGATGTCCATGGCTATGCTGCGCTCCGCTCCGCAACTCGTCGCGGTCCTCGGGCCGACCAACACCGGCAAGACTCACCTCGCCATCGAACGCATGCTCGGCTACCGAAGCGGAGTGATCGGATTTCCGCTGCGGCTGCTAGCGAGAGAGATTTATGACAGGATAGTGAGGCTGAGGGGCACGCGGTCGGTTGCCCTGATCACTGGCGAAGAGAAGATTTCGCCGCCCAACCCGTCCTATTTCGTCTGCACCGTCGAATCAATGCCGCTCGATCGGCCGGTCGACTTCCTGGCGGTCGACGAGATCCAGCTCTGCGCCGATCCAGAACGAGGCCACGTATTTACCGCACGCCTCCTGCATGCCCGCGGCCTCCAGGAGACGATGTTCCTCGGCGCAGACACGATAAAGCCACTGATGAGGCGCCTCGTCCGTGATGTCGAACATGTGAGCCGGCCGCGCCTTTCGACACTCTCCTATACAGGCCATAAAAAGGTGACACGGTTACCGCCGCGCTGTGCCGTCGTAGCATTCACCGTAGCTGACGTATTTTCCTTGGCCGAGGTCCTCCGCCGCCAGCGCGGAGGCACTGCGATCGTTCTCGGGGCGCTGAGCCCACGTGCGCGCAACGCTCAGGTCGGCATGTTTCAGGCCGGCGAGGTCGACTATCTCGTTGCCACGGACGCGATCGGAATGGGGCTCAACATGGATCTCGACCATGTTGCCTTTGCCAGGGTAGACAAATTTGACGGCCGGGGTCCCCGCAGGCTCAATGCGGCCGAGATAGCGCAGATTGCAGGGCGCGCGGGCCGCCATATGAGCGACGGCACCTTTGGCACGACAGCTGAGCAGAGATCGCTTGATCCGGAGATTGTTGAGGCGGTCGAATCCCATCGGTTCGATCCGCTGACGCAGCTGAATTGGCGCAACACGCGGTTGCGCTTCGAGTCAGTTGCGGCTTTGCTGAAGAGCCTCGACCAGCGGCCAACGGTTCCGGGTCTCGTCCAAATGCGTGAAGCTGATGATCACCGGGTTTTGCAGGCGCTTGCCGGCAAACAGGAAATCGCGACGCTGGCCGTTCACCCCGGCGCGGTCCGTCTACTGTGGGAAGTGTGTCAGATTCCTGATTTCCGCAAGGTATTGAGTGACAGCCATACGCGACTCCTGGGCCAATGCTTCATCCATCTCGCGCGCCCCGAGCAGCGGCTCCCGACGGCATGGATCGCTGACCAAATGGCGAACCTCGATAACATCAGCGGCGATATCGATGCGTTGATGACGCGCATCGCACACATCCGTACCTGGACATACATCACCCATCGGAGTGACTGGGTCGAGGATGCGGGCGCGTGGCAGGATCGCGCTCGCAGCGTCGAAGATCGGCTCTCCGATGCGCTGCACGATCGCATTACCCGGCGGTTCGTCGATCAGCGTTCGACTTTCCTTGTACGTCAGCTCGCCAGTGCCGGTGAGTTGCCATTCGAGGTTTCGGAAGCAGGTGAAGTCCACGCGGCGGGAACCTGCGTGGGTCGCCTCAACGGGTTGCGATTTCTACCGGATGCGCGCGACAGCGCCGAGGCACGGAGGGTGGTCGCCGCGGCAGGCCGCGCAGTGCGCCATGAAGTAGCCGCCCGCGTCCATCGCCTTCTCGCAGACCCCGACAACGCTTTTGCGATCGATGCGACTGGAAGCTTGATGTGGCGCGGAGGTTTTGTCGGTCGTCTGGTTGCTGGGAAGCGGTCGCTGGCCCCGCGCGCAGAACCGGTTGCCGTAGAGTTTGTAGAGGGAGAGCTGCGCGAAAGGATACGCCAGCGGCTGCAGGCCTTTCTGCGCGCGGAGATCGAACGGCGTTTATCGCCGCTTTTTGCGACGCAAGCCCTATCGGTCGGCGGTAACGCGCGCGGCCTCGTCTTCCAGTTGGTCGACGCGCTCGGTTTCTTACCGGCAGCCGAGGTCGGTCCGCAGATCAAGGCGCTCGATCGCCAGGCTCGAAACGCGCTGGGTCGGCACGGCCTCCGTTTCGGCATTGAGAGCGTCTATTTCGAGCCACTTCTTCGCGCCGATACCATGCGCTTTCGTGCCTTGCTCTGGGCGGTGCAACACAATCGCCCGGTGCCACGGATACCTCCAAGCGACCGCTTGGCCAAGGTGATAGAAGTCGATCCAGCATTACCGCCTTCGTTTTACGCTACTATTGGGTTGCGCCTGTTCGGCAGCCTTGCGATACGTCCAGATCGACTGGAGAAGCTTGCTGCTGCAGCACGCCGCCTCGCCCGACGAGGTCCTATTTCGTTAGGTGAGCTTGCGGCGATCTCTGGCATCGGCCGGCAAGAGTTGCGGCAGCTGCTGGTTGCGCTAGGATATCGTGCAGTCGCTGAAGCTGGCGGGGAGCGCTTTGTTGCCCGGCCTCGCAGTCGGCGAAAGAGCAGCAATCGGCGTCCGCGATTGCGGATGGAGGAAGGTCACCCGTTCGCCAAGCTAAGAGAGCTTACCCTCGCTTGAAGGGCGTCCCCTTACTCGAGCCGTTGAGCCTGCGCCTCGACCAATGGCTTTGGTACGCGCGATTCGCCAAGAGCCGCTCGCGGGCGGCCCATCTTTGCACGGCGGGGGCGGTGAGGGTCAACGGGTTGGCGATCAAGAAGGCCCATTACGCAATTCGTGTCGGCGATATAGTTGTCGTTCCCCATGGGGTTCGGATGCGGACGGTCCGAGTGAAGGCGCTTGGTGAGCGCCGCGGTCCGTCCCCGGAGGCGCGGTCGTTGTACGCTGACGTGGTTGCGCCGGTGCACGTATCCGAACTCTCTTCGGCCTGGACGGCATTACTCGCGGATCACGTCACGACGGCACCGAATTTGGAATAGTCCGCGACTTGAAGCGTTCTCAACATAGCCGTTACGTAGTGACACAAAGGCGTTCCTCGGCCGCTCCGGAAGAGAGCAGCTTCGGCTCAACGGTTAGGGACCGAAGCTGATGGCGGGACATCCTCTACGGTCTTGAGCGCAAGAAATGATGAGTTCCTGTTCCGATCCTCGCCTTGAGGTATTTTCTGGTGCGGGGGTGGTTATTACCGGTGGTATGGGTTTTATCGGTTCTGCGCTGGCACGCCGCCTCCTCGGGCTGGGCGCGAGGGTCCTGATCGTCGACAGCATGATCCCCGAATATGGCGGCAATCTGGCGAATATCATTGATATCTGCGATCGGGTAGAGGTCAATATAGGCGATATCCGCGGTGGCTACATTATGGGACACCTCCTCAAAGGTCGAGATTTCCTGTTCAACCTCGCAGCCCAGACGAGCCATTTGGACTCGATGTCTGCCCCTGCGGACGATCTTGCGATCAATTGCACAGCGCAACTCCAACTCTTAGAAGCGTGCCGCGCGGTCAATCCTGATATCGCCATCGTCCATGCCGGAACGCGCCAGATCTATGGGAGACCGCATTACCTGCCGGTCGACGAACGCCATCCCTTGAGGCCAGTGGACGTGAACGGGGTCAATAAAATGGCTGGTGAGGCCTATCATCTGCTGTTTCGGGACGTGTATGGGATGAGGACCCGCTCGCTGCGGCTGACTAACGTCTATGGGCCGGGGATGCGCATCAAGGATGCCCGCCAGACTTTCCTCGGCATCTGGTTGCGCCGGGTGATTGAGGGCGAGCCATTCGAGGTCTGGGGGGGCGAGCAGCGTCGGGATCTGCTCTATGTCGAAGACGCGGCTGAGGCCTTCCTTTTAGCTGCTGTCACAGAAGAGATAGTGGGGTTGGCCCTTAATGTGGGGGGAGACGAACCCTGTAGTTTGATGGACTTGGCCGAGACCATCGTTGAAGCTAACGGCGGCGGGACATACGAAATCCGCGCGTTTCCGCCGGAACGCAAGCGGATCGACATCGGAGATTTTCTAACTGACGACCGCAGCTTCCGAATGCTCGCAGGTTGGCATCCCCGCATTTCGCTCGCCGAAGGGCTGCGACAGTCTCTCGATTATTACCGTCACCGTTTAACAAGCTATTTGTAATGCTGCTTAAAACTTGAGCTCCTCTTTCCTCCACATTCCTCAAACCGATCCTCGCGCCGGTTATCTCGCGCAGCGGCCCGAGATAGACGCTGCGGTAAGCCGCATCTTAGAGAGCGGCAGCTATATCCTCGGCCGAGAGGTCGAGATCTTTGAGTCGGCGTTTGCAGAGTTCATCGGTGTCGCTCACGCCGTTGGCTGCGCAAGCGGGACGGATGCGATCGAGCTTGCGTTGCGCGCTTGCGGCATTGGCACTGGCGATCTTGTGTTTACTGTGTCTCATACTGCTGTAGCCACCGTTGCGGCTATCGAACGCGCAGGTGCGACCGCAGTGTTCATCGATGTAGAGCCCGGGACGTATACGATGGCCCCCGGTGAACTCTCGCGGGCCTTGCAGATGCCGCTTTCGGGGAGGCCGGCAGCGGTGTTGCCCGTGCACCTTTATGGCCAACCCGCTGAACTCAGCGCGCTCGGTGACATCGCCCGTGCGCACGGCTTGCGTTTGATCGAGGACTGCGCGCAGAGCCATGGAGCATGCTATCGCGGGCGAGCAACGGGCTCAGTCGGCGATGTTGGGTGTTTCAGTTTCTATCCGACCAAGAACCTCGGTGCAGCCGGCGATGGGGGCATGGCAACCACCAACGATGCCACTATCGCCAGGGCGTTGCGCGAAATTCGCGAATATGGCTGGAAACAACGCTTTGTCAGCGCCCGCATCGGGATAAATTCGCGCCTCGATCCCATCCAGGCCGCAATTCTCGGTGTCAAGCTCAGGAGCCTTACGGGGGACAATGCGCGGCGGCGAGCCTTTGCTGCACGTTATGATGCGGGACTGGCGGGGGTGCCGTTAATCCTCCCGGCGCGTCGTGCGGATGCGATCCATGTCTTTCACCAATATGTGATCCGCCTTGCCGAGCGCGATGCGTTGCGGGAGCGGCTCGGGGCCGCCGGAATTGGAACTGGGGTCCACTACCCTGTTCCCGTCCATTTGCAACCCGCCTATCGCGACCGCTGCGCGGTCCCATCAGGTCTCGGTTTAACCGAGCGCGCCGCCCGACAGATATTAAGTCTACCGATGTACCCGCAGCTCTCCGACGCGCAGGTCGACCAGGTCATCGGCAAAATCAACGAGTTTTTCACCAATTAAAGTGGCGGCGTCGTCCCGCCCACTCAATGCTGTGAATTAGCACCACCGCGCTGCCGATCAGTGGCGAGGCCCGTGATCTGTGGGAGGCCGAGAGGCTTGTTCCCACAGGAGATGCCCAAGGACGGCGCCAGTGCATAGCTCGCCGAGACCGAAGGGAACGCGATGGAGACGGGAATGTACTTGAGCGCCGCAATGTGACAGAGCGCAGCGAGACTATAGATTACAAACCCGACAATAGTTAGTGGGTTGATCTACGGCATACTGGTAACCGCACCATCGGCCGCTGATTTCAATGCCATCTGCCCACTGATATCAAGTAGGATCGCCGTTGCGAGGCAAAGCGTATGAGACAACCATGGCGTTCACGCGCTCCGGCTCATGCACGCCGGCGACGTTCTCTCCACCGCACGGCTCGGTTGTTTGCGGCGCACTTCCTTCAGCACGGATTGGGGTTTCCGATTGACGGTCAGGTACAGTCGGCCCAGATATTCGCCGACGATTCCGAGGATCAAGAGCTGCACGCCGGAAAGCAGAAGAACCGCCGCCATTAGCGATGCCCAGCCCGGCGGTGGTGACCGAAACAGCGCCTCTCCAACCACGATCGCGCCCCCAAGAGCCCCAAACGCGCTCAGAATAAAGCCTGTAAATGTACTAATTCGCAAAGGCATGACCGAAAAATTTACGAACATGCTCATCCACAATCGTATAAGCCGGCGCACGGTATAATTGCTTCTTCCGGAAAACCTCGGAAGATGACTCACGAGAAGCCGATCAATGTCTTGGGTAATCTGGAGAATTAATCCATCGACATACGGAAAAGGGCCCTCATAACGACTGATTTCTTGTACAACGAACGCGCTCATGCAGCGGAAGCTGGAAAGATACAGGCCGCTGGGTTTATCGAGGACGAAATTCGCAACCCGGTTCGCAAAGCGGCTGGCGAAGTTGCGCCACATAGGATGTCGCTTGTGGTCGTAATAGGTATAGACCACTTGCTTGCCGCTCCGCTGGGTAAAGGCAAGAAGGCGCTGCACCTCTTCCGGAGGATTTTGCAGGTCGTCGTCCATTGTAATCACGTGAGTTCCGCCTGCGTGGCGCAACCCCGCCATTACAGCGTTGTGCTCGCCGTAGTTCCGCGCGAGGTCAATTAGCGTCATTGGGACCCGCGCTTTATCGAAAAGGGCGTGAAGAACTTGAAGGCTGTTATCGACGCTACCATCGTTGACAACTATGATTTCGTGCCCACCAGGGATCGGAAGGTTCTCAAGCGCGCCAACGAGTTCCGCGACACTTCCCGCGCCATTGAAGACCGGGATCACGATCGAGAGGGCGAGACGAGGTGCAGTCTCGGCACTCGTCTGGTCGGTCTCAACCACCGGCGGCGTCTTCCTTGGCAGCGATTGCGAGAACTGACCCGCCGAACGGGAACCTCAATCCCGCTCGCAAGAGGATAGTTTCGAGGGCTGTCGCCGCACGACCGACCGTGTCGACTGGGAGAGGGTGGAGGGTGACCCCGCTGGCTGCCCTCGTACCCTCGGGAGAAAAGAGTTTACGCGAAGCCACCATAAATGGAAACAGCAGGGAGTTCCAGTAAGTAGAGTAGATCAGGCGGAACCCGGTCGCCTTCAACAAACGTGCTAGCCTCACTGAAGTATAACGCCGAGTATTATGTACGGCGGTGTCGTGTCCCGATAACATCCAACGATAGGCTGGCAGATTTAAAATGAGCCATCCGCGTTCGGCGAGGCAACGACGAAATTGCCTCAGGGCGTCCTTTTCATCTACGTTGCGATGACACAAAACGTCAGCGCTGAAGATTACAGCAAAGACGCCGTCGGGAAAGGGAAGGGCATTGACCGAACCGGCACAGATCGGACGGGCGCTCTTGGCTGTCGCTCGTCTGCAAGCTTCCTGGTCAGTGTCGAGCCCGAGCAAAGTGCGATCCGGGTAGAGGCTCGCTAGTCGGGCGAGAAATCCGCCCGTCCCGCAGCCAGCGTCCAGGATCGGCCGATCCCCGGCTTCGAGCAATACGTGATGCCGAGAGAGCATCAGCAAGTTTCGGTGACTGGCGGCGAACCACCACATTCGATCCTCAACGCGGTCGAGCTTGTCATATTCAGAACGTTCCATGAGGGATAGCACCCTGGTCCGCTGAGGTCGCGACCGCAGAACGCCTATTTAGTCGCCCCTATTCCTACGTGTGTTACATGCGAAGAGCAAAGGCTCAAGGGTCCGGGCCGAGCGAGTATCGTGGCAGCACGGCGGCCAGGGGCCGCCTCGCGTTCCGCTTCTCGGTGGAGCGGTCGCGCCGATCGAGCACAACCGACAGCAACGCACCCATACGCTCGAACTTGGTAGACCGGTCGCCCCGGCAGCGAACGGTCACAATTATCCTTGGTAAACGCAATAAAAAAATCCGCGCGAGAGAGCTGGCGCGTGAAGCGAAAGTTCGCCGGGAAATAATAATCGGCCGAGACCGGCGGACCGCATACCGCCACGGTGAACTCACGCTCCTCGAAATCCAGGCCGTAAGCCCGACGCAGGTAGTCCTCAAGCCCTTGAACTACCTCGGAGTAGGAATTAGCCCAATAATCGAGCTTGAATTTCTGCTCCGCGCCGGCAACGCCATCGATAAAGGAGTTATAGTAAACATATTGATCCGGGTGCAGCATGGCCATGACGGAGATATGACCAATGCAATATAAAGCAATGACGACGTAGATTGGTTTTCGGTACCGATAGCGTGCGAGCCTCGTCAATCCGTGGCTGGCAACCAGCGCTGAGACAACCGCAGCCAGCGGTAGTACAAAGATGAAATGTCGCATGCCGTCGAACAGCACAGCCTTGATTGCGATCGCAAATGCAACCGGAAAGACGATTCCGACACCAAGGATAAGGTACACAAGTACCTGTTTATGGGAGATCCGTGTCCGGCCTCGCGCGAGAGCAACCCCGCCGATGATTGGGGCGCACAACAGGAGAACGAGGATCAGTTCGGGCAGTGCAAGGGCGATGTGGGTAGGAAGGTAGGTCCACGGCAAGTTGGAAGCGGGGACCAAGCGGCCAGCAAACAAGGTGCTGTATGGAAAATCTTGATGCGAGAAGAAGGAGAGTGCTCGCAGGGGGTTTTCAATCGGACCGGTCTGCCCCCACGGCCAAAATAGCAACATGACCGGGTAGGCAAAGAGGAGGACCGGCAAAAGGACCCGCAAAACTGCTGTCCAAGCAGCTTCGAGTAGCAACAAGGGCCGACGGGCGACGAGAGTCCGCCACCCTCCATCGACCGCAAGGAGAAGGCCCGTATAGCAAAAGAGCAGCAGGCCTCCGATCCGCACACCCATTGTCATGCCTATGGTCACGCCGAGCTTCGCCAGAAGACCGGGTGACGGCCGAGGCAAAGCCGGCACCATCCGAACCATGTAGTAGGTTGCCCAGACCACACCGACGGCGAAGGGAATGTCCTTTGGGTTGTTAAACATCTGCCCGTAGTAGTTCGGTATGAGAAGTAGAAAGAGGGTGGCGAAAAACCCGACTCTGGCGCCGCCCATGGCGTGACCTAGTTTATAGCAGCCCACCAATCCGAGGACCCCCACGAGGGCATTCAGGAGATGCCGCGTCTCGTAAATCCCCATAGGGGAGACTCGATTCAGCGCTGCGGCAGTGGCGTCGAAGATCGCCCCGTAGTTGTAGAGGTCACGCCAATGGAGAGCGTTCCGGTCCGTAAAAAATGATAGGTAATAATCTAGAACAAAATTTCCGTACCAATTATGGACATCTTCATCCCAAGTGACCCCGTAATCCCGGAACGTCAGCAACGCGAGGACTACGCCGAGCGCGATGATCGCGAAGGACAGTTGTTCCCAAAATTTATCTCTGTTTAGTTGCTGCCTGCGTGGCGTGGTACCGGTTACACCAGCTGTGAGGGGGTTAGTGATAAGTGAGGTTCCGAAAGCGTCCATTATTGGATCCGGCAGGCTAACAGCTCCCCTCTATATCGAAGGATCTGCACTCTTTTTGGCCACATCTGTCAAGCTGCACCATCGCCGGTTTACAACCCGGCGACAGCGAATAACACGCCAAGAACGCGGTCAGCAGCAAAATATTCGCGCGCGAGTTCCCTCGCCGCTCGACTATGGGTACGGTAGTCGGAAGTGATCGCATCGATGCCGGCGAGTGCGTCGTCGTAGGTAGAATATTCGAACAATCCGCGCCCGACCGGATAGAAGTTGCTAAACCCCGTTCGCATTGTTACCACTGGGCGACCGGCGGCGAGGTAGCAGGCGCTGCGATCACTAAACCAGCCGCTATTCGAGCGAGCGTATATATCCTTTGCCACCGTGAATTCGCCGAATGAACCGCCGATAAACTCGGCATAACGCTCCATATCGGCTGAGATCGGGCGCGGATCGACTAAGCTCCAGCCACGCATCGAGATCTCCGAGCGCACTTTGTCGGAGGGCGGCAGCAGAGCCATGCGAAAAGAAATTTCCGGCCGCCGCTTGGGCAGATCAAGAAATTGCACAAAGTTCACGTGTTTCGACCAGACATAGCTCAAGCCTTCGAAGTCAATGTTTTTTCCCTTATTCTCCCAGGTGCCGACGGTCGTGAAGCAAGAGGGAACGTTATCCGGTTCGGGCCAATGGCGGAGATCTATCGGCGGCCGGGTCGGACGCCAAGGAATGCCGCACAGAGGCACAGGGCAATTGGATGTGCCGAGGTTCTCGCCATAGGTAAAAAAGTGCGTATGTGCATCAAGGTAGGCGCGGGCGGATCGATCGACCTTCGCGTATTTGATCTGCTCATAGACAGGGTCGGTGTCGATCATAATCCGGACTGGACAGAGTAGATGCTCCTCGCGCAGGTTTGTTGCCCCGCAAAGATTGATGATGCCGTTGGCTTCGGCGTAAAGCTGTCTCACGCGGTCGCGTGAAAGTCCGTGAAAGGCATCACGAGTTGCGTCCCAGTAGGCCCAACGCTGTCCAAACCCGTAGCGATTTATTATTTTTCGAAGAGAGGCCACATTGTAGTCGCATCCCGTCACCACACTATTAGCCCAAGGATCATAGGGATTGGCTCCGCCGTCTTCGACATACCAAGCTTCATAACCGAGCTGCTCTATTCCTAAAAGATAATGTACGGCTTGCCATGAGATACCCGCGAGCGGCATCTGAGCGGCGAAATGGAGAACGACAATCTTACCGCGCTTCATAACATCAGATCCATTGGTCGAGGGGGGCGAGGTGACGGATAACGGCTGGAGAGGGCGGCCCATTTCCTTTGGGGAGATGAGATAACATAAATGGCCCCGCAAACGGCAAATGGGCTAATAAACAGCGTTACTTTGGAGAAATGGCGCTTGGGGGTTGCTCAGTGGTGATCTCGCATGTTAGGCAAGGAGCTAGATTGGAGTGCCCTTCGGTCGGATCGTCGGGCTGAACCAAACGATTCGCAATGGGGAGACCTCGCAGGATTTTGCCGCGACGAGGTTCGACTGTTTGGCTGCGCTAGCACGTTTGATCTCGCAGTCGAGTGTGGCTTGTTGACGGTAGAGGTTGGTCCGGCGAGATGAAGCCAGCAATAGGCGGAAAGCTCCCGAAGCTCAAGAGGAAGATCCAGCCATCATGACCTATGTTGTCACTGAAGCGTGCATCCGTTGTAAATATATGGATTGTGTGGAGGTCTGCCCCGTTGACTGTTTCTACGAGGGTGAAAACATGCTAGTTATTCACCCAGATGAATGCATCGATTGCGGAGTGTGTGAGCCTGAATGCCCGGTCGAGGCGATCATTCCTGATAGCGAGCCGCCGGCTGAACGCTGGTTGGAACTTAACCGAAAATATGCCATAGCCTGGCCCAATATTACGCGCAAAAAGGCCTATCCCGCTGACGCCGACGAATGGAAAGATACGCTGGACAAATTCGATAAGTTCTTCAGCGCTAAACCGGGCGGAACCTAAATTCGGCCCAACGGCCGGGCCAGAAAACCGTACGGCGTCGCTAATTACCCACTTTGCCGCGCCGGCGCCCTTGATCTGCTGGCTTTCGATCGGCCTTTTAGGGTATCCTAACGATCCCCCGCGCTCTTCGTCGAATCGTGGGCGGTTGTCGACCCGCGGTTCGGCGACCGGCTGAAGCGGACCGATCGCGAAAGATGGATATGACTTTGGAAACGGCTGCTTTCACAACTGGCGATCTAGTCGTTTATCCGACCCATGGCGTCGGTAAGATCGTTGGGATCGAGACCCAGGAGATCGCCGGTCACACCCTGAACGTATTCGTGGTGCATTTCGACAAAGACCGTATGACCCTGCGGGTGCCGCTGGCCAAAGCGAAAGTGTCTGGCTTGCGTAGGCTGTCAAGTCGCAAAGAAATGGATGCAGCGCTCGCAAAGTTGCGCGGACGCTCACGAGCTAAACGAACGATGTGGAGCCGGCGCGCCCAGGAATATCAGGCCAAGATCGCTTCCGGTGATCCCGCTTCGATCGCCGAAGTAGTACGCGACCTCTATCGCAATGTCGGTCAGCCCGAACAATCTTACAGCGAGCGCCAGATTTATCAGGCAGCACTCGATCGGCTTGTTCGGGAGTTCGCAGCGGTCGAGCGGATCGATGAGAGTACGGCGACCCAGCGTGTGGAACAATTACTTACAGCGTGAGTTTGGCGCGGATGGATTCCGCGTTTGAACGCGAAGCTAAGAGACTGAAGCCCGAGAGCAAATTCGCCCAATTTCGGGGCGGTCTGAGGGTTTGGGGGATTTCCGCTGTACACGGTGCGGCGGCGCGTCTGGCCCGATTGCACGATGCGATTAGCCAAAACTTCCACGAGGGCGATCGCCTCGTCTATCTCGGCAATTATATTGGGTACGGCGACACGGTGCTTGAGACCGTCGACGAACTTCTAGATTTCCGTCGGCGCGTTCTTGGGCGCCGCTACGGCTGTACCTGCGACGTCGCCTTCTTGCGGGGTGCGCAGGAAGAGATGTGGCAAAAGCTATTGCAGCTTCAATTTGCGCCCAATCCCAGCGAAGTGCTGGGTTGGGTGGTCAGGGCGGGCATGGAAGCGACGGTGCGCGCCTATGGCGGTGATCTGCGGCAGGGTTTCGCTGCCGCCCGTGACGGTCCCCGCTCGATCACGCGGTGGACCGGGGCTCTGCGGAGCGCGATGAACGCCGCACCGGGCCATACCGCGCTGTTCTCGGCACTGCGTCATGCCGCTTTCACCGCGGACCAGGGAATGCTCTTCGTCCCTGCTGCGATCGATCCTACACGGCCCCTTGCCGCGCAGGGGGATGCGTTCTGGTGGGGAAATGACGACATTCTCGCTTTGAACACCCGGTTCGCGGGGTTTCGTCGCGTGATCCGCGGGATCGACCGCGAGCACCGAGGTTTTGCCGAAGGGGCATTCGCGGTATCGCTCGATGGGGGCAAGGGACACCCAGGCCGGCTGCTGGCCGCTTGCTTCGGCATCGACGGTGAGGTGATCAAGTTGATAGAAGCGTGATCCGCGTCCTAATCGACTTGCCTAATGTAAACTGGATGGCAGCGCTCCCGCACCGGATTCGAGGGAGCGCCGAAATCAAATGACCATCTGCGTGCGCGGATCGATCAGGTGCATCTGATTGAGGTCGGCTACGAGCCTCATCGACTCTCCAACACGTCCTGCGGCAGCGGGGTTGACCCGCCCGCAGACCTCCACGCCGTCGACTATGAAATACACCATCGTTTCCATGCCCATCGGCTCGACCACGTCGAGCGGTGCCTCGAAGGCGGCTGCGCCGGGCGGTACATCCCCGCGCCCTTCGATAATGTGTTCGGGACGCAAGCCGAAGAGCAGTTCGTTGCCGACGCGCGGACGATAGCGGGCCGTGCGGGAAGGCGGCACTGGTAAAGAGAGCCAATCTGAAAGCCGAACAGTTAGCCCGCTGCCGTTCTCAACTAGGCGGCAGGGCAGCATGTTCATCGTCGGCGAGCCGATAAAGCCAGCGACGAACTGGGTTTTCGGGGTGTGGTAAACCTCATGTGGCGAGCCGATCTGATCGATCCGTCCGGCGTTCATGATAACAACGCGGTCGGCGAGCGTCATCGCCTCGACTTGGTCGTGGGTAACGTAGACTGTTGTCGTCGTGACCGTCTGGTGTATCTTCTTGATCTCGGTGCGCATCTGAACGCGCAATTTGGCGTCGAGGTTAGAGAGCGGCTCGTCGAAAAGGAACACCTTCGGGTTGCGAACGATCGCGCGGCCCATCGCAACGCGCTGGCGCTGACCGCCCGAGAGCTGCTTGGGGCGACGATCGAGAAGTTCGGTGATGTCGAGAATGCGGGCAGCGCTCTGGACGCGCTCCTTAATCTCCGCTTTGGGGAACTTCTTCAGCCGAAGGCCGAAGGACATGTTTTCGAAAACGGTCATGTGCGGGTAGAGGGCATAGTTTTGGAACACCATCGCGATGTCCCGATCCTTGGGCGGCACGTCGTTGACCAGCTGATCGCCAATATATATCTCCCCCGAGGTGGCTTCCTCGAGCCCGGCGATCATGCGCAGGGTCGTGCTCTTGCCGCAACCCGAGGGGCCGACAAGCACGATGAATTCGCGATCGGCGATGTCCAGATCGATCCCCTGAACGGCCGGAGTCTTGTCGAACGTCTTGACGATGTTGTGGAGCGCAACTTGCGCCATATCCTACCCCTTCGTTGCGCCGGCGGTCAGGCCGGCGATGTAGTAATCCATCAGGAATGCGTAAATGATCAGCGGCGGCGCCGCACCCAGCAACGCGCCGGTCATGATCTGTCCCCAGGCGTAGACGTCGCCCCTGATCAGGGTGGTAACGATGCCTACCGGCAAGGTCAGCTGGTCGGCTGAGGTTGTGAAGGCGAGCCCATAAAGGAAATTCGCCCACGATACCGTAAAGCAAAAGATTGTGGCGGCGATGATCCCGGGCAGCGCGACTGGAATAAAAATCTTGGTCAGCATCTGGATATAACCCGCGCCGTCGATTAGCGCCGCCTCGTCGAGCTCCTTGGGGATGCTGGCAAAGTATCCAATCATGATCCATGTGCAGAACGGCACCGTCAATGTAGGCAAAAGGATGATCAACACCCACCAATGATTGATCAGCTCGATCCCTGTCTTGTCATGGATAAAGGCAAACGTCTTGAACAGCGGAATGAACACTAAGGTGTCGGGGATGAGGTAGGCAAGGAACACGCCTGTCGCCAGGGTCGCCGACCCCCAAAATTTCATCCGCGCAAGAGAAAACGCTGCAAGCACGCTGATTACCATCGTGACGGACACGACGCAAATCGATACGACGGCAGAATTGCGAAAGAAAATCAGGTAGGTTTTCTGGGTCAGAAGATCAATGTAGTTCGCCAGGGTCGGGTGATATACCCACCAAGGGTTGGTCGCTGCCGAGATCTCCGCGCTCGATTTGAGCGACGTGATGAACATGTAGACCGGCGGCGTCAGGAAAAAGATCACGAACAGGATCAGGAAAAAATACGACCAGTACAAGGTTTTACGACGGCTGCGCGAAATACTGCCGAGCCGGACACCCGGGGCATGGGCAGCAGCGGCGTCGGCGGTACCGGCCGTCATGCCTCATTTCCTCGCTGGCGAACGTTGCGTAGGATCAAAACCGCCGCCAGCGCCAGGATCGGCGCCATGAAGAGCGAAACCGAGGCACCGAGGGGGATGTTGTTCCCCGAGATCGCCCAGTTGAATGCCCAAGTCGCGAACACATGCGTCTGATCGACCGGACCTCCGTTGGTCAAGATCTTGACGATATCAAAATTAGCAAAGGTCACGATCAACGAGAACAATGCGGTAATCTGAATGATATTACGCATCATCGGTAGGTTGATGTACCAGATTTTCTGCCACCAGTTGGCGCCGTCGATCATCGCCGCTTCGTGCAATTGCTCGGGCACCGATTTGAGCGCCGCAAGGTACATGATCAGGAAGAATGGCGAGCCGACCCAGACGTTGACGAGGATGACCGCAAAGCGCGCCCAATATGGGTTGCCGAGCCAAGCCACCTCAGGGATGCCGAGTTGGGCAAAAATCCAATTGAAGGCGCTGTAGGACGGGTCAAACAGCCAAAACCACGCGAGCGTGCTCATCGCCGGCGGAATCACCCACGGGATCAGCAGCATCCCGCGCCACTTGCGCTGGCCCTTAGCCGGAAGGTTGTGGACGAAATGCGCCGCGATGAATCCGATCAACGCCTTGAAGATGACGGCGGTGACCGCAAACAGCACAGTTTGCTCGACTACCATCCAAAACGTGTTGCGCCTAAACAGGAAGGTAAAATTTCCGAAGCCGACGAAGTGCTGCATCGACTTGTTCATCATCGCCAGGCTGATCGAGTAAAACGCCGGATAGACGACGAGGCAGGCGACGACCAGGATTAGCGGCAGGCACATAAAGAATGCGATCGTCGACTTCCGCCGCACAAGCTTCTGCATGGTGAGGCGCGAATGGGCCGTCGGAAGGCTTAGATCGCGGGCTACCACATCGGCCATCTAGTCGCTCCTCCTATCCGGCATCGCCGGTCGGTGACCGCCGCCAACTCGTCCCGGTAAACACCACCGGCTGGTGGTCATACGCATTCACCGACACCGGGCATCCTCGCTGTTCCAGCTGTTTTTTGCAGCGAATTTACAGCGATCGGGATCTCGTTCGCCGCGGAAATGCTGGGGCATCGGCAGCCCGCAATTCTCGGGGAGGCGAGAGCCCCGCGGCGCGCATACCGGAAATAACTCTAACACAAGGTGCGATGAAATCTGCATGTCTGGACAATGCCGCAAAAGTGCTCTGTTGTCAATTTAACAAATAACGCTTTGTCACCGCCGGCGGTGGGATCCTCAATCATCCGCTGCGATGCTACACTAGCGCGCGGGCTCACGTCTGCATAAACTCTTGCTACCAGGCGAACGCGTCAATCGCCCTAGCCGACCGTTGCCTAAGGCTCGCTCTATGTGGCGCAGCAAGGAACCGACTCCGCTACGTTGTACCGGTGCCGACCCGCTCGGCTTCCTCCTCCCGGATCGGACTGAAGATGCCGGCATCATCCTGTAGCGCGCCCCGGTGGCGCTCGAGTTCGTGAGCGTAGCGGCGCAACGAATAGGCTTCGCTCAAATATCCGATGACCCGGCGATCCTCTGGGTTGTCGATGACCGGAAGCGTCTCTTCCGCGGCTTGGCTGAAGCGGTCGAGCGCGGTGCGCAAATCGTCTCCCGGGAGCAGAAATGTGGCGGGCTTCGCGGCGATATCCTCCAACGTTTTGGCACTGTCGGCGTCTAAGGGCTCGCTGATCCTTGCGAGATCGACAATGCCACAGAGACGTCCATCCTCATCGACGACAAACACTTGCCTGACGCTGCCGGCCGGGAACCGTTGGCGCAGCTCGTCGAGCGAAAACCCCGTGGCGATGACCGCCGGATCACGGCGCATCATCGGGCCGATCAGCAGCTCGTTGATCCACCCCACATCCTCAGGGCTGCGGATCGACAGACCTCGCAAATGGAACCGCCAGGTCGCAAAGGAATAGCCGAACCAATGCCGTACCACGATCGAAGCAGTGACGACCCCTACCATGACACCGATGGTCGCCGCAAAGTCACCGGTCGTCTCGAGTACTATCATGATCATCGTCATCGGCGCTCCAACGATCGCGGCGGCAACCGCGCCCATGCCGACCAATGTGTAGATTAGGGGATCAATCCCGAGATCGGGAGCGAACCTCAATAACGCCGCGCCGATCAAGCTGCCGAACAGGCTGCCGAGGAAGAGCGAGGTGCTGAACAACCCGCCGCGAAACCCCGAACCGATAGAGACCGCTGATGCGATCGTCTTTGCTACGATCAATGCGGCCAGGAAGGGGAGACCGAAGCCCGCGTGCAGCTCGCGAAGGATGCCGCCATGGCCGCTGCCGAGAATCTCCGGAAACGGCAATGCGAGGCCGCCGACCAGCAGGCCGCCGAGCGCCGGCCGCGCCCAGCGCGGAACCGCTTGCCGCCGGAACACGGCTTCGGTCCAAGTCACCCCCTTCATCACCACGATACCAAGCCCGGCCGAGGCGATGCCGAGGCCGAAAAACATGGGATAATCTAATGGCGAGATCGTGATCCCGTGATCGACGACGAATATAGGGTTCGACCCGACGAGCCCGCGGATGACGAGCGCCCCGGTCAAGGCCGCAATGCCGACCGGAGCCAGGGTCTGCAATGTATAGACGCCGATGATCAGCTCGAAAGCGTAGAAGGCGCCGGTTAGTGGAGCGTTGAATGCTGCTGCAATTGCACCGGCGGCACCACAGCCTACCAGGGTGCGGACGTCGTCCCGCCGCAAGCTGACCGATCTGCCGAGCCGGGACGCGAGAGCTGCCCCTATCTGTGTGTAGGCCGCCTCGAGCCCTACCGAGGCGCCGAACCCGCCTGAAAGCAGTGTCAGAAAGACCAGGCCCAGGCTGTCGCGGACCGACATCCTGCCGCCGAATAGTGCGTTCGCCTCGATCGCATCGACAACCTCACGTTGCCGCCAGCGTCGCAGCAGCGCCGAAGCGAGGCCGACGAGCAGCCCACCGAGGATCGGCACCAGCAGCACCCGCGCTCCGCTGAGGTGGAAATCGCTCAAATGCGCATCGTCGGGAACCGCGAAGGCGAGCCGCCGCAAGCCGGCCAGCAGTACGTCGATGAGGAACACGCCGAGACCTGCTGCGCCGCCCGCACCTAATGCAAGCACGAGCAAGAACAGCTCGCTGTCGCGCAATCGCGGCTCTACACGGCGAATTTCGTCGGCCGTCGCGCTAGGCTCGTCTACCGCCTGCCTTGGTCCGGTTTCGGTGATCTACAGGGCACTCAGTCTTCTGAGGTGCAACTAGCTGGTGGGCCTCCTGAGCACTCGAGGCCGGCGCAGCACTGCTCGGCGGATGTGCAGGTTTCGCCTTCCTCCGCACATTCCGCCGCTCCGATCCTCTTGATTAGGCCTATGCCGAATTGGTGAAGCAACTCCGGTAATTGATCCTTGTGCGGGCTACCCGCCTCGGTCGAGGTAGGACGAACGGGCATCGCCTCTTCCGCGGACACAGATTGCGGAAGGGCAACGCAGACCGCGGCAGCAAGAGCAACTATCGAATATCGCATGTGATGCTCCCGTTCCGGGTTCAGTAGAAGGTGAGGGGCAAGCGCCGTGCCAAGATATCCGCTTCGTCTCTATCGCTCGGTCAGCTTCAGCTCGATGCGCCGATTGCGGCGATAGGCATCCTCGGCGGCACGCGGGTCGATCGGCTGCTTGTCGGCAAACCCCGCCGCGGCGAGCCGCGTCGCGGGGATGCCTTCATCGATGGCGAACCGCACCACCGACAGCGCGCGGGCGGTCGACAATTCCCAATTTGACGGAAACTGCGGGTTGCTGATCGGGCGACGGTCGGTGTGCCCGTCGATCCGCAGGATCCAGTTGATGTCCGGCGGGATTTTGGCGGAAAATTCCTTCAACGCGGCGATCACCGGAGCGAGTTCCTTTTTGGCCCCGTCCGTGAGATCGGCGCTCCCCTGCGCAAACAGTACTTCGGACTGGAATACAAAGCGGTCGCCAACCACGCGAATGTCCGAGCGGTCGCCAAGGATCTCGCGCAGCCGGCCGAAAAACTCCGAGCGGTAACGCGCCAGCTCCTCGACCTTGTTCACGAGGGCAAGGTTGAGGCGTTTGCCGAGTTCGACGATTTGGCCCTGCTGCTCTTTGACCTTGGCCTCAGAGACATTGAGCGCTGTAGCAATGCGCGATAGTTGCTCGCGCAACGCTGCGAGCTGCGCGTTGAGCTGGTCGACGCGGGCGAGTGCATTGCGGCTGATTTCTTTCTCCGCGGCGAGCCCCTGCTCGGCTTTATCGGCGCGCCCGCCGAGCTCACGCAGGCGAACGTCTCGGGCATCGATCTCCTTCTGAGCGAGCACGGTCCTCTCGCGCTCGGTGGCCAGACGGGATTCGAGTTCCTTGGTTCGATCGCGCAGCGCCGCCAAGTCCTGCTGCGCCTGCTGCTGTGACAGCGCGGCGACTTTCCCCTCGAGATCGGCCCGGACACTCTTGAGGGCGTCGAGATCGCGCCGCAGGCTCTCGATTTCGCGCAGCTGCAGCTCGATTTTTTCCTTGTCGGCGCTGACGATCGCATCGGCGTCGCGCAGCTGCCCCGTCAACCGGTCGCGTTCCGCGAGCGTGTTTGCGAGCTGCGCGGACAAATCCGCCGCGCCGACACGGAGATCCTCGGTGGTGCGCCGCTCCAGAGCAAGCAGACTGCCAAGCTCGTTAACCTGCTGCTGCAGCTTCTGCAGAGCCTGGTCGCGCCCGGAAAGCGCCTCCGAAAGGTAGAATTGACCAGCGGTGAACACCAGCAAGATGAAGATGATCACCATCAGGAGCTGTGCCAGGGCGTCGACGAAGCCGGGCCAGATGTCGATGCTCGAACGGCGGGAACTGCGTGGTGCGATTGCCATGGTTGAAAACCGTCCCCGACGGTCAGCGCCTGCTCTCTTCGGCGAGACCGGCGACGGTGCGGGCGAGAATGCGGATCTCGGTGCGCAATTCCTGAACGCTCTGAGCCCGACCTTGGGCCACGTCTTCGGTCAGGCGTGCGAGATAGGCTTCGATATTGCGCATGTGGTTGCGCAACACATCGTCGTGTCCGAGGGCGCCCTCGGCTACCTCGGCCAAGCGGTTCAAAGACGGCTTCAATTCCAATTGGTTCTCGGCGAGGCGTACCATAAGCATCTGTCCCGCCTTCATCTGCTCGCCGAGCACACCGAGCCGATCGGTCAGGCTCGTCAGGGTGGCATTGGCGCCGATACGACTTTCCTCGCTCCGTCCGAGAATGCGCTGAAGATTCTCTAGGCTATCCGCCGTCTGCTCGAGCAAGGCCTGAATGTAGGCCGGCACCGATCCTTCGCCGCCGTCCCCGAGCTGGCCGCCCGAAAGCCTAGTGTAGGTCGACAGCCATTCTTCGAGATAGTTGTAAAAGCGGTTCTGCGCCTGGCCAGCTTGCAGATCGAGAAAACCGAGGACGAGACTGCCGGCGAGGCCGAACAGCGAGGCGCTGAACGCGGTGCTCATGCCGGCTAGCGGCAATTCCAATCCCGTTTTTAGATCGGCGAGGGCCCGGGTGGCGTCGCCGCCGCCTCCACTGAGCCCGGCGAGCACGCCGCCGACCGAGCGAACAGTCTCCAGCAGCCCGTAAAAGGTCCCCAGCAGCCCGAGAAAGATCAGCACGCCGATCAGATAGCGCGAGGCCTCGCGCGTTTCTGCGAGGCGCGAACCGATGCCGTCGAGCAGGGTCTGCAACGAGCTCGCCGACAAGCTGACCCGCCCGCCCTGTCGTGTCCTGAGCATCCGCACCATCGGTGCGAGTAGCCGCGGTGCGGGTCGGTCGTCCGCGGCCTCCACATCACCAGCCTCTCGATAGCGAAAGCTTTCGATCCAGTCGATCTCCGGATCCAGAAGCAATACTTGGCGAAAGATGTAGACGATGCCGCACAGGAGGATCGCCAGGATCACCCCGTTCACTCCTGGATTGCCAAGGAAGGCGTCAACCAACGGGCGCCCGAGCAGCATGGCGAGCACTACGACCCCTACTAGAAACCCAGTCATCCACAGCAAAAAGCGGCGTGAATAAATCATGCCGTGAAACTGTAAGCTCGGGAAATCGCGGGCGCGTTCACAGATCCCCCAAATGTTCAGGCGCATCCAGATGGTTCGCCGACCGCGGCGGCGCCTTTCTTTGTCCCAGGGCATTCAGCCCCACGCGCCTTGTTCCGTGGAGAAAAGCCGGAACCCATGTCCGCCGCAGGCACCGGCCGCAGCCTATCCTCGGCCCGGCAAACGGCCGGCATGGCGAGGTCCTCGGCTTCCGCTGAATCCTACCACTCTCGGTTGTTTTAGATTTCACGGCCCGCTGCACCTGCAGCAGGTCTGCAGCGGGGTTCCTCCTCAAGTTGTAAGAACCGAATGCGACCAGGCCGTGGGCGGGCTTGGTGGGTAATCGTGCTCGCCGGCATCAAGCATCCGGCGCCGGTCGAAGTCGCTGGTCTCGATCATTGGGACGAGGGGCGCGACTACCCTGGCGATGGCTTGCGCCTCGCCCGGCGTGATCAGGCCCCCGGCGAGTGCCGCGGTCACTGCCTCCATCGCCCGCGCGACATCGGCCGCGCTCTTGAGCGGCAATGCGCACTTGACCGCGCGCTCGCGCGGCAAAATGCGTTCAAGGCACAGCCGCATCGCCATCGGATCACCGGTGAGCGCCGCATCGACGGCCTTGCGGGTCAGCGCCTCGGCTGCGTTCGCGAGCAGCTCCTGGGCGGCGACCGTCGTTTTGTTGCGAGTGCTGAGCCGGCGGCCGGCGGGGTTGCCCGACCGCCCCTTTCGAGACGGCCTCCCACGCACCTGCTGCAGCGGCTTCTCCCTTACCTCATCGACCATTTGCGCCTCTTTTGGTGGCGCCCAGCCAGGCGCCGCGATCCGGTTTAATGTATTATGCCAATTGGGCAATTTTACGGATGCCTAGTTCGCAATCCGCCGAGGCTATCGTGGCGCAACTTGACCAACTCCCTTTACCATCCGCTTGAGCCAGTGCACCAGAGCCCCACCCCCTCGAGCGCGCAACTGCGCACTCTCACCAGCCGGTGGGTAAAATTAACGCGGTCAGGCTATGACGACAAGGAAATCCCCCGACCCCAGAGATCGCTCGGCCAAACTCAGCGGGTCACCGGCCCGCCGCGCAACCCATCCCAAATCAGCGCCGCAAGGGGTAGATGAAGATGGTCGTTGGCGGCCAGCACGTCGCCTGTCGTCATCATCTCATGGCCGCCCGCCAGGTCGCTGACAAAGCCGCCTGCCTCGCGCACGAGCAGAATGCCGGCGGCGATGTCCCAGGGTGCCAAGCCGAATTCCCAGAACCCGTCATAGCGGCCGGCAGCGACATAGGCGAGATCGAGTGCCGCCGACCCCATGCGCCGGACGCCGCTCGTGGCACCCATGATCGCCCCCAGCGTTCCGACATAGCCGGGCTCGTCGGCGCGCGGGCCGAACGGCATGCCGGTGCCGATCACCGCCTCGCCGAGCCGCCGGCGCGCCGAAACCCTGAGCCGGCGGTCGTTGACATAAGCGCCGAGACCTTTCTCGGCTGAATACATCTCGTCCCGGGTCGGCTCGTAGACGAGTCCCGCCACGATCTCGCCATCGCGCTCGAGTGCGATCGAGATCGCAAAATGCGGGATGCCGTGCAGAAAATTCGTCGTGCCGTCGAGCGGGTCGACGATCCAGCGGTGCCGCGGATCCGACCCCGGCGTCTCTCCGCTCTCCTCAAGGAGCAGCGCATAGCCCGGCCGCGCCCGGGCCAGCTCGGTACGCAGCGTTCGCTCCGCCTTGAGATCTGCCGTCGAGACAAATTCGCCAGGGCCCTTGACCGATACCTGCAACTGCTCGACCTCGCCGAAGTCGCGGATCAGACCGCGCGCCGCCTTGAGCGCGGCGTTCGCCATGACGTTTAGGGTCGGCGATCGCATGACCATAGCCGCTGCTCCTTGGTCGACAGCCCCTTCAGTCCTTGGCCCGCTCGAGGTAGCTGGCGTCCGTGGTGCTGACGACGATGCGAGTCCCCGGTCCAATATGCGGCGGGATCATCACGCGGCGCCCGTTTTCGAGCTTGCCCGGCTTGTAGGAGGAGGACGCCGTCTGGCCGCGCACCACAGGGTCGGCCTCCACAACCGTCATCACAACGTTGGGCGGCAGCTCGACCGAGAGTGCCACACCTTCATACAGCATGACATTGCATACCATTCCGTCGCGCAGAAAATCGGCGGGGTCGCCGATCGTCTCGCGGGGAATCGCAATCTGCTCGAAGGTGTCGTTGTCCATGAAGGTCGCTTGGCCATCCTCCGTGAACAGAAACTGCATCTCCTTCTCGTCGAGACGGACACGCTCGACGGTCTCCTGAGTGCGAAAGCGCTCGTTGAGCTTGGTGCCGCCGCGCAGGTCGCGCAGCTCCACCTGGGCGAACGCGCCGCCCTTCCCGGGCTGGACCAGCTCGCGCTTCAGCACGAGCCAGAGTTTGTTTTGGTGTTCGAGGACGTTGCCAGGCTTAAGGTCGATGGCATTTATTTTCATGGCGGGACCTCGGAGGAGGGGGCTCGACTGAAGCTAACATAGGTCGGCAGATCGGCAACAGCGAGGGCAGGAGCGTGCAGGAATGGTGGCGGCCCGATCGTTTCGCGGCGCGGCGCGGCCGGCTCGAGCAGCGTGGGCGGATCCTTGGAGCCATCCGCGACTTCTTTACCGCGCGCGGCTATGCCGAGGTCGACACGCCGGCGTTGCAGCTGAGCCCCGGGCTCGAACCGCATCTTCGGGCCTTGGCGACGACGCTGCACGACCCGCGCGACGGTCGCGCTGCCCAGCGTTACCTGCACACCTCGCCCGAATTTGCGATGAAGAAGCTGCTGGTTTCTGGGCTGCCGCGCATCTGGCAGCTCGCCCATGTCTTTCGCGACCGTGAGCGCAGCGCCACCCACCACCCGGAATTCGCGATGCTCGAATGGTACCGGACAGGGACCTGCTACCGAGACCTTATGGATGAGTGCGAAGCGCTCGTCCGAGCCTGTCAGGACGCAGCAAGCGTCGAAGCGCTCGTCTGGCGTGGCGGCACGGCGGACGCGCGGCTTCCATGGCGGCGGTTGAGCGTTGCTGCAGCATTCTCGGAGCTCTGCGGCATCGATCTCCTGGCGACCGCACCCGACCCGCTTGCACCCGATATCGAGCGCCTCGCCGCCGCGGCGCGCCACATTGGCGTGACGCCGCATGCGGGCGACGATTGGGAGGCGTTCTTTTTCCGCATTTTTCTCGAGCGGATCGAGCCGGTTCTCGGGTTTGGAGCGCCGACCATCCTCTACGACTACCCGCTGTCGATGGCGGCGCTGGCGCGCCGCAGTCCAGACGATCCCCGTCTTGCCGAGCGCTTCGAGGTCTATGTTTGCGGCCTCGAACTCGCCAACGCCTTCGGCGAGCTGACCGATGCCGCCGAGCAGCGCGCGCGGTTCACCGGCGACCAGGCAAAAAAGCAGGCGCTCTACGGCGAGACCTACCCGATCGACGAGGATTTCCTCGCCGCCCTCGAACATGGCTTGCCGGAGTGCGCCGGGATCGCGCTCGGCTTCGACCGCCTCGTGATGCTGGCGACCGCCGCGCAGGACATCGAGGACGTGCTGTGGGCGCCCGTCCGCTAAACCGGATGTCTCAACCCATGGTTTCTCCTCAGCCTGTTTATGCAGGACGGGTTCAGGTTGAGCCTCGCGTATAGCGCGAAATTCGCTCAACCCTGACCGAGCGATTGCTGTGGGGTCGTCACTTCAGCAATATTATCCTAATTGTGCGAATTTTTCAAGCAAAAAGGCCATTCGCCGGGCGCCCCGGGTAGTCTTTCATCTGATTTTGACTAGACATCATCATCTTCGATGCGGCGCTCCGTCAAAGATTGCTCACTCTGCCATCGACGACAACAAACGCCTCGCCTAGGGTAGGGAGGAACGTATTAATGATCACCGGGAGGCACCGTGAAATCCAGTGACCTGAAGGAGTTGCAGGCGCCTCTCAAGGAGCGCTACCGCGCCGAGCCGGAGGCTGCACTCGTGACGCTGCGAGCCCACGGCCGGCTCGGCGAGGAGAGCTTGACCTGCAAGGTCGAGACCGGCCGCGCCCTGGTCGAGGCGGGTCTGCATCCCGCGACCGGCGGCGACGGGCTCAGCGCGTGCTCGGGCGACATGCTGCTCGAGGCGCTCGTCGCCTGCGCCGGGGTCACCTTGCGCGCGGTCGCCACGGCGCTCGAGATCGAGTTGCGCGGCGGCACGGTCAATGCAGAGGGCGATCTCGATTTTCGCGGCACCCTCGGCGTCAGCCGAGAGGCGCCGGTCGGCTTTCGCGACATCCGGTTGCGCTTCGATCTCGACACCGACGCGCCGGCCGACAAGCTCGACAGCCTGATCAAGCTCACCGAGCGTTATTGCGTCGTCTATCAAACCCTGCGAACGCCGGCAAAGCTCGCTCTATTGGTCCAGACGACGACTTAATCCCGCATTTGCGAAGAAAGCGAGATGAAACCAGGCAACGCGGCTGGCGGCAAAAGGTTTGACCTAGCCTATCTGGTGCTCAGCGGCACCTCGACGGCGGCGCGCTGCCCCCAGCTTCTGCGGGAGTTGGTCGGGCTTGGTTTTTCGACGGTGATCGCGATCCCGACGCCGAATGCTTCGCGCGTCGTAGCACCGCGCGAGCTCGCCGATATCGAGGGGGTGCAAGTCGCCGAATCCTATTTCGATCTGGGCATCCGCCCGCGACCGCCGCGCGGGGTGGTGCTGTTCGCGCCGTGCAGCTTCAACTCGCTCAACAAGCTCGCGCACGGCATCGCCGACAGCCTCGCGTTGTCCGTGGTTGCCGAGGCGATCGGGCGGGGAACGCCGGTAATCGTCGGCCCATCGCTCAACGCGCCATTGCTGAGCCACCCTGTGGCGCAAGCATCGCTGAAAAGGCTGCCGACCTGGGGCGTGACGATCGTCCCGCCGGTCGACGAGGGCGAGGGGCCGCGCCTCGCGCCGACCCCGATGCTGCTCGACGCCGTCCGCCCCTATCTTCGTAGGCGCTGACGCCATGGCTGCCCTGTTCCAGTCTACCGGCGAAAGCCGGTATTCACCGCCGCGAGTGTGAGTCGGTCGTACGGGAACCCGCAAGAGCCGGAGCCTGACAAGCTTCTGGCTCTCTTTTTGTCCGCCGCCGCAAAGGGAGTTGAAACGATTCGACCTTACAATTGACGATGCTGACGGTAATACGCGCTTGATTCTATGTCGTCACGACAAGCAAAAGTCATCGCCGCTCTAAACCTCGCACTGCATCCGAACACCGTCGACGCAGATATCGTCGCGGGAATCCGCGGGGCATATCGGCTTTTGGGCGGAAAGACTCTAGCGGGTTTCCTCGGTCTTTCCGCCGGCCAAGAAAAGCTATTGGCGGAGCTGCGCGACGCCGAAGCGAAATTTGAAGGGGCGGTTCAATACTGCAACGAATTGAAGATCGAAATTCAGAGATTGCAAGAGCAATTAGCAGCGAAGATCAAACCAGCAACAGCGCGGCGGCGTCCCCGCGTAAAAAATATCGCGCTTGGTTTGTTTGTTACAACTATTTGCGTGGGGTTGTTTGTTTCGTTGTTCTTAAATCCGCCCACCGTTTCTCGTCCCGCGGACGCACAAACTCAACCCCGGTCATTTACCTATACATCGCGACCCGGCTGGACTGACGAGTATGGGCAACCCTGTCGAGAATATACATCGAGCCGACAAGGCAGCGTAATTGTGGAGTATGGCATAGCCTGCCGCGGCACCGATGGGCTATGGCGGCTCCTCCCTTGACCCTGTTCCGAAAGCTGCCACGGCGACCGCCGTGCGAAATCAGGGAGTAACTCCGGGACTGATGAGGCCATGCTGAGGCTTCAAAAATGGCGGTTCCAGGGTCCTGGCTGCCCCTCGTTAGCTGAAGGCCCATGGGAAGACAAGTCGGGAGATACGGCGAACTTCGGGTTCGGGGCACTGGAGAATACGGCGGATCAGTAGCCCATCGTCTTGTCGATTTCCTGCAACAGCCGGCCGCCGGCTCTGAGGCTGCGGATGTTGGCGGCAATCTCGGTGACGAGCTGACGGACGGTCGGCCGCCGCGCCACGTGCGGCATCACCGTGACTTGCGGGTGCAGCCAGAGCGGGCTTTCCGGCGGCAAGGGCTCGGGCCACAGCGCGTCCAATGCGGCGTAGGACAATTGTCCCGAATCAAGCGCCTTGATCAGGTCCGCTTCCACCACATGCTTGCCGCGGCCGACATTAATAACCATCGCTCCTCTCGGCATCATCGCAAACGTGCGGGCGCAAAAGATGCCTTCGGTTTCCGGTGTCAGCGGCAACAGGCAGACGGCGATGTCGGTCTGATTGAGAAACGGCTCGAGCTGCTCGGGGCCATGAAAGATCGGGACCTCCTCTTTCTCCCGCTCCGAGCGAACCCAGGCGGAGACCGGAAAGCCGAGCGACTTCAGCACCAGTGCCGGCGCTTTCGCCATCATGCCGAAGCCGAGGAACCCGACGCGCCGTTCCTCGGGCCGGACGATCCGCGTCCTTCGCCATTCGCGATTGGCCTGCGCTGCCTGATAGCCAGGCATGTCGCGATGAAAGCGCAGCACGTGCATGACAACGTATTCGGTCATCATCGGATCACCGCCCGGCGGCTCCATCTTGCCGAGCGGCACCTTCGGCAGCTTGGGATGGTTGACAAAGGCCTCCACCCCGGCCGAGCGGCTGAACATCGCTTTCAAATTCGGAAATACCGGCAGCGCGTCGAAATTAGGATGCATGAAGGCGAGATATTCTATGTCCGCCGCCTTTCCGGGGTCGGGCCAGATGCGGATTTCCAAATCGGGAAGCTGTTCTGCGAAGGTGTCGCGCCACGCATTCGCGTTGCCGATGCGTTTGTCGAGATCGATAAGGAGCAGCGCCATGTTCTCTCCGTAGGATGGGTTGAGCGGAGCGAAACCCGTCAGCTTTGGACGGCAAGGGTGGGTTTCGCCAGGCTCAACCCACCCTACGTGCTGACGGCGAGGCCGAAAAGTCGGCTCGCCGCCTCACCCGGCGGCGCGGGTTGGCGCGCTGTAGCCGGGCTTCGGGATCGGCAGCCCGTCCTCGCGCGCCACCGCGAGCCAAGCTTCGATCGCCTGCGCGATTTCGGCCAGCGCCTCGGCCGGAGTGTCGCCGAAAGCGGAGCACGATTGCAGATCTGGCACATCGGCGATCCAGGCGCCATCCGGCTCCGACCAGAACAGGTTGATATGATATTTGGGGATCATTGTCGGTGCTCGATCGTCAGGGCGAATTCCCGAACCATGTCGAGGAATTGCGAAATTTGATAGGGCTTGGCTTCGCGGTTTCGAGGTTGCAGGCTCAGCGGGCGCGGGACTTGCGGATGCGTGTAAATGTAATGGCTGCCGCTAACCCGGCGTAGCCCAAAGCCGAAACTTTCGACGCCGCCGGAATCCGGCGAAACCGACGTTGCGCAAATCGCCCCCGGCGAGTTTGTCCCATAGCTGCTCTCTTCGCGAACGCCTCACGGGACCGGACGCTCTGCACCGCCGACCGATGCCCGCAGCGGTGAGTGATTTAACGTGCCGGGGCCTGGGAGCGGGCTTTGTCGAGATCGGGCACGTTGCTGGCCGAGGCGACATCGCCCAGTCGCGATCCCCTGGTTACCGAGAGCGCGGCGACCGCGGCCTCGTTCTCGGTAATCTTCGCCATGATCGCGTCCTTGGCGCGGTCGAAAACGCCACGATTGGTGGCGACGAAGTGCTGGGATTGCCGCAGCCCGGCGAGATAGCCGTTGATCTCCGGCACGACGTAACGCGCCACCATATCCCAGCTGCGCCTCGTGTTTTCCGGATTAGCCCAGTCGTGGACGAAGCCGACGAGAGTGCCAAAGCCGCCGCTGATTTCGAGCACGGACTTGATCCGCGCGACCAGATCGTCGGGCGTGCCGATCGTCGCCGAGGACGCATTCGAGAAAGCAGTCTTATCGACCGCCTCGTCGGGGTCGCTGAACGGCTTCGCATCCGGCCGCTGCAATGTCCCGACAACGTATTGATTGTGATGGCGCAACAGGCCCTCACGGGCTTCGGCGCGGGCTTTTTCGCGCGTCTCGGCGATATGCCAGCTCAGCAAGACCCGCCAGTTCTTGCGGTCAACGGTCGTGCCGTGCTGCTTGGCGGCGGCCTCGGCGAAGCCCCATTGGGTCGGCAACGAGTTGAGGCCCTCGCTCGACATCGACCCTATCGAGATGACCCCGATGCCGTGCTTGCCGGCCAAGGTCATGCCTGACGGGCTGATCTGCGAGGCGACGGCAAACGGCATCTCCTCCTGCAACGGCAAGAGCTGCAATGCCGCATCCTGCAAGGTGAACCAGTCGGTTTTCATCGTCACCCGCTCGCCGCGCATCAGCCGGCGGATGACGCCGATTGCCTCGTCCTGCCGGTCTCGCTGCACCATCGGGTCGATTCCGAGGGTGTGCGCGTCCGAAGCGAGAGCGCCTGGGCCCGAGCCGAAGATCGCCCGCCCGCCGGTCATCCAGTCGAGCTGCACCATGCGCTGGGCTACGTTGAACGGGTGGTGGTAGGGCAAAGAGATGACGCCGGTGGCGAGCTTGATGCGCTTTGACCGCTCGCCGGCCGCGGCCAGGAACATTTCGGGCGAGCCGATCATCTCCCAGCCGCTCGAATGGTGCTCTCCGCACCAGAATTCGTCGTAGCCGAGTGTGTCGAGCTGCTCGACAAGGTCGAGATCCCGACGGAACTGCAGCATCGGATGCTCGCCGACTGGATGATGAGGAGCGAGAAAGGCGCCGAAATTCAGACGCGGCATGAGAGGTCTCCTAAAAAGAAACGGTTATGCTACTCCGCACCCTCTACGGTCCGCATATCGCGATGATCCGGCCGTTGAGTGTGAGCTGTTGGTCCGATAGAGAAACTTGTAACCCGTAACGGTGCTCGAGGGTTAGTCCATGGCTGTGGATGAAGATCTTGCCCAGCGCGTGCGCGCCATTCTCGCTGGGACCGGCACGGTGCGGGAAGTCAGGATGTTCGGGGGACTGTGCTTTATGTTGAACGGTAACATGGTTGCGGGAACCTCGAGGCACGGTCTTCTTGTCCGCGTTGGCAAAGTCCAACACCAACATGCCCTGACCCGGCCCGAGGCTAAGCCCATGGAGATGACGGGGCGGCCGATGGAGGGCTATGTCTTTGTCGATCCACCCCCGCGCGACGAGCGAGGGTTGCGGGAGTGGCTGGGACCCGCCGTGGCCTTCGTGAACACCCTGCCACCGAAGTCCCCGAAGTCGAAGCCCCGGCGGACCAAGACAAAGAGCCCGCGATCAGGTTAGAACGTCCACACTCGGCTGATTGCTCAGGGGTCCGCCGAGGACGGTGTGCAGGGAGGAAGCAAGATGGCGGACAAAGTTCGGTTGGGCCTGATCGGCGCCAGCGTCAGCGGCACCTGGTCGGCGCGTTCCCACCTGCCGGCATTGCAGGCCAGCGCGGATGTCGAGTTGACGGCGGTGTGCACCACCCGAGCCGACAGCGCCGAGGCGGCGCGCCGGGCTTGGGGCGCCCGGCTGGCCTTCGACGACTGGCGCAAGATGATCGCCTCGCCGGAGATCGATGCGGTCGCCGTCGTTGTGCGCGTGCCGTCGCACTATGCGCCGACTAAGGCGGCACTAGGGGCGGGCAAGCACGTCTATTGCGAATGGCCGCTCGGGCGGACGACGGCAGAGGCCGTGGAACTGGCCGCACTCGCCAAAGCAAAGGGGCTCGTCACAGCGGTCGGTCTGCAGGCCCGCGTCAATCCGGCCGTGATGCACATGAAAGAACTGGTCGAGGCTGGCTTTGTCGGCGAGGTAATGGCCGTCCATGTCAGCCTGATGCGCGAGGGCGTGCTGTCGCGGCCGTCGAACCGTACCTGGCAGCGCGACGCCGAGCTCGGCGCCAACACATTGACCATTGCCAACGGCCACACGGTCGATGCCATGCGCTTTGTCACCGGCGACTTTGCTCGGCTCTCCGCCGTCGTGGCGACGCAAGCCAAGCAATGGCTCGACACCGGCACCAACATCTGGCTCGACGTCACCTCGCCGGACAACATTCTGACGAGCGGCCGGCTCGCGAATGGCGCTGTCGCCTCGGTCCATATCGGCGCCATCCCGTTCGCCGGCAGCGGTTATCGCATGGAAATCTACGGCCGCGACGGGACCTTGGTGGCGAGGGGGGAAGATTTGCCGCAGTTGAGCAAGGTCGCGCTGCGCAGGGCGCAGCGCGGCGATACGATGGCGCCGATCCCTGTGCCGGAGCGTTTCACCTTCGTTGCACCCGGCACCCCGTCAGGCGAAGCCTTCAATGTCGGCCAAATGTACACGCAGTTCGCTCGGGCGATCCGCGGCACTCCGGGCCGGCAGCCAAATTTTGCGACCGCGGTCGACCTGCACCGCCTGGTCGACGCCATCAAGCAGGCGTCGGACAATGGCCGCGAGGTTTCGCTCGCATAGCGGGAGGCCCGGTGGGGCGCTCGATACCTGAGTTCCCGCCTTCGCCCCATCTCCGCGGGAACCACGATCAAGGGCAAACCCGCGCACTTCAGTCTGCGAGGCGCGGGTCGAGACCGAGCGTGACTTTGCCGATGTATTCGAAGGCCTCATTGGGCGAGAAGAGCTGCATGAAGGGCCCGGCCCGCACATCGCGGTAGAGCCGTGCGAGGGGGTTTGCGGTCAGATAACCCGCGCCGCCCGAGGCTGTCAGTGCGCGGTCGACGATTGAGATGGCCTTGTGGTTGACGAACCACTTGGTGCATTGGAAGTCTTTCATCAGGCCGTGCAGTTCACCCAGCGGTACCTTTCCGGCCGGGTGGTGGCTGAAGAATGCGTCCGCCGTCGTCGCGGTGCGCGCCAGCATCGCCCGAGCGGCCGCGAGGTCGATCTCGATCTCGGCGATCACGTGCTGGATCGAGGGGAGTTCGGCCTGCGACCGGCCGTTCGCTCCTCGCCGCCGCGTTTTCACCGCCTCCACAATGAGATCGCGTGCGGCCTCGGCAATACCGAGGAAGGCCCCTACCAACCCCATATTGAAAGCCATTTGGGCCGACAAGGACCCCTCCGTCCATTCTCCCCATGGACCAGCGTCCCGCAACGCCGCTTCGGGAACGAAGCAGTCCTCGAATACAATATCGTGGCTCCCGGACGCCCGCATGCCGAGCGCATTCCAGTTGTTCTTGACGTCCATGCCCGGGCTCCCCCCGGGCACGGTAGCGCTGGCGCGGCGGAAGCCGCCTTCTCCATCCCGAACACGGCACATTATCGTCATGAGGGTGGCGGCGGGCGACAATGTCCCAAAGATTTTTCGGCCATTGAGGTGCCAGCCCCCCTCAACCTTGGTCGCTTCTACCAGCGGGTGGAGCATGTCCGTCCCCGGCTCCGACTGCGGCGAGCACTGCACCAGCTGGCCCGCGCCGATCTCCCTGAGGATGGAGGCCGCTCCCTCCGCTTGTGATATTTCGCCAGCAGCGGTGGCGGCTCGCCAGTTGCGGGCGAGCACCCACGAAGAGAAGAGATGCATCGTCGCGGCGATCGCCGTCGAGCCATCCCCGCGGCCTAACCGGCTGATCGCGACGACGGCGTCATTCATGGCCTCGACCCCGAGGCCGCCCAACTCGACCGGCACACAGCCGGCCATCATCCCGCTGCGCTGCATGGCCTCGATATTCTCGAAGGGGAAACTGCCCTCGCGGTCGTGCTGGCCCGCACGGGTCGCAAAGTTGGCCGCATGCTGTTCGGCGAGTGCCACGAAGCGCGCGCCGGCCGGGGTGCGGGGTTGCAGTGCGAAGTCCATCAGCATCCTCCTTTATGAAAGTATGGGCGCCCGGTGGTTTTGGGGGCGCCTATGCGCGCACTGCAGGTCTCACCGATTGAATCATAGGTTGGCGCCCATATTCCGTAGGCTCAGGATACGAGGCGATGCAATCGCTACTTCCTCGGAGCTGACTATGAGCGCGCATATGACCCCTGAACAAGTGCGGTCGAAAATCAACCATCCGATCGTCGATGGCGATGGGCATTGGGTCGAATACGATCCGGTATTCAGCGACAAGATGCGCAAGGTCGGCGGCGATCTTGCCGCAGACGGCTTTCTGAAGGCGATGGGGGTGACCCGCGAGTCGCTCTCGATGACGGTCGCCGAGCGGCGGCACAAGCGGATCGGTCAATCGGCCTTTTGGAGCCGCCAAGCCGAGAACACGCTCGACCGCGCCACCGCGATGATGCCGAAGCTGCTCTACGATCGTCTGGACGAGATCGGCCTCGACTTTGTCATCGTCTACCCGACCGCCGGGCTGCGCTTTCCGCGGATCCAGGACGACGCCACCCGCCGCGCCGTGATCCGCGCCTACAACATCGTCTCGGCCGATTATTTCAGCGGCCTCGGCGACCGGCTGACGCCAGCCGCGATCATTCCGATGCACACACCCGACGAAGCGATCGCCGAGCTTGAATTCGTCACCAAGCAACTGGGTTCGAAGGTCGGCATGTTTGGCAGCAACATGGCTCGCAAGGTGCCGGCGGCCGCGGCCAACGACCCCGACACCGCGCGCTTTGCGGTGTGGTACGACGTGCTCGGCATCGACAGCGAGTACGATTACGACCCGGTCTGGGCGAAGTGCGTCGAGCTCGGCATCGCGCCGACCTTTCACAGCGCCAGCCTCAACCAGGGTCTGCGGCTGTCGCCGACCAATTTTTGCTACAGCCACATCGGCCATTTCGCCGCGGCTGGGCACGCGACCGCCAAGGCGATTTTCCTCGGCGGCGTCACCCGGCGCTTTCCTGAACTGCGCTTCGCCTTCCTCGAAGGCGGCGTCGGATGGGCCAGCCAATTGTTCGGCGATCTGATCGAGCATTGGGAGCGGCGCAGCGCCAAGGCGCTCGAGCGCATGCACCCGGACAAGCTCGACCGCGCCAAATTGATGAGCCTCGTCGAGAAATACGGTTATAGCGACATTGCTGCCGCCCTGCGCGAACGCGGCGGCCTGCCCGACCCCGAGCAAGCCTATCTGACCGGCAATGTCGAGAACATCGACGATTTCTCGGCCTGCCAGATCACCCGCAAGGAAGACTGGGTCGATCTCTACGCCAAGCCTTACTATTTCGGCTGCGAGGCGGACGACCGCATGAACGCGACCGCATTCGGGCGCAGCAACCCGTTCGGCGCCAAGCTCAATGCGATCTTCAGCTCGGATATCGGCCATTTCGACGTGATCGACATGCGCCATCCATTGCCCGAGGCCTACGAGCTGGTCGAAGACGGTCACATCACCACGGACGACTTCCGCGCCTTCACCTTTACAAACGCGGTCAGGCTGTGGGGCACGCAGAACCCCAAATTCTTCGAGGGCACGCGCGTCGCGAAAGAAGCCGCCGCCGTGCTGGCCGCCGCGCAAACCCCAACCCTCGCCGCCGCCGAATAGACGGGTAGAGTAAAAGTAGCGTCCGGCGCCGACAGCATCGAAGGGGTGTCGTCGGCGCCGGCGCTCCTGCCCTATTGATTGGAGATTGTCGCGACGCCGCCGTCCAGTTTCGTCAGCTTCATCGTAAACTTCTCGTTGTAGGTGTGCGCGCGGTCGCGCAGGAGGCTCAGCGCTACCGCTTCACCCAGCTGGATCGACGTTTCGGTGTCGCTACGCCAGTGAATTCCGGCATGAATGCCGTGACCATAGCTGATATTGTGGGCCAGCTTGTGCAGCTCGCCATTGACCGTCAGCTGGCCCGCGTCAGCGCCGGTGTAATCATCCAAGGTCATTCCATCACTCGACGGGGTCTTGGGGTTGGGCAGAACAAAGTCGCCATCGAAAAAGAACTTCAAGGCGGTGATGCAGGCGCCGGCCACGGCACCGTGGCCGGTGGGATAGGCCGGATGGGTCGGCGAGCCTTCGGGGAAAGCCTGGGACAGGAAATAGCTGTTGTTGGTTGCAAAGGCGCTCTGCACTGCCTGTGAATTCAGCACCGTAGAATTGACGTGGCCCTGGATTGTGTTGCCCTCGCCGATTTCCATCAGATAAACGATGCCGCCGCCGGATTCCGGACGATGGCGGAGATGCACAAACCACTTCTGGTACCAGACGGCGTTGAGCGCCTCACGCGCCACTGCGGTAAGCGTCGCTGCGATGTCCGGCTGACCCATCGTGCCGAACCCGTTCTGCGTGTTCGATGTGTTGTAGGGGTTGCCCGGGTTCAACGGCGCCGGATTGCCACCATTGATCGTGTTCAATACCAGGTAGGCGGTAAAGTACGCTTGATAGAGCACGTCGGAATGGGTATACGCGGCCAAGCCTCGTCCATTGTGCAGAAACAGCGGCACATCGGTCTGCAACGTTAAGCCGGTAGGGATCCCGTTCTGCACCTGCAAAAACGTGGTCTTATCTTTCATGTAGTCGATGCCGTTGACGAAGGTCACGTATTTCTGGGTGATCGGCAACGCCCCGAGCATTGTGTCCTGAAGAAGAAACTGGGACATATAGGGGCCGATCGTGTCGCCTGCGAAACCACCGCGGAACAACAAATCCGCAGTGACCTTGTTGCTGGCGTCTCTCGGGCCCTTATAGCTGGCCAGCGACGACAATTCAGTTGCCGCGTTCACCGCCACCGGATCGGAGGAGTATTGGGTAAAGGGAACATCGCGCAGCAGCGATGCCCAATATAGTTCCACCAGCTCGGTAGCGTATTCCTCGCTCGCCAAGGTTGGTGCCGGGGGCACGCCGAATTGGCTGAAATCAGGGCACTCCAAATCGAATGCCAGACCGCCCTGCGGACCATTGAGGGTGCGCGGTCCACCCAGCGGGATCGCCTCGAAATCGGCCGGGTTGCCGCTGCCGAGCGCCGTTTTGAACGCCTGGTAGGCTGCAAGATCGACCAGGCCGACGCCATTCTGCAGAATACCCTTTGTGTAGGTCCCTGACTTGTCGGGATAGAGAGCTTCGTCTCCGTTATCGACCGGCGCGGGTGGGAGAACGAACGCATCGTGCCCCGCGGCCTGTGTTCGCAGCGCGAAGGATCTCGGGACGCGATGACTGGGTGCTGTGATTGGAGAAATAATACTCATGGTTCCTCTCTGTAGAAGGGAGTTACCGGCGCCGACTTGCCGGTTTCGTCCAACTCGATATGATTAATAGCTCGCCAATCCCCGAGAAGGTGTGAGCAGCTTCACATTGGTGATGATTTATCGGGGTGGCCCCTCGGTGGGACTGCCGCCTTCGGGTCGGACAATGCCGACGGTGGAGATCGCGTTTTCGAATTCGAATCGGCCCCCAACCGGATGAACGCCCGCCGGTGCTGCATGATCCGGGCACCAGCACAATGGTGGGGCCGGTTCCGCGCTCGCTGTAATCAAGCCGTTCCCATTTCTTCTCAGCCATCGCCGCTCCCCGCAACTAAAGGGTCTGCAGACGAATTTCGCAGCTGCACTGGCGAGCTGCTCATCGTTCGCGAAAGGTGCGCGCAATTTGCTCGTGCAGCGGCTTGAGCAGATAGTCGAGTGGTGTGCGATCTTCGGTCCGAATGTAGACCTCAGCCGGCATGCCTGGCACCAGCTGCAGGTCGCCGGGGGAGTTCCGGTCTCTCTCGGCGAGCGCCACGCGCGCCAGGTAATATTGTTCGCGTTGCACACCTCTCGATGCGGCCTCCGATTCGCGCGTGAAATCGGGCGAGACGACGGTCACCCTGCCCTCGAGATCGGGTGTGGTGCGTCGGTTGCCGGCGCCGATGCGGATGCGCACCGGCGCTCCGACCGCGACCTGATCGATATCTTGCGGCGCAACCTTTGCCTCGATAATCAGGGCGTCGGCGAGAGGGGCAATCTGCATCACCGTGTCGCCTTTGCCGATCACCCCGCCGATCGTATGCACCTCGAGCTGATAGACAATTCCCGCTTGAGGCGCCCGGATGTCGGTGCGCTTTAGTTCGTCCGCCGCGGCATTGGCCCGCTCCTGCAGCTCGGCGATCTTTGCCTGGGTCTCGCGCAAATCCTTGAGTACTTCGGTGCGAAAATCCTGATCGAGCTGGAGGATCTGCAGCTCGGTCTCGGCGATTTTGCCGCGCGACCGGGCAATATCGGCAATCAGCTGTCCACGCTCGCCCTGCAGGCGCGCCTGATCTCGCTGCAATTGCATGAAGCGTTCGATCCTCACAAGATTCTTCTTGTAGAGTTCCAAGACGCCGGACAGCTCCTCGCCGATATATTTGATTTCGCTGTCCTTGGATTGCTGCTGGGCTTCGAGGCCGCGGATTTCCTCGCCGATTTGAGCGATCCGTGCGCGCAATTGCGCCTGTTGACCCTCGCGCCCCTCGCAGAGCGCCTGGAAGAGCCGTTCCTCGCCGGCAATCGCGCTTTCGGCGGCTTCGCTCGTTGGTCCACTGTGCGAGGCTTCAGGGAAGGTGACGCTCTCGCGCCCGTCTCGTTCGGCGAGCAGCCGAGCCTCGCGCGCAACGTAAAGATCGAGCTGCGACTGCACAACACCGAGATTGGCACGCGTCAGGGTGTCGTCGAGGCGCATCACGACCTGGCCGGCCTCAACCTCGCTGCCGTCTCTGACGAGGATCTCTCCCACGATGCCGCCGTTGAGGTGCTGCACCTTTTTGACATTGGTCTCGACGACGACGGTGGCGCTAGCAATCACGGCGCCGGCGATGTCGGTGGTCGCAGCCCAGCCGCCGACCCCGCCGAGGGCAGCCACCATGACCGAGCAACCCACGAGATTCAGCTTGCGGATGGCATATTGTGGACTGTGCCTTATCGTGGTCATCACACTCCTCCATTGACTGCACGTCGACGAGCTTGAGGCTTGCGCTCGTCGCCGCAATGGCTGGTTGCGGCGCCGTATTGCGCAAGATCTCGTGACAGGGGCCAAAAGCGCGCTGGATGCCGTCGTGAAGTACCAGCAGCTTGTCACAGACCGCCAGCATTGCCGCGCGGTGGGCGATCAGGACAACAATGGCCCCGCGCGCCTTGGCGTCCCGGATCGCCTGGAGCAAGGCTGCTTCCCCGTCGCCGTCGAGATTGGCGTTCGGCTCGTCGAGCACGATCAGAAACGGATCGCCGTACAATGCCCGAGCCAGCGCCACCCGTTGGCGCTGGCCGGCTGACAGGATCGCGCCGGCCTGGCCGATGCGGATGTCGTAGCCGTCCGACAGCCGCAAAATCATCTCGTGTGCGCCGGCCGCACGTGCGGCACTGACGACAGCAGCGTCGTCGGGCTCGATCGCCATCCGGGCAATGTTCTCGGCGACGGTGCCGTCAGACAGATCGACGGCTTGCGAGAGATAACCGAGAGCGGGGCCGATGATTTCCGGCACCCAGTGCTCCAGCGCAGCGCCGTCTACTCGCACGGCACCTTGCGCCGGGCGCCAGATGCCGACCAACGCGCGCGCCAGCGTCGTCTTGCCGGACCCGCTCGGCCCAGATGCCCATGACCTCGCCGGCGCTCAACGCGAAGCTGATGTTGCCGACGATCGCAACCTTGCCCTCGGGCGATGCGACAGCGACGTTCTCGGCAACCAGGCTATGCATTGGCTTGGGCAGCGCCGTCCTGACCGGCTCGGTGCCGACGCGGGTCAGCATATTCGTCAACCGGCCGATGCTGTCGCGCGCGGTGACAAACCCGCGCCAGTTGGCGATGGCGGTTTCAATCGGAGCCATCGCGCGAGCCATCATGATCGACGCGGCGATCATCGCTCCCGGCATCAACTCGTGGCCGATCACCAAGTAGGCGCCCACTCCGAGGGCCGCCGATTGCAGCATGATCCGAAGCGTCTTGGATAAACCGGTATAAAAACCGATGGCGTCGGCCGAGCGCTCGACGGCGGCGAGGTATCCGGCGTTAAGGGCGGCCCAGCGCTGCGACAACACCGCTTCCATCCCCATCGCCGCCGTCGTTTCGCTGTTGCGGCGGTCCGCTTCCACCATGATCGAGCGTGCCCGCGCGCTCCGGTTGGCCTCGCGGGCAGGTCCACGGCTCGCCCGCTCGGTGAGCAGCGCGGCGCTGGCCAGGGTCAAGCCGCCGGCTAGGGCCAACATTCCGAGCCAGGGGTGGATCAGACCGCAGATGAGGAGGAACACCGGTATCCATGGCAGATCGACGAGGGCGATCGGGCCTTGCCCGGTGAGAAAAGCCCGGATTTGGTCTAGGTCGCGGACCGGTTCGTGCGCCTCGCTGGTCTGCCGGCCGGCAGCCGACAGCCGGATCACTGCGTTATGCACCACGGCAGAGAGGTGCTCGTCGAGAAATCCCGCCGAGCGCGTCACGACGCGGTTGCGGATCAGGTCCATCAACCCCTGGAGCGCCAAGGCGCCGCACAGCAGAACCGATAGCGCGGCGAGGGTCGGTACGCTGTGGCTCGCCAGCACCCGGTCGTAGACCTGGAGCATGTAGAGCGGCCCGGCCAGCATCAGCATGTTCACCATCGCCGAGAACAGAGCCACGCCCCAGAACGCGCTGCGGCAATCTTTGAGGGCTGCCGCAATCGCAGGATGAAGCGCAGACGCGCGTGGCGTGGTAGGCGACCAAAGGCGGATCACGGCAGGCTCCGAAAGAGAAGGGGAGGGCTGCTGCCGGGTCGCACGGCAGCAGCCGCTAACTCGGCTAACGACGGACGTCAGCCGAGGAGGAAGTCATGCACATTCAGCGAGGACAGCGACGCGACTCCGGGGATGACGACGTTGCTGCCGTCTCCACCGTCGAGAACGTCGACCCCGCCGTTGCCGATCAGCACATCGTCTCCCGCGCCGCCGGTGAGGATGTCGTTGCCGGCGCTGCCGACGAGGACGTCGGCGCCGTCGCCGACGCCGGCCGGCGATGCCAGATCGATGTTGACCTGGGTAACGTCGGTGCCGGTCAGGTCGTTGACCGTCACGTTGTCTGCGCCGCTCAAGGCGTTGAACTGGACGTGCTCGACGCCATTGAGATCCATCGTGATGGCGGCGACGTCGCGGGTGAACAGCGCACGTGAGCCATTGGCCGAGAGGCTGATGTTCTCGTTGGCATTGGAGCCGTTGAACGTGAGCGTATCGGTGCCGTCCTGGCCCTCGACCACATCGCTGCCGTCGCCGGGGTTCCAAGTGAACAGGTCATTCCCGGCGCCGAGAAGGGCTAAGTCGTCGCCGCGCCCGCCGGTCACGGTGTCGTTGCCGTCACCGCCGAGTATCACATCGTTGCCGGCACTTCCGGCGATTGTGTCCTTGCCGGCGCCACCGTCGATCACGAGCTTGATCTGGCCGGCATTGAGCGCCGAGGCGTCGATCGTGTCGTTGCCGCCGAGAGCGTTGATGACGAGAAAGTCGTTGGCGGCTTCGGCGGGGAGAAGGTGGCCGTGATCGCCATGATCGTCGTCCTTTCGAAGATTTGACCTCTGCCCTGCGGCGAGGCCGCGATTTGGAGGAGGGGAGGATGCCCGGCTTCGAAGCGGAAGACTTTGAGACGCGCTTGATTTGGCCTTAAGATGCGCTTGTCTTTTCCTGAAGAATTTATCTTTTCCAGGAAACGTCCGCTGGCGCCGGAGAAGCAGGGTGGTTTTCAGGTTTGGCGATCACGTGCTCGACATCGAGCGACGCGAGTTGCGCCGCGGCGCAGAGCCGGTTGCCCTTGAACCCCAGGTGTTCGACCTTCTCGTCTATCTGGTGCACAACCGTGACAGGGTGGTCAGCAAGGATGATTTGATCGAAGGCGTTTGGGGCGGGCGGATCGTCTCGGACTCGGCATTGACGACGCGCCTCAATGCGGTGCGCAAGGCGGTCAACGACAGTGGCGTAGAGCAGCGGCTCATTCGCACCGTGCCCCGCAGGGGTGTGCGCTTTATTGGCGAGGTCAGCGAAGATGCCGAGGCATCGGAGCGAGCCGAGCCGGCGTCGGCCGCGGCGAGGCCCCTGCTCGCGCCGCGCCTGTCGATCGTCGTGCTGCCCTTCGTCAATCTGAGCGACGACCCCGAGCAGCAATATTTCGCCGACGGGATCACCGGGGATCTGATAACCGATCTGTCACGAATCCCGGACATGCTGGTGATCTCGCGCTACACCGCCTTTACCTACAGAAACAAACCGATCGACACGAAGCAGATCGGCCGTGAGCTTGGCGTGCGCTATGTGCTCGAGGGAGAGGTCCAGCGGTCGGGAAGCCGGGTCCGCGTCACAGCCCAGCTGATTGATGCCGAAACCGACGTGCATGTGTGGGCCGAACGGTTCAACGGCGACGCCGGCGACCTGTTCGCCTTGCAAGAGGAGATTGCCAACCGGATAGCGGTCGCACTCGACCTCGAGCTGGTTGGCGCCGCGGCCGCCCGGCCGATCGAGCACCCGGACACCCGCGATTATATTTTGCGGGGGCGCGCCGGACGATTAAAGCCGCCAACTCGCGAGAACCGTACGGAGCAGGTTTTGCTATTCGAGCGTGCGTTGGCACTCGATCCACAGTCCGTGGCGGCGCAAAGCTGGTTGGCGATCGAGCTCACCGCCCGCGCTCTTGATTCGATGACCGACACGGCCGCGGCCGATATTGCGCGCGCGGAAGCCTTGGCCGAGCGAGCATTGGCTATGGCGCCCCGCAACTCGCCCACGCGTTTCGCCAAAGGTCAGGTGTTGCGCGCGCAGCACCGATACGCCGAGGCCATCCTCGAATACGAGACAGTCATCGCGCTCAACCGCAACTGGGCCCACGCCTACTCCCATCTTGGCTGGTGCAGGTTCATGAACGGGTCGGTAGAGGCCCTTATCCCGGCCCAGGAGCAGGCCATCCGGCTCAGTCCGCGCGATCCGCAGATCGGCCTGTTCTATAGCCGGATCGGGCGCGCGCATCTGCTGCAGTCGCGCATCGACGAGGCGGTCGTCTGGTGCGAAAAGGCGCGCAACGCCACGCCGGCGGCGGCCATTTTCCGCTCATTCCTCGCCGCTGGCTATGCTCTCAAAGGCGACACTGAACGCGCCGCCGCCGAACTCTCCGAGGCCCGCAGGCTAGTCGGCGACGATCGTTATTCCAGCATCGCGTGCTTGCGGGCCATCGAACCTTGGGGAGCGCCGAAAGTCCGCACCTTGTTTGAAGCCACCTATTTCGCTGGCCTATGCGAGGCGGGGATGCCAGAACGTTAAGCGCCCATTCCAGGCGGTGCTCAGAGGAGCAGGGGTTGGCGCCACCCCGGGCCCGGTCACTCGACGATGATCAGCGACGGGACGACTGCGACGGCGCAGGTGACATTGTAGAAGTTGGGCGATGTCGCCAGCACCATCTCGTGGATCTTCCGCAGCTGCTCTTCGGTGCCGTCGGCCTTGATTACCACCCGGGTGCGCAGCTCACGATAGCCGGGAGCGACCGACGGATCGAGCCCAAGGAACCCGCGGAGATCGATGTCGCCTTCGGTGGTGACCTCGAGTGTTTGCAGAGCGATGCCCTGCATCGCGCAAAGTGCGGTGTAGCCCACCATCATGCAGGCGTTGAAAGCGGCGAGCAGGTATTCCTGCGGGTTGGCATAGGCGTTGCCGCCGCCGAGCTCGAAGGGCTCGTCGATGTCCATCGAGAAGCGGCGCGGCACATTAGTGCCGCCGATTGCAAAGCTGTCGACTCGCGCCCGCGAATGCGTGCCGCCCTGCCAGGTACTGGCGACCTGCCAATGCGTCATGCCCTGTGCGGGATTGGCCGCGACGCTCGCGATCAGCGCATGCACGGCGTCTGTGTCGATTCCGTTGACGACGCTGGAGGAGGACACGGAAACGTCTTGCGCTTTGACGGCTGTCGACATGATCTAGATCCTTTCATGTGAGGTTGGTTCAGGCTGCTTCCAACGCCCGCACCGGAGCAAGGGAAGCGAGCGCCTCGTGGATACGGCCGAGTTGTGCGTCGGTCGTCAGGCTCGCCAAAGTGCTGGCGAAGTGGGGATGCCGCGCGCCGGAGAGGATGTACTGAAAGCGGTACGCCTCCAGCATCGTCTGCTGCACTATGCGCTCTTCGGGCGCGCTCAGTTGCCGCCCGCAAGTGCGGGCAAAGTAATCGCCATCGGCGGCGGCCTGCGCCTGCACGATCGCGTCGACGGCGCCCACCAACTGGATCAGCTCGTCGACCGCGGCATCGCGCGCCTCGGCACCGGTGCCGGCATCGAGGCGCCGCCATTCCAGCTCATCCATGATCGCGTGTTGGCACTCCTCCTTCCAATGGAAGAAGAAGACGTCTTTGTAGAGCTCCGACAGATCGGCATCCGCGCGGATGCTCTCGCGGTAATGGGACTGCGTGAACAGTTCAATGTGCAGGGTCAACCCCAGCACCGCCCAGCTGCTCTTGCTCAGCACGGCGGCGGCGACTTCGTTGGGATCCCACGCGAAATTGTAACCCGGCGGCATCGCCTCGCTGGTCAGCGCCTCGACCCGGCGGAACAGCGCCTGATGTTTCAGCTCTTCATCGCCGAACCGGACCAGGGCCTCGAGAGCGATTTGGTCACCCAGCCAGTGGTCGCCTCTCATTTCCAGCACTTTGGCGCCGATGAAACGTTCGACCAAACCGAACATGTTGGCATAGGTGCGCCCCTGGACCTGGCTGAAATAGAGCTTCTCGGGGGGCGACAGAAAGTTGAGCCGCCTCGCCAGGCTGAGTCCTTCGGGCAGGAACTTGCTGGCGCGGTCGAGCCGGCGGTCGCGAATGACGTCGGATTCGATGTCCCACCGAACCCGTTTCGAGGCCGCGATGCAGTGGGCGAACCGCTCGGTCGGAATGGTGTAGGGCGTGCTCATGGCCTATACTCCTTCTGCGGGTAAAGAGGGCTGCGGCCTCTCCTCAAGGCCGGGACAGCGCATGCCGATCGCAGGCGCCGGCGTAGAAGCAGCAGTGGAAACCTGCTGCAGGACCACAGCGGGACCGGTTGGTTAATTTTTAGGGTTGAGGGGCGGCGACTCCTCGAGGGGGGCGTCTGAGGGGAAGTGGTGCCTTATGAAAGCGCAGTCCGGCTCGTCCCCGGCGCATCTGCGCCAGTTGCACCCGTGCGGGCAGGTGCGCCAGTCGAAGCGGTCTCGGCCTGCGCAATGCTTCGCGGTTTTCGGGTTTTCAGGATCGCCGAGAAACTCGCTCGAAGCGTTCAGATGCGGCACCAGGCTTGGCTGGCGGGATGTAGATACCGTCATGTCTCTCTCCTCGAGCGCCCTGCGGCGGGGCTGCGCTTTGATTACCCGGAGGATGCCCCGGTTCCGAGCGGAAGACTTTGAGACGCGCTTGATTTAGCCTTAAGGTGGGCTTGTCTTTTCCTTAAGAGCCGCCGGCGCAGCTGATCCAGGGGGAGCACGGGTGGTCTTCAGGTTCGGCGATCACGTGCTCGACATCCAGCGCCGCGAGTTGCGCCGCGGGGCGGAGCCGGTCGCGCTCGAACCCCAGGTGTTCGACCTTCTCGTCTATCTTGTGCGCGACCGTGACAGGGTGGTCAGCAAGGATGATTTCATCGACGGCGTTTGGGGCGGGCGGATCGTCTCGGACTCGGCATTGACAACGCGCCTCAATGCGGCGCGCCGGGCGGTCAACGACAGTGGCGTAGAGCAGCGGCTCATTCGCACCATCTCCCCAGGGGCGTGCGCTTTATCGGTGAGGTCAGCGAAGATGCCGAGGCATCGGAGCGAGCCGAGCCGGCGTCGGCCGCGGCGAGGCCCCTGCTCGCGCCGCGCCTGTCGATCGTCGTGCTGCCCTTTGTCAATTTGAGCAACGACCCCGAACAGCAATATTTTGCCGACGGGATCGCCGCGGATCTGATGACCGATCTGTCGCGAATCCCGGACATGCTGGTGATCTCGCGCAACACTGCCTTTACCTACAGAAACAAACCGATCGACACGAAGCAGATCGGCCGCGAGCTCGATGTGCGCTATGTGCTGGAGGGAGAGGTCCAGCGGTTGGGAAGCCGGGTCCGTGTGACAGCCCAGCTGATCGATGCCGAGACCGACGCGCATCTGTGGGCAGAGCGGTTCAACGGCGACGGCGGCGATCTGTTCGCCTTGCAGGACGAGATCGCCAGCCGGATCGCGGTGGCACTCGACCTTGAACTGGTTGGCGCCGCAGCCGCCCGGCCGATCGAGCACCCCGACACGCACGATTACATTTGCAGGGACGCGCCGCGCGGCTGAAGCCGCCATCGCGCGAGAACCGCGGGGAGGCGATCGGTTTGTTCGAGCGGGCATTGGCGCTCGATCGGCAATCCGTCGCCGCGCAGAGCTGGTTGGCGATCGCGCTTACCGCCCGTGTCCTTGATTCCATGTCCGGCACGCCAGCGGCCGATCTTGCGCTCGCCGAAGACTTGGCCGAGCGAGCCACAGCCGCGTCACCGCGCAGTTCGCCCGCACGGTTCGCTAAGGATCAGGTGTTGCGCGGGCAGCACCGGCACGACGAAGCCATTCTCGAATACGAAACCGTCATCGCGCTCAACCGCAATTGGGCGCATGCATACTCCCATCTCGGCTGGTGCAAGTTGCTGACAGGGGCGATCCAGGAGCTTGTCCCGGCCCAGGAGCAGGCCATCCGGCTCAGTCCCCGCGATCCCCAAATCGGCCTCTTCTACAGCCGGATCGGGTGTGCGCATCTGCTGCAGTCGGGCATCGGCGAGGCGGTCATCTGGTGCGAAAGGGCATGCCACGCCACGCCAGCACATCCTCAGTTTCGTACGTTCCTCGCCGCTGCCCATGCTCTCGGAGGCGAGATCGAACGCGCCGCTGCCGAGCTCGCCGAGGCGCGCAGGCTAGTCGGCGACGATCGCTACTCCACTATCGCCCGCTTGTGGGCCTCCGAACCTTGGGGTGTGCCGGAGGTCTGCACCCTGGTCGAAGCCACCTATTACGCCGGACTGCGCAAGGCTGGGATGCCGGAGGAATGAACATGGTTGGCAGAGGTGCGTCCATGCCATCGTGGCGCCAAGATCGAAGCGTATCACATGGTTCATCGCCGGGAGGCGTCGGCCGATCGGGTCGCCAGGCGGCGGCTCGCCCGAGCGGCGCACGACGTCCTCAGGCAAGTGCCTTATTTGGGTCCCCCAATGCCATACTTGGCGACGCCCTGGCACCTCCCCTGCCAAGCCGCGGTTTGCCGGGTTTTGGCGTCAAATTACTGTCAAAGGCTCTCTGCCAAGGTGTCTTCGAAGCGTCCAACACGAAGTGTAGGACTCTGATATAATTTATATTTTTCGGCGCGTGTCGGAGCCCGCGGAATTTTCTTCCCTGTACGGGCACTGCGCGCACTCGTCCTCTGCCACAATTGCCGCTCACCCGGTAAAGGCGCGGCCATACCGGGCGAACACCTCGTTGAATTCGGCGACTGCCGCGCGCGGGCCCTTGGGGTGTGACCAGATGGCGCCGATGACGGCAAGGAAGTCGGCGCCGGCCTCGACGAGCGGGCCGCAATTCTCTTGCGTGATGCCGCCGATCGCACAGCACGGCACTACCGTTGTCTCGCTCCAGTCGCGGATCACGTCGGGATCGGCATGGTGCTTGGCGGCTTTGGTCGAGCTCGGGAAGAAGGCGCCGAAGGCGACATAGTCGGCACCGGCTTCGGCCGCGGCGATAGCGCGGTCGCGGCTCGAACCGCAAGTCACCCCGACGATATGGTCCCGGCCCAAAAGCCGCCGCGCTTCGGCGTAGGGCATGTCCTCCTCGCCGACATGCACCCCGTCGCAATCGAGCTCGGCGGCGAGGTCGGGGCGATCGTTCATGATGAACGCGACGCCTCGGTCCTGGGCGATCGGCTTCAGGATCCGGCCGGCATGGCGGATCGCGTCGTCCTCGACCTCCTTCAGGCGCAGCTGAAGACAGGCGACGTCGCCCCCCGAGAGCGCATTTTCGAGCTCGTTGGCAAATCGCTCAGGATCGAGCGCGGGCGGCGTGATCAGGTAGAGGCGTGTGGTCGCCCGTGTCTCGTCGTCCAGCAACGGATCAGTCTTTCCTTGATAGATCTTGCCGATCTTGCCGAGCATGTCGATCGCCTCATTCTTCGACCGCTGGAAGGTGTCGCGGCCGATGATCGAGCCGCTGCGCCGCCGGGCTCGAGATGTCGATGTCGCGCTCCTCGTTGACTTTCTTGGCTGCTGCGAGATCGCGATGGGCGCTCGGCGGCTTGCCCTTGACGGGTTCGGAGAGATCCATCGACTGTTCCTTCTTGGCGGGTGGTGGATACGCCACTTCTTACAAATGCCCGATCCTCTCTTTTAGCAAAACCGGCGGGGTCAGGCGATAGATCGAGGCTCCCCGAGGTTTTCCGTCCACCCGAGAATTTGCGTGCCTCCCGGCTGCGTTCAAAATAAGGTGAAACCATTGACCACTACGGGACTGATCCCAATGCCTGGAGAAGTCGTACCCGAACTCGCCCCGACCGGCGTTCTGCGCGCGGCGATCAATATGGGTAACTTCCTGTTGGTTACCGGAAAGAGCCCGTCGGGCGACCCGACCGGCGTCTCACCCGACATGGCTGCGGCGATCGCCGCCCGCCTCGGCGTACCGGTGAAGTATGTGCCCTACGCCCGCCCGGGCGAGATCGCCGACGACGCCGAGAAAGGTCTCTGGGACATTGGCCTGATCGGCGCCGAACCGCAGCGCGCCGCGGTAATCGACTTCACCGCCGCCTATTGCGAGATCGAGGCGACTTATCTCGTGCCGGCGGGATCACCGATCCGTAGCATCGCCGAGGTCGACCAGCCCAGGAAGCGAATTGCAGTAACGGCGCGGAGCGCCTACGGCCTCTGGCTCGAAAACAACATCAAGAAGGCGCAACTGCTGCAGTTCGACAGCGCCGACGCAGCGCTCAAGGCGTTCGAGGGCGAGAAGATGGACGCCTATGCCGGGCTGCGCCCGGGCTTGTTGGCAGTTGCTCAGGCACACCCCGGCTCGAGCATCCTTGACGGGCAGTTCACCGCGGTGCAGCAGGCGGTGGGCACGCCGCGGAAGAACACCGCGGGGGCGGCGTTCCTGCGCGACTTTGTCGACGAGGCGAAAAAGTCGGGGCTCGTAGCACAGCTGATAGAGCGCCATGGTGTCGTCGGCCGCCTCTCGGTGGCACCCCCGGGCTGAGAAGAAGGATGACCCAGACGATGGCGCTCTCGGACGTAAAAGCCCTGACCTTCGATGTGTTCGGCACGGTGGTGAACTGGCGCGACAGCGTTGCCCGCGAAGTAGCAACGTTTCTTGGGCCGAGGGGCTACGGCAAGGACTGGCACGAATTCGCCGACTGCTGGCGGGCGCGCTACCAACCGGCTATGGCGAAAGTCCGCAGCGGTGAACGCCCCTGGGCAAAGCTCGACGACCTGCACCGCGAAAACCTGGTCGAGCTGTTGCGGGAGTTGGAAATCTCCGGTCTCAGCGAGGCTGATATCGACCATCTCAACCGCGCCTGGCACCGGCTCGAAGGGTGGCCGGACACGGTCGAAGGGCTGACCCGCCTCAAGCGCAAATTCATCCTCGCCACCCTGTCGAACGGCAACGTCGCGCTGATGGTGAATATGGCCAAACACGCCGGGCTGCCGTGGGACGCAATCCTCGGCGCTGAGGTTGCCCATGCCTACAAGCCGCAGCCCGAGGCCTACGACCGAACCGCCGACTTTCTCGGCCTGAAGCCGGCGCAATGCATGATGGTAGCCGCGCACAACGGCGATTTGGTGGCGGCGCGCGGCCGCGGCTTCCATACCGCCTTTGTCAGCCGTCCGCTCGAGCACGGTCCTCACAAGACGAGGGACGTCAAGGCCGAGCACGATTTCGACGTAATCGCCGATAGCTTCATCGATCTCGCGGACAAGCTCGGCTGCTGACGGGAAAGACCTCGCCGCAGCGCCGCTCGAGGATCTCCGGCGCCGCGAAGAAATCTTCACCCAGGTCGAGCGCAGCTTCGCGGCGATCGGTCACGAACCGCACCCCATGTTGGCTCGCGATGTCGGCAAGACGGCCGGCGACATCGGTGCGGCCGGTGAACACCACGCCTTCGATTTCCGTCCGGATCGACGCCAGGGCCGCGCCGACGTCGTCATCGCAATCGAGCAGGGCGGAAAAACGGGCGTCGGGAACCGCCTCGCGAGCAGCGGCGACGAGCGCCCCAAACCACCCGGGACCCGCGTAACTACCGGCGCCCAGTGCGCTGGCCAATACGACCGTGCAATCGGCTTTCGAGGCGGCGGTCAGTGCGGCGATCGCCTGGCCGAGCGAATGAACGATGACGACAGGAGCTTCCCCGTCACGAGATTGCTGCGCTTCGCTCGCAACGACACCGGATCCGGTCATTGCAAGGACAATCGCGAAAAAGCAATCTCGGCAAATTTAAGCGAGGCCGCCGAAATAGGCTGCGACCTCGACCATGCGGTTCGAGAAGCCCCATTCGTTGTCATACCAAGCGAGGACGCGGACAAAGCGTTTGTCGAGCACCTGGGTCTGGGTCACGTCGAAAGTCGAGCTGTGCGGGTCGTGGTTGAAGTCGACCGAGACGGTCGGCGCCTTGTTGATGCCGACGATGCCCTTGAGCCGGTTCGACTTCGCCGCCTCTTCCATCAGCGCATTGACCTCGTCGCCGGAGGTCTCGCGCGCCGAGTCGAATTTGAAATCGATCAGCGAGACATTAGCCGTCGGCACCCGGATCGCGGTGCCGTCGAGCTTTCCCTTCAGTGCCGGCAAAACAAGCCCGACCGCGCGCGCCGCCCCGGTCGAGGTCGGGATCAGTGACATTGCCGCGGCCCGCGCACGGCGCAGATCCGAATGCAGCGTGTCGACCGTGTTCTGGTCGCCAGTATAGGAATGGATCGTCGTCATATAGCCGCGCTCGATCCCGATGCCCTGGTGCAGGACATAGGCGACCGGCGCCAGGCAATTGGTCGTGCATGACGCGTTCGAGATGACTTGGTGCCCGGCCGACAGCTCGTCGTGGTTGACACCCATGACGACAGTGAAATCGGCGCCGTCGGCCGGCGCGGAAATGATGACTTTCTTCGCCCCGGCTTCGAGGTGCTTCGCGGCCGCTTCGCGCTTGGTGAAAATGCCGGTGCACTCAAGCGCGACATCGACCCCCAGTTCCTTCCACGGCAGTTTGGCGGGGTCGCGCTCGGCGGTGACGCGGATCTTACCGCGGCCGGCATCCATCCAGTTCTCACCCGTGGTGACCTCGCCGCCGAAGCGACCATGCACGCTGTCATAGCGCAGCAGGTGCGCGTTGGTCTCGACCGGCCCCAAATCGTTGATGCCGACGATTTCGAGGTCCTTGTTGGCGTGCTCCAAGGCCGCGCGCATTACCAACCGGCCGATGCGGCCAAAGCCGTTGATTGCAACCCGTACCGCCATGGTCTGTCCTCCCGAATAGCTTTGTCGATCTATAGAAGCGAGCGCGCCGCCTCTGCAACCCTCTCGGGTGTGATCCCGAAATGCGGATAGAGCGCCTCTCCCGGCGCCGAGGCGCCGAAGCCTGTCATGCCGATAAAGGCTCTGCTCGGCCCGAGCCAGCGCTCCCAGCCGAATTGGACTGCCGCCTCGACGGCGACCCGCGGTACGGTGCCCAGCACCGCGTCCCGGTATTCCTTTGGTTGCTCATCGAAGAGCTCCCAGCACGGCATCGAGACTACGGCAGCACGAACACCGTCCCGCGCTAAGGCATCCCGCGCTGCAGCCGCAACCGAGACCTCCGAGCCGGTCGCGAGCAAGGTGATCTGGCGCGAGCCGTCGGCCTCGGCGAGCACATAGGCGCCATGTGCCGATAGGTTCTCGGAAGCTGCCGCCTGTCGCACCAGCGGCAGCGCCTGCCGCGTCAGAGCCAGCAACGACGGCCCGCCGCGCCGCTGCAACGCCAAGGCCCAGCATTCCGCGGTCTCGACCGCGTCGGCGGGCCGATAGACGTGGAGTCCCGGCATTGCCCGCAACGCGGCAAGATGCTCGATCGGCTGATGCGTCGGCCCGTCTTCGCCAAGTCCGATCGAATCGTGGGTCATCACATAAAGGACGCCGAGGCCCATGAAAGCCGACAGCCGGATCGAAGGCCGGGCGTAATCGGAAAAAGTCAAAAACGTCCCGCCATAGGGAATCAGCCCGCGATGCGCGGCGATGCCGTTCATCGCCGCCGCCATACCGTGCTCGCGCACCCCGTAGCGGATGTAGCGGCCGGAAAAATCACCGGGCCGGACGTCCTTCTGGTCCTTGGCCTTGGTGTTGTTTGAGGGCGTCAGGTCGGCCGAGCCGCCGGCCAACTCGGGGACGACTTGCGTCAACGTGTCGAGCACGGTGCCCGAGGCCTGCCTGGTCGCGATCCTGGCGTTCGCTTGGCGAAAGCCCTCACATAATTTGGCAGCGGCCGCGTCGAGATCGGGCGGAAGCTCGCTGCGTTGCCGCCGCAGGAACTCGGCGCGCTTCTCGGCTGGCTGGGCTTGCAGCCGCTCCGCCCAGGCCCGCCGCTGTGGCGCCCCGCGCGCGCCGGCCGCCCGCCACTCAGCCCGAATATCCTCGGGGATTTCGAAAGGCGGGTCGCTCCAGCCGAGCCGCTCGCGCGCTCCAGCGATCTCTGCCGCGCCGAGCGGTGCGCCGTGAGCGGCAGCTGTACCCGCCTTGGTCGGCGCCCCGAAAGCGATCGTTGTCCGGCAGGCGATCAGGCTCGGACGGTTGTTCTTGTGCGCCCGACGAATTGCATCCGCGATCGCCTGGTGGTCGTGGCCGTCGATCCGTTCGGCGGCCCAGCCATATCCGCGGAACCGCAACAGCGGGTCATCGGAAAACGCAAGTTCGGTCGGGCCGTCGATCGAAATCGAGTTGTCGTCATAGAGCACGATCAGCTTGGCAAGTCCGAGGTGGCCGGCGAGCGAAGCCGCCTCGTGGCTGATGCCCTCCATCAGGCAGCCGTCACCGGCAAAGACGTAGGTGTGATGATCGACGATCTCCGCGCCGAACTCGGCCGCCAGCATTCGCTCGGCGAGCGCCATCCCGACGGAGTTGCCGAGACCCTGACCGAGTGGTCCCGTCGTCACCTCGATCCCGCTCGCATGGCCGCGCTCGGGATGCCCCGCCGTACGGCTGCCGAGCTGACGAAACCGCCTCAGCTCGTCGAGCGTCATGTCCGGGTAGCCGGTCAGGTGCAGCAACCCATAGAGCAGCATACAGCCGTGACCGTTGGAGACGACAAAACGGTCGCGATCGGGCCAGTCCGGCGCTGTCGGGTCGAAGCGCAGGAACTGGGTGAACAACACCGTCGCGATATCGGCCATGCCCATCGGCATACCGGGGTGGCCTGATTTGGCCCGCTCGACCGCGTCCATCGCGAGGACCCGCAGCGCGTCGGCCATATGGCGAAGCTTTGGGTCCCGCGCCGCGGGGAGCGGCGGTGGCGCAGCGGCGGCGGTGGGGGTGCTGGTGCTCATTGGGTCAGGATAGCTACCGCTGCAGTGAGGGCAAGTACGATCAACTCCCCGCTTGCCGTACGCCGCAACAAAGAGTTGTGTGAGCGATCCTCCGTTGCTGCATCAGCAGCAAATCTACAGCAAACACTTTTGTTTCAGTTGTATTAGCCCCAACTCGGGTGCTCCGGATCGGTCCGTATCTCAAACGCTAGCCAGCCTTTCTCGGGGAATGCCTCGCTGTTTTCGCCGTTTTTACAGGAAATTATCAGCGGCGGGCTGCTCCTTTGCCGCAGAAATCCTCGACCGCGGGCGGCCCGGCAAATGAAATAACAGCGGCACAATACGCCATGTCGATTACCAATCCGCTTGTTTACAATATTGCTTAAATAGCATATTGACCAAAGGTGAGTCAACCAGCAAATCGGGCGCCTCTATCCACGCCAAGGTCTGGCGTTTGCGGAACGTGGGCTCAGCCGGCCCACTTTTGATGGGCCGACCGGATCGTGGCTTCCTACCCGAGAATCCCAGCTAGTGTAGGGCGGCCCTTGCGTACCCAGGCCTGTTAATTTGCCGATCGTCAGTGCCTCAGGTATTTCACCCACATCCGGCTCGACGGTATCGGGTTCCGGGTGGCCCGAACGCTTTCCTAGCGCAATCAGCCAGATAATGTCGTAATGCGCTCACGTGTCATTGCGACCCGCGGGAAGCTAACTCGGTAGCGGACATCAAGTGTTAGGTCCTCGCACCCCGGGGTGAGCGTCCGGCAGTTTTGCTTCAAGCGCGCTGCTCCCATCGCGCCAAAGCGGCGTCAAGCTGGCCGATGTATTCGGCACCAAGTCCGGGGATCCCGCGACCCGTTTCCTTGACCTTCTGGAGCGACTGCCGCATGTCCTCGAGCTTGACATTTCCCGATCTCGCCATCGCGTCATAGGCGGCGAACATATCGTGCCAAGCGTAGGCGTAATCCGGGCAAAGCGTCGTTGCCAGCCGGTAGTTTTCCAGCGCCTTCTCGAACTCGCGTCGGCCGGCGTAGACGTTGCCGAGGCCATTGATCGCGCTGGCGAGGTCGGAGGCGCTCTTCCGGTCGGGCGGCACCTCGTCCTTGACCAAGGCGAAGACGTCGCCGGCCTTGTCTAGGTACAGGCGCTCCTGTTCCTTATCGCCCAAGGCCTGGAAGGCCTGAGCGGTTGCCTTGTAGAAATACCCAAGCAAGACCCGGAGCGTTGTGTCCGAAGGGGCGTCGCTTAGCATGATTGCAACCAGGAGTAGCCCCTCATGCAACTCGTCTACCGCGCGGTCTAATTTGCCCTCACGAATCAACTCCACGGCGCGCGCTTCGATTCGGTTCGCTTGTCGCTTAATTATATCACCCGTCATTTCACCGATCTCGCGCTGGGCCATAGCCCGCGCGCGGTCGTTGGCCGCTACCTGTCGGGCGACCGCAGCGACGAGCGCCGTCTCGGCATCGGGTCGCAGGGTGACTCCCGATGCCAGGACATTTCCGATCTCACGGACGCCGCCCGCGATCTCGACGACCGTTCGGCTGTTTTCGGTCGCCTTCAGCATCAGCAATTGCACGTCCTTTGCCATCTCCCGCTGGTCTTCGACCACCGGCCCGAGGGCCTCAAGAAGATTGGTTCGGAGCAGTTCTTGCAGGTGACGGTCGTTCTCGAACGCAGCCGCGGCCGAGTCGGCCAAAGCCTTTGACCCGGTCACGTCTGCCACGTTGAAGCGCTGCTTCAGCCGGTCGAGCACCGGCTGCATCGCAGCCTTGAGGATTGGCCAGCCCACAGGCAGCAGCGTCGATCCCGCCAGGTCGAGCGACGATTCGGCGGCGCCTGTGACAATCCTTCTGAACAGGGGCGCAAGGCCTCTGCCGACCCCTCCATCGCCCGCCTCGGACCCGGCAAGGGAGGCAGCGACGGCAACGGGCCTGGACACGGGAGCGGTCACGGCATCCTCCTCGCAGCTGATCTGACCAGCCGAACGGCCATTCCGAGATTTAGTTAATTGCAGTTGCCGACCGGAACACCGGCGACGAATGTGCAATTACCGTCGCTCATGATGTCGCCGCCCGGGGTGCGGCGGTTGTATCCCGGCGCCGCCGGCGCGATGTTGCCTCTGCCGTCGACCCAATAGGAGCCCGACGGCACGCCACGCGCCGCCAAGTACATAGCTTCCGCATAGGAGGCACCGCGGCCGTTGATGGTGTAGTTTTGCGCCTGCGTCGGCAGGTTGGCCGCCGCCAGCACCGCCGCCGCTCCGGCGACCGTCAGAAACGCTCTCAGCTTAGTCATGTCAGCACCTTCTTCATCGCATCAGAACTTAGCCCTCCGAGCCAAGTTCGATCGGGAATAGGTAGCGGAGTTTCGGCGAGAGGTGTGTGAAACGGCTCACACTGGGCTCGATATAAGCGCGCCAGAGCGACGACGAAGGGCGGTGGGGCGAACCGCCGGAGGAGGATTGTCTGGCGACCGGTGCTTCGATACCCTTGGGCCTGGCGTATCGGCTGAGGGCATTCGGATGGCGATCATCGTTGGCACCGGCGACTTCAAGTATCGGATCATCGAGGATTGGGCGAAGCTCCCCGAGGGGTGGTCGTTTAAGGAAGTCGGCGCGGTGGGGGTCGACGCCAGGGACAACGTCTATGTCTTCAATCGCGGCGACCACCCGGTCATGGTGTTCGACCGTGAGGGAAATTTTCTGCGGTCATGGGGCGAAGGCCAGTATCCGCGGGCGCACGGGGTCCATATGGGGCCCGACGACTTCGATCTATCTGACCGATGACGGCGGTCATTTCATGCGCAAATGCTCGCTCGACGGCAAGCTTCTGCTCGAGATCGGTGTGCCCGGTAAGCCGGCAGCCTACATGAGCGGCGAACCGTTCCACCGCTGTACGCACACGGCCCTCTCGCCGAAGGGCGAGATCTATGTTTCGGACGGCTACGGCAACGCCAAGGTGCACAAATACTCGCCCGACGGCAAGTTGCTGATGTCGTGGGGCGGCCCCGGCACCAACCCCGGCGAGTTTAACATAGTCCACAACATCTGCACCGACGCCGATGGCTGGGTCTATGTCGCCGACCGCGAGAACCATCGGGTCCAGGTATTCGATGGCAACGGCAAATACGAGACACAGTGGAACAACCTGCATCGCCCCTGCGGGCTCTACATGGACTATACGCGTCACCCGGTCTGCTACATCGGCGAACTCGGGCCGGTGCAGCCGGTCAACCGCAACAGCCCGAATCTCGGCCCGCGGGTCAGCATCGTCGACAACCAGGGCAAGCTGTTGTCGCGCTTTGGCGACATGCATGCCGGCACGGCGCCGACTTCGTTCCTCGGTCCACATGGGCTCAGCGTCGATTCGCGTGGCGACCTCTATGTCGGCGAGGTGTCGTGGACCCAGTGGCCGCAATTCTATCCCGACACGCCCCGGCCGGCTTACATCCGCTCATTGCAAAAGTATGAGCGAGTACACTGAGGGAGAACGCAATGCCGGAGATCGTTGGCACTGGCGACTTCAAATACCGGATCATCGAGGATTGGGCGAAGCTTCCGGACGGGTGGTCGTTCAAGGAGGTCGCCGCGGTCGGCGTCGACAGCAAGGACAACGTCTATGCTTTCGGCCGAGGCGAGCACCCGATCATGGTGTTCGACCGCCACGGCAATTTCCTGCGCTCGTGGGGCGAAGGGCTGTGGCCGCGTGCGCACGGCATCCACATGGGGCCAGACGACAGCGTCTACCTGACCGATGACGGCGCGCACTGCGTCCGCAAATGCACCCTCGACGGCAAGATCCTGCTCGAGATCGGTATTCCCGGGAAGCCAGCGCCCTTTTTGAGCGGCGAGCCGTTTCACCGGTGCACCCACACAGCGTTGTCGCCGAAGGGCGAAATCTACGTCTCCGACGGCTACGGCAACGCCCGGGTACACAAATATTCGCCCGACGGCAAATTGCTGATGTCGTGGGGCGGACCCGGCACCAACCCCGGCGAGTTCCACATCGTGCACAACATCTGCACCGACGCCGATGGCTGGGTCTATGTCGCCGATCGTGAGAACCACCGCGTCCAGGTCTTCGACGGCAACGGCAAATACGAGACCCAGTGGAACAATTTGCACCGCCCGTGCGGGCTCTACATGGACTATGCCCGCCACCCGGTCTGCTATATCGGTGAGCTCGGCCCCTCGATCGGGGTCAAGGGCCTGAATCTCGGGCCCCGCGTCAGCATTGTCGACAACGAGGGGAAGCTCTTGAGCCGGTTTGGCGACCCGCATGCGAGCCTCGCGCCGACCGGGTTCATCGGCCCGCACGGCATGTGCGTCGATTCGCGTGGCGACCTCTATGTCGGCGAGGTCTCCTGGACGCTGTGGCCGGGAGCTTTCCCCGGCGAACCCAGACCGGAAGATATCCGTTGCTTCCGGAAGTTCGAGAAGGTGCACTGACGGGGAACTGGCGGTCTTTTCAAGTTGCCGGATGGGTAAACTCGAAGAAGCGCTGGCGCGCCTCGAAAGTGCGGTGGCGCGGCTCGAGGCGGCGGCTTCAGCCGAACGGCCGGATCCGGGATTGCCCAGCGCGCGCCGAATCGACGATGCGGAGGTGAGAGAGATCGCTGACGAGATTGCAGTGCGCGTTGACGACGCCCTCGCAAAGATCGGGCGCATCTTAGGGGGAGGGGGGTGAGATGGGCCAGGTAAGCCTGACAATCAATGGCCGGCCGTTCACGGTCACCTGCGATGATGGACAAGAGGCACGCATCCGCCGACTCGGCCAATATGTCGATGCCAAGGTTGAGGAATTCGTGCGCAGCCTCGGGCAGGTCGGCGAGGCGCGGCTGCTCCTTCTCGCGGCACTCGTCATCGCCGACGAGTTGGCCGATGCGAACGAGGTGCTGCGGCAGGGGCGCAGTAGGGTGCACAACGCGGAAGCCGGCGTTGTCGAGGATGCTGCGGCGAACGGCATCCACGGCCTCGCTCAACGGGTCGAAGCCCTTGCGGCGCGTCTGGAGACCTCCTAGCTTTGGCAGTGCGGGGTGGGGCTGCGCGGCGCGTTAGGTCGCAGTGCCCCGGGGCCGATTCCTACCTCTTGGGAGCCGTCTCTGTCGGAGCCGTGGTTCCGACACATGGCGCCCACCTGCTACGGCGGGCCACGGAGGGTTTGCACGCCGACGACCGAGGCGGCTTCACCCCGCGCCGCAGCCCGCGATGAGAGTTTGACCTGCGATCGACAGTGAACGGGAACCCAGCACTGTGAACATCCTGCTTTGTGGAGATGTGGTCGGCCGCTCGGGCAGGGATGCGGTTCGAAAGCACGTGCCAAGCCTGCGGCAGGAGCTCGCGATCGACCTCGTGGTGGTCAACGCCGAAAACGCCGCAGCGGGGTTCGGATTAACCGAGCGCCTTTGCGGCGAACTCTATGATTGCGGTGTAGACGTCCTGACCACTGGCAACCACGTCTGGGATCAGCGTCAGATCATCCCCTATATCGACCGCGATCCTTGCCTGCTGCGGCCGGCGAACTTCCCGAAAGGTACACCGGGTGCGGGCTGGCGAGTGCATAGCGTCGGCGGGCAGAGCATTCTCGTCATCAACCTGATGGGCCGGCTCTTCATGGACGCGCTCGACGATCCGTTCGCCAGGCTCGACGAAATTCTCGGCAAATATCGGCTCGGCCAGGATGTAGCGGCAATCCTGGTTGATTTTCATGCCGAAGCGTCGAGTGAGAAGATGGCGCTCGGCCATTTCGCCGACGGCCGCGTCTCGGCCGTGTTCGGGACGCATTGCCATGTGCCGACCGCCGACGCGCAGATCCTGCCGGGCGGCACCGCCTACCAGACTGACGCCGGGATGTGCGGCGACTATGATTCGGTCATCGGCATGCAGAAGGAGCCGGCGGTAAGGCGATTTGTGACTAAAATGCCGGGCGAGCGCCCACAACCGGCTGAGGGCGAAGGAACGTTGTGCGGCATCCTGCTCGCAACCGACAACAGCACCGGCCTCGCGCAGGTACTCGAGCCGGTCCGAATCGGTGGCCGCCTGGCGGCGTATCTTCCCGACCGTTGATCCCGTCTCCGGCGCGATAATGGCGCCGCGAAATCCTGGCCGGTGAAGTCGCGAGATGCCCCAATCCTGCCATATTGGATTGTTAGCCCCGGCCGCCCACTAGCGTCCGGCGAACGCCGGCCGGAAGCGGCGCAGAAAAAATCGATGGCTGGCCATTCGCAATTTAAGAACATCATGTACCGGAAGGGCGCGCAGGACAAAAAGCGCGCCAAGGTCTTCACCAAGATCATCCGGGAACTCGTCACAGCAGCCCGTTCCGGGCTGCCAGATCCAGCGGCAAATCCGCGTCTGCGTGCGGCTGTTCTCGCTGCCCGCCAGAGCAATATGCCGAGAGACACGGTCGAGCGGGCGATTCGGCGTGGCTCGGGGAGCGAGGGAGGCGACGCCTACGACGAGGTACGCTACGAGGGCTACGGCCCGGGCGGGGTTGCAATCATCATCGAAGCCCTGACCGACAACCGGAACCGCACTGCAAGCGAGGTTCGCGCCGCTTTTACCAAAGCACGCGGCGCTCTCGGTGAAACCAACAGCGTCAGCTTCATGTTCGAGCGGGTCGGGGAGATCTCTTACCCGGCGGCCGCGGCGAGTGGCGATGATATGTTCGAAGCGGTCGTCGAGACCGGAGCGGAAAATGTCGAGAGCGAAGCCGGGCATCATGTGGTGACATGTGCGCCCGAAGATCTCAACGCCGTACGCGATACGCTCGAGGTCCGGTTTGGACCGGCGGGCGCGGCGCATCTCGTCTGGCGCCCGAAGATGACCGCGCCGATCGACGAGGAGACGGCGACGACCCTGTTCAAGCTGCTCGAGACGCTTGAGGACAGCGACGATGTCCAGAACGTCTATGCCAATTTCGAAGTTGCTGAAGACGTGATGGCGCGGCTCGGTGCCTGAGCCTCCAGCGAGTCGACAGCGAAGCTCGATGCGCGTTTTGGGACTCGATCCCGGGTTGCGGCACACCGGCTGGGGGGTGATCGATGTCGCCGGCAACCGTCTAACCCACGTCGCCGACGGTGTAGTGCACGCAGCGACCGACCAGCCTCTGGCGATGCGCCTGGTTTCACTATTTCGCCAGATTACCGCGGTGCTCGAGCAGTTTCAGCCGGATGAGGCCGCAGTCGAAGAAAGCTTTGTCAACCGCAACCCGGCTTCAACTTTGAAGCTCGGTGTCGCCCGCGGCGTGGTCCTGTTGGCGCCGGCCGAACGAGGGCTCCCAGTAGCGGAATATTCGGCCAACCTCGTCAAAAAGGCGGTGGTAGGTGCGGGTCATGCCGAGAAATCGCAAGTACAACTGATGGTGGGTCGGTTGCTGTCCAGCTGCGACAGCAGTGAACCGGATGCCGCTGATGCGCTCGCCGTGGCGATCTGCCACGCGCAGCACGCTGTGGCACGGCAGCTCTTGGGCACGCGCCCATGATCGCCAAGCTCGCCGGCGTCGTCGAGCAGATAGAGGCGGATGCGGCCGTCATCGATGTGAACGGTGTCGGTTACCTCGCCTTCTGCTCGACCCGAACGATCGGCCGCCTGCCTCCCGCCGGTTTGCCGGTGCGGCTGCTGATCGAGACGCATGTCCGCGAGGATCATATCCACCTCTACGGGTTCATCGATGCCGTCGAACGCGATTGGTTTCGGCTGTTGACGACGGTGCAAGGCGTCGGCGCGCGTCTGGCTCTCTCGATTCTCTCGGCCGTGGCGCCCGAGACGCTCGGGCTCGCGATCTTGGCTCAGGACAAGCCGGCGCTGGCGCAAGCCGAGGGGGTTGGGCCGCGGCTCGCGGCCCGCATCGTCAATGAATTACGGGACAAGATCAGCAGCGTTCCGGCCCCGGCAGCGGCGCCGGTTGCGCCGCGCAGTGAGCCGGCAAACGGTGGAGGGGTCACCGCCGACGCGATCTCGGCGCTGGAGAACCTCGGGGTCGGTCGCACCGAGGCGCTGGGCGCAATCACCGCTGCGGCCCGTCGGCTCGGCACTGAGGCGGGCGCCGATCTGCTTATCAAGGCGGGTCTGGAGGAATTGGCGCGATGAACAACGTCGCTCCGCGCGTCGTCGCCGCGCAGCAAGCTGAGCATGACGCACCGGAAAGCTCTGTCCGACCGGCCAGCCTCGAAGAATTTGTCGGTCAGCACCAGCTGCGCGACAACCTGGGCGTCTTTATCGAGGCGGCGAAGAGCCGGGGTGAAGCGCTTGACCACATCCTTTTCTTTGGTCCCCCCGGACTTGGTAAAACGACGCTCGCGCAGATTGTCGCCCGCGAAATGGGCGTCGACTTCCATGCTACCGCCGGCCCGGTAATTCAGCGCGCCGCCGATCTTGTCGCCATGCTCAGCAAACTCGCGCCCCGCGAGGTGCTCTTCATCGACGAGATCCACCGCCTGCCGCCGGCAGCCGAGGAGTACCTCTACCCGGCGATGGAGGACTATCAGATTGATCTGATTATCGGTCAGGGACCGGGAGCGAGATCGATTCGCTACCGTCTCGCGCCCTTTACGCTGATCGGCGCGACAACGCGTTCGGGTCTGATCACACGGCCGCTGCGGGAGCGTTTCGGCATTCCGCTCCGTCTTGTGTTCTACGAACCGGCGGAGCTCGCGGCGATCGTCAGCCGCGCAGCGCGGGTGCTCGGCATCGATCTACACCCCGATGGCGCCGCAGAGATCGCGCAGAGGTCACGAGGCACCCCACGCGTCGCGATCCGCCTGCTGCGCCGCATCCGCGACTTCGCCGCCGTCAACGGCCTGTCGAGCGTTGACGCGCCGGCCGCCGACGGCGCGCTGCAGCGGCTCGACGTTGATGCCCGCGGTCTCGACGGCATGGACCGGCGCTACCTGCGCTGCATCGCCGAAAATTACGCTGGCGGCCCGGTCGGGGTCGAGACGATCGCGTCGGCGCTCGGTGATGAGCGCGACGTGGTCGAAGAGGTCATCGAGCCGTATCTGCTCCAGGAGGGTTTCGTGCAGCGCACGCCGCGCGGCCGCATGCTGACCCGGACCGCTTTTCGCCACCTCGATCTGCCGATGCCGGCGAGCTTGCCGGCCCAGCTCGATTTTCTTGTGCCGCTGCCCCTCGAAGCCGAGGTCGAGGAGGCCGCCACGCCTATGATCATCCAAAAGACGCCATAAAGGGTCGCCAAGACATGCCGCCTGCTCCTGTTGAAGCCCTGCCGCTGGTCGGTGCGGTTCCGCACGATCTTTCGATTATCGGCCTGTTCCTGCAGTCCGATGCCGTGGTCAAAGTGGTTATGCTGATCCTCCTGGTTGCATCGTTCTGGTCGTGGGCGGTCATCTTCGACAAGGTGATGCGGCTGCGTCGGCTGCGATATTCTGCATCGAGCTTCGAGGAGTCGTTCTGGTCGGGCGGCTCTCTCGACGATCTCTATGAGCGGATCGGCCAGCGCCCGCCCGATCCGATGAGCGCGGTCTTTTCGGCGGCGATGCGCGAATGGCGCCGGAGCGCGGCTAAGAACCTGCTAGGCACCCCGGGCATGCGCGCGAGCCTGCAGCAGCGCGTCGAGCGGGTGATGTCGGTGACCGTGGGCCGCGAGATGGAGCGGGTCGAACGATTTATGGCGTATCTCGCGACGGTTGGGTCAACGGCGCCGTTTGTCGGCCTGTTCGGCACCGTTTGGGGCATCATGAACAGCTTTCAGGCGATTGCCGCCTCCAAGAACACCAGCCTGGCCGTCGTCGCACCCGGCATCGCCGAGTCGCTGTTTGCGACGGCGCTCGGGCTCGTCGCCGCAATCCCAGCGGTCATCGCCTACAACAAGCTCGCAACCGATTTCGGGCGTTATGCCGGCCGGCTCGAGGCGTTTTCCTCGGAGTTCAGCGCGATACTCTCCCGCCAGCTCGACGAGAGGCCGTAAGCGATGAGCCCGGCGTCGAGCGTCGACGGTAACGGCCGGCGCCTTGCCGGGCGGTATCGCCCGATGTCGGAAATCAACGTGACACCGCTCGTCGATGTCATGTTGGTGCTGCTTATCGTCTTCATGGTCGCCGCACCGCTGTTGACGGTCGGGGTGCCAGTTGATCTGCCGCAGACGCAGGCGCCGCCGATCAACGAGCCCAAGGAGCCGCTCGTCATCACGATCAACGGTGAGGGCCGTATCTTTATCCAGGAGACCGACGTCCCGGCCGAGTTGCTGGTTCCACGACTGACGGCGATCACCGGCGCCAACCCTGATGCTCTCCTTTATGTCCGAGGCGACAAAACGATCAACTATGGCCGAGTGCTCGAGGTGATGAGCATGGTCAGCACGGCCGGGTTCCGCAAAGTGTTGCTGATCGCGGAGTCCCCGAAGGGTCCCGCGGCGAAACCGTCTTCCGGCGCTGCGTCTTCCGAGCGGTCGCGGACGGTCAAGCGCTGAAGAGTGTGACGCGGTTTCCCTGCGATGAGCTTGGCGACAGCCGAAACCGGATTGACGCACGAGTTCGCCATTGCCGACGAAATACCGGACGGCATCGCCCCCCGCGGCGTCGCGCTGTCGGTCGCGTTGCACCTCGTCCTCGGCACGGTTTTCATTCTCGGTCTGCCGCGGCTGTTCGATCCCCCGGTGCCCGAGGAGATGCCGGTGGCGGTCCAGCTCGTGACGATTGCCCCGGAGACCCGGGCGACACGGCCTAATCCGAGTGTGCCGCGGCCGAATGCGAAGTCGGACCCGCCGGTCGCCGACGCCCCGGTTACGAAGCCGGAGCCTGAACCGCCCGTGCCGACCCCGGTTCCACCGCCCTCGACGGAGATACCGCCGGCGGCCGAACTCCCCAAGCCACCGGAACCCAAGCCTGCCCTGCCGCCGCCCGTGCTGAAACCCGAGCCCAAACCCGAACCGCCGAGGCCGACCGAAAAGGTCGAGATCCCCAAGCCCAAGGAAAAGCCGCAACCGCCACAGCGCATGGCCAAGAGCGAGCCGAAGGCAGAGCAGAACAAGTACGACCCCGGCCAGTTCGAAGCCCTGTTGAAGAACCTGGCCGCACACTCGACTGCGCCGTCACAGGATGCGTCGCCGCAGCGGCCTCGCGTCGCCTCGGGCAAGCCCTCTTCGCAACCCAAAGCGCAGCTCGGCAGCCAGCTTAGTGCCAGCGAAATGGATATGGTCCGGGAGCAGATCGCACGCTGTTGGAACGTTCCCGCGGGGGCCCGTGACGCCAAGGATCTGGTGGTGGAGATTAGGGTTATGGTCGCCCCGGATGGTACAGTTCGGCAAGCGACGATTGTCGATCAGGCGCGCTTCGGCAGCGACCCGTTCTTCCGCGCAGCGGCCGAAAGCGCACGCCGCGCCTTCTTTAACCCGATGTGCCGGCCGCTGCGCCTACCTCCGGAAAAGTACGCGATCTGGAAGGACCTAGTCGTCGATTTCAGTCCAAAGGACATCTTATGACACGAAACCGCCTTAGATTTGCTCGCGCGGTGGCGGCAGCTCTTGCGATACTGCTCCATGCGATCGCGCCCGCCCGCGCCGAACTGCGGCTCGATATCACTAGAGGCAAGCTCGAGCCGATGCCGATCGCCATCCCGGCCTTCTCTGGGGCCGGTGGCGACGAAAGCCAGGCTGGACGTGAGATTACTGGTGTGGTCTCGGCTGATCTGGAACGTTCGGGGCTGTTCCGCCCGCTCGATCCGCGTAGCTTCATCCAAAATGTTTCGGTCACCGACGCCCAGCCGCGGTTCGGCGATTGGCGACAGATCAATGCACAGGCACTGGTGACAGGGACCGTCCGCACCCAAGAGGACGGAAGATTGAGAGTCGAGTTCCGCCTGTGGGATGTCTTTGCCGAACAGCAGCTGAGCGGCTTCGGCTATACGACCACGCGGCAGAATTGGCGGCGCATTGCCCACATCATCGCCGACGAAATCTATAAGCGCATCACCGGCGAGGACGGGTATTTCGATACCCGGATCGTTTATATCGCCGAGGCGGGATCGCAAGACAGGCGGATCAAGCGCCTCGCCCTCATGGATCAGGACGGCGCCAACAACCGCTTTCTGACTGACGGGCGGGCGCTGGTATTGACCCCGCGATTTTCTCCGACGGTGCAGGAGATTACGTATCTGTCCTACGCAAACGGCACCCCTCGAGTTTATCTCTTCAACATCGATACCGGACAACAGGAGGTGGTCGGCGATTTCCCTGGCATGACCTTTGCGCCGCGCTTTTCGCCGGATGGCAACAGGGTCGTCATGAGCCGCGCCGAAAACGGCGTCAGCAATCTGTATTCTCTCGACCTGCGCACCCGCCAGCCCACACGCCTGACCAACACCCAAGCGATCGATACCTCGCCCTGCTTTGCGCCCGACGGCAGCAAGATTGTCTTCAACTCCGATCGCGGGGGCTCTCAGCAACTCTACATGATGAGCGCGAATGGGGGCGACGCCAGACGGATCAGCTTTGGGTCGGGCAAATACGGTACCCCAGTCTGGTCGCCGCGCGGTGATCTGATTGCTTTCACCAAGATCGACGGCGGCTCGTTCTTCATCGGCGTGATGCATCCGGACGGCTCTGGTGAACGGTTGCTGACGCGCGATTTCCTGGTCGAAGGGCCAACCTGGGCGCCAAACGGCCGAGTGCTGATGTATTTCCGCCAATCGCGGTCTGATTCGCGCGGACATGGCGGATCTGCTCGCCTGTACTCGATCGACTTGACCGGTTCCAATCAGCGCGAAATAACGACCCCGCAGGATGCTTCCGATCCTGCCTGGTCTCCCTTGCTTCGCTGAATGGGGCGGCGATATAGTTTGGCCGCCTTGTTATTTACTCGCGGTCCGGGCCGGAGGGTCGTTGCGGGACCGGCGACATTCCCGCGACTCGCCGGACCGGCAAACAAACGATCTGAGATCGGTCGAGGGGGACTGAGATGCATGCAAAAATAGTCGGTTTCCTGGGCGCCCTGGCTATGCTTGTCGCCTGCAGCAGCACACCACCAGAGGCACCGGCGGGACCGCAGGGGCCGCCGGGTGGTGCCGCCGGCATGGGCTCGAGGAATATCGTCCCGGGATCACAGCAAGACCTTGAGGCGAGCGCAGGCGACCGTGTTTTTTTTGCGTTCGACCGATCGGACATCTCGCCGGAAGCGCGGCAGATTCTCACCCGGCAGGCTGATTGGCTGCGGCGCTACCCGAATGTCACGGTCACGATCGAGGGCCATTGCGACGAGCGGGGCACGCGAGAATACAATCTCGCGCTCGGCGAGCGACGAGCCCAGGCGGCAAAGAACGTCCTCGTCGCATTGGGTATCTCCGCCTCTCGAATCTCGACGATCAGCTATGGGAAGGAGCGCCCGGCGGTGGTCGGTTCCTCCGAGGAGTTCTACGCCCAAAACCGCCGCGCGGTCACCGTCATCAATTGAACCCATCGCGTCTGCGCTAGGCCGAAGACTTGAAAGGCGGAAGTGACTGGATTCGCGTCCACGAGCCATGGCCCTGCTCCCCGACGTGCCCTTTTTTTGCCCTAAAAGGACACTAGGGAGACCATTCAACAAAGTCTGTGCGACCGTCTTGGCGGTCACTGCAATGGCGGTCGACGCGGCGAGAGCCAGCCCCCGGCTCTCGAGCGGATCCAAGAGGCCTTCTAATGTTCAGGCTCCCGACTCTGTCGCATGCTCGTCCAACTCTTATGTTGTTGGTGCTGGTCACTGTCGCTCTACCGATCCATCCGGCCCGATCGCAGGATCGGGCGATGCAGGACCGTCTCGAGCGACTGGAGAGGGATCTCAGCATGCTGCAGCGGCAGGTCTACCGCGGTGGCGGCGTCCCCGCGATTGCCCCTAGTCCTAACGCGGCGGTCGACGCCGAGATTCGGATGGACCGACTCGAGACTGAGATGCGCGATCTAACGGGCCGAGTCGAGAACGTGGCGAACGGCGTCGAGCAATTGCGCCGCCGACTGGAGCAGATCAACAGCGACATCGATGTGCGATTTGGCCAAGGGCAGTCGCCGACCGCGTCGCCGCGTTCCACCGGCGGCAGCTCGGGCGCCGGGACGCTCGCGCCGCGAAATATTGGACCGACGATAAATCAGATGGCCTCGACGCAGCCGAGCGTGGCCTTGTCCCCAGGCACACTGGTGCCGGCGCCTTATACCCCGACCGGTCTCGGCACGTTGACGCCTCCTGACGGCCAGCAAAGGCCACCTCAATCCGCCCCGGCGCCAGTCGATATAGCGGCGGGCGGTGCGCTCCGCCCTCCTCTGGGCGCTCTTTCTGTCGGCTCGGCCTCCGAGCAATATAATTTCGCCTTTGGCCTGTTGAAGAAGGCTGATTATTCAGGTGCCGAGGAGGCGATGAGGAACTTCATTCGCCAGCACCCTAACGATGCGTTGGCTGGAAGTGCCCAATACTGGCTTGGGGAGACTCATTACGCGAGGGGTAATTATGCGGAGGCTGCTACCGCATTCGCCGAGGGGTACAAGCGTTATCCGAAGGGGACCAAGGCAGCAGACGATCTCTTAAAACTCGGCATGTCGCTCGCCCGAGCGAACCAGAAACAGAGCGCCTGCATCGCGTTCGCCCAACTCGACCACGATTTTCCCAACCCGGGGAGCGCTATAAAGGAACGGGCAAAGGACGAGAAAAAGAAGCAGGGTTGTTGAAGGACATATCGCCGCCTGGGCCGATCACCTCGGCGGAATTTGCGAGGGCGCTCGAACTCACTCGACCGCTTCGAGGATCCCCCGTTACTGGCCGTCGCCGTTTCCGGCGGCGCAGACAGCCTCGCCCTCGCCATTCTTGCCGATCGCTGGGCACGCGAGCGCGGCGGGAGCATCTACGCGGTGACGGTGGATCACCAGCTGCGATCGGAAAGCGGCGCCGAAATCCGCCGAGTGCGTGGCTGGCTTTCGGCTCGGGCGATCCGCCACGAAATTCTGGTCTGGCCAGGAGAAAAGCCGACCAGTGGAATACAACAGGCTGCTCGCATCGCCCGCTACGCATTGCTCGCTGCATGGTGCCGCGAGCAATGCTGCCTCCATCTGTTGACCGCCCATCATCGGGAAGATCAGGTAGAGACCTATCTGATCCGTCGCCGCGCCGGTAGCGGCCCGGACGGCCTGGCGGGGATTTCCGGCATTCGAGAACTCGCCGGTTGCCGGGTACTGCGGCCGTTCCTCGGTATCTCGAAGGCGCGCCTCGTTGCACTGCTGGAGGCCGAGCGGCAGCCGTACATCACTGATCCAAGTAACTGCAATCCCCGCTTCGAGAGATCGCACCTGCGGCGTAGCGGCGTGGAAGCGGCCGAGGCTGATGTCATAGCGCTGCACGCCCAGATCCGCGCATTAGGCTACGAGCGGGTGGTTCAGGGGCGCAGGCGAAATGCTCTTCTCGCGCACGCCGTTAGCCTGCATCCCGGTGGGTTTGCCTGGCTCGATCCAGGTCCTGTGGTTTCGGCATCGCCCAAGCTGGCGGAGCGAGTCCTCGCTGCGGTCGCCACGGCCATCGGCGGTCGAAGCTACCCACCGCGAGGCCGGCGGGTGACGCGGCTTCGCGAGCGCCTCGCGCGGGGCGGAGTCAAAGGGTATACCTTAGGCGGCTGCCATTTTGTCGTGTGGCGGAAACGCATTCTTGTTATGCGCGAGCCTGCCGCTGCTGCCGACCCGGTTCGGCTGACGCCAGGGGAGAGCCTCCTCTGGGACGGGCGTTTCAGGGTTGCGCTGCCCATCGCTGCGGGCAAGCCAGTCGTTATTGGCTACCTCGGTCAGGCAGGAGTGGCCGAATTCAAACAGCTGACGCCTGATTCGCCGCAGAGGAGCCTCCCTAGGCTGCTCTGGCCGATTTTGCCGTCCATTTGGGATGAAAGTGGCATCGCGGCCGTTCCCCAATTGGGGTATGCCCGTGATCGGGCGGCGGTAGTCCCCGAGATCGCGTTCCGACCGGTCAATCCGATGACGCGGGCAAGCTTTACAGTTGTTTAAGTCAGGCGGCATCTTATGTCTGAGCAGAACGAAAATGATCGCCGGCCGGCCCTCGGCGAGGTAAGCTTCGCCACGGGTCGCGATGGCTGGGCTGGCGTTGAAAGGCCTTCACTGTGAACAACTTTGGCAAGAATCTCGCCCTGTGGATCGTAATCGGCCTGCTTCTCGTTGCCCTTTTCAACCTCTTCCAGACCTCCTCCGGCCGAGGACCCCAATCGACCCTTGCGTTTTCCGATTTTCTCAACGACGTTAATCGCGGCCAGGTTGCCGATGTCACGATTCAGGGCAACAACATTAGCGGTCATTTTACCGACAACCGGGCGTTTACCACCTATGCCCCGAACGACCCCAATCTGGTGAACCGGCTGACTGAGAAAAACGTACGCATCACCGCCGCCCCGGTTGACGATAATGTCCCCTCTTTGTTTGGGGTCCTGATTTCTTGGTTCCCGATGCTGCTGTTGATCGGCGTATGGATATTCTTCATGCGCCAGATGCAGGGCGGCGGCGGCAGGGCCATGGGTTTCGGCAAGAGCCGGGCGCGCCTTTTGACGGAAAAGGTCGGACGGATCACCTTCGAGGATGTTGCCGGAATTGACGAGGCCAAACAGGAACTTGAGGAAATCGTCGAATACCTCAAAGACCCGCAAAAATTCCAACGCCTCGGCGGGAAGATCCCGAAAGGCGTGTTGCTCGTCGGACCTCCGGGCACCGGTAAGACCTTGCTCGCCCGCGCGATTGCCGGTGAGGCCAACGTGCCGTTCTTCACGATTTCCGGTTCTGACTTTGTCGAGATGTTCGTCGGCGTCGGCGCGAGTTGCGTGCGCGACATGTTCGAGCAGGGCAAGAAGAACGCGCCCTGTATTATCTTTATCGACGAGATCGACGCGGTGGGCCGCCATCGCGGCGCCGGCCTCGGTGGCGGCAATGACGAGCGCGAGCAGACCCTCAACCAGCTCCTCGTCGAGATGGACGGGTTCGAAGCTAATGAGGGGGTGATTCTGATCGCCGCGACCAACCGGCCCGACGTGCTCGATCCCGCACTGCTGCGTCCCGGCCGTTTCGATCGTCAGGTCGTGGTGCCGAACCCCGACGTCGTCGGCCGCGAGAAGATTCTCAAGGTCCACATGCGCAAGGTACCGCTGGCCTCGGATGTTGATGCGCGGATTATTGCCCGCGGCACTCCGGGCTTTTCCGGCGCCGATCTCGCCAACCTCGTGAACGAGGCGGCGCTGATGGCGGCGCGCAAGGGTAAGCGCTCGGTGTCGATGAGCGAGTTCGAGCAATCCAAGGACAAGGTGATGATGGGCGCCGAGCGGCGCTCGATGGTGATGACCGAGGACGAGAAGAAGCTGACCGCCTATCACGAGGCCGGCCATGCACTGTGCATGCTCTACGCTGAGGGGCACGAGCCGCTCCACAAGGTGACGATCATCCCGCGCGGCCGAGCGCTCGGCATCACAATGTTTCTGCCCGAACGCGACAAATACAGCCAGTCCAAACAGGAGCTCGAGGCAATGATCACCAGCCTGTTCGGCGGCCGGATCGCCGAAGAGCTGATCTTTGGATCCGCGAAGGTTACGACCGGGGCGGCCGACGACATCCGCAGAGCGACCAATCTGGCGCGCCGCATGGTGACCGAGTTTGGTTTCAGCGAAAAGCTCGGCCCCTTGCGCTACAGCGATAACGAAGAAGAGGTCTTCCTCGGCCATTCGGTTACTCAACGCAAGAACGTGTCGGACGCAACTGCAAGAGTGATCGACGAGGAAATTCGCCGCATAGTCGATGAAGGCGAACAGGCCGCCCGGGAGATATTGACCGTCCGGCTCGAAGAGCTGCATGCTCTGGCCAAGGGCCTGCTTGAGTACGAGACGCTATCGGCTGAAGAGATCCGCCGGGTCATCAAGGGCGAGCGCATCGTCCGTGGGTCCGCGGCTAGCCCTGCAACCGACGAAGCACGCCCCGGAAGGCGTAGTTCGGTGCCGCCGTCAGGGCGTCCGAGTGGTCTCGAACCCGAGCCGCAGCCCGGCACCTGAGAGGCTAGACTACCCAGTCTTTGGGTGCAGGATGACGCGGAAGCTCTTCGGTACAGACGGGATTCGCGGCACTGCTAACCGCGAGCCGATGACGCCAGAGACGGCACTGAAGGTCGCGATGGCCGTCGGCGAATGCTTCCACAACGGGACGCACAAACATCTCGTTGTCATCGGCAAGGACACCCGCCTGTCCGGTTACATGCTCGAGCCGGCACTGACTGCCGGCTTTGTGACGATGGGCATGGATGTCGTGCTGGTTGGCCCGCTCCCCACCCCTGCCATTGCGATGCTGACGCGCAGCCTGCGCGCCGATCTCGGTGTTGTCCTTTCGGCCTCGCATAATCCTTACGGCGATAACGGCATCAAGCTGTTCGGCCGCGACGGCTACAAACTTTCGGATGAGCTCGAATTGAAGATCGAAGCTCATCTCGAAAAGGGACCGGGCCGCCGCGCCGCCCCGGCAGAGCTCGGCCGGGTCAAGCGCCTCGACGATGCCGGCGGCCGCTACATCGAGTTCGTCAAGCAGAGCTTTCCGCGCGGATTGCGCCTCGACGGCTTGCGTATCGTCGTCGACTGCGCCCACGGCGCCGCCTACAAGGTAGCCCCGACGGTATTCTGGGAGCTCGGTGCTGAGGTGTTCTCGGTCGGCGTATCACCCGATGGTCTCAACATCAACCGTGAATGCGGAGCATTGTCGCCCGAGCAGATGCGGTCCGAAGTGCTGGCGCGTCGCGCCGATATCGGGATCGCTCTCGATGGCGATGCCGATCGGCTGATCGTCGCCGATGAGCGCGGCCAGATTCTCGATGGCGATCAGCTGATGGCGCTGATCGCGACCGGGCTCGCACGCAGCGGCAGACTCTCGGGGAACGCGTTGGTCGCAACGGTGATGTCCAATCTTGGGTTGGAACGTTTCCTGGCCGGCCAGCAGATCGGGCTCCACCGCACCCCTGTCGGAGATCGCTACGTCGTCGAGAAGATGCGCACACTCGGCTGCAATCTCGGCGGCGAGCAATCCGGTCACATCATTCTCGCCGATTACGCAACGACCGGTGACGGTTTGATCGCCGCGCTTCAGGTGCTGGCTTCGATCGTCGAGACTGGCCGCCGTGCCAGCGAAGTCTGCCGGCTGTTCATGCCGGTCCCGCAACTGCTGCGCAGTGTTCGCTACGGCGATGACCGCCCGCTCGAATCATCCGCCGTTAAGCAGGCGATCGCCGGCGGCGAGTTCCGCCTCGCCAATGTCGGTCGCTTGGTGATCCGTGAATTGGGAACCGAGCCGGTGATCCGGGTCATGGCCGAAAGCGAGAACGAGACGCTGATTACCGCGGTCGTCGACGAAATCTGCGAGGCGATCGCCGCGGCAAGTGCCGGCAGCGAGGACACCCGGCCGCAACGATTGCGTTTGCCACCGCTCGAAGCAGCCGAATAATGCGCGGCCGGGTGTTGATCGTCGCCGGATCCGACTCCGGCGGCGGCGCCGGCATCCAGGCCGATATCAAGACGGTGTCGATGCTCGACGCCTATGCCGCATCGGCAATCACTGCGCTGACGGCACAAAACACCGAGGGAGTCTTCGGCGTCTTGCCGGTTCCACCGGAGTTCGTCCGGCAGCAGATCGAGGTTGTTCTCGACGATATCGGGGCCGATGCGATCAAGACCGGCATGCTGCATGATGCTCCGGTGATCGAGGCGATCGCCGCGGTATTGCAGCAGCGCGCGGCGGCGGTCCCGCTCGTCGTCGATCCGGTCATGGCGGCCAAGGGCGGCGCCCGGCTGATCGATCCCTCGGCGGTCGAGGCGCTGAAGAGGCTGTTGATAGCCCGGGCCGAGATTGTCACGCCGAACCTGCCGGAAGCCGAAATCCTGTGCGGCACGACGATCGGCAGCGTCACCGAGATGCGGACCTCGGGTAGGGCGCTGCTCGCACTCGGCTGTCGGGCGGTGCTGATGAAGGGCGGACACCTGCCGGGATCAACCGTGACGGACGCGCTCGTGAGCGCCGCGGGGGTCAGGATCTGGGAAGGTCCGCGGATCGAGACGCGTCATACCCATGGCACCGGCTGCACTCTCGCCTCGGCGATCGCCGCAGGGCTCGCCCAAGGTCAGGATATCGAGAGCGCCGTCGATCGCGCCCGGACCTACGTTCAGCGTGCGATTGCCAGCGCTCCCGGTCTCGGTCGCGGCCACGGCCCGCTCGACCACGCGCACCCGCTACGGGCGGGCACGGAGCGCCGCTAGCCTGATTAGAACAGATCCCCCGGGGTTACGACGCCGCCGAAACGGGCTAAGCTGCGTGCGGGGCTGCGGAGGGATGGCATGGCGAAGAGTTATCGGATAGCGGTGATCGCCGGCGACGGCATCGGGCATGAGGTGATGCCCCAAGGGGTTGCTGCGATGGAGGCGGCGGCCCGCGCCTACGGTTTCGGCTTCAGCTGGAGCGAGCTGGACTGGAGCTGCGAGCGTTACACCAAGACCGGCCAAATGATGCCCGAGGACGGACTCGACCGGCTGCGGCTCTATGATGCCGTCTATCTCGGGGCCGTCGGCCATCCCGACGTCCCCGATCACGTCTCCCTCTGGGGCTTGCTGATCCCGTTGCGGCGCGGTTTTCACCAATACGTCAACCTCCGCCCGGTGCGGCTCCTGGCCGGTGTCGAGTCGCCGCTGCGCGATCGCGCGCCGGGCGACATCGACTTTTATGTCGTCCGCGAGAACAACGAGGGTGAATACTCGGAAATCGGCGGGCGGCTCTATGCCGGCACCGAGTTCGAACTGGCAATGCAGGAGGCGGTGTTCACCCGGCGCGGCTGCGACCGGATCATGCGCTACGCCTTCGAACTCGCACGCACCCGCGAAAAGCACGTCACCTCGGCGACCAAGTCGAACGGCATCATCCACACGATGCCGTTCTGGGACGAGCGCTTTGCCGCTGTGGCGCGCGACTATCCCGATGTCAGGACCGACCAGTATCACATCGACATCCTGACCGCGCATTTCGTCCGCCACCCCGATTGGTTCGATGTCGTCGTCGGCTCGAACCTGTTTGGCGACATCCTGTCCGATCTCGGGCCCGCCGTCGTCGGGTCGATCGGCATCGCACCGTCCGGCAACATCAACCCCGCGCGCGAATACCCGTCGATGTTCGAGCCCGTGCATGGCTCGGCACCCGATATCGCCGGGCGCGGCATCGCCAACCCGATCGGCCAGATCTGGTCGGGTGCGATGATGCTCGAGCATTTCGGCGAGAGTGCCGCCGCCGCTGCCGTCGAGCGGGCGATCGCCGAGGTGCTCGCCGAGGGCGGAACCCGCACCCCCGATCTCGGCGGCAACGCCGGGACCAAGGATCTCGGCGCCGCGATTGTTTCGGCGATCCGCTGACTGGGCCCTTTTCGCCCTCGCTGTTTTCGCTGATATTTACAGCATATTTACAGCGAGCCGCTGTCGGCCGACCAGAAACATGTAACACAGACGCAATGCGAGATTGTCATCATTCACCACCAAGTCTTGCCATCTCTCTATTAATTTTTCCCATAAGTCAAGGGTTAAATGTGGGTTTCGCAATCCTTGGCCGCCGTCGCGATCAGTCCTGTCGGGTCTTGGTCAAGGAATAGCGGGGATCGGCGGCCAGGCACTCGGCCTCGGGGAGGCCGAGCTGCTTGCGCACCAGATTGGTGCCGAGAACCATCGCCACCATCTTGTAAGCCGCATGGCGACGGCTCATGCCCTCGCGCCCCATCCCGCAATCCGAGGAGATGATCAACCGTTCGGCGGGAATGTGCGTTAGCGCCTCACCGATGAGGTCGGCGACCTGGTCCGGCCGTTCGACCTGCAATGTGTGATGGTCGATCACGCCGATCACGATCTTCTTATCTTTGATCACCTGGCCGATCGCCGGCAGATCGCCGGTGCCCGATGAGCAGGTCTCGAAGGTAATCGCATCGGCGTCGACCCGGTCGAGGGCGGCGAGCGTCGGCTGATAGCTCTGGATGTCACGGAAGATCCGCTGCTGCGCGGGATTGCCCCAGCAGGTGTGACACCACACCTCGGTCTTGTCGCGCAGCCCTTTGACCGTGTTGTTGAAGATCTTGACGAGATCGCCCTCGTCGAGCGTGCCGAACGTCTTGCCCCGGACAGGCACCATGTGGATCTGAGGCTCCTCCATCTGGATGACCGGACAGCCGGCATCGGCCAATTCGTGGAGCTCGCGATTGAGGACGTCACTTAGCGCCCAAGTGCGTTCGACCGGATCCTTGTAATATTCGTCGACGACCGAAGCCGCGAGCAACTCCGGCAGGATGGTACCGAATTTGACCGGCCTCTTGGTCAGCCGCTGCGCCGCCTTCCACATCGCGGCGTATTGCAGATCGCCGGGGCCGACCGGCCCGGTGATCTTCGGCAGCACCCGCGCTTCGAGGAAGTCGTGCAGAATATGTCCGCGAGGAGCGGCAGTCGCCATCTGATACGGGCTCGGCTCGGCCGCTTGCGAAAAGCCGGCCATGTGGGTCAGCGGATAGCTCTGCCAGCTCATGCCGCTGATCTGCTCGTCGAAATGCGCGTCGCCGTCGGTGCAAATGTCGAGGCCGGCGGTCTCCTGCGCGCGCAGGTAGACCGAGACCGCGTCTTCGTATTGCTCGCGGTAGCGCAGGTTCATCATCGCCTCGAGGAAGCTTTGCGCCCCGAGGCCCGCGGTATACCAGCTCGGCCGAGGCAGGGACCCGATGATCGATGTCGGCAGAACGACATCCGCTGACGCTTTGTCCATGACTCCCTCCCGGTTCGTTATCGCGGGCTCAAGATAACTTGCCGCGTATAGGGTAGAATGCACGCTGAGGGTCATGGTTCGCGCACGGCCATCGCGATGGTTGGTGCTGCGGATGGCGACGCGGCGACCCCGCTACGTTTGGTTGTTTAATATATGACAGTCGGCGGCGGCTCCGCTGCACCTGCAGCGGGAGCTCCTCTTCAGGTTGTAGGGGTTCCCCAATCACCTTCTCAGGCACCCCGACAGGGACTGTATTCTGTCAATTTGGCAATTCTATGGATGTTCGGTTCAATCAAAATCGTCATCCCCGGAACATCCTCGCGGCAGGCACGGTGGATGCACAAACCTCTGCTTGTCACCGGCTAGCGCCACGCTCATCTTCTTCGGTGATTAATAGGAGGCGCCGATGACCATCGTTCTGGATCACACGATCGTGCCCGCCCGCGACAAGGAGGAATCTGCCCGGTTCTTTGCCCGCATTTTCGGTCTCGAATACAACGGCCCCGTCTCGCACTTCGCTCCGGTGCGCATCAACGAGATGCTGACCATCGATTTCGACAATTGGGACAGCTTCGAGCGGCACCACTACGCCTTCAAGGTCGGCGAGGCGGAGTTCGACGGAATCTTCGAGCGGGTGCGTAGCGAGGGGCTCGCTTACGGCAGCGGCCCGCGCGCCAGCGAAAACATGGAGATCAATACCCGCCGTGGCGGGCGCGGCTTTTACTTCCGCGATCCGAACGGCCATCTTCTCGAAGTGCTGACCGCGTAGGCATCAACGAGTTGCTACTCCCTCTCGTCATTCCCGCGAAAAGCGGGAATCCAGAGCCGCAAGGCCACAGCGGTCGCCCTGGACCCCCGCTTTCGCGGGGGTGACGATAACCCGTGGCAAAGACGGGATTTCATTTTGAGCGAGGAAATCATGTCTCAAACTGTCCATCAGCGGCCGCCGGTAGCAGTCGGCCATGTCCGGCTCGCGACGACGGATGTCGCGGTTGCGGCGCATTGGCTCGAAACCGTAGGGCTGCGACCGATTTTCGCCTCCGACGACCTCGCGGTCCTCGAGCTCCGCGGCGGTACGCATGTCGTCGTAAGGAAGGCCGAGCGTCCCCTGGAGGCCGGCACCCCGGCGCCCTTCGACCTGATGGTGGACGATATCGAGGCGGCTCGCCGTGACTATGGCGCAAAGGGTCTCGGTCCCTCCGAGATCAGCAGGGGCCGTATTCACGACGCCTTCCATCTCGCCGGGCCGGACGGCCACGACTTTACCGTCTGCTCGTCACATGCCGGGGCGAGGGTCGTCTAGCCGATTTTCTCCGGCTGGGTAGCGCGCTCACGCCATGGCGCAAGCGCCAGATCTCGGCCAGCCGCCGCCCGACATCGCCCAAGGTCCCGGGGTGGATCACGTTCCACCGCAGCGCAAAATCGAAGCTGCCGTCGGCAAACGGCAGCGCATCGGCCGTACCTTGATGCAGGCCCAGCGATAGGCCGCCGGCCCGCGCCGTCTCGCACGACCGCGATGCCCGCCGTACTGCCGTCGAGCGCCTCGACGGCGAGCCCGTGCTCGGCGAGAAGCAGCGGCGTGCCCGCCGATACCGCAGCCGAGATCGAGTGCCGTGCGGGCACCGCGCGCCTTCAGCTCCGGCAGCAGACCATGAGGTCGGGCTCGGGCTCGAGCCAGTCGGCGCGCCCCTCGGCGGTCGCCAATCTTTTGTCCCAGGCTTCGATCGCGGTCGAAAACGCCGTCGCCATCACTGCTCTCCCGCATCGCCGCTTGTCGGCACCCACCCTAACCCTGCCGCACTCTCGCTGCCAGCCGGGCCCGCCACACAAGGGGCCCTCTTTGTCGAGCGGATGGGATCGAGCATCAGGCGATTTCTCGTGGCACGCTCAATTCTTAGTCGCCGGGCCTGTTTTGTCTTCCACCGCCATGGCATCCGTCGCGGGCGGAGCCCGTTGCCGGCGACGCCCAAAATCCTCGCTGCCGGTTGTCTCACCGGTCTCAGCGGCACCGGGATCACCGGGTTGCGGCTGGCGGGTCGAGTTGACGGTCGCCATCCAGGTTCGCGGCCGCCATCCATGGGCTATGTCTTGACCCATTTCCGGCGCTTCTACGCCGGCTATTTCGACCCGGAAGCACGCCCTAGACGGCAGCTCACGCGGTCGGGGTAGAGCTGCACCGGATGCCGTGGCCCGTACGGATTTGACCCAGGCGACGGGTGCGTTCGCTCGCTGATTTAGTCGCCAGGGTGGGTTCCATTTTGTCTCCCGCCCCTTGATCGCGGGTTTCATCGCAGTTCCCCTTCCCCCTTCGTCCCGAGGCTTTTCAACCGGTGTTCGGCCTCGGCCTCGTCGAAATCGCGAGCGCGGTCGTACCAGTAGCGCGCCTGGGCTGGGTCGCCACGCACGCCGCGGAGGGCGTCCCGGTCGAGGAATGCTGGATCGAAGGTGGCTCCCAGCCGTAACGCTGCCCGCCCGTCTCCCACATTGGCGGCGCGCTCATAGAAGAGGCGCGCCGAAGCGACATCACCCGTGCGAAGGAGCGCGTCACCGCGCGCCAAAAGCTCCGCGATCTGCGCGGTCGAGGGACGCGGGATCGGAGCCGGTGGCGCCGGAGCAGGTGGGCCATCAGGCGGCTGGACCACCGACAGCTCCTGCAGATGCGACAGCACCGCCTCGAGCTGATCGACCCGGCGCGCCAGCGTGCTCTCGGCCGATTTGATCGCGTCGACATCGAGGGTGGGCGGCGCGAGACGCTTCTCGATCTCGATCAGCCGCGCCGTGAGCGCGGCGTCGTCTCTCCGCGCAGCAGTAGGTTTCTCGCCCCATGGGAGGATCTGCGCCACCGGCGGCGCCCAGAATGGCGAGAGAGCGACCGCCGCAATCACCAGTGACGGCAAAGTGATCCATAGCGCCGGCCGCCGAAACGCGCCCGTCCACTCGGGGAGGGGATCAAGTGGTCGGTCTAGCAACTCCGGGAGTTTGGCAAGTGCATCGAAATATTCTACCATTTTAGGATCACTCCAAGCCTTTGGCGGCGGAGAGAACACGATAGCCCCTTTTCCGACACGAAATGCCGCTCCGGCTATTTCTGAGCGGTCTTGTTGGACGCCACCGATTTGGAATAGTGGTATGATGTCTTCTCCCGAGAGAGCTAAATCATATCTAAGTATATCGACAAACTCCTTAAATTGATCCGAAAATTCATCAACAACTTTCAGCGGACCGTCGGTTGCGTGCGTCATGTTGATTAAATTGAAAGGAAGAAAGGTATTTATATTTACAGTGATAACTCCAGGCTTTCCATCAATTTGAGGCCCAGAGTTAAAAGAGAAAGGGAATATGACCAAAACATGTCCAGCTCTTATCCAGCTTAATATTTCTGATAATTTTTCTTCATATAACTCCTTAAATCGCCGATAGACAAATGGGTGATGATAGCTTTCAAATGATTGGCCGGTTTTTTCTTGCATGTTGTCAGGAAAGGTTTCCGCATTCCAAGCGGCCAACAGAAAGTTGTTCACGTTGAACGTATCGAAAAAGTTGTACGGACGAGCAGGTATTGCGTTGGCATGGATTCCAATGAACAAAATTCGCTGCGGGTCGAGCGGCATAAGGTCAAAGGATCAGGGCTGTCGGTTGGGGCGGAGCTGCTTGGTACCCACGTCAACACAAGATGCGATGTCGGCGAAATGCTTCGCGACGAGCGGAAGTAACCAAGCCAAGATCATACAAGCCAATCCCTCGCTAATTTCTTCGGCGGAGGGGCGGGTCAGCCCGCTCGTTTGGCCGTTGCCTCTGCCGGCCAGATCGGTACGATTCGGTCTGCCATATCGAGTGTGGAGCGCCGGTGCGCCACGATCACGCGAGAAATCGGGAGGCGGCGGATAGCCTCGTTGATCGCGCGCTCGTTCTCCTCGTCAAGATGGCTGGTAGCCTCATCAAGCAGCAGGATGCGCGGCGCGCGATAGAGAGCGCGCGCCAACACGATGCGCTGCATTTGGCCGCCCGAGAGTGAGCTGCCCATATCGCCGACAAGCGTCTCATAACCCATTGGCATGTGCACGATCTCGTTGTGTATCGCAGCGAACCTGGCCACCATCTGGATCCGCTCGGAGTTGAGCGAGGGGCTGAAACCCGCGATGTTTTCGGCAATTGAGCCAGCGAACAGCCGGTCATCCTGCAATACGCACCCGATCTGAGCGCGGTAAGCCTCGAGCCCGATCGCCTGCAGCGGGACGTCATCGATCAGCACCGTGCCGGCGGTAGGGCGCAACAGGCCAGCGAGGATCTTGAGCAAGGTCGTCTTGCCTGCCCCCGAAGGGCCGGCGATCGCAACGCATTCGCCAGGGGCAACATCGAGATCGAAGTCTGCGATGACCCTGGGCTCGTTGTCACTGTAGCGGAAGCTGATCGCCTGCGCACTGAGCCCGACATTGCGGCTGATAACCGTCGGGGCCGATGCGATGGGGTGGATGAATTCGCCGTGCTCCGGCTCGGCGAGGGCGATGTCCGCGATCCGCTCGCCGTGCACGGTCAACGTACCCAAGCGCACGATTGTGTCCAGTAATTTGCCGACGCGCTGAGAGAACTGATCCTTATAGGCAAGAAAAGCTACCAGCATGCCGACCGAGAGGGTACCTTCCATTACCGCGCGGGCACCGAAGAAGATGATGATTATGCGGTCCAGCCCGAATAAGAGGGTGCTGAGAATAGTGAAAATCAGATCAACCTTGCCTACCCGCAGCTCCGCCCCGACCCGGTCGACCAGGTAGTTGTTCCAGATTCCTTGACGACGGTCGCCAATCGTCAGCGCTTTAATGCTCGCCATCCCGCGCAGCGATTCGAGGAAATGTGAGTTCTCGTTTGCAGCATAGACGACCGCCTCCTCATTGGCGCGGCGATAGAGCCGATACGCGAAGCTGCGCGTCAGGGCGTAAATGCCGGTCATGGCAATAGCCAGTCCGGCAAGCCATGGGTCGTAGAGCCACATGATGCCGACGAGTACGAACGCCATGACGCCATCGACCACCGGGGAGATCGATGCTGTGGTGACGGTCTGCTGGATTCTGTCGATCGACATAAAACGCGATGCCACGTCGCCGGCATGCCGCCGCTCGAAGAAACTGAGGGGCAGCAGAAGCAGGTGCCGGAAGAGGCTCATTTTCCATTGCAACGTCAGGCTGGAGCCGGCGACCATAATCGCCCAAGAGCGCACAAAGTCGATTAGTGCGCGAGCGGCCAGCACCAGCCCGAGGCCAAGCGCGATCAATGTCAGCAGATCGCGGTCATCCGACACGACAACGTCATCCAGCACGAGCTGAAAGCCGATCGGGATGGCAATCCCGATGATCTCCAGGACCAGTGACATCGTCAGCACCTGGGTCGCCGCCGCAGCGAAACCATCGGTGCGGCGCAGCAAGTCCCAGATCCGAACGCGGGCGCGCTCGGTCTTGCGCTCGAAACCCTCGGTCGGCCAGGCTTCGAGCACGATCCCGGTAAAGCGCCTGTTTACCTCCTGCACCGGCACGTATCGGCGGCCCACGCCTGGATCAAGGATGACCATGCGATGCGCACCCACCCGAGTGAGCACGACGAAATGGCTGTGGTCCCAATGCAGGATGCAGGGCAACCGTAACCGGCGCAGGTGGGGCAGCTCGGCGCGCAGTGCACGAGTGGCGAGCCGCATGCTCGACGCCATTCGGATGAGGTCGTGCAGGGTCGTGCCCCTTAGCGACAGGCTATAACGCCGCCGCAGTGCTGCCAGGTCCACGCGGTGGCCATAGCGGCCCGCGATCATTGCAAGGCAGGCCAGCCCGCATTCTGCCGTCTCTGTCTGCAGAATCAGCGGCGTCCTGCGCCGGATTATCGCCGAGGCTTGCCGCATGCGGTCGGGAAGTTTCACGCGATCCCCGGTTTAGTGCCCATGTGCGGCGCGACCGATGTCGTAGAGCGGGTCGAGGATCCACTGGTAGAGCGGCCGCCGATCGAGCAGCGCGTAAGCTTGAACCCGCATGCTGACCGGCAGCATACGTTCCTCTCCATATATGTTCACAAACTGGCTGTCGGGATTGACGATGACGCGATAGAACGGGCCTGTCTCCTTGAGCGGCGGCGCCCCGGCCCGCAGGCTTTCCACCTCGTCAGGTCGCAGGGCGGCCTGCGAGACACTGACCACGGTGCCCCGGTACTCGCCGAACTTCTGGTAAGGGAAGGCGCTGTATCGCAACAGTACACGCTCGCCTTCGTGGATAAAGCCGATAGCGCTGCTCGGGGCCAGGAGCTCGGCGTGCATCGTGGCACGCTCGGGCACGATCTTCAGCACCGGCGCGCTCGCGCCGACCACCTGCCCCGGATGTCCGACGATTGCGGTAACGACCCCAGCCTCGGGTGCTCGGATTTCGATCGAACGACGGGCCTCACTGTTCGCGAGCTTCTCGTCAATGTCGAGAATCTTTGCCTTCAATGCATCTATCTCGTCGGCCGCTGAGATCGCCATGGTCGCTAGCTGATACTGGGCATCGTTCAGCTCACCTTTTAGCCGGAGTTTGCTGCTCTCCAGCTCCTGCAGCTTCGACTGCGACTGCATCCAGGCTTGCTGGCGAGTCTCCAACTCATTCAGCGATGCATAGCGACGTTCGACGAGGCTTAGGTACAGGTCGTATTTGTCATTGATTATCTTGAAGAAGCCCTGCTCCATCCTGACCCGCCCGCCGAGCTGATCGATCTGCACCCTCAGGTTCTCGATCTTCTGCCGCAGCTCCTTATGTGTCTCCTCGCTCATCCTGATCTTGCGGTCGATCTGTTGAGTGAGCATTTCCCGTGCAGCCGTCTGCGCATCGATGATCTGCTGCTGTGTGCTGCCGTCTTTGGTGGCGGTGTCCAAATCCAACGTGTACAACCGGGCGCCCTTCTCTACAGCTTCGCCCTCCCGCACCGCGAGCGCCGCGATCCAGCCAGGGGCCGGCGAGGTAATCGCCATCAGGCCGGCGCTCGGCAGGACCGTACCTTCCATATCGACACGGCGGGCGTAGCTGCCGAACGTAATCAATGCGGCGATGGCCGTTGCGAGCGCCACCGACGCGAGACTGGTGAACGCGGCGGGAAGCCCCAGGGCTAGCGCCGGGCGGCCTTGCCACGCCAACTCGCGGGCCCGCAACGATTCCGGCCGAAACAGACTTCGTTGCGAGGCGTCTGTGTCTGTCATGACCCCTTGCTGCCCGTTGTCGGTCGATGCGGTGCAGCTCGTGCCGTTGATGAGGAGATCCGAAATTGTCCCCTCCCGGCCCGCGGTTGCCGGGAGGGAACAAGCATCTAGTTAAGAGCTAGATGCCTACAGGATGTTCTTCGTGCTCAGAATCTAACGTTGACGCTGTTGTCAACGAGATTTGTAATATAGGTGTCTGGTCTACTGTCGATGTCGACCCGATTGAAAGAATCCCTGACATCGACATCGATATGCAGTCTTCCGCCGGCGACGGCATCAAGCTCCAACTCTGTCAGTTCGACAGGTTCACAAAGGACGTGTTCCATAACGTAACTCCCTCCTCTGGTTACGAGCAATCTGCTGTCGGGCACTGTCTTTAGCAGCAGCTCGCAACCCAATCTTACGGATGAACATCCATTGTACTAAATCCTTTTTAGTTAAGAAAAATGGTTAACACAAGACACGTTTAGCCTATCGGACAGTCCTTCATCAAAATCTGGGGCCCATACCGAGCAGTATCGGCAAGGGTGGTTCCCCTTGACGGAAGACCCATACGTAAGGACATTTTGATGACCGAAAGGTGTTAGGAAGAGCTAAAGGTACTGAACATTCGCGAAAAGTATAATAAGCATCCGAAACTACCGGTAGAAAGCAATTTAAACGGTCAGGGCAGTATAACTACAGCTGAATAGGCTGTTGGGCCGAGGGCCACGGATGCCTGAGCCGCCGCCTGCGAATGTGAAAAGATGGACGCCTCAGCGGAAGGCGGCGGTGCTGGCTGAAGTTAGGAGTGGCGAGATCACTGTTGAGGAGGCTTGCCGCCGTTACGAAATTTCAGGGGAAGAGTTCCTAGCTTGGCTCCGGGCGTTCGAGGCCCACGGCATACCTGGGTTGCGCACCACCCGCACCCAACAATATCGTCGCCGTCCGTCTTCGCGAGGCCGCGGACGGAGGTCCTGACCATCCGGATGTCTTCGGGCGAACTATCTGTTACGCCGCGCCCGTAAATCAGCTGCCGGCTACAGTCAAAGTATAAGCGCGGCACACAACTTGCGTCCGATTGGTGACCTTCAGTTTCTTCATAATGCTGCCGATACGAACTTTCACGGTGCTCTCGCTCACTCCCAGCTCGTGCGCTATGATCTTGTTAGCTTTGCCTAGCTTTAGCCGGTCCAGTACTGCTAGCTCGGTAGGTGTAAATTGGGTGCTCGATCCCCCCTGTGCTGCGGCACCCTGTCCCTTTGTCTTCCGCAAAGACAGGCTGCTCAGGGGCACGAATATTCCGCCAACTTTAACAAGGCTAATAATCTCAATTAGCTGCTCAAGAGTTGTATCAGCTGTCGAGATAAAACCGCGAACGCCGCTTTCAAACATATCAATTAAGGAATTTGGGCAGTCGAGATCCGACAAAATGATGACTGGGACTATGTTGAGCAATTTCTTGAACGAAATAAAATATTTATTATTGCTGTCCCAATTTGCCATGACTTCGTATGCATGATAAAGAATGACGTCATGACTTCCCATGTTTTCCAGATAATCGTCACATGTTGCGAATGACACTATCTGGAATCTATCATCAAGCGCTTGTAAGCATCTGGCGATGCATTCGCGGGTGAATGATTTTTCGTCAATCACCCCTATAGAGATCGCCACATTCCTGACCGACATCGATCGTTGCCGGCGGCCTGTATCGCTACTTCGTTGACGTGCAGTAACAATGAGCGGATGGAGCGGCATTAGTCGAAGACGAGCGCCCGCCTCATTGCCGATCACATGATGTGGCGTGCCTCCCTCATGCCTCCCGGGAGCATCAATTCCTTCTCGAATTTGCAACACGAGCCTCTCCTCGCCGTCGCTCTCGCCCTCTTTTTGACGCTATTTTGACCCAACGTTCAGCCTTTGTGAAGGAGAATTTACCACGAACGGGGTAGTTCTCTCAGAGGCTTCCTCAAAATTTGATCGTGTTCATTAACCATTAAACCTACAGGAATCAATTGTTAACCATCGAATCTATGTGATGATCAAACGTTAGCTCTATATTATTAACCATCAAGCCTTCAGTTGCGCGGCGTCCGAGGCCGGCAGAGGTTAGTTGCTGGCGGGCCAATTCTATGTCAACGTTAGCGTCGACTCCCGCCGGGCGATGAAGCCCTTTCTTTGAGACGGGACGGGACGGGACGGGAGGGCAGGGGCTTGAAAGCAAAATATGCAGTGTTCGGAGCGGCCGCCCTAGCGGGCGTCTCGACTGCGGCGCTCTCACCAGATGCCTTAGCCACGGTGTGTCCAGCGGCGACGACATCGCCATATGGTCCGCTGCTCAGTATCGGAGCAAATGTTTCCTGCGGGATGAACGATAACTCGATCAGTATTGTTATCGAGAGCCAACCCACGACCACAATTTACAGTCTCGTCGAGAACAGCGTCAATTACCTGCAGACGAGTGTCGCGGTCGGCACAACGATCACCAACTTTATCGAGAGCGCACCTACAACCATAATTGGTAATCTCGTTGACAATAGCATCACCCTGAATACGAGTGACTTTGACTATTCAACAATTAGCGTCTCTATCGAGAGTGCGCCTATAACGATAATTTACAATCTCGTCGACAACAGCGTCAATTACCTGCAGACGAGTGTCGCGGTCGGCACAACGATAAGCAACTTTGTCGAAAGCGCGCCTACAACCATAATTGATAACCTTGTCGACAACAGCATCAACCTGAATACGAGCGACTTTGACTATGCAACAATTAACGTCTCTATCGAGAGCGCGCCTATAACGACAATTTACAATCTCGTCGACAACAGCGTCAATTACCTGCAGACGAGTGTCGCGGTCGGCACAACGATCACCAACTTTATCGAGAGCGCACCTACAACCATAATTGATAACCTTGTCGACAATAGCATCAACCTGAATACGGGCGACTTTGACTATGCAACAATTAGCGTCTCTATCGAGAGTGCGCCTATAACGACAATTTACAATCTCGTCGACAACACCGTTAACGTGCAAGGTCTTGCATTCGTGCCGGAGCCTGCGCCGCTGTACCTGCTCGGGGTCGGCCTCGCCACTCTCGCCCTCGTCCGCATAAGGCGACGCGCGCGTTAGCAGTCCCGCAAGCGACAGCTTGCAAGCGAGGACCGCGTCTGCGCGCTCGAGACCGCGGCAAAGGCACGCTTGGGCGAGGATGGGAGGATGGCGGGGCGGTTTGGCTCGACGAACCCATCCGGGCCTTCGGCAAACCGGGGCGGCCTCTGCCATAATTGACGTTGCGCGTCGGCAGCATCGTGCCCTGGTAGAGTGGCTTGGGCTTCAGCACGCGCCAGATCTCGGCCAGCCGCCCGCCCGATATCGCCCAAGGTCCCGGGGTGGATCGCGTTCCACCGCAGCGCAAAATCGAAGCTGCCATCGGCAAACGGCAGCGCATCGGCCGTACCTTGATGCACGCCCAGCGATAGGCCGCGGGCCCGCGCCGTCTTGCACGACCGCGATGTCCGCCGTACTGCCGTCGAGCGCCTCGACGGCAAGCCCGTGCTCGGCGAGAAAGAGCGCGTGCCCGCCGATACCGCAGCCGAGATCGAGTGCCGTGCGGGCACCGCGCGCCTTCAGCTCCGGCAGCAGTCTGAAATCCGAAAGCAGAAGGTAATGGTCGCTTGTCCCTTCGCCCGGTCACTAACGGTCGGCGCTTTTCGCAACGACGTCACTTCGGCCTAACTGTCATCCGCGCAACCGGTTTTGCCACGTCCCATCCCCAATCGGCCGGGGCGTCGGCGTCGCCGCGGATGCCCGGATGGCGATGGATGGGCGCCTTCTCTTCCGGGCGACCGAGACCTCCGAAGCCACCGGGAACATCTGCCTTCTTCTCGGTGTTCTGCTTCGTGCCCGCATCATAGGCATAAAGATCGAACACCGTCGGTTTGTCGATCTTGAACAGGTCGATGCTCTGCGGCCCGAGGAAACCGTCATTGGTCATTCCAAGCATGATCGCGCCCGAAACGAGCGGATACTCGGCGCTCACTTTGAGAACGGCTTTCTGCTTTTGACCCGAATCGATCGGGTAGATCACCGTGGTCGAACCGAAGTCTTTGCCGATCCCCTTCATTGTCTCGTACATGAACGGGTCGATGTTGCCATCCTCGGCGAGGAGCCTGAGGCCGAGAGAGGCGGGTTCTCCCTCCGCCCACAGCTTGACCCCGGCGCGGTGCGAGGCGAAGAACTTCCGGTGAGAACACCTGCGTGTTGGTCGCGTTCTCGATCACGATTTCGACGGTCTTGGTGCCGGTTCCGAGCGCCGGCTCGTTGTACTGCGCATGGGCGATCGGCGACATGGTGAAAAACGCAACGGTGGCCGGGATGAACGCGACGAAGCGGATCATGTTGCTGCCTTCCTTTTCTTGGCGCATCCATGTGGCCGGCAAGGATCGGTGTGCCGCCTGAACGCGGGCTCCGCGCGCGAGGTTCCGAAGCCTTGCCTGCTTGTCAGCTTTGCCTCCTGAGCCTTCCGCCGCCGCAGCTCGCGATCGATTTCCTTATCGCGCCGGCCAACGGACGCGAGCATCGAAGGCTAATCATATTTGCTTCAAGCAGCTCGTGGCAGTCCATCCGTTTATCTCGCCCGGGCACGCCAGGGCTCAAAGTGTGGCTGCAACAGGTGAGGTCGCCCGATGCCATTAATCCGAGCAGAAACTTGGCGGTCGACGAAAGTGGGCTCCGCAGCACGTATGCGCCAGGGAGCAGGGCATTCCTCGCAGAGCTTCGCGCCAACGCGATTGTCGTGGCCACACTTCATGGAGTAAATGAGCAAGTCCTCGAAGCCGGCGTAGAGCGCAACGAGGGGTCGCCGCATCACAATAGAAATGCGGGTGCCCGCGTTCCTCGGTCCCGTCGCGGACAAAGGTGCCGGGGGCGACGGTGCGGCCGCTTCCGTAATTGACGTTGCGGGTCGGCAGCATCGTGCCCTTGTGGCGCGCCTCGGGCTTCAGCACGCGCCAGATCTCGGCCAGCCGCCGCCCGACATCGCCAACGTCCCGTGATGGATCACATTCCACGCCAGCACGAAATCGAAGCTGCAACAGTCGAACGGCAGTGCATCGGCCGTCCCCTGGCGCACGCCCAGCGCTAGGCCGCGAGCCCGTGCCGTCTCGCGCACGACCGCGAGACCCGCCGCACTCGATTATCGATGGTCAAGAGAGAAACCGTTTGACCAAATAGAAAAAGTAGTCTGGTCAGATATAAACGATTCGTTTTCTAAGCCAGCGCACCGCAATGACGACAGTCTTGATTATATTACGATACAGATTTTGTCTGAGTTGTTTAAGAGCAATGGGATTGACGGCGTGGCCTACAAAAGTAGTTACGGCGAAGCAGGATACAACATCGTGTTATTCGACTTAGAGCCTGACCCAAAATCGCGCATGTATTATCAACCTGGTACACGTCGCCCCCGCGAAAGCGGGGGTCCAGGGCAACCGCCACAGTCTTGCACCCAGGATTCCCGCTTTCGCGGGAACGACGAATAAACTTTTTGACATACCCAGAATCATTTCGGGTCGGCCTCTTAGACACGGCAAACTCTACGGTCCAGACGATGCCAGAGCCACCAAGCTCACTGTCGGCATCGTGCCGGCTGAGGATGTCGACGCCACGGAGGTTCGACGCTGGTTCTCTGAAGGAGCCGATATCCGCAACGATCCCGGCGTTGCGGAAGAAGCGCTCGCGTTCATCGACGCAGCCGGAGCCAGATCCATCGTGATGACGGACAGAATTATCGGCTGTCCGCATGAAGAAGGCATCGATTACGAAGGGCCCACCTGTCCGGCTTGCCCGTTCTGGGCCGGACGCGATCGCTGGACCGGCAAGCGCTTACACTAGTGCTCAGAAGCAAACAGACGCTTCACTCCCGATCAGCTCGATGCCGCTGGCTGGACCGCCCCCACGCTGATGAGCCGAGTCATCTGTCTGCTCCTAAGCACTATTGCCGTTGCGTCATGTGGGGGATTTCTGGCGCTTTATGCTCGGCCTATGCGTCAGCGACCGCGAGGCGCGCGCCGATTGTCAGCGCGGCGAGCTGATAGACCGCGTTCCGGCCAGTCCGCCAGTCGGCAAGCTCCTCTTCGTCGAGGCGATCGGGCATGCGCGGATGCCATTCGCCGGGCACCGGCCGGATCACCGCGCCGGCGTCGAGCTGGCTGCAATCGACGCGCATCGTGCAACGGAAGCGGCGCCCGACCTCGAACGTCGATTGGATGATGGTGTTGCGCGCCAGGCGCGGCGGGACCGGTTCGAAATAGGTGACTTTGCGGGGCGGGGTGCGGCGGGCCATTCCGTTCCTCCTCGTTAGGTCAGGTGGGTGCGCAAGGTGCTCAATTCTATGCGGACAAACGGCAAAACGGTCCTGCCTGCATGTCTATTGCCTGGCCGCCAAGGGGCTCCCACTCTATCGGCTCGACATCCAACAGGAAAAAGAGAAAGCGCCACGTGGGGGGACATGGCGCTTTCGGGTTGAGAGCAAAGCGTGGCGCGGTTGAGGGCCACACTTCCGCTGGGGGTGCGGAAATTGCTCTCTTGATCGTAATACACCGGTCCCGTTGCAGGGTTCCACAAATCCCCGAATTCTACGTGATAATCCGGTGTCACGTAGAAAGCGCTCTCTCCCGATGCAGGATATGCGTGTGTCCGTCGCGCGGGGTCCGGGAGAAAGCCAAGCGATTCCCAGAAGGCAATACTGTTGGGCGCCGCGTTACTGTTGGGCGCCGCGTTGACCGTTATCGGCCGGTCGCCATCGACGCCAGCCAAGAGTGCGGTCACCAGCTGACGGCCGACACCGATGTGCCCGAGTGGGTCGGTGAATTCGTCAGGGCCGCGGACATCCAGGATCAGGAGTGGCGGATCCGCTCGAGGCGCGCGGCGAGTGCCGGAGCCTCGATCCAGGGGGGTGCGGCGTGCGCGCGGCGAAATCAGTGGGACGGGAATTCCATCGGGCGATCCCTTGAGGAGCTAACCCGAAGCTCACAGCGCCCGCCGCGCCTTCAGTGCCGCGGTCAGGAGAACCCTCGCGAGCACTATCTGTCGGATCGCCCGATCCGACGCAGGTTTCTAGACCGAGGCAGCTCCACGACGCATCAACGGTCATAGATTGCCCAGAAGCAAACAGATGATTCACACCCGATCGGCTCGATACCGCATGCTAGGCCCGCCCTTGAGCGTATGAACTGTGGAATAGCTGCCCAAGCAAAAAAAGCCGGCACCCCGAGGGATGCCGGCCTCGTCTGTTGCCGCAGGATGATTAGAAATCGTCCATGCCGTCCATGCCGCCGCCATGCGGCATTGCGGGCATCGGCTTCTTTTCGGGCTTTTCGGCGACCATCGCCTCGGTCGTCACGAGCAGGCCGGCGACCGACGCGGCGTTCTGCAATGCCAGCCGCACCACCTTGGTCGGATCGATGATGCCGGCCCTGACCATGTCGACATATTCGCCGGTCTGGGCGTCGTAGCCCTGGTTCGGGTCGCTCGAGTCGAGCAATTTGCCGACCACGACCGATCCCTCGGTCCCGGCGTTCTCGGCAACCTGGCGCACCGGCGATTGCAACGCACGGCGGACGATGTCGATCCCGACCCGCTGGTCGTTGTTCTCGGGGGTCAATCCGTCGAGCGCCTTGGCGGCATAGAGGAGTGCCACACCGCCGCCCGGGACGATGCCTTCCTCGACCGCCGCCCGCGTCGCGTGGGTGGCGTCGTCGACCCGGTCCTTTCTTTCCTTGACCTCGATCTCGGTCGAACCGCCGACGCGGATCACCGCAACACCGCCGGCGAGCTTGGCGAGCCGCTCCTGCAGTTTTTCGCGGTCGTAATCCGAGGTCGTCTCCTCGATCTGCTGGCGGATCTGGGTGCACCGCCCCTGGATATCGTCCTTCGCGCCGGAGCCGTCGATGATCGTCGTGTTCTCCTTCTCGACGCGGATCCGCTTGGCCTTGCCCAGCATGTCGAGCGTGACGTTCTCGAGCTTGATCCCCAGATCCTCGCTGATCACCTGGCCGCCGGTCAGGATCGCCATGTCCTCGAGCATCGCCTTGCGGCGGTCGCCAAAGCCCGGCGCCTTGACCGCCGCGACCTTGAGGCCGCCGCGCAATTTGTTGACGACGAGTGTCGCCAGCGCCTCGCCTTCGACGTCCTCGGCGACGATCAGCAAGGGCTTGCCCGACTGCACGACCGCTTCGAGCAAGGGCAGCAATGACTGTAGGCTCGACAGCTTCTTCTCGTTGAGGAGGATGTAGGGCTCGTCGAGCTCGGCGACCATCTTCTCGGCGTTGGTCACGAAATAGGGGCTGACATAACCGCGGTCGAACTGCATGCCCTCGACGACGTCGAGCTCGGTTTCGAGGCTCTTGGCCTCTTCGACCGTGATCACGCCCTCATTGCCGACCTTCTGCATCGCCTCGGCGATCATCTTTCCGATTTCGCTGTCGTTATTGGCCGAGATCGTGCCGACCTGAGCGATCTCGTCGTTGGTCGACACTTTCTTCGAGCGCTTATCGATGTCCTTGACCACGGCTTCGACTGCCCGGTCGATGCCGCGCTTGAGATCCATCGGGTTCATCCCTGCGGCCACCGCCTTGGCACCTTCACGCACGATCGCCTGGGCCAGCACGGTCGCGGTCGTGGTGCCGTCGCCGGCGGCATCGCTGGTCTTCGATGCGACCTCGCGCACCATCTGAGCGCCCATGTTCTCGAACTTGTCGGCGAGCTCGATCTCCTTGGCGACCGTGACGCCGTCCTTGCTGATCCGCGGCGCACCGAAGGATTTGTCGAGGACGACGTTGCGCCCCTTCGGGCCCAAGGTCACCCTGACCGCGTTGGCGAGAATGTCGACGCCGCGCAGCATCCGCTCGCGCGCATCGGCGTGAAACCGAATTTCCTTTGCTGCCATGGCTCTGCTCCCTCTAGGCGACGACGCCCATGATGTCACTTTCCTTCATGACGACGAGATCCTCGCCATCGATCTTGATCTCGGTGCCCGACCACTTGCCAAACAGCACGCGGTCGCCGATCTTGACGTCGAGCGGGTGCAGCGCGCCGTCATCGCCGCGAGCGCCGGGTCCCGCTGCGATCACCTCGCCTTCCATCGGCTTTTCCTTGGCGGTATCGGGAATGATGATGCCGCCCTTGGTCTTTTCCTCTTCATCGATACGGCGGACCAAAACGCGATCCTGCAACGGTCGAAATTTCACGGTGTCCCTCCATGGAATAGCATGTCTCGCGCATATATTAGCACTCAGCGTGCGAGAGTGCCAACAGAATAGACGACGCCGTGCGCCTTTTCAACCGCTTCTGTGACCCGCGGTGCATTCCCCTTGACGCAGCGAGTTCGACGTCCTAGATGGATTTTGTCGTCAACTTAGAAGGAGGGTGTGCCGCGAACATGACGCCACCCGGAAAGACCGAGTTGCCGACCGCTTGGCATCGGCAACCGAGTTCAAAGTCCAAGATTTAGCTCGGTTTTGAACCCGAGCGCGAAGCATGACTTCGCGACAGCGACCCCCGCCCGACGCTTCGAGCGCGCGGGGGTCTTCGCATATTCAGGGCAGCGATTGCACCCGCACGGTTGCACTAAGTCGATTGGGGCAATCGAGGGGCGTTGGGGAGGCTGCTGGTTCATGGCGGGCGGGATCATCGCGGCAATTGGAATTGGGCGCCGCTGTGCTGTGGCGACTGGGTCAGACGACCCGAGCCTCCCGCAAACGGGCAATGTCTTCGTGAGAGTAGCCGAATTCCTGCAAGACCGCGTCGGTGTCGGCGCCGAGATCGGGGGCAGGGCGGTAGAGGCGGCACGGCGCCTCGCTGAATTTGATCGGGAAGCCGAGCATCTTGACCTCGCCGTGACCGGGATGCTCGGTGCCGACCACCATTTCCTGGTCGATGGTCTGCGGGTCGGCGAAGACCTCCGGCAAGCTCTTGACGCGATCGCAGGGGACGCCGGCCGCGTTGAGCTTCTCGATCCAGTAGTCGCTGGTGCCGTCCGTGAGCCGCTCCTCGATCGCGGCGTTGATCGCCCGACGGTTCTTGACCCGCAGATCGTTGGTACGGAAGTCGGGGTGGTCGCGCAGCTCGGGCATGCCGAGCGCGTCGATCAGCCGTTGATAGGATTGCTCCTGCGAGGGGGCAGTCGCCACTTCGCCGTCCTTCGTGCGAAAGAGCCCGTAAGGCGAGACGATCGCATGATTGTTGCCGGTACGAGAGGGCGTTTCGCCGGTGGCGAGGTAATTGGCGGCGAGAAAGCCTAGCATCCCGATCATGCTGTTGTTGAGGCTGGCGCCGACCGTCTCGCCCCGCCCGGTCCGGCCCCGCCGGACCAAGGCGGCGCACACTCCGAGTGCCGCGTATAGCCCGGCGACGAGATCGGCGATCGGCGGGCCGGCGCGCATCGGCGACCCGTCGGGATCGCCGGTGACGCTCATGAACCCGCTCATTGCCTGGGCGACAAAATCGAAGGACGGACGGTCGCGATAGGGCCCGCTGGTGCCGAAGCCGGTAATGTTGCAATAGACGAGCGCCGGGTTGAGTTCGGCGAGCCGCGCCTTGTCGAAGCCCATTGCGGCGAGCACTCCGGGGCGGAAATTCTCGACCAATACGTCGCTGCCGGCGATCAGCCGCGCCAGCACCGCACGACCATCGGGATGCCGCAGGTTCAGGGTCAGCGAGCGCTTGTTGCGGTTGAAGCCGGCGAAATACCAGCTGAGCCCTTCGCGGATTGCCCCTTGCCGGCGCACCGGGTCGCCCATGCCGGGGGTTTCGATCTTGATCACCTCCGCCCCCATATCGGCGAGCAGCATCGAGCAGAATGGCCCGGCAAGGATGCGGGTCAGGTCGACCACGCGCAGTCCCGACAACGGCAAGGCTCGGCCTCCTTTGGGAAAGGCCGGATCTTATGATATCGGACCCCGATGCGCGAACTGACGCTGGACGACATCGAGGCATTGGCGGTCGGCGCCTGGATCCTCGGCACCGGGGGCGGCGGCAGCCCCTATCTCGGGCTCCTCAACATGCGCCGGCTTTATGCCGAGAGCCGCCGCGTCGCGCTGATGCCGCCGCTCAATCTCGGCGATGAGGATTGGGTTGCGGTCGTCTCCAACATGGGGGCACCGCTCGTCGGCCAGGAGCGCCTCGCCGACAGCCGCAATATCGCCCGCGCGGTCGAGATCCAGCAGGATCTGCTGGGGGCGAAATTCCGCGCCGTCATGTCGCTCGAGATCGGCGGCGGCAACAGCATTCAGCCATTGATGGCGGCAGCCCATCTCGGCCTCCCGGTGGTTGACGCCGACACGATGGGCCGCGCCTATCCCGAGGCGCAGATGACGAGTGTCGCGGTCGGCGGTCTGCGCCCCTATCCCTGCGTGCTCTACGACCCGCGCGGTATCGAGGCGGTCGTGACCAAGGTGCCGAGTTGGCGGTGGATGGAGCGGGTCAGCCGCAGGATCTGCGTCGAAATGGGCTCGATCGCCTCGACCTGCAAAGCGCCGCGCACCGGGCGAGAGGTCAAGGAGTGGGGCATCCACTCCACCGTGACCAAGGCGATCGGCATCGGCCGTCGGGTGCGCGCCGCGCAACAGCGCCACGAGGATCCGGTCGCGGCGATCCTTGACGAGGGCAAGGGCAAGCTGCTGTTCCGCGGCAAGGTCGCCGACGTCGCGCGGCGCACGACCGAGGGCTATTTGCGCGGCCGGTCGGTTATCGACGGGCTCGACGAGGATCGCGGATCACGGCTCGAAATCGCGTTTCAGAATGAATGGGTGGTGGCGTGGCGCGACGGGGCGCCGCTTGCGATGTCGCCCGATCTAATCTGTGTGCTCGACACCGTCTCGGGCGAGGCCTTCGGTACCGAGACGATCGGCTATGGGAGGCGCGCCTCGGTCATCGCGCTGCCCGCCCCGCCGGTGTTCCTGACCCCGAAAGGGCTGGAGCATGTCGGGCCGCGCGCCTTTGGATACGACCTCGACTTCCGCTCGGTCTTTCCCGACCGTGCTCTGTGAACCGCACGAGGAATGGCTGAATCTTGAGCAATCAGGTTGTCCGTCAGGAAAAGCCCTCACGGCACTGGATCGGAAGATCCTGGTTCGTTCTCAGCCAGGGAGTGCTGCGTCACACGCACATGCGCAGCCATCCGCGTCTGTTCGCGGCAACCGCGGTGGGCGTCGTCCTCTATTGGCTCCCTTCAGGTTGGACCGGAACAGGATCGCGTTTTTTGATCGCCTTCGATGGCGGCGCGCTGACGTTTCTCACCGCAGTGTGGGTTATGATGGTGCGAGCCACGCCCGACAGCATGCGGCGCCGCGCCGAAATCGAAGACGAGGGTCGCTACACCGTCCTGGGCTTCGGAACTGCGGCCGCGAGTGCGGTCTTGATCGCGATCGTGTTCGAGCTTCACGGCAGCAAAAATGCAGATTCGCCCGGTTTCCACGTAGTCTTGGCGGCCGCCACGATTCTCCTCTCTTGGTTTTTCATGAACACGATATTCGCGTTGCACTACGCGCATGGTTATTATGGTGATGCCGACCCTTCGAGAGAATATCAACCTATCGGAGGCTTAGGTTTTCCAGGTCAGCCGAAGCCGGATTATTGGGATTTTATGTACTTTTCTTTCTGCATCGGCATGACCTTTCAGGTCTCGGACGTAGAGATCGAAGACCACAGCTTGCGGCGCTTGGTGCTTGCCCATAGCGTCTTGGCCTTTTTCTTTAATGTCGCGGTTCTTGCCCTGACCATCAACATCGTCGCCGGGCTGATCTAAATGCTGCGGCGGATCGGCATCGATGTCGGCGGCACCAACACCGACGCCGTGCTGCTCGAAGGCGGGCGTGTCGTGCACGCGGTCAAGACCCCGACAACGGCGGATGTCACCACCGGCATCCTGACGGCGTTGGCAGAACTCGCTGGCCATCCGGAAGTGGCGCGCGGCGCCATCGACGGCGTCGTGATCGGCACCACCCATTTTGTCAACGCCGTGGTCCAGCGGCGTGATCTCGCGCCGGTCGCGGCGGTGCGCATCGGGCTGCCGGCCGCGGCCTCGTTGCCGCCGTTTTGCGACTGGCCCGAGGATCTCGCCGCCGCGGTCCGGGGCGAGGTGTTCATGCTCGAAGGCGGGCACGACTATGACGGCCGGCCGATCGTGCCGTTCGACGAGGCCGGCATGCGGCGGGCGGCGCGGCAGATCCGCGGCAGCGGCATCGGCTCGGTCGCCGTCGCCGCGATCTTTTCGCCGCTCGACCCCTCCTGCGAGGAATGGGCGCGAGCGATTCTCGCCGAAGAGTGTCCCGATGCCGCGGTCACCGTGTCGCACGATTTGGGGCGCATCGGTCTCCTGGAGCGGGAGAACGCCGCCCTCCTCAACGCCGCCCTTGTCGATCTGGCGCGGGTCACAATCGCGGGCTTCACTCAAGCGATCGCGGCGAGCGGCATCACCGCCCCGCTCTATCTGACCCAGAACGACGGGACGGTGATGTCGGCCGATTTTGCCGCCGCCCTGCCGGTGACGAGCTTCGCCTCGGGTGCCACCAACTCGATGCGCGGTGCGGCTTTTCTATCGGGGCTCGCCGATGCAATGGTGATCGATGTCGGCGGCACCTCGACCGACGTCGGCCAATTGCGCCGCGGGTTCCCGCGCGAGGCCAACTCGGTCGTCGAGGTCGGCGGCGTGCGCACCCTCTTCCGCATGCCGGATCTGTTGTCGATCGGCCTCGGCGGCGGCAGTGTCGTCGCGCGCGAGTCGCTTGCCGTCGGCCCCGAGAGTGTCGGCTATCGGCTGAGCCGCCAGGCGCTCGTTTTCGGCGGCAGCACTCCGACCGCGACCGATGTGGCGGTGGCCGCCGGTCTTGCGGAGATCGGCGATGCCGGCGCCGTCGGCGATCTGCCGAAAGACCTGGTCTCCGCTGTCCTCGCCGCGGTGCGGCAAAAGATCGAGGATGCGGTCGACCGGATGAAGACCGAAGCCGGCGATCTGCCGTTGATCGCGGTCGGCGGAGGCGCCTTTCTGGTACCCGACCGGGTCTCCGGGATTTCGCAAGTGATCCGGGTGCCGCATGGCGACTGCGCCAACGCGGTCGGTGCGGCGATCGCGCAGATCAGCGGCGAGACCGACCAGGTCTACCGCGACCTCGGCCGGGGCGAGGCGATCGCATTGGCCGAAGCCCAGGCGAGGGAACGCGCCATCGCCGCCGGCGCCGATTCCGCGAGCCTGCAGACGGTCGATGTCGAGGACATGCCGCTGGCCTATTTGCCGGGCAACGCCGTCCGCGTCCGCGTCCGGGTCGCCGGCGAGATGGCGTCGCCGGCAGCAGCTCAGGCCGAGGCCCCGCCCGCCACGTTGTAGACGGCAATTGCCTGGCTCAAGCCTTTGAGGGCGAGGTTGCCGACCTCCTCCAACGTGACGGCCCCTTCGACCGCGGCGGCGACCCGCTTGCTGAGCAGGATCTGGCCGTCTTGCGCCTCGGCGCAGAGGCGCGCGGCAAGGTTGGTGACGGTGCCGATCGCGGTGTAGTCGACCCGCTCGGCAAAGCCGATCCGCCCGAGGGTCGCGTAGCCCTGGGCGACGCCGACCCCGAAACCGATCTCAAAGCCGCGCCGGCGCCATCCCGACATCAGCTCGCCGACCGCGGCGCGCATTTCGATCGACATTTTCACTGCGCGTTCGGCGGGATCGGGGCAGGGCAAGGGATCGTTGAAGTAAACCATCAGCCCATCGCCGGAGAAATGATCGAGCGTGCCCTCGAACCGGCTGACAAGCGGCCCGACCGCCGCATGAAATTCGCGCAGCACGGTCCAGACTTCTTCCGGCTCTCCGGTCTCGGCAAAGGAGGTGTAGCCGCGCAGGTCACAAAACACGACGACGATGTCGCGGCGGTGGCTTTCGAGAATGCCCTCGTCGCCGGTCGAGACGATCATCTCGGCAAGCTGCGGGGCGAGAAAGCGCTTCAGCCGCCCGACCCGTTCGATCTCGCTTAGCTGGGCGGCGACGCGCTCTTCGAGCGTGCGGTTCCACGAGGCGAGCTCCGCCGCCTGGTCCTCCAGGCGCTTGGCCTGCTGCTGCACGGTGTCGTGCAACGCCTTGATCCGCAGCATCGCGCGCACCCGCGCCGAGAGTGCGGCATGGTCGACGGGCTTGGTCAGATAATCGTCGCCGCCGCTCTCCAGCCCTCCGATGACGTCCTTGGCATCGGCCTTGGCGGTGACGAGGATGACCGGGATGAACGGCAATGAGGGATCGGCCTTGAGCTGCTTGACGGTCTCGATGCCGTCGAGCCTCGGCATCATCACATCGAGGAGGACTAGGTCGGGGATCAGCTCGCGGATCTTGTCCAGTGCTTCGACGCCGTCCCCCGCCGTCGCCACCTCGTAGCCCTGCGCCATGAGCCGCATCTGCAGAATGTCGACATTGTCCGCGACATCGTCGACGACCAGGATCAAAGGCGGATCACGCATCTCCCCCCCAAGAAGAAAGGCATTACCGCAAAGGGCGCGAAGGAGTCGCAAAGGACGCGAAGGCTCAGATGCCATTGACCATCCTGACGACGCCGTCGCGCATGCGTGCAACATTGAAATTCAAGAGGTAACCGAGCCTGAACCCGCCGAGACGGAGATAACTTAAAAGTTGTCCGCGATGCACCGGCAAGATTGCCTCCACTGCCTTGAGCTCGACCAGGACTTGCTCACCAACAAGCAGATCGACTCGGTAACCATTATCGATCGTCAAATCTTCGTAGCGAATGGGGATCATCACCTGCCTTCGCACCGGCAGATTAAGCTTTTCCAGCTCATAGAGCAGACAGGTCTCATAAGCGCTTTCGAGCAGCCCGGGCCCAACGACCGAATGAACATTGATCGCCGCGCCGATGATCGCATGCCCAATTTCTTCTTCGGTCACCCTTCGCGTCCTTCGCGCATCCTTTGCGCTCTTTGCGGTAAGGTGTTGTTTTTCTAGTCGTCGGGGAGGAATTCGCGGACTTTCGCCAGCAATTGGCGCGGACTGAAGGGCTTGGCGACATAGCCGTTGCACCCTGCCTCACGCGTCTTGGCCTCGTCGCCGGAGAGCGCGTAGGAGGTGACCGCGATGATGGGCACCCCGGCGAGCTCGGGGATGGCGCGGATCCGTCGGGTCGCCTCGTAGCCGTCGATTTGCGGCAGTTGGATGTCCATCAGGATCAGGTCGGGACGCTCGCTCTGCGCCATCGCCACCCCTTCGGCGCCATCCATTGCCTCGATCAGCTCATAACCCACACTCGACAAGAGGTCGCGGATGATCTGGCGGTTGTCCTCGGTGTCCTCGACGACGAGGATGCGCTTGCTCATTCACGCCTTCTCCAAGAAAGCTTCAACGCAGAGGACGCAGAGGGCGCGCTGTGGTCGCAGAAGATCAGAGGCCATTGACCATCCCCGTGACGCCGTCGCGCATAGTGCATTACTCGTCGCCCCGCGAAAGAGGCTGTAATCCAATATTACCTTTTCTCGCCATCCCGGCGCAGGCCGGGACCCATGCTTCCACAAGCACCCGAGTTTGATCGTTCCTGCGACCAGGCCCCATCGGACAACTCCACGCCGGCTGAACTATGGGTCCCGGCCTGCGCCGGGATGGCGTAATTTGTAGCGAAGGGCGATGAACGCCAATGACGGTGGTCCGTCACCTTCGCGTCCTCTGCGCACACCCCCAGCGTCCTCCGCGTTAAAGCTTTCCTTCATTCGGCCGCCTCCATCATTTCATCGACATGGACGGGCAATACCACCCGGAAGGTCGACCCCTGGCCCAACACCGACTCGACCGCGATCGTCCCGCCCTGCATTTCGACCATTCGCCTGGAGATCGCCAAGCCCAGCCCGGTGCCGCCCTTATGACGCGTGTTCGAATTGTCGATCTGCTGAAACTCGCCGAAGATCCGGTCCTGATCGGCGTCGGCAATGCCCGGCCCGGTATCGCTCACGGTCAGCACAAATTGGCCGTTGCCGGAGGCGGCGCGGATCTCGACCTCACCCGCATCGGTGAATTTGATCGCATTGCCGACAAGGTTGAGCAGCACCTGCGAGACACGTCGCGCATCGCCATGCGCCATCGGCATGCTGTCTTGTACCGCGGCGGTGAATTTGAGCCCCTTCGCGGTGGCGAGCGGCTCGGTCGCGCTGACGACCGAGCGCACCACTTCGGCCAATGCATAATCCTCTAGTGTCAGGACCAATTGGCCGGCCTCGATCTTCGCCAAATCGAGCACGTCGTTGATCAACGCCAAGAGGTGCCTGCCGTTGTTCTGGACGCGCTCGAGCACACCCTTCGGCCGGTCCGGCAATACACCGTAAATGCCATCGACCAGCAGTTCGGCATAGCCGAGGATCGCGTTCAGCGGAGTTCTGAGCTCGTGGCTCATATTGGCGAGGAACTGCGATTTGTGCTGGCTCGCCAGCGCCAATTGCTCGCTCTTGTCGGCGATCTCGCGGAAGAGCCGCGCGTTCTGGATCGCCAATACCGACTGGCTCGCCAGGGTCTGCATCAGCCGCACGGTCTCCGGCGGAAATTCGCCCGCTTCTTGCCGCATCAGAATGATGGCCCCGAGAATGCGCTCGGCGCCGACCAGCGGGACGATCAGTGCCGAATGAAAACCGGCGGCGAGGGTAAGGTCGCGCAGCGGGTTGCTCACCCGCTGCGCGGTATCGGCGAGCTGAACGGGCGCCCGGCGCGCCACTGCCTCACCCATCGCGGTCTCGGCCTCGGCAAGGCGCAAATCCCCGACCGAGCGCATCAGCGCTTCATCCCAGCCAACCGCCTCGACCAGCCGGAAGGCGCGCTCTGCCCGGCTGTAGCGAAAGATCGCCCCGGCGTTCGCCCAGGTCAGCCCGAGAGAAGAGGTGAGGATCGTCGAGAGGACCGAGCGCAGATCGAGCGTCGAGCTGACCGCCTGGCCGACCTCGCTCAGCATCTTCAGCTCTTCGACCGAGCGCCCGAGCTCGGCGGTGCGGTCGCGCAATTCGTTGAACAGCCGCGCGTTCTCGATGGCGATCACCGCCTGGTCGGCGAAGGTCGAAACCAGTGCGATCTGCTTCTCGGTAAACGGCTCCACCCTCTGGCGAGCCAGCACAATCACGCCGATCGGTACCCCTTCGCGCAGCAGAGGTACGCCGAGCATCGTCGGCGTCCTCGCGACGCGAATAAACTCGCCCCAGGTGTATTCGGGGTCCAACCTCGCATCCGGTATATGGACGACGCTAGCCGTCAATGCGGTGCGGCCGGCGACCGTGCCACGGCCGGGCGAGATCGGATTGGCTTCGACGAGAGCTTTGGTTTCGGGCGAGAAGCCGACCGACGCCGAGACGAGATAAAGGTCGCCCTGACGCCGGAAGATAAACGCCATCTCGGCATCGCACAGCCGCGCGGCGGTTTCCGCAAGGGTCGTCAGCACCGGTTGCAGGTCGAAGGTCGATTGACTGATGACCTTGAGCACATCGCTGGTCGCGGTCTGGTATTCGAGCGACTCCTGCAGATCGCGTGTGCGCTGCCGCAGCTCGTTGAGGAGTCGCGCATTTTCCATTGCTATCACGGCTTGCGCAGCGAAGTTCTCCAGCACGCTGATCTCTTTTTCGGAAAACTGCCGAATCTCTTGGCGTGCGGCAACAATCTGCCCGAGAAGCCGGTCGTCTTTGCGCAATGGCACCATTACGACGGTGCGCAAGCCGGCGAGTTCGAACGCGGCACGTGCAATCGGATCCACGATCTCCGCGGCATCCGGTACTTGCACAATACGAGCTCCGCTCAGCAGTTGGCGGATCGGGTGCTCGGGGCCGGGCCGGAACCCTTGACGCAGCCGGTCGGCAAAACTTTCTGCGAGGCCTCGCACCGCTACTGCGCGATTTTCCTCACCGTCGTAGATATTTAAACTCCCGAACGTGGCCCCGCAGAGGTTGTGGGCTTTTTCCAGGATTGCATCAAAAACTGGGACGAGATCGCCGGGTGAGCTGTTGATGACCCCCAGCACCTCGGCGGTCGCGGTCTGCTGTTCCAAGGCCTCGCGCGTCTCTGTGATCAGCCGCGCATTCTCCATCGCAATCACCGCCTGCGCCGCGAAATTCTGCAATAGCGCGATCTGCTTGTCGGAGAACGGTCGGACCTCCTGGCGGTAGGCGGAAATAACCCCAAGGATGGTCCCATCCTTGCGCAACGGCACCGCAATCAAGCTACGGGCACCGCCCCGTTCGACCAATGCTTCGCGAACCGGGCCAATTCGCGCCTCCGCAGCGATGTCCTCGATCTGTACGAAAAGCTCTCCGCGCATCAGCCGTTCGTGGCCACTTCCGGGCTCCGGGCGGTACGGCCCCTTCGCCAGGAGATCGGCGAATTCAGCGGGCACGCGACGCAGCGCAACTGCACGGAAGCTTTCACCGTCACGGGTCCACAACGTGCCGAATGCGGCATCGCAAAGGTGTATTGCCTTTTCCAGCATCGCGTCGAACACCGGCGCGAGGTCGCCGGGCGAGCTGTTGATGACCCCCAGCACCTCGGCGGTCGCGGTCTGCTGCTCGAGCGCCTCGCGCGTCTCGGTGATCAGCCGCGCATTCTCCATCGCGATCACTGCCTGCGCGGCGAAATTCTGCAACAGTGCGATCTGCTTGTCGGAGAATGGCCGCACCTCTTGGCGATGGGCAGTCAGGTAGCCCAGTAAAGCGTTGTCCTTTCGCAGCGCGACGATCAGCAATGTGCGCGCACCGCCCAATTCTACGGCAGCCCGCCCGATGCGGTCGTCCGGCTCATAAGTCAAGCGGGCCATATCTGCGATGTGTATCAAATCCTCGCCCGCAAGCAGCCGCTGCGCGACGTCGAGTCCGGGACGGAAAGGCTTGCGCAGCAGTGCCGCAAAAGGCTCGGGCACCCCATGCGTCGCGACGGCGTGAAACCGGTCACCGTCATAAATCGACAGATGGCCGTGAGACGCGCCGCAAAGCGTGTGTGCTTTCTCCAGGATGGCGTCGAACACCGGCGCGAGGTCTCCGGGAGAGCTGTTGATGACCCCGAGCACCTCGGCGGTCGCGGTCTGCTGTTCCAAGGCCTCGCGCGTCTCGGTGATCAGCCGCGCGTTTTCCATCGCGATCACCGCTTGCGCCGCGAAGTTCTGCAACAGCGAGATCTGCTTGTCGGAAAACGGGCGCACTTCCTGGCGGTAAAGGAAGATGTCCCCGAGAAAGGCATCTTCTTTACGCAACGGCACGGCGAGGATGGTTCGCCCCTTGGCGAGATCGACCAAGGCCCGCGGGAAAAGATCGCCGAGCCTGTAATCCTCACTCGCTGCGACATCCGGGATGTGCTCGAACCGAGAGCCACGCAACAGTCGCCCATGCGCAGTAACCGACCCCGGCTGATGTGCCGCGTTTGCCAGAAACTCGGCATAGTCCGGCGGCGCACCGCGGCTGGCAGCGGCGCGGAAGCCGCTCGCATCATAGGTCCACAATACGCCGAGCGCTGCTTCGCAGAGGTGCATCGCCCTTTCGAGCATCGCATCGAAGACCGGGGCGAGATCGCCGGGCGAGCTGTTGATGACCCCCAGCACCTCGGCGGTCGCGGTCTGCTGCTCCAAGGCCTCGCGCGTCTCGGTGATCAGCCGCGCATTCTCCATCGCGATCACCGCCTGGGCGGCGAAGTTCTGCAATAGTGCAATCTGCTTCTCGGAGAACGGCCGGACCTCCTGGCGGTAGACGGTAATTATTCCCAGGAGCGCGTCATCTTTGTGCAGCGCCACCGTAACTGCGCTCCGGATGCCGCTGGCCTTCGCCATCTCCCTGAAGCCCGAGGAAACCCGATAACCCTCATCATCCTGCGCGTCGGCAATGCAGACAACCCGTTCGCCCGCTTGGATTCGTCCCAGCAGGGAAGCATCACGGTCCGGGTGGATGGGACCACGCTGCCGGACCCAATCGCTAAACTGGGCATCGCCGTGCACGGCGCCAAAATGAAAGCGCTCACCATCCCAAGTCCGGAGGATGCCAAAGGGCGCCTCGCACAGTCGCGTCGCCTTTTCGAGCATTGCGTCGAACACTGGGGCCAGATCCCCGGGCGAGCTGTTGATGACCTGCAACACCTCGGCGGTCGCGGTCTGTTGCTCCAAAGCCTCGCGCGTCTCGGTGATCAGCCGCGCGTTTTCCATCGCGATGACCGCCTGGGCCGCGAAATTTTCGAGCAGCGCGACTTCCTTGTCTGCAAATGACCGGACCTCGGATCGCGCGGCGACAATCATCCCGAGCAGTGCGTCGCCCTTTCGCAGGGGCACCGATAGCAGAGTGCGGACGCCGCCAAGCTCAACAGATGCCAGCGCTCCCGGGTGCCCATGCGCCGCCATATCAGCGATATGGACAAAACGTTCGCCGGCTAGCAATGGCTGGCTCGACAGCGCATCCGAACCCCGAAGGCCGTGCCGCAGCCGCTCGGCGAATGGTTCCGGCACGCCGCGCATGGCTACCGGTCGGAATTGCTCACCGTCAAAAAGGAACAACGACCCTTGGCTCGCGCCGCAAAGACTGTGCGCCTTTTCCAACATTGCATCGTAAACCGGTGCGAGGTCGCCAGGCGAGCTGTTGATGACCCCCAGCACCTCGGCGGTCGCGGTCTGCTGCTCCAAGGCCTCGCGCGTCTCGGTGATCAGCCGCGCATTCTCCATCGCGATCACCGCCTGCGCCGCAAAGTTCTCGAGCAGCGCTATCTCTCTCTCCGAGAATAGCTTCGCCTCCTTCCGGCCAGCGCTGATTAAGCCGAGTGGGCGGTTGTCCTTGCGCAACGGGAGGAACAACAGGGTGCGAATACCGAGGTCGACGGCGACCCGGATCCTCGGGTTTGGTATCTGTGTGTCATGTTCCGCCAGGTCGGAGAATTGAAGGTACCGACCTCCGTCTATCAAAATCTGCAACGGGCCGGTGAGGTCTGGTGCGTAAGGCTCGCGAATTACCTTTTCTTGCGGCTCCGGAAAGCCCCGCGTTGCCACGGCACGGAACTTCTCGCCGTCGTACTGTTGCAAGGTGCCAAAGGTGACCGCGCAGAGGCCGTGCGCTTTCTCCAGGATTGCATTGAACACCGGCGTGAGGTCGCTCGGCGAGCTGTTGATGACCCCTAGCACCTCGGCGGTCGCGGTCTGCTGGTCGAGCGCCTCGCGCGTCTCGGTAATCAGCCGCGCGTTCTCCATCGCGATGACAGCCTGCGCGGCGAAATTTTCGAGCAGGGCAACTTCCTTGTCGGAGAACGGTCGGACCTCTTGCCGGTAAAGGTGGAAGACGCCGAGCAACGCGTCCTCCTTGAGGAGCGGGATCCCGATCAAGGTTCGAACGCTGCCGAACTCGACTAAGGCCACGGCTAGCGGAAGCCGCTGCCGATAAGCCTCGTTCGCAGAGATGTCAGCCACTTGCGCCGCAGATCGATCGCTGACAATCCGAGCCAGGACAGTGCCCGGACCCGGCTGCTGCGGCTCACGCATCGATTCGGCCAACGCTGACGGTATCCCCCGCATTGCCGTGGTGTGAAAACGCTCACCATCAAAAGTCAGCAGGGTTCCGAATGCGCCGTCGCAAAGCCGGATCGCCTTTTCCAGCATCGCGTCGAACACCGGCGCGAGATCGCCGGGCGAGCTGTTGATGACCCCCAGTACCTCGGCGGTGGCGGTCTGCTGGTCGAGCGCTTCGGTTAGCTCGGCGGTGCGGTCTTCGACCTTCTTTTCGAGGTCGGCGTAGGAGCTCTGCAGGTCGGCCGCCATCGTGTTGAAACGCTCGGCGAGCTCCTCGAGCTCGTCGCCGGTCTGGACGGTGATGCGGTAGCCGAGCGCGCCGGCGCCGATGCGTGCGGCACCGGCGTCGAGCTCGCGGATCGGCCCGGTCATCCGGCGGGCGAGCAGCAGGCCGGCGAGGACCGCGACCGCGAGCCCGAGCACGAGCAACAGGCCGGTTTGCAGCAGCGAGGTATAGAGCGGTGCGAGCGCCTCGCTCAACGGCTGCTCGACAAAGACCAGCCAGCCGAGCTTGGGGATTGCCGCCGAGGCGCTCAATACCCGGCGGCCGTCGAGATTGCGGAGGATCGCGTCCGGCTCGGCAGCCGCAGAGGAGCCGCGGGCCGCTTCGACCTGCGGCAATCCCGCGAGATCGCTGTTGCGCAACACTCGGCTGATGTCGGGGTGGGCGATCAACCGGCCCTTGTCGTCGACGACATAGGCATAGCCGGTCTTGCCGATCTTGATCGCGGTGATGACGTCCCAGATCAGCTTGAGATTGACCTCCGCGACGGTGACCCCGGCATGGCGGCCGCTATGCGCCACCGCCATCGTCATGTAGGGCTCGGATTCCTTGCGGAAATATACGGGCCCGAACCACACCTTCTTGCCCTGTGCCTCGACGAAGCGGGGATCGGCCGAGTAATCCGTCCCGCCGCCGACCACATCCATCGCCAGACGGGAGACCTTGAGCTGCTCGCGGCCCTGATTGTCGAGCTGGATCAGCTCGGTGATCCCCGGCACCTGGCGCAACAACCTGCCGTAGTCGAAGCGGCGCTGCTCGATCGGTGCCGAGGCCCACTGAGTGGCCGTCGTCCAGCCGATCTGCTTTTCGATCTCGGCGATGTACTCCTCGATGCGCTGAGCCGCCGCGACGGCCTTCTCGCGCTGGAGGCGGATCGCCGCGTCCCGCGCCTCGCCATAGGCGAACCAGACATTCGCCGACCCGTTGATCAGCAATACCAGGCTGACGAGCCCAACGAGCGTGGCGGCATATTTCACAAAGAGCCGGCGTCGTCGTCCCGGCCGCGATGCCGCACGCCCCCGCCCCGACGCGGCTTCTTCGGCCGGAACCCGGGTGTCGACCGCCGTGGTCATCCGTTCGCCCCTTTGCGCCCGGAGGGCGGCAGGTTCAGGTGCAAACCCGAGTTTTCCACACGTAAAACTTTAGCATTCCGGGCGGTTGGCCGAAAGGCGATTCCGGCCGATCGGTGAGCTGCAGCAACCGCCGTTGCCATATTGGCGTCGAGATCGGCGCGTATAATTTGTCGTAAGAGGCCAGAGCGCGAAATTCCCCGCTCTTCCCCTGCTAGGGCGTTTCCGACGCCAAAAAATTCCGCTGCCGGAAACGCCCTTGGTCAGTTTAAATATCCGATTAACAAGGAGTTTTCTTGATTGTATGGATTGCCTCTCGGCGCGGAATCGAGGTTTTTCCCTGCTGGCAGGGAATCAGGCGCCGGCGACGGTGAGGTCGTCGACGCGCAGGGTCGGGGAGTCGGCGCCGGCCTTGAATTCGAGATCGTCGGCGGCCACGAGCCGGGCGAAAATATCCTTCAAATTGCCGGCCACCGTCATCTCGCTGACCGGGAAGGCGATCTCGCCCTTGTCGATCCAGAAACCGGCCGCACCACGGCTGTAGTCGCCGGTGACGCCGTTGACCCCCATCCCCATCATTTCAGTAACATAGAACCCGCTGTCGATGTCGGCGATCAGCTCCTTGGGGCTCAGCGTTCCCGGCTCGATCCACACGTTGGTGGCCGAAGGCGAGGGGGGCGAGGCGGTGCCGCGCGCGGCATGGCCGGTGGTGGTGAGATTGAGCTGACGGGCCGAGCGCAGATCCAACAGCCAGGTCGTCAAGACGCCGTTGTCGATCAGCGCGCGGCGGCGGTTGGCGACGCCTTCGCCATCGAATGGCTTGGAGCGCAATCCGCGCTGCCGATGCGGGTCGTCGATGATCGTGATCGCTTTGGGGAAGATGCGCTCGCCGAGCCGGTCCTTCAGGAAACTCGTGCCGCGGGCGATCGACGGCCCCGAGATCGCCCCCAGCAGATGCGAGATGAAGCCGCGGGCGACGCGCGGGTCGAACACCACCGGGCAACGGCAGGTCGGCATCTTCTTGGCGCCCAAGCGTTTGACTGCGCGCTCGCCGGCACTCCTGCCGATTTCGGCCGGATCACGCAGATCGGCGGCAAAGATCGCGCTCGCAAAATCGTAATCGCGCTCCATGCCGGTTCCCGCGCCGGCGATCACGCTGGCGCTGATGCCTTGGCTCGACCCGGAGTAGGCGCCGGCGAAGCCGTTGGATGCGACGAGCGCAACGGTCGATCGCCCCCATCCGGCCTCGGCCCCTTCGGAATTGGTCACACCGCCGACCGCGAGGGCCGCCTCCTCCGCGGCCCGTGCCCGCTCGATCAGCACCTCGGCGGCGGGCTCCTCGGGGTCAAGCATATCGAGCGCCGGCCACTTCTGCGCGATCTCCGCCGGATCGGCGATCCCGCAGAACGGGTCCTCGGGAACGGCACGGGCCATCGCCACGGCGCGCTCGACGAGTTCCGCCAACGCCTCAGGCGAACGGTCGGTCGACGAGACCACCGCCTGCTGATGGCCGATGAAGACCCTGAGGCCGAGATCCTGACCCTCCGACCGCTCAAGCTTCTCGGTCTTGCCGAGGCGCCGCGCATGCGACAGCGAGGCGCCTTCGAACAGCACCGCATCGGCTGCATCGGCGCCGGCGCGGCGCGCGTCTGTGATCAGATCCTGCAACAGGTCGATCGCGGCCCCCGCGTCTTTGTCGACTTTCAGTTCGGTCATGTCCCGCCCTAACGAAAAGGGGATTCACCAGTGAGGCAGTGAGACACAGAGATTTTGCCAATGCTTCTCACCGTCTCGCTGCCTCATTGTGAGATAACACTCATTTCCATATGGGTTTGCCCGAACCGGGCAGACCATAGCTCGCCCATTTGCTCGTCACCGCAGCGATGATCTCGTCTGCCATGTGGATCGGCCGGCCCCAATCACGCCGGGTCTCGGGTGGCAATTTGCCGGTCGCGTCGAGGCCGATTTTGCCGCCGAGCCCCAATTCGGGTGACGCGAAGTCGAGATAATCGATCGGGGTGTTGTCGACGACGGTGAGGTCGCGCGCCGGGTCCATGCGGGTCGCGACCGCCCACATCACGTCCTTCCAGTCGCGCGCGTCGATATCGTCATCCACGACGATGACGAACTTCGTGTACATGAACTGACGCAGAAACGACCAGATCCCCATAATGATCCGTTTGGCGTGACCCGGATAGGCCTTGCGGATCGACACGACAGCGATCCGGTACGAGCACCCCTCCGGCGGCAGCCAGAAATCGACGATCTCGGGGAATTGCTGCTGCAGCAGCGGGATGAACACCTCGTTCAATGCCTCGCCGAGGACCGAAGGCTCGTCGGGCGGGCGGCCGGTGAAGGTCGAGAGATAAATCGGGCTCTGCCGCATCGTGATCGCCGAGAGTTCGGAAAACCGGGAAGCGCTCGATGGCGTTGTAGTAACCGGTGTGGTCGCCGTAAGGGCCCTCCTCGCCATATTCGTCGAGCGAGACATGGCCTTCGAGAACGATCTCGGCCTGGGCCGGCACCTTCAGCGGCAGCGTCTTGCAATCGACGAGCTCGACCTTGCGGCCGCGCAATAGCCCGGCGAACTGGTACTCGGACAATGTGTCGGGAACCGGGGTAACGGCGGCCAGGATCGTCCCCGGATCGGCGCCGATCACCGCCGCCGCCGGCAACGGCTCAGCGCGCTCGGCGCGCCAGCGCTGGTGGTGCTGGGCGCCGCCGCGGTGCTTGAGCCAGCGCATCAGGGTGGTGTCGCGGCCGGTTATCTGCATGCGGTAGATGCCGAGGTTGAAGCCGTCCTCACGGCGCGTACCGGGTCCCTTGGTGACCACCAGGGGCCAAGTGATCAGCGGGGCCGGCTCGCCCGGCCAGCAGGTCTGGACCGGCAATGCCGCAAGGTCGATCTCACCACCGCGCAGGACGATTTCCTGGCAGGGTGCGGCGCCGACCGTGCGCGGCCGCATCGCCATCACCGTCCGCAACAGCGGCAGCATGTCCAACGCCTCGCGCCAGCCGCCGGGCGGCTCCGGTTGCTTGAGAAACGCCAAGGTCTCGCCGATCTCGCGCAGCTCGTGCGGCTCGCGATCCATGCCCCAGGCTACCCGCTCGACGGTGCCGAAGAGGTTGACCAGCACCGGCATTCGATAGCCGCCGCCGGTCTCGCGGGTGACGTTCTCGAATAGCGCCGCGGGTCCGCTCTCGGCGAGCAGCCGCGTCTGGATCTCGGTCATCTCCAAATATGGCGAGACCGGTGTCGCGACCCGCACAAGCCGACCGGCCGCTTCGAGCCGGTCGATGAAGTCGCGCAGGCTGGAGTAGGGCATCCCGCGCTATATGGGTGCAGCGCGAGGCCCGGGGGAGCGCCGCGGCGGCTTGCGCACAAAAATCGGAAAGGCCATCATTTGCGCATGGCGAAGCTGAGCGCGCTCTACGACGAAGATTTCGTGCGCTGGACCGAAGAGCAAGCTGCTGCGTTACGGCGCGCCAAGAGCCTGCCTACCTCTAGAAGCGGACGCTCGAACCTACCGCTCGATTGGGAAAACCTCGCGGAGGAGATCGAGAGCTTGGGCAAGTCAGACCGGCGCGAATTGCGATCGCAAATCACCCGGGTCCTGCGGCACCTGCTGAAGCTCGAGGCCTCTCCCGCAGCCGAGCCGCGCGCGGGTTGGCGTGCGACGATCGACGAAGCCCGGACTGAGATTGAGGGTCTTTTGGAAGATAGTCCTAGCCTTCGGCGCGAGGCCGACAGCTTGATCAAGAAGCAGATTGGTGCTGCTGCCAAGCTAGCGGCTGATGATCTTCGACAGCATGGCGAGCCGGAGGGGGCGATCGGCGCGCGGCTCGCAGCGGGAGGCTTCACCGCAGAGCAGGTGTTAGGAGACTGGTTTCCAGAGAGTGATTGTTAACCTCTCCGCGCCGGTCGCTCACGTAGGCAGCATCTCCCACACGACCCCCTCACGAGCTTCCCGATCTTCGAGCTCGCGGCTGGTGGGCACCAGATAACGGGTGCGCTCCCGCATGCCGTGGCTCGGCAAATAAGCACGCCCAGGATCGCCAAGCAGGACGAGCCTGCCACGGGCGGCCAAAACGCGCAGCCAGGCAGTCACCCGCTCGGCCATAGGCCGCTCGTAACAGACATCGCCTGCGGTGACGACCTCCCACCGCGGATCGCAGGTGTCGAGCACATCCGCGGTCGTCACCGCAATGGCGACCTCGTTCAGCGCGGCGTTCGCGGCGATCGCCGCGGCGGCGAAATGATCGATCTCGGCCCCGAGCACTGAGGCCGCGCCGGCCTTGGAGGCGGCGATAGCGACGAGTTCCGAGCCGGCGCCAAAGTCGAGAACGGAGCGGCCGGCGACGACTTCCGGATGATCGAGGAGGTAGCGGGCGAGGGCCTGCCCGCCGGCCCAGGCGAACGCCCAGAACGGCGGCGGCAGGCCGCTGCGTGCTAGGGTTTCCTCGGTCGCCTGCCAGATCGGAGTGATCTCGGTGGCGAGGTGGAGACGGATCTCAGGTATCAGTGGCGGGGCCACGATCGCAGTATTGCGCTGAACGAAGATCGCAGGGTCCACGGGAGCCGCTTCAGGCAAAGTGCCCGGCGACAATGCCGGCGAGCATCAGCCAGCCGACCGCTCGGTTGGAACGGAATTTGGCAAGGCAATCGGCCGGATCATCGGTGTCGACGCGGGCCGCCTGCCAAGCGAGCTGCATCGCCGATCCGGCAATCCCGACCCAGAACAGGACGCCCAGCCCGGCGGCATAGCCCGCGGCCATCCAAGACATCAGCGCGACGGCATAGAAGACGAAAAGCCACGGACGGGTGCGCGGGCCGAGCGCCAATGCCGAAGATTTGACGCCGATGCGCAGGTCGTCCTCCTTGTCCTGATGCGCATAGATCGTGTCGTAGCCGATGGTCCAGAAGATGCCGCCGAGATAGAGCAGCAGTGGTGGTGTGGCGAGGCTGCCGGTAACGGCCGTCCAGCCGAGCAATGCGCCCCAGTTGAAGTTGAGGCCGAGGAATACTTGCGGCCAGTAAGTGACCCTCTTCATAAAGGGGTAGGTGCCGATCAGGCCCAGCACCGCCACACCGAGGAGCAGGCTCGTCCGGTTCAGGCTCAGCAGCACGGCAGCGCCGATCATCAGCTGAAACAGAAAAAACAGTGCTGCTTGCCAAAGAGTTACGGCGCCGCTCGGCAGAGGGCGCAGCCGGGTGCGCGCGACCTTCGCGTCGTAATGTCGATCGGCGATGTCGTTGAGCGTGCACCCGGCGCCGCGCATCGCGACTGCGCCGACTGCAAAGAGCACCAGCAAGACCGGGTCGGGCCAGCCCTGCGATGCGAGGGCGATTCCCCACCACCCCGGAAACAGCAGCAGCCAGGTCCCGATAGGCCGGTCGAGACGGGCCAGACGAGCGAAAGGCTAACTCCAAGCCGGCAAATAGCGCTCGACCCAGCCGCCGTGACGGATATCGCTTGGATCGGAGCGGGTAGGAGGCTCCCCATCACCCTCCCGCTTCGCAGGCCCCTCCCTCTTCCTGCAAGCAGGGAGAGGGCTGGGGTGAGGGGCCGTCCCCAGAAAAGGAAATGAAGAAGTGGGCATTTTTGTTCCGCGCAATCTGACTCTACTCTCCGCGACGACACGATTCGAGGATGGCGCATGAACGAGCGCTCGGCGGCGCGCCTTTATATCACCAATGCCCTCGCGCCCGGCGGTGCGGTCGGGCTGTCCGCGGGGCAGGTGCATTACCTCCGCTCGGTGCTACGGCTCGGCCCCGGTGCTGCCGTCGCGGCATTCAACGCGGCCGACGGAGAATGGCTCTGCCGGATTGCCGAAATCGGTAAGGGAGGAGCACGCCTGATGATCGAGCGCAAGATACGGTCGCCCGCACCCGAACCCGACCTCTGGCTGATGTTCGCTCCGATTAAGCGGGCTCGTCTCGACTGGCTTGTCGAAAAGGCGACCGAGCTCGGCGCCTCGATGCTGATGCCGGTGTGGACGGCGCGAACCCAGGCCGAACGCCTCAATCTCGAGCGGTTGCGGGCGCATGCCATTGCGGCGGCCGAGCAAAGCGAGCGGCTGTCGGTTCCCGAATTGCGACCGCCCGAAGCGCTCAGCCGGGTGCTCGCCTCCTGGCCCTCCGAGCGGCCTCTCATCGTGTGCGACGAGAGTGGGTCGGGCGAGCCGATCGTCGGCGTCGCGGCACGGATCCCCGCCGGGCCGGTGGCGTTGCTGGTTGGCCCCGAAGGCGGCTTCGAGCGGACGGAGCTTGACGCTTTGGGCAAACTCTTTTTTGTTAGCCGCGTTGGGCTCGGCCCGAGGGTGTTGCGCGCGGAGACAGCCGCGCTCGTGGCGTTGGCCATCTACCAGGCGACCGCCGGCGATTGGCGTCATGCCCGGAGCCGCTGATCGCCGTCTTTATCTTGGAGTTCCGCCGAGCATGACCACAACGCCGAGCTCGCCAGGAGCGCCGATCACCGATAAGCGGCAGCTCGTCGATCACCTCGAATTCGGGCTGCAAGCAGCCGGCTGCCTGGCGGGTCGGGACCGAGCACGAAAAATTCGTATTTCGCCGCTCGGATCTGCGCCGCGTGCCCCATGAGGGCCCGGACGGGATCGGTGCACTACTTCGCGAGATGACACGCTTCGGTTGGGAGCCGGTCGTCGAGGGCGGCAACACCATCGCACTTTCAAACGATGCGCAATGCTCGATCACCCTCGAGCCTGGCGGACAGTTCGAGCTGAGCGGCGCGCCGCTCGAGACGGTTCACCAAACCTGCGACGAGGTCCACGAGCACCTCCGCCAAGTGCGCGAGGTTTGCGATGACCTCGGACTTGGCATGCTCGGGCTCGGCTTCGATCCGAAATGGCGGCGGGAGGAGATCCCGTTCATGCCCAAGGCCCGTTACCGGATCATGCGTGATTACATGCCAAAGAAAGGCCGGCTCGGTCTCGACATGATGCTGCGTACCTGCACTGTGCAGGCGAATCTTGACTATGCCTCCGAGGCCGACATGGTGAAGAAATTCCGGGTCAGCCTCGCGCTCCAGCCGGCGACGGTCGCGCTGTTCGCAAATTCGCCGTTCGTCGAAGGCCGCCCCTCGGGCTTCCTCAGTCAGCGCAGTTTGGTGTGGACGGACACCGACCCCGACCGATGCGGGACGTTGCCATTTGTCTTCGAGGAGGGCTTCGGCTTCGAGCGTTATGTCGACTACATGCTCGATGTGCCGATGTACTTCGTCTATCGGGATGGACACTATATCGATGCGAGCGGCCAGTCCTTTCGCGATTTCCTCGCCGGCAGGCTGCCGGCATTACCGCGTGAAATTCCGCGAATCGGCGACTGGGCCGACCATTTGACGACGGCATTTCCCGAGGTCCGGCTCAAGACATTTCTCGAAATGCGCGGCGCCGACGGCGGTCCCTGGCGTCGGCTCTGCGCACTGCCGGCGCTGTGGGTCGGGCTTCTCTACGATTCAACGGCCCTCGATGCGGCCTGGGATCTCATCGCGGATTGGACCGCCGAAGAGCGTGAGGCGGTGCGCCGCGACGTTCCACGCCTCGGGCTCGCCACGCCGCTACGGACCCGGACATTGCGCGACACCGCGCTCGAAATGCTCGAAATCGCTCGGGAGGGACTGCATCGCCGGGCGCGCCGCAGCGGTGCCGGCGAGGACGAGACGCATTTTCTCGATCCGCTCTTCGCGATCGCGGGTTCAGGGCGTACCCCGGCCGAGGAGCTGCTCGAAGATTATCGTACGCGGTGGGGTGGTTCGATCGACCCGGTGTTCAGCGACTACGCCTATTAGAGCGTCCGACCCGAGTCTCGGCGGTGATCGCCGAGATCATAAAACGAACGGACATTACCCCGGTGCTGGCACCGTGCGCGGTGGTGTCTGGATCACTTGGCGGCCGTTGCCCAACTGCATCATCCGCCATGCCTCGGGGTGGTCCAGCGCTGCGTCTGGGGCGAGGCCCGAGAGCGACATCCAGCGCTCGCGATGCCACGAGGTGACGGCGATCTCGGAGCGCAATCGAGTTCCGGGTTCGGGCGGTGACGCGCCGAGCGCCGACCAGGGGATCACTAACTCGGCGATAATTCGGGGCTGATCGGCGCCGAAATAGACCGCCTCAGCACCTTCAACCTCGGTGCACCCATAGCTTATCGCGACCTGCGCCGACCCGATGCAGAGCTTTGTGGTCATCGGGTAGTCGTGGGATTTGACCCGCGGCGGGATGAAAAACAGCGTGAAGCGCCGCGGCCCACCGCCGAGATCGACACCGAACTCTACCCGATAGCCGTCGGTGAGCGGAAAGGTGCCGTCATAGGCGAGAAGCGGAATGTCGAAATAGTCTTGTCCGATCGTCGCCAGGGCGAGGCCACGCTCGCTCCAGGAGAGGTAGGCTTCGCCGAATTCGACGTCTCCGGGCGAGGCGCTCAGCCGGGGCAGCAGGCTCGCCGGCTTCGGCCAATCGGAGAGTGAGCGGTCATGCAGTGAAATCGACGCATGCGGCATAACGAACATTCGGATCGGCGAAAGCGGAAGAGCGCCGGAGGCATGGATCAGAGGAGCGCACCGGTTCGCCTCCGCGAGCGCGGCGGTCAGCCGCTCATACGGCTGATCATGGATGTCGACCAACCCGAAATCGTAATCCTCGCCGTCGGTACGTCCACCCTTCGGGTGATCGTAATATTGGAACCAGTGGACACCGACAATTTCGGGGATCGCTGCAAAGTTTGCGGTCGCCGCCGCCGCGCCAATCGCACGGGCTTCCTGGGTCGCGACCGTCATCAGGTGGCCATTGTTGCGATTACCCGTGCGGTTCTCACGCGCGGCAAAAAACCATTCGGTGACGAGGGTCGGCTTGCCGCCCGACAATTTACGCAACCCGTCAAAGAAATAATCCGCGATCCAGCCGTCACTGCTATCGACGTTGTAGTTTATCGCGATCCCGTCGACATGCCGCGCCATCGCTCTCACCGCAGCCGGGTCATAGTAGATCGGCAGCCGGTCACCAAAGAACAGGGCATCGGGGTCGGCGACCCGGATTGCTTTTTCGGCAACGGCATAATAATGCTCGCTGAGTGCGGCCGTCCACTCGCGCACGACATGTATTCCGCTGCCGCCGGGCTTCATCCGCGTTAACTGTGTGGTGGAAAGGAGCTGTTCCCATGAACCGACTCCCTCAGGCGGTAAGAAATCGGCGGTGAAGCGGGACCATTCGCCGTCATAGTGCCGGCGCAACAATTCGACCCAGCGCTGCTTAGTCACCGAGCTTGCCGGCTTCGACGAATAGAAGCTGAAAAGCGCACCGGCCCACCAGCCGACCTCGTTGTCGGAGAAATAGCCAATCCGGTACGGAGTGCCGCTGTAGGGAGCTACGAGGTCGCGGGCGAGCATCATCATCCGCGTCTCGGTCTCGGGGGCAAAGGGGTCGAACCAATGGAACTTCGCTAATCGTCCGAGTTCGAGGTTGATGACAGTGGGGAGTTTAAGGATTTGCGGAGGCAGCCCCCAGCCGCCCGCACTGTTGAAGCCCCACGACCACAGCCGCCGCCGGGTCGCACCGGCCCAGTCGGCGAGCGTGGGCGCGAACGCTTCCCAGCGATACCCGGAATAGGTAGGCCCGACCTTATCGCGCTCCGAAGTCCCGCCATCAAGGACGTTGACGCCGGTACTGTAGAAACGCTCGCCACATGGCGTAACGAGCCAGGACACCCCGCGTTCGGTCGTCAGCGTCCAGCGGGTCGAGGGTGCCGCCGCGAAATCGGTGCATGCAAGGGCGGTAGCGAACGGAATTGCCGCGGTGATCGCGGCAGAAATCAAGACTGCATAGCTGCGCGCGGCGATCACCGTCAGGCGTTCGTGCCGCCCACCGTCAGCCCGTCCATCCGCAAAGTCGGCTGCCCAACCCCGACCGGCACCCCTTGCCCATCCTTGCCGCACGTCCCGATTCCGTCATCAAGGCGCAGATCGTTGCCGATCATCGTTACTTTGGTCAGCGCGTCCGGCCCGTTGCCGATCAATGTTGCGCCCTTGACCGCAGAACCGACCTTGCCGTCCTCGATCAGATAGGCTTCGGACGCCGAGAACACGAACTTGCCGGAGGTTATGTCGACCTGGCCGCCGCCGAAGTTCACCGCATAAACCCCGCGCTTGACCGACCCGATGATTTCCTGCGGGTCCTGTTCGCCGGCAAGCATGTAGGTGTTGGTCATGCGCGGCATCGGCGCGTGAGCAAAGCTCTGCCGCCTGCCGTTCCCGGTCGGGGCCGTCTTGAGGAGGCGGGCGTTCATGCGATCATGCATATAGCCCTTAAGGATCCCGTCCTCGATCAAGACGGTGCAATTGGTCGGCGTGCCTTCGTCGTCGATGGTCAGCGAGCCGCGCCGGTCGGGCAACGTCCCGTCATCGACGACCGTCACCCCCTTGGTCGCGACGCGCTGTCCGATCATGCCGGAGAAAGCCGAGGTCTTCTTGCGGTTGAAGTCGCCTTCGAGCCCATGCCCCACTGCCTCGTGCAGCATCACCCCCGGCCATCCGGCCCCGAGGACCACGGTCATTTCTCCCGCCGGAGCGGGCGCGGCGCCGAGATTGACGAGGGCTTGGCGCAGCGCCTCATCCACCTGAGATCTCCAGTGCTGGGGATCGAGATAGCGGTCATAGGTGACGCGACCGCCTGAACCGGCAGACCCAGTTTCCATGCGGTCGTCTTCGCCGACGACGATCGCGACGTTCAGCCGTACCAGCGGACGGACGTCGGCGACGCGGCGGCCATCCGATCGAATGATCTGAACCGCTTGCCACACGCCACTCAACGAAGCCATGACCTGCCTGACCCGGGCGTCGCGGCCGCGCGCGTAGGCGTCGATTTCGGCGAGAAGCCGCGTCTTGGCGGCGAGATCTACCATGCCAAGCGGGTTGTCCTCGGTGTACAGGCTCCGGTTGGTGCCCGACGGCGGCGCCGCCATGACCCCGGAATAGCCACCAGCCACCGCTCTCACCGTCGCTGCCGCGCGGCGGATCGCCGCCTCGGAAAGTTCGGAGGCATGGGCGTAACCGGCGGCCTCATCGGCGACCGCGCGCAACCCGAACCCCTGGGAAGTATCAAAGCTTGCGCTCTTGATGCGTCCGTCGTCGAGCGCCAGGCTCTCCGACTGGCTGTACTCAAGATACAACTCGCCATCGTCCATCCCGGCCAACGATTCGGCGACGAGTGCTTCGACCCGAGCGGGGTTCATACCGGTCCGTTCAAAGAACAACGCATCGGTAACGGCAAGATCGGTCATTCCCATCTCCTCAAAGGGATCGCTTCAATATGGGCCGATGCCGTCGGGAGCGAAAGGCAGGATTGCTCTCGGCGCGGCAGCGGAGGGCGGCATGCGGCGGCTCGTCGCAACGGGTCGGCATGGGGTTAACGCGGTTGTTGCTAGCGCGAGCTTCGGTGTAAAATCCATCTGGCGTACGCGGCCCAAAGCGCGTTGCCGCGCAACGATTTGGTCGGGCGGTCGAGGTGTGTGCGGATCCGCTCGGAAGCCCCTCTCGGAACCCTGCTCGGGGTTGCCGGCGACGGATGAGAGGCAGCAGGCGCATGTTGCGGTTGAAGAAATGGTTGGTGAGTAGGGCAAGCATGTGTTTCGCGCTTGCCCTCGGAACGGCGGGTCTTGCCGCTCCCGCCGGAGCAGCCGAGCCGCGGCCCTGGCAGTTTGGAATGCAGCCGCCCGCCACCGTGGTCGACGAGCGCTTGTCGTCATTTCACGATGTTCTTCTGATCATCATTGCGCTGATCACTGCCTTTGTCCTCGGGCTGCTCGTTTACGTGATCCTACGCTTCAGTCACCAGCGCAATCCGGTGCCGTCGCGTACTTCCCACAACACCGTAATAGAGATGCTGTGGACTGTGATCCCGGTGTTGATCTTGGTCATCATCGCCATCCCGTCCTTCAAGCTGATGTATTTCATGGACAGGGTGCCGAACCCCGAGATGACGATCAAAGTTACCGGGCACCAATGGTATTGGACGTACGAATATCCTGACCAGGACGGGCTTTCCTTCGACAGCAACCTCATACCGGAAGCGGAGCTGAAGCCTGGCCAGAAGCGGCTCCTCGACGTCGACAACCCATTGGTAGTCCCAGCCAACACGATCATCCGCGTCCAGATCACCGGTACCGACGTGATCCACAGCTGGTTCGTGCCGTCCTTCGGCGTCCAGGAATATGCGATTGTTGGCCGGCTAAACGAGAGCTGGATGAAAATCGAGCACGAGGGCACTTACTACGGCCAGTGCAACCAGATCTGCGGCGTCAACCACGCCTTCATGCCGATCAAGGTGGTGGCGATGGCGAAGGATGCGTTCCCACGTTGGGTAGAGGACGCAAAGAAGAAGTTTGCGCACGGCAAGGACGCGTTGCGTGTTGCCGCGGCGCCGGATGGCACCCGCTCCGCGCCGGTCGGTAATTGAGATCGAGGGAACGAAGCATGGCTTACGAGCACGACGCCCACACCGCCGATGAGAATGGCCATGGAGCCTATGGTCACAGCCACGCCCCTGGTTTTTTTACCCGCTGGCTGTGCTCGACCAACCACAAGGATATCGGCACCCTTTACCTGGGCTTCGCCATTGTCGCCGGAGTGATCGGCGGCGCCTTCTCGGTCGCCGCACGAATCCAGCTGATGCATCCCGGCAACACCTTCATCGAGGACCATCAGCTCTACAACGTCATCGTTACCGCGCATGGTCTGATCATGGTGTTTTTCGTGGTCATGCCGGCGATGATCGGCGGTTTTGGCAACTGGCTCGTGCCGCTGATGATCGGTTCGCCGGACATGGCGTTCCCGCGGATGAACAACATCAGCTTCTGGCTGCTGGTGCCGTCCTTTGCGCTGTTGTTGGGGTCGAGCATGGTCGGCGGCGGCGCCGGCGTCGGATGGACGCTCTACCCGCCGCTCTCCGGATCAGTCGGGCATCCGGGGGCCGCTGTAGACATGGCAATTTTCTCGCTCCACCTTGCCGGCGCGGCGTCGATCATGGGTGCGATCAACTTCATCACGACGATCTTCAACATGCGCGCCCCCGGCATGACGATGCACAAGATGCCGCTTTTCGTGTGGGCGATCCTGGTGACCGCGTTTCTGCTGTTGCTGTCGCTGCCGGTGCTCGCCGGGGCAATAACGATGCTGTTGACCGACCGCAATTTTGGCACGACCTTTTTCGACCCGGCCGGCGGCGGCGACCCCTTGCTGTTCTTGAACCTCTTCTGGTTCTTCGGCCATCCCGAGGTGTACATCCTGATCTTGCCGGGCTTCGGGATGATCTCTCATGTGGTCTCGACTTTTTCGAAGAAGCCGATCTTCGGCTATCTCGGCATGGCCTACGCGATGATGGCAATCGGCGTGATTGGCTTCATCGTATGGGCGCATCACATGTTCACGACCGGGATTTCAGTTGATGCGCGCGCCTATTTCACCGCAGCGACGATGGTCATCGCGGTACCTACTGGGGTGAAGATCTTTTCGTGGGTCGCGACGATGTGGGGTGGATCAATCGAATTCAAGACGCCCATGCTGTGGGCGATGGGTTTTATATTCCTGTTCACGATCGGCGGTGTTACTGGAATCGTGCTCGCAAACGCAGGCGTTGATTTCGCCTTGCACAATACCTATTATGTAATCGCCCATTTCCATTACGTGTTGTCGCTGGGCGCGGTGTTTTCAATTTTTGCCGGATTCTATTACTGGATCGGCAAAATGTCTGGCCGCACCTACAACGAGACCTTTGGCAAGATCCATTTCTGGACCACATTCATCGGGGTCAACCTGACTTTCTTCCCAATGCATTTCCTCGGTCTTGCGGGCATGCCGCGGCGCATCGCCGATTACCCTGATGCCTTTGCCGGTTGGAACATGGTGGCGTCGATCGGCGCATACATTTCCTACGCTTCGACGCTGTTCTTCGTTTTCATCGTGTTTCACACCCTGTTGGCCGGGCGCCGGGTCGGGGCGAATTATTGGGGTGACGGGGCGACGACCCTCGAGTGGAAACTATCCTCGCCGCCGCCGTTCCACAGCTATGACGAGCTTCCCGTTGTTTCGTGAGCTGCCGTCTCGGTGACGGAATTGTCCGAGGCTCCTGGGACCGCTGCAGTTTACCGTACGACCCCCTCTGGAGCGGCAGTCGCCGACTATGTCGAGATTCTGAAACCCCGGGTCATGTCGCTCGTCGCCTTCACCGGGCTGGTCGGGCTCGCCCTTGCGCCCGGACATCTGCACCCGGTGCTCGCCGGTGCCGCCGTGCTATGCATTGCCGTCGGGGCCGGCGCGGCTGGCGCTCTCAACATGTGGTATGAGCGCGACATCGACGGACTAATGCAACGCACCGCAGGGCGTCCTTTGCCGGCCGGTCGCATGATGCCGGGCGAGGTGCTCGGCTTCGGCGTTGTGCTCGGAGTTGGCGCGGTTTTGGTCCTGGGCTTGGCGACAAATTGGGTAGCCGCAGAATTGCTGGCCCTGACCATCGCATTCTACGTGTTCATCTATACGATATGGCTGAAGCGCCGGACACCGCAGAACATCGTGATCGGCGGCGCCGCGGGCGCCTTTCCGCCGATGATCGGTTGGGCGGCGGTCACCGGCGACATCGGTTGGGGTGCCGTCGCGCTGTTCGCAATTATTTTCTTCTGGACCCCCCCACATTTCTGGGCGCTGTCGCTTTATCGAAGCGGCGATTATGCGGCTGCCGGTGTGCCGATGCTGCCGGTCGTCGCGGGTCCGGATCAGACCAAGCGGCAGATGCTGCTCTACGCGGTCGTGTTGTGGCCGATAACTGCAGCCCCATGGCTCCTCGGGGTTGGCGGAAGCATGTATGGCTTGGGCGCGATATTTTTGAACGCGGTCTTTACAGGCGCGGCAATCCAAGTCTGCCGCGACCCCAGTGACGGCAGTGCCCGTCGAATGTTCGCATTGTCGCTGCTCTACCTGTTCCTGATCTTCACCCTATTGCTGATCGACCGGACCGGCGGAGACTGGCATTGAGGGCGACCGATGTGGACGAGGAGCGGCGGCGGACGATACGCGTGCGCAACCGCGCGCTCGTCGCCGTGCTCGTCGGTCTGGTGGCGCTGTTCTACGCGATCACCATTGTCAAGATGGGCGGCTCTGGATGAGCAGGGCGGTCCGATCAGGTCGGCGTAACAGTGCGACGGCGCTGCTCCTGATATCAGTGGTCGCGGCCATGATCGGCCTGTCCTTTGCCTCAGTGCCGCTCTATCGCGTCTTTTGCCAGGCGACCGGCCTCGGCGGAACGACTCAGCGCGCGGCGGCGGCTCCGGCCGAAAAGGCCGCCGCCGTCGTCACGGTCCGCTTTAACGCCGAGACCGCCCCGGACCTCAGCTGGGAATTTCGTCCCTTGCAGAGCGAGATAACGGTTCATCCGGGCGAGGAGCGAGAGATCTTCTATCGCGCCGTCAACAAGACGTTTGTACCGACGGTCGGCTCTGCTAGCTACAACGTGACCCCGGCTAAGGCCGGCATCTACTTCGACAAGTTGCAGTGTTTTTGTTTTACCGAGCAGCATCTGGCGGCGGGCGAGAGCGCCGACATGGGCGTGGTGTTCTTCGTCGATCCCGACATCCTGACCGATCCGAACACCCGCGACGTGCGCACGATTACCCTTTCCTATACGATGTTCCGGGCGCATCGGCCAGCGCGATCGTCGACTTCCACGGCGTCGCCAGCACCCTCCGTGAACTGACAAAACCGGGCCCAGATCCATGAGTGAGACGCATGCCGCGCCAAAGCATCCCTATCACTTGGTAGAGCCCAGTCCCTGGCCCATCATTGGCGCGGTTGCCGCCGGATTCCTGACTGGCGGAGCTGTCCTCTATATGCACGGCCACGGATGGACGTTGCTGATCGTCGGCATTCTCTCGGTGCTGGCGATCATGGCGGTGTGGTGGCGCGATGTGATCCGCGAGGCGACATTTCAGGGCCACCACACGCCGGTCGTGCAGCTCGGCCTGCGCTACGGCATGGCATTGTTTATCGCTTCCGAGGTTATGTTCTTTGCCGCGTTTTTTTGGGCATTCTTTGGGTCGAGTCTGTTTCCGGTCGGTGGCGTCTGGCCACCGAAATCCATCCATCCGTTCGACCCGTTCGAATTTCCATTTCTCAACACGCTGATCCTGCTGCTGTCAGGGACCACCGTCACCTGGGCGCATCACTCCCTGATCGAGGGCGACCGCAGCGGATTGCTGCGTGGCTTGGCGCTGACCGTCTTCCTCGGCCTCTGCTTTACGTCCGTTCAGGCTTACGAGTACAGCCACGCCCCGTTTTCATTTACCGGCGGCATCTACCCATCGACTTTCTTCATGGCAACCGGCTTCCACGGGTTCCACGTCATCATCGGCACGACTTTCCTGATTGTCTGCCTCTACCGCGCATGGCGCGGACATTTCAAACCCGACCATCATTTCGGCTTCGAGGCGGCCGCCTGGTATTGGCATTTCGTCGATGTGGTCTGGCTTTTCCTCTTTGTCTGCGTCTACTGGTGGGGAGAGGGGAGCGGCGGCGCAGGACCCGCTGGCTGACCGCGGGTGGCGACCTCGACGCGGGAGTTTCCCGCCGTCAGCCCACTGCGCGCGGCAATCGGCTGCCGATGCCCGCGATGCGGCAGGGGTCGGCTGTTTGCCGGCGTTCTGAACGTGCGCCAAACATGCGAGGTCTGCGGGCTCGACCTGTCGGCCCAGGATGCGGGTGACGGTCCAGCGGTCTTTGCGATCCTGTTTCTCGGCATCATCGTCGTCGGTCTCGCGGCGTTGGTCGAGATCAATTTTTCGCCGCCGATCTGGGTACATCTGCTCTTATGGGCGCCGTTGATTCTGGTCGGTGCCGTAGCGATGTTGCGCCCGCTCAAGGCGGGGCTGATCGCTCTCCAATATCGTCACCGGCTGCTCGGCGCGTCGTCTCCGCCCTGACGCTTGGATGTCACTCGCCGGTATGACCCGGTATCGCCCGCTATTCTGGCCGACCATGTTTACCGTACCGGTCGTCCTGCTTTGCCTCGGTCTTGGTTTCTGGCAGATCGAGCGGCTGTTCTGGAAGCGTGAGCTGATCGCTCAGCGCCAGGCGGCGGTGACCGCGCCGCCGATCAGCACTCCGCGCAGTCTGGAGGAGGCGCGCGGTCTGGAGTTCCGCCCTGTCGTCGATCAAGGTGTCTTTCTGCACGACAAGGAGATCTTCCTCGGCGCCACATCGGAAACAGGGAGGAATGGGTACCACGTGTTTACACCGCTTCTGGAGCCGCGAGGGCGCATCGTCTTCGTCAATCGCGGGTTCATCCCGGCCGAGCTTAAGGATCCCGCCAAACGGTCCGACGGCCTGATCGCGGGCACAGTCAGGGTCCACGGTCTGCTGCGCCTCCCGCCGGTGGCAAAGCCGGCGTGGTTTCTGCCGGACAATCGAGCCGATTTGAATTACTGGTTCTGGGTCGATTTGCCGGCAATCGCCACTGCCGATCAGCTCGAAGGCGTCGCGCCCTTTTATATCGATGCCGATGCGACCCCCAACCCGGGAGGCTGGCCGAAGGGTGGTGTCACCCGCCTCGAACTCAGAAACGATCATCTGCAATATGCGATCACCTGGTTTTCCCTGGCCGTTGCGTTAGTCGTCATTTATTTCCTTTATCACCGCCAGCATGCGAGATCGGGATGACCGCTTACCGTCAGTTGGAGACACGATTCCGCCGGATTGGAGCGATCGAGCAAGCAATTGCGGTGCTCCACTGGGACACTGCCGCCATGATGCCGGCCGGCGGCGTCTCGGCACGGGCGGAGCAGCTCGCGACCTTGCGGGTGATCGCCCATGAGGAGCTGACCGCGCCGGCGCTTGGCGACCTCATGGAAGAGGCAGAGAGGGAGGCTAACGCACTCAACGAGTGGCAGTGCGCCAATCTCCGCGAGATCAGGCGGCGCCAGAAACATGCTGCGGTAGTGCCGAGTGAACTCGTCGAGGCCCAGTCGCGCGCTTGTTCGAAGTGCGAGGCGGTGTGGCGCGAAGCGCGGCAGCGGAGCGATTTCACTGCGGTTTTGCCCGTCTTGGATCGCGTGCTGGGTTTGCAGCGCGAAATCGCCGCGATCAAGGGCGACCGTCTCGGGACGACCCCCTACGAGGCTCTCCTCGACCAATACGAGCCAGGAGGGTCGGTCGCGACCATTGATCGGTTGTTTGATCAGATCGCGCAGTTCCTGCCGGATTTGCTCGAAGCCGTGCTGACCCGTCAAGCGGCGTTGCCGCCGCCCCCGGCACTTGCTGGCCCCTTCCCGGTCGACTTGCAACGCCGCGTCGGAATGAGACTGATGGAGCGCATCGGCTTCGACTTCGCGCACGGCCGGCTCGATGCCAGCGCCCATCCATTTTGCGGCGGCACCCCGGACGACGTGCGTATTACCACGCGCTACGACGAGAACGACTTTGCCCGAGCCTTGATGGCGGTCTTGCACGAGACCGGCCATGCCCTCTACCAGCGTGGTCTGCCCGACGAATGGCGCCTGCAGCCGGTCGGCCGGGCCCGTGGCATGGCGATGCACGAGAGCCAATCCCTGCTGCTCGAGATGCAGGTTTGCCGCAGTCCCGCCTTCATGAGCTTCGCCGCACCGATCCTACGCGAAGCCTTTGGCGCAAATGGGCCGGGCTGGGAAGCCGACGCGCTCTACCGGCGGCAAACCCGGGTTGAGCGCAGCTTGATCCGGGTCGATGCCGATGAGGTCACCTACCCAGCGCACGTCATTCTGCGATATCGTCTCGAGCGGGCGATGATCGCCGGCGACCTGACGCCGGCAGACCTCCCCGGAGCCTGGGCCGAGGGATTGCGGGAATTGCTCAGCATCGTCCCCGCCGACGATCGCGAGGGCTGCCTGCAAGACATACACTGGTATGACGGCATTTGGGGTTATTTCCCGACCTACACGCTTGGCGCGCTGATCGCTGCGCAGCTGTTCGAAGCCGTGCGCGCCGCCATCCCCGACGTGTTGGAGGCGATCGCAGAAGGTGAGTTTGTCCCGTTGCTGGGCTGGCTACGCGAGCGGATTCATTCGAAGGGCTCGCTGCGGTCGACCGCGGATCTCGTCGAGGCCGCGACCGGCCGGCCGCTCGGGACGGCAAGTTTCGAACGTCACCTGCGCAATCGTTATCTCAGTTAGCGCAACCTCCCAGCAGCGGGAGCGTTAACGGGGGCAAGGCAGCGGGTTTGGGGGATAAGGTGTTTGACAGTGCCGGGCAATTACGGGCTTCCGAAGGCGATCGTTACGCCGCGCTTCACCGGTTCGCGGATGTACGGTGCGAGAGTGAATCGCTGACGGCCAATCTGACGGCCGAGGATCAGTCGATCCAGTCGATGCCCGATGTCAGCCCGACAAAGTGGCATCTCGCGCATACGACCTGGTTTTTCGAGACGTTCATCCTGACCCGGTTCTGCCCGGGTTACCGGGTCTTCGACCCGGCCTTCGCCTATCTCTTCAACTCGTATTATGAGGCCGCCGGTCCACGTCATCCGCGACCCGAGCGCGGGCTGTTGTCGCGGCCGGCGATCGACGTTGTCGGCGCCTATCGCGACCACGTCAGTGCCGCGATGACTCGGTTCGTGGAGGGGACCCCCGTGGAAACTTGGCGCGAGGCGGGCCCCCTTGTCGAGCTCGGGCTGCATCACGAGCAGCAGCATCAGGAACTAATCCTGATGGACATCAAGCACGTGTTTTCAGTCAACCCCTTATTCCCGGCCTACCAGGCGCCGCGGCCCCGCGCTCGGGGACCGGCCGCAGCGTCGGCCTGGGTCGAGTTCCCGGGCGGGCTCGTTGAGATCGGGCATAGCGGCGCGGCCTTTGCGTTCGACAACGAGACCCCGCGCCACAAGGTGTGGCTCGAACCGTTCCGCCTCGCCGAACGCCCAGTCAGCTGCGCCGAATATCTCGATTTCATCGATGCCGGCGGCTACAAGAGGCCGGAATTCTGGCTTTCGGACGGCTGGGCCGCGGTTTGCCGGGAGGGCTGGGAGGCGCCGCTCTATTGGCGCTGCGACAGCGGCGAGTGGACCATCTTTACTTTGTCCGGACGCTGTCGACTGAACCCGATCGAACCCGTCTGCCACATCAGTTTTTTTGAAGCCGACGCGTTCGCCAAATGGGCCGGCAAGAGGTTACCGAGCGAAGCCGAGTGGGAGATCGCCGCTGCGGGGCTTCCGGTGGCCGGTAATTTTGCGGACACGCGCCAACTTCACCCGCGAGCAGACCCGACACCCGCGTCACCCGTTGATAAGCCGGCTCTGCGGCAAATGTTCGGCGACGTATGGGAGTGGACGGCTAGTCCCTACACTCCTTATCCCCGCTTTCGGGCGGCAGCCGGAGCAGTCGGCGAATACAACGGCAAGTTCATGTGCAACCAAATGGTGCTGCGCGGCGGTGCCGCAGTGACCCCGACCGGTCATGTTCGGCCCACTTATCGCAATTTCTTCCCGCCCTCGGCGCGCTGGGCTTTCGCCGGGCTGCGACTGGCGGAGGATCTCGAATGAGCGGCAGCGCACGGTTCACCTTTCACGATCTGGCACCAGGTGAAGAGAGCTTTCGCGATGCCGTGTTGAGAGGGCTCGGTGGCGTCCACAAATCGATCCCGTGCAAATTTCTCTACGATACCCGCGGATCGGCGCTGTTCGAGGCGATCTGCCGCCTGCCGGAGTATTATCCGACCCGCACCGAGATCGCGATCCTCAAAGAGAATGCGACGGAGATCGCGGCGCAGATCGGTCCGCACGGCCGGCTGATCGAGTTCGGCAGTGGTGCGAGCACCAAAGCGCGCATCCTGCTGCAGGCGCTCGATCGGCCGGCGGCTTACGTGCCGGTCGACATTTCGCGCGAGCATCTGCGCGACGCCGCCGCCAGTCTCGCCGAGGATTTCCCGTGGTTGCCGGTCGTCGCCGTCTGCGCCGATTACACCCGGCCCTTCCCGCTGCCGCCGCTGCCGGGCCCGAGCGGCAAGCGGGTCGGCTTCTTTCCCGGCTCGACGATCGGCAATTTTGAGCCCGACGCGGCGGTGGACTTCCTTGCCAACTACGCGCGTGTTCTCGGACCCGGCGGCGAGATGCTGATCGGCGTCGATCGCAAGAAGGACCCCGGGATCCTCGAAGCCGCCTACAATGACAGTGCCGGGGTGACCGCCGAGTTCAACCTCAACCTGCTGGAGCGCATCAACCGCGAACTCGATGGCGACCTAGATCTCGACCGGTTCGAGCACGTCGCCTTCTACAACGAAACCGAAGGGCGGATCGAAATCTACATCCGCAGCGTGGCCAACCAGGAGGCCTGGATCGCCGGCAGGCTCATCTTATTCGCCAAGGATGAGATGATACATACCGAATATTCGTATAAATACTCGATCTCTGAGTTTCAGGCCCTGGCGGCGCGAGCCGGGTTTCGTCCTGTCCACACCTGGACCGACCGCGGCGAGTTGTTCAGCGTCCATTATTTCCAGTTGCGCTGATCCCTCACGCGGTCGCGGCGCCGTCGACGGGAAGGGCGGCGCCCGAGACGAAGGATGCCTCGTCCGAGATCAGGAACAGCGCGGCGTTGGCAATCTCCTCGGGCTTGCCGGTGCGGCCCATCGGGTTCTGACGACCGCGCAGTTGGACCAGCGCCTCCTTATCCTGACCGGCGGTGCGCTGCTGGTCGGGCCGGGCAACGAAGACCCGCAGCATCGGCGTGTCGATCGGGCCGGGGCAGATCGCGTTGACGCGGATCTTCTCTGGTGCCAGCCGCTTGGCCAATGAGCGGACAAAGCCGACGACGCCGAATTTGGCCATGGAATAGACCGGGCTGAAGGCCGAGCCCTGGATACCCGAGGTCGAAGCGGTGTAGAGCAGGCTGCCGCCGCCGCGCACCCGGATTTCGGGAATTGCTGCCTCGGTGGTCACCAGTACCGTGCGCAGGTTGAGGTCGATGGCGATCTCGAAATCGGCCATCTCGATGCCTTCGATCGAGGCCGGACCGGGGTGGCCGACATGATTCCAGACGAAATCGAGACCGCCGAAGGCGTTGGCCGTGCGCCGCACGATATCACGGGCGAAATCGTCCTGGCGCAGATCGCCGACGAGGCCGAGCGCGCGGCCGCCCGCTGTGGTGATCTCCCCGACGACGGCATCGACCCCGGCCTGATCGATATCGACGACACCGACCGCCGCCCCTTCGCGGGCGAAGCGAAGCGCGCCAGCCCGCCCCATCCCCGAGGCCGCTGCGGTGACAATCCCGATTTTGTCCGCCAGTCGCATACTTCCTTCTCCTTTAAGCGGCGATTTCCTTGCTGTCGTAGAGGGCGTCGAGGTCGGTTCCATAAATCTCGCGGATGACATGACGCTTGATCTTGAGGGTCGGCGTCATTTGACCATTGACGATGGTAAATGGCTCCGCGGCAATGACGAAGCGCCGCACACGCTCCATCGGCGAAAGTCCTCTGTTGACGCGCGCCACCACGGCGCCGATCGCCCTGACGAATCCGGGATCGGTGGCGAGCCCGGAGAATTCCTCGGCAGGACTGCCCGAAGACGCGTGAACGGCGGCAAAATCGGCATCCGGAACGAGGACCGCGACGAGATAAGGCCGGCGATCGCCAAACACCATTGCCTGGGCGATTTCCGGTTCGAGCGTCAGATAGCCCTCGACCCGCGCCGGCGAGATGGTCTCGCCGCCCGAATTCTTGATGAAATCGCGCTTGCGGTCGGTGATCCGGATATAGCCGTCCTCATCGAGGAAACCGACATCACCGGTTTTGAGCCAGCCGTCTTCGAGGGTCTGTGCCGTCGCCGCCGGGTCGTTCCAATAGCCCTTCATGACGTTGTCGCCGGCGACGAGGATCTCGCCGTCATCGGCGATCCTCACCCGAACGCCCTCGAGCGGCGGGCCGACGGTATCGATCTTGATCCGCGCCGGGGAATTGCACGCGATCACCGGTGCCGCTTCGGTCTGCCCGTAGCCCTGCAGCAGCCGGACGCCGAGCGCCAGAAAGAAGCTGCCGATCTCCGGGTTGAGCGGCGCGCCGCCCGATACCATCGCCTTCAGCCGGCCGCCGAAGCGCTGTCGCAACTTGGCCCGAACGAGCCGGTCGAGCAGCGGATCGAGGAGGCGCTCGTCCACGGTCAAAGCCTGCGATAACAGCCGTTTCCGCCCGATCGTCGAGGCCTTGTCGAACAATCGCCGCGTCAACCCGCCCCTGCGCTCGATCCCGAGGGTGATGCGCCGATGCAAGGTTTCGTAGAGCCGGGGCACCGCTGTCATGATCGTCGGCCGGGCTTCGAGCATGTTGGCGGCTAGGCTTTCGGCTCCTTCGGCGAAATAGATCTGGGCGCCGAGGGAGATCGGAAACATCAGCCCCGCCGTGTGCTCGTAGGAATGCGACAACGGCAGAAAGTTCAGGAACACTTCGTCGCCGAGGCCGAGGGTCTCGAGCAGGCGATAAGCGCCGCGGCAATTGGCGAGAATATTGCGATGGCTGGTCATCACCCCCTTGGGAATGCCGCCCGTCCCGGAGGTATAGATTAGGCAAGCGATATCGTCGGGCGTAAGTTCGGCTGGGAATTCCTCTGTGTCGCCGGCTATCTCGGCGCGGCGCCGTAGCATCTCCTCCCAGGGCAGGACGTCGACCGCGCTCGACTGCCCTGTTGCCGGCTCGATCGTGATCACGGTGTGCACCGTCGCGACCTGGTTCGCCGCGGCAAGCACCCGGGCGGACAGCGGCGGCTTCGAAACGATGACCGCGCGGGCTCCGCTGTTCGCCAAGACATGCCTATGATCGTCGACGGTGTGGGTCGCGTAGGCCGGGACGGTGATCGCCCCGACGCTCATGATCGCCATATCGGCGATCACCCATTCCGGCCGGTTCTCGCTGACCAGCCCGACCCGCTCGCCCCGGCCGATCCCCAGCGAGCGCAGGCCGAGTGCCAGCCGTCGCACGTCGCGCGCCGCGTCAGCCCAGCTGATCGCCCGATAGGTTCCCGCGCCCTTGCCCCACAAAAACGGCTTGGCGCCGAGCCGGCCTGCCTGCTCGAAAAACATCGCCGGCAGGCTGCGGCAGCTGTCGTAATCCATGTTTCCCCTGTCCTCCCGGCGGCATTTCTACGGGTTTCGGCCAGAAGGCGGAATAGCCGGGCGGCGCCTCAGCATGAAAATCTGTACCATCTCCGCCAACCGCAAATTGAACCCGTAATACCCCATCGCACAAAATACTGCGAATCTACAGCAAAACCACGCCTATAGGTTGAATATTGTACCTATCTCAACATTACGATCCTCCGGAACGCCGCCTCCCACGAGGCGGGATAGATTTGAGAAATTATTATATCGTGATTATGGCAATAGAACAACTGTCGAAATCGGCCGGCCTCGAACGTCATTCCGATGGGGCGCCGACATTTGGTGACCCGATGACGGAGGAGTGGAGCGATGCAATACATGCTGTTGATCTATGGCGACGAACGGGTGGCCGAGACTGCACCGCGCGAGCGGATGACCGAAATCGTCAATGCTTTTATGGCCTATGGCCAGGCGATGCAGGACGCCAAAGTGGTGGTCGCGTCTAACCGGCTCAGGCCGACATCGGCGGCGACTACGGTGCGCGTCGCCGATGGTAGAACGCAAGTGCTGGACGGGCCGTTCGCCGAGACCAAGGAGCAGCTCGGCGGCTACTACGTGATCGACGTGCCCGACCTCGACGCTGCTCTCTCCTGGGCCGCGCGCTGCCCCGGCGCCCGCCACGGCACCGTAGAGGTGCGGCCGATCTGGGTGATGTGACGGGGCGCCCTTCGAGACGCCGCCTGCGCCTGTCCACGGGCCGGCCGTAGGCCGAGCCCGTGAAGCGACTCCTCAGAGTCCTGTGAATGAATCCTGACAATCCCGATCAAAGATCGCTTCCCCGGCGAAGGCCGGGGTCCATGTCAGCGCGGCACAAGCCGGTCAGAACGCGCAAGTCATTGCTAATTCGTGAAAAGTTCGAGTTGTGTGGAAAGATGGGTCCCGGCCTTCGCCGGGAAAGCGACCACAAATATGCGTTAAGCCTGATTCTTTCACGGCCTCTCAGGGTGAGAACTTTGTCTTCGTGCTAGCAATAAGTTGATCCCATCCTGAGGAGCGACCGAAAGATATCACTCGAAGGACGCGCGCTTGGCGGGTTCGGCGGCGGGCCCCATATGCACGCAATGCAACAGACTAAGGGAACAGCGATGGGTGTGCGAGCAGCCGTGGCGGAACCTGCAGCGCCGCAGCGGCAGGCGGCACTCGGCGATTTGCCGGAGTGGGATCTGTCTGACCTCTACCCGGGCCCGGACAGCGAGGTGCTGACGCGCGACCTCACCACCCTCGCCGCCGACGCCGAAATTTTCCGCGACCGCCATCACGGGCGTCTCGCCGATCTTTCGGGCGCAGCACTCGGGGCGGCGGTCTTCACCTACGAGCGGCTGCAGGAGGAGGCCGGGCGGATCATGAGCTACGCCTCGTTGGTCCATGCCGGCAACCTCACTGACCCGGAGGTGGGCCGCTTTTTCCAAACAATGCAGGAGCGGATCAACGCCGTCTCGACGACGTTGTTGTTCTTCTCGCTCGAACTCAACCGCCTCGACGACGCGCAGCTCGAGGCGAAGGAGGCGGATCCGGCGCTCGCACGCTACCGCCCGTGGCTGCGCGACACCCGCTCCTTCCGGCCGCACCAGCTCTCCGACGAAGTCGAGCAGCTGCTGCACGAGAAATACCTCGCCGGGCGGGCCGCCTGGACGCGGCTCTTCGACGAGACCATTGCCGACCTCAAATTCCCGATCCGCGGCAAGGAGCTGACCGAAGCCGAGGCGCTCGACCTCTTGTCCGATCGCGATCCCGAAATTCGCCGCGAGGCGGCGCTTGCAGTTGGCGAGGTGCTCGGCAAGAACGGACGCACCTTTGCGCTGATCACCAACACGCTCGCCAAGGACAAGGAGATCGAGGATCGCTGGCGGCGGTTTGCGCGCCCGATCTCCTCGCGCAATCTGGCCAATTGTGTCGAGGACGAAGTCATCGGCGCGTTGATCGCGGCGGTGCGCGGCAGCTATCCGCAGTTATCGCACCGCTACTACCGTCTTAAGGCGCGCTGGTTCGGGGTTGAGCAATTGCCGTTCTGGGACCGCAACGCGCCGTTGCCCGAGGACGAGGACCGCCAGATTCCCTGGCCTGAGGCTCGGGAGACGGTGTTGGCGGCCTATAACGCGTTCTCGCCCGAGCTCGCTTCGGTCGGCGGGCGCTTTTTCGCGGGACGCTGGATTGACGCGCCGGTGCGGCCCGGCAAGGCGTCGGGCGCCTTCGCCCATCCGACGGTGCCGAGCGCCCACCCCTACCTCTTGCTCAATTACCAGGGCAAGGTGCGCGACGTGATGACCTTGGCGCATGAGCTCGGCCACGGCGTCCATCAGGTGCTGGCAGCCCGGCAGGGCTATCTGATGGCTGATACCCCGCTGACCCTGGCCGAGACCGCCTCGGTCTTTGGCGAGATGCTGACTTTCCGCGCATTGCTCGCCCGCGAGACCGACCCGGGACGGCGCAAGATCATGCTCGCCGGCAAGGTCGAGGACATGCTGAATACGGTAGTCCGGCAGGTCGCCTTCGCGACATTCGAGATCAAGGTCCATGACGAGCGGCGCGAAGCCGAGCTGACCCCCGACCGGCTCGGCGAGATCTGGCTCGAGGTGCAGCGCGAGAGCCTCGGCCCGGCGTTGCGTCTCCACGACCCCTACCAGTACTACTGGACCTATATCCCGCACTTCATCCACACCCCGTTCTACGTCTATGCCTATGCCTTCGGCGATTGCCTGGTGAATTCGCTCTACGCCGTCTACCAGGATGCCCATCAGGGGTTTGCCGAGAAATATTTGGAGCTGTTGCGGGCGGGCGGCACTTTGCGCCATCGCGAGTTGTTGGCACCCTTCGGTCTCGACGCCGCCGATCTTTCCTTCTGGTCGAAGGGCCTCTCGGTGATCGCCGGCTTCATCGACGAGCTCGAGCAGCTGGGTTGACCGTCCGGTTGGACCCAACCCAATTCCTCCTTGGCCGGGCTTGTCCCGGCCATCCACGCCTTCGCCAAACATTCCGTCGAGAGGAAAGAAGTCGTGGGTGGCCGGGACAAGCCCGGCCAAGGGGAGCGTTCGTCCGCTCGCGATCGTGAGCGACGACAATTCCTTCTCGGGGCGGGTGCGCCGCTATGCCCAGGTGTCGACCGCCATGGGCGGGCTGGCGGCGCGGCTCGCGGGCGAGCGCTATCTCGGGATCGGCTTCGACCGCGGCCGTCATGCCGCCGAGCTGAAGACCGCACTCGGCGGCATCAAGGGGCCGCTGATGAAGGTGGCGCAATTGCTGGCGACGATCCCCGACGGGCTGCCCAAAGAATACGTCGAGGAGCTCGCCCAGCTGCAAGCCAACGCGCCGGCGATGGGCTGGCCTTTTGTCAGACGGCGGATGGCGGGCGAGCTCGGCATCGGCTGGGAGTCGAAGTTCGGCGCTTTCGAGAGGACCGCAGCGCGCGCTGCCTCGCTCGGACAGGTGCACCGGGCGACCGCGCTCGATGGCACCGCCCTCGCCTGCAAATTGCAATACCCTGAGATGGCCTCGGCAGTGGAAGCGGATCTGCGGCAGTTGAAGCTGGCGATGGGCGTTTACGAGCGCTATGACCGCGCGGTAACGACTGCCGAAATTCATGCCGAGATCGCCGACCGGCTGCGCGAGGAGCTCGACTACCAGCGCGAGGCGGCGCATATGCGGCTCTACGGCGAGATCCTGAGCGGCGAGCCCGGCGTGGCCGTGCCGGTGCCGGTGCCCGAACTTTCGACCCGCCGCTTGCTGACAATGACCTGGCTCGAAGGGACGCCGGTTCTCGACATTGCCAGGAAGGCGCCTCTGGCGGAGCGCAACGAGATCGCCCTGCGGATGTTCCGGATGTGGTACGTACCCTTTTACCATTACGGGGTCATTCACGGCGATCCCCATCTCGGCAACTACACGGCAACCCCGGATCGAACAGTCAATCTGCTCGATTTCGGCTGCATCCGGGTCTTTCCTGCTTCCTTCGTGCGCGGCGTCATCGATCTCTATCACGCCTTGCAGCGCGACGACCGCGACCTCGCGGTCCACGCCTATCAGAGCTGGGGGTTCGGCAATCTGTCGCGCGAGATGATCGAGGTGCTGAACCGCTGGGCCTTGTTCGTCTACGGTCCGCTGCTCGAAGATCGCGAGCGACTGATCCAGGAAAGGAAGAGCGGCGCTTATGGCGCCACCGTCGCCGAAAGCGTCCACCGCGATATCCGCCGGCTCGGCGGGGTCAGGCCGCCGCGCGAATTCGTCTTCATGGACCGCGCTGCGATCGGCCTCGGCTCGGTGTTCATGCACCTGAAGGCAGAGCTCAACTGGTATAGGATGTTCCATGCCTTGATCGACGATTTCGACGAGGCCGTGCTTGCCGCCCGCCAGCAGGCGGCGCTGGCGGCGGCCGGCGTGCCGCTGGCTCGGGAACGCAAGCGGGACCGAGGCTCCCGATCCCGATGATCACGGCTCGCTTACCCGTGGTCGACTAGTCGTCGGCCACCGCGGCGGCGCCTGCCGCGACCGGCGGTGGCCGGCGGCGCGCCTCGCGCAGCAACAGCAGCAGGGGTATAGAAGCGAGGGCGATCAGCATCATCAGCTTGAAATCGTCGATGTAGGCCACCATCGCGGCCTGCCGCGTCACTTCTGCGTTGAGCGCCACCATCCCGCTTGGCGTGCTCAGGCTGAACGGCGCCGCCAGATAGGGCGCCTGCAGCAGCGGGTTGTCGGGGCGCAGGCCCTCGACTAGACGCGAGTGAACCACCTGGGTGTTTTGGGCCAAGGTTGCGACCAGGACGCTGATGCCGATACTGCCGCCGAGGTTGCGCATCAGGCTGCGGATCGCCGTCCCCTGGGTCAGGATGTGGCGCGGCAAAGTCGACAGTGCGATCAGGTTTAGCGGCACCATGGTGCAGCCGAGGCCGAAGCCCTGCAACAGCCCGGAGATGACGACCGGCGCCATGCCCATCTGCAGCGAGAACTGGCTCATCTGCCACATCGCGACCGCGGTCAGCAGGAAGCCGAAAAGAATGATTAGCCGGTTGTCGACCCGGTTGACCAGCCGGGCGACGAAGAACATCGCCGCCATCGCGCCGAGGCCGCGCGGCATGGTCACCAGCCCGGTCGTCAGCGCCGGATAGTTCATCAGGTGTTGCAGCATCGTCGGCACCAGGGCGAGTGTGCCCGTCATGATCAGCCCGACGGTGAACATCAGAGCGGTGCTTGCTACGAAATTGGCGCTCTTGAACAGGTCGCGGTGGAGAAACGCGCTGCCGTCGGTGGTCACCGTATGCACGGTGAACAGGTAAAGGCCGAGCCCGGCGACCGTCGCCTCGATCCAGATTTCGCTCGAATGGAACCAGTCCTTCAATTCGCCTCGATCGAGCATCAGCTGCAAGGCGCCGATCGCCAGGCTCAAGGTCAGGAACCCGACGAAATCGAAGGCTTCGCGGTGCATGTTACGGGTCTGGCGGACGAAAACAAGGATGCCCACCGTGCACAGCACACCCACCGGCAGGTTGATGTAGAAGATCCAGCGCCAGCTGTAGTCGTAGGTCAGCCAGCCGCCGAGCGCCGGCCCCATGATCGGGCCGAGGATCGTGCCGATGCCGAACACCGCCATCGCATGGCCGTGGCGCTCCGGCGGGTTGATCTGCAAGAGGGTCGCCTGCGACAGCGGGATCAGCCCGGCCCCGGCCACGCCTTGCACGGCGCGGAAGAGGACGAGCTCGCCGAGGCTGGTGGCGGCGCCGCACAGCGCCGAGACGAGCGTGAAGCAGATCACCGATGCCAGAAAGATGTATTTGATGCCGAAGCGGCCGGCGAGCCAGCCGGTCAGCGGCATCATGATCGCGGCGCAGACGATGTAGGAGGTCAGTGCCCAGGCGATCTGATCCAGCGAGGCCGACAGGCTCCCCTGGATGTGCGGCAGCGCGACATTGAGGATCGTGTTGTCGACGCCCTGCATGATGTTTGCCATCATGATCGAGAGCGTGATCATGCCGCGGTTGGGGACCGGGACGAACGCGGCGGCCGCCTCCCCCCTCACCGCCGACGCTCCCAAGCCGCCGTCATCGGGAGGGCAGCCATTCACCCACGCGCGGCATCCTCTGGCCTTGGCTCGAGGCGGGAGACGGTGGGGGTAAGGTCCTTTCGGTCAGTGCAGTAACGTATTCGACTCCCGCTAAGCTCTGGACTCCCAGCGAATCTGATCAGAACCTATCCAGCCGATAAAACCTGCACAAGGACTGTGCAGTTAAGACCGGGCCGGGCCTCACGGTCGCACCATCGGTCCTCGCCCGCGCCGATGAGGTGATCGAGTGAGGAAGCCTCTCGTTCCGCTGGATCGGATCGCGGCGGGGCACCTGACCTGATACTGGAACCGCAATTGGCTCTAGATGAATTCGAATCGCAATGATCATATTTTTGACATGCGATCCGGTTACCATCCTTGTTTGTTCGCGTGGCCCGAGAGCATAGGAGTCTGACCGCTCGCGCTCGCTGTTCTATGGCTGTTGTTCGCTGTTCTTCTGTTGGTCACGCTGCCGCCACTCCAGTATTTCTGCGAGGAAGGAAATCGCCGGCTGATAATTTCCTGCAAATAACAGCGAGAACAGCGGGAATGAGCGAGGTCGCCGCCGACTTGCCGCCGGGCGCGTGCGACCCTATACCCCTCCTCTCCGGATGAGGATCCTGCGACGATGCCCGCAACCCAGCAACCGATCCGCCGCGCGCTCATCTCGGTCAGCGACAAGACCGGGATCGTTCCGTTCGCGGCGGCGCTGGCGGCACGCGGCGTCGCCCTGATCGCGAGCGGCGGTTCGGCACAAGCCCTTGCTGCGGCAGGGTTGCCGGTAACCGAGGTAGCGGCGGTCACGGGCTTCCCCGAGATGCTCGACGGGCGGGTGAAGACCCTGCATCCCGCGATCCATGCCGGCCTCCTGGCGCGGCGCGACAGGCCCGACGATCTCGCCGCACTTGGCGAGCACGGGATCGCCCTGATCGACCTCGTCGTCTGCAACCTCTATCCGTTTGCGAAGACGGTCGCCTCCGGCGCCAGCCCCGTGGATTGTCTCGAGAACATCGATATCGGCGGGGTGGCGTTGATCCGCGCCGGCGCAAAGAACCACGATTCCGTGGCGGTGGTGACCGACCCCGGCGATTACGAGGATGTGCTCGCCGAGATCGCGACCGGGGGCGGCGCGATCGGCACGGCGCTGCGCCGGCGGCTGGCGCGCAAGGCCTATGCTCTGACCGCGGCTTATGACGCCGCAATCGCCCAGTGGATGGCGTGCCGGGAGGGGGTCGCGTTTCCCCAGACGACGGTCGTTGCCGGTAGGCTGGTGAGGCAATTGCGCTACGGCGAGAACCCGCATCAGGCGGCGGCGTTCTACCATACCGGCGACGGGCGCTCCGGGGTGGCGGCCGCGCGGCAGCTGCAGGGCAAGGAATTGTCGTACAACAATTACGGCGACGCCGATGCCGCCTTTGAGCTGGTCGCCGAGTTCGCCGCACCGGCGGTTGCGATCGTCAAGCACGCCAATCCGTGCGGCATCGCGATCGGCGAGAGCTTGAGGCAGTCATGGGATAGGGCGCTCGCCTGCGATCCGGTCAGCGCCTTTGGCGGCGTGGTGGCGCTCAACCGCCCACTCGACAGGGCGACCGCAGAGGCGATCGGGCGGCTCTTCATCGAGGTCGTCATCGCCCCCGAAGTGACCGACGAGGCGGCGGCGATACTGGCGCGGAGGACGGCGTTGCGACTGCTGGTAACCGGCGGCGTGCCGGACCCTGCGGCAGCGGGCCAGAGCTTCCGCTCGGTCGCGGGCGGCATCCTCGTGCAGGAGCGCGACCGGCTCTGCGTCGGACGCGACGCGCTGCGTACCGTGACCCGCCGCGCGCCGGGCGAGGGCGAGATTGCCGATCTGCTGTTCGCCGACAAGGTCGTCAAGCACGTCAAGTCGAACGCGATCGTCTTCGCCCATGCCGGGGCGGCGGTCGGGATCGGCGCCGGTCAGATGAACCGCGTCGATTCAGTTAGGATCGCCGCTATGCGGGCGGCGGACATCGGGAGGGCGGCCGGCTTGTTGCAATCGCCGACGGTCGGCTCGGTGCTCGCTTCGGACGCGTTCTTCCCATTTGCCGACGGAGTCGAGGCGGCGATCGAAGCCGGGGTGACGGCGATCATTCAGCCCGGCGGGTCGCTGCGCGACGCCGAGGTCATCGCCGCCGCGGACACCGCCGGCATCGCCATGGTGTTCACCGGCATGCGCCACTTCCGGCATTGACTCGCCGAATCACGGCGCGGGGTCGATCGGAACGACGACGCCCTCGGCTGCCTCGATGACCTCGCCGGCATCGAGGCAGAGATCCTCGCGGAAGCGCGGTGCCAGGATCTGCACGCCCGGGCGGAGCCTGTTGTGGTGACCGACTGGCACGGCGAATGCCGGGATGCCGAGCACGGGCGAAATCAGGCTTACGCGCAGCGAATCCAGCACCCTCATGGCGCCCTCCCGCGTCGTGTCGAGATTGTGCGGCGGTGCCAGATCGCCCATTGTCGGCATCACCACCAGCGGATAGCGCTGCATAAAGTCGAGCCAGCGCCACAGGAAGAGATCGCGCTGGGCCAATGCGCCGAGCACGCCGCGCAAATCGGTGGGCGGCGCCAGCTCGCCCCAGAGGCGCATCGAGGTTTGTGCGTCGGCATCGCCGTGCTCCTCCATCAGCGGGGCGAGCAAGGCCAGCACGTCGGTCGAGCCGATGCGGTGCCAGGTGTCGATGATCTCGTCGAGATCGGGCGGGGTGACCTCGTCTACGGCGTAGCCTGCAGCAGCGAGGTGGCGGCCGGCTTGGCGCACCGCCTCGGCCTGGGCCGGGTGGGTGAACCCGCCGGGATTTTGCGGCAGCAACGCGACGCCGATCGGCCGCGGCACCGGCGGGCCGTCGAGTGGCACGTCCGCCCAGCGCGTGTCGATGGGGTCGCCCTTGGCCATCACCGCCAACGCCATGCGTGCGTCGCGAACACTGCGCGTCAGCGGCCCCTGCACCGACATCAGTTGCGCGCCGATCGCGCGGGGGATGGGCTGGCTAGGGTTGTAGGACGGGATGCGGCCAAGCGAGACGCGCAGACCGAACACCCCGTTGTATAGGGCAGGAATGCGGACCGAGCCGCCGATGTCGTTGCCGTGGGCGATCGGGCCGATCCCGGTGGCAACGGCCGCGCCGGCGCCGCCGCTCGACCCGCCCGCCGAGAGTGCGGGATCGCGCGGGTTCAAAGTGCGCCCGTGCAGCGCGTTGTCGGCAAAGATGCGCATCGAGAAGGCCGGGGTGTTGGTCCGCCCGATGATCACCGCACCCGCCCGCTTCAAATTGGCGACGACCGGACTGTTGGCGGCAGCGACATTGTCGCGGAAGGCGACGACACCGTTGTCGGTCGGGCAGCCGGCCTGGTCGGTGTTGACCTTGGTCGTAACGGGCACGCCGTGCAGCGGCCCCAACGTGTCCCCCCGCGACCGTGCCGCATCGGCGCCATCCGCGGCCGCCAGCGCCTGCTCCTCCAGCACGCGGACCACAGCATTGATCGCCGGGTTCACCGCGCGGAGGCGTGCAAGGCAGGACTCGGTCGCCTCGCGGCTCGAGGCGCGACCGAGCCGGATCAGCCGCGCCAGATCGGTCGCGTCAAGCCGCCAAAGATCCTCGGTCATATCTGCTCCTGACCACGCCTCCTCCCCGTGGCCGGACTTGTTCCGGCCACCCACGTCTTCCGTCAGACGAAAAGAAGACGTGGATGGCCGGGTCGCGCCCCGCCAAGGGGTCGAGGGTTGCATTGAAGTCCGTGTCCTGGGCCAGGTCAGGCCTTGCGGGCCTGCTGGATCGCCCGCCAGACGCGCTCGGGGGTCGCCGGCATGTCGATGTGCCGGATACCGTATTCGGAGAGCGCGTCGACCAGCGCATTCATCACTGAGGGCAGCGCGCCGGCGCAGCCGGCCTCCCCGCAGCCCTTGGCGCCGAGGACATTGGTCTTGGCCGGGACCGGATGGAAGGCGTGGGTGAAGAGCGGCGCGTCCTCGGCACGCGGCATGGTGTAATCCATATAGGAGCCGGTCAGCAGCTGACCCGCTTCGTCGTAGATCACGTGCTCCTGCAAGGCTTGGCCGATGCCCTGAACGATGCCCCCATGCGCCTGCCCATTAACCAAGAGCGGGTTGATCACCGTGCCGAAATCGTTGACGAACGCATAGCGCACGACGTCGACCACGCCGGTCTCGGGGTCGACCTCGACCTCGGCGATGTGGCAGCCGTTGGGAAAGGCCGAGGGCGGGCCGTCGCTGATGTTCGCTACGTCGAGGCTCTGCGGCAGGCTCGCCGGCAACTCCAACCCGGCATGCATCTTTTCGGCCAGTTCCATTAGCCCGACCGAGCGATCGGTGCCGGCGATCGTAAACCGCCCGGCGCGAAATTCGATGTCCGCGGCCGCCGCTTCCAGCACATGCGCGGCGATCTCCCGGCCCTTCTCGATCACCTTTTCACCGGCCTCGACGATCGCCTTGCCGCTGGTCATCATCGATTTCGAACCGCCGGTGCCGCCCCCCGCGATCAGCGCGTCGCTATCGCCTTGCAGCAGGCGGATCTTGCGGAATGGGATGCCGAGCCGCGTCGACAGGACCTGGGCGAAAGGCGAGGCGTGGCCCTGGCCGTAGTCGAGCGTGCCGGTGATGATCGTCACGGTGCCGTCGGGTTCGAAGCGGATGCCGCCCATCTCGCGGCCGGGCGGGCCGGTCAGTTCGAGATAGTCGCTGACGCCGCGTCCGCGCAGCCGGCCGCGCACCCGGCTTTCCGCTTGCCGCGCGGGAAACCCGTCCCAATCGGCGAGCGCCAACGCCTGGTCCAGCAAATTGGTGAAGTCGCCGCTGTCGTAGGTCGTGCCGTTCGGCGCCTTGTAGGGCATCGCCTCGGGCGGAATGTGGTTCTTCCGCCGCAATTCGACGCGGTCGATCCCAGTCTCCTCCGCGGCGGCCTCGACCAGCCGCTCCATATAGTAATTGGCCTCCGGCCGCCCGGCGCCGCGATAGGCGCCGACCGGGGTCGTGTTGGTAAACATGCATTTGGTCGTGACTTCGATCAGTGGCGTCTTGTAGACGCCGAGCGTGTTCCGCACGGCGTTGCGGGTCGATGGGCCGGGCGCCCCGTAAGCGGCGCCGAGATTGCCGAAGCCGGTCAGCCGAACCGCGAGGAAATTGCCGTCGCGATCGAGCGCCAGCTCCGCGGTCATCTCGGCGTCGCGGCCGTGGCTGTCTGACACGAAACTGCCCGAGCGGTCGTCGGTCCATTTGACCGGGCGGCCGAGCTCGCGGGCGGCGTGCAGGATGCAGTAATATTCGGCGTAGGTCGCCTGCTTCATGCCGAACGAGCCGCCGACCCGATCGGTCAGCACGCGGACCTGGTCGCGACCGACCCCAAACACGCCCGCGATATAATTGCGGAACCCGAAGACGCCCTGACAGCCAACATGCAAGGTCCAATGTCGACGCTCCGGGTCGTAATCCGCGATCGCGGAGCGCGGCTCCATCGCGTTGACCACAATGCGGTTGTTGCGCAGCCGGAGGCGCGTCACATGCGCGGCAGCTGCGAAGGCGGCGGCGACCTTCTCGCTGTCCCCGAAATGGAAATCGAGGCCGACGTTGCCCGGCACGTCGTCGTAGAGGGCGGGCGCCCCGGCTGCCGCCGCGGTGCTGGGCGCGGTGACCGCCGGCAACGGCTCGATCTCGACCTCTACCGCTTCGGCGGCGTCCTTGGCTTGAGCGAGGGTTTCGGCGACGACCGCGGCGATCGCCTCGCCGACATGGCGGACCTTTTCGGTCGCCAGCGCATAGCGGACGGGGCTCAGCATCGGCGTCCCGTCGCGGTTGTTCATGACCTGTCGCGGCGGCAGAGGGCCGATCCCGCCAGCCTCCAGCTCGGCCGCGGTGTAGACGCCGAGCACTCCCGGCATGGCGCGCGCCGCGGCGACGTCGATCTTGCCGATGGCGCCGTGCGCGTGGCCGCTGCGCACCATCACCGCATAGGCCTGCCCCGGCAGGCTGACATCGTCGGCGTAATGCCCCTCGCCGCGCAGCAGCACCGGGTCTTCGCTGCGCGGGACCGGCTGGCCGATTGCAAACCGGTCGAGCTCGAGCATCGTCTCGTCAACATAGTCATCCATCGTCCACCTCGTTCTCTGACCGGGAAGCCGCCGGCAGGATACTGTCGGCTCGCCATCGTATACAATTCCGAGCCAAGGCGAGGCCTGTTGGGAGGTGCCGGGTGACAACCGCAAGGCAGCACGATCTGCCGCTCGACCGGCTCGAAGCCTGGATGCGCGATCATGTTGCAGGGTTCCGCGGCCCGCTCGCCGCCGAGCAATTCGCGGGCGGCCAGTCCAACCCGACCTATAAGCTCCTCGCCGGCCCCGGCTCGTATGTGCTGCGGCGCAAGCCGCTCGGCACGCTGCTGCCGAGCGCCCATGCGGTCGACCGCGAATACCGCGTCATGCGCGCGCTATCCGGTACCGGGGTGCCGGTGCCCCGTGTCTACGCGCTCTGCGAGGACGACGCGGTGATTGGCAGCACCTTCTTCGTTATGGAGTTTCTCGACGGCCGGATCTTTTGGGACCCGCGTCTTCCCGGGCTCACGCCCGCCGAGCGCCGGGCGATGTTCCAATCCATGAACGCGGTCATCGCCGCACTCCATTCGGTCGATTACGGTGCGGTCGGGCTCGCCGAATTCGGCCGGCCGGGCAATTACCTGGCCCGCCAGGTGGGACGCTGGAGCCGGCAATATCAGGCCTCGGAGACCGAGAAGCAGCCGGCGATGGACCGGCTGGTCGAATGGCTGCCCCGCCACCTGCCGCCGGAAGGCGAGCCGCGCATCGTCCACGGCGACTACCGCATCGACAATCTGATCTTCCACCCGACCGAGCCTCGGGTAATCGGCGTCCTCGATTGGGAATTGTCGACAATCGGCGACCCGCTCGCCGACTTCGCGTTTCACGCGATGGCTTGGCGGGTGACGCCGGAATTATTCCGCGGTCTCGCCGGCGTCGACATCGCCGCCCTGGGCATTCCAACCGAGGACGAGTATGTCGCGGCCTACAGCGAGCGCACCGGCCGCGGCCGCTCGCCGGATTGGGAATTCTACATGGTCTACAGCCTGTTCCGGCTGGCGGCGATCATGCAGGGGATTGCCAAGCGGGCGCTCGACGGCACCGCCGCGAGCCGCGAGGCCGAAGAGCTCGGCCGCAAGGCGCGCCCGACCGGCGAACAGGCCTGGGAGCTCGCCCGTTCGCTGGGCGCATAGCCGCCCGCCCGATCATCCCTGAGCGAGATTTGGCGGCTTGAAACCGGACTTTGTCGCGTGCCACCCGACCGTGGATCGTCTAGCTCTTCGTCGCGCGGACGGCTTTCGTGTCACTCCTGCTCGCGGGCTTCCTCCGCGAGCACTTCGGCAATCGCGTTGATAAAGCGTGCAGCAGTATCGATCGCGGAAGTCGCGTCGTCCGGCGAGATCGCATCGAGCGCCGGACCGACGCCATAGTCGACAATCGTCTTGAATTCGTAGCCTTGGGCGAGAAAGGTAAGGAATTCCCGTTGGATACTCGGTTCTCTCCGGGCTAATCGGCTAAATTGGCTTCTGACCCCGCGGTGTGTTTTCGCGGGTTTGTCGGTGCGCTCGAAAATGTAGGCTTCGGCAGCGTGGTATGCGCCGAGATAAGCCTCGCGCGCGGCAACGTCCGGAAGCCCCGCAGCGGCGATCTTCTTGGCGCCGGCCAGGCAGCGACGCGCCTTGCCCAGATAGTCGGTCGTTTCGGGCTTCACAAATCGAGCCCGTCGCTGCGTAGCTCATGCATGAAGCCCGTCCGCCCGCGATATGCGCCGGCGCGGAACGGCATGGCGGAGACCACCGCGCCGGTATCGAGTAAAATGTCCGTGGTCAGGGAAGCGAGCCGACGAAGCTCGTCTGCGAGGCTGCCGGGATCCTTAATAAACACAGCGATGTCGTAATCGGAGTCCGGCCGCTCGTCACCGCGCGCCCGCGAGCCGTATAAGACGACTCGCTCGAGCCGGTCCCCGTAGATTTCATCGAGCGCGGCCCGAAAGCGGCTCAGGATCGGGTCAGCCGTTGGGTTTGAGGGCATTCTGCATTTCTGATTGTGCTCAGCACAGTCTCCTGACGTTGTCCCGTTACCTTGAAAGTTCCCGGCTCTTTATAGCTGGACTGTGCGCAGGCGCAGGGCATTGGTGATGACGAGGACCGAGCTCATGCTCATCGCGGCGCTGGCGATCATCGGGTTGAGCAGCAAACCGATCGCCGGATAGAGCACGCCGGCCGCGATCGGCACGGCGAGCGCATTGAAGACGAACGCAAAGAACAAGTTCTGACGGATATTGCGCATGGTTGCCGAGCTGAGCCGCCGCGCGCGGACGATCCCCTGGAGATCGCCTTTGATCAGTGTGATCGCGGCGCTCTCCATCGCCACATCGGCACCGGTGCCCATGGCGATGCCGACATGGGCCTGGGCCAATGCCGGCGCGTCGTTGATGCCGTCGCCGGCCATGCCGACGAATCGGCCCTCGTCCTGGAATTTCTTGATCGCAGAGGCCTTCTGGTCGGGTAAGACTTCCGCGACGACGTCGTCGATGCCGAGCCGGCGTGCGACGGCCCGTGCCGTGGTACGGCTGTCGCCGGTCAGCATCACCACCCGAATGCGCTCCCCGCGCAGCGCCTCCAGAGCGCCGACCGCACTCTCCTTGATCGGATCGGCGACGGCGATAAGACCGGCGGCCTTACCGTCGATCGCCACGAGCATCACTCCCTGACCGTCGCGGCGCAGCGCGTCGGCGCGCGCCGAGAGATCACCCGTCTCGATACCGAGCGAAGCCAAGAGAGCCGCGTTGCCAACGGCCACGCGCCGGCCGTCGATGGTGCCGGTCACACCCTCCCCGGGGGACGCCGCGAAGTCCGTCGCCGGCGCGACCTTCAGGCCAAGTGCCTCGGCGCCGGCGACGATCGCGGCAGCCAGCGGGTGCTCGCTGCCGAGCTCCAGGCCGGCGGCGAGCTGCAGCAGCTCGTCCTCGGAGATAGACCCGGCCGGCAGCACGCCGATCAACCGCGGTTTGCCTTCGGTCAGGGTTCCGGTCTTGTCGACGACCAGCGTGTCGATCTTCTCCATCAGCTCGAGCGCCTCGGCGTTCTTGACCAGGACGCCGGCGCGCGCGCCGCGCCCGGTGCCGACCATGATCGACATCGGCGTTGCAAGCCCAAGCGCGCAAGGGCAGGCGATGATCAGCACGGCAACGGCATTTACCAGCGCAAAGCCCATGGCCGGCGACGGGCCGAGGACCGACCACACGACAAAAGTCACGACGGCGCTGACGACGACGGTCGGCACGAACCAAGCGGAGATCGTGTCGACCAGCCTCTGGACCGGCGCCCGGGAGCGCTGGGCCTCGGCCACCATAGCGACGATCCGCGCGAGGAGGGTCTCGTCGCCGACCCGCTCGGCGCGCATCACAAAGCTGCCGGTGGTGTTGACCGTCGCCCCGGTCACCTTGTCGCCCGGGTTCTTTTCCGACGGCACTGGCTCGCCCGTGATCATCGCCTCATCGACGGCGCTACGGCCCTCGATCACCGAGCCGTCGACTGGCACCTTCTCGCCGGGCCGCACGCGCAGGCGGTCGCCGGGGACGATTTCTTCAAGGGGGACGTCCTCCTCGCCGCCATCTGGGCGCAGCCGGCGGGCGTGCTTGGGTGCAAGATCGAGCAGCGCGCGGATGGCGCTGCTCGTCTGCGACCGGGCGCGCAGCTCGAGTACCTGGCCGAGCAGAACCAGGGTGGTAATGACCGCCGCCGCCTCGAAGTAGAGCGGCACCTCGCCGTCGGGGTCGCGGAACGAGACCGAAAAGATCCCCGGCATCAGCGCGGCGACCAGGCTGTAGAGGTAGGCGACGCCGGTGCCCAGCGCGATCAAGGTGAACATGTTGAGCCGGCGGTTCACGACCGAGGCCCAGCCGCGCTGGAAAAAGGGCCAGCCGCCCCACAACACCGCCGGCGTAGCGAGGGTTAGTTGAACCCAAACCACAAATCGTGGAGCGATCACCGCATCGACAGCGGGTTTGCCAAAATGTCCGGCCATCACGATCGCGAGCAGCGGGACCGACAGTGCGACTCCGACCCAGAACCGCCGCGTCAGGTCGCGCAGCTCAGGATTGTCCGCCTCGCCGGCAGTGGGGGTCATCGGCTCCAACGCCATGCCGCAGATCGGGCAATTGCCGGGCGTCTGGCGCACGACCTGCGGATGCATTGGGCAGGTCCATCGGGCCGCGCTCGCCTCGGACACGGCAACATCGGGGGCATCACCGCCCCGGACGGCAAGATAGCGCGCCGGTTCCGCGATGAACCTGTCTCGGCAACGGGCGCTGCAGAAGTGATAGTTGGCGCCGGCGTGCTCGGCGCGATGCTCGGCACTTGCCGGATCGACCGCCATCCCGCATACCGGATCATGCATTGGGGCTGAGGCCCCCGCGGAAGAGCGTTCTCGGCCGAATGGGCGCTCAGCCGCACTCATCGGGGCTCTCCTCCGGCGATGGCCTTCCCGCGCTGTTGCATTATATGGCACGCGCTCGTCCGGGGCACGGGGCTCGAGCCGCCAAGTCGGCTGGAGCGGAATGAAGTCCTCGGCGCCGAATTCGTCGATCAGAGTTCGTAAATAATTGGTGCAGCTAACTATTTTCTTGACTGGCATCGCCGCGTCATCGCCCGTATTGTGGCGAGGACAATTTTCGGCGATCGGCTGCGGCTGGGCAGCAAAAGTGGCGCACGGCGAGAGGGAGAAGAGCAAATGGCGTTCGAGTTCGGCATGTTCCACGAGTTTCAACGGACCGCCGGGGTGACCGACGAGCAGGCGTTCGCCACCTCGTTCGACGAGATCGACGCAGCCGAGCGCTGGGGGCTCGACGCGATGTGGCTGGCGGAAATCCACGTCAACCCGGAACGCTCGGTGTGCTCGGCGCCGCTGACCCTCGCCAGTGCCATCGCCGCCCGCACCAAGCGCATGAAGATCGGGACCGGCGTTCAGGTGCTGCCGCTCTGTCATCCGCTGCGGCTGGCTGAAGAGGCCGCGACCGTCGACCAGATCAGCCAGGGCCGGCTGATTTTCGGGATCGGGCGTAGCGGCTTTCCGCGCACCTATGAAGCCTATGGCGTGCCCTACGGCGAGAGTCGTGAGCGCTTTGCCGAGACGCTCGAAATCCTCAAGCGGGCGTGGACCGAGCCGTCATTCTCCTACCACGGCAAATACTACAGCTTCGACAACGTCCGGCTGGCCCCAAAGCCCTACCAAAAGCCGTGGCCTGACATCCGCATCGCCGCCAACAGCGCCGATACGTTCCCGAGCATCGCCCAGCTCGGGCATGGCGTCTTGGTCGCGGTCCGGCAAGGGACGCTCGAGGAATTGGAGCCGAACATCACCGCCTACCGCAAGGCGTGGAAGGAAGCGGGCCATCCCGGCAACGGCAAGGTCTTCCTGCGCGCTCCGGTCTATGTTGCCGACACCGATCAGGCGGCGCGCGACGAGCCGGAAGAGAGCCTCATGTATTTCTACCGCTATCTCGGCGAGCGGCTCGAGGACTCGGCAACGCGCCAGGGTGTGCAGCAAGGGGAGCTGCGGGCCGCCCGCGGCCGCCGGCTGCAGACCATCACCTACGAGGAGGCGTTGCGCGAAAAACTGATCGTCGGCTCGCCCGAGCGGGTCGCCGACCGGCTGATGGGCCTGCAGGAAACCCTCGGTCTCGACGGCATCCTTTGCGAGATGAATTGCGGCACCAAGATCCCGCACCACCAAGTGATGAAGTCACTGCAGCTGCTGTGCGAGAAGGTCAAGCCGCAGTTCCATTAAAGCCCTCACCGGACGGCCGACCGACCCGGACCTCGGTCTCGGCGTCGGCATCCCGGTTTCGATGTGGGTCAATGAGCGCGAAACCACGAGCCGATGGGGCACCTGCTCAGGGCAGGGCAACCTCTCCTTCAGCTGGCGGGTAATTTTCGCCCTGAGGCCGGTGCTCGATCATGTAGTTGCCCACGAAGTGGCGCATCTCGTCGAGATGAACCATGGGCCCCGCTTCTGGCCTCTGGTCGAGAGCCTGACCCCGGACAGCGCATGGCCGCGGGCAGGGCTCAAGCGCCACCCTGGGATCCGGATCGTTTCGAGGCGACGAACTCTCGCTCAAACGTCTTCGCGAACTGCCGTGCGGGCTGTCAGCAAGCGTAATAGTAACGGTAGGCGGCGCTCCAACAGCTCCGCGCAGGCGGATAGTACGCTGCCGGCGGATAGTAAGCCGGGGCGGCAGGGTAGTAGGCGTAGGGGTAGTAATACGGGTTGTAATAATAGGGGTTTGCAAGCACTGAGCCGAGTGCGAAAGCTCCGAGCCCGATTCCGACCGCGGCACCAGGGCCGATCCCGCCTCCACGCCGGCCTCCACCTGCATCGGCGGGCCGCGGCACCGTCGCCGATCCGATAATCGCAAGGATCGCCACGGCGACGGCCAGCCCCCGGCCCGTCTTCCCAAAGAACCTGTCAACGGTCATATATGCCCTCCTTGGCTCGTCGTAGGTGTTCAGAGTTAGCGGTAGCGAGGCGGCGGCGGTGTCGTGATAAGACCGCCCACTGCGCCAACCGCGCCACCGACGGCGGCGCCGACGGCCGCACCGTGTCCACCGCCCGCCGCGGCCCCAATTGCAGCTCCACTGCCAGCGCCGATTAGGCCGCCACCAATGGTGCGCTGAACCGGATCATAGGGGTTGGTACAGGCCGACAAGCTAAACGCTAGCCCTACGACCGCCGCGGAGAAGAAAATCTGCCGCTTGATCATCGCATTCCATATCCCTGCTCCCAGCGGGTCCACGGTGACGCCGGTCCCAGGAGCCGCCATTCGAACGTCGTGCGTAGAGATGCATTCCAACACAAACGCGTATTATAATAGTAAACGCGTGTGGCATTTTTAGGGTGGATCGTGATACGTGTATAATAACTAATGCCATCCAACCTTCCATGCTGAGCGAGGCTGCAATCCGGTGCTTTTTCGATTGTCCAAGCCGCCTAGCAACCGTTCGTAAATCCTTCTATCTCGGGGTCATGACGCTCGACCTAGCCGGTGTAGAAGCCGCCTCATCGATGGCGACTGCTATTTCCTGTCGCAACGCATCGAGACGCCAAAAACGACCCGAGACATGGCCTCGGAACCGGTTGGGAATCGAGAGCTTACGGCTCTAAGCTCCGATCGATCGGGAGCAGGGAGTTTCGCAAATGGCTTATCACCTCGAAGGGCGTCTGCTCGAAGTGTGCGACTGCCGGGTGTTGTGCCCGTGCTGGATCGGAGAAGACCCCGACAACGGGACGTGCAACTCGGTACTGGCCTACCATTTCGACGCCGGGACGATCGACGGCGTCGATGTGACCGGCCGGACGATCGCGATGGTCTCGCATATTCCAGGGAATGTGCTGAACGGCAATTTCCGCGTCGCCCTTTATCTCGACGAGGGGACCTCGGAGCCGCAGCAGGAGGCATTGCTCAACGTCTATGGCGGCAAGCTCGGCGGCCCCGTCGCCGAGCTGGCAAAGCTGATCGGCGAGGTGGTCTCGGTCGAGCGCGCGCCGATAAGGTTCGACGTGCATGAAGGCCGGGGCACATTGTCGATCGGCCAAGTCAGCCACGCCGAGCTCGAGCCCTACAAGGGTCCGGACGGCTCGACAACGACATTGAGCAACACGATCTTCTCGACCGTCCCGGGGGCGCCGGTCTTCGTCGGCAAGGCGACCCGCTACAGCTCGCACCACGCCGAGCTCGGCCACAATATCGAGCTGGCGGGACACAACGCGCTGCAGAGCACCTTCGTCTTCGACGGCTGACCCGGCTGGCAGCGTGCTCGCGGGCGCGTGGGCTCAATCAGGGGCTGAGCACGCGTTCTCGCCCGGTTTCGAGGCGCATGATCCAGAGCAGCAGGGCGAGGCCCGGCAGGCAGGCCACCGTGGCGATCAGGAAGAACGGGGTCCAGCCGAGCTGATCGGCGAGATAGCCGCCCGAGGCCGACAGCGTGTTGATCCCGATCGTCATCAGCGAGGTCAGCAACGCATATTGGGTGGCTGTGAAGGCGGTGCTGCACAGCCCCGAGAGGTAGGCCACGAACGCCGCCGAACCCATCCCGTTGGTCAAGTTCTCGGTGCCGATGGTCAGGGTCAGCACGAAGATGTCATGGCCGGCCCAAACCTGCGCGATGTACATCAGGTTCGAGAGCATCTGCAGCATGCCCGAAACAAGCAGAGCGCGCAGCACCCCGAGGCGGGCGACGAGAATCCCGCCGGCCGCCACCCCGGCGAGGGTGGCGGCCACACCATAGATCTTGGCGACAGTCGCGATCTCGACCTTGGTGAAACCGAGCAAGACGTAGAGCGGGCTCGACATCGTCCCCGCGACCGCCTCACCGAGCTTGTAGAGGATCGTGAACAGCAGGATCAGGATCAGCCCGGACCCCCCGTGGCGCCGCACGAGATCGACAAACGGGGCGATCACGGCGCGGCTGAGCCAGGTCTTGAGGCGCGCGACGGCGCTCTCGCCGGCGATCGGTTCCAAACTATGCGTTCCCGTCGGCTCCGGGGTCAGCCAAACCGTCACCATGCCGACCAGCATCAGCCCCGCCATCAGCGCGTAGGCGAAGGTCCAACCGCCAAAGCTCGCGGCGTAGAGGGCTCCCGCCCCGGATGCGAGCATGCCGAAGCGATAGCCCCATTGCGTCGCTGCAGCGCCGGCACCCTGCTCCTCGGGCCGCAACAATTCAATGCGATACGCGTCGATGACGATGTCTTGGCTGGCCGACAGGAAAGCGACGATGACGGCAGCCAGCGCGGTCGGCCACGGATCCTCGCGCGGGTCGGTGACGCCCAGCGCCAGGATCGCCACGACCAGCGCCGCCTGAAGCGCCAAGGCCCAGCTGCGCCGCCGCCCGAGACGCTGGGTCAGCAGCGGAATCGGCAATCGGTCGATCAGCGGCGACCACAGGAATTTGCAGCTGTAGGAGAACCGGACGAGGGTGAAGAACCCGATCGCGGTCAGCGAGACCCCGATATCGGCGAGCCGCAGGGACAGAGTGGCGCCGGTCAACGCCAGCGGCAGGCCGCTCGCGAACCCCATCAGCAGAATGGCGATCAGCCGCGGCTCGCGATAGACGCGGAGTGAATCGAGCCACCCGGACCGCGCTTTCGCTTGGCAATGCGAGAGCCCCTCACCCCGACCCTCTCCCCGCAAGCGGGGCGAGGGAGAGACTGGCCGGTACCCCTCGCCCCGCGCGAGCGGGGAGAGGGAGGGGCCCGCGTCAGCGGGAGGGTGAGGGGCAACCACCTGGGAGAAGCAGTGGAGGAATTCTCCTACGACTTCTTCTCGGCGTCGGCGGCGACCTGCATCTTGATGATCTTGTCGGGGTTGGAGACCGAGCCGTTACGGGCGGGGTCACCCTTCTTGATCTTGTCGACGTTCTCCATGCCGGAGGTGACCTCGCCCCAGATCGTGTATTTGCCGTCGAGCGAGGGTCCGGGCGCGAACATAATGAAGAACTGGCTGTCGGCGCTGTTCGGGTCGGAGGCGCGCGCCATCGAAACCGTGCCGCGGACATGCTTCTCGCTCGAGAATTCGGCCTTCAGCGGGTGGCCGGAGCCGCCGGTGCCGTTGCCCTTAGGGTCTCCAGTTTGCGCCATGAACCCGTCGATCACGCGATGAAAGGTGAGGCCATCATAAAAGCCCCGGCGCACCAGCGCCTTGATCTGCGCCACAGTGGCCGGAGCGAGGTCGGGCCGCATCTCGATGACGACGCGCCCTGCCGGCACGTCGAGGTAAAGCGTATTGTCCAGATCTGCCGCCATCGCCTTGCCTCCGAGGGTGAGCGCGGCGATGAGCGTGAAGAACCAACTCAGCGCTGCCATGATTAATTCCTGTCGATCGTCTCGAGGGCGACCTATAGCCGAACCTGCGGCACCACGAAAGCCGCCATCGCATAATCCTAAAATTGCCTAATTGATATTGCAGGGTTCCAAATGGACTGCCGCCGGGCGCGGATCACCGAGACAGGCGATCCAGTCCTTTCGGCGGCTACAACGTGAAGGAGAATTTTTCCTGCAAATTCGTTGCAGATAGCGAGGCTGGTAATCATCGATACAACTATCTGTTGCTGTCCCGGCGGCATCTCAGGGGTGCGGCCGCCGCTGGGACCAGCCGCCGCGGCGGAAGCGGTCGAGATAGGTCGGCAGGATGATCTCGACGGGGGTCGGGACGATGTCGAGGCTCGCCATGGTCATCGCCGCGGAAGAGACGATGTTGTCGCTCTTCAGGAGCTCGACCTGGTCCGGCGTCAGCGGCGGGTTGGGGAGGATCGACATCAGCCGCGCCTGGAGGGCGGCAAGCCCGAACGGTAGGTCGATAAGCCAGCGCTTGCGGCCGATCTCGCCCAACAGCAGCTCGATGAGCTCGCGGAAGGTGTACACCCTGGGACCGCCGAGCTCGTAGGTGTGTCCCGCCGTCGCCGGATCCTCGAGGCATTTGACAACGGCGTCGGCGACATCGCCGACATAGACCGGCTGAAACCGGGTTTCGCCGCCGCCGATCAGCGGCAGCACCGGCGCGATCATCGCCATCGCCCCGAAGCGGTTGAAGAATTGATCCTCCGGGCCGAACACGACCGAAGGGCGCAGGATCGTGACGGTCGGAAAGGCATCGCGCACCGCCCGCTCGCCGGCGGCCTTGGTTCGGGCATAAGCCGAGGTCGAGCGCCGATCGGCGCCAATCGCCGAAATGTGGACGAAGCGCCCGATCCCGGCCTCCCGAGCAAAGCCGGCGAGCCGGCCGGGCCCGATATGGTGCGCCAGTTCGAAGGTCTGCGATCCGCTTGCGCGCAGGATCCCGACGCAATTGACGAGCGCGTCGTTGCCGGCGAGGAAGGCAGGCAGCAGCCTCTCGTCGCCGATCGCAACGTTCAAGGTTGCGATCTGACCGACGTCGCCCATCGGCTTGAGAAACTTCGCTTCCTCGGCATTGCGGCAGCCGACGGCGACGACCTCGCCGCGGGCGGCGAGCCGCTTGACAATGTAACGGCCGATAAAGCCCGACCCGCCCAGCACCGCGGTACGGCGATTTCTCATGGTCTCCCCCGCTGGCCGCTGCCCGCTGGCGCGCCGAATACCGGCACTCTATAACCCAGGGCCGGCCGACAACCCAAGGAACCGAACGATGCCAGAGCAGCACCTTCTGACCAACGAAATCCGTATCCCGGACCAGATGAAGGCTTGGGTGCTGGGCGGACCGGACGAGATCTTCCTCGTCGACAAGCCGGTGCCGCAGCCGGCGGCGGCCGAGGTGCTGGTGCGAATCGACGCCGTGGCGATCTGCGCGACCGACCTCGAGATTGTGCGACACGGCGTCCCTGCCATGGTCGAGGGCGGTCTGCCCTTCCACAAGAACTTCACGATCGGCCACGAATATATGGGGACGGTCGTGCGGCTCGGCCCGGCCGTCGACGAGTTCGGCATCGGCGATCGCGTGACGGTCGAGGTCCATGCCGGCTGCGGCCGCTGCGAGCGCTGCCGGCAAGGCATGTACACCGCCTGCCTCAACTATGGCGACGTAGCGAAGGGGCATCGCGCCAACGGCTTCACGACCGATGGCGGGTTTGCCGAATACGCCGTCAACCACGTCAACACCCTCGTCCATGTGCCGGACGACATGACCGACGAGGAAGCCACTCTCGTCGTTACTGCGGGTACCTCGATGTATGGGCTCGACGTTCTCGGGGGCCTGATTGCCGGCGAAGGGGTGGTGGTGACCGGTCCAGGGCCGATCGGGCTGCTCGGGGTTGCTGTCGCCAAGGCGCTTGGCGCCGACCCGGTGATTCTCACCGGTACCCGCGATACCCGGCTCGAGCTCGGGAAGAAGCTCGGCGCCGATCACGTGGTCAACGCGCGCCGGGAGAATCCGGTCGCCGCGGTCAAGCGCATCACCGGCGGCAGGGGCGTGCACTTCATTGTTGAATGCTCCGGCGCGCCCGAGGCGCTCAACGAGGCGGCTCAGATGGTCAACCGCGGCGGCCGAATCTGCCTGGCTGCGTTCCCGCAAGACCCGGTCCCGGTGGATCTCGCCTATCTGGTGCGCAACAACATCTATGTCTTTGGAATTCGCGGCGAGGGCCAGAGCGCCACCCGCCGGGCCATGGCCTTGATGAGACAGAAGCGGTTCGACGCCCGGTTGATCCACACTCACACCTTTCCTCTCACGGAGCTGCCCACCGCCCTCAAATATGCCCGAGAGCGAATCGAAGATGCGATCAAGGTCGTGGTCAAAGCCGCCTTGTGACTTACGTTGACAGCGGCGGGTACCGGGCTTATCTGCGGATGTCTGCGCAGGCCCAGGTGGCGGAATTGGTAGACGCGCTAGATTCAGGTTCTAGTGGGCGAAAGCTCGTGGAAGTTCGAGTCTTCTCCTGGGCACCACCTCCGGCTCGAGGATCCGCGGCGCAACGCCGCGCCGAATGACCCACAAGCTTTACCGGGGTGATCTTCCCGAAGGCGTCGCCTTCGGGCCGGTCGTCGCCGTCGACACCGAGGCAATGGGGCTCAATCCGCATCGCGACCGATTGTGCCTTGTACAAGTTTCGGCGGGGGACGGCGACGCGCACCTCGTGCAACTGGCGCCCGACGATTACGCGGCACCGCGTCTCAAGCGCCTGCTCGCCGACCCGGATGTCACCAAGCTGTTCCATTTCGCGCGCTTCGACCTGGCCATGCTCTACCGCTATCTCGGTGTCATGGCGGCACCGGTGTATTGCACCAAGATCGCCTCACGGCTGGCGCGCACTTTCACCGATCGGCACGGGCTCCGCGATTTGTGCAAAGATCTTCTCAGCATCGATCTGTCGAAGCAGCAGCAGAGCTCGGACTGGGGTGCGCCCAGCCTGAGCGATGAGCAGCTTCGCTACGCCGCCTCGGACGTGCTCCATCTCCATGCTTTGCGTTCCCGCCTCGACGGGATGCTGACCCGCGAGGGACGCGAGGCCCTGGCTCACGCTTGCTTCGAATTCTTGCCTCATCGGGTTCTGCTTGATCTTGGGGGCTGGCTGGAGCAAGACATCTTCGCGCACTAACCGCGCCATCGAAGGAAGGGGGATCTTTTCGATGCCGGTGCACCGCAATTCGGCTGCCGCAGCATGGCAGGTTGTGGCCGTTGCCGGAGAACCAAGCGATAAGCGTGACTTGCATGTGGCCCGCAGAGTCATCCGGGCCGAGATCGATGGGCTCGAAGGGTTGACGAAGGTCTTGGACGATACGTTCGAGGCAGCCGTCGGCGCATTCGCTGCGGTGCGCGGTCGGGTCATTGTAACCGGGGTCGGCAAGAGCGGTCATATCGGCCGCAAGATCGCGGCCACGCTGGCGTCTACCGGGACCCCGGCGCAGTTCGTTCATCCTGTCGAAGCCAGTCACGGCGACCTCGGGATGATCGGGTCGGGGGACGCAATCCTCGCTCTTTCGAATTCGGGCGAAACCAGCGAGCTGGTGGACATCATCGCCTATTCCCGGCGCTTCGAGATTCCCTTGGTCGCGATCACCGGCGGCGCACGGTCGACGCTCGCCGGCGCGGCCGATATCGTATTGTTGCTGCCCCCGGCGGCCGAGGCCTGCCCGATGGGCCTGGCGCCGACGACCTCGACGACGATGATGATGGCCCTGGGCGACGCCCTGGCGATTGCCCTGCTCGAACGCAAAGGCTTCTCTGCGACAGATTTTCAGCGCTACCATCCGGGCGGAAAGTTGGGGCGGCGGCTCCTTCGGGTGGAAGACATCATGCATGTCGGGGATGGGATCCCGCTCGTACCGCCTACAGTACGCATGTCCGAGGCGATCTTGGTTATGACGGCAAAGAGCTTCGGGTGCGTCGGCGTATGCGATCTCCGAGGACAGCTCATTGGCGTTATCACAGACGGTGACTTGCGGAGGCACATGGACGAGGCGCTCCTTGCCAGATCGGTCGCGGAAGTCATGCATCGCCGCCCGAAGACGGTCGCGGCAACGGCGCTGGCGGTAGAAGCGCTGGGGATAATGAACCGCTTCGCGATCACCTCTCTTTTCGCCGTCCGGGACGACCGGCGGCCGGTTGGCTTCCTCCACATGCACGACTGCCTGCGAGCGGGGGTCGCGTGAACCAACAGGCCTCTTCCGGCGAATGAGCATGGTAGAGCAGCCCGTCGCATCGTCTGGCGCTGTGCTGGCCGTTCGGCCGCGGCGGTTGCCCGCGCCGAGTCAGATGCCGACCACAGCCGACGGCTACAGTCGCTGGGTCGCTGTCTTAAAGGTGGTCTTGCCGGTGATCGGCGTGGCCCTCCTGTGCATGGTTTCCGTGTGGCCTCGGCTACCCATGCTGCTGGAAAGCGTGCGCGTCGGATTCCCGGCGATCGACCTGCGCGAGGCGCGTGAACTGCGCATGGTCAACCCCCGGTACGCGGGACTGGATCGGTATAACCGGCCGTATGCCGTAACAGCCGCGATCGGCCGCCAAGTGCCCGACCGGAACGACGTGATGGCTCTGGAACGGCCGAGGGCCGTGATGACCGTACGCAGCGGTGCCTCCGTCTCACTCACCGCCGCGACCGGCATATACCAATCGCAGACGCAGCTGCTGGATCTGTTTGAGAACGTCACCCTGCTCCACCAGGACGGCACCCGGTTCGTGACACGACGGGCGCATCTCAACGTGTCGGACAATACCGCCGAAGGTCACGAACCTGTCGAAGGGCATGGACCTTCGGGTGACATCACCGGGGAAGGTTTTCTTATCTTATCGAAGGGCGAGACGATCATATTCACCGGCCAATCGAGCCTGGTGTTGCGAGGGGCAAAGTCGGCTGCGCCGGCGACTGAGCCCCCAGCGTTGCCTGCCGAGGTCGAGAAGTCGGCCGCGCAAATCGAGGCCAACGCTGCGGCTATACCTGTGGTCATGCTGATGCCGACACTTCCGTCGGGTGCCCTCGGAAAGTCGACGCGCGGGAAGCCGGCACACGGGAAGCCGACAGACAGGTCTGCCGCTGCCGCGAAACCCCGGCCCGCCGCGCGGCACCTCCCAAAATTGTCGCCGAGCAGCACATACTCTGCGCAGAAACAGGAGCACGATGGCCGTTGACCATTTCCGCATCGGGCGGCTCTCCGCCTGTATGACCCTGCGCGACACGCCCGGATATCAGTTGCTCCAGGGCTCGCTCGGTCTCGGCCTCGCGGTGCTGTTCGTCTGCCTTTCCTTGGGCACGTTTCCGCTTGCCGCTCAGGGGTTGGGCCTCGGCCCCGCATCCGATGATCGGCCGATCGCCATCTCGGCGGAGTCTGGCATTGAGTGGCAGCAGGATGCCCAAGTCTACATCGCCCGCGGGAACGCCGTGGCCAAGCGGGGCACAACCGAGGTGTCCGCGGACACGCTGACCGCCCACTACCGTCCGAATAAGGGGGCGGCGGGGGGCGACACCGAGGTCCACCGCCTCAATGCCGACGGGCATGTCACGATCAAGGGTGAGACGCAGACTGTCATCGGTGATCAGGCCGTCTGGGATGTCGATCAGCAGATGGGCATCGTTACCGGCAAGGCGATGAAGCTCACCACGGCAACCGATGTGGTTACGGCGCGCGACAGCCTCGAATGGTACGATCAGAAGCAAATCGCGGTCGCCCGCGGAGATGCGGTCGCGATAAAAGAAAACGTTAAACGCATCCGGGCCGACGTGCTGACGGCTCATATGACCAAGGACAAGCCGAAACCCACCGGAGCCGCGCTTGCGGCACCACCGACAAAACCGACGGCAACCAAGCCGGGCGGCGGGGCGGGACCGCCTGGCGTCCACGATGAAGGCTCCCGGATCAGTCGGGTCGACGCCTTGGGCAATGTTCTCGTGTCGACTGCAACAGACATAGCCCGCGGCGACTACGGCGTCTACAATGCCGATACCGGCATCGTCACCTTGCTCGGCAATGTCATCATTACCCGCGGCGAGAACGCGATCAGGGGCCAATACGCCGTCGTCGATCTGAACAACAACGTTAGCCGCCTGATGCCCACCGCCGGCAACCTGGGTTCGCCGGGCTCGCGTGTCGAAGGCCTGTTCATTAGGCAGGATAGATCCGGCGAATTCTCTGGTCGCAGTACGAACGGGACCGCTGGATCTTCCTCGGGGCCGCAAAAGCCGTGACTGTGTCGGCGCGAGAGGGCTGGTCCGGGGCCGCTCCGGAAAATCGGCCACGGCTCGTCGCCGATAATCGCGGTCTGTTGGGGCAGGGGCTCGGAAAAAGCTTCAAGCGACGGCCGGTGCTGCGGAATGTGAACGTCTCCGTGCAGCGGGGCGAGGCGGTGGGGCTGCTTGGGCCCAATGGAGCAGGCAAGACGACCTGCTTCTACATCGTCACCGGGCTAATCGCGGCCGACACAGGGGTCGTCACGTTGGATGGGCGCGATATCACGGATCTCCCGATGTATCGCCGCGCCCGGCTCGGAATTGGCTATCTGCCGCAGGAAGCGTCAATATTCCGGGGCCTCACCGTCGAGCAGAATATCCGCGCCATCCTCGAAATTGCGGAGCCGGTGCCGGATATGCGCGACGCAATGCTCGAAGCGTTAATGGCCGAGTTCTCGATAATCCATCTCCGGCGCACCCCGGCGATGGCGCTTTCCGGCGGTGAGCGCCGACGGTGCGAGATCGCCAGAGCGCTCGCGACCCAGCCCCATTTCATCCTGCTCGATGAACCTCTGGCCGGCATCGATCCGATTGCTGTCGCCGAAATCCGTGATCTTGTTGCCCACCTGAAGGATCGCGGGATCGGGGTGTTGATCACCGACCATAACGTGCGCGAGACCCTCGAGATTGTCGATCGGGCCTATATTCTGCACGAAGGCCGAGTGCTTATGGAGGGCAAGCCCGCTGAAATCGTCACTAACGACGACGTGAGACGCGTTTACCTCGGAGACAGGTTTAGCCTATAAGCCGCTCCGAACGGAGCGGGATGTGAATAGGACCGGTTTTTCACAACGGCTTGAACTGCGGCAGTCTCAGAGCCTGGTCATGACGCCGCAGCTGCAGCAGGCGATCAAAATGCTGCAGCTCTCGAACCTCGAACTGAGCAATTTCATCGATAGCGAGATACAGCAGAATCCGTTGCTGGAAATGCACGAGCCGCGAGGCGGCGACGCGACGCCGAGTAATTCCGGCGAGCGTGAGCGGCCGACGCCTGGGGAACTGCCCGAGCGGCTTACCGGCGACTTCACTCCTGAGGCGGCCGAGCGTTGGCAGCCCGAATGGGGCGATGAGGGGGACCGCTCGGTGGACTTCGGCGGCGAACCTCAATTGTGGTCCGGCCGCAACGGAGCACAGGGTACCGCATATCATCCGGAGTTGGATCAGACTGCGACGCGCCCGCGGACCTTACGCGAACACCTGCTTGAGCAGATCGGTGCCGACCTAGGCGACCAGGGCGACCGGGTCATTGCGGTGCACCTTCTCGATTTGCTCGACGAAGCGGGCTATCTCCGAGTGTCTCTCGACGGGGTGGCACAACTTCTGGGTTGTGAAGTCGGGCGAATCGAGGCGGTGTTGGCTCGTCTCCAACAATTCGATCCAGCCGGCGTATTCGCCCGTGATCTTAAAGAGTGTTTGGCTCTGCAATTGCGCGATCGGAATCGGTTCGATCCCGCTATGCAGGCGCTGCTCGATCACCTGCCGCTGCTCGCCGCCCGCAACATCGCCGCGCTGGTTCGGGTGTGCCACGTCGATGCTCTAGATGTCGCCGATATGATCGCCGAGATCAAATCGCTCGACCCGCGGCCGGGGCTCGCCTTCGATCCGCCGCTGGCGCAGCCCGTGGTGCCCGATATCCTGCTGCGGGCGCAGCCCGACGGTGGCTGGATCGTCGAACTCAACGCGGAAACCCTACCGCGTGTCCTCGTCAACAACGGGTATTATACCCGGGTCCGCCAAGCGACCCGCAGCAAGGCTGAGCAGGATTACCTTACCGAGCGCCTCCACGCCGCGAATTGGCTGGTAAAATCGCTGCACCAGCGTGCGACCACGATCCTCAAGGTTGCTGCAGAGATCGTCCGTCACCAAGACGCCTTCCTGCGTCACGGCGTACCGTCGCTGCGACCCCTGATACTGCGCGAGATCGCCAATGCGATCGGCATGCATGAGAGTACCGTCAGCAGGGTGACGAGCAACAAATACATAGCCACGCCACGGGGCGTCTATGAGCTCAAATATTTCTTTAATTCGGCGATTCCGGCGTCAGGTGGAAACGGTGCCCATTCGGCGGAAGCGGTTCGTCATCGAATTCGTGCCCTGATTGACGGCGAGCCCCCAGAAAGCACACTCTCGGACGAGCGCATCGTCGAGCTTCTAGAGCATGAGGGCGTCGATATTGCTCGCCGCACCGTCGCCAAATATCGGGAGGCGATGCGCATACCCTCTTCGGTACGGCGCCGCCGGGAGAAGTTGCTTGCGCTTTGAAACGCCGGATGAGATGCGGCCCCTTGACGCGTGCCGACGCGTTCCCACCTTCGATCGGGGAGATCCATCTCGTCCCGACTTCGGCGGGAAGAGGTAACCGCATCCATGCAACTCACTATCACGGGCAAGCAAACCGACACCGGCGATGCGTTGCGACGCCACGTCGAAGCCAGTCTCGGCTCGATTCTGGAAAAATATTTCAAGACCGCGATAGAAGCCCACGTGGTGTTCTCGAAAGAGGCTCACATGAGCCACGCCGAGATTTCCGTCCATATCGGTCGTGGGATCATGGTCAATGCCGGCGCTGCCGCGGTCGAGACCTACACCGCCTATGATGCCGCCGCCGAGCGGATCGCCAAGCAGCTGCGCCGCTACAAACGGCGCCTGCGTGACCACCACGCAAAGGCGCGCGAGCCCGCGGAAGTGACCGAACGCGCTCGAGACTATGTTTTGGCGCCGATCGCCGAGGAGACGGAGGAGGATGTCGGCGGCGGACCGACGGTTGTTGCCGAAATGAGCACGGAACTGCCTAATCTGACGGTCAGCGAAGCGGTCATGCGCATGGATCTTGCGGACGCACGGGTGCTGTTATTTCGCAACCGCTCACATGGCGAGCTCAATCTGGTCTATCGGCGTGCGGACGGCAATATCGGGTGGATCGATCCGGAACTCGACCCCGTCCGGCGCGCACGTTACCGCGAGGCTTGATTTTCTCGATTGGTGATGGAGATCGCCGATCTAATTACGCCGCGCGGCGTGGTTGCTCAGCTCCGCGCGGCCAGCAAGAAGCAAGCGCTGCAGGAGATGGCAAGGCGGGCCGCCATGCTGACCGGGGCCCCGGAGCGCACGATCTACGACGTCTTGATTGAGCGCGAACGGCTCGGCACGACCGGGATTGGAATGGGGATCGGGATCCCGCACGGCAGGGTTCCCGGACTATCGAGGTTCTGTGGAGTTTTTGCCCGGCTCGATCGACCGGTACCCTTCGAGGCAATCGACGACCAGCCGGTCGACTTGATCTTTCTGCTGCTGGCGCCCGAAGCTGCGGGGTCCGACCATCTGAAAGCACTGGCGCAGGTGTCGCGGCTGTTACGCGATCGCGCAGTCTGCGAGAAGCTGCGCGGAACCGACAACGCAGATGCGCTCTACGCTCTCCTAACTGATCGCGCCTCCAGCCAGGCGGCGTAAGGGCCGCCCGGCGGCGATCAATTACCCGCGGCGATCAAATTAATGGACGCTGAGCAGCTCGAGGTCATGGTGGCGCACCGTCACTCGGGCGAGCTCGCGGTTGGCGAAAACCGCGATCTGCGTGCCGTCGGCGGCATGGACGGTATAACCGAGCTCGCCGTCGCCGATCGCGCGCTTGACATAAGCGATGTCCTGCATGCCGAAGAGCGCCAGCTCTTTCGTCGACATATGTCGAATTCTTTCGCTCTGGTTCATCGAATTCTTTCAACTGTGCTCGATGCGCGCTCGTGGTTTTCCGCTGGTGCGCCGCTCGGAGGGCGCTGGGACGCGCCCGTAATCTCGATCGTGCGCACCCGGCTCTCGACCTCGGGGCGGACCAAATCAATGTGGAGGAGCCCGTTATCCAGCCGCGCGCCGCTCACCTCGATGCCTTCCGCGAGGACAAAGGAGCGCTGGAACTGGCGCGCGGCGATGCCGCGGTGCAGATAAACCCGCTGCGGATCGTCTGCCTGTTTGCCGCGGACGACGAGCTGGTTGTCTTCGATCGTGATGCTGAGGTCGCCCATGGTGAAGCCTGCTACTGCGAGGGTGATGCGCAGAGAGTTCTCGCCGAGCTGTTCGATATTGTAGGGAGGATATCCATCGCTCGAAATCTTGCTGACCCGATCGAGGGCACGTTCGAAATGGTCGAACCCCAGGAGCAGGGGCGAATTGAACAGCGACAGTCGTGACATGTGCTTCTCCTCGTCGGTGAGCGAGAGGTGCGAGCCGGACCCGATTTCGGCGCCCGATCGCATCGAGAGTGATGACGAAGTATTTGGGCACAAGGGCTTCGGCAATCAAGCGAACGTTCCTTCGCGCTTCGGGCAAGACTTGCCTCCGGCATCGCCGGCGGCTGTTGATCCCGTCTCCGGCGATATTCCAGTCAGCGGATGTTTTCGCCGGCGTGGCGGCACCCCATATCCCGTTGCGTTGGGTTCTCCCGAGAATTTTTGGCGGACGGGGCGATGTCGAGACGATTACTGAACTGGCGCATTCTCCTGGCGCTGTTCATTTGCGCGAGCGTGGCACTAGCGCCTGCCCTCGCAGACGCGCGAGCCGGCGGCTCTTCCGGCGGCCGCTCGTCGAGCATGGGCAGTCGAGGGCTTCGCACCTATGAGAACAACAGCGCTCAGCCGCTGAGCCGCAGCATGACGACGCAGCCCAAATCTGCGGCGACGCAGCCCGGGCTTGCTCCGAGCCCGGCATACAGCGGCGGCAGCTTCTTTCAGCGCCATCCATTTTTGACCGGGCTGGCCGGCGGCTTTATCGGCTCGTGGCTGTTCGGGCATATGGGCTACGCGGCCGACGGCACGTCGGGCGGATCGGCTTTGGGCATGATCCTGCAGATCCTGATCATCGGTCTCTTGATCTATTTCGCGATACGCTTGTTCCGCAGCCGAGCGCTGCGCAGCGCCGGGCCGCGGGGCGCACCCTTCTCGCTGCCGCGTTCGGCCGGGGCGGCAGCGGCTCCGGCACCCCGCGATCGCGGTCGCGACTTCAACCTTGCCGATGCCGACCTCAACGCCTTTCAGGAGATCCACGCCCAGGTTCAGAAAGCCTGGAGCGGGAGTGATCTCGGGCGCCTGCGCCAGCTGATGACGCCGGAGATGCTCAGCTATTTTTCCGAGGAGCTGACCCGCAACGCCAGCCAAGGCACGCAGAACATCGTGGCCAACGTCGAGCTCCTGAAGGGCGATCTGTCGGAGAGCTGGGAGGAGGGCGACCTGCAATACGCCACCGCCTACATGCGTTGGCGCGCTCTCGATTATATCGTCCGTCTTGGTCGTTCGCCCGGCGACCCGGATTACCTCGTCAGCGGCGACCCGCGCACCCCGGTCGAAGCCGAAGAGGTGTGGACCTTCGTGCGCCGCCCCGGCGGCACTTGGCTACTCTCGGCCATCCAACAGGTCTGATCGCAGCAGAATCTGCGCCCCCGCGCGGGGGGCGACCCCTCGACCTCGGCGCGCAGCTTGCTGTTTATATGTTTCAATCCGCGCCCCCCGCGCGGGGGGCGACTCGGATTGGCAGTCGTAGCCGTAATCTTCAGCAAGTTTCAATCCGCGCCCCCCGCGCGGGGGGCGACCGATGCGCGCTGCTGGTGATCCACACCGGGCCGGCGATGTTTCAATCCACGCCCCCCGCGCGGGGGGCGACGGCTCCTGACGACGCAATGCCTGCGGATGTAGAGTGTTTCAATCCGCGCCCCCCGCGCGGGGGGCGACCTTGTATTGCTCGGCAATCTGGTCAAGTTCGTTATGTTTCAATCCGCGCCCCCCGCGCGGGGGGCGACCGCCCGGCGGCCACCGTGACGGTTCCAATGAACTGGTTTCAATCCGCGCCCCCCGCGCGGGGGGCGACGCCGCCGGTCGGTGATCGTGTTGTTCAATCGCTGTTGTTTCAATCCGCGCCCCCCGCGCGGGGGGCGACGCGCCGCGGTAGTGCCAGTCGGGTAGCCGTTCAGGTTTCAATCCGCGCCCCCCGCGCGGGGGGCGACGTCGTGCAATTAAAGTCAGGGCGAGATGAAGGTGTTGTTTCAATCCGCGCCCCCCGCGCGGGGGGCGACTCCCTCTGCATAGCGCATTGATGCGGCGTAGCAAAGGGTAGCACCTGCGCGGACGCGAGGGGTCGCAAGTGCTCATGCCCCGCCGGAGAGAAGAGGCTGAGCCTCTCTTCAATCGGTTCAGAGGCTTAATCACGTCGCGAACGTGCCGGCCCGGCGGCGTGTGCTTCGGGTGTGCGCGCTCGCTTGTCGGCACCAGCATGATCAGACCAGCAACGGCCCGTCGAGGTCGACTGGCTTGCGGTTGCCGGCATGCTCGATCCGCCGCTTGCCGTCCGCGCCTAGGAAGTAAAACCGCAGGCTATCCTTGGCGTCGTCCATCTGTTCGAGCAGCCTCGTCCGCAGCTTGACCCAGTCGGCCGGCGTGACTTCGCATTCGAATACCGAGAACTGCACCCGCTGGCCGTGATTTTGACAGGTTTTGGCGATGCGTCGAAGGCGGCGCCGCCCGGCCGGATCGGTGGTGCTCACGTCATAGCTGACGACCACCAGCATCGCCTAGCGCCACAGGCAGGGGGGATAGCCGTCGAGATCGCCCCGCGCATATGCCGCTTCAGCAGCAGCGCCTGGAGATGCCAGAAGAGCCCGAGCGGCGCGTTCTCGCCGAGGAACGGGTGACGGCGCTCGTCACGCTTGCGTTCCTGCCAGGCGGTGATGACGGTCCGCCGCGCCCCGTCTTCCATCGCGACGGCGCCGTTGTCGAGGCGGCGAAAGTCCTGCGTGCGCAACTGGCCGCGATTGACCAGGGTGAGCGCCAAGCGGTCGGCCAGCACGGCGCGGAATTCCTCCATCATGTCGAGCGCCAGGCTCGGCCGCCCTGGCCGGTCGCGATGCAGATAGCCGACCTGCGGGTCAAGGCCCTGGCTGTCGAGTGCGGACCGGATGTCGTGCACCAGCAGCGTGTAGAGGAACGACAGCAGCGCATTGAGCGGATCGAGCGGAGGGCGCCGGCTGCGCCCCGAGAACGTCAGTTGCGGGTCGCCGCCTGCGAGCAATGCCGGGAAAGCCGCCCAGTACAAGCGGCCGGCCTCGCCCTCGATGCCGCGAAGGGTTTCGAGATCGTCCTCGTGGGGCAGCCGGTCGAGCAGACGGTCCAGGCGATCGGCCGCCTGGGACAGGGCGGCGCGGCTCTCAGGCCCGGCGATCTCGCGGGCCCCGCGGCGCAATACCAGCCGCGCATTCGCCAGCTTGCCGATGATGAAGGCGCGCGCGAGACCCGCTGTGCGGACGGGATCGTCGGCCCAGCGGTACTGCGTCCGCCGCACCACGACATTGCCCGAGACCGGTCCTTCCAGCCGCGCCATGAAACGGCCCGTCTCGGTCAAATGGGTCAGAGACACGCCGTTCGACGCGCACAATTCCATTGCCTGCGGGCTGCACGAAACGCGGCCGATACAGACCACGCTTTCGAGCGCGGTGATCGGCACGCGCAACCGGACCGCTCCGTCGATCCGGGCGGCCAGGCATTCGCCGTCCTTGGCGAGGTAGGTGCCCTCGGTGGTGACGAAGAGCGTATTGAGATGACGCTTCACGCCGGCTCTGACGGAGCCTCGGGCGCGTCCAGCCGGGCGGCGATCCAGCTTGCGACGTGGCGCCGCCGGGAGGGGAAGGCGGCAGGCCGACAGGCCTCCCACAGCGAGCAGGATTTGCAGGGCGCCACGGCGGGCGGGGCCGGCGTCGCACCTGCTTCGAATAGCGCACGCGCCTCGGTCGCCACCGCCTCGGTGCGGCGGCGCAGTGCCTCGTCGAAAACGACCTCGGCGCGCCGCCGGGTGCGGCCATAGAACAACGCGCCCGTGGGCACCACGACCCCGAGCATCTCTTCGAGGCACAAGGCCTGCGCGCAGAGCTGGACGCGGTCCTCATCGCCGATTTTGGGCCGCCCGCGCTTGTGCTCGACCGGAAACGGATGCTCCGGCCCGCCGCCGGGCGGCGCGTGGAACTCGACGACATCGGCCCGGCCGGCGAGGCCGAGCTGCAGCGAGCGCAGCGGCACGCCATAGGCTCGCCGCACCGGCCCCCTTGTCTCGGCGCCGCCGCGATCAACCCGCTCATGCTCGACCCGCCCTTCCGCCGTCCGCTCGTTCTCGATCCACACTCCTTCGAGGTGGATCAGCGCGCATTGCCGCGGACAGACGACAAAATGCTGCAGCGCCGAGAGGGGGATCAGGTCGGATTCGGCATACATGCCGGGCTCATACGAGCTCCAGGACCTCGATCCCTTCCGGCAGGTTGGCTTTGTCGATGCTCAGGACGTAGTCACCGTACGCGCGCGGCGTTTCCGCTATCGTCGCGGCGGCAACGCGCGCGAACAGGTCGCTGGCCCGGGCATTGCCGAGCGCGGAAGAATGCTTGAACGCAATCAGCCGCCGCGTCGCCATCATGCCCCGTGCCGCGGAATGGTCGTGATCGAACATTTCCGCCAGTGCTTCCCATAACAACCTTAAGTCGTCGTCAGTAAATCCAGTCCCTTTCTCTCTGGCTGCCAAATGCGGCGAGACAAACCCATGGGCGCGATAGAGTCCGTAAGCAACCGTCGCCTTGCCGCCCATTTCGGTTTGGCCGCCTGCTGCCGCTCTCGCTTCGGTTTCGCGTGCAACCCGCGTGATGGCGTGGTCCATCGGCAGGATCCGGTTTTGCGACCGCGCGAAGGTCAGTTGAACCGGCCCACGGACTTGGCCGGCATTGAACTTGTTCGTCGACATCACGGCGCCGAAGGCACGCACGTCATAAAAATTCTCGCACATGAACCTTCTGGCTTTTTCCTCGGATGCGCGCTCGCCTTCCTTGAGCCCCTCGTAAGCCGGCCTGCGCTGCTCCTGCAGCACGGCGCCTTCGCGCACATAGATCTCGTAAGGGGACTGGTTGCCGTGCTTGATCCCGACATAATTCCGAACTTTGCGCTTCAGCGCCACGTCGGTAACCAGACCTTGGCCGGTTTCGGGATCGATCCGCGGCATGTTCCCGGCATCGGGATCCCCGTTCGGGTTTCCGTCCTTGACATCGAACAGCAGAACGAAATCGTAACGATTGGCAATCGGGGAAGGCATAGCTCTGTCTCCTTATTTGGCCGTCTCGGCTTCGGGCAAATCCGCGAGGCCAGATGCCGAGTCCCCTGCCTTGCTGCTGCGAAAATTTCGCTGGTGGTGGTAGCCGAGGATGAAGCGTCCTTGGTCATCGAGTGAAAGAACGGCGGGAAAGCCGTGCGCGGGAGGAAGCGGCCCAAGGATTTCGTCAAGCGATCGTTCGAAATGCACCGCAAGCCCACCGGATGACCTGCGGACCTTTTTTAAGTGCGCGTTTTTCAACCGCATCAGCTCGGCGAATGCGCTGCGCGGCGATGTCATAGCCGAACCGAAGTAACGATCGCGAATGGTCACGTTGATATCGCCTTGAGCGCTGCGCTGGATGTTTTCGAGAACTGCGAAGAGTCGTCCCAGCCGGTAACCGGTATTGGGCTCGTGGGGATCGAGACTCATTGTGACCTCCTTCGCCGGTGAGCGGCGGTTCAAGACGGCTTTTACGAGAGCGGCGCGGATCGGCCAGACGGATTGCTCCGCGCGGCAGCGCGCGATGGTGCGGGCGAGCAACGTCGCTGGGTACGGCAGGCCGTCAAGGATCGAGGCCATCAATCCGACGACAAGCTGTCCCCGGAGGTTGTCCTGAATCTTTCTGGCATCGCCATCACGTGCGGTGGCGCCAATCAGGCGCCAAATACCCGGCAAATTGGCTTCACCGCCTAGGCCAACGACTTCTACGTCATCGAAATGCCGAAGGATGTTGTGCGCCAGCCCCGCGACCGTACCCTCGTGCCAGAAGCGAACCGCCAAACGGGCGGCATTTGGAGCCAGGCCGAGCACGTAAAAAGGCGTTTGGTCATCCAGGCTCGGCCGCAAGCCACGGCGCACGCTGTCAAAGGTTTCGCGAACCGGGGTTCCGTCGCTTTCTTGTTGGTCAGATGCATAGGAGCCGAGCAGGTGGGCGAATTGGTCCTCGATGGGCGTGCTAGCCGCAGCCCAAAAGACGAAGGTGGTGTCACCTTCGATCAGGCGATGCCGCTCGTTCCCCCGGGCCAGCAGCTGGTTGAGTGCCGCGGTATAGGCGTGGACTGCCCCTTGACTGACGGGCGCGTTCGCGCCCTGGCTCCAACCGTGCGATGTGAACGCATCCAGATTGAATGAAACGAGGTTTGCCCCGCTCGTCTGCGCTCCGCGCACTCCCTTGATGCTCGGATGCAGTCGCGTCGGGCCGGCGCGTCGGCCGGTGATCAGGCACCAGCCTTCACCTTCAGCACCGGTTTCGCAGGCAATAACTGATAGGGCGGCCCTGACGGCGGGGCGCTCACATACCAAACCGGGATCACCGGCAAGCCTGAACGATACATTGGCGTTGGTCCGCTTCAGCTCCTCGCAGCCATCTGCCGACTGTAAAGCGGCGAAATCATCGATTTCGAGAAAGTTGATGAGGGCGAATACACCGGGATCGGTTTGCACCGCCTCGGGCAATCCGCGCAGCCGTGCAATGAAAGCTTCATGGCGTTTCGGCACTTTTGCAGCCTGCTTCTCCTTTAGACCCGGCCGCGGCCAGCCGAACACGTATTCGGGATTGTCCCACAGGAGATTGGCCGCGATGTTTACTGACTTTTTCACCTCGGCCGGCACGGCGAATCTCCGCCCGCGGCCGCCTTCTGCCCCCGTTGAGCGCAGAGCGAGAAAGCGACCGTCCGGAGCAAGCTCCACGACCCATGGGATTTCCTTTTCCTGGAATCCCTCGGGCTGAACTGCTTCCTGGTCCACCAGGCGGTCGTAATAGGCTGCCAACGCTTGCAAGATCATCGGCGTAGCTCCGATGAATTCGGCTCGGGCACAGCGAGGCTGCCGGCTACGAGACGCGCCTCGAAAAAGAGGGACATCGGCTTTGCGCCGGAATAGTCGATGTCGTAAAGCATCCAACCGAGGTCGCGAGTATCCGCGATGGGAGCGGGAGGATTTGTATCGACCAAGGCGAACTCGGCGGCAAACTCCCGGGTCCCGAGATAAGGCCGGTGAAAACACTGTCCGCGGGCCGCCCTCCGGCGGAACATCTCGACATATTTGGCAACCGGATCGTCGGATCCCGCGCGCTCGGCGAGCCCGATCCTGGCGTGAACGAGATAATCCACATCGCGCAGGATGACGGCGGCGCGCTGCTGGCGCGCGTCCTCGATATCGATGCCGAGCCGCGCCGAGCGACCGGCCATCGCGGCTAGCAGATTGTCGACCGAAGCTCTCTGTCCCACCTCGTTGCGTCGGACGGAGGCTTTGCGGATCGGTTTCAGAACATCGATGCGCTCGACGATCCAGCGCATCTGCGGCTTCCAAAGGATTGCTTCGAGGACGCCGCGAGCGGCCGATGGCGTCATCACGTCGTATGAGACACGCTCGACCTTCATCTCGGGGCGGGTAAAGCAGGCGCGCTCTCCCCACACACGCAGCCATATCGGGACCGATGTCTGGGCTCGTCCCCCATTCATTTTTTTCCTTCCTCCCGACTCGGTTTAAATAATCAAATCCTCTATACTCGGCCCGCCGAGCAATTCCAGGTCGAGGCCGACATCCGGGCGATACAGCTCCTCTTTGGTCAGCACGGTCACGCCATCGATATCTTCCACCGCCAAGGCTTCACGAAGCCTTGACATCGCGCTTTTCACCACCGGCACCGTGAAAGGCTGGAGCCGGCGCAGCAGGTGCCGGTCGGGACCGTCGCGCCGCAGTGCCGCGATCCCCGTGCGGGCGGCGCGGTCGTATGGCACGACGAGCGTCTCCTGGTCGTCCTCGATCATCCGGAAGCGCTCTGCAGCAGTGCGATAGCGGAAATCGAGAAGATCCCCTTCGCGCTGGCCTTCTGCGCCGAGGCCAAGCAGCTGGGCGATGCGGTATTTGTCGAGCGCCCCCTCGCCCTTTGCCCAATAGAGTTCGTCAAAGAACCGCTCGAAGGCGGCGGGGTCGAACGGTCTTTCCCAATGGTCGCGCAGGGTCGCCTCGGCCGCTCCGATCGCCTGCGCAATGTGACCCCAGGCCCTGGCCCCCTCCGGCCGGAAAACGACAAATCGGCCCTTGTGGAGGCGGCCGTTGCGGTTGCAGCGGCCTGCCGCCTGAGCGAGCGAATCGAGACCCGTCATTGCCCGGAACACGACCGGAAAATCGAGATCGACACCCGCCTCGACCAGCGAAGTGCTGACGACGCGCAACTCATCGCCGGCCGCCAATCGATGCCTGAGCTGACGGAAAAGGATTTGCCGGTGCGCGGCGCATTGCCAGGTTGAAAAGTGGAGGGCGCCGGCAGGAATCCGAGCATGAAGGGTACGGCAGTCGCGGCGGGTGTTGACGATTGCCAGAGACTGCGGGGAAGCGGCGATTTCGGCCGCGATTTCATCCCAGCTCGGGCGCTCCCCCGGCGGGGGCATTGCAATATCGACGCGGTCGAGGCCCCTAAAGAGCGCCGGCGGGTCGAGCGCAATCTCAATGGGCTGCGGCAAGCGGCGGAACACCTTCCCTAGAGCCGGTTGGGTGGCGGTGCAGAGAACGACCGAGCACCGGTAGTGCTTGACGAGCTGGTCGAGGACGGCCGTGACCGGCCGCAAGACCCCGGGCGGCAGCGCCTGCGCCTCGTCGAGCACCAAGACGCTGGCGGCGAGGTTATGCAATTTGCGCAATTGCGAGGTGCGGTTGGCAAACAAGGAGTCAAGGAGCTGCACCGTCGTGGTGACGATCAGCGGCGCGTCCCAGTTCTCACCGGCGAGCCGGGAGCGCGCGGTTTCCTCCTTCGGACGAGGGCCGAGCGCGCTGTGGTGCTCGAGCACCGCGTTCGTACCGACGGCTTCGCGGAAGACTCGGGCGGTCTGCTCAATGATGCTGGTGAACGGAATCGCATAAATGACCCGGCGCAGCCCGTGCACCCGCGCATGCTCCAGCGCGAAGGCGAGCGAGGACAGGGTCTTGCCGCCGCCGGTCGGCACCGTCAACGAGAACAGGCCCGGGCGATGCGGGGCGGCGGCTCGGCAAGCTTGCAGCACGTCGGCTCTGAGGCGATTGACGGGGGTCGGTTCGGCCTCGGCCAGCTTCCGCGCCAGATGCGTATCGAGCTTTGGCAAGAGAGAGCCTAAAGCCGGCCACTCCGCTCTCGCGGGCGAGACGTTCGGGTCGAAGAATGCTTCGGCGTCAAGGAAATCGGCGTCGAACAGCGCCGATGCGAACATCCGCACCCACAGGCCCGCATCCGCACCCTGGGGAATGCCTGTCGAGGGCAGAGGAGCATCGAGGATCGCGCGCGGAGGGTTGGCTCGTAATGTGCGATCGAGATGGGATCGGTCGGCGAGGCGGTCCTTGAGGCCGGTCCTGCCGTCCTCGCCGATCCAATCCGGCAATCCGGAGTGGTGGCCGGCGATCGGATAGGCGAGCAGCCTACCGAAACCACCGCCGCGGAACCGTTGCATCGCCCAGAGCGCACCGGCGCTCGAATGATTGACCCGCTTGCGCGGACCGGCGGGGACGCCTTCGAGATGCGCGTCCGGGTCGCTCGCGGTGATCATCGCCTGGAATTCGGCGGCGAATTTGCCGAGGTCATGCCAGAGTGCAGCAAGGGCGGCGGTCTCCGAGGCACCCCACACCTCGGCAAACCTCCCGGCCAGCAGCGCAGCTGCAGAAAGATGCTCCTCGAGATCGTGGGTCCTTCCGTCGCTCTGACGGCGATGGGCAATTGCTTTGCCGGAGATGACCATCGCGAGGGTGCTGCCCGAAAAAATGTTCTTAATTTGTTCATTCTATCCGAGCATCGGGGCCGCGTCGAGACATCATCGCGCGGCCCGAGCACCGGCCCTCGGCGACCTCTGCTGACCGGTGGGCGGGAGGCTTCGCCACCTTGGCGTCACGATCGAGGCGTATCAGTTGCACCAGGATGGCGGAGGTCCCGCCGGCGCGACGGCGGCACCGCGGAATTCCGCTGCCATTCCCCTGCCGGAGTGCTCTTCGGCGCCAAAAAATGAGCTAAATCAAAGGGGAAGCGGTTTGATGGCGATTTCCTCCCTGAGCGGCAGGGAAGCGCAGGGGAATTACGGCCAGGCCGCTTCGGGCGGCAGCGACATCAGGATCGCCTCGACATTGCCGCCGGTTTTCAGACCGAACGCGGTGCCGCGGTCGTAGAGCAGGTTGAACTCGACGTAGCGGCCGCGGCGCACCAGCTGGTGACGGCGCTGGTCGGCCGTCCAGGGGAGCCGCATGCGCGGCCGCACGATCGCCGGGAAGACCGCGAGAAAAGCATCGCCGACCGAGCGGACAAAGGCGAAGTCGCGCTCCCAGTCGCCGCTGCCGAGGTAATCGAAGAAGATCCCGCCCGCACCACGCGGTTCGCCGCGGTGCTTCAGAAAGAAGTACTCGTCGCACCATTGTTTGAAGCGGGCATAGCTGTCGGGGTCGTAGCTCGCGCAGGCGCCGGCCAGCGCGCCATGGAATTCGCCCACGGCCGCCGCATCGGGATAAATCGGAGTGATATCAGTGCCGCCGCCGAACCACGCCTTGGTCGTGACGATGTGACGGGTGTTCATGTGCACCGCCGGAACCAGCGGCGAGCGCATATGAGCGACGAGCGAGATCCCACTGGCCCAAAACCGCGGGTCGTCCTTGGCCCCCGGGATGTCGTTGCGGAACTCGGCCGAGAATTCGCCTTCGACGGTCGAAATGTTGACCCCGACTTTTTCGAAGACGCGCCCGCGCATCATCGCGATCGTCCCGCCGCCACCACCCGGACGCTGCCACCGGGTGCGCTCGAAGCGGCCGGCCGGCCCCTCTCGTGGGCGCTCGCCGGCAAACTCATCCTCGATTGCCTCGAACGCCGAGCAGATCCGATCGCGCAATCCTGCAAACCATGCCTCGGCCGCGGCGCAGCGGGCTGGATCGCGAATAAAGGCGGCATCCGTCATAGGTCGGGAAACAGCTTGGTTTGGCGCAGCGCCTCTGCCAGCGCGATGGCGCCGGCGAGTGCAACGTTGAGCGATCGAGCCGGCGGGCGCAAGGGAATCACCACGCGAGCAGCCGCACACTCATGGACGTGCCCGGGGACGCCTGCGCTCTCGCGGCCGAGCAGGATCGTGTCGCCGGCGGCAAACGGGAAACGGTGGAGTGCCACCGACCCCGATGTTGTCATCAGAATAATGCGCGACCGGGGATCACGATCGGCAAGGAATGCTGCCCACGAGACATGCCGTCGAACCCGGAGGGTCGCAGCATAATCGAGCGCTGCCCGCTTGAGGCGACGGTCGTCCAGAAGGAAGCCACAGGGCTCGATCAGATCCACCTCGACGCCGAGACAGGCGGCAAGGCGAAACAGCGCCCCAGTATTCTGCGGTATGTCCGGCTCGTACAAGGCGATGCGCAAACGACCTCCAAGGAGTTCGCGATTATGCGCACGACCGCCTAATTCTGCGGCAGTCTGTCGCATAGTTCGCTTTCATCAACGGTATAGCTTCCGGCCGCGGTCCACGCTGGACGATCGACTGCCCAGGGATGAGGTTTATTGAATGGCCGATGTCGCGCAGCAGAATGTTGGCGAGGCGCATACCGGTGAAACCCGGCGCGACTTCCTGATTCTGACCGCGGGCGCGATTGGCGGCGTCGGCGTTGCTGCGACGATCTGGCCGTTCATCGACACCCTCAATCCGGCGCGCGACACCCTGGCGCTCTCCACCACCGAGGTGGACCTTGCACCGATCCAGGTCGGTCAGCGTCTAACTGCCGTCTGGCAGGGCAAGCCGGTCTTTATCGCGCATCGCACGCCCGAGGAGATCAAGGCCGCGCAAGACGTGGACATCTCGCAATTACGCGAACCCCAGGCCGATTCCGACCGCGTCCAAAAACCGGAGTGGCTTGTCGTCATCGGCATTTGCACGCATCTCGGCTGCATCCCGCTCGGCCAGAAGGCCGGTGACGACCGCGGCCAATACGGCGGCTGGTTCTGCCCGTGCCACGGTTCGGTTTACGACACCTCCGGACGGATTCGCCAGGGTCCTGCGCCGCTGAACTTGTGGCTGCCGGGCCAGGTCGAGCGGGCAAGCCAAGCCGTCTACAAATTCACCAGCGATACCGTCTTGGCGATTGGCTAGGAGCGCGCCATGGCCGACACCCGCCCCGGCGCGGCAAGCCGAATTATTCGATGGATCGATTACCGGCTGCCTTTTGTCCATTTTTTGAACCATGAGCTGAACGAATACCCGACACCGCGCAACCTAAGCTATTGGTGGAACTACGGCTCGCTTGCCGGGATCATGCTTGTGGTGATGATCGTCACGGGCATCTTTCTGGCGATGCAATATACCCCAAGCGCTGACCTCGCCTTCGATTCAGTAGAGCGAATAATGCGCGACGTCAATTTTGGCTGGCTCTTGCGCTATGCTCATATGAACGGCGCGTCGATGTTTTTCGCGATTGTTTATATTCACTTATTCCGCGGGCTATATTACGGTTCCTACAAGACTCCTCGAGAGCTGCTTTGGATTCTCGGCGTCATCATCTTGGTGCTGTTGATCGCTACAGCCTTCATGGGGTACGTGCTGCCATGGGGGCAGATGAGCTACTGGGCTGCCACGGTCATCACCAACTTGTTTTCGGCAATCCCGTTGATTGGGCCGAGCATCGTAACCTTCCTGTGGGGCGGTTTCGCCGTCGGCGATCCGACCTTGCATCGCTTCTATGCGCTGCACTACCTACTGCCGTTCGTCATTCTCGCGATAGTCCTCCTCCATTTGGTCGCGCTGCACCGACATGGGTCCAACAACCCACTCGGAATCGATCACAAAGGGCCGCAGGATACGATACCGTTTCACCCCTATTATACGGTCAAGGATTTGTTCGGTCTGAGCATCTTCCTGTTGATCTATGCATTCTTCGTGTTTTTCGCGCCGAATTTTATGGGTGAGCCCGACAACTACATTCCGGCAAACCCGATGCAAACGCCAAACCACATCGTGCCGGAGTGGTATCTTTTACCCTATTACGCGATCCTCCGCTCGATTACGTTTCCCATTCTGTTTATTTCGAGCAAGCTTGCCGGAGTGATTTTGGCGTTCGGGTCGATATTCATATTGTTTTTCCTGCCCTGGCTCGATACTTCGCCGGTGCGCAGCGCCCGCTTTCGGCCGATCTACAAATGGGTGTTCTGGCTTCTGGTGATTGACGTCGTCGCGCTCGGCTGGGTCGGGGCGAACCCCCCGGAGGGGATCGTGGTGACCGTCGGCCAGATCGCGACCTTCTATTACTTCCTGCACATGCTCATTCTGCTGCCGCTGATCGGCAAGCTGGAACGGCCACTGCCGTTGCCGAGCAGTATCGGTGCGCCGGCACTGGGCGGCGGCGCACGGTTTGGCAGTGCCGGCGCTCCACTGGCGAAGCCCTGAAATGTTGAAGCATGCTTTGGCCGCCGTGGGTCTAGCTGTTCTCACACTGGCTCCGGCTCTCCCGAGAGCTGCCGAAACCCCACCGCTGCCGCACCAGGAGTGGTCGTTTAACGGTATATTCGGCACCTACGACCGGGCTTCGATGCAGCGCGGGTTCCAGGTCTACAAGGAGGTCTGCTCGGTTTGTCATGCGGTCAAGCATCTCTATTTCCGCGATCTCGCCGACCTCGGCTACACCGAGGACGAGGTCAAGGCGATTGCCGCCGGCTATCAGGTCACCGACCCGCAACCGAACGACCAGGGTCAATTGATCCAGCGGCCGGGCCGGCCCTCCGACCCTATTCCGGGACCATTTCCGAATGATCAGGCGGCTCGCGCCGCGAACAACGGTGCCCTTCCGCCGGATCTATCGATGATCGTCAAAGCCCGCCCCGGGGGCCCAGATTATGTTTACGCTATCTTGACGGGGTATAAAGATCCGCCGCCCGGCTTCAATATGCTATCCGGGATGAATTACAACGAATACTTTGCCGGGCATCAGATCGCGATGCCACCCCCGCTCAGCGAAAACATCGTGACCTTTGCCGACGGCGTGCCGGCAAGCGTGCCCCAGATGGCGCACGACGTGGTGACCTTTCTGGCCTGGGCCTCCGAGCCCAACCTTGACGATCGTCACCGCACCGGCCTCAAAGTGATCCTCTTTTTGATCGTTGCCGCAGGGGTGTTCTACGCGATGAAGCGCAAGATCTGGGCGCCGGTTCACTGAAGGGCGGATGGCCGCGCCCATAACCGGCATCATCGGGGGCAGCGGGCTTGACCAGATCGACGGGCTCGCCGATGTCGAGTGGCGGCGGGTAGAAAGCCACTTCGGCCGGACATCCGACGAATTCTGCTTCGGGACACTCGACGGCCGCGCCGTCGTATTCGTCCCGCGCCACGGGCGGGGTCACGTGTTGCCGCCATCCGAGATCAACTTTCGCGCCAACATCGATGCGCTGAAGCGCTGCGGGGTGACCGAAATCGTGTCGCTCTCCGCCGTCGGCAGCCTACGCGAGGAACTTGCCCCCGGTGACTTCGTCGTCATCGACCAGTTCATCGACCGGACTTTCGCACGCGCCAAAAGCTTCTTTGGAACGGGTTGTGTGGCGCATGTGTCGATGGCAGATCCGGTCTGCAGCCGGGTTGGTGACGCGCTCGTCGCAGCAGGAACCCGCGAGGGTATAGCGTTGAAGCGCGGCGGCACCTATCTCGTCATGGAGGGGCCGCAATTCTCCACCCTCGCCGAAAGTGAGCTCTACCGCTCCTGGAGGTGCGATGTGATCGGCATGACCAACATGCCCGAGGCCAAGCTCGCCCGTGAGGCAGAGATTTGCTACGCGACCGTGGCGATGGTCACCGATTACGACTGCTGGCATCCCGGTCACGACGCCGTCACGGTCGACATGATCGTCGGGGTCCTGCTCGCCAATGCGGAAAAGGCCAAGACTCTGATCCGCAGAGTGGTTCCGGCGCTCGCGGTCCAGACCGGACCGTGCCGGCAGGGTTGCCAGCGCGCTCTTGACCATGCGCTGATAACCGCGCCCGAGCGGCGCGATCCGGAAGTCTTGGCCCGTCTCGATGCGGTCGCCGGACGCGTGCTCCAGCCGAAGCCGGGATAGGGCGCGTGAACGTTCGCGGCCGGGAGATGCGCACCATCTGGCTCGGCGCCGGCGGGCGCACGGTCGAAATCATCGATCAGACGAAGTTGCCGCATGAGCTGGTGATCGCGCGGCTGGAGAGGGTCGCCGATGCGGCGCGGGCGATCGGCACAATGCAGGTCCGCGGTGCGCCGCTTATTGGCGCTACCGCCGCCTACGGCATAGTGCTGGCTATTGCCGAAGATCCCTCCGACGGAGCCCTTGCCGCCGCGATGGCGGAACTCGCTAAAACCCGCCCCACTGCGGTCAATCTGCGCTGGGCGCTGGCGGAGATGAAAAGTGCGCTGCAGGGCGTACCTGAGGAGGGCCGGTTTGCCGCGGCTGTGGCGCAGGCAGGTGCGATGGCCGAAGAAGACGTCGCGATCAATCGCGCCATAGGAGAACATGGCGCGGCGCTGATCGCCGCCGCTTGGCGGCGCAAGCGGGACAAGACGGCGCCGGTCGATGTTCTGACCCATTGCAACGCCGGCTGGCTCGCGACCGTCGACTGGGGTACGGCCCTCGCCCCGGTCTATCACGCGCATCAGGACGGCATCCCGGTTCATGTCTGGGTCGACGAGACGCGGCCGCGCAATCAAGGGGCGGGCCTCACGGCCTGGGAGCTCGCGGAGCACGGCGTCGCCCACACGGTCATCGTCGATAACGCCGCCGGTCATGTCATGCACGAGGGCCTCGTCGATCTCTGCATCGTCGGCACCGACCGGACCACTGCCGGCGGCGATGTCGCAAATAAGATCGGCACCTACACGAAAGCGTTGGCCGCCCGAGATAACGACATCCCGTTCTACGTCGCACTTCCGTCGCCCACCATCGACTGGGAGATCGAGAGTGGTGCCGCGATACCGATCGAGCGCCGCGATAGTCGCGAGGTCACCCATGTCGAAGGGTGGACCGAAGACGGGCGCCGCGTCGCCGTTCGCCTCACGCCGGCCAACAGCCCAGCACTGAACTATGCTTTTGATGTGACTCCAGCGCGGCTCGTGACCGGCCTGATCACCGAGCGTGGTGTCTGCCCGGCCTCGCGAGCCGGGCTTCTCGGGCTGTTTCCGGAACGGGGGCGGTGACGGGTAGCATCGAATGTACGCCAGTTCGGAAGGTGGAGGGACATCAACGCCCGAAACAGGCGGCCGTGGGTCGGGAGCCGAAGATGGAGCAATTCGTGGGCGATCACAAAATCCTGAAAGCCTGGCTCCTGTTCGATCAGGTCCTCGGCCAAGGTGATGATGCCGGTTGTCGAACAGGAGCCCCATTTCCGCGTCATCCGCTGAACACGAATGATCCGGGCCTCGACCCGTAAGCGCTTTGACCAATGTAAAACCTTCTCGCAAAGCTGCGCGCGTCCGTCGTCACGCGTTCGCATGATCCGATCCGCGGTTGAGAAGAATGGCGAGAACCGCCTCGACAATCCGTCCTCTGTCCTGCTTGTCGACACCGAGTAGCGGACGATAGAGCGCGGCGCGGAGCCGCCGCTGCTCGTCATCGTTAACCGGCGCGTTCGGAAAACGCGCGAGCAAGGTTTCGGCCTCCTTTGCCAGTTCGATGCCGGATATGCCCGCCTTGGCGAGCGCCTCATCATCCTTCAAGGACCAATAAACCCCGAAGGCGCGGGCCGACAGGCCGCTGTCTTCGGCGGCCTTGCGGGCGTCGTCCTTTTCCTTGGCCAAGGCAGCGATGTAATCCATCGCCGCTAGACCCGTGATATTGCGGTGCTCCAACTCCTGGAGAATGCGGTCGGCCCGCTCGGCGATCGGCCGCAGCACCGGAGCGACCGCCGGCTCCTCTTCAAGCTCGTGATGCAGGCTGCGCACAAGGTTGAACACCTTGCCTTCGTCGGGCCCGCGCTCCTTGCGAAGCCCCTCCAAGGTCTTCACGTCGAACGTAACGGTCTTGGTCAGGCGGCCGAGCCCTTCCTGGCCCGCTCCCTCCTCGACGAGGCGTCGCGTTTTGTAGGCGAGATCGGCGACGAAGCCGATTTGCGGGGCGTAGGCGTTGCGCACCGCCGCATAGAGCTTAGCGAGGTTCTTGTAGCTTTCGATGTGGTCGCGCAACTCGGGTGAGGGCGAGAGGATCTCCCACAGCGCTTCAATGTCCTTATAGGCCTCGTAGAATGCCTTGCGGGCGTCGGGATCGAACAACCGGCCTGCTACCGTTTCGAGTTTCTCGTCGGCACTGCCCTCTCCGGCATCGAGATGCGCTGTCCTGGCGGTCTCGATCTTCTCGAGGAAGTCCTTCAGCAGCAGGTCGAGATCCTCGATCACGCCGCTGACATCGGCGCTGTCGAACTGGAGCGCCTTCTTCAATTCGCGCAGCACGCCGACAAAGTCGATGACGAGGCCGACCCGCTTCTGCACCTGGTTGGCATCGACATAGGGCCGGTTCACCCGCGCTATGGCCTGGAGCAGCACGTGGTCGCGCATCGGCTTGTCGAGATACATGCAATAGAGCACCGGCGCGTCATAGCCGGTCAGCAATTTATCGGTGACGATCAGGATCTTTGGGTCCTTGTCAGGCTTCTTGAAGAGCGACCGCACATCGCTCTCCCGCTCGGGCGAGAGCTGCAATTCGGCCACGTGCGGCCGGTCGATGACATCGGCGGCGTTCTCGCTATAGACGGCTTCCGACCATTCGGGCGGCAGCAATTTGTCGAGCGCGCGCTTGTACTTGGCGCAGGCCTCGCGGTTGACCCCGACCAGGAAGGCTTTGTAGCCGAGCGGCAGCACGCTTTCCTTGAAATGCTCGGCGACAAAGGCGGCCACCTTCTCGACCCGATCGTCGGCGGTCAGAAAGGTGCGCAGGCCCACCGCGCGGTCGAGCACCCGGTTCAGTTCGTCGATGTCGGTGATGCCCTCCGCCTCGGCCAGGTCGAAGAATTCCTTGTCGAGCCGGTCAGCCGGCACGGTCATGTCGCTCGGCGCCATCGTGTGCCGGAGCGGCAATGTCGTTTCGTCCTCGATCAACTCGCGGATCGAGTATTTATCGAGATAGCCCTGCGCGTCGTCGATGCCGAAGATTTTGAATGTGCCTTCGCCCTGCGCGGTCCGGGCGATCGGCGTGCCGGTGAAGCCGATGATCGTGGCGCTGGGGACCGCCGCCATCATGTAGGTGCCGAGATCCTTGGCAACCGAGCGGTGCGCTTCGTCGATGAAGATGTAGATGTTGCTGCGGCTGTTCGCGTCCTTATCGATGCCCTCGAATTTGTGGATCATCGAAATGATCAGGCCACGCTTATCGGTTTTGAGCAGGTCCTGAACTTCGGCCCTCGAGTTCGCCCGCCACACCGGGATGTCCTGCTGCTGCATCTCGCCGAGCAGCTTTTCGACCCAGCCCTTCAATTGCCCTTCGAGCTCGATGCGGTCGACGACGAGGATCACGGTTGCGTTCTTGAAGCGCTCCTTCTCCTCGAGGATCAGACGCGCCGCGGTCAGCAAAGTGAAGGTCTTGCCTGAGCCCTGCGTGTGCCAGACGAGGCCGCGCTTTTTGGCGGCGTCCTCGCAGCGCGCGACGATCTTGTCTATCGCGATGCGCTGGTGCTGGCGCAATACCGATTTGCGCGTCTCGCCGTCCTCGACATAGAACAGAATCCAGTGCTGCAAAGTGCGCAGGAAGTCGGTCGGTTCGAAAAATGACTGCACCGCGAATTTGTAGGTCTCCTCGCGCTCCTGCTTCCAGCGCGCCATGAAGCGCCGGTTGGCGTTCCAGGTCACCCCGTACCAGTAATCGAGCAGATGGGTGACGTTGAACAATTGCGGCGCGCCGAGCAGCTCGGGTGTCTCCTTTTCGTAGCGGCGGAGTTGCGTGATGCCGCGCTCGATGGCGCCGCCGTCCTTCGGGTTCTTGTGCTCGACGACGCAGACCGGGACGCCGTTGACGACGAACATCACATCGGCGCGGTTGCCCTTGCGGGCCGGCGGCTTCAGCGCCCATTCCCAGGTGACGTGGAACGCATTGTCGGCGGGCGCGTCGAAATCGATGAGCTGGACGTGGCGGTGACGCTTCTCGGCTTCGTCGTACCATTGCCGCTCGCCGCGCAACCACGCCAGCATGTCGCGGTTGCCCTCGACGGTCGGCGGGATCGCTTCCAGTTTCTCGATCAGCTGCCGGATCGCATCCGCCGACAGCCACCCATTGAACCGCCCGAGCGCGTCCTCCAGCTCGTCGCGGAACAGCATGCCGGCCTCGCCGCCGCGCTTCTGCTTCGCGACTTCCGGCGGGATCGCGGTCCAGCCGATCGCGGCGGCATGCGCGACCATCGGAAACTGCACCGATGCCGCTTCGCTGATCTTCAATTCGCTCATGACGGCGCTCCGAGCACCGCGACCGGCTGCACCACTTCGATCCCATAGCGCGCGAAATCGCCGGCGTTGAAGGTGAGGAGCCGGCGCACACCGTGCACGTTCATCGCCGCGACCAGCCGTGCATCATGCACTTTGACGCCGATCACGCCGTGGCGAACGACCAGCGCCTTCCATTCCGCATAGAGTTGCGGCGTATCGGGAAGAAGCTCGAAACTCATCTCGATCTTCTCGACCTCGGCCACGACAAGCGAAACCGGAAACCCCAGCCCGTTATGCCGCGCGGGGCGGGTGGCGACATTCCAAAACTCGGCGATGTTCTGCAGCGTAAAGTGGATAGGCTCACCGTTGGCAAGCAACCGGGATACGGCGTCCACGGCGAGAACGTGGCTCGGGTGCGACGGGTCCGCTCGCCTTAACAAAACGTTGGTGTCGAGAAGAATGCTCACCCGCGCTCGCCGTACATGCTCTCCCGGCTGATGGCTTCGTCGGAAAGGGGCTCCCTCTTAGGAAGGTTGGATACGTCGCGCCAAAGCCTGATCCGCTCCTCGATTGATTTGCGGGTACGTCCGGCTTCTTCAGCCTGTTGCTCGGTCGTTTCCCCGCGCTCGCCGTACATGCTGTCGCGGCTCATCGCTTCATCCGAAAGCGGCTTGGTATCGGGCAGTCCCGCCACCAACTCGCGCCAGTGTCTTGCCCGTTCCTCGGGCGTTTTCCTCCTCGCATTGGACGCGGCCGCCTGCTCCGCCAGCACGTTGCGCAGGTGCTCGGCAAGCGGCACCCCGCGCGCCGCCGCCTGCGCTCTAAGGCGCGCCTCGATCTCCGGCGGCAGATCGATCGTCACGGACATGGCGGTTCTCCCTCGGCATCCGCGCTTTGCAACAATATGGGGCCGAGCGCGCTCATTGTGCGGCCTCGGCTGTGGGGAAAGCGCCAACTTGATTGTCATGGCCGGGCGCGTCCCGGCCATCTACGTCTTTGTTTTCGTGGATACCCGGAACAAGTCCGGGCATGACGGAGGGAGCGGCATCGAGCGCCGACAGGTCGAGATCGGCGACCCGGATCGCGCCGGTAATCAATTGGTGCAGCAGCGGCTTGAACAGCTCGTCGAGCACCGCGCGTTTCTTGCGATGCAGCTCGATCTTGCGGTCGATCGCGTCGAGAATCCCGACAATATCCTTTTGCTCACTTGGATCAGGTTTGGCGATGAGCATTTCGCTTAAGAGGCCGACCGAAAATGAATTGAGTGATTTCAGTCGGTTGTGGCATGATGGTTGTGGCAAAACAATCATCGAGGCACAAAATGTGGACCGAAATCACTCGTCGGAAGTATGAGCGAGAGGGACAGCGCTACGCAAGCGATCTAACGGATGCCGAATGGGCGCTGATCGAGCCGCATATGCCGGCAGCAAAGCGTTTGGGCCGACCGCGCGAGACCGAGCTGCGGGTGGTGCTGGATGCGATCTTGTATATGGCGCGAAGCGGCTGTCAGTGGCGGATGCTGCCGAAGGACTTTCCTCCGTTTACCACCGTGCAAGGTTATTTCTACGATTGGCGAGACCACGGCTTGTTTGAGAAGATCAATTTTGCATTGCTGCTGCAGGCCCGCGAAGCGGCGGGGCGCGAAGCGAGCCCATCGGCCGGGGTCATCGACAGTCAATCGGCCAAGACCACCGAGAGCGGTGGGCCGCGTGGTTATGATGCCGCCAAGAAGGTCAAAGGGCGTAAGCGCCACATTGTCACCGACACTGGCGGTCTGCTGGTCGGTGCCGAGGTGCACCCCGCCGATGTCCAAGATCGCGATGGTGCCGTGCTGGTCATTGAGGCCGTCCACCAATTGTTTCCCTGGTTGCGTCACCTGTTCGCCGACAGCGTCTATAACGGCCCCCATCTGGGTGCCGCCCTCGCCAAATTCGGCAAGTGGACCATCGAGATCGTCAAACGCGCCGCTGACGCTGCAGGCTTTCAATTGCTGCCGCGGCGCTGGGTCGTCGAACGAACCCTGGCTTGGCTCAATCGAAATCGCCGCCTAGCCAAGGATTTCGAGGCTTCGATTGCGAGCGCCAAAGCATGGGTCTACATCGCCTCTGTACAGCTTCTTGTCAGGAGATTAGCTTGACCCTTACACAATGTATCTACGATACAATACAACCATTCCGATTCAGATTCAGACACTAAAGACGGTGTAGTGTCGATTGTAACCTCGAGCTGGAACGTCGAGATTGCAGAGGGCGTGGTAGAGGTACTTTGGATCGAACCCATTGACCGCTAAGAGTGGTTTTGTTCCGTCAGCTCCGAGCGCAAAGTTAAAATCGACGAACTTAAAGACGCGGGTGTGGTCGCCGAAGATAATTAGCGGGCTGTCGGAGCGAATGACCTTTCCCTCATCACTTACAAAGCCCGCTATGAAATCCTGGCCTTGATCGATAATAGGCCAGAGGCCCCAGTCGCTGTAGGCTGATCGCGGAATTTGCTTCGAACGCTCAAACCGGAATGCTCGCACTGCTTCTGAACCAGTTAGTGTCTCCCACCTCTCCGGCACCGGGCCGATCTCGGTCTCTTTCTGCGCCTCGCCCCGCAGGCCGCGCGTGAATAGCTCCCGCATCGCCGCGCGCTTCAGATCCTCGCTCGCTTCGAGTTGCTGGTTCTGAACATCGATGCCGTTCTCGACCCGCCGCAATATGCGACCAATCTCTTGCTGGTCATCCGACGGCGCGAGCAGGATCTCCTTGGTTTTCAGTATGGTGAAATGCCGATTATATCCTCGGCTCGGAAGATCGATTGCACGGCACGCGTAGTAGAAATAGAGCGCGTTGATGCCGTCGCGGGCTTTGAGGAGTTGCGTGCCGTCGGCGCCCCTGACAGACGGGAAATCCACGAACTTGAATGACCGCGTATGGTCGCCAAAAACGATTAGAGGTAACGGGGCCGATATGACAGCGGCATCATCATCGGTCCAACCTGCGATGAACATTTGGCCCTGGTCGATTACTAAATACTTGCCCGACGCGCGAGAATCTTTTGTTTGTAGTTTTGCTGCCGAGGGAATAGCGATGTGCTCTAAACAGGCTTCGACTGTCTCCACGCTCCAATCGTTGATGCTCATGGGTGGGTTTCCGATGTCAGCGGAGAAAGCAGCGACAGCAGTTCGCGGGTGATGGCGGTGTCTTGCTGATGAAGGGCTTTTCCGATTTGGGATAAGCGAAATCTAACCACTTCTGAGGATTTATTATTGCGATATTATTAATCACAGGGGCTAGGCACGTGTGTCTTTCGGCGGACAACGAGGGATCGGTGCCTGATCTACACCTGATAAAACAGGTGGAACAGGTGGCGAGGCTGGCTTTGGAAGGTCCGGCTCGGCAGTCTGGCGGCGGGTCGGAGCGGTAGGATCGGATGACCAATGCCATAGCAGGGATTGATCATGTGATCGTCGGGGTCCGTGATCTCGAGCGTGCTCGGGCGGGCTGGAGCCGTCTCGGCTTCACGCTGTCGCCGCGTGGCCGCCATATCGGGCAGGGCACCGGCAATTACTGTATCATGTTCGCGGCCGACTACATCGAGTTGCTCGGCATAGTGGATCCGGGCGACTTCGTTCAGAACCTCGACGCGTTTCTGGCCCGTCGCGAAGGACTGATGGCGATAGCTTTTGCACCTGCGGCAACGCCGGAGCAAACGCGTGCGGCACTGCGGCGGCTGCAGCTCCACCCCTCCGAGCCCAGGCTCCTCGGCCGACAGATCGAGCTGCCGGAAGGCCCCGTCGTACCTCGCTTCAGCCTGATTTCGCTGCCGGCGGACGAGACCCCCGGGCTCGACTGCTTTATCTGTGCTCACCTGACGCCCGAGCTGATGCGACGGTCCGAGTGGCTTGCCCACGCCAACGGCGCCAACGGCTTGAAGGGCATCCATGTGCTGGTCGAGACCACAACACCGTTGCTGCTTCCTTACGACCGTTTGTTCGGAATTCATCAGGTAACGACAACCGACACCGTCGTATCCATCCATGCCGGGCGGCACGATCTCGTCTTCAGCACGCTCGACGATTTCGTGACAATGCATCCGGGCATCGAGCTCGCTGCCGACTTTGCATCACCCGGGATCATCTCGCTCGAACTCGCCGTACAGCAGCGCGACAGAACGGCGGATTACCTTACGCAACAGCAAGTCATCTTCGACGAGCTGCCGGACGGCAGCCTCGTCGTCCCGCCGAGCGAGGCGAACGGAGTGCTGCTGTTCTTCTCGGACGGGTGACGGGATCCAGCGCTACACGTTGAACCGGAAGTGCATGACGTCGCCATCGCGGACGATGTAGGTGGCACCCTCGAGCCGCATCCGACCAGCGTCCTTCGCACCCTGCTCGCCGCCATAGGCGACGAAATCCTCGTAAGCGATCGTCTCGGCACGAATGAAGCCTTTTTCGAAATCGCTGTGGATCTTGCCGGCCGCCTGCGGCGCCCGCGTCCCGTGCTCGACGGTCCAGGCATGCGCCTCCTTGGGGCCGGCGGTAAAAAAGGTCACCAGACGGAGAAGCGCGTAGCCGGCGCGAATGACGCGGGCGAGACCGGTCTCGTCGAGGTCCAGCGAAGCCAGGAACTCGTCCCTTTCGCCACGATCGGCGAGCTGCGCCAGTTCCGCTTCGATCGCCGCCGAGATCACTACGGAACGGGCGCCGCGAGCGGCGGCATATTCGGCGACCTGGCGGCTTTGTGCATTACCCGAGGCGGCGTTCGCCTCGTCGACATTGGCGACATAAAGGATCGGCTTGGTGCTTAGGAGTTGGAGCGCGTTCAGAATCTTGCGCCGGTCCTCAAGGACGACCACATCGCGCGCCGGTCTCCCCTCGCGCAACGCTTCCAGCACCGGATCGACGACCCCCATCTGCGCGTTTGCTTCTTTGTCGCCGCCTCGGGCACGCTTGGCCAGGAGCACGGCGCGCCGTTCAAGGCTTTCCAGGTCGGCAAGCATCAACTCGGTCTCGACCGTCTCGGCATCGCGGATCGGGTCGACCGAGCCTTCGACATGGGTGACGTCGTCGTCCGAAAAACAGCGGAGGACGTGGGCGATCGCATCGACTTCGCGAATATGGGAGAGGAACTGGTTGCCGAGTCCTTCCCCTCGGGCTGCACCGCGGACAAGCCCGGCGATGTCGACAAATTCGAGCTGGGTGGGGACGATCTCGGCCGATCGCGCGAGGCGCGCACAGACCGCCAGGCGATCATCCGGTACGGCGACGCGGCCGACATTGGGCTCGATCGTGCAGAACGGATAATTGGCCGCGTCTGCGGTCGCCGTTGCGGTCAACGCGTTGAATAGCGTCGACTTGCCGACATTCGGCAATCCGACGATACCGCAGGAGAACCCCATGCAGCTGTACCGTCAGCTTGGCTCGGGCCGGCCGAAGGACTCGGCCGTGTTTGTGTCCGGCGGCGTAAAGCGGCGCGCCACTTCGCTCATGAAGGCGTCGGGTGCGCCGGATAGGAGAAGACCGATCGTGTCCGCCACCGCGTCGAGCAGCGGCACGACCCACAGACTCACCTCTTCGCTCGAAAAATTCTGCAAGACGTAAGGCTGCACAAGCTCCTTGATACCGGGATGCCCGACGCCGACGCGCACCCGCCAAAAATCCGGCCCGAGTAGCGCGTCGATCGAGCGCAGGCCGTTATGGCCAGCATTTCCACCACCGCATTTCACGCGAAGCTTGCCCGGCCGCAAATCGATCTCGTCGTGAATCACGACGATTTCCGCCGGCGGAATTTTGAAGAAGCGCGACGCTTCGGCGACCGACTCCCCCGAGGCGTTCATAAAGGTTTGCGGCTTCAGCAACATCCGCCGCTCGGCGGCCAACAGCCCCTCCGCGAGCTCGCCCTTGAACCGGCTGCGAAAGCTCGGAAAACCGTGCCGCCGGGCAATCGCGTCGACCGCCATGAAGCCGATATTGTGGCGGTTTCGAGCGTAGCGAGTACCCGGATTGCCGAGGCCGACGACGAGGCGCATCACGATCCGATCGCGAATAACGCAAGGCTTCCCCTGGAGCGCTCAACCAGCGGTAGGCTGCTCTGTCGCGGGCAGCGTGGTGGTGGCGGCCGCTTCCTCACGCACTGCCGAGGATGCGGCAATGCTGGCAATTGTGAAATCGCGATCGGTGATCGCCGGCCGTGATCCGGGCGGGAAGCTCACCGCACTGATGTGGATACTGTCGCCGATATCGAGCCCACTGAGGTCCACCACGAGCCGCTCGGGAATGTTCTCCACCTGACAGATGACAGCGATCCCATGGCGGACGATGTTGAGGATGCCGCCGCGACGCAACCCTTGCGACGACTCCTGATTGACGAATACCGCCGGTACGACGACGTTGACTTGCGAATTGGCGCCAACGCGCATGAAATCGACATGCAATGGCGCGTCGGTCGCCGGATGATACTGCACATCGCGCGGCAGAGCGCGATAGACGCTGCCCTCCACATTGACCTCGACGAGCGTCGCGAGAAAGCCGCGTTTGGCGAGAACTCGAGACAATTCGCGTGGCTCCAGGCTGATCGGCAACGGTTCCTGATCGCCACCGTAAATGATTCCAGGGACGCGCCCCGCTCGCCGCGTCGCCCGCGCAGCTCCCTTTCCGGCCTGCGCCCGCCGCTCGGCGCTCAGGGTAGTAATCTCGGGCATAGACTTTCGCTCCTCTGTGACCGGCGTCATGAGCCGGTGCAAGGCCTATCGGGCCGGGACGCATGCCGACAGCGCGGCAGGCGCCGCCGTCTTACGATCCGGGCTCTCGTTTTACTCAGTTGAACAAGCTAGAGACCGAGCGCTCCTCGCTGATTTGCCGGATCGCCTCTCCCATCAGCGGTGCAATCGTCAACTGGCGAATATTGTGCGCCGCCCGAATCGGCTCTGTCGCTACGATGCTGTCGGTGATGACCAGCGATTCGATCGGCGAGTCAGCCACGCGTGATACCGCATCTCCCGACAGAACCCCATGGGTGACATAGGCGTAGACCCCGGCGGCCCCGCTCTCGATCAAGGCCACCGCGGCATTGCACAGCGTTCCCGCCGTGTCGACGATATCGTCGATAAGGATGCAGCCGCGTCCCGCGACATCGCCGATGATGTTCACAACCTCCGAAACGCCGGCGCGCTCGCGGCGCTTGTCGATGATGGTGAGGTCGGCGTCGACGCGACGGGCAATGTCGCGGGCACGCACGACCCCCCCGACATCGGGGGAGACGATGACGAGGTCCTGGCTGGAGTGACGATCTCGAATGTCCTTCACCAAAACCGGTGCTGCGATCAGATTGTCGGTCGGGATATCGAAGAAGCCCTGGATTTGCCCGGCATGGAGGTCGAGGGTAAGCACCCGATCGGCGCCGGCGGCGGTGATCATGTTGGCGACGAGCTTGGCGGAGATCGGGGTGCGCCCGCTGGATTTACGATCTTGCCGGGCATAACCGAAATAAGGGACGACGGCGGTCACTCGCCGCGCCGAGCTGCGCTTCAGCGCATCGAGGCAGACGAGGAGCTCCATCAGATGGTCGTTCGCGGGATAGGAGGTCGACTGGATCACGAAGACGTCCTCGCCGCGGACGTTCTCGTGGATTTCGACGAACACCTCCATGTCCGAAAAGCGGCGTACACTCGCCTTGGTGAGCGGCAAGTCGAGGTAGTTCGAGATTGCATCGGCGAGCGGCCGATTGCTGTTGCAGGCGAGGATCTTCATTAATGGCTGCGAATGTCCGCGCCGTCGGGTGCGGCCCGCGGCTTCACGTCTCCGAAATGTAACCACCCGACGGCAAGTTGGCAATTGCCCGGCTCAAGACTTGCCGGTGGGCGGGCCGGCGCCGCGGGCGACCAGTTGCACGATGCCGTCCTGCGCGGAGACGGCGACCATGTAGGCTACGTCCCCCCACGGGCCATCGAGCAAACCGGCCGGGACATCATTTTCCTGACCTAAGGTGCCGATCTCGCCGCCATCCTTGCGGCGCACGTACCAGACGATCTTGACGTTCTGCTTGCCCGCCTTTGGTTTAGCGACGACGACGGTAGCACGAAGGACGAGGTCTGCCTTGGCCTGCGGATCGGTGACAATCGCGATATCCTGCCGTCTGAGGACCTCGGTGATGGCCCGCTGCAGGGAATCTGTGCCGTCGCCTGGGGCACCCTCCACGCCGCTGATCAGCAGCCGTGTCTGTCCGCCCGGCTCAGCCTCTGACGGCGCCTCGTCCTGTAGCATAGGAGCAAGCCGGACTGCGCTCGCCGCAGCGAGACGGGTGACGGCGTCTTGCGCCCCTTCTTCCCAATCACCCGCCGGAGCCTCGATACGCTCCGTGCGTTCCCCCAGCGACTGGCCCGATGGATCGCGCAAATTCCAGACCGCGACAAGCACGGCCTTATCCCCTGAGCCCGGTGTCGTCGCGATCTTGCCGACGAGTTCGTAGCTGTTGAGGCTCGAAGTCTTGTCGCTCGCCGGGATTTCCAGCTGCTGCAGCGCGCTGGCCATTGCCGCGCCGAGCTTCTCGGCGGTCGCGCGGGGCGTGCCATGGATCGGCGCAATCGTCACGCTGGCGCTGTCGCGCAGGGTCAGGATCGGGGAGCCTGGCCGCGGTGCGTCTGCTGCGAAGGGGTGCGGCAGCGGCTGGCAGGCGGCCGCCGCAAGGGCCGCGGCCAAGGCAGCTCGCCTGCTGTGCGTGAGGAGAACGCCGGGGATCAAGAGGAGGCGTGCGCGGGGTAGGAGCTACTCTTCGAGAACGACCGCAGACAGCCCGCGCCCGCCAACGCGCTCGCCCCGCAGACAAGAGCGCCGGTAGCTGAAGAAATGCTGCTCTTCCGCGGCGGTGTCGTGCCGAACGACCTCAATCGTCGCGATCCCGGCGCGGGTGACACGGTCTGCAAGATATCCCCCCAGATCGAATAGAAAGTGCCCGTCGCGCGGCGCTTGGATGAAATGGTCGGCCGCACCTTGGTTGTCGGCGAGGAAGGGCTGCGGAAACTCCGGGCCAACCTCGTATGACCTCTGGGCAATGCACGGACCGATCGCCGCACGGATGAGGCGGCGCTCGGCACCAAGCGCCGTCATTTGCGCGATCACAGCCTCGGCGATTCCGGCAAGAGCGCTCCGCCAGCCGGCATGCGCCGCGCCGATAACTTTGGCAACCGGCTCGTGAAACAGGATCGGCGCGCAATCTGCTGCAAGTACGCCAAGCGCGATGCCGGGAGTTGCGGTGACCAGCCCATCGGCGCGCGGCGCTGCCTCGCGAGTCCACAGTCGTTCCACAAGGACGACGCTGGAGCTGTGGATTTGGCGCGCGGTTACCAATCGATCGGCGGGCAAGCCGAGGCAATCCATTGCGATCGCTCTGTTGCGCGCTACCCGATCCGGCGAATTGCCCGAGCCGAAGCCGCAATTGAGCGATGCGAACAGGCCTTCGCTGACACCCCCCAGACGGGTGAAAAAGCCATGGCGCACGCCGGCATCCGCCTCGAGGGCCGCAGACCTGAATACCGTGTTGCTATCGCCCATCAAGGATCTGCCTCGAAGCCGGGTGGCGGCGGAATACCAGGCGAGGTCACCGCGATGGCTTGGAACAGGGTGCCCATCTCATTAGGGTCGAGCAGGCGCTTCGCACCCTCGTCGAGCGCTTGCCGTTGGCGCGATGTCGCCCTGGCGCGCAGGACCGCGGTGCGCCGCGCCGCCCCTAGCGTCGTGAGCAAGCGTCGCTGCGACACCGGCCCGTAGGTCGTCGCACCGCCGGCTCGTGCCGCGTCGATGAAGGCCGCGAAATCGACATGCGCGCTGAGGTCGGCGGTGCCCGGCGCTGCCAGCGCCGGCACTCCGCGATGCCGATAGACCGCGCCGAGCGTCGAGCCGGGAGCGCTCGGATAGTAGCCGTAGTCGATGAACAGGGCGGCGCCCGGATGACGGACGAAGCGCGCGCCGAGCCCGGCGGCAATGGCCAGTCCGGCCGGGCAGATCTCTACCACAGTGCCCGGTGGGACGCGGTCCCGGTGTATGGCGGGGATCAGCACACTCGCCGCAGGGCTTTCGGGCCCATCGGCGAAGACGAAGCGATTGGCGTGGTCGATCCCTATCATCCGCTCCGACCATTGGGCTTGGCCGCGTACGAACTGGCGGATCGGCAGCGCGTCGAGGAACTCGTTGGCGACGAGCAGCAATGGCCCTTCCGGCAGATCCTCGAAGCGTGACACCCAAACCGGACGCAATCCGGCGAGCCGCGTTTCCTGCTCGGCGCGGAGCGCCGGGCTCGCCTCAACGAGATGAACGCGAAGGGCGCGGCGAAACGCCGGGAGAGCCGCGGCAGCCCTCAGCAGATCTTGGATCAGCACGCCCCGCCCGGGACCGAGCTCTGCCAGGATGACCGAATCGGGCTCGCCTAGCTGCTGCCACATCAAGGCACACCACAACCCGATCAGCTCGCCAAAAACCTGGCTGATCTCGGGGGCAGTGACGAAGTCGCCTTGTGCTCCGATCGGGCTGCGCCGCGCGTAATAGCCATCCTCGGGATCGTGCAGCGCCATCGCCATGAACGCGGCGACCGACAATGGTCCCTCGGCGCCGATCCGGCGGGCGATCTTCCGGCTGATCGGGTCTGCGCTCAAGAGCGCGCGGGAACGGGCGCCCGCAGCGCCCACAGGATGATCGCGATGCCGGCGATCAGCACCGGAATTGACAGGAGCTGGCCCATCGTGGCGCCAAAAACAAGAAAACCCAGCTGGGCGTCGGGCTCGCGAAAGAATTCCCCCGACATGCGCGCAACCGCGTATCCGGCGAGAAACAACCCGGTGACATTGCCCGGACGGCGCCGCGCGCCAAGGCGCTCGGCCACGAAGAGCAGCAGGAATAGCAGGACGCCCTCGCAGAAGGCCTCGTAGAGCTGGCTCGGGTGGCGCGGGATCGCGCCGCCGTTCGGAAAGATCATCGCCCAAGGAACCTGCGTCGGGCGACCATAGAGCTCGCCATTGATAAAGTTAGCGATCCGGCCAAAGAAAAGGCCGATCGGAATCGCCTCGGTGATAATGTCCGAAAACGCAAAGAGCGGAAGCTTCCGCCGGCGGGTGAACAACCAGATGGCGATCGTCACTCCCAGCGCGCCGCCATGGAACGACATCCCGCCATGCCAGACATAGAGTGCCTCCAGCGGGCGCGCCGCAAAATAGCCCGGCATGTAGAACAGGACATAGCCGAGGCGTCCGCCGAGGACGACCCCGAGCGTCGCCCACACCAGGAAATCGTCGACATCCTGGCGGCCTACCAGATGCGGTCGCCGGCCGGCAAGGGCGAGGCAATAGCGCCAGCCGATCAGCAGCCCGACAATATAGGCGAGCGCGTACCAGCGGATCGCGAAGGGGCCGAGCGAGATCGCGACCGGGTCGATTGCCGGGAACGGGATCACAAAGAGCGGCATCGGCCAAAGAGGATAGGACGGAAATTGGCGCAGACGTTATAGGCGGCGGTTGCTCGATCGCCAAGAACGCGCCGCGTCGGCAATATCGGCCCGACGTTTTGAGCGGTCACGTACCCGACGGGTGGGGCGAGACGGCTAAATCGGGTTTCCGGTGAAAAACCCGTGCAGGGCTCGGTAGGTCTCCTCGGGCGCTTCTTCAGCCAGGAAATGGCCGCTCGCGATGCCATGACCGGAGACGGTCTCGGCATGCTCGCGCCATACCGCGAGCATGTCGTAGCCGCTGCCCTGCGAGCTGCGTTCGCCCCATAGCACGAGGAGCGGCATCGTGAGGCGGCGGCCGCGATCGGCGCGGTCGTGGACGAGGTCGATCGTCGCACCCGCGCGATACTCGTCGCAGGTCGCGCGGATCGTCTCGGGGTTGCCGAAGCAGCGCAAATATTCGGCGAACGCCTCGGGCTCGAGTTTCGCCGGATCGCGCAGCAACGCACCCAACTGGTGGCGCAGAAAGAACTCGGCCTCCGAGCCGATCAGCCTTTCCGGAAATCCTCTCGGCTGGATCAGAAAGAACCAATGCCAGCTAGATGTCGCGGCCTTCTGGTCGATTGTCTCGAACCGGTAGAGCGTCGGCACGATGTCGAGCAATGCCATGCGCTCGATGCGCTCGGGATGATCGCGTGCGAGGCGGTGGGCGACCCGCGCGCCGCGGTCGTGACCGGCAACGGCGAAGCGCTCGAAACCCAATGCGGCCATTGTCTCCACCTGGTCGAGGGCGAGCGCGCGTTTCGAATAACCCGCGTTGTCGGCTCCGGCGGGCGGCTTCGAGCTGTCGCCATAGCCGCGCAGATCAGGGACGACGACGGTGAACGCCGCGGCCAGACGCGGGGCGAGCTTGCGCCACATCAGATGGGTCTGCGGGTAGCCGTGCAGCAACAACAGCGGCGGCCCGCTGCCGCCCGTCGCGAGGTTGATGTCGGCGCCTGTGGTCGCGATACGGCGGCGCTCGAAACGGGGAAAGAAGTCGGTCACGGGATCCCGCTGCGGATGGAAACACGGCCAAAGCGTGCACCGGCGTATCCAGGCCAACGGAAATGACCTCGGTCGTTATCTCATCAGTTGCGTGCATCACCGCCCTCGCTCGCCAATCGGCGCAACCTATAAACTACCATCCCTGCAATGCGGAGCCCCATTTCGGCAAGCTGGCGAGTTGCGAAGGTTTCGGTCGCAGGGCAAAAATTCGAGCCGGTAGGCGCCTGGCAAGAGCATCGATGTCGGATTTCTCACAGTTCGACGACCGCCTGCAACACGCTGGCCGCGCTTGCTCCGGCTCGCCGACGAGCATTCGCTTAGGCTGTTAATAAATAGATCGTCGGGATTTTTTACACACTTTATTAAGCTAGGCGGACAGCCCGCCCGGTGAACTCATTGAGTTTCCTGGAAATTAGTCGTGGTAATGGCCCGATATTTACGATTTGTCTGTCGGAATATCTTACAACCGAGCTTTGCTCTGATGCGGTCAAGCGTTCGTTAACTATTATTGTCCGAGGAGTAATAACGGTTGGCACGAATTGTGCTTGTACGGGAAGTGCAAGATAAAGAGGAATGGTAATATGAATCTTCGTGTCTCAATCGTTATAGCAGCGATTACGGTGGGCGTGATTGGTCTCGCGAATACCCCGAACGCAGCGCCGATCACCTACGACTTCACCGGGCCGACTGCCGGAACAAATGTCGACCTTGGGCAATCGGAGGTCTACACCGCTTCCGGCGGTCCCAACCTCACTGCCACGGCAGGAACATACTCGGGTAGCGCGCCCCCCTCTAACAACGACGGCTTCAATACCTCATCCGGCGTCCACCTGGTGGGGAACAATCGCGGCACCGATGAGCAGGGTGTCGGTGTCTGCGGCACGAGCAGTGGCGGCTGTAGCGGCAGTGCGCTCCAAAACAATGGCGAGATCGACCGCGATTCGGAGGAAGCTGTCAGACTGGATATCAGCCCTCTGTTTGCGTCCTTCGGATCTTTTGCGCTCAATGCTGATTTTGTCACGGACGGCGAAGTGCTTCGTGTCTTTCAGAGCAGTTCAAGCAGCAATATCGGAACATTTCTGATAGACATCTCCAATGGAAATAATACACCCATCAACCCGACCCAGAATTTCCTGTACTTCGTCTCTTTTGCCAACACCGGCGGTGAAGATGTCTTGCTGCATTCCCTTACCGTGACACCGGACCCCGTGCCAGAACCGGCCAGCCTGGTTCTCCTCGGCACCGGTCTACTCGGGCTCGGTCTGCTCCGGCGGCGACGCAATGACGCTTGAGTGATTTCGACCCCTGAACACTGTTGAGCGGCGCCTTCGGGCGCCGCTCGATTTCGTCTCCCCAGCCTCGGCGGCGTTGTTCAGCCCTGGCGGGGTGAGGTTGACGGCCGACGGGCTCAGCATGCGTCGGGGTTCTCTAAATTGATCGCAACAATCGTTAACTGATTAATAGTTTCGGCGAAATGCCCTGATAAAATAATCCGTCCGGATTGCGTGTCAGAATTTCTTACACCTCTTTATTAACCTTTGGGGTACTGTCTCGGACAAGTTATTGAATTTCCGGAAATTCTCGGTCGGCCCGACGATGATGTTTTACTATTTGTCCATCGGAATTTTTTATACCTCGATCCTTCGGCAGGCGACCCTCTCGATCTTAAGCATGTAATCCAAGGCAGAGCGCGAGGTGGCGCGAAAAGTGCTCGTTCACCAAGACGGAGAAACCGGGAACAATAGGAACATTCCGATGTCAGGTACAAAGGCTAAACGCTGGAGCCTAGCGATCGGGGCTATGGTCGGGCGATTTGCCTGGCACACGGTGCTAGGCCGATGGTGTGCTCGGGTATCTACCATGGCCTGGGCACTGGTAGTGCGGCAAACGGCACGCAGACCTTGCCCGGGACCGACGTGGGAACCGTCCAGGCGGGGTGCCAGATTGGAGACCTCGCTACGAATAATGTTAGTGGCACGGGCGTTTTTGTGAGCCCCTCTGCCACCCCGTCGATTTTCCAATTCGAGTGGGGCGGTGGAAACCTGAAGATAGAAGAGGGACTTGGAAACAACGGAACCCTGCCGCTTGGTGTCGATGTGGAGTTGGGGCCCGCTGCAAACACATTGAACGCCGACGGATCGCTGACTAACGCTATTTCGTCGATCAATTTTTCGGCTCCATTTGTGTGCGCTGCGTCTAAGACTTTATTCGACGGCAGCTTGGCCGCTGGAACCTACGTCATAGACACCTACTCTGGCACAATTGCCATCGATCCTACTTACCAAGTGAACTTTACCCTGAGCACCACCGTTCCAGAGCCAGCCTCGCTTGCGATCTTGGGAACCGCTCTTGTCGGTTTTGGCGCCATCCGACGTCGCGGCAAAAATGGGTAAGGGAAACTGCCAGCCTCGGCCGGCTGCACTTTCTGCTGAGGCTGGTCACCCACAATGTCACCCTCGGCAAGCGCCGCACCAGCACTCGGCTCGACTTGCCGACGCGGCGCCGGGAACGCAATGAGGCATCAGTGATTTCGAGCCGCGAGCATTCTTCTTGGGCGGCGCCTTCGGCCTGCTTCGGCGTCGCCGCAAAAGCATGTAAAGAAATCCGACACCCGGGTTTGGAAGAATGCGGCACCGTACGGTGCCGCATTCTTTTTATCCGCCAGCGGCGATTTATGTGGGATCGGGCTGACCAAAAGGCATAAGGGATCGCTCGCCGAGCGATCACCGGTGAACTCGATGGCCGTCTAACCATCAACGAGGCGTAATGGGTGGCGAGAATTGCCACAATCGTCTGATATCCTATTGCTTTGAAAGCGATTGGTCGCGTCGCCTTGCTGCCGTCGGCCAGCCGCCCGGCGCCGAGGCGGAACGACCATTTCAACCTTTAGAAGAAATTTTGCTGCAGATTCGCGACAGATGGTAAAATGGGTAAGGATTGACGCAATTGCAGATTGCAGCCGCCGGGAACGGCCGGCGAAGAGGTCTTGCCTTCGCCTGGGGCCCGTGCACAATCAGGTTTTCGGGCGGCGGGTCCTGTGCGCCGTCGGTGCGGTGGCGAGGGCGGGATGAAGGCGCTGGTGGCGGTCAAGCGGGTCATCGACTACAACGTCAAGATCCGGGTCAAGGCGGACAACACCGGGGTCGAGACCGCCAACGTCAAGATGTCGATGAACCCGTTTGACGAGATCGCCGTCGAAGAGGCGCTCAGGCTGCGCGAGGCCGGCATCATCGAGGAGGTCATCGCCGTCTCGCTCGGCGTAGCCCAGTGCCAGGAGACCATTCGCACGGCGCTGGCGATGGGCGCCGATCGTGGCGTGCTGGTCGAGACCAACGCGGAATTGCAGCCGCTCGCCGTCGCCAAATTGCTGAAGGCGGTCATCCTCCAGGAAAACCCGGAGATCGTGATCATCGGCAAGCAGGCGATCGACGACGATTGCAATCAAACCGGCCAGATGCTGTCGGCCTTGCTCGGCTGGCCGCAGGCGACTTTCGCCTCGAAGCTCAAGATCGCCGACGGGCACGCCGAGGTGACGCGCGAGGTCGATGGCGGGCTCGAGACGGTGGCGATCAAATTGCCGGCGGTCATCACCACCGATCTACGGCTCAATGAGCCGCGCTATGCCTCCTTGCCCAACATCATGCGGGCGAAGAAGAAGCCGATCGCGGCGACAACGCCCGAGGCGCTCGGCGTCGATGTGACGCCGCGCCTGGTCGTCCTCAAGGTCGAGGAGCCGCCGAAGCGCCAGGGCGGCCGAAAGGTGGGCTCAGTCGCCGAGCTCGTCGACAAGCTCAAAACCGAGGCGCGTGTGATCTGATGGCTGCCCTCGTCGTCGCCGAACACGACAATGCGGCGCTGAAGCCCGCGACGCTCAACGCCGTCGCCGCCGCCAAGGAAATCGCCGGCGTGGAGGTCGACATCCTGGTGGCGGGCAAGGATTGCGGGGAGGTGGCGCAGGCCGCTTCCGTCGTCGCTGGGGTAAGAAGAGTGCTGCTCGCCGACGACGAGGCCTACGACCATGGGCTCGCCGAGAATGTCGCCCCGCTCCTCGTCAGGCTCGCCGAGGGATATTCGCACCTGCTGGCCCCGGCGACGACCTCCGGCAAGAACCTGATGCCACGGGTCGCGGCACTGCTCGATGTAATGCAGATTTCCGACATCAGTGCGGTCGTCTCGCCCGATACCTTCGTGCGACCGATCTATGCCGGAAACGCGCTGCAGACGGTGCAATCCAAGGATCCGATCAAGGTGATCACGGTGCGCGGCACCGCCTTTCCGCCGGGCGAGGCAACGGGCGGCGCGGCGGCGATCGAGCCGATTGCCCCGACCGGCGCGGCCGGGCTCTCAGAATTCGTACGGGCCGAGCTGTCGAAGTCGGAGCGTCCCGAGTTGACCAGCGCACGGGTTATCATCTCGGGCGGGCGCGGCATGCAGTCCGGCGACAACTTCCACCTCCTGGAAAAGGTCGCCGACAAGCTTGGCGCCGCGGTGGGCGCCTCGCGCGCCGCGGTCGATGCCGGCTTTGTCCCCAACGACTACCAGGTCGGCCAGACCGGTAAGATCGTGGCGCCGGAGCTCTACATCGCGGTCGGGATCTCGGGCGCCATCCAGCATCTCGCCGGCATGAAGGATTTCGAAGGTCATCGTCGCCATCAACAAGGATGAAGTGGCGCCGATCTTCCAGATCGCCGATTACGGCCTCGTCGGCGATCTGTTCAAGATCCTCCCCGAACTCGAGGCCGAGCTCGAGCACCGTCAGTGAGCTCGGTACCCGGCCCGCTCTCGGCGTTGCCTTTGGCAGCGCCTACCGCGTCGGCCCGCGGGTCAAGCACGGGACTCCCGCTTCGCCGCGAAATCGGCCAGCTGCGCCGGATCGGCGTGATCGGCGCCGGGCAGATGGGCGCAGGCATCGCCCATGTCTGCGCTCTCGCTGGGTTCGAAGTCACGTTGACCGACATTAGCGACGAGGCCTTGCAACGCGGGCGCGAAGCGATCGACGGCAACCTGTCGCGTCAAGTTACCCGCGGCAAGGTTACCGAGGACGACAAAACAGCAGCACTCCAACGTATCCGCACCGGTGTCGACTACGCGCTCTTCGGCGATTGCGACATGGTCATCGAAGCCGCCACCGAGCGGGAAGAGATCAAGCGCGAGATTTTCAAGAAGCTGACGCCGGCACTGCGGCCCGACGCGCTGATCGCGACCAACACCTCGTCGATCTCGATCACCCGGCTTGCCTCGTCGACAGACCGCCCGGGCAAGTTCATCGGCATGCATTTCATGAACCCGGTGCCGGTGATGAGCCTCGTCGAACTGATCCGCGGGATTGCAACCGACGAGGAGACCTTTGCCGCCACGCGCGATCTCGCGCTAACGCTCGGTAAAACGCCTGTCGCGGCCGAAGATTTCCCGGCGTTTATCGTCAACCGCATTCTGTTGCCGATGATCAACGAGGCGGTCTACACGCTTTATGAGGGGGTGGGGTCGGTCGAGGCTATCGACACGGCGATGAAGCTCGGCGCCAACCATCCGATGGGCCCGCTAGAGCTCGCCGATTTCATCGGGCTCGACACCTGCCTTTCAATCATGCAAGTACTCTATGAAGGGCTCGCCGACAGTAAATACCGGCCGTGTCCGCTGCTCGTCAAATATGTCGAGGCCGGCTGGCTCGGCCGGAAGACAGGGCGAGGGTTTTACGACTATCACGCAGAAAGGCCGGTCCCCACTCGGTGACCAGCGACATCTCGTCCCGGGAATCTTGTCTCGGCCCCGGCATTTCGTTATCAAGCCGTCACATTCGCGTGCTATGCCGGCCCGCGAGCAAGGATGAGCGGGACGGGACCTCGTGACCGTTTGCCTGGACAATTGCCCGGCTCTGGTTCTCAACGCCGATTTTCGGCCGTTGAGCTATTTCCCGCTGTCGCTGTGGTCCTGGCAGGACGCGATCAAGGCGGTGTTTCTCGACCGCGTCAACATAATCGACCATTACGACGTCCGCGTCCGCAGCCCCTCTTTGGAAATGCAGCTGCCAAGTGTCGTCTCGCTGAAGGAATACGTGCCGGCGGCCCGGCATCCGGCATTTACCCGGTTCAACGTATTTCTCCGCGACCGCTTCACTTGCCAATATTGTGGCGAGCCCTATCCCTCGCACGACTTGACCTTCGACCATCTCGTTCCGCGCTCGCGCGGCGGGCGCACGATCTGGACCAACGTCGTCACCGCCTGTGCCACCTGCAATCTTCTGAAGGGCAATCGGCTGCCGCGTGAGAGCGGGATGCATCCGCTGCATCGTCCACTCCAACCGACGACTTATATGCTGCAGGCTAACGGCCGCGCCTTTCCGCCCAACTATCTGCATGAGAGCTGGCGCGACTATCTCTACTGGGATACCGAACTCGACCCGAATTGAACGACGCGCCCGGAATTGGTGCGGACGGCGGGACTCGAACCCGCACTCCCTTTCGAGAAGCAGATTTTAAGTCCGCCCCGACCCCGCATCCTATTTCTATCCGGCAGCACGCATTCCTTCGCTAAGCGGCAGAGATAGATGGACTTTCCCTCGAGTCCAACCGACCTTGCGTAGCCGGGAATGCGACGCAGCCAGCTTTCTGGCGGCTCCTGATTGGCCCCTGGATCTTGGGATGGAACGTGTGGATGGCAAAGATCAAACTTACGAAGACCGCAGTCGACTCGGCGATGCTCGCCGCCAAGGAATACGAGTTGCGCGACAGCATCGTGCCCGGTTTTCTGCTGAAGGTCACGCCCGCCGGCCGGAAGATCTTCATGGTTCAGTATCGCACTAACGCGGGCGAGCGCCGGAAGCCGGCAATCGGCCGGTTCGGCGAACTCACGGTCGAGCAAGCACGCTCGATTGCTCGGGACTGGCTTGCCGACGTGCGCAAGGGTAAAGACCCAAGCGTGGAGAAGGCGACGGCGCGCGACGCCCCGAGCATGAAGGATCTGTGTGCCAAGTTCATTGAAGACTATTCGACACCGAAGAACCGGCCACGATCGGTTCGAAGTAATCAAGGCTATATAGACCGCCACATCATTCCCAATCTCGGCGCCCTCAAAGTAAGAGAGGTTACTCGGTCGGACGTGTCGAGCCTCATCACTCGTATGAAGAAGACGCCCGTGACCGCTAATCGCGTTCTCTCCTGCCTGCGCAAGCTGTTCAACATGGCCGAGGTCTGGGGTTTCCGGCTCGACGGCACCAATCCGTGCCGTCACATCCCAAAGTATCCGGAAAGCGGCAAGACGCGGTTGATCACCGACGATGAAATGGTAAGGCTGTTCGGCTATCTTGAGCGCGCTGATGTCGAGGGGCTGGAGCACCCATTCCTCACCCTCGGAATCCGTCTGCAATTCGCCTTTGCGGCGCGCATGTCGGAGATCATCAGCATGGAATGGGAGTTGGTCGACTTCGAAAATCGTCGCGTCGTCTGGCCAGATAGCAAAACTGGCGAAATCTCGAAACCCATGAGCGAGGACATCTTCGCGCTTCTTTCGACCGCACCGCGTTTGGAAGGTTCGCCTTACGTTGTGCCTTCCATTTTCAAGCCAGAGCGACCGATGTCTCAGAACACCTACTCGAAAGGTTGGAAACGCATCCTCGAGCGGGCGGAAATCTTACACGTGGGAACGCATGGAATCCGTCACCGCGCCACCACTGAGATTGCGAATTCGGGCGTGCCGGTGAAGGTCGGCATGCGCCTGACGGCGCACAAGACGGTGACTCAGTTTATGCGCTACGTCCACACCGAGGACGACCAGGTTCGCGCTGCAGCCGAGATTGTCGCGTCGCGCCGACGGTTAGTGCTTTCCGACCAGCGACCCAATTCGCAACCAGCGTACAAGATGACGGCCACGATTAAGCCCGCCAACCTGTTGAAAGCGGCCCCTGCTAAGCCCCCAGGCCTCGACGAGGGACGGTACGGCGCTAATACGAAGCTCGGAAATTACCGGCCCTTCCGACATCGGTCCGGTGAAAACCGAAGGGCTTCGCCTGGATCGAAGCACACCGGGACCGGCAAAACTCCATCAGTCGGATAGTGTGCTGAAGGTTCAGCAGAAAGGCTGAGACCGAGAGCGGTCATGGCATGCTGGTGATGTTCAACGTCACCGACCCGTGAGGGGGTAAGGCACACCATGACCAAAGGCGAGGGTAAGGCGGAAGTTATCGACCTCAAAGGGCTGCTGGCGCGGGACGAGGATTTCGTGCGTGCTGCGGTTGAAGCGTTGGTTGAGGCGGAGATGACCGAGGCGATCGGCGCGGCCAAGGGCGAGCGCAGCGAGACGCGGCTGTCGTACCGCAGCGGCTACTACCGCCGCGCGCTGGTTACCCGGGTCGGGACGCTGGAGTTGCGGGTGCCGCAGGATCGCATGGGGCGGTTCTCGACCGAGTTGTTCGAGCGCTACCAGCGCTCGGAGAAGGCGCTGGTCGGGACCCTGGCCGAAATGTACGTACAGGGGGTTTCGACGCGCAAGGTCAAGACGGTGACCGAGGCGTTATGCGGGCACAGCTTCTCGGCCTCGTCGATCAGCGCGATCAACAAGTCGCTCGATGAGGGTCTGAAGGCATTTGCCGAGCGGCGACTCAATGAGCACTACCCCTACCTGATCCTCGATGCGCGCTACGAGAAGGTGCGCGAGGCGGGTGTGATTGTCAGCCAGGCGGTGCTGGTGGCGGTGGCGGTCGACGAAGACGGTCGGCGTCAGATCCTGGCGGTCGAGCTCGCCAACCGCGAAAGCCGCTCGAGTTGGCGCGATTTCCTCTCGGGGCTGAAGGCGCGCGGTCTCACCGGCGTCGAGTTTGTCGTCTCCGACAATCATGAGGGGCTGAAGGCGGCGATCCGCGAGGTCTTGCCGGAAGCCGCGTGGCAGCGCTGCTACGTGCATTTCCTCAGGAACGCGCTCGATTACGTGCCGCGCAAGGTTGATGACGACTGCTTGCAGGAACTGCGCTGGTTCTACGACCGTCGCGATCTCGCCGAGGTGCGGCGTGACATTGCCGCCTGGCTCGCCAAATGGCAGGGCAAGTACCCCAGGCTGTGCAACTGGGTCGAGGACAACATCGAGGAGACGCTGACCTATTATCGGCTGCCGCTGCCGCATCACAAGCACATGAAGTCGACCAACATGCTCGAACGGCTGAACCAGGAATTGAAGCGCCGCACCCATGTCGTGCGCATCTTCCCCAATGCCGAGAGCTGCTTGCGGCTGGTGCGGGCGCTGGCCGTCGAGATGCACGAGAACTGGCTGGAAGCGACCCGCTATCTCAACATGGACCATCTCAAGGAGCACAAGAAAGAGGCCCTGCGGGCCTTGGCCGCCTGACGGCGGCCGGGCGCTGCTACACGGGGGCTCCGCGCCGCCCACGCCCAACATCACCAACGCCAGCTAAATTGCTGAACTTGACGCACACAACTCAGTCGCCGCCGACTAGGCGCGACCGCAAGATTCCGGTGTGTCCCTGCGGGTCGCACTGTTACAACAACGCCACCCCTGGGGCAGGCGCAAATGCGCCGGCGCCACTCCGAGCAGGCAAGGCCTCCTGTCCGCAGCAGCATTCCGATATCCGCGCAACAGAGCCAGCGTACGTTGAAGAACCTGCGGGTTTGCCCAACCGACTGGCAGCGTCTTGTTGTCCGGACATCCGGACAGTTCGATCCCGGTTTGCTCGGCCTCCCACAACCTTGCCAAGGTTGGGGTCGTGGGTTCGAATCCCATCGCCCGCTCCAGAATTTATAGAATAAATCAAAGCTATGATAGCGGCCCTTCGGGGTCGCTCCTGCTTACACTGCTTTCGATTTCCCGAACTGTAAGCAGCTTGTAAGCAGAAAAAAGTGAGCGTTGGATATCACAGCGCATTTTCGGCGGCGCGAACGTTCCTCCATCCTACAATTCGACAGACAGTGGACCCACATCGCGCCGCGATAGTGGATGGCCGAAGGTCGATCGTCCCGATATCGCAAGGCGGTCGCGAGGGCGCTTTCATCCCGAACTTCTCGAAAGGTGGTCGACAGGGGTGCGCAACCTCATCGCGCGGTGCTGCCGCTTGCTGGGCCTTGTTCCTACGGATCGATCCTTGGTGGTGGACGACACGCCGGAGCCGTGCGGCGGCACGGGGTCAGCGGGCCGGTTATGCCGAAATAATTCCCCCGGTCGGTTGGCTCGGATCCACGATGCGATAGCGATCATCAGTATGGCGTAGGGCCAACGGCAAGCCGGTGCACCGTGAGCCGAGGGCCATAAGGTCGTGCTCGTGCCACGCGTCGACGGGTGTGGTCGCAAAACACAGATCGGTTGCGATCATTAAATTGAAGTAACTAACCATCAATTCTACGGAAAATCCGAGTCTTCTCACAAAATACCGCTGCAATGGACAGCGCGTCGAGCGAGGATGCTGTGTAGCGAGATGGCGCACTCGCATCGAACCGCAGCCTTCCGGTCTGGAGTACAGCGGTTCAACTGGCAATGACAGAGATGAGAGTTACACCAAAGCCACGTTCGGTGCGCAGCACCCGCTTGCCTGATGATATTCGGCACGGAAATGTTGAGCTTAGGCATCTCCGATACTTCGTGATCGCGGCTGAGGAGCTTTAATCTCCGGCGCGCCGCCCACAGGCTGGGGATCACGCAGCCGGCGCTCACCAAACAGGTAGCCGGGCTCGAAGAGCAGATGGGCGTCAGCCTGTTTGCGCGACAGCGAAATCGTCTTGCCGGGCTTACATCGGCGGGCGCCGAATTTCTCACCGAAGCGCGCCACATCCTCGATCAGGTTGAGGACGCCATCCGCCGCGTGCAGCTCATTGGGCTCGGTCGCTCGGGGCGGCTGCGAATTGGCCTCACCGACGATGCCGCGACGCTCGGACTGACCTCTATTCTCGCAGCATTCCATGCCAGCTCACCGAATGTCTTGATCGAGCTGGTCGAATTGTCAGGACCGGAGGTGGTCCCGGCGCTGCGCGCGAACACGATCGACCTCGCACTTGCCTCGGAGCCTCAGGATGCAAATGGCTTCGTCATTGAAGAGCTATGGCAGGAGAGCTGGAGCGTCGTCCTTCCTGAGGGACACCCACTCTGTTGTAGGGAGGGGGTTGTCCCGGCCGACCTTGCTGGCGAAGCTCTCGCTCTGGTCCGTTCTTCGGCCCAGAAGACCGTCCTCGCCCGACTACGCCGGCTGGGTAAGAAGTCGGATTGGCCTCGCGTTGCATTTCGTGTGTTCAACCGTCGAACGGCCATCATGTTGGCGCGCGCCGGTTCCGCCATCGCCATAGCGCCGTCTTCGTCGGTATTGGTCGCGGGTCTCCGCGCGGTGATGCGGCCCTTACTTCAAGACCCCGGCTACGCAGTCATCGCTCTGAAGCATGACATCGACCCGCCGCCGGGGTTGGTTGGGCGATTTCTCAATGTCGCTCGGGAGGTTTCCGGCGCGCGCTCCTCGATCGATCAGCTTGGCTCCGCCGGTGCCGACTCTGTTGAACGCGCGGTGCTATGTGCAACATGCCGACGCGTCCGCATGAAAACGCGGTCGGTTCGGATGAAGCGCTCGAGGATGTGCGGGACGATGCGCTCCACCGTGACTGGCTTGCTGTTGCCCGAGCCGACGGCGTCCGCATAGGTACGCAGTAACCCAGCAAGTTCGGCGGAGAGAATGATCGTCAGACGGACCGGCTTATCGTCCGGGATTGGCCCGAGCTTCAGCTTCATCATGTTTCGCTTATCGATTGACATAAGGCCGCAGCACGATGTCTCGGTTGACGAGCACACGCACCGGATATCCGGGCCTGACCGTCAAGGTCGGCTGGATTCCAAGGTCTTTCGACACAATCCGCTGTCCGGCCTCATTTGCGGTACTGTTCACCCCGTCTCGCAAACCGACGATGATGCGGTTGTTGCTCTGGGTTCCGTTGTTGGCAGCCAACTCGCTCGAGATGCCGAGCAATGAAGAGAGCACGACGCCCTTGAGCAACCGCCATGTGTGGTAATCGACCCCGTCCTCGAGCCCGGCATAGCCTTCTGTGTCCGTGGCGGGGAGATTATCGAGGACGACTGAGCTGCCGTCCGGCATCACGAGGCGCGTCCAGATTAGCAGCAGGCGCTCTTGCCCGTAGGCGATGTGACTATCGTATTTGCCGATTAGCCGGGTGCCCTGCGGGACCAGGAGAAATCGCCCCGTTATCGTGTCATAGACATCTTCGGTCACCTGCGCCACCACCTGGCCGGGCAGATCGGAATTGAGGCCGGTTATCAGGGCCGCGGCGATTACGGATCCGGCCATGAGCTGGTAAGGGCTGCGGGGCGTCTGAACGCGCTGCGACGAGTAGATCGCTTGGTCAATGCGCGCGTTCAGAAAACTCTCCTTGTGCGATTGGCCGTTCTGGATCGACAGATCGTCACCAGCCGAAGCCTGCAGCGCGGTTCCCTCTAACGACGGAACCGATGTGCCATTTTCTGTTCCCTGACCTGGGGCTGCCCCGGCAGGGGCCGTCGGCCTTGCGGAGACCGTGAAGAACACGACGGATGCTGCGGCTTGTTCCCGCTCGCGCCGGCGCCGCTCGGCCTCCGGATCGGCGGCAGGAGACGGCGTCCCAGTTTGTTGCTGCAGCATCGGTCGTCCAAGGTCACCAGGTAAAGGCGGCCCGAGTTGCGGAGCCGCTTGAGGCGGTGATGGTGTCGGTCTCGGCCGAGTGAGATCGGCGTAACTGCCCCGCATATTGGCGAGCGCATCAGTGGGCTTCGCATTGGTATTGTAGAGTTCCGGGCCGCCTGCAAAACGTAGCGGCCGGATGCCGAGCGCGTACCAGAGCGCGCCGAAGATGAGTGCCGTGACGAGCGCTGTCGCGATTACCAGTGTTCGGCGCGAGAGCCGCGTCACCGGACGCGGGGAAGCCCCGATCCGCAGCTCCGACGGCGGGGGTTCCTTGCGCGGCGGGCCGACGTCGCTCATCGACCGTCCGTTCGGGTGATCCGCACGGTCTGCTGCGGGTTGGAGCCGAGGCGCAGCTCAGCCGCAGCGAACAGGCGGTCGACAATGTAGGTCGACCCCTTCACGCGGTAATTGACGAGCTGGGCCTCGCCGGTCGGCCCGAGGATAAAGAGCGGCGGGGTCTCGCCCTGAGCGATGCCAGGTGGGAACTGGATGTAGACTTTATGCCCGTCATCAAAGGCCTGAACCGGCCGCCAGGGCGGAGAATCTCCGCTGACCCGGTAACGGAACCGCAGCGACGACACGTCAAGCCCGCCCGCCGTCACGTTGGCGCGCGCCTCGGCTTCGGCATTCTGCCGCCGCAATGCGACGAACTCGTCTTGCGGATAGCGCCAGGAGACCGCAGCCATATAGGTCTCCCGGGTCGGATGCGCTTCGATATGATAGGTTCGGCGGTCCGTCGCGATGACGATGTTGTTCATCGGCAGGTCAGCGGAGACGGGCTTGACCAGCACGTGAGCTTGACGGGTGGCCCCCGATCCGCTCTCGGTGTCCCCGATCTTCCATTGGGTCGTGTCCCCGGCGGCGACCGCCTTCAGCTCCTCGCCGGGCTCCAGGGCGATATCGGTGACGTGCACCGGCGCGACATAGAGCTGGTACAGGGCCCCGTCGCTGTACGGGTAGACCTGGATCGCATTGACGTAGCCGGCGCGTGTCGGTTTGACGCTAGCGGCGGCGTTGGCGAGCCGGACGCGGCGAACAGGATCACCAGGCTCGGCCGCTGTTGCTGGCCGGGTGCCGCGCGGCATCCGCTTGAGTTGGCCGGGCAGTGGCAATAGCTCGGGCATTTGAACTATTTTGACGGGTTTGGCAGGTCCCGTGTGGAGCGCTGCAGGATCGTCGTAACTGATCTGAGGAATTTGAGGAGCGCAGGCGGCGAGGGGAAGCAGCGCGGCTACCCCCAGCGCCATTGTATGCCTCATCCATTGCCTCCCAGCTCCCGCGACCAGGCGATCGCGTCGATGTAGATGCCGAGCGGGTTTTTGCGCAGCCGTTCCTCGGTTCGTGGTGTTTGAGTGATCACGGTCAGGATCGCCGACCAGCGTTCCGGCGGTATTGCGGCACCTTCCTCGTACGCATGCTCGATCCAGGCAATGCGGAATGACTTGTCCGACGCGCGCACCACGCTGGTGACTTCGGCCGTGACCGCGCGGTGCCCGACCTTGCCAAAGGGGTCGACCTGCCGCGCGTAATCGTCGAGAACGGGCTTGGCATGGCTTGTGATCTGGTCGTAGGCATCGAGCCACGCCTGCCGCACGATAATGGGGTCGACCGAAAGCGCGCGGGTATTCTGAACGAAACGCGCCAGGAAATAACCAATCTGGGCATCGCTCGGCCGGTATTCGGTAACTGCCGGCGCGATCGCGTTCGCAGTACCGGTGCGATCCACCTCGACGACGTATGGAGTCACGCTTGATCGGGAGCGGGCGCGGATGTCGTCGCCCATCGCCACCGCGGCGAGTGCCAGCGCACCAAAGGCCATCAGGCGCCAATTGGCGGCCTGCACGCGGGCCGCGCCGATCCTCTCGTCCCAGAGTTGTTCTGCACGCTGGTAGGGCGTTGCCGGTGCCGGTGTCTGCCCGTAGCGTGTCGCGGCACGGCGCCAATTCATTTATCATCTCCCCGCAGGGTCGGCTTGAGCCCAGCGCCGCTCGCCTCCCCTTCTCGAGCTACACGCTCGACGCTGCGCATCACCTGCTCCTGGCGAAGTTGCCGCGCCCAGCCCGGCGCCCGCGAAGGATTAGCCGGACCAGTGCCTTCGGCGGTCTCGCCGATGGCTGATCCTCCAGTCGCAGTCCAACCGGCGCGCTCGCCGGTGCGAAAATGCTCGGCCACACTGTCGGCGACCCGGTCGCCGGTCGCGCGCAACCCAGCCGTCGCCGCCGAGACACCCGCGCGAGCTACACCGGCGAGGCCGCCGCCGGACCCAGCCAGACCCTCGCCGCCTGAGGCTGCGCTCCCCAACGCGTAAGCAGTGCGTGCAGCACCGCCAAGCGTTGCTGCCGAGGCGACCGCGCCGGCACCGGCTCGAGCCGCTCCTGCCAATCCAGCCCCGCCCAGCAGAAGGGTGCCGCCAACAACTGCGGCCGGCGCCACGGCAGCACCGAACCCGAGCTGCGGCGCGCCGGAGACGATGCCTGCGGCTATTTTGGGTGCATAGAATGCAAGCCCGCCGACGGTCATCGAAGCGAGCAGGACAGTCAGCGCATCCTGAAGAGAAAGTTCAGCGGCCGGATCCGACGGAAGAATCTGCGAGAAGATCTGGGTCCCGATGCCGGTCACCACGGCGAAGACCAGGATGCGTACGCCTGAGGTGATGACCTGGCCGAGCACCGGCTCGGCGATGAACGAGGTTCCGCGCCAGAGGGCAAAAGGCACGAGGATGAATCCCTTCAGCGTCGTCAGCTTGAACTCGATGACGGCGAGGAAGAGCATGATCGCGAGCACAAAAAAGGCGATCAGCGTCACGACCCAGGCGAGGGCCATCAGCATGATCTCGCTCAAATTCCAGAAGACCTCCGGAAAGCCGGACAGGCGCTGAATTTGGGCGAGCAGCACATCTGCACCTTGCACGCCGGCATGAGCGAGTTTGCCGGGACGTAAAAAGTCGGCGTAGCTCAATGACGAGCCTGTCGCCTTGAGGCCGACCGCGGCAAAACTCTTGAAAATGGCCTGTGCCAGACTGTTCCAGTTATTCAGTATGAAGGCAAAAAAGCCGACGTAGAGCACCTTCTTCGCGAAAGCCTGGATCACCTCGTCTTCGCCGGCAGCCCAAGCCAATGCCGCGAGGACGACGTCGATCCCAATCAGGATCTTGACCAGGAATCCGACGTCTCCGGAGATCAATCCGAAACCGCTATCGATATAGCGGCTGAAGATGTCAAGGAAGCGGTCGATAACGGCGATGTCGTTAGCCATGAGGCATCGGACCTGATTTTAAGGGTATCTTCTGCTTCGTCGGTTGCGGATTGATGGACGGCTGCGACGGGAAGACTTCTACTGGCACGGAAAGCGTGTAGGTCGCGCCGCTGCCGGAATGCACCGGATATCGTCAACCGAGGCTTTGCCCAGCTGTTTACACCGCTCGAGTTCAGCGTTCAGTAGCGGGCGATGGGCAATAAGCTGAGCGACGGTTTGCGCCGATGCCGCGGGACCAACGACCGCAACGGCAAGCGTCAGTACGATAACTGTAGCTTTCACGGGGGCGCCCCTCGGAAAACCTGGACCGGCGCTGGAGTGTAGCTCACACCGCTGCTCCAGAACCGCTGCCATTCGGCGCGCGCCGCTTCCTCGACTTCGGCGCGCCGCATTGTCTCGGTTGACTGCGCGCGGGCATTGGCGGAGAGCAAGGCCTGGGTGCTGCCAAGTTGCCGCGATTGAAGTGCCAGCAGCTGATTGGTCGACTGGATCCCCTGCAATGCGCCGGCGGCGCCCTGGCTCTGGCCGACCAGTGCCGAGAGCGTAGCCTCATCGGCCTGAATATCCGAGACGATGCGGCTCTGCACTTCCATCGTGTGCTTGAAGGTATCGACGCTCGCCTGCCAGCGCGCCCGTGCATCCGAGAGAAGCTTTGCCTGAGTGATATTGCCGCTATAGGACGGGAAGAGCTGCTGAAACTGCTGGTCGATCCGGGCGACATCATAAGCGAGGCTCTGCGCCTGCCTCATCAGGCTGTTCACCTGGTCGATGGCGCCGGTAATTTGCTGCAGTGCCGAGAACGGAAGCGAGAGCAGGTTGCGGGCCTCGTTCTCCAGCATCTGGACGAACTGCTGGATCTGGGTGATCTGATTATTGACCTCCTCCAGTGTATGCGCGGCGGTCAATATGCTCTGCTTCAGGTTCGAGACGTCGATCACCGGCAGGTCAGCCGAGACCGGCCAAGTGATCGCCAGCGAAGTCGCGAACGCGGTGGCGGCGAACAGAGTGCGTGGCCGTTTCATGCCAGAGCCTCCGTCGCGGCATCTTGAAGTTCGACCCGGCGATCCTGCTCGGCGTGGATCAAATCGGCGGCCCAGTCGAGCTGCCGCTCACGCAGCCAGGCCTCCGCGAAACCCGCTTGATCGGCTCGCGCCTGAACGGCCTCCAGCCGCTTCAGGTCCTCGGCCTGGCTGACGCCGGCGAAGGCCAGCGTTACCTCTCCGAGCCCGAGCTCGAAGAGCCGATTGCCGCGAGCCGACTGGAAGTAGTAATCGCGCTTGGGCGTGGCGCGCGCGACCATGTCAATCTGCCGAGCGTTCAGGCCGAGCCGCTCGTATGCGGCACGGCCCTGCGGCTCCACCGCGCGCGCATTCGGCAGGAACACGCGGGCGAGGCAACTCTCGAGTATTGCCGGGGCAATCCGGCTCTCGGTCATATCGGCGAGGCTCTGGGTCGCGAATACGACGGACGCGTTCTTCCGCCGCAAGGTCTTCAGCCACTCCCGGATCTTCGGCCCGAAAACCGGGTCATCAAGCAGGGCCCAAGCCTCGTCGAGCCCGATCAGGGCCGGAGAGCCGTCGAGCCGCCGCTCGATCCGGCGGAACAGGTAGGTCAGCACCGCCCGGGCCGCGCTGGCGTGCGGCAGCAACTCCTCCATCTCGAACCCCTGCACCCTGGCTTCGTCGAGATCGTCGCGCTCGGCGTCGAGCAACCGTCCCCAGGGTCCATCGAGAGTATAGGGTTCGAGTGCCGTCTTGAGGCGGCTATGCTGGACCAGCGCTGCGAGACCGCTGATCGTCCGCTCGTCGCGCGGCGCGCTGGCAAGCGACCCCAGCGCCGACCACACCGCTTCCTTGATGTCGGGGCCGAGTGCCACGCCTTCCTGTGCGAGTAGCATGTGCACCCACTCCGCTGCCCAGGCCCGCTCACCGGGATCATCCACGCGCGCCAAGGGCTGGAAGGCGACCTCCCCATCGGCATTGAGCTCGTAGAAGCTGCCGGCCATGCCGAGGATCGACGCCATCGACGAGCGGCCCTTGTCGAAGCGAAAGATCAGCGCCCTCTCGTAGCGCCGGAACTGCAGGTCGAGCAGGTTGAGCAGAACCGATTTCCCGGCGCCGGTCGGCCCGACCACGAGCGTGTGCCCGACATCACCCTGATGGAGCACCAGCCGGAAGGGTGTGGCGCCGGCGGTCCGGGCATGCAGCAACGGCGGCCCGTCCAGATGCTCGTTACGCTCCGGACCCGCCCAGACCGAAGAAAGCGGCACCATGTGCACGAGGTTCAACGAGCTCACCGGCGGCTGGCGCAGATTGGCGTAGCATTGCCCCGGGAGAGAGGAGAGCCAGGCGTCGACGGCGTTGAGCGTCTCCTCGGCGACGACGAAACCGCGGCTCCGCAATACACGACTGACCGATTTGACCTTATCGGCGACCCGATCCTGATCTTCGTCCCAGAGGGTCACGGTCGCAGTGAAGAGGCCATAGGATACGTAATCGGCGCCAAGCTCCTGGAGTGCCGCGTCGGCGTCCATCGCCTGGTTCTCGGCGTCGCTGTCGACGAGCGGGCTTTCCTTGCCCCAAAGCGTCTCGCGTAGCAGCGCCGCGATACCTTTGCGCTTGGCGTACCAATGCCGCCGTTTCCGCTCGATCTCTTTTAGCGCGACTGGTTTATCAAACGGCAGCCAGCGTGCGACCCACCGATAGGCGACCGGCAGCCGGTTCATCTCGTCCAGCAGCCCGGGCCAGGTCTGATCCGGGAAGCCTCGTAATGTCAGTGTCCGCAGGTGGGAATGCCCGAGCATTGGTTCGACGCCGGGTACCAGCGGCATGTCGGCCACCAAGCCGTCGATGTAAAATGGCACCGGCGGCACCTCGACGGGATGGCGCTCGGTCGAGACGCAGGCGTGCAGGTAGGTGAGCGGCGCGGAGTTGTCGAGCCAGGCGATCTCGGGCATCACGCCTTCGAGCAAACCGGTCACGCGGTCAGTTTCGGCCCGGAAAGCGTCCAGCTGCTCCCGCCAGTCGATCCCGCGCTTTTCGCCTGCACTGTCGTAAAGGAGGCCGTGTACGCGCTCCGCGCTCTCGGGCGGCGCCAGATAGGCGAAGGTCAGAAAGCACTCGCTCTCGAAGTGGGCGCCTTCGGTCTCGAACATGGCGCGGCGCTCGCGATCGACCAGGAACGAGACCGGGTCCGGGAAGCGGCTTTCCGGATACCCGGCGGCCTCTTGGCGCAGCGCTTCGACGAAGAGCGCCCAGCCGGAGCCCAGCCGCTTCAGCGCGTTGTTGAGCCGGGTACATACGGCGACGAGCTCGGCGTCGGTCGCGCTGTCGAGGTCGGGGCCTCGGAACCGGCACGTGCGCTGCAGCGAGCCGTCCTTGTTGAGCACGATCCCGGATGTGACGAGCCCCGCCCACGGCAGGTAGTCTGCGAGCAGCACCCGCCGGGTTCGGTATTCGCGGAGGTCGAGCATGCGCTGTCTCCTGTTCAGGCGTCCAGCACGGGGGCGCGCAGGCGCAGGTGCCGCGCGAATACGCCGACGAATTGCGGTTCGGTCCGGGTCAGCCAGACGGAAGCGGCGTGCCCGATAATCCAGATCGCGACGCCCGCGATCCACAGTTGCAGGCCAATGCCGACCGCGGCGGCAAGCGTGCCGACGGCGATCGCGATCGCCCGCGGCGCACCGCCAATGAGGATCGGCTCGGTCAATGAGCGGTGCAGCGGCACCGCAAAGCCCGGCACCTCGCTCGGGCCCGGGAAGGCGAGCGGCGGGCTCATGTGATCAGCGCTCCCCCCGCGAAGTTGAAGAAGGTCAGGAAGAAGGAGCTCGCCGCGAAGGCGATCGACAGCCCGAAGACGATCTGGATCAATCGGCGCATCCCCCCGGAGGTCTCGCCAAAGGCGAGTGCCAAGCCCGAGCCGATGATGATGATGACGGCGATGATCTTGGCCACCGGACCCTGGATGCTGTCGAGGATCTGGGTTAGCGGCTGTTCCCACGGCATGTTCGAGCCGGCCGCGAGGGCGGGCCCGGGCCACAGCAGGAGTGCGACGGCAAGTGCGCAAAGGCCGGCAAATAGCGCCCGCGGCCGCAATGAAGCGCAGTCCATCACCTCTTGTCTCCCTGGATTACGGTGAGGCTACCGAAGGGATCGAGCCCGAGCGGCTCGACGACGTAGTCGCCGCTGGGACCGAGCTCGGCAACCTGCCAGATGCCCGCGAGCCGGCGTTGAGCGCCGCGCCCAGCCAGCACGGCGATCAAATCGATGGTCTCCGCGATCAGCGGCCGCGAGACCGTCACGACCGCCTCTTGCACCAGCTGTTCGAGACGTCGCAGCGCGCCGATTGCGGTCGAGGCATGGATCGTGCCGATGCCGCCGGGATGCCCGGTGCCCCAGGCCTTCAGAAGATCGAGCGCCTCGCGACCCCGCACCTCGCCGATCGGGATGCGATCGGGCCGGAGCCGCAGCGAGGAGCGCACCAGATCGGTGAGCGACGCCACACCGTCCTTGGTGCGCATCGCAACCAGGTTCGGCGCTGTGCATTGCAGTTCGCGGGTGTCCTCGATCAGCACGACCCGGTCGCCGGTCGCCACCACTTCGTGCAATAGGGCATTGACCAGTGTTGTCTTGCCCGTCGAGGTGCCGCCGGCGACCAGCACGTTCCAGCGCTCGGCGACGGCAGTCCTGAGCGTCACGGCCTGCGCCGCGGTCATGATGCCGGAGGCGACGTAGTCGTCGAGCGTGAACACCGCGACGGCCGGTTTCCGGATCGCGAAGGCCGGCGCCATGACGACAGGCGGCAGCAGCCCCTCGAAGCGCTCCCCCGTCTCGGGCAGCTCTGCCGAGACCCGCGGGCATCCCGCATGCGCTTCGGCGCCGACATGGTGGGCGACGAGCCGCACGATCCGCTCCCCATCAACGACGGGAATGCGCTGGCCGGTATCTTCGAGCCCGGAGCTCAGCCGGTCGATCCACAGCCGGCCGTCCGGGTTCAGCATCACCTCGACGATGTCCGGATCCTCGATATAGCCGCCGATGTGCGGCCCCAGCGCGGTGCGCAACATCCGGGTCGAGCGAGAGAACGGGGTTGGCTCAGCGGGCATCAGCGATGTCCCCCACTCCAGGATCCGGGTTGCGTGGAACCGCCGAGCCGACACCGTTGCTCTGCTGCTCCGGCCAGATCTCGAGACTGATCTCGCGCACAAGGCTGTTGCCCCGCTGCAGCCTGCGCCCCAGCGTCTCGACAAAATCACGATAGCGCTCGGCCCCCTTTGCCCTGGCGCCAGCTTGCGCGCTCTCGGGCAATGGCGGGGTGACGGCAAGCCAAAAGCGCACGAACAGCGCCATTGTCTCGATGGCGATGGCCAAGTCGCGTTCGACACGCTCGAGCTGGCGGGTATGCCGGTCGAGCCGTCGCACGAAGGCGGCCTCCCGCGCATCGGCACTGTCGGGCGATAGCATCGACGCGACCGCCGCTTCGATCACCGAAGATTTCGACACCCGGCGCTTCGCCGAGAGGGCGGCGATCTCCTCGTGCTGGCCTGGCGAGAGATAAATGTTGAGGCGCGTCTTCATCGGCTGTCTCACATGCCCGGCATCATGTCGTCGCCGCGGTCGATCGCGGCTGCGCGGGTGAAGGTCTGCAGCCGTTGGCGTGCGAGGATGCGGGCCTTCACCGCCTCTTCGTCAGCCTCGGCATCGTCGACGAGGTCGAACTCGTTCGCCGCTCGCCGCTCGGGTGCAATTGCCTCGTGCTCCGGCAATTCGGGCTCTCGGCGGAGGCCGCCTTCGCTATCATTGGTAAATTCGTCGGGATCATGGACGGCATGCCGCGGAGCGTCGGCAAGGATGCGGAGCCCGGTCCAATCGTGGGCCGGCTCCTCGGCCGGTCCGGGTAGATGCCCGAGATTGGCAGCACCGGTGCCGGCCGGGAGCAGCCTCGAAAGGCGCGGTCCTCGTAGTAGCGGATCTTTTTGGCTCGGATCGGCGGCAGACCGGCGACCATGATGATCTCGTCGGTCGAGGGTAGCTGCATCACCTCACCCGGGGTCAGCAGCGGCCGCGCCGTCTCCTGACGCGAGACCATCAGGTGTGCGAGCCAAGGGCTCAGCCGGTGCCCGGCATAGTTCTTCATCGCCCGCTGCTCGGTCGCGATGCCGAGGGCGTCCGAGATGCGCTTTGCTGTCCGCTCGTCGTTGCAGGCGAAAGCAATGCGGACGTGGCAGTTGTCGAGCACGCTGTTGTT
>CAWCOH010000004.1:0-187395 GCA_963797115.1 uncultured Alphaproteobacteria bacterium | reverse complement strand
TGCTGCGACACCGCCCGATACACCTCAAAGCGCGGCGGCACGAACACGAGGTCGGGGCACCTGCGCCGGGCGGTGACCGAGGGCATTGCGGAATGCACGCCAAACTTGCGCGCCTCATAACTGGCCGCGGCCACCACGCCGCGCCTCCCCGCGCCGCCGACAGCAACCGGAACCCCGCGCAACGCCGCATCGTCCCGCTGCTCCACCGACGCGTAGAAAGCGTCCATGTCGATGTGGACGATGCGGCGGAGACGGCCCGCCGGCTCGGGAGGGTGCGACATGTCGCCGGCGATGATATCACAAGTCCCGAAACGGTTGTCGTTTCGCTGGTCATCAAACGGAGTGCGCCCATGTTTCCCCCCCATGATGAGCTCCCTATTTGCTTTGCTCACTCGCCTATCGGTTGTATGAGCGGTTTTCGATCCTAAACACCGGCATCAATAGCTTCACCGTCCGCGATCCCGAGACCTCGGAGAATCGGGTGGAAGAGGCAGACGTCCTCGTGATCTCCGGGCTGTGGCATAACGGGCCTGTCTACCGCGAAGAAGCTTCGGTTCATCCAGGCGATCGGCGCCGGCACTGACCAGTTCCCCGACGAAGAGCTGGCGAAGCGCAGCATCCGCCTTGCCAATGCCCGCGGCGTCAACTTCCGGGCGGTCGCGGAGCACGCGGTGGCCCTCATCTTGGCATTGAGCCGCCGGTTTCCCGAGGCACGCGACAACCAGGCAAAGCACGTCTGGCGCGGCATGATCGGCGATCCCTCTCGCCGGGAGGACGAACTCGGTGGCAAAACACTCCTTGTCGTGGGCCTGTGGCAGATTGGCGACCGCTTCGCGCAACTCGCCAAGGCCTTCGATATGCGCGCCGTCGGGCTGCGGCGCGATCCGGCCGCCGCGGTGCGGATGGGGTGCATGCCATGGGCGAGTTCAAATCCCTGTTACCCAAGGCCGATTTTGTCGCCCTCACCTGTCCGCTGACCAGGGACACCGAAAATCTCGTCGATGCCGAGGCGCTCGGTCGGATGAAGCTTTCCACCCATCTCGAGAATGTGGCTCGCGCTCGACGAGGCGGCTCTTTTTGAGGCGCTCGCCACACGCCGGATCGCCGGCGCCGGCATCGATTTGACGGCAGAAGAGCCGCTTGCGGCGAATTCGCCGCTTTGGGGATGGAGGATGTGCTGATCACCCTCATATGTCAGGCGAGACGCGCGCCGTTATGAAGACAATGTGATCGAGATCTTGCGTGACAAACTGGGGCGCCTCTGGCGCGGCGACGAGCAACTACGCAATCAGGTCGCCTGAAGCCTATCGGCCTCGCCACCGGACGCCGCGGATCGAGCTGGAGGCCCGACCGCTGTCGCAAAGGTCATAAAAATGGTGCCGATTTCGAAAGCGAGCTGTCTCGCACGCACCCTGTCCGGCGCGTGGCTTCCTCTCGGTAGAAGCAGCCTCTATCATCCCGCCAAAGCGAAATCGGAGGATCCGAAATGCCTGCACAAGTCGCCCACGCCGCCGCGCCTGCCGAGGGAACTCGTTGGCCGAATTATCGTGAAGCCGATTTCGTGATCCGGAGCTACCGGTTCCGCAGCGGCGAGACGCTGCCCGAACTGAAGCTCCGTTACCGCACCCTCGGCGCGGCAAAGCGCAACGCCGCCGGCAAGATCGTCAACGGTGTCTTGCTGCTGCAGGGCAATACCGGCACGGGTGCGAATTGGCTGCGGCCGAGCCTAGCCGACGAGCTGTTCGGACCGGGGCAGCCGCTCGACGCGGCGGAGTACTTCATGATCATGCCGGACGCGATCGGGCGCGGCGGGTCGAGCAAGCCCTCCGACGGACTCAAGGGGAAATTCCCCGGCTACCGCTACCACGACATGGTCGAATCGGGGTATCGGCTGATCACCGAGGGTCTCGATGTCGCCCATCTGCGTCTGGTCATCGGCAGCTCGATGGGCGGCATGCATGCCTGGATGTGGGCCGAGATGTACCCCGACCTGATGGACGGGGTGGTGCCGATCTCCTGCCAGCCGGTTGAGATCAGCGGGCGCAACTGGCTTGGCCGGCGCGCCCAGGCCGAGGCGATCCGGCACGACCCGGACTGGAACAACGGCTTCTACGAAACGAACCCGCGCCACTACATCTACGCCGCCGCCGGGAATTTCGGCACCGAAGTCCCACCCGCATTCAGGAGATGGCGCCCACTCTCGCCGCCGCCAACGCGCTCTACGAGCGCCGGTTGGCCGAGGCGGCAAAGGGCGACGCCAACAACCAGCTCTGGGCGATCGAGGCGATCCAGGATTACAACCCCGAGCCCGATCTCGACAAGATCAAGGCCAAGGTGATGTTGATCAACGACGCCGAGGATCACGCCAACCCGCCCGAGCTCGGCACCGTCGAACGGGCGATGAAGCGGGTCAAGCACGGCCGTTACGTGCTGATCCCGGCCGGACCCAACACCCACGGCCATTTCAGCCATTACTACGCCGAGCTGTGGAAGCCCTATCTGATCGAGTTCATGAAGACCCTTGACGCCCCGCTCGACGCCGCCGCCGAATAGGCGAGCAAGTCGCCGAAAAATGGGCATGCTCGACGGACGGGTCGCGCTCGTCACAGGCGGCAGCAAGGGCCTTGGTGCGGCGACCTCGCGGCTCTTCGCGAAGGCGGGGGCGCGGGTCGTCATCACTTTCGGCAATGAGGCCGAGGCGGCCGACCGGTTGATCGAGAGCTTGCCGGCACCGGCCACCGCGCCAGCCGAACCCCGGCGCAGGATACGGGTGCGATCGACAGCCTCGCCGCCTCGATAGAAGCGACCGAAGGCCGGCTCGACATCCTGGTCAACAATGCCGGCAGTACCCGGGTGATCCCGCATGCCGATCTGCGGGCGCTCGACGACGCGTTTTTCGACTTCGTGCTCGCGGTCAATCTGCGCGGCCCCTTCGCCACGGTGCGCGCCTGCTTTCCGTTGCTCGAGGCGAGCGGGCAGGGGCTCGTCGTCAATGTCGGCTCGGTGTCGGGGGTGCGCGGCGGCGGCAGCAACATCGCCTACGCTGCGGCCAAGGCCGGGCTGCACACGATGACGATGTCGTTGGCGCGGGCTCTGGCGCCGGCAATCCGGGTCGTCGCCGTCGCACCCAGCCTGATGGAGACGCCGATGACGGAGATGTGGACGCCGCAACAACGCGCCCAGCGGATCGCCGGCAACCCGCTCAAGCGGATCGCCGAGCCCGAGGAGGTGGCGGCGGTGATCCTCGGGCTGGCGACGACGATGACCTTCGTCAACGGTACCATTATCCCGGTCGACGGCGGCAGCCTGCTGTGACGGCCTGGCTGGCTTGGCTTACAGATTGGCCGTCGACGAGCGGGCGATACCCTCGCGAAATGCCGTTCTGGCCTGTTCATAACGGGGGAAAACCGCGGCTTTGACAGCGTCGGATGCACGATCGGGATGGCCCGAACCAAATGGCGGATCGGGATCGTATGCGATGCCCAGCTGGATCGCCTGAGCCACCGATTTGCCGGCAATCTCGGCGACCACGCGGAGGCCAAAGTCGATCCCTGACGTGACGCCGCCCGCCGTAATCACGTTGCCGTCCTTGACGACGCGGGCCTTTTCATATGTGGCGCCGACCAGGGACAGCAGCTCGGTGAAGGCCCAATGTGTGGTTGCGCGGTGCCCCTTCAGTAATCCAGCGACACCGAGCACAAAGGCGCCGGTGCACACCGAAGTCACGTATTTCGCCGTACCGGCCTGCCGGCGAACGAATTCTATGGTGTCGCGATCGCCTAGCGCTTTAACAACACCGCTGCTGCCACCCGGAACGCAGATCAGGTCCAGGGGCGGGCAAGTCGCGAAGGTATGCGTGGGCACGACGGTCAAACGACAATCGCTGGGCACCGGAGCCTCCGATTTGGCGACAATATGCGTCGCCGACTGAGGCAGCCGCGCCAGGACCTGGAGTGGGCCGGTGAAGTCGAGCTGGGTCATCTCCGGGAAAATGACAAAGCCGACATTGAAGAGAGACATGTCTGATTTCCGCTTGGTTTTCAATCGCGATTCGGAACGCTATCGGCAATCGGAGGATACAAAGAACGACGGGTTATCGACCCGATAATCCGCACTATGTCGGTGCGGCGTCCGGCTCGGCAACACCGACTTACTGCTGCCGCATACCGGAGTAATCCCACCTCGTCCCTGCCCGCCCTCGTGCCGGGCATCCAAGCCGCCTCAGGGCCTCCGGCAGCATGTACCGATTGACAAATGTCAATATATATGCGATTTTCTCAACCAACTTTATCCAGTCCGCAAGCATATTCGCCGCGAACACGCTGTTGTTTCGCTATTCCTTCGACCGCTCCCCAGCCAACTCTTCAGGATTCCTGCGGAGTCAGAGCAACGCTCGCTGATAATTTCCTGCAAAAAACAGCTAAAACAGCGAGCAGCCCCATCGAGAAGACCGTTAGAAGGAAAGTCGCAAGGGCCCGGGAGAGGGCCTAAACCTAAAGACTGAGATAGGAGGAGACGATGAGCGAACAGCAGCGTGTAGCGATCGTGACCGGTGCTGCCGGCGGCATCGGCCGGGAATTGGTGTTGGGCCTGCTCGGCAAGGGGTTGAATGTCGCAGCGGTCGACCGCACCGCCCAGGGTCTCGCCGAGCTTACCCAAGCGGCGCAACAGCGGCAGCGAGGCACCAATCTGATGACGATCGAGGTCGACCTCGCCAGCGACGGGTCGGTCGACGAGATCGTCGCCAAGGCGCGCGGCCGTTTCGAAGTGATCGACATCCTGGTCAACAATGCCGGCGTCGGCCAGGCGACGATCCGCACCGACAACCGGCAGCGTCCGATCAAGTTCTGGGAGGTGACGCCGGAGCAGTGGAAGCTCTTCGTCGCCGTCCACACCAATGCGCCGATGGCGCTGTCGCGCGCTCTTGTCCACGACATGATGCGCCAGAAATGGGGCCGGATCGTCAACGTCACGACTAGCCTCGGCACGATGATCCGCGAGGGTTCGCCGACCTACGGCCCGTCGAAGGCGGCGTTGGAAGCGTTTTCGGCGATCATGGCGAAGGACCTCGCCGGCACCGGCGTCACGGTTAACGTGCTGGTGCCGGGCGGGGTCACCAACACCGGCATGGTGCCGCTCGAGGCCGGCTATGACCGCGCCGAGATGATCCAGCCCTCGGTGATGGCGCCGCCCCTCGAGTGGCTAGTGTCGGACGCGGCCGGCGCGGTGACCGGGCGGCGCTTCCTCGCGGTGCATTGGGATCCGCGCCTGCCGGCGGAAGAGGCAGCCGCCAAGGCCGGCGCTCCGGTCGCCTGGACCGACATCGCGACAATGCCGATCGAGCCGCCGCGGCGAAGTTAGCATGGACGAAGGAGGGTTATTTCGAGTTGATTTTCCGAGCCACCGAGCCCTACCAACCTGAGGAGGAACCCGCTGAAGGCCGGCTTCAGGCGCAGCGGGGCCTCATATATCGGATGACCATAGGTGGCAGAACCCCTCAGATGGGCGAACCCTCTGCGATGCGCCTGAATATTGGGTCACCCGGTGGTCGGAGCAGACCGAGCAGGGCGGGTCGCCAGCAGGTCCGAGACGAACTGGGAGAGGTCGCTGCCGGCGAACAGGTGAGCCTCGATCCCCGCCCCGGCGGCGGCGGCACAATCGGTCTCCCGATCGCCGATCAGAAAACTCGACGCCGGATCGGCAGGCCAGCTGTGCAGGAGATCCAAAATCATCCCCGGCGCGGGCTTGCGCCAGTCGCTGACCCGGCGATATGCCGGCACCGTGGCTTCGGGGTGAAAGGGGCAATAGCGGATATCGTCGAAATGGGCTCCCGATATCGCAAGCTCGGCGGAGAGCTGGGCATGGAGAGTGCGGACATCGTCCTCGGTGTAAAATCCTCGCGCGATCCCCGCTTGGTTGGTGACGACAAACACAAACAATCCGGCGTCGTTCAGCAATTTGACCGCTGCCTTGGCCCCCTGCGTCCAGCGGAACCGATCCCGCGAGCCGACATGGCCGTCGTCATGGTTCAGCACCCCGTCTCGGTCGAGAATGACCGCCGCACGGCGCCGCTGCACCGGTACTTCGTGCTGCGCGCGGGAAAACGAGTTCGGGTACCCCGATATCGATGAAATACCCGTCGAACGATACCGCGCGCAGCCCCCGCCGATCGGCAAGCTTAGGCAGCACGTCCGCTTCGAGCGAGCAGCTGGGTGCCAAGGCGTCCACCAGCGCTCGCCAAAAAAAATAGACGCCGGCGCTCACGAGCCCTCCGCCGGCGCGCTCCGGGCGCTCGCGGAACCGGCTCACGCGGTCGCCATCGAGTTCGACCACTCCGTAACGCGAAGCGTCCGCCAGCAGCCTGACGGCGATGGCGCCGGCTGCACACGGTTCGCTCACAGCGCGACAGGCAAAGTCGAGCAGATTGATGTCAAACCACGAGTCGCCGTTGAGCAGAAGAAATTGGTCATCGAGACGATCGCGCGCATGCCACAGCGCACCGCCCGTGCCGGCGCGCTGCGGCTCCACCGACACATCGATTTCCAGATCGAATCGCGACCTCAGTGGCGTCGACGCCGCGTACTCGAGAATCCGCTGTGCCGCAAAACCGGCGAGCAGCAGTACCCGTTTGATGCCATGACGGCCGATCTCGAACAGCAACGCGTCGAGAAACGGCGCGCCGCCGACCGGCAGCAACGGTTTCGGCGTCTGCGCCGCCAACGCGCCCAGCCGGCTCCCGAGCCCGCCACACAAGATCACCGCCTGCCGAACCATCTCACGTCGGCTCCGCCGCGAGCCCGGAGGTTACCTGCGGGGAAACAGGCGCTCCTCGACGAGGCCGCATATGATGTGCCCCGCGGTTATATGAATCTGTTGGATCAACGGCGTCGAATCCGACGGCGCATGCAGGCAGATGTCGCAGCGCGACGGCATCTCTCCCCCGATCCGGCCGGTCAGACCGACGGTCACAATCTGCTTCTGCCGTGCGGCGTCGATCGCCCGCAGGATGTTCGCAGAACGGCCCGATGTGGAGATAGCGAAAAACACATCCCCGGCGCATCCGAGACCAAGAACCTGGCGCTCGAACAACCGCTCGTAGCCGTAATCGTTGCCGATTGCCGTCAGCACCGACGTATCGGTGGTGAGCGCGATAGCGGCAGCGGGGGCTCGATCATAGTAGAGCCGGGACAGCATCTCGCCGGCGAGATGCTGAGCATCGGCGGCACTACCGCCGTTGCCAGCCAAGAGAAGCTTATGGCCCTTGTCGAGTGCAGTCGCGGTGACGTCAACGATGTCGCCGATCGCGCCGACGAATACCGAGTCGTCGATTGCCGCCTGAATTACGTCGCGAGATCGAACGAGGTAGTCCAGTACCGCGCTCACCGCTGGACCTGCCACGTCTCGCACCCGCGGTCCGTAATCTTCACCGTGCTCGCATGACCTCCGGTGGAGTTGAGTGCGTCGACCAGACCCATTCGATCCTCGGGATGGACAAGAAACATAACAAACCCGCCGCCCCCCGCGCCAGATACCTTCCCGGCGAGCGCGCCACGTTCGAACGCCATATTGTAGAGCCCGTCGATCTGATCGGTGGATATGCCCGGGGCGGTCATTTGCTTCGCCTTCCAGGAGTCATCGAGGATGCGCGCCATTGCCGGAATATCGCCGGCCAGCAGCGCGGTCTTCATGTCGATGGCGTCGGCCTTGAGCCGATCCATCGCCGCGATCGTGCGGGGGTCGTGAACGACGATCCCTGCCGTCTGTCGCTCGATGATTACCGTCGCATCGCGTGAGCGACCGGAAAAGCAGATGACCAGCGACGATTCGAGCTCGTTTCTGGCACCGTCGGAAACCCGCAGCGGATTGACGATGACCCGATCATTGGCAAGAAATTCGATGAAGTTGGCGCCGCCAAAGGCGGCAGCGTATTGGTCTTGCTTGCCGCCGGCGAGGCCAAGATCGACCCGCTCGATTTCAAATGCCAAATGGGCGACGTCGTATTGTCCGAGCGGGGCCCCAAGCAGCACGCGAAACGCGTCGACGAGCGCCACGACCAGTGCTGAGGATGAGCCGAGGCCCGACCCCATCGGCGCATCGACGGTGGTCGTTATCGTCGCAGAGATCGCGACGCCGGCATTGTGATCGCGCACCATTCGCTCATAGACCCCGCGATGCAGCAGCAGTTTGGCCTGCCGCAGCTGCGGTGCGGCTTCGAGCACCTCTTCTTGACCGAGGTCCTTGGCGCGAAACACCACCTTTCCGTCGTCCCGCGGGCTGATAAAGGCGTACGCGAAACGGTCGATTGTCGTATTTAGAACGGCACCGCCAAATTCGTCGCAATAGGGCGATAGGTCGGTCCCGCCGCCGGCGAGCCCAAGGCGTAATGGAGCCCGCGCCCGGATGGTCGTGTGCAGATCCGGCGTCAAGCCGTTACCCCCTCGGAGCGGTCAGATAATGCAAGGGAAGGGATGTATAGCATACAGGCTGCGAGTATTAAAGCAAATCGTGGGAGGCCAAGAATATAACCGGGAGGCGTACAGCTAATGCACGCTTGTCTCCCCCTCCGGCATGCGTTAATAAATTAGCGTAGAGCTGGTGGGTAAAACCACCTTACGTTCGATTTTTACCCTCTTCGAAAGGCATCGATCGGATGCGGATAGCGATGATCGGGACCGGGTATGTGGGTCTGGTCTCGGGGGCGTGTTTTTCGGAGTTCGGGTCGACGGTGGCGTGCGTCGACCAGGACGCGGCGAAGATCGCCCGGCTCGAGCGGGGCGAGGTGCCGATTTTCGAGCCCGGGCTGGGGGCCCTGGTGGCGGCCAATCGGGCGGCCGGGCGGCTCTCTTTCACCACCGATCTGGCGGCCGCGGTGACCGGCGCCGAGGCGGTGTTCATCGCCGTCGGCACACCCTCGCGGCGCGGCGACGGGCACGCCGATTTGTCCTATGTCTATGCCGCGGCCGAGGCGGTTGGCCGGGCGCTCGGCGATTATGCCGTGGTGGTCACCAAGTCGACCGTGCCGGTCGGCACCGGCCGCGAGGTCGCCCAGATCCTGCGCAGCACCCGGCCGGCCGACGGTTTCGATGTCGCCGCCAACCCGGAGTTTCTGCGCGAGGGCTCGGCGATCGCCGATTTCATGCGCCCCGACCGGGTGGTGATCGGCACCGACAGCGCGCGGGCGCGGGCGGTGCTGCGCCAGCTCTACCGGCCGCTCTATCTGCTCGAGACGCCGATCGTGTTCACCGGCATCGAGACCGCCGAGCTGATCAAATACGCCGCCAACGCCTTTCTCGCCACCAAGATCACCTTCATCAACGAGATCGCCGATCTGTGCGAGGCCGTGGGCAGCGATGTCCAGGACGTGGCCCGCGGCATCGGGCTGGACGGCCGCATCGGCGGCAAGTTTCTCCATGCCGGGCCGGGCTTTGGCGGCTCGTGCTTCCCCAAGGACTGCACCGCCCTGGTGCGCACCGCGCGCGAGGCCGCAGCCCCGCTGGCGATCGTCGAGGCGGCGGTCGCGGTCAACGAGGCGCGCAAGCGGCGGATGGCCGACAAGATCATCGCCGCCTGCGGCGGCGATCTGGCGGGCAAGACCTTGGCGGTGCTCGGTCTGACCTTCAAGCCCAACACCGACGACATGCGCGACGCCCCGAGCCTCGAAATCCTGCCGCGCCTGGCGGCAGCCGGCGCGCGCCTCCAGGCCTTCGACCCCGAAGGCATGACCGAGGCGCAGAAGCTCTTGCCCGATCTGGTCTATTGCCATGACGCCTACGAGACGATGGAAGGGGCCGACGCCCTGGTGCTGCTGACCGAGTGGAACGAATTCCGCGGGCTCGATCTCGGGCGCGTCGGGCGCCTCTTGGCGAGCCCGCTGGTGATTGATCTGCGCAACATCTACCAGCCGCAGGAGATGGCGGCCGCCGGTCTGTCTTATCTCAGCATCGGCCGCCCGGCACAGCGCGCGCGGCCCGCTCTGCGGGCCCTGGCGTGAGGCGGGATGGGGGCGTGAGGCGGGGTGAGGCCGTGAGGCGGAGGCGAGCATGAGCGTGGTTGCCAAGCGGGTTCTGGTCACCGGCGGCGCGGGGTTTCTCGGCTCGCATCTGTGCGAGCGGCTGGTGGCCCGGGGCGACGACGTCTTGTGCGTCGACAACTACTTCACCGGCCGCAAGGACAACGTGGCACCGCTCCTGGGCGACCCGCATTTCGAGGCGATGCGCCACGACATCACCCATCCGTTGTTTGTCGAGGTCGACGAGATCTACAACCTCGCATGCCCGGCCTCGCCGATCCACTACCAGTTCGACCCGGTGCAGACCACCAAGACCAGCGTCATTGGTGCGATCAACATGCTGGGGCTGGCCAAGCGGCTCAAGGCCAAGATCTTTCAGGCCTCGACCTCCGAGGTCTATGGCGATCCCGCGGTCCACCCGCAGCCCGAGAGCTATCGCGGCAACGTCAACCCGATCGGGCCGCGCGCCTGCTACGACGAGGGCAAGCGCTGTGCCGAGACCCTGTTCTTCGACTATTTCCGCCAGCACCAGCTCAGGATCAAGGTCGCCCGCATCTTCAACACCTACGGGCCGCGCATGCACCCCAATGACGGCCGGGTGGTCTCCAACTTCATCGTCCAGGCCTTGCACAACGCGCCGATCACCCTCTATGGCGACGGCGCCCAGACCCGCGCCTTCTGCTATGTCGACGACCTGATCGAGGGGTTTCTGCGGCTGATGGCCGCACCCGACACCCTCACCGGCCCGATCAACCTCGGCAACCCTACCGAAACCGCGGTCGCCGAGCTCGCCGAGCTGGTCATCGCGCTGACCGGATCGCGCTCGCCGATCACCCGCCGCCCGCTGCCGGTCGACGACCCCGTCCAGCGCTGTCCCGACATCGCGGAGGCCAGCCAACGCCTCGCCTGGCAGCCCGCCACCCCGCTCAAGGACGGCCTCACCCGCACCATCGCCTATTTCGACCGCCTCCTCAGCGCGCGCCGCCCGTTCGAACCCTGAAACGGGACCGATCCGGCGGCGATCGCGTAACGTAAAAAGACGATAGACCTGACCTCGGCTGGAGGGGGCTAATGAAAATTTTGGTCTTCGGTGCCGGGGGACAAGTCGGCCGCGAAGTCTGCCGAGCGGCATGGCCTTCCCGATACCAACTCTTGCTGTTCGAGCGAAAGGCCATCGACATCACCGGGAGCGCGTTGGTAAGCGAAACCCTGCGACGGGAACGCCCCGATCTGGTGATCAACCTTACCGCTTACACGGCCGTAGATCGCGCCGAAAGCGAACCGGAAGCGGCCTGGGCGGTCAATTGCGCCGGAGCCGCCCACCTGGCCGCCGCTTGCGACGGGGTTGGCGCACCGCTCGTCCACCTGTCGACCGACTATGTCTTCAACGGCGGCAAAATCGACCCCTACGGGGAAGAGGACGCCGTTGATCCGCTCGGGGTCTATGGGCGCAGCAAGGAAGCCGGAGAACGGGCGGTACGGGCAGCTCTGGAGAAGCACGTGATCCTGCGTACCGCGTGGGTTTTCGGTGCGTCCGGGACAAATTTCGTCAAAACCATGCTGCGGCTCGCGGGCGAACGGCCGGTACTACGCGTCGTGGCGGACCAGCGCGGGTGCCCGACCGCCGCCGCAGACATCGCGGCGGCGTTAATCACGATTGCCGGATCCGTCGAAGGAGGCGAAGCCCTATGGGGCACCTACCATTTCGCCGGCGACGCCGCGATCAGTTGGCACGGTTTTGCCGAGGCGATCTTCGAACTGGCGGGCCCGCGCCTGGTGCACCATCCGACAGTGGAGCCGATCGCTACCGACCAATACCCGACACGGGCGCAACGGCCGATGAACTCAGTTCTCGATTGCCGCAAAATCGAGAAAATCTTTGGGATCGCACCTTCGCCGTGGCGGGCAAGCCTCGCGGCAGTCATCCAGGAATTACTCGAGGACCCCGATCAGGGCTAGCAGCTCGATGGACGCGTCCACCTGCCCCCTTTCAGATGATGGCCCGACGGCGAAGTTCTTCGAGAATGCGGTCCGCGATCCTTTCGGGTGGGCTGTCCACCGTGGTCACGTGCATTTCAGGGTGTTGGGGGGCCTCATAGGGCGAGTCCAGACCGGTAAAATGTTCGAGCCGACCGGCCCTGGCCTTGGCATAGAGGCCCTTCGGATCGCGCCGAATGCACTCGTCGAGTGGGGTGTCGACGAAGACCTCGAGGAAAGCGATAGGTTCGGTCAGTTCCCGCACCATTTGCCGTTCGGCGCGAAACGGCGAGATGAACGAGCAGATTACGATCAGCCCGGCTTCGGACATCAACTTGGCAACTTCGCCGACGCGCCGGATGTTTTCGACGCGGTCCGCATCGGTGAACCCGAGATCTCGGTTGAGCCCATGGCGCACATTGTCGCCATCGAGCAGCATCGTGTGCCGCCCGCAGGCCAACAGCTTTTTCTCAACGAGGTCGGCGATCGTCGATTTCCCGGCGCCTGACAGGCCGGTCAACCACAGTACTGCGGCACGCTGCTCCTTCAAGGCCGCGCGCTGTTCACGCCCAACGGTTAACGTCTGCCAGTGCAGGTTGCTGGCTCGGCGCAGCGCGAAGGCGATCATCCCTGCCCCCGCCGTCTCGTTCGTAAAGCGGTCGATCAAGATAAACGCGCCGGTATTCCGATCGACCTCGTAGGGATCGAACGCTACGGGCACCGCCGTCGATAAGTTGCAAAATCCGACCTCGTTCAGTTTCACCGTCCGGTCCGCCAGATGCGCCAGTGTTCCGACGTCGACGCGGTGCTTGAGCGCGGTCACGGTGGCGGGCACGGTGCGCGTGCCGATCTTCAACAAATAGGGCCGGCCAGGGACAAGCGGGTTCTCACTTAGCCAGATCACGTGCGCGGCGAACTGATCGACAAATTCGGGGGGTGCTTCGGGGTCGGCGAGAAGATCGCCGCGGGCAATGTCGATCTCGCTCTCCAACGTCAGGGTCACCGCGTCGCCCGCTTGTGCGCGATCGAGCAGCCCCTCAAAGGTCACGATTTTCTTGACGCGGGCCGAGCGGCCCGACCCCGCGATCAGCACGTCCTCGCCGGCACCGATCGTGCCAGAGACGACTGTCCCGCAATAGCCGCGAAATTCTCCGTTCGGACGATTAACCCATTGTACCGGAAAGCGAAACGGCCGCCGGCTGTTGCCCCTCGAAACCTCGACCGAATGAAGGTGTTCGAGCAGGGCGGGTCCACGATACCAGACCATCCGGGGCGATCGCGCCGCGATATTGTCGCCAAATCGCGCCATCAGTGGGATCGCCCGGATGGATAAGTCGCCAAGACCTGCCGCAAAGGCGGAAAACCGGGTGGCGATCTCCTCGAAGCAGCCTTCATCGAAGCCGACAAGATCCATCTTGTTGACGGCCAGTACGAACTGACGAATCCCGAGCAACGAGCAAATGAAAGCGTGCCGCTTGGTTTGCGGCAGGATCCCTTTGCGCGCATCCACGAGGATGACGGCCAACTCGGAAGTCGAGGCGCCGGTCGCCATATTGCGGGTGTACTGTTCGTGGCCCGGGGTATCGGCGACAATGAAAGCGCGTGCGGGCGTCGCGAAAAACCGATAGGCGACATCGATCGTGATGCGCTGCTGCCGCTCGTCCTCCAGGCCATCCATCAGCAGCGAGAAATCGATGTCCTCGCCCGCGGTTCCGAACCGCCGTGATTCGCGCTCCAGTATTGCCATCTGGTCGTCTAGGACCAGAGCGCAATCGTATAGCAGCCGGCCGATCAAAGTGGACTTGCCGTCATCGACCGATCCGCAGGTCAGAAAGCGCAGCAAATCCTTGTCGCCCTTTTGCGCGTCTCCAGAGCTTTGCACCGTCAAAAATAACCCTCGCGTTTCTTGCGTTCCATTGCCGCTTCCTCGTCGCTGTCGATCAGCCGGCCCTGGCGTTCCGATCGACGCGATTCCCTTAGCTCGGCGACTATTTCAGCCGGGGTGGCGGCGGCCGATTCAATGGCCCCGGTCAGCGGATAACAGCCAAGGGTGCGGAACCGGACACGGCGCATCGCCGGGCGCTCGCCAGGCTCCAGCGGCAAGCGTTCGTCATCAATCATGATCCAGACGTCGCCGCGTCTCACGACCGGCCGTAGAGCAGCGAAATAGAGGGATACAACGGCGATTCCTTCCGCGGCGATGTATTCCCAGATATCGCGCTCGGTCCAGTTCGATAGCGGAAAGACCCGCATCGACTCTCGTTCGCCCAGTCGCGTGTTGTAAAGTCGCCATAGCTCCGGGCGCTGGTTCTTCGGGTTCCATCCATGCTCAGCACTGCGCAACGAAAAAACGCGCTCCTTGGCACGGCTCTTCTCCTCGTCGCGCCGCGCCCCGCCAAGCGCGGCGTCGAAGCGATACCGATCGAGCGCCTGCTTTAACGCCTCGGTTTTCATTACTGCTGTATGCAGCGCGGAACCCGAGGCGATCGGGCCAATTCCGCGCGCCCTGCCTTCCTCGTTAATGTGCACCAGGAGATCGAGCCCCAGTCGGCGTGCAGTTGCGTCCCGGAAGGCGATCATCTCGCGGAATTTCCACCCGGTGTCGATGTGCAGAAGTGGAAATGGCAGCTTGGCGGGAGCAAACGCCTTGCGGGCGAGATGCACCATGACGCTCGAATCCTTACCGATCGAATAGAGCATGACCGGGTTGCGGAACTCCGCCGCGACCTCGCGCATGATTCCGATTGCCTCGGCTTCCAGACGCTTCAGGTGCCTGGATTGCATGCCGGTAGTGGCCGGACGGCAGTGATGGGCACAGGAGATTTTTCTCAGGGTGACGAAATATTGGTCCTATCGAGGAAAAGCCGACGAGATGTCAACCTGCTGGGTTGATGGGACCGATGTTGGTCCTCAAAGGCGGCCCCGGGAGAATGGTCAGTTTTGGCCAAGATAGCTCCAGTTGACTGCGAAGTGGACATTCATAAAATTGCCCGATTAGCATGATACATAAGGCTGAGCGCGGCGTATGCACTGCCGTCGCGTTGCAACAGGGGATGTCGTGTGGGGTGAAACCGCCGAAGCAGGTGCCTGGTCGGCCGCTTCCGCAGGAGCGGTCCGGCCGCAATTGCGCCTTCAACCTGGAGAGGCAACCCACTGCAGACCCGCTGCAGGTGCAGCGAGCCGTCATATATCGGACAACCACAAGTCGCAGAAGCCGCTAGGCAGCGCCGGCGGCCGAGTGCTCAGTGCAGCTTGGGTGCCTTGAGAAACTGTGTCCGATCGACTGAGAGGACACGAGCCGTCAAGGTCTCGTTGTCGCGGCTGACCTGCAGCACCACTTCACTGCCCGCCGAGCCGCTAGCCCAGACCTTGCGCCACAGCCCAGCGAGACTTGATACCGGATCCTCTCGCACCGAAAGAATCCGATCGCCGGGCCGCAATCCAGCCTTTCCCGCGGGACCGTGCTCGGCGAGGCCCGCGACGATTATCGCATCCTCGACTTCCTGAGCATAGAGACCGAGCCAGGGACGGGGCGGACGGTTGGGGCGTCCATGGGTCAGCATGTCGTCGAGTATCGGCGGCAACAGATCGATTGGCACCACCATGTTGACGTCGCGGCGCAGTTCGCGGCCATTTGCATGTTGTACATGAAGCGAGCCGATCCCGATTAGCCGGCCATCGGCGCCGATCAGAGCCGCACCGCCCCAGAAGGGGTGGGCTGGTGCGGTGAAGATCGCGCGATCGAGCACATATTCCCAATAGCCGGCAAATTCTTGCCGGGCAACAACCCGAGCGGCGATCGCATGGCGCCGCCCGCCTTCGGCGGCCATGATCGCGCGATCACCCGCCCCGACGCGCAACCCGGTACCGAGATCGATCGAGGGCGTGTTCAGTCGACCCAGCGCCTGGACGAGACCGAAACCGGTCTCTTGGTCATATGCCAGCACATGACCAGGGACGGCGCCACCCTCCACGGAAGTGAGCCAGATCGTCTCCGCTTCCGTAACCAGATAGCCGATAGTCAAAACCAGGCCATCCCTACGAATCAGGACACCGCTCCCGGCGCGTTCTGTGCCGAGGGTCCCGGCGGTGAATGCGTCCTCCGGGATCATCGCTCGCAACCCCAGGACCGCGCCCAGCGCGCGGTCAAGATCGAACGCGCAATCCCCGGGTTTCGGCCGGATTTCCCCCGGGATCTCCCAATCTACGGTTCGCGACATTTTTGAGGACTCGTCAGTGGCAATTGTCGGCATCATAAGCCTTCGAAGAGTGCGCCCTGCCCGCTCTCTTGTCAAAACCCCTCTCAACGCCGCCCGCTTCAGCTCAGCGAACCCATTGCCCGGGCGCCGCTTCTTGACAAGGTCGGACGACCGATTTATGTGAGCAGCACTCTCTAGAAAAGAGTGCTAATTCTCAAACGAAGTTGGGTGCGAGGAGGGTATTCATGGCATTTCGTCCATTGCATGACCGCGTACTGGTACGGCGCGTGGAATCGGATGAGAAGACCGCAGGAGGGATCATCATCCCTGATACCGCGAAAGAAAAGCCGATGGAGGGTGAGGTGGTCGCGGCCGGTCCCGGGGCGCGCAACGAGGATGGCAAGCTCCAGCCGATGGATGTCAGGACGGGCGACCGCGTGCTCTTCGGTAAATGGTCAGGCACCGAGGTCAAGCTCGATGGCGAAGAGCTGATCATCATGAAAGAATCCGACATCATGGGTGTGATTGCTCAATAAGGGAGATGAAGAGTGGCAGCTAAGGACGTCAAGTTTCATGGTGACGCGCGCGAGCGGATGCTGCGCGGCGTCGATACTCTAGCCAATGCGGTCAGGGTGACCTTGGGCCCGAAGGGCCGCAACGTCGTCCTCGACAAATCATTTGGTGCGCCGCGTATTACCAAGGACGGCGTCACGGTCGCCAAAGAAATCGAACTCGCCGACAAGTTCGAGAACATGGGTGCGCAAATGGTGCGTGAGGTCGCATCGAAAACCAGCGACCAGGCCGGTGACGGCACCACCACCGCGACCATCCTGGCCCAGGCGATCGTGCGGGAGGGGGCAAAGGCGGTCGCAGCCGGCATGAACCCGATGGATCTGAAGCGCGGGGTCGACCTCGCTGTCGCAGCGGTCGTAGAGGACATCAAGAAACGTTCGAAGAAGATCTCGACCAACGAAGAAATCGCGCAGGTCGGCACGATCTCCGCCAATGGCGAGCGCGAGGTGGGCGAGATGATCGCCCAGGCGATGCAGAAGGTCGGCAATGAGGGCGTGATCACTGTCGAAGAGGCCAAGAGCCTGGGGACCGAGCTCGACGTCGTCGAGGGCATGCAGTTCGACCGCGGCTACCTATCGCCGTACTTCGTCACCAACGCCGAAAAAATGATCGTCGAACTGGAGAACCCCTACCTCCTCATCCATGAGAAGAAGCTGTCAGGCCTGCAGGCGATGCTCCCAGTCCTCGAGGCGGTGGTGCAGAGCGGGCGCCCGCTCCTGATCGTCGCGGAGGATGTCGAGGGCGAAGCGCTCGCCACTCTCGTCGTCAATAAGCTGCGCGGCGGGCTCAAGGTGGCTGCGGTCAAGGCGCCCGGTTTCGGCGACCGCCGCAAGGCCATGCTCGAGGACATCGCGATCCTGACGAGTGGACAGGTGATCAGCGAGGATCTCGGGATCAAGCTCGAAAACGTCACCCTCGATATGCTGGGCTCAGCGAAGAGAGTGCGCGTCGAGAAGGAGAACACAACGATCATCGACGGCGGCGGCCAGAAGGAGGACATCCAGGGCCGTTGCACGCAGATCCGCCAGCAGATCGAGGAGACGACCTCGGACTATGACCGCGAGAAGCTCCAGGAGCGCCTGGCGAAGCTCGCCGGCGGGGTTGCGGTGATCCGCGTCGGCGGCTCCACCGAGATCGAAGTGAAGGAAAGGAAGGACCGGGTCGACGACGCGATGCACGCGACCCGCGCCGCGGTCGAAGAGGGTGTGGTCGCCGGTGGCGGCGCGGCGCTCCTCTATGCCGCCCAGGTTCTGGACAGCCTGAAGCCGGCAAACAACGACCAGAAAGTGGGCATCGACATCGTCAAGAAGGCGCTGTTGTATCCGGCGCGACAGATTGCCGAGAATTCAGGCACCGACGGCTCGATTATCGTCGGCAAACTGCTTGACAGCAAGGACCACAACTATGGCTACGACGCCCAGAAGGGCGAATTCACCGACATGATCCGGTCGGGAATCATCGATCCGACCAAGGTCGTGCGGCACGCCTTGCAGGATGCCGCGTCGGTGGCGGGTCTCTTGATCACCACAGAGGCTATGGTCGCCGAGAAGCCGGAACCGAAGACCGCGCCAGCTATGCCGCCAGGTGGCGGCATGGGCGGCATGGACTTCTAAGCCGCACCCTCCATCAAGACTTTCGAAGCCGCCTACCCCCGCAAACGAGGGCAGGTGGCTTCGTCTTATGGCATAGTGGTGTGCGTGCATCTGCCGCAACCCTGCCCTGCCCGCGGCTCTCGGATATGCCGCCTTCTTGCCAGTCGGCGGCGCTCCTCCCATACTGGCAGGCAATGCGACGCCTGTTCATCGACCCCATTCTTGCGGCGGAGGCCGACACTCCAGCACGGCCTTGCGATCACCCCGGCTGCCTAGCAGGCGGAGATTTTCGCGCACCGAAATCACGTCTCCAGCTGCGTGACTATTATTGGTTCTGCCTCGAGCATGTTCGCACCTACAATGCGGCATGGAATTACTATGCCGGGATGAACGATGGCGAGGTCGAGGCCGAAATCCGCCATGACACGGTCTGGCAGCGGCCGAGCTGGAGCTTGGGAACTCGGCACAGTCCTGGTTATGCCGCTCGCATCCGCGATTATCTCGGCGTGTTCTCCGAGGGTCTGGGGCGGTCCCGTGACCGCGGCCGGCGGAGCGGCAGACCCGCGAGCGAGGCAGCGCAGCGCGCCTTGTCCGCTCGCGAACAGGCCCTTGCCGTGTTCGAGATCGAGCCTCCGTTCACCTCGGTGCGCCTCAAGGCGCGCTACAAGGCGCTGGTCAAGCTCCACCATCCCGATTCACATGGCGGAGACAAAGTGGCCGAGGAAAAGCTGAAGATCATCAATCAGGCTTACGCCACTCTGAAAGCTAGCTATTCTAGTTGAACAATCGTGCGGCGGCCGTCAAATTCCCTTGCTCAACTATCAGGATACAACAGAAGAATGCCATCCGTTCAGCCAACGGCGCCCACCGGCCCATTCCCCTTGGAACAACCCGACATCACGATCTCGGTTCGGCAGACCTTTGGGATCAACAGCGATCTCCAGGTTCCGGCGTTCAGCCAGGCGAGCGAGCACGTCCCTGATTTCGATGATGCCTACCGGTTTGACCACGACACCACGCTCGCAATTCTCGCCGGTTTCGCCTTCAACCGACGCGTGATGATCTGCGGCTACCACGGCACCGGCAAATCCACGCATGTCGAACAGGTCGCTGCCCGGCTGAACTGGCCTTGCATCCGGGTCAATCTCGACAGCCATATCAGCCGCATCGATCTCGTCGGCAAGGATGCGATCGTGTTGCGCGACAACAAGCAGGTCACCGAGTTCCGCGAGGGTCTCCTGCCTTGGGCGCTCCAGCACCCGGTAGCACTGTGCTTCGACGAGTATGACGCCGGCCGTCCGGATGTCATGTTCGTGATCCAGCGAGTGCTCGAGGTCGAGGGCAAACTCACTCTGCTCGACCAGAACCGCGTGATCCGGCCGCACTCGCATTTTCGGCTGTTCTCGACCGCCAACACCGTCGGTCTCGGCGACACCACTGGCCTCTATCATGGCACGCAGCAGATCAACCAGGGCCAGATGGATCGCTGGAACATCGTGGCCACACTGAACTACCTGCCGCACGACGCCGAGGTCGACATTGTCCTGGCGAAGGTGCCGAGCTATGACGACGAGCCTGGCCGGCGCACGATTAGCGCAATGGTGGCGCTGGCCGATCTGACCCGCGCGGGGTTCATCAATGGCGATATCTCCACCGTGATGTCACCACGCACGGTCATGACCTGGGCCGAGAACGCACGCATTTTCGGCGATCTTGCGTTCGGCTTCCGGCTTACCTTTCTCAATAAATGCGATGAGACGGAACGGCCGGCGGTAGCCGAATACTACCAGCGTTGCTTCGGTACTGAATTGGCGGAAACTAGTGTCAATGCGACGTTGATGTAGAGTTCCGATGGCCCAGGAGTATTCGCCAACCGAGATCTTCAAGCGGGCGACAGCGGCGACGCTGCGCGCAATTGCCGAGCGCGATGACGTGACGGTTGGCTTTGGGCCCGAGGCGGCAGGAGTGAGCGGCGCACGGGTGCGGCTACCAAACCCGCCGCGCGACCTTCCGGCCGAGGAAGCCGCGCAGCTGCGCGGCGTCGCCGACAGCGTGGCGCTGCGACTGCGCTACCACGACGATGCGCTGCACAGCAAACGGGTACCGAGCTCGCCCCTGGCGCGGGCGGTCTTTGAGGCAGTCGAACAAGCGCGGGTCGAGGCATTGGGTGCCCGTCGCATGGCCGGGGTCGCGACCAATCTCGAAGCGATGCTCGACGAGCAATATCGCCGGCAGGGGTTCGAGCGGATCACCGAGCGCACCGACAGCACGATGGCGGAGGCGGTGCGCCTCTTGGCCCGCGAGGCGCTGACCAAGGAGCGGCCGCCGCGTTCCGCGCGCCGCGTCGTCGATCTGTGGCGTCCTTGGCTCGAGGGTCGTATCGGCAAAGACTTCAGTGACCTCGACCGGGCGATCCTCGATCAGGACGCTTACGCGCGAGCTACCCGCAGGCTGCTCCAAGATCTCGATCTCGACCTCGGCGAGGTGGATGACCAAGCGGAAAGCGAAGAGCAACAGGGCGGCGAGGAAGCCGAGAGCGAGAACCAGAGCGAGGGCGAGGGCGCCACCTCCGGGGCGCAGGATTCCCTCCGAAGGCTCGCCGATGGATGGCGAGGCCGAGGACGCCCAGGACGCCGCCGAAGCCGGTGACGGCGAAATGATGCCCGGCTCGAGCGACGACGATCCCGGCCGACCGGGCCGCCCGGGGCAGATGCCGCGCGGCCGTGCCGACGAGACCACGGTCTACCGCGCCTTCAGTGCCGCCGCAGATGAGGTCGTCGACGCCGACAAGCTGTGCGATGCAGACGAGCTTTCGCGGCTGCGCCACCTCCTCGATCAGCAGCTCGCGCATCTGCAGAGCGTCATCGCGCGGCTCGCCAACCGGCTGCAGCGCCGGCTGATGGCCAAGCAGACCCGAGCCTGGGAATTCGATCTCGACGAGGGGCTGCTCGATGCGGGCCGCTTGTCGCGCGTCGTCACCAACCCGATCCTGCCGCTCGCCTACAAGCGCGAGCGTGAGACCGAGTTCCGCGACACCGTGGTCACCTTGCTGATCGACAATTCGGGCTCGATGCGCGGGCGGCCGATTACTGTCGCGGCGATGAGCGGCGACATCCTCGCCCGCACCCTCGAGCGCTGCGGGGTCAAGGTCGAGATCCTCGGCTTCACGACCCGAGCCTGGAAGGGCGGGCAGTCGCGCGAGCGTTGGATCGCCACCGGCAAGCCGCCAAATCCCGGGCGGCTCAACGATCTGCGCCACATCGTCTACAAGGCGGCCGACGCCCCCTGGCGGCGCGCCCGGCGCAATCTCGGACTGATGCTGCGCGAGGGAATCCTCAAGGAGAACATCGACGGGGAGGCACTGGTCTGGGCGCATGAGCGGCTGCGTGGCCGCGCCGAGCAGCGGCGCATCCTGATGGTGATATCCGACGGCGCTCCGGTCGACGATTCCACACTTTCGGTCAACCCCGGCAATTATCTCGAAAAACACCTGCGCGAGGTGATCGGCGAGATCGAGCGCCTGGGCGAGGTTGAGCTGACCGCAATCGGCATCGGCCACGACGTGACCCGCTATTACCGCCGCGCCGTAACCATCGTCGACGCCGAGCAATTGGGCGGCGTCATGCTCGAAAAACTCGCTGAGCTGTTCGACGAGGACCGCGGTTCCGACACCCGCGTCAAGAGCCGCCGCCGCGCCGCCTAGCTCGCTCCGCGACCGGCTGTGGCGTCGGCCAGCACCCGCTGTTTCTCGCCGAGCATGGGCTTGCCATCGAGGCGCTCGACGGTAGTGCCGCCGGCCTTGCGGTCGTGCGCGAGAGCCCACAGGCCCGCGGCCTATCGCTGGGCGTGCGCCAGGGAACGGTCGATGCGCTGCCGGCCCTTGGCGGTTGCCCATCTTTTTCCCGGGCTTCGATCGCGGTCGCGAACGCCCTCGCCATTACCACTCCCCCGCATGCGCGGCATGTTGGTGCGGAATTGGCGTTGGATGCGGCGGGCTGGCTCACGTAAAGTCATGACAATTCGACCCAACCGGAGGAGGCCATGCCGGAAACGACCGATATTTTCGAGGTCATGAGCACGATGCGGGCGATGCGGCGGCTAAAGCCCGACCCGGTGCCGGACGAGCTGATCAACAAGATCCTGCAGGCGGGCCAGTGGGCGCCGAGCGGCGGCAACACCCAGCGTTGGCGCTTCCTGGTGGTCAAGGACACCGAGATCAAGAAGCAGGTGCAGGTCTATTACAAGCGCCTGTACGACGAAACGGTCGGGCCGCGCTACGCGTCGAGCACGCCGCCGCCGGGCTCCGACCCCGCCCGCTACCAGCGCCAGCACGCCGCGGTTGAATACCTGACCGACCATTACCACGAGGCGCCGGTGTGGATCGTCGCCTGCCTGGAGGACGGTGAGAACCCGGGCCGCACGGCCGGCTCGTCGATCTATCCGGCGGTGCAGAACATGCTCCTGGCGACGCGCGCGCTCGGTCTCGGTACGACGCTGACGACGCGGCACACCGGCTACGGCAAAGAGGTCGACGCGATCTTCGGCCTGCCGACCGGCGTCCATTCCTATGCGATCCTGCCGATCGGCTGGCCGATGGGCCGGTTCGGGCCGTTGGGCCGCGGCCCGCTTAAGGATGTCGTCTATCAGGACCAGTGGGGCAAACCCCACCAGGGGCTTTGATCTTAGGGAGTTGTCCCCCTCGATCCGGAAAAAGAGCGCCCGTCGGGCTGCCGAGCGCGCCGGTGATGGAAGCGCGCTGGGGGGGCGGCGATGACGGCGGAGCCGAGCGCCTCAACCCGGTTTGGCGCATGGCGACACTTCCTTTCGGCTGCTGTGCGTCCGTTCTCGATCGCGGTTCTGGGCGCACACTGAGCGGTGCGCCGCAGAGGATCCGTGGCTTCCGGAAACCGGACCGCTTCGATCACCCGGCGATCGACGAAACGGACGCATACTGGTGATCGGCATTTCCCTGCCGGCAGGGAAATAACGTTTTTCAGTGCCCGAAGAGCCCCCTCTAAACGTCGAAAATATGCGACAGATCAATAAATTGGAGACGATATGGCCGCGCCTGCCGGCAGCGGAATAAAACGCCGTCGGCAGCGGATTGGCAGCGGAATTCGACACCTGGCCTGCAGATGGGTCCCGTCTCCCTTGTGGGTCGTATCTTGCTTGTGAAGTGCGCATAAATCGCCATTCCATAATTGACATTATAATATGCCTCCGGTATATAGATGTAGGTGAGGCCGCCGCAAGGGGGCCGGCCCCCGACGGCTGGTCGGGCGCCGAGCGGCCGCGATGCGCGTTCTGTTCACCGGCGGTCGGGGCGACGGCTGCTACGAGGGCTTGCGCGGCGAGTGCGTGCGGGTGGTGGGCGAGCTATGCGAGACGCACTTTGGCTGCGCGCCTTCGGAAATGACGTCTTCCAGGCGCTGGCGAAGACCCCCTTCGATTTGCTGTGCCATCACGGGGCCGAAGTGGCGATTACCGCAGATCCGATTTCTATCCCTTATCAAGCCGCGGCGGCCAACCTGCATCGCCTGCCGGTACAATACAGCGATGTAAGATTATGCCCTAAAGCTGTGCGCACCCGGCTGAAGATCCTGTACACACCGGAGATCACTAATCGAAGAGCCGCGGCCTTGATCACCTCGATCCGGAAAAACGCGCCCGCAATGCCACCGAGCGCGCCAAGATGGAGCGGCCTGGGGGCGGCGATGCCGGGCGGACCCGAGCGTCAACCCCGTTTGGCATATGGCGATGCTTCCTTTTCGGCTGCTGTCGGCCCCTTCACGATCGCGGCTCTGGGCGCATATCGAGCGGTCCGCCGCAGAGAACCCGTGGCTGCCGCAAGCCCTTCAGCGTCCATCTGGCCACTATTGACCAGAACTGCGACCGTTGGGTCACATCCTTGCGGCGTCGATGGCTTTGTGACCTGGGCGGGCAAAATTTTTCGGAGCCACCAGTTAAGGATCAACACCGATTCGTGCGATACGACAGGGTCGGCGCGGAGCGAGAGCGAGGCGTGGGACGCGTTCGTGGGGCGGGGGTTAGCGAGCGCAACGCCTTAGAAAATTGCTATACAGATTGTCGAAACCGACATCGCGGATGAGGATATGCATGGGTTTTTCGAAATGCGCTCATTTGAGCCCATCACTGCGGCGAACCGCATTCAAGCCGCCACAGGACAGTGTTTGACCGGGGTTCGTTCTGACGAAGGTATTACCATAAATCGCCATGTTGCGGAGATGATTGGCCGACGGGCACGATATGATTGCGTCGCTGCCAGTGCCGTTATTTTTGAAGATCGAATTGGCTATGGTGACACCTTCGATAATGTCGGAGTTGGTGATCTGCGAGCTGTCGATCTTGATAATAGGCATCGCCGGGCCGTTGTTCTCGAAGATATCGCCGTCGATCGTGATCATCCCCGGCGGGTGTCCGGTACTCGGATATAGGCCGGCGGTGACGTACCCGATGAAAATAACGGATGACTGTGGAGCGACGAGGGCGTTCGTCCCTGGATTGTCGTGCCAGTGATTGCCCTTGAAGGTATAACCGTGCCCGGAAAGGATATTGACCGGCTGCCCGAAATTAGACACGTCATTGTCCGTGTAGGAGACGCCGTAAGTGTCATTGATCGTCAGGCCAGTATGGTTCGACCCGCCCCCGGTTAGGTTGGGAACGTCATACATGCTGCTGAAACATTTGACCCCAGTGCCCATAACTCCGTCGCTCCCGACTGCCGTAATGTGGCGGAAGCTCACGCGCACTAAAAAAGCCATGTCGAAACAGATGCCGACCTTTGGCATGTATAGGTCACTGAAAGTCCCATCCACGTTCCAGTCGCCGACAAACGGATTGCCGAGGCCGCCCCAATTGCCCGAAAAATAAATATTCTTAAAGGCAAACCTCTGGTTAGATATCAGCGCAAAGGCGGTATTCTGGACCGCTGTCGAATGGTAATCCCCGCCGAACCGGAAGCCGTGAACCGTGAAATCGGTGTTCTGGTCGAATTGGAACAGGCCGTAAGCCGCGCCAACGCCACCGCTAGCTTCCCGCGCTGAAGCTGTGAGATTAGTGCCCGGCACGATGATCGCACCCTCGCAATCCAGCTCGAAGTTTGACAGATTGTCGACGTAAACGGACGTGAAATTTAGAGTTGTCTCGGGTCGGGTCGAGCGCACATGATTAAAGATATAGGTGCCGGCTGGGCATACGATCTTGCGATTTGACCCCATCGCCGCCGTGAACGCATTGACAGCATCGGAGGCGGTCAACGCCCCCCACCACGCGACAGACACTACCTTCGCGTTGGGCAGAACGACGCTGCCATCGCCCGCGAAAATTGTTGCGTCCATCGGCGCAGTTACCGAGCCGCTCAACGTTACGGTGGCACCGGTCCGGACTGTAAGTTTGCCCGTATCCGCAAAAATCATGGGGCTGACGATCGTCAATATAGAGGCGATCTCACAGTTGCTCGCCACCAACAGCGGCTGGCCCTCGATAGAGGCCACGGTATCCGCTGACGTGAACGCGCTGGTGTCAGCAGTGGAGCCGTCACATTTGGCGCTATACGGGTGCCCCGTGACCGATATACTTGGCGGCTGGTCGCCGTCTCTGATAGGAACCTGTCCGTTAAGAGGAGCCTCGTGAAGCGGCATATCCCCAGCCGTTTGTGCAAACGCTGGCGGGGTGAACAGCAACGCGAGAAGAATGGCGGCAATCCTCGTTATCATTCTTTGTCCCTTTTGCGGAGCTGCTGTTGTTGTCACATGCACCCGAAGCGTGGATTTCGGCTTAGCATTCTTCATCTCGGGGCTCATTTCAGGCAATCTCAATCCGATTGAGGCTCCTGGCATCCTCTTGTTTCTTGGCCGGGAATTGCGTGAGAACTTCGGCCAACTCGTAGGTTGCGCCCGCAGCCAAAGCCGAAACAGGTTATAGAGCAACGGCACGTTACTGAGGACAGCCACGAAGGCCAACACAAATCGGGTCAGAACTCGCCGAACTCAGTTTCCAGCATCCAGTTACTGTAACAAATCCTCGAAGTTGAGCTCGCAACCCGCCGCGGCGAGCGCGTTGCTCTGCAAGGCGAGATGTCGATCGCGAAGCCAATTGGCAGCATTATAGGCAGGAATAACAATGATCCAAACGATATCGGTCCGAGGGAAAAACACTCATATTAAACTGGCGAGGTCTTTTGCTAGCGCACCGGCGATCTCCGACAGATTGTCGGTTGGAGTGAAAAACCAACCCACCTTGCTCTTCCCCTTCCATCCAACCTCCTCGTCGTGGTCGAACGCCTTGCAAAGTCGATCCAGCTGATCGACCGCATCGAAAATTCGACCTGAGCGCCATGACACGATGTTCTCGTGCAGCTGACTGAGGTCCTTGGCCCCGTATGTATTTGCCAAAACGAGCATTCCCGCCGACGCCATCTCCAATGGAGGGTAGCTGGGATGCGGCGATACCATTAAAGACAGCCCGATCGCGCTTCGCGACATAAGCTTGGCATATTCGTCGAGCGAGAGGCGGCCTAAGCGCTCAATGCGGGAGTCTGGAAACGTGTCCGGGCTACCCTCGCCAATTGCAAGGAACCGCCAGTCTGCGTAATAGCGAGGGTCGGTGTTAACAAGTTCCTCAACGATGATTTCGCATAACTCATGGCAGTTTCGGACCGCGTGGGTTCGGTAATAGATTAGACAATTTTTGAACTTCTTAACGCGCCTCAGGGACTGCGCAATTTGCGGCGTCAGCGCCGGATTGTATGTAATTCCCTCTATTCCCTTGTGATCTTTAAAAAAGCGCGCAAGTATCTCCGAATTGAAGACGGCCTTGAAACGTTCGTGTCCCTCGTACGTCGCGTCTGCGAGATAGTAGAGACTTGACCAAGGGTGAAAAGGCGGCTCGTAGTCTTGGATCAAATAAATGAATTTCTGCTGTGGGATGCGGAAGATACGGCCTTGGTCCTCGCAGACAAGCGCCGTTATGTGCGCCGTCTGCCAGGCGGTAGCCAGGAAGATATCATTGCGGCGCAGATCCATGAGCCGCCACGTTCGTTGGGTGGCATTGCACACTGTTGACCTGCCTGACCAATCAAACTCACCAAGCTCAATAAACGCAAATCCCTCCGGTGGTAAAAACCTTACTGTCGGATCGTGGCCGGTACCCAAAATGCGTGCATCCCAATCTTTTCCGAGCACACACACCATACTAAAGAATAATTCGAATCCAGTCTTTAATCCTGCATAGCCAAGCGTCTGGTCTATCGTGGGAACGACCAGGTTGAGCCGCGGTCTCTTCGCTGCACTTGCTCTGGGATTGAACGGAACGACGTCCAGCGGCAACAACCGTCGCAGAGCGGCGGAACGGCGCTCGATTGGTATGATTTGTATTCCCCCGTTGGCCAGGAAAGATTCCAAATCTAGAGGATCGGTACCGGCCGGTCGTACCGGATCTGGCTGGCTCGATACCCGGACCCATCCATAGCCGGCCGCTTCGACGATGTAGAGCAGGGATCGCTCGATCGCGTGGGCAAGCGATCCATCGACGGTACCAGTCTCGGGCTCAAACATCTCGAACCGAAGATCGAGCTCCAGTAGAGGCGCCAACGCACGTGGCTTGAACCAGAACATCGATCCAGACGGAAAGTCCAGCGGTGTCTGGTCGCTGATTTCGACGTTGCACAATCCGAGCAGGTCCCGAACGAGCGTGAAATTATGGCCCCAATTAATCTCGCCCACACGAAGCAGAGGGTAGAAGTGTTGCAAGACACTAGCCCCGACGCGCTCGCGGCTCAGGATTTTCAGATGTGCCGCCACAGTCTCAACGCTTCCGACCAGTCCATCAAAGAGATAACGACGCCAAGCATCCAGGTCAGATTTCGTATGAGGAGACTTCTTGGTATGCAAGTGAACCCCGATCTCGACTTCCCGCATTCGATCGGCAAAGCCGACCAGCCAGGGTGCGATATCTCGGCCGCGATTTGGCAATATCCTGATCTCAATGGGATGCCGCAAGCACCGCTTTGCCGTTTGTCGGAGGCTCTGAACTTTTGCCACGGTGTCCGTCGAGATGAAGACGGTACAAGGTTCTGGGATATTATTCAGGTAATGAAAGATCTCCTCAGCAAGTTCGGGATAAAAGGCATGGAGGAAAACCCCTATTCTTTGATCGTGCGGAACCTCTGGCAGTTTGGAGATTCGGGTTACGGGGACCGTCGGTAAATCCCTGAGACGCACAAGGCTACCCTCATGCAACGAATCCGTGGCTCGCCCGGGAAGCTCGTGAGCGAGGCCGGTATTAAGATAGTGCTGCTCCGGCAGGAGCATCGGGTCGCTCTTCATAAAACATGCTGCATACCAAAGGGGATCGAAAAACGGATTTGGTCCCTTGCCCGCCTGACGCCCGACCTTCTCATAATGGAGAAGCGGGTTGGTCATTCGTTCTGAGACGTCCATCGAAAGGCGGAGATACCAATCGGTTCGGAAGAAGGGATGCGGATCGAACCCTTGCCTCCAGCCTTCTTCGAGATAATGCTCAAGCGGTGTGAGGTCGCCCGCCCCCTCCCATTGACTCAGGTAATGGGTCGTAGAGAACAACGGGTGCGGATCATTTGCCAGAGTACCAGTAACGTACATTTCGAGCGGCGTCCTCGCACCCTGTAGGGCCAGGTTTTGGTCCTTAAAGTATCGGCTCCTAAATAGTGGGTGAGGATCGAGATCCATTTCGGCGCCGCGGGCTATGTAGTCGACAAGTCCTGGGGTAATATGATCGAGATCCTTAGCGTGACCGCGATACCAGCCTTCATCAAAGAGGATGTGTGGGCTAAACCATCGCCTATATCCTTCAGACAGATAATGCGTTAACGGATCTACGTCTTCCTCCACATCATTCAGATAACGTTTACGATACCAGAGTGCCGAAAAAAGGCGATGCGGCGAGATATCCCGCTGTCTTCCATAGCCTAGGTAGTGATGAAATACTTGTTCGATCGAAGCCCCGGGCTCGTAGCGCTTCCACTGCCCAAGATAGAATTCGGGATCGAATAAAGGATGCGGCGATTTCCCCTCGTACGCTCCGACCCGTAAATAATGGAGGAAGGGGTTCGTGGCTGGGTCAAGCGGCTCGGCGAACTGCGCGGCATACCAGTGCGGATCAAACAGATAATGCGGGGCGAATGACCAGAGCACTGGGTTACTAAGGTATTCCGTCGGGCCAAAGAATCCAAACCCATCATCACCAATCTGCGCCAACATACCACCCTCGAAATAGGGTGCGATTAGCGAGACGTCTTCATCGGAGGGACAAAGTCGTGCTCCGCGAACTGCTCCAAAGCTGAAGGTTCGGTTGCGTTTCCATCCAAGAGCGAACGAAGTAGCCGGCCCCCCCCCCTCGGAGGGCGCTCCGGTCCCCTTAGAGAGCGCTCCGGTCCCCTTAGAGAGCGACAGTGCGTTGGTATCCCCACTGACTATCCCTTGCAGTTCGGAAAGGTAAGCTTCTGACAAGCCCAGCCCACTCAATTCCCGCAACGGATAGGACATTGACGGGTCCAGGGTGAAGGCGCGCAGGTAGGAGGCCTCGGCCTCGTTGGTCTTGCCCTGAAGTTTAAGAACATGACCGAGATGTAGGTGCGGGTCTGCCACGCCCGGATCAAGGGACACCGCCGTTCGGTAGGCGATCTCCGCTTGCGCCAGCTTGTCCGGGTCCCGCAACTCGCCAAACTCCTTCAATGCATGACCGTACTGAACCCAAATGGGTGGATTGCCGGAATTTCGGTCCAGAGCCTTTCGGTAGAGCTCGACGGCACGATCCCATTGCCGAGCATCTCGGGCGCGGTCGGCTAAGGCCACTGCGCTCGGCTTCCGGCGCAATAAGCCAAGCCGCCGCAGGTTAACGATGCGGTCCGACATCATTTATCCTCAATCAGATTGCAGCACCGCCTTACTGACTAGCAGAGGCTCGTTTCAGAAGCCAAAGAGACCCAATATAGCCCGCCGCCATCCGCGCGGCTCGTCGGGTTTCGTCGGCGCTGCGCTGCCAATACGGAACGCAGCGATGGCCGCCTTTCCGACCTGCCGAGCCGCGGTGAGCGTTTCCTGCAGCGCTCCGATTTCGGCCTGCAACGCCGCCACGGCGGCATCGCGCTCCTGCGCCACGCGCTCCGCTTGTGTCAGGATCTGGCGCAACCCCCCGACCTCGGCCCGCATCGCCTCCGTTGTGGCGGGCCGCTCCTGCGCTGCGCGCTCCGCCTGCGTTAGTGCCGCGCGGAGCACCCCTGCCTCGGCATGCGCCGCCTCGGCAGCGGCCGAGTGCTTCTGACCCTCCTGCTCGGCCTGCTCCAGTGCCGTGCGAAGCTCAGCGATTTCGCTCTGCGTCGCGAGGGCTGCGGCGGCACGGTCTCGCGCTTCATGCTCGGCATGCCGGAGCGCCGCATCGCCAGCGGCGATCTCCGCTTGCGCTGCTTGCAATGCCGCATCGCGCGCGGCGACCGCTGTTTGGGCTGCTTGCAACGCCGCATCGAGCTCAGCGGCCCGGCGCGAGTGCTCGGCCAGCGCGGTCTCGCGTTCGGCGAGCGTCGCTTTCAGATCATTTACCGTAAGCTCGATCTCGGCGCGCTCGCTGGCGAGGTCGGTGATGTGCGCCCGCTGGCGATCGATCTCGGCAAGGGATTCGGCCAAACGCCCCTCGGTACCGGCGGCTCTCGCATCGGCGGCCTCTATGATGCCATCGCGTTCGCTGATGGCCGCTCGCAAGGCGGTCGCCTCCAGCTCGACCTCGGGATATTTGGCCGCGGTTTCGGCGACGCCCTCAAAGGCCTGCAATAGCGGCCTTTGCAACTGCTGGAAGCTGACGAATTGCGAGACTATGTAGGCGATTTGTTCTCGGGCTCCGTTCTCGCCGGCGCGGCCGGCGAGCTTGTGCAAGGTGCGCACCAGCGGTTGGCTGGCGTCGCGCCGCCCGGGGTCGTCATGCCGTGCCGAAGGATCGATAATATCCGACAGCAGTAGGCCAAGATCCGCTTCGCTCTGCTGCCACTGCAAATCGAGAAATTTTCTCAACTTCTCGATGTTGGCCGCAGGATTGTCGAACCACTCTTCGTATTCCACCGCGCAGAAGTCGAAATTGCCCGCATACCGAAAGAAATCGATCATGTGAACGAGCCAGCGATATTCCCCGTTGGCGGGATCGAGGCCGTCACGCGTATGGAGGGATCGGGCGACTTGTGCGGGATTGCGCAAGCACAGTACGACCTTCGGCGCCAATTTGAGCTCATTGATGATCTGATGCCACATCGGCATCAGCCGCACGGTGCGCGGATCCTTGAAGCCGAAATAGCTGTCGCCCATCCGGTTTTCGAGAAATGCGACGATCTCGCGCCTGATCTGGGCGACGCGCGGATCCGCCCACCATGCCACCGGCAATGCGAAATCGTGAAATCGCCCAAAATAGTCGCGGTTGAAGAGGCGGAGAATGCGGTCGTGAAACTCGACGATTTCCCAGCGCTCCCAGTGGCCTCGCGGATTGTCCGGTGCGGGCGAGGCTTGCCCCGGACCCGGGATTTGATCCGTCATATCAACGCCCAGCGCGCTGAGCAGGTGGGAGCATAAGGAGGTGCCGCTCCGGTGCATGCCCAGCACGAGGACGATGGGTTTGCGTTGCACTACACCCGAAATCGCCGTGATCCGGTCCCGCCTCGGCAACTCGATGAAGAGAGACTGCGGGGTGAGCATGCCGTCGTTCACTGCCGTTGCCGATCCCGAAGGCTCACGCAACGGGCGGAGTCCGGGCGTGAGGCCGTTCGTTCCCAATGAAGGTGTCCGCCACCGCTCGTGCGGCCACCGGCCTCAGCCAGTTTATCATGGGTAAATTCCCCCGAACCAACGTTTTCGGTCAGCAGTCAATGGTATGGCGGCCATTCTCTAGCGCGGTCGGGTACCGCCGGCAACCGCCGAGGGTCGGGTGTGCGGCGGTATGGCATCCTGGTACCGATCGCCCCAGGCGACTTCACACCGGGTGCCGTGACAGCGGCGAACGATGACACCGAGCAAGAACTTACATCCTTGCGCCAGTCATGTCGGCAGTCCCGCGATGCAATTGCTTGGTGCCCGATCGCATGCATGCCAGTTCGCGAAATCGTGGGGCGGGGGATTAATTTCAGTCGGGTTGGATATGCCTTTTCAGCATCCTTTTCTTTCTCAGCAGATTTGTGTATCCGAATTTGGATACGTTGACCGGAATGAGGCGAGCATGCAAGTAGCGGCAACCGAGATTGCTGACATCAAACTGATAACGCCAGTTCGCTACGTCGATTCGCGCGGGTTTTTCTCGGAAGTATTCAAGGAAAACGTGCTGCAGGAACATGGAATTGACATTCATTTTGTGCAGGACAATCACTCATTGTCGGCGAGCAAGGGTGTGGTGCGCGGCCTGCATTTCCAAATTCCGCCGTTCGCCCAGGCCAAGCTATTGCGCGTGACGGCGGGCTCGATCCTCGATGTCGCCGTCGATATTCGCTGGGGCTCGCCAAGCTTCGGCCGCCATGTTGCCGTGGTGCTCAGCGCTTCGGAGGGAAACCAGATCTTTATACCCGAAGGGTTCGCTCACGGCTATTGCACGCTCGCGCGCGACACCGAGGTCCTTTACAAGGTGAGCGCCTATTATTCGCCCGAGCACGATCGCGGGCTCCTGTGGAGCGATCCTGCGCTCGGCATCGCCTGGCCGGTATCGACCGATGGGGCGCTGGTGTCCGACCGAGATCAGAAACACCCGGTGCTGTCTCGTCTGCCGCGATTGTTTGAGTATGGGCGGGGTGCCGCGCCATGCGCAGCCTGAGCGATGAAAGGGATCATTCTTGCCGGTGGCTCCGGCACGCGGCTCTATCCGGTCACCTTGGCGGTCAGCAAGCAACTGCTGCCGGTCTACGACAAGCCGATGATCTATTACCCGCTGACGACCCTGATGCTGGCGGGGATTCGCGACATCCTCGTCATCACGACGCCGGATGACCGCGCGCGGTTCGAGATGCTGCTCGGCGATGGCGGGCAGTGGGGCCTTTCCATCGCCTATGCCGAACAGCCCCGGCCCGACGGGCTTGCGCAGGCGTTTCTGATCGGTCGCGACTTCATCGGCGGTGATCATGTGGCGCTGGTGCTCGGCGACAACATCTTCTATGGGGACGGCCTGTCGGCGACGCTGCAGCAGGCGGCTCGGCCGCGCCGCGGCGCCACCGTCTTCGGCTATCAGGTCCGCCGTCCGGAAGCTTATGGCGTGGTCGAGTTCGACGCCTCCGGCAGGGCGATTTCGATCGAGGAGAAGCCAAGTCAGGCTCGTTCGCACTGGGCAGTGACGGGGCTCTATTTCTACGATCACGCGGTCGCCGAGATCGCGGCCACGCTCAAACCGTCGGCGCGCGGCGAGTTGGAGATCACCGATCTCAACAATGTCTACCTTGAGCGCGGTTTGTTGGCGGTCGAGAGACTGCGGCGGGGCTACGCCTGGTTCGACACCGGGACGCATGAATCCCTGCTCGAAGCTGCCGAATTCGTGCGCACAATCGAGATGCGGCAGGGACTCAAGATCGCCTGCGTCGAGGAGGTCGCCTATCACATGGGGTATATCGACCGCGAGCGCCTCCTCGACCTCGCCCGGCAGCTGGGCAGAGGCGATTACGCCCGATACCTCGAACGGCTGTCGGAGTACGATTAAGGATCCGATCCTCAGCCCGCCGCTAATGCCGGCGGTGCAGGCGAAAGAAGGGCGGATGGTCGGGCTGGGTGGTGATGATCCCGATTGGCGTCACCGACGCGTTGTCGGCGCGCCCGATTTCGAAGGCCTTGACCATTTTGGCTAGCACCAGAGTGGCTTCGGTCAGTGCGAATTGCGCGCCGACGCAGATGCGTGGCCCGATGCCAAAGGGCAAATAGGCGAAGCGATCGGGCGGCGGCGCATCGGGCAAGAAGCGCGCCGGGTCGAACGCGTCCGGCTGCTCCCACAGCCGGCGGTGCCGGTGGAGGACCCAGGGCGCGACGAACACGATCGCGCCCGCCGGCACGTCGATACCGTCGGCGTTGTCATCGGTCAGGGCCTGGCGCACGATCGCATATACCGGAGGATAGAGGCGCAGCGCCTCTTGAACAACCGCGCGGGTATAGATCAGCCGGCGCAAGCTTGCGTCCGCCTCGTCCGGGGATAGATCGAGAGACGCGACTTCTGCAGCCAGCCGGTCCTGGACGGTCGGCGCCGCGGCGATCAAATACAGCGACCAGAACAGCGCCACCCCCGTCGTCTCGTGGCCGGCGGTGATCAACGTCGCTACCTGGTCGACGAGACCATTGACCGAGAGCGGGGCTCCGGTTTCGGGGTCGTGGGCCGTCGACAGCAGATCGAACAGGTCGCCCGGCGCTGCGTCAGGCGGCTGGTCCCGGCGCTCGGCGATGATGCGACTGATCAGCTCCACCCAGCGTCGCCGCATTCGACGCCGCACGAGATCACGCGGGCTCGGGATCGCTAACGGCAGCAAGAAGTCGAGCACGGCGGGGCGGCCGGCCCCCGCGGCGTAACGGCCGATTAGATCGCGCAGCTCGGGCCGATGCCGCTCCATCGCCAGGGAAAACATCGACGTGCCGGCGATTTCCAGGGCGAGAGCCTGCATCGCCGCGAGCAGGTCGACCCGGGTCCCTTCGGAGGCCGTGAGACGGGCTACGACCCCCTCGGCGGCGATAGCCACATGGCGGGCCAGTAGCGGAATGGTGCGTGGGGCGAAGGCCGGCGCCACGGTTCGGCGCTGCTGCTTCCAATCATCGCCCTCGCTGAGCAACAGACCGTTCCCGAGCAGCGGCCGCAATATACGGATCGTGCCGCGGGTCCGGCCATAATTCTGCGGGTTCTCGACGAGGATGTGGTGGATCCCGCGCGGCCGATTGAGAATGATCTGCTGGCGGCCGAAAAAGCGGCGGAAGACCACGTCCGCCTCGAAGGCCTGTGGAGGAAATGCCAGCAGGGCGTTCTCGCGCAGCATCTTGGCGATGACCCGCCCCGATCGGGGGTCGGCCGACGTCCGAGGAGTGGCGCAAATCAGCGCCCGTACTTCGGTCACCTGGCTTATCCGGCGTTAAAGATCCGATGAAACAAAGATCGGGATGCTCATGTGGCGTTCCAACGTCGGGTCATGTCGACCCTGGCAGCGGCCGGCCGCAGCAGCGGCAGCGCCAGCATCGACACGAAGATCAACGCACCGATCACAAGCCAAGCATCGTTGAAGGCGGCGACGAGCCCGGCGCGCTCGACGAGCGGTGCGACGAGCGCCCGCGTCGTCTCATCCACCGCATCGATCGGCACTCCGGTGAAGCGCTCCGTCGGCAAGCCCACCAGTCGCGCCGCCGATGCGTCGCCGGCCTGAAGCCGCACGACGAGGGCCTCGACATGCGCGGGGACGCGGAGCTCGAGCACGGTATCGATCAGCGCCAGGCCGATCGCTCCCCCGAGATTGCGCATCAGATTGAACAGCCCGCTAGCGTTCGGAACGAGATACGGGTCGAAGCCGCTGAGCGCAAGCGAGGTGGTCGGCAACAGACAAAGCATCACCGCGGCGCCGCGCGCGATCTGCTGCCAGAACAATCCCCAGAAATCGGTCTCGAAGGTCATGAAGCCATTGCCGATGAAGCCGATCGCGAGCAAGCCGTAGCCCGCAGCCGTCACCAGCCGAATGTCGGCGCGCCGTTCGAGCGTGCAGGCGACCGGCGCCATAACCAGCTGGGCCGCGCCTGTCACCATCATGATCTCGCCGATCGTCAGCGCGTCGTAATGGCGGACCAGACCGAGAAACACAGGTAGCATGTAGGTCGCGCCGTAGAGCCCGACGCCGAGTACAAAGCTGAACCAGCAGCCGGCGGCAAAGTTATGGCTGCGGAATGCCGACAAATCGATCAGCGGCATCGGTTGGCGCAACGAGCGGCGGATCACCCCGCCGGCGCAAGCGGCGCATACAGCAGTCAGCAACAGCATCGAAGCACTCGCCCAGCTGCGTTGCGGAGCCTCCTTGAGAAGGAGCTGCAGACCGGCAAGAAAGACCGCGAGCAACGGCAAGGCAACGAGATCGACTGACCCGAACGCGCGCCGCTGGGGGCGATCGACGTCGACCGCCCAGGCGACGAGAAGCGCCACGACAATCCCCGGAGGCACGTTGATCAGGAACAGCCAGTGCCAGGAATAGGCGCTGGTGATAAAGCCGCCGGCGCTCGGTCCGAGAGTCGGTGCCAGCATCGCCAGCAGACCCGCGACCAGCGTTGCACGCTCTCGGCCGGGCCATTGGAACATCAGGAAGACCGCCGAGAAGGTCAACGGGATCAGGGCCCCGCCGCAGAAGCCCTGCACCACCCGAGCCGAGATCAGCGACCAGAAACTGGTCGAGGCGGCGCAAGCGAGGCTCGCAGCGGTGAAGCCGCAAACGCAGGCGACAAAGGCGCCGCGCGTCGACATCACCCGGGTTAGCCAGCCGGTCAGCGGGATTGCGACGATCTCGGCCATCAGATAGGCGGTCTGAACCCAGCTCAGTTGGCTGAGCGAGATACCGAGACCGGTCTGGATCTCGGGCAGCGAACTCGCCACGATTTGGATGTCGAGGATCGCCAGGAACATCCCGACGGCCATGGCGACGAACCCGACCCACGTCTTGACCCCGACCCCGCCGGTGGCGGGTGCCAGGATCGCGATCACATGGGTCCCTCTCACAGCCCTCGCCGCGGCGCGAGGAAATTGTCCTCGATCCGAATGCGTCGCAGGATCAGCACAAGGTTCAGGGCCGAAAAAACCGCCGCGATTGCAATCGCCCCAAAGGCGAGCGGCAGCACCGCGATTTCGGCGATCACCACCAGGTAATTCGGGTGGCGCAGGTAGCGGAACGGGCCGGTGCATATCAGCGGAGCGCCGGGCAAGGTGATGACACGCGTCGTCCAATATCGGCCGAGGCTCGCCAATACCCACAGCCGGCCCAGCTGGAGCAGCGCGAAGAGTCCGAGCAGCAGCCAGAAGGGCCGGGTCGATGCGGGGACGAAGGCCGCGAGGCTCGCCAGCCACCCCGCATGCAAGAGGACGATGAACGGATATCCCTCGGCATCCACCTCGATGGCGCCCTGCCGGCGCAAGCCGACGGTATTACGGCGCGCCCAGATCAGCTCCAAGCTGCGCTGCAGCAAGACGAGTGCGAGGGTCCACTGGAGAACCGTCACCGGTTGTCGAGCACCAGAAAGCCGGCCGTGAAACCCGGACCCAGCGCGTTCATCAGCGCACGTTCCCAGCGCTCTCCAGTCGCCCGCGCCGCAGCGAGCACGCGGTCGAGCACAAACAGCACGGTCGTCGCCGACATGTTGCCGTAGTCGCGCAGCACTTCCCATGCGTCGATCAGTGCACCTTCCCCCAGTCCAAAGGCGTGCTCCAGCGCCGTGACGACCTTGGCGCCGCCCGGGTGGCAGACGAATCGGTCGATGTCGCCGAGCGCAAGCCCGTGACGGGCGAGGAAGTCCGAGGCGACGTCGTGCAGCTGGGTGGCGACGAGTTGAGGGATCTCGCGGGAGAAGATCGCGCTTAGCCCGTCATCGGCGACGTCCCAGCCCATCACATCGAGGCTGCCGGGCCAAGTATGCTCGCCGGTGGCGACGACGGCCGGGCCGGTGCCCTCGGTCGACAGCAGCGCGCCCGCCGCTCCGTCGCCGAACAGCGCGGTCGCGACGATGTTGCTCGCCGACCAATCGTCACGCCGAAAGGACAGCGCGCACAGTTCGACGGTGAGAAACAGCGTAATCTCGCCCGGGGTCGCCGCCGCCTGGCTCGCAGCGCGGGCGAGGCCGATAACGCCGCCGGCGCAGCCGAGCCCGAAGATCGGCAGACGCCGCACCGTGCGCCGCAGAGCCCATCCGTTCGATCAGCAGCGCATCGAGGCTCGGGGTGGCGATCCCGGTCGTCGACGCGACGACAACACCGGCAATGTCGTCCTTGTCGCGGCCGCTGCACTCGAGCAGCCGCCGGGTCACCGCTTCCAGCAGATCGAGCGCGGACGCGACATAGACGCGGTTGCGCTCGGCCCAGCCATGCGCGTCGTAGTACCACTCGATCGGCACGCACGAGTAGCGCCGGCGAATTCCGGTATTGGCGAACACCGGCAGCAGGCGATCGAGGTTTTGCGGACGCCCGAGCAGAAGCCTGACCCGCTCTGTAACATCGTCCTGGTCGAGCGGATAGGGCGGAACCGCAGTGGCGACGGCAAGAATGCGCGGGGCAGCGTGCATAAAGGGACTAGGTGTCAGCCGGGAGAACGGATTCCGCAGGAGTATGCCACAGACGGCGCCTCGCGCCGTGTTATTCCGCACCCGGACCGATATTGGCTGCCTTGAAGCAGCGCGCGGCAGCAGGCATGTTCGCTGCCGGCTAGCTCCGGGAGAGCCGGAGGCGTGATGGAGGAAGGTTGATGAACGGCGCTGAAAGCCTGGTACGGACGTTGGTCGGTGGCGGCGTCAATGTGTGCTTCGCCAATCCCGGGACCTCGGAGATGCATTTCGTCGCCGCGCTCGACCGGGTCGACGGCATGCGCTGCGTGCTCGGCCTCTTCGAAGGCGTGGTCACCGGTGCGGCCGACGGCTATGCCCGAATGACCGGCAACCCGGCGGCGACATTGCTGCACCTCGGCCCCGGCATGGCGAACGGGCTCGCCAACATCCACAACGCCAACAAGGCGTTGACCCCGATGGTCAACATCGTCGGCGACCACGCCACCTACCACCGCCGCTACGACGCACCGCTAACCACCGACATCGAGACCGCGGCGAAACCGTTCTCGCGCTGGGTCAAGACCTCGCCCGATGCGAAGTCGGTGGCAGCCGATGGGGCGGCAGCGATCGCCGCGGCGCGGACGCCGCCGGGGCAGATCGCGATGCTGATCCTGCCGGCCGACACGGCGTGGAACGAGGGCTCGGGCCCGGCCGAGGTGCCGCCTGCAGTGCAGCCCGCGGCGGCATCGCCCGAGGCGGTCGCGGAGTGTGCGCGAGTATTGCGCTGGGGGGAGCCGTGCCTGCTGCTCGTCACCGGCCGCGCGTTGCGCCAGGAGGGGCTCGACCTCGCCGGCCGAATCGCCGCCAAGACCGGGGCCAGGCTGATCGCCCAGGGCTCCAACGCACGCACCCAGCGCGGGCGGGGTCGCGTGTTTGTCGAGCGGGTGCCGTATGTCGTCGACCAGGCGGTCAAGGTTCTGGCCGGGCTCAAGCACATCATCCTCGTCGGCTCGAAGATGCCAGTGGCGTTCTTCGCCTATCCCGACAAGCCGAGCCTGCTGTCGCCGCCCGAGGCAATTGGCCATGTCCTCGCCCGCCCCGAGGAGGATTTGATCGGCGCGCTCGAGGCCTTGGCCGACGAGGTCGGCGCACGCTCGACCCCGGCGCCGGTGACCAACGAGCCGCCGCCACGGCCGGCCACCGGTGCCATCACCCCGGAGGCGCTCGGCGCCTCACTCGCCGCGATGCTGCCGGAGAATGCGATCGTCGTCGACGAGGCGGTGACGACCGGCCGCGGCTTCTTTGGGCCGACCCGCGCGGCGGCACCGCATGACTGGCTCTCGAACATGGGCGGCTCGATCGGCATGGGCATGCCGGTCGCCACCGGTGCCGCGGTCGCGTGCCCGGATCGCAAGGTCGTCTGCCTCGAAGGCGACGGCAGCGGCATGTATACCCTGCAGGCCTTGTGGACCCAGGCGCGCGAGGGGCTCGACGTTACGACCCTCCTGTTCTCGAACCGCAGCTATGCGATCCTGCGCGGCGAGCTCGCCAATGTCGGCGCCGGCAATCCCGGCCGCAAGGCGCTCGACATGCTCGATCTCGGCCACCCCGATCTCGATTGGGTAGGCCTCGCGGGCTCGATGGGTGTGCCCGGCGCCCGGGTCACGACGATGGAGGCGTTCAACGACCGCTTCGCCGAGGGCACCGCGAGCCCGGGGCCGTATCTCGTTGAGGTGGTGCTGTAAAGTGCAATGTGGCGCTACTATTTCTGCCCCATGCAACCCGACGAAGTGATCGCCGCCCTTCGCGCCCATGAGTGTGAGTTGAGGGCGGCTGGAATTCTCAGGCTCTCGCTATTTGGCTCGACGGCCCGGAATGAAGGTCGGGTTGACTCGGATATCGACCTCCTCGCGGTATTCGATAACTCCCACAAGCTGTCTCTCCTCGATGTGATCGGGATCGAGAACAAGCTTGCGGATCTGCTTGGACAGCGGGTCGATCTAATAGAAGAAGGCACACTCCGGCCGCGCGTGCAGGAGAGCGTGAGCCGAGAGGTCGTACGTGCCTTCTGACGATCCTGTTCAGCGCTTCCGCGACATAATCGAGAATATCGAGCGGATCGAGCGCTTCACGGCAGGCATGGATCTCCAGGCCTTTGCCGGAACGGAGCAGACCGTGCTTGCCGTCAAATACGCTTTGCTGACCATTAGCGAGGCAGCCGCAAAGCTCGGCGACTATGGTGCCGAGATCTGCCCGGAGATCCCATGGCGGGAAATCCGTGGTCTCGGCAACCGGCTGCGGCACGACTATGCGAATATTGATGTCGTCCGTATTTGGCTCTTGCTCGAGCGCGACCTGCCGACCCTGAAGATCGCTTGCCGGAACGCTTTACGAGTTCTGGGAGGGGATCCCGCATGATAATCCGCCGACGGACAATCCCGCAGCCGTTGTTCCTAGTCTGCGCGGTCGCGCTCGCTTCGCTCATCGCGTCGGTGGTGCAGGCGGCGTGCACCGGGGTCGTCGCCGGTCGGCTCGGCCCCCTGCGGCTCGTCGCAGCGGTCCCCGAGAGTGCGGTCTCGGTCACCTTTCTCGGCCATTCGAGCTTTCTGATCGAGAGTCCGGCTGGGGTACGCATCGTCACCGACTACAACGATATGATCCGCGCCCCGGTGACGCCGGACATCGTCACGATGAACAATGCCCATCCGACGCATTACAGCGAATCGGTCGAGCCCGGGGTCAAATACGTGCTGCGGGGTTGGGACCCGGCGGGCGGGGTCGCCAGCCATCATCTCGATTACCGTGATGTGCGTATTCGCAACATCCCGACCAATGTTCGCGCGCTGGGCGGGACCCGCTATAACGGCAATTCGATCTTCGTCTTCGAGGTGGCCGATTTGTGCATCGCCCATCTCGGGCACCTGCACCACACCTTGACCGCCACCCACCTCGCCGAACTCGGCGCGATCGATGTGGTCATGGTGCCGGTCGACGGCACCTACACATTGAACCAGGAAGAGATGATCGAGGTCCTGCGACAGATCGGACCTAAGCTCGCTATCCCGATGCACATCTTCACGCAGGCGAGCCTGGAGAAGTTCCTGGCGCGAGCCGGCGCTTTCTTTTCCGTGCGTCGTGAAACCGGGGCCACCGTCGCTGTCTCCCGAACCGGCCTGCCGGCGACCCCGGAAATTCTCGTGCTCGCCGGCCGGTAGCGTCCTCATTCAGCTGTGGTAGAGTGCCACGAACACCGTCAACACGAGGAGGATCGTCATGAACGTCGTCACCCTCAAAGACATACCGAATGTTCCGGCGGAAGGCGCTGCCGAGCGGATCGAAGGGTGGACCGGACCTGTCGCCAGGACGCGTCAGACCATCATCGAGCCCGGCGACTCTGCGAACTACAACTGCAGCGTCGTGAACTTCAGCCAGGGCTGCACGACGGGCTGGCATACCCATGACTGCGACCAGGTGCTGGTCGTGACCTCGGGCTCCGGCATGGTGGCAAACGAGCGCGAGCAGCGTGAGATCAATGTCGGTGATGTCGTCCACATCAAGGCCGGTGAACGCCATTGGCATGGTGCCAAGGCCGACACCACGATGGGACACATCACGATCACCGCCGTCGGCAGCAAAGCCACCTGGGGGTAGGTTCTTGCTCTGCTAAGCACCCGCCCGGGCGTGCTGGCTCCTGTGAGGAACAGTGGTCTTGAGCGAGCCGGTATGGAGGGCAACCAATCGTGCCCATTGGGATGAGAAGGTCGCGCTCCATCTTGGCCCGCGTGGCTACAATCTAGCGAGCCTGCGGGCCGGGTACGGCCGCTTCAACGCCATCGAAGAGGCAGAGCTGTGGCCGGTCGCCGGCACCCGCGTCCTGCACCTGCAATGTCATTTCGGCGCCGACAGCCTGAAATTGGCCCAGCGCGGTGCGACGGTCGTCGGACTGGACTTCTCCGCACCGGCAATCGACGCCGCGCGCCGGCTCGCCGGCGAACTCGGTCTTGCCGATCGGGCGCGCTTCGTGCATGCCGACCTCTACGATGCACCGGCGGCAATCACGGAAAGGGCGGCCTTCGACTTGGTGTTCGTCACCTGGGGCGCCATCATCTGGTTGCCGGATATCTACCGATGGGCGCAGATTGTCTGCGATTTCCTGAAGCCCGGCGGTTCGCTCTACCTCGCCGAGGCGCACCCGGCCGCGATGGTGTTCGATGATGCGGCCAAGTTGCCCGACGGGAGGCCGGGCTACTTCGCGCCCTATTTCTCGCGCGATCCGGTGGTGATGGAAGAAGCGCACGACTACGTCGACGAGACGACCACCGTTGCCAACGCGACGACCTGTACCTGGGCGCATCCGCTGAGCGACGTTATCTCCGGACTGATGAAGGCGGGTATGACGCTGGACTGGCTCCACGAACATGACGCCGTGCCCTGGCACATGTTCGACGTGCTGGTGCAGGGCGCTGAGGGACTGTGGCGCTGGCCCGATAAGCCTTGGCTGCCGCTGGCCTTCTCGTTGCGGGCGACACGCCGCCGAGGGCCGCTCAGAACACCCGTTAACGCAAGGAGAGGGTCATCATGAAAGTGGTAACGCTTAAGGACGTACCGAACGCCCCAATGGAAGGCGGTGAGTCGATAGAAGGGTGGAAAGGACCGGTTTCCCGGACACGTCAGACCATCATTCAGCCCGGGGACTCCGCGAACTACAACTGCAGCGTGGTGAACTTTAGCCAAGGCTGCACCACGGGGTGGCATACGCATAGCTGCGACCAGATCCTGGTCGTGACCTCGGGCTGCGGCATGGTGGCGACGGAGCATGAAAAGCATGAGATCGACGTGGGTGATGTCGTGCATATCAAGGCCGGTGAACGCCATTGGCATGGCGCCAAGGCCGATACGACATTGGGGCATATCACGATCACCGCCGTTGGCAGCAAATCTACCCGGTGATAGTTTCCTGCTCCGCCATTGTTGAGCCTAGATGCCCACGGAGCGTGCGGAAAGGCGGAGATAACTGAGCCCGGTTTCTCTCACTTTCGCTTCGGCAGAAGGCTGCTAGTGTCGCGGCGCTGCACGACAACCACGGGAGGATAACGTCGATGCTGTTTTGTTTGACGGCGGACTACACACCGCAGGCCCTGAACGCGATGAGGGAAAACCCCAACACCGACCGGCGAGCAGCAGTGGAACAGTTGCTCGCAGCTGCCGGCGGGAAGCTCGTCGCCATGTACGGCAGGGCCAGCAATGGTCCTGGCGCGCTGGTGATCTTCGACGTGCCTGACCCCGCGATGGCGCCGGCGATGTGCGGCGTCGCCGTGTCAGCCGGCACCATTCAGAACGTCGAGCTAACACGCCTCTTCACGATGGAAGAGATTGCCGACATCCGGCAAAAGGCGAGCCGGATCCGCGGCGCCTACAAGCCACCCGGCCAGCAGTAATCGGCTAAGGGGCGGCAGACTACCGCCCCTTGATTTCCCGTAGTCGGACTGATTTTGCCTCTCGGGCTGGGGGCAACCCGAGCCCGATGCTCACGCGACGACGAACGGGCGTTATCGCGCCGCCCGAGCTTTGGCCACTCTAGACGGTGCCTTTCGGCAACGTCTCTGTCGAGTGCGCATATGCTACAAACGAAATTTTCATTGTCACAAAGTCGCTAGATTTGCATTGTAGACATAGAGCAACCGCCTGCGGATCGGAGTTGGATCGGCCGCGTGAGCGAACCCGGCGCGGAAGCTCTGTTCAACCCCAAGGAGAGATTTTGCTGCAAATTCGCTGCAGATGAAAATTCGCCCAACTTTCGGTTCGCGGATAGTCGGTTCTTGGCAGGAGGGTCAGGGGACGGCGACGTCGATATGGCCGTGCAGCCAATCCTCGATCAGGCGGCGGGCGATCGAGTTCGAGCCGCGGCATACGGAACGAGTCGTCGTCGCTGTGGGAAAGCAGCCATCGGCGTTCGAGCCATCGCGCATCCTCCAGCTCGCCGTAGTCGACGGTGATCTCGGTGGTCAGTGCGGCGGCGTGGAAACCGAGCATGATGTTGGCGGGGAAGGGCCAGGGCTGCGAGGAATGATAGTGGACCGCACCCACCTCGATCCCGGTTTCCTCCCGGACCTCGCGGGCGACCGCCATTTCGAGGCTCTCGCCGGGCTCGACAAAGCCGGCGAGGGTCGAATACATGCCCGGAGGAAAGTGCTTCGAGCGCCCCATCAGGGCCCGGTCGCCGTCGCCGACCAGCATGATCACAGCGGGATCGGTGCGCGGAAAATGCATTGTGTTGCAGACGAGATCGGTGCAGCGCCGCATATGCCCGGCTTCCTCGCTGCGGGTCGGACTGCCGCACAACCCGCAAAAGCGGTGGCGGGCGTGCCAGAACAGCATCGCCCGGGCGAGCGCCAACAGCGCTCCCTCGCGGCGCTCGATCCGGCCCCCGAGCTGGCGCAGATCGGTAAAGCGAACCTGAGCGTCGTCGATTCCGCTCGCCGCCAAGGCTGGGGAACGCACCATTTCCAGCGGTGCCTCGAGCGGCGACAGGTCGAGCGCAAAATGGGCCCGCTCCTCGACGACGCCGAGAAAGACGACCTCGCCGCGGGCGAGGTGCTCCTCAGCGCCGGCAAAGCTCGCCCCGAGGATCGCGGCGACGGCATCCGAGGCCAGTACCGCGGCCCGCGGCTCGCCGCCGTCGAGCTCAACGACCAGGTTCTGATTGCGCCAGACCGGAACGAACAAGCTCCCCGGATCGGCGACGCGTTCGAGGATCCAGCCGGTGTCGCGGCGGCGCAGACCGGCGCGTTCGAAGCTGGGATGGGCGTAGAAATTAGGTGCTCGCATAGGGTGAGGTTGGCACAACCGCAGCGCCGACCGCAACCCGCGAGCCGCTCGTCACAGCGCGGCGAGGCGGCGCTCCAGGAAGGTGCGTTCGATGCCGTTGGCGGTCAGAGCAAGAGCCTGACGGTAGGCCTCGGCCGCCGCCGGCCGCGATCCGAGCCGGCGCAGCATGTCAGCGCGCGCCGCATGGTAGAGATGATATCGGTCGAGGGCGCCCGAGCCGCCGAGCTCCTCGATCAGCGCCAGCGCGCGTTCGGCACCCTCGCTCATGCCGACCGCGACGGCGCCGTTCAACAGCACGACGGGGGTCGGATTGATGCGGACGAGCTCGTCGTAGAGTGCCGCGATTTGCGCCCAATCGGTCTGCGCCGCGTTCTCCGCCTCGGCATGCAGAGCGGCGATCGCTGCCTGAAGTTGATAGGGTCCGATCCGGCCGATGCGCAGCGCCTCGGCGACCAGCGTCAAGCCCTCGCGGATCTGATCGCGATCCCACAGCGAGCGGTCCTGATCCTCCAATGTCACCAGGGCTCCTTCGCAGTCGACCCGAGCATGGCGGCGCGAATCGTGCAAAAGCATCAGGGCGAGCAAACCCCTGTTCTCTGGCTCTTGCGCATCGATTTCGCACAGTATGCGAGCGAGCCGGATGGCTTCGGCGCACAGCTCGCGGCGGATCAGCGCCTCGCCGGCGGTCGCGAGATAGCCTTCATTGAAGATCAGGTAGATCACCGTCTGCACGGCGGCGCGCCGCTCGGCCAGAGCATCGTCTGGTGGCACCTCGTAGGGAATGCCGGCGTCCTGGATCTTGCGCTTGGCGCGCACCAGCCGCTGCGCCAGCGTGGGTTCCGGCACGAGAAAGGCGCGCGCGATCTCGCCCGTGGAGAGGCCACCCAGGGTGCGCAGGGTGAGCGCGATCTGCGCCTCACGATTGAGTGCCGGATGGCAACACGCGAAGATTAGGCGCAACCGGTCGTCGGGAAGCACGGAGAACGCGGGCATCGGGTGCTCATACGCCGCGACGGCCGCATCTTGCTCCAAGAGGCCGCGCTTTTCACTTCGCGTGCGTTCCCGCCGCGCCATATCGATCAGCTTGCGGTGCGCGGCTGTCATGATCCAGGCGGCGGGATTCCCCGGAACGCCGCGACGGGGCCAGTGCGCGAGGGCCGCCGCCAAAGCCTCCTGCATCGCCTCCTCCGCACGGTCGAAAGAACCGCACAGCCGGATCAGGCTGGCGATGATCCGGCCGTGCTCGCGGCGAAACACAGCTTCGACGGAGGCCCCGGCGTCGTGCATCGAGGGTCTCGCCGCGGCCTATCTTGCCGGGAGCCCCATGATCGGGCGGATCTCGATGCAGCCCGTGCCGCCCCTGCACGCCGTCGGAATCTTGGCGGCCCAGGTGACCGCCTCGTCGAGATCCTTGCAGTCGAGGATGTAGTAGCCAGCGAGCTGCTCCTTGGTCTCGGCGAAGGGCCCGTCGAGAACAAGCGGTTTGCCGCCCTCGATGCGGACCGTGGTTGCCGTGGCGGTGGGGTGGAGCGGCTCTGCCCCTCGGAGGATGCCTTTGGCCCGCGTTTCGTCCATCACCGCCCAGTGTGCCGCCATCAGCTGCTCGACCTCCGCCGCGGACTGCCCGGCCATGTCCGCCTCACGGCTGTATATCAGCAACATGTAGCGCATGGTTCACGCTCCGAGCCAGTCTTGCCGCCCGGGGAATGGCGGCGGGGTTGCCTCCCTGGCGCTCGGCCGGCTTTGGTGACGATCGACATAGGAGCTCAGGCTGGCATGGCGCCGCAACATTGGGCCGCTCTCCGGCGCTTTACCCATGTAGTGCAGGATCGGCAGCAGGTTGATGTCGGCGAGGGTGAAAGTGTCGCCGACGAGGTGGCCGGTCTTGGCGACGGCCCGGTCGAGCACCGCAAAATGCTGCTCCATTTTTGGCAATGCCGCGTCAATTGCCGCGCGGTTGGGGCTGCCGTCCGGCGTGCCCGGGAACAAATGCGCCACCAGATATTGGCGCACCAGCAGCGGATCGACGTGCGTGTTGACAAGCGAGACCCACTCTTCCGTCCGTGCCCCTTCTATCGGGTCCCGGGGCGCCAACGCGGGACCATCGAACGTGTGGTCGATGTAGAAGCAGATGGCGCGCGAACTCGCTGAGGGTCACATCGCCATGGCGCATGACCGGGATTTTGCCGAAGGCGTGGATGGCGTCGACTTCCGGCGAATGCGGTGGCGCGGGAACGAGGGTGTAGGGGACGCCTTTTTCGAGGCAGGCGATGCGGACGGCGCAAACGTAATTGCTCTGCGGCGCGCCGATGATCTGAAGCTCGGGCATGGCTGTGCTCCTTATGGTCGATGTCCGACAGCGAAACGACGCGCGAGGAAAGCGGAATCGACAGCACAATCGATTTTTTGACGATCCGTTACACCGTCCCGGAGCGTGTGAAGGAATCGAACCACCGCCCCCTCTTCCGTCACCCCGCCGAAAAGCCGGGGCCCAATCGTTCCGCGTGCGCGAACCCTGCCAAGAGAGGTAAGGTATTGCAATGCTTGAAACGTGGGCGAGGTGGAGGAATGGCTCCCGACTTTTTCGCCGGGGGCGAGCGAGAAATTTGCCGATCGCACCTCCAAGCCTGATTTCTTCACCCTCTCGACAGCCCGACGGATCTCGCATCGATAGGAGCCGAGCGACGCCGTTGCGCTCACCGGATCGCGCACCAAGATGCCGATGACCAAGTTCGTCACCTTTTTATGCAATCCTCGATTCTGCACAAAATGTTCCGGAGGCGGATCCTTCCGGCGAGTAGAGGTCGGTTGCTATTGAAACAATGGTTTAATTTGCCCAAATGGCATCTCATGCCGGTCGCGGTGCATCGAAATGCATCGGCGGCCGAGTTCAAAGGAGATGCCGATGACTGACGTATTTTCGCCGAAGCCGGCGCGACCGGGGCGGGGACGGCCATTCGCAAAGGGGCGATCGGGCAATCCCGCCGGCCGCCCGGCTGGCGCGCGCAACAAAAAGACGCTCGCCGCTGCCGTGCTGCTCGACGGCGAGGCCGACGCCTTGACGCGCCGAGCCGTCGAGCTGGCATTCGCCGGCGACCCGTGGACCTTCAGCCCACGGGCTTGACCCGCGGGGGCGATGCGGCTCTGTATCGAGCGCATTCTGCCGCCGTGCCGCGAACGGATGGTCAAGTTCGCCTTGCCGCCGATCGAGAGCGCCGCCGACATCGCCCCGCCATGAAGGCCGTCACCTCCGCACTCGCCGCGGGCGTCATCACGCCGGGGGAGGCGGAGAGGATCGCGGCAGTGGTCGACACCTTCGTCCGGGCGATCGAGACCAGCGACTTTGAACGGCGTCTGAAGATCGTCGAGGACGAGCATGCTGCTCAGCCCTCTCATGTGCCGACAATGTTCGACACCGGATTGGGCGGCCAATTCAATCTTTAGGCGATATTTGCTGTATATTCGCAGTATATTTTCGTGACGGGCGATGTCCGTGAAACCGGTGATTGCCGTCTCGGCATAGGCGGATCGGCTCCTGATAATCTGCACAAACGTGCCGTCGGGGGCCAATCATCGCTCGATGCTGCGACCTCCGTGGAAACGAAAATCGAGCGCGCGAGGGGACGGTTGCCCCAGTGTTGCCGACGGGTGATATAATGCCAGCGGGAGCCGGCGGCGGACAGGCCCCTCGCCAACCCGGTCAGGTCCGGAAGGAAGCAGCCGTAACGAGTTCTGGCCTGGGTCGTCCGTCCGGTCTCCCGCCTCGATCTCGGTCGCGCAGATGAGCAGCGGGGACACGGTCCAGTAAATGCCAGAGGACGCGAAATCGCCTCCGCAGACGCACGCGGTTACCGTTGTTCATGGCATGGGTATCGTGTTCGAACTCGAGCGTTCGGTCGGAGGCGCCGATCCAAGTCGAATCGGTATACCGCGTCCTCGCCCGCAAACATCGGCCTTCGACCTTCGCCGAGCTGATCGGACAGGAGGCGATGGTGCGCACCCTGTCGAACGCGTTCGCGACCGGCCGCATCGCGCACGCGTTCATCCTCACCGGCGTGCGCGGCGTCGGCAAGACGACGACCGCGCGGATCCTGGCGCGCGGGCTCAATTGCGTCGGCCCGGACGGATCGGGCGGCGTGACGGTGGCGCCCTGCGGCGTCTGCGCGAATTGCCGGCAGATCGCCGAGGACCGCTACAGCGATGTGGTCGAGATGGATGCAGCCTCGCGCACCGGGGTCGATGACATCCGTGAGTTGACCGAAGGGCTGCTCTACCGCAAGCCGGATTTGGGCCGGTACCGGGTCTACATCGTCGATGAAGTCCACATGCTCTCCAGGAGCGCTTTCAACGCGCTGTTGAAGACCCTCGAAGAGCCGCCGCCGCACGCCAAATTCATCTTTGCCACGACCGAGATCCAGAAGGTCCCGCTGACCGTGCTGTCGCGTTGTCAGCGGTTCTCGCTGCGCCGCGTGCCGACCGAGTTGCTTGTCGAGCACTATCGCCGGATCGCCGAAGCCGAGTCAGTCGAGGCCGAGCTCGCCGCACTGGCGCTGATCGCACGCGCCGCCGACGGGTCGGTGCGCGACGGGCTGTCATTGCTCGATCAGGCGATCGCACTGACGGACGGCAGGGTCACGGAGACGGCGGCGCGCGACATGCTGGGTGTGGCCGACCGCGGCCGCGTCTTCGACCTGTTGGAGAGCGTGCTGGGCGGCGATGCCGCGGCGGCACTCGACCGGCTGGACCGCCTTTATCAGGACGGCGCCGATCCGCTGATGGTGTTGCAGGATTTGCTCGACCTGAGCCATTTCCTGACCCGGTTGAAGGTGGCGCCCGAGGCCGGCCTCGGCGATCCGATCGTCGAGGGTGATCGCGAGCGCGCCCGTCCGCTCGCCGAGAAACTGACCCTGCCGGCGCTCGCTCGGGTCTGGCAAATGCTGCTGAAGGGGCTCGCGGAGGTCCAGACCGCACCCTCGCCGATTCAGGCGGCGGTAATGGTGCTCGTGCGCCTCGCCTATGTCGCTGATTTGCCGGCTCCCGCAGAGCTCGTCCGGACGCTCGCCGGATCCTCATCCTCGGCAGGAGGAGCGCCGGCCGAAGTCCGCACAAGTGGTGCGGCATCTGCGGTGCCGCCGGCTCCCCTGGTTCGGGTCGCACCCGCCCCGGGCCCCGCGACCGCACTGGCGACCGCTCCCCGGATAGAACCTGAGGAAAGCGCCAATCCACCACCGGCGAGCTCGGTCGAGCACGATCCGATGCCGCAGAGCTTTGCCGATGTCGTGGTATTGTTCGACAAGCGGCGCGAGCCGATGATCGCCTCGGAGCTGCGAGCGCGCGTGCATCTGATCTCGTTCGAGCCCGGCCGCATCGAATTTCGCCCGGCCGAGGGGGCCCCGAGCAATCTCGCCAACCGCATCAGTCAGCTGCTCGGCGAATGGACCGGCGAGCGCTGGCTCGTCGCCCCATCGAAAGCCGCCACCGGAGGAGAGCCCACCCTGCGTGAGCAGGAGGAGCGTCGCGAACGCGACGTGCGGAACGAGGTGGCGGCGCACCCGTTGGTCCAAGCGGTGCTCGAGACCTTTCCGGGGGCGACGGTTACCGCGGTGCGGGAACGCTTCGCCGCCGAGGAGTCCGAGGCGGGTGAGCCGTCTGCGGAGCTGGATCCCGGAGATGAGACGAGCATGGGAGAGGACGAAGGATGAAAAATCTCGGCCAGCTGATGAAGCAGGCGCAAGCGATGCAGGAGAAAATGGCCGAGATGCAGGCCCAGCTCGAAGCCGTAGAGATGACCGGCGTCGCCGGCGGCGGCACGGTTCAGCTAACCCTGAACGGCAAGGGCGACCTCAAAAAAGTGGCGATCGACAAGGTGCTGGTCGACCCCGAAGAGGTCGAAGTGCTGGAGGACCTGATTGTCGCGGCATTCAACGATGCCCGGCGCAAGGTGTCCGCTTACGCCGAACACGAGATGCAAAAGCTGACCGGCGGTCTGCAGCTGCCGGGCGGGTTCAAGCTGCCGTTCTAAATCGAGGCAGAACAAGGCGACGCCGATCGCCAGGCACCGACCTCGATGTCCGAGCTCGATACGCTGATCCGCCTCCTCGCCAAGCTGCCCGGCCTCGGCCCGCGCTCGGCGCGGCGCGCGGCGTTGCATCTGATCAAGCGGCGCGAAAGCCTGCTGGAACCGCTCGCTGCAGCGCTCGCGCAGGCGGCGGAGGCGGTTCGGCCGTGTCCGATCTGCGGCAATCTCGATACGGTCCGGCCGTGTGCGATCTGCCGCGACCCGGAACGGGACGAGACCGCGATCTGCGTCGTCGAAGACCTCGCCGACCTCTGGGCATTGGAACGTACCGGAGCCTTCCGCGGCCGTTATCACGTGCTCGGGGGAACCTTGTCGGCACTCGACGGCGTCGGCCCCGAGGAGCTCAACATCGAGCGTCTCCTCGACCGGCTGAAACCCGGCCAGGAGCTGATCCTGGCGCTCAACGCTACGGTCGAGGGCCAGACCACTGCGCACTACCTCGCAGATCGCGTCGCCAGCAGCGGGGTCAAGGTGTCGCGGCTGGCTCAGGGTGTGCCGATCGGCGGCGAGCTCGACTACCTCGACGACGGCACTCTGACCGCCGCACTGAAGGCGCGGCGGGCGCTGTGATCCGGCAGTAACCGCCCATGAGCCTGTTGTCCCGCTGGTTCCGCCGATCGGGCGCTGCACCTTCCTGGATCGAGGCGACGGCGCTCGCTGCCCGCCTCGAGCAAAATGCTCCACCTCTGATTCTGGATGTCCGCGGTCCTGACGAATTCGCCGGCCCGCTCGGGCACATCGAAGGGGCGATGAACCTGCCCATCGGCGAACTGCCGGACCATGTCTCGAACCTGGCGCGCGACGACCGGCCCGTTGTCGTCGTCTGCAAGACCGACCGCCGATCATCGATCGCCGCCCACCAGTTGCGGGAGGCCGGGGTTTCGGACGTCTCGGTGCTGAGGGGCGGTATGGCCCAATGGCGCGGGCTGGGTCTGCCGGTTTCCTGAGCGAGGGCCCGGGGGGACGAATTTCGCCCGGTCTTCGAAACCCGGTCGCCGAGACGGTCGGCCTTCTGCGACGCCGCAATGCACGAGTGCGCACCAGCGGTTGCGCGCGCCGGTGTCGGAGAACTCGGTCCTAGGTTCGCCCTGTAGGCAGGGAGAACCATCCGGTTGGCGACTACGGGCAAGCCGGGTCCTTCGCAGATCAACGACAGGCCGCAACAGCGCGCGACGGGAGAAAGGCTGAATGGGAAGGACGAAGGCGGTTGGATAATACGCTCGTGCTTGAGCCGATACTCGACGACTTGCCGGCAGGCTTTGACGCGCTGCGGGCGGAGGCGCTCGCCGAGGGGTTCCGGCAAATAGAACGGCTTGCTGCGGATTGGGAGGCCGGCACGACACGGTTCGATCGCGACGGCGAGGCGTTGCTCGCCGCGCGCTTGAATGGCGTGCTCGTCGGCATCGGCGGATTGACGATCGAGCCGGTCGTACCCGGTGCTTTACGCATGCGGCGGTTCTATGTTCGGCCAGCCTTTCGCCGCGTCGGCGTCGGCCGTCAACTGGTGACCGCACTCTTGGCTGGCGCGGATGGCGACCGGTCCATAACGGTCAATGCGGGGCCGGCCAGTTTTGCCTTCTGGGACTCGCTTGGCTTCAACCCGGACCCGCGCGACGGGCATACGCATATCCTGCATCGGGAGAGAGCGCTTTCTACGTGACACCGGATTATCACGTAGAATTCGGGGATTTGTGGAATCCTGCAATGGGACCCGTGTTATCACGATCAAGAGAGCAATTTCCGCACCCCCAGCGGAAGTGCGGCCCCTCAACCGCGCCACGCTTTGCTCTCAACCCGAAAGCGTCATGTCCCCCCACGTGGCGCTTTCTCTTTTTCCTGTTGGATGTCGAGCCGATAGAGTGGGAGCCCCTTGGCGGCCAGGCAATAGACATGCAGGCAGGACCGTTTTGCCGTTTGTCCGCATAGAATTGAGCACCTTGCGCACCCACCTGACCTAACGAGGAGGAACGGAATGGCCCGCCGCACCCCGCCCCGCAAAGTCACCTATTTCGAACCCGTCCCGCCGCGCCTGGCGCGCAACACCATCATCCAATCGACGTTCGAGGTCGGCCGCCGCTTCCGCTGCACGATGCGCGTCGATTGTAGCCAGCTCGAGGCCGGCGCGGTGATCCGGCCGGTGCCCGGCGAATGGCACCCGCGCATGCCCGATCGCCTCGACGAAGAGGAGCTTGCCGACTGGCGGACTGGCCGGAACGCGGTCTATCAGCTCGCCGCGCTGACCATCGGGGCGCGCCTCGCGGTCGCTGACGCATAACGTTATTATGGAAATCACTAGGTTGCTGATCACGTGATGGGAGAATATGCGGTTTTCGCATTTATCATATTGATAAAATATCGGCATTATAATATCATAAGGAACCGCCTTGCACATCGAGCGGACGGACGCCGCTTGCTCAAGCGACTTCAACCGTCTTGCCATGTCGGCGGGATGAAGCACACTGCAACCCAGGAGAGAGTTTTGCTGCAGATTTGCGTTAGATATGATTTTGGGCCAATATCAGCTCAACATAGCGTTGCACCGTGAGAAGGGCCGGAATTGGTGTCGGCGACCCCAAGCCGCTTTCTTTTCTCACTGCGGTTCAGCGGGTGAGCCTGACGACGATCTCGGCAGCGGCGGCGGCGATTCGCGCGACCGCGACATCGTCAACTAGGCCAGCCGCGCGGGACAGCGGTCGGCGATCAGCGACGCGTTTGGATCCTCGGCTCGAGCCCTGCGGCGCGTCGGCTTTGTTCCTGGCGCCGGGACTAGCGCACAGCGAATTGGGTGGCGCCGAACATGTTCTCACGCTCGGCGTCGGTGAGCGGCCTTTGGCCCGGGCCCTCGGCCAGCACCGCGAGCCCGCGTTGCACCGCCGGCCGCGCCGCCATCTCGCCATACCAGCGCTTCATCGCCGGATACTCGGCGAGGTCGATAATACCACGCTCGGCGAAACGAGCAGACGACTGGGCGGCATTGCGGATCCATGGGAAGGTGATGATGTCGGCCATGCTGTAGTCGTCGCCGGCCAGCCAGTGCGACTCCTCCAGGCGATGGTTCAGCACACGGCTCAGCCGTGCCACCTCGTTGGTGTAACGCTCGATCGCGTAGGGTAGTTTTTCCTTTGCGTATGCGCCGAAGTGGTTCCACTGACCGAACATCGGGCCGACGCCACCCATCTGGAACATGATCCATTCCAGGCATTTGTAGCGGCCGATCGGGTCCTTCGGGATCAGCTTGCCGCCGTTCCTTTCCGAGAGGTAGATCAGAATCGCCGCCGATTCGAAGAGGGTGAAGGGCTTGCCGCCGGGGCCGTCGGGATCGACGATCGCCGGGATGCGGTGATTGGGCGTGATTTTCAGGAATTCCGGCTTGAACTGGTCGCCGGCGCCGATATCGACCGGGATGACCTTGTATTCGAGGCCGAGTTCTTCGAGTGCTATGTGCACCTTGTGGGCATTGGGGGTCGGCCAAGTCCAAACTTCGAGCATGTCAGGGTCTCCGGTTACCTCGAGAAGCGCGGGTCGGCGATATTAGGAACATCCGGGGGCAGGCGGAAGCGCTGCGGCGCGGTCCGCGAACGCGTAGGAGGAACAGAGATGAACCGGCGCCGGCAGATCCAGCTCAGCCCCGATGAGCAGGCGACCTTTTTCCGCGAACAGCGTAAGGCGGCACTGGCTACCCTCGACCCGGACGGGTTCCCTCACGTCGTGGCGATGAACTATCTCGCCAAGGACGGCGCCTTCTACATGACGTCCTACGGCAAAGCGCAGAAAGTCGTGAACATCCGGCGCAACCCCAAGGTCGCGCTGATGATGGAGGCGGGCAGTGCCTACGCCGAGCTGCGCGGGGTGATGGTTCGCGGGCATTGCGAAATCGTCGAAGGGGCCGATGCCGTCAGGGTGATTTTTGCCGCCATGGCCGAGGCGCGGGGTGCCGCACCGTCGCGACCGAGCGGAGCGGGCGACAGCGCGCCCAAGCGGGTGGTGCTGAAGATCATCCCGGAAAAGATCACCAGCTGGGACCACAGCAAGCTCGGCGGCCGATACTGACAAGCCGCCGCTCAATCGCCATCGCCGGCATCCTGGGCAGCGAGGCGGCGCAGCGCATCCGCGTCGGCGCCATAGCGCAGCCAGTCGCCGAGATGCTCCATGCCGAGCCGGCGGTAAAAGCCGCGGGCCGGGTTCCAGTGGAGCACCTGAAAATCGATCCGCCCCCAGCCGCGCTCGACGGCGATCGCGGCGAGCCGCGCCATCAGCCGCCGGCCAACGCCGCGTCCGCGTGCAGCCTCGGTGACGTAGAGATCTTCGAGATACATCCCCGGACGCCCGAGCCAGGTAGAAAACCTGGGGTGGAAGAGCGCGAAGCCGGCCGGCTCGCCGTCGAGAAAGGCGAGCAGCGCCTCGAAATGCCGCTCGCTCCCGAATCCATGCCGACGCAGATCCTCCTCGGTCGCGGCCACGCCATCGGGCGCTCTCTCATAGGCCGCGAGCTCCCGGATCAGCTGCAATAGCAGACCGACATCCTCGGCTGTCGCGAGGCTAAGGGTAATGGCGCTCATTGGTTCTGACCAAATCGGTTCCCCATCCGGGGTCCGTCGGGCCAGGTGACGACGGTCGACAGGGGCGTTCGCCGATTACAACGTACCGGTATTCGGGTAGCAAAAAGAGTCATCACGACGGAGAAGACAATGGCGGACGAGGCCCTACCTGTTGCAATCGAAGCGAACGTGGTGCCGCCGACGCGGCCGGGCCGAGGCTATCCCGAGCCATTCGCGTCGCGCGTGGCTGGACGGGTCCGACGCGCACTCGGCGACGTGTTCGGGCTGACCCATTTCGGGGTGAACCTGACGCGCTTGCCGGCGGGCGGCATGTCGGCATTGCGCCACACCCACCGCAGCGAAGACGAGTTCATCTACATCCTCGAAGGCGACCCTATTCTGATCACCAACGAGGGTGAGACGGCATTGCATCCCGGCATGTGCGCGGGCTTCAAATCCGGCTCGGGCAACGCCCATCATCTGGACAACCGCACCGAGCGCGAAGTGGTTTATCTCGAGATTGGCGACCGCAACCCCGGCGACACCGTGGTCTACCCGGACGACGACCTCGGGCGGGCGCTCGCGCCGGACGGCAGCCGAATGTTCGTCCACCGGGACGGCCGCCCTTACTGAAAAGCATCTCCCAGCCCGTCTCGCCTGAGACGGGCTGGGATTGGCAAGCTCTAATTGGGGTGAAAGACAAGCGCTCGCAGCTCGATGCTCTCGCGCGGCCGGGCGTCGGGGGGTGTGGTCGGGTCGATGAACGAGGTGTGCGCCATGAAGCGCGCGCGGCCGTCGGTCTTGGTGTCGCAGCACTTCAGCAGCAGCGCTTCGTCGCGCCGCATCTCGGGGACGTAATACCACTGATGCGCCGGGTTATAGGTGACCGAATAGGTCTCGCCGACCCGGTGGCGATAGACGAGATCCGAGGGTACGAGATCGGACGGGTCGATCGTCTTCGCGTCGCACATCGCCAACGGCGCATCCTGCAGCGGCCCGTGGATCGGCCGCCACAAATTAATGACCTGCACGCGCCCCTTCAACAGCTCCTCGGCATCCTCGCCCAGCAGGTCGCGCACCCGTTGCGGGCCGGATTTTGCGGTGTGGTCAACATGGACGCGCGTCGCCGGCTGCGGCGGCACCCCCGGCGCGCGACGCGCGGCGCCCGGCACGCGGCGGCGCTGCAGATGGTCGAAGATGAAGACCCGGCCCGCCCCGGTCACCTCGGCGATGAAGCGCTCGGCTTCCGGGAAATAGACCTCGTGTACTTCGTCCTCGTTCCAGAAGTCGCGCACCGCGGTGCGCTGCTCGACGAGGGCGAAACCCTTGCTGTCGAGCGTGACGTCGGATGAAATCGGCCGCACGTCGTGGATGCGCACGGTGTGCGCCTCGTGCGCCATGTTGGTCGGCGCATCGGGGCCGGCATCATAGGCGTAATAGCGCGGCCGCTCCGCCATCGGCGCTAGATAGTTCAGCTCGCCCTCGACATAGCGCAGGGTGTCCGGGGTCGTCATGGTTTGCTCCTCCTTGGGTCGTCGGCAAGATGAGGCACGGGCCCCCGGGGTGGTCTTGCCTACCACGATACGGCGATCGAACGAAAAGCCGAAGCGGCTAGATGCGTTGGCGGCGTTACTCGCGCCAGAACGGCTTGCTGCTGAGGAATTCGGCATCGGCCTGGGTAAGCCCGATGTCGCGGCATCCTATCGTCGAGCTTGCCGAGTTCGGCGCGGTCGTGAGCGCGGCGCCGCCACTCGCGAAAGGTAGCGAGCAACCGTCCTGCGATGCCCGTCTCCACTCGCCGGTGCGGAACCGGACTGAACCGGCGCCGGGGTGCCTCGAGTTGGATCGTCGTCATTTTAGATCTCCTAAAGTCGCCGAGCGTTGCGGATTTGCTCGCGAGAAGCCACTTCTGCGCAAATGGTTGCCGATCGAGGCGTCGGCAAACGAGACTTTCTCAATTACGGCTTAGGAAATCTCATCCGGCATGAACAGCCATCTCCCGCCTCTCGGGGCGTTGCGGGCGTTCGAAGCGGCCGCCCGCCACATGAGCTTCAGCCGGGCCGCAACCGAGCTGCATGTGACGCCGGCCGCGGTCAGCCATCAGATCCACACCCTCGAGCAGGATCTCGGGATCAAGCTCTTTCACCGCATGAACCGGTCGATCGAGCTGACCGCCTCGGCGCAAGTACTGCTGCCCGGCCTGTCAGAGGCGTTTGCCGGCATTCAGTCGTCGGTCGGGCGCCTGCGGGCACACAACGACACCGGCACCTTGACCGTCACCGCCTCGCCCTCCCTCGCCGCCAAGTGGCTGGTGCTGCGGCTGCATCGCTTCCAGGAGCAATGCCCGCAGATCGATGTCCGCATTTCCGCCACCGACGAGGTCGTCGATCTTGGCAAGGGCGATTTCGACATCGCGATCCGTTACGGCACCGGCAACTACCCCGGCCTCGCGGTTGAGCTGCTGCTGAAGAACGAGGTCTTTCCCGCCTGCAGCCCGCAGCTGCTGGCCGCCGGCCCGCCGCTGCGCACGCCTCAGGATTTATCGGCGCACGCGCTGATCCACGACCAGGCGATCGAGCGCGACCCGTTGGTGCCGACCTGGCCGATGTGGCTGAAGGCGGCCGGGGTCAAGGATGTCCCAGCGACGGCCGGCCTGCGCTTCAACAACATCCACCTCGCACTCGATGCGGCGATCGCCGGCCACGGCGTGGTGCTGGCCTACAGCGCGATCGCCGCCGCCGACCTCGCCGCCGGCCGCCTGGTGCGGCTCTTCTCCTTGGCCTTGCCCGACCAGTTCGCCTACTACATCGTCACCGCCCCGGGTGCGCTCGAGCGGCCCAAGGTCAAGGCCTTTCGCAACTGGCTGCGCCGCGAAGCCGCGCAATAGCAGCGCACCCCCGGCGACGAGCGGGTGGGATGTCGCGCTTTCCGCCGACCCGAACTACAACCATACCTTGTTCCGACGAATCCCCTCCCCGCTGCACCTGCAGCGGGTCTGCAGCGGAAGCTCTCCTCTGGGTTGTGGCGCCCGCCGATCCGGCATCAGCCCCCTTCATGGTCCAACCGGCGGTCCGATCAGTGTCTTGAAGCTCTAGTCATACGATGTGAAGAAGGCCATTCTAGGATCGCAACAAAGGTCCGGCCGCTGCCGCCTCGGCCGCTGCCGCCTGCGCGATGCTGAGGGGCGGGGTCATCGGCAGGCGACCGGGCGGGCAGCAGGAGACCTGCACCCCCCGAAATCGCCGAGACCGCTTCCTCTTGTCCGCCTGGGGTTTGGCTTCCGCACCTACGATGGGGAGACGCTCATTGCGCTGCACCGCGCGGCTGGCTTCGGGCAGGTTGTCGTTGAGCCTTACAGCGAGGTGATTACACGCCCCGATGGCATGCCGTGGGAAAGGCAGTATTTGAAGGTCATAGCTCGACATTGAGACGCTTGAACGCCGACGACGACTTCAGGTCGTGGGGCAGCGTTGTTCAGGCACTTGGTTACGGCTGAAACACGATTCCTCCAGGATGCAACAGGACTGCAATTTGCAGGCACCATAACAAGCCTCCTTCGCGCAGTGTGGGACTTGGCTCTCGCTGCGAGCGGAAACGGGGCTTCCGCCCTCGTAGGCCGCGGCCGAATGGAGGACAACGATGTTGGATTTAAAGAGATGTTGGATTTAAAGAATTGAATCGGCTCAAGCTGTGCGGACGAGCTGCGGGCAGCCATATCCGGCCGCGTGGCGCTGCCAGGGCACGAGCTCTATGACGAGGGCTGCCGCGTGTGGAACGGCGCCGTGCGCCGCCGCCCGGCGATAATCGCGTTCTGCAAACAACCCGAGGACGTGCAGGCGGCGGTGCGCGCCGCGACGCGCCACGGCCTGAAGCTGGCGGTGCGCGGCGGCGGGCACGACTGGGCGGGACGCGCCCTGCGCGACGGTGGGCTCGTCATCGACCTAAGGGTCTGTCACGAGATTAACGCGCGACTTGCGCGATGACGATTTGGCGAGATGGTGTAGTTCCACTCGCCGTGGAACTCAGCACGTTTAATATTGATGACGGCCATCTCGGCGTCTGATACGACAATGCCGCTGGGGTATTGGCCGGTGTCGAGTTCGCAGCGCACAGTGAGGCCGGTTTTGGTGGTAGTAGCTGAGATCAGCTCGACGATCACGCGATAGCTGACGAGCGGCTTGGCGCGCCAGTTCTGGCTGATGAAGGAGAAGAGTTGGTGCTCGACTTTGTTCCACTTGCTGGTGCCGGGCGGCAGGTGGCTGACCATAATGTCGAGACCGAGCTCGTTGGCCAGCTGCTGCAATTCGCGTTTCCATAGCCGCACTCGCGAGCCGTTGCTGCCGCCGCCGTCGGCGGTGATGAGCAGGCGGCTTGCCTTGGGATAGCGTGCCCGACCGACGGCCTGCCACCATTGGCGGATGCTGTTCACCGCAAAGGCGGCCGTGTCATGATCGACGCCAACACTGACCCACCCAGAATTGGCGGCAAAGTCGTAGACCCCGTACGGCACCGCGCGACCCAATTCCTTGATCAGGAAGTCGTGGACCCGGACCTCTTCCGGGTTGCCTTGGGGGTGATATTCGCGCCCGTTGTTGCGGAAATCGCCGACCAGTTCCTTTTTCTTGGTGTCGACGGAGATCACCGGCTGCTGTTCGGCCAATGCCGTGGTCACTTGCGTGTTGATGTAATCGAACTGCGCATCCCGGTCGGGGTGGCTGTCGCCCTCCGTGGTCTTGCGGTTGCCTTGCAGACTGTAGCCCGCTTCATTGAGCAAGTGGGCGACCAGGGTGCGGCTGACCGCGTGACCCTGCGCCTGCAGCGCCTGTGCCAAGCGGCGCACGCTCTTGCAGGTCCAGCGCAACGGCGATTCCGGATCCCCGCGTGTCGTCGGCTCGACCAGCGCCTCGAGATCGGGGAGCAGCGTCGGGTCCTTGGAGATCGTTCTCTTGCGTCGCGCCCCCGGTCGCCTGATTTGCTCGCAGGGCTCGTCCTGCGCCAATTCCTTCAGGCCCCGCCCGATCGTGCTCGGCGCGACCCCGGTCGCCATCGCGACCGCCGCAATCCCCCCGTAACCCGCGGCGAACGCCTCTGCCGCCGCGACCAAACGACGGCCGCGTTCATCGAGAAAGGGCGCCACCGCTGAAAACCGCTCTCTGATGGGTTCGATAGCGATCACCCATACAAAATATGGTATGGCCAATCGGTTGTAAACCCAAATATCACTCTATCAGAAGTCGATTCGATTAATTCCGGACAGGCCCTAACGGTCACGACGCTAGTTTCGACAGCATCGAAGCCCGGCTTCAACCTGTCGCGTACCGTAGCTTCTTCTCCCCAGAGGAAAGGAGATATCGTGCCTTGAGGAGGCGTCGGAAGGTATCGGCCGACAACCACGCTCATCTTCCCGCCAAAGCCAGATGGAGTCCAGTTGGCCAAGGCAAGCCGTCCGCCGGGCCTCAAGACACGCGCCATCTCCGAAGCAACGGTCGCGGGGAGCGGAGAAAACATGATCCCGAACATCGAAACCAGCACGTCGAAACTGCCGTCTGGATAGGGAAGCGTCTCGGCAAAGCCCTCGTCGAAGCGGATGCGAAGTCCTTCGCGAGCCGCGCGGGCTCGAGCCTCCTCCAGCAGATGAGGCATCATATCCAAGCCGGTCACCATGGCACCTCGGCGGGCTAATGGGATGGTCACGTTACCCGTACCGCAGGCGATATCCAGCACACGCGCGCCAGGTTCAAGCCCCATCCGAGCGACGAAGCCCTCCGCCTCGGGAGCGCCGATCTCCCTGGCTATTGCGCCAAAATCACCGGCAATCCAGGGCGCGCGCATGGAATCCTTCATTTGGTAGATGCTTAGGTGTTGCGTGATCATCTCTTTCTCCAACGCGTGACGCACCACGTCGCGGAACAGCGCATCGGAGGCATCGCCTCGGCGCGGGCGCTCAGCGGCGGGTCGTGACAGGGCCTTCGATCAGCTCAGGTTGATGCACAAAGTGATCGAGTTCGTGATCGAAAGTCACCCAGGGATGCCGCGTCGTCTCCCACACGGATAGCGTCGGCCAGGGCATCGACGGGTCGCCGAACATGCCAAAGGCGATGCCGATAAGGTCCGGGGCAAATTCCGGGTACCAGAACACCGAGGAGCCGCAGTCGGGGCAGAAATGAATTTCGATCTTTCGCCCCGAGTTGCTGCCGCGCACGTAGACCTTGCTCGGCCCCTCGGTGCGCACTTGCTCTTTCGGGAAATAGGTGCCGACGCCAAAGGGCGAGCCGGTACGGCGTTGGCACTCCAGGCAATGACACGCGCCCACAAACGCCGGCTCGCCGGTCGCCTCCGCGCGCAGAGAGCCGCAGCAGCAATGCGCGATCCTGGTCATCGTCAAACTCCGGTTTTGGGCCGGTCGCCGCTCGATCGCACTTGGGACATCGTGTCGGTGAGGTCCAGCGCGGCACGCGGCGCCGTGAATTCAAGATGGATTAGTGCACCGGGCTCGGGTCGATCGCCGACCGAGCAGCAATATTCCAGCGATAGGCCGTTGGGGTCTTTGAAGTAGATCGATTGGGTTGCGCCGAGGTCAATGATGTCGGTGGTCTCTACGCCCTTGTTGCGCAGCTCGTCTCGCTTCTGCGCCAGCGCGGCGGGCGACCCGGCCTCGAAAGCAAAATGATAAAAGGCCGAGGGAACACCGAGCCCGTCGTTGATCCCCGCATCGTATTTTGCGGGAATACCGGGGACTCTGTTCGGTTCGAGAAAGCCAATACGCTGACCGCCGCCGACATCGAAAAACAGATGCCGCAAATAACCGCCTTCTTCGATCTTTACGGTAACATCGTCGACCGCCTTGAAACCTAGAACCCTCTCGTAAAACGCGCGGGTCTTGTCGAGGTCGAGGGTCGAGAGGCCAATATGCGAAAATCCTCTGTGTTTCATTTTCAACTACTCCTGTTCAGTTCGGATCAGCACCGAGACTGCGGTGTCGTGAGGTCACCGAAGGCTCAAAAGCTCTGCCGCACTGCGCATTCCCCCCACTGCCAGTGGATGATCCAGGACGCCCAACTGAGACAGCACCGTCGCCTGATCCCAGTAAGCATGCTCGTGCGCGATTTTGCCGCCATCGAATTGGATGAAACCGGCGACCATGAATTCGGCCTTTCGGCCGGTGGGTCGTACCCCCGGGAGGAGCCAATCCATATCGATCGTATGGGTAAGACGTACCGCCATCTCTTCGACGATGCGATCATCGCCGAAAGTCTGCGACACAGTGGTAATTTCGAAATCCGGCGGGATGTTGGGTAGAAATTTATCGGCGTAAAATTCACGCACGGCCGCTCGACCGACCCGCACGACCCCGCACCCTATAAGGAGCACATAGGGGTTTTCGGTCATTGTCGCGAGCGCTGCGTCGGCATCTTTCAGCACGAATTCGGCATAGGTGTGCTGCTGCCAGGTAGCCAGCATTGTCTGCTGGTAGGGTGTGAGATTATTCATTGGAGGCCCTTTCTTGAAAGGGATAAGATCCCGGCTACAGTCAGGAGATCGTTGTCGAAATACCTGCCGCATACCTGCTTCCATCAGCTCGTCGCCGATGAAGCTGTCGTCGGAGGCGATATGAGACAGTTCTGCGTCTTCAGCTGGCACCTCGCGATGGAAGTATCCGCCGCATTGTGTTCTCAGGAACGCGGCTCTGGTGATCATCGCAATCCTCCTTCCATTGAAGCGGAGAGCAAGTAAGGGTGCAGCAAGCGGCGGCGGTAGCGGTCTAGTCGTTGCGAGTGCTCGCAGCTCCCTGGCTCAGCCGCTCCAGGTCGAGGTTGCCGTCGATTTTCGGCTGGACGGGAAATCGATCGAGTTGGTGATCGAAGGTCACCCAGGGATGCCGCGTCGCCTCCCAGACGGATAGCGTCGGCCAGGGCATCGACGGGTCGGCGAACGCGCCAAAAGCGATGCCGACAAAGTCCGGGTACAATTCCGCGTACCAGAACACCGAGGAGCCGCAGTTGGGACAAAAATGAATTTCGATCTTTCGCCCCGAGTTGATGCCGCGCATATAGACCTTGCTCGGCCCCTCGGTGCGCACCTGCTCTTTTAGGAACAAAGTGCCGACGCCAAAGGGCAAGCCAGTACGCCGTTGGCACTCCGTGCAATGACACGCGGCCACAAACGCCGGCTCACCGGTCGCCTCAACGCGCAGCGAGTTGCAGCAGCAATGCGCGATCCTGGTCATGGCTGAAGCTCCGAGGCGCGGTTAAGTTTACGTCGGGAGTTTGGGCGTCGCTGGTCGCCAACCATTGCTTTGTCGAGAAGCGTCGTCATCGCGCTATCCTCCAGATGGGAAGCGAGAAAGCGGCACTCTGGAGCTGGCGAAATACGGTTCGATTGCAGCTCACAGGGAATGCGCTTCAAATGTAACCGGACAGGATTATCCCTCCGGCAGCGGGATGGCGGACGCGAAGACCCCATCGGGATCGAAGCGGCGCTTGAGGACCCGGAGCCGGGCGGCGTTGCCACCATAAGCCTCCGCCGCCTGTTCGCGGTCATCCGGCCCCAGCAGGTTGGCGTAGCCGCCCGGCAGGGCGAACGGGGCGAGGCTCTGCCAGAGATCTTGCGCCCAGCGCCGGTGCGCCGCGCCGTCATCCCCGTCGGGCTTCCAACCCGCGACGATCTCCACCATCAAGTGCTCGCGGCGCAGGCCGAATGCGGCGCCATCCGGCGCCACCCGCGTCGCGGCGCCGTGGAAGTGGTGCCAAAACACCGAGCAAAGCGGCGATGCCGCGCGGGCCTTCGCCGCGATGATCGCGTCGGCGGCGCCCGTAGTGAGCGCCGGCAGCGAGCGCGTCCGGATCTCCCAGTGGCAGCCGTCCGCCGCCTCCACCCACGCGTCGAACTGGGCGAGCAAGTCGGCGTAGGTCGCCGGCCCGATCTGCGCGGATAGCGGCGTGCCGAAAGCCCGCACGTCTTCCATGGCGCGCTCGCCCCGACTCCGGTCGCCGTTCCACAGCGGAAAGACCATGATGACGGGTTCGCCGTTCGGGCCTGGCATCGCGCCGACGGAAACGCCGAGTTCGTCGGGCGCCGTCGTCGCGAATGAAGCATAGCGGCGCAGGACCGCGCTGGCCTCGTTCCAGTTGTAGACGACCGATCCGGCGAGCATGTCGCGCGCTGGATGGAGGCGGACGCGCAGGGAGGTCACGACGCCGAAGTTGCCGCCGCCGCCGCGCAGCGCCCACAGCAGATCGCGCTCCGCGTCGGGGCCGGTGGTCACGCGCCGCCCGTCCGCCAGCACGATTTCGGCGCCGAGCAGATTGTCCGCGGCGAGGCCGCAGGTGCCGCTGAGCGGGCCGTAGCCGCCACCCAGGCTCAGGCCGGCCATGCCGACCGTGCCGCAGTTGCCCATTGCCGCGACCAGGTTGTGGGCGCCGGCGGCGGCGGCCACGTCCTTGGCCCGGGCGCCGCCCGCGACAGTGGCCACAGCCGCTTGCGGGTCCACCGCCACATTCCGCATCCCGGTTAGGGCCTGTCCGGAATTAATCGAATCGACTTCTGATAGAGTGATATTTGGGTTTACAACCGATTGGCCATACCATATTTTGTATGGGTGATCGCTATCGAACCCATCAGAGAGCGGTTTTCAGCGGTGGCGCCCTTTCTCGATGAACGCGGCCGTCGTTTGGTCGCGGCGGCAGAGGCGTTCGCCGCGGGTTACGGGGGGATTGCGGCGGTCGCGATGGCGACCGGGGTCGCGCCGAGCACGATCGGGCGGGGCCTGAAGGAATTGGCGCAGGACGAGCCCTGCGAGCGAATCAGGCGACCGGGGGCGCGACGCAAGAGAACGATCTCCAAGGACCCGACGCTGCTCCCCGATCTCGAGGCGCTGGTCGAGCCGACGACACGCGGGGATCCGGAATCGCCGTTGCGCTGGACCTGCAAGAGCGTGCGCCGCTTGGCACAGGCGCTGCAGGCGCAGGGTCACGCGGTCAGCCGCACCCTGGTCGCCCACTTGCTCAATGAAGCGGGCTACAGTCTGCAAGGCAACCGCAAGACCACGGAGGGCGACAGCCACCCCGACCGGGATGCGCAGTTCGATTACATCAACACGCAAGTGACCACGGCATTGGCCGAACAGCAGCCGGTGATCTCCGTCGACACCAAGAAAAAGGAACTGGTCGGCGATTTCCGCAACAACGGGCGCGAATATCACCCCCAAGGCAACCCGGAAGAGGTCCGGGTCCACGACTTCCTGATCAAGGAATTGGGTCGCGCGGTGCCGTACGGGGTCTACGACTTTGCCGCCAATTCTGGGTGGGTCAGTGTTGGCGTCGATCATGACACGGCCGCCTTTGCGGTGAACAGCATCCGCCAATGGTGGCAGGCCGTCGGTCGGGCACGCTATCCCAAGGCAAGCCGCCTGCTCATCACCGCCGACGGCGGCGGCAGCAACGGCTCGCGAGTGCGGCTATGGAAACGCGAATTGCAGCAGCTGGCCAACGAGCTCGGTCTCGACATTATGGTCAGCCACCTGCCGCCCGGCACCAGCAAGTGGAACAAAGTCGAGCACCGACTCTTCTCCTTCATCAGCCAGAACTGGCGCGCCAAGCCGCTCGTCAGCTATCGCGTGATCGTCGAGCTGATCTCAGCTACTACCACCAAAACCGGCCTCACTGTGCGCTGCGAACTCGACACCGGCCAATACCCCAGCGGCATTGTCGTATCAGACGCCGAGATGGCCGTCATCAATATTAAACGTGCTGAGTTCCACGGCGAGTGGAACTACACCATCTCGCCAAATCGTCATCGCGCAAGTCGCGCGTTAATCTCGTGACAGACCCTTAGCTGGGAGCTGCAGAGAAGCGCCGCTGGTTCGGCCCAATTCTTCACAAAGAATGCCGGCCCAATACAACTCGCGCTCGGTCGTCTCGATGCCCCGAAACAGGCCGCACTCTTTCACGACTTGGAGCAACTCTGGATAGACAACAATCTCGCGACCAACGGCGAAAACCATACCCTGATCAGCAACGAGTATTTGGAGGTGCTCGCCACGAGACGGTTGGGCGATCGCGCGCAAGCGGAATCATCCGCCGAAGTTTGCGATTACCCACAAGCAATTGAGTCGCGCTGAGAGGGATCGGCTATCAAGCCGGACTTCCGCTTCGTAAGGTCGACTAACTTCTATCGGAACTGGCTGCAAAACGGAGCATTGGATAACGGCTGAGGATGCTTTCCAACGAAAAATGGAGGCAACTGAACTATGGAAAAGTCATTTGTACTGATCGTTCTCTCGTTTGCAGCGCTCGCTACCGGCGGATTGATCGTAAACTGGATAGGTCTAGGACGCGCGATGTCCCGGCTTTCAGTTTCAGCCTATGTTGAATTCCATCAGCATACTAATCGTACTTTTGATCCCTACATGCCGATCGTGATCATTGGTGCTCTGGCAGGAGGCGCAGCCCTTGCTGTGATGTATGGTGTCCATTCGCTTTCCGGACAACTTGCCGCAGCGGGTGCAGTCTGCTACGCGCTCGTAATTATAATCGGGCTACCCACATGTGTCCGCATTAACCACAAAATCGCATCCTGGTCTATTCAGAGTCCACCGCGCGAATGGGCCCAGATGCGTGCGCGATGGTTTCGGTTCCACGTCATTCGAACTTTATTCTCCGTTCCCGCATTTGCCGTTTACGTTCTCGCCGCTATGTCAAATACCAGTCGATAACTAGATGAACGATACTAATGCCGAGTGACAGCACACTGGGGCGGCCGGGTCGAGACCGTGCTCCTGCCGCAATCCCTCGGCCGCAAGGCTCGCCGCGCTCGGGGCCGCAGAGAGCGAAATCATCATTCACGCCGTCCGCCATGGGTCCCGCGACCAGTCCGGAATGCCCGATTCCACCTGATCGATGCTGACCGCGGCCCGCGCCGCGCTGGTTACCTCGACGCCAATGCAGTCTTTGCAATCACAACATCGCTTATTGCATCGTCCGTGACGGTGGCCATGCAGACGCAGGCTGGCAGGCACGGAATAGGCCAGCGCTGCCGCGCGCTTCTACTGACCGCGTACGCGCACTTGGCCCTTCGGCCCGAGCGTAACGCTAGGAAGTTGTCCAAGCGTTTGCGTCAGGGTTCGGTTCTGATCTCCTGGCTGATCGACCAGGCGGCGACGATCGAGCGTATACGTCGTCGCGCCAAGCGGCGGTGCAATCTCCGCGCGCGCTTGGTCCAGGCGTTTAGCGACAGCCGCGTAATCCGGTGCCGGCTGCTCAGCGGCGCAAGCGGCAACGGCGAGGGTCGCGCATACCATGATCACTCGTGTCACGCAGTCAAGCTGAGGCCGGCCGCCGGCCACTTCAAGCGGCGGGAGTCTCAGCGCGCGCCGATTGGCAGCAGGGCGGTAAGCCCATAAGCTCCGGCACTCAAGGCGGTGATCCAGAAGCTGACCGGCCAGTCGGTATAGAAGGCCAGCGTGATGCCTGTCCAGGCTTCCAATAATGCCAAGCCGACCGACAGCAGAAGCCCGTTTCCGATCCGGGTCGTCAGCCGTTGCGCCGCGGCCGCTGGACCGACCATCAGCGCAAAGACGAGGAGTGCCCCGACAATCTGCACACACTCGGCGACCGCCAGCGCCACAATCGCCAGGAAGAGCACCGAATAAAGCCGCAGCGATACGCCCTTTGCCTCGGCCAATTCGGGCAGCAGGCTCGCGAACAGCAATGGGCGCGAGATGATCGCGAGCGTCCCCACACTGACGATGCCCAGCCACAGCAGCGTTCGCACGGTCCCGACATCGACGGCAAGCACATTGCCAAACAGCAATGCGGTTGCCTGAGTTGCGTAGGCCGTGAAGAAGTGCAGGAACAGCAAGCCAAGACCGAGCGATAAGGCCAGCACGATGCCGATCGCCACATCGCGGCCGCCCAGACGCTCGCCCATGGCACCCATACCGATTCCGGCCGCCACGGTCAGCGCCACCATACCCCAGAGTGGCGTGACCCCGACGAGAACCGCGCCGCTCGCACCGGTAAAGCCGACATGGGCAAGGGCATGACCGGCGAAGGCCTGCCCGCGCAGGACGAGGAAATAACCAACCAACCCCGAGACGATTGCGACAATGGTCGCCGCCGCAAAAGCATTCTGCATAAAGTCGTATTCAAGCATCGCCATGCGGCACCCCCAGCAGATCGCGCATGTGAGCTGGCCGATGATCGTGGCCGTGCGCGTCACGTTCCACATCGTAATCGCCCGACATGACAAAGATCCGGCCGTGCACGCGGATAACGTCGATATCGGAGCCATAAAGGCGCGACAGTACCGGCCCTGTGATCACTTCCTCGACAGTACCCAGTTCCGCCTGGCCGCGCCCGAGATAGAGCACGCGATCCACGGCTCCGAGCAGCGAGTTCAGATCGTGGGCGCTGAACAAGACGGTGACCCCGAGTTCGGCGCAGAGTGACTTTGTCAACGCAACCATATCGCCCTGGAAGTGCGGGTCGAGATTAGCCAACGGCTCGTCGAGGAGCAGCAGCTGCGGGCGGCCGATCAGCGCCTGGGCTAGCAGCAGACGCTGACGCTCGCCGCCTGAAATCTCGGCCAACGGCCGGCGCGCTAACTTGTCGGCGCCGACCAGAGCGAGAACGCGATCGACTTCGGCGTGCGCCGCTCTGCCCGCGAACGGCAGGCCCAGCCGGTGGCCACTGAATACAGTGGCGACGAGGTCCCAGCCGCTCAGTCGCAGATTACCAGCGGCATTGCGAGTTTGCGGCAGGTATCCAATTGCTGGATTGCCGCGAGCCGCCCCCCGGCCGAACACACGGATATCGCCGCGGTGTGCTGGCCTCAGACCCAGGACGGCGCGCATCAACGTCGTCTTGCCGCAGCCGTTGGGCCCGAGCACGCCAACGAATTCACCCGTCGCGATCTCCAGGCTCACGCCGGCCAGCACGTCGCGGCCGCCCAACCTCAGCGTGACGTCGCGGAACTCGATAGCGTTCACGGAGCTTGCTTGGGGAGCGCGCGCTCGACCGCATCGAGCTGGCTCATCATCCAGCTCTGATAGTCCTCGTCGGCAGGCTTGGTCTCGGTAGCCCCGACGACCGGGACCTCGGCCCCTTTGGCGATTTTCTGCAGCCGGTCGGCAATTGGGTCGGTCGCCTGGCTGTTGTAGATCAGCAGCTTGACGCGACGCGTCTTGAGGTCGTTCTCAAACGCGGCGATCTCCGAGGCGCTTGGCTCGGTGTTGTTCATTACGGCAAGCTGAAAGGCTTGGTTCTCCACCTGCATGCCGAGGGCATCGAACATGTAACCAAAGATCGGTTCGGTCGCCGTGACATGCATTCCGGCGAACCGCTGGCGGATCTCCCCGATTTTCGCCTGGATCGGCTTCAGTGACTCGTCGAAATGCGCCAGGCGCTGCTCATACCCGGCTTTGTCGGCGGGATCTTCGGCGATCAGGGTGTCGGAAAGTCTCTCGGCCAGCGCCGACATCGTTGTCAGGTCGTACCAAATATGGGGGTTGTCGCCCGTTTTCTTCCCGGCCAGATCGGCGACGACGATTGTCTTGCGATTGGCCGAGCGGGTGGCCCTGAGGAGTTTTTCCATCCACGGGTCATAGTCGATGCCGTTGTAGATGACGATGCGTGCGGCCGAGACATCCCTGCCCACCGACGGGCTTACCTCGAAGAGATGCGGGTCCTGGTCGGGGTTGCTGAGGATGCTCGTCACGGCGACGTTCGGACCGCCGATCTGCTTGGCGATGTCGCCATAGAAGTTTTCAGCCGCGACAATGTTGATCGGGCTCCCCGCCAGCGCTAATGAAGCCGACGCGATTAAGCTGACAAACCCACCGATGAGTTGGTGCCAGTATTTTCCCGGGCCGATGGCGATCACCGGGCAGTGTCGCCGCGACAGCGAGGCGGCCGTCCACGGCCCGCCGCTTGCACAAGTATGGTGGACGCCGATAATCTCCATATCCGGCACAGGTTGTCTTAATGATATGTTATATCATTAAGCGATCGCGCTGTCGGGCACAAGACCCTCCGAGGCCGCTGGTGTCTGCCCAAAAGCCGAAGCGCGCTTACCGGGCGACGCGCCGCTGTTGGCCCTTCGGTTCGGTCGGGGACGCGTCGACGAAGCGAGTGATCGGACCGGCCACAGCCTGTGCATATTCCTCATGCAGGCCAAGCGACCCCGGCACCCATCGCAGATCAATTTCCGATCTATCGGCGAGCGCCGCCATCTCCGCCCTGGATCTGGGTGGCGTCGCATTGCCGCAGAAAACCAGTGTCGGCACAGGCGGCGGGTCGAACAGCGCAAGAAACGCGCTGCGGTCCGAGACCGGATCAAGTTGGCCGGTGACAAAGGCCACTGACGCAAAGCGCGCTCCCGGGCGGCGCGCCATCTCTTGCTTTTTGGCGATGAAAAGCGGAGTGATTCCGCTGGGCTCGGCGTAGACATGGCGGCGATACATCAAGCCAATGACCGAGCGGAGCGTGTTGAGGCGGTAGAGCGCCTCGCCGATCACCGGCGCACCGACAAGACTGCGCGCCCCGGCGTAAGCTCTCGGATGCTCACCCATCGCGGTCGGCAGCGGTCCCCGCCAGGTCGGCGCCAGCAACACGGCGTGCGACCACACGCCCGGCTGATCATGCGCCAACACGAGCGCATAGCAGGCGGCATGTCCCGCTGCTACGACCGCTGCTCCCTTCGGAACGACCGCGGTCGCGAAATCGGCGAGAAAATGATGATAGAGCCGCGGCCCATACCCAAGCCGCCGCCGCATGCTGCTGCCAAAGCCGGGCCAGTCGACCAGCAGGCAGCTACAACCTCCCCCGGCAAGATGCTCGGCCAAAGGACGCATTTCCTCGCGGCTCGAAACGGTGCTGAAGGCCGGAAGCAGCAGCACGGGCCGGCCGGTCCCTAGTGTCTCATAGCCGACGTTGATCGAGCGCCCCCTCCACTCCCAGTGAAAGGTGCAGGCCGCCACAGCGGTTTATCCACGACAGGACGAGCAGAGACCCACAAACTCCATCGTGTTGCGGTCGAGGGCAAAGCCAAGGCGGCGCCCGAGACTTTCCGTGGCTCTCGCGACCCGCGCATCTTCGGTCTCGACAACCGTGCCGCAGCGCCGGCAGACGAGCATTTGGCTCGGATGCGCGTGATCGGGCATCGCACAGGCGATGAAGCTCTTGGCGCTGTCGATCCGATGCACCAAACCGAGCTCGGTCAGGAAATCGAGACTGCGATAGACGCCGGCAGGGGTCGCCGAGGGATCCTTCGGACGCAAAAGATTGAGAATTTCATAGGCTGTGAGCGGGCGTTCCGCGGAGAGCACCAGCATCAAGACTTTTCGGCGTAAACGGGTCAGGCGGGCGCCCATGCGTCGACAAATCTCCTCGGCCGACTGCTGGGTGCTCATATGGTCGTGTCGTGCGGGCATTCGCACACTCTACCCCATCCTGCCGGTTCACTTCCGCCATTGATCGAACTGGTGATGAGGGGACAGCGTCAGGCGATCAGGCAAAGACGCCCTTCGACAGGTCGAAGAGCGAGATGGCGCCCGCGTCGGTACCGACGGCCAGGCGGGCGCCGTCGCGCGACCAGGCCAGTGCGGTAATCCGCTCCCAATCGGGCAACCGCAAGTGCACAACCTTCTCTTGCCGGGACAGCGCGCAAACAATCACTTGCCCTTCGTCAAATCCGGCCGCGACGATCGGGTTTTTTGGGTGGACGGCGACAGACGTGACCAGCCGCCCCAGCCCGCTGCCAACCTGGAGCGGCGGCTTGCCTACCGGCCCGCCGCCGGCAAAGCTCCAGGCGATCACGCAATGGCTGCCCGAAGTGGCAAGGATCATCGGCCGCCTCAGCCAGTCCATCGAGCGTACCTTGGTGCCATAGCCGGCCATGCTCATGGTTTGGTGGTCGGTCAGCCGCCAGCCGTGCAATTCCCGCTCCTGCATGGCGGTCAGAACTGTCGTGCCGTCGGGGCTCCAAGTGACGCCGATATGCGACCCGCGCCGGTCGAGCTTTGTGGCTCCCTGATCAAGTTTTCCCGTCCATCGCAGTGTGGCTCCGCCATAATGAGATACGGCGAGCCGCTTCCCTTTGGGGTTGAAGGCCAGCCCGGTGACGGTGCTGGGGTGGTCCGCCGCCGTTCCGACCGTCTCGCCGCCCGATCGAGCAGGCGCACCTCCCTTCCGCCAGCCGCAGCGCGCACTCCGCCCGAGGGGCTGACGGCCAGGACATCGGTTTGCCGCCCCGGAAACTCCGCCAATACCGACACCTCGCCGCGGGCGTCAGTTCGTGCCACACGACCGTGATCGCCGCCTGTCACAACACCGGCACCGTCGATGTCGGTGACCATCGCGAGCACCGCCGCCCCCTCGCAATGTGGCCGGACGGTTCTCGGCGATGCGGTCTCGCCGGGCGCGATCAGCCGCACCGATCCATCACCGAGCCCGGTCGCCAGCGTACCCTCGATGAGAAAAGCAAGCCCCGTTGCCGCCGCGTCAAACGAGAATTCCTGCCGCGGCCGAACCTGGATCTGCGGATTGTCGCAGGCCAGCTTCATGCAGCAAGGCAAGCGGCGAAGCCGGCGCGCAATTCGGGCGGGTCGAGATCGCGGCCGATGAAGACCAATTTGGAGTCGCGAGGCTCGTCCGGTCGCCAGCGCTTTCCGTCATCGCCTTCCGTGAGCATGTGCACCGCCTGAAAGACGAACCGGTCGGGGCTGCCTTTTACATTCAGAATGCCCTTCGAGCGCAAGATGTCCTGCCCGCGCGTCCGCAATAGCGTGCTGATCCATGCGTTGAATTTGTTGATGTCGATGGCACCCTCTTGCCTGATCGCGACGCTGGTGATCGCGTCGTCATGTTGATGATCGTCTTCGCCAAGAAAGTTGGGCTCGACCGTCAGAATGCGATCGAGATCGAAAGCGCGCTGATCGAGCAAGTCGTCAATTGGCACGTGGCAACGTTCGGTGCGATGGACAACGGCCGTAGGATTGAGCACGCGAATGCGCGACTTGATCTGGGCGAGTTCATCGGCCGGAACGAGATCGACCTTGTTGATCAGGATCGTATCGGCAAAGGCGATCTGCTCCGCCGTCTCATGGCTGTCCTCCAGCCGAGCGGCGAGGTGCTTGGCGTCGACCACCGTGACGATGCTGTCGAGCTTTGCTCTCGCGCGCACTTCCTCGTCGACAAAGAATGTCTGTGCCACCGGCGCAGGGTCCGCGAGGCCCGTGGTCTCGATCAGAATGCCGTCCAGCTGGCCCTTGCGCTTCAGCAGGTTCCGATGATGCGGATTAAATCGCCGCGCACGGTGCAGCAGATGCATCCGTTGTTCATTTCGAAGACTTCCTCGTCGGCGTTCACGACGAGCTCGTTGTCGATGCCGATCTCGCCAAACTCATTGACAATGACCGCGTATCGTCGGCCGTGCTCTTCGGAAAGCACGCGGTTGAGCAGCGTCGTCTTGCCGGCTCCGAGATAGCCGGTCAGCACGGTTACGGGGATAGAGGCAGCGTCGGGCACAGAACAGCTCCAAACATTGACGTCGATGGCGCCGCAGCCTATCGCCTTTGATATAATGTATCAATGTAATAATATATCAAATCCGGGCAGCGCGTGGGGTGGATGCAATCCGCATCTTGCCCGACGAATGGTCACTTGCCCCGTCTCGATGCCCCACTCCGCTGGCCTGCGCAGCACTGCCGTCGTTTTCATCCCAGATGGCGCAGCCCGCCTTGCGGACTGAGGAGGGTCTCACCCCGACCCTCCTCGCCCCCTGAAGGGGGAGAGGGAAATAGCGCGGCTGTGAGCATTTGTGAATATTTCTACCAGAACGTTCATCGAGTTGGGCGAGGCTGGCTGTGGCCCCACCTGGTCTTGCATGTTCCCGACGCCACTAAGGGAACGCGGAATTGGATCCAGAGGAGAACTAAATTAGGCAATTGGCGAACGGTACCAACGCATGTTAGTCCGGGTCTGGGAGGGTTTGATGTCACGGTCCCGAGCAGCTGACGATTTCGAGACAATCCGCAGCCGCATGGAGGAGTTGCGGCGGGAGAGGCTGCCGCAGCAACGCGCTCCGACACCCGACAGGAGCGTCGCTGGTCATCGTGGCCCTTGTGCCTGCGGCAGGAGCCTGTTCCCCGACGAGTGCGACGGATCGTGCAAGATGTTTTGAAGGGCCCAAATCTGCCATTTCCGCCCAGCGCCGGAGCGACAATTTCCACCGCGGCGGCGCGCAACGCCACGCTGCTGCCGTTGCAGCAGGAAGGGTGACCAGCCCTGATCGATCCTTCTTCGCGGCAGCCCGAGCCGGAGCATAGCCGTGTCGGGTTCAGCCTCCCGGAGGGGGAATGCGGCGAGCGGCGGCCGTGCTCCCGCCAGGAGGCGCCCATGGGCTTGTATTGATCGGCAATCCTGCCTGCCGCGGCCAGCATGTCTCGCGCCTCGGCCGTGGTGAAGGCTTGGGTGGTGATAGAGCTCTCTATCCGGCCGCGGCCCGTAGCGACGAACGCCAGCACAATGGCAGCCTTAGCATCGTGATTTCCGAGATGACCATGAAGTCGTATTGCTCGAGCGTGAAGCGGCCTTGCGTAATAAACAGTGGCATGACGACCCTCGCATCTTGTCGAGCGATCTCGCCCATCTGCCAATTCCCTGCGAGTGCACCAAAAACTTCCAGAGAATTTCGTGATCTGCCTCACCCTGAAGTGCCTGCGAGAAGAGAGTTAGATGTGCCGCGATCCGCCGTACTATGCTTCGGCGGGACCAGATGCAGGAGTGTCGGATGACGCAAGCGCGGCTGAAACATTTCGGCTGGGGTCGTGAGGGCGAAGCGCTGACGGCCGAGGAGGAGGCGGCGACCCTCGATCGCTATCGCCGCCTCTTTAATGTGGACGGGTTCGACGAGGCGGCGCCGCCGGCGCTGTCGGCGATCAAATTGCGGCGGCCGCGCATTGCTCCGCCCGCTTCCTTGGCGGCTAGTTGCTCGAGCGAGGCTTACGACCGGATCGCCCATACCTACGGCAAGTCGTTCTCGGACTACGCCCACGGTCTCGCCGGCGACTACGATAACGCACCCGATGTCGTCGCCTACCCGCGCACCGAGGCCGAGGTGTCGGCCGTGGTCGATTGGGCGGGGAGCGCGCAGGCCGCACTCGTACCGTTCGGCGGCGGCAGCAGCGTGGTCGGCGGTGTCGAGCCGCGGCTCGACGGCAGCACCTGCCGGGCGGCGATCACCCTCGATTTGCGGCACCTCGACCGGGTGCTGGAAATCGATCGCACCTCGCGTGCCGCTCGCATCGAAGCCGGGGTCTTTGGTCCGGCGCTGGAGGCTCAGCTGAAACCCCACGCGCTGACCTTGCGTCATTTCCCGCAGAGCTTCGAGTACTCGACCTTGGGCGGCTGGATCGCGACCCGCTCGGGCGGCCATTTTGCCAGCCTCTACACGCATATCGACGATTTCGTGGAAAGCCTGCGCGTGGTAACCCCGAGCGGCGTGCTCGAGACCCGCCGCCTTCCCGGTTCCGGAGCGGGGCCCAGCCCCGACCGCCTCTTTATCGGTTCGGAAGGCGTCCTGGGGGTGATTACCCAGGCCTGGATGCGGCTGCAGGATCGGCCGCGCTTCCGTGCGGGTGGCGCAGTCCGCTTCGCCGATTTCTTTACGGCGGCCCGGGCTGTCAGAGCCATCGCTCAGGCCGGGCTCTACCCGGCCAATTGTCGGATACTCGATCCCCAGGAAGCGCAAAACACCGGAGCAGGGGACGGCACGGCAGCGATCATGGTGCTGGCTTTCGAATCCGCCGACCATCCGCTCGAGACATGGATGGGCCGGGCGCTCGAATGCTGCGCCGACTTCGGGGGTACCCCTGAAGGCGCCGGCGTGGCAGGCGCGCATCGCGAGGGTGCGGCCGGGTTGTGGCGCAACGCCTTTATTCGGATGCCCTATGCCCGTGAGCCTCTAGTGCAGCGCGCGATCATCGCCGACACCTTCGAGACCGCGATCACCTGGGAACGCTTCGAAGCATTCCACGACGAGGTCAAGGACGCGACCGAGAGGGCGATTGGCGAAGTGACCGGCCGGCCGGGACAAGTCACCTGCCGGTTCACCCACGTCTATCCCGATGGGCCCGCCCCCTATTTCACATTCCATGCTCTCGGCCGGCACGGCGAGCTCTTGACCCAGTGGCGAGCCATCAAGAGTGCTGCGAGCGAGGCATTGATCGACGCGGGCGGCACCATCACCCACCATCACGCCGTCGGACGCGATCACAGGCCGTGGTACGACAGAGAAATTCCGGCCCTCTTTGCTGCGGCACTGCGGGCGGTGAAGCAATCGCTCGACCCTCAAGGCGTGCTCAACCCTGGCGTTCTGTTCGATCCGTGAGTTCCGTCCCGTTGGCGCGCCGGTCGGCGAGGCCGTAAACCGGGAAGATTGACGATTTCACCGGACGTTGAATAGCGCAGGGCGGTTGTGGGGGCGTCATGTCGGTGTGCGCGTTGCGTCACAAGCACGCGGCACGGTCCTACCCGACCACCTAAAAGGGGCATAGCCGATTTTTGCATTGCGCGGTGTTGCGCAAAAGACGCGCTCGATCTGCGGGGATTTGTCGCGTTACACCGGAACTGTTGCTTGAATGTCGCATCAGTCGGCGTTCTGCATCGATTTCCCGGTTGGCAAGCGTCATCTGGGCAAAAACCGTTTGCCATCGTGCGGCGGGACGATGAAGATCGGTCAACGGTGGCGGGACAACCATCGTCGCACGCGTATTTGTGGCCGGAGGTAAGGGATGATAAATCGCTTTTTGCTAGGCGCCGGCGTCGCGCTTGGTGCGGCGTTCGGGGGCGCCCAGGCGGACGCGCAGCTGTTCCCGTGGAACCGGACGGACGTGCCGGGAGCTTTCTACATCGGACCCGAGGGCGGGTGGACATCGCTCCCGGACCAAACGGATACGATAAACGGGCGGATCGTGAGCACCGTCCCGGGGCAAGCTCTCTCGCTTCCGAGGCGTTCTCCCACAGCGAATTTCGATAGCGGCTTCAATGTCGGTGGCCGCCTCGGTTACCAGTGGGGGCCGTGGCGCTTGGAGGAAGAATACAACTACCGCCGCAACGGACTGTCTTCGTTTTCCGCCACCAACGTATTCGGGAACACGGTCACCAGCAGCGGCACGCGCGGCGACGGGCAACGCTTTTCGCATGCGATCATGACCAACCTGATCTATGACTTCACGATTGGCTGGCCGGTCAGTCCGCATATCGGCGCCGGCATCGGCGCGGTGAATATCATCGACAGTGTCTCGCTCAACCAAACCACGATTAATAACCTCCCGCCGGGGGTTGCTCAGACGCCGAATGGCCTGGTTCCGCTACCACAAACTTTTGGCGGCACCTTCCTGAAGGGCAGCGCCTGGCAATTCGGGTATCAGGCGATCGCGGGTGTCCGCTACGAGTTTACCCCGTCGGTTGCCTTCGATCTCGACTTTCGTTACCTGGGGACCCCCGATTTTACTTTGAACAACACAGGAAGGAACCCGTTTCCGAACGGCAACAGGGGGACCAACTGTTGCGGCGGCGGTCAGTACCAGACCAGCTATCATACGTACAATGTCCTCGCCAGCGTGACCATGAAGTTTGGGCGGCCGCCGGCACCGCCGCCGCCATTGCCGCCGGCGCCGCCGCCGCCGCCGCCGCCGAAGGTCTTCCTCGTGTTCTTCGATTGGGACAAATACAACATTACGCCGGAAGGCCAGCGGATCATCCAGCTCGCGGCGCAGCAGTACAAGGCGGGGGGCTCGGTGCGGCTCCAGGTAACCGGTTATACCGACACTTCGGGCTCGCCCAGCTACAATCAGCGGCTCTCCGAACGCCGGGCCAACGCTGTGGCTAATGCTCTTGCGGCCCTTGGCGTGGCGCGCAGCGACATGGCAGTCGTTGGTCGCGGTGAGAACGACCTTCGGGTACCGACGGCGGATGGCGTACGCGAGCCGCAGAACCGTCGCGTCGAGATCCTCTTCCCGTCGTAGGAAGATCTCGCTTCTCAGGGCGGGGGCCCTCGCGGGACCCCGCAGACCACCGCCGCGGTCCGCCGCGGCGGTTTTTTTTTGCGGAAGAGATTTAGACAGGGCCGGCCAGGCGCAGGAAGCTCTCACCCGATTCGGGTGGGCCGACGACCGCCAGGCCGCACTTCGAGGCCAGACCTAGTACCGAGCGTGGTACTTGGATGATTTTTAGCGGCCGATGGTTTGGTCGTGGTAATCTTAAATCATGATTTCGAGCCCGCAACTAGTGCGACGGTAATGCCAGGTCGGCAGCCCCACGGGTGCGAGAGAAACGCCGAATCGAAAACAGGAGTCAGGAGCTACCTTATGAAGTCGGTCATCTCGGGGTTTGCCTTGCTTGCGTTTGTTGCAGCCGGCACGTTGCCGGTCCAGTCCTATGCCCAGACCGGCAACTCGCCGACAATGGGGCCAGACACCGGTGGAACTCCGTCGAGCAGCACAAAGAAATCCAAAGGCAAATCCAAGAGCCACTCGAAAAAGAAATCAAAAAAATCGTCAACCCATGTGAGCTCTGCTGCGCCGCAGCATAATTCGATGAATACCGGCAAGCGCTCGCGCCACAACGCCAGCTGAGATCCGCGAGGGTTATCCGCTACTCGCTGATTGGCGCCTCGCTGCCGATCAGCGGCAGCGGTGAAGGGTGAATTCGTCACAGGGCGACAGGTCGGCACTGCTTGGCGATTTGCCTAGGTTGCAACGACGGCGCCTGGCTTCCATTCTGCTCGTCGATCGAATCGCCGAGTTGCACGCCGCAGTCGGTGGCGTCGCCAAAAATATAAAGCATTTCTCGCTTTTGCGGTTATTCGCTGCCTTATTTGGCTACCCCAACGCTTGAAAGGTGGCCCCGCTAACCATATTATCCGCCGCACCGGAACGGAATGACGCGCTGCGCCGTTTGTGTCGCGTGAGCCCGAGTCTCGCGTTTCTGACTGTTCGGTAGCTTGGTCGCCTGTCCGGAACTGCAACAGAGGATCAAAGACATGAAACATCTCTTGAGCGGCGTAGCGATTGTTGCCGCGCTGGCGATTGCGGCGCCGGCCTCGGCGCAGCGTACGGGCCCTGGTGCGGGTGCTCCTGGCCCGAACCAACCGGTCCCAGGGGGCCCTGGCCCCTCTTCGCCGTTGTCCGATTTGCCGCCGAGCCCCTCCAGGGATGCGCCATATCCAGGCGTGGCATCGCCGTCATCGGCGATGCCACCGGCCCACCGGGCGGCGCGTCCGGCGAAGAGTAAAATGGCGAGGGGTGGCGGGCTTACGCAGACTTCCGGCAACGTGGCCAACCGGCTGAACGCCGAGGAATTGGCCCGCCTGCAGTCGGGTAACTTCTCCATGCCCGGAGCCCCTCCGCCGCCGCGGTGACCTGTCCGCAGGCCTAGTCGAAGAGGTCTAAGAACCCTCTAAAAGAGGGAGGCGGCGGGGCCTCCCTCTTGCAATGCCACGCGCCTTGGCGCTTTGATCGCCGAGCCTGCCAGCTGATTTGCTTGGGAAGGCAGGAGGATCGCCCTCTTCCAGCGAGGCTGGTGCGCGTCCTGTGTGGCGTGTCGGGCGCACGTCCGTCGAAGAGTTCCTCAATCGCCGCGTCGCCCATCCCCGGTTTTAACGCCGCGCACGGAAATCGCCGAGTACTGAACGAGAAAACCGCCGATAGGCCTCTGCCTTGGCTAACGGAGGCTGAATCCGCCATTCCAGGCAATCGTTGAGACAGCCTTTAAACACCCCCGCAGGTAACACTCGGTCACCTGGCCAGCCGGATCTGCGTGAACGCACGTAGCGCAGAGGTATTCGCGCGCGGGCCTGTTCAGCGCCGAAGCAAGCCGGCAGGATGGGGACGTTCTCGGGCCCTCGATGATCGGGGCGTCCGAGACCTCTCGTGACGGCGATGCGAGCCTCCTCATGTTCTTCCACCGACATCTGATTGGTGAAAACGCGGATCGGAGGGTGTTTGCGGCGATCGTCGCCGTGTTCACGACTTTGGTGAGCGGGTGCGGCGAAGAGGGCGTGATGTCGCGGTTCATGCTGAAGCCGGACCGCATCATTGTCGAGCGGCGCCCCGTCCCCGTCTATGATCAGCTCTTTCCATATTATGTCGAACTCTGTGCGACGAGCCAATTCCGCTCCAAGCTGAAGGGCGAGGGGGGAGTAGCTGGCCACGCGGTCATGTACATCAAAGGCGCCTGCAAGGACGAGGAAGCCGCTTTCCCGCAACTGCGCCGATGCCGGGTAGCCGCGACGGAACTCGACGACCCCGAGCACGGTGCCGGCGTCAGCGTCGGCCGTTGGTTTCGAAACGTCAACTGGGTGGCGGTTCCCGGCTACGAGCTTTTCTATGAGGGAAACCTCAAGGCCGGCGAGCGCCTGACCCAATCTCATTTCGAAGCCACGGTGCGTGATGTGATCAACAAGGGCGTCTACAAGGGTGTCGAGTTTCACGACTACCCGACTGCAGGCGCCGGAGCGACTCTCGAAAATTTCGTTGCGAACGAGGGGATCGGAACCGATCTCGCGCTCCGGTTTGCGCGGGCGGTGTTTTGCGCGCGCCTTCCCGTGACCGAGCCAATGTTAGGCGAGGTGATCGCCTTCCTGAACGACAAAAACCGCGAGTACGCCGAGGGAGAAGCTGATTACAATTGGAGTGTTTGGGCCGACAATTGCTCCCACACCTTGCGAAACGCCCTGGCAGCGGCGAATATCTGGTCGCCGCTGTCGGTCCGAGCGATCAAATTCCGTCAGCTATTCAACCTCGCTGTCCCCGCGAACGAGTTCGTGAATCTCGCCGAGCTCGGTACCGAACGGAATATCGCGGACTATCGCCACATACAGCAAGACGGACCGCAGCGAGACGCGCTTTATGAATTCCGCTGGTTGCCGACGCGCCACGGAGCGCTGCTGAAGACCCTGCCGATCCACGAGCCGAACGACCTCTACGACACGACGTTTCGACTCTTTACACTTCAGTCGCCGTTCAGGATGGGCAAGACACAACATGCAATTGAGCTGTTGTCGGACGCCCGCTTCGTGGATCTGGGCACGAACCTCCGCTATTTTCGCGACAAATACGACGCGATCCTCGCCGGTCGTGACGAGAAGCATGACATGCTCGCGAGCGTTCGCGGCACGCCCCATCGTCGAATTGAGCGTCTGCATTACGACTATATCAAGTCTCAGCGCGCCGAAGTGGAGGGCATGCTAAATCGGCTCTCGACGCTCGAGAGCTCACCTGCGGGGCAGAAAACCCAATAGCCGCGGTCCATTGATAATGTCGGCGTGCCAGATGTCATAATTGCTACGGCGAAAGGCTCACCATAGAGGGGCTAGGAATTCCCCAATGAGAGCGTCGAGAGAGCTCTTTTGATCCTTTGGGCTGGAAGGCGTGGACCGCGCGATGCAGAGTGCGGGTCCAGCCGCGAGCTGCCATTAAGTTCCCCACACAAAGGATGATGCCGATGGCAACTACCAAGTCTGGGACCTCCGATCGCGATCCTCTGCTCGTCGACTTTGCGCTGCAAGGCGGCGGTGCACATGGAGCTTTCACCTGGGGTGCTCTGGATCGCCTGCTCGAGGAATCCTGGCTGCATATCGACGGCATATCAGGCACTTCGGCCGGAGCAATGAACGCTGCGGTTTTGGCCGATGGCCACGCCGCCGGCGGTGCGGAGGGTGCGCGCGCCGCCTTGGAAAGCTTTTGGCGCAGCGTCTCCCGGGCGGCTCTACTGAGCCCGTTGCGGCGCGGGTTTGTCGACGTGCTCCTCGACCGCTGGTCGCTCGACCATTCGCCGGTCTTCATCGCGCTGGACCTGATGGCACGGCTATTCTCGCCCTACGACCTGAATCCGGGAGGCTCCAATCCACTTCGGGGAATCCTGGGCGAATGCATCGACTTCGAACGGCTTGGCAGGGCGCCGATCAAGCTGTTCGTTACCGCGACTAATGTCCGCACCGGCCAAGGTCACGTATTCCGTAACCGCGAGGTCACGCCCGATGTGCTGCTCGCCTCCGCATGCCTGCCCACCATGTTCCAAGCCATCGAGATCGACGGCGAGAACTATTGGGACGGCGGCTATTCCGGCAACCCGACCATCACCCCTTTGGTTCGGGAATGCACGTCCAAGGACACGATCCTCGTCCAAATCAATCCCGTTGAGCGTCCCGGCACGCCAAAGAACGCCCGCGACATTCTCAATCGCGTCAATGAGGTCTCCTTCAATGCGGTTCTGCTGAAAGAGTTGCGGATGATCGCGCTGCTCCGGCAGGTCGCCGATCCCGGCGACAGCGAGGGCGCATTGTGGGCGGGGATGCGCATTCACCGCGTTGCCAGCGAGATCATGATTGACCTTGGCTATTCCTCGAAGCTCAACGCCGAGTGGGACTTCTTGTGCATGCTGCGCGATGCCGGGCGCCGCTCGGTGGACTCCTTCCTCGCGGCGCACGCCGGGGACTTGGGACAGCGCTCCACCTACGACCTCGACGCACTGCTGAAGAGCGTATGACGCGATGGGGCTTCTCGGCATTCTGCTCGGCTTGGCGCTACTCGTCTGGCTGGCGTATCGGGGCTGGAGCATCCTGCTGCTGGCCCCTGGGGCGGCGCTGATCGCTGCGGCTTTCGCGGGAGGACCACTGCTCGCCTACTGGACGCAGACCTTCATGGACAGTGCCTCGCGCTTCATCGCGCAATTCTTCCCGTTGTTCCTGCTTGGGGCTCTATTCGGCAAGCTGATGGAGGACAGCGGTTCCGTTGCAGCGATTGCCGATTTCATGACCAAACAGTTGGGGCCGCGGCGCGCGATACTTACTGTCGTACTGGCTGGGGCCCTGGTCACTTACGGCGGCGTGAGCCTGTTTGTCGCGTTTTTCGTTCTGGTGCCAATGGCTCAGGCCCTGTTCCGCACCGCGGGGATTCCCAATCGGTTGATGCCCGCAACAGTCGCTTTGGGCACGTCGACTTTCACGATGTCGGCGCTCCCCGGAACGCCGGCCATCCAAAATGCGATCCCGATGCCCTTCTTTGGCACGACACCGCTCGCCGCACCCGGTCTCGGCATCATCGCCGCCGCGATCATGCTCGCTTTCGGCCTGTGGTGGCTGGGCCGTGCCGAGGCCGCGGCTCGCCGCAAGGGCGAGGGCTTTGGCCTGGCTTCCCTCATCCCGGTCGACCGCGTAGCCGAAGACGAGACGGTGCGGCAGCGTGCCACTACCGCGCGCGAATTCGATCCTCCGGAAGTCCATCACGGCCGCCCGAGCCGCGAGGCGCCGCCGATCGTCCTGGCGGCCTTGCCGCTCCTTGTGGTGGTGAGCGTCAATGTGCTGATGTCGCTTGTCGTCCTGCCGAGCCTCGACGTTGCGTTCCTTGCCGAGGAGCGGTTCGGCGCGACATCGCTCTCCGCGGTCGCCGGCGTTTGGGCGGTGGTAACCGCTCTAATGGCGGCGATCGTCACCGTCGTCGCCGCTAATTGGCACCGCCTGGCGGGTTTGCGAGAGACCATGGACGCCGGCGCCAATGCGTCGGTGCTGCCGGTGCTCAGTGTCGCCAGCCTTGTCGGCTTTGGCGCAGTGGTTGCCGCGGTACCGGCATTTGCTATGGTTCGCGGCTGGGTGCTGTCGATCGAGGGCGGACCGGTCGTCTCGCTGGCGGTTGCGACTAATCTGCTGGCGGCTCTGACGGGCTCTGCCTCGGGCGGCCTGACGATAGCGCTCGATGCGTTGGGCGCGACCTACATGCGCCTCGCTGCGGAGCACGGCATCGATCCGGCGCTGCTGCATCGGATCGCCGTCCTGAGCGCCGGCACGCTCGACAGCTTGCCGCAGAACGGCGCGGTAGTAACGCTGCTGGCGGTGTGTGGTTCGACCCACCGCGAGAGCTATATCGACATTGTTATGGCGGCTATCGTCGGCCCGATCATCGCGCTCGCCGCGGTGATCGGGCTTGGCTCGCTGCTCGGTTCGTTCTGAGGCTACGAACCGAGCCTCCCTGCCAGCGGGATCGGCGGCAACAGCAGCAACCCGGCGAGTGACGCAATGGTCAGAACACCCACCACGATCACCGGGCGCGTCCGCAGGAAGGGAAGGACAGCGTTTGCCGATGCCGGGAGCCGTCCGGCGCCGCCGGCTGGGTCGTCAGCCCCCGCCGACGAAGAGGTGAAAGCTTGAGATCGATCATGGGGAGCGCCGGCCTCTCCCCTTCTACAGATGCTCGTCAGGAAAAACGGGACAACGACATGCTCGATCTAATCATCGTGGTCAAAGTTGCTGGGATCACTTGCGGAACCGGGCCGAGGGCGGCGCCTCCGGGGGGCCTTCATGGGCTGACAACAATGCAGCCGGGGCAGCCGCTGTGGGGCGGCGAGAAAGGCCGTGTTTCGATCGCGGTCGCTCTCCAAGAGCGTGTTTCTGTAAGGCCGTCACCAACCGCCAACGCTCATCTTGCAGCTTCCCCGTCGATGCGCTCAGGACGCAGTCGGTTGAGACGGCTGGGTTGCACCGGCCAGCGCCGCGCGCAAGGCGTCCTCCTTGGTTTCATCGAAGGAGGTGCGGAGCACCGTGCCGCCCTCGCCCTGCAACGCCGCCAGTACTTTGTCGGCGGTCATCTTGCGAACCAACAGGAACAGCGCGGCGTTGCCGGACTGCAAGCTCTGCGCAGCGTCCTTCATGAACTTGTCGTTGATGCCGACGTCGGTGAGCCGCCCGCTGATCGCGCCGGAGGCCGCGCCGATCGCCGCCCCGGCCAGGGGCATCAGGAAGATCATACCGATCAGCGCGCCCCAGAAGGTACCGGAAACGGCCCCGGACGCGGTTGGGTTGAACAGCTGGTTCAGTTTAACACTGCCATCCGGCTGCTTCACTGCGATAACCGCGTCACCCAGCTCGATCAGGTACTCCTTCTGCATATCGAGCAGCTTCCGGCGGACTTCTTCGGCCTTCTCCTCGGACGGAAACGCGATCTCTACGAGGTCCGCCATTGTGTGTTCTCCGTGCTGATCCGCCGCAACGTGAATGCAGGGCTGGCGCGAGTCAAGGAGTGCCCTCGACAGCGAACTGGCGTCGGTGGTTGACGGAGGAGGCCGGTAGCGTAGCCCTGCCGATAGGCATTCTGCTGAGCCCTCTGGAGGGCATATTCAGCACCCGAGCCGCCGCCAGCGATGATGTCCCCTGGCCCGTGATCGACGAGATTCCGGGATGCAGCTGGCGCACCTTCTCCATCCTCCCTGGCCGCCAACCGGCAAGACGTTACGTTTAAGTTAGCGGGAACTTGGGCCGACAGTTGGAGGGGAATTACCCCTGGTGATTGTTTTTCAGCGGCTCACGCAGTAGCTGAAGGATTCCGCCGGCGCGCGAGCCGTTCCATATCGGCGAGCAGATCGCACAAGGTTCGATCTGCGACATAGGCGATCCGCGCAAAGGCGCGCAAAAAGCTGTCGGTGCGCGGCAACTGAAATAGGCTCTCTTCGCTATTGCCGCCGCCCTTGTGGGTCGCCGCGCTGATCAGTACGACATTTTCAAAGGGCTGCAGGACCAGCTCTTCAAGGGCTTTGCCTGGGCCTGTGACGTACTCCACCACCCGGAAGCGATCCGCCCCTCGCTTCTCCTGAAGAATGGTCATCCGAAATGCCGCGCGTGTGGTCGCTGCCTCGATCAATGCTCGGGCGAATGGCCGCAGGAACGTCTCATCGAACCCGAGGATCGCAGTCGGACTATCATCGGAAACCGACGAGCGCATTTCGAGGGCGGCCCACAGTGACGCGCGGCCGTCAAAATAATCGGCCGAGGCCAAATCGAGGTTGATCGAATTCTATCGGCATCGGCGCCGAGATCGAGCACGCCGACAAGAAAGCAAAGCAAGCAGGTTCCCGCTTCAAGGAGATATTTGTCGTAGCCTCGAGATTCCGATCGGTGATCGCGGGAGTGTCAGCCATGTTGGGATCCGTTCAGCGTCTCTTGGCGCGGTGTCTCGCGGATAACTCCCATCGTATCATTAGAAGTTAGACTTACACTGGAAGAATTGTCAAAATGTAACTCTGCAGCGTCGCCCGTCTGCGGCTATTAGCCGCGTGGTGAGAGTGCATCTTTGCTCAACGATCATTGTAAACAGATAGTTTTGAAGGGGGGCACCGAAGAGATGGGTACCGGCGGATTGATACGCGCCTAGATTGAACTCCCAGCGGCACTGACCCATCAAATCAGCAGGATTCGCAATGGACCAATGATCGTAGAGCAGTAGTCGTGCCGACTTGGGCGAGGTTCCACTCAGGAGTGCAGACGGTCGAGAGAAAATGCTCGATTGCCGGCTCGTCACCGTTGAATGGCTTGCGGTAGAGATACCGCGGATCCCGGTCGATCAACACCCTGCCGAGGTCGAGCACCACGTTATTTCGGACAGACTCTGTCGCCCCCCGCGCCGGGATTTGGCAACGTGCTCGCGGCCCTTGACGCGCGGGGTGTCGTTATTCGCATGAAGGAGAGGTGGCGTCATGCTCGCATCGATTTGGCTGCAGCTGAGCGGTGAAGAGGAAGCCTCCCTCGGGGCCCTGATCGCAATGTTGGCGAGCGCGCACGGCACTGTGCCGTTTCAACCCCACTTGACGGTCTGCAGTCCGCGATCAAACCCCGATTCCTGGAATGCCGCAGCTGAATATATCAAAGACAGTAGGCTACTGCCGTTCAGGGTCAGGAAAAAACGGATTTCCTGTTCGACAACCGCACCGATGAGAGCCGTCGTCATCGATATCGAGGCGGCTGCCGATCTCCAGACCTTTTGCGAGGATCTGCGGCAGATTACCGGTGCGGCCGAACCGCATCCGCCGCACATCAGTCTTCTCTATACGGTCGAGGAAACCGGGCGGCAACCGAGCTGGTCGTCGGACGAGAGCAAGCTGAAGACCATCGCCGAGGAGTGCGGTCGGCGTGTCGATACACGCGAATTCATTCTCGATCGGCCGGTGATCGTCACACCCGACGGCGCTTGGGCGAACATCAGAAGCTGGCGGGTGGTGCGAAGATTATAGAGGCGCGCCGTCGGCGACCAAACGGGCTGGCGACGATGCTCTGGCTGGTACATAGTGTGCACCAACAACCAAAAGGATGTCGAGTATGTCCGAACTGCACGGCCTTCTCGACGAAGCACGCGCGCTGTTGCCGGCGGCTGTGGCATTGCGCCGCCGCATTCATGCCAAGCCGGAGCTCGGGCTCGATCTGCCGCTGACGACCGCTGCGGTGTTGGACGAATTGCGCGGGCTCGATGTCGGGATCGCCCGCGGATTATCGACCTCCGGTCTCGTCGTTACACTGACCGGCACCGGGCCGGGCGCGCAGATCGGCCGCACGATCCTGCTACGCGGCGACATGGACGCTCTGCCCATGCCGGAGGATACCGGGCTCGACTACGCGAGCGAGTTTCCCGGGCGCATGCACGCCTGCGGTCACGACTCCCATACCGCGATGCTGGTGCAGGCGGTGCATCTGCTGCACCGGCACAGAAGCGAACTCGCGGGCACCGTCAAATTCATGTTCCAGCCCGGCGAGGAGGGCCACGGCGGCGCCCGATTGATGATCGAAGATGGGCTGCTCGATGCCGCTCCGAGACCCGATGCCGCCTTCGCGTTGCACATCTGGCCCAACGCCGAGGCCGGCGCCATCCTAGGCAAGCCCGGTCCAATGCTGGCGTCGGCCGATACCTGGACCATCACTGTGAAGGGGCGCGGCGGTCACGCCTCGATGCCGCACGACGCAATTGATCCAATCCCGGTCGCATTCGAGATCGGACTGGCCTTGCAGACCCTAGTCACTCGGCGGATCGATGTTTTCGATCCCGTGGTCTTGACTTGCGCCAAGGTGACGGCCGGCACGACCAATAATGTCATTCCCGAATTGGTCGAGATGGTCGGCACCTTGCGAGCCACCTCGGAGACCGCCCGCGATAGGGCACAAGCGGGACTCCGCCGGGTGGCGGCGAACATCGCTGCAGCGCATCTGTGCGAGGCCGATGTCTCGATCCAGCGGGGATATCCGGTCACGGTCAACGACCCGGCTTTTGTCGATTTCGCCCGCACCGTCGCGACCGAGCTTCTCGGCGCCGACTCCTATGTCGACTGGCCAGCGCCGCTGATGGGCGCCGAGGATTTCTCCTATGTCCTGCAGCGCATTCCCGGCTGCATGATGGCACTAGGAGCGATGCCGGATGGCCATGACGGGCAAGACCACATCGCACCGTGCCATTCCAACCGCATGATTATGAACGAGGAGGCGATGGCGGTCGGCATCGCAATGCACGCCTCGATCGCCCACCGGTTCCTCACGCGAGCGAGGTAAGCCGTTGGCTCCCTAGCCGCTCGCCCCCTGGCTGGGGGCCTGACGCGTGAAACTCGACAAGCTCCCCCGCTGCCGCCCCGCGCCATCGAAATTGCCGGGATCGAGCCATCGCTCGAACGCTGACTTCAACGCCGGCCATTCGCTATCGAGGATCGAGAACCAGCAGGTGTCACGGTTGCGCCCTTTGTACACGGTCGCCTGGCGGAACATCCCTTCGTAGCGGAAGCCCAGGCGTTGCGCTGCAGCGCGCGAGGGCGCGTTGAGCGAATCGCATTTCCACTCGTAGCGGCGATAGCCGAGCTCGTCGAAGACACGGCGCATCATCAGGTACATGGCCTCGGTTGCCGCCGGGGTGCGCTGCAATGGCGGCGCGAAATTGATGCCGCCGACCTCGATGACCCCGGCTGCGGGCTCGATGCGCATCAAGCTCGCGACGCCGACGGCGTGCCCGCTGCGGCGCTCGATGATGGCGTGAACCAGCGGGTCATCGCGCGCCGCCGCCTGCTCCACAAAGTCGCGGTACTCCGCGAAGCGAGGGAACGGGCCATAGGGCAGATAGGTCCAGTTGCGCCCTTCCTTGTCGAGCAGATAAGCGGCGTGCAGCTCCGCCGCATGGCGCGGCGGATCGAGCGGCTCGACGATGCAGAAGCGCCCCGCCATTGTCGTGCGCGGCGGGTGCCGCCGCGCCGTCCACTGCGGCAGCGGAAAGCCGATCGGCTGCCCCAGTTCATTGCAATATTCAGCCATCGCCGGCGGTTCACTCTGCGGCTGAATTCAAGCCCCGCCGAGAAAGTCCTTCGTCCATTGTTGATAGTCGTCGGCGCGGGTGACCCGGCGCATCAGCTCGGGCGAAGCGATTCCTTGCAGGTCACCCGGCTTCGTGCCGTCGCGTAATGCCTTCAGCGTGTTATAGACCGCCTGAACCGCGGCGCTGAATGGGGCGTGGCCCTGCAAGGCAACCCGCACCCCATGCGCCGCCATCCAGTCGAGATCGGCGAGCGGCCCCGAGCCCCCGCCGGTTATCAGCGGGATCTTAACCTGCGACGATACCGCCTCTATGCTGGCGACGGTGACGCCGCCGGCGAGAAAGATCGCGTCGACCCCGGCCGCCTCATAGGCCTTGGCTCGCTTGACGGCCTCGTCGAGACTGGCGATTGCCAGCGCACTGGTGCGCCCGGCGATGACGAGGTTTTTGTCCTGACGCGCCGATAATGCCGCCTTCATCTTGCCCACACCCTCGTCGACCGAGCTCAAGCTCGGCTTGCCGTTGGGTCCATAGGGCCGCGGCAGCACGGTATCCTCGATCGACATCGCGCAGATGCCAGCAGTCTCCAATTCCTCGACTGTGCGGCGGACATTGAGGGCGTTGCCGTAGCCGTGGTCGGCGTCGACCAGCAATGCGAGATTCCCGGCACGGCAGATGCGGTTGGCCTGAGAAGCGAATTCGGTCAGGGTCATGACGACGAGATCGGGGGCGCCGAGCACCGACATCGACCCGATCGAGCCGGAGAAGATACCGACCTCGAAGCCGAGATCCTCGGCGATCCGAGCCGAGATCGCGTCATAGACGGAGCCGGTGTGTACGCAGCGATTGCCTGCCATCAGCGCGCGAAAGCGCTCGCGCCGTTCGGTCCAATTCATCGTATTTCCTCACCCTCACAGGTTTTCCGGATGTTTCTCGCCCGGGGAGCTTATCATGGCCTGAGCGTGGTCATAGAGGGAGGAGATCATGGACAAGCGGATTGCGGTCGTCGGCGTCGGCGCCATCGGCGGCTATACCGGCGGACATCTCGCCCATAACGGGTTCGACGTGACGTTGATCGATCCCTGGCCCGAGCATGTCGAGACGATCCGCAAGGATGGGCTCGCCCTCGAGGGAATGACCCAAGAGGAATTCGTCTGCGCCCGGCCGAGAACGATCCACCTGACCGAGGCTCAGCAGCTCGCTAAGGAGAAGCCGATCGACATCGCGATGGTCGCGGTCAAATCCTACGACACCGAATGGGCGACCCGATTTATCTCACAATATCTGGCGCCCGACGGCTATGTCGTCTCCTTGCAAAACTGCATGAACGAGGAGCGGATCGCCGGGATCGTCGGCTGGGACAAGACCGTGGGTGCAATTCCGGCACTGCTCGGCGCCGAGCTCTACGCGCCGGGCCGGGTTCGCCGCACGGCGGCGCGCGGCGCCTCACCCTATGAGGTGTATCGTGTCGGCGAGGTCCATGGCCGGATCACCAAGCGGCTCGAGGAATTGGCGGAGATGATCGGTACCGTCGACAGCGTCAAGGCGACGACCAATCTCTGGGGCGAGCGCTGGTCGAAATTGTGCGTCAACGGGATGGCCAATGGTGTCGCCGCCGCCACCGGCATGTCCGGCAACGAGATGAACCGGGACGAGAAGATCCGCCGGCTCAGCATCCGTCTCGCCGGCGAGGGGGTGCGCGTCGGCCAGGCGCTCGGCTACCAGCTCGAGCACATCCGTGCGCACGAGCCGGAAACCCTGGCCCGCGCCGCAGAGGGCGACGCAAAGGCGCTAGACGAAATCGAAACCGCGATCCTCGCGGCGCTGGGATCGAACACGCGCAGCGATCTCGCGCGTCCGTCGATGGGCCAGGATATGTACAAGGGCCGGCGCACCGAGATCGACTTCATCAACGGAGTGATCGCCGAGAAGGGGCGTGAGGTCGGTGTTCCTACTCCGAGCCATGTCAAGCTAATCGACGCGGTCAAGCGCGTCGAGCACGGCCAGATCCCGGCCAAACCGGAAAACCTATACGGGATCTGACTGCGGTTGGCCGTCTGTCGCGGGCCGACGCGATAGCGGCCTGCGACATTGAGACCGGCCGAAGCGGGATCGACTTGCGATACCGACAACCAAACAATTGCCATAGTCATATTCTATCCACGCTCCCATAGGCACCCTTAGCGGGTGCGGGATTGTTATTGTAGGAGTTGGCGATGCCTGATCTCGACCTGATAAAACAGGGCGAACAGGGGGAGCGTGGCCGGTCGGGCGATCCTGCGGGTCGGCCGCAAGGCTGCCGTCGATGGAATTCGCGATAGGACGCCCGCGCGATGCTCGCCAACCGACCAAGCGGTTGGTTGTCTACTTGACGGGAGAGGCGCGCAGGGTCAGTCTGCGGCTCGGCCGAGCACGGTCGCCGCGGAGGTAACGCCATGAAGCTGATGTGGTTTCACCTGATGCCGTACACCGAGCTCCCCGACGATTTTCGCGAGAAGCACCCCTCGGTGTGGGTCGACATCCATTCCTCGCTGTTCGACCCGCGGCGCGCCCATCACATGTACAACGACTTCATGGACGAGCTCGAATTCGCCGCCGAATGCGGGTTCGATGCGGTCTGCGTCAACGAGCACCATTCGAACGGCTACGGGCTGATGCCGTCGCCCAATCTGATTGCCTCGGCACTGGCGCGGCGCACCACCGACACGGCACTGTGCGTGATGGGCAATTCCTTGGCGCTCTACAACCCGCCGACCCGGGTCGCCGAAGAATTTGCGATGATCGACGTGATCTCGGGCGGTCGGCTGATCGCCGGTTTCCCGGTCGGCACGCCGATGGACACCTGTTTTGCCTACGGGCAGAACCCGTCGATGCTGCGCGACCGCTACCACGAGGCGCATGACCTGGTGTTGCGGGCGTGGACCGAGCCGGACACCTTTGCCTTTAACGGCCGCTTCAACCAGCAGCGTTACGTCAACATCTGGCCGCGTCCGATTCAAAAGCCGCATCCGCCGATATGGATCCCGGGCGGCGGCTCGGTCGAGACCTGGCGCTGGTGCGCCGAGATGGACCACGTCTACGCCTATTTGTCCTATTTCGGCTACCAGGCCGGGCAGGCGACGATGGACGGCTTCTGGGCCGAGATGGACCGGCTCGGCAAGGACCGGAACCCGTACCGCGCCGGCTTTCTGCAATTCGTCGGCGTCGCCGAAAGCCGGGAAGAGGCCTATCGCCTCTACAGCGAGCCGGCTGAATATTTCTACGGCCGCTGCCTGCATGTCGACCCGCGTTTCGCCAACGCGCCGGGCTATACCAGCGAGGCTACACAGCGCGCGGGAGTTGTCGGCCAAGTGGCTCAAGTGGCACGGATGCGCCGGTTCGACACCTTGGCGCGTGAGATGGATGCAATCGTCGAGAAAGGCTACGTGATCATCGGCTCGCCGGACGAGGTCGCCGCCCAGCTCAAGGAGGTCGCGACCAATCTCAATGTCGGCCATCTGATGATGCTGCTGCAGTTCGGCAACATGGGCAAGGATCTGGCGAAGTACAACACACAGCTCTTTGCCGAAAAGGTGATGCCGCAGTTGACGGACATGTTCGCCGAGTGGGACGACCGCTGGTGGCCAAACCCGATGAACCGCGAGGCGCGGGCGCCGCTGACCCCGTTCCAGCCGGCGGCAATGGCGGCTGAGTGATTATGGCCTTTGCCGCGGCTATCCCCCTCTCCGGCCGCTTGCGGGGGGAGAGGGCCGGGGTGAGGTGGGCGGCGGCGCAGCGCTTGCGGCTTCGGAAGGCCACCTCACCCTCCCACGCCGTCGGCGCGGGACCCTCCCTCTCCCCCGCGATACGGCGGAGAGGGGCATTTGGCGGCGGCCAATGATCGGGGAGGCGGTCGTGAGTGAATTGGAGACATTGTCGGTCGAGGTCAACGGCTTCACCTCTCGCGTGTGGAAGAAGGGCGAGGGACCTAAGCTCGGCTTTCTCGCCGGCTTTGGCGGGTTGCCGCGCTGGATCCCGTTTCTCGATGCTCTGGCGCGCGAGCGCATGGTCGTTGTCCCGTCATTACCCGGCTTCCCGGGCGGCGGGCGCGGGCACAGCGGGCTCGACAGCCACCTCGACTGGGTGCTCGCCGTCCGTCACCTGCTGCAAAAGGCCGGGCTCGACGGCGCCGACCTGGCCGCCAGTACCGTTGGCGGCTCGTTCGCCGCCGAGATCGCGGCGATCTGGCCGAGCTCGATGCGCCGCCTGACCCTGATCTCTCCGTGGGGTCTGTTCGACGAGAAGGAGCCGATGACCGACCCCTGGGCGCAGCGGGCGCCGGAGGTTCCTGCGTTGCTCTGCGCCGATGCCGAGCGCTGGAACCAGCTCAAGGCCGAGCCCGAAGGCGCGAACTCGCCCGAATGGCCGATCGAGCAGGTGCGGGCCAACGAGGCCGCGGCGCGCGCCTTCTGGCCGCTCGGCAACACCCGGCTCGAAAAGCGCTTGCCGTTGATCGAGACGTCGACGCTGTTGATCTGGGGTGCCGAGGACCGCGTCATGCCGCGCAGCTACGCCGACCGGTTCGCTGCGGCGATTGCCGGCCGCACCGAAATCCTCACAATTCCCGGAGCTGGCCATCTCGCCGAACTCGACAAGCCCGACGAAGTGGCGTCAGCGATCCTACGCTGGACGAGCTGAGGTGTAACGACATGATCAAACGCTTTCACGTTCTCTATGTCGGGCAGATCGCGCTCGACAATATCGGGCTCGACGGCACGCCGGCGAACGACCGGCGCTATTCGAACGAGCAGTTGAGCGAGGTGTTCTGGACAGCACGCGATGTCGCCCGTCTGATGGACGATCTCGGCTATTACTGCTTCTGGACCGCCGAGCACCACTTCCAGCGCGAAGGCTATGAGTGCCTGCCTAACCTGATCCAGCTCGGGCTGTGGCTGGCCACCCAGACCCGGCGCCTGAAATTCGGCTGCGCCTTCAACGTCCTGCCGATGTGGCACCCGATCCGCCTCGCCGAGGATTACGCGATGGCCGACATCGTGACCGATGGCCGGGTGATCATGGGTGTCGGGCGGGGCTACCACACTCGAGAAATGGAAACCTTGAATGCGCCGCTGCTCGACACCGATGCCAACCGCGCGATTTTCGAGGAGGGGCTCGATCTGCTGCTGAAATGCTTCAACGAGGAGGCGTTTCATCACAAGGGCAAGTATTACGAATGCCCGCCGCCGGTGCCCTATCGCGGCTACCAGCTCGAGGAAATCACGATGGTGCCGCGGCCCAAGCACCTGCCGGTCGAGATCTGGATGCCGATCGCCAGCGGCAAGACCATCGACCTGATGGCGCAAAAGGGCCTCAAGGCCATGGTCACGCTGAACGGCGAGAAGATCCTCGACGATGTGGTGCGCGCCTATCACGCCGCCTGCGCCCGGCACGGCCGCCCGAAGCAGCTCGGCGAGGACATGATCTGGGGTGCGGGCCTCTATCTCGCCGACACCGAGGCGGAGGCGATGCGCCGGGTTGAGCCGTCGCACGACGAACGCTACAAATGGTTCGCGCCGTTCGGGTTTGTGCGCTATGCCGACGAAGAGGGCCGGACCTGGGGTACCCCCGGAGCGCCGTCGCGGGTTCCCTCGCTCACCGACGGCGTAAAGCAGAAGGCGTGGTTCTGCGGGCCGCCGTCACATGTCATCGACGGCATCAAGTCGATCGAGGCGAAATACCCGGGGCTCGAGGATTTCATGATCCACTGGGCCGAGGGACTTCCGCCCGACGAGTTCAAGGAGCAGCTGCGGTGGTTCGCCCGCGACGTGATGCCGGCATTCAATCGGAGTTGACCGGGCTCTGAATTAACCAACCCATAGCGGCGAGGCTAGCAGAAGCACATTCCCCCTTCTTGCCCGAACTTCGGGAGAGGCGACAAACCACGCGAGCCCACGCCCTATTCTGAAGCATTACTGGCGCGCAAGCCGCACAGCAGCGCGAGATCACCCAGACCCGCATCTGTTTCAAGTCAGATGAATTGTTTGAAAGCTTTGCTCGAATATTCTTGCTGATCGGCCGACAGGGCCCAGTTGATAGAAGTCCCTGCGCTGAGGCTCATACACGGGAGCGGACATGTTCGACGGATTGCTTCGCATGTTGATCGGGCTCGAAGACGCCGATCGACCCGGCGAACGGAATGATCCCGCTTTTGCCCTCGCCGCGCTGATGATCGAAATAGCGCGCAGCGACGACAAGTTCGAGCACCGCGAGCACGGCCTGATCGCGCGCACGTTGACCCGGCGCTTCGGCCTGCAGCAGGACGAGGTGAACTCGTCTCGTCAAAGCAGCGGAAGAGGGTGCGATCCGGGCGACCGATCTGTTTCATTTCACCCGGGTGGTGGTCGACAATTTCACCGAAGAAGAACGTATTGGCGTCATCGAGATGCTGTGGGAGGTGGCCTATTCCGATAGCGTGCTGACCGGCGATGAAGACGCTCTGATCCGGCGGGTCGCCGGCCTGATCTATGTGTCGGATCGGGACCGGGGCGAGGCTAGGCGGCGGGTCATGCAGCGCTTCGAGAGGGAGTGCTGACCAATCTGGTCGGGGGCCGACATGTGCCGCTGAGGCGTGACTGCCAGCACCTCATACGCGCACCAACGTCGCGCGCCGGGAATCTACGGAAATCGGCAATGTCTGTGGCGCGGCTCGTGGATGGCCGGATCATGTCCGGCCATGACGAGGAGGTGAGCGTCTGAGCACTAGGACGACTTAGACTTAAGCACCAAATCCGAGCAGGCGTTGACAAGGTCGATATCTGGCGAGTAGTCGCCGGGCAGCGTGACCCATTCCTTATCGAAGACGTCGCGCCGGTTCCACGACGAGGCGTTCGCAAGCGCGGCCTTTTTCACCGCCACGTTCGGTTGCGCCATGAATTTTTCGGCGCAGATCGGGGCGAGTGCCGCGACGACCGCGTTGTCGCTTTGTTGCGCAGCGTGTTTTTGTGCCGTACCCGGGCTCATCCAACCGAAGCCATACGCAAGGATGATCCACCAGAGAACCGCTCCGCCAAACGCCCCCCATGCGAAGGGCTTGATTCGAGTCGATAGGGTCATGACTAAAGACCTCTCGCTTTCCGGGCATGAAGAATTATCATCCCTGATATGCAAAGAATGTATGTCCTGTTGGGCCAGATTCAATATCGTCCGAGAGGCATATCCACCTCAGCTCCGGCACTGCGCATCTTGCGCGTCGCTCGCCGCCCGCTAGGCGACATTCGCCCGGCGCAGATCCGGGTCATCTGCTATTGGGGATAGGCGGGATCTCGACCCCTCCCTTGAAGCCTTGCAAGGTCCAATCGTAGACGGCGGCGGTGGCGCGGAAAGCACCGATGCGCGGAGATGCCAAGTCGAGAATGTCGATAATCACCACGGTCCACATGACGGTGAGCAGACCAACCAGTATATGAACCTGTCTGTCCCGGAGACCCAGCTGGTAGCCGAGAACGGCCATGCCCAATAATGTCATACAGATGAGCAGCCAAAACATCTGATCAGGCAGCCGCAAAGCATAAGCAAAACGTTCCGCGGCTGCTCGGTCGAAAGTTTCGTTCAAGGCCGCCATCAGTGACGTGGAGACGGCATTGGGCTGCTCGCGCACGATCGCCGCCAAGTGTCCCCATATTTTGGACTGCAAAGCATTGGTGCGCTGATTTAGTTGCTCGATAGCGGTCCAATCTCGTCCTGCGCGAATGAAGTCCCTTCTCACCTGCGCGTATTCTTCTAACAATCGGGCGATCTCCGGTCCTCGTGCATGGCCGATCGCCTCGGCGCGCAACCACGCGGTGCCGATGGCGTTGGCCTCGTCAAGCGTCCCCGCGATGCGCTCGCCAAAACGGGTGTTGGCAAACGACAGGGTGAGTGCCAGGACAAACGCCAAGAGGCCGAGCATACTGCCGACCACGACACCAACGCCTTCGGCTTGAGACTCCCCTCCCCGCCTTTGCCGGCGGCGGCCCAGCCAATGACCCAAATCGTGCACCAGCAGCTGAGCGGCCAGCAGCAGCAAGCCAAAAGCGATTACGCTCCAGTCGGCGATCGCAGCCAATATGTTCATCCGGTTACTGCCACCATTTGCGAAATCAGCGGAATGCCCGCCGATCGACCGGCGCGTCAACCCGAACATTGCGATTGTCAACGGCATATAGGCCCAACCCGCTCACGGCGGTTTTGATTTTGCGATCGGTCGGATACCCTGGACGACGCGAGCCGGGGGCTTGGAGCATCTGCGCGCTTGCTCGGCGCGTGGCTCGAGTTTGCGAGTTGGGCGGCCGGCCGGAAGGAGCCAAGAAGCGTTGAGCAACTCTTATCGATCGATTGTCGCGTCCGCTGTGGCAGCAGCACTCGCGGTGCCGAGCCTCGCGGTCGCACAACACCCTGCCGCCCTCGGCAATCTGATGACCGCGTTCATCCAGCCGCGCCACACAAAGCTCGGTCTCGCCGGGAATGAGCAGAACTGGCCCTATGCCGCCTACGAGCTCGATCAGCTGCGCGAAACCTTCAGCGACATCGCCCAGATCCTGCCGAAATATCGGGATCTGTCGATCCCCGATCTGATCACGTCGACAGTCAAGGAACCGCTGGCGGCAGTCGACCAGGCAATCCGGGCCAAGGACGGTGCCCAGTTCACTGCGGCTTACGGACAGCTGACAACGGCGTGCAACGCCTGCCACCAGAGTTACGACCGCGCGGCGATCGTAATCCAGCCGCCGACGGCCCCCGGCGCTTTTCCCGATCAGGATTTTCGCCCGCGTGCGAAGTGAGCGGCTCCGCCGTCATTTTTCGTGATCGGCGCGCCTGAAGCAGCATCTACGCTTGCTGTTGCCCATGCATTGACGACGTACCGCGTTCACATCAGGTTCGAAGCCTGACGGTCGCCTCTGGTCCAACGATGGCCGCGAAATGTGCGGAGCGCAGCGGCTTCAGCACCACGAACGCCATGATCGCCGCGAGCGCATTCATCAGGGCAGCGACGACGAACACGGTGTGCCAGCCTCCTGTCGCCACCGCCAGCACGTTGGCGAGCGGCACGAGGAGAGAAGCAGTGCCCTTTGCCGTATAGAGCAGCCCCGCATTGGTCGTGGCGTATTTGCTGCCGTAGACGTCGGTGCAGGTCGAGGGGAAGAGGCTATAGATCTCGCCCCAGGCGAAGAACACGATACCGCTGAGGATCACAAAATGCACCGGGTCGTGCCCGAAAGCGCCCAGCGCCCAAATCCCCACCGCTTCGAGGCCGAAGGCGATGAACATGGTGTTCTCGCGGCCGATGTGGTCGGAGACCCAGCCAAAGAACGGCCGCGTCAGCCCGTTCAGCACGCGATCGATCGACAAGGCAAAGGTCAGCGCCGGCAGTGTCAGCCCGAGGAGGGTCACCGGCACCTTGGCGATCTGGAAGTCGTTCGCGATCGGCGCGAGCTGCGCGGTCGCCATCAGACCGCCCGCACCCACGAGCACGAACATCAGGTACATGACCCAGAAGATCGGTGAGCTCACCATCTCGATCGGCGTGTAGTCGTGCGCCGATTGCCGCACGCGCGTCGACGCTGGCGCCTCGCCCGCCTGGGGCGTGCGAAGCAGCAATGAAAGCACGACGACGACAAGTCCCTGGCCAAGCCCGAACCAAAGAAACGTCGACTGGTAGCCGTGCGATTGGATCATTCCCTGGATCGGAATGATGGTGAGGGCCGATCCGGCGCCGAAACCCGCGGCGGTCAATCCCGCGGCGAGGCCACGGCGATCAGGAAACCATTTGAGCGCGTTGCCGATGCAGGTGCCGTAGACTGCACCGGCGCCGATGCCGCCGATCGCTGCCGCGACATAGAGCATCGATAACGTGTCGGCGACGGAGTTGACCGCCCAGGCGATGGCGACGAGAAAACCGCCCACAAGGACAACAATCTTTGGCCCGAAGCGGTCGACCAGCCAGCCTTCCACCGGGACCAGCCAGGTCTCGAAAAGGACGAAGATGCTGAACGCTACCTGGATTGAGGGTCGCCCCCAATGGAATTTCTGATCGATCGGATTGACAAAGAGCGTCCAGCCGTATTGCAGGTTGGCGATCATCACCATGCAGACGATACCGACCAGTAGCTGGACCAAGCGGACTGACGTCGGCGCAACGGCCGCCGGTGCCCTAACATCGGTCATGATCGCGTTCCTCCCTCAGCTAATATAACTGATCCTGGCTTCGCTTCGAGCGCCGAAGCTGCGGTTGTTGGGTCCGCAGACCCAATCGGTCTCAGGGATCGACATTGCATAAATGATGCTTATTCAATGAACAACATTCGTATGGTAAGAGTAAGCATTGCTATCGAATTCTATCGAATGTATATTGCTCCGCGGGCGCCTGATCGCCGGCGTCAGCGGAACTTGGGCGAGCTCCGGGCGGACGCAAGGTTCTTGCCCTTGGCGAGGGCGGCCGGGCCCGTTTCCTTTCTGCAAATAACAGGTGGAACAGGTGGAGTTGACCACCTGGGATCGCGGTGGTTTCCTGCATCCGAAACGCCAGAAGCTGATCGGGTGGGTAAGATGAAGGTCCGCAACGCGGCGCGGGAGCGGCTCGAAAAGGGCGAGATGGCGCTCGGCGTCGGCATCCGCACGGCGCGCACCGTCGACATCGCCAAGATGACGAAGACGGCGGGCTACGACTGGCTGTTCATCGATCTCGAACACGGCCCGATGTCGATCGACTTCGCGGCGACACTCGCCGTGGCGGCACTCGACACCGGCATTTCGCCGATTGTTCGCGTGCCGTTCATGCAGCACACAATGGCGACCCGCGTCCTCGATGGGGGCGCCCTCGGCATTGTCATGCCGCATGTCGACACCGCCGAGCAGGCGCGCGAGATCGTCGACCACTTGAAATACCCGCCGATGGGACATCGCTCGCTCGTCGGCGCACAGGCGATCTTCGATTTCCAACGAATGCCGATCGGCGAGATGATCGAGGCTGCCAATGCGACGTTGCTCGTCATTCCGCTGATGGAGACGCCGACCGCGATCGCCAATGCCGAGGCGATCGCCGCGGTTCCCGGCATCGACGCCTTGCTGATCGGCACCAACGATCTCGCCGCCGAGATGGGGATCCCTGGCGAGCTGGGGCATGCGCGGATCGCCGCCGCCTGTGAGACGGTGATCGCCGCTTGCTGCAAACACGGCAAATGGCCGGGCTTCGGCGGCGTCGATGCCGAGGAACTGATGCAGAAATACATCGGGATGGGGATGCAGCTGGTGCTTACCGGCAGCGACGGCGGTTTTATGATGGCCGGGGCGGCGCGGCGTGCAGCGCAGGCCCGCGAATGGGGCGTCGGCGTCAAGTCCTAACCCGCTGCCTGCGAGGGGCCGGCCGGGGTGGGGGCTGCTAACGTCCTGACCGCCCATGTGAACTGCGATCTGATGACACATGAGCGACGAACGAAGCGAGACCGTCGACCTTGCGTATATCGGACGTGCGTTGCACAGGCTGACCAAAAAGTGGCGAGCCTGCGCGACGACATGAACGTCCTGACCCGATGGTGCTGCGGATCGACAATACGGTCACGCGCGTGCTCGACGAACTGCGGGCGATGCACACGCAGTATGCCAGTCTGACCGAACGGGTTTGCGCCTTGGAAGACCATAGCCCTCCCCCAACATCGCGATCGTTACCGCATGTGCTACCAGGACGAGGCAGAAGCCATCCGCCTCGGGCTCGACGGCTTCCGGCTCTTCGGCTACTCGCGCGGCCATGACGCGCTCTTTGGCGAACACCGGCCTGGACGAGCCGATCTCTGGGAGCGCTCTCTGCAGGTCAAGGACCGGCTGTCCGACAATACCGTGCGCGGCGGCATCACCCCGACCAGCTGCGGGCATCTCTCCCGCTACGAAAGGGCCGGCTTCGACCAGGTCATGTTCATCCGCCAGAGCGGTGCCAACCGCCACGAGCAAATCTGCCAATCGCTCGAAGTCATTGCTCAGCGCGTGATGCCCGAGTTCAAAGATCGCAAAGAGGTCCGCAAAGCCGAGAAACGGCGCGAACTCGCTCCCTATATCGCGGCGGTCCAGGCCGAGGCGGGGACATGAGCGCGCAAAAAGCGCTCGACCTGGGCGATGGTAGCTTTGATGGATTCGCAGTGCATGCTGGGATTGTCGAAGCCGATGCCGTCGAAGCGATGCGGCAGGTAGCCACCGCCGCAGAGGTCGAAGACCGGGCAGGCGCGGCAGGTCGCGGCCGGGGGGATCGCGGCGGCAGCTTGGGCAGCGAACTGGTCGGCGAAGCTGCGGCTCGCCAGGCTGCCACCGATCGAGGTGAACTCCTCACCGCAGGTGTGCAGCACGTCTAGCAGCTGGTAGCTGCCGTCGCTCTCGACCACGGTCAGCCAGTCGAGCCCCGCGCCGAACGCATCGAGATCAGGCGGTCGGCCGAAGAAGCCTCGCGCGATCTGCTCGAAGATGCGGATGTGAAAGCGGCGGTCGTCGAGTGCGGTCCAGGCTGCAAAGGCCTCGGCCATGAAGCGGGTAAGCATCGCCTGACCAAATCCCGGCAGGTGAGCGGGCGGCGCGGCGTAGGTCGCGTCAGGCATCAACAGGTCGAGATGCGCGATACCAAGGGCATGGAAGTAGCGCACGATCTCAGCCCCGTTCTGGCGCGGGTCGATGACCGCGAGCACGCCGCCAAACCAGCGCCGCCAGTCGGGTCTCGAAAGCGAGCGGCGGATTGCCCCCTCGGCGCGCGCGTGGGTGCCGCGGCCGTTGTGCTCGAAGCGGAACCGGTCGTGGATCGCCGCCGGGCTGTCGCAGCTGATCGACCAATGGACCCGGTTGGCGGCGAGCAGCGCGCACCAGTCGTCGTCGAGCAGCACGCCGTTGGTCTGCACGCAGTAGGTGACGCGCCGGTCGGGCAAACGCTCCCGGAGCCGCCTCATCAGGTCGGTGAAGCGCGCGCGTCCGAAGAGCAGGGGCTCGCCGCCGTGGAACTCCAGCGTGAGATGCAGGTTGGGGTCATCGAGCAGCTCGGCCGAGCGGTCGATCAACAACGACGCCTCAGCCGGGCCCAGCCGGCTGGGGCGCCGCCGCCAGGACTGGTCCGGCCCCGAATACATATAGCAGTAGGGGCAGGCCAGGTTGCACCGCTCGGCGAGCTTGACGATGACAGTGCGGCCGGTGATCACCGGCTTACCCGCCGCCGGGAGGAGGCGTTTGCGGATCATCTGGCTCCGGCTCGCCAATGATGACCTCGGTGTGGGTCGAATTCCTGAAGGCGATCTTGACGTGGCCGAGCTTGAGGTGGAACTGGCCCTTGGGTTGTTCGCGCGCAATTTCCGCGAGCCCGCGGGCGACGTCGTTGGAGAGTTTGTCGATCGTCGCCTTGTCGAGTTTCTCGATGTCGATCCGCTCGGTGAGTTCGTTGGCCATGGAGTGTGCTCCTCGTAAGATGGGATTGAGACATTCCCCGCATGGGCGGCTAATTGCCTACGCCTTGGGAAGTATAGTTACTTTCCGGCGCAAAAATAACCGGTCTAAGTGATTGATCTAAGCGCGCCGGAGCTCAGGAAAACTGCAAGGACGGACATTTTGTGCGGGCACTGCGCGGCAGGCGGCCCTTCTCAAGGTTCGATCGGCGGCTGCATCGCGGTTTAGTTTTTTGGGAGAAAAGCGCTTGACGCATCGCAATGATCTTCGTATCATTTATTTAGATGACGCGGGACCAGATCATCGCGACGCGCCAAGCGCTCGTCACCCAGTTGCCGGTGACCGGAGAGATTCTGCGCGGCTCGCTGTTCGAGCGGACCGTGCGCCACACCAGCGGCTGCACGATCTGCGCCGGCGGCGGCGGGCACCCGCTGTGGGTTCTGACCATCAGCTATGCCGGCGGCCGTACTCGCCAGTTCAGCCTGCGCCGCGAACAGGTTGATGAAGTGCGCCGCTGGCTCGGCAATTACCACAAGCTCAAGAAAGCGCTCGAGGACATCTGCGAGCTCAACCATGCACTGCTGCGGCCGGACGACGCCGCGCCAAGACGCGCCGGGCAGAACCGTGATTGAGACCCGGCGGTCGCAGCGCAGCTTTGGCGACGGGCTGATCGCCGACGAAGTCAAGGGTCTGCACGAAGAGTGGATGAAGCACGCCGATCGGGTGCTGGCCGACAAGGAGATCGTGGCGACGGTCTACGAGGCTCTCGCCAAGCGGCATCCGCAGAGCCGCAGTCGCGGCCGGCCGGGCACCCCGGCCGAGGTGGTGCTGCGTTTGCTTGTGCTCAAGCACATGCGCAACTGGAGTTATGGCGTGCTGGAACGGGAGGTGCGGGCCAATCTGGTGTATCGCGACTTCACCCGGGTGGGCGGCACCAAGATGCCCGACGCCAAGACCATGGGCCGTTGGGGCCTCGCGGTGGGGCCGCTGGTGGTCCAACAGATCCATGATCGGATCGTGCAGATCGCCCGCGACCATCGGGTGGCGCAAGGCCGGCGGATGCGCGTCGACACCACGGTGGTCGAGGCCAACATTCACTACCCCACCGACAGCAGCCTATTGGGCGACGGGGTGCGGGTGCTGACCCGCACGATGAAGAAGATCACCGGGATCGCTGGGGCGGCCGGCGCCCAACTGCGCGACCGCAGCCGCAGCGTCAAATGGCGGGTGCTGGAGATCGCGCGGGCGGCCCGCGCCAAAGGTCGACAAAGCGGCGAGAAGTTGGCGCAGGCTTACCATAGATTACTGGAGGCAACCGGCCGGGTGGTGGGACAGGCAAAGCGCTTCGCCAAGGAGATCGGCGACGGCGTCAAGCGGGCGGCTGACATCCAGCGGCAGGTCGTGCTGGAGGGGCTGAGCCGGCAACTGGAGAGCATGGTGCCGCGCGTGCGGCAGGTGATGCGGCAGACCAAAGCGCGCGTCTTCGCCGGCGACACCCATGCCGAGGGTAAGATCGTCAGCTTGTTCGAGCCCACGACCGAGGTCATTCGTAAAAGCCTGCCCTCGCGAAAGCGGGGGGTAAGGCCGGCAAGCCCACCGAATTCGGCAAGATGGTCAAATTGCAGGAGGCGGAGAACCGGATCGTCATCGCCTACGAAGTCTACGATCAGCGGCCCAGCGACTCGGATCTGCTGCCAGCCGCGATCGAAACGCATCAAGCAACGCTGGGCTGCACACCGCGCCTGGTGGCGGCGGATGCCGGCTTCTACTCGGCCAAAAACGAGGCGGCCGCCAAGGCCAAGGGCGTCAAGCGCGTCTGCGTCCCCAATCGCTCGACCAAGAGCCCCGAGCGCAAACGCGAGCAGAAGAAGCGCTGGTTCCGCAACGGCCAGAAATGGCGCACCGGCTGCGAGGGTCGCATCAGCGTGGTCAAGCGACGGCACGGACTGGGTCGTAGCCGATATAAGGGCGATGCCGGGATGAAGCGCTGGGTTGGCCTCGGGGTGATTGCCGATAACCTGGTCAACATCAGCCGCGTCATGGCCAAGCAGCCCAGCCAGTAATCCCACTCACTTCACACCCTGCCGGCGGCAACCTGCCGGCGGGTCCGCGTGCCCGGCTTCGTTGCACAGTCGTCCTAAACGTGCTTTTTGCGCCGGAAAGTAGCTAGGAGGATTGCAGCTGCGCAGGAACTTCTCGATCGCGACGGTGATAGTGATCGCCGTCATTGTATACGGTTCGCTCTACCCCTTCATGTTTCGTCAACCGAGTGCTGGCCTCAGCCCAGCAGCACGCGCGCTTTTCAGCAGCTGGGCAGAGGCGCCGAGCCGCGGCGATTTCATTGCAAACATGGCGCTTTATACGCCATTCGGCTTTTTCGCGATCCTTGCCATCGGTGGAGCTCGGAGCGCGACGAAGCGCATCTTGATGGTGGTTGCAGCGGGGGCGGTCCTCAGCACCTGCATGGAACTGGCGCAGTATTATGACGCCGGCCGCCAGACGGCGGCGACCGACCTCTACGCAAATGTCCTCGGGACATTGCTGGGTGCGATAGGCGGGGGCCTGACGGGCGGAAGTTTCCGCTGGCCACTGCTTCGGGACGTCGCGTCCGAGCGGGTGCCGTTGTTGCTTCTCAGCGCATGGTCTGGCTACCGCCTCTTCCCTTACGTCCCAACGGTCGACCTGCACAAATACTGGCACGCCGTCAAGCCGGTCATCCTGAATCCCAGCGTGACGGGCTACGATCTCTTCCGCTACGTGGCGACCTGGCTGGCGATCGGCGTTCTAATCGAGGCTGTCGGCGGACACAGGCGTGTTTGGCTACTGTTTCCGCTATTCGTCGGCTCCGTGATCGTCGCCAAGGTGATGATCGTCGACACGACGCTATCTGCAGCCGAGGTCGCCGGGGCGGGGTTGGCCTTTTGCGTGTGGGGCGCGCTCGCCGTCGGCACGCGTCTGCGTGTCACCCTCATCGCTCTGCTCTTTTGCGGCTATGTCGTCGCCGAACGGCTCGAACCGTTCGAGTTTTTGTCCTCAGGCCGTGCGTTCAGCTGGATCCCGTTTCTTGGGTTCATGTACGGCTCTGTCGAGATCGGCGTTCTATCATTTCTGCAAAAATTCTTTCTTTTCGGCGGCTCGATCTGGCTTCTCACGCGAGCCGGACTTCGGCTTCGATCATCCGCGTTTGTCGTCGCGACAATCCTGTTTATGACCAGTCAAGCGCAGACCTATCTGCCCAATCGCACGGCGGAGATCACGGATGCCGTGATGGCATTGCTGATCGGCGCGGTGTTCGCGCTGATCGAAGACGAAACCCGACGCAACCGGGCGCCGGTTCCGGAGCAGAGGAGAGGTTCGCGGGGTGCCGTGATAGGACCCGAGCCGACAAGCAAGCCGGTCGTCCAGACGAGAACCACCGCCCCCGATCGGATCGCAGTCGACGAACACGCATCCGTGTCACCTGGTCGCGGCAGTCTCATATCCGACAAGACGAGCCGAATTGATGGTGCGACGACCCTAGCGGGGCTCGTCGTGGCGGCGGTATGCCTCGCATTGGCGCTCGTTATGGCAGCAAACTACCCGCTGGCACGATGGGTCTTGGGCGTCGCGCTTACGCTCTATGCACTGGCACTGTGGCGCTGGCCTCCTCTCTGGCTGACAATCATCCCTGCCGCATTGCCGGCGCTCGATCTTACGCCGTGGACCGGGTGGATGTATGTCGGAGAGACGGACCCGTTCGTCCTCGTCACGATCGGGATTTTGGTCTTGCGAGCGCCGCCTCGGCGCGCCGATTTCGTTCTCGCAGGTCTTCCCGGCGCCGTTCTCGCGCTGGCCGTCGGCAGCTATTTGCTGAGCATCGCGCTTGGTCTTGCATTGCCGGGGCCGGAGGGCGGGTCGGATAATCCTTATCTCCGGCCCGACGATGCGCTGCGCCTAGCGAAAGGCTTCTTTGTGGCGCTCGCGCTGCTGCCATTTCTGCGCCAGAGCATGCGCGCGCGCGGCGATTGGATGGTTTGGTTGAGCGCCGGCATGATGTCCGGCCTCGCTCTCGTGGCGGCAGCGACATTGGCCGAACGTGCCGTCTTTACCGGACTCTTCGACTTCTCGACCGGATACCGCGTTGTTGGCACGTTCTCCAGCATGCATATAGGCGGCGGCCACATCGGCGCATATATCGCGATGGCACTTCCCTTTTTGCTCGTCTGTCTGCTTCGGCCAAGCCCTCTGACGTTTCTCGCGATGTTCGGCGTCGCTATTTGCGGCGGTTACGCCCTCGTCGTCACATTTGCACGTGCCGCTTACGTCGCGGCGCTGGTCTCGACGTTTGTCGGCTGCCTGGGCTGGGCCTGGGCGGCTCGCCGAGGCGATAGGGGTGCGGTTCGCTCGGCGGTATTTTCAGCCCTGCCGTTATTGGTAGTTGGGGGAGTTGTCTTCGCTGCCCTCGATACGCGCTTTATGGCCGAGCGGCTGCAGACCGTGACGCTCGACTTGATCTATCGAGAGAGCAATTGGACCGGCGGGATGAGGCTGCGCGACGACAGTCTCTTCACCGCACTATTCGGCATGGGGCTCGGCACCTACCCGCGCGTCCTTCTTGCCCGCAAACCAGACGGCCGATTTCCGACGAACTTTGTCGTCGAGCACGATGGGGGCTACCCCTTTCTGTCTGTGACCGGCGGACTGCCGATCTATTTCGGGCAGAAAGTTCCAGTCGAGCCTGACCAGGAATATCGGCTGTTCGGCGCCCTGCGATCACCCAATGGCAAAGGTGAGTTATCTATAATCCTCTGCGAGAAGCTGTTGCTTTACTCGGAGAAATGCAGTGCCTCGACATTCCGGCCCCGCGGCTCGGGGATATGGGAGGATTTCGGTACGGTGATCTCGACTGCCGGCCTCGACATGGACGCAGTCCTCGGATGGATCAAGCGACCGGTCGAATTGGCCTTGTTCGACCCGATCCCGGGTACCACGATCGAAGTCGGTCATATTCGAATGGTTGATCCGCAACGCCGCGACATTCTCGTCAATGGGGATTTCTCCCGAGGGACGGAGCGCTGGTATTTCACTGATGACCAGCACCTCGTCTGGCGCATCCACAGCCAATATCTGATGAGCTTGTTCGAAGGTGGTGTATTGGGTCTGACTTCCTTCGTCCTGCTTGCCGGCACGGCCCTCGCAGGCGCGGCCTGTGCTATGGCGCGGGGCGATCGCATGGCAGCCGCGGTGGCAGCCTCGCTGGTAGCGTTCCTGTTTTCCGGCGTTTTTGACTATCTCCTCGAAGCGCCCCGCCTGGCGGCGCTATTTTACATCGTTGCGTTCAGCGGCCTGATGATGCTGCACGCGCCGCCCGCTCGACCCGTCCCGTTCGAGCCGCGGGTTAAGTGAGATTTTCGCTGCGCCCGGCCTGAATTTTGTGCTCCCACGATCTTCTTCTCGTGATCAGCCTCGATCGAGCAGCGTGCCGATCAGATCGGCCGGCCAAACCAGGCTCAACGGGGCGCTCGTCAGTGCTTCGAAGGAGGGATTGCTGCCGGCCGGCAGGTCGACCATGTGATGACTGAAATGGGCGAGTACTCCCGCGAGGTAGAGTCCGGTAACCCATTTCCTGGTGTGGTGGTGCGACGGTGGGCGAGCCGGCTTAGGCCCAGCAAAGGAAAACACCCGACGTCCAAACTTTGGCAATCCTGGAGGGCCGATCATCATTCAACCCACGCGCTTACACCCACCCTCGACTGCGGCGAACGCCATGAGGCCGCGGCGCGCAGCATCCTAATACTATCCGGGCTTGCCGCTGCCGTCACCATGCTGCCTCACTATGTCCCAGTTCGGATGATCAGCGATCATTGATGGGCAGCGGGTCCGGCCGACGCTGCAAGAGTGTAGAGCCCGGCTATGGCGAGAAGAGCTATGGCGAGCGTGGCAAAGGCGTGGACGCCGAGCCGGTCGCCGAGCGGCCGGCCGGCAATGGCGCCGAGCGCGGCGAACGGGATCAAGATGCTTGCCCCGATCCAGGTGCTGGCGGAGATGCCGATAGCGACCGCGTGGGAGAGCAGTGCTGCCGCATAGACAATGCCGAAAAACGAGAGAAGCGTCGCGCGGACGGTTGGCGGCGGTGTTCCGGCGAGCAGCAAGTAGATAAGCACAGGCGGACCCGCCATTCCGACGAGCGCGGTTGCGGTACCCGATAGCGCCCCGACTGCTAGGTCGCGACCAGGTCTCATGCCAAGCAGCGCCATATGTCTGCCCGATCCGCGGAGCCGGACCCAGCCGAGGACGACTGTAAACGCCAGGATCGTGATCCCGATCAGTCGGCGAACTATGATCGGATCGGCGTGGCGGAGCGCGATGAGCCCGAGCGGCAACCCGGCCACACTGCCGAGCGTCAGCCGCAGGAGAAGAGCCGGAGCGACTGCGCGCCACAGTCTCGGCAGCGTCGTGATCGACAGCGCCGTTGAGATGATGATGACGATCTGGACCGCCTGAAGCGGATCGAGAAACAGCAGAAAGGCCGGGGTCGAGAGAACGGCGAAGCCAAAGCCGGTCAGCGTATAGAGCAGCGCGGCGCCAGCCGCCGTTGCCGCCAGCCCGGCCCAGTCAAGAAGACCGAGTTGCAAAACCACAACTGCGCGTCAAGAACCTTGCGCGCGACGACCCGTCGGCCCGTACCCGCGATTGTGCCGCAAATTGCCTCGCCACAACCGCAGCCCGAGAGGGGCGCAAAAAGCCCGGATATCTGCCGCATCGTCAGTCGCCGGTTGGCGAGGTGGACGCGACCTTCACCGCGGCAGCAGGCTCGCGCCCATCAGATATTCGTCGATGGCGCGGGCGCATTGGCGGCCTTCACGGATAGCCCAGACGACCAGCGACTGACCGCGCCGCATGTCGCCGGCGGCGAATAATTTGGGGATCGAAGTGCGATAGTCGATCGTGCTCGCACGAACATTGCCGCGGGGGTCGAGGTCGACTCCGGATTGTTCGACCAAACCGGGGACACTAGGACCCAAGAACCCCATAGCCAACAGCACGAGGTCGGTCTTTAACGTAAAGCCGCTGCCCGGGAGTTCCTGCATTGCGAAGCGGCCATCCGGGCTTCTCAGCCAGTCGACGCGGACGCATTCGATTTCGGTAACGCAGCCGGCCGCGCCGATCGCGCGCTTTGTCAATACCGCCCAATCTCGTTCGCAACCTTCCTCCTGTGAGGATGAGGTGCGCAATTTCAGTGGCCAGTCCGGCCAGGTCAGCGTTTTGTTCTCGCGCTCAGGCGGTTTGGGAAGGATTTCGAGCTGGGTTATCGAATTGGCACCTTGGCGCACCGAGGTGCCGATGCAGTCGGAGCCGGTGTCGCCCCCTCCGATCACCACGACATGCTTGCCCTTGGCGGTGATTGTTCCATGGGGTGCCGCCCGTTCTTCATCGTCGCCGGCATTGCGCCTGTTCTGCTGCGGCAGGAAATCCATCGCGAAGTGGATGCCGTCGAGCTCACGGCCGGGCACTTCGAGGTCGCGTGGCTGCTCCGCACCGCCGGTCATCGCAATGGCGTCGAATTCGTCGAGCAGTGAGGCGATCGACAAGTCGGTGCCGACCTCGACCTCGGTGCGAAAGCTGACGCCCTCTGCCTCCATCTGGTCGACGCGGCGGTTGATCAGCTGCTTTTCCATCTTGAAATCGGGGATGCCATAACGCAGCAAGCCGCCGAGCCGGTCGGCCCTTTCGAACACGGTCACGGAATGGCCGGCACGTGCCAGCTGCTGCGCGCAGGCGAGCCCGGCGGGCCCTGAGCCGACAACTGCAATTCGCTTGCCGGTCCGCCGCGGCGGTATTATTGGCTCGATCCACCCCTCTTGCCACCCCCGATCCACGACCGCGCATTCGATAGTTTTGATCGTGACCGGATTGTCGTCGATGTTGAGCGTGCAGGCCGCCTCACAGGGTGCAGGACAAATGCGGCCGGTGAACTCCGGGAAGTTGTTGGTCGAATGCAGCATCTTGAGTGCCGCCTGCCATTGGTCGCGGTAGACGAGGTTATTCCAGTCCGGAATTAGATTGTTGACCGGACAACCCTCATGGCAGAACGGGATACCGCAATCCATGCAGCGTGCCGCTTGCTTGCGGTTCTCGCCATCGGGCAGAGGTTTGACGAACTCTTTCCAGCTGCGGCTGCGAATTTCCGGCTTCTCATAGGAGCGATCACGGCGCTCGATCTCGAGGAAGCCGGCCGGTCTACCCATGAGCGCCGGTCCTTGAAGCGTCAGGCGGCATCACTCGGCGGCTTCGATGCGAGCGGCTTGGCGCTCGGCTTGCAGTTCCAGAAGGGCACGTCGGTAATCCTTCGGCGTGATCTTCACAAAAGACGCCACGGTATCGCCCCAGTCTTCCAGCAGTGCGCGCGCCCGGGCGCTGCCGGTGAATAGGTGGTGGCGTTCGAGGAGGATGCGCAATCTTGCGGCATCGAAGCGCAGCGGATCGCCCATGCCGTTGTCATAGACGCTGGGTGCCCGCTGCCGCGGTCGGTCGTCAGGGTCAGCATCGTTGTCGGGCTCGGCGGCGGTGATCGGCTCGAGCTCTACCTCGGTGCGGTTGCACACGCTCGCGAACCGGCCCTTCGGATCCCAGACAAAAGCGATGCCGCCCGACATGCCTGCCGCGAAATTGCGCCCGGTGTCGCCGATCACGACGACGACCCCACCGGTCATGTATTCGCAGCCGTGGTCGCCTGTGCCCTCGACGACGGCGACGGCGCCCGAATTGCGCACCGCGAAGCGCTCGCCCGCGACACCCTCGAAATAGGCCTCGCCGGCGATTGCGCCGTAGAGCACGGTATTGCCGATGATGATGTTCTCGGTCGGCTCCCGCCGCGCTTCCGCAGGCTGGCGCACGATCAGGCGCCCGCCCGATAGGCCCTTGCCGGTGTAGTCGTTGGCATCGCCATAGAGTTCGAGCGTGACGCCGTGCGCGAGGAAAGCGCCGAAGCTCTGCCCGGCATTGCCGCGGAACGTCGCCCAGATGGTGTCCGGCGGCAGACCGGCATGGCCATACCGGCGTGCGATCTCGCCCGACAGCATCGCGCCGACAGTGCGATGGACGTTGCGGATCGGGCGCTCGATGCGCACCGGCTCGCGCCGCTCCAGCGCCGGCTGCGCCTCGGCGACCAGCTCGTTGTCGAGCGCCTTGTCGAGGTGATGCTGCTGGCGCTCGCAATTGTAGATCGCGACGCCGGATTTGGCCGGCTCTTGATACAACAGCCGCGAGAGGTCGATTCCCTTGGCCTTCCAGTGATCGATCATCCGCGCCATGTCGAGCTTGTCGACCCGGCCGATCATCTCATTGAAGGTGCGGAAGCCGAGCTTCGCCATCAGCGCGCGCACTTCCTCGGCTATAAAGAAAAAGAAATTGATGACGTGCTCGGGCTGGCCGGTGAAGCGCTTGCGCAATACCGGGTCCTGGGTGGCGATGCCTACCGGGCAGGTGTTGAGATGGCACTTGCGCATCATGATGCAGCCGGCCGCGATCAGCGGCGCGGTCGCGAAGCCGAACTCGTCGGCGCCGAGCATGGCGCCGACAACGACATCGCGCCCGGTTCTGAGCCCGCCATCGACTTGCACGGCGATGCGGCCGCGCAACCCGTTGCGCACCAATGTTTGCTGCGTTTCGGCGAGCCCTATCTCCCAGGGCGAACCCGCATGGGTCAGCGAAGTGAGTGGGCTGGCGCCGGTGCCGCCTTCGAAGCCGGCTATCGTGACATGGTCGGAGCGCGCCTTGCTGACGCCGGCGGCGACAGTGCCGACACCCACCTCGGAGACGAGCTTGACCGATATTCGCGCCCGGGGATTGGCGTTCTTCAGATCGTGAATCAGCTGTGCCAGATCCTCGATCGAGTAGATGTCGTGATGCGGCGGGGGTGAGATCAGGCCGACCCCGGGGGTGGAATAGCGGACCCCAGCGATGATCTTGTCGACCTTGCGGCCGGGCAGCTGACCGCCTTCCCCGGGCTTGGCGCCCTGCGCCATCTTAATCTGAAGATCGTCGGCATTGACCAGGTACTCGGTCGTAACCCCGAAGCGGCCGGAAGCTACCTGCTTGATCGCCGAGCGCATCGAGTCGCCATTGGGCAAAGGCTTGAAGCGCTCCGCCTCCTCACCGCCCTCGCCGGTATTGGATTTGCCGCCGATGCGGTTCATCGCAATCGCCAAGGTCGTATGCGCCTCGCGGCTGATCGACCCGAAGCTCATCGCACCCGTCGCAAACCGTTTGACGATCTCGCTCGCCGGCTCGACCTCATCGAGGGGCACCGGTTCATCGGCTAATTTGAACGACATCAGCCCGCGGATCGTCAGGTGGCGCTCGCTTTGGTCGTTGATCGTCGCCGCAAATGCCTGGTATTCGGCTGGTGAATTGCCGCGGACCGCGTGCTGCAATTTGGCGACCGATTGCGGCGTCCAGGCATGGTCCTCACCGCGCAGCCGGAAGGCGTAATCGCCGCCGAGGTCGAGCATGTCCTGATAGAGCGGGTTGTCGCCATAGGCGTTCTGGTGCCGCGCGACCGCTTCTTGCGCAATCTCGCGCAGTCCTACACCTTCAATCGTCGTCGCGGTCCCCGTAAAGTATTTCTCGACGAAATCACTGGTTAGCCCGACGGCATCAAAGATCTGCGCGCCACAATAGGACTGGTAGGTCGAGATCCCCATCTTAGAAATAACTTTAAGGATCCCTTTGCCGACGGCCTTTATGTAGTTGCTTTGCACCTCCTCGGAACTGAGCGGCAGGTCATTCTCGACGCGGATCTGTTCCAGCGTGGCAAAGGCTAGATAAGGGTTGATTGCCTCCGCGCCGTAACCTGCGAGCGCACAGAAATGATGCACCTCGCGGGCCTCGCCGGTCTCAACGACAATACCGGTCGAGGTCCGCAGGCCCTGGCGGATCAGGTGATGGTGCACCGCTGAGGTCGCGAGCAGCGCCGGGATCGGCACCCGCTCGGACGAGATCGCGCGGTCCGACAGGATCAGAATATTGTGCCCTGCGAGTACCGCGTCGGTGGCCTCGCTACAGACGCGGTCAAGCGCCGGCGCCAAGCCCGCTGCGCCCTCCCCGGCGGGCCAAGTCGCGTCGAGCGTGTCGGTTCGAAAGGCGCTGACCAATTTCTCGATCGCGTGGATCTTCTTAAGATCGCTGTCGGCCAGGATCGGTTGCGAGACCTCCAGCCGGTAATGCGAACCGGCCTCGTGCCCGAGCAGGTTCGGCCGCGGCCCGATCATCGAGACCAGCGACATCACCAGTTGTTCGCGGATCGGGTCGATTGGCGGGTTGGTGACTTGCGCGAAATTCTGCTTAAAATAATTATAGAGGAGCTTTGGCTTGCTCGACAGCGCCGCAATCGGCGTGTCGGTGCCCATTGAGCCGACCGGGTCGTCCGCATCGCGCGCCATCGGCTCGAGGAAGAACTGAATATCCTCCTGGGTGTAGCCGAAGGCCTGCTGCTGATTGAGCTGCGTCGTCGGGTCGTTCGGCCGGGTAGGTACGGTTGCCCGAGTGAATTCTTCCCGGTGCTCCTCCGCCAAGTCCGGTAAATCCGACAAGTTGAACTGAGTCGCTTCGAGCCAGGCTGCATACGAATGCTCGGCAGCCAGCTTGCGCTTGATCTCGTCGTCGTCGACGATGCGCCCTTCTTCGAAGTCGATCAGCAGCATCTTGCCCGGCTGCAGCCGCCACTTGCGGGTGATCTTCTCTTCCGGCACCGGCAAAACCCCGGCTTCGGAGGCCATGATCACCAGGTCGTCGTCGGTGACGATGTAGCGCGCCGGGCGCAGGCCGTTGCGGTCGAGGGTGGCGCCGATCTGCCGGCCGTCGGTGAAGGCGATGGCCGCCGGGCCGTCCCACGGCTCCATCAGCGCGGCATGGTACTCGTAGAATGCCCGGCGCCGCGGATCCATCAGCGGATTGCCCGCCCAGGCCTCGGGGATCAGCATCATCATCGCATGAGCAAGCGAATACCCGCCGCCGATGACGAGCAACTCGAGTGCATTATCGATGCAGGCGGTGTCAGACTGACCCGGCCCGATCAATGGCACCATTTTCGCCAGATCGGCACCCAACAGCTCCGACGTCATTGCCTGCCGGCGCGCAGCCATCCAATTGACGTTGCCGCGAACCGTGTTGATCTCGCCGTTATGGCATAAAAACCGGTACGGGTGGGCGAGCCGCCACGATGGGAAGGTGTTGGTCGAAAACCGCTGATGGACCAATGCCAGCGCCGACACCGTCAGCGGGTTGCGCAGATCCGCGTAGAAGCTCTCGACCTGCGGGGCAAGGAGCAGGCCCTTATAGACGACGGTGCGCGTCGAGAAGGACGGCATATAGAGGTGCCGCAGCTCCGGCAGGCCGTGGTAGTCGGCCAATGATGCAACGCTGTTCAGCGCCTGCTTGCGGATTGTCAGGATCTTGCGCTCGAAGGCGTCCTGATCGGCAACCTCCGGACTGCTGGCGACGATCGCCTGGCTGATCCATGGCATCGTCTCGATGACCTTGGCGCCGAGCCCGATCGTATCGGTCGGCACGTCACGCCACCCGAGGAGGGTCTGTCCTTCAGCCCGGATGAAGTGTTCGAGATGCGCGATTGCAATCAAGCGCGCCCTCTCCTCCCACGGCAGAAAGCACATCGCGACCGCATAACGGCCGGGCCTGGGCAGGACCAGCCCCTGGCGCGCCGCCCAGTCGCGCAACAGCGCATCCGGCATCTGAATGAGGCAGCCAGCCCCGTCACCCATGAGGGGGTCGGCGCCGACGGCGCCGCGATGGTCGAGATTGACCAGGATTTGCAGACCGCGCGCGATGATGTCGTGCGATTTCCGCCCCTTGATGTTGGCGACGAAACCGATACCACACGAATCATGCTCGTTGCGCGGGTCGTAAAGGCCCTGTCTTTCAGCCACTGCCATCGCGAATGCTCTTCACCTAACGCTGTTGACGACAAACCCAGGCGTGCGCCTCCCGGCCGAACGCGCAAATGCAATCATACGCATAAGACGGCCGGGGACGCGAATCGCTTAATTACCGGCTAATGCGGTTTCAAACGGCGCTGTCTCGAGCGTTTCGAGAGCGGCCGACCTGTTGCCCTATTCGTGTGCATTCTTGCTGCGCGGGTGTTCGTTGCTGGCTCGGCATTTCGGGAGTGCTCCGAGCCCTCGGTCACGATCCTGAATAATCGTGACCTTTGCCCGTAACAGTTTCGGCGTAGAGTTGGAGCTGCGTTATTGCGGGCCGCGTCGTCATGCCGCGATTTTGGCCAATAGGGGATTGCCGGTTGAATGGGATCGGCTGTGGCTCGCTCGGCCGACGGCGGCGTGCAAACTCGGACGAGCGATCGGGGCATTGGCCGCCGTCCAAGAGCCTCTCGACACGGCGGCGGTCACGTCAGAATTCCACGATACGGTCCCTTCATTTTCACTTGCTTTGAGGCCTGTCGGTGCGCAGAGTCTGAGCTAGCCCTCAGCCGGCTCTCACCAATCCATAAACCGCTCGAGCCCACCAAAGCTCGGCCGAAAATTTGAGGAGGAGACGTGACCCGACCCCTTGCTGCCGATGATTTCGCTGCGATCCGTGCCCGCATGGAGGAGTTGCGCCGCGAGCGTGCGCAGGCCGTGAAAAAGGAAGCTCAGGACCCCGACGAGACCCGTCTCGCCGGCCGCGGCCTGTTGAAGAGGCTCGAAAGCCGCCACCGGCCCGAACCCCATGACGTCGCTACGGGCTTGCCGAGCCGGCGTTACGGGTCCAGCCGCTAGGCGAGCCGCCCCGCCGTTCTCGCGGAGATCGCGGATGACCCCACGACAGACAATGAGAGAGCTGATCACGCGCCCCGGCTATGCGATGGTGCCGGGCGCCTATGACACCTTGACGGCGCGGCTCGTCGAGCAGGCCGGGTTCGACGCGGTCTATCTGACCGGCGGCGGCTATTCGCGGGCGAACGGCTATCCCGATCTCGGACTGCTGACCTTGTCCGAGAACGTCCGCTTTATCGGCTTGACGGTCGACGCGGTAGGCATCCCGGTCATCGCCGATGCCGACACCGGCTACGGCAACGCGATCAATGTGATCCGCACGGTCCGGGAATACGAGAAATCGGGGGTGGCGGCGTTCCACATCGAGGATCAGGTCGCGCCCAAGAAATGCGGCCATTACGAGGGCAAGGAGGTCATCAGCACCGCCGAGATGATCGGCAAGATCCACGCTGCGGTCGACACGCGGCAGGACCCCGACCTCGTCATCATCGCCCGCTCGGACGCCCGCGCCGTGGAGGGGCTGCAAGCCGCGATCGACCGGGTCAACGCCTATCTCGAAGCCGGCGCCGATGTCGGCTTTGTCGAGGCCCCGCAAAACACCGAGGAATTGCGCATCGTCGGTCGCAGCGTCAAAGGTCCAGCGCTGGTCAACGTCTTCGAAGGCGGCAAGACGCCGATGTTGCCTGCCAGCGAACTCGAAGCAATGGGCTTCCGCCTCGGCATCTACCCCTCGCAGACCCACCGTGCCGCGATCCGTGCCGCACAACGGGTGCTGGCAGCGCTCAGGGGAGACGGCGACACGACCCGCGTCGAGACCGACCTCGCCACTTTCCAGGAGCGCGAGGACGCCGTCGGCACCGCGCGCTGGCGCGCCCTCGAGGAGAAATATATGCGCGTCAAGCGGTGAGCCTAGTGCCTCAGCTCGTCGGGAACCTTGCCGCCATTCTCGGCCAGTTTGATCATGACCTGACGATGAAGCCAGATGTTCATCGAGGCTGAGTCGCCCATATCCCCCGAGTAGCTCAGTTCCTGGGCCAGCTCCTTGCGTGCGGCAAGGCTGCTGTCGAGATTGATCAGCTTCATCAAGTCGACAATCGACTTCCGCCAATCGAGCCGCTCGCTCGATTGCGCGGCTAGGTTATCCATGATCGCCGCGACATCGACAGAGGTCGCGGGAGCGGCGGCCGGTGCCGGAGCAGACCCTGCCGATGGCGCTGCCGCAGGCGCCGGCTGAGCAGCCGCGGGGGCCGATGCGGTCGGCGCCGATGCCGCGGATGATGAGCGACCGAATATGGCCGACACGATGTTTCCAAAAACACTCATTGCCGTCCTCCGAGAGGTGTATAAAGCCGGTCATCCTGTTCTTGCCGTCGCTCTACTGCTGCAGCGACGAGTATCTTCCCCATGGGCGGCGGCGGCAAGAACAGCGCCCCACGCACTGCCTTACACGACCGGGCAGCTGCCCCCGGTGATCACCGCACTCTTGCCGTCGAGTTCTCACGTCCATCTCGGGCCCCTTCCCCAGGGTTGCTGACCGTCGTCAGGTGGTCAGGCGATCGATCGCCTGCATGTCGGCGGCTGTCAATGCCCAGCCGGCGGCGCGGACATTCTCTTCGACCTGTTCGGGCCTGGTGGCGCCGGCGATGACGCTCGCCACCTGCGGGCGGCGCGCCAGCCAGCTGACCGCGAGCTCAAGGAGGGTGCGGCCGCGCTCGATGGCGAAGCCTTCGAGGCGCTCGACCACCGCCCAGTTGTCCTCGGTCAGATAGCGGTCGGCAGCCCGTTGCATATAGGTCAGCCGAGCGCCTCGAGGGAGCGGCGCACCACGCCGGTACTTGCCGGTCAGCAGCCCATTGGCCAGTGGCGAAAACGGGATCAGGCCGAGATCATAGGCCTGCAGCATCGGCATCATCTCATCGTCGACGCGGCGCCTCAGCAGGCTGTACTCCTCCTGGCACGACACGAAGTGCTGAAGCCCGTGATGCCGCGCGGTCCACTGTGCCTCGACCACCTGCCAAGCCGGCAGGGTCGAGCAGCCGATGTAGCGCACCTTCCCCTGCCGGACGAGATCGTCGAGCGCCCGCAGGGTCTCCTCGATTGGTGTGCGGGGATCGGGCTGGTGCTGCTGGTAAAGGTCGATCCAGTCGGTCTTGAGGCGCCTGAGGCTGGCCTCGACCTCGGCGATGATGTAGCGGCGCGAGGCCCCCTCAAAGCGGCCCGAGCCATCCATCGGCCGAGCGAATTTGGTCGCCAATACGATGTCTTTGCGGCGGTCGCCGAGGATTTCGCCGAGGCAGGCCTCGGAGCTGCCGCGCGGATCGCCGTAGGTATCGGCCTCGTCGAAGAAGGTGATCCCGAGATCGAGCGCCTTGTGCACGACCTTGCGGGTCGCCTCCAAATCGATGCGGCCGCCGAAATTGTTGCAGCCGAGGCCGACAACCGAGACCAGGAGGCCGGACTTTCCAAGATTTCTTTGTTCCATCTTCTTTTCCGAACGCGATCAGGCGGCGAAGGCCGAGAATATTTCGTCGAGGGCCGTCAGCTGGTTGCCGTTGACCGAGTTGGGGACAAGCACCGGGGCGTTGAGACCGGCGGCGTACCAGGCAGCGAGCTGGTCGCGCACCTTTGCGGCCGGGCCGTAGAGCGTGTTGTCGGCGATCCAGCGGTCGGTCAGGTAGTGCGGAATGTCGTCCCGGCGGTTCTCGGCGAGCGCCCGCTCGATCGCCGTCATCTCCTCACCGTACCCGGCTTCCTTCCAGTAGTTGCGGTAGTTCGGCAGCAGCACGTAGCGCACCAGCCGGCGGCGGTGCAGCGTCAACGCCGTGCTCTCGTGCTCGGTGATGCACACCGGCAGCATGTTGCCGATCAGGAAATTCGGGTCGGTGCGCTTTGTCGCCGGCACCACGGCGAGCGACGCCGCCAAATGCGACAGGCTGGCATTGGCAAACAGCACCCCCTCGGCGATCTCGGCGGCGAGCGCCACCATCCGCTTGCGCAATGCGGCGAGCACGATCGGCGGCAACGCGCCGATCCCGTCATAGGATCTGAGCTTCTCGACAAAGGCGCGGGTATCGGCCAAGGGCTTGCCGGGGGAGACGCCGAGCCGCTGATGGGTTGGGCCATGCGCGACGCCGATGCCGAAGCGGAAGCGCCCGCCCGAAACCTCGTGGATATAGGCCGCACCCGCTGCGAATTCCTCGGTCGCTTGCAGATAGATCGGGGCTATAGCGGTGCCGAAGGCAATCCGCTCGGTGGCCAACGCCAAACCCGTGCATTGCGCCATGTTGCTATAGCGGCTCGGCATGTAGATCCCGGAAAAGCCGCGGCGCTCGATCTCGCGGGCCAGCTCCAGGGTCCGGCGCCGCCGCCCCGGCACGGCGACAAGGCTGATCGCAGGCAAAGGCTCAGGCATCGGCGGCTCCGGCGGCGGGGGTTGGCAAGGGCGACATTGCTACCACGCACCTCCGGTCGGAGCCAGGCGCTAAGAATTCGGCCCATCTCAGAACCCAACCAAACATTGAGTTGGCAACGAGGCGTTTTACAAAATACTGCGAATATACAGCGAAATCCCCACTTCCGGTTGAATAAGCCGCCCAGGCCACCCCGGCAACTTCAAGCAATTCGGCAAATCACAATTGCGCCGGGCTCCCGCTATATGGGGTGAAACCCCACTCCGGCAAGATTGCGGCCGTCGGGGCGGTCGGTCATTCCAGGGCGCGGGCGCAGCCTGCGAGCCCGGAACCTGTGAACACGGACCTGTGAATACCGCGGATGGGCCGGTGTTCATAGGTTCCGGGTGTGGCCCACCGGGCCATCCCGGAATGACTTTCATAGGGATGACCGGGATTGCCCCAGGATGACGAAACGTCGGGCCGGTCGTAGAGAGCGTTGTCGGACGAGCACGGGTTGGGCTTGCCCCGGCCGGGTGCTGCCTTCACTCTGCCGTGGGCTTCGCACCATCAGGGAAGCGGGGCGTGAACCTTGGGGAGGGGCGCATGTGGCAACAGGTTTACGACCCGTTCGGCAATTTCGTCCTGTCGACGATCGCGGCGGCCATCCCGGTCGTGACGCTGCTCGTCCTGATCGCCACGGGTGCGGTCAGGACCCATCTAGCGGCGCTGATTGCACTGCTGGTGGCGATCATCATCGCCATCTTCTTGTTCACGATGTCGGCCGGGCTAGCCATTCGCGCCACCATCCTGGGCGCCGTCATCGGCTTTTTCCCGATCGGCTGGATCGTGCTCAACGTCATCTTCATGTACCGGCTGACCGTCGCGACCGGCGCCTTCGGCACCTTGCAACAGGCAATCGGCGGGGTGACGTCGGATCGCCGGCTGCAGCTGCTGCTGATCGCCTTCGCGTTTGGCGCTTTTTTCGAAGGCGCCTCGGGATTTGGCACACCGGTCGCGGTCACCGCGGCGGTGCTGATCGGGCTCGGCTTCTCGCCGCTGGCGGCCTCCGGCTTGTCGCTGATTGCCAACACCGCACCCGTCGCCTATGGCGCGCTCGGCACGCCGATCGCAGGCCTCGCCAGCGTCACCGGGCTCGACCCCTACCTGCTGGGCGCCATGGTCGGGCGGCAATTGCCGTTCTTCTCGCTGATCGTGCCGGCCTGGCTGATCTGCGCCTTTGCCGGCTGGCGCGGCATGATGCAGATCTGGCCGGCGATCCTCGTCTGCGGGGTGTCCTTTGCGGTGCCCCAGTTTTTGATTTCCAACTTTGTCAACCCGTGGATCGTCGACATCGGCGCCTCGCTGATCTGCATGGCGTGCCTGATCGGCTTCTTCAGGGTCTGGCAGCCGGCCGAGCTATGGACCTCGCCGGCCTTGCGCAGACGTGACGATTCGGCGACGACGATGCCTCCCCCACTGCGCCCGAGTGCCGAGCCGACGACCGCCGAGGTCTGGCGGGCACTGACGCCGTGGATCATCGTCTGTGCCGTTCTGCTGATCTGGGGCACCGGCTGGTTCAAGGCGTTGGTCAACCCGGTCTTCGCCGTCAACTACTCGGTTGAAGGGCTGCACAATTTGATCCACAAGGTCCCGCCCGTGGTCGCCAAGCCGGCTTCCGAAGGTGCGGTCTTTGCCTTCACCTATCTCTCCTACACCGGCAGCGGCATGCTGATCGCCGCGATCATCTCCGGCTTCCTGATGGGCTTCTCGCCGGGACGGATGATCAGAGCCTATGGCGAGACGATCCGGGTGGTCACCTATTCGCTGATCACGATCTCGGCGATGCTGGCGATCGGCACCTTGACGCGCTTTTCCGGCATCGACGCGACCCTCGGCCTCGCCTTCGCCGGCGCGGGTGTCCTTTACCCCTTTTTCGGCACCCTGCTGGGCTGGCTGGGTGTGGCGCTGACCGGCTCGGATACCGCCTCCAACGTGCTCTTCGGCGGGTTGCAGAAAATCACCTCCGAGCAGCTCGGGCTGTCGCCGATCTTGATGGGAGCAGCCAACTCCTCGGGTGGTGTCATGGGCAAGATGATCGACGCGCAATCGATCGTCGTCGCCTCGACCGCGACCAACTGGTTCGGCCACGAAGGCTCGATCCTGCGCTACGTCTTCCTCCACTCGATAGCACTCGCTTGCCTCGTCGGCGTGCTGGTCATGCTGCAGGCCTATGTCTTCACCGGCATGATCGTGCAGTAGCCCCGGTAAGATGGGTTGAGCGTCAGCGAAACCCATCCATTCTGTCCGGTCCGAGGTACGCGTGGGTTTCGCAACTTGCTCAACCCATCCTACAATTCTACTGATTGTGTTATCGGAGCAGATATTCGCGGCTCGCAGAAGCTTTCCGAAATCGAGCGTAGTTGACCCATTTTGGACATCAGGGAGAATCCCATGATCTTGATTCGATTATAGTAGTTAAGTTCTTTCTCAATTGAGTAAGCCCATTTAATATCGCTTCGTGCTTTGAGTTAACCGCTCTGCTATACGAGAACGTTAATGCTCCGCTCCTATCGGTAAATCGTGCAGCAGCAGCGACCCCAAGATTTGCGTTAATCCAATTTGCCGTCGTGTCCGCCCAATTTTGTGCAGCCGCAGCCCATTTCTCGAAATCCTCCGTAGAGATATCCTTTGGCAGATTCGCTTCGATGATCGGTCCGACTTCTGCATAAAGAGATTGGAGCTGGGCCAACTTTTGGTTGTCCAATTGTTGATGAGTTAGCTTATCCTGCGATACCCTCAAATCATGCTCGGCTGAAAAACGCGCATCATGCTCAGCCAACCACGCGAAATAACAAGCGACGAACACTGCCCCTGCGGCGATCCAGCGATAGGCTCTCCAAGATAGCGGTCGATTACGCCATCGCTCGAAAACACCGAGTATTCCTATGAGGACACCGCCAGTGACGAGCGCCCCCCAATTTGAGCCAACAGCGTACAGGAACGAGAGAGTAGAGCTCATAAACAGGGCTCACGGCAACTTTGCCGCGATATTGACCTGAGCCAGAGCGGAACCCCTAAGATCGATTCCACTCTTATTGGAGGAAGGATTATTCCGCCGCCTGCGCGCGGACCTGCACCGAATTGGGGCCGTAGCGGTCGCGGAAGGGGGCGGTGTCGATCTCCTCGAGCTCGATCTCGCGGGCCAGCACCTGGCGTTTCCAGGCCTCCTGCTGGGGGATGCGGGCGTGGAACTCAGGCATCACCTCGCGGGCGAAGAGCTCGAGGCTCTCGCAGATGTGCGCGTGGGTGTTCTTGCCGGCCTGGTTCAAGAAAATGACCTGGTCGATATGCGAGGTCTCGAAGCGCCGCAGCTTGCGCCGCAGCGTCTCGGGCGAGCCGATCAGCCCGCCGGAGAGCGCGCGGGCGAGCCCATCGGGGTTCTCGCGCTTCCACTTCTCGTACTCGTCCCACAAATTGACCGTGCCGGGCTCCGGCCGTTTGCGGTTCGGGCTCAGCCCGTAAAAGCGCAGCGCAAACTGAAAGAACGGGATGCCGTCGGCGCGGCGCCGCGCCTCCTCGTCGGTCTCGGCGCACATGAAGTAGCTGGTCAGCGCGATGTTGGGGTTGGTCACATAGTCGGTCAGCTTATCGAGACGCTTGGTGAAGGAATTGTAATAGGCGTGCACCCAGGCATGCGCGGCGTCGGCGCTGAGGAACTGGAACGCCAGCGCCCCCAGGCCGCGGCGCCCGGCCATCTCGATCGTGTCGAGTGCGGAGCAGGCGACCCATAGCGGCGGGTGCGGTTTCTGCAGCGGCTTCGGCACGACATTGCGCAGCGGGAAATCGAAATAGGTCCCGTGGTATTCGCAGCCGCCGTCCCGGAACATCGGAATGACCGCGCGCACCGCGTCTTCCCACACTGCGCGTTTTTCTTCGAAATTGCGGTCGAACGGTTCGAGCTCGGTGATGCTCGCACTCTCGCCCATGCCGAATTCGACGCGGCCGCGGCTGACCAGGTCGAGTGCCGCAACCCGCTCGGCGACGCGGGCGGGATGGACCGTCGTCAATTGCATGATGCCGTGCGCGAGGCGGATCTGCCTTGTGCGCTGGCTCGCCGCCGCGAGAAACACCTCAGGGGCCGGGGAGTGCGAATATTCTTCGAGGAAGTGGTGCTCGACCTCCCAGGCAAAGTCGTAGCCGAGCCGGTCGGCCAGCTCCACCTGATCGAGCGCGTTCTGGTAGAGCTGGAATTCGCTGTGCGGCTCCCAGGGGCGCGGCAATTGCAGCTCGTAGAATATGCCGAACTTCATCCCAACCTCCCGAGATCACACGTTCCAGCCGATAGCGCAGCGCATAAAGTTGTAGCCGAGTGCGGTAAAGGCGGCGCGCTCGCTGTTGTCCTTGCCGTAGCCATGCCCGCCTGCTGCGGGCTCGTAAAAGTAGGCCTCGCAACCCATCGCCTGCAACTTTGCCGCCATTTTGCGGGCGTGGCCGGGGTGCACGCGATCGTCGCGCCGGCTCGTCGCGATCAGGATCGGCGGATAAGCGCGGCCCGGGACTGCGGTGTGATAGGCCGAGATTTGGCTGAGAAATTCCCAATCCGCCGGATCGTCCGGGTCACCGTATTCGGCGACCCAGCTGGCACCCGCGTGGAGTTTCGCGTAGCGCCGCATGTCGATCAGCGGGATCGTGCAGAAGAGCGCGCCGAAGCGCTCGGGATATCGGGTCAGCATGTTTGTGATCAGAATTCCGCCGTTCGACCCGCCCTCGGCGGCGATGCGCCCGGGGCGGGTCACACCCCGGCGCACGAGGTCGGCGGCGACGGCGGCGAAATCATCGTGCGAAGGGCGCTTCTTTTCCCTTCGCCCCGCGTCGTGCCAGGCGGTGCCAAACTCGCCGCCGCCGCGGATATTGGCGACGACCCCCGTGCCGCCGCGTTCGAGCCACAGCTTGCCGAGCGCGGAATTGTAATAGGGCAGCTGCGAGATGCCGAACCCGCCATAGCCCGACAGATGGACCGGCGCCTCGCCAGTTTCGCCGGGCGGCCCAACCTGGACATAGGGGATGCGGGTGCCGTCCTCCGAGACCGCCTCGTGGCGGGTGACGACGAGGCCGGCCGGGTTGAAGGCTTGCGGCCCGCGCTTCAACAGCTGCGGTGCCGCGAGCGGCGGGATCAGAAACAGCGAGGGCGGCGTCAGCGGGTCTTGCGCGCTCGCCAGTAGGTCGCCGGTCGACTCCTCCGTGCGGGTGTCGAGCGGCCAGACATGGGCGACCCCGATATCCGGGAGGCCGGCAACACGCTCGCGCGGCCATCCGGCAGCGGAAGGGGTCAGCACCTCGAACATTGGCTTCAGATCGTCGAGGATCGACAAGACCAGCCGGCCGCCGGACCAGAAGAAGCCCTGCAATGCACGGCGCTCGGCCGGCTCGAACAACTTGGTGAAACGGCGGTCTCCGGCGAGGAAAGCGTCGAACGAAATTCCGAGAACGGTATCGCCCGGATAGGTCTCGCCGCCGACCGCCCACGGCGTCCGCCGCTTGACCGCGAGCCAGCCGCGATGCCATTCGACCGACGCATCGGTCGGAACGTCGATCCGAGTCTTCGGCCCGCTGCCGTCGCCGATCCAGACAACGGCATCGAAAAAGCCGAGCCGCTCGACAAATTCGATCCGCTCATCCACGGTTTCTCGGTCGACATCGGCCCAGACCGCCATGCATTCCGGCCGCGTCTCGAAAATCACCGGGGCGGCGAGCGGGTCGCTCCCCCGGCGCCACGATCGCACGGTACGCGCATAGCCGGAGTGGGTGGCCATGCCCTCGCCCAAGGCCGAGGACAGCAGCAGGGTGTCGCGATCGAGCCAGGCTGCACCGCCCTTGGCTTCCGGCAAGGTGAAGCCGCCGGCGACGAAATCGTGCGAGGGCAGGTCGAATTCGCGCAGCACCACCGCATCAGCGCCGCCGCGCGACAGCATCAGAATGGCGCGGTCGTGGCCGCCGGGGAGCGTCGAAGCCCCGCTCCACGTCCAGTCTTCGCCCTCCCGCACCGCCAGCGCGTCGAGGTCGAGCAGGATTTCCCACTTGGGCTGGTCGCTGCGGTAGCTGTCGAGCGTCGTCGCCCGCCACAGGCCGCGCGGATGGGTTGCATCTTTCCAGAAATTGAAGACCCGCGGACCGCGCCGAGCGATGATCGGGATGTTGTCGGGCCGGTCGAAGATCGCCGCGAGCGTGTCGCGATCGGCGGCGAAGCGCGCGTCACCGAAACGCGCCAGGGTCGCGGCATTCCGTGCCTCGACCCAGGCGAGCGCCCGCTCACCCTCGATCTCTTCGAGCCAGAGATAGGGGTCGTCGTCGGGTGCTGCCAGCGTCGGCCGCCGGTCGGGGTTAGGGATCGGCACGACCGGACCGCTCACTACGGCAGGGGGTGTTGTCGGAGATCGGGCGGCTACGGCAGGGTGTATCGGCGCGCCGATCGCTAACCCCTCGGCGCCCGCGCGTCGCGCGCGCGAGGCAAGGGATCAGGAGCAAGTGATTGAGATCACTGGATTCCTCTTCCGGAAAGCAGGAGGAAGCAGGACGGCAAACGGGATCGGCAACGATTTCCGGCATAAGGCGATGTTCCAGTCGTACAGCTTTGGGACGGATCCGCACATTCTAACGTTCGTGATACGTTCCCGTCAATGCCGTGTCGAGCAGCCCCGAAATTTCTGATGACAGTGCCTATCCCCAAGCCCTTGCTATGCGGGGTTCGCGGACGCTTACGGGACCGCGCTCGGAAAGTGACTGGAGCAGGGCGTTAGCGCCCGCGGCGGACGAGGCGGCCGGGCTTGGCGCCGGTGTGCTCGCCGCGGTCGAAGACCGGGGTGCCGGCGACCAGGGTCGCCGCGTAGCCCTCGGCCCGCTGCACGAGGCGCCTGCCGCCGGCGGGTAGGTCGTTGACTACCTCGGGCGTGTGGAGGCGCAGGCGGTCGAAGTCGATCAGGTTGAGGTCGGCACGCTGGCCGGGCAAGAGCCGGCCACGATCGTGGAAGCCGAAGAAATCGGCGGTCTCGCTGGTCTGACGCTTGACCATGTATTCGAGCGGCAGGCCCGGCCCGCGCTTCCGGTCGCGCGCCCAATGGGTCAGCATGTAAGTCGGCGCGCTCGCATCGACGATCATCGCGACATGCGCGCCACCGTCGCCGAGCCCGAGCAAGGTCCCGGAATCCGTCAGCATCTCGCGGATCGGCTCGTGGTCGTCGCGGGCGTAGCCGGTTACCGGGAAAAACAGGAAATTGCCGGCGTCCGCGGCCAGGTAATCATAGGCGACCTCGTCTGGCGCGCGACCTTGGCGTACCGCGATGCCGGCGACGCTGGTCGCGGGGCGCGGCTCGTAATCGGGCGGATCGCCCATCACGTACATTCGGTCCCAGCGCTCGGTCGCCAATTGAACGAGCGGCCCGAAGCGGGCCAACAATGCGGGCGACGGCCGGTCATCGAGAATGGCGCGGCGCACCGCCGGGTCGCGCAACTGCACGAGACGCTCAGCGAGCGGCAGGCTCTCCAGAGCTTTGTAGCGCTCGCGGACCGCGAACGGATTGAGCGAGGTCGCAACCCCGAGGATCACGCCGACGGGACGCCCCGCCACCTGCGCGGTGACCGAAGCACCCGCAGCGCGCGCGGTGTGGACGCCGGCCATGATGCGGCGGCCAGCGCGGCGGGTCTGTCGGCCGGTCGGTCAGCAGGAACCAGATAGGCCGGGCGATTTCCTTGCCGAGCTGGGTAATCCACGCGAACTCAGCGGTCTCGTCCTCGAAATCGCTGTTCATGCCAAAGGTGCCGGCGCCAGCGGCACCCAAACCTCGGCCGATCCCGGTCAGCTCGTCGATCTCGGCAAAACGACCGGGCACCATCTCGCCCGACGTCGTCTTGTGCGCATTGGTCCGCGAGGTGGTAAAGCCGAAGGCACCGGCGCGCACCGCCTCCTCGGTCAGCCGGCGCATCTCGGCGATGTCGTCGGCAGTCGCCGGCTCGCGGCGGATCGCCCGGTCGCCCATCACATAGACGCGCAGCGGGTGGTGCGGGACCTGTGCGGCGACGTCGATCGCCCGCGGCATCTGTTCGAGCGCCTCGAGGAAATCGGGAAAGCTCTGCCAGTCCCATTTCAGGCCTTCGGCCAGCACCGGGCCCGGAATGTCCTCGACCCCCTCCATCAGGTCGATCAGCGCGTCGCGATGATGGGGCCGCACCGGCGCGAAGCCGACGCCGCAATTGCCGAACAGAATGGTCGTGACCCCGTGCCAGGAGGAGGGTGCGAGGATCGGGTCCCAGGTCGCCTGCCCGTCGTAATGGGTGTGCACGTCGACCCAGCCCGGCGTCACCAGCAGGCCGTCGGCATCGATCACCCGCCGAGCCGCCCCGGCTTTACCGCCGACCGCGGCGAGGCGCTCGCCATCGATGGCGACATCGCCGGCGAACGCTGCGGCACCGGTGCCATCGACGATGGTCCCACCGCGAATGAGGATGTCGTGCATGGCCCAATTCCTCCGCTGGCACTACGTCCCAGCATGCACCCATCCGATCTCGCGCGATAGACCGGGCGAGCAGGGCTGGCTTGCGCTATGATTCCGCGGTCGAACCTTCGGGAGGAGCGGACATGTCGGCGGCGGCTTTTCTTGAGGCGCGGGATTTCCTGCTCGCCCATCGCGAGGATTACGAGACCGCCTATCGTGATTTTCGTTGGCCGGTGCTCGACCGGTTCAACTGGGCGCTCGACTATTTCGACCCGATGGCGCGCGGCAACGATCGGCCGGGCTTGTGGCTCGTCGATGAAGGCGGCGGCGAGACCAAGCTGACTTTCGCCGAATTTGCCGAGCGATCGGACCGGGTCGCCAATTGGCTGCGCACCCTTGGCGTGCGCCGCGGCGACCGCCTGCTGCTGATGCTCGGCAATGTCGCGCCATTATGGGAGTGCATGCTCGGGGCGATGAAGCTCGGCGCGGTCATCATTCCGGCAACGACCCTGTTGAACCGCGACGACCTCCTCGACCGCTTCGATCGTGGCCGGATCCGCCATGTCGTCACCGGCGCCGATAATGCCGCCAAATTCGCCGATATCTCGGGCGACTACACGCGTATTGCGGTCGGCGGGTCGGCTCCTGGCTGGCAGCGCTGGGAGGCGGCCTATGACGCTTCTCCGCGATTCACGCCCGATGGCGCGACGAGGGCGAGCGACCCGCTGCTGCTCTATTTCACTTCCGGCACGACCGCCAAGCCCAAGCTCGTGCTGCACAGCCACCAGAGCTATCCGGTCGGGCATCTGGCGACGATGTATTGGCTCGGTGTGCAGCCCGGTGACATCCACCTTAACATCTCGTCGCCCGGCTGGGCGAAGCACGCCTATAGCTGCTTTTTTGCGCCGTGGAACGCCGGGGCGACGGTGTTCATGCTGAACCAGCCGCGGTTCAACGCCAAGGGACTGCTCGACGCGATCGCGGGGTACACCGTCACCAGCTTCTGCGCCCCGCCGACGGTCTGGCGCATGCTGATCCAGGAGGATCTCAGGTCGTGGAAGGTCGGCCTCCGCGAGGTCGTCGGCGCCGGCGAGCCGCTCAATCCCGAGGTCATCGAGCAGGTCAGGCGTGCCTGGGGTCTGACGGTCCGCGACGGCTATGGCCAGACCGAGACGACATTGCAGATCGGCAACATGCCGGGCCAAGCGGTCAAGCCGGGCGCGATGGGCCGCCCGGCGCCCGGTTACCGGGTGACGCTCCTCGACGCCGACGGTGCCGAGCAGCAAGAGGCGGAGGTTTGCCTCGTGCTCGGTCCGGCGCCGCTCGGGCTGATGCAAGGCTATCAGGGCGACGACGGCGCGATGGTGCCGCTCGGCGGCGAGGCTTATCGCACCGGGGATGTCGCGATGTGCGACACCGACGGGTATTTCACCTATGTCGGCCGCGCCGACGATGTGTTCAAAGCCTCCGACTACCGCATCAGCCCGTTCGAGCTGGAGAGCGTGCTGATCGAGCACCCGGCGGTGGCCGAAGCCGCGATCGTTCCGTCGCCCCACCCGGTGCGCCTCGCCGTTCCCAAGGCCTTCGTCGCATTGGCTGCCGGCCAGCGGCCGGACCGCGACACCGCACTGTCGATTTTCCGGCACATCCGCGAGCATTTGGCACCCTATAAACGGGTCCGCCGCCTGGAGTTCACCGAGCTGCCGAAGACCATTTCAGGCAAGATCCGCCGCGTCGAATTGCGCGCCGTTGAAGCCGCCCGCCGCACCGCAGGCAGCCGTGTTGCCGGCGAGTTCTGGGAAGAGGACTTCCCCGAGCTCGGCTAGCCTATGCGGCCGAGATCAAGAGCCGTCTTGCGGCGGCCCGGAGCGCCTCCGGCAGTGCCTCCGGGCGACGCGCGTCGAGGTCGAGCTGGACGCCGAATTGCCCGAGGCGGGCGAATTCGCTGCCGTCTGTCGGATCGCGCATGCGGTGTATGAAGCGGATCGACGAATTGCCGAGATGGACGATGGCAGTGTCGACAAGGACCGCATGGCCCAGTCGGGGCAGCGCCGACACCTGCAGCGCGAGCTCAAAGGTCGAAAAGCCTCTGCGCTCGGCATGCATGTAGCCTGCCGTGGCGCCGATCGCCGCCAGCGCCTGCACGCAGCCGGCGGTGAAGCGGTGGACAAACGCCGCGAGGGCGAAATTTCCGTCGGCGTCGAGATCGGCCGGCTTGACGCGGTCGCGAGCGGTTGGAACGAATCCTTCGGTCGCGCTCGGCTCCGGGCGAGGTTCGACGGTGGGACCGGGCCAGGGCGCCAATCGACGGCTGATGGCATCGCGGGTCGCGGGCGCGAACGAGGCTGCGGCAATATCGCGGGTCTCCTGTACCCAGGTCGTGACTTCACCATCCGCGGAATCGATGAACTGATGACCGAGTCGGAGAGCCCCATCGACGAGGGCTAGCGGAGCGCTGAGGATATGAAAGCTGGCGCCGGCGCGCAGCTCGCGGACAAACCGGACGTCGAAGCGGCGTCCCGGAGATAGCGGTGCTCCGTCCAAGCCCAGGCTCTCGGCCGTCGTCGCCGCCGCATCCGCCAGGCGATCGAAGTAATAGGCGATCGTGAAATGCTCGGTGATGTCGCATTCCCAGGGTGCGACGATGCCGCGCCAAGTCTCGGTCCATCCATCCATCAGGCGCGCTCCAGCTCGGCACGAGCCCATCCTCCGAGATCGGCCGCTGCCTCATAGGTGTTTTGCAGAAATTCAAGGAGGAGGCCGTCCGGCGTAGCGGCTTGTCTGACAGCCTCATAGGGCAGCAGAAACTCGCCGAAGGCGGTGTTGTACGAGGCCGCTGCAGGAGCGACGGCAGCTTGCGCAAACCCGGCCGGTTCTGGATAGGCGTAAGCATAGAAGACCGGGTCCGACAGGCCGGCGATGCCGGGCCAGAAGCCGGCGCTGCTGACCTCGTGCGAATAAGCCTCGCGCGTCACCTTATCCGCGACATTGGGAGCACCCGGGTGCGGCGGCGCTGGGCGGCCCGAAAAGCGGGTCACCGCCAGATCGAAGCTGCCCCAGAAGAAATGGACCGGGCTCACCTTGCCGAGAAAGCGCCCACGGAAAAAAGTAAGGACGCGGTCTGTCTGGACCAGAACGCGCCAGAAACGATGGGCGAAGTCCGGGTCGTAGCCGGCATGCTGATCGTCATCCTCGAAGCGGATCGGATGCTCGACTTCGCACGGCAGGGTCCAGATCCAAACCGCGAGACCGAGCGAGCGCATTCGCCCCGTCAGCTCGGCGTGAAAGTCGGCGACCGAGCGAGGTCGCAGGGCAAACGCCTCGCGTCTGCCGTCATCGACGCTGATCAGCAGGCCGTGCTCGATAAAGTCGAGGTCGATCTGAAAAGTGCGCGCGCCATGGGGGATCGGCGATGTCGTGAGACCGCGGCTGGTGAGGTAGAGCGGCACCTGCCACCAGTGATTGATCATCGGCGCCTGCGCCAGGCGGATCTTGCCGATGATCTGCGTCCACATGTGGAGCGTGGCGCGGGTTTCTTCCCAGGCCGTCGCCGGCAGGTTCGGCCAATCCTCGGGGCGCGATGCGCTATAGTCCAACATGACAGTTGTCTCCGCAATTGTCCGCCCCGGATTCCGCGAGTCGTCGGTGGCAGCGTCGGGGAAGGTAAAGGCATTCGAACATAGTTCTTCACGCCGCAGGGGATGGTAGTGTAAGCCAAGGCAGCGCGGCGCCGACATTTCGGTCGGTCGCCACAATTTGCTTATGCGATTTCAGGAGCGAACATGCCCAGTCTGAGCTTTGCCGCACCAACGAGCGTCGACGAGGCCGTCAAGATCCTGGCCGGCGCCCCCGGCACGGCCAAGGTGCTGGCCGGCGGAACCGATCTGCTGGTGCAGCTGCGGTCGGGCCGAATGCGGCCGGAGTTGATCATCGATACCAAGAAAATCCCGGGACTTATCGGGATCCGCGAGGAAAGCGACCACTTTGTCATCGGCGCTTCCACCCCTGGGACCATGATCTATGAAAACGAAGCGCTGACCCGCGCCTGGCCGGGGATCGTCGAAGGCATGGATCTGATCGGCTCGGAGCAGATCCAGGGACGGGCGTCCTTCGCGGGCAATCTGTGCAACGCCTCGCCGGCGGCCGATAGCGTACCGGCGCTGATCGCCGCGCGAGCTACCGCGGTCATCGCCGGTCCCGGCGGCAGACGCGAGGCTCCGGTCGAAGCGATCGTGACCGGGCCGGGGCAGACGTCGCTCGCGAAGGGCGAGTTCATCATCGAGTTTCATGTTCCCAAGCCCAAGCCGCATCAGTCGGATGCCTATCTGCGCTTCATCCCGCGCACCGAGATGGACATCGCCGTCGTGGGCTGCGGCGTTAACGTCACGCTCGACGGGAGTGGCACTTGTACCGATGCCCGTGTCGTGCTCGGCGCGGTGGCGCCCACGCAGGTCGTCGCGGAGGAGGCGGGCGCCGCGTTGGTCGGGCACAAGCTCGACGATGACACTCTCGCCAAGCTCGATGCCGCCGCCGGTCGCGCCTGCAAGCCGATCAACGACAAGCGCGGCACGATCGAATACCGCATAAAGGTCGCCGGCGTCCTGGCACGCCGCGCAGCCGCCATCGCCTTTGAACGCGCCGCCAAGCGCTAGGAGACCCAAATGGCCAAAACCCACGTATCGACCACCATCAACGGCGAGCCCGTCGAGTTCCTCTGCGAGCCGCAGCAGACCCTGCTCGACGTGCTGCGCGACGAGCTGAACCTGACGGGCAGCAAGGAAGGCTGCAGCTCGGGCGATTGCGGCGCCTGCACGGTCATTGCCGACGGCCAGATCGTCTGTTCGTGCTTGATGCTCGGGCCCGAAGCCGAAGGCCGCAAGATCACGACGGTCGAGGGCATCGCCCAAGGCGATAAATTGCACCCGGTGCAGCAAAAATTCCTGGAGCACGCGGCCCTGCAATGCGGCTTCTGCACGCCGGGGTTCATCGTCGCGGCGAAGGCATTGCTCGACGAGAACCTGAACCCGACCGAGGAAGAGACCCGCTATTGGCTTGCCGGCAATCTTTGCCGCTGCACGGGCTATGACAAGATCATCCGTGCGGTGCTCGACGCCGCTGCGGTAATGCGGGCGGAGGCAACGCGATGAGCTATCTCGATAAAGATTTGTTGAAGGTCGTCGGCACCCGGCCCATTCGGCCCGACGGGGTCGACAAGGTCACCGGTCGTGCCAATTTTGGCGCCGACATGAAAATGCCCGGCATGTTGTGGGGCAAGATCAAGCGCAGCCCGCACGCGCATGCCCGGATCGTTTCGATCAACACGGACAAGGCGATGGCCTTGCCCGGGGTCAAAGCGGTCACGACGCGGGCCGATTTTCCGGACATTCCGCCGGATAAGCGGACTATCGGCGCCATGCCGCATAATCTCTGGGACCTGTCGCGCAACTGTATGGCCAAGGGCAAGGTGCTGTACGAAGGTCATGCGGTCGCCGCTGTCGCGGCGACCTCGCCGGCGATCGCCGAGCAGGCGCTCGAGCTGATCGAGGTCGAGTACGAGGTATTGCCGCATGTCATGGATGTCGAGGCGGCGATGGCGGCGGATGCGCCGGTCTTGCACGACGACATCTTTACCGCGGGCGTCGAACCCAGGCCGACTAAGCCCTCGAACGTCTCCAAGATGGTTCGCTTTGCCAAGGGCGATGTCGAGGCCGGGTTCGCCGAAGCCGAGGTCGTCATCGAGCGGCGCTACACGACAAAACCCGTGCACCAGGCCTATATCGAGCCGCATGCCTGCGTCGTCTCGGTTGGGGCTGACGGGCAAACCACGATCTGGAGCTCGAGCCAGGGCCAGTTCATGGTCCGCGCGTATACGTCGCGGATTGCCGGGGCGGAGGACAATGCGAGCATTCGCGCTATCCCGGCGGAGATCGGCGGCGGCTTTGGCGGTAAGACGATCATCTATCTCGAACCGGTCGCTTACGTGCTGTCGAAGAAGTCGGGCCGGCCGGTCAAGATCGTGATGAGCCGCGAGGAGGTGTTCCGGGGAACCGGGCCGACCTCGGCCGCGGTCGTCGAGGTCAAGCTCGGTGCCAAGAGGGACGGCCGGATCACCGCCTTGGAAGCCGTGCTCAAATATCAGGCGGGCGCATTCTCAGGCTCGCCGGTGCAGCAGGGCTGCATTTGCGGGCTCGCGGTCTATGACCTGCCGAACGCCGTGGTCACCGGCTATGACGTGCTGTGCAATCGCCCAAAGGTGGCCGCCTACCGCGCACCCGGGGCGCCGATCGGCTCGTTCGCGATAGAAAGCTGTGTCGACGAGCTGGGTCGCGAGCTCGGCATCGACCCGCTCAGAATGCGCGAGATCAACGGCGCCAAGGACGGCACCAAGGCGACGCACGGCCCGACCTGGAACAACATCGGCTATATGAAAACCTTGGAGGCCGCCAAGGCGGGCGAGCACCTCAAAATGCGGCTCGGGCCAAACCAGGGCCGCGGCATCGCTTCGGGCTACTGGCACAATGCCGGTGGCGAATCGAGCGCCGCCTGCCATGTCAACGAGGACGGCACGGTGACGGTGACCGAAGGCCATCCCGACATCGGCGGCTCGCGCGCGTCGATGGCGATGATGGTGGCCGAGGTGCTGGGCGTGCCGTTCGAGCGCGTCCGTCCGGTCGTCGGCGACACGACCGCGATCGGCTTCAGCGCCTCGACCGGCGGCAGCCGCGTCACTTTCGCGGGCGGCATGGCCGTAACGCAGTCCGCACAAAAGGTCGTCGAGGAACTGAAAAAGCGCGCGGCGGTCATCTGGGACATCAGCCCCGAGGCGGTCGAGTGGAAGGACGGCAAAGCGTTCCCGGCCGGCGCCAATGCCGGTAGCTTCGAGCCGCTCGACTTGGCCGCAATCGCCGCCAAAGCGGCACGCACCGGCGGCCCGATCAGCGCCGAGGTACAGATCAACGCGCAAGGCCAGGCGCCGGGCTTCACGACCCATATCTGCGATGTCGAGGTCGACAAGGAGACCGGCCATGTCAAGATCCTGCGTTACACCGCGATCCAGGATGTCGGCCGCGCGATCCACCCCTCCTATGTCGAGGGGCAGATGCAGGGCGGGGTGGCGCAGGGGGTTGGCTGGGCGTTGAGCGAGGAATACATCTACGACAAGGACGGGCGGCTCGAAAATCCGGGCTTCCTCGATTACCGCGTGCCGGTCGCCTCGGACATGCCGATGATCGACACCGTCCTGATCGAGGTGCCGAACCCGCGCCATCCGTTCGGTGCCCGCGGCTGCGGCGAGGTGCCGATCATCCCGCCGATGGCGGCGGTCGCCAACGCGATCGCCGACGCGACCGGGATCCGGTTGCGCGATCTGCCGATGTCGCCGCCGCGGTTGCGGGCAGCGTTGGACGAAGCGGAGCCGTTGCGCGCGGCCGCGGAGTAGGCAAACTGCCCCTCACCCTCCCGCTGACGCGGGTCCCTCCCTCTCCCCGCAAGCGGGGAGAGGGCTGGGGTGAGGGGCTTACCGGAGGTTAGATTTCATGACATATATGCCGAAGGAATTGCAGAAGGTCGTCGGCACCCGTCCCATTCGCCCGGACGGGGTCGACAAGGTCACCGGGAAGGCCAATTTCGGCGCCGACATGGTCATGCCGGGGATGCTGTGGGGCAAGGTCAAGCGCAGCCCGCATGCTCACGCCCGCATCATGTCGATCAACACCGAGAAGGCCCGGGCATTGCCCGGCGTCAAGGCGGTGGTGACGTGGGAAGACTTCCCGCCGATCCCCTCGGAGGAAGCGTTTGTCGGCGAAGGGCCGATGAACTTTCGCGACCTGTCGCGCAACTGCATGGCGCGCGACAAGGTGCTCTACGACGGCCACGCGGTGGCTGCGGTCGCCGCCACCTCGCCGGCAATCGCCGAGGAGGCGTGCGAGCTGATCGAGGTCAGCTACCATGTGCTGCCGCACGTCATCGACGTCGAAGAAGCGATGAAGCCCGACGCGCCGATCCTGCACGACGATCTCTTCACCCAGGGTGTCGAGCCCAAGCCGACCCATCCCTCCAACGTCGCGAAGATGATCGGCTTCACCAAAGGCGACCTCGACGCCGGGTTCCGTGCGGCTGACGTCATCATCGAGCGGCGCTACTCGAACGCCCCGGTCCATCAAGCTTATATCGAGCCGCATGCCTGCGTCGTTTCGGTCGCGGCCGACGGACAGACCACAATCTGGAGCTCGAGCCAGGGCCAGTTCATGGTGCGCGCCTATTGCGCCAAATTGCTCGGCATCGACATCTCGCAGATCCGCGCGATCCCCGCCGAAATCGGCGGCGGCTTCGGCGGCAAGACGCTGATCTATCTCGAGCCCTTGGCCTTGGCGATGTCGAAGAAATCCGGCCGCCCGGTCAAGATGGTGATGAGCCGCGAGGAGGTGTTCCGCGGCACCGGGCCGGCGGCAGGTGCCGTCGTCGAGGTCAAGCTCGGCGCCAAAAAGGATGGAACGTTGACTGCGGCCGAGGCCATGCTCAAATACCAAGCCGGTGCCTTCCCGGGCTCGCCGGTCGGGCCGGGCTGCATGTGCGCTTTTGCGATGTACGACATTCCGAACGCCAAGGTCACCGGCTACGATGTCGTCAGCAATCGCCCGAAGGTTGCCGCCTATCGCGCTCCCGGAGCGCCGAACTCGTCGTATGGCGTCGAGAGCTGTCTTGACGAGTTGGCCGATCAGCTCGGCATCGACCCCCTCGAGTTGCGCGAGAAGAACGCGGCCAAGGATGGTGTGAAGGCATTGCACGGCCCGACCTGGCAGAACATCGGCTATGCCGCCACCGTCGAAGCGGCCAAGAACCATCCGCATTTGAAGGAGCCGCTCGGCCCCAACCAGGGGCGCGGCATCGCCTCAGGCTTCTGGTTCAACATCGGCGGCGAATCGAGTGCGGCCTGCCACATCAATGAGGACGGCACGGCCGTCGTCGTTTCGGGCAACCCCGACATCGGCGGCTCGCGCGCCTCGATCGCGATGATGGCGGCCGAGGTGCTCGGCATTCCGGTCGAAAAGGTTCGGCCGATCGTCGGCGACACGAGCTCGATCGGCTTCTCCTTCCTGACCGGCGGCAGCCGCGTCACCTTCGCGACCGGCATGGCGGCGACCCAGGCCGCCGAGAAGGTCGTCGACGAGCTCAAGAAGCGCGCCGCGATGATCTGGGACATCAGCCCCGACGCGGTCGAATGGAAGGACGGCAAGGCGTACCCGGCCGGCCCCAATGCCGGCAGCTTCGAGCCGCTGCCTTTGGCCGAGATCGCGCTCAAATCGGGGCGGACCGGCGGGCCGATCAGTGCCGAGGTGTCGATCAACGCGCAGGGTGCGGGACCCGGGTTTGCCACGCATATCTGCGATGTCGAGGTCGACAAGGAGACCGGCTACGTCAAGATCCTGCGCTACACGGCGGTGCAGGATGTCGGCCGGGCGATCCACCCGTCCTATGTCGAGGGCCAGATCCAGGGCGGGGTCACCCAGGGGATCGGCTGGGCGTTGAACGAGGAATACATCTACGACAAGGACGGGCGGCTCGAGAATCCGGGCTTTCTCGACTACCGAGTGCCGGTCGCCCCCGACGTGCCGATGATCGAGGCCGTCATGGTCGAGAACCCGAACCCGCGTCACCCGTTCGGCGCCCGTGGGGTCGGCGAGGTGCCGATCGTACCGCCGATGGCGGCGGTCGCCAACGCCATCGCCGACGCGATCGGCGTGCGTATGCGCGACCTGCCGATGTCGCCGCCGCGGCTGCGCGCCGCGATCGACGCCGAGCAGCCGACGCGTCTCGCTGCGGAGTGACAAGCGGGTAGGACGCTGGAAATGCCGCGCGTCGTCATCTCGGGCCAGGCTGCCCGCCGTTTTACCGGCGGGCAGACCGAGTTCGAGGTGGAGGCGAACACTTTCCGCCGCATGGTGCTGGAGCTCGACCGCCGCTACCCGGGCCTCGGCCGGCAGATCGAGGAGAGCATGGCGGTGGCGATCGACGGCGAGATCTTCCAGGACGCCTACCTCGCCCCGCTCAAGCCCGAGAGCGAGATCTACCTGATCCCCAAGATCGGCGGCGGCTGAGCGCCGGCTAGCCGCCGCTGTGGTGGTTAATCAAGCGAAGTGGCCGAGGTTTAGGCTGCGGCCGTCAAACTTCAAACTTATTGGAGAAAGCTGCAGCTTAGTTCTGGCTTTATGGGCAACACGCCGTCCATCGTGGAGCCGCTCTCCTGGCCGACCCTCTTCACGCCGGTGAAGGTGCGGTCGATATCCTTCCAGCCCCAGTAGTCGTTGGAAGTAGTGACCAGATGGTAATGGTTGTCGTGCATGCTGTTCTTCGCAGCCACCGTAGCACTATCCGCATCTACATCGGTCACTGCGCCGAGCCGGCCCCAATTATTTCCGCGGATCGTGACGGTGTTTCCGTAGATGATGTTGTTGATCGCCGGCGTGTATGGCCTGCGGCCTTGAGAGATGATCGTGATAGCGTTGCCGTAAGTGGCTGGGACGTCGACGGTGTTGCCGTAGACCTGCACGCCGTTAGCGCTCGAGACCAATATCTGAGGTGCCCAGAACCAACCTTTCTCGACGGTATCGACCGAGCCGTTATCGGCAACCGTGTTGTTTCTGATCACGCCATTGTAGCTGATCTCGTACATGATGCCGTTGGCACTGTTGTTCCAAACAATATTATTCTCGACCGTGACACCATCACCGCGCTCATCCATCCAAATGCCGGGACCGTCGTTGTCATGCACACAGTTGCCACGGACAACTCCACCAGTAGTCTCAGTGATCTTACCGCCGCCCGCCTCCCAGTCGTGGTTAACGCCGGCGAAATTGTTGTTTCCGACCTCGTTGGCTTCGAACAGAAAGCTGGCACCACCTCCGGCAAAGCCTTCCTGCCCATTTTGGAGGATTTTGTTGCGGGTGATCTGGCTCGTCGGGCTGATGCCGACGCCCGAGGCGTGGTTTAGGCGGATGGTGTTGCCGGTGATGATCCAGTTGCTGCCCTCTTGGGAGCCGACCGCAGCGAACTGAAGCGGCGTCGCATATTTCTCGATCGTTAGGTTCTTGACCGTGACATTGTCGACCTCGGCGGTAATCGCTTTTGCGGTGACGCTGGTCTCGACCGTGTGGCCGGTCGGATTGTCGCCGATGTAAATCTTTTTGGCGTTGTAATCGAAGAACCAAGTCCCGGGTTTGACCAATCTAAGATTGCTAACATGCTTTTGCGGTACATTATCGATAAATAGATCCTCTGGCCGATTGCATCTCGGAAATAAGTCTTGACAATCTGCCCCATTGTTTACCTGCCCGTGCTGAGACTGATTGGTGACGACCCAAGTGTTTCCGCTTTTGGTGAACCCGCTCAGGATCTTTGACCCGTTGAGGGTCGCCGCGCCCTGGCCATCGAACACGTTGCCCGATTTCGGCGAGATGGCCTGCAGCCGATAAACGCCCGCACTAAAGACAAAAGTCGTCGTGCCGGGGTTGGCATTAACCTTGGTTTGGATGTTGTCGCTGGGATTTAGTACGACAGTGGCTGATCGAACCTCGGTGGCGACAAATGACATGACGAACAGTGCAGAAGAAGCAAAAGATAAGGTGCGCATCAGAGGATTCCAAAATTATTGTGGACCGCGTTTGGCGGCAGATCATGCCGGATAGTTCGTCAATAGTTCGTCAATGGTGTGTCAATATAGTGCGTCAAAATCGATCAATGTATTGCGTCAATAGCGCGTCAATATTACGTCTTCTTCTGGCGTCGCTCGGCTGATCCCTTTCAGCGTATTCTCGTTGCGTACCGTCCGCCCACTCACCGGCAGGCTGAGCAAACCCGATGAAGGTCAACAGCTCTCGACGGACGGTACTGGGGGTCGATCGCCGGCTCTCCGGCCTCGGCCGGCAGATCGAGGAGAGCATGGCGGTGGCGATCGACGGCGAGATCTTCCAGGACGCCTACCTCGCCCCGTTCAACCCCGACAGCGAGATCTACCTGATCCCCAAAATCGGCGGCGGCTGACCGCCCCGCTCGACGGCGACCAGATGAACATCGCGAACACCGCGGTCGTTGGCGTTCGCCCGACCCCGCACCTCATCGCCGGCGATTTGTCGTCGGATGATCAGCGAGCCGTGTTCGAATGGTGTCACCCAACACCGCGGCGCTCGTCGCCTATTGGGAGGCCGGATCGACACGATTGAGCTAGGGCAGCTATTGCAGCGGCTTCCGTCGCGACAACCGGCGCTCCGTCCGCACCCTAAGCTTTCCGGACCCCGCATTACGGGGCGAGGAAGCCCATGGGCGGCCGAGCGACTGCGAGATAGACCCACAGAATCAGCGGCGAGTAACTTACGATCGACTTGGAGATAGGGATATTGACTGGCGTCCGGTCTCGCCGTACGTTAGGCGTGCATGAGAATTCGGACTGTCCGGCATCGAGGGCTGAAACGCTTTATCGAAGACGACGACGATCGGGGAATCCGGCGCGATCTTGTCAGTCGGGTCCGGCGCATCCTCACCGCCATGCAAAGCGTCGACAACATCGAGGGACTCGAAGGTCCACCCGGCTGGCGCATCCACCAGCTTACCGGTGACAGGGCCGGAACGTGGAGCATTTCAGTTTCGGGCAATTGGCGGATCACCTTTGAAATCGCCAACAACGAAATCCACGGTCTTGGTTTAGAGGACTATCATTGATGAGCGAAGAAATTACAAAAGTCGGCATGAAGCCGTCGCACCCCGGCGAGTTCATTCGCGAGGAAATACTAGCGGAACTCGGCCTGTCCGTTGCCCGCGCCGCCGAGATTTTGGGCGTCCGCCGCGCCACCCTGTCCGACCTCGTCAACTGCCATGCCGCCTTGTCCCCGGAAATGGCCTTGCGCATCGAGAAGGCTTTCGGGGTCAAGATGGACATGCTGCTTCGGATGCAGGCTTGGTTCGACACCTACACCATGCGGCAGCGGGCCGGCGAAATCGACGTCAAGCCGTTCGGTCCGCCGGAACCGCGATGAGCGATGACGACAAACTGAGTTCAAGGTGGAGGCGAACACCTTCCGCAGGATGGTTCTGGAACTCGATCGACGATTTCCAGGCCTTGGCCGCCAGATCGAAGAAAGCATGGCGGCGGCGATCGACGGCGAGATCTTCCAGGACGCCTACCTGGCCCAGCTCAAACCCGAGGGCGAGATCTGCTTCCCGTAAAATCGGCGACGGCGACCGTGCCATATCGTCATTGCGAGGCGCCGCAGGCGCCGCGGCAATCTCGTCACCGGGATTGCTTCGCTGCGCTCGCAATGACACCGCGGCTCATTCTTCCGGCATTCCGGCGGCACGCATACCGGGAAGGATTACCGTTTCCCACCCGTCACTGACCGCCGGGGTGTTGAGATCACTATTGGCTCTGACGCGGGCGACAGTCGAATACCGATCAGAGCCTATCAGCCTCTGCGCTTCGGCGAGATCGGCGCGGGCACGTTCCCGCTCGCCTTTAAACCCATAGGCGGCCGCGAGGGCAAAATACGGGTTATGGGCTCTCGGCGACACGGTGTGACCCTTTTCGAGCCAGGCGATCGCCTCGTCGACGCGCGATTGCAGCAAATGCACGTAGCCGATCCAGGTATACCACCACCATCTGCTAGGGTCGCGAGGGCTGAGCCGGATGGCCTGCTCGGTAAGCGCAATAGCCTCCTGATCCGAGCCGCCGGTCAGGTACTTGCACATGCTCTGTTCGACAAGGGCAAACGGATTGTTGCGATTGGCGGCGAGGGAGATCTCGAATTCGGGAATCGCCTCCTCGCACCGCCGCTCGAGCCGCAGCAATTTGCCTTTGACGAAGTGCGCATACGAGTCGCCCGGAGAGGTTGCCAAAGCCTGCGCGAGCAGATCTTCGGCGCGTTGGAGATCGGCAGCTTTTCCGGCGGGATCTTTCGAAAATCCAAGGTTCACAAGTGCGTTCGCCAAACGGCCCTGTGCCTCAACGGAGCTAGGGCCAAGCGCCACGACATGCTGGAACAGATCTACGGCTTCTGCGGCCTTGTCGCGCGCTCCCCCACTCCTCTGCAACGCGGCGCGCCCCCGAAGCAGGTAATCCAGCGCGTCCGGCTCCTCAGCCGGGCGGGCGGTTTCCGCACCGATCAACTCCCAACCGAGTGTGTTGGCGATGCGGCTCGTGATCTCGTTCTGTATGGCGAAGAGATCGCCGACATCGTGGTCGAAGCGATCCGCCCAGAGATGCGTGTTGGTTGCGGCGTCGATCAGCTGCGCGTTGACCCTGACCTGGTTGCCGGAACGCCGGACGCTGCCTTCGAGCACATACCGCACCCCAAGCTCGCGGCCGAGCTGCTTCGTGTCTACACGCTGGCGTTTGTATGTGAAGGCAGTGCTGCGCGAGATCACCAGAACATTCTGCAGACGCGACAAATCCGTTGTCAGATCGTCGGTGATCCCGTCCGCGAAATATTCCTGTTCAGGGTCATTGCTGAGGTTCGCGAAGGGCAGGACGACAATCGACAGGCGCGGCGCGACGAGGGGAGGGGTCATTGCTGCAGCAATCGGCAATCCCGCCGTCGGAGAGCGCGGCATCGGCCACGCCCACCAAGCGGTTCCCCCTGCGACAATCAAAGCTGCGGCAGCACCGGCCGCGATCATCAAGGGCGCGCGGCGTCGTGGCGCCGCTGCGACGCCGCGCGCCACGCCCGCGGGCAGCAGACCGACGATGGTTTCGGGAGTCAGAGCATAGGCCCGCACCGGGCGGGCGATATTCTTGACGAACTGCTCGCCGAGGTCGTCGAGCGCATAGGGCAATTTGTCGTGGATCTGGTCGCGCACGGTGTGCGAGACGCACACGCCGCCGGACTCGGCCAGCGCCTCCAGGCGAGCTGCGATATTGACGCCATCGCCGAAGATGTCGTCGCCATCGACGATGACATCGCCGAGATTGACGCCGATGCGAAAGCGGATGCGCTGCTCCTCGGGCACATCCCGGTCGCGTTCGAGCATGGCGCGCTGAATCTCGGCGGCGCAGCGCACCGCGGCGACGACACTGCCGAACTCCACCAATAGGCCGTCGCCGGTCGTCTTGACGATGCGGCCGCGATATTCGCCGATCTTCGGGTCGACAAGGTCGCGGCGGTGCGCCTTGAGACGGGCTAGGGTGCCTTCTTCATCTTCTCCCATCAGCCGCGAATAGCCGGCGACATCGGCGGCGAGGATCGCGATCAGGCGGCGGGTGGCACCCGTGGCTTCAGGCGTGTCGCCGGTCAACGGCGACGGCGCGTCGCGCTCGACCTGGATCACCGGCACGACAAACCGATAACCGCGCGCGGCGGCCGTCTGAATGCAGCTCCCTTCCGTTCGACCCTCGTCGAGAATTCGGCGCAATGCCGAGATCTGAACGGTCAGGTTGGCATTCTCGACGACCGTCCGTCCCCAGACGGCCGCCATGATCTCCTCTTTCGTGACGAGACTTCCGGCCCGCTCGACAAGCACGGCGAGAACATCAAGAGCGCGCGGGCCGATCCCCACCGGCACAAATATGCCGCGTTCGTCGCGCCGGAAGAGACCCTCGCGCCGGTCGAGGCGGAAGTCCTCGAACAGGAAAATCTCGGCCGTGGCGAGCACGCCCATGCCTCCCGTCTTCCCGCGAGTGCGAGGCTCGTTGCGCCGAGGTGTGACCCTCCCCAGCGGGTTCTGAACGCAATCTTGCAGCGATTTGGGAGAAATTTGCAGCGCTTTTGCAAATTTTTTATAGGCCCTTTGTAGCCCCATGTCGCGGGCGCGCACCTTAATGGCTGGCTGAGCCGCTAAGCTCTTGAACCCAACCGGAGGCGAGGAAATGCGCTGCTACAAGAAGGCGATGTTCAGAACTGCGATCACCGGAACTCTCGCGATGGTCTCACTGGCGATGGGTCTTGTCACCGAGGCATCCGCCGGATGCCCAAACCTTCCGGGGTTTAAGGCGGGCGCTGTCCAGCCGATCTCGTGGCAAGGGAAGGGTGAATTCGAGCCAGGCTCGCTTCTGCTGGTCGCGAACCGGGACGAGTCCGTTGATGGGATCGTGGGGTTCTGGAGAGCGACATGGGTGTCCAAAGGCACTCCCGGCCTGCCTGACGGCACGGTTCTCGGTGACGGATTCCAGCAGTGGCATTCGGACGGAACAGAGATCCATTACGCCGCGGAAAACCCCCCAGCGGTTGGCAATTTTTGTTTGGGGATATGGAAGAAGACCGGAAGGCTCCATTATACACTCAACCACTTTTTCCAGGCTTGGGATCCCACCGACAACAGCCTGCAGGCCCGGTTTCAAATCCGTGAAGAAATTGACCTGGACCGTAGCGGCGATGAACATTTCGGGACCGTTACGATCGATAGCTATGATCCCGCAGGGAACCTTCTTAGCCACTCCCAGGGCACGGTGCACGCGACCCGTATCACCGTGAAGACCGATTTGAAGGACCTGTTCTGAGCCGCGAGCCAGCTATGCCGGCGTAACACGACTCCGCGAAGCCTAACGGGGGCAAGCCCGCAGAGGCGCGGGCTCGACCCAAATCGAGCGGCAGCTTTGCCCCGCGGCAAATATGCAAAGCAAGCACGCCTCGGTGCAAGACGCGCATCGGCTCGTAACTTAAGCCCAGCCGGCACGATTGCGGCCTCGACCACCAGATGGAGGAAAACGGCGGGTGAAATCGGTGGGCGGAGGCTATTCCTCCGGCAATCCGGCTTTGCGCAGCCCGGCGAGCCGTTCGCCACCTTCGGCCTTTGTCAACCCTCCGCCATCAATCCCGGGGACGGTCTACCGTTCTTGACGGCATGTGCCCCCGGGCAGTTGGGTCGTTATCCTGCCGGGGTTCCCCGCGACGAGCCTTTGGTCAATGATGTTCGTCCCTACAACAACACCCCGTACAACATAACGAGTGTGACGCTGCAGATCGTCGGATCGGCGGTGGAGCCGGTGCCGTTCGACTTCACGATCACGTTGGACCCCAACGTCAACGCCTTCTTTGGCGACGTGAACGGCACGGCAAGACCGGCTTGTCGGACATCTTCAGCACGATCACGCTATCACCAGACCATCGGACCATCACCTACAGCGACGGGCTCATCCCCGTGGGCGGCCGGTTCACCAACTCCATCTTCTCGATGACCGACAATGGGGAGCCGTTCAAGGCGGGGGTCTACACCTCGTTCGACGGCTTCCTCGCCGTGCCCGAGCCCGCGACCTGGACGATCCTGCTGATGGGCCTAGCCGCCGCCGGCGTCATGCGCCGCCGGACCCGGTCATCACCACGGTAGCTAAACCATCTCGGGGTAGGGCGCCAAGGGTCCACCGACCGGCCGGCCGAATCGACGTGGAGGCGGACACTTCCGCCGCACGGTGCTCGAACTCGAACGTCACCCTTCTGCTGACGCGGGCGTGCAACATTCCCACGGTAAAGCGTCCACTCTAAGTCTCGGACTAAAGCCATGCAGGAGAGAACCCGACAGCGACGTACTGTTCCAGATGGCGAACCTGCCCGCGCACCACCGGCTTGCCAATGACGGTATGAATAAGCGCCTGCCAGAACGCGGGCCCCATGTCCGGGCCGATGTCAACACGACGCGAGCGCAGCGTCAGTTGGAGCCGGTACCTCCATCAGGGGCATCGACACAATGACCCGCCGGACGACACAGAAAGTCCTTTTTGACGTCGGTGCAGGCCGGGAGCACCAGAACCAATCCCACGACGATCCCGTAAAGCAAGGTGATGCACCACACCGATTTCTTTCTCTCCAACATCAGCCGACGCCTCCGTGGACGAGCATCGAAGGAGATTGGAAAATTCGGCTCAGACCGGCGCACACCGCAGGGTCGGCGAGGCCGAGCGCAGGTTGCAGCAAAAAAATTGCCATAATGGCAAGGTAACCTCAAAATCGGCGTCTGTGGATCGGCCGTGGCTTTCCCACAGTTGTTGGCGCCGTGCAATGCAACCACCGAGGGAGTATCGCTGCAGACCCGCTGCAGCTGCAGCGGGGCATAATTTCTTGCTCAATTTGTGATTGCAAACGGGCGCTTGCCCAAAGGTTTCACTTGAGCAGAGAATAGGCTATTTTAGGTTGGTCGGCAGCGCACCGCGAGCTGCACCGGGCTGGGTCAGCCCGGCGCATTCGCGCCTTCGGGAGTTGGCAGGATGGGGTTTGGGGAGGCAATCAATACCTGCTTTAATAAATACGTCACCTTCTCCGGGCGAGCGCGCCGGCCCGAATACTGGTATTGGGTGCTGTTTGGCGTGCTGGTCGGGATTGCGGCGAGCATCCTCGACGTGCTGCTAGTCGGTGCCCACTCCGGGGTATTTTCGGGCTTGGCTTCCTTGGGCCTGCTGCTTCCCAATTTGGCCGTCACCGGGCGACGGCTGCACGACATCGACCGCAGCGCATGGTGGATACTCATCGTGCTGCTGCCGGTCGTCGGCGCGATCGTGTTGTTCGTGTTTATGTGCCTGCGCGGCACCATCGGGCTCAACCGCTTCGGCGCCGAGCCCGTGACGTAGCTCTTCCGCAGGTGCAGCGGTGCTGGCTATTCCGACTTCGCCACACCTTTACTCAACAAATCGACCTTGCGGTTCAATGCCACGACCAAGCCGTCGGCCCCCTCGCGCCGCAGCACCGAATTGAACTCGGAGCGGTGTACTGCCAGCTGGCTGATCGAGCCGTCGAGATAAACGTCGGAGATCTGCCACGAGCCTTGGCTGCGGCCCATCAAATAATTGAGGTTGGTTGCTTCCCCCTTGGAATCAACAATCCTTGTCTGCACGATCACGTCTGCATTGTAGGGCTGCTCGCCGGTGACCTGGAGCTGTTCACCCGAATAGCTGTCGAATCGATCGGCATAAGTCGCCGCTACGTAATGACGGAACGCGTCGATCAGCTGCCGCTGCTGCGCCGGATTGAGGCTTGCCCAAGTCGAGCCAATCGACAGTCGAGTCATCAAGGGTAGGTTGAAAACCCTGTCGACTGCAGGGGCGAGCCGCGCATAGCGTCCGCTCTCCCCGAGGGTTCGACCGTTCTTCATCGTCGTCAGCAGCGTGTCGTAGAAACTGCGCACCTCGTTTTGCGGAGTTTCCGCAAGTGCCGTGTTGCCCTTGGCCAGGAGGAGGCCCGCTCCGAGGAAGAGAGCAAAGCCAAATCTGGTGAGTTTGCGCATGTCGATCTCCTCACTCCCCCCGCGATCCTGGATGAAACATTCGGCCGTCCCTTAGCTGCATCGACGTTTCTGCTTGCCCCGTATCGACGAATCTTGTCGCGGTTTTCGACAAATGCAGCTTCGAAGCAGATAAGCCGTTCCACCGCGACAACAACCCCGACATCGCGTTGATCTCCCAAAACGACGCGAAGTCGATGCCTATTCCGCTTAGGCGTCTTGCATGTCAAATTTACGGCTTTGTGGCTTTCGGCCAAATCCCCTGCAATCAAAGAATATTTTGATAACACTACCTTTCGGCGAATGTCGCGCTGAAACCTCCCGTGTCTGGCTAGACAAGGGCTGAAGTCTCTCGATCTGTTGTGGTTTTCCGGAAAACGTCGGCAAATCTTTTCGCTGAACCATTCCGATTGGACTCTGCTCCCCAGCTAAGAATGCCGCCTGGGAATGAGGGTCTGCATGCAACCGTTTGCAAGGCGGCGGTGTTCGAGCTCGGGGGATGTTGGCAGGCGGCGCGGCTCTAGCCGACAACAGCTCTTGAGCACCGCCGCTTCGATCCACGTGGACGCTGGTGGAGTTAGATCCGGCGGTTGCCTCTTATGCCATTCTTATCGCCGATGTGCACCGATTGTCGGAGAGGGCCGCGCTAGCGCCGCTCCGCCCGCGGCATTGCGTCGAGCCCGATCGTGCCCTCGATGTTCTTCCATTGTGGGCGCTGGACGTTGACCAGATCGCCGAGTGCGGCATAGCCCGAGCCCGAGAGCCGGCATACTGGGTCGAGCAGCCGTGGGTCGACCCGCCCGTCCCTCCACACCGACGGATCGACATGGGCATGGACGATGCGGCCGAGCACGATGTTGGTGTTGCGGTCGGTCACAATCTGGGCGACTTCGCATTCGAGATGCGCCTTGGCCTCGGCGACGCGGTAGGGCCGCACCTTCGCCGCCGGCACCGCATTCAGCCCGGCCCAGTCGAACTCGTCCTCCTCGCGCGGGAAGTCGGTGGAGGTGAAGTTCATCCTCTCCAGGAGATGCATCGTGACGATGTTGGCGACGAATTCCGGCACCTCGCGGAGGTTGCGCAGGCTGTCCTTCACGCCGCTTGAGCCGAATGCGACATAGGGCGGATCGCTGCCCATCAGGTTGAAGTACGAATAGGGCGCTACGTTGGGCACCCCGTCCGCCGAAATGGTCGAGATCCAGCCGACCGGCCGCGGGACGACCAAGGCGGTCATCAGCTGGTAGAAGCCGGGGGCTTGCCAATCGTCGGGGCCGACTTCGAGAGCGCGATCGAGGACGGCGGGCGGGGCGTCGTGCGAGCTGGGCATGCGGTCGGTCTTATCCTTGGTTGGGTGACGGATCACGATAGCAGCCTTTTGGGCTGGCGCGGCCAATATTGCGGTGCCGGCGGCAACCGCGCCATGATGCTGCGGGAACAAAAGCACGGGGCAGCGATGACCGGATCACGCCAATTGCATTTGGGCGCCTTCATGCGCCCGGTCGGCATCCACACCGCCTGGTGGCGCTTCCCCGGGGCCTGGCCCGACGCCAACTTTAACCTCAAGCACCTGATCCGCTTTGCCCAGAAGCTCGAACAAGGCCGCTTCGATGCCTGGTTCATGGCCGACCATCTGGCCGTGCTCAACATGCCGATGGCGGCCCTGAAGCGCAGCGCGACGGTCACCTCGTTCGACCCGCTGACTCTGCTGCCGGTATTGGCGATGGCGACCGAGCATCTCGGGCTGATCGCTACCGCCTCGACCACCTTCGAGCCGGCCTACACGATCGCACGGCGCTTCGCCTCGCTCGACCACATCAGCGGCGGGCGCGCCGGGTGGAATCTGGTCACGACCTCCAACCCCGACGCCGCCCTCAATTTCGGGCTGACCGAGCATATGGAGCATGGCGAGCGCTACCGCCGCGCCCGTGAATTCTTTGACGTCGTGACTGGCCTCTGGGACAGCTGGGCCGACGACGCCTTCATCCGCGACGTCGAGGACGGCCTCTATTTCGACCCGGAACGGCTGCATGTGCTCGACCACAAGGGTGAGTTTCTGTCGGTGCGCGGCCCGCTCAACATCGCCCGGCCGATCCAGGGCTGGCCGGTGATCGTCCAGGCCGGCGCCTCGGATGCCGGCCGCCAGCTCGCCGCCGAGACCGCGGAGATGATCTTCGCCAGCGGCGGCAAGCTCGCCGACGCCCAGCGCTACTACGGCGATGTCAGGGGGCGGGCGAAAAAGGCCGGGCGCGACCCGGACCACGTCAAGATCCTGCCCGGCTGCCTGGTCGTCGTCGGCGATACCGACGAGGAAGCGCGCAAGAAGCGAGCCCTGCTCGACAGCCTCGTGCATCCCGACAGCGGCATCGCCTCATTGTCGATCGCCCTGGGTTGCGACGCCGCGCAATTCGACCTCGACGGCCCATTGCCCGAGATCCCGGAGAGCAACGCCAGCAAGAGCGGCCGCGAGCGCGTCATCGAGCGCGCCCAGCGCGACAATCTGACGGTCCGCCAATTGGCACAGATCGCCGGCAGCTACGGCGGGCTCGCCCTGGTCGGCACCCCGAAGATGATCGCCGACCAGATGGAGGAGTGGCTCTTGAGCCACGCCTGCGACGGCTTCAACATCATGTTCCCGTGGGTCCCTGGCGGCCTCGACGATTTCGTCGACCGCGTCGTCCCCGAACTGCAGCGCCGCCGTCTCTTCCGCCGCGAGTACGAGGGCCAGACCCTGCGCGAGAATTTAGGATTGCCCCGCCCCGCGAACCGCTTCTTCGAGAGGCGGAGCTTCTAGCGCGACTTCCGATCGAATGGCATCGGTAGGAGGAGCCCCTCACCCTTCCCTCTCCCCCCAATGGGGGGAGAGGGTTGAGGAGGGTTGGCGAGCCAAAGCCGAGCCTTACCACCCGGAGCTGGGTGAGGGGGGTGCCGCCCGATCGGAAAGTGCTCTAAGCCGGAGCGGCGCTGGCGCCGGCTAAACACATAAATGCCTGACGTCTCCTGCTGTCTTCCTAACAAGAAACCAAGCCTCGATCACGCCGCCAAAGGAGTGATCTGAACGGCGTAACCGAGGTTTTGCAGGCGAATGACCAGGCGGCTGGTCTGTGCGGCTTTGGCTCTGCGATCGAAGTGATCGGGACCGAGATCCTGGTAGAGCGTGCCGTCGATCAGCATGTGGTAAATGATGGTCAAGATCGAGGCGGCGAGAGCGCCGATCGCCTTTTTGGCACCGCGGCGGGCGCGCAGGCGATGGAACTGCGCCTGCGGATAGCTGGCCTTCTTGCGGGCGGCGGCCCAGGCGCATTGCACCAGAGTGGTCTTGAGCCAAGGGGCGCCCTTGCGCATTCGGGTAGACCGCCGCTTGCCGGCACTCTCGTCGTTCTTCGGGCACAGCCCGGCCCAGGAGATGAGATGTGCGGCGCTCGGGAAGCGGCTCATGTCGCGGCCGATCTCGGCGAGGATGACGCAGGCGCAACTCGCTGATGCCGGGAATTGTGGTCAAGAGTTGGATCGCGGTGCGAAAGGGCTCGACGTGAGCGTCGACCTCCTGATCGATGTCGCCGATCGCCGCGTTGATGGCATCGATCTGTTGCAGATGCAGGCGCAACAGGAAGCGGTGGTGGCGGGTGACGCGGCCGCGCAGCGCTTCGCGAAGGGCCTCGGGTGGCGCCTTGATCCGGCGGTGGGCCAGCCCGGTCAAGGTGTCGGGATCGCTTTCTCCAGCAATCAGCGCCTCGATCATCGCCCGACCGCTGAGGCCCATGACGTCCGAGATGACCGAGTTGAGCTTGATGTTGGCGTCCTCCAGCGTCTTCTGCAGCCGTTGGATATGGCTGCTGCATTCGCGCACCAACTGCTTGCGGGTGCGCAGCAGGTTGCGCATCTCCTGGGTTTGCTCATCGGGCACGAAACTGCCGCGGATCAGGCCGGGTGCCAGAAGATCGGCCAGCCAGGCGGCGTCGTTGACGTCGGTCTTGCGCCCTGGCACGTTCTTGACATGCGCTGCGTTCGCCAGCACCAGGGCGAAATCGCCGTCGCTCAACACATGCCACACCGGCTTCCAGTAGACGCCGGTCGCTTCCATCGCAATGTGGGTGCATCCTTCCTCGGCCAGCCATTGCGACAAGGCGAACAGATCCCGTGTCGTCGTCTTGAAGGTACGCACGTCGTTGTTAGCGCCGCTGTAATTCTGACCCAGGTCGCCGACTGAAAGCTGACCCACTGGCTAGGCTGGTTCCCTCGATGTGGAGGGGGCCGGATGGTGGGAGTGGAGGCGGCATTGGAGATCCGGGTATTGCATCGGCACGGCAAGAGCATCCGCGAGATCGCGCGGGAAACGGGGGTCGCACGCAACACGGTGCGGCGCTATCTGCGCGACGAGGAAGCGGCACGCTACAAGCCGCGTCCGCCTCGGTCGGCCAAGCTCGACCCGTTCAAGGCCTATGTCGCGGAGCGGTTGGGCTCGGCGGCGCCGGAGTGGATACCAGCGAGTGTGCTGCTAATGGAGCTGCGCGAGCACGGCTATTCCGGCGGTTACACGATGCTGAAGCTGTTCGTCGCGTCGCTGCGGCCGCAACAGGCGGTCGAGCCAGTGATCCGATTCGAGACGGGCCCAGGCGAGCAGATGCAGGTGGACTGGGCGGTCATTCGGCGCGGCAGCAACCGGCTCTCGGTATTCGTCGCGACGCTGGGCTGGAGCCGGGCCGCCTATGTCGAGTTCGTCACCGACGAGCGGGTCGAGACGTTGATCGACGCGCACGAGAATGCTTTTTTGGCGTTCGGCGGCACGCCGCGCGAGGTGCTTTATGACAACATGCGCACCATCGTGCTGGAGCGGCACGGCTACGGTCGCGGTCGCCACCGTTTCCATCCTGGGTTTCTCGACTTCGCCCGTCATTGCGGTTTCCGGCCGCGGCTGTGCGCGCCGTATCGGGCACAGACCAAAGGCAAGGTCGAGCGGTTCATCCGCTATCTGCGGCACAGCTTCTACGTGCCGCTGGCCAGCCGGCTGGCGCAGGAGGGCCTGATCGTCGACCGCGAGACCGCGAACCTGACGGTCGGCCGATGGCTGCGCGAGGTGGCGAACGTCCGCGTGCACGGCACCACCGGCGAGATCCCGGCCGAACGTCTGGCGATCGAGAGAGTGCAGTTGCAGCCGGTGCCAACGCCTTATGGCGGGCGCAGCGTGCGCTCGCTCCAGAAGCCGGTGCCAGCACCGATCATCGGCCTGCAGCACCCGCTGTCGTTTTACGACGCGTTTGCCGGCGGCGTCCGATGAGCGATTTGCAGCATCAGCGCATCCTCGAGCTGTGCCAGGAGCTGCGGTTGAGCGCGATGCCCAACCTGTATTCCGGCATCGCCCAGAGCGCGGCGGCGAAAGCGGCCTCCTTCGCCGACTTCCTTGAAGAGACGCTGCGGGCCGAGCGTGATGCACGCAGCGCCCGAGCCCGCGAGATGTTTGCGCGGGTCGCCGGCTTTCCGACGATCAAGACGCTCGACGGCTTCGACTTCGGCTTTGCCAGCGGCGTACCGCGCCCCCAGATTCACGAGCTCGCCGGCCTGGCCTTTATCGAGCGCGCCGAGAACGTCGTCTTCCTCGGTCCGTCCGGTGTCGGCAAGACGCACCTGGCGATCGCGCTCGGCTACCTGGCCACCCAGCGCGGCCACAAGGTGCGCTTCACCACAGCCGCCGATCTGGTCATGACGCTCGAGACGGCGCAGCGCCAGGGTCGTTGGAAAGAGGCGCTGCACCGCACCGTCAGCGTCTACAAGCTCTTGATCATCGATGAGATCGGATACCTGCCGCTGGGGCGCGAACAGGCCAACCTGTTCTTCCAAGTAGTCGCCAAGCGTTACGAGAAGGGAGCGACGATCCTGACCTCAAACCTGACCTTCGGTTCGTGGGATCAGGCCTTCGCCGGCGACCCGGTGCTGACCGCGGCGATGCTCGACCGGCTGCTGCATCATTCGACCGTGGTCAGCATCCAGGGCGAGAGCTATCGGCTCAAGGACAAGCGTCGCGCCGGCTTGCTGAAAACGCCGGCACCGGCATCAACATGGCTTGCCCCGGTGGGTCCACAGTGACCTCCCGCGCTGCGCTACGTCGGACTCATGGCGGTCACTTCGCTACGCGCGGGTCCCTCCTGTGGACTACCGGGACAAGCCCTCGAGCAACGAGACTGGGTCAAGGTTCAATCGGCGATATCGAGCAAAGTGGGTCAGGATTCAACCGGCGTTGACATCGTGCTCGGCCGAACCGTTTACCGTGTGCCGCACGCAAGCCACGACCGTGTCCTTATGGACGTCAAGGCCGGCGCAGTGTGGATAGAGAACCTCCATCTCCCACCTCCCACAGCGTCGGCGTGGAACCCCCGCCGAGGAAATCTAACAAGCGTGCTCCGGGGCCGTTGCCGGCCCGTGGCGACAATCTGGGGTGCTCAGGGGCTCCGGGTCCGACTAGAACACGGGCTCATCCGCACCAAGGAAAAACCGACCTCTGTGCCGACGACGCTGCCCAGCCTAACCTAGATTCGCCCCCGTTTCATCTCCTGCGGGTCGACAACGCCGGTGGGCGACTAGAACGGAACCGTGCCGATGACGGTGGTACGATGCATCAGGCGCCGCTCCGGAAGCGCGTAGTCGCAGATCGCCAGGTGCATCGAGCCCGTGTTGTCCCACATCAGCAGATCGCCGACTTGCCATTTGTGCCGGTAAAGAAACTCGGGGCGCACGCAATGGGCATCGAGCTCGGCGATCAGATCGACTGCTTCGGCCTCCGGCATGCCCTGGATGCCCACACACTCACCGGCGGTGACGTATAGTGATTTGCGTCCGGTATAGGGATGGGTGCGCACAATCGGATGAGCGATGTCGGGGGTCTCGTCGACCTGCGCCTGGGTGAGTTTCGGACGCGGGCTGTCGGCCACTCGCCGCCGCGCGGCGTAGCGGTGGATCGCCCTGAGGCCAGCGAGGCGTGTCTTCATGCTCTCCGGCAGCGCCTCGTAGGCGGCGATCGCGCTGGCGAAGACCGTGTCGCCGAGGGGCCGGCCATCGCGTTGCGGCACCTCCTTCGCATAAAGCAACGAGCAACGGCTCGGTCGGCGCCGATAGGAGGTGTCGGAATGCCAAGTGAAGCCGGCATCGGCCAAACCAATGTGCTCGCCGCGCTCGTCACGGATGTTCGAGATCAGCAGGATTTCGGGAAATACGGGGAGCAAATATTTCTTGACGATGTGAATCTCAAGCTCGCCGAGCAGGCGGCTGAATTCGATATGCCGCTCATTTGATAGATGCTGTCCGCGAAAGACGACGACGATGTTATCGTGAAAGACCCGTTCGATTTCGCGGAACGTCGCATCGTCGAAGTCACCCGCGAGATCGAAGCCTATCTCTGCACCGCAAGCAGCGCCGCTTTTGGTGACCGAAAGCTGCATCCTGATCTCCTGCTTCCCGCCGCTCTACGCCCGACAACCATCTTCACTCGTTCTTAAGCCATATGGGGTCCGATGGCATCTCGTCCGGGTTTCTATCAGATCAGAACCGCCCATGGCGCAGATCCTTGTCGCAGAGTTGGATCGATCGATCCGCGAGTTCATTGCCGGCATTCTGAACGATTGCGGGCACGCCGTGACTGTGTGCGAAGACAGTGCCGAAGCGACTGCTTTCCTGGCGGTCGGATCGATCGACGTCCTGCTCACGGATCTCGTGCTCCGCAACGGCGACGGCATACGCCTCTGTGAAGATTGCGCAGCGCGCGGGGTTCCTATGATCACTCTGACCGGCCGCGAGTTTCGGCCCGGCAGCGGGGACCAGGATCGCCCGATGCCACTCCTCGACAAACCCTTCCGTTTCGCAGACTTGCAGTGCGTCGTCGATGCGGTGGCACTGTGTGCCGGCGCGGCGCAACCGGTCGCTGCCGTAAGGCGGAACGCCGCGTAGCGCGATCCCGATCGCACGGCAGGTTGCAGGGGGGCTAGACCAAACGCCGAGCAGCCCAGTTCTCGCTTGCCCTTCAGCTTGAGATTTTCGCTGTCGGAAGCAACACGACCGCGATAGCATCGGCTGCGGCGAGATTCCCGCCCAAGTCCACCGGGCGGATACACATATCGCCTTTTGACCGCCATCTCCGGAAGGAAAGTCCATGCGCAAGTTCATCATCGAACGCGAACTGCCGGCGATCGGCAGCGCTGAACGGCAGGCCCTGCGCGAGGCGTCGCAAAAGTCGAACGCGACCTTGAGGGAACTCGGTCCCGACATCCAATGGGTCGAGAGCTACGTCGCCGCCGACAAGACATTTTGCGTTTATCTCGCCAAGGACGAGGCGCTCATTCACGAGCACGCCCGGCGCAGCGGGTTTCCTGCCGACAAGGTCACCGAAGTCCGCCGGATGATCGACCCGACGACAGCGACCGAATCACACTAAGGCGCCATCCCCGCGCAGGCGGGGACCCAAGGTTGCCGTCGGAACGCTGCGGCGGCCTCGCCTCCCTGAGATCAGGGAGAATTTTTGTTTCAACGCCGAAATCGGTCCGGTGTTTCCGATAATCACGAATGTAATCAATAGCTTGTGCTAAATCTCCGGCGCCGTGAACCGGGAAAATATTTCCCCTGTCGCGGGGTCCGGCAGGGACTTGGCAGGGAATGGCAACGACCGACCCCCTAGCCCGGTTACGAGCCCGCAACCCCGCTTCCGGCTTCCTAAAAAATGCGGCAGCCAAGGCGGCAAATGTCGCCAGCCCGATGCCGATGTCTAAGATCAATGCGATCATGCCGCGTGTCATATAACGCGGATATGGCAATTTTGCGGTCGGCAAAATATACGGCCCGGAAACGATGTTACGGGCCGCTTCTGCCCTCAGCGGACTCAGGGGGCCGTGGGCCGGGCCCCGACCAGGTGCCGGTCGGACCCACCAAGCCTAATCTCGTCGAAGGCCAAGCGCATGGGTCCGGGGCTCGATCGCGAGCGAAACGACACGCAAGGAAACTCGACTTGGGTGGCGTTTAGGGGGCGATCGCCGGCGAGGGCTAAACCCCGATAGCAAGCGCGGGGCTGAAACCGTTCAGCTTTCGGTTCTGGTCGTAGATTACGAGCGGGAGATCGGCTTTCGGCATCCAGACCCTGCCGAGTTCGACGGCAGCGGAGACGGGCAGGGCCGGGAAGAGATTGATGGTCGCGCGCTCCCCGTGCGCGGCTTTGATCGCGTTAAGGGTGGAGCGAACCAGCCGCCGAAATTCCGCGAGATCGGAGCGGCGCTTCATAACGTCGTTGTGCGGCTGCTCCGCCTCGATGGCCCAGATGACCGCGCCACGCCCGATCGCCGCAAAGATGCGTTCATCGGTCACGGTCGCGCTTAGCCCGGAATTCTCAAAGGGGCCGGTAGTAGAGTCGAGGACGAGCGCGGTAGCGGCGTGCCGCCCCGTTTCCCGTCCCCGCTCATCAAACCGGACGTGCGGATTTCCCGCATCCGGCTTTCCGACGGGCTTCATTGCGAGGCCCACGGCGGCGGTCCCAAATGGACGCGCCGGAGGTGCAATACTCCGAGCGCGCCAAACACCGCCTCCCGCGGGAAGCGGCGGGTGCCGTGCGAGGGCACCTTGTGTCGTCGAACCAGGAAGTGTCGGACGCGGTCGTAGACATGGTTGTCCACCGCCCGGTACGCCGGCAGCCGGGTGCCGTAGCCGAAGTACGTGCTCCAGCCGCGCAGCAAGCGATTGAGCCGGTCACGCACGTCGGGCCAGGCGCCGATGTTGCCGGGGACCAGGATGTCGCTGACCTTGGCCTTGAGCCGCAGCACACTCTTCGCCGACGGGCTCGCCCCCAAGTACCAATGGCCGTCCTTCCGGTAATGGTGCGGGCCAAAGCTGTAGCCAAGAAAGTCGAAGCGTTCGCGCCGGGCATCCCGGATCGTGGTCTTCGTCTCGTTGAGGACGAGCCCGAGCTTGGCCATCACCCGGCCCGTCCACGCCAGCGCCCCGGCTGCGTGCCCGCGGCTGAGGATGACGAAGTCGTCGGCATAGGAGACGACGTGTGCTCGGTAGATCTCCCCTCTCCCGGTGCCACGCCAATGCTTGAGGAAGCGGTTCATGTACAGGTTGGCGAGCAGTGGGCTGATCACGCCGCCTTGCGGCGTTCCCTGCTTGCTGTTCTTACCCCCCGTCATGCGCCGCGTCCCGTCGTCATCGCGCTCCTCAACCGGCGCTTTGAGCCACAGCTTGATCAGCCGCAGCACATGCCGGTCGACAATGCGCACCGCCACCGACCGCATCAGTTCCTGATGCGGGATCGTGTCGAAAGAAGGGGCGACAGACTACCCATCACCGGGATTTTCCCGATTCGGTAATTATCACGCGCGAGCGCCATCCCTTTGAGGGCTGCGCGCTCGCCGTCATCGGCAGTATCCGCCGCCGCGGTGTTCTGTTCGTGCTGGCGTGCCTCCCCGACGGCAGTCGCGCGCTGATCCCGGCCCAGTGGACTGACTGGGACGAGGGTCTTGGTGGCGGCGTGCGCGCGTGCCGGGAAGCCAACGTTGGCTCGCGTGCTCTGGGCAGCCTTGGCGATTTGCTTCAGTTGCGCCATCTCGTCGACGCTCTCCGCGGCCGATCGATCGGGGTCGGCACCGCCACAGAAGGGGAGCCGTCGTGCAACTGAACCTGGCTTTTTTCGACCCGCCCGATCCACCGGGGGGTCCTCCTTGGGAGAGCCTCGCACCGAGCCTCTGGGAACAGCTCGACGAGCCCGCGCGCTGCGCTGCGCTCGAGATCCTGGCGCGCCTGATTGCCCGCATGCTGGTGGCGGCAGCTAACGAGGCGAGCCATGAATGAGAGCGCCAAAATCACGGCGAGCCATCTCGCGCGCCACGCCGTCGTCTATCTGCGTCAGTCGAGCGCCGCTCAAGTCGAGCACAATCGCGAATCGACTGAGCGGCAATACGCGCTCGCCAGCAAGGCCCGCGAGCTCGGCTGGCCCGCCGAACGGATCGTCGTCATTGATGAAGACCTGGGCCTGTCTGGCGGCGGAACCGCGACCCGCTCCGGCTTTGCCCGGCTCACTGCCGAGGTGGCGCTCGCCCGTGTCGGCCTCGTGCTCGGTCTGGAAGTCTCGCGCTTGGCCCGCAACAATGCCGAATGGTACCGCCTCATCGATCTCGCCGGCCTCACCGACACGCTGATCGGCGATGGCGACGGCCTCTATCACCCGGCGGTGTTCAATGACCGGTTGTTGCTAGGGTTGAAGGGCACCATGAGCGAAGCAGAGTTGCACATATTGCGCGCCCGCCTCAATGGCGGCATTCGCAACAAGGCGGCGCGCGGCGAACTCCGGCGCGGCCTGCCCGTCGGCTTTGTCTGGGGCGAGGAGGAGGGCGAGGTTTGTTTTCACCCTGATGAAGCCGTCTGCACCGCCATCCGCCAGGTCTTTACCCAATTCGCCGAGACCGGCTCGGCCCGGCGCGTGTGGCTGTGGTCCCGCTCGGAGGGGCTCAAATTCCCGCTGCAGATGCATCAAGGCGGCGAGATCCGATGGGTCGAGGCGAGCTACACCGCCATCCACCAGGTGCTCACCAACCCCGTCTACGCCGGCGCTTACGTCTATGGCAGAACCCGCCACGAGATCGTCCTCGATGCCACCGGCGGGCGCAAGAAGCGCGTGCGACACCTCCCGCGCGCCGAATGGCAGGTGCTGATTCCGGAGCATCATCCGGGGTTCATTGACTGGCAGACCTATGAGGCAAACCAGGAACGCATCGCCCGCAATACAAAGCCTGGACCGCACCAGGCGGGCGGCGCCGTGAGGGAGGGCGGCGCACTTCTGCAAGGGCTGGCCCGCTGTGGCCATTGCGGTCGCCGTCTGCACACCCACTATCGTGGTCGCAACGCCTCGCCAGGTTACCACTGCCCGGGCAAGGTTCTCGTCGAGAACCGCGGCGTCTATTGCCTCAATATCGGCGGTATCCAGATCGACGAGGCCGTCACTCGGACCTTCGTCGCTGCCTTGGAGCCGGCTGGACTTGCCGCCACCCTTGCCGCCGCTGAGCGGCTGGAAGCCGAACGCGAAGCCGCTTTGAAGCAGTGGCGGCTCGGGGTCGAGCGAGCCAATTACGAAGCGCAACGCGCCGAGCGCCGCTATCGCGCTGTCGATCCCGACAACCGGCTGGTGGCGCGCGGCCTCGAACGCGACTGGGAGGAGCGCCTGCGCGGACTTGAGACGGCCAAGCTCGAGCTGGAACGCCGCGAAAAAGAGAGGCCGCGGGTGATCTCGCAGGCCGAGCGCGATCGTCTCCTCGCACTCGGACCCGATCTCGCCGCCGTCTGGAACGCGCCAACGACCACGCCGCGCGACAGGAAGGAGCTGCTACGCACCCTCATCGAAGACGTCACGATCAAGGTCGATCGCGACAAGGCGGCCGCCCATCTCGCGCTGCGCTGGAAGGGCGGCGCGCTCAACGAGGTCGACCTCACTCTGCCGCGCTCGCGGCCGGCCACCGTCCGCACCGACGAGGACACGATCGCGCTGCTGCGCCGGCTCGCGGCCCATTACCCCGATGGTGTGATCGCCGGCATCCTCAATCGGCAGGAGCGGGCCACGGCATATGGTCATCGCTTCACCGCCGGCCGCGTCGGCAACCTGCGCCGCCACTGGGGTATTCCTTGCTTCAAGCCGACGGCCTGTGCACCGGAGGGCGAACTACTGACGATCAAGAAGGCCGCTGTCGTGTTTGGCGTCGCCCCATCGACCATCCATCGCTTGCTCAATGACGGCATTATTGCCGGCGAGCAGCCGACACCCGGCGCCCCTTGGCGTATCCGCCTCACCAAAGATCTCCAGGATCGCTTCAACGGTGATGCCGGCGAGGACTTCCTGCCGATGCGCGAGGCAATGCGCGTGCTCGGCGTCTCGCGCCAGACCGTATTGCAGCGTGTCAAGCGCGGCGAACTCGCCGCCGTCCATGTCATGCGCGGCAAACAAAAAGGCCTGCGCATCAAAGTGATAGGCCGACACCCCGACCTCTTCGATCCTATCTCATGAACCAGGGGGCATTATGCAGTGTCTTCCAAGTACTTCGACAAATCGGCGTCCACCACATCGGTGTAGCCTCGGCAGAGCAGGACATGCACCGCCTTGATCGCCTCGGTTCCGCTCCGCCCCGGCCGGTAGCCATGGGCTGCCGGGTCGAGGTCCGCCTCGAAGATCGGCTCCAGCACCAGCTTGGCGGCGGTCTGCACCACGCGGTCCCGGATTGTTGGGATGCCGAGCGGCCGCTCGCCGCCGCCGGGCTTTGGGATCATCACCCGCCGCACCGGGGCCGGTCTGTAGGTCTTCGCGACGAGGTCCCTCCTGATCTCGGCGAGCCACTCCTCCAGCCCCATCGCCTCGACCGCCGCGAACGTCATCCCGTCCACCCCCGGCGCTCCCGCATTGGCGCGCGCCAGCGCATAGGCATGGGCCAGAATATCGTCGCGATGGATCTTGTCGTAGAGCAGATAGAAGCGGTACGCCGGTTCCGCCTTCGCCTTGCAATACAGCTTCCTCTGAAGGGTCCGGATACTCTCTGGTGTTGTCAGGCTCATCGCCAATCACCGATCCTCGTCTCCGTCAGAAGCCGTTGGATAAGGTTCGATATCGGTCGCGGCGTCCCCGCGGAACCCGATACCCTTCGTTAAGCGCATGCGCGGCTGCAGTGCCGCGCGTTGCTCGAACAGCCGCCGGTACCCCTTCGGATTCGACGGCATCCATTCGCGAAGAGTTTTGTCGGGGACCAGTTCACCCCCGTTGCTGCAGAGCGGGTTCGGGACCGACGGCGTTATGTCTTGATGGAATTCGCTGGCGTAATTCAGCCGCCAGCAGCGCGGCATCTCCTCCAGCAAGGACCGATAGTGGCCGTTCTGGCGCAACCGGTCCCCGATCAACTTCTTTAGAATCGCAGGCGGCACGCCGCCGCCGTCCGCTACATGGCCGACGAGATCGACATCGTGCTCGTTGCGCCCCAGCGGTTTCACTGTCGTGCCGAGAGCCGTGGACCCTTGCAGGTAAATCGAGAGTGTCCGCAGCCGCGGATCGGGCGATGCCGCCAGCCATTCGCCAACCGTTTCGTATCGCTGCTTGGCGAGTTCGAATTGGGTAGGGGTCAGCTCGAGCGCCTCGCATAGGCGCTCGAGAACGGCGACGAGTTGGGCCTTCCGCGCAATTAGGTGCGGAGGAGAAAGCGGCGCATCGAAACCCATTTTCAAATCCGAATATTCGTTGCAAATGCGCAATCGCACTCTATATTTGAATGATGGCGTCGGATTGCAAGTGTCGAATTAAGAGGGCCGGATGGCAAAGGGATACTTCGATGCAGAGGGCTTTTACGCGGCCCTCGACAGCCAACGGCAGTCGCGACGGCTGAACTGGAAGCAGGTGGCGCGAGAGGCTGGTATCAGCGCCTCGACCCTGACTCGTATCGCACAGGGCAAGCGGCCCGACGTTGACAGCCTGGCGGCGCTACTTGCGTGGTCAGGGTTGAAAGCGGATCAGTTTGTTTTGGCGGACGAGAGCGCGCCGGCGCGAGCCGATCCGCTGGCTCAGATCACCGCGTATCTGCGCGCCGACCCGCATCTGAAGCCTGAGGCGGCGGCCGCCCTCGATGCGGTGCTTAAGGCGGCCTACGAGAAGCTGCGGCAAGACTAGTGTCTCTGCGGCGGGGCTTCAAGACGGAGGCGAACGAGCATGCGCGCGAACTGCGCGCCGAGCTTGGGCTGGCGCCGCATGCGCCACTTTCGCCCTGGGCACTCGCCTGCCATCTAGGCATTCCTTTGATGCGGCTTTCCGAACTCGCCAGCATCGAAGCGGCAGCGGTGGGCTACTTGACCCGCTCTGCGCCCGACGTGTTTTCGGCGGCTACGCTCTTTGCGGGGTATCGCCGGCTGATTGTCTACAACGACGCGCATCATCCACGCCGGCAGGCGGCCGACCTCGCTCATGAGATCAGCCACGGTCTGCTGGGGCATCCGCCTGCCCCGATCCTCGACCAGTTCGGCTGCCGTCAATTCAACCGGGTACACGAGGAGGAGGCGAATTGGCTCGGGCCGGCGCTGCTGATCTCGGAGGAGGCGGCGCTGTACATCGTGGAGCAGCGGATGACCGTCGATGCGGCTGTCTCAATCTACGCCGTTAGCCGTGACCTTATCACGATGCGGATCGGCGTGACCGGAGCGCAGCGCCGGGTGCAACGCCGCTGGGTTCGAGCCGGCTCCTGCTGATGGATGTACAAAAAATTAATGCCGGACCACTTACCCAGGCCATCAAGCGGAACAGCCGGAATCGGCCCAAAAGGGTTATCGTCGCGACCGCGATTGAACGGCCGTACCGGCCACAATTCAACAGCGAAAAGTTCCGGTTTTGTGGCAAGGCCACGCTAATCGCGCTTGATAGTGGGCCTTCGAACTGATGCCCTACCTACGGTTGCGTAAGAGCGCGTCATACGTGACGAAGAGATTGAGTACCGCTCTCTAGTCCCGACCAGGGAGATTTGTGGAAGTCGAGGTCTCGTAGCTCGCCTAGGGCCGCGACGCGTGGCCCTCCCAAATGCCGATTGTCTCCCACGCCTCGAACGCGCCTCCAGTCGCGCCCTCACCCTAACCCTCCCCCGCGAGCGGGGAGGGCCCAGGGCTACAGGCGGAGCGGCGGTTTCCCCTGGATACCCGCTTTCGCGGGTATGACGAGAGGGTTACCCTCTCGTCAATTCAGGTGGTAGAGCCGGGTCACGTTCTCGCTGGTGATCTTGCGGCGCACGCTCGGCGAGATCTGAGCGAGGTTGCGGTCAAGCGTCGGGATCGAGTTCGGCCAGATGCAATCGGGGTGGGGATAATCGGCACCCCAGATGATGTTGTCCTCGCCGATCAGCGGGATGATCGGCTCGAGATACTGGTCCTGCTGGTAGGTGACATAGCCCTGGCGGCGGAAATAATCGCTCGGCTTCAGCTTGAAATTGAGGCTCTTCGCGCGGTCCGCATACTCGGTGTCGAGGCGGTCGAACACATATGGCAGCCAAGTCACGCCCGATTCGCCGAGCACGAAATTGAAATCGGGATACTTGTCGCAAGCACCGGAGGCGAGCAGCGAAACCAGCACCTCCATCGTGTCGAGCTGGAAGAGGGCGGAGCGGACGAGGCGCCACTGAGTGAAATATTTCTTCTCCATCTCCGGCGTATCGGGCGCGCGCAACGCCTTGAAGCCGGTCGAGTGGAACGAGATCGGGAAACGGCATTCCGCCGCCGCTTCCCATAAGGGATACCACTCGTGAGTGTAGAGCGGCGGTGTCATCCGCTTGAAGGCAAGATCACCGCCGCGCAGCCCCATCTTGGCGCAGCGCCGGACCTCGGCCGCAGCCTCGATCGGATCGGTGTTGGGGACGATGGCGAGCGGAAACACCCGATTTGGGTCGCTGCGCTTGGCAAAATCCGCGACCCAGTCGTTGTAGGTCTTGTCGGCCCAGGCGCGCAGCGGCGCGTCGGCCATCAGATCGTTGATCATCAGACAGCCGTAGATCACCTCGCCCGCGACGCCGTCGCGGTCGAGATCGGCCAGACGCAATTCCGGGGTAGTCGGCCGCGGCCTGGCGCCAGGGCGCGAACTCCACTCGAAACCAAGGTCCTTCATCTCGTCGATATGGCCGAACATTCCCCTCTGATAGGGGAGGAATCCCGGGCCGATGCCGTTCCACATCCCCCTGTCCTGAGCATCGACAAACCAGTGGAGCCCGTCGTCCTTCTCCTCGACGCGGGGAGCGAGAAGCTTCCACTTGTTCGGTGCCTGCGATGACCAGAGATCGGGTGGCAGGTAGGTCAGGTCGATGTGGTTATCGCCTGAGATCAGCTTTTCTGGCATGACGGCGTCCTATTGCTCCCTTCGCAAGCATATCCATTGGTGATCGTACGATCGGCTGACTATCAGTACCACAGATAATGAGCCGCGTTGAACGCTCGCCTGCTTTGCGTTCCGCACCTATGATGGCCCCTCGATCTGACGGCGGAAAGTGGGAAGGTATTCCTCGGCCGCTCATTTACTCGCCCGCCCGGCGGAAGCCGGGGCCATTGGTCCGCCGCGCGAACATCACACAGGTTGGTACGAGTTGCGATTGCAGGATAAGTTCGGAGTGGCGGAGGGATAGGTCCCGGCGTTCGAAATCTTTCGTGCTCATTCTTAATTGTCCGTCATTCCCGCGAAAGCGGGAACCCAGGATCTCAGTCACTTGCCCCTGGGTCCCCGCTTTCGCGGGGACGACAAATTGGATTGTTCGCAGGTCTCCGCGAGGCCCGTTCGCGTTTTTTCGACGATGAGGGAGAGGACGCATGGCGGTTCAACTCGGAAGCGGCGAGTACACCTTCGAAGTCAAAGAAAACTGGGCGAAGGTACCGCAGGAAATCACGCTCGGCGACTGTGCCGCGGTCGGCGTCGACCGGCAGAATCGAGTCTATGCCTTCAATCGCGGCGAGCACCCGGTGGCGGTCTTCGACGCCGATGGCAATTTGCTGCGCACCTGGGGAGAAGGAGTATTTACCCGGCCGCACGGGGTCCATATAGGCCCGGACGACACGATCTATCTGACCGACGACGGCGACCACACCGTGCGCAAATGCACGCTCGACGGCAAGGTGCTGATGACGCTGGGCATTCCGGGCGAACCCAAGCCCTATATGAGCGGCGAGCCGTTCCACCGCTGCACCCATACTGCATTGTCGCCGCGCGGCGACCTCTACGTCTCCGACGGCTACGGCAATGCGCGGATCCATAAGTACACGCCGGACGGCAAGCTGCAGATGTCGTGGGGGGAACCGGGCACCGATCCCGGTCAGTTCAACGTCCCGCACAATATCTGCTGCGATCCCGAGGGCTGGGTCTACGTCGCCGACCGTGAGAACCACCGTGTTCAGGTGTTCGACGGCAACGGCAAGTTCGAGACCCAATGGAACAATCTGCACCGGCCGAACGGCATGTGCATGGCGGCCGGACGCGACCCGCTGATCTATATCGGCGAGGGCGGACCGTCGGGCGAGATCAACCGGGATTGGCCGAATATCGGGCCGCGCGTCAGCATCCATACCTCCAAAGGGAAGGTGCAGGCTCGGCTCGGGAAGATGCATGCCGGGCTCGCCCCCGGTCAGTTCACCTCGCCGCACGGCATCGCCGTCGACGGGCACGGGAACATCTATGTCGGCGAACTTTCCGGCCGCAGCTGGGCGCGGTTCTCGAAAGGCCCGGCGCCGAAGCGCATCCGGGTGATCCACAAGCTGGTCAAGACCTAAGCGGGACTAACCGCCGGCAGGCGCAATTGCCGCGCCTGCCGTACGACGAGGAACCCGACCACCGCCAGGTTGGCAAGATTGAACAACGCCCCGGCGACGAAGGCCGGCGCGTAAAAGCCGAAATGGTCGTAGAGCGCCCCGGCGAACCAGCCGCCGAACGCCATCCCCGACATGCCGGTGAAGAGCAGCATCGGCACCCGCCATGAGGCCTCGGCCGACGGAAAATGCTCGCGTATCGCCACGACATAGGCTGGGATAATGCCGCTGAAGCCGAGCCCGTAGGCGGCCGAGACCGCGAACAGTCCGGCCTCGTCCTGGGTCACCGCGAAGGCCGCGATCGTCGCCGCCTGGCATGCCGAGCCGGCGAGCACCGCTCCCAGCCCGCCAATCCGGTCGGCTGCCCACCCCCAGAACATGCGGCTGATGAAGGCACAACCGAGCAACACCGACAGCATCGCAGCCCCGCGCCCCGCCGGGATGCCGATATCGCTGCACAATGCCACCAGATGCCCAGCCGGCATCGCCATCGGCACGCAGCACAAAAACGCGGCCGCACAGATCAGCGTCTGCACGAGGTTTGCCGGCAGCCCCAGCGCCTGCGGACGGCCCGGGACGCCGCCGCTGACGGGCTCGACAAAGCCTGGCGTTGGCGGGGGATAAAGAAACAGCGCTAGGGGCACAATCGCGCCGGCGACAACGAATGCGAATGCCAACATCGTCGCCTGCCAGCCGAACCGCGTCGTCCCCTCTTCGAACACGGTCGGCCACAGCACGCCAGCGATGTATTGCCCGGACGAGATCAATGCCACGGCCGTACCGCGCCGGCGGTCGAACCAGCGGCTGACATAGGTCACGAGCGGCGGATAATGCGCGCTGTTGCCGAGAAGGCCTATCAGCACGGCGCTGCCGAGAAAGAGCGCCCAGGTCTCGCCGATTGCCGAGACCGCCAGACCCAGTGCCGTCATCCCGGCGCCAAAGACCGCGACCGGGCGCATCCCGATGCGGTCAGCCAGGCGGCCCATCACGATGCCGCCGAGGCCCGTGCCCAGCCAGACCAGCGACGCAGCCAATGCCACCACCGACCGATCGGTGCCGAGCGAAGCCGCGATCGGCTTCAGTCCGACGACGAACACCAGCGGTGCGCCGTAGGAGATCGACAGGATCAGCAGTGTAATCGACGCCGCTACCCATGACGCGCGGCTCTCGATGCTTTCGGAAAACTGCCTGGCGGTCATCAAGGGCAAACCTAGCGACTTCAGTCTGCGGCGACACCCATCGGATTGTGGATGCATTCATGCACCGCGGGAGGGCAAGATCGGTCCGCTTGGCACCCTCGATCAACGGAGTTTCCGATGCCCGTCTTCTACGAAAAGCGAAACTACGTCGGCTGGCTCACCTTGAGCCGGCCCGAAGCACGCAACGCCTGGGGAGAGGACTTCAACGAGGAGATCGCTCGGCGCTGCGACGAGATGGCGTCGGACAGGGAAATCAGGGTGACGGTGCTGACCGGCGACGAGGCGGGCGGCGCGTTCTCGGCCGGAGCCAATCTCAAGAACCCGCGGACCCATAGACAGGACTCGATCGCGGAATTCATCGAGGGCTTGTCGCAACGGCATCGCACCGCGGGACAGGTACTGACGGACTTCCCCAAGCCGGTCATCGCCGCGGTCAACGGTTTTGCTGTGGGTATCGGCTGCATCGTCACCTATTGCTGCGATCTGATCATCGCTTCCGATCGTGCCGAATGGCGGCTGCCGCAGGTCGCTTTAGGCATACTCCCGAACCATGGTGGCATCGTCCGGCTCGCACGGTGGATCGGCAAGGGCCAGGCGATGAAAGTCGCCATGGGGTACCCGATGAAGGCGGAGGAAGCGTTCCGCTTCGGCCTTGCGCAATGGCTGGTGCCGCACGCCGAGCTGATCGCGCAGACGACGGCGATCGCCGAGCGGCTGGCCGAGCTGCCGGCGCTCGCCTCGCGACTGGCGAAGGAATCGCTGAACCGCGGGCTCGACATGCCCAATGTCGCCGATGCCGCCTACATCGATCTCTACCGCTTCATGGCCCTGTCGATGACCGAAGACGCCAAGGAAAGTCACACTGCCTGGCGCGAGAGGCGGAAACCAGCGGTCCGCGGTAAATGAGCGGCTGACGAGGCCGCCGGCTTGGCCTTAGAGTTCATCGATCGAGAGGAGGAGGGACACATGGCCACGTTCACCTACGACCACATCCATCTGCGCAGCCCCGATGTGGAGGCGACCGCCCGCTGGTACGCGGATATGTTCGGCGCCGAGATCATCCGTTCGGTCCAGTCGGACGGGCGGCCCCGGCTCGATCTCAATCTCGGCGGGGTGGCGGTCTTTATCGCCCAGGTGCCGCCGGAACAGGGCGTCGCGGACCCTCCGCAACCGCCTTATCTCGGGCTCGAGCATATAGGACTGCGGGTCAGCGACATTGATGACGTGGTCGCCGAGCTGAAGAGCAAGGGCGCCGAGTTCACACGGGAGCCGACCACGATCAGGCCCGGAGTGCGGATCGCCTTTCTGCGCGGGCCCCAGAACGTCCACATTGAGCTGTTGGACAGAAACGCCGCCTGACCCGGCTATTCTCGACGACCCCCGTCAGGCTGGGTCGTCGATCGGCTTCGCCCCGAGCTGTGGTGTCCGGTCGAGTCCGCGCCGAAGATTTCTGAGTACGCCGCGAACATTCGCTCTTGAGAAAACGCGCTGAGAACGCGCTCGTGATTTTTGCGGCCTAGGGTGCGACGCTGCTCTGGATCATGAAGCAGCTTGGTGATCGCTCCGGCAAAGGCCGGGCCGTCATCGCGCTCGACGATGAAATCGCGGTTCTCTTCGCAAACGATGCTCTTGACATCCCCAACGTTCACTGCGGCGACCGGTCGGCTCGCCGCCATTGCTTCAAGGAGCGCGTTCGGCATCTGCTCGGTGTCCGAGGAGAGGGTGAATATATCAAATGTGCCGAGCACTTGTTCCGGCGCCACCTGACCGGTGAAAATCACGCGGTCGGCAATGCCGAGCTCACCTGCCAGCTGCTGCAATGCAGCGCGCTCCATCCCGTCGCCGGCAACCACAAGGCGGGTCGGAGGCGTCGAGCCCATCGCCGCGAATACCCGGAGAAGGCGCCCGACATTTTTCTCGGGCCGCAACGGGGCGACCGTCCCGACCACCAGTTCGCCGGGCCGGCGAGCGAAGCCTGGTGCGATGTCGCGGGCGGGGGAGGAAAACCGCGCGACGTCGACGCCGTTCGGCACGTACGCCACACGCTCCACGGGCAACCGCCATACCTCGCGCGCCAGGTGCTCGAGCAGTCGGGAGGGGACCACGACCAGAGCGCAGCGGGCGAGAGCCCAGCGGCGGAAGAGCACGCGACGAAAGATTTGCGAGTCCGCTTCACGCTGACTGAAGCCGGCCTCGATATGGATATGGCGCGCAAGCGGCACTAGGCGATGCGCCATCGCCCATTCGATCGCGCCCCAGTTACAGGTAATCAGAAGATCGGGGCGCATGCTCCGCAAGGCGAGAACACCACCGAGCACGGAGCGAATTGTTCCGCGCTTCTTCTGTTGCGTTGACGACAGCGTCACGTCGACATCGCCGGCGAGACCGTCCGCGGCCGCGTAATCGTTGTCGAGTGCGATAATGGTGTGGCGGAAATGTTTGCCGAAATAGTTGATTACGCGCACCATACGAAGTGGCACGCCACCGATCCCAAAACTCGGGAAAATGTGAAGAACCTGCGTGCAATAAGCGGAAGCCAAGGCACTACCCAACGCGCTGAGAGCGGCTCAACCGCAGGTCCCAGGACGCAACAGCCGCATTGGCGGCCGTGAGGGCAACTCGTGCAACGAGTGGCGCGGCCCGCGGGAATAAACCACTCATTTACGATCTTATGCCAAGTTCGCGAGGAGCTTCGTCAAGTTCCATATGGCAGCATCGAGGTGTTCATGTTACAGGTTTGCTACTGAAGATGGCGTTTACGTTAATGTCTGTTAATTTTTGATCTTCGCTGTTGCGCTCGTTCGCTGGCGCCGATGCGAGTTGCCGGCGGCAGGGATGGAAACCGCTAGGTACTTGCCGGGGAATGCTCGACCCTAACACCTGGAAGATGATCGACTGGCCGGCGGAACACGAGCCGTTGGTCGTCGTCGTGATCGATACCGAAGCCGAGTTCGACTGGGTGCGCCAGCGGCCCCGTCAGGCGATGGGCGTCTCATCCGTCAAGGCCCTGTTGCAGATGCAACGGATCTTCGAACGATACGAGGTCCGACCTACCTATGTCCTCGACTATCCGGTGAGCAGCACACCGGAGGCCTATGAGATCCTTCGCGATTTTCATCGCTCGGGCGGGTGTGAAATCGGTGCCCATCTGCAGCCCTGGGATAATCCTCCCTTTGTCGAACTGAAAACCGACGAAAACTCCTATCCGGGCAACCTGCCATTTGAACTCGAGCGTGAAAAGCTGGTTCAGCTGGGCCGCATCATCCAAGAGAACGTCGGCACCCGCCCACGGATCTACAAGGCCGGTCGATACGGGGTTGGCCACTCGACGGCGCGCATCCTCACCGAACTCGGTTACGAGATCGATTTGAGCGTTGTCCCCGGTACCGACCTTTCGCCTCAGTTCGGTCCGGACTTCTCCCATTGTGGAGTGCGGCCGTACTGGTTCGGTGAGGCCGAGGCGCTGCTCGAGATCCCTCTTTCGGTCGGCTATGCCGGATTGCTCGCGCACAGGGGAGGCCTTGCTTACCCATTGACCATGAACACGCGCCTGAAAGCGCTGCACGTCCCAGGCATCCTCGCCCGGCTCCACCTGATCGAACGCATCTCCCTCACACCAGAAGGGATCTCCTTCGACGAACAACGGCGTCTCACGCGGGCGTTGTTGCGCGAGGGACTTCGCATCTTCAACTTCACCTACCACAGCCCCTCGCTCGCTCCTGGCAACACCCCCTATGTGCGCGATGCGGCCGATCTGCGTGCCTTCTTACGCCGTATCGAGGAGTACCTCGAGTTCTTCCTCGGAGAGGTCGGCGGCCGGCCGGCGACCCCTTTCGAAGTCAAAGCGCTCGCCCAACGGTGGAGCCCGCCGTCACATTCCGGGTCCGGCCGGAAGCGGGAGTGTCTGTCCCTGGACGAGTAGCCGGCGATCATCCGGGCTCAGGAAGCTGGCGCAGTGGTCTTGGTTCCCCGTTCGAGCATGTCGAGATATTGCGGGAACGGCTGGCTTGCCGCCAAAAAACGCGCGAGTTGTGCTGCAGCCGGATCCTGTGGGTCATCCATGCTCGCCGAGACCGCAACCAGCGCAGCCAAGGATGCTCGTCGCAGCAGGACTGCGCGAGCCTGCAACAGCTTGGTTTCGATGAGCCCGGCGGCGATCTTCCCGTCAACGACATAAAAGGACCAGACGAGCCGGCGATGCCGTCCGCTGACGATCTCGGCGCGTGTGACACTTGCCTCTTTGCCGCCCCAAGCGACCGCTTCTCGATGGCGCTCGGCGATCCGCCACTCAGTGTCGTCTGCGAGGCGGTTTTCGGCCGTGGTCAGCTGATTCCCAATGGCGCGTAAGCGATAGAGCCCGACAAACCGCAAGATGATCCCGGACCCCGGCTCCTCGAAGCTCTCTAGGAACTCACGATCAGCACCGTGCACCAGCGGATGCCATTCTGCAGTGACCCCGGTCAGGCTATGCCAGGGCGGCGCAACAGACGGACCATCCGTCTGAGGAAGCGAGGCAGCGGGGAAAAGATTATCGAGACGGGCCGCGTAGGCCGGACCGGCAACGGCGAGAAGAACGGCAGCCGTAACCGCGACCGCGAACCGCCAGGGAGCGGGCTCGGAGGATAAGTCCCCTGTTGCCGCCGGCGGGTCCGGCAATGTTGTGTCGGACTTCCGCGCGAGCGCCATTCCGATCGCGATCAGGATCATAATCACCAGCGTAAAGAACAGCCACCCGTAAAGAACGTGATCGGCTGCTACCGCCGATGCGCTGCCTTCGAGATGAGCCAAGACAATGATACCGAGAGCACGTAACCCATTGGCGAAGATCGGAACGAAGATCGACATCAAAATAAAAAGGGTTCGCCGCCAGAGACTTCGATACATCACCACTGCAAAAAAACAGCCGAAAACGATTGACGCGATCAGAAAACGCAGTCCCGCGCACGCTTCCGCGATCTCGAAGGGACCCTCCGGAATTTCGATCATGTAACCGTCTGAGAAGACGGGGATATGGAGAGTGTGCAAGCCGGCGACGACAATATCAGCGGTGATGCTCTGCAGCGACGGGACTAAAAAGGCTCCGCTCGGTACCAGAAAGAACAAAAACAGCAACGGCGCCAGCAGCAACCAGTAGAGGCGCAGCCCGAGCACAATGAGCACCACGACCTCGAACATTGCTATCATCATCAGCTGCCGGCCCTCTTGAATATTGAGCACCGCCGCGGTCAGCCAGACTGCCGAGAGCAGTGGCATCAGCAGTAACGGCCATAGCGCCGGGCGCGGCGATACCGAAGCGATCACTGCTCGCCTCTCCCAGAGCAAAAAGCCAATGAGGGGAAGGATAAGAAAGCAGTGATTATAGGCGGTCGAGTCGATCCAGACTTGCACCGCGCCCGCTATTTCGCGCTGAAACACGACGGCGAAGACGAAGCTGGCGATGGCGATGACTGCCAGCGCCGGGCACCAGCCGGGCGCCAACCAAGAACCGACGATCGGTTGTCTCCTTCGAGTGGAGGGAAAGGCTGTCACGCGCTTTATCCAGTCATCGAACGATGTTGGCGTCTTCGCTGGACCCAGGCGCGAACCCGGAGCGAGCGCTGCAGGCGATTCCTTTGCCGGACCCCTCGATGCGTCGGCCGGAGACAACCGCCTGCTGTCTCGTGTCAGCCGATCCCCCTGACGATCATCGGACCGAGGCGGGTTGCCACGGACAGCGGCAGCCGCTTCCAAAGCGAGATAAGCGTGGCGAATTTGGGGTTGAGGGGGTTCAAGTCCGGCAGCGGGCGGCCCGCCGCCACGCGGTATTGATAGACGAGCGGCGTCGGTTGGAAGCCCCAGTTGCGCTTGAACGCAAATGAGCCGGTGCCGACCTTGCTGCGTCCAAAGTCAAAGACACGGTAGCCCCGTTCGCACGCCATGCGCATGACCTCCCAATACATGAAATCGTTGGCAGCGAGCGCGCGCGCCGCGCGCCGTCCCCCGCCATAAAACGGTAAAACCTCGTCGCGGAAATAAAAGGTCAACACGGAGGCGACAGCCTGACCATTGAACGTTACCGTAACAATGTCTGACGATTCGTGAAATTCTTCCCGCAGAATCCGGAAATATGACTTAGAAAATACCGGTGTTCCGAGATTGTGGACGCTTTCACTATATATGCGATAGAGTCTGGAAATATCGTCGTCAATCTGTGACTGAAGATTATTGGTAATTCCCTTGCGGATCATCGCACGTTGCTTGCGCGGCACTGCATTGAGATTGCGCTGTACGGAAGGTTCAATAGACCGCCTAAACGAAGCATACAGATCTTTCTTGCTGGGCCAGTCCGCGCGTGTCTCGGAAAAGCCGCGCAGTTCCAACACGGGAACCGAAATGGCGTCCATCAGCCTCACGGCTTCGTCTTCGAGCCTCTGCAGGCTGTCGGCGTCTTCGGCGATCGGGCCGCCTTGGACACCGAAGGCGTTTGAAATAAGTGATGATCCAAACAGCAGCGATTTGACATGGGTCAGGGGAAGAACCCCGGTCACGGCATCGCCGCGCTCGGCAATCAAATAATGGGTGCGGTGGCCAAACGCCCGCTCGATCACCCGCTTCCACCCGCAGAGGTGGAAGAACGAGCCGTCCGCGCGGGAGTGGACGAACTCGTCCCAACGGCACTCGTCACCCGGCTGGAACGGTCTTACCGTGACGGAAACCTGTAATTCGTCCATGAGGTGATCAACGGAAACGGTTCTGATCGGTCGCCGAGGAAGAGCCGGTCCATGCGCGCCCAGCGGAAATTGCGCAACAGACGCCTCAGCCGAGCCTCGGTCCGACCGAGGTTGAGGTAATGGCGAAATTGAGCCAAAAACGGGGCCTCATGTTGACGAGGCTGCTCCGGATCGATCTCCCAGGGATGAAGATAGAAGATGGCCGGCGCACGGTTGGCGCGACTGGCTCGGTTCAGCAGCCACCGGCTCACCGGATAGGGATAGAGCCGGAAAAAGCCACCCCCTGAGGCCGGAACATCGAAACCGAGCAGGCGAACGGTGGTAAGCGGCACTTCGAGCATTCCGGACAGGGGTGCGAAGGCAGTCTGCGGCGCGCCCGGGCTGCCGTAGAGATCGTGTTTTACCGGATAAACGCTGGAACTGTATCGATAGCCTTCCTCTGCCAGGATGGCGTGAGCCCAGGTGCTGCTGCGGCCGATCGAGAAGGTCGGCGCTCGATATCCGCAAACATGCACACCCCCGGCATCTTCGAGCGTCTGTTTGGCGTCCCGCACATCGGCGCGAAAGGCATCTGGCGACTGACTATCGACCCGTCTATGCCCAAAACCGTGGCTCGCCAGCTCGTGGCCGTCGCTCACGATGCGCCGCATCAGAGCCGGGTGTCGTTGGGCAACCCAGCCCAGCATGAAAAATGTTGCCTGAACGTTGGCTTCAGCGAAAATATCGAGCAGACGTAAGGTGTTGCACTCCACCCGCCGCGGCAGGTGGTCCCAATCTTGACGTTTGATCGTCGAAGCAAAGGCTTCCACCTGAAAATAATCCTCGACATCGACGGTCATCGCATTCGCGAAGCCCGTGCCGATGCGGCCCGCGCTGGGCGCATCGATCGAGGACAGAGGCAGGAATTGGCCGGCCGAGCTCACGCACGATCCTCCTGAAAGTAGCGGGTCGCGAGCTCGAGAGCGCGTTTGATCACCAACCCCTGCTTATGGACACTATCTTCCAACAGATCGAGGCGTTGGCTGATTTGCGCAATAGCCTCGTTCCCTTTAACCGCATCGGCGGAGGAGCCGGCGGAGGTCGATAGTACCGATGGTGCCGTGACGATAGCGATCTCCTCTCGCAGATCGCTGGCTACCTTTTCCACCGAGGTTGCCGTTAGACCGTGAAGTTTTTCCAGGAAACCAAAGAGCAGTAACCTCGAGCAAAGAGTATTGATTTGTCGTGGTACGCCGCCAGTGTGCCGATAGATCAGCGGATAGCAATCCTCGTCGAAATGCGGGTCGCCCGTCCAATCGGCGCGGCGCAGCCGATGCTCGACATAGGCTCTGCACTCGGGCTCGCTCAGCGGGCCCAGATGGTAAGCCGCGGTTACCCGCTGGCGCAGCTGTTCGAGCCTTGCGCTGCCGAGGACCGCGCGAAACTGCGGCTGACCGAGCAGAAAGCTCTGTAGCGCCATAGTACGGTCGAAGACGATGTTGGATAGCATTCGCAGCTCTTCGAGCGCCTCGAAGGACAGGTTTTGGGCCTCGTCGACGATCAGCAGGACACGCTTGTTATTACGGTGCTGCGCCAGCACGAAATCGCTGATCCGCTGCAGCAGTGAGCCTTTGGCAAGCCCTTCCTGGTCAATTCCGAACCCGCCTGCGACGAGATGCAGAAGATCGTCTCCGGCGAGCTGTGTCGTTACGATCTTTGCGGTAACGAACGTGCTCTGGTCAATCGTCGACAGCAGATTGTCGACGAGGATCGTTTTGCCGGCACCGACTTCCCCGGTGATGATGATAAAGCCTTCCGCGTGATGGAGGCCATAGACCAGATAGGCCATCGCCTGGCGGTGCACCGTGCTCTCGAAGAAAAAGCGTGCATCCGGCGTGAGCTGGAACGGCCGGGTGGAAAGCCCGTAAAATTCGGTATACATCGCTGGGTCAGAATGTCTTGCTGAGCTGGAAGGTCAACTGATTGACCACGACGTCCCCGCTCCGCCCTGTTGCGGTGCCCGCGGCGTTGGTAAAGTAGCTCAGACCATAGTACACGGAGCCCGTGAGGGTCTCGCCGAGGAGGTAGTTTAAGCCAACATAGCCGGTTACTTGATTTGTGTTGTTGATGGGCGTGGCAGTCGTCGACGTGATCACGTTCGTCGAATTAGCGTAGCCGAGCGACGCGGTGCCGCTGAGGTCGGGCCTGATGTCGCGGCCGTAGGTGAAGTTTATCCCGTAAGTCTTGGTGGGAGCACTGTTCGTCACCAGCGTAAGCGATTGCTGGTTGGCATAGGTGGCGAACAACGAATAATGGTTCGGTCCGATCGCCTCGGTGACGCCCATATTCAGCAAGCGTTGCTTGTACACGCTATTCGACAGGCCTATTCCTGGGCTGTAGAAGGCGGCCGGCAGACCGGAATACTCGTCGACGATCGCACCATAAGCGTCGAGGGTCGAGGTTCCGAGGGTACTCTGGATATATTGCGCAGGCGAGCTGATCCCTTGGACCAGGCTGGCGGTAAAAAGCATCGTGGGCGTAATATTGTACCGAGCGGACCCCGTAAAACCATAGACACCTTGTTGCCGGCCGTACTCCAAGGCAAAGTATGCAGGGTCCGGGCCATAGGTGCCGACGCGCCCGCCGATCAGCCACGTCTCTCCGGCGAATGTTGCGGCCGGGGCAAACGGGTATCGGATGTTTTGATATCCGACCCGCGCCAGTGCCGCCACTTGCGGTGCAATCCGATATTCGAGATCGTCATATGCACCGAACTGTGTGTTTCGGTCGGTCGAGGACGAGTTGTAGTCTAAGGCGTCGATCGTCAGCCGCGACAGCGTGCGCCGGAAGTCACTGCCGGTGGCGGCGATGAAGGTGCCCTCGTTGAGAATGGCGGAGCTTAGATTGGTGGGGGCAAGGGTGCCGGAAACTAGCAGTGTTGTCGGTGTCGCCGGCGTCCCTAGAACTGTCGTATTCCCTCCGAAATTCGACGAGCCAAAGGTGTACCGAAGCTCGCTGTCGACGAGACCATCAAACGATTTTCGCAAATAGGGGGAGATCGTGTTGACGTAGGTTTGCGTCTGCTGGTTCTGGGGCAGTTGAGACAGGTTCTGAAAACCGAACCCGGGCACTGTGCTCGATTGCGTCACCAGGCTCCGGGCGTCGACAAAAAGCGCATCCGGGACCACGGTGCCGAACGCGCTCGCGTACAACGAGCCGGAAAGCTGATTGAGGTTTGAAGTTGGGAGGTAAAAATAGCTGTTAAGACTACCGGTGAAGATCGCCTGGAGCCGCGGCGTATCGGCGGAGATAGAGATGCCCGGTGAGAGCTGCGTATAGGCAGCTGCACGTCGATCGGAGTGCGCGAAATTGACGTTATCTGTAAAAGTCTCGCTGACCGAGGCCGTGGGCTGGATTAGAATCGCCGGGGCGTTGGGATCGTTGGCTTGAAGAGGGACAACGCCAATGCCCGGCGCTGCGAGCCCGAGCGCTCCAGCGGGTGCCGCCGGAGCCAACGGCGCAGCCGCGGGATTGAGCGCGTTTGGCGGGTTCAAAGGGTTGGGAAACCCAAACCCACCGGCCGGGCGGAGCGGCAAAACATCGCCTCCCGGCAGGGCCGGCGCTGCTTGGTCCCCTGCCGCCGCGGCCGCAGCCGCACCCTCCTGCGCCATCGCCGGCATCCTCGTCACACCGGCGGCGGCGAGAAACAGGAGCAAAAGCCTCAGACCCGAATGCCATAGCCGAAATGCGCTCCCCGCGCCGGATCTACTCGGATTTATTCGAGCGCGGCGCATCAGTCTCGCGACCTTGCGAATGGTAGTAATATTCATAAGAACCGAAATGCTCGCCCGACAGCGTGTCGCTCTTGTTCAGGAGAAGGCTAATCCGCGGACAGGCGCTGAGCATGCCGAGGCTGGTTTCGATCTCCATCTGCTGGGTGTGATGAGCCTCGACGATAAACACGATCTGCCCGACCAGCGGGGCGAGCGCTGCGGCATCGCTGCTCGCCATACAGGGCGGGGTGTCGATGATGACATAACGGTCGGGAAACCGCCGCGTCATTTCGGCCATCAAGGCCGCCATTTGATTGCTCGAAAACAGCTCCGGCACATGCGGTCCGCCGCGACCGGAGGGGAGTACCATCAGATTTGCGATGTTCGTCTGCAGAAGCACGTCGGAGAGGTCGCAGGTTCCCGCGAGCACGTCGACAATTCCCTGCTCACCCGGGACCCCGAGGATGGCCTGCATGGTCGAATGCTGTGTATCAACATCGACAAGCAGCGCTTTGACGTCTCTTTCTGAGGCGAAGGCGAGCGCCAGATTGAGCGAAATGAATGTTTTTCCCTCACCCGGCCGCGCGCTTGTCACCATGATCAGCCGGCTCGATCGCTGATCCGCCAGCGAACCTCCCTGCGACAGCTGGGTCATCAGGTTGCGCTTGACCAAGCGGAATTCCTCGACGGTTCGCGACCTTCCCGAGGAGGGTACGCTGATCCCGTAACGTGCGAGCCGGCCGCGGTCGAGGATCAACTCTGGCGTTGCGGGGCCGGCATCGGCCTCCGCGACGGGGTGCAGCAAAACCTCCGGCCCGAGCGAATCCTGCTGGCGCAAAAGGGCGGCCGCCCGCTCGATCAGTCCAATCGATTCGGCCATTTACGAGATGCCTATCGAGCGAGGGCCGATACTCAGCACGAGTAGCGTACCATAGACTGCGACCAGAACCAGCGCGCTCGCGGTAACTCCAGCGAGTTGAAATGCCATGCGCCGCTGCTGTGCGCCGAATGACAGCCGAGAGACGTTTCCCAAGATCGGAATCCCAAGGTTGCGCAATTGGCTGAGGGTCGCGAAAGAGGTGTCCAGCTGCATCACCAGCAGGGGAACCGCGAGGCCGGCACCGATACCGAAAAGAAGCACGAGCGACACGAGAAGGGCTCGGTTCGGTGCGGCAGGAACAACAGGCACCTGCGGCGGGTCGACAATCCGAAATTGGATCTTCTCGGTTTTGGTATCGGCCGAATTGGCGATCGCAGTAGCCTCGCGTCGCCTCACGAGTTCCTCGTAATTCTTCTTGAGGATGGAGTAGTCGCGGTTAAGGTCTTGGGCCTGCATCAGTATACCCGGCGCCGACTGCGCGATCTTCTCGATCTTCGCCTGCTCATTCTCGGCCTCGTTTAAACGGCGCTGCAGGGCGGCGACCGCGGCCTCGGCGTCGACCAGCCGGACCTTGACCTGCTCGTAAACGCCGTTCGCTACCTGCCCGGTGCCGCCGACCGCACGTCCTGAACCCCCGCCCGACTTTCCTACCTCGGATTGGAGCTGAGCAATCGCCTGTCGGGTGGCTCTGACATCCGGATGATTCTCGGTGAATTTCAGCAAGAGCCCATCGAGATTGCGGTGAAGTTCCTGAAGCCGCTCCTCAAGCGGGCCCAGCCGTCCGGCGATCACCACCTGCACGCCATGATCGACGGTCAGCATGGCCGGTACCGAGGCGAGCTCCTTCTGCAGCGAATCACGCTTGGTGACGGCATCGGCCAGTTCAAGCTTCAGTTGGACCACGGCTGCCCGCGCCTGATCGAGCCGATTCCCGTTGTCATCGCCTTGCGGCGTATCCGGGGGCCGATTCTGAACAATGTCCGGATATTTTTCTGCCAGGTCGGCGCGCCGTTTCTCGGCCGCGCGCAGTTGATCGCGATACGAGGCGATCTCGCCTTCGAGGAAACGCTGTGCGCTATCCATCTCGGCCCGGCTGCTGCCGGCCATTTTTTCGGCGAAAATTGTCAGCAATGACTGAACGATATTCTTTGCCAGCTGTGGATCGCCGTCGCGATAGGCGATGGTCAACAGATTGAGGCTAATCGGCTTGACCTCGATGTCGGTGGCCAATTGCTTGAACAGCGCCTCTTTTTCACTCGGAGTTCGGACGCCGGTGTCAAGATCGGTCAGCCGAATCAGCTGCTCCAGATTGGGGCGGCTCAGCAGCGTGCGCTGCATGAAGTCGAGATGGCGGGTTGGGTCGGTATCTGCCGCCAGCCCACGCAGCAGCGGGGTTAAGAGCGGGTCGGCATTGAGATAGACCCGTGCCGACAACTCGTATTTCGTGGGTACGATTGCTGCGCCGATCCAACCCGCGGTACAGACGAGCCATGCGGTACCGACGGCGAGCCATCGGTGGCGCCACATCGCCTGCACAATCGGCATGGCCTGCGACTGTATCGACCTCACGAAGCGCTCCGACCGAATAGTTCGACCATAATGATCTCCGAGAAATGCTGATCTTGCTCAATCGGCCTTGTGACGACGATACGGCGCCGCGGAGGCGGCACATCTAGAACAACCGTTGCGGAATAATCAAAATGTCACCCGGACGGAGAGCTACGTTGCTGTCGATGTCACCATCTCTGATCAGGCTGTTGAGATGCACCGAGTAGGTATTCTGCTCGCCTTGGGCAGTACGGACGATCACGCTGTCGTTCCCCGCCGCGTATTTGGTTAGACCGCCGACTGCAATCATCGCATCGAGCACCGTCATGTCTGCGCGATAAGGGAGTGCACGCGGTTGTGCGGCTTCACCGATGACCCGGATTTGATCGGGGATCGGACCGACAAAGCTTTCTGCGATGACTGTTACGAGCGGCTCCTTGACGTATTTTGACAGCCGCTGCTCGAGTTCCCGGGCAAGGGCCGTCGGCGTCTTGCCGATCGCGGTAACGTCCTCGACCAGCGGTATCGAGAGCCGCCCGTCGGGACGCACCGGAACCGTCAGCGTCAGCTCAGGGTTGCGCCAGACAAAGATGTTGAGACTGTCGCCCGGACCGATGCGGTATTCGGCCGAAGGGAGTGACGACGCCGGCGGCGCCGGCGGTAACGGCGGTGCACCCCCGCACCCTGTGACTATGAGGACCACGACCGCTGCAATAGCGCGAAAGAATGTGCGATGCACTCTGCGCTCCTGTTCAGCGTTCCAAACCCCGGCGAATATTAACCGTCAGCAAATGGTCGGTGCAAATCCGCGGACCTCGATCATCCAGTTTCGCGATTGCTACTGACATGCAGACCGGCGATATACCACCAAAGGCCCTCGTTGCGCAATGTAGTTGTCGTTTTATCGGTGCACATTGTTAACGATATGCTACCACGCGTGGCGCTTATTTGCTTTCGCGGCAAAAGCCCTGATCGCGGACCTGAAGGTGGGCGGATGGCGTCGGCTGGCACTGCTGGAGCGAGAGGGTAGTGCGAGGCTTTGATGGAAGATGAACTTGCTTAAGCGGGGCAAGTTGAGGGTAAATCGAGGTTCGCTAGGTTTTCCGCCAATATTCGATGGGGGAACAGAGTGGATCGAGTACTTATCACCGGCGCAGCCGGCGGCATCGGGCGGTCGCTGCGCGAGAGTCTGCTGGGCGTTTATCGGATTTTGCGGGTCTCCGATCGTGTGCCGCTGGCCCCGGCGCGAACCGGGGAAGAGGTCGACCTCGCCGAGCTTTCGGACATGGCCGCGGTCGAGCGCATAGTGGACGGCGTCGATGGCATCGTCCACCTGGGCGGCATTTCAGGCGAGGGCGAATGGGAACCGATCCTTCAATCGAATATCGTCGGCACCTATAATCTGTTCGAGGCGGCGCGGCAGTCCCGAGTCAAGCGCATCATCGTGGCGACGAGCAATCACGCTGTCGGTTTTTACCCGCGCGACCAGAAGATCGACCACCGGGTGGTGCCGCGGCCGGACAGCCGCTATGGCGTCAGCAAGGCCTTCGCCGAGGCGCTCGCCGGCCTCTACGCCGACAAGCACGGCATCGGCTTCCTGTGCACGCGCATCGGAAATTTTGGAGAGAAGCCGATCGATAAGCGCCGGTTGTCGATTTGGATCAGCCCGCGCGACTACACCCAGCTCGTGCGCATTGGGCTCGAACACCCCGGCATTCGCTACGAGATCGTCTACGGTGTCTCCCGCAACCGGCGCTCCTGGTACGATAATTCCAACGCCGAACGGCTGGGTTACCGGCCGCAGGACGATTCCGAACCCTATGCAAAGGCGGTCCTCGCGGCTGAGGCTGGCCAGCACGCTGACCCGATCGCCGAGCGTTATCAGGGCGGCACGTTCTGCGCCGCGGAGTACACTGCGCCGACCCCGCGCGATTAGTGGCCCTTAGCCCGCTTGCGCTACTCGAATTGTCAGGTGCCGTTGCAGCTCGGCTTCTCCTGGGTCCCACTGACCGTCCCACGCCACCTCGAGTCGCAGTGAGGTGGCCTCAGGGTGGCACAGCTAACCCGGATTTCTCAGTGCGCCCCGACGGCGCGGGTCACCAGTGGAGGAGGGTTCCACCCAGATAGATGTCGGTTTGATCTGGTAGCTGGCAAGCGGCTTGGCGGGGTAACCGGCTGGGCTGAAGCCTTGCGACAAAGGCCGCCTTGGGCGGTTGAGCAATCCGACGGGCCGTAACGTGAGTGAAGCCTGAGCAGGCCTCGAAAGTGAAGTTGCGGATGCCGACCCGGCTGAGAAACGGGGAAGGCCGCGTGAGACAGGGAAGCAACCGACACGAGCACCTGTCGCGATCCGCCGGGGTAGTTGGGTACGGCACGCCGGAAGGGTGATCCGGGTAATCGGGGGATACCCGCAGCGGGCGGAGATTGCGTCTCCGACGCCGCAATTGGCGGCGGCCCGCGGCGGGAGTCGGACAGGGTCATGGTACCGCTGAGGCCGGGTAATGCCGGTGGAGGGAAGGACCCTGACTTCGGGTGCGCTTCTGACGGAGACGAGGATCGGTGATTGGCGATGAGCCTGACAACACCAGAGAGTATCCGGACCCTTCAGAGGAAGCTGTATTGCAAGGCGAAGGCGGAACCGGCGTACCGCTTCTATCTGCTCTACGACAAGATCCATCGCGACGATATTCTGGCCCATGCCTATGCGCTGGCGCGCGCCAATGCGGGAGCGCCGGGGGTGGACGGGATGACGTTCGCGGCGGTCGAGGCGATGGGGCTGGAGGAGTGGCTCGCCGAGATCAGGAGGGACCTCGTCGCGAAGACCTACAGACCGGCCCCGGTGCGGCGGGTGATGATCCCAAAGCCCGGCGGCGGCGAGCGGCCGCTCGGCATCCCAACAATCCGGGACCGCGTGGTGCAGACCGCCGCCAAGCTGGTGCTGGAGCCGATCTTCGAGGCGGACCTCGACCCGGCAGCCCATGGCTACCGGCCGGGGCGGAGCGGAACCGAGGCGATCAAGGCGGTGCATGTCCTGCTCTGCCGAGGCTACACCGATGTGGTGGACGCCGATTTGTCGAAGTACTTCGACACGATCCCGCATCAGGAACTGATGCGGTCGGTGGCGGTGCGCATTGTCGACCGGCATGTGCTGCGGCTGATCAAGCTGTGGCTCAAAGCGCCGGTTGAGGAGCGCGATGACGACGGGACGCGGCGCATGACGGGGGGTAAGAACAGCAAGCAGGGAACGCCGCAAGGCGGCGTGATCAGCCCACTGCTCGCCAACCTGTACATGAACCGCTTCCTCAAGCATTGGCGTGGCACCGGGAGAGGGGAGATCTACCGAGCACACGTCGTCTCCTATGCCGACGACTTCGTCATCCTCAGCCGCGGGCACGCAGCCGGGGCGCTGGCGTGGACGGGCCGGGTGATGGCCAAGCTCGGGCTCGTCCTCAACGAGACGAAGACCACGATCCGGGATGCCCGGCGCGAACGCTTCGACTTTCTTGGCTACAGCTTTGGCCCGCACCATTACCGGGGACGGCCATTGGTACTTGGGGGCGAGCCCGTCGGCGAAGAGTGTGCTGCGGCTCAAGGCCAAGGTCAGCGACATCCTGGTCCCCGGCAACATCGGCGCCTGGCCCGACGTGCGTGACCGGCTCAATCGCTTGCTGCGCGGCTGGAGCACGTACTTCGGCTACGGCACCCGGCTGCCGGCGTACCGGGCGGTGGACAACCATGTCTACGACCGCGTCCGACACTTCCTGGTTCGACGACACAAGGTGCCCTCGCACGGCACCCGCCGCTTCCCGCGGGAGGCGGTGTTTGGCGCGCTCGGAGTATTGCACCTCCGGCGCGTCCATTTGGGACCGCCGCCGTGGGCCTCGCAATGAAGCCCGTCGGAAAGCCGGATGCGGGAAATCCGCACGTCCGGTTTGATGAGCGGGGACGGGAAACGGGGCGGCACGCCGCTACCGCGCTCGTCCTCGACTCTACAAGGGGTAGGTGCACCGGGGCCCTGGATCTGAGAAAATCGAATTGGACAAACGGTTTATCTCAGGACTAGAGGGAGTCCCGATGCAGACAGAGTGTAGCGCAGATCTGTTTGGCTTTGCACCGGTTGACGGGCGGAGGGTAGTGGCGGCGTTTGACGGCGGCACAATGACCTCGGAGGCCGGAGTGATGTTGCTCGGCGCCACCGATGGGCAGATCCGCTTGATCGAGCGCTTTGCCGGCTGCTTCACCGATTACCGTGCGGCCGAGCTGGTCGAACACACGGTGCCGCGCTTGGTGGGTCAGCGGGTGTTCGGGATTGCGTTGGGCTACGAGGACCTGATCGACCACGACCAGTTGCGCCACGACCCGGTCATGGCGGTGCTGGGCGGCAAGCTTGAAGCCCGCCGCGCGGATTGTGCGCCGTTGGCCGGCAAATCGACGCTCAACCGGCTGGAATTGAGCCGGCCGGAGCCGACCCGCTACCATAAGATCAGCTATGACGCGGCGGCGATCGAGGGGCTGTTTGTCGACGCTGTTTCTCGACGCCCATTCGGCGGCGCCGCCGCAGATCACCCTCGATCTCGACGCCACCGACGACCCGCTGCACGGGCATCAGGAGGAGCGTTTTTTCCACGGCTATTACGACAATTACTGTTATCTGCCGCTCTATGTGTTCTGCGGCCGGCATCTGCTGGCGAGCAAATTGCGCCCGGCCAACATCGACGCCAGCGCCGGCAGCATCGAGGAGGTGGCGCGGATCGTCGCCCAGATCCGTCGGCGCTGGCCCAGGGTGCGCATTCTGCTGCGTGCCGATTCGGGCTTTGCCCGCGAGGCGCTGATGGCGTGGTGCGAGAACAACGGCGTCGATTTCCTGTTCGGCTTGGCCAAGAACAGCCGGCTGATCGGGGCGATCGAGGCGGAACTCGCCGCGGCGGCAAGAGCAGAGCCGACAGACCGAAAAACCGGCGCGCCGCTTCAAGGACTTCACCTGGCAGACGCGCAAGAGCTGGAGCCGCGAGCGGCGGGTCGTGGCCAAGGCGGAATGGACCGGAGGCGAAGCCAATCCGCGCTTTGTCGTCACTTCGCTGGCACGCGAGGCTCACGAGGCCCGCCACCTCTACGAGAAGCTCTACTGCGCCCGCGGCGAGATGGAAAACCGCATCAAGGAGTGCCAGCTCGACCTCTATGCCGACCGCACCCCTGTTCAGGCCAGGGGCAGGCTCTCGGCCAAAACCATGCGCGCCAACCAATTGCGGCTGTGGTTCGCCTCGATGGCCTATGTGCTGCTGTGCGCGTTGCGCCGCATCGGCCTCAAGCACACCCAGTTTGCCCGCGCCTCATGCGGCACCATCCGCCTCAAGCTCTTGAAGATCGGCGCCTGGTGCGCACCAGTGTGCGCCGCATCAAGCTCGCCATGCCCACAGCCTTTCCCTACCAGGCCGAATATCACGCCGCCCACGCCGCGCTCAACTCCGCCGCGACGGCCTGACGAACCAGAAAGCGGGGCCAAATAATCCCGCAACCACCCTAGGGACCATTGCCCCCACAAGGACTCGCAAAAGTTGAAGCCAGTCGCTTCAACCCACAACCACCACTCTCGTTATCGGACTCACTTGCCGGGCGTGTCACCGCCGGCCGGAAACCAACTCGGTAGTAGAGTCGAGGACGAGCGCGGTAGCGGCGTGCCGCCCCGTTTCCCGTCCCCGCTCATCAAACCGGACGTGCGGATTTCCCGCATCCGGCTTTCCGACGGGCTTCATTGCGAGGCCCACGGCGGCGGTCCCAAATGGACGCGCCGGAGGTGCAATACTCCGAGCGCGCCAAACACCGCCTCCCGCGGGAAGCGGCGGGTGCCGTGCGAGGGCACCTTGTGTCGTCGAACCAGGAAGTGTCGGACGCGGTCGTAGACATGGTTGTCCACCGCCCGGTACGCCGGCAGCCGGGTGCCGTAGCCGAAGTACGTGCTCCAGCCGCGCAGCAAGCGATTGAGCCGGTCACGCACGTCGGGCCAGGCGCCGATGTTGCCGGGGACCAGGATGTCGCTGACCTTGGCCTTGAGCCGCAGCACACTCTTCGCCGACGGGCTCGCCCCCAAGTACCAATGGCCGTCCTTCCGGTAATGGTGCGGGCCAAAGCTGTAGCCAAGAAAGTCGAAGCGTTCGCGCCGGGCATCCCGGATCGTGGTCTTCGTCTCGTTGAGGACGAGCCCGAGCTTGGCCATCACCCGGCCCGTCCACGCCAGCGCCCCGGCTGCGTGCCCGCGGCTGAGGATGACGAAGTCGTCGGCATAGGAGACGACGTGTGCTCGGTAGATCTCCCCTCTCCCGGTGCCACGCCAATGCTTGAGGAAGCGGTTCATGTACAGGTTGGCGAGCAGTGGGCTGATCACGCCGCCTTGCGGCGTTCCCTGCTTGCTGTTCTTACCCCCCGTCATGCGCCGCGTCCCGTCGTCATCGCGCTCCTCAACCGGCGCTTTGAGCCACAGCTTGATCAGCCGCAGCACATGCCGGTCGACAATGCGCACCGCCACCGACCGCATCAGTTCCTGATGCGGGATCGTGTCGA
>CAWCOH010000003.1:0-221242 GCA_963797115.1 uncultured Alphaproteobacteria bacterium | reverse complement strand
TCCTTGCGCCGGGTCGATCAGCCCTGGCAGATTGAAATCGGGGGCCGAGCGATCGATCAGTGCCGATGGCAGCAAGGTAGGGTCGTGGCTGAGCCCCAATCCAAAGGCAACGAGTACCACCGCGAAAACTCCCACCGGCAGCAGAAGAAAGAGTTTGTGCACCCCGCTGCTCCGAGCGTCTAACGGCTAACGGCGGGAGCAACAGCTCTTAAGGGAGCGGCGGCTTCGGTCGCGGCTCCCTTCTGCCAATGTCCGCTCTTTTTCAGCGCCTCAACGACTTCGCGCGGCATGTATCGCTCGTCATGTTTGGCGAGAATGGTCGAGGCCTCGAATACTCCGTTCGGCTTCAACCTACCCTCCGCTACGACGCCCTGGCCTTCGCGGAACAGATCTGGGACTATTCCGTGATAGATGACAGCGACGTCGGTCTTGCCGTCAGTGACACGAAAGGCTACGCGCTTGTCGGCACCTCGTTGGACGCTGCGATCCTCCACCAGACCGCCGATCCGCACTCGCCGGTCCGGCGAAGTTACGCGGGTCTTCAGATCGCTCGGGCTGTAAAAAAAGACGAGATTGTCACTGAACGCGGTCAGCACCAGTGTGGTGGCGCCGGTCAGCACAATCATGCAGAGCGCCAGCAAGCCAAGCCGCTGCTGCTTGCGGGTCATCGCCGGTGGCCCTGTTGCTGCAGCCTGTCGAGACTGCGTGCACTGTCGCGACGACGATGCCAGGAAAAGAGGGCAAAGCCGCCGAGCACCGTCGCGGTCAATGCATAAGCAGGCCACACATACACGCCGTAACCCCCCATCGCGAAATAAATGCCGATCGTGCATTCATCATGGCTCTGTCACCGCAACCCCGCCGAGTCCGCCGGCGCCAGGCCCCTCTGACCGCGACCGCGCCGGGACACGCGCGCGCACGCTGCTGAAGCGCAATGCCCGCGACTTGCGTTCGTTGAGTTCGGTGCCCATGCGCATGATAAGCAAGGCCAGGAACAGCAGCATGAAGCCCAGCGCCATGACCAACAGCGGCACCAGCATTGAGGCGACGATTGTCGGCTTGCCGAGTCGCAGCACAGTTGCCGGCTGGTGCAACGTATTCCACCAATCGACCGAAAATTTGATGATCGGCAGGTTGACGACGCCGACCATGGCCAGCACCGACCCCGCCCGCCCGCCACGCGCCGGATCATCGAACGCGTTCACTAGCGCGATGTAGCCCAGATAGAGAAAGAACAGCACCAGAACCGAAGTCAGGCGCGCGTCCCACACCCACCAGGTGCCCCACATCGGCCGGCCCCACAATGAGCCGGTGGCGAGGCAGACAAAAGTGAAGGCGGCGCCAATCGGAGCCGCGGAGCGGGCGGCGATTTCAGCCAAGGGATGGCGCCAGACCAGGGCGACGCCGCTTGCCGCGGCGACAAACAAATAGATGTTGAGCGCCATCCAGGCCGCCGGGACATGGACATACATGATGCGGGCGGAGTTGCCCTGCTGATAATCGGGCGGCGCCGTGATCAGCGCCAGATACAGCCCGACCGCGATGACCGCGATGCTCCCCCAGGCGCACCAAGGCAGAACTGCGCTGCCGATGCGCATGAACCGCGCGGGGCTGGTATAGCGTATGATCACGGTTTCGCTTCCTCGCAATTATGATCCAGTGTCAGGCAAACGCTTCCGTCAATGGCGACGCGCCCGCAGCCCAGCGGCAATCGACAGCCAGGCCAAGGTCGCCCCGTCTGGCATGTTTCGTCGGAGTACATTCGTTGCGCTCGCACTTCAGACATTGCCGACAACGCAGATCTATGGAGCGGACGGTCTGTAGTGAAATGCCCCTCGGTTATCGTGCCGATACGTTTGCGACATAGCCCTGCCGCTTCGGAAACCTTCGCCGCTATAGCGATAATGTGATGATGTGACGACCAAAGATCGCCCGCAACAGCTCCGGCTGGTATTTTGAATACACTACCGATCTATTGGCCCCGCGACCCGGCGGCTGCCCCGAAATGGTAAGCCGCTATCGTTGACTACATAATCCCGCTTTGATCGGATCAAAAAACGGGTCGGCATAGCAGACGCCTGGGCGGTATAGGGGAGGGGATAGCTGTGCGCTCTCTCCTTGCCCCCCCGTGGTTCCCCTTACCACGGCCCGAAAAAACCGGGCTGCCGTCGATTTTCAACCGAGACCAACATCCGCCCCTTGTTCGACGCGCCGCAGGCCGTCGAACAGCATAAACCGCCCCTCGTCCCGACGCCGCCAGAATAACACCGCGCACAGACACGGGCAAAACCGCGCTTCTAAAAAGAAATAGTTGCGCGGCACCACAGGAATTTTGTTGCTTTTTCCTCCTCAAAATAAATGATTATCCGCCCGGAACCATCGACTTAAAGACCCCGTCGCGCAGATAGAAGTGGTGGAAGAGAGCCGCGGCGGCGTGCACGCCGGCAACCCAGAGGATGACGTTGCCAAGGGTGGTATGGACTACGATTATCAGCTGCCCCAGTCCATGCGCCTGCGCGATCTGGGGGGCGATGTCGAATCCGGGAAAGGTGACGGGAAGGCCCTCGAGCCAGGTGCCGAGCACTGCCGTTGCTGGAATCGCGATGAGGAGCGCATAAAGCGCGAACTGGACGAGGTTTGCGGCCGCAGCCATCCATCCCGGCATCGTCTCTGTCGCGGGCGTTCTGTCGATCAGCCGCCATAGCAACCGCAGCACGACGACAATGAAGACGAGCATCCCAAGCGTCTCATGAATCCTGCGAATCCCGTCCGCGGCGGCGGAATAGAGCGAATAGCCGTCGCCCTTGCTCAGTACATAGGCGGCGAGGACCAGGACGACGGTCAGCCAATGGAAGACCTGGGCGCCGACGCCGTAGCGGGAGGACGTGCTATGCAAACCCATTATCTAACATAATATTCATGCTGACTCGGCCGATCGCGCAGTATTCAGGGGTCTGTCGAGTTGAGGTGTTTGCGCGACCCCGGTTGCACGGCGCCGGCCTGGCAAGATGCCGGCTTGGAGCCGTTAGCATAGCCCGAAACCGAGGCGCGCCTGGCGCCGCAACTCTCTGCCCAACTCGGTTCCAAGTGCCGCCGCGTCGTCGATGCCACCCTCACACCGGCCCCGGATCACGTCGCTGCCATCCGGTTTCAGCAGCAGGCCTTCAAGCATAAGCCGGCTGCCGTCGAACTCGGCGAGCCCGGCGATCGAACTGCGGCAAGAGCCGCTTAGGGCGGCTAGCATGGCGCGCTCGGCACTGATACAGGCCGCGGTTATGGCGTCGTGAAGCGGCTCCATTAACCGATGCGCAATCTCGTCTCCGGCGCGACATTCGACGGCGAGGACGCCTTGCCCGACGGCCGGCAGCATGAGGTCGCGGGACAGGATCTCAACAGCGCGATCGCCTGCGCCGAGGCGCTCGAGGCCGCACAGCGCCAACACCAGCGCATCAACCTCGCCCGCGTCGAGCTTACGTAACCGAGTGTTCGCATTCCCACGGATCGGCACGATCACAAGGTCCGGACGGCGGCGCAACAGCTGAGCTCGGCGCCGTAACGAAGCAGTGCCGACTCGCGCGCCCGTGGGCAGGGAAGCAAGGCTCGTCCGCTGCACCGACAACAGTGCATCGCGGGGATCGTCACGCTGCAGTACGCAGGCGATTGCAATGCCGTCGGGGAGCCAGGTCTCTAGATCCTTCAGCGAGTGCACCGCCAGATCGATACTGCCCACGACGAGCGCCTCTTCTATCTCCTTGGCGAACAGGCCCTTGCCACCGATTTCTCCGAGCAGGCGGTCCTGTATCCGGTCGCCAGTTGTGCGGATGGTGACGATCTCGATTGTCCCCGGCGCAGCGAGAGCGGGGTGGGCTGCGGCCAGGGCGCCAGCGACGAGAGCGGTCTGGCGCAGGGCCATCGGGCTGCCGCGGGTACCGATGCGGAGAGGGTGAGGGAGGACGCGCATATTTCAGACCGCCTTTGCTCTGGTAACCAACAATGTCACGCGGTTACAGGCACTGTCGACCCGACTCGGCCGTGGAAAAACATCTTCCCACCCATGGTGATTTTTCCCGGGCGTCCTCGATCAAATCAACCGGCAGGGGTAATCTGGTCAATGACTTTGCCTGGATGAACGGGTCCGCTTTGGGAATACGAGACGGGGGTCCGTTTCCTGCCACCGGCGTTTGGTACTGTTTTCGCGTCTGAACGTGTCGTTTACCAGTCAGACCGAAACTCCGCTTGGCTGCAGCTATTGCCACCGGAAAACCGGGACCACAATCGTCTTCTGGTCTCTGTCACCATTTTTGCGGCGGGCAACCTCAAGCTTGTGTCAAGCGGCGGGTCTCAAGCGAGTTATCATCGATAGTGGAGCCGCTCCCTTTGCTCTTGACAGCCCCACCCTGTCCCAAACCTCCCGCAATGCATTCGCCAGGTCCTCGACCAGCCGGTCATTATGGAAGGGTGTGGGCGTGATGCGAAGCCGCTCGGTGCCCCGCGGTACGGTCGGATAGTTGATCGGCTGGATGTAAATGCCATACCTCTCCAAGAGGAGCGTTGAGGCCTCTCGGCACAGGGCGGGATCGCCAACCGGGACAGGAATGATATGCGATTGGGATGACATCATCGGAATACCGGCTTCGCGCAATGCGCGGCGCGTGTTCTCAACCCGCAATCGATGGGCGACCCGTTCCGCGACCGATCTCTTCAGGTGCGTGACGCTTTGTGCCGCGGCGGCGGCGACAGCCGGCGGCATCGCGGTTGTGAAAATAAAGCTTGGCGCAGCTGAACGGATCGCGTCACAGATCACCGTATCGGCCGCGATATAACCACCCACGACGCCGAAGCCCTTGGCCAGTGTCCCTTCGATGACATCGACGCGGTCCATGACGCCGTCGCGCTCGGCAATGCCAGCGCCGCGCAGGCCGTAGAGACCGACGGCATGCACTTCGTCGAGATAGGTCAGCGCCCCGAATTTTGTCGCCAAATCGCAGATGCGCCCAATCGGCGCGATATCACCATCCATAGAATAAAGCGACTTAAAGGCAATGACCTTCGGACGGCGGTACTCGGTTCCCTGCAGCAGTTCTGTGAGATGGCCGAGATCGTTGTGCCGCAAGATCCGCTTCTCGGCGCCGCTAGCCCGGATCCCGGCGATCATCGAAGCGTGATTCTTCTCATCCGACAAAATAAGGCAATTTGGCAGCAATCGACCGATGGTGCCGAGCCCGGCCTCATTGGACACGTAGCCGGAAGAGAACACGAGTGCGGCTTCCTTGTCGTGCAAGTCGGCGAGCTCTGCCTCAAGCATCACGACCGCATGGCTATTGCCGGAGATATTGCGGGTCCCTCCAGCGCCGGCGCCAGTCCGCAACGCGGTCTCAAGCATCGCATTGACGACAGCAGGGTGGCGTCCCATCCCGAGATAATCGTTCGAGCACCAGACGACGACCTCGCGCGCGATTCCCCCGCCGCGCCAGGTGGCGTAGGGTGGGCGGTCGGCATGCCGCTCGAGGTCGGTAAAGATGCGGTATCGGTCCTCCTGACGCACACTGTCGAGGAACGAATGAAAATGGTCGCGCAGTGTCATAGTTACCTCTTCCTTCGGTAAGGTCTCAGATCCCCGAAGCGGTCGCGTCGCCCCAAAGTTCGGCAGAGCGGCCGTCGCGGTTGGGAGGGGTTCCATTGTCGGCATGACTCGCCCCAAGATTGTTTTCTGAGGCGAGCAATTACTCGTTGGTGAAACCCACGACCGGACAATTCACCAGAATTTCGGTCGTCCTAACCGGCCCTCCGCCTGGGCTTACCAACAAGCCTGTTTCGCTCTTGGCTGTAACGTCCTCACCGTCGGTAATAAGTTTTCGTTGATTCTTTTCGATAGCCTCTTTGGTCCAATCGGCGAGCTGAACATCCCACATCGGTGAATATCCCGCACTGATCTCCTTGAACTGCGCAAGGATGTCGAGTGAAGGGCCTTCGCCACTGAGCGCGCTGTTGAGCCCTTGGCGCTCAGGGTCGGTCCGGCCTGTCCTGCCATTTACGATCGTGTAGATGATCTCCGTCGCGCCGCTTTGGAGGATGTCGCTTTCGGCAGGCGCAAAGGTCGATGCCTCGAGCGTTGCTGATTCCTCGGAGTTGGCGTCGAAGCTGAGGTACCGCAAGTGCTTGCCGTCCGCAAATCCGAAGCGCAGCTTCAAGTCGACGGTGCCATTGTCAGGGCAGATGTTTGCCACCGAGTTGGTCACAACCGAGTAATCGGGATTGCCGCCGCAGAACGAGATTTTCTCTGGTCCGACGTTGAACGCGATCATGGGAGCGTTGAAAACAATGTCATTACGGTTTGCCATCCGAACCAACGGGCTGTAATGCGCATCCCCGACGGACCCGGCTCTCGCCAACTTAGGCGGGAAGAAGTTTGGCGCCTTTGCTGCCGTCAACGTTTGAACCGGTGAGAAATCAACCCGCCCCAATTTGAAGGTGAAGTTGTTGGACTCATCCATTTCCGCAGTGCGCGTACTCGCGAGGTCTTTTGCCTTACTGAGGCTCGGCGCCCATGTAAGGCCCATCTTCCTGGAAGTGTCGAAATCGCTTACGTCGGTGAGAACGAACCAAACAGTCTCTCCGGAGGAAAGGCGACCGCGATGAAGCGGCAATCTTACCACCTCTCTTGCAAGATCGACTTGGCCTGACGTGAGGAACAGCTTCGTGATGTTTGCCGCCGAACTCGCCTCCATCAGGAGAAAGGACACCGAAAGGGCCATCACCAGCCTGCAAACGTATCTTCCAAGAAGTTTACTTGATTTCATGACCGCTCCTTGCGGGGCCCTCATCGACGATCGGCCCGAATTTTTGGAGATTTCGCACCTATTTTTTCAATCCGGGATAGCCGGAGACATAGATCCAATCCGTCGCCTTGGCTGGGATGTGGCAACCCAGGCAATCAGTACGAAAGTCCTTCGAAGTAGTCTTGACGGGGTTGTCAGCATCGAACCAGGACCAGCCCCAACCGTTGCCCCACAACCTGTTGCCAGGATGGCTGTTCTTGCTATCCTTCACCATCACGAACCAGCCTTTCAATTTTTGCGCATGGCTCACGGTGCCTGTGGTCATCGCGGCGGTAGTCGCCTCAAACACCTCTTTCACCAGCACGGAGCCATCCGGGAAACGCCCATCTTTGCGATATGCAGCGATCGTGTCCGGCGAGGCATAAACGACATGGGTCTCCTTCGAACCTTTACCTTGATCGGCCGCTACCGCCCAACTCCCCAAAAACTGGTAAACGGCGCGATAGTCTGCGGGTACGCGCAAATTGCCGTTCGCGTCGACTAACGCTTCGGTTTTCGGGTCATTGGCCGCCGCTGTTATGCCCGTCTGCCCATATGCAGCCAGTGAAATCGCCAGCAATGACAACAAGCCTACGGCTGTGATAATTTTCCTGTCCATCATGGCGATCGCTCCGAAGGCTTAGTTGTGTATCCGGTGCCGTTGGTCTTGAACGGCGAACCCGGCACGGCGACAGGTTTGCGGCGCCATCGTTTAGATAAGGCAGAACCGCATTGCCATTGGGAACTGAGTCATTCGTTACCACGTAGACCACGCCACCGCGAGTGGAGTGCATTCTCTAATCCCTTCAGATCGGATCGACGATTCCGTCAATATCGGGTTCATCCCCCTTTGCCACCTGGGGGAGCGGGGACCTCGTCCAGTATGCGGTAGAACTGAGTCCAGACGTCGTCGCGCTTGGCGCTGGCGATATGACAAAATGCACATTCCGATTTCGCCCTCACCTTGGCCGTTAGAGCCTTTGGCTCGTGATGATTGAAATTGAAGTATCCCCAGCCGTCTGATTCGGCAAAGCGTTTGGTATCCTTGACGGTCACATCGGCGCCGTTGAAAGCGCCGGGGAAAAAACCCCTCCCCGAAGGCTCTGTCCGCGAACCGTCCGGATTTTCTGCGGGTAGAGTGAGCTGCAGTTCCTTGACAAAGATTGTTCCCTCAGGAAACACGCCTGTTTTCTTATAGATCGCATACGATCCCGGCTCGATGTAGACATTGTGATATTCAGGAAAATTGGCGCGGCCATCATTGAGCGCGTTAGGGGTCAATGGCTCGCCGACAAAAATCCATTGACGCCAATTCGTCGGCAGCTTCAGGTCGCCGGAATCGGTATACTGCGGTAGTTGCCGTGACCTGGTAAGCGGATCGCCATTGTCGGGCGCCGGCGCCGACTGCGCGAGTGCCGCTGCCGCCAGGGTGGTGCCCGCCACAAATGCGAGTGCTATAGCCGGAGTTCTATGGGACATAACTTCCTCTCGAGGTTATCTTCCGTAAAAGAGCTCTCGCCCGCGCACTTCCTCAGGGGCAAGCGCTCGGACGCCGTTCCGAAGACGGCGCTCATGGTTTAACCGCCGCCAGTGCGCCGCGCCCTCAGCTTGCTTGACATTCGAAACCTTCTGGGGTTTGCCAACACGGCAAATCTATGGAGCGCTCAGTCGTTAGTGAAATGCCGGTACGTTATCGCGCCAATAAGCTTCCGACATCGCGCCTATCATGCGAGCGCGATAAGCAGCGGCAGCGGACTCCGGCCCGAATTTGGCGGGCATTGATCGCGACTGATGGGGTTTGGCTCTCCAGGTCGAGCCCATTTGGCGAGCGCCATGGCTGCGGCGAGTCGGCCGAAGCCGGCGCCGCGCATGAGGGCGTGCGGCCGTGGCGCGACTGCGACATCTCGAAATTGGCCACCCTGCTTTGGCGCTGCCAACAATCCGGTCTCGCAGGGCAAGTGCGCGCGATCTATTGCATCCATGATCTAGCCCAATGCTGGCCGGATCTCGACCAGTGCCAAGAACAAGAAAACAATGGTAAAAATCGATTCGATTATCGGCAGGACGCCGTCGGAGAGCCGCGACACACTGCACAGAGGATGTGATGACATGGAATTGTCTCATCCGGGAGGTCGGCTCGAGAACGCGCAAACAGACGCCCGCAATGCTGATTTGGTACAGCTCCGCCACGGGCAGAAGCAGTTTCGGAGCGGAAGGTTCAGATAGTTTTCTGAGCGTCAGCCCGCACTATTGCAGACGGCTTCTCGCGCCACCAGAGCCGACGATACCGCGCAATCTGCGCCTCCGACATCCCGAGGTCGGCCATCGCTGCCAGCGACGCCTCATCGATCCGGCAGTCCAAGGGACCGCGTTCGCGGAAAACCGCTCTCTGATGGGTTCAACACTGACCAGTTTGCGCGAGAAGCTGATCAAGATCGGCGCGAAGGTTGTCGCCCACGGGCGCTACGTGACCTTCCAACTGGCCGAGGTCGGGGTGCCGCGACAGATGTTCGCCGAAATCCTGTCGCTAATCGCCCGGTTGCGGGCACCGCCCGCAGCTGCGTGACCGGAGGATGCGACCAGATGCGACAGACGACGACGGTAGAGGTGCGCCTTGATCATGGCAAAGCTGCAAGTTTCGGCGCTGCGAGACCAACCAGACCGCCCTTTGGGGCTGTTTACCCGGTCGGCGGCCAGCGAATTTTGGAATTTTGTTGCCGCGAGGCGGTTAGGGACGGAGGATCAGGTCCGACAGACTCGGAATCCGGAGAATGTCGGGTAGATCGATAGCCGCGAATGCGTCGCGCGCGACATAATCGGCCTCCCCGTGACTTGTTCTTTGCCGTTTCGGCGACAGTCTACAGAATTGGCGTGTAGGGGCAACTAGGCATGCGCGACGTCAAACGGAGCCGTACGACGATCGATGTGCCGGCCGGTTAGGGAGGGAGATCATGGTTCAGCTTGTCGAAGGCGACATCAAGACCCGCGAGGTGCTCTACTGGAAGAGCGTGCATGTGCTGCACTTCATGGGCTCGTCATGTTCGCAGAAGCTGCGTGTCTTCCTCAACCTGAAAGGCATCCTGTGGGAGTCGCATCATGTCGACCTGATGGCCAACGAGAATTTTCGGCCCTGGTTTCTCGGCATCAATCCGCGCGGGCTGGTGCCGGTGCTGGTGCATGACGGCGCCGTGCATATCGAGAGCAACGACATCATCGCCTATCTGGAAAAGACCTTTCCGCAGCCGCGGCTCGTTCCCGAAGGGCACGAGAACGAGGTCGGCGCACTCTTGAAGCAAGAAGACGACCTGCATTTCGACCTGCGGCGCCTGAGCTTTCGTTTCGTCTTCGCGCCGCCGGGGCCGGCAAAACCACCCGACGCATTGAAGAGCTATGCCGCCAACGGTTCAGGTACCGTGCAGGGCGTCAAGGATGCCGAGAAGGCGGCGCAGATCGAGTTTTGGGAACGCGCCAACAAAGACGGCTTCACCGATGCCGACTGCCGCAAGTCGGCACAGACCTTCCGCGCCGAATTCGACGCGCTCGACAAGCGCCTGGTGACACAGCCTAACCTGTTCGGCAACGAGCTGACGGTTCTTGATATCGCCTGGTTCATCTATACCAACCGGCTGGCGCTTGCCGGCTATCCGTTCGCCAAGCTGCACCCAAACGTGAATGCGTGGTTTCAGAAACTCGCCGCCCGGCCGGAATTCGCCAAGGAGGTGGCGATGCCGCCGGAGGCTACCGCGCACCTTGCGGAGGTGCGCCAGAAGCAAGCAGCGGCGGGACAATTGCTGGAGCAGGTGGCGGCGTTTTGATCGCGCACTGGAGCGGTCCGTCACGCCGCCCGTCTGATCTCGTCCGTCAGCACCCGGTAGGACAGCGCCTCGGCGAGATGCACGCGGCCGACCTTGTCGGCGCCGTCGAGGTCGGCAAGCGTGCGCGCCACCCGCAGCACGCGGTGATAGCCGCGGGCGGAAAGCCGCATCGCCTCCGCGGCATCGCGCAGCAATAACAGGCCGGAAGATTGCGGTAGGGATGCCCATTACTGGGCACCCCCCGCACAGAACCGGACGTGCGGCATTCCCGCATCCGGCTCCCACCTTGGATGTTTGACGGCGAAGCGCTGGTTGGGCCACGGGTGAAGGATGCGTGGCTTTGGTAGCCACTGGTCCGCGAGCCTGTTGAGCCGGTCCCACCCTGTGCGGTCCTTCTGGCTGCGCCGCGTCAGCGTGCGCATCCAAAGCACCATGATGTGGTACCGGAACGCCGCCAGGGCGTCGAAGTTGGTCGGCACAGCGTGATAGGCAAAGAAGCCTGTCACCACCTGTCGCAGCCACTGTCCCTGGCTGGAGAGCGGATCGTGCATCCGACGCCGGAGCTCCTCCTTGACCTCCCTCACCTTGGCCCGTTTCCGGTCGCGTCGGGTCCGCCGAAAGAGCAGAAACCTGCCGCGCCGTGACCGACCGCAGATATGGGTGAAGCCCAGGAAGTCGAACGTCTCCGGCTTGCCAAGCCCTGCCCGCCCCCGCTCCGCCGCCGCGCGGCGGCCGAACTGGATCAGACGGGTCTTGTCCGGATGCAGGGTCAGCGCAAACTGCGCCAACCGATCCCGCAGTTCTGCTTGAAACCGCTCGGCATCGGCTTGGTGTTCAAACCCGGCGACGATGTCATCGGCATAGCGCACCAGGATGACGTTCCCCTGGGCATGGTGGCGTCGCCACCGCTCAGCCCAGAGATCGAAGACGTAATGCAGGTAGATGTTCGCCAGCAAGGGCGAGGCGACGCCCCTTGCGGCGTCCCCACCTCTGGCCGGGTCACCTCCCCGTCTTCCATCACCCCGGCCTTTAGCCATTTGCGGATCAAGCGAATCACGCGGCGGTCGCCGACCCGATGCTCGATGTCAACGCCGGTTGAATCCTGACCCACTTTGCTCGATATCGCCGATTGAACCTTGACCCAGTCTCGTTGCTCGAGGGCTTGTCCCGGTAGTCCACAGGAGGGACCCGCGCGTAGCGAAGTGACCGCCATGAGTCCGACGTAGCGCAGCGCGGGAGGTCACTGTGGACCCACCGGGGCAAGCCATGTTGATGCCGGTGCCGGCGTTTTCAGCAAGCCGGCGCGACGCTTGTCCTTGAGCCGATAGCTCTCGCCCTGGATGCTGACCACGGTCGAATGATGCAGCAGCCGGTCGAGCATCGCCGCGGTCAGCACCGGGTCGCCGGCGAAGGCCTGATCCCACGAACCGAAGGTCAGGTTTGAGGTCAGGATCGTCGCTCCCTTCTCGTAACGCTTGGCGACTACTTGGAAGAACAGGTTGGCCTGTTCGCGCCCCAGCGGCAGGTATCCGATCTCATCGATGATCAAGAGCTTGTAGACGCTGACGGTGCGGTGCAGCGCCTCTTTCCAACGACCCTGGCGCTGCGCCGTCTCGAGCGTCATGACCAGATCGGCGGCTGTGGTGAAGCGCACCTTGTGGCCGCGCTGGGTGGCCAGGTAGCCGAGCGCGATCGCCAGGTGCGTCTTGCCGACACCGGACGGACCGAGGAAGACGACGTTCTCGGCGCGCTCGATAAAGGCCAGGCCGGCGAGCTCGTGAATCTGGGGGCGCGGTACGCCGCTGGCAAAGCCGAAGTCGAAGCCGTCGAGCGTCTTGATCGTCGGAAAGCCGGCGACCCGCGCAAACATCTCGCGGGCTCGGGCGCTGCGTGCATCACGCTCGGCCCGCAGCGTCTCTTCAAGGAAGTCGGCGAAGGAGGCCGCTTTCGCCGCCGCGCTCTGGGCGATGCCGGAATACAGGTTGGGCATCGCGCTCAACCGCAGCTCCTGGCACAGCTCGAGGATGCGCTGATGCTGCAAATCGCTCATCGGACGCCGCCGGCAAACGCGTCGTAAAACGACAGCGGGTGCTGCAGGCCGATGATCGGTGCTGGCACCGGCTTCTGGAGCGAGCGCACGCTGCGCCCGCCATAAGGCGTTGGCACCGGCTGCAACTGCACTCTCTCGATCGCCAGACGTTCGGCCGGGATCTCGCCGGTGGTGCCGTGCACGCGGACGTTCGCCACCTCGCGCAGCCATCGGCCGACCGTCAGGTTCGCGGTCTCGCGGTCGACGATCAGGCCCTCCTGCGCCAGCCGGCTGGCCAGCGGCACGTAGAAGCTGTGCCGCAGATAGCGGATGAACCGCTCGACCTTGCCTTTGGTCTGTGCCCGATACGGCGCGCACAGCCGCGGCCGGAAACCGCAATGACGGGCGAAGTCGAGAAACCCAGGATGGAAACGGTGGCGACCGCGACCGTAGCCGTGCCGCTCCAGCACGACGGTGCGCATGTTGTCATAAAGCACCTCGCGCGGCGTGCCGCCGAACGCCAAAAAAGCATTCTCGTGCGCGTCGATCAACGTCTCGACCCGCTCGTCGGTGACGAACTCGACATAGGCGGCCCGGCTCCAGCCCAGCGTCGCGACGAATACCGAGAGCCGGTTGCTGCCGCGCCGAATGACCGCCCAGTCCACCTGCATCTGCTCGCCTGGGCCCGTCTCGAATTGGATCACTGGCTCGACCGCCTGTTGCGGCCGCAGCGACGCGACGAACAGCTTCAGCATCGTGTAACCGCCGGAATAGCCGTGCTCGCGCAGCTCCATTAGCAGCACACTCGCTGGTATCCACTCCGGCGCCGCCGAGCCCAACCGCTCCGCGACATAGGCCTTGAACGGGTCGAGCTTGGCCGACCGAGGCGGACGCGGCTTGTAGCGTGCCGCTTCCTCGTCGCGCAGATAGCGCCGCACCGTGTTGCGTGCGACCCCCGTTTCCCGCGCGATCTCGCGGATGCTCTTGCCGTGCCGATGCAATACCCGGATCTCCAATGCCGCCTCCACTCCCACCATCCGGCCCCCTCCACATCGAGGGAACCAGCCTAGCCAGTGGGTCAGCTTTCAGTCGGCGACCTGGGTCAGAATTACAGCGGCGCTAACATCGACAAAACGGATCAACCACTCGTGGTCGACCGCATCGAAGAACCCGGCAATATCGGCGTCCAATACCCAGTTCACCCTCGTGTTGCCGATCCCGACCGCGAGCGCGTCCAGTGCATCATGCGGACCGCGTCCGGGCCGGAACCCGTACGAGAACCCGAGGAAATCTTCCTCGTAGATCGCGTTCAGCACCTCGACCATCGCACGCTGGACGATCTTGTCCTCCAGTGCTGCGATGCCGAGCGGGCGCTGCCGGCCGTCCGGTTTTGGGATGTAATGCCGGCGTGACGGCTGCGCCCGGTAGGCCCCTCGATGAATCCGGGCGTGAAGATCGGCGAGCTTGCGCTCGAGATCCTCGCCGTATTCCTGCCATGTCACGCCGTCCACTCCGGCCGCCGCATCCCGCTTTAGCCAGGAATAGGCGCTGCGCAGTAGCCCAACATCGACATGGTGGAGGAGCGCGGTGAACCGTTCCTTCCCGTTCAGCCTTGCAGCTGTCCGTACACGGTCCAGTCCAGGGGACACGCTCACCCGGCGCGGGGTCCGGCGCGTGCTGGCTTGTCCCGTGTTCTCCTCGGCCCCCTCCCTTTGCTCCACCAACTCCGGCCCCGGTTGCCCGACGCCGTTCGCCGGCTTCCCAGCTACTATGGAGGGGTCTGACTTCTCGTCCCCGTGCATCACCGGCTTCGGCTCATCACCTTCCCGATGCGGGCCAGAACTTACTGATCCTGGCCGGAGGCGAGATCTCCCGGTTCCCGCACAAGGAGCTTACGCACATGCTGGGGTCTACGACCGCGCCGGGCCGGCCAAGCGCTCGCGCTGGCGCGCCTGGCCATGTTGCCTTCCACTCAAAGCACAGTGTCGGCGTCCCGGAGGTGTTGTTTTCGCGGCTCAATACCCAGCCTATGCGCACCCCTGTCAACGCTTCACCGAAACCCTCGCGGGCTTCAGCGCATGACTCGGGGACAGTGTGGTTCGCTACACCTTCACTGGAGGGGACTTGCACTCCTTACTCCTTGCCGGTCTCCCGGCGCACGCATTGTCAACTTAGACGGCCATGGTATGCTTGTTGCGTCGGTGGCGCGGCGGCTCGAGACGGAAGGTCCTTTGCTCACCTATTGTGCTGCCCGCTCCAACCGAGCGGGCCGCAAAAAGGCGCCCTGGGTCCGCTAAGTTGACAATGCCCGGCTGAGGTATCCAAGACCATCAGGACGGCCGCCCGTCAGCGTCATAACCGATGATTTCGTCGGGGGAGCGGAAGTCTTTGACCGGCATCTTCGAGACACGGTCGAAAAAACTTGCGCAATGCCGCCTGACGATCCGCCGGTGCAGGACGTCAAGGGCACAAGCATCGGCTGGCTTGGTGATTTGAGTGGCGCGCTGCCCACCGAGCCCGGCGTGCTCGAACTAGGCCTGAGCGATGTACGGGCATTGGAGGATGCGGGGTGAGGCAAAACTCGACGTGGCTGACGTGGCGACATTGGCTGATCGGCGGCCTCTTGGCCGAGGTGTATACGGACTTGAAGAAGCGGACCAAGCTGAAGCCGGAGGCGATCTGGGAAATTGAGGGCTCGCTGAAGCTGAGCGCCTTGGATATCTGGCGCGCTTCGGTAGGGCGCACGAAGATTTATCACGCATTCCGTAGGGCATTTGAGCGCTACGATTTTCTCGCTTTGCCAACTGCGCAGTTGTTCCCGTTCGATGCGGACGTTCCGTGGCCACGAGAAATCGCCGGAAAGGCGATGGATATCACCGCTGGATGGAGATTACGTTCCCGGCAATGATGGCCGGCTGCCCTGCCGTTGCAATGCCAGTCGGTTTCGGAGGGCCTGCTAACCTGCCGTTGGGAGTCCAGATTATCGGCCCCCGTCAACACGACCTCGGCGTCCTGCAGCTCGCCTACGCCCACGAGCGGGCGACGGGCTGGGCGCAGAAGCTCTTACCACCCGTCCTGAGCAGTAGTTGACCGACATGTGGGCAGCGGCATGAGCATCGCCGGTTCGGGCTTACTTGGGTAAGGACCGCTGCGTAAGTCTGAATTCTGAACCGGATGACGGCTATGGCGCAGGAATAACGGTTCCCGCTGAAAAGGCTGAGTGCCGGCGGTGTGCTCGAAGGAGACGATAGCCGGAATGAGCCGCAACGGGTGAGACGCGCCGTAATGGCAGTGCCGCCAACAGCCGGTTACGGTTTGCTCAAATGACCTTCGCCGGAATGCGAGGGAACGGACGAGACGCGTAGAATTGAGATGTGGCGCGGTGGCGGTAGGTCGAACATATCTGTAGCCGCCCCTTTCGTCTGGCGGTGCCCGAGGACGGGCGTTTTGTCATCGATTCCCGCCAGTTTCACAATATCGAGCCGATCCAATCTCCATAAGTTTAACCAGACTCGCAAGCTCTTAAGGTGCCGCACAGTCGTTAGGATGTATTGTGCGCGCTATTGCACGCAAGGGTCCCGTCTGCACCCCAGAGGATGGGAGGCGTACATCTTCGCCATTCCCATGGGCACTCCAGAGCTAAACGATTCGCTGACTATCACGCGTAATCGCTGATCGTGTCTTCTCTTTTGATGATCGAGTTGGAGTGCCTGGTCAGCTATCTCGCTCCGTATTAAGAGCGAAAGGACCCCTGGGATGGCGACGACACTTTCGGAACCGGCAGGCGGTTTGCCGGCACCGCCGCTCGGCAGCCGCGCGCAATTCGCGGCCGGATTTAATCCTGCTCGCCCCGATGACAAGCTCAGGAGATTGCAGAGGGAGGTCGAAGCGGTTGATCGAGCGAATGGCCCCGCCGAGCACGAGATCTCCTTTGGTCCCTTCCGGCTGCTCCCGGCGAGGCGACTGCTGCTGGAACATGACAAGCCTGTCCGTCTCGGCAGTCGCGCTCTCGATCTCCTGATCGCTCTTGTCGAACGTCCCGGCGAGCTGGTCAGCAAATCTGAACTGATCGCAAAGGTCTGGCCCGATACCTTCGTCGTCGTCGAAGGCAATCTCAAGCTCAATATTGCCAAGCTGCGGCGAGCGCTGGGGGATGGCCAAGCCGGCAACCGATACATCTCCACGGTCGCCGGGCGCGGCTATTGTTTTGTGGCGCCGGTCACTCGGTCGGTCGGCCCATGCCCCACGACACCGCAGCGTTCCGCAGCAGAACCCTCGAACAACATTCCAGTGCCGCTGATGCGATTGATCGGCCGCGATGAGGTCATTAACAGAAATTCGGCGCAGTTGTGCCATCACCGCTTAATCATGCTTGTCGGACCCGGCGGTATCGGTAAGACCAGCGTTGCTGTTGCGACTGCCGAGAGGCTAACCGACAGTTATGAGCACGGTGTTTGGTTTATCGATTTGACCGCCATCAGCGATCCGCGGCTCTTGCCGGCAGCAGTTGGTTCGGCAATTCGCCTCGACGTTCCTGCGGAGGCAAAATTTGCGATTTGTGCCGGTCATTGCGTGTTTGACGATGCTGCCGGCAAAAACCGAAAGCCGGCACAATGTCCTCTGTTCTTCCTCAGCCAGCAGACGATAGCTACAGTCCAGCGCAGCGCGCAGCGTCTGGTGTCGTGGCACGGCTGTGCGGCGGCGGATTGTCGGCAGTCGGAGGGGGTGGTCCAGACGCGAGACAACCCCTTGGAGCCCGAGCGTATCGATAGCGGCCGCCGCGAGCTCGATGGCGAGCGGTATCCCGTCAAGCTTCCGGCAAATGTCGACGACGATAGTTGTATTGGCGGATGTACCGCATGAGCTTTCGGCGCAGATCGGGGACAGAGGTGAAAACGCCACGGGCGATGACGTCGCGCTCGATCCGGGCGAACCACAGCTCGACCTCGCGGCGCTGCCCAACAGACAAACCTACACTTTTGGTCGATGCGAGCCGTCAGGATCCGCCCAATGTCGGAGGCCGAGGCATTGCAGAATGCCGTGCGCGGCCAGTACGCGGCGGGCACCGTGCTGGGCAAGCTGGCCAACGCCTATCGAGAAGAGCCCGATGTCGCCCCAGACTCGACGATCGAGACATTCATTGCTTGCCAGCTGAACGTCGCCAATTGGCGCTGGGATGGCGTGCCATTCTATTTGCGCACTGGCAAATAGCCTGTTCAGCCCCTGGTGACACGCTCTGTTGGGTCGGTGCCAAGATCAAGAGGTGACTGGGATGGAGATGCAGGAGATCCGCTATTTTCTCGCGATGAGCCAGACACTCAACTTCACCAAGGCAGCGGAGGCATGCCACGTTACTCAGCCGGCCCTGACGCGCGCGATCCGAAAAATGGAGGATGAGCTCGGCGGCTTGCTCTTCTCTCGCGAGCCGAACAACACACACATGACAGAGCTTGGGCGGTTGATAGAACCGCATCTGACCGACATCATCAAGCAAACCGGCGAAGTAAAACAGACGGCAACCCGCTTCCTCAAGCTGGAGGGCGCGGGCCTCACACTCGGTACGATGTGCACGATCGCACCGGTACCGTTCGTGAACTTTTTGGACCGCTTCAGGGCTGACAATCCTGGGATCGAGATCACGATGCTGGAGGCCGTGCCGGACGAGCTCTGCGAGCTGCTGGCGAAGGGCAAAACGGATGTGGCGTTGATGGCGCGGCCTGACAGTTTTCCGGCGCCTCTTCACGCTTCGAAACTCTATTCAGAACGATTTGTTATTGCGTGCTCCGCGGACCATCCGTTTGCCACGAAGAAAGAGGTGTCTATGGCCGAGCTTGATGGAGAATTATGCCTTTCGAGGGTCAACTGCGAATTTTGCCGTATTCTCGACGAAACGTGCCACAAGCAAGGCGTAAATCTCGTTAAATCGTATCGGAGCGAGCGCGAAGACTGGATTTTGACGATGGTCGCCGCCGGGATGGGGGTCTGCTTCCTACCCGAATATACAGCCGTCTACCCGGGTGTCGTCAGTTGTCCGGTCGTGTCGCCTTCGGTCGAGCGCGACGTCTGTCTGATCACCGTCGCCGGCCGTCGCTGGTCAGCACCGGTTGCTGCCTTCGTGCAGGCGGTGCGGCGTTATTCCTGGACATCCGTAATTGCAGCGAAATTCGCCAAGGGTCGACCGCCGCTTCTTGATCCGGTCGTATAGCAAGCGCGATGTCGAAAACTTATCAGCCCAATAACTTAGCAGTATTTCACGAACAGCTGCACGCCGCATAGATTCGCCCTGTTGGCACGATGTTAGCGAACGTCACCGAGCACGGTGCTCTGGCCTTTAGGGCCGACGTCATCAGCTACCGCCGGGAGCACAGGACACCTCTACAATCTATGCGAAGAAAAGGACGATTGCCGACACGCCATATGAAGAAGCGCTGAATGAACTGCGCGCGGCGGTGCCGGGCCTACACGCGATTGCCGACCGCGCCTTCGTGGTGGCGGCGAGAACCGACGAAGAGGGGCCACGCCGCGGGATCGAGCGCGTCGGCATCCGTGCGGCGGATCTGATCATCGCGATTTCGGGACTTTCCCACTAACCCGCGGGCCGCGCCATTGCCGTACCGCAGCGCCGACGCGCCCGCACGAGAACGATCAAAGGTGCAGTGATGTTGCGACGTACTGCCCTGGCCGGGGCTCTGGGCCTAATCGCCGGCGCAGCCACGCTTACCAGTTCCGCAAAGGCCAGCATGGATCCGGCCGCCTTCGTCAACAATCTCGGTTACCAACTCCAGATGGTCAACACAATCGCCTCCCCCGAACTGAGACTCGGCCGATTTCACGAATTGTTCCGCGAGGACTTCGACCCCTCGGCCGCTTTGTTCTTGGCCGATTCTGGTGGGTCTTCGACCCATTAGAGCGGCAAGAATTCCTGACGCTGTTCGGGGATTACGTCGTGCTCATCTATTCCGATCGATTGTCGGAGTACGCCGGCAATGGCTATAGGCCCAAAGCGACCGGCAGCCGGCTCGCGCCGGACGGAGTGATCGTTACGAGTGAAATCGTTCGCGATTCCGGATCGTTCCACGCGCCGGTTCAGCCGATCAGGATTGATTGGCACCTCACCGTGCGCGACGGCGTCTACAAGATCAGCGACGTCATCATTGCCGGCCTCAGCATGGCGCCGAACGGGCGCTCGCAACTCGAAGGCGTGGTGGAGCGCAACGGTGGGCGCGCTCAGGCCATTCTGGCGGTCATGCGCCAGCAGATCGCCGCTGCCCAGTAGGGCCATGCGAGCTCTACCGCCGCGTCCGGTTCAAGACGAATGCCACTATAACATATGCAGGGAAGCGTCTGTTCGCTGGATGATGCGAGATGGCTCAACCTGTGCCAATGCCTTTCGAAGGAGGGCGCCTTGACCCGGGACAGTTCCGGATCGATTGGAGCAACCCAGATTGGGAGCCCTGAAGTTCGGGTGACTGAGATGCGTGGGACAAAGCTGGTCTCTCGGCCGCTTCGACAGCCGATCGATGCTGCGTCGCTCGCCACGCTGGCCGACCTCGGTCTGTCAGAGGTGCAGATTGCGCGGTATCGCCGGCGTTGGTGCCGTCGGCAGCCGTCGACAGAGGCGGACGCCGCGCTCAGGACCATGGAGGCGCACTCGGAGGAAGCTCATGTCTCAACCGGAACGGGTCGAAGTCTTAATCCTTGGCAGTGGCGAGGGCGGCAAGAAGATGGCTTGGCATATGGCGCGATCGGGGCGACGGACGGCCGTGGTCGAGCGGAAGTGGATCGGGGGCTCCTGTCGCAATGTCGCCTGCCTCCCCAGCAAGAACGAGATTTGGAGCGCGAAGGTCGCGCATCTGGCGCGTCACGCCGCCCAGTTCGGTACGATGATCAGCGGTCTTATCACGACCGACATGGCAAGGGTCCGCCAGCGTAAGCGCGATATGGTCGAGGACGGGATTGCGCTGCATATACAGCTCTACCAGACAACCGGCGGCGAGTTGATCATGGGGACCGGGCGCTTTGTGGCGCCGAAGACGCTTGAAGTACGCCTCAACGACGGCGGCACACGTGTGCTGGTGGGTGACCAGGTTTTCCTCGATATCGGTACGCACGCAGCAATTCCGAGCGTTCCCAGCCTCGAGGCTGCCCGGCCGCTCACCCATATCGAGGCGCTGGAGCTCGACTTGCCGTCACATCTGGTCGTGCTCGGCGGTGGCTATGTCGGTCTCGAAATGGCCCAGGCCTATCGCCGCTTCGGCAGCCGCGTAACGATTATCGAGACCGGGCCGCAGCTGATGACCCGCGAGGATCCCGATGTCGCCGGCGAAATGCAGCGAATTCTCAGTGACGAAGGTATTCAAATTCTGGTGGCGGCCGAAACCCTCAATGTGAAGGGCCGATCCGGACAAGAGGTTAGCCTTACCGTGCATACGCCCTCCGGTGAGCAAAAGATCGAAGGCAGCGATATCCTGGCCGCGGCAGGACGCGTTGCCAATACCGCCGGCATCGGGCTCGAAGAGGCCGGCGTCGAGTTGGACGCTCGTGGGCACATTCGCGTCAATGAGCGGCTAGAGACGACGGCGCCCAATGTCTGGGCTATCGGCGAATGCGCCGGCAGCCCACAATTCACGCACGCATCCGAGGATGACTTTCGCATCATCAGGGACAATCTCGCCGGCGGCAACCGCAGCACGCGCGATCGGCTGGTTCCGTACTGCATGTTCACGGACCCGCCCCTCGCCCATGTTGGATTGAACGAGGCCGAAGCGAAGCGCCAGGGTGTGGCCGCGCGCGTTGCGAAGCTGCCGATGAAGGCCGTGCGCCGGACGGCGACGACGGACGAAAAGCAAGGCTTCATGAAAGTTCTTGTCAGTGCGGGCGACGACCGCATTCTCGGCTTCACGATGATCGGCGCCGAGGCCGGTGAGGTCATGACAGTGGTGCAAACCGCGATGCTTGCAGACCTGCCGTATCCGAAGCTTCGCGATGCCGTTATCGCACATCCGACAATGGCGGAGGGCCTCGGCCCGCTCTTCTCGAATGTGCCTCCTCTGAGACGATGAGTGAGAGCCATTTGAATTCACGGGTTCGCCGGCATCGATAGCATGCGGCTGGACGAGATTCCCCGGCCGGTGCCGGGGGCAGGAAAGTGCTAGTCGACGTGAAGGCGGCGGACGTCGGATTCTGGGATCGGTTGATGCGCGAAGGCCGGATCAGCCAAACGCTTCCCTTGACCCGCGGCTCCGAAGTCAGCGGCACAGTGGCCGCTCTCGGCGCCGGCATCGAGGCGTTCGCGCTCGGCGACGCCAGATACGGCGCGACAAACGACCAGTTCGTCGGCGGTAAGCCGAGTGCGCGCTGGTCGAGGCCGGCAGATCGCGTCCAAGCCCGCCGCGCTCGACTACATTAGAGCGGCGTGCCTTCCGGTCGTCGCCGTCACCGCGTGGCAGATGCTGTTCGAGCACGCGCGGATCGAATTGGGACAAGCGGTCCTGGTGCGCGGCGCGGCGGGTAGTGTCGGCGCCTGCGCGACGCAGATGGCGATGGAAGCCGGTGCTAGTCTAGCGCCTTTGGGACCGCGCCCGCCCGGGAACTCGAACCGTGCAGTGCGGCCAGCGCAATCCGGGCGGTGGTCGACGGCGAGCGGCTGGGGACTATCACCCCAGACCCGCCCAGCTAGCAGCGCGGCATCACGGTCTCCAGAATCTACGTCCGCGCGGACGGATGTGCGTCGAAAGACGGTGATGCCCGCGAGCCGCTCCCAATTGACATCGGCCGAAAAGCCGATCTGGTCGGCGAATGAAGCCGCGCGATGTGTGCCGCCACCGACATCGGCAGCAGCGAGCTACAGCAGGCGTTCTAGGTCGCGGATCGCGATGCTGTAGACCTGCGCCACCTGGGCAATCGTCATCGCATATTTGAGCCAGGTTTTGATCTGCGTGAGGTCCGACGGCGGGATCGAAGGAGCCGCCGACGTTGTCGCGGCAACCGCGGCGACGACGATGTGTTGAAGGTTCGGTCGCGCCGCTTCGACGGCGCGTAAGACACGGGCTGCCGCGCTCGTTGGTCTAGCGCGGCTGGTGCGGTCGTCAGTGCCATTCGCGTGGGTTCGGGGGCCTTATATTAGGCCGGAAAATCGCGTCGGCCGCTTGGCGCGCGGCCGTCATGTGCGCGGGTGATCGTGAGTGCGATAGTCGGTATCTGGGGCTATCAACATGTACTCCATGCGGTCCAGCCGTGCGAAGCGCCTGTCCTTCGTTCAACGACAAGTCCGCTGCCGCTGCTTATCGCGCTCGCATGATAGGCGCGATGTCGGAAGCTTATTGGCGCGATAACGTACCGGCATTTCACTAACGACTGAGCGCTCCATAGATTTGCCGTGTTGGCAAACCCCAGAAGGTTTCGAATGTCAAGCAAGCTGAGGGCGCGGCGCACTGGCGGCGGTTAAACCATGAGCGCCGTCTTCGGAACGGCGTCCGAGCGCTTGCCCCTGAGGAAGTGCGCGGGCGAGAGCTCTTTTACGGAAGATAACCTCGAGAGGAAGTTATGTCCCATAGAACTCCGGCTATAGCACTCGCATTTGTGGCGGGCACCACCCTGGCGGCAGCGGCACTCGCGCAGTCGGCGCCGGCGCCCGACAATGGCGATCCGCTTACCAGGTCACGGCAACTACCGCAGTATACCGATTCCGGCGACCTGAAGCTGCCGACGAATTGGCGTCAATGGATTTTTGTCGGCGAGCCATTGACCCCTAACGCGCTCAATGATGGCCGCGCCAATTTTCCTGAATATCACAATGTCTACATCGAGCCGGGATCGTATGCGATCTATAAGAAAACAGGCGTGTTTCCTGAGGGAACAATCTTTGTCAAGGAACTGCAGCTCACTCTACCCGCAGAAAATCCGGACGGTTCGCGGACAGAGCCTTCGGGGAGGGGTTTTTTCCCCGGCGCTTTCAACGGCGCCGATGTGACCGTCAAGGATACCAAACGCTTTGCCGAATCAGACGGCTGGGGATACTTCAATTTCAATCATCACGAGCCAAAGGCTCTAACGGCCAAGGTGAGGGCGAAATCGGAATGTGCATTTTGTCATATCGCCAGCGCCAAGCGCGACGACGTCTGGACTCAGTTCTACCGCATACTGGACGAGGTCCCCGCTCCCCCAGGTGGCAAAGGGGGATGAACCCGATATTGACGGAATTGTCGATCCGATCTGAAGGGATTAGAGAATGCACTCCACTCGCGGTGGCGTGGTCTACGTGGTAACGAATGACTCAGTTCCCAATGGCAATGCGGTTCTGCCTTATCTAAACGATGGCGCCGCAAACCTGTCGCCGTGCCGGGTTCGCCGTTCAAGACCAACGGCACCGGATACACAACCAAACATGTCCTGCCGCATTTTGGGCCGTTCGACCTCGATGCTGTCGGCGGATGCCCATCGACTGTTCGTCACCAATGGCGGTTCAGACTCGATCGCCATTTTTGACATGTTCGACGACAGCTCGCTTCAGCCGGTGCCTGGCTCGCCATTCCCCTCGGGTGGCAAGAATCCCGTCAGCATCGGCTTGGCCGGCGACAAGCTTATGTCGTCAACAAGAACGATGCTCCTGGCTGTGACATGAGTGGTTCCAAGCCCGACTATGCCGGGGAGTGATGACTTACTGGCCCGCCCTCAAGGAACGGCCGCCCACTAAGCCTTCGGAGCAATCGCCATGATGGACAGGAAAATAATCACAGTCGTAGGCTCGTTGTCATTGCTAGCGATTTCACTGGCTGCTTATGGGCAGACGGGCATAACAGCGGCGACCAATGACCCGAAAACGGAAGCGGTGGTCGACGCGAACGGCAATTTGCGCGTACCCGCAGACTATCGCGCCGTTTACCAGTTTTTGGGCAGCTGGGCAGTAGCAGCCGATCAAGGCCAGGGTTCAAAGGAAGTCCATCTCGTCTACGCGTCGCCGGGAACAGTCGCCGCCTACAGTAGGGACGGCCATTTTCCTCACGGCACGGTGCTGGTGAAAGAAGTGTACGAGACTGCCACCGTACCAATGACAACAGGCACTGTGAGCCATGCGCAAGAATTGAAAGGCTGGTTCGTGATGGTGAAGGATAGCAAAAACAGCCATCCTGGCAACAGGTTGTGGGGCGAAGGCTGGGGCTGGTCCTGGTTCGATGCTGCCAACCCGGTCAAGACTACCTCGAAGGACTTTCGTACTGATTGCCTGGGTTGCCACATCCCAGCCAAGGCGACGGATTGGATCTATGTCTCCGGCTATCCCGGATTGAAAAAATAGGTGCGAAACCTCCAAGAGTTCGGGCCGATTGTCGATGAGGGCCCGCAAGGAGCGGTCATGAAATCAAGTAAACTTCTTGGAAGATACGTTTGCAAGCCGGTGATGGCCCTTTCGGTGTCCTTTCTCCTGATGGAGGCGAGTTCGGCGGCAAACATCACGAAGCTGTTCCTCACGTCAGGCCAAGTCGATCTTGCAAGAGAGGTGGTAAGATTGCCGCTTCATCGCGGTCGCCTTTCCTCCGGAGAGACTGTTTGGTTCGTTCTCACCGACGTAAGCGATTTCGACACTTCCAGGAAGATGGGCCTTACATGGGCGCCGAGCCTCAGTAAGGCAAAAGACCTCGCGAGTACGCGCACTGCGGAAATGGATGAGTCCAACAACTTCACCTTCAAATTGGGGCGGGTTGATTTCTCACCGGTTCAAACGTTGACGGCAGCAAAGGCGCCAAACTTCTTCCCGCCTAGGTTGGCGAGAGCCGGGTCCGTCGGGGATGCGCATTACAGCCCGTTGGTTCGGGTGGCAAACCGTAATGACATTGTTTTCAACGCTCCCATGATCGCGTTCAACGTCGGACCAGAGAAAATCTCGTTCTGCGGCGGCAATCCCGATTACTCGGTTGTGACCGACTCGGTGGCAAACATCTGCCCTGACAATGGCACCGTCGACTTGAAGCTGCGCTTCGGATTTGCGGACGGCAAGCACTTGCGGTACCTCAGCTTCGACGCCAACTCCGAGGAATCAGCAACGCTCGAGGCATCGACCTTTGCGCCTGCCGAAAGCGACATCCTCCAAAGCGGCGCGACGGAGATCATCTACACGATCGTAAATGGCAGGACAGGCCGGACCGACCCTGAGCGCCAAGGGCTCAACAGCGCGCTCAGTGGCGAAGGCCCTTCACTCGACATCCTTGCGCAGTTCAAGGAGATCAGTGCGGGATATTCACCGATGTGGGATGTTCAGCTCGCCGAGTGGACCAAAGAGGCTATCGAAAAGAATCAACGAAAACTTATCACTGACGGTGAGGACGTTACAGCCAAGAGCGAAACAGGCTTGTTGGTAAGCCCCGGCGGAGGGCCGGTCAGGACGACCGGAATTCTGGTGAATTGTCCGGTCGTGGGTTTCACCAACGAGTAATTGCTCACCTCAGAAAACAATCTTGGGCAAGTCATGCCGACAATGGGACCCCTTTCGGTAGCTCAAGCTGCTGTCGTCTTCTCTCTACGTCACGAGCCGACAACCTCGATCGTCAGGATAACGACACAGGAGCCAATAAACCGGTCCGAGAGCTACTGGATTTTCTTGAAACTGAACGCAACGGCCGAGCAATAGCGCCCCTGAATCACTGGATGCGATGAAACGACTCATGTTCATTCTGGTGGCCTGGGCTGTCATGCCCGCCACCGCTTACGCTGGCGGTGATCCCGCGCTTGGCGCGCAGGAGTTTAAACAGTGCGCGTTCTGCCACGCGACGGGGCCGTACGCGATGCCGGTGGTCGGACCACCGCTTAATGGCGTTGTTGGCCGTGTTTGGGGGAGTTGGCCTCATTATAGCTACTCCGCCGGGCTCGTCTCCGGGCATAGCGCCGGTAAGGTTTGGGATGATGCTACGCTGGATCGATGGTTGGCTGGGCCGCAGAAGATGTTACCCGGCACAAAGATGGCGTTGGACGGATTGGATGACCCGCAACAACGGGCAGACATCATTGCCTATCCGAAGCAGTTCAACCAGGACGGCACGAAGAGATAACCGGAGGGGACGGGCGGCAAGAATGAGCAGAGCAGCGTCAGTGCGATTATTCCGCGCCACCCAAAACGTTCCGCAAGCGATGCGCGCGCTCGGTGTCACGTTTCGCCAGGCGGCGGAATCGACCCTAACAATGCGCGGTCGGCGCTCGGCGGAACTCAAAGGCGCCACGACCATTTTTGAGGCTTTGAGGCGAAAACCGAGAGGACGCAATGACGACACCGCGAAATCATTTCGAAGCATTTCTCGACGGCGTGCGTCGAGAAGGCCGTTATCGCATCTTTACCGATCTCGAGCGACACGCCGACCGTCCACCCTATGCCACCTGGCGCAGCGAGGGGATTGCGCGCGAGGTCGTCGTCTGGTGTTCGAATGACTATCTTGGGATGGGACGCCATCCCGCTGTCGTCAACGCGATGCTTGAGACGGCACTGCGGAATGGCGCCGGCGCTGGAGGGACCCGCAACATCTCCGGCAATAGCCACGCTATTGTCATGCTGGAGGTCGAGCTCGCCGATCTGCACCGCAAGGAGGCCGCACTCGCCTTCTCTTCTGGCTATGTGTCCAATGAGGCGGGGCTTGGCACAATCGGCCGATTGTTGCCGAATTGTCTCATTTTATCGGATGAGAAAAATCACGCTTCGATGATCGCGGGGATCCGGGCTAGCGGCGCCGAGAAGCGGATCTTCCGGCACAACGATTTGGGCCATCTCGAGGCGCTGCTGAAAGAAACAGAACCCAGCCGCCCGAAGGTCATTGCGTTCGAGTCGCTTTACTCGATGGATGGCGATATTGCCCCGATCGGGCGCATCTGCGATTTGGCGACAAAATTCGGAGCGCTGACCTACCTCGACGAAGTGCATGCCGTCGGTCTCTACGGCCTGCGTGGCGCTGGCATTGCCGAGCGCGATGGGGTCATGGACCACGTCGACGTTATCGAAGGGACACTGGCCAAGGGCTTTGGCGTCGTGGGTGGCTACATCGCAGCCGATGCGGTGATCTGTGATGCGATCCGTTCGGCCGCGCCGAGCTTCATCTTCACGACCGCGATGCCGCCGGCGGTCGCTGCCGCCGCGAGACAAAGCGTCATCCATCTAAAAAGATCGTTCGCCGAACGGATGGCCCATTGGCTTCGGGTCGACAAGACGTGCAGTGCACTGCGCGAGGCCGGCATTCCGATGATGTCGTCGCAATCGCATATCATTCCCGTCCCGGTTGGCGATCCCGATCTCTGCCGAGAGGCCTCAGCGCTCCTGTTGGAGGGGTATGCCATTTATATCCAGCCGATCAACTATCCGACCGTACCGCGAGGCACCGAGCGGCTTCGTATCACGCCCACACCATTCCATGACAATCGGCTGATCGACCACCTGGCCAATGCGTTGCGGGAGGTTTGGGACAAGCTGGGGCTGCCAAACGAAACCAACGTGGTCCCAATATCGGCTTTGACACGTTTGCGGCCCGCCGCCTGAACTCGAGCGCATGACGTGGCATGGCTCGCTGCGCTTGGGCTGAAGTCCGCGCCGAGCCTTACTTCCGGCAGTCAAACGGGGCCGCCCGAAAGCGCTGCAAGTGGGATTAGCCGAGCCCGAAACCGGGGCCCGCCCGGCGTCGCAACTCGCGACCCAACTCGGTTCCAAGTGCCGCCGCGTCGCGGATTCCGCCCTCGCGCCGGCCCCGGATCTCGTCGCTGCCGTCCGGTTTCAACAGCAACCCTTCGAGCTTCAGCCGGCCGCCCTCTATCTCGGCGAGCCCGGCTATCGGGGTACGGCAGGAGCCGTCGAGGGTGGCGAGCATGGCGCGCTCCGCACCGACGCAGGCCGCGGTTGCCGCGTCATGAAGTGGCTCCACTAGCTGACGCACCATTTCGTCCGCGGCACGACATTCGATGGCGAGGGCGCCTTGCCCGACCGCGGGCAGCATGGCCTCACGGGACACGATCTCGACAGCGCGACCGGCCTCGCCGAGGCGTTCGAGGCCACACAGCGCCAACACCAGCGCATCGACGTCACCGGCGTCAAGCTTTCGCATCCGCGTGTTCACATTCCCGCGAATTGGCACGACCACAAGGTCCGGGCGGCGTCGCAACAACTGAGCTTGCCGTCGCAACGAAGCAGTGCCGACTCGCGCACCCGTTGGCAGGGAAGCCAAACTCGTCGGCCGCGTCGACAACAGCGCATCGCGAGGGTCGTCACGCGGCAGCACGCAGGCGACCGCAAGCCTGTCGGGTAGCCAGGTCTCCAGATCTTTCAGCGCGTGTACTGCAAAATCGATATGCCGAGCGAGCAGCGCCTCTTCTATTTCCTTGGCGAACAGGCCTTTGCCCCCGATCTCGTCGAGCAAGCGGTTCTGCACCCGATCGCCAGTCGTGCGGATGGTGACGATCTCGATTGCCCCGATCACGGCGAGGTTCGGGTGGGCTGCAGTCAAACGGTCTGCGACGAGAGCGGTCTGACGCAGCGCCATCGGGCTGCCGCGGGTACCAATGCGGAGAGGGCGAAGGGACACGGGCGTTCTCCTGGCCACCTGTTCTAACCCGCTGCAGCAATCGTTCCAAGGGCGGTCTAGTTGGCTCTCGGGTAGTGAATAGCCGGAGCAAGAATTATGTCGGAAACTTATCGGCCCGATACCCAACCGGCATTTCACTAGCGGCCGCGTGCTCGATAGCTTTGCCCTCGAGACCAGCGTTCTGATCTGCAGCTGCTGTGCGCTTAGACCTTCGCGCCGGGTCAGTTGGCGCCGTTCCCGCGCATATCCGTTGTAACGGAGATGGCCGCCCCGATTTATCGGCATCGCAGAAGGAGAGACGATGGTGGCGAATGAGACCGAGATCGTAGTCGTCGCCGAGATGACCGCGCAGCCCGGAAAGGCCGAAGCTTTAAGGCAAGTGATCCAAGCTGCGATTCCGCCGACGCGCTTGGAAGAGGGCAACAGTGTCTTCCGCCTGCACGAGGATCGCAGGGCGCCGGGGCACTTCGTTTTGTACGAGTGCTTTGAGAATCAGGAGGCCCTCGAGGCGCACTTTCGTACGGTGCACTTCAAGACGCTGATGGAGCAGGTGACGTCGCTCGCGGATGGTGGAGCGAAGATCGTGCTCCTCCGCGCGTTGACCGAATAGAAGCGAGGGCCGGTCCCGACCACAACGAGTGCTCAGCTCGAATTGGAACAGATCGCAAAGTTCTGTCGAAAATCCGCTCGCGCAGCCTCACCCGCGAGGAATGGATATTGTCACTATTAATTTGGTGTGACGAGAAAAGCACAGGTCCGCGGGCGAATCCAATGGAAGCATCGCGAAGTGCTTCTCGATTATCATCAATGGGGGCGGCCAGGTGATCCGGGACACCAAGCCATCGCTGGCTGAGGCCTGGGAGAGTTCTCATTGCGGATCGCGCAAGGCTTCGGCTGTCCATGCGGGGCGCAACACGGCGCGTTCGACCCGCTCCAGGCCCCGCAATATCGGCTCGATGTCAAAACCGCCGAGCCCGCGAACAGTGCCCTCAAGGAATCTTGGTTAGTCGGGGCAGGCCAAGGGGCGACCGGTATGGAAATGCAGGAGATCCGCTATTTTCTCGCGATGAGCCGGACACTCAACTTCACCAAGGCGGCCGAAGAATGCCATGTCAGTCAGCCGGCCCTGACGCGCGCTATCCGAAAAATGGAGGATGAGCTCGGCGGCTTGCTGTTCTCTCGCGAGCCAAACAACACCCACATGACCGAGCTTGGAACCGCACCTGACCGAAATCATGGCGCAAGCGGGCGAGGCAAAGCAAACGGCGACCCGCTTCCTCAAGCTGGAGGGCGCGAGCCTCTCAGTCGGCGTCATGTGTACTGTCGCCCCGGTGCAGTTCGTCAGCTTTTTGGGCCGCTTCAGGGCGGACAACCCGGGAATTGAGATCACGCTGCTGGAGGGCATGCCAGACCAGCTCTGCGATCTGCTGGCGAAGGGCGAGCTGGATGTGGCGTTGATGGCTCGCCCAGACGGCTCTCCCGCGCCACTTCAGGCTTCCAAACTTTATTCGGAGCGGTTCGTTCTTGCTTGCTCCGCGGGTCATCGGTTTGCCATGGAGAATGAAATTCGCATGGCCGACCTCGACGGTGAGTTCTACCTCTCGAGGATCAACTGCGAGTTTTATGATGTGCTCGACGACTTGTGCCGGGAGCATGGCGCGAACCTCGTGAAATCGTATCAAAGCGAGCGCGAGGACTGGATCCTCACAATGGTCGCTGCCGGGATGGGAGTTCTGCTTCCTGCCCGAATATACAGCCACCTTCCCGGATGTCGTTGGGTGCCCGGTCGTATCGCCTGCGGTCGCGCGCAACGTCTGCCTGGTCAGCGTCGCCGGCCGTCGCTGGTCACCGCCGGTCGCAGCCTTCGTAAAAGCGGTGCGGCGTCATCCCTGGCCGTCGGCGTCAGTCGCTCCCAATCGGCGAGAAACCCGGCGAAGGTCGGCTGCCGCCGCTTAACGCGCTTTATGGCAGAGGTCATATCGAGCGCTTATCGACCCTATACCCTGGCGACATTTCACGAGCAGCTACGCGCTGCATAGATTTGCCCTGCGGGCAATCAAGGCGCTGATGTCCGCGTGGTGACCTTCATCGCGCTCAATTCAGGTTCCTTCGACGGCTTGGTTGGCTGACGGCCAGCGGGACAGTCAAATGACATTTTTAACAGCGAGCAGCTGGAGAACCGCCGATGAAAAGGGAAATTATCCGTGTCGAGCCCTTAGCCTCCTATTTGGGGAGAGGCGGACGATGAAGGCGATCGTGGTGACGGACCAGGCTGCGGGAACAGCCGGCATGACGCTGGTGGAGCGGCCCGAGCCGCAGGCAGCGATAAACGACGTCGTTGTTCAGGTTCATGCGTCGGGATTCACCTGGGATGAGCTGACGTGGCCCTCGACCTGGACCGATCGCCTCGGCCGTGACCGGACGCCGGTGATTCCCGGGCAGGAGCTGGCCGGAGTGGTTACTGCTCGCGGCTACGGCACGACGGGGCTGTCGGTGGGACAGCGGGTGTTCGGCCTTTCGGACTCGTATCGCGGCGGCACCCTGGCGGAGTATGTGGCCGTCGAGGCACGCAACCTCGCGCCGCTGCCGGGCGACGTCGACTTCACGGTGGGCGCGAGCGCAGCGATGCCGGGCCTGACTGCGTGGCAGGGACTGTTCGAGCATGGCCGTCTTCAGGCGGGGCAGAGCGTCCTCGTGCACGGCGCAGCCGGCGCAGTCGGGTCGATGGTCACGCAGCTCGCACGTGAGTTCGGCGCCTACGTCATCGGCACCGGACGCGCTGCCGACCGTCAGAAGGCGCTCGACTTCGGCGCGCAGGAGTTCGTCGACCTCGAGAACGACGTCCTCGAAGACCTCGGCGGAGTTCGATCTGGTTTTCGATGTCATCGGCGGCGACATCGGGAAACGGTCCGCACGCCTGATTCGAGCCGGAGGAACGCTGGTGACCATCGCCGGGCCGACCGAGGCGCGGCCCGCCGACGGCCTGGAGATCGACTTTGTTCTCGTGTCCGATCGCGCCCAACTAAGTGAGATCATCCAGCGGGTGCGTGACGGACGACTGCGGACGAACATCGGCAACATCGCGACCCTCGACAACGCCGTCGCCGCCTTCAACCGGACCGAGCGACGCGAGGGGAAGACGACCATCCGCGTTCGTCCGTGAGGACCCGGGGAGGGCGAGCGGTTCTGCCCTCCTCGTGGATCATCGTCGCCTTTTGCATCGTGGCGATCGTCTCGACCGTCGTTGCCTTTGCAATCTGGCTGATCTCGCGCGTTGTTAACGTCGACGCAAAAATCACTGAGGAACTGGGGGCAAAGGTCGTCGAAATCGCGAACAAGCGTGTACCGCGGCCGTTTCGGTTCTTGGTTGTGGCTCCGCCTGCGGGCCAGCTCGGTGTCCTCAACAAACGGCTTGCGGGCCGCGACTGGGTGATGGGCGCTGACTACAGCATCGCCGATATTTCGCTGCGCGGCTGCGTGCGCAACCTGATCGGCTTTTACGAAGCGCGCGAGCTCGTCGGCTTCGACCGCGTTCTTCGTGTGCAGGCGTGGCTCGACCGCGGCCTCGCGCGTCCGGCGGTGCAGCGCGGGCAGGAAGTGACTGCGGCCTAGAGCGAAGACCAACCTATAGGCAGAAGAAGGAAGCCCATGAAGATCCGGACCATCATTGCCGCCACCTGCTTGGCCCTTGCCATCTCGATGGCCGGCCCCGTCGCAGCCCATGACGGCCAAGCGGAAACCGTCACCAAGAACTTCGAGGCGGCGATTCCCAATATCCCCGGCAAGTCGCTGATCGCCCTGGAAGTCAATTACGCGCCGGGCGCAGCTTCCCCGCCCCACACCCACGCGAAATCGTCCTTCATCTACGCCTACGTGATCTCGGGCGCGATCGAGTTGAAGGTGAATGACGGCGAGACCCGCATCTATCGGGCGGGTGAGAGCTGGTCCGAACCGCCGGGTGCGACCCATTCGATCAGCCGCAATGCCAGCAGGACCGAGCCGGCAAAACTGCTCGCTGTCTTCGTCCTCGACACCAATGACAACCCTCTGACCACGCCCATCAAATAGACCTTCAGACGCATTGAGTGGAACGAGGGTCCTCGAGGAACATCATCAAAGAGACAATGCTTTCGCTTGAGGGTGCAGCCCTCCAAAGCGCCCGCGAAAAAGTTACTTCGACTACGTTGCTGTAGCACGGGCCGGCGAGACCGTGGAGTTCAACGGGAGGAAGCTTGTGATTGAAGATGTCGCATAGCGAGGCTGATCGTATCGCTGCCGAACGACAACAAGAGAATAGTATTTCGCAAGGTCCTTCAATGAACATCGGCTGGTCATCGCGCTCTTCCTAAGATATTGCTTATTAACAGACTAGTATCACCGCTGGATTCCCAGCACCGATAGTCGAACGTTAAGAGGCTGACCAGAAATGAATTTAGCAATATCTTACGTTATTCGTCATTCCCGCGAAAGCGGGAATCCAGGCCCCAAGACCTCGGCGGTTGCCCTGGACCCCCGCCTTCGCGGGGGTGACGGGTAACGCAGTGATATGACGCGCGCCATTTCGGGTCAGACGCTAATGCGGAAATGCCGCCCTCTTGGAACTTCTCGGCCATGGCACCGATATTGTGCTCCTTCGTAAGCCGTATCGCCGTCCCTCGTATATTCCTTCGCTGTAGCCCTCAGGGAGTGCTGCTAGCGCCGCCTCGAAATCATCACTCTCCATCCACTAACGCTCCCTTTCGACGTGAGAAGCAGATGCTTGTACCGCACCGTCGATTTTTGCGCGCCGCGTCGATGGCATCGACTCAATAACCAACGGTCATTAGACCCTCGAGCTTCGCCTTCCTATTTTCGTCTCGTCTGCGAAGGAATTCGGAAGATGACGACCTACCACACACAGGCAGGTGGACGATGAAGGCGATCGTTGTGACGGACCAAGCTGCGGGAACGGCCGGGATGACGCTGGTGGAGCGGCCCGAGCCGCAGGCAGCGATAAACGACGTCATCGTTCAGATTCATGCGTCGGGATTCGTCCCGACTGAGATGGCGTGGCCCTCGACCTGGACCGATCGCCGCGACCGTAACCGAACACCGTCGATCCCTGGCCACGAGCTGGCCGGAGTGGTCACCGCTCTCGGCTACGGCACGACAGGACTGTCTGTAGGACAGCGGGTGTTCGGCCTCGCCGACTGGCATCGCGACGGCACCCTGGCGGAGTATGTAGCCATCGAGGCACGCAACCTCGCGCCGCTGCCGGGCGACGTCGACTTCGAGGTGGGCGCGAGCCTGCCAATCTCCGGCCTCACCGCGTGGCAGGGACTGTTCCAGCTCGGCCGCCTTCAGGCGGGGCAGAGCGTCCTCGCGCACGGCGCGGCCGGCGCAGTCGGTTCGATGGTGACGCAACTCGCGCGCGAGGCCGGCGCCTACGTCATCGGCACCGGACGCGCGGGCGACCGTCAGACGGTGCTCGACTTCGGCGCGCAGGAGTTCGTTGACCTCGACAACGACGCGCTGGAAGACGTCGGCGGCATCGATCTGGTGTTCGATGTCATCGGCGGCGACATCCAGAAGCGGTCCGCAGGCCTGATTCGAGCTGGAGGGACACTGGTGTCCATCGTCGGGCCGGCCGAGGCGTGGCCCGCCGACGGCTTGGCGGTCGACTTCGTTGTCGAGGCCGATCGTGCCCAACTGGGTGAGATCGTCCAACGGGTGCGGGACGGACGACTGCGGACGAACATCGGCAACGTCTCGACCCTCGACGATGCCGTCGCCGCCTTAAACCCGACCGAGCGACGCAGGGGGAAGACAATCATCCGCGTTCGTCCCTGAGGATTCGGGGTGTAACCGCGCATACATCTTGTCAAAGTCGGCGCGGTCGCCTCGCTTCCGCACGGAAAGAACTGGGTGCAGCGCGTGGTTGCCGATGGCCGTGCGATTTGCATCCTGCCAGAGCGCTCGGCTGCGGCTGCCGGTCTCGTCACACGGCCTATCGAAGGCCTCTTTGGAGCGGGAATTGATGATCGCGACGGTCTCGGGATCGACCACTCCGGTCGAGATGCGAAGATCGCGCAACTCGCCTCGAGGTACGAATGGCAGTGAGGACCGTCGCAGCAGTACCCCCGCCGCTATAGAAACTATACTCGCAGCGCATTGGAAAACTTCGCCCCGCGCTGCGATAACTGAAGACGATGCGTGTACCTTGAGGGCTAACAGCAACGCGATCGGCTCTCAAACAAAGTATTGGAGGCTCATTATGCAGTATGGAAAGTCGCAGGAGGCGATCGATCGACTGACGGCGGAGCAGCGCCGTGTCACTCAGGAGGCGGGCACAGAACGCCCGTTCACCGGGGAATACAACGATCACACGGAGCCTGGCATTTACGTGGACATCGTCTCTGGCGAGCCTCTCTTTGCGTCGTCCGACAAGTTTAAGTCGGGCTGCGGGTGGCCAAGTTTCACTAAGCCTATCGTTTCCACAAACATCAATCAGTTGCGAGACACCTCCCATCAGATGATCAGGACCGAGGTTAGATCAACCCACGGTGACAGCCACCTCGGCCACGTCTTCCCGGATGGCCCGGCTGATCGCGGTGGCCTGCGCTACTGCATCAATTCCGCGTCGCTCCGGTTCATCCATCGCGACGACATGGAGAGCGAAGGCTACGGCGAATATCTCGATCAGGTTGAGGAGGTTTAATATGCATCAGCGCGCTGTACTCGCTGGGGGATGCCTCTGGGGATGCAGGACTTGATCCGCAAGCCTCCCGGCGTTGTCTCGACTCGCATCGGCTATATCGGCGAGAGCCCTGCATCGTACAAATCACCATGTCGGGACGTCTCACCTAGTCTCGGCGCAAACGACGAACTCCTTGACTATATCGATATGCCAAAACTGCGAGAACTCTATCTCGCCTGGTGCGGCGAAAACGGATTTGAACCCGTCGCCATCGGAGCGGCGGCATGAGACGGACTGGCGCTTGCTTTTGTTGTCTGGCGATGGTGGTACTGATCTTCGCCGCCGCGCCCGCGAAGGCCGGCGACCACTCCATTGATGTCGCCGTGATCGTCTATGACGGCGTGCTGACTAGCGATATCACCGCTCCGCTTGAAGTCTTCGGGAACGCCGCCAGGAAACCCTGGCTGCAAAAAATCAATGTCGAGGCCGTTGCCGCGGACGGCGATCTCGATATCCTTACCGAGGAAGGCATCAAGCTGAAGGCCGACAGGCTTCTCGCTGAAGCGCCCCGCTATGACGCGGTCATCGTGCCCAGCCGCTACGGCATGAACGCTGTGCTCGGCAACCGGGCGCTCATCGACTTTATACGGGATCAGTCAAAAACGGCTGACTGGATGGCGAGCAATTGTTCGGGCGCTTTGGTGTTGGCCGAAGCGGGCGTTCTCGACGGAAAACGGGCAACGACCTGGGCAGGCGGCGAAGCGTCGTTTCAAAAGAAGTACCCGGACGTGCTTGTGCAACACGACATCAACGTCGTCATTGATGACGGCGTCCTGACGTCCAACGGCAGCATCGTTTCCTACGAAGCGGCGATCGCCCTGCTTGCAAAGCTGACGAGCGACGAATTCGCCGCGGAAGTCGCCAATGATCTCCAGTTCAAACGTGTCGCCAATGCTGTCCTGCCGCCGCGGCTGCACTGGAAACTTGCCTCCGTCATCGCTGCGGCTGCTTTTCTGTTCGGTGCGTTCGTTGCGGGTCTCACATTCTTGATACGTAGCAGGAGGACAAGCGGTGATCAGCCGTCATCGTGTCCGCTCTTATAAAGCTTGCCCAGGAGGGCCGCCAGTGTCCCGGCTTCCTCAGTTCGACCGCCGCGGCGTGAGACTGCTTTTCGGTCAGAACACATACAACTCAAAAAGAGACTGCAAATGACCACTCTTACAAACCAGATTCGTCTTCAGGTCGCTGAAAAGAGCACTGGATCCCTCAATTTCCTGGCCCTGCTTAGATGGGCTCTGGTTATCATCTTTCTTTGGTTCGGCGGAATGAAGTTCACTGCGTACGAAGCAGCCGGCATCTCTCCGTTCATCGAACACAGTCCGATCATCAGCTGGTTGAACGCCCTACTCGGAGTTCAAGGGGCAAGTTACGTTATAGGTGTAATTGAGCTGTCGACCGCAGCGGCTCTCATTCTCGGGGCCTTTCAGCCCATTTTTTCCGCATTGGGAGCGGCAATGGCCGCCGCGACCTATCTTATCACGCTGACGTTCTTCCTGAGCACGCCTGGTGTAGCAGAAGCGACGGCGGGCGGATTTCCGGCGATCTCGGCAGCACCGGGGCAGTTCTTTCTTAAGGACCTTGTTCTGCTGGCTGCATCGCTTTCTCTCCTCTTTGCATCTGTACAGGGCCCGTGGCTCAACGTTCAGAAGTCATGAGATGGGAATCCTTGGTTTACCGATCGCATCTGCGACGGCGAGCATGTCGCCGCGAAGCGAGCATCGGCTGCCGTCCGAGAACAGCACGAAAACACGCCGCCCCCGACCTCATCGGCTCCGCTGAACCCCGTGATGGACAAATGGCTCGGATATCCGGGTCGGCCTATACAACAGGAGATAAGAATATGACGAACACGACCGCAGCGAATGGCAAAGAGGCCGCCTATTTCGGCGTGCCGTGGGAAGATGCTTACGGATACGCACAGGCGATCAAGCTCGGTGACACTATCTATGTCTCCGGCCAGCTCAGCCACGACGACAAGGGGACCATGATCGCGCCCGCGGCGCTCGATGAATCCGGCAAGCCGGCCGACTTCTCGGCGATGGAAGAGCAGATGCGAGTAACCTATGCCAACGCTGCAAAGCTCCTGGCGCGTTTCGGGGCGACCCTCGACCACGTGGTGGAAGAGACGCTCTATGTCCTCGATGTCGATGCGGCGTTTGCGGTCGCGGGCAAGGTGCGCAAAGCAGCCTACGCCGTGGCGCGGCCTCGGTGCGCCAGCAATCTGATCGGCGTATCTAGGCTGGCCTTTCCTGCGCAGCTCATCGAAATCGTCTTCAAGGCAGTGCTGCCTCCAGCATAGATGGACGCGGGTTGATCTCCGCAAGGGAGCGTCAGATGCTGGCTTGCTGATGAAAGCCCTACGCGTCGTCGAGTGCTGGCTGGCGTAGCTCAGCATCGATGGGACAATCGTCGCAAGCATCGTGGCAGCAGAGGCGGCAAACCCGATAAGCGTGCTCAAGACCTTGCAGACACGCGCGCAGTACGCGTTCAGAGAGCGCGCCTAATATCACCAGCTCCTCATTGCTGAGAACAGACAGCCCCTCTGCGATGATTTGGTCCCTTGCGTTCAAGACGTTCGTACTTGCTCTCCGGTTCGCTGCCGTAAGGTAAAGTTATCGGGCGCGTCCGTCAGTGGAATGGTCCCGACGCTCAATCAGACCCTTCGGTGGCAAGCCGGTCGACCAGACGAACAGTGCCAGCCTGGGAGAGGCCGACACCGATTGCGCGCGTTCGGATTAAAAGGCCAGGCTCATGCGCGAGCAGTGCCAGCACCGGAGCAGTGGGCCCCGCTTCTGGCACTCGTGATGAGGTGGCGCGAACGATATCGTCGCTGATCATGAGCGCGAACGCGCCGAAAATGTTGCGGTTTCGAGGTCCATCCATGGGCGCTTTTATGTGTGCGTGGAGCATAGACATCAAGCTGCTGGTACGCCGATCGAGGTCATGCCTGTAGATTGCGTTGCCGAGGTTCCCTAACTCTCATTTTTAGCTGGATGATGGAAGCATTCGTTCAGCAGCAAAATCGGAGCAGCAGCCTCGGGAAGCGCTTCGACTATGTGGCACTGGCGCCCGCGGCGGCAGCTCTTTGCTATCCGTTCCTTCTCAGGGCGTTCCATGCCATCGTCGGCTCACAGGCCGCAACACCTTCGCCCCCTTTGCGATCGTCGGCGCGATCCTCGTCCTGGCCGTCGCGTTCGTCGTGCCCTTTCTCGGGCTCGCGCTCGCTTGTTGTCCCACCGCCACTGTAGGGGCGAGGCGCTTGGCCTATGCCAGCGTGGCCGCGCCGACGCTCTATGTCTTCCTCGGCGTCGTCTAGGCCCTGGTTCACGGTCCCATCTCCGACGAAATCATCTGGTGCGTGATCTGGCTCGCGATCGCGATCTGGTCGCAGTCCGCCCGAAATCTCGTCGCTGCCCCCGTGCCCGCGGTCGGGCGCTGGCGGGTTGCCCATGGGCTGACGGCAGCGATCCTCTGCCTCTACGTGTTGTTCCATCTCACCAATCATCTGTTCGGCCTGGTCGGCCCCGATGCCCATGCAACCGTCATGAAGATCGGACGCGTGGTTTATCGCTCTGGGATCGGCGAACCGCTGTTGGTGGCGGCCATGCTCTTCCAGATCGGCACCGGCCTCTATCTCGCATGGCGCTGGAGCGCCGCCGCACAGGGCTTCCACCGGACATATCAGGTCGCCTCGGGCGCCTATCTCTCGGCGTTCATCCTCGGGCACATGAACTCGGTCTTCATCTACGCCCGCTCCTTTCTCGGCATACCGACCGATTGGAATTTCGCGATCGGCGCCCCAACCGGGCTCATCCATGACGCCTGGAACATCCGTCTCCTGCCGCATTACGCGCTCGGCGTCTTCTTCGTCCTGAGCCACGTCGCGTCGGGCCTGAGAGTGGTGCTGATCGCGCACGGCGTCGATCGACGCAACGCCGATCCCCTTTGGATGATCTGCGTCGCGATCAGCATCGTCGTCGCGGCCGCGATTATCACTGGGATGTGCGGTGTCAGGATCGGAGCGTCGGCTTCGTGACGTGCAGCCGCATAGCGACACGATCAAGGTGAAGACCCGCGATTTCCGATAACCGTGGTGCACATCAGACAACGCACGTGTCGCCTCGGTCGTCGTGGGCGAGATCAGTCCGACGCCGGTCGTACCGTTTCCTGGGCGAGGGAGCCTGCCGGGAGCGGGCGGAGCAGCGCCGCCAGGCTTCGTCAGGTGGAGCCAGGCCGACCAATTTTCTCGCCGCACCACCACCACTTGCCGGTTGTAAAAGGGTTTCACGTCGTCGCCCGGCTCAGTGGTCAGCATCGTGAACGATGGCTGGTTCGGATTGAAAGCCCAGGCTCATGCGCGAGCAGTGCCAGCGCCGAAGCAGTGGGGCCCGCTTCTGGCGCTCGTGATAAGGTGGCGCGAACGCGAGGCAGGCGCGATCATCGATTATGTCATTCGCCGCCACGGTGCAGGCGCCTTCAGCCGGACCGTCCAGCGCAGCGTTTGACGACTACATGCAATGGATGCGCTGCGCCGAAGGGTCCGCCATGCTGCCGCTGCTGCTCAAGAGCAACGTCTCGAGGCTAGGAGCGACCGGGGCCCCGCTGAGCCCGCGGATAGAGAGCGAAATCGACAACCACCTGGGATACATCAATGCCAGCTTGGGGGGTCGAGATTACCTGCTTAGCGAAGCGCTAACCGGCGCTGACATTCAACTCAGCTTCGTGGGAGAACTGGCGGGACTCCGGACTGATCGCGCCATCTATCCCAAATTTCGACGCGCGGGTCCGGCGTTTCCAGGCACGCCCTGCTACAAGGCCGCCAGCGCGCGAGGCGGCCCCTACAGCTTCGCGTCGTAGACCGCGGGACCGGAACCTCCGGACGGCAATCCACTGCCACCCGCTAACGTGCGCGCCAGATCAGGTGCCATGTCGGTTGCTTATCGACCCGATACCCTAGCGACATTTCACTAGCGGCTGCCAGCTCCATAGATTTGCCCCATTGGTAAGACCTGGAGCGTTGTCGCGCTGCTTCTCAAGGAGACTCTATATGCCGGATACCACAAACACCAAAAGCGATCTCGAGATTCTAACGCAATTGAACGCTGACTTCGTGGCGTCGGCTCAGAATGGCGATGTGCGACGCTTCGAACAAATACTAGCTGAGGATTTCATGGCCTCGCTGCCCGACTTCTTGCTGCGCGACAAAACGCAATTTCTGGATATGGTGGCTGCGCCCAGACCATTTACCGAGCTAAAAGCGGACGAGGTGAGAATTCGGTTACTGGGTGATTTCGCGATTATCCATGCACACATGACCTTGCGAATGGCCGACGGTGTACAACGTCAGGGGCGATACACTGATGACTGGCAACGGCGGGATGGAAAATGGCTCTGCGTGGCCGCGAACGCGTTTTGGGAACCTTGATGTATTGGCGGATGTATGACCGGGGTGTTCCTGGGCATGCGGGCCGCTTGGGAAAGATCGCACCTCATTGACAAATGCGGAGGCCGATTATGAGCAACTTAGGCTCCGAGAAGATCAGAGACGAGGTCCTTCTTATCGCTCGCATTTTGCTCGCCGTGCTGTTCCTCGTATTCGGCTGGGTCAAGCTTACTGACTATTCCTGGACCGTCGCCTACATGACGCAGAGCGGCGCTCCTCTGCCATCCATCGCCGCTCTTGTGGCAATCGTGATCGAGTTTTTCGGCGGCATCGCGCTGATACTTGGCGTCTGGACACGGCCGCTGGCGGTGTTGTTCGCGTTCTTCACCCTTGCAGCCGGGTTAATTGGTCATCCTTATTGGACGATGACGGGCGCCGACCGCCTCATGAACATGATGCACTTCTACAAGAACGTCAGCCTCATGGGCGGTTTCTTCCTGTTGTACGTCACGGGCGCCGGAAAATACGCAATCGCCATCCCGCCGTTGCCAGTCATCAGTGTCCACGGGCGATGACGTCGCGCTCGATCCGGGCGAACTACAGTTCGACCTGGTTGAGCCAGGACGAGTAAGTCGGCGTGAAGTGCAGTCGGACACGATAAAGAGGCGGGCGATGGGAAAGATGCGGGCGGTACAAGTGGCGCAGGGTGGCGGTGCGCTTGAACTGGTTGAGCGCGAGATGCCTGAGCCGGCGCAGGGCGAGGTGCGGGTCCGTGTCGAGGCCTGCGGGGTGTGTCACAGTGACAGTCTTACCGTGGAAGGTCAGTGGCCAGGCCTTTCCTTCCCCCGGATTCCGGGTCACGAGATTGCCGGTGTTATCGACGCAGTCGGTGCCGGTGTGGTCGGCTGGTCCGTCGGGCAGCGGGTCGGGGTAGGCTGGTTTGGAGGGCATTGCGGACGTTGCGAGCCGTGCCGGCGCGGCTGGTTGATCGACTGCCGTAACCTGCGCATTCCCGGCATCTCCTATGACGGGGGTTATGCCGACGCTATGGTGGCCCCGGCACACGCACTCGCTGCAATCCCCGACGAGCTTAGCGCCCTCGATGCCGCGCCACTGCTCTGCGCCGGCGTCACGACCTTCAATGCGCTCCGCCACAGCGGAGCAATGCCGGGTGACGTCGTCGCGGTGCTGGGTATCGGCGGTCTCGGTCATCTCGGGGTGCAGTTCGCAAACAAACTCGGCTTCCGTACCGTGGCGATCGCCCGCGGCTCCGATAAGGAGGCGCTGTCGCGCAAACTGGGTGCGCACCACTTCATCGACAACGCCACCGAAGACGTGGCGACGGGACTCAACCGCCTTGGCGGTGCGCGGGCCGTGTTGGCGACGGTGACGAGCGCCAAGGCGATGACGCCGGTGATCGAGGGGCTGGCAGTGAGAGGCCGACTGATCGTCGTGGGCGTCGATGCCGAGCCGATCGAGGTTTCGCCGCTGCAAATGATTGGTGCCAGCCGCAGCGTTGTCGGTCACTCCTCCGGTGCTTCGATCGATTTGCAAGACGCCCTCGCCTTCAGCGCGCTGTCCGGCGTGCGTCCGATGATCGAGACAATGCCGCTTTCGCGCGCCCCAGAGGCTTACGCACGGATGATGCGCGCCGAGGCGCGCTTCCGAATGGTGTTGACGATGGCCGAGCAGCATTAGCTGTCTCGGGACCCGGTGATAACTCATTCCGAAGCTGCTATTCGATCGACATCCCACTGCCGGTTCTGAGGCTGGTCTGTTACTCGGCGCGTGCTGATACTGCCGCCTATGCTTGCCGTGAATATTACAAAGTCGAATTGACGGGTACCGGCGCGTGCCGCGGCGGCGGATGGTACAGTAAACTGAAGGAGACTTCGATGGCGACCGCGAGTGACACCGGCAATCCGCCGAGGCCGTTGGCGCCCCGCCTAAGAGTGGGTGACGGAATTCCTGTCTTTTCTTTACCCAACACGAGCGGAGTGTCCGTCTCGTCGACGGTGCTGCTCGAAGCGGGTCCTTTGATCATCACGTTCTACCGGGGGATCTGGTGCCCTTACTGCCGCAGCGATCTGATGGGGCTTATGAATGCCACGTTCGAGGTGCAGTTGCGCGGCGGATCGCTGGCGGTCATCGCGCGGGAAACGGCGCCGAACAGCAATCGCAGATTTCAGCAGCAACACGGGGTCGATTTCCCGATCCTGAACGATGCCACCGCCGCCGTCGCTCGCTCCTTCGGCATCGGCTGGACTGAGGCTTACCTGCAGTCCCTCTACGATCAGTTCGTCGCGGACCGCACCGGGGATTTGCCGGAGCCAAGTTGGATCGAGCCGATGCAGGCACGTTACGTCGTCGCGCGGGACGGCACGATCGGCTATGTCGACATCAACACCATATATCGGGTGGCACCCGAACTGGCTGCGGCAATGGCAGCGCTACGTCGCCTTTAGACGCAAGAGCGCACGGAAACGGGAGTTCCGATACCAATGGATCAGACTGAGACGCCAGCACCCGGTGAAGCCCCGATAATGCGCCCGCTAGGGTCCGGCGATCCAGCTCCGACGTTCATGCTGCCCGATCCCGACGATGTGATGATTTCCTCGGCCGAGCTGCTCGAGAACGGGCCGCTGGTTGCCACCTTCTACCGCGGCATCTGGTGCCCCTACTGCCGCCAGGATCTAAAGGACCTTGGCAATGCGGCGCCGGACATCCGTTCGTGCGGTGCATCGCTCGTTGCCATCGCGCATCAGACCGTTCCCGACAGCAACGGCAAGTTTCAGCGAGAACATGGGCTGGAATTTCCGATCCTCGACGACCGTCAAGGCGATGTCGCGGTGGCGTACCGGATCCGCTGGTCGCCGCAGGAGCTGGCGGCCGCCGAAGAGCGGCTCGGGAAGCCCCCGGGCTTGGCCACCGAAACCACCTGGATTTTGCCGATGCAGGCGCGCTACGTCATCGGGCGCGATGGCATCATCGTCTATGCCGATATCAATGCCGACTATCGGCAGCATCCTGATCCCTGTGAGATCGTGCCGCTTTTGCGTGAGATGAGCCGGACCCTTGCTGAACAGCAAATCAAGGGGGAGTGCCGCGAAAGTCGTGGGCGAGGAAATCGATGAACGCGCGGGCGGCCGGTTTTATGGCATTGCCGTTGGCATGGACAGCGTACGCCTCGACGGTTCCCAGGTCCCAGGCGGGAAGAACGCGGACTTAGCAATAATGTGGCGTTACCGCGATCCGACGCGGCGCATCACTCTCGATTGAGCCGTTACAGTCCACTAGCGGCCATTGCGTTTGGGATCGAGGGATGGATCAAGGCGCACAATGCCGGCCGCGGCACAATCCGCTCCATCTCCGCCTGTTGTCGGGCGCTCAAACTCACCGTCGCCAACGTCAGCTGCTTCATCAATTCAACGCGTCCACGCTCTGTCGTTCTTCAGTGCATCATAATACGATTACCGGACACTGGCCTTTGCAGAGGTTCCGCAACCGCTCGCATAACAGGCAATGTCGGAAGGTTATCGGGTCAATAACCTAGCGGTATTTCACTCGTGGTGGCGCCCTCCATAAATTTGTTCTGGTAGCGAGGCTATCGAGGCGCAGTCCAAGCCAGTGTCTTCCAAACCGAGCTGCACGTAGATTTGCGCGGTCGACTCCCTAACCTTGGCCACTGCGTCCTCGTGTCGATGACAAGCGCCGCAGCGTATCCGGCTCTCGATTGAGCAAGACTGCGGCTGTGGTGCCGCCTATAGACAGTCCTATTTACGCCGATGGGAAACAAGGTCAATGATCACCCGGTTCGCCAATCCCGCACGCTTCATGCGGATCAGCGCCGCAATTCTGCCTTGGTGCTCCTCGGGAAGCGTCGCAGTTATCGCAATCGGGCTGTATCTGGCCTTGATCACGGCGCCGCCCGATTATCAGCAGGGTGAATCCGTCCGCATCATGTATGTCCATGTCCCAGCTGCGTGGTTGGCGCTCAATATTTATTTATTTGTCGCAGCGGCAAGCGGCGTCGCGGCGGTATGGCGCCATCCTCTGGCTGAAATCGCGGCTCGATCGGCGGCTCCGATCGGCGCCGTGTTCACCTTTCTCTGTCTGACCACCGGCTCATTGTGGGGGCGGCCGATGTGGGGCACCTGGTGGGTGTGGGACGCGCGCCTGACTTCGGTGCTGGTGCTGTTCTTCCTCTATCTCGGCTACATAGCGCTGGTGACCGGATTCGACGATCCGGCGCGTGGCGGGCGGGCGGGGTCGGTCTTGGCCTTGGTCGGCGTCGTCAATTTGCCGATCATCAAATTTTCGGTTGACTGGTGGAATACGTTGCACCAGCCGGCGAGCGTGCTGCGGCTAGGTAAGCCGACGATCGTGGCCTCGATGCTGGTGCCACTGTTGGTCATGGCTCTGGGGTTCATGCTGCTGTTTGTGACCTTGCTTATCGTGCGCATGGGCACCGAACTCAATGAACGCAAGTCGCGGGCACTGCGCCTCAACAGCATGCGCGCGTGTCCCAGCGCGTCCGCGGCCGGAGGTCCTTTCCCGGCGAGCCCAGCGGCGCTGCGGTGACCGAACGATGATGAGCGCGATCGGCACTTATTTCGCGATGGGCGGCTATGCCGTTTATGTGTGGCCAGCTTACGCATTGACCACAGCGGTGCTCGGCGGGTTCGCGCTCTTTTCCTGGTGGCGTTATCGCGCCAGTGCACGCAGCCTCGACAAGCTGCAGCGGCGGCTCGGGTCACGGCGATGACCCGCAAGCAGCAGCGGCTCGGCCTGGTGGCCCTCGGCATGGCTGCGCTGGCTGGAGCCACAGCGCTGGTGCTGACAGCGTTCAGCGCTAACATCGTCTTTTTTTTCAGCCCGAGCGATCTGAAGACTCAGGCAATTTCGCCGGACCGGCGGGTGCGGATCGGGGGCCTGGTGGAGGATCGCAGCGTCCAACGCGGCGCCGACAGCCGCATCGCTTTCCGCATCACGGACGGCAAGACCGACATCGCCGTCCTCTATCACGGGATCCTCCCCGATCTGTTCCGCGAAGGACAGGGTGTCGTCGCCGAAGGAAAGCTGGAATTGGACGGCGTCTTTGATGCCTCGACCATCCTTGCCAAGCATGACGAGCGATACATGCCGCGCGAAGTGGTCGAGGCGCTGAAGAAGAGCCGACATTGGCAGGAGGGAGCCGCGACCGAAGCCGCCGGTCCTTTGAAAGGCACCGCTCCTTTGCAAGCCGCCGCTCCCGACGGCGGCCAGTAAACGGTCGGAACCGCGGTGCGCCGGTTCATTTTTCTGCTGCCAGCGGCACTGTTTGCAGTGCTGCTCGTCGCCTTTGCAATGGGGCTCAACCACGACCCGAGCCTGCTGCCGTCGGCGCTGATTGACCGCCCGGCCCCTGATTTCAATCTGCCGGGGCTGATCGATCCAGCACGAGGATTGGCGCGTAAGGACCTCGGCGGCAGGGTAACTCTGGTCAACTTCTTTGCGTCATGGTGCGCGCCGTGCCGCGAAGAACAGCCTGGGTTGATGGTGCTTGCCCGTCAGCCCGGGATTACCCTCGACGGCATTGCCTACAAAGACAAGCCCGCCGATTCCAGGCATTTTCTCGATAATTTCGGCAACCCCTATCGTCGCATTGGCATCGATCAGCTTGGAACTGCTGCGATCGATTTCGGGGTCTACGGCGTGCCCGAGACCTATATCGTCGACGGCAGCGGACATATCCGCTACCGCCATGTCGGCCCACTTGGCGAGCGGGATGTCAATCGAAAGATATTGCCGCTGATCACGAAGATCGCCGACGCCGGCAAGCAGCGTGCGGCCGACGAGTGATGACCATCTTCGTCCCACCACAGCGGTTCGGAGTGTGCTGAGTTGCTCGTAGAAATAGGCCATTTCGCGCTCGTATTGGCGCTCTTGGTGGCCGCCGTGCAGGGGACAGTGCCGCTGATTGGCGCGGCCGCGTCCAACCGGGCACTGATGGACGTGGCACGGTCAGCTGCACGGTTGCAGCTCGGCCTTGTTGCATTCGCCTACGCGATCTTCATCCACGCCCATATCGTTTCCGATTTCTCGCTGCTCAACGTCTTCGAGAATTCGAGCCTGTCAAAGCCGATTCTGTACAAGGTCACCGGCGCTTGGGGCAGCCACGAAGGCTCGATGTTGCTGTGGGTCTTCATGCTGGCGTTGTTCGGCGGGCTCGTCGCATTCTTCGGCCGAAGCCTGCCAGCCAGCCTGCGGGCCCGCACCTTGGCGATTTAGGGGCTGCTCGGCTTCGGCACTTTGTTGTTCATCATCGTCACGTCGAACCCGTTTGCGCGCCTGTTCCCGGTGCCGGCCGACGGCCGCGATTTGAACCCGCTGCTTCAGGATCCCGGCCTCGCTTTCCATCCGCCATTTCTCTATTTCGGCTATGTCGGATTTTCGATCACTTACTCCTTTGCGATCGCGGCGTTAATCGAGGGGCGGGTGGACGCGGTTTGGGCGCGCTGGGTGCGCCCCTGGGCTCTGACCGCCTGGTGCGGACTGACGATCGGCGTCGCGATGGGCAGCTGGTGGGCGTATTACGTGCTCGGCTGGGGCGGCTGGTGGGCCTGGGATCCGGTCGAAAACGCTTCCTTCATGCCGTGGCTGCTGGGCACCGCGCTATTGCACTCGGCCGCAGTCGTCGAGAAGCGCGGGACCATGCAGCGTTGGACCTTGCTGCTCGCGATCATGACCTTTGGCATGAGCCTGATCGGCACGTTCCTTGTGCGCTCGGGGGTGCTGACTTCGGTCCACTCCTTCGCAGTCGACCCGACGCGTGGTGTCTTCATTCTCCTGCTCATCGGGATCGTGATCGGCGGCGGCCTGATCCTCTATGCTCGGCGCGTACCCGACCTCTCCTCCGGCAACCCGTTCGCACCGGTAAGTCGCGAGGGTGCGCTCGTGATCAACAATCTGCTGCTCGCCGCAGGCATGGCGACGGTCTTTCTCGGCACCTTCTATCCGCTCTTTGCCGAGGTATGGAGCGGCGTCAAACTGTCGGTCGGACCACAATATTTTGATGCGACCTTTGTTCCGATCGTCGTCCCCGGCTTGATCGCGATGACGATCGGACCGGTGCTTGCCTGGCGGCGCGGCAATATCCGGGCAGCACTGCTGCGCCTGATGCCGGCGCTGATCGGCGCGATCCTGGCGCCGCTGATCGTGTCTTATTTCAACCGCGGTGTCTCTCTCGCCGCGCTCTGCGGGGTGGGGCTTGCCGTCTGGGCGACGCTCGGCGTACTGGCCGATCTCGCCGACCGTGCGGGCGCCGCGAAATTGCCGCCGGCGACAGTGCTACGGCGGCTGCGCCATCTGCCGCGCGGCACCTGTGGCTATGCGATTGCCCATTTCGGGGTCGGGGTGTTGATCGCCGGCATTACTGTCTCGACCGCCTGGCGCAGTGAGCGGATCGAGACGGTGCATGCAGGTGACAGCCTGCAAATCGCCGGCCGCATCCTCCATTTTGTCGGGGTCACCGAGCGCGACGTCGAGAATTATCAGGTCCGGCGCGCCGAAATCACCGTCGATCGCCCCGGTAACGCGCCGTTCACCGTCTATCCCGAGCGTCGATGGTATCCGATCGCCGGCAGCTGGACGAGCAACACCTCGATCACTACCAACGGCTTTGGCGACCTTTATCTGGCACTCGGGGAGGGCGACGGCAAAGGCGGTTGGGTGTTGCGCGCCTATTACAATCCTCTTGTCCCTTGGGTCTGGTTTGGCGCGGTTCTGGCGGCGCTGGGCGGGATGGTCTCGCTGAGCGACCGGCGCCCACGCGTACGCGCCCTGCCGGCCAACGCCATGCCGGGGATCGCCCGGCGTCGGGCTGGCCCTGGATGATCCGCCGAACCCTCCTTGCGGCGGCGTTGCTGATCGCGATCGGTGCGCCCGCCTGGGCGGTCGAGCCGTCCGAGCGATTGGCCGATCCTGCACTCGAGGCGCGGGCCCGGGCGATCAGCCGAGAACTTCGTTGTCTCGTCTGCCAGAATGAGTTCGATTGACGAGTCGAGCGCCTCGCTCGCTCATGATCTGCGCCTTTTGGTACGCAGACGGCTGGTTTCCGGCGACACCGATCAGCAGGTGAGGAATTACATCGTCGCCCGCTACGGCATCTTTGTCCTGCTCGATCCGCCCTTCGAGCCGGTGACTTGGCTTTTGTGGCTGGGGCCGCCGGCTCTGGTGCTGGGGGCGGGCGCGATCTTGCTGCGACGGCGGCGACGTCTTGATCCACGGCTTGCCGACTTGACCCCCACCGAGCGCGCCCGCGCTGCCGCTCTGCTCGGCGATCCCGGATGATCTGGTTCGTAATTGTCGCGGGGCTGCTGGTCGCCACGACGTTGGCGACCATTCTGGAACCGATAATCCGCCAGCCGCGATCCGGCACCGAAGAGGAGGAGCCTGTCGCCACACTGTTTCGCCGCCAGCTTGCCGCGATTGATGAGGAGCTCACTGAAGGCCGGGTGACTCCGGATCAGGCCGGAGCTTTCCGAATCGAAATCACGCGGGGCCTGCTGGCCGCGGCTAATCGGGAACCGGCCACCTCGAATGCACCGACGCGCCGCACAGCAGAAATCTGGTGGCGGTTCGGCATCGCAATCGCGATCGCCGGGCTGCTGCCGGCGGCCACGATCGCCCTCTATTATACCGTCGGCACGCCTGCCGCGATCAACCGGAATACGGGCCCAGAGGCCGCCAGCCCACATAGCGCGGCCGAACTCAGCGCAGCTGTCGACGAGATCAAGGCGCATCTGCAGACGGCGCCGGATGACCCCAGAGGCTGGACCAGATGAGCCGCGCCTTGGCGTCGCTTGGACGCTTTCCCGAAGCGCACGACGCCTTTAACCACACTATGGCCTTGGCCCCCGCCAACATCGCCTTGCACGCCGAGTTAGGTGAGGCCTTGGTCTTGGAAGCCCAGGGCACAGTGACGCCGGCGACCGAGGATGAATTCGCCAAAACACCCGATGACCTGCGCTCGCGATATCATGCCGCCGAGGCAGCGCTGCAACACGAGGAGCTGCTCGAGGCCTTCAACCCTACCACAAATCCTGCTCTGCGCTACTTGAGGTTCATCGATTGCGCGGGGGCGATGTCTCGCAAGGTCGGGCCCGAAGCGCGCGCGGACGGCGCAGCGCCGACGTTCTGCGAAAGCTCGGCGAGGCGGTCAGCGACGGTTTGGCGCCACGGAGCATCGGAGGGAGCATTCGCTAGCAGGGCGTCCAATTTCTTTTTGGCCGCGGCGGGGTCGTCTTCTCCGAGCACCTGCAGTTTCCGGAAACGGCGGAAGCAACTATTCTACCGCGACAGCGAGCCTGGGGCAGGATAGGTCTCTGTGAACCGCGAGCAACCTTGCCTTTGATTGCCACCGGTCGCACTAGACCGAACTTTGCCGTGTTTTGACGGCAAGCCATTGGGATAATTCGCGGCGGATGGCATCGGTCTGTCTACGCGGTGAGGGTGACGCCGAGTAGATCGAGGGCGCGGTGTTGGGTGCGGGTGGGGGTGGCGAGGACGGCGGTGAGGTGGTCATGCCCGAGGCGCACGACATTGCGGGTGAGGGTGGCGAGATCGCCGAGCAGGGTGTGGAAGCTGTGCACCGGGAGCGGTTCGCCCTCTGCGGGGTCGGTGCGTTTGCGGGCGGCCTTGCGTTGCGCCGCCGGCGAGGGTTCGGCCTTGGCCACCGGTGAGGTGCGCTGCGCCTCGCGCGCGGCCGGGTCGGGCTCATCGAACAGCATCGGGGCGAGGCTCTGGCGCATGTGCCATTGCAGATAATAGGCCAGCATGCAGAGCAACACGTGCGCGCGCACCCGCGGCGCGGTCCAATGGAACACTGGACGCAGTTCGAGATCGACGGTCTTCAGCGAGCGGAAGGCATGCTCGACGCCGCTGAGGCTTTTGTAAGCGCGCACTGTGGCGTGGGCCGTCAGCCCACGGGCTTGTCCCGTGGGGGCATCGGACTGTGCGGCCGGCAGATTGGTGCGGATCACATAGATGCCGTCGAGCGCGGCCTCGGCGGCAATGCTGAGGGGGTTTTGGGTGAAGCTGAACGCGTTGTCGGCGATGCTGATCTGGAAATGCTTGGCCATGTGGCGCCGGCCCAGCACTGCTCCGACCGCCTGGCCGATTGCCGCGGCCCCGCGCAACGGACTGCGCGCCCGCTGCACGCGGGCCGCGATGCGCGCCAGCTCGTTCTCGGTGGCGGCCAACAGCTCCGCGCGTTTGCGGACCCGCTCTTCGGCCAGCAACGGGTTTTTGCAGACCACCAGGCGTTCGCCCGGATAGTCGGGGCTGGTGACCTCGGCCATGTCGCGATTATCGAACAGCGAGGGCTGCAACGGCCCGCCCGCGGTGGCGAGCTGCTTGATCGCCGGAGCTCGCAGCGCAGTGATCCAATCCAGACCGGCCGGACGCAGTGTCTGCTCGATCCGCGCGCTGGTCAGTAGTCCGCGGTCGCCCACCATCACCACCCGCTGCAGCTTGAAACGCTGCTTCAGCTTGTCGATCTGCGATGACAGGGTCAGCGGATCGGCGGTGTTGCCTTCGAACACCTCGACCGCCACCGGGCAGCCGTCGCCCGTACACATCAGGCCGATGACAATCTGCGGCCGGTCACGACGGTGGTCGCGGCTGTAGCCATATTGCGCCAGTTCGCAGCAGCGTCCTTCGAGGTAGCTCGAGGTGACGTCGTAAAGCAGCAACGCGCCATCCTTGAGGTGCCGGCGGGCCAGCGTGGCTTCGATAAACGGCTGCTCGCGGCCCAGCCCGTCGAGCGCGGCATAGACCTCCTTGACGGCGACCCGGCCCAGCCCCAGCATCTCGCCCAGCGAATGGCTGGCGGTGGTGGGGTCCAGCATCCGCGCGGTCGCCAGCTTGGCGGCCGGCTCGAGCAGGCGCGCAACGATCAGGGCCAGCGCCAGATCGCGCCGGCGTTGCGGCGCCCGGCGCGGCAGCAGCGTGTCGAGCCCGATGCGGCGCGCGGTGCCGAGCGCGGCGAGCACGTGGCCGTGCGGCAGCGCGCGGACGATTTCCACCGCCTCGGCAGCGGGCAGCAGCTTGTCGCCGCGCAGCACCGCGCGGAGTTGCTCGATGCGCTCGGCGGGCCAGCGCGACAGGTTGGCGAGGGTTCGGTTCTTGGTCTTGCCGGCCTCGCGGTAGCTCTCGCGCAGCAGGATAGCCGGTGGTGAGCCTCGGTTCGGGACGACAGCCACATACATGCGGTGACCGAAGCGTAATCGGCGTCAGTAGTCAATCAAAATCTGCCACCTTACATGACTGCTTGCCATCCAATATCATTTATTTTCTGTGGCTTAACTCAAAATCTGGCCAAAGTTCGGGCTAGATTCTAGATTCTAGCCCCGAGAATCGTAAATTCTAGCCCCGAGAATCGTAGACAAGAAGAGTTCAACAATCGCGACGCTTAGGTCAGGCGGCCAGCAGATCGACGATCTGTTGGATGGCGTTGTCGGCGCGGTGGTAGGCGGCTTCGAGCTTGCTGGCCGGCTGGTGATGGGGGTCGGGGCGGTGGTGGAAGCGGCTGTTGGCGAGCGGGCCGCAGAGGCGTTTGTGGAAGAACAGAAAAAGCAGGGCGACCTGGACCCCCTTGGGGGTGAGACGGTAGGCGTAGCGGGAGCCGTCACGCTGCAACAGCCCGTGGCCCTTCAGCCTGCGCAGGTCGTAGCGCAGTTGGTTGAGGCCGTAGGCGCTGTCGGAGAGGTGGAAGGTGGCGAGGACGGCGTGGTGGATTTGTTTGGCGGTCCAACCGCCGACATGACTGCCGCCATGGAGGAGGAGTTCGAGCAGGCGGATAATGCGCCGATCGTGGATCTTGATCCGGGATAGCGCACCGCGCCGACGGTGATCGGCAGAGCGAGGCGCTGCAGCAGTGGAAAGTCGACGTGGACATTGAGCCGCTGAGCCTGGAAGCCGGCAAAGCGCGCGGTGATGGTTTGGAAGCGCTGGCGGACGGCGTCGAGGTGGTCCAGTCCCTTTTTGAGGCGGAAGTCGGCGAGGTTGTTGGAGACCAGCTCGTTGCGCAGGAAGGTCGAGAACTTTTCGTACTGTTTGAGGAAGGCGTTCTTGAAGTAGGCGCGGAAGACGTGATGGCCGTGCTCGATGCGATCGATGACGGTGGCGAGCTTGCCGCGCATCCTGCGGTTCAGGCGGGTGCCGAAGATCTCGGCGATCTTGTCGCCGGTCAGCCGCCACAGGCCGAGTTCGCAGCTGCGCTCGAACAGCTTATGGATGGGAAAGTTGCGCTTGAAGATGAAGTTGCGGCAATACTCGATCTGGGCAATTGCATAGAAGCGTGAGAGATTGAGCTGCTGGCGTTCCTTGGTGGAGAATTTCGGGCCCAAGACCAGGGTCCAGTAGTCGAGCCGCTGGCGGATGATTTGCGGGCTCAGCTTGTCGGCGGCGGCTTGCAGCGCGGCGACGTCGTCAACCGCGAGGAAGGCGTTGTCGGTCTTGCGGAAGCCGATCTGTGCCCGCATCAGCTCCTGCTCGATGAAGCTGTGGCCGTTGAGGTAGTAGGTGGTCTGGAACGGGAAGAACGAGGCCACCCGCATCACCATCGGGCCCAAGGTTTCATCGCGAAGGTAGAAGTAGTAGTGCGTGAAGCGGCTGCGTTGGCGGGCGAGGATGCGGTAATTTGGATCCGTGGTGGCGTATTTGGGAACGCTGACGCGAAAGCTCGGCCCCTGCTCCATGCTCTTGAAGATGAAGTACACGCCGTAGGCGTTGTCCCTGGCCATGCGGCGTTGCCAGGGCAGGAATAATCTTCCTTGCGCACGCCCTTCTCGGCCCATTCGATCGGCAGCCGATGATTGCGGGCGAAGGCTTCCACCCAGTTCTGGTAGTCGGCGGTGCGCTGGCTCAGGATCTCCTTGCCGACGACCGGTACGCCGACCACCTGACGGAAAAAATGCACGACCTGCTCGGGCCGCGAGAGCCCGCTGAGGTAACCGTAAATGACAATGCGGTCGAAGCAGTGGTAGACGAAGGCCACCAGATCGCCGAACAGCTGGGTGAACAATTCCATGGCAATCCCCTCCAGGCCCGCTCGGGGTCGAAAACCCATCAGGCGTGGACCAGGCAAGCGGATTGTGGAGGGCAAGAGTTTTCGTCTGGCCGATGAGGTGCGCTATATCCAGCGCCGGGCCGCCGAGCACGACGGCCGCATCGTTACCCTCGGTCAGCTGGTCCTGTTCTCCACCGAAACCGGCGATGCCTGGCTGCTCGACCCCGCCGACCGGCTCGCGGCAAGGCTGGCTCGAGACGGGGAGAGCGAACCGATCCACATCGAAGAAAGCGATACCACGTTCGCCATCGGTTGGAAGGGCCGCTATCGCATCGACGGACCGGCCTTCGTCTACTCCGATCACGATACCGGCCGCGTCGCCACCATCCTCGGCTACCCGACCGATAAGCTCAGCCAGATCGCTTGATCGGAAAATTTCAAATATTTTTGGCTAGTCTTTATTCATGATTTCAATGTTAAGTTCGACGCCGCAGTACGTCGGACGGCACAGATAGCCTATGATTTACACTTTGAGGGCACACCAATCCTCTACAGCTGGCCGTCCCAGGGAAAGCTATCGAGCTATTGGATTGGCGAGGACAACGCTCGCCAATTCGCGACCCGTTTCCACGCATTCCTGCCAATGGTGCTCACAGAAGTCGGTGCGCGGACAGTTCACGTTATCGCCCATAGCATGGGGAACCGCGTTGCTGATGGCTTCGGAAGCAACAAGTCGATCATAACAGACCTCTTTCAACTTTTGCGCAATGCGCATACACCTCTCGAACGCGGCCTGCAGAGCCTTGAGCGCGGTGGCCTTCCGTATTGGGTAGTTCCGGCCTAACGGCGCGGTTTCCGGCTCGCATGCGCGCCATGAATTTCCGGCCAAAAGTGGTCACGGGCTCCGATGGTCCTGAACCTGTCGTAGGTCGCACGAGGCAGCGGAGCACCGCGGCGCCGCGTACAAGCGCATCACGATGCATTCCCAGAAGTCGGTGTCGGCCGGGACGGCGGCCTTGGGTCACGGGCGGTAAAACTCCGAGTGAGTATATCTTCTCCGAGTTGCCCCAGGTAGCGGACATTGTCAGGAGCGCGTTTCATCATTTAGCGACCCACTGGTATTGCGGATCACTGGGTTCTGGGTCCGAGCAATCCCAGGCTGAGCCCTGACCCAACAATGCCACGAGATCATCCAGAATAGACTGGCTTTGGTCGGCCAAGAGAGCGTCAGTGTGGGTCACCGGCGGTAGCCGCCACCGGGTCAAACAGGAGAACCCACCCATGCGCATCTACATTATCTGCAATGACGGAATCGCGCTGTGCCGCGTGGCGCCGGCCACCGTCAATGACGGCGAGGTTGCGGTCGCGTCGAAAGAGGAATTGCATGCTGCCCCGCTCAGCGCCAAGCGGCTGCTGGCGCTGTGGAACGCTCTGCCCGGTGTCGAAAAGCGAAAGAAAGTTGGCGACCGCGATGCGCTGATCGATCAGCTGTGGTCGGCGATTGAAATGTTGCCGGACCCAGAGCCGCAGCCCGACCCGAAGCGCCCCTCCAAGCAGGACGTGGTGATCGCAATGCTACGTCAGCCCGAGGGTGCAACGGTCGACGAGGTGGCGAGCGTGACCGGCTGGCAGCGTCACACCATTCGCGGCGTCTTCTCGGGAACCTTGAAGAAGAAGCTCGGGCTGATCCTTGCCTCGGCCCAAGAGGAGCGCGGCCGGGTCTATCGCATCGCCGAGCCGGCGAGCCCATGAAACCTCCAGTCCACGATGCTTCGGCTCGCCAGCACGCTGGCGAGCTGTCCTCCGATCTCGGTTCAAACGACGACCGGACGGATCGGCCTCAAAATGCGGACCGAGCCGAGCTTGAATTTTGCGAGATTGCCGCGTTGGTCGACCGATCAACACGTGAGCTGCGGCGTGCTTGGTTTACATTGTATCACACCGGACCGCCCCTGGGCCTCAGTCGCGATCTGATCATCCGGGGGCTCGCCGATAAGCTGCAACAGCGCGCTTATGGCGGCCCGAGCCGGGCGTTGCAGCGCCGTCTGCAGATTCTAGCGGGAGAGTTTGAGAAAGGCGCTCGTTCTTTCGATCCCGGTATCATACTGAAGACAGGCGCAACGTTGGTGCGGCAGTGGCGCGGGCGCGCCCATACCGTCCTCGTGCGCGAGGACGGGTTCGAATACGAGGGCCAGCGCTATCGGTCGCTGACTGTGATTGCCGAGCGGATCACCGGCACACATTGGTCGGGCCCACGGTTCTTTGGCAAGAGCAAGCGAGTGCGTGCATTATAGTCGCCGAGGCCGGTCAATGAAAAATCCAGCAACCAGGGCGCGGCGGGGCGGAAGCGTGCGCTGTGCGATCTACACCCGCAAATCGTCCGAGGAGGGGCTCGAGCAGGCGTTCAATTCGCTGCAGGCGCAGCGCGAAGCCTGCGAGGCCTTCATCGAGAGCCAGCGGCAGGAAGGCTGGGTCTGCCTGCGCGCGGGTTACGACGACGGCGGGTTCTCCGGCGCGAGGATGGATCGGCCTGCTCTGCAGCAGCTGTTGGCTGACCTCACGGCGGGGCGGGTCGACACCATCGTTGTCTACAAGATCGACCGGCTGACCCGCTCGCTCGCCGATTTTGCCAAGGTTGTCGAGATCCTCGACGCTAGGGGCGCCTCCTTTGTTTCGGTGACGCAGCAGTTCAATACGACGACCTCGATGGGCCGCTTGACCCTCAATGTTCTGCTGTCCTTTGCGCAGTTCGAGCGCGAGGTCATCGGCGAGCGTATCCGCGACAAGATTGCCGCCTCGAAGAAGAAAGGGATGTGGATGGGGGGCGTGCCGCCGCTCGGGTATCGGGCACAGGACGGCAAGCTCATCATCGTCGACAGCGAGGCGGAAACCGTGCGCTTCATTTTTTGCCGCTATGGCGAACTCGGCTCGGTCCGGTTGTTGAAGGACGAGCTCGACGCCCGCAGCATCCAGAGCAGATTGCGGACCAGCGCCTCGGGCCGCATCTCGGGCGGGAAGCCATTCGCCCGTGGTGGGCTCTACCTGATGCTGCAGAATCGCATTTATCGCGGCGAGATCGTCCACAAGGAGCAATCCCATCCTGGTGAGCACACGCCGATCATCGATCAGCCGCTGTGGGATGCGGTTCAGGCACAGCTCGCCAGCAACGCCGCCGAGAGGAACGCAAGCGCACGACATCGTCAGCCGAGCCTCCTCGCCGGCCTGCTGTTTGATGGCGACGGCAATCGGATGACGCCGAGCCATGCGGTCAAGAAGGGCACCCGCTACCGCTACTATGTCTCAGGCTCGCTGATCACCAAGGATCAGACCGATAACGCCGCCGCGTTGCGGATCCCGGCCGCGGAGATCGAACAGCTTGTAAGCGATCGGGTGCACCGATGGCTTCTCGATCCCGGCAGCATCTACAAATCGACTTCGGCACGGCTCACGGACGCATCAATGCAGCAGCGGCTTGTCGCGCGGGCCGCAGATCTCAAGTACTGGCCGCAGTTGCCGGTGGCGCGCAAGCGTGCAGTCCTCGCTGCCCTGGTCGAACGGATCGAAGTGAGCCTCGACCGGATCGATATCCATCTCCGCCCGTCTCGGCTGGGGGTGCTACTCGATATTACTGCACCCTTGCAGCGCATGACCGCCGACGAAATCCAGACCCTGTCGGTGCCAGTACGGCTGCGCCGCGCCGGGCGGGAAATCAGAATGGTGATCGAAGGGACCGATCCGTTTGCCGCGGCGCGACCCGACATGCGATTGATCAAGCTGCTCCTCAGGGCGCGCCGGTTCAACGCGACACTCGCCGCAGGCGAAGGCGTTCCCTTTGCCGCACTCACCCAGCGGGAAGGTGTCAGCCGGTCCTATTTCACTCGGCTTGTCCGCCTCAGCTATCTCGCGCCGGATCTTATCCAAGCCATCCTCGAAGGGCGGCAGCCGCGCGATTTGACGGCACAAAAGCTCCTCGAGCACTCACGTCTGCCGCTTGCCTGGCACGATCAGAGAGCCGCGCTCGGCTTTGCTTGAGCCCGATCCGAATTCAGAGATCTACCGATCTAACGCACGTTGCCCCCGGAGAAGGCCCGACTTCGTTGGGGCCCGGCATGGTATTCTCGCCGACCCCCATCAGCGGCACTGCGGTACTGGAATATGGCCCGACAGAGATATTGCCGCAGTTTGGCGCGCTATCGAAACACGCGGAGCGTCTCTGCCGACCCGGTCGCCAAGCCAGCCGCGCACACCCGCGCGGAAAGCCGGGGTTTTGGACCTTCGAAAGCGGATGCGGCCGAGAGACAGACTCTCTGCTGGAGGGAAGTGGATTCGAACCATCGGTCCCCTCCCGAGATTGTCGTCGATCCGAGCGGTTCGCGCAGAGATCAGGGCGAAGTACGGATATCTGCGAATGCTCCACGATTTGTCCGGCACGCATTCGAAATAAATGAAACTGGCGCTGCTGAAACCGTTTGCGCGTTGGGGGTATGCCGTGAACTGTCCCAGTATGGGTACCGGTCATGGTGGTCGCAACGACGACGCGTTCGTCGTCCGCAAGCATCTCATGATGTTCAAATCTGAGGTCCGAAAAAGTTTCGGACAGCCAACGACTAGCAGGATGCGGAAAAACGCAGTGCTCTGGACCCGTTTTGTTTAGCTGCCATGTAAGGCTCGCGCTCTAGTTGCTGAAGACCGTGTCTAAGCAGGCTTTTGTGTTGATTTTGTCGGTTTTTGCCGAGCTCGGGCAGATTCCGGGCATGGCTACGCCGCAACCCCCACCAGTTTGGGCAGCCGGACCAGGTTGTAGGCAGTGGCCGTGAGGGTGAACATCCAGCCGACGCGGGCGAGGCCACGGTGACGGGTCTTGCGAAAGCCGGCGGCCGCCTTGGTCCAGCCAAACACCTCCTCAATGCGCTTGCGCACCCGGCCACTGACCGCATAGCCAGGATGGCGGGTCGTCCGACCGTCAATCGCAGAGCGCCGGTTCGTGATGTTCTGCGCCAGGTGCGGCGTCACGTTGTACTCCCGCAGGTCGGCGACAAACCCGGCGACATCGTAGGCCCCCGCCTTCGCGAGGGCAGGCTCTTGTCGGCACCCAGCGTGATCCGGTGATTGCCGGGACGATCTGCCACCATCTCCAGCGCGGCCTCGCGCTCGGCCGTGCCGGTTGCCAAGGTCAGACGCGTGTCGACCACCAGAGCATGCCGGTTCTCCATCACAACGTGCCCCAGATAAGCGAGCTTGGCCGGCTGGCCCTGTCCCTTCCGATACAACCGGGCATCGGGATCGGTGACCGAGGCGTGGGTCTGGTTTCTGCGCTTCTCGCCGTGGAAGTCCCGCTCGCCGTTGCGCCCGGGAGCCGGCGGCGCGCCGCTGCCGTCCTTCGGGCGAAAGCTCTTCATGCTGGCCCAGGCCTCGATCAAGGTGCCGTCCACCGAGAAGTGATCGTCCGACAACAGCGCCTTGACCCGCTCCTGGTTCAGCACCGCCGCCATGAACTTGCTGGCAATGTCACCCTCGATCAGCCGCTCGCGGTTCTTGGTGAACACCGTCACGTCCCAGATCCCAGCATCCAGCGACAGCCCGACAAACCAGCGGAACAGCACATTGTAGTCGAGCTGCTCCATCAGCTGCCGCTCCGAGCGCACCGAATAGAACGCCTGCAACAGCAGCGCGCGGAGCAATTTCTCAGGGGGAATCGACGGCCGTCCGAGCTTCGCGTACAGCTTCTCGAATTCCCCCGTCAGTGCACCGAGCGCCTCGTCCACAATCTTCTGGATCGGCCGCAAAGGATGGTCCGACGGCACCCGTGCTTCGCAGCTCAAATAGCTGAACAGCCCCTCACCCCGCGCATCCCAACCGCGCATCGGACGTCCCCCACATCTCGTCACGCAACGCGGATTTTACGCCATATCTGGTCAACGATCTCTACTTTTTCCGCATCCTGCTCTCATGTTCGCTTTCAAGGGTTCAGACGCAATTATTCGTTTCCGCAGCGGCGGAAGAGGCCGGCTCGGAGGAGCGCACAGCCGGAGACAGGACCCGAAGACGCCGGTTGAACAAGCTCTCATGCGCGGATTGGTTACCGCATGACCGTGGTTTCGTCTCGGGGCTGCCTCGCTCTAAGGACGAGCGTCGGTCCGGGGACCGGCTCATAACAGGGCAGGAGGGTTCCCCACCGCGGCCCTGTCGCCGGCAGTGCGCACCAGCGGATCTCTTGTTGCCGACCTCCTTGCGTCGCTGTAGGCGGGTTTGATCAGCCCTTGAGCGTCGGCTGGGCGATGCGCGCGATCGCCCAGATAAAGCCGACCATCTCACGAGCGATTGCAGTGGTGACCACGACCTTCGGCTTGCCCGCCGCAGCAAGCCGCCGATAGCGCGAGCACAGGCGGATCTGGCCTTTCCAAGCGATGTCGCGGATCGCCGGCGACAGCTTCTCGTTGCGGTCATGAAGCTTGCGGCTGACGCGTGCCGGCATGCGGTAGGTCCAGGCTCCTTCGATCAGCACGCGCCGTGCCAGCACATTGCCGGCCTTGGTGATGCCGCCGCGCCTGACGCTGGCGCCCGACGAATGTTCGGAGGGCACCAGGCCGAGATAGGCCATCAGCTGTCGCGCATTGGCGAAGCGGCGAAAGTCACCGACTTCGGCCACGACCGTCACTGCGACCACTAGCGCGACCCCGCGCATCGCTTGCAGAGCGGCGACGACAGGCGCCATCGCCCAGCTCGGCAGCAGCTCCTCGATTTGCCGCGTCAGCCGGTCGAGCCGAGCTTCGGCGTCCTGGACGGCGTGAATGTAATCCTGCAGCACGATCTGCTGCGCCGGATGGGCAAAGCGCACCGTGGTCAGCCAGCGCCGATAGGCCAGCGTCCAGGCACGAGCCCCTCGATAGATCTGGTCGTGGCGCAGCAAAAAGCTTTGCAGATGTTGGCGTGCCTTGGACAATACCCGGCCCGCCGTCGCCCGGGCGCGCACCAGGTCGCGCATGGCTTCATGGGCGGCGTCGGGGATCCAGATTGGTGTCAGCTCACCGGCGCGGTGCAGCTTCGCCAGCATCAGCGCGTCGCGGCGGTCTGTCTTCACCCGATCGCCCGCTTTGACCGGGATCAACGATGGCGCCACCACGACGCAATCATGCCCACCACCAGTCAGTAGCCGATGCAACCCATAACCGCATGGGCCGGCCTCATAGCAGAAGCTCAGGCGACGCCCCGGTTTACTCAGCCGCGCCGCCAGCTTCGTCAGAATCTCCGAACGGTTCTCGAAAACCCCGAGTTGGCGGACCTCGCCGCCGCGGCCATCCTGCGCAACCGCCACAGCGACCGTCGCCTTGTGCACATCCAATCCGACATAAGTGATAGTATCCATCAGGCCCGTCTCCCATGCATGAGGCTCTGTGCCGGTCATCCGGCACAACCCTCGACATTCTGCATGCCGAGAGGCGGGCCGCCGATCCACTCAGCGAACATCGGGTCTAGTGGCGATCAAACCTGCCGGACCTCTTAGCCCCCGATCAGGTCGATCGGGATCGTCATCCGCCTCCCGATTGACGAAATCCGGCGTAACAATTCGATCCGCTGCCACCGAGTTGCCGGTCTCAAGTACGCGAAAGGATTTCAAGCACCATCTGCTTGTTCCGCTCCAAGCTCATGGGCCTCTCCATCTGCGGAATCGGTCTCCCGATTAACGGATACGCCTGCTAGGCGTTCCCTGACCTGTCCTCTTTGCGCCCAATTGGGGAAATTGGCGCTCGGTACCCCGAAGGTCCCGAGCCGGGCTCAAAGCAGTTACTGTGCTGAGAGCCGATCATGTAAAAGACGTCCTTGCGTCGACGCAGTTGCGATGCGCGCTATTTGGCAATCTGTCGCTGGACACACCGGTCGGCGCGAGGATCGGGGCAAGTGATGCACCGCTGCCGAAGTCGGGCAAGCCGCTCCGGTGGGACGCGGCAGGAGGCATGCGTAGTCGCTGAGTTGCGCCTGCTGCCTGCCTCTGTCTCGCAGCACGGCAACCTACGAGAGGAGTGCAGGATATGGGCGCAACTCAGACGCTTGAGCGGATGCTGCAGGCCATCAACTCACACGACCTCGACGCGTTGGTTGGCTGCTTCGCAGATGATTATCGGTGCGCGATCCCGCTGCATCCGTCCCGCAGCTTTGTTGGCAACGACCACGTCCGTCAGAATAGGGCGGGTATGTTCGGTCGCGTGCCCGACATTGAAGCGCGGGTGCTGCGCTCGGTTGAAGACGGCGACACGCTGTGGAGCGAGTGGGAGATGACGGGCACCGCCACCGATGGCGCCGATTTTCGCGTCGGTGGCGTCGCCATCCTCGGAGTTGAGGACGATCGGTTCGCCTGGTCGCGCTTTTACCGCGATCCGGTCGACAACGGCTAACCATGGTGGCCCACAGCAGATTGGTCCTTTGAAAGCAAGCGTAGGGCGGAAAAGCGCAGCGCCTTCCGCCACTTTGACCGTGATCGCCCCCGTAGTGTCCGGCGGCACTCGACCTGTCTGCGGTTCCGAGCGCTAACCGGATGAAACGGCCGCCAAGCGGCGACGGATTTGACGCTCCATTCGCGCGAACCAAAATTTGGTGGCGAGGAGCTAAAGCCATGTCATCCCAAGGCGAAGTGATCGAGACCACCGTGGGTAACGTCGCTGCCGAATTGGTGGGCAGGGGCCTCGACCCGCATGATCGCGTCACGATCACGATCGAGCCCGACGAAGCAATCCCGGGCCGCCGCGAGGGCGCGAGCCCGGGTCATCGCCGCCGGTTTGACCGATGAGGACATCGACCGGTTGATTGAAGAGGCCCGCAAGGAAGCGCAACCGCTGCTCGGATGAGGATGATCGTCGATATTAATGCCTTTGTCAGCGCGGCTTCAAAGGAGACATTGCTGCCGGGCACGGCAGTTCGGATCGTGGCGGAAAGTGGTCTGCTCCTCAAATCCGTGATCACCGAGCAAGAGCTATTTGTCACGTTGGCTCGGCCGCGTCTGGCGTCGCTAATCCCGCCGAGCTTTCGGGATTGGCTGAGCGAACTCTTCGCGGCGGCCGAACTGGTACGGATCATTGAGCGGATTGCCGCGTGCCGTGATCCGAATGGCGATAAATTCTTGGAATTGGAGATAAACGGCCATGCCGCCCTGATCATGTCCGGCGACGCCGATCTACTCGCGCTCAACCCATTCCGACAAATCCCGATCGTCCCGCCTGCCGATTTCTTACAGGGCCTCGCGCGATAGCCGACCGCGCTAACCGTAATCGCCTGCGCCAAGCTGTCGCGCATCCGCCTTTGACCGTGCGAGCCTTGCGTCGAGGCAACACATTGCCCTATCACATTGCCCTATTCTTACCTGTAAGAGTAAGGATTGGTCCATGCGAATCACATCGAAGGGGCAAGTGACCATACCGGCCGACATCCGCGAGCGGGCGGGTCTCCTGCCGCGAACCGAGGTGGATTTCGAATTCGACGGCAAGGTGGTGCGAATCGTCCGGGCCGCTGCCCGTGGCCAGCCCGGTCGAGGTGCGCGCTTGGTCGCTCACTTGCGGGCACGCGGCGATGTCGCGATGAGCACCGATGCCATCATGGCTCTGACCCGCGATCAATGATGACCGCAATAATGGTCGACAGCAATGTCCTGCTCGACCTGATGACCGAGGACGCGCGCTGGCTTTCGTGGTCGGCCGAGGCTGTCGAAAACGCAGCCGAACGGTTTCGCCTCGTCATCAATCCGATAATTTACGCCGAGGTCTCTATCCGTTATTCGCGCATCGAGGATCTGGAGGCGGCGCTGCCGAAAGCAATGTTGGACCGCGAAGCAATCCCTTATGAGGCCCCCTTATGAGGCCGCGTTCCTCGCGGGGAAGTGTTTTCTGGTCTATCGGCAACGAGGGGGAACAAGGCAATCACCGCTTCCGGACTTTTTTATCGGCGCCCACGCGGCGGTTGCCGGGTATCGGCTGCTGACCCGCGATGCGGCGCGTTATCGCAGCTAGTTTCCCAGGCTGTCGTTGATCGCCCCTGACTGAGCCCACCGACCGACCGGTGGGGTTCGTTCACGTTCGATGGCCGGGCTGATATCATGAGCCGGCCTTTGTACAATCGTGAGCAAGGCCCCTTCACCCCGGCCCTCTCCCCGGAAGCGAACGCAAGCGGGGCGAGGGAGAAGCCTGCAGCACTCACGCCGTCGGTTTGATGTTCTGGTTGAGGCGGAAGAGGTTTGTCGGATCGTATTTGTTCTTGAGCGCGACGAGCCGCTCGTAGCCGGGGCCGTAGGCGGCCCTGATGCGTGTGGCTTCTTCGGCGTCCAGGTGGTTGACGTACACATCGCCGCTGGCGAACGGTTCTACTGCCGTCCAGAATTCGCGGGTCCACTGGATGTGACGGGCCGCTTCCGTGGGATCGGTCCATTGCGAGATTACGTCATAGTCCCACTGGTCGTCGCGCATCCCGAAGGCGGTCGCGTTCCGATCGACCCGAGTCGGGGCGCCGTGGACATGGAGAAACAACACCGACGACATCGGCGAAAGCATCTTCGCCGACCGCGCGATCATGATCTCCAGCATGTCGTCCCCAAGTTCCTTCAGGAAACTGGATTTCCAGTACCGATAAACCCCGCCATAGGGAAAGGCTGCGTCGAACAGCGTGTTCAGCTGCACATAGGAGGTCGGGACAATCGTATCCGCCAGCGGCGTCCCAAATTTCCGCAGCGGCGCCACAGCCGCCTCGCCGGCCGCCAGGTCGCCGATGTAGCCGACAACGATGACAGCAACCGGCGCGCCATCGTGCGACGTCATCAATGCGCCGGCGGCGACCATTTCGTCAGGACAGCTGCGGCAGAGCTCGCGGTAGAAGCGCAGCACCGCCTTGGCCTCGGAGATCGGGTGGATCACCATGCCAGCCAGCACAGGGCCGACCGGATGCAATTCATATTCAAACGAGGTGACGACGCCGAAATTGCCGCCGCCGCGCAAGCCCCAGAAGAGGTCCGGGTGCTGATCGGTACTCGCCGTAAGGAATTGTCCGTCAGCCGTGACGACATCCGCGGAGAGCAGGTTGTCGCAGCTGAGGCCATGCTTTCCGTGCAACCAGCCGAGGCCGCCGCCCAGGGTCAGCCCGGCAATCCCGGTCGTGGAGACTACTCCACCGGTGCTGGCGAGGCCGAAGGCCTGCGTCTCGCGATTGTACTCGCCCCAGGTGAGGCCCGCCTCGGCCCGCGCCGTGCGCCTCGTTAGATCGACCCGCACACTCTTCATCGGCGACAGGTCGATCATCAGCCCGCCCTCGCAGACGGCGTTGCCGGTGATGTTGTGACCGCCGCCCTTCACGGACACCAACAGCCCATGCTCGCGGGCAAAGCGCACCGCCGCCATAACGTCCGCTACGCCGGCGCATCGAGCGATCAGCGCCGGGCGCCGGTCGATCATGCCGTTCCAGACTTTGCGAGCCTCGTCATAGCCGCCCTCGCCGGGGCGCAGCAGCGGGCCACGCAGACCGGCAGCGAAGTCCCGCACCGCCGCTTCCTCGAGGATCGCATCGCTGCCTTCGGTGGTGATGACGCGCAGATCTGTCATTGCTTTCGCTCCTTAGACCGCGCTCGCGGACTGCTTATCGATCGTCTCGGACAGGCGGCCGTAAACGTGGCGCGCATTGCCTTCGAAAATTTTGGCCTTGTCCGCGGCCGAGAGCGGCAGCCGGTCGATGTACCGTTTGGTGTCGTCGTAGTGATGACCGGTCTCGGGATCGACGCCGCGGACCGCGCCGATCATTTCCGAGGCGAAAAGGATGTTGTCGACCGGGATGACCTTGGCCAGCAATTCCTGGCCCGGCAGGTGATAGACGCAGGTGTCGAAAAATACGTTGTTCAGCATGAGGTCGGTCAGCAGCCCGAGCTTGGCGTCCTGCGCCAGGCCGCGGTAGCGCCCCCAATGATAGGGCACGGCACCGCCGCCATGCGGAATGATGAACTTGATGGTCGGGAAATCCTTGAACACGGATGACGTCATCAGCTGGTTGAAGCCCGCGGTGTCGCCGTTGAGGTAGTGCGAGCCGGTCGTGTGATGCGTCGGGTTGCACGAGGCGCTGACATGGATCATCGCCGGGATGTCGTACTCCACCATTTTCTCATAGACCGGATACCAGTAGCGGTCGCCGAGCGGCGGGTCCTGCCAATGGCCGCCCGACGGATCGGGATTCAGATTGACCCCGACAAAGCCGTATTCATTGACGCAGCGGTCAATCTCGGGGAGGCAGTTCTGCGGCGAGACCCGCGCACTTTGCGGCAGCATCGCCACCCCGATGAAGTTCTGCGGGAACAGCGAGCAGACCCGGTGGATCAGCTCGTTGCAGGCGCTCGCCCAAGCCTCGCTGGTCGTTGCGTCACCCAGGTGGTGGCCCATGCCGGCGGCGCGGGGCGAGAAAATCGTCATGTCGGTGCCGCGCTCGCGCTGCACCCTGAGTTGGCCCCCCACGATCGTCTCGCGGATCTCGTCGTCGGTTATGCTCGGGCGCGGCGGCGGTGGCTTGCCGGCCTTATGCGCCTCGATCTGCTCATTGCGCCACCCCTCGTGCTGACGCGGCGAGGTGGTGTAGTGGCCGTGGCAATCAATGATCATGAGGACTTGCCGCATGAGAGTAGTACCAGGCAAGGTAAGCACTCCGGCGCCCAAGGGGTCAACGCTAACGTCCAGACGCGGGTAGCCCCCTCACCCTCCCCGCCCCTTTCGGCGCACTAGCGCTGCGCGCCGGTCCCTTGCTGATTCTTTGCTCGTGTGAGCTGCCTCACACTCCCCAACCAAACCCTTAACTACTTTCCGGCGCAAAAAGCACGTTTGGGACGACCGTGCAACGAAGCTGGGCACGCGGACCCGCCGGCAGGTTGCCGCCGGCAGGGTGTGAAGTGAGTGGGATTACTGGCTGGGCTGCTTGGCCATGACGCGGCTGATGTTGACCAGGTTATCGGCAATCACCCCGAGGCCAACCCAGCGCTTCATCCCGGCGTCGCCCTTATATCGGCTACGACCCAGTCCGTGCCGTCGCTTGACCACACTGATGCGACCCTCGCAGCCGGTGCGCCATTTCTGGCCGTTGCGGAACCAGCGCTTCTTCTGCTCGCGTTTGCGCTCGGGGCTCTTGGTCGAGCGATTGGGGACGCAGGCGCGCTTGACGCCCTTGGCCTTGGCGGCCGCCTCGTTTTTGGCCGAGTAGAAGCCGGCATCCGCCGCCACCAGGCGCGGTGTGCAGCCCAGCGTTGCTTGATGCGTTTCGATCGCGGCTAGCAGCAGATCCGAGTCGCTGGGCCGCTGATCGTAGACTTCGTAGGCGATGACGATCTGGTTCTCCGCCTCCTGCAATTTGACCATCTTGCCGAATTCGGTGGGCTTGCCGGCCTTACCCCCCGCTTTCGCGAGGGCAGGCTTTTACGAATGACCTCGGTCGTGGGCTCGAACAAGCTGACGATCTTACCCTCGGCATGGGTGTCACCGGCGAAGACGCGCGCTTTGGTCTGGCGCATCACCTGCCGCACGCGCGGCACCATGCTCTCCAGTTGCCGGCTCAGCCCCTCCAGCACGACCTGCCGCCGGATGTCGGCCGCCCGCTTGACGCCGTCGCCGATCTGCTTGGCGAAGCGCTTTGCCTGTCCCACCACCCGGCCGGTTGCCTCCAGTAATCTATGGTAAGCCTGCGCCAACTTCTCGCCGCTTTGTCGACCTTTGGCGCGGGCCGCCCGCGCGATCTCCAGCACCCGCCATTTGACGCTGCGGCTGCGGTCGCGCAGTTGGGCGCCGGCCGCCCCAGCGATCCCGGTTATCTTCTTCATCGTGCGGGTTAGCACCCGCACCCCGTCGCCCAATAGGCTACTGTCGGTGGGGTAGTGAATGTTGGCCTCGACCACCGTGGTGTCGACGCGCATCCGCCGGCCTTGCGCCACCCGATGGTCGCGGGCGATCTGCACGATCCGATCATGGATCTGTTTGACCACCAGCGGCCCCACCGCGAGGCCCCAACGGCCCATGGTCTTGGCGTCGGGCATCTTGGTGCCGCCTACCCGGGTGAAGTCGCGATACACCAGATTGGCCCGCACCTCCCGTTCCAGCACGCCATAACTCCAGTTGCGCATGGGCTTGAGCACAAGCAAACGCAGCACCACCTCGGCCGGGGTGCCCGGCCGGCCGCGGCTGCGGCTCTGCGGATGCCGCTTGGCGAGAGCCTCGTAGACCGTCGCCACGATCTCCTTGTCGGCCAGCACCCGATCGGCGTGCTTCATCCACTCTTCGTGCAGACCCTTGACTTCGTCGGCGATCAGCCCGTCGCCAAAGCTGCGCTGCGACCGCCGTGTCTCAATCACGGTTCTGCCTGGCGCGTCTTGGCGCGGCGTCGTCCGGCCGCAGCAGTGCATGGTTGAGCTCGCAGATGTCCTCGAGCGCTTCCTTGAGCTTGTGGTAATTGCCGAGCCAGCGGCGCACTTCATCAACCTGTTCGCGGCGCAGGCTGAACTGGCGAGTACGGCCGCCGGCATAGCTGATGGTCAGAACCCACAGCGGGTGCCCGCCGCCGCCGGCGCAGATCGTGCAGCCGCTGGTGTGGCGCACGGTCCGCTCGAACAGCGAGCCGCGCAGAATCTCTCCGGTCACCGGCAACTGGGTGACGAGCGCTTGGCGCGTCGCGATGATCTGGTCCCGCGTCATCTAAATAAATGATACGAAGATCATTGCGATGCGTCAAGCGCTTTTCTCCCAAAAAACTAACCCGCGATGCAGCCGCCGATCGAACCTTGAGAAGGGCCGCCTGCCGCGCAGTGCGCGCACAAAATGTCCGTCCTTGCAGTTTTCCTGAGCTCCGGCGCCCTTAGATCAATCACTTAGACCGGTTATTTTTGCGCCGGAAAGTAGCTAGGGCTAGCCCTCCTGAGGCCAAGCGGCAGGCTCCCCTCTCAATGGGTAAGCGGTTGCCCCCGAACGTGTTCGTCGGATCCTCCACTGAGGGACTCTCGATCGCCAAAGCGATACAACAGAATCTGGATCATGTATGCGAGACCACACTTTGGTCTCAAGGCGTCTTCGGCTTGGCTCAGGGAACGCTCGAGGCGCTCGTCCGAGCCGCAGCGACCTTCGACTTCGCAGTGTTGGTGTTGACCCCGGACGATCTCGTCACGAAGCGAGAGAAGGGGGTACAGCAGCCACGCGATAACGTTCTGTTCGAGCTTGGTCTATTTATGGGCAAGTTGGGCCGCGATCGGACCTTCATTGTTCACGAACGGAAGAGACCTCTCGACCTGCCGACTGACTTGGCCGGAATAACGCCAGCAACATTTGCTCGCCGGGCAGACAACAACATGCAGGCAGCTTTAGCAGGACGCGGAAAAATTCAGTGCTGACCAAGCAGTCTGTAGTGTGTTCAAATATTACTCCCGCTTCAGTTGTTGAAAACCGCTCGGCAAACAGGTTTAGTGCGTCGACTTTGCCGGTTTTCCCGGTCTGGGCAGATTCCGGGCATGGCTAGGCCGCAGCCGCCACCAGCTTAGGCAGCCGGACCAAGTTGTAGGCAGTGGCCGTCAGGGTGAACATCCAGCCGACGCGGGCAAGACCACGGTGACGGGTCTTGCGAAAGCCGGCGGCGGCCTTGGTCCAGCCAAACACCTCCTCAATGCGCTTGCGCACCCGTCCACTGACCGCATAGCCGGGATGGCGGGTCGTCCGACCGTCGATTGCCGATCGCCGATTGGTGGTGTTCTGGGCCACATGCGGTGTAACGTTGTGCTGGCGCAGATCGGCGACAAATTCGGCGACATCGTAGGCCTTGTCAGCCCCGAGCGTGATCCGGTGATTGCCGGGACAGTCCGCCACCATCTCAAACGCCGCCTCGCGTTCGGCCGTGCCGGTAGCCAGGGTCAGACGCGTGTCGACCACCAGAGCGTGCCGGTTCTCCATCAGAACATGCCCCAGATAGGCAAGCTTGGCGGCTTGGCCCGGCCCCTTGCGGTACAGCCGAGCATCGGGGTCGGTGGTCGAGGCGTGCGTCTGGTTGCTGCGCTTCTCGGCATGAAAGTCCCGCTCACCATTGCGGCCCGACGTCGGGGCGGCTCGCCGCTGCCATCCTTCGGGCGAAAGCTCTTTATGCTGGCCCACGCCTCGATCAGCGTGCCATCCACCGAGAAATGGTCGTCCGACAGCAGCGCCTTGACCGACCCCTGGTTCAGCACCGCAGCCATGAACTTCCGGGCAATGTCACCCTCGATCAAGCGCTCGCGGTTCTTGGTGAACACCGTCTCGTCCCATACCTCGGCATCCACCGACAGCCCGACAAACCAGCGGAACAACAGATTGTAGTCGAGCTGCTCCATCAACTGCTTCTCCGAGCGCACCGAGTAGAAGGCCTGCAACAGCAGCGCACGAAGCAGTCTCTCCGGCGGAATCGACGGGCGGCCAAATCTGGCGTACAGCTTTTCCAATTCCGGCGACAGAGCCCGCAGCGCTTCGTCCACAATCTGTCGGATCGGCCGCAACGGATGATCCTTTGGGACCCGCGTCTCGCAGCTCACGTAGCTGAACAGCGCGTCGCCCCTCGCATCCCAACCGCGCATCGGACGTCCCCCACATCTCGTCACGCAGCACTATTTTACCCCACATCTGGCCCAATAGGGCGACTTTTTCCGTATCCTGTTAGGTGCGGTCTGCACACAGTTAGAGAACGCAATGATGGCGGCTAAAACTCCGTAGCCTGACACTCGACGGCGGTTGCGGGATGGGCCGCCGCGGTGGGTCAGAGAAGACAGTCATATCTTGTGTTTGTTCCGCAGTCAGCCGGCGACTAACTATGTAGGACAAAGTAGCGCTAGAGTTGAAGCCCGTCCGCGTCGCGGATTTTATCGCCGCGGGATCCGCCATCGCTTCCGTAGGCTGCAGCAAGTGGGACGCACTGCTGTGCGCGCCAAATGCTCGATTCGCCGGTCGGCGGCGGCCCCAGCGGGGCGGCCAGCGGCAAGATGGCGATCTGGGTCGGCGGCGACGAGCAGATCTTCAACCGCCAAAAACCGTGCTCGACGCGATGGGCCGCCTACATCGGCCCGATCGGCGCCGGAACGATCGCCAAGCTTGTGCACAACTGCACCAGTGCCGTGATGGGCGTGGCGCTGGCCGAAGTCTTCACGATGGGGATCAAGGCCGGTGGTCGAGCCGCTGGAGCTGTGGGAGGCGGTGCGCCAGGGTGCGACCGGCCGGCACCGCACTTTCGGCCGGCTCGGCCGGTTCCTGTCGGGCCAACACGATCCGGCCGATTTCGCGTTACGGCTGCTGCACAAGAAGGATGTCGGGCTCGCGGTCGGGCTCGGGCCTCAGGTCGGGGTGCCGAAGCGGCTCGCAAATATGGCCTTCGAGGAAATTGACCGAAGCGATGAACCGCGGCTGGGGCACGCGCAATAACACCGTCGGCCAGTTGTTGCAGGTCGAACGCGCCGGCATCCATCCACCCGCCGTCGATACCAAGCAAATACAGGCGATCCTAGACGCCGACAAGACAAAGTAGGGGCCGTCGGCGAAGGCGTCCCCGACTACTCCGCAGCGATGCGGGGGGTCTCGTTGGGGGTCGCGAAATAGCGGCGGCCGCTGGCGCGCTGGTTCTCGTAGATCGAGCCCTGATACTCGGCCGGCGGTAGCGGCATCCGCACCGGCAGCGGCACCAGCCGCGGCGCGAGGCTTGGCTCGCCGACAATCAGCTGCTCGTTGAATTTCTCGATGCCCTCCTTGAGCCCGAGCAGCGGCCAGGCATCGGCGGCGCGATACTGGTACAGCAGGAAGCGGCGGGATTGCCCCGAGAAATTCGTCGCCGAGCCGTGTACCGCGCGGACGTGGTGGATTGTGATCGAGCCGGCCTTGCCGAGGCACGGCACGGCACGAGACAGGTCGATGCCGCAATTCTCCGGGTCCATCATCGCGCCGCAGAACCGTCCGTCCGGGCCATGATGGTCGTGGATCGGCCCCTTGTGGCTGCCCGGCACGACCATCATCGGACCGTTCTCCATATCGACATCGTCGATCATGATGCCGACCGCGGCGAGGTCCTCGTTGGTGTGCGGGTAGAACGCCCAATCCTGGTGCCATTCGATGGGCGCGCCAAAGCCGGCCGACTTCATGTTGAGCTTGCCGGTGTCGTAACGCAAGCTGCCCCACAGATCGGTCAGCAATTCGACGATCTTGGGGTTACGGCTAGCGCGCATGTAGACCGGGTGGATCGCGTGTGGCGCCTTCAGCCGGCGCACCCGCGGCTCCTCCGCCGAATGCGTGTCCTCAAGGTCATAAACCGAGTCGTTGGCGGTCACCGCCGCCGCCGCGGTGATGAACTCGTCGGTCACCCGTCGCAGCTCCGCGATATCCTCAGCCGAGAAGACATCGGGGACGACGATGAAGCCATCGCGATCATAGGCGGCGCGCTGCACATCTGTGAGCATTCGGTTTCTCCCTCAAGACCGCTTTTCCATGCCAAGCAGCGCGGTATCGGGCCAATTGAGGCGCGATATTACCCAGGATTGTGCCCGGCGCACAACGAGCAGATCTTCAACCGCCACAAACCGGTGCTCGACGCGATGGCGACCAGCCTATATCGGCCCGATCGGCGCCGACCCGATCGCCAAGCTCGTGCACAATTGCACCAGTGCCGTGATGGGCGTGGCGCTCGCCGAGATCTTCACGACGGGATCAAGGCCGGGGTGGAGCCGCTCGATCTGTGGGAGGCAGTGCGCCAGGGGGAGACGGCCGGCAACGCACCCTTGACCGGCTCGGCCGGTTTCTCAGTAGCCTGCACGACCCGGCCGATTTCGCGTTGCGCCTCTTGCACAAGGATGTCGGGCTCACGGTCGGTCTCGGCCGCGAGGTCGGTGTGCCGATGCTGCTCGCCAACATGGCCTTTGAGAGGAATTGACCGCGGCTATCAACCGCGGCTGGGATACGCGCAGCAGCACGGCGGTCAGCTGTGGCAGGTAGAACGCTCCGGCGTTGAGCGGCCCGCCGTCGCCCCGGAACGAGTGCAGACGATCCTCGATCCCGACAAGCCGAAGTAGCCGCCTCATCGGTGAAATGGAGCGCGGACGGCAATTTCCGCATTGCCCAGCACGAAGACGGCGACAGGCCCGCCGATGTCTGCGCTCGCGGTGCGAGGAACGGTGCTCGCTTGCGCGAAGAGCCGCCACGTCCACGCCGTGGTTCCGTTCGACCTCGAAGGGCGGCGAGTTCTTTCTATCTTATCTAGACTGTGCCCGCGGCAACGGCGGAGCGGCACTTATCCACGCAATACACCGCCACCACTGTCGCGTGGGCGAGCGTCCCTCGAGCCTGGGTCCACCGGTTCTCGATCGCTTCGCCGGCCTGGTCGAACGCTTCTTCCTCGAATTCGAAGGGGTCGCCCGTGCATTCAACGATCTGACGCGGCGTTGCCCGATCTTCGAGCTGCAGCCACCGCAAGCATTCTCGTGATCTCCGACCCGCCCTTGCCGAGGCGGAATTCGTGTCTATATACGGCATCCGTGCGGGTTTGTCAATAAAGAGATAATCTGACATGCCGATAGAGCAATACCGAGGCCACGCCGCCGAATTCCGCTGCCAATTCCCTGCCGACCCGTTTTGGTGCCCGGAATACCGCTGCTGGGCGGTTCGGGGAAATGTCCTGCAAGACGTTGCTATCGCACGATTATTTGGCGGTGGAGAGGTGATTTTCTGCTGTCGGATGCGAATTTTTCCCTGCCGGCGGGGAAAAACAGAGAATTCTATGAGATCGCCCGGAGGCCGATGTCGAGCAGGTGGCGCTCGACGACAACTAGGCGCGGGGCTTTGGCGGCGCCTCGCGCCGGCTCAGGACTGCGCCTCGCCGCTCGGGCGACGGCAGGCTCGCGTCAGCGCGCACGTCTTGCCTGAACTGACCGCCCGGGCATAGGTTTTCGATGCAGCGCTCGCCCTGGATCGACGACCGGGCGGCCGCACCAGTGAGGATAGGTCCGATGAGACGGCAGTTGCATCTCAACCTGTTCATCCATAGCCGCGGCCATCACGAGGCGGCGTGGCGCCATCCAGCCTCATCGCCTCTGCCCTTGACCGATATCCGTTATTACCAGGATCTGGCACAGCGCGCCGAGGCGGCGCTGTTCGATTCGATCTTCCTCGCCGATCAGCTGGCGCTGGGCGGTGATGTCAGCCAGGCGCCGCGCACCTGGCTGGAACCAATCACCGTGCTGGCGGCGCTGGCGGCGACGACCAGCCGGGTCGGGCTGATCGCGACCGCGTCGACCACCTACACCGAACCGTTCAACCTCGCGCGCCAGTTCGCCTCGATCGATCACATCAGCAACGGGCGGGCGGCGTGGAACATCGTGACCTCCTGGCTGGCGACCGCGGCGGAAAATTACGGCGGTGCCGGGCAGGTGGGTCACGCCGACCGCTATGCCCGCGGCGAGGAGTTCATGGAGGTGGTGAAGGATCTGTGGGACAGCTGGGCGGCGAATGCGGTGATTGACGACCGGGCCGCCGGGCTCTACGCGCGACCCGAGAGCATCAGGCCGATCCGTCATGGCGGCGATTTTTATCAGGTGCTCGGGCCCCTGAACCTGCCGCGCTGTCCGCAGGGACGGCCGTTGCTGGTTCAAGCGGGCTCGTCTGACACCGGTCGGCGTTTCGCTGCGCGCCATGCCGACGCCGTGTTCACCGCTCACATGGCGAAGGCAACGGCGCAGGAATTCTATGCCGATCTGAAGACGCTGGCGGCGGCCGAAGGGCGCGGGTCCGAAGCAGTTCTGATCCTGCCGGGTCTCAGCCCAATGATTGGTTCGACCGAGGCCGAAGCGCAGCGCCTCGAACGCGAAGTCAACGACCTCACCGACCCGGAGGTCGGGCGCAAGCGGCTCTCGGGCCGCTTTGGCGGACACGATTTCTCCCACCTGCCACTCGATCGCCCGCTGGTGGCAGAAGATTTTCCTTCCCCGGAGTTGGTGCAGGCTGCGCGCAGCCGCACCGAGGTGATCCTCAATTTGGTGCGGCGCGACAAGCCGACATTACGGCAATTGCTCGGGTATCTTGCCGGTGCGCGTGGGCATTTTGTCACCTCCGGGACGCCGGAACAGACCGCCGATCTCATTGAGGATTGGTTCACCAGCGGCGCGGCGGACGGCTTCAACATCATGCCGCCGCTGCTGCCGGCGCAGCTCGACGTGTTCAGCGCCGAAGTGATCCCGATCCTGCAGCGCCGAGGACTGTTCCGCACCGAATACCAGGGAACGATGCTGCGCGAGCATTATGGCCTGCCGTGCCCGGCGAGTGTTTTCGATGACCCCGCTTGGAAAGCCGAGCCGCTGGAAGCCGTCGCCGGCGTATGACCACGGATGACAGGTGGCGCTCCGTAGAAGGAGGAGAGGCATGGCAAACAAACTCGGGCTCACCGAAGCGCGCCTGGTCGTCGAGGCCATTCTGAAGGCAGCTGCAGAGCGCAGTGTCTCAATTTCGCGGCGGTCGTCGATAGCGGCGGCGAACCGATCTTCCCGGCGCGGATGGACGGCGCCAGCCCATTGAGCGCCCGCATGTCACTCGCCAAGGCCTACACTGCAGCCAAATGGCTTCGCAACACGAAGGGGCTGAAGGACCGGCTGTTCCATATGAGCTTGGGGATGAGCGCTGCAAGATCGCCTAGTTCGGCGACTCGTGCTTCATTCCGGTATGGGGCGGCATGCTGTTTCGCGCCGATGACCTAACAATTCTCGAAGCGCTTGGCGAGAGCGGGAGGCACGCCGGCACAGGACGAGGAACTGGGACAGATCGGCTATCAGGCAGCCAACCGTGCTGTCATGCGATTCCTGTAACGTCGGGACCGGCCATCACCGACGCTTCGGCCACACCGAGCCCGCACCAACCATGTTGTCGTGCCGGTCACACCCGCGATCGCCGAAGCGAATGACCTCACGCCGGCGGTAGACGCCGTGCTCGAAAGAGCGACACGCCTATGGCCAGGCCGCATTTGGGTCCTTACAACGCCTAGCGGCAATGTTCGCGGAAGACGGCTAAGATGTCGAGGTACAGCTGGCGCTTGAACGAGACGATCACATCAGGGAGCCGCTCGGGGGATAGCCACTTCCACGCGTCGAATTCGGGGTGCCCGGTGGCAAGGTCGATATCCGAATCAATCCCGGTGAAGCGCATCGCGAACCACTTCTGCTGTTGACCGCGATAGCGCCCGCCCCATACTCCGCGAGAGAGCTCGGTCGGCAAATCGTACTGAAGCCACTCCGGGCTCTCGGCGAGGAGTTCAGCCTTGTCGGTACCGATCTCCTCCCGCAGCTCGCGCAACGCAGCCTGGAAGGGTGTCTCGCCCGGGTCGATCCCACCCTGCGGCATTTGCCAAGCCGGCAGCACCGGCATGTCGATACGTCGGCCGACAAACACCTCGCCGGCGTGGTTCAACAGCATGATGCCGACCCCTCGCCGGTATCCCGGTGTTGCGCCCGTCATACGATCCCCGAGCAGCGCCCGCTTCAGGCTATCAGTTCACCACGCGGCCGTTGAACAAGGCGATTCCGCGCAGCATGTCTACTGCACGGGCGAGCTGATAGTCGGCCGGCGTGCCCATGATCGACGGATCGACCGAACTTTGTTCTGCGCCGCCCTCGCCTGCCTCGTCCCTCTTCAGATCGGTAGCCGTAGCCGCCTTGCCCTTGGCCTCGCCTTTCTCCGCAGTTTTCTCGATCTTGGCGGCGTCGACGACAATGTCGGGATCGATCCCCTTGGCCTGGATTGATCGCCCCGAGGGCGTGTAGTAGCGCGCGGTGGTGAGCCGCATCGCTCCGTGTCCGGGCAGCGGGATGATGGTCTGGACCGATCCCTTGCCAAACGACCGCGTGCCGAGAAGGACCGCCCGATGGTGATCCTGCAACGCGCCGGCGACAATCTCACTGGCCGAAGCCGACCCGCCGTTGATCAGCACGACGACGGGAAGCCCGCCTGCGACGTCTCCGGCACGGGCGTTGTACCGCTGAGCGTCCTCGCTGCGCCGCCCTCGGGTCGATACGATCTCGCCCTTTTCGAGAAACGCATCCGAGACCGAGACCGCTTGGTCGAGCAACCCGCCCGGGTTGTTGCGCAAATCGAGGATCACCCCGACGAGCTTATTGCCGGCCTGCTGCTTGACGCTCTTCATCGCGTTGTTGAGGCCGGCATCGGTCTGCTCGTTGAAGGTGGTTACCCGGATGTAGCCGATATTGTCGCCCTCGAGATGGGAGCGGACCGACTGAATCTTGATCGTCGCTCGAATCAGCTTGACCTCGAAAGGATCGCGTCCCTCGCGGCGGATCGTCAGCTTGATCTCACTGCTGACCGGACCACGCATTTTTTCGACCGCCTCCGGGAGGGTCAGTCCCTGGACCGGTTCGCCGTCGAGATGGGTGACCAGATCGCCGGGTTTGAGCCCGGCGCGGGCGGCTGGTGTATCGTCGATGGGCGAGACGACTTTGACCAGACCGTTCTCCATCGATACCTCAATTCCGAGACCGCCGAACTCGCCTCGGGTCTGCACCTTCATGTCATTGAAATTTTTCGTGTTCAGATAATTCGAATGGGGGTCGAGCGAGGTCAGCATTCCGTTGATCGCCGACTCGACCAGGGTATTGTCGCTGACATCGTCGACATAATCGGCGCGTACACGCTCGAACACCTCGCCGAATAGGTTGAGCTGCTTGTAGGTTTCCGCCGAATTCGGGCTGGCGGCCCCGACATCTTGGCGCAGCGAGAGCAATACGACCGTCGCCACGACCGCTGCGAGAAGACCCGAACGCTTCATCCGCTCACCCTATAGTCTGGATCCCGATCGGTTGGCCGACGGATCCCTGGCTCTGATATATCCGGCACGGTGCCTCCTGATCAAGCCGAGGCCCGATCGCGATCCCGCATGAAAACTCACCCATCCGGTCGGCGGCCGCGAAACACCACCTCGCGACAACAAAAAGTTGCGCAAAGGATTAACATTTTTGGCGTCTGCCGCGAATCTACAGCAAACCTCTCGTTTAGATTGTTGTTGTGAACAGCCGTAGATCCTTCGGATTACAGTTGCCTCAAAAAGCGCGCTCGACAGAATATGGGATCAAAATGCCAAACTGCCAAAATGGTCATTATCGCAAAGAACGCCAAGCATTCGAACTCGCCGGAAGCTTGGTCGGGCGCCGGGCCACGAGGGTCATGCTGCGGCCTCCTGCCCTGCAACCACGGCGATCAACGAATGGCCGGTCATCGCAGCCGGCTTCGGCAGGCCGAGGAGATCGAGAAGCGTCGGGGCGACGTCGGAGAGGCGGCCATCTGCTAGAAGCCGGACTCGTCCCGGCGGATTGACCACGATCAACGGCACCGGGTTCAGCGTATGCGCGGTGTGCGGCTCGCCGGTCTCCGGATCGCGCATCATTTCGGCGTTACCGTGATCGGCCGTGATGACGAGCGTGCCGCCGGCCTGCTCAATCAACTCCGACAACCGTCCGAGGCAAGCATCGACGGTCTCGACCGCCTTGACTGCCGCATCGAGGCGGCCGGTATGTCCGACCATATCGGTATTGGCGTAGTTCAGCACGATGACGCCGAACCGATGAGATTCGATAGCCTCAACCACCCGGTCGGTTACCTCGGGAGCCGACATTTCTGGCTGCTGGTCGTAGGTCGCGACCCTCGGTGACGGGACGAGGATCCGTTCCTCGCCGGCAAAGACCGTCTCACGCCCGCCGTTAAAAAAGAACGTGACGTGCGCGTATTTCTCGGTCTCGGCGATGCGCAACTGGGTCAGCCCGGCCCGCGAGACGGCTTCACCGAAGGTCTCTTCGAGGTTTTCGGGTGGGAACAGCGTTTGCAAAAAACGGTTGAGTTCGGTGGAGTACTCGACAAGTCCGAGTGCCGCAGTGAACGCGACCTGCCTACCCCGTGCGAAGCCGGCGAAGTCGGGGTCGAGCAGTGCAGCACCGATCTCGCGCACTCGATCGGCGCGAAAATTCGCGATCACGAGACCGTCGCCGTCCTCCATTCCGCGGTAATCTGCGACGACCGTCGGCGAAACGAACTCGTCGGTTTCTCCACGGTCATAAGCGGCAGCAATCGCGCTCAGCGGGTCATTGGCCGTTGTACCCTTGCCGTGGACGATCAACCGATACGCCTTCTCGACCCGGTCCCAACGTTTGTCGCGATCCATCGCGTAATAGCGGCCGCACAGGGTAGCGATCCGCAGCCGATCGAGCCCGGCAACGTCCTGCTGGAACTGCTTCACGTAAGACACCGCGGCTTTGGGTGGTGTGTCGCGCCCGTCGAGGAAGGCGTGAACGACGACCGGCACCCCAGCTTCGGCGAGAAGCCGGGCAAGTGCCGCAATCTGGTGCTGGTGCGAATGCACGCCGCCAGGCGACATCAACCCGATCAGATGAGCGGCGCCACGGCTCTCCTTCAGTTTGGCGATGAAATCGCGCAATGCAGGCAGAGCGGCGAGGCGCCCGTCGGCGATTGCGGCGTCGATGCGCGGCAGGTCCTGCAGAACGAGCCGGCCCGCCCCGAGATTGGTGTGGCCAACTTCGGAATTGCCCATCTGGCCGTCCGGGAGCCCGACAAAGTGTTCGCTTGCTTGCAGATGCGCGTGCGGCCAACGCCGCAACAACCGATGCCAGACCGGGGTATGCCCCATTGCGATCGCGTTGTCGTCGGTCGTCGGCCGCTCGCCCCATCCGTCGAGGATGCACAACACCAGAGGATCAGGACGCGAGCGGGGGACCATCGGCTACCTCCAAAGCGCAAGGGATCAATATAGGCGAAACGCGCGTCAATTGTTGTTCGGATCTGCGTTGTTAACGCATTTGTAACGGGCGCACGACCAAAGGCGCTCGACCGACACCCCAGGGATTTCCTACCTGTCACAAATTGGTCAGGGACACCACCCTGCACGGTCATTCAGCTGTTGAATCGACGCCCATTCGCAGCATATTTCGGCCGCAGATTACGCGTGGAGGGAGAGTTCTCGTGGCGAACAAGGAACAGAAGCGGTCGAGCCGAGAAGCCAAGAAGCCCAAGCAGAAGAAAAAGGCCGAAAAAAGGGCGGCGGGCAAGGCACCGGCACCGAAGACCTGAAGAAAAATTCGCGGCCAGACAGGCCGGCGCAACCCGAGGCCGCTTTGTAGCGAAGCGGCTGGTGACGCCGAAACGCGGCTAATCGGTCTCGCTCGGGCGTGGGCTTAGCCGCCGGAAGCGTGCGCCGGTGCGCTCGCGGATGGTCTGGAAGGTGACGTAGAGCATCGGGATCACGAACAGCCCGATGGCACTCGCGGCGATCATCCCGGCGAATACCGGGGTGCCGACATCGTGACGGCTGATCTCGGCTGCCCCCTGTGCTACGACCAACGGATAAACCCCAAGAATAAAGGCGAAGGAGGTCATCATCACGGCGCGAAACCGCATCCGCGCGCCGAGCACCGCGGCCTCGCGGATGTCCATGCCCTCCTCGCGCCGGTCCTTGGCGAATTCGACGATCAGGATGCCGTTTTTGGCGGCCATCGCGATCAGCACGACGAGCCCGATCTCGGCATAGAGGTCGAGCGACAGGTGAAAAATCAAAATCCCGAGAAACGCTCCCAATACCCCGACCGGCACCGACAGCAACACCGGGACCGGGATCATCCAGCTCTCGTAAAGCCCGACCAGGAACAGGAACGCGAAGAGCACAGCAAGTCCCAGGATCGGCCCGGTCTGTCCCGCAGCGGCAAACTCCTGGTAGGCGGTCCCGGTCCATTCATACCCATAGCCCGAGCGCAGGGTCTTGGCCGAGACCTCCGCCATGCCGCAAGGGCGGTGCCGGACGAAGTGCCGGCAGGTGGCCCGCCCTGTATCGGATGGCGCGCTAGTTCGGTCCGACCGCAGGTGATTATATTACCTGCTAAAAGGCCACCCCCCTGCCAGATATTAACGGCGGGTTCAAGCCGCCCAGGAAGCACAGATACCTATTCTTAGATAATACGCGTATCAGTAAGCCTTCTTTAATCCTCGGTTGACAACGATCGCTTTCCGGCGCGTCCGGTCAGTAAATCGCACACTGGATATTGATCGTGCAGAGCTTCGGCACTTCGCCGCATGAGCCCGACCCGGTGCTCTCGGCTGATCCGATTGATCACCTATCGGCCGACATCTCTAGCGTCCGGTCTGATCCGGTCAAGTACATCACGCGGCATTGGCGAGGTGATCTGTCTCTGCCGGTGAGCTATTGGGTCAATGGGCAGCTATTCGGGATTGGGTACCGCCTCGGAGCGTTCTTTATCTTTGATCACCCCGACCCCTCGATCTCGTATGCACTCCTCAGCCTGCTCATCGTCATCGTCATCGGGCTTGGCATGCAAGTCTGGCAGTCCGTCGGCATCTGGCGGTCTGCTGACAAGTATATCCAACGTGGAAAACGACATATTTGGGCATACTTAGCACAGATCGCCGTGGTTTTGGGTTGGGGTCAGACGATATTGGAGGTGGGCAAACTGGCATCGGCATTAGCCGGTGCTCCGGTCGAATAACGTGGGCGTTCTGGCGCTGTTCTTCTGGCCGGAGCTTCTGATTCTCGCGGTGGCGGCACTGGGCATCGCCATATACCTCTTGCTGCATATTCGGACCTTAGGGCGAAACACGTTCGCCGCTGGGGCTTTGCTCTTCTCTTGGGCCACGCGAGCCGGGTTTCTCGGCTTTATTGCGTACCTTGCCGCCTGGGTGTTTATGTTTCCGGTAATGGCTGCGCTCTGTTTCGCTGCTGGCTTCTCACGCACGTTGCTGGAGCTTCGCGTTGCGCGCGAAGCAAAGAGAGAAGCGAGAGCGGCAAGGAGACGCGCCCGGATTTAGTGCGTGACACACTGTTCCAAGTCTCGTTGATGCTCACGAATATGATGCCCCTTAAACTGATTGCGGGGCTTGCAAAAAGAGAACTTCATTGCGCAGGCTGCCGCGAAGACCTCGTTCATGGGGACATATGTTGTTCAAACTATGACCGCAGTCCCAACAAGATTTCGATGTGACCGGGATGAAGTATTCGGTCTATATTTGAAATCGAACCAACCCGCCGCGAGGGAGGAGCTTGAGCAAATATCCGAGCGATTTGCGAAGGGTGAATTTGTTCCAGGGAGCGGTGGGACGGAGCCCGGCAGTCGCAGTCTGATTAGGCCAAGTCTGCCTTTATAAGGACCCTCGGCCTAACGCCACCTCCCCAACTATCCGCGCCTTTCGCCTGAGCGGGACCTGCCCGCGGTTATTGTCTCGATTTGAATGTAACAGCCATTGACCCGGAGGTCGCGATGGCCGACCCCATCCTACACGTTTTTGGAAAAGCGGGGAAAGGTGTGCGTGAGATGCGGATCTGTCTCGTTGAAAGTAGAGAAAGTGACCTATCGACTCATTGTGAGACGTGCGAGGGAGCCCCTCTCGCTGAAGCAATTGTTCGCGCCAAGATATTAATAGATAATATCAAATTGGCGCCACCGAAGAATTGGCGCTCAGATGTTATCGGCTTCGTTGTTTATGACGATGACGGTCGGGTAGTTCACCGGGAGTATCTTGACAGCGAATAACCTATCCGCAGAGCCCACGGCTGTAAACCGCCCCGGCAGCCCAGCTCTCAATCGGTCTCGGCTGGCGTCGGCTTTAGCCGCCGGAGGCGTGCGCCGGTGCGCTCGCGGATGGTCTGGAAGGTGACGTAGAGCATCGGGATCACGAACAGCCCGATGGCACTCGCGGCGATCATCCCGGCGAAGACCGGGGTGCCGACATCGTGACGGCTGATCTCGGCGGCACCCTGTGCTACGACCAGCGGGTAGACGCCGAAGATGAACGCGAACGAGGTCATCATCACGGCACGAAAGCGCATCCGGGCGCCGAGCACCGCGGCTTCCCGGCTATCCGTGCCTTCCTCGCGCCGGTCCTTGGCGAACTCGACGATCAGGATGCCGTTTTTGGCGGCCATCGCGATCAGCACGACGAGCCCGATCTCGGCATAGAGGTCGAGCGACAGGTGAAAAATCAAAATCCCGAGAAACGCTCCCAATACCCCGACCGGCACCGACAGCAACACCGGGACCGGGATCATCCAGCTCTCGTAAAGCCCGACCAGGAACAGGAACGCGAAGAGCACAGCAAGTCCCAGGATCGGCCCGGTCTGTCCCGCAGCGGCAAACTCCTGGTAGGCGGTCCCGGTCCATTCATAGCCATAGCCCGAAGGCAGTGTCTTCTCCGAGACCTGCGCCATCGCTGCCAGCGCCGTACCCGAGGACGTGCCGGGCGACGGGCTACCCTGTATCGGGATCGCGCGGTAGTTATTGTACCGGGTGATGACCTGCGGCCCGACGATAATCCGAGCCTCGGCGATCGAACGCAATGGCACAGCGGCGCCGAATTTGTTGCGAATGTAGATCTGCCACAGCGAGGAGACGTCTCTGCGGTCCGCTCCTTCCCCCTCGATGTTGACCTGCCAGACGCGGCCGAACAGGTTGAAGTTGTTGATGAAGATGCCGCCCAAAGTGGCTTGCAGGGCGTTGAATACGTCGTTCATGCCGAGGCCCAGGGCCTGGGCTTTCTCGCGGTCGATGTCGAGATAGATCGACGGATTGTTCGCCGTGTAGGTCGAGAAAACGCGGGTCAGCCGCGGATCCTGGTTGGCGGCCGCGAGGAGCCCCTGCATGACGCTGTTCATCGCGGAGGGGTCCTGTCCCTCGAGCCCTTCGAGCTCGTATTCGAACCCCCCGGTGGTCGACAGCCCGATGATCGGCGGCAAGTTGAACGGAATGACTGTCGCCGTGCGGATCTGCTGCCCCTCGCCGAATACCCTTGCGATCAGCGCCTGCGCCGAGTTCGCCGCGCCGACGCGGTCGGCGAACGGTTTCAACGTCGGCACGATGAAGGCTGTATTTGGCTCGTTGACGCTGTCGATGATCGAGAAGCCGACGATCGCGAAAATGTTCTGGACCTGCGGCATCTGCTTCAGCACGGCCTCGATGCGCTTGACCGCTTCGCGGGTGCGGCTGACCGATGCGCCATCGGGCAACTGCACCGAGATAAAGAAGGCGCCCTGGTCCTCTTCCGGTAGAAACCCGGTCGGCGTGCGCAAAGACAGAAAATAAACCCCGGCGGCAGCTGCCAAGATTGCCACAACGCCAAGTATGGAGACGCGGACCAGGCGGCGCACGATCGCCGCATAGCCGTCGCGGATATTGTCGATGCGCCGCAACACCCAGCCCATCGGGCCCCGCTTCGGGCCGCCGTGGCGCAGAAACACCGCGCACAGCGCCGGCGAGAGGGTCAGCGCATTCACGGCCGAGATCAGCATCGCGACGCTGATCGTCACCGCAAACTGCCGGAAGAGCGTTCCCGCAATGCCGGGGATAAAGGCGATCGGCACGAACACCGATAGCAGGACCAACGTGATCGCGACGATCGGCGCGGTGATCTCGGTCATCGCCTTCTTTGTCACGTCCGCCGGCGACAGGTTCGGTTCTTCCTCAATGACGCGTTCGACGTTTTCGACCACCACGATCGCGTCGTCGACCAGGATGCCGATCGCCAGCACCATCGCGAGCAGTGATATCGTATTGGCCGAGTACCCTACGGCCAATAGCACGGCGAAAGTGCCGATCACGCTGACCGGCACGGCGATCGTGGGTATCAGGGTTGCGCGAATACTACCGAGAAAGACGAAGACCACGATCACGACCAGCGCAAACGCGATGAGGAGTGTAATCATCACGTCGTGAATCGTGTCTTGGACAAAGGTGGTCGTGTCGTAATTGACCAAATATTTTAGACCGGGCGGGAAGCGCTGGCTCAAGCGATCGAGATTGGCCCTGACTGCGGCAGCAGCTTGTACGGCGTTTGCGCCGGGAGAGAGATAAATGCCGATCGCTACTGCCGGCTCGCTGTTGAGGCGGCCTTCGATATCCTGGTTCTGGGCGCCGAGATCGACGCGAGCGACATCGTGCACGCGCAGCAGGGAGCCGTCGGGATTGGCGCGCAATACGATGTTGCCGAACTGATCGGGTGTGGTCAGACGGCCCTGCGTCTGCACGTTCATCTGGAATTGCTGGTCTCTGCCGATCGGGCGGGCGCCGATCCGGCCCGCCGGCGCCTCCACGTTCTGCGCCTGGATCGCAGCGATCACATCGGCCGGGGTCAGCTGCAGATTGTCGAGGCGCTGGGTGTCGAACCAGATGCGCATCGAGTAGTTGAGTGCGCCGAACAAGCGCGCCTGGCCGACCCCGGGGGTCCGGGACAACACGTCGAGCACATTGATGATCGCGTAATTGGTAATGAACAGCGGATCCTGTTTGCCGTCCTCGCTGTAGAGCATGATGAATTGCAGGACCGCCGACGACTTCTTCTGGATCGTCAGCCCCTCCAGCTGGACCTCGGGGGGGAGCTGGGCCAGGGCGGTCTGCACCCGGTTGTTGACGGCGTTGGTGTTGATGTCGGGATCGCTGCCGAGCACAAAGCTGACGGTCAGGTTGTAGCTGCCGTCGTTGCCGCTCGTCGACTTCATGTAGATCATCTTGTCGACACCGACGACCTGCGCCTCGATCGGCTGGGCGATGCTCGATTCGACGACGGCGGCGGAGGCGCCGGGAAAGGTGGCAGAAACTACGGTCTGAGGCGGCACGATGTCCGGAAACTGGGCAACCGGAATCCGCGTCAACGCCAAGAGGCCGGCAATCGTGATGACGATTGCGATGACGACCGCGAGCCGCGGCCGATCGACAAAAACTGCCGAGATCATTGGGTGACCTTCGGATCGGCAGAGGATGCGCCGGTCGCGCTACCCCGCGCAGCCTCAGGGGAGATCGCCGGTGGCGGGGTCGCCGGGCCGGGTGATACCGGCTGGTCGGGGCGAACCCCCTGCACCCCGTCGCTGACGACCAACTCTCCCTCCTTCAACCCATTGGTCACCACGGCCGTTGTCGGCGTCGACTGGCCGAGCTGAATGGGGCGTCGTTGCGCTTTGTTCTGCGCATCGACGACGTAGACGTAATCGCCTTGCTGATCGGACAGCACTGCGGCGCGCGGAATTGCGAGAACCAGGATCGGCTGCACGCCTTGTAGCAGCACGGTGACGAACTCCCCGTCCGTCAATTCGCGCGCGCCGGGCTGACCGGCTTTCATCCCTGCGACGACAGGGTTCGGGACTACCCCGCGCAAGGTGATCGTGTCGGTGTTTTCGGCGACGGTCGGTGACACGTAGTCGAGCTTGCCGTCGGACTCGTACAACTCCCCGTTGGGCAGACGCAGCTTGATCACCACGGCGCTGAAGCCGCCGATCTTGGCATAGCGTGCGCGCAGATCGAGCCCGGTGCGCTGGGAGATTGGAAAGATTACATACATCGGGTCCTGGCTGACGAGGTTTGCCAGGGTGCCGCTCGTCGACGACACGACATTGCCGACGGTCACCGCGGTGGCGCTGATCTTGCCGTCGATCGGCGCGCGAATCTCGGTATAGCCGAGATTGATCTCGGCTATCTGCAGCTGTGCCTTGGCGCCCTCGATCTGCGCCGCCAGCGAGCGCTCTTGAGCGAGCGCGCTATCGACCGTCGACTGCTGGCCGGCGACGGTCTTCAACAGATATTGCGCACGCTCGAGCGTCAGCTGGGCATTGCGGTGCTGCGCTTCGAGCTGGGCGACGTTGGCCTTGTTGTTCTCCACCTGCGCCTGAAACGGCGGCTGCTCGAGCTGGTAGAGGAGATCGCCCTGCTTGACCTCGGCGCCCTCGACAAAGAGACGCTTTTCGAGAAAGGCGGTAACCCGGGCGACCAGCGCCACCCGCCCGATCGACTGAACGCGCCCGATGAACTCGTCGGTCTGCGTGATCTGCTGGCGCTCCGCGCGCACCACCCCGACCGCCGGCGGCCCGGATGCAGGCTGTGCTCCGGCGCCCATCGACAGCGTTGAGAGGATCAGGAGCAGCAGGAGGAGCTTCACGAACGGCCGGTATTCCATCCTGTCCTCCAAACCCGGGCCTTCCAATGCTGCGGGAGATCTCAACCGGAATCCTCCCCCGCCCCGTGCTGCTGCCGAGCAGCTATCGTCTCGCTTCTGGACCTACCCAACAACAGGGGCGGAAAGCAACGGGTGTCGCGGCCATCCGAGGCTTCGGCGCACCGCCCAGGTTACCACCGGATTTAGAGGTCGAGGAACGACACATGTTTTGCGACGGGATCGCGGCCGATGTGCAATTTGTTGGTCGGGAAGTCCGGGTCGGGATAGCCGACGGCCAGGCCGCAGATGATCGTGAGTTCGGGCGGGATATTCAGCTCGGCTCGGACGACCTCGGGATACCCCGCTAGTGTGAGAGCCTCATCCACCAATTCCCGCGGCACCGGGCGGGGCAGGAACTTCCGTATCGAATGCCGTTCAAGGATCGTTCGATCGAGTTCGGACATCGTGTTCCCCCTGTGGCTCAATTGGGGCCCGCTTCCAAGCGTCGAGCGCGCCGCCCAGGGCAGGTCGACCGGTTGCTTCTCGGGCACGCCTGTCTCCGGTGTGCAGAGGATGCAGGACCGGGTGGCGATCCGAGCGGAAAGCGCTAGAACGCTTTGGCCGTCGTTGCGGTGAGGAGATCGGCCTTGCGGTTGAGCGCCGCGATCAGACCATCGATGCCGTCCTTCTTTAGAATTGCCGCGAACTCCGAGCGGCGGGTCGCCACTTCGCTGATCGCGCCGTCGAGATAGATGTCCGAGATGAGCCAGCCCTCGCCACCGCGGCGCATCATGTAGTCGACCTTGACCGGCTCGCCGCTCGCCTTGATGATCCGGCTATTCACCATGACCCCGGACGGGGCGGGCTGCTCGCCGGTTACCTCCAGCCTCTGTCCGTCATAGCTGTCGAAGCGGTCGGCATAGATCGCCGAGATGTAGCGCCCGAAGCTTGGATGACCTCCTGCCGTTGCGCCTCGCTCAGCCCGGCCCAGGACGGGCCGACCGACAGCCGCGCCATCGAGGCAACGTCGAAGGTCCGACGAATGACCGGCGCCAATTGTGTAAAGCGCCCGCTTTGCCCCAGTATGCGGCCGTTCTTCATCGTGCCGAGCAAGGCGTCGTACAGGCCCTGTACCGTCTCGCCGCCGGTCGCCGGCGCGGCATGCACCGGGTAGCAGAGTGTGCCGAGGCCGAGCCCCGCGACGAGTGCCGCCGCTTTGAGTACCAGCGTTTTCGAGAGCGTACCCTTGCCCATGATGTAGGTCCCTCCTTTGGATGGCGGAGTGAGCCTAATCAGGCACGTCGGACCGTGCCATTGCACCTGCGGATGGATGAATGCCGCGTGAGGATCATTCCTATTATACCTTGGTTTAGGACAATTCTAAGAAAGCTTGGATGCGGCAGCCAATCTGGGCCGGCGAGGCAAGGAACCCGGGCCCCGCATGCCGGTCTAGCAGGTCTGAGATCTTTCCGCCGCGAAGTTCAGCTTGTCGGACATCCGAGCCAAGTCCGGAAGAGACGCCGCCCTCATCTTTCGCATGACTTGGCCGCGGTGGACTTTTACGGTGATCTCGCTGATGCCGATGTCGTGGGCGATCTGCTTGTTGAGGCGGCCAGTCACCACCAAGGCCATGATCTCGCGCTCACGGGGAGTGAGGGTCTCGAAGCGCGCCCGCAACGCGGCGATTGCAGTTTCGTTCTCCAGCCATATGCGATCTCGTTCGAGGCCCAGCTGGATTGCATCCAGCAGGTCTTGATCGCGAAATGGTTTGGTAAGGAACTCGATTGCTCCTCCTTTTATCGCCTGGACAGACATCGGGATGTCGCCGTATCCGGTGATGAAGATGATCGGAACCTGGATATTCGCCGCGGCGAGCTCGCGCTGAAAATCGAGACCGCTTCGGCCGGGTAGCCTGACATCGAGCACCAGGCAAGCAGGTCCCTTCGGGCGCCCTTCCTTTGTGAATTCCGGGAGGGAAGCCAATGCCTTAACGTGCAGCCCCACGGAACGTAGCAAGCCTTGGAGCGACTCGCGGATCCCCGGGTCGTCATCGACGATAATGATCGTTGGCTGCGCAATCATCGCTCGCTCGCTGCAGCAGGGCACCGCAACTCCGAGGGAACCGGCGATCCGGCAACCGGAATATCGTAAAATTGTACCGTCGTCGGAGAAAGGCTTTTTTTACCGGTTAGCGTAGACTTACCGACGCCCTGCCACGTTCGCTCTCGTAACAATTCTGGTCTAAACCAAAGTATAATCGCGGGCCGCTTTCTTTTGTCTTATCTTCCCGAAGTGCTGGTAAAGGTCCGCGCCCGATGGCCCGGATCGCAACCGGTTCATGTTCTCGGGAAACCCCCGATGAAGGAGGTAGAGTGCCGAAAACAAACCCCCAGATCTCGGTCGTCGACGATGACGAGTTGATGCGCGATGCCATCAGGGGACTCATGAAATCACTGGGATACACGGCCAAAGCCTTCGCGTCTGCAGAAGAGTTTCTGAACTCCCACCAGGTGCCGCGCACCTCTTGCCTGATCGCTGACGTGCAGATGCCCGGAATGACAGGGCTCGATCTACATCGCCACCTGGTCGCTTCGGGAAAGACCATACCGACGATTTTGATCACGGCTTACCCCGACGAAATCGCTCGGGAGCACGCCCTGGCCGATGGCGTCATAGGTTACCTGAGCAAACCGTTCGACGAGAACGACCTGCTTGCCTGTATCCGCTCGTCGGTAAATTCCTGACCCGAATAAGGGGAGCGGAGCGGCCGAGAGGCGTCGCCGGCTAGACGGAACCGCTGGAGCAGCCGAGCTGCTTCTCGAGGTTGAGCGAGCGCCACTTCCTCTCGCAAATGTTATTGGGGAGAATCCCTCTCTTTGTGGCAGAATCCGCTGTGGATGGGAGGTCGGTCCGGCTGATGGGCTGACTTCGTTGGCGCCGGAACTAGAGCGCGTGGCACCTGCACTTCGGGGAGCCGCTTGGTATGCCGTTCAAAGATTTCCAGACTACTAAATTCTGGTACCCAGCAGCTGTGCTTTTGGCAGGCTGCGCAGGACTAGCATTACTGACCTGGATCGGCGTCGCGTTCGAGTTCAATCATCCGGCAACCGGCGCCCTGCTCTACTTGATTGACGTCGTTCTGGTGTCGATGACCGGGAATATCGCGGCCGGGATCGGCGTGGCGATCATTGCGGTATTTTGCTTGAGTTATTTTTTCACTGAACCCCGCTTCGATTTTCGCATCGACGCTACGGAAGATGTGGTGGCGGTAACCGCCTTCGCGTTGACAGCCGTGATCATTGCCAACCTCGTCGGGCGAGCACGCAGACTGGGAGAAGGGGCGGCGCTGAAAGATCGGCTTCAACTGATCATCGACACAATTCCAGCGATGGTGTGGAGCATTTCGCCCGACGGCTCGGCCGACTTTATGAATAAACGATTTCGTGACTATACCGGCCTCTCCCTCGAGGACATACGCGGTTGGGCCTGGACGGATGCGCTGCATCGCGCCTGGATGGATGCACTACACCCCGAGGACCGTGCCATGGACGCCTGGCGCGCGGCGCTCGCCCCCGGAAAGCCGTTCGAGAGGGAAGCGCGCTTGCGCTCGTCCGACGGGGAATATCGCCGGTTTTTACTGCGCTTTGTCCCGCTCAGCAACGAACGGGGCAGCATCGTCGAATGGTACGCGGACAGCACCGACATCGAGGACCTGCGGCGCACCGAGGAGGAATTGCATCGGCGGGAGGCTCGCTTGCGCGACGCCCAGATGGAACTCGCCCACGCCAATCGCGTAACCACCACTGGCCAACTGGCGGCATCGATCGTCCATGAAGTCAGCCAGCCGATCTCCGCGGCGCTTACCAACGCCAGTGCAGCCTGCCGCTGGCTTGACGCCGAGCCGCCCGAGTTGGAGGAGGTCCGCCAGGCTCTTGGGCGGATCGTCAGGGACGGCAGGCGAGCCACCGACATCATAGGCCGAATTCGCGCGCTCGTCAGGAAGGCGCCGCCGCGAAACGACCAATTGGACATCAACGAGACGATCCTGGAAGTCGTTGCGCTGACCAACGGCGAACTCCGTCGAAGCGGGACCTCGCTGGAGACGGAACTGGCGGACGGCCTGCCGCTGATCTTGGGAGACCGCATCCAGCTTCAACAAGTGGTGCTCAACCTGATCCTCAACGCAGTCGAAGCGATGAGCCGATCGAACGAGCCTGCGCGGGAGCTGCGGATCAGAACCGAGCTAGACGGTCCGGGTAGCGTGCTCGTCGCGGTGCAGGATTCCGGCCCGGGTCTCGAGCCGGAGAGTTCTGGAGCGGCTCTTCGACGCATTCTACACAACCAAGGCGGACGGCATGGGTATGGGGCTATCGATTTGCCGTTCGATCATCGAGGCGCATGCCGGCCGCGTCTGGGCCACGCCAAACCCACCCCAGGGCGCGGCCTTTCAATTCACGCTGCCAGTGCATCGCACATAGTGAAGCCTGACGGCGCCCGATCGAGCAGCACGGTTACGCAGAGATCAGCGAGATGACCACATTGACACCGCTGCTTTCGAAATCCGCAAGCGCGGCGGCTCCACCGCCGATCACGGCCTGCCGCGTTCACCGCTTTGGTTCGCCGGAGGTCATCACCCTGGAAGACATCCAAAGGCCCGAGCCCGGCGAGGGCGAGGTTCTCGTCCAGGTCGGTGCGGCGGGTGTCGGACCCTGGGATGCCTGGATCAGAACGGGCAAGAGCGCCTTGCCGCAGCCGCTCCCGCTAACCCTCGGTTCCGACCTGTCAGGGGTCGTCGAGGCCATCGGCGCCGGGGTGACGGCGTTCGTACCGGGGGACCATGTGTTCGGCGTGACTAATCCGCGTTTTGTCGGGGCCTATGCCGAGTTCGCGGTTGCCTCCGCCGGCATGATCGCCAAAAGGCCTGCCCGGCTCGGCGACATCGAGGCCGCCTCCATTCCCGTCGTGGCTGTCACCGCTTGGCAGGCGCTGTTCGAGCAGGCGCATCTCGGCCGTGGCCAATCGGTTCTGATCCATGGTGCGGCCGGTAATGTCGGCGCCTATGCAGTGCAGTTCGCCAGAGGCGCAGGACTCCAAGTGATCGCTACAGCCGGTTCCCGTGATCTCGATTACGTGCGCAGTCTCGGCGCGCAGGAAGTAATCGATTTCAGGGCGGTGCGTTTCGACGACGAGATCAGCGCCGTCGATGCGGTCGTCGACCTCGTCGGCGGAGAGGCTCAGCAGCGTTCTTTCGCGGTCCTGAAGCCGGGCGGTACACTTGTCTCGGCCGTGTCGCCCCCCGATCAAGCCACAGCCGAACGGCATGGTGTTCGGGCCATGTTCTTTTTGGTCAATGTCACGACCTCGCGCCTTAACCAGATCGCCGCGATGATCGACGCGGGCGATTTGGCCACGAGCATCGGAACCATCCTGCCGCTCGCCGATGCACGCACCGCGCATGAAATGCTGGATGGATTGCGCCCGCATCCGCGCGGCAAAATCGTGTTGAGTATCCGCGGTTAACCAGTAGGCGGAGTTGATGCTCCTTGGTGGCGCGGGGCTGGGCCCAGGGTCCACAGTTCAGCGCCAGTAGTTGTTAGCCGCGGCGATCGTGTTCCTGCCCGCCGCACGAAAAATCAACCCCGCTGTGAAAATCCCAGGTTAGGGCGAGTGACGGCGGGCGCCTGCCAAATCCGGGTCACGAGATTGACAATATCGTGTGATACGTTGCTGCGACGTCGTAACCCGATTGGCGACGCCAAACTGAAGCGTAACTTCAACTTTAAGAAGAGCTTCCGCTGCAGGTGCAGCGGCGAGCGAATCGCCGATACAATTGAAGATTGCAGGACGCAGGTTAGGAGACAGCTCCATAAGTCCGGAGCTCACACTGCGCGGCTGGTTGCGGCGCTTCGGAGAGCGCAGCGTCTGTCGACAGGAAAGGGGGATGCCTCTGTAGATCGACTACGAGAACAGGAGGGTGCGGGTCCGCGTCGCGAAAGCCCGGTCGGGCGATCGCACCCGCCAGGCTCACAGGTCTCGTGCGGCAGGTTCACGTGAGGGGGCTGTGCACATACGGCGACACAAGGCGACGCGGCGAGCGAATCTAGGTGCAGCCGCACCTATTGCCGGGCGCATCGGCAGCGGCGGACCCGTACACAGGCGCTTCATGCCGCCTCGGCCGGGCTGGGCGCGCTCGCAGGATCCAGTGCGGCTTCCATCACGTCTTCGACCCGCTCGGCCCACAGGAAGCGCAAGGCGCTGCGCGCCGCCTCGGGGATCTCTTCGTAATCCTTGCGGTTGCGCGCCGGCAGGATGACGGTGGCGAGGCCGGCACGGGCGGCGGCGACAACCTTTTCCTTGATGCCACCGACCGGCAGCACCAACCCGCGCAGGCTGATCTCTCCGGTCATCGCCGTGTCGCTGCGCGCCGTTCGATTGGTCAGCAGCGAAACGAGGGCGGTGAACATCGCGACCCCCGCACTCGGCCCGTCCTTGGGGATGGCTCCTGCGGGGACATGGATGTGGATGTCGTTCTTGGCAAAAATCGTGGGATCGACCCCGAACCCCGACGCACGTCCCTTGACGAGGCTCAGTGCCGCTTGCGCGCTCTCCCGCATGACCTCGCCGAGCTGCCCGGTCAGGATCAGCCTACCGTCGCCGGGGATGCGGGTCGCCTCGATAAACAGGATGTCACCGCCGACCGGAGTCCAGGCAAGCCCGGTGGCGACACCCGGCACACTGGTGCGCATCGCGACCTCGCCCTCGAAGCGCGGCGGCCCGAGGATTTCGGCCAAGTCGCCCGGCTCGATCCGCACCTGCTGCGCGGTCCGCTCGGCGATGCGCATCGCGGCACTGCGCAGCACCGCGCCGATCTCCCGTTCGAGCTGACGCACGCCGGCTTCGCGGGTGTAGTCGCGAATGATCACGTGCAGGGCCGCGTCGGTCACCTCGGCCTGCTCGGGGGTCAAGCCGTTGGCCTTCAGCTGGCGGTCGACGAGGTAGCGGCGGGCAATTTCAAATTTTTCGTCCTCGACATAGCCCGGCAGGTCGATGACCTCCATGCGGTCGCGCAACGGGCCGGGGACGGTGTCGAGGACATTCGCCGTGGTGATGAACATGACCCGCGAAAGGTCGAACGGCACGCCCAGATAATTGTCGCGGAAGGTCGAGTTCTGCTCCGGGTCGAGCACCTCCAGGAGCGCCGAGGACGGGTCCCCCTGGATACCGCGGCCGAGTTTGTCGACCTCGTCGAGCATCATCACGCAATCGCGGCTGCCGGCCCGGCGGATGCCCTGGATGATGTTCCCCGGCAACGCCCCGATATAGGTGCGGCGATGGCCGCGGATCTCGGCTTCGTCGTGCACCCCGCCGAGGCTGACCCTGACGAACTTTCGCCCGGTCGCTCGCGCAATGCTCTGACCGAGCGAGGTCTTGCCGACCCCGGGTGGCCCGACAAAGCACAATATCGGGCTGCGGCCGCCGGGGTTGAGCTGCTGGATCGCCAGATATTCAAGAATTCGCCGCTTGATCTTGGCCAGCCCATAATGATCGGCGTCGAGGATGCGGCGCGCCTCGGCAATGTCGACGGTCCTGCCCGATTCGACCGACCACGGCAGCTCGGTCAGCCATTCGAGGTAGGTGCGGGCCATCGAATACTCGCCCGCGGCTTCCGGCATCCGCTCGAGCCGAGCGAGCTCGCGTTTGGCGTGCTCCTCCACCTCCGAGGGCATCTTGGCCTCGACGATCTTTTTGGTCAGCTCGGCGATCTCCTGCGCCTTGGCGTCCTCGCCCTCGCCGAGCTCCTTCTGGATCGTCTTGATCTGCTCGCGCAGCAGGAACTCGCGCTGGCGGTCGTCAATCTTGCCCTTGGTCTGCTCGCTGATCTGCCGCGACAGCCGCAGCACCTCGATCCGGTAGGCGAGCATCGCCGACACGCGATCGAGCCGCCGCTCGACATCGACCGTTTCGAGGATCTCCTGTTTCTCGGCCGGGGTGATGTCCATAAAGCTCGCGATCAGATCGGCGAGTGCGGGTGCCGAGGTGACGCCTTGCACAGCATTGACGAGTTCGGCGGGGACCTGCGGCAACAGCTGCAATACCTCGATCGCCTGGTTGCGCAGGTTGAGCAGCCTTGCCTCGATGTCTCTGCTGGTTGCCTCGACCTCGGGCACGCGCTCGACCCGTGCCGCCAGAAACGGGTAGCCGTCGACAAAATCGAGGACCCGGAAACGCCGTTCACCCTGGCAGATCGCGTGATGAGTGCCATCGGGGCTGGTCACATAGCGCAGCAAGCTCGCCTCGGTCCCCATGCGGTGGAGGTCGATGGGGATCGGGTCGTCGGTCGACGAGTCGCGCTGCAGCAACAGGCCGAGTGGTCGGCTCAGCTTGATCGCCGCCTGCGCTGCCGCAATCGTGCGCTGGCGGCCGAGCGTGATCGGCAGCACGGTCCCCGGGAACAGCACTAGGTTGCGCGTCGGGATCAGAATCAGAATGTCTTCGGGGAGTGCCGGAATACCCGCCAATGCCGTCTCGATGGCGCCCGGCGACGGGGCCGCCGTGCTCTCGCTGGTGCGCAGATCATGGTTTTCGAGGGGCATGGGGCACGTCCTTGATCTTGATAATGGCTCCACCGCGGTGATGGTCCGTTAGACCTTGTGCAGCTGCAGCATCAGGCAGCCGTTTGCCAGGTGCCGGCCGGATATCTCGAACCGCGCGGGCGGCAGCTCGATCCGTCGCTGGAAATGCCCGTGCGGTATCTCCAGCCGGTGAATTTTGCCGTCTTGGGCTTCGCGCGGCAGAGGATGCTCGCCGCTGACAATCAATACCCCGGCGCTGAGCGTTACCTTGATCTGGTCGGGCTCGACCCCGGGCAGGGCGATCATAATGGTCAGCGCGTCGTTGCTCTCGAAAATGTCGCAAGGTGCCTCCCAGGAGGGGGTCGAGCGGCTGCGATGAAAAAACTGCCGATGGAGGCGCTCGGCGCGCTCCATCGCCTCGCAGGCCTGTTCCCACATCAACGCTTCGAGCTGTCGTCCCGGCATGTCCGCCTCCCCGGCTCCGGCTGATATAGTGACGTAGTCATGGATAAGGAACGCCCCACGTGATCCGAGGCTGGGCGATCGGCGTGAAACCGGCTATCAGTCTGCGATCGGGATTGAAGGGGTGATGGGTGGCTCCAATCAGCGAAGAAACGATCGCCATCGTCGAGGGCGTGGCGGCCGAGGCCCAGCGTATCGAAACGCCGTGCGGCAACGGCAGCATGGTGTGGCGCCTATGGGGTAACGGCCCACCGCTGGTCCTGTTCCATGGCGGCTATGGCTCCTGGATGCATTGGATTCGCAATGTACTCGTGCTGGCCCGGGGATTTACGGTCATTGCCCCCGACCTCCCCGGACTTGGCGAGTCGGCGACGCCGCCCGAGCCGCACGCCGCCGAGGGGCTGGCCCGGATCATCGCCGACGGCCTGGCGACCATATTACCGGGTGGAGAGCACTTTCATCTCGCCGGCTTCTCGTTCGGCGGGGTGCTCGGCGGCCTTGTCGCGTCATTGCTGGGCGAGCAGGTGCGCGGCTTCACGATCGTCGGCTCGAACGGGCTCGGCCTGCCGCGCCAGCCGACCGAGCTCGAGCGCCAGAAGCCCGGCGGGACCGTCGAGGAGCTGCTTGCCATCGCCAGGCACAATCTCGGGGTGCTGATGATCGCCGACAAGGGCAAGATCGACGACCTTGCTGTCTACATCCAGTACATGAACGCGCCGCGTGGCCGGGTCAGGAGCCGGCGCTTTTCGCGCACCGACACGCTGATCCGGGCGTTGCCGCGCGTGACGGCACAGCTGTCCGGCATCTGGGGTGGGCGCGACGCCGGCGCCTATCCCTATCTCGACGAGCGCAAGCGCGTGCTCGGACAAATCCAGCCCGGCCTACGCTTCGAGATCATCCCCGGCGCCGGCCACTGGGTCGCCTTCGAAGCGGCCGAACGCTTCAACCCGCTACTGGCGGAAATCGCCGGGTCCTGAACTTCATCCAGTTGACGAGGTGTGGCGATGACGACGGAGAACCTATTATCGCTCGCCGGCAAGGTCGCGGTGGTGACCGGCGGCAGCAGTGGCATCGGCGCGGCGAGCGTTCGGCTGCTTGCCGATGCCGGGGCGCGCGTCGTCGTCGGCTACAACAAGGGTGCCGACCGAGCGGCGGCGCTGATCGCCGAACTGCCCGGCGGTGACCACCAGGCTATGCACCTGCCGCTGGAGGACAGCGCCCAGATCCGCAGGGTCGCCGCTGCGGTTAAGGACGGGTTCGGCCGTGCCGACATCCTGGTCAACTCCGCCGGCTTCACCCGCATGGTCGCGCATCACGACCTCGAGGCGCTCGACGATGACCTGATCGACGCGGTGCTGACCGCCAATGTGCGCGGCCCGTTCGCGACGATCCGCGCCTTTGTCCCGATGCTGCGCGCCACGGGCGACGGGGTCATCGTCAACATCTCCTCGGGTGCCGCACAGAGCGGCACCGGCAGCAGCATCATCTACGGCGCTTCCAAGGCGGCGCTCAACACGATGAGCATGGCACTGGCGCGCGTGCTCGGCCCAGAGATCCGGGTCATTGTCGTCGCTCCCGGCATGGTCCACACCGGCTTTGTCCCTGGCCGCACCGAGGAGATGATGGCCAAGGCGGCGCTGGCGACGCCGCTCAAACGCGCGATCGAGGCCGATGACGTAGCATTGGCGGTTATGGCCTCCATCACGCATTTGACCCACACCACTGGATCGATCGTGCCGGTCGATGCCGGCCGGCATCTTTAGGCCGAACTTTGGCCAGATTTTGAGTTAAGCCACAGAAAATAAATGATATTGGATGGCAAGCAGTCATGTAAGGCGGCAGATTTTGATTGACTACTGACGCCGATTACGCTTCGGTCACCGCATGTATGTGGCTGTCGTCCCGAACCGAGGCTCACCGCCGGCTATCCTGCTGCGGGAGAGCTACCGCGAGGCCGGCAAGACCAAGAACCGAACCCTTGCCAACCTGTCGCGCTGGCCCGCCGAGCGCATCGAGCAACTCCGCGCCGTGCTGCGCGGCGACCAACTGCTGCCTGCCGCCGAGGCGGTAGAAATCGTCCGCGCATTGCCGCACGGCCATGTGCTCGCCGCACTGGGTACGGCGCGCCGCATCGCGCTCGACACGGTGCTGCCGCGCCGGGCGCCGCAACGCCGGCGGGATTTGGCACTGGCCCTGATCGTCGCTCGGCTGCTCGAGCCGGCGGCCAAGCTGGCGACCGCGCGGATGCTGGACCCCGCCACTGCCAGCCATTCGCTGGGCGAGATGCTGGGGCTCGGCAAGGTTGCCGCCAAGGAGGTTTATGCCGCGCTCGACTGGCTGGGCCGCGAGCAGCGGTTCATCGAAGCCCAGCTGGCCCGTCGCCACCTGAAGGACGGCGCGCTGCTGCTCTACGACGTAACCTCGACCTATCTCGAAGGACGCTGCTGTGAACTGGCGCAGCATGGCTACAGTCGCGATCACCGTGGCGACCGGCCGCAGATTGTCATTGGCCTGATGTGCGCGGCCGACGGCGGCCCGGTCGCGGTCGAGGTGTCGGGGCCTGCCCCGGCGCAGGCCGGGGGCAACACCGCCGATCCGGTGACGCTGGCGGCACAGATCGATAAGCTAAAGCAGCGCTTCAAGCTGCAGCGCGTGGTGATGGTCGGCGACCGCGGCGTGCTGACCAGCGCGCGGATAGAGCAGACACTGCGTCCGGCTGGTCTGGATTGGATCACCGCGCTGCGCGCTCCGGCAATCAAGCAGCTCGCCGCCGCGGGCGGGCCGTTGCAGCCCTCGCTGTTCGATGATCGCGACATGCCCACGGGTCAAGCCCGTGGGCTGAAGGCCCACGAGATCACCAGCCCCGACTATCCCGGCGAACGCCTGGTGGTCTGTAAGAACCCGTTGCTGGCCGAAGAGCGCGCTCGCAAACGCGCCGAGCTGTTAGCCGCCACCGAGAAGGAGCTCGCGCTCATTGTGGGGCGCGTGCAGCGGGCGCGCAGTCCGCTGCACGGCGCTGCGGCGATCGGCCAGGCCGTCGGTGCAGTGCTGGGACGGCGCCACATGGCCAAGCATTTCCAGATCCGCATCACCGACGATACGTTCAGCTTCGCCCAAAACCCCCTCACCATCGCCGCCGAGGCCGCGCTCGACGGCATCTATGTGATCCGTACCAATCTGCCGGCCGCACAGTCCGATGCCCCCACGGGACAAGCCCGTGGGCTGACGGCCCACGCCACGGTGCGCGCTTACAAAAGCCTCAGCGGCGTCGAGCGCGCCTTCCGCTCGCTGAAGACCGTCGATCTCGAGCTGCGTCCGGTGTTCCATTGGACCGCACCGCGGGTGCGCGCCCACGTCTTGCTGTGCATGCTGGCCTATTATCTGCAGTGGCACATGCGCCAGAGCCTCGCCCCGATGCTGTTCGATGAGCCCGACCCGGCCGCGCGCGAGGCGCAGCGCACCTCACCGGTGGCCAAGGCCGAACCCTCGCCGGCGGCGCAACGCAAGGCCGCCCGCAAACGCACCGACCCCGCAGAGGGCGAACCGCTCCCGGTGCACAGCTTCCACACCCTGCTCGGCGATCTCGCCACGCTTACCCGCAATGTCGTGCGCCTCGGGCATGACCACCTCACCGCCGTCCTCGCCACCCCCACCCCCACCCAACACCGCGCCCTCGATCTACTCGGCGTCACCCTCACCGCGTAGACAGACCGATGCCATCCGCCGCGAATTATCCCAATGGCTTGCCGTCAAAACACGGCAAAGTTCGGTTTAGTGAAACAGGCGGTTCAACTGGCGGGTGGTCATCGGCTTGCCGTGTCTGTTGCCGGGAAACAGCCAGCGTTCCTCCACGGGTGTTGCGGCATCGTAACGCGATGGGCAGGCGTTCCACGATTGGCGCAACAGACCGAGTGTCTCCGGCGAGAGCATGACTTGCGGTCCTTGCCGCCCTTGGATTGCTCGACCCGAATGATCTTCTGCGCGCTGTCGATATGCTTGACCTTCAGCCTGACGACTTCGCAGGCCGCAGCCGTAGCCGAGACTGAGCAACGTGAGGACCTTGAGGTTGCTGGCGACGGCCAGCAACCCCCGCGTCTCGTCCGGGCTCATCACCAGCGGTACCTTCTGCGGCTCACGGATGTGATAGATCTCGGCGGCAAGATCCAGTCGCCGCAGGGTCACGCGGAACAAGAACCGCAGCCCGGTCATGATGCGGTTGCGATTGCAGATCGCTGACGCCAGCCGCGGCCAAGTGCAACTGGAACCGGCGGATATCCTCAGTCGTCGCGGTGTCGAGGGACCGACTGAGAAACGCAGCAAACCGCTTGCAGCTGTGAATGTGTCGCCGCTGCCTGCCGGCGCAGAGCTTCCGCGCGTTCATGTCCTCGATCATGCGATGACGCAGCGGGGTGATGGCGTCCGTAGTCATAGAAAACTCCAGTCTTGGATGAAGTTGACGACACCTCGATCCTCAAGACAGGGCCCCTGCTGCCGACGATCTCCAACCTGCTTACCGGCCCCGCGGATAAGCCGACGCTCGCCGCCTCCGCGGGATTATCGCGGCAGCGATTTAGCCTAAATCCGGCAGTTGGTTGGGCCTGTCAGCTGGGTGGCGTGGGATGGGACAACCGGGGATTGCGGTTTAGGCGGGGTTGAGTTGAATGGGCGGTTCGAGCTGGCGGCCGTTTAGGTAATGTCGCAGCGCTTCACTGAGGATGCGATACCACCGCCCGAGCGCGTCCAACTGCTCCGCACTTTGCCGCAGTCGAGCCATGAAGCCGGCGATACGCAGATAGGCCCGGCGTGCCAGATGTTGCTCGCCGTGCGCGCTGCTGACCGTCAGCCTCACTTGGCCGGCATGGTGGGTTCGCCGCGCCAGGGCGGTGAGCAAGAGAGGCCGGCTGGTTATCGCCTCACGATGATGCTCCGGATCGGCGAGGCGCACGAACAGGCTCCACCAGTTGTAGATCAGCGCCACACTGCGCGCCAGCAACCGGCAGCGTTTGAGATCATGCGTGGTGAAGCCGCCCCAGCCCCATTGGTTCTTCAACTCGTCGAACGTGTTCTCGCAGTCCGCCCGATCGCGATACAACTGACCGAGCGTCAGGATCTCGCTGGTGAGCGAGGTCACCAACGCGGCGTATTCCCAGACCTGCCGATCGGGCCCGACCTCGGCAAAGCCGAGCCGCGGCTGAGCCGGGTCGCCGTGATCGACGATCGCCAGCGGGCGTTTCAGTTGGCGCCGTAGCAGAATGACCCGCCGCTGCCGGCTCCAACCTTCCAGCCGCAGACTGGTCTCCTTGCCTTGCCAGCCCTGGCCGCCATCCGACCAGTCAGATTGGGCCATTGCTCGTTGCAGTGCCCGACTGACATTCTTCGTCGTCCGCAAGCGGAACAGATAAGCCAGGTTGCGTTGCTCGGCCTGGGCCATCACCGGCTCGATGCCCCAGGAGAGGTCACCACGCAGCAGCCTCGGCCAACGGCCCCGGTCCCACCGGTCGAGCAATGACCACAGACCGCCCGTGGCATGCTTGACGTTGTGCTGGTCGCCGGGCTGCACATCCACACTCAGCACCAGTCGCAGGTTCGACAGCATGTAGGTGTGATAGCAGTGCGACGGGCGACCGGGCTTGTGCGGATTGTAGCCGAGTTCGGCACCCTCCTGCTCGCCATACAGCGGCTTGATCGTGGTATCGACGTCCAGCACCCACGGCTCATCCAGCAGCGGCGCAACAGAGTAGTCGAGATGGCCTTGCAGCCAGCTCAGCCCCGGCTCCTCCTCGATCTTGCCAAGGTTGCGGCGCACCGCGTCCTCGCTCAGCACCTTGCGCATGCCGAGCAGCGGCGGGTTCACCGGATCGCCGCGCAGTGCTGTGATGTGGGCATAGCGCCGATGACCCGCCAGAACCGACAGCAGCACGGTGCCAAGCAGATCGCGCTTGCGCGGGGCATTCGGGCTGCTGAGCGACAATGGGCAGTCCGCTACCCAGCCATCGAACAACCCGCCCTGCTTCAGGTACTCGATGAAGAACGGCAGTTGCCCGAATGGCGTCACCGGCGCCGTCGCGTCCCACTCCACGTGAACCCGACCGGCGTAGGTGTCGGCGACCGCCGACCATGTCTCAATCTCAGGTTGCTCACCCTCCGGGTGAACCACCACACTCGTCGTTTCGATCCGCATCGCAATGGTATCCGCCGATTCGGCGCCATCGCGCAATCATCTAACTGCCGGATCTAGGTTTAGTGCTCTGGCACCCCTCGGATCTTGTGGGAAGGGCAGAGCTGTTCCGCTCCGCTCCAGTAGATCAGACGTCGACTTGTTCGGCTATGGCGAGAGCGTCGTCGACCTCAATGCCGAGATAACGCACCGTGCTCTCAATCTTCTTGTGCCCCAATTGAAGCTGCACTGCCCGCAGGTTGCCCGTGCGGCGGTAGATGAGTGTCGGCTTGGTTCGACCGAGTGAGGGTGTTCCAAAGAAGCTCGGGTCCAGCCCAATGCTGGCAATCCATGGGGCGACCAGCCGGGCGTATTGTCGCGTCGTTATAGGACGATCCCGACCACTATGGCCGCCGAGGAGGAACCCGCCCGGCTTCTTACTGGCGGCTCCGATGTAACTGTCGACCGCCTTTCGGGTCTGCTCCGTCACCTCGAACCTGACCGGCTGGCCGGTCTTCTTCTGCCGCACCATAGCACGGTCGACGACATGACCATGAGGGCAACGTCCTCTGCCTTCAGGCGGACAACTGGCCAAGTCGCGTGTTCGCCCTGCGATTTGCAGCTTGGTGCGGATCGACCAGACGTGCTTCGGTCGGAGAAGCGTCTTGGCGCGCATCAACTTGACTCCGTGCCAAGGGTCGCGACGCGAGACCGGAGGTTGACATCTATGGTGTCTTGCATGGAGCACAGTGTCGTTAACAGTACAGCGCACCTGGACCACTTGCGCGCGAAAAAATGCGGGTGCCCGTTACGGTCTGACGGCCGCCTATTCTGGTTCCTCAATCCGCCACGTTGCCGACGGCAGCCGGTGGGATCTCGCGTTGCGAGATCATCCCCGCGATCCGCGCAGCCTGGGCGCAGGAAGTGCCGGTGAGCCACGTATTGAGCCGGTCGAGGTAGAGGAAGACGACCGGCGACGAGGTAGGGCTCGCTGGCGAGCGAGGCCTGGAACGCCTGGGCATTGCCCTGGAAATTGCCGATCAGGGTGGCGGGCGCGCCGATCTGCGCCTCGGCGTTTTGGATCGCTGCCGTCGCCTGACCGAGCGAGACGCCGGCTGCCAGGTTGAACGACAGCGTGACCGACGGGAACATGCTCTGGTGATTGATCGACAGGAAATTTGTCGGCTCGTTCGTCCATTTGACAAAGGTGCTGAGCGGCACTTGGCCACCGGTGCTCGGTGAGTTCACGTAGATGCTGCTGAGCGCCTCGGCCGGGCGCTGCAATGCCGGCAGAACCTCGAGCACCACGTGGTAGCTGTTGAGCTGGGTGAAGTATTGCGTCACTTGCCGCTGCCCGAATGCATCGTCGTCGATCAGCTGCGGCTGGATGCCGAAGCGCGCCGCCTGGTCGCGGTCTGCGTACCGTTGGCGCCGAGGCTCATGCCGACGGTGGCGACGGCGGGGTCCTTGCCGACGATCTCGGCGAGCGCGCGCTGGCGCCGCACCGCCTCGGGGAACGAGATGTCTTGCGCCGTCTCGGAAGTACCGAAGATCAGGCCGGTATCCTGCTGCGGGAAGAACCCCTTGGGGGATGAAGAAGAGATAACCGGTCGCTGCCAATGTCGCGATGAACACGGCAAATCTCGTCCGGTGGTAGCGGAGTGCCAAATCGAGGCTCTTGCGATAGCCGCCGAGGAGAAGGTCGAAGCCCCGCTCTCCGACAGCGCATAGAGGCGACCGTGTCGGGCCTGCTGCTTGCTCCGTATAAAGCGCGAGCACATCATCGGCGTCAGGGTCAGCGAAAGCGTGTGGGGACCGCAGGCTTTTGCGATCGCATGGCGCGGCGACGTGGAGCAGGTATGCGCCCGGCCGGGGCCGCCGCCTGCCGACGATCCGCTGCAGGTGCATCTCGGCCCGATCGATCGCGGCCGAGCGGGCACCGCCTTCGATCAGATGGCGCAATCCATCGTCGGCTATGAGGCCTCTGCCGAGGTGACGCCGTTTACCTCAGTGCTCGCCGGCAAGGCGCAGTTCACGAGCCCGGAGCAGGCGGCTACGGCCTGTTCCGCGGCAAGGCACGATGCTACGGCTGTCACCGCGACGGCGGGCCCCGGCGAAGACCCGCTGTTCACCGACTTCACCGCCAGCAACATCGGAACTCCGGCCAATCCACGGCTTCCTTACTACGCGGAAAACCGGTCTGACGCTTTGGGTTATGTCGGCAATCCGGCGGGATCGTCATTCGTCGATGGCGGCGTAGGCAATTTTCTCACCAAGGCGCATCTGCTAAACCAGTTCTCCGCGGTAGATCAGCGATGGCTCAAGTTGGCGCCAGACAATCAAGGGCGAATTCAGGTGCCGACCCTCCGCAATGTGGACAAGCGGCCGGATCCAAGCTTCGAGAAGGCTTACACGCATAACGGATATTTCACGAGCGTGAAGGCGATCGTGCATTTCTACAACACTCGCGACGTTCTGCCGCGCTGCTGGTTGGCGCCGGAATCGGCCGACAACATGAACACGAACCGAGTTGGGCGCCTGGGCCTGTCGGACGCAGAGGAGGAGGTGATCGCGAGCTCCATGCAGACGCTGTCCGACGGGTTCATGGCTGTCGACCGGCAGTAAGTCGCGCCAACTGATCCCTGGCTTGTCGGGTTTCGCATCTGAGCGCTTGATGTCCGAAATCCATCGGCGTGCGCCAGCCCTCGTGAGTTGTCGGGGTTCCGGTTCAGAGTTGGCTACACCGCGTCGCCGGAGCGGTTGAAATCGGGTAAAGAGCGGTAAATGGTGGTTACCCCGCCGGACCAAAGGTGCCAGTCACGCTTGGCGAAATCGGCCTCAACTCGGCGTCGGCGCTGCTCTACCGGTCGGCTCCGACGTGACCGGGCCATGCGATAGAGCAGCTCGTCTGTCACCGCCCGAATGTTTTTCCGATTGATGGACTGGCTCGGCGAAGAGGGGGCCGCCGTTTTCTACTGTCGCTGCCTCCGTGCCCCGGGCCGTTTACCCATTTTTACCGAGAATAATTTGTCGCGACCGGGGAGCAGCAACACCTCAGTGAGCAGCGGGTAGCCGTGAAGCCGCGTCCGGCGGTCACGGTCTCCCGACGGTTCAAAGGAGTGATCCATGCGACAATTAAACGAACATCGAGTTCGGCCCAGGTTAGGAAGGATTCTGGGACGAGTCACGGGTGCTCTGCTGTTCACTACTGCGCTCTGCCAGTCGGACCTCGCCCATGCCGCCCCGCATGGCGGGGGCGGCAGTTTTCACGGAGGTGGTGGCTTCAATGGCGGCGGCTTTCATGCCGGCGCGTTCCACGGCGGATTTGGTGGGTTTCATCGCGGCGGATGGCACGCTGGCGTCGCGGGCCTCCACAGTGGTCTCGGCTTCGGGCACGGCAGCCACTGGTACCACGGCTGGCGCGGCGGGCGTTACGGCTGGTGGTGGGGTGACGGGCTCGGATCGACTTACTATCCATATGGACCAGCTTACTATCCGGACTACGGCTACTATAGCTCCGGCCAGCCCAGCGCCTCGCAGAACTGGTACTACTGCCCCGATCCCGCGGGCTATTACCCCTACGTAAGGCAGTGCAATACGGGCTGGCAGACGGTTCCGGCTAGCTGAGGGCGTCCATTGGCTTCTGGCTACCCGAGCAGCATGTTATCGTTGGCACGGTTTCCTCGTCATCTGAGAAATGTCGGCTAATATGGGTTCTACGACATGCATCTCTTCCTGAAGTGGCGCAGGTTGGCCTTGGCTCTGGTCGCAGCGTTTGTGCCGCTTACGCCGGCGGCGACCTTACTGGAAGTCGAGGATCCGGTGCGGGCCGGGATTTCAAAAGCTCAGAACAATTGCGCCGCCATCTGACCTTGCACATGGGTGAAGGTCAGCCTGCCAACTGGTGTTTCGAGCCGGCTGAGGCTGGCGATGCCCCGGCACCCGACCGCGTAAAGTGGCGCTTCAAATTGGACCCGTATGCGGGGGAGAAGTGAGTGGCTTTGTACCCCCGTACATGGAGACAATCGGTGTCCATCGCCCGATCACGATCGAGGCGCGGCTTTATCTGAATGGGAAATATCGGAGGCTGGTTAAGAAAAGGCGATCATCGAGGGTGGTCCTGACGATCCCGATCTCGCCACGGCAGTCGCGAGCTTTGCTCAACACCTGCTGAGCCCTTCGGGGCGCTCACCGTTCCATCAATGTCGGGCAGAGCTCCCGGACATGAGCGAGCAGGACTACCCGGGCTCTTCAGCAGTAGCGATGATGCAGGGCTGCCCCATGCGCACACGAAGCCATGATCACACTCATCCAGGCACTGCGCAGTTCAATCAAATACAACAGGCCCCGCACATAATAATTGCAACTATCGAGGTCTGCTCTTGTGCAGGTTTTTGGACGCCGGCAATAACGAGGCTCTCTAGGCACGCTCAGCTGCCAGGCGTCCAAAAAGCGCCAAGGCACGAAGTCGCGGGAAGTTGGGCACCGGCTGGGCAGCGAGCGCTATGGGGATTTGATGTCAGCGCCGACCTTGATGGTGGGCGCAACACTGCCAGGAAGCGACCGGGATGTGTGGACAGGCGAGGTGAGGAGCCTGCAATGGGCATCTCGGCAAGCGCTCGGAGCGCATTAGCGGGCGCTCGGCGCATTGATCGCCGTGATCGGGTCGAGAGAGATCACTACCGGCGTAGAGCCAGCGCATCGGAACGGGAAAGTCGCAACGCTCACAGTAGGCCTGAGTCATGACGTGTCGACCGTGCTCGGCATCGGGCGCCACCTTGGCTCGCAGCCGCGCGCGAATACCTCGCTCACGATCATGCGGGCGCCGCAGCGTGGGCACGGGCAAGGCAGCACACGTAGGGCGTCCGGCGTGATATCCGGCTGCTTTTGCGGGTCAGCAGGCGGGACGATATGGAGCAGTGCGCGGGCTGTCGCGATGTTCTCAGCGCGGTTGGCGTTGGCAAAGAGCCCATAGTGGCGGATGCGGTGGAAGCCCTTGGGCAGCACGTGCATCAGGAAGCGCCTGATGAACTCGTGCGGGTGAAGCCGCATCGTCTTCCAGCGGCCCGGGCCGTTGGTGCGATAGTCCTTCCAACGGAACGCGATGCTGGTGTTGTCGGCTGCAACGAGGCGGCGGTTCGAGATGGCGACACGATGCGTGTAACGGGAGAGATAGCGCAGCACCTGCTCGGGTCCGGCGAACGGCGCCTTGCAGTGGACTACCCAGTGGATGCGCCGCAGCGCGGCGATGAAGCGCTTGAACGTCCTCTTCTCGGCAAGCCCGGCATGCGTGTTGAAGAACGTCAACTGGCCGCTGTCGTGCGCATCCATGAGGATCGCCAGCATCTTGCCGCGAAACAGGCGCGCCAGCACGTTGACATGCACGAGGAAGTTGGAGCGCGAGGCGACCCATCGCGCATTATCGAGCGAGAGCCCTCCACCCGGCACGATCATATGCACGTGCGGATGATGGGTGAGTGCCGAGCCCCACGTGTGCAGCACGGCCGTGACACCGATCCGCGCGCCGAGGCGCTTGGGATCGGCGGCGATGGCGAGCGTCGTCTCGGCGGCCGCCTTCATCAGTAGGTCGTAGACCACGCGTTTGTTCTGGTAGGCGATGTCACGCAGCTGGCTCGGCAGCGTGTACACGACGTGAAAGTACGGCACCGGCAACAGCTCCGCTTCGCGGTCGGCCAGCCATCGGCGTGACGCCGCGCCCTGGCACTTCGGGCAATGCCGGTTGCGGCAGGAGTTGTACGCGATCTCCGTATGGCCGCATGCCGCGTTCTCGCAGCGCGCGACATATCCGCCGAGCGCCGCCGTGCGACAGCGCTCGATCGCACTCATCACCTTCAATTGGTCGAGGCTCATATGCCCGCTGTTGGCCTCACGCCAAGCAGGACCGTGATCGCGGAGAATGTCCGCGACCTCCAGAGCTGGTCGAGCCATGGCCGGCGGCGCTACGGCGCCGGCGGCGCCTCGGTGTCTCGCCTCGCACGCTTGCGGCGCGGCGCGCTCAAGCCATCGAGTGGGCTCTCGATCTTGGAAATCATCCCGGTCGCAACGCGGGTGTAGCGGGCCGTCGTCTCCAGCTTCTCGTGTCCGAGCAGCGCCTAAATCACTCGAATGTCCGTGCCGCGCTCAAGCAGATGGGTCGCGAAGCTGTGGCGAAGCGTATGCAGAGAGAGCGTTTTACGCAGCCCCGCTGCTTTCGCTGCCTGCTTGAACAGCCGTCCGAACTGGCGTGTCGTCAGCGGCCGACGTTTACTGCGACCGGGAAACAGCCAACGTTGTTCCGGCGCGAGGCCGGCGTCATACGCGGTCGGCCGCGCCTTCCACCATTGCCGCAACAGGTCGAGGACCTCCGCCGGCAGCATCACGTGCCGGTCCTTGAGACCCTTCGACTGCACGATGCGGATGATCATCTGTTCACTGTCGATGTCGCCCGCCCGCAGCCGCACCACCTCGCCTGCCCTCAGTCCGCAACCATAGGCGAGTGTCAGCATCGCTCGCGCCTGCAGGCTCGTCGCCATGATCAGGACACGCTTGACCTCCTCAGGGCTCAGCACTGGCGGCAGCTTTTGCGGTTCCTTGAGGTGCCAGACCTCAGCCGCCAGATCGTGGCGACGCAGCGTGACGCGGAACAAAAACCGCACCCCGGTCATGATCCGATTGCGGTTGCAGATGCTCGCTCCGCTCTCGATGAGGTGCAGTTGGAAACGTCGCACCTCGTCGGGCGTCGCTGTATCGGGCGAACGCTTCAGCCAGGCGGCGAACCGCTTGCAGCTCGAAATGTGGCTGCGCTGAGTGTGCGGGTTGAGCGTGCGTGCAGCCATGTCCTCGATCATGCGCTGACGCAGCGGACTGACAGTTCTAGTGTCGCTCATGGAGAGCTCCATCCTGAGTGAGGTCGACGACACCTCGATTCTCAGGACGGGGCTCCCACGCCGCTATGCCTGTCCTCTCAACTGGCTACCGGCCTCTCGCCTCTTGCCCCGCGCAGCGGGCTGGAGCGCAGCGACTTTGTGCTCTGGCACCAAGCGGCGGTAACTGCGCAGTGAGCCATATTCCGGAGTCGGAGGTTGACCGGACTCGCCGAGCAGGTGCCCGAAATGACGCGGAGGAATGGAGGAGCTGCCAGGTTTCTGAGTCTCTCGGCGATCTCGGAAGACCGTTTCTCCCGCACATCAAGTGTGGACTGGTAGCGCGGCCAGGTCGCGCGCGTCATCGCCCGCGCGGCGCCGGCCGCGGCAGCATGAGAGCCGGCGGTTTAACCCTGACATTTCGCTAAAATGGCGGGGTGTTGCGCTGCACCATCCCGCGGCTCGAGGCCGCGCTGGCCGAAGGGCCGCTCTCGGCGCCTTGCCCGTGCGGGCGGCGCGAGCTCGTCTTTGCGCCGGGCTGGCGGTGCGAAGACTGCGGCCGTTGCGCCTTTCCCGATTTGCTGCGCGGCGGCAAATGGCGTGGGTGACGTTGCAATGACCGCGCCGCTCGACCCCGAAACCAAGCGCCTGCGCCGGCTCCCACCGGGCGCCTTGGCCGATGAAGCCTACGTCTTGAAGTGCCGGATCGACGCGATCAAGGCCGACATGATCCGGCGCGGCCTCAAGGTTACCGAAGGCCAGGCCGGGCGGATTGCCTTGACGCCGCCCGGCGCGCGGGACAGCAGCGACCGCACGCGCTTGCTGCAAGCGCTCGGCATCTCCGAAAGCGAGTTCGTGACGCGCTTCTGCCGCACGGGTCAGAACCGATTGGCGGCTGACGATCCCGCCGCACCGGAAATTCGCCGCCGCGGCATGAGACGGCCCGACGCCAGGCACGGGCCGGCGCGCATGCTCGCGGTAATGGCGTCTTTCGGCTCGATCGACGCGGCGATGCACCGCGCCGGCCTCGAGCTGCGCGCGGCGCTGATGACCGGCGCGCCGGTGCCGCTGCTGGCACGTCTCGGAACCCCGGCCGCAGGCTGCGTCATCCAGGTGCTCGCGCTCGGCCAGCCGTTGCGCGATTGGGCGCGGGACGGCTGGCAAGGCCGGCCGATTAGCGGCGAGACCGCCGCAGGGATCCTGATCGCGGCATTGTCGGCGGCGGCTTATGGCAACCCACGGAACTGTGCGACCGCGCATTGGCGGACGCTGCGCCGGGCCGCATTCAGCTGTGACGGCGGGCATTGCACGGTCGCCGGCTGCCAACCGCGCGACGATCGTCGACCATATCCGGACCCGGCCGCGCCAGGCTATGCCCTCGGCACTCGACCGGCTCGACAATCTACGCTCGCTCTGCGCGGCCAGCCGTCGGCGCCGACGGCGATCAGCCGCGCCGCGGGTCCCGCCGCGCTGTTCCTTCATCTCGCTCGCTACCCGCTGACTTTCAGTAAATCCGGATTCGGCGCCGACACCATTCGCCGGTCGCATATCGGCCAAGGCGCCAGATCGACCCGTCGGGGGCGCTGACCTGGATCGGCGCGGCATCGTCGACAAAGTACGCGACAAGATCGGTGCGCGAGCCCGGCCCCTCGGGAAGCGCAAGGAATTCCTCGGCGGTTTTTGGGTTGGGATCGTTGCTCAGCATGCGAGGGCGTTTTTCGTCGACGGCTCGCCGCTCGCTACCCACCAGCGGGTGGGGTATCGCCGCGGGCGCGGCGGCCTGCGGCTAACCGCTCGGGGCCAACGCGCGTAATGCCCGAAATTGGGCCTCGGTTTTGGCTGAGAGCGCCGATGATTCCGGGACATTTACCCTGTTTTGCAGGTTTGTCGGGCCAATTCTTGGGCGATTTCCACGATCGCTGGCTCGCCTGGCTGCGCCGGGTCGACGCTCAGCTGCCGGAGCTCGGGCCCGACGGCGAACGATTGCAGCGGGCGCTCGGAACCTGGCTCGGGCCCGAGGATCGCGGCTCGTTCGAGGATTGCATCGGCGTCGCCCGCACGGCGCGCGCGATGTTTTTGGCGCCAGGAGCGCGATCATGCGCTGCTCGCGCCCCCATGACGAGCTGGCCCGGCAACCTGCCGATGTTGAGCGAGGTGGGGCCCATTCGGGCGGCGGTCCTGCGATGCGCAACTAGCCGGTGGGCGCGCGTCGATCGCTTTCGCAGCGGGCGCCGGAACGCGACGCGCTGATGTTCCGGGCGCTGCGCGCCAATGGGGGGCGGGTGCCGACCCGGGCGGCGCTGCGGGTTGTCCTGCCGACGGCAGATGGCAGGACCAACGCCATCACCAAGGCCATCGGCAAGGGCAAAACCGCGGTGTGGCGCTGGCAGGAGCGCCTTATGCACGAAGAGATCTTGGGGTTGACCCGCGACGAGACCCGGCCCTCGCGGGTTCGGCCGTTACCCAGAAGCTTGTGTGGTCGAACCGCTCGACGTCGCAATTCGGGCGCACCGCGGGCAACCAACTTCTCCCAGTCACACCCCAACCACTCCGCGCGCTTCCGCGAGCGGGATTCGAGGCTGACCGAAACCAAGATTCCGATATGATTCCGATTTCCGGCCTGTTGCGCCGGTTCGTCGTCTAAGTCTTTGATTTTATGGTGGGCGCGACTGGGATTGAACCAGTGACCCCTACGATGTCAACGTAGTGCTCTCCCGCTGAGCTACGCGCCCGTCAGCTAGCCCCGATGTAGCGAAAAAGTGGTCGGCAGGCAAGCGCTGCTCCCGATGCGGCGATGCGTCTCCAGCCGGCCGGCGGTGTGTTGTAACGGCCGAGCGGCAGCGATAGTCTCGGCCGGAAGTGCCAGCGAGGTGCACGATGCAGGGTAGAATGTTGCTGCTGGCGGCGCTGATCGCCGCCGGGCCGGGGATCGCGGCAATGGCTGAGGGTCCGAAGAATGCTGCGAACGAGCGTCTCCTCGCGGCGGCGCCGGATGAGCAGGCGCAAGTGCTGACAAAGGATATCAAGGGTTGCGCCGGAACATCGGCTTTCCCGATGGGCGTGACTGCGAGCGGTAAGGCCAAAGGGTTTGCCTATTGGAGCGTGCGCTGCCAAGACGGCAGGAGTTTTGTCGTTCAGATCGCCCCGGACGCCAAAGGTACGGTAGCGATCGTCGATTGTCAGGCGTTGCAAGGCACCGGCAAAGAGTGCTTCAAAAAGTTCTAAACCCTTGAGCTACCAACGCAACGGCTGACGGCACACCGAGTACCAAAGACCAAGATTTTCTTCCTTCCACTTCGGGTCAGCGCAATCCTTCTTGAGGAGAGCTGCCGAAGCCGTCGGGTCGGAGGGGGGAGGGGACGCAGAGTCGGAGGAGCACGCAGCAACGACGAGTGCCAGGGCCAGGATTTCCGATCTCACCGACGCCTCCTTTACTCGCCCGAAGGTCCCGCAACATCGCGACCATTTATGAATTCTCGTCTCCTGCCGTTATAATTGCAAGGTGCCCCGCCCGTTTCGTTGGCGCGCCTCATGGTACGGTCCGGCAGACTTGGGCGCTCGCCGGAAACGTTATATTGTCGGAAATTCTAGACGTATTCGCTGGAGGAAGCTGAGGCGGTGGAGCGCACATTATGAAAAGTGACGGCAACCGGCGAACTTATCGCAAGGACACCATGCTCGCCCATCTCGGACGTCACCCCGAGGGTCAGCACGGCGCCGTCAATCCGCCCGTCTACCATGCGTCGACGATCCTTTCATCGAACATGGCCGAATGGGAAGCCAAGCGCGACCCAAAGACCCGGTTCGACGTTGTGCGCTACGGCTTGCTCGGGACACCGACCACCTTCGCGCTCGAAGAAGCCCTGGCAGCAATCGAGGGCGGTTACCGAGCGATGTTGATGTCGTCGGGCCTGGCGGCGATCACCGCACCCCTGCAGGCCTGCCTCAAATGCGGCGACCATCTGCTGATGGTAGATACAGCCTACGGGCCGGCACGCAACTTTTGCGAGAAGGTTCTGACCCGCTACGGCATCGCTACGACCTACTATGATCCGCTGATCGGCGAGGAGATCGCTCGCCTGATGCGCCCGAACACCAAGGTGGTCTATGTCGAGTCGCCGGGCTCGCTCACCTTCGAGGTGCAGGATGTGCCGGCGATCGCCACGGCGGCTCACGAAGCCGGCGCCAAGGTGCTGATGGACAACACCTGGGCCTCGCCCTATCTGTTCCGTAGCTTCGAGCACGGCGTCGACGTTTCGATCCACGCGGCGACCAAATACATCGTCGGCCATTCCGACGTGATCCTCGGCGCTGTTATCGCCAACGAGGACACCTACCTGAAGGTCCGCACAATGGCCGCCGATCTCGGCCACTGCGCGGCGCCCGACGATGCTTACTACGCGCTGCGCGGCCTGCGGACCATGGGGGTACGGCTCGAGCGGCACGAAAGGAACGCGCTGACCGTGGCGCGCTGGCTGCAAACCCGGATCGAAGTGTCGCGTGTCCTCTACCCGGCTTTGCCGGAAGACCCGGGCCATGAGCTATGGAAACGCGACTTTCTCGGGGCCAGCGGGTTGTTCGGCGTGGTCCTCAAGCCGGCATCGAAGGCGGCGGTCTACGCGATGATCGATGCACTCGATCTGTTTGGCATCGGCTCGAGCTGGGGCGGGTTCGAAAGCCTGATCCTGCCGACCAATCCCGACCGCATCCGCACCGCGACGCGTTGGGATCCGGAAGGGCCGACCCTGCGCCTCCACATCGGTCTCGAGGATCCGCAGGATTTGATCGAGGACCTCGAACGTGGCTTTCATCAGCTGCGCGCGGTCGCCACAGCGGCCTAAACCGCCAGTCAGGCAACTCCGAAGCGACGGATTGTCTCCTTGTCGAATCCGAGTCCAAGACCGGGTGCGGTCGGCATCACGAGATCGCCGTTTTGCGGCACCGGCACCCCCTCGAACAGCCGGAACAGCCGCGGCATGTATTCGACGGTGAGGCCGTTGGGGACGGCCCCGACCAGGTGCACGTGGATCTCCGGCACCCCGTGGCTGACCACCGGCAGGTTGAACGCCTCGGCCATGCCGGCGATCTTGAGCCACGGCGTGATGCCGCCGCAGCGCACCTGGTCGATCATCACGATATCGACCGAGCGGGCTTCGAGCATGTGGCGGAACGGCACAATGCCCCAGAGGTACTCGCCGCCGGCAATCGGCGTTGAAAGCGCCGCGGCGACGCGGGCGAGGCCGGGATAATCGTCCGGCGCCGTCACATCTTCGAGCCAATAGAGGCCGACCCCGGCGTCCTCAACCCGTTTGCCGATGTCGATCGCCTGCTCGACCCGCCAGCGCTGGTTGATGTCGCACATCAGATCCATGTCCGGGCCCACCGCCTCGCGGATCAGCCGAGCCTGCTCGACTTCGCGAGCCGGTGAGGTCATCCCCGGCAGGCCGAGCTGCATCTTGGCCTGACAATAGCCTTTTTCGCGCAGCCTTCCGGCTGCCGTGACCGCTTCTTCGAGTTTGAGCCCACGCCGCAACGCGCCACTGGCGTAAGTGGCGATGCGGTCACGCCCGCCGCCGAGCAATTTCCACAAGGGCAGATCGAGCGCCTTGCCCTTGATGTCCCACAGCGCCACGTCGATCGCCGACAGGGCCATCGTCAAGATCCCGCCCGGACCGGCGCCGCCGGCTGCCGCCGTGAGCTTTGCTGCCACCGCCTCGACGCGGAGCGGGTCCTCGCCGATCGCCAGCGCCGCGAGTTCGTCGACGGCATGCCTCAAGGTAGCGGTCAGTCTGCCGCCGAAATAGGTGACACCGATCCCTTCGATGCCCGCATCGGTGCCGAGCCGCAGGAAAACGATCGGGTTGGCCGTGTTCGGTTCTCCGAGAAGCCGGCGAGCGGCTCGTCGTTCGGCAGCGCGACGATCCCGGTCTCGACGGTCGAGATTTTCATGACGCCACACCGAACCGGCTGATCGTATCCTCGCGGAAGGTAAGGCCGAGACCCGGCCGGTCGGAGAGGACCAACTCGCTGTTTTCGACGGCGGCGGTACCGTCGAACAATTGCAGCATCCAGCCCATGTATTCCACCGTCAGCCCGTTTGGCACCGCCGCCACGAGGTGGGCGTGGATCTCCGGGATGACATGGCTGACGACCGGCAGGTTGAAGGCCTCGGCCATTCCCGCAACTTTCATCCATTGGGTGATCCCGCCGACCCGGATCAGATCGATCATCACGTAATCGACCGAGCGGGCCTCGATCATGTGGCGGAACGGGACAACGCCGTAGACCAGCTCGCCGCCACAGATCGGCGTGGCCAAAGCCGCGTTGACCCGCGCTATCCCGGCGTAATCGTCGTGCGTCGTCACATCTTCGAGCCAGAAGAGGCCGACCCCGGCATCCTCGACCCGCTTGCCAATATCGATCGCTTGCTCGACCCGCCAGCGCTGGTTGATGTCGCACATCAGCTTGATGTCGGGGCCGATCGCCTCACGCACCCGCCGCATGCGCTCGACCTCCTTGGCGGGCGAAGGGTCGCCGGGCAAGGCGAGCTGCGTCTTCATCTCCCGAAAACCCTTGTCCTTGAGCCGCCCGGCAGCCGCGACGACCTCGTCGAGCGACAGGTTGCGCCGCAAGGCACCACTGGCATAGGCCGGGACACGCTGCCGAGCTCCGCCCAAGAGCTTCCACAGCGGCTGACCGAGGGCCTTGCCGCGGATATCCCAGAGCGCGATATCGATCGCCGACAATGCCAGGGTGAACATCCCGGCCGGCCCCGAGCCGCCGGCCGCGGCGCGCAATTTGGCGATGATCGCTTCGATGCAAAGAGGGTCCTCGCCGATCACCAGGGCCCCGAGATCATCGACCGCCCGCTTCAGCGAGGCGGTAATCGCACCTCCGTAAAAGGTCACCCCGATCCCTTCAGTCCCGTCATCGGTGCCAAGCCGCACAATCACCATCGGCCGTGCGGCGTTGGGGTCTTCCGGGGTGTTAGCGAGCGGGTCCGCCTGGGGCAGGACCAGGATCTGCGAGCGGATGCGCGATATCTTCATGTTGCCGTCTCCGGTCACGAAACGCGATAGCGATCGATGGTCGCCTGGTCGAATTTGAGTCCGAGCCCGGGTGCGGTCGGCATCGCGAGCTCGCCGTTCTGCGGCTGCGGCACCTCCTCGAAGAGGCGCATCAGCCACGGCATGTATTCGACCGTGAGCCCGTTCGGGATTGCCCCGATCAGATGGACGTGAACCTCGGGGATCAGGTGGCTGACGACCGGCAGGTTGAAGGCCTCGGCCATGCCGGCGACTTTCATCCACTGAGTGATGCCGCCCACCCGCACGAGGTCGATCATGACGATGTCAACCGAGTGGGCCTCAACCATGTGGCGGAACGGGACGATGCCCCAGACATATTCGCCGCCCGCCACCGGCGTAGACAGCGCCGCTGTGATGCGAGCGAGCCCGGCAAAATCGTCCGCGGTCGTTACATCCTCGAGCCAGAACAGGCCGACCCCGGCATCCTCCACCCGCTTGCCGATGTCGATCGCCTGCTCGACCCGCCAGCGCTGGTTGATGTCGCACATCAGCTTGATGTCGGGGCCGATCGCTTCACGCACCCGTACCATCCGCTCGACCTCTTTACTGGGCGTGGTTTCGCCGGGTAGGGCCAACTGGGTCTTCATCTCGCGAAAACCCCGCCCCTTAAGGCGTGCGGCGGCACTGACGACCCGATCGAGCGAGAGACCGCGCATCAGGGCGCCGCTCGCATAGGTCGGGACCCGCTCACGCGCGCCGCCGAGCAATTTCCACAGCGGCAGGTCCAATGCCTTCCCCTTGATGTCCCACAGCGCCATGTCGAGCGCCGAATACGCCAGGTTGAAGATGCCGCCGGGTCCGGCAGAGCCCGCCGCAGCCCGCAGCTTTGCCGCGATCGCTTCGACCAGCAACGGATCTTCGCCGACCAGCAGGGCGCCGAGCTCATCGACCGCATTCCGCAACGTGCCGGTCAGCGCGCCGCCGAAATAGGTCACCCCGACGCCGGCGAGTCCTTCGTCGGTCTCGATCTGCAAGGTAACGATCGGCCGTGTCCCACTGGGATTTTCTGCCGCGTCGGCGAGCGGCTCATCGGCGGGAAGGCCGATGATCGAAGAGCGAGTGCCGGATACTTTCATCGGTTCAGCCCTCGGTAGTTGAGCAGAAACAGAGAGCGATTGCAGCAGCTGATCACCGCGCGGTGACGTGGCTGCGGAAGCTCAGCGGGTCGCTGATCGTCGGAATTCGTTGCGGGTTGCCGCCGGCACCGTAGACCGCGACTTCGCCGAAGCCAAAAATGCGTCCCAAGATCGATTGCTCGACACCCACGCTTTCGACCTGAGAGACATTCATCTCGAAGGTGTGACGCCGGAAGAGCCCGGTCTTGTGGATGACGCGCCGACTTGTCACTGCGAGCTCGGTCGTCGCCCGCGCGATAAACGCACGGATGAATACGGGAATCGCAATCAGGAAACAAATGCCCGCGACGATCAGCAATACCAGACCGAGTTCCGGGGTTGTGAAGAATGAACCAATCGCCAAGGCGGCGGCCAGGAGCAGCGGGCCGATCGCTGGGAGGTAGATCCACCAGTGCAATTTCGTCGCATGAAGGACGGTTTCTCCCGGCTGCAACACTTGCGCGACGTAGCTCATCCGGAAAGGTGCCCGGCGAGCGCAGCCTTATACGCGCGGATCGCTTCGGCAAAGCCCTTCACCAAGGCATCGGCGGTCAGCTCGTGGCCGATCGAAGCCTCGGCGAACGCCGGCAAGGCGGTAGTTAACGGCGGCAGGTTGTCGAGGTTCAGGTCGTGGCCGACGTTAACGACGAGCCCGAGCGCGGCGGCGCGCGAGGCCGTCGCAGCGCAGGCCTGCAGCGCCGCTTCGGGGCTGCCGGCGCGAAACGCCGCCGCATAGGAGCCGGTGTAGATTTCGATCCCGTCTGCCCCCGCGTCGCGAACCCGTTCGACGACGGCGGGGTCGGGGTCGACAAACAGGATGACGCGAGACCCCATCCCCTTCAGGAGGCCGATCACCGGATCGAGCAGCCCGCGGTCCCCGGACGAAAGCTTCCAGCCTTCCTCCGAGGTCAGAACATCGGGCGCATCGGGCACCAATGTGCACTGCTCGGGGATGACCTCGGCCACGAGATCGAGGTAGCGACGGTCGGGATAGCCTTCGATATTGAACTCGAACCCCGGGCGCCATGGTCGCATCAGCTCGGCCAGACCCAGCACATCGCTACGACGGATATGCCGCTCATCGGGCCGGGGATGCGCCGTCAGCCCGTCAGCACCGGCATCGTGTGCGATCCGACCGAAGCGCAGCACATCCGGCACTCCGGTTCGCCGCGAGTTGCGCAGCAACGCGACCTTGTTGAGATTGACGCTGAGGCGGGGCATTGCGGCGAGATTATAGCCGTAGAGCCGCCATAGATCGATGCTAACCAGCCCCCCTTCGAAAGGGTCCCGCTGTTTCTGCTGCTTTTACAGAAAATTATCAGCGGCGGACCCTCGTCTGCCGCAGGAATCCTCGACCGCCGGCGGTGTCGCGAGCCCAGAAACAGCGGGATAACACCCACGCCAAACGCTCTATCTTCTCGCCAGCAAAGGCGCAGGCCTCGAGACAGAATAGGGAGCAAAACATTGTTATACTCGCATGCTATGAGATTTCTGTCAATTGCTATCTATTTGCACGCTCCCGTCGAAACAGACGCTCACCGTTATCCGATGCCGGAGAGGCCCGAGTCGGGCTCGCCGCTCCGCTTAACGGGCGGGACATTGCCATCACTTTAAGATGATCATAGATTGACATGCCGAAGACGTTCAATTAGCGGACAATTAGCAGAGCGAGGAGTACATTGTCGGGACGTCTTGTGCTACCCAAGAAGGCGATGCGGTCGCTACCGAGGATCTGCTTACTCTCTGCATTGGGCTATGCGACTGGCTGAATGACACAAATTATGTGCTGCTGGTAGTTGCGTGGCCGCTCAACCCTCTGAAATCGCTGTGTTCGACTTCCTCAGCAGTGACCACGTCCATCTTCCCTTCAATGAGGGGTACCTGCGAATTCTGAGGGCGGCATACCCGCGCGATCGCATATGGTTTCGCGGCGCTAAAGGGCATGTCGAGCGGATTGCAGTCCGCGTCGCCGATCTTGCAAATATCGCATTTCAGCCCTGCAAGCCTTTCGAGACGCCGTTTGGTGTATCCCACCATAATCCCTTAGCCGGCCGCTGGGCGGCACGGCAGTGCCTGAAACTTACGGTTCAGGAGTCCGCGGGACGTCCCGTTCGGCTGATCGCCTTGCTGGGCTTCAACGCAAGTTTGCTCAGCGTGATGGGGCATGGCTGGTCGCCGGCATCATCGACGCCGTTACATATGATCCTTCATAGCCAGCTCGGCGAGGCAATGGTCTGGAGGTCGCGCAATCCCTTCATCCGCGCTGCCGACCTTGTTTCGCAATTAACCACACCGCTGCCGCCGTCTGTCCGTATTGTCGCATTGGAGCTCGGCATAAAGGAGGCGATTATCGATGCCTCACCGAGGATCTCGCCGTCGGTTGAAACCCTGGAGCACCCAATCCTCCGAGCCGAGTGGGCGGAGGATCCGCCTTTGGCGGAAGTTGGAAAGGTAAAGATCGCGTTCGTCGGTCATGCACGCCAGGGCAAAGGGTTCGACGTCTTTTTGCAGCTCGCGGGTCGTTGCTCACGTGACGACATCGAGTTTCACGCAATCGGGCACTCATCCCCGGAGACCAATCACCTGGATACCGGCAAACTGGCACGAAAGCTGTCCGAAAAGCCGCTGGCGCGTGAGCAATATCTGGCGGCATTGGAGGAGGTCGATCTTGTGTGCCTGCCATTGCACAGCCGGTCTTATGACTTCACCGGAAGTGGCACGGTTAGCGACGCAATCGCCGCCCTCAAGCCGCTGATCGTTATTCGGAACCGCACGATAGAAGCCGTTTTCGATCATTACGGCCCTATCGGCTGGCTCGCCGACAGCAACGATGATCTTTTCCAGCTGGTTCGCACACTCGATCCGGCCGAGTTCGGTCGCCGGCGTTCAAGCTGGATCGGCAATCTGAGGGCCATTCGCGAGGCTCGACTTCCCGAAACTCTTGCCAAACCTTATGCGGCTTCGATCAGCAAGACCGAGCGGGCGTGAGAACGGTCAAGCCCCGCGGGTATTGCCCGGATCGCCAGCGCCGGCGTCTCACGGTATTACTAACAGGTTCGAATCCGAGTGGCTTGCTGAATTGCACCGCTAATCCGGATCGGCACTGGTACCAAGACGTTGTCGCGCATAAGTAATGGCTGAGGTCGCGGCTTCGAGGGCACGAAGGAAAACTGAAGGACAATGCGCTTCTTCGAGACTATCGGCAGCGCCATCGTGATTGCCTATGATGATCGGCCGGTGCTCACGACCGATCCCTGGATTTTCGGCGACGCCTATTTCGGCAGCTGGGGGCTGGATTACGAAATTCCCGCGGCGCAGATGCAGGCGATCAGGGACGCCGACTTCCACTGGTTCTCGCACGGCCACCCGGATCACCTGAATATTGCCTCCCTGCCGATGCTGACCAAAGGCGAGTTTCTGTTGGCGGACCACTACGGTAGTCGCATCAAAACAGAATTGGAGGCTGCTGGCCACCGAGTGCGCGTTTTGCCCGAGCGAGAGTGGATCCAGTTATCGAAAGGGATCCGTGTTTATTCGGTAGCCAACCGGAACCAAGATTCACTCCTGCTGATCGACATCAACGGCCGCCTCGTCATAAATCAGAACGACTCTCCGGAATTCGGAGAGTTGTTCCGTGTCCGCCGCATGGCAAAGCACTTCAAAGAGGTCTACATGCTCCAGCTGCACGGCTGGGGCGGAGCGGACATGCTGAATATGTTCGATCCGTCCGGCCGCAAGCTGACCTCGATTGAGGAAAAGCGTCGACCGATTGCTCCACGATCTCAAATAAGCGCGCGAATGATGGGCGCCCGGAAGATCATCCCATTCTCATCTTTTCACCGCTACCAGCGCGAGGACAGCGCGTGGGCCAACGATCTCATTCCTGAGCTCGATGACTACCACAGCGAGGCTATGGAAAACTGGCCGGAGATACTTCCGGCTTTTGTCAGGGTCGACTGCGAAACAGATGAAATTACGCCGATCAATCCACGTCGGTCGCCCCGTATCATAAAGAAGCCGGAAGAATTTGGCGACAGCTGGGCGGACCCTTTGACCGCCGAGGACAAAGCCATAATCCAGCGTTACTTTACGGCTCGGGAGGCGCTACGTAAGAATTTTGGGTTCATCGAGGTCTCGGCGGGAGGATCGAGCGTTGCAGTTGATCTCAATCCGGATAAGCGTGGTGTCGGAATTCGTTTCGAATGCCCGCGCAATTCGCTGATGGAATGCATCGAGCACGAGCTATTCGATGATCTTCTAATCGGTAATTACATGCGTACAATCCTCTACAATGTAGAGGGGCTCTACCCGAACTTTACGCCCTACGTGGCGAAGTACGCCGATAACGGTGGCGCTAAGACAATGCCGGAGCTCGGTGTTTACTTTAATCACTATTTTATGCGTGATCCGGTGGCACACACGCTAAAGCATTTTGTAACCGGCAGCGAGATGGTGCTGCGCAAGGCCTTGCCGGAAGGATCGGCGATGTTTCGTGCAGCCAAACGCGCATCCTATTACTTAAGGATGCGTTAAAAATCTCGCGATCTGGCCACTTGAAGGTTGATTGAGCGCGCAAGCGTATCCGTGCGCCTCTGAGCGCCCACCCAATCTCACCGGCCGACGGCGTAGCCCTGCATGCCGCGCGGGTTGGCGGCGGCCTTGAGCACGGTGCCTTCCGGGGTCGCCTCGCGGGCGCAGCCGGAGAGGCGGCCTTCCGACCACTCCCCGCCGACCCGCAGACGATGGCCGCGTCGCGCCAACGCCGCGCGCGTCGTCTCGGGAAAGCGCGCTTCGAGCGCCACGAGGCCGGTCTGGGCAGCGCGCGGATAGAACGAGCTTGGCATGTGCTCGGTGTGAAAGGCCGGGCAATCGATCGCCTCCTGCAGGTTCATCCCGTGATGGACGTGATGCAGGAACATCAGCAATGACCATTGGTCCTGTTGGTCGCCGCCCGGCGTGCCGAAGGCGAGATAGGGCTCGCTGTCCTTGAACGCCATAGACGGCGACAGCGTGCTGCGCGGCCGCTTGCCCGGGGCGAGGCTCGCCGGCAGCCCCTCCTCGAGCCAGAACATCTGCATGCGCGAGCCGAGACAGACGCCGAGTTCGGGGATGACCGGTGAGCTCTGCAGCCAGCCGCCGCTTGGCGTCGCCGAGACCATGTTGCCCCAGCGGTCGACGACATCGATGTGGCAGGTGTCGCCGGCAACGACCCCGAGCGGGCTTGTCACCGGCTCGCCGATCGTGGGCTCGCCGATACCGGCTCCGGCGATCACGGCTTCGAGCCCTCCGACCAGGACGCGCGGCTCGCGGCTGTCCGGACGGCCCGGGCAAAGTTCGAGCGAGGCCCGCTCGCCGACCAGCTTGCGCCGCGCATCGTTGTAGGCGGTGCCCAGCAGGGTACGCATCTGCACCTCGACAAAGTCCGGGTCGCCGTACCAGGCTTCACGGTCGGCAAAGGCGAGCTTGGCGCATTCGATGATAACATGGACAAAGTCCGGACCGAGCGGATCGAGATCGTCGAGATCGAAGCCCTGAAGCAACGCCAGTTGCTGCAGGAACACCGGTCCCTGGCTCCATGGTCCGCCCTTTGCGACCGTGTAGCCGCGATAGTCGAAGGTCAGGGGCGTCTCGACCGGGGCCTCCCAGCGCGCCAGATCGTCGCCCGTCAACAGCCCGCCATGGCGCCTCCCCGACGAATCCATCACCTTCTCAACCCGGCAGAAACGGTCAATCGCGTCGGCGACAAAACCGCGATACCAGGCCGCGCGGGCGCGCTCGATCTGGCCCTCACGCGTGCCGTCGCCAGCTTCCGCCAGCACCCGACGGTACGTAGCCGAGAGCGCCGGGTTGCGGAACAGCCGTCCAGGCGGCGGCGGCGTGCCGTGCGGCAAATAGACCGCGGCCGAGCTCGGCCAATACCGGCGAAACATATCAGCCACGACCGCGATCGTCTCGCTGATGCGGGGCGCCATCGGATAGCCGTTCTCGGCATAGCCGATCGCCGGCGCCAGGATCTCGGCGAGCGGGATCCTCCCGTAGTCGCGCAACAGCCGCATCCAGGCGTCGAAGGCGCCGGGCACCGCGGCGGCGAGCAGCCCGGTGCCGGGGATCAGATCGAGCCCCAGCCCACGGAAGTTGGCGATCGTCGCGGCCGCCGGTGCCACACCCTGGCCGCAGATCATGTCGCAGCGGCGGTTCGCTTCGCTCCACACCAGCATCGGCGCTTCGCCGAGCGGGCCGTTGGTGCTCGGTTCGACCACCTGCAGCGTGAAACCGGCAGCAGCTGCCGCGTCGAACGCGTTGCCCCCCTTTTCGAGGATGCTCATGCCAACGGCGGAGGCGACCCAATGGGTCGAGGCGACGACGCCAAAGGTGCCGCGGATCTCGGGGCGGGTGGTGAAGCCGGCCATTTGTTGCTCTCCCGAATGTCGCACTATTGCGGCCCCAGGTTAGACGGTGTTGCCGGGTGGGGGAAAGGCCGGCCCATCGCAACGGCAGTAGGCCATCCTATTTATTAAACGGCCGCTCTAGGCGTGCCGCGCCGATCTGTTGCTCAAATGGGGACGAGCATGCCCTTGGATATCCCGCCCGACACGACGACGAGCGGCGAAGAGTTCTTTCGCACCGAAGGCGCCTATACCGGATTGGGCGCGCCGATCACGGGGGGCGCGATCGACCGCTGGATCCTCGGCGAGGGCCCGCACATCGGCAATGGTGTCGAGCTGTTTGACGAGCTGTGCTGGCGGCTGCTCGGCGACGAGGTGCCGTTGTGGCGCGCCACGCTCTACATGGGTACCTTGCATCCGCTGATCAGCGGCCTCGGCGCGCGCTGGCTGCGGGAGCCCAAGGTCATCGAAGAATTCCGGATTCTGCACGGCTCGCAGGCGACCGACGAGTACTTGCGGAGCCCGATCCGCGCGACGATCGAGCGCGGGACGCCGTTTCGCCGCCGGCTAATCGAGGACACGCCCGAATATCCGCTGCTGTCAAAGCTCAGGAGGGCCGGTGCCACCGATTATTTCGCGCTGGCCCTCAACCGCACCTTCCGGACCTTCCCGGCGGTGACCTGGGCGACCGACCGGCCGGGCGGGTTCAGCGATGCCGACATCGCCGCGCTCGAAGAGATCAACCCCGCTCTGGCAGCGATTGTCGAGACCCGCCAGATTCGCCGCATCAGCGCCAATCTGCTCGATACCTATTTCGGGCCGCAGGCCGGGCGGCGGATCCTCGCCGGGCAGATCCGCCGCGCCGAGGGCGAGCGCCTGCGCGCGGTGGTCATGATGACTGATTTGCGCGGGTTTACCGCCCTCTCCGACCGCCTGCCAGGCGAAGAGGTTATCGAGCTGCTCGACGATTATTTCGACGCGGTCGCAACACCGATCGAAGAGCGCGAGGGCGAGATCCTCAAATTCATCGGTGATGGCATGCTGGCGATCTTCCCGGCCGAGGACGACGACGATTTCTCCCAATCGAGCGTACATGCCCTTGAAGCGGCGAGCGAGGGGCTCGCACGCCTCGCTACGGTCAATGAGGCGCGGCGCAGTGTCGGCAAGAGCGAGCTGAAAATCGGCATCGGACTGCATCTCGGCGAGGTGATCTACGGTAATGTCGGCTCCGCCGGCCGGCTCGATTTCACGGTGATCGGGCCGGCGGTCAACCTCGCCTCGCGACTGGAGGACCTGACTAAGCGCCTACGGCGCCCGATGCTGTTTTCCAGGGCCTTTGCCCGGATTTGCCCGCGCCCACTGGTCTCGCTCGGCCTGCATCCGGTGCGCGGCCTCAGTGAACCGGAGGAGGTCTTCGGTCTGTCGGAATTCCCGCGATGACAGCAGCGCCGCTCCGTCCCGCTGCCGTGCGTCCGATTATTTCGCCAGAGCGTCGCGCAGCCGCAAGCGGGCGTCGAACTCGTCGGCCACACGCGCGTCATTGTCGAGCAGGGCGCCGGCATCGATATCGGCGAACTCGATCGCGCCCATCGCCGCGAACGCATCCTGCACACGTTGACCCCACAGGCCGATATCCCGCACCGTCGGCACGATGCGGCTGAAGATCCGGCTACGGAACAGGTTCATCGCCTCAGACTGATCGACGATCTGCAGGCACTCTTCGATCGGCAAGCCGAGCCGCTGCCAGACCTCGAGCTGGTTGAACCGGTCGCGCATGTGCCAGCAGGCGTCGACGACAAACTCCTCGCGCTCGCCGCGCTCGGCGTCGCTGAGCTGCGGATAATAATCGCGAAGCGCGATCCGGCCGAAAGCGACATGCCGCGCCTCGTCCTGCATGACATAGGCGTTGACCGCCGCGGCGAGCGGATTTTTCGACTGGTCGCGAATCCGCTGAAACGCCGCCAGGGCCAGCCCCTCGATCAGGATCTGCATGGTCAGATAAGTCATGTCCCAACGGCTATCGCTCAGCCCCTGCTCGAGCAGCGTCGAGAGACCATGGGTGATCGGGTAGGCCAGCTCGAACTTCTCGTGCAGCAGCCGCGAATAGGCCTCGACGTGGCGTGCCTCGTCCATCACCTGCGTCGCGGCGTAAAATTTGGAATCGAGGTCGGGCACGGTCTGCACGATCTTGGACGTGGCGATCAACGCGCCCTGCTCCCCGTGCATGAATTGCGAGATCTGCGAGGCTTGCATGTGATGGCGCACCTGACGGTGCTCGGCCTCGGTCATCCGGCTCCAGATATCTGTGCCGAAGATCGGGATGACGCGGTCGTCGAGCATCATCGGGTTCTCGGGGTCGAGATCGAGCGACCAGTCGATACGCTCCGCGGCGTCCCATTGCTGTTTCTTGCCCTTGTCATAAAGCTGCAGCAATGCCGCGCGCTGATCGTCGTATTCCCAGGTGAAGCAGGTCTCGGCCCGCCCGTCGAACTTCCACTTTGTCTGCTCGACCGGCAGCGTATAGCGATACAGCGTCGACATCGCGAACCTCGCCCGAGAACGGTGACCTGAATATGCCGCCCAGCGAGGCACTTTCAACCCGCTCGTGAAGCCCCGTGCCCAGTTACGCGGCAAAGGTGGCGTTCTGCGTTCGAAGCATTCCACCAATGCAATGCTGCTAAACGCCTCACGAAGGGTTGATCTGTTGAGAACTGGGATCTGCGCTACGATTTCCCCGTACATGGGGATTCTTTGGAACATCCGAGCCGGTCCTAGCGCCGAGCGCTCAGCGCGCCGCAATTTGCGCTGAAGCTCTTCAATGTTGTTCAATTCGCCGATCTTCCTATTCGCCTTCCTACCGGCGACAGTCGGGCTCTACATTGTGCTGCGCCAGTTTGCCGGGCCGCGTTCCGTGCTGGGGCTCCTGCTCGGCGCCTCGCTGCTGTTTTACGGTTGGTGGAATCCCCTCTATTTGCCGCTGCTCGGCGGTATTGCGGTGTTCAATTTTATAGTTGCTCGGTTGATCACGGCTCAGCGTGTGATCGGACGCGCCGACCGGGTCCACTTGCTATTGATTTTCGGAATCGTGGTCGACGTCCTGATGTTCGGCTATTTCAAGTATACCGATTTCCTGATCGAGACCGCCAACGTCGTGCTGCAAGCCGATTTTATGCTGCAGCACATCATGCTGCCGCTCGGAATTTCGTTCTTCACGTTTCAAAAGATCGCCTATCTCGTCGATTCCGCCCGCGGCGAGGTCGCCGAGCACGATTTCCTCGAATATTGCTTCTTCGTGATGTTTTTCCCGCAGCTGCTGGCCGGGCCGATCACCCACCACAGCGAGATCTTTCCGCAGGTCAAAGGCCCTTGGGCGTTCGCCGTCAGGCCGAGCAATTTCACGCTCGGGCTGACGATCTTCGTCATCGGGCTGTTTAAGAAAGTCGTTCTCGCCGACCATTTCGCGCCCTCGGTGGCGAGTGTCTACGATGCCGCGGCCGCCGGCCAAACACTCGATTTCTTCACCGCTTGGCAGGGGGCGATTGCGTTCAAGTTTCAGCTCTATTTCGACTTCTCGGGGTACTCCGAGATGGCGCTCGGAGCGGCGCGTCTGTTCGGCATCCAGCTGCCGCTCAATTTCAACTCGCCCTATCGGGCGGTCAACGTCGTCGATTTCTGGCGGCGCTGGCATATGACGCTGTCGCGTTGGCTGCGCGACTACATCTACATCCCGCTCGGCGGCAGCCGCTGCAGCACTGGGCGGCTCTATTTTAATCTGATGGTGACGATGACGGTGTCCGGCCTATGGCATGGGGCGGCGTGGCATTTCGTCTTCTGGGGCGCTCTGCAAGGGGGTGCCATGGTCCTGAACCACGCGTGGCGGAGCGTGTGGCGGCCGGTCAACACCTGGTGGTCGGTAACAATCGCCCGACTGGTGACTTTCTTCGGGCTCACGATGGTGCTGGTGACGCATCGCGCACCGACGATGGATATTGCGTCGCGGATTTTCCGCGGCATGTTCAACTTGCCCGCTTCATGGCACGACGCCCTTGGCCCCCTGGCCGCGGTGCTCGGCTGGCTCGGGGTTCGCTTCGACGGACCTCCGGTCACCGGCGAGCAGCACGAGCTCGTGCTGTGGCTGATCTTCTGGATGGCGGTCCTGTGGTTCCTTCCGAACACGCAGCAGATGCTGGCGCTTTGGCACCCGGCCTTCAACTACGGAGTTGCCGAGCGGGAACGCGATCCGCCGCTGCTCGAGCGGGTGCCGTCATTGACGCGGTTCCTGCCGGGTCGCCTGGAACTGCGGCCGAGCGCCGCCGCCGCGGTATTGATCGGTGTTCTTGCGGCCCTCGCCTTTCTCAATCTTCACCACGTCAGCGAATTCCTGTACTTCAGGTATTGAGAGCCCGCGGTCGGGCCCGGTTTCTGACGCGGGGATGACCGATAAGAGGCGCTTTTGTCATAATTCACAAAGCGGGGAGGAGAGGTCGTGAAGTCCAGACAGCGGTCGCGGACCTATGTCGTTTGGCTGCTAGCCACCATCGGCGTAATCGTCGCGGGTTGCTTTGCGGTGAATTGCCTGGTCGATCCCCTTTGGTATTTGCGCGGGAATGTGCTGACCGGGGTCAACTACGCCTTCAACGAACGGCTGGCCGGAATTGTCAGATTCCTGCCGCGCCTCGCCGATTACGATTGCGTTATTTTCGGGACTTCACGCGGCAGCCTGCTGCCGGAAGAAAAGATCGAGGGATATCATTGCTACAATTTATCCGTTTCCGACGGAAACGCGCCGGAATACCTTCTCTACGCAAAGTATTTACGGGACCGAGGCTTTAGTCCCCGACTGATCATCGTCGACGTCAAGCGGGCCGAGTTCCTCGGGCCGCAACAGGCGGTCGAGGTGCCGGACTTCATCCGGAACGGGACCTCGCCCCCGTCGATTTTCGTCAGCTATCTGTCCCTCGATGCACTCGATTTTTCGATCCGCACCTTGCGCGGGGATTCGCCGCACCATCGCTACTTCGATGCCGACTTTCACGCCCAGATGGCGGTCAGATCGAAGCGTCATAACTACAATCCGAAGGGCCCGATCAAGCCGCAGCCGGCGCCCTTCGATGTCCATGCCGAGCGCGCCCAGGCCTATGTCGAGCTGCGCCGCCAATTCCCGACGGCGCGCGCCATCGGCTACATTCCCCCGGAATCGGCTTGGCGCATCGCCGCCTTCAGCCTCACCGGCCAGCTCGACGCGTATCTCGCGGCGATCAGCCAGGTCGCCGCGGCCTATGACGAGTTTCTCGACTTCTCGATCCCGTCGGCGTTGACCCAAAGCAAAGAAGGGACCTATGACGGCTCGCACTATACGCGTGCGGTCAATGCCCCCGTGCTGGCCGGGCTGATGGCCGGCCAAAGCGATCTCGCCGTCGATTGGCACAAGGATGATCTGGCCGGGATTACCGCGCTCTATCACCGCCGCCTGGCGGAATTCATCGAAACAACGACCGCCGAGGCCGAGGGGAGCACGAAGAAATAGCTGGCCGGTGCGCCGGGTTTTGCCGATGCGGGCTTGCCGATCCTGCAACTTGCGTTTGTCCGCGAAATGGCCGCCCGCTGCTCCTGCAGCGGGTCTGCAGCGGCGGTTCCTCTTCAGGTTGCAAGGCTCGAATTCGGCCGAACCGCCACTTCGGAAACCGCCGCCCGTGCCCCTGCCGCGGCGGATTTACCACCGCCACATCGACCATACGCGCCTGCCTTCGGGTTGGCGACGCCTACCGGGCGCCGCGATCAGCCTCGGTATATCGTACGAATAAGGCAATTATACGGATGCCTAAACCGCAATAGACAGAGAACATCTTGGCCGACCGGTCGTTATCGCTCGCGGTTGAGGATCTCGACCATGCCGGCGGCGGGATCGACGCGCAGCGCGTCGCCTGTGCGGAAGAGTTGCGTCACATCGCTGGCGAAGCGGTCGACCAGCGGCACGCCGCCGAAGGCGGCACCCTGGGCGATGATCGGGTTGACCCGGTTGAAGATCAGTGCCCGCGGCACGATCCCGCGCGCCGCCATGTCGTGCAGCATCCAGGCCGTGGCAACCCCGCCCTTGGCGCCATCGAGGACGAGGATGCGGTCGGCATAGCTCTCGCCGGCAAGCTTGTGACCCGGGCGTGAGAAGATCCCGCGGCTGCGGTCGAGATCGTAGCGCGCGCTGAAATTGTCGGCGGCGACCAGTGCGGTGCCACTGACCGCGGGCCCGACGCCGCGATGGCAGCGCAGCACGACCGGCATTACAGCACCCGCCCGGCAACCGCCGAATTGATGCACTGTTCGAGGCTCGCCAGGCTCGACCGATAGCCATAGCCGCCCAAGATGTTGACGAGCTTTGCCGAGTTGGTCATCAGTCGGGTCCAGCCCTTGGCCTCGGCCATCTCGCGCGCGTAGCTCTGATAGAAGCAGATCCCCTGGGCGACGACGGCACCCGCCGCCTCGATGCGGGCGGTCAGCCCCATCCGGTCGGCGGCGTGCTTGATTTCGGGCGAGGTGGCGACGATCACCGCCGTACCGGGATCTACGAGGCGCCCGTCCAAGGCGTCCGCCACTGCCGCGATCTCATAGAGCGACAGCTGCGGTGCCGCAAAGACGACGACGTCGAGCTTGTCGCCCGGCGCGGCATAGCGCGCGAGGAAGCCTGCGATGTCGGTCGGACCGATTGGCACGGGATCGGGCGGACGCCCGGCGAGCACCGCCTCCTCGGCGGTGATGTAGGGCATGTGAAACAGCGCCACCGAGCCGAAGCTCGCCAGTGCAGCGCCGAAATGCTTCAAAGCGTCCGAGCCGGGGACTGCCGTCAGCCCCTCGATCACCGGCACCTGCCAATAGGAGCCGCAGGCCTCGCCGACGAGGCCGCCCAGCGCACCCCATTCGCTGAGGTCGTGCGGGGTCGCCGCGAGCCGGAACCGCCGGGTGGCGTGGCGGGCCTCGTCAAGGTGATAGCCGTAGCGCGGGGTGCGGCCGGTGAGCGCGGCAGCGAGTGCCGAGGGCCCGCCCTCGAAATTGCTGCGAGCGCCGAGGACGCTGTTGGCATAGATGACAGAGCCGGTATCGCCATAGGCGACATGCTCGCCGCGCAGCGGCGCCATGATCGTCTGGTAGTTGATGCAGGTATCGGTCATCAGCACGCCGCAGGCGGAGAGCGCCGCGATAGCCCGCCTTTCGAGAGCCGCCATAGCCGCATTCTGCCCAAGCCGCCGATAGATCGCGAAATCAATCCCACGCGGATCGGTGATCGCCGGCACCCGAACCCGTCGCTCGGGCTCGGGGGCGGCAGCGAAGCCTTCGAGAAAGCGCACTCCGGCCTCGCCTAGGGATTCGGTGTCGGCCATGATGTGGGCCTGAGATACAGCCACGAAATCGGCCGCGTCGAAGAATGCACCGACCTCGATCTGGTGGGCGATCGCCCAGCGCCGGGGCTCACCGAGCTCGCCCGCCAGCATCGCCCTTTCTTCGTCGTTCAGCTGCATTAACGAACCCTTGACCCTCTCGAGCTATCGTTCGGTAAAAGGAGGCCGCCGCATGACCGAAGCAGCTCCGACACTTCTTTATCTCGGGTGCGCGGCGATGCTGATCGCCACGGTTTTGCTTCCCCTGCCGCCGAAAATGCGAGCGGGAATCTTCACCGCGGTGATCACCGCCGCGATCGCCGGCGGGCCAAGCCACGAGGTCGAGCGTGTCATAACCGATATCATCGCGCTGAATTAGCGCGCGATCATGCCGCGGCGATCGCGATCCTGCGGGTGAAGAGATCGTCGATCTCACCCGCGCTCAGACTGGCCTCGCGCAGGATCTCGCGCGAATGCTCGCCGAGTCGCGGCGCCGGACGCCTGAGCGCACAATCGGCCTCGCCGAACCGCACCGGCGGCCGCACCATCCGGATCGCTCCCTCCGAAGGATGCTCGGCTCGCGGAAAGAATTCGACGGCTGCCAGGTGCTCATCGGCCGGCAATTCGCCCAGCGGGTTGACCGGGCCACACGGGATGTCGGCGGCCTTTAGCTTATCGAGCCAGTAGCCGGTCGGCGCGTCACGCACGCAGTCGGCGACCAGGGCGTACAGCTCGGCGACGTGGCGGGCGCGCGTCTGGGCATCGGCGAGCCGCGGGTCGTTGGCGAGCTCGGGACGGTCGGCCATACGGAAGAAATCCCGCCAATGCCGGTCGGTGTAGGGCAGGATGCAGATATGCCCGTCAGCAGTGCGATGCGGCCGCCGGTCGGGTGCGAGCATCCGGGCATAGCCGGGCGGGCCTATGGGCGGTTCGAAGGTCAGTCCGCCCATATGCTCGGCCATGACAAACGCCGTCATCGTTTCGAGCATCGGCACCTCGACGGCCTGGCCCGAGCCGGTGCGCTCGCGCTGCAGCAGCGCCGCCATAACTGCATAAACCATGGTCAGCCCGACCGTCTTGTCGCCGATCAATGTCGGGACGAACCGGGCCTCGCCGCTTGTCGCCATTTCGAGCGCGACGAGTTCGCAGGCCCCCTGGATGATGTCGTCGAAGGCCGGCCGGTCGGCGAGCGGCCCGTCCTGTCCGTAGCCCTGCGCCGAGCAATAGACCAGCCGCGGGTTGACGTCGCGCAGCCGCTCCCAGCTAAAGCCGAGCCGCGCCATCGCCTGCGACCGCATGTTGTGCATCAAGACGTCGCTCTGTCGGACCAGCGCCAACAGTACCTGAGCTGCTTCGGGCTGTTTCAGATCAAGCACAAGCGAGCGCTTGTTGCGGTTCAAGTTGAGAAACACGTGGCCCATGTCGCGATGCCGGGCGGGGCCGGCATAGCGCATTATGTCGCCTTCCGGCGCCTCGATCTTGATTACGTCGGCGCCGAGATCGCCCATAATCTGCGTCGCCAGCGGCCCGAGCACGACAGTTGTCAGGTCGAGGATCTTGATCCCGGCGAGCGGTCCCGGTTTGGCTTTGGTCATCGCGTCAGCTCGACGGATCCGAACGGAACTCGGATCATTGTCCCCACCCGTGCCGCCGCTGCTTGCGAACGCCAAACGTCACGTTGTCCTCGCCCTCAAGGGTGTAGATCACCCGCGTGTCCCCCGATGTGATAATGGCTTTCTCGCCTTCCGACCCGGTTCGGACCCGCCGAAGACCACCTGAACCCAATCCCGAACCGGCGGTCGGCAAGCGGCCGATTGAGGTGCCATGATGCGCCGGGAAGCTCGAACTCGCGAGGAATCCGCACAGTTTGGTTTCGGCCGTTCTTGAAAAGTTTGACATGTCGCTGCGGGATCACGGCGCCTCCGTTGGCATATGGCTTGGCCTATGCCTGGATAGGCTCACCTATCGACCGCTTCAGGTTGCTGCGGAGATGTACAGGTGCGGGATGCCGCCGGAGCCGCCGCTGCTGGGCTCGGACTAAACCAACCACGGCCGCTGTGGCCACCGACGATCGCGGCTGAAACGGACCGAAAAATTGTGCAACCAAAGAAAATCCCCGTGGCGGACGTGGTCCGGCCAACCACGTCTTCGGTGCGGTTTGTCGTTGCCCCAAGACGTGGATGCCCGGACCGGGCGCGGGCAAGGGACTTTAGGACCCAAAGTCCGGCCGAACTCCCCTTCAACTTTCCCCGGCCCGCCCTGCGGAATGCGAGAGCGGGCAGAAAGATACGCGGAGCGGCCTATTCCGCCGCGACGGGTTGCGGCTGCGCCACGGGCGGCCCATCGGCCCCGATTTCGGCGTCCCACGGGCCCGGGAAGCGGCCGCGGCTGACCTTGTCCCGCGAAAAGATGTGGTAGTCGACCGGCCATTCGGCGCGCGGCATCTCGTAGAACACCTCGACGCCATTGCCGTCGGGATCGCGAGTATAGATCCCGAGCGAGATGCCGTGGTCGGAGATGTGCTCGATCGGCCAGCCCCTGGCCTTGATGCGATGGTAGAAGTCCTTCAGATCATCGAGCGACTCGAGCCGCCAGGCCATGTGGTTGAGCCCGACCTGACCCTTCTGCTGCAGCGGCGCATCGTCGCCCAGCTGCATCAACGCGACCTCATGCGACTGCTCGGTGTCGGCCGACATGAAGGCGGCCCAGCCGGGCCGGTACTCGTAGGTGTGCAGCCCGAGCATCTCCTCGTACCACTCCTTCGACCGCTCGGCGTTGCGGACATAGATATTGACGTGCTGCAGATACATCGGCCGCTTGCTCATCGCGCCCTCTCCTTACATGAATTACACGGCGAAGATGCTACCACGCCTCGGCGCCTTTGCCCAAAAGCATCACCCGAGGATCAGGCCTCGAGTTGCGCCGCGATCTTCCGCGAGATCTCGGCCCGCCATTCCTCCATCGGCTTGAAGCCAGGCAGAGTGCGGCAATGGGCCTCGGTCTCGCGGTACAATTCGTCCTCGGGCTTGTCGAGGTCGATCTCGAAGCCGCAGGGCTGCGAGACATACCACGGCGTGTCGCAGAACATCTCGATGCGGTTGCCCTCCGGATCGTGGAAATACACCGACCACGCATTGCCGTGGCTGACCGGGCGGATGGCCTCGCAATTGGCCGCGCGAACCTTGCGAAAGGCGCGCTGCACGTCACCGAGACTGCCGACGTTGAACGAGATCTGCTGCACCATCGGGGTTTCGAGGTCGGTCTTGCGGCCGGGCACGAGGACCACCTGGTGATGGTCGCTCGGGTTGCGGCTCAAGAAGGTGATGCGGCCGTCGGGTGCCGCATCGCTGACTACGAAGCCGAGGACGCGGGTATAGAAGTCCTTCATCTTTGCCAAGTCGTTGACATAAAGCCCAACATGGCTCAAGCGCGGCGCTGCTTCTTGCGACATGATGATTTCGACCTCCCTACGGGGATCTGTTGCCCTCCGGCGCGCAGCCGGAAATAACCGAAGCTGCCGTCTGGCGGAACAATTGTCAAACATCGCCTCCCGCCTGCGACGGCGGAAAGTATTGCAAGGGGCACTTTCCAGCGTGGCGGTGGGCTTCTGGACCCTACAGACGGCGGCGCAACAGAAGATGTCGCAAGCCGATGCCGAGTATCAGGACCGGCCGAAGAGCGGCCTCATCTGCGCCGCCTGCACCTTGTTTCGCCCGCCGCGATCCTGCGAAATCGTCGATGGCGACATCAGCCCGCGCGGCTGGTGCAAGTTCTTCGATTTGCCGGACTGAGCCGCGCTGGCCCCGGTCAGCTCTTCAGGTGCTTGTCGAAGAATTCGACGGCATCCGACCACAGCTCCTGCGCCGGCTGCTCGCGATAGCTCGGCCGGTAATCGGCGAGGAAGGCGTGCCCGGCATTCTTGTAGACCTTGATCGTGACATCCTTGCCGGCGCGCTGGGCTCGCGTTCGCAATTCCTCGGATAGGGCGACGGCCGGATTTTGATCCTCTTCGCCGAACACGCCGAAAAGCGGGCAGTGAAGTTGCCCGACCATATCGAGGATCGGCTTTGGCCGCGAAGATGTGGTTTCGGCGTCGGGGGTCGCGCGATGGATAAACCCACCCCAGCAATCGACCGCGGCATCGACCTTGTTGCTGCTGCAGGCGAACAGCAGGGTCTGCCGCGCGCCCGAGCAAAAGCCGATGGCCCCGACTTTTGCCGTGGCGCCGGAAAGCCCGCGCAGATGTGCCGCCGCCGCTTCGAGATCCTGCACCGCCTCGGCATCCGGTTTGCTGAACATGACCGGCATGACCGTGGCCATGTTGTCCGGATTGGCCGGCGGGCCGGCGCGGCTATAGAGGTCGGGCGCCAAGGCGTTGTAACCGATATTGGCAAAGCGCCGAGCGAGGTCGCGGATGTGCTCGACGAGCCCAAAGGCCTCGTGGATCACGACGATGCCGGGGTTATGCCCGGGCTGGCTCGGACGCGCGAGATAGCCCTTGATCGTGTCGCTGCCGCTTTTCAACTCGATCGCCTCGCCGCGGACACGGCTGGGATCGGTCACAGCACCCGGTAAATTGGCCATCGGATCCTCCTTATGAGCGCTTCGGGCAGGATAGCACCACGCTGTGCGCGCCGTGAAGGATAAGGGCGCTTCGGTAGTGACTCACTTTGAAATCTGCGAGCAAGCCAGACTTCGAGGTGATAGATCAGTCTCACCGAATTTGGCAGAGCAACGGCATTGCCGGACCGCCCCTTGGGCAAACCGGTCCCCCTCGGCGCTCCTGGCTGTTTTGGCTGTTTTTTGCAGCGAAATATCAGCCAAGCCAATAATTGCCACACTGGAAATACGAGGATCACTACGCCCACCCGTGATTGCTATGCTCCAGATCCGGGCAAAGCGCCGGGCCGGTCCTTCCACACCAATCTTGTCACCTGTTCCACCTGTTTTATCAGGTCCAGATCAGGACCCGGGCTCGGCTTCGCCCGCGAGCAGCGCCTGGGCGGCCATCGTCGCCTTGTTGCGACAGCCGAACTGACGGCCGGCGGGGCTTCCCGACTGCCCCTTCGGAAACGGCCGCCCGCGCACCTGTACCGGGGATTTCTCCATTACCTCATCGACCATCCGTACCTCCGTTGCATTACCGGCGCTCATTAGGCACCGCGATCAGCCCGGATTATGCTGCGAGAGTTTGGCAATTTTGTGGTGCGTAATTGGCAACAAGCGCGCCGGTCTCCAACGCGGTCACCGTAAATATTTCTTCTCCAAGCGCTTCATCTCGGCGACATGCTGCAGCTCGAAGATCTCCTCGACCGAAACGATGCGCCGATCGACGTTGTGAATACCGCCGTCGCTACGGATCTCGGCAAAGACCTGCCGCATTGCGGTGACGGCGGCGCGCACGGCATGGTTGCCGTAGATCACCATGCCGATGTTGCCGAGCTCGCGAATTCTGGCCTCGGTCAGATCCGGATAGGCCGTGGGGACCACCACCAACCGGGTCTCGCCCTGCCAGCGACGTGCGAAGGCGACGATCTCATCTGGTGTCTTTTGCTTGGAGTGGACGAGGATCATGTCGGCGCCGGCTTCGGCATAGGCCTCGGCCCGCCGCAACGCCTCGTCGATCCCGAGATCGGCGATCAGGGCTTCGGTGCGGGCGATGACCAGCAGGTCGTGCTCGCCGGCTGCCGCCCGGGCGGCTGCGATCTTGCCCTGGAACTCCTCGACGCGGACGAGGTCCTGTCGGCCGCCGGCGAGCAGGCTCGTATCCTTGGGGAACGTCTTGTCCTCGATAACCACGGCGGCCACCCCGGCGCGGGCATAGGCGCCGACGACATGCATCACGTTGACGGCAATACCATAGCCGGTGTCAAGATCGGCCACCACCGGCGCCGATACTCGTTCGGTGATTGCGCGCGTCATGTCGAGGTGCTGGGTAAACGACAGCAGGCTGGCGTCGGGCACCCCCGTAGCGGCAGACAGCTCGAACCCGCTTGCCCAGATCCCGTCGAAGCCTGCGAGCTCGGCGAGGCGGGCCGACAGCGGATTGTGCGCCGACATGACGCTTGCCAAACTTCCGGTCGCCGTCAAACCGCGCAGCTTGTTCGCCATACGGTGCCTCCTCTGCGGCCGCGCTCACGCTTGCGGACGGCTTCGAAACCAAGCTTAATAGCACCTCGGATATCGATCGGGAGGTACGTCATGACGGTCGAAGCGACGGCATTGAGGGAAAAGACGGTCGGGGCGCGGCCGGCGATGAAAGTCGCCGTGACCAGTGCCAAGCAGCCGGACTACGTCGAGGGCCGGCGCAGTTTTTTCAAATACCGCGACCTCGGCGTGACGGCGGCGAGCAACGGCTGGATGCGGGCGCAGCTGACGACGGCGCTCACCGGAATGACCAAGCCGACGGGCTGGCACTACCACGTCTGCGAGGGCCAGTTCGTCTATACGCTGAAGGGCTGGGTCGAGCTCGCCTTCGAGGACGGCACCAGCTGTCGGCTCGAAGCCGGCGACTCGTGCTTTATCCCGGGCGGCATGCGGCACAACGAGATCGGCACCTCGGACGACCTCGAGATCCTCGAAGTGTGTCTGCCCGCCGACATGGGAACCGTCCCGGTCGACCCACCCGCGAGCCGGCCCAACGGTTCCTAGGGCTGGTCCGGCGGCCGCGGATCGCTTATGATCGGCGCCGCGCGGGTGTAGCTCAATGGCAGAGCAGGAGCTTCCCAAGCTTCTGACGAGGGTTCGATTCCCTTCACCCGCTCCAGCCGCTTAGCTCAACAAGGTGGGTTGGTGCGGGCCGTGGGGGAGCCCGGCTTGGTGGGCCATCGCGAGGCTTTGCCCGCCGCTCTTCTCGGGCTGCCCGCATCTGGTCCAAATCCTCGTCCCAGGCTAGGCCTGCCAAGGATCGACGAGAGTGATGCCCAGGTCTGCGAAATGACGAGTATTGCGGGTGGCGAGGGTTGCTTTGCGTGCGGTGGCGATACCGGCGATCTGGACGTCGCGGATCTCGACCGATCGGCCGATTTGCCGCTGTCCGGCAGCGATTGTCGCCGCGGTTTCCGCAGCGGTCCGGTCGAACGGCAGCACGCGGCCGTCGAGAATCTCGTCGATGGCGCGATCGAAGGCGGCAGAGAGCCGGTCGCGCCGGCGGCCAGGCGCCATAAGCGCCAAGCCGAAACGGATTTCGAAGATGGTGATTGTCGTCGTCCAGATGGCTTCCGGCGGCTGTGCGTCGAGCCAGCGCTCGACGGCGGGTTCGCCCGCAACCCGCATCGTGGCCGAGAGCACGTTGGTATCGACGACGATCATTAAAATGTGGCCGGCGCTGCCGGTTGACCACGCCATTCGGGGATGTCCTCTTCGAGCCCGTATTCTCCGAACAAAGCGCGCAGGCGCTTACCCAGAGGCTCTGCTTTACGCGGCTCGGTCCGAACGGCGACGCGCAGGATTTCACGCACTTCCTCCTCGGTGCTCCGGCCGTGTTGTCTGGCACGCTGTTGGAGCTTCGCCTTAACGTCGTCCTCGATGTTGCGGACAATCAGCTGAGCCATGATATGTATGCTCCCGTTTGATATCATGATATCGCGCTGTTTGGCGGCGCTTGCAAGCCCTCTTTGTTGTCGGTTCCGGATGCCGGGGTAATGAAATGCCCGATGCACTGGACCTTTGGCTGCTACCCCTGGTAGGGTGGCGGACCCGATCAGCGATCCATGAGAGCCATAGGACAAGACCAGAGAGCCGAGATGGAGGATGCGCTCGGGCTGCCGCACGACGCTTTTGCCAAGCTCGACGCGGAAGATGACACAATCTTCTACGAGCCGCCGCGTCTGGTGTGTCACATCGACGACGGGGCGATTACGGCGCTAACCGGCTTTTACCGAACTGTCCTGCCGCCGGGCGGAATGTTGCTCGATCTGATGAGCAGCTGGGTCAGCCATCTCCCGCCCGAGATCGGCTATGCGCAAGTCATCGGGCACGGCATGAACGCGGTCGAGCTCGCGGCCAACCCGCGGCTCAGCCGTTGGTTCGTGCAAGACCTCAACCAGAACACCAACCTGCCGCTCGACGCGGCGAGCGTCGACGCCGCGATGATCTGCGTCTCAATTCAATACCTGCAGCAGCCGGTGGCCGTTCTCCGCGAGCTCGCCCGAATGCTGCGGCCCGGCGCGCCGCTCGTCGTCAGCTTTTCGAACCGGTGCTTTTGGACCAAGGCGGTGGCGATCTGGCGGCAGCTCGATGACGACGGCCACGCGCACCTCGTCGAGCACTACCTTCGTCACGCCGGCTTCACGCGCATAGAGACGCATCGCCTGGCGGAATGGGTCGAGGACGTCAGCGACCCGATGATCGTGGTGGTCGGACGCGCTTCCGAGTTATAGCTTAGGGCCCGGGTTCCAGCGTTTGTCTCACGAACCCCTCTTTCTTGTCTTACCGGCGAAGGCCGGTATCCATGGCGGACATAGGTCCCGGCTTGCCCCACGGAACAAGTCCGTGGGCTGAAGGCCCTCGGGAACGACGAGTGGCGGGGTCGAACGATCCTTGGGCGCGGGAAAGTCATAGGGAGCTGAACCATGCAACTTGGTGCGTTATTGCCATTGGGCGATATCGGCGGTGATCCCGCAACAGTGCGCGAATATGCGCAGACTGCGGAAAGCATCGGCTACAACTTCGTCGAGGCGCCCGACCATGTGCTCGGCGCCAGCGAAGCCAGCGCGCCCGAGCCTGGCCGCACCGGGGCCGGGCTGTACCACGACCCGTTCGTGCTGTTCGGCTATCTCGCCGGTTGCACCGACAAGCTCGGCTTTTCGACGGGCGTCCTGATCCTGCCGCAGCGCCAGACTGTCCTCGTAGCCAAGCAGGCGGCCTGTCTCGATGCGCTGTGCGGCGGCCGTTTCCGGCTGGGCATCGGGGTCGGCTGGAACGAGGTCGAGTTCACCGGTCTCAACGAGAACTTCCACAACCGCGGCCGCCGCTCCGAGGAGCAGGTGCAGGTCATGCAGAAATTGTGGGCCGAGCCGCATGTGAGCTTCAAGGGGAAATGGCACACCATCGATGACGCCGGGATCAACCCGCGGCCCGCCTCGGGCAAGGTGCCGGTGTGGTTCGGCGGCCATCACGATCGCACCCTGCCGCGCATCGCCAAATGGGGCGACGGCTGGATGCCGAATGCCTACCCGCCCGATCAGGAGGCGCTCGACATCTTCGGCCAGTTGCGCCGCCTGACCGAAGCAGCCAGGCGCGACCCCGCCAAGATCGGGATCGAGGTGTGGGTTTCGATGGGTACCGGGACGGAAGCCGACTGGGCCAAGGAGACGCGGTTCTGGAAGGAAGCCGGCGCGTCGCACCTCTGCCTGACGACGACCTTCAACCGCCGCCACCACAAGCGCATTCCCGGACACGGCATGGCCGATCATCTGGCGGCCCTGCGGCGCTACCACGCGGCCATCTCCGATCACCTGTAGCGCCAGGTGCACGGCGTTCGTGCCGGGATGAATTCCGATGATCGCCGGCGCTCCGTGCGCCGGCTGGAGGATTTCCGGTTCCTGACCGGGCGCGGTCGTTATGTCGCGGATTGCACGCAGACCGGGGAAGTCCACGCCTGCCTGGTGCGCTCGCCGCACGGCCATGCGGTGATCGGGCGCATCGACACCGAGGCGGCACGACAAGCGGGTGGCGTCCTCGGCGTTTACACCGAGACCGACCTCCGAGCGGACGGGATCGGGCCGCTGCCATGCGTCGCTCAGGTCAACACGGTCGACCCGATCGTCGTGCCGCCGCGCTACGCGCTGGCCCGTGGTCGGGTTCGCCATGTCGGGGATCCGGTGGCATTGGTCGTCGCCGAAACCCGCGACCGCGCGCGCGACGCCGCCGAGCTGATCGCCGTCGACTATCGCCCGATCGACGCAGTGACGGATGCTTCGGCGGCTCTGTCGCCGGGCATGCCGTTGATCTGGGACGAGGCATCGGGGAATCTCTGCTATCTGTTCGAGAGGGGCGACAAAGAAGCGACGCAGGCGGTCTTCGCCAACGCCGCGCACATCGTTGGAATCGAGCTCGTCAACAACAGGCTCGTCCCGACGCCGATCGAGCCGCGGGCGGCGATCGGCAGCTATGACGCGACCGAGGATTGCCTGCACCTGCTGCTGACCGGGCAGGGGGTGCACGGCATCCGACGGCAGCTCGCCGAGTCGGTGTTCCACCTGCCGCTCGAGCGCATCCAGGTCGAGGCACCCGATGTCGGCGGCGGCTTCGGCATGAAGAATTTCCTCTACCCCGAATGGGTGCTGGTGCTGTGGGCAGCGCGCCGGCTCGCCCGCCCCGTTAAATGGGTCGCCGAGCGCAGCGAGGAGTTCCTCAGCGGGACCCAAGGCCGCGACAACCACACGCGGGCGCGCCTGGCACTCGACGAATCCGGGCGGTTTCTCGCTCTAGCTGTATCGACGGTGGCCAATCTCGGCGCCTATCTCTCGTCGAACGGACCCGGCAGCTCGACCAATTCGCCGGCGACCGCGATGGGCGGCGTCTACGCGATCCCGGCGATCTTCATGGAGGTGCGCGGCGCCTTTACCAATACTGTGCCGATCGACGCCTATCGCGGCGCCGGCAAGCCCGAGGCCAATTATATAATCGAGCGATTGGTCGACATCGCGGCCCGGCGCATCGGCTCGGACCCGGTGAGCCTGCGCCGGCGCAACCTGATTCCCGAGTTCCCCTATCACAGCGCGCTCGGCATGACGATCGATTGCGGCCGCTTCGCCGCCAACCTCGACGATGCTGCGGCGCAGGCAAATGTTGCGGCGTTTCCGGAACGCCGCGCCGCTGCGGCGGCGCGCGGCCGGTTGCGCGGCCTTGGGGTCGGCTGCTTTCTCGAAACCGCGCGCGGCACGCCCAACGAGGGCGCCGAGATCCGCTTTGATCCCGATGGCCAGGTCTCGCTGATCCTTGGCACCCAGTCCAATGGGCAGGGGCATGAGACGAGCTATCCGCAGATCGCAGCAAGGCTGCTCGGACTGCCGATCGAGACATTCCGCCTGGTTCAGGCCGACACGCGAACCGTCAAGGCGGGCGCCGGCCATGGCGGTGCCCGCTCGATGCATCAGGGCGGTACCGCGCTGGTGCGGGCGGCAGAGAAGGTCATCGAAAAAGGCCGGGCGATCGCCGCCGTATTGCTTCAGGCCGATGTGGCCGATGTCGAGTTCGCGGCCGGCGGGTTCACCGTGAAGGGAACCGGGCGCGGCATCGATCTGATCGCCGTCAGTCGGGCGGCGACCGATCCGGCCGGCCTTCCCGACGGCATGTCACCCGGCCTCGACAGCTACATATTCAACCAATCGGATGTATTCACCTTCCCTAACGGCTGCCATATTGCCGAGGTCGAGATCGACGCGGAGACCGGAGCCGTCACCATCGAGCGCTACACGATCGTCGACGATTACGGCCGTCTGATAAATCCGGCGCTGGTGAAGGGCCAAGTCCAAGGCGGGGTTGCCCAGGGCATCGGGCAGGCCCTTCTGGAGCACACCGTCTACGAGTTGGACTCCGGCCAGTTGTTGAGCGGTTCGCTGACCGATTATGCCGTGCCGCGCGCCGACGACTTGCCACCCCTCGACTTGACCCTCGCTGAACTGCCGACCGCCGCCAACCCACTCGGCGTGAAGGGCTCGGGGCAGGCCGGATGCATCGCTGCCCCGCAGACCATCATCAACGCCATCGTCGACGCCCTCTCCCCGCTCGGCATCGACCACCTCGACATGCCTGCCACCCCTGAGGGGGTCTGGCGCGCGATCCGCGCCGCGGGCCGCTGAGGAAAACCTTCCGCGTTACCCCTCACCCGCCTCGCTGGCGCTCGGTACCCTCTCCCGCAATGCGGGAGGGGCCCAACCCGCAGGGCTGGGAGGGTGAGGGTAGAATCACCCTACTCCATAAACCAGCCGTGGCTGACGACAATCGACTGGCCGGTCAGTGCATTGGTCTCGAACCCGGCGCAGAACAACACGGCTTCGGCGACGTCTCCAGTGGTGGTGAACTCGCCGTCGACGGTGTCCTTCAGCATTACGTGCTTGATTACATCCTCCTCGCTGATGCCAAGCTCCCTAGCTTGTTCGGGGATCTGCTTGTCGACCAGCGGGGTGCGCACGAAGCCGGGGCAGACGACGTTGGCACGCACATTGTACTGGGCGCCTTCCTTGGCTACCACCCGGCACAGTCCCAATAGCCCGTGCTTGGCAGTTACATAGGGCGCCTTCAGTACCGAGGCTTCTTTGGAGTGCACCGAGCCCATATAGACAATGCTGCCCGATTTTGCCTGGTACATGTGCTTCAGACAGGCCCTGGTCGTCAGAAAGGCGCCGTCGAGGTGGATCGCCAGCAGTCGTTTCCAATCAGCGAACGGAAAATCGACGATAGGCTTGACGATCTGAATTCCGGCATTGCTGACCAGTACATCGATCCGGCCATATTTCGCCATGGTGTCAGCGACACCCTTCTCGACCGCCATCTCGTCCGCGACGTTCATGGCGACTGCGAAGGCATCCGATCCCTTCTCCTTGATCAAGCGCGCCGTGGCGTCTGCCGCATTGAAATTGAGATCGGCGATGACCGGTACGCCGCCTTCGGCGGCAAAGCGCAGTGCGATCTCCTGGCCGATGCCGCTGGCTGCACCCGTGACGATTGCGACCTTGCCGGTGAAACGGGACATTGCGGGGCTCCTCTATGCGTCTTGCAGGTAATCGAAGACCACTTCGCCCAGCCCGAGGGTCAGGTCGGTGACGTAGTGGGTAGCCGAGACGACCTCGCGCACCGGCAATCGCGCCACGTCGCACATCGCGTGCTCGAAGAGCTGGATCGCGGCCGGCCCGGCCCACGCGCCTTTCAAGGTCACATCTTCCATGTAATAGCGCACCAGCTCGCAGATCCGCGGCGTGCAGTCGACATGCGGGATGATCTTGATCATGAAATTCGGCCGGGCCAGCGCCTTCAACAGCGGCGCCGGGTCGATCTCGCGGTGCTTGAATCCCATTGTGGCGGAGACGCAGAGCACCGAGCCGTAGTGCAGGGTGCATACTACCACATCCCCTTCATGCGCGATCTTTGGGCTCGCGAGCTTCTTGGGGAAACCCCAGATCTCGCGGCCCCCGGCAGTCGGCGCGTCGTCGTCGAGATACATGGCGTGGACGTAGCCGCCTTCCTGGACGACGCCGTCCTTGGCTTTGAAGCGAACCGGGATGACCTGACCCGTTTCGGTGTAGTCCCCAAATCCGGTCGAGTCCGGCATGCGAATAAATTCGTAGGCGACGGTGTCGCCGACGACTTCCAATGGCTCGGGTACGACCTCGCGCAGCCTGTCGGGATCGCTGCGGTAGGTAATGACCACGAACTCGCGATTGTAGAATTTGTATGGACCCGGCGGATAGGCAGGATCGTGCAACGGCATGGCGAACGCCTTGCGACGTACCTCGGCGAGATTCATTGTTTCCGGTCTCCCTTATTCGCGGCCATCGACCGCGAGATCGAAGGTAAAGACGCCATCGAGGCCTTGCGGGCGCTGTAACACCTCCGGATGGCGCAACGTCCGCACGGCGTCGTTGTGGCCGGACCGCCAATGCTCCTCCATCGTCGGGCGCGAGAACTCGTAGTCCTTGGAATTTCCTTCGTAGTGCTTTGAGCGGTAAATCAGCTGGATCAGGTTGTAGACTTTTTCGTCCGCTTCCAAGGCCAGCATTTCCGCTTCCGCAGTTTGCATCAGTTCCCGCGGGATTTTGGCGAGGAGCCGAGATGCTGCACGCCGGAGGATCTGCTTTTTCTTGAACTCATTGGTCGCCATCCGCGTGCGACTCGAGTAGCGAATTTCCTTCTGTCGCGTGTCGGCTTCGATGAGATTGCGCGGAAATTCGCCGCGCGCGCTCCACAGGTCGACCTGAAAGGCGAGCGTGTCCCGGCCAGGGCGGCTCTCTAGAACCCAGTCGAGCGGCGTGTTAGAGACGAGGCCCCCGTCCCAGTAGCATTCTCCTTCGATTTCGGTGGGCGGGAAGCCGGGCGGCAACGAGCCGCTGGCAATCACATGCTCCGGGCGGATCTGGTGGGTGGTGTTGTCGAAATAGACAAAATTTCCGCTGCGGACATTGACGGCTCCGACGCTGAACCGCGTCGCATCCGCGTTGATCAGATCGAAATCGACCAGATTTTGCAGGGTCGTTTTTAACGGTGCCACATCGTAATAACTCAAAGCTTCGGGCGCACCGTTTGGGTAGAGGAACGGCGGAGGCACGCGCGGCTGGAAGAATCCCGGGGCGCCGCCGAGGAGCGCCGCCAATGAACCTACGTGATTGATGAGTTTGTGCGTGTGCTCGTCCCTGCCCTCCAATGCTGCAAGGAGAGGCAGCCCAAACGGTGGGGCGCTAACGGCTTCCCAGAACGCGCGCAGTCTCTCGACACGTTTTTCGGGCGGATTGCCCGCGATCAGCGCCGAGTTGATGGCCCCGATCGAGATGCCTGCGACCCAATCCGGATGCAAATTCGCCTCCGCCAGAGCCTGATACACTCCGGCCTGATAGGCGCCAAGCGCACCACCGCCTTGCAGGATCAATGCGATGCGCTCGAAAGGCGGGCGCTGGGTTGCCACGTGCGTCTTGCGGTGGCGCAGCCGGGAACCGGACATGCCGAACGCCCGCCTACCGACCCGACGGCCGCGGATCGATTTGCGGCGATAGGCCGGCGCGAATCCGTTCGCGGGAGGATTTAAGGTATGAGTCCAAGGCCATGCGCCCCTCGCGAAACGGCACTCGCGGGAAACCGCTGCGCGAGATGCCGGCAATGACGCTTCCCCCCGCCGATCGTTGAGAGCCGGCGCCGTCAAAACAGGCCGCGCTCCGAGCCCCTAAATTGGGCGTCGTTGCCGCAGGTCAAGCAGGCGGCATGTCGATCGCGAGCTCTCTTAGTCGAGAGGCGCCCGGCACGATAGGCGGTTAGTCACCTAGCTCGCTGCCGGTGCGCGCGAAACCCATGCCAGTTACCGCCAGTCTACCCGCCGCCATGCTGCTAAAGAGGTTTCTTTTGCGACGTGTGAACCGGCTCACACAGCCGACCGTCGGTACCGGCTAGGTTTAACCAATAAAGCTCCGCTCAGCGAGTGAGATAGCACATGGCCGACAAGTTGGAAATCACCCTCGATCCCAACGGCGAGCATATCAAGCTCAAGTGGAGCAAGGACGACGAGCCGCTATCCAAGCCTGTTCGCCTGAAAGTCGAGCGGTTGCGTAAACGCAGCCGGGAGGTTCGCGAAGCGCTTAATGAGCTTAACAATTATGTCTGCGGCAACCAGCAACTCGAAGAAGAAAAAGACCCGGGGTGGAGGCGTTATGGCGAGGTCATCAAAAAGCTGCGACGGTGTGGTCAGGCCTTGCGCAACGCCCTGTTGAATGAGGATGACGCGCGGTCAGAAGAGTTCCTGCAGGCCGTCGAAAGCCTCGGGGCCGGTGCTGAAATACGGGTCAATTGCTCTGACGACGAGGTCAGCCTGCCGCTCCGGTTCGTTTACGATGGCGAAGTAGAAGCGCCGATCGGAAAGCCGTCGCGGACTGACTTTGCAGAATTTTGGTTGCATCGCTTCAAGATCACCATGTTGGTGGAAGGCAGCGGCTGTGGTCTCGAACGCCGCAGTATCGATCCTCGATCGCTCAAAGCGCTTTACGCCCTGCACCGCGCGGAAGTCGAAAATGCACTGCCTTATCTCGGCGTCGATACTCTAAAGCTCAAGCAATTGACTTTATTACCTGTCAGGCAATATTACAATTGGGACACTGCAAAGCGCGCTTATGCCACTATTCGTAATGCAGACAATATCATTTTTGTGTTTGCACATTCCGACGGAGATTCTCTGTCTTTTGGCGATTCGAGTGTTGATTGTAATACCTTCAGCCTAAATCTGCACAAGGACCGTGATCAAAGCCATCCGATCTTACTAATATTAAACTGCTGTCTTTCGATATCGGGTGCGGAGGGCGGATCGCTTTTGTCTGCGGCGGCGCGCAAGGGTTTTTGCGGACTGGTCGGCACCGAGGCAGAGATCCTGAATACTTACGCACTGCGTTGCGGTACCCGCCTAATGTGGGAACTTTGCTTCAAGGGCCGTTCGCTTGGAGAGGCGCTCGACGCGATGCAGAGTGCCGATGATTTGTTCCCGCTCAACCTACTCTACACTTGCTATGCTCAGCGGGACTTTCAGTTGCTGGGACCGATTGATCCGGTCGATCCCGTCGATCAGCCCCAAGAACTGTTGCAGGCGGCTTGAGCCGTGGACACGCTGCCAATCGCCACCCAGTGGCCAAAGTTTCCCTACCGCGGGCTCGACTTCTACCGCGAAGCCGATGCGCCACTGTTCCGCGAGCGCGACAAGGACGTTGAGGAATGCGCGACAATTCTCCTCGGGTTCGGCGTTAAAATCTTGCTCCTCCAGGGCTCCAGCGGGTCGGGGAAGTCGTCGTTTCTGCGTGCTGGGCTGATCCCACGTCTAAAACGGGGCGCGCAGGGGAGTTTCTTCCTCGGTGGCCGAGACAGCGGCGTCATCCGGTGCACTTGCGATCCCTTGCCTGAAATCGCTCGGTCCCTTGTCCACACATTGGCGAATAGCGATCCGTCACATGAAGTCGGCCGTGACCGCGGCGGATGGGGTGGGGAAGCCTTGGTCGAGGCCTCTACTTGCCAACAGGTCGCTTGCGACATCGAGCGGGCGCTGCGAGGTCCTCGTGAGCTGCTGGCCGAAATCCTCGTGGAGGCGCTCGTCAAAGTGTGTGACGACCTCCCGGGCAAGCTCATCCCGGTGTTGGATCAGGCGGAGGAAGTGCTGACGCTGACCCCGAGCGGGCGGCCGAGCGATGCCGCAGCGGCGTTCTTTCGCTTCCTCGAAGACGTCTACCTGCGAAATATCGACATGCGCCTGGTGGTGGCATTGCGAACGGAATACTACGGCCGCTTCCGAGACGAGTTGCGCATCAGCGACAATCGCCTCGGCAAGCGGCCGCGCAGTGGAGGCATCGAGCCGTTCTTGATTCGGCCACTGCGCGCGAAGAGTGCGCTGATCACGATCATTGATACCCCGACACTGGCGCGCAGGGAGGACGGGAGCTCCGTTTACGATTTTACATTCGAGGCGGGGCTGGCGGAGCACGTTGTCGATGATCTTCTCAGGGTGATCGAATATGCCGCGGTGACGCCTGCCCTACAGGTCGTCTGCGCGAGCCTTTACGAGCATCTAACGGAAAGAAATCGCACAGTCACCTACGCCGAATACACAAGGCACGGCCGCATTGGCGGAATTATCGACGACTATCTCGCGCGAGGCATCGGTGCCGCCGGCGCTCGAACCAAGGCCCAACGTGACCAATGGAGCGAGCTTCTGCATTGTTTGGTCAGCCGACAGGGAGGCGGCACCCTCGTTTCATTGATCCAGCCTCTAAACGAACTCGAAAAAGAAGCTCGGGTCTTGAGGATTGGCGGGGATGTCGGTCCCGCTCTAGTCAAAATGACGCGCGGTGCAACCCCGCTGCTTCGTGGAGAGCCCCCGGACGCTCCGGAGACCTTCAGTCTGAAGCATGATGTTCTCGCCGTCGTGATCGCGCGTGCCCACGCCGCGCATGAGGGCGCCGTGAAGGCGAAGAAGGAGGCGCGGCGTTGGGTGCTCGCAGTCGGCGTCGCAGCTCTGTTGATCGGCGCGTTTCTCGGATCGATGCTTTGGCTGCGCGCCGGAGACGCCTTCGAGGCAAAAGCCAAAATCATCGGTGTGAGAAACGAGCACGCGATCAGCGCATTTGAGGGTGACTTCCGGCGGAGTCTATTGTTGACGCTCGCCAACATCGACGCCACGGCTGCGCCCAATGATCTCTACGAGCAACTGACAGGTCGTGTTGCAGGCACGCGTACGGCAACGCTGCAAGCGTTGCGCGCGGTGCTGTCCCGAGCGCCATCGTTTGCCGGCCGTTACCAGGCGACTGGTTTCGATCCCGCCCGCGGCCGTCTGGCGCTGTTACGAGAGGGCGAGGCCAAACTACGGATCTTGAACCTCGGTACCGAAGATGGCGCCCAGACAGAGTCGAAGCCGTATGATTTGCCCACGCCCGCAGCGCAGACTTCGACGCTCCGTCACGCCGTGGGTTTTGTAAGCGGGCTTGGTCCGGTCGCGTTGGTAAATGACCATGTATACTCTTGGACAGAGGACAGAGTGCGCCTGGAGTGCGGCATCGTATCCGTGCTGCCCGCGAGCTTCATGTCGTCAGGATGGATTAACACAGAGTTTGTTGCAGGGCTGCTTCAGCTGTCGGTGACCGAACGACAGAGACGAGCCTCCAATCGACTGGTATTGCGGCTGGATGCAGCCGATCTTCGTGGGTGCGACAGCAGCATCGCAGCAAAGCGACCTCTGCGGGTTGAACGGCGTGCCGGCTCGCGGCTGATGCCAGCCTTCTCGGACACGGAGGATTTACCGCAGCGCTACGGCTACCTGGAGCAACCAGCAGAGCGGGGGTCAAACGAGATTGCGGCAAACCTTCCTCTCGATCCGTCGCTCCTCGGGTCCGGGAAACCCATCGAGCTGGAGGCCGTCATCGGCCGGATAGATGACCAAGGTTCACCGATGCGTATCGCGGTCGGCCGGATTGCTCCGGAGCGCGCTCATTATTCTTTGGCCTTCGCCGCCAATGCAGATGTCGCTATTGTCAAGTTAGATGGGCCGATATTCCATGTCTATCACCTGCCCAATTCCCCCAACAACAGGCGAGCGGACGACGGTGCCATAGCTCCGCAACCCGTCGTCGTCGAAAACGTGGTTCGGGACGAGGCCTGGCGGCTCCAGCCGTCCCGGATCCCTTGGGCTTATCCGCCGCTCGCTGCAGCGAAAATCGGCCAGCACTGGCGAGCTGCTTGGTTTGCGCCGAATGGCGTCTGGGCCGTCGAGAGCAGCGACCGCGACCCCGGCACTGCGCAGCCCATCCTGCAGGCTCCGCTGATCGGCGAACCCGACGGGGCAAAGCTGCAGTTCACCCGCGATGGACAATTTCTGGTGGCCTGGCGTGTGCAATTCCCCTCGCAAGTATTTGTTCGTGTATGGGATTTGCGGTCCTCTTGGCTGGCGTGGATTGAAGATCCGCGGACAACCGAAAAGGCATTGCGGGCGGCGGCATGCCGCGTCGTGCGCATGGAAGCGGGTGACGGCGCCTTCGATGTGATGGCCGCGAAGCTCTTCCAAATCAACGCAGCGCGTCGCAAACCTTGCCCCGGACCGGAGGGAGGCCAGTCATGAGTGGAGTGTTTGAGTCCGTTTCGCGCATCTGGAATGAGGTTCGCGCCGGGCAGCAACCGCTGCCGACCGTGGCGGCCATTTTGCCCGGGCACTGTCGACCCGCAAATACGGCAGGCTACCCGATCCCCCGCGACCGAATGTATTTTACTGTTCGTATCAATGAAATGCATCTCGCGGAGAACCGGCAGTGGTGGACTGTTTACGATCCGCTCGTGGTCGTCGTTACCGAATTCAATCATGCGCAGGAGCGCATCGCGATACCGACCGTCATCGGTCCCAACCTTATTCGCAAGCAGGCACAGTCCGATCAACCGCGTTACGGCGTGGTGCTGCTCGACACGCGCGTCACCGGACCGCACCCGTATCGTGGCGGCGATGTGGACGTTTCGGTCGGCTTCTACAGGGTGCAGCGCGCCAACAGTGCCCACGCATTGCTGAAAGTCGTGGACAGCCTTTCGGCATCACTAGGGGCGCCAGGCGAGCTGCTAACGATTGCCAAGACGGGCGGCGCGCTGCTCGAAGGTGTGGAAGGGCTGCTCGGGCTGCAGGAAACCACCTATATCGCCGGGCACCGTATCTCTATGGCGAGTTCGCCTCTCGATCCCTTTATGGCAGGATTTTCTGCTCTGATCGCGCCGCCGGCGCCAAGGGACCTCACTAGCTTGCGGGTGGAGGACCGCCGCCTTTATGTCGAGGAGCATAATGGTGGACGACCCTATCGAGATTTGGACTTCGTGCTGCTTAGCGTAACCGGCACCGAGATGCGCGGAGACGAGAACCTGCTGCCTTTCTATCCTTTGAAGATTGATGCGCTAAGCGCTCTCTTGGACGGAGAGGATGGCATCAAACGCGGCAAAGCCAACTTGATTGCCGCTTATCAGCAGATGCGCCGAAGCCCCGACGTGACCGCAGCCGAGGCCAGCCGCCTGTTTGATGCCTGGCTGCAGGAATTTGAAGCCGAGAAAGCGCGGGCCGAACGAGTAAGATCGATGCCGGTCGTGCAGCACGAGGCTAAGGCGGATCCCCTCGCGCAGGATCTAAATGACGCGGTAAGACGGCTGGCCCTTTAGGGAAACCAGCGGGTTAGCGGGCTGACTTGGCCATCTCCCTCAAGTAAGTGAGGCATTGGCCGCGGTCGGCGGTGAAGTCGCCTTCCTCCCACCACTCACGCACAGCGACGAGCAGCTGGCCCACCCGCTCGCCGGGTGGGATCCCAAGGTCGGTCACGTCACGTCCGGCGAGGGGGAAGACTGGCGGCGCCCAGTTGCGGGCGAGATCGAGAAGCGCGTCGAGCCGATGTCGCGGCGTTCCCTCTTGCGTCGCTTGCAACAATGCCAAGTCGCGATAGCGGTCGGCGCCGAGCCGATAGAGCGCTCGCCGCTGAGCCCGGGCATCCCCGTGCGGATCGAACGGCCAAGGTGGAGCAAGGCCGTGAAGCCGGTCGCGCCAGGCATTGGAAAAGCGCAAACGCGCGGCCAGCGCCATGGCACCTCCGCCGTCGATCTCGACGAGGGCGGCGAGCCGCCGCAGCGGATCGGGCTCCGGCTCGAGCGCAATCATTTGCCGCAAGCGATCGAGCCGGCGCGCCTCGGGCAGCGCGACCGCGAGCACGCCATCGTCCTGCATCATCCGCAGCACCGCCAGGGGGTCCGGTGTCGCGAGCAACGCGACGAGCTCCTGGCAAACGCGCTCACCCGAGAGGGTCGGAAGCAGAGGGGCGGCGGCACGGCAGGCAGCGCGCGCCTCGGGATCGCCGACTCCGGTTCCGAAACGCGCCTCGAACCGATAATAGCGTAAGAGCCTCAGCACGTCCTCGGCGATCCGGGTCGCAGGATCCCCAACAAAGCGCAATCGGCGGGCCTCCAGATCGGCGAGGCCGCCGACCGGATCATGGATGGTCCCGTCGGGGCTGAGAAAAATCGCGTTAATCGTGAAGTCGCGCCGCGCCGCATCGGTGACCCAATCCGCATCGAAGGCAACGCGCGCGCGACGCCCGTAGGTCTCGACATCGCGGCGTAAGGTCGTGATCTCGAAGTGCCGCGGCGGTATTACCGCGGTGATCGTCCCGTGGGCGAGACCGGTAGGTATGACCTTGATGCCGCTCTCCTCCAAGAGCTCGATGATTCGCTCGGGCGAGGCGGGGGTGGCGATGTCAATGTCGCCGATTGGCTGGCCCAACAGTGCATCGCGCACCGAGCCGCCGACAAACCGCGCCTCGACGCCACCCGACGAAAGTGCGGCAAGCACGGCCCTGGTCGACGGCTCCACCATCCACGGCTGCGGGGTAATCCGGTGCGGGTACCGATTGACAAATTCCACCATGTGTGCTATTTTAGCAATATATCGATTCGGGACTTCAACGAGCGATTTGCGTCGGCCTGATCTCACTCAGGATTTCAACTTTAAGGAGAGGTCCCGCTGCAGACCCGCTGCAGGTGCAGCGGAGCGTCATATTTGGGACAAGCATAAGTAGCCAAGGCGGAGGCTGAGCTTTGAAACCCCTGGCCATCTATCCGCGAGCGATCTGCTGCGCAAGGGCCGTGATCATCGGGGGGCTTTCGGTTCGATATGCCCGGGAACGATATGACCGTTCTGCCAGCGGGGCGGAATGTAGAGACCCTCCTGCGACACGCCAAAATGCACCGTAACGACAAACAGGACTATCGCCAATAGAGCCACTCCTGCGCCGGCGAGCCACAGCCACGGCAGGGCCGTCCATTGCGCGGCACCGTCATGCCGTTCGGGCCGCAGTGCCGTCACCCACAACAAATACAACGCCGTCGGCAGCAAAAGTGGCAGGACGATTGTAAGGAGGATCCGGGGCATCTCCTCCTCAACCGGTGAGCACCTCGGCCAGATTCACCAGCATTCCCGCTGTCGCCCCCCAGATGTACCGGTTCTCGTAGGGCAGGACAAAAAAGACCCTCGTGCGCTTCTCGAAGACTCGGGTCATTCGCCGGTGGTTATTCGGGTCGATAATGAACGACAGTGGCACCTCGAATACTTCCGATACTTCGAAAGGATCAGGGATCATCGGAAACGGCACCTTGATGATGCCGACGACAGGAGTGATCTCGAACCCGGTCCCGGTCACGTAAGTGTCGAGCCGGCCGACCAGCGTCACATGATCGCGGGTCAGGCCGACCTCTTCCTCGGTCTCGCGCAGCGCTGCCTCGGTCGCGTCGCGGTCGCTCGTCTCGATCCGGCCTCCCGGAAACGCGATCTGCCCGGCATGTGCGCTCAAATGTGCCGTTCGTTGGGTCAGCAGCACGGACATGCAGCCGGCGCGGTCGACCAGGGGGACCAGCACCGCCGCCGGCCGCAACTCGGTGCTGGGGGGTGTCCACCCGGGATTGAGGTCGTGGTCGCCGCGCGTCGCCTGCCTCAGGGCGGCTGCCTCAGCTGCGTCCGAAGTGCCGCCAAATCCTCGCCTTCCGGGGTGTCCGAGATGAGCGAAACGGGTAATCACCCGGTCCGGCGTTAGCGGACTGGCCATTTCCTTAGCCATGTCATTCCCAATCCGGCCCGGGCGTGCCTAGTCTGAAGAACATGCCGCTGCTCCATACCCCGAACTGAGTGGTGTCCTCGACCTGCTCTTCCGCGGCGAGTTCGACCAATTGGTAAAACACCGGTCGCGCAATTCTCGCCTCGAGGCGACCGCGCACCAGAATATAGGGTACGGATTCGCCCTTCGCTGTGGTCTCGACGCGCAGCGGGTTATCTGGTCCTGCGGCCACAATATCGTCGAGATTGGTGCGGAAGATCAGCTGTTGCTCGCGGCCTTGGCCTTCGGCCGTTAGCGCCACGGCGAGGAAGGGAACATCATCTACTTCGATCTTCCCGCGCTCGGCCGGGGTAACCAGCCAATAGTGGCCGTCGGCCTCAAGACGCAGGACGGAGGCAAAGAGCTTAACAAGGGGCAGCCGGACGATCGGAGATCCGCGATAGAACCAAGTACCATCACGGGCGATCCGCATTTCGAGGTTGCCGCGATCGATCGGCGCACGCCTGACGCCGATTTCGGGCCCAGCCGGCCGAGAATTGCCTGGATCGGCTTTTTGTATCAGGGTCGAATCTACTACCGTATTTGAAGAGGGATCGGACTGCTTGAACTCCACGGCACCCATCAAACCTTCCTCCGAAGATCTCGTCGCCGAGGTCGAAGCGCTGGGCGGACGCCTGAGCCTCGTCCGAGAGCGTATCGGCGAAATCATTTTCGGCCAGCGCGAAGTGGTCGAGCAAGCCTTGATCACCCTGTTGTGCGGCGGCCACGCTCTGTTGATCGGCGTCCCCGGCCTCGCTAAGACCAGGCTCGTCGAGACTCTAGGTACCATCCTCGGCCTAGACGACAAGCGCATCCAATGCACGCCCGATCTGATGCCGGCCGATATCCTCGGCTCCGAAGTCCTCGAGGAAAGCGAGACCGGGCGACGGTCGTTCCGCTTCATTCCGGGCCCGGTGTTTTGTCAACTGTTGATGGCGGACGAGGTCAACCGGGCGAGCCCGCGCACGCAATCCGCGTTGTTGCAGGCGATGCAGGAGGGCCGCGTCTCGATCGCCGGCCAATACCACCCGTTGCCTCGCCCATTTCATGTGCTGGCGACCCAGAACCCGCTCGAGCAGGAGGGAACCTATCCCCTTCCCGAAGCACAGCTCGACCGCTTCCTGCTGCAGATCGACGTCGATTACCCCGACCGAGAGGCGGAACGGCAGATGTTGATCGCGACGACCGGCATCGCCGAGGATCGGCCGCGGCCGTCGATGAATGTCGCCGAGCTGATGGCAGCTCAACGCGTTGTCCGCCGCATCCCGGTCGGCGAGAGCGTCGTCGAAGCGATCCTGTCTCTGGTTCGATCCGCGCGGCCAGATGGCCCTACCGAAGATTTGGCACGATTTGTTTCCTGGGGGCCGGGGCCGCGTGCTAGCCAGGCCTTGATGCTCGCCTGCCGCGCTCGGGCGCTGATCGATGGGCGCTTCAGTCCATCGGTCGACGACGTCCTGGCGCTGGCGCCGCCGGTGCTGCGCCACCGCATGGCGGTCAGCTTCGCCGGCCGCGCCGAGGGGGTGACTGTGGCTCGGATCATCGAGCAGATTTCGATACCGTTCCGATGAGCCTGTCCGCGGCGACAGTGTCGTTGAGCCGGGGCCGGGCACCCGGCGCGCTCCGCGATCGCGCCGAGCAGGCGGCCGCCGTCCTGCCGCCGCTTCTCGTCGCCGCCGAGCGTGTCGCAATAACGGTCGCACAGGGAGTTCACGGCCGCCGCCGCGTCGGGCAGGGAGAGACATTTTGGCAGTTCCGCCAATACCAACCCGGCGACGCTGCCGCACGCATCGACTGGCGCGAAAGCGCCAAGTCGCAGCGGCTTTACGTCCGCGAAACCGAGTGGGAAGCCGCGCAGAGCGTCTGGCTCTGGCGCGATGCCTCCGCCTCCATGGAATATAGCTCGGCTGGTTATCTGGCGGGCGCGGAGTGGCCGCGAAAACGTGATCGGGCTGAACTCCTACTCGTCGCTTTGGCGAGCCTCCTTGTCCGCGGCGGCGAGCGTCTCACGCTGCTCGGCAGCGGCATCGCGCCGATGAACGGTCGCGCCGCGCTGACGCGAATAACCGAACTGATCAGCCGCGATCCGTCCCAGTCCGACAGTTTGCCGGCATTCGAGCCGTTGCCCCGAGCCGGCCAGCTCGTCTTGATCGGTGACTTTTTGTCGCCGCTCGACGCGGTCAATGCGGCGATCACTCGCTTTGCCGCCGCCGGACTCAAGGGCCACATGTTGCAGATTAGCGACCCCGCCGAGGAAGACCTACCCTTTGATGGACGCATCCGCTTCGAGGGAACGGAGGAGCCGCAGGAGGTGGTCGTCAGCCGTGTCGAGACCATCCGCCACGCTTATTCCGACCGGTTTCGGCGCCATCGGGAAGGTCTTGCGGCGATCGCTGCGACGGTCGGGTGGAGCTTCGGCTCCCATCGTACCGATCGCCCGCCGCACCTCGCTCTGCTGGCACTCTACGGCATCTTATCAACAGACCGGCGGCGGTGAACGTGCTTGGCCGTCGGATCGTCCTACCAAAGACGCGCTGACCGGTGCTGGCGCTCGGCTCCCTCGCTGTTGCTTCGCCCTGGCTGCTTGTTGCACTGGCGGCGCTGCCGATCATCTGGTGGCTGCTGCGGGTGACGCCCCCCGCTCCGCGCCGCATCATCTTCCCCGCGATCCGACTGCTGCTCGGGCTGGTCCCCCGGGACGAGACGCCCGCACGCACCCCGCTATGGCTGATCCTGCTGCGCATGACGCTTGCCGCTCTGGTCATTTTCGCGCTTGCCCGCCCGCTGCTCAATCCGCAGGCGCGGCTTGCCTCGACGGGCCCTGTCATTGTCATCGTCGATGATGGCTGGGCAGCGGCGCATGACTGGCCGCTTCGCCAGGAGGCGCTCAGCGAGTTTTTGTCCGAGGCTGTGCGCGAGGACCGGCAAGTGGTTCTCGTCACTACTGCTCCGCCCGCTACCAACGAACCGCTTTCGCCGCTGGCGGCAGTCCGTGCCGCCGACGCGCGCGCGGCAATCCAGGCATTGCAGCCCAAACCGTGGCCGGTTGACCGGAGGGCCGCGCTGGCGCGCCTCCGAGCCTTGTCCATGCACGATGCGAATTCGGCGGTATGGCTCAGCGACGGTGTTGCGGATAGAGACAGCGAGGAGTTCGCTACCTTTTTCGCCGAGCGAGGCAGCTTGCGTTATCTCGCGGCAGAGCCCAGCCAGGGACCGCTCCTGCTCGGGGCCGGTGACGTGCAAGCGAACGATCTGGGGGTTGTGCTGCGCTCGTTGCCCGGACCGACACCGCGCCACTATCAGGTGCGTGCCAGCGGCGATGATGGACGCATCCTGGCTCGCGAAGCAGCGACGATCGAACCCGGCGCTAAAGCCGTCAGTGTGCGGCTGGCGATGCCGAGCGAACTCAGAAACCGGACGGCTCGTATCGAAATCGAAGGCGAGCAGTCGGCGGGTTCAGTCCTGCTAGTGGACGAGCGTTGGCGCCGCCGCCCGGTGGGCATCGCCGCCGCCGCGAATACCGGCGGGCAGCCGCTTCTCAGTGAAAACTACTACCTCGAGCGGGCGCTGGGTCCATTCGCTGAGATCCGCCGCGGGCCCGCCACCGATCTCCTGAAACGGCAACTTGCTGTCCTGATATTTTCCGATACTGGCCCGGATTCGCCAACCGAGGAAGCAGCTGTCCTCAAATGGATCGAAGCCGGCGGCGTGTTGCTGCGGTTTGCGGGACCTCACCTCGCCGAGCAAGGGGACCAACTCCTGCCGGTGCGGCTGCGCCGCGGCGGCCGCACGATCGGCGGTGCGCTTTCTTGGGAGCAGCCGGCAAGGCTTGCTCCCTTTACGCCGGACAGCCCGTTCGCCGGGCTGGTAGTGCCGGCGGAGGTGACTGTTTCGCGCCAAGTCTTGGCCGAGCCAGACTTAGACCTCGCGAGCAAGACTTGGGCGCGCTTGGCCGATGGCACGCCGCTCGTCACCGCCGACAGGCGTGGAAAAGGTTTGATCGTGCTCGTGCACACCACGGCGAACGCCGACTGGTCCAACCTCGCCCTCTCCGGACTGTTCGTCGAGATGCTCCGGCGGACCGTGACGATGAGCAAAGGCGTGACTGAGGCGGGCGAAGGGTCGTTGCCCCCGGTTGAGACGCTTGACGGATTCGGTCGGCTTCAGCGGCCTCCATCGACCGCCCGGCCCATCTCGGGAAAGGAGGTGGCGTCCGCGATGGCCTCGCCGCAGCATCCACCCGGCTTCTATGGGACGGCGGACACGAAGCGCGCGCTCAACCTCTCCGCGGGGATCGAGGAGCTAAAGCCGGTGGAGAGTTTACCTGCCGATACTGTGCGCGAATCCTTGACGAGGGGCCATGAGATTCGATCTGCGGCCGCTGCTGCTGACGGCGGCGTTGCTTCTCGCCCTTGCCGATTTGGTGATTGCCTACGCATTGCGTGGGTTTTTGCGACGCCGCCCCGCGCGGTTCGCCGCGCTCCTTCTCATCGCCGCTCTCGGCGCTGCCGGTGCAGCGCGCGCCGACGACGCCTTTGTTTTGCAGGCGACCTCGGAGTTGCGCCTAGCCTACGTGCGGACCGGTAATGACCAGGTCGACGCGGTCAGCCGTGCCGGGCTGATCGGTCTGACCGGGACTTTAAGCCGGCGGACGGCGGTTGAGACCGCCGAGCCGCTCGCCGTCGCCATCGAGCGAGACGAACTTATCTTCTTCCCGCTGCTGTACTGGCCGGTGACTGCTGAGCAGACCCCGCCGTCGGCGGCCGCGCTCGAACGAATCAATCGCTATCTCGACACCGGGGGGACGGTTTTTTTCGATACTCGGGACGGTGAGGACCAGACCCCGGGCTCCTTCGGCGGCGCGGTGCAGTCGGCTCAACGACTGCGCCGGCTGACCAGCGGCGTCAAGATGCCGCCGCTTGTGCCGCTGCCGACCGATCACGTGCTGACCAAATCATTTTACCTGATGCACGAATTCCCCGGGCGCTGGAATGTCGGAACCGTGTGGGTCCAACCGCCTGAAGATCGTGTCAATGACGGGGTATCGAGTGTCATTGTCGGCGCCAATGATTGGGCCGGCGCCTGGGCCGTCGACGGGCAGGGCCGCCCGGCCTTTGCGGTCGTACCGGGCGGCGAGCGGCAACGCGAAATGGCGATGCGGTTTGGCGTGAATCTTGTCATGTACGTGCTGACCGGCAACTACAAGTCAGATATGGTCCACGTGCCGGCGATCCTGGAGCGCCTAGGGCAATGAGCAGCAGCGGTTTTTCGCTCGCCACGGCGCCGCTACTGCCGTGGGCGGGTATCGCGCTTCTCGCCGCTGCCTGTACTCTAGTTCTCGCGTTTGGGATCCTGCGCCGGGCTCGAGGTTTACCGTGGCGGGCAGTCGCTCTGGTGATACTGCTCGCCGCCCTGGTTAATCCATCGATAATCGAGGAGCAGCGTTCTCCACAGCGCGACATCGCTATCGCCGTCGTGGACGAGTTGCCAAGCCAGCGCGTCGGCGAACGCCAACACGCCACCGAGGCGGCGTTGGCAGAGCTGAAGGAGAGACTTTCACACGAGCGCGATCTCGATCTGCGCGTCGTCCGAGCCGGAAAGTCGCAGCCCGGGGCCGCGAGCGACGGCACGAGACTGTTCTCGGCACTCGATCGCGCGATGTCGGATGTGCCGCGCCAGCGGCTCGCCGGGGTTGTGATGATAACCGATGGGCAGGTGCATGACACCCCAAGCGGTGAGGTCAGCACAGCGGCAGAAGCGATCGGCGCGCCGCTTCACGCGGTGCTCTCCGGACGGCCTGACGAGAGTGACCGGAGCCTGGTCATCAGCCAGGCGCCGAGCTTTGGTCTCGTCGGCAAGGAGCTGAAGCTCACGATCCGTGTCGAGGATCTACCCCAGAGTTCTTCTAAGAAGCCCGAAGGGGGTCCGAGCCAGGCGATGGTCACGTGGCGCAAGGACGGGGGCGCCCCCAATCAACTCGTCGTACCGGTCGACCGAAATGTCGCGCTGCCCGTCGCGATCGACCATGGCGGGCCCAACCTCGTCGAAATCGAGGTCGAGCCCGGGCCGCAAGAGATGACCCTCGACAACAATCGCGCGGTCGTTGTCGTCAATGGCGTGCGTGATCGGTTGAGGGTGCTGCTGGTGTCGGGGGAACCGCACGCTGGAGAACGCGTTTGGCGCAACATCCTGAAATCCGATCCTTCGGTCGATCTCGTTCATTTCACAATCCTGCGTCCGCCCGAAAAGCAGGATGGCACGCCTATCCGCGAATTGTCGTTGATCGCTTTTCCGATCCGGGAGTTGTTCGATGTAAAACTCGACGAGTTCGATTTGATCATTTTTGACCGGTACAGTCGACGAGGGGTGATCCCACAGGCTTATCTCGAGAATGTCGCGCGTTATGTCCGTAACGGCGGAGCTTTTTTGGAAGCCGTCGGTCCGAGCTTTGGAACGCCCCTCAGCTTGGCCCGCACCCCGCTCGGGACGATCTTGCCGACCGAGCCAACCGGAGACGTCATCGAGGAGGGCTTTAAGGCGCGGGTCACGGACCTTGGTCGCCGACACCCGGTAACGGAGGGGTTGCCTGGGGAGGGTGCGGCGGGCGGGGAACCGAGCTGGGGACGCTGGTTTCGCCAGGTCGAGGCGCGGGTCCATCGGGGCGTAACGGTAATGAGTGGCGACCACGGCGGCCCGCTTCTCGTTCTCGACCGCGTTGGGAAGGGCCGGGTGGCGCAGCTGCTCTCCGACCAGATGTGGTTCTGGGCGCGCGGCTTCGAGGGCGGCGGTCCCCAGGCGGAGCTGTTGCGCCGGCTCGCCTATTGGCTGATGAAGGAGCCTGATCTCGAAGAAAATGATTTGCGCGCCATGGTCGAAGGCGACCGCTTGGTCGTCGCCCGGCAATCGCTCGAACCCGACGACCGGCCGGTTGACATCACGATGCCGGACGGATCCAGCCGCAGCCTGACATTATCGCCGGAAAGCGGCGGCCGCAGCACGGGCACGATGCCGATCAGCGAAAAGGGACTCTACCGCGTCACCGACGGCAGCCGTACCGCACTCGCCGCGGCCGGTCCACTCAACCCAATCGAATTCGCCGATGTCCGCAGCACGCCGGAAAGGCTTGCCCCGATCGTCGCGGCGACCGGCGGAGGCATATTCTGGGCCGGCACCGGGGCGATTCCTGAAATCCGCCGGGTCTCCCCCGGTCGGGCGGCGGCCGGCCGAAACTGGATGGGATTTCGTGCCAACGGCGACTATACCGTGACTGGGTTCAGTGAGACGCCGTTGCTACCGGGTATAGCGGCGTTGCTGCTGATCGTCGGCGGCCTGCTTGCGGCTTGGCGCCGCGAGGGTAGCTGACCCCTTCGCCCGCATTCCTCGTGCTAAGACGATTTCTCAGCCCGCTGCACCCCGAGGGCGTCAAATTCGTGCTCGGCGGGGTCGTCGTGACGCTGATCTTGTTCCTCTTCTGGGCGCGCGCCGGCTGGGCCGCCGCGATCATCACCGTCTGGCTGGCCTACTTCTTTCGTGACCCGTGGCGCGTAACCCCGACCCGCCCCGGATTGCTGGTGAGCCCGGCGGACGGGACCGCCTTGTCGGTCGTCGCGGCGCCAATGCCGCCCGAGCTCGCGATGAGCGATGCCGCGGGGCAGCGGATCGCGATTTTTCTGAGCATCTTCGACGTCCACGTGATCCGCGCGCCGCTCGGCGGCCGGGTGGCGGCGTTGCGCTACACCAAGGGGCGGTTCGTCAATGCGAGCCGCGAGGAGGCGAGCCGGCACAATGAGCGCATGGCGATCCGGATCGCGCCGTCGGAAGGCCCGGAGATTGCCTTCGTTCTGGTCGCCGGTCTCCTCGCCCGGCGCATCGTCTGCGACCTGCGCGAGGGGCAGGAGATCGTCACCGGCCAGCGCATCGGCATCATCCGCTTCGGCTCGCGGGTCGACGTCTATTGCCCGGAGCCCTATGTACCGATGGTGGTCGCCGGGCAGCGCATGGTCGGCGGCGAAACCGTGCTCGGCGATCGCCTGGCGCAGGAGCCGGCGCGCCAGGGGTTTGCGCAATGAGCACCGGCGGCGCATAGGAGAAGCGGAACCTTGAGGATGCGTCGCGCTCGGGTGCGGCGGCCGCGGATGCGGGTGCGCCGGCTCTCGGACCTGTCGGTCAACCGCATGGTCCCGAATGTTCTGACCTTGCTGGCGCTCTGCGCCGGGATGACGGCGATGCGCTTTGCGATCGCCGGGAATTTCGAGGGTGCGGTCTTCGCGATCATCGCCGCCGGCATCTTCGACGGCCTCGACGGGCGCATGGCCCGCCTCCTCAAAGCCACGTCGAGCTTTGGGGCGGAGCTCGACAGCCTGTCGGATTTCGTCAGCTTCGGCGTCGCCCCGGCCGCGGTTCTCTATCTCTGGACGATGTCGGAACTGCACGTTCTGGGCTGGGTGATCGTGCTGTTCTTCGCGGTGTGCTGCGCCTTGCGTCTGGCCCGCTTCAACGCCGTGACGCCGGCCGAGGTGCCGGTTTACGCCGCCCCCTTCTTTATGGGCGCCCCGGCTCCGGCGGGTGCGGGTCTGGTCATGATCCCGATGTTCCTCAGCTTCGAATGGGGCGACTGGATCTTTCGCTCGCCCTACTTCAACGCGGTCACGATCACCGGGATCGCGATCTTAATGGTCAGCAAGGTCCCGACCGTGTCGCTAAAGAAGATCCGCGTCCCCCATCATATGGTGGTGCCGACATTGCTCGCCTTTGGCGTGGCGACCGCCTTTCTGACGACCGCACCTTGGCCGACCCTGATGGTCGTCGGCGTAGTCTATCTCGGCTCGATCCCCTGGACGATCCGCTCCTACTACCGCCTGAAACGCGCCGCCGAAGCCCGCCGGGCCGAGATGGCCGCAAGACCCCAAGCCATCCCATTGCCTGATCCCGCCGCATTCCCGCTCGGCGAAGCGAACCCACCCTCGACCGAATGGCGGCATTGAAGCCTCAGCTCTGCTCGCGGGTTTCGGTGAAGCGGATCTTGGGCCATTCCTCGATCGTCGTGCGCAGATCCCAGGCGTTGCGGGCGAGGAAGACGGGCACGCCGTCATGGTCCTCGGCACTGGCCGAGGGGTTCTTGATGCGGAAGCGGTCGAGTTCGGCCCGCTCCTCGGCGTCGAGCCAGCGCGCCGCCTGATAGGGTGCCCCGTCGAGCCGGGTCGGGAGATCGTATTCGGCGGCGAGCCGTGCGGTCAGCACGTCGAGCTGCAACGCGCCGACGACGCCGATGATCCAGTCGCCGCCACCCGCCGGCTTGAAGACGCGGGTCACCCCCTCCTCGGCCAGTTGCTCGAGCGCGTGACGCAGGTGCTTCGATTTCATCGGGTCCTCGATCTTGACCCGCCGCAGGATCTCCGGCGCGAAATTCGGGAGGCCGGTGATGCGGATCGCTTCGCTTTCGGTCAGCGTGTCGCCAATCCGCAGGCTGCCGTGGTTGGGGATGCCGATGATGTCGCCCGGCCAGGCCTCCTCGGCGAGGTTGCGCTCGCGGGCGAGGAAAAACACCGGGGCCTGCACCGACATGACCCGCCCGGTGCGGATGTTCTTCAATTTCATGCCGCGCTGAAAGCGGCCGGAGGCGATCCGCACGAAGGCGATGCGGTCACGGTGCTGCGGGTCGATATTGGCCTGCACCTTGAAGACAAAACCGGCGACCTCGGGCTCCTCGGGGGAGATCGCCCGCGGCCCAGTGGCGCCGACGGCCGGCTGGGGGCGGGGCGCCGGGGCCAACTCGGCGACTCCGTGCAAGAGTTCGCGCACTCCGAAATTGTTCAAGGCACTGCCGAAATAGACCGGCGTCAGATGGCCCTCGCGATAGGCCTGCGGGTCGAACGACGGGCACAGCCCTTTCGCCATCTCGACCTCCTCGCGCAATTTGGCGAGGGCTTCTTTCGGCAACAACCGGAGCAGTTGCGGGTCGTCGAGGCCGCTGCAGCGCACCGGCTCGGTGACCCGGTCGTGGACGCCGCGCTCCAACAACAGCAGCGCATCGGCGAACAGATCATAGGTGCCGAGAAAGTCGCGCCCCATGCCGATCGGCCAGGAGGCCGGGGTTACGTCGAGCGCCAGCGCCTGCTCGATCTCGTCCAGCAGGTCGAATGGGTCGCGGGCCTCGCGGTCGAGCTTGTTGATGAAAGTGATGATCGGCACATCGCGCAACCGGCACACCTCGAAGAGCTTGCGGGTCTGCTCCTCGATGCCCTTGGCGGCGTCGAGCACCATGACCGCACTGTCGACCGCGGTCAGTGTACGGTAGGTATCCTCGCTGAAATCCTGGTGGCCCGGCGTGTCGAGCAGGTTGAAGGCGAGCCCCTGATGCTCGAAGCTCATCACCGCCGAGGAAACCGAGATGCCGCGTTCGCGCTCGATCGCCATCCAATCCGAGCGCGCCCGCCGCCGGTCGCCGCGCGCCTTGACCTCGCCCGCCAGCTGGACCGCCCCGCCAAACAGCAAGAGTTTCTCGGTCAAGGTGGTCTTGCCGGCGTCCGGATGCGAAATGATCGCAAAGGTGCGCCGGCGGGCAATCTCGTCGGTCAGGGTGCTCATCAATCCGCTTTAGTTGTTGCGGGAATAGCCGCGATCGCCGGCAAGCGATCCCGTGGTGCCGGCATAGGCCGTGGATATGATGCGTACTCGGCGTCTTGCCAAGCGCTGCAGTTGCCGCCAACGACAACCTGAAAGTGTATCGATAATCATCATTGTCACGGTCTAACGCGAGTCTGCAGCTAATTACGCCGTCTGGTTGTAATCACTCGTCAAGCATTTGCCAGTGCCGTCCCGGGCGCTCATAATCAGAGATCCCAGCCTGCATCCTGATTGCCCGGACCGTGGCCCGTAAAAACTCGCCATCGTTGAATATGACTGACGAAGCGGGCGATTTTAGGATGATCATTGTCGATGGCGTTCTGCATCGCGACCGCGGTCAGGGTGCGGTAGGTGTCCTCGCTGAAATCCTGGTGGCCCGGCGTGTCGAGCAGGTTGAAGGCGAGCCCCTCATGCTCAAAGCTCATCACCGCCGAGGAGACCGAGATGCCGCGCCGGCACTCGACTGCCATCCAATCCGAGCGCACCCGCCGCCGCTCACCCGTGCCTTCACTTCGCCCGCCAGCTGGATCGCCCCGCCGAACAGAAGCAGTTTCTCGGTCAAGGTGGTCTTGCCGGCGTCGGATGCGAAATGATCGCAAAGGTACGCCCGCGCAAAATCTCGTCGGTCCGGGTGCTCATCAACCGACTTTGGCTGTTGCCGGATACCTGTCCAGCTGGGCAAATCACTCGCTGCGTTGGCACTGACGCTATGAGGAAGGATCGAAACGATCTACTCCCTTCCGAAGATTCGGCAACTACGTATGCGCTTCCATCGTAGAGGGTGAGATCGGTTATCTGAAAGCCAGCGCCAGCAACCATCGAGACCAACTGATCTGGTGCGATAAGGGCGTAGAACGAGAAGCCTCGAAGGGAGTCGATTAGGATGCCATCGCGCCAACTCCGAGCATTTGGCATCCGACGCATGCGCGTAAAATCTGAGTTTCGATATTGCACTACGAAAAGGCAAGTACCTCCCGGCCGCAGCTTGGAGTAGATCAGTCTAATCACTCTTTGCCGCATGACCGTTATTGGGATAACCGAAAGCACGTTGATACAAAACCCCCGGTCGAATTGTGTCTTATCGCTACTAAACTCGGCAACATTCGAAGCGGTGACACGGTTGGAACAACAAATGAACCGCCGTACGCTCGTGCGCTGCTGGGCTAAAATCTGGTTTCGTGACAGCTGGATCTCCGAATCCACCAGCACCAAATGCCCGGTAGACCGCAGCATCAGATTGTAATAACGTAGTTTTCCACATCCATAGTCGAAACTAGCGTCTGCGATGGGCAACTTATTTAACAACGACGCAAGGTAAGCAGAGAACTGGGACGACGGTTTAGCTGCGTTTTCCGATCTAATAACAATTTCATGATCGATTCTATAGCGCACAAAAAGTTTCCTTAACGCCTTCAGCCGCGTCTTTGTTGTCTGCGATAGCCTCTACCTGGGGCCGCGCGTAGCGTTCAAGCCGAGAGTATTGAAAAACCGCGAGTACCCAATATATGAGAAACGCTGCAGCAAATCCGGAAACCAAGAAAGGAGCACCGAAATAGATAGCAATTACGGCGCTTATAATGAGGAGGGCCATCCCTTCCAGCAAGATCCAAAACCAAGACCAAGCATCGAGGGCATGTTCTATATGATGTTTATCTACAAGCGGTTTTTCAACACGACTGGAGGCAAACTTATAGAAAACTTTGTGCATTAGCGTGACACGGTTGACATCTACAGCATTAAGTTGCGTGGCCGATAGTTTTGCTCCAACCAATAAAGCAAGGGGGAAAAGAATGCTGCTACGGTCGAACCGATGTCTAATCTTGAAGAGATCGGAAACGCGATCATGCAGTTGCGCGGCGTAGCTGAATCCCGCCGCCAAAAGCGCGACTGCCGCACCCGCTAAGTTGAGCTTGTCATAAGCAGGCACAGTACTGAGCGCGATCCCCAGTTGGCCGTAGCTCTCCACTGCATGAAAGGCACCGTCGATCGACGGGATGCCTCGCAATAAAAAGGTGACTGCCCAGGTCTCGTAGAAGAGACATGCAGCGAGCTTCTTTAGAAGCTCGGCATAGTTCGTCGGCGTCAGGACGACTGGAACCAGCAATTTTAGAAAATCAGCCATCTCCTGACCATAGATATCGGGAATCGGTTAATTCCGGGCTACCGAATTGTGTCGAGGCCACGGTGAGCTATCTCGGTCCGCCCGTTCGGAATTGCCGCCCAGCCCTGCCTCCCAGTTTGCTTAAAATTGGATCGACATCAGGCTCCTCGGGCGACACCGGGCGAGGACCGGCTGGCTGCGGTCGCGGCGCGGGGGCCAATTCGCCGACCCCCGCCAATAATTCGCGCACCCCGAAATTGTTGAGCGCGCTGCCGAAATAGACCGGCGTCAGATGGCCCTCGCGATAGGCCTGCGGGTCGAACGGCGGGCACAGCCCCTTCGCCATCTCGATCTCCTCGCGCAATTTGGCGAGGGATTCTTTCGGCAACAGCCGCGGCAGTTGCGGGTTGTCGAGGCCAGTGCAGCGCACCGGCTCGGTGACCCGGTCGTGGACGCCGCGCTCGAACAACAGCAGCGCATCGGCGAACAGATCATAGGTGCCGAGAAAGTCGCGCCCCATGCCGATCGGCTAGGAGGCCGGGGTTACGTCAAGCGCTAGCGCCTGCTCGATCTCGTCCAAGAGGTCGAACGGGTCGCGGCCCTCGCGGTCGAGCTTGTTGACGAAGGTCAAGATCGGCGCTTCGCGCAATCGACAGACCTCGAAGAGCTTACGGGTTTGCTCCTCGATCCCCCTTGGCACCACTAGGGGCGGCGTCGAGTGGCCCCCACCCTTCCCTCCCCCGCAAGCGTCCGCAAGCGGGGGAGGGAAGGGTGGGGGGATCGCGGTCAGCGTGCGGTAGGTGTCCCGCCAATTCCGTTGGGCTGAAGTCCTGGTGGCCGGGGTGTTGAGCAGGTTGAAGGCGAGGCCCTGTGCTCGAAGCCCTCACCGCCGAGGAGACCGAGATGCCGCGTTGGCACTCGACCGCCATCCAATCCGAGCGCTCCCGCCGCCGCTCGCGACATTTACTGCGCTTCCCAATCGGACGGGAGGTGGATTTGCAGGCGTCCGGGCTCGATGATCCACAAGGCGCCTTCCGGAGACCGGGTATCGAGTAACCTCAGGAGTTCGCGCACGCGATCGAGGAGTGCCGCATGGGTCGCCCGCGGCCCGGTCTCAAGTATCAGGATGCCGGCGCTGGCGGCTGGCGGATAGCGAAGCACCTGACCAAAATCACGATCCAATGTGACGAGCGCTCTGCTCTCGCGCCCGCAGACTTCAAACAGTACCTCGTCCGCCGCTCCGCGCAGCCCTTGACCGGGAACCGTAACAGCATCGTGGCCGGCAGCGCGGATCAGATCGGCCGCGCTCCGGCTGAGATTCTCGTCGAGCTTGAGTTTCACGCCGCGGTTTCGGCGGGGACCGGGATGATCTGCTCCCGGGCTGCTTCGGCGCCGTAGGCGATTGCCGCCAATACGTCTTCATGCGTCAGCCCCGGATATTGGTCGAGCAGTTCGGCCTCGGTCATGTCGTCGGCAAGGAAATCGAGAATAAGCGAGACCCAGATCCGGGTGCCTTTTATGCAAGGCTTACCGCCGCAAATTCTGGGGTCTATGGTAATTCGTTCCAGAAGTGGGTTCACACGGTTGCCTCGTAGACGTTCGCAGGCGGCTCTCCCGCCGCTCAGCCGGTCAATCTAGCACACTGCCGGCGGAGATGCAGCGTACCGGCTCGGTGACCCGGTCGTGGACGCCGTGCTCGAACAACATGAGCGTATTGGCAAACAAATCATAAATGCCGAGAAAGTCGCGCCCCATGCCGATCGGCCAGGAGGCCGGGCTCACGTCGAGCGCGAGGCCTTGCTCGATCTCGTCCAGTAGGTCGAACGGGTCGCGGGCCTCGCGGTCGAGCTTGTTGCCGAAGGTGATGATCGGCACGTCGCGCAGCCGGCAGAGCCCGACAAAGCTTGCGGGCTGCTCCTCGATGCCCCCCTCGGAGCGCTAGGGTATGCACTTATTTTCTGCTGGCGACCATCCTATCGCGAGCCTTTGCCCCTCTCCGCCCGCTTGCGGGGGGAGAGGGAGGGACCCGACGCGCAGCGCCGAGAGGGTGAGGTGGGTGGTGCCGCTGGTTCGGAACGGGAGGGCTCCCCCACCTCACCCCGACCCTCTCCGCCCCCGAGGGCGGAGAGGGAGATTTTGGCCGTCAGATGTGTGCATGCCCTAGCCTCGGAACGGGGGCGAGCCGAGCGGGTCGTCGGCTGAAGGCGGTGCGCCGTGCGGCATTGGCAAGCAGCGGCTCTGCCATTAGACTTAACCGTTAAGGACCGGGCGCGACATGAGCGGCGACTCAGCGCCACCCTCGGTAGCGGAGGCCTCCATGCATGACGGGCGTTACGCGGGCTATGGCACGTCGCACGGTCCCGCATTTAAGACGCGGGGTTGGCCGCCGCGCTCGGGCTTGCTGCGCTGCCTGATCGTATGTGCCGCCGCACTGGTCGCTTCCTGTCGGCAGGCCGGCATATTGGATCCGCAAGGGCCGATCGCGGCGCAGGAGCTGCTCCTGATGGTCAACTCCACGGCGATCATGCTCGTCGTCGTGGTTCCGGTGGTCCTGGCGACGTTGGCATTCGCCTGGTGGTACCGGTCGTCAAACCTCCGCGCCAGCCACGACCCGGACGAATCCTTTGAAGGCCGTCTCGAATTCGTCCTCTGGTCGATCCCGGCGCTGATCGTGATCCTCTTGGGCGGGGTCATCTGGATCGGTTCCCATCAGCTCGATCCGCGGGCGCCGATCCCCGCGGACGCCAAGCCGCTCAATGTGGACGTCGTGGCGCTCGATTGGAAATGGCTGTTCATCTACCCCGATCAGGGCGTGGCCGCGGTCAATCAGCTGGTCATACCGGCGGGAACGCCGGTGAGGTTTCGTCTCACCTCGGCGACAGTGATGAATTCCTTCTTCGTGCCGCAGCTCGGCAGCCAGATCTACACGATGGGCGGCATGACCACGCACCTCCACCTGCTGGCGGACAAGCCGGGCGAATATCCCGGCTTTTCGGCAAATTATAGCGGCGCGGGGTTTGCGGAAATGCGGTTCATCGCGAGAGCGGTGCCGGCCGGCGATTTCGACGGCTGGGTCACGCAGGTGCGCGGGGCCGGGTCTGCGCTCGACGATGCCGGCTACGCCGCATTGTCAAAGCCGAGCAAAGCGGTGCCGCCGGCGACCTATCGCTCGGTCGAGCCCAACATGTTCGAGCGCATCGTCGACCAGACGGCGGCGGGTCCCGGAAATACGCGCGCCGCCGGGGCCTGGTGTCCGCCGACGCGGCAGGCGGGAGGTTGACATGCTGGGCAGGCTGAGCTGGGCGGCAATTCCTCTCGACCAGCCGCTCCCGCTTTACGCAATGGGCGTGGTCGGCCTCGTCATTCTGGCGGTGCTTGCGATCGTCACCGTCAAGGGCTGGTGGCCCTATCTGTGGCGCGAGTGGATCACCAGCGTCGACCACAAGCGCATCGGCGTGATGTATTTCGCTCTGGGACTGGTCATGCTGCTGCGCGGCTATTCCGACGCGATCATGATGCGCACGCAGCAGGCGATCGCGGTCGGTGACGCCGAGGGATACTTGCCATCTGATCACTACGACCAGATCTTCTCTGCGCACGGCTCGATCATGATCTTTTTCGTGGCGATGCCGCTGGTCATCGGGCTGATGAACTTTGCCGTGCCGTTGCAGCTCGGCGTGCGCGACGTCGCCTTCCCGACGCTCAACTCGGTCAGCTTCTGGCTGACGGCAACGGGCGCGCTGCTGATCAATATGTCGCTCGTCATCGGCAGTTTCGCGCGCACCGGCTGGATGGGCTACCCGCCGCTGTCCGAGCTCGCCTTTTCCCCCGATGAGGGCGTCGACTATTACCTCTGGTCATTGCAGATCTCGGGCATCGGCACCTTGCTGACCGGCGTCAATTTCGTGACGACGATCCTCAAATTGCGCGCTCCGGGCATGATCTATTTCCGCATGCCGGTGTTCTGCTGGACGGCACTCGCGGCAAATCTGTTGATCGTCGCCGCCTTCCCGATCCTGACCGCGACCTTTGTGATGCTGCTGCTCGACCGTTACCTCGGCATGCATTTCTTTACCAACGAGGCCGGCGGCAACCAGATGATGTATGTCAACCTGTTCTGGGCGTGGGGCCACCCCGAGGTCTACATCCTGATCTTGCCGGCTTTCGGCATCTTCTCCGAAGTGGTCGCGACCTTTTCCGGCAAGGGGCTGTTCAGCTACCGCTCGATGGTTCTCGCTACCCTGGGGATCTGCATCCTCTCTTTTATGGTTTGGCTGCATCACTTTTTCACGATGGGGGCGGGTGCGGACGTCAACGCCTTCTTTGGCATCATGTCGTCGATCATCGCAGTGCCGACCGGCGTCAAAGTCTTCAACTGGCTGTTCACGATGTTCCGCGGTCGCATCGTGTTCAAGACGCCGATGCTATATACGGTCGGCTTCATCATCACCTTCGTCATCGGCGGCCTGACCGGCGTGTTGCTGGCGGTCCCGCCGGTCGATTTCGTGCTCCACAACAGTGTCTTCCTGGTCGCCCATTTTCACAACGTCATTATCGGCGGTGTGGTCTTCGGTGCGCTGGCGGGCTACAATTACTGGTTCCCGAAGGCGTTCGGGTTCACTCTCGACGAAAGGTGGGGCAAGGCCAGCTTCTGGTGCTGGCTCGTTGGCTTCTATCTCGCCTTCATGCCGCTTTACATGCTGGGCCTGATGGGGATGACGCGGCGCCTGCAGCACATCCCGGACCCGAGCTGGCAGCCATTGCTGCTCGTCGCGGAGGTCGGTGCCGTGGTCATTTTCGCCGGAATCCTCTGCCAGATCGCGCAGCTTTATGTCAGCATCCGCACGCGGGAGCAGCGCCTCGACCTGACCGGCGACCCGTGGAACGGTCGAACCCTGGAGTGGGCGACTTCGTCGCCGCCGCCAGCCTACAATTTCGCGGTGCTGCCCCGGGTGGAGACGATCGACGCGTTCTGGCAGATGAAGCGACACGGGCTGCCCGCGTCCGAGCCGGCCTATGAAACCATCGAGATGCCGCGCAACAGCGCGACCGGCTTTATCACCGCCTTCTTTGCGGTGGTAACCGGTTTTGCGGCGATCTGGCAGATCTGGTGGATGTTTATTCTGGGCCTTTTAGCCGCGGCGGTCACGGTCCTGGTGTTCGGCTGGAGCGAGAACCGAGAGCGCGATATCCCGGCCAGCGAAATTGCGCGAATAGAGCGGGCCCGGCTGGGCCTCGGACGGCCCGCATGACGATAGCAACGATCGAAGCGGTCCCGACCGAACTCGCGCGTGGGCGCGGCGGCGGCGGGCCGGCCCCGACCCGAGTCGTCGTCGCCTACGGGTTCTGGATCTTCATCCTCAGCGACTTCGTCATGTTCTCGGCCCTGTTCGCGGCCTATGCGGTCCTGGTGGGCAATACCGCCGGCGGCCCGACCGGGTCCGAGCTGTTCAATCTCCGCAATGTCTTCATCGAAACGATGTGCCTGTTGTTCTCGAGCTACACCTGCGGGCTCGGGGCGTTGTCGGCCGAACGGCGGCAGCCGGACCGCTTCTTGGTCTTCGCCGCCTTAACATTCGTGCTCGGCGCGGCCTTTCTGTTCATCGAGATCTCGGAATTCGCCGGCATGGTCAGCGAGGGCGCCGCACCCTCGCGCAGCGCCTTCTTATCGGCCTTTTTTGCCTTGGTGGGCATGCACGGCGCGCACGTCACCGCCGGCCTCCTTTGGCTCATCTATATGGTGGCGCAGGTCGTCGTCAAAGGCCTGCGCCCGCACGTGCTGCGACGCCTGTTGTGCTGGAGCCTGTTCTGGCACGCGCTGGACATTATCTGGGTCGGGGTATTCACGTTGGTCTATCTGATGGGAGACTTCCAGTGATGGACGGTCAAGATCGCGTGTTCGACGACCGGACGCCGGGTGTCGAGCACGAAGAGTCTACGGCCAGCGTTCTGTCGTACACGGCGGGGCTCGGGCTTGCCATCCTGGCGACGATCGCTTCGTTCGTCGTGTCGCAGACGAATTTGTTGTGGGCCCCGGGCATACCCGTCGGGTTGATCGTGCTCGCTTTCGCGCAGATCGGTATCCACCTCGTCTTCTTTTTGCATCTGGGCAGCGGGCCCGACCATACGAACAATATTCTGGCCCTCGCCTTTGGCGTGCTGATCGTCTTCCTCATTATCACCGGCTCGATCTGGATCATCACCAACCTCAACATCAATATGATGCCGATGCCGTGAATATGCCGCCCTGACCGCGAAGCCTCGACTCGGATCTTGGTGACTTTGGTCACGGACGCCGCGCCCGAGTAACCGCAGCCTCGCGGTCGAGCTTGTTGATGAAAGTCATGATCGGCACGTCGCGCAGCCGGCACACCTCGAAGGGCTTGCGGGTCTGCTCCTCGATCCCCCCTCGGCTCCATTGGGGCGGCTTCGAGCACCATCACCGCGCTGTCGGCCGCGGTCTCGCCCGGCTGATAGGTGCCAGGACGACGTCCCTCGTTGCTGCAGCAACCACAATCACAAATTGGAGAAGCCGTAGCCTCTTGCCGAATCGGCGGCAGATCTGACGGCTTTTGGACGCGGCGAGATTTAGAGAACTTCTCGCGCAGTCGCGGGCTGCGGTTGTGCGTGCGCCAGTCAGATCAGTCTACGCCGCGGGTTCGGCTCTGCGTACGTGATCTGATCGGGTGGCGGCTCATCCCCGCCGATTATGCAATCCGAATTATCGGCACGGCTGTGCACCGCATCACAGAGGCATCCGAGTGAACATTGACAACGGGTCCGGCCGACTACTCTCGGCGTTCACCCGCCTTCTGAGGCCGGGCGTTTTCTTACTGGCATCTTTCTGCGCGCAGCTTACCCCGGCGCAGGCGCAATCGACGGGGAACCCGTTTGCCGGCCGGACCGACGAGGGTGCCGCTCTAGGCTCGATCCGAGCCGCTACATTCCGTTTCAATGACCGCTACACGACACCGTTCGGCCCCGCCTATGCGGATATTTGGCTCGTTCAGTCCGATTTCCTGGCGTGCAGGCCGCCGGTCGGCCGCCCGTTCTCCTACGCGCTGTGCTACTTTTCCGGTCCGGCGATCGGCACTCCTGTGCCAGCGGACGGCACGGCATCGGTCAACCCGCCGCTGCCTTGCATCTTGGCGCCGGACGGCAAATCGGCAAACTGCACCTGCTATGAGATCAAAACCGAACAATACCCGCCCTATGTGCCCTATTTCGTCAGCATAAACGCGATTCTGAACCTCAATCTATACTTGCGCACAATAGCCGCATGCGGCCATGACGGCGAACTCTGCAGCCCGCGGGCGCCGATCCGCGATAACACGTGGTGGAACTTGGCGCCGGTCTGCCGGGCGGCCAACACCAATAACGTTATTCCGGGCGCCGAGCTCATATCGGTGTTTTCGACGCTCAAGAATTCGGATTACGACACCGGGACGTCGCCCAACTCGACGACCTGCTCGGCCGGCAAGTACGCCGGATGCATGACCGCACCATGCCGTCATACCGGACAACAAGACGATGCCGGGAACGATCTGGTGGAATGCGCGTGCCCAGTCTATGACGGTCCCTTCGAACTAGGGCAAGCCGGAGTGCCGTGCGACGCGAACGAATTGACGCCGACAACGGCGTCGCAAGGTGCGTCGCCCGCGGCCTTGGCGGCCCTGCAGGAAGTTCGGCGCAGTCTTGCTCGAGGAAGAATCCGCGCGGAACACCTTGATCCTGCCACCGTCGCAACGGCTTTGTCGGCAGCAGGGGTCGATCCCGGCAGCGTCCAGAGCTTCATTGCGGGAATTTTTTCGTCCACTCCCAACAGGGATGCTGTGTTGGGGCAATTCTACGCCCTAATCGATACCGCTTATGCGAACCTTGGAGCGCCACCCGTCTACGTCTGGTCGGCCGCACACAATCCCCTCAAAAACCACGAGCCTATCGATCCTCCGGCGACCGGCTGTTTACCTGACGTGGCCGGTGACAAGGGCTGCCCGCTCTATTCTTCGGCCACCCAATATCCGGTCACCAAGGGAAGTCCGCTCTGCTTGAGGGTATGCGAGGCCTACCGCAATGGCGTCCGCCAGAGCCCGAACGGGTCGCCTTCGAGCATCCAGGTAGGCTACAGCTGCGACGCAACGCTGTGTACGACCCTCGGGATTGGACAGACGACACCGCTGCCGGTCAACCCGCCCGGCAAAGCCCACCTGCTGCAACACGCCTGCGGCGGCTTGGCGGAACTCAGCGGGTTGCAGGCAATTTTAGCGCTTGAGCAAATCAATCAATGCAGCTGCTGCGCAAGCCAGGTTTGCGGTTGCGCCACCGCCGGCATCGATATCGATGCCGAGACACAGGCGGAAATCGCCGCGCTAAACGAGCGGCAGGAACAATTGGAGATAACGCCGCAGTGTCAGATCAACGGCACGCTGTGCGGCGCCGGGACACCCGGAAACTAGTTAACAATTGGCATATGGGAGTGAGGGTCACATCGGCCTCGCTGCCTTTGTCGGGTCACCATTAACGCGGCGCGGCGGAGATGCCCGATACCGTCGCGGTCGAGCTGTTGACAAAAGTGATGATCGGCACCTCGCGCAGCCGGTTCAGCGCGAAGAGCCTGCGGGTCTGCTCCTCGATGCCTCACTGGCACCAAAGGAGGCGGCGTCGGAGTCGCCCCCTCCCTCACCCTCCCCCGCATGCGGCAGGGCTGTCCGGGGAAAGTCAGGCATAGCCGAAACTCAGCTGGTTTTGGGAGTTTTGGCATTTTGGGTGACTTGGGTTGACGGGCGGGGGTTTGTCGATGGCGCCGATATGGCGGCGGTCGAAGAGGCCCAGGGCGACCAGATCGGTGAAGCGCAGGATCGAGATCTTGATACAGTGGCTGCGGGCGGCGATGCGCAGCAGCGCGTAGGCGATCATCGCGGCAAAGAGCTGGAGGCGGATCGCGTTGTCGTTGTTGCCGAGAAAGCGGCGGATGTGGAGATGCTGTTTGATCCAGCGAAACAGCAGCTCGATCTGCCATCGGGCCTTGTAGAGGGCGGCGATGTCGAGGGCGGCGCGCTCGAGGTCATTGGTCAGCAGGGTGATGGTTTTCCCGTCGGCCCGCTGGACCCGCAGGCGGCGCAGCCGCATCGGCAATGTCGAATTCACCCGTGCTGGCGAAGCGCACCTCGGTGTCGTGGAGCATAGTGAGATCATCGCCTTGCGCCAGCGCGATGGGGCGCTCGTCAACGACCTCGAAGCGCCTATTGGTCTGGGGTCGGGTAAGAAAGACCGCGCCCTGGTCGGCGATTGCGGTCCACCAGCCATAATGGCAATAGCCCTTGTCAAAGACATAGAGCTTGCCCCGGCGCAGGCCGGGGTTGCCCGCGGCTCGATGGTGATCGTGCGGCCGATCTGGGCGTCGTTGACGTTGGCATCGGTGATGTCGAGGATGCTCGGACAGTCGGCCTTCGGGTCAAAAACGACATGCATCTTCAAGCCGCGGATGCGTCCGTTTGATTTGAGCGGGATAGGCGTCGCATCGATCAGCTTCACCATGGCCGTGCCGTCGCGCCGCGTCTGCCGATCGAGCTGGTTTGCGACCAGGCTGAAGTCTCGGCAAAGACCGTAACCGGTCGCCGTTTGTTGGCATCGGCCAGGGTCGAGCGGACCAGCGGGCCGCTGCCCAGGTGGTAATGATGCTGGCGGTTGGCGTTCCAGCCCGCTTCCAGGCCCCGCAGGCTGATGGCCGAGGAGAACTGGGCGTAGACCAGCGCCAGCAGATGGTTCCAGCTGGTAAACGATTTGACGTAGGCATCGCCGGCATGACGCGCGACGAGCCTGTCGAACTGGCGGCGCTCGATGGGTTCAAGCAGCTTACCCAAGATGCTCGGTGTAAAGCGCATGCCTCGTCCTCTTTCTGAGCCTTGCAAACCAGAAAGTAGACGGAAAACCCCCGTCGTGCGGGGCATGCACCCGCGACTAATCAGTTCACCCCTCGACTTCCCCGGACAGCCCTGCGCTGGCGGGGGAGGGGAGGGTGGGGGACCGCAGCCGGCTTGCAGTAGGTGTGCTCGCTGAAGTCCTGGTGGCCGGGCGCGTCCAATAGGTTGAAAGCGAACCCTCGCGCTCGAAGCTCATCACCGCCGAGATGCCGCGCTCGCACTCGATCGCCATCCAATCCGAGCGCGCCCGCCGCCGCGCGCCTTGCGCCTTCACCTCGCCCGCCAGCTGTATCGCCCCGCCCCGCCAAATAGCAGCAATTGCCCGGCCATAGCTGACAAGCGGTTCCGCTGTGGGCAGGTTGAACTCAAGCCCAAGCCCGTGATGCTCGAAGCTGACACCACCACACCCCGTCCCCCCACTCTCACGCGAGTGAGGATCATTCCTCGGGGAAGCCAATTCGGCGCAGGCCGACATTCAGTGTCTTCTCGCGGAGCGCCCAAAGCAGAGGATTCGCGTGATACGGAGCCTGCGCACGCTGAGCCGCGAATGAGTCGATCTCTGGATTAAGTTTCAGCGACTCCCGCAGAGCTGCTTTCGCCTCGTCGAGATCGCCCTTAAAGCCAAGCGCCCCAGCAAGCCATAGATGAATATAGTAGGTCCGGGGATTTTCGGCGCGCGCCTTCCTGAGGAGGTCTAATGCCTGATCCACATGACCCAGCAAGAGATCGCACGAACCCAGCATAGCATGATGGCTGGCCAGAGTCGGGTCGTGTGGATTAAGCCGGATGGCTCTCTCGAGGAGGGGGATTCCCACCTCTGGCTGACCCAGCCACATCATTGTTTGCCCAAGCTGGAAAATTGCGCGGGCGTTGTTGCGGTCGAGCGCGATCGCGGTCTCGAACTCCATCTTCGACTCGCTCAGTCGGGACTGCAATCGCCTAAGTATCCCCATCGCAACATGCGCCATCGAGCGGTTCGTATCCTGCTCGAGAGCTTCGAGGAGCAGCTGTTCGGCGCGTGCTTTATCCTGCTGCGGAGAGCTGCTCCATCCGCTCGAGATATTGCCGAGCAAGGTTGTTGCGATGCCGATCCGCGCATCGACGGAGCGGTGGTCGACCTCGAGCGCGCGCTCGAAATCCCTCCGAGCCTCCTGCAGCCTTGCCTTGGAACCCGGCCGGTAATACCAAGCCCATCCGCGCATGACGAGATCGCGCGCGTCGGGATCGATTGCTCGCTCCAGCTCTATCCGGCGCCCTGAATCGCGCAGCAGTTCGAGATTAAGCGTCCGCGCAAGACGGCCGGTGATCTCGCTCTGAGCGTCCGCGAAGTTCCGGCGATCGGTCTCGAACCGTTCTGCCCAAACATGCGCGCCGCTTTCGGCATCGACCAGCTGCACGTTAACCAGAATCTGGTCGCCACCTCTTCGTACGCTCCCTTCGATGACATAGCGAATGCCGAGCTCGCGGCCGATCTGCCTCACCTCGACCGATTTGCCCTTGTAACTAAAGGCCGTCGTGCGAGCGATCATAAAGCTTCCGGAAATCCTCGACAGATCGGTTGTAAGGTCATCGGTGATCGCGTCGGCAAAATATTCTTGGTCCGGATCGTTCGACAAATTTGCAAACGGCAGAACAACAATTGAAAGCCTTGGTGCCGTCACCGCTCGTCGCTCGGCCCATGTGCGAGCGCCGAGAGAGAGACCTTCCCCTATAGAGTATTCCTGATCTGCTGCCTCGGAGAAGCCGGCAAAACTCTGCCCGAGTGCTGGATGCCGCGGCGCAGCTGACACCGGGGCGGCAAACAGGTACCCGCGTCGCGGCACCGTCTTAATAATGCGCCGGTCGGCATCAGTGAGAGCCCGCCTCACCTCGCTGACGCACTGGGCGAGCGAGTCGTCGCTCACGATCACATCCGGCCACACCGCACTGACCAATTCGTCTTTGGAAACGAGGCAACCGGCGTTTGCGACGAGGTAGCTCAACAGCTCGAAACTTTTGGGTCTTAGCTCAATTTCCCCGCCCGCGTTCCGTAGGCAACCCCGGATCAGATCGAGGGTGTATCCTTCAAAAGAAAAAGCATTTAGGCCCACATCTCCCATCGAACGTCCCCAAGCCCATCGCCGGTTTACTAAATTTCAGCACAATTTCAGCCTATTTTCAGCGAAATTTCAGGACGCCCGCACCACGCCCTCCTTATTACCCGACTGCGCGTTCTGCGGGCGACGCGATACCCAGCGGCCCCCCGCAGATCGGGCAGAGCAACGCAAAGATCGGAATGGAGGAGAGGATGAAGCGTTTACCCAGGATCGTCGCAGCCGGCAGTTTGGCGCTGGCGGTTGCGACTGCGATGGGCATCGATGTCAATAGCGCCAAGGCCGATTTGGATAGAGCATCGAACAGTCAGTTAAACGGGCAATACGCCGGCACCAGCTCGGGTGGATGTCTGGTATCGTTGAGCGGGTTCGACGGAAACAATCGGCCCATAGACCAAACGAAGGCCTCTAGCAACATATTCACCTCCGAGGTCGTATTCACGTTCGATGGCCATGGCAGGGGAAATGCCAACTTCCTCACAAATGTAAACATAGTAGTACCAGGACCGAATACGCCCTCGGTGGCGGTACCAAATGTTGGCTTGGTGTCTGGAGCGGGCAACTTTACTTATTCGGTTGGGAAAAAAAATACGGTTACCGTCACGTTAACGGACCCGGTCTTCAAAAACCTCAACGGACCCTCTGCCGGTCTGAGCTCGACGATCGACGAGATTGTACTAGAGGGTCATTTCGCCCCCGATGGCGTGACTCTCCACCAAAACAGACGGCGCAGTTGAGTTAGTCACGCCTCCGACCGGCTCTCCCTTCCCGCGTATTTGTGGGCGCTCGGTCGTTCTGTTGAGTGACCGCTCGCGGTTTTAATAGGATCTACCAAACTGCTCGTCAGGAGGACGCGTGCCGCAACATCCGGGTGCCGTACCAACTTCACACGCGCTGACTATTCAACAGTTTTTGCAGCCGTTCTTCGACCACCTAGCCGCGAGCACGGCCGACGACAAATGCTACCTCATCGGTCTGGTGACACTGGCTAAGGGGTCCCTCGATGGTGAGAGCAGCAAAGTGTATTTTGCCGAAATGGGTCTTTCGGCAAGTGGAGGGAGGTTGGTAAGTGACCCTGAGATACTTTTCGAATCCGTCGGGTACATAGTCCCCCTGGATGGCACGTCTCCCACCCCGCATTTCCAAGATAATGGTGCGCGAGGAACATTGATCGTCGATCCGACCGGAACACGGCCAACCATTTCGCTTTCTTTGGCGGAGTCCGGGCCTGCGAGATTGACTTAGCTTCCAGCTTTGCATAATGGCGGCGTCCTTTACACCGAGACTGCGCTTACCGAGCATGTGATCACGATAGTCCTGCGAAAGGTGGAAATTAAACCGCCTCATTGAGAAGTACATTCGGATGTAACGCGGGCTATTAGGGTCGGCAGGGTCTCGTACGTAGATCACCGCCTGGGGCGGATCAAGGCGCTCCGCTCGGCCCGCCGCGGAGCACTTGCCTCGCCACAATTCCGTTTGGCCGCTTAGGCGAACGCCCGACCCCGCTCGGTGTTGGGCGGCAATACTGAATAAACAGCGCGCCCTAAGCTGACCAGAGGCACCGCCACCACGGCCGCGGACAAGCAACCGGGCGCCACCCGGTTTGATCCGCAATAACGGCGGGATGTCCTCGCGTAATTTGGTGGGGCGGCATTCGCCAAGAGCCGCAGTAGTTTCGCTCATTGAGACCGCTGCAGCGGAGAGGCTTGGTGACCCGGTCATGGACGCCGCGCTCGAACAATACGAGCGCATCGGCGAACAGATCATAGGTGGCGAGAACGTCGCGTCCCATGCCGATCGGCCAGGAGGCCGGGTCACATCGAGCGCCAGCGACCTATTCGATCTCGTCCAACAGATCGAACGGATCGCGGCCCTCGCGGTCGAGCTACCGACGGAGGTGGTGATCCGCACGTAGCGCAGCCAGCGCACCTCGAAACGCTTGCGGGATCTGCTCATCGATACCCTTGGCGGCATCGAGTGGCCCCCTCCCTAACCCTCCCCCGCGAGCGAGGGAGGGAAGGGTGGGAACGGGTCAGGGTGCGATGGGTGTCCTTGCTAAAATCCCAGTGGGTTGAAATCCCTCGCGCTCAAAATCCTGGCGCCCGGCGTGTCGAGCAAGTTGAAGGCGAGCCCCCGATGCTCGAAGCTCATCACCGCCTAGGGGACCGAGATGCCGCGCCGGCACTCGACCGCCATCCAATCCGAGCGCACCCGCCGCCGCTCGCCCCTCGACTTCACCTCGCTCGCCAATCGGATCGCGCCGCCAAGCAGCAGCAATTTCTCGACCGCCGCGCACACGGCTCACCGACGGCCGATGCAGCCAGCCGCCATACCTGCGGAAGTGGTTACGCCTGTGCGGCCTGAGGTTTCCGGGGCGCGCTGTCGAGAACGCGGCGCACTTTTGCCGCGAGCTGCTCACGGCCATAGGGCTTGCTCAAGAGCTCGACCCCGGGATCCAGACGGCCGTTGTGAACAATCGCATTCTCGGTATAGCCGGAGGTGAACAGAACTTTCAGCCCCGGGACGAGTTCGACGGCTCGCTCAGCGAGCTGCCGGCCGCTTATGGCGCCCGGCATCACGACGTCGGTGAACAGGAGGTCGACCTTGGCGCCTTTCTCCAGGATCGCAAGAGCCGCCGCGCCGCTCAGCGCCGGCAGCACAGTATAGCCGAGATCCTCCAGCATCGACGCTACCGTCGCCTGAACAATCTCGTCGTCGTCGACCAGGAGCACGGTCTCGGTGCCGGTTACCGCAAGCCCGCCGATCCGCGCCGGTTGGGCGGTTTCCCGGGCCAGGCTGCGGGGCAGATAGAGTTTGACCGTCGTGCCCTCACCAACCTCGCTGTAAATTTTCAGATGCCCTCCCGATTGCTTCACAAAGCCGTAGACCTGGGGAAGCCCGAGACCGGTACCCTCACCGGCGGGCTTGGTCGTGAAGAACGGGTCAAGTGCGCGGACCATCGTAACCGCGTCCATGCCCTTGCCTGTGTCGGTGATGGCAAACAATACGTATTGGCCGGGGTCGACTTCGGCGTGACGGGCGGCGTAAGCGTCGTCGAGGGCGGTGTTGCCGAGCTCGATCGTCAGCTTGCCGCCCTCCGGCATCGCATCACGGGCGTTGATCGCGAGGTTCAGCACCGCCGATTGAAACTCGGACGCATCCACCATGGTATTCCACAGGCCTCCGGCAGTCACACATTCGACGGTGATCGACTCGCCGACAGCGCGCCGTATCAGCGGAAGAACGTCCTGCATGACATGGCCGAGATTGACAATTTCGGGCTGCAATGGCTGACGCCTGGCAAAGGCGAGAAGCTGCCTTGTCAATCTAGAGGCGCGTTCGGCGGCGACGCTCATCATGTCGATCCGCTCGCGCGCTTGCTGGTCATGACCGATGGCGGCGCGAAGCAGGCTTAAGCTGCCGATGATAATTGTCAGCAAATTATTGAAATCGTGAGCCACTCCCCCCGTCATCCGCCCCATCGATTCGAGCTTTTGCGCCTGGCGCAGCGCCTCTTCCGATTTGCGCTGCTCGGTCACATCGAGAAGGGTGATGACGTAGCCGCCGCCTTCTATCGGATTGTAGAAGATCTCGACCGAGCTGCCCCGATCTCCACGGTGTTCGACCAGGGCCGGGCGGTCCGCGCCCTGCACCGCCGGCTCGAGGTCGTGGACGCGCCTGCCCAGCTCATTGGATGGCGCATTTCCGAGGAGCAGCGGCGGTCCGGGCGGCAGATCGCCTTCCACGACGCCGAGCATCGTAAGGAAGGTCTTGTTCCAAGCCCGCAGGCCGCCGACACTAAACGTGCCCACCCCTTCGCGCACGCTGTCGAGGGTGGCTTGCAGGACCTGCTCCGAGACGACGGCCCGACGATAAGCGCGTCCCAGCAACCATGCTCCGGTTATCAGAGCGATGACCGAAATGACGCTGGCTATGAGAAAGGTCAGGTTTACGCGTTCTTCAGCGGCGGCGGCGCCCTCGATGCGTGCGTTGAGCCGCGCGTTCGCCGCATCCATGATCGACGCCAGGTCGCCGGTAACCGCTTCCATGCTCAGCCGGCCAACTTCGGTATTCACCATCCCTCGGGCGGCCTCGAACCCTTGTTGCTGCATCGCGGTAACAGTGGCCGCGAGTTCGTTCATCTTGGTGGTAATATCTGCTTGCAACTTGAGCAGACGTTGCTGCTGGTCGGAGCTGACACTCGTCGCCTGCTGCAGCTCGATCATGAGCTGCGGAAGACGCTCTTTGGCCTTTGTATACGGTTCGAGATAGACATCCCGCCCGGTGAGAAGAAAGCCGCGCTGTGCGCGTTCGGCGTCCTGAACCGCCTCGTCAATCGCATTTGCGGCTCGAATCGCCTTAAAGCTGATCAGGGTGTTTGCTCTGGCGGATCTCGCGTCCGGCACGTTCTTTGCCAGCTGGAACACGACAATCCCCGCGATGAAGATGAGGGGAATGCCGGCAAACAGCAATGCAGGGAGGATTTGGTAGCGGATTCTTGCATCCAGCTTCATTTTGATTAACCGTTCGCTACGCAGACGCGGCAATGTTTTGAAATCGCCGCAGTACGGGGCCTATCGTAACGAGCCTCTGTTTCATAGGCTATACCGATGCCCTATGGTCACGTGGCAAACCTTGCACCAAGGACACCAATCCAGAAAGGCGAGAAGTGGCGAAATAATCGCAAGCGAATTACGGGAGTGGGCCCAAATCCCGAGGTCCCGGGTGTCTAAGAGGTCGAAGGCGAGCCACTGATGCTCATGCCGCAAGGTTTCAACGTTGCAGTGCGGCATCTCTCTTGCCCGTGTGCCGCACGCCGACCAGATCGTCGATCATTTCGATCTGGATCTGTTGGATCTCGAGCAGATGCTCCCACTGATGGTGGATCAGCTGATCGAGCTTGTCGCTGATGGCGCGCACCTCGAGCTCGGCCTTGAGGTTGACCTTGTAGTCGTTCTCGGCCCGCATGCGGTCGCGCGCCTCCTGCCGGTTCTGGCTCATCATGATGACCGGCGCCTGGATCGCTGCCAACAGAGACAAGGCAAGGTTGAGCAGGATGTAGGGATAGGGGTCAAACGGAGCCCACAGCAAATAAATGCTGTTGACGATGATCCAGATGATCATGACGCCGAAGAAAATAAAGATAAAACGCCAGCTGCCGCCAAATTCGGCAACTTTATCCGCGGTGCGCTCGCCCAGGGTGAGGCCTCGATCGAACTCACGGTTGACGTCGTCGGCGACGATCACGCCCTCGCGCAGGCTTTTCATCACCTCTTCTTCGAGCGCACTCAGCGCGCCGCGGTCTTTCTCCATCTGCGCGCGAACGAATTCGGCGCGGAAGCCGTTGAGGCAACCGTGGCAGATAAAACCGGTCGCATCCCAATCAGCGACGCGGGCGGCGATCAGAGCAGCGATATTTTCGCGGACCGAGCTCGCGGGGATGAGGCTGTGGCCGCGGAAGGAGCGCTTGCAGACACCGCAGGAGTGGGATTCACGGCGGTGATCCCTGGCCGCTGTGGGAGAGCCGCTCGGTCTCGGTTCGGGCATTTGAGGGTCCTTCCTCAGACTAGGGGGAGCCGCGTCGACCATGGGCACCCGCGTTCGCCGGCGTGACGAGAATTGGGCGCGATCGCTCAGAGGTGGTAGATTAGCCGGACGCGCGTCCGCTCGCTCCCAAGGGTAGTGGAGGCCGCTCAGCAGCTCCTCGGCATCAGACTGCCGCCGGGCAATCATCACGGGCACTGACCGGTGCGCCTGTAGACCAGGGTCAGGAGGGTCGGTGGCGGAAGCCTCCGTCATCCGCGTCTGGGGTATATCCCCTATGCAATCCTAGTTGGGCGTTGACACTTGCCGCATCGCACACGACGATTACCGGGAGCAAACGGGGAAGTATCGTAGCCAAGGAGAAACTTACCATGCCGATGCCGCAACGTGTCCAGTATTCCGACGCAGTCGAACCTTTGGTGCAGTTCATCGAGGATACGCCTCCGGCGGAGATTCTCGACCGCGCTCTGGACAAGCTGCGTGCGGGGGTTTCGACGCAGACCATGCTGACGGCTTCGGCGCTCGCGGTGATCCGCTCGACCGAGATGCCGCCGGGTCATCACGGAGGCCCGTTGCATCCCCTGGCCGGCTTGTACGCCGTATCGAAGCTGGTCGAGCGCCTGGAGGGCGAGGAGCGTTTTGTTCCGGTATTGCAGCACGTGGCGCTGACCAACAAGCACATCAACCACCCGGCGATGGGACCCTACCAATTGCTGGAGTTTGCCGAAGAGGATGCCGGCGGGTTCGAGGCGGCCAAGGCTGCCTTCCTGATGGCGGTGCAGCGCGGCGAGTGGAACAAGTCGGACCACCTCTTCCAGTGGATGTGGAAAAACGCGCCGGCGATCGAGGTCTTCGATCTCCTGATGAGCGTGGCGATCCCGAAAAATTTCCACGACGACCACTACTTCATGTTTCCCGGCACCGTGTGGCGCGCCTTGCAGACCGGAGTTCTCGACAAGGACCTGCTGCCGGTCTTGATGCGGCCGGTGGTCCGCTTTGTGACCCGCAGCCCGGTCGCCCCAAACAACCCAATGCCCTCGCCGATGCCGGCGATCGAAGCGCTGATCGAGGAGCACAAATTGCTGGGCCGCATCCTCCGCCAGCGCAGCGGCGAAGATGAAACGGCGGCAATCGGCGAACTGGGAGAGGCCATCGGGGCGGTTGACGTCTTTGCCGATATTCCGGTGCTGATGGCCAAGGCCTTGGCCGGGGGGCTTTCCCTGGAGGGTGCCGGCGAAGCCCTCTCGATCGGAGCTGCCAGTCTTTTCCTGCGCTCCCTCGGCGGGAATCCGATGGATGTCCACCTGCATACCAGCGTCAATCTGCGGCGCTACCTGCTGCGGCTCGACGGGATCAGCGTGCACAACAAGCTGCTATTGCTGTTGACCTGGCAGTCGGGCCCGGAGATCCGCTCGACCGCGGGTCGTATGCAACCGGCGCCACAGCCTGATATGAAGGCGGTCGCGGCCCTGCCGCAGCGGACGCAGGAGGAACTGCTCGACGCGATCCGGCACAGCATCTACAACCAGCCGCCGACCGACTGGTCACAGGTCACCAATCTGGGCCTGATGCGTGCCGTGCCGGAGGTCAGGCAGACGGTGAACCTGGCGACGCAATACATGAAGTGCGGCTACGACCCGCAGGCCTTCATCGCGCGTCTCGCCGAGATCGTGTGTCACGACAATTTCACCGAGATGCACTCCTTCAAGCATCACCAGTCGATCGTCGAGGAATTCCACGCCACCCGCGAGCCCTGGCGCTGGATGCATTTGGTCTGCGGCGCTCAAGCCGCGGCGATCTCCTTCGGCAAGAACATGGCGGTCTACGAGGAGTACCTGGAACTCCTCCACGCCGCGTAGCCCGCGACCGGGCTAACGGGAGAGGCCTCTCTGCCCTCTCCCTAGTTGTACCCCGTCCGAGGCAGCACTAATACCGAGACAGCGCCTGCCGATCACCAGGCAGACGCTGTTTCGGATTGTGCACCCTCCATAGTTGCTTCCCTCCCAGATTCCACTCTTTGCTATGGGCATCGGTATAAAGGAAGTCGAGGACGCGCATGACCGATCGGCCGGTCAAACGTCCGACTAGAGAGGGCCTTGCGGCATAGAGTAGCCAACGCACCAAAACAGGTGGCTATGAGCCACTTGTCGATACTTGAGCCACTTGTCGATACTATCGAGTTCCATGGCAACCTCCGCTGTGTGTGTTGTTAGTCGGGTTGATCAAACGGTCTGCCTTCTTAGAACAGAGCAACTACGCGTCAGCGATGGGAAAGCCCATCAGCTAAGCGATAGATAAATTCGATCTGCCCCAAATTTTGTGAGGCGGCTCACCCGCGTGGTTAAAAGGCGCCCGTTAACCAACATTCGCTCGCGCCCTGGCGCACTTGACGCGAAGAAGCCAGCGTCGAAGCTGCGAGGGCAGCTCGCCGAAGACATCCGACACATCGTGAAATCTGCGCGCCGTCGATACCTGTAGCACCTGATTTTGCCCGGCAGCACCAAGCCACTCAGTCAGGGAGCCAATTGCCGCAGCATTCCGTAAAAACCCGGATTGCCGCCCCTCTCGGAACGTGCCGAGGGTCTTTTGGAAAAAGGGCATTCCCGTGTAAGAGCCACGAAATTGCGTGTGAACGCGAAAGCGAAATAGTCCTCATCCTTCTTTAATCCATTGTTGCAAGTTGCATGCTCCGGGATGATAAGTATCAGAAAAGGGGAACTGACTCCGCGCGGAATGAGAGGTCGGAGGCTTATCGATCGATACTCCACTTTCTCCCTACGGAGCCCGATCGCCGCTTTCCAGCCTGCGATCGATTGCTTTAGGATCGGGCAATGAACAGAAGATGCTTCCTGTTGGGAGCGGCTGGGCTGCTGGGGGCGGCGCCCTTTGGGGCGTACGCAGTGCCGCTAGCGTCACGGCCATTCCGATTGCAGCTGGTCGATGCCCATACCGGTGCGAGCTTCGATGGCGTCTATCGCGACGCCGACGGCCCGATCGGCCGCGTTATGGACGAGTTGCGGGTGTTCCTTCGCGATCACCATTCCGGCAAAGCCATCGATATTGATGTGGGCGTCGTCGACTTCCTCGCCGACGTCATGGCCGCCACAGGCGAGACGAGAGCGGTGGTGCTGTCGGCCTTTCGTTCTCGTCAAACCAACGCGGTGCTCGCCCGCACAACTTTCGGGGTTGCCGAGAACAGCCAGCATATTTACGGCCGTGCGCTCGATGTGCGGTTCGCCGGCAAGCTTGGCGAGGCGGTGACCGCCGCACGCGCGATGCGTCGTGGCGGCGTCGGCTGGTACCCGCATTCCGGCTTCATCCATCTCGACACGGGACCGGTGCGCAATTGGGACCTCGATGACCGTGGCTTGCAGGATCTCCTGGTCGCGCGGTCGTCGTGGACACCGCTCGCCCCACCCGGCAAGGGTGAGCTGGTGATCAATGGTCCCGGCACCCTAATTTTCGGGCGCCGCAAGCCGCCCGTCGTAGTGCCCGGCCGGGGCTGGGCGTCCTTACCCCCTCTCGGGAAGACCTCTCGCGGTCCCTGACTGCCGGTCGATTTTGAGGGTCGGGCAGGCGGAAACAATTCGCCGGTCGTTGAACCAGGCGACCGGAATGCGGTGCTGAAAGACCGCACCGCCAGCTCCAACCTTTCGCGCCCGAGTTTCGGCCTCGCTTGCAGTCGGCGAGCGGCGGCCATCACGGCGGCAAGCAGAGCGTCCGCAGCTGCGGGATTGTCCTCGGCGATCCATACCGCGGCCGACTGACCGGCGTTCTCACTGTTTTTGCTATTTTTTATAGGAAATTATCAGCTACCGGCATCGCCTTCACCGCAAAAATCCTGGAGTTCCGGCGGCACGGCGGAATAAAGAACAGCGGGTAACAGCGGGCCGGCCCGCTGTAAATCCCGGTAAATCTGCAAAGCCAATTTTGTGCATGTTAAGTGCGAGGCAACCAATTTCTGCTGCCAACTCGATCTCAATATCGCCAGTATCGCACATAATCGCAAATTTGTCAAAGACCAAACTCGATTTTGCCGATTGCCGCCTGGATATAGCCGTTGCGCGCACGGCGCTGCTGCGCTTCCGAAACTCCGGCGCGCAGGCGATCGCAGGGTGCAATTGCGGCCGTTTGATGGGCTCATTTTCCGGCTCTGGCGGCCTCTCCGCGAGTGCGTCAGATACTATAATCCGTGCAGCGGGAGATGCTAGAGAGGCCTTAGTCGTGGCAAAGCGTCTTTCATTGGATTTGGAACAGTGCGCGTCATGACGCTTGCGCGTTTTGCTCGTCTATTTCGCGCCGTCGGGATCATAAGTTTGCTCGTCACCGCATTCACGGCGACGACAGCCCGCGCGGATTGGCAAGCCGGCGGGCATCAACAGTCGACTGCTCAACTCGTGTGTCAAGACATCGCAAACGATTTTACGGGTTTTCATCCAGCAACTATTTTGTCATTTACGCCAAATTACAATAGTAGTGGTCTTTTGATTGGCTATAATTGCATTGTACTGGGAATTTTTTCCTACACGACCAATGGGAGTCCAATATTCCCAATCTGTTCCGCGGGGCTTTTCCCCGATCCCGGCCTGCCTACCGGCTGCTCGCCGCTGCCCACGCCCACCGATCCCAAGGCTGACGGCCCTCGCGGCGGCTGTGACGGCCGCGCGTATGTCGCCAATCCTGTTTCGGTCGGGATCGGCAACAAGTTCGAGAGCGTCACCGATTACACCACCGCGGGCCAGAATCCACTGGCTTTCGCTCGGTATTACAACGCCCTCGGCATCCCCTTGGTGCCGCTGGGTCCTGCCGATTACACCGCGATAACGACGGGCTATGCGGCGGCACCTGTGGCCACGTTGGGAACGTTGTGGAGCTCGAACTACGACCGCAACCTCGTCATCGTCACCTCCGGCGGATCGCCCGTTGCAGTGCATGCGCAGCGCCCCGGCGGCCAGGTCATCCGGTTTGTCGCTTCGGGAGGGACTTGGCAGGGAGACAGCGATATCCGCGTCGCCCTCATTCAATCGGGTACAACCTGGACGCTGACCGACAAGGACGACACAGTCGAGACGTACACAACCGTCCCCGCATCTAACGGGACCTACGCGCAGCTGAACACGATCCGCGCCCGCAACGGCTATACCCAGACGCTGACCTACACGACCCAGAACGGCAACAGCCTGCTCGCCTCGGTTACCGATTCCTATAGCCGCTCTCTCACCCTTACCTACCTGCAGAGTGGGGGGTTGAGCACCGGGCTCGTAAGCACCGTAGCCACCCCGGACGGGTTGGTCTTGACCTATGGCTACAACTCCAGCGGCGTTAATCCCGGTGTGACCGATCGCCTGGCCTCGGTCAGCTACTCGACCAGCCCCGCCACGAGCCAGACCGACCTCTACGAAAATACGACCTTCCCGTTTGCGCTGACGGGCGTCATCGACGAGAACGGCAACCGTTTCGCGACCTGGGCTTATGATTCATTTGGCCGCGCCACGTCGAGCCAGCATGCCGGCGCCGCCGACCTGACAACGATCAGCTATAGCGCCGACACCAGCGGCAACCCGGTCAACACCGTCACCAACGCGCTCGGGCAGCAGGAAGTCTACAAATTCTCGATCCTGCAGAGCGTGCCGAAGCTCGCCGAGATCGACCGGTTGGCAACCGCGACGACCGCGGCGGCGACGCGCCTGTTTACCTACGACTTCGAACGGGTATCGCGCCAGCCAGACCGACTGGAACGGCAACCTGACGCGACCAACTTTACCTACGATACCAGCGGCAATCTCCTGACCCGCACAATAACCGACACGACGACGATCACGGTCCCCTATCCGACCAACGGGGTCACCCGCACCTGGACTTATACCTGGACGAATTCCCTACTGGCCTCGATCCAGGGACCGCGCGGTGCGCCCAGCGAGCTGATGCAATTCGGCTACGACAGCAGCGACGCGCTGACCAGCGTGACCAACGGTCTGAGCCAGGTGACCAACGTCACCTCGCACCTGGCCGGCGGATTGCCGCTGACGATCGTCGATCCGAACAGCGTAACGACGCAGCTGACCTACGACCCGCGGCAGCGATTGCTCACCAGCACAATCATCGAGACCGGCGGGCCGCTGACAACATCCTATTCCTACGACCCCGCCGGAAACCGGACCAAGGTGACCCTGCCCGGCAACGCGGCGCTCGTCTATTCGTACGACGCCGCGCATCGCCTGACCGGCATCGCCGACCTCTTCAACAACCGCATCGTCTATACCCTCGATGCGCTGGGTGACCGAACAAAGATCGAAACATTCGGCTTGGAAGGGACAACGCGCGTCCGCCAAGCCACCTTCGACGCGCTCGGCCGGCGACTGACCGATATCGGCGGCGTCGGCCAGACCACCCTCTATGCCTACGACAATATCGGCAACGCCGTCTCGATCCAGGACCCGCTCGGGCGGGTGACCACGCAGGCCTTCGACGCGCTCAATCGGCTGACGACGATCACCGAGCCGAGCACCGGCGTGACCGCGCGGCAATACGATCCGGGAGACAAGCTCACCAGCGTCACCGACCCCAACACCCACCAGACCAGCTATGTCAATGACGGGTTCGGCGACCGGATTCAGGAGGTGAGCCCCGACCGCGGCACGACGGTCTACCATTACGACCTCGGCGGCAACCCGACCCAGCGCATCGACGGCGCCGGCACCGTCACCAACAACACCTACGATGCGCTCGACCGCATTCTGGCGACAAGCTATCCCGGCGGCTCGGCCGAGAACGTTGCCTATACCTACGATTCGGGCACCAACGGCATCGGCCACCTGACTTCGCTTAGCGATGCGGCGGGCGGGCTGACCCTCGCCTACGACCGCCGCGGCAACGTCACCCAAACGGCTCGCACGCACGGGTCCGCGGTTCTGACTACCGGATACACCTACGATCCCGCCAGCCGGGTCGCCTCGATCGCTTACCCGTCGGGCCTCACCGTGACCTACGGCCGCGACGCGATGGGCAGGGTAGTCTCTGTGGGCGCTGCCAATTCGAGCATCGGGCTGGCGTCGACGCAAGTGGCCTACGGGCTCGTCTACCAGCCCTTCGGCCCGCCGAGCAGCCTGGCCTACGGCAACGGCGTCTTCGAGGCGCGCTCCTACGACCTTGATTACCGCACGACCGGTATTTTCTCGTCGTTCAACAGCCAGCTGCAATATCTGAATTACGGCTTCGACGCCAACGACAACATCCTCTCGATCGCCGACACGGTGACCCCGGCCAACAGCCAGGCTTTAGGCTACGACATTATGAACCGGCTAGTCTCGGCGGCCGGCAGCTACGGCTCGCTCGGCTACACCTACGATCTCGTCGGCAACCGACAGAGTGAGACGGTGGGAGCAACGACGAACGCCTACGCCTATACCGCCGGCACCAACCGGCTTTCGACCGTGACTCAGGGCGCCACGACCCTGCACCAGTTCGCCTACAGCCCGACCGGCAACGTGACCCAGGACAATCGCGCCGGCACCGTGTTCAACTTCGGCTACGGCCAGGCCGACCGGCTCACCACGGTGCAACAGGGTTCGAGCCCGGTCGCCACCTACACCTACGACGCCTTCGGCCAGCGTCTTTTGAAGGCGCTGACGGGGCCGCCGGCAAGCACCACGCTCTACCAGTACGACCTCGCCGGCCACCAGATCGAGGACAGCGACCTCTCCTCCGGCAGCCCGAATTTCCAGGCCGACTACATCTACCTCGGCGACCGCCCCATCGGCCTCGTCCTGCCCGGCTCCGGCCTCCACTACTACCACGGCGACCAGCTCACCACACCGCAGCTGGTGACCGGCAATCTGAGCGCGATCCAATGGACCGGCAATTACCAGCCGTTCGGCACGGTCGCCGTCATCGGGTCGATCACCCAGAACCTCCGCTTCCCCGGCCAGTACGCCGACGCCGAGACCGGCTGGTCCAACAACGGCTTCCGCACCTACGCACAAGACATCGGGCGCTACATCCAGGCAGACCCAGTTGGACTTACCGGCGGAATCGATCCCTACCGCTATACCAGCAACAATCCTCTTAATTTTGTCGACCCAAGCGGGGTAGGTCCGCGTGGCTTTGCTATTGGATTTGCGCTTGGTGTCGCAGTAGCTTCCGAATCAGGACCAGGGGCGATCTTGGTCGGCCTCGAATTGGGCTCGCTTGTGAGCGCTCTTGAAGACGCGCTCTCTGGCAATACCTCGCCATCTACGGATAATTGTCCTCCCGATTCCCAGCAGGCAGAAGGGGCGTCTGCATCTACCCCGATCGGCCGGCGCGGGAACCCTATGGATGTGCCATTAGGAACTAATCCGGATACGACAATTGGCGGGCGTGAATTCGGCGGGCATGCCGTCGATCAAATGCAAGGCCGTGGAGTGATGCCTTCAGCTGTCGAGAACACTATCCAGACCGCTACGCCTTTGCCAGACCCAATCCCTGGTAGGATTCGCTACTATGATCCTACAAATGACTTGACCGTCATCACGGAATCAAATGGCAAGGTCGTCACTGTCATAACGGGAAAACGATGATGAATCGCAATGACATTGATACGCTTCGCGAGATGCAAAAAGCGATCTCATCTCCTCGCGTCAACGATGCAGATTTGGGCGTCCTGGCGGAGCGACTTCTTAAACTGCGGGACGAGCTGCGGTTCATAGATACCGAATGGTTCCACACTCTAACTCAACAAATCGCGACACTCGATTCCGCATCGACATTCGCTCCTTCGGGAAGCGAGGCTGAACACCAATTGTGCTCGGCAATCAACGAGGCAATACGTATGCTCCTTATATTAATCAATAATAAAACGACTACCGCGGGTTGCAGGATCTCCTGATCGCGCGGTCATCAACGCCGGCCGACCCGACCTCCAAAGGGAAGATCGTGGCCAACGGTCCCGTCACGCTGATCATCGAGCGCGGCAAGCCGCCCGTCGTGCTGACCGGCCGGGGCTGGGCGCCCTTACCCCCTCTCGGGAAGACGTCTCTCGGTCCCTGACTGCCGGTCGATATTGAGGGTCGAGCAGGAGGAAACAATTCGCCGGTCGTTGAACCAGGCGACCGGAATGCGGTGCTGATCGGCCGCATCCGCGGGCTAAAGATCGAGCACCCCCGGCAGATCGCGGGACTGATGCACGAAACGGAGGATAATCGGCGGCTCCGCTTCGGCGTCGTAGACCAAAAGATAAGGAAACCCACGCAGGGACCAAAACGATATCTCCCCGGCGCTAGCTCCAGTCTCACGCGCCCGAGTTTCGGCCTAGCTTGCAGTCGGCGAGCGGCGGCCATCGCAGCGGCAAGCAGAGCGTCTGCGGGATTATCCTCGGCGATCCATACCGCGGCCGCGCGCAACTCGCGTTGTGCCCGGGGGGCGAAGATCGGTGAGGTCACCTGCGCCGTTTTCGAACCGCATTGATCGCCGCCCTCACCTCACCTTCGACTTCCTCGATTGTGGCGAGCCCCTTAGAGAGGCCCTCCTCGCGCGCCGCCTCCGGCGAGGCCACAAAGGCCGTCCGGCGCTCCTCGGCCTCCTGCAGCATCCGCAGGCCGGATCTAACAACCTCGCTGACATTGTTGAAGCGGCCGCTTTCGACGCAAGCCTGCGCAAAGCGTTCCAGCTCCGGCGTAAGGTTGACGTTAGTGCCCATGACGGCTCCTGTATCAAAGATTGATATAGTACATGGGCGGGCGCTGGTCGCAACAGCCTTGCCACGGCGAGCCAGGCGGCGGACCATCGTCCTATCACTATTCCTACGACCCCGCCGGAAACCGGACCAAGGTGACCCTGCCCGGCAACGCGGCGCTCGTCTATTCGTACGACGCCGCGCATCGCCTGACCGGCATCGCCGACCTCTTCAACAACCGCATCGTCTATACCCTCGATGCGCTGGGTGACCGAACAAAGATCGAAACATTCGGCTTGGAAGGGACAACGCGCGTCCGCCAAGCCACCTTCGACGCGCTCGGCCGGCGACTGACCGATATCGGCGGCGCCGGCCAGACCACCCTCTATGCCTACGACAATATCGGCAACGCCGTCTCGATCCAGGACCCGCTCGGGCGGGTGACCACGCAGGCCTTCGACGCGCTCAATCGGCTGACGACGATCACCGAGCCGAGCACCGGCGTGACCGCGCGGCAATACGATCCGGGAGACAAGCTCACCAGCGTCACCGACCCCAACACCCACCAGACCAGCTATGTCAATGACGGGTTCGGCGACCGGATTCAGGAGGTGAGCCCCGACCGCGGCACGACGGTCTACCATTACGACCTCGGCGGCAACCCGACCCAGCGCATCGACGGCGCCGGCACCGTCACCAACAACACCTACGATGCGCTCGACCGCATTCTGGCGACAAGCTATCCCGGCGGCTCGGCCGAGAACGTTGCCTATACCTACAATTCGGGCACCAACGGCATCGGCCACCTGACTTCGCTTAGCGATGCGGCGGGCGGGCTGACCCTCGCCTACGACCGCCGCGGCAACGTCACCCAAACGGCTCGCACGCACGGGTCCGCGGTTCTGACTACCGGATACACCTACGATCCCGCCAGCCGGGTCGCCTCGATCGCTTACCCGTCGGGCCTCACCGTGACCTACGGCCGCGACGCGATGGGCAGGGTAGTCTCTGTGGGCGCTGCCAATTCGAGCATCGGGCTGGCGTCGACGCAAGTGGCCTACGGGCTCGTCTACCAGCCCTTCGGCCCGCCGAGCAGCCTGGCCTACGGCAACGGCGTCTTCGAGGCGCGCTCCTACGACCTTGATTACCGCACGACCGGTATTTTCTCGTCGTTCAACAGCCAGCTGCAATATCTGAATTACGGCTTCGACGCCAACGACAACATCCTCTCGATCGCCGACACGGTGACCCCGGCCAACAGCCAGGCTTTAGGCTACGACATTATGAACCGGCTGGTCTCGGCGGCCGGCAGCTACGGCTCGCTCGGCTACACCTACGATCTCGTCGGCAACCGACAGAGTGAGACGGTGGGAGCAACGACGAACGCCTACGCCTATACCGCCGGCACCAACCGGCTTTCGACCGTGACTCAGGGCGCCACGACCCTGCACCAGTTCGCCTACAGCCCGACCGGCAACGTGACCCAGAACAATCGCGCCGGCACCGTGTTCAACTTCGGCTACGGCCAGGCCGACCGGCTCACCACGGTGCAACAGGGTTCGAGCCCGGTCGCCACCTACACCTACGACGCCTTCGGCCAGCGTCTTTTGAAGGCGCTGACGGGGCCGCCGGCAAGCACCACGCTCTACCAGTACGACCTCGCCGGCCACCAGATCGAGGACAGCGACCTCTCCTCCGGCAGCCCGAATTTCCAGGCCGACTACATCTACCTCGGCGACCGCCCCATCGGCCTCGTCCTGCCCGGCTCCGGCCTCCACTACTACCACGGCGACCAGCTCACCACACCGCAGCTGGTGACCGGCAATCTGAGCGCGATCCAATGGACCGGCAATTACCAGCCGTTCGGCACGGTCGCCGTCATCGGGTCGATCACCCAGAACCTCCGCTTCCCTGGCCAGTACGCCGATGCCGAGACCGGCTGGTCCAACAACGGCTTCCGCACCTATGCACAAGACCTCGGGCGATACGTCCAGGCCGACCCGATCGGGCTAATGGGTGGGATCAACACTTATGCGTATGCGGGTGGGAACCCGGTAACCCATTCTGATCCGGGCGGCACTGGCCCTCTCGGGTTTCTCGCGGGCTTCATCATCGGAGCATCAGCGGGTTCCGAGTTAGGGCCAGGTGCAATTCTGGCCGGCCTCAGAGGCCGACCGAAAATGAATTGAGTGATTTCAGTCGGTTGTGGCATGATGGTTGTGGCAAAACAATCATCGAGGCACAAAATGTGGACCAAAATCACTCGTCGGAAGTATGAGCGAGAGGGACAGCGCTACGCAAGCGATCTAACGGATGCCGAATGGGCGCTGATCGAGCCGCATATGCCGGCAGCAAAGCGTTTGGGCCGACCGCGCGAGACCGAGCTGCGGGCGGTGCTGGATGCGATCTTGTATATGGCGCGAAGCGGCTGTCAGTGGCGGATGCTGCCGAAGGACTTTCCTCCGTTTACCACCGTGCAAGGTTATTTCTACGATTGGCGAGACCACGGCTTGTTTGAGAAGATCAATTTTGCATTGCTGCTGCAGGCCCGCGAAGCGGCGGGGCGCGAAGCGAGCCCATCGGCCGGGGTCATCGACAGTCAATCGGCCAAGACCACCGAGAGCGGTGGGCCGCGTGGTTATGATGCCGCCAAGAAGGTCAAAGAGCCTGCCCCAGCGAAGGCTGGGGGCGTAAGCGCCACATTGTCACCGACACTGGCGGTCTGCTGGTCGGTGCCGAGGTGCACCCCGCCGATGTCCAAGATCGCGATGGTGCCGTGCTGGTCATTGAGGCCGTCCACCAATTGTTTCCCTGGTTGCGTCACCTGTTCGCCGACAGCGTCTATAACGGCCCCAATCTGGGTGCCGCCCTCGCCAAATTCGGCAAGTGGACCATCGAGATCGTCAAACGCGCCGCTGACGCTGCAGGCTTTCAATTGCTGCCGCGGCGCTGGGTCGTCGAACGAACCCTGGCTTGGCTCAACCGAAATCGCCGCCTAGCCAAGGATTTCGAGGCTTCGATTGCGAGCGCCAAAGCATGGGTCTACATCGCCTCTGTACAGCTTCTTGTCAGGAGATTAGCTTGACCCTTACACAATGTATCTACGATACAATACAACCATTCCGATTTAGATTTCAGACACTCAGACTGGGCTCGCTAATTAGCCCCCCACCGAAGTTCCCGACCCGCAGGATATGAAACGGGTGGGAAGTGGGGATAAGCTGTGGCACTGCCGGCACAGAGGTCGAAGTTTTCTTGGTGCGAGCGAGCCCGTCAATTAGTCGGACCCGGGATCCCTGAGCACCCCAGATTGTGCCGTGGGCTGACGACAGCCCGGAGCACGAGTTCTAGATTTCTTCAACGGGAATCCCACGCCGGCGGTGTCGAGGAAGGACGATGGAACTTCTGCATCCACATTGCGCCGGGTTAGACGTTCATAAGGATTCCGTCGTGGCCTGCGTCCGCCACATGGTCGATGGCGATGTGAGGAGGGAGGTGCGGTCGTTCAAGACGACGACCCATGGCCTGATGGCCTTGTCAGAGTGGCTGTCGGTCGAAGGCTGCACGCACATCGTGATGGAGGCCACGGGCGTGTATTGGAAGCCGGTGTGGCACATTCTCTCGGACGGCGAGTTCGAATTGGTGCTGGCGAATGCGGCGCACGTCAAGAACGTGCCGGGCCGCAAGACCGATGTCAACGATGCCACCTGGTTGGCCGAGCTGCTGGCGCACGGGCTGGTCCGAGGGAGTTTCGTTCCCGACGAGCAGACGCAGGAGATGCGCAACCTGTTGCGCATCCGCAAGCAACTGGTGCGCGAGCGCAGCAGCCATATCCAGCGGCTGCAGAAGACGCTGGAGGACGCCAACATCAAGCTCGACTCGGTCATCTCCGACATCATGGGCCTGTCCGGTCGTCGAATGATCGAAGCGTTGATCGCCGGCGAAACCGACCCCAATGCTTTGGCGGCGCTGGCTCACCGGCGGGTCAAAGCCAGCCCAGCCGACCTGGAGGCAGCGTTGCGCGGTCGGGTGACCGACCATCATCGGTTCATGTTGCGCCTTCTCCTCCAGCACATCGACGCCATCGACGCAGCTACCACTCAGATCGATCAGGAGGTCGACGCTCAGGTCGAACCCTTTCGAACCGCGATCCAACTGTTGACCACCATTCCCGGCATCAACGAGTTGAGTGCTTGCGTCATCCTCGCCGAAATCGGCCGCGACATGAGCCGCTTCCCGACCGCCGGACACCTGATCTCCTGGGCCGGCCTGTGCCCGAAGAACGACGAGAGTGCCGGCAAGCGTCGGTCCACCCGGATGCGCAAAGGAGCGCCGTGGCTCAAGACCACCCTCGTCCAATGTGCCTGGGCCGCCGCCCGCAAGAAGGCCAGCTATCTCCAGGCCCAGTTTCACCGCCTGCGCGCCCGGCGCGGGGCAAAAAAGGCGATTGCGGCCGTCGCGGCTTCGATCCTGACGGCGGCCTATCACATGTTGAAGAATGGAACCCTCTACCAGGACCTTGGCCCCGAACACTTCGACAAACGGGCCCAAGCCAGGCAAGTCCACCGCCTCATCGACCGCCTACGGAACCTCGGATTTGCCGTCCAAATCACCCCGTGGAGGCAGCAGCCTAATGGCCGTAAGAGCCTTCAACCGTCGTAACGGCCTCAGCGCTGGAGTCATAGACCGCCGGACGGCGGCCTGGCCGGCGCGGTCCCGCCCGCCAGTTTCGTTCTAGCGCTCTTGAAGATGCACTTTCCGGCAAGAAAAATCCGGAGAATTGTCCGCCTCTCCCGGAGCGCCTGCTGGGGGAGCCTCCAAACGACCCACGCGGCAAGCGCGTTAATTCAGGCCCTCTCACACCTGAAAATGGGGGCACCGGCGATGCAGAGACTGACTTTGGTACGCTTACCGGAGGTCAGAATACCCCTGCCCCCCAAGGTGCCGATTATCCTCCTGGCACTCGGGTGGGGCCAAATGGTATCAGCCTGCGGCCGGCAACGGGGTCCTCTGGACCGCGGATAGATATACCAGCGAATGGCGGGAAACCAGCGGAGACTCTCCACTATTAGAGGTCTGAGATGGACAAAAGTATTGTCTACATGAGAAACCTGCAGCAGGCTTTACCGAGTCTGTATTCCGGCATTACAAGCTATCTCGTAGAGAAACCGGCCGCGGGCAGGCCTCTTTCTATAGTGCTTGGATGTTGCGATGACACAGTGATACAGATCAGAGGTTATATGCAGGATATTGGTCCACGCTGGGAAGCGGGGACTCTCAGTTTTCTATTGATCGCGGATCAGAACGTAGTCTCGGACAAGTGCAATCTATCAAGAGATTGGTGTAATATTTCAAAAATTGGGAAGCTTGAGATAATAGAAACGTCCAACGATCTATCGAATCTGTTACGACAAAATAAAGTAATCGTTGAGTCTGGGATTTCGATGACGACTCAGTCTGGAGGCGAGGTAATTATGCTTGCTAGCGAGAGCCCCTATCGAGTCGAGCTGTTAGCCCCTTTCTATGCTGGAAATTTTCGACCGCAATACGATTTGTCTCAGTATAATAGGAGCATCCTCAAGCGCTGTTAGCACCAGTGTCATGAAGTTTGAAGATGATCTTCACGATTCTTAAATCGTCTCAAATGGAGAAATATGTTCACTTTTATGGCGTACGTGGGATCATAAAAATGAGCGGTGTGAGTAGATGTCTCATAAATTATTTTCTTGATAAAAAATATTATTTACGAGGCAAAAATCCTTTCGTCACCCGATACCCCTTGCAGGCAACCCAACCCTGCAGTAGTTTTTATGTTCATGGATCAGGAATATCTGAACATCAGGACCAAAGTCCTAGAGCTGTGTGAAGAGGATGATTATGGATCATGGGAGTTATGGTGGGCGGTCGCGCCCGAAGATGACGCATTGAAGATATCATCCCGAAAAAAATTTCGCCAGATTATCAATGATTTAATAAAAAATAATATGATTTTTTCGAAAATAAGGGGGACAGACGGTAAATTTGCGATTGTACCTTTGTCAAGCGAACGCCTTGAACATGAGATATTGAGCGCTGATCGTCCCGATCCTGATCGATTTTACTGGTTTGGGACTCGGTAGCTAGGTGCGCATGCCGCTTAGCGCTCTTCCATCCCGTCCAAGGCTTACAAATGGCGGTGCGCTACAATCGAACGAGGCCACTGTCTTCAACAAAGATCGTGGCCCGACCGAGCCGGCAGTGAGCGGGGGGTTCGGCAGTCAAGTCGTCACGCACAACGACGACGCCCATGTAGCCCCGCGCACCTTCTCAGGGAGGAGGATGCCGCCAGCGCCACGTCCCTGCATGCGGTGCGCACGGCACACCGGCTCCGTTCCGCCCATGACACTGCCACCGCAGCAGCTTGTTCTCGGCGCGCGTCCACGGGCGGCTTCGAGATGTTCGATGCCGAGGGGCAAGCGACACCTCTACATCGTCGGCTAGATCGGCACCGGCAAGTCGACGTTGCTTCTCAATCTGATCGCGCAAGACCTCGGCGCCGGCGAGGGGCTCGCACTTCTCGACCCGCACGGCGATCTCGCCGAGGCCGTGCTGATGCACGTCCCCAAGCATCGCATCAACCGCTTCATCTATGTGATTGACTACCCGTCCGGACTGACCGTGACTTACGGCCGCGACATCATGGGCAGGTAGTCTCGCTCGGCGCGGCCAATTCGAGCATCGGGCTGGCGTCGACGCAAGTGGCCTACGGGCTCGTCTACGAGATCATCAATATCGATGTCGGCGACATCGACTTCTCGCCGACGTTATGGCTGCGACAGGCCAGACGAGCACCATCGCACTGCCGGCGTTTCGCTCGCGCAAGACCAATACGATGCTGGCCCGCACGACTTTCGGGGTTGCCGAGAACAGCCAGCATATTTACGGCCGTGCGCTCGATGTGCGGTTCGCCGGCAAGCTTCGCGAGGCGGTGACCGCCGCACGCGCGATGCGTCGTGGCGGCATCGGCTGGTACCCGCATTCCGGCTTCATCCATCTCGACACGGGACCGGTGCGCAATTGGGACCTCGATGACCGTGGCTTGCAGGATCTCCTGGTCGCGCGGTCGTCGTGGACACCGCTCGCCCCACCCGGCAAGGGTGAGCTGGTGATCAATGGTCCCGGTACCCTAATTTTCGGGCGCCGCAAGCCGCCCGTCGTAGTGCCCGGCCGAGTTCATCTCGTCGTTCCGCCGCCGTTTCTGACGAAAGTGCCTGATCTTCGAAGGATATGACCATTACCAGCGAGCCACGCAGCTATCCGGGCTTTCCCGGCAGGGTCGGACGCATCCGCGAGGGGTCGCAGCCGCATTGGGATGTGCCGGTGCACGCTCGGCCGGGGACGCCGAACATCGTCATCATCTTCATGGACGATATGGGCTGGGCCGACATCGGCTGTTACGGCTCGGAGATTGCGACCCCCAACATCGATGCGCTGGCCGCCCGTGGGATCCGTTTCACCCACTATACGACGCATCCGATTTGCTCGCCGGCCCGCGCCGCCTTGCTGACCGGGAGAAACGCGCATTCGGTGGCGACCGGTTGGCTCGCCAACAACAATCCAGGCTTCCCGGGCTATTTCGGCGACATTCCGCTCGACGCGCCGACCATCGCCGAAACCTTGCGGGCGGCCGGATACGCGACGATCGCCGTCGGCAAGTGGCATAATTCGACGAACGGCGTAGCACCGAACCCGACCTGGCCGACCTATCGCGGCTTCGACCATTTCTATGGGTTTCTCGAAGGCGAGACCGGGTATTTCTTTCCGGCGCGCATCGTCTACAACAATATCGTCGCCCCGATCGACGAGTATCCTGCTGGCTATTACGCGACCGACGATTGGATGGACAAGGCCATCGGCTTTGTCACCGAGACCCGCAACCAGGACCCGACGCGGCCGTTCTTTCTCTATATCGCCAACAATGCGGTGCACGGGCCGCTGCAGGCCAGAGAAGCTGACCTCGCGAAATACCGCGGCCGCTACGATGCGGGCTGGGACGCGGTTCGCGCCGCGCGCTTCCAGCGTCAGATGGCGATGGGATTGGTCCCGCCGGGCACCCGGCTTGCCGAGCGCGATCTCGCAGTGCCAGCCTGGGACGATGTTCCCTCCGACCAGAGGCAGCTGTTTGCGCGCCATATGGAAACCTATGCTGCGATGCTCGACTGTGCCGACCAGAATGTCGGCCGCCTCGTGGCCCTGCTCGACGAGCTGGGTGAGCTCGACAATACGATCTTTGTCTTCTCGTCCGACAATGGCGGCACCAACTCTGCCGGGCCCGCCGGCGCATTGCATTTCAACCGACGCTTTGCCGCGCTGCCCGGATTGCCGGTCGAGGTCGATCTCGAGCGCGCAGCCTGGGTCGGCACCGGTCGCGGCTCGGCCGTCTACCCGATGGGTTGGGCGCAGGTCTCCAATACCCCTTTCCCGTCCTACAAAACCTACACCGGCGGCGGCGGGCGGCGCGTCAGCTTCATCGTCTCGTGGCCCGATAAGCTCGCGGATTGCGGGGCGATCCGCAGCCAGTTCAGCCATGTGATCGACGTGATGCCAACCTTGCTCGACCTCGCCGGCGTACCGCCTCTGGCAACCTTGCACGGCCAGCTGGCCCAGCCGATGCAAGGCAGGAGCCTGGCGCCGGTGCTGCGGGATGCCGATGTACCGGCGCCGCGCAACGAGCAGTATTACGAATGCTGGGCCAATCGGGCCTATTACCGCGACGGCTGGGTCGCGGTCTCCTTGCAAAAGCGCGGCGAGGCCATCGACTTCGACAATTGGACACTGCACGCCCATGCCGAGGATTTTTCCGAGAGCATGGATTTGTGCCGCCAGCACCCGCAAAAGCTCGCGGAGCTGGTCGAGGCCTTCGACGAGGCCGCCTGGGCCAACATGGTCTATCCGCTCGACAACCGTACACCGGCGGAAAAGTTCTTGGAATTGCCGCCGCATCAGCGGCCCCCGGCCGAGAGCCGCCGACGGTTTCTGCCGCACGCGCAGACCGTGCATCGCAACGTGATCGCGCCGCTGATCGGCAATCGCAATTTCAAGATCGTCGCGCGCTTCCGGCATGGTGCCGGCGATCAGGGCGTATTGTTCGCGATCGGCGACATCACCGGTGGTTTGGTGCTCTACATCGAGGAAGGCACCCTGCGGCTCACCTATAACGGCTTCGGCCGATTTTACACGATGGTGGGTCCCGGGGTGCCGGAGGGCGAATGCCGCGCGGCACTCGAATACGAGACGCTCGGCGGGCGCCGCGGTCGCGGCCGGCTGCTGCTCGACGGAGGGGACGGTAGCGACTGGGGCGACCTCAGCCCAACTCTGATGGGCGGGTTTCACGAGGGGCTCGATATCGGCCTCGACCGTCGCGCCCCGGTCGATTGGGATTTGTGGGAGCGGCACGGCGTCTTCCGCTATGGCGGGACAATCCACGATATCGTCATCGAGTCCGGCCGGTTCGCCCCCGACATGAGCTTTGCCTGGAGCTGAGGAGCGCGGGCTCGTCGCCTTTCCTCGGCGCTCGCTCGCGAGCTAGACTGCGCCGAGGTTCCAGAACTCTCCGGAGGGGCTGAGAAAATGGAGATCAACGCCGCGGTTTTTCGCAAGGTGCACGAGCCGCTAACGATCGAGGCGGTCGACATCGACAAGCCGTGGGGTCGCGAGGTGCTGGTCCGCACCGTGGCCACCGGAGTGTGTCACAGCGACCTCCACGTCGTCGACGGGCAGGGGCGGTTCCCGCTCGATCGGCCGATCGTCCTCGGCCACGAAGGTGCCGGCGTCGTCGAGGCGGTCGGCGGCGAGGTGACGGCGGTCAAGCCGGGCGATCACGTCGTCGCCTGTCTCTCGGGCTTTTGCGGCAATTGCCCGCAGTGCCTTTCGGGCCACCCGAATTTGTGCACCGGCGGTCTCGTCACCCGACCCGAACTCCGCGGAGCCGCGGCTGTCGCAGAATGGCCGGCCGCTGCGCCAGTTCATCGGCATTTCGAGCTACGCCGAGAAGATGCTGCTGCATGAGAATTCGCTGGTGAAAATCGACCCCGAATTGCCGCTCGACAAGGCGGCACTGGTCGGCTGTGGAGTGTTGACTGGGGTCGGGGCGGCGTTGCGCAGCTCGGGGCTCGAAGCCGGGCAGACGGTCGCGGTTTTCGGCTGCGGCGGGGTCGGGCTGTCGATCATTCAGGGTGCGCGGATCGGCGGCGCCCGGCAGATTATCGGCATCGATTATTTTGCGTCGAAGCGCGAGATGGCCGAACGCGCCGGAGCCACGCATTTCGTCAACAGCGCCGAGGACGACCCGGTAAAGACGGTGCGCGCGCTGACCGGCGGTGCGGGGGTCGACCACGCCTTCGAGGCGGTTGGCAATGCCAAGCTCGTGCGCCAGGCGATCGAGAGCCTGGCGATCCGCGGCACGGCGACGATCGTCGGCGTCTTGCCCCCGGATGCGATGATCGAGTTCCCGTGGATGGCGATCCGCCCCGAGTGCAAGGTGCAGACCTCGCGGATGGGCTCCAACCGCTTCCGCTACGACATTCCGACCTATCTCGAATTCTACCGCCAGGGCCGGCTCGACCTCGACGGCATGGTCACCAAGCGCGGCCGGCTCGGCGACATCAACGAAGCCTTCCGGGCCATGAAGGCCGGCGAGGTCGCCCGCACCGTCCTGACCTTCGACTGACCACGGAGGCGCGTCATGCAATCCATCCGCATCGATCGAGCAAAGCGGCTCGCCGCGGAGCCGGGCTGCGGCCACAATCGCTTTCACCCGGACATCCCGCCGGTCGTCGAGGTCGGCGAAGGCGAGGAGGTGGCGCTGGAGACGCGCGACGCGCTCGACGGACAGCTCAAGCCAGGAACCACGGTCGCCGATTTTGCGGCGCTCGATGCCGGTGCGGTGCACCCGCTGACCGGACCGGTTTTTGTCAAAGGGGCCGCACCGGGCGACATCATCGAGATCGAATTCACCGACATCATCGCCGAGCCGGTCGCGTTCAGCGCGATCCTGCCGGGGCTCGGCTTTCTGCGCGACGTGATGACCGAGCCTTTTCTGGTGCATTGGCAGATCCGCGACGGCTGGGCCTCCTCGGCCGAGATCCCCGGCGTACGCATTCCCGGCGCGCCGTTCATGGGGGTCTCCGGGGTGGCGCCGTCCGCAGCGAAGCTCCGGGAATGGGCGGCCCGCGAGCAACGCGTCATCGATGCGGGCGGCCTGGCCTTTCCGCCCGATCCTGCCGGCGCGGTACCGGTGGGACCATGCGGCCTCACCGGCCTGCGCACTCTGCCGCCGCGGGAGAACGGCGGCAATTTCGACGTCAAGCAGCTGACCAAGGGCGCGAAACTGTTTCTGCCGGTCTTCAAAGAGGGCGGTCTGTTCTCGACCGGCGACGGCCATTTTGCGCAGGGCGACGGCGAAGTCTGCGTGACGGCCGTCGAGATGGGTGCCACGGCGGTGGTGCGCTTCAAGGTGCACAAGGGACTAGCCAATACCCGCAAGTTCACTTCGCCGGTATTTTCGCGGACCAGCTACTTCATCGACCCGCGCTACGCCGTACCCGAGCGCTTCCTCGGCGTCATGGGCATGCCGATCAACCAGGCAGGCGAGATCGAGGCCGAGAACCTGACGCTGGCCTGCCGCAACGCCGTTCTCAACATGATGGAGTTGCTGCAGGAGCGCGGCTTCAGCCGCGAGCAGGCCTATGTGATCTGCTCGGTCGCCGTCGATCTGCGCATCTCCAACGTCGTCGATGTGCCGAACTACGTCGTCTCCGCATTGCTGCCCGAGGCGATCTTCGACGGCGATTAAATTTTCACCACAGAGGCACAGAGATGACAGAGGATTTAGAAGAGAAACTTTTCATCTCTGTGTCCTCTGTGCCTCTGTGGTGAATTTTTAGGCTCCTATTCGCAGGTTAGCGGATAAGGACGATATCGACGCCGATATCGAGATTCGCCCAAGCGCGGTCGGCCGTGACGACCGACCGGCCCAACTCCAGGCCGAGGGCGAAGCAGGCCCGGTCGCCGAGCGATAGACCCGCATGGCGGGTGGCAGGGCGCAGTCGCGTTGTGGCCCGTGCCTGCGGCTCATCGAAGGCGATCACGCGCAGGGTCAGCCTCGCGACGGCGTTTACGGCTCCGCTCTCCGGCATCCCGATTTCCTGGAGCCGGGTCAGGACCTCCGAAAGGTTCACTGCGCTGATCGAAGCGTTCGCGAGGCGCGAGGGCTCGAAGCGGGTGAAGGGTTCGCCAACCAACAGGGCAATAACCGCGGATGCGTCGACTACAATACCGACATTATTCACGCGCCGCCTCTGCTCGGCGTTCATCGATCAACTCCTGCACCAGATCGCGGCCCTTGGGCATGTACTGCGCTACAATGGCCTGCGCTTCCTTAATCGCTTGTTCCGGGGTGCGCAGGCGCAATTCACCCTCGCCGATCGCCTCGATCAGCAGTTCATCACCCGGCTTCAGACCGGCTGCCGCGCGGCATTCCGCCGGAATCACGATGCGGCCCTGCTGATTGATCCGAGCCCTAGCGTGCATGACACATCACCATTCATCTGTCATTATTCTGGCTATATGGCAATTCGGATGCCGTCAGATAAGAGGAGGGCCGAGCGATGCTGAAGACCACCCGCGACATGGTGTTGCCGACGGCGATCACCGGGTCCTACCCGCGCCCGTTGTGGTTCGACCGCAGCCTCGACGGCCGCTCGTTCAAGGCCGCACTCGGCGACTCGCTGTTCCGCGAGCAGTACCTCGACGCTGTTGCGGCGATCATCAATGCGCAGGAGGCCGCCGGGCTCGACATCGTCACCGATGGTGACAGTCGCTTCGATCTCGTCGTCGGCGGCAAGTCTTGGTTCTTCTACCCGATCGAGCGGCTGGGCGGCGTCCACGGCCACCGCAGCACCTCGCAGGGCTGGATGGCGCGGCACGACATCCGCCCCGGCAAGATCCTGTGGGAGGTGCAGGAGGCCTACCAGCCTGCGATCGTCAAAGAAAAGCTCAGCCGCGGCCCGCTCGAATACGCCGCACTCTGGCAGATCGCCCAGCGCTTCAGCGACCGCCCGGTCAAGTTCGGCGCGATCTGCGCGCCGGCCTTGGCCGGCATGCTGTGGAACCAATACTACCCCGACGACCGGGCGATGGTGCTCGACCTCTGCGACATCATGAACGCCGAGTTGCGCGACCTCGCCGCCGCCGGGTGTCCCCTGATCCAGGTCGAGGAGCCGCGCCATCACGGCCTCACGACCCGCCCCGACTGCAGCGAGGCCGACCTCGAATTCCAGACGACGGCCTTCAACCGCCAACTCGAGGGGGTCGACGCCGAGATCTGGGTGCACACCTGCTGGGGCAATCCCAATCAGCAACGGGTCTATTGGGAGGTGCCGAGCTACGAGCGCGCCTTGCCGCACCTGCTGCAGCTCGATTGCGACGTGATCACCTTTGAATGCGCCAGCAATGACGGCAAGGACCTGCCGCTCTTCGCCAAACACCAGACCGACAAGAAGATCGGCATCGGCGTGGTCAACCACTGCATCACCACCGTCGAGCCGGCCGAGCACGTCGCCGGGCTGATCAGAAAGGCGCTCGAATACATCCCGCCCGAGCGCCTGGTGATCACCACCGATTGCGGCTTCGGCCGCGAGGGCCTCTCCCGCCGCATCGCCTATTACAAATGCGTGGCGCTCGTCGAAGGCACCAACATCGTGCGCCGCGAATTGGGCCTTCCCGAAGCCCATATCCGCGCCGCCGACCCCAAGCTCTACTTTGCCGGCGCCGATGAGTCCAAGCGGTCTTGAGTCCCGACCAAAGCTCGCTGCGGTGAACTGATAGGCCGCTCATCCTAATAGGGAACCCGCAAGCTTTTCTCGCTGTTCTTCCAATGTGATTAACATCGCAAATGGAGGTGCCAAGATGAATAGCGACCAGGTGAAGGGAAACTGGAAACAGTTTGTCGGCAAAGCCAAGGAGAAGTGGGGCAAATTGACTGACGATGATTGGAAGGTCGCAGAAGGCAAGCGCGATCAGCTCGTCGGCAGAATTCAGGAACGTTATGGAATTGCGCGCCAAGAAGCAGAACGGCAGGTAGCCGATTTCGAGAGAATGCACGAGAAAATCTGACCGCCCTCAGTCCCGACCCGCCGGCCCCGCGACGATTAGCGGGGTTGGCGGGGCTGACTCTGGCTGCTATGCGGCTTCGGCAGCGCCGCAGATGAGAGTTCCAGGTGATGAAGACGGTCAGAAAGAGTCAGACAATCCGAGCAAACAAACGCAAAGCCAAGCTGAAGGCAAAGCATCGGCGCCAGCGAGCCCGGGCGAGCGGCTGAGACGAGGGGCTCACGGGAATAAATTTCATTCGTCTTGCGCGGACTTGATCCGCGTATCCACGCCTTTGTCTGGACTGCCCAAGGCGTGGGTGACCGGATCAAGCCCGGCCAAGACGAAAATTCGGGTGGCGATTCCCCTTCTTTCGTCGCCTTGAGATTTTTGCAGACAGCGCTGCTCTACAGTGGGATCACCAGCAAGGTGTCGATCTTCTGGCTGTCGAGGACGACCAGACGCTCGATAAAGCGATAGGGTTGGCTCGTCAGGGCGATGCGGTCGAGATAGCGGCCGGCGGCGAAAAGGCTCATCTCGCCGTCGTGCATGATCCGCACCGCGATGAAATTCGAATGCACCCGGGCCACCGTCGCGTCGAATTGCTCGAGCCGGATCGGGCCGACGATATGACGGTAGCGGTGCGGCTCGAAGATGTTGGCGCGCCGGAGTGCGGTCACCCGATCGACCAGCATCCCACGCGAGGCGGCATAAACGACGCCGTGCGGTAGCCCGGCTGCGTGGCTGGCGCGGCTGGTGATGACATAACGGCATTGCTCGACGAAGAAATCGGGCCACTCTTCAAGGCGGTCTTCGTCGATGCAGTCGACGTAGGCGGCAATCAGCTCATTGACGCCGAGCCGTACGGCCAGATCGTTCATGCCACGAATTCGTCAGTCGCCGATCAGCGCGCGGTATTTCTTCCAAAAGCCGCGGATCGCCGCCTCACTGGAGCGGAAGGGCTGCGAGGCGGCGTCGTAGCCGCCCATCATCACGACCCCGCCGTCATCGTCGTTGAAGCGTAAGGCACGTTGGACAAAGCCGCCGACGCAGCCGTCTTCCATCGAGATATAGCCGGCCGCACCAACCAGATTGCCCTGCCGCAGCCGCCGCTCGGTCATCGCCTCGTCGTCGTCCTCGAAGCCGAGATGGATCCAGTCGAGCTCGGTATTCTCGATGCCGCGCGGCCGGACCACCCGGACCGCGATCGTGTTGCGGATCTGCTGCAATATCATGCTCGGAAATACCGTCAGGATCTGCACCGAGACGCTGTCGCCGTATTCGTCGACGGATTCTATGACCGAGGGATCCTCGAGGCGTAGGTCGGTGTCCGAGCGCAGCCCTTCGCGGCTATAGTCGGCGTCTTCGGCTGCATAGTCGAGCTTGGCCTGGCTGAAATGATTGCCGCCGCTGTCGTCGATGTAGATCCCGCCGGGCATGCTCAGCCGGTTGATGCGAAAGGTCGTCAAGAACGAATGCAGGATGCTGGCATGGTAGGTGTCTTTGGTGTTTTCGGAATAGAGCTTCCAGTTGTTCGGCAACACCTGGGTGCTATGGCCGAGAATGCGGACGGGGCGGTTCAGCACGCGGTGAATTCCGCCGACGACTTGCGGCCCGAGATAGCTTCCAAGCTCGGGCGCATCGTCACGGAACGACCCGAAGAGGAGACCCGCGAGCTCGGCCACCTTTAGCCGGGCGAGATCGTGCTCGTCCTTGCGGAATTCCGCAGGCATCCCGCCTTGGCGCTTGACCCCACGCTCGAACGCCACGCCGGTAAGCTTGCCGGTCAGGTCGTAGGTCCAGCCATGATAGATGCATTTGATCTCTTTGACATTGCCCTGCCGCTCGAAGCACAGCAGGTTGCCGCGATGCACGCAGCGATTGACGAAAGCGTTAATGCCGCCCGCCGCGTCGCGGGTGACGATCACCGCCGTCTCGCCGATCGTCGTGGCGACATAGTCGCCCGGGTTGGCGATCTCGGCCGCGAGGCATAGGTAACTCCAGGTCGGGCCCTTGAAGATCCGCTCCTGCTCGAGCCGGTATTGCTCAGGATCGGTATAGAGCCGGAACGGAACCTCGCTGAGGCCGTTCGAAGGCCACGGAATGCCCCGCCTCGTTTCGGCGCCGAGCTCTGACATGTTGCTGCCTCCTCCTGGCGGTGATGCCAGCCATGATAGCAGCAGGAGGCGCATAGGGGAAATTCGCTTGCGAGTGCGGTGCCGATGGCCGACGATCCCCCCTCCCCTCCCGCCCCCGCTTGCGGGGGAGGGTTAGGGCGGGGGTATACCGCCGGAGGACACGGCATGGACGAGCTCTATCTGCGCAGCGGCATCTTTCTCGCGCCGTTCCACAATCACGACGAAAACCCGACCTTGTCGATCGAGCGCGACCTCGAACTCCTCGAGCATCTCGACCGGCTCAACTACCACGAAGCCTGGATCGGCGAGCATCACTCGGGCGGGTTCGAGCTGATCGCCTGCCCGGAGATGTTCATCGCTGCGGCGGCCCAGCGCACCCGCCACATCCGCCTCGGCACCGGCGTGGTCTCGCTGCCCTATCACAATCCGTTCATGCTGGCCGATCGCATGGTCCAGCTCGACCACATGACCCGAGGCCGGGCGATGTTCGGGGTCGGCCCCGGTGCGCTGGTTCACGACGCGCTGAAGATCGGCATCGACCCCGGCGCCCAGCGCAAGATGATGAACGAGGCGCTCGAAGTCATCATTCCGCTGCTGCACGGTGAGATCGTCAACCGCAAGACCGACTGGTTCAACCTGACCGACGCGCAATTGCAGCTGCGCCCCTATACCCGCCCGACGATGGAATTGGCGGTCGCCGCAGCGCGCTCGCCGGCGGGCGGGCTCGCCGCCGGGAAATACGGGATCGGCATGCTGTCGATCGGCGGCACCAGCCCAATGGCGATGGAGGCGCACACCCGCAACTGGGGGCTCTACGAAGAGACCGCGCGGGCCAATGGCCATATCCCCGACCGCAAGAACTGGCGCGTCGTCGGCATGTTCCACATCGCCGAGACGCGCGAGCAGGCCCGCCAGAACGTCCGGTTCGGGGTGCAGCCCTTCGCCGACTACTTCCGCGACATTGCGACCTTCCCGATCATCCCGCCCGAGGTGCCCGACCCCTGTGAGTGGCTGGTCGAGACCGGGACCGGGTGCATCGGTACCCCCGACGACGCGATCGCCTATATCGACCGGTTGATGTCCGGGTCAGGCGGCTTCGGGGTGATTTGCGAGCTGGCCCACAACTGGGCCGACTGGGACGCAACCAAAAAGCATTACGAGCTGATGGCGCGCTTTGTCCACCCGCATTTCCAGAAGAGCCGGGACCTGCTGCGCGGCAGCTACGCCTATGCGACCAGCCACCACGAGACCTTTATCGGACAGGCCGGTGCTGCGATTCAGGCCGAAATCGATCGTCACGCCGGCGGGCGTGCCAGCGAGCCGAAGCGAATTGCGGCCGAATAACCTCCCCACGCGTTTTTTAGGGATAAACTCGAGGCGGCCATTTCAGCACCGTGGCAAATTTAGATATCCTCGGCGACGCGCAGCCCGCTGTTAGATCTTGAGGGTCTTGTCGACGACACGGTAGGTCTTCAATCCCAAGGAGCGCGCCAAATCTTTCGCTCGTTTTTTCGCCTCTTCCTTGGTGGGCACCAGGAAAATCTCCGGGCTGCCAATGGTACCCTTACCTCCATCATCGCGTTTGGAGATCATGGCGCGAAAGCCGGTGCCGTCCTGATCGATCGTCAGTCGGACAATCATGGCCCGATCATCCCAATGCAGTCCGACGACATATTTTGTGATTGCGCTATCTGCTGTCGCGCGACCCGGAGCCACGGGTCGCGAACTGCCAACCCTCGTTTAACCCACGGAATGCCGTTGGGATCACTCGCTTCGTAGAGTAGCTGCGCCAGTTCTTCGACTGAGCGCCTCACTCCGGGTTCTGCCATCAGATTGCCTTTCATAAGGACGGACGCCAAATGTGATCAGCGCATCATTACCCGCTTGATGCGACCCTGCCCCCGGCGCCCGAGAAACGCTCGTTGGCGAGGCTGTGATGGCTTCCGTGGGCGGCCATCCCAGCTGTTCCTTCCCGCCGTGTTTAGGAAAACGCGGTCAAAGAGGCGAAGCGGAGCACGGAACTTCCACGTTGCACGAGCAAAACCTCATGCATTTGGAAATTGCGTCGGCGGCTTTCTGCCGCTGCACGCCATCCCGGCTTTGGCAATTCAGCCGGGAGTGCTCGCCGCCCTCAATAGGGAAGCCATCTCAGCCGTCGGCGCCCGGATCGGTCGCCGCCGCCGATGACTAGCAATATGGTATCGGACGATGCCCGTTGCGAGTCTTCGACACCCCGGGCCTGTAACGCCGACTATTTGGATAATCTGGCGAGATCGTCGAGCACTCGCGCTATTAGCTCTCGGCGGCGGGGATCCTGCGCCTCGGGTGTTCCAGCGAAAAGCTCGATCAGATATCGCGCCTTTGCTGCAGCCTCCGGCCAAGTGGTCGATGAAGCCGCAATGGCATGGCGCTCGAATTCTTCGCGCTCGCGGCGAAGCACCGCCTGATCGGCTTGGACCTCGTGGAGGCGCCGGCGGATTTCCGTCGATCTCTGTGCGGCCATGCCGCGATGCTCGTCGAGATCAACCGGATGGTCTGTCATCATCACATGCCCTTGCCACCGAGATACTCAGACATATTGGGGCCGATGAAACCTCAATTAAATTCCTAGAACTGTCAAATAGATAATTGACTGCCGCCAGGGTCTGTTATCCACGGTCGAACTTGCGCCGAGTTTTTAGCGGCAGCAAATTCCAAGCTCGCAATCTTTCGCGTCGTCACCACTTATAGATATCCGAATTTCATGAAAGATCGGCGGCCATGGCGATCTCGATAAGTAGCAGCACAAGCGGATTTAGGAAATGGTCGGAGGCCCAGGAGCTCAAGAAGCGTCAAAAAACTTACGCCGATCTACGCGAAAGCGGCGGTGCCGCGGCGCCGGCTGCCGACCAAGAGTTGGTCACATCGGATGAGACGCTCCATTGTCCTTGGCTGGTGCCCGGGGCTGGTAGACTATAAGCTTTTGCGGAAAATAGAACCTCGGAAGTCAACTTGGAGCACCGCCGGCTCAAGCCGGGGCAAACGCTCGCTGGCTTGGCTCTCTCGCCTGCCCCTATAAAACGCGACTCGGTGAAAGGAAAAGTGCTGATGGAAGTTTTCGTGCGCGACAACGACGTTAATGGCGCATTGCGAGTGCTAAAGAAAAAGATGCAGCGCGAAGGCGTCTTCCGTGAGATGAAGCGGCGGCGAGCCTACGAAAAGCCGTCGGAACGTCGGGTGCGGGAGAAGGCCGAAGCCATCCGTCGCCACCGCAAGATGTTGCGGAAGCGTCTCGAGCGCGAAGGGTACTAAAGCGAGCCGCAAGGCACTCATGTCCGCGGCGAGTGCCGCCATTTTCCCGCCACGACGAGCCCCTTCACTTCGAGCCGCTGGCGTCCGCCGCGAACCTCTCCCAGCACATCGCGGTATTCGAAATCGCCTTGGACGAGTTCGAGCACGGTCGCATCGCCGACCGCGCCGATCTCCAGTCGGCCGATATCGGCACGGCCGAGCGCGGCCGCAGGAGCGGCGGTGCTGGCCCGGATCACGTCGACCAACGGCATCCCCAGGCACAGGAATTTCGACATCGTCACCAGCTGGTCGAAGGCCGGCCCGTTGATGCTCAAGGCGTGAACGTCGCTGCTGATGGCGTCCGGCAGAAACCCGGCAGCGAGCATCGCCTCGGCGGTGCGAAAGCCGAACGAGCCGCCGCCGTGGCCGATGTCGAAGATCACCCCGCGCCGGCGCGCCTCTAACACCTCCTCGCGGATCCGTCCGTCTCCGTGCATCGGCGCGTTCGGAAACGGGCGGAAGCAGTGCGTCAGGATGTCGCCGGGGCGCAGGCGCAAGAGCACTTCGAGCCGGCTGGGCGGCGGGTTGTCGAGATGCGCCATGACTGGAAGCCCGGTTTCTTCGGCCACTTCGAGCGCAATGTCGAGCGGTGCCACGCCCGAGGCGCCGCCGGCATTGCGTCCGACGCGCACCTTGACGCCGGCAATCAGATCGCGGTTGGCCCCGATGACGCGCACGCATTCGCGCGGATCGAGGAGCCGCAGATCGGCGCATTCGCCGACCATCACGCCGGCGCTGAAGGCGAAGATCCCGGGAAAGGAGATGTTGAGATAAGGGATGATGCGCAGCGGCGACCGCTCGATGACATGACGGCGAAAGCCGTGAAAATTGCCGGGTCCGGCGCTGCCGGCATCGACGAAGGTCGTCGTCCCGCTGCGCTGCGCCACTTCGGCCGCATCGACACCGAGCGAGGTCCCGCCCCAATAGACGTGGGTGTGGAGATCGATCAGCCCAGGTACCACGAGGAGCCCGCGGACATCGGCAATTTCGCCGCCGCAGAGATCAGGCCCGACCGCGACCACTTTCCCCTCGCCAAAGGCGATGTCGGTCGTCTCGTCGCGTCCGCCTACGGGATCGATGACGCGTCCGCCCCTGAGAACCAGGTCCGCCAATTTGCCCTCCGGTTTATCTCACCCTGTCATCCCCGCCAAAGAGGCTCTTGGTCACTAGCCCCTCCGGTCCTCCTTCAGCTGGGAACGTGGTATATCAAGTGCGGCCACAACCCGACGATGCCGATTAGGATCAGGTAGATCGCGACGACGAAATTTAAGAGGCGCGGGATCAGCAGGATCAGGATGCCGGCGATCAGCGCGACAAGGGGCTGAATAACGACAATATCGAGGCTCATCGAACAGGCTCCTGTTTCCGCCAGCGACCGACGGAGGTGAACGAATGGACGGGACTCTTACCGGCGGCTGCCTCTGCGGGCAGGTACGCTATCGCATCAACGCAGCACCCGTCGAGGCGCTCTACTGCCATTGCCGGATGTGCCAGCGGGCGCACGGCGCACCGGTCATCGCCTGGCTCACCGTGCCGCTCGACGCGTTCGCTGTGACCACCGGAGAGCTCGCCGTCTACCGCTCGTCGGCCAAGGCCTTTCGCCATTTCTGCCGCGCCTGCGGCACACCCTTGACCTGGCGCGCGGCCAGCAACCCGCAGCATGTCGACGTGAGCATCGCCACCCTCGACAACCCCGACCCGGTCGAGCCGCTGCTGCACGTCTGGACAGAAAGCCAGATCGGCTGGTTCGAAATCGCCGACCATTTGCCGCGCTACCCGACGAACCAGCGGCCCCGGCCGGTGTTCTGACTCCCCCATCGTGACGCTTATGCTGACCCGGAGCTGAATTCATGTCGGATCTCGGTACTCGAGCGCCGCTGCATGAGGTTGCAAGGGCAAAACGCCCCGAGCCCGATGAGAAGCCCGACGCGCCGCCGCTTCCGAGCCCATTGCCGGAGCAAGACGGCGCGAAGTCCGACGCGGATCTGCAAACTGAGAATGCGGCGGGATATCGCCGGCGCGTGCTGCTGGTGCTTTCCTCGATCGCGCTGGCACTCGGACTGTACTGGGCTTCCGGCTATTTCTTTGCCTATACCGACGACGCCTATGTCACTTCCGATCTGGTCAGCATCGCTCCCTACGTCGGCGGTCGGATCGTCAGTCTGAACATTGTCGACAATCAGACCGTCAAGAAGGGAGATTTGCTGGCGACGATCGATCCGACGCCATTCCGGCTGGCGCTCAGCGAAAAGCAGGCGAAAAAGGCCGAGGCAGAGGCCCAACTCGCGGTCGATCTCGACATCATCGCGGCGGCGCAGGCAAAGCGCGACGAGGCCGCGGCGAAAGAGCGTCTGGCAAGCGACAATCTGCGCCGCGCGGCGCCGATCACGGCCGAAGGCTTTCTATCCCGCCAAGCGTTCGATACGGCCACGGCCAAGGAGCAGGAAGCGAAGGCCGAACTTGCCGACGCCGAGGCCACCGCCGCCGAGGCACAGAGAATGCTGGCTCTGCATCAGGCGAACGTCAAGGCGATCGAGGCCGAAATCGCTTATCTCCAATGGCAGCTCGAGCAGACAAAGCTGCTTTCGCCGAGCGACGGTACGATCACGCAACTCATGTTGCGGGTAGGCGATCAGGCGGTAGAGAACAAGGCGCTGGTCGGGCTTGTCGATGCGCATGCCTGGCGGATCTACGCCAATTACAAGGAAAGCGTGATCCGCCACATGAAACCTGGGACCATCGCCTGGGTCTGGCTCGACATGTACCCGTGGCATATTCGCCGCGCGACGATCCAGGGCATCGCCCGTGGCATCAGCCGCGAGCAGGGAGAACGCAAATTGCTCCCCTATGTGGCGCCGACCACCGACTGGATCCGCCTCGAGCGCCGGTTTCCGGTAACGTTGTTATTGCAGGACCTTGATCCGGACATCGTGCTGCACATGGGCGCCGATGCACGCACCCTGATCGTCTATTGAGATGCACTGATGTTCCGCGAGGTGTTCGCGGCGCTGGCTGCTGAGTTTCGATCAATCGATGTTTCGGGCAGGCGCGGCCTGGAGTCGCTGGCGGCGGCGGGATCGGTCGCCTTGGCCGTCATTATCGCGTTCTGGTGGCACTCCGATCAGCCGTGGTGGGCGGCGATCTCCGCCTTCATGGTCGCGCGGTCCTCGCTCGCTGAGGCGTTGCTGCGCGCCGTCATGCGGATCATTGGCAGCGCGATCGGCGCCGCTCTCGGCGTCGTCGTGCTCGGATTGTTCGCCTACGAGCCCGTGCCATTCTGCCTGTGTCTGTTTGCGATGGCTTGGGCGGGATTGTTCGGTTTTTCCATGTCCCGATTTGGCTACGCTTGGCTGATGGGCGGGATCACAGGAACCCTGGTGACCCTGATTGGGCTCGATCAGCCGCCGACGGCATTCATGATGGCGTGCGACCGCGTTATCGATGTCGCGATCGGGACCGTGGCGTCGTTGCTGGTGACCGCGCTGCTGCCCGATCCGATGAAGGCTGCCGCCAGCCCTGCCCCGACGGCCCACCGACCGCTGCCGCTGATGTTCTGGTCGCGCCGCCATGCCGCCGAATTAGAGCGATGGCTGCGCGACAACTGGCCGATAATCCTGCATGCCAGCCGCGGCGGGTTGACCGTCATGCTGTTGCCCGCTCTCGCCGCTTCACTGTCGCCGCTGAGCCCGACGTCGATCGGCATCACCGCCGTCGCGGTGCTGGCGGTTCCGACCACGGCGGTGACCGAGCCCGACGCCCGCACAATCATCAATCGCGCGCTCTACCGCCTGCTTGGCTGTCTGTGCGGGGCGCTCGTGGGTCTGATCTGTCTTGGCTGGGGGGTCGGCGACGATTTCGCGATCTGGCTGTTGGTGCTGATCGGCGGCGTCTGGCTGTGCTGGCAGATCCAATCCGGCAGTACCGGAATCGGTTACGCCGGAACCCAGGCCGGACTCGCGTTTCTGATGAGTATCGTTCAAGGGCGCGGCCCGCCGCTCTCGATCACGCCGGGGATCGATCGCCTTGCAGGCATCAGTGTCGGTCTCTCTCTGCTGCTCGTGATCACAATGGTGGTTTCGCTGTTTCAACGTCTGGAACGGCCTGCAATGCCGACGAGCGGCGATTGACAACCCGCTCGGGCAACGGTGTGATCCGCAGATCGATCTCGCGCAAGGGAGGGAATCTTGGCCAAGTTCAGGATCGCGACGCCGGCAGGGGCCAGCTTTACTGTCGCCGGCGGCGGCTACGGCTACGAAATGGAGGCGCTGACGCCGATCGACGCTGAGATCTTCGAGGTCCCGCCGGGGTCGGAGGACGAGTTCGTCGCCGCCGCGCGCGAGGCTGACGCGCTCTACGCCAAGGGGCGGCGCATTACCAAAAAGATGATCGACGGGCTGCAGCGCTGCAAAATCATCTCGCTCGGCAGTGTGGGCGTCGACACCGTCGATGTCGAGGCGGCAACGGCCAAGGGCATCCCGGTCACCAATTGTCCCGACACCTTCATCGAGGAAGTCGCCGACCATGCGATGACCTTGATCCTCGCCACGCACCGCCGGCTGATCGAGCAGGACAGGATGGTCCGCGACGGGCGCTGGGCCGAGGGGCGGCCTGCTTTGCTCAAGATCCCGCGCCTGCGGGGCATGACCTTGGGCCTTATTGCCTTCGGCCACGTTGCCCGGGCCGTCGCCGAGCGGGCCAAGCCCTTCGGCCTCCACATCATCGCCTATGACCCGTACATCGAAGAGATCGTCATGGTCGAGCGCGGGGTCGAGCCGGTCAGCTTGGGTGACTTGCTGGCGCGCGCCGACATCCTCTCGATGCACACGCCGGCGACGGAAAGCGCCAACCGCCTGATCCGCGAAGAGCACTTCCGCCAGATGAAGAAGACCGCGATCTATGTCAGCACCGGCCGCGGCCCGACGACCGACGAGACGGCACTGATCAAGGCGCTCGACGACGGCATGATCGCCGCCGCCGGGCTCGATGTGCTCGAACAGGAGCCGCCGGGCGGCAACAACCCGCTGCTGCGCATGAACAACGTGATCCTGACCGCGCATGTGGCTTCGGCGACCGCTCGGTTCGATCCGGCGCGCCGCCGCCGGGTCGGCCTCGAACTGTCGCTGGCGCTGAGCGGCAAATGGCCGATGTCGTGCGTCAACCCCTCGGTGCTGGCAGGGAGCGGCCTTAAGCGCTGGCAGCCGGTGTCGATGGAGCGTGGACCGAATTCCTGATGCCGACCGGGGGCCAAATGGCAATCGGGAGTCGGGCGTTCATCATCAGCGGGGGATTGGCAACGATGGCAGCAACTTGGGACCCGGCAATCGTGCGCTACCCGGACCAGCGGATAAAGACCCTAGACCCGCGGTTCCGCCGCTCGTCCTCGGTAACGCCGCGATCGAGCGGATAGCCGATGGATGCCGCTTCAACGAGGGCCCCGTCTGGTTCGGGGATCTCCGCTGCCTGGTCTGGAGCGACATCCCGAACGACCGCATGATGAAATGGGAGGAGGAGACCGGCGCGGTCAGCGTCTTCCGCAAGCCCTCGCACTACGCCAACGGCAACACCCGCGACCGCCAAGGGAGGCTCGTGACCTGCGAGATGGACACGCAGCGGCTGACCCGCACCGAGTGCGACGGCACGATCACGGTGCTGGCCGATACATTCGACGGCAAAAAGTTGACCGGCCCCAACGATGTCGTCGTCAAATCCGACGGCTCGATCTGGTTCAGCGACAATGGTGCCGGGATCCGCGGCAATTACCTCGGCCACAAGGCGACCCCGGAATTGCCTTACCGGGTCTACCGGCTCGACCCGGCGACGGGCCAGCTGGCGATCGCGGTCGGCGACATGAGACGGCCGAACGGGCTCGCCTTCTCGCTCGACGAGAAACTGCTCTACGTCATCGACACGCCCGGCCCGGGGCAGCGCACAATTCAGGTCTACGATGTCGTCGACAACGGCACCAAGACCGCAAACCGGCGCGAGTTCAACAGCGCCGAGCCGGGCGGCTCCGACGGCATGCGGGTCGATGTCCAAGGCAATCTGTGGTGCGGTTGGTCCGGCGGCGAGGCCGAGGACGGCGTTGTCGTGCTCGCCCCCGACGGTAAGATGATCGGCCGCATCATGCTGCCCGAGCGTTGCGCCAATCTCTGTTTCGGCGGGGTCAAACGCAACCGCCTCTTCATGGCGGCGGGCGAATCGATCTACTCGCTCTACGTCGAGACCCAGGGGTGGCGGGCGGCTGAGTAGGCGCGGCGAGACCGCCGGTCTCGGTCTGGGTCGACTGCTTTCAACTCGGCAAGGGCTTGCAGGCGCCGGCCGGGAGACCGGCGACGGCGCATCTTTTCCCGACGGCAAGATCGGAACTCGCAACACGCTCCCGCGGCGCCGTCCGCGCCCGGGCGCCGCGCCGGTGGGCCGCACCGTTGTTGACTGCCGATCTAAAGCCGCTCCCAGCGAGGGCCGGGCCGTCAATCGAACAACATGCCGATGGTCTCGGCGACGAGTGCCGGCCGCGCCGCACCTTCGACCTCGACGGTATTTTCCGAAGTGATGCGCACCCCGCCCTCTATCGGTTCGACCGACTTGATCTTCTGCCGCAGCCGAATGCGCGAGCCGGCCGGCACCTGCCCCGTAAAACGGATCCGGTTTGAGCCGTAATTGAGCCCGCGCGAGCAATTCTTGACGCGGTAGAATGGTTTGCGCCAGGCGCAGGAACCAGCGACAGGATTACCTCGCCGTGGGCGATCGTCTTGCCGCCCGGCATCTCGCGTTTGGCGCGCTCGACATCCACATAGATCCATTGATGATCGCCGGTCGCATCCGCGAATTTGTCGATGATCGCCTGGTCGACGGTAAACCAGTCGCTGACGCCGATCTCCTTGCCGACATAGTGAGCGAGGTCACCCGGCCGCTCGAGTTCCAACATCCTCTTCCTCTGTCTAGTGTTGCCGCCGTCGCTCTAATCGGTTTAGCACGGCATTTGGAAAGGCCGCAGGATAGGGGCCTCGTCCGGCGGCTGCAACGTATGCGCTATACCAAGACCGCTCTGTTGACGTTCGGCGCCGGCCTCGTGCTGGCGCTCACCGCTATCGCGGCCGAGTTCGACGGGCTGGAACGCCTCGCCAGCGCGGTGATGGCGCTCGGCATCGCCGCGCTCCCGATCGGCATGGCGATCGACTGGCGGCTCGCGACGAGAGCCGTAGCGCACCCGCCGAAACGGTCCGCCAGACCCCGCACGCGCCGCACGCCGCCGGCCGCGCGCCGGCCAGGGCAGCTCCGCGAAAACCGGCGCGGCCGAAGCGATAGGAGGCTCCGCTACGGCCGGCCGGCTGCAATCCTGTTCCTGCGCCACGCGGTCGAAGGTTGGTTTGCCAAAGCCAGCGGCAAGCCCAAGCCGTTCGTTTGGACCAAATCCGCCGACGCCATCCGCGCTGCGGTCCAGCGCAGGACGCAAGCGCTAGAAGCGATCCGCTAGCTCGCCAAAGCAAGGGCTGCTTGCCGGCTCT
>CAWCOH010000002.1:0-878720 GCA_963797115.1 uncultured Alphaproteobacteria bacterium | reverse complement strand
CGGATAGCGATGATCGGGACCGGGTATGTGGGTCTGGTCTCGGGGGCGTGTTTTTCGGAGTTCGGGTCGACGGTGGCCTGCGTCGACCAGGACGCGGCGAAGATCGCCCGGCTCGAGCGGGGCGAGGTGCCGATTTTCGAGCCCGGGCTGGCGGCCCTGGTGGCGGCCAATCGGCGGCCGGGCGGCTGCTTTCACCACCGATCTGGCGGCCGCGGTGGCCGGCGCCGAGGCGGTGTTCATCGCCGTCGGCACACCCTCGCGGCGCGGCGACGGGCATGCCGATTTGTCCTATGTCTATGCCGCGGCCGAGGAGGTCGGCCGGGCGCTCGGCGATTATGCCGTGGTGGTCACCAAGTCGACCGTGCCGGTCGGCACCGGCCGCGAGGTCGCCCAGATCCTGCGCCGCACCCGGCCGGCCGACGGTTTCGATGTCGCCGCCAACCCGGAGTTTCTGCGCGAGGGCTCGGCGATCGCCGATTTCATGCGCCCCGACCGGGTGGTGATCGGCACCGACAGCGCGCGGGCGCGGGCGGTGCTGCGCCAGCTCTACCGGCCGCTCTATCTGCTCGAGACGCCGATCGTGTTCACCGGCATCGAGACCGCCGAGCTGATCAAATACGCCGCCAACGCCTTTCTCGCCACCAAGATCACCTTCATCAACGAGATCGCCGATCTGTGCGAGGCCGTCGGCAGCGATGTCCAGGACGTGGCCCGCGGCATCGGGCTGGACGGCCGCATCGGCGGCAAGTTTCTCCATGCCGGGCCGGGCTTTGGCGGCTCGTGCTTCCCCAAGGACTGCACCGCCCTGGTGCGCACCGCGCGCGAGGCCGCAGCCCCGCTGGCGATCGTCGAGGCGGCGGTCGCGGTCAACGAAGCGCGCAAGCGGCGGATGGCCGACAAGATCATCGCCGCCTGCGGCGGCGATCTGGCGGGCAAGACCTTGGCGGTGCTCGGCCTGACCTTCAAGCCCAACACCGACGACATGCGCGACGCGCCGAGCCTCGAAATCCTGCCGCGCCTGGCGGCGGCCGGCGCGCGCCTCCAGGCCTTCGACCCCGAAGGCATGGCCGAGGCGCAGAAGCTCTTGCCCGATCTGGTCTATTGCCATGACGCCTACGAGACGATGGAAGGGGCCGACGCCCTGGTGCTGCTGACCGAATGGAACGAATTCCGCGGGCTCGATCTCGGGCGCGTCGAGGCGCCTCTTGGCGAGCCCGCTGGTGATTGATCTGCGCAACATCTACCAGCCGCAGGAGATGGCGGCCGCCGGTCTGTCTTATCTCAGCATCGGCCGCCCTGCACAGCGCGCGCGGCCCGCTCTGCGGGCCCTGGCGTGAGGGGTGGGGGCGTGAGGCGGGGTGGGGGCGTGAGGCGGAGGCGAGCATGAGCGTGGTTGCCAAGCGGGTTCTGGTCACCGGCGGCGCGGGGTTTCTCGGCTCGCATCTGTGCGAGCGGCTAGTGGCCCGGGGCGACGACGTCTTGTGCGTCGACAACTACTTCACCGGCCGCAAGGACAACGTGGCACCGCTCCTGGGCGACCCGCATTTCGAGGCGATGCGCCACGACATCACCCATCCGCTGTTTGTCGAGGTCGACGAGATCTACAACCTCGCCTGCCCGGCCTCGCCGATCCACTACCAGTTCGACCCGGTGCAGACCACCAAGACCAGCGTCATTGGTGCGATCAACATGCTGGGGCTGGCCAAGCGGCTCAAGGCCAAGATCTTTCAGGCCTCGACCTCCGAGGTCTATGGCGATCCCGCGGTCCACCCGCAGCCCGAGAGCTATCGCGGCAACGTCAACCCGATCGGGCCGCGCGCCTGCTACGACGAGGGCAAGCGCTGTGCCGAGACCCTGTTCTTCGACTATTTCCGCCAGCACCAGCTGCGCATCAAGGTCGCCCGCATCTTCAACACCTACGGGCCGCGCATGCACCCCAATGACGGCCGGGTGGTCTCCAACTTCATCGTCCAGGCATTGCACAACGCGCCGATCACCCTCTATGGCGACGGCGCCCAGACCCGCGCCTTCTGCTATGTCGACGACCTGATCGAGGGGTTTCTGCGGCTGATGGCCGCACCCGACACCGTCACCGGCCCGATCAACCTCGGCAACCCTACCGAAACCGCGGTCGCCGAGCTCGCCGAGCTGGTCATCGCGCTGACCGGATCGCGCTCGCCGATCACCCGCCGCCCGCTGCCGGTCGACGACCCCGTCCAGCGCTGTCCCGACATCGCGGAGGCCAGCCAACGCCTCGCCTGGCAGCCCGCCACCCCGCTCAAGGACGGCCTCACCCGCACCATCGCCTATTTCGACCGCCTCCTCAGCGCGCGCCGCGGTGGCGTCGGCCCGATCGTGCCCATCGCGGCATGAGACCGACAGTTACGGCAAGAAGACTTCTTCGAGATTGCGGATCGTGACCTCGTAGGGGCGACATCGTCCCTCTGCGGCAATCAGCTCCCCGGGTGACGCCCGCAGCGATTTGTCGGCCGAGGGGATGTATGCCGTGGCGCAGATCTGATCGGCCAGGAGCGCGTTGACGCCTGGGTCATACCGGTTGAACTCGAAGAATTCGGGTGGAATGTTCCCGGTGGGCTTGAGCGCGCTGGTGCCGAAGTTATCCTTGACCGGGATAAAGGGGGTGCAGGCGCCGCAAAAATTTGCCCCGAGGACAGAGAGAAGTCCGAGAGCGAGCAAGTGTCGCATGCCGAAATCCGCCGCTGGTTGGCGGGGCGCAGTGTGCCGGGCGACGTCGGCCAGCGCAACCCTTCGGCGACGTTATCCAAGCTGAATCAGCGGCCGCGGGCGAGCACGAGGAGCAGGACAGCGACGACTGCGACCGCCACGCCGAGCGCCATTGCTCCTCCGCCATTCTCGGCCGCCCAACCGCAGCCGATCAACAACAGGTCTGCTGCGATAACGCGCTTGACCACTGCTGCGTGGTCGAGCCCGTTGCGTACCGCCTGCTGATAAAAATGCTGGCGGTGTGCCTGCCAGAACTCGCTCACCGCGAAGCAGCCGCCGGAAAAGGGTGATCGTCGCGTCGGCAAGGAAATAGAGCGGCAGAATAACTGCGATCTTCCAGTGGCCGCGGGCGGCCAAGCCGAGCAGCAGAAAGCCCGACAAATAGCCAAGCGGAACGCTGCCGACATCCCCGAGAAAGATTCGTGCCGGCGACCGGTTCCACCATAGAAAACCGATCGCGGCACCGAAGAAGGCGGCAGCGCATAATGCCATCGTCCGGTCCTCCCCGACGCCGATCGTCGCGAACATCAGCAGCCCGCCGCCAACGGCCGCAGCCTCGCTGGCGGCGAGCCCGTCGATCCCATCCATGAAGTTGAACAGGTTGATCCACCAGATCCATAAGCCGCCTAGCCCGACAAAATACAGGGTGGAGCCTAGCCAAGCTTCGAGCTGGTGGTGCGCTTGCGGTAGTGCGAAAATGCCGATCGTTACTGCGATGAGCTGCGCCAAAAGCCGGATCCCCGGGGAGAGGCCACGCAGATCGTCGACCCAGGAAACTGCCGCCAAAACGGCGGTGCCGAGCGAGACGCCGATCAGTCCCGCCGTGACCGAGCCCGTCCGGTAGAGCGCAAGCCACGCTACCAGCACAGCGCCGGTCACCGCGATCCCACCGCCTCGCGGTGTCGGAACGCGATGCGATGAACGCGCGTTTGGGTGATCGAGCATGTCCCGCCGTCGCAGGACCGGAATTAGTGCCCCAGTGGCAATCCAGCACAAAAGGCCGGTTGCAATCGCCACCACTGCCGGCAGCAGCGCATCAGCCATTCCGCGCCGGCTGCGCGCCGGCTGGCCGATCGGCGGCGGCTTCGCTAGGTTCGTGGCGCAGCGCCCAGCGCACCGCCGCGCCTTCGGCGCCGACCGTTCCGCTCAACACCACCTGCTGGGTTTTCCGCGCCTCGCCCGAACCTAGATAGACGCTTTCGCCGAGGCTCATTTCGGCGCCGGCTGCGCGCAGCCGCCAGAACATTCCACTCGGGAGTCGGAGCACGGCAGCTCCGCCGTCCTGGGCGAGCGAGGCTTGCACCGAGGGATGCAGATGAAAGCGCACGGTGAAGTTTGCGCCGGGCCGACCGGTCAACCTTTCTTCGCCGCGCAGGTCCTCGCCATCGGCAGCGAGGAAGAGTTGCCGGGCATAAGTCAATCCGAAGCGCTGGCGATATCCGTCGTGGCTCGCCGAGACCCATTGCTGGCCTTCATGCTCGGCCCGTTCGCGAGTTATCGTGGTCGGGGCGCGGCCGAAAGTACCGTCCGCCCGGATCTCGACCGAATTGGTGTCGGCCACCACCAGCACCGAATGCGCGGCAGTGGCCCGCGCGACCCGCGACCAGCTCGATTTGGGGCCGCGATAGGCACCGCAATTGACGATGATGCGCTCACGCTCATGAACTCATCTCAAACGACAGCGTGCCAGCGTGGGCGGTCTCGTCAAAACCGCGCGGCGCTGGCCTTCCGGTATCCACGATTACCAGGCTTCGGCCGGCTTGCAGCCGATCGAAGCCCATATCCGCAGCCTGCGAAGGGGGGCGCCCCCGGGTCTCCGACCGAGTCAGGACCAGGTCTATCAGCACCCCGTCTTCTTCGAGTGAATCGTTGAACAGCGCCAATCGGCGGTCGCCGTGACGGAAGAAGCGCATCATCGGCGCCATGCGATCGATCGCCAGTTGCATTGCCGCGGGTGTCTTGAGCCGCGCCGCCCGCAGAACGGTTCGCGTGTCGATCAGATCTTGCAGGATCTGAAGCTGCAACGATGGGTTGCGCGACACATGGCCACCGTCCGGGTGGATCTGCACCGCGATCTCGCGCTCGATCGTCTTCAGCACCTGGGCGAGGCGGTTCTCGGATTCGCCGATCGCTGCCCTGCCCGCGATCAAGCCTTTTAGAGCGCGCAACCGCGCGGCGCCCGCGACCTCCCACGATGCCGTCCGGCCGAGGTGGCGCAGTTGGGCGGCAATGCTCGCCAGCATGGCGCGGCGCAGCGCCTGGTCGTGGTCGCGCCTGACGATCTCGTCGAAGTGCTCGATCCAGGCGAAGACGCGTGTCGCCAGAACGTCCGCCCGCCAGGCAATGCTGTGCCAGCCGGCGTTCTCCAGCAGCCAGCTCTGGACCAAGACGGGGGTCGCCTCGCGCGCGGCACCGCCTGCAGTCGCGAGGTCTGCGATCCAGCCGAAGCCGTGCCAAGCGGCGAGCCATTCCGGCCCGGCTGACGGGGGAAACCAGCGCGGCGAAGGATGGCGGACATGCTCTCCGGCGAGCTCGATCTCGCCGGCGGCAACGGCCTCGCCGCGCTTGGCGTCGCCGGGCCAGCGCTGCCCGATCCGCAGCTTAAGCTCGGTGGGAACCCGGCCGATTAGCGTGTGGCGATAGAGGCGGCCGGATGCTAGCGCCCGCAATGCGTCGCGACGCAGCCGGGTCAGCAGCCCTGGGGACTCACCGGGGTGGCGTCGCCGGACAGGCCTGGTTCCCTTGTCGGTCGGAGCCGCCATTATTCACGCCCGGCCCGATCCAGCCATCGCGCTGGCCGGCTGACCTGCCGGTCACAAGGGGCTTGCCGGACAGGGGAACCCATACCGTTTCGTAACAAGGAACGCGTTATGCCGCAAGCTGGCCGGACCAGCGAACACGGCGCGGCAGGGCTATGGCGACCTGGCTAAGCTAACCCTCCTTGACGAGCCGTGCGCAGAAAAAGCCGTCGATGCCGTCATATTCGCTGAAGTAGCAGGGCAAAGTCCGCAGTTCACCCGTGGGCGTGATCCACTCGGGCTCGACGCCGATCTCGCCGGATTCGATTCCACGACGGACGACCGGCGCGCCGGCATCGAGCAGCGCTGCGATCCTTTCCGCCCCTTCTTCGGGCTCAAGCGAGCAGGTGCAATAGACGAGCATCCCTCCCGGCCTCAGCATCTCGATCGCAGCGTGCAGCAAATTATCCTGCACCACGGTCAGGCGGGTCACATCGTCCGGCAGTTTCAAGTGCGGCACGTCGGGATGGCGACGGATCGCGCCGGTAGTGCTGCACGGAGCATCGAGCAGCACCGCGTCGACCGGCTGCGGCGGGCGCCAGGTCAAGCCATCCGCCGCCACTGCTTCAATCGGCAGAGCGAGTCGCTCGAGGTTGGCGACCAACCGCTCGAGGCGGCGTGTCGAGCGATCGACTGCAGTTACCGCCGCGCCGGCGGCGGCGAGTTGTGCGGTTTTGCCACCCGGCGCGGCACAGAGGTCGATGACTTTGCTTCCGGAGAGGTCGCCAAACAGCTGCACCGGCAGCGCCGCAGCGGCGTCTTGTACCCACCAGGCACCTTCGGCATACCCCGGCAGGCTGACAAGAGATCCGCCGGCCGGCCGGCGCAAAGTCCCGGTCGGCAGTAGGACGCCCTGTAATTTGGCGCACCACGTATCGGCATCGCTGAGCAAGGTCAGGTCGAGCGGCGCCTCCTTCAGATGCGCAACCGCGATCGCTCGAGCCGTCGTCCCGCCATAGGCCCTCATCCAAGAGCGCCACAGCCAATCCGGAGTGTTGAGCCGCGGCGCGTCCTGCGCCTCGATGCAGGCGGGGCCCTCGATGCTCAACCGCCGAAGCACGGCATTGACGAGCCCCTTGTGCGACATGAAGCCGCGACTGTGGGCGATGTCGACGCTGGTTGCCACCGCAGCATGCGGTGGGGTGCGCAAAAACAGGAGCTGGGCGATCCCGAGCCTCAATATGTCATGCACCGCTGCCGCTCGGGGCGCTAATGGCGTGTTGAGACAATCGCCGATAAGCGCATCGATCTGGCCGAGGCGGCGCAACACGGTTGCGACCAGCAGGCGCGTAAAAGCGCGGTCCCGCCCGGAGAGTTGGTGCATCGCCGGATTATCGTCGATCGCGTCATCAAGCGGCCGCTTGCGGCGGAGCACCGCAGCGATCAAATCGAGCGCGACTTCGCGCGCAGTGGGCGCTTGGGACATCAAAGTTCTGCCATAAGGTTCTGCCATGTCCGCCGTCGGCTGCCCGAGAGGCTGAAGGGCCCGAAATTGTGGACCTAACGCCCGGCTGCAAGTTTCGTTCCGCGCTCTTGTTTGCGTAACCCCCGTCCACCGAGCGGTTGAGGGCGCGACCTTGGTGGCCCATATTCTTCCCATGGGCGACCGACTGCGCGACAGCGAAGAGCCGCAGCCTGCCAAGCGGGTTCCAAGCGTGCAACCTCCTGCGCGGTCGCCGCGAGAAATTGGCGGTCCGAAGGGCCCGGAACCGACCCGCTACGGAGATTGGGAAGTAAACGGCCGCTGCACGGACTTTTGAACAGCCCGCCCGCCGAGGCGGTGCCGAGAGGACGTCCATGAACGTTGCTGTAGGGCCGCGTCTGTCGGCGGCGGGCGGGGTCGCGATCTCCGGGATCGATCTTGCGCAGCCGCTGCCGCCGGTACCGAAGGAGCAAATCCTGCAGGCGTTGCGCGACCACCACGTCGTCATTTTCCCGGGTCAGGCGCTGACTCGGGAACAGCAATATGCTTTCGCGCGAAGTTTCGGCGAGGTCGAACCGTCGGGCCAGCCGGGCAGCAAGCGGCGTGAGGTCGCCCATGTGATTTCCAATCTCGACAAGGACGGGAAACCCATCGATCGATCCTCCTCGCCGGTCAGCAATTATCGCTGGCATACCGACAAATCCTGGCACGCCGTGCCGCCGTCGCTGACTATGCTCTATGGCGTTGAGATGCCGGCCAAGGGCGGCGACACCGAGTTCGCCAACACCTGCATGAGCTATGCGGCACTGCCGGAGGCAACCAGACGCCGCATCGCCGGGCTGCGCGTGGTTTTCCGCTGGGGGGCCGGAGGCGGCAAAGAAATGGCGGCCGTGCGCAGCGAGCCGCCGGTCGACCACCCGCTCGTGCGCACCCATCCGGACACCGGCCACAAGGCGCTCTATCTCGGCAACCACGCCTCGCACATCCTCGGCATGCCGGAGGCGGAGGGCGCTGCCCTCCTCGACGAGCTGCTCAGACAGGCCACCGAGCGCCGGTTCGTCTACGCCCACCGCTGGCGCAAGGGCGATCTCGTGATGTGGGACAACCGATGCCTGCTCCATCGCGCCGTCGCCAATTACGAGACAGGCAGAGACCGGCGCATTCTGCACCGCAGCGTGGTTGCCGGCACCGTGCCGTTTTGACCGAAGATTACCGGATCGGGGCCGGAATTTGGAGGTCTTGCCTACTATTCGGCGCGTCATGGACGGCGTGATCGCCGCGCGCGTGCGCGGGTCGCCGCAAGGTCAGCGGCGCCTGCACGTTGTCGCACGAGCCCGTGATCGCCGCGCGCGTGCGCGGGTCGCCGCTAGGCCATCTGATTACGCAGGCGGAATTCAGGCGAGCCCAACCCATGGTCAGCCTCGCCTCCGCAATATGGTCCATCCCGCACTGGTGGTGTTGAGAAACGACACGCGGCAAGGATGCACTGTCTTGCCTCACAAACCGGCGTAGTGCCGCTGCCCCAGTGCAAGGCCCTCGCTTTCGGTTGTTGCCCAAGATTTCGACGGTGAAGCTGCTGCGGTCTGGTTCACCGAGGGTCGATACCTCCGATCTCCAGGAAGCGAAAGCTGTGCTCGATGCGCTGGGCTGAGGTGCCGCCGCCCCGGCGGTGCCCCCCCTAATTCTACGGTGCGGACAAGGAGGGAAGCGGATCGAGTATTGCGAGCCGCTGGTCGACTGGTTCGTATCGCAGCACGTAAAGGATGGTGTTGCGGGTCTTTGCCGGCGGGCTGCCGGGAGGCAGCGCGTGCCTCATCAGTTGGCGCACCATGGCCCCGTGGGTCGACACGCCGATCCGCCGGTAGGGCTGCGCGGCGGCGAACCGGCGCAGCGCCGCCAAGCCGCGCGTGCGGGTCGCCAGGCCTGTCTCGCCGCCAGGAAAAGCGGCATCGTCGTCAGTAAACCAGCGCTCGGTCAGCGTCTCACCAAAGCGGCTCTTCACCTCGGGCCAGAAGAGGCCCTCGGCCTCGCCGATATGGGCCTCGCGCAGGCCCGGCTCGCTGATCAGGGGTATGTCCAACCCCTCGGCGACGATCCGCCCCGTGGTCCAAGCGCGCGCCAGATCGCTCGACACGACGGCGTCGAGACGGTGCGGACGCAGCCGCTCGACCAGTGCGGCCGCCTGGGCGAGACCGGTGCCGTTGAGCGGCGTATCGGTATGCCCCTGCAGTCGCCCCGCCCGGTTCCAGTCGGTTTCGCCGTGCCGGAACAGGAACAAAAGGCATTCCATGCCGTCTCCCGACGCTTCGCATCCAACGTGGAAATGTTATACCGGCCTCAATCGCGAAATGCGACATGGCCAATCCCGATCGCGGGTTGGTCGCTTTGTCGCGACGGCTGATCTATGTTGGGCCGATGACAGTTGGGAGAGACTTTCGATGAACGATGCAGTGGCGACCGCCCTCAGTCCGGAGACCGTCCTTGCCGAGATGAAGAAGCACGGGGTCACCCATGTCGTGTACCTGCCGGACAGCGAGACCAACTGGCTTTACCTGCTGATGAAGGCCGACCCGGCGATCCACCTCGTCGGGGTCAACCGCGAGGGCCATGCCTCCTCGATCGCCGCCGGACTGTGGCTCGGGGGTGCCAAGCCGCTGATCCTCATTCAGAACACCGGCATGCTCGAGTCAGGGGATTCGATCCGGGGCTGGTTGATGAGCCTCAATGTGCCGATCGTACTGATGGTCGGCTACCGCGGCTGGACCCGGCACGGCGTCACCCCCGACACGGTGGCGACCTATACCGAGCGCTTCCTGATGGCGTTCGGCATCAACTACTACCTGATCGAGAACGACGCCGACTCGTCCCGCATCGCTGTCGCCTTCGAAGAAGCCGAGCGCACCAAACGGCCCGTCGTCGTCCTAGTCGGCGACGAATACCACGGGTTTAACCGGTAGAAAGGAGGCGCTGCGATGATCCACACTGCCGACATGATGAGAGCCTTCGCCCCCTACCGCGACGACGCGATCCTGGTTCCCGGGCGCAGCGGCCGCTACTGGATCAACCTCAGCGACAACCATCCGCTCGACGTCGAGCTCGGTGACCCGTCGATGGGCGGCCATGCCGGCCTTGGCCTCGGCCTGGCGCTGGCGCGGCCCGACAAGAAGGTCATGCTGTTCGACTCCGAGGGCGACATCCAGATGAGCCTCGGCATCCTCGCCACCGTGGCCGAGCAGGCGCCGCCCAACCTCTACCATTTCCTGATAGACAACGGCGTTTACGCGACGACCGGCGGGCAGCCGGTGCCGAACGCCGACAAAATGCAGTACGACATGATCGCGCGCGGCTGCGGCTACCCCCGCACCTACGCCTTCACCGAGATCGGCGATTTCGAGCGCGCCTTGCCCGAGATCCTGGGCGCGCCGGGGCCCGTCTTCGTCGCCTGCAAGGTGGTGCCCGAGATCGAGAACGAGCCGATCGGCCGCCGCCGCCGCTGGCAGACCCGCACCCGCGATGAGGTCGTCGTCGATTTGCGAGGTGCCCTCGGCGCCATGTGACCATGCGGCACGAATCCGAATCCGAATACGATTACATCATCGTCGGCGCCGGCTCGGCCGGCTGCGTGCTGGCCAACCGGCTGACGGCGGACCCGAGGGCGCGGGTGCTGCTGCTCGAAGCGGGCGGCAAGGACCGCAACCCGTGGATCCACATCCCGGCCGGGTTCTACCGCAACATCTACCACCCAAGATCACCTGGCAGTTCGAGACCGAGCCGCAGCCCGAGCTCGGCGGCCGCCGCCTGCCCTGGCCGCGCGGCAAAGTGCTCGGCGGGTCGAGCTCGATCAACGGCCTGATCTACATCCGCGGGCAGCGGCAGGATTTCGACCTGTGGCGTCAGCTCGGCAACACCGGCTGGTCCTACGACGACGTGCTGCCCCATTTCCGCCGCGCCGAAAACCAGGAGCGCGGTGCCGACCCGCATCACGGTGCCGGCGGGCCGCTCGACGTCACCGATCTGCGCGCGCGTCACGAGCTCCACGATGCGTTCATCGCCGCCGCCGAAGAGGCCGGCTACCGCCGCAACGACGATTTCAACGGCGCCGAGCAGGACGGCGTCGGCCCATTGCAGCTGACCGTACGCAACAAGCGGCGGTGCAGTGCCGCCGTCGCCTATCTGCGCCCGGCGTTGAAGCGGCCCAACCTGCGGGTCGAACTCTGCGCCTTGGCGCAGCGCGTGTTGTTCGAGGGCCGCCGTGCCGTCGGTCTCGAATTCGCCCAAGACGGGGTGGTCCATCATGCCCGCGTCCGCGGCGAAGTGATTCTCGCCGGCGGCTCGATCAACTCGCCGCAGCTGTTGCAGCTGTCGGGGGTCGGCCCCGCCGAGTTGCTGCGTACCCACGGAATAAGGGTGGTGCACGACCTGCCGGGCGTCGGCGAGAATTTGCAGGACCATCTGAATTCCCGTGTCGTCTACCGGGTGCGCCGCGCCAACACCTTGAACGAGGTCTCGCGCAGCTGGCTGCAGCAAGCCCGCGCCGGGGTCGAATACGCGATCGCGCGCCGCGGCGCGCTGATGATGGGTGCCGCTCCGATCGGCCTCTTCGTGCGCACCCGTCCCGGCCTCGACTCGCCGGATGTGCAGTACCAGTTCCTGGCCGGCAGCTTTGTGAAGCCCGGTGAGGCGATGCACGATTTTCCGGCCTGCCAGCTGACCTGCATCCCGTGCCGGCCGGAAAGCCGCGGGTGGCTGCGGATCCGCTCTCCCGACCCGACCGCACCGCCGGCGATCCAGCCCAACTATCTCGCAACTCAAGCTGACAAGGATACGTTGATCGCCGGGCTTCGCGTCGCCCGCAAAGTGTTCCAGAGCCCGACGATGGCCGCCCTCGTGACCGGCGAGTATCTGCCGGGGCCGGCGACCGAGAGTGACGCCGATTGGCTCGACCACATCGCCAAGACCGCCGGCACCACCTACCATCCAACCTCGACCTGCATGATGGGCATCCACGAAGGCGCGGTGGTCGACAGCGAGTTGCGGGTCTACGGGGTCGAGGGCTTGCGGGTCATCGACGCCTCGATCATGCCGGCGGTGGTTTCCGGCAACACCAATGCCGCGACGATAATGATAGCCGAGAAGGGCGCCGATATGATCCTTAGCGAGGCGCGCCGCGCTGCGGGCCCTCAAGGCCGCTGCGTGATCGCCCGCGTCGGACTGAGCTTGGCGGGCAGCGACAAGGCCAGAACAAGGCTCACCACCGCAACGAGTGCAGCGATCACGTAGACGACGTGCACCGAGCTCGCGATCGCGCCGGTCAGGCGGACGAGCTCGTCGGCATCGAGCCTCTGGCGCGCCGCCGGCTGCATCAGCCGGTTGACCGCGTCTCCGGCTTCGGGCAGCTGCCGATGGATGCCGATATTGACGATCGCCCCGAACACCGCCGCGCCGACCGACGACCCCACCATGCGCATGAACATCATTGACGAGGTCGCCATGCCGCGCTCGTTCCAGCCGACGGCACCCTGCGTCGACACGATAAAGGCGGTGTTGCAAAAGCCCATGCCGACGCCGTTCAAGAGGGCACCGGTGCCGACCCACAGCAGGCTGTCGGTCGGCTCGAGACTAATCAACACCAGACAGCCGGCGACCAGGCACGCCCCGCCTATGCCCGCCGCCAGGCGGTACGAGGTGCGGATCATCAGCCGGCCCGAGGCGATCGAGGCGAAGGTCCAGCTGACCGAGGACGCGGCGAGCGCCAGACCCGCCGCCGCCGGACTGCGCCCCATCGCCCCCTGCACGTAGGTCGGCAGAAAGGCGGAGAGCGACATCATCACGGCACCATTGGCAAATCCGGCGAGGCAGCCGAGCGCCACCACCCGGTTGCGCCACAAGCCCATTGGCAAAAGCGGCTCCGGCGCACTTCTCTCATGCGCCGCGAGCGCGACTAGAGCAAGCGCACCACCCGCGACCAGCGCCGCTATCGTAAATGTCTCGCCGGAACTCCCGACCTGCATCAATGCAAGCATGACACCGCCAACCCCAAGCACCATCAGGACCGAGCCGAAATAGTCGATCCGATGGCGGCGTCGCTTCGCGGGCTCGTGCAGAAACAGGCTAAACATGACGAAAGTCGCCGCCCCGATCGGCAGATTGATCCAGAAGACGAGCGACCAGCTGGCATGCTCGACGAGGAAGGCGCCCAAGGTCGGGCCGATGACCGCCGCCACCCCCCAGACGCCGGAGATGTAGCCCTGGATGCGGGCGCGCTCGGTCGGGCTGTAGATGTCGCCGACGATGGTCGTGGCGATCGGCTGTACGGCGCCGGCGCCAGCCCCTTGCAATGCCCGGAACAATACGAGTGGAACCATCCCCCAGGCCAATCCGCACAGGGCCGAGCCGGCGAGGAACAGGCTCGCCCCGGCAAAGAAGACGCGTTTGCGGCCGTAGAGATCGGCGAGACGGCCGTAAATCGGGATCGTGACCGCCTGGGCCAGCAGGTAGGCCGCAAATGTCCAGCTGAAGAGATGAAAGCCGCCGAGCTCGGCGACGATCGTCGGCATCGCGGTGGCGACGATCGAGAGGTCGATCGCCGCCATGAAGATCGCCATCATGACGGCGGCCAGCACCAATGGCCGCGCCGATTTGGTTACGGCCGGCGGATACTCCTCGAGCTCCTGCCTGGTGGTGGGTTGATCGAGCAATGCGCCCCCGATGGACCGAAGCGGAAGCGCGCTGTCTATCGGAGGCCACGCCTGCTCAACAAGCGGGCATCGCGCGCATCAGCGATGCACGAGGTTTTGGCCAATCGGCGTCGCCACCAGTCCTCGAGCCCCTAGAACATCCAGGGAGACGGACGATGCGAGACGGGCGCTATGTTCTGTCTGGCCGAGCGGTCGAATCGATCGAGCATGTTACGCCACTGTGCCCGCTCAATTCGCGCACTCGACGACCGTACGTCTGCCGGCGAGATCACCAACCAGTCCTGACAGCGCGGCGAGAATGAAGGATGATCGGCGCGGATTCGCTTGGTGGACGAGGGGTGATTAATCATGAGCGTGATCGACGAGACCCATGATCCGGGGCGTGAAAGCTGGGTGGCTTCGGCGCACGGCCACGCCGAGTTTCCGATACAGAACCTGCCATTCGGCGTCTTCAGCCCGGCCGGTGGGGCCTCGCGCGGGGGTGTCGCGATCGGCGATATGATCTTCGATCTCCCGGCGGGCCTAGAAGCCGGGCTGTTCTCCGGCGAGGCGGCCCGCGCCGCGGAAGCGGCGGCCGGTGCTGCGCTCAACCTTTTGATGGCGCTCGGCACTGGATCGCGCATCGCCTTGCGCAAGCGTCTCTCGGCGCTGCTGTCCGCCGACAATCCCGAGCGGGCGAAAGTCGAAGCTCTGTCGGGGGGGCTGCTGCACAACGCCGCCGATTGCACGATGCAGCTGCCGGCAACGATCGGCAGCTACACCGATTTTTTCGCCGGCATCCACCACGCGCGAAACGGCGGGATGCGGCGGGATCCCAATAATCCGCTGAGCCCGAATTACAAATACGTGCCGGTTGCCTATCACAGCCGCGCCTCGTCGGTGCGGCCCTCGGGTGTGCCGATTCGCCGGCCGAGCGGCCAGCGCAAATTGCCCAACGAGGATGCACCGAGCTTCGGCCCGTGCCGCAAGCTCGATTACGAGCTTGAGCTCGGCGTGTGGGTCGGGCCCGGCAATGCGCTCGGCGAGCCGATCCCGATCGGCAAGGCCGCGGACCACCTATTCGGGCTTGGTCTCTTCAACGACTGGTCGGCGCGCGACATCCAGCAATGGGAGTCGCAGCCGTTGGGCCCGTTCCTCGGCAAGAGCTTTGGCAGCACCGTCTCGCCCTGGATCATAACCGCCGAGGCATTGGCACCGTTTCGCGTCGCGCAACCACCGCGGCCGGCCGGCGACCCCGCACCGCTTCCCCATCTCTGGGATGAGGCGGATCAGCGCGAGGGTGCCTTCGACATCCAACTCGAAGCCTTCCTGATGACCGAGGGACTGCGGGCGAAGGGATTGCCGCCGCACCGCATGTCGGCCAGCAACACGACCGACCTCTACTGGACCGTGGCGCAGATGATCGCGCACCACGCCTGCAACGGCTGCAACCTCGCCGCCGGCGACCTGTTCGGCAGCGGGACGATCTCAGGCTCGACCCCCGAAGGCTATGGCAGCCTGATGGAGTTGAGCGCCGATGGTGCACGGTCGAAGACCTTGGCGTCGGGCGAGAGCCGCACCTTTGTCGAGAATGGCGACGAGGTGATCTTCCGCGCCCATTGCCACAAGCCCGGCTGCGCGCCGATCGGCTTTGGCGAGTGCCGCGCCCGGATCATCTGAGCGGCATCAACGACTGGATCGACGGCTTCGGTCGAAGGAGATGGCTCAACCGAGGCTGCGGGTCGACCCGAGGGACCGAATTTCCCGGGCTCCCCAACGTCGGCCACGGTGGCGCACGGCCGGCAAACGGATTTTCGGAGCCGCGACGAGGATCGCCGTTCTGCTGCTGCTGTGGATGGCGATTATCGGCGGCAGCGTGCTCGGCTATTTTGCGCTCACCCTGCCCGATACCAGCGAGCTGACCAAGGCTGAGCGACGCCCGAGTGCCACGATCCTCGCCGCCGACGGCAGCCTGTTGACGACATTCGGCGATCTCTTCGGTCAGCCGCTGAGCTTGAAGGAGATGTCGCCCTTTTTGCCGAAGGCCGTGATCGCCACCGAAGATCGCCGCTTTTACAGCCATTTCGGCATCGATCCGATCGGGCTGCTGCGCGCCTCGTTCGCCAATATCGCGGCCGGCCATATCGTCCAGGGCGGCAGCACGATTACTCAGCAGCTCGCCAAAAACCTGTTCTTGACACCGGAGCGCAGTCTCGCCCGCAAAGTGCGGGAAACCTTGCTGGCGCTCTGGCTCGAGCATCGCTTCACCAAGGATCAGATCCTCGAAATCTATCTCAATCGCGTCTATCTCGGCGCCGGCACCTATGGCGTCGACGCCGCGGGGCATCGCTATTTCGGCAAATCGGCGCGGCGCACTACCCTCTACGAGAGTGCGGCGATCGCCGGCCTATTGAAGGCGCCGACACGGTTCAACCCGACCCGTGATCGCGACAAGGCCGCCACGCGCACCGAGCAGGTTCTTGCCAACATGGTCGAGGCCGGGATCATCACCGAAAGCCAGGCCGTGGGCGCGATCGCCGAGGGGACGGCGATCACCGCCATCCCGACCACTCGACCGGGCACCCGCTACTTCGCCGACTGGATCGCCGGGCAGCTCGCCGATTTCGCCGGGCCCGGCGGCCGCGATCTCACCGTCACCACGACGCTCGATGTCGGGCTGCAGGCCCAGGCAGAGGCCGCGATCGCCGAGACGCTCGCGCGCGACGGCCCCAAAGCGGCGGTCGGTCAAGGAGCCCTGGTGGCGATGTCGCCGGAGGGCGCGGTTCTCGCCATGGTCGGCGGTCGCGATTATAGCGAGAGTCAGTTCAATCGCGCAGCCCAGGCCCAGCGCCAGCCGGGCTCCGCCTTTAAGCCGTTCGTCTATCTCGCGGGGCTGGAGGCGGGCTTGCGGCCCACGGACGAGTTCATCGACGCGCCTATCCGCATCGGCAATTGGCGGCCGCGCGACTATAGCGGGCGCTATCAGGGCGAGATGACACTGGCGGAAGGGCTGGCGCAGTCGATCAACACGATCGCGGTGCAGGTCGCGCAACGCGCCGGCATCCGCAATGTCGTCGCGGTGGCGCATCGGCTCGGCATTTCGTCGGCACTCGCCCCGGAGATGAGCTTGTCGCTCGGCACCAGCGAGGTGAACCTCGTCGAGCTGGTCGCCGCCTACGCCCCCTTCGCCAATGGCGGCGAGGGTGTGTGGCCCTACGGCATCGCCAAAATCCGCGACAGCGAAGGCAAAGTGGTGTTTCGCCGGTCCGGGTCGGGGGCTGGCCGGGTGCTCAGCCCGGAGCTCGCCGGCACGATGAACAAGATGCTCAGCGGGGTCATCAGCCATGGCACCGGAAAGAGCGCCGCCATCCCGCGTCCGGCCGCAGGTAAGACCGGGACGACCCAGGAGTATCGTGACGCCTGGTTTATCGGCTACACCGCTGATCTCGTGGCCGGGGTGTGGCTCGGCAATGACAACAACTCGCCGACCAACAAGGTAACCGGCGGCTCGTTGCCGGCGCAGACGTGGCGGCGCTTTATGCTTGCGGCAACGCGGGCGATGCCGGCGCGGCCGCTGCCGGCCGCACCTCCGCCGCCGGCGCCGGTCGTCGCTGCGGCGCCACCTGCCTCCGGCGGCGGATTATTCGATAATTTCTTTGGGCTCTTCGGCCGCTGATAGCATCCCTCTCCCCGGTTTCCCGCGGGGCAAAAGCGCCTCTCCCCCCGGCCGGCGGGGGGAGAGGGTAATTAAGCGGAGGCTGGGGTGAGGGGCTACTATTACCGCAGCGGCGAGAACGATGCCGGGACGACCAGCATGTTCTCCTGCTTGACGAACATGCCGCGGGTCGCCGGCGGCCACGCACCGGCGGCGCGCGCCTCGTCGCGGATGCGGAAACGATCGGCAGCGTCCTTGTAGGCCCAGATGTGGATCCACTGGTTGAGCGGGCCGAGCTCGGTGTGGCCGGCGGCGGCCAATGGCGAGAGCTTCACCCGCCCCTCGATCCGCTCGGCCCAGCGCGCGACGACTTCGCCGGCGACGCCGGGTTTCATCGTATAGGTGCGGATCTCGTAGAGATTGCCATGCTGGCGCGGTGTGAAAGCCGGGCAGAATGGCGCGGCGATGAAGATCTTGCTCTCCATCTCGACGATGAATTCCTGGATCTTCGGCGGCCAGTTCGGGATCGACTGCGAGCGCACCCGGGTCCGATGCTGGAGATCGTCATAGGGCCAGATATGAATGATGTGGTTGAGCGGCCCGACTTCGGTGTGGAAGAAGGCGCCCAGCGGCGACACCTTGACGCGTTCGGTCAGCGCCTCGCCAAACCGCTTCTCGGCTTCCGGCACCGACCCCGGCTGCAAGCGGTAGGTCCGCATCTCAAAGATCATCGACCTCACTCCCTTGTATGAGTTGGCTGGGGCACTCTAGAGCAAGAAACCCGGCTAAGGTAGCCGTGCCAGCTTTTCCGTCAGCAGATCGTAGAAACCCTCGGCATCGACGGTGCTCATCCACCGGACATTCGGCTTGCGACCGGTGACCCCCCACCAGTCGACCACGGTCATCCCGATGGTCAGCGGGCTCTGCGTCTCGATTGCGACATTGACCTCGCGACCGCCGAACAACGCAGGACACAGCAGATAAGCGATGACGCACGGATCATGGAGCGCTCTGCCGCGCTCTCCAAACTTCGCGCTCCGCTTCTTCTCGAAAGACGACAACAGCGCAGCAACCGCGGGGCCGCATCGATTGCCCAGAGCCCGCAGCGCCTCAATCCGCGGCGGAGTGCTCAGCACCTGATGGGTGACGTCGAGAGGGATCATTGTGATCGGGATGCCGCTGTCGACGACGATCGCCGCGGCATGCGGGTCGACATGGATGTTGAACTCGGCGGCCGGCGTCACATTGCCGAGCTCGAAGCAAGCGCCGCCCATGATGACCAACTCGGCGATCTTGCCGGCAATCTCCGGCGCCTTGAGGAGCGCCATGGCGATGTTGGTCAGTGGGCCCAATGCGCACAGCGTGATTTTGTTCGTCTTGGCGGCGCGCAATGGCTCAATCAGGAAATCGACCCCATGCCGCGGCCGCAATGCCATTGTGGGCTCCGGCAATAGCAGACGGTCGCGCGCAGTTTCGCCGTGGATATGCTCCGCCGTCGCGAGCGAGCGCAGCATCGGCCGCGCGCAGCCGGCATAGACCGGGATATCAGCACGCCCGGCCAGCTCGCAGATCCGGCGCGCGTTGCGCTCGGTCTGCGCCAGCGGCAAGTTTCCTGCCACCGCAACAATGCCGAGTACCTCAAGTTCCTCAGGCGCTGCCAGCGCCAGCAGGATGGCAACAGCATCGTCAATCCCCGGGTCGGTATCGATGATGATCGGGCGCCGCATTATTCTTCCGCCATTCCCGCCTTGCGCAGGCCGGCGAAATAGGTGGCCTCCCACAGTGCTTCTACTTTCGGCACCCCCAATTGGGGTTGCCACGGATTGATCAGCGATAAACTCGCGAACGCGACATCGCGAGTGTTGCGCGTGACCAAAGCGAGGCCGTGTGCCATCGATGAAGCAACCCGGGGCTCGCTGCGGTTAGCGGCGCAATACCATCAGCTTCTTGATCTCGGCGATGGCCTTGGCGGGGTTGAGGTTCTTCGGGCAGGTGCGGGTGCAGTTCATGATTGTGTGGCAGCGGTAGAGACGGAACGGGTCTTCGAGCTCGTCGAGCCGCTCGCCGGTAGCCTCGTCGCGGCTGTCGGCGATCCAGCGATAGGCCTGCAACAGCACTGCCGGGCCGAGATAGCGCTCGCCGTTCCACCAATAGCTCGGGCACGCCGTCGTGCAGCAGAAGCACAGAATGCACTCCCACAGCCCGTCGAGCTCCGCACGCTCCTCTTCCGACTGCAAACGCTCGCGATCGGGCGAGGGCGGACTCGCGGTCTGCAGCCACGGCCGGATCGACTGGTACTGCGCGATAATGTGCGTCTGGTCCCCGACCAGATCCTTGATGACCGGCAAATGCGGCAGCGGGTAGATCCCCACCGGACCTTCGATATCGGAGATCGCCTTGATGCAGGCGAGCGTGTTGACCCCATCGATGTTCATCGCACAGGAGCCGCACACGCCCTCGCGGCAGGAGCGGCGAAAGGTCAATGTCGTGTCGATCTCGTTCTTGATCTTGATCAGGGCGTCGAGGACCATCGGACCGCAATCGTTGAGATCGATCGTAAAAGTATCGACGACCGGGTTCTTTCCGTCGTCCGGGTTCCACCGGTACACCTTGAACTCGCGCACCCGCGTGGCACCCGGCGGCCCCGGGACTGTCTTTCCAACGCCGATCTTCGAATTCGCCGGCAGGGTGAATTCAGCCATCGGTATCGCTCAAGCAAGCCCCCCTCTCTCCCCGCAAGCGGGGAGAGGGAGGGACCCGCGAAGCGGGAGGGTGAGGGGCGACGAGCGCGAGGATTCGGCGATTTGGGCACGATTTCATTGCACCTCCGCCCTAATACACCCGCGCTTTGGGCGGGAAGGTCTGCACCTCGTTCGACAGGGTGAAGAGGTGGACCGGGCGATACCCGATTTCGACGGCACCCTCGCTGTCGAGCCGTGCCACCGTGTGCCTCAGCCAGTTCCGGTCGTCGCGCTGGGGGAAGTCTTCGCGCGCGTGCGCGCCGCGGCTCTCGGTCCGGTTCTCGGCCGAATGCAGGGCGACGACCGCCTGCTCCAACAAATTCTTGAGCTCTAGCGCCTCGGCGAGGTCGCTGTTCCAGATCAACGAGCGGTCCGAGATGCCAAGATCGGTGAAGCTGTGCGCGACGACATCGATCCGGCTCACCCCCTCGCGGAGCACTTCGGCGGTGCGGAAGACGGCGCAGTTGTTCTGCATCACGCGTTGCATGTCGAGCCGGATGTCGGCGGTACGGCGAGGGCCCTTGGCGTGCCGCACTTGATCGAGCCGATCAATCGCGGCCTCGCCCGCCCCGTTGTGGAATGGCGGATGTGGCGCCCCCGGCCGTACCAGCTCGGCGGCGCGGTGCGCGGCGGCGCGGCCGAAGACGACGATGTCGAGCAGCGAGTTGCAGCCGAGCCGATTGGCGCCGTGCACCGACACGCAAGCCGCCTCGCCGATCGCCATCAGGCCGGGAGCGGTGGCGTCGGGATCGCTCGCGGTCGGCCGCAATACCTCGCCATGATGATTGGTCGGAATGCCGCCCATGTTGTAGTGCGCGGTCGGCAACACCGGGATCGGCTCGCGCGTGACGTCGACGCCGGCAAAGATCCGCGCCGTCTCCGAGATGCCGGGCAGGCGTTGATGCAGCACCTCGGGCGCCAGATGCTCGAGGTGTAGGAGGATATGGTCGCGCAGCGGGCCGCAGCCGCGGCCCTCGCGGATCTCGACCGTCATCGCCCGGCTGACGACGTCGCGCGAGGCGAGGTCCTTGGCGTGCGGCGCGTAGCGCTCCATGAAGCGCTCGCCCTCGCTGTTGGTCAAATAGCCGCCCTCGCCCCGCGCCCCCTCGGTGATCAGGCAGCCGGCGCCGTAGATGCCGGTCGGATGAAACTGAATGAATTCCATGTCCTGCAACGCCAGCCCGGCACGCAGCACCATGGCATTGCCGTCACCGGTGCAGGTGTGCGCCGAGGTGCAGGAAAAATAGGTCCGGCCGTACCCGCCGGTGGCGAGGACCACGATATGGGCGCGAAAACGATGTATTGTGCCGTCTTCGAGGTTCCACGCCATGACCCCGCGACAGACACCCTCATCGTCCATGATCAGGTCGAGCGCGAAGTACTCGACAAAGAATTCCGCATGGTGGCGCAGGCACTGCTGGTAGAGCGTGTGGATGATCGCGTGGCCGGTCCGATCGGCAGCGGCGCAGGCGCGCCGGGCCGGATCGCCCTCGCCGTAATCCCGCATATGGCCGCCGAACGGGCGCTGGTAAATCCGCCCATCCTCGGTGCGCGAGAACGGCACACCGAAATGCTCGAGCTCGATGACCGCCGGCATTGCGTTCTTGCACATGTATTCGATCGCATCCTGGTCGCCGAGCCAGTCGGACCCCTTGACCGTGTCATACATGTGCCAGCGCCAGTCGTCCTCGCCCATATTGCCGAGCGCGGCGCTGACGCCGCCCTGCGCGGCGACGGTGTGGCTGCGGGTCGGGTACACCTTGGAGATGCAGGCAGTCTTGAGTCCCTCGACGGTCGCCCCCAAGGTTGCGCGCAACCCAGCGCCGCCGGCGCCGACGACGACGATGTCGTAGCTATGGTCGGTGATCGTATAGGCTGGCGACATCTCGGGACCGCGATCAGCCCATCGATCCGACCGCCATGCTGAACACGGCGAAGATCCCCGCGGCGGTCAACGCGAAGCACGCCAGGCGCACGACGATGACAAGCCCGAGCTTGGCGAGGTCGGTATGGACGTAATCCTCGATCACGACCTGCAGCCCTAGCGAGGCGTGCCAAAAGGTTGCGATCAGCAGCAGCACCAGCAAAATCGCCGGCAGCGGACGACCGACCCAGTCCCGCACAGCGTCGCTATCGGCGCCGGAGAGCCGGACGAGGGCGGCGACGAACCAGAGGGTCAGCGGCACCAGCGCCACCGCGGTGACGCGCTGGAGCCACCAATGCTCGACACCCTCCTTGGCTGAGCCCAGACCCATCGCACGGCCGACCGGCGAGCGCATCCGCGTTGTTGCCATTTCAGTCGGTCCAGCCGGAGATTGCGGCGCTCCAGGCGATCAGCGTCATCGCGGCCGTCCCCGCTAAGACCAACCATCCCCCGCGATAGGTGGATTTGAGATCGAGCCCGTGCCCGGTGTCCCAGACGAGATGCCGGATCCCGTTGCATAGATGATAGAACAGCGCCACGCTCCAGCCGAACAGCAGCAGGAGGCCGAGCCAGGAAGCGAGAAACCCTGAGATGCCATCGAAGGCCTCGGGACCTGCGGCGGCGGCGATGAGCCACCATACGAGCACGATCGCGCCGATGCTCAGCGCTACCCCGGCGGCGCGGTGCAGGATCGACAGGACCGAGGTGAGTTGCCAGCGATAGATCTGAAGGTGCGGCGAAATCGGCCGGTCGGCGGATCTCATCTACGTCAGGCCCGGCATTGGTGCTCCAAACGAGTGCGGCGGCCACACAGCGGCCGCCGCCGTCAGCGGGTCACTTAGACCCCGTGCGGAGGAGTGTCAACGGACGGGATCTGTTCGATCCCCTCGGCGAGCCCGAGCAGCCGCCGTGCATTCTCGACATGAAGCATTTCAATCAGCTTGCCATCGACCAGCATAACGCCCTTGCCAGCCGCTACAGCCGCGGCGTGCGCGGCGATGATGCGGCGCGACCACTCGATTTCCTCGGCGCTTGGGGCGAAGGCGGCGTTCGCCGGTCCGATCTGCGTTGGGTGGATCAATGTCTTGCCATCAAAGCCCAGTTCTCGGCCCTGCCGACAGATGAAGGCAAAGCCCTCCTCGTCAGAAAGGTCGAGATGCACGCCGTCGAGGATGGCCAGCCCGTGGGCGCGGGCAGCCAGCATCGCCAGGCCCAACGCGGTGACCAGCGGCAGGCGGTCGCGGGTTGCAACAGCATGCAGATCCTTCGTCAGGTCCGACGTCCCGAGCACCAGCACCTCGAGCCGCGGGCTCGCGGCGGCGATCTCGCTTGCACCCAGGATCCCCAGCGGCGTCTCCAGCATGCACCATACCGCGAGCCGCTCCGGCGCCCCGAGCGCGTCCAGTTGTGACACGGTCAGCCGCACCCGCTCGGCGCTCTCGACCTTGGGGAGCAGCACCGCGTCGATTGGCAATGTGGCCGCAGCGGCGAGATCGGTGTGGCCCCAGGGCGTATCGAGGGGGTTGACGCGCAGCACCAGCTCGCGCCCGCCGTAGCCGCCCTTGGCGAGGGCCGCCGCGACGATCCCGCGGGCCTCCTCCTTCGCCTCCGCCGCCACCGCATCTTCAAGATCGATAATCAGCCCGTCAGCGGGTAGGGAGCGCGCCCTTTCCAGCGCTCGCGGGTTCGAGCCGGGCATGAAGAGAAGGCTACGGCGCGGGCGAAAGACAGTGGGCATCAGGTTGTCCTTGTCGATGCTGTTATACCCGGACAACGGCTGGAACGACCGAAATTGCGCTACAGTATAGCCCACGGAGGGGCGGAAATGAATGAGACGAGCGAGAGGCCGGGCGACGCGAAACGCGCCTTCTGGTTGTGGCTCGGCTTTTGGGGCCAATTCATCATCCTCGGGCTTCTCGCCTTGATCGGCGCCTTTGTCGCGAGCGCGAATGGGCGGCCTGGCGACTACCAGTGCGGCCTGCTGCTGAGCTTCTGCGCGATCGCGCTCGGCTTTCTGCGGCTGAAGCACGGATTGGATGGCGGTGCGTCCGGTTGGGGCACCTTTCTGCTCGTCAATGACATGAAGAGCCTGGCGGTCGTAATCCCGCTGTTTGTCGCCATCGGGCTCGCCGGGCTGTTCCTTGCTCACGCCTGGGAGAGCGGGGCCATGCATGCCGCAGGGGTTGGCCTTTTCGGCATCAGCGGCGTCATCGTCTTCCTCAACATGAAGAACGTCTTCGACCGCATGGACAGGGACGCGTCCTGACATGCCGACCGTGCTCTCGGTCCAATCCTGGGTCGCCTGCGGCAATGTCGGCAACACCGCGGCATTGTTCCCGTTGCAACGCCTCGGCTGCGAGACCTGGTCGCTCAACACCGTCGCCTTCTCCAACCATACGGGCTACCAGAGGTGGCGCGGCAACACCGTTCCGGCGAGCGAGATCGCCACTCTGTTCCAGGGCATCGCCGAGTTGGGTGTGCTGCCGCGCTGTGATGCGATCTTGTCGGGTTATCTAGGCGAGGCGGAGACCGGCCCGGTGCTGCTCGACATCGTCGCCCGAGTAAAAGAGGCCAATCCGCGCGCGCTATTTTGTTGCGACCCTGTAATGGGGGACATTGGGTTTGGGTATTACGTCCGCGCCGGGATCCCGGAGTTCTATCGCGATCGGGCGCTGGCGCTCGCCGATATCGTGACCCCGAACCGCTTCGAGCTGGAATGGCTGACCGGCGGACCGGTGAGCAGCCTAGCCGAGGCCGCAGGCGCCGCGGAGGCACTGCGGCACAATGGTCCCGGCATCGTGCTGGCGACAAGCCTCGAAACCGTCGCCGACTGTGTCGCGGCGATTGCTGCCGGACCCGACGGCGTGTGGGCGGTCGAGACGCCGCGTCTGCCGATCGAAGCGACCGGTTGCGGCGATGCGGTGGCGGCACTCTTTCTCGGCTGGCTGCTCAAGGGCAAATCGGTGCCCGAGGCGCTCGCCGCGACGATCGCCGCAATATACGGGGTGATCGAGGCGACGATGCGCTCCGGCGACGGCGAACTGGCGCTGATTGCCGCGCAGGACGAACTGGTAGCGCCGAGCCGATCGGTATCCGTGCGTCGGCTCTAGCTGTAAAATGAAAGCGTGTCATTGCACCGACCGGTCTGGCCGGGCCGCCCCAGATGAAGCCACGCGCAATCCGCCTTCCCGACGAAAGCCGGGACCCATTGATCCGCTGTTCGCGCGGCCGATTGGTGGGCCCCGGCCTCCGCCGGGGCAGCGTTTGATGTTGCCCTTGCCTCCCGGCCGTCTTGTTCCTTGTGAGAAGCCCGCAGGATGACGCGGCAATCTCAGCCACTTCGGGAGCTTTATCGGCGAGATCGCTTCGCTGGCGCCCAATGAAGAACCCCTTCCGATCTCAGGGACTTCGCGTTCACCACACGGAACGAAGGAAGCACGACATGGACACATCACCAAATATCGCTGTCATCACCGGTGCGGGGAGCGGAATCGGCCGCGCCACAGCGCACGCCCTGCTCGCCGACGGCTGGTCGGTGGTGTTGGCCGGGCGGCGGCGCGAGATGCTCGAAGAAACCGCTTCCCTTGCGGAGCCTGCCCCAGGCGCCGCGCATCGCGGCGCGGAGGGGGCTCCGCCGCCGCGCACCTTGGTCGTGCCGACCGATGTCCGCGATCCGGCAGCGATCGCAGCACTCTTCGACCGGGTCAAAGAAACGTACGGGCGCATCGACCTGCTATTTAACAACGCCGGGATCAGCACCCGCGGCATCCCGTTCGAAGACCTGACCTACGAGCAATGGTCGGATGTGGTCGCGGTCAATCTGACCGGCTCGTTCCTTTGCGCCCAGCATGCTTTCCGCATGATGAAGAGCCAAGACCCGCAGGGGGGGCGCATCATCAACAATGGCTCGGTCTCGGCCCATGTGCCGCGCCGCAACTCCACCCCTTACGCCTCGACCAAGCACGCACTGACCGGGCTCACCCGATCGCTGTCGCTCGACGGGCGGCAATACAACATCGCCTGTGGCCAGATCGACATCGGCAATGCCGCCACGACGCGCAACGAAGACACTGCGCGGGGCCGGCTCCAGGCGACCGGCAGGGTCGAAGCCGAACCGCGCATGGACGTCCGCGACGTCGCCAAGGGGGTCGTCTATATGGCCTCGCTGTCGCCCGAGGCGAATGTCCAGTTCATGACCGTGATGGCAACCAAGATGCCCTATATCGGCCGCGGCTGAGCGCGAATCGCAGACCGGCGGGCGCCAGCAACGCGCTGACGCTTTGTTGACCATGGGTGCGTAGGATCGAATAGGCCTTGGCTTTTTGACCCCCCAGCGCCAGGCCATACTGCAATGCGGCGTCGAGCTTCCCCACTCGACGCCGCTTTTCCTTCGGAATGATACGGTTTTGACCTGCTGCTACCAATAACCATTAAATTGCCATCATCGCATTATATCTCTCCGAGCATCGGCACCCGGGGCGGGTGCGGGATTGTTATGTAGGAGGTGGCGATGCCTGATCTCGACCTGATAAAACAGGAGAAACAGGAGGTGCGGGACCGGCGCGGCCGGTTCGCCAGGGGGCGGTCGGGCAATCCCGCCGGCCGGCCGCGCGGCTGCCGCGACCACATCAACCGCGCGGCTCGGCTATTGCTCGCCGGCGAGGGCGAGGCGCTGACCCGCAAAGCCGTCGAATTGGCGCTCGCCGGTGACCCGAACGCACTGCGGTTGTGCCTCGAACGCATCGTCGGGCCGTATCGCGAACGCGCGGTCGAATTCATGATGCCGCCGATCCGCAACGCCGCCGACCTCGCGGGTGCGATGGCTGCGGTCGCCGACGCGGCGGCACAAGGTGCCGTGACCCCGCGCGAAGCAACGCAGCTGGGTCAGGTGTTCGAGGCCTATGTCCGCGCGGTCGAAGCGACCGAGTTCGAGCGGCGCCTGCGGGTGCTGGAGGCGGCCGATGTCCCGTCCCCTTGACACCCGCATCGACCGGGTCGAGGGGCGGAGGATGGCGGCTGATGCGGAGCCGGGCACGGCCGCGATCCGACCCACATTGCACGCCGAGGCCGCGATGGGTGCGGTGATCCGCAGCGCGCTGGCGCGCGCCGGGGTCGACGCGACGGTTGCAACCCGCCTTTGTTTGGCCGACGAAGCTGCAGCACCGCCCCCGGCGGCAAATCCAGACACCGCGCAATCGCAGCGCGACGACGCGACGGGCGGACCGCCCTCCGACGCCCATGACAGCCCTCGGGCGGATGATTTCGAGTCCAAGATCCTGGCAATGGCGCGGCGCTTTGCCGGCGGTCAGCGGCCCGATTTCGCCAACGCATCTTTCGCCGAGTTGTTCGCCTGGTCGCTCGCCCAGCCGGCGGCGGAGTGACCTGCCGTTTTCTGGCACCCCTTCCGCAGTACCGCCTTCGAACGGCACCGTGCCCCGGCCAGCCCTCGTTGTACCCTTTTCCCAAGCGCCGATCCGGGAGCGGAGGGTCGCTTTTTTCGGGTCATGCATGCGCCCGGCGTCGGTCTCGCAATCAATCCATCTTGGCGCTCGTCGAAAGCGGGCTCAGGATGCTGCCAGCGCTACACCTCGAAGCCGGGGCGCTTGAAATTCCGGTCGAGGTGACCCTTGCCCTTCTGGTCGCCGATGCCAAACAACCAGCGGTAGCCACCCTCGGGATTCGTCAGGATCTCCCAGCAGTTGCCGTCGCCATCCCAGAAAAAGAAGCTATAGGTACCGTGCTGCAGCGCCGGCTTGGTGATCTTGGTGAGTTTCCACTTGTCGGCCTGCTCGGTGACGATGCGGTGCGCCGCGTCCACCTCCTCCTTGGTGCGAACGTCGAGCCCGTTATGATTGAGAAGGTCCATTTCGCGACCCTTCTTGCTTTTGACCACCGCGACGACGTGGTCGCCGCCGAGCCGGATCAGCAGTGAGATCGCGCTGGTCTGCACCACCTCGAGGCCGAGGAACTCTTCATAGAACTTGCGCGACCACTCGATCTCCCGACATTCGAGCGTCCCATGCGAGAGAAAATTGAGCTTCAGCGCCGGCTCGGCTTTGGGGCGAGCATACACCTCGGCGGCAGTCTTCTCCTCCGTGGAAGACATAGGGGCCTCCCTTGTGACCTCGACGTTGTCGGCCACGCGCCGGCGCCTCGAGATCGCCGGCCCTGGTACCACAGATTACTGGGCGAGCCAAACTTCGGTCAGGTCCTGCCCGATGAAGTGGCTCGGTGTAATGCTCCATCCCTTGAGCTTGGCTGAGGTGGCGACGATGCGGTTCCACCACAGGAGCGGCACCGTATAGGCCTCTGTAAGAGCATGCCGCTCGAAATCATGGACAATTTTTGCGCGTTGGCGGGGGTCGGCGGTGACCGCTTGACCGATAAAAAGGGCATCGAGAAAGCGATCGGTCGAGTAGGAGTAGTTGACCGGCGAGAGGTCGTGCGAGACGTATTTCGTCATCTGGATCGTCGGGTCGTCGTAGAAGTCACCCGAGAAATCGAGCGCCACGTCGAACTGGCGGGCATCGATCTCCTTTTGCCAATCCCAGATGTTGCGCCGGTCTTGCGTCGTCGCGACGCCGATCTCGCGCCAGCTCTCGGCCAATAAATTGGCCGCCGCAAAATGCGGCATCGGGATATCGCGAACGGCGACCGTCAAATTGAGATCGTGGATTCCGGCCTCGTCGAGGAGCCGCTTGGCCTCGGCGCGCGAAGCGGCGATATCGCGCGAGAACCCGGGTATCGTGACCAGTTCCGCCTCGGGCGTGGCCATGTTCGAGCCCGGTCGCATGACGCCGCCGACATATTTGAGAAAGGTTGTCTCCTGCAGCTTGGCGGCAGCACCCCATCGGTCGATGGCGAGGCTGAGTGCGCGCCGTACCCGCACATCATCGAACGGCGCTTTCTTGGTGTTGAATACGACGAGCAGATTGGACAGCCAGGGGCTTTCGCTGATCTCGATGCGGTCGCCGAGCACTTCGACGAGGTCGTCGCGCTGTGGAGGCGTGATGCCGCGGAACTCGGCGGCAATGCGACTGCTCTTGTACGCTGCCATCACAGCGTTGCCCGGCATAAAATTGGCTTGGTATCCGTCGAGATAAGGCTTACCGGGCAGGAAGTATCTGTCCCAGCGCTTGCCCCGCCAATATTGACCCTTGACATACTCGGAGAAAACGAATGCTCCGGTGCCGAGGATGTTGGTCTTGGGAAATTGGGGATCGGCGGCGAGCCTGGCAGCGCTGTAGATACAATTCCAGGGCGAAGCGAAATTCGCCAACATTGCCGCTTCCGGCCATTGCAGGTGAAACGCGACAGTCAGCGGATCAGGCGTGTCGATGCTCGAAATGGCGGCGTAATCGACTTTGCGCGAGGAGACGATACCTGAAGGGGGATGCACGATGCGCTCGTAGCTCGCCTTGACATCCGCCGAGGTCAGCTGCGATCCGTCATGAAAGAGGACATTCGGCCGCAGCTTGAAGGTGTAGATGAGCCGATCCGCCGACACGCTCCAGGACTGCGCCAAATCGCCGATAATCTGCGGATAATTGGCCGCGTCGAATTTGAGCAGGGTTGAGTAATGAGGAGCAATGGGGTGCAGAAAAGCAAACGAGATGTTGCCGTGACAGTCGTAATTGCCAGGTTCGACCGTGACCGCGAATTCGAGCGTGCCGCCGCGCTTTGGGTTAATGTCGGCTCGGGCTTGCTGCCCGATGGGCACGACAGTGAGGATGCCGGCTACGACGGTAGCGGTTATCGCCCTCAGATGCCGCACCGGACGCGTCACCGGCGAGCAGTGTGCACGATCGAGGCGGACGTTGATCCGAAAGGCGCCCATCGAAGGTCAGGGAAGATAGTTGTGTTGTCTGCCTGCGCGCTAACGGATTCGACCTCTCTGCCACGTCTCGAACTGCCCAAAGAGCTGATCCTTTTCCTGCTGGGTCATCGGCGGCCCGCCGGTCGCCTGCTGGCGCTCGTCGATGAAGCGCGAGAATATACCTTTGAGATCCCGGAGATTGGGCGCGGCGGCCACCGGCGCATTGCGCTGCAACCATTGCTCGGCAGGCGGAAAACGGCGCCAGCCGGGAAGCTCGGCCATAACATTGACCTCATGCCATTTTGGATGATGGCCGGGCTCGAGCAGCGATTGGAACCCGGTAAAGAACGCATCCACAAAATTGACCAGATTGCGGTAGCGCTCTGAGCCGTACTGAAGATTGGCTGCCGCGAGCACGGTGCCGACTGCCACGGTGTCGACCGGGTGGTCCCCCGGCACCAGGCCCGGGTAGTCCTGGGCGGTGAGGCGCGTTGGCACATAAGCCGCCGTTACCGCCGGATTGAGCGGGATGGCGAGGAAGTGAAGGCTCTCCTCCGCGGCAATGCTGCAGAACAGCGGCGCGGGTTTGCCTGAGACAAAAGCAAGCGCGGCGATTTCACCCCTGCGCAGCTTCCCCAGCGCCACCTCCTGATCGTCGTAGGTAGGCGTAACCGCGATCTGCAGAAGGTCGAAGAGCCGGCCGGCCGTAATCGCGGTACCGGCGCCGCGCAGATCAAGATTGACCCTCTGGTTCGCCAGATCTGCGACTTCCTTCACCTCGCTTCGAGCAAGGAGGTGAAACTCCTCATTGTAGAGCTTGGCGATATAACTTACCCAATTTTCAATGCCCGGGAAGTAGTTCACTTGCTTGGCATAATCGAGAACATCCGTCTGCAAAATCGCAAGATCGATGCCGCGCAGTAACTTGAGATCGCCAAGATTTTGCAGCGATCCTTTACCGACGACCGGCAGCACCCGCCGCGTCGCCCCATCATCGATAATATTGGCGAGATCCTCGGCGATGCGTACCGAGCTGCCGGAGGCACGTCCGGTTTCGAGCTCGACCACCCCTCGATTGGCGGTGGTTGCATCGGGCAGTGCGGTGCTTGCGGGCGCCGCGAGAGCCGTCATCGGGCTGAGTGCGGCGACGATCGCGGCTGCCAAAAAGGGGGGCTTCACGGCGACACCTATTCCCTATTTCGTCGTTCGGCTGTTTGGCTCGCGCGTCGCTGCGGCCGTGCCGAGGCCGCGGGCCCGACGGTACCAGATGTCTGCTTCGGCACGGTCGGCGCGAGTTCCGACCAGACCGGCACGATCCAGGAAGTTGGGGTCAAAAGTCGCCCCAAGCCGCATCGCCCCTTGGCCGCTTCCGGCGTCGGCGGCACGCTCGTAGAAGAGGCGGGCGGAGGTGACGTCCCCAATGCCAAGATAACCGTCGCCGCGCGCCAAAAGCTCCGCGACATCGACTGCGGCGGGGCCCGACGGCGCGACTGTGACGGCTCGGGTGGTAGCACTTGGCGGCGGCTCGCCTGCCGCCACGACGGGTGCGGCAGCATCGTCTGCTGTCCCGAGAACCTTAGCCGGGTTCGCCTCGTCCGCAGCCGATGCGTCCTTGGTGTTGTTCCCGGAGGCGTTGGTGACCATGGATGCCGGTTCTACAGCGTTTTGCTCAGGCGACGAGATTTGATCGGCTGACGATAGCTGAGGAGTCGCGGGAGCGCCAGGCAGGATGGTTACGGCCGCCGGTCGAAGGATCTCCGATTTACTCGGCACCGCCACAACTTTCGCGTAGGCGGCAGCAGCCGTGTCGCCAAAGAAATGCGGTACCATACTGTAGAGCAACGACCCGACGTCAGAGCCCCGACTGCGGGTGGCGACCGCAGCATTCAACGCGTCCGTCGGCTTCACGAGCAAGGAAAAGCCGATGCCAAACAAGACACCGACTGTCGCAGTGGCCACGATTCCGATGGACGCGAGGTATAGGAGAATACCCATCGGAAGCGCCGGCCGGGTGGGACGCCCGCGCGGGACGGGCGTCCCACCCGGCGGATCGGAGATGGAGCTGCCAGGCGCCGGGCTAGCCCGCGGCACGGGTTCGGACACGGCATCGCCATGCGCGTTCAGTTCGTCGATCGGCGTGACTGTTGATATTTCGCCGAACATTTCTCGCGCTAATGTTGGGTTGGGGGAGCTAGAAATCATCAGATTGTAGCAATTTACTAAGTTAACAGAAGTTAACGGGATCCATCAAGTTTTTAAGATTATAACCAATGACAGATATGAGAGCAACTGCGAGTTATAGTGGGTTAACCTTTCTTAAGTGCACGCTCCGTATCTGTCAAAAATTACCTTCTTCTCCGCTTGGCGGCAATCTCACTACCGCAAGTTAACCGAGTGACTTGTTCAAATTTTGCGTCAGGAGATAGTGATCTTTGAAGACGCTCTAAATTGAAACATCCTCAGCCGGTCCCGGCCTCGCGCCGTGCCGTCAACGCAGATGACAGGCCACCCGGTGGCCGGGGCTGACCTCGCGGAGGGCGGGGACATCGACCCTGCACCGTGCTTCGGCATAGGGACAACGGGTATGAAATGTGCAGCCGGGTGGCGGGTTGATCGGGCTCGGCACGTCACCTTGCAGCAGGTGCTTTGTGCGTTTGACCTGGGGGTTGGGGACCGGTACAGCGGCCAACAGGGCCTCGGTGTAGGGGTGCAGCGGGTTGGTGAACAACGTCTGCTTGTCGGTGTATTCGACGATCTTGCCGAGATACATCACCGCGATCCGGTGACTGATGTGCTCGACCACCGCGAGATCATGAGCGATGAAGAGGTAGGAGAGGTTTTTCTCGTGCTGCAGATCCATCATCAAGTTAATGACCTGGGCCTGGATCGAGACGTCGAGTGCCGAGACGGGCTCGTCGCCAATAATCAGGTTGGGGTTCAGCGCGAGCGCGCGGGCAATGCAAATGCGCTGGCGTTGTCCGCCGGAAAACTCGTGCGGAAAGCTGCGCATCTGCAGCTTGCGGAGCCCGACCTGGTCGAACAGCGCGGCGACGCGCTCCTCCTTTTCCTTGCCGTAAGCGATGCCGTGAACCTGCAAGGGCTCGCCGACGATGTCGCCGGCCGACATGCGCGGGTTCAGCGAGGAGAACGGATCTTGGAAAATGATCTGCATCTGGCGCCGATGCGGCCGCATTGCGGCTTTGCCCAACCGCGTGATGTCCTCACCATCAAGCTTGATCGAGCCGGCGGTCGGCTCGACGAGGCGCAACAGGGTCCGAGCCACAGTCGACTTGCCACAGCCGCTTTCACCCACCAGGCCGAGGGTTTCCCCTTGATCGATCGAAAAGCTGATACCGTCGACCGCATAGACATAACCCGCGGTGCGCCGCAATAGACCCTTCTTGACCGGGAAGTGCTTCTTCAGCCCGGCGACTTCGATTACCGGGACAGTGTTGCGAGCCGGCCTTTTCACCGCGGAGACGTCTGCGACGGCCAGGTTAGCCATCCCGCTCACCATAGAGCCTCTCCGAATGCCAGCATGCCGTCCAATGCCCCGGCCGCAGCTGCTCGTAAGGGGGATAGTGGGAGCGGCAGCGGTCATCGGCGAAAGCACAGCGGGGGGCAAAAGTGCAACCCGGCGGGAGATTGTTCAGGGCTGGAACCATGCCGGGGATTTCCTGCAGCCGCTCGACGGCAGCGGAGTTGCGCCCCGCCAAGATCTCGAGCCGCGGAATGGATGCCAGCAGGCCATGGGTATAGGGATGGAGCGGCTGCGCGAACAAGGCGCCGACTTCGGCCTCTTCGACCTTTCTTCCCGCATACATGACAATTACCCGCTGCGCGGTCTCGGCCACGACCCCGAGATTGTGCGTGATCAGGATCACCGCCGTGCCCAGCTTCTTCTGTAGTTCCAGGATCAGATCGAGGATTTGCGCCTGGATCGTCACATCCAAGGCGGTCGTCGGCTCGTCGGCGATCAATACCTGCGGGTTGCAGGCAAGCGCCATCGCTATCATCGCCCGTTGCCGCATGCCGCCCGAGAGCTGGTGCGGATATTCGCGCGCCCGCTGCGCCGCCTCGGGGATCTTGACGAGCCGCAGCATCTCCACGGCCTTCTCGACGGCCGCCGTCTTCGACAAATCCTGATGCAGCCGCACCGCCTCGCCGATCTGATGCCCGATCGTCAATACCGGATTGAGCGAGGTCATCGGCTCCTGAAAAATCATCGAAATGTCGTTGCCGCGGATATCGCGCATTTCGGCTTCGTCGAGCTGAACCAGGTCCTTTCCCTCGAGCGTGATCGCGCCGCCGACGATCTTTCCCGGAGGGTTGGGGACCAGACGCATGATCGACAGAGCCGTCATCGACTTGCCGCAGCCAGACTTGCCGACCACCGCCAAGGTTTCGCCCCGCCGCAGCGAGAATGAGACGTCATCCACCGCTTTGACGATGCCCGATCGGGTGAAGAGGTAGGTCTGCAGGCCCTTGACGTCGATTACCATATCCGCCTGTGAGGCGGCTCTGGTGATCGCGTAGGCGGGGGACCCCGGGCGATCCACCGTGGTCTCGTCATTCGTCATCGGAGGCATCCCGCCTTTTTTGTCTCGGATCTGCGGTGGGTCCCGTCCCGGCGGACAAGTTGATCAGCTGCGCTGCCGCGGATCGAGAACGTCGCGCAAGGCATCGCCGAACAGGTTCGTGCCGAACACAACGAGGCTGATCGCAAGGCCAGGGAAGATTACCAGCCACGGAGCGGTGCGCACATATTCTGCCGCCGATTCCGACAGCATCCGGCCCCAGGAGGGATGCGGCTCGGGGACACCGAGACCCAAAAACGACAACGTTGCCTCGATCAGGATCGTCGCCCCGAGTTGGGCCGTCCCCAATACGATCAGCGGCGCCAGGGTGTTGGGAAGCACATGCCGGAAAGCGATACGCACTTCGCTCATGCCGATCGCCTTCGCCGACTTAACGAAGGGCTGCTCACGGAGAGACAGCGTCGTGGAGCGGACGACGCGGGCGGAAGAGGGGATCAGCGCGATCGAAATCGCGATGATCGTGTTCCTGAGCGAGGGGCCCAGAGAGGCTGTCATCAGCAATGCCATGACGAGCAGCGGCAGCGATTGCAGGATGTCGATCAGGCGCTGGGCGGCCAAGTCGATCCAGCCGCCGAGATAGCCCGATGTCAAGCCGATGAGAACGCCGCAGCTGAGCCCCAGGCCCAGGGAGCCGATGCCAACCGCAAGCGATATGCGGGCCCCATAGACGATGCGGCTGTACACGTCGCGTCCCATGAAGTCGCAGCCGAGCCAATGCTGCGCAGAGGGCCGCGCCAATGACAGCGCCGCGTTGGTCGACAATGGGTCGTAGACAGTGATGTAGGGGGCGAACAATGCAGCGAAGACGCATAGCGCCATGATTACCGCGCCTACCGCACCCAGCGGATAGCGACGCGCGAGGAAGCGTAATTTCGCCCAGCGGCTGTCTAGGTTCGCGCCCGCCCTGGCCAGTTCCGCCCGATAGTCAACGCTGCTCATAGCTCGATCTCCGGGTTAATTCGAGTATTTGATCCGCGGGTCCAACACAGCGTAGAGCATATCAACAGTAAAATTGACTAAGACAACGATGATGGCGATGTACATGATGATGTTCTGCACGATCGGATAATCGCGCCAGCGGATGGCTTCGACAAGAAAGCGCGCCACCCCCGGAATGTTGAACACAGTTTCGGTGACCACCAGCCCACCCAAAAGGATCGCAACCTCGAGCCCGATCACGGTGACGACCGGCAATACCGCGTTTTTCAGGGCGTGGTGGTAGTTGACGACATTCTCGGAGGCGCCCTTTGAGCGCGCGGTGCGGATGTAATCCTGGCGCAACACTTCGAGCATCGACGAGCGGGTGAGCCGCATTATCAAGGCCTGACTGCGAAACCCGACGACCGCGGCCGGTATGCTGTACATCGCCAGCGCGTGCCAAAAGCTCTGCGGCGCATCGGTGTAGATTGGGATCGTGCCGAAATAGGCGACGGAGAACATCAAGACCAACAATCCGAGCCAGAAGTTCGGCATCGACAGCGCGGACAGCGAAACCACCCGCAGAAAATAGTCGAGACGGGTATTCTGCTTGACGGCGCTGATCACCCCGAGCGGGATCCCGATTATCGCGGAGAAGAGCACGGCCAGCCCCGCGATTTTGGCGGTGATCGGGATGCGCGGCAGGATCTCCCGAATAGCCGGCCGGTCGGTCACGTAGGAGAAGCCGAGATCGCCTTGCATCAGCCCGCCGATCCAACTCGCATATTGGACCAACAGCGGCTGATCGAGGCCAAGATCCTTCATGATCTGGGCCTTGTCCGTCGGGTCGACGAAGCCCGCGGCGTCGAACAGTATGTCAGCGATGTTGCCGGGCGCGATGCGCAACATCAAAAAAATGATGACCGAGATCCCGAACAGCGTCAGGAGCATCAGGCCGAAGCGCCGCACGAGATAGGATCCCACCGTCTTCCTCCCTTCCCGCCGCATGCGGTTTCGCGGGTCCGATAGGTGACGATAGCATGCCTCACTTCGCCGGTCGATCGCATCTCCGTGATGTCACCGGCTTTCTCCGAATGCCCCGAGAGCGGTATCGGGCACCGCGGGCCGTGCCTCGGAGCCTGGGTCGGGCGCTACGGAGATCTGCCTATAGAGCCGCCCTCGTCCGGCTGTCGAAATAGACCTTGTGAACCTGCCTGTCCGCGGCCTCGAGCCGGCGCAGTCTGCGGTCGGGAAGATGTTGCGCTACCTGTCGAGCCAGACGTCTTCGAAGCGCCAGCCGTTGTAGATGCTGTTGACCATTATCGTCAGGCCCTTCACCTGTGGCTGCCAGCAGGTCGCACCGATGTTATGCAAAATGATCGGCCGAGCTTGGTCCTCCTGCAATTTTCGGTCGATCTCCCATACCAGCTTCTTGCGTTTTTCTTGATTTATTTCGGCCGACTGCCGGTCGAATTCCTTGTCGAGCTCAGGATTGCAGTACCCGGTATAGTTGCGCGCCGACCCGCAGGAATAATTCTCGTAGAAATTCTGATCCGGGTCGTCGACGCCGTTGCCGGTCGCGTTGAGGCCGACCATGTAGTCCTTGCGGGTGACCTTGGAATGCCAGTTGGCGGTCTCGACCGTGTCGAGCTCGCCGTCGATGTAGATCTCCTTGAGCTGGTCGATCAGGATGACCGCCGGATCTCGGTAGGATGCAACGTTGCGGGTGGCGATCTTGATCGCGAGCCGCTTATCCGGCCCGTAGCCGAGCTTTTCCATGATCTGGCGCGCATCGGCGCGGTTCTTCTGCACATCGGGACCATAGCCCGGCACGGTCTCCAGGATTTCGCGCGGCATACCCCACTGCCCCTCCGGCGGCGGCAGCATCGCGCCGCCGATGCGGCCCTGGCCCTCGCTCAGAATGTCGACAAAGGCCTTGCGGTCCAGCGCAAGAGCCATCGCCCGCCGCAGATCGGCATTGTCGAATGGCGGTTTATCGCGGTTGACGATCAGGTTGCTGGTGCCGTTGTTGGTCTTCAATTCGCAGATCGCCTGCGGCGCCTGGCTCTTGACCTCCTTCAACAGCGGCACCGTCACGACGAACGGCCAGGTCATGTCGACCTTTCCCGATTCGAAGGCGAGGAGGGCGGTCGAGCGGTTCGGGATGATTGCGTACTCGATGCCGTCGAGATACGGGCGATCCTTCTTCCAATAGTCCTGATTGCGCTCGACTTTGATCCTTTCGTTCGGCTTGAACTCGACGAATTTGAACGGTCCCGTGCCGATCGGGTGGCGCCGCATCTCGGCTGGCGGTACGTGGCAGGGATAGATCGGCGAATAACCGGAAGCGAGCAGCGCGATCAGCGCCGGCTGCGGCCGTTCGAGGTGAAAAACCGCCTCGAAGTCGCCCTGTGGCGTGACCTCCTTGACATTGTGATACCATTCCTTGCGCGGATTGATGCGCAGCTTGTCCTTAGATTTGCCGAGCAGCAGATCGAAGGTGCATTTGACGTCGGCGGCGGTGAAAGGCTTGCCGTCGTGCCATTTGACCCCTTGGCGCAGTTTGAAGGTCAGCTCAGTTCCCTCTTCGTTCCACGACCAGCTGCTGGCGAGTTCCGGCACGATCGATTGCAGGCTGTTCTGCGGCACGTCCTGCTTGTAGAGGACGAGGTTGTTGAGCACCCCCATCATCGGTACCACGGTCGAATAGGTCGCCTCCTCGTGGATCGACATGCTCGCCGGGCTGTCCCAATGGAAGATCTTCAGGATCCCGCCGGGCGTCTGTGCGAATGCCGGACCGGCGGTCGGCGCCGCAACCGCCAATCCGCCAGAGATTGCGAGCGTCAACAACCACTTCATCATCTGCTTCTCCATCCCTGAGGCCCGCTATCTGTAGAGCCACGCATCTTCCATGCGCCAGCCGTTGTAGATCCCGTTGACCATGACGGTCACCCCTTTCACCTGCGGATACCGGCAGGTCGCCGCGCGGTTATGGTAGATCATCGGCCGAGCGCCTCCTTCCTGCAATTTGCGGTCGATCTCCCACACTAGGCGCTTGCGCTTCTCGGGATCGGCCTCCATCGATTGCCGGTCGAAATCGGCCTCGAGCTCGCGATTACAATAGCCGGTATAGTTGCGGTCGGCGCCGCATGTGAAGTTCTCGTAGAACGTCTGGTCGGGGTCGTCGAGCCCGTTTTCGGCGAGGTTCAGGCCGATGACGAAATCCTTGCGCATCAGCCTCGGATACCATTGTGTGGTATCGATCTCTTCGAGATTGCCGTCGATGTAGATCTGCTTCAACTGATCGATCAGGATGATCGCGGGGTCGCGGTATTGCGGGATGTTGCGCGTCGATACCCTGATGTCGAGCCGCTTGTCGGGCCCATAGCCGCGCGCTTCCATGATCTTGCGGGCGTCACGGCGGTTCTTCCCCACGTCGGGATCATACCCGGGTAGGGTACTCAGCATCTCGGGCGGCATTCCCCAGATCCCTTCCGGCGGCGGCAACATTGCGCCGCCGATATCGGCTTTGCCCTCGTTGATCGTGTCGATGAAGGCTTTGCGATCGAGGTTGAGCGCCAACCCGCGCCGGATCTCGGGGTCGTCGAAGGGCGGCTTGTCACGGTTGACGAGCAGGTTGCGGGCAACATTGGTGGGCGTCAGCTCGCAGATCGCCCTCGGCGCTTGGCTCTGAATGTCGCGCATCAGCGGGATCGACAGATTGTAGGGGGTGGTCATGTCGAATTTGCCGGCGATAAATGCCAGCACCCGGGTCGAAGGGTTCTTGATGATCGTGTAGTCGATCCCGTCGAGATAGGGCTTCCCCTTCTTCCAGTAGTCCGCGTTTCTGGTGACCTTGATCCCTTCGTTGGGCTTGAACTCGACCAGCTTGAACGGGCCGGTGCCGATCGGCTGGCTGCGCATTTCGCGCGGCGACACATGGCAAGGGTAAACGGGCGACCACCCGGAGGCCGGCAGCGCAATGAACGAAGGCTGCGGCCGTTTTAACCGGAAGGCGACTTCGTAATCGCCCTTGACGGTTACCTCTTCGAGGTTCTGGTACCAGGCCTTGCGCGGGTTGAGACGAAACTTCTCGATCGATTTGCCGAGCAGGGTATCCCAGGTGCACTTCACGTCATTGGCGGTAAAGGGCTTGCCGTCGTGCAATTTGACGCCTTCATGCAGGCGAAAGCGCAGTTCGGTGTTGGACGAGTCCCACAACCATTCGGTCGCCAGATCCGGCACGATCGAGGCGAAGCTTGCCTGCGCTATGTGCTGATCGAATATGACGAGATTGTTAAAGAGACCCATCGCCGGACCGAGGGCGGCGAAGGTTACCTCTTCATGCAGCGACAGGCTCGCCGGGCTGTCGAAATGATACATCCTCAGCGTACCGCCCGACTTTTGCGCCAGTGCCGTACCGGTAGCAAGGATCGCGGCCACCAGTCCGCCCACAGTCGCGAGCGCACGCAGCCGGCGCCTCAGTTGCGTTTTCCTCATGTCCGCGCCCCTCAGGTTCCGGCCGGTGGCACGAAGCACCGGATGAATCCATTCGGCGTCCGGCAGAGGATCGGCCGGCCGTCGGGATTCTCGCGCCGCAGCACGGCGAGATCCGGCACCACGACCCAGCGATCGTCGCCGACTTCCCAGGACCGAATAAGCACCTCCCACTTGCCTTCCTTGATCCGCGCCTCCGCCGGCGCGCAGTCATGCATCGTGCAGCACGACTTGCCGTCCGCGGTGGTCAGTGAGCGATACCAAACCGATAGCGGGTCTGAGCCGTCATGCGCCGCAGCTATCCCACCCGCAAGGCCGAGGCAGATGCCGGCAGCGCATCCCATCGTCAGCGCCACCCCACCCCACCCCGCCCTCGGCCTGCAGCCGAACACGACCGAGCGGCTACCGGTCGAGCCACACGTCTTCCATGCGCCAGCCGTTGAAGCGGCTGTTGGTCATCGTCATCAGTCCCTTGAGCTGCGGTTGCATGCAGGTGGCAAAGCGCGAATACAGCAACACCGGCCGGGAAGCGTCCTCGGCCAAGCGCCGCTCGACCTCCCAGACCACTTTGCGGCGCTTCTCGGCATCGGGCTCCATCGACTGCCGGTCGATGAGCCGGTCGGTCTCCTCATTGCAATAGCCGGTGTAGTTGCGGTCAGCGCCGCAGACATAGGTCTCGTAGAATTTCTGGTCCGGCTCGTCGAGACCGCCCTCGCTGACCGTGACCCCGACCCGGTAGTCCTTGCGCATGACCCGCGGAAACCAGTTGGCGGTGTCGATCGGCTCAAGCTCGGCGTCGATGTAAATCTCGCGCAACTGCGAGATCGCAATCACCGCGGCGTCGCGATAGCCGGGGACATCGCGGGTCGACACCTTGACTGCCAGCCTTTTGTCGGGCCCGTAGCCCAGCTTGTGCATGATGTCGCGGGCTTCGCTGCGGTTCTTGGCGACGTCAGGACCGTAGCCGGGCAGGCCGTGCAGCACCTCGGGCGGCATGCCCCAAACGCCGTCTGGGGGAGGCAAGATGCTTCCGCCGACTGCACCGTGGCCCTCGGTCAGGATGTCGATGAACGCCCGGCGGTCGAGGCTGAGCGCCATCGCCCGGCGCAATTCGAGATTATCGAACGGCGGAGCCGCGCGGTTTATCAGCAGGTCGCGGCTGTTGTTGTCCATCACCACGTCGCACTCCGCCTGAGGCGTCTGCCCGCGCAGATCCTTCAACTGCGGGATCGTCAGCTGGATCATGTCGAACTTGCCGGCGACAAAGGCCAAGAGCCGCGTCGACATACTGGGGATGATTGTTGTTTCTATGCCGTCGAGATAGGGGCGGCCCGGCTTCCAGTAGTCCGCATTGCGCACGACGCGGATATGTTCGTTGGGCTTGTATTCGACGAATTTGAAGGGGCCCGTGCCGATCGGATGGCTGCGCATCTCGCGCAACGGCACGTGGCAGGGATAGACCGGCGACTGACCGGAAGCGAGCAGCGCGATCAAGTAAGGCTGCGGCCGCTTCAGATGGAAGGTGACCTCGTAGTCGCCATTGGTCGTGATCTCTTCGAGATTGCGGTACCAGGACTTGCGCGGGTTGACCCGGAACCTCTCGCTCCCCTTGCCAGCGAGCGCTTCCCAGGTGCATTTGACGTCGGCCGCGGTGAACGGCTTGCCGTCGTGCCATTTGACGCCTCGATGCAGTTGAAAGGTCAGCGCCGTACCCGCCTCGTCCCACGACCAGTCGCTGGCGAGGTCGGGCACGATCGAAGCGAGGCTGTTCTGCGCCACCTGCTGATCGAAGAGCACGAGATTGTTGAAGACGCCCATCAGCGGAATGCCGGCAGCAATCGTCGATTCCTCGTGGATCGACATGCTGGCCGGGCTGGCAAAGCCGGGCATCTGCAGGATTCCGCCGGGCTTTTGGGCGAATGCCGGGTCAGCCAGAGCCGCGGCGAAACCCAAACCGGCCGCCGCCAGACATCCTCGAAGCTCCCGGGTCATCGGCATGCCTCCCCTGCTGCGGCTTTCCGGAGGTTATCACCTATCCGTTCGAGACGCCTACCCGGGAAGCACGCGAAGCGATGGCGCGGCGCCTCACCGCGGCGTCTTGCTACTAAAACTGGTGCCGATTATTATGCTCCGCTGCACCTGCAGCGGGTCTGCAGCGGGGACTCTCTTATTGGTTGAAACACCGGATCAGCCCAAGTCGCGAGTATCGAACATGAAAGAGGCGATTTTACGAGCGTTCTTTCGGCCTATTTGTCGAGCCAGACGTCTTCCATGCGCCAGCCGTTATAGATGCTGTTGCTCATGATCGTCAGGCCCTTCACATGGGGCTGCCGGCAATTCCCGGCCGGGGCGTAGAAGATGATGGGCCGGGCTCCGTCCTCCGCCAGCTTGCGCTCGATTTCCCACACCAGCGCCTTGCGCTTCTCTTGGTTGGCTTCCATCGATTGCCGGTCGACCATCTTGTCGAGCTCGGGATTACAGTATTTGTTGTAGTTGCCTTCCGCGCCGCAAACGTAGTTCTCGTAGAAATTCTGGTCGGGCTCGTCGATGCCGTTACCGGTCAGGTTGAGCGCGACGGTATAGTCTTTGCGGTTGACCTTCGGAAACCACTGGGTCGTGTCGATCGGCTCGAGCTCGGCGTCGATATAGATCTCCTTCAGCTGGTCCAGCAGGATGACCGCGGGGTCGCGGAAGGGCGGGATGTCGCGGGTCGACACCTTGACGGCCAGCCGCTTGTCGGGCCGGTAGCCGAGCCGCTGCATGATTTCTCGCGCCTCCTTGCGGTTCTGCGTCACATCGGGGCTGTAGCCGGGCAGCGTATGCAGGATTTCGGCCGGCATGCCCCACACCCCTTCCGGCGGCGGCAGCATGACGCCGCCGACATTACCCTTTCCTTCGGTGATGATGTCGACAAAGGCGTTGCGGTCGAGGCTTAGCGCCATTGCCCGCCGAAGATCCGGGTTGCCGAAGGGTGGCGCATCCGGGTTGACGATCAGATTGCGGCTGACATTCGTCGGGTTCAGCTCGCAGATGGCCTGCGGCGACTGATCGGTAATCTGGCGCGTCAACGGCACCGTCAGGCCGCCGAAGGTGACGTCGAACCTCCCGGAAACGAAGGCCAGCGACGCCGTCGATACGTTGCGAATGATCGTATATTCGATGCCGTCGAGGAGGGGCCGCCCTGGTTTCCAGTAGTCGGGGTTGCGCGCCAGCTTGATCAACTCGTTCGGCTTGAATTCGATGAATTTGAAGGGCCCGGTGCCTATCGGATGCTGCCGCATGTCGCGCGGCGCGACATGGCAGGGATAGACCGGCGAAAACCCCGAGGCGAGCAGAGCAAGAAAGGCGGGCTGCGGCCGCTTCATGACAAACGTCGCCTCGTAGTCGCCCTTGGTGGTTACCTCCTCGAGGTTGCGATACCAGGGCTTGCGGGGATTGATGCGCAGCTTTTCGCTCGCCTTGCCTTGCAGCAGATCCCAAGTGCATTTGACATCACGGGCGGTGAAGGGCTTGCCGTCGTGCCATTTGACGCCCTCCTGCAACTTGAAGGTCAGTCGGGTCCCGTCCTCGTCCCATGCCCAGCTCTTGGCCAGTTCGGGCACGATCGACTGCATGCTGTTCTGCTTTACGTGTTGATCGTACAGAACAAGGTTGTTGAATACCCCCATCGTCGGACGCAGCGCGAAAACCGTGGCTTCCTCATGGATCGACATACTCGCCGGGCTGTCGATCGAATAGGACTTCAATACGCCACCCGGTTTTTCGGCTTTGGCCGGCACGGCGCCGAGCATTGCCGCCAGCACCAAGGCCCCGAATGTGCGCGGGTTACACCTCATCTGCGTTCACTCCCCTTGATCTTTCATCCGCGTTTCCCTTCCTCGGCATTCGCCCGAAGCAGGGACTGGCGTTGCGGGTCCCGCTGTTATCGCTGATAATACAAGGAAAAAACAGCGAGGAGCCGTTACCGGCCGCGGGTGCCCTTGCTTTTCGGCGATGGCGGCGACGAAAAGCAGCAAGCGAGAAACCCGATTTGCTGCTGGAGATCAACTCACTGCCCCGGCACCTCGACGGAGCCGCTCAGTGCAACGACTTGTATCACGCCATCATGGCAATTCTGGGATCTGGCCTCCGATTGTAGGGGGACGGCGCTTGCGCGGCGGCTGCCTTCAGCAGCCGATCCCGCTACTTGTCGAGCCAGACGTCTTCGAAGCGCCATTCGTTGTAGATGCTGTTCGTCATCCGGGTCCACCCCTTGAGCCAGGGCTGCCGGCAGGACGCTCCGGCGGGGTAGTAGATCACCGGCCGAAACGCAGCTTCCGCCAGTTTGCGTTCGGCTTGCCAAACGATCTGCTTGCGCTTTTCCGGGTCGGGCTCCATCGATTGCTTATCGATCAGCGTGTCGAACTCCGGATCGCTGTAGCCGGCGTAGTTGCGCGCCGCGCCGGTATAGTAGTTCTCGTAGAACATCTGGTCCGGGTCGTCGACGCCAGCCTCGATCGGCACCATCCCTGCCGTGAAGTCTTTGCGCGCCATCTTAGCATACCATAGCGCTGTATCGACCAACTCGAGTTCGGCGTCGATGTAGATTTCGTTGAGGTGAGAGATCAGGATAACCGCCGGATTGCGCCAGGCGGGGAAGTTGCGCGTCGAGATCTTGATGGCCAGCCGTTTATCCGGCCCGTAACCGAGCTTTTCCATGATCTTGCGGGCTTCGGCGCGATTTTTCCCCACGTCGGGCCCATAACCGGGCAGGGTCTCCAGCACCTCCGGTGGCATCCCCCAGACGCCGTTCGGCGCCGGCAGCATGTTGGCACCGATGGTGTCCGGCGCGCCCTCGCTTTCGATGTCATTGAACGCCTTGCGGTCGAGCGACAACGCCATGGCCCGCCGCAATTCAATGTTGTCGAAAGGCGGCTTGTGCAGGTTGATCAGCATCGTGCGCGGCACGTTAGCGACATACTGTTGGCAAATGGCCTGCGGCGCTTGTTCCTTGAAATCTTTCAAGGTCGGGATTGATACGCCCAACACTATGGCGTCGAACTTGCCAGCGAAGAAGGCTAGGTTGCGCGGCGCGATTTCGCGCATGATCGTGTATTCGATGCCATCGAGATAAGGCCGGTCCGTTCTCCAGTAATCCGGGTTTTTCGCGACCTTGATGTATTCGTTGGGCTTGAACTCGACGAATTTGAACGGACCGGTGCCGATCGGACGGCTGCGCATCTCGCGCGCCGGCACGTGGCACGGATAAATCGGTGACCACCCGGAGGCGAGCAGTGCGAGCAACGCCGGCTGCGGCTGCTTCAAATGGAAGGTGACTTCGTAGTCGCCGCGCGTCGTTACATCCTGAACATTCGAGTACCATGCCTTGCGCGGGTTGATGCGCAGCTTGTCGCTGCCTCTGCCCATCAGGAGATCCCAGGTGCATTTGACGTCGGCCGCGGTAAATGGCTTGCCGTCATGCCATTTGACCCCCTGGCGGAGCGGGAAGGTCAGCTCCTTGCCGTCCTCGCTCCACTCCCATTTGGTTGCCAGATCGGGAACGATCGACTGCAGGCTGTTCTGCGCAGCGTGCTGGTCGTACAGCACAAGGTTGTTGAAGACCCCCATCATGGGTTGTTCGGTCGCCCGCGTCGATTCCTCGAGGATCGACATGCTGGCCGGGCTGTCGAAATGTTGGAGCCGCAGAATGCCGCCCGATTTTTGCGCCAGCGCCGGGCCGGCGGTCGCCGTCGCGAGCGCGAGCACACCTGTAGCAATCATGCAGCGCAGATTTATTGCCATTTTCATTGTCTCCAGTATCGCCATCTATTTGTCGAGCCAGACGTCTTCTCGACGATTGCCGTTGAAGATGCTGTTGACCATCAATGTCAGCCCTTTTACCGCCGGTTGCCAGCAGGTTCCGCCGCGGCTGTAGAAGATGATCGGTCGGGCGCTGTCCTCCGCCAACTTGCGTTCGATCTGCCACACCAACTGCTTGCGCTTCTCCTGGTCAGCCTCGATCGATTGCTGCTGGATCAGGTTGTCGACCGCGGGGTTACAGTAATTGTCCCGATTGAACTCTGAGCCACATCCATAAACCAGTGGGAAAGTTTGGTCCGGGTCCCCGGCGCCCTGAAGGTTGAGTCCGACGACGTAGTCCCGGCGCAACATCTTGGGGAAGAAATTCGTGGTGTCGACCGGCTCGAGCTCGCCGTCGATATAGACCTCTTTCAGCTGGTCGATCAGGATCACCGCCGGATCGCGGTAGTATGGGATGTCGCGCGCAGTGACTTTGATCTTGAGATGATTGTCGCGGCCATAGCCGAGCGTCTGCATGATCTGACGGGCCAGCGCGCGGTTTTTCTCGACGTCCGGGTCATAGCCCGGCAGCGTATTGAGCAGCGCGGGCGGCATGCCCCATAACCCCGCAGGTGCGGGTTGCATGGCCCCGCCGATCTCGCCCTGTCCCCCGCTGATGATGTCGATAAACGCCTTGCGGTCGAGGCTCAACGCCATCGCCCGGCGTAGATCCGGGTTGTCGAACGGCGGCCTGTCTCGATTGATAATCAGGTTGCGGTTGATGCTGCCCGGCGTCATCTCGCAGATCGCCTGCGGCATTTGACTCTTCACGTCGTTCAACAGCGGGACGGTGAGGCTGTACGGGAAAGCCATGTCGAACTTTCCGGCAATGAACGCCAAAGTCGCCGTCGAGAGGTTGCGGACGATGGTATATTCGATGCCGTCGAGATAGGGCCGGCCGCTCTTCCAGTAATCCGGGTTTCGTGCCACTTTGATGTGCTCGTTCGGCTTGAACTCGACGAATTTGAACGGGCCGGTGCCGATCGGATGGCTGCGCATGTCGCGCGGTGGCACATGGCAGGGATAGACCGGCGAAAAACCGGAAGCGAGCAACGCGACAAAAGCCGGCTGCGGCCGCTTCAGGTGAAAGGTGACCTCGTAATCGCCGTTCGTCGTGACCTGCTCAAGGTTTTCGTACCAGGATTTGCGTGGATTGACGCGCAGCTTGTCGCTCGACTTGCCGGTCAGTAGGTCCCAGGTGCATTTGACGTCATTGGCGGTGAACGGCTGTCCGTCGTGCCATTTGACCCCTTGGCGCAGCGGCAGGGTCAGTGCGATTCCTTCCTCGCTCCACGACCAGGCCGTCGCCAGATCGGGCACGATCGAGCCGAGGCTGCTCTGTTGCACATTCTGGTCGAACATGACCAGGTTGTTGAACACCCCCATGATCGGACCCTCGGCGAACACCGTTGCCTCTTCGAGGATCGACATGCTCGCCGGACTGTCCGGACTGAACATTTTCAGGATCCCCCCCTGCTTTTGCGCTGAAGCCGGGCCGGCCGCCGATATCGCCGCCAGCAACGCACTCGCCGCTACGGCTGCCCCCAGTGTCGGTCTCATATCGTCCGCCTCCCCATTCTCTCATTTGTCGAGCCAGACATCTTCCATGCGCCAGCCGTTGAAGATGCTGTTGATCCCGATCGTCACCCCGTTGACGTAGGGCCGCCAGCAGGTGCCGACGTCGTCATAGAAGATGATCGGGCGGACGAAGTCCGCCGCCAGTTTGCGCTCGATCTCCCACAACACTTGCTTGCGCTGCGTCGGGTCGGCCTCGCGCGACTGCTGATCGATCAGCCTATCGACCTCGGGATTGCAGTAGCGGTCCCAGTTCAGGCTGGCGCCGCAGCCGTAGAACAGGTGCAGGAGCGGGTCCGGATCCGGGCCGCCCGGGTTCAAGTTGAGCGCTACCGTATAGTCGTTGTGAATGATCTTCGGGAAATATTGCGCGGTATCGACGAGTTCGAGCTCGCCGTTGAGGTAGACGTGCTTGAGCTGGTCGATCAGCAGTACCCCCGGATCCTTGTACGGCGCGAAATTGCGGGTTGTCACCTTGATGTCGAGCGGCTTGTCCGGCCCGTAGCCGAGCTTTTGCATGATCCGGCGGGCTTCTTCGCGATGCAGGTGGACATCGGGGCCATAGCCGGGCAACTGGGCGATCTGGTCGGACGGCATCCCCCACGGCCCCGCCGGCGGCGGCTGCAACGCGCCGCCGATTGCGCCCTTCCCCTGGGTCAGGATCTGGACAAACGCCCCGCGGTCGATGCTGAGCGCCATCGCCTTGCGCAGCTCGGGGTCGTCGAAAGGCGGTTTTGCGCGGTTGACGAGCAGGTGGCGGTTGGTGGTCGGCGCCAGCTCGCAAACTGCTTCCGGCACCTGCGCGTGCACGTCGTTGAACCGCGGCACCGACAGCGTATAGGGAAAGGTCATGTCGACCTTGTTGGAGACAAAGGCTAGGTCCGCCGTCGCCGGGTCGGGAATGATCGTATACTCGATGCCGTCGAGATAGGGCCGGCCCGGCTTCCAATAATCCGGGTTGCGCGTCACCTTGATGTCTCGGCCGGGGTTGAACTCGACAAATTTGAACGGGCCGGTGCCGATCGGGTGCTGGCGCAGCTGCTCGGGCGATAGATGGCAGGGGGTGACCACGGCAAACCCGCCGGCGAGGATCATCGGGAACGCCGGCTGCGGCCGCTTCAGGTGAAAGGTGACTTCGTAATCGCCGTTCGTCGTGATCGAAGCGACGTTGTAGAGGGCCGACTTCTGGAAATCGAGGCGAAGCTTCTGCGGCGCCGTGCCTAGCCGCAGCTCCCAGCTGCATTTGACATCGGCGGCGGTGAAAGGCTCGCCGTCGTGCCATTTGACGCCTTGGCGCAAGGTAAACGTCAAGTCGGTCCCGTCCTCGCTCCCGCTCCAGCCGGTCGCAAGATCGGGCACGATCGTTTGGAGGTTGTTCCGCGCGTTGTGCTGGTCGAACTCGATCAAGTTGTTGAACACCCCCATCATCGGAATCTCGGTCCAGAAAGTCGGCGATTCGAGCGGAGACATGTTGGCCGGGCTGCCGGGGCTGGACAGCCTCAAGACGCCACCCGGCTTTTGGGCATCCGCGGTTCCCCCGGCCGCCATCGCGATCAGCGCCGCACTCGCAATCGCTGCGGTATGCAGCATCGATTTCATGTGCTCGCCTCCCATTTACTTGTCGAGCCAGACGTCCTCCATGCGCCAGCTGTTGTAGATGCTGTTGACCATGATGGTCAGCCCTTTCACTTGTGGTCGCCAGCAGATCCCGCCGCGGTTGTAGTAGATGATCGGCCGCGCGCCGTCCTCGGCCATCCTCCGTTCGATCTCCCACACCAGCTGCGTGCGCTTGCGCCGGTCCGACTCCATCGACTGCTGATCGACCCGCTGGTCGACCTCGGGATTGCAGTAGCCATTGTAGTTGGATTCGGCGCCGCACACGTAGTTCGCGTAGAGGGTCGGATCCGGGTCGTCGACAAAGCCAGCCGTGAGGTTGAGGCCGACGGTGAAATCCTTGCGCGTGACCTTGGGAAACCAGCTCGTCGTGTCGATCGTTTCGAGCTCGCCGTCGAAATAGATGTCTTTCAGCTGGTCGATCAGGATCACCGCCGGATCCCGATAGCTGGGCGTATCGCGCGTCGAGACTTTTATCTTGAGCCGGCGATCGGCTGTATAGCCGAGCTTCTGCATGATTGCACGGGCCGCCGCGCGGTTCTTCGGCACGTCGCCGCCATAGCCCGACAGTGTATGCAGGACATCGGCCGACATGCCCCATGATCCTCCGGGCGGGGGCTGCAGAACGCCGCCGAGAAACCCCTGCCCTTCGGTCAGGATCTCGACAAACGCCTTACGGTCGAGGCTCAGCGCCATTGCCCGCCGCAATTCCGGGTTGTCGAAGGGCGGCGCGTCGCTGTTGACGAGCAGATTGGTGTTGACGCTCCCCGGGTTCAACTCACAGATCGCCTCGGGCATTTGCTTTTGAATGTCCTTCATCAGCGGGATCGTCACGCTTCCGGCGAAGGTCAGATCGTATTTGCCGGCAATAAAGGCCAGGATCACGGTCGACCGGTTCTTTGCCATCGTGTACTCGATGCCGTCGAGATAGGGCCGATCCTTCCTCCAGTAGTGCTCGTTCCGCGTTACCACAATGCGCTCGTTGGGCTTGAACTCGACAAATTTGAACGGGCCGGTGCCAATCGGGTGACTGCGCATGTCCCGTGGCGGGACGTGGCAGGGATAGACTGGCGAAAACCCCGAGGCGAGCAATGCGAGGAAACTCGGCTGTGGCCGCTTCAGACGGAAGGTGACCTCGAAGTCGCCATTGGTAGTGACCTCGTCCAGGTTCCGGTACCAGGTCTTACGCGGATTGATGCGCAACTTCTCAGCGGATTTGCCGGTCAGCAGATCCCAGGTGCACTTGACGTCGGCCGCGGTGAACGGCTTGCCGTCGTGCCATTTCACACCGCGGCGCAACGGAAAGCTCAATTCGGTCCCGTCCTCGTTCCATGACCACCCCGTGGCGAGATCCGGCACGATCGAGTCGAGAGTGTTTTGCTTCACGTGCTGGTCGAACAGCACGAGATTGTTGAAGACGGCCATCATCGGCCGCTCGGCGTAGATTGTCGCTTCCTCGTGGATCGACATGCTCGCCGGGCTGTCGATCATGTACTGCCTGAGAATGCCGCCTTCTCTCTGGGCGAGCGCAACTGGTGCGGCGCCGAGTGCAATGAGCAGCCCGGCGGCCGCCGCGAAGCTGCGACGATCGCGGATCATCGGCCGTCTCCTTCCCTGAATTCGCGCGCGCCTGTTGGGATGCGCGCCTTGATTGCTATTTGTCGAGCCAGGCGTCCTCGAGGCGCCAGCCGTTGTAATTGCCGTTGACCATCATCGTGTGGCCCTTGAAGTAAGGCTGCCAGCACGCCGCCGACCTCGGATAGAAGAGGGCCGGACGCGCCGCGTCCTCCGCGAGCTTGCGCTCGATTTCCCACACGATCTGTTTGCGCTTGGCGGTATTGGGCTCGCTCGATTGCCGATCAATCAGCTGGTCGACCTCGGCACTACAATAGCCGGTGTAGTTGCGATCTGCGCCGCAGGAGAAATTCTCGTAGAATTGCTGGTCGGGATCGTCGAGCCCGTTCTCGCTGACGGTCACGCCGACGGCATAGTCCTTGCGCATGACCGTGGGATACCATTGCGTTGTGTCGATCGTGTTGAGGGTGCCGTCGATGTAGATCTCCTTCACCTGGTCGATCAGCAGCACTGCAGCATCGCGATAGGACGCGGCGTTGCGCGTGGTCACGGTCACCGCGAGCCGCTTGTCCGGCCCATAGCCGAGCTTCTTCATGATTTCGCGCGCCTCGGCGCGGTTCTTGGCGACATCGGAGCCATAACCCGGGAGGGTCTGCAACACCTCGGGCGGCATGCCCCAGCTTCCGCCGGGCGGCGGCTGCATGGCGCCGCCGATCTCGCCCTGCCCATCGCCGAGAATGTCGATGAAGGCCCGGCGATCGAGGGTCAGCACCATCGCCCGCCGCAGCTCTGCGTTGTCGAATGGCGGCTTGCTGCGGTTGACGATCAGTTGCCGTGGGATGTTCCACGGCACGACCGTGCACTCGGCATTCGGCACTTGGTCCTTGAGCTGTTTCATCAGCGGGATCGACATGATGCCCTGCGCTAAACGGTCGAACTTGCCGGCGGTGAAGGCCAGGATCGAGGTGGCCGGATTGGGCATAAGGCTGTACTCGATCGCGTCGAGATAGGGCCGCCCCGGCTTCCAATAATCGGGGTTGCGGGTAACCTTCACCAATTCATTGGGCTTGAACTCGACGAATTTGAACGGTCCGGTGCCAATCGGACGCGTGCGCATGTCGCGCGGCGAGACATGGCATGGATAGACCGGCGACCAGCCCGAGGCAATCAGCGCAATAAACGAGGTCTGCGGCCGTTTCAGGCGAAACGTAACCTCTAGATCGCCATTCGGTGACACTTCTTCGAGGTTGCGGTACCAAGCCTTGCGTGGGTTGATCCGGAATTTCTCCGCGGCGGTGCCGCTGATCAGGTCCCAGGTGCATTTGACGTCTCGGGCGGTGAATGGTTTGCCGTCATGCCATTTGATGCCCGGCCGCAGTTTGAAGGTCAGCTCCTTGCCGTCCTCGCTCCACGACCAGCTCGAAGCGAGATCGGGGACGATCGAGTTCAAGCTGTTCTGCGGCACGTGCTGGTCGAACATGACCAGATTGTTGAACACGCCCATCATCGGACCGAGTGTGGCGATCGTCAATTCCTCATGGATCGACATGCTCGCCGGGCTAGTGCCCAGCGGCATCCGCAGGACGCCACCCGACTTTTCCGCCGAGGCGGGGGCGGCCGCCAGAAGCGCTGCCGTCGCGAGCGCTGCGCGAAAACTTGGATTCACTTTTCTTTCCTCTCGCTTGTTGGCGCCGCCACGAATTACTTGTCGAGCCAGACGTCTTCCATCCGATAGCCGTTGTAGATGCTGTTGACCATCGTCGTCAGCCCCTTGACGTAGGGCTGCGTGCAGGTCCCGCCGCGCGGATAGAAGATGATCGGCCGAGCCTGCTCCTCGGCGAGTTTCCGTTCGATCTGCCACACCAGCTGCTTGCGCTTTTCCCGGTTGGCCTCGGCCGATTGCTGATCGATCAGCTTGTCAACCTCGGGATTGCAATAGCCGGTATAGTTGCGCACCGCGCCGCACACGAAATTCTCGTAGAATTGTTGGTCGGGGTCGTCGACGCCGCTCTCGGTGCCGTTGATGCCGATCGTGTAGTCCTTGCGGTAGATCTTGGGGAACCAATTCGCGGTCTCGACCGGCTCGAGCACGGCGTCGATATAGATCTCTTTCAGGTGATCGATCAGAATGACCGCGGGCTGGCGGTAGTTGGGGATGTTGCGCGAGGACACGGTGACGGCAAGCCGATTGTTGGGGCCGTAACCGAGCTTCTCCATGATCTTGCGCGCTTCGGCGCGGTTCTTTGCGACATCGGGATCGTAGCCCGGCAATGTCGCCAGCATCTCCGGCGGCATCCCCCACAGACCTTCGGGCGGCGGCAACATCGTCGCGCCGATGTCGCCCTTGCCTTGCTGCATGATATCGATAAAGGCCTTACGGTCGATGCTGAGCGCTACCGCCCGCCGCAAATCCTGCTTATCGAACGGCGGCTTTCCCGGGTTGAGGATCAAGTTGCGGCTGACATTCGTCGCCGTCAGCTCGCACACCGCCTGCGGCGCCTGACGCTTGACGTCCTCGAGCAATGGAACGGTCGTACCGTATGGCGAAGAAATATCGTAGGTGCCGGCGATGAACGTCAGGTTTCGCGTTGAGATATCCGGGATGATGTGCCACTCGATGCCGTCGAGATAGGGCCGGCCGGGCTTCCAATAAGCGGGGTTGCGCGCGGTCTTGACTACCTCGTTGGGCTTGAACTCGACGAATTTGAAGGGGCCGGTGCCGATCGGATGGCGCCGCATATCGGCTGGCCGGACATGGCAGGGATAGACCGGCGACCACCCCGACGCCAACAGCGAAAGCAACGCCGGCTGCGGCCGCTTCAGGTGGAAGGTGGCCTCATAGTCGCCGTTGGTCGTCACCTTTTCGAGGTTGAGGTACCAGGTCTTGCGCGGGTTGACGCGGAGTTTCTCGCTGCCGACGCCCAGCAGCAGGTCCCAGGTGCATTTGACATCGGCGGCGGTGAACGGCTTGCCGTCATGCCATTTGACGCCTTGGCGCAATGGGAAAGTCAGTTCCTTGCCGTCCTCGCTCCACGACCAGCTTGTCGCCAGATCGGGGATGATCGAGTCCGGACTGTTTTGCGCCACGTGCTGGTCGTACATGACGAGGTTGTTGAATACCCCCATCATCGGCCGCAATGCGGCGCCCGTCGCCTCCTCGTGCAATGACATGCTTGCCGGATTGTCGAAGAACGAGATCTTGAGGACACCCCCGGCTTTTTGAGCCAAGGCCCCATCGGCAAAGCCCAGCGCGATCAGCAGCCCGCCGACAATCGCGACGGCGCGCAAATTCCCAATCATCAACTTTCCTCCCGTTGCGCTATCTGGCGCGAGCCTGGTGAGCGGGCAGGCTATCACGCCCGCCGCGAACCGGGATACCGGAAGATCGGCGGGAGGAGTGCCGTCCTCCGCCCGATTGTTTACCGGTCGAGCCAGAGATCCTCGAAGCGCGAGCCGTTGTAGATGCTGTTGACCATGATCGTCAGGCCTTTCAGCTGCGGCTGCATGCAGGTCACGCCGGTCGGGTAAAAGATCACCGGCCGGGCATCGTCCTCGACCAGCTTCTTCTGGATCTCCCATACCAGCTTGCGGCGCTTGTCGAGGTCCGTTTCGCGCGACTGTTGATCGACCAGCGCGTCGACCTCTTTCTTGCAATAGTTGGTGTAGTTTCGATGCGCCCCGCACACAAAGTTCTCGTAGAATTGGGTGTCGGGATCGTCGACTTCGCTCTCGGTGATGTTCATTCCGACGCTGTAGTCCTTGCGCATCAGCATCGGATACCATTGTGTCGTGTCGAGTGTTTCGAGCTCGCCGTCGATGTAGATCTGTTTCAACTGGTCGATTAGGATTACGGCGGGATCACGGTAATAGGAAACGTTGCGCGCCGCTACCTTGATCGGGAGCCTCTTGTCAGGACCATACCCAGCCTTTTGCATTAAACTCCGCGCCTCGGCGCGGCTCTTTTCCACATCCGGCCCGTAGCCCGGCAGCGCCTTTAGCATCTCCGGCGGCACCCCCCATAGGCCGTCGGGCGGAGGTTCCATCGCCGCGCCAGGATAGGCCTTGCCCTCGTACAGGATGTCGGTGAAGGCCTTGCGGTCCAGGGTCAGCGACATCGCCCGCCGAATATCGGCGTTGTCGAACGGCGGCTTGTCGCGGTTGACGATCAGATTACGATTGACGTTCGCGGTCGCCTCGACGCAGATCGCCTGCGGTGCATCGCTGTTGACTTGCTTCAATACCGGGGTCGTCACGCCAAAGAGCAAGTCCTCCCTTCCGGCAATAAATGCGAGGGTCCGCGTCGACATGTCTTTGATCACGTCCCACTCGATCCCGTCGAGATAAGGATGGCCCTTCTTCCAGTAATCCGGGTTCCGGGTCACTGTGATCGACTGGTTCGGCTTGAAGCTGACGAATTTGAACGGGCCGGTGCCGATCGGATGGGTACGCATCTCCCGCGGCGACACATGGCAGGGATAGATCGGCGACCAGCCGGATGCCATCAACGATAGGAAGGAGGGCTGGGGGCGCTTCAGATGAAAGGTGACCTCAAAATCGCCTTTCGTGGTGATTTCCTGGAGGTTGTCGTACCACGACTTGCGCGGGTTGATGCGCAGCTTTTCGGCGGACTTTCCGGTCAGCAGGTCCCAGGTGCAGACCACATCCTTGGCGGTGAACGGCTTGCCGTCGTGCCATTTCACGCCCTGGCGCAACGGCATCGTCAGCTCGGTCCCTTCCTCGCTCCACGACCAACTTTTGGCAAGGTCGGGGACGATCGACTTCGGGCTGTTTTGCGGCACATGCTGATCGAACATGACCAGGTTGTTGAAGACGCCCATCATCGGCCGGTTGGCGGCAACCGTCAATTCTTCGAGCAGCGACATGCTGGGCGGGCTGTCGAAATGAGCGACCTTTAGCGTGCCCCCCTGCTTCTGAGCCAACGCGCCGCCGGTAGTGGACATGGCTATAAGCAGAGAACCCGCAGCCGCGAGTGCAGCACAGTTTGGCTTCATTCTTGATTACCCTCCCTCGGCATACGCGAGCCCGCCGTGTCGCCGCGCGACTACAAATCGCGGCGAACCCGCGGTCGTCTCGGCTCCTTCGGAACGATCGACTGACTTCCCGAGGCGGCGGACGACCTAGCGAGGCTATCATGCTGTAGTTGAAGGGTCTATCACCGCGGTGCGTCGGGCGTCACCGGCGCCGAGGTTGCTTGCCGAGCCGGAGGTTCTCGTGGCGCGAGACGGCCCGCTTTTAGCAATCCGCATCTCTGGTCACCGGGATGACCTCGTTCGGATAAAGTGAGACTGGACCGTCTAATGCGCCTGAGCGCTGAGTAGGGCTTGGCGTTGCGCCGCTGAGCCAGCTCAGTTGTCGAGCCAGAGGTCCTCGTAGCGGTTGCCGTTGTAGATGCTGTTGACCATCACCGTCATGCCCTTCAGCCGCGGCTGCCAGCAATACGCCGCACGGGGATAAAAAAGGGTTGGTCTGGCGTCGTCCTCAGCCAGCTTCTTTTCGATCTCCCACACCGTTCGCTTGCGCTTCTCGATGTCGCTCTGCATCGATTGGTTATCGACCAGCTTGTCGACCTCCGGGTTACAATAATTGGTGTAATTGCGCTGAGCGCCGCAGACATAGTTCTCGTAAAAAGCCGGATCGGGATCGTCGACCGCGGTCTCGGTGACGTTGACGCCGACCTTATAGTCTCTGCGCATGATTTTCGGATACCACTGGGTGGTATCGAGCGTTTCGAGCTGAGCGTCGAAATAAATCTCTTTCAGCTGGTCCATCAGGATTACTGCCGGACCCCGATAGCCGGCGATGTTGCGGGTCGAGACTGTGATGCCCAGACGGTTACCGGGTCCGTAGCCGAGCTTTTCCATGATCTTGCGGGCTTGCGCACGGTTCTTCTGGACGTCGGGCTCATATCCGGGCAGCATCTTCAGCATGTCGGCCGGCATTCCCCAGAGCCCGCTGGGCGCCGGTTGCATCGCCCCACCGATCTCGCCCTCGCCCGCGGTGATGATGTCGATGAACGATTTGCGGTCGAGGCTGAGCGACATCGCCCGCCGCAGTTCGGGATTGTCGAAGGGCGGCGCCTCCCGGTTGACGAGCAAATTGCGGCCGACATTGGCGGAGAAGATCTGGCACACCGCCTGCGGCGCTTGGCCCTTGACGTCTTTCAATTGCGGCATCGTCACGCCGGGATAAAAATCCGATTTCCCTGACATGAAGGTCAACAGGCGGGTCGAGACGTCTTTGATGATCTGCCACTCGATACCATCGAGGTGGGGCTTCCCCGCTTTCCAGTAATCGGGGTTTCTGGCGACCCGGATCACTTGGTTGGGTTGGAACTCGACGAACTTGAAGGGGCCCGTGCCGATCGGCCTGGTGCGCATATCGCGCGGCGACGTGGCAAGGATAGACGGGCGTCCAGCCGGTGGCGAGCAGTGCCAGAAACGCGGGCTGGGCGCGTTTGAGATGAAAGGTGACCTCGTGGTCGCCGTTGGGGCTCACTTTTTCGAGGTTGTCCCACCAGGATTTACGCGGATTAATGCGCAGCTTTTCCGCGGCGTTTCCGGTCACCAGATCCCATGTGCACTTGACGTCGTTGGCGGTGAAGGGTTTGCCGTCGTGCCATTTCACCCCCTGGCGCAACGGCATCGTCAGTTCGGTGCCCTCCTCGTTCCACGACCAGCTCGTGGCGAGGTCGGGGACGATCGACTTAGGGCTGTTTTGCGGCACGTTTTGGTCATACATGACCAGGTTATTGAACACACCCATCATCGGCCGGTTCACTGCGTTGGTCGATTCCTCGAGCAGCGAGATGCTCGCCGGACTGTCGAAATGACCAACGATCAATGTGCCGCCGTGTTTCTGGGCCAAGGCCGCCGACGACATAGCCATAGCGAGCAGAAACGGACCCGCACCCGCGAATCCGCAAAGATTGCGCTTCATTCCCAGTGCCTCCTGTTCCTCACGCGGGCTCAGAACCCGGCGCTCCGTCCTTGCCACCCGTTTACCGGGATTCGTGAAGGAAGGAGCAAGTTTGAGACTATCACCTTTTGGGTAAGAGGAACAGGATCAGTATCGACACCGCCCCGGCGTTATCGCCTCGCCTCGCTGGGAACCGCTATTTGTCCAGCCAGACGTCTTCCATGCGCCAATTATTGTAGATGCTGTTGCTCCCGACGGTTATCCCTTTCGCCTGGGGCTGCCAGCAGGTGGCGCCAGGGGCGTAGAAGATCATCGGCCGGGCGCCGTCCTCGGCAAGCCGGCGCTCGATCTCCCAAACGAGGCCCTTGCGCTTTTCCTGATTTGCTTCAGCCGATTGCTGATCAAACAGTTTATCGATCTCGGGATTGCAATAACCGTTGATGTTGTTCTCGGAACCACACGCGTAGTGTTCGAAGAAATTCTGATCGGGATCGTCTACCCCGTTGCCGGTAAGGTTCATGCCGACCGTGTAGTCCTTGCGCGTGATCTTGGGAAACCACTGGGCCGTGTCGACGGCTTCGAGCTCGGCGTCGATGTAGACCTCCTTCAACTGATCGATCAGGATCACCGCCGGATCGCGAAAGAACGGGATGTCGCGTGCCGACAGCTTGATCTGGAGCCGTTTATCGGGTCCGTAGCCGAGCTTCTGCATAATCGCCCGGGCCCCGCCGCGGTTCTTCTGCACATCGGGATCATAACCGGGCAGCGTCTTGAGGAGATCGGGCGGCATGCCCCACAGCCCTTCGGGCGGCGGCTGCATCGTTCCGCCGATGCTGCCGGTCCCTTCGGTGAGAATGTCGATAAACGCCTGGCGGTCCAAGCTCAGAGCTATTGCCCGCCGCAGGTCGGGGTTGTCGAAGGGCGGCTTGTCGCGGTTGAGAAGCAGGTTGCGGCTGACGTTGGTCGGCAAGATTTCGCAGATCGCCTCGGGCCTCTGGCTCCTGACGTCTTTGACAACAGGCAGTGGCAAGCCCAACGTCATGTCGAACTTGCCGGAATTGAATGCCAGCACCGCCGTCGACACGTTCTTGATGATCGTATATTCGATGCCGTCGAGGTAGGGCCGGTCCTTCTTCCAGTAATCCGGGTTGCGGGCGATCTTGATCCGCTCGTTGGGTTTGAATTCGACGAATTTGAACGGGCCGGTGCCGATCGGCCGAGTGCGCATGTCGCGGGCCGGCACGTGGCAGGGATAGACCGGCGAGTACCCGGAAGCGAGCAGTGCGACAAGAGCCGGCTACGGCCGCTTTAAGCGAAAGATGACTTCATAGTCACCGTTCGTTTTGACCTCTTCGAGGTTGCGGTACCAGGCTTTGCGCGGGTTGAGGCGCAGCTTGTCGCTCGACTTGCCGGTCAGCATGTCCCAGGTGCATTTGACGTCCTTGGCGGTAAACGGCTTGCCGTCGTGCCAGCTGATCCCCTGACGCAGCGGGAAGGTCAGCTCGGTTCCGTCCTCGCTCCAAGACCAGCCTGTGGCGAGATCGGGCACGACCGACTGCAGAGAGTTCTGCGGCACATCCTGCTTGAAGATGACGAGGTTGTTGAAGACGCCCATCATCGGCCTCTCGGCGAAGACCGTCGCTTCCTCGTGGATCGACATGCTCGCCGGGCTGTCGAGACTGTACGCCGTCAACACCCCACCCTGCTTCTGAGCGAAGGCCGGGCCCGCCGGAGCCAATGCCGTCACCAAAATTCCCGCCGCCACGATCGTTTGAAGATGCTTCATTTCCCCCATGACTCCTGCTCCGTGCTACGGGGTATGATGCCGGAAATGGCAATTGCCTGAGTTAAACAGTCTAGTTGTCGAGCCAGACGTCTTCCATGCGCGCGCTGTTGGAGATGCTGTTGACCATGATCGTCAGGCCCTTGACCCGCGGCTGCCAGCAGGTGGCACGGCGGTCATAAAAGAAAATCGGTCGGGCACCGTCTTCGGCCAATTTCCGCTCGATCTCCCACACCATCTCTTTGCGCTTTTGCTGGTCGCCCTCGCTCGATTGCTGATCGATCAGCCGATCGACCTCCGGATTGCAGTAACCATTATAGTTCAACTCGCCGCTGCAGGCGTAATTGAGGTAGAGGTTCTGGTCGGGGTCGGTACCGCCAGCCACCGGGCTGAACCCGACGATGTAGTCCCTGCGCATGACTTTGGGCAGCCAGTTTGCCGTGTTGATCATTTCGAGCTCGCCGTCGATATACACCTCCTTCAACTGGTCGATCATCAGCACCGCCGGGTCCCGGAAGAACGGGAGGTCACGCACCGACACTTTCACCTTCAACCGTCTATCGGAGCCATAGCCGAGTTTCTCCATGATCTTGCGGGCCTCCGAGCGGTTTTTCTGCACATCGGGATCATAGCCCGCTAGGGTTTTCAGCATCTCCGGCGGCATGCCCCACAGCCCTTCCGGGGGCGGCTGCATGACGCCGCCGATGTCGCCATGCCCTTGGGTGACGATGTCGACAAACGCCTGTCGGTCGAAGCTCAGCGCCATGGCGCGCCGCAAATCGGGGTTGTCGAAGGGCGGCTTTTCCCGATTGACGATCAGACTGCGGTTGACGCCGATTGGCGCCAATTCGCAGATGGCCTGAGGTGCCTGGCTCTTGACGTCCTTCAATAGCGGTGCCGTCACGCTGTATGCAAAGGTCATGTCGAACTTCCCAGCGACAAAAGCCAATATCGCTGTCGATAGGTTGCGAATGACCGTATACTCGATACCGTCGAGATAAGGCCGGCCTTCCTTCCAGTAATCGGAGTTCCGGGTCACCTTGATGTGTTCGTTCGGCTTGAACCCGACGAACTTGAACGGGCCGGTCCCGATCGGATGCTGGCGCATATCGCGCGGCGCAATATGACAAGGGTAGATTGGTGAGTAACCGGAGGCCAGCACCATAAGAAAGGCCGGCTGCGGTCGGTTCAGACGAAAGGTCACCTCGTAATCACCGTTCGTGGTGACCTCGGCGAGATTTCGATACCATCCCTTGCGCGGGTTGACGCGGAATTTTTCGCTCGAATTCGCGGCCAGCATGTCCCAGGTGCATTTGACATCCTTGGCAGTGAAGGGCTGGCCGTCGTGCCATCTGACCCCTTGCCGCAACGGGAACGTCAGCTCCGTCCCGTCCTCGTTCCATGACCAACCGGTGGCAAGATCGGTCACGATCGTGCCGAGGCTGCTTTGCTTTGCGTGCTGGTCGAACATCACCAGATTGTTAAAGACGCCCATCATCGGCCGCCCGGCGATGATCGTCGCTTCCTCGTGGATCGACATGCTCGCAGGGCTGTCGACGGTAAACATTTTGAGGATGCCGCCGGTCTTTTGCGCCCATGCCGCATCGCCGCTGAACAAGGCGACGAGCAGCGGTCCCGCCACTGCAGCGGCGCGGAGATTTCCGATCATTTACGCCCCCTTTGTTTCCTCCCGGGAAACCCGTGGCGGCCCCTGGAAACGGCTAATCGTCGACCCAGAGGTCCTCGAAGCGCGAGCCGTTGTAGATGCTGTTGACCATCAGGGTCAGCCCTTTGACGCGCGGCTGCCAACAGGTGGCTTGGCGCGCGTAGAAGATGACCGGGCGGACGCTGTCCTCGGCCAGTTTCCTTTCGATCTCCCACACCAATGCCCGCCGCTTGTCGCGGTCGGTTGCCATCGATTGCCGATCGATCAGTTCATCGAGCTGAGGATTGCAATAGCCGCCATAGTTACGTTCGGCGCCGCAGACGTAGCTCTCGTAGAATTGCTGATCGGGGTCGTCGAGGCCGTTCTCGCTGACCACCATGCCGACGGTGAAGTCCTTGCGCTGGACCTTGGGGTACCATTGCGTGGTGTCGACAGCTTCGAGTTCGCCGTCGATATAGATCTGCTTCAGCTGGTCAATCAGGATCACCGCCGGATCCCGGGTCGGGACGATGTTGCGGATCGACACCTTTGTCGCGAGCCGCTTATCGGGGCCGTAACCAAGATTTTCCATGATCTTGCGGGCTTCGGCACGGTTCTTTGCTACATTCGGGTCGTAGCCCGGCAGGGTTTGCAATAGGTCCGGGGGCATGCCCCAGATCCCTTCAGGCGCGGGCAGCATGACCCCGCCGATGTCGCCCTGTCCCAATGTGATGATGTCGATAAAAGACTTGCGGTCCAAGCTGAGCGCCATTGCCCGTCGCAGCTCCGGCTTGTCGAAGGGAGGTGCCGCCGGGTTGACGAGCAGCGTGCGCGGCACGTTGGTCGGCACTACCTCGCAGATCGCCTGCGGCGCCTGGCTCTTGACATCCTTCAGGAGCGGCACCGTCACGCCGGTGACCGTGTCGAACTTCCCGGCAACGAAGCCTAGTATTCTCGTAGAGATACTCGGTATTATCGTATACTCGATGCCGTCGAGGTAGGGGCGGTCTTTCTTCCAGTAATCCGGATTTCTGGTCACCCGGATCAATTCATTTGGTTTGAATTCGCTGAATTTGAAAGGGCCGGTGCCGATCGGGCGGGTGCGGATGTCGCGCGGCGCCACGTGGCAGGGATAGACCGGCGACCAGCCGGACGCCAACAACGCCAGGAAGGAGGGTTGCGGGCGCGTGAGACGGAAAGTGACCTGATAGTCCCCGTTGACGGTCACCTCTTCGAGGTTTCGATACCAGGATTTGCGCGGATTGAGGCGCAGCTTGTCGCTCGACTTGCCGGTCAGCATGTCCCAGGTGCATTTGACGTCCTTGGCGGTGAACGGCTTGCCGTCATGCCACTGGACGCCCTGGCGCAGCGGGAAGGTCAGCTCGGTGCCGTCCTCGCTCCACGACCAGCTGGCCGCCAGGTCGGGCACGATCGATTCCAGGCTGTTCTGCGCGACGTCCTGTTTATACATTACAAGATTGTTGAACACGCCCATCATCGGCCGGTTGGCGGCGGCGGTCGCTTCCTCGTGCAACGACATGCTCGCCGGGCTGTCGAAATGCGACATTTTGAGCGTGCCGCCTGATTTTTGGGCGACCGCCGTCCCACTCACCGCCGTCGCAAGCAGGAGCGACCCTGCCACTGCGAACGCACGAGAATCCCGCTTCATGCGATCTGCCTCCCGTTGGGTGCCGGCTCCTCGGGAGCCTGCTGGCGCCTCCACGGCTCTTCGTCGAGCTCTCACCCGGAAGGCAGCACCCCGAACGTTATCACATGTCGGGAAAACAGTACATCGCAGCGCCGCCGGTCACGGACCGGAAAGACCGCGCTCGGCAGGGCCGGCCAGGGCTTGGCCGCGCGCCTTGCGTCGCCGAACCAACTCAATTGTCGAGCCAGAGATCCTCGAAGCGCCAGCCGTTATAGATGCTGTTGGCCATGATCGTCAGACCTTTGACCTGCGGCTGCCAGCAGTTCGCGGCGTGCGGGTAGAAGATGACCGGCCGGGCGTCATCCGCCGCCAATTTCTTTTCGATCTGCCACACGATTTGTTTGCGCTTCCCGGCATCGCTCTCCATCGACTGGGCGTCGACCAGCTTGTCGATTTCAGGGTTGCAATAGCGGGTATAGTTACGATCGGCCCCGCAGGTATAATTCTCGTAGAGCGCCGCATCCGGGTCGTCGACCTCGCTTTCGGTGATATTGAGGGCGACTTTGTAGTCCTTGCGCATCAAGGTCGGATACCATTGGGTGGTATCGAGCGTCTTGAGCTGGCCGTCGAAATATATCTCCTTCAGCTGGTCGATCAGAATCACCGCCGGATCGCGATATGCGGCGGTGTTGCGCGTCGCCACCGTGAGCGCGAGCCGCTCGTCCGGGCCGTAGCCCAGCTTTTCCATGATCGTGCGCGCCTCGGCGCGGTTCTTCTGGACGTCGGGACCATATCCAGGCAGCGCCGCCAGCATATCCGATGGCATGCCCCAGAGCCCATTAGGCGGCGGCTGCATGACCCCGCCGATGCTGCCCTGCCCCTCGGTCAGGATGTCGACAAACGTCTTGCGGTCGAGGCTCAGCGTCATCGCCCGCCGCAGATCGGGGTTGTCGAAGGGCGGCTCGTCGCGGTTGATCAGCAGATTGCGGTTGACGTTGGCCGATACCTCCTCGCAGATCGCCTGTGGTGCCGCGGTCTTGAAGTCCTTCAGGACGGGCATCGTTACGCCGATGGCGATGTCGCTCTTGCCGGCGATGAATGCGAGATTTCGCGTCGAGACATCCGGTATTATCGGGTATTCGATGCCGTCGAGATAGGGCCGGCCCGGCTTCCAGTAATCCGGGTTTCGGGCCACGACGATCCGTTCGTTCGGCCGGAACTCGACGAATTTGAACGGGCCGGTGCCGATCGGATGGCTGCGCATGTCGCGCGGCGACACATGACAGGGATAGATCGGCGACCAGCCGGTGGCCAGTAGTGCGAGGAAAGAGGGCTGTGGCCGCTTCAGGTGGAAGGTGACCTCGTAGTCGCCGTTGGCGGTTACTTCTGCGAGGTTCTTGTACCAGGCCTTGCGCGGATTGAGACGAAGCTTCTGCTCTGCCTTGCCGGTGAGCAAGTCCCAGGTGCACTTGACGTCCGCGGCGGTAAAGGGCTTGCCGTCGTGCCATTTGACGCCGTGGTGCAACGGCAGGGTCAGCTCGGTCCCCTCTTCGTTCCAGACCCACTTCGTTGCGAGGTCCGGCACGATCGAGCGCAGGCTGTTTTGCTTCACGTGCTGGTCGAACATCACCAGATTGTTGAAGACGCCCATCATGGGCCGGTCGACCGCAACGGTCGATTCTTCGAGCGGCGACATGCTCGCCGGACTGGCAAAATGGCCGATTCTGAGAGTTCCGCCCGATTTTTGCGCCGATGCCGTCCCCCCAAACGCCAGCAACAGCACACCTGCCGCCGCGAGCACGCGAAGATCTCGCCTCATGGCTCTCTGCCTCCTGTTCATGGCGTGGGCCGAGCCGGCCCGCGATCGCTACCCGTAGGCCCTTTTGGGCTTATGTGCAGGCGGCGACCCTCGAAGGCTATCACCTATCGGGAAAGACGAACAGGGGCTCGATACCGATTCCCCGGTCGGTCGCGTGGTTAACGAAATTGTGATGGCCGATGAATGCAAGCCCGCGCCAATAATGCCGGAAACAATGACCCGAGGTCCCGCTGTCGATTGGAGACGGGGGCCGAAGCGGCGGGCATTGTGGCCGCCGACCGGCGGCCGAACTTGGCGGGGACGGGCCATGCCAGAGCACCCTGCGGCCCAGATCGAAGCGCATATTCCCGGACTGCGGCGTTTCGCCCGGCAGTTATTGCGCGGAGATCCGGACCGCGCCGACGATCTGGTGCAAGACACCCTCGAACGCGCGCTCTCGCGCTGGCATCTGCGCCGGACCGATGGCGATATGCGCGGCTGGCTTTACACAATCCTCTACCATCGCTTTCTGACCGATTTGCACCGCCAGAAGCGGCGCAATGCGCACCGAGGATTGGCGGATATGGCGGCCGATCAGCCGGAGATCGAGGGGAATCAGGAGGCAGCCCTCGTATACCGCGATCTGTTGCGCGCGTTTGCGGAATTGCCGGAGGAACAGCGCTCGGTGCTCTTTTTGGTTACGGTCGAAGACCTCTCCTATGGCGAGGCGGCAAGGGTTTTGGGCGTGCCGATCGGCACGGTCATGTCGCGGCTCTCGCGAGGTCGGGAGAAGCTACGCCGCCTTCTCAGCGGTGAACGGCAGCCGCTCAGAGCCCGGCCGGGGAAAGTGAAATGACCGACTTCCCCGGTCAGATCGGCGAGGACGAGCTGATGGCCTATGTCGACGGCCGACTTGCGCCCGACCGCGCCGAGGCTGTCGGCTCCTATCTCACGGCCCATCCCGAGATCGGCGAACGGCTGTCGCAGTACGCCGAGCAGCGGCAAGCGTTACGTGCGGCCTTTGGCGAGCGCGTCGCCGAGCCAATCCCGGCGCGCCTGCGGCTCATTCGGCTTATCGCCGAGCGCCAACGCCGCCGTCGCCGGCATTTTACCGAGATCGCGGCCGCGGTTTTGCTCGTCGCCCTCGGTGGCGTCGGTGGCTGGAGTGCACGAGATTTCATCGCCCGTCACCCTCAACCTCCGTCGGCGCTCGCCGCGGGGACAATCCTGGCCGACGCGCTTGCGGCGCACCGCACCTTCGCGGTAGAGGTCCGTCACCCGGTCGAGGTCGACGCCGCCCAAGAGGCGCACCTCGTGCAATGGCTCTCCAAGCGCCTGGGCCGGCCGCTGGTCGTGCCGGATCTCTCCGCAACGGGCTACCACTTGATGGGCGGACGCCTTCTGCCCGCCGGCAGCGGACCCGCGGCACAGCTGATGTATCAGAACGGCACCGGAGACCGGCTCACCGTGTATGTGCGCCCCGGGGTCGCCGGAGAAGCCAGCGTTTATGAGCACGATAAGAACGTTGGCGCTTTCTACCGGGCGGACGAAGGCATCGGCTGCGTCATCGTCGGCGATGTAGACAGGGGTGTGCTCCGTCGGGCAGCGGAAAGGGTATACGAGCAAACGTTTCCGGGGCTGCCCAAGCGTGATCTCGCGCCGCATCGGGAAAAGAGCGGCTGAGGCCCAAGGGCCGACGGGCACCGCATCGATCAGCGCCGCCGATGATCGTTTATTATGCAGTGCAGTATCAAAATAACGCCTTATTTCAAGGTTATTGACACGTTTATGCTGCAATGCAACATAACGACTAGTCGCCCGTAGCCCCTCTGGAGATGGAGCGATGCGTTACCAGGACAAGCAGCGCAATTCGACCGAACCGAAGGGCGATCTTGCCTGTCGCACCTTGGCAATGCCGGCGGACAGCAACCCCAGGGGAGATATTTTCGGTGGCTGGATCATGTCTTTGATGGATTCGGCAGGCAAGATCTCGGCGACCCCGCATGCCGGCGGGCGGGTCGTAACCGTAGCGGTGTCGAACATCACGTTTCTGCAGCCGGTGCATGTAGGCGACACCGTCTGCTGCTACACCGACGTGAAGCGGTTCGGGCGGACGTCGATCACGCTCGATGTCGAGGTCTGGGTGCTGCGCCAGGGTCAAGGTGCCCGGATGAAGGTTACCGACGCCGAGTTCACTTTTGTGGCCGTCCACGAAGATGGTCGCCCGCGCGAGCTGACGTCTCGCATTCCAAAGCTTCGGCCGCTGCCGGTCCGCGAAGGCCGCCGCGCCAGCCGCCGGCCAAAGGGCGAGGTCTCGGCGATGCCGGCGGGACGCACGGTGCCATGAGAATGTGGGGTTGACCGTCACCGGCTAACAAAGTTCCTCATTTTTATTGGTTTATCCTCTCGGGGGGGATAGGATGCCCGGATGGCCCAGCATCCGATCCATCAGACCCATTCCGAGATCGTCAGGCGCCTGCGTCGTGCCGAAGGGCATTTGCGCAGCATCATTGGCATGATCGAGGCGCAGCGGTCGTGCCTCGAGATCGCGCAGCAATTGCAGGCGGTCGAGAAGGCCATTGAGCAGGCCAAGAAGACGTTGATCCACGACCATATCGAGAACTGTCTCGAAGAGGCGGTCGGCCCGTTGCCGCGCGAGCAGCGCGCCCCGGTCGAAGAGTTCAAGGCAATCACAAAGTATCTCTGAACGAGACCCGTCATGACGTCGCTGACCGATCTGTCGCAATTCGGCGCTGCGTCCGCCGGAGTACTGCTGCCGAGCGCACTGGCGCTCGGCGTCCTGCATGGGTTGGAGCCGGGACACAGCAAGACGATGATGACGGGCTTCATCATCGCGGTTCGTGGCACAGTTGCGCAGGCGATATTGCTGGGGATTGCAGCAACGGTCTCGCACACAGCGATAGTTTGGGTCGTGGCGCTGCTCGGCCTACATTTCGGCAGCCGATATGACGCTGCCGTCGCAGAGCCCTATTTTCAGCTCGCATCCGCCTTCCTCGTGGTGACCATTGCGTTGTGGATGCTTCGGCGCACTGGGCGCCAGCAACGGCGGGCGCACGGCCGGGCGCAGGAACATGGTCATCATCACGACGAGGACTCCCATCAGCTGGCCCATGCCAACGAGATCCGGCGCCGCTTCGCCTCCGGGAACGTGACGACGGGTCAGATCATCATGTTCGGGCTTTCGGGCGGACTGATCCCGTGCTCCGCGGCTATCGCCGTGCTGGTGCTGTGCCTCCAGGCAAACCAGCTGTGGCTCGGCATTGCAGTGGTGTCGTGCTTCAGCGTCGGCCTCGCCGTGACGCTGGTTGCTGCGGGGACAGTCGCCGCAGTCGGAATGCGCCACATCTCGCGCCGCTGGTCGGGTTTGGGTGAGCTCGTGCAGCGCGCCCCGTACCTTTCCGGGAGCGTCATGATCGGCATTGGGCTTTATATCGGCTGGGAGGGGTGGATGAACGTTTCCGTCGCCCTCTAGCCAAGTCGCGGCTTGTTGGGTATGGCTCGGGCCTTGCGGACCACCCCGGGGTATTAAGTAGACGACCATCGGGGCGCAGACGCCCCGTCAGACGCACCGTCCAAGCTCTGCGCAACTCGCGACGCGAGGAGTGCGCGCTATGGACGGAAGACTCTCGATCTCCCCTCTCGAATTATACGCCGCGGTCGGTACGTCGACTGCGCCAGTAATCATCGATGCCATGAGGTTAGTCGGTACTCGGCCGCCGCTCTTCGCGGCGCCGGAATGGATGCTCGTATCTCGAACGCGGCATTACGGGTTGGGCCAAACTCGCGCTGCCGCTTCGACAGAAGGTCGCTGCCGCTTCAGCCAGCTGGTCATCCGCGAGCGGCCGAAGATCGATCGCATTGCCTGTCCGTGGCTGATCCGGCGCTTCATCGACCCGGAGGCCGGCTTTCTCTACGTGCCGACCGACCGGGTCTTCGACGTCGCCGCGACGACCGGCGCCACGGCCTACGACATCCCGGGCGCCGAGCCCTTCTCGCACGCCGGCGAGCTTTGCAGTTTCGATGCGTTCCTACGGGTCTATGACATTCGCGATCCGGCGCTCGACACCCTCGCCGTCATCGTCCGCGGAGCCGATACGGCGCGACTGGATCTGGCGCCGCAGGCCGCCGGGCTGGCCGCCCTGTCACTGGGTCTCTCGGCGGACTTTCCGGACGACCACGCGATGCTCGAGCACGGCCTGGTTATGTACGACGCTTTCCACGCCTGGTGTCGGAGTTGCCAGGGCGAAATCTACCATTTTGACTCGTTAGACGTATGACAGGCTAATGGCTGGAATTGGCGCAACGCCGTCAGTCCGATGCTTCGCGGGGAAGGACCGCTCACCACCGTCTGAGACAGTCCGAGCCGGCACCAATAACGGCCGAAACGGGATCGTGAGCTCCCAGGCGCGGGCGCCAAGCGTTATGTGTGGACGACCCCGTCGAAGCAAGGGCGATCTGGAATGTTGCGCCGCGGTCGGGTGCGGTCATGTGTCCGGCCTACGTTGTGCGGCCTTAGGACCGCTGGCCCTGATGCAATTCGCAGCCTGGCTCCCAAACAGATTTACGCGCTGGAATGGCGCATAACGCTTGACGGGTCTTCCAAGCTCCGGCTTCGACCGGTTCGCCATCACGCCACCATCGCCCTCACTCACCCATCAGCTGTGGCAACCGCTGATGGGGTTCCTTCGGCTTCAGGCTAGGCTACTTGGGACTGCTGCCGGCATGCGATAGGCTTCTCCACGCACGAGCAAAGCCCATACGATCCGCGCCGTTTTGTTAGCCTGTGCCACCGAGACGAGCCGTGCGGGCCGGCGTTCGAGCAGGCTTTTGAGCCAGCCAGCCTCGGCTGTGGATTTGCTTCGCGAATGCCGGATCACCGCGGTTGCACCCAGCACGAGCAGTCGGCGCAGGTAGCGATCACCCTGTTTGGAGATCCCCCCTTGGCGCTGTTTGCCGCCGCTGCTGTGCTGTCTGGGCACCAGCCCGATCCAGGCCGCAAGGTGCCGAGCGGAGTGGAACTGAAAAGGGTCGGTAATCGTGGCGACGATCGCCGATGCCGTGATCGGCCCGACACCGGGAATAGTGGCGAGCCGGCGGCTGGCCTCGTTGTCTTTGTGCCACCTCACGATCGCTACCTCGATCTCCTTCACTCGCCTGTCCAGTGCCTCAAGTTCCGCGGCCAACCCGCGAAGCGCCTCGCGGGCCAGCGCCGGCACGTTCGTCGTATTCTCTCCTAACAGCACGGCCATCAGGTCCGCCACGCGTGCTATGCCCTGAGGCGCGATGATGCCCAACTCGGCCATATGGCCACGAAGGGCGTTCACCAGCATCGTCCTTTGCCGTACCAACAAGTCGCGCGTTCGGTGCAACATCAATACGGCTTGCTGTTCAGCGGTCTTGATGGGCACAAAGCGCATCGTCGGTCGGGTCACAGCCTCGCAGATTGCCGCGGCGTCGGCCGCGTCGGTTTTGCCGCGCTTGACATAAGGCGTCACGTATGAGGGCGGCATCAATCGCACCTCATGCCCCAGTTCCCTGATCTCACGCGCCCAATAATGCGCCGTGCCGCAAGCCTCAATGCCAACCAAACAAGGCGGTAGGGCCTTGAAGAACGCCAGCACTTCCGACCGTTGTAGCTTCCGCCGCAATACTGCCTCGCCAGCTGCATCGACCCCGTGCAGCTGGAAGACACGCTTGGCGATGTCCAAACCGACTGTGGTAATCTCCATGGTGGACGGCTCCTTCACCTCGTTGCACTCAACGGCCCGAGCTTGGCACATCGATGCCGTCAGGGGTCGTCCACCGCATCAGATTTCATCCCTGGCGAGGTGTAGTTGCAAGGCCTCCTCGACAGTGGACGCGTCGCCGGCGAGGGTGGTGCGGCGGACGTCGCGCACCTCGCTGCGGTCGAAGCGGCGGGCGCGGTGCATCGTCGAGCGGTTGTCCCACATCACCAAATCGTAGGGCCGCCAGGCGTGTGAGTAGACGAACTCGCGCTGGGTCGCGTGCTCGGTCAAGTCGCGCAGGAAAATGCGGGCTTCCGGGATCGTCCAGCCGAGGATGGCGCCGGCATGCGAGGCCAGGAACAGCGATTTGCGCCCGCTCGAAGGGTGGGTGCGCACGAGGCGCTGCCGCACCGGCCGGAAGGCAGCGATTTCCTCTTCCGTCAGATCGGTGAAGCCGATCGCCTCGCGCGAATACTTGAGCGAATGCTTGCAGACGAGGTCCTCGATTTCCGTCTTGGTGCGCTCGTCGAGTGCCTCATAGGCGGCACGCATGTCGGCAAACTCGGTGTTGGCACCCCATGACGGGATGATCCGCCCCGAGAGGATCGAATACTTCGCCGGAACCGGCCGAAACGAGCTGTCCGAATGCCACAGCCGGTCACCGAGCTTGAAGAACCAGACTCGGTCCTCGGCCGACATGATCCGGCCGTCCTTGTCGAGGTTCGAGAAATCGGCGATCCCCGGGCCGAGCCGCTGGTCGGCGCGCTTGCGGATATGCCCAGGAGTGCCATAGCTCTCGAGCTCGCCGAAATGGCGGGTGAAGGCGATCTGCTCGGCGTCGGTGATGTCCTGCTCGCGGAAGACGAGGACAGCGTATTCGTCCATGCCTGCGTCGATCGCGGCCACTTCCTCGGGGCTCAGCGGCCGGCAGCAGTCGACGCCGACGACCTCCCCGACAAACACCAGATGGAGCGGGCGGATCGAAACGGACATCGCGGTTTTCCCTTCCGAACGATCAATTTCTTGTCATCGTAGCATGCATGCGGCATCGCATCTCCGCGGAATTGCCGACAGAGCAGACATATTCGACCCATGTCCTGGTTTTCTTATTCCTCTCTAATTCCGCCCAACCTATTCATACTAATGGTTACCATCGGGGTGATCGTTGCCTGGTGGTGGACGCGGCTCGGCCTGTGGGCAGCAACGGTCGGAGTTGTTTTTCTTTACTTGCTGTCGACCCCAGTCGTCGCGGATTTCTTGATCTGGTCCATCGATGCGCTGGCCGAGGCGATACCCGCTCTACCATCCGACGCGCCGCCCGGTACGATCGTCGTGCTGTCCGCCGATTACCGGAAAGGTAGTAGCCCGGGCGAGCCCGACAGGGTGGGACCGGTCACCCTCGAACGGCTCGCCGCGGCGGTACGGCAAGAGCAGCGCCTCGGGTTGCCGATACTGGTCAGCGGCGGCCGACCCGAAGACACCGACGATTCGCTCGCCGACATGATGAGCGCGGCATTGCAGGAAGAGTTTCGCGTTCCCGTGCGATGGCGCGAGGACCGTTCAACGAATACCTACGAGAACGCCGCCTTCTCGGCAGCGATCCTGCGCCGGGAGGGTGTTTCCTCGGCGCTCCTCGTCACCCATCCCTGGCACATGGCTCGCGCCCTGTTGTCATTTCGCGCCGTCGGCTACCCCGTGGTTCCGGCCATCCGTCACGGCGGCAGGTTGTCTTCGCTGTCGGCGAGTTCCTTCTTCCCGCAAGTGCCCGCGCTGCTCTCCAGCTACTATGCGCTGCACGAATTGCTCGGCTTGGGCTGGTACCTGTGGCGCTATGGCGATTGGTGAGGTTCAAAGCGACTAGATCACGCACTTTCTATCCTTTAGGTCGAAGGATAACCCTGCATCACCAAAACATTCGCTCAATGTGAGTTGGCTCACATGCCTCTCCCGCGATCCGCGCCATTTATCGGACGCCTTCGGCTTGACGCCTGGGCGGTACGGCGCGGGAGGATAATCATGTCGAGAAACGATCTTTGGCGGTCGAGCGCAACGAGGGTCGAAATCGACCATCGTTCGCGCGACGCGCGATTGCGGCTGGAGCGTCTCGAACGGCTGCTGATAATGCCTGCGCTGCCGAGGCGGTGGTGGATGGGGTGGGGGCCCTATCGGCGCGGGTTGCGTTTATTCAATGGCCGGCGCGTGCTGAGCCGATCGAGCAAAATAGACCTGTCGGGCACCCGGCGCGGTGAGGTCCGCCATATCCCGATGAGATCCGTGGTGATACGACCGGATGGGCTCGGTCGGCACGGGTCGCGATCGGTGGTATGGCGCGTGGACCCAGCGCAGCGTGAGGTGCGGAATGCGCCGGGTCAATAAACACGTTCGCTTGGCGGAAAAGCCGGGACTTCGTTGGAGAGCGGGTTGAGGTGCACCGGGCGGTCGCCGAGTCGCACCCGGCCGCCATCGCCATGCCAAGCGAGTGTGTGCTTGAGCCAATTCTGGTCGTCGCGCTCGGGGTAATCCGCGCGGGCGTGTGCACCGCGGCTCTCGGTACGGTAGAGCGCGGAATGCAGCACGACCGAGGCCTGCTCGATCAGATTGTCGAGCTCGAGCGCCTCGACGAGATCGGAGTTCCAGATCATCGAGCGGTCGGCGACGGCGAGTTCGGCAAGGGCGCACGCGACCTCGGCCATTTTGCGCAACCCGTCCTCGAGCACCTCTTGGGTGCGGAAGACGGCGCAATGCTCCTGCATGGTTCGCTGCATCGCGCGGCGGAGCTCACCGGTCTTGGTCCCGCCCTTCGCGTGGCGTACCCGGTCGAGCCGCGCAATCGCCCGTTCCGCCTCCGCGGGTGGCATTGATTGATGCGGGGTGCCCAGCCCGACGACCTCCGCCGCCCGCTCGGCGGCGGCCCGGCCGAAAACGAGCAGATCGAGCAACGAGTTGGTGCCGAGCCGCGTGGCGCCGTGCACCGAGACGCAGGCCGCCTCGCCGACCGCCATCAGGCCGGGCACGGTGCGCTCGGGATCGTTAGAAATCGGGTTCAGCACCTCAGCGTGGATGTTGGTCGGGATGCCGCCCATGTTGTAATGCGCCGTCGGCAACACCGGGATCGGCTCGCGTGTCAGGTCGACGCCGGCAAAGATCTTCGCAGTCTCCGAAATTCCAGGGAGCCTAGCCTGCAATAGCGCCGGGCTCCAGATGTTCGAGATGCAGCAGCATGTGGTCGCGATGCGGCCCGCAGCCGCGACCCTCGCGGATCTCGATCTCCATCGCCCGGCTGACCACGTCACGCGCGCCGAGGTCCTTCGAATTCGGCGCATAGCGCTCCATGAAACGCTCGCCTTCGCCGTTCGTCAGATAGCCGCCCTCGCCGCGCGCCCCCTCGGTGATCAGGCAGCCGGCGCCATAGACGCCGGTCGGATGAAACTGGATGAACTCCATATCCTGCAGCGGCACCCCGGCGCGCAACGCCATCGCGTAGCCGTCGCCGGTGCATATATGGGCCTGTGTCGTCGTCAGATAGGCACGGCCGCCGCCGCCCGTCGCCAATACCACGATATGCGCGCGGAACACGTGCAATGAGCCGTCTGCTAAATTCCATGCCACGACCCCCCGGCAGGCGCCGTCGTCCATAACGAGATCGAGCACAAAATATTCGACGAAAAACTCGGCGCCGTCCCTGAGGCATTGCTGATAGAGGGTGTGCAGCAGCGCGTGCCCGGTGCGGTCGGCGGCGGCGCAGGCGCGCTTGGCCAACCCCCTCCCCCATTGCACGGTGTGACCGCCGAACGGGCGCTGATAGATGTGGCCGTCCTCGGTGCGCGAGAACGGCATGCCGAAATGCTCCAGCTCGATGACCGCCGACATTGCGTTCTTGCACATGTACTCGATCGCGTCCTGGTCGCCGAGCCAGTCGGAGCCCTTGACCGTGTCGTACATATGCCAACGCCAGTCGTCCTCGCCCATATTGCCGAGGGCAGCACCAATGCCGCCCTGCGCGGCGACAGTATGGCTGCGGGTCGGGAAAACCTTGCTGATGCAGGCCGTCTTGAGACCGGCCGCGGTCATGCCGAGCGTGGCGCGTAACCCGGCGCCGCCGCCGCCGATCACGACGACGTCATAGGCATGGTTGTCGATCGGATAGGCCTGGGTCATCGGGATACACCTTCGTGTTTTCCGAATCTGAGCCCTACTGCCCTTGACGCAATCGTTATCCGACGTAGCCTGACTTCGCGAAATCCGAAGGTACCGACATGCCATGCGTTTCGATCTGACCGATCTGAGGCTGTTTCTTCACGTGATCGAGGCGGGCAGCATCACTCATGGTGCCGGGCGCATGCATCTCGCCATTGCCGCGGCGAGCACGCGTATCCGCAGCATGGAGGCCACATTGGGCACCCCCTTGCTGCACCGCGAACGCCAGGGTATCCGGCCCACCGAGGCCGGGCGCACCCTGCTCCACCATGCGCGCGTGCTGCTGCAGCAGGCGGAGCGAATGCGCGGCGACCTCGCCGAATACGCCGGCGGGCTGCGCGGTCAGGTGCGGCTGATGTCCAATACCAACGCGCTGACCGAGTTTCTGCCCGAGCCGCTGAGCGCATTTCTCGCTACCCACCCGCAGATCAACATCGACCTCGAAGAAAGGCTCAGCGACGAAATCGTGACCGCTGTCGCCGACGGCACCGCTGATATCGGGATCGTCGCCGGCACGGTCGAGGTGGCGGGCCTCGAAGTGTTGCCGTTCCGCGTCGACCGCTTCGTCCTGGTGGTCGCGCCGGACCATCCGCTGTCGCCAGCCGAACGCATCGCCTTTGGCGACACCCTCGACTTTGACTTCGTCGGCCTCGACCGGGCGAGCGCGCTGCAGCGCTTTCTGTTGGAAAAGGCGGAGAGGATTGGTCGGCGCCTCAAATTGCGTGTCCAGCTGCGCAGCTTCGACGCCGTTTGCCGCCTCGTCGAATGCAATGTCGGCATCGGCGTCGTGCCGGCGACGACCGCCGAACGACACGCCAAGACGATGTCGATCCACCGGATCGAGCTGACCGACGACTGGGCGGTTCGCAGACTGACGATTTGCGTGCGACGTCAGGCCGATCTTCCGGTGTACGCGCGTGAGCTCGTCCGTCACTTGGCGGCGCCGACATAGTATCGATAAGAGATCTGGGGAGATTACGACGCTATCAGATACCTCCGATCGGCTTGCTCTTTCAGGAATTTCGCGAAGTACCGCGTGATCTTAGGAATTCTGAAGAGTGCGACCACGCTGTGCTTGCGGGTTTCGGTAATCAAGGTGGAGGGATCGAGATATGCCTTGGCATTGTCAGCGGTCAGCACGAAAGGCGGGCGGCCGTCTCGTGCCAAGACGTAGCTCATGACCAGCGCGCCGGTACGGTGGTTGCCCTCGATGAACAACTGAGGTTCGCTGAGGATCGAAATGTACGCGCCGGCGGCGCGCCGCCATGCCGAGTTCGACCGATGCAGGTCATACCACTCGACAACATCGCGGATGCCGCCGCCCTCCTGTTCGTAAAATCGCTGTTCGGCAGCGGCGAGCTGCAAAGCAGCGCCCCGGCGCACGTCTGCATCGCTGCCGAACAGCACGAGCGCGTTCATCTCGAGGAAGAGCTTCAGATTGCCCATCGCGAACAAATCAACGCGTTGGGCGAGCAGGCTATCCACCAAGCGATAGCCCGCCATCATGTTGGCCACGATGCTCGGTTCGAGGCTGTCGCGTCGAGCCCTGAGCGAACTGTTTATTTGCGGAAACCGAACCAGTAAATTCCGCAGGGAGGCTTCGATTGCATCAAAGTCGAAGACTTGCTTCGGCGCCGGGTCACTGCGCGCTATTGGCTGACACTCCCCAGGGCCTGCGCTCCCGACGACGCCACGTCGCCGGGCAACGGCAGATAGCCCATCTTCTCGCCGAGTGACTGCCCGCTTGACAACCCCCATCCGACAAAGCCGCGCACTGCGGCCCCTCTCTCGGGATCCGCGTATTGCCGATAGATCAAGAGCCAGCTGAAGGTGACGATCGGATACGCGTCGGCCCCTGAAGGATCGAGAATCGATTGGTCCAACTCGGCCGGCGTTTTCACCAAGGCACCGGCGAGAGCGGCGCGGCCGGTGGCCTCGTCCGGAGCGACGTACCGCCCAGCTTTGTTTTGCAGGAAGGCCACCGGAAGACCGAGCCGCTTGGCAAAGCCGAACTCGACGTAGCCGATCGACCCTTCGCTGATCTTGATCCGCGAGGCCACACCTTCGTTGCCGGAGGCCAGCATCGTGGCCGAAGGCCATTCGACCAATTTTCCAACGCCGAGGCCTTGCTCGCGCCACGCTCGGCTGATTGCCGCCAGATGGCTGGTCAGGGCATATGTCGTGCCGCTGCTGTCGCGGCGCGCGACGATGACGATGTCCCGGTGCGGGAGGGCGAGACCCGGATTTGCCTCCTGGATCTTCGGGTCGTCCCAGCGGCGGATTTGCCCTGTCATTACAGCCGGATAAACCTCTCGCGGCAATCTCAGTTCGCCGCTCAGACCAGGGACATTGTAAGCGAGTACGACCATCCCGGCGGTCGACGGAACCGTGATCGCGCCTCGGGATATTGCGGCGGCCTCGCGGTCGCTGAGCACGACGTCGCTGGCCCCGAAATCGACCGAACCGGCGACAAAGCGGCGCGCACCTTCGCCGCTGCCGACCGCATCATAAGTGATCGAGACTGCCGGGTGCTCACGATGATAGGTCTCGATCCACTTACTATAAAGCGGGGCCGCGAATGTGCTGCCGGCTCCGTGCAAATTCGTCTCGGCAACGGCGCGACAAAAAGGCGACGCCCAAATGACCAGCATTGCGCTCATCACCAACGCTGGAAGGGTCCGAGCCACCGCCATGGTTCGGTCTCCCGGCGCGTGGTCTAGCTGAACTCGCCCCTGACATATTCCTTGGTCAGCTGCTCGCGCGGCGCTTCGAATATCTGGGTGGTTTCCCCGAGCTCGACCAGGTACCCGGTCCTGCCGCCATGCGAGATGTCGACCGCAAAGAATGCGGTCAGATCGGCGACCCGGGTCGCCTGCTGCATGTTGTGGGTGACGAGCACGATCGTGTACTCGTTCTTCAATTCCAGCATCAGCTCCTCGATGCGCCGCGTCGCGATCGGGTCGAGAGCCGAGCAAGGCTCGTCCATCAGCAATACGGTGGGATCGGTGGCGATTGCCCGGGCAATGCACAAGCGTTGCTGCTGACCGCCGGATAGCGACAGACCACTGGCCTTCAGCTTGTCCTTGACCTCGTCCCACAAGGCCGCGCGACGGAGCGCATGCTCGACCTTCTCGTTGAGGTTGCCCTTATAGCGATTGAGGCGCAGCCCGAATGCGACGTTGTCGAAGATGCTCATCGAGAACGGATTGGGCTGCTGAAACACCATCCCGATGTAGCGCCGGACGACCACCGGATCGACGCTGGAATCGTAGACGTCCTGGCCGAGAAAATGCACGTGGCCCTCGAGCCGGAAACCTACAACCATGTCGTTCATGCGGTTTAGGCTGCGCAAAACGGTGCTCTTGCCACATCCCGATGGGCCGATAAAGCCAGTGATCGTCCCTTTCGGGACCGATACCCGGCTGTCGCGCACCGCGAGAAAATCCCCATAGAAGATTTTGCTGACGTCGCATTCGATCGCGATTTCCGACGGCATCGGTGCCGGAGGCGCCGATCGGCTGACGCTGGTTTGGGTGGCAAGCACGGTTCGATCTCCCTGTTTCGTAGATCCTCGATCGCCCCAGGGCGCGGCTGAGGATGTTGAAGACGAGCACGATCAACACGAGGACGAGCGAGGCTGCCCAAGCCAGCTCGATCTGGTTGTCAAACGGCATGCTCGAGAAGTTGTAGATCAGGATCGACAGCGACGCGGTCGGCTCGCGCAAGCTGGTCAGCCAGTAATTGCTGAAGAGCGCCGTGAAGAGCAGCGGCGCCGACTTGCCGGCGACGCGCGCGACGCCCAGTATGACGCCGGTCAGGATGCCTGGCAGAGCGGTCGGCAGCACGATCTTCCAGATCATCTGCGTGCGCGTGCACCCCATGCCGAGTGCGGCGTCCTTCATTCGGCGCGGCACCGTCTTCATCGCCTCCTCGGCGGTGAGGACGACGGTCGGCAGCATCAGCACGGCGAGCGACACGCCGCCAGCCCAGGCCGAATAGCTCCCCATCGCCAACACAAGGATCGCGTAAACAAAGACGCCGGCCAGGATCGAGGGAAACCCGGTCAATACCTTGGCGAGGAAGCGGGAGGTGGCCGCCAGTCGGCTTTCCGGGTCGAGCTCGGCGAGATAAGTGGCGGCGAGGATGCCGATGGGAATGCTGATCACCGCGGCGATCGCGACCATGACCAAGGTCCCGACGATCGCGTTCCCAAAACCGCCGCCGATCTCGAAACCGGCGGGCGGCAGCTCGGTGAAGAGATCGAGACTGAGCCGAGAGCCGCCCTGCACGATCAGCATATAGAGAACGGAAAACAACGGGACGCTGGCGATCACCGCGACGATCCAGGCGCCGACGGTCATGAACGTGCTGCGCAATGCCCGACGCTCACCCCAGGCGCGGCGTAGATCGGGAGTGACGGGCGGCTCCCGCAGCGAGATCGGTGCGACTGCCATGCGATCGCTCACGACCGTCCCGAGAGCCGACGCTGGGTGATCGACAGAATAGCGGTGCCCATCATGTTGACGACCAAGGTGATCGCCAGCAAAACCAAGGCGGCGTACATCAGCGCCTGCACCTCTGTCTGGCCGGCTTCCGGGAAATGCGATGCCAGCAGCGATGCGAGCGTCTGCGCCGGCGCGAACAATGACAGGCTGATCTGGTTTGAATTGCCGATCAGCATGGCGAGCGCCATCGTCTCGCCCAATGCCCGGCCGAAACCCAGCACCATCGCGCTGGCGATGCCGCCAGCCGCGGTCGGAAGCATGACCTTGAGGATTGCCTCCCAGCGGGTGGTCCCCATGCCGTAGGCCGCCTCCTTGGTCCTGTATGGCACCAGATGGAGCGCATCCTGAGAAATCGCCGCGACCGTCGGCAGGATCATGATGGCGAGAACCAACGCCGCCGGCAGCAGCCCGGGGCCGCTGAGCGAGGTGGCAAAGAACGGGAACCAGCCCAGGGTTTCATTGAGCCAGTTCGCAATTGGCCGGATCGCCGGAATCACGACAAAAATGCCCCACAGGCCAAACACCACGCTCGGGATCGCGGCCAACATGTCGATGATCGTGCGAAAGACGAGTGCGACACGTGGCGGCAGGAAGTCCTGCGTCAGAAAAATCGCGACCGTGAGCCCAAAGAAGCCGCCAATCACCAAGGCCAGAAGCGAGCTGTAGAGCGTCCCCCAAATCTCGGGCAGGATGCCGAATTTCTGCTCAGCGACATTCCAGTTCGTCGATGTCAAAAAGCCAATGTTATATTTGTATATCGCCGGCAATGCTTGGCCGCCGATCTTCCATAGAATGTAGGCGACCAGTAAAATGATAAGCGAGGCGCCGCATACGGCGAGCAGCCGAAAGCCGCGGTCGACGAGATATTCGTTCGATGACGGCGGGTGGGTGATGGCACCGGGCGGAGCCGCGCCCTCAAAGGCGTTTGCCGCCATCAGCTACCTTTCGTCATTCCTGCGAAGGTAGGAATCCAGGGCCGGCAACACCGCGGCGGCTGCCCCCCTGTTCTTGCCAGGGGCACGCTCTGGACGCCCGCTTTCGCGGGGGTGACGGTGTATGACGGGGCAGTCAGCTGTCTTGCCATCACTATTGGATGTGCGCAGATGCTGTCTTGATCTTCGCAACGACGTTTTCCGGCAGCGGGATATAACCCATGCTGTCAGAGATCGCTTGGCCCTTAGTGACGCAGTAATCGACCAGCTTGCGCATCCACTCTGCCTTCTTGGCATCCTGTTTCTTATAAGCGAGGAGCCAGGTGAACGTGGCGATCGGGTAGGCGTCGGCACCCGCCGGGTCCTCGATCCAGCCCCGCAGGTCGGGACCGAGCTGCGCTGTCGCCAAAGTCGCGGCACCCGACTTGTCGCTCGCCGCGACGTAGTTGCCGGCCTTGTTCTGCAGCAATGCCGAGTCGGCTTTGGTCAGTTTGGCATAACCGTATTCGATGTAGCCGATTGCCCCGGGGGTCTGCTTGATCGTTGCCGTGACACCGTCATTCTTTGGTGCCGCTACGATCTTGTCGCTCTTCGGCCACTGAACCGTAGTTCCGCTCCCGACCTCCTTGGCAAAAGGTTCGCTGATTGCCGAGAGGTGCTTGGTAAACACAAAGTTAGTGCCGCTAGCATCCGAGCGGCGGACGACGGTGATTTGCAAATCGGGCAGCTTTAAGCCCGGATTGGCGGCCACGATTTTCGGATCATTCCATTTGGTGACTTTGCCGAGAAAAATGTCGGGGTAGACGTCGCGCGGCAGCTTGAGCTCCTTGGGGTTGCCCGGCAGGTTGTATGCCAGAACGATCTCGCCGGCGGTGACCGGCAGCAGCACGACGCCATCGGCGACCTTGGCGATCTCCTCGTCGGTCATCGCCGCATCGCTCGCGGCAAAGTCTACCGTGTGATTGATAAAGTCCTGAATGCCGGCACCGCTGCCCTTTGCCTGGTAATCAACAGTAACACCGTTATTATGTTTACTAAAATCCTTGAACCAGGCGGAATAGATCGGAAACGGAAAGCTGGCGCCGGAGCCGATCAGCTTCACGTCCTGGGCCGCTACTCTGTCAACCGTGACTGTGGCGACGATCGGGAGAGCCACAAAGAGCGCGCGCCAATACATCAGGTGTTGCCTTCTGTCGCGAGGCCGGCGCCTCTCAGGCGAGAAGTTAAAGCAGGGATACGTTACAGAATTGTGACAAAATGTTACCGATTGGAAACGCTTTCCTCCCGCGTAAGCTGTATCAGCCGACTGTAATCAAACTGTAGCAGCACGCCGTTAAGGACTTCCCCTCCCGAGAAGTTCGCAAGGGGATCGGAGATGGCCAATAACGGCTTCTGCAGCTACGGAGCGGTGGCAGCGTTATGCACCGCGCTAATTCCGGCTACGGCCGCCGCACAGGAGGCTTCCGCAGACCGGATCGGAGCGATCGAGCGGCAGATCCGCAATCTCCAAAACGAGCTGCAGCAACTCAAGGGGGAGCTCCGCCAATCGCGCGGCGAGGCGCAACGCGCCAAAGAGGAGGCCCGCCAGGCTCAGCGTGCCGCCGAAGAAGCGCGGCAAAACGCCGCTCGCGCCGCGACCGCGGAATCGCAAGCAACCCAAGCCGCGGCAAAGGCGCAGGCGGCAGCAGTTCCACCTCCCGCGCCGCCGAGCGGGTTCAAGGTCGATATGCCCGGCGGCAGACCGACAATCTCGTCCGCGAACGGCCGCATGTCTTTAGCCATCGGCAACCAGACGCAATTCGACTATGGCGGCTATTTTCAGAACCCGCTTCCGACGACGCAATTCCCGGAGCTCAACAACGGCGTCAATCTGCGCCGCGAGCGGATTTTCTTTGTCGCAAAGTTCGACGATTTTACGCTTAACGTTGCGCCCGACTTTGGCGGCTCACCCGACGGGTCGCCGAGCTTGTACGAAGCCAACCTGAACTTCACCGGGTTCAAGCCGGTAACCGCCACCCTCGGATATTTCAAGCCGTGGTTCTCGCTTTACGATTCGCAGAGCTCGAACGATTTCTTGCTGATGGAGCGGCCGAGCATTGTCGAAATCGCGCGCAACGTGGCCGCAGCCGACGCCCGAGCCACCATTCCCGGCCTCAAGGCGTCCACGGACCGATATTTCGCAGCTTGGGCTTTGACCGGCGCCACCTACGGGGCGCAAACCTCGAGCCTGCTCAACGGCGAGCAGCTCGGGACCGTCGGACGTATCGCGGGACGCCCCTATTATGATGAGGATTGGAACTTCCACCTGGATTTCTCGGGCGAATATGTGTTCCACACGAACGACAACGCTGCCAACGCGGTCGGCAGCCGGAAGACGCTGAACTTTCAGGATCGCCCCGAATTGCGGATCGACATGAACCGGCTGATCAGCACCGGAAATCTGTCGACCAAGACCGCCACTGTTTACGGGGGGGAGGCTGCAATCAACTGGCGCAATCTTCTGCTTCAGGGTGGGTACTATCAGATCGTTGACAAGCAATTGAAGCCGGGTGGATTGCTGGCGCCCGATCTGGGCTTCAACGGAGGCTATGTCGAGGCGGGCTGGAACATCACCGGGGAGCCGTTCCGTTACAGCGTCGGCTCTGCTGCCTTCGCCAGACCGAAAGTCACCGATCCGTTCATAATCAACGAGGACGGCTTTTCGCCCGGCATCGGCGCCTGGCAATTGGCCGCGCGCTATAGCGTTACGAATCTGAACAGCAATGTCACCCCCGGCGTGTCACAAACCGTTACCGGGGGCATCAATGGCGGCCTTCAAAAAGTCGCCGGGGCGGCGCTCAGCTGGTACCCGAACGACTGGGTGCGGTTTGAGATGCAATACCAGTACACACAAGTTGACAAGCTGAATGCGGCGGGGACGGCGCAAATCGGCCAGAACTTCTCGACCCTCTCCGGCCGAATGCAGATCGCCTTTTAGGACCATCCGGAATCACCTCTTCTCCCTCTCCCCGTTCGCGTGGAGAGGGTTGCGGTGAGGACGGCGTCGTTTCTCGGGCTGATCGAAGAGCGCTTCGAACTGAAGCCGCTGGGCACCCGCGATAAGGCGGCAAAAAAATGGGAACCAGCGCCGCATAACCGTAAGAAACCGTACACAAAACTGTCGCTGAAGCATCACACGTCCTTGCTAGAGGTCGCCGGAGTTGGTGATGCTCGGAGAGCGAGTCATGGCGCAGGGTCTCCGCAACCGTTTGTCGATCAGTCGCCGCCGGTTGCTGGTGGGCGGCGCAGCCTTTGGCGGTGCGGTATTCCGCGGCGGGGTTCCGATCGGCCTGGCGGCACCAGCGGTCGTCACCTCCGACCGCGAACGTCCGCAGATCCCTTGTGGCGTGATGAGCGGCGATCCGACCGGCGGGCGCGCCATCATTTGGAGCAAGACGGATCGTCCCGCGCGCCTGCTGGTCGAGTTTGCAACCCGGGAGGATTTCCGGGGCTCCCAGCGGGCCACAGGGCCTGCAGCGCTAGCCGGTTCGGACTACACCGCTAGGGTGGATCTGGGACCGCTGCCGCCGGGGGCGCAGATATTTTATCGCGTGGCGTTTCAGGATTTGGGCGATCTGAAGACGATTAGCGCGCCCGCGGTCGGGGTCCTGCGCGTGCCGGGCGGCGACAAGCGGACGATCACCTTCGCCTATTCGGGCGACGAAGGCGGGCAGGGTTGGGGCATCAATCCCGAATGGGGCGGTTATCGGCTATACGAGACGATGCGCCGCCATTCACCCGATTTCTTCATCCATTCCGGCGACCAGATCTATGCCGACGGCCCGATCGTTGCCGAGGTCAAGACCGATGACGGCAAAGTCTGGAAGAACCTGACTACCGAGGGGAAATCCAAGGTGGCGGAAACGATCGAGGAGTTTCGCGCCAACTTCGCCTACAACCTGCTCGACGAGAACAAGCGCCGCTTCGCCGCCGAGACCCCGTTTCTCGTGCAATGGGACGACCACGAGACTCGCAACAATTGGTATCCGGGTGAAATAATCGGCATCGAGAGGTACAAGGTCAAAAGCACCTCGCTGCTGGCAGCCTACGCCCGGCAGGCGATGTTCGAGTACAACCCGATGCGTTTCGACGGCGAGGATGCCGAGCGCGTCTACCGGCGCATCGCCTATGGGCCGGCGCTTGACGTTTTCATGATTGACGAGCGCTCCTACCGCGGGCCGAATACGCCCAATCGACAGCCGGCCCTCACCGAAGAATCGGCCTTTCTCGGCGCCGCCCAGCTCGCCTGGCTCAAGCGTTCGCTGTTGGATTCGACCGCGACATGGAAGCTGATCGCCAGCGACATGCCGATCAGCATCGTCGTGCCTGATCTCAATCCCGACGTCCCGAAGGGCACTTTCGAAGCCTGGGCCAACAGCGACAACGGGCCGCCCTCCGGTCGCGAGCTCGAGGTTGCCAGCTTGTTGTCCTTCATCAAGAACAACGCCATCAAGAACGTCGTGTGGGTAACCGCCGACGTGCACTACCCCGCCGTGTTCCGCTACGCGCCCGATCAGGCAAAATTTACTGATTTCGACCCGTTCTGGGAGTTCGTCGCCGGGCCGATCAATGCTGGTACGTTTGGCCCGGGCCAGATGGATCTTACCTTTGGCCCGGAGGTCAAATTCGTCGGCCTGCCGGAGGGTATGAAGCAAAACCGCTCGCCATTCGACGGCCTGCAGTTCTACGGTATCGGCCGCATCGACGGGGACACCCGCGTTCTGACGATGTCACTACACGATATCGAGGGCAAACGGCTCTACGCGGTCGACCTCGACCCCGAAGCCTAGGCTATCGAGCCGCGAACGTTGGCGGCTCGATGGTGCGACGGCTCGCGAATTAGGGTGAGGCGTGGCCCATGAAGATCTGCGGGATCGGCTGACCCCAGGGGCCGCCCGTCCCCTCGCCGCGCTCCATTATGTTGGGCGGGGTGTGGGCGTTGAGCACGTCGGTATCGGCCCAATGCTCGTGCACGCGCCCCCAGGGATCGGCCCAGTAATCGAAGAGCTGGCTGCCGATCAGGTGGCGGCCGATGCCCCACATATGCTGGTAGCCCTTTCCCGTCAGATGCTCGTGACCGACCATCACGTCGTCGATGTCGGCGGCTTCGTAGGAGAGATGGTTGAGGCCGCTCTTGTCGCCACGAATGCAAAAGAACGCGTGGTGGTCGACATAGCCGTCGCCGCGGTCCAGCCGATTGAACGAGCCGACGATGTTGCTCTTCTCCCCGGCATAGAATTCGTCCGAACAGCGGAAGCCGAGCATCTCGCGGTACCAGCCGAGCGTCTTGTCGAAGTTCTTCGACATAACGACGAAGTGGCCCAACCGCTTGACGTGCGAGGGGCCGCGCTCGATGCGAAAGAGTTGACCCTTGCGACGGTACTTGTCGTTGCCGGAATTAACCGCCGGTCGGTCGAGCTCGATCGGGTCGAGCAGCGCCATGCCGTGGACGATTTCGACCTGATAGCCGTCGGGATCGGTCAGACGCACCCGCTTGCCGCCGCCGGGCTCGTCGATGTCCTCGATCGGCGAGACGCCCTCGACCCGCGACATCCGCTCGAGGTCGTCGTAGCTCGCCGCGTGAACCGCAATCCCGACGTAGCGCGGCTCGCCCAATTCGGTGACATGGATGTGATGCGGCGCGTCGGTGCCGCGCATGTAGAGGGCGTTCTTGGTCCGATCGGCGCGAACCATGCCGAAATCGGTCAGGAACTCCTCTTGCTTGTCGAGATCGGGCGACCGCAGCCGCCCATAGGCGAGATCGAAGGCTTTGATGACAGGCATGACAGTCTCCCTGCAACGGACGAAATCGAGTGATCATAAGATATCGTCTTCAGACCGGAAAAAAAGGAGTGAGCGATGAACGCCGCGATCGAGACGATCATCGTGCCCCGGACCCGTGACCTCGGCGGCGGCTTCGAGGTGCGCCGCGTGCTCCCGTCGGGACAGCGCCGCACTGTAGGGCCGTTCGTGTTCTTCGATCAGATGGGTCCGACGGTATTACCGGCCGGCGCCGGCCTCGATGTCCGTCCCCATCCCCATATCGGCCTCGCCACCGTGACCTATCTCTTCGATGGCGAGATTCTGCATCGCGACAGTCTCGGAACGGTCCAGCCGATCCGCCCGGGGGCCGTCAATTGGATGACCGCCGGACGCGGGATCGTTCACTCCGAGCGCACGCCACCCGAGCTTCGTGCCGGCGGGGCCCGACTCTTCGGCATCCAAACCTGGGTTGGCCTGCCCAGGGAGAAAGAAGAGACCGAGCCCGCTTTCGCGCATCATCCCGAGGATGCCCTGCCGCTGCTCGATGGTGAAGGCAAACGCGTTCGCGTGATCGCCGGGGCGCTCCACGGCGCAGACTCGCCGGTCACCGTCTTATCGGAAACGTTGTACGCCGAAGCGGCGCTTGCCCAAGGCGCCCTGCTGGAGATCCCGAACGAGTATGAGGAGCGCGCGATCTACATTGCCGAAGGCCGCATCGAGATCAGCGGCGACAGCTTCGAGGAGGGCCAGATGCTGGTCTTGCGTCGGGGTGACCTGGTCACCTTGGCTGCCGCTGCGCCCGCTCGAGTCTTGCTGTTCGGCGGCGCACCGCTCGACGGACCGCGTCACCTCTGGTGGAATTTCGTGTCGAGCTCGACCGAGCGCATCGGTCAGGCGAAGGCCGATTGGCGAGACGGCCGGTTCCCGCAAGTGCCGGGCGAAACCGAGTTCATCCCTCTTCCCGAGGAGTGATCGTCACGATCGCGAAATCGCCTGATTTTGGACCGTCATCGCGGCTTCGTCGGAGGCGGCGCGCCGAGGCGGAGCCCCGTAAGGGGCATTTGGTGGATTGGTAGTGTCCTAATTTGAAGTTCGCTCGACCAATTCGTCGAGGACCATGGCCGATCGCTCACCGGCGCTTCCATCGCTGGGTAACGCGCAAGGTCCGGTGCACCCTCACGAAATTGTAATGCGCGAAGTGCAGGGATACGGCAGCCCGAAGGTTCTCAACCCTCTTTGAGAACGCATTCGTCAATCTCGCGAACCGGCGCATGGACATGCGCATGGTCAAGTTCTGGCGTTCGACCAGACTCGTCGAGATGAGCGCCGGATCAAGATTCCCGGCAATGACTATGTGCTGGGCGCTGGTAACATGGGCGGGCTATACCGGCCGCGGCCGACTGGCTCTGCTTCGTAAGCTTTAACCCTTGGCCGTAGTCGACATCTGCGCCGAAGGCTTGTTCTGTCGCCTCGACGTAGGCCGCGAGCGCATCCGATGAGAGCTGGATTTGGTTCGCCAGCCGCTCGGAAAGATCCGCATGAACGCGGTCGCGGTTGGGAGATCGCGCTTCCCGACACGGTAGGCGGGGATCAGCTTTGACTCGGGATCGAGCCCAACGAAGGTGTATTGATCGCCGAGCCGGCGCGGGTCATCGACTGGCGTCATGTGGCGCTGCTTCTTGCCGACATAAGCCCAAATCTCGTCAACCTCGATACGACGGCTCGGCAGCTCGCGCATTTGCTCGTTCACCAGGCTCGCGCAGCCATCGCCGATCTCGACCAGCAATCGGCAGATCGTGTCCCGATGCGTCCCGGTCATGCGTTCGGTCGATCGGATCGAATTGCGCTCGACCAAGCAGTTGATGACTTGTACGCGGCGGGGCAGCGGAACGCGGTTCATGAGGCTTCCCCTGTCTCTCTGTATGCAGTATAATTGACTTTAGCGGTGGCCGTCAATAGGACTGCATACATGGATTTTCGAAAAGCTACGGATGACCTCTTTGACCGAGTAGCGCATGAGGACTTGGCCAAAGCGCTGGGGGTATCTGTCGCTACGATCCGGCAAGCGCGACTTAAGCCGAGCGCCGAAGCCCACAGAAACCCGCCTAACGACTGGAAGACGGCTGTTATACGGCTGGCGGAGATGCGCGCCGCGCATTATCGGAAACTGATCGAACTGCTTGAGAAATAAGATGCAGGCAGGAAGCCGATATAAGGGGGATATAAAAAAGCGTCCAATCTGTCAGCTCAAGTCCTTGACATAACACGTATTTTTCCAAATAGGCTCGGCCCCGCGGCGCCCAATCTGATGAAAGATCGATATAACCGGTTCGGTCGCTCCGGGAGGCCACATGCCTATCAATGACCCCGTGGCCTTGCTGCTTCGCCTACTTGAAGAGCCGAACGAAACAGAATGGTTAGAATTCAAGCACAACAACGGTGACCCCGATCTCATCGGAGAAAATGCGTCGGCGTGCGCAAACAGCGCAATGTTATTAGGCCGTGATCGGGCCTTCATCATATTTGGCATAGAAAACGGTACGAAGAAATTAGTTGGGACGAAAATCAAACTTTCTACTATGAAAAGGGGAGGCGAAGGTTTCTCCAATTGGCTAATCCGACAACTCTCTCCTCGCTTAATGATTGAGTTTGCTGAATTTCAATATGAAGAGAAGAGTTTCTCCATTTTAGCAATAGATCCTACATATGACAGGCCAGTCTCATTTTCGGGGGTAGAGTGGATTCGCGTTGGTGAACATAAGAAAAAACTGAAGGACCATCCAGAGCATGAAAAAGCACTCTGGATTGCTACGAGCCGTCGTAAATTCGAGAGTGCGGTAGCTCTACCTCATCAAACGGTAGAACAAATTTTCGATCTATTAGACATCGATTGTTACTAAAATCTATCTACTCAGGAGAAACCCCGCAACTCTGACGAGATAATCCGTCGACTTACAGAGCGCGGATTTCTGAATGATGATATGGAGGGCGGCGTCGACATCACCAATCTCGGCGCGATTTTATTTGCAAGAGATATTAGAAGGTTTCCATCTATTGCAGGAAAGTCGGTTCGCGTTATCAAATATGCTGGGCACGATAAGCGCGCCGCTGAGCGTGAGCAGGAAAGAGCTAAGGGTTATGCCGTCGGGTTCTCGGGGCTTCTTACGTTCATTAGACGACATTTACCGAAGCGCGAATCCTACCCAAACGGCGTTCGCAGGCAAGTTCCTTTGTATTCTGAGATTGCAATTCGCGAGGTCGTTGCCAATGCCTTAATTCATCAGGATTTCCTAATCACTGGCGCAGGCCCGGTTGTAGAGATCTACGAAGACCGGATTGAGGTCAGCAATCCAGGCAATTCGCTCATTGAGGTAGATCGTATTATCGACGAACGCCGTTCGCGCAATGAGAAACTAGCGAGTAGCATGCGCGAGTTAAACTTATGTGAAGAACGCGGAGGCGGAATTGATAAAGCAATCATAGACATCGAAGAAAAACATCTTCCGGCACTCGAATTTATTGCATCACAACATTCAATGAGGGTTGTCATCTTTGGCCCGAAAAGATTTAACGACCTGTCAAAGGCAGAAAAGAGTTGGTCGTGCTTTTGCCACTGTGTGGTGCGTTGGATACGCCATGACTACATGAGCAATAGCAGCCTGAGAGAGCGGTTTAATTTGAAAGACGAGGAATATCAAGTTGTTTCCGGCGTCATTGGTGATACGAGAAGAGCAGGAAAAATTGTCCAGGCGGAGGCGAACCAGAGCAATAAGTACGCAAAATACGGTCCATGGTGGGCTCGGTAAATGATTGACGAAACAGAACAGCTGAAGGATTGCATAGACCACTTACACGGAGGCACGGCGATGCTTGCCCAATCTGTCCCCATTCGCGAAATATTCAAAGGCAAGACGGTTTGGGAAGGCGTGGTGCAGGTCTTCCACCTGGCTGGGCATCCAACCGCGACCCGCGCCTATGCGTGGTCCTCCCCGATCAAGGGGAGCACGAAGCGGAGGTTCATCGCGGTGCTGCACACCGCACGGATCAACTCGCCCTTAGATGCGGTTCGGGCGGCGATCGTAGCTGAAAATCGAAGGCCCAGATGAGGTGCCAAATTATCGTCTTGGTGCTGGTGCTGGCCTCGTCTGCACGCGCCCAAATGCGAACTGAGCAGCATATGGTGATCGGAGCTGGCGTAGATTCCTGCGGGACCTGGAACGCCGAGCGGGCAAACCAGAGCAGGCGAAACGAAAATGCGGCGTGGATTCTTGGATATGTGTCCGCGTTCAATCGCTATAGATTGACCCGTGACGGCAATGTTGCCAAGGGGATCGATTCCAACGGTTTAATAGGTTGGATTGACGCGTTCTGCGCCAGCCACCCCCTGAATATGATCGAGACGGCCGGGGCCGGGCTGATCGAAGAGCTTCGGCAGAAAACCGGCGCCCGCTGAAATTAGGACACTACCGGTGGATTGACAGTATCCTCACAATGGTGCTATTATGGCAATTCCTGGAGCCGTCATCAACAATTGAGGCGGCTCACTCGCCGGAGCGCTCAGGCATGCATCTGGGACCGTGCAATTTAGTCAAAGAGCAGTCGACCTGCGAGGCCGAGGCTGGTTATCTCGCTGTTTTTCGCTCGCTGTGTCGCCCGCGACCGAGGATTTCGGCGGTGGATGACGTGCGGTCGCTGATAATTTCCTGTAAATAACAGCAAAAACAGCGGGATCCTTCTGAGGACGGGCGAGAGGATGAGCACCCGAGAGCGGAACCGGATTGCTTCGCTCCTCGCAATGACAACCCTCTTGTTGCAACCTTAAGACGAGGTCCCGCTGCAGACCCGCTGCAGGTGCAGCGGAGCATCATTTTCGATGCAACTTTTTGTTGCGGGGAGCGGGGAGCCGGCTTGACGCAGCCACGGAAACGACGATTGTGAGGGTAAGACCGCAGCAGCGGGGTGACGAATGAACGAGGCCGCCTATCACGAGCTTTTCCCGCTCGTCGCGGATAACGCTCCCTACCGCAAGCTCACCGGCGATTACGTTTCGGTCGGCGACTTTGAAGGTCGCCGCATCGTCAAGGTCGCTTCGGAGGCGCTGACGTTGCTCGCCGCCCAGGCCTTTATCGATTCCGCCCATCTCTTGCGCCCCGGCCACCTCGCCCAGCTGCGGGCGATCCTCGATGATCCCGAAGCCTCGGCAAACGACAAGTTTGTCGCTTTCGACCTCCTGAAGAACGCCAACATCGCCGCCGGCCGAGTGCTGCCGATGTGCCAGGACACCGGCACCGCCATCGTCATGGGCAAGAAGGGGCAGCAGATCTGGACCGACGGCGACGATGCCGCGGGACTCTCGGCGGGCGTCCGGCGCAGCTATACCGAAGGTAATCTCCGCTACAGCCAGCTGGCACCGCTGTCGATGTACGAGGAGGTCAATACCGGCGACAACCTCCCGGCACAGATCGACCTCTTCGCCGAGCCCGGAGACGCCTACAAATTTCTCTTCATCGCCAAGGGCGGCGGCTCGGCCAACAAGAGCTTTCTCTATCAACAAAGCAAGGCGGTGTTGAACCCGCAATCGCTGTTGAAGTTCCTCGACGACAAGATCCGCACCCTCGGCACCGCCGCCTGCCCACCCTACCACCTCGCCATCGTCATCGGCGGCACCTCGGCCGAGATGAATTTGAAGACGGTCAAGCTCGCCAGCTGCCGCTATCTCGACACGCTGCCGCCGGAAGGCAACCGCTACGGCCAGGCCTATCGCGATCGCGGGTTCGAGGAGGAAGTGCTGGCATTAACGCGGCGGCTGGGGATCGGCGCACAATTCGGCGGCAAGTACTTCTGCCACGATGTCAGGGTCATCCGGCTGCCGCGGCACGGCGCCAGCTTGCCGATCGGCATCGGCGTATCCTGCTCGGCCGATCGCCAGATCCTGGGAAAGATCACCGCCGAGGGTGTGTTCCTCGAGGCGCTCGAGACAAATCCAGCGCGTTTCCTGCCCGATATCGATGATGCAGCACTCGGCGGCGAGGTCGTGCCGATCGATCTCGCCCGGCCGATGGACGAGATCCGCCGCACCCTCTCGCAATTCCCGATCAAGACGCGGCTCAGCCTGACCGGGCCGTTGATAGTCGCCCGCGACATCGCGCATGCCAAGCTCCAGGAGCGGCTCCACCGCGGCGAGGGGCTGCCCGATTATGTGAAGGACCATCCGATTTATTATGCCGGGCCAGCCAAGACGCCGGCGGGATACGCCTCGGGTTCGTTCGGTCCGACCACGGCCGGCCGCATGGACAGCTATGTCGATGCCCTCATGGCGGCGGGCGGCAGCTTTGTGACGCTTGCTAAAGGCAATCGCGGCGCCGAAGTCCGCAGCGCCTGCCGCCAGCACGGCGGCTTCTATCTCGGCTCGATCGGCGGGCCCGCCGCCCGTCTTGCGCAGGATTGCATCCGCAAGGTCGAGGTTGTCGAATACCCCGAACTTGGGATGGAAGCCATCTGGCGCATCGAGGTGGTCGATTTTCCGGCCTTCATCGTCATTGACGACAAAGGAAACGATTTCTTTGATGCGCTCCATTGAGCGCCACACAAGATGCGGAGCTCCCTGATTGGCGCAGGAAAGCGAGCCGGAGGCGCTCGCGCGGGGCGAGAAGAAGGCGTGGGAGACATTTGTACGACGTCATGCGGGCCTCGTCGTCGCTGCCGTACGCGGGGTCGCGCGCGACCCGGCGGAGATCGAGGATCTCGTCCAAGATGTATTTCTTCGCTTATGCCGGGACAACTTTCGACTTCTGCGGAGTTACGACCCGACGCGAGCGCAGTTGTCCACCTGGATCACGATCATCGCGCGGAGCACCGCCCGGGATGCGCTGCGCCGCCATCGGCCGGTAGTGGTGCCGATCGATGCGGTACCCGAGAGCCGGCTCGCGATCGACCCGGTCGAGCCGGTTCGCCCGCTCAAACTCCCGGAAGCGCTGCTGTCGCCACGGCAGCGCGAAATTTTGACGATGTTGTACGACCGCGAGATGGAGGTCGGAGAGGTGGCCGCGGCGCTCGGCATCGACCCGCAGACCGTGCGCAGCGCGCATCATAAGGCGATGGTCAAGCTACGGGCACATTTCAAGTCGGAAACGAAACCATAAAGCTCTGGGGATGGCAGCGACGCGGCTGACGTAGATAGAGGAATGTGTCGCGATGAGGCAAAATGATAGGGAGCGGGAAGAAGGAAAATGATAGGGAGCGGGAAGAAGGGATGAACCGTTCGCCCGACCGTGCCCTCTGGGAGCGGTCTTGCCGGACTGATGCACCCGAGGATGAAGCCGCACGGTTTCTCGACCTCGCCGCCTTTGCCGACGGACGTCTCGAGGCAGACGAACGCGATCGGGTCGCCGCGGTGCTCGCCGCCGACCCAGCCGCAGCGGCCGACGTCGCGGCGGCTCGTGCCCTCGCCGGCGGTATCGCCGAACCGCCGGACGGGCTCGACCGCGTCATCGCGCGGGCCTGTGCGATATTGCCCGACAACCCTGTCGTCGAGCGGGGTGAAGTCCTAGCCTTTCGTTCACCGCGACGGCGCCGGAGCGTCGTGCATGGGCTAACCCATTGGGGGAGCCTCGCTGCGGCAATCGCGATTGCGAGCTGGCTCGGGTTCGCTATGGGCAGCGACGCATCGCTCGCGCTCAGCCAGCCCGGGGCAGCGACCGATTCAAGCTTTCTTCCCGAGCTGCTCGAGCCCGGCGCGGGCTTTCTGCGCGATTTGAGCGAGGGGCTGCGGGTGTGACATTCGCCTCGGCGACAACGCGCAGGGCGACGCGGCAGCCTCTGCTGTGGGTGGCGCTGACGCTGTCGCTGGTGATTAATTTGTGTTTCATAGCCGGCGCCGCGTGGATCCGCATTCACGGGGTGTCTCTGCCGATGACCGCGGAGGAGCGGTTTCAGCAAATCGGGGCGGATTTGGCACTCGACCCACAGCAGCAGCAAGCCTTCGATCGCTATACCGAAGCCATCCGCATCCATATGCAGCGCATGCGCGAAGCGGTCGACCCGCTGATGAGCGCCGCCCGGGCCGAACTCGCCAAACCTCACGCCGACGAAGGGACCGTCGTGCGGCTGTTTGATGAAGCGGCGCAAACGCGACGCGGGTTTCAGCGCGAAATAATCGCCAAAACATTGTCGTTTCTGGAAGTATTGTCTGCCGAACAGAGGGCTAAGTTCGTCGAGCTGTTCCGCCACAGGATTAAGGCCTGGGGACAGCGGTCGCAGCGCTCCTGACATCCGCTGGAAGGGACTTGGATCGCTTATTTCGTACCGAAAAGACGGTCGCCGGCGTCGCCTAGACCCGGGAGGATGTAGCCGTGCGCGTCAAGACAGCGGTCGAGGGCGGCGGCAACGATCGATACCTCCGGAAAGACGCTCGACACCTTCGCAACTCCCTCGGGAGCGGCGACAAGGCACACGAACTTGATCGAGCGCGCCGCGAGCTCCTTGAGCCGCGAGATCGCCGCCACCGCGGAATTGCCGGTGGCGAGCATCGGGTCGACCAAGACCACGTCGCGGTCCGCGAGGTCGTCGGGCAGCTTCAGGTAGTATTCGATTGCCTGCAGAGTTCGGGGATCGCGATAGATGCCGATATGGCCGACCCGCGCAGACGGCAACAGGTCGAGCATCCCATCGAGGATGCCGCCGCCGGCGCGCAGGATCGACACCAGGCAGAGCTTCTTCCCGGCGAGCAGCGGAAAGCTCCCCCGCTCGAGCGGCGTATCGATCTCGGTCGGGGCAACCGGCAGCTCGCGCGTTGCCTCGTACGCCAGCAACAGACTGATCTCGCGCAACAAGCGGCGGAACTCGGCCGTGGACGTATTGCGGTCACGCATCAGCGACAGCTTGTGCTGGACCAGCGGGTGTTCCACGACCGTGAGGCTCGACCCTTGCCGATGCATGACGAGTCCTTTAAAACAGAGTACCGTCGCTGACGATGGCGAGCGGCGGGCTGCCGTCTTTGCGTCGCTCGAATGCGATTTCCCGTCCGGCCGCCCAACTGCCGCCCTCGAGCACGCTGGTGAGCGGAAACTCGCTGGCGTGCATACCCAGGCGTTCGCGCACAAGGACCGCGAGGCGATCGAGCAAGGTAATGGTCAGCGCCCGCCACTCTACGACGGGTTCACTCAGCGCGTCGAGCGGACGATGCACGATGGCGGGGTCGCGCGGTTCGATAACGCCGCAATCGAGGAACAGCCCACCATTGCGGTATTCGGCGAGACCGGTTAGCTCGTCGAGCCCGATGACCTGCAACCCAGCCGCCTCCAGCGGCTCGACCAGCGAATACGCGAGCCATTGGCTGAGCTTATGAAATGGGACGAGCCCGTCGCCGGGGACCGCGGGGTGACGACCGCAATCGCCGAGCGGGACGCCCTTGAGGCTGATCCGGCCGGACCAGATCGTGCCGAAAGCCTGCAGCAGGGTGACGAGCATTTCCGAGGCGGGAAGCGCGCCGCCCCGCGCCGACCAATAGTCGTAGAGCCCGCCGAGCCGACCCGGCGCACCGAACAGGGCAGGAGACGCGGCACATGCCTCGCCCAGCCGCCGCATCATCACGGCCCGTCCCTCTAGCCCGACGATCTCGTGACGGGCAGTGTGTTGCAGCGCGCCGGCGAGGTTTTGTGGGGTGGTCTCCAACATCGCTTCCGCATCGGCACGCCACGGATTTGAGGAATCCGCAGAGAAGATCCCGGCCTGCATGGCCCTAAGGCTCGCCACTGCCAATCCCTCGGAGCGAGACAGAACCTGACCAGTCCCCGCATCGCGATAGCGCCAGTCAGGTCCCGTCCCGGCGTCGAGCAAGACCGAGACGATGGCGAGATCGATACGCGCTCGCGCGGTTTCTGCCTGGTCGGCGCGCGGTGCGATGAGGGCGGCGCGATCCACCCCGCCTGCGGCAAAGTGCCGCCATCGGCTGTGAGGAGGGACGTGGAGATCGGGATAGCGACGTCGGGTGATGGCGACGACGCGGTGAGCGGCCTCGTCGAGCCGGGCGCAGACGAGCCGGAAATGCCGGGTCTCGCCGCGGCGTGCCGCCGCCGACACGATCGCGCAACGGGCGCGCACGGCGGCCGCGCTCTGCAGCACGGTCGCTGCCGCCGCCTCATTGGTCGAGGACACGGCCTTTTGTACGGCGCAGCTCGGCTCCATCCGGGGTTCCCGAAGGGGCGAAATACCCCGCCGCCTTCTTTGCCGCCATTTCGACCGCCGCATCGAGGGGCACCAGTCGATCGGGAATCGCGAGCTGCTCCACCACCTCAATCCCTTGGGCCTCGAGCGCATCGCGCTTGCCGTTCGACATCGATACCCAGCGATCGATCCGGCGGATGCCGAGCCAGTGGAAAACGTCGGGCATCAGCTCCTGAAAGCGCATGTCTTGCACGCCGGCGACACATTCGGTGCGGCGGAAATAGCTGTCGGCGGTATCGCCGCCGGGCTGCCGCTTGCGTGCGTTGTAGACGAGGAACTTGGTGACCTCGCCGAGCGCCCGCCCCTCCTTGCGGGTATAGACGATGATCCCAACGCCACCCCGCTGCGCCGTCTCGACGCAAACCTCGATCCCGTGAACGAGGTATGGGCGGCACGTGCAGATGTCCGAACCAAATACGTCCGAGCCGTTGCACTCGTCGTGGACGCGGCAGGCGATTACTGTACCCGGCTCGGCGATGCGCTCCACTTCCCCGAAGAGGTAAACCGTGGTGCCGCCGATCGGCGGCAGCAAGACCTCGATGTCAGGACGGGTAATCAGTTCGGGGAACATCCCTCCCGTCTCTTCGAACAAGGTGCGACGGAGATCAGCCTCGGCAACGCCGAAGCGCGCGGCTACTCCCGGGAGATGCCATACCGGATCGATCGCCGCCTTGGTGACGCGGACCTCTCCATCGTCGAGCAGCACTCGGCCATCGGCTTGAAGGCGCCGCTCGGCAATAAGCAGGCGAAGCTCAGGCGGGGCGAGACGCGCGGTGGTGATTGCTATTGTTGGACGCACATCAATGCCCGAGCGGATGTGTTCGGCGAACACCTCGCCTACCAGGTGACCCCAGGGGTCGAGCGACACGATCTTGGTCGCGTCGGCCCATTGCGGGCGCGGCGCCATTAGCGCGGCCGGCGCGGTGTCGGTGAAGTCCGGGCGATGGTCGCGCGCCAAGGCCTGCGTCGCGACGGCGAGCGCGCGATAAATAGCATAGGCGCCCGAATAGGAACCAATTGCATTGCGCCGCCGCGGTTCCGCCGGACTAGCGACTACCGGTCCGCGTTCCGTCGCAGCCTCGGCGCCCCAGCGAAGCGGAAGCCCAGCCCTGCCGGCGCCTTCCGGGTGAGAAGTAAGCCGTATGTGCCGCGGGATCGGGGGTTCCATGCCGCCTTCGATAGTGGAAAACCGTGAATAAATACCCTAGCGAAGACAGCCGCCGTTCGCAAGCGGCCAGAGGTTCTCACAAAGATGTGATTCGATCAAGAAGCCAGCACCGACCGTGTTATATTTTCTGACGTTGTCGCTTTACTCACCGTGGCTAAGCCATAATCCATGACACAGCTATCACGCTCTCTCTCAAGCGCGCGCAAATTTCAGGATCCCTTCGTTACCGCGAAAGGCGAACGGCGTGCGCGCGTTCCGCTCAGGGCGCTCGAGACGCTATGGTTTAACACTGGTACCCTGTGTAACCTGACCTGTTGTCACTGCTACATCGAATCGTCGCCAAAGAACGACCGGCTGGTCTATCTTACCGCGGCTGAAGTGGCCGAATACCTAGACGAGATTGAGAAGGGCGGACTACCGACCTCACTAATCGGATTTACCGGGGGCGAGCCATTTATGAATCCCGAGCTGACGCCCATGCTCGAGGATGTGCTTTCGCGGGGCTTGACAGCTCTCGTATTGACCAACGCAATGAAGCCGATGGCCAAATGCAAGCTGGCGCTCCTGCGACTGCGGGATCACTTCGGTGATCGCCTGAGGATACGGGTGTCGATCGATCATTATGGGCGCCGGGTCCATGAACTCGAGCGCGGCAAGCGCAGCTGGCAACCGACGATCAATGGGCTTGTGTGGCTGGACCGGAACGGATTCTCGCCCCATGTGGCCAGTCGCTGCCTTTCAGGAGAGCCGGAAGCCGTGATTCGCAGCGGCTTTGCTCGCCTGTTCGGCGAGCTTAGCGTGTCGATCGATGCTGACGACCCGGTCGCATTGACGATTTTCCCCGAAATGGACGCGACCGTTGAGGTTCCCGAAATCACCGAGGCATGTTGGGGCATCATCGGAAAATCGCCAGAAGCAGTGATGTGCGCAACCTCGCGGATGATCGTGAAACGCAAAGGCGCTAGTCACGCTGCAGTCATCGCCTGCACGCTGTTGCCATACGACCCGCGCTTCGAACTTGGCGCTACCCTCGGCGAGGCGGGCGGGGCGGTGCCGCTAAATCACCCGCACTGCGCCAAATTCTGCGTGCTCGGCGGCGGCGCTTGCAGCCGATGAAGCTCGTCCGAGCGCTCCCGCGAAGGCGCCACTATGCTGGCAGTTTGCTATTTTAGCTTTTGTTGCAGCAGATTATCAGCGATCGGGATCCCGGCAGCGCTGGTCTCTTCGTCCATTTGAGCCGACTGTACTAAAACCCCGGCGGCGTCAGAGCTGCGGTGTGGTTGAGGACCTCGGTCGAGCCCTCCCAGATCATCCGCAGCGCGACGAAGGTGATGATCCCGAGCCCTACCCAGGAAATCCAAAAATGGCGGTCGAGCAATCGCGCGATGTAAGTCGAGGCGACGCCCATCAAGGCCACCGAGAGGACGAGGCCGAAAGCCAATAATTCAAAGTGGTCGCGCGCGATGCCTGCCACCGCAAGTACATTATCGAGCGACATCGACACATCGGCGAGAACGATCTGTATAAGGGCTTGTCCTGCACTCTTTTGCCTCACGCGCCCTTGCGCGCTGCAGCGTCCTCCCGCCTGAGCCGAAGCCTGATCGCTGGCCCGCATCTCGCGGAAATCGCGGTACATTTTCCACGACACCCAGAGCAGAAGCACCCCGCCGGCCAGAGTCAAACCAATGACAGTAAGCAGCTGCACGGCGAAATACGCCAGCAATATCCGCAGTAAGGTGGCCGCGGCTATACCGAGGATGATGACCCTGCGGCGTTGCCCGAGGGGAAGTCCGGCCGCCGCCATTCCAACGACGATCGCGTTGTCGCCCGCGAGCACCACGTCGACAATGACGACCGAGAGTAGTGCGCCCAGTTGATTTACGCCGATCAGCACTTCCGCCACATGGGCATCCCGGCACGCATCGTCGAGGCCGACGTCATGCCGAATTCTCCTCACTCGCGCCCGCCCACGCGCGCCTCTCGGCCCTTTATGCGGCGAGATTTCATGTTTTCGGAATCCAACTTCGGTTCTGGCCGACGTGGGGCGGCGACTAGTGTCTAATTGCGTAGGTTAACGATAGTATACCGTAACTGGGCACCCTTGACCTCGCGCTTGCGCCAGAGGAAGGGCGCGGCGTTGCGGTTGTAGGCTTCGGTGAAGTCGCGGATCGCCTGAGCGAGTTGCTCGACGCCGGCAAAGCTGGCGCCGGCCAGGGCCTTTCGGCTGAAGATGCCAAACCAGATCTCCACTTGGTTGAGCCAGCTGGCCGAGGTCGGAGTGAAGTGGAAGGTGACGTTGGGGTGCGCCGCCAACCAGGCATCGTTCTTCTTGTGGGTGGAGAGGTTGTCGAGGATGACATGGATCGCGCGATCGGGCGGGTGCTCGGCGACGAGTTCGGTCATAAATGCTTGGAAATCGACGCGCTTCTTGGTCTGGGTGGTCTTGCCGCGAATGAGGCCGGTGGCGACTTCGAGCGCCGCGAACAAGTTGACCGTGCCATGCCGTTTGTAGGTGCTCTTGAGGCCTTGAACAACCTTGCCGCTGCTGGTCAGCACATACCCCCGGGCCCGCTCCAGCGCCTGGATCGTCGGCTTCTCGTCGACGCTCAAGACCAGCGCATGTTGCGGCGGGTTCAGATAGAGCCCGATGATATCGGCGGCTTTGGCGGCAAATTGTTGGTCGGTGCTGACGCACCACGAGCGCCGGCGGCGCAGTTGCACCCCTTCCTTGCGCAACAAGCGCCATATCGCATCGTCCGAGACGCCCAGGGCCGCCGCCACCGACGCGCCGTCCCAGCTGGCCGATCCCTTGGGGGGCGGCAATTCCAGTTGGTGCAGAACCCGCAGGCGCAGATCGGCGCCATATTTCGGGGTCTTGCCCGGCCGCACCCGATCGCGCAACCCGGCCAGTCCCGCCGCCGCAAAGCGCTTGCGCCACTGACCAACCGTATTCGGGCGCACCCCAAGTTCGCGACCAACCGCGTCGTTGCGCTTACCCTCCAGGCACGCCAACATGATCTTGGCCCGTTCCACCAGACGCGCCTCCTCCGTCCGACTGCGCGCCAGCGCCATCAGCTCAGCTCTCTGCTCCGCTGTGCAGCTCAGCGCAATCGCCACTCGTGCCATCGGACACCTCAGCTGGTATGCTCACCCGAGGCATCCTACTTAATATCGTCTATTAACGCAATTAGACACTAGGGTGCTCGTGATAAAAGGAGATCGGTGGTGTACTAGACGGCCATACGGGCGACGGAGATCATGGCCCGACGATCGGCGCGATCTGCGACCGATAGGGGCGTCGCCGCGCGATAGTGACTGCCGCCTTTTGCCGATAGCTCTGATCGCCTAGGCAATGCTGTGGCTCGGCGCCGGCTACTGGCCTCTGGTCTTTCTCAACATCATTCCCGTAACCGCGGGGATAGTGTTTGTGCCGTTCGGCGATGCTGTCGTCTCGCGGCTTGTCACGCGCGATGATGGAGCAACCGAATCTAAGGCTCGGTGAGCTTCATTTTGGCCTCGCCCGCAAGTGACGGGATCCCTGCCTTGATTGCGGGTGGCAACATCCCGGTGCTCGGCGCGTCAGCAGTGTTGCCGCTCACCCAGCCGGGCGTTCCGGCGGGCACTCGTTCGAACAAAGTCATCGCCTGCACCCGGCGCACTTCTCTCCACGATCAGGTTGCTGGCACGCTCTGGGCGCGGTGAGGCCAAACTAGCACACCCTCCCGTCGACGCGTCCTCCTGCCGACAGCAGCGCTCATTCTGATCGGGTCGTTGCCAGCGGCACGCTCTGCGGCGCGACGGGCACGCCGCTCTGAGCCGCTATTTTCCGCATCTCGGGTGCGAGTTGGCCGTACTGGTCGCCTTCGCTAGAGCGTAGTCCCGAAACCCTTTCGCGTCGAGGGTGCTGGCCAGTTTCAGCATCTCCGTCGCCTGCTGGCAGACCTGCGCAGGCGGAAGAACGACTTGCTTCAGCGAGATCTCGTTGGCAAGGCTGGTATTCCAGCGATCGAACTCGCTTTGGGCGTTGCGCGAGCCGGCTCGGCGGAAATGGTCTCTCATGGCGTTTTGATACCGGATGATCGCATCCTTGTTGCGCAGCCGGAATTCGCCGTAGGCCGGAAGCATGTCTTTGCAAGCCGAACTGAGAACCATGATATTGGTCTGGAACAGAAGGGCTTGCTCCGCCTCGATCTCCGCCGCCGAATAGCAGTGCCTGTCGGCGGCGGACACACTCTGAACCGCTGCGGCAGCGAAGAACGCTGCCGCCAACACCATCTTCTTCATCGCAATCCCCAACCCCGATCAATGTCAGCGATATCGGAGGCAGCATACCCAGCCATTGACCATTTTCAAGAGCAACCCTGATCGCAGTCAGGCCAGCGCTCCGCAAACCGGAGTAAACGACTGACGCTTCTGCTTCGGCATGACGCTGTTACCCAACCGATGATTGCCCGATAGTTTCCGTTTTTGATCCTGACATCGAATACGAGCGAGAACTTGACCGGGAAATCCAGAAATCTAAGCGTTGTTGACGCCCGGCTGGACCACTGTGGCATCAACGACACACGCTTCGGTAAAATTTCTATCGCGCTGCGCCGGTCTCCTTTGATCCAGGATCGTGATCAGCCGGCTCTCCGATGATCGTGTTGTTCACCGATTTTGGTCTCGAGGGACCTTATAGCGGCCAAGTCAAGGCCGTCTTGTACAGGATGGCGCCGGGGGTTCCAGTCGTCGACCTCTTTGCCGACGCGCCGGTGGGGCAACCCAAGCCGGCAGCTTATCTCCTGGCCGCTTATGGCGTCTGGTTTCCGCCCGGGACGGTGCTGCTCGCGGTGATCGATCCCGGCGTCGGGAGTGATCGGGCCGCGCTGATCGTCGAGGCCGAAGGGCGCTGGTATATCGGTCCGGACAACGGCTTGTTCGAGCTTGTCATCCGGCGCGCCGCGACCACCCGGACCTGGGAAATCGTGCCGCTCCCCGGGCCACTTTCCGCGAGCTTCCACGGCCGTGATCTCTTTGCGCCGGTCGCAGCGCAAATCGCCCACGGGCAACTGCCGTCCCATATGCCGCGCGGAGCCCACATCGGTCGGCGTTTTGATTGGCCGGACGATCTGCCCGAGATCGTCTACATCGACCATTACGGGAACGCCATGACTGGGTTGCGCGCCCCTCTGCTTCCCGCAGGCGGGCGGCTGACCGTCTCGGGGCGTGTGCTGAGACGCGCCGGCACCTTCGCCGAGGTCCCGCCGGGTGAGGCTTTTTGGTACGAGAATTCGAATGGGCTCGCCGAAATCGCCGTCAACCGCGGCCATGCGGCGGACGTGCTGGGTCTCAAGATCGGCAGCCCCGTAGCAGTCGATTTTTAATCCGAGCGCTACCGACGTGAATCTCCTCAGGGCGGTGGAATCACGATCTTGGCTCCCGGCGGAACCCTGATTTGGCGGCGGCGCTGCAGCCAGTGTGCAAGCCAAACAGCGCTGGCAAAGGCGACGAACGCGCCGAGCATGATGAGGCTGAAGGAGCGAGCGACATGGCCGAGAACTGCGCGGAGAGCGTGGCCGAGGAAATAGCCCGCGGCGACGAAGCTCGCCGCCCATACTCCGGCCGCGAGAAAATTCAGAGCCAAGAATCGCTGCCAGCGGATCGCGCTCATCCCCATCGCGAAAGAGGATATATTGCGGACCCCATAGATGAACCGGAAGGATAGTATAAAGCCGGTATTATAACGTTCGAGCCAACGTAATGCGGTCTCGACGCCATACCGCCAACGCGGGAAACGGTTCAAAATCCTCAGCCCGAAATGGCGGCCGATCCAGAAATACGTCTGGTCCCCGGCGAAACTCCCGAGCCAAGCGGCCACGAGCAACAGCCAGGGGTCGAGGAGACCTTGCCCCGCTGCGAAGCCCCCAAACAGAACAATCGTCTCGCCTTCGAGGAAGGTCCAGACAAACGCCCCTAGATAGGTAAGTGCGCCGTACTCAGCAATCAGCTGATGAAGGTCCATTCTCAACCGTTTCCTGACCTGTCTCGCTGCCGCGGGCGGCTCCCCCTAGAGCCCGCTTTTCTAACCTCGTCCGGCATGGCGCGCATGCTAAGTTTTTTATGACGCATCGGTCGAGGGGATTTCCGAGGCTTCAGATTCTCTGGAGCGAGCATCGACAGCACCACTAAGAAGGATAGGCCAAATGGCTGGTTTATTTTTCGAGGAGTTCGAAGAGGGTCAGGTGTTTGAGCATGCCGTAAGCCGCACAGTCACCGAAATGGACAATGTGCTGTTCAGCACGCTCACGATGAATCCGCAACCGCTTCACCTCGACGAGGAGTTCGCCAAGCGCACGGAGTTTGGCCAACGCTTGGTCAACAGCTTATTTACGCTCGGGCTGGTTATCGGTATGAGCGTCGGCGAAACGACACTCGGGACCACTGTTGCGAATCTGGGGATGAGCGAAGTCCGGTTTCCCAAGCCGGTGTTTCACGGCGACACATTGCGCGCGCGCACGATCGTGCGGTCGAAACGGCGCAGCCAGTCGCGCCCGGACGCCGGCATCGTGGAGTTTGAGCATCAAGGGATCAACCAGCGGGGCGAAACGGTCGCGGTCTGCCGACGCGCCGGTTTGATGAAATGCCGATCAGCGGGGGCGTAGGTGCGCTCTCTCCTCTTCGTCCCCGCCGACAGCGGGCGCAAGCTCGCGCGCTCGCGACAATCCGGGGCCGACGCCCTAATCCTTGATCTAGAGGATTCGGTCGTGCCGGAAAACCGCTCGGTGGCACGAGCCCAAGCTCGGGCGTTCCTCGCCGAGACTGAGGACGCGGGTTTCCGCCGCTATGTGCGCATCAACCCGCTGACGAGCGGAGCAGCACTCGATGATCTCACTGCGGTGCTGGCGGGAAAGCCGTACGGTATCCTGTTGCCGAAATGCCTGCCGGACGATGTGCGCACTCTCGATCACTACCTGACCGCCTTCGATGCGGCTTTCGAGCTGACACCCGGTGCGGTTCGGATAATAGCGATCGCGACCGAGACGCCTGCAGCGATGTTCGCGCTCGGCCGCTATGCCGGCGTATCGCTCCGGCTCGAAGGGATCACCTGGGGTGCGGAGGACTTGGCCGCCTGTCTTGGCGGCAGCAATCGCAAATTCGACGGCAGCTACGACGATGCGTATCGCTTGGCGCGGGCGCTCTGCCTGCTGGCTGCCGCGGACGCCAACGTCATGCCGATCGATACGATCTACACCGACTTCAAGGACGAGGCCGGGCTCGCCGCCGAGTGTGCCGCCGCCAAGCGCTCCGGCTTTGTCGCCAAGATGGCAATTCATCCGGCACAACTTTCGACCATCAACAGGACCTTCTCGGCGACCGAAGAGGAACTCGCCTGGGCTCGGAAGGTGGTTGCGGCATTCGCCGAGAACCCCGGTGCTGGAACAGTCGCTCTCGACGGCAAGATGGTCGACAGGCCGCACCTGACGCTGGCCCGCCGGCTGCTTGGAAGCGGCTCGGAGCGGGAACCGGCGACGTCGCGCTAGGCGCGTCCCCTTTCGAGAAATCGCTCGGCCAGGCGGGCCAGGAAGCTGACCCCGATTGGCAGGGCGGCGTCGTTGAAGTCGTACCGGGCATTGTGCAGGAAACAGCCGTCCTCGCCGGGGCCATTGCCCAACCACAGCATGGCCCCCGGGCAGGCGTTCAGCATGAACGAAAAATCCTCCGCCCCCATCGACTGAGCCACATCGCGGATGACCTGGTCCGGGCCGCAGATTTCCGCGGCGACCTCGGCCGCGAATTCGGTCTCGGCTTGATGGTTGATCGTCGGCGGGTAGTTGCGCCGATACTCCGCCTCGGCGCTGGCGCCGTGCAGCGCCGCGACACCCCGGGCGATCTCGCCCAGACGAGCCTCGATCAGGTCGCGCACTTCTGGACGGAAGCTGCGCGCCGTACCGCCGATGTGCAGGTCGTCCGGGATCACATTATAGGCTTCCCCACCCTTGATGAAGCCGACGCTGACGACTGCCGCGTCGAGCGGGTCGATATTGCGGCTGCTAATCGTCTGCAAGGCCAAAACGATCTGGGCCCCGATCACGAAGGGATCGATACCGAGGTGAGGATGAGCGGCATGCGTGCCACGAGCCTTGATGCGGATATCCCAGCGGTCGGAGGCAGCCAGCAATGGTCCCGGCCGCACCGCAATCCGACCCACCTCAATCCCAGGCCGGTTGTGGAGCGCGAAGACCGCGTCGCAAGGAAATTTGTCGAACAGCCCTTCTTCGACCATGACCCGGCCGCCGCCCCCGCCCTCTTCGGCCGGCTGGAAAATCAGATGCACGGTGCCCTCGAAATTTCGGGTTGCCGTGAGATATCTGGCGGCGCCGAGCAGCATCGCCGTATGCCCGTCGTGGCCGCAGGCATGCATCCGCCCGTGATGCGCCGAGCGATGGGAGAAATCGTTCAGCTCCTGGATCGGCAGGGCGTCCATATCGGCGCGCAGCCCGATCGCGCCGGGCGCATTGCCGTTGCGAATGGTGCCGATCACCCCGGTGCCGGCGAGCCCGCGGTATACATCGCAACCGAACTCGACGAGGCTGGCCGCGACGAGGTCAGCGGTCCGCTGCTCGGCAAAGGCGAGCTCGGGATGGGCATGAATATCGCGTCGGATCCCGGTCAAGTAGTCGTGATAATCGAGCACCTCCGCAAGGATCGGCATGTACGGCTCTCCGCTCGGCGGCCTGCGCAGCAAAGCGGCACGATAATCGGTCGGCGATGACCGCGATAGTCTCGATGGGCGAGAACTTCGGTAGCGCGAGACGCCTGATCCGAGTATCTGGATCGGATAACGATCGAGGGGGCTTGCCGCGATGAGGGTGAAGTCGGCAATCCAGGCCGCCGCTGCGGCGCTATGGATAGCGGCGTGCTCGACGCCGGTCGCAATCAATTCCCCGGCCTTCGAGAAACGTGCTCCTCTTCCCGGGCAGCCGGGTTATCTCGAAACGATTAAATATGTTGACGACGGGATGAAGTATATCGATCCGTCGAGCGAGTTTTTCATATCGTATTTCGGGGATATGTGTTTCAGAGGGTTGGTCAATCGCCAGTTGGCGACGTTCGAGACCTATGCAAATTATTGGTGCATGAACCCCCTGGCCGTAAACAACGTCGATGCTCTCAGGAACAACATCACCAGCGTAAACGTGGTTCGTTTATGGTGCGCGCACGCCGCCCCCCAGTGCGCCCGCAGGATCGGATATCCCAACTATCTGGATACGAACCCCGGTATCGCTAACAGCATTTCGGTGGAGATCACTCCCTATCAGCCGCAACGAGCCGCCCTCGAACATCTCGTGTACCTGATGGGCGGTAACGTCACTCAGGCCCGAGCGCTGCGGTGATCGCCGGAGCGACGAGATCGAGCGTCGTCCGCTGCTTCAGCAGGAACAGTGCGCTTGACACCCGGTCGGGAGGGTCTAGCGTCGCCCGGCTGACCCTCGAGACGGAGGAACCCGTATGATCGTCGAGATGCGCACCTATATGTTGCAGCCGGGCACGGTTGCTACCTTCGAAGAACGCTTCGGACAGGCCCTGCCGGCGCGGACGAAAATCTCGCCGCTCGCCGCCTTCTGGCACACCGAGGTTGGGCCGCTCAACCAGGTGATCCATGTCTGGCCCTATGAGACGATGGACGAGCGCACCAGGCTGCGCGCCGAGTCGACCAGGATCGAGGGCTGGCCGCCCGACGTCCGCGAGTTTGTTGTCGAGCAGAAGAGCCAGATCTTCATTCCGGCGCCATTCTCGCCCAAACTCGAACCGCGCCAACTCGGCAGCATCTACGAGATCCGCATCTACACGCTGAAGCCCGGCGCGATCCCGAACCAGATCGAGCGCTGGGCCGGTGCGATCGGCGAGCGCGTCAAGCTGTCGCCGCTGGCCTTTGCCGGCCATTCCGAGCTCGGCGACCTCAATTTGTGGTGCCACATCTGGGCCTACAAGGACGCCGCCGATCGCTTCGCCATCCGCGAAAAAGCCCGCAAGGAGGGTATCTGGCCACCTCGCGGCGGCCAGCCCGGCATGGTCCTCAAGCAGATGAACATGCTTGTCGTTCCTGCCTCGTTCTCTCCCCTGCGCTGAACGACGCGTGGCGCCGCCGTCTGGTACGGCGGCGCCTTTCGTTCGTGCCCAACAGGGAGACCGGCGATGCCCTTCCTCGACCGCAGCGGCGTCAGGATCTATCACGAGGATCACAGAGATGGTCCCGCCATCCTGCTGAGCCACGGCTACGGCGCCACCTGCCGAATGTGGGACGGGCAGGTCCCGGCCTTCGCTTCCCGCTACCGGATCATAGTCTGGGATATGCGCGGCCACGGCGAGACCGACGACCCGGATGATCCCGCCGCTTATTCCGAGGCGCTGACCGTCGAGGACATGGCCGCATTGCTGCGCCATTACGGCATCGAGCGCGCCGTCATCGGCGGTCTCTCGCTCGGCGGCTACATGTCGCTCGCCTTCCAGCTCGCCCACCCGGAGATGGTTGGCGCTCTGATGCTGTTCGACACCGGGCCGGGTTTCCGCAACGCCGATGCCCGGCGGGCGTGGAACGGGCGGGTGCAGCAGCGCGCTCGGGACCTCGAGGCGCGCGGGTTCGCCGCCCTCGGAGAGAGCGAGGAGGTTCGCGCCAGCAAGCACCGCTCGGCGCGGGGCCTCGCCGGTGCCGCGCGCGGCATGCTGGCCCAGGCCGACGAGCACATCATCGCAGGCCTCGACAGGATCGCTGTGCCCACCCTGGTATTGGTCGGGGCCGACGACACGCATTTTCTCGCCGCCTCCGACTACATGGCGCGCAAGATCCCAGGTGCCAGACGGGTAACCATCCCCAATGCCGGCCATGCCTCGAACCTCCACCAGTCCGCCCTTTTCAACCGCGCGGTCGAGGACTTCCTCAAGGACCTGCCGGCCGTGCCGTGACGTCTGTGCTCCAGCTGCGATCGTCAGTTGTGCCAATTATGACAGCTCGCTGCTCCTGCAGCGGGTCTGCAGCGGGAACTCATCTCATGGTTGCGACCTGGATGTCGAGCGCCGCTCGGAAAGGACAAACTCCACCGCATCACCCACCGCTTTCCGATTTTTCGACGCCGCGATCGACCACTTGCGTATCACGCGAATTTGGCTATTTCATGATGTGTTAAATCGTAACGAGCGATGCGCCGATCGCGGTGGCGACTGCGACGCGCACCTTGACCGACGACCGACGTCAGGACACCGGTCAGATCGACAGCCAGAGTGTCCCGATCAGCAAAGTCAAAAACGTCAGCGGCACGCCCACTCGGCAATAATCCCACAATCCAATGATCACGCCGCCAGCGGTGGCGCGCTGCACCACGATCAGATTGGCGATCGAGCCGAGTATCGTCAGATTGCCGGCCAGGGTCGAGGCCATTGCCACCGTCAGCCAAGCCGTTTGCGGGTCGTGGAGGCTGTCGACAAACGGCCTGAGCAAAGCGACCGCCGGTACGTTGCTGACCAGGTTAGCAAGGATGGCAGTCAGCGCGCTCAGCACCGGCAAGCGGTCGAGTTGCAGTCGGCCGGCTGCAGCGACGATCTCGCCGCTGAGCAGACTGCGCTCGGCGCCGGCGACGATTATGGACAGGCCGGCGAACATCAACAGCAATGACCAGTCGATCTGGGCATAGACCTGCTCGCTCCGCACATGGCGGGTCAACAAAAGCAGCCCGCCGACGGTGATCGCCACCTTTGCCGGCGGTTGTCCGGCGAAGAACAGGGCGATGACCAGCGCGGTTGCCGCCATTGCCCGCCACATCAGCACGCGATGGAGCCGGATTGGCACTGCGATAGTGCGCAATGACGCGTTCCCGACAAATTCTCGGCGGTGGAGCAAGGCGATCAGGAAGACGGTCACGATCAGCCCGCAAAGCGCCACCGGCGCCAGAACTGCCGCAAATTCGACGTACGAAATGCGCGAGAAGCTGCCGATCATCATATTCTGCGGATTGCCGGTAATGGTCGCGGTCGAGCCGATGTTCGAGGCCATCGCCACCGCCAGCAGATAGGGCACCGGGTTGCGACGCAACATCAGCGTCAGTTCAACGACGAGCGGCGCCAGCACCAGGCATACGGCATCGTTGACAAGGAAGGCCGAAAACAGGCCGGCGGTTGCAACGATCGCCGCCAACAAGGCGAGCGGCCGATGCGCCCGCCCCATGATCCAGCCGCCCGCCAATGCGAAAAAGCCGGAAAGGCGCAGATTGGCGACAATGATCATCATGCCGAGCAGCAAGGTCAGCGTGTCGAGATCAATCGCCCTATACGCTTGGCCGAGCGGCAGCGCCCCACAGGCGACCATCAGCGCGGCGCCGACCAGAGCCACGCCGGCGCGGTCGATCGCCAAGCCGGGTACGCGGCCGATCGCCAGCGCGAGATAGCTCGCTGCAAGGATCATCGCGGCGGCGAGAGGACCCGCATCGCGCTCAAAGAGTGTGCCCGGAGCGACGAGCGGCAGCAGACCCGCGGCCACGGCCAGCAGCACTACGATCAGAACCGCCGCCCGGGCGAACCTGATCGCGGACCGCGATTGCGGTAGCCGTGTCACGATCGTGGCAGCCTTGGTCAGCCGGGTTATCTAATCGAGACCCAGAAGTGACGGGACAATGCCGGCTAAGGTCTTTGAATGTCGATCGGTCGTCGCTCGCTACGCTTTCTACATCACGATTTCTCGGCCGGAGCCGCGGCGGATTGACCTATAGATGTGCCTCCCGCCACCGCGATCAGCCGCGCCGTTTGGGCCGTAGGCCATTTGAAGATTCCCGCTTGGGATTCGCCAATGTGTCTTCGAATTCCATCAGCTTTTGGAGCAACGGGACCACTCCCGGCTCTTCCACGAGACGGACCGCCTCTTTGGTGGTCACCCAAGACAGTTTTCGTTCGCCCTTTTCAGGCCATTTCTTGAGCCGTTCCTTGATCTGGAGAAGGTAAACTTCGACCGTCGCGGCCCGGGCTTCTCCCGATCCCAACTTCTTCTGATAGGTGTAAATCCCGAACGGAACCGAGCTGGTGATAACTCCTTTGACACCAGCTTCCTCGTAAGCTTCCTTTTCGGCAGCCTTAGAGGGCGTCGAGCGACCATTGATATTGCCTTTGGGAATAATCCAGCGGCCAGTGTCGCGCGAGGTCATCAACAGCACCTGAACCTTGCCGTCCAGAATGCGATAGGCGATGACTCCGGCTTGATTGAGTGTTGATCCCGTGGCTTCCACCTAGATCGAAAACGCTGGTAGCATTTTATAGCAAAAGGAGCGGTCTATTACAACAAAAATAAGGTTAACGCAAGTCGGAGTTAGATATCGATTTAGTGTTAATTTTGTCGATCGCACGAACTGTTTACCAACGTTGGAGCATCGCGGTCTGACGCAAAGACGGCCCGAGCCGCCAGGCCAGCGGCAGGGTCACAAGCACGACGCCGGCAACCAACAGCATCATCGTCGGCACGTCGAGGAGGTCGCTGACAAGACCGTAGAGCACCGGCGCCAGCGCGCCGGCACCGACCCCGCCGGCATAAAAGATGCTGAACGCGCTGCCGCCGCTCAAGTGACTAGCTCGGCACCCGTGCCGTAGAGCACGGACGAGGAACCGCGGCCTGCTCGCACAGGCGGCTATCGCCCCTCGGGTTGTGAGGCGATTAGCGCCGCTTGCACTGCTTCCAGATACTCCCCGAGGGTCGCATTCAGGCGCCCATAAAGGAGCCGGTCAAAGCCAACCGTACCGCGTCCCGCCTGCGCATCCTCCAATGCGCGGGTATAGGCCGGCCGATCTTCCGGCCGCACCGCGACCGGCGGGTAGCCGCCGCGGATCAACACGAGGTTCATCAGGAGGCGCGCCGCACGACCGTTGCCGTCGTTGAACGGATGGATCTTGACCAGACGCCGATGTGCCGCGAGCGCGGCTTCGGGAGTATCGGGTGCGGTGGCGAGCCAGCGCGCGAAATCGCCCATTAGCGCCGATACTTCGGCGGGTGACGGAAAGCTGTGCCGCCCGCTGTCGGTCAGGACGTAGCGCCCCTGGTCGGCATAGCGGCCGGCGATCTCGGGCTGTGAGCGCTGGACGACGAGATGATGAAGTTGGCGGATATCCCCCTCGGTCAGCGCCGAGTTCTGGCGTGCCAACGCCCGCACATAGCGGATCGCATCGTGATGATCGATCGCTTCGAGATGATCTTTGAGCGGTTTGCCGCCGATCGTGATTCCCCGCTCGATGACGAGCGTCGTCTCGGCGGCGGTGAGCGTGTTCCCCTCGATCGCGTTCGAGGAATAGGTCAGCTCGAGATCGTGGACGTGCTCGAAATTGCCGAGCCCGACGCGCAGTTGCGGGCGCAGCCGGTCGAGTTCGGCCTTCTTGGCGGCAACCAGAGCCCGCAGTCGGTCCATGCTCCCTCTTCTATCATAGGCGGCGGCCAGGGTCTCGGCGGGGACGACGCCGGCCGCGGTGCAGGAGAGCCGGTTTTGGTGACCCGCTCTTGCCGGCGCGGTCAACCGGTCGCATACGGCGTGCACTCCTTGAACGGGCACTGGCATTGGCGGTGAACAGAACCTTGAGGTTCACCCCCAAAGCAAAGTCGAAAAACCTGTGTTCGGTGGATAGGAGAAAATTGGGAGCAACAGAAATTAGACAGCAAGAATCGGGAAGATCACAAGGAATAGCGTCGCTAACTTTGGGGCCTACACCACGTCAGCGGAGTTCACCATGTCGAAGGAACAGGAAAACAAGGCCATCGTCGGCCGATGGTTCAATGAGTTCTGGGAAACCATGGAATCCTAGCGTGGTTGACGATTTGGCGACGCTCGACATCCTCTTGCAATATTCGTTGCATGCGCCACGCCGCGGCCGCGACGAGGTGACGAAATTTATGACCGGGTTCCGGGAGGCGTTCCCGGACCTCAAATTCTGGGGTGTGGCGGACCTCATCGCCGAGGGCGACCACGTGGTCGGTCGCTGGGAAGGCGGTGGCCCGCACACCGGCCCTGCCTTCAGTGACTTCCTTGTCGGTTCCCTTCCGGCGGCCTCCGGCCGGAAGATGCGCTTCACCGGAACGACGGAGCTCCGCGTCGAAACGGCAAGATCGCGGAGGAAGTCGGCCTGGACGACGGAGCGACGGCACTTCAGCAGCTCGGCATCCTAAAAGCCGTCTGAGCGAAGCGACCACTGTCGCCGACCGCTAATCGACTGGCGCGATGTCATCGCGAGGAACGCCCGCGAGACGAAACAATCTCATGCGGACGCGCCTCTGTCAGCCCGAGATTGCTTCTCCGCGGGTCGGGCCCGCGGGGCGCAAGACAATCCCGCTGCGGTTAATTCACGAAGCGGTAGAGCTTGGCGGCGTTGTCGCAGACGATTTTCTTGCGGGTGGCCTCGGGCAGGTGGCCGAGCTCGCGCTGGATGTATTCCTGCGAGTCGGGCCACACCCCGTCGGGGTGCGGGAAGTCCGAGCCCCACATGATGTTGTCCGCGCCGAGTTCGTCGAGCAACTTCACGCCGATCGGATCGCTCTGATACGTGGCATAGCACTGACGCCGCCAGTATTCGCTGGGCCTCATCTTCAGGTCGAGCTCCTTGAACTGGTCCTCCCACTCGGCATCCATGCGCTGCAGGATGTAGGGAATCCAGCCGGTGCCGGCCTCACCGATGACGAGCTTGATGCCGGGGTGATGCTCGAGCACGCCGGCGAAGATCACCGACATCAGCACGTCCGACATGTACATCTGGAAGCTGGTGATTCCGGAGGCGCGCGCGGCTAGCGCCACTTTCGGCGGGAGCTTTGTAAAGTCACGCCGCACCCCGCTGCCGATCGTATGGAAATGCACCGGCAACCCGCTCGCCGCGACGGCATCCCACATCGGGTCCCACCAGGGATCCCATAAGGGCGTCATGTCGCCTCGCCGCGAGATTTCCAGCCCCCGCACACCGCCGCGGCGGGCAACCCGCTCGATCTCGCCGACCGCAGCGTCGATATCGTGGTTCGGAATGCAGGCAAGCCCGGCGAAGCGGTCCGGGTGAGTATTGCAGAATTGGGCGAGCCACTCGTTGTAGATGCTCAGCATCTCGCCTGCGGCTTCGTCGTCGTTGATCCGGCTGGTTGCGCCGAGAATGCCGTACAACACCTCGGCCTGGATGCCGTCGCGATCCTGGTCCTTGAGCCGCATTTCGGGGTCCGTCATGCGGCGGATGCCCTTCTTGCCATCGTCATAGATCCCCTCGGACGCCATCCGGTCCGAGCGGTGGATCTTCCCCGGCTCGTAGAGGCGGCCACCAGATCCCATGCCATTCATCAGCCCGAACGAGGCGCCATTTTTGGTCACCCATTCCCTGCCCCTCGATCCATCGGTCACATAAGGCATGCGATCCTTCATCGCCACAGAGGCATTGGCGGTGAACAAATCAGGCGGGAGCCAGATCAAATCGATGTGGCAATCGGCCGAGATGACGTCGTATTTCATTTTCTATCCTCCATACGAGCCTGGCATTAGCATGACTCGCACAGGCAGCATGTGCGACCGAATTTTCCAATAAAGAGAGCGAGAAAGAGCCGATGGGCGAAACGCGAGCGAACATGCCGTTATCGGACGTCACGGTCATCGATTTCGGCCAGATCTTTCAGGGCCCCTATGCAAGCTTTTTGCTGGCGAAGGCGGGCGCCTTCGTGATCAAGATCGAGCCGCCGCGGGGCGAGCCCGGGCGGCGGCGCGCGGAGCCGGGCAAGAGCGCCACCCTGCCCTTTGCGATGCTGAACCAGAACAAGCATGCCATTACCCTTAACCTGAAGCACGAGCACGGCCGGGCCTTGCTGGAGGCGATGGTCGAGCGCGCCGACGTATTGCTCGAAAATTTCTCGCCCGGCACGATGGACGATCTCGGCGTCGGCTGGAGCCGGCTGCGCGAGGTCAACCCGCGGCTGATCTACGCCAGCGGTACCGGCTTCGGGATCAGCGGCCCCGATCGCGACAATCTGGCGATGGACATGACGATCCAGGCGGCATCCGGGATCATGAGCGTCACCGGATTCCCTGACGGCCCGCCGGTCAAGGCCGGCCCGACCCTCGTCGATTTCATGGGCGGGATCCACCTTTACGCCGGCATTGTCACCGCCCTCTACGACCGCGACCGCAGCGGGACGGGCCGGCTCGTCGAGGTGGCCATGCAGGAGACCGTCTACCCGACCTTGGCGGCGAGCTACGATTACTACCACCGTACCGGCGAGGTGCCGCCGCGCACTGGCAACCGGCAATCCGGGCTCAACAGCGCGCCCTACAACGTTTTTCCGACCGCCGACGGGCATGTCGCGATCCACGTCGTCACCGAGGTGCATTTCCAGAACCTGTTGAAGGCAATGGGCCGCGAGGATTTGGTCGACGATCCCCGCTTCGCCACCAACGCCGGCCGCGTCGCCCATATGGACGAGACCGATGCGCTGGTCGAAGCCTGGACCCGCACCCTCCCGAAGATGGAGGTGTTCGCCCGCACCAAGGCTTATCGCATCCCCTGCGCGCCGGTGCGCAACGCTCCGGAGGTCATGAACGACCCGCACATGCACGAGCGCGGCATGCTCGAACGGGTCGACCACCCCGAGCTCGGCGAGATCGTCGTGCCGTCGACCCCATTGCGCCTGCACGGCACCGACCGGGTCGAGACCCGGCCGAGCCCGACCATCGGCCAGCACAACGCCGAGATCTACGGCGACTGGCTCGGCCTAACCGCCGAGGAGATCGCGACCCTCTCAGAAACCGGGGCGATTTGATCCTGTTCTCGCGCGCCGCTGTTTTTGCTGTTATTTACAGGAAATTATCAGCGGGCGGTCGCTCTCAGCCGCGGAAATCCTGGCTGTCGCGTCCCGGCGGACAAGAAGAACAGCGGGATAACAGCGAAGGAACAGCGAGTGTCGGCCCTGGCCTCGAAGTCGCGCACACCGTATCACCTTATCAGCAATTTGTCAAACGGATAATATCAGAGGGAAACCACAATTCGATGTAGCAGCAACGAATTGGGGTCAGACCATGAGCCTCTGACCCCATGAGCCTCTTGCGACTTAAGACATGTTAAACCTTCTCCATGCCAATGTGCAGATCGCTTCTTCGCATATAGCGGCGTTCGTCATGAGCAGCGGCATCGGAAGCTTCATACTGCGCCTGGCAGAAGTGGCCTTTCTATTTGCACCAGCAGTCGTCGCGCAAGCACAGGGCAGCAGTCAGTCTGTCTGTCAATTCGTCTGGGATCCCGTTCTATTCAAGCGGCTGCGTGTCTGTAACGAGGTTTACTATCCGTCACCGGCATCTTCACCCCAACCGGCGCTGGCGGCAGAGCCTCCGGTCCAGCGCACAACGGGTGGTGGGAGTGAGACCATACCATTTGATCCCGTTGACGAGGCACGGAAGGCGCAGTTGCGCGCCACCGAGCACCGCGGCTCCCCGAGTTCAAGTTTGTGCCCGCCACCCTACCGGATGACCGCTTCGGACGGTTGCCAAAAATAAAGCCAGGGAAAACCCCCGGCGATCATGACGCGCGGGCCGCGAGCGCTGGCCGGTCGCTCGGCACCTCGCTCGCTGAGATATTAGCGGAAATGGAGCACGACAATGCTGCTGCATGAGGTTCAGCAAACGCGAAAACTCAATCCAGAGAAAGTCGCCTACTGGTATTTCCGATTGAACGGTTTTCTCCAAATCGAAAACTTCATCGTTCACAGACACAACAGTAGGGGGCAGAGAACTGACGCTGATCTGTTGGCGGTCAGGTTCCCCCACCGAATGGAGTTCCACTTCGATCCCGCACAGCCGATGCAGGACGATGCCCAGACACTGACTCTCTCGCCTGATTGCATCGACGTATTTATAACGGAGATAAAAACGAACCAGCCCTGCAGCTTGAATGGTCCATGGAGTAACAAGGCGAATAAAAACATACACCGCGTCCTAGCCGCCATCGGATGTTTTCAAAAGCACGAGCTTCCGGATGCGGCGTCAGCGATTTATGAGAGTGGCGCGTTCCGTAACGATCGACTTCAAGCCCGTCTCGTCGCTGTCGGCCGTGAAACAAGTCCGACGCTGGCCCAGCAATATCATGAAGTTATTCAACTGACTTGGCAACAGATACTTTGTTTCATCTGGACACGATTTGATGCGTACAGGAATCAGAAGAACGATATTCGACAATGGGGCGGGACGGGCAAAATGCTTAGTGTCTGAATCTGAATCGGAATGGTTGTATTATATCGTAGATACATTGTGTAAGGGTCAAGCTAATCTCCTGACAAGAAGCTGTACAGAGGCGATGTAGACCCATGCTTTGGCGCTCGCAATCGAAGCCTCGAAATCCTTGGCCAGCCGGCGATTTCGATTGAGCCAAGCCAGGGTTCGTTCGACGACCCAGCGCCGCGGCAGCAATTGAAAGCCTGCAGCGTCAGCGGCGCGTTTGACGATCTCGATGGTCCACTTGCCGAATTTGGCGAGGGCGGCACCCAGATTGGGGCCGTTATAGACGCTGTCGGCGAACAGGTGACGCAACCAGGGAAACAATTGGTGGACGGCCTCAATGACCAGCACGGCACCATCGCGATCTTGGACATCGGCGGGGTGCACCTCGGCACCGACCAGCAGACCGCCAGTGTCGGTCACAATGTGGCGCTTACGCCCTTCCTGATTACGCACTATTCTCAGCCATCAAGGCGTGGTACGAAACAGGAACATATGGCTGGTTTCTGCGGGTTTGAGCGATGGCGCGCAATAAGGTGCAGTTTCAAAAGGGGCTTAGCGAGGCCCAGTTTGCTGTTCTTTACGGAACCGAGGATCAGTGCCGGGAGGCGGTGAGGCGCTGGCGCTGGCCATCCGGCTTTGTCTGCCCGGTTTGCGCAGGGCAGCATCACAGCGTCGTCAAGACCCGGGCGCTGTACCAATGTAGCGCCTGTCGACGTCAGACATCGGTGATCGCCGGAACGATTTTCGCGGCGACAAAGGTGCCGCTGTGCACTTGGTTTCGCGCCATGTACCACCTCACTCAGAGCAAGGGCGGCATCTCCAGCATTGAGTTGGGCCGCCGGCTTGGCGTCACCCAGACCACCGCCTGGAAGATCAAGCACAAGCTGATGCAGGCGATGATGGAACGGGATGCCACAAAGCGCCTGACGGGACGCATCGAGATCGACGACGCCTATCTCGGCGGGGGGCGCAACGGCGGCAAGCGGGGCCGCGGTTCGCCGGGCAAGACGCCAATCGTGGCGGCGGTCGAAACCACACCAGAGCGCCAGCCGATCCGCTTGAAGTTGCGCCGCGTGAAGGGTTTCCGCCGTGCCGAAATCGCGAGCTTGGCGCGGCGCAGTTTCCAGCCCGCCAGTACCGTTGTCAGTGACGGCCTGCGCTGCTTCACGGGGGTCGGCAACGCCGGCTGCGTCCACCAGCCGATCATCACGGGATCCGGTCGCAAGACCGCCCTCAACCCTGCCTTCAAGTGGGTCAACACCACCCTCGGCAACATCAAGAGCGCCATCGCTGGCACTTACCGCGCCATCCACGAAAAGCATGTACCCCGCTACCTCGCCGAATTCGAGTACCGCTTCAACCGCCGATACGATCTCGCCGCCATGATGCCACGCCTCGGCTTTGTCGCAGTCCGAACCCCGCCGATGCCATACCGCCTCCTCAAGTTGGCTGAGCATCATGCGTAATCAGGACGCCCTTTGACCTTCTTGGCGGCATCATAACCACGCGGCCCACCGCTCTCGGTGGTCTTGGCCGATTGACTGTCGATGACCCCCGCCGATGGGCTCGCTTCGCGCCCCGCCGCTTCGCGGGCCTGCAGCAGCAATGCAAAATTGATCTTCTCAAACAAGCCGTGGTCTCGCCAATCGTAGAAATAACCTTGCACGGTGGTAAACGGCGGAAAGTCCTTCGGCAGCATCCGCCACTGACAGCCGCTTCGCGCCATATACAAGATCGCATCCAGCACCGCCCGCAGCTCGGTCCCGCGCGGTCGGCCCAAACGCTTTGCTGCCGGCATATGCGGCTCGATCAGCGCCCATTCGGCATCCGTTAGATCGCTTGCGTAGCGCTGTCCCTCTCGCTCATACTTCCGACGAGTGATTTCGGTCCACATTTTGTGCCTCGATGATTGTTTTGCCACAACCATCATGCCACAACAGACTGAAATCACTCAATTCATTTTCGGTCGGCCTCTTAGACGGATGGCAATAGGTGCGCGCGAGCCGCGGACGTTCGTCAAACAGGCGCTTCAAGCGATGAGCATCTCCGACGGAGAGTAAGAGCGGCTGGCATTGGGCTGGCGATGCGCACAAGGAAATTGCCACTGCAAGAGGCTGGAACGCGCGCCTGGAAACAACGATGACCGTCAAGGAATCGTGCAGCTGGGTCTCAGTTTTCTGTGCTTGCGGGTTCGCGGGTGGCTGCCGGCGTTGCCCCATCGCTTTTGCAGGTGCAGCGGGGCACCGTTGGAGATCCCGATGATTCGAATCCCCGCGGCCTTGCTACGACAAGCGCTCGCGGATAGCCTCGACGCAGTCGATCGGCGTGGAGGAGCCTCAGCATGGATTTTGCCGACAGCCCGGAGCATGCGGCGTTCCGCGGCGAGTTCCGCCGCTGGCTCGAAACCAACCTGCCGCCTGACATCTGCGTCGACGACGCGGCCGATCAGCGCGTCGCCCCCGACCGCGAGACATTGGAAAAGCGCATCCAATGGCAGAAAAAGATGCATGCCGCCGGCTGGGTCGGGATCTCGTGGCCCAAGGAATATGGCGGCCGCGGTGCGAAGTTCATGCAGCAGGTCATCTTCGACGAGGAGTATGTCCGCGCCCGGGCACCCGTATTGCCGGCGGCGAGCGCTCTCAACCTGCTCGGGCCCACGCTGATCCATTGGGGCAGCGAGGAGCAGAAGCGCCGCTATCTGCCGCCGATCCTCAGTGCCGACGAGCTGTGGTGTCAGGGCTATTCCGAGCCCGACGCCGGCGGCGATCTGGCGAGCCTGCGCACCCGTGCGGTCGACCACGGCGACCATTTCGTCGTCAATGGCCAGAAGGTGTGGACCTCGGGGGCGCATTTCGCTGACTGGTGCTTTCTGCTGGTGCGCACCGACCCCGAGGCGCCCAAGCATCACGGCATCAGCTATCTGCTGGTCGACATGAAGACGCCGGGGATCACGGTGCGCCCGCTCGTGCTGCTGAACGGCCACCGCCACTTCAACGAGGTGTTCTTTGTCGATGTGCCGGTGCCCAAGGCCAACCTTGTCGGCCCACTGAACGAGGGCTGGAAAGTCGCGATCACGACCCTGATGTTCGAGCGCAGCGGGGCCGGTGGGCGCGACCACGCCGCCCAGATCGCGCGCCTGATCGAGCTCGCCAAGCAATTGCCGACCCGCCAGGAGCCGGCGTGGAACGAAACTCATATTCGCCAGCAATTGGCCCAGCTGGCGATCGACGCCAAGGCCCTGCAGGTCACGCGGTTGCGCGGTCTGACCCGCCGCCTGCGCGGCGAGCCGCCGGGGCCCGAAGGCTCGATCCTCAAGCTCTTCGGGTCGGAGCTGGGGGTGCGCATCGCCGACTTCGCCTCGGCGCTGCTCGGCCCCTACGCGATGGTCGACGCCCCGAGCGAGGCGGTGCCTGACGCCTCGCGCTGGTTTCACCGGGTGCTCGGCGCGCGGCAATACACAATCGCCGGCGGCACCAGCGAGATCCAGCGCAACATCATCGGCGAGCGCGTGCTGGGGCTGCCGAAGGGCTGAGGAGTGGACAATGGCTGAGGAAAAACGATATCGGCTCGGCTTGAACCAGCCGGCCGGCAGCCCGACGGCGCGGCGCGCCGCCGAGATGGCCGAGGCTATCAGCCGGGAGACCAGCGGCGAGTTCCGACTCGAGGTGTTTCCCGAGAGCCGCCTCGGCCCCGACCCGAAGATGTTTGCCGACCTGCGCGCCGGCGCCCTCGAATTCTTCATGGCGGGGGCGACCCTCGGCGAGGTTGCGCCGAGCAGCGCACTGCCGTTGCTCCCCTTTGCGTTCAGCCAGTCGAAGGCGGTGTTTGCGGCCCTCGACGGCGCGCTCGGCGACCGGATCCGTGGTGAACTTGCGCAGAACGGCCTCCACGCCTTCCGCCGGTGCTGGCAGAACGGGTTTCACCACCTGACGACCAGCGTGCGGCTGATCCACACTGTCGATGATCTCGCCGGGCTCAAATTCCGCAGCCCGGGTGGTGCGATCGCCGCCGACTTCTTCCGGAGCCTGGGGGCCGAGGCCGGCATGGTGCCGTTCAGCGGCATGTACGAGGCGTTGAAAGCGCGGACCTTCGACGGTCAAAGCGACCCGCTCGGCGTTGTCTTGTCATTGAAGCTCTACGAGGTGCAGACCTATTTGAGCCTGACCGCGCATTGGTGGTCGGGCTTCACGTTACTTGCCAATGCGGCGGCGTGGACCGCCTTGCCGCGCGGCGTTCAGGAGGTCGTCGAGCGCAACGCCGAGAAATTCGCTCTGCTGCAGCGCGAGGACATCGAGCAGATCAACGCCGCCGGTGCCGACGAACTCGCACGCCGCGGCATGCAGGTCAACACCGCCGATACCGTGAGCTTCCGGGCAAAGCTCGGCGATTTCTACAAGAGCTGGCGGGAGAAGGCTGGCCCGGAGATGTGGCGCCTCTTGGAATCTTATGCCGGCGACATCGCATGAACGCTCGCGTCGACCTTTTTGGCCGTCATTCCGGCCGGAGCGAAGCGGAGAGCCGGAACCCAGGGCCGCCGAATTCGGCCCGCTCGCCCCTGGATACCCGCTTTCGCGGGTACGACGGTGTGGGTGATGCCGTCGGGCACTAGCCCTGTCAGCCTCGCCGACACATTCCGGCTCGACGGCAAGACGGCACTCGTCACCGGCGCCGGGCGTGGGATCGGGCGCGCCACCGCACTGGCGCTGGCCGCCGCCGGGGCCGAGCTTGTATTGGTCAGCCGCACCCCGAGCGAACTGGACGAAGTCGCCCGCCAGATCACCTCGCACGGCGGCAAAGGGCGGGCATTGCCCTTCGACGTCACCGACAGCGCGACGGTTCGCGACGCCTTTGCCGGCCTCGGCCAGCTCGACGTCCTGGTCAACAATGCCGGCCTCAACCGGCCGCAACCCTTTCTCGAAGTCGACGAGGCAACACTCGATCAGCTTCTGACACTCAATGTAAGGGCGGCTTTTATTGTCGCGCAAGCGGCGGCGCGGCTGATGGTCGGCCCAAATGGCGAAAAGGGGGGCGGCGGCGTCATCATCAACATGTCCTCGCAGATGGGGCATGTCGGCTCCGAGCTGAACCGCACCGTTTATGTGATGACCAAGCACGCGCTCGAAGGGCTGACCAAGGCGATGGCGGTCGAACTGGCGCCCAAGGGGGTGCGCGTCGTCTCGATCGCTCCGACCTTCATCACCACACCGCTGACCAAGCCCTTCTTCGACGACCCGGTATTCAAGAAATGGGTGCTCGACCGCATTCCCTTGGGCCGGCTCGGCACAGTCGAGGAAGTTGCGCAGGCGGTGGTGTTCCTCGCCTCGCCGGCCGCATCGCTTGTCACCGGTTCGAGCCTGCTCGTCGACGGCGGCTGGACCGCGTGGTGATCGGATGAGACGGCGCGATCTCCTAACCCTGCTCGCCAGTAGTACGATAGGCTGGCCGCTTGCCCTGCGCGCGCAGCAGAAGGCGATGCCGGTGATCGGCTGGCTCGCCGTCGGCGGGGGCAACCCGACGACTCTGGCCGCGTTCCGCCAGGGACTGAGCGAAACCGGCTACATCGAGGGACAAAACGTGGCGATCGAATACCGCGGGGCGGAGGGCCACTATGATCGGCTGCCCGCCTTGGCCGCCGATCTCGTCGGCCGCAAGGTAGACGTGATCGTGGCCGTCGGCGGCACCCCTGCGGCACGCGCGGCGAAAAACGCCACCTCGACGATCCCGATCGTCTTCCGGACCGGCGACCCGGTCGCGGACGGCCTGGTCGCCAGTCTTGCCCGGCCGGGCGGCAACCTCACGGGCTTCGGCATGCTCCTCGGCGATCTGACGCCCAAGCGGCTCGAGCTGCTTTCCGAGCTGGTTCCCCAGGCCAGAATGATCGCCCTGCTCGTCAACCCGAACAATCCGGCTAACGAGCGCATCATACGAGACATGGAGGAAGCGGCGCGCACGAAGGGGGTGCAGCTTCCTATCCTGAAGGCCGGCACCGAAAGCGAGATCGACGCCGCCTTCGCCTCGCTAGTCCAACTGCAAGCTGGCGCGCTCCTCGTCGCCGCCGATCCGTTCCTCTTCAGCCGGCGCGGGCAGCTCCTGGCGCTGGCATCGCGCCATGCCATTCCGGCGATCTATCCGTGGGGTGAAGTCGTCGCTGCCGGCGGCCTGATCAGTTATGGACCCAGCTTCCCCGCTGTCTTTCGCGAGATTGGCATTTACACCGGAAGGATCCTCAAGGGCGCCAAGCCGGGCGATCTGCCGGTCCAGCAGCCGGCCAAATTCGAGCTGGTGATCAATCTCAAGACCGCGAAGGCACTCGGCCTCACCGTGCCGTCTATTCTGCTGGTGCAGGCCACCGAGGTGATCGAGTGAAGCGCCGCAATCTACTCCTGCTTTCGACGCTCGCCGTGCTGTGCTTCGCCGGCTCGGCGGCGCTGGCACAAAAGGTCTACCGCGTCGGTCTGCTCGCGCCGGAGGGGATGCACGCGCTCCAAAGCTTCACGGAGCGTCTGGGCCAGCTTGGCTGGGTCGAGGATAGAAACATCCGGTTCGACTATCGCTCGGCGGAAGGCGACGACACGCGCCAGCCCGCACTGGCGGCCGAGCTGGCGGCGCTTCCGGTCGACCTGATCCTGACCTGGGGCACGCCGGCGGCGCTCGCCGCAAAACAAGCGACGGCGACGATCCCGATCGTCATGGGCTCGATCGGCGACCCGGTCGCGGCCGGGGTGGTCCCCAGTCTGGCCCACCCCGGCGGGAATGTGACCGGGTTTTCCTCGCAAAGCTTCGAACTCGAGGAAAAGCGGTTCGAGCTCCTGCGCGAGCTGGTTCCCGGCATGACCCGGGTCGTCATGTTGGGAAATATCGGCAACCTCTACGCCGACCTGGCAATGAAGCGCGTCAAGACTCTGGTCGACGCGGCCGGGCTGAAGTTCGAAGCGGTGAAAATCGATCCGACACATGATCTCGAAAGCGGCTTGAATGCGGTGCGCCGAGCCGCCCCCGACGGCGTCCTGGTGGTCGCCGTCCCAGCCTTCAACACACCCCGCGTAAGCCGACCGATGACCGCCTTCATGGCCGCCAATCGATTGCCAGCGGTCTATGCCTACAGGGAGCCCGTCGCAGCCGGGGGTCTGATGGCCTATGGGACGAATTTCGACGACCTTTTTCGCCGGGTTGCGGGCTATGTCGACAGAATCCTGAGGGGCGAATCGCCCGGCGAGCTGCCGGTACAACAAGCCGCGACATTCACGTTGCTGCTCAATCTCACAGCCGCCAAGGCTCTCGGCTTGACAATCCCGCCGATGATTATCGCCCGCACCGACGAGGTCATCGAATAGGAGGAGACACATGCCCCGCCACATCAAGAGCGCCGCCCTCGCCGGCCAGCAGGAAGAGGCCGATGCCAAGGTTAGGAACACGGTCGAGGCGATCATCGCCGATGTCGCTAGGCGCGGCGATGAGGCGGTGCGCGAATTGTCGGAGCGCTTCGACAAATGGTCGCCGACCAGCTTTCGGCTGTCGGAGGACGAGATCGCCTCACTCGTTGCCAAAGTCTCGCCCCAGACGATCGACGATATCAAATTCGCTCAGGCGCAGATCCGCAATTTCGCCGAGATCCAGCGCGCCTCGCTAAAGGATGTCGAGGTCGAGACATTGCCCGGTGTGGTGCTTGGCCACCGCCACATCCCGGTCGGCAGTGTCGGTTGCTATGTGCCGGGCGGGCGCTACCCGATGGTCGCCTCCGCACACATGTCGATCGTCACCGCGCGGGTTGCCGGGGTCGGCCACATCGCCGCTTGCACCCCGCCCAACCAGGGCGGTCCGCATCCCGAGACGATCGCCGCGATGCATCTGGGCGGCGCCGACGAGATCCATGTGCTGGGCGGCGTCCAGGCAGTGACGGCGATGGCGCTCGGCACCGCGTCTTTCAAGCCGGTCGATATGCTGGTCGGCCCCGGCAACGCCTATGTCGCCGAGGCCAAGCGTCAGCTCTACGGCCGGGTCGGCATCGACCTCTTCGCCGGCCCGACCGAAATCCTGGTCATCGCCGACGAGACCGCCGAAGCCGAGATGTGCGCGACCGATCTCTTGGGCCAAGCCGAGCACGGCCCGACCTCGCCGGCGATCCTGCTGACAACCTCCGAGAAGCTCGCGCAGGCCACGATCGCCGAGGTCGACCGACAGCTGACGGTGCTGCCGACCGCCGCCGTCGCCGGCGTCGCTTGGCGCGACTGGGGCGAGGTCATCCTGTGCGCCGACGAGGATGAGATGCTGGCCGAGGCCGACCGCATTGCCGCCGAGCATGTCGAGGTGCTGACGCGAGAGCCGCGCCAATATCTCCAGCGCCTGAAGAATTACGGCGCGTTGTTCCTCGGCCCCGAGACCAACGTTTCCTATGGCGACAAGGTGATCGGCACCAACCACACGCTGCCGACCAAGGGAGCCGCGCGCTACACCGGCGGGCTATGGGTCGGCAAGTTCCTGAAGACCTGCACCTACCAGGAGGTCAAGACCCCCGAGGCGAGCGCGATGGTCGGCGAATATTGCAGCCGCCTCTGCGCCATCGAGCGCTTCTGGGGCCACAAGGAGCAGGCCGATCTCCGAGTCCGGCGATACGGCAGACGCAACGCCGCGGAGTAAGAGTGGCTGTCACTTAACTCTTGCTTGACTTCTGCTTGCAGCTCAGTAACGCGTTACATACGCAAGGCGTAACACTCCGATGGGAACAAAGTGGCCGAGCCCGCCGAACGAATGAAGATGATGCGCGCGCGGCGCCGACGACAGGGCTTGCGCGAATTGCGGCTCGTCGTCCCGGATGGGCGTTCGGACGCCGTGCGCAACCGGATCGCGGCGCAGGTCGCAAGGCTGAACGCCGACCGGGAACGCGACGCGCTCCTCTGGATCGAGGCGGTATCCGAACTCGACGGCGATGAGCCGCGGTGACCTGGTGATCGTCGCCGCCCCCGGCGATTGCGGGAAACCCCGGCCGTCATCGTGCAGTCAAACGCCATTCCGGAGAGCCATGCCTCCATCGTGATCTGCCCAATGACTTCCGAGTTGGTGGAAGCGGATTTCCGCATCACGATCGAGCCCGGGCCGCAAACGGGGCTGCGGGTCCGTTCTCAGGTGATGGCCGACAAACCGGTAACGATCCGTAGGGAGCGGATCGCGCAGCGGATTGGCCAGCTCGGGGACGCCGACATAGCACGGCTCAATGTGGCATTGGCGTTCGTGATGGGTCTGGCGGATTAGTGCGCGCCGCACTCCACCGGCAATCCGGCCTTGCGCAGCCCTTCCACGAACCCGGGTTCGACTGCAAGCGGCCGGTCTAGCCTCTTCGATACGGCCGAGATATGCGCCAGGCCGCCTTGGCGCGCAGCGCCGGACGATAGTCCGGGCTGTGCGGCCAGCGACCGGTCCGTCCATTCTATTGCCTCGCATCGGCCCTCGGCCAAATGGGCTAACGCCAGCCCGGGCTGAAACCCCGACCGAGCGGATCAAGGCGTCGAGCCTTTTTCGGAGGGATGGCGCTTTGTGGTGTTTGTCTGAAGAGACAACAGCATGGAGGCAGCAATGCGCATGATAGGAGCGATTGCAGCAGCGGTTGTTGGGTTTGGCGCGATCGCGGTGCTGGCTGCGGATCCTGCCGAGCGCCCCGGGGCGGATCAGGCAAAGCCGCCGATCGTCCCGCCGGCGAGCGGCACCAGCAGCTCCGATCTGGGACGCTCGGGCGGGGTCGTCATCCCACCTCCCAGTGTCGATCCGCAGATGAAGCGAACACCGCCTCCTTCGGGCGCTAGCATGCCCATCATCCCACCACCCGGCACGCCGGGCGGGGACCGGTCAATCAAGCCCAAATAGGGCGGCTACTCGGCGGCGGCGAGGTGGGGGCGCTGCCGGCGCAATTCGGCGACCCGCTCGCGGGTGTAAAGGTCGGTCCAGTTGACGAGCGCAAAGTCGGTGACCTGGCGCGGGTCGTAGGAGCGGTCGGGGATGCGGATTTCCTTGCCGGCGATGTGCACGGCCTTGATGCGGCTCTTGTCCTGCAATAGCCGGATGTCGCTGAGCGGCGAGAAGTCGAGCGCTATGAAATCGGCTGTCCGCCCGGGCTCGAGCACACCGATGCGGTCGCCCTCTGTCATGAAGCCGGCATTGACCTCGGTCGCCGTCCGTAGGGCCGCGGCCGGGGTGAAGCCGAGATCGTCGACAAAGAGCTCGAGCTCGCGCGCGTTCCATTCGCCATAGGGGGTGACCGCAAAACCGGTATCGGTGCCGGTCAGCATCGGCACGCCGGCGGCCCGCGCCTTCTTCCAATTGGCGCAGCCGATCTCGTATTCGCGCCTGGTGCTCTCGGGCCGGCCCCTCTGGTAGGCGGGGTCATGCGGCTGGGTGAAGTCGATCGTGTTGCGCGGGTGGGTCAGGGTCGGGCAGACAGTACTGCCCGTCTGCAGCATCGCCTCGATGCATTCGCTGTCGAGGTGGTTGGCGTGGAAGATCAGATCGATTCCGCTTCGGGCAGCGTAGAGGGTCGCCTCACGGCCGCGCGCATGGGCGATCGCCTTCTTGCCGAGGCGATGGGTCTCGCGCACCATGATCTCGGTCTCGTCCTGGGTGAAGGCGGCGACGAGCTCGCCGTTCTCGCGGCGCTGAATTCCGTCGAGCGCGATCTTGATGCAGTCGACCCCGTCCTTGACCTGGCGACGGATCTCCTCGACCGCTTCGGCGCTCGTCGTCACGAGCTTGCCGATCGAGGTCTCGGGGGCGCCGATCCAGGTCGGGTACCAATCGGTCAGCCCCTGATGCGTCGTCACATAGCGCCCGGCGGCCATGACCCGCGGCCCGTCGAAGAGGCCGGCGCGGATCGCGTTGCGGATCGACAGGCTGATCTGGCCGGCGTCGCCCGGCGAGCAGATCGCGGTGAAGCCGGCGGCGGCCACCTTCTGAGCGAAGAACATGCCGCGCAAGGTACGGAATTCGAGCGGGCTGTAGAGGTCGATGTCCTCCTCGCTCTTGGCGTTGCCATAGGCGAGATGGGTGTGGACGTCGACCAGGCCGGGCATCACGAAATAGGCCGAATAATCGAGCACCCGATCGCTGCGCGCTCGCCGCGGCGCCGCTTTCTCGGGGCCGACATAATCGAGCATGCCGTGCTCGTCGAAGACCAGGGTTTCGTCGGCCCGGGCATCGTCCTCCTGCCCGGTGAAGAGGTGGCCGCAACGGACAAAGGTTTTCATGGCCGTGAGCTCCTGGTCGAGGGATCGCTGGAGCCTTTTAGCATGCCCGTCGCCCCGGCTCGACTCCTGTGGAGCAGCGGTTCACTATTCCTATCTGGTTGGCCCTCGCCCACTTCGTCACCCCCGCGAAAGCGGGGGCCCAGGGGCCGAAAGCAGTGTGCCAGCCGCTGTGGATCCCTGCTTTCGCGGGGATGACGGGAACGAGGGAAGGTCGACGGAGACCGCTGGCGGTATAGGGAGCAGCCATGAAGATCGCGCGGATCGAAACCTTTATCCTCGGGACCGGCAGCTCGAAGGATCTCTTGTTCTGTCGCGTCGAGACCGAAGACGGCCTCCATGGCTGGGGCGAGGCGTATGTTACCGCCGGCAAAGAAAAGGTCGTCGCCGAGTGCATCCAGGCGATGGCGCCGCATTTCATCGGCCGCAGCGCCTTCAATATCCGCCATACCGGCCAGGTCATGTACGAGGATTTCGCGATCAAGCGCGGCTCGCCGGAGTTATTGGCGGCGTGGAGTGCCGTCGAAATCGCATCCTGGGACATTCTCGGCAAGCGGGCCGGACTGCCGGTCTATAACCTGATCGGCGGCGCCTCGCGCGAGCGGGTGCGCGTCTACGCCAATGGCTGGTCGCGCGGGGCGACGATTGATGAGCGGGTCGAGCGCGGGCTCCAGGTCAAGGCAATGGGCTTCACCGCGGCGAAATTCGATCCCTTCCCCGGCCCATGGCGCAGCTTTGTCGACCGGCGCGATGAGGATTTCGCGATCGACTATGTGCGGGCGATGCGCCAGGCGTTGGGGCCCGATTTCGAATTGCTGATCGAGGCGCACCGCCGTTTTGCGCCGTCGCATGCGATCCGCATCGGGCACCGTCTCGCCGAATTCGGCATCGACTGGTATGAGGAGCCATGCCTGTCGGAGAATATCGAGCTGGTCGCGGAGGTCCGCCGCGCCGTGCCGATCCCGATCGTCACCGGCGAGGCGATCTATACGCGCGAGGCGTTTTTCGACTGCCTCGCCAAGCGTGCGGCCGACATCTTAAACCCCGACATCTGCGTCATTGGCGGCATCACCGCGATGCTCGACATCGCCGCGATGGCGCAGCCGCAGGCCGTCGTGATGGCGCCGCACAACTACAACAGCACGCTCGCCGGGCTGGCGGCGACCGTGCATGTCTCGGCAGTGATCCCGAATTTCCGCATTGCCGAGTATTTCGTCAATTTCCGGGATCTGTGCCGAGACATTGCGACGACATCGCTAACGGTGCAGGACGGCTGGATCGATCTGCCGACAAGCCCCGGCCTCGGCATTGACATCGATGTCGAAAAACTGCGGGCGCACCCGCACCAGGAGGCGACGCACCGTGGTTTCCGCCAATATTGGGAGGAATATCCTCGCAAGGGCTATGCGCCCAGTCTGGGCTGAGCCCAACTCAGCGGCGGCGCAGGTCGGCCTCGGTGACGATCACGTCCATCGGAATATCGAAATCCTGCGGGTAGATGGTCTCCAGCCGCGACAGCTCGAAACCGACACCGATGGCCAGTGGCCGCGGCGACAACGCCGCCAGGGTGCGGTCGAAATAGCCGCCGCCATACCCCAACCGATAGCAGTCGCGGTCGAAACCGACGAGCGGCGCCAGTACCGCCTGCGGAACCACAACCTCGCGCTTCTCCGGGATCGGAATGTTCCAGACGCCGTCGACCAGCGCCTCGCCCGGCTGCCATGCCCGGTATTCGAGCGGGCCCTTTTTATCAACGACAGCCGGCAATGCCACCGCCGAGCCGGTGGCGATCAGCCAATCGATCAGCGGACGCGGATCGAACTCCGCTTGGAACGGCCAGTAGATGCCGAGAATGCTAACGGGCCGTTCCTGCAGCAGCAGGCGCAGCCGCTTCTCGATTTCCTGCCCCCAATCTCGGCGCTGGGCTGGCGGCGCGCCGGTGCGCAGCGCCAGCAAACGCTGCCGCTCGGAGCGCCGCCAGGCCCTGAGCTCGGCGCCTTCCACTCGGCCCTCGCCATCAGAAGAGGCCAGTGATACGGCCGTCCTCGGTCACCTCGATGCTATTGGCCGCCGGCATGCGGGAAAGCCCGGGCAAGGTCATGATCTCGCCGCAGATCGCAACCACGAACTCCGCACCCGCCGACAGACGCACATCACGCACTGTCAGCACATGGCCGCTCGGCGCGCCCTTGGCATTGGGGTCGGTCGAAAAACTATACTGGGTCTTGGCAACGCACACCGGCAGCTGACCGAAGCCCTCGTCTTGCAGTGCCGTAAAGCGATCGTGCACCGATTTGTCGGCCTCGACGTCGGCGGCACCGTAGAGCCGTTGCGCGATCGTGCGGAGCTTGTCCCAAAGCGGCATCTCATCGGGATAGAGCAGCTTGAACCTGGACTTCCCACTCTCGGCGAGAGCGACGACGGCCCGCGCGAGATCGGCCGCCCCCTCACCGCCGCGCGCCCAATGGTCGGCCACCACCACCTCGGCATCTCGCTCAGCGCACAAGTCTCTGAGGCGCGCCAGCTCCCTGTCGGTATCGGCACTGAAGCGATTGACCGACACCACGACCGGCACACCGAACTGCTGCAGATTGTCGAGGTGGCGGGCGAGATTGGCAAAGCCCTTCTCGAGCGCGGCGGCATTCTCCTCTTTGAGCGCATCGCGGGCCACGCCGCCATGCATCTTGAGCGCCCGCACCGTGGCCACCACCACCGCCGCATCGGGCTCGAGCCCGGTCTTGCGACATTTGATGTCGAAGAATTTTTCGGCGCCGAGATCGGCGCCGAACCCTGCCTCGGTGACGACGTAGTCGGCGAGCTTGAGCGCTGCCGTCGTAGCGATCACCGAGTTGCAGCCATGGGCGATATTGCCGAACGGGCCGCCATGGATGAACGCCGGGTTGTTTTCCAGCGTCTGCACCAGGTTCGGGGCGAGCGCGTCCTTGAGCAGCGCGGTCATCGAGCCCGCAGCCTTGAGTTCCGCGGCGCGCACCGCTTTGCGCTCGCGGGTCTGGCCGACGATGATATTGGCGAGCCGCCGCCGCAGATCCTGCAGGTCGGTCGCGAGACAAAAGATCGCCATGACTTCCGAGGCGGGTACGATGTCGAACCCGTCCTCACGCGGAAAACCGTTGGCGATGCCGCCGAGCGAGGAGACGATCGAACGCAGAGCGCGATCGTTCATATCGAGCGTGCGCCGCCAGCTGACGCGGCGCGGATCGATGCGCGGCTCGAGGCTGTAATAGATGTGATTGTCGGCCATCGCGGCGAGCAGATTGTTTGCCGTTGCGATCGCATGAAAATCGCCGGTGAAGTGGAGGTTGATGTCCTCCATCGGCACGACCTGGGCGTACCCGCCGCCCGCCGCACCGCCCTTGATGCCAAAGCACGGTCCGAGACTCGGTTCGCGCAGGCAGAGAATGGCCTGCTTGCCGATGTGATTGAGCGCGTCGCCGAGCCCGACTGTCGTCGTCGTCTTGCCTTCGCCGGCGGGTGTCGGCGTGATCGCGGTGACGAGGATCAGCCTGCCGTTGGGCCGATTGCGTAGCGAACGAATGTAGTCGAGCGGGATTTTTGCCTTGTATTTGCCATAGGGCAACACGGCGTCGGCGGGGATGCCGAGCTTCTCGGCGGCGACCTCGCCGATCGGCCGCATCGCTGCGGCTTGCGCGATCTCGATATCGGATTTGGGGTTCTTGTGCTGGTCGTCTCCGCGCGCCACGGCGTTTCTCCTCGCTTGATTAGGCTTCGGCTCTTAGCCCTTTCCGACCGGCCGGCGCAACCGTCCTCGACTCTTGTCGAGGTCGTTGAACAGCGATAGGAAAGGTGGTCTCAGTGCGCCAAGCGAACCCTTTGAGGTGCGTGATGACAATGTCGACAAAGATCCGCTGGATTACCGGTGTTCGCGCCGCTGCCCTAGTCGCGGGGCTGGCCTGCGGCGCCGCGCTGTTGGCCCTGAGCCCGGCTGAAGCACGCGTATTCGTGGGGGTCGGATTCGGTTTTCCTATTGGTTTTCCGGGTTACTATTACCCGCCCTACCCGCCACCGCCATTCTACTCGCCCCCCGCCTACTACCCGCCTCCGGGCCCGTATCCACCGCCGGCCCCTCCGGCGCCGGGCGGGTATCCGCCTTCGGCGGCAGTGCAGGCCCCGCACCCGCCAATCACCTATACCCCGCGACGCCCCTGGACCAACTCCTCTGGCCGGCAGTGTCGCGAATACCAAACGACGCGCGACGGACGCTCGACCAAAGTCTATGGGACCGCCTGCCGTGATCCAGACGGCCAGTGGCGGATCGTCAATTGACTGCAGTCCCCACGTAATCGAGGAGGTTGCCGATGAAGATCGTCAAGGTCGAAGACCTGCATTGCGATGCCGGCTGGCGGGTCAATTCGTTTCTCAAGATCACAACCGACGAGGGCATCGTCGGCTGGTCGGAATATATGGAAGGCTACGGCGCGCAAGGGTTGACTGGGGTCATCTCGAAGCTCGCCGAGCGCTTCCTGATCGGCCGTGACCCGCGGCCGGTCGAGGCGATCTCCACTCTGCTTTATGCCGCGACGCGGCAGGCGGCGGGCGGCATCAACCAAATGGCGATCGCCGCGATCGAGAACGCGCTTGTCGACATCAAGGCCAAGGCGTTGGGCGTGCCGGTCTACGAAATGCTGGGCGGGCCGGTGCGCGACCGCCTGCAGCTCTACTGGTCGCATTGCGGCACCTACCGTGCCCGCCACGCCGAGCGCATAAGGGAATTGGCCGGGGTCGACCCGGTACGCTCGCTCGACGACATCGTGGCCCTCGGCGAGGAGGTCAGGCGCAAGGGCTTCAAGGGTCTCAAGACCAACCTGATCCGCTTCGACCGTGACAAGCCCTACATGTATGGCCCCGGCACCGGCAACCCGCCGGGTTTTCCCGAGCTCAATGTCGACCACCGCATCGTCGATGCCGCGGTGGCACAACTGGAGGCGTTCCGGCGCGGCGCCGGCCCCGATGTCGGGCTCCATCTCGACACCAACTTCAACTACAAGATCGACGGCTACATCAAACTCGCGCGGGCGCTCGAGCCGCTCGATCTGGTGTGGCTCGAAATCGACCTCTACGACCCTGCCGGGCTGGCATTGATCCGCCGCTCTGCCCGCACGCCGATCTCGTCCTGCGAGTCATTATATGGCAGGCGCCAGTTCCGGCCGTATTTCGAGAACCAGTCGGTCGATTACGCGATCATCGACGTGGCGTGGAACGGGATCCTCGAATTGGTCAAGATCGCGGCCATGGCCGACGCCTACGAGGTCAATGTCGCACCGCATAATTTCAACGGCCATCTCGGCTCGTTGATCAGCGCGCATATGTGCGCCGTGGTGCCGAACTTCAAAGTCATGGAAATCGACATCGACGACGTGAAATGGAAGGACGACATCGTCACCCGGCCACCGGTCATCGAGAACGGTGACCTAGTACTGCCTAAGGGGCCGGGTTGGGGTGCCGACGTCAACGAGGAATTCGTCCGGGCGCATCCGCCAAAGCGGTAGCGGGCTAGGCTCAGCCGCTCTGTGCGCCGCCCGTCAACTCACATACGCCGTTCTCCGCTGTGCCCGCCGCAGAAAGTGGACCAAATGGGGAAGACATCGGGTGAGACTGCTCTGGCTTTTGGCAGTCGTGCTAGCCGGCCTTGCCGGTCCGCCGGCGGTGGCCGCCGCGCCGGTGCTCGTTTTGACGGCTGGCGGTGAGACGCGTCAGTTCACGGTCGACGAGTTGCTGGCACGGCCCGATGCCGCGACGCTTGCAGTGCCGCACGACCCCGTCTATGGCCGGGCCATGAGTTACCGCGCCGTGCCGCTGCGCGCTTTGCTCTCGGCGCTGGCGCCGGACGCGGCGGATACGATCCAGGCGCGCGCGGCGGACGGGTTCGTCGCCGAAATTCCCCGCGCTCTCGGTGCGGCGGCGCTCCCGTGGGTCGCAGTCGAGGACCCAGCTCAGCCTTGGCCCCCTCTCCCGGGCGAGACCGTCTCGGCGGGTCCGTTCTACCTGGTCTGGCAAGACCCAGAGCGCGCCGAAATCTCCCCCGAGCAATGGGTCTATGCATTGGCCGCGCTGACTGCAGTGCCTTCTCCGGCACAACGTTGGCCAGCGATCGTGGTCGATGCATCAGCTCCCGAGGACGCTTCGGCGCGGCGCGGGCAGGCGGTCTTCATCACCAATTGCCTGCCCTGCCATCGCCTCGCTGGCGCCGGCGAAGGGACCGTCGGACCGGACCTGCTGCGGCCGATGCCGGCAACGGCGTATTTCACCGAAGCTGGCCTGCGCGCTCTGATTCGCAATCCCGCCGCCGTGCGCGACTGGCCTGCGCAGCAGATGCCGGCCTTCGATGCCGCTGCGCTCCGGGACTCCGATATCGATGCGGTCGTCGCCTATTTGCGCTATCTGGCTGCGCGCTTGAACTGAGGGGTGCTGACAGTCTCCGATCGCGTCGACTTGATCATGGTGTTGCGCGCGAGGCGCGGCGACTTTTCGGGGCGGACTGCGGCGTCAGGTAGTAGCGCCCACAATGACCATGGCGTGACAGGCTCAACGGGAAGGCGTTGCGATGGAGCGCGGGAAGGCGCAGGCTATGTTCCGACATCGACACGCAACGGAGGGAACCGGCGATGAGCGACAACACCCAGGATCTCAACTTTTTGCAAGGCATCAAGGTGGTCGATTTCACCCAGTTCGAGGCGGGAACGACCTCGACCGAGGTGCTGGCCTGGTTCGGCGCCGAGGTGGTCAAGATCGAGAACCCGGGGCGCGGCGATCCCGGCCGTCGGCTGCGCCCCGGCAAGCCCGATGACGATCCGTGGTATTTCCACCAGTTCAACGTCAACAAGAAGTCGATAACGTTGAACCTGAAATCGCCGAAGGGGCTCGAAATCGTCAAGGAGATGATTAAGAAGGCCGACATCGTGGCCGAGAACATGGCGCCGGGGACGATCGAGCGCCTCGGCCTCGATTACGAGTCGGTCAAGAAGATCAACCCCCGCATCATCTATTGTCAGGTCAAGGGCTTCGGAACCGGCAGCCCGCACGAGAAGGGGCTGGCTTTCGACATGATCGCGCAGGCCGCGGGCGGCCCGATCAGCGTCACCGGCGAGCCCGACCGCCCGCCGGTCAAGCCGGGCCTGAGCTTCGGCGACACCGGCACCGGCATGCTGATGGCGGCGACGATGCTTGGCGCCTTGCACGAGCGCAATCGTACCGGCCAGGGCCGGCGGCTGCAGGTGGCGATGCAGGACGCGATGATACACTATATGCGCACGTGCTTTGCCACGATGGCCCGCACCGGCCGGGCGGCGCGGCGCAATGGCGCCAAATCGGGAGGCGGCAATAATGCGCCGTCGGGCCTCTACCCGGCGAAGGGCGGCGGCCCCAACGACTATGTCTACCTGACTACCAGCCGGGCCAACCCCGAGCACTGGTCGCGGCTGATGAAACTGATCGGGCGCGAGGAATTGATCGAGGACCCGCGTTTCGCGACCGGTGACCTCCGCGTCAAAAACGAGAAGGAGCTCGACGCGATAATCGGCGAATGGACCCGCCAGCATGACAAGCGCGAGGCGATGGAGAAGCTGATTGCGGTGGGCGTCCCGTCCGGCGCGGTGTTCGACACGATGGAATTGCAAAACGAGCCGAGCTTCGCGGAGCGCGGCATCATGCAGACCGTTCATCACCACAATGGCGACTACAAAATGGCGACCTGGCCGGTGCGGGTCGACGGCACGACCGTGCGGCTGAAAGGATCGCCGGCGCTCGGGGCAGACAGTGCGGAGGTCCTGCACAACTGGCTTGGCATCGATGCCGCCGACGTCGAAGCACTGCGCCAGGAAGGCGTCCTCTGACGCTTCTATGACGCAAGCCCCCACCCGCCGGGTGGGGGCTTTTTTTGTGGCCGACCCACTCTATGCGGCGCGCCGCTCGGATACGATCCGGCTGAAGTGCTGACGATGCAGTTGCTGCCATCGCCCGAGGCTGAGCTAGCTGGGTGGCTTCACACCCCGGCCGCGGCCTATGCAGCTTTGCGTCGACAATCGCTTCGCCGGGTAGGTCCTAGCCGCCTGAACTTGTCGACGATCTGTCAGTGCATCGAATTTACGCAGCGATTCGTCGTGTCTTTGCCTCGCGACGCCGACTGCGGATCCAGCGCCGGCGAAAATTTCTGGCACGACAGAAGATATGGCCTAGCCAAGCGCGGATATCGTGTTTCGCGTTATCGGTACAGCCGCTCTGTAGCCTCTAGGCAAAACGTTGTTCCTGCGTCGCTGCGAACCTGGCACGCCGCAGTATGCTGCACTGCAGCGGTGCACAGTCCAGCCGAGAAGCCCAACAATTTTTCTGACACGGTCTTTTTTCGGTGCAGCGGTCCGCCATTTGTTACAGAATGTTGGCACAGTATGCTGTGATGCTTGGTTACGGGCGAAAAGCAGGAGATGAGCGAAATGGCGACATTGGACGAGATTGGACAGGAGAAGCAGAAACTTTCCGATCGGCTTGCGCGGCTCGACGCCGAGCGCGCAAAAGTGGCTGATCAACTCAATGAGTTGGAAGTTGCCGAGCGTGTGCTGACCCGTTTCGGCGGCAAGACAATAGCTACCGAAAGACGCCGACGCGGTCGCCCGGCGCGAACTACGCCGGCACCCGCTGCCGTACGCAGCAGATCCCGGGCCGCACAGCCAGCGCCTTCGGTGTCGCTGAGCGACGCGACTCTGCAGGCGGTGCAGGCGCATACCGAGGGCGCTACCGCGAGCGAGGTCCTCGGTTATCTCTCTCGGGAGTTCGGGATGGCGGTCAGGCCGAACCATCTGGGCATCGCGCTGCAGCGTCACCGTCGCGCCGGCCGGCTTGAAAGCCGTGACTCGCGCTGGTTCATGCCGCAGCAGGCATCGTCGCAATCGGCGATGACGGCCTGACGGCAGTCGAGGCGCGCGAGCTGGTGGTTTGGGACCCCGCCGAACCTCCCGCTGACGACTGGGTGTGCGCCGGGACTCTGGAAGAGCTGAAGGCCAAGGGTATGACCGTCGTTCGTGGCGGTGCTTGCCCCTTGCTGGTCGTGCATCATCAAGACAGTATCTACGCGCTCGATAACCGTTGCCCGCATCTCGGTTTCCCGCTTCACCGCGGCTCCGTCGAGGACGGCATTCTGACCTGCCACTGGCATCATGCCCGCTTTGACTTGGCCAGCGGCGGGACCTTCGATCTCTGGGCGGATGATGTCCCAACCGCCACGGTCGAGTTCCGTGACGACGGAGCCGTGTGGGTCTGCCGGCGGACGCGCTACGCCGATGGCGATAATCACTGGCGCAACCGGCTGCGCGAGGGACTGCAGCACAATATCGGTCTCGTCCTCGCCAAAGCTGTGCTCGGTCTCCACGGTGACCAGGCGGACGATCGTGGGCTGATTCGCGATGCCGTGCTGTTCGGTGTCCGCCAGCGTGACGGGTGGGGCATCGGCCTGACCATAGTTACGGCGCTCGGCAACCTCATTCCGTCCCTGCCCGAGGAGGAGACCTATCTTGCCCTCTTCCACGGTCTGAGACGCGTGGCGAGCGATTGCGACGGGGGGCCGCCGCGCCGCGACCGCCAGCCACTGGCCGCTCCAGGCGAGCACCCGGTGCCCCTGCTCGATCGCTGGCTACGGCATTGGACGCAGGTCCGCCACCGTGACGGCGCCGAGCGTACGGTGCTGACGGCCATCTCCGGCGGCGTGCCGCCGGCCGAGCTCGCGGCATTATTGCTGACCGCCGTCACCGATCGTACTTTCGCCGATGGCGGCCACGCCCTCGACTTCATCAACAAGGCATTCGAGTGCCTCGACATCGTCGGCTGGCAAGAGGCGTCCTCGGTGCTGCCGACCGTCGTTGGTCAAATGGTCAGTGCCCGCGGCGGCGAAGAGCTGAACGCGTGGCGCCATCCGCTCGATTTGATCAGCTTGTCCGAAGCGGCGTCGGCCGGACTGGCCGAAATTTTGGCCGCCGGCCGGGCCGAACGTGGGAGCTGGCGATCGCATGCCCATCTCGCCCGGCAATTGCTGATCGACGATCCCAAAGCGATCATTGCGGCGCTCGCGGCGGCGTTACGCGCGGGTGCTACTGCGGCCGATCTCGGTCGGGCGCTCGCCTACGCCGCGGCGCTGCGCGTCGCCTGGTTCGGCACCGCGAACGAACATTCGGACTGGGAGACCGCGCACCACGCTTTCACCTACTGCAATGCGCTGCATCAGCTGCTGAAACGCATCACCGCCGAGCACCCGGGCGAGCTGGAGCGTCCCGAGCTATTGCGCGGGGTGATCCACGGGGCAATGCGTCTTTATTTGCTCCGCTTCCTCAATGTGCCGCCCGCGCGACTGCCCGGCGAAGCCGGTGACCGGCTCGACGACCTGCCGTCTGATCGTGAGGCGTTGCGCGACGCTTTTCTTCTAGCGCTCGATCGTCAAGGATCGGTGCGCGATGCGGGACGCCTCGTCGCCCGTTATCTGACGCTGCACCTTCCAGCCGACCCGCTGATCGCCACACTGGCGCATGCGGTGCTGCGCGAGGACGCCGACTTCCACACCTACCAGATGCTCGAAGCCGGCGTGCGGCAGTATCGGGAATGGGGCGAATGCGACGAAGGACGTCACATCCTGATCGCAGTCGCCCGTTATCTCGCCGCCCATTCACCGACCGAGCGCGCCCAGCTGCAGACCGCGATGGTGGCGCGCCGCCTCAGCCTGGGCCAGGCTCTCTACGAGGCCGAGAGCGGAGCCTGAGCCCGTCCGAGCCGGCCGCGTCTTACAGCTTCAGCAGCCGTTTGGCATTGCCGTTTAGCAGCTTTTCCTTGTCCTCGGCGCAGATCGGCAGAGTCTCGGTCCACTTCGTCCCCGGTGGATTGGCGACGAAAGGGTAGTCAACGGAGAACAGGATCCGGTCGATCCCCATTTCCATCATGCAGCACAGCAATGCCGGGTCGGAAAAGAACCCGCTGGTCGTGATGTAGAAGTGCTCGCAGAAGACGTCGCGGAAGCTTTTGCCGCCCCGGCCGTCGCGCGCGAGCCCCATGCTGATGCGCCAGAGATAAAAAGGCAGGCCCTCGCCCATATGACCGAGGATGATCTTCAGCCCCGGATACGTATCGAAGACGCCGCTCAGCACCAGACGAAGGCCTTGCGTCGCGGTCTCGACGGTGAAGCCCCAGGCAGCCCGCAGCAGCGAGGGGTATTGCTCGATATAATCCTTGTAATAGGCCTCGACGACCGCGGGATGCGGCAGTGCCGGATGCATATAGAGCGGCACGTCGAGCGCCTGCGCGCGCTCGAAGATCGGCCAGAAGCGCTTGTCGTCGAGAAACAAGCCGTTGGTCAGACCGTTGACCAGAGCGCCCTTGAAGCCCAGTTTGGTGACCGCGCGTTCGAGCTCGTCTGCCGCTGCCTTGGGCTCGGGTGTCGGGATCGCGGCAAAGGCAGCAAAACGGTCGGGGTGGGCCCGAATTTTTTCGTAGAGCCGGTCATTGGTGCCGCTCGCCAGCCGGACGGCGGTGTCGGCATCGAGCTTCTGCAATCCGGGATTGGCATGCGAGAGCACCTGCATGTCGATCCCCGCCTCGTCCATTTCGCGCAGCCGCAATTCGCCGACATCGTCGAGCCGCTCGACAATGCGCGGCGCATTGCCCGGCTCCTGGCCGACGGTAGCGGCCTTCACCTCGGCATCGAAGTAGTGCTCCTCGAGAGCGATGATGTAGGGCTTGCCGGCCATTGCGTTCCTCCACGAATGCGCGATCGGTCGTGGATTTCTAACAGGCCGACGCCGACCTGTCATGCCGCCGCGCAGCCGGTTCGCCCTACAGCTTCAATAGCCGCTTGGCATTGCCGCTCAGCAGCTTCTCCTGGTCCTCGGCGCAGAGCGGCAAGGTTTCGGTCCACTTGGTCGCGGGCGGATTGTCGGCGAACGGATAGTCGACCGAGAACAGGATGCGGTCGATCCCCATTTCCATGACGCAGCAGAGCAGCGCCGGGTCGGAGAAGAAACCGCTGGTGGTGATCCAGAAATGCTTGCAGAAGATGTCGCGGAAGCTCCGCTCGCTCATGCTGGCGCGCAACCCGTGACTGATGCGCCAAAGATAAAAGGGCAGCCCTTCGCCCATATGCCCGAGGATGATCTTGAGGCCGGGATAGGCGTCGAACACGCCCGACAGCACAAAGCGGATGCCCTGCGTCGCAGTCTCGACGGTGAAGCCCCAGGCGGCGCGCAAGATGCCGGGGTGCTTCTGCACATAGTCCTTATAATAGGCCTCGATCACCGCGGAGTGAGGCAAAGCCGGGTGAATGTAGATTGGCACGTCGAGCCCCTGCGCGCGTTCGTAGATCGGCCAAAAACGCTCCTCGTCGTGAAGGACGCCGGCGGTCATACCGTTGATCATCGCACCCTTGAAGCCGAGCCGGGTGACGACGCGCTCCAGCTCGTCGGCCGCGGCTTTGGGGTCGGCGGTGGGCAAGGCGGCAAACGCCGCAAACCGGTCGGGGTGGGCGCGCACCGCCTCGGCGAGCCGGTCGTTGACCCGGCGAGCGAGCGGCACGCCCGTCGCGGCATCGACGCCCTGTAGCCCCGGAATCGAGTGCGACAGCACCTGAAAGTCGATGCCCGCTTCGTCCATTTCCCTAAGGCGCAATTCGCCGAGATCATCGAGCCGCCGGACGATTTCGGGCCCCGCGCCGGGGCCGCCAAGCGGCTTGACCTCAGGATCGAGGTAATGCTCCTCCAACGCGATGATGTAGGGTTTCGTCGCCATGGCACTGCTCCACATAAATGGGTCCAAAACACAATCATCGCGTGCCGATGATGAACTGTGTCAAGTTATCGAAGCGGCGGGGACCGTCACCCGTTGGCCACATCTGTTCGCGTACAGCAGCCTTCGCCTCTTCCTGCCGATCGGACGATAGTTGGGCTGTGGTAACCTCGGCAAGCACATCCCAGGCAGAGGAAAAGTCGTCAAAGACGAACGAGGTTGTCTCTGCTTCGACTGACGCACGAATACCGGCGCTCGCGAGCTGGGCGAGAAATTCCGCAGGATCTGCGAGCGCTCCGGGGCCGACGCCCGGCACGGGCGGCTCTGGAGCAAAGCTGCCAGCGATCTGCTGGAAGCGAACGATGTCAGCATGTTCAGGGCCGCCCCAGACCGCCGCGACCAACCGTCCGTCGGGTCGAAGTACGCGGGCAATCTCACGGGCGGCGGCCGGGCGATCAATCGCATACATCAGGCTGAGCGAGGCCAATACGGCGTCAAACCGGTGAGAGGGCGCCCGTATCTCCTCGGCGCGGCCCTCCAGAAATGTGATGTTGCTCAGGCCCATCGATGCTGCCCGCTGTCGTGCAAGCCCGAGCATCTCGGAGCTGATGTCCACAGCGGTTACAGTCCCGCCGGGCATGACTGCGGGGGCCGCCTTGACCGCGACCGAGGCCGTTCCGGTGCCGAGATCGAGCACCTGCTGACCCGGTCGCAGCGCTGCTCGGCGGATTACGCCGGCGATGATCTCCGTGAACCGATCATCGACCTCGCGGAGATAGATCGGCGACATGCGATCCCATACGCCGACCTGCCACTGCAATGCTGCTTGCTCGTTGTCGTTGCTCGCCATGGCAATCCTCCTCGGAAGCAATCTTTATTTGCTAACCTCGTCGGCCCTGGGCGCGAGCTCAAGGGCGGGGCGCAGCGGTAGGTTACCCTGCCGTTAATAAACGCCGCTATACATCCCAGCAGGGCTCACCCCAGCGGTCCTGGTACACGAAATCGGCGAGCGGCGCGCGTCGCACTGGTCCGAAACGCCCCATCGGATAGCCGATCGGCAGCAGCGCATAGGAATGCACGTCCGGCGGCAGTCCGAGCGCCGCTTCCGTCTCCTTCTCGAATTGCAGATGCAGGGTGGTAAGCGTCGCTCCGAGGCCGAGCGCCCGCGCCGCCAGCAGCATGTTCTGCACCGCGGGATAGATCGAGGAGCCGGTCGAGCGTGTCGGCGCCGCACCTTCGAGGCAAGGGACGATCCACACCGGCGCCTCATGAAGATGCTCGGCGAGATAGTCCGCTGCCGCAAGCATGCGCTGGAAGCGCTCGGGTGAGGTCCCGGGCGATGGCGCGCCTGCACGATAGCGGGGTACCGCATCCTCTTTCCAGGCGCGCTTGTAATAGGCGGCCACGGTCTGTTTGACCGCCGGATCCCTGACTACCAGAAAGCGCCAGCGCTGCATGTTGCCGCCGTTGGCGGCCGCGACCCCGGCTTCGAGGATCTGCCGGATCAGCGCATCGGGCACCGGGTCCGGCTTCAGCCGCCGCATCGACCGCGTCGTATGCATGATCTCGAAGATGCCGGGCTCGTTGGCGCTCGCTTCGGTCATCCCGTCTCTCCTCCGCCGCTTCACCGCATCGTGCAACGCCCATCCCTGGCCTGCAAGCTCTAGGCTTTTGTGGCATCCAAAGGGATTGACCCAAGGCGACGAAGTCCTGATGGAGTTCCTCCAGTCAGCAGAATTTGAGGCCGATCCTGCCGATCAGCGATCGCGTCGCACTCGAATAGGGACGGCTCGCCGGCGGGCGGCCACGTTCGATGGCGGACGGGCTGATTGCGGCAACGGCTGCCGTTCACGACTAGATTATCGTCACGCGCAATGTCGACGATTTCGCTAACATCCGCATTCCAGTGATCAATCTCTGGGAACGATGATCGCCTGGCCGCGGGCGCGGAGTTCCGCCGCACCAGGCGCGGCCTGCTCGGCGAAGGCAAACGGCTTGTACCCAAAATGGGCGCATACCATCTATTGTAGATGCGAGTTATCGCCCGGCGGACGCTACGAGAGTTCGTCGAGTCTCGTGCCGGGCATAGGGATCAGTCAGCACTTAAAGCGGCGCTTGATGCCTGGTTTGGCGAAGTGCGGAGGGCGAACTGGTCGAGCACGGCCGATGTCAAACGACTTTACGCATCTGCGAGCATCGTCTCGAGTGACCGGATCGTGTTCAACATAAGAGGCAACGGTTATCGGTTGGTAGCCGCCGTCGATTTTGAGAAGGGAATTGTCTGGATCAAATGGCTCGGCTCTCATCGCGACTACGATCGGATCGACGTCAGAGAGGTTAATTATGAGTGAAATCAAGCCGATCCGCAGCGAGGCGGAACACGAGGCAGCCCTCGCAGAGGTCGAGCGGCTGTGGGGTGCGCGCTCGGGCACGCCCGAGGGAGATCGGCTCGATATCCTGGCGACCTTGATCGACGCCTATGAGAGCGAGCACCACCCAGTTGATCCTCCCGACCCGATCGAGGCGATCAAATTCCGGATGGAGCAGCAGGGCCTCACCCGCAAGGATCTGGAGGGAATCCTCGGCAGCCGTACTCGCGTTGCCGAAGTGCTCAATCGCCGTCGAGGCCTGTCGATCAGCATGATCCGCCGTCTCCATGAGAAACTCGGCATTCCGGCCGAGGTGTTGATAAGACCGTCTCGCATGGAGGGCAGCGTGAGGACGGGCGATAACAATAGAGTTGGGCGGTTAGTTCGAGATCGCGTCGTATCACGTTGAAGTGGAGGTCCTTGTAGGTGTGAGGCCAGTTTACCGATCAGGCGATCAAGGAAACAACCGCTTTTCATAGGCGCGACACCCTCCTAGAGCACCCTCACATACCGGGTGATGGACACATTTTACCCGAAATGGTAGAGCTGAGAGTTCCCGAATGAGTGGGAGCTTCGTGCGACCGCAAAATTGCCTCCATCGCATTACATATTCCGGCACGCGGCGGCCCCGCGTGGGTCGCCGGTTGGAGGAGTGTCGATTTGATGGGCTTCGACAAAAGCGTTGCTGCGGAAGGCCGGGTTGGTAAGCAGTTCTACCTAGAAGAGAAATCTCGCTGCAGATTCGCTGCACATAGCAAAATTGACGATCCGCAATACAACTTGTGATCGCGATCCAGGGCGAAAAAGTCTCAGTCCGTCTGATGTCTCGGCCGGAGTGCACATCTCCCTATGACATCTTGTGATGTATTTTGGATCAGATATTCACGGCTTTGCAGCCGCCTTTCGCGCCGTTTGCAGCGCCGCCAGCACCCGGCGCGGGGCGATCGGGGTTTCGTTGACTTCCGCGCCGAGTGCGGCCAAGGCGTCGCGGACGGCGTTGGCGATCGCTGCGGGCGGGGCAACGGCGCCGCCTTCGCCCATGCCCTTCATGCCGTATTCGGTGTGCGGGGTCGGGGTGTGGAGGTGGCCGATCTTGATCGCCGGCATCTCGGCCGCACCCGGCAACAGGTAGTCGGCAAAGGTGACGGCGAGCGGCTGGCCGGCATCGTCGTAGGGGATCTCCTCGTAGAGGGCGGTGCCGATGCCCTGTACCACGCCACCCCTGATCTGGCCGGCGACGAGCATCGGGTTGACCATCGTGCCGCAATCCTCGGCGACCGCGAAATCGAGGAGCTCGATAAAGCCGGTCTCCGGATCAACTGCGACAACGGCACCGTGCGTCGCATAGGAGAAGACGCCGGTGCCGATCGCCGGCTCGTAGGTCGCGGTCGCATCGAGCAGCGGATCGACCCCGGGCGGCAACCCGTCCATCCGCAGATGCGCGACCTTGGCGATCTCGGCAACCGTGACCGAGCCCTGCGGCCCCCGCACCGCGCCATCGGCATAGCGGACGTCGGCCTGATCGGATTGCAACAGGTGGGCGCCGATCCGGGTCAGCTTATCGCGCAACATCCGGGTGGCGCGAGCGACCGCACCCCCCGACATGACCATGCTGCGCGAGGCAAAGGTGCCAAAGCCGAAAGCGGTGCTTTCGGTATCGCCGTGGCGCACCGCGATCCGCGCCGGGTCGATCCCGAGCTCCTGCGCTGCAATCTGCGACAGAGCCGTCTCCAGCCCTTGGCCGTGCGATTGGATGCCGACCATCAGCACGGCACTGCCGTCCGTCAGGATGCGCGCGGTGCAGCTTTCGTAGCCGGGGATGATAGCCGCACCACGGGCGGCGAATTCGGCGGCGCCATGGGCGGTCTGCTCGGTGAACGAGGCGAAACCGACGCCGATCAGCCTGTTGTCGGGCTCGCCTCGCCCCTGCCGCGCACGAACCGCCGGCAGGTCGAGCAGCTCGGCGCAGAGGCGCACGCTCGCGGCGTAGTCGCCGGCATCGTAGTGCATCCCGGCGATCGAGGCGTACGGCATCTGCTCGGGGCGGATCATGTTTTCAGTACGCACCTCGACCGGGTCGCGCCCGGCGGCACGCGCGACCTCGTCGATAGTCCGCTCGATCGCAAAGCAGGCACCGGTGCGGCCGACGCCGCGATAAGGACCGAACGGCGTCTTGTTGGTCGCCACCGTGTAAGTTCGCGCCCGGTAATTCGGGATCGTGTACGGCCCCGGCAGGCAGCGGGCCGCCATGTTGGCTTCCTGGTATGGCCCTTGCGGCCACATCCCGTAGGCGCCGGCATCGACGGTGATGTCGGCCTCGACGCCGAGCAGCCTGCCCTGCCGGTCGGCATAGGCGGTGACCCGGTAATGGTGGTCGCGGGTATGCGCAGCGGTCAGGAGGTGCTCGGTGCGGTCCTCGACCCAGCGCACCGGATGATCGAGCCTCAGCGCGAGTGCGGCCAGGATGATCTCCTCCGGGTAAAGCCGCGCCTTCGGCCCGAACCCGCCGCCGACATCGGGGGCGACGACCCGGATGCGGCGCTCGTCGATGCCGAGGATCTCACCGAGGGCGACGCGCATCGTATGCGGCGTCTGGGTCGAGGCGTAGACAATGACCTCGTCGAGCCGATGGTCACGGTAGGCGAGCACCGCACGGCCTTCGAGCGGCGCGCCCGATTGCCGATTCATGCGGTATTCTCGGCTGACGGTAATCTCGGCGGCACGCGCTGCGGCAGCAATGTCGCCGCCCTCGACAACCCGCTCGAGATAGAGATTGTCGCCCCAGCTTTCGTGAACCGGGTGGCGGCTGCCACGCATCTCCCGAGGTGCATCGACGACCGCGTCAAGCACCTCGAAATCGACCTCTATCGAATTGGCAAGGTCTTCCGCCTCGCCGCGGGAGGGCGCGATGCAGGCGGCGATCGCCTCCCCGACATAGCGCGCCTTGTCCGTCGCCAGCGGCGGCCAGGCCGGCGACCTGGCGCCGGCCGCCTGGGTGACGACCCGGATCGGCGTGACCTGCGGCAGATCGGCCGCTGTGAAAACGCGGCCGCAGGCCTCGGGCGGAGCCGCGATGGACCGGATGCGGGCGTGGGCGTGGGGGCTGCGGACGAAGGCGACATCCATCGTCCCCAGCAATTTGATGTCGGAGACGAATTCGCCGCGGCCATGCAGATGCCGCTCGTCTTCCCGGCGCAACAATGACACGCCGATACCATGTCGGTCATTGGCCATCCGGCGCCTCCTTGCCGATCTCCTGCGCGGCCGCGGCGATCGCCGTGACGATGTTGGTGTAGCCGGTGCAGCGGCAGATGTTGCCGGCGAGCCCCTCGCGGACCTCGCGCTCCGAGCCGGCGCGGCCGCGGCGGATCAAGTCGTGCGCGGTGATCAGCATCGCCGGGGTGCAGAACCCGCATTGCAGCGCGTGGTGCTGATGGAAATTCCGGCGCAGAGCTGCCATCACCCGTTCGCCCCCGAAACCTTCGATTGTCTCCACGCTACGGTCGTCACAGGCGACCGCGAGCATCAGGCACGAGCGAGCGGGCTCGCCGTCGACCAGCACCGTGCAGGCACCGCAAACGCCGTGCTCGCAGCCGAGATGGGTCCCGGTCAGATTGCGGCGTTCGCGCAGAAAATCGGCCAGAGACAGCCGCGTCGGCACTTCATCGGCAACAACGCTGCCGTTGAGGTGCAAGCGGATCGTCGTCATGTAAGCACCTGTTGCGCGGCGCGTATCGCCGCGACGGTGTGCAAGTTGCGCTGGAAATCGTCGAAATGCCGGTCCGAGGCGCGGTCGAGATCGGCGGCGATGGCGCTGCGCAACGCCATAAGGTCGCGATGACCTGCTGCGACCAGCCGGGCGGTGTCATCGAGCGGCAACGGGGCGCCTTCCGCCACGCCTATAACGACCCGCGAATAATCCCGTCCGGGATCGACCACAACTACCGCCAGGGCGTTGGCGAATTCGCCCGCTTTCCGGCACAGCTTCAGATAGCCCCAGCGCGCGGCATCCGACAGCTCTGGAATGCGCACACTCTCGATGACTTCGTCCGCTGCGAGCTGCGTCTCGAAGATCCCGGTTGTGAACTCGACGCATTTGAGCGAGCGGCGCCCGCCGGGGCTGAACAAAGTCACCTCGGCATCGAGCGCCGCGAGAACCGCCGGCCATTCGGCTGCCGGGTCGGCGAGTGCGAGGCTGCCGCCGATCGTGCCGCGATTGCGGATCGCGCGGTAGGCGAGAGTAGCGGCGACGCGCGGCATCAAGCCTCGGGAGGGATCGGGAACGCGGCCGTCCTCTATCGCCCCATGGGTCACGCAGGCGCCGAGGGTCACGGCATCGGCATCGTCCGAAGCGGAAACGAGCTCCGGCAGCCGTGCGATGTCGATCAGCAGCCGCGGCGAGGCGACCCGCAGGTTCATCATCGCCATCAGCGACTGCCCGCCGGCGATCACGCGCGCTTCGACCGAGGCATGCGCCAGCAGTCCTACGGCTTGGGTCAGACTGCGCGGCCTGACATAGTCGACGGCCGGGGCTTTCACCACTGGCTCCCTGAGCGGGTGACTACTTGCGGGTGCGGGCAGCCATTTCGGCGGCAGCCGCGGCGCGGCGCTCGGCGAATTTCGGTACGAGACCGCGCGATGGTCCGACCTCGTTGCCCGAACCGCCCGGGTTCTTCTGCGCGCCGCCCCATCCGGCATGCGAGATATCGAAGACGACCCCGTTCGGATCGCGGAACTTGACCTCGTAGAAGCTGCCGCCTTTGACGTCCGGTTCGCCCATCAGCCACTCGCCGCCGGCTTGCTCGATGCGCCGCTGCACTACCTCCGGATCATCCACCCACACCCCGAAATGATGGAGCCCGACATGGTCGCGCCCGGTGCCTTGTGCCGCTTCGTCGGATTTGAAATGCAGCAGTGCGAGATTAATCACGCCGTCGGACAGAAAAACACCCTCGGCAAGGCTCGAATTGGTCTCGCCTACGACTTCCATCCCGAAGGCATACTTATAAAACTCGGCGGTCTTCCAGGGGTCGGGGACCGACATCGCGAAATGACGCAGCTTGCCCACCGTTTCCCTCCTCGTTGCGCAGCAGTCGGCAAACTGCAACACCCCCCAGCCGCACTGTCAATTGATAAGCTAATCGAACGCAGGCGCTCAGCTGCTGCCGAAGAACGGAGTGCTCGCAATAGCGGCCCGAGCGGCGTCGGCCGGGAAGAGCTCGGTGAAGAAACGCGCGCGGGAACCGACGCCGAATTCGCCGCCCACCTTTTCCCGCATCGACAAGACTTTGACAAAGGCCTCCTGTCCGACGCCGAGGTTGAATTCCGCAAACTGGTTAGGGTAAGGAACGCCGTAGCTGTCCACCGTCACCGTATACTGTCCAGGCGGCACGTCGCGATACATTGCTCCATTTGGCTCGACAATCCCGACTATGTGGCCGTTCAGCCATAAGTAGGGGCGCTGTTGGGCCTCGTACGGCCCGTCGTTGCGGTAGATCCAGATTCGCGCCGCGCCGGCCGGAACGGGCGGAACCACCACCAAGCTCGTTGCGGGCGCCTGACTGCACGCCACGACCAAGAGGAGGCTCGCAAGGCAAATGCGCGGCCAACAACGCGGGGCGCTTGGATTTCTGGACATGGCCGCTTCCTCCCGTGATGCTTATGGACCTCCCACGCGCAGCAATTATTCCCAAACATCATGAGGCGCGACATACCGAGCTTGTACCTTCTTTGGCCGCTCCGCTGTCCGTCCGGGCGGGTGATCGGGCTGACGTTGGCGATTGCGCTGGGGCATTCGACATTCGCGGCTCCCGCTACAAAAACCGGCGGCGGCTCCGTACCAAAACCGAATCCTCAATGCGGCAGCGCCCCGACGGCAATCGAGCGCCTGATCTGTGCAGAGCCCTCACTCACCGTCATCGGTGCTGACCTGGACGCAGCCTTCCGTGATTACCGGGACCGGGCAGCACGCCCCGTAGAGCGCGCCGCGAGGCTCGCCGAACAGCGGCTCTGGCTCGACGCTCGCGCTCGCGCATGCCCGGCCGCAGCGCAGCAGCCGTCGAATGCCTCGCACGAAGACCCGCAGCGCGAGGGCGCGGTTGCCTGTCTGTCGCGGATCTACGAGCAGCGGGTGGCGGTGCTGCGCTATGAGCGCAACGCGGCGGCTTGGCCGAATGTCCGGTTCCGCCCAACCCTCGTCGAAGGCGCCGGCATCAAGCTGTGCGAGGATCTGCGACACGACCTCCTGGCGAGCTTTTTCGGCGGCGGGCTATTCGTCAATCCGCTCGGTGAACGCGAGGTCGGGTTCGTGCCGATGCCCGGTCTCGGCGACGACCCGACGGTTCTGCGGGCCGACATCGACGCCTACAACCTCGGCAAAGCTTTCCCGGTCCTGCAATGGATCGAGGACGGCAGCGGTCTGCAATTGTCGACAGTCGAATACCGCGCCTTTGCTACGCCCAAGGAGCTGCTGAGCGCGATCGGCCGCGGTGCCGAGCCGCTCGCCAGAAGCGTGCGCACCGCTGCCCAGGCTGTTATCGATGCAGATCGGCTGCCGCGTCCGGATCCGAAGAAGCCGATAACGCAGCCTCGTGCCGCGTTTGCCCGCGGATCGATCCTGACTGTCGACGAGATGCCGCGGTTCTTCCGCTACGAAGACAGAATTTACCTGCTCGCACCGATGAGGCCCGTCCCCGACAAACCCGGCGATCTTGGGGTCTATCGGCTTTTCGGACCGGCAAAGTTGCACCGCGTTTGCCTGTTCGACGCCCACCTACCGATCGCGCATCCATCCGATCGAGGACTGGCGCTCCCCGAAATCGGGGCATTCCAGCGCGCTGCAGGACCGCTGACGCCGGCCGGCAGGCTGTGCGTCAGCATCGGTGACACGGCGCGCGTGCTTGACAACCACGCGGCGTGGCGCCCCTGGGTTCTCGACCGACGCGGCCCGGCATCGGGCGATCTGAGCGCCAGTCAGATTGCCCTCTACATGCGCAATTGGGCGCTGACTGGCCCGGAAAGAGCGCGGCAATACCGCGCCTATGTCTCGTCTCGGGACGCAGCCATCGCGGCGTTGGCGCCGTTCTACCGCAACGAGTTCGGCCGTACGCCGGCGGAGGCGCAGCGGTTCGCTGCGCTCTATCTCGATCGCAAGATCTCCGACGGCTTCGAATTCGATCCCGACGACAATTCGACCGCGGCGCTCCTGGCCGCGGATTGTGCCAAGAGACACGACATCCAGCAGGCCGCATTGGAAGGCGACACCGCCGCAGTGCGCGCCTTGCTTGGCCCCGAGCCGAGGGCGATCGCCAAAGGAGTGACGCGCGAGTTCGACGAGCCACTGGTCACCGACGCGCTCGAACACCCGGCGACACTGCGCGCCTTGCTGGAACTGGGCCTCGATCCCAATGAGACGGGTGCTTCCGGACGCACCCCGTTGATGGTGGCGGCACGGCTCGATATGGTCGAGACTGCCGACATCCTGCTGGCCCACGGTGCCGCCATCGACACCGGGGCGCGCGACGCGGTCGCGCAGACCGATGGAACCGGCGACCCGTTGTGCATGACCGGCGAGGCCGCCGTCAGCAACACCCCGGGACGGACCGCGTTATCCTATGCTGCCGAGCTGGGATCGCCCGAGATGGTGCGGCTGTTGCTCGACCATGGCGCCGATCCGGCCAGCCGCGACAGCGCCGGCCGCTGCCCAGCCGATTATGTCAAGAACCGTGCCGGCGATGCGGCCCAATCCGCCAGGATCTCCGAGATGCTGAAATAACTCGGTCGCGCCTCGAGGCCGGATCTTTCAAACCCGTCGGCAACTCGGAGTGCCGCGGATCTCCGAGTTCCTTCGGCGAAGCGGCTGAGCTCATCGCGCGAGCGAGCCAAGAAGGGATCAGGACTAAGTCATTGAGATTATTAAATTCCAAGTCTGGGAAACAGGTGATAACAGCCGGTAAAACGTGGATCGTTAACGATTTTCGACATCATTAAAGCTCAAGGGAACGGGACGAATAAACCCGGAATGTAGGTTCACGATACGTTCTGATCAAGACCCACTTGTTGGTAGGCGGGTTGGAACACCCTGCCACGGCCTGTTGGCTCTCGAGACGTGCAAGGCCGCGCAGTTCCGCGCGACACCCTGTCTGCATCGGGGCACCCCTTGACCATGAGAAAGGCCGTTGTGGCAATGAGATTTTCTTACACTCAGGCCGCCGATGCACATTCGCGCTCGAGCAGCTCGATTTTGTTTTGCCGAATCGTCGTCATCGGCTGGACGCTGGCGCTCCCAGCTTGCACAGACTTTAAGAAGGATTTCCTTTGTCGGCCGGACGGTCACTGTATCAATGCCACAGCTGGGCACACGCCCAGCGAATGAGCCTTGAACCTCCAGAAATGGCGGTTCACCACCGGGTCTACGGTACCGTTGAAAGCCGCGCGCCGTCCTCTCGATGCTCAGGGGCCGGCTCCGCCCTTCCCGGTGTGAGGAATGCGGGTTAGTCCTACGAAAACCGCTCGAGGTGCCGGCGAGCCTCCGGTAATTTGTTTTGCGTGGCTGCGGCCTTCTGCAGGGTGCGCCGGATGCGTTCGGCTGGAAAATCGAGTTGTACTAGGGCGACGCCGCGGTCGAACGCTTCGCTATAGCGTGCGATCAGTTCGCCGCGAAACCGGAAGCAACTGATGCCCTCGAACAGAACCGGGCGTCCCATGCTTTCGGGCAGCCTCGAGATGTAACTGAAGCGAAAGCGGGCATATCCGGCGCCGTCACTGACAGGATCGACAAACTCCCAGAAATAGCTGCTTCCGGTGTCGTGGAAGCGCTGTAGCATCGCAGCGATTGCCGGTCGCCGGCATGGGTTCCGAAAAAGCCGTCGTCGTAAACGCCGTCCTCGGTGAACAGCATGGCTAAACGCTGGCCGTAATTGCCTTCGACGGCCTAGGTGAAAGTCGGCAGCAGTTCGGCGAAAGAACAGGCAGCTAGTTTAGGGGGCTCGCCGCCGGGGGCTCGTCAATCCTCCGCACGGACCTTTACGTAGGAGCCGGGGGCGTCCTCGATCGGTTTGAGCTTGCCGTCGCCGGGGTGGCGCGCCGGCACCTCGCCGCCGGAGTATTGCGAGACCCAGCGCTCCCATACGGGCCACCAGGTGTCGGGCACGGCAGTTGCGAAAGCGAGCCATTCCTCCGGGGTCGGCGGGTTCTTGTCGTTCTCCCAATGCCCGTATTTGCTGCCCGGAGGGTTGACGACGCCGGCAATATGGCCCGAGGCCGACAGCACGAACTTGACCGGCCCGCGATAGAGCCGCGTTGCGGAATAGGTCGAACGCCAGGGGGCGATGTGGTCCTCGCGCGTCGACAATAGGAAGGACGGGGTTTTGATCTTTCGCAGATCGATCGGCACGCCGTCGAGGGTGATGCCACCCGGCTTAACCAGTAAATTCTCCTGGTACATGTTGCGCAGGTAGAAGCTGTGCATCGCCGCCGGCATCCGCGTTGAATTGGCGTTCCAATAGAGCAGGTCGAACGGGAAGGGCGATTTGCCAAGCAGATAGTTGTTGACGACAAACGACCAGATCAGATCGTTGGCGCGCAGCATGTTGAAGGTGGTCGCCATTTCGCGGCCTTCGAGATAGCCCCTCTCGTTCATCCGCGCCTCCAGGGCGGCAAGCTGCTCCTCGTCGATGAAGACCGACAGCTCGCCGGCCTCGGCGAAATCAACCATCGTCACGAAATAGGTGGCGCTTTTGACCCTCGAGTTGCGCTTGACCGCCATGTAGGCGAGAGTGCTGGCGAGCAGGGTACCGCCGAGGCAATAGCCGATGACATTGGCTTCGCGCTCTCCGGTGGCCTCTTCGATTGCGTCGAGGGCGGCGAGCGGGCCCTCGCGCATGTAATCGGCAAATGTCTTGGCGGCGAGCCGCTCGTCGGGGTTGACCCAGGAGATGACAAATACCGTGTGGCCTTCGCCCACTGCCCAGCGGATGAATGAATTACCAGGGCGCAAGTCGAGGATATAAAATTTGTTGATCCACGGCGGAATAATCAGAAGCGGCCGACGCTTGACCGTCGCAGTCGCCGCTTCGTACTGGATCAGCTGCAAGAGATCGTTCTGGTAGACGACTTTGCCCGGGCTTACCGCGATATTTTCACCGATCCGGAAAGCCTGCATGTCGGTCATCTTGATCGCCAGCCGCCCCTTGCCGCGCTCGAGATCGGCGAGCAGGTTCTTCAGCCCGTTCAGCAGGTTTTCGCCGCGGCTTTCGATTGTTGCCCGCAGCACCTCCGGGTTGGTCAGCAGAAAGTTCGATGGAGCGATCGCGTCGACGAATTGTCGCGTGTAGAAATCGACCTTGCGTGCGGTGCGCTCATCGATCCCTTCGACCTCTTTTACCGTTTCTTGCAGCCAGCGCGCGGTCAGCAGGTAGCTTTGCTTGATGAAATCGAAGAGCGTGTTGTCGGTCCACGCCTTGTCGCGAAAGCGCCGGTCGCCGGCAGATGGCTCGATCATCGGTTCCGCACTGCCGCCGAGGAAGCGCCGAGCGGTGCGCTGCCAAAGCGTGATGTAGTTGTTCCATAGCGACAGCTGGGCCTGGACGAGGCGCGAAGGGTCCGACATCATGCGGGCCGTCATCTCGAAGAAGGCAGCGCCGATGCTCAGCGGGTCAGCCATCCCAACCCCCTCGCCCGCGGCTTGCCGCTTGAGGAATTCGGCAACCAGGTGCCGGCTCCTATCGGCGATGTCGCTCATTTGCTCAGACAGCTCGGTGAGATCAGGCGACGGATCGGGCGACTGGTCCTTTCTCCGCGGGGCAGCCTTCGCGCCTCGTTTGTCCCGGTGCTCGTCCGTCATGACCGTTTCCTCGGCAGGGCCGACGTTCGCGAGCCCGTGCGTCAGGAGTCCGGCCTGCGGGGCGCTACCCAGATCTTCAATCGGTTTGTCCTTCATGCCATCAAATGTAGTGACGCGCCCCTGCTGATCTAATACATCGGGGACCGCAGAATGTGCACGGCTCCAGGGTGTGCGCCGGCGCACGACACCGGGTCGGTTGGTCGGAAGTCGCGGTCATGATCCTCTGCAAGCGCCCTTCGCCCCGCAGCGGCGCCGAAAAGAGCCCGAAGCGTCAGATGCACCTGGTGGTACTGCTGGCGGCGACGCTGGGGCTGGTTGCCTGCAACCCGGTCGAGACGTGGCGCGACTGGACCGGCGCCAGCAAAAACGACCCCGACCCGGAGACGGCGCGTAACACCCAAAATCTGGCGGCTGGCGAGACGGCCGACTATCCCAACCTCGCGAGTGTGCCGCCCCCGCCGAATCGGGCGCTGACCGAGGCCGAGCGCGAGAACCTTACACAGAGCCTGATAGCGGACCGGACAAACGCGAAGTATAGCGATGAGCGCTTGCGGGCGGGCTTTCCGGCAGTGTCGGCGCCGGCGCCTCCTCCGCCACCCCCGCCGGTCCCCGAGGTCCCCAAATCCGCCCCGCCAGGTCCCGGTGGGGGCGCCGCCTCCCCGCCCGCCGCCGCCTCAGCGCCCACTGAGACTCCGGCGTCATCGGCCGCGACAACCGGCCCCGGTCCGCGCAAATCCGGCGAGCCGCCGGAGCCGGGCCCGATGGAGTTGAGCCTCGAAGTGCCGAAGGTGCGCTCGACGCCCAATCCCGAACAGGTTCAGCCAGCACCTCCGCCGCCATATCCTGCACCGCCGCCGACCGCGGCAAACGTGCCGCCCGCCACACCGCGTCTCCCACCGCCTCCGGCCCCGGCTCCGCCGCCGGCCGCGCTCGGCTCGACCGCCTACCAGGCGCCCCCGCCGCCTCCGGTGTTGGCGCCGCTCGCCGGGTCCGGCAGGGGCGTCCAGAAAGCACCCGGTCCAGCCGTCGGCACCCCGGTCGCCGAGATCAGGTTCGCCGCCGACTCGACGAGCCTAAGCGCGGAAGATCGCCAAACCGTTGGGAAGATCGTACCGCTGTACCAGCAGAATCCCGGAAGAATACGCATTATCGGCTACGCGGGTGCCGGCAGTGGAGCCGCCGAACAGTTGAACAGTTTTCGCGCCGCGCTCGATCGCGCCCAGGCTGTCGCCGCAGCTTTGACCGAGGCCGGGGTGCCGTCCGACAAAATCGCCGTCGAAGCCGCACCGTCGGGCCCCGATGCCCCGGAAAACCGCGCCGAGGTGATGCTCGAACACTGAGCAGATTCGCCGCGCTCCGGGCACCGGTAGACCAAGCAACCGTATATTCAGCCTTTCGGGCGAGGCTGCCGAGATTTTGTCGTAACTGTTCTCCGCGGAGGCTATCGTCATCGTCGTGAAATCGCCGTTGAAGATTGCTGTTGCAGGTCTCGGCACGGTCGGCGCCGGCACCTTGCAGTTGCTCGACCGGCAGGCTGATCTCCTGGCGCAGCGTGCCGGTCGCAGGATGGTCGTCGTTGCGGTTTCCGCCCGCGACCGCCGCCGCGATCGCGGGATCGATCTCTCGGCGGTGCGCTGGTACGAGGATGCGGCGGCGATGGCCGCCGATCCAGAGATCGATGTCGTCGTCGAGCTGATCGGCGGTGCCGACGGAATAGCCCAGAAGGTGGTCGATACCGCACTGCAACACGGCAAGCACGTCGTCACCGCCAACAAGGCGCTGATGGCGCACGACGGCACCAGGCTCGCCGCGGCGGCCGAGGATAAGGGGGTGGTCCTCTCCTTCGAGGCTTCCGTCGCCGGCGGGATACCGGTGATTAAAACCCTGCGCGAGGGTCTTGCCGGAAATCGGCTGGCGCGCGTCTACGGCATCCTCAACGGGACCTCGAATTATATCCTGACGACGATGCGTGAGACCGCGCATGAATTTTCCGAAGTCCTCGCCGAGGCGCAAAAGCTCGGCTATGCCGAGGCCGATCCGAGCTTTGACATCGACGGCATTGATGCGGCGCACAAGCTTGCAATCCTGGCGAGCGTCGGGTTCGGCCGCCCGGTCGACCTCGACGGCGTCTATGCCGAGGGGATCCGTCACGTCTCGCGGCTCGACATCGACTTTGCCGAGGAACTCGGCTACCGCATCAAGCTGCTCGGGATCGCACGGCTGACCGAGGAGGGGCTCGAGCAGCGCGTCCACCCTTGCATGGTGCCGCGCTCGACGCCGATCGCGGCGGTCGAGGGCGTCTACAACGCTGTCGTCGCCGAAGGAGACTTCGTCGGTCGGGTGGTGCTGGAAGGACGTGGCGCCGGTGCGCACCCGACCGCCTCGGCCGTCGCCGCTGATCTCGCCGATATCGCCGCCGGACGCCATATCGTACCGTTCGGTGTGCCGACGGCTAATTTGCGCGCGCTCCCCGGGGTGCCCATCGAGCGGCATCAAGGCGCCTATTACATTCGCTTGATGGTGCTCGATCAGCCGGGGGTGATCGCCGATGTCGCTGCTGCCTTGCGAGACGAGCAGGTATCGATGGAATCGATGATTCAGCGTGGCCGAGCCCCGGGGGAGGCCGTGCCGGTGGTGCTGACGACCCATATCACGGTCGAGGCGGCGATGCGCCGGGCCCTCAAGAAGATCGAGGCGCTCGAAACCGTGCTCGAGCCGCCGCACATGATCCGCATCGAGGATTTCTAAACAACCCCCAACGACAAGACAGGAGGAAAGCCGTGCCCGAGACCTCGCAGATGGATCGCAACCTCGCGCTCGAAGCCGTCCGGGTGACCGAAGCAGCCGCACTCTCCGCCTCGCGCTGGATGGGGCGCGGCGACGAGAAGGCGGCCGACCAGGCCGCGGTCGACGCAATGAGAGAGGCGCTGAACAGTCTGTCGATCGCCGGCACCGTCGTCATCGGTGAGGGCGAGCGCGACGAGGCGCCGATGCTCTTCATCGGCGAGAAGGTCGGCACCGGGAATGGTCCGCCGATCGATATCGCGCTCGATCCGCTCGAGGGCACGACGATCACCGCCAAAGGCAGCGCCAATGCTCTCGCGGTCATCGCGATGGCCGATGCCGGCGGCTTTCTCAACGCCCCGGACGTCTATATGGACAAGATCGCGGTGGGCGGCGGGCTGCCCGACGATCTGGTCGATCTCGATGAAGAGCCGGCCGTCAACCTGAAGAACCTGGCGCAGGCGAAGAACGCCGAAATCGCCGATCTCGTCGTCTGCATCCTCGACCGGCCGCGCCACTCCGAGCTGATCGCCAAGGTCCGTGCGTCGGGTGCTCGCATCGCACTGATCGGAGATGGCGATGTCAGCGGCGTCATTGCGACATCCGATCCGGAAACCGGGATCGACATGTATGTCGGGTCTGGCGGTGCGCCGGAAGGGGTGCTGGCGGCAGCAGCTTTGCGCTGCATCGGTGGGCAGATGCAGGGGCGTCTGCTGTTCCGCAACGACGACGAGCGCGGCCGCGCCCACCGTCTTGGTCTTACCGATCTCGACCGTAAGTACAAGCTTCTGGATCTCGCCTCGGGTGACGTCATGTTCGCCGCCACCGGGGTTACCAACGGCACCATGCTGCGCGGCGTGCGGCGCTTTCCCGGCGGCGCGTCGACCCATTCGGTGGTGATGCGATCGAAATCCGGCACGGTTCGCTACGTCGAGGCGCGCCACGACTTCACGCGCAAGCAGAGCTTCGCCCCGTTCGCGCGCTAAGCGCCTTCTCAGCTGATTCTTCTTTAACCACCCCTGGCTCGTCATTCCCGCGCAGGCGGGAATCGAGGGATGACAAGCACCTGAACAGGACCCCTAGACCCCCGCTTTCGCGGGGGTGACGATAAACAACATCGGGTGTTTGGATAAGGGCTCGGATATGGACAACGGCGCGGGGGGCGCCGAAACATTTCTCGGGGTAGAGCAGTCGATCTGCGGTCGGCGCTGGCGTCTGCGCAACGGCGATGCGCAAGAGGGGCAGGCCATCGTCGAGCGCCTGGGACTGCCTGAAATCGTCGGCCGGCTGCTTGCCCGGCGCGGGCTCGACTGCAATCATGCGCCGGGTTTTCTCGCCCCACGTCTGCGCGACCAGCTGCCCGATCCTTCTCATCTGCGCGATATGGACGCTGCCGTGGAGCGCCTCGTGCGCGCCGTCCGCGACGGCGAGACCATCGCCGTCTTTGGCGACTATGATGTCGACGGCGCGACCTCGGCTGCGCTGTTAGCGCGTTTCTTCAAAGCCGTCGGAGGCCAAACTCGTATCTATGTGCCAGACCGCCTGCGCGAGGGGTACGGCCCAAACGCTCCGGCCTTACTGCGCCTGCGAGCCGAAGGGGCGCGGGTGGTGGTCACCGTCGATTGCGGCACGACCGCTCATCAGCCGCTTGCCGAAGCCGCCGATGCCGGGCTGGACGTTATCGTCATCGATCATCATGTCGCCGAGCCGCCGTTGCCGGCAGCAGTCGCGGTCGTCAACCCGAACCGGCTGGATGAGAAAAGCCCGCACGGGAACCTGGCCGCGGTCGGCGTCGCCTTTCTGCTCGTCGTCGCCGTCAATCGCGCGCTGCGGCAGGCCGACTGGTACGCTCATGGCCGCGTCGAACCCGACCTGATGGGCTGGCTCGATCTGGTGGCGCTCGGCACGGTTTGCGATGTCGTCCCTCTGTTCGGCGTCAACCGTGCATTGGTCGCCCAGGGAATCAAGGTAGCGCGGCGCAACGCCAATCCCGGCTTGGCCGCGCTGGCGGCGGTCGCCGGCGTCAGCGAGCCGCTCGACGCCTATCATCTAAGCTTCCTTCTCGGCCCACGGGTCAACGCCGGAGGACGGGTCGGGGCCGCCGATCTTGGAGCGCGTCTGCTCGCCACCGACGATCCGGCGCTCGCCGCCGAGCTCGCCCGCCGCCTCGACGGCTACAACCAGGAGCGCCGCGAGATCGAGGCACGTACCTTGGAGGCGGCGATCGCGGCGGTTGAATCCGCCGCGCAATCGCCGGTGCTCGTCTTCGCCGCGGCGGAGAATTGGCATCCCGGGGTGATCGGCATCGTCGCGGCGCGGCTCAAAGAGCGCTACGAGCGTCCGGCCTGCGTCGTCGCGCTGGCCGATGGCATCGGGAAGGGCTCGGGCCGCTCGATCTCTGGCTTGCCGCTCGGGCCGGCGGTGATCGCGGCGCGCCAGGCCGGCCTGTTGATCAACGGCGGCGGCCATGCGATGGCGGCGGGGTTCACGGTCGCGGCAGATAGGCTCGACGCCCTGCGGCTGTTTCTGACCGAGCGCCTGGGAGACGGCGTGGACCGCGAGCGGCTGGTGCCCGAGCTGCGGGTCGACGCGGCGCTCTCTCTTGCCGCGGCGCAGGGCGACCTGATCGACCACATCGCCCGGCTGGCGCCCTTCGGCTCCGGCAATCCCGAACCGCGCTTTGCCTTTGCTGGGGTCCGTGTGATCCACGCGGAAGGGGTCGGGAGCGGGCATCTGCGCTGCACCCTGGCCGATCCGCTTGGAGAGGCGCGGCTGCGCGGGATCGCCTTCCGGGTTGCCGATACTCCCCTCGGCCGGTTCCTCGCGGAGACGCGGGGCGCCGCGATCCACGTCGCAGGCCATCTGCGTCGCGACAGCTGGCGCGGCGGCGAGGCGGTGCAGCTGTCGATCGACGACGCCGCGCCACCCAGCGGCTAGCCTTATATTTCAACAGGAACATATCGGGTTCATGCCGGAGTACCGGCATGGATTCTCCGAGATCGCAATCTCCGGTCCGCATTCCGAACTCTTGGGCACAGGCTACCAACCCAATGGCAGTTGGATCGGCCGAGATCAGAGGGGAATTTCGATGACCTGTGTCAGCACTGTAACGAAAATCGGCCGAGGCGTTGTCGTGGCGGGAGCACTGGCGGTATTTGCTCTGACGACGGCGCCGACGTCAGCCCAGGCGGGTGGCGGGCCCGGCGTGGGTGCGGCCATAGGATTGGGCGTTCTCGGCGGGGTGATTGCCGGGGCTGCCATCGCATCCTCCCAGCCACCAGTCTATGCTCCGCCGCCGGCGTATGGTTATCCGCCCCAATACTACTACCAGCCCGCACCTCCGCCTTATTATTACGGGCCGGGCCCGTACGGCTACCCGCAATAACCTCTGCCGTCGGGGGACAATATCCGGTCTTCTCAGGAGGACCGGATATCGCGTTTGGGGCCCGCCGTTTCGCGCGTCCAGTCGTTTCACATGAGATTGATTAGCCGTCTGCTGGATGCCAGCATCTGCCCCTTGATCGGACAAGCACCTAGGGGGGAGCAAGGTGGAAGCAACCGAGATTGCCGAAAAGATCGGGGAGGTTCACGAGCATCACACCGCCGAGGAGGATGCCCGCTTTCGCCGGCTGACCGGCATCTATCTCGGAGTCATCGCGATGTTGCTCGCGATCACCTTTCTTGGCGGCTCGAACGCGACGAAGGTGATGCTGAGCGCCAACATCCAGGCGTCCGACACCTACGGGTTCTATCAGTCCCGGAACATCCGTCAGACAATGTTCGAGCTGACCGCCGAGCAGCTCGAAAGGGACCTTCTCGCTCAACCCGATATGCCTGAGGCAGCGAAGGCAAAAGTAGAAGAGGCGATCAAGCGCTATCACTCACGCGTCGCGCGTTACGAAAGCGACCCTAAGACGGGGGAAGGCAAGAAAGAGCTACTCGCCAAAGCCAAGGAATGGGAGGCCAGGCGCGATCACGCCGCCGAACGGGATCCGAATTTCGACTTCTCGGAAGCGCTTTTCCAGATCGCGATCGTGCTAGGGTCCGTCAGCATCGTTGCTGCCTCTCGGGCGTTAATCAAATTGAGCGGCGCAATTGCTGTCATGGCCTTGCTGCTGATGATCAACGGCTATTTTCTGCTCGTGCACCTGCCGTTCGAATGACGCCGATTTTAAAACCCCAGCGTTAGCCCTTGAGGAACGTCAGATTAACTGGCAAGCCGTCGGCTCGGGCCCGCTTGATCGCTTTAAGGTCGGGCCGGCTTGATCGCCTTAAGGACGGCTCCAGTGTTTGAGCAGGAGTGACGATGCGCCGGCATCATGAGCTTCCATTCGGGGCCGAGCTGGTCTGTGACATGGTCCGCTTCCGCCTGTGGGCGCCGCGCGCTCGTTCGGTGGCGTTGCAACTTGCCGACGCGCTTCTGTCGATGCACGCCGAATCCGAAGGGTGGTTCGCCTTGACGACCGACCGCGCCGGGCCCGGCGCGCGCTATCGCTATGTCGTCGACGGCAAGGCCTATCCGGACCCGGCCTCGCGTTGCCAGCCGGAAGGCGTTCACGGTGCCAGCGAAGTTGTCGATCCCGGTGCCTATGTCTGGACCGCCTCCGGATGGCACGGGCGCTCGTGGGAGGAGATCGTCTTATACGAACTGCACCTCGGCACCTTCTCGGAGACCGGAGATTTCGCGGGCGCGATCCGGCGCCTTGACCATGTTCGTGAGCTCGGCGCAACCGCGGTCGAGCTGATGCCGATTGCCGAGTTTCCCGGCAACCGCGGCTGGGGTTATGACGGCACCTATCTCTACGCGCCGTTGTCCCGCTATGGCCGACCCGAGGACCTGAAACGGCTGGTCGAGGCTTGTCATCAGCGCGGCCTCGCGGCTTTCCTCGACGTCGTCTACAACCACTTCGGCCCCGAGGGGAGTTATCTCCCGGCGATCGCCCCGGCTTTCTTTACTGAGCGACACCATACCCCGTGGGGCGCAGCCCTTGATTTTGACGGACCGCTGAGCCGGCCGGTGCGCAACTTCATGATCCACAACGCGCTCTATTGGCTCGAAGAATATGGCTTTGACGGGCTCCGCCTCGATGCCGTCCATGCGATCCACGACAGCAGTGAGCCCGACATCCTCAGCGAGCTGGCGCAGACCGTCCGCCGCCAAATCCCCGATCGGGAAATCCATCTCGTCTTAGAAAACGACCGCAACGAGGCTCGCTACCTGAGGCGTTCGGCCGGCAGGGCCGGTGGCTTCACGGCGCAGTGGGACGACGACCTGCACCATGCGCTGCACGTGCTGATCACAGGCGAGCATTTGGGCTTTTATGCGGACTACTCGGCGGAGCCCGCCGCCCATCTCGGGCGCGCCTTGGCGGAGGGCTTCGCTTATCAGGGCGAGGCTTCGCCGTTTCGCGGCGGCAGGCCGCGCGGCGAACCCTCGGCGCGGCTGCCCGCGACCGCTTTCGTCTCCTTTCTGCAAAACCACGACCATGTTGGCAACCAGCCATTCGGAACGCGGTTGGCGGCCCGGGCGGCCGATTCCCTGCTGCATGCCGGCGTCGCGATCGTGCTGTTGTCGCCGCAGATTCCACTCTTGTTCATGGGCGAGGAATGGGGGAGCCAACGCCCCTTTCTGTTCTTCTGCGATTTTGAGCCGGGTCTCGCCGATGCGGTGCGCGAGGGAAGACGCCGGGAATTCGCCCATTTCCCGGAATTCCGCGATGAAGCTGCCCGCCGGCTCATCCCCGACCCGACTCTGCCCTCGACCTTCGAGATGTCCAAGCTCGACTGGAGCGAGCCGAGCCGGCAGGGGCACGCAGATTGGCTAGGACGGTACCGTCGGCTGCTGGCGATCAGACAACGCGAGATCATCCCTCGGCTGAAGGGAATGGGGGAATTTGCCGGTCGTTATTCGGCGCTTGGAGCGAAAGGCGTCAGCGTCGAGTGGCAGCTCGGCGACAAGTTGCGGCTCCGCCTGATCGCGAATTTTGCGGCTGAGCCCATATCGGCCGTCGAGGTGCGTGAAGGCGAACGAATACTTTACGCCTCGGCCGGAGCTATCGGTGCGCCGCAGAGCGCGACCTTTGTCTTGCTGCCGCCGTGAGATGAGCTACCAGCCCGAATGTAGTGCGGCAATTCGTGCCACCTATCGACTGCAATTCCACCGCGGCTTCACCTTTCGCGACGCGACCGCCCTTGTCCCCTACATTTCCAAGCTTGGGATCAGCCACGTCTATGCTTCGCCGATCATGGAGGCGCGGCCCGGGTCGACCCACGGCTACGATATCGTCAATCACGACCGGCTGAACCCCGAGCTTGGCAGCGAGCAAGATTTCGCCGCGCTCGTCGAAGCGCTGCATCGGCACGACATGGGTCTCATCCTCGATTTCGTCCCCAACCACATGGCCGTCGGCGGCGCCGACAACGCCTGGTGGCTCGACGTTCTCGAGTGGGGCCGGAGTTCACCGTTCGCCGAATATTTTGACATCAACTGGGACGCCACACGGCCCGATCTGAAGGGACGGGTGCTGCTGCCGGTGCTCGGCGCTCAATACGGCGTCGTCCTCGAAGAAGGCGGGATCGAGCTTCGCTTCGACCCCGAGCTGGGGAGCTTCAGCGCTTGGTATTTCGCGCATCGCCTTCCGATCTCGCCCCATGCTTATGAGTCAATTCTCGTGCAGGGCGGCGAGCCTGTTGCGGAGCTGGCCGCCGATTTCGGCACGCTATCGGGTCGCTCGGTCCAGGCAGTGCGCGGGTGCGCAGAGCAGCTGAAGTTGAGGCTGGCCCAATGCGCCCGCGAACCGGCGGTAGCCCACGCCATCGCCTCGGCACTCACCCGGCTCAACGGCCGGAAGGGTGAGCCGGAGAGCTTCGAGAGTCTGCATCGTCTGCTCGAGGCCCAGGCATACCGTATCGCCGATTGGCGCGTCGCCGCCGAGGAGATCAATTACCGCCGTTTCTTTAACATCAACGAGCTTGCTGGGCTGCGCATGGAGTTGCCGGAGGTGTTCGAACGGACGCACCGGTTGGCCCGCCAATTGATCAGGCGCGGCGCTGTCCAGGGGCTGCGGATCGATCACATCGACGGTCTGTTCGACCCCCAGGCCTATTGCGAAGGGCTGCAGGAGGCGCTTGGACCGCTTTACGTGCTGGTCGAAAAAATTTTAGCCCACCACGAGGCGTTGCCCGATTGGCCGGTGGCGGGGACCACCGGTTACGATTTCGCCAATCAGGCCCTTGGGCTTTTTATAGACCCCGAGGGCGAGCGCGCCATGACCCAGCTCTACCGCCGCATCGCCAAACGCAGCGAGAGCTTCGACGAGGTACTCTACGCCAGCAAGTATCGCATCATGCGGATCAACCTCGCGAGCGAGATGAATGTGCTCGCGCGCGAGTTTCATGACCTGTCGATGCGGGATTGGCGGACCCGCGACTTCACCTTGAACGGAATGCTCGCCGCCCTCGAAGAGGTCATTGCAGCCTTCCCGGTCTACCGCACTTATGTGTCGGAGCGCGGCGCCAACGCCGAAGACGACCGCCACATCGAATGGGCGGTGGCAAAGGCCCAGAGGCGTTGGCGGGCCGCCGATACCAGCATCTTCGACTTCATCCATGGGGTGCTGACCGGGCGCCTGGGAGACGGCGAGCTCCACCTGCCGCCCGCTGACGCAATGCGGGTCGCAATGCATTTCCAGCAGGTGACCGGGCCGATCATGGCGAAGGGTTGCGAGGATACGGCGTTCTACCGCTATGTCCGGCTGTTGGCGCTCAACGAAGTCGGCGGCGACCCGCGGCGTTTCGGTTTATCGGTCGCCGCATTCCACCATCAGATGCGCGATCGGGCGCGCGCCGGGCCGCGAGCCATGGTGACTACCGCGACGCATGACACCAAGCGAGGCGAAGACGCAAGGGTGCGCCTGGCGCTTCTCTCCGAGATGCCGCGCGAGTGGGGTCGGCGCCAGTTGCGTTGGCTGCGTCTCAACCGCTCGTACCGCGCCCAGATCGACGACGAGCCCGTGCCCGGCCGCAACGTCGAATATCTCTTTTATCAGGCGCTGCTCGGCGCCTGGCCGCCGGGCTTGGCTCCGAACGATCTCGAGGGCATGCAGGATCTCTCCGAGCGGCTCGAATCCTACATGATCAAGGCGGTCCGCGAGGGCAAAGAGCAGTCGAGCTGGAGCAACCCCAATGCGGCGTACGAAGTTGCGCTGTCGCGCTTTGTCCGCAATGCGCTCGATGCTTCGCGGCCCAACCTGTTCCTCGCCGACTTCCATGATCTTGTGGCGTTACTAGCCCCGCTCGGCGCCGTTTCTTCCTTGTCGCAGCTCGTCCTGAAGCTGACGGTTCCGGGGGTGCCGGATATCTATCAGGGCGGCGAGCTCTGGGATTTCAGTTCGGTCGATCCGGACAACCGCCGCCCGGTCGATTGGAATGCCCGGCGGGAAATGCTCGAAGCGATCGCCAAGGGTGGCGCCGCCAATGTTGCCGCAAATTGGCAGGACGGGCGCACGAAATTATTCGTAACCCGCAGATTGCTCGCCTTCCGACGATCCCATCCGAAATTGTTCGCCGAAGGCGACTATCAGTCTTTGGAGGCGACGGGCGACAAATGCGAGCATTTCTGCGCGTTCACGCGGAGGCAGGGCGAACAAGGCCTGGTTGTTGCGGTGCCGCGCTTGGTCTATCGGCTTTACCGTAACGGCGCTGTCGATTGGGGTGACGCCAATATCGCGCTGCCGCCCGGCCGCTGGCGCGATGTGCTCACCGGCGGCCGGCTGGAGGGGGGCGCCGAGGTGCCGGTCTCTCGGCTGCTCGCCGATTTCCCGGTGGCGGTGCTGAGCAACCAAAGCGCCGCCCGCGCCGCGGCGGGAAACCTGTCAATTTGAAACATTGCCGACAGGAAGGATCGTAATCCGGACCGGAGGCATTCGACCATGTCATTCCGTCTCGGCGGCTAGAGCGCCCGCCCGTGGATCGGCGTCTCCGGCCGCCGCGAACGCGGGCTGCTCCATTACCACATGCAGCTGGACGGCGGAGCGCAGGTGCAAATCCTGCTGGGTGAAGGGTATCTCGATCCCGTGCTCATGGAACCGGTCCCACACACCCAGCAGCACCTCGCTCTTCACATTGCTGACGCCATTGTACGGATCAGTGATCCAGAAGCGCAGCTCGAGATCGACCGAGCTCGAACCGAATTCTTTCAGCAGGCAAAGCGGCGGCGGGGTCGGTAGCACACGCGCGACGCTCTGCGCCGCCTCTGTGACGAGCTTTATCGCTTTGCGCACGTCGGAACGATAACTGATGCCGATCGGAAGCCTCAGGCGGACGAGGTTATTGCTGTACGACCAGTTCTCGACCCGTTGCGTGATCAACTCTTCGTTCGGGATCAAGTGCTCGGTGCCGTCGCGGGTGACGACCGAGACGTAGCGTGCGCCGAGCGATGCGATCCAGCCATAGGTGTCGCCGAGCGCAATCACGTCGCCGGGCTTGATCGAGCGGTCGAGAAGGATGATGACGCCGCTGACGAGATTGGAGACGGCCTTCTGCAGACCAAAGCCGATCCCGAGCCCGATAGCGCCGCTGAATACGGTAAAGGCGGTGAGATTGATCCCGACGCTGCCCATTGCGGCCACCACCGCTATCGTGACCAACACCACCTTCAAGAGCTTTGCAAGCAACACCTGCAGAGACGGGGTCAGGGCGGTGAGCGTGCGGACCCGCCTCTCGATGGTCTGGGAAGCAGTCACCGCGAGCCAGAGAAGAATTGCCAGCATCGCCAGTCCGCGGACGACGGTCAGCGCCGAGATCCGCAGCCCGGCAAAGCTGAAGCCGATTGAATCGAGAAATTCCATCGTGGCGGTCAGCAGCCCAAGGATGTTGAGTGCCGCGACCACCCAGGCCGATACGGCGATAAAGCGCGCCCATGCCGGGTTGTGAACAAGACCTCGAGGTCAGGCGAATGACCACCCATGCCGCCAGCAGGCTCTCGACGAGCCGCAGCACGTGACTGTGCCATCCGCCATAGACGGCGATCCACTCCGCCAGCCACACCACCACCAGCCAGGTGACCGGGAGCATCAGCGCGCCGAGAGAATTCAGAAGCTGCCGCATACGCCCCTCGGGGAAGCGTCGCACGCTCAACCCTTCGATGATGCGAGCCAGTCGCGGCGCGGCGAATCGGGAGCCCAGAAATATGACCAGAATAACCGCCACCTGGGCGAGGTTTGAAACTGACAGAACGTTGACCAAAAACCATGTCTTGATGCTCTCGAGCACTTGGTCGATCGTCGCGGCGTCCGGAAAAACCGGCATCACTCTCTCCTTTAGTGGCGAGCGGCTCAGCGAATTCTAAGCATCGAACTGCTCGCGGATATTCTGTCAACCCGACCCAGGCGCGCATGTTCCGGCCGCTGGCGGTCATCCTTCTCCAGCGGGTCGGCGGGCAATGAAACCGGAGCTTTTTCGGCCGCTCGCTTATGGCCGCTCGATTTGCTGCCGGCGAATCACACGCTCGCGCAGCGATTCGTAGATCGGCGGGCTGCGCAGCAGGTTCGGTACCACCATCGCCGCAAAGCACGCGCCCAGCATCGGCAGCAATGTTGTGAAGCCCGCGGTCATCTCGATGACGAGGACGATGCCGGTAATCGGGGCCTGAACGACGCCGGTGAAGAAGGCGGCCATGCCGACCACGGCGAATGCCTCGGGCTGAATGGCGAAATCGGGAAAGGCCGTGCGGCAGAGGACGCCGCAGAACAGCCCAAGCTGTGCTCCGAGGACGAGCATCGGGGCGAACAGACCGCCCGGCGTTGCCGCCGCATAAGAGACAGCACCCAGCGCGAACCGAAGCAGAAAAGCGAGCGGGATCAGGGCTACCACCGCACCGCCACTGAGCACCCGCTGGGTGATCTGGTCGCCGCCGCCGACGAGTTCGGGGGCGAACCAGGCGAGGACGCCGACCGCGGCGCCGATCACGCCGGCCTGGATCTCCACCGGCCAGCGGTCGAGCCGGTCCGTCACCGCGATGGCTGCAAGCAATGCCCGGTTGTAGAGAACGGCCATGAGCCCGGCGAGCACGCCGAGCACGAGGTAGAGCGGCCAGCTCGCTGCCGGAGGGTAGGCAAGCGGGCCGGTGGCAATCGTGGCGTAGGCGGTTATCGCCACCTGGAAGTCAGGCGCGTCGCCAAGGAATAGGCGGGCAACCAGGATCGCCGTCGCGGAGGCGCCCAGTGCCGCGATCGCAATTCGGGTGTCGAACCGCCGTACCAGCTCTTCGAGCACGAAAATCGCCCCGGCGATCGGCGCGTTGAACGCGACGGCGAGCCCGGCGCCGGCACCGGCGGCCAGGAGCGCTCTGCAGTCGGGCCAGCCGCGGCCGGAAATCCGTCCGACGATGTGAGCGACGACTGCGCCCATTTGGACGCTCGGCCCCTCACGGCCAAGCGCCAGCCCCGAGCCGATCGCCAGGAGCCCGCCGAAGAATTTGACCAATATCAGATGAGGCGGCGCCGGCGGCAGCTGCTCATCCAGCGCCGCCTCGACATGCGGGATGCCGCTCCCCGAGGCGTAAGGCGAAAACCGTCGGACCAGCCACGCCGCAAACGCAACCGCCAACCCGGCGCCGACGGTCACCAGCAAGAAGCCTGCGGGCCCGGCCTCGTGGGCCTCAGCAATCAGCCGGTCGCGCAGCCGATCAGCTTCCTCGAGCGCGAGCCTGAAGCCCGCGCAGATCAGCCCCGATGCGCCGCCGGCGACCAGCGCCAGGACAGCCAGCGCCGTCAGACTTCCCTCGTCCCGAGGTGTCAATTGCCCGTCCACCGACGGTTGATAGCCTAGCTCGGGTAGATCTGCACGCTCGTGGCGACGGAATTGGCGACGTGTTCCTTCGTGATCACGCCGAGGATGTCTCCGGGCCGCGGTACGCCCCGGCCGCGAACGACGAGCGCCATGACCGCGCGTTTGCGCCAGACCCGCTGGATGACCTCGAAGGTAACGTCGTTTTCGCGTACGATCGTGAAATTGCGGCGCGCGACATCACCCAGCGTGATGCCGGTGTAAACGCCCTCCAGCCCGCGCCGGAGCCCGGTATTGACGCGAACCACGCCTAAAATCCGGTTCTCGCGGACAACGACCACGTGCCGCATTCGGCCGCCATGCTCGGGCCGACTGAGGAAATCGTCGAACGCGGTCTCGGCCGGCAGGACGAGGATGTCGCGCTCCATGACTTCCGAGGCACGGCGCACCAGAAACATGTTGGCGTGCAGCGCCTTGGGAACGAGGTGGCCGCGGCGGGTCAGCTTCATCGTGTAGATGTTCTCCGCGGACAGCAGGCGCCGCACGCCGAGGCTGAATGCCACCGCCAATATCATCGGGAGCACGATGTTGTAGTCGCGCGTCATCTCGAAAATCATCGTCACCGCGGTCATTGCCGCACCGGTGGCGCCGCCGACCATCGCCGCCATGCCGACCATTGCGAAGGCCGGCACATTGATGTCGAGCGGAACATCGAGGGTGATCAGCGCCGAGGCGAAGGCGCCGCCGATCGTCGCGCCCATGAAGAGCGACGGCGAGAAGATCCCGCCCGACGAGCCCGAACCCAAGCTCGTCGTCGTCGCCGCCAGCTTGCAGACGAACAGCAGCGCCAGCAGCCAGGCGGCACTCAGCTGCCCGAGCACGATCGCCTGCACCGTGGCGTAGCCGACGCCCTCGACGTAATAGTGGCCGAGATTGACCTGCAGGACGTAGATCAGGATCCCGACGAGCAGCATCCCCAGCATGTGCCTGGCGTAAGGGTGCCTGATCCGGTCGAACAGATCTTCGAGAAGTTGCAGGCTGCGGATAAAGGCTGTCGCAGCCAGCCCGGCCATTACCCCGAGCAGCGAATAAAGCACCAGCAACAAGGCGGCGCCGACGTCGATGTTGTCGAGCGGTGGCGGCGGCACGACAAAAGCCGGCTGCTCGCCGAAAAACAGGCGGCCGATAAAGGTCGCGGTCCCGGTGGCGATCGCCACCGGCAGAAAGGTCCGGACACTGACCTCCGGCATCATTAGCTCGACCGCAAACATGACGCCGCCGATCGGCGTGTTGAACGTGGCCGCGATCCCGGCGCCCGCACCCGCCGCCACGAGCGTGATGCGCTGCCCGGGCAGCATGCGAACCACCTGGCCCAAGGTCGAGCCGAGCGCCGAGCCGATCTGAATGATCGGGCCTTCGCGCCCGACCGCCGCCCCGCTGCCGATCGCAATCGCCGAGGCGAGCGACTTCACCAGTGCCACGACCGGGCGGATGATGCCGCCCCCGTAGTAGATCGCGTCCATGACCTCGGGCACGCCATGCCCGCGCGCCTCCGGTGCAAACTTCGTCACCAGGAACGTGACGGCCGCCGCCCCGATCACCGGGACCAGAATGACCAAGGGTCCCCACGGGCTCGGCGGGGTGAACACATTGGCGTCGAACGGAAAGGCGAATTGCCCGAGGAACAACAGATTGTGCACGAACCCGATCAGGTTGCGGAACACCATCGCACCGAGCCCGGTCACGATCCCGACCACAAAGGCCAGGACCGAGAGGTAGGGCAGCCCGATCCGGTGGGCCTCCTCTTGCCCCTGCGCCGCTTGCTCGTCGGCTCCGGGACGGATGCCGGCCGCGGACCGATCGGGCACCGCCAGGGTGGTCTGGTCCGTCGCCATGGTGGCCTACACCTCCGAGATCGGGAACGAGCGTCGTGTGGGACGGGTTGTGACACCCTCGCGATCGTCAACATCCCCACCCGGCATTCGTTCGGGGGGATTTCCAATCGCGAGCAGCACTCTGCAGCAGGGCCCACCTCCGAACAGCGCCATCTCTAATCGGCAGGTGGGTGACATTTTGGTCGGGCGGCTACATCCCTTTGTCGGATAATTCGAGTTCTGGAAAATCAGGCGGGTTCGGCAGCGGCGTAGATTAGAGTCCCTGATTGCGTTTGTCGGCTGCTGACAGGCAAGTTATTAGAACATTATTACGCTGGCCAGACGCCGTTATCGGAATCTGGTTTGCGCGGCTTAAGCATTCGTCTGCATCTGAGGGTTTCAGATGGTTGAAGAGGGCGATTGTGGCGGCGTCCAGCTTGCCGGACGACCTCACAAATTGCTCTTGCACCGATGTCGTGTTTTGCTGTGCAGCATATCCGCACGCTGCTAGCAGAGATACGCCTGCGAGCGCTGCCATGGTCCTATTCATTCTCCCTCCTTCGCGGGGCCGGGTAACCGCCCGCCTGTGGGATAGGCCGGGCACCTGCTCGCCTGTGAGAAGAAGGCGGGTCGGCCCGCTCGGTCAAAGGGAAACTTATCGAGGGGTAATCAAGAAATGCATAACGCTGCCGTCTGGATAACAGGGCTGTTGTTGTCCTGCGTCTTCGGCCATTTCATTGTAGGTGAGTTTCTTCGACGACTTTCAGCGCATCTGGCATTGCCGGAACACCGCAACTTTCCTGATGCCTCTGCGAAAAAAACTCCGGGCTGGGTTACGGGTTATCTCGAAAGATTTTTATTCACCATTGCGGTCGCTCTGGACCTGGCAGGCGTGTTACCTGCAATGATGACCTGGTTGGTTGTGAAATTGGCCGCGAACTGGCAATTGCGCGAAGACATCAAAAACCAGCGAGAAAAAGCAAATTACAAATTCTCCGCACTGCTGGCAGGATTGGTGTCAATGATCATTGCTTTCATTTCGGGGCTGTTGATACGGCTGCTTAGTTGCTAAACCGTCCCTCTACGTCGCCATGCGAAACCCCCGAGCAGGAAACATCGCGGCACCCCATGCCGTGGATCGCTTCCGGCGCGCCGTCAAACATGGCTGCTAGACATGATTTGCCGATTCAACAGACGTTTCCATAGATCACACATGCATACAATCGAACTCCAGCATTGTCATCTCACTGTATTTCGATTTGCATTCGCACCTACTCGCGCATTTACGCCGTTGTATCTTCAGTACAAGGTGGTTTGGTATTTTTAGTGTAGCGTTTCTAACCTGCGCGGCGTTTTTGAGTTCGAGCCTCGGCATGAGTGTAGGCATCTTCGCCACGCGAAATCTTTCTTTGGGGGTCATCGAGAATGATCTTCGCTTCTCGGCTAGGAAGTGTTCTCGTCCCTGAGCGAGTCCGAATCATACGATTGGTAAAGTCCACCATCCCCGATGGAGTACGAATTATAAGTATTTTGCCATAATCCCCGAATGAGATATTTTCTGACAACTCCTGTACATCGAGAAAATATTCGTCACTCTGAGCTTGATTGTTTCGGTGAATAGGATTTGTCTTAGTCACGAATATGTCGGCCCCTACGGGTAACTTGAGGAGAACTTCAAGCTCAAACACAAATAGAACCGGGCCATAATGGTTTGCCGTCATTGCTCGTCTGTGGATATCAAAGTGGTCGAGGAAGACGCAGTCCCAAATTCCATATTTTTTGTCGATGTCATCCGACTTCTGCGGGGTCTGCTTGAGACCGTGGTGTTCGACAAAAGCACGGGATGCCAATCCACCTTGTTCTAGAAACGTGGCGCACGTGGCGACCGAATTAGCATGGTACAGTGAGGTCGCTCCCATGCTTTTCAGTGCGTCGAATACGTCGTTTCCTTTCACGAAGCCCCTCCTAGATGGCCCTAGATGGCGCTGGGTCACAGTCGCGAAATCGTACTCTTTCCCACGCCGTAGCTGCGCGCGAGTTCGGCAAGGGTCGCGCCCTGCGCCCGTCGTCGCCGGGCCTCGGCCTGTTGCGCCGGGGTCAATTTCGGCGGTCGGCCCATGTGCTGCCCGCGCTTCTGCGCCCGGCTGCGGCCCTCGGCGGTGCGGGTGCGGATAAGGTCGCGCTCCACGTCCGCCAAGCCGCCCAATACAGCAATCATCAAGCGCCCGGTGCTGGTGCCGGTGTCGGCCCACGGCTCGGCAAGCGAACGGAACTGCGCCTTGGCGTCCACGATCTGCTTGACGATGGCGAACAGGTCGAACGTGCTGCGCGCCAGCCGGTCGATGCGCGTCACTGTCACCACGTCACCGGGGGCGAGGGCCTTCAACATTTTGAGAAGTTCGCGCCGGTCGTTGTCCGCGCCGGTCACCTTCTCGCGGTAAATCTTGGCGGTGCATCCAGCGGCGCGTAGCTGTTCAAGCTGGCTGTCGAGCGTCTGCCCGTAGGTGCTGACGCGGGCATAGCCGAGAGGGTGGTTTTGCGGGTGAGTTTTGGTCATAAGTTACGGGAAGTGTAACCCCTGATCAGGCGGGTCCAAGCAAATTTCCCGAACTTCTTGAATTGCGCACTGCCGGACTCACATGCCATCGACGAGGGTCCCCCACTCCATTTCTGGTCGGAAGGAACGTAGGTATCCGAGGCCTTGCCAAAGAAGCCGCTCCGGTCTCAAGTCACACTCTCACCAACGGTACAAGCCTGTTCGCGGCAAAAGGGAGGAGAAGCCATGAAATTATACGATTGCCAGATGGCACCGAACCTCGTCGGCTCCGCATCTTCCTCGCCGAGAAGGGCGTCGAGATTGAGCGGGTCGAGTTGAACCTGGTAGAGGGGGACAACCTCAAGCCCGATTTCCTCGCGATCAACCCTCGTGGCCTTGTCCCGACGCTTATTCTCGACGACGGCACGGCACTCGACGAAGTCGTGGCGATCTCTCGATGGATCGAAGAGACCTATCCCGATCCGCCGCTGATGGGGACGAACGCCCGCAATAAAGCGTTCATCGAGTCGCGTAACCGTCACATGGAAATCGATGGCTTGATGTCTGTTGCCGAGATCTTCCGGAACTCGCACCCGGCCTTCAGCGACCGCGGCCTTCCCGGCATCAGTGCGGTTCCCGCCATCCCCCAGCTTGTCGATCGAGGACGCGCCGGGATCGCTCGATTCTTCGAGCGGCTGAATTCGTATCTCGGTCAACACCAGTTCGTCGCCGGTGACCAGTTCAGCATCGCCGACATCACCGCGCTGTCCGTGGTCGACTTCGCGGGATGGGTCGAGGAGAAGGTGCCCCCACAGCACCTGAACACCCATCGGTGGTACGAGGCCGTCTCCAAACGCCCGAGCGCAACGGCCTAGCGGTCACATCGAGCCAGTCCGCCAGTCCCGATATTCGCCTTGCAGTGCGACGAGGCTCACCCTGCATTCAATAGCTGGTGTGCAGGCGCACCATAAGTCTTGATATTTGCTACCAGTGCAAGGCCGGCATCGGCGCCGTTATACGTGCAACCACTTGAAGGCAGCGCGCACGAAGGCCGCTCCGCCCGAGGTGACCGGTTCGCCGTGAGCCATCAGCACCTGCTCGATCGGCCAAGCCAGAATGCGCTGGAGCGAGGCACATGCCGCACGGCGGTTCAGGAAGGACGCCCGCAGTTCGCGCGGTGCGCCGGGATTGGGTGCAACGATCCCATCAAGCCGCGCGACAAGGCCACGCCAGCCCTTGAACCAGTCGCGTGGGAAATTTTCGATCAGGTCTGCGAAGATCGCCGTGTGGCTGGGGCGGTGAAAGAACACAGCTTCCGTCAAGAGGAAGGTGCCGCGCATGAGGACTTGGTCAATGTCCATGGCCCATGCGAGATCGGGTTTGTCACTTAAGTCCGCGTCAAAGGGCAGCTGCTTCCTTCGCCTATGCAGGCCGGGCGAGGCGTAGAGCCGAGCATGCGGGTAAGCGGATTTCCATTCGCCCAGAAAGAGGTGGTGCAACAAATTGGGCGAGACGAGATGGCGAACGGTTCCTAACGCATCAACCTCCTGCATCAGGTCAGAAGAGAGGGCAATCGGCGACCACACGAATAAGCTGCCATCCTGCAAGCGGATCACGGCCATCCGGGTTGGATAAGCGAACCCGTAGAATGGCACGATAGGCCCCTCGCCGAGCCAAATGCCTGGCCCAAATTCCGCCAACAGCGTCCTCACGGATATACACTCTCCTATCTTGGATCCTATCGGGGTCACAAACACTTGGACGGTTGCGTCTTTACTGAGTGCATGGCGACACAAGCTATTGACCGGGCTGCGGTAGTGGCGACGCCCGGCGGGAGATCCAAAGGCTTCGATCCTCCGCTGAATTGCCAACTTTGCGGGGGATAATCGGATCCAAACTGGTCTCCGGAATGGAGGGCGGATGGGATTTCGGGAAACTGCCGGTGTGGGCGCAGCCCGCGACCATGCGATCCCCGGCTGGGTCAGCGCTGTGCGTTCTTCGAGACAGCCGCGGAGCCTGTCCTCGAGCCACGCGACGCGCGGACCCGCGGCGGCTTCGTCAGAGCGTATGAAAGAATCGAAGGTCTGCTGATCGGCGTACTGCGTCCTTCGAGACAGCTGCTTCGCAGCTTCCTCAGGATGAGGAATTTTCTTAATGTCATCAAAGACCTGCCTCATCCTGAGGAGGCCGCAAGGCGGCCGTCTCGAAGGACGCACGATCGCCGCGCAGCCGACAGTTCAACACTTTCACAAGCTCTCAGAATGAGGAAACTCCGCAACGCCGAAGTCCGATGCCCGCGAGCTTCGATAGCGACAACCATCGAGTTGCCATAAACGCACTATATCTACTCGGCATCGGCACCCTGAGCGGGTGTGGGATTGTCGTTGCAGGAGTTGGCGATGCCTGATCTCGACCTGATAAAACAGGGGGAACAGGAGTGTGGGACCGCCTGCGCTTTGCGATGGCGAAGGGATGGCCTCGGGCATAAGATTTGCCGAGCCCATCACAACCTCGCGAGATCGGGAGAGACGCTATGCCTGACAACCAGCATTGGGTCGGCACCTGGACGACGGCTCCGGCACCCGCCGAAACCGGCGCTTTCACCAACCAGACCCTGCGCATGACGATGCGCGCCAGCCTCGGCGGCGATACCGTGCGGGTGCGGATCTCGAACGCCTATGGCCGGCGTCCGCTCGACATCGGCGGCGCGCATATCGCACTGCGCGATGAGGGTCCCGGCATCGTCCCGGGGTCCGACCGCAAGCTAGCCTTCGGCGGTGAGAACACGGCGACGATCGCCGCGGGTGCGGTCCTCTTCAGCGATCCGGTCGCACTCGGTCTGGCGCCGCTCGCCGATCTCGCGGTCAGCCTCTATCTGCCCGGCGAGGTCCTGAACGATTTTCAGATCACCGGCCGTTATGCGCGGCAGACCAACTACATCTCGCCGCCGGGCGATTTCACCGCAGCCAATGTGATGCCGATCGCCAGCCTGACCAGCGACTGGTTCTTCGTCTGCGGCGTCGATGTGCTCGCCGGCGCCGAGACCGGCGGCATCGTGACACTCGGCGACTCGCTGACCGACGGCAACATCTCGACGATGGACGCCTTCTGCCGCTGGCCCGACCAGCTCGCGCGCCGCCTGATGGCGCGCCCTCGCGGCCGGCCGATGGCGGTGATGAACCAGGGGCTCGGCGGCAACCGCATTCTCTTCGATATCCGCGGCGACAGCGGGCTGCGCCGCTTCGACCGCGATGTTCTATCCCAGCCCGGGGTCACCCACGTCGCCGTGATGCTCGGCACCAACGATCTGCGCAACCGCTGGAAGAAGCCCGAGGAGGAGCCCACCGCGGCGCAGATGATCGCCGGTCTCAAGCAGATGGCGCTGCGCGCCCACAGCCGCGGCATCAAGATCATCGGCGCCACGCTGACCCCGTTCGGCAACGAGACCTACATGGCCAATGCCTGGAACCCGCAGCGCGAGGAGGTCCGCGTGGCGGTCAATGGCTGGATCCGCGACGGCGGGGCGTTCGACGGGGTCGCCGATTTCGATCAGGCGTTGCGCGACCCCGAACATCCGACGCAGATGCGGCCGAGCGACGATTGCGGCGACGGTCTGCACCCGAGCGACGCCGGCTACTACAAGATGGGCGACGCGATCGACCTCGCACTGTTCGATTGACGTAGGAGCGGAGCCGAGGGGTATTTGATCCGGACGCGGCAGCCGCTATATAGCGCAGCCGGCAATCGCTGTGGTCGGAAACCCGCGTATAGATTGTCGGCTGACACGCACTCGACCAAGAGAGCCACGCCTTGCGACCGAGATTTTTGCCCATCGTGCTGCTCTGCGCCTCCTGCGCCCAGGAGGCCCCGGGGCCGGGATGGCTATTGCTCAGCAACCCCGACTTTCCGCTGGTCAACGTCGAGGCGGTGATCACGGCGAACCCGGACTGCGAGGCGCGCGATGGCGGCTACGTCTCGACCCTCGCATTCACGATGCCTAACAATGCGACCAAGTTCATCGATGTGCCGCCCGGTGCCGATGTCTGCTGGCGTCGCGATCGCAATCCCGGTCGGCCGGTGCCCGGACGATGGTCGAGATGGGACAGAGGTTTTCTGGTGCCGGGGAGGATCCTGGATTTGACGCTGTAGCGCCCATTTTGCCTCTCACCGCGCGAGACTGAAGCGGATCGTCACCGCCACGTCGATGCGGGGCTGGGTCATGGTAGCCGGAAAGGGCGGCAGCACCGCACCCCGCATCATTTGCTCGAGCGAGGCATCGAGGTCGGGATAGCCCGTGCTTTGGGCAAGAGCGAAGTCGAGCACGCGACCGCTGCGGTCGAGGGCAAAGCGCAGGACGGCGCGCCCCTCCTCGCCGCGCTGGCGGGACGCGTCCGGATAGCGTTTGTGGTTCTCGAGCCAGGCGCTCAGCAGCTTGCGGTAGCCCGGGCTGACCTCGGCCGGCGCCGGCGCCGGGGCCGGGGCGGGGACGTATGCGGTCTGCGGCGGCTGTGCCGCGATCGCGGACGGTGATGGTTCACGGGGCTCGCTGGACGGGCCGGGTCGCGGCTTCGCCAGACGGCGGCGAACAGGTTTTGGCGGCGGCTCGACCGCGGGCTTGGGCGGGGGAGGCGGTGGCGGTTCGGCTGCCGGCATCGGGGTCTCGGGTGCCGGAGGCGGGGGCTCGGTTGCAACGACCGGCTCGGTCTGTGGCGGCGGTACAGGTTCAGGCTCGGGCGGCGGGGTCGGTGCGGGCTCCGGCTCGGGCGGCGGCGGTTCGGCCTCGGCCGGCGGCGCGGCCGGTGTCGGCACTGCCGCAGGAGCCACCGGCTGCTCGGGCTTCGGCAACGAGGGCTCGAAGGCCACCGCGATCCCGCGCGGGGCGAGCGGCTCCGACAGCGGCGGGGTCGTCGCCGGCAGCAGCAGGATCAGGAGCGCCAGGCAAGCGGCGTGCCCAGCGACCGACAAAGCGAGTGGAAAGCTTATCTCTCTCACTTCGTACCGGCGGCCTCGGCGACCAGCGAGACTTTGGCGAAACCGGCGCGGTTGACGATGCTGAGCAGGTCCATCAGCTGCGCGTAGCTGATCGTCTGATCGCCCCGCACATAAACGATGCGGCTCGGATCTTCGGCAACCAGCCCGGCAAGCCGGCCTTCGAGGTCGCCGGGTTCGACCTGCTCGTCGCCGATGAAGAGCTCGCCATTGCGGTTCAAGCTCAGGACAACCGGGGGTTTCGGCTCGGTCAGGGCCGCCGCCTGGGTCTTCGGCAGATCGAGCGGCACGCCGACCGTGAGCAGGGGGGCGGTGACCATAAAGATCACCAGCAGCACCAGCATGACATCGACCATCGGCGTCACGTTGATCTCGGCAAGCGGCTGATAGCGGTCTTCGCCCACCTCGCCCGAAGGCGGCAAAGAGACGGCCATGCTCAAGTCTCCAAGGAGGTTCTCGACAACAGCCCGGCCGATTTTCCGATCAGGCCCTGCATGCGCCCGGCAAAACGGCCGAGATCAACCGTGATCTTGTTATAGGCCACCACCGCCGGGATCGCCGCTGCGAGACCCATCGCGGTGGCGAACAGGGCCTCGGCTATTCCGGGTGCGACGACGGCGAGGCTGGTATTGTGCGCCGCGGCGATCCCTTCGAAGCTGCGCATAATTCCCCAAACTGTCCCGAAGAGACCGATGAACGGCGCCGCCGAACCAAGCGTCGCCAGAAACGGCAAACGCAATTCGAGCCGCCGCAGTTCGGCGTTCAGCGCGAGCCGCATCGCGCGTTCGATGCGGTCTCGCCGTTCGGCAAAAGTCTCGGCCCTGGGTGCCAGCTCAGCGGCACTCTCGGCCCATCCGGCCGACAGCATCAAGCCCGCCGCATCGCCGGCACGGGGTTCGGGCGGCGGCAGCTCCTGCGCCGACTGCGCCGCCGCCGCCCGCGCCTCGTGGCCGCGGGCCGAGCGGCTGGCAGCCCGGAGACGCCACAGCTTGTCGATGATCACCGCCCAGCTCCACACCGAGGCCGCGAGCAGCAACGCCAGCACTCCCTTGACGACCGGGTCGGCGTTGAGAAACAGGGTGACAATCGAGAGAGACGCCGCCGGATCGTTCACGAAAAGCCTCTGCAAATTTCATATCGAAAGCCCATGACGCGCAGAATAATGCGCACCGGCAGCCTGGAACACGAGAGAGCGATCGTGGCGATTTCGTGGAGAATGTCGTCGCCTCAGAAGCGCTGCGTCAGTCCGGCGAGAAAAGTCCGGCGCGGGCCGAATTGCGACGCAAAGACGCCGAGCCCCTCGCCGGTACGGATCTGATAGATCTGGTCGAACAGGTTGACGATGTCGAAGCGAAACTCCATGCCTTTCATAAAGCCGGTGGGGATCTGCTGGACGATGCTGAGATTGACCTGCTGATAGCCGGGCAGGCTGGCGCCGTTCGGAACCGTGCTGTCGGTTCTGAGGCCGCTGCCGGCGATCAAATCGACCGCAAACCGGGTGCTCCAGACGGGCCACGTGTATTTGATGCCGGCCGAGGAGGTGTAGGTCTGGTCGTGATCCAGATGGATATAGTGACCGGCGATATAATCCAGGTCGTCCTGCGAAAAGTTGAATTGCGCCGACGTGATGTTTTTTCCCTGCGCTTTCGATGCCGCGAAGTTGCCGTAGAACGACCAGTTCTCGATGTCGTAGCTGAGCGTCAGCTCGACACCGCGGACCAGCCCCTTCTGGTAGTTGAACGGCGTCAACACGATCGGGGCACCGAACTGCCCTTCATCGAGCAGGTTGCTGGCGATCTTGTAGTAGGCGTCGATCCCGGCCTTGAGCCCCGGCAGGATGATCTGCGAGACGCCGACATCGAAGTAGTGGCTGCGCTCGGCCTTGGCGACGCTGTTCAGAGTGCCGGGCGGTGCGCCGGTGGTGTTGGCGAAGCGATCGACCGTCGTATTTGCGATGAGCTCGAAAGGGGGCGGCACGAAGTAACGCGAATAGCCCGCCGTCAATGTCGTCGTATCCGTCGGTTGCCATACCACGTTGACCCGCGGGCTCAATTGGCGCTCGCTGTCGAATTGGGCGTACTGGTCGTAGCGGGCGCCGTAGTTGAGAGTGACCCCGGGCAAGATCTTCCATTCGTCCTGCAGGTAGTAGCTGTAGAGCCATCCGGTCTTGCTGCCCGAATCGAAGAGCGAGAGCGGCTCGTCGCTGGTTTGCGTGCCGTCTTGGTCGACCGGCAGGACACTTGACGTGGTGCTGAACGGTGAGCGCTCGCGCTGCACCAGAAAGCCGCTGCGTACCGTGTGCTCGGGATTGACGCGCCAGGCGCCGTCGCCCTGTACGCCGCTCGCCCAGCTCTGGCGGTAGGCGGTCTGGGCGATGCCGTTGAACAGTAGGTCGCCGACCGGGTTGCCCGGAGAGAAATAGACGTCGCTGTAGCGGGAGTATCCGGCGACCTGGAAATCGAAATCGCCGACCCGCTTCTGCCAGGCGAGAATCCCGAAATTATTGATCTGGCGCTGGTTCTCGTTGATCAGCCCCGAGGGAAAGTCGCTAATGCCGTTGACGGTCAGCCCCAGGGCCGGGGTCTGGCCGCCGACCTGCGGGACCTGGAACTGGCCGCGCGAGGCGCCGAGAATGGCGGTCAGTCGCGAGGTCGGATCGATGATGCCGGAAACGTAGGCGAACCCTTTGGGCTGCTGGGAGTTGTCGTGGATCGCGTTGAAGGTCGGTGCTGGGTTCTCGATTCCTAGCGCATTTTGCAAATATTCGGCGGTTGCGTAGTAATCGATCTGGCCGACCCGGCCGCCCCATTCCGCACTCGGGTAGATCGTCGACTGCGACCCGCCATACATCGTCAGCGAACCGCCCGGATTGAGCGTTCCTGTCTTGGTCTGGATGTCGATGACGCCCGCGGTGCGCAGCCCATATTGCGCCGGCAGCGCGCCGGTGATCAGCGCCACCGAATTGGCGAGCCGGGTCTGCAGCGACTGTCCAAAGACATTGATCCCCTCCGGCAGCTGAACGCCATTGACGCGGAATTGGATATTGGCATGGTCGCCGCGGATATGCAGCTGACCGAACGAATCCTGAGCGACCCCCGGCGCCTGCAGCAGCAGTTGATTGAAGGGTTGGTTGTCGCCCTGCGGCTGGGTTTCGATCGCCTGCCGGCCAAATTGATAGACCGTCGCGCCGAGGCTCGGTTGGATCTCGGTGCGCGCGATGTCGAGCTGCTTGGCGACGACGTCGAGGTCGAACGAGACGCTGCCGGGGGCGGGCGAAGTTTCCTGTGCCGTGGCCGCGGCGGCAGCCAGAAGGGCAGCAGCAATAGAAGGCATCACGGAGACGCATCGCGCCCCCGCTCTTATCGGGTTCGTCATCGGGCTCCTCGCGTCGAAGATGCGCCGTAGCGATGCCGCGGCGCTCGGTCAGGTGGATAAAGCCGACCTCAAGCGCGAGGAGGTGCGCGGGAACGGAAGAGAAGATAGGGCGCGCCGGGATAGACGACCGCGCCGAACGCTGATGTGCGCAACGTCACATGAGCGGGGAGGGGCGCCGCAACAAAGCCGACAGGGGCGGCGCTGTGATGGCCGAGCGCGAAGCAGATCTGGCAATCGTTGTCGGCCAGTGCGGGAGCGTCATGGCCGGTTGCCGGGGTCGCCAGGTTGGCGGGCACGCCTGGCAAAGAGACCAGCGGCGAGTGGTGGTGCCCGCCGAACAGCATCGCCTGGAGGAGGATGGCAAAAATACCGAGCAGCGCGGCCCCGCATCGCCGGGTCGGCATCTTCAGCTGGTCTGTTCGAAGCCCCGCCGCAAAACGCAAACGCACGTCAGTCCAACCCCCCCCGGTCACATCGTCGGGCCAACGATACAGTGTAACACTATTTCCCGCGGAGCAAAGCCCTTTCCGGTAGTGGGTTATATCGAGTTAGGAGAGCTCGCTGCGGCGAGCATCATTTTCCAACTCTACCCCGCGGCAAGTCCAGGTCGATCGTGACCGGGGTGGCCGCACACTATTTTCTCGGGCCATATCAGCTCTTCGCGAGATCCCAACACCTCGCGCACAGTTGAGACGATGATCCAGAGGGCTATAGCGCTTGCGATGATTGGATCGAAGACCGGTCGCTCGGTAAAGATCACCAGGAACCCGGCTAGCACAGGAGCGAGCGAGACGTACACGTCACCGATATTGTGGATATAGGCCAGGCGGATTGCCGCGTTGTTCCGCCCCGGCTGCCACAGCAACCGCGCTACCCCCCAATTCGCTACGGCTGCGGCAGATCCCACCACGATCGGGATCGCCCCCTGGACGGGAGCGGGATACAGAAATCGCTCAACGGCCTGCCACACCAGAACACCGCTGATCGTGATCAGCCCAAGCGAGTTGAACAGGTTGGCGGTGCGCAGCAGGTTCCGCGACACTCCCTGGGCTAGGATGAAAGCGAGGTACAAGAAAATCAGCGCCATCTCGTCGGACAAGTTGTGGGCGGCGTCCATCATCAGGCTCACGCTGCCGGACTCGAACCCGCTCACGGCTTCCACAGCAGAAATCGCCGTGTTGAGCACGACCGCGGCCGCCAGGGATTTTTGGTAATGCGCCATCGATACCCACCGGTGTTTGGTGGTTGTCTTCCTACGCACTCATCCGACCAAGTGGAAGCCCTTGGGATGTTCGCCCCTTTCGCGCTTCCGGTCCCTGTCCTATTCTGAGATCATTGAACGGGAGGAACTCCGATGAAATCCGCCCTCGCCGCTGCCGCGCTGCTGGCGTGCTTCGCCTATTCCGGCAAGCCGCTGGCCGCCGATGCAGATCTTCAGATCGTTCTCGCTGCCGATGTTTCGCGCAGCATCGATGACCCGGAATTCGATCTGCAGCGCAAAGGCTACGCCGCGGCGCTGACCGATCCGCGGGTCTTGACGGCGATCCAAGGCCGGGCGAAGGGAGTGCTCGGGGTGTGCTTCGTCGAATGGTCGGGCGAGGAGGAGCAGCAGGTTGTGGTCGACTGGACCGAGATCCGCGACGAGGAGGGTGCGGCCACCGTCGCCGCGGCCATCCTCGCTGCCCCGCGCTCGTTCATGGGGCGAACTTCGATCGGCGCCGCGATCGACTTCTCGATGACGCGCTTCGCCGCAGCCAAGTGGCAGGCCGCCCGGCGCATCATCGACGTCTCCGGCGACGGGACGAACAATTCAGGACGCCCCGTCACCGATGCGCGCGATCAGGCAGTTGCAAGCGGCATTACGATTAACGGGCTGGCGATCGTCAACGACCGCCCCAACCTGGGCTATTCCGCCCACACCCAGCCGCCCGGCGGCTTGCCCTTGTATTACAAACAGAACGTGATCGGCGGACCCAACGCCTTCCTCATCGTCGTCAAGGATTTCAATTCCTTTGCCGACGCGATGGCCAACAAGCTCGCCAAGGAAATTGACGTCGCCGGCGGCGCCGCCAGGAGGCCGAATGTCCTGGCTACATCTCGGTCAATTACCTTAACAACACTGGAGCCAAGGGGATCGGAAATTGAATGAATTCCTGCGAGGACGCCGCGACCTGTTTCGCTATGCCGCGGCATGGCTCGAGGGCGTGGTCGCCTTGGCAGCTACACGACCCGCCGGTGCATGGCAGGTCGAGGAGATGGACCCCAAGAGCCCGCTTGGTTTGGCCTATGCCAACCGTTGTGCCGGTCCTTCGGACCACGCGGCCTTGGTTGCTCAATTGCAGGCGCAGCTCGCGAGAGACCCCTCCGCGAACTCACTGACGGCCACGTGTCCGGTTTGCGGTTGCCCGGTCATAGTGGGTCGCTAGTGGAGCAATTCTGACGGATGATACCCAGATCCGTCACACCGGCGAAGGAGGCTGTCAGGAAATCCTGCGGACAGCCAAATTCGTCGTCCCCGCGAAAGCGGGGACCCAGGAGCAAGCGGCTGAAATCCCTGGGTTACCGCTTTCGCGGGAATGACGAGCATGAAGGGAGAGCGCCAGATTTCGGAATTCGGTTACATCCTCCTGCGCCGGGATGACGAGAGCTGGGGAGGGGCCTCCGGTTCCAAATGTTAGGTTTGTACCGCTAGGAGCGTCCACCAGACGAAATCAGGAAATGCCCTGGGTGAACGCCTGACTTCTTGGTCATTCCGGAATGGTCCGCAGGACCAAGCCCGGAATGACAAGTATTTCGGATGTCCTTACAGCCTCGAATAGCCGGGATCAGGGCTACAGCACGCCTGTCCGCCATCCTGGACATGGGGGATGACAATGGCCTCGCGCGGCGGCGCCCCCCGTGAGCGCTCCCCGACCTCAGGCGGCCGTCAATGGGCCATGGTCGTCGCAGTGGCCGCCATGCGGATGATGAAGGTGGCCGCTGACATGGTAGTCGGTGTGATCACCGTGCGGCACCGCTTCATGTCCGCAGCCGGGCCCGTGGACATGGCCCGCATCGTGCCCGCCGCAACGATGGTCGGACGTGCACATGTCGGGGTTCTCGCCGGAGACCTCGATCACGTGCTCATCGACATGGCCTTCGTGCGGATGGTGGAGGTGACCGTCATGCAAATAATCAACGTGGCCGCTGTGGCGGACGGCAGGGTGGCCACAACTCGGTCCGTGCTGGTGGGCATGGTCGGGATGGGTCGGCTCGGAGCAGGTCGTCATGGGGTAATATCCTTTCTATGTCCGGGACCCGCGGACACTGCGGTGCGGCCCTCAGCCGCGTGGTCGATGGCGTTGCTCAGCATTGGCGGCAAATGCTCGTCGGCGAGGGCGTAGAAGACGTGCTTCGCCTCACGCCGCCGTATGACCAGCCGCGCCGTGAACAACGTCTTCAGGCGGGCGGATACGGTTGTGATCTTCTCGCCCTCGTCCTCGGCCAGCTCCGACACGCAAGCTTCGCCCGCGCCGAGCCGCACCAGAAGCTGGAGCCGTTCGGGATCGCCGAGCGCGCGGAACATCTCGGCGGCGGCCTCGATCTGTGCCCGCGGCGGAAGGCGAACCGGAGGACGCGACTGATGCCCGCCGTGCATTGATGCCGAACCAAGTGATTTGATCAATCCATCGAACGATAGAATATAGCAGACGTCCGGAGGCGCGCAAGGGCTGTGCGCAAGTTCCTGCTGCGATGGCCAACTCGCCGTAGGTCAGGGTCACCTTGTTGACAATACCATAATGATATGCTACGTTGCGAATTCCGCTCCACAGCTGGGAGGGCTGCTCGGTATTTCTGCCGATTTTTACTCAATGGGATGACGTGAGACGTGATGCACGCGATTGCGGATGGTTTGGCGCTTCCGGGTCTGGATTATGATGCAGACCAGTGAACTCTGGGTTGGGTCGAGCCTGAATCCCACCTGTATTTTCAGGTGGCGCGAGGGGTAGCCGCGTGATGAGCGAAACGTACGCTCAGGCTCGGCATCGCATTGCCATGACGCCGATCCCGCTGGAGGTCGTCAAGCGGCGGCTGTTGAGCCGAGGTCGCCGCAACATGAAATGGGCGGAATATGCCGAGCGGGGACGGAACGCGATCCGTGCGAAGCAGAATAACGCTATCAGCAATCGGGCTGATTGGGTGCGCGGCAAAAGCGGATGCTTCCCGCTGTGGCTTGGAGACGATGTCCCGTAGCCAGCGCACGGCCATGGTGGGTGTGATTGATCGCTGATAATTTCCTGTAAATAACAGCAAAACAGCGAGTACGCCGCCTCCAGAAGGCAGCCCCCGCGGTTCTGTGCCGGCGCGGTAGCGGTCGACCCGCGGCGAGCCGCAGGACATAATCGGTCCCGGCCTTTTGGACTGCCTCATGATGACGAACCGCCGCGACCTCTTTCCGCCGATCGATCCTTACCGGACGGGCAGCCTGCGGCTCGACGCCCGGCATGTGATGTACTGGGAGCAGTCGGGTAACCCGCGCGGCGCCCCGGTGCTATTCCTGCATGGCGGTCCCGGCGCCGGGGCCACAGCGGTGCACCGCCGGTTTTTCGATCCCGTCTACTGGCGGATCGTGATCTTCGATCAGCGCGGCGCTGGCCGGTCGACCCCGCTCGGCGAGATCACCGACAACAGCCCGGCGCACCTCGTCGCCGACATCGAGCGGCTGCGCACCGCGCTCGAAATCGAGACTTGGCTCGTGTTTGGCGGCTCGTGGGGTTCGACCTTGGCGCTCGACTATGCCGCCTCCTATCCCTCCCGCTGCACCGGGCTCATCCTGCGTGGAATTTTTCTCTGCCGCAGCGAGGAGATCGAATGGTTCCTCTATGGCGTGCAAAGGGTTTTTCCGGAGGCTTGGCGCACTTTCTCGGAATTTCTTCCCGAGGGCGAACGCGGCGACATCCTCGCCGCCTACTATCGTCGACTGCTCGACCCCGACCCCCACATCCACATGCCGGCAGCGCGCGCCTGGAGCACCTATGAAGGAGCCTGCTCGACGTTGCTGCCAAACCCGGAAACGGTGGCCGCCTTCGGTGAGGACAGGCTGGCGTTAGGCTTGGCGCGAATCGAGGCGCACTTCTTCAGCCATCATCTGCTTTCCGGCGAGCACGATCTGATCGCTCGGGCCAGGCATCTTCGCCAGCTCCCTGCGGTCATTGTGCAAGGGCGCTACGACATGGTCTGCCCCATTCGCAGCGCCGACGAGCTCGCCCGCGCTTGGCCGGAGGCGCAGTATGTAGTTGTTCCGAATGCCGGCCACTCGGCGATGGAGCCCGGCATCCGCGAGCAACTGGTGCTGGCGACCGAGCGCATGAAGATCGCCTGATGTTGGCACGAGCAGTTTTACTTGCACGAGGTTATACGACTTTAGGATGATACGCGACCGGGGCCGATGGATGTGCGCCAAAGAGGAAAGGAACGTGGAGCATGGAACGATCCCCCAATCGCGCCGGGATCGGCATCCTGATCGCGTTAGCTTCTGCGATGGCTCATTCTGCTGCCGCGCAAGTCACCTTTGGCTCGCCGGCCGATCCCCCACGGATCGCAATCGGCGGCGGCGCGTTCGACGTGATTCCCAACAGCGGCCAATCGGGCAGCAGGCCGACGGGTTTGGCGCTGAGCGAGTTCCGCTTTGGTGACGCGGTGTGGATCGTGGCCCCGTTCCTTGGCGTTTTGGGGACCGGTCAAGGCGCCTTCTACGGCTATGGCGGCATCGGTTTCGACATCAATATCGGCCAAGGATTTGTCGTGACGCCGAGCACCGCGGTCGGGTATTTCAGTCGCGGCAGCGGGATTAATCTCGATGCGAATTGCGAGTTTCGCAGCGGTGCGGAATTTGCCTACCGGTTTGAGAACATGAACCGTGTCGGGGTCGGCCTCTATCACATATCGAATGCCGGCATCGGCAAGCACGACCCCGGCGCAGAATTTGCGACCTTTGTCCTGACGGTTCCGTTTCACTGACCGAGACCCCGACGACTTGGCTCCGCCGGCGGGCCGATCCAGGGGGATGCTCGCCGCTGGCCAACCGGATACCGCTCCTCGCTCTAACTGCGACACCGCTCTCGCCGATCACCCGCGCCGGCTTGTGGATTCTGCTCAGCGGGGCCTGCGCGGTGATGATGAACGTGCTGATCCGCATCGCGGCGCAGCAGATGCACCCCTTCGAGGTGGCGTTTTTTCGCTGCCTGTTCGGGCTGCTCTTCGTGCTCCCGTGGGTCGTCAAGGGCCGCGCGGCCCAGTTGCGTCCCCGCAGAATGGGCTTCTACCTGCTACGGGCGGCGATCGGCCTGGTATCGATGGTGACTTGGTTCTACGGGATCACCGTGGTGCCGCTGGCGACGGCGACTGCCGTCGCCTTTACCGGGCCGCTCTTTGCGACCCTGGCGGCCGTCCTCGTCCTCCACGAAGTCGTCCGCTTCCGCCGTTGGAGCGCAGTCGTGCTCGGCTTTGTCGGGGTCCTCGTAATCATGCGGCCGGGCAACGAGCGGCTTGATGCGAACCTGCTGATCCTGTTGCTGTCGGCCGCGACCGGGGCGATGAACAACATCACCGTCAAATTTCTGGCGCGCACCGAACGGCCGAGCACGATCGTCGCCTTCTTCATGATTTATCTGACACCGTTGTCTCTTGTTCCGGCCTTGTTTGTCTGGCGCATGCCGGATCTGTCCACTTTCGGGGCCCTTGTCGGCCTTGGTTGCCTCGGGACGATCGCCCACATCTCGGTTGCCCGGGCCTACGCCGCGGCCGACGCCAGCGCCTGCGCCCCGTTCGAGTTTGCCCGCCTGCCGTTCGCGGCACTGATCGGCTTCCTATGGTTTGGCGAAGTGACCGATGCGTGGACCTGGGTGGGTGCAGCGATCATCGCCGGCTCGTCAATCTATGTCGCTCATCGCGAGGCGCAGCTGTCGCGCTTAAACCGTGCCGCCTTGACGGCGGTCCCGACCGCCCCGCACCCCGAGGACGCCGATGCGTCGGGATCCCCGAAGGACCGCAGCTGCTCGGGTGAACCGGCTCGTCCCCGGCGACATAAGTGACCGAGAGGAGAGAGGCTATGCAGATAGAGGGTCAGGCGGCAATCGTCAGCGGGGGCGGGTCCGGGTTGGGCCGAGCGACAGCTCGGGTGCTCGCGGCGTCCGGGGTCAAGGTCACTATCCTCGACATCAACAAGGCGGCTGCAGATGCGGCGGCGCAAGAGACGGGCGGATTGGCGATCGGCTCCGATGTCGCTGACGCTAAGTCGTTGGAGGAAGCCTTTGTCACGGCACGCGAGCAGCACGGCCCCGCGCGCATTGCCGTCAACTGTGCTGGGATCGGGACCGCCGGGCGCATCGTTGGGCGCGAGGGCCCGCTGCCGCTCGATGCGTTCCGGCGAGTGATCGAAGTGAACCTGGTCGGCAGCTTCAACGTCATGCGGCTCGCGGCAGTGGAGATGAGCACGCTCGACCCACTGGCGGACGGCGAACGCGGCATCATCATTTCCACTGCCTCGGTTGCTGCGTATGAGGGACAGATCGGCCAAGCCGCCTATAGCGCCTCGAAGGGCGGCGTCGTCGCTCTCACCTTACCGGCGGCACGCGAACTGGCGCGCTACGGGGTGAGGGTCGTGGCGATCGCTCCCGGCATCTTTGCGACGCCGATGTTGGAGGGTCTAGCGCAGAACGTCCAGGACAGCCTTGCCGCGAGCGTTCCGTTTCCGCGCCGGCTGGGCCGTCCCGAGGAATATGCCGCACTCGTGCTGCACTTGTGCCGGAACACGATGATCAACGGCGAAGTGGTCCGCCTCGACGGGGCATTGCGCATGGCCTCGCGGTGAGGCTTGCTGCGATTACGGCAGAGGCGGCCGCCGATCACGCTCGGGTGCGATCTCGTCGATCGCGTGCGCGAGACGAATGTCGAGTTCGCTCAGCCCGCCCGCGTCGTGAGTCGAGAGAACTACCTCTACGCGGTTGTAGACGTTGAAGAGCTCGGGGTGGTGGTCCATTTTTTCGGCTAGGAGCGCCATTCGCGACATGAACCCCCAGGCCTCGGAGAAGTCGCTGAAATGATAGCTTTTGCGGATAGCGTCACGATCTTCGACCTCTGCCCAGCCGTGGATTTCCTGCAATGCCGCGTGCCGAGCGGCTCCGACAAGCTTCTCGACCATGTAACCCTCCAGGTTGAGGCATTGATACCATGACGGAACACCTGCCGCCATCGCCCGCTGATATCGAGGAACTGGCACGGTGCGCTCTCGCCGTCATTCCGCGACGGCTGAAGGTTCATTTGAACCCGGTCGTGATCCGGGTCGAGGAATTTCCCGACGAAGAGACCGAGGAGGCCATGGGTCTCGACAGCCCGTTCGATATTCTCGGTCTTTATCGTGGCGTAGCGTTGCCGCATAAAAGCGTCAGCGATTCGGGGCCGGATCTCGACATGGTGTTTTTGTACCGGCGGCCGATCCTCGATTATTGGTGCGAGACTGGCGAGGACCTTGCCTGCCTAGTGCGCCACGTACTGATCCACGAAATCGGCCACCATTTCGGGTTCAGCGACGAGGACATGGCGCGGATCGAGAAGGCGGATTGATCGCCACCGCTGCGCAGGCTCGCGGCTCCAGCAAGGCCTCGCGCTCGAACCACGGGTCGTCGCGCAGCCGGCGCGTGGTGCGCCAGCCCAAGTGTGCGAGAAAAACGGAGAGCTCCTGCGGGAAGTCGCGCCAGCGCTAGATCGCTCCGGTCATCGATCCTGCTCGGGCGCCTGGGACGAGTAGTTGATCTATAGCTGCCGACCAGCAGGGTGAGCTCGACCTCCGGGAAGAAGGCGAACAATCGCGCATGCCACCGCGGTGTACATTAGCGGCGCGGCGGCAGATCTCCACCTTTGCCGTCGCGGCCGGGATAGCAAAAGCCCATCGGCGCGATCGCTACCGGGGTCTCGTCGTAAAAGGTTTCGCGATCGAGCGCGAACCATGGACGGAGCCGATCACCGCTCCGAGGTATTGATTTCACGGCAGTTCGTCCGTGCGTCACGGGAGGATGAGCGGCGTGACGACATCGAGAGGCTGACTCCAGGCGGAGCCAGGACCGTCAACGTCAATTCAGGGCCGAACTTTATCCGCCGCGCCGATTGTGGTCGAAACCGGGCTAACCGTTGCTCCTTCGAGCCGTCGCATGAACCTATCCATGTCGATGACGACCCGGTAATGCGAGCCGGCCCCGATCTCCTTGGCGGCCTCGGTTGCCCGGACGGTGAACTCGATTTGCCGCCCGCCGACCTTCGTCACCTCGCCTCCCCGGAAACCAGGCGTCCAACCGGCGTCGCCGCGGGATGGCGCACGTTGACGGTCGTGCCGACTGCGCTCTCGCCGGGATCGAGATACGCCCTAATGGCGTTGAGGGCGGCGTTTTCCATGATCATGATCATCACGGGGCTGGCCAACACCGGCCGGCAGAATCGCGTCCTTGAACCGGTCCGCAAGATGCTCGGGCTGGACGAGGAGGTTGAAGGAGCCCTTGGATCCAAGGGCTGTGGTCCTTGTGCTTGAAGAACTGCACCATGCGCGTGTCGTTGGCGTCTCGCCGGCGCACCACGGGCGACACACCCAGAACGGCATCCACCTTGCTCCTGAACCATGCCGCGATCACCACACTCTGGGTGTCGATGTCGAACACAGACCGATGACCCGAGCCCGGCCTGGATCAACGTGGAGACAGGAAATGAACGCCGAAGCTGTTTCCATATCGACGTTTTGAGGGGGAGCAGTAGTGATGCGCAGGCGCACCGAACGAGGTCCATCGATATGGCCGATACGGACATCCTGGCGGAGGACGGCGCGGTTTGCAAAGGTCGACGGGGCTTCGATCCCTGCATGCCGCCCGGGAGATAGGCAACTCAAATGGAGACGGCCATGTACGAGTTCGGGCATAGCCGGCCCGGGCGATTCTCAGCAGCGCGATGGAACACCCCAGAGTGCTCCGTCAGGCTGCTACCCAAACGACGCCCGAAGGAAATATCGATAGGGCTATCGACGAAGACCAGGATAGCGGGAACCCGCTTGAGGCACAACCCTACGCGATCCGGCATCTTGTCTCACGTTACTCGATGTCAGCAACGCTCGCCGCGATCAACGCCGCCGAGTTGGCTTGGGCGGCGCATGACTGAGGAAAATCCCTCAACAGCTTGGACCGATTCCGAGGTCAATCGGCGATCTCAGGGGCTGCCCCGGTGCCGCACTCGGAGGATGCGTGATGGATATGGAAGTCACCTTCTCAGATCTCCTGAAGTACATCGGCACCGCCCTGCAGAATTGCATCCTGCCGATCCTCCCGGCCGGGGCCAAGCTCTCTGAGCTCAGCAAGATCAGTCCGGCCCAGCTCGGCAAGTTCCCGGGCATGTATGCGTGTCAACGCCGGTTGAATCCTGACCCACTTTGCTCGATATCGCCGATTGAACCTTGACCCAGTCTCGTTGCTCGAGGGCTTGTCCCGGTAGTCCACAGGAGGGACCCGCGCGTAGCGAAGTGACCGCCATGAGTCCGACGTAGCGCAGCGCGGGAGGTCACTGTGGACCCACCGGGGCAAGCCATGTTGATGCCGGTGCCGGCGTTTTCAGCAAGCCGGCGCGACGCTTGTCCTTGAGCCGATAGCTCTCGCCCTGGATGCTGACCACGGTCGAATGATGCAGCAGCCGGTCGAGCATCGCCGCGGTCAGCACCGGGTCGCCGGCGAAGGCCTGATCCCACGAACCGAAGGTCAGGTTTGAGGTCAGGATCGTCGCTCCCTTCTCGTAACGCTTGGCGACTACTTGGAAGAACAGGTTGGCCTGTTCGCGCCCCAGCGGCAGGTATCCGATCTCATCGATGATCAAGAGCTTGTAGACGCTGACGGTGCGGTGCAGCGCCTCTTTCCAACGACCCTGGCGCTGCGCCGTCTCGAGCGTCATGACCAGATCGGCGGCTGTGGTGAAGCGCACCTTGTGGCCGCGCTGGGTGGCCAGGTAGCCGAGCGCGATCGCCAGGTGCGTCTTGCCGACACCGGACGGACCGAGGAAGACGACGTTCTCGGCGCGCTCGATAAAGGCCAGGCCGGCGAGCTCGTGAATCTGGGGGCGCGGTACGCCGCTGGCAAAGCCGAAGTCGAAGCCGTCGAGCGTCTTGATCGTCGGAAAGCCGGCGACCCGCGCAAACATCTCGCGGGCTCGGGCGCTGCGTGCATCACGCTCGGCCCGCAGCGTCTCTTCAAGGAAGTCGGCGAAGGAGGCCGCTTTCGCCGCCGCGCTCTGGGCGATGCCGGAATACAGGTTGGGCATCGCGCTCAACCGCAGCTCCTGGCACAGCTCGAGGATGCGCTGATGCTGCAAATCGCTCATCGGACGCCGCCGGCAAACGCGTCGTAAAACGACAGCGGGTGCTGCAGGCCGATGATCGGTGCTGGCACCGGCTTCTGGAGCGAGCGCACGCTGCGCCCGCCATAAGGCGTTGGCACCGGCTGCAACTGCACTCTCTCGATCGCCAGACGTTCGGCCGGGATCTCGCCGGTGGTGCCGTGCACGCGGACGTTCGCCACCTCGCGCAGCCATCGGCCGACCGTCAGGTTCGCGGTCTCGCGGTCGACGATCAGGCCCTCCTGCGCCAGCCGGCTGGCCAGCGGCACGTAGAAGCTGTGCCGCAGATAGCGGATGAACCGCTCGACCTTGCCTTTGGTCTGTGCCCGATACGGCGCGCACAGCCGCGGCCGGAAACCGCAATGACGGGCGAAGTCGAGAAACCCAGGATGGAAACGGTGGCGACCGCGACCGTAGCCGTGCCGCTCCAGCACGACGGTGCGCATGTTGTCATAAAGCACCTCGCGCGGCGTGCCGCCGAACGCCAAAAAAGCATTCTCGTGCGCGTCGATCAACGTCTCGACCCGCTCGTCGGTGACGAACTCGACATAGGCGGCCCGGCTCCAGCCCAGCGTCGCGACGAATACCGAGAGCCGGTTGCTGCCGCGCCGAATGACCGCCCAGTCCACCTGCATCTGCTCGCCTGGGCCCGTCTCGAATCGGATCACTGGCTCGACCGCCTGTTGCGGCCGCAGCGACGCGACGAACAGCTTCAGCATCGTGTAACCGCCGGAATAGCCGTGCTCGCGCAGCTCCATTAGCAGCACACTCGCTGGTATCCACTCCGGCGCCGCCGAGCCCAACCGCTCCGCGACATAGGCCTTGAACGGGTCGAGCTTGGCCGACCGAGGCGGACGCGGCTTGTAGCGTGCCGCTTCCTCGTCGCGCAGATAGCGCCGCACCGTGTTGCGTGCGACCCCCGTTTCCCGCGCGATCTCGCGGATGCTCTTGCCGTGCCGATGCAATACCCGGATCTCCAATGCCGCCTCCACTCCCACCATCCGGCCCCCTCCACATCGAGGGAACCAGCCTAGCCAGTGGGTCAGCTTTCAGTCGGCGACCTGGGTCAGAATTACAGCGGCGCTAACATGCGCGCGGCCAAGGGGTGTGGACGGGTTCCTGCAATGCGCGCAATACCACGCCTACTCGACACCAGCCGTGCTGCGCCGCTTCCATGAATGGTAGTTCGCTGCCGCGCCCCAACCTATCCCAATCTGCCTCAACACCCGCGAGTATCCCGGCGTCTGGCGTGGTGAATCTTTCAAATTACGCCACTTCCGCCCAAGACACTTGGTAACAGGCTTATCTAACGTTGCGCGGGATAGGGTGCTGGCCGCTCGGCGGAACGGACGCTGTGCTCACCGCGATTAGGTTGCAGGCCGAGTTCCGGGGGCGTTCCCGGGGCGGGAGGTGCGTGGCTTACCGGTTGGGGCGCCGCTGGCCGGATGAATTCATGTCCTTGGCGCGGCAATCACGCCGCGCTACGCACACCGCTGACGCGACAATCCCGATAGGAACCCTCCCGGCAGCGTGACGTCGGCCGCAGCGTCGCAAGACAGCGATGGGAATGCTAGAGCGCGGATCAGGGCGGAGATAACCCTCCAACGTTACCGGCTCGTCTCGCCCGCCCCTCCGGGTCGAATATCAAGCTCAGGCACGGCTGCTGATCCGAACAACCTCCGCCTGCGGCCCAGTGGTCCCGCAGTATTTCGCCTAGGCATCCATCATCTGCTGCCGTTTCTGAAACAGGTCTCCTCAGCGATAGGCGGCTTCGACCTTGTCGCCGACCGTGTGCGTCAGCGCCACATAGGCGATCTCGCGCGGGAAGTTCGTTCGCTCCGCCGCCCAATCGCGAAAGCTCGATCGGAACCCGTAGTTCGTGACGTCGCTTCTAGCGATGCGCTTGACAACGGCCAGCATCGCCATTTTCGAAAGCGGCTTGCCCCTTTTGCCGCCGGGAAAGATGAAGTCGCTCTCGCGGATCTTCTTCATCTCTTCGAGGGTGGCCCCGGCCGACCCAGAGAGAGCCGGACCCGGTGCTCCCGGCCCGCTTTCATCCGTGCCGCCGGTGCGACCCAAATCTTCTGACCGAGATCGACCTCGTCCCACCGAGCGCCGATCACCTGGCCGGTGCAAGTTGCGGTCAGGATCAGAAATTCCAACGCCCGCGCCGCGATCCCTTCTTGGCTGCGCAGCACTGCGATGAAATCGGCAAGCTCGTCGTGAGGCAGGCGAGGATGTGCTCTACTTTGCGAACCTTGTTGCGCGCTGGGAGGAGCTTGTCGCGAGGGCCGCCTCGATCCGTCCCCGCAGCCGGCTCGCTGTCTCCGACTTCGTCTGCCAAATCGGCTCGAGGGCCTTCATCGCGAGCCCGACATCGACGGCCTGCATAGGCAAGGAACCGAAGACCGGGCTCGCATAGGTGGAAAGTGTGTTGGACCATTGATCGATATGCTTTGCATTCCGCCAGCCGGCCTTATGCGCATCGATATAGACCGCGGCGCATGCGCCGAAGGTCATCGATTTGGCCGCATCGAGGCTCTTCTGCTCGCGCTCCGCCCTCTGCACCTCGATCAGGTCGATCCCGTCGACACGCACCCTGGGGCACTCGAGGGGAATGGCACGGACGGGTCCCAAGCCCATCTCGCGGGAACGGCCGTCGGGCGTGAACCTAAAAATTCACGATTTGGCCTCGCCGGCGCTCACCTGGAGATAAAGCCCGCCGCCATCGTGGTACATCCCTTTCTGGTCGATGCCCTTGACCCCGACCGCGGAGAGCTTGCTTGACGCACGAGCCATGATCTTTCCTCGGCCTCATCCACGACCTTAGAGAGATCGTTTATCGTTGGTTCTCGCTATTGTCCGTCCAATTGACCCACAAATCTACGCACAATGATTTGCCCTCCTGCAGCAGCGGCAGATCCTCGGCATGAAGTTGCGTCAGGAAACCGCGCGCCGTCTGCGCCGCCGGCAGGTCGTGCCCCAGCAACAACGCCAGCGCTTTGTCTTGGCGGAACTGATCGAGATCCTCAGCCCGCTCGCCGCCCGCCGCCCACATCGCTGATAGGCTCTCGACCATCTCTGATGCGCTCAGGCCACGTTTGCGACGTTTCAGTGTGATCTCTCGATCGATCACCGCCGCTGTCCCGGTCTGGCGAAACGCTTCGATCAACCCGGGCACTCCCGCATGCCCCGTGATCAGCCCCGTTTCCAGCTCAACATCGATCTCAAAATCCAGTCGATCCCTATCCCCGTTCCCCCGCAACCAGCGGGTGAAACCTACCATCACGTCAGAACAAAAGCAGACTCCATCACTTCCTTGCAGAATTGCCCGAATCCCGACCCGCTAGCCGGGATTAGGGACAGACCGAGGAGCTTGACGTTCACCCCGTGAACGCGCTAGACTACGCCATCATGCGATGAGGACGGTCGGGGTGGGGGAGCAAAGTCAAGTCGAAGAGGGCGGCAACCCGAGCATTGTGCTGAGCGTGCTCACATCGATCGAGCGCAACAGCGCGATCACCCAGCGCAAGCTGGCGCACGACCTAGGCATTGCGGTTGGACTCGCAAACGCGTATTTGCGCCGCTGCGTCCGCAAAGGCCTGATCAAGATGAGCCAGGTACCCATCAACCGCTATTCTTATTATCTGACGCCCCAGGGCCTCGCTGAGAAGAGCCGGCTGACCACCGAATACCTCGCTGTGTCGTTTGATTTCTTTCGCCGTGCGCGCACCGACTGTGCGGCCTTGTTTCGGCAATGCGAGGCCCGCGGCTGGCGCAGGGTCGCTCTTTACGGTGCAGGCGACCTCGCAGAGATCGCAATTCTCAGCGCCGGCGAGACCGCTATCGAAGTACTCTGCGTCGTCGATCGGGAGCGGGCAGGACGGCGTTGCGGCGGCCTCCCGGTGGTCGCCGACGTTGACACGGCGCTAACGCTTTCCGGTCCCCGCAGGCTCGATGGGATCATCGTGACCGATACGCAAGCACCACAAGCCAATTTTGAGCGCTTGTTATCAGCGGCTGAGCTGAGCGGCTTGCCAAGCGGCTGCGTCGTCGCGCCAACCCTGTTGCGCATTTCGCCGAAATCGACGGACCACGTCGAGGAAACAGCGCGGTGATGCGCTGGTACGCCGTCCACACGCGGCCGCGTGACGAGACCAAGGCGGTTCAGCACCTGCTGCGGCAGGGTTATTCAGCCTATCTTCCGTGCTATCGTAAGCGGATCAGTCACGCGCGACGTCACCAGATGGTGCTGCGTCCACTGTTTCCGCGCTACCTCTTCGCCGGCATCGATCGGGCGTCGATGCGCTGGCGCCCCATCCTTTCGACGGTTGGAGTCGCCGATATTATCCGCGCCGGGGATGAGCCCGCCCCAGTGCCATCTGAGATCGTGACCGCGATACGGGAACGGGAGAAGGCTGGCGGTTTCGACCAACTCGATCCGAGCAAATCGTTGCGGCTCGGTGACCTCGTTCGGGTGACCGCAGGGGCGCTTGAGGACATGGTCGGCAGGCTGGTCGAGTTGCGCGATCAGGATCGCGTCGTTGTGCTGCTCGAATTGCTCGGACGGGTCGTGCGTGCTCAGCTCCACGCGGAGGCGGTGGAAGCAGCTTGAGCTCCGGGCCGTGGGGCGACCACGGCACCGGCCTTAGTAGATCAGTCTGCTCCGGTGACACTGCCGTCACCCGGACTGCGGTAGCATGGGGACATTTCTCTTGGACAATCGCATGGCGTTGATCCCGAGGCGCGAATCGCGTCGCCCCGTGCGGGTGGCCGCAATTGGCTGCGGCTATTGGGGCAAGAACCTGGTCCGGAATTTCGCCGAGCTTGGCGCGCTCGCTGCGATCTGCGATCCAAACCGCGCCGAGGCAAACGAGCTCGCCGATCGTTACCATACCCCGGTGGTCGAATTCGCGGCAGTGCTGCACGATCCCACGATCGCCGCCGTGGCGATCGCAGCACCTGCGCCTGTGCATGCCGAGCTCGCGCGTCGCGCTATCGAGGCGGGCAAGCATGTTTTTGTCGAGAAGCCGCTGGCATTGACCCTTGCCGAGGCCGAACAGCTCTGTGCTCTCGCAGAGCGCCAGGATCGGCGCCTAATGGTCGGCCATTTGATGCAATACCATCCCGGCTTTACCAAATTGCGCGCGCTGGTGCGTCGGGGCGCGCTCGGTCGCCTGGAATACATCTATTCGAATCGGCTGAACCTCGGAAAGGTAAGACGCGAGGAGGACATCCTGTGGTCCTTCGCGCCGCACGACCTATCCATGATCCTGTCGCTTATCGGACAGGAGCCTGCCGAGGTGACCGCACATGGCGGCTATTATTTGCATAAGACCATTGCAGACGTCACCACGACCCACATGGCGTTCCCCGGAGGAGAGCACGCCCATGTCTTTGTGTCGTGGCTGCATCCGTTCAAAGAACAGAAGCTCGTTGTGATCGGCGACCGGGCGATGGCGGTCTTCGATGACGGGCAGCCTTGGAGCCGGAAGCTGTTACTCTATCCGCACCAGATCGAGTGGCGCGAAGCGCTGCCGGTGCCGCAGCGGGCCGAGGCCGATCCGGTTCCGCTCGAAGAAGGTGAACCGTTGAACCTCGAATGCCGGCATTTTTTGGATTGTGTGATAACCGGCAGCAGACCGCGCACCGACGGCCGCGAGGGAGTGCGCGTACTGGGCGTTCTGTCGCGCGCGAGTGAGGCACTACGGGGGCGTTCGACAATGCGGCCGGCGCACAGGGCGTGCCGAGCTTCCGATGTGCAAATCCATGAATTGGCCTTTATCGACGAGCCCTGCGAAATCGGAGCGGGGACCCGCGTCTGGCACTTCGTCCATATCCTCCCGCACACTCGGATCGGGCGTAATTGCTCGCTCGGACAGAACGTGATGGTGGGTCCCAACGTGATCATTGGCGATGGCTGCAAGATCCAGAACAACGTCTCGATCTACAAGGGCGTCACCCTCGAGGATGGAGTTTTCTGCGGCCCCTCTTGTGTTTTTACGAATGTCAACAACCCGCGCGCGGAGATCGAGCGTAAAGACGAGTTCCGCGCCACTTTGGTCAAGCGCGGCGCGAGCATCGGCGCAAACGCCTCCATCATCTGCGGTCACACGGTCGGAGAGTACGCTTTTATCGCGGCGGGCGCGGTGGTGACTAAGGACGTACCTGCCTTTGCCCTGGTGGCCGGCGTGCCGGCGCGGCGGATCGGTTGGATGAGCCATGAAGGCGAGCGGCTCGGGCCCGATCTGGTCTGTCCACGCTCCGGCCGCCGCTATCGCGAGATCGGTCCCGATGGGATCGAGGAGATTGTTTGATGCCCGATACTGCAGCCATTCCAGCACCGGATGCACTGTCAATCGAGTTTATCGATCTTGCCGCTCAACGCCGGCGTATCGGTAGGCGGATGGACGAGGCCATCCTACGCGTCGTCGACCACGGCAAATACATCATGGGCCCCGAGGTTGCCGATTTTGAGAAAGAGCTCGGCGCTTTCTGCGGCACCAAGCACGTGGTGAGCTGCGCCAATGGCACCGACGCGCTGGGGCTCGCGCTGATTGCCAAAGGGCTCAAACCCGGCCAGGCGGTACTGGTGCCCTCCTTCACTTTCGCCGCCACCGCCGAGGTGGTGGCCTGGTTCGATGCGGTCCCGGTCTTCGTCGATGTGCAGGAAGAGACGTTCAACATGGACCCGGGTAGCCTCGAAGCCGGCATCGCCACGGCCAAGCGAGCCGGGCTCGAACCGGTCGGTGTCATCCCGGTCGACCTTTTCGGATTGCCGGCCTACTACGACGAGATCATGGCTATCGCGACGGCGCACCGGCTGTGGGTCGTTTGCGACGCGGCGCAGAGTTTGGGTGCGGTCTATAAGGGCCGCAACGTCGGAACCATTGGCGACATCGCGACGACAAGCTTCTTTCCAGCAAAGCCGCTTGGCTGTTACGGTGATGGCGGTGCAATCTTCACCGACGATGACGATACCGCTGCCGTGTTGAAGAGCCTGCGGGTGCACGGCCAGGGCACTGACAAATACGACAATGTGCGCATCGGGATGAATGCCCGCCTCGACACAATCCAGGCGGCGGTGCTCCGCGAGAAGCTGGGGATCTTCGCAGACGAGATCGCGGCGCGTGACCGGGCGGCTGTAATCTACCGCGAATTGCTCGGAAAAGTCGTGCGAGTACCGACTGCACCGCCGGGTCTCACCAGCGTGTGGGCGCAATATACGGTGCGTGTACCGGACGGCGCGAACCGAGACGGGGTAGCGGCCAAGCTAAAGGCGCAGGGCATACCGACGGCGGTCTATTATGCGAAACCGCTGCACCAACAGACCGCCTATCGCCATTATCCCTCTGCAGGCAATGGCCTGCCGATATCGGAGCGCCTGGCGGCTGAGGTGCTCAGTCTACCGATGCACCCGTATCTTGACGCGTCGATCCAGAACCTCATCGCTTCCGCGCTGCGCGAGGCGCTTATCTGAGGCGCAGGTCGCGCAAGGTCGACCCCCGAGTTATAGCCTTGATCAGTGCCCTGCGACTGTTGTTTCGATCGCGGCGGATCCTGTATGCCACAACCCTCGTGGAAATACGCTCCCGCTACGTCGGGACCGCCTTCGGTTTGAGCTGGGCGATTCTCTATCCGTTTCTTTTTCTCGGACTTTATGCTAGCATTTACGCACTGATTTTACGAGTACAGCTACAAAGTTACTCCCCGATCGAATACATCCTCATTATATTCGCGGGGCTGATACCATTTATCGGATTCGCCGAAGTGTTGGGCAGCTCTGTAAGCTCGGTAGTCAGCAACAAACATCTTATCAAGAACACGATGTTTCCAATCGAGCTAGTACCAGTTAAATCTGTGATGTCTAGCTCTTTATCAATGACGATCGGTCTCGTCGGCTTGCTTTTTGCGCTGTGGAGCCGCGGGGAGTTTCATTTCACCCAGGTCCTGATCATCCCATTGCTGTTGCTGCAGATAATATTTTCGATTGGGGTCGGTTGGATCTTATCTGCGATGAACGTCTTCTTGCGCGATACAGCGCAGGCCATCGGCATATTCGTGCTGTTCTTGATGATCGTCTCTCCAATCGGATACACGCGCGAGATGATTCCTCATCAGCTGCTGGCGATCGGTTATCTCAACCCATTATTTTATATAATCGAACTTTATCGGCAGGTGCTGATCTTCGGAGTATTTTCACCACGGTTCTGGCTGTTCTTTACGGTCATTGCCTTCAGCACATTTTGGCTCGGCTTCGAATTGTTTCGACGCCTGAAACCGGTGTTCGCCGAATATGTCTGAGGAGAATACCGCGATAGCGGTGCACGACGTTTCGCGGGTGTTCAAGCGTTACCGGCATCCGCGTTACCGGGTGTTCGAGGCCCTTGGTTTACCACTGCCGAAAAATGCTTGCGACGAGTTCTGGGCGTTGCGCGGGATTTCACTTGAGATTCGGCGGGGCGAAAGCCTCGCCATTATCGGTCAAAACGGGGCCGGCAAATCAACGCTTCTGAGCATCATCTGCGGACGGTTGCAGCCGAGCTCCGGCTCGGTCCGGGTCCGAGGCGCGATCCAGGCGCTGATGGATCTCGGTACCGGCTTCCACCCTGAGTTTACCGGCCGGCAAAACATCTACTCCGCACTCGCCTATCAAGGGATCACCGGGCGCGATGCGGCCGAGCGCTTCGAGGAGATCGTCGATTTTTCCGAACTCGCCGAATTCATCGACCAGCCAGTCAAGACTTATTCGACCGGGATGTATGCGCGGCTGGCATTTTCGACCTCCACTGCGATTGTTCCCGAGGTGCTCATCATCGACGAGATACTAGGGGCGGGCGACGCTTATTTCGCGGGCAAGTGTACCGAGCGGATGCGACGCCTGACTAAGGAAACCGGCGCCACGGTCCTGTTCGTCAGTCACGACATCTCAAGTGTGCAGAGGTTGTGCGAGCGGGCGATCTGGCTCGACCGCGGCCGGATCAAGGCGGAAGGACCGACGCTCGACATCAGTAAAGCCTATTATGCCTCGGTCATCGAACGCGAGGAGGCGCGGCTGCGGGCCCAAACCAGCCAGGCAGTCTCACGCATGCGGCGCCGCGACGGCTCCGATGAAGGTTGCAGCGACGAGCAAGAAATGTTGTTTCGTTTGGTTGTAGCGGACGGGGGTCTGCCCACGCTCAGCCATGCAGTGCATCGCTTGGCGCTTGTTTTTGACGGTGGCAAACGGTTTGAGGTGTGGCTGGGCGAACCAATGGACAATGACGTAACGCAGCCGGGTTATATCCAAACTGACCCCAGTTTAATGATCTGGAGCCGGCCTACCCTCACCGCTGGGCGCCGCGTGCGTTGTCTGGAAGACACTGGTGGCATTTATGCACATGCCCCAATATTTTTTCGCGTTCCTGCGGACTTAGCTGGCTCAGCGAGGTTGTTCGAAATCGAGCACGATGCCGCGCCGGGGGAAGAAATCGCAATCGAACTCCACGAACCGGGTGGTTTTCGACGCCTCGGTCTTCTGACCCAGAACGACAGGACGCGGGTTTGGCGAATTGATGAGGTGGCGATCGCCCCTACCGCCCCGGATGTTTTCGTCGGCGACACTGGCGTCGCAGATGTGTGCTCGACGATGGGTAATGATGTCGCGCCATCAGATGGCGGTCCACTCGATGCCCCACGGGACAAGTGGGAAACTGAGGAAGCCCGCTTTCTGCGCATTTCCACTTGCGAGGCCACCGGCGCGGCAGACCGGCATATCTTTGGGCTGGGGGACGCGATCACGTTCAAGATTACGATCGAAATTCGAGTTCGGCTTCCGATTTGCTGGCTTGCTGGGATTATCTTCGACGCCCAAGGCAATCGTGTGTTTCTCGGCGTTCACAAGTTCGAGGCTGGCCTTGCACTTGGAAAGACCGAAGTTCTCTTTCGTCTCGACCGGCCCAATATACGCCAGGGAGAATACGTCGGAAGCTTCGAACTGCTTCCGATGTTCGACTATCATTGGCCCCACTCACATCGAATTCCTTTCTTGTGTCACTGGGATCGATGTATCTACTTTAAGGTGAATGAAGATTACAGCGGCTCGATCGCACTGGGATTAGTAGAGTTACCGGTGGCTGTCGTCATCCGCGGTCTTACTGATGCTCCCGGTGATCGCGCCGCGGCTGAAATCGCGGCGCCGATGGCGGAAACCGGCGGCGCGGCCGCCGCCTGACGCTGTCGGCCGCGCAAAGGCGCAGTGACGAGCTTGGGTTATGACAGGCGGCAGGCTGCTCGTCGCCTATTCGAACGCGGCGACGCATGTGGCGACGACCATGCAGTATCTTTCGAGTATAAAGCGTTACTCCTCATACGATGTCAGCTACGTGCATGTAACGCAGGGCGTAGAAGTCGATTTTGATCTAAACCAATTCGATGCCGTTCTTAACAGCTATTGTGCAAGACTGTGTATTTTCGGTCACGTAAGTCGATCATATATCGACGCTCTCAAAAAGCTTTCGCGGCGTTCGCCTAATCGCCGTTCAGGACGAGTACGATCGGACCAACGCTCTGCGTGAGGCCATTCGGGAGATCGGTTTCCACCTAGTCTTCACCTGCGTGCCGTCGCAGTCGCACGAGTTTGTCTATCCGAGCCGAATGTTTCCCGAAACGGAATTCATCACCGTGTTGACCGGTTACGTGCCGTCGGTGCTGAAGGTCAGCTGGCGGACTCGGATACCATTAGCCCAAAGGCCGATCGCGATCGGCTAATCGGGGACGTCAAATTCGCGGTCATTACGGGCGCTTAGGCTTCGACAAATACGAGATTGGCCGACGCATGCGTGAGATAAGTGCGGCGCGAAGTATCGATTGTGACATTAAAACCGACGAGATAAGCCGCTTTTATGGCAAGGCTTGGTACGATTTCCTGGGGCGCTGCCGAACCGCTCTCGGAACCGAGAGCGGTTCGAATATCTTCGACTTCGACGGCAGCCTGCGGCCTAAGTACAACGAACTCGAACTAAAAAAGGGTAGCGCACCAACCTATGAGGAGTTTCGGCATTATGCCGACCCTCGTGAAAATGACATCGAAATGGGCCAAATATCCCCGAGGGCGTTCGAGGCGCTGGCAACGGGAACGCCGATGGTGCTGATCAGTGGGCGCTACTCCGGAATAATGGAATCCGGCAAGCATTATATCGAACTGAGAAAAGATTTCTCGAACGTCGATCACGTTCTCGATCAAATCGACAATATCGACGGGCTGAACGCATTGGCGGATCGCGCCTACGACCATCTCGTTGCCTCCGATTACGATTATCATCGTTTTGTCGCGACCATCGATGACGCGATCGGGCGCAAGCGTGAGGAGTTGGCCGCAACACAGTCGCTCTGCGTACCTCAAGCGGTACCATTACCAGTGTGTCAGACGCTTCTCGCCTCGTCGCCGACTGTAATGGAGGAGCCGACGCCAGTTCCTCGGGATGTAATCTTTTATCAGTACCGGCAACTTTCTGCCGAGAACGACGCGCTGAAGCATGACCTCAACTGTCTGCGATCCAGATTTGCCGACGAACCTGTCGACTTAACCGCGAACTCTGCTCTGAAAGATCGGAATTTATCAATGAGACAGGGCGTCTCGCCCGCGAGCTTAGTTATGTGCAATCTGAATTTATCAGGGAGACCAGTCCACTTGTCGGCGAGATGGACCACTCCCAGTCAAGGTCCATAGTGAAATTCGCGCTGTTTCGGATCCAGGTACGGCTCTCTCAGGTTTTCCCGTCTCGGCTATTATCGCCACTCCGACGGATGCGGACAAGCTTTCGCCGCCACTTCCGCGGTGTGCAAACGCAGTGAACACTCGATATCAGCCGACCGCCGCGACATCGCGGCACGGGCTATCCTGCTTCGCGGCTTTTGATGTTGGACGGAGTGATTAATTCCTTGGATCTGAGACCAAAGCTCGGTCGTCGCCCCTATCGGAGGGCGGATGATCGATTATTGTTGGTGTGCTTCTTCGATCCGACGGGGATTGCGACGATCTATGAGAACATTGCACTGTGGCAGAAATTCAGTCGATATGGAATTGAGGTTCTTAACCTTTGGCCCACTCGTGCGGATTTTCTCACAATACCAAGTACAGTAGATCTCGATGATTACGCTGGCTTAATTGTTCATTGCACAACTTCTTACCATCCTGACAACCTCTATTCCCTGGATCGAGGGCTGGGCCGACCGTTCGAGCAATATGACGGCGTCAAGATCCTGATGAAGCAGGACGAGCACTGGCACACAAGCCGCTTTTCCACATTTATCGGTGAGAAGAAATTCGATCTCGTCATTACATGTGTCTCGCCTGAAGAGCGAGGCAAAGTTTATCCGCCGGATGTCGTGGGAAATGTCGAATTTGTCCAAGCGTTCACCGGATACGTATCGCCATTCATGCTGTCGCTCGCTTTTGGCGGGATTGTCGATCGTCCGTTCCATATCACCTATCGCGGCTCGATCCAGCCGCTGTCTTTCGGACGCTTGGGTTTCGAGAAGCGAAAAATCGGCTACGACGTCGCCCACGCGGCGCGCGGATATCCGCTCAACGTTAACATTTCGAGCAATCGGGAGGATCGCATCGGCGGCACGGCATGGTTTGACTTTCTCGGCAGTTCCAAGGCCGTTCTCGGCGTCGAATCAGGCACGAACCTTTTTGACTTCGACGGCCAGGTTGAGGGTTGGTGTCGCGAGTTCGAGAACAGCCATTCGGGCACAGACCAACTAGGGGAGGAGTTTTATAACGAGGCGCACCGGATCTATCTTCATAAATTTGAGGGTAACGTCAATTATGCGCAGATCTCGCCACGCCACCTCGAAGCCGCTGCTACGCGATCCGCACAAATACTTTACGAGGGGTATTATTCCGGAATATTTTTTTCTCACCGTCACTACTTTCCGCTAAAGCGGGATCTGACGAACTTTGAAGAGGTCGTCGATTTCGTTGCCGACCAAAAGCAATTGTCCGAAATGGCGGACCGCACTTTCGAAGAAATTATCCTCAACCGGAAATATCATTATGAGACCTTCGTCGAACAAGTCGACGCCGCGGTCGACCGGGTGTTCGCCCGCAAGGGCCGGCGCGCCGCGGCCGGTCATGTCGCCGTGCCGGCACCAGGAGGTCGGCGCGCATTGCTGTTGGCGGGTCATGAGCCGACAATGGACCCGCGCGTTGATTGGATGGCCGAGGGTCTGTCGAACGATTTCGAGGTGTGCGAACTGGGGACCTGCGACGGTGACGATGGCGCCAGTCCGAGCTGTGAGCGGTTGTCCGAGCGCAGGACACGACTGCGGGTCGGGCGCCAGCATCATGACTGCGACCTAATCCCCGACATTGCGGGATTGGCGAGTGGAAATTCAATCGCTCTTCAACATCTCATGCTCCTATATGTCCTTGCGGAGTTGCCTGCGAAAGCGCTCGGGCGCGCTGTCGGTGCCCTGGATGCGACCGAGGAGGATCTTTTCCGGTTTCGCTGGGCCACCCGCCACTTTCTCCACACCAACAGCGCACTTCTTCAAGCCGGACGGTTGATCGGCGAATTCGATGCAATAGTCGCCACCGACCTCAATACACTGCCCGCGGCTCTTGCCCTGGCCGAGGAGAACGGTGCGACGGTGCTTTATGATGCGCACGAGTTTTGGCCGTACGCATTTATGGAGTACCGGCATTGGGAAATCGAGTTCTGGTCGGTGTTCGAGCGAAATCTGGCGCCGCGCGCTGACTTGCGGGTTACGGTATCGCCGCAACTAGCAGCTCTGATGTCGAAAGAATATGGCTGCAATTTTCTGACGGTGCCAAACTGCGCGATCGACGATTCGGTCCATCCCGTCGACATCGATCGGGCGATCGATCGCTTGCTGGCACGGGATAAGGTCGATTTTATCTTTCTTGGAGGATTTGTTGCAGGGCGCGGCCTCGAGGATCTGATTACCGCATGGCACCATGTCGATAAGAGAGCGCGTCTCTTGTTGCAGGGACCAGACGGTCCCTTCAAGACGGAGATGATCGAGCTGGCGCGTAGCCGAGAGCTGCTCGGCGATCGCATCTTCTTCCCGCCCGCCGTCGAGACGAGCGAACTCGTGAGAGCGGCGCGGCAAGCCGACATCGGCATCATCCCCTATGCCGCGAGTTCGCTCAACAATCGGTATTGTAGTCCCAATAAGCTCTCGCAATACATGGCGGCTGGCGTGCCCATCATCTGCAACAGTGAATTAGAGTTCGTGAAGAGTGTCGTGGTAGAAAATAAAATTGGCCTCGCAGTCGACTTTCACGACCATGATACACTTGCGAGAGTCCTTAACGACCTAGTTGCATCCAAGAACCAGATACTCGAAATGTCGCGCCGATCTTACCGGTGTTTCGAAGAAAATTTCAATTGGAAGACGGTCAGCCGCGACATGTATGCCAAGCTCGGTGCCGCCGTCCGGATTAGGGCGATTTCGGCGCGAACCGATCTCGATTTTTCGTGGATAAAGCATGGCCGTGAGATGCGGCCAAAGCTAACGGAAAAATTGGACGACGCCGTGCCTCTTTTTGCTGGCGCCGAGATCAAACGCCTGACCCAGGAAGTCGACTATCTGCGCTCCGAGTTCGCCAGCGAAACGAGCCGCCTCATCAACGAAGTGGAGTTCGTGCGATCAGAACTCGCCAGCGAGACCGCGCGGCTTGCCCGTGAGGTCAACCGGCTCCAGGCTGCGTCCATCGGGCAGTTGCTTTTGCTTTGTATTAGAGCGCGCGTCATTATCGCCATTAAGTCTTTGCCGACGCCAATGTTATTGCCGCTAAGATATATCAGGACCAATTTTCGACGCCGCTTCCGAGGTGCGCAATCACAGTGAACGACGAGTGATTTGCTCGCACGCTCGCGAAATTATGCCTGCTATTGCGGCCGCTGTCGCCAGTACACGCCGATTGATTGTTTGCGGTATCGGGTTCGCCCGATTGCCATAGTCGCGCCCAGTAGCCGCGTGACCGCTGCCCCGACAGCGGGCTCTCTTGGACCCTACATGACGGATCGCCTGCACACCCTATATCTCGACGCGAATGGGGTCGGATCGCAAATGCTCGTTGTCGACACGGTGCTGCGCCAGATGCTCGGCTATCGGAATGGCGACCGCCCGCCCGTACTGCTGCAGCGCTATCGGTGGATCAATACCCTGTTCTCCGAATTGCGCGATGTCTACGCCCAATTGTCCTACGCTGCTGATTGGCGCGAGGCCTTCCTGGACGCCCCCGATCTGAGTGTCGAGGTGTGCAACATCAACAACCTGGTCCATTTCGGGCGCTGTCTATTGCGGCTGCAGAAATACGATCTGATTGTGGTGTCGCATGTTGCCGCCGGTGATGACTTGACCGTGTTGCGGCGCGCGGCACGGTGGTTCGACCGGCGGCGGGCGCCGCTGGTCGTATTCATCGGCAACGAGTACGATATTTTGGACGACAAGATCGCTTTTCTCCGCGAGACCGAAGCCGAATTCATCTGCACTCAGCTCCCGTTGGCGACCGCCGGCTATCTGTACCAAGAATGCGAAAGGAGCCGCATTGTCGAGATGCCACATGCCCTCAACCCAAGGGCCTACTTCCCCGAATCCGCAATACCGCGCGCCATCGATATCGGCTTTGTCGGGGAAATTTATTGGCCTTTTGTCGGCGACCGCGAAAGAACGGATTTGATCGAGTGGTTCGAGCGGCACGGCGCCAAGCGCGGCCTGCATTGTGATATTCGCAGACAGCGGCTCGGCCGTCAGGAATGGAGACACTTCCTGAACGGCTGCAGGGCTACCATCGGCGCCGAATCCGGCAGTTATTATCTCAATGAGCGCGGCAAGTTGCTAGAGCGGGCGCGGGCCTATAATCTCTCCGAAAATCGTGAGGCAAGTTTCGACGAAGTATTCGATAAGTTCTACCGGTGCCAGTCCCGCGAAATATTTGGCAAGAGCATATCGTCTCGACATTTCGAACCCGTCGGTACCAAGACCTGCCAGATCTTAATCACCGGGCAGTACAACGGCATCATCGAAGCCGACCGGCATTACATCGCCCTTCGCAAAGATTTCGGAAATATAGATGAAGCATTAGAGCGGTTCCGCGACGATGATTACAGACGGCGTATGGTAGAGGAGACTTACGATTACGTGATGACCCAGCACACTTATGCCCACCGGGTCGAGCATCTGCTCAAGACCGTAACTGCCACCGCGCGGACGTAGGTCGAGTTTGCTGATTGCCAATGCGCCTGCCCGAAGAACTGTGTTGCCTCACACACGGCTTTCCACTCTTGAGCGAAGAGGGCGCCATAGATATAACGCCCTTGACCCGAACAATCGTCTGCCGATCCGGGTGCCGCATCCCTGTCGTACGCAGTGTCCCGCGATTTGTCGGTTGGGACGGTTATGCTGCCGGCTTCGGCGAGCAATGGAAGAGATACCGACGCACGCAGCTCGATTCTTCTACCGGTACCGCGATTTCACGAGATCGCCTGACACGCTGCCTCGGCGGGTCGTTGGCCGTGGTTCGCGACAAGAATGTGCTGGAGGTGGGATGTGGCGCGGGTCGTTTCACCGAGTTGTTGCTTAAACACGGAGCCCGGGTGTTTGCAAGCGACCTGTCCGCGGCGGTCGAAGCCAATTATGACAATTGCCGTGGAGCGGCGGGTTATTTTGTCTGTCAAGCCGATCTGCGCGAGCTTCCGGCGCGCCGGGAAGCGTTCGATTTCGTGATTTGCCTCGGCGTGATTTAACACACACCCGATCCCGAAGAAACGATCACGGTTCTCTGTGATTTCGTCAAGCCGGGAGGTTCGCTTATCATTGACCACTATCGATACGACGCGAGCGACATGACGCGGGTTCGTCAACTTTTGCGGGCATTTCTGATTCGCAGGAGTCCTCGATTTGCGCTGGCCCTCGTTCGGGCCATCGTGACGATCCTGTGGCCAACGCATCGGCTGTTGTGGCGCCTGTCCGATTATCGCTGGATCGCTGCCGGGCGTAGACGCTGGCTTCAGCTCTCGCCCGTACTGGACTATCACGATTATTACAGCCGGCTCGGGCCCCGCCTCCTATACGCGTGGGCCGCTCTCGATACTCATGACGCACTGACCGACTTTTACAAGCACAAGCGTACTGTGGAGCAAATCGCCGTCCTCCTTCAGCGCCTCGGCCTCCAGAATATAGAGGCGAGCTATGGCGGCAACGGCGTCGAGGCGCGGGCGATAAAGCCTGCGGGGCCATAAGCTTCTCTGATGTGCGGTATTGCCGGGATCTTCGAGTTTGATCCGGCGGCGCGCGTCGACCCGCATTTGCTCCAACGGATGACGGATCTTATTGCGCATCGCGGCCCGGACGACAGCGGCCATTGGCTTTCGGGGAATATCGGCCTCGGTCATCGGAGATTGTCGATCATCGACCTTTCGCCCGGCGGCCACCAGCCGATGGGTAGCGACGACGGTGCGATCTGGATCACCTACAATGGCGAGTGCTACAATTATGGCGAGCTGGCCGAGGGCTTGCGGCACCGCGGCCATCGGTTTCGCTCGACATCGGATACCGAAGTTATCCTCCGGCTCTACCAAGAGCGGGGCGAGAGCTTTCTCGACGAAGTCGACGGCATGTTTGCGCTTGCAATCTGGGACGCGCGCCAGCGACGCCTACTCCTCGCGCGCGACCGCCTAGGCATCAAACCACTCTATTATTTCGCTGACGAAAGGCATTTTCTGTTCGCCTCCGAGATGAAGGGGCTTTTGGCCGACCCACGAGTGGCAAGCGAGATCGATGACACCGCACTCGCCGAGTACTTACAGCTCCTTAGCATTCCCGACGCGCGCTGCATTCTCAAAGGGGTAAAAAAATTGCCGCCCGGCTACTACCTGAAGGTCACCCGCCGCGGCATCGAACGGCGTCGTTACTGGGATCTCACGATCGATTCGGACCCCTGCCTATCCCTAGAGGCGGCATGCGGAGAGTTCGAGGCGCGTTTCGCAACGGCGGTGCGATCGCACATGGTTGCCGACGTGCCGGTCGGAGCGTTCCTGAGCGGGGGTGTCGATTCGAGCGCGATTGTGTCCGTCGGGGCGCAGATGGCACGGACGCCGATCGAAACCTTCAGCATCACTTTCTCAGGCTTGGCCGAATTTGACGAGAGCCACTATGCTGCCGCCGTCGCTGGACATTGCAACACCCGTCACCACGAATTCAACCTCACCCCGGATCTGGTCGATGGTCTCTCTCGGGTCGTCTGGCATTCCGATGAGCCCTTCGCCATCTCCTCAGCCTTCGCGCTATACTTTTTGGCACAACTTGCACGGCGGCACGTCAAGGTGACGCTCAGTGGCGATGGTGGCGACGAGGTCTTCGCAGGCTATGTCTGGCGCCACGCGGATTTCCCGCCGATCTCGGGCGTGGCCGGGGCCGTGGCGAATGGCTTCGCGCCCGCATTGCGCGCGATCGGGGCGCTGGCCGGCCTCGTGCCCGCAACCCTGCGGCGGCGGCGCCGGTCTATTTCGCCTCGAGACGGACGCTATCTTCGGTCTTTTGCATGCTTCCACCGCGAGGATTTGGCCGAACTCCTGGAGCCCGATTTCGCCAGACCGATTCTGGACGCGCTGGACGACAACGTCGTGCAACGTTGTCTCGACGACGCGCCCGGAACGGATCAGCTTCAGCGCAAGCTCTATACCGACATCAAGACGACGCTTGTCAGCGAGATGTTGACGAAGGTGGACCGGATGACGATGGCGCACGGGCTAGAGGCGCGCGTGCCCTTCCTCGACCACCATCTGGTTGAGTGGGCGTTCAGGGTGCCTTCCCGGCACAAGCTACGGGGCGTCGAAGGCAAGTATCTCGTCAAGAAGGCGATGGAGGCTCACCTCCCTAAGCCGATTCTCTATCGGCCGAAACAAGGCTTCAACGTCCCGATGAAGCTGTGGATGCGGGCGCAATTGAAGGATTTCGTGCGCGACAGTTTCGCGAGTGCACAATTCAGCGGGCGTGGCCTCTACCGCGCCCAGCGGGTGACAGCGTTGCTCGATGACCACTTCTCGGGGCGGGTGGATGCTTCGAACAAGATCTTCGCGCTGTTGATGTTGGAGCTCTGGTACCAAAAATTCGTCGATCGGCGCGACTGCCTCGCTCCGATGCCGACGCCGGCAGTCGAGCCGGGGTTGCCGGGGTGAGCGCACTTGCGGATTTGGCCCGGGTCGAGCCCGGGCCAATTGCGCCTCCGACGAGCAGGAAGCTCACTCTCTGCCTGATCGGCGCCGCCGAGAGCACCCACGTTGCGGCGCGTGCACGCTGTTTCGCCGAAATGGGTCACCGGGTCTACCTCATTACCGAGACCGCAAGCTCCGCCGGGATTGAGGGCGTCACTCAATTGGTGCCGGCCCTCGACCCTGAGTTCGCGCGAAGGTTCTGGTTTCGGTTGATCTTGTGGGGCTCCCGCAGGATCGGCGGGAGGAAGGTCGACGACGCGTGGCGGGTGATCACCTTTATCCGGCTGTTGCGTCGGTGCCGCCCCGATATCGTGCACGTCCATTTCGCCTACAGCTACTATGGCTGGCTCGCCGGTGTGCTGAGTTGCCGTCCCCTGGTTGTGACCGTTATGGGCGGGGACGTGTTGTTCGAGGAGCAGGGGAGCCCAACCCCGGTGGGGAAATGGTTGACGCTCGAATTGTTGCGAAAGGCCGACTACATCACCTCGAAATCGAACTACTTGAGCGACGTGCTCGACCAACTGGGGGGGTTCGGGGGCAAAGCCGAGCGTATCATTTGGGGCGTCCCGGTCGCCAAATTTCGACGCGTTGAGGCTTCAGAGTTGCGGCGATCCCTACGGCTCGCTTCGCATCGGCGGGTGATTCTCAGCCCTAAAATCTTGCGGCCGCTCTATCGTGTCCACCTCGTCGTCAAGGCGATGGCAACGGTAAGCCGGATATTTCCCGAGGCGATCCTCCTAGTGACCGAATATTCGCCCGATCCCAACTACAGGTCCGAGATCACCCGACTTATCGAGGGGTTGGGCCTTGGCCAGCATGTCTTGCTCTGCGGGCGTATCGATCACGCCGAGATGCCACGGTATTATAGTCTGGCGGAGATCGCCGTTGCGGTGCCCTCCTCGGACGGGCTGCCCCAGACCCTCCTCGAGAGCATGGCGTGCGAGACCCCCAACGTGCTCAGCAAGCTGGCGCGATACGAAGAGATCGTGCGGCATAAAGAGAGTGCCTATTTCGTCGAAGCTACCCCCGAAGCGATCGCCGATGGGATTACGTGCTTGCTGGAGGACCCTTGCCTACGGGCAAAGCTCGCCAGAAACGCGCTCGACATCGTACGTCGCGAAGGCGACCTCGACGAGCAGGCGCGTCGCGTGGAGCGCCGTTATCAAGAGCTGGCCGGGACCATCCGTCCTCAATTGGTCCGCTCCTCGGGATTGCTCGCCGCATGGCGGTCCTATCGCGGCGTAAGGATCGGAGCCAACAAAAGTGGCCGGGAAATCTCCTCGGCTTAGCTAGAGCCCATGGCTCCGTCTTGTTGTTCCAAAGACTATTTGTCAGGAATGACCGCTAAGGCCGGCTACACGATTTCACGAGAATCCTTCGCAAGAGGCCAGCCGTGATCTCTGCGACCAGACCCCTCAGAGTTCTGATGATCTGTGCGCACGAGCCGACTCTCGATCCCCGCATCCGCTGGGAAGCCGAAGGAGCGGCTCACCGCTTTGTTGTGTCGGTGCTCGGCTTCAACCGGGATGACGGATCACTGCCCGGAGTGGAGAGCGTGGACGGCTACCGGCTGGTGCGGTTGCGGCCGAACCAGGTGAGCGCGGCCTATTATCTGTGGCGGCTGAAGGACCTTGTCCCGAGCCCGATTCGCGTTCTCCTAGGGATCCTGGTTGTGCTGATCTTGCCGTTCATGGTCTTGGCGGAGATATTGCTCCGCCTGTTGAGTGGAATGGCGCGTTTGGTGTTGCGGCTGGTGACCGTTTCGCTGTTCCTCAAGGCGATTCGCTTCTCGACGCCTCTGGGTCTCGTCCGCAGCCGATCCATCGCCAGACTGCAGTTCATTTTGGCTGTTCTCCGGGTACAGTTCGCCACCGCGACATCGCTCTTCTGGAACTACGTACGCGATTTGCCGGAGAAACCTGATGTAGTCCACTGCAACGATCTCGATACCCTCTTGGTCGGAGCGCTAGCGAAGCAGCATTATGGATGCCGTCTAATATTCGATGCCCACGAGTTCTATCCGCACAGCGATCCGGACGGACGGTGGATCGACGTCACCTTCTTCTCGATGCTGGAACGATACCTTATCCACAAGGCTGACGCTGTCATTACCGTCAACCCGGCTCTCGCCGCGGCGATGCGGGACGCCTATGGGCTCGAACGCGTCTATGCCGTGCCTAATGCCGAGCCGTGGGTCGAGACCCGGCCGAAACCGGCCAAGGGTTCTGAGATGGAGCGGCTCGCAGCGGGCCGAACCAGGTGCCTCTTCCAGGGGCGATTTACCCGCGGCCGGGGAATTGACGAGTTGATCGAAGGTTGGGCAAGGATCGACGGCGGCCGGGCCGCCCTCTTCTTGCGCGGACCCGACAACATGTGGCGCCAAGCTGCAATGGCGCTCGCCGCGCGCCTCGGACTGCTCGACCGCAGCGTTTACTTCCTGGACGCAGTTAAGGAAGACCAATTGGTTGCGGCGGCCGCCGAGGCCGAAATTGGCATCATTCCCTATAAGCCGTTGATCATCAACGATCGGCTCTCCTGCCCCAACAAGCTGTCGCAATATCTGCATGCGGGGCTGACGGTGATCGCCAACGATCTTCCCTACGTAAAGTCGGTACTGATCGAGGCGGAGGCTGGGGTCTTCTACGATTCTGCCGACCTCGACACCCTTGCCGCGGCGGTCCACCGTGTGGTCGGCGATCCTGAATTGCTCAAACACAGTCGCGAGAATGCCATGCGGTTCGCTCGCGAACGCTTCAATTGGCAAGTCCAGGCCAAGACCCTCTACGCGCTCTATCGCACGGCCGACGATGTCGACGAGGGAGTGGTAGAAATGGCAGCTGTGCGGGCTGCTGAGTGACCGGAGAGCGCCGCCATATGTCGGCGGCAGGGTAGCGGTAACGGTCTGATGCCGGCTCGAACACCCTCCTACTTGTGGTTGTCTCATATATGACAGACCGCTGCACCTGCAGCGGGTCTGCAGCGGGAGATCGTCTTCAGGTTGTAGAGCTCGAGTGCGCCGAGATCGTGGGCCGGCTCAACGGGTGGTTTGCCTGGGCCACCTGAGCATTGGCAGAGATATCGCACAAATTGGGCAATTTTAGGAATGCCGAGTCGCAACCCGCCTAGGCCGTTCTGGTCAGACCAGATCACCACCCTGTGCGGTCTTATACCGCGAGATGGCGAAATATCGACTTTTCCCGTTAAGCCGGGAGTGAACCGGCCGCCACGCAGGGGTTTCGCAGCTCGAGCTGCCGTGTGGGGTCGCTGGACCCAACCCGGCCACAATGGTCTTAGTTTTTAGGCGAGCAGCTATGTGCGGGATCGCGGGTATCGTTTCGACGGACGGGTCGCCGGTTGTCCGGCTCGGCGCCGCGCTCGATCTGCTCGGAACCATGGTTGCGCATCGCGGGCCGGACGGCGACGGCGCCTGGATAGCCGGATCGCGTTGCGCCGGGCTCGTCCACCGCCGGCTCGCGATCATCGATCTGAGCGATGCCGCGCGCCAGCCGATGGTCGCGCCGGGACCAACGGCGATCACCTACAATGGTGAGGTCTACAACTATCTGGAGCTTCGTGACGCGCTGTCGCCCGGCTGGGATTTTCGCTCGACTTCGGACACCGAATGCCTCCTCGCCGCCTATGACCGTTACGAATCCGGCTGTCTCGACCGGCTGCGCGGCATGTTCGCCTTTGCGATCTGGGACGACCGGCGCAAGCGCCTATTCTGCGCACGTGACCGCTTCGGCATCAAACCGTTCTATTATGCTGTTGTCGGAAATCAGTTCGTGTTCGCCTCGGAGGCAAAAGCACTACTTCCTTTCCTGCCCTCGATCGAAAGCGATCCCGACGCGCTCGCCGAATATCTGACTTTCCAGTACACGATCGGCGAGGCCACCCTGTTCCGAGGCGTCAAACAACTTTTGCCGGGTCATGCGCTGGCCGTCGAGAACGGCGTGGTCCGCGTTTGGCGCTATTGGGACGTCCGTTACGAGATAGATTACGACCATAGCGCACGATTTTTCGAGAAGCGTCTGGTCGAGCTGCTGGACAACTCGATACGGATGCACCTGCGCAGCGATGTGCCAGTCGGCGCCTATGTCTCCGGGGGGGTGGATTCGAGCCTGATCGCGATCCTCGCCGGCAAAACCGATCGCGGCATCGCCAACTGCTTCCACGGCCGCTTTACCCAATTCCAGGGCTACGACGAGAGCGATTACGCGGCGACTGCGGTCGCAGAGGCTGGCGCCCGTCTCCACGTCATAGACATCACTGCCCAGCACTTTCGCGACCACATCGCAGATGTGCTGTACCACCTCGATTTTCCGGTGGCCGGGCCCGGCTCGTTCCCACAGTTCATGGTCTCGCAACTCGCCGCACGCCATTTGAAGGTGGTCCTCGGAGGTCAGGGTGGCGACGAGATCTTCGGCGGCTATGCCCGTTACCTGCTTGCCTACTTCGAGCAATGCATCAAAGCAGCACTCGATGGCACGTACAAGAACGGCAACTTTGTCGTCACCATAGAATCGATTGTACCTAACCTTGGGCTATTGCGCGAGTACAAACCGTTAATGACCGAGTTTTGGCGAGAAGGCCTCTTCGGCGGGCTCGACCAGCGCTATTTCCGGCTCGTCGACCGCTCCACCGATATGGAGCAGGAAGTCGACTGGTCATCGCTCGATCGGGATCGGGTACTAGAAAGCTTCCTTGCAATCTTCAATAGTCAGAGCAACGTCCATAAAGAGGCCTATTTCGACAAGATGACTCATTTTGATTTCAAATGCCTGCTGCCGGCCTTGCTCCAGGTCGAGGACCGGATGAGCATGGCGCATGGGCTGGAGAGCCGAGTGCCCTTGCTCGACCACCCGTTGATCGAATTTGCCGCCACCGTGCCGGCCGACGTCAAGTTCCGAGGCGGCCAAATGAAGCATTTGCTGAAGCTCGCCTACGAGGGTGAGCTGCCGGAGCCAATCGCGGCACGCCGTGACAAGATGGGCTTTCCGGTTCCGCTGAAGGAGTGGTTTTCAGGCGAGTTGCACGACCTCGTGCAGGACACCTTCCGCAGCCGCAATGCGCGCCAGCGCCCCTATCTAAACGCTAATGCGGTTCTCGCCAATTTCGAGAGCGCCAGCCGTTTTTCGCGCAAAACCTGGGGTCTGTTGAGCCTCGAATTGTGGTACCAGATCTTCCATGACCGCGCCGCCCAATACCGCCGGATGTTGGCCGAGGCGGCTGGCGAGGAGACCGCGATGGCCGCCGGGGACGGGTGCTGATCGCTCCATCTGCGCCTCCGAAAGAGGGATTTTCTTCTTGCACGGTAGATTATGGAGCCGAAACGTGAGCGGCTCCTGCCTACTTGCCCATAATTGTCGAGTTGCAGACAAGACCAAGCTCTGTGCTGCTGTGATCTGTGTCTTCGGTGCGGCGTTTACGAATAGCAGCTCGGCGGACGACAGCGCAGCTTCGGTGCATGTCAGCAGCAGCTCCCCTGTTGTGTCGTTCGACGTCATCGAGCCAGGTCCCGATGGTCAGCTGAACCTGCCCGAGCGGACACCGCAATTTTCGTCGTTCTTGGACGAACACGATGTCAGGGCCGTCCACATAGCTGGCGGCGTAAAAAGACACATAGCGAACATCTCAGCCCAAGCAAGCGGTATCGATTTCGTTGACCTTGATTTGGAGGAGGCATTAAAACGTGAACCTTCGCTTTCTCGGTTGGAAAAGGTAGCGATCGATTGGCTAATAGAAAATCAAGTCAAGATCGATGGAGACGCGACAGTCTGGCATTATACATTCGATCATACGTTTAACAATATCGTCATTAAGAGCGGGTGGCCGTCGGCATTCGCTCAGGCCGATGTTATCAAGTCTCTTATCCTTGCGTATCGCAAGAGCCTCGATGGCTCTTACTCAGACTTGGCGTTGCACGCGGGTGTCGCGTTCACAGTTCCTTGCGAGCGTGGGGGCATTCGATGTGAGGTCGGTGGTGTTCCTTGGTTCGAAGAAATTCCTGTACCGTATGGTTTCGCCCCTATGATCTTGAATGGCCACTTATATTCGACGGTGATGCTCTATCATCTGTACAAATTGACCGGTGACGAGCGGGTGGGCGACGCCTTCAGAGAAGGTGTGGCGAGTGCCAAACGCATGCTGTTGCGTTTTGATACTGGCTACTGGTCGATATATCAGGCGCGACCGCGTGCTCTGGATGTTATGCTGACCTTAGTCTCAACAGTTCCCGGTGCTGAAATTCGCGAGGTGTCGGTAACCTCGACCGTAAGTGAGCCCAGCGTGCTGCGGCTGGGGGAAAAGGAGACCTCAACCTATGCTGGCAACCAAGCGTGGGGAGAGGGTTGGAAGGATGTCTCCGCGTGGGGGCGTAAGCTGAACGGCATGGGAAAGGTGCGATTGCTGCCGGGACGGCTGACAATAGATCATGATCCGGTAAACGTTGCTGGAATGGATATCAACGTGCACTATAGATCGCCCGAATGTGCTGTCCCTACTCTCGCCACCTATGATTACCGGGCGAGTAGCAAAGGTTATATGGAGATATTCCCAAGCGATCATGGTAGCACCGAAACGGAATGTGTCGCTCATTTCCCTCTGCCTAACACCATCAACCAGTGGTCGCAGATCAATGGACTCTATCACGAATGGCACACCAAGCTGGTCACAGAACTATGGCGCATAACGAAGGATCCCAAGTTCTACACCACGGCAATTCGGTGGCGGCGTTACACGACGGCTGAGCAACAGCTGAAGAATCAGAAGACCGAAGGCACCATATCCATGCCGATTTTCATAGCGAGCGAGCGAGCCGATGAGGACGCCGATATCATGCAGGCGATGGGTGGCGCGGACCCCGCGACAGTGTCCGACGACGAAGTGGCTGGAAAACTGCGCCATTGGCTGACGACAAACTGCGTCGCGCCGGAAAAGGCCGCCGAACTGGTTTCGCGTGCGGGGCTCAGCCCGGATAACGTGGAAGCTTCTGCCTGTTGAACTATACCCACCGCTATAAGAGCTACGCGCAGACGACTATATGCCAGGCGCGACCTTTTTGACTGCTGCCGGCGCGGTGCTTCGGCGAGCTGAAGCGTGGCTCCTGCAGATCGCCGGTGTATCAGTTTTTGCGCTCGGCTCCGCGGCGGCCGCCGATGCGATCCGGGTCGAGGTTCCCTCCGAATGCCGGGCCGAGACCCGCGCCGTGGAATCTACTTATCCTTTTATCGACCGCGTCGGCGATCCCCGTTTTGCTCCCGCACCGCTGCATGTCGCAGCTGACGCTATAACGATGGTGCGGCCGCAGCTCGACGGCCTGCTGGCTGCCGGTGCTTTGACGGCCGATCGGCAAACTTTATTGATCGCCACCTACCTCGATATTCGGTCTCTGAATATTCGGACCGGAGAGGTTGCAAGGCTAGATGCCGACCTCGGCAATCTCAACAACAAGAAATACGTACCTACCGGCATCGCGATCGGTCCTGAGACGGGCAAGGTGTTTCTGGCCAACTATGAGGCCGACAATATACTGATTGGAAGTATTGCTGGAGCCCGGATAGTCTTTGAGCAAGCGCTTACCGGTGATGGGCTGATTTCTCCTGAAAATATTGCAATCACGCCGAATGAGTCGTGGGTCGTATCCGCGAATTTCGACGGCAACAGCGCAACAGCCTTCGCACGAGCCGGCGGCCAATATGTAGAGAAATGGAAGACGGACATCACCTTCGCCCATGGCGTCGCGATCCTCGGTGATTTGGTGTTCGTTTCGTCCCTGGAACTGAGACAGATCTTCGTCTTGGATCTGAGCACCGGCCAAAAAATAGGCTCCTTTGGCCGGCCCGGGTGGAACGCGAGCTGCCTGGAGTTTCTGTGGCCGACGGGGATAGCAGTCGACGAAAACAATATCCTTACGATTACCGATGCCCATACCGGAGGGATCTACCGTATCGCTTTCGCTGGTCGGGTTGGCAAACTGCTCGACGTCGTCGGGGGGACAACCCCGGGTCCGGCAGGGCTCCAGATGCCGTATTCGACAATACCCGTCGGCACCGACCTAGCCATATTGTCCACATTTTCGCCCAAGGTGGTGATCATCGATCCCTCGCCGTCGAGCGCCGAACGATCGATTAAGGCGCTGATCGTGCAACACGCGCATCAAGCCGAGCCGCTTCCCGATCGTGATCGATCGTTGTCGCTCGGGATCGGGTGGAACGGCCATGTCCATCTGGCGACGGTACCGGTGTCGATTGATGGCTTTCTCGCAGTGCCGTCATACGGCACGCTGGTGAAGGTCAAACTTGGTCAGGCGCTGAAGACCGATGGGCTTCTGTTGCTGAAAAATGATACATTGCGGCTGTTTGGCGCGCTGATGTATTTTATTGAAGCACACACCGTAATGAGAGGCGTAGTGCTGAGCTCGCCGAGCGCGCCCTACGCGCTCTATGTCACCCAAGGACAAGCGAACTGCTTCGCAAAGGTCGATCTTCCAGGACCCGCACTCGCGACGGCCACCGGACTCGACCACCGAAGGGGATTAACTCCGTATGACGAGATCGAAGACCAGGCTCTGGTCCAATTGCACAAGCTCGATCTTCGCCGTGGACCCGACGGCTTCTTGTCGTTGTCTGCGATTGCAGAAGAACTGAACTTGCCGCCGGACCAAGTGCGCGCGGAGATCAGGACCGGCGCGGGTGAGGATGCCCTTGCCGAATTGGTTCGCTGCCATGAAGAATCGTGCGGCCGAGAAGCGAGGAAGACGGCTATCGACCGGTACAAAGTCCAATCGGGGATGTCTTCGGATATTCCGTTCTTTGAATTGCTGCTGCTCGAAATGAGTGCTCACAGATGCGTCGATTAGCCGATGTGTGCCCGGTCCGAAACCCAGGGTAAGAGCGACTGAGATGAAGGTGCTTGTGACCGGCGGCTCCGGGCTGGTCGGCTCCACGGTCAGCGACTTGCTGCTCGCCCGCGGCGACGAGGTGGTCGCGATCGATAATTTTGCGACTGGCCGGCGAGACAACCTGTCGCCGCACCCGCGCCTCCGCTTGGTCGAGGAGAGCATCGCCGACGCGCGGATCGTCGACGGTCTGGTCGGCGATTTTCGTCCCGATGTGGTCGTCCACACCGCCGCCTCCTACAAGGACCCGGACGACTGGGAATCGGATGCCCTGACCAACTGCGTCGGCAGCGCCAACGTCGCGGGCGCCTGCAAGGGCCACAAGGTCGGCCGGCTGATCTACTTTCAGACCGCCTTGTGCTACGGTACCAACCCGCTCGAACAGCCGATCACGCTGGATCACCCGGTCAATCCGGCGGGCAACAGCTATGCGATCTCCAAAACAGCCGGCGAGCGCTACATCGAAATGAGCGGGGTCGACTGGATCACCTTTCGTCTCGCTAATGTGATTGGGCCGCGCAACGTCAGCGGCCCATTGCCGATTTTTTTCGAGAGGCTGTCGCAGGGAAAGCGCTGTTTTGTCACCGAGGCGCGGCGCGATTTCGTCTTTGTGCAGGATCTCGCGCGCATTGTATTGAGCGCTGCCGACGGCATCGGGAACGGCACCTACCATTTCTCTTCCGGCCGGGATGTTGCGATCAAAGATCTCTACGACGCGGTGGTCCGGGCGATGAAGCTCAACGAATACCCGGCTCCAGAAATCCGGCCGCTTGCAGCCGACGATGCGCCCACCATCCTGCTCGACCCGGCGCGCACCATACGCGATTTCGGGGAGATGACCTTTACGCCGCTTGACGATATTGTCGAAGAGACCGTCGCCTATTACCGGGACCGAGGGGTCCAGGGCGGCTACACGCATCTCCGCTTCGAGGGGAATTCGTGAGGGTTCTGATCACCGGCGGCGCGGGCTGTCTCGGCTCGAACCTGATCGAGACTTACCTGCCCCGCGGCCACGAAATCCTCGCGATCGACAACTTTGCCACCGGTCGACGCGAAGCTCTGCCCGATGTTCCGGGCCTTTCGGCTGGTTGCGGGACGATTGCCGATCGTGATTTCGTCGACGAAGTCTTTGCCTGCTTTGCACCCACGCATGTCATTCACAGCGCCGCCGCCTACAAGGATCCAGGGAACTGGCGCGAGGACGCGGGTACCAATGTGGTCGGCACTATCAACGTGCTAGAGGCGGCAAGGCGCGCTGGCGTCAAGCGATTCGTCAATTTCCAGACGGCGTTGTGCTATGGCCGGCCGGAGCGTGTGCCGATCCCGGCCGATCATCCGACCCGGCCGATTACTAGCTATGGCATTAGCAAGACCGCCGGAGAAGCCTACGTCGCCCAGAGCGAGCTCTCCTGGGTGTCTCTGCGTCTTGCCAACATTTGCGGGCCGCGTCTTGCGATCGGACCGATCCCGGCCTTCTATCAGCGGCTCAAGGCCGGCCAGAAATGCTTCTGCAGCGATGCGGTGCGCGACTTCCTCGACATGGCCGATTTTATCGATCTGATGGATATAGTCCTGCGCGAGGACGCACCGACAGGCATCTTCAACGTGTCGACCGGGCTCGGGCACTCGATCAAGGAGGTTTTCGAGGAGGTAGCGGCGCATCTCGGTGTCGATACGGCTACACCGGTTCAGGTGGTTCCAGTGGCTGCCGATGACATCGCTGCCGTGGTGCTCGATCCCGCCTACACCTTCGCGCTGCTTGGCTGGAAGGCCAAGGTTGATTTCGCCGAGACGATCAGACGCGTCCTTTGTTGGTACGACGCGCATGGCGTTTCGGCGACCTTTAGCCATCTGAAGCCGTGGGCCGCGCAGTCGCCGTCGTGATGGGTTCGGGCATAAGGGGTAGCGCAATCCTCGTGGTCGGTGGCGCGGGGTTTGTCGGTGGAAACCTTGTGCGCCAGTTGCTCTCGCAAGGTCCGCAACTCCTCTTTATCGTCGACAATCTGGTGTCGGCCGATATCGCGAACGTGCCGAAGCATTCCGCTGTTGAATTTATCCTTGGCTCGATCGCTGACGACGCAGTGCTCAAATCACTGCCGAATGATCTCGATTTCGTCTTTCACCTTGCCTGCTATCACGGCAACCAGTCATCCATCCACGACCCCCTTGCCGATCACGCCAACAATACCTTGACGACGCTGAAGCTGTTCGACCGCTTGAAAGGTATCCGCTCGCTGCAGAAGGTAGTTTATGCTTCTGCCGGCTGTGCGGCCGCAATCAAGACCTTCGACGAGGCGAGTGCCACGACCGAAGACATGCCGGTCTCGCTGTACCATGATAGCCCCTATAGCATTTCAAAGCTCGTTGGCGAGATGTACGGTAATTATTACTTCGTACGCTATGGCCTGCCTGTTGTGAAGGCGCGGTTCCAAAACGTCTATGGGCCGGGCGAGATCCTTGGTGCCGGACGGTGGCGCGGCACGCCACATACGGTGTGGCGAAACGTCATACCGACTTTCATCTGGAAGGCGCTGCACGATGAGGCGCTGCCGATTGAAAACGGCGGAGTCGCTACGCGCGATTTTATTTTTGTCGGCGACATCGTGCGTGGCCTTCTTGCTTGCGCGGCAAACGGCGAGCCTGGCGAGGTCTACAATCTTGCCTCCGGGGTGGAGACGTCGATTCTCGACTTGGCAGGCCTAATCAATCGCTTGACAAGTAATCACACTCCCTTGGCGATTGCCGGGGCCCGCGACTGGGACCGCTCGGGCAGACGCTTCGGCGCGACGGACAAGGCTCGTGACAGATTGCAATTTGCCGTCCTCACGCTCCTGGCCGAGGGCCTTCAGCGCACTATCGACTGGACGCGCGATAATCGAGAGACGATCCGGCGCTGCATGCTGCAGCACTCCGGCTTTTTGCCCGAGCTGCGCGCAGTCTACCCGTGACGACGTGGCGTATCCTCACGGTCGTCGGTGCACGGCCGCAATTCGTCAAAGCCGCCGCCATGTCGCGGGCGATAGCCGCCCATGGCGGTATCACCGAGATACTCGTCCATACTGGCCAGCATTTCGATCCGAGCCTATCGCGTATCTTTTTTGACGAGCTGCAGATTTCCGAGCCGAATGTGAACCTCGGGATCCACAGTGGCAGCCACGGCAAGATGACCGGTCGGATGATCGAGGCTCTCGAGAAAATCATGGTAACCGAGGCGCCCGACCTCGTGGTCGTGCCCGGCGATACGACATCGACGCTCGCCGGCGCATTGGCCGCCGCGAAGCTGCATCTCCCAATCGCCCACCTCGAAGCGGGGCTGCGGTCTTTCAATCGCCGCATGCCCGAAGAGATCAACCGAGTGTTGGCTGACCATGTCAGCACTCTCCTGCTCTGCCCCACCGAAACCGCGGTGGAAAATCTGCGCCGGGAAGGAATTATCAACGGGGTGCATCATGTCGGTGATGTGATGTACGACACCGTCCGGTTTGCTGCCGTCAACTTTGATCGATCTGACGTGCTGGATCGGTTCGGTATCGGCGCGCGTTCCTATGTCGTCGCCACTCTGCACCGTGCCGAAACCACTGACGACCGTCAGGCATTAAGCGAGGCAATCGCCTATCTTAAGGCGCTGACGCGCGAGCACGTCGTGGTGTTTCCGGTGCATCCGCGAACGCGCAACCGGATTGCAGAATGGAGGCTCGATCTCGGCGAAATCATCGTCTGCGATCCCCTCGGCTATCTCGACATGCATCGGCTGGTGCAGTCGGCGAAGACCGTCTTCACCGATTCCGGCGGATTGCAGAAGGAAGCCTATTTCCATCGGATACCTTGCGTCACCATGCGGAGTGAGACGGAGTGGGTGGAGACGGTGTCGGCAGGGTGGAACCGCTTATGGAAGGGGCCGGGCTACGCACCGCGGCGTGACGTCAACGCTTTTGGAGACGGACATGCAGCGGACAAAGCGGTGCAGGTCATTGTCGACTATTTGAGATGCCCGACGAAAGTCGAATCCAAACCGTCCTGCTGACCGTCCAGTACAGCACCCGGTCATCCTATTATCTCGATTGGGCCGACGCATTCGCACGCTCGCCGCACTTCGCGGTGACGTGTTTCAACCTCTTCAGTCGGAATCAGCGTCAAGCTGCCCGACGGGCCGTTGAACGGGCGGAGCTGGTAATTGCCCTGCACGCATGTTCGGCCGATACGCTCGATTATATCAAGCCGCTCGTCACGGCTCTCGAAGCTCGGCGGGGCCGGTTCCTGATGTTCGTTGCCAACGAATACAATCTGCCCTGGGCGCCGATCGCCGAAAAGCGCGCCTTTTTGCAAAAGGTGAACGCCGAATGGGTCGGGACCCAGCTGCCGTTGGATACAGGACGTTGGCTCTATGAGGGTAGCGGCGCCTGCGTTCTTTCGCTGCCGCACGCCTTGAATAGCGAGGTGTTTCGCAAAGACAAGGCGGATGTTTTGCGGTCGATCGATATCGGCGGACGCAGCGCGCGGTATCCAGTCTTCCTCGGTGACGACGAACGCAACCGCGTCTATGATGCATTTGCGCAGATCCCGCTCCAAGCCAGATTGTGCGTAGATATCGACAACGGTGGCCGATTGGATCGAACGGGCTGGGCTGCGTTTCTCAACGATTGCCGGGGGACGATCGGAACCGAGGCCGGGTCGTGGTATCTTGAGCGCGACGACCGGACGGCGCTCGAGATCCGTGAATACATCAGATCCAAAGGTGGCGCCGGGACGCTTCGCGCCGATGGACTGATCCATGCGGCGAGCCGGCGCCTTCCGTATGTTATGAAGGAGTGGCTAAAGGCCCTGCTGAAGGCGTTGCCCATACAGCACGAGGCAATGCACGACAATTTAGTGAGTTTTGAGGAAATTGAGGCGCGGTTCTTTATTAACCGAGAGCGTTGTCCCAATTACTCGAAGTGCATTTCGTCGCGCCATTTCGACGCAGCTGGGACAGGAACTTGCCAGATTTTATTAAGGGGACGGTATAACGATATTTTAGAGGCTGACCGGCACTACATTGCACTCGACTCGGATCTCGGCAATATAAGGGAAGTAATCGAGCGTTTTCGCGATCCGGCGGAGCGCGGCCGGGTAGCTGATGCAGCTTACGATTTGATCCGCGAACGGCATGCCTACCATCATCGGCTTGCAGCCCTTCATCAGATGGTGTCCGTGAGGTGATCCCGCGCAACTCAGAGTTCCGCGCCCGCTGGACGTCTCGGCAACCGGGCGGCGAACGATCGTCCGATATCGGACTATAACGAATGTGCGGCATCAGCGGTTTTCTCCTGTCCCAGGCAGATGCGTCCAATCGTGATCTCGAGGCCCGCCTCTGGGCGATGATCGCGATGCTGCGGCATCGCGGGCCGGATGACGAAGGCGTCTGGACCGATCGCCAGGCTGGTCTCGCTCATACGCGGTTGTCGATCATCGACTTGTCGCCTGCCGGGCATCAGCCAATGGCAAGCGCGGACGAGACTGCTTGGATCACCTATAACGGCGAGATCTACAATTTCGCAGAGATAAGACGGGAGCTCGAAGCCGCAGGCTATAGCTTCCGCAGCCGCAGCGATACCGAGGTCATCGTTAACGGCTGGCAGGCCTGGGGGCCAAGGATCATCCCCCGATTGCACGGCATGTTCGCGCTGGCGATCTGGGACCGGCGATCGCATCGCCTGGTTCTTGCGCGTGATCGGATCGGCAAGAAGCCGCTCTATTACGCCCGGTTTGCAGCGGGCTTCCTGTTCGCGTCGGAAATCAAAGCATTGCTCACTTGGCCAAGTCTGGCGCGCGCGCCGGAACTAACCGCCATAGACCATTATCTGACTTTGGGCTACGTGCCGGCACCGCACACCGCCTTTGCCGGCGTCTGCAAACTTCCGGCGGCACATTATGTGGTTATCGATGCACGCCCGGGAGGAGAGTTGACCGAGCCCGAACTCATCCGTTACTGGCGTTTACCCGAGCCGCGCTCCGCGCGCCGCCATCGAACAGTCGCCGAGCTACGGCACGAGCTGGTCGATCGGCTCGAGGAGGCCGTACGCCTCCGTCTCGTATCGGACGTGCCGCTCGGCGCTTTTCTGTCGGGCGGGGTCGATTCTTCTGCCGTTGTTGCGATGATGGCGCGCGCCGGCGGCGGCAAGGTCAAGACCTTCTCGATCGGGTTTTCGGCAAAGGAATATGACGAGACTCGGTACGCTCGCATGGTAGCGAAACGCTATGGGACAGACCACGAAGAGCTGGTCGTCCACCCCGACGCGGTAAGCGTACTGCCACGTCTTGTCTGGCATTATGGCGAGCCCTTCGCTGATCCGTCCGCGATCCCGACCTATTACATCTCTGAAATGGCCCGTCGCAAGGTGACCGTCGCGCTGAATGGGGATGGTGGGGATGAGTGCTTTCTCGGCTATAACCGGTATAAGGCGCTGTATTATCTGTCACGGCTCGACAGAACGCCGCGCTGGAGCCGGGCCGGAATAGATCGATTTCTCGCTCTGGCACCGGCCTCGGCGCAGCGTCGGTTGAGGATCCCTCGGATCCGAGGTGTCTTGCAGGTCCCAGAGGAGTTTCCGGCGCAACGCTACGCATCGACGTTTGTTTCATTCGCCGATCGGGACAAGGAAGAGGGATACTGCGAGGCGATGCGCGAGCGATCGAGGGGCTCCACGCTGGATCTCCTCGATCCCTACTTTGATGAAGCTGACGACCTTGTGACCGCTGCGAATCGAGCCGACATTCACACCTATCTGCCCGATGACCTGATGGTCAAGGTGGATGTCGCCAGCATGGCGCACGGGCTCGAAGCCCGCTCGCCGCTTCTCGACCATGTTCTGATGGAGTGGGCAGTGGGTATACCGCGCATCCCCAAGATGTACCGCGGCGTCACCAAATCCCTGTTCAAATCAGCGATGCAGCCATATTTGCCGGCTGGGCTGCTTTACCGGCCCAAGATGGGATTTAGCTGTCCGGTCGACCACTGGTTCCGCGGCGAGCTCAAGGAACTTGCTTACGATACGTTGCTCTCGCAGAGCGCGCGCGAGCGTGGCGTCTTCCGCGCGGACTACGTCCGTCTTTTGCTCGACGAACACTGCAGCGCTACCCGCGATCACCATACCCAGTTGTGGGCTCTTTTGATGCTCGAGCTGTGGTTTCGCATGTGGATCGACGCGCCGGCGAACGCGGTGATTTCGCGCCCGGCGGTGTAAACCCCCAAATCGAGCGCTGAGATCGACCTTGATCATTCTAACCAACAGAAGAAAACTTCTCCTAGAGCTTTGGGAACCGGATCGAACGTACTCTTGTTTCCGAATGCAGACCGAACGCAAGGGGCATCATCCCCGAGCGGTCCGCCGACGGAGGAGAATATGCTTTATTGGGCGCTGGTGTTTCTAGCAATCGCGATTATCGCCGGCTTCTTAGGCTTCGGAGGGGTGGCGTTCGCTGCCGCGGGAATTGCAAAAATCTTGTTCTTCCTCTTCCTGGTCGTTTTCGTCGTGATGCTGTTGACGGGGCTGAGGGGCAGGAGAAGCCCGCCAATCTAGATGTTTGGCCGTTCAGGGCAAAAAAACAGAAGGGCCGGGTCCGATTCGGCCCTTCTTCATTCTGACGCCAACGCTCGGGCAAGCTGACTCAGCGCCTCCTGATGGCGTTCGTTCGGGATTTGAGCGAAATTGCGGGCGAGTTCGAGACACATCCGCTCGCGAGGACTGATCCCGCGCCCGCTTTCTTGTTCAAGCCCGTCGAAGAAGTGGCTGACTGGCACGCTGAGTACCTGCGCGACCTCGAACAGACGGCCGGCCGAAACGCGGTTGATGCCCCGCTCGTATTTGTGCGCCTGTTGATAGGTGACTCCGATCAGATCGGCCAGCTGCTGCTGGGTCAAACCAAGCATGATCCGCCGCTCGCGAATGCGAGCGCCGACGTGCCGATCGATATCTTGGGTTCGGCCGGTCGAACGACGGGACGGTGGCGCTGCGCTCAGCAGCACCGTCTCGGTGCTGCTGGAACTCGATCGACGTCCATCGTTACCACGTGCCATAGTGATCCGCTCCTGTTCTCTCATCCTGGTCGGCTCGCTTTCCGGTCTCCTGATCGTCACAGAGTGACACTACACGCTTCGACAAGCGGTTCCCGCTAAATCGAGGCTCCCCGCTCAACGATTAGTGTTATCCGATTGAACGGTTGCGATGTGTCAAAACTTAGGCAGGATCGAACCTCCTCGGGCGACCGACGCTGCTCACACCTGCGTGCCGCGCATGGCGCGTACGTTGACAGGCTACCCGCGCCGGTGATACCGACCTCGCTACCTTCTGAACAGCATATCGATGCCTCTGATTTCGATCGGTGACTGCTCGCTCTACTATGAGCGGCGTGGCGTGGGTTTCCCCGTCTTGTTCGTCTCCGGGCTCGCCGGATTTGCGTCCTTTTGGCAGGATCAGGTCGGCGCTTTTGCCAGGCGGTTCGAAGTCATCACCTTCGATCACCGTGGAATCGGCCAGAGCGATCAAACACGGGTGGGGTGGTTGGTCGAGCGTTTGGCAGCCGACGTGATCGGTTTGATGGACTCTCTGCACATCGAGCGCGCGCACATCGTGGGGCATTCGACAGGCGGGGCAATCGCGCAAGTCTTGGCGATCGAACATCCGGCCCGGCTTGCCAGCGTTGTGCTCTCGTCCACATGGACGAAGACTGATGCCTATTTTCGCCGGATGTTCGGGCTTCGCAAGGAGGTGCTGCAACGGCTCGGCGCAAATGCCTATGTACAATCATCGACGCTGTTCCTGTACCCGAGTTGGTGGATTAGTCGCAACAATGAACGGCTGCGCCAAACCGAGGCTCAGAACCTCGCAGCCTTTGCGCCGGTGGAGATCGTTGCGAGCCGGATCGACGCCATGCTGGCGTTTGACCGTACCAGTGAGCTCCGGCGAATCAAGACACCGGCTCTCGTCATCGGTGCTGAAGACGATCTCGTCACCCCGGCCTATTTCGCCGAGGAACTCGCGCGTCTGATCCCGGGGGCAGAGATCAAGCTCTTTCCGCGCGGTGGTCATTTCCTAGCCCAAGTGCAGTCGCGGGAGTTTAACAACGCCGTCCTGCCTTTTCTTGTCTCGCACACGCCAGCCTGATCGCCGCTGCAGGAGGGCGCAGAAGCGCGTGCGCTTAAGAGTCACTTAAGGCAGCCCTTCCTATCCTGCGAGCAAGCCCCGCGTCGAACGAGCTCCAGCGCCGGCATCGGCCCTTCGCGGCCGCGCCTGGAAAACGGACGGAGGGCGAGGGCGACAGGTGCAGCCAGCAGGTGGGTCCTATTCACCATCAATCACTGCAAGAGCGACGTAGGTCTGCCGTCGCAGCGATAGAGGCGGCGCTACGCCAGGACCGCCTGATGCTCGCGTTTCAACCTGTGGTGTGCGCGGCAACCGGTACCGTCGATTATTTCGAATGTCTGTTGCGGATGCGCGATGAGCAAGGGAGAGTGCTCCCCGCGGGCGAGTTCATCGGCGTCATCGAGGAACTCGGTCTGATCGGCCGGATTGATCGTTACGTTCTGGGGTCAACGCTCGAAGAGCTGACGACGGATCCCGACGTCAGGCTCGGCTTCAACATTTCCGGGCTGACCGCTTGCGACCGATCATGGCTGCGGTTGCTGATATCGCAGTTACGCCACCGTCCCGAGCTCGCGCGGCGCCTGATCGTCGAGATCACGGAAACGGCCGCGCTCCGCGACATAGAGGAGTCGGCGCGCTTTGTCGACACGCTGCGCGGGCTCGGCTGCCGCGTCGCGCTCGATGATTTCGGCGCCGGACACACCTCGCTGCGGCATCTTCAGATCTTGCCGGTCGACATTGTAAAGATCGATGGCTCTCTTGTTCGGAATTTGACGAAGCGGTCCCAATGCTGGGTCTTCCTTCGTCATTTGCTCCAACTAGCCAAAGGTTTTGGGCTGAGCACGATAGCGGAATGCGTCGAGACCGCCGACGAGGCAACCTTATTGCGTTCCGAAGGTATAGGATATTTGCAGGGCTATCATTTCGGTCAGCCTTCGCTCGAGCGAGCTTGGCTCACAGCAGCCCGAGCTGATAGGTTCGACGTGCCGACTGCACTGTAACATCCGAGAAGGCGCTAGCAGTTGGATCGGGGAGGGTCGAAGGCAGATGGCTACTCTACCCCTCCCCGATCGCGACCCAATGCTTCGAGTTGCCGCGTTAACGCATCGATTTGCGCTTCGAGCCGCTTCAGGCGAGGATCCTCACCGCTCGCCTTAGGCGTCCCCGCCTCAACGGGCGCCGGCTTTTCCTCCAGACTATAGGGTGCGAGCATCCGCAAGGCGCCCTCGAAAAGGGCCATGTTTTGCTTCCCCATCTCTTCGAACTGGCCAAATCGGAAAATACCGAAGGTAGCTTGCAAGTTCTTTCGCATCTGTTCTTGGTTTTGAGCAAACGCAACCATCGCTTGCTCAAGATAACCTGGCACGAGAAACTGAATACTGTCGCCATACAGGCTGATAATCTGGCGTAAGAAACTAATTGGCAGCAGATTTTGACCTTTATGCTCTTGTTCAACGATGATCTGAGTTAGCACCGAGCGCGTTATGTCTTCTCCGGATTTAGCATCATACGCGACGAAATTACCGCCCTGCTTGATCATCTTTGCGAGATCGTCGAGAGTGACATAAGTGCTCGTAGCCGTATTATAGAGACGGCGGTTGGCATATTTTTTGACGACCACCGGTTTTGCGTCGCTCGCCGTGTCGCTGCTCGGGGTGCTCATGTGCGCGGTGTCTAGCCTCAAGGGAAATTCCCTCTGATTACCATACAGCGATTCGGCGGCAGCGCCGCATCAAAGTCGCTTCGGCAGGATGATGACCGGTTCCGTGATTGGTGCCAGGCGATATACTGGGTCAGATGACGTACGCCGAGGATCTTGCCTGCCGCTACTTGGCTTTGTGGCAGGATTACGTCACCGCTCGGCTTGCCGATGCGGCAAACCTGGGCCTGTGCCCGCCTGGGACTCCGACCGTTCCGGCACCAACGCGAGGTCGCCGGCCAGGTGATCAGTTCGCGCGGGAGCAAACTCCAGAGCCCGAACCGGTCGCTGGCGCCACGACCGCTTCCGGCTTATCTCGCGAGTGCCATTACGCTGTGGCTGACCTCGCGCGCCGCCTTGCCCGTGTTGAAGAACATGTCTGCTCGCGCTGGCGCTGGCCACCCCCGCCTTCCTGTTTCTGAGCTGTTTGCTTCGAGTTTGGAATTGAAGTGCCTTATTTATCGGTTGCGACGTAGGGCTCGACCATTTTCGCCGGATCGACGACGCGGTCGAACTCGGCTTCGGTTACGAAGCCGAGTTTCAATGCCGCCTCCTTCAAGGTCAGGTCGTTGTCCATCGCGTAGTGCGCGATCTGCGACGCCTTGTCGTAGCCGATGACCGGGGATAGCGCCGTCACCAGCATCAGCGAGCGGTCAACGTACTCGGCAATCTTCTTCAGATTGGGTTTCGTTCCTTCGACCAGGAACTTACGGAAGTTCGTGCAGCCGTCGGTCAGGATCGCGATCGAGTGAGTAATGTTGAAGATGATAAGCGGCTTGTAGACGTTCATCTCCAGGTAACCACCGGCACCGCCAAAGCCGACTGCCACATCGTTAGCCATCACCTGTACGGCGATCATCGTCAGAGCCTCGGCCTGGGTCGGGTTTACCTTGCCCGGCATGATCGACGACCCTGGTTCGTTTTCGGGAATGATCAGTTCGGCAAATCCGGCCCGCGGGCCACACGCCATCAGGCGGATGTCGTTGCCGATTTTATAAAGCGACGCGGCCAGCGTGCGCATCGTGCCGGAGAACTGAACGAGCGCGTCGTGGGCGCCCTGTACGGCAAACTTGTTGGGAGCACTGACAAAAGGCAGTCCGGTGAGCCGGGCGATCTCCGCGGCGGCGGCGTCGGCGAACCCCGGGGCCGAGTTGATGCCGGTTCCCACGGCAGTTCCGCCAAGCGCGAGGTGATAGACGCCTGACAGCGCTCCCTCGAGCCGGTCGAGATTGTCGGCGAGCACACCTGCATAGCCCGACCACTCCTGTCCGAGAGTGAGCGGCGTGGCGTCCTGCATGTGGGTGCGGCCGATCTTGATGATGTCCTTCCATTCTCCGGCCTTCGCCGCGATGGCGTCGTAGAGGGCCTTCACCGCGGGGATCAGCCGCTGCTTGGCATTCACCGCCGTGGCGATGTACATGGCCGAGGGAAACGAGTCGTTGGACGACTGGGCCATGTTGACGTGGTCGTTCGGATGAACCGGCGACTTGCTGCCGAGAGGGGTTCCGGCGAGTTGGCAGCAGCGGTTCGAAATCACCTCGTTGACGTTCATGTTGAACTGCGTGCCGCTGCCGGTCATCCACACATGCAGTGGGAACATTTCGTGGTGCTGGCCGGCGAGGATCTCGTCGCACACTTGAACGATCAGCTTGTACACGGGGTCCGGCAGTCGGCCTTCCGCATGGTTCGCAGTGGCCGCGGCCCTCTTCAGAACGGCGTAAGCGGTGACCATCTCTCGCGGGATCAGATCCTTGCCAATGCTGAAATGCTCCAGCGAACGCTGCGTCTGCGCCCCCCAGAGCTTGTCGGCGGGGACCTCGACCTGGCCGAGGCTGTCGTGCTCAACGCGCGTGGGGCTCATCGTCGCTTCTCCTTCACCCTACGTCCCACCCTGATTGCCGCGCATGGAGAAGATGCGGTTCGTTTTCGGCGCCGCCACTCGCACTCGTCCTCGGCGAGCTTTTTAGCGTGGGGACGCCCGCAGCAGCCGTCAACCCGGGCTTCGGGGAAATCGACAGGATCGTCGGTTGTCGCTTGAGGCATGTTATTTTCGGTAATCTCGAATAGGATGACGCAATTGCCAGTGTCCGAGGGTGGAGGATGGCCATGCCGCAAGCGACCGTCCGGGGTATCGAAATCAACTACGAGGTGCTCGGCAGGCAGGGCTCGTGGGTAGCCCTTCAGCCCGGCGGGCGGCGCGGGCTCGAGGGGGTCAAGCCGCTCGGAGAAAAGATCGCCGAGGCCGGCCATCGGGTGCTGGTCTACGACCGGCGCAATTGCGGCGCCTCCGGCATCTCGTTCGACGGCGGGAATTCCGAAAACGAGGTCTGGGTCGACGATCTCCACGAGCTGCTGTTGCAGCTCGACGCGGCGCCCGCTTTCATCGGCGGCAGCTCGTCGGGCTGCCGGCTGGCCTTGCTCGCTGCACTGCGCCATCCTGCCGATGTGCGCGGGCTGCTGCTGTGGCGCGTCACCGGCGGTGCTTTTGCTGCCCAGCGCCTGGCCCAGAACTATTACACGCAGTTCATCGAAGCGGCAGAGCGCGGCGGCATGGAAGCGGTCTGCCGCACCGAGCATTTCGGCGAGGTGATTGCGAGCAACCCGGCCAACCGGGGGCGGATGCTGTCGATGGATGCGGACCGCTTCATCGTGGTCATGGAGGAATGGCGGCAGAGCTTTAACAACGGGGCGGACCACCCGGTCATCGGCCTCAGCCCGGCCGAGCTGCGCTCGCTGACGATGCCGGCCTGCATCATCCCCGGCGGTGACCGGACCCACCCGCGCGCCGCAGGCCAGGCCGCCCATCGCTTGATGCCCAACGCCGAGTATCACGAGGTAGTGACCGAGGATCGCCCCGACCTCGACGTCGCGTTGGAGGATTGGACCGCCAAGGAAGGCCTGCTCGCGGCGATCTTCATCGATTTTCTGCGCCGCCCGCAACGTCGCGCCTGAGGCGCCGCCACCCGCGCCCCCGCGCGAACGACACTTATTAATCCTCTCCCCCCGCCGGCCGGGGGGAGAGGGCAGCCCCCGGAACGGCCCGCAGGGCCGGCCGTCCGGGGGGAGGGGGGCGATTGACTGAGATTTCGTTCTGCCCACCTCACCCTCCTCCGCGGACTAGATCCGGGGATCTGCGGGCCCCTCCCTCTCCCCCCTGAACGGCGGGGAGGGGTCTTTGCGTACCCGCAATCGCAGGTTTCATGAGGATTCTCCCTCGAGCAAAGTCTATCGTGAATCTGCAGCTAAATCTCGCCAATAAATTGAATTGCCCGCATTCTCGGCGTCGAACATTTCGGGCGCGTCTGCGGGGCGCGCGGCATGCTCGGCCTCGACGATCTTCAGGCGCCGTTCGAAGTCGCTCGTCTCGATCGCCCGGACGAAGGTGTTGACCACCGCCGCGATCGTCCCCGCCTCGCCCGGCGTGATGACGCCACCGGCAAGTGCCGAGGTGACCGCCTTCATCGTGGGTGCGATGTCGGCCGCACTCTCGATCGACGGCAGGGGGAACTTGACCATCCGCTCGCGGCATGGCGGCAGGATGCGTTCGATACAAAGCCGCATCGCTGTCGGATCGCCGGCGAAGGCCCGATCGACCGCCAGCCGCGTCAAGGCCTCGGCCTCGCCCTCGAGCAATACCGCCGCGGCGAGCGTCTTGTTGTTGCGCGAACCGGGCCGGCGCCCGGCGGGGCGGTTCCCCTTGGCGAACGGCCGCCCGCGCACCAACCCGCGCGGTGTTAGCGAAAGCACATCAGTCATCGGCATGTCCTTGGTCTGGTTTGCGGCTCCCTGGGGAACCGCCGCTACCGCCAGTGTGCAATATGATTCTGGCAATTTTCTGATGTGGTTTTGCTTCGCGCAAGTCGGGGGCGACGATTATCCCCCTCTCCCCCTCGGACCCCTCGGGCGAAGAGGGTCGAGTGCGTCGCGCCGAGTTAGGGACCCGCCTATCTCCGGCGGCATGAGCGCGGCGAGCATCAACCGTTCCGACGAAGTCACGCTAACTCACATCTTGTGGCCGAGCGCGCGAAATAAAAGCACAGCCAGTCAAGTATTACCAACACCAGGCGGATGCCAAAGGCGAGTCGAACGCGACCGGCCGATCTCTCTCTGTTTCAGCGGCGCGACAAGCATTTGACGAGAGCTTTCAGCCACTTTCCAGAAGCGATGTTATCGGACTCTTTCGGTGTATCCCTTCGGGGCCGCGTGCTAAGCGCAGAGAGCGCCATCCGGTGACGCCCGCCCAACGCTTTGGAGAAATCAAGAGTTTTGCAATCGCGGCGCTCCGGGATGCCGCCCGGCCCGTTGGGGCAGAACAAGCAGGCAGAGCAGAATAAATGCCGCAATGGCAATCGAAGCAACCGGGCGGCTGAGCCCGAGACCGCCGTGGCTGATCGGCTTGTCGAGAAAATCGCCGACGGTCGCGCCGAGTGGGCGGGTGAGGATGAAGGCGGCCCAGAATAGCAGCACCTGCGACACATTCGCCCACAGGTAAAGCGCAGCGATGGTGGCGAGGGCGGCGGCGAATACAAGCGCACCGCCCTCGTAGCCCAAGCCGCCGGTATCAGCCATCCAGTCGCCCAGCGCGGTGCCAAGCGTTTGCGAGAAGATGATAGCCGCCCAGTAAAACGCTTCCACCTTCGGCGTGGTCACGGTATTTACCGAGATGGTCCCCTGCGACAAGTACCAAACACCGAGCACGGCGATGAGGCAAACCAACAGCAGCGTCGAGCCGCCCGTGTAACCAATGCCGAGTGAGCGGTCAGCGAAATCGGCCATGGTAGTGCCGAAGGTCGTGGAGGCGACAATCGTGGCCCAATAGAGTATGACATGAAACTTTGTCGCCAGGATTTGTCCGACGACGAGGGCAATGAGCAGGCCGAAGAAGAGGGCAGTACCGGCGAGATAGCCCCATTTAAGCGTCATGGTAATGGTGTCGCCTGTGGTCTCGCCCAATGTCGTTGCGGCGATCTTGATGATCCAGAAGACAAGGGTCACTTCAGGGACCTTGCTCAGGACCTCCTGTTGCAGTCGGTCATTCATTGTAGGGTTCGCTCCCTAGCCTCGCGGCTGGCCGTTTCGACCAGGATCGCGCAACATCCGAGAAGGAGAACGGCTCCGCCGACGAGGGGCTCCACCCCCAAGGCGACGATCAAGCCGCCGACGATTGCCACCAGGAAAAGCGTCGCCAAAGTGAGCTTTGCGTCGGCGAAGAACATGCCGAGAAGCTCTTTGCAAACGTCACTGACGATCGTCATTGAATAACCTCCACCACGGGGCGCCGGAGCATGGATGCGGTGGCAAGACCGACCGCAAGAAAGAGGGCAGCGAAGACGACCAGGGCAAAATCCTGGCCTGGCCAAGCGATCCCGAACCCCTCGCCGGTCCAGAACACGCCGAAGGCTGACAACATGGTACCGACACCGAATTTGAGGGTGTTCTCGGGCACCTTGGCGAGTGGCTTGTGGATGGCGACCCCGACGGCAAGGATGGTCACGCAGGCTGCCGCCGCTCCCAGACCGGCCGGCCATAGAAGGCCACGGCCCGCGCCCACGGCGATGATGATAAACACCACCTCAAGGCCTTCCAGCAGCACCGCCTTGAAGGCGGTCAGGCCGGCGATCCAATCGAGCGATGCGCGTTGTCTGCCGACAGTTACAGCCAGTTCGGCCGCTTCCGACGCGAAGATCGCCGCCTCATCGTGGAGGGGGATGACCCCTGCGGCCCGCAGAATCGCCTTGCGCAACCATCCCATCCCGAAGAGAAGCAGGAGGACGCCAATAACAAGCTGGAGAAGATGAAGCGGAACGCGATCAAGTAGGGGACCGAAGAGAGCAATCAGTCCCCCCAGCACCCCTAACGCTGCGGCGGTCCCGAGGGCCGCGGGCCGCCAGCCGCGCAGCGTCGCGACCGCGAGAACAATCGTGAAAGCCTCGACAGCTTCGACCAGCGAAGCGAGAAAGGCCGAGCCAACGGCCGGCGCCGCCAGGTTCCAAACTGCTGTGTCCATACCCATCCTCCGAAGGAAGGAGTGTCGCATATATTACATTGTTCGTGAACGGTAGTAGTGTATGCGACATTTTGACAATAAGGAGCAGTCCCGTGACGAGGGTGCCGACCTTTGAGGAACGAATTGCGGAGCGCCTCGAGCAGATGAGCCCGGCCGAGCAGCGCGTCGTCCGGTTCTTTCAGAGCAATCGTGAGGAGGTGCTCATTGCCTCAGCCGCCGCGCTCGCAGCGAAGGCGGATACGAGTGATGCCACCGTCGTGCGCGCGACCAAGGCGCTTGGTTTTGCGGGTCTTGACGACTTGCGCCGGACCCTTGCCGACGAACTGCGCGGATCCCTCTCACCGGTTGAGCGTTTGACGCGGACGCTGGGCGAGGTCGGCGACAACCTGTCCGCCGCCTTTGAGATGACGCTGGAAATTCACCTGCGATCTCTCGAAAGCCTCCGCCGCTCCATCGCCCCCGAACTATTCGAGAAGGCAGTCGAGGGCATCGCCAGGGCACGGCGAATTGTCGTCTTTGGCCTCGGACCGTCCAGCGCTATCGCCGGCTATCTCGTGACCCAGCTCGCCAGATTTGGCCTCGATGCCATCAGCCTGACGAACACCGGCCTGCTTTTCGCCGATGATCTGTGCAAGCTGCGTGACGGCGATCTCATCATCATGCTGGCCTACGGGCGGGTCTACGCCGAGTTTGCTGCTCTCCTCGACGAAATCGACCAGCGTGGGTTGCGATCGTTCCTCGTGACGGACACACTTGTCGCAACGCTACGGCACAGGGTGGATTTGATCTTCCCTGTGGCGCGGGGGCGTGCCGACATGCTCAGCATGCATACCGCCACCCTCGGCTTCATCGAAACACTTCTGGTCGGTGTGGCAGCAAGAAGACCGGATGAAACGCTCGCCAGCCTCAAGGCGTTGAACGAGGCCCGCGAACGACTGGCCGGGAAGCCTATGAAGTTGGTCGCTCCCGGGTGACTGGTAATCAAGCGCTGTCCGACCGCGAATTGCAGCCTCCCATCACAAAGTCCTTGACCGATCAACAGGTTACGTTTGCCGTAAGATATGACCGGAACTCACCCGCAAAACTGCCTCCCCGGACCGAGCCCGGGGCAGGCTATCGGCTATGCCCGCGTCAGCACCTACGGCCAGACGCTCGACGCCCAGCTTGACCAGCGACGCGGCGCGGGCTGTACCAAGATTTACCGCGAGAAGGTCACCGGCGCGCACAACGACCGCCGCGAGCTTCTCAGAATGTTGAAGGCCCTCGCCCCGGCGACGTGGTGACGGTGACGCGCATAGACCGCCTCGCGCGCAGCACCTTCGACCTGTTCGCCATCGTCAAGCAGATCGTCGACGCGAAGGCGCCGTTTCAATCACTGGCGGAGCCGTGGGCCGACACCGGCACCGGGCGCTTGATGCTCGCCGTTCTCGGCGGCTTGGCCGACGTTGAGCGCGACCTAATCCGCACCCGCACTGCCGAGGGCGCAGCCGGGCGCAGAAGCGCGGCCAGCATATGGGCCGACCGCCGAAACTCACGCCACAGGCAGCAAAAAGAAGCACAGCGGCGGCGGGCGCAAGGGGCCACGCTCAAAGAACTCGCCAAGAGCTACAATGTCGGGCGGGCGACGATTTCACAGCTCACAATGAACGTATGAAATCAGGGCTTTTTCATTGTATAGATAGAACTCTAGTCAACAATAACTTGTTGACAAGTGACAATTGTCACTATATGTTTAGCTGATGATCCGGCGCTTTCGACATCGCGGCCTGAGACGCCTCTACGAAGACGACGACCGCCGCGAGATCAACCCGCAGCATGCGGACAAAATCGCCCGCATGCTCGCCCGGCTCGATGTAGCGACGCGCCCGGAGCAAATGGATTTACCGGGCTTCCGGCTGCACCCGCTGAAAGGCGAGCTTGCCGGTTACTGGAGCATCACCGTGCGGGCCAACTGGCGAATCATCTTTCGCTTCGAGCAGAGCGACGCCACGGATGTTGATTTGGTCGATTACCACTAGCGAGCAGGAGGCAAGACGATGACGATGAAAAACCCGCCCCACCCCGGCCTTTCGGTACGGCACGACTGCATTGAACCGCTCGGTCTTACGATCACCGAAGCGGCGGAAGTTCTAGGCGTGACCCGGCAGACCCTCAACAATCTGGTCAACGGTAAGAGTGGCATTTCGGCGGATATGGCAATCCGTCTCGGCAAGGCGTTCGGGAGCGACGCCGAAACGTGGCTACGGCTGCAAATGGCCTACGACCTCGCGCAGGCCCGGCAGCACGAAGGCGAAATCAACGTCAAGCCGGTGGCCCGGCGCAAGCTGCACGAGCCGCGCCCGTGACGGTTAATTGAATATTTGCACCAAGCCGATTATGCGGCTGGCCCGCTGCATTCAACGGGATTTCTGCGCATCGGCATCCTTCGCGAAGGCCACCATTTCCTCACCACTGCACCGAGCTACAGACGATTAATCCGACAGAAGTGTGAAGAATTTGCTTATCCAGCATCGACCGACCCATAGCCAATCCCGGAGCGCTAAAAACGCTCTGCACTCTGGCCTCAAACCCCGGCTAAAGCGGGGCGTTTGAGGGCAAAGGTGGTCCGTGGCGGCGCGGCGAGGGCTTGTGCGATCTTCTTGGTACAGCGCAGAAGGGTCTCACGGCGTGGCGGACAACCTTGCCGACGGTGTTGAGCAGCAAAAAGCGCAGCCTTTTGGGTCTGGCGGTGTGAAATTCCTCGGGTAGGCCGACGCGCTTGTAGGCCGAGAGCAGATTGTAAAGGATCACGTTGAGGCGCAGCCAGGCGGCATTGGCACCGAATTTCTGACTGGGCAGGGCGGCGCCGGCCAATTCGTTCATCAGCACGTCGTGGGCATGCTCGATGGTGCCGGCCTTCCCTCGGTGCCAGCGGAGCAGGTCGAGGCCGCTGCCACCCTCGGGATCGGAACGGTTGGTGACGATGCAGAAGTGGCGCACCCGGTTGCCATCGCGCAGCAGCTCGCCCTGGCGCGGGCGGATGCGGATGGCGAGATAGCGGCGCGGCGAAACCGCGTCCTTTCGCCAGATGCCGTCGCTGGGCAGGTAATTGACCTCGGCCCACTCGCGGATCGCCTCGCTCTCATGCTGGTCGAGTTTCCAGTGATCCTCGGGTAGGGCAGCGATGCACTGGGCCAATTGCGGGCTCATATCGGCCGAGATCGCGTAGCCGATCGCCTGCTCGTCGAGCCAACCCATCAGCTCGTGCTCGTAAAGCGCACTGTCACCGCGCAGATAGATCTTGGCGATGCCGCCGGGCAGCGCAGCCAGCGCCGTCTCGACCACCCGGCGGTTGCCCGACCCGGCCGGGACATTACCGTCGCGGAACTCGTCGGCGACGATCACGTCCTGTTCGGCCCACAGCGCCAGCACCGGCTGATAGCCACGATTACCGTCATAGGCCCGCTTGGCTGCCCGCTTGTCGCAGTGGATCACCGTAGCGTCGACATCGAGGGTCGCCGTCTTCACCGGCCGGCGGCATTGCAGGTCGAGGACGAGCTCGGCATTGGCCTTGGCCAAACCCGACAGCGGCACCGTTTCGGCGGCGACCGGCGCCTTGCCCTCCTGCAGCAGCGGCAGGTCTTCGGCATGAAATTGCGCCAGAAAGTCGCGCGCGGTCTGCGCTGCCGGCAGCTCGTGGCCCAACAGCAGCGCCAGCGCCTGGTCCTGACGGAACTGGTCGAGATCCTCGGCTCGCTCACCGCCCGCCGCCCACATCGCCAACAGGCTCTCCACCATCGCCGACGCGCTCAGCCCGCGCCTGCGGCTCTTCAGCTTGACCTCGCGGTCGATCACCGCCGCCGTCCCGGTCTGGCGAAACGCCTCGATCAATCCGGGCACCCCGGCGTGGCCCGTGATCAGTCCCGTTTCCAGCTCGACGTCCATCTCGAAATCCAGCCGATCCGCCATTCTCGTCCCCCCGCACCCCACGGGTGAAACTTACCGCCATGCCAGAACAAAAGCTAAATCAACAACTTCCATACAAAATTGGACGAATCCCGACGGCTATTCGGGGATTAGGGTCTGGTCTGTTGGCTCGACAGCTGCTTTACATAACGGTTATTTTGCGACCTGCTGGTCGTTGGCCGAGCTCAGCAATAAGTGCGTCGGGAAGCCGGCGGCCACCAGGGCGGCGATCAACACCTCGACATGGCGCCGGTTCTGCGTTTCGACCACGACGTCGAGCTCGGCACGCTTGACCGAGGTGTCGTGGAAGAGGCGCTGGTGGTGCACCTCGACGATGTTGCCGGCGTGCTTGCCGACGACCCCGGAGAGGCGGGACAGCGCGCCCGGCACATCGGGCAGCTCGCAACGCAGACGGACAAGCCGGCCCTCGTGCACCAGGCCGCGCATCAGGATCGAGGCGAGCAGCCGCGCATCCATATTGCCGCCGGTGATCACGATCCCGACTTTCCGCCCGCGGAAGCGGTCGGGTGCGGCGAGCACGGCGGCGACGCCGGCCGCACCGGCACCCTCGGCGACGAGCTTTTGCCGGTCGAGCAGGATCTCGACGGCACCTTCGAGCATGACCTCGTCGACGAGCCGGATCTCGGACACCAGCGCCTTGACGATGCGCCGCGTCAGCCGGCCCGGTTCCTTGACCGCGATCCCTTCGGCCAAGGTCGCCGCTGCGGCGGGCGGCCCCGGGTCTTCGCCGCGCAGCACCCGATACATCGAGGGATAGAGTGTTGATTGGACGCCGACGATCTCGATCTCGGGCTTGAGCGCCTTGGCCGCAACGGCGATCCCGGAAATCGAACCGCCGCCGCCGATCGGGACGACGAGCGTATCGAGATCGGGGCAATCGGCGAGGAGCTCGAGGGCGACCGTGCCTTGCCCGGCTATGACATCGGGGTCGTCATAGGGGTGAACGAGCACTGCCTGATGTTCGCGGGCCAGCGCATCGGCCGCCTCGCGGGCGGCAGCAAGACTGCCGCCCTTCAGTACGACGGTGGCGCCGAACGCCTCGGTGCGGTCGATCTTGATGAAGGGCGTTCCCTCGGGCATCACGATCGTTGCCGGGATGCCGAGCCGGCGGGCGTGGTAGGCCACACCTTGCGCGTGGTTGCCGGCCGACATCGCGACGACGCCGGCGCGCCGCTGAGCGGCGTCGAGCGTCAAGAGCTTGTTCAGCGCGCCGCGTTCCTTGAACGAGCCGGTGCGGTGCACGGTCTCGAGCTTGAGGTGGATCTCGGCTCCGACGACCTCGGAGAGCGCGGGCGCCGCGATCGTCGGCGTGCGCGCGATCGCTCCCGAAATAGCCTCGGCCGCATGACGAACGTCTGCGGCCGTTACCGGCAGATCATGCATTAGTGTGGCCCCAATATGCTTACAGCAGAGCGGTCTATTCGGTCCAAGCGGTTTATATTGGTTGGAAGCTTTGGAGAAAGCTAATCAACTGTGCCGCTGGCCATGTGTCCCCATGATGCCAAAAATCCAATAGAGCGTCTTTGTTCAGTGATACCCACCGGATGACCAATGGAGCCATTTGGCTGACAGTACGAGCCGGCAAGCTGTTTGCCACTACGCGGGGCTGATCGGTTATCATCACAGAGAAACTCGGTTGTGTTCTTCCTGGCCGGGGGAAGTATTTCACTCTAGGAGCATGTCCAGTCATCAAAGTAGAAATCCAAACAAAGCCATCTATGCCAGTCTGAGATTTGTCGAGATTGGCCATCTCTAAAATTACATCATCGTCGGAAAACTCCTCAGCGAGAGGCGGGTCGCGAGGAATCTGCCCTATATCTTCGATTTTCATGGTTAACTACTGACCGTAGAACGGAACTGGCCGCCTTCTCAGAAACGGCTCCGACTGCGGCGATCCTAGGGCATTCCCTTGCGCTGTCAATCAACGGCGGTCCGGGTGCGGTCCCTTCGATCCTCGGTGCATCTATAGCAGAGCGACGAATTCGGCCACGGTCAAGCCAGCCTGGGCAATAATGCTACGTAGTGTCCCTCGCTTCAGATCGGTACTGCCGTGGATCGGAATGGTTACCTTCCGGGTGGGATCGCTCGTGTGAACGAGCCGGCAATGACTGCCGGAGGTTCGAGACACCGCAAACCGGCCCGCTCCAATGCGCGAATGACCTCTCTACCCTGACCGACGGCAGCCGCTCGCTCATGCGGCGAGCGTGACCGTAACCTCACGAACACGGGGAGGCCGGCTGTCCGGAATCGGTTCGCCGCGGGCCAGGCAGTCCTCGAGCACCAGGCGAATGGCGTCCTCGGCCATCGCCAAAGCCTCGTCCTCGTCTTTACCAAACGTCACGATCTCGGGAAGCGAGGGCACGCGCACGGTAAAACCGCCCTCCTCCTCGGGCTCCAGGACAACTGCGAATCTGTGCACGCGATCCACCGCGCTACGCCTTTTTGCGAACCGATCGCGGCGATCCTAGGGTATTCCCTTGCGCTGTTAATCAACGGCACTCGGCGGCAGGCTGGGGCCTCGAAAGCCGCAGTGGCCCCGGCTTTGCTCGAGCACGCTGCCCGATACTATTCGTGAATGCGTTCAACTAGCCTCACCGCAGAGGCGGCCTCATGAACCACCTCCTTGGGTGGCGGCTGTAACGGCCAACCCGGTTAAGCTCGTCCTATCTGTAAAGCCTCACTTGACAGATGTTAGGCCACGGTATACATCACCTGCGGTGTGATCGAAAGCTTTTGGCACCGTGGATTGAGAGAGCTGTTCGAGACCGGCAAAAGCGCTCGCGTGCGGGCGGATCTGCACCACCGGGCTCTGGTTCGCTTGGCCGCGATCGACAATGCGGCGACCCTCGAAGCGCTGCACCAACCGGGCTTTGACTTCCATGCGCTCCGCGGGCGGCCGAGACGGTACTCGATTCACATCAACGGCCCTTGGTGCATTATCTTCGAGTGGCGCGAAGGACGGGCATTGCGGGTCGATCTCGAACAATACCATTGAAGGATCAAGCCGATGTCCCTCGCGACTAGGCCGCCGATGCCCCCCGCGAAAGAACCGACGGCCGCTCCTGCTCCTTTCGAGGCGCTTTTCACTCGCCTGAGTGCTGCGCTCCGGCCAGAGCGCTTGCGCCTTCTAGGCCCGGGCGAGCTCGCCAAAGTCGTCGAGGCAGCGGTGCAGGCTTACCTCGTGCGCCATGGGATTGAGGCGGATCCGGCCGCGCAGCGCGACTTGATCACTGCCTTGGTGAAGGCCTTAGCTGACGGAGGCGGCTCACGGCGCGTTCGAAAGCGCCCGGAATTGCCGGTCCGGCGTCCTCTGAAACGGCCCCCCATCCACCCCGGAGCGCTGATGCGCGAGATCCTCGAAGACCACGTCAAATTGACCGTCGCCGAAGCTGCTCGACGCATGAAGGTGTCGCGCCCCGCCTTTTATGCCGTGCTGAACGGCAGCGCAGCAGTGACCGCCGATATGGCGCTGCGGTTCGCTCGCCTGACCGGCGGGGCGCCGGAATTGTATCTCAACATGCAGACCGGCCATGATCTTGAGATGGCACAGCAGCGCCTGAAGGACGAACTGGCATCAATTGAATTGGCGGCCGTCGCCTAACACCGGGAGCTCGCCAGATCGATCGGACCGACCAGCTCGGGAACGATCTCCGGCAGCAGTTCGCGCGCCCCGCCCATGCGGGGCCACAGCTCGACCAAGCGCTGGTCGGTCTCGGCATGGGTGCCCCGCAGCGGGTCGAGCGCGAGGATCCCCGCGGCCTCCGGCCGGTTTCCGAGAACGCCTGGCGAATGCGGTGTAATGCCAGTTCTGCCGCCTGCCCCAGTTGCGGTTCGAGCGAGAGCTGTACGCTAGGCCCATACCGGCATCATGCCCGTCGTCTGCGGAGACCGCCACGCGCCGCCGACGTTATCGGGCTTTCGTCCTGGTTCAGAACCTCGGCACGCGCAGGCCCGGCAGGTTCGCTCATTGCTCCGGCACCAGGATCAGGGTTGCAACCGGCGCGGATCGGCCGGGCACCAGCCAGTCGAAGTCGCGCCAACGGCGGAGCAGGTCGGCAGAATGACCGGAGAGCGGATTTCCGGATTGTCCGGGGGTGACTATCATCATCGAATTGTTTGGGGCCGCGAGATCGGTGATCATCCGCAAGCTGGCGCCGAAGCGCTGCTCATAGGGGTGGGCATCGTCGCGGATCGTGCTCGGCCCACGATTGAGCGTGTCGTATGCGCCCGATGTCGGGATCGAGATGTCGAGCCAGTCGCGCAGCACCGGGATGCGACCGAAGACCGGGTTCGCGAATGCCGCGACGTGCGCCCGCCCCCATCGCCATTGCGCCATATCGGTTCCGTAGGTTTGGCGTTGCTGGGCCAGTGCGGCTGCCAGAGAATTCGCAAGCCGTACGGCACAGCCCTTTTGCTCGGCATGCTTCGGGTCGTCACACCAATCCTCGTGTTGGGTCAATACGGCTTCCATCACTCGAGGTTTCAAATCCCAATAACCCGAGACGGCGTCGCCGAACCGATCCGACAGAATTGCGCGGCTGAACTCGCGCAGCCAGGCTGTGAACAGCAGCGGCTCGACCTTGTCGCGGTCCATACGGAAGTCCCAGCGGCGCAGTCGACGCAGCGCTTCGGCCGAGCCTTCGTTGGCAGTGGTCATCCGCGTCATCAGAGGGACGAGGCGCTGCGCCATCAGAGAGAAGGTGTCGGCCTCGATGGCCGCGCTCGAAGCCGGCGTTTGCATCCTGGTCTCGCTAAGCAGCGCCTCGATCCGCTCTGCACGGTTCGGCAGGTCCCAATCGCGGCTCACGAAATAGGGATAGCCGGCCGGCACGATCCGGTTGTTGGCGCTGACGAAACGACCCGATGGCGGGTTGATCGCGCTGGGCAAGGCCGCGAACGGGATGAACCCGACCCAATCGTAATCGCCGGTCCAGCCCGGTGCTGGCAGCCAGCCCTCGCCACTGCGTCGGATCGGCACCAATCCCGGCGCGATAAAGCCGATCGTGCCGCCGACATCGGCATAGACGATGTTCTGCATCGGTCCGACAAAGTTTCGCAGCGCCTCGTGAAAGCTCGGCCAGTCGGTGGCACGGTTGAGCTCCCACAGTGCTTCGGCACTGTGGTCCTCCGGGATTGTGAAGGTCGCGGCCAGCGCCAAGACATATCCCGGATCAGCCGTCCCCGCGGGCAGAACGTCCGACAGCACCGGGCCGTGGCGGGTGGTTCGGATCGTGATGTCTATAGGCGGCTCACCGCGCACGAGGATTTTCTCTCCTCGCGACACGAATGGCGAACTGCCCTGCGGGGTCAGATAACGTCCCGGATCGTTCGGGTCGATCCGCTCGACAAAAAGGTCTTCGACATCGGCCGTCGTCGTCGTCAGACCCCAAGCGATCCGCTCGTTATGACCGACCAGAATGAACGGACTACCCGCGGCGGTCCCGCCGGCGAGGTCGTGCTGTGGCGTTCTCAGCCGGGCGAGATACCAGAAGCCCGGCGCGCCGAAGTCGAGATGCGGATCATTTGCCAGAAGCGGCTTCCCGCTGGCGCTGTGCCGGCCGTCGACGACCCAGTTGTTCGAGGCGTAGGTCGGACCGACAATCGGCGGCAGGGCCTCGTACTGGGCGTCGAGCGCCAGGCGGCGATAGACCGGGAGCATCTCCGACAGCGTCGTCGGCGCATCCTGCGGATACTCAGGATAGAGAACGGCGAGATCAGACGCCGGGATCGTCCGGGCCATCCGGGCGCGCAGCAGCTCGCCGCGGTAGTTGCCGCCGAGCCGCACGGCCATCAGCTTGCCCCAGACGAGGCTGTCCGCCGGCCGCCACGGCTCGGGGACAAAGCGCAACAGCAGAAACTCGGGCGGCAATGCGCCGCGATGAGTTGCCAGGAATGCGTTGACCCCGGCGGCATAAGCCTCGAGCCCGCCTCTCACCGCCGCCGACAGGAATGGGATCTCCGCTTCGGCGGCGCGATAGAGGCCAAGGACGCGCATTTGCCGGTCGGTTGCCACCGCCTCCGGTCCGAAAATCTCGGCGAGCCGACCGGCGCCATAGCGGCGCTGCAGCTCCATCTGGAAAAGGCGCTCCTGAGCATGGACAAAGCCGAGCCCGAAGGCCGCGTCCTCGTCATCGCGAGCGGTGATCAGCGGCACCCCGTCGGCGTCGCGCTCGATCCGAATTTCGCCTTTTGCTCCGGAAACGACGATCCTTCCGTCGGTCTGCGGTAGGGATGACAGCAGGTACAGATAGAGGCCGCTGCACAGGACGAAGAGCACCGCCAGCAAGCCAGCCCCGACCCAGGCCCTCCTCCGTTTGCGGTGGAGGGAAGGGGAGGGGGCAGACCTCAAAGCCCGAGTTCGCTCAGGATCTTGTCGCGGTCGGCGTCGAGATCGGGAGCGCTCGGCCGTGTCGGCGGATCGGCGAACGCCGACAATTTCATCGGGTTGCCGGCCAGTTCGAGCGGTCCGGTAACCGGGTCGTCGACCGAGATCAACATGTTGCGGGCTGCGGTCTGGGGATGGGCAAGAGCCTCAGCGATATTGTTGACCGGGCCGCAGGGCACCCCCGCCGCCTCCATCACCGCGATCCAGTGGTCGGTTCCGTCACCGCGAAGCACGCTCTCGATCTCGGCCCGCAGCGCTTCCTGGTGCTGGTTGCGCAGCGCATTGCTCCGGAACAGTGGGTTCTCGGCCAGATCGGCGCGTTCGAGCGCCTGGGCGAGCTTGATGAAGAGCCCGTCATTGCCGGCGGCGATGATGATGTTGCCGTCCCTTGTCGCGAACGCTTCGAACGGCGTGATCGAGGGGTGACGGGCACCCATCGGACCGGGAATCTCCCCCGTCGTCGTGTAGCGCATGACCGCGTTCTCGAGCAGCGCCAGCTGGCAATCGAACAAGGCGATATCGACCTTCGTCGCCTCGCCGGTGCGCTCGCGGTGGAGGAGTGCCGCGTTGAGCGCGACCGCTGCATACAGGCCGCCCGCGAGATCGCCGACCGATGTGCCGACCCGCGTCAACGGCATTCCCGGATGCCCGGTGATGCTCATGATGCCGCCCAGACCCTGCACCACCATGTCGTAGGCCGGATAGTGCGAGTAGGGACCGCTATGTCCAAAGCCCGAGGCTGCGGCATAAACGAGGCGGGGATAGCGTTGGTGCAGGCTCTCCCAGCCATAGCCGAGCTTCTCCATCGTGCCCGGGCGGAAGTTCTCGACCAGGGCGTCGGCCTTGTCGAGCAGGCGCTCGAAGATCTCGCGGCCGGCGGACGATTTGAGGTCGAGCGCGACCAACTCCTTGCCGCGATTGACCGATACGAAATAAGCCGACTTGCCGTTCTTGAACGGACCGTATTGGCGTGCGTCATCGCCCTGTTGCGGCGGCTCGACCTTGATCACACGCGCGCCGAGTTCGGCGAGCAGCAACGTGCAGTACGGGCCGGCGAGGATGCGGGAAAGATCGATGACGATAATGCCGGAAAGTGGCCCGGGCTGAGCCATGCCCCATGTTCCTTTCGCGATGCCGATCACCGTCAATAGCGTAGAGGGCGGCACGCCCGCAACCGGGCTCGCGCGTCAAGACCCGACCAAAACCGCGTAGCTGCCATCACTGCCAGCTTCGCTTATTGGTCGGGTCCTCGGCGGATACCTCCCATCAGCCCGAGCAGCGGCCGGGAGGTAGCGAGGCGCCGGCGGAGGGCCCGGAACTTGCCCAGAGGCCCAGGGTTAGCCCAATAGTGGAAACGGAATCGGTATCCGACTTGCAAAGCCCGGCGGCGAGCGAGGCACGCCGACCGGTGGCCCAGGTGCCTATATGGGCTATCGCTCTACTTGCCTTCTTGTTTGCGGTCGGCCTCGCCAGACGTCGCGCAGACGATTTAAGTTCTGAAACACTTGTCGGAGAAGAATGCGCGTCCCGACCTAGTCGCATCGCTGGGACACCTTCGCAGATCCACGCTCGCGGTTGGAAAGACATACTTTTGCGTGTCGCCGGGAGTATTACACAAGACCGTCTTTTGCTGGTCGCGGCCGGGGTCACGTTTTACGCGCTGCTGGCGATTTTCCCAGGTATCGCGGCCCTGATCTCGGTCTACGGCCTGTTCGGAGACCCAGAGGCATAGCAAGCCGCCTCGATATGATTGCGAACATTGCGCCTGGCGGAGCAATTGACGTGCTTCGCGATCAAATGACCCGACTTGCTGCCCAGGGCGGAAAGACACTGGGTATCAGCTTTCTTGTCAGCTTAATGATTTCCCTCTGGACTGCAAACTCCGGCGTGAAGGCTGTTTTCGACGCTCTTAATTTTGCCTACGATGTAGATGAAAAGCGCGGGTTCTTGAAACTTAACGCCGTTAGCTTGCTGTTTACCATCGGTTTAGTTGTCTTTGTCTTACTTATCCTCGGTGCGGTCGTCGCGCTTCCGGTGATCATAAATTACATAGCGATACCGGTCGTCACCGCTGTTCTCGTTCAATTCGGCAGATGGCCCATTCTCTTCGTGCTTATCACCTCGGCGCTCGAAGTTCTCTATAAATTTGGCCCGAGCCGCGCGGGACAACGTTGGCAGTGGGTGAGCTGGGGCAGCGTATTTGCTGCGATTGTGTGGTTGTGTGCCTCGGGCTTGTTCTCGTGGTACGTCGCCAATTTCGGCAGCTACAACAAAACCTACGGCTCGCTCGGCGCAATCATCGGTTTCATGACCTGGATCTGGATCACGGTTATTGTTGTCCTGGTGGGTGCGAAGCTGAACGCGGAGATCGAGCACCGCTCGGCGCGCGGCACCACGTCGAGCAGACCGGCAGTGCGGATGACCGATACCGTCGGAGCTGCCGGAGTAGGCTCGACATAGGGCATCCGCCGCCCGGCCCATCTTGAGCCGACCCGGCGCTCGGTTGCTCTAAGCGGCAGGGTGAGGTTAACCTTGGCCTGACTTATTTTTGGGCAGGCCGATGAACCACCGCTCCCGAGATGGCGATGACGGCGCCGACCAACGCAGGTCGTCTGCCCTGATTGGCCTGATCATCATTCTGGCGCTGGCCATCGCCGGGGTGGTGGTCGTTCGCGAGCTCAGAGAAAAGTCCCGGCTGGAGGACTGCCTGATGTCGGGGCGCCACAATTGCGCGCCGATCGAGGTTCCCGCGACGCGATAGCCCGGCGCGACAATTCGCGCCATAAATCCCGCATAACTCATAGAGATGGTCTATGATAAACAATGACCTCTTTCGCTCGGATCGGGTAAGGAGGCGCCCTGGATATGCTGCCGCGTGCAATCAGTGCGGCCGCGCCGGCGGCGATTTGGCTGCTTAGCATCGCTGCCTCCGCACCGGCGGCGGCGCAGAGCGGCGGGCCGGCTGTTCCGGTCACGGCCGGGACCGTCATCGCCGAGGACGTCCCGGTGTTTCTGCACGGGATCGGCACTGCCCAAGCCTACAACATGGTTTCGATCAAGAGTCGGGTCGACGGCCAGATCGTCAAGATCGATTTCAAAGAGGGACAGGAGGTCAAAGAGGGCGATCTGCTGCTGCAAATCGATCCGCGAGCTTACCAGGCTGCCCTCGCTCAAGCCGAAGCAGTGAAGCAAAAAGACGAAGCACAGCTCGCCGGCGCCCAGGCCGATCTCCAAAGGTATGCACAACTTCTTCCCGCCGGGCACCAGACCCGGCAGAGCTACGACCAGCAGAAGACGCTGGTCGCGCAACTGCAGGCCTCGATCAAGGCCGACGAGGCGCAGATCCAAACCGCGAAGCTCAATCTCGGCTACGCCGACATCCGCTCGCCGATCGACGGACGGCTCGGTGCGAAGCTCGTCGACAAGGGTAATCTTGTGCGCGCAAGCGACAACACCGTGCTCGTCACGATCGCGGAGGTGAGGCCAATTTTCGTCAGCTTTACGCTGCCGCAGAAGACGCTCGAAGACCTCCGCGAGCACCAAAAACAGGCGCCGCTAACCGTGCGCGCTTATACTGGCGACGACAAGACAGAGCTCGCCGACGGCAAGCTGGCGTTTATCGACAATGCGATCGATCAGGCGACCGGTACGATACGCCTGAAAGCGCGTTTCGATAATGAAAATGAGCGCCTGTGGCCCGGCGAATTCGTAAGTCTTCGGGTGATCTTGACCGTTCGCAAGGGGGTCGCGACGGTGCCGGCCCAGACCGTTCAGGAGGGGCCGAACGGCCATTACGCCTACATCATCAAGCCCGACGACACGGTGGAGCGGCGGGCTGTCGAGGTTGCCGCGGTCCAGGACGGGATCGCGGTGGTGACGAAGGGGCTATCGCTCGGCGAACGCATCGTCGTCGAGGGCCAATACCGCCTAACCAACGGTTCGCGGGTGAAGCCCACCGCTCCAAAAGCCGGAGCAACGGGCTAACCCCGAATTCCTACACGTGATGACTGCAACCGACTCGCTGTAAGGGCAAGAGCGGATGAATATTTCGGAACCCTTTATTCGGCGGCCGATCGCCACCTCGCTGCTGATGCTGGGGGTGCTCGTATTCGGCATCGGCGCCTATAATCTGTTGCCGGTGGCGGCGGTGCCCAACGTCGATTTCCCGACGATCACGGTGAGCGCCAGCTACCCCGGGGCCAACCCGCAGACGATGGCCTCGGCGATCGCAACCCCGCTCGAACAGCGCTTCACCGCGATCCCGTCATTGACCGAGATGACGTCGCTCTCGGGCGTCGGCACCACGACAATCACGCTGCAGTTCGATCTGTCGCGCAATATCGACGCCGCGGCGCAGGACGTGCAAACCGCGATCAATGCGACGAGTGGAGTATTACCCAAGGACCTGCCCAACCCGCCGACCTACCGCAAGGTAAACCCGGCGAATTTTGCGGATCTGATCTACGCGGTCCATTCCGATGCCGTGCCGCCCTACGTCGTCGACCAATACGCCAACACTGTCCTGGCGGAGCGGCTGTCGACCGAGCCGGGGGTCGGGGAGGTCCGCATCTTCGGCCAGAAGCCCTATGCGGCGCGCGTCCAGGTTGACCCCGGCGCGTTGGCGGCACGCGGCATCGGCCTTGAGGATGTCCGCAACGCCCTGGTCGCGGCGACGGTCAATCGGCCGAAGGGCACGATCACGGGCGAGCATCAGTCGATAGCGCTCGACACCAACGACCAGCTGTTCGACGCCACGCAATTCGGCAACGTCATCGTCACCTACAAGAACGGCGCGCCGGTGCGCGTCAAGGATGTCGGCGACGTCCTCAACTCGGTTCAGAACACGCGGCTGGTTTCCTGGTTCGGCGACCAGCCGGCGGAAGGCCTGGCGATCCAGAAGGCCCCCGGGGCCAACACGATCGCCGTGGTCGACAGGGTCAAGGCGCTGATGCCGCATCTTGTGGAATCGCTGCCGCCGTCGATCCATGTCGATCTGATGTCGGACCGCTCGCAGACGACACGCGCCGCGGTGCACGACGTGCAATTTACGATGCTGCTGACGATCGGCCTCGTCATTGTCGTCATCTTTCTGTTCTTGCGGACCGTCTGGGCGACCGTGATCCCGAGCCTGGCGGTGCCGCTGTCGCTGCTCGCCACTTTCGGGGTGATGTATGTCGCCGGCTACAGCCTCGACAACATCTCGCTGATGGCGCTCACGATCTCCGTCGGCTTCATCGTCGACGACGCCATCGTCATGATCGAGAACATCGTGCGCTACATCGAAGACGGGATGCGCCCGCTCGACGCCGCGCTGCGCGGCGCCGGTCAGATCGGCTTTACGATCATCTCGATCACCTTCTCGCTGATCGCGGTATTCATTCCGCTGTTCTTCATGGGCGGGATCATCGGCCGGCTGTTCCGCGAATTTGCTGTCACGGTCTCTGTGGCGGTCATCGCGTCGGCGATCGTCTCGCTGACCCTGACGCCGGTCTTGTGCGCGCTGTTCCTGAAGCAGGAAGGGCTGCATCCCAAGAACCGCTTCAACCGCGGTGCCGAACGGATTTTCGACGCGGTCTTGCGGCGCTACGACCGCGGGCTCGAATTCGTCTTCCGCCACCAATTCGCCGCGCTGATGGCGACGCTGCTGCTGATGGTCGCGACCGGCTATCTCTACGTCAAAATGCCGAAGGGATTCTTTCCGCAGCAGGACACGGGTTTCGTCTTCGGCGAGGTCAATACCCGCCAAGACGCTTCGGTGACCCTAACCAACAAGATCCGGCATCAGATCGTCGAGATTGTGCGGCACGACCCTGGGGTCGAGGGCGTCTTCTCGTATGCGGGTGCCTCCGCCTACAACCCCGCCGAGAACACCGCACGCGTGTTCTGGGGGCTGAAGCCTTACGACGAGCGCGACGCCACCGCAGAGCAGATCGTGCAGCGGCTGCGCAAGCAGGTGGCGCAGGTCGAAGGCGCCAAGTTCTATATGCAGGTTCCGCAGAATATCAGGGTCGGCGGGCGGCTCTCTCGCACGCAGTACCAATATACGCTGACCGACACCGACGGCGATGAACTGAACCATTGGGCGCCGATCCTCGAGGCCGAGATGAGGAAGCTGCCGGAGCTGCAGGATGTTGCTTCGGACCAGCAGATCGCGGCGCCGCATCTGGGGATCCAGGTCGATCGCGACGCCGCCTCGCGACTGGGAATTTCCGCCTCGCTGATCGACGAGACGCTCTATGACGCGTTCGGCCAGAGGCAGGTTGCGACGATTTACACCGCGACCGACCAGTTCAAAGTGGTTCTCGAAGTCCAGCCGCAGTATCAGCGCGACCCCAACCTGCTGTCGAAGATCTATGTTAGCGGGCCGAACGGTGCGCAGGTGCCGCTCGGCGCCTTTGCCCATTTCGTCCAGACGGTTGAACCGCTGACGATCAGCCACCAGGGGATCTTTCCGGCGGTCACGCTGTCTTTCAACCTGACCCCCGGCGTCGCGCTGGGCGAGGCGGTCGACAAGATCCAGGAGTTGACGGCGCGCCTGCACGTGCCGCCGACCTTGAACGCGTCGTTCCAGGGCACCGCGCAGGCCTTCCAGGCGTCGCTGTCGTCAATGCCGCTGCTGGTCGCGGCTGCAATCCTCGTCGTCTACATCGTGCTCGGCATGCTCTATGAGAGCTACATACACCCGATCACGATCCTGTCGGCCTTGCCCTCGGCCGGGGTCGGCGCGCTGCTGATGCTGATGCTGCTGCATTACGAACTGTCGGTCATCGCGATCATCGGCATCATCCTGTTGATCGGCATCGTCAAGAAGAACGCGATCATGATGATCGACTTCGCGTTGCAGGCGGAGCGGCGCGAAGGCAAGAGCCCGCGCGAGGCGATCCACGAGGCCTGCCTGCTGCGCTTCCGGCCGATCATGATGACCACCTTCGCGGCGCTGTTCGGCGCCATGCCGATCGCTTTCGGGCAGGGCGGCGGCGCGGAATTGCGGCAGCCGCTCGGTGTCGCGATCATCGGCGGGCTGCTCATCTCGCAGTGGCTGACGCTCTACACGACCCCAGTCATCTACCTCTATCTCGATCGTCTGAGCCGCTGGCTTGGCGCCTCGCGCCGCCCGTCGCGGGTGCAGGAGGCGCTTACGAGCTCCCCGAGGCCAGCATTTGCGGAGGGCGGAGATGGCGGTGAGTGACGTTGCTCCGCTGATGAGGTCTGCGACGAATCTCTCGACGCGAACGGAACCGGGCCCCGATCGCAGTTTCGGCTTTCTCGTGCACGATGTATCGCGGCTGATCAAGCGGCGCTTCGACCGACGGGCACGGCAGACCGGGCTACCGATTACCCGGCGGCAGGCTGCGGTCATGCTCTACATCGCGCGCAACGAAGGCGTCAGTCAAACCGAGGTCGCGACCTGGCTCGACATGGAGCCGATCGCCCTCGTACGCATGTTGGACAAGCTTCACGAGGAAGGACTGGTCGAGCGCCGAGCCCACCCGACCGACCGGCGCGTTCGCACTCTGTGGCTCACTCCCGAGGCACGCCCGGTTATCGATCGCATTCTGACCATCAACCAAGCGATCCGTGAAGAGGCATTCACCCGCATGCCTGCGCAATCGCGCGACACGGTCATCAACATCCTGGACCGCATCAAGGACAACCTTGTCCTCCAAGAGGAAGCGGACGACAGCTCTGTTGTGCCTGGAGTGATTGTCGGCATCTGACAGTCGATCAACTGAGCTAATCCTGCGCTTTACTGCACGCGCTCAGCTGTTACGATGAATACGCTGGACGAGAGCCGGATGGATTTGTCCCCGGCATGGGCCGAAAAGGCTTCTTTCATCTCCCGCCTGATGGTTTTGCGCAGGGCCGCATCAGGGTTTTTCTCATCGATCAGCCGCGCCACGGGACCGATGATCAAGGCATGCTCCGCCTCTTCTTCCGGGGTCGAGCTCTGAATGTCCGGCGTCTCGCGGTTGATTGCGACATTGGCAAACCCGGCTTTTTCAAGGATCGAGCGAACGTAAGCCGGGTCACTGAACGCCAGCGGGCCCGGTGCGCGGGCAGGCCTCGGCTCGGCCGGCCCCAAATGGCGTTCGGCGATCTTGTAAGGGATGAGCCAATGCTCGTTGTCTTCGAGCGGTCCCCAGCAAACAAAGCACAACCGCCCGCCGCGTCGCGCCGCGGGCAGGAGATTGGCGAAGGCCGCGATCGGATCGGCGAAGAACATGACCCCGAACCGTGACGCGATCAGGTCGAACTGGTCGTGCTCGAAGGAATGAACCTGCGCGTCGGCCTGCACCAAGGAGATGTTGCGGAGGCCGCTTTCGGCGATGCGCTTACGCGCAGCCGTCAGCATTGGTTCCGAGATGTCGACCCCGAGCACTTGGCCTTGGAGACCGACCGCCTCGGCGAGCGGGACCGTGGCGGCGCCGGTGCCGCAGCCGATCTCGATCACATTTTCACCCTTCCGGACCCCTGATCGGGCCAGAAGCAGCTCGTTGACCGCGCCGACACGGCGCTCGACAAAGCCGTCAAGGCCGACCCAGCGCGGACCCGCGATCCTGTTCCAATATTCGTGCTGTGCCGTGTTGGCGATGTTGCTCTCGGTCATTCCTGCTGCTCCGATTGCGCCCCTGACGATCTGATGCGAGCCTCGCACCCATGCCGCCGGCGCGCAATAATGCTGCAGCGTCGATCGAGGGAGCAGCGGGATGGCGGCATCGGCAAGGGTGGCGAACGGCGTCGGTCAATCGGTGCGTCGCAAGGAAGATTTTCGCCTGCTGACCGGAAATGGGCGCTTCGGCGACGATCTGGTGCTGCCCCGTCAGGTGCATGCTGCCTTTGTCCGTTCGCCCCATGCGCATGCCCGCATTGGCGCGGTGGACAAGGCGGCGACGCTGGCCCTACCGGGGGTACTGGCGGTGTTGACCGGCGTCGACTATGCCGCCGCTGGGCTTGGCCCGATCCCGCACAATCCCGGGCTCTCCGCCGCGCCCGACGTCCAGGCGCGGCTTATCGATGGCCCGCCGATTGCCACCTGCCATTATCCGCTGCCGGCCGATCGGGCGCGCTTTGTCGGCGAGCCGGTGGCACTCGTCGTCGCCGAGACGATCGCCGCGGCGAAAGACGCCGCGGAATTGGTCGAGGTTGCCTACGAGCCATTGCCGGCGGTGGTGCGCGCCACCGACGCGATTACTCCGGGCGCGCCGAGCCTGTGGGAGCAGGCGCCGGACAACGTCTGCATCGATATCGAGGTCGGCGACGCAGCGGCAACCGGGGCGGCCTTTGCTCGTGCCGCGCATGTGGTCAAACTCGAGACCCTGGCGCAGCGCGTCACCGGGGTGCCAATGGAGCCGCGTACGCTCGCCGCCGACTACCACGTGGCGAGTGGGTGTTACACAATCTACACCGGGAGCGGCCGCGGCGTCGCCAAGATCCGAACGGACCTCGCGCAGGTACTCGGCGTGCCCGATGAGCGGGTGCGCTGCGTCTGCGGCGACATGGGCGGCAATTTCGGCACGCGCAACCTGTTCTACCCGGAATATGCCTTGCTCGCTTGGGCGGCGCGCCTCGTCGGTCGGCCAGTCAAATGGACCTGCGAGCGCAGCGATTCGTTTCTCAGCGACTGGCAGGGCCGCGATCTGACGGTCACGGCCGAGCTTGCGCTCGACGCCGAGGGGCGTTTCCTCGCCGTGCGCGGCTCGAACCTCAGCAATCTCGGCGGGCACGCGACTGCGTTCGGGCCCCTGCAGAAGGGCATCGGCCTGATGTCCAATGTCTATGCGATCCCATCCGTCCATTTCCGCGGACGCGGCGCAGTCACTAACACTGTGCCGACAACGCCCTTGCGCAGCGCCGGCCGGCCCGAGGCGATCTTTGTCGTCGAGCGGCTTGTCGATCTAGCCGCCGACCGGCTCGGCATCGACCCCGCCGAATTGCGTCGTCGCAACCTGATCCCGCCCGCCGCCCAGCCCTTCACCAACCCGGCGGGGCTGACCTATGACAGCGGCGACTACCCGGCGGCGATGGCGACCGGGCTGGCGCTCGCCGACTGGCCCGGCTTCCCCGCGCGGCGCGAGACGGCAAAATGGCGCGGCAAATTGCGCGGGATCGGCGTTGCCAATTACATCGAGATCACCACAGGCGTGCCGCGCGAACGCACCGAGATCACGGTGTTACCCGAGGGGCGGGTCGAGCTGGTGATGGGCACGATGGCCTCAGGGCAAGGGCACGAGACGAGCTTTGCGCAGCTCGTGACCGAATGGCTCGGGGTACCGTTCGACTGCATCGACTATATCGCGCACGACACCGCCCGGGTCGCCGCTGGGGCCGGCTCGCATTCCGGCCGATCGATGAAATTGGCCGCGACGATCATCGGCCAGGCCACCGACGACATCATCGCCAAGGGGCGCAGGATCGCGGGTTATCTCCTCGAAGCCGGTGACGCCGACATCGAGTTCGCCGACGGCCGCTACCGCATTGCCGGCACCGACCGCGAAATCGGCCTCTTCGAGGTCGCCAAGGCCGCAGCGACCGGCGCTAGCCTGCCGCCGGAACTGCAGAGGCTGCTCGCCGCGGTGTCCGACCAGACCGTGCCGATCGCGAGCTTTCCCTATGGCACGCAAATCTGCGAAGTCGAGGTCGATCCCGAGACCGGGGCGGTCGAGATCGTCGGCTACAGTGCGGTCGATGATGTCGGGCGTGCGGTCAATCCGATGATCGTACACGGCCAGACCCATGGCGGCATCGCCCAGGGTGTGGGCCAGGCGCTGCTCGAGCACAGCCGTTACGACCCCGAGACCGGGCAGGTATTGGCGGCGAGCTTTATGGATTACCCTATGCCGCGCGCCGACACCTTCCCGGAGCTGAAGACCGCGCTGAGCGAGGTGCCGTCGCCGACCAATCGCCTCGGCGTCCGTTCCGGCGGCGAAGGCGGCACGACGCCGGCGCTCGCCGCGGTCATCAACGCCATCGTCGATGCGCTCGCCGAACTCGGCGTCCGCCACATCGAAATGCCGGCCACCCCCGAGCGCGTTTGGCGTGCGATCCACGCCGCCCGCGCCGGGGCCGCAGGATGAATCCGCCATCTGGCGGATAGGCTCTCGCATTTAGTACCTGCAACGCTCACGCCGTACCGTGCGGCAGAGGGCTGGTTCCTCTTACTGCAGCTCGGCTATACTCATCGCCGCACCAAAACGGCGACTGGCATCGAAGGGGTCACCGTATTTGCGGTGTCCGGCCGAGATATGGGCGCAGGCCAATAAGAGCCGATCACGGTCGCGGCACTGGTTTTTGCCGTAATCCTCCAGCAGGCATTGCGGGATTTCCTGGTTGTGCGGATCGTTGCCGAACCGCGCTGCCATTAGCGCCAGCCGCCGTACCAGCAGCGCGCGGTCGGCACCGGAGTCGAGATAGGCTTTCGTCCACGCTACCGACTGCGCTGCGTCGAGTGCCGTCATCGCTGTTTCCAGCCGCTCGATGATCTGGCCGCCGGTCAGCCGGTCGGCGCCCCGTGGCGTGCCGATCGAGTCTGTTTTGAGCCAGCCGCTGCTGCGCCGGTTCCACGCCGCCTGATTGACCATCGACCCGGCGACGTAGAGCAATTTGAGCCGCTGCGGATGGGCGAAATTGTCGAAGAACCAGCCGAGCGTGTTGCAATATTCGTACGTGTGCTGCGGCATCGAAAAGTTGTTCGGGCCGTTGGTCTCGAGCACGACCTGGGCTGCGGCCAGCTGAATGACGTCGACGATCCGCCGGGGCGATTTGCCGGCCAGCAGCAGGGCGCTGATCTTCTCGATATAAGCGGGCTCGTGCTGGCAAACGAGCGCGTCGATCAGCTCCTCGGTCTCGGCCTCGGTCACCATCCCGGCATTGGCCAGCAGCGTCCGTTCGCGCTCGGTCGTGCCGCTTTGCGGGACGGCGTGGACCTCTTTGCCCTCGATAAAGATCGTGATGACATTGCAGGCCATCTCGTAGACCGAGTGCCAACGCGGTCCGACAGCGATGTCGAGCGCCCCCGCATAGACGACATCGTGGGCCTGGTCCCAGCCCACCGCGTTACCGATTTCGACGACCGAGCGCGCCCGGTAAGCCTTGTGGCCGGTCGTGTAGGAGCGGTTGAAGAGCATGCGGTCTTGGACGTCGATCATGCCGGCGAACACCAGCTGCCCCAGAACCTCCTGGCGATGCTCGCTTTCTTCCATCAGCCCGAGGAAGACGCGGTAGGCGTCGATCACCTGGCCGCGCTCGACCAGGGTCAGCCACTGGTTGAGGCGGTCGCCGAGCGGCCCCTCTTCTCGGAGCGGCTCCTGGTCGGGCCAGTAGACGACCGGCTTCGGCGGCGTGGTGTTCGGCATCTTGTAGCCGCGCGTCGCGTAGTGCCCCGGCGCCTTGAGGATCTTCTGGTTCCAGATATCGAGCCCCGACGGGATGTACCAGATGGTCTGCGCCAGCGGCAGCCCGGCGAGATGCTCCGGCAGCATCTTCTGCAGGTTGATCGCTGCCCGCGCGCTCAACAGGCAATGGTCGTTGTTGACGAAGTTCGGGACACCGTCGTCGATCCGCTGGTGGTACGGCACGTGGGTGTAGGGCGCGTGTATGCGCACCGCTTCGGCCATGATCTCCGGCAACGGCCGTCCGCGGCGCAGCAATTCGTAGTAGATCCGGCTGCCGCCTTCCTGATCACGGGCGAGGAGCCGTTCTTCGAGCTCGCTGTAGAGACGGGCCGCTGCCTGACGGCCGTTCGTATGCGCTGCGGCTTGCGGTGCCATCGATCCCTCGCTCCTCGGTCACTTTCGCGCGGCAAGCATAACCCGGAAGGCAGCATCCTGGGCTGCAAAAGACGCGGACCGGCAATGCCCATGCGCTGCGCTCTGCGATCGCTGTTTTTCCCCATTCGCGGCTCGCCGAGCTTGCTGTTCTCCCCGTACCGGCGGGGTTATTGTCCGGGCGACATGATCGGCCCCGATATCTTCCACCGGGATTTCACGCCGACCCCTTTCTGGTGGGAGGCTTACCGGCCGAGCGCCGGTGACCTCGTCGAGGCGCCGCGCGAGGCGCGCGTGGCCATCGTCGGTGGCGGGTATGCGGGGTTGTCGGCGGGGCTGGAGCTGGCGCGGCAGGGCATTGACTCCGTCGTGCTCGAGGCGAACGAGCTGGGCTTCGGTGCCAGCACCCGCAACGGCGGTGCGGTCAGCGGCGGCGTCAATGTCGGCAAGAGTTTCAGCGGGAAGACCATAGACGTCGAACCCAGCCGGGCCGGACGGATGCTGTCCGATGCGGCCGATGCTTTCGGCCTGATCGACCGGCTGATCGACGAGGAGAAGATCGCCTGCTTTTGGGAAAGGCCCGGGCGCTTTGTTGGTGCCTGGACAAAAAAGCACTTCGTTGCGCAGGCGCGGCGCATCGCTATGCTCAATGCGGCCGCACAGTCCGGCGCCTACATGGTGCCGCGCCAAAGGCAGCGCGACGAGATTGCCAGCGACTATTATTTTGGCGGGATGGTCGTCGAGCGCTCGGGCAAACTGCATCCGGCACTCTATTACAAGGGGCTGCTCGAGGCCTGCCGTCGCCGTAATGTCGCCGTTTGTGCCAAAGCCGCGGTCACCGGGATCCGGCGGCTAGGCAGCGGCTGGCAGGTCGAGACCGCCCGCGGCGCCGTCTCCGCCGGCGACGTCGTCATCGCCACCAACGGCTACACCCGCAGCCTCACGCCGGCGCTCAAGCGGCGGGTGGTGCCGATTGCGAGCCACATTATCGCCACCGAAGAACTGCCCGCGGATCTTGCGCGTTCGCTGATCCCCAAGGGGCGCACCTTGTCCGACACTCGGCGAGTGCTGTGCTACTATCGAATGTCGCCGGATGGCAGGCGCATGGTGTTCGGCGGGCGCGCGCGCTTCACCCCGGTCGACGCCAGGGTCAGTGCGGCAATCCTCCACCGCTATATGGTCGATCGCTTTCCGCAATTGCACGGCGTCAGGGTCACCCACGCCTGGACCGGTAACACCGCCTTCACCCTCGACGCATTACCGCATATGGGGAGCCGGGACGATCTCCATTACTGTCTCGGCTGCAACGGCAGCGGCATCGCGATGATGACCTATCTCGGCTGGCAAACCGCGCGCAAGATCGCCCGCGTTGCAAACTATGCCTGCGCCTTCGATGCCGAGGAGTTTCCGGATCACCCGCTCTACTCCGGCAACCCATGGTTCTTGCCGGCAGTCGGCGGCTATTATCGGCTGCGTGACCGGCTCGATCGCCTGTTCGCATGATCCCGTTGTATGTTGCCGGCAGTGCTGATCGGCAAAGGAGAACCCGCGATGGATTTCGAAACGTATAAGAGCTCGCTTACCGCGGAGGCCCCGCCCGATGGCCTGAGCATGGCGGTGCAGGCGTTGTGGTGGGAGGCGAAGGGCGACTGGCACTTGGCGCATCAATGCGCGCAGAAGCAGGCCGATGCCGAAGGCGCTTGGGCGCACGCCTACCTGCACCGCGTAGAGGGCGACCTTTCGAATGCCGGCGGCTGGTATCGCCGCGCCGGCCGTCCGGCTTCGACCGCAGCCCTGAAGGACGAGTGGGAGACGATCGCGCGCGCCTTGCTGAGCAACCAGTAGACGCTCGAACGACACCAGGAGCAGTTCCATGACCCTGAGCCAGAGCCAAAAGGCCGACCGCTTCCGCGCGCTGCACCAGGGGCCGGGCGCGTTCGTTATCCCCAACCCTTGGGATGCGGGGTCGGCGCGCATTCTCGCGGGCCTCGGCTTTCAGGCGCTGGCGACATCGAGCGGTGCGTTTGCCGGAACCCTCGGCCGGCGCGACGGCAAGGTGCAGCGCGAGGAGGCACTGGCGCACGCAGGGGCGGTGGTCGGCGCCGTCGATCTGCCGGTCTCGGCCGATCTGGAGAACGGCTTTGGCCATGCGGCGGCCTTTGCCGCGGAAACCGTGCGGCTCGCCGCCGAGACTGGCCTCGTCGGCTGCTCGATCGAGGACGCAACCGGCGACAGGGACCAGGCGATCTACGATTTCGCCGAGGCCGTGGAGCGAGTCGCGGCGTCGGCGTCGGCAGCCAGGTCGCTCGGATTTGCGTTCACCTTGACCGCGCGATCGGAAAACTTTCTCCGCGGCAACCCCGATCTGGACGATACGATCAAGCGCTTGCAGGCTTACGAGAAGGCCGGCGCCGACGTCTTGATGGCGCCCGGCCTGCCCGACCTCGATGCGGTGCGGGCGGTGTGCGCGGCGCTGACAAAACCCTACAATTTTATGGCCGGCATCAAAGGCAAGTCATTCACCAGAGCGGCACTCGCGGCTGCCGGCGTGCGCCGTATCAGTCTGGCTACTTCACTCTACCGGGCAGCGATGGGAGCGCTGATCGCGGCCGCCACCGAGGTCAGCGAAAGCGGCACGTTCGATTATGTCGAAGCAGCAATGACGACGCCCGAGCTCAACCATTACATGGAGGGGTAGCCTCGTCACCCTGACTTCAGCGACTTCCAATCGACGCCCTTCTCGAATGCGGCAGCGGCGCATCGGGTGATGGGTGCAGTCGAACTGGGTGGTGTTCGGCAGCATCTCGAAGACGCGCTGCAGGATAGGAAACCCGAATGGCCGAACCGCGGACCGTCACCGTGTACAGTGACTACAAGAGCCCCTATGCGTATCTGGCCAAGGATCTCGCTTACGATTTGGAACGCGACTTCCCGGTTCGCGTCGATTGGTTGCCTTATGTCCTCGACATCCCGAGCTTCCTGGGCTTCGCTCGCGTCGCCGACAGCGGCACGGTGCTTGAAGAGCAACGTAATCCGCATCAATGGCGGCGGGTCCGCTACAGCTACATGGATTGCCGCCGCCAGGCCCGAAAGCGCGGTCTCGTCATCCGCGGCCCACGGAAGATCTGGGATTCGAGCCTCGCCGCCTGCGGCATGCTGTACGCCAAGCGCCAGAGTGAGTCGGTGCTCCGCCGGTATAACGACATGACCTTCGAGCGCTTCTGGAAGCGCGAGCTCGACATCGAGGATCCGGCTGTACTCGGTAACATTCTGGTGGAAGCCGGCGCCGATACGGCAGGCTTTCCCGCCTACCTCGAAGGCGAAGGACGGCACGAGGTCGATCGGGTTTGCCGCGAGGCCGAAGCGGTCGGCGTCTTCGGGGTCCCAAGTTTCGTCGTCGGTGGCGAGCTGTTCTGGGGCCGCGAGCATCTGCCCGACATCCGCGCGATGCTCGCCTGAGCGGCGAGAGTTGTCTCTCCCGGGGGGCGCTTCTATCTATCCTTTGGTGCAAGGGAAGGAGCCCGCATGGTTCAGGTCGTCGAATGGGCCGTCACCCCGGAAGCCCTCGAGGCCACCCTCACCTATTTCACCGATACCGACACGATGCCGGTCTCCCTGGTCGGCGCACCCGGAGCCAGCGACCAGCGGATCGGCGGCGGCAAGCCGGACCCGCACCGCGTCGTTATCCGCAATGGCCGGCTCGACGCCGACCGTTTCGCGCTCGAACGCAACGGGTTTCGCTTTGTCCGTCACGACACCAAGGTTGTCGACTTCTTCGACGAGGATGAGGTGCGCCGGGTGTACTACCCGGAGATGGAGGCGCTGGTGAAGGCGCAAAGCGGTGCTGCCCGCGTCGCGGTGTTCGACCACACCCTGCGCACCGCCGACGACGAGCTGCGCGAGACCCGCAAGATCCGCGAGGTCGTGCGCCGCGTCCACAACGACTACACCGAATGGTCGGGCCCGCAGCGGGTGCGCACCTTCTTGCCCGACGAGGCCGACGACCTGCTCGGCCGCCGCTTCGCTGTCATTCAGGTATGGCGGCCGATCCGCCATCCGGTCGAGAGCTGGCCGCTGGCGATCGCCGACGCGCAGAGTATTTCGTCCGAAAACCTGGTGGTGACAGAGCGCCGCTACCCCGACCGCATCGGCCAAACCTATGCGATCACCTACAACCCGGCGCATCGCTGGTACTGGTTCCCGCAGATGCGGCCCGACGAGGCATTGGTATTCAAGACCTACGAGTTCGCAAAAGGAGGGCCGCGCCCGCTGGACGGCCCACACCGCCTTCGAAGACCCGAGCACGCCACCCGATGCGCGGCCGCGCGAGAGCATCGAAATCCGCACTCTCGCCTTCTTCTAAAAGGCGGCGGTTCCGTTATCCAGGCAACGCGGTGCCCCATCGATCGGCATGGGCGACCTCGGCGAGCGGGCGGCGGGTCAGCGGCCCGAAATTGTCGAGCGGCCAGCCGATCGGCATCAGCGCAAAGGTCGCGAACTCATCGGGAATGCCGAGCAGCGCCTTGACCTCGTCCTCGCAGCGGATGTGGTTGGTGGTGATCACCGTGCCGAGGCCGAGGCCGCGACAGGCGAGGATGATGTTCTGCACCGCCGGATAGATGCTCGCACCACGGATGCGGTCGGCATAGGAGACTTCGTCCTCCCAGCGCGCGGCGATGTCGGGCGGCAGCGCTTCGCGCGCCGGCAGCACGGGCCGGCGGGCGCACGGGATCAGCAGCACCGGCGCAGCGCCCATATGCTCCCAGAGATGGGCGCCGGCGGTCATCATGCGGGCGAATTGCCCTTCGGTCAGGTGCGCCGGGCGGCCGCGCGCGGCATAGACGGCCTCGGCGATGTCGGAGGCCTTGCGGTAGATCGCACCGATCTTCCGCCGCTGGCCCGGGTCGCGGACGACGACAAATGCCCAGCTCTGCGCGTTGCCGCCGGACGGCGCCCGGATCGCCGCGTCGAGGATCCTGGTGATCAGCTCCTCGGGCACGGGATCCGGTTTGAGGCGGCGGATCGAGCGCGCCGAGTAGATCGCCTCGAATAGCCCAATATCCGGCATCGCCAAACTCCTCCGAGGGTCGGTCGCCATGTTAGGTTGCGGCTTGGCATAATGCGAGGAGGTGACGGTGTCGGGTGTGCTCGAAGGCGTTCGCGTGCTCGATTTCGGGCGCTACATTGCGGGCCCGTTCTGCGCGGCGTTGCTGGCCGATCTCGGCGCCGAGGTGATCCGCATCGAGCGGCTCGGCGGCGGCGAGGACCGCCCGTTCATCCCCGTCGGCGCCGGGCCTGAAGGCGGCGGGGCCATGTTCCTGGCGATGAACCGCAACAAGCTCGGCATGACCTTGGACCCGGCCGCCCCCAAGGGCCGCGAGATCGTCAGGAAGCTCGTCGCCACCGCCGATGTCGTCGTCGCCAACCTGCCGCCCGCGGTGTTGCGGTCATTGGCCCTCGACCTCGACAGCCTGCGCCTGGTCAAGCCCGACATCATCCTGACGACGGTGACCGGCTTTGGCGCCGGCGGGCCGCTCTCCCACAAGCACGGCTTCGACGGCATCGGCCAGGCGATGAGCGGGGCGGCCTATCTCTCGGGCGCGCCCGAGCAGCCGATCGCGCTCAAATTGCCGTGGGTCGATTTCGGCACGGCGTGCCTCTCGGCGTTCGGCACCCTGGCGGCACTGATCGAGCGCGGCAAGAGCGGCCGCGGGCAAAAGGTCGAGGGTGCCCTGCTGCGCACCGCCGTCGCCTTCGCCAACGCCACCCTGATCGAGCAGGCGCTGACCGGGGTCAACCGCACCGCGACGCTCAACCGCGGCTTCAACGCGGCCCCCGCCGACGTCTTTCGCTGCGCCGACGGCTGGATCGTCACGACGGTGATCGGCCCCCAGATGTTCCGCCGCTGGGCTCGGATGATCGGCGAGGAGCATTGGCTCGCCGACCCGCACTTTGCCGACGACCAGTCGCGCGCCGACCATGGCGAGATCGTCTCGGCGCGGATGAGCGCGTGGTGCGCCGCGCGCAGCTGCGCCAAGGCATTGGCGGCACTCGAGGAGGCCAATATCGTCGCCGGCCAGGTCTACTCGCCGCAGCAGGCGCTCGACGACCCGCACATCCGCGCCGCCCGCCTCCTCGAGGAGGTCAGCCATCCCGGGCTGACGAACACGCTGCCGCTGGCGCCGACGCCGATCGAGCTCTCCGAGACCCCCGGCACCTACCGCCGGCCGGCACCCTTGCTCGGCGAGCACACCGAGGAGATCCTCAAGAGCCTCGGCTACGACGACGCGGAGATCGCAGCACTGCGCCGCGACCGCGTCGTCTGAATATTCCCTGCCGTCAGGGAAAAAACGCGTTTTTTGCCCCCGAAACTCGCCTTTCGCTCGCGAAAACAACGGCTTGGCCGAATTCCGCGGGCGCCTGGCAGCGAATTGGCAGCGGAACCTCGTTCATTGCCGAAATCATCACCTAGTAATTGATAAAACAGCATTCATGTGATATATAGAAGCTCGCTCGGCAAATGCGAGAGACGAGATGGCGGAGACGGAACGAGATTATGCGGTCGGCTACGGCAAGCCGCCGGTGGGCCGGCGTTTCCAGAAGGGCCAGTCCGGCAACCCGCGCGGCCCGCGCCGCAAGAACCTGTCGGCGCTGCTGGTCGCCGCGCTCGACGAGCCGGTCACCCTCAGCAGCGACGGCAAACGGCGGCGCATCACCAAGCGCGAGGCGATCGTCGCCCAGCTCGTCGACAAGTCCGCCGCGGCCGATCTGCGTGCCACCAAGATGCTGATCGACATGCTGAAGCGGGTCGAGGAGCAGGCCGGCGCGGCATCGCCAGGGTCCGCTGAATTGACTGGGCCCGCCAAATTGACCGCCCCCGCCAATTTGGCGACAGAAGATAGGGAGGTGATCGAGCTTTTCGTCGCCCGCCTGCGCCGCCAGATCGCCGCGGAGGCAGCTGACGCTGGCTGCTCTGATGCTGAGAGCGTGTGAAGGACTCGGGGTCGAGGTCGTGATCAGCAAATATTCCATCGTCTTCCCGGCGAAGGCCGGGACCCATGTCGCCGCCGTTCCAACGTCTTCAAGCAGCGGCACCACGTTGGCGGCCCTGGAAGGTTTGTGCCCCGGCGAAATGGGCCCCGGCCTTCGGGCTGACAGGAAGGGAGGCGGCATCGCGATTTCTTCAAGCGCTCTGAGGAGCGCCGCCTGTGCTGAGCAGCTGCCGCAAGTGGCGTCTCGAAGGGGACGCGTCTCGAAGCCCCCGCAACACAGGCTCAAACCGCGGTGACGATGCCGGCCGCGGCCGTCGCCGGGGACGCGGCCTCGGGCGAGTGCGCGGCGCTGTTGCGCGACGATCTCGCGAGCTTTGCGGCGCGCGCCTTCCGCGAGCTCAACCCGCGCACCCCGTTCGCGATGAACTGGCATGTCGAGCTGATCGCCGCCAAGCTCGCCGCGGTGCGTGCCGGCCATATCCGCCGGCTGATCGTCAGCCTGCCGCCGCGCCATCTGAAGTCGCACCTCGCCTCGGTCGCCTTCCCGGCGTGGTGTCTGGGCCACGCTCCGAGCGCGGAGATCCTCTGTGTCAGCTACGCCCAGGACCTCGCCGACAAATTGTCGCGCGATTGCCGCCGGCTTCTCGCCAGCGACTGGTACCAGCGCCTCTTCACGACGCGCCTCTCGCCGCAGCGCGCGGCAGTGCCGGAATTCGAGACGACAGCGCAGGGCTCGCGCGTCGCGACCTCGGTCGGCGGCGTGCTGACCGGGCGGGGTGCGGACATCATCGTCATCGACGATCCGCTGAAACCCGAGGAGGCCTTGTCGCAGACCCAGCGCCAGGCAGCCAACGAATGGTACGACCACACCCTCTACAGCCGGCTCAACGACAAGCTCACCGGTGCGATCGTGCTGATCATGCACCGCCTGCACGAGGATGATCTGGCCGGCCATGTATTGGCGCAGGAGAAGTGGGAGGTGCTGCGCCTCCCGGCGATTGCCGATGAGGAGGAGGAACACCGGGTCGTGACGGTGTTCGGACCGCGATCGTTCGGCCGCAACGCAGGCGAGGCCCTGCACCCCGCGCGCGAGCCGCCCGCGATGCTCGAGCAGATCCGCCATACCTTGGGCGAGTACCATTTCGCCGGCCAGTACCAGCAGGCTCCGGCCCCGCAGGGCGGCGGCATGATCAAGGCGGCATGGTTCCGCACTTATGCGCCGAACGAGCGGCCTGACATGTTCGACCGCGTCGTGCAGAGCTGGGACACCGCCAACAAGGCGACTGAGCTCAGCGATTTCAGCGTGTGCACGAGCTGGGGCATCGCCGGCAAGGACCTCTATCTGCTCCACGTACTGCGCAAGCGCATGGAATACCCCGAACTGAAGCGCGCAGTGTGCGCGCAGGCCGAGGCCTTCAATGCCACTGTCGTCTTGATCGAGGACAAGGCATCGGGCACCCAGTTGATCCAGGAGCTGGTCGAGCTGGGCCTGCACGCCGTCACCCGCTACCAGCCGCAGTCCGACAAGATCATGCGCATGCACGCCCAGACCGCAATGATCGAGAACGGCTTTGTCCACCTGCCCCGCGAGGCCGGCTGGCGCGCCGAATACTTGCACGAGCTGACGGTCTTCCCGGGCGGCAAATACGACGACTAGGTCGACTCGACCGCCCAATTCCTCGACTGGCTCAAGGCCGCCGGCCGCGAGCCCCGCGGCATCTACCAATATTACAAGGCGCTCGCCCGGAACCCGCAGACCGCGCGGCCCGAGCCGCTATCGGTAATGGCGAAGCGGCTGGGCCTGCTGCGCTGGTGACCGGCACCTTGAGGAGGGGTGCGCTTTAAGCGCAGCATACCCATATGGAATTCGAGTGGGATGAGGCCAAGCATGCAAATACGCTGCGCGATCGCGGTATCGGCTTTGACGATGGTGCCCGGATTTTCGCCGGGCCGGTTCTGATCTGGGAGGATGCCCGCCATGAGTATGGCGAGGACCGCTTTCGGGCGGTAGGCGAAACCGACGGCAACATTTTCCATGTCGCGTTCGCGTGGCGCGGCGATGCCGTACGCATCATCTCGGTTCGGCGAGCTAATAGAAGGGAAACCGAGCTATGGTTACGACTAAAATGACGCTCGACGTGATCGCGGCCCGTCCGTCGAAACGTGATCGTTCCAAGATCGCGGCGACAACCGAAGAGGATATTCGCCGGCATATGATCGAAGACGGCCAAAACCCGGACGAGGTGTTGTCCGACAAGGACGTCATATCACCGTGGTACATTCGCCAGCGATTGGGAATGTCGCAGAGAGACTTCGCCAATACGTTGGGCATCCCAGTCGCGACATTGCGGAATTGGGAACAGAACCGGGTGGCGATGGAGCCCGCAACGATCGCGCTCATGCGCATCTTGGCGCGCGAGCCAGAGGCCGCGCTGCGCGCGCTCGGCCGCCCCGCCGCGTAGTGCGAGCTGGGGCGTCACCGGCACGGACCTCTATCTATTGCACGTATCGCGCAAGCGCATGGAATATCCCGAGTGAAGCGTGCGGTGCTCGGGCAGGCCGCGGCCTTCAACGCCACTGTCGTGCTGACCGAGGACCAGGCCTCGGGCATCCAGCTGATCCGGGAACTGGTCGAGCTCGGCCTGCATGCCGTCACCCGCTACCAGCCGCAAGCCGACAAGGTCATGCGCTCTCGGCGTTGCCAACGGCAACGCCTGTCGCGTCAGGCGATCCTCGGGCTAGGCACCGGTGGACCGTCGCTCGCGTAACCCGAGGATTGCTTCGCCGAGAGCATGCACGCCCAGACCGCAGTGATCGAGAACGGCTTTGTCTGCCTCCCGAAGGAGGCCGGCTGGCGGGCCGATTACCTGCACAAGCTGACGGTCTTCCCGGGCGGCAAATACGACGACCAGGTCAACTCGACGGCACAAGTCCTCGACTGGTTCAAGGCTGCCGGCCGCAAGCCCCGCGGCATCTACCAATATTACAAGGAGCTCGCCCGGGCGCCGCACACCGCGCGGCCCGAGCCGTTGTCTGTGGTGGCGAAGCGGCTAGGCCTTCTCCGGCCTTTGTGACCAGCACCAAGCGAGCGCCTATTAGCCCCGCAATACCGATGCAAGCCGGCCCACATCCCCGATGGTCTTTGCGGTGTTAATCTGATTGTCCCAAAGACGACGTACGATTTCCCTCAACTCATCTACGTCATTGGCCTTGATCGCGTTCTCGCCATCACCGACCAATAGATCGAACGTCTCGTTATTCATAGATAAATGTCGTTCCTGGGAGACCCGATGGAACATCGCGAGGACAAAGTCGGCCTTCTCCCACAGGGTCCTCCAATAAATCGCTTCCATCTGCGCTATGATTATTTCTGCCAGCTCAAAGGCTGTAAGAGTCCGTCTCCGTAGCTCGTTCATAGCGGCTAAAGATTGCTGATCGAACCGCTCCGATTGGGGCGTCGGCCTTTCTGGCCGTGCATGGTCGTTGTAGCGGGCGATGAGGTCGTTAAGCTTGTGCTCCAAATAGCGACCTCGGTGATCAGGATGAAACCGCAAACGAGCGATTTCTTGCCGTGTGTGCCTGACTACCTCAGTGATGGAGCGGCGTTCGTCACTGGAGGACGCCTCGCTCAGCTTGCGACGCTGTTCTTCCAGCTTTCGGTCAATCTCATGTAATTCCTGTTCGCCCCCCGCGCCTACTGCGTCGACCACCTCTGCTGCTTCCTTCTCGGCCTCGCTTATAGTTGTCTCGACGAGCTTCTCCCCGGCTTCGCCCTCAAAAGACCGATGCCCCTCTTGATCGACATAAAACCGGCTTCCTGAAAACGTCTGCTGGAGCGACGGAAGCTCGACTGTGGCCGTGAGGAGACCGCTGTCATTCATCGACCAATGAAAAGTAACCGGGTCGCCTTCTTTGATCATCATGCCTTCCGGCAGATCTTGATGGCTGATCCGGAACGAGCCGATGGCAAGGTTTAAATCAGGCTCCGGCGCTCCCTCATCCTGAAAAAGTTCGAGGTCGATCTGGCCGGGGAGGTTTGGACCAATGGCGTATGCGGCCCTCAGCGGTTGGGACCCGCTGGCAGGCAAGGGCGTACCCTTCTTGATTAGCGGTTGGAGAGTGTTCCGAATACCCGTTGATCCGGTTCGCACTTTGACCGCGATCGTTTGGGTGGCGGGAATAGCGGCTGCTGTCGAGTGAGTTCGGGTAATCGCGATGGTGCTGGCCGCCTCGGTGATCGGTAGCCCAGAGCCATCGAACACGGTGAGGCGAAATTGATTTTCGCCCAGCGTACGGGTTGGCAGATCAATCGTCGTGTCGTGGGTTACGGTTATTCGCCCGGAGGTCCAACCACAATCCGGCGCGTCTACCTGGACCGATAGGCGAGCAGCAATGGCACCGGACTCTGCTCGCACCCGGAGCCGCACACTGTCCTGGGTCGTCCGGGCCTGGTAGTCAAACTTCACACCAAGGTCTGGGCCGATATCCGTCGATGCCCGCGTCGCTTTCCTCTTGGTGCTCGACGCCGCCCACTCGCGGCTCTCCGCGTAAATTGCAGCACCGACTGCGACCGCTATCATCGGGTCGACGGAAAGGTCAGCGGCTATCCCAAGCTCGCGCGGCACGCGCTCTCTGATCCACGGCATCTTGGATGGACCGCCGACAAAAACGATGCGATCGATATCCTGGGTAGTATAGCCGTTAGCCTTTATAAGGGAGCGGCTCATGTCAAGCGTCCGAACAAGCAATGGCCCGATCAATTCCTCGAACTGCTGCCGTGTGACGGTTATATCAAGATAGATATCTGTTCCATTCTCATCTTGGACGCGGATATCCTCGTCATCCATAAAAATAGTCGAGGTATTAGCTGTCGAAAGATCAATTTTAGCAGCCTCCGCCGCCATTAAGCTTTTTCCGATGAGCCGGCCATACTTGTCTTGCTTTTGAAAATCGTCGGGGAGAGAGAAGGTCTCCATCAGCCACGGTCTGATTACCTCGACGATCAGAATGCGGTCAAAATCCTGACCACCCAACATGTTGATTCCCTCGTGGCCGATAATGTTGATGCTGCCCAAAAGGTTTTGAATGAGAGCAAGATCAAAGGTTCCGCCGCCAAGGTCATAAACCAAAAACTGGCCGGAGTTGTTTTTCGCCTGGGCCATCGCCGCAGCGATCGGCTCCTGAAGAAGCACCACGCGATCCAATCCGGCAGCAGCGGCCGCTCTTAATGTCGCCTCGGATTGCATCTGGTTGAACGCCGCGGGGATCGTGATAGCGGTCCCAATGATCTCCGACCCATTTGTCTCCAAAAGCGCCTGGGAGACGAGTTGCCTGAGGATTTCGGCGCTGCATTCTTCGGGCGTCATTACCTGCCCCGACGCTCGGAATTTAATAGGCGTCGAAGTCCCCATCAAACGCTTGAAGCCTTTGGCAACATTGTCCGGCGATAGGCGCGTTTGCTCGTACGCTCTGCGCCCGTAGAGCCGATGGCCGCGCTGATCGATGTAGATGACAGAGGGTAGTACGTCGCTTCCGTCGCTTGTCTTGAAGACCCGCAGTTGCGAGTTGATGTTCCCCACGACGGCACTATTTGACGTTCCTAAGTCAATCCCGAGGTGCATGTCACTAAACTCTCTTCTTGAGGAAAACCTTCCCCATGGCGACTACCTGTCCATCCGCGATGATCGTGGGCTCTACAGTACGCTCGACTATTAGCTCACCTCCAGAATCTGTCTCGTCGGAATTGGCGACCGTGACGGGCAGGTTTGGTACATAGGGCTCTCGATCGTAGCTGATAAGCATTAAGCCGCCCTCTGCACAAATCGTTGTCAGTCGTGACATCGAGTACCGAAGTTGCGCCGCAACGCTCGCCGTCTTCTCATTCCGCATATCCGCGACAGTGCGCTCAGTCAATTTGAGCAAGCGCCAATATTCGGTTGTAAGTTTAACGAGTACTTCTCTATCGAGACTCGATGTCATCGTTTCATCCCAGGGGCGAGGCGAGGTGCAGGAGCAGACCATGATTTATAAATCGAAAGTGCATCCGCTTGTTGTGATGCTGAGGACGCTTGCAGGAGACGTTCCGCACCGTCGTAATCAGACTGGTAATATTTCTTCGTCGAGCATCTCGACTTCCGATCTGCATAGCGAGCGTTCCACGTGTTGGCTATGGCGTCTGGTGCTGTCTCGCCCGTGAGTACTCGGATGCGCTTCAGGAGATCAAACTCGAAAACGCACCACTGGATTTCGGAAGCTGTGAATACGTCAGCGGGCCGCGGCGCTGGCGCGGGATAGGTGTTCGGAGATCGATACGACGACGAGTTATTATCGGATAAAGACGCTATTAATATTATACCGCCTACCACAACGGCCCCGCCAATCCACTTTGCCCGTTGAACGTTCCTGCGATGCTCAAGCTGCTGGCGCAACTTGCGCCAACCGACCCTGTCTTCCTCGTCCGTGGACAACTCTTCCAATTCTTTTGCGAGTGCAGCAGATCGTCCGACCTGTTGTCCCTGGACAGCGGTCGTCAGTTTCTTTTGAAGGATCGTTTGATGAGCTACTCGCGCATTTTCGTTTAACTTATCTGCCACATCGGCGGGAATATCCGGGACCGCTTGCAACGCACGGATTAGGGTAAGCGCTTCGTCCGTCGCCTGACTTTGATTATTGAGATCGATTGCCAACGACAGGATGATCCTGAAGGGAGTCCCTCTTGCAGGGTCCCCTGCAAGGCCCTGCTGGGCCCTGTCGAAAAGCCGATAGAGATTTCCCGCGAGCCCCGTTCCATCCCTCCCGAAATTGCCCTGTTTGATGGATGTGCATAGCTCGCGATGCTTTTCGTTCACCTCGGCTACCAGCGCGAGCAGCGGCTCAACTATCTTAGAAGCGCCATGTGAGGCCGCGAGTTCTTCTAAGGTCTGTATGTCTGCTCGAATCAGTTGAATGTGATCCGGCGAACCCTCGAACGCCGGCAATGCAACTTTAGTGATCGCAAGAGGCGTCTGAGACTCGCCGAGATCGTTATGCAGGTGCAGACAAACACCGCGAATTTTCAGAAGAAGCCGCTCGGTACGAGGGTCCTTTAGGTGTCGGTGAGCCATGATGAATTGGCGTGGTGCTGCTACCGACGCCCAGCCATTGACTGCCAGAGAAAGTGACCGCAACGCATCGTCGGGGGAGGCTGGGTCTTTCCGGACACAATCGAGCGTTTTGGAGATGGCGCTTTCACAATCCCGAAATGGGTCTGCGGCCCACTCGTCGAATCTGTCTACCAGTTCGTCAAGAAACGAGATGACGTTAGATCCATCGATGAAATGCTTCTTCAGCACATCGAGGAGCGCCCGCCCGGGATTGGGCTGAGCCGTAATGAAAACGAGCAAAGCAGCCGTATGGGCGTGCATCAACTCGTGCAACGCCTCCTGCATTAGCTCCCGAGGCACCTCAGGGAAGCCGCTTGTCCGACGTTCGGGGTTGAGAAGGCTGAGGGTCTCTTCTTCACTACTCCGAGCGTAGAAGCTCACCACGAGATCAGCATGCGCAGGTACGAGATTCTGGGCGCATCGATGGGCCGCGATATTTGCTGCCGCCAAAGGCGGCAAACCTGCCGTGTCCTCAGCGGCCAGTGAGACTTCGTCAATCAGCCTCCTCGCGCGATTTGGAGCCACCCCGAGTAGCCAGGCAAGCTCGGCTTCCAGCCGAGATCGGGGGGCCATGAGAAGCTGTTGCAGCTGAAGTACCTCGATCTCGCTCAGTCCCCCATCGGAGATAGCCGTCTCTTTTGCGTCTTCTATGGCGACTCGATCGTCCCTCGGTGATACGCCGAGCACGTAGAAGGGTGACGTGCGGAGATCGAATGGCGACATGCTCAATCGCAGGCGAAGGGTTCCGATCGCGATGATCGTGCTCAATCTGCGGCAATATACTTTCCCGATCGTTTCGGCCGAAGAAAGTCGCGTACCCGCCACCTGATTGGCAATCTCGAGGTGGCGCGGCCGGAGAACGGCGAGGTGCAGGCTACGAGCTGATCGCCGCCAAGCTGGCGGCGGTGCGCGCCGGGGAGATCCGCCGGCTGATCATCAGCCTGCCGCCGCGCCATCTGAAATCGCGCCTCGCCTCGATCGCGTTTCCGGCCTGGTGCCTCGGCCACGACCCGAGCGCCCAGATCCTCTGCGTCAGCTACGCCCATGAATTGGCCGACAAGCTCTCGCGCGATTGCCGCCGCCTCCTCGCCAGCGACTGGTACCAGCGGCTCTTCCCGACCCGCCTCTCGCCGCGGCATCAGGCCGTCCCCGAATTCGAGACCACCGCGCAAGGCTCGCGCGTTGCGACCTCGGTCGGCGGGGTGCGGACATGATCGTCATCGACGACCCGCTGGAACCCGAGGAGGCACTGTCGCAGGCCCAGCGCCAGGCGGCGAACGAATGGTACGACCACACCCTCTACAGCCGCCTCAACGACAAGCTCGGCGGTGCCATCGTGCTGATCATGCACCACCTGCACGGGAGCCTGCCCTCGGGCACGACCCGGCGGACGACCTCGCCACCCTGCCGCACGTCGCCCGCGCGCTTGCGCTGGCTGGGAAAAGCATTAGATTCTCGGCAAGCAAGGCGTGTGATAATTATTCGTTTACGGTGAACCCTAGGCCGAGCCACCCGTGACAAAACTTCTCGATCAAGCGCTCGCCGCCGCGCGCAATCTTCCTCCGGAGACGCAGGACGATATCGCCCATGTTGTGCTGCGGCTGATCGGTGTGGATGATGAAACGCCGGTGCCGCTCACGCCCGAAGAGCAAAGCGCAGTCGCCACCTCCAAAGCGGCCGCTGCCCGGGGCGAATTTGCCAGCGATGAAGAGGTGCGGGCGGTGTGGGCCAAACACGGTCTGTGAAGCTTCGCTACACCCGTCCGGGCCTCGCCGACCTCGGCGCGATCCTCGATTACATTGCCGCCCATTCGCCGCAGAGCGTGCGGCGTGTCCAGGCCCGTATTCAGGCCCTGACCGACCTGTTGTTGCTGCATCCTCATATCGGCCGCCGCACGAACGATCCGGCGATACGTCGGATGACCACAACGCCTTACCCGTATCTGGTTTTCTACGAAGCCACAGAGACCGAAATCATCATTCACGCCGTCCGCCATGGGGCTCGCGACCCGTCGGGAATGCCCGGTTCCGCCTGATCGACGAGCCCACCTCGCTTGCCGGGCGGCGACTCAGGAGCTCGCCGACAAGCTGTCGCGGGATTGCCGCCGCATCCCCGCCAGCGACTGGTACCAGCGCCTCTTCCCGACGCGCCTGGCACCCCGCCATCAGGCCGTGCCCGAATTCGAGACGACCCAACAGGGCTGCCGTGTGGCGACCTCGGTCGGCGGAGTGCTGACCGGGCGGGGTGCCGACATCATCGTCATCGACGACCCGCTGAAGCCCGAGGAGGCGTTGTCGCAGACCCAGCGCCAGGCGGCCAACGAATGGTACGACCACGCCCTCTACAGCCGCCTCAACGACAAGCTCATCGGCGCGATCGTGCTGATCATGCACCGCCTGCACGAGAGCGTGCCCCCGGGCATGACCCGGGGGACGATCTGGCCGGTCATGTATTGGATCAGGAGCTGCGGGAGGGAGGGCAATAGGAGGGGGCGCGCATCGAGATCGGCTGTGGGGGCTCCTCATCGCCGACATGCTTGCCGATCGATCCCGGGATCGGGCACGATCGCTCGGGCCCGGCGGGACATTGTTCGAGGTTCGTCATGACTGAAATTCGCACCCGCATCCAGGTCGGGCCCGATCACACGATCACCGGCATCGCGCCGCCGCAGGTTCCTCCCGGCGAGCACCTGGCGACGATCACCATATCCGCGCCGCCGCTTCAGGAGCTCAGCGTCGTGGCTCTCTTGCATCCGGTCGAGTGCAAGGGCGGCGTCTTGCCCGCAGGCGGCAAAGGGACCGTGGTTCACGTTTATCGCGACGGCGAGCATTACGAGGTCGAGTTTGCGGAGCCCTTTTCTTGCACGGTCACGCTTCGGCGCGACGACATCCGTCCGGAATGAGCCAACTGCCGAGGGTCGCAAACGCGATCCTGGACAATCGGAAGATCACCCAATATCTGCTCAATACCGCCCATCCGACCGGGGCAGCCAAAGCAAGATTCTTCATTTCCCTTGGGTTCCCGCCGGGAAATTGGGCAGAGCTTAAAAGCGCGTTGCTGAACCATCCGCGGAACAATCCGGTGACCAGCCAGGCGCGCAGTTCGTTTGGTCAAAAATTCGAGGTCAGTTGCTCGCTCGTAACGCCGGACGGCCGAAACCCTTGCATCATCTCGGTATGGATAATCGAGCCGCCCGACCGCAGTCCGAGGTTCATCACCGCGTATCCGAACCCTTGAGCGGGCGACTGCGTCCGGGCGCTGAAGATCGGACCGGGCAGCGATCTCCGGGCGGAAATGCGGCTGCTCGTCACCCGCTCTTCTTGCCGCGACCCGGTGGCCTCATAGAGGTTGCTTGTCGCCCGGCTGCTGCAAGGGCGATGACTGTCAAATAGGCTCGCGCCGCCACGAGCCGAGTACGGAGATCCTCTGCGTCAGCCCCGCCAGGAGCTCGCCGACAAACTCGCGCGCGATTGCCGCCGCCTCCTCGCCAGCGACTGGTATCAGCGCCTTTTTCCGACCCGCCTGGCACCGCGCCATCAGGCGGTGCCGGAATTCGCGACGACCGCGCAGGGCTCGCGCGTCGCGACCTCGGTCGGCGGCGTGCTGACCGGGCGGGGTGCGGACATCATCGTCATCGACGACCCGCTGAAACCCGAGGAGGCGTTGTCGCACTCGCGGCGCTGGGCGCCGCAGACCGCGCGCTCCGAGCCGCTCTCGGTGATGGCAAAGAGGTTGGGCGTCCTGCCTTGGCGACTAGGCCTGGAACATGGATCAGCACTCGACGAATTTATGGTTTCTTTATTCGACAACAGATCAATGCATCTCGAACCTTAATGCCAGTCCCATATTTAGATCAGAGCCGGAGCCTCCACTCCTAACGAGTTTCGGCAGGTAGGGACAAAACTTGCTCGTCGGAAGGGATCTGAATGCTTGACATCGTGGCGCTCACGATGGGCGTCGGCTTCTTTGTCGCCTCCATACTTTATGCGCTGGCCTGTGAAAGAATGTGAGAGGCACATGCTGCTCGACTACATCCTCGGCGCGATCGTGACCATCGTGATCATGGTCTATCTCGTCTATGCGCTGATCAATCCCGAGCGGTTCTAGGAGCTCTCTCAATGACCGTTAATGGATGGGTGCAGATCGCGCTCTATTCGGTGCTGATCATTCTTTTCGTCAAGCCGTTCGGCTCGTTCATGGCGAACGTTTTCGAGGGCGAGAGAACATTCCTAAGTCCGGTTTTGCGGCCGGTCGAACGCGCGGTCTATTGGTGCTGCGGGGTCGACGAAAGAGAGGATCAGCATTGGCTGACCTATACGGTCTCAATGCTGTTCTTCAGCGTTGCGGGGTTCGTCGTGCTCTACGGGCTGCAGCGACTCCAGGACGTTGTTCCCTTTTTTAACCCTCAGGACCAGGCCGCAGTCGAACCTAGCTCTTCGTTCAATACCGCCGTGAGCTTCGTCACCAACACCAATTGGCAGGGCTATGGGGGCGAGACGACGATGAGCTATTTGACGCAGATGTCGGGGCTTACCGTGCAGAATTTCGTCTCGTCTGCAGCGGGCATCGCGATGGCGATTGCGCTGGTTCGCGGTTTTGCGCGGCGCGAGGCGAGGGGAATCGGCAATTTTTGGGTCGATCTGACACGGGCAACGCTCTACATCATGTTGCCTTTGTCGATTGTTGTCGCCTTGGCGCTGATCGCCTTCGGCCTACCGCAGAACCTCGGAGCCTATACGGAGGCGACCACTCTCGAAGGTGCGAAGCAAGTTCTCGCCCAAGGGCCGGTCGCTTCGCAGATCGCCATTAAACAGCTCGGTACCAACGGTGGCGGTTTTTTCAACGTCAATTCGTCTCATCCGTTCGAGAACCCGAATGCGGTGACCAATCTGATCGAGATGTGGTCGATCCTCGCGATCAGCGCCGCGCTTACCTACACCTTTGGCCGCATGGTGCGCGACCCTCGTCAGGGCTGGGCGCTGTTCGCGGTCATGGCCATCCTGTTTCTCGCCGGCGTCGCGACATGCTACTGGTCCGAATCACATGGCAATCCGGCCATTGCCGCTTTCAATGTGGACGCCGCGCCAAGCGACCTGCAATCGGGCGGCAATATGGAGGGCAAGGAGGTTCGCTTCGGGATTACCAACTCCACAATTTGGGCGACCGCGACCACCGATGCCTCCAACGGCTCTGTCAATTCGATGCATGACAGCTACCTGCCGATCGGCGGCATGGTGCCGATGGTTAACATCATGCTCGGCGAGGTCATCTTTGGCGGCGTCGGCTCCGGCCTCTATGGCATCCTCGCCTTTGCCATTATCGCGATGTTCGTCGCCGGCCTGATGGTCGGTCGCACGCCCGAATATCTCGGGAAGAAACTCGAAGCAAAGGAGGTCAAGATGACCATCCTTGCGATCTTGTGCTTGCCGCTGTCGCTACTGGGCTTTACCGCGCTCGCGACAATATTGCCGGCCGGGCTCGCCGGGCCGCTCAATGCCGGGCCGCACGGCTTCTCGGAGATCCTCTACGCGTACACCTCCGGCACCGGCAACAACGGCAGCGCCTTTGCCGGAATCTCGGCGAATACGCCCTTTTACAACACGACGATAGGGCTCGCGATGCTGATCGGGCGGTTCATCATGGTCATCCCGCTCTTGGCGGTAGCCGGATCGCTCGCGCAGAAAAAGCTCATTCCCCCCTCGGCCGGTACCTTCCCGACCAACCGGCCGCTCTTCGTCGGTCTGTTGACCGGCGTCCTGCTGATCATCGGCGGCCTCACCTATTTCCCGGCCGTCGCGCTCGGACCGGTGGTCGAGCAGGTCGCGATGAACCAGGGCAAGACCTTTTCGTCGCCCTGAGAAACTGCATTTCAAACGGACATCCGCCATGACCGACATCTCTCCCCTGATGATCGGCACGCCGGACACTGGGCTCTACAAGCGCCAGCTCCGGCCGCTGTCGATCTTCGACCGCTCACTGATCGCTCCGGCGATTGGAGCATCCTTCCGCAAGCTCGATCCGCGGACCTTGGTCAAGAACCCGGTGATGTTCTGCGTCGAGATCGTCGCGGTTCTGACGACGATTTTCTTCCTGCGCGACCTGATCGTCGGCAGTGGCGCAGTGGTCGGCAATAACGCAGCGTTCTCTGGCCAGATCACCCTCTGGCTCTGGTTTACCGTGCTGTTCGCCAATTTCGCGGAAGCGGTGGCCGAGGGGCGCGGCAAGGCCCAAGCCGACGCGTTGCGGAGGACGCGGACCGAGACTAAAGCCAAGCGCCTGCAGACTGCTCAGTCGCCGAGCTTCGAAATGGTTGATGCGACCGCCCTGAGGCCGGGCGATCTCGTGCTGGTCGACGCCGGCGATCTCGTTCCGAGCGACGGCGAAGTGATCGAGGGCGTCGCCTCGGTCGATGAATTAGCAATCACCGGTGAATCCGCGCCCGTCATCCGCGAGAGCGGCGGCGATCGCTCCGCAGTTACCGGAGGTACCCGCGTTACCTCGGACTGGCTCAGGGTGCGGATCACCGCGGCGCAAGGCTCGACCTTTCTCGACCGCATGATCGCGCTCGTCGAAGGTGCAGTACGGCAAAAGACGCCGAACGAGATCGCGCTCAACATCCTGCTCGCCGGGATGACGCTGATGTTTGTCTTCGCCACCGTCACCATTCCCAGCTTCGCATCCTATGCGGGGGGCGCGGTTTCGGTTGTCGTCCTCATCGCGCTCTTCGTCACATTGATCCCAACGACGATCGGCGCGCTGTTGTCGGCGATCGGCATCGCCGGTATGGATCGGCTAGTGCGCTTCAACGTACTCGCGATGTCAGGGCGCGCGGTTGAGGCGGCCGGCGATGTCGACACTCTGCTGCTCGACAAGACCGGCACGATCACCCTTGGCAATCGGCAGGCGACCGAATTCATCGCGCTCCCCGGCGTTGACGAGTGCGAGCTCGCTGACGCAGCACAGCTCGCCTCGCTCTCCGACGAGACGCCGGAGGGCCGTTCGATCGTCGTTCTGGCCAAGGAGAAATATGGACTGCGCGCGCGCGAGATGGCGCCGCTCAATGCCAACTTCGTGCCGTTCTCGGCGCAGAGCCGAATGAGTGGGGTCGACATCGAAGGGATCTCGATCCGCAAGGGCGCGGTCGACGCGATCATCGAGTTCGCCAAAGGCGGCAGCACGGGTCCGCTGTGGCGTAGCACTGCCGCGAGCGCGCAGGCGGCTTTGCGCGCCGCGCCGATTTCCGATGCGGTGCGCCAGACGATTGCCATTGGCGAACGCATCTCGAGGGAGGGCGGCACGCCGCTCGCTGTCGCCAAGGACGATCGGCTGCTCGGCGTGATCCACCTCAAGGACATCGTCAAAGGCGGCATTCGCGACCGCTTCGCCGAGCTGCGGCGAATGGGCATTCGCACGGTGATGATCACCGGCGACAACCCGCTGACGGCGGCCGCAATCGCCGCCGAATTGGGCGTCGACGACTTCCTCGCCCAAGCGACACCCGAGAACAAGCTCAAGCTGATCCGCGAGGAGCAGGCCAACGGCAAGCTCGTCGCGATGTGCGGCGACGGCACCAACGATGCGCCGGCGCTGGCGCAAGCCGATGTCGGGGTCGCGATGAACACCGGCACGATGGCGGCGCGCGAAGCCGGCAACATGGTCGATCTCGACAGCGACCCGACCAAGCTGATCGAGATCGTCGCGATCGGTAAGCAGCTCCTAATGACCCGCGGTGCGCTGACCACTTTTTCGATCGCCAATGACGTCGCGAAATACTTCGCGATCATCCCGGCGATTTTTGCGGCGTTCTATCCCGAGCTCGGGGTCCTTAACGTCATGCACCTGCAGACGCCGGAGAGCGCCATCCTTTCCGCGATCATATTCAATGCGCTGATTATTATCGCGCTGATCCCGCTGAGCCTGCGCGGCGTGACCTACCGGGCCGCGGGTGCGGCCAGCATCCTGCGCCGCAATCTGCTGATTTATGGCGTCGGCGGGATCATCGTGCCGTTCATCGGCATCAAGCTGATCGATCTCGCCGTCACCGCCATCGGCCTTGCCTGAGGACCGCACCCCATGTTGCGCCAAATCCGTCCTGCCATCGTGATGATCATCGTCATGACGATCATCACCGGCCTCATCTACCCTCTGGGCATGACCGGCATCGCGCAGCTCCTCTTTTATGATCAGGCCAATGGCAGCGTGCTGCAAAGGGAGGACGGCACGGTGATCGGCTCCAGCCTGATCGGCCAGAATTTTACCGAAGACAGGTATTTCCACGGCCGTCCGTCGGCGACCAGCGGTACCGACCCGAACGATCCGACCAAGACGGTCCCGGCGCCCTACAACGCAGCGAGCTCGAGCGGTTCGAACCTCGGGCCAACGAGCCAAGCGCTAATCGACCGCGTCAAAGAAGATGTCGAAAAGCTCAAGGCAGAAAATCCGTCGGCCCCGGTCCCGGTTGATCTAGTGACCACCTCGGCGAGCGGTCTCGACCCCGACATCACGCCGGCGGCCGCCCTCTTCCAGGCGCCGCGGGTGGCGAAGGCGCGCAACCTCCCGGAAGCCAAGGTGCAGGTTCTGGTCGCCGATATGACCCAAGACCGGCTTCTCGGCATTCTCGGCGAAAAGCGGGTGAACGTCCTCAAGCTTAATCTCGCGCTCGATCAACTGCACTAGATCGAAAGGAATGCGCTAGACTGAGACGATGGCAGAGCGCGAGGGTAGACCTTCACCGGAGGCGCTGCTTGAGGCGGCGAAGCAGGAGGGCCGCGGGCGGCTGAAGATCTTTCTTGGCGCGGCTCCCGGTGTCGGCAAAACCTACGAGATGCTGCTGGCAGCTCAGGCCAGACGACGCGACGGGGTCGATGTCGTTGTCGGCGTGGTCGAGGCCCATGGCAGGCGCGAGACCGAGGCCTTGGTCGAAGGCCTCGAAGTCATCTCGAGGCAGCCGGTCGAGTACAAGGGTCACCTCTTGGCCGAGATGGATCTCGACGCAATCCTGAAGCGTCGGCCCCAGCTTGTTCTTGTCGACGAGCTCGCCCACACCAACGCCCCCGGCAGCCGGCACCCCAAGCGCTATCTCGATGTCGAGGAGATTATTGCCGCCGGCATCGATGTCTTCGCCACGCTCAATATCCAGCACGTCGAGAGCCTGAACGACGTCGTCGCCCGGATCACCCGAATCCGCGTGCGGGAAACGGTTCCGGACAGCATCCTCGACCAGGCGGACGATATCGAGGTCATCGATCTCTCTCCCGAAGACCTGATCAAGCGGCTGCGCGAGGGCAAGGTCTATGTGCCGCAGCAGGCCGAGCGCGCCATACGTCATTACTTCTCACAGGGCAACCTGACCGCGTTGCGCGAGCTGGCGCTACGCCGCACCGCGCAGCGCGTCGACGAGCAGCTCTTGTCGCATATGCGGGCGCACGCGATTGCGGGGCCCTGGGCCGCCGGAGAGCGGGTGCTCGTCTGTATCAGCGAGGCTGCGAATACCGCAGGCCTGATCCGCTATGCCAGGCGCGTGGCCGACCGCATGCAGGTGCCGTGGACGGCGATCTACGTCGAGACCGCGCGCACGCAACGGCTGGCGGATGCCGAGCGCGATCGGATTGCGGACTTTCTCAGACTGGCCGAACGGCTCGGGGCTTCGACGATCACCATCCCGGGCCGCAACATCGCCGAAGAGGTCCTCGCCTACGCGACCGCCAACAACATCACCCAAATCGTCATCGGCAAATCGAGTTGATCGCGCTGGTTCGAGTTGGTGCATGGCTCGGTCGTGCATGAGCTCGTGCGCAAAACGGGCGCGATCAGCGTCCACGTGATCTCCGCCGACGACAGCGAGACCGTGCCACCAAAATCGGTTCAGACACATCCCGGGATTGAGCCATTTCGCGTCGAGCCCTATCTCGGTAGTGCCGCCTCGGTTGCCATCGGCCTCGGCATCGGCCTCTTGCTCGAAAAGTTCATCGATTACCGAAGCGTTTCGCTGGTTTTTCTCACCGCTGTGCTCGTCTCGGCCGTCGCCTGGGGCCTGTGGCCATCGCTGTTCGCTGCCATTTTGAGCCTGCTGGCCTACAATTTCTTTTTTATTCCGCCGCTCTACACGTTGACTGTTGCCGATCCGGAGAATCTCCTCACGCTGTTCTTTTTCCTTATTGTGGCATTCATCGTCAGCAATCTGATGGCGAGGGCGCGCAGCCAGATTCTGACGGCGCAGTCTCGGGCCAAGACGACGGCCGAACTTTACGCGTTCAGCCGCAAAGTCGCCGGAATCGGTGCGCTCGACGACCTGTTGTGGGCGACTGCCTATCAGATCTCGTCGATGCTGAATGTTCGCACGGTCCTCCTGATGCCGGCGAAAGAGGGCGATGGGCTTGACGTTGCATCGGGCTATCCGCCCGAGGACCAGCTCGACAGCGCGGACATGGCGGCGGCGCGATGGACCTGGGAGCACAATCGCCCCGCAGGTCGGGGTGCCGATACATTGCCCGGCGGAAAACGCCTGTTCTTGCCGTTGCGCACTGAAAGTGGGCCCGTGGGCGTGCTCGGTATCGACCGTGATATGCCGGGGCCGTTGCTGACACCCGATGGCCGGCGGCTGCTCGATGCGCTATGCGACCAGGCGGCGGTGGCGATCGAGCGGATCTCGCTCGCCAAAGGGCTCGACGAGGCGCGGGTGCTGGCCGAGACCGAGCGGCTGCGCGGCGCGCTGTTGACCTCGATCTCGCACGATTTGCGCACACCGCTCGCCTCGATTCTCGGCACCGTGTCGAGCCTGCGCAGCTTTCCCGAGAAGTACGGTGCAGCCGAGCGCGAGGAATTGCTCGCGACCTTGCAGGAGGAAGCCGAGCGCTTGAACCGGTTCGTCTCGAACCTTTTGGACATGACGCGCATCGAATCCGGCGCGATCGAGTTGAAGCTCGAATTGATCGATGTCGCCGAAATTGTCGGCTCGGCCTTGCAGAGGGCGGGGAATGTTCTTGCGCGACACCGCGTCGAAGTTGCCATCGACGCGGGGCTGCCGATGCTGCGCCTGGATGCGGTCCTATTCGAGCAGGTTCTCTTCAACCTTCTGGACAACGCGGCGAAGTACTCGCCCGCTAACAGCCGGATCGACATTCGCGCGACCCGAGACGGTGAACTCGTCGAGATCGAAGTGGTCGACGAAGGTCCCGGCATGCCGCCGGCTGATTTTGAGCGCATCTTTGATAAGTTCTATCGGGTCCACGCGCAGGATCGCCGCCGTGCCGGTACCGGGCTCGGCTTGGCGATCTGCCGCGGCTTTGTCGAAGCGCTCGGCGGCTGGATCTCAGCACGCAATCGGCGCGATCGCTCCGGCGCCGTGCTGACGATCCGGATGCCCGTCGTGCCGGAGATCAGAGCCGAGCCGCAGCCGGCCCTGGCGCATGGCTAAGCCGCTGACGGTTCTCGTCGTCGACGACGAGCCGCCAATCCGGCGCTTTTTGCGCACCAGCCTCGTCGCTTCCCATTATCGCGTCGTCGAGGCCGAGGATGCCGCCGGTGCGATGCCCGCACTGGCCACCGAGAAGCCCGATCTGGTAATCCTCGACCTTGGCCTTCCCGACAAGAGCGGGCTCGAGGTGATCGGCGAGATCCGCAAGACGTCGGCGGTCCCGATCCTCGTGCTATCGGCGCGCCACGACGAACGTTCTAAGGTCGCCGCGCTCGACCTCGGCGCCGATGATTATGTCGCCAAGCCTTTCGGCATGGCCGAGCTGATGGCGCGCCTCCGCGCGGCACTGCGTCACGCCTGTCAGGCGCAGGGCGAGCAGCCGGTCTTTGTCTCGGGCGACCTCGCGATCGACCTGGTGCGCCGCCATGTCACCCGCGGCGGCCACGAGGTCAAATTGTCGCCCAAGGAATTCGACCTCCTGCGCCATCTCGTCATGCACGCTGGCAAGGTCCTGACCCATCGCCACCTGCTGTGCAAGGTCTGGGGTCCGGCGCAAGTTGATGAGGTGCAGTATCTCAGGGTGTTCATTCGCGGGCTGCGGCAAAAGCTCGAACCGGCCTGACTCGCCCGACCCACATCCTGACCGAGCTCGGCGTCGGTTACCGTCTGCAACTTCCGCCCGACCAGCGCTCTATTTAGCGCCCAGGGAACCCCAGCTCAGCCCTTTCGACGTTGACGGCTTCGGCCACGAGCCGAGTGCGGAGATCCTGTGCGTCAGCTACGCCCAGGAGCTGGCCGACAAATTCGCGATTGCCGCCGGATCCTCGCCAGCGACTGGTACCAGCGCCTCTTCCCGACGCGCCTCGCACCCCGGCACCAGGCCGTGCCCGAATTCGAGACGACCCAACAGGGCGGCCGCATCGCGACCTCGGTCGGCGGCGTCTTGACCGGGCGGGGTGCGGACATGATCGTCATCGACGACCCGCTGAAGCCCGAGGAGGCGTTGTCGCAGACCCAGCGCCAGGCGGCAAACGAATGGTTCGACCACACCCTCTACAGCCGGCTCAACGACAAGCTCACCGGCGCGATCGGGCTGATCATGCACCGCCTGCACGAGGATGATCTGGCCGGCCATCTATTGGAGCAGGAGTCGTGGGAGGTGGTGCGCCTCCCGGCGATCGCCGATGAGACGGAGACCTACCGGGTCGTGACGGTGTTCGGACCGCGATCGTTCAGCCGCAACGCAGGCGAGGCCCTGCACCCCGCGCGCGAGCCGCCCGCGATGCTCGAACAGATCCGCCATACCCTCGGCGAGTACCATTTTGCCGGCCAGTACCAGCAGGCCCCGGCCCGCAGGGCGGTGGCATGGTCAAGGCGGCGTGGTTCGGCACTTACGCGCCAAACGAGCGGCCGGTCGCTTTCGTCGTGCAGAGCTGGGACACCGCCAACAAGGCGACCGAGCTCGCCCCCACCCCAACCCTCCCCCGCGTGCGGGGGAGGGAAGGGAGGGGGTGCACCAACTCGGGCATCAAGGGCAAGGACCTCTATCTGCTGCACGTTTTGCGCCGACGCATGGAATATCCCGAATTGAAGCGCGCGGTGTGCCGGCAAGCCGAGGCCTTCAACGCCACTGTCGTCTTGATCGAGGACAAGGCCTCGGGAACCCAGCTGATCCAGGAACTGTTCGAGCTAGGTCTGCACCCGGTTACCCGCTACCAGCCGCAGTCGGACAAGGTCATGCGCATGCACGCCCAGACGGCGATGATCGAGAACGGCTTGTCCACCCGCCGAAGGAGGCGGCATGGCGCGCCGACTACCCGCACGAGCTGACCGTCTTCCCGGGCGGCAAATACGACGACCAGGTCGAACTCGACCGCGCAATTCCTCGACTGGCTCAAGGGTGCCCGCCGCGAGCCGCGCGGCATCTATCAGTACTACAACGAGCTCCCCCAGGCGCCGCGGCCCACGCGGCCCGCGCCGCTATCGGTGATGGCGAAGCGGCTGGGCCTTCTGCGGTGGTGACCCGAAGCTAGAATTGCTGCTGAGCGACCTGAGCGCCGCTCGGCGAGAATTTTTCGTAGTAGAAATTCGCCGGGGTCAGGCTCTGCTCGCCGAGCCAGGTGCGGATTGCATCTACCATCGGCGGCGGGCCGCAGAGATAGATGTCCACGTCACCGCCATTCAGGTGGCGAGGCTCGACATGGGCCATGACATAGCCCTTGCGCGGATGGGCGCTGCCTGTGGCCGACTCGCAAGTGGAAAAAGTGAAGTCCGGGATTTCGGTCGCGAATTCTTCCAGCCGCTCGACAACAACGAGATCGACATCGTTGGTGACGCCGTAAACCAAGTGAATCGGGTATGCGCTCCCGGTCTCGGCGATTTTCCCGAGCATCGACAGAAACGGCGCCAGGCCGGTGCCGCCCGCCAGAAACAACAGCGGCCGCTCGACGTCGCGCAGATAGAAGCCACCGCCCGGGCCGATGAACTCGACCGGCGTGCCAGGCACAGCCTTCTCGCGCAGATACGTGCTCATCACCCCAGGCGGAATGTTGCGCACCAGAAAGCACAGAGTCTCCGCGCCTGGCGGTGAACTGAAAGAATAGGATCGTCGCTGATCGGTGCCAGGCACCGAGATGTTCGCGTACTGGCCGGGCAGGAAGCTGAAGTCATCTGCCCGATCCAGCGAGAATGCAATCGTGGTTTCGGAGAGCCTGTCGACCGAATGAAGCCGCGTCCGATACGTCTGCGCCCCGGTCCTGCAAAATTCCGACGACGCGGCGACGGCAACAACGAGATCCGTCTTTGGACGCGTCTGGCAGGCGAGCGCCAGGCCGTCCGCGGCTTCTTTCTCGGTCAGCGCGTCCTCGAGGTAGCTGCCCCGGTCGCACTCGCCGGCTTCGACGCGGCACTTGCATGTGCCGCAGACGCCATCGCGGCAGTCGAGCGTTTGATCCCGGCGCGGTATGAGGCATCGGCAATGGTCTCGTCCGGGCCGAACGCGATGAAGCGCGTAACGCCGTCCTCGAAGTTGAGCGCGATGCTATGGGCCATTGTTTCGCCTCCGCTGCGCCCGGCTCAGAGGTGGTAGATGTCGACCACGTGGTGGATGTAGTCGTTCTTCAGGATGACTTTCTTCCGCTTGATCAGCGGCTGCGCCGCCGTGGTGTCGAGCGTGTAGAAGGAGGTGCCGAAATAGATGTCCACCGTCTTGTAGCGGTAGCTGAAGGTCACCCAGTTGCAGCGCAGCTCGCAGACGCCGCCGCCCTGCGCCAGGATCTCGACATTGCTGATGTTGTGCGATGTCCTGGCCGTCGGCATGCTGGTCGCACTGGAGCGCTCGGTCCTGATGCGGAAGACCCTGTCCTCCAGGCCACCCTTGTGCCCGTACCAGATCAGTGAGATCTGCGTCTGCGGATCGGTGACGAGCTGGTCGTCGTCGTCCCAAGAGGGCATCCAGAACTCCGCGTCCGGGGCATAGAGTTCGAGCCAGCTATCCCACTCCTTGTCGTCGAGGAAGCGGGCCTCGCGGTAGAGGAACTGCAGCACGTCTTCGACCAAGAGTGTGGCCGCCGCGGCTCGGGGGATATCAAACATGGGCGTGCCCCTTCGCGTTGAGCTTTATTTCGGCGGCCAGCGCACGCCGCATAGCTTCCTGCCAGTACTTGTGCTGGACGACAAAGAGCCCCTCGTCCTCTATCCTAGCTCCGCTCATCAGCGGGTTCAGGCCGATAGCTTCGGCCATTTCATTGGGACCCTGGACCCAGTGCTTGGCGCCACGGGAGAGGTCGTTCCAACGAGCTGCGCGGCCTCGGTAGGACATCTGGCAGCCGCGGAATTCCTCGAGATCGTCCGGGGTCGCCATGCCGCTGGCGTTGAAAAAGTCTTCGTATTGCCGGATGCGCCGCGCCCGCGCCTCCGCGCTCTCGCCCTTCGGCGCAATGCAATAGGTCGTCACCTCCGTCTTATCGACGGCGATGGGGCGGTATTGGCGGATCTGCGAGCTGATCTGGTCCATCAAATACACATTCGGGTAGAGGCATAGATTGCGGATCCGCCGCACCATCCAGTCCGCGCGCGCCTCGCCGAATTGCGCCGCCCATTTGCCGCGCCGCTCCCAATGCGGTCTGTCCTCCGGGTTGGGCGAGTTGCTCCAGATCATCAGATGGCCGTTCTCAAAGGAATAGAACCCACCTTCCTGTTTGTTGATGTCGCTTAGGCTCATGGCGCGGACATTGTCCAGCTGTTCAGCCTGCTTGCGCCGGTTCGTGGTGGCTACATAGTTCCAGTGCACCGCAGTGACATGGTAGCCGTCGGCGCCGTTCTCGCTCTGCAATTTCCAGTTGCCGTCATAGACATAGGTCGAGGCGCCGCGCAGCACCTCGAGACCCTCAGGCGACTGGTCGACCATCAGGTCGATGATCTTGGTCGTTTCGCCGAGATGTGCGGCCAGCGGCGGCACGTCGGGGTTCAGGCTGCCGAACAGAAAGCCGCGGTAGGACCCGAACCGGGTGACTTTCGTCAGATCGTGCGAGCCCTCCGTGTTGAAGCGGTCCGGATATCCGGCGCCGTCAGGGTCCTTCACCTTCAAAAGCTTGCCGGAGTTGTTGAACGTCCAGCCGTGGAAGGGACAAGTGAAAGTGGACTTGTTGCCGCGCTTGAAGCGGCACAGCATGCCGCCACGATGGCCGCACGCATTGATGAATGCGTTCAACTCACCCTCACGATCGCGCGCGATGAAGACGGGCTGACGGCCCATATAGGTCGTGAAATAGTCGTTCTTGTTCGGGATCTGGCTCTCGTGCGCCAGATAAATCCAGTTGCCCTCGAAAATGTGCTTCATCTCCAGTTCGAAGATTTCCGGGTCGGTGAAGATGTCACGACTGACGCGGTAGACTCCGCTCGCCGGGTCGTCCCGCACCGCTGTTTCGAGAGCTTTCTGGATCGAGTTCGAGGATCGATTTCCTCCGTTCTGGCTGCTCGGACCAGAGGTCGGGGCTTCGCTCAAGCATCGTGGTGGCTGTCATGATAGTGTTCCCTGGAGTTGCCGGTAGAGCACGCTGACTTCGTCTGGTCTGCTGAGAGGGCCAGGCGATGCCGACTGCTCTGGAATCTATGAGCGTCTTTGGTCCAATGAACGGCCATATATTCCCAATCGATGTGCGTAAATGGCCCCGCTCCGTTACAGGACGATCTCAGTCGTCAGGGAATTGCGTTACATTTGCAACATCAGCTCGGTCAGCGATCGCTTTCAGTTCAATGAAGGGCATATTCCCAATGGACGTGCGTTAATGAGCAGCAGGCGATGGGAAACAAAAAGCCAAGTCAGAATTGGGACAACCTGCGATACTTTCTCGCAGTCGCTCGGACCGGGACGCTCTCGGCCGCAGCCAAGCAACTCGGCACGGAACACACGACGGTGGCGCGCCACATCCAGGCACTTGAAGACGAGCTGAACAACCGTCTCTTCCACAAGAGCAACAGCGGGTATGGATTGACCGACGCGGGCGAACGGCTTCTGGCCGGCGCCGAGGCGATCGAGAGCGCCTACGTTTCCGCCAAGGCGGGCGCGAACAGCGAAGGACAGCCGATCATCGGGACGGTGCGCATCGGCGCACCCGATGGGTTTGGCAGCGTCTTCCTGGCACCGCGCGTGCGGGCGCTCACCGACCGGCATCGCAAGCTCGAAGTCGAGATCTTACCCAGCGCAAGGGTGTTCAGCCTATTGAAACGAGAGGCGGATATCGCCATCGGCCTTTCGAGTCCGGAGCACACGCGCGTCGTGTCCAGGCGCCTCACCGATTTCCGGATCTATGTTTACGCCTCGCGGGCGTATCTGAGCGAGGCGGCGCCCATCGTTGCGAAGGATGATCTCAAAAAGCACCCCTTGATAGGGTTTGTCGAAGAGTTGTTGTTCCCGCCTCAGGTCAGTTTTTCCGACGCGATCGGGGTCGAACCTCGGATCCGCAGCACGAGCATTCTGGCGCAACTCCACGCCACTCTGTCAGGAAGCGGACTTTGCATGCTGTCCGCTTTCGTCGCATCCGGCTACGCGACGCTTGTTCCGGTGCTGCCCGAGGAAGTGTCGCTTACGCGTTCCTTGCACATGCACATTCACGAAGATCATCGAAGAGCCGCACCTGTCAGAGAGGTCGCGGCTTTCATCGCAGCGGAAGTCGCGCGCAACCGTTCTCTCTTCCATGAGCCGACGGCGGTCAGCGCCGCGGATCCACATTTTGGTTGACGGTGAAGAAGCTCGTTGGATCGCGCCCCCAAGGAAATTCAAATATGCGAGCATTCCTTGAAGAAGGTTTCAGCGCGGGCGTGCGGGATTTTGGCCGTCCATCGCGGCACCGGAGCGCCGCTGGCGAGATAGAGGCCTGCCGTAATCATCCCAATGGCAAGCCAATCGAGGGAGTTGGGGCACTCGCCGAGCGCTGGGATGGCCATCAATGCCGCCATGACCGGCACCAGCGCGACAAAGGCGGCGGCCTTCGATGCGCCCAACAGCGTGATTGAGCGGCCGAAAAGGGCGAGAGAGATCGTTGCCGCCACGACGCTGGGTCTGCGACAACCCTCCTCGAACTTCAGTGGGTCGTCGAGGACGATCAGGTCGGCACCCCGACCGGTCAGCACCCCGCCGAACGAGGTGGCGACGCGCGAGCCCTGGGCGGTCGCCCCGAATTCGAGACGACCCAAAAGGGCTGCCGTGTGGCGACCTCGGTCGGCGGTGTGCTGACCGGGCGCGGTGCCGATTTGATCATTGTCGACGACCCGCCGAAGCCCGAGGAGGTGCTCTCACCGACCCAGCGCCAGGCGGCCATCGAATGGTTCGACCACACCACGCCATACAGCCGGCTCAACGACAAGCTCACCGGTGCGATCGTGCTGATCATGCATCGGCTGCGAGAGAGCCTGCGCTCGGTGCAGGCGAGCGATAGCCCGCGGATGGAAAAACAGCAGCTTCGACCGTTATCTCGGATTAAGCTGGGCCATCGGAAGCTCGCCATTTCCTCGCCGGTCCGTCGAAAATGTCCCTACACACCGAGCACGTCTTTTTGGTTGCACAAGAGGACTCCCTCTCCGGGCCTGTCGAAGAGGTATCGACTTCCTGGCGGAGATCGGCAAACGAACACGGCCTCAACCCCGACAACAGCGAAGCACCTCGCATCGTGACGTCTCACGAGCTCAGCCAGCTCCGCGAGCCGCTCGACCAGCTGATCTTCAGCGCACAGGAGGAGATCGATCGACTCTACAAGCTCGTGCGCGAGGCCGGGTACACGCTTCTCTTCTGTGACACGGCAGGAGTTGCAGTCGAACATCGCGGTGACGAAACCGATGCGAGCCGGTTCAAACACTGGGGAACCTGGCTCGGCGGCGTGTGGTCCGAAGCGATCGAAGGCACGAACGGTATCGGCACCTGCATCGCCGAAGAGCGGCCGATCACCATTCACAGAAACCAGCATTTTCGTTCGCGGCATACAGACCTGAGCTGCTCCGGCGCGCCTGTCTTTGGAGTCGACGGCAGGTTGATGGCCGTATTGGATGTGTCTGCAATCGATCCCGAACGGTCGGAACGAGCCCATGCGTTGACCGGCGCCTTGACGACAAACTCAGCGCGGGCGATCGAGGAACGATTTTTTCGAGAGCGCTTTCGCCAAGAATGGGTTGTCGCGGTTGCGCCGCCGGGAGGAGGTGCCGCGGGAATGCTGCTGGCCGTGGATGGCAGCCAGCGCATCGTCGGCGCAAACCGAACCGCGCGCAGCTCTCTCATGCTCGATGATGATCGGCTCCGAACTGGAGTCAGCCTGTGGACCGTATTCGAACGCGACCCCGCCCTCTTTCGCCGCAAGGATGCCACGGATATTCCGACACAGCTCGTCGTGGCGGACAGCGACGAAACATGGCCTGCGCTGGCGACCCCGCCGGAGGTCGGGCGGGCAGCTTGGCAGCAGGCGCGCAGCGACGCTCTGCACACCCGTCCGCGGCTGGAATCACTCGCGACCTTGAGGCGGGAAGCGCCGCCCGCGCCGGCCCGTGGCGGTCTGCCCCCCAGTGCAATGCGACGCGTGCGCGAGCACGTCGAAGTCCATCTGAGCGAGAGCATGGATCTCGCGGAGCTTGCCGGCGTTGCCGGACTTTCCGTCTATCACTTCGCCCGAGCGTTCAAGCAATCGACGGGTGTAACGCCGCATCACTATCTGGTCCACCGGCGTATCGAGCGAGCACAGGAGATGTTGGCTCGCTCCGAACTCCCGCTGTCGGAGATCGCATTGGCCGCTGGCTTCTCTGACCAAAGTCATTTGGCGCGTCATTTCCGGCAGATGCTGGGCATGACACCCGGGCAATTCCGCTGGTCGCAACGCTAGCCATGCTTTTCAGCAGACCGGGTCCAATAGCGTGTCGGAAAAACCAGAACCGGGCGATATGGAACGGAGAAACCGGCGCCGCCGCGCTCTGCGGCCTGAGTGACCCACGTGATAATGGGGCCGCTGAGGTCTCTCATTGCGATCCGATCCTAGTCGGTTCACTGCGGCGGTGAACCGGTAGCCCCGGCCGTGTTCGGTCTGAACAAGCTCACGGTCCTCGCCAAGAGCTTTGCGCAAGGCGAAGATCTGCACCTTCAAATTGTCAGGGGCGACGACCACACCTGGCCAAACCTGGCGCTGCAGCTCGTCCTTTGTAACGAGTGCTCCATTGGCCTCTATCAGCATGATCAAGATATCGAAGGCGCGTGCGCCGAGTTCGACCGGCACGCCGCCGGCGAGCACTCGCCGCTGGCGCAACAGCACGCGGAATTGGCCGAACTCGAGCGTTGTGTCCGTTGGGCCCGCTCGGTGCGCGACCGAAAAGTACCGGTCATTTGGCTGGCACCGAGGTTTTGCCAAGACGAGTAGTGGAACTCATAACGCTACCCTTCCTCACTACGAATTGAGGATCATCGGGTACACGGGCGCTGCGAGCTGTTCTTGAACAACTTTGCTGCGGGCGGAACGGACTTGCGGTAATGCTCGTTCACGGGCCAGCCTTTGGCGCGAGAGCCGTCCGCCGGGAATCCGCCTCTCTTGCAATTTGGCCGCAGGAGCGGCGCCCAACGACATCGGCCTGGCAGCAGCTGGCAGCGCCGCTTTTACTCAATTTTACCACAATTAACGCGACCCGCGCACATGGCCACAATAAATAGCAGGCCGTAAATCAAAAGGAGGCCGGAGCGGGGCGTCCCGTCCACCCGCCAGTCCGGCTCTGGGCCAGGGCGTGCAATCGCACGATCGGGTCGACATCATCATGAGTTTCGACCCGCACGTTTGGTGCTTGTCGAAGTGGCCCTCACGCGAAAGGAGGAGGTTATGAAGATTCTGATGGTTCTGACCTCGCACAACAAGCTCGGCAACACGGGCCGTAAGACGGGCTTCTGGCTCGAGGAGTTCGCCGCCCCCTACTACGCCGTTTAAGGAAGCCGGCGCCAAGATCGTGCTTGCCTGGCCGAAGGGCGGCCAACCGTCTCTCGATCCGAAGAGCAACGAGCCAAACTTTCAGACCGACCTTACGCACCGCTTCGAAGCCGATGCGGACGCGAAAGCACAGCTCGCGACAACGGTTCGCCTTGACAGCGTCAAGGCCGAGGACTTCGATACCGTCTTCTACTCCGGCGGCCACGGCGCGATGTGGGATCTGGCAGAGGAGCAGAACTCGGTGAAGCTGCTCGAGAAGATGGTTCGAGCCGGCAAGCCAATCGCGCTCGTTTGTCACGCGCCCGGCGCGCTGCGTCATGTGACCGGCTTCACCAACACCGAGGAAGAGGCGGTCGGCCTCACCAAGGTGGTACCTTTCCTCGTCGAGGACGAGTTGAAGGCGAAGGGCGGCATCTTTTCCAAGGCCGCCGACTGGCAGCCTTATGTCCTCACGGATGGCCTGCTGATCACCGGTCAGAATCCGGCCTCATCGGGTCCCGGGGCGAAAGCTCTCGTGGAGCTGACGAGCAGGATGGCCAAGTAGGTCAGACAAGTGCAAATCCAACTCATGTAAAACCAAGGGAGGATCAAATGCAGAATGTACTTAGCACCGGTGGCGACATGCGATGCATAACCGAATGAATGCTGGCCCCGCGTTTATCCCGACTGACTTAGGAGACCGCAATGGCTGATCCCAAGCTTGAAGTCCTCACACCCAAGAACTGTCAACTCATCTTTATCGACCAACAGCCTCAGATGGCGTTCGGCGTCCAATCGATCGATCGGCAAGTGCTTAAGAACAACGTGGTGGCACTGGCTAAGGCGGCGAAAGTCTTCAAAATTCCGACGATAATCACCACCGTCGAGACGCAGAGCTTCTCCGGCTACACTTATCCTGAGTTGCTCGACGTATTCCCGAACCAGAAGTTGCTTGAGCGCACATCCATGAATTCTTGGGACGATATAAAGGTGCGCGACGCCCTCAAGAAAAACGGCCGGAGCAAGGTGGTCGTTTCAGGCCTTTGGACCGAGGTCTGCAATAACAGCTTTGCACTGTGCGCGATGCTCGAAGGTGGATATGAGATCTACATGGTGGCCGATGCCTCCGGTGGTACTTCGAAAGAGGCGCACGATTATGCCATGCAGCGCATGATCCAAGCTGGAGCCGTTCCGGTGACTTGGCAGCAGGTGATGCTGGAATGGCAGCGCGACTGGGCCCGCAGGGAGACCTATGACGACGTGATGGCGATCGTGGGCGAACATTCCGGCGGATACGGCATGGGCGTGGATTACGCCTACACCATGGTGCACAAGACGCCGCAGCGCACATCAAAGTTGCATGAGATGCTGGCGCCCGTGCCGGCGTAAGAGATCGTAGGGCGGAAAAGCCGGAGCGCATTCCGCCATCTACGGCACCGCCGCGCGGTCCGGCGGAATACGCTCCGCGCTATTCCGCCCTACGCTCCTTCGCCAGCCGCGTCGTTACCTTAATCGACAGGGCGCACGATCATGAACAGCTCCAACACGACACCCGAACTTATCCTTCATCGCGGCTTGTTCACGACACTTGACCGCGCCAATCCGACAGCCACTGCTGTCGCGATCACGTACGGGAAATTCTCCGCGGTGGGCCGCGACAATGACGTGATAAAGCTCGCCGGCAAACAGACCAAGATAGTCGACCTCAAAGGCCGACGCGTGCTGCCGGGCCTGATCGACAATCATCTGCACATCATTCGCGGCGGGCTCAACTTCAATATGGAGCTGCGCTGGGACGGCGTGCGCTCACTCGCCGATGCGATGGCGATGCTTAAGCGGCAAGTGGCGGTGACACCGCCCCCGCAATGGGTGCGGGTGGTCGGCGGCTTTACCGAGCACCAGTTCGACGAGAAGCGGTTGCCGACATTGGACGAGATTAACGCAGTGGCTCCTGACACGCCGGTCTTCATCCTGCATCTCTACGATCGCGCGCTGCTAAATAAGGCGGCATTGCGCGCGGTCGACTACACCGCGGAGACGCCGGTGCCGCCGGGCGGCGAAATGGTGCTCGACAGCTACGACAATCCGACCGGCCTGCTGCTGGCGAAACCGAATGCTGGTATTCTGTACGCGACCCTCGCCCGCGGTCCGAAACTGCCATTCGACTATCAGGTCAACTCGACGCGGCATTTCATGCGGGAGCTGAACCGGCTCGGGGTGACCGGCGCGATCGACGCCGGCGGCGGCTTCCAGAACTACCCCGAGGATTACGCAGTCGTCGAAAAGCTCGCCGCCGAAGGCCAGCTCACCGTCCGCATCGCCTACAACCTGTTCACGCAGAAACCAAAGGGCGAGAAGGACGATTTCCTCAACTGGACGAAAAAATCGAAATATCAGCAGGGCACGGATTATTTCCGCCACAACGGCGGCGGCGAGATGCTGGTCTTCTCCGCCGCCGATTTCGAAGATTTCCGCCAGCCGCGGCCCGACATGCCGGCGGAAATGGAAGGCGAGCTCGAAGAGGTGGTTCGCATACTCGCTGCGAATAAGTGGCCCTGGCGGCTGCACGCAACCTATGACGAGACGATCTCGCGTGCGCTCGACGCATTCGAGCGGGTCAACCAGGACATCCCGATCGACCGCCTCAACTGGTTCTTCGATCATGCCGAGACGATTTCGGAGCGGTCGATCGACCGCATCGCCGCACTCGGCGGCGGCATCGCCGTGCAGCACCGCATGGCCTATCAGGGGGAATATTTCGTCGAGCGCTACGGCATCGGCGCGGCCGAAGCCACGCCCCCGATTGCCCGGATGCTGGAGGCGGGGATCCGGGTCTCGGCCGGCACCGACGCCACTCGTGTCGCCTCCTACAACCCGTGGGTCTCGCTGTCATGGCTCGTCACCGGCAAAACCGTCGGCGGCCTGCGCCTTTACCCGGCCCGCAACCGCCTCGACCGCGAGACGGCGCTCAGGATGTGGACCGAAAACGTCACCTGGTTCTCGAATGAGCAAGGTAAGAAGGGCCGGATCGAGGTCGGCCAATTCGCCGACCTCATCGTTCCCGACCGCGACTACTTCGCTTGTTCCGAAGATGAGATCGCCGACATTGCTGCCCAGCTGACCATCGTCGGTGGCAAGGTGGTCTATGGCGCTGGTGAATTCGCGTCCTTCGACGAGACGGCGCCGCCGCCCGCAATGCCCGACTGGTCACCGGTTCGGCGCTTTGGCGGCTATGCCGCCTGGGGCGATCGCAACCGTTCCGAAGAGGCCGCGGCACGACGGTCGCTGGCCGCAGCTTGCGGCTGCGCTAACCATTGCGGCATCCACGGTCACGATCACGCGGCTGCACGGTCGGCACGTCTGCCAGTCAGCGATGTGAGATCCTTTTGGGGCGCGCTCGGCTGCAGCTGCTTCGCATTTTAGCCTAAGCTGCTAGGCGTCACGCGGCGAGCGATGCGGATGCAAACATCGCTCTCTACCACAGCCGATGTGGAGGGTTCGGCGTGGAGCCCTTTCCGCCACGCTATTTTTACCGTGCTCTGGGCGGCGACGGTCCTCTCCAACATCGGCAGCTGGATGCAGAATGCCGCGGCAGGGTGGCTGATGACCAGCCTCAGCCCGGAGCCATTCAAAGTGGCCCTCGTCCAGGCGGCAACGACCTTGCCCATGTTCCTGTTCAGCCTCCCTGCCGGAGCATTGGCCGATATCGTCGACCGCCGCCGCCTTCTTATCGTAGTGCAGATCGCGGCGGTGGCAGTCGCCGCCCTGTTCGCGATCTTCGTATGGCTGGACTGGACCACACCCGGCTGGTTGCTGACTTTTATTTTCCTGTCGGGGATTGCTACCGTTCTGGCGATGCCAGCGTGGCAGGCCATCGTGCCACAGCTGGTACCAAAGGAAGAGCTCCGTTCTGCAGTCGCTCTCAACGGTGTGGGCTTCAATATCAGCCGTGCCATTGGACCGGCGTTGGCCGGCCTGGGGATCGGTGCGCTCGGCATGGCAGCACCCTATTGGATCAATGCCTTGAGCACGTTCGCCGTCATCGCCGCGCTGATCTGGTGGCGTCCCCCTCAGCCGATCGCACAATCCCTACCCGCCGAGCGCTTCGTCAATGCTATTCGCAGCGGTTTGCGCTACGCTCGCTATAACCCGGATCTGCGCGCGACGCTGGTCCGGTCGGATGGCTTCTTCCCGCTTGCGAGCGTTTATTGGGCGCTTTTGCCTCTGCTCGTGCGCGCACAAATCGCGGGCGGCCCGGAGATTTACGGCATACTCTTGGGTGCGACCGGCTTCGGCGCCGCCTGCGGAGCATTCGCATTGCCGGCAGTGGCGCGGCTGGGTGCTGATCGGGTCGTGGCGGGGGCGACAGTCGGGACCGCGCTTGCACTCGCCCTGTTCGCCATCGCTCGCGAGCCGGCAACTGCGTTGATCGCCTGCGTGGTCGCCGGAATTTCCTGGGTTGCCGCGATCGCCACCTTGAATGTATCGGCCCAGTTTGCGCTGCCGGGCTGGGTCCGAGGACGCGGGATGGCGATGTTCGCAACCGTACAGTTTGCGGGCTTGGCCGTCGGCAGCATCGTCTGGGGACAGGCGGCGCAGGGGATCGGGCTCCCGGCCGTTCACATCATCGCGGCTATCGCCTTGATCGCCTCGGTCCCACTACTGCGGCGCTGGAAGCTTCAGACCGCCGCCGGTCTCGATCTTGCGCCGTCGATGCATTGGCCCGCGCCGGTGCTCTCGAATGATATCGAGCCCGATCGGGGTCCGGTGCTCGTCACTGTCGAATACATCGTCGCACCAACCGAGCGCGCGGCGTTTCTCACAGCGATGGCGCAGCTGGCGAGCGAGCGCCGGCGCGACGGCGCCTATGATTGGGGCATCTACGAAGACGCCTCAAAAGAGGGAGTCTTTGTCGAGACGTTTCACGTTGATTTCCTGGCTCGAGCACATGCGGCAGCATCAACGCGTCACCAATGCCGATCGCGTCCTGCAGGACGCTGTGCATCGTTTCCAAGCGGAAGGCCCGCCGGCGGTCAGGCATTTGATAGCGGCACAAGGGAGCGCAAACGGATGATCGGATATGGGTTGCTGATAGCCCAGCTTTGCCTCGCGGCGGTGTTTCTCTGTAGCGGCGTCGACAAGCTCTGGCATTGGCGTTCGAGCATTGAAGAGGCCAGGGGCGATGGACTCCCGTGGCCGGCGGCTTTCGCGGGGGCCACCGTCTTTACTCAGCTCGTCGGCGGGTGCCTTGTCGCCAGCGGATTCTTCGCATGGCTGGGCGCGCTGTTGCTGGCCGGGTTTACCGTCGCGGCTACATTGGTCGGGCATCGCTTCTGGCTCCGCCGCGGAAGCGAGTTCCGGCACGAGCTGACGACCAGCCTGGAGCATGTGGCAATCGTCGGGGTGCTCCTCTTGCTCTCCGTCCTCGACTTCGCTGCCAGTGCCTAAAGGACCGGCAATGAGCGACCGGGCCCCCACCGCAAACGCCGCGCAGACTGTAGCCGCCCATCCACCGCTCTCGGTTGCGATCACGACGATCGGCGTGATTGCCGTCGCGATGGTCGGTTCGACGATCTCCTCGCAGCTGGTCGATCTCGATATTGCCGACATCGGCGGCGGTTTTTCAGTGTCGGCCGACGACGCGTCTTGGATCGCCTCCGTCGCGACGATGGCGGAGGTCGTGAGCATCCCGATCGCCGCAATCCTGGTGCGTGCTCTGTCGCTGCGGCGGGTGGCCGTTTACAGCGCCGCGCTTTGCGTAGTCTGCGCCTGTCTGAGCCTCCTGGTCTCAGGAGAAGATGGGCTCATCGTGCTGCGCGCCATGCAAAGCTACTGCAGCGGCACGATGTCGGTCCTGATGTTTGTCTCTGTCGTGGCGACATTGCCGCCCGGCTTTGCACGCAACATCGGGCTCGCCCTCTTCGCCTTCGCCTCGACAGCGCCGACCGCGCTCAATGCCTCCGTCGGCGCCTTTGTCACCGAACGCTGGGGCTGGCAGGGTCTATATTATTTCGACATCACTTGGGGTCTGACATTCCTGGTGCTGGCTTGGCGCTTTCTGCGCCCGGCGCCGCGAGCGATGCGCCTGTCGGAGATCGACTGGCTCGGCTATGTCATCCTTGCCGTCGGGCTCGCCGCCTTGATTATGTTCATGAAGCAAGGCGACCGATTCTTCTGGCTCGACAATCCCATCATCCGACACGCCGGACTGCTTGCCGCTATAGCCATCCCGTTGGCGCTGGCACTCCTCCTGACGCGGCAGCGGCCGCTGCTCGATCTGGGTCTGATGGCGACGCCGACCTTTGGTTGGGCAATCGCGCTCGCGACCTTCTACCGTTTCGGTCTCGTCATGGCGGCGTTTGTCGTGCCGCAGGCGCTGGCTCGCCTTCAGGGCTTCCGGATAGAGCAGATCGCAGATGCCAACATCTGGACGTTCTGGACTCAATGCGTCAGCTTTCCGCTGGCCTGGCTCTGGGCGTCACGCGGCGACCCGCGCCAGCCCTTGTCGCTCGGGCTCCTGCTCTTCGCGGCCGGCGCGTTCGTGTGCACCTATTTGACGCCGCAATGGCAGGCCGGTGACTTCCGCCTGGCATTGGTTTTAGTCGGTCTCGGGCAGGGCCTGTTCCTGGTCCCGACCCTGTTCTACGCCACGCGTGATGTGAAGCCGGAACAAGGGCCGACGGCGGCGGCACTGTTCAACCTCAGCCGCATCGTCGGACAAACCTTCGGAATTGGTGTCGTCAGCGCGCTGATCAGGTATCGTGAGGATTTCCATTCCGCTGTATTGGTGGAGAGCGTCAATAACGCCAGCTCCGCGGTCGCCGAACGCTTTAACGGCCTCGTCGCAAGCTTTCTGGCGACGAATGGCGATGCCGCACTCGCCACCAAGCAGGCGTGGGCTTCGTTATCGGCCATGCTCTCCAATCAAGCCTATGTGCTGGCGTTCGCCGATGCGTTCGTCATCGTTGCGGCGGTGCTGGGGGTGTCGGCGCTCCTAGTGCTGATGCTGCCGCAATTGTACCCGACGGTGACCAGAACAGATGCCGCAATGCCGACAGCGCCTCCGGTGATCAGAACGGCAACTCCAGCGGGGAACGGGAGATGAAGGCGGGTTTGAAGCGCATTGCAGTGGCGCTTGCGCTGATCGTTGCGCTGGTTCCGGCCGGCTATTATCTTTGGCGCTGGTACGACCGCTCGCGCGACGTCCAGACCACCAATGACGCTTATGTGCGCGGCGAGATCACCGATCTCAGCTCGCGGGTCAGCGGCTATGCTGTGGAAGTGCTGTCCGATGACGGCATACCGGTCAAGGCGACGGAGGTCGTCGTGCGGATCGACCCGCGGGATTTCCGCATGGCGGTCCAGAGGGCCGAAGCGGCGCTCAATCAGGCAAAGGCTGATTTGGCGGCAGTCGTCGCCAGCCGCGAACTGGGAAAATCGAAGGTCGCCGTAGCGGAAGCAGCTCTGCGCTCGGCACAGGCGCAAGCGAAGAATTCTGACACCACCTTGACGCGTGCGGCTATTCTGGCCAAGGACAAATTCGGAACCCAGGCTGCACTCGACAATGCCGAGGCGGCTGGGGTGAAGGCCCATTCGGAGGTCGATCAGGCGACGGCTAACCTTGCTTACGAGAACCAGCAGCTCGTCGTGATCGACGCCAATGTGGGCGTGGCGAAGGCGCGGGTCGATTCCGCCGAAGCGGCTTTGCTTACGGCCAAATTCGCACTCGCAGACACTGCGGTGTGGGCGCCAATCGACGGCATCGTCGCCAACCGCAAGACCCAGGTCGGCGAATACGTCGCCGCCGGCACGCGCATGCTCTCAATCGTCCCGATCAATGACCTCTGGGTCGAGGCCAACTACCGCGAGACCCAGATCGGTCGCATGAAGGTCGGCGATCCGGTGCGCGTTGGCGTCGATACCTATCCGGACAGGCCGATCTGCGGGTATGTCGAAGCGATCCTGCCGGCGGCGGGGTCGGAGTTCGCGCTGGTCCCACCCGACAACGCCACCGGCAACTTCACGAAGATCGTGCGCCGCTTCACCGTGCGCATCCGGTTCAATGCCCGCGACGCCAACGCTGCGCTCGCACGTCCTGGAATGTCGGTGGAAACGGCCGTCGCGGTCTCCACACCCGACAACGCCTCTCCGACCGAACGAGGCAATCGGGTGGGCTGCTCGTTCGACCCGTCGAAAGATATGGTTGAGCGGACGCTCACCAAGCTACCGGAGCATCCCGGATTGGGCCGCGCTCGTCCTCAGGGCCCCTCCGGCACACAAGTTCCCGTGTCACCGGCACGCTAGCTCCTAAAGGTATTGGCTTTAGTTCTCCAGCTAGAGATAGCAAGCGGCTCTTCCCGACCCGCCTGTCGCCGCAGCGCGCGGCGGTGCTGGAATTCGAGACGACGGCCCAGCGCGCGCGTCGCGACCTCGTCGGCGGCGTGCTGACCGGGCGCAGTGCCGATCTGATCATCGTCGACGACCCGCCGAAGCCCGAGGAGGCGCTTTCACCGACCCAGCGTCAGGCGGCCATCGAATGGTACGACCACACCCTCTACAACCGCCTCAACGATAACCTGCCATGGCGATCGTGGGCCGCCGTCCTGCGGACTACTTCAGAGAGAAAGGATCGACCGGATCGCGTATCATGTAATTTGAAATGAAAAATTTTGGGACCAGGAGGACGACGCCGGCCAGCCGCGCCGCAAACCAGGCGGACGGCCAACGGCGTGGTTTGCCGCGCCATCGCCGATCTGATTCCAGCCGGCCCCCGGCGGCTTTGCAATGAGGGCGACGACCAGCGGCACGGTCGCCAATCGTACCGCGATCACGATCTCGATCATGCTGTCGGTGATCATGCGGGGCCTCGACAACACAATCGCCAATGTCGCGCTGGCGCACATCCAGGGCAGCCTGTCGGTCAACCGGGAGCAGGTCGCCTGGGTGTTGACCTCCTACATCGTCTCGACCGCGATCGCGATGCCGCTGACCGGCTGGATCGCCGGACGGCTCGGCATCAAATACGTCTTTCTGGTCTCGGTGGCGATCTTCACCGTGTCGTCGGCCCTCTGCGGTGCTGCGGCAAATCTCGAACAGCTCGTCCTCTACCGGATCTTTCAAGGGTTCGGCAGCGCCGCGCTTGTGCCGTTGTCGCAGGCCACTCTGTTGCAGATCAACCCGCCCGAGCGCCACGGCCAGGCCATGGCGGTATTCGGCACCGGCACGATATTGGGGCCGATCGCCGGGCCGGCGCTCGGCGGCTTTCTGACCGATGCCCTCGGCTGGCGCTGGGTGTTTTATGTCAATGTGCCGATCGGCATCATCTCGGCGCTGGGCATTGCCGTCTTTATTCGCGAGTTGCGCCGGGCACATCGCGAAGCGTTCGATTTCTTCGGGTTTGCGACATTGAGCCTGGCCATCGGCTCCCTGCAGCTGCTGCTCGACCGCGGCGAGGTCAAGGATTGGTTCGGCTCGACCGAGATCTGCGTCGAGGCGACGATCGGGTTGCTGGCGCTCTATCTGCTGATCGTCCATACCGCGACCGCGACCGACCGCTCCTTCGTCAATCGCGAGCTGCTGAAGAACACGCCCTTTGTCGCCGGTACGGTGCTGGTCTTTGTGATCGGCATCTCGATGAACGGCACCTTGGCGTTGCTGCCGCTGATGCTGCAGGAATTGATGGACTATCCGGTCTTTACCACCGGGCTGGTGATGATGCCGCGCGGCATCGGCACGATGATCGGCATGTTCGTCGTCGGCCGCCTGATGAACCACGTGGATATGAGACTGATTCTGGTCGCCGGCATGATCATGGTCGCGGTCGGGCTGTGGCAGATGACCGGGTTCTCGCTGCAGATGGGCTCCGAGACGGTGATCGTGTCGGGGTTGATCCAAGGCTTCGGGTTCGGCTGCACCGCGGTTCCGTTGAACATCATCGCGCTGGCCAATTTGCCGCGCCAGATCCTGACCCAGGGCACCGCCATTCGCGGCTTGATGCGCAACCTCGGCGGCAGCGTCGGCATCCCGATCCTGGTTGCCCAATTGACCGAAAATACGCAAATCGTCCATTCCCGGCTGGTCGAGTATATCCGCCCCGACAACCCGCTGATGCATCCGCCTTATCTCACTGCGCCGTACAATCTGACGACCATTGAGGGCATGGCGGCGCTGAACCATGAAGTCACGCGCCAGGCGACGATGGTCGCCTATCTCGACGATTTCAAATTGATGATGATCATCGCGATCGCCGCGCTGCCTTTGGTGCTGCTGTTGCCGAAGCCGGTCCCGCGCCGCGCCGCGCCGGCACCCCCCGCCATGACGCCGGCACCCGCGGCCAAGCCGAGCGCCGCGGATTGAGCTCGCCGCGGCGACATCGGTTTGTTCCTCGCCTGGGGACAATAGTGACGAGCCTCCGCCCGACCGCGAGACGATATCGAGGGGCAGCGGTTTTTCTTCTGAAGGCGTTGTAGTAGGATGCGGTGAACACGCTGTCGCCTGCGCTACAAGCCGAGGGAGGGAAGGGATGCCGTACGCTCTGTATGTATGCCTGCAAGACGAGGACAAGATCGCGGCCTTCGCCATCGATGCCGATACCGGCCACCTCACGCGGCAGGCCGAGACGGCGGTCTCGGGCGGGCCGTCGGTGATGGCGATCAGCCCGGACCGGCGCGTGCTCTATGTCGGGCATCGAACTGTCCCGGCGATCTCGAGCTTCCGAATCGATCACGCCACCGGCGCGCTCACACCGCAGGGGACCGTCTCGGCCGAACACGCGCCGACTTTTCTGGCGACCGACCGGGCCGGCAAGTTCCTGCTCTCCGCCTATTATCAAGGCGGGTATGCGGCGGTCCATCCTCTGACGGCCGACGGGGCCGTCGGCGCCGCGGCCCTCGACCGGCAGGTCACGGCATCGGGCGCCCACGCCATAAGCACCGACCCTTCCAACCGGTATGCCTTTGTGCCGCACATCGCCCGCCTCAACGACAACGTCCTGGAGCCGCCGCGAGACAACCCCGGCCCCAATGTGATTTTCCAGTTCGGGTTCGACGCGCAGACCGGCCGACTGAGCGCCAATACGCCTCCGCGGGTCGAGCCGCCAGAACGCCTCGGCCCCCGCCACTACTGCTTTCACCCGACCCGGGATATTGCCTATTTCTCCAATGAGCAGGGCTGCAGCGTAACAGCCTATCACCTCGACCCGGCGACGGGCGTCCTCTCCGCGATGCAGACGATCTCGACCCTGCCCGAGGGGTACACCGCACGGAACACCTGCTCCCAGATCCACCTGACGCCCTCGGGGCAATTCCTTTACGTGGGCAACCGCGGCCACAACAGCATCGCAGGTTTTGCCGTCGACACGACCGGGCGGTTGGCGCCGCTTGGGCAAGCATCGACCGAACCGGTTCCCAGCGCCTTCTGTCTCGACCCTGCCGGCCATTTCCTCTTCGCCGCCGGCTCGGCCTCTGGCCGGCTGGCCTCCTACCGCATCAACGGCGAGACCGGCGCGCTGACGCCCTTGGCGACCTATGCCGCAGGCCAGCGCCCCCAGGCAGTGCTGGCAACCCGTCTCGGCGACTAGCAGAACACAGTACGCCCTTCTGTTTTGCGGTCGCGCATGGCGGCCGGATCTCGGGGCCGGTGCAGGCGCAGGCGGTGGACACGACGACGCGGCTGTGCGATCGTAGCGCAGAACGTACGGGGAACATAATGCCAGGCAATCCGCGACGCTGTCGGGACTAGAGGTCACCGCCGGTCCGTTATAGGCTGGACATGCAAGCCCGCAGGAGACCCTGGATGCGCGTTCTCGGATTGGCATTGGCGGGAGTGCTTGCTCTTACTGCCCCCTTGGCAGCGCAGACGGCTCCGCCGGGGCGGAAGATGGGGCCAGCCGCCGCGGGTTCGGCACCCGTCACCGCGCAAGTACGGGATGGCAATGGCCCAAACCGGCATCCGACACCACCCAGTGGCTGGGGCCGCGGCCCGCACCAAGCACCCGGTCACCCGCGCCAATGGAACCGCGGATCGGCTGCGCCGCATTGGGGGCCGAATGGTCAGCCCAGCGGATGGGGCCTTTATCCGGGGCCTGGGGTCCCGACCTACTGGGTTTGGGGTCCCAGCGGCGGGGCGTTTGATTATCCCTTCGCGGACTGGCGAGGCCCGACCGGGGGCTGGGGTAATCCCTAAACCGGCAATGGCGCCGATGCTGTCCGACGGGGCGAGATTGGCTCGGCGTATCATTGCGATCGCAACCCCGTAATCTCGTGGCGGTCTGAGTTCCTGGCAGAGTAATGGAGGACGCCCTTCGGGCCGGTGAGCACATCGACACCAGCCGGCTGCACGGCACTGCCAAGGGCATGTTGTTACACTCGATGCGGCCAGGTTCGCCGACATGAAGTCCCGTCGCTTCTCCGGGTGCAATGACAGGTTGAGCCAATAATGGCAAATAGTTTCCATCTACCGCGAATCTACAGCAAAATTCTCCTGAAAGTAGCAGGTCATTGCGTCGGCCAACCGGGCCTCAGGCGGTGCTGGCAACGCGCCTCGGCGACAAAGGAAGCACGGACACTTCCCGTTGTTTTTGCTGTTTCTGCAGGAAATTATCAGCGGACGCGGTCGGACTTTGGCGGAAACCCTGAGTTTGCGCGGCTTCGGCGAACGAGCGAACAGCGACGCACTCGATATTCCTGCGATCGGCGTTACCGCCGAAGTGCACTTTAGTGAGATGTATGATGAGATCCGCATGTGCGTAATTATATCGCAATAGTATTGTGTTGTCAATTACATAAATACCTTGTTTCGTGATTCCTAACACCCGAGAAGACAGAACGACGTCGGCGATGCCACGGCACGAGCGTGGCGGTTGATCCGCCGCGTCGATTTTCACAATTCATGAACCCGCCATCTCCGGGCGCGCGCGGAAACGCCAGCGACATCCGGATCAAGCCAGCTTTTCGACACCAAAATGGACCGGCGCGCCTCTCGTCAGGTTGCCTATTTGCCGGCTGGGCAAACTGCGGCCTGATCAGGGTCGAGGCCCGAGAAAGCCGGGCAACGCGGCGGCTTGCTTCACCCAGTTCGCCAATTGCGCCTCATCAAGTTCATCGCCTTCGCGGATGTCCAAGTAACGCATCTCCTTATCCTTGGACTCGCCGGGGGGAATAGGATGTAGCGAGGTGCCGCGGAAGAAGCCCACTTTGACGTATTTCGCGAAGCAATGGATGCCGAGGAACCACCCCCGGCCCTCGATGCCGTAAAATGGCGTGTTCCACTTCACGGCCTTGCGCACACCGGGGACGGTGCGCACGATCAGCGCGTCGAGGCGGCGTCCGACGTCGTTTTTCCAGCCCGGCATAGCGGCGATGTACGCCTGCACCGGGGCGTCGCCGTCGTCCTTCTCGATCTGCGGGTTACCGCCTGTGAGAAGCGTCGTCTTTGCAACGCCCCGCTTTGCCGCCGCCCTCTTGGAGACCTTGGTCGAATTCATGAACGTCTTTCAATCTATGCGTGCCAAGACCTGCTCCAGGTTTGCAAAGAACCGCTGCCACCCGCCCTTGGCACCTTGGTAGGCCTGTTGCTGATCCGGCCGGAAGCCAGACTGCTCCATGCGCAGGTTGGTTCCCGTGCTCATGGGGGTGAGAGTCCAAGTGACGACACTTTCAAGACCATAGGCCTCCCACGTGTAGGACAGCCTTTTGTTCGGCTCGACTGCCATTACCTGACAGTCGACGGCGCCCCAGTCCGCGCGAAGATTGAAACGGTGACCCACGACAGGCTCGAAGTCGTTCTTCATGAGCCACTCCTCGATCAAATGACCTTCTGTGAGCGCCCGCCAAACTTTTTCGGGCGGATGGGGCAAGTCCCGTTCGATGACGACGGAAGATAATGCGGGTGTGGCTTCGGTCATTGATCCATCCTGCTCAAAAGATTTTCGAGTTTATCAACCCGGTCACGCCAAAAAGCCCCGTACAGTCCCATCCAGTCGATCAGGGGACGTAGACCTTGGGGTTGCACGCGATAATGTGTTTCACGCCCCACATGCCTGTCACGCACGAGGCCAGCGAGTTTCAGGACTCCCAAATGTTTTGATACGGCGGGTTGTGACACGCCAGAATGTTCGGTCAATACCCGCACGATTTGCTCCCCGTCGCGGCTCAATCGCTCGAAGATCGCGCGCCGGGTCGGATCGGACAGCGTTTTGAAAAGGGCATCCGAAGTTGAGCGCATATTGGCCACGCCATCATACTCCTTCGTGTACGTCATCACGCCAAGCACGACAAAATCATAACCAACCGGTTATGTGTTTGTCAATGCGCCTGTTCGGCGTGCAGAAATAAAAAAATCTGCTTAACAGCCCGGTCGCAAGGGTGGCCTTCCGTTTGCTTGCCATTCTCATCCGTCTATGAGGGAACGGTGTTATTCATCGCGCCGCGTTCCGAGCGTGGAGAGTCCCGATGACCGACGAGGCCCTTAAGCGCTGGTTATGTCTCGGACGTGGCTTTTCCTACGACGAGGCGCTCGGCTTACCCGAGCGCTGCATTACACCTGGCCTACGTTGGGTGGACATCCCCGCGGATTGGGTCTGCCCCGACTGCGGGACACCCAAGCAAGGATTTGAGATGGTCGTCCTCGGCTATGGCACGGGCCAGCCTTTGGCCGGGCGTGTCGCCTGATCACTGTTCCCCGCCTTTCGCCGGGGCCAGTAGCTCGGCCCAAGCTCTATTTAATCAAGAATTTCGCACGACCCTTCGTCGGCTGGCAACGAGCAAAAGGGCGATAGCGAGCAGAGGGCATATGATGTCCGTATAAAACGGAACACCCGCGTTGCCCGGCGCGAAGTTCCCCGCAATCCGCATCTGTCTGACGTGTCCCACGGCGTCGCCAAGCAGGAAGATTGAGGCGGCACTGACTGCTGCCGCCTTGAAGCTCAGATCGCGCCAAAAAGCGATGCACGCCGTCAGGCCGATGGCTAAGTCGGCCATTCCAACCTCGAACTGGAAGGGGCTTACTTCCCAGCCGATCAGCGCCGCAGCCATCGCCGGAAGAAAGACGTGAAAAGCACCGGCCCACAGTCCGGTGACCCCAATAGGAAGCAGCAGTATCCACGAAAGGAGCCGCTCGGCGGCAGACCCGTGGCCACGCCGCGCTGCCGCCATCACGAGCGCGACGACTAACAGCAGGGCGGGAAGGTTTTGCAGCACAAAGCGGATAGCGGAAGCGATCATAGGCGGCGAGCCTACCCTACAGGCCCTTAGCAGGCACCTGCCGTTATCGGTCGTGTGACCCTGCGTGCAAAAGTCAAGATATCGGGCTAACTCTGGGCCGCCTGTCGCGGGCGGCGGAGGGCTGCGGTTTTCTTCTCGCCGAGGGCGGCAAAGCTGTCGGTGAGTAGGCTCGTCAACCCTGCGGCTATCGCCTCGGGCGGACCGGCGTCTTTCTCTGCCAGCCTGCCGTCGACGAAGAGTGACCCCAAGCCGTGGACGAGCGACCAGCAGGCGAGCGACACCGACTGAAGATCAACGTCGCCGTCGAAGAACCTTGCCGCCTCGACCGCCTGCCGCAGAGCGTCGAAGCAGGCGCCGCCGGCGTCGTCGAGCGCGGGGTGCGCCGATTTTTTCTCGATCGTCGGGCCGAACATCAGCTTGAAGAGGCTCGGCTCGTCGCGCGCGAAGACGACATAGGCCACACCCAGCGCGTTTAGTGCGGAGCGCGGATCTGGTGCGGCCGCTGCCGCGGCGGTGAACCGGGCGATGAGTTGGCCGAAGCCGTATTCGGCCACCGCCGCGAGCAGCGCCTCCTTGTCGGCGAAATGACGATACGGAGCCATCGCCGACACCTTGGCTCGCCGCGCCGCGGCGCGCAGCGAGAGCCCGGCAACACCGGCCTCCGACAGAAGCTCCAATGCCGACCGGATCAGCGCCTGGCGCAGATCGCCATGGTGATAGGAACGTACTTCGGAGGGTGTTGACAACGTAAACATCCATGCATATGATTACAACGTATACATTATGGATGATCGAGCGCTGGGCCGCAAGGCAGCGCGGTGCTCGATGACCCGTCCGGGAAGCGGCGTCGCGCCGCCTCTCCTCCAAGCGCCTTCGGAGGCTCGGATGAATGGCGTGGCGCTCAGAATTCTGCTCGGCGATCGGGCCAAGTAACTCGGTCTGATCTTCGGGATCGCCTTCTCGACAATGCTGATGTCGAACCAGATCTCGATCTTCGCCGGGCTGATGTTGCGGACCGCGGGCCAGATCCTCGATGCCCGAGAAGCCGATATCTGGGTCATGGATCCGCGCGTCGAGTATGTCGACGAGGTCGAGCCGATGACCGACATGCAGCCCGGGCGGGTGCGCGGCGTGGACGGCGTCGATTGGGCCGTCCCGTTCTTCAAAGGACTGACCGTCGCCCATACGCGGGACGGGATGCTGCAGCAGATCATCCTGCTCGGCGTCGATGACGCGACATTGACCGGCGTTGCTCCGCGCCTGGTGCTGGGTTCGGTCGAAAACCTGAAACAGCCCGACGCGATGATCATCGACCGGGCCGGGTTCCAGTTCATGTGGCCGGGCGAGGAGCCGGGGCTCGGCAAAGTGGTCGAGATCAACGACCACCGGGCGGTGATCATCGGCATTTCCGACGCGTCAGCACCCTTTACCACCTACCCCGTCGTTTACACGAAATATTCGAGCGCCCGGAATTACGTCGGCCGCACCCGCAAGCAGATGTCCTTCGTGCTGGTCCACGCGCGGCCGGGGGTGGACACGCATCAGCTCGCACAGCGGATTTCCGCGGAGACCGGGCTGAAGGCACTGACTTGGCGGGCCTTCACCTGGGCCACCATCGGCTACTACCTGAAGCGAACCGGCATTCCGGTCAATTTCGGCATCACCGTGGCATTGGGCTTCATCGTCGGCGCCGCGGTGGTCGGCCAGACCTTCTACATCTTCGTGCTCGAAAATCTGCGTCAGTTCGGCGCGCTCAAGGCCATGGGTGTCGCCAACGGCGCGATCCTGCGCATGGTTCTGCTGCAGGCCATGGTCGTCGCCGGCATCGGCTACGCGATCGGCATTGGGCTCTGCGCCGGCTTTTTCGAGATCACCTCGCGCGTCTCGATCAATCTCCGCGGTTTCGAGCTGCCGTGGGAGGTGGCTGTCGGGACGGCATGCACCGTTTTGGTGATCATCGTGATCGCGAGCTTTGCCAGCCTGCGCAAGGTCATGGTGGTGGACCCCGCGATCGTCTTCCGGGGCTGACCGCAATGATCTTAGGCAAGAATTGTTCGAGAAGGGCCAAGAAGAGTTGCATCGGCGGGGTGCGTGCTTCGAGACGCCCGCTCCGCGGGCTCCTCAGCATGAGGTCCGACGGAGGATGGCCGTTAAGGACGTTTCTCATCCTGAGGCGCCTCGCGCAGCGAGGCCTCGAAGGGCGCACCGGCGCGGCTCCAGGCAGCCACAATGACTGATCCATCGGTTGCCGTACGCTGCAGCGGCGTCACCAAATCCTTTCCCGCCGGCGACGGCATGGTCGAGGTCTTGCACGGGATCGATTTCGACGTGCCCGCCGGCGAGTTGACGATGCTCGTCGGGCCGTCGGGTTGCGGCAAGACCACGCTGATCTCGATCATCGCCGGGATCCTGACCCCGACGAGTGGCGAGGTCGAGATCTGCGGCAGTCCGATCACGCACATGTCGGACGCTGCGAAAGTCGCCTTCCGTCGCAGCAATGTCGGCTTCATCTTTCAGCAATACAATTTGTTGCCGGCGCTGACCGCCGCCGAGAATGCGGCGATCCCGCTGGTCGCGGCGGGCATGCCGATGGCGCGGGCGGTTATATCGGCCGCCGCGATCCTCGAGCGCATCGGGATGGGCGGGCATCTGGGCAAATTGCCGAACCAGCTCTCCGGCGGCCAGCAGCAGCGCGTCGCCATCGCCCGCGCGCTGGTCCACGCGCCGCGGCTGATCGTGTGCGACGAGCCGACGGCGGCACTCGACGCCGAATCCGGGCAAACCGTCCTGGAGTTCCTTAAGGACGCGGCCCTCGCTCCGGAGCGGGCGGTCATCGTCGTCACCCACGACGCCCGCATCTACTCCTTCGCCGACCGCATCGCTGCGATGGAGGACGGCCGCATCCGTGCCGTCCGAACGGCGCCTTTCGTCCCTCATTCGGAGGTCGCCTGACATGACCCGGTACTTCTCTCCGACCCGGTATGGCATCCCGCTTCTCGCCGTCGCGATGATCAGCTTTGCCGGCTGGTCGATCGCTGCCAAGCATAGCTCCCAAATCGTTACGTCGCCGCCGATCGCCGCCCCGACCAACCCCTATGAGGAGAATGTTGCCGGCACGGGTATCGTCGAGCCGGCGAGTGAGGTGATCACGCTCGCCATCGAGCGCGGCGGTGTTGTCACCCGGGTTGCCGTCGTGGCCGGAGATCGGGTCAAGGCCGGCCAGCCGCTCTTCGCGATCGACGACCGCAACTACCGCGCCGCCGTGGCCCAGGACGAGGCGGCTGTCGCGGCTGCGGCTGCGTCGATCAGCGCGATCGACCAAAATTTGATCCAGCAGCGCAATACGATCGATCAGGCCCGCGCCACGCTCGACAACGCCGAAGCCGAAAGTCTCCGCGCCTCGCTCGATCACACGCGCTATGCCGAGCTCGCCCGCGACACCTGGGCGACCCGCCAGCGCCTCGAGACCGCTGCCGCCGATGCGCAGAAGGCCGACGCCAATGTTGCCGCCGCTAAGGCCGCTCTCGCCGGCGCGCAGCAGCAGATCGCGATACTGCTGGCCCAACGGAAGGAAGCAGAGGCAAAGCTCGGCCAGGCAAAGGCCACACTCGAGCAGGCTCGGGTCGATCTCGACAAGACCGCGGTCAAAGCGCCGATTGACGGTGCGATACTCAAGGTCAATGTCCGGCTCGGCGAGTACGCGCAGGCGGGCGGGCCGACTGACCCCTTGATGACCATGGGGTCGGTCGATCCATTGCACGTTCGGGTCGATATCGATGAAACCGAGACCTGGCGCGTCCGTCCGGGCCGCTCTGCGCTGGCCCGTTTGCGCGGCAATCCCGCGATCTCCGTGCCGCTCAGTTTTGTTCGTTTCGAGCCCTATGTGCTGCCGAAACGATCATTGACGGGAGACACGACCGAGCGGGTGGATACCCGGGTGCTGCAAGCGATCTACGAATTCGCACCGAGCGAGTTTCCGGCCTTCGTCGGCCAGCAGGTCGACGTCTTTATCGCCGCTCCGTCGCGAGAGGATGCAACCCGCAGCCCGACCTCGGGCCAAGGCGTCTTCGGCGCGTTGGCCGGCTACCGGGCACCAACGATCGGCGCACCCAGGCACACCGTCCTGGCCGCCGAGGCGGACGTCCGCTCCCGGTAAGCGGCCGTCGGGCACGGAGGCTGAGCTGGCATTTGCCTCCCGATTTCGACCGAGAGTAAGCTGGTTACCGAAAGGGAGGTCTGCCATGCTCATGAGAGCCCCGTTCCTGAAGACGCGCTATGGCGGTTACTTCCATCGGGACGTGCCCGAGGAGGATGCCGAGCTCACCCATGTCGGTCCCGGTACGCCGTGCGGCGAGTATATGCGCCGCTTCTGGCAGCCGATCTGCTTTTCCGACGAGCTGAAGGACCTGCCGCTGCGCATCAAAATTTTGGGGGAAGAACTGGTCGTGTTCCGCGATCAGCGCGCCAACGTCGGTCTATTGGAGCTGCACTGTCCGCATCGGGGCACATCACTGGAATTCGGATTGATCGAGAGCCGGGGGATACGCTGCTGCTACCACGGGTGGCTGTTCGACGCCGATGGCACGATCCTCGAAACCCCGGGCGAGCCGGCGGACAGCACGCTCAAGGACCGGCTCTGCCACGGGGCCTATCCGACCCACGAGAAGGGCGGGATCGTCTTTGCCTATATGGGCCCGCCCGAACAGCAGCCGCCGTTCCCCGCCTATGACAGCTTCAGCCGTCCGGGCCATCGTCTGATGCCGGGGCGCAAATATTATTATCCGTGCAACTGGCTGCAGATCATGGAGAACGCGATGGACCCGGCCCATACGGCGTTTCTTCATACGATCGTCAGCGGCGCGGTATTCACCGACGAATTCGGGGTATTGCCCGAGCTCGATTTCGTCGAGACCCCGATCGGGATGATCTACATCGCTACCCGCCGGGTGGGGGACAACATCTGGGCGAGGATGGTTGAAGCTGTTCTGCCCAATCTGCAACAAGTGGCGCCGATTTGGGAGAACGGCCATCAGGAGCACTCCTTCAGCGGGCCGATGATGAGCCGCTGGATCGTGCCGATCGACGACACCAACACTCTGTTCATCGAATTCCGCCATGTCAGCGAGACGGAGGGTGTGACGCCGGGGTGGTGGGCCGATCGCAACATCATGCTGCCGGGTCAGCTAGCGGCGGACGCTTACAAAGCCGGGCAGCGCAACCCCGGCGACTACGAAGCCCAGGTCTCGCAGCGGCCGATCGCCATCCACGGCCTGGAGCACCTCGCTGCCACCGATCGGGGGGTCAGCATGTTCCGCAACCAGATCAGGCGCGGCCTGCGCGCGGTGCAGGGGGGCGATCACCCCGCGGGCCTGTGCCAGGGGACCGACGCTGTCATCCCAACCTATTGCAACGACACGATCGTGCGCGTACCGGCCGCGGAGACCCCGGCAATGGATCGACAATTGATGCGCGAAACCGGGCGACGACTTGCAGAATCCTATTTGTCCAGCCGCTGCTGATTAAGGGAAGGGGAATGACCGAGCTGGCGCCCCTGGAACCCGGGACTCTCGGCCCCGGCATTCGCTCCCGCTTCGCACGAAACATCAATGGTCTCGATATTCACGTGTTGGAGGCGGGGTTCGAGGCGAAAGACCGTCCTCTGGTGCTGCTCCTGCATGGCTTTCCGGAGCTTGCCTACTCCTGGCGGAAGGTCATGTTGCCGCTAGCCGCGGCCGGGTTCCACGCCGTGGCCCCCGACCTCAGGGGTTATGGGCGCACCACGGGCTGGGATGGCGAGTACGATGGCGATCTCGCCTCCTTCCGGCTGCTGAACGCGGTAAGGGACGCTCTGGGTCTGGTGTCGGCGCTCGGCCATCGCGAAGTCGCCTTGGTGGCGGGGCACGATTTCGGCGCCTCGGTCGCGGCGTGGTGCGCGCTTGTGCGGCCCGATGTCTTCCGTTCCCTGGCTCTGATGAGCGCGCCTTTCGCCGGCCCGCCGGCGTTGCCTTTCGATACAGTGAATAAGTCGGTGCGGCAAGGCGAGGCGAGTGCCGATATCCATCAGGAGTTGGCGAGGCTCGAGCGGCCGCGCAAGCATTATCAATGGTATTACTCGACCCGGCCGGCCGATGCCGATATGCGCTACTGCCCGCAAGGTATTCATGCCTTCCTGCGCGGCTATTTTCACTACAAGAGCGCCGACTGGACCGGCAACAAGCCGCACCCATTGAAGTCCTGGACGGCCGCCGAGCTCGCCAAGATGCCGACTTATTACATCATGGATCTGCATAAGAACATGGCGGAGACGGTGGCCGCCGAGATGCCGAGCGATGCGCAGATTGCGGCATGCCGGTGGCTACCGGAAAACGAGCTCGCGGTCTATCGCACCGAATACGAGCGCACCGGGTTCCAGGGCGGCCTGCAGTGGTATCGGCGCGGGACGCAAGGCATCGACATCGCTGAATTGCAACTGTTCTCGGGACGGACCATCGACGTGCCCTCGATCTTCATCGCCGGCAAGCAGGATTGGGGGACTTACCAGCGTCCTGGTAATTTCCAGCGAATGCAAGAGAGCCTGTGTACGCAAATGCTGGGCTGTCATCTGGTCGACGGCGCAGGTCATTGGGTGCAGCAGGAGCAGTCGGAGCGGGTGAGCGCGCTGCTGACGGAGTTTCTGCAATAGCAGTAACAGACAGGAGGAGACTATGAAGGCGGTGCTGCTGACGAAGCATGGCGGGCCCGAGGTGCTGCAACTCGGCGAGATGCCGGACCCGACCGCCGGGCCGGACGAGGTCGTGGTCGATATTCACGCTGCCAGCATCAATGCTGCGGATTACAAGGTCCGGCTGGGCGGCCCCGGCCACAACCTGAAGCTCCCGCATATTCTCGGCCGCGACTTCTCCGGCGTCGTCAGCGCACTCGGGCCAGGCGTCACCGATTTCAAGCTCGGCGATGCAGTTTTCGGGGTGACCGATCAGGGGATCGAGGGATGCTACGCGGAAAAGCTCGCGATCAAGGCTGCGATCATCGCCAAGAAGCCGGAAAACCTCGGCCATGCCGAGGCGGCAGCAATGGGGCTCACCAGCCTGACGGCGCTGTGGGCGGTCGAGGATACCGCAGAGCTCGAGGCCGAAGAAACCATCCTGATCCAGGGCGGCGCCGGGGGTGTTGCCGGCTTTGCGATCCAGCTCGCCAAGCATCTCGGTGCCACCGTGATCACCACCGCGAGCGCCCGCAATCACGACTATGTGCGCAGCCTCGGGGCGGACCGGGCGATTGACTACAACACCCAAGACTTTGCCACCGCAGTGCGCAACTGCGAGGTGGTGTTCGACACGGTCGGCGGCGAGGTTCAGGTGCGTTCCTACGCCGTCCTCAAGCCGGGCGGGCGGCTGGTATGGATCGCCGCGGCTCCCTCGGGATTTCAGCCGTCCCGCAAGGATGTCCACGTCCTGCGCCCCAACGTCAAACGCGACCGCGCGCATCTCGAGCGGATGCTGGAGCTCTTGGTCGAAGGAGCGGTTTGGCCGCCGGCGATCACCCGCTATAACTTCGCCGACGCAGCCGAGGCGCACCGGGTCAGTGAGGGACGGCACCTACAGGGCAAGCTCGTGCTGATGGTCCGCTGATCTACAGCATCGCCCCATTTCCAAAGGAGAAACCCATGGCAGACAACCGTCAGATGATCATCGATCTCGACAAGAAGCGCATGAATGCGATGGCGCAAAAGGACGTAGCCACGTTGAACGCCTTGCTCGCCGATGACCTTGTCTACACGCACTCCACAGCACGGCTCGACACCAAGCAGAGTTTAATCGGGAACATGGAATCCGGCGCCACGGTCTACACCGCGGTCGAACCTTCCGATGTCAAGGCGCAGGACCTCGGCGACGCGGTGGTGCTGAGCGGGTCGTGCCGGATCAGCGTAATGTCCGGCGGGCGGCCCAATAGCTTCGGCGTCCGGTTCACCGATGTCTACGCCCACAAGGGCGGGCGCTGGCAGATGGTGGCCTGGCAGTCCACCCGTCTGCCGGAGTAGTCGGCCGGCTCCATCCCATCCCCTCCCCGCCGGCAGGCGAGGGAGGGTCAGGGTGGGGTAATCAGCTTCAAGTATACAAGCGGCACATATTCTATAGTGGTTTGGGGAGGTTTGGCGCAGGGTTTATGCGAACGCGGGAGACGAACGCGTTGTGCTGAAATGCGCCCGACGAGCTATCTCTCCCCAACCAAAGGCATGCTGGCGTCCCAGAACGACCGCATGCGCGCGGCCGCTCTCTCCCGTCGCACCCTGTCGCGTGCAACCGCGTATTCTTCAAGTGCGGCGCGGTCGGCCGCACCGACCAGGCCCTGCGTCGGCGAGACGCAGGCGGTCGGGCAGCGGGTAATTCCCTTGGTGCGAATAAATTCGGCAATTGCGGTGGCACAGTCGTCTTCAACGATGATGGCTTCCGCACCGATCGGTATTTCTTGAGTCCAATGTATCATGTCGCTGACACTCTTGGTTTACAGTTAGTTACGATATGTTACAGCGACCTGATAGTCAAGGTCAAAAGACCGTCAACAATTCGTCAGCAAGATCTTTTTGTTAATCCTTTAGGTGTACTTGATCTGTTTTGATTATAGCCTCATCGCGCAAGCAGCGCTCGTCACCGGCCAAATATTGTATATGTGAAGCTTGATGAGGCAAAATATGGTAGATAGCGCAGACGGTAGGACGGTCGTGGATCGCAGCCATCCGTCCGTACCGCCACGGGAAAACGGCCGATGCCCGTCAATTCGCGCATCACCGACTTTGTTACAATCTGAGCGGAACCGGCCATCGGCGATGGGTCGTCGTGGGTCGAAGCCGGGGATTTTTGCGCGAGATTGGTCGGGTGTCAGCCTCGAACCGGCAAGCCAAAACTAATGAAAGGCCGCCCACAATGGGAGCAGGACGACCGCCCAACCGAGTGCCGACAAAGTGACGATGCAGATCATCGCAGAACGAGCCGAAACAGGGTTTTGACCGGTTGGCTCGGTTTCAAGGGCCGTATCGGCATAGCGAGCGCTGTGATCTGCAAGCACGATGCACCACCTTCATATCGATCGGCCGAGATGCTCCCACGCTAAGTGTAAAGATCGGGTGAACAGCGGAGGCCCTCGTGAGCCCCTCAATGAGCGCATGACCGAGTAGTTTGCTCAGGCCTTGAGCGGCTGGGCAAAGCTCAGTTCGTGGCCGTCGGGATCGGTCAGGTGGAAGTACCGCTCGCCCCATTCGGCATCACGCGGCGCGGTGTCAGGCTGGCAGCCGGCGGCGACCAAGCGGAAATGGAGGGCGTCGACATCGGAGACGTAAAAGATCAAGCGTCCCCACCAGGACCACCGGCGCTCGGCCGGCTGGACGACCAGGTTGATATAATTGGGCCCGGCGCGAAAAGTGGTGAATTTCGCCTCCTCGCCGCCATAGAGCAGCTGAAATCCCAGCATGCGGTAAAACCGAACGGCACTTCGCATGTCGTGCGTGGCGAGGGTAACGGCGCTGATGCTCTCGATCATGAACGAGCCGCTGCTGTTCCAGAGGAAATATGGGGATCGATGCCCCATCCCGCACGCCATTCCCCGATTGCCGGCGGAGGTGGGCGCCCGCAGTCTGGTCGACCATGTCAAAGCCCCGGGAGGCCTGCTAGAGTGCCCGTCAATAGATCGCCAGGGAGGATGCAATGCGCGCAATGGACGTCATGACAACGAACGTGATCACGGTCGACCCCGAAACATCGGTGCAGGCCTTGGCCACGCTTCTTTCTGAGCGCGGCATCAGCGGCGTCCCGGTTGTCGATCGGGACAATAGGCTCGTTGGCATCGTGACCGAGGGCGACCTGCTGCATCGCGCCGAAACAGGCACGGAGCGGCGAACGCAGCGCCGCCGGTCGCGGTGGCACGACGTATTCGGGGCGGATCAAGAAGCGGCTCGCGATTATGTCAAAGCGCACGGCCGCGTTGTTCGCGAAATCATGACCCGTGAGGTCATCTCGGTCAGCGACACGACCGACCTCGCCGAGATTGCGACCCTACTCGAGACCAAGAGGATCAAGCGCGTGCCGGTGCTTCGTGACGGCAAGCTCGCCGGCATCGTAAGCCGCGCCAATCTCGTAAGGGCGCTAGCGATGACCAAGAGCGAGCCCGCCATCGTGACTAACAGCGACGACCGCACTATCCGCGAAAAACTCATCGCCGAACTCAAGGGACAAGAGTGGGTTCACATGTGGGCGGCGGACATCATCGTCCGGGACCGGGTCGTCCATCTGTGGTTCTCCGACGACCGCTCCGAGGAGGAAAGGCAGGCGGTGCGGGTTGCCGCCGAGAACATCCCAGGGGTGCAAAAGGTCGAGGAGCACCTCGTGCCGGCTCCCGTGATTCCCTCATTCTGAAATGCCAGGGGCTGAAACGCCGTGGGGCTATCACGTGGGCGCCTGCGCTGGCGCCCCGGCAAACTCTCGTCCATACTAAAGCCGACCGGCGATCAGGAACTGCGGCGCGCAGAGGGGCGGTGTGATGGACATTTGGCCGAAGGGGGAAGGCAGGCCGAAACGCGAGCCCTTGCAGCGCGACGGATGCGTGAATGCGCAGCGGGCGCTGCTTTTTCCAAGACGCCAGTTTTTCGCGGCTTCGCCGGTCGCATGCCCCTATCTCCCGGGACGAGCGGAGCGCAAGCTGATCGTCGATCTTGCCGGTAGCGGCAGCGCGCTTTTCTACGACGATCTGTCGCGTGCCGGGTTTCGGCGCAGCCACCGCTTCGCCTATCGGCCGGTGTGTCGTGGCTGCACCTCCTGCGTGCCGGTGCGGATCGCGGTCGAGCGCTTTGCTCATACCCGATCGACGCGGCGCATCCGCAATATCAATCGGGATCTGAGCACTCGGCTCGTCAGTGCCCGCGCCACGGTAGAGCAGTTCCGGTTGTTCGCGGCCTATCAGGGCTCACGCCATTGCGACAGCGACATGGCGCTGATGCGCTACGGCGACTACCGGGCGATGGTCGAGGACACTCCGGTGCGGACGGCGATTGCCGAGTTTCGGGGCCCTCGCGGAGCGCTGGTCGCCGCGACATTGGTCGACCTCCTCGATGACGGGATTTCGGCCGTCTACAGCTTTTATGATCCCGCTCAGCCAAGGCGCAGCCTCGGCATCTGGAGCGTGCTGTGGCTCGTCGAGGAGTGTCGGCGCCACAGGCACCCTTTCGTCTATCTCGGCTATTGGATCGCCGAGAGCCCGAAGATGGCGTACAAGGACCGCTTTCCCGCACTGGAGCGACTGGACGAGGGCCGCTGGACCGAGTTCGCGCGATAATGGCGATCGGCGCCCTCGACTCGGCGATTTTCGCCGACATGTTCGGCACCCCGGCGATGCGCGGGGTGTTCGGCGACAGTGCGTTCCTGGCGCGTTGCGTCGAGGTCGAGGCAGCGCTCGCCTGCGCTCAGGGACGGCTCGGGATCATCCCCGCCGAGGCCGCAGCGGCGATTTCGCGGGCGGCACGCCCGTTCGCCGACGGCCGCGAGACGTTTGATTTGGGACGCCTTAAAAAGGAGACCGAGACCGTCGGCTACCCGATCCTGCCGCTCGTCCGCCAACTCGCCGAAAGGGCAGGCGATGCCGGCCGGTTTGTCCATTGGGGGGCGACAACTCAGGACATCATGGACACGGCCGCGGTATTGCAGATCCGCGCCGGGCTCGGGCTGCTCGACGAGGATCTGAGCGCAGCTCGCGAACATCTCGCCGGGCTCGCCCGTCGCTATCGCGACACCCCGATGGCTGGCCGTACCCACCTGCAGCACGCCCTGCCGGTGACCTTCGGCTACAAGGCGGCAGTCTGGCTTTACGCGCTCGATCGCCACGCCGAGCGGCTCTCCGAGCTGCGCCCGCGCGTGCTGTTGGCCCAGTTCGGCGGCGCTGCCGGGACCTTGGCCTCGCTCGGCAATGGCGAGGAGAGCCTCGCAACCCGCACCGAGCTCGCCCGCGAGCTTGCCCTCGGCGACCCGCCGATCACCTGGCACGTCGTGCGCGACGGCATCGCCGAGACCGTGCAGGTGTTGGCCTTGCTGCTCGGCAGCCTCGGCAAGATGGCCTTCGACGTCATGCTGATGTCGGCGACCGAATTCGGCGAGGCGGCCGAGCCCTTTATCCAAGGCCGCGGATCGAGCTCGACGATGCCGCAGAAGCGCAATCCGATCTCGTGCGAGCTGATCCTCGCGGCGGCGAAGGTGCTCCGCCAGCAGGCGGGTCTCGTGCTCGACGCGATGGTCACCGATTTCGAGCGGGCGACCGGCCCCTGGCACGCCGAATGGGTGGCGTTGCCGGAAGCCTTCGGCTATGCCGCCGGCGCGCTCCATCAGGCACGCTTCATGCTCGGCGGGCTTATCGTCGATCCCCGCCGCATGGCAAAGAACCTGGCGATGACGCATGGGCTGATCGTCGCCGAGGCAGTGATGATGGGCCTGGCGCCGCACACCGGCCGCAACGAGGCGCACGACCTCATCTATGACGCCTGCCGCCTCGCGATCGAGACCGACCGGCCGCTGCTCGACGTGCTGCGGGAAACCCCCGCGGTGGCCAATCCTTTGGGCCCGGAGAAATTGCGGGCATTGACCGATCCGGCCAATTATCTCGGCGCCGCACCGGCGATGGTCGACCGCGTGCTCGCCGGGCGGGCGGTTTGAGATGATCGCCGCGACGTCGCCGACACCGCACTGGGCGGACCCCAACCAAATCAACGACGCGTGGCTGCAGCCGCGGATCGGCCATGCCGAGATGACCCCGACCGGCGCTTTCGAGGCCGGCAGCTATGCATCGCTGACGATCACCTACACCGCCGGCTACTTCGGCATTGACGATACCGGCGCGGTGCGGCTCGTGACCCGCTTTGCGACCGATATGGGCCGGCCGCAATTCGATGACCCGCGCGCCCCCAATTACGTCTCGGTCGAGGCCAGCAACGGCGCGCAGCTCGAACTGCGCTTCGATTCCAAGGGCCATGTCCGGCCATGGGACCGCACGATCAGCATCCGGGTGTTGCAGGGGTTCTTGCGCGAGGGCGACACCCTGAGGATCCGCCTCGGCGACCGGCGGCAAGGGTCACCGGGAATCCGGATGCAAACTTTTGTCGAGAAGGATTTTCTGCTCAAGCTCTTCGTCGACCCGATCGCCACCGGCATCTTCACCGAAGTGCCGAATTCGCCGCGCCTCGACATCGTCGCGGGTGAGCCTGTCGCGTGGAAGGCGATCCTGCCGACGGGGCTGCGTCTGGGCGATAGTTTTCGGCTCTGCCTCAAAGCCGAGGACCGCTGGGGAAACCCGGCACCGGTGCGGGACGACCCGTTGCGGCTCAACGCGTCGTTGCCGGTGTTCGGGCTACCCGAACTGGTCGCTTTCGATGAGGGCAGCCCGACTTTGGTCATCGATGGATTAACCGCCGAACAAACAGGCGATCTGACCATCTCGGTTTTGGGCAAGGGAGAGCACCTACTCGCAGTGTCGAACCCGATGCGGATCGTTGAGGCGGGCGCATTGCTGCCCTATTGGGGCGATCTGCACGGGCAGAGCGAGGAGACCATCGGCACCGCCTCGGCCCTGCATTATTTCCATTTTGCGCGGGACCTCGCCTTCCTCGATCTCGTCGGCCATCAGGGCAACGATTTCCAGATAACCCGCGGCTTCTATGATGCGCTGAACGAGCTGACGCGCTCGTTTCACAAACCCGGGCATTTCGTCACGCTGCCCGGCTACGAATGGTCGGGTAATACCGGTCTCGGCGGCGACCGCAATGTCTATTTCGCCGAAGAGAATGACGCGATCCACCGTTCCTCGCACGCCCTCGTCTCGGATCAAAGGGACCTCGCCACCGACTGCACCTCGGCGGCCGAGCTGTTTCGCCGCCTCGAGGGCTACGACGCCGTCGTCAGTGCGCATGTCGGCGGGCGTTATGCCGATGTCCGGATCGCCCATGACGGCCGGATCGAGCGCTCGATGGAGATCCATTCCGCCTGGGGGACATTCGAGTGGCTGCTCTATGACGCGCTCGACATGGGTTACCGCGTCGGGATCGTGTGCAACAGCGACGACCACAAAGGCCGTCCCGGCGCGAGCTACCCCGGCGCCTCGACTTTTGGCGCCTATGGCGGACTGACCTGCCTGCTGTTGCCCGAGCTGACGCGGACGGCGGCGATCGATTGCCTGCGCCGGCGCCGCCATTACGGAACCACCGGCAACCGCATGGTGCTCGATGTGCAGGCACGCTTCGATGCGCCGGCGGAACTCTTCGACGAGGACCCGGCCTTGGGCCCGACCTCCTCGCGCCTGGTGTGCCATGCGATGATGGGCGACATTCTGCGCAGCGCCGACCGCGAGATCACCCTGGCCCTGCGGGCTGTCGGCTCGGCGCCGATCGAGCGCCTCGAGCTGCGCCGCGGCCGCGAGGTGCTGGAGACCTTCCGGCCCTACTCGACCCCTGGGCAGAGCCGGCGGCTGCGGGTGATCTGGGAGGGTGCGGAATATCGCGGCCGCGGCCGGCAGGCGATCTGGGACGGCTCTGCGACCGTGCGGGGGAACGCCATTGCCGAGGTGCGCCAAATCAATTTCTGGAACCCGGATAAGCGCATCGATCGGGATGGCGGCCGTCTCGAATGGGAAGCGCTGACCACCGGGAATTTCGGCGGCTTCGATCTCTTTCTCGAAGAACCCGACGCTGGCTGGCTGGAGGTGCTGACCGACCACGGCAATCTCGATCTGGCGATCGCGGAGATCGGCGCCGAACCGACCATGTGCGATGCGGGCGGGCTTGCGCGCAAGCTGAGCGTGCGCCGCCTGCCCGAGCATTTGACCGAGTGCCGGGTCGATCTCGAACGGCGGCTTCCGGTTGCGGCTTCGGGCGACTCGCCATTCTATGTGTCGGTCGTGCAAGAGGACGGCTACCAAGCCTGGTCGAGCCCGATCTATCTCATTCCGTGACACGGGGAGGCATGGCGCCGGTTGGACGTCGTATGCACCATCGCCGAGCTGCGGAGCCACATCGCCGGCTGGCGCAAAGCCGGCGCGCGGATCGGCCTCGTGCCGACAATGGGGGCGTTGCACGAGGGCCATATGGCCTTGGTCCGGGCGGCACGGGCCGAGTGCGACCAGGTCGTCGCGACGATCTTCGTCAATCCCAAGCAGTTCGCGCCGAACGAGGACCTCGCCGCTTATCCGCGGCGCGAGGCGGCCGACCTCGCGATGCTGCGGGCGGAGGGTGTGGCCCTCGTCTTCACGCCCGCCGTCACCGAGATTTACCCGCCGGGGTTTGCGACGACGGTGCGGGTCGCGAGCTTGACCGACTGCCTGTGCGGCGCCCACCGGCCCGGCCATTTCGACGGCGTCGCCACGGTCGTGACCAAATTGCTGCTGCAATCCCTGCCCGACGCCGCCTATTTCGGGGAGAAGGATTATCAGCAGCTGCTGGTCGTCCGCCGGCTGGCGCGCGACCTCGACATCCCGGCGCGGATCGCCGGCGTGCCGACCGTGCGCGAGCCCGACGGGTTGGCGCTGTCGTCGCGCAACGCCTACCTTTCGCCGCAGGAGCGCCAGATTGCCCCCAAGCTTGCCCGGGTGTTGCGCCGCATCGCCGCGGCGCTGACCGCCGAGCCGGGGGCGGTCGCCCGCGAGACGGTACTCGGCCGCGCCGAACTCGAACAGGCGGGCTTCGCCGTCGAGTACCTGGAACTCCGCGAGGCGGACACCCTGGCCCCGGTCACCTCGGCGGTCAGCCGACCCGCCCGTATCTTCGGCGCCGTCCATCTCGGCCGCACCCGCCTGATCGACAACATCCCGATCGGCCCCTCCCTCGCCCCGCTTGCGGGGAGAGGGCCGGAGTGAGGGGCAACCGCTGTTTTCGAACCGAGAAACCGCGGTTTTTCGCTGTTTTCTACTGTTTTTACCGAAAATTATCAGCGAGGGCTCGCCTTCACCGCAGGAATCCTCGATTGCCGGCAGCGCAGTAAACGAAAGAACAGCGGATAACAGCAAAATAACAGCGGCGCAGAGCAGGCGTGCGCCCCGGCGGGCAGGATAAGGCGAGCGTTGCAATCGACATCAGCATGTCGTCAAGGTCGCATAAATTAACAATTTGTCAATATAGAAACGGGTTCTTCGGGGCCGTCGGCCTGGGAGGCTCTCGGCGCTGTCCCTATGCCATTTCGGTGCAGCAGGCTCGACCCACGCTCTCATCAAGGGGCAAGGCCGTGCGTCCTTCGGGGCCTCGCTTCGCGAGGCGCCTCAGGATGAGGCATTTTTCTTAATGCCTTCCAACAACACACCCTTTTCTTAATGCCATCAACAACACACCCTCATGCTAGAGGCTGTGAAAGAATCGGCATTGACGCATACTTTTGGTCGCTTCCCGGCGAACGCCGGGACCCACCTTTCCACACAACTCGAACCCTTCCTGCATTAAGCAATGGCTTGTGCATCCTGACCGGCTCGTGCCGCGGTGGCATGGACCCCGGCCTTCGCCGGGGAAGCGATCTCTGGTCGGGATTCATTCACAAGCTCTGAGGAGCGCCCCGGCGCCCCGGGGCGCGTCTCGAAGCACGCACGGCGCCAGATGCAGCGCATTCCTGCCTGGCCTCTATGTTGTTTCCCGCCTGCTCGATGACCGCCTCAATCTGCCGCGCCTCGGGCAATTTCAGCCGCCGCGCCGCCTCGAGCGCCAGGTGCAGCAGCCGGCGGGCTTCGCCGCGGTCCTCCGCACGTCCGCGGGTCAGAAGATTGATCGCGAGATTCGCCGGCCCGACCAGCAGCGAGCGCACATCGCCGAGCCGCTCATAGATCGGCAGCTCCTCCTCGTGGCGGATCTTGAGGGCCTCGTCGAGTTGGCTGCGGGCCTGCAGGATGTCGGCGATTTTGCCTATCGTCACGGCGCGCTCGCGCCTGTCACCGCGCGGCTGATAGGCCGGCAGATCGTGCCCGGCCAGGAGCCATCGAGGATTGGGGCCGCATCGCCGCCTCTTCGCCTAGTGTTGTGCCGGGCGACCCTCACCCGCCTCGCTGCACTCGGCGCCCTCTCCCACAATGCGCGGGGCTGTCCAGGAAACGGACGGGGCTGCAGGCTGCCGCGTTTATCAACCTCTGGCTCCTCTCACCCTGCCCTCTCCCCCCGTCCGGCGGGGAAGAGGAGAAGCAAGCGCAGGGTAGGCCGGGTGAGGGCTTGCTGGCGGAATATCCGTGAACCGGGTGCTCAGATCCCGGCCCACCATTCATACCCCTGGTCTTCCCAATGGCCGCCGTTGCCGTCATCAATGTGCCCGAAATCGGCGGCCAACTCGATGCCCATGACGTATTTCGCCATCTTGTAGCCCGGCTGGCGCTCCTCGCGCAGACGCAGCGGCGCACCGTGGGCGATCGGCAGTGCCCGGTCGTTCATCGCGTAGGCGAAAATCGTCTGCGGGTGGTAGGCGCTGTCGAGGTCGATGCTCACTCTGCGAAAGTGTCTCCAATCATGATCCCCGACGATCTCGACGACCTCCATATCCTGGCCGGCGAACACGTGCTCGGTGTCCTCGATGAAACCGACGCGAGCGAGGTCGCGGGGGCGCTCGCGTCCAATATGGAGTTGCGCCGCGCGGTCACCTTTTGGGAAGAGCAGCTGCATCCGCTCTCTCGGAGCTCGCGGCCCCGGCCGAGCCGCCATTCGGCACCTGGGAGGCGATCGAAGCGCAGATAACAAAACCCGCGCCAAGGCCGCGCGCGTCGCTGTTCTGGGAAAACGTCCTACTGTGGCGTTGGTCCACTGCGGGCTTCGCCACCGCCGCGGCGGCGCTCGCTCTTTGGATCTTGATAGCGCCGGCCCCCGGGCCGAGCCTTCTCGCCGTCCTCCATCCGCCGCAGCAGGATCAGGCGAGCTGGATCGCCGGTCGCTCGGGCTTGGTGGTGCGAGCCATGGCCGCCGCCGCACCGCCCAACGACTGTGCTTTCGAGCTGTGGGCGATCGCTCCTGGTGCGAAGCAACCACGATCGCTGGGTGTCATTCCTCCTGACGGCGAGCTCCGGCTTGGCGTGCTGCCGCCCGAACTGAGCGAAGGCGCCACACTCGCGATCAGCATCGAGCCGCTCGGCGGCTCGCCCACGCAGCAGCCAACCGGACCGGTAGTCTTCGTCGGCGCCGTGAAGTTAGTTTGAGAAAATCGCGCTTTCGGATGACCGCCCGCTCGGGACGAACCCAAACAGCGACGGTCGACACCGCTCGGCCGAGCTTCACCGGAGGCGAAATTCCCGAAATTAGCCTTAATGCCGTGCTAGTGTGATGATGGTTATGAGGTCATGGCTCGTTGTTTCGGGCGGGCGGAAGGCAGGGCGGGATCTGCCCTGTATTTCTCCTGTATTTTCAGGCGGCTTGGCCGGGGGTTGACCGCATGCTGGTAGAAATCGGCCATTTCGCCCTGATCCTGGCGCTGCTCGTCGCCGCCGTGCAGGGTGTGGTGCCGATGATCGGCGCCTCGGTGCGCAGCCGCCCGCTGATGGATTTGGCGCCGCCCGCGGCACTCCTGCAGTTCGGACTGGTGGCGCTCGCCTTCGCCGCCTTCATGCACGCCCACATCGTCTCGGATTTCTCGGTGCGCAACGTCTTTGAGAATTCGCACACCGCGAAACCCATGCTCTACAAGGTGAGCGGGGTGTGGGGCAGCCACGAAGGCTCGATGATGCTCTGGGTCTTGATGCTGACCCTCTTCGGCGGCCTGGTCGCCTTCTTCGGGCGGGCGGTGCCAACGTCCCTGCGAGCGCGGGCATTGGCGATCCAGGGCTTTTTGGGCTTTGGCACGCTGCTCTTCATGATCGCGACCTCGAACCCGTTCGACCGGCTGCTGCCGGCTCCGGCCGACGGCCGCGACCTCAATCCGTTGCTGCAGGATCCGGGGCTCGCCTTCCATCCGCCCTTCCTCTATTTCGGCTATGTCGGGTTCTCGATCACCTACTCCTTTGCGATCGCGGCACTGATCGAAGGGCGAGTCGGTGCGGCGTGGGCGCGCTGGGTGCGGCCCTGGGCGCTCGCTGCCTGGTGCGGCCTGACGATCGGCATCGCGATGGGCAGCTGGTGGGCCTATTACGTGCTCGGCTGGGGCGGCTGGTGGTATTGGGACCCGGTCGAGAACGCCTCCTTCATGCCGTGGCTGCTGGGGACCGCGCTCTTGCACTCGGCCGCCGTCGTCGAAAAACGCGAGACCCTGCAGCGCTGGACCGTGCTGCTGGCAATCCTGACCTTCGGCATGAGCCTGATCGGCACCTTCCTGGTGCGCTCCGGCGTCCTGACCTCGGTCCACTCCTTTGCTGTCGACCCGACCCGCGGGGTGTTCATCCTGGTGCTGATCGTACTGGTGATCGGCGGTGGGCTGCTGCTCTACGCGTTGCGCGCGCCGCGCCTCCAGACCGGCAACTCGTTCGCCCTGGTCAGCCGCGAGGGTGCGCTGGTGCTCAACAACCTATTGCTGTGTGCGGGCATGGCGACTGTCTTTCTCGGCACCTTCTACCCGCTCTTCGCCGAGGTATGGAGCGGCGTCAAATTGAGCGTCGGGCCGCAATATTTCGATGCCACCTTTGTGCCGATCCTGATGCCCGGCATCGTGGCGATGGTGATCGGCCCGGTGCTCGCCTGGCGCCGTGGCAATCTTGCGGGTGCCGCGCGGCGGCTCGCGCCGGCATTCGCCGGTGCGTTGGGGGCCCCCGTCATCGTTTTTCTCTGCAACCGGGAGGCGCCCCCGGCGGCGCTGGGGGGGATCGCCCTCGCGGTGTGGGCGATGCTCGGCGTGCTGAGTGATCTCGCCGATCGCGCCGGCCTCGGAAAGCAGCCCCTCGGCACGAGCTGGCGTCGCCTGCGCAATCTGCCGCGTGGCACTCGGGGCTATGCGCTCGCCCATTTCGGCGTCGGCGTACTGATCGCCGGGATCGTCGTCTCGACCGGGTGGCGCAGCGAGCGGATCGAGACGTTGCATGCCGGCGAAGTCTTGGAGATCGCCGGGCGAACCCTGCGTCTTGTCGACGTGACCGAGGGCAATGTCGCCAACTATCATGTCCAGCGCGCCCAGATCGTGGTCGAGCGGCCCGGCAGCACCGCTATGACCCTCTATCCCGAGCGCCGCCAATATCCGGTGGCGCGCAGCCAGACGACCAACACGGCGATCGCCACCAACGGTTTCGGCGACCTCTACCTGGCGCTCGGCGATCCCGACGGCCAAGGCGGCTGGGTTTTGCGGGCGTATTATAACCCGCTTGTCCCGTGGATTTGGTTCGGCGCCCTCCTCGCTGCCCTCGGCGGCCTCGTCTCGCTTGCCGACCGAAGGCCGCGCAGGCGACCGGCCGCAGCCCGGGTCCCGGTCGCCGTCGGGACCCGACCGGCGGACCGCTGATGATCTCTCGTCTGGTTTTCTGGGCGGTTCTGCTCACCCTGTTCGGCCGATCGCCTGTGCACGCGGTGGAGCCCGCCGAGCGGCTCGCCGACCCTGCCCTCGAGGCGCGCGCCCGGACCCTCAGCAAGGAGTTGCGCTGCCTCGTCTGCCAGAACCAGTCGATCGATGATTCGAATGCCGATCTGGCCCATGACCTGCGCGTATTGCTGCGGCAACGTCTGGTTGCCGGCGACAGCGACCAGCAGGTGCTCGATTACGTCGCGGCGCGCTACGGGATATTCGTGTTGCTCGACCCGCCCTTCGCGCCGGTGACGTGGCTGCTCTGGCTCGCCCCACCTGTGCTGGTCGTCGGCGTCGGGGGGGTGCTGCTGCTCCGGGCGCGGCGCCGGCGCGCCGATGTCCCTGAGTTGACCCGAGAGGAGCGTGCGCGTGCCGCGTTGCTGCTCGGCGATCGCCAATGATCTGGTTCTGGATCATCGTGGCACTGCTCGTTCTCCTGGCGCTTGCCGCCTTGTTGCGGCCTCTCGTGTCGCGAACTCTCCGCGGCGCTGGCGACACTGAGACCACGATTGAGATGTTCCACCGCCAGCTTGCTGATATCGATACGGATCTCGTCCAGGGAAGGCTTCCGCCGGACGAGGCTTCAGCCGCCCGAGCAGAGCTCACTCGGCGCTTGCTGGCGGAAACCGACCGGGAAGCTCGGGAACCAGACCTCGCGGCAGCCTCGCCGACCGAACTCTCGTGGCGAATTGGGACCGCACTGGGAGTGGCCGGCCTGTTGCCGGCGGCCGCCCTCGCCGTCTACTTCGCGCTCGGCGCGCCGGCGGCGATAAACTCGCCGGCTGCTGCGAGCGCCTCTCGGGCAGCGGGGACCCACGATTTGACAGAACTCGCAGCCGCAGCGGAGCAGCTGAAAGCACGCCTCGAGCGCGACCCCGATCACCCGGAGGGCTGGGCCTTGCTCGGCCGGACCTTGACCCGATTGGAGCGATTCGCCGAAGCGCGGGACGCCTACGATCGCGCCATCCGGCTGAAGCCCGACGAGGCTCAGCTTCATGCCGAGCTGGGCGAAGTCCTCGTACTTGGAGCCCGAGGAATAGTGACGTCGGCCGCGATCGCCGAGTTCGCCAAAGCCGCTGACGACCCGCGGGCCCGCTTTTATGGCGCCGAGGCGGCACTGCAGCGCGGCGATGCCGCTGAAGCGAAGGCCACGCTGCAAGCGCTGCTCAAGGACGCTCCTGCGGACGCACCATGGCGTCAGGTGGTTTCCACACGCCTAGCCGAGATCGCGCCGGACGCGACGCAAGCGGGCCCGAAGACACTCGCCGGGCCCTCCGCGCAGGACATTGCCGCCGCCCAGTCGATGTCGCCGGAAGAGCGCCAGGCGATGATCCGCGGGATGGTCGAGCGTCTGGCAGCCCGGCTCGCGCAAAACCCAGGGGACAAGGAAGGCTGGGCGCGTCTTGCCCGCGCCTACGAGGTGCTCGGGGAGACCGACAAGGCGCAAGCGGCGCGCGCTCGCGCCACTGGGGCCGAGCCGCCCGCGAGCCGCTGAGTGACCGGCAAATGCCCCTATCGCCGGGCTTATGCCTTGTCACCGGAGCGACGGGTTTTGTCGGCTCGGCCGTGACGCGCGCGCTTCTCGAAAGAGGCCATGAGGTTCGTGTTCTCGCCCGCCGGCGCGGCGATCGGCGCAACATTGCCGATCTTTCGATCGAGATCTTCGAGGGCTCGCTGGAAGATGCGCCGTCGCTCGCGCGCGCAGTCGCCGGTTGCCGATATTTGTTTCATGTTGCCGCCGATTATCGGCTCTGGGTTCCCGATCCGGCGCCGATGTACCGCGCGAATGTGGAGGGAACCCGCGTCCTGATGAGGGCAGCACTCGACGCCGGCGTCGAAAGGGTGGTCTATACGAGCAGTGTCGCCACCCTCGGGTTGGTCGCCGAGGGACCCGCCGACGAGGAGACCCCGAGCAGCCTCGAAGATATGATCGGACCGTACAAACGCTCGAAATTCCAGGCGGAGGACGTCGTGCGCGACCTGGTCGAAAGGCGCGGAGTACCCGCGGTCATCGTCAATCCGTCCACCCCGGTCGGGCCGCGCGACCGCAAGCCGACGCCGACCGGACGGCTGATCCTCGAAGCCGCACGGGGACACATGCCGGGGTATGTCGATACCGGGCTCAACATCGCGCATGTCGAGGATGTCGCTACCGGCCACCTCGCGGCGGCGGAGACGGGCCGCGTCGGAGAGCGTTACATCCTCGGCGGCGAGGACATGTCGCTTGCGCAGATCCTTGCGGAGGTCGGGCAGGCCGCGGGCACGAGACCGCCGCGGATGCGGGTCCCCTATAGCGTGGCATTTCCTGCCGCGATCGGGGCGGAATTGGCCGCGAGACTGACCGGCCGAGAGCCATTTATCACGCGCGACGGCGTCCGTATGGCGAAGAAGAAGATGTATTTCAGCTCGGCAAAAGCGATGCGCGAACTCGGCTATGCATCTCGACCGGCCCGTGACGCGATCGTCGACGCGGTCGGGTGGTTCCGGGCCAACGGATACCTCCGATGACGACCGGGGCGGCCGCTGCGCGGCAAACCGAGTCCGACACGATCGAGACGCCCTCCGGCAAGGGGCGTGATGCCGAAAATTTTCCGGTCGGCTCCCTGCTGATCCGACGCAGTTTACGGGTGCATGTGCACACCTTTTACCGTTTCGCGCGAAACGCGGACGATATCGCCGACAACCCGGCGCTGACCCCTGACGATAAGGTTCGGCGACTAGACCGCATGGCGGAAATCCTCGACGGCGCGCCAGGTCGCGATTCGCCGGCAGCCGCGGCCATGCGTCAAAGCTTGATCGAGACGCGCGTTTCCGCGCAGCATTGCCAGGACGTGCTGCAGGCTTTTCGGCTCGACGCCACAAAATTGCGTTATCGCGACTGGGACGATCTGATGGCGTATTGCCGCTATTCGGCTTCGCCGGTCGGGCGCCAGCTCCTCGACCTGCATGGCGAGAGCCGCGAGGCGTGGTTCGCCTCGGATGCGCTGTGCTCGGCGCTGCAGGTCCTCAACCACCTGCAGGATTGCGGCGACGACTACCGCCTGCTCGATCGGGTCTATCTGCCGCTGAGCGATCTCGCAGCCGAAGAAATCGGGGTTGAGGCGCTAACGGCGCCGGCGTCGTGTCCGGGGTTACGGCGGGTGATCGACGGCATGCTCGACCGCACCGACGCGCTCATCGAGATAGCCCGCGGCCTACCGGCGCAAGTCACCTCTTTCGGGCTGCGGCGCGAAAGTGGCGTTATCGTGGAGCTTGCGGTCCGCCTGCTGCGCCGGCTGCGGTGCGGTGATCCGTTGGCAGCTCGGGTCAAGCTGCGAACATCAGATTGCCTTGCCGCCGTCGTGTCAGGCGCAACGGGGTTCGCATGGCGATGAACGATGCCGCACTTGGCAGTGTCACCTGCGAGCTCGGCGATTCGGCGCTGCGCGCGACCATTCGGCATCGGGTCGAGGCGGCTGGGACGTCGTTCTATTGGGCGATGCGCCTCTTGCCACACCACCGCCGAAACGGGATGTATGCGGTCTATGCGTTCTGTCGCGAGGTCGACGACATTGCCGACGATGAGCGGCCCGTCGAGCACAAGCTTTCGGCACTCGCCGCGTGGCGCGAGGAGATCGACGCTCTCTATACGGGACATCCGCATCACCTCATCACCTCCGCTCTGCGTGAGCCGGTACTGCGCTATCGTCTGCGCCGGCGCGATTTCCTCGCCGTCATCGACGGGATGGAGATGGATGCGCGCGAAGAGCTTTGTGCGCCCGATCTTGCGACGCTCGATCTTTATTGCGCGCGTGTCGCGAGCGCCGTCGGCCATCTCTCGGTCCATGTTTTCGGCGATGAGAGCGACTCTGCCCATGCTGTCGCCGAATCGCTTGGTCGAGCGCTGCAGCTGACCAATATCCTGCGCGATCTCGATGAGGATGCGCGTCGTGGACGGCTCTATCTGCCGCGTGAAATTCTCGACCGTCATGGTATTCGCCGCATCGATCCGGTCGCCGTCTTGCAGCATCCGGCGCTACCGGCCGCCTGCCGCGAGGTCGCGGTGATCGCGGAGGAGCATTTTGAGGAGGGCATGCGCATGATGGCGCGCTGCTCGCGGCGGGCGATGCGGCCTGCTGCGGTGATGGCTGCGCTCTACCATGCGACGCTAGCGGCCTTGCTGCACTCGGAATGGCGGAATCCCACGGCACGCGTAAGCCTGTCGGCCTCGCAGAAGCTCTGGCTGGCGCTGCGGCACGGCCTCATATGAGCGCCGGGGCCGGCACAGCCCATGTCGTTGGCGCAGGTCTTGCCGGTCTCGCGGCCGCAGTCGAGCTTGCTGCTGCAGGTCGCCGAGTAAAGCTGTACGAAGCGGGCCTGCATGCTGGCGGGCGCTGCCGATCCTATTTTGATACGGAACTCGGTTGCCGGATCGACAACGGCAACCATCTACTGCTTGCCGGCAACAAGGCTGCACTGCGCTATCTCGAACACAGCGGCGCGCTCGAGACGCTTCAGGGTCCGCGGGAGGCAGTCTTTCGCTTCATTGACGCTGCGACTGGGCAGCGCTGGGTCGTACGCCCGAACCGTGGGGTATTTCCGTGGTGGATACTGAGCGCGAAGCGACGGGTGCCCGAAACCCGAGCGGCCGATTATCTTGCCGCTGTCGCATTGCGGCGCGCCGACCCCGCGGCGACAGTGGGGGACGTCCTTGGCCGGGAACACCCGCTATTTCGTCGGCTGTGGGAGCCGCTCGCGGTTGCCGCGTTAAACACCAGCGCCGAGGGCGCATCGGCCCGCTTGTTTTGGCGGACCCTCGCGGAGACGTTGGGACGCGGCGCATCGGCCTGCCGACCGCTAGTACCGAATGACGGGCTCTCGGAGACATTCGTCGATCCGGCGCTTGCCAGGTTACGCGCGGAGGCGGCCGAGATTCGCTTCGGCGCGCGCCTGCGAGCACTGCGATTTGCGATCGACCGGGTTGCGGAGTTGGTATTCGACAGCGGCTCGGTCGGGCTCCGTCGGGGCGACAGCTTGATCCTCGCCGTGCCCCCGCCAGTGGCGGCGCGCCTCGTTCCGGCGCTCGTCGTGCCTGATGCCTATTCCGCAATTGTTAACGCGCATTTTCGGTGCGCCGGCCCGTCGGGTTCGCCGCTTTTCGTGGGCGTGATCGGCGGCGCCGCGCAATGGATCTTCCGCAAGCGGGAGGGGCTGTCGGTCACGGTGAGCGCCGCGGACGGGTTCGTCGACCTGCCCGCCGAGGAACTGCGCCAGCTGCTTTGGGCCGACGCCGCCATGGCGTTTCAACTGCCGCGGGATCCCGTTCCACCGGCGCGAATCGTCAAGGAACGGCGGGCCACGTTCCTCGCCAGCCCCGAGCAGCTGCGGCGCCGGCCGGGATCCAAGACGAGGTGGGAAAATCTGCTACTTGCTGGCGATTATGTCGAGACAGGCTTGCCTGCTACGATCGAAGGCGCTATTCGCTCCGGCTTCGCAGCGGCCCGGCAGGTGCTCGCTCGGCGACCCGATATCGCATCGGAGCGGCGGCGGGTGACGGAATGCTTCGGTGTCGGAACCATCCTGCTGGAAGGCCAAGCCCAACAGCATGTGCCTCAATGAATGATATCACGACAGCCCGAGCGTCGGCGACGACTGTCTGTCAGGGTAGGGTGCCCGGGCTCGACGAGGCCGTCGCCCGTGCCAGCAAATCGCTGCTGGCTATGCAGCATGCCGACGGCCACTGGGTCTTCGAGCTCGAGGCCGACGCGACCATACCGTCGGAATCCATTCTGCTGCAGCATTATATCGGCCAAATCGAGCCCGATCTTCAGGCGCAGATCGCCCGATATATCCGTGCGACCCAAGGTGCGGATGGCGGATGGCCGCTGTTCTACGGCGGCGCCCTCGACCTCAGCACTTCAGTAAAGGCCTATTTCTCACTTAAGGCGGCGGGCGACCGGGTCGACGCGCCGCACATGGCCCGAGCGCGTTCGGCGATACTGGCACAGGGTGGTGCGCGCCGCTGCAACGTTTTCACTCGGACCACGCTCGCATTGTTCGGGGAGGTGCCGTGGCGGGCGGTTCCGGTCATGCCGGTCGAGATCATGCTGCTGCCCGGCTGGTCGCCGTTCCACATCGCCAAGGTCTCCTACTGGTCGCGCACCGTTCTCGTGCCGCTGCTCGTACTGATGGCGCTGAGACCGCGCGCTCGTAACCCGCAGGGTGTCACGATTTGCGAATTGTTCGCCGAACCACCGGAGTTGGTGCGCGACTGGATCACAGGTCCGTCATCATCGCCGCTGTCGTTTGCCTTCGGCTTACTGGACCGTTTGCTTCGTCAGGTCGAGCCGTTCTTCCCGGCGGAGGCGAGGCGGCGAGCAATCGAGAAGGCCGTCGCCTTCGTGACCGAGCGCCTGAACGGCGAAGACGGTCTCGGCGGGATCTTCCCGGCGATAGCGAATACAGTGATGATGTTCGATTGTCTGGGATACCCGCCCGATCACCCCGATGTTGCAACCGCGCAGGCCGCACTTCGCAAGCTCCTCGTGCTGGACGGCGAACGAAGCTATTGTCAGCCTTGTCTATCGCCGGTGTGGGACACCGCCCTCAGCTGCCATGCGCTGATGGAGGTTGATGACGGCCGCCTCCAACCCGCCATCAGGCACGCACTCGACTGGCTCGAGAGCAAGCAAGTACTGGAGGTAGTCGGCGATTGGGCTGTGACACGTCCCGGCTTGCGTCCGGGCGGTTGGGCCTTTCAATACGAGAACCCGTACTATCCCGATCTCGACGACACGGCCGCGGTTGCCCTCGCTCTCGACCGCTTTGATTCGGCGCGTTATCGCCACGCCATAGATCGGGCCGCCGAATGGGTCGTCGGTATGCAGAGCCGGGGCGGCGGATGGGCCTCCTTCGATGCCGATAATACGCACTACTACTTGAACCACATCCCGTTCGCCGATCATGGCGCGCTGCTTGACCCTCCGACGGCCGATGTCAGCGCTCGTTGTCTGGGCTTCCTCGCCCAGATCGGCTGCGCTCCGGATCACCCCGCTGTTTCCGCAGTCACAGAATATCTCCGGCGTGAGCAGGAGGCCGAAGGTAGCTGGTTCGGCCGGTGGGGCACAAATTATATCTACGGGACCTGGTCGGTGCTCGCTGCCTTTAACGCTGCCGGGATCGAACCCACGTCTCCGGAAGTGCGGCGCGCAGTAGACTGGCTGCTCGCCCGACAGCACAGAGATGGGGGCTGGGGCGAAAGCAGCGAATCCTATTGGCCCGAGGCGCCCCAGGGCGACGCGCAATACAGCACGCCGTCGCAGACGGCTTGGGCCTTGCTCGGCCTAATGGCCGCAGGGCAGGTCGAGCATCCGGCGGTAGCCCGCGGCATAACCTTTTTGATTGATAGACAGGACCAGGACGGGAATTGGGATGAGTCCTGGTATACCGCCGTCGGTTTTCCGAGAGTGTTTTATTTGCGCTATCACGGGTACCGCGCCTTTTTCCCGCTCTGGGCGCTCGCTCGTTATCGACGGCTGAGGACACGAAGTTCTCGACGGATCAGGTTCGGCATTTGAAAGTAGGTCTCGGTCCTCGTTCCCAATGACGCGAACCACGGGCCAAACATGGCCCAAAGCGGAAGTATAGATGGGAGCTCTGTATGCAGCCTTTGGCCAGGGTGCTTTGCACCTCGGGCCTCGCAGCGGAAGCGAAAATTGCGCGCGCCGCGGGATTTTCGGTGGTCATCGGAGCCGGAGATCGTGACCGTACGGCTGCGCTCGTTGCGACCGCGGCCGCGCAGACCCACTGCCTCGTTAGCTTCGGAATCGCAGGAGCATTAGCGCCGGATCTGAAGGCGGGTACGGTGGTCATATCAGGCGAAGTAGTCACCGAACGATACCGTTGGACGGTTGCGCCGCCTTTATGCCGACAGCTGACCGAGTTCGCGCGCTCGGTAGGGGCCGTCTACGGTCCAGTATTCGGGTCAAGCTCCATCATCACGACAACGACCGGAAGGAAGCGTGCCCGTGCCATGACCCAGGCTCTAGCGGTTGACCTTGAGAGCGAGATCGTCGCCATTACGGCGACAACCCTCGGGCTACCCTTTATCGTATTGCGGGCGATCGCCGACACTGCGCGCCGGGACCTCCCGCCGGCGTCGCTGGTGCCGCTGAGGGCCGACGGGAAACCCAATGTCTCGCGAGTGTTCGCTGCGATACTGCGGCGACCGTTTCAACTCGCTGACATAATTGGGCTGGCGCAGGAGACCAGAATGGCGTTGTCCGCACTAATCGGCCCGGCTCAGGCGTTGCGAGAGCTTGTTGGTGCCATTGCCTAGGCGGGACATCGCATCCTCGACATGGCGCGAGAAGACATATTTCGCGGGCCGTTGCCTATCGAGAGGGATCTCGGCAGCCATGTCGCCTTCGGTGCGGATGCCGCGAAGCGCGACCTGTGCGACTTTCAAAGGATGACGGACGGAGTCCATTGCCGCAGTCGCCTCGTAGCCGCTGTGCACCATGCAGTCGGCGCACTTCTCGTAATTCCCGGTGCCGTAGGCGTCCCAGTCGGTATCTTCCATGAGCTCCTGGAAGGTCTTCGCATAGCCCTCGCCGAGCAGATAGCAGGGCCGCTGCCAGCCGAAATAGTTCCGTGTCGGGTTGCCCCAGGGCGTGCACCGGTATGATTGATTACCAGCAAGGAAGTCGAGGAAGAGTCCGGATTGATTGAAGGACCAGCGCCGAGCACCATGAGCAAAGATGCTGCGGAATAGCTCTTTGGTCCGGCGCCGGTTCAGAAAATGCTGCTGATCTGGTGCCCTTTCATAGGCATAGCCCGGTGATACGGTAATCCCGTCGATGCCGATTTCGGTCACCGTATCGAAGAAGCGAGCGATACGGTCCGGTTCGGCTGTATCGAATAGTGTTGCGTTGATATTCACTCGAAAACCGCGCGCCTTGGCTAATTTGATCGCGGCAACGGCCCGATCGTAGACGTCCTCCTGGCACACGGAGCGGTCGTGATCTTCGCGATCTCCATCGAGATGGACTGTCCAGGCGAAATACGGACCGGGCTTGAACAGGTGAATTTTTTTCTCGAGGAGCAGGGCGTTGGTGCAGAGATAGACAAATTTCCTTTGGGCCGTAATAAGTGCCGCGATCTCATCGATTTCGCGGTGCAGCAACGGCTCGCCTCCGGCGAGGACAACGACCGGGGCGCCACATTGATCGACGGCATCGAGGCACTCTTCGATGCTCAGGCGTTGATTGAGGATCGCGTCAGGATAATCGATCTTGCCACAGCCGGCGCAGGCGAGGTTGCAGCGAAACAGCGGCTCCAGCATCAGAACCAGCGGGTACCGCCGCACACCCCTGAAGTGTCGTCCGAGGACATAAGCACCTACCCGAATCGTTTGACGCAGCGGAATGGCCAAGACGCACTCTCCTGAAAAACCATCACCCCCGCTCTCGGTCACCGGCGACGTCGGCAAGCTGCGGCGGCATTCTGAACCGGACGTTCTCGGTGACGCCCGGCAGCACCGAAAGTTCGATTATCGCCAGCTCGCCTAGCCGCGCGATCAGATCTTCGACCAGCACAGCCGGAGCGGAGGCGCCGGCAGTGATTCCCACCGCCGACACGCCGTCGAGCCAACGCGCATCGAGCGCTCGGGCATCCTCGATGAGATAACTCGCGACACCGCTTTCGGCGGCAATCTCGCGCAACCGATTAGAATTCGAGCTGTTCGGCGCGCCGACGACCAAGACGACATCGACGGTCCGGGCGAGTTCCCGAGCGGCCCGCTGACGGTTTTGCGTCGCGTAACAAATGTCCTTGGTGTCGGGTCCGACAATTGAGGGAAACCTTTCCTTGAGCGCTTCGATAACGGCCCGCGTATCGTCGACGCTGAGCGTCGTTTGAGTAATAAAAGCGACCTTTTCAGGGTCGGCAACAACAAGCCGCTCGACCTCTTCAGGCGTCGAGATGAGATGGACGCGGCCGCTGATGCGACCCATGGTGCCGACAATTTCCGGATGCCCAGCATGCCCGATCAAGATGATCTCTCGGTCCTGATTGGCATATCGTTGCCCTTCGATGTGCACTTTAGAGACGAGCGGACAGGTCGCGTCGATCACCGGAAGCCCGCGGTCCTCTGCTCTGGTCTCGATCGCGCTCGCAACCCCATGGGCGCTGAAGATAGTCACGGCTCCCGGGGGGATCTCGTCGATCTCATCGACAAAATGGGCGCCTTTGGCGCGCAACCGCTCGACGACATGCCGGTTGTGAACGATTTCGTGACGGACGTAGATCGGCGGGCCGTACTTTTCCAGCGCGCGCTCGACGATCTCGATCGCTCGTTCGACCCCGGCGCAAAAGCCTCGAGGCTGTGCTAGTACGACACGCATGATCCCGCCTCGTCCTTTCTCGGCAGGCCGAGCTGCCTCGCCTGCGCCAGCGTCGACTATATTGGGCCAACCCATCCCGGCCGCAATTCACTCCTGACCACACGCGGGATCGTATAGGGAACCCGTCGACAGTGTCGACCTTGACGCGTAACTGGGCAAAGTCTGGAAGATCAATCGAGCGGGCCGGATGACCCTAACATTCATCATGGCGATCGTCCTCGCACCGGCTTGGGGATATCTCGTAGGCGCAGCGGTTGCTGTTGTCCGTTTCGCCCGGCACCCGCTGCCGGCGGCGGCTGAGCGGCCCCCCGTCACAGTGATGAAGCCCCTTCACGGCGCGGAGCCTGGCCTCTATGAGAACCTGCACTCTTTTACCCAGCAGGATTATCCTGTTGTCCAGCTCGTCCTCGGCGTTGGTAACGCGAATGACGGGGCTTTGCCGACCGCACGCGCGCTGATTCGCGACCTGCCCAAAAGCGACATCGCCCTCGTGGTCGACGCGCGGGTCCGGGGGAGCAATCAAAAGGTCGCCAACCTCGAGAACATGCTCGAAGCGGCGCGGCACGACATGCTCGTTATAGCGGACAGCGACATGCGCGTTGACCAGCGCTATCTCGCGGCGGTTACAGCCCCGCTGCTCGATCCCGGAGCAGGCGCCGTCACCTGCCTTTACCAAGGGGTCGCGACCGCCGGCAAGTGGGCCGAGCTCGGAGCGCTGCACATCAATTTCGGTTTTCTGCCAAGCGTGTTGGCGGCCGAGGCGCTAGGCGTCAATCGGGGTTGCTTCGGGGCCACGATCGCCATGCGACGCGAAACCCTCGGCCGAATCGGCGGGTTTATGAGGGTACGCGACGAACTCGCCGACGACCAGCGGATCGGAGAGCAGGTGCGCGCACAGGGGCTCGCCGTCGTGCTGTCGCGTTATCTTGTCGAGGCTCGCGTGTCGGAGCCCTCCCTCGCATCGCTGTGGTTCCACGAATTGCGGTGGGCACGCACGATACGCACCATTGCTCCGGCCGGCTTCGCCGGCTCAGTCCTGACCCACGCCGTGGCAATCTCTGTACTTGGTGTTATGGCGACCGGATTTGGCTTGACCGCGTGCGTATTTCTGGTGATTTCCGTGACGCTGAGATGGGCCTCGGCACGGGTGATTGCGGGTGCTCTCGGCTTTCCCGCCCCCAAGCTCTGGCTGCTCCCGTTGCGCGACGCCTTGTCCTTTGCCGTGTTCGTCGCCAGTTTTTTCGGACGAAGGGTCTTCTGGCGGGATCAACTCTTCCAAGTCGCGCCGAGTGGCCGCATGTCAGCCGACGGAGACCAGGCCCAATGATGAAGACCCTCTTCCTCCACCCGCCCTCATTCGACGGCTTTGACGGCGGAGCAGGCTCACGCTACCAGGCAAAGCGGGAGATCCGCTCCTTCTGGTACCCGACCTGGCTCGCCCAGCCGGCGGCGCTGGTCGCCGACAGCAGGTTGATCGATGCACCACCCGCGCGCCTCAAGCTGGAAGATGTCCTGCCGCTGGCGGCCGATTACGAACTCGCCGTGCTCCATACTTCGACGCCGTCCTTTGCTTCCGACGTCAAGGTTGCCGTGGCGCTGAAGGACACGAACCCGCGGCTCAAGATCGGCATGATCGGCGCCAAAGTCGCGGTCGAACCTGAGGACAGCCTCAAGGCCTCGTCCGCGATCGACTTTGTCGCCCGCGAGGAGTTCGACTTCACCGTCAAGGAGGTAGCCGACGGCCGACCGCTCGGTTCGATCGACGGTCTGAGCTTCCGCAACGCCGCCGGCGTCATCGTCCATAATGCTGACCGTGCGATCCTTGAGGACATGGACCAGCTGCCCTTTGTCACCGAAGTCTACAAGCGGGATCTGCGGGTCGAGGATTACTTCATCGGCTATCTGAAGCATCCCTACATCTCGCTCTACACCGGGCGTGGATGCCGGTCGAAATGTACCTTCTGCCTGTGGCCCCAGACCGTTGGCGGCCACCGCTACCGAGTGCGCAGCGTCGGCCATGTCGTGGAAGAAATTCGGCTTGCGAAGAACTCGTTCCCGCAGGTGAAGGAGTTTTTCTTCGACGACGACACGTTCACCGACGATCGTCTACGTGCCGAGGCGATCGCTCGCGAGCTCGGCAAGCTCGGTGTGACATGGTCGTGCAATGCCAAGGCGAACGTGCCGCGTGCGACCCTGGAGGTGCTGCGCGACAACGGGCTGCGACTGTTGCTGGTCGGCTATGAGACGGGCAACCAGCAAATCCTCAACAACATCAAGAAGGGGATGCGGATCGATACTGCCCGGCGCTTCACCAAAGATTGTCACGAGCTCGGGATCACGATCCACGGCACCTTCATCCTTGGCCTTCCCGGCGAAACCAGGGAGACAATCGAGGAGACGATCCGCTTTGCTGCGGAGATCAATCCGCACACGATCCAGGTCTCCCTCGCCGCTCCCTATCCCGGCACCGACCTGCATCGCCAGGCCGTCGAGAATGGCTGGCTCGACCTTGAACATGCCGAGCTGATCGACGAGCGCGGGGTGCAGATTGCGCCGTTGCAATACGCGCACCTGTCGCATACCGAGATCTTCGAATCCCTCGAAACCTTCTACAAGCGGTTCTACTTTCGCCGTCAAAAGATCGCCTCGCTCGTCGCCGAGATGGTCAGGAGTCCGCAAATGATGCGCCGCCGCCTGCGTGAGGGTGTCGAGTTCTTCCAATTTCTGCGCGGCCGGGAGATCGCAGGCTGAGGCGCCTGATCGTCTGCGCCGACGATTTCGGGCTCGACCTGGCGGTCAACCAGGCAGTCGAAGAAGCTCATCGAAGCGGCATCCTAACCACCGCGAGCTTGATGGTCGGGGGAAAGGCCGCGGCCGATGCAGTGGCCCGCGCCCGCCGTCTGCCCAGGCTTAGCGTCGGGCTGCACCTGGTCCTGACGGATGGCCGCCCGGTGCTGCCGCAGAGCGAAATACCCGATCTCGTCCGCGATGGAAGCTTCGACCCCAACATGGCTCGGGCTGGGGTCCGATTTTTCTTCCTCCCACGGGTGCGTCGCCAACTCCAGGCAGAGATCCGAGCACAGTTCGTGGCCTTTCAGGCAACAGGTTTGCCCCTCGACCACGCAAATGCCCATAAGCACATGCACCTTCATCCGTCAGTTGCCGGTTTGATCATCAAGATCGGGAGCGACTTTGGGCTCAAAGCGGTGCGCGTTCCTTACGAACCGGCGCCTGTACTGCGCCGCGCCTTTCCGGAGGAGCGCTACCGGAGCCCGCCATATCAATTCTGGACCGAGGTGTTGCGGCATCGTTTGCGGCACGCCGGTCTGCATGCCAACGATCAGGTCTTTGGCCTCGCCTGGAGCGGTCGAATGGTGGAGGAGCGGATCCTCCGGTTGATCCCACATTTGCCGGAGGGGGTAAGCGAAACGTATTTCCATCCCGCGACCGAGACCACCCCACCGCTGGTCGCCGCGATGCCCGGCTACCGCCATTGCGAGGAGCTTGCCACGCTGACGAGTCCGGCGGTCCGGCGCCAAGTCGCTGAACTCGGGATCAGGCTCGCGAGCTACAGTGATATCGTAGAGGGGCAAAACGCGTAAGGGCTTGCGGCGGCACCGTTTGACGCTGCGATGACGGCGCCGATGCGTTAATCGCCCCGGCAGGGTCACACCCGCCGTGAAAATTCCTGTCGATCGACATAAAGCGGACACGCTTTGCGTCGATCCTGCATACCATCTGACAGGTTAAGGAGGGGACATGGTCGGGCACGTCGAATGCTGCCGCTATGAGCCGAGCCTCGAAGATCTACTGGCGGACGAGGTGATGGAGCCAGTGTTGCGCAGCGCCGGTCTCGAAGTCCAAGAGCTCCGAGATATGATGGTCGAAACTGCTCGGCGCATCGTGGACCGGGGGCGGCAAGTCGCTTGGATGAAGGAAGCCGAGCCCGACTAGTCAGGGTCGGCATCTCGGGAGTCTTATCCTGACCCTGAGGCCGGGTCGGTTGTCGATGAGTTCTACTGTGCCGAGGTGCCGGCGCACAATCGCGCGCACAAGGCTCAATCCGAGGCCGTTTCCCGGAGTGGTACGGCTCCGTTCGAGCCGGACAAACCGATCGAACACAGTCTCTCGATCCGCGTCGGGAATGCCCTGACCTCGATCGGCGACTTCGAGGACAGCCTGTCCTTCACGGTGGAAGACGCCGATCTGGATCTCTCCGCCGCCCCCATATTTGAGCGCGTTGTCGAGTAGATTGGCCAGTGCCTGAGACAGCAGGTGACGGACGCCGCGGATTCCGACATCGGGCTCCGTCGCAAGGGTCAGAACAAACCCGTTCTCCTCGGCGACCGGTTCATAAAGTTCGGCGGCCGACCTGGCGACTTCGGCGAGATCCAACCGTTCAGTGTCGTCGCGTCGTGTTCCCGCCTCTAGTTCAGCGATGCTGAGGAGCGCATTGAAGGTCGCGAGCAGGCGATCGGCTTCATTGATAGCCGAACGAATTGCTTCGGTCTGGCCGGCACTGTCGACGGGGCCGATCAACGCCAATTCGAGCCTGGCGCGCATGCGCGCCAGCGGCGTCTTCAAATCGTGGGCAACGTCGTCTGTAACCTCCCGCATGGCGGTCATCAGCCGTTCGATTTGATCGAGCATTCGGTTGAGATTGGCGGCAAGCTGGTCGAACTCGTCGCTCGTCCCGGCGAGCGGAACGCGATCCGACAGATTTCCCGCCATGACCCGCTCGCTCGTTCGGTTCACCTGCTCGACCCGGCGCAGCAGGTTGCGGCTCATTGCCGCGCCGCCCAAGAGACCGGCGCCGAGGGCGAGCAAGCCGGCCCACAGCAGAGTGACTTTAACCCGGTCGCGGAACGCGGTGGCATCGCTGATGTCACGGCCGGCCAGCAGGCGATAGCCGCCGGGAATGACAAACAATGCCCCCTGTGCCGGGTGGGTTTCAATTCGATCCTTGACCCGCGCTTTCGTGGTGAAAGACAGCCGGCCCGCATGAGGCGATAACCCCGCCGGCCACGCTGCAATGTTGCCGGCAAGAGGCCTTCCGCTTACGTTGGTCACCAAATAGAGCATGCCGTCGCCGCGATCGCCGGCGCTTCGCGCCGCAACGACCTGGACGAGACCGCTCAATCCGCGCTGAGCGTATTGCTCAGCTAGGCCGGCAATCTCTGCCTCGAGCGTAGCCTCGGTCTGGCGCTCGACGAAGTCCGCGCTCGTCCAATAGACAAACAGCAAGACGCCCGATACGGAGGCGGCGAACACCAAAAAATAAAGTGCGGCGAGGCGGAAGGCGTGTGTCCGGACCAGCCGCTGGCCATTTTCGAACAACCGCCCAGGCGTCCACCACAGGCCTCGGTTCGGCAACAGGAGTTTTTCCGCAATCATCAGGCCGGAGGATCGTCGGCCGCGCGCAGACAGTAGCCAGCGCCCCGCACCGTGTGGAGCAATGGGCTGTCGAAGCTTTTGTCGATCTTCTGGCGCAGCCGGCTGATATGAACGTCGATGACGTTAGTCTGTGGATCGAAATGGTAATCCCAGACGTGCTCGAGCAGCATTGTTCGGGTTACGACGTGGCCGGCATTGCGCATCAAATATTCGAGAAGCCGGAACTCGCGAGGCAGCACCTCGACCGGCTTGTCGCGGCGCTTCACCGTTCGCGTCAGCAGATCCAGTTCGAGGTCGGCGACCCGGAGTTTGGTTGTCGTCTGCGTCGCCGCCCCACGCCGCAGCATAACTTCGAGACGCGCGAGCAACTCGCTGAAGGCAAAGGGCTTGACCAAATAATCATCGCCGCCGGCGCGTAGGCCCTTGACCCGGTCATCGACGCTGCCGAGCGCGCTGAGAATCAGCGCCGGGGTGGAAATTTGAGCCGCGCGCAATGCGCCGAGCAACGCCAATCCATCCATGCCCGGAAGCATGCGGTCGAGGACGATCGCATCGTAGCTGCCGGAAGTCGCAAGGAATAACCCGTCGCGCCCGTCATCGGCCCGATCCACGGTGTAGCCGCTCTCGCTCAGCCCCTTGACGAGATAAGAGGCGGTTTCACGATCGTCTTCGACGACGAGTAATTTCATCGCACGCAGGTTAAACGTTCGGTTGGCTTGAGCACGAGGTGGTATTCGATGGCCTGCCGGGCAAGCCAGCATCTCCACCCTGGCTTGCCGCTCCCAAGGCAGCAACGTGGGATTGTGTCAAAAATCGGCCCTTCGCTGCTCCTGCAGCGAGTTTGCAGCAGAATTCTCCCTAAAGTGGTGGCGCTCGTCCCGCCCCGCGCCCACCTCCTCGGGGCCAGCGATCGCCATATGCGAGGTCATTTGGGCGATTTTTGGATTGAGTGCGACGAATTAACATTTTGACCTTGACCAGATCCTGGGCTGCGACATCTATAACGTACCAAATCAGTCCGAATTTCGGACGGCTCGGATTGGGATAGCCAGGGAACGATGGTCATACTCAGCAAACTCGCCGATTACGGTGTCATCATCGCTACCCATCTCGCGGCGTTTCCCGACCGCCAGCTAACTGCCGGCGCGGTTGCCACGGCAACACAGCTGCCACAGGCGACCGCCGCCAAGCTGCTGAAGGCCATGGCCCATGCCGGTCTCGTCACCGCGACCCGAGGCGCTTCCGGCGGCTACCGCCTGGCCCGCGCCGCGACGTCGATCTCGGTTGCCGAGGTTGTCGCTGCTATCGATGGCGATATCGGCCTAACCCAATGCTCGGTGCATGTCGAGGAATGCGTCCGTACGACCTATTGCCCAACCAGGCCGCATTGGGCGGCGATCAATCGCGCGGTTGGCGAAGCGCTGGCCGCGGTCTCACTCGATGCGATGATCACCCCGGCGGCCTTCGCACGGGTGACACCCCCGCACATCGCTTCGCTGGAAGCCGACGAACCCAGGTACTCCGCATGACTGTTTCGACCGACACCGTCCGAACCGTTCGCTCCCTCTCGCAAGAGAGCTACAAATACGGCTTTGTGACCGATATCGAGGCCGACGAGGCTCCGCCTGGCCTCAACGAGGACACGGTCCGCTTCATCTCGGCAAAAAAAGAAGAGCCGGAATGGCTGCTCGAATGGCGGCTCGCTGCCTTCCGCGCGTGGCGAACGATGATGCAGCCGGATTGGGCGAAGCTCCATCTCACCCCGATCGACTATCAGGCCGCGACTTATTATTCCGCGCCGAAGCAGAGCGCCGGGCCGAAATCGCTCGACGAGGTCGATCCGGAGTTGCTGCGGACTTATGAGAAGCTCGGCATCCCACTGCGCGAGCGCGAGGCGCTCGCCGGGGTCGCGGTCGATGCGGTATTCGACAGCATCTCGGTAGCGACGACCTTCAAGGAGGAGCTGGGGAAGCTCGGCATTATCTTCTGCTCTATGGGCGAGGCGGTGCGCGAGCACCCGGAGCTCGTCCGCCGCTATCTCGGGACGGTGGTCCCGCAGAACGACAATTTCTTCGCAGCGCTCAACTCGGCGGTGTTCAGTGACGGGTCCTTTGCCTACGTCCCGCCCGGGGTGCGCTGTCCGATGGAGCTCAGCACCTATTTCCGGATCAACGCCGCCAAGAGCGGGCAGTTCGAGCGCACTTTGGTAATCGCCGATGCCGGCAGCTATGTCAGCTATCTGGAGGGCTGCACCGCGCCGCAACGCGACGAGAATCAGCTCCACGCCGCGGTCGTCGAGCTGATCGCGCACGAGGACGCGCAGATCAAATATTCGACCGTGCAGAACTGGTATCCGGGCGATGCCGAGGGGCGCGGCGGGATCTACAATTTCGTGACCAAGCGCGGCGCCTGCCGCGGCGCACGTGCCAAGATCTCGTGGACCCAGGTCGAAACCGGCTCGGCGATCACATGGAAGTACCCGAGCTGCCTGCTCGAGGGCGACCACTCGGTCGGCGAGTTCTATTCGGTTGCGATCACCAACAATCGCCAGCAGGCCGATACCGGGACCAAAATGATCCATATCGGCAAGGACACTCGGTCGACGATCGTCGCCAAAGGGATTTCCGCCGGTCGCGGGCAAAACACCTATCGCGGTCTCGTGCGGGTGCAGCCGCGGGCGCAGGGCGCGCGCAACCACACGCAGTGCGATTCGCTGCTAATCGGCGAGCACTGCGGCGCGCACACGGTGCCCTATATCGAGGTGCGCAACCCGTCTGGCCGGGTCGAGCACGAGGCAACGACCTCGAAGATCAGCGACGATCAGCTGTTCTACTGCCGTCAGCGCGGGTTGAGCACCGAAGACGCCGTCTCGCTGATCGTCAACGGTTTCTGCAAGGAAGTCCTGAAGGAGCTGCCGATGGAATTCGCGGTCGAAGCGCAAAAGCTGCTCGCCGTGAGCCTCGAAGGCAGCGTCGGGTGAGATGGCTATCGTCATTCCCGCGAAAGCGGGAATCCAGGCCCATGGGCTCCCTCTGTTGCCCTGGACCCCTGCTTCCGCAGGGGCGACGAGAGAGCTCTGTAAATAACCGAGTAGTGGTTGTGATGCTTGAAGTAAGAAACCTGCACGCCCGGCTCGCGGATGGCCGCGAGATCCTGCGGGGTATCGATCTCTCGGTGGCAGCAGGTGAGGTGCATGCGATTATGGGGCCGAACGGCTCCGGCAAGAGCACGCTCGCCGCCGTGCTTGCTGGCCGTGACGGCTACGAGATCACTGCGGGCGAGGTCACCTACCTCGGCCGTGACCTGCTGGCGATGTCTGCGGACGACCGGGCAGGCGAGGGGTTGTTTCTCGCCTTCCAATACCCGGTCGAGATCCCGGGCGTGAACAACATGTATTTCCTGCGTGCCGCGATCAATGCGCAGCGCCGTCATCGCGGCGAGCCGGAGCTCGATGCCGGCCAGTTTCTGCGGGCCGTGCGCGCCAAGCTCAAGCTCCTGGACATAGGCGAGGACCTGTTGCAGCGGGCCGTCAATGTCGGGTTCTCGGGCGGCGAGAAGAAGCGCAACGAGATCTTTCAGATGGCGATGCTGGAGCCGCGCCTAGCGATCCTCGACGAGACCGACAGCGGCCTCGACATCGACGCGCTGAAGGCGGTGGCGCGTGGGGTCAACCAGCAGCGCTCGCCCGACCGCGCGATCGTCTTGATTACCCACTACCAGCGCGTGCTCGGCTATGTCGAGCCGGACCGGGTTCATGTGCTGCAAGGTGGCCGCATCATCGAGTCCGGCGACAAGAATCTCGCGCTAGATCTCGAGCGGCGCGGCTACGGCGCGCTCGGCGATGCCGCATGACTAGGGCGAAGCGTTGTCGATGAGTGCCGTTGTCGATTTTCCGGTAAAGCCCGAAGCGCGGCCTTATCTCGATGCGTTCGCGCGCGATTTTGGGCGGCATGCGCGCGAGCCGCTGTGGCTCGCCGGGCAACGCCGGCGGAACCTCGCCCGTTTTGCCGAGCTCGGCTTTCCGAGTCGGCGCAGCGAGGCTTGGCGCTATCTCGATCTACGCGCGCTCGCAGCGACACCGATGCTTCCGATGGGCTCGGTGCGCGCCATCGGCGGCACAACCGCCCTTGACCTGCTCGCGGAGGTCGGACTGTCAGAAACCGCCTATCGTCTCGTCCTCCTCGACGGGCGCTACGCGCCAGCGCTGTCCACCTTCGGCGGGCTGCCTGCTGGTGTCTGGCTCGGTGCGACGGCGGTGGCAATCGGTGAGCGACCCGATCTGGTACGGTCCGCGATCGAAGCGCAGCCGCTCGACGCCGCGCGGCCGTTCGCGGCGCTCAACACCGCATTTTTTGCCGACGGCTTCGTCCTTGAAATCGCACCGGAGATTGCCCTGGATCAGCCGATTGAAGTCGTGCACCTCGCATCGGGTAGCACCGGCGGCTCCCTGCACACGCGCAGCCTCGTGTCAGTTGGTGCAGGAAGTCGCGCTTCGATCTTCGAGACCTTTGCCGGCCACGGCAACTATTGGCGCAACGACGTGGTCGAGCTGCGGCTTGCCGAGGGCGCCGAATGTACCCGGGTCGGCCTGGTCGAGGAAGCGACCGATGCTCTGCATCTCGGCGAGATGCTGGCCGTACTCGGACCCGCCTCGCGGCTTGCCAGCTTTGTCCTGCTGCTGGGCGGCCGAACGGTGCGGCACGAGGCGACGGTGCGGAGCGATGGCGAAGCGACGCATTGCGCGCTCCACGGTGCCTTTGTGCTGTCGGATCGCCAGGAGGCGAACATCGTCACCACGGTCGACCACGCGGCACCGGGCGGCGAAACCCGCGAGGTCTTCAAAGGGGTTGCCGCCGGGCGCGCTCACGGCGCCTTTCAGGGCCGCATTACGGTTCGGCCGGGTGCCCAGAAGGTCGATGCGCACCAGCTCAGCCGCAACCTGGTGCTGGGTCCGCGCGCGGCGATCGACACCAAGCCCGAGCTTGAGATCTACGCCGACGATGTCAAGTGCAGCCACGGCGCCGCAGTCGGCGACCTCGATGAAACGGCGCTCTTTTATCTGCGTGCGCGCGGCATCCCAAGCGAAGAAGCGCGGCGGATGCTGATCGAGGCCTTTGTTCGGGAAGCAGTCGAACTCGTCGAGCAAGCGCCTCTGCGGGAGCAATTGCTGGCACGGCTCGCTCGGCGGCTGGCGGTGTTGGAGGGATGAGGATGAGGCCGGCGAGCTTGCGGAGCGTCTATCCCGGGCCAGGGGGGTTCGACCCTCACCGGCTCAAGCGAGAATTTCCGATTTTTGCGAGCAACCCGGATCTGGTGTTTCTCGACTCCGGCGCCAGCGCCCAGAAACCGCACTCGGTCATCGATCGGGTTTCGAATTACTACGGCACCGACTATGCCAACGTGCATCGCGGAGTTTATCGCCTGAGTACCCGCTCGACCGAGCTGTTCGAGGAAGCCCGCGAAAAGATGCGGCGCTTCCTGAACGCCGCCGACAGCCGCGAAATCGTTTTTGTGCGCGGCGCTACCGAGGGGATCAACCTCGTGGCCCAAAGCTGGGGACCGGCTTTCCTCAATCCCGGCGACGAGGTGTTGATCAGCGAGTTGGAGCACCATTCCAACATTGTCCCCTGGCAGATGCTGCGCGATCGCCTCGGCATCCGGCTGGTCGTGGCGCCGATCGATGCGACGGGCGGGCTCGACCTGTCCGCCTTCGAGATGCGCCTGTCTCCGCGCACGCGTCTGGTCGCGATCACCCACCTCGCCAATGCCACCGGCGCACTTGTACCAATCGAGACCGTCATTCAACTCGCGCGCCGCCAGGGGGCAAAAGTGCTGATCGACGGCTGCCAAGCCGCCCCGCGGCTGCCCGTCGATGTGCAGGCGCTCGACTGTGATTTCTATGCTTTTTCCGGCCACAAGACGTACGGACCGACCGGCATCGGCGTGCTCTATGGCCGCTGGGAGCTGCTGTCGGCGATGCCGCCCTGGCAAGGCGGTGGCGAGATGATCCTCAACGTGACCTTCGAGAAGACCGAGTACCAGGAGCCGCCGCACCGGTTCGAGGCCGGCACGCCGGACATTTCCGGTGCCATCGGGCTCGGCACGGCGATCGATTTCATCGAGGAGCTCGGGCGCGACAACATCCTCGAGCACGAGGAGGCGCTGACCGGCTACGGCGTCGACCGCCTGTCCCGTATCCCTGGCCTGCAGCTGCTCGGCGCCGGCCAGCGGCGGCTCGGCATTCTCTCCTTCGATCTCGACGGCGTGCACCCGCACGATCTGGCCCAGGTGCTCGACCAGCATCACGTAGCGGTGCGCGCCGGGCATCACTGCGCGCAGCCGCTGCTCGAGACGCTCGGTCACCCGGCGACAACCCGCGCCTCGCTCGGCGTCTACAATGACGAGCGCGACATCGACAGGCTGGCGGAGGCGATCGGGGCCGCCCGGGAGATGTTCGGCCGATGATGGATCTGCGCGAGCTCTACCAGGACATCATTCTCGATCACGGCCGCCATCCGCGCAATTTCCGCGCGATCGAGCATCCGACCCATTTTGCCCATGGCCACAATCCGCTTTGCGGCGACCGGGTGACGGTCTACGTGACCCTCGACGGCGACCGCATCGCCGATGTCGCGTTCCAGGGCCGAGGCTGTGCGATCTCGACTGCGGCGGCCTCGCTGATGACCGAGGTGCTCAAGGGCAAAACCGTCGAGGATGCCCGGGCGCTCTTCGCGCAATTCCATGCCCGGGTCACCGGCGGCGAACCCGAGGAATTGCCCGAGCCGCTGGCCGAAGAAGCCGAACGGCTCGAGCCCCTGACCGGGGTCAAGGCGTACCCCGCTCGGGTCAAGTGCGCGACCTTGTCCTGGCATGCGCTCGAAGCGGCGCTGAAGAGCGGGGGCACGGGTGCGACGGTGAAGACGGAGTAGCGAGATGGACCGTGATCCTTTCGACTTCGGTGATGAAGCGGTCGATGAGGCCGAAATTGAGCGCCCGGAAGGGGAAGATGATCCCGCGCTGATGGCGCCGGTGCTTGAGGCGCTGAAGACGGTGCGCGATCCGGAAATCCCGATGGACCTAGTCGAGCTCGGCCTGATTTACGAGCTGATCGTCAAAAAGGGCGGCACCGTCTTCGTCGAGATGACATTGACGACGCCGGCCTGCCCGGTGGCCGCGAGCATGCCGGGCGAGGTCGAGGCGGCGATCCGCGGCGTCTCCGGCGTTAGCGATGTCCGCGTCAAGCTTGTCTGGACACCCCCTTGGGGACCCGAGTTGATGAGTGAGGAGGCGCGGCTCGAACTCGGGATGCTGTGAGCTCGAACCTACGGGGTCGACCGAGTTTTCCATCCGGCGCGGGTGAACCTCCCGGCCGACCCATCGGGAAGCCGGACGTAAAGTGCTGCAGGCCTGCTGTTGGCGAGGATCAGGCCGGCCAACTCCTCCAGCATCGAGCCTCCCAGACCGATTGCATGGTAGATCGTCACCGCTTCGGGTTTTCCTGCAATTCCAGGCCAGCTGCCTTCGCCGCGTGTGGCCAGGTAGGCGTCGGCATTATCCGACAGAAATAGTCGCACGCGGCCGTGAACGATCGCTCCGACAGAATTGGGAAGGACGATCCGGATCTCGGCGCCGAGCGGTTCGAATGAAATTATCGCGGATGTCACGGGAGGTGCATTATCATCGTTCAGCCGCGGCGGTCGCCGTCAGTTCAGCCGAAGCGCAATCTGGAGGTCCTCGATCCGATGTTGAATAGATTTGCACGCATCGAGGGAAGAGCTGCCTACTGTTACGAATAGCCAGACTATTCCGACCAACATGCCAGCAATGGCGATCCGTTTGATCAGTTTTCCCACAGTCTTTCTACCCGAGAAACCTAAGTATTAATAATTTGTAAATCCTAACATAACGCCGCGATGGCATCTCTCCAATTCGTCGTTAATTTGAGCAGCAAATTTGCTTAATTTCCCTGTATCGGTTAATAATGCAAAGTTCTCGCCGCCGAGGATTTGCCGGAGGGGCGGGTGAAGGAGCCTTTTGAAGCGCATGCTCCAGCGCTGCCGGCGCCGCGAGCAGTTCTGTTCGACTTGCTGACGGCTCTGCTCGATTCTGCGGCGCTGTGGGATACCGTGGCCGGAGGCGCCGAGAAGGGCCGTCCATGGCGCGAGGCGTATCTGCGGAACACCTACGCCGCCGGGGCTTATCGACCCTACAAACAGCTCGTCGGCGAAGCAGCGAGCCAGGTGGGGCTGCCGAAAATCCTGGCCGACCGGCTCGTCAGCCGTTACCAAGAACTCGCGCCCTGGCCCGAGGTCGACGAGGTGCTGGGGACGCTGAGACGGCACGTCCCGCTCGCCGTTGTCACCAACTGCTCGGAAAGACTGGGCCGCATCGCGGCTGCCCGGATCGGGGTCGCGTTTGACCTTGTCGTTACCGCCGAACAAGCGGGGTACTACAAGCCCCATCCCCGACCCTATAGGCTCGCGCTCGAGGCCCTGGGCCAGCCGCCGCAGACCGTGCTCTTCGTTGCCGGCTCGCCCTATGATCTGTTCGGCGCGGCGGCGATCGGCATGCCGGTCTTCTGGCATAACCGCCTGCGCATGAGTGCACCGTCGGGCGCGCCGACTCCCCTCGCTCATCACGACAATCTTTACCCGCTGCTGCGGATGGTGCCGGATTGAGGTCGTCTAATCGGCGATCCCTAGCGCTGCTTCGAGGTCGGCGATCAGGTCGCCCGGGTCCTCGATCCCCGCCGAGAGCCGCAGGAGATCGGGGGGTGCCGGGCTGTCCGCGCCCTCGACCGAGGCGCGGTGCTCGATCAGACTCTCCACACCGCCGAGCGAGGTCGCGCGTTTCCAGACCTCGACCCTGGCCGCCGCAGCGATCGCCGCCGCCGCACCGCCGCGCACCCTGATGCTCAGCATGCCGCCGTAACCGCCGATCATTTGCCGTGCAGCGGCGGCATGTCCGGGATGCCCCGGCAGACCCGGGTACAACACTTCTGAGACGCCGCGATGCGCCGCGAGCGTTTCTGCGATTTGTTGCGCCGAGCGGCAGGCCCGCTCGACCCGCGGATAAAGGGTGCGCATGCCGCGCAGCAGGAGATAGGCCTCGAAGCTGCCGAGGATGGCACCCCCGCTGCTTCGCGCCGCGACGAGGCGCGCCCAGAATGCGTCCTCGCGGGCCGTCGTCAGCGTACCGGCGATGACATCGCTGTGCCCGTTCAAGTATTTTGTCGCCGAATGCATGACGAGGTCAGCGCCGAGGCTCAGCGGCCGGGTCAGCACCGGCGTCGCCGCGGTGCTGTCGACCGCGAGCAGCGCGCCTCCCGAATGGGCGATCTCGGCGGCGTCGGCGATGTCGGTCACCGACCACAGCGGGTTTGCCGGCGTCTCGATCCAGACGAGGCGCGTCCGGCCGGGACGAACCGCCCGGCGCAGCGCGTCGAGCGAAGTCGCATCGACGAACTCCACCGCAAGACCCCAGGCTTCGGCAAAGTTCCGCAACCAGCTGCGCAGTCCCCAATACATGACCCGCGGGGCAACGACATGAGCATCCCGCGGGAGGCTCTGGAACACGGCGGCCGCCGCCGCCATGCCCGAGGAGAACAGCAGCGAGGCGGCACCCCCTTCAAGAGCGGTCAAGAGCGCCTGCGGCTGGTCGCAGCTCGGATTGTCGGCGCGCCCGTAGCTGCGCCCGCGCCGATACCGGTTGTCGGGATCGCGCACAAATGTCGTCGCAGTGTGAACGGGTAGGACGACCGCGCCGGTCGAGCTGTCGGTCCAACCCAGCGCTTGGGCGGCGAGCGTCGCGGGGTGCAGAGATTTACCGGTCATCGCCAGTCTTTCGATATATGATCCGAGCCCATCGCTCATGATCGGAGATCCCAAACGCACCGCATGACAACGCGCCGGATGCTGCTGCTCTCCGGCGCAGCGATGATCGCCAGCCTATTAGCCTCTGCGGCCGGAGGCCAACTTCAGCGCTTTGCCACCTCCGAGCTGACCATCGTCAGCGCAACGGGGCCGCATAAATTTACCGTCGAGGTCGCTGATACCCCGGCGCAGATGGAGCAGGGCCTGATGTTTCGGCGGGCCATGGCAGCCGATGCCGGGATGCTGTTCGACTACAAGACCCCGACGGTGGCGACCATGTGGATGCGCAATACGCTGATCCCGCTCGACATGCTGTTCGTCGATGCCCACGGCCGGATAGTCAACATCCACGAGCGCGCCGTGCCGCAATCGCTCGACGTAATCGCCGCAGCCGCACCGGTTCGCGCGGTGATCGAGCTGAACGGCGGCACTGCGGCACGCCTCGGCATCGCGCCGGGCGACCAGGTCCGTCACCCGGTCTTCGGCAATACGTCGTGACCACGGGCCTGCCGCAAGCAGCGTCTCGCCCTCACTGCGAGCAGCAACCGGGCGGTGCTGCTGACTTGGTCGCCCTCTGGCGAACCGGCCGCGGCGGTCCGCCTGTTCCCCCTGTTTTATCAGGTCGAGATCAGGCACCGCCAACTCCTTACGCCAACTCCTTACGCCAACTCCTTACGCCAACTCCTTACAATGACACTCCGCACCCGCGCAGGGCGCCGATGCCCGCAAGGATGTACTGTGCTTTTATGGCAATTTCGTGATTGTCATTCACACAATATAGGACTGTCGGCATAGAGCCGCCGAAGCTAATCCAACGTCGGCGAACCGAAACAGCGCTGCTCGTGGCCGGCGGTCGGCGGTCGGCGGTCGGCGTCGAATAGGCGAGCACTGCCGTGGCACGGAGCCTAGGATGGCGCCTCTCCCACCGAAACCCTTGTATGGAGGTCAACAATGGCAGCTGCGGGGCAAATCCTGCTCGTCCATTGATCAACGCGGCAGCGTCTGTCGGGCGCCGAAAGCAGTCGGCGACTGCCTCGACCGGGTCATTTAATCAATCATGCCTTCCTCTTGGGGAGATCGCTCCAAGTCTGATCTGCGATCCGTTCACCCTTATCGGCACCCCGTTCGCCGGCCTGCGACTGCGGGGCGAAGCCGTGCCCCCGGTCATCAAAAATTCATCATGCTGCAATCGCTCCGACCCGCCGGCGTCGCATTCCCGCTCTAATCGTCTGCTCTCGATCGATCTTGTGACCGCATTTTCGGGGGGACTGATGCAGAGCAAATCCGCTGTCGCTGTGCTTGTGGGCGCGTTGATCGCCGTTGTCGCGTCTACCGGGCCGGCCGCGGCCGATCGGGACAAAGATCGGCACGAAGACAAAGATCGGCACGAAAATGTCCAAGTCGGGCCGCGCCCGTTCTATCTCGTCGAGAAGATGACGGACGGCGCGCTCAAGAACACTCTCGAACAGTGCAAGAAGGGGCCCTTCGCCCGAACCGAATTCTCGATCGGGCATCGCGGCGCCGGGCTCCAGTTTCCAGAGCACACGCAAGAGTCCTACGAAGCCGCCATCCACATGGGGGCGGGGATCGTCGAGTGCGATGTGACCTTCACCAAGGATGGACATCTGGTGTGCCGTCACGCGCAGTGCGATCTTGCCACCACCACGAACATTCTGACCACGTCCCTTGCGTCGACCTGCGCCGTGCCCTTCACGCCGGCCACCGACAGTACGCCGGCAAAGGCGACGTGCTGCACGAGCGATCTTTCGCTCGCGCAATTCAAATCGCTCAAGGGAAAGACGGACTCGTTCGATTCCACGGCCCAGACCCCGGCCGAATTTCAGGGCGGCGTCGCCGCTTTTCGCACGGAGCTGTACAACACCGGCGGCACGCTGATGTCGCACAAGGAGAGCATCGCGCTGCTCGACTTCTCACGGCGTGAATTTCACGCCGGAACTCAAGGAGGCCGAAGGGAAGCCCGAAGCCGTCAACCAGGTGTTCCCCGGCGGGCAGGCAGAGTACGCCCAGCGCATGATCGACGAATACAAGGAGATGGGGATCAAGCCGAAGAGGGTCTTCCCTCAGTCTTTCAACCCCGACGACATTCTCTACTGGCTGCAGAACGAGCCGGCGTTCGGCAAGCAGGCCGTCTGGCTCGAAGATCGCGACGCCAACGTCGATCCGGCGGACCCGGACGATCCGGGCCTCGTGAGCGGCCCGACCCTGCAACAGATGGCCGCCGAGGGGGTGAAGATCGTCGCGCCGCCGATGTGGTATCTCGTCAAGGCGCAGGGCGACAAGATCGTGCCGTCAAAGTACGCGGAGAAGGCGAAGGCCGCGAAGCTGAAGATCATTACGTGGACCCTGGAGCGATCGGGCCGCATCGTGGAGGACGTGCTCGAAGGCGGTAACAACTATTATTTCCAGTCGACCGACGGTTCCCACGGCAGCAAGGCGATCTTCAACGACGGGGACTACATGACGACCCTCGACGTCTTGGCCAAGGATGTCGGGATCCTGGGCATCTTCTCCGACTGGCCGGGGACCGTGACGTACTACGCCAACTGCATGGGTCTGAAGTAAATCCGTACGATTTCCATGGCGGGCGCAGCGCTTCAATGTCTGTGGGGCCGCTTCAATGTCTGTGGGGCGCTTCCGTGTTTTGCCCCGAAACGGAAATGAGGAGCCTCATCTTTTTAGAGGGTCGCGAAGGGGGGCGACACCAAACCAAGCGGTTGGACAACGCCCCGATTACGGAGCGGGCCGACCATGTCGCCGAACTCCTTGGGATGGCCGGAACCCGCGTAAGTCGGCCAGTTCGCGGCAAAGCGGATTGGTTCGGTTTGGGACAGGAAGAGCGGTTCCCGCGGCCGAGGCCGAACGGCCGGTGTCGGTTTCGAAAGCGGTCCGCTGCTGCCGATGTTTGACCAAGGAGGCTTTGAGGCAGGCGCTAAATCGTGATCGTAAAAGGTGCGTGTTCGCGCCAGTGATCGCGCTCCATATCCTTCGATAGGCTAGCCAGCTCAGAGGAAGCCACGGAGGAGATCGAGAAAGCCATCGAGCTGGTCGTGGTGGACCCAATGCCCGGCGTTGTCGATCGACACGACCTTGGCGTTGCCGAAATGGCGGATGCGGCCGTCCTGCACAGGGTTGGAGGCCCAGCTCTCCTTGCCGTAGATCAAGAGGGTCGGGCACGCAATGCGCGACCACAGCCCCTCGGTCTCCGCTTGGGTCATGCCGTAGGGTCGCTCGGCACGGACGTAATTATCGAATTTCCAGCTGTAGGTGCCGTCCTCGTTCTGGTTGACGCCGTGCTGGGTCAGGTGGCGCGCCTGCTCGGGCGACAGATGCGCGTTTGCCTCCTGCATCCGCTTCAACGCCTCGTCGATCGAGGCGTAGCGCCGCGGCATCCGGCCCGACAGCGCGCGCTGCTCATCGATCCAGTGTCGCATTCGGTCGGCGATCGGCTGGCGGGCACGCTCGACCATACGACGCGGCGTCACCCCGAGCCCTTCAATCGCGACCAGCTTGCGCACGTTCTCGGGGTAGATGCCGGTATAACGCAGCGTGATCATGCCCCCGAGCGAGTGACCGATGATCGTCAACGGCGCCAGTTGCTGTTGGTGGATCAGCTGCGCCAGGTCATAGATGTAGGCTGCCATCGAATAGCTGCCATCGGGTGACCATTGGCTGTCGCCATGGCCGCGCAGATCAGGGGCCAGGACGTGCCAGTCGCGCCGCAGCGCCGCGGCGACCCAATCCCAATTGCGGCAATGATCCCGCCCGCCATGGACGAGCAGCAGCGGCGGCGCCCCAGGATTGCCCCAATCGACGTAATGCAGCCGCAGACGCTGCGAAAAATAGATGCGCGAGGTCGGTCCGGAACTGTCGAGAGCCATCGATCCGTCTCGTTATTTTTTCACACGGGCCACGAAGCCAGAGCTTACTTCATCACCAGGAGAATAGCGGCTTGCCGATGCTGTCGGGAAAGAAGTAATCGAGCGATAAGCTGAACTGAGCAAGGATGCCCGCCCCGGTGCCGGCGGCTCGATTTGCCGGGACCCGGGCTTCGATCCCGAATTGCCAGCCTTCCCCGGAATACGCGATCCCCGGAGCGACTATTACCGCGGTTGTCGCGCCACCGCGGTTTCGTGTCGGGGTGATGACGAGCGTCTCGACGATCGGCGTCAACCCACGCACCAAATCCGGCAGATCAAAGGCTTGGACCTTGGATTGCAGGTAGGGGATCGAATATTCGACGGCGAGCCCGCCGAGAAAGTTATCCGGTGCCGACCCGGAGGCTATTCGATAGGTGGCAAAACCTTGCAGGGCAAGCGGGCGGAGATAGCCGATCGGCAGATCGCCGAGCCCTTTGGCGAAGAACGTGGTCGGCACCAATGTCCCGCCGTTCGATGGAGCGCCGATCCGGCGCGTGCCGGTGCCGCCGAATTCGTGCGCCGCACCGAAAGAGAAGAGGAATTCGTGCGGCGGATCCAGGACCGCCTCGTATTTGACATAAGCCAGCAAGTTCTGCCACCCGTCCAAGGTCGAGGCGTTATTGCGTCCGATCCAGTTGTAGCCGTCTTGGATCCCGATCCCGAGACGCTCGGTGAGAAGCTTGTCCAGAGTGACGGTCAAATTGGTGGCGTTGCCGCCCGACACCGGTACGCTCGAGGGTGTCACGTAGAGGGTGTCGCCCGGCGCGGCCTGCGGGAGAAGAATTGTCGCCGGGAAGACCCTGTCGCCAACCGCAGTATAAGCGGCAACTGTAGCAGGTAGCAGCACGGGGCAGATTCCAGCACAAACAAGCGCAAAGCGGCGCCAGTACTCGGAGAGGAGCAAGGTGCGGGTGATGCGGGCCGGCAGAAGAGGGATGTGCCGTGCGGCCGAGCGGATGTGCATGTTCTTCTCCTGCGGCGCTATTTCTCGGTAGCCACAAATACGCCTTCCCAGTCGGGGCCCGGCGGACTGGCGGCAAAAAACTCGATGCGCTCCGCATACAAATCATAGAGCCGTGCCAAGCGCGCGTCGCACTCCTGGCATTCGCCGAGGGCCGCTCGCGCGCCGGCCCAATCCTGCCGGCGGTAGGCCTTCAACAGCGCTGAGTGGCGACCGATGAATTCTTTCTCCTCGATCCGCTCGGGGGACGGCGTATACACGCGGACGGCCTGCTTCTTGCCTTTAACTGCAACGAGATCAATCTCGATCAACTGCGGATCGCCGAGACGCGCAGCCGTCTCCTCGCCGATCACCAAATCTATGCCGTAGATCTTGCTGAGGCTCTCGATCCGTGAGGCCAGATTGACCGCATCGCCTAGCAGAGAGTAATTGAAATGTTGCTGCGATCCGTAATTGCCGACGCAGCATTCTCCGGTATTGATCCCGATGCCCATGCGGACGGGCCGGAAGATTTTCCCGGACGCCTGCGCCTCGGCCTCCCAGCCGCGGTTGAGTTCAACCAGCTTCTGCCGCATTGCCTGGGCGGCACGCACGGCGTTCTTGGCGTGGTCGGGATCATCGAGCGGAGCGTTCCAAAATGCCATGATGCCGTCGCCAAGGTATCTATCGATCGTTCCCTTTTGCTCGGTAATGATCTCGGTCATCGGCGACAAAAAGCTGTTCACGAAGCTCGTCAGCGTTCTGGCATCCACGCCTTCGGCGAGGGTGGTGAAACTGCGAATGTCACAAAACAGGATCGTCATCAGCCGCACTTCTCCGCCCAGCTGCAGCCGCTCCGGATGGGCTGCTAGTACGGCGACCATCTCCGGCGCCAGGTACTGGCGGAAGGCAGTGCGTATGCGGCGGCCATCGCGATCGACAACCCAATAGCGGAACAGCAGCACCGTCGCTGCGGCGGTCGCCAGGGCGGCCACCGGCGCGACGACCGGCAGCCAGAGATTCTTTCCGAAGGCCAGCTGCGCCGCGCCGGCCCAGGCCGCAATCGGCACCGCCCCGACGAGCGCCGCAAAGCGCGTCGGCAAAAACTCGGTCATCGTCCCCGCGAGCGCTGCCGCCAGCAGAATCGTCGCCATGATGACGATATTCCAGCCTTCCGGCGGCACACCGATGAAATCCCGACTGACGATGGTATCGACGATGTTGGCCATGCGCTCAACCCCTGGCATCGGCGTATTGCCGAAGGGTTGGGCAAAGCTGTCGCTGCTGCCGGCGAAAGAGGCGCCGATCAATACGATGCGGCCCGAGAGCCGGTCGGCCGCCACCCGCCTAGCCAGCAGATCGGCGAAGGAGAAAGTCGGAAAGGTGTCCCGCGGTCCCCGGTAATTGATCACCATCCGCATCGCCCTGTCGGTCGGCACCCACAGCTCGCCGATGCGGACGCCGGCACCTAGCGCCAGCGCAACCTGCGGCCAGGCGACGCCGAGATAAGCAGCGGCCGAGCGTATCGACAGGGAAGGCAGAAAATCGGCCTCGAACGGCAAGGCGACGTAATCGTAGCGCGCCGCGCCGTCGCGATCGTAGGCGACGCTGGCGTGGCCGAGCCCGACGGCGGCCGTGGCGAGCGTCTCGATCGGCAGAACCGCCGATTTGGGGCGCAACGGGAAAAGAGGCGACAACGGGCTCTTGTCAAACTGCGCATAGGACGATTGGGAGAGCCACGAGGGCTCCTCGCCGGGCGCGTTGACAAACGACAAGCCAAACGGCAGCAGAGCACGGCCGGAAGTGCGCATGGCAGCGGCGAAGCGGTTGTCGTGGTCGCTGTCGGCGAGTCGCCTCAGGGCGGCACCGAGCCCGTCGCTGCGGTCGCTGCCGAGCGCCTCTGCAGCGGCTCGCGCTGCCTCGCGCAGATCGGCGGGAACCGGCTCCTCGGGCTCGGTGAACAACAAATCGAAGGCGACAACTTTCGCCCCGGCATTGTCGAGCACGTCGAGCGCCCGGACGAAGAGGGCGCGCGAGAACGGCCAGCGGCCGAGGCTTTCGAGACTGCGGTCGTCGACGAGGATCACCGTCACTTCCGGCCCCGGCGGACGAACTCCGCGCAGGCGGAACCGCAAGTCGAACGATGCGGTCTCGAGGCCGCGGAGAAGCGGATTGTCGGCGAAGACAGTGAACAGCAGCACCACGACAGCGGCGGCGATCAGCGCCAGACTCGCCGAACGCGCCCCGCGCGGCAGTGTCACGCCGGCGCGTCCTATTCCAAATTCGTGCGGCTGATGAAGTTGTCGAATTCGGCTTCGGTCCACACCCTTGCCGGGACAGGGTCTCTGCCGGCTTCGACGCGGGCGCCCCAGCGCGCGGGGATGACGATCTCCCGTCCCGTGGCGACGCTCCTCAGACTGACGCGTCCTTCAAGCACGCCGACTTGGGTCGATCCCGGCCGGGCGTCGATGAACCAGTCGGTCGAGCGCACCGCGGCTACGCCGGTCGCGGTGTCGACCTCGAAATGCGGCGCGCCCGTAAGGGCGGGGACCACGGCGCGCAGCAGGCCCTCGCCCAGCGACAATGCGGCATCACGGCTCTGTCCACCATCGCCGACCCGGTAGTCGGCGATCGTCAAGCGGGCAGCAGAGGCGAGGGCGATAACCGAACCGTCGGTCATTCGCAGTTTCAGCTTCGCCCCTGCCGTCACCTCTACGGTGTCGCCGACATGCACCGGGTCACCCAGCTTCAGCGGGGTCCTCCGGCCGCCGGTCTCGACAAAGCACCGTCCGAGCAGCGCAAGCACCTCACCCGCTTGGGGCGCTGCCGACGCCGTTCCCCGCATGCTCGGTACGACTAGCACGGCGACGATCGCGGCGATCGCTAAACGGTTTCGCATGATGGATTCCCGACAACGGCAACGTGCGATCGTAGGCGCGCGGACTGGGACGGGCAAGCGAGCGAGGTGGCTCAACCGGGCACCGGCGGGGAGGGAAGCGCGCGTCCCGTTGGCCCTCGCGGCGACGCCGCTCAGATGCGGGAGCTTCGCGGCCCAAGCCGTTACGCCGGCGGCTAGGCAAAAGGGCTCGCGACGAAGGCGAGGTCGTCGTGCCGCACGGTGACACAATTCTCCGCGACGACGACGTATTGATGCTTTGCGGCGCACCCGAAGCCGTGGAGGAAGCGCGCAAATGGATCGCGGGCGAAGTGAGCAAGGTCTTGTCGCCTTCCGCCGGGCAACTCTAGCATCAGCGATGCCTGTGGGATCAACTGTTCCGTTGCGGAGAGGGCGCTCGCGGCGTTCACGGCCGGTCTCCCGACACGGCGACAGCGGAGGATCTGCGCCGCTCCCGGTTCCACCAGATGCAGACCGGCGCGCGCCCACCACGCGCCAACAGTACGCAAGCGGCGTTGCGTTTCCTCTTCAGCGTGACGCGGGAGCGGCCGGACCTTTCGCAGCGGCTCACGGTGGTGCGCTAACCGCGCCGGCTGCCGGCCGCGCTCAGCGTGGAGGAGGCCACCCTTCTGCTCCAGGCGGCACCGGGGCCGAAGTAAAAGGCGGCGTTCGGCACCGCCGGATCTTGTCCTCGGGGCCGGCTGCCGGTCGGACCGGTGGGGCGCCGCTGCGGGTCGTCGAGGGGTGGGGCGCTATCCCCGCTGCCGCACGCTGCCCCGCTTCGCGTCCGGTCGCGAAGACACCCTCGGTGGTGAATTGGGCTGCGCCGGCGGTTTCGGGTCGAGCTTAAAGAGAATGTGCTTCAAACTGCGAACGCGGGCCGACGACTGATGGCGATCCTGGGCGATGTTGCGGGTCAGAAGTGCTACGAGAGCGAGTTTCTCCTCATCGGAGAGGTCGACCGCCATGCTTCGGGCTGATTGTTGGGCATCGGATGGACCTGTACCCCGGGGGACATCGAGAACTGGACCCTCTTGCTCAGCAGGAGGGTTCAACGATGGAGAATTGGGCGCAACCTGCTTTGCGGGGGAAGTCGCCGCCGAGGCAGTGGTCCTTCCGCCGGCGCGATCCACCAAGTGCCAACCGAAGCCGATGCCAATGCCGAGGAGCACGCAGACAACCGCACTCAGAAAGTAGGTTCTCAGCATCTCAGCGAACATCATCTCTGCCGCCTCTATTGCCTCAGCGAAGCGGTCGGTTGCACTCTTCACGGCGCGGCTATCATATGAGCAGGAACGCGAAAGAGCAGTTTCGCGCGGCGACGATTAACACCGCGTGAACGGTCCCAAGAGTAGCGCGGCGGCCACGATCGCCGCGAGGGGGCGCCCCTCTCTCGATCACGCTCCTCGCCCCGCCGGGGCACGCGCCTTAGCTCTCCCAGCAGTGTTCAAACGGCGGGAATTACCACGGTCGAGATCATGTTCCCTATGTTCGTCAACAGGTTGCCAAGGCCGCCGCCGAGAGCCTGCGCACCGGCGGCGATAGCGAGGGCGATAAACACTATGAGCATGGCGTATTCAGTGGCTGTGGCGCCGCGCTCGTGCCGGCAGAAGCGATTGATCAGGCCCAGCATTTTGATTGTCTCTGTCAAGGGTGGACGCGGGCCTATTAACCATGTTCCATCATTGACGCGTCCGATTGGGCGTCACAGGAGCGGCGAAGCGCCTGCGTGTCGCCCCTGAACCCATGCCCTTCGTGTCCATTACACGGCTTCGTGTTCGGTCTTGGCGGTACTTGCCAGGGTTCCTGATCCAGTCGGTTCGTGCGGCGCGCCAAGCCAGGCGTACGGCTGGAAGCGTTGCGGTTTCGGTCCTTCGCGACGCTGATCGAGTGTTCTGGACCCGCACGGTGTGGCACGACGAGGCGGCCATGCGTTCCTTTATGCGCTCGGGGGTGCATCGTCACGTCATGGCCAGGCTCGCAGAGTGGTGCGACGAGGCCGCTCTGGCCCATTGGGTTCAAGATGCCGACGAGCCGCCATCCTGGGCAGAGGCCCATCGTCGCTTGCAGCAAGAAGGCCGGCGTTCACGGGTCAGTCAGCCGTCCGAGGCGCACCGCCGGTTCGAGATCCGCGAGCCAAGGACCACCAGCGGACTGGCATTCAAGTAGTCGGCAAATCCCTCCCCCGGCGGCCCCTGGTCAAGAGGTCGCGCTCTCGACCGCAGCGGGCTGGGCGATGCGGCACGGCAATGCGACGCGGGGCATCGCACCATGGACAGCTTACCAGCTGGGACGCTGTGGATCATCACGAATGCCGTTGGGCTCCGTCCATAGCATCCCGCGACGTAGCGTCGATCCTGCTTGCAACGCCTTCCTGCGTCGTCGGACAGTTTCGTCTGATTGCGAGTCTGGAACCATAAAATTGCCCAATTGGCATAACACATTGTGGCGGATCGCGACGTCCAGGAGCTGGTTGCGGACGACCCGAGGTCCGACCCGCAAGGCTGTCGAGGCGGCGCTCGCCGGCGATGCGGCCGTGTTTGAACGCGTTTTGCCGCGCGAGCAGCACCTGCGGATGCTTGAGGCCGGCCAGCCCGATTACCCTTCGAGCCCGCCTGCGGTTTGGCCGCATTCGGGTCTTACAACCTGAGGGGGAGCCGCCGCTGCAGACCCGCTGCAGGTGCAGCGGGGTGTCAAATGTCGGACCACCGCAAGTGGCAGCGTCCGGCGGAAGCCAAGAACCTTACCACATCGGCCCCCGGCCCCGGTCTTTGGCCACGGGACAACGAAAGGAGCCGCCGCGGCGGGAGAACCATCTGAGTGCGCCGAACGGCTAGCCGACAGATGAGAGCCCGACCGATTGGGGCGATACCTCGGCAAGCCAAGTTTTCAGGGTGGTCAGCGCCGCCTGCATTGCCGCCGCTTCTTCCGCAGCGTCGTCGGGGTCGTGCTCGACATCGGCCGATGGTCGATCCCGTCGGTAGAAAACCATTAACCCAACCGGCGGACCTGATGGGCTCAGGCGGCCTGGGCGAAGGCGGTCTGCACCTCTTGTTCGTAGGCGAGCAGCTTTCGCACGCTAGCCCGCTGCTGCATCCGTTCGAAATGCGCCAGGCAGTTCTTGAATTGGGAAAGATCGAGGTTGAATTGCGTGCCACGCCGGAAGCACCAGAAGAAATGCGCATCGACCGCGGTGAAATGGTCGAAGAACCATTCGCGACCGGCGAGCTTGTCGTCCGCGATCTGGTAGTTGTCGAACAGCTGCTGTGCCGCGAGCCGCCGTACGGACTCCTCTGAGCCCGGCACGTCGCAGACGCGTGGGGGCGAATTGATGCGCGAGAGGAAAGGGTGGATGCCCGAGGCGCACCACGCCAACAGGGAGATCGCATGCAACTCCTGCATCGGATCCGTGGGCAGCAGCTTTGCCGCCGGGAAATTCCGGGAGATCCACATTTGGATGGCAACGTTCTCGGTGAGCGGCGAGCCGTCTATGACCAGGACCGGTACCTTGTGCTTGGGATTGAGTTGCAAATATTCGGGCGTCATGTGCTGCGACTTGCGGAAGTTCAGTGGGCTGACCTCGAAGGGTGCACCGGCTTCGGTCAAGGTCACGTAGGGTACCAGCGAGCACGCATTGGGAGCGTAGTAGAGGATGAGCTGCATGCCAAATCTCCTGCGCGATGGGGCCGGACGAAGGCCGCTGTTACGAGCAAATCAATGTCCCAAGATCGCGCAGCTCGCCAGCACCGGTCAATCGACCTAGGCTCGCCGTGATCAGTTTTAAGGTCGCGCCGCTACCTTTTTCAGGAGGCCGAGACTGCTCAGTGGTCGGGGCGAGCGCGGACGAGCTCGTAAAGCGCGATTGCGGCGGCGCTGGCGACATTGATCGTCGGCTGCACGCTGCGGGTCGGCAACCGCGCGAGATGGTCGCAATGCTCGCGCACCAAACGACGCATGCCGCCGCCCTCAGACCCGAGCACGACCGCGACCCGATCGCCGAGATCGAGGTCGGCGAGGGTCTGCTGCGCGGTCGCCTCAAGCCCGCAGATCCAGAAGCCGGATTGCTTCAGCCGGTCGAGTGCCCGGGCGATGTTGACGACGCGCACGAGAGGCACCAGTTCGAGGGCGCCCGAGGCGGCCTTGGCGAACGCGCCGGTGACGGGCGGTGCGCCGTGCATGGCGAGCACTACCGCGAACGCGCCAAAGGCCGCTGCCGAGCGCAGCACCGCGCCGACGTTGCGCGGGTCGGTAACCTGATCGAGCACTATAATCACACGCTGACCCGGCGTCCCGGGGCCAGTCGCAGCACGTCGGCGAGGTCGGTCTCGGGGAGGGGTTCCACGGCGAGAGCCAGCCCCTGATGGACCGCGCCCTCGGGCAGGATCGCCGCCAGACTGTCGTGGTCGACCACTCGCATCGGCTCACCATCGCCGCGCCAGGGCGCGGCTGCGGCAGCGACGAGTGTGCTCGCCTCACCCTCCTGCCCCGGGAGCACGGCGAGATGATGCCAGCGCCGCTCGGGATTGGCGAGCGCCGCAGCGACCGCATGCCGACCGTAGATCCAGTGATCGCGGGCGACGCTAAAAGCCGGAGGAGCAATCGGACGCCGAGCCGAGCGGCGCTGCCGGTGCGGCGGCGGGCCGCGTGTGTGAGGGGGTGGCCGAAGAGGTTTCATTCCTGTGGAGCCAGCCCTCTAGCACAGGATCATGCGCCAGACCAGGTGGGCCGATAAGGCGCGGATTCGCAAAACCCGGATTTGCAAAGCCCAGATTGACAAAAGCGAGCCGAAACCCTATGACCCGCTTCCCGCTGCGCCGGGCGGTATGCAATCGCGGAGGGGTTGCCGAGTGGTTAAAGGCAGCAGACTGTAAATCTGCCGACGTACGTCTTCGTAGGTTCGAATCCTACCCCCTCCACCAGCGCTCGTTGGCGGGGATCGAAGTCGGCGATTGGGCAGCGCAGCTGCGGGGCGCGCGGAGCGAGGGTGGAGTGCGGGTGTAGCTCAATGGCAGAGCTCCAGCCTTCCAAGCTGGCTATGTGGGTTCGATTCCCATCACCCGCTCCAGCGCGGTGCGGGTGTTGTTGTTTTGATTAAGAGACGAAGAGCATGTCGAAGGCGAGGTTTCAGCGGACGAAGCCGCACTGCAACATCGGGACGATTGGTCACATCGACCATGGCAAGACGACGCTGACGGCGGCGATCACCAAGGTGTTGGCGGAGTTGGGGGGCGCGACGTTTGTTCCGTTCGACCAGATTGACAAGGCTCCGGAGGAGCGGGCGCGGGGGATCACGATTGCGACGGCGCATGTCGAGTACGAGACGGCGAACCGGCATTATGCGCATGTCGACTGCCCGGGGCATGCCGACTACATCAAGAACATGATCACCGGGGCGGCGCAGATGGATGGGGCGATCCTGGTGGTGTCGGCGGCGGACGGGCCGATGCCGCAGACGCGCGAGCACATTCTGCTGGCGCGTCAGGTGGGGGTGCCGTCCTTGGTGGTATACATGAACAAGGTCGACATGGTCGACGATCCGGAACTGCTCGATCTGGTCGAGCTGGAGATGCGCGAGCTGCTGTCGAGCTACCAGTTTCCGGGGGACGACATCCCGATCGTGCGGGGCTCGGCCTTGGCGGCCTTGGAGGGGCGCGAGCCCGGGCAGGGGCGCGAGACGGTGCTGGCGCTGATGGCGGCGGTGGATGACTACATCCCGCAACCGGAGCGGGCCAAGGACCGGCCGTTTTTGATGCCGATCGAGGATGTGTTCACGATCTCGGGGCGGGGCACGGTGGTGACGGGTCGTGTCGAGCGCGGGGTGATCAAGGTCGGCGACGAGGTCGAGATCGTCGGCTTGCGGCCGACGGCCAAGACGGTGGTGACGGGTGTGGAGATGTTCCGCAAGTTGTTGGACCAGGGTGAGGCGGGCGACAACATCGGGGCCTTGCTGCGCGGCACCAAGCGCGAGGAGGTGGAGCGCGGCCAGGTGCTGGCGGCACCGGGGTCGATCACCCCGCACACCCACTTTCAGTGCGAGGCCTACATTCTGACCAAGGAGGAGGGCGGGCGGCACACCCCGTTTTTTGCCAACTACCGGCCGCAATTCTACTTTCGCACGACCGATGTGACCGGCACGGTGCGTCTGCCGGAGGGCACCGAGATGGTGATGCCGGGCGACAACATCTCGATGGAGATCGAGCTGATCGCACCGATCGCCATGGACGAGGGGCTGCGCTTTGCCATCCGCGAGGGCGGTCGCACCGTCGGCGCCGGCGTCGTCGCCAAAATCATCAAATAGCGGAGCGGCACCGTTGCAGTTGATCGATACAGGAGTGTAGCTCAACTGGTAGAGCACCGGTCTCCAAAACCGGGGGTTGGGGGTTCGAGCCCCTCCACTCCTGCCAACGCTTGAGGCCGTTTCCGCGCTTCCTGCTGGGAACCGGCCTGACGAGGCGCCATATGAAAGAGGGTAACCCTTGCCTTTGAGGTCAGCAGGCATGGCAAAGACGAGCGTCACCGAGTTCGTCCAGCAGGTCCGCCAGGAGGTCGCGCGGGTCACTTGGCCGAGCCGCAAAGAAACCATGGTCACGACGGCGATGGTCTTTGCCATGGTATTCGTCGCGGCCGCCTTCTTTTTTCTGGTCGATCAGGCGCTTTCCGCCAGCGTGCGGTTTGTTTTCGGGGTAGGACATTAGATTTCGGGCGTTTGACAATGGCGAACCGTTGGTACGTAATTCACGTTTATTCGGGTTTCGAGAAGAAGGTCGCGGCGTCGATCCGCGAGCAGGCCGAGCAGAAGGGCCTGTCCGATATGTTCGAAGAAATCCTGGTTCCGACCGAAGAGGTCGTCGAGATCAAGCGCGGGGCCAAAGTCAGCGCGGAGCGCAAATTCTTTCCTGGCTATGTGCTGATCAAGATGGATATGAGCGACGAGACTTGGCACCTCGTCAAGAACACCGCCAAAGTCACTGGATTTCTCGGCAGCCGCGGTCGACCCGCCCCGATCAGCGATACCGAGGCGATGCGGATCATGCGACAAGTCCAGGAAGGCATCGAGCGGCCAAAGCCTTCAGTGACCTTCGAGGTCGGCGAACAGGTTCGCGTCTGCGACGGACCGTTCACGTCGTTCAATGGCCTCGTCGAGGAGGTCGACGAAGAGAAGGCGCGGATCAAAGTCGGCGTGTCAATTTTCGGGCGTGCGACCCCGGTCGAATTGGAATATTCGCAAGTCGAAAAGGTTTAAACCCCTAACCCAAGACCAGTCATGGCAAAAAAAATCGTTGGCATCATCAAGTTGCACGTCCCTGCCGGAAAGGCGAACCCATCACCGCCGATTGGCCCGGCCCTTGGACAACGTGGGCTCAACATCATGGAATTTTGTAAGGTGTTCAACGCTACGACCCAGAATCTCGAGCCCGGTATGCCGGTGCCTGTGGTAATCACGGCTTACGGCGATCGTTCTTTCACCTTTGTCACGAAGAGTCCGCCGAGTTCCTATTTTCTAAAAAAGGCGGCCGGTATCGAGAAGGGCTCCCAGACAACCGGCAAGGGCAGCACGATAGGCCGGGTGACGATGGCGCAGATCCGCGAAATTGCCGAGCAGAAGATGCAGGACCTGAATGCCAAGGATGTCGACGGCGCATGCCGCATGCTAATTGGTTCGGCACGGTCGATGGGGCTCGAGATTGTGGAGTGAATGAGATGGCGAAGACGGGAAAACGGCTCAAAAAGGCTTATGACGGCGTTGATCCGACAGTTGCTCACCCGCTCGATGAAGCGATCGGGATGATCAAGGGTCGCGCGTCGGCAAAATTTGATGAGACGGTCGAGATTGCGATGAACCTCAATCTCGATCCGCGCAAGCCCGATCAGAACCTGCGCGGCGCGGTGATGCTGCCGCACGGCACCGGCAAGACCGTTCGGGTCGCGGTGTTCGCGCGCGGCGACCGGGCAAAGGAAGCCGAAACCGCTGGTGCCGATGTGATCGGCGCCGAGGATCTCGCCGAAAAGGTTCAGGCCGGGCAGATCGATTTCGACCGTGCGATCGCTACTCCGGATCTGATGGCGCTTGTGGGACGATTGGGGAAGATCCTCGGGCCGCGCGGCTTGATGCCCAATCCGCGACTCGGCACGGTCACGCAGAACGTCGCCGAGGCCGTCCGCGCCGCCAAGGGCGGACAGGTCGAGTTCCGCGCCGAGAAGGCGGGTATCGTCCATGCCGGCGTCGGCAAAGCAAGCTTTACTGATGCGGCGTTGGCGGATAATGTGCGCGCCTTTGTCGGCGCGATCACCCGGGGCAAACCGAGCGGGGCTAAGGGCACCTACATCAAGAAGGTGAGCCTCAGCTCGTCGATGGGCCCCGGGGTCAAGGTCGAGTTGTCGGGCCTTGCCGAGGAGGCGAGGACCTGATGCGAGGCTCGCCGCAAGTCGATCTGCAATAGGTCTGTAAGCAGCCACGGCGGCGTGGACCGGGGTTCGGAGACAAGATTGGACCGAACGCAAAAACAACAGCTGGTCGAGGCCTTGCAGCGGGATCTCGCCGATACCGTCTGCATGGTCGTAACCCACCAGACAGGGCTCAATGTCGCCGAAGCCACCCAGCTGCGCCGGCAGGTGCGCGGTGCCGGAGCGAGATTTCGAGTGACCAAGAACCGGCTGGCGCGGCGCGCCCTTGCCGGCACCCCGTTCGAGCCTTTGGCGCCGCTCTTCACTGGCCCAACGGCGATTGCTTTTTCGCGCGACCCGCTGGCGGCGGCCAAGGTCGTCGTCGAGTTTGCCGGCCGCAACGGCAAGCTGACGATCATCGGGGGCGGGCTCTCAGGCCGGCCGCTCGATGCGGCCGGGATCAAGGAGCTGGCGAGCCTGCCCTCGCTCGACGCGCTGCGCGGAAAGCTGGTCGGCCTGCTCCAAGCTCCGGCGGCGCGGCTGGCCACCGTTCTGCAGGCCCCTGCGGCACAACTGGCCCGTGTTCTCGCCGCCTATGCGGAACGTTCGTCAGAGCCGGCCGATCCCGCTCAGTGACACACCATAATTTCAGAAGTCAGGAGTAGAAAGATGCCGGATTTGGCAAGGCTGGTGGACGACTTGTCGTCTTTGACCGTGATCGAGGCGGCTGAGCTGTCCAAGATGTTGGAGGAAAAGTGGGGCGTCTCGGCAGCAGCGCCGGTCGCGGTAGCGGCGCTCGCCGGCGGGGCGGCGGTTCCGGCAGCGGAAGCGGCCGCTGAACAAACCGAATTCGACGTCATCCTCGCTGCGATTGGCGAGAAGAAGATCAACGTAATCAAGGAAGTGCGCGCGATCACCAGCCTCGGTCTCAAGGAGGCCAAGGATCTCGTCGAGGCCGCGCCCAAGCCGGTCAAGGAAGGTGTCAACAAGGAAGAGGCGGCAAAGATCAAAAAACAGCTTGAAGATGCCGGTGCGACTGTCGAAATAAAGTAGGCCTGTCACGATCTTTGTCACATCGGGACGGTCGATCGCCGTCGACCGTTATGCCCAGAACGGCCGAACCCGGGGCGCGAGCCATCGCGCACGCCGGGTTTTGGCGTCCGGGTAATGTATGCGGGTTGGCGCAGAAGTTGCGGTGAAATGCCAAGTGGGCAGGGCGGCTGCCGAAAATGGTCGGCGGCCCGCCGGTCGGTCATCGAGATCGGGTCGGAGCAGTGGGCCCGCAGCAAGGAGTGTTTATGGCTAGATCGTTTTCGGAAACCAAGCGGATCCGCAAAAGCTTTGGGCGCGTTCCCGAAGTCGCGCCGATGCCGAACCTGATCGAGGTCCAGAAAAGCTCGTATGATCATTTTCTGCAAATGGCGGTTGCCCCCGAGCAACGGGCGAATGTCGGACTACAGGAAGTCTTCAAATCGGTCTTTCCGATCCGCGATTTCTCCGAGCGCGCTCAGCTCGAATTCGTCCGTTACGAACTGGAGACGCCGAAGTACGACGTCGACGAGTGCCAGCAGCGCGGCATCACCTTCGCCGCGCCGCTGAAGGTCACACTCCGCCTTGTCGTCTGGGATGTCGACGAGGATACCGGGTCGCGCTCAATCCGCGACATCAAGGAGCAAGACGTCTATATGGGCGACATGCCGCTGATGACGAAGAACGGCACGTTCATCATCAACGGCACCGAACGTGTCATCGTCTCGCAGATGCATCGCAGCCCGGGCGTCTTCTTCGACCATGACAAGGGCAAGACGCACTCTTCCGGCAAATACTTGTTCGCTGCCCGGGTCATTCCCTATCGCGGGTCCTGGCTCGATTTCGAGTTCGACGCCAAGGACCACGTCTACGTGCGCATCGACCGACGCCGCAAGCTTCCGGCAACGACCTTGCTGCTCGCTCTGGATGATGCAGCGACGGAGGCGTTGCGGGCTCGCCGTGAGGCCGAGAACGGCGCGCTGCAGCCCGGTGAGGCGAGCGGGATGTCCAAGGAGGAGATCCTTTCTTTCTTTTATGGTGTGGTGATTTTCCGGCGCGGGCCGCAGGGGTGGATGACGCCGTTCGATCCAGATCGGCTAAAGGGCAAGCTGACGAGCGAGCTGCGGGACGCCCGCACCGGTGAAGCGGTCCTCGCGGAGGGAGAGAGAGTAACGCCGCGGATCGCGCGGCGCCTGCGCGAGGAGGGGCTGACCGATATTTTGGTCGGCGACGAGCAGTTGATCGGCCGCTATTTCGCCTCGGATCTGATCAACGAGGACACCGGCGAAGTGCATTTCGAGGCCGGCGACGAGATCACAGCCGCTGCGCTCGCCCAAGTGACCGAGATCGGAATCACCGAGATCACCGTCCTCGACATCGATCACGTGAGCGTCGGCCCCTATATTCGCAATACGCTCGCCCTTGACAAGAACGCCACGCGGGAAGACGCGCTGATCGACATTTATCGCGTCATGCGCCCTGGTGAGCCTCCGACTCTGGAAACGGCGGAAGCACTGTTCAACGGCCTGTTCTTCGACCCCGAGCGCTACGATCTCTCGGCGGTCGGCCGGGTCAAGATGAACTCGCGGCTATCCCTCGATACCGACGACAGCGTGCGCGTTCTGCGCAAGGCCGACATCCAGGCGATCGTCAAGGTGCTCGTCGAGCTCAAGGATGGCCGAGGTGAGATAGACGACATCGATCACCTCGGCAACCGCCGGGTTCGCTCGGTCGGCGAGCTGATGGAGAACCAGTACCGTGTCGGCTTGCTGCGGATGGAACGGGCGATCCGCGAACGCATGAGCTCGGTCGAGATCGACACGGTCATGCCGCACGATCTGATCAACGCCAAGCCTGCCGCGGCGGCCGTGCGCGAGTTCTTCGGCTCATCGCAACTGTCGCAATTCATGGATCAGACCAACCCGCTGTCTGAAATTACCCATAAGCGCCGGCTGTCGGCGCTTGGGCCGGGCGGTCTGACCCGCGAGCGCGCGGGCTTCGAGGTGCGCGACGTGCATCCGACCCATTATGGCCGGATTTGCCCGATCGAGACGCCGGAGGGTCCTAATATCGGCCTGATCAACAGTCTGGCGACCTACGCTCGGGTCAACCAATACGGCTTTATCGAAAGCCCCTACCGTAAAGTAGTTGATGGCCGGGTCACCGACGAAGTCACTTATCTCTCCGCGATGGACGAGGGCCGTTTTGCTATTGCCCAGGCCAACGTCGAAACGGATGCGGAGGGCCGGATCATCGCGGACCTGACTAATTGCCGCAAAGGCGGAGATTTCGTGATGCAGCGGCCGCAGGACATCGATCTGATCGACGTCTCGCCAAAGCAGCTGGTTTCGGTGGCAGCCGCATTGATCCCGTTCCTCGAGAACGACGACGCAAACCGCGCACTGATGGGTTCGAATATGCAGCGCCAGGCGGTGCCTCTGATACAAGCGGAGGCGCCACTCGTCGGCACCGGGATGGAGGAGACGGTCGCCCGCGACTCCGGCGTTACGATCATCGCGCGTCGGTCGGGCATTGTCGACCAAGTCGACGCGACCCGCATCGTCATCCGTGCGACCGAGGAAACCTCGACCGCCGCTTCGGGCGTCGATATCTACAATCTGCTCAAATTCCAGCGCTCGAACCAGAACACCTGCATCACCCAGCGGCCACTCGTCAAAGTGGGGGACTCGGTGATGGCGGGCGATATCATCGCCGACGGTCCGTCGACCCAACTCGGCGAACTCGCGCTCGGGCGTAATGTGCTGTGCGCCTTCATGCCGTGGAACGGCTACAACTTCGAGGATTCGATCCTGATCTCCGAACGGATCGTCCGTGATGACGTGTTCACCTCGATTCACATCGAGGAGTTCGAGGTGATGGCGCGCGATACCAAGCTCGGCCAGGAAGAGATCACCCGCGACATTCCGAATGTCGGCGAGGAGTCGCTCAAGAACCTGGACGAGGCCGGGATCGTCTATATCGGTGCCGAGGTCAAGCCGGGTGACATCCTCGTCGGCAAGGTCACCCCCAAGGGCGAGTCGCCGATGACCCCGGAGGAGAAGCTGCTGCGGGCGATCTTTGGGGAAAAGGCTTCTGACGTCCGCGACACCTCGCTACGTCTGCCGCCCGGGGTCTCGGGCACGATTGTCGAAGTCCGCGTCTTCTCGCGGCGTGGGGTCGACAAGGACGAACGCGCACTGGCGATCGAGCGCGCCGAGATCGAACGGCTCGCCAAGGACCGCGACGATGAACGTTCCATCCTCGAACGCAGCTTCGCGGCCAGGCTTAAAGAGTTGATGCTCGGCGAGATCGCAGTCGGCGGCCCTCGAGGCATGAAATCGGGGACTGAGATCACCGATGCGGTACTCGCTGAGTATCCGCCGGCACAATGGAAGCAGATCTCGATCCGCGACGATGCGAAAATGGCGGATATCGAGGGTTTGCGAAAGCAGATGGAGGATGCCGTCGCCAGCCTCACATCCCGTTTCGAAAGCAAGGTCGAGAAGTTGCAGCGCGGCGACGAACTGCCGCCGGGCGTCATGAAGATGGTCAAAGTCTTCGTCGCGGTGAAGCGCAAGCTGCAGCCGGGGGACAAGATGGCGGGCCGCCACGGCAACAAGGGTGTGATTTCCCGCATCGTGCCAAGCGAGGACATGCCCTACCTCGACGACGGTACGCCGGTCGATATCGTGTTAAACCCGCTCGGCGTGCCGAGCCGGATGAATGTGGGCCAAATTCTCGAGACCCATCTCGGCTGGGCTGCGGCCGGGCTCGGCCGGCGAATCGGGGAAGTGCTCGCTAACGTCAAGCGCGGTGCCGCCGACGGGGAGCTTCGCGGTCTCCTTCGCGAGATCTACCCGGGTGCGGAGAACGGCGAGATCGAGACTTTGGAGGCAGGCGATCTCGCTGGTCTCGCCAGTAACCTTGCTGATGGGGTTCCCGTCGCGAGCCCGGTTTTCGACGGCGCGAGGGAGGCGGATATCCTTGAGATGCTCGATCGAGCGGGTCTTTCCTCATCGGGACAGGTGACCCTTGTCGACGGCCGCACGGGAGAGCCTTTCGATCGGCCGGTGACGGTGGGGTACATCTATATGATGAAGCTGCACCACCTCGTCGACGACAAGATCCACGCGCGTTCGATCGGGCCCTACAGCCTAGTCACCCAGCAGCCGCTCGGCGGCAAGGCCCAGTTCGGCGGTCAGCGTTTCGGCGAGATGGAAGTTTGGGCGCTGGAAGCCTACGGCGCGGCCTACACATTGCAGGAGATGTTGACGGTCAAGTCGGACGACGTGTCCGGCCGGACCAAAGTCTACGAGGCGATAGTCCGAGGCGACGACAATTTTGAGGCCGGGATCCCCGAATCCTTCAACGTGTTGGTCAAAGAGCTGCGTTCCCTCGGTCTCAACGTCGAGCTGGAACAGCGCAGCTACTGACGGCGGATCGTCCCAGACAGGCGCGCGTGACGGTTTTTCTTTCAGTCCCCCTGTGCTTCCCCGAACGGCCGAAGCCGGCCGGCACGGGGAGTGGGGGCTAGGGTTGCTAGCGCGGCGGATGCAGCCCTGGATGCCTGCTGCCGCGGGCATGACCACAGACCGCGAAAGGGGTCGTTGATGAATGAGTTGATGAACATCTTTGGGCAGGTCAGCGGGCCGCAAAGTTTCGATCAGATCCGCATTTCGATCGCCAGCCCCGAGCGGATCCATTCCTGGTCTTATGGCGAGATCAAAAAGCCGGAGACGATCAACTACCGGACGTTCAAGCCCGAACGCGACGGCTTGTTCTGCGCCCGGATCTTTGGGCCGATCAAGGATTACGAGTGCCTGTGCGGTAAGTACAAGCGGATGAAATATCGCGGCATAATCTGCGAGAAGTGCGGCGTCGAGGTGACGCTTTCGAAGGTTCGACGAGATCGCATGGGCCATATCGAGCTGGCCTCGCCGGTCGCCCATATCTGGTTCCTGAAGTCTTTGCCGAGCCGGATCGGACTTTTGCTCGATATGACGCTGAAGGATCTCGAGCGAATTCTCTACTTCGAGAACTACGTCGTCATCGAGCCGGGCCTCACTTCGCTGAAGCAGCATCAGCTGCTCTCGGAAGAAGATTATATGAAGGCCCAGGACGATTATGGCGACGACCAATTCACTGCGTCGATCGGCGCCGAGGCGCTGCGCACGATGCTGGCCGCGATCGACCTCGGCGAAGAGAAAACGCGGCTGCGCGACGAGTTGCACGAAACCGGCTCCGAGGCGCGGCGCAAGAAGCTCGTCAAGCGACTAAAGCTCGTGGAGGCGTTCATCGAGTTCGAACAGCCGACCGGAGTGGATGATCCTCGAGGTTGTTCCGGTGATCCCGCCGGAACTACGGCCGCTGGTACCGCTCGATGGCGGCAGGTTCGCGACCTCGGACCTCAACGATCTCTACCGCCGGGTCATCAACCGCAACAATCGGCTGAAGCGGCTGATCGAGCTGCGCGCACCCGACATCATCGTGCGCAACGAAAAGCGTATGCTTCAAGAAGCCGTTGATGCCCTGTTCGACAACGGCCGGCGCGGTCGCATCATCACCGGCGCCAACAAACGGCCACTGAAGTCGCTGTCGGACATGCTGAAGGGCAAGCAGGGCCGGTTCCGTCAGAATTTGCTCGGCAAACGGGTCGACTATTCGGGCCGCTCCGTCATTGTCGTTGGTCCCGAGCTCAAACTACATCAATGCGGGCTGCCGAAGAAGATGGCGCTCGAGCTCTTCAAGCCGTTCATCTACTCGAAGCTCGAACTCTATGGTCTCGCCAGTACGATCAAGGCTGCCAAGCGCATGGTCGAGAAAGAGCGGCCGGAGGTCTGGGACATCCTCGAGGAAGTCATCCGCGAGCATCCCATCCTGCTGAACCGGGCGCCGACGCTCCATCGTCTTGGGATTCAGGCCTTTGAACCGGTGCTGATCGAGGGCAAGGCGATCCAGCTGCACCCGCTGGTTTGCACCGCGTTCAATGCGGATTTCGACGGCGACCAGATGGCCGTCCACGTGCCGTTATCGCTCGAGGCGCAGCTCGAAGCGCGGGTGCTGATGATGTCGACCAACAACATTCTCAGCCCTGCCAACGGCAAACCGATCATCGTGCCGTCGCAAGACATCGTGCTCGGCCTCTATCACATCACAATGGACCGCCCGGCAGAAAAGGGCGAAGGTATGGCGTTCACCAACATCGGCGAGATCGAGCAGGCGCTCGCTGCGAAGGCAGTCTCGCTGCACGCCCGCGTCAAAGCGCGCTATCACACGGTCGACGGCGACGGCAATCCGATCGTTCAGCGGGTCGAGACAACCCCCGGGCGCATGCTGCTATCCGAGATCCTGCCCCGCCATCCGGCGATTGGGTTCGACCTTATCAACCCTTTCGCTGAGAACACCGCCGACAGCACAGCGATGACCAAGAAGGAGATCAGCAACCTGATCGACCAAGTCTATCGCCACTGCGGGCAGAAGGAGACTGTGATCTTCTGCGACCATCTGATGACCTTGGGCTTCACGCAGGCGTGCAAGGCCGGAATCTCATTCGGCAAGGACGATCTGATCATACCCGAGGCCAAGCGCCGACTTGTCGCCGAAGCGCACGACCAAGTGAAGCAGTACGAGCAACAGTATCAGGACGGTCTGATCACCCAGGGCGAGAAGTATAACAAGGTGGTCGATGTCTGGTCGCGCTGCACCGACAAAGTCGCCGAAGAGATGCTCAAGATGATCCGCTCGGCGGCACCCGGCGAACCCGTCAACTCCGTCTGGATGATGTCCGATTCCGGTGCGCGAGGGTCGGCCGCCCAGATCAAGCAGCTTGCCGGCATGCGCGGACTGATGGCCAAGCCATCGGGCGAGATCATCGAAACGCCGATCATCTCGAACTTCAAGGAAGGGCTTACCGTGCTCGAATACTTCAATTCGACCCATGGTGCGCGCAAAGGTCTGGCCGATACGGCGCTCAAGACCGCGAATTCGGGATACTTGACCCGGCGCTTGGTCGACGTTGCGCAGGATGCGATTATTACCGAGGAGGATTGCGGCACCACCCGCGGGCTGATGACGCGCGCCGTCGTCGACGGCGGCGAGGTCATCGCTCCGCTCGCCGACCGAATTATCGGCCGTACGGCGGCTGTCGACATACTCGATCCGCTGAAAGGCGAGGTTGTCCTGCCAGCCGGCGCGTTGATCGACGAGGACGCTGTCGAGCAGATCGAGCGAGCCGCGATCGACTCGATTTCGATCCGTTCGGTGTTGACCTGCGAAAGCCGCATCGGCGTCTGCGGCAAATGCTATGGCCGCGACCTCGCACGCGGGACGGTCGTCAATATGGGCGAGGCTGTCGGTGTCATCGCGGCCCAGTCGATCGGCGAGCCGGGCACACAGCTGACGATGCGTACGTTCCACATCGGCGGTGCCGCACAGCGCGGTGCGGAACAATCCTCTGTCGAGGCCGCCTCCGATGCGGTGATCGAGGTAAAAAACCGCAACGTTGTCATGAATTCCGTCGGAGTGCCGGTGGTGATGGGGCGGAACTGTGAAATCGTGCTTCTGGACGAGGCCGGGCGGGAAAAAGCGCGCCATCGTGTCCCTTACGGCGCGAGGCTGGTCGCCGATGAAGGTGCCCATGTCAAGCGGGGCGATCGGCTGGTCGAGTGGGATCCGTACACGATTCCAATCATCACCGAGAAGGACGGCATCGCCCATTACGTCGACCTGATCGAGGGGCTTTCGGTCCGCGAGACAGTCGACGAAGCGACAGGGATCTCCTCGAAGGTGGTGGTCGACTGGAAGCAGCAGCCGCGAGGAAGCGATCTGCGTCCGCGGATCACCTTGCGCGATGAAGCCGGCGAGGTGCTGACGCTCGCAAACGGGCTCGAAGCGCGATACTTCATGTCGGTGGACGCGATCCTCTCGGTCGACAACGGAGCGCACGTCAAAGCCGGCGACGTCCTAGCGCGGATTCCACGTGAATCCTCCAAGACCCGGGACATCACCGGCGGCCTGCCGCGCGTCGCGGAGCTGTTCGAAGCTCGCAAGCCGAAGGACTTCGCTATCATCAGCGAAAGCGAGGGCCGCGTCGAGTTTGGCAAGGACTACAAGGCCAAGCGGCGCATCGTCGTCTCTTCGACCGAGGAGCACAAGGAGCCGGTCGAATATTTGATCCCTAAGGGCAAGCACATCAGCGTCCAGGAAGGCGATTACGTCCAAAAAGGCGACCTGCTGATGGACGGCAACCGGGTCCCGCATGACATCCTGCGTATCTTGGGGGTGGAAGAGCTGGCGAGCTATCTGATCAACGAGATCCAGGAGGTCTATCGCCTGCAGGGTGTGCGCATCAACGACAAGCACATCGAGGTGATCGTCCGGCAAATGCTGCAAAAGGTCGAAATCGAGGATCCGGGTGAGACGACTTTCCTCGCCGGCGAGCAGGTCGACCGTATTGAATTCGAGATTGAGAATGCCAAGGCGGAGAGGGAAGGCCTGCGCGTCGCAGACGCTCATCCGGTGTTGCAGGGCATCACCAAGGCGAGCCTGCAGACGAATTCGTTCATCTCAGCAGCCTCCTTCCAAGAGACGACCCGGGTGCTGACCGAGGCCGCTGTCTCCGGCCGGATCGACACCCTGAACGGGCTTAAGGAAAATGTTATCGTCGGCCGCCTGATTCCAGCTGGAACCGGTAGCGTTATCGCCCGACTGCGCGAGATCGCCGCCGAGCGTGACCGCGAGCTTGCCGTAATTGCAGCAAACACGGAAGAGTCGGGCGAGCTTGTCGTCGAAGCCGACAAGCGCACTGCCTGAGTGGATCCAAGTCGTCGCCGGGGCGGGCAAATCGCCCCGCCGCCGTGAAGCGTCCGAGAGGGGAGCGAGCGGCGGCATCCCGGTGTGCGCTGCGTCGGCCGGTCAGCTGGTCGCGCGGATGCAGCGCACAAAACTGTCGCTGACCCGACTTTGTGCCGGAAAGGTTCGCGTGCCAATCCGGCACATCGCTGTCGGGGAAGCGCACGATGAGCTGGTAGCCGGCACGGAATTCATCCACGAAGCGGTTGATCTCGAACCAGAGCCCCGCATCGCCGTCATAAAAATGCATCCCTGAGCCGGTGGCGCGCCACGGCGACTCGCTATCGATCTGCATCGTTACGCGGATCTTTTCGCCATTATTGACCTGCCAGTCACTTGAGCCGAGCTGCACGGTCACCGTGTCGTTGCCGTTAAAGTAATCAATGCTGACATATTTGCCCACGTCGCTCGTCGAGACGCCGCACGTGCCACCGAAGGCCGGTTAGGCTCTCGATCGCTCAAAGACGGTGCTTTGGCAATCGGCATAGGCTGAGGAGCCGGTAGCCCAGATAAGGGTAACGGGGGGTCAACAGCGGCATCCAAACTCATCTTCCCTTCTCCTGCGCACACCGACGCGTTGAGCAACCAGCGATCGACCCATAATGGGGTAGAAGAGCGCGCACGCCGCTGGGGGGCCGGCAGATGTTTCCGTACCATGAAGGGGCTTGACCCTCCGCGACTATTCAACAATATTAGCGCTCCTTGGGCTGGCCGTAGGAAGCCACCTAGACGCAGCCTGCTTAAGTGGGTGGCTCGGCGTTCCTGCGAGGGAGCGCGTTCAGAACCGGGTACATGCTTCGCCGCTCCAGCGCAAGAATGGCGCCGGGCGGCTCGTCTGCTTGAAGAGGTCTGTGAGGATGCCGACGATAAACCAGCTAATCCGCAAGCCGCGGAAATGGCAGGTGGCGCGCAATAAAGTGCCGGCGATGGAAGCGTGTCCGCAGAAGCGGGGCGTGTGTACACGCGTCTACACGACCACGCCAAAGAAGCCGAATTCAGCGCTGCGAAAGGTGGCACGCGTTCGCCTTACGAACGGCTACGAGGTAACAAGCTACATTCCGGGCGAGGGTCACAACCTGCAGGAGCACTCTGTGGTGTTGATCCGCGGTGGCCGAGTCAAAGATCTTCCGGGCGTGCGTTATCACATCATCCGCGGCACCTTGGATACCCAGGGTGTCAAGGACCGTCGCCAGCGCCGGTCGAAATATGGCGCCAAGCGTCCGAAATAGGTAACGCCGTGTCACGTCGTCGAGCTGCGGTCAAACGCGAGGTTTTGCCGGATCCTAAGTTCGGCGATGCCGTCCTTACCAAGTTCATGAATTGCCTGATGTATGAGGGCAAGAAGTCGGTGGCCGAGCGCATTGTCTATGGCGCTTTAGATCGCATCGCCAAGCGCGGCGGCCAGGATCCATTACGCGTCTTCCACGACGCGCTCGGCAACGTGCGCCCGGCCGTCGAGGTACGGTCTCGTCGGGTCGGCGGCGCCACCTATCAGGTTCCCGTTGAAGTTCGCTCCGACCGCAGCCAGGCGTTGGCGATCCGATGGCTGATCTCGAGCTCGCGCGGCCGTTCGGAGAACACCATGGAGGAACGGCTTTCGGGTGAGCTTCTCGATGCTTCCAATAATCGCGGTGTAGCAGTCAAGCGGCGGGAGGATACCCACCGTATGGCCGATGCTAACAAGGCCTTCTCGCATTATCGCTGGTAGGCCGCGGCCAAAGACCATCGGTTCAGGATTCCATGTCTGTGCGCAGCCTGCGGGCGCCCTCTCGGAGCCTTCTTCATGACACGCATCACACCCCTCGAGCGCTACCGAAATATTGGCATTATGGCGCACATCGACGCTGGCAAGACGACGACGACCGAGCGGATCCTCTATTATACCGGGCGCTCCTACAAGATCGGCGAGGTGCACGAGGGCACCGCCACCATGGATTGGATGGCGCAAGAGCAGGAACGGGGGATAACTATCACCTCCGCGGCGACGACCTGCTTTTGGCAGGACCACCGAATCAACATCATCGATACACCCGGCCACGTAGACTTCACGATCGAGGTCGAGCGCAGCTTGCGAGTCCTTGACGGCGCGGTTGCAGTGTTCGATTCGGTTGCCGGCGTCGAGCCGCAATCGGAGACTGTCTGGCGCCAAGCCGACAAGTACGGGGTGCCGCGGATCTGCTTTGTCAACAAGATGGATCGCGTCGGGGCAGATTACGGGCGCTGTATTGAGATGATCGCTGATCGCCTTGGGGCCCGGCCGCTGGTGCTGCAGTTGCCGATCGGAGTGGAAAGCGACTTTGTCGGTGTGGTCGATCTCGTAGCATCTCATGCGATCAAATGGCGCGATGAAACCTTGGGCGCCCAGTTCGACGTCGTCGACGTCCCGCCCGAGATGGAGACCGAGGCTAAAGTGCTTCGCGCGAAACTCGTGGAAGCTGCGGTCGAGCAGGACGACACAGCGCTGGAGGCGTATCTCGGCGGTGAGGAGCCGAGCGAGGAAGTGCTCAAGCAGTGCATCCGCAAAGGCACCATTGGCGGTGCTTTCGTCCCGGTTCTGTGCGGTTCCGCGTTCAAAAACAAGGGGGTGCAGCCACTTCTCGACGCCGTCATCGACTATCTGCCGGCGCCAACTGATGTTGCAGCGATCAGGGGCATCAAGATGGGCTCGAACGAGACCGTCATGCGCCGATGTTCGGACGACGAGCCGTTCGCCGGGCTCGCCTTTAAGATAATGAGCGATCCCTTTGTCGGCTCGCTGACGTTCGTGCGTATTTATTCCGGCGTGGTAACAAGCGGCAGCCAGGTGCTGAACACCGTCAAAGGCGATCGCGAACGGATCGGCCGAATGCTGCAGATGCACGCTAATCACCGCGAGGACATCAAGGAGGCGCTGGCGGGCGACATTGTCGCGTTGGCCGGGCTCAAGAGCACGACAACTGGAGACACGTTGTCCGACCCGTCTCACCCGGTTGTGCTCGAGCGGATGGATTTCCCGGACCCAGTAATCGAGGTCGCAGTCGAGCCCAAGACCAAAGGCGACCAGGAGAAAATGAGCCAGGCACTCGCGCGGCTCGCTACCGAAGACCCGTCCTTTCGGGTCACGGTCGACCACGAGAGCGGCCAAACCGTGATCAAAGGAATGGGCGAACTCCACCTCGAGATCATCGTCGACCGGATGAAACGCGAGTTCAAGGTCGACGCCAATGTCGGCGCGCCGCAGGTTGCCTACCGCGAGACGATCACCCGCACAGCCGAAATCGATTACACGCACAAGAAACAGACCGGCGGGGCTGGCCAGTTCGCTCGCGTCAAGCTCCGCTTCCAGCCTCTGCCGCCGGGTTCCGGTTTCGTCTTTGTCAACGAGGTGGTTGGCGGCACGGTGCCCAAGGAATATGTGCCCGGGGTCGAGAAGGGGCTAAAGGCGTCTACCGAAACTGGCGTGCTCGCCGGATTCCCGGTCATCGATTTGGAGGTCGTGCTGTTCGACGGCGCCTATCATGACGTCGATTCGAGCGTGCTCGCGTTTGAGATCGCGGCCCGCGCCGCCTTCAAGGACGGCGTCATGAAAGCCGGCCCAAAACTCCTCGAACCGATCATGCGGGTCGAGGTGGTGACGCCGGAGGAATATATGGGCGACGTGATCGGCGACTTGAACAGCCGTCGCGGTCAGGTTACGGGCATGGATAGCCGTGGGAATGCGCGGGTCGTCGACGCGATGGTGCCGCTGGCGAATATGTTCGGCTATGTCAATACTCTGCGCTCGATGAGCCAGGGCCGAGCCCAGTACACCATGCATTTCGATCACTATGAGCAGGTGCCTCAGGCGGTTGCGGACGAAGTCCGTGCCAAGATGGCCTGATAACCTGCCGACGCTGATTTGAGTGGAGAGGGACGATGTCGAAGGCGAGGTTTCAGCGGACGAAGCCGCACTGCAACATCGGGACGATTGGTCACATCGACCATGGCAAGACGACGCTGACGGCGGCGATCACCAAGGTTTTGGCGGAGTCGGGGGGCGCGACGTTTGTGCCGTTTGACCAGATCGACAAGGCTCCGGAGGAGCGGGCGCGGGGGATCACGATTGCGACGGCGCACGTCGAGTACGAGACGGCGAACCGGCATTATGCGCATGTCGACTGCCCGGGGCATGCCGACTACATCAAGAACATGATCACCGGGGCGGCGCAGATGGACGGCGCGATCCTGGTGGTGTCGGCGGCAGACGGTCCGATGCCGCAGACGCGCGAGCACATTCTGCTGGCGCGTCAGGTGGGGGTGCCGTCCTTGGTGGTGTATATGAACAAGGTCGACATGGTCGACGACCCGGAATTGCTGGACCTGGTGGAATTGGAGATGCGCGAGCTGCTGTCTTCCTACCAGTTTCCGGGGGACGACATCCCGATCGTGCGGGGCTCGGCCTTGGCGGCGCTGGAGGGGCGCGATCCCGAGCAGGGTCAGGCGACGATCCTGGAGCTGATGGCGGCGGTGGACGACTACATTCCGCAGCCGGAGCGGGCCAAGGACCGGCCGTTTTTGATGCCGATCGAGGATGTGTTCACGATCTCGGGGCGGGGCACGGTGGTGACGGGCCGTGTCGAGCGCGGAGTGATCAAGGTCGGCGACGAGGTCGAGATTGTCGGCTTGCGGCCGACGGCCAAGACGGTGGTGACGGGTGTGGAGATGTTCCGCAAGTTGTTGGACCAGGGCGAGGCGGGCGACAACATCGGGGCCTTGCTGCGCGGCACCAAGCGCGAGGAGGTTGAGCGCGGCCAGGTGTTGGCGGCACCGGGGTCGATCACCCCGCACACCCACTTTCAGTGCGAGGCCTACATTCTGACCAAGGAGGAGGGCGGGCGGCACACCCCGTTTTTTGCCAACTACCGGCCGCAATTCTACTTTCGCACGACCGATGTGACCGGCACGGTGCGTCTGCCGGAGGGCACCGAGATGGTGATGCCGGGCGACAACATCTCGATGGAGATCGAGCTGATTGCACCGATCGCCATGGACGAGGGGCTGCGCTTTGCCATCCGCGAGGGCGGTCGCACCGTCGGCGCCGGCGTCGTCGCCAAAATCATCAAATAACGGAGCGGCACAGCGCCGGCTCGGAAAACCGGAAGACGTTCATGGCCATTGATAACCAGAATATTCGCATCCGCCTGCGCGCCTACGATCACCGGGTGCTCGATCAGTCGACCGGCGAAATCGTCAATACCGCCAAGCGGACCGGTGCGCGGGTGCGCGGCCCGATCCCGCTACCAACCAAGATTGAGAAATTCACGGTGCTGCGCTCGCCGCATGTCGACAAGAAATCGCGCGAGCAGTTTGAGATCCGCACGCACAAACGCGTGCTCGACATCGTCGATCCGACGCCGCAGACCGTGGACGCCCTTATGAAGCTCGACCTCGCCGCCGGCGTGGACGTCGAGATAAAGCTCTGAGGCACGAGCGGATGCGCACCGGTCTGCTCGCACGAAAACTCGGCATGACTCGTGTCTTCGCGGCACAAGGGAATCATGTCCCGGTGACTGTACTCAGGATCGACAGCTGCCAGGTCGTCGCCGTTCGCACCCGCGAGAAAGACGGATACACCGCCTTGCAGCTCGGCGTCGGCACGGCAAAGACGAAAAATGTGACCAAACCGCAACGTGGCCATTTCGCCGCGGCGAAGGTCGAGCCGAAGGCGCGTCTCGCGGAGTTTCGCGTTTCCGAGGATGCTTTGTTGACGGTCGGTTCGGAGATCACGGCCGCCCATTTTCTACAAGGTCAGCATGTCGATGTTGTCGGCGTCTCGATCGGCAAGGGCTTTGCCGGCGCCATGAAGCGGCATAATTTCAGAGGCCTGCGCGCCAGCCATGGCGTATCGGTCTCGCATCGCAGCCACGGTTCGACCGGTCAGCGCCAGGATCCGGGCAAGACCTTCAAGAATAAGAAGATGGCGGGACATCTCGGTGCCGCCCGCGTCACGACGCAAAGCCTCGAGGTGATATCGGCGGATGCCGAGCGCGGGGTCTTGATGATCAAGGGTTCGGTGCCGGGCAGCCCTGGAGGTTACGTGCTCGTCAGGGATGCCGCCAAGCGCAAGATGCCGGATGGCCTACCATTTCCGGCCGCCTTGCGCGGCTCGCCGCCAACGGCGGATGGAGAGAGGGAGAGCCCGGAGGGGGAAGCGGTCCAATGAAGCTGACAGTCCGCAATTTCGCCAACGAGGAGGTGGGCGACATCGAACTCGCCGACGAGGTGTTCGGGCTTCCCGTTCGGCGTGACATCCTCGCCCGCGTCGTCAATTGGCAGCTGGCAAAACGGCGTGCCGGCACCCACAAGACCAAGGGGATTAGCGAGATTAGTGGAACGACCAAGAAGCCTTACAAGCAGAAGGGGACCGGTCGCGCCCGCCAAGGCAGTACACGTTCGCCGCAGTTTCGCGGTGGCGCCAGAATCTTTGGGCCGGTGGTGCGCAGCCATGCCTTCGATCTGCAGAAAAAGGTACGCCGACTCGGCCTCAAGACCGCTCTTTCGACGAAGCAGAGTGAGGGCAAGCTGGCGGTGATCGACGACGCTCGTTTCGCTGAAGCCAAGACCAAGGCGCTCAAGGCACGGCTTGCGGCGGTCGGTTGGGATTCTGTCCTAATCATCGATGGATTGGTGGTAGACGAGGGCCTCTTGCGTGCTGCCCGTAATCTACCACGGGTCGATGTGCTGCCGCAGCAGGGTGCCAATGTGTACGACATACTCCGCCGAGACATGCTGGTCCTCACCCGCGAAGCGGTGCAGCATCTCGAAGTGCGCCTCAAATGAGCCGCTTTCGCGTCATTCCGCGCGCCCCGGCGAAGCTGACGCGCCAACAGATGTACGACATCGTCCGCGCTCCGGTAATCACCGAAAAGGCGACGAACGTCTCCGAGCATAACCAAGTGATATTTCGTGTGCCGCTTGCCGCGACCAAGCGCGAGGTCAAGGCGGCTATCGAGGAGTTGTTCAGCGTCAAGGTGAAAGCAGTCAATACGATCCGGGTGCAGGGCAAGCTTAAGCGTTTTCGCGGTCGCATCGGTCGGCGTTCGGACTACAAAAAGGCGATCGTCACGATCGGCGAGGGCCAGCGGATCGACGTGACGGCGGGGATCTGATGCCATGGCATTGAAAACCTTCAATCCGACGACGCCCTCACAGCGGCAGCTGGTTACTGTCGACCGCAGCGCCTTGTGGAAGGGAAAGCCGGTCAGGGCTTTGACCGAAGGACTGCGGGGCAAGGGTGGCCGCAATAATACCGGCCGGATCACGATGCGCTGGCGGGGCGGCGGCAACAAAAGGCGTTACCGGGTCATCGACTTCAAGCGCGGCAAGGTTGATATGCCGGCGACTGTCGAGCGCCTGGAATACGATCCGAACCGAACTGCGTTTATCGCGCTGATCCGTTACCAGGATGATGAAGTCGCCTATATCCTGGCACCACAGCGGCTGAGGCCGGGCGACACGGTCCTGTCCGGCGAGAGGGTGGATGTCAAGCCTGGGAACACGATGCCGATGCGCAGCATGCCCCTCGGCACAATCATTCACAATGTCGAGATGAAACCGGGCAAGGGTGGCCAAATCGCCCGCGCAGCGGGGACTTACGCCCAACTCGTCGGCCGAGACCAGGGTTACGCGCTACTGCGTCTGTCGTCCGGGGAGCTGCGGATGGTGCGCGCCGAATGCCGGGCGACGATTGGCGCCGTCTCAAATCCCGATCAGCAGAACATCGTCATCGGCAAGGCTGGACGCAATCGATGGTTGGGTCATCGGCCATCGGTACGAGGTGTGGCGATGAACCCGATCGACCATCCGCACGGCGGCGGAGAAGGTCGCACCTCCGGCGGCCGACATCCGGTCACCCCGTGGGGCAAGCCGACTAAGGGCAAGAAGACGCGGCACAGGAAGGCGACCGACCGGCTGATCGTCCGGCGCCGCCACCAGCGCTAAGACGGGGAGAGAGCGTGGCACGCTCGGTTTGGAAGGGGCCATTTGTCGACGGTTACCTTCTGAAGAAAGCAGAGGAAGCGCGCGGCTCCGGACGCAATCAAGTCATCAGGACCTGGTCGCGCCGGTCGACGATCTTTCCGCAGTTCGTCGGATTAACCTTCGGCGTCTATAACGGCCACAAGTTTATTCCGGTGTTGGTTACCGAGAACATGATCGGGCACAAACTCGGCGAGTTTGCGCCGACCCGAACCTTCTACGGCCATGCCGGGGACAAGCGGGCAAGGAGAGGCTGAGATGGGCAAACCCGCCGGGCCGCGCCGCCTTGAGGAGACCGAGGCTGAGGCCTGTCTCCATGGGTTGCGTAGCAGCCCGCGTAAGCTCAATCTCGTCGCCCAAACAATTCGCGGCAAAAACGCCTCCTCAGCGCTGGCTGAACTCACCTTTTCGCACCGCCGAATCGCCCATGAGGTCAAGAAGGTGCTGCAGGCTGCGATTGCCAATGCCGAAAACAACCACCAACTCGATGTGGACCGTCTCTATGTCAAAGAGGCCACGGTCGGCCGCGCCTTTGTCTTGAAGCGGTTTCACACCCGCGGCCGCGGTCGCTCGGCGCGGGTCGAGAAGTTTTTCGCACACCTGACGGTCATCGTCCGCGAGCGGGCAGAGGAGAGTGCGTAATGGGTCAGAAGGTCAATCCGATCGGGCTCCGGCTCGGTATCAATCGCACTTGGGACTCCCGCTGGTTCGCGCGCAAGGAGTACGGCAACCTGTTGCTCGACGACCTCGGCTTGCGCAGATTTTTGCAGCAGCGGCTGAGCCAGGCCGGGGTGTCCCGGGTGGTCATCGAACGCGCCGCCAGAAGAACACGGATCACCCTCCATACCGCGCGACCGGGCGTGGTGATCGGCAAGAAGGGCGCGGACATCGAGAAGCTACGCGGCGACATCGCGAAGCTCACCAAGAGCGAGGTCAGCCTCAACATTGTCGAGATCCGCAAGCCCGAGATCGAGGCCAAGCTGATCGCCGACAGCATCGCGCAGCAGCTGGAGCGCCGCGTCGCTTTTCGCCGGGCCATGAAGCGCGCGGTGCAATCGGCGATGCGGCTCGGCGCGCAGGGCATCCGCATCAACTGCTCGGGCCGGCTGGGTGGCGCCGAGATTGCGCGTACGGAATGGTATCGCGAGGGTCGGGTTCCGCTGCACACCCTGCGCGCCGATGTCGATTTCGGCTACGGGACCGCCAAGACGACTTACGGCGTCTGCGGCGTCAAGGTCTGGGTGTTCAAGGGTGAGATCCTCGCTCACGATCCGATGGCGCAGGAAAAGCGTATGACTGAGGGCCAACCGCCAAGTCACGAACGCGGCCGACGCGAAGCGATGGGGTGACGCCGTTGTGCTGAGTCCAAAGCGAAGCAAGTATCGCAAGGCGCATAAGGGCCGCGTCCACGGTCTCGCCAAGGGCGGAACGACCTTAAATTTTGGCGCCTACGGTCTCAAGGCTGCCGACCCGGGCCGCATCACCGCCCGACAGATCGAAGCAGCGCGGCGGGCGATTACGCGCCACATACGGCGCGCGGGGCGAGTCTGGATCCGCGTGTTCCCGGATGTCCCGGTCTCGCAGAAGCCGGCCGAAGTTCGCATGGGCAGCGGCAAGGGTTCGCCGGAATTTTGGATATGCCGGGTCAAACCGGGACGGATCATGTTCGAGCTGGATGGCGTGACACTCAATATCGCGCGCGAGGCTTTCGCGCTGGCCGCCGCCAAGCTGCCGATTGGGGCACGCTTCGTCGTGCGCCAGGGCGAGGAGACGGGCTGATGAAGGCGGCCGATGTACGGACCAAGACCGACGATGAGTTGAGCGAGCAAGTCGATACCTTCGGCCGTGAGATCTTCAATTTGCGCTTCCAACGTGCGAACGGCCAACTTGAGAACACTGCCCGGGTGCGGCAGGTAAGACGCGACATTGCCCGCATCAAGACCGTGCTGGGCGAGCGACGCCGCAGGGCGTCCTAGGGGAAGTTGGAATGTCCAAGCGCGTCCTCCAGGGAGTCGTCGTCAGCGACGCCTGCGACAAGACGGTGATCGTGCGGGTCGAGCGGCGGGTGATGCATCCCGTGTACAAGAAGTTCATCACGCACTCAAAGAAGTATGCTGCGCACGACGAGCATAACAAGTTTCACGCCGGCGACGCCGTTCAGATCGAAGAAAGCCGACCGATTTCAAAGCGCAAGCATTGGGTGGTTCTGGAGGGCCCCGACGAGGCCGTCGTCAGCCGCCGTGGCGGGCGGTCGGATCGTGAGGCGGCGCCGATTGCCGACGTCCCGATGGATCGTGAGGTCGAGCCGACTCAACGCGGCGGAGATGCCGCATGATCCAAATGCAGACCAATCTCGACGTCGCCGACAACTCTGGCGCACGCCGCGTGCAGTGCATCAAGGTGTTGGGCGGATCCAAACGCAAGACCGCAACGGTTGGCGACGTGATCATCGTGTCGGTCAAGGAGGCGATCCCGCGCGGCCGGGTCAAGAAGGGCGACGTGCACCGCGCGGTCATCGTGCGCACGGCGAAGGAGATCCGCCGCACCGATGGCAGTGCGATCCGCTTCGATCGTAACGCGGCGGTTCTGATCACCCATCAGGGAGAGCCGATAGGCACCCGCATCTTCGGGCCGGTTACTCGGGAGCTGCGGGCCCGCAGATTCATGAAGATCGTGTCACTCGCGCCCGAGGTGCTGTGATGCCCAAGCTGAAGATCAAGAAGGGCGACAGCGTCGTCGTGATCACCGGGCGTGACAAGGGAAAGACGGGCGAGGTGTTGCGCGTGTTTCCGGCTGAATTGCGGGCCATCGTGCAAGGGGTCAACCTCGCCAAACGCCACACCCGGCCGCGTATGGGCGATCCTGGGGGTATCGTCGAAAAGGAGCTGACGATTTACATTTCCAACATTGCACATATTGATCCGCAATCGCGAAAGCCGACCCGCGTCGGCTTCCGGCGCCTGGGCGACGGACGCAAGGTCCGCTTCGCCCGTCGCTCTGGTGAAGTCATCGACCGGTGAAGCGATGAGCACCACCCGCTTGCACGAGCGTTACACGACGACCGTCCATCCGGCCCTGATGAAGGAGTTCGGTTATAAGAATCCGATGCAGGTGCCTCGCCTGGAGAAGATCGTGGTCAATATTGGCGTCGGGGAGGCGGTGCAGGACAGCAAGAAGGCCGATGCTGCGGCCAGCGACCTGACCGCGATAACCGGTCAGCATCCGGTAGTCACGAAAGCGAAGCGATCGATCGCTACCTTCAAGCTGCGCAAGGACATGCCGATCGGCTGTAAGGTAACATTACGCGGGCAGCGCATGTACGAGTTCCTCGACCGCCTAATCACCGTGGCGCTGCCACGGGTGCGCGATTTCCGCGGCATCTCCGGCAGGAGCTTCGACGGGCGCGGCAACTTCGCTCTCGGCCTCAAGGAGCAAATCGTCTTCCCCGAGATCGACTACGATCGTGTCGATGCCGTGCGCGGGATGAACGTCGTCGTGGTCACCACGGCGAGAACCGATGCGGAAGCTAAGGCCCTTCTCAAGGGGTTCGATATGCCGTTTGCCAACTGAGGCTGAGCCATATGGCAAAGAAAAGCGCGATAGAGAAGAACACGAGGCGAGAGAAACTCGCCAAGATCATCGCCGGAAGACGCGTACGCCTGAAGGCGATCGCGATCGATCGAGATGCGCCCCCGGAAGAGCGGTTTGCGGCGCAGCTCAAGCTTGCCCAGCTGCCGCGGAACGGCTCGAGGACGCGCGTTCGCAACCGCTGCGTGCTGACCGGCCGTCCGCGCGGGTATTACCGAAAGTTCCAGCTCTCGCGGATCGCGCTGCGCGAACTCGCCTCGTCCGGGAAGATCCCGGGCATGGTAAAGTCGAGCTGGTAGGAGGCATCCCGGCGATGTCGATAAGCGACCCTCTCGGAGATATGCTGACCCGGATCCGCAACGGGCAAAGAGCACGTCAGGCTGTGATCGCGGCGCCCGCCTCGAAATTTCGGGCCAATGTGCTCGAAGTGCTGAAACGTGAGGGTTACATCCGCGGCTTCACCCGCGAACATGTCCGTCAAGGGGTCGCCGAACTGAAAATAGAGCTGAAATACGTCGACGGCGAGCCGGTGATCCGCGAGATCGCGCGGGTGTCTAAACCGGGCCGGCGCGTATATTCGCGGATAGCCGACTTGCCCCGAATATACAATGGGCTCGGAATTGCCATTCTCTCGACCCCGAGGGGGGTCATGTCAGACAACGAGGCCCGCGCCGCGAAAATTGGCGGCGAGGTGCTTTGCCGAGTGTTCTGAGGTACCGCGATGTCGCGCATTGGCAAGTATCCGGTAACGATCCCGAGCGGCGTGGAGGTTCAGCTTGCCGGTCAGACGCTGACCGCCAAAGGGCGATTGGGCGCGTTGAGCCTCATGCTCAGCAATGATGTCACTACCTCGATTGTCGATGGGGCGGTTACGGTCGAGCCAAAGAACGACACCAAGCACTCGCGTGCGATGTGGGGAACGACCCGGGCGCTGATCAACAACGTCATCACCGGGGTATCGACCGGCTTTTCGGTGAACCTCGAGATCACGGGAGTGGGCTATCGGGCTCAAGTTCAAGGCGGCACTCTCAACCTCCAGCTCGGCTACAGTCATGATATCCCATTCCCTATTCCTGATGACGTCAGGATAAGTTGCGAAAGGCCGACCGTAATCACCGTCAGTGGAGCCGACCGCCAGCGAGTGGGTCAGATAGCAGCTGACATCCGTGCCTACCGGCCGCCTGAACCCTACAAGGGCAAAGGCATCAAATACTCGACTGAGACGGTTCGTCGAAAGGAAGGCAAGAAGAAGTAGCGCGCGATGTCGGAAAAATCCAAAGCTCTGTTCCTCCGCCGCCGCCTTCGGGTTCGGGCAAAATTGCGCCGCGTCGCCAACAATCGCGCGCGCCTTTCGGTCTTCCGTTCGTCCAAACATATCTACGCGCAGATCATCGATGATGCGGTCGGACACACACTCGCATCAGCTTCGAGTCTCGATGCCGGTCTCAGGACCAGCCTCGAGAGCGGTGCCGATGTGACTGCGGCAGGCGCCGTCGGCAAGCTCATCGCCGAGCGGGCGAAAGCAGTCGGGATCGAACGCGTCGTGTTCGATCGCGGGGCGTATCTGTTTCATGGCCGGGTCAAGGCCCTGGCCGATGCCGCCCGCGAGGGTGGCCTCGTCTTCTGAAAGGGGTCGGTATGGCACGCACGACGACGCGCTCACACTCGGAGCGGCGAGGACGCGGCGACGGCGACCGCCAGCCGCGCGAGCGTGAGGAGACCGAGTTCACCGAAAAACTCGTCAACATCAACCGCGTGGCTAAGGTGGTCAAGGGCGGCCGGCGTTTCGGCTTCGCCGCTCTCGTCGTCGTCGGCGACAGAAAGGGTCGGGTGGGCTACGGCGCAGGCAAGGCGCGGGAGGTTCCCGAGGCCATCCGTAAGGCCACCGAGCAGGCACGGCGAGGCATGATTCGCGTGCCGTTGCGTGAAGGCCGCACCTTGCACCACGACATCATCGCCGGCTATGGCGCGGGGCAGGTGATCGTGCGTGCTGCCAAAGCGGGCACGGGGATTATCGCCGGCGGCCCGATGCGCGCGATCTTCGAGGCTCTCGGGGTCCACGATGTCGTCGCCAAATCGATTGGCAGCCCCAATCCGCACAACATGATCAAGGCGACGTTCGCGGCGCTCGGCCGGGCCACCAACCCGCGCGCGGTGGCGGCGCGGCGCGGCAAGAGGGTCGGCGAGATCCTCGGTCATCGGGACGCCGAAGCTCGCGAGAATGTATAATGGACGGCAAAAAGTCGGTCACTGTCGAGCAAACCGGAAGCCCGATCGGCCGCAAGCCCTATCAGCGGGAAACCCTGAAGGGACTGGGGCTGGACAAGCTGCGCCGGAGGCGCGTGCTCGAGGATACGCCGGCAGTCCGAGGCATGATTAACAAGGTGAAGCACCTTGTGCGTATTGTGGATGAGTAATCGACGCGATGAAGCTCAACGAGATCAAGGACAATTCCGGGGCGCACTACCGGGCTAAGCGAGTCGGGCGCGGCATCGGTTCGGGCAAGGGGAAGACGGCTGCGCGCGGCGGCAAGGGTCAAACCGCACGGACCGGGGTCGCACTCAACGGTTTTGAAGGTGGCCAGACTCCGCTTCATCGCCGCCTGCCGAAGCGCGGCTTTAGAAACAGCATGTTCCGTAAGGACTTCAGGGTCGTCAATCTCGACCGCCTGCAAACCGCGCTCGATAGTGGTAAGCTAAAGCCCGAGGGCAAACTCGACGAGGCGGAGCTCGTGGCGTCTGGGGTGCTCCGCCGCCCCGGCGACGGTGTGCGCCTCCTGGCCAGGGGCAGGATCCGCACGGCGATCACGATCGAGGTGGCTGGTGCTTCCAAGGCGGCGATCGCCGCGGTCGAGAGTGCCGGGGGCAAGGTAATCCTTCGCGTCGGCCGCACCGATAGGCGGCGAGGGGAGGCCGTCGCGCCCCCGGCCTGACCTGGGGCCGCGCTGGCCTGCCGTCGCGGCCGGCTTTTGGGTAGGATAGGTATCAGATGGCGTCAGCCGCCGAACAACTCGCAGCTAGCATCAATTTTGGAGCTTTTGCGAAGGCGTCCGAACTCAAGAGCCGGATCTGGTTTACCTTGGGCGCTTTGGTTATTTACCGGCTCGGCACCTATATCCCGATCCCCGGCATTGATCCGGCGATTCTGCAGGATCTTTTTTCGCGGAATGCTGGCGGGATCCTCGGCATGTTCGACATGTTCTCGGGCGGTGCGCTCGGGCGCATGACGATCTTCGCGCTGAACATCATGCCGTACATCTCGGCATCAATCATTATCCAGCTGCTGACCGCGGTTTCACCAACCCTCGAAGCGCTCAAGAAGGAAGGCGAGAGCGGACGCAAGAAGCTGAACCAATACACGCGTTTCGGCACAGTTCTGCTGGCGGCTGTCCAATCCTACGGGATCGCGGTCGGGCTTGAGGGCATGCGCGCCGACACCCAATCCGCTGTAATTGACCCCGGACTGTTCTTTCGACTGGTCACGGTGGTGACCCTCACCAGTGGCACCGTGTTTCTGATGTGGCTCGGCGAGCAGATCACAGCGCGTGGCATCGGCAACGGCATCTCGCTGATCATCATGGCCGGGATCGTAGCGAACCTGCCGCACGCCCTGGCCTCCACACTCGAGCTCGGCCGCACCGGCGCGATCTCGACCATTTTTATCATCATCTTCCTGGCGATGTCGGTTGGAGTGGTTGGCTTCATCGTGTTCATGGAGCGCGCGCAACGGCGAATTCTCGTCCAGTATCCGAAACGGCAGGTCGGCAACAAGATGTTCGGCGGTGAGGCCTCGCATCTGCCGTTGAAGATCAATACCTCGGGCGTCATTCCGCCGATCTTCGCCTCCTCGCTCTTGCTGTTGCCGGCGACGGTGGCGAATTTCGAGGCGAATGGGCAGGGCTTCGGCTGGATCGGCGAGATCACCGCCTATCTCGCACATGGCACGCCGCTTTACATGGCGCTCTACGTTGGCTTGATCTGCTTTTTTTGCTTCTTCTACACCGCGATTGTGTTTAATCCGACCGAGACGGCAGATAATCTGCGCAAGTACGGCGGGTTCATCCCCGGCATCAGGCCCGGAAAAAATACCGCCGACTATTTGGACTACGTGCTGACCCGACTGACCGTCGTCGGCGCCCTTTATCTATCGGCGGTGTGCATCTTGCCGGAGATACTGATTTCGGAATATTCGGTTCCGTTTTATTTCGGTGGCACGAGTTTGCTGATCGTCGTCAGCGTCACGATGGATACCGTCGCCCAGATCCACTCGCACCTGCTGGCGCATCAATATGAAGGCCTGATCAAGAAGGCTCGGTTGAGGGGACGCCGCGGATGAACATCGTCCTGCTCGGGCCGCCGGGCTCGGGGAAGGGAACCCAGGCAAAGCGGATCGAGCAGGCCCACGGCATCACCCAGCTCTCGACCGGAGACATGCTGCGGGCGGCGACCGCCTCCGCCAGCGAGCTCGGACTACGCGTCAAGAGCATCATGGATTCCGGCCAGCTCGTTCCCGACGGCATTATCGTTGACATGATCGCCGACCGGATCGGTCAGCCGGATTGCCGCGATGGTTTTATCCTCGACGGCTTCCCGCGGACCTTGCCGCAGGCGCAAGCGCTGGACGAGATGCTGGAGCGCCGCGGTCTCCAGCTCGACCACGTGATCGAGTTCGAGGTCGATGAGCCCGCCCTAATCGATCGTCTGGCCGGACGCTTCAGCTGCCAGCAATGCGGCGCGAGCTATCACGAACGCGACAACCGGCCCAAGGTCGACGGGGTCTGCGACGTTTGCGGCGGCTGCGAGTTTGCGTGCCGCGCCGACGACCGGCCGGAGACGGTCAGGGCGCGGCTCGAGGTCTATCATCGTCAGACGGCACCGATCCTGCCATATTACCGCGACCGCGGGATCCTGCGCCCGGTCGATGGAATGGCCGAGATCGACGTGGTCACCTGCCAGATCGAAAAGATCCTCGACTGAGGCCCTTCGCGCTGCCGAGAGGTCGGACATAGCTCCACGCGTCAGGATCTGACACTGTCCATCCGAGTTCGTTTCGCGACGGAGGGCGGGCATGATCGAACCTGCGGTCGGGCTGATCGCGAGCTTCTGGGGCACTCGCCGCCGCGAGGACATCGCGAAGAATTCATCTAGAGAGCCTGAGCAGGGGGGTTCTGGCTGTCAAGCCTCGACATCCCGGCCGGCCTCGTCGCCATCACCGAAGGCGCGCTACAAGGCTTTAACGATGAGGTCCTCAATGTCGATCACTGCCGAGTTCGCGCGAGCCTGCGCCATCGACATTCCCGGCCTGGAAACCACCGGCTCGGGCGGCTCGCCCGCAGCCGGGATCTGACATCGTGGCGCAAGCCAGGGCGCGCGCCATGATGACTGGTCGGATCGGTTCTTCAACATCGGCTTTGTTATCGATCCGGACGGCGCCATCATATTGAGACACTACAAATCTCGGCCTTGTTGCCCTGCGAGCGCTCGGGCTTGCCGCATGACATCTTCGATTGGAGGGTCGACAAATACGGCCGCAATTCACAGGCGTTCTGGCCGGTTGCTGACACGGCGATCGGCCGCCTGGGAATCATGCCAGCGATGGAGGGCAACTATCCCGAAAGCGGCCGCGGTTTGGCGGTTGAACGGCGCGGAGGTCGTTTATCGCGCCTCGCTGCCCGCACCCTTCACCGAGAACAACTTTTTCGAAATCTCAAACCGGCGCGCGCGCTCGAAAACAATGAATGGCGGGCGCCCCATCCTCAAGGAACATCCGAACTCGCCCTGCGAGGGGAGGGTACCTCGCGAACGATCCTGCTTAATTTGCGGCCATCGACATTTCGACGCGCAAGCTTACAGTGACTATCAGGTCCGTAAGCTCGGGGACGATGCCTACGACGAGGCTGCGCTCACCGCAGCAATCGCTGACCTGCCCGAGGTAGCGGCCGGTTGATTCGATGTTGACGCGGGGATTGTGGTCCCTATAATGTTTCGCCCGTCGAACGGCGGAACTTAATTCCGTTTTCGTCTTGAGGAGAAGCGCAGGTGGCGCGCATCGCTGGCGTAAATATACCGAACCAGAAGCGGGTGCCGATCGGGCTGACCTACATACACGGCATCGGACGCACTAAGGCCACGGAGATCTGCGGCCGCATCGGGATCCCGCTCGAGCGGCGGGTGCATGAGATGACGGACGATGAGGTATTGCGGGTCCGCGAGCTGATCGACCGCGACTACACGGTCGAGGGAGACCTGCGGCGACAGGTCGCGATGAATATCAAACGGCTGATGGATCTCGGTTGCTACCGCGGTCTGCGTCATCGCAAGGGACTGCCGGTGCGGGGGCAGCGCACGCACACGAATGCGCGGACGCGAAAGGGACCAGCCCGCCCGATTGCCGGGAAAAAGAAGTAGATCCCGTAGGTCAAACTCGAACGACGAAAGCATTAGATGGCGAGAACGGCGGCAGCGGCGCCGCGCCTGCGCCGGCGCGAGCGCAAGAACATCACTTCGGGCACGGCGCATGTGAACGCCACCTTCAACAATACGATGATCACGATCACCGACGCTCAGGGCAATACGATCGCCTGGTCGTCGTCGGGGAGCCAGGGCTTCAAGGGCTCGCGCAAGTCGACCCCTTACGCGGCGCAAGTCGCCGCGGAAGACGCCGGACGAAAGGCCATGGAGCATGGCATGCGTACCGTCGACATCGAGGTCAAGGGCCCAGGCTCGGGGCGGGAATCGGCGCTGCGTGCTCTGCAGGCGGTAGGATTTGCGGTTACATCGATTCGGGACGTCACGCCGATCCCGCATAATGGCTGTCGGCCGCCCAAGCGGCGTCGAGTCTGATGAACACCGCCCTTTTGGAGGGCGGAGGGGCTCAGGGCCGATTTCAGCAAAACCGCGCGGCCGGCTTACATTGCGGATGACCTCCGCATCCAACGACTGAGGTTCGAGTGGTGATTTAAAAAAACTGGCAGACGCTGATTAAGCCGAAGCAGCTTTCGGTCGAGTCGGGAGATGATCCGAAGCGCGTTGCCACGGTCGTCGCCGAGCCGCTTGAGCGCGGCTTCGGACTGACCCTCGGCAACGCATTACGTCGCGTGCTGCTTTCCTCCTTGCAGGGAGCGGCGGTCACCTCGATGCAGATCGAGGGTGTGCTCCATGAGTTCTCTTCGATTCCGGGTGTGCTCGAAGACATCACCGACATCGTGCTCAACGTCAAGAGCATCGACCTGCGGATGTATGGAGAAGAGCCGAAGCGCATGCGCCTGCGCGCAAACGGCCCCGGCGAGGTTCGCGCCGGCGCGATCGAGACCGGCCACGACATCGACATCATGAACCCCGAACTAGTGATCTGCACGCTGGACAGCGGTACGAAGATTGCGATGGAACTAACTGTCGAGGCCGGCAAGGGATATGTCGCCGCGACTCAAAATCGGCCGGAGGACGCACCAATCGGCCTGATCCCGGTCGACGCTCTGTTCAGCCCGGTGCGAAAGGTGTCCTACAGGGTGGAGAACACCCGCATCGGTCAGGTCACGGATTACGACAGGCTCTCCATCCGGCTCGAAACCAATGGTGCGGTGACGCCCGAGGATGCCGTGGCACTGGCGGCTCGTATCCTTCAGGATCAGCTCCAGCTCTTCATCAACTTCGAAGAGCCGCGCCATCCGTCGGAGGAAATTCGCCCGAGCGAATTGCCGTTCAACAAGAACCTGCTGCGCAAAGTCGACGAACTCGAGTTGTCGGTGCGCTCCGCCAACTGCTTGAAGAACGACAACATCGTCTATATCGGCGACCTGGTTCAGAAATCCGAAGCGGAAATGCTGCGGACGCCGAATTTCGGGCGCAAATCGCTCAACGAGATCAAAGAAGTATTGGCCCAGATGGGGCTGCATCTCGGAATGGAAATAGTGAACTGGCCGCCTGAGAACATCGAAGAATTGGCCAAGCGCCTCGACGAGCCCTATTGAGGATGATGCCATGCGCCATCGCCTCCGCGGCCGCAGCTTTAGCCGCAAAACCGCTCACCGCAAGGCGATGTTCGAGAGCCTCGCTGCCGCCCTGATAAAGCATGAGCAGATCACGACGACCCTACCCAAAGCCAAGGATTTGCGCCCGATCGTAGAGCGGCTGATTACTAGCGGCAAGCGTGGCGGTCTGGCAGGGCGGCGGCGGGCGATTGCAGCACTGCAGGATACTGCGCTGGCCGACAAACTGATGACTACCCTGGCACAACGATACGCGACGCGCGCCGGGGGCTACACCCGTATCGTCAAGGCCGGATACCGCTATGGGGACGATGCCGCGATGGCGGTGATCGAACTCGTCGATCGCGATCCCGAAGCCAAGGGCAAGGACTCCGGCCCGACCCCCGCCGCCGAGGACGAGGCCGAGGACGAGGCCGCGTAACCGGCGCGTCAGTAGCTCCTGTCCTGTTACGACGTCGGGAGCCGCCAATAAACATCGGTGTCACTATCGTGAAAGCCACTCTTGTCGCCACTGACCGTCTGGTTGTTCGGAACAGGCAGTAACGCGAGCAACCCTCCTGGCTCGAAAGCTCCCCACCCAGCTCACGGTTGTTCATGTTGTCGGTGAGGATTTGCCTGAACACCTAACCTCCCAATTGTCAGTAGGGCCAGGGAGATAATCAGCACGACGTGACGTGCGATACCTGCTAAGATGCGCTGCAGTTACGGAAGTTGCCGTCACGGAGCGTGAGAACTGGCAGGCGATCGCGAGTGAAGCCACACACCCGCAATTGCGACTTGATTGTGCCCGTGCTAAGGAACTGACAGCCCCCGGTTTCCTCCACGGCTCTACGATGCAACGGGTCATCCGTGCATCTCGTCGGCCGGTACTCGTTGTGCGGGACGAACCGCAGGGGTCGTATAGAAATGTATCGGCGGCGTCGATTTTTCGGTCGCCTCGCGTTACGCCGTGCAGTCGGCGTTAAGCATCGCACCTGATGCGGGGTTTGCCTTGCTCCACGCCTACCGGACACTCTTATCGGCGTTTCTGTCCCCACAAAGCACCCGCGACGAAATCGAGCGCGAAAGGAACGCCAGCCTTGCACGCATGATCGAGCAGGAGATGGCAACCATTCTCGGTACCATCAGCAGAAAGCCGCAGACGATCACCTGTCTCGTAAAGGAGGGTCGCGCGCTTGACATAATCGAAGACGAAGTCCGCACCAGGAAGGCGAATCTGCTCGTCCTCGGCACTCACGGCCGAAGGGGTGCGGCTCTCACGCTGCTCGGCAGCATGGCCCTTGCCTTTCTCGAATGTCCGCCGTGCGACGTGTTGGTGCGCCAAGCTTGGTAGGATCTTCAGCGGGTAGCGAGACCACGGCGCGCAACCCATTTTTCGATCTCAATAACACCGAATACGATACTTGAGAGAATCAAGCATGCCGCCATTTCCGGAAGAGTCAGCGGCGCGGTCCTGAAGACGGGGTTCAGGAACGGAATGTAGACGACCGCGAATTGCAGTATCACCGTGACGAGTACGGCTCCGAGCAGCGGGAGATTGGACAGCAGGCCTTGGCCAAACAATAAGTCGCGCTCGGAACGGCCGGCGAGCACATTCCCCATTTGTGACAATGTCAGCACCGTGAACACCATAGTCTGCCAATGGTCGGATCCCAGCTGAATAGCGCAGGCCTGGGTCAATAGCGCGATGCCTGCCATCATCAATCCGACGCATAGGATGTGCTGCCACATGCCACGGGCGAAAATGCTTTCTCCCGGGGGTCGCGGCGGTCGCTGCATCGCTCCTTTTTCGGACGGTTCTGCGGCCAGCGCCAAGCCCGGCAGCCCGTCCGTCACCAGGTTGACCCACAATATGTGAATGGGGAGCAGCGGAATCGGCAAGCCGAAGAATGGCGCCAGGAAGATCGTCCAGATTTCGGCAGCGTTGCAGGTCAGAACGTAGCGGATGAACTTTCGAATATTATCGAAAATCCGCCGTCCCTCGGCGACAGCGGCGACGATCGTGGCAAAGTTGTCGTCCAGCAATACGAGGCTTGCAGCCTCGCGCGCTACGTCGGTCCCCGTCTTGCCCATGGCGACGCCAATTTCAGCCTGGGCAAGTGCGGGCGCATCGTTGACGCCGTCACCGGTCATTGCGACGAACTCGCCGCGAGCTTGAACCGCCGCAACGATCCGAATCTTTTGCTCGGGGTCGACCCGAGCATAGACTCGCGTATTCGCGATCTTCTCGGCCAGTTGCGCATCGGAAAGCCGCCGCAGTTCGCGGCCGGTCAGCACGATGTCTCCGGGGGCGAGTATGCCTAGCGCGCCGGCGATCGCGCGAGCGGTCATCGGATGATCGCCCGTGATCATCACCGGCGTGATGCCGGCCGATTTGCACATCGCAACCGCTTGCTCCGCCTCGGGTCGCGGCGGGTCCAAAAGCCCGACGAAGCCCAGGAGAGCGAGGTCCCGCTCGATGGTTTCGGCATCGCCGTCGCGGGGCAGCTCAGCCCATTTGCGGCACCCCACGGCGAGCACCCGCAGCCCATCGCTCGCCATAGCTTCGGCGACAGCCAGCAGCCGATCCCGGTCGGCGGCGCCGCCACGCTTTTCGTCGATGAACCGGGCGCAGCGATCAAGGACGGTTTCGGGCGCTCCCTTGGTATAGGCAACAAACCCGGCGCGATCGCGGTGGAACGTCGTCATGCGTTTACGCTGGGAGTCGAACGGCAACTCCAGGCTCCGCGGTGCGGCCTGTTGCAAAGCCCGCTTGTCTAAGCCGGCATCGGCGGCGATGCGCCACAATGCGACCTCGGTGGGATCGCCGACGAGCTCGCCACGCTCGCCGTGACCGGCGTCGTTGCACAGCGCCAGCGCCTCGAGCAGCCGCCTCACGCAGGCGCTGGTGGTGTCGAGCCCGGAGGCAGCGCGTCGCTCGCCCGCGACGTATACCTCCACCGCGCGCATCTCGTTGAGGGTCAATGTGCCCGTCTTGTCCGTGCAGATATAGCTAACCGACCCGAGGGTCTCGACGGCCGGGAGACGCCGTACCAGGGCGTTGCGACTGGCCATGTTGCGTGCACCCAGAGCCAGCATCACGGTCACGATCGCGGGCAGCGCCTCGGGAATTGCCGCTACCGCAAGGCTGAGCGCGGTGAGCAACATCAGCAGCGCGGGCTCGCCGCGCAACACGCCAGCCACAAACACGATGGCGCAGATCACCAGCACACCCACGGCCAGCTGCCGGCCGAATACGGCGAGGCGCTTCTGCAAGGGCGTCTGGGCGGCCGGTACGGCCTCCAGCATGCCGACGATCTTGCCGATTTCGGTCGCCATGCCGGTGGCGATGGCAAGACCGCGCGCGCGACCGTAGGTCACGACGGTGCCCTTGAAGGCCATGTTGTCCCGATCGGCGAGTCCAAGCGCGGGATCCGCGAGAGGTACAGTGCGCTTTTCCATGGGCACGGCTTCGCCGGTCAGCGCCGCCTCGGTTATCTTTAGCTGCGGCGCTTCGATCAGCCTCAAGTCCGCGGGAACCGATCTCCCCGCCTCCAACAGCACAATATCGCCAGGTACGATCTCGGCAGCCGGGATCATCTGCCGCCGCCCGGCGCGGACGACCGTAGCCTTCAAGGCGGCGAGTTGCTTCAGTGCAGACATGGCGCGTTCTGCACGGAAATCCTGCAGGAAGCCGATCGCGGCGTTCAGCACCACAATTGCGAGTATCACGATTGTGTCTTCGGCGTCGCCGATCACTCCCGAGACCAGCGCCGCGGCGATCAGAACCAGGATCATGAAATCCTTGAACTGCGCGACGAGCATGCTGAACAGGCTGCGCCGGCCTTGCTCGCGGATCTCATTCGGCCCCTCTCGCGCGATACGTCGCGCTGCTTCGTTCGGGGTCAGTCCGTTGTCGAGATCGGATTCGAGCAGCTGGACAGCCATCTCGGCGGTGAGGTCGTGCCACACCGGAGCCTCTTTCGCCGGTCTCATCGTATCTTTCGGCTCGGCATCATGAGCCTTCGATGTAGAGCACGTAGGAGTTGAGCAGATACATGACTAACAGACCCAAACTGACCCACCCGACTGCCCGAAGAACGCGCACCAGCGACCGATACATTTCGACAAAGGTTGTCCGCCAGCCCATGACATCGGCGAGATCGCCGGCCACAAAGGGCAGCTATGTGCCCGTGGCGATGATGACGAATGCGCCGACCCCGTAGCGCAGCAGTGCCCTGCGAAGACTTATCTGCGCATAGCGCTGATACTCGCCGCATTGTGAGAAACGGCATAATATGGCTGAAACCGAGGGGAGAAGCCTGTCATGCTGTTCAAATGCCTGCCACCGGGCGCGCAAATTCCGGGGCGGTTTCCGGGGCCGGTGCATGCGGGCGGCAAATGGTTCACCGTCGACATCCATTGTCACGTGCTGACCCCGAAGGCAGTTGAGATGGTCGCCGGCAATGCCGATGCGACGCGGCACCCGCGCGAGGTGTACGCCAACGAGCGCACCCGCGAGGTCAACCGACAACAGGCGGAACGCAACCGCACCCAGTTCACGTCGATTGAAAACCGCCTCGCGGACATGGACCGGATGGGGATCGACATCCAGGCGATCTCGCCCTCGCCAAACCAGACCTATTATGCCGCCGACCCCGATCTCGGCATCGCCACCGCGCGGGTCGTCAACGACAATCTTGCCGACATTGCCGGCCGTCATCCCGATCGCTTCGCCCCGCTCGGCACGGTGCCGTTCCAGGCGCCCGATCTCGCCGTCGCCGAACTCGACCGGCTCCACAAATCACTGGGGTTCCGCGGCATCGAAATTGCCACCAATGTCGCCGGCGAGGATCTCTCCGCCGAGCGCTTTCGCAAGATCTTCGCGCGGGTCGAGGAGCTCGGAATGCTGATCTTTATGCACCCGACCGGGTTTCCCGAAGCGCGGCGGTTCGCCGACCATTATTTGGTCAACGTGATCGGCAACCCGCTCGATTCGACCGTCGCCGTTCATCACCTGATCTTTGGCGGCGTGCTGCACGCCTATCCCAATCTCAAGCTCGTCATCGCCCACGGCGGCGGCTATCTACCGGCTTATTCGGGCCGCATCGATCATGCCGCGTCTGCGCGCCCCGACTGCTGCGAGCAAATCCACCGGATGCCGACGGAATACTTGAAGCGGCTCTACTTCGACACGATCGTCTTCACCCATCATCAGCTCGAATATCTCGTCGAACAGTATGGTGCCGATCATGTGCTGATGGGCACCGACTATCCCGCCGATATGGGCGAGATCGACCCGATCGGCTTTGTCGAGGGTGCCGGCGGGCTCGACGACGCCGAGCGCCGGGCGATCCTCGGCCGCAACGCCGCGCGGCTGCTGAATATCGAGATCCCGGCCGCACCGGGTTGATCGAGGGGATCCCGAGATGCTGTTCAAATGCTTGCCGCCCGGCGCGGAAATCCCCGGGCGCTTCCCCGGCCCGGTGCATGCGCGGGGCAAATGGTTCACGATCGACATTCATTGCCATGTTCGCAGCGACAAAGCAGCGGCGCTGGTCGAAGGCGATAAAGCCGTCTCGCAATGGTTTCTCGAAACCGCGGCCAACGAGGGCAGTCGCTCGATCAACCGGCAGAATGGCGAACGCACCCGCCTGCAGGGCTCTTCGCCCGAACAGCGGATCGAGGACATGGACCGCATGGGGATCGACATCCAGGCGATCTCGCCGGCGCCGCGCCAGACCTATTACGGCGCCGACCCAGATCTCGGCCGCGAAACCTCGCGCGCCGTCAACGATTTCATCGCCGAGATCTGCGGGCGCTACCCCGACCGCTTTGTCGGGCTCGGCACGGTTCCGTTTCAGGCGCCCGATCTCGCCGTCGCCGAGCTCGACCGGCTGCACAAGTCGTTGGGCTTTCGCGGCATCGAGATCATGACCCACGTTGCCGGCGAAGATCTGTCGGCTGAGCGCTTTCGCAAGATCTTCGCTCGCTGCGAAGAATTGGGGCTGGTGGTCTTCATGCACCCGGACGGATTCACCGAGGCCGGGCGCTTCGCCAGCCACTACTTCGCCAATGTAATTGGCAACCCGCTAGACTCGACGGTGGCACTGCATCATCTGATCTTCGGCGGGGTTCTGCGCGATTACCCCAACCTAAAGCTCGTGGTCGCCCACGGCGGCGGGTTTCTGCCGGCCTATTCCGGGCGCATAGACCATGCCGCCTCGGCGCGCCCGGATTGCTGCGAGCAACTCCGCCGCATGCCGACCACATATCTGAAGCGGGTGTATTTCGATGCGCTCGTCTACACCCACCATCAACTCGACTATCTCGTCGACCAATACGGCGCGGACCACATCCTGATGGGTACCGATTACCCCGCTGATATGGGCGAGACCGATCCGGTCGGCATGATCGAGGGCACGCCCGGGCTTGACGATGCCGAGCGCAAGGCGATCCTCGGCAGCAACGCCGCCCGACTGCTGAATCTCGAAATTCCCACGCCCCCGAGGTAGGCTGCTTTGTCTTAGGGAGGGACCAATGAAATTCCTGACTGATGAGCAACTTCGCGAACTGCAGCCGGCGGAGACAGCATCGTTTCCGTCGCCGGTGCCGACCCAGATCGTGTCGAGCGACGAATACCTGCCGGTGCCGCAAAGCGCCGAGCAGCGCGAGGTCGAGGCCCGGCTCAAGGAAATGAGCGATCGGCTCGCCCGACAGCAAGGCTTGTCGCGCCGGCGCTTTTTTCAGACCGCTGCCGGTATGGCGGCGTCGTTTGTCGCGATGAACCAGGTGTTCGGCCGGCTCTTCGAGGTCAGCATGGCCGAGGCCGCGACACCAGACATGGCGGCTGAACGTGCGCAGGCATTGTCGAAGCAGTTCATCATCGACGGCCACACCCATTTCCTGCGCGACGACACGCGGTTGATGGGGTTCATCAAAGCGCGCGAGGCGGTTGGCAAAGCGGGCTGGAACAAGGCGATCGGCGAGAAAGAGCAGACCATCGACGATCTCAAATACACCAACTACATCAAAGAGATCTACATGGACAGCGACACCAAGGTGGCGCTGTTGTCGAACTCGCCCTCGGAGGTGCCCGAGGACTGGTTCATCCCACAGGAGCAGGTGTTCAAAATCCGCGAGCAGGTCAACAAGGAGGCCGGCACGCGGCGGATGATGGCGCACTTCACGATCACGCCGGGCTGGCCCGGCTGGCTTGAGCAAATCGACAAGGCGATCGAGGTTTACAAGCCCGATTCGTGGAAGGGCTACACCGTCGGCGACAACACCCACAAGGAGCTCGCCCACTATCCCTTCCATCTCGACGATGAGAAGCTGATGTACCCCTTCTACGAGAAGGCGGCGAAATCGGGGATCAAGAATGTCTGCATCCACAAGGGGCTGTTTGCACCAGCGATCGAGCAGAAATTTCCGCGGTTGCGGCCCTATGCCGATGTCAGCGATGTCGGCAAGGCGGCCAAGGACTGGCCGCAGCTCAATTTCCTGATCTACCACTCGGGCTACCGCTGGATCGGCGCCACCCCGGCCGAGGGCATGGCAGAGTTCGACCGGATCGGCCGCACCTCGTGGACCAGCGACCTCGCCGAGATCCCGGAAAAATACGGCGTCACCAACGTCTATGGCGATCTGGGTCAGCTCTTCGCCTGGACGGCGGTGGCCGAGCCGCGCCTTGCGGCGGCATTGATGGGCATGCTGGTCAAAGGGCTCGGTGCCGACCATGTGCTGTGGGGCACCGATGCGGTGTGGACCGGCGCTCCGCAATGGCAGATCGAAGGTCTGCGTCGCCTTGAGATCCCCGAGGACATGCAAAAGAAATACGGGTTCCAGCCGCTGGGACCCGCCGATGGCCCGGTCAAGACGGCAATCTTCGCCGGCAACTCGACGCGGCTCTATAATTTCGACAAGCGGGCTGAACTCGCCAAGCCCGACCGCTTTGCCGACATCAAGGCCGATTATCTGAAGAACGGACCGGGCCGCAGCAATCTGCGTTACGGCTACGTCCGCAATTCGGGCTGATGGCCTGGTATGGCGTCGTCAGCTGCAATCAAGAATTGTACAGTCGATCTCCCCTCCGCTGCACCTGCAGCGGGTCTGCAGCGCGAACTCTCCGAAAAGTTGAGGCGCCTGCCTCGTATTCCGTAACGTCTGCCGAGGCGCCCATTCGTGAGCACTCGTGATTTGGCACGCAGACTACTACATCATTGCTATATTGTCAATAACGGCATCCTTGATCGCCAGCCTGGGAATGCTAGCTTCGGGCACCCTGCCGAGCCAACTTCGCGGAGAGCAACACATGGCCGTCGTCGAGACCGAGCGCCACGGGCAGATCCTCGTGGTGCGGATGAACCGGCCCGAGCGCTTGAACGCGCTCAATCATGAGATGCGCACCTGCCTCGCCGAGACCTGGACCGAGTTCCGTCACGACGACGGGCTCGACGTCGCGATCTTCACCGGGACGGGCCGAGGGTTCTGCGCCGGCGAGGACATGAAGGAGTCCCTGCAGCGTGGGATGCCCGGCGGGCAGCGGCCGGCAATCGAGGACCCGTTCATGTCCGGGGCGCTCGAAAAGCCGGTCATCGCTGCGGTCAATGGCTATGCGATGGGGGGCGGCTTCATGCTGGTCGAGCGCACGGATCTACGCGTCGCCGTGCGCGAGGCCGTGTTCGAAGTCTCGGAAGCCAAGCGCTGGCTGCTCGGCGGCTACAATCACGGGTATCTCGCCAACCTGCCCTATCCGATCGCGATGGAGATGGCGCTCGGCTTTCGCTTCACGGCCGAGCGCTTCTACGAGGTCGGCTTCCTGAACCGCTTGGTCGAGGCCGACCAGCTTATCCCCAGCGCCATCGCGATGGCCGAGCACCTGTTGACCCTGCCACCGGCCTCGCGCGTCAACACGGTCCACATGATGCGCCAGATGCGCCCGATCCCGACGCCGGAGCAACAGCGCTTGGCGGGTGCCTTGCGCGACCACGGCGCCAAGAGCGACCTGATGGAATCGCGCGCCGCCTTCGCCGAGAAGCGCGCGCCAAACTTCAAGGGCTGGGACAATCCCGAGGACCGCTACCACCTGCCCTCGCTCGATGCCTAATCGTCGCCCCCGCGAAAGCGGCTGTTAGGAAGTTGATTGACGCATCAATAGATCAGCTGCAGTGACGGCGGTGCGTCCTTGTATATCGCCGAGGGCTTTGATGAGCGATTATCGGGGCCGTCCGGGAGGCCGCTGCGTCCCAAGGACATCGGTGACGGTGATCCTGTTCGAAGAGCGGCCCCCCGCCCTAAGCGTCGAAGCCGAGGAGTATCCCAGAGCCCGCCAGGAGCCTGCGTACAAGGCCGGTCGACGGTGGTGCAGGGTCGGGGGACCGGACCAGATGGTGAAGCAGGCGGTGTCCTCATGTCCAGTCACGAGATCGTTGGTGTCGATGTCGCGGCCCGCAAGCTGGTGGCGATCGGCGAGCGGGTGGCGCTGGCCGCGGCGTATGACAACACCCCGGCCGGCCGCAGTCGGTTGGTGAACGCCTTGCGCCGCAGTCAGCGGCCAGTGCGTGTCGTGCTGGAAGCGACCGGCATCTATTTTCTCGACCTGGCCTGCGAGCTGGCGACGGCCGGGATCGCGGTAATGGTGGCCAATCCCAAGGCAACGCACCATTTTGCCGAAGCGATCCTGCAGCGCAGAAAGAACGACCCGGTCGACGCTGCCATGCTGCGCGAGTTTGGCCGGCGCATGGGTTTTGTGCCATGGCAGCCGCCGCGGCACGAGCTCTTCGCTTTTCGCGCGCTGACCCGCGAGGCGCAGGCGCTGAGCAAGGCGTTGGCGGCCGCCAAGAACCGGCTGCATGCGGCCACCGCCACCAAGCTGGCGCCACAGACGCTGATCGGCGCCCTCGAGCAACAGATCGCACACAATCAGGCGCTGATCGACCAACTCGTTGCCGCGGCGCTGGCTCAGACCGAGAGCGATCCCGAACTCGCGCGGTTGGTCGCACGCACCGACAGCGCTCCCGGCTTTGCCGCCAAGCCTGCCCCTGGCGGCGAACAGGGGGCCGCGGTTTTGGTGGTCGGCGAACTGGCCGTGCTGCCGCCGATGACCGCCCGTCAATGGGTCGCCCAGGCCGGGCTCGATGTCCGCGAGGAAACCTCGGGCACCAGCCTGGCGCGCCGGCCGCGGCTTTCCAAGCGGGGCAATAAGCGGCTGCGCGAGGCCTTGTTCTATCCGGCGCTGACCGCGGCGCGCTGCTGCCCGCTGGCCGGCGCTTTTGTCGAGCGCCTGGTCACCGCCGGCAAGACCCGGCTGCAAGCGATCGTCGCCTTGATGCGCAAGCTGCTGCACGCCTTGCACGCCATGTGGCGCCGTGATGAGGATTTCGATGCCGAGAAGCTCTTCGCACCCGCCTGACCACGGCGTTATCCAAGATATCCCTTTGGTCGATCGAACGGGGCCATCCCTTCGTCCCGACCTGCAAACCGCCAGAGCAGCGCGCGCAGTGCCGGTCAGGGCTGGCCGCAGGCCACCGCCAAAGGCGGCGCGCAGCGGCCTTGACGGGCGCGAGCACGCTGATCCAATCGCCTCAGGTCGGGCGCCCATTATGCCGCTTGACTACCAACAGAGTATCTTCGAGACGGCCGCTATGCGGCCTCCTCAGCATGAGGGACCCATTGATCGCATTAAGAATTCCCTCATCCTGAGAGGCCGTGAAAGAATCAGGCTTAACGCATATTTGTGGTCGCTTTCCCGGCGAAGGCCGGGACCCATCTTTCCACACAACTCGAACTTTTCATGAATTAGCAATGACTTGCGCGTTCTGACCGGCTCGTGCCGCGCTGACATGGACCCCGGCCTTCGCCGGGGAAGCGATCGTTGATCGGGATTGTCAGGATTCATTCACAGGCTCTGAGGAGGCAACGCAAGCGGCCGTCTTGAAGGACACGGAGCGTTGATCAGGGCACCCGTCGATTTCCTGACTGCCTCGCAAAGCGGGGGTCCAGGGGCAACCGCTGGAGACCCGCCGCTCTGGATTCCCGCTTTCGCGGGAATGACGAAAACCGGATGACGGAGAACAACCGAGTGACTGATTTAACGGACACCGGCCCGCTCAGCGGGCTCAAGGTGCTCGACCTGACCGAGCACATGGCGGGACCGTTCTGCACGATGATCCTGGCCGATATGGGTGCCGAAATCGTCAAGCTCGAACGCCCGGGCAAGGGGGATTCGGTGCGCGCCTGGGGCGACGGCAGCGAGCGCAATCCTTATTTCCGCTACATCAACCGCAACAAGAAGGGCATCACCCTCGACTACAAAGAGCCCGAAGGGAAGGCGCTGTTCCTGCGGCTCGTCGAAGGCATGGACGTATTGGTCGAGAATTATCGTCCGACCGTCATGCCGCGCGCCGGGTTGGGGTTCGACGCGTTGCACGAGGTCAACCCGCGCCTGATCTACGCCCAGCTCTCCGGGCTCGGTTACGACGGCCCCTATGCCGGGCGCGGCGGTTTCGACCTGATCGCCCAAGGCATGGGCGGCATCATGCACGTGACCGGCGAGCCCGACGGACCCCCGACCTCGGTCGGCCTGCCGATCTGCGACCTCGGCACCGGCACGTGGGCGGTGCAGGGCATTCTCGCCGCCCTCTACGAGCGCCAGCGCACCGGGAAAGGCCGCCTCGTCGAATGCTCGCTCTTGGAAACCGCCATCGGCTTCAGCTCATGGACCTCGGCGCAGTGGCTCGCCGACCACGAGGAGCCAACCCGCCAAGGCTCGGGCCATCGCCAGAACGCACCCTATCAGCGCATGCAGACCAAGGACGGCTATCTGATGGTGGGTGCGGCCGGAGAGGCGATCTGGGCGCGCTGTGCGGGGGCTCTGGGGCACCCCGAATGGTGCGAGGACCCGCGTTTTGCGACCAACCAGCAGCGCATGGCGAACCGCGACGCGCTGGAGGCCGCGATGAACGCAGTGCTGACGACCAAAACCACCAGCGATTGGGTCGAGGTGCTGGAAGCCGCCGGCGTGCCGTGCGGCCCGGTCTATGATTACGCGCAGATGTTTGCCGACCCGCAGGTGCGTCACCGCGGCCTCCTACAATATGCGAGCGACCCGGAGCTGGGCGAGGTCGCGCATATCCGCACCCCGATCAAGCTCGACGACAGCATCCGGGTGCGCACGGTCGCCCCCAAGCTCGGCCAGCACAACGCCGAGATCTTCGGCCGCCTCGGCCTCGGCGAGGCGGAGGTTGAGAGACTGCGAGCGAGAGGCGTGATTTGATTGAGCTGTAACATAAGGTTGGTCGAAATTGCCGATGCCCATGTTGACGTAAGGTAATTTGGTCCTTACTTCGATCTAATTGGCAACACTTCGCGACAGCGTGTCGATGGCGCTCGAACTGACGGTCACGGCGAAAGGGCAAGTTACCCTGCGGCGCGCGGTGCTGGACCATCTCGGCATAACACCCGGTGCCAAGGTCAGCGTCTCGTTGCTCGAGAACGGACGGATCGAGCTGGTCGCCGCCGCGGCCCGTGGCGACATCAAAAGCCTGCGTGGCGCACTGCGGCGATCGGGGCAGCGTCCGGTCGCGCTCGAAGAAATGCAGGAGGCGATCGAGGCGGGCGACGGCCGGTGAGGATCGCCGCCGATACGAACGTCCTCGTCCGCTATCTGACATGGGACGATGAAGGGCAGGCTATCGCAGCGGCCAACGCGATCGAAGGGGCGGATGCGTTTATCGTGCCGACAATCGTCTTGTGCGAGTTGGTATGGGTGCTCCAGCGGGCATACCGATACACGGGCCCGGAGATCATCGACATCCTCCGCCGTCTTGTTGCCATCCGAACGGTCGAAATCGAGCGTCCCGCCGCCGAGGCCGGGATCGCGATGCTCGCGCGCGGCGGCGATTTTGCCGACGGCGTCGTCGGGCACGAGGCCGACCGCGCCAAATGCGATCGCCTCGTCACCTTTGATCGGGGCTTCGCTCGTCTTCTCGGTCCCGACAAGGGTGCACTTCTGCAAACTCGGCCCGCGCCGTGACCAGAACCTCGCCCGCCGGGCTCTTCAACTCCACCGGCCGTGCCTTTACCGTCGAAGGCGTCAGCTAGTTGGGTGTATCGAAATCGCGTTCCCGGGGCTTCTGTTTGGAGCTGCTTGGTCATCAGCGAACGGGTCTCCGCCGGTGGAACGAAGTCCGGCCGCGGCTGTGCTGTCGTAGCCGCGTCTGAGGTGGAAACCGGCGCCGCTCTTGGGGAGGGCGGAAGATTCTCGGAAGGAGCCTGAATGGTCGTCAAACCCCAGAATTTGCTCGTGATCATGTCCGACGAGCACAACCCCAAGATTGCCGGCTATGCCGGACATCCGATTGTCGGCACACCCGCGCTGGACGCCCTCGCCGCGCGCGGTAGCCGCTTCACCGCCGCCTATACGCCATCGCCGATCTGCGTTCCGGCTCGTGCGAGCCTGGCGACTGGCCTGCCCGTGCACCGCCACCGCGCCTGGGACAATGCCATCGCCTATGACGGCCGCATCGCGGGTTGGGCCCACGTCCTGCGCAAACGCGGCCACTATGTCGCCGCCATCGGCAAGCTACATTACCGCGGCCAGCCCGATGAAGATTACGGCTTCACCGAGAGCCAACTGGCGATGCACATCACCGGCGGCATCGGCGACCTGACGCATCTCGTGCGTGATCCCGACGACATCCGCACCACCGGCAAGAGCCTCATCGACTTTGCCGGACCCGGGGAAAGCAGCTACACCTTGTATGACCGGCAGGTCGCCGCGGCCGCCCAGATCTGGCTGCGCGAGACCGGGACGCGCCGGCATGCCCGACCTTGGGTATTATTCGTCTCGATGGTGGCGCCGCATTTTCCGCTGACTGCACCGCCCGAGCATTATTACCGCTATATCGGCCGGGATTTGTCGCGGCCGAAGCTTTACGACGAGGCGCAGCGGCCGGAGCATGCCTATGTCCGCATCTACGCGCGGCGTTCCGATTACGACAGGCACATCAAGGGCCCGGCCGACTTGCAGCGAGCCTTGGCCGGATATTTCGGCCTCGTATCGTTTCTTGACGAGCAGATCGCAAAGATCCTGAGCGTGTTGACCGAGACCGGCCTCGCGGACACCACGCGCGTGATCTACACCTCTGATCACGGCGACAATCTCGGAGCACGCGGGCTCTGGGGCAAAACGACAATGTATGAGGAGAGTGCCGGCATCCCGATGCTGCTGGCGGGCGAAGGCGTGCCGGTTGGGGTCGCCTGTCAGACCCCGGTCACCTTGTGCGATGTCTCCGCGACCATCCTTGGTGCAGTCGGTGCGGCGGACGCCTTTGCCGAGTTGGGCTTGCCCGGCGTGTCGCTGCTGGACCTCGCCGGAGAGCCGCCGCAGAACCGGACCATCCTCTCTCAATTCCACACCTACGGCCCCGACGCGTTCTACATGCTGCGCGATCTGCGCCATAAGTACGTCTACTACGTCGGCGCGCCGCCGCAGCTCTTCGACCTTGAAGCCGATCCCGAGGAATTGACCGACCGTGGCGCCGACCCGGCATACGCGCGGCATTGTACGGCGTTCGAAACACAGCTGCGCGATATCCTCGACCCTGAAATAGTGGACAAGGAGGCCAAGGCCGATCAGACCCGCATGGCCGAGCAGTACGGCGGGTTCGAGATCTTGCGCCAGCGAGAAAAGATGGCTTTTACCCCGCCGCCAACTGCAGGCGCGCATTGAGCGGTTTCTCCGCCTACTGCGATGGAAGGAAAGTCATGTATCCTGAGGATGTCGATCCAGAGTCCGGGTGCAGGCTGCCATTGCCGAGACGCGAGCAGCTGGATGATGCAGGACGGCGAACCTATGACAATCTCGCCGACCCCAAGGGCGGAACGATCAGGGGGCTGAGGGGGCCCGGCGGCATCCTGCTGCACAGTCCCGAACTCGCGCGACATACCCGGCCACTCAACCGCTATCTGCGACAAGTGGCTGGGTTGGGAGGCCGCGTTCGGGAACTGGCCATCCTCACCACCGCCCGTGAACTCGACAGCCAATTCGAGTGGGCGGCGCACGAACCCGCGGCACTCAGCGAGGGCATTTCCCCGGAGATCATCGAAGTCATCAAGCATCGCAAGGATACGAGCGGCCTTGACGAGGCCGACGCGATCGTCATCGAACTGGGGCGCGAGATCTTCGGCGCGAGGAAGGTGGCGTCTGCGACCTTCGCCCGGTGCTTACGGCAGTTCGGCCGCCGCGCGCTGGTCGATCTCGTCGCCCTCATGGGCAATTATGCCGGCACAGCAGCGCTGCTTACCGCCTTCGACATGCAGCTCGATCCGGATCAGCCGCCGCTCCTGCCGCCATGAGGACGCGCGAGCCCGGCGCTCATGATCGATCCTCAGATAGAACAGCATCAGCACCGTCGGAATGAACGCCCACGGAAGATGCTGCATTGCGGCCGAGCCTGGCGGCGAATAGAACAGCCGCAGCGGCGAGCCTTCGGCCGAAGTCACCCCGAAGAATATCGCCAGCACGAGATCGGCGGTGCCAAAGAGATTCCACGCACCGACTGCGCTGCTATGTTTGCCATCGACTGCGGCAACCAGGAGGGGTACCGCAAAGACGCCGGTGATGATGTCGCCCCGGCCGGCAGAGAACGGGAATGACCGGAAACGGCCTCGAAATCGACAGCCAGTCGGACGCAGATGTGGCGGCGGCAAACCCGATCCAAAGCCCGGCGATGCGAGGCTTGCCGGCAGCACTCTGATTGACCATCAAATAAACCGCAGGGGGATCTTGTCCGCCTCCGATGATGTTTCAGTAGCGGGCTCGCGTTTAGTCGCGACTGAGACCGCCGCTCGAATGGCCTTCACTTTGCGAAGCAACGCCCTAACATCGCTTTCCGTTACGCCATCGCGTCGCATGAGAAGTTGCATTGCGAAATCGCCGAACAGCTCGTCCAGAGATGGCTCGGTGCGGCGTTGGTTGCACATGACTTTCTCCCGCCGCGATGCGACCTCGGCCGTTAGGAGACAGGCGTACCGGACCGAGCCATCGGTCGATGCTTTGCTGATAAAGTTGGCCCGAGTTGACATTTGCATGGGCCGCATCTGTGATGGTGTGTCGCTTATAGTCTTAGCGCCGCTCGCGGGCGTCCCTCAGAGAAAAAGTCTGAATTCGCCTGAAAACATCGCTCCAATCTTTGCCTTGTTGCCAGAGGGCGCGGCGAACCGGCGCGCCCAATCGAGAGCTCGCCGCAAATTTCTGACCGCGCCCTCACTTCACTGACTCGTGCAGTGCAGCCGCTATCTGTCACCGCCGGGCTGACCGGCAAGTCAACGGATGCTGCTCTTCCATGCTTCCAGGCCATTACCCGTCCCATTGGGGTGATGCGATGCGACTTCACATGTCATCGTCATCATGCTGACCAAGGCTGCAGCAACCCAGAAGTAGCGACCGCGCCGTCGTCTGCGGTTGTGTCCACACATCGCGGCAAAAGTTTGGTGCAGTGATGGGGCTGGTAATAGGAACCGTTCCTCGTATTCGCTCATGGTCATAATGACCTCTCGACGATCAACTTTTCGGCCACATTTCTCGCCTGTTGTAGCGAGATAACGCCGCCTCGATGACTGAGCGGACCGGTCGCTTCAGCACTGCGGCCGGCAGGCTACGTCGATATCAGAGACGTTTGAGCGGACCCGCAGTCGACAAGGCGCTGAAGAAATCCAGTCCGGCGCGGCAGATGGACGGTGCGGACCAGCTTTGAGCCACCTACCTGCGGCCAAGCTTGATCCCCGCCGTCGTAGCTCATTGCTTCCAGGGATCGTACGTGCCGACGTTCCAGAGGTGGCCTTCCGGGTCGCGACAGGAAACCCCCGACCGCCATAATCCTCGTCCTTGATCTCGATGACGATTTCGGCACCGGCGGCAATGGCGCTTCGATAGATTGCATCGGCGTCGGCGACGACGAGGTACGGACTCTGAGTGGTCCCACCAAGCGTGGCCGGGATCGACTGCACTTGGGCGAACTGGTCATTTTCCCGCAGGGAACCCAGCATGATCATTCCGCTGCCGAGGGTCAGCTGGGCATGCGCGATGCCGTCGCTGCCGTCTTCGTAAACCGCTTGGGGGCGAAAGCCGGATGCATCGCAAAGCCAGCCGATCATACGCTTCGCGTCGCGGTAGCGCAGGCACGGAATCACTGTCGAGCCGGTCATCCTCACCCTCCATCACAGTTTTTGCGCCCGCCGGCGATTCGGCTGGGCGAAGCCGGGCTGCCGTTTATAGCTGGGCGTCGCTGGTCGGCAACTCCCGAGAAAATGTCTGAATTCACCTGAAAAGGTCGGCTACCATCGCCGTCCATGCATGGATCCCGTGTCCGAAGCCCCGGCGAGCTTCGAGTTCGGTCGCTTCAGGATCTTGCCACAGCGCCGCGAAGCCTTCGCCGACGGTCGGCCGATCAAACTCGGCGGGCGCGCTTTCGATGTGCTGATCGTACTGATCGACGCGGGCGGAGCCGTCGTCAGCAAAGACGAGCTGATGAGCCGCGTCTGGCCAGGCCGGATCGTCGAGGACAACAATCTCCACGCCCAAGTCAAGGCGCTTCGCAAGGCATTTCCGAACCACGACCTCATTCGGACCGTCGTTGGCCGCGGCTACCAGCTCAGAGCTGAGGTTCGCGCACGCCCTGCGAGCCGTAGCGAGTGGGCAGAACCGAGGACGGCTTCCGAGGTTGACGGTTGGCCGCGCGCTCCGATGAACGTCCCGGCGCCGACATCGGATCTGATCGGCCGAGACGTCGAGATCGGGGAGGTAATCGGCCTCGCGTCCGACCATCGGTTCGTCACCCTGACCGGCACGGGAGGCATCGGCAAGACGCAACTCGCGCTCGAAGTAGCGCGGCATCTGCTGCCCCGATTTGCCGATGGGGTCTGGCTCGCTGAACTCGCGCCACTATCCGATCCCCAGTTAGTCCCGGTTACCGTCGCGACAGCGGTCGGGCTCGAGCTCGTGTCAGGCGTAATTTCGCCCGAACGGGTCGCGGCGGCACTCGGCACCAAGCACATCATGCTCGTGCTCGACAATTGCGAGCATGTGATCGGCGCCGCAGCCGCAATGGTCGAGGCATTGTTGCGCGCGAACCCGACAGCGCGCGTGATTGCGACAAGCCGCGAGCCGCTCAGAGCCGAGAGCGAGCGCCTCTACCCGGTGCCGCCGCTTGCGGTGCCGGCGGAGGCCGCGCAGGGTTTGGAAAACGTGCTGCGACACGGCGCGGTGGCTTTGTTCGTCGCGCGGACTCAGGCGGCGGACCCGCACTTCTCGCCGGACCGCCAATCTGCCGCGGCCATAGCGGCGATCTGTCGGCGCCGCGACGGCATCCCGCTCGCCATCGAACTGGCGGCAGCACGCACCGCTACGCTCGGGATGCAAGAGCTCTCTTCACGGCTCGCCGACCGTTTCCGCCTTCTCACCGAGGGTCGCCGCAGGGCACTGCAGCGGCATCAAACCCTGCGAGCGACGCTCGAGTGGAGCTACGAGCTGCTCCCAGATATTGAACGTGTGGTGCTGCGGCGCCTGTCGATCTTCGCTGGCGGTTTTAGTTTGGAAGCGGCGCGAGCGGTTATCGCGAGCGCCGATATCCTCGCGTCGGAGGTCGTCGAAGCCGTCGCAAGCCTCGTCACCAAATCACTCGTAATAGCGGACGTCAGTGACGCCACGGTCCACTATCGGTTACTTGAGACGACGCTTGCCTACGCGCGCGAGAAACTCAATGAGCAAGGCGAGCTCGAACAAGCAACACGACGCCATGCCGAATACTACCGCGACCTCTGTGGGCGAGCCGAGGCCGAATGGGAGACACGAGCCGCGGCCGAGTGGCTGGCGGATTATGGCCGTCAGATCGGCAATGTCCGAGCGGCGCTGGATTGGAGCTTTTCGCAGAGCGGCGACGCTGCGATCGGCGTGGCGCTTACAGCCGCTGCGGTGCCTCTATGGTTCCAGTTGTCGCTGATCGACGAGTGTCGGGGACGTGTCGAACAAGGGCTCTTCCATGTCGCCTCGGATTGAGCAGAGACATGCGCTGCGAAATGCAGCTCAATGCGGCGTTTGGTTTGTCGCTGTTTCATACGAAGGGCCCCGTGCGTGAGACCGACGCGGCGTGGACCCGCGCGCTCACAATCGCAGAGACTCTCGAGGACGTCGAATACCAGTTGCGGGCGCTTTGGGGACTTTGGTCCTACCGATACGCCAGCGGCGAGTATCGGGCTGTCGGGCGACAGATAAAACTGGACCTGTAGCGACATTGAGAATTGGACCCCCTCTTTGAAGAGAAGGGTTCGATAATGGACGATTGGGTACAGCCTACTTCGCGGGGGGAGTTACCGCGGAGGGAGGTGATGCAGACGCCGGACGAGGTCGCGGCGATGCTGCGGTTGAAGGCGCTGGGGTGGGGTGTTCGGCGGATCGCGGGCGAGCTGGGATGCAGCCACATGACGGTTCGTCGGTATTTGTCAGAAGGCGGCTGGGTAGCGTATCGCGGTCGCGGTCGGCCGCGGACGCTGACCGGGCTCGAGGAGTGGGTGGCGGAGCGTTTCCGCCGGCATGCCGGCAATGCCGATGTGGTTCGACAGGAGCTCGAGCGCGAGAAGGGGATCCGTTTGACGCTGCGGACGGTCGAGCGCGAAGTGCGTCACTTACGGCGCGAACTGGAAGCGGAAGCGCGGGCGACGATCCGCTTTGAGACGCCGCCTGGCAAGCAGCTGCAGATCGACTTCGGCGAGCGCCGAGCAATGATCGGCGACGAGAACGTCAAGGTGTACCTGTTTGTGGCGACGTTGGGCTATTCGCGGCGGCTCTATGTCCGGCCGTTCCGCAACGAGCGCCAGGAGAGTTGGTTTGCTGGCGTGGAGGGCGCCTTCCGTCACTTCGGCGGGATTACCGAGGAGGTGCTGCTCGACAATGATCGCGGGCTCGTCGCTCGTCACGACCGGGTGACTCGGGAAGTCGAGTTCAATGCCCGGCTTCACGCGTTCGCCAAGCATTGGGGTTTTCGGCCGCGCGCCTGTGCACCCTACCGGGCGCGCACCAAGGGGAAGGACGAGCGTGGCGTCGGCTATGTCAAGAAGAACGCCATTGCTGGACGGCAGTTCGAGAGCTGGTCGGCATTGGAAGCCCATCTCGAGGGATGGACGCGCGACGTCGCCGATCAGCGGGTGCACGGCACGACCGGCGAGGCGCCGATTGAGCGCTTTCGGCGCGCCGAGGCTGGCGCGTTGCGCTCGATCACTGAGGTTCGCCCGTTTGAGATGGCACGCGAGCTGGTGCGCAAGGTGCAGGCTGATTGCGTCATTGAGGTCGATAGCAATGCCTATTCGGTGCCGTGGCGGCTGATCGGTGAAACCGTGCGCGTGGTAATCGCCGGCGATCTGCTCCGCATCAGCCATGCCGGGCGGGAGGTCGCGGTTCACCATCGCCGGACCGGCCGGTTCGAGCGTGTTGTCGACCCGGTCCACTTCGACGGCGTCGTCGGCTTCGGCTCAAAGGCCCGGCTCGCGACCGTCCCAACTCCCGAACCGATCGGCGCAGATGAGCTATTGCGCCCGCTCCTCGAATACGAGCGCGTGGTCGGAGGGCGCTGGTGATGGAGCATGATCACCTGGTCGCGATGCTAAACCGGCTCAAGCTGACGGCGATCCGCGATCAGCTCGACAGTCTGATCGATGAGGCGGCCCGGCGTGAGCTGACCATTCGAGAGGCGCTCTCTCTATTCTGCGAGCGCGAGATCGGCCGTAAGGATGAACGGCGGATCGAGATGAGCATCGGGCTGGCGCGCTTCCCATTCGTCCGCGATCTCGACGGCTTCGACTTCGCCGCCCAGCCCTCGATCGACAAGAAGCAGATCCGCGAGATCGCCGCCGGGCGCTTCATCGCCAATGCCGAGGCGGTGCTGTTGTTGGGTCCGCCCGGGGTCGGCAAGACGCATCTGGCAGTGGCGATCGGGCGCCAGGCGATCCTAGCAGGCTATACCGTGCTGTTCGCTCAGGCGCCGACCCTGGTGGCCCAGCTCGCCAAGGCCCATAGCGAGGGCCGGCTCGAGGATCGCCTCACCCACTTTGGCAAACCGAAACTGCTGATCGTCGACGAGCTCGGCTATCTGCCGTTCGAGCCCAATGCGGCGCATCTATTCTTTCAGCTCGTCTCGCGGCGCTACGAGCGGGGCAGCATGCTGATCACCAGCAATCGATCCATCGGCGAGTGGGGAACGGTGTTCGGCGACGCCGTGGTGGCAACCGCCATCCTCGACCGTCTCCTCCATCACAGCCACGTCCTCACCATTCGCGGCGACAGCTACCGGCTCCGCGAGAAGCGGCGCACCGGCTTGCTGAAGGCGCCGCCCATCGCGCAGAGCGTGCCAGTACCAACATGACCAGGAGCTTGCCCAGGTGGGTACACAGGAACCTCCCGCGCGCTGCTCCGCCAGACTCTTGGCGGTCGCTGCGCAGCGCGCGGGTCCCTCCTGTGCACTACCTGGACAAGCTGCCCCGACCGAGCCTCGGGGCTACATCACTTAACCCGGGGGTCCAGTTCTCAATGTCGAAAAGGGTCCAGTTCCGGAAGTCGGTTGACACCGGTGGATCAGCTGATCGCCGATCGAATGATCGGCAGTGTGAAGCATTACCTGGGAGATCAAACCAGCGCGCGCCGCCACATCGAGCACATGCTCGGTGGGTATGTCGACCCGCTCAACCGATCGCAAACGATTCGCTTTGTGTGGCCAGCGCGTGCCAGCAGACATCGTCCTTGCAGTGATCCTCTGGCTTCAGGGGTTTCCGGACCAAGCCATGCGCACCGCCCAAAGGACGATTGAAACTGCTCAGGCAAGTCATCATACGATTTCACTGTGCTACGCGCTGGCCCGTGCGGAGTGCCCAGTGGCGCTCTGGGTCGGCGACCTGACGGCAGCGGAAAGCTACGTGTCGATGCTGCTCGAGCATTCGGCAAGGGTTGCGGTGGTTGTCTGGCAGGCTTGGGGCCGCTGTTTCAAGGGAGCGCTGTTGCTCAAGCGCGGCAGGGTCGACGCCGGATTGCCGCTTGTCCGCACCGCCCTCGACGAGCTTCGCGAGACCGGTTCCGTCCTGCGTTATATTACACCGCATTTCTCGGCGTGCTGGCGGAGAGCTTGGCCGAGGCCGTGCAAGTCGCCGAAGGAATCGCGGCAGTCGATGACGCGCTCGAGCGATCGGAGAACATAGAAGAGCGTTGGTGCGTCGCCGAACTGCTGCGCGTTAAGGGCGAGCTTCTTCTATTGGAGAACGCGTCTGTCGCGGCTGTAGCGGCCGAGGACCAGTTTCGGCAAGCCCTCGACTGGGCGCGCCGGCAAGGCGCGCTCTCCTGGGAACTGCGTGCCGCCACCAGTCTCGCCCGGCTGTGGCGCGACCAAAACCGGATCAAGGAGGCGCGCGAACTGCTCGCGCCGGTCTACGATCGTTTCACCGAGGGCTTCGAGACGGCGGACCTCAAAGAGGCAAAGACGCTGATCGGCGACCTATCAGAGCCCAATGCGTACCAGATTCACGGTAGATGATAACAGAGCGGAGCTGTGCCGGGACCCCCTATGCGGAACGTTGCCGACCTGCCGGTACGGGTGACCGAGGCAAATGGGCGGTAGGGGCGCAGTTTAACGATCGAAAAAGTCAAGGCGATCGGCCAGTTGGTTCAACTCCCACTCTCGCGCGAGGGCTGCCGCGGCGTGCCAGGTTGGTGTCTGGTCGTCCAGCGAAGGGAGCGGTGCGGAAGCATCCATCGTCGCGATCGATCGGTAGAGCCGCAATTTCTCTGCCTGGGCTGCGAAGCTGCCCTGCGCGAGAGCCGCTTCGAGCGACCCGTAGCGGCGCAGCAAGCTCGCGGCGCCCTTCGGCCCAACCCCCGGCACGCCGGGGATCTTGTCCGATGGGTCGCCGCGCAGCGCGATGAAGTCGGGCACCTGCTCGGGGTCGACGCCGTAGCGCTCGCGCACTTCGGCGGGTCCGATCCGCGCCATTTCTCCGGCACGCACCGGTTGCAGGATCGTTGTCCGCTCGGAGGTGAGCTGAAAGGCGTCGCGGTCGCCGCTCGCCACGATCGCGGTGCCGCCGCGCCGCTCTTCTTGCGCAACCGCGGCGGCGAGGAAATCGTCAGCCTCGTATCCCGGCGCCTTGGCATAGGCGAACCCGCAGGCCGCGACGAATTGCGGCAACACGTCGAGCTGGTCCAGCAGCTCGGCGTCGAAGACGCGGCCGCTCTGATAGGTGGCGAGCGCCCGATGGCGATATGTCGGGGCGTCGAGCGTGTCCCACCCGACCAGCACGGCACGGGGTCGCTCCCCCGCGTAGAGCCGCACCAAAAAATTCGCGAAGCCGAGAATGGCGCCGCCGCCCTTGTTGCCGAGCCGGCGAATCGATTTCGGCACGCCGTGATACGCGCGGTGCGCGAACGAGTTGCCATCGATCACGAGCAACGGTCGCTTCACATCGCTTCCTTGTGCGGAAGAGGGCGAGAATCATCCTCCAATCGAACAAACACCGGGCTATGTCAATGTATGTGGGGATTTGCGGCCACAGCGTGATCGTGCGGTCTTTTCCCCGCGCTCGACTGGTGCGACAACACCCCGTTAGCAACGGGTGCCTGAGGTCGAGGGGGCCTACCTTGCGACCGGCTTAGCGCCTGGGGCATTCTTTATGCCCCGGCGACAGGTGAAACGATGGCCAATCTGATCACCGAGGGCGCCGCGCGCGTTGTCGATTTACCGCCCTTCGACTCCGGCCGATTTCCTCTTCTCGATCCCAAGCGGTTGCACAGGAGCTATATCGTCGAATGCGTATCCACCTTCGATTTGGCTCGAGCCATTTGATTCAATAATGCTCCCGACGATGAGCATCTGGGCACCCGATACTCCGACGCTGCCCTCGTGGCGCCAAACGCGCGCGTCCTGGGCGATTTCTTTCGTTACAGCGATCGAAGCTGATCTGCGGTAGGCGTATGCGAAAAGTCTCAAGGTCGGCGCTGTGGGTCAATCTGCTCGTAATCTCGGGAACCTGGGGCAGCAGCTTCGTTCTCGTCAAGCTCATCACCGAATTGATGTATCCCTTTGCTTTTGCCGCCTCACGCGGATTTATCGCGATGACGGCGCTCCTCGCCTGGTTGGCGCTGACCCGCAGGACACCTCGGAGCCAGGTCGACCGCTGTCGGCCCCGGCCCTGGAAGATGATCGGTCATGTGGTGGTCCTTGGCACCACCAACGGGTGGCTGACTAATGTGCTGACCGCGGCGGCGGTCAGCCGTGTGGACAGTGCGGTAGTAGCGATGCTGCAGGCGGCGGTCCCGTTGATAGTCGCTATAATGGCGCATTTTATTTTTATTGAGGAGCCGTTTCGATACGGCCAATTCATCGGAATAATGACGGGCCTGATAGGGATTGTGCTGATCGTCGGGCCGGTCGCCGTTTTCGGCGGCAGTGGGTCGCTGGTGGGCATCACGGCGATGCTTCTGACAGCATTAGCCTATGCTTGCGGAACCGTTTATGGCCATCATGTGGCCACCAGCAATCCGGCCGCACTCGCCTGTGGCCAGCAGGCGTGTGGCGCCGTGGTGGCGGCGGTGATTTCCCTGCTGTTCGAGCCCGGAGCGACGTGGAATCAGCCGCTTAGAGTCTGGCTATTGCTTGCCGTCGTCGGTGTGATCTGCTCGGCAGTGCCGACGGCACTTTACCTGCGCCTTCTTGCCCGAGCAGCGTCCGTGCCCGCGGCACTGGTCGCGTATCTCCAGCCGGTCTGGGCGACCATGCTGGGGTGGGCTGTCCTTGGGGAGCCGGTCCGGGCATTGGCATTGCTCGGAACGGCGATCGTCGTCGCCGGAATCGCGCTGACCACCCGCCGACTGCCTTCATGATCATTGCCGTTTTTGCCGCCGTGTATCCACGGCGTAATGGCCCAGCATCCGCATCTGATCGGTATTGGGTTTCATGGTGGCTTCAAAGCGATGCCAATCGTCCGCACTTAACTCCGACATGCCGACGATCTCGAAGGAAGGCTCGTCGTGGCATTGGCGTAGCAGAGGTTGCACCTGGAATAGCGGATAGCGGACATGGAACTCTACAGGTGAATTCGTGCGTGTCAGCCGGATGTTGGTGAAAAGCGGCCCGAACCAAGTCTCCGACTCGATGATGCCTTCATAGTGCTCGTACCCTTGAGTTCGCGGGATATTGGCGGGACCCCGAGATAGTAGCGACCAACCCGGTGCGGTGCGTGCCAGATAGCCGCTCCAGATCTGCACAACCCCGGGTTCGCGCGCGCTAGCAAGAAAAGTCGGTGCCAACAGCTTGACCGGTTCGGGCGCTGCTGCCTCGAACAGTTGACGAAATCCAGGAAACTGAGCACCCCGCAGCGGGTACCAGTCCTCAGCACCCTCATAGGTCCAAGCGATCTCGACGCCGTCCCACACCATGCTGAAATTCAGCGGCGGATAGAGGTACCACCCGAAGCCAGAGGCCGACGCGAGGGCTTCGCAATAGCGATAGCCGCGCGTCGGCAGCGTGCCGTCCGCAGACCGATCGGCCCGCCGCGGCGGCGGAGCGTCCGGAATGAGTCGGTAGAATCTGCAAATTGCGGGTTCAGCCTGCTTAGTCATTCCTGACGCTCCCGTTTTGACGACGACTGCTGGTGCTACCGCAGCGCCGGGAAGGCGGCGGTGATCGATCCGCTGCCGAGGCGGAGGGTACCGCGATCGGCGGTCTCCGGTTTGGGCTGGCGCAGCGCCGGGAAGGCGGCGGTGATCGATCCGCTGCCGAGGCGGAGGGTACCGCGATCGGCGGTCTCCGGTTTGGGCTGGCGCAGCGCCGGGAAGGCGGCGGTGATCGATCCGCTGCCGAGGCGGAGGGTACCGCGATCGGCGGTCTCCGGTTTGGGCTGGCGCAGCGCCGGGAAGGCGGCGGTGATCGATCCGCTGCCGAGGCGGAGGGTACCGCGATCGGCGGTCTCCGGTTTGGGCTGGCGCAGCGCCGGGAAGGCGGCGGTGATCGATCCGCTGCCGAGGCGGAGGGTACCGCGATCGGCGGTCTCCGGTTTGGGCTGGCGCAGCGCCGGGAAGGCGGCGGTGATCGATCCGCTGCCGAGGCGGAGGGTACCGCGATCGGCGGTCTCCGGTTTGGGCTGGCGCAGCGCCGAGAAGGCGGCGGTGATCGATCCACTGCCGAGGCGGAGGGTACCGCGATCGGCGATCTCCGGTTTGGGCTGGCGCAGCGGCAGGAAGCTGGCGGCGATCGAAAAACTAGATACCCGTTCGGTCGAAGTCATCTCGTCTCTCCTCCATTAAAGGTGGCGCAAAAGTGCCCCCCGTTAACGAAAGTGAGACTCTCAAACCGCGCAAGAACCTAACGTGAAAATTCTCCTGCTTTACCGTGAATTAAACGTGAATTCCAGTGTTGCACAAAATATGGGCACATTCCGGCATGTAGGTTGCATGAACCCAGTTCGTGCGACTTTGTTTTGAGCTTGCTCAAAAAAATGGTGACAAGAAGGTTAGAAATCGTCAAAAACTCGTGAAGTCGCGGGGAAGACGCTCTATGCTACAGGTAGCCGGGCGAAACAGGGGCGCCGCAGGAAATGCCGCTATCCTTACCACTGGATCAATTGCCGACCGACCCCGGCGAGACCGAGGCTCGAATTTCACCCCCTCCGAACAGCAGAACGGAACCCTTTTCGCGGGATCCGACGAGCCTAACGCGGCTGATGGAAAACTTGCCGCTACCGAATACCAAGAGATGGGTGGTCCGCCGCAAGGCTGCGGTGGTCGCCGCGGTACTAGGCGGCGGCATCACCGTCGAGGACGCCTGCCGCTACTATCAGTTGTCCGAAGAAGAGTTCATGTCGTGGGTACGCTCATTTGAAAGGCATGGCTTGGCGGGTTTGCGTGCCACGCGCGTGCAACAGTACCGCCCCCTTCCGCCGCGCCGGAGATAGGCTGCTGTCTGCCGAAGGTACGCTCGTGGACACTTATGCGCGCGCCGCTGCGGCCCCATTCGAGTCAAACGGCAGAACTCCGGCCCGTGCGAGGGCATCGCAATAGAGATCGGCCTGCGGGCTGGCGCTGCCGGGATAGCGCCGTCGGAACCCGGCCACCGTCAAACCAGGCTCGAGCGCGAGCAACCGCCGCGCGGAGGCCCGGGCTTCCTCTTCACGTCCGGCCAACACCAGTGCCATCACTAGCAATCGATACGCGTGGGTGTAGGTGCGGTTCTCCCGCAATGATCGAAGTGCACACTCGATTGCCCGTTCGTATTGGCCATCAGCGAGATAGGCCATACCGGCAACCCCGCTGTAAGCATACATCAATGGGTCGTAGGGCGAGAGCGCCATCGCCTTATTGATCTCCTCTATGGCCTGGGAACCATCGCCGATCCAGGCATGGGCTGCCGCGCTCCACAGCCATGCCGGTGCAGCATTGGCGTTGATTTGCAGCGCCGTCTCGAAACGGCGAAATGCGAGATCGAAGTCCTTGTAGAGATAGGACGCAATATGTCCGTGGACCGCCAGGGCCATCGGCTCCATGCTGTTGCACTCGATTGCCGACCGGGCGAAGTGATCCGCCTGCGTCGCGTCATTGGTCGGATCGGGCGACCACCCTTGTCCGACGCGCAACACGTGCCAGTAAGCCCGCCAGGCCAGAGCCGCGGCGTAGTGCGGATCCTTCGCCAGCGCGGTATCGAATAACCCTTCCGAGGTCTCGAAGACCGCGCGCGAGGAATTGTGCATATTCTCTTGAGCGCGGAGAAAAAAGTCGTAAGCCTCGAGGCTATCCGGCCGCTTTACGCGAACTCGCTTCATCTCGGCTGCGTGCAAGTAGGGGGCTACCTGTCTAACAATCATTTCGGACAAGCGGTCCTGGACCTCGAAGAGGTCGAGAAATCGTTCGTCGAGCTTTGAGAACCACAGCGCCGCACCCAACTGGGTGTCGGTCAGCTCGATCGTCAGACGCAGACGATCCCCGAGAACCCGCACACTACCGGAGAGAACATAACGGACCCCCAATACGTTGCCGATCTCGCGGGGGTGACGATCATGGTTCCTGAAAGCCAGCGTCGATAACCGAGAGATCACGAAGAAGTTTGGAATCCGAGAGAGGGCTTCGATGAGATCCTCGACAAGACCTTCGGCGACGAAGTCATGCGTCTGATCGCCGGTGAGGCTGCGAAACGGCAGCACCGCGATCGAAGGTTCGCGCCGCGACTCCTGCGAGAGGTCGTAGGGTGAGCCAGCGATCGGATCGCTTTGCCTCTCGATTTTCCAGCTGGCGGGAAATACAGCGGGGGCGCCGGCTACCGTAGTTGCGCGCGAGTCGACACCGCCTCCGCTTTCGTGGATCACTGGCGCCGCCAGGGATGGCGAGCCGATCCGTATGGCCTCGTAGACGGCGGTGGTCTCCTTCGATGGGGGCAAGTCGAGCACGGTCAGGAGAGCCTGCCTGCAGCGTTCGAATTCGCGAATCGCCTGGGCGCGGTCGCCCATCTGCGCAAAGGCCTTCATGAGGTTGCGCGCGGCGCTCTCGTGGGTTGGCTCAAAGTTGATCAACCGACGTGCAGCTGCGGCACGCACTTCCGGTTTCGCGTTCTGCTCGATCAGGCGGTCAAGTTCCGCCTCGAGAATTTTCCGCACATGATCTTCGAACCGGCTTCGCTCAGCAGCGAGCCATTGGTCGAACGATGGTGTAATTCCATCGAGATCTTCGAGAAGGCGCTCGCTGTAGGGCTGGATAAGATCGATGATATCCGCCGTCGGATCAGCGCTTGCCCCGAGGATCGCAAGCGCATCGATCCAGCATTTCCGGATATCAATTCGAACGCTGTCGCGAGCGATCTCGACCAGGCCGGGAACGTGGCGGTTAGCGATGCTGTTTAGTTCGGAGAGCGATTGGCGCAAGCTCATACGGGCCTGCGGGTCCGGCGAGCGGTCCCAAAAAAGCCCCACGAGACGGCTTCGGGATACGCGATCGCCTTGTGCGAGACACAGGCAGGCGAGCAGCCCGCGAGTCTTACGCCCTCGCGGCAACACGTCGGCACCGCTAGGAGCGACGGCCCGCATCGTGCCCACTAGATAGATTTTCGCGGCAGTAACGGGGGACGGCCCCTCCACGTAGGTCGGGCCGATGGTTTCGTCCGCCGGGTCAAGATCCGATCTCACCCCTCCGCCCTTTCCGAGCGCACCGGTGATAGGCGGGCCCCTTCAGACATTATAACCGTATTATGAGCCCTCCCATTGCCATAGTTTACTATAACTGCGGTGAGGCGGAGGAGTCATCGCTTTACAGCGACGTGCCCGCCACCACCTTAAGCCAGCGGACAATAGGCAGCACAGCGCAGGCCGAGAACTCAACGTGCGACGTCTCCCAAACCCTCCCACCGATAGAATTGCTATCTCCGTTCAGTAGTAATAATATAAGTAGGAACCCTTGACCTCAAACGTAAACGATCTGTTCGCCAGCCGTTTGACCGGGTCCGTATCGAGTGCCTCGAAACCGATGAGCTTTGTCACCCGTATCCTTGCCGGCGCTCGTGAGCTGCCCTTTGGCGACCCGCTCGGCGGGTTGCTCGAACGCGCGGCGCGTCATGTCGCGAGTTGGTACCCGTGGAGCGATAGCCAGGGCCAGAGTGACGACCCCCGGCAGCGGATCGCCTTTACGATTGCGGTGATCGCACTTGGAGCCAAAATGGCAAAGGCCGACGGCGCAGTTACCCGCGACGAAGTTGCCGCCTTTCGCGAAGTGTTCCAGGTTCCCGCTGGCGAAGAAGAGCATGTTCGGCTCGTCTTCGATCTCGCCCGCAAGAGCACCGCCGGGTTCGACAGCTACGCTCGGCAGGTTGGTCGTCTGTTCGCGACCGATCGCGCGGTGCTCGAGGATCTCCTCGGCGGCCTGTTCCATATAGCGCTCGCCGACGGCCGGGTTTGCTCGGCCGAGGATGGTTATCTACGTGAAGTCGCTCGGCATTTCGGTTTCGAGGCGGGCGATTATGCCCGCATCCGAGCACACCATGTCGGTGCCCAACCTGACGGGTCAGACGACCCCTATGCGATCCTCGGGGTCGAGCCCGATACGGCGCTCACGGCCATTCGCGAGGCTTACCACCGGCTGTTGCGTGAGAGCCATCCGGATCTCGTCATCGCGCAAGGCCTGCCTCCCGAATGCATCGCGTTAGCTACAGCCCGAGTTGCGCGGATCAACGCCGCCTACGATCGAATAGCCAGAAACGGGGCACCGCCGGCTGCCCCGGGATGAGCCTGCCGGCGATCCGCGAACGGGCTTCGCCGAACCACGACTGCCGCGGTGCCGCGCCTCGGGTCGACATGCTCGTGCTGCATTATACGGGCATGGCGACCGCGGCGGGGGCGCTCGACCGGCTCTGCGATCCGACAGCGCGGGTCAGCGCTCACTATTTGGTCGAGGAAGACGGTGCGATCTGGCAACTCGTTCCCGAGGCGCGGCGGGCGTTTCACGCCGGGCGCTCCTGTTGGGAGGGTCAGAGAGACCTTAATGCTGTCTCGCTGGGGATCGAGATTGTCAACCCGGGCCACGAATGGGGTTACCGCCGGTTTCCGGCGAACCAGATGTCGGCGCTGGAGCGGCTGTGCGATGATCTTCTCGCCCGCTATTCGATTCCGCCGCACCGCATCGTCGGTCACTCCGACATCGCGCCCGACCGCAAAAGTGATCCCGGCGAGCTTTTTGACTGGCCTCGCCTCGCCCGTGCCGGCATCGGGATCTGGCCGCAGCCGGCGCCCGGACTTGCCTGCGGCCGCGGCAGGGGCGTCGGGGTCGTCGAGCGCGTAGCCGCCCTGGCCGATCTCGCAGCCATCGGGTACTGCATCGATACCCCAAACGAGGCCGTGGTCGTTGCCGCTTTCCAGCGCCGGTTTCGCCCGGAGCGTTGGGACGGCCGGCTCGATGCCGAAACCGCTCAGCGCATCCACGAAGTGCGCGCTGCCTACGACCGTGGGCGGTGACCCTGAGACCCTAAGTCAATTCAATTGAGCCGCGACGGTCGTTGTCCCTCCGGATGCCGGCGGACAATCTGGCCCGCGTGATGATGGGCGATACGCCACTCATTGCCTTCGCGGACGAAGAGGTTGGTAGCCGCCAAGGTACCGCCCTCCAACTCCTCTTCGCATAGCACCAGCGCGACGTCGCCGTAGAGAAACACCTGCTCATCGTAGCAGGCGATGCGCGGCGCGCCCGGGTTGGCCAGAATCCCCTCCCAGCTCTCCATGATCGCATTGCGATCCCTCAAAGCGGTCCATCCCGGATGGAGGCACGCCACCGGGGCCTGTTTAGCCCACAGGGCATCCATTGCGGCAACGTCCCGCATGGTGAAGGCGCGGTAGAATTCGAGATTGGCTGCGAGCACGGCATCGCTGTCGGTCATCGTTGCCCCCGGGTTAGATCTGCTGGAGGATAGGACGACAGCGGTTCCGCGGCTACCCGGACATAACAGATCGAGGCGGGGCGGTGCCGAACCGCCTCCACTGCTCAGCATTTGGCATTGGGGACGTCAGTTTACTGCTTATTATTTGGGCAAAGCTCTAACGGAATCGTGCGCAAATGACCCGGCTGATGCGCTTCGCATAGCTTGGCCTTGATCTTGCTCCCGTTTCACCTTGACGACCGGCGGGCCGAAGCACATCGAGAGGGAGACATCGGGGTGTTGGACAGGATCTGGCGAGCGGCGCTCGCCGCGGCGATCATCGCGGGGGCGGCTCCTGCTGCCGCTCAGACCCAGGGAACGATCAAAGTCGGCGTTCTCCATTCGCTGTCGGGGACGATGGCAATCAGCGAGACGACGCTCAAGGACACCATCCTGATGATGGTTGACGACATCAACAAGAAGGGCGGGCTGCTCGGGAAGAAGGTCGAAGCCATCGTCGTCGATCCGGCCTCGAACTGGCCGCTCTTTGCTGAAAAAGCGCGCGATCTGCTGTCGAAGGAGAAGGTCGCTGCCGTGTTTGGCTGCTGGACGTCGGTGTCGCGCAAATCGGTGCTGCCGGTCTTCGAGGAGTTGAATGGCCTGCTCTACTACCCGGTCCAATACGAGGGCGAGGAGAGTTCTCGTAATGTGTTCTATACCGGGGCGGCACCCAACCAGCAGGCTATCCCGGCGGTCGAATACCTAATGGGCGATGAAGGAGGTACGGCCAAACGTTGGGTGCTCGAGGGGACGGATTACGTCTACCCGCGCACCACCAACAAGATCCTGGAGGCGTTCCTTAAATCGAAAGGAGTCGCTGACGACGACATCAAGATCAATTATACCCCGTTCGGTTACTCCGATTGGCAGACCGAGGTCGCTGCCATCAAGAGGTTTGCCTCAGCTGGTAAGAAGACCGCGGTGGTTTCGACCATCAACGGCGACGCCAACGTTCCTTTCTATAAAGAATTGTCTAATGCCGGTATAAAAGCCTCGGACATTCCAGTTGTAGCCTTTTCCGTCGGCGAGGAAGAGTTGGCCGGCATCGACACGAAGAACTTAGTCGGCCACTTGGCAGCCTGGAACTATTTCGAATTGGTGAAGAACCCGACAAACGATGCCTTTATCCAGCAGTGGCATGATTTTATCAAAAACCCGAAACGCGTCACCAATGATCCGATGGAGGCCCACTACATTGGCTTCAAGATGTGGACGCAGGCGGTCAGACAAGCCGGCACCACGGATGTCGATGCCGTGCGACAGGCGATGTATGGCCAAAAGGTCAAGGCGCCGAGCGGGTTTACATCGATGATGAACACCAATCATCACCTCTCCAAGCCGGTCATGATCGGCGAAATCCGGCCGGACGGGCAATTCGACGTCGTCTGGCAGACAAAGGAGGCGATCAAGGCTGACGCCTGGAGCCCGTACCTTCCCGAAGACAAGGGTAAGATTGCCGATTGGACTTATCCCTGGGTGTGCGGCAATTGCACGGAGCCCAAATACAAGGATTGACTGGGTTCCCTTGTGAAGCGATCGGCCACGAGCATCCTGTTTGCCGGATTGGTTCTGTTGCTGGCGGGGATATCAACCCCCGCAGCGGCAGGAAATTTCGCGGTACTCGTCGGGGCTCTGGCCGGCCACAGTTTTGCCGAGAAGGAAAAGGCGGTCATCGCCCTCGGCGCGCTCGGCGACCCGCGGGCGGTTGCGGTCCTTCAGGCGCTGAACGACGGACGGCTCCTCAAAGGCGCCGATGGCCAAGTCGTCGTTTCGGTGACAGATGGCGGGGCGACCAAGCTACGCGACGCGGTGACCGGTGACGACATTCCCGGTGTGGATTCCGACAGTTTCTCCCGTATCATTGTCAATAATCGCCTGCGCGGCGCGATTGAGGGCGCGCGCGCCGCCCTCACCCTGTTCAGCAGCGATCCCTCGACCCGGCTCGCCGCCGCGCAAGAGGCGTTGCGGCATCCCTCGGCTGAAGAGGCGGCTCTGTTGGAAAAGGCGCTCGCCGCCGAGCAGGATCCCGACATCCGAGCGGCGATGCAGCAGGGTCTTGCGGCCTCACGCCTTGTGTCGGGCAGCAAGCAAGAACGTCTCGCGGCCATCCAGGCGCTCGGGACCACGACCGACCCACGGGTCAAGAACCTCCTCGATGAATTTCGCGCGGCTCCGGGCACCGATCGCGAACTGCAGAAGGCCGCCGACGCAGCGCTTGGCTCGATCGGCAAAAGGCTGCGGCTCGTCGGCCTAGCTGCCAATCTGTTCCAGGGAATTAGTCTCGGCAGCGTATTGCTGCTCGCCGCGATCGGTCTGGCGATCACCTTTGGCGTGATGGGCGTCATCAACATGGCGCACGGCGAGATGATCATGCTCGGGGCCTACACCGCCTTTGTATGTCAGCAATTATTCCGTAGCTTCCTGCCGGTCGGCTGGATTGATGCCTATCTGCTCGTCGCGGTTCCCGTGGCGTTTATGTTCGCCGGGGCGGTCGGAGTCGTGCTCGAGCGCGGCGTGATCCGTTTCCTCTATGGACGGCCCCTTGAAACGCTGCTCGCCACCTGGGGGGTCAGCCTGATCTTGCAGCAGGCAGTCCGCTCGATCTTTGGTTCGCCAAACAAGGAGGTTGCCAACCCGAGCTGGATGACCGGGGGGTTCGATCCGATCGGTGGGTTCACGGTAACCTGGAGCCGCCTTTACATCATCGTTTTCTGCTTTCTGGTTTTGGGAGGGCTCGCGCTGACCCTCAATCGGACGAGCTTTGGTTTGCACATGCGCGCGGTAACCCAGAACCGCCCAATGGCCTCGGTGATGGGTATTCGCACCGCACGGGTCGATGCGTTGACCTTTGGGCTGGGTTCGGGGATAGCCGGCATGGCCGGAGTGGCGCTGAGCCAAATCGGCAATGTCAGTCCTAATCTCGGCACGTTTTATATCGTCGACAGCTTCCTCGTTGTCGTCTTTGGCGGGGTCGGCAATTTGATGGGCACCCTGGTCGGCGCTCTGTCACTGGGCGTGGTCAACAAGTTCCTTGAGCCGGTCGCCGGTGCGATCCTCGGCAAGATAGTCGTGCTGGTGGCGATCATCCTATTCATCCAATGGCGGCCGAGCGGTCTCTTTGCCCTCAAAGGGCGCATCGCGGAGGCGGAGGCATAGCCGCGCCGATGGCTCTCGACGGCAGAGCCAGGAGCAAATGGGGCCCAGGCTTTTGGGTGAGCTTTGCCGCCTGCGGAACAGTGCTCGTCTTTGCTGTCCCGATACTCAATGCATGGGTGCCGCCAGACTCTCGCTTCGCTCTTCCCGATTATCTCGTCCCGCTGTTGGGTAAGTATCTGTGCTACGCGCTGCTGGCGCTCAGCCTCGATCTGATCTGGGGATATGCGGGGATCCTCAGCCTCGGGCACGGCGCCTTCTTTGCCCTCGGCGGCTACTGCATGGGCATGTACCTGATGCGCCAGATCGGCACGCGCGGCGTCTACGGCAATCCGCTACTGCCCGATTTCATGGTCTTCCTCAACTGGAAGGAGCTGCCCTGGTTCTGGTGGGGGTTCGACCATTTCGCCTACGCGGCGGCGATGATTGTTCTGGTTCCGGGTTCGCTCGCGCTGGTCTTCGGCTGGCTCGCCTTTCGCTCGCGCGTGACCGGGGTTTATCTCTCGATCATCACGCAGGCGATGACCTACGCCTTGATGCTTGCCTTCTTCCGCAACGACATGGGCTTCGGCGGCAATAACGGGCTGACCGACTACAAGGACATCCTTGGTTGGGATGTCCATCAATCATCCACCCGGCTTGCGCTCTATCTGGCGTCAGTAATGGCTCTCGGGTTCGGTTATCTGTCATGCCGGTTCATCACCGCCTCCAAGCTCGGTCGGGTATTGCTCGCATTGCGCGACGCAGAAAGCCGGGTGCGGTTTCTCGGCTACTCGGTGACCAATGCCAAGCTGTTCGTCTTTACTTTCTCGGCGGTGCTCGCGGGGATCGCCGGTGCGCTCTACGTGCCGCAGGTCGGCATCATCAACCCGGGCGAATTTTCTCCGGGCAATTCGATCGAGATTGCGATCTGGGTCTCGGTCGGCGGCCGCGGGACGTTGCTCGGGCCAATCGTCGGGGCCGTGCTGGTCAACCTCGCCAAGAGCTGGCTGACCGGCGCTGCGCCCGAAACCTGGCTGTTCGTGCTCGGCGCGCTGTTTGTGCTCACGACGCTTGTCTTTCCGCACGGCATCGCCGGACTGACGCGTCGCGCGGGTCGCACCCAACGCAGTGTCGCGGTTCCGGTTGCCGCCGGAGAACAAGCATGAAATCCGCGCCGGTGATGACCGAAGCCCTGCTCTACCTCAACGGTGTGACGGTCAGCTTCGATGGTTTCAAGGCCTTGAACGACCTGTCGCTGGTTGTCGAGGACGGCGAGCTGCGCACGATCATCGGTCCCAACGGGGCGGGGAAGACGACAATGATGGACGTCGTCACCGGGAAGACCCGACCCGATTCGGGCGAGGTCTTCTTTGGCGGATCGGAGGATTTGAGTCGTCTTGACGAGGCTGCGATCGCCAATCTCGGGATCGGGCGCAAGTTCCAACGGCCGACGGTGTTCGAAAACCTGACCGTCTTTGAGAATCTCGAACTTGCTCTCGCCGAGCGCCGTGGCACTTGGGCGACGCTCTTTTCTCAGCTGACTTCGGACCGCCGCGACCGCATCGAGGCGACATTGGCCCGCATCGGTCTTTCCGAGCAGAGCGCACAGGGAGCGGGGGCGCTCAGCCACGGCCAGAAGCAATGGCTCGAGATCGGCATGTTGCTGATCCACGACCGCACGCTGCTGCTGCTTGACGAGCCGGTCGCCGGGATGACCGACCGGGAAACCGAGCAGACCGCCGAGTTGATCCTGGACCTTGCAACGGACCGGACGATCATCGTCGTCGAGCACGACATGGCATTTGTACGTAGCCTCGGCGCACGGGTGACCGTGCTGCACGAAGGCTCGGTCCTCGCCGAAGGCTCGATCGACTTCGTTCAGAACCACCCTCGCGTCATCGAAGTCTATCTTGGCCGCTGAACCAGGCGCGCGCTCGACACAACCCGAGATCCCTTGGCCGGGATTCGGCCCGGCCATCCAGCCTTCCCATCCATCGGAAGAGCCAAGTTCGAAGACGTGGGTGGCCGGACCAAATCCGGCCAAGGGGAACCAAAGGTTACGCAGGTGTTCTATGCGCCTTCGTATAGATGCAACCGTGGGGGTGGTCTGGGTAGGTCGCCGAGAAAATGCTGATGCACGACCTCTTCCGGCAAAACCGTAACGAAGGAAGACCCCGCCGACTACCCGGTGTATCCCGTCGCTACTCGATGACCTCGTCGGCGCGGGCGAGGATCGACGGCGGCACGGTGAGGCCGAGCGCCTTCGCCCTGTTGAGATTGACGACCAGCTCGAAGGTCGTCGGCTGCTGGACCGGCAGATGAGCCGGCTTGGTGCCCTTGAGGATCTTCCCGACGTAAATACCCACCTCGTGATAGGCAGCGGTTAGGCTCGTTCCATAGCTGATTAGGCCGCCGTCGGCGACGTATTCGCGCCAATCGTAGATCGTCGGAACGGCATAACGGGCCGCCAGCGCCACGATCTGCTCACGACGGCTAAGGAAGGTCGGATCGGCGACGAGCAGCGCGCCGGCCGGCCGCTCGACAAGGGAAGCAAAAGCTGCATCGATCTCGCTTTTGGTGCTTGCCTCCAGGATATGGAGGGTGAGCCGCTTGGCGCGCGCCGCCTCTTGCACAGCTCGTATACTGCTCTCGACAGTTGGCCTCTGCGGGTTCACGAGCTGAGCGAGCACTTTGGCCTCGGAAACCAGCTCAGCGATTAGCTCGACCCGCTTGCCCCATAGCTCGACTGCGAAAAGGGTCATGCCTGTGAGATTGCCGCCCGGATTTGCGAGACTGGTGACCAGGCCTTGCTCGACCGGGTCGCCGCCGACGAGAAAAACGATAGGGATCGACGAAGTCGCGTTCTTTGCCGCCAATACCGAAGGGTCGCCGCCACTCGTCACGATGACGTCGACCCTACGGTCGACCAGTTCGGCGGCCAATCTGGGCAGCTGATCATATCGACCCTCCGCCCAGCGGTACTCGATCGCGACGTTTTGTCCTTCGACCCAGCCGGTTTGGCGCAGGCCCCGGCCGAACGCGGGCACGTATGGAGCATTCGGACCAGGCCAGGCGCTGGCTAGGAAGCCGATCACCGGCATCGCTTGCTGCTGGGCGCGCAGCGAAGGGGCCGCGGTCATCGCACCGCCCAGCAGCAGCATCAGCTCGCGGCGGTTCATTCGATGACCTCGTCGGCGCGGGCGAGGATCGAGGGCGGGACGGTGAGGCCGAGCGCCTTTGCGGTCTTCAGATTGACGACCAGCTCGAAAGTCGTCGGCTGCTGGACCGGCAGATCGGCGGGCTTGTCGCCCTTGAGGATCTTCCCGGCGTAAACGCCCATCAGGCGCCACTCGCCGGTGCGGCTCGATCCATAGCTGATTAGGCCGCCGGCCGCGGCGAATTCACGCGTGTCATAGATCGCCGGAACGGCATGGTGTGATGCCAGCGCCACGAGCCGCTCGCGTCGGTTGCCGAAGAAGGAATCACTGCCGACGACGAGCGCGCCGGCATGCAGCTCGACTAGGGTTGCAAAAGCGGCGTCGATCTCGCTCTCGGTGCCGGCCTTCAGTATATGTAGCTGCAATCCCTTCGCGCGTGCCGCTTCCGGCAACTCTCGCGTCTGGCGCTCCGCAATCGCATTGTTCGGGTTCACGAGCAGGGCGATCACCTTCGCCTGGGGAACCAGCTCGGCGAGCAGCTCGAGCCGCTTGGGCGTCAGCTCGGTGTTCATAGCGCTGACGCCGGTGAGGTTGCCGGCCGGTCGGGATAGGCTGGCGATCACGCCGCCCTCGACCGGGTCGCCGCTCGATCGGGATCGTCGAGGTGGCGCTTTTTGCCGCTAGTACCGAAGGGGTGCCCCCTGTCGCGATCACGTCGACCTTGGCGCCGACGAGATCGGCGGCCAGTTCAGGCAGCCGATCGTACTGGCCCTCCGCCCAGCGATATTCGATCGCCACATTTTGTCCCTCGACATAGCCCGCTTCGCTCAGTCCCCGACGGAACGCGGCCACATACGGTGCAAACGCGCCGGGCGAGGCCGTGCCGAGGATGCCGATCACCGGCATCGCCTTCTGCTACGCGCGCGGGACGCGTGCCGCCGTCATCGCGCCGGCCACGAGCAGCATCAGCTCGCGGCGGTTCATTCCCTTACCTCGTCGGCCCAGGCCAGCAGGGGCAAGGGTGCGATGAGGCCAAGCGCCCTCGGCCGGCGTGCGCCGCCCGACTTCCTGTCATAATTGCCTTGGCCACTGCTTCGCACCGTGCAGCAAACGCAAGACGGTGACCTCTTGGCCCGCCACCCGATAGGCCACAATGTAGGGCGTGCCGGATACCACGAGTTCTCTCGTGCCCGTGACCCGTCCCGGCCGCCCGATCCGCGGGTGCTCGGCAAGTCGTCCGACCTGCCGCAGAATTGCCTCGTGCACTGCATGGGCGGCCGCCTGATTGTCCTGCGCAATGTACTCCGCAATAGCCATCAGGTTTGCCCTTGCAACCGCCAGCCACCTAACGCGCACGCCCGCCGCTCGTTTTCGCCGCGGTACGGTCAATGATGGCTTTCATTTCCGCCGTGACTTCCTCGTGCGGAATGGTAACCGTCGCAGGATCGTCGGCCTCTCGCAAAGCTTCTTCTACTTGTGAGCGAAACCAGCGGTCATGGGCAGCGGCTTCGTGCGCGTGTTTCATCGCCGCCGATCGATCGGGACGAGGCGTTCCAGCCATGGGCTCGTCAGGGTTCCAGTGGGTGGTGTCGACCTGCACAGACGCGATCCCCATCTCGCGGAGGAGCCGCATCGCCTTGCGCAGATCGGTAAACCGCCGGGGCTCCCTGCTGCGCGTGGTGACCAACAGGCCGTCGTCGCCGCTTCGCGTCACGACGGTAACAACAAATGCCCCGCCCTCGGCTTTCAGGGTGACAGAGGCGATGCCGCCAGCCTGGGTAGCTGCTCGGAGCTGATCCAAGCTCAAGGTTTGCATGCGCCTACAGCCGTATTATTTCGAATCGCACGTTTTCCTATCATGGTCGGTCAATCAATAGAAGTACGTCTGCCGCGGGCATTAGATGGCGGTCCATCTCCTTCGATCGCCAAGCGGTCGCGGGCGCATCCATATGTTGCGATGATAACGATCAATAAATTGCCGCATTAGTATTGCATCTTTCCGGGCTAGAACGGTTGCAGGATTGGCCCGCCGTTGCGGCAAGGAGATGCAGATGACCGATATGCTTACACCAACGCCGCCGGGGAAGGTGCGCGGGCGCCCGTTTGAAAAGGGCCGGTCGGGCAACCCCCTCGGCCGCCGGGTCGGCTGCCGCAACAAGACGACGATCGCCGCGGCGGCATTGCTCGCCGGCGAGGCCGAGGCCTTGACCCGCAAGGCGGTCGAGCTGGCGCTCGTCGGCGACCCGTGGACCTTCAGCCCACGACATCGCCCCCGCGATGAAGGCGGTCACCTCGGCACTCGCGGGCGGCGTGGTCTCGCCGGGCGAGGCGGCGACGATCGCGGCGGAGTTGGCGGTGCCTGATCTCGACCTGATAAAACAGGATGAACAGGTGAGCGGGACCGGCGCGAGCGGTTCGCCACAGGACGGTCGGGCAATCTCCGCCGGCCGGCCGCGCGGCTGGTGGTCGACACCTTTGTCCGGGCAATCGAGACCGGCGATTTCGAGCGGCGTTTGCGGGTGGGCGAGGCCGACCACTTCAACCACCCGGGGGAAGCCGCCGGCATGTACGGCGGCACTCCGAACGGGTACTGCTACAACCCATAGGCGAGGGTTTGCTGCAGATATGCTGCAGATGGCGGGACGGGCAACAATCGATTCAATTGATGATTGCAGGTGCCCGATCGGCCGTATATGACATGCCGAAACCATCGTTGACCATGAGGGTGAGAGGCGCTGAGCGATGCTGTCCGTCGAGGGGGTCGACCTTTATTACGGCGCGAGCCATGCGTTGCGCCGCGTCAGCCTGACGGCAGCAAAGGGCGAGGTGACGTGCATCCTTGGCCGCAACGGGGTCGGCAAGACGAGCCTCTTACGGGCGATTTTCGGCCTGCAGCCGATCCGCGCCGGCCGTATCACCTGGGAAGACCGGGTCCTACACGGGCTTTCGCCGCACGAGCGGGCTCGTGCCGGATTGGCATTGGTGCCGCAAGGCCGCGAGATCTTCCCCCGACTGAGCGTGCTCGAAAATCTCGAGACTGGTTTTGCGCCGCTGGCGCGCGAGCTGCGTCGCATCCCTGAGGAGATCTTTGCCCTGTTCCCGGTGTTGAAAGATATGCTCCACCGTCGTGGCGGCGACCTCTCCGGCGGCCAGCAGCAGCAACTCGCGATCGCGCGCGCGCTCGTCACTCGACCGCGCCTGTTGATTCTCGATGAGCCGACCGAGGGCATCCAGCCTTCGATCATCAAGGATATCGAACGCGTCATCCGCGCTCTGGCCGCGAGCGGCAGTATGGCGGTCCTCCTGGTCGAGCAGTATTTCGACTTTGCCCGCGACCTTGCCGCGGCTTATCTTGTCATGCAACGTGGTGAGGTCGTGGTCTCCGGCCGCCGCGAGGATATGGACGAGGCGACGGTGCGCAGCTATCTGACGGTGTGAGCAGCGGGCACTGGCGTCGGGGCTGCGATCCGCGTGGCCGCCGCCTCAGCTCACCTCGACTGTCGGGGTGAAGATATAGCCGCTGCCGCGCACGGTTTTGATCATCGTTGGCCTTTGTGGGTCGTCCTCGAGCTTTCTGCGAAGCCGCCCGACCTGGACATCGATCGTTCGGTCGAATGGCCCTGCTTCTCGATTTCGCGCGAGATCGAGCAGCCGATCGCGCGTCAGCACCTGATTGGCGTTGTTAACAAAAGCGGCGAGCAAATCGAATTCGCCGGTGGTCAGCCGGACCTCTTCGCCCGAGGGAGAGAGCAGCTCCCGGCTGGCGAGATCGAGGTTCCAGCCGGAGAACCTTGCCTGCGACCGGGGTGCGGCCCGCCTCTCGGCGTCGCGGCTTGATGCCCGGCGGAGCACGCTCTTAACCCGTGCCAACAACTCCCGCAAGTGAAACGGCTTGGGCAGGTAGTCGTCCGCTCCCATTTCGAGGCCAATGATGCGGTCGACGATCTCGCCGCGACCGGTCAGGATGATGATCCCGACGCTCAACTCCTCGCGAAGTGAACGGGCGAGTGTCAGCCCATCCTCGCCGGGCAGCATCAGATCTAGTATGACGAGATCGACTCCTCCTTGAGCCATTACCCGACGCATTTCCCCGCCGTCGTGTGCGGTTGATACGCGGTAACCCTCGCCGGTCAGATATCCCTGCACGAGATCGCAGATCTCGCGCTGATCGTCGACGATCAGGATGTGACCGCTGTCGTTCATCCCGGCCAACTTCGCCTACCCTTGTCGCCGTTCGAACCCCGTATCCGCCGATCGGAGAGACCGCCGAATGAGTACCTGGAACCATATATATATAGTTACAATTTCTTACATAAAACCAGTCGCCTGACATCATCGGATTACAGCCCGTCGGTAGACTCGTTGGCATTCGGATCGGTCGCTTAGCCGCCCGACGCTAAGGGGAGCGAACCTCTGTGGCCAGCCCATATCGGGATATTGAAGCTGAAATTCCCCGCCTACGACGCTTTGCTCGCGCGCTCACTCACGACCTGGTGGCGGCCGACGACCTCGTCCAGGATTGCCTCACCCGGGCCCTCGGGAAATTGCATCTTTGGGAAGAGGGTACGGATTTGCGGGCTTGGCTATTCACCGTACTTCACAATCAACACGTTAATCATATACGCCGAAAGGTGCGCGAGGGAGCAACAGTCGGGTTGAGTGAACGAGAGCCGCTGCTCTCCCATGCGCCGCAGCAAGGGAGAAGGCTCGAGCTGCGCGATCTCGAACGCGCAATCGGCAAGCTGCCCGATGCCCAACGTTCGGTGATCTTGCTGGTCGGACTGGAAGGGATGCGCTACGAGGAGGTCGCGCTAGTCCTCAACGTCCCGGTGGGGACCATTCGTTCGCGGCTCTCGCGCGCCCGGGAGTCGTTGCGCAAACTGACCGGCAGCCTTCCGGAGAAGGAGACTAGGACCGCGCGGCTGTGTGCTTCGCCGCGCGCCAGCCGGCACCGGAACATCGCAGCCGGAACTATCGAGACTCCTGCGGATCGGCCGCAGGCTTGGTCGCCGCGGCGGAGCACCCACGCGACCGAGGGAAAGCAGGCCGAGGCGGCATCCGTTTGAGAGCGTCGCCCGCGCCCGCCGAATCAGTGGTGTTGGATCAGCTGGGACACGGTGACCCCTTTTTGGCATTTTCTCACCGGTCGTTGCCGTTGGACTATGACCACTCTTCCCGACCTTGTCGCCCGCATCCGCTTGTCCTCGGGCGACAATCACCCGCGCGCGGGTCGATGCGATCGTCAATGCGGCGAAAACCTCGCTTCTCGGCTGCAGTGAAGTCGATGGTGCGATCCACGGGGCTGCGGGGCCTGAGTTCCTTTCCGAGGTAGACCGAGCGATTGTCCACCGGAGGAGGCGCGACTTACCAGCGCGTTTCGTCTGCGGTTCTCGCATGTCATCCACAAGGGTCGGGCCGATCTGGCAGGGCGGAGCTGCTGGAGAGTGACAGCTCCTCGAAAGTTGTTATCGCTCCTGCCTGGGCATCGCGTGCCGGCGGGGATTTCGGGATCTCGCGTTCCCGGCGATCGCGACTGGGATTTTATGGCGCTCCACGAGAAGCATCGTAGCTACCGTGAGCCGCACACCTAGCCCGGTGCGATGCGCTCGGGGGGCAAAATCTAGAGCGCCCCTGTTGCGTTCGCAGCGTGTTGTAGTTGAACCGAATTCGATTGGCGACGCACGCCGCTCCTCTTGGACATGGTCGCGCTGTTTGCGGTAATGCTGCTGACAATTATCGCCGCCCCTCAACTCCAGAGAGGAGCGAAAGACCAGATCGCCCGCTCGGGCCGATTGCCGGCTTGCAAAGGCGCCGGGGATTCGTAAGGATCTGGCCCTCGCCTCCGGGATGCAGGGCCGGTGAGGGGTTTGGCTCTTTCGGCCGATCGCGGGCCGGGCTGTCGAATCGCCCGCCAACTTTAGGTCGGCAATCAGATGATCGGAAGAATCTTGGGCTTGCTGTCCGCAGACATGGCGATCGATCTCGGCACGGCAAACACCCTCGTCTATGTGAAAGGGCGGGGGATCGTGCTGAACGAACCGTCGGTCGTGGCAATCGCCAGCGTCCGGGGTAGAAAACAGGTGCTAGCGGTCGGTGAGGAGGCAAAATTGATGCTCGGCCGCACTCCGGGCAACATTCAGGCGATCCGACCGTTGCGGGACGGCGTCATCGCCGATTTTGAGGTGACGGAGGAAATGATCAAGCATTTCATCCGTAAGGTGCACAACCGGCGCAGTTTTGCCACGCCGCAGATCATCGTCTGCGTCCCCTCGGGCTCGACCGCGGTGGAGCGACGGGCTATCCAGGAATCCGCCGAAAGCGCGGGCGCCAGGCGGGTTTTCTTGATCGAGGAGCCGATGGCCGCGGCGATCGGCGCCGGCCTTCCGGTGACTGAGCCCACGGGCTCGATGGTCGTCGATGTCGGAGGTGGAACGACGGAGGTAGCGGTGCTCTCCTTGGGCGGCATCGTCTATTGCCGCTCAGTACGAGTCGGGGGCGACAAGATGGACGAAGCAATCATCGCTTATATCCGCCGCAACCATAATCTCCTCGTCGGCGAGAGCAGTGCTGAACGCATCAAGAAGGAGATAGGCTCCGCCTGCATGCCTGAGGACGGCGAGGGGCGCGTAATGGAGATCAAGGGGCGCGACCTAATGAACGGGGTGCCTAAAGAAATCGTGATCAGTGAGCGCCAGATCTCCGAAAGCCTCGCCGAGCCGGTAGGCTCGATCGTCGAGGCGGTCAAGGTGGCGCTCGAGCACACGGCTCCCGAACTCGCCGCTGATATCGTGGACAAAGGGATTATATTGACCGGTGGCGGCGCGCTGCTCAGCAACCTTGACCTGGTCCTGCGACATGCCACCGGACTGCCGGTCTCGATCGCTGACGATCCGCTGACCTGCGTGGCCTTAGGAACAGGCCGCGCTCTTGAAGAGATGAAGACACTCAAGAACGTGTTGGTTAATATGTGGTAGGAAACTTACCATTCGGGCGTAGGGGACGTCATGACTGCAGATGGTGGCGCTAGGCACCCAGCGCTATCTAGTGCTCGCCTGCGGAAACGCGCGCGCGTCGAGGGGCGGGGCCCGAATTTACCGCACGGCCTCGAGCGAGCGGGATGATCCGGCTGTCGCCGCTCCGCCGCACAAGCTTGCAGCGGGTCACCTTTCCGCTTCTTGTTCTCTTGTCGATAGCAATGATCATACTCGGCAAGGCCGATCAGGTCACGCTCGAGTCGATCCGTGTCGCAGTTGCTGACGCCGCCGCTCCTGCTCTCGAAATCCTGTCGCGCCCGCTTTCTTCCCTCGCTGATCTTGCAACTCGCGCGCGGCGCCTTGTCGCAGTTTATCAGGACAATGAGCGCTTGGTAGAAGAGAACGAGAGGCTGATCGGCTGGCAGCAGGCCGCCCTGAAGCTTGCCTCCGAGAATTCCCAGTTGCGCGGGTTGCTAAAACTGATTCCAGAGCCGACGGCCACCTATCTAACCGCCCGGGTGGTTGCCAACTCAGGCGGTGCCTATGTCCGAAGTTTGATGGTTTATGCGGGCAGCGATAACGGCGTCGCGCGCGGCCAGGCCGCCATTACCGGCGACGGCTTGGTTGGGCGGGTTTCGGAAGTGGGGAGCCGGGCCGCGCGCGTTCTCCTCATCACCGACCTGAACTCTCGCGTGCCGGTGGTTGTAGAGGGTTCCCAGCAGCGTGCTTTGTTGGCCGGCGATAACTCCGAACACCCCTCCCTGCGCTACCTCGATGCCTACGCTGCGATCAGAATTGGCGACCGAATCGTCACCTCGGGGCAGGGCGGCGTTTTTCCACCGGGTTTGCCAGTCGGCGTTGTCGCGTCCCTGGACGGGGGGAGGCCCCGTGTCGAGCCGTATGTCGAGATTTCGCGGGTGGGATACCTACGAATAGTCGATTATGGGCTTGCCGATGCACTGCCCAAGCCCGTACCGATCGTCGCGCGCGGTGGCCGGCGTGGCGAGCGGCCCGCGGATGATGGCCGGCAGAGCCGGCGCTGAATACGGGTGGTCTTGAAGGTCGTCACCGCACCAACTCGACAACGCGGCGACAACGCGGCCGCGCGTTTGCTGCCGATCGTAACTACGCTGATTGCGATGATCGTTTCGATCCAGCCGGCGCCCATTCCCGGCTACGCCGCGGTCGCCCCTGCCTTCACCCTGATGGCGGTTTATCATTGGACCATCTACCGCCCAAAACTGCTCCCGCCGCTGTCGGTTTTTCTAATCGGTGTCAGCCAGGACCTGCTGACCGGTACGCCCCCGGGCGTCAACGCCCTCGTCATGCTGCTCGCCCGGACCATTGTGCTGCGGCTCCGGCGCCACTTTGTCAATCGACCGTTCCCGTTTGTATGGGGTGGGTTCACGCTGCTGTGCAGCGGTGCAATGCTGTTTCTCTGGACCCTCTGCTGCCTGCTCGACCGGACGCTTATCGATTTCCGCGGCACCATTTTTCGTGCGGTACTGACGATTTCATTGTTTCCGGCGGCGAGCTTCCTGCTGGGACGCACCCAACGTTCCTTGATGAGCACGGGCTGACCGGTGTCGGGAGATCGAGCAGCCGCGCCGACGATGCGGCCCGAAGCACAGCGCCGAAGACTTCTGAGCCGGCGGGCAGCGCTCCTCGGGGTTGGCCAAATAACATTGCTCGGTGCGCTCGCGGGGCGCATGTACGAGCTGCAGATCCTGGAGTTGGATCGTTATTCGATGCTGGCGGATGAGAACCGCATAAATTTGCGGCTTCTGCCGCCGCCCCGCGGGCGCATCCTCGACCGTTTTGGTGTTCCGCTCGCCGCGAATCACAAGAACTACCGCCTCGTCATCGTCGCAGAGCAGGCTGGAGATATCGCAGCCACGCTGGATGCTCTCGCTTCGCTGATCGAGATCGAAGAGACGGACCGTCGCCGGGTAATGCGTGACGTTCGGCGCAAGCATGCTTTTGTGCCGATCATGGTTCGTACCAACCTCAGCTGGGAGGATATGGCGCGCGTTGAGGTCGCCATGCCGGAGCTGCCGGGCGTCGCAGTCGAACAAGGCCTCTCCCGATTTTATCCGCTGGGTCCGAGCGCAGCACACGTCGTCGGGTATGTTGCCGCGGTGTCGGAGGCGGAACTAACCGGCGACCCATTGCTAGAGTTGCCGGATTTCCGCATCGGTAAGAACGGCGTCGAGAAATCCCAAGATGGTGAGCTGCGAGGCGGCGCTGGGACCAGCCAGGTCGAGGTCAACGCCTTCGGCCGCATCGTGCGTGAGCTCGGGCGGGTTCCCGGCAGGCCGGGGAAAGATGTGGCAATCGGGCTCGATTCGGTGATGCAGGATTTTCTGACGCGCCGTTGCGGTGCCGAGGAAAGCGTGGCGAGCGTCCTGCTCGACGCGATGAACGGCGACATCCTCGCGCTCGTCTCAAGCCCGAGCTTCGATCCGGCGCAGTTCTCCGCCGGGCTTAGTCCGACAATGTGGCAGCTGCTTTCGACGGATGCTCGCCACCCGTTATCCAACAAGGTGATCGCTGGAGCCTATCCACCGGGCTCGACATTCAAACCAGTGGTTGCGGCGGCCGCGCTGACCGCCGGAGTGCTGACCCCCGAGACGGCGGTGTCGTGTCCGGGGTATCTCACGCTTGGCGACACAACGTTCCACTGCTGGCGCAAGGGTGGTCACGGCACGATCCGTCTGAGAGACGCCATCAAGAAATCATGCGATGTCTTCTTTTACGAGACCGCACGACGCCTGGGGATCGATCGGCTCGCGGCGATGGCGCGTCGATTCGGATTCGGCGCCCTGCTGGGTCTCGACATACCCGGCGAGCGCCCGGGCCTGATCCCTAGTCGGGAATGGAAGCTGGCGACCTCCGGCGCTGCTTGGTCGCAAGGCGAAACCATGATCGCCGGGATCGGACAGGGGGCAGTGTTGGCGACGCCGTTGCAGATCGCGATTATGGTCGCACGGTTTGTCACCGGACGGGCGGTCGTCCCGCGCCTCGTGCGGCCCGAGGGTGTGCTGTTGCCGGGTGGTGACCGTGTGCGAGAGGACTTTCCTCCGCTTGGCGTCAGCCCGCAAGCGCTCGCCCTCGTCGTCGACGGGATGAATGCGGTCGTCAACGAGCAGGGCGGCACGGCCTTCGCCGAACGCATCACCGATCCTGGTTACGCGATGGGCGGCAAGTCGGGTACCTCGCAGGTGCGAGCGATCAGCGAGTACGAGCACCAGCACGGGCTGCGGAAGATCAACCAGATCCCCTGGAAGGAGCGCGACCATGCGTTGTTCGTCGCCTTCGCACCGGTTGAGGCGCCGCGCTACGTCTGCGCGACCGTAGTGGAGCACGGCGGGGTTCGAGGCGGCCACGGTTCCGAGGTGGCCGGACCGATCTGCCGCGATGTTCTGCGTGAAGCGCAACGACGCGACCCCGCGCGGCGTATTCCGAGTGGGGACACCCTCGCTGAGCTTCCGTTGCCCACCTGGCCCGCGCCGCTGCGTTCGAATGGGGCGGGCGGCTGAGCTGTGGCGAACTTGTCGTCCGATTTCGGCCGCCGCGAGCTGCGGCTCTGGGAAAAGGTGAAGTGTCTCAGCTGGGGGCTGGTGCTGCTGATCGGCGCGGCGGCAGGCTTCGGTGTCGCAGTGCTGTACTCGGCTGCCGACGGCAATATGGATCCGTGGGCGGCCAAGCAGACCACGCGCTTTGGTGTCGCCTTGATCCTGATGATCGGTGTGGCGCTGGTCGACATCCGCCATTGGTTTCGGATCGCTTATTGGGCCTACGCCGCCGGGCTTGTGTTGGTGATTGCCGTCGATTTGCGTGGCTTCGTCGGCATGGGAGCTCAGCGCTGGATCGATCTCGGCGTGATCCAATTGCAGCCTTCCGCGCTGATGAACGTGGCGATGGTGTTGGCGCTGTCGCGCTATCTTCATAGTCTCAGTGACGAGGATGTCGGCCGCATCCGCTATTGGATTCCTGCCGGCTTGCTGGTTCTTGTGCCGGCGGCGTTGGTCCTCAAACAGCCGGATCTCGGCACCGCCACGATGCTGTTGATGGGCGGCGTTTCGCTGTTTTTCATCGCCGGGATTCCCTTGCGTTTTCTGCTGACGGTAGTGATCGCCGTCGCTGCCGCGCTTCCCGGCATCTGGCATTTTTTGCGCGATTATCAAAAGAACCGGATCTACACATTCCTTGACCCGGACAACGACCCGCTCGGCGCAGGTTATCATATACTGCAGTCAAAGATCGCCCTCGGCTCCGGCGGATTGTTCGGCAAGGGTTTCCTTCTAGGCAGCCAGAGCCATTTGAGTTTTCTGCCGGAGAAGCAAACCGATTTCATTTTTACCACGCTAGCAGAGGAGTTCGGCTTTATCGGGGGGCTTGGGCTGCTTATTCTCTATACCCTGATTATCGCCTACGGCTTTGCGATCTCTCTCAGGTGCCGCAATCACTTCGGTCGCCTGCTGGGTCTCGGGATCATCACCAGCTTTTTCCTTTATTTTTTTATCAACACCGGGATGGTGATGGGCTTGCTCCCAGTCGTTGGCGTGCCGCTGCCCTTGATTTCTTATGGAGGTACGGCGATGCTCGCGGTGATGCTCGGCTTCGGGCTTCTCATTAACGTCGGCGTCCATAGCGACACGCGCCTCAATCGCCGCGGCGAGAGCCGACCGGGTTAGCAGACGCCATCCTGGTGGGCTCGTTCTTGGCGTGCCTACGAGTGGGAGTTCGATAGCGGATCGGGCAGGCGCGGATTTTTCGTCGCGCGGCAGCCTCGCACCGCATAGGATCGCAACGCTGGGCGACTGCGGCGATGCGGAGGAAAACCAATGGCGGAGAAGGATCCGGCGGAAAGCGGCCGCCGCCTGCATGTAACGACATTGCTGGTGGCCTCTCGGCGCGCGCTCGATAATGCGCTGGCCGAGCTCGGTTTTCCTGAGGATGACGACCGGGTCGTGGAGCACGATGGCCGCCTCGCCTTCCTCACCTGCTCGCACGAGGAAGATTGCGACGATATGTTCGCGCTGATCACCGAGCTGTCGGCGCGCGGCGAGAGCTGGGAGCTGCAATCGCGCATCGATGCTGAAGCCGGCCGCGCCATTTACCAGTCGTTCGCGCGTTACCGGCCGGTTGAAGCGGTCGATGCCGCGGTCGAGGAGGAGCAGGAGCCGGAAACCTCGGAAACGCCGGTCCATGATATCGAGACTGACGAAGGTTTGCAGGCATTGAAGCGGATCTTGAAGCGGATCGAACCGGCTGACGCGTTTGCGACCATTCGGCCCGGCCGCGACGGCCGCGCTACCGCCCGCGTGCTGCGGCGCGGGTCGCGCCGGGTGATCGCGGCGGCGACCGGTGCCGACGAGTTCGACCCTGCGCGGCGTGATCCGTGAGATCCTGCCCAATGTCATGCTCGACGTCGCGATGAAGCCACCCGGGTAGCCTCCTCGGACCACATTGCGCCCGCTGCGGTTGCACCGGCTGTCGGGACTGACCGGGCTTGTCCGCGATCGAAAGGTGCGGCTCGCCGTCACCGGCCTCAGCGGCTCCGGCAAGACCGCCTTCATCACCAGCCTCGTCGCCAACCTGTTGGGTACTGCGGGCCGGCCGGCCCGCTTCCCTTTTCTGCGCTCCGCGGCAGAGCGGCGGATCGTCAGCGCCGAGCTTCTCGCACCCGATGATGAAACGATCGGCCGATTCCCGGTTCACGACACGATCGCCGCGCTGGCCGCCGACCCGCCGCACTGGCCGCCAAGCACGACCGATCTGCGCCGGATCGACCTATCGTTGCGCTTCGCTCCGGCCGGCCTGATCGGCCGTGTTGCCGGCGGGAACGCCGAACTTCGCCTGGAAATCCTCGATTATCCCGGCGAATGGCTGCTCGATCTGCCGCTGCTCGCTCGCAGCTACCGTGCGTGGTCGAGGGCGGCTCTCGACCTCGCGCGGCGTGGCGCACGCGGGCCACTCGCGAGGGAATGGCTCGACTTTGTCGGGCGACATCCTGCCGACAGCGCCGGCGACCCTGCGGTCGCGCAGCGCGCACATGACCTCTACCGCGGCTTTCTGGCGGCATGCCGAACGCGCGAGCAGTTGAGCCTGCTGCAACCCGGTCGGTTCTTGAACCCGGGCGAGATCGCCGATCCTTCGCTGCTGGGCTTTTGCCCGATGCCGTTCCCGATCGGAGCCCGTGCGCAGACAGGCAGCCTCGGCGCCATCATGGAGGCGCGCTTCGAGGGCTATAAGCGGGCTGTCGTCCAGCCCTTTTTCATGCGCCTCGCCCGTGGCGTCGACCGCCAGATCGTTCTCGTCGACGTGCTGCGCACGCTCAACGCCGGCGAAGAGGCCTTCAGCGATCAGCGCCTGGCGCTGGAGACGATCCTCGACGCGTTCCGTTTCGGCAGGCGCAATCCGCTGCGCCTGCTCTTCGGCGCGCGCATCGATCGCGTGCTGTTCGCCGCGACCAAGGCCGACCACGTGCCGGCATTGCAGCGCGATCATCTCGAAGCGCTGATCGCCAATCTCGTCGCCGTGCCGACCGTGCGTGCCAGGCAGGCGCGGGCCCGGGTGGCGGCGGCGGCACTCGCCTCGATCCGCTGCACGGAGGACGGCACCGACGTCATCGACGGCCGCAAGGTCGATGTCGTGATCGGCCTGCCGCAGGGCGGCAATCGCCGCATCCGCTTTTTCCCCGGGATCGTGCCGGTGACGCCGCCGCCCACCGGCTTCTGGGGCGAGCGCTTTACCGAGTTCCCGATATTCCAGCCGCCGCGGATCGAGGGGGCCGGCGGCGACGGCGTGCCGCACATCAATCTCGACAAGGCGCTCGAATTTCTGCTGGGCGATGCTCTGACATAACAACCGACTCGTTTGTAGGTGTCTTGCCTAATCGGATTGCCCATAATCATCTGCAGCGAATCTGCAGCAAAAAATATCCTCTAGGTTGAAAGGCTCGCTCGACTCCCGCAGGAATCCTCGAGCCTCGCGGCGCGGCTGCGCGGAAGAACAGCGCGTAACATCGCGCCCGGTCGGTGTAAAACTTCCCGTCAGACGGCAAAAACGCAAACGACGTGAGCACGCGCCTGCACGCAACCGATCCATCGTTCATTCCACTCTGATCGCAATATTATCCCACTATCATCAAATACGCAATTTGTCAATCACTAAATTCGATCTAGCCCATTCAATGAGGTGCAGAACGAGAGATCTCGAACCCTCCGGCGGATATCTCATCGGAGCTCGGCCGTGGCTGCGGCCGGCGAACACCTTGAAGTTGGGTCTGTATTGACTATGATCGACTGCTTCACAAGGCTCGGCAGCCATCGTTCCATCTGAACCTGAAGCTCATACTACTCGAACCGGGAAACGGGGATACCCACAAGGGAGGTAATCGTGACGGAGGCTGTGTCACCGAGTGACGCAACCCAGAGTCTTCTCGATGCCGTCGATCGTATTAGTCCGCTGATCAAGGAACACGCGGCCGAGGCCGAGGCGAGCCGCCAGCTGTCGAGTGCGGTCTATGACGCGATGTACCGCGCCGGCTTGTTTGCGATGCTGGCCCCCAAAGCACATGGCGGGTTTGAGCTGCATCCGGTCGGGTGCATGCGCGTCTGGGAAGCAATAGCCCGCTTCGACCCGTCCGCCGCCTGGAACCTCGTGATGAACCAGGCAATTGCTGCCTTCGCTGCCTGGCTGCCGTCGGATGGAGTGGCCGAGATGTTCCGGGATGGCCTCCCGACCGTCGCCGGGGCGCTCAATCCACCCACCGCCGCAGTCCGCGCCGACGGCGGCTGGCGGATCACCGGCCAAGTTCCTTTCGCCAGCGGTTGCCATCACGCCGGATGGCTCGGCGTGCCGGCGGTGGAGATCGAGAACGGTCAGCCGAAGCTCGAACTCGGGGACCGGCCAACCCGCCGTGTTTGGCGCGTTCCTGCCGCGCAGTGCAGCAACGATCCTCGGCATCTGGCATACCCTGGGAATGCGCGGCACCGGCTCGACTGACGTTGCCGTAAAGGATCTGTTTGTTCCCGATCGGCTGACCGCGCGCGTTGGCCCCTGCTTCATCCGGCTGCGGGGTTCGAAGGTCCGCTGTTCCGCATGTGGCCATGGACGGCGATCTTGGGCGAAGCAACTGTTTCGGTCGGGGTCGCTGCCGCGGCGGTCGAGGCCGCGGTCGATCTCTGCAAGACGAAGACCCCGGCCTACAACGCAACACCGTTACGCGAGCAGCAGCTTGCACAATTTCAGCTCGGCAAGGCCGCCGCCCGTGTCGAGGCATCGCGCGATACGCTCTATCGTGCCGCGGAATTCGCCTTCAGCGATGTCGAACGCAGCAATGCGCTGCTTCCGCCGGAGGCCAAGACCCGCCTGCAGCTTGCGGTATGCTTAGCCGCCGAAGCCTGCTCCGAAGCCGTACGTTTCATCAACGACATCACCGGCACCTCGTCGATCCGCCTGGGGTATCCGTTTGAGCGCCACTTTCGCGATGCCCACACCCTGCTGCAGCACTCTTCCAAATCCAGCCCGCGCTACGCATCGGCAGGCCGATTGATGCTGGGTCTGGAAAACGATTGGGTTTGGCTGAGCTTCTAGCGCTTAGATGCAGTCGGATGCTTCAGCCCCGTAGCCTTGTAGGATGGGTAGAGCGGAGCGAAACCCATCGCCTGCGGCTGTTGCGATGGGTTTCGCAAATTTGCTCAACCTATCCTACGGCTCTGGGAGGGCGGATCCGCCGAAGATAAAGAGGGCGTATCGAATGTCGGACGATCTACGGCAGTGGCTCGCGGAAATCGGTTTGGAGCAGCACGCCGAGATCTTCGCCGCCAACGACATCGACCTCGACATCCTGCCCGAGCTCAGTGACGAGGATCTGAAGGAGTTGGGGTTGTCGCTCGGCCACCGCCGCAGGCTGCTGCGGGCGATCGCCGAGCTGTCGTGCAAACAACCGACGCCGGCCATCGAACCCGCCGCGCCGCCCGGCGATGCTGTCCGCGCCGCCGAGCGGCGGCAGCTCACCGTATTGTTTTGCGATCTCGTCGGCTCGACCGAATTGTCGGCTCGGCACGACCCGGAGGATCTGCGCGAGCTGCTGGGCCGCTATCACGACGCGATGGCCGCCGTCGTCGAACGCCATGGCGGCTATGTCGCCAATTACCAGGGCGACGGCGTGCTCGCCTATTTCGGCTGGCCGCGCGCCGACGAGGACGAGGCAGCGCAAGCCGTCCGCGCCGGCCTGGCAGCGGTCGCCGCGGCAAAGGCATTGGCACTCCAGGTGCATGTCGGGATTGCTTCCGGCACGGTTGTCGTCGGCGACATCGAGGCCGCCGGGCGCCGGCAGGCCGGGGCGATCGCCGGCGAGACGCCAAACCTGGCGGCCCGTTTGGAAGCCCTGGCGGGACCGGACCAGGTGGTGATCGGGGGGTTGACGCGGCAGCTGATCGGCGCCGCCTTCATCCTCGACGATCTGGGCCCGCAGGAGCTCAAAGGTATCGCCGACCCGGTGCGCGCCTGGCAGGTGCTGGCCGAGCGCCCGATCGAAAGCCGCTTCGACGCGCGCACCGGCCGGCTGACGCCTTTCGTCGGGCGCGAACACGAGTTGGGTCTGCTGCTCGACCGGTTTCACCGTGCCGCCGCGGGCGAAGGTCAGGCGGTGCTGCTGTCGGGCGAGGCGGGGATCGGCAAGTCGCGCCTCGTGCAGCAATTGCAGGAGCGTCTGCCGGCGCATTCTCCGATGCGCATGCAGTGCTCGCCGTTCCACACCACGACGGCGCTGCACCCGGTCTTCCGTCACCTCGAGCATGCCGCCGGCTTCGCGGCGGGCGACGATCCAGAGGCCAAGCTCGACAAGCTCGAAACACTGCTGCGGCAGGGCGTGGACGACCTCGCCGAGAGCATGGCCCTGCTCGGGCCGCTGTTGTCGCTGCCGGCGAGCCAGCGCTACGGGACGATCGAGCTGGTGGCGGAGCAGCGCAAGGAGCGCGTCCTCAGACTATTGGTCGATCTTCTGCTCGGTCTGGCGGCGCGCACACCGGTGCTGTTTCTTATCGAGGACGCCCACTGGATCGACCCGGTCACCCACGAGCTGGTCACGCACATCCTGGCGCGTCTCGCCGATGCGCGGATCCTGGTGCTGATCACCCACCGCCCCGAGTTCCAATCGGACTGGACCCGCCACCCGCAGGTTACCGTGTTGACACTGACCCGCCTCAGCCGTGAGCAGGGTGCGGCGGTGGTTCACGCGGTTGGCGGCGATGGGCTGACGGACGATGTCGTGGGCCGCATCGGCAGGCGTGCCGAGGGGGTGCCGCTGTTCATCGAGGAGCTGACCCGCTCGGTTCTCGACGCCGGCAACGCGCCCGACAGCAACATTCCGGAGACTTTGCAGGGCTCCCTGCTGGCGCGCCTCGATCGGCTGGGTCCCGAGGTCAGGGAACTCGCCCAGATCGCCGCGGTGATCGGCCGGGAGTTCAGCGCGCAGCTATTGAGCGCGCTCGTCGGGAAGCCGGAAGCCGCCCTCGCCCCCGCGCTCGAACGGCTCGTCGCATCACAGATCGTGCTGCCCGCGGGCACCGCACCGGAAGCCTATGTGTTTCGCCACGCGCTGTTGCAGGATGCGGCTTACCACGCACTGCTGCTGAGCCGGCGGCGGCACCACCACGGCGCGGTTGCCGCGACCTTGGAGAGGGACTTTCCGCAAGTGGCGGAAAGCCAGCCCGATCTGGTGGCGCAGCACTATACCGCAGCCGACATGCCGGAGCGGGCAATCCCGTTCTGGCTACGCGCGGGCGAACGCTCGCGCGGGCGCTCGGCGGTTCTCGAAGCGATCGGGCATTTCCAGCGCGGCCTAGAGATGGCGCGCGCCTTGCCCGAAAGCGCCGCCCGGTCCCGCCACATTCTGGCATTGCTGCTGGCGCTCGGTGGCGCCCGGCGACTGACCAACACCCAGCTGTTCGAGGCGTTTGCGATGTACCAGGAGGCGGCGGAACTGGCCCGCGCCGCGGGGGGCCCGGCGGATCTCGCGCGGGCGGCGTTGGGCGCCCATGACGCTGAGAACTGGATCGGCAGACCGACGCGTGAGGTGGCCGAATTGCTCGAAGCGGCGCTGCAGGGGTTGGGCGAAGCGGATAGTGCGGATCGCGCGCGCCTGCTCGGCGCGCTCGGCAGGACCTTGTTCTCTCTAGGCGTTGCCGAGCGCGCAACGGCATTGACGATCGAGGGGGTGGCCGTCGCCCGGCGCTGCGGAGACAAGCAGGCTCTGTATTACGCTTTATCGCGTCAGGACATCGCGCACATTGGTCATCCCTGTCTCGCGTCGCGCTTTCCAGAGCGGCGTCGGGCGCTCGACGAGGAATTGGCGCTCCTTGAGGAAATCGACAATTCCGACGCGGTTTTGATCTATGGGTTCGTTCCCATCTCCTCGTATTTGGAGATGGGCGATTACGAGTGTTTCGAGGCCTCGCTGACCCATTTTCGCGAGTACGCCGCGAAACATCGGATCTCGACCTTTGATTACGGCCTGGCGAGCGTCGATGCGCTGCGCGCAATCCTGGTCGGGGAGTTTGCCGAGGCCGAGCGCTTGGCCGATCGGGCATTGGAGATCGGCAGCGATGTGCACGGCGATTTGGCGACCGGGGTCTACGGCGTGCAGATGTTCACGATCCGCCGCGAACAGGGCCGTCTGGCCGAAGTGGCGCCGCTGTTCCGGCGCTTTCTCGACGAGAACCCGCGGGACGCGGCGTGGCGGCCGGGCCTGGCGTTGATCGCCAGCGACCTCGGCTTCGCGGAGGCGGCACGCAAGGCGTTCGCCGAGATGGCATCGGCCGGGTTCGAATTTCCCGCCGACGCCAAGCGCAGCTTGACCCTGTCTTACCTGGCCGAAGTCTGCACCCGTCTCGGCGACGCTCTCGAGGCCGAGCGGCTCTATGAACAGCTGCTGCCGTACCGCGACAACGCAATTCTCGCTCCGGTCGCCACCGTCTGCTGCGGTGCCGCCAGCCGCTATCTAGGCATGCTTGCCGGTGTAATGGGCGAATGGGCCGCCGGCGAAGAGCATTTCGAAGCCGCACTCGAAATCGACGAGCGGCTACATGCCTGGCCGTGGCTCGCCCACACCAAGCATGAGTTCGCGTTAGCGCTGACCGCCCGTGGCCGTGCGGCAGATCAGAGGCGGGCGGAAGCTCTCTTTGCCGCCGCGGCAGCAAGCGCAGAACGGATCGGCATGCCGGCTCTGCAACAGAAGATCCGAGCGCGACGCTGATGTTGTCTTGCTTCGCCTTGCCGGGTGGAGCAGCTTCGCAAGACGGATGAGAGGAGGACGGAATGCCACGCTTTATGATCGAGCGGAATTTTGCCGAAGCCTTGGAAGTGACCAAAGAGGGCGCCGACCACGTCCGGCAGATCAACGACGAGGAGGGGGTTAAGTGGCTGTTCTCGTTCTTGAGCCCCGACAAGCGAAAAACCTATTGCCTCTATGAGGCCCCGAGCGCCGAGGCGATCCGCGTCGCCGCGCGCCGGGCGAACATACCGGCGGACGTGGTCATCGAGGTTTCGGAAGTCAGACCTGAGATGTTCGCCTGAAGCTGCGCCGCCGGTCTGCGGACGCGATGTCGATCCATCTGACGCGCATCGATGAGCTCGCCCTCGTCACGCTCGACCGGCCGGAGGTGCTGAACGCGCTTAATCTCGAATTGCTGCGCGATCTCGGCGCTGCCTTTGACCAGGTTGCGGGTGCCGATGCCCGGGCGCTGCTGGTTACCGGCACCGGGGACAGAGCCTTTTGCGCCGGCGCCGACATCAATGAGCTGATGGGCCGCTCGCTCCAGGCGACGCGCACGGGTGCCACTTTCGGGCAAGCGATCTTCGGGAAGCTCGACACCTTGCCGATACCGTCGATCGCGCTGATCAACGGCTATGCCTTCGGCGGCGGGCTCGAATTGGCGCTCGCCTGCACCTTCCGTCTCGCCGTCCGCGGCGCCAGGCTCGGCCTGCCGGAGATCAAGCTCGGCTTGATCCCGGGCTATGGCGGGACGCAACGCCTGCCGCGGCTCGTCGGCGAGGCCCGCGCGCTCGAGATGATCCTGACCGGCCGCGCCGTCACGGCCGAGGAAGCCCTACAGATCGGGCTCGTCAACCGCCTCGTCGACGGCGACTTGGTCGAGGCCGGCAAGAGCTTCGCGCGCGAAATGACGCGCTACAGCCTGCCCGCCCTCGGCTTCGCGCGCGACGCCGTTCGCCGGGGCCTGGCGAAGTCGCTGCGGGAGGGCCTCGAAATCGAAGCCGACCTCTACGCGCTCGCCTTTCAGAGCGCGGAGGCGGTCGAGGGGATGACCGCCTTCCTCGAGAAACGCAAGCCGGTGTTCCGCGACTGCTGACCTGATGGAAATGCGGGAGCGATAACAATCAGATATATCGTAGCTAGTGCGTTGGTGCGTCCGGATGATTTGGTGCGATGCTCCCCTCCTCGTCTTCCCGGCGAAGGCCGGGACCCAGTTCTGCCATCGGCAGCGGCCTTCGCCGGTGTGGCTGGATCTTTGATGTGAGCATTGGTCCGGCGTCGCCAGTCGAATCCTCTGAAAGGGTCTGAACGCTAGGCGGGTGCAGCCGTCGAGAGTGCGCTCCCTCGTACCGCGTCTACGTGCGGCGTTCTCGCGTCCGAATCCCCATCGTGCATGAGGTCCAGCGTCATCAGGATCTCGTCGTAATAGCGCCCGTGCTGCTTGAGAGAGCGCTTCTCGAGGCCGTATTGGATGAAGCCGAGGGACGCGTACAGCCGCCGGGCCTGTTCGTTGCCGCTGACGACGCAAAGCTGGAGCACCTCGACCTGGCGGCGGGCATGATCGATCACGGCTTCCAACAGTTGCCGGCCTATCCCGGCGTTTCTTGCGTCGGGCCGCACATACATGCCCCAGAGCAAGCCCTTGTGCTTTTCCTTTTCGCCTTCGCGTCTGGCAAATCCGGCAATCGCCAGCAGCTCCGACGATCGAAATGCTCCAAAGACGTGACTTTTGCCGAGCCTGTCGCGAAACCATGCCAGGGGCTCGGCGCTCTCTCGCTCATAGGTGCTGCCAAAGGCCTCCGGCGTGTCCAGAAGCGCGGCGAGTTGCAGGTCGCGGTAGGCGACGGCATCGGCCGATCCCAGCGGGCGGATCTCAATCCGGGCGGCGTTCACGCTATGTCTCTTCCTTATCCACTGTTAGTCATAATTTGCCAAAAATCATACTATCGGTTGATGGCAAATTTATGATCGCTGGGAAATGAGCAACAGTCCGTCACCCGGCGGGGCCGGGTCGGGTGCCCAGAAGCTCGCCGATCCGTTCTGCTGCCTTGAGCCCGGTTCCGGTCAGCACCACGATTGTCGTCTGATCCGGTTGGATCGTGCCATCGTGCAGGAGTCTTGTCAGCGCCGCAGCGGCGGTCGCGGCTGTGGGTTCGACAAACAGCCCCAGCCGGCCAAGTGCCGTCAGAGCCGGCGCGATTTCCTCTTCGCCGACGGTGACGACGGCCCCTTTGGAACGACGCACGGCGTGCAGCACCTCGACGATCCGCACCGGCTTGGGCGTGGCGATCCCGTCGGCAATGGTCGGCAGGACGGTGAACGGCATGAAGCGATCCTCGCCGGCCTCCCAGACGGCGGCGAAGGCGGCGCAATTCGCCGCCTGGACGGCAAAGAGGCGCGGCCCTGCGGTAATTTCGCCGCTCCTTTCGAGCTCTTCGAAGCCGCGCTCGAGTCCCAGAATATTGCTGCCGTAGCCGGTCGGCACGAGGATATTGTCGGGGACGCGAAAACTGAGCTGCTCCCACAATTCGAAGGCGAGGGTTTTGGTGCCTTCGATAAAGTACGGCTGCCAGTTGTGGCTGGCGTAAAAGCTTTCGCCCGAGGCGCCGAGGGCCGCCTCGGTAACATCTTGGCGCGAGCCGGGAATCGCCCGGACGTCGGCGCCCGAGACGGCGATCTGCACCAGCTTGGCGCGCGGTGCGGCAGCGGGAACGTAGATGCGGCAGGGGACGCCGGAGGCGGCTGCATAGGTCGCGATCGAAGCCCCGGCGTTTCCCGAAGAGTCCTCATGGATTGGCCCGACGCCGACCTCGAGCAGATGATTGATCATGACTGCCGTGCCGCGGTCCTTGAACGAGCCCGTCGGCATTTGCGATTCGAGCTTGAAGTGGACCTGCGCCCCACACCAATCGCGTGTGACGAGCGGGGTCCAACCTTCGCCGAGCGAGATGCGTGGCGGTCCCCGTAGAGCGAGGGCGGCTGTGTAGCGCCATAGCGATGCCGGCGGCGATCTCCCCGCGGGCCAAGCCGCGCCCCGGTGTCAAGTTAAGGTGGCTGCCGCACTCGCACCGCCACAGCGGGCGGTCGGCGTCCCAGACGCGCCCGCAGCCGGGACACCTATAGGTGGCTATTGCCATCGTGGCCATATTAAGCTCCTCCAGATCGGCGGGCATGATGCCCGGGCGGCCTATCCGGGTCAGCTGTCGAGTAGTGTCGATTCGCGGCGAGGGAAGAGAGCGGCGTGGCACAAGCGAAGATAATCGACGGGAAGGCCGCCGCGGCCAAGATCCGCGCTCGCGTCGCTGAAGCCGTGGCGCGGCTAGGCAACGAAAAAAGCCTGACCCCCGGTCTTGCGACCGTCCTCGTCGGGAGCGATCCGTCGAGCAAACTCTATGTGCGAGGCAAGGGGCGTGCTTGCCTTGAGGCGGGACTGGGATCCTTCGAGCTCGTTTTGCCAGACAAAATGTCGGAAGCCGCATTGATCGCCGAGGTCGAGAAGCTCAATGGCGATGACCGGGTTGATGGAATACTCGTCCAGCTGCCCTTGCCGCCACAGGTAAATCCCCGCCACGTCATCGCCGCCATCGATCCCGCCAAGGATGTCGACGGCTTACACCCGCTCAATGTCGGGGGCCTCTGGTCCGGCCTTTCCGGTCTCGTGCCGTGCACACCCCAGGGCTGCTTAGCCCTATTACGCACAGTGCACGATGATCTGTCGGGTGACGAGGCGGTCGTCTTGGGCCGCTCGAATCTTGTCGGAAAGCCGTTGGCGGCGCTTCTTCTCGCGGCGGATTGCACCGTCACGATGGTCCATTCGAAGAGCCGCGATGCGGCTGCGATTTGCCGCCGCGCCGATATTCTAGTCGCCGCGGCCGGCTGCCCGCAGATGGTGAAGGCCGAGTGGATAAAGCCCGGCGCCACCGTCATCGATGTCGGCACCACCTCGGTTGCGCCGCCGGAGGGAGGCAGCCGCGTCGTTGGCGACGTTGATTTCGACGCGGCATGCGCCATCGCCGGGGCGATCACGCCGGTCCCGGGCGGCGTGGGACCGATGACGATCGCCTGTCTGTTGCGCAACACCCTGCTCGCCGCTTGCCGGCGGCGCGGTCTTCCCGACCCGCTCCGGTGAGCGAGGGCGTCCCGATCGCACTATGCATTGCTCAGTACAGCTTCGCGGCTCCGCGTGGCTGCTGCGGGGGTTGGAGGCCCAGGCAATTCACCGCACGCTAGTCGCAACGCTGTGAGGAAGGCGTCTCGCCAGGCATGGACGTTGTGTTCCTGAAGCCACGACATCATCGCCTCCCAGCGGGCGCGCCGCTCCTCAATCGGCATTGCGAGCGCTCGATCGAGCGCATCGGCGATTTGCTCGACGTCGAACGGGTTGATGATGAGTGCCGTGTCCAACTCTCTCGCGGCGCCGGAGAACCGCGACAAGATCAAGACACCCGGATCTTCAGGAGCCTGGCTCGCCACGAACTCCTTGGCGACAAGGTTCATGCCGTCGCGCAAGGGCGTTACCAGGGCCACCCGGCTCGCCCGATAAAAGCCGAATAATGTCTCCTGCCGGAAGCGGCGATTCACATATCTCAGAGGCAGCTGGTCGGGCTCGGCGAAGCGCCCGTTGATGCGGCCGATGCGAGCATCGAGCTCGGCGCGAATCTGCCGGTATTCGGGCACATCCTCGCGCGACGGCGGCGCGATCTGCAACACCACGATCCCCCGGCGATGCTGCGGGCGGGTCTCAAGCAGCCGCTCTACCGCATCGAGGCGGTGAACCAGTCCTTTGGTGTAGTCGAGCCGGTCGACACCGATGATCAGCTGCCGGCCCGCAACACTCTCGCGCAACCGCGTTGCCTGTCGGGTTCTCGCCGAACGCTCCGCCCGGGCAGCGACGGCCCGAGGATCGATGCTGATCGGAAAGCTCCCGGCGCGGATGCTGGTCCCATAAGCGCGGACCGTCCCGTCGGTGTCCGTCTGCCCGCCGGCTTCCCGCTCGACATAGTCCTGGAATGCTTGAACATCGTTCCCGGTCTGCAAGCCGAGGAGGTTATAGGCGAAGAGTGAACGTACGAGCGGCTCGTGCACCGGGAGCGTCGTCAACACCTCGGGCCCCGGAAACGGAATGTGCAGGAAAAAGCCGAGTGGGTTCTCTACACCAAGCCGACGCAACGCGGCGCCCAGCAGGATCAAGTGATAGTCGTGGACCCACACGGTGTCGTCAGGCTGCAGAATGGAGGCGAGGCGCTCGGCGAACATTTCGTTCACTCGGCCGTAGGTCGCCCACTGTTCTCTGCCGAACTCAGCGAGATTGACGCGGTAGTGAAAGACTGGCCACAAGACGCGATTGGCGAATTCGAGATAGTAGCCGCGGTAATCAGATCGCTCGATATCGACCAGCGCCTGTGTGAGGTTGCCGTCGCGCCGTAGACGCGTTGGCCCCGGCGCCTCGTCGACGATCTCACCGCTCCAGCCGAACCACATCACGTCGTGCCGATCGAGCGCCGCCAGTAGTGCTGTAGCTAGTCCGCCATCATTGGCACTGAGCGATGAGCCGACGCGGTTTGACGCTATGACCAATCGTCCCACGCGGACCTCCTGAGCATGATTAATATTCGGGCTTGGCTCGGATCCCGTCCAGTCCTCTGATTACGGGAGGAAATTTTGTATTGCGCCATCCTGAAGTTGCGGAAGCGACGGCTCTATCCCCGCAGAATGACCAGGTTCGCGTCTGCTGCGCAATCGGCCCTATGGATCTTTGCCGTCATAACTCGTCGCCTCCAGCACCTAGGGTGGCATTAACAAACACCTGAAGCGCCATCAAAGTTCATCGATGACATGACAAAATCGAGGCCGCCGCGGCATTTCATAAACCGTCGGTTTGGCTGATTTGAACCGCGCTCCTTACACTTCCTTAACAACCGTGGTTGTTCTTCTGGGAACTAATATTTTGTCGTTTTGTTTCCCGGTTGACAACTAACTGAAGGAGACGATGTCATGATCATGAGGACTGCGAGCAAACTCGCGCTTGCGGCCGCCTGTGCGCTGACGATTTCGGCCCTTCCGGCTCATGCTCAATATGCCGGCACCACGATGGTGACTAATGGTCCCCAAGCCGATCCGGGGGATGTGTCGCCCTCCTGGTCGGCACGGCAGAACGTAATCGAGAGCCAACGTTACGAACGACTACTCCAGACCAATCCTGCCTTCCGCCAGGCGCGGATGCGAAAGGAATGCGGGCCGATAAACGATCCGCAGCTGCATGCCGACTGCCTTGCGAGCTTCGATCAGACTGGGCAAAGCGTCGGCTCGTCGACACCACCTCGGAGCTACAGCAGCGGATCCGGACGCTGAGTCACGCGTCACGGGGCGGAAGCCGCCCGGTGCGAGCGGCTCCCGCCCCTCGTGGATTCTTCCTTAACGCGGAGTGAGCACCTCGACACCCGTCGTCGAGGCAACGACGACCAGCGAGGTGCGCCCGACGAATAAACCGCTCTCTACCGTTCCGACAATCTTTGCAATGCGCTGCTCAATCATGCCTGGATCGGCCAGCGGTCCAAACCGGCAATCGAGGATGTAGTTTCCTCCGTCAGTGACGTAAGGTTGCTCTCCGCTGGTATAACGGCGCTGGGGGGTGCTGCCTAGCCGGGCGAGCGCGACGGCCGTGACCTGCCAACCGAATTGAGTGACCTCGACCGGCACCGGCGTGTGTTCGCCGAGCCGCTCCACCAGCTTTTCCTGATCGACGACGATAACCAGCCGGTTGCTCGCCGCAGCAACGATTTTTTCGCGCAACAACGCGCCGCCCAGCCCCTTGATCAGGTCGAGCGTTTCTAGCGCTACCTCGTCAGCTCCGTCGATCGTCAGATCCAAGCGCTGGTGCTCGGCGAAAGTCGCAATTGGAATCCCAAGACGGCGGGCCTGCGCGGCGGTGCGTTCGGAAGTCGGGATGCCAACCACGCGAAGTCCGTCGGCGACTCGAGCGGCAAGGCCTTCGACGACAAAGGCGGCGGTCGATCCGGTACCGAGCCCGACCACCATGCCGTCTCCGACCTCCTCAATCGCGCGCAGCGCCGCCGCGCGTTTCAGCTGATCGCGATCTATCGTGTTCATCGGCCGAGGTGCGCCGCTTTGTCGATGAACCATAGCAGCTCACCGACCGGCCGTATGCGAGCCGCGGGCAGTTCCGGTTCGCCGGCGAGCACGCGCAGCATCATGGCATGCTTGTCGCTACCGGCGGCGACAAAGGCGGTCGAACGGCTGCTGTCCAGAGCAGGATAGGTCAGGGTAATGCGCGCCTCCGGCCGTCCATGCGTCACCTCGGCCACCCACCGCACCCTCTCGCCGAGAACCGGTTCCCCCGGGATCAGCGACGCGGTGTGACCGTCGGGCCCCATGCCCAGCAGAACGACATCGAAGAGCGGGCGCGCCGGATCCAACCGCTCGGCGCCATAATGCGATTGCAGCACGTGCTGGTAGGCGCGTGCCGCATCGGCTGGCGTCCCATCAAACGGGATGCCGTGGACATTGCCCGCCGGAACTCCGACGTGGGCCAGCATCGCCTCGCGCGCCATGCCGTAATTGCTGTCTGGGTGGTCCCACGGCACAAACCGTTCGTCGCCCCAAAACCAGTGGACGCGCTGCCACGGCATCACGTCTCGCAGCGGCGGCGTCGCGAGAAGCTGGTAGAGCCGCCGCGGGGTCGACCCGCCTGACAGACAGACCGCGAACCGACCAGAATTATGACAAGCGAGATCGACGATCCATTGTGCGACCCGATGGGCCAGCGCCTCCGGATTTGGCGATACATCGATACGTTGCGATGACATTTGCGGTCTATCTGTGCGGCGGGGTCGACTGGTGGATCGCCGCTATCGCTTGGGCGTAATTCGGCGCGTGGAAAATGTGCGACCCTGCGACGATGGCGGTCGCCCCGGCATCGCGTACCTGCCAGGCATTTGCGCCGCTCAATCCGCCATCTACCTCGATTACCGGGTCAACGCCGCGCTCGTCGCACAGCTGCCGCAACTTGCGGATTTTGGGCAGCATCTCCGGCAAGAATTGCTGCCCGCCAAAACCGGGGTTGACGGTCATGATCAAGACGACACCGCAGAGTTCGAGGACGTACTCGATGGCCGACAAAGGAGTCGCGGGGTTCAACACCACGCCGGGGGTCTTGCCGAGGTCGTGGATCCTACCCAAGGTCCGGTGCAGATGGACCGTCGAGCTGGGCTCGCAGTGGACGATCAGGTGATCGGCACCAGCCCGGGCGAAGTCCTCTAGGTAGCGTTCCGGCTCGACGATCATCAGATGCACGTCGACCGGCTTTGCCGTCGCCTTGCGCACAGCCTCGACGACGACGGGGCCAATCGTGATATTCGGCACGAAGCGCCCATCCATCACATCGACATGGATCCAGTCCGCTCCCGCCTCGTCAACCGCGCGGACTTCGTCGGCGAGCCGGCCGAAATCGGCGGAAAGGATCGAAGGTGCGACGATTACCGGGCGGGGCATCGCTGCGGCACGCGGGGTATTTAAGCGATCGGCCGCCATTTCCGACCGCCGCGCCACAGCAAGTTGTCGCCCGCCTCCGGACCGGTGCTGCCGGCCGGGTAAATTTCCAGCGGCACGGTCTTGTCGTTTTTCCACAGATCGAGGATGGGTTGCACTACTTCCCAGCCGGCCTCGACTCCGTCAGCACGGTTGAACAGCATCGCGTCGCCGATCATGCAATCGTAGACGAGCGTCTCATAGCCGGTGCTCGGCTCCGTCTTGAAGTAGTCCTTGTAGTGAAAATTCATGCGCACGCCGCCGAGCGCGATCTCCGGACCGGGGATCTTTGCGCCGAACTGCAACGAGGCACCCTCGTCGGGCTGGAGCTGCAGAGCGAGAACATTGGGCGTCAGGATGTCGACCGGCGTGTCCCGGAACAGCGCGAACGGCGCCTGCTTGAAGTGGATCGCGATCTCGGTGGTGCGCCGGGCGAGCCGCTTCCCTGTCCGGAGGAAAAAAGGCACTCCCGCCCAGCGCCAATTGTCGATAGCGAGACGCATCGCCACGTAGGTCTCGGTCATGCTCTCAGGGGCAACACCGGGTTCCTCCCGATAAGCCGCCACGGACTGTCCTCCGACGATCCCCGCGCCGTACTGCCCGCGCACAGTGTTGCGGCGGACCTCTGCGTCGTCGAGAGGACTGACGGCCTCGAGCACCTTGTGCTTCTCGGTGCGTACCGCATCGGCTTCAAAGGAGTTCGGCGGCTCCATCGCCGTCAGGCTGAGCAGCTGGAAGACATGGTTCGGCACCATGTCGCGCAACGCGCCGGTGGCTTCGTAGAAATTAGCGCGGCGCTCGACCCCGACCGTTTCGGCCACGGTGATCTGCACATGGTCGATGTGGTCGCGGTTCCACAGTGGCTCGAAGATGCCGTTGGCGAAGCGCAGTACCATGATGTTCTGGACCGTCTCCTTGCCGAGGAAGTGGTCCATTCGATAGATCTGCGGCTCCGACAACACCCTGAGGATCCGCGCATTGAGGGCGCGGGCGGAAGTCAGATCACTGCCGAACGGCTTCTCGATAATCACTCGGCGCCAGCTGCCCTCTGTTTCCTGGGTCAGCCCGACGGCGCCGAGCTGCTCGATGATCGTACCGAAGAGCTGGCTAGCCACCGCTAAATAGAACACGGCATTGCCGCCGGTCCGATGCAATGCCGCGGTCTTTTCATGGACGTCGTGGAGCCGCGCGTAGGTATCGGGCTCGGTCAAGTCACCGGCGAAATGGATGATGCGGCTGGCGATGAACTCCCAGGCGCGCTCGTCGAACGGCTCGGTCGTGGATCCGGAAGCCGTGTCCGAGACAAAGCTCCTGACCCCGTCGGCCAGGTAGTCGCGGAAAGCCTCGACCGGCTTCGGGATCCGGTCGACGGCGATGATCGCGAACTTGTCGGAGAGCAACTTGTCCTTGGCCAGATTGTAGATGGCCGGCATCAAGAGCCGCTTTGTCAAATCGCCGCCGGCGCCGAAAATCACCAAGGTGCATGGTGGCGCCTGGTGGGCCGGCGTCTGCGTCTGGCGACGGTTGGTTCTGTCCACGACCGGAACGTCCATGGTTCGGCCTCCTACCGCAGGGCTTCTTCGACCGAGCGGCTGAGCGTGTCGAGCCCTCTTTCGAGGTCACCGGAAATATGGGCCCGCAAGGCGCGCCGGCCGCGTTCCGCGAGAACCTCCAAATCACCGCGCGCCTGCGCCGCCTTGACAGTGCCAAACGTGTAGGAATGGCCAGGCACCGGCAGGTCCTCGGCGTCATCGCAGGTGATTTGCAGGAAAACCCCGCTGTTCGGCCCGCCCTTGTAGGCCTGGCCGGTCGAATGCTGGAAGCGCGGGCCGAAGCCGACGCAGGTCGCTGCCTTGGTCCGGTCGCGGATCGCGCTGCGGAGCCGCTGCATCGCCACGACATGGTCGGGACTGCGCTCGATGTAAGCCAGCACGGCTGCATAGTCACCGGCCCCGATCCGCCCGAGATGGGCCCTCAGAACTGCCGCGAGATTCGTCGCCTGCGGTTTCAGTGCGGCTTCATTGCGCGGGTCGGCGAATAGCCTGATCCCCTCTCCCTCGAAAAAGGCGCGCTCCTCGGGCAATGCCCCGGCCTTTTCATAGGCCGTTGTGAGGTCGCGGGCCTTGACCTTGGCTGCCTCGACATCGGGCTGGTCAAACGGGTTGATGCCGATGATCGAGCCGGCGACTGCCGTCGCCATCTCCCAGCGGAAGAACTCCTGCCCGAGCTGCATCGGATCGGAGATCGTGATCCGCACCACCGGCTGCCCCGCCGCTTCGAGTGCTGCAATCGCCCGGCCGCGCTCGGCATCTTGGTCGGAAGCGAGCCGCAGATAGGCGAAAATCCGATCATTGCCATATACCGCCGGAGCGCCCAGAGGTTCGGCATCCACAGGGACGATCCCCTTTCCGAGCTTGCCGGTGGATTCGGCCAGAAGCTGCTCGAGCCAGGCTCCGAAATCTGCGATCCCATTCGAGGCGACGATGGTTACCTTGTCACGCCCACGGCGCTGGCCGCACCCCAGAATGGCGCCGAGGATCACGCCCGGGTTTTCGACCGGGGGCGCACTGGCGGCGCAAGAGCGCACCATCTCGGCTGTGCTCTCGAGGAAAGGTTGAGGATCGATGCCGATCGCCGCCGCCGGCACCATGCCGAAATTGGATAGTACGGAATAGCGGCCGCCGATGGTTTGTTCGCCATGAAACACGTGGCGGAAGCCTTCGGTGAGCGCCATCTTTTCGAGGGACGAGCCCGGATCGGTAATCGCAACAAATCGCTTTGGCGCCTCGGCGGCACCGACCACCTGCTTGGCGCGCTCGTAAAAGTAATCCTTGAATATATTGGGCTCGAGCGTACTGCCCGATTTGCTCGACACAAGGAAGAGCGTCCGAGCAAGATCGATACCGGCTTCGAACCGACGGATTTGCGCAGGATCTGTCGAGTCGAGGACGTGGAGCGTCGGGTAGCCGGGCGTTGCGCCGAAGGTCTTCTCGAAGACCTCCGGGCCGAGGCTCGAGCCACCCATCCCAAGCAGTAGAACATCCTTGAAGCCAGATCGCTTGACTTCATCGGCGAAATCCTGGAGGTGCGCGACGCCCTTCAGCTGCTGGTCGACAATACCCAGCCAGCCGACCCAGTTCGCCTCGTCCGTCTCCGTCCACAGCGACGCGTCGGCAGCCCACAGGCGCCTGACTTTGCCCTCCCTGCGCCAGTCCTCGAGCGCAGCCTGGACATCCTTATCCAACTCCTCAGGCAATTTGCAGCTCATCGTGTTCAGCTTGCTGCCGAGCACCGTGCGACGTTTTTTCTGCACCGCGGCATAGAGCTGGTCAGCTGCATCGGCGAAAAGCCGCACGCCATCCTCGACCAGCTTTGCCGTCACGGCATCGATCGAAATACCGGCAACCGGCAGCGCATCCATAACCGCCTTCGCGCCGGCGACGTTGTCCTCAAGGCTGGGGCGCGGGTTGCCGTGGTCGCGATGGGCATCCATCGTTGCCGGCGGCATCGTGTTGACCGTATCGGGCCCGATCAGCTCGTCGACATAGAGAACATCGCTGTAGGCCTTGTTCTTCGTCCCGGTGCTCGCCCACAGGAGCCGCTGAGTTTGTGCGCCTTGCTGGGCAAGGCGCTGCCAGCGCTCGTCAGAATAAATCTGCTTGTAGCGCTCATAGGCGAGCTTGGCATTGGCGATCGCGACTTTGCCCTTGAGGCTCTGAAGCCGTGCCTTCTCCGCCGGATCTGCGGTGGCCGCGATCTTCTTGTCGAGCTCGTCGTCGACGAGAGTGTCGATGCGGCTGACGAAGAAGCTGGCAACGCTTGCGACCTTGTGCGGGTCGCCGCCCTTCTTGGCGAACGCTTCGAGCCCCGAAATGTAGGCCTCGGCGACCTCGGCATAGACTTGCTGAGAGAACAGCAGGGTCACGTTTACGTTGATGCCCTCGCCGATCAGGGTGCGGATCGCGGTGAGACCCGGTTTGGTGCCCGGCACCTTGACCATCAGGTTTCGGCGATTAACCTCACGCCATAACCGGCGGGCTTCCTCGATCGTCTCGTGCGTGCTCATCGCCAGATAAGGGGAGACTTCGAGGCTGATGAAGCCGTCACGCCGCTGTGTCTGCTCGTAGACCGAATTTAGCGTATCGGCGCCCTCTTGAATGTCGCGAACGGCAAGATCCTCGAACAGTGCGCCCGGATCGAGATCGCCCGAAGCTTCGGCCTGCGCGATCAGCGAGTCATAATCGTCGCCATGGCCGATGGCCTTTTCGAAGATCGACGGGTTCGAGGTAACGCCGCGCAGGCCGTCTTCGGCGATCAGTTTGGCTAGCCCGCCACTCTTCAGCAGATCGCGGCTAACAAAGTCGAGCCAGACTGATTGTCCGTATTCATTGAGCATGCGCAGTGGATTGGCCATGATCAGTGCTCCTCACGCGCCAGCTGCTGCTTGGCAGCGGCGTAGACGTTGTCTCCGGTGAACCCGAATTTAATCAGCAATTCCTTTAGCGGCGCGGAAGCCCCGAACGTCTTCATGCCGATGATCGTACCGCGCAAACCGGTATAACGTTCCCAGCCGAGGGCGGAGGCCTGCTCGACGGCGACGCGCCGCGTGACCTCGGGCGGTAACACCGCTTCGCGATAGGCATCATCCTGCTGTTCGAACAATTCCCAAGACGGCATGCTGACCACTCTTGCGGCGATCCCTTCGCCAATCAGCTTCTCATAGACATCGACGCAGAGTCCTACTTCGCTCCCCGTGCCCATCAAGATGACATCCGGCTTACCGTTTACGGCATCGGCGAGAACATAGGCGCCGCGCCGCACTCCGCTCGCTGGCGCATACCGCGTACGATCGAACGTGGGCAGGTTCTGTCGGCTCAGGATCAGGCAGGCCGGCTCGTGCTTGAGCCCGAGGGCAACGCGCCATGCCTCGGCCACCTCGTTGGCGTCAGCCGGACGCAATACGATCAGCCCCGGAATGCTGCGCAATGCAACCAGCTGCTCGACCGGCTGATGTGTCGGCCCATCCTCGCCCACTCCGATCGAATCGTGAGTGAAGGCGTAGATGACCGGAAGCTCCATGATCGCGCTGAGTCGGATCGGCGGCTTCATGTAGTCCGAGAAGATCAGGAAGCCCGAGCCGAACGGGCGGAATTTCGACAACGCGAGGCCATTGCAGATCGAGCCCATTGCGTGCTCGCGAATGCCGAAATGAAAATTGCGGCCGCTGTAGTTATCCGCCTCGAAGTCGCCGGCCCCTTCGTAGGTGAGCCGGGTCTTTGTCGAAGGCGAGAGATCGGCGGCCCCGCCAAGCAGCCAGGGCAGGCGCGGCGCGATCGCGTTCAGCACTTGACCTGACGAATCGCGGCTGGCAATCCCTCTGGAATCGGCGGGAAAGACTGGAATATCCCGATCCCAGCCTTCGGGAAGGTCGCGCCGCTGCATCCGCTCGCACTGATCGGCCAGCTCGGGGTAGGCGCTCCTGTAGCGCTCGAATAGGGCCATCCATTCCGCGCGGAGGCTTTTTCCGCGCACTCCGAAATTGCCGGCGAAGTGCTCGTACACGCCATCAGGCACTAAAAACTTCGCGTCCTCGGGCCAGCCGTAGACCCGTTTGGTCAGCTTGACCTCTTCCTCACCCAGAGGCTCGCCGTGCGCGCCGGAGGTGTCCTGCTTGTGCGGCGCGCCGTAGCCGATATGGCTCTCAACGATGATCAGGCTCGGCCGATCGTCGATCCGCTTGGCGATCGCGATCGCGTCGGCGACCCGCTCGCGGTCGTTGGCGTCGCTGATCCGCTGCACGTGCCAGCGATAGGCGAGAAATCGCCCGGCGACGTCCTCGCTGAACGCGAGCGCGGTATTGCCCTCGATCGTGATGTGGTTGCTGTCATAGATCCAGCAGAGATTACCCAGCCGCAAATGGCCGGCGAGTGACGCGGCCTCGCTCCCCACCCCCTCCATCATGCAGCCGTCGCCGCACAGCGCGAAGACATCGTAATCGAAGAGGGTGAAATCCGGTCGGTTGAAGTGCCGCGCCAGCCAATCGGCCGCGATCGCCATGCCGACGCTGGTGGCGATCCCCTGGCTGAGGGGCCCTGTCGTCGTCTCGACACCGGAGGTCAGGTGGTATTCCGGATGACCCGGACACTTGCTGTCGAGCTGGCGGAAGCGCTTCAGATCGTCGAGCGAAACTGTCGGCGTGCCGAGCCGTTCATATTTTTCGTTGACCGCTTTGACCCCGGTCAGATGCAGCATTGCATAAAGGAGGGTCGATGCATGTCCCGCGGACAGCACGAAGCGGTCCCGGTTCGGCCAGATCGGATCCTCCGGATCGAAACGAAGGAACTCTTGCCACAGCGTGTAGACGACGGGCGCCATTGCCATGGGCGTACCCGGATGCCCGGACTTCGCCTGCTGAACCGCGTCGATGCACAAGGTGCGGATGGTGTTGACGCAGACTTCCTCGATCGAACCGCGCGGCGTCGTCATCTCGTACCCCGCAAAGTCAAGCCGGCATCCCCTCGGCACATGGGGAAGCACCGGCGGTGCCCACGACGATCTCTTTCAGCGGCCGATGTACCTTCACGATAATCTAATACTCCTCGGCTGTCGAAAGTCACACCGGCAGAATGCGCCTGCCACCGGTTTCCGCCCAGCGGTCGCCCCAACCTGTCCCGGACACTTACGTGTGACGCGTCGCGCCGGCGGCAAGATACCCCTGGTTGTTAATAAAAATTTCACGCGACGGTTCATTCCCTGCCCGTCGTTGCGGCTGCCTACGTATTCACCCGGAGCCTCCAAGCGTTCCCCGAAAGAACGCTGGCCCGCTCGGACGGGGACCGCGCGAGCCTCCCGCCGGTTCGAGCGTGACCTCGAGTTCGCCTCCGGAGGCCAATAAACGGACATTTTCCGAGGTTATCGCGATCCGCTTGCGCGTCGATTGAGGCAGGAGACCGAGCGAGCGCGGGGTCGTCGCGCCCGGGGCTAAAAACCAGAGCTGATAGACCCGGTCGGGAGGAGCCGGCTGTGGGCGCAAACTGTCGGCCGCAATCTGATGAGAGGCGCGGTCAAGGCGGATTGCCCAGATCGCGCGGTGCTCGCCGTCACGCAACACCCCGATGACCGGCGCGGCGGAAAAGTCCGCCGGCCCGCGGGCTATCATCGCTGCGACAAGCAACGCCAGCGAGAGTGTCGCGAGAACTCCGCTCGTTGCTCGCCAGAAGCCGGCGTTATCCCATAGTCTCCCAATGACGGTATTGTGGGTCTGTCGGGTGCCGCGGTGGTCGTCGCTCACCGCCGGCCTTTGGCTTTTACGGGCGAAATCAAGACCCGATCGACCCGCCGCCCGTCCATCTTGACGACTTCGAAGCGGTAGCCGGCAGCCGAGACGCGGTCCGCAACCATCGGGATGCGGTTGAGGCGCGCCATCATGTAGCCGCCGAGCGTATGGTAATCCGCATCCTCTCCGGGGAGGCGTGAAACGTCGAGCACCTGCTTCAGCTCGTCGAGCCCGACCATCCCGTCAATCAGCCAGGTTCCGTCCTCGCGGTGCACGACCCTTTGGTCGGCGTCGGCGGAGCCGGGGATGTCGCCGACGAGCGCAGCGAAGATGTCGCTTTGCGTCACCAGCCCTTCGAGATCGCCGTATTCGTCGACGATCAGGGCCATTGGCTCACCCGAACTCTTGAACGTCTCTAGAACGCGAAGCACCGTCACGGTGTTTGGCAAGTAGAGTGGCGGCCGTGTTGCTGCACGCAGATCGAAGGGCTGTCCGGTGAGCGCACCGATCAGCAGATCCTTGGACTGAACGATGCCGATCACTTGCTGTGGGCCGCCCTCGACGACTGGAAAGCGCGAGTAGGCGCTCTCCTGAATTTTGCGCCGATTTTCGGCTTCAGGGTCATCGAGGTCGAGCCATTTGATCTGGGTGCGCGGCGTCATTACCGCGCTCGCCCGACGATCGCCAAGGCGCAATGCCATCTCGACGATGGCGGTCTCCGCCTTATGGATGTGGCCAGACGCCGCGCCCTCGCGCAGCATGAAACTGATCTCCTCATCGGTCACCGGTGCCGTCCCCTCGTGGCGCAGCGGAATAAGGCGAAGCACGAGGTTCGTCGAGGCGCTGAGGAACCATTCGATTGGCGCTCCCAAGCGCGCGAATGTCCGCATGGGCCGGGCGAGCGCCGCCGCGATACGCTCGGGATGCAAAAGTGCGATCCGCTTGGGGACGAGTTCCCCGAGGATCAGCGAGAAATAGGCGATGCCGATTACGACGACAGCCATGCTGATGGCATATGCATAGCGTGCGACCAAGCCTCCGTGGCTTTCGAGGTACCGCTGAAGGGGATCCCCCAATGTGGCCTCGCCGAAAGTACCAGTGAGGACGGCGATCACCGTGACCCCGATCTGCACGGTCGCAAGCAGGCGCGAGGGGTTTGCTTTCAGCTCGACAGCCGCCTGTGCGCCGGGGTTGCCGGCTTCCGCGAGCGGCTGAAGCCGCGCATTTCGCGAAACCACCAGCGCGATCTCGGCCATCGCGAAAAACCCGTTCACGACGATCAGGAACAGGACGGTCGAAAGGTGTAGCGTCAGCATCGCAATCGCCTGTCGAGATGGCGTCCGCGACAGGCGGGCGCGCACGATCAGTGTCGAACAAATTTCGCAACCAAAAAAGCCGCGCTGAAGCGCGGCTTTTGGCCAGGGTCGCGGATGCGGTCAGCGCGAATAATATTCGATGACGAGATTGGGCTCCATGGTCACCGGATAGGGTACATCCGTCGGCTTCGGCGCACGGATAAACCGGCCCCTCATGCGGTCGTGGTCGATCTCGACATAATCGGGGACGTCACGTTCGCCGGACTGCGCCGCCTCGAGGACGAGCGGCATTCCTTTCGCCTTCGCACCGAGTTCGATCGCATCGCCGTCGCGAACCGAGTAGGACGGAATAGTGACGCGGCGCCCGTTGACGAGGACGTGGCCGTGATTAACCAGCTGACGCGCCGCGAAAGGCGTCGGCACCAGCTTCATGCGGTAGACCACGGCGTCGAGGCGGCGCTCGAGCAGCTCGACCAGATTATCCCCGGTGTCCCCGCGCCGGCGGTTTGCTTCTGCATAAAGTCTACGGAACTGGCGCTCGCCGATATTCGCGTAATAGCCCTTGAGCTTCTGCTTGGCGGCGAGTTGGGTTCCGAAGTCGGACGGCTTCTTGCGGCGCTGGCCGTGCTGGCCGGGGCCGTATTCGCGGCGGTTGAGCGGGCTCTTCGGCCGGCCCCACAAATTCACCCCGAGGCGGCGATTGATCTTGTATTTCGGTTCCTGGCGCTTGCTGCTCATCCGCTCAAAACCTGAGTTCAGTCGGACCGAACAATAGTCAGCGCGGCGGAAAAGTCAAACCAGCCGCCCCCACAGAATTACTCGGCCGCACCCGCCAGGCCGCCGCCGCGCTCTTCGAGGTTCCACAACGCATCGGCGACGGCAACGCCGTCGGCGGTCGAGACGAGCTCGCCGTTGCGGCGGCCCTTGATCACCCCCTTGCAGGGTGCGTAGCCCTGGAAGAGGCGGCTCATCGCCCCGGTACCCCGGGTATCGGCGAGGAACTTACCCTGATAGCCAGTCAGGCCGCCCGTCGGCCGAAAAACGTCGGCCGCAATTTGCCGCCGCCCGAGGGCGGCGTCTCCTGCATCAAACCCGGCGAGGCCAGGCGAGACGAACTCGATCTCGATCCCGCGCGGCTCCGGTCCGAATGGCTTGTCTTCGTCCGAGAATGGTGAGCGAAAGGCTACTTCGCTGGCAGCCGTATGCCCGCAACATCCTTTTCCGTACTTTGCTCCCACCCGCTGAGCTATGGCACTGAGATCACCGGCGATGGGGCGGAAATCCGTTACCTCGGTCAGGACCCGGCGTCGTCGAGTGAACGATGACGTCAGCTCCCTTCGCCAAATTTTCGACCTGATCGGATGTTCGCCGCTCGTCAATTTCGCCAGATTGGAGGGATGCACCGGAAAGGCCTCCGGTTCGCGGGCCGCCTGCCTACCAGATCACGGCGGGAAAATAGTATCTTGAAGCGCGGCAACCCCGTCACCTTGACCCGCCGCCCACATACAGTCCCAGGAACACCAATGCTGTCCCCGCGGTCATCAGACCGATGCTCAAGGGCTTACTGGCCCGTCCAGTGCGGTTTAGGGCGAGAGTGAGCCCCATGAGGACGAAGCCGGCGAGGCTCAGGAGGTTGAAGCCAGAGATTATTTCCTTGGCGAGCATTGGGTGCGGAGACTACAGCAATTCCAGAGTCTCGCTCCACCCGCGCGAAGTCTAGTTCTCGATGCTCGTTGCCCCTTCCGCCTCTCCGTTTCCCGGAGGCCGAACGCGTGATTGCGCACGTGTCCTTTCACACGCCGGGCTTCCGAAGAAGCTCGTTAACCATGTATCCGGCCAGCGAGATCGGCGCGAGGTACAGTCGTTGACAGATGGTTGACCGTCGGCGCGTAAAATCGCCTCCGGCTTGGCGTCTACGATCCGGCCGAGCCTGAGCGGGAGCGGCGTCGCGGGTGATCCCCCAACCGCGGCGCCGCTTCTTCATTGCACGCTGTGTCCTTTCCTCGCTCGACGCGTCGACAAAACGCTGCGAGCGCCTTCTCGACTACCCGACGGTTGCCCAATCCGGCCGGTACATTGCCATCGCGGAACTCATCGGTAATGACCACGTCCAGCTCGGCCACAAGGCCATCATCGGCTGATAGCCGCGGTTGCCGTCATAGGCACGCTTGGCCCCCCGTTTGTCGCGAGCGATCACCCATGGCGCGGGGTGAAACTTACTACTCCGTGAGAACAAAAGTAGAATTAACGAATCCCACCTGATATTCGCCGAATCCCGAACCGTTCGCCGGGATCAGGGCGACAACGCGAGGGTTGAGTTCGCAGCCGCGTGCTGCCAAGCTCGTGCTGTTCGGCTCTCGCCGAGCACAATGAGATCCGGCAAGGAGGAACATCATGGGCATGGAAATCGGGCACGTCCACATCAAGACGTACGACCCCAAGAAAACCGCCCAGTTCTACATCGATAATTTCGGGGCCACGCTGAAGAACGAGGCCCCAAACGGCAACATCCAGCTCAACCTGCACGGGCTGCAGCTCAACGTCACAACGATCAGTGCGGCCCAGAACCGCAAGCAGATGATGGGGATAGAACACATCGCGGTGCAGACCGACGACTATGCCAGCGCGATCGCCAAATTGCGCAACAATGGCGCGCACGTCATGCTGGAGCAGTTCAACAACGGCCGTCACGTCGCCTTCATCGAGGCGCCCGACGGCGCCCAGATGGAGTTGATCGAAAAGGTGTAGCCGTAGCACCTTTGTCGTTTCCGTCATGCCGGCGAAGGCCGGTATCCACGTCTTCCGTGCGTCCCGGCCTAGGCCGGGACGACGCGATTTAACAACTGAAGGAAAATGGGGCGCGAATGGCCCTAAAGGATAGAATACCGCTTGGTGTGGCGCTGCCGCATCGCTCGCCGGAGCCGGTCGATATCGGGGCGGTGCGGCGCGTCGCTCAGCGCGCCGAGGCCCTGGGGTTTCGCGATCTCTGGGTCACCGAAAATACCCTGGACCGCGTCTTCTGCTTCGACCCGGTGGTGGTGTTGACCTACGCCGCCGCAGTCACCACGACGATCCGTCTCGGCTGCTCGGTGGTCGTTATGGCGGTGCACAGTCCGCTGATGATCGCGCATCAATGGGCCTGCCTCGACTATGCGAGCAACGGTCGGGCGATCCTCGGCGTCGGACTCGGCCGCGAGCATCATTACCGCCAGTTCGAAGTGCCCGAGGAGGGCCGGCTGACCCGTTTCCGCGAGGAATTGGCGGTGATCCGTGCGTTGTGGTCCGAGCAGAAGACGACCTTTCACGGCCGCTTCTACAACCTCGACAACGAGCCGATGTCGCCAAAGCCGGTGCAGCAGCCGATGCCGATCTGGATGGGTGTAGGCCATCCGAACGCGGTACGCCGCTCGGCGAAACTCGCCGACGGTTGGATGGGCTCCGGCGGCTCCTCGATCGCCCATTTCGCCCGGTCGGTGGTGATCCTAAAGGAGGAGCTTGCCAAGCTCGGCCGCGATCCGGAGAAATTTCCGATCTCGAAGCGCGTCTTCATGGCGGTGGACGAGCGCCCCGAGGTCGCGCTTGCCGAGCTCCACCACTGGTTCACCGACGGTCTATCACAACCCCGAGGGGACCGACGCCTCGGGCATCCACGGCACGCCCGAGCAGGTGCGCGAGCGGCTGGAGGAATTGTTGGCGATGGGCGCCAACCATTTGCTGCTGAACCCGGTTTCCCGCTATGCCGAGCAGCTCGAAGCGTTAGCGGGGGTCGTCGGTCTCGCGTAGGAGAATCGTCGCATGACCTCAGGCGAAACGGATTTCGTCAAGCAGCAGGTCGCTGCCCACTGGGCCCGGCGGGCGCCGGGTTTCGATGCGGGCTTCGGTCACAGCATCAGCACGCCAGCTGAGCGCGCCGCTTGGAACCGCATCTTCGACCTCGTGCTTCCTCAACGCGATGCGCTTGATGCGCTGGATGCCGGCTGCGGGACCGGTTTTCTCAGCTTCGAGCTCGCGGCCCGCGGTCACCGGGTCACCGGCGTCGATTTCGCCCCGGCAATGCTCGCCGAGGCGCGACGCAAGGCGGCGGAGCACAACGCTTCGGTTCGTTTCGAAGGGGCCGACGCCGAACAGCTGCCGTTCCCATCGGGCAGCTTCGATTTCGCGATCAGCCGTCACGTGCTGTGGACATTACCGCATCCGGAGGCGGCGATCGACGAGTGGATCCGCGTTCTGCGGCCGGGCGGGCGGCTTGTCGTCGTCGACGGGCAGTTCGACCCCGGTTTCCTGGTGGAGCCCTCCCAAAACGCCCGTACCAGCGACGAATACGCCGTGATCGCAGATCGGCTGCCGTTCCTCGGCGGCCAGCCTCGGGAAGAGATAGAGAGGCTGTTCAGGGCGCGCGGCCTCGTCGATGTAGGCGGCGACCCCGTGCTCGACCTTGTCGAAGCCCAGGCCGAGCGGATGGTCGAGGAGGGATGCGAGAGACAGGTGCGCCGGCGCTATGTCGTCTGGGGCGACGTACCGCGCTGAACCCTGTCTGAGGCGAGGCAGGCATGACACTGCGATTGACCGTCGGCTTCTCCGACAACCCGCGCGTCCAGCCGCTGAAGGACGGGGCGGTCAAGCCGCAGAACATCGAGCTAGGCTTTGTCACGCTCGATCCGAGCACGCTCTTCCAGCGCAACCTGTTCTACGATGAGTTCGACGTCTCGGAGATGTCAATCTCGGAGACGCTCTTGGCCTGTGAGCGAACCGACGGCAAGAAGTGGGACTGGTCGGCGCTGCCGGTATTCCTGAGCCGCGGGCACCACCGGCCCTATCTCTACGTCAACACATCCTCCGGCATCGCAAGTCTTGCCGATATGAGGGGCAAGCGGATCGGCGTGCCCGATTACGACATGACGGCAGCGCTGTGGTTCCGGAACACGCTGAAGGACCTCTACGGCATCGAGGCCCAGGACAATGTTTGGTTCAACGGGCGCACCAAGGAGCTGAGCCATGGCGGCGCTTTGGGTCTCGACAAGGCGGGACCCACTGGGGTCACCCACCACTGGCTCACCGTCGATCAAACCCTCGACGTGATGCTCGACCGGGGCGAGATCGACGCCTGCACGGCGATCCGCCCGGCGAGCCGGGTCACCACCGGCGATCCCACGGTAATTGACCGCTGGGGCGGGACACCGATCGCGGGCAACCCGCGTCTGCGCAAATTGCTGGAGGACGACGGCAAGGCGGTCGTCTCAGAATATTACCGGAAGACCGGGTGCTTCCAGGCCAATCACCATGTGATCGTCCAGAACCACATTCTTCGAGAACACCCCTGGGTCGCGCTCGAACTGTTCAACGCCTTCCAGCGGTCCAAGGAGATCGCCTACGAGCGGGCCAGCCGTTACGCGTGGACCTACCTTTATTTCCCGGGGGGAGACCAGCGCGTACAGGCTGCAGTTTTCGGAGAGGACCCATACCCGCTCGGGCTGCGCGCAATGGGGCGAAATGTCGAGCGTGCGATCCAGGGTTCGCTGGAGCAGGGGCTCCTGACCAAGCCGCTGCGGCTCGAGGAAATCTATTATCGTACGACCCTGAATACCTGACGCCCGACTGTCCCGGCCAAAGACGGAGAGTGAAGATGAACCAAGCCCTGGCGGGCATCCGCATCATTGACATGACGCACAACCAGGCCGGCCCCGCCTGTGCCCAGATCCTGGCCTTTCTCGGCGCCGACGTGATCAAGCTCGAGGAGCCCAGGGGCGGCGACGTCGCCCGCCGCAACATGCGGGACCGGCCGGACAGCGACAGCCTCTTCTTCCTCTTGTTCAACGCCAACAAGCGCAGCCTCACCCTCAATTTGAAGACTGGGCGGGGCAAGGAGCTGTTCAAAGAACTCATCGGCAAGTCGGACGTATTGCTCGAGAACTTTGGACCCGGCGCCCTCGACCGGTTGGGGCTCGGCTGGGACGTCCTCTCCGAGCTCAATCCGCGGCTGGTCTACGCCACGATCAAGGGCTTCGGCACCTACGGCCCCTATCGCGACTTCAAGAGCTACGAGCCGATCGCCCAGGCGATGGGCGGAGCGATGAGCATTACCGGGTTTCCCGACAACCCGCCGACCTTTGTCGTGCCGGCGATCGGCGATTCGGGCACCGGCATGCATATGGCGATCGGCATCCTCGCCGCCCTGCAGCAGCGCCACAATACGGGCCAAGGCCAGCATGTCGAAGTCTCGATGCAGGATGCGGTCGTCAACATCATCCGGGTCAGCCTGCGCGATCACCAGCGCTTCGGCGAGGCGATGCCGCGGCGCGGCAACCAGATGGGCCGCGGCATCCCGAGCACCACTTACCCCTGCGCCCCGGGCGGCCCGAACGACTACGCGTTCATTACCGCACAACAGCAGATGTGGCCGGCCTTCACCGCCGCGATCGGCCGCCCCGAATTGGCGGCGGACCCGCGTTTTGCGACCGAGGAGGCGCGCTGGGAGAACCGCGCCGCGCTGACCCCGATCATCGAGGAGTGGACCCGTGCGCGCACCAAGCACAAGGTCATGCGCATCCTCGGCGAAGCGGGTGTGCCGTGCGGCGCCTGCCAGGACACCGGCGAGGTCTTGGCCGACCCGCATCTGAAGGCGCGCGAGATGATCGTCGATGTCGACTACCCGACCCGCGGCACCTACCAGACCGTCGGCTGCCCGATCAAGCTGTCGGATTCCCCGGTCCAGGTGAACCGCCCGCCATTGCTCGGCGAGCACAGCGAGGCGTTGCTCGGCGAGATTTGCGGCATCGATCGAGACGAGATCAGGCGGCTGCGCGAGGACGGCGTCATCTGACACCCGCCGGGGGTTCGGGTCGGATCGGCGCGGTCGGCGTGCGGAAATTCCCTGGGAACAGGGAAAAACCCGTTTCGGCGCCCGATAATCGCCGCCTTCGCGGCGAATAATCGTTGGATATAAAGGGCTTGGGTTCCGTTCGCCGAGCTGCTGGGCAGCGGAATCAAACCGGGCCGGCAGCGAATTGGCAGCGGAAATCGGTGGCAACCCTCGGTGTGGTGTTATCGGCATCATAGAGCCGTCCTATAATTGAGAATATAACATTTATCCGTATATAAGCGCAAGCCTGGCCTCGGCAAGGCTGGGCGCGTTTGCTCGGGAAATCCCGAAGACGTATGACCTATCCCAGTCCCATGGGGCGAACCTTCACCCGAGGACTGGGGGACAGCCACGGCCGTTCTCAAGGGAGGTGCCTATGCGGCGCATTGAGATATCAGACACTGACCGATCCGGTGCGCGTCACGATTTGCCACTGGCGCCCAGATCAAAGCCGCCGCCCGCGAGGGGTTTTCCCCAGGCGCAAGCATGACGACCAGGCCCACTCGACCGTGCAACTGGCACCAGACGGCAGTGTCGGCTCGGTTATTTGTGGTGCTCCGCGCCGGCCGCCTTGCAAGTCGCCTATTTCATTCGGTCGGCGATCTTGGCGAGGCCGGCGCGGGCGCATTCCTCGTCGAATTGGCCGCCCGGCGCGCCGCTGACGCCAATCCCGCCGATGATGTTGCCGCCGGCCATGATCGCCATCCCGCCAACCGCGTAGGTGACGTTGGGCAACGGTGTCTGCGGCACCGTCGTAGGAGGGTTCTTGGCCATCCGCTCGGCGATGACCTTGGTGCTCTCTTCCTTGCGCCCGAGGGTCAGCGACGCCGACGAGTAGGCCTTGTAGAAGGCGTTGTCGAGCGAGTGGATCGGCGCGCCGTCGCCGCGCAACACGGCTTGGCGGACGCCGTCGAGATCGACCACCACCGCGACGACCTTGTAGTTTTTCTTGGCGCATTCCGCGACCGATTCGCCGACCAGCTCGTTGGCGAGCGGCGCCGACAGTTTTTGAATAGTGACCAGCCCCTGGGCCTGAGATCCCGCCGAGGCGAACGCAGCGCACCCCATTACGGCGGCCGACGCCGCCCTCGAAATCCGCACCATTCGCATCCTCCCGCTTGTGTTGGTCGTGGTTGCGGCGACGATAGGCGAACATTCGAGGTTGAGAAAGGAGAGCTACGTTCAATTTTCCGCGAGGGGACCGGCGACTGGCGCTGGTCGAGTGCGCGGGCGCAACTCGACGGGCGGGGCGACGCCCTGGTGAGGTCGCATCGCCGCCGGCGCCGGCCTCCGACCGCACGCCGTGTCGCTCGACGAGTCCGACGGGGTTCGGCTAGATCCGGTCTCGCCCATCTCCGCTTGGTCGGCGGCGCGCGCTGGCGGTACGCGACGGATGGTCATGTCGTCGCCGAGAATTTCGAAGCGAACGATGTAGAAGTGAACGGCGATCGGCTCGGAAAAACCTAGTCCGCGCAAGCGCCGGGTGGGTTCTCAGCCGCCTCCGCGCCAGCCGGCAACGCGACCAGTCGTCTCGACCGCGCGAGTAGGACCAAATGGCAGTGTCGGCCCGGTTATTCGCGGTATTCCGCGCCCGGCTCTTTCCTGCGCTCGGCCGGTGCCGTCCGGTATTTCGACAGCTCCTCTGCCTTCCTGCGGTCCATCACCAACCAGGTCCGCGGCCGGAAGTCGGTCGCATCATTGAGCAGATCCATCTCGGCTGCCGAGAAACAGAAGCTCGCGGTCTCGTAGTTGATGGTATCGACGACGCAGATCAGCGCTTTGCTCTCGGGGATCTCATGGAAGGCATGGGGCGGGCGCGGCACCCGCTCGGCGCCGTATGTCGCGATCAGGTGGTCGACCTTGCCCTTTGTGGGGCCGGGGAGTTGGAAGCCCATGTCGGATCTCTTCTCTCAATAGGTTGCGGCATCAAAGCCCGCCCTTAAGTTCCGCGGGGCTTCGGACGTTGTTCCATAATATGGTGGCTCAATTCCAGGATGGCGCTAATTAATGATTGAATTGCCCAAAATCCGCTTACGACGACCGAGGTGTCGGTGGCGTATCGCTCGACGAGCTCGACGAGGCTTCGGCTCGACCCTAGTCTGCGCCCTCGACACCAAGGACACCTGCTCTCGTCGCATTCCGAGCATGATAAGGGACAAGTTCGCTTGTTTCTGAACGGGCAAACGTCCTCATGCTTTAGACTGATTCTGACGCATCGTCTCCCGCCTCAAAATGGGCGAGCGTCTGACACCGTCGTTGACGCCGTATCCGGCTTCCGAGTAGGCATCGCCCTGATTAATCGCATCGGTAAAGGAGTGCTTCTCATGGCTGTGGCGGCGATGAACCATTTCACCGTCTTGAGCGACGACCTCGAAGCGACGCGCCGGTTTTATTGCGACCTCTTCGGGTTCAAGGTGGGCTGGCGGCCGCCGTTTCAGTTTCCCGGCTGGTGGCTCTATGCCGATGGTGACACGCCGATTTTGCACGTGATTCATCGCGACCCGCTGCCCGAGGAGCGCGCCGGCGTGCTCGACCACATGGCGTTCAGCGCCAAGGATCTGCCCGGGACGGTCGATATCTTGAAGCGCGAGGGCATCGAGTACGAATTGCGCAGGCTTCCTGGCGGCGGCATCTGGCAATTGTTCTTCAACGATCCGCACGGCGCCAAAGTCGAATTCGACTTCGACAAGAACGAGCCGGCGCCGGCAGGTTACGTCTCTGCTTAGTCGGCGGTCCGAGTTCTCAACCTCGGGATTGCATCGCTTCGCTAACAAGAAACGCGGTTCGTGGCGACACACGATATTGAACGCTTCCCCGGCGAAAGCCGGGGGCCATCTCTCGGCGGTACGAGCTACGGGTAGATGGGTCCCGGCTTTCGCCGGGACAGCGGACTGCGTACTGTTTCATCCATGGCGGGTCGGCCGCCTGCCGATGGGAAGTCGCGACGATCCTCCCTAAAAGGGCCGCTGTTGCGAGGTGCGAAGCGACGAAGCGGTGTTGGTCGCAGGTGATTAGTGTTGAGAGCCAAAACCCGTCACACCGGCGAAGGCCGGTGCCCATAGCAAAAATGGGTCCCGGCTTTCGCCAGGAAGACGACGAGGGTATGCCACGCACAAAATCATTCGAAGGACAGAAGGCTAGCGACCGCTGGCGCCGAGTGCGGCGAGGCGGCGTTGCGCGTCGAGGACGGTCGCACTCTGCTCCGCCGAGGGCTTCAAGTGGAAGTCGAATTGGGTGGTGTAGTAGGGCGGCTGGAGGCCGAGCCGGGCGGCCTCGCCTTCCGCCGTGTCGTGGTGCTGGAAGTCGCAGATCAGCGAGTCCTTGACGGCGAAGACCGCATCGCTGCCGAGGTATTCGTCGGTGCGGTCGAAGATGTGGGTCGTGACCGGCTCGTAGCCGACGGCCGAGACGACGAAGTGGATATGCGCCGGGCGCCACGGATGGCGGCCGGTCGCCCGCAGCATCGCCCCGACCGGGCCGTTGGACGGGATCGGGTAGTTGACCGGCAGCACGGTGCGGATCAGATAACGCCCCTCGGCGTCGGTGCGGAACTTGCCGCGCATATGCAGCTCGCCGCCGAGGCTCTCGTCCTGCGAATTGTATAAGCCGCTCGACTGCGTCTGCCAGACGTCGAGCAGGGCGCCCTCGATCGGCTCGCCGTCGAGATCGAGCACCCGGCCGCTGACGAGGGTCGGCATCCCCGCCTTGTCGCGAGGGGCGATGTTCCCGCCCGCCGGCAATTCGGGCGCCCCCAGCCGATGAAACGGGCCGAAAACCGTCGATTTGGTGGCGCCGTCCGGTTTGCGGTGGCTGATCAGGTCGACGACCATCGAGACCCCGAGCGTGTCCGAGAACAGGATGAATTCCTGGCGCTTGTCGCTGCACATCCGGCCGGCTTCGGTCAGGATCTCGATCGCCCGGAACCATTCGGCCTCGGTCAGCTCGACCTCCTTGACGAAGGCGTGCAGGTGCTTGATCAGGCCCAGCATGATCTGCCGCAGCCGCGGGTCGGGTGTCTCCGCAAAGCGCTGCAGCACCTCGGCAGTGATGTCGTCTTCGGTCGTGTTGCGCTGCATCGGCATCGTGGATCTCCTTCGCCGCATGGCGGGATCGTCTCAAACGGAACTCGCCGGCTTTGCGACCAGCGCACCGCGGCGGCCAAGCGATCGCCGGTCCGCGATCAAAGCGAAGCCGACGGTGATCAGCATGAACAGAGCAGTGGCGCCGAACACCAAGCGCGGGGCGCCGCTATCCATGATCCAACCGAACAGCATCGGTCCGATCATGCCGCCGGCGCTGAGCCCCATCGAGACGATCCCGAACGCCCGCCCGACAGCACCCGCCGGTGCGGCGGCGCGCACCAGCATGTCGCGCGACGGCATGATCATGCCCGAGAGGAACCCGGCGACGCCCATCGCCGCAGCCAATAGCAGCGGAGCAAAGCCGACCATGCCGATCACCAGGATGATGACTGCGTTGACGGTGAAGCCGACGGCGGCGACCTGGCCGTGGTGACGCGTGCGGTCGGCGACGAACCCGCCTGCCAGCACGCCAAAGGCACTCGCCGTCAGGTAAGCGGTGAGCGCCAGGTTCGCCGCAGAGAAACTCAGGCCGTCGGCGCTCATCAGGGCGGCGACCGAAAAATTGGTGATCCCGCTGCCCGAGAGGCTGAGCAGGACGAAAAAGACGGTGAGGCCGAGGATCGCCGGGGTGAACACCGTGCGCCTCCGTCCTTGGTCTGCGGCCGGTTCGCGTGCGGGACTCCGTGGTCGGCTCGATTGGCCATCGAGGTCGCGGACCCAGATGACCGGCAGGGCCACCAGCGGCCCGATAAGGCCGGCGACGACGAGTGCCGTGCGAAAGCCCGTCGTGGCGGCGAGCACCAGCATCACGGCGGGCGCCACGGCGCCGCCCAGCATTCCGGCAAAGGTATGGATCGAGAAGACGCGGCCGATCCGGGAAGATCCGATCCGCGCCGAGAGGATGGCGTAGTCCGCCGGGTGATAGATCGCATTGGCGACACCGAGCAGCGCTGTTGCGACCAACAACCATCCGTAGGAATCGACGAGGCCGATCGAGGCGATCGCAGAGCCGCCGAGGCAGAGCCCGATAATCAGCAGCCGACGCGGCCCGAAGCGATCGGCGAGATAGCCCATCGGCAATTGCGTTGCCACCGAAGCGATCGAGCCGACGGTCAAGGCGAGGCCGAGCTCGACAAACCCCACACCCCATCGTTCTTTCAGAAACAGGAACAGCGGCGGCAATACCAGCGAGTGGAAGTGGCTGACGAAGTGTGCGGCCGAGACCAGCCCGACCGCTTGAAACTCACCACCTCGCTCAACACGGGCGGCAACGGCTACATCCGTCGTCATGCTGCCGATCTTCTCCTGTGGGATAAACACTCAACAATTGCCAACAATTGCGGAATGAGATTGCTTCGTCGCTCCGTTCCTCGCAATGACATCCCTGCAGCGTCATTGCCGGCACAAGCGAAGCAATCTCATTCCGCAATTGAGGACCACGCGACCGCAGACGGTTGAATGCCGCAGCCCCCGCTGTGTGGTCAACATACCAGTACGCGTGATTGACCGGCAATCGTTGCCCTCGGCTCTGCGCGGCCATCAGGCGCTTGCGCTTGCTCCGATTTTATCCGGTTGTATTCGGCCCGCACCAGGTCGGCACCGTAGATGCGTTCAAGCCTGCGGATCGTGAAATGACCGCGTGCGACATCCTGAAAATGCTCGATGAAAGCAAGGTTGATGGCGGCTCCGCCCACCGCGCCGACGACTGCCACGGCCTGCGCCATCACCTTCTCGGTGACGACGATGCCGAACCGCGAGGCAACCTGGGCGAGGAACCGGACGACGACGGGCGCGCCCTCGCGGACCGCACTCTTGTCGATGACGAAATCGGCAACCTCGACGACCCCTCGGGCGAGCGCCGCGCGGACGGCGAAATAGTCGCTCTCCGGCAACTCCCGGTCGACCGTCGACGCACCCAACGCGAACACCTCGAGGCAGGCGAGCCCAGTCCGCGGATCGGCAAGGTCCTCGCCCTCCTCACGAGCGATCGTGGCGATCGCCCGCAGCATTATTGTGGTCGTCACCGGCAGCTCGACCGCGAGCGCGAGAAGCCCGAAGGCACCGCCGATCGCCCCGGAAGTGCAAGCGAGCCCCGAATGGAATTTGCGCCCCCCGGTGAGCCGGCGATCCTTTAGGCTGAACAAGGCGACCTCGAGCGCGCGCTCGAGAGCGAGTTGCGCAGCCTTGGCGACCGCGGTCGAGGCGGCGGCGGGCAGGGCGCGTTGGATAAGCCCGACCGGCTTGCCCGCGAGTGCCGCAAGGCGGCCGACGAGACTGGGGTTTTCGAGCCGCCGTACGGCCGCACCGAGAGCCTTGCGATCCACTGCAGAGAGATCCATGCCTGATAGCTGAGGCTCGGGCCGACCGCGCGCAAGTATGTCCGAACCAACGAAACCACCGGGGAGACTCGCTTGACACCGGCGGTCCGCGACGATCATCAACGCGGCTGGACGAGCTGCTTCGAGCGGTTTGGCGAATAGCTGGGTGCAATCCGACGCAATCGGTTCATGAGATCTGAGCGATGAAGCTCTACTACGGCTGGATCATCGTCGGGGCCGGCATCGTCATAACCTGCCTCGGGATGGGCACGATGATGTCGCTCGGCATCTTCCTACAGCCCATGTCGCTGGCGACCGGCTGGTCCCGCACGAGCATTTCGACGGCAGCACTGCTCAACTTTCTGTGCATGGGGCCGGCTTCATTCCTTTGGGGAGCGCTCTCCGATCGCTACGGAACCCGGGCGGTAGCACTGGCGGGGGGCGCGCTCTTGGGCCTCGGCCTGGTGGCGGCGAGCCACGCCGCGACGGTCGGTCAATTCCAGGTCCTGTTCGGCGTGATCATCGGCGTGGCGGCCGGCAGCTTCTACGCACCGCTGACCGCCACGGCGACGCGCTGGTTCACCCGGCATCGCAGCCTTGCCGTGGCCCTGATCTCATCCGGTTTCGCGATCGGCTCTGCGACGATATCGCCCTTCGCGCGCTGGCTCATCGACGATTACGGCTGGCGCAATGCGATGCTCACTCTGGGCGCTCTCTCCTGGCTGCTGATCATTCCTGCCGCACTGCTGGTGCGTAAGCCGCCGGTCCTGCCGCGCGGCGCCGGCGCCGCCGCAGGCGCAAGCCCTCCCGACCGCGAATTCACCGTTGCGCGGGCGCTGCGCACGCCGCAATTCGCCGCCATCGCGTTTACCCACTTCGCGTGCTGCGCGGCCCATTCGGGGCCGATCTTCCACATGGTCAGCTACGCGATCGACTGCGGCGTGCCGGCGATGGCCGCCGCCACCGTCTTCGGCGCGGCGGGTGTCGCCTCGCTCAGCGGCCGCGTCATCGGCGGGCTCGCCGCCGACCGCATCGGCGCCAAGCGCATGATCATCTTCGCGTTGGCGCTCCAGGCCCTCTCGGTGAGCCTTTACGTGTTCACCCGCGACCTCGCGGACTTCTACGGCCTGGCGCTGATGTTCGGGTTTGCCTACGGCGCGGTGATGCCGCTCTACGCCATTCTGGTGCGCGAATATTTCGGGGCCCGGATCATGGGAACGATGTTCGGCGCGGTCAACATGGCCGCGACCTTGGGCATGGCATTGGGTCCCTGGGCCGGCGGCCGCCTCTACGACGCCTACGCCAGCTATTTCTGGCTCTACATCGGCTCCTTCGGCATCGGTCTCGGCGCCGTGGCGATCGCCCTGACCTTCCGCCCGCCCCGCGAGCTTTCGCTGGCGCTGCCGACCCCAAGAGCCGCCCAAAGCGCGTAAGGCGGGTGGAACCAGCCGCCTCTCCCGCCTCTTTCGGCGGGTCCCGCTTCCGCTGCGCCCGCCCTACGTTGCGCCTGCCCTACGTTGCGCCCGACGACGTGGGGGCGGTTCTCGGTTTTGACACCGCCGCTTCTACAACGCGCCCATCCAGAAACGCGCTGTCGGTTCCTGAACTTGCATGTGACTTCTGCGCAAGTATATACGTCAGCGTATATCGGGAGAGGTCGACATGGCTACTGCCCGTGTTTTTCGTTTCGGAAACAGTCAAGCCGTGCGGTTGCCAAAAGAATATCGGCTGAAGGGGCCGGAAGTAGAGATTTTTCGCCGAGGCGACGAGATCGTGTTGCGTGAAAAGGCTGAAGGGCTGGTGCGAGCCTTCGAAATTCTGGCCGAGCTACCGCATGATGTTCTGTCGGATGACCGCGGCGATACTCTACGCCAAAGCGGCGGGCCTCATTCTGGTCACCGATAACGAACGCGAGTTTCGACGCATCGATGGCCTGGAAATTCAGAATTGGGCAGACTGATCAGAGTCATCGCGTGTGTCGGCCGGGCGCCCCGGTCGGCCCAGGGCGGGAGGTGCCCGCCAACGCATCACCGCAGCACGAACTCGCCCGATCATGCGGGTCGTCGCGGTCGGCGGTATCCTCTGAGGCCCGCTAATCCTGCCGAGGGGCGGGGAATTCCGCCAACGCGACCTGAACGGTCAGGCCAAGGACGCCGCCCCGCGGGCTAACGACCTTTCATTCTGCCGAGGAAGGTACCTCGCTGGATCCGCCGCCATAGCGGTTGCGATTGCAGCGGCGGCGGAACCCGCAACGAGTTCGTCCGAAATCTCAAGCAAATCACTGGCGCATTTATTGGCTAAAGCCAAGCGGGCTCTTGGAGTTACCCGTTGGGCTGGTTCGTCAGCCGCGTGGCCTCAAACAAAAACCAGGTTCGTTTTTCGGTCTCGTCGATGAAAGTCTCGAGCAGGCTCGTCGTGGCGACATCATTATTGTCGGCAGCTATCTCGTGAGCTTCGCGCATGTTGACGGTAAACGCCTTACTGTCCTCCATTAATTCTCGCAGCATGTCGGCCGCCGGTACAAACTCCGCGTCGTTATCGGTTATCCGCTGGAGTTTCGAGACATGCCCGATCGACCGCAGAGTGGTTCCGCCGATCTTTCGCACCCTCTCGGCCAGCTCGTCGGTCATCGCAAAGATCTGATCGCCCTGTTCGTCGAGCAGCAGATGGTAATCGCGGAAATGCGGGCCGCTGACATGCCAATGAAAATTCTTTGTCTTGAGGTATAGCGCAAACGCGTCCGCCACGAGCGGGTTGAGGGCTGCGGTGATCGCGCTGACATTGGCGGGGGAAAGATCGGTCGGCGTGCCCAAAGCGGCAGCGCCCGACCTGCGAGATGCTGACATGGGAAAACCTCTGGAGGAGTTGATGGGATTGGCTTGCCCGCCTTACATAAACGCCTCGCGCCCCGCGACCAAATTAAGCTGGGTAAAATTCTGTAAATGAATGCCCGATCCGCATGTCGAAACCGAGCGCACTCATGATCGTCATCTCCGGGGTCGTCGGCTTCATTGAGTTCCGGCAACGTGCATGCCAACCCCACTACGCCATGCACCTGTTCCACCTGTTATATCAGGTCGAGATCAGGTCCCCATCCGGTCGGGAGGCGGGGTGAGGGATGCGGTTGCTGCGGCGGTTCTCGCCTGACTATTGTCATTATCATAACGATAGTATTTTATCAAGGATCATTTTTCCGCAGCACAGGGCGGATGCAACCCGCCACCTTCGCGTTCGCGCCACCTGCGGCGGGTGACGCCTCGCTGCACCCGCCCCTACTACGCCGCCACTCGTGCCGCGCGACGCCTTTGATCATCGCGGCCCCTTCTCGGCGATCATGATGGTTGGCGCGTTGGTGTTGGTCGAGGTCACCGCCGGCATCACCGAGGCGTCGATGACCCGCAGCGCGTCGAGGCCGTGCACGCGCAGCTCGCTGTCGACGACGCTCATTGGGTGCGCGCCCATCATGCAGGTGCAGCTCGCGTGATAGCAGGTGCTGCCGTTGCGCCGCGCGTAGCCGGGCAATTCGTCGTCGGTCTGGACCTGCGGGCCGGGCAGGCTCTCCTCCTGGATAAACTGCTTTAACGCCGGCGCCTCGAACATCCGCCGAGCAAAGCGCAGTCCACCGATGATGGCGCGCCGGTCGGGCTCCTCCGACAGGTAGCGCGGGTTGATCGCCGGCATGTCGCCGGGCCGGTTGGACTTGGCCTCGACATAGCCGCGCGACAACGGCCGCATCTGCCAGGCGCCGGCGCTGAGCCCCGGCGTCTCTTCGAGCTCGCCGATCTGGCTCGCCTTTGAAGCTGCCGGGCGCGAAGGTGACCTGCATGTCGGGGGTCGCCAATTCCTCCAATACCTTGACCGAGGCGGCGACGATTGACCGGCTGTAGGTCAGCATGCTTTTGCGGGTGAACAACCGGCGCATGACATCGTCGGCCAATGGCACGCCGCGCGAGCGCTCGTTGGCGGTCTGATGTGCGGCCTTGAACTCGCCGAAGCCCGAAACCGCCGCTCTTGAAGCCGCGCAAGCCGGACGGCGCTACCCGCCCCTCAGCGCCGGGATGTCCCGGCTGCCATGGGCGACACGCAAAATCACAACGTCCCCGACCAGCGACGCGGTAAACGATAACATAGCGGTCGGCGGAGAAGCTCCTGCGACCGGGCCCGAGGCCGCCATCCCGTGCCCGCCCGGCATAGGGATTTTCCGCGAAGGACAAAAACCGGGCGGCAAGGGCTTCGATGACGCGGGTTGTGGTGGCGAGGCTGCCGCTCTCGGCGGCGATGTAGTCGGCGATTTCGTCCAAGTCCGCCTCGGCGCGTCTGGCGAGGCGGCATGCCATCAGCGGCCCGCTTTTCGCTCGGCCTCAAGGCGCGCGCGGCAGCGCTCGATGACATCCTTACTGAGCCGGCGCATGGATTCCGGGGTAATGTCCATGCCCTCGCCGCGGTCGATCGAGGCCTCGCCATCATCGAGGGTCTTGCGGAACTCGGCAAGCGCCTGTCCTGCTCCCATAGCTGAATGGCTTCCTGGACGAGCTCGTCCGTGCTGCGGCCTGTGCTCGCGGCTATCGCCGCAAGATGGGCTTCCTGCTCGGGAGGGAGGCGAATTTCCATGCATTGAACCTAGCGTCGACCGTTGAGGAATCAACGAGGCATCACTCCACGATGCGCCACGCTCCGCACGTTTGCGGAGCGAGGAATAGCGCGTAGGATGGGCTGAGCGACGCGACGCCCATCGCATCCGGCCGCCTTCTGCGGCGGGTTACGCTGCGCCAACCCACCCCTACGAGCTGATCCGGACGCTCTCAGACTTTTACGCCACTCCCGGCACTGTTATACTCACTCCCGGCACTGTTATACTGATGCTATGAAGCTCGCCCGAATAACGGTTGATCCCGGCGTTTGCACCGGAAAGCCGTGCATCCGGGGGCTCAGATTCCCGGTGGCGCGGTTGCTCGGCCTGCTGGCTGCCGGCAGCACGTGCGATCAAATCCTGGCCGACTACCCTTACCTCGATCCGGAAGACATCGACGAGGCCTAAAGTACGCCGCCTTGCTGGCGGAGGACGAGACCGTCGAACTGGCACGGTGAAATTTCCCGTCGATTTGCCGCTGTCTGCGGGCTTGGCGCATTGACTCGTGACCCAAGGGGCACGACGCCGATTACGCCTCTGCCGTAGGCCTCGATCGCTCTGCGGACACCGAAATCACGCGCGAGGCAGGATATGCGAACGGTGGTTACCGTCGATCTGGATTATCCGAGGCTGCGGGCTCTAACTCTAACCAGAGCGGAGGGACCAGGCCTCTTGTTTCGTACGGGTAACCGGAGCGAGCCCGATGTGACCGGGCGGATGCAGCAAATTCTTCACGTCATCGGCGAGAGCCGAGTTGGCGCAAAGCATCGTTGTTGTAGATCGCACTCAAGTGCGTCGACGGCGCTTGCCGATAATCTGACAGCGATCAGCGCCGCGCCTCGGGCACAGGCCGCGGTCGGCGAAATGACGGCCGCGCAAGCGTAGGGCGGGTGCAACCCACCAGCTCGCGCCATCTGCGGCGGGTCGCGCTGCGCTCCACCCGCTCTACGCTCTGCCGAGCCCCAGCGTCGCGTGATGACGCAGCTTGAACCTGGGACTCGCGGAAGGTATGCGATAACGCTAAATTAAGTGGATGCACAAAGATAGCATCCTTGCGGAACTGCGAGCACATGAGGCCGAGCTAAAGGCTGTAGGGATAGCGAGCCTGTCCATCTTCGGGTCTGTCGCTCGGGGCGATGCGACTGACCGTTCGGATGTAGATGTTATCGTCCGACTGAGCCCGGAAAGGACCGAGGGCGGCTTTGCGTATTTCGGCCAGTTGGACGCGCTGACGCAGCGCCTTCAGGAGATACTAGGCTGCCCGGTCGATATTGTGAGTGAGCCGGTTCGCAAGGAGCGGCTGCGGCGCGCCATCGAGCGAGATGCAGCGCTTGCCTTCTGAAAAGCAGATACAGAGATTTGCCGATATCCTTGAGAATATCGATCGAATAGAGCGGTTCACGACAGGGCTTGATGCTGATAGGCTTGCCCGAAACGAGCAAGCATTTTACGCCGTCTTGCACGCGCTCCTGATCATCAGCGAGGCTGCTCGGAGGTTGGGAAACGAGGCCGAGACGCTTGCGCCCGATCAGCCGTGGCAGAGCATCCGCAGCCTCGGCAACGTGTTGCGTCATGCTTATGACGGCGTTGACCCGAGCATTATTTGGAAGATCGTCCAAGACGACCTCGCCGGTCTGAGACGAGCGGTCGAGGGAGTGCTCGCTGGTCGGCGGCTCGGCGAGGAACCGTGAGGGTCAAGTGGCCCCCGAACTCAGCCGTCAGCTGAGACTTGAGTGAGTATCGCGTAAGTCGGTTACGTATTCGACTAGCGCGAGAGGGTCTTCGAGGCGAGGCCAGTGCCGTCGGCGAGGGTGCGCAATTTGGCCCAGGCGAGGTCGGCGTCTCATCGAGCTCGCCGATCTGGCCGCCCTTGAAGCTGCCGGGGGCGAAGGTGCATTGCATGTCGGAGGTCGCCAATTCCTACAGCACCTCGGCCGAGGCCGCGACGATCGACGGGCTGTAGGTCAAGATACCCTTTCCGGTGAAGAGCCAGCGCATGACCTCGCCGGCGAGCGGCAGGCCGCGGGAGCGCTCGTTGGCGGTCGGCGCGCCGACCACCGGGTATGAGACGCGCGCAACATAGTGGCCACGCAACTGATGCACGACGGGCACGCCCATGCGCCCGAGATGCTCGGAACTGCCAACCCCCGACAATTGCAGGATGTGCGGCGAGCCGATCGCACCCGCTGACAGGATCACCTCGCGCATCGGCCCGCTCGACGGCGCCGTTAGACCCCAGTCAGTGACCAAGCTCCTCGACGTGAACTCCTGCCGAAAGACGTGACCGGTCCGATCAGACGCGATGGTATTGAGAATCGTCGCCGCAATCTCCAATTGAGTCGCACTCCCGTTGGACATTGCTTTAAGAGGCTTTTCCGTATGGATTTTTCCAAGCTTGGCAGTACGAAGAAGACGCCGTCACCAATTAACCCTATCAAGATCTTCGAGACGCTTCCCAGTTTGTCTGGAACGTTCAACGATCTCTGGCGCGGTCAAGACAAAGCTCTAGCCGAGTGGCATGCCAATCGAGATAAGCAGGACGTACTTGTCTCGCTGAACACGGGCGCGGGCAAGACGATCGTGGGGCTGCTGATTGCTCAGAGTCTCGTAAACGAGGGGCTAAGCAATGTCCTCTATCTTTGCTCGACGATTGATCTCGTGCGGCAGACCTCTGAGGAGGCTAAGCGGATCGGCATGGAGCATACGACCCGCGTGCGACGCGAGTTCTCCAACGAACTCTTCGAGACAGGCAAATCATTCTGTATCACAACCTACGCGGCGTTGTTTAATGGGCACAGCGCGCTTCGCAATAAATTCTTCCCTCAGGCGATCATCTTCGATGACGCGCATGTGGCGGAAACCCTGTTACGCGGAGCGTTCACTCTCAGGATCGATGTTCGTGACGATGAGGAGCTGTTCGGCGAGATCGTCGAACTCTTCAGGCCACATTTTCAGCAGCTGGGTATAGCGGGACGGTTTCGGGACTCGCTCGATCTGTCGCAGCATTCGACATCATTCGTCACCCCCGCCGGCCTCTACCAGCGCAGTGCCCGGCTTCTCGAAATCCTCCTTCGCCACGGTATAAAAACCAACGACGAGCTCAAGTACCCATTCGCATGGCTAGAAGATCATCTCGATGCGTGTGCAGCGATCTTCACGCGCGGTGTCTTTGAACTAGCACCGCCTTTCCTTCCTTCGCTATCGCTTGACATATTCCAACAGAAGATTCGGCGTGTGTATCTTTCTGCCACGCTCGAAAGCCAAACCGATTTCATTCGCGCCTTCGGTCGCCTTCCCGAGGTGACGATCACGCCATCGAATGACGCTGGCAATGGCGAGCGGCTGATCATCAATGGTCGGAACATCAAGGGCGGGTTCGGCCGTAAATTCGCGACCAAACTCGTTAAAACTCAAAAAGCAGTCATCGCCATCCCCGACTATGAACGAGCGAAGAACTGGTCCGGTCTCGCCGAGCCTCCAAAGCCGGAAAACTTCTCCGAAAAGCTCGATGCTTTCCGAAAGGCGAAAGACGGCGCATTCATGCTGGTATCCCGTGTTGATGGCATTGATCTGCCGCACGATACATGCCGCGTCATGATCATGGAGGGGTTGCCATCGGGTACGTTTTTAATCGAGAGATATCAGTGGGAATTTCTCCGCATGAACAAGGTCCATGCGGTGCGGATCGCTAATCGGCTGGCGCAGCTGTTCGGTCGGATCAATCGCGGGCGAAACGATTACGGTGCCTTCCTCATTGAAGGCGACGATCTCAATAAGTGGCTCGGAAACGATCGCAACCTCGCGCTCCTTCCGCCTCTCCTCCAAAAGCAAGTCCTGATAGGCCGCGAGGTACAGTCGGAGTTCAGCATCGACAAGCCCGATCAGGCGATCGAGCTAATCGAACGGGTTCTCGACCGGGATCAGGGCTGGCTCGACTACTATCAGAGAGAGGTCAAGCTCGCCGAACTCGACAAGGACCAGCTAGCACGACACAAAGCCGCTGAACCATTTATGGTCACGGCTGCCTTGAGTGAGGCAAAGTACGGTGCCGCAATGTGGAACGACGATCCGGCGACGGCGCGCCGAGAGTTGGAAAAGACGGTAGACACGACGGCACTACACGACACCCCACTTGGCGGCTGGCATGCGGTCTGGCTCGGTGCAGCGTTCGAACGCGAAGGCGACAAGGACGCGGCTCTTATTGCCTACGGGCACGCCATGCGACGGCTCGGCGGCGGCATGACCCTGCCGCGCCCGATAGGTGGACGCGTGGAGAAGGCAAAGGCGCCGGATCTCAATGCATTCGGACGTTCTTTGCGGGACTTGTTGAGCTACAGCCATGGCAACAAATTCGAGGCCGAAATGGCGAAGCTCCGGAACACGCTAGCTTTGATCGACCATGGTGATCCCAAGCAAGCTGAGGCAGGTGTGCGAGCCCTCGGCGAGCTGCTGGGCTTCACAGCGACGCGTCCAGACAACGACGAGGGGACAGGGCCCGACGTTCTCTGGCGCGACGACGCGCAACCGCGGCAATTTGGGTTCGAGTTGAAGACCGACAAGCAGACGCCAGCGACGTACTACAAAAAGGACATCTCGCAAGCCCACGACCACCTGGAATGGATGCAACAATCTCACAGTGAGCATGCCGTTCTTGGCTTGGCACTCGTGGGACCGGAAGGAAGGGCACACCCGAAGGCAAATCCTTCCGCGAATATGAGCCTTTGCACAGTGCCATCGTTGAGTGCCCTTCGCGACGAGGTGCTCGCGCTGATCGAAGACCTGCGCAAAAACACGCCGGTGGAAAGGTTGATCGCTATCTCAAAGGAGACGGAGCGTGACCGCTGGGGCATGGAATCGATTTTGAAGCGGCTCGATCTCAAGCCCTTGTTCAAATGAGATATGATTTGCCGTGCCGTAGCCGGCGCTGATCCACCTGACCGGTCTGCACAGTTTGGCTTGGCGCCGCGATGCCGGTCAACGGGCGTAGAGCAAGTCCTGCGGGATGACGTGGGCGAAACAGCCAATCTCCCACCCCGAGCAGATTAAGCACTTGGGTCGCACGTCAATTATTCTGGGGGTCCACACCGCGCATCTTGTCTTTCATTATAAACAGGAACCCACGACAACTTTACTCGACAATGATAGTTATATTGTCGGTCGCGGTTAAATCTTCCTGTCCACCGTCCTTCTTCGGATTTGCTCATTATTACGACATTGTATGGCTGACCTCCTAGACCGTGCGAGCTTATCACAGCATTGCTGTAATCACTACAGTATGCGTCTTGATTGTATCCGCCTCCACGCCACCCGCTTGTGCCTTGCAGTGTCTCCTCCTGCGCCCATCCAGCTTGGCCAAAATCTGGATGGGGACAGGTGCGATAGGTTACAGGTTTGATGCACACCTGCTTTACCGCATCATCCACCATCCGAGTTTTGCAATCGCGCGCAGTTTTGTGTTCATTTGTAAGTTCTTCGCGGACTACGTTATCGTAAGTTGATACGGCTGCATCAACTTTGGCGTTACCTTGGACCGAACTGAGCATTCGCGCAATCAAGCCCTTCGCCTCTGCGTTGAGCTCGCCGGAACCCGAGATCAGTTGAGATGACCCACGATTGGATATCTCTCCGCAAATGCGTTCAGAAAAAATGGCCGCCTCATCGAGGCAGGAAGCGAGCACACCGAAAGGCGTAAGTATCAGCCCGAAGCCGGCGAAAGCCGATCGCAGACAAGGGTTCACGTACACCTCCATAGCCCTGATTGAAGTTAACCGCACCAGCTACGGCCAAATGCATAATCTGAGATTATACCGAAGAAAGCGTGTGGCGGAATGCGCTCCGCTTTTCCGCCTACGCTACTACTTTCGCTACGCCGCCATTCTTTGCCGCGCGGCGCCTTTTATCATCGCGGCAGCCTTTTCGGCGATCATGATGGTCGGCGCGTTGGTGTTGGTCGAGGTGACTGACGGCATCACCGAGGCGTCGATGACGCGGAGCCCGTCGAGGCCGTGGACGCGCAGCTCGCTGTCGACGACGCTCATTGGGTGCGCGCCCATCATGCAGGTGCAGCTGGCGTGATAGCAGGTGCTGCCGTTGCGCCGTGCGTAGTCGAGCAGCTCGTCGTCGGTCTGGATCTGGGCTCCGGGCAGGCTCTCTTCCCGAACGAACTGCTTCAGTGCCGGGGCGGCGAAGATCCGCCGGGCCATGCGCAATCCACCGATGATCGCGCGCCGGTCGGCTTCCTCCGACAGGTAGCGCGGGTTGATTGCCGGCATGTCGCCCGGCCGGTTCGACTTGGCCTCGACATAGCCGCGCGACAACGGCCGCATCTGCCAGGCGCCGGCGCTCAGGCCCGGCGTCTCCTCGAGCTCGCCGATCTGGCCGCCCTTGAAGCTGCCGGGCGCGAAGGTGACCTGCATGTCGGGGGTCGCCGATTCCTCCAATACCTTGACCGAGGCGGCGACAATCGACGGGCTGTAGGTCAAGATGCCCTTGCCGCTGAAGAGCCAGCGCATGACCTCGCCGGCGAAGGGCAGGCCGCGCGAGCGCTCATTGGCGGTCTGTGCGCCGACCACCGGATAGGAAACCCGCGTGGTGTAATGGTCTTGCATGTTCTTGCCGACCCCGCGCAACTCGTGCACGGCGGGCACGCCGATGCGCCCGAGATGCTCGGGGTCGCCGACCCCCGACAATTGCAGGATGTGCGGCGAGCCGACCGCACCCGCCGACAGGATCACCTCGCGCGCCGCCTCGGCCCGCTCGACCGTACCACCGGGACCGCCGCGCGAGAACTCGACACCGGTCGCGCGCTTGCCGTCGAACAGCACACGGTGCACCAGCGCGTGGGTGACGAGCTGCAGGTTCGGCCGCTTCAAGGCCGGATGCAGATAGGTGCGCGCCGCACTGGCGCGGCGGCGGCCGCCGCGGGTCTGCTGGCACCAGCCGATGCAGTCCTTGTGGCCGGGCGGCAGATCGTTGACGTCCTCGCGGTATTCGAGCCCGATCTCCTGGCCGGCCTCGAGCACCGAGGTACAGATCGGCGGCCGGTCGGTCTTCGAGGTGAAGAGCGGCCCGTCCTTGCCGCGCACCGCGCTGCCCTCGCCCTCCCAGCGCTCGGCCTTGCGAAAATAGGGCAGACAATCGTCCCACGACCAGCCGCGGTTGCCGAGCTGCGCCCAGTGGTCGTAGTCCTCGGGTTGGCCGCGGATGTAGATCAGCCCGTTGATCGACGAGGAGCCGCCGATCACCCGGCCGCGCGTGTAGTTGATCGCGCGCCCGTAGGTGCCGGGATCGGGCTCGGACCGGAATTTCCACGTCAACGTATCGTGGTCGAGCATCTTGAAGAACCCGGCGGGGATGTGGATCAGCGGGTTCCAGTCGCGCCCGCCGGCCTCGATCAGCAACACCTTCGTTAGGGGATCCTCGGTCAGCCGGTTGGCCAGCACGCAGCCCGCCGAACCCGCACCGATGATGACGTAATCCGCCTGCATATTCCGCGCTCCCTCCCGGCTCCTTATTCGTGGATTCACTCTAGCGAAAGTATCGTAGGGCGGAAGAGCGAAAGCGTATTCCCCCGCTGTCCGGCGGATTGCGCTGCGAGGCTGGGCAAGCATGCAGTAAGGCTGGAGGAATGTCGTGCGTCCCCCGCCTTCGCGAGGGACCTCAGAGCCTGTGAATGTATCCTGACAATCCCGATCAAAGATCGCTTCCCCGGCGAAGGCCGGGGTCCATGTCAGCGTGGCACGAGCCGGTCAGAACGCGCAAGTCGTTGCTAATTCGTGAAAAGTTCGAGTTGTGTGGAAAGATGGGTCCCGGCCTTCGCCGGGAAAGCGACCACAAATATGCGTTAAGCCTGATTTTTCGCGGCCTCTCATGGTGAGGAGAGACCCGGCGACGCCGGGGCGCGTCTCGAAGCACGCACGGCTCGCGATGCAGCGCATTCTCGCCCAGCCTCCGCGCTAATCGGCCCTACGAAAGGAGGAACTGGCGGGGGCGGTGTTGCTCAGGCACGCATGCGCGAGATGTCGCGAAGCACGCTCGCCTCCAGCTCCTTCTCGTCGAGGCGGTGCTTCACCAGATCGCCGATACTGACGATGCCTTTCAGCTCGCTGTCCTCGATCACCGGCAGGTGACGGATGCGCGCGATCGTCATCGTCGCGAGCACGGCATCGATGCGATCAGAGGAGCGGCAGGTCCGCATCGGTCTCGACATCAATTGCTGGACCTCAAAGTCGAGCACGGCCGCACCCTCTCGCGCCATCGCGTTTATGAAGTCCCGCTCGGAGAAGATGCCAACCGGTTTCATCCACCGATCCTCGACCACCAGGGCGCCGATGCGATGCTCGGCCAGCTTGCGGACCGCAAGTTCGACCCTGTCGGTGGGGTGTATCCTCTCGACGTGATGACCCTTGGTCCGCAAGACATCGGAAATAAACATGGCTGCCTCGTGCAATCTGGAGCCCGGCCCGGTCGCTCGCCGACGGCGACTGCCCGCGCGCGGTCCTCCGATACAAGCCCTATAAATAAGCTCCGCAACGCGTCGGCGAAGTGAGGACGGGGGCCATCCCGAAAATTGCCATAACGGCATGTTATCCGGATCGCTATGGTCGAGTTGCTCTTCATCCTCGCGGTTTTCGGGTTCGCGGCTGTCGCTTCCAGCCGGAGCGAGTGGGCGCGTCGCGCGCGCTCCGGGTCTGCGGTCCCTGTTCGTCGCGCTTCCCTGCCAATCCTCTGCCAGACCCGGCGAAAACGTAGATAACTCTCTTCATATCAATGGCTTGGGTAAAAAGAATGCAAATTCTTCCCTGCCACGCGGGAATGGCAGGGAAGACGAGACCCGACAAGCGAGGCTTGCTCCTTCCCTGCCGGGCGCGCTACTCCGTCGGAAAGCGAACCCAGGCGGAGGAAACGAGATGATCGCGGGCGAGTTCGATGTTGTCGTCGTCGGTGCCGGTAATGCCGGCATGTGCGCCGCACTGGCGGCCCGCGCCCAGGGGGCGCGGGTGCTGGTGCTCGAAGCCGCCCCCTTCGACGAGCGCGGCGGCAACAGCCGCTATACGGCGGGGGCGTTGCGCTTTGTCTATAACGGCGTCGATGACCTCCTGAAGCTCTGCGATCTCAGCGAGACCGAGATCGCGACATCGGATTTCGGCACCTATACGACCGACAAATATTACGACGACCTCGGCCGGCTGACCGACTATCGCAGCAACCCCGACATGGCCGAGCTGTTGATCACCAAAAGCCAGGAGACGCTCCTGTGGATGCGCAGCCAGGGCATCCGCTTTGCTCCGATGTATTCGCGCCAGGCCTTCAAGCACGACGGCAAGTTCGTCTTCTGGGGCGGGCTGGCGCTCGAAGCCTGGGGCGGCGGGCCGGGGCTCGTCGAGGGGTTGTTCAAGGCCGCCGAGGAACGCCAGATCCAGATCGCCTACGAGGCGCGCGGCGAGAAGCTGATCGCCGACGACAACGGCGTTCACGGCGTCGTCGCCAAGGTCGAGGGCAAGACCACCGAGATCCCGGCCAAGGCGGTGATCCTCGCCTGCGGCGGCTTCGAGGCTAATGCCGAGATGCGCACTCGGTATCTCGGCCCGGGCTGGGACCTCGCCAAGGTGCGCGGCACCCGCTTCAACACCGGTGCGGGCATCAAGATGGCCCTCGACATCGGTGCCATGCCCTACGGCAACTGGTCGGGCTGCCACGCGGTCGGCTGGGACTACAACGCCCCCGAGTTCGGCGACCTCGCGGTCGGCGACAATTTCCAGAAGCACAGCTACCCGTTCGCCATCATGGTCAACGCCGACGGCGTGCGCTTTTGCGACGAGGGGGCCGATTTCCGCAACTACACCTACGCCAAATACGGCCGCCTGATCCTCGAGCAGCCGCACCAGTTCGCTTGGCAGATCTTCGACCAGCAGGTCGTGCATCTGCAGCGCGACGAATACCGCATCCGCCAGGTCACCAAGGTAACCGCCGACACGATCGAGGCTCTTGCCGACAAGATGGCCGAATACGCTCCGGTCGATAAGCCGCGGTTCCTCGAAACCATCCGCGAATACAACGCGGCCGTCCAGCGCGACATCCCCTACAACCCGACGGTCAAAGACGGCCGCACGACCAAGGGGTTGGCGATCGAAAAGACCAACTGGGCAATGCCGTTGGAGAAACCGCCCTTCGAGGCCTACTGCACGACCTGCGGCGTCACCTTCACGTTTGGCGGCTTGCGCATCGACACCGACGGCCGCGTCCTCGACACCGCGCAACAGCCGATCGCCGGTCTTTACGCCGCGGGCGAATTGGTCGGCGGTCTATTTTATTTCAACTACCCCGGCGGCACCGGCCTCGTCTCGGGCTCGGTCTTCGGCAAGATCGCAGGCACCACCGCCGGTACGGCTGTGCTCGAGCGCTGATCGACCGGCGGATATCGCCCGAAGCAGACGCTCGACCGCCGCCTGCGGGTCCGGTGAGCGCATGACTTCGCCCATGACGGCGATCGCCTGCGCGCCGGCGGCAAAACATGGCGCGGCGTTCTCGGGGTTGATGCCGCCGAGCGCCACGACCGCGCCGCCGGCCTCGGCGATGATCCTAGTCAGACCGTCGAGACCGAGCGCGGGTCCGTAACCGGGCTTGCTCGCGGTGAGGAAGACCGGGCTCGCGGTGACGTAATCCGCCCCCGCCCGCAGCAATGCCGCCGCCTCGTCGGCGGTATGCGCCGAGGCGCCGATCAACGCCTCCGGCAGGCGGGCGCGCGCCGCGGCAGGACTGCCGCCGCTCGGCAGATGCACCCCGTCGGCACCCACTGCCGCCGCCTCGATATCGTCGTGCACGGTGACGACTGCACCACAGCGCCGTCCGAGCCTCACCATCTTGGCGAGCAGCGCACGCCGCTCTTCCGGCGGCAGATCCTTTTCGCGCAGGCTGAACCAGCGGCACCCCCCTGCGAACGCAGCCGCGGCGACTTCTTCGAGCGGCTGCCGGGCCTGGCGACGATCGGAAATGACGAGCAGAGGCGGGACCGGGAGCGTCATCGAGAGTCCTCCTAAGGTCGCGACGCGCCGAGCAGCAGTTCGGCTTCGATCGTCACGCGGATCGTCGCCTCGCCGGGCTCGGCTACCGGCGCCGCTGCCGCCATGGCGGCAAAGCGCGGCATCGGGCGCCCCCCGGTCTCGGCATTGCCGACATGCAGGTCGCGATAGCGCAGCAGGACCAGATGCATTAGCCCGGCGATTGACCCGGCGCGCCGGTCGAGCGCCGCCAGCGCCTCGGCCGTCAGGTCCTCCTCGGCGCCGCGCAGCGTCTCGGGCGAGACATCGTATCCGATCGAGGACATCAGCAACCCATCGGACTGCAGCGCTCCGGCGAGCTTCAGCGCGGCGTCCGCAGCCTTGCTCGTCAGGATCAGCGATTGCGTGCCGCGCCAGCGCGCCGGGGCATTCTGCGCCCGCTCCTCGCCGACCCCGTAGGAACCGGTTTCGACGCGCACGCCTTGCACTTGGTGTGCACGGTCGAGCGCTGCCGTCATGCGGCGATTAATGGTCGATTGAATGAGCAGGGGATCAGCCCCGGTCTCCTCGACTCGGAGATCGATGCGCAGAAGGTCGCGCAGCACGTTGCGCTCCGCGATCTGGTTCAAATGGAGTATCGTCGTCTGCTGATCCGTCACCTGCGCCAGCGACGAGCCCGAGATCAAGCCGATCGCCAGGAGAAAGCCGGCTCCGGCTGCTCTCATACCGCCGTCAATTCTCGCGCCGACAGATCTTCCAGATGCCGCAGACGGTCGAACAGCACATCGGGCGCAATCCGTGCCGCGCCGGCGTCGAGGCAGATGCGGAACTTCTCGAAGAGCTCGTCTTCGCTCAGCGGCCGGTCGGCATGGCCCTTCGCTCGCGCCACCTTCTCGCTTTCGATGATACGCCCGTCGACCAGCTCGACGCGCACCTGGTCGAAGACCGAGGCTCCGGAGACCTCGGGATCGTAGTTCCGGTTGGTCTCGATTCCCACCCGCCGCATCAGGTCCTGAACCTCGGGGCGCTTCACAAAGCTGTCGGTGTATTCAGCGAGCCCCGCGCGCCGCGCGATCACCGCCGCCGTCATCGCGAATTCCATGCTGAATTTGGCGGCGAGGCCGGTCTGCGGCTGGTGGTTGCGCAGGATCAGCGCATGGGTATCGCTCAACGAGACGGTGATCCGCGCGATCTCGGTGGGCTGCAGCGGCTGGCGCGCGAGCAGATCGAGCATCGCGTCGAGTGCGCGGTGGGTGCAATAGCAGGCCGGGTATTTCTTGATGCCGAGACGGTACTTGACGATCCTCCACTCGCTGTCGAGCCCGTGCGCCGGGGTCTCGCGATCAACCGCACCCTCGGGCGAGACCGCGCTCAAGAACCCCTGCGGATGTTCAAGGGCGTCGAGCGCGGCGGTGAAGCCGAGCTCGGCAAGCCGCGCCGACATCAGCCCCGAATGGGCCGAGCGGCCGGCATGGAACGGCTTGGTCATCGTGCCAAAATTGGCCATGACGCCGCTGCTCTGCGAAGCCGCCAGGGCCAACGCCCGAGCTGCGGCATCGGCATCGAGACGGCGCAGCGAGGCGCACGCGGCGGCGGCGCCGATCGGGCCGAAGATGCCGGTCGGATGCCAGCCTTTGCGGTGATGGTGGCCAGGGTCGCGCCAGGCGAGCTCGACCCAGGTCTCGTAGCCGGCGACATAGGCGGCGAGCATGTCGCGTCCTGAGGCGCCGCGCGCCTCGCCCTCGGCAAGGATCGCGGGGACCAGCACAGTACTCGGATGGCCGCGCAACGAGGCGACGTCGTCATAGTCGAGGGCGTGCCCGGCGGTGCCGTTGATCCATGCCGCTTCGGGTGCAGGGCACCTCTCGCCGCTGAAGTACAGGGTCGCGTCGCCGCCCGGCTGCTGCAGCGCCTTGCGCAGCAGCTGAGGTGCGGGGTCGCCGGCACCCGCGATCATCGTCGCGATGCAATCGATAAAGCCAATGCGCGCGACATCGGTCGCCCCTTGCGGCAGCCGCTCGAATGAGACGCCGGCGACGAAATGGCCAAGATCTTGCGTCAAAGTCATGATGGTTCTCCCGTCAAGCCTTCATTATGCGCCCGTTCTCAGACTGCGGCCATCGTCGGTGAATCTCTTCCACCATGTCAAAAAGCGTCTTGCCTCAACGGGGCCGTCCAGACATGACAAGCGTGCGCCAAGAGTTCGCGGAGACTGCGGATGATCGATTTCTATTATTGGCCGACGCCGAACGGGTGGAAGGTCGCCATCATGCTCGAGGAGTGCGGCCTCGAATACCGGATGATCCCGGTGAATATCGGGCGCGGCGACCAGTTCAAGCCCGAGTTCCTGGCGATCAGCCCTAACAACCGCATGCCGGCGATCGTCGATCACGCCGCCCCAAAGGAGTTTGGCGGTGGGCCGGTGCCGGTGTTCGAGTCGGGCGCCATCCTGATCCATCTGGCCGAGCGGTCCGGACAGTTCATGCCGCAGGATCGGCGCGGCCGTAAGGAGTGTTTGGAGTGGCTATTCTGGCAAGTCGGCAATCTCGGCCCGATGGCCGGCCAGCTCAGCCATTTCGTCAATTATGCGCCGGGCGAGCATCCCTACTCGCACAAGCGCTACGCCGACGAGTACAACCGTTGCCTCGGGGTCCTCGAACGTCGCCTCGAGGACCGTGCGTTCATCCTCGAGGATTATTCCGTCGCCGATATGGCGTCCTGGCCTTGGGTGCTAATCGCCCGGCCGCTCGGCCAGCCGCTCGACGACTTCCCCAACGTCGCGCGCTGGCGCGAGACCATCAAACAGCGCCCGGCGGTGCAACGGGGGGTCGATCTCGGCAAGGACCTGCGCCGCTCGGCGCCGCCGACCGACGACGAGCGGCGGGTCCTCTTCAACCAAACTGCGCGGGACCTGTCGCCGCGCGGATAAAGGAACTTAACCAGGCATCTTCGGGAAGCGCTGTCTTTCGCCGCCGAGGTTGACCCAGGGCTGGGCGCTGTCGCAGAAGATTTCCGTTTCCGGCTTTAACCAGCCAGCGTCGTCGAGCGTACCGGCCATGATCATCGCGACGTTCGGCAGGGCCTCGGCCTCGTCGATCAGCGCCGACCCGCATTCCGGGCAAAACCGACGGTAGGTCGCTTTGCCACTGTCGCCCCGACCGGTGAAAGTCCGCATCGTGCCCTGCACGTTGAGCGACGGGCTCGGGAGCCCGACGACAACCGCAAAGGCGGTGCCGGTGCCCTTCTGGCAGTTCTTGCAGTGGCAGACGCCGACGAAGGCCGGCTCGGCGTCGGCCGAATAGCGCACCTTCCCGCAAAGGCAACCACCCTCGATCTTCATCCGATCCTCCTCTGTTCGGGGCCAGGTTTCCCCAGGCAATGTTACCAGCGACGAATGACCGTGTCAGGTTGACTGTGCTAGCGTGGTCTCGTGCCCGGAGCGTCTTGGAGGAATTGTTGATATCGCCGAATGCGGGGCCTCTTCGGCCAGTGACCCTGATCTTGGGCGGGGCACGATCAGGCAAGAGCCGCTATGCCGAAGGGCTCGTCGAAGGGGTCGCCCGGGGCGGAACCTATTGCGCGACGGCGCAGGCTGGGGACCGAGAGATGGCTGACCGCATTGCCGCCCATCGCGCGCGGCGCGGACCGTTCTGGCGGACGGTCGAGGAGCCGCTGGCGCTCGCTCCAGTAATCGCGACGGAGACAACCTCTGAGCGCCCACTTCTCATCGATTGCTTGACGTTATGGCTCTCGAACCTTCTGCTCGCCGGCCGGCGGGCCGACGAGGAAGCCGCCATGCTGTGCAGTGCATTGCGACTGGCGGGCGGGCCGGTCGTACTCGTCGCCAACGAGGTCGGACTGGGTCTCGTCCCGGAGACGCCGCTTAGCCGACAGTTTCGCGATGCCGCCGGCCGCCTCAATCAACAGGTCGCAGCACTCGCCGATCGCGTCGTTTTCCTCGCCGCCGGCCTGCCGCTGGTGTTGAAGGAAGGCTGAGCCGGTGCGCTGCATCAGCCGAGGTGGCGAAAGTGCCGTCCGGCATCAGATGGGCGATGTCAGGCGCGTGGCAATCCAGGCGAAAAGCAGCAAGCCGCCTGAGATCAGACAAGCGAACCGGTAAAGGTGCAGCGCGCGCACGATGTCGGACGCGGCCGCCCGAGCGCTCCCCTCGCCGAGCCAGGGATCCTCGACGAAACCTTCGGGATAGCGGCGCGGTCCCGCCAGCGCCACGCCGAGCGCCCCCGCCATGGCACCTTCCGGCCAACCGGCATTCGGCGAATGGTGCTTGCGGCCATCGCGGATCATGATCACCAGCGCGCGATCGGCACGGCATCGGTCGGTGAGGGCCGCACCTGCGGCGAGCAGCAGCCCGCTGATCGGCGCCGGCACCAGATTGAGAGCATCATCGAGGCGGGCCGCGGCCCAGCCGAAGCTGAGATAGTGCGGGGTGCGATGACCGATCATGCTGTCGAGCGTGTTCGCCATCTTATAGGCGAAGAGGCCGGGCAGGCCGAGCAGCAGATACCAGAACACCGGCGCGACAACGCCGTCGCTGAAATTCTCCGCCAGGCTCTCGATCGCTGCCCGCGCGACGCCGTGCTGGTCGAGGCTCATCGGATCACGGCCGACGATGTGACATACCGCGGCGCGGCCAGCGGCCAGACCGCCGGCATCGAGCGCCGTGGCGACGGCTGCGACATGCTCGTAGAGGCTGCGCTGGGCGACGAGCACCGCGATCAACAGGGCTTCGAAGATAGCACCGAGCAAGTACCCGCGGCACAGTCGCTCGACCACCAGACCGGCACCCGCTGCGGCGCCCACCAACAGGATCACGGTGACGATCCCGCGATCGCGGCGCGAGGTTTCGCTGCGGTTTTCGCGATTGAGCTTGCGGTCGAAAAACGCGATCGCGCGACCTGCTACGACGACCGGATGGTCGATGTGGCGGAAAATCACCGGCATGTCGCCGAACAGTGCATCGATGAGGAGGCCTGCGACCACCAGCAGCAGCGGATCGACGACGATCGGCACCATTGCGCAGTCAAACTCCGTCGTAGGTCCAACGACCCGGCCGGTCGTTACCATCATCGCTGATGTTCGACACGTTTGTTATGGTCGATTGGAGTGCGGCGAGCGTGCCGCGGACCGGCCGCGACAGCATCTGGATCTGCTGGATCGATGCCACGGGCGAAAGGCTCGTCAACCCGGCCACCCGGCACGCAGCAAAGACCCTCTTGGCAGAATGGCTCGCGACGGCGATGTCGCGCACTGCCAGGGTTCTCATGGGTTTCGATTTCCCGTTCGGCTATCCTGCCGGCTTGGCCGCTCGGCTCGACCTCCCCGGTCCCCCGTGGCGGGCAGTCTGGGACGAGATCGCACGGCTCGTCAGCGACGACGAACATAATTTCAACAACCGCTTCGATGTCGCCGCCGCGCTTAACGAGCGCATATCAGGCGGTCAATTTCCGTTCTGGGGATGTCCGGGGACCGCCCCGCGGCTCTGCCTCGGACCCAAGCATCATCGTCGTCACGAGCACGATGGATTGGCCGAGCGGAGACTGATCGATGAGTACATGGCCGGGGCGCAGCCTTGCTGGAAGCTGTTGGGGGCGGGCTCGGTTGGCGGTCAGGTTCTGACCGGGCTCCCGGTGGTACGAACTTTGCGGGATGATCCGCGCTGGCGCGATAAGGCCCGGGTCTGGCCTTTCGAAACGGGACTTACGGCGCAGCCGAGTGGCGCGGTGATTATGGCCGAGGTCTATCCCTCTCTGTGGTCAGTGTCGACTCTGGCGGGTGAGCCCAAAGACGCGGCTCAGGTCCGCACCGTTGCCCGCTATTTCGCCGAACGTGATGACGCCGGCGAACTTGCTGCGTTGTTCGCTGGCGATCCGGTCTTGAACCGCGAGCAGCGCAACCGGGTCGAAACCGAAGAGGCGTGGACGCTCGGCGTGACGGCGCGAGCGCAAGCTCCGCTCGTTGTGACCCCGATATGAGATGCAACCTGCCGCTCGCCTGGTGCCACTCCGGGATCCGACACGATCGTGGATCTCTCGTTCCTTTGCGTTTGCAGCGGAGGCACGTGGCGACGTCTGGCTAAGAGGGGCTGGGCCTTTTGTGCTGATGAGCCTCCTCTGCCTGATCCTCTACGCTCCGAACCACCGAAGCCCAGCTCGCGGGCGCTGGCAGGGCTCTCCTGCACAACCGCAACGATGCGGCGGCGTTCCGTGGGTCCCTCGCGGCGCGAGGGCTGGATGCCCAAGCGGTCGGTCAGGTGAGCGGATTGGATTATTCGTCGGCGGAGGGCGTGTGATCGTGATTCTCTATGACTCGGAGCCCGGATGATAGGCCGCGTACGATTTGTACGCGAGAAGCCGGCGAGCGAGATGTGCCTCGCGCAGGATCACCCCGTCTGCGTGTAGACTTGCCTCAACAGCTGCTCTCTCGGTGGCTCCTTCGCCCATTCGGCAATGATCCAGGAGGGATGGGGTGGAAGAGGTCGAATGCGTCGTAGTCGGCGCCGGAGTGATCGGGCTCGCGACGGCGCGGGCGCTCGCGCTGGCCGGGCATGACGTTCTCGTTCTCGATCGTGCCTATACGATCGGGTTCGAGACCTCCTCTCGCAACAGCGAGGTCATCCATGGCGGTCTCTATTATCCAGCCGGCAGCTTGAAGGCTCGCTGCTGCGTCGCTGGGCGCCGGCGGCTCTACGCCTATTGTCGCGATCACGGGGTCCCTCACGCCCAGCTCGGCAAGCTTATCGTCGCTGCCGAAGAAAGTGAGCTGGCCGGTGTCGAGCGCATCGCCGACGCGGCCCGCGCCAACGGCGTCGACGATTTGCAGTGGCTGACCGCGACTCAAGCGCAACGGCTCGAACCGGCGCTGCGCTGCGTTGCCGCCTTGCTGTCGCCTTCAACCGGCATCATCGACAGCCACGCGTTGATGCTCGCCCTCGAGGGCGAGGCTGAGGCGGCCGGCGCCATGGTTATATTGCGGACGCCGGTGCGGTGCGGCCGAGTACTTCACGACGGTTTCGATTTGACCATCGACGGCGAGGAGCCGAGCGATATTCGCTGCCGCATTCTGGTCAACGCAGCCGGGCTCTACGCGCCCGCTCTCGCCCGCGCCATCCGAGGAGTACCACCGGAGACGATCCCGCCCGCCTTCTTTTGCCGGGGCGTCTATTTTACCCTCATCGGGCGCTCACCGTTTCGCCGGCTTGTCTACCCGATCCCGCCACCTGGCGGGCTCGGCGTGCATATCACCCTCGATCTTGCTGGTCAGGCGCGGTTCGGGCCGGATGTAGAGTGGATCAGCGAGGTCGATTATGCCGTCGATCCGGCGCGCGGCGAGGCGTTCTACGCGGCGATCCGCGCCTATTGGCCCGGCCTGCGAGACGGCGCGCTCCAGCCCGGCTATGCCGGGGTGCGGCCGAAGATCAGCGGGCCGTCGGAGCCGGCAGCCGATTTTATCGTACAGGGTCCCGAGGCTCACGGCGTCGCGGGCCTCGTTAACCTATATGGGATCGAATCGCCGGGGCTGACGGCGGCCTTGCCGCTTGCTGACGAGGTGGTAGAACGGCTCTCCCGCCAGCCCGGGTGAGCGGAGTCCTGCGATGCGGATCGGCGTCCCGAAAGAGGTGAAAAGCCATGAGTACCGCGTCGGCCTTATTCCCGGGGCCGTGCGGGAACTCGTGCATCGCGGGCACGAGGTCGTTGTTGAAAGGGAGGGGGGTGCGGGAATTGGGTTCGACGACGCGGCCTACGAGGCGGCGGGGGCAACCGTCGTTGCGCACTCCGTCGAGGTGTTCGCCGCCGCGGAGCTGCTGATAAAAGTCAAAGAGCCGCAGCCAGAGGAGGTGGCGCTGCTGCGCGCGGGCCAGGTCCTGTTTACCTATTTGCATCTCGCCGCCGACCGGGAGCTGACACTGGGGCTGATCCGGTCGAATGCCGTTGCTGTCGCATATGAGACCGTCACCGACGGGCACGGTGGGCTGCCGCTGCTTGCTCCGATGAGCGAGGTCGCCGGGCGGATGGCCGTCCAGGTCGGCGCACATTGTCTCGAAAAAGAGCAAGGCGGCATCGGCGTGCTGCTGGGCGGCGTACCGGGAGTTCCGGCAGCCAAGGTTGTCATTCTCGGCGGCGGCGTCGCCGGCACCAATGCGGCGCGCATGGCGATGGGCATGGAGGCTTACGTCACCGTCATCGACAAGTCATTGCCGCGGCTCTACGAGCTTGACCTTCAGTTCGGAGCCCAGCTGCACACGCTATTCTCGACGATGGAGAACATCGAGCGCGAAGTCACTGCTGCCGATCTGGTGATCGGCGCTGTACTGATCCCGGGCGCAACGGCACCTAAGCTTGTAAGCCGCGACCTCGTCCGGGCGATGAAGCCGGGAGCGGTCGTCGTCGACGTCTCCATCGATCAAGGCGGCTGCTTCGAAACCAGCCGGCCAACAACCCACGCCGAGCCCACCTATCTCGCCGAGGGTGTGGTCCATTACTGTGTGACCAACATGCCGGGAGCAGTTGCACGCACCTCGACGGTGGCGCTCAACAACGCAACCCTGCCTTTTGTGCTGGCGATCGCCGACGGCGGGTGGCGCCGCGCGATGGTGGCAGATCCGCATCTGCGGGATGGGTTGAACATTTGCCGAGGGCGGGTGACGCATCCTGCCGTGGCCCGCGATCTCGATCTGCCGCTGACGCTATCGGAGGAGGCCTTGACGGAATAGTCGAGGTGACGGCGTCGTGAAAATGTCTAACGGCGAGACTCGATCTGAAAAAGCACGAGTTGTAGGCTATGGATTGGCGGCAGGGCAGTCCCTATCTCAGCAAAGGTTGGCTGGAGAGGGGGATATGCCGCTCGTTCCGAGGGTCGCACCTTTGCCTGTAGCTGAGTGGCTCGATGCTTCGGCCGGTCGCGAGCCAGCGCATGCCCGACACATCGACGCCGCGTCCATCGCCGCGATAACCAGTCTCTATCGCGAGATCTTGCCGCCTGGCGGCGCCATCCTCGATCTGCTTTCGGGGTGGGTCAGTCACCTGCCGCCGGAAATTCCTTATTCTCGCGTGGTGGGGGTTGGCACCAACGCTTGCGAGCTTGCCGAAAACCCGTTTTTGGACGAGTGGCGCGTCCAGGATTTGAACAGCAATCCGTGCCTTCCGTTCGCCACCGCGGAGTTCGACGGCGCGGCGATCTGTGTATCCATTCAGCATTTGACTAGGCCCTGCGAGGTCATCCGGGAAGTGGGACGCGTCCTCAAGCGGGGAGCGCCGCTTATTGTCACATTCTCGAACTGCTGCTTGCCGACCCGCGCCATCGCCTGCTGGCATCTTCTGGATGATGCCGGTCACCTGTGCCTGATCGCCCACTATTTCGCCGAGGCCGGCAATTGGGGCGACCTGCGCTGCCTCGATCGGACCCCGCCGGGAGGTGGGGACCCGCTTTATGCGGTTATCGGTCGCAGCCTCGGAACGGTGGCCGTCGATCAGGCGTCGTAAGCGATCATCGAGGTGAACGGAACGTCGATCCGGTCGCGGCCCCGCAGGAAGTTGAGCTCGATGATGCAGCCAGCGGCGACCACGTCGCCGCCGCGTCGGCGAATGAGGTCGATAGCGGCCTGCATCGTCCCGCCCGTGGCAACCAGATCGTCGAGCACCACGACGCGCTGTCCGGGAACGACAGCATCTTCCTGAATTTCGATGGTGTCGGTGCCATATTCGAGATCATAGGTATAGCGCGCGGTCCGGCCGGGCAATTTGCCCTTCTTGCGGACCATCGCAAAGCCACGCTCGAGCTCGTAGGCGAGCGGGGCAGCAATAAGAAACCCGCGAGATTCGATGCCGACCAGAAGATCGGGCTGGTGTGGTTGAAGCGTTGCCGCGAGGCGTTCGATCGTGGTTCGCCAAGCGTGGGGATGGGCCAGTAGGGTAGAGATATCGTAAAACAGAATACCGGGTTTCGGGAAGTCGGGGATCGAGCGGATGTGCTGCTTAAGATCCATGGCTTGCTATCCGGTATGTTTGACTAGGCGACAAATTTCGCCCTGTTGCGAGATAGCGGCTTTTCGCGTAGTTGGGAAGGCCTCGCGCGGCGGCCGCTGAAGCAGGTATTGCCGGATCGACATGGCGCCCGTCGCCGCAACTCTCGTAGCATCGCAGGCGCCCGGCTCGCTCGTGCTGGCGGCAAAAGGGGAGTGGCTGGTGGCCACCGCTGCCGAGCTCGACCGAGAGCTGCGCGCGTTGAAGATGCCAGCCGGCAATCAGGTGACGCTCGATCTAGCGGGAATCGACCGACTCGATACCGCCGGCGCATGGCTGCTGCTGCGGACCGAGCATGATCTGCAGGAGCGCGGCAATGCCGTTGAGATGCGCAATCTGCGGCCAAACTTTGAGCCGCTGATCGAACAGTTGCGCGCGGCAGGGAAGATCACTCCGGCCGGTCACCCGCGGCCGGCGCATCATACGATCGCTGGTTTTATCGGACGGATCGGCGAAGTCTCGCTCGGGCTGATCACTCGCGCATATAACATTCTCAGCTTCTTCGGCGTCACCTCCGCGACGGCGCTGCGGCTGATACTTCATCCGCGTCGGTTGAGGATGACCGCGGTTGTCGCCCAGATGGAGCTGACCGGGGTCAATGCTCTGCCCATTGTCGGCCTGCTCACCTTCCTGATCGGCGTCGTTATCGCCTTTCAGGGCGCCGATTATCTGCGCTTTTATGGGCTTGAGAATTATACGGTGCAATTGACCGGAGCGAGCATCCTGCGAGAGCTAGGTGTCCTGTTGACCGCCATCATTCTCGCCGGCAGATCGGGCAGCGCCTTTACCGCGCAGATCGGAACGATGCAGGTCAACCAAGAGATCGATGCGATGCTCACGATCGGCCTCGATCCGGTCGAGGTTTTGGTTCTACCCCGGCTGTTCGCGCTGCTGGTGACCTTGCCTATGCTGACCCTGTGCGCCAATTTCATGGGGATTTTGGGCGGCGGCCTGATGGCGTGGGGTGAGCTCGGAATCGGTATCCCACAATTCCTTACTTATCTTTCCACAATCGCACCGTGGTCCTTCTGGATCGGTATGATCAAATCGCCGTTCTTTGCCATAGTTATCGCTCTGATCGGCTGCTACGAAGGCTTTCAAGTGACAGGCAGCGCCGAAAGCGTCGGGCGCCTAACGACTTTGTCGGTGGTTGAAGCGATCTTTCTCGTTATCGTCATCGACGCCGGGTTCTCGATCTTCTTTTCCGCTTTGCGTATTTGAGCATGGCGGATTACCCGGGCGAGCCGATTATCCGCGTGCGGGGCCTCGTCAACCGGTTCGGCGCCGAGACTGTCCACGATGGTCTCGATCTCGACGTGTTCCGTAGTGAGGTCCTCGGCGTCGTCGGCGCGTCTGGATCGGGGAAATCCGTGTTGCTGCGGACCATTATCGGGCTCAACCGGCCGGCTGCAGGCCGCATCGAAATTCTTGGGAACGAGATTATGACGAGCAGCGATAGCGATCGACGGGAGATCGAAAAGCATTGGGGGGTGCTGTTTCAAGACGGTGCTCTGTTCAGCTCCCTGACGGTCGCGGAGAACATCGAAGTCCCGCTGAAGGAATACTACACCATGCCGCTGCATCTGATGGATGAGATCGCGGCCTTCAAGATCGGCATCGTCGGGCTCCCCGAGGGGACAGGAGAGAAATATCCCTCCCAGCTGTCCGGCGGGATGCGCAAGCGCTCCGGCCTGGCGCGTGCGCTTGCGCTCGACCCGGATATCGTCTTTCTCGACGAGCCCACCGCCGGCCTCGACCCGATCGCGGCCGGCGAATTCGACGCGCTGATTCGCGATCTGAGGAGCAGCCTGGGCCTCACGGTATTCATGGTAACCCATGACCTCGACACACTGTTTTCCATATGCGACCGCGTTGCTGTACTCGTCGATAAAAAACTCCACGTGGGCTCTTTGGAAGAGATGCTGCAAGACGATCATCCATGGATCCAATCGTACTTTCACGGTCCGCGCGGGCGAGCCGCGTTCCGTCTCCGAGGCCAAGCATCCGGCAGAACCGGAGGGGGCGGTTGTTCCCGTTGTCTGAGCTAACCCGCGCGAAGAGAGAATAGATGGAAACACGAGCTCATTACGTGGCGGTTGGCGCCTTTGTTCTGGCGGTCATCTTTCTCGGATTTGTCGCAGTTCTCTGGCTGGCCCACACGCGAGTTCGCAGAGGAAACCAAGCGCTTCTATATATTCTTCCGGGGATCAGTAGCCGGGCTAAACAAAGGCTCTCAGGTCCAATACAATGGTATCCCGGTGGGCCGGGTCATCGATATTCGCGTTGATCCGGATAATCTCGAGCAAATCCAGATCACGGTCGAGATCGACACCAGCATTGTCGACATCAAGTCCGATGCGCGTGCATTTCTTGAGGCCAATATCCTGAACGGGATTGCTACGATCCAGATCCGCGGCGGAACCCGCGAGGCAAGCGAGCTCGCACCCCGCCCGGGACGGAAGTACGCGGTAATCACGGCAGGGCGATCGGAGCTGGAGGAAGTGAAAGCCAGTCTTCCGGAGCTCCTGACCGATCTCAAAGCGGCGGCGCACAACTTGAATGACGTGCTAAACGAGGAGAACCGTCAGGCTGTCGCTGAGACTTTGCGCAATGTTCGAACGGTAACCGGGACGATGGCCGGGACCAGCAACGAGGTGAGCGAGCTTCTAGGTAATGCCAACCGCGCCGTGGTTGATCTGGGGTCGTTGGCCCATAATCTCGAGCAGAGCTACATGGAAAAAGGTGGGCTCAAAGACCAGCTCTCGCAGACGCTCGGCGATGCCGACCGGCTGGCCAGAAACCTGATCGACGCCAGCCGTCAGACCCAGCTGCTCATTCAGGAAAACCGCCCCGGGATCCGGGGTTTCACCCAGAACACCCTGAACCAGATCGGTGACCTCGTTACCGATCTGCAGCGCTTCGTTGCAGGCATGACGCGCTTTGCCGCGGAGCTTGAGCGCAACCCGCCGAAGCTGCTGTTCGGTGATCGGCGCGAGGGATACCGGCCGCAATGATCGTGCCTACGGCGCGGCTGTCGCGCCGATGGCTTGCGGTGGGGGCGGCTGCGTCCTCGCTGGCTGGTTGCGCGAGCTTGCTCGGGCTCCCACCACCGCCGCATCTTTACCGCATTACGCCAAAGAGCACCTATCCGGCGAGCCTGCCGCATCTCCTGACGCAAATCCTCATCGATGTTCCGCTCGCGCCGGCCGGGCTCGATTCGCCACGAATAGCACTGAGCCGGTCAGCCGTCTCGGTAGACTACTTTGCCGATTCGGAGTGGACCGAGAGGGTCCCATTGCTGGTCCAGACGGCGCTGTTGCAATCGTTCGAGAACAGTGGGGCGATTGCGGCGATCGACCGCGAATCAATCGGATTGCGCGCCGACTTTATCCTGAAGACCGAGATCCGGCATTTCGAGGCGGTGTATACGTCGCCGAACGGGGCGCCTGAGGCGTGGGTGGCGATTACCGCACGGCTCGTCAATTCGGCTGGTCGCGATATCGTGGCGCATGCCTCGTTCGAGCGGCGCGAAAAGGCTGCAGCGAACGACATCGGGCAGATCGTCCTCGCCTTTGATGAAGCGCTGGGAGCGGTGATGGCGGAGATCGTCGTCTGGACGGTGCGCAATCCCGCCTTGTCGGCCAAGCGGCATTAGTTATGATGGTCACCTTTTGTTCGCAAAGGCTAGTTGCGTGGTGCACGGGAACGTAAAAGAAAGCTTGCGGGTAAGCTGGGGTGAAATCGATCGGATGACGGCAGCGGCTGCCCTCATCCGGGCGATCGGGCATGAGCTCACCGGACGCAACCTCAATATCGTTGATGAGATTATGGCCGGTCATCCGGCGATCGCAGATTGGCGCCACTATCCCGCGGAAGATGTCTATGACCCGAACAGTCATGCCCAATATTTCTACCATACGCATCCCGTGAGGCGACGCGCCGATCCAGAACACGGTCATTTCCATACCTTCTTGCGCGCCGAGGGTATGCCCGTCGGTGTCGCGCCACTGCTCCTGCCTGAAATCGCAGTCGCCGAAGCCCCCCCTCCGCCACCGCAGGCGCCGCCGCTCAGGCGCGGGATCAGGGAGGAGGTGAGCCATCTTGCGGCGATTGTCGTGGACGGCCAGGGTAGGCCGGTTCGGATGTTCACGACCAATCGGTGGGTCACCGGCGAAACCTGGTACCCGGCCGGTGATGTTATCCGCATGCTCGACCGCTTTGAGGTCTCCAAGGTCGGCCCGTCGGAGACGCTTAACCAATGGCTCGGCGCGGTATTTCGGCTCTTTCGTCCTCAGCTAGCGGAGTTGCTGAGATTACGCGACCAGACCGTCATGGGATGGCGGCGCCGCCGGCGAACGCTCGTATTCGACGATCCTGCTCTCGAGATCACGTCAAGTCTCGACATCAGCCTCGAGGCGCAGCTCGCTTTCCTCGATCGCGTGCAATCCGAGAAACCAGCGCTCGGCGTTGCGAATCGCACGCCGCTCGTGCCTGCGATGTCGGATGGGTGGGGCGAAGCTCAGGCGGACTGATACGGGCTCTCTCGCGAAGGTTTACTGGGGCGGCTGCGATAGGGGCTGGCGCGGCGTAAGGTTGTAGAGCTTCAGGCAATCCTTGAGGCTCGTATCCCGTTTCGCGTTCGATTCCGCGCTGTAGTCCGGGTAAGCAGCCTGCGCCTTCTTGGCGCATTTGTCCGCTGTGCGCCAATTGGCGCTGACATCCCGCCCCTGCTGGGTCGTTGTCTGGGCGGGCCCGCTCAACAACAGCAGCACCGCGGCCATGGGGTAGGCGAGCCCTTTCATCCGTACCTCCTTGCCGGGGGCGAGCCCAGGAGGCTGCCTGCCGGCAAAAATAATGATATACCGAAGCCGTCCGAGCCGCTGTTGCGCCGAGCAAAAACTCGGGCTCCATAGGATGGCAGCCTGATGGGAGAAGCCGCGATGCTGAAGATCTGGGGACGAACCACCTCATCCAACGTGCAGAAGGTGTTGTGGTGTTGCGCTGAGCTCGGCATCGAATACGAGCGGGTAGATTTAGGAGGGCCTTTCGGCGGCAATCAAGACCCCGAATACCTCGCGATGAACCCTAACGGCCGGGTGCCGACGATCAATGATGACGGTCTGATACTGTGGGAATCGAACACGATTTGCCGTTATTTGGCGGTAACCCGGCAGGGAGAGCGCCTCTATCCGGCCGCGCCGGCCGCGCGCGCGAATGTGGAGCGCTGGATGGATTGGCAGCTCGCTACTTCGGGCCCGCCCATGGCGTCGTTGCTCGGCATGCTGGTGCGCGCGCGCCCCGAACAGCGCGACCAGGCGGCGATCGAGGCGGCGCGCCTTCAGGCATTGTCGGCGTGGACGATTATCGAGGACGAACTCGAGGATCGCTCCTACCTCGCAGGCTCGGGGCTGACACTCGCCGAGGTCGCGCTCGGAACCATGGTGTACCGTTGGCATTCGTTCCCGATCGAGCGGCCACCATTGAAGAATCTCAAAGCCTGGTACGAACGGATGCGGGAGCGTCCCGGTTTCAGGACGCACATCGAAATACCGATCACGTAATGGTGAGGAGAGCTCGGGGTTGTTGCTTTGGCAAAGGCGAACGTTATTCTGCCAAAATCACCGATACGACCTAAAGTCGAGAAGGAGGGAGGCGGCGGAATGAAATCATCGATACGGCACTTGGTGCTTGCGGGAGTGACGACTTTAGCGGTGGGTGGCCTTGCCGGGCTATCCCTCGCGCAAGATAAAGAAGCGGTGATCAAGAATCGCGAGGCCCTGATGAAGGGACAGTCAAAGGAGCTGGGCAGCGTCAAGGCCTATACCGAAGGCAAGGCCGACCTGGCCCAGGCCGAGGCCGGCGCCGCGGGCCTGACCCAGTCGACCAAAAAGATCCCCGAGGTATTCCCGCCGGGGACCGGGGGAAACAGTCCCGACGGGAAATACGCAACCAAACCGGCGATTTGGACAGATTGGAACAAGTTCCTCGACGCGCAGAACACTGCCGTCAGCAAGGCCGAGGCGCTTCTCGCGGCGGTGAAGAGCGGCGATAAGGGAGCGATCCAGACGGCTTTTGGAGAAATGGGGAAAAACGGCTGCGGCGGTTGCCACGAGACGTTCCGCGAAAAGCTCAACTGAGGGCAGCGCTTGCCGCCGTCATCCTTGTCGCTGCCGGATTTGCGGCGTCTGTCGCGGCCGACGCGCCTTCGGCGGTGCGTGGAGCCTACCTCGCCGGCGCGGCGGGTTGCGAGCAATGCCATACCGATGCCGTGAATGGCGGGCGCCCTTACGCCGGCGGGCGAGCACTTGAGACGTCTTACGGAACGGTCTTCAGCCCCAACATAACCCCGGACCGGGAAACCGGCATCGGCCGCTGGCTATTAGAGGACTTAGAGCAAGCGCTGCGTTGGGGCATTGCCCCCGACGGCTCACACTATCTGCCGGCGTTTCCGTTCCCCTTCTACAACCGCCTCGCGCCTGACGATCTGATCGATCTGAAAGCCTTTCTCGATGGTCTCCCTGCCGTATCCCAGGTCAACATCGCCACCCCGCCGACACTCTTTTCAGCAACCCGGGCGGCGATCGCGGTCGTCGCCCAATGCTTCCCCGGTCCATGGCAGCCCGATGCGACGAAAGACGCGGCCTGGAACCGTGGCGCCTATCTGGTCGCCACGATCGGCCGCTGCGGCGACTGCCATACGCCGCGCAATTGGCTGGGCGCCCTAGAACCCGCACGCCTGCTCGCCGGCACCTCCTCCGGTCCCGGCGGCAAGGCTGTTCCCAACATTACCCCGGATCCGGAAACGGGGCTCGGGAAATGGAGCACGGAAGACATAGTCACTTTGCTGAGGGATGGACAGACGCCGGAGTTTGACTTCGTCGGCGGCGCCATGGCCGAGGTCGTTAGGAACACTTCCCGGCTCACGGATGCCGATCGTCGGGCAATCGCCCTCTACCTCCGATCACTCCCCACAATACATTTCCGAGGAGAAGCCGATAAGTAGGGCGTTTCGGCACTTGGAGGCGCGAGCGAGACTTCCTATGATGGCGAACGAGCGAGACGGAGGAATGCCGATGGAGCCCGGGGGCGCCGGAGAAATGCTTTTCTGCAGTGGCGCCGGGCCTTCATGCACCGGGCCTTGAGCGACTCTCGACCGGCAGAAATGTGCCGCGGCCTACGGCCGCCCCACCGCTAGGCGCTTGACGTTAGGAGCAAGGGTTGACGCGAGGGTGCCCGGATAAGAGCTTGGCGCGTTTCGAGCGGATCGCATTGGTCTTATCGGGCGGCGGGGCCCTCGGATCCTACCAAGCCGGCGCTTATGCAGCGCTCGAGAAATGCGGGGTGCGGCCGAACTGGATTGCCGGCACCGCCATCGGTGCCGTCAACGCCGCAATTATTGCTGGAAATTTACCTCATGAACGCGCTGCAAGATTGCGCCATTTTTGGCGAAGACTGAGTGCTGGTGTGGCGGCCCGGCACCCGCGCGGGCCGACACGCTGGGCACGCGCAGCCTTCGCGCACTGGCTGGCTCTAGGACGACGTGGCGCCGAATTTTCGGCTCTGCAGCAGGACGCCGTCGTCCCTGCTGCTGAGTTGCGCGAGATGATCGGCGAGGTCGTAGATTTCGATCGGATTAACTCCGGTGTTGTTCGCCTTGTGCTCGGAGCAGTGAACCTGACGACAGGAGCCGAGACGTTTTTCGACAATGACCGGCACGTGCTCGGACTGGATCATGTGCTCGCCGGGACGCCACTTTCGGGATTGCCGCCCGTTACGATCGGCCGACAAATGTTTGGCGGCAGCGCGGTCTCGGTTTCCGCTCTGGACGAGGCTCGCCCCGCAGACACGCTGTGCTTTGCCATCGACGGTTATGATCCGGTTCCCGGAGGTCATGGCGGCTTCAGCCGCTCGGCAAGAGAGATCGCTGCAATGCGTCGCACGCATGATCTCCGCCGCATGATTGCTCTTCTCGGCGAGCGCCTACCTCCAGCATCACGCGGTGATGTCGAGGTTCGCCGCTGCCTTTCCGAAGGCAGCAATGCAACGATGACGATCCTGCACCTTATTCACGAAGGCAATGCGGCGGACCTCGCCGTAAAGATGCAGGATTTCTCGCCGGGTGCGGTGGCGCGCCGCTGGAAGGCAGGAGGCAGCGACGTTGCCACGAGCTTGGCGCATCCGCGCTGGTTAGCGCCGCCGTCGCGGCTATCGGGGCTTGTGGTTCACGAAGTTCGCGGGGGAGTGGCTGCGCCGCCACGCTGACGCCGCTCGATTGTCGGCGGTCGCAAAAATCCCATATTCCCATTCGCCGTCTGTTATAAAGCAGTGCTGGTGTTCCGGCCGGGCGATGCACGTATGAGGATTTATGCTGTACGAGGCCTATCAGGTACATAATGACGTACTCGGTCCGATTCGGTTGATGGCCGAGGCTTTCCGGGGTTTTCTCAACCACCCGTGGCCGCTGGTCGGGAATGCGCCATGTATTCGCAGCGCCGCGGCCGCGATGGAGCTGCTGTCCAACGCGGGCATGTCGCATAACCGGCCCGATTTCGGCTTCCGTTCCGTAACGATCGCGGGCGCGGAGGTAGCGGTGACCGAACAGGTCTTCGCTTCCGATCCGTTTTGCAACCTGCTCCATTTCCGTAAGGATAGGCCGCGCGAAGAGCCGATCATCCTGGTCGTTGCCCCGCTCTCGGGCCACTTCCCCACGTTGCTGCGCGGCACCGTCCGAACCCTGCTGCCGGACCACGATGTCTTTATTACGGATTGGGCCAACGCGCGGAATGTCCCGCTTCTTTTCGGGCGGTTCGGTCTCGACGATTTCGTCGATCTGATAATCCGCTTCATCCGCCTGCTCGGGCCCAGCGTCCATGTCATGGCGGTGTGCCAGCCCTCGGTGCCGGTTCTCGCCGCCGTGTCGCTGCTCGCGGCGGCAGGCGAGGCCGGCCAGCCGGCCTCGACGATATTGATGGGGGGGCCGATCGACCCCGCGGCAAATCCGACCGAAGTCAACCGTTTTGCCGAGGGGCACTCGCTCGAATGGTTTGAACGGACCGTCATCACGACGGTGCCGGGGCGCTACCCAGGGGCCTTCCGCCGGGTTTATCCGGGCTTCTTGCAGCTCGCCGGCTTTCTCAGCATGAACCTCGAGCGCCATGTCTCGGCCCACTGGTCGATGTTCGAGAATTTGGTGCGCGGCGACGGCGAGAGTGCTGCCGCCACCCGGGCGTTCTACAAGGAATACAGCTCGGTGATGGACCTGCCGGCGGATTTCTACCTGCACACGATCAAGCGCGTGTTTCATGACCATGACCTGTCACGCGGCCGCTTCCGGGTGCGGGGCGAGCCGGTCGAGCCGGCGGCCATCGAGCGGACGGCGCTGATGACGGTCGAGGGCGAGCGGGACGACGTGTGCGGGCCCGGCCAGACCCTTGCCGCGCACCGGCTCTGCAGCGGTCTCATTCCGGCAAAGAAGAGCCACCACCTCCAGCTTCAAGTCGGGCATTATGGAGTGTTCCATGGCCGCCGATGGGAGACTGAGACCTACCCCAAGGTGCGCGAGTTCATCCGGGCGCACGAGTAGTTGAAGGCTGCACGCGTTCGCGCCGCCGGGGGCCCAATCGGCGACCGACTGCCCACCATGAACGTCAATGTCCACACGTCCCGCACGCCCGCGCTCGATCTGACGGCGCGCGGATTGTGGACGCGTTCCTCGATGCCAGCGTGCGCTACTACAACGACGAGCCCGAGGTGGAACGCTCGTTGTTCGGGCGGTGGCCGGCTAGCCCCCTCCAGCCGCGTAGCTCTGAAAATCCGGATTCGGCCTCGAAGCGGCCATTCGCGTGCCTTACTCGATCACCTCGTCAGCGCGGCCGAGCAATGTGTATGGGATGGTGAGGCCGAGCGCCTTGGCCGTCTTCAGGTTGATGATCAGCTCGAATTTGGTCGGCTGCTCGACCGGCAGGTCGGCCGGTTTCGCACCCTTCAGGATCTTGTCTACGTAGGTAGCGGCACGCCTGTGCAAATCCTCGTAGCTTGGCCCGTAGGACATCAATCCGCCCGCCTCGACCAATTCCCGGTATGCGTATACTCCCGGCAAGCGGTTTTGCGTGGCGAAGTCCATCAGCCGGGCGCGGGCGTACAGAAAGACGCGGTCCGCCAGGATGATAAGCGCCTGCGGCTTATCCCTCACCAGGGTGGTGAAAGCCGCGTCGAGATCCTCCGCGACCCGAACTGCCACCGGTTGCACCTTGATTTTCAAAGTTTTGCCGGCGGCGTTCAACTGCCTGATAGAAATTTCTTGAAAAACGCGGTTTAGCGGATTCCACATTACCGCAACGTGCGACAGGCCAGGAACAACTTCCCCGAGCAGTTGCAGCCGCTTGCCTTCGAGGTCGGTCGCCATCGCGCTGAGCCCCGTAATGTTGCCGGCGGGTCGCGCGAGGCTCGGCACCACACCGGCGCCGACGGGATCTCCGATAGCGGCCACGACCAGCGGCACCGAGATCGCTGCTTTTTTTACCGCGAGAGTGGCGGGGGTGCCGGCGGTCACCATCACGTCGAGGTTCAGGGCGACCAGTTCGTCAATCAGCGCGGGAAGCCGTTCGTATTTTCCTTCGGCCCATCGGTACTCGATCGTGATGTTGCGGCCCTCCTCATAGCCGAGGTCGCGCAAGCCTTGCCGAAATGCCTCTATGAGGTTGGCCTCGAGAGCCGCCGTGGTGTTTCCCAGGAACCCTATGCGGTACATCGTTCGAGGCAGCTGCGCCCGCGCCGGCAAAAACCACGCGAGCGCGGCGCCCAGGCTGATGAGAAATTCCCGGCGTGCGCTCATTTGATCACCTCGTCGGCGCGGGCGACCCAGCACCGTGGGAAGTTCTACATCTAAAGTAGGGCTAAGGATGAGCGCAGAATTCGAGCGGCGTTTTGGCAAGGACCGCTCTTCATCCGAAGCTGCCGTTTCAGACGAGAGCGGTAAGTTCGGGCGATCCGCTATGTTGGCGCGAGCGGAGTAGGAGGTTACTTTTCACCTAGGTCATCCTCGACGGGGAGAAAGAAAGTGGCGGGCCACTCCCGGCTGAGCGAAGCAGCTGGCCGTTATCAATGTGCCGCTCGTCATGCAGACCGAGCGGAAGCAGCGCGAGAACAGTAGCGTCGACATGCTCGGCATCGATTTCCATGGTCACAGCTTCGCGAACGCCGTATCGGACGCCAAGACACTGCGCCAAGCGCCGATCACACGGCAGGTGTAGGGCGGATTCAATCCGCCGTCTTGCACGTTGGGATGCGAGCCCGATCCTAAGGTTCGCCCTTGTTCCGCATTGTCCGACAAGCGGGGTTGCCGATGGCGGCGAGAATGGCGGATTGCATCCGCCCTACGCTTGCTGATCCCAGAATAGCCTTGTTCGCATGCTAACTTTTGGGATGCAGAACTGGCGTGCGGGGCAGGCGACGTTTGAGCACCACAACTTATCGGGGAAAATTTGCTGCAGATTTTGCTGCAGATGGCGGCATCAAGAAATATAGGGCTCAATTTTTGATTGTGAATGTGGCCGTCGCGATCAGCCGGGCAAAAAAGCCTCACCACCTCGGGCGCAAACTCGGCCATTATGCGGCACGACAGGAGGGGAGGAAGGAAATGCCTCTACGAGGCAAGGTCGTCATTACTTGCGCCGTTACGGGGTCGATCCATACCCCGACGATGAGCCCGTATCTGCCGCTGACGCCTGACGAAATCGCGCGCGACGCGATCGCCGCCGCCGAGGCCGGAGCGGCGATCCTGCATCTCCATGCCCGCGATCCAAAAGACGGCCGGCCGACCCCCGACCCCGACGTGTTCATGCAGTTCCTCCCGCGGATCAAGCAATCGACCGGCGCGGTCATTAACATCACCACCGGCGGCGGACACGGCATGAGCCTCGAAGAGCGCCTCGCCGCTCCGCTGCGGGCCAAACCCGAGATGTGCTCGCTCAATATGGGTTCGATGAATTTCGGGCTCTTTCCGTTGCTGGAGAAATACAAGGAGTTCAAAAACCCCTGGGAGGCGCGGCACTTGGAGATGACGCGCGATTTCATCTTCCGCAACACCTTTGCCGACATCGAGAGAATCCTGAAGGATCTGGGCGAGGAGTGCGGAACACGGTTCGAATTCGAGTGCTACGATGTCGGTCATCTGTACAATCTCGCGCATTTCCTCGATCGCGGTCTCGTCAAGCCGCCGCTCTTCGTGCAGACGATCTTTGGGATCCTCGGCGGCATCGGCGCCGATCCGGAGAACCTCGTCCACATGAAGCGGATCGCCGATAAATTGTTCGGCGATTCTTATGCTTGGTCGATCCTTGCCGCCGGCCGGCATCAGCTGCCATTGGTGTCGATGGGCGCGATCATGGGCGGCAATGTCCGGGTCGGGCTCGAGGATTCGCTGTGGATCGGGCGAGGCAAGCTCGCCCAGAGCAACGCTGACCAAGTCAGCGCCATTCGTGCCATCGTCGAGAACCTGTCGCTCGAAATCGCCTCGCCGGAGGAAGCGCGGGCGATGCTCGCCCTCAAGGGTGGCGACGCGGTCGCGTTTTGATCGGAAGGCCTCGATGATCGATAAGCGGGTTAGAAGTTTGGCCGATGCCGTCGCCGGCATAGCTGATGGGGCCACGATCCTGTGCGCTGGGTTCGGGGGTGCGGGGCTGCCTGACGCCTTGTGTGAGGCGATGATCGAACAGGGTGCGCGTGACCTGACGGTGGTCGCCAACAATGCCGGGACCGGACGGACCGGACTGGCGGCACTGCTCGCGGCGGGCCGTGTCAAGCGGATCATCTGCTCGTTTCCGCGCAGTTCCGGCTCGGTCGTGTTCGAGGAACTGTACGCCGCGGGCCACATCGAATTGGAGCTGGTACCGCAAGGCATCATCAGCGAGCGGATGCGCTGCGCTGCGGCCGGGCTCGGCGGGTTCTATTCGCCGGTTTCGGTCGGGACGCGGCTTGCCGAAGGGAAAGAGCACCGCGAGATCGACGGCCGGATGTATGTGCTTGAAAAGCCGCTGAAAGGCGATGTCGCACTGCTCTCCGCCGACTGCGGCGACCGTTGGGGCAATCTCACTTACCGAAAATCGGCGCGCAACTTCAACCCGACGATGGCGATGGCGGCCGACCTCTCGGTCGTTCAAGTGCGCCGCATCGTCGAACTCGGCGAGCTCGACCCCGAGATGATTGTGACCCCCGGAATCTTCATCGACCGGGTTGTCGAAGTGCCGCAGTGAACTTGCTCCCCCTTTGCGCCGCGAAAGTGGAAAGATTTGGAGGAACCCCATGCCGCTAAATCGTCGTCAGATCGCGTGGCGCGCCGCACAGGATCTCAAAGACGGCGCCTACGTAAATCTCGGGATTGGTCTGCCGACTTTGGTTGCCGACTTTATCCCGACCGGCCGGGAGATTGTCCTGCACAGCGAGAACGGCGTCCTGGGGGTTGGCCCGGCCCCCTCCGACAACGAGGTCGATTGGGATTTGATCAATGCCGGCAAGCAGCCGATCACCCTCGTGACCGGCGGCAGCTACGTCCACCACACGGATTCGTTTTTGATGATCCGCGGCGGCCATCTGGATCTGGCCTTGCTCGGCGCCTTCGAGGTATCCGAGAAGGGCGATCTCGCCAATTGGACGACCGACGATCCAAGCTTTCCACCGGGCGTCGGCGGTGCAATGGACCTGGCAGTCGGTGCCAAGGAAATTCGCGTTCTGGTCGAACACACCACCAAAGGGGGCGCACCGCGAATCCGGCGGCATTGCCAATACCCGCTGACCGCTGCCGCCGTTGTGCGGCGCATCTACACCGACCTCGCCGTCATCGATGTTACCGCGGCCGGGCTCGTCGTGCGCGAGCTGGTCGAGGACATCGAGCTTGCGGCATTGCAGGCCAGGACCGAGGCGTCATTACACCCGGCCCCCGACCTGAAGATGCTGCGCACGCCGCTCTTGTAGCACGTGTAGATCTAGCCGGTTCGTCCCGCGCGTCTTCATAGCGTCCGCGGTCGACGATTTTCGCCGTTGGGCGGTCGAAATCGGCGGCGTGTTAGGGTCGATTTAACCGGACTAGCGTTCAATGCAAAAATCTTACCGCTAGTCGAAGCCGATTACATCATGTGGAACCTTACAGCTTACGATGTCAACCGGATCAAGGGACAGCTTCAGGCCCGCCGAGCGCGCATCGACGCAAAATACGCTGAAGAAACCAAGGCGCTTGATGCCGATGTTGCCGATGTTGAAACGCTCGAACGCGTGGCTGCTGCTCTTGCCGTCAAATATCAATCCGACGCTTCCGCCGATCTCTCGCAAGAAAGCGAAAGCCCGGAAAGCGTCGAGGGTGACAGCTCGCAGGTCGAAACCGTAGCGGCGTCGGAACCGCAACTCGCGGCGAGCTCCGGCGACGGATCGAGCCCGGATCCAAAACTTGGCTCGCGGTGGCGGTTGGCTTTGCGTGACCGGCCGGTAGCTTCCGAAGCCGAATAAAGACCGAGATGCGAAGATTGTGCGACCGACCGGTATGGAATGAACTGAACTTCTCCCCCGAGTTCCGCGCCGGCACTTCCTAACCCGAAGCTAGTGAGGAATAAGTGAACGACGGAGCGTCAGATGCGGCGCCGACTCCAAAGGACGTCGATGTGCTCGAAGCAAAAGAGCTGTGGAGCGAATATCGGCTGGCCGACGGCACGGTGTTGCGCATTAAACCGGTGATGATCGCCGTCTCCCGGGTCGAAGGAGAGCACACGCTTGATGGTGATCCTGTTTACAATATGAAGTCGACGGTAGTCACCGACCTGCGGGCGCCGCAAGAATTGAGAAAATCGACGTAGGCTCCGGCGATGGCCATATATGGCAAATCGAATGCGTGGACTTCCCGAGTATCTTGCTCCTCGGGGCCATTTCACCGGGGTCGAACCGACGACGTGTCGGCACGAAATACACTGGTGCCGGCGCCTATATTCATGTTGGGGTTCAGCACTTCCGGCGCCGTGCTGTCCGGTATCAGGACCGGGGCGCGGCAGTCCCCGCCGACACCTGCTCGTCCGCAACCTTCCGAGAAGACGCCGAGCCAGCAGCCTCGGGACTCGTCCGAGCTGTCTGTGGAATCAACTGCCGCCGAAGCACCGCAGGCCCAGGATCCCTCCGCAGCACCCGGGCGAAGCCAAGGCATCGACCTGATCATCGACAAGCTGCCGCGCCACGGGCTCATCAAGCCGATCCCGGTGACGATAGCGCCGCTGGGCGATCGGGTGTTCGTCGCGTCCACCCCCGATCTCGATATTACCGTCACCGGCAATTCGCTGAGCGACGCGCTGCTTTTGCTGAAGCAGCAACTCGAATCGACTTACGAGAGCCTTCGCAGCAAGGCATCGACGAAGGAACAGGAGCGACAGCTCAGTCAGATGCGCGCCTATATCCAAGAAGGCCGAACGGGAAAGTCCAGCTGGTAGGCTCCGGCGGATCGAACCAGGCCTAACCGTCCGCGCGGGTGAAGCGGTTGACCCCGTCGTCGCCGAGCATGCGGAAAAGCGCTCCTTGGCCTGTCAGGTAATGCAGATGGGCAAGCGCCTCGCCCAGCGCAAACGCCATCTGATGCCGGTCGAGGGGTCGCCGAAACAGGACCGGCAGCAACTGCACCGCGGTGCGGGGCTCCTCACACGCAGCGATGACCTCCTGGCAGCGGGCCTCATGATGGGCGGCAAGCGCGTCAACCCGCTCCTGCAGGCCGAAGAACGGCAAGTTGTGCGAGGGCAGGACGAGGGTGTCGCGCGGGATCACCTCGCGCAGCTTCTTGAGAGAGCGCAAAAAGAGTGAGAGCGGATCGCCGTCCGGCTCGTGAGCATGGACACTGACATTCGGCGAGATCCGGGGCAGCACCTGGTCTCCCGAGATCAGGACACCTGTTTTACTGCAATAAAGGCAGGCTAGCTCCGGTGAATGACCCTCGCCGACGATCACCCGCCACTGCCGTCCGCCGATCTCGACCAGCTGCCCGTCGGTGAGCCGGTGAAAGCTCGAAGGGACCGATGGGACGCCCCGGCGATAACCCTTGTTGTGCTCTGCGAACAGTTCCCTCGCAGCCGCATCGAGCCCGGCCCGGCGGGCGAAATCGCGACGCAGCGCAGCGGAATCGTCCCCGTTCCCGGTAAGCAAGTGTGCGTACAACCACTCCTTCTCGCTGACCCATAACGGTACCTGCCAACGTTCGGTGAGCCAGGCAGCCAGCCCGATATGGTCCGGGTGGTGGTGGGTCACGATGACCCTGACGATGGGCAACCCGTTGAGCCGCTCGGCGAAAATCCGTTCCCACCGTGCCGTCGTATCGGCGGTCGCATACCCGGTATCGACGATTGTCCAGCCGGGACCGTCCTCGAGCAGCCAGAGGTTGATGTGATCGAGCGCGAAAGGAAGACCCATGCGCAGCCATTGCACTCCCGGTGCAATCGGCAGCGTCTCCCCGGCGGCTGGCGGTCCCACAACCGGAAAGCGCAACGGCGGCGTCAAGCTTCCGTCCATAATGTGTTCTTCTCTCCGGCTCACGAATTGACCGGCAACCTAGGACGGTGCATTAGTCCAGGCAACCGCCAAACCCGCCGTTGAGGGTGCGTTGGCGGAGACGGGCAGGATACCCGAGGAGCGGCGATGCGCGACTTTAATGTACCGGGACGTTCAGCGGCGATGGCAGCGAACGGGATGGCGGCGACCTCGCACCCGAGGGCCACACTCGCCGCGCTCGACGTGCTTCGCGCCGGCGGCAACGCCGCCGATGCCGCGATCGCTGCAGTCGCGATGCAGTGCGTTGTCGAGCCGCAGAGCACCGGCATCGGGGGCGACTGCTTTGTCCTCTATTCGCGCCAAGGCGCATTGCCGGTTGCCCTCAACGGCTCCGGTCGGGCCCCGGCGAGAGCCACCGTCGACTGGTATGTGGAACGCGGGATCGGCGAGATTGCCGTCCAGACGCCGCATGCTGTGACCGTGCCCGGGGCGGTTGATGCCTGGTGCACCTTCAACCGCGAGCACGGCACACGCCCGCTCTCCGAGCTGCTCGAGCCGGCGGCACGGGCCGCTGAGGAGGGTTACGTCGTGACGCCCCGCATCGCGGCCGACTGGCATCGCAGTCGAGAGAAACTGCGCGACCCGATTACGGCCGCCCTCTTCCTGCCCGGCGGTAAGCCGCCTGCCGCCGGGGACAAGATGACGAACGAGGCGCTCGCCGCCACCCTGCGCCGCGTCGGCCGGGAGGGCCGCGAGGCGTTCTACGGGGGAGCGGTGATGCACGACATCGTGAGCCGGCTCAAATCCTTGGGCGGGCTCCATGAGGAAGAGGATTTTGCATATCAGCGCTCGAACTGGGTCGAGCCGATCAACGCGTCGTATCGCGGCTACGAGGTCTATGAATGCCCACCGAACGGGCAGGGGATGGCGGCGCTGATGATCTTGCGCACACTCTCGGGCTATGCGCTTGGCAGCGATTCATTCAGCGAGGCCGACCGGCTGCACCTCTTGGCTGAGGCGTCGAAGGCCGCTTATTGGGTGCGCGACCACTTCATCTGCGATCCCGAGCATGTGCCGGTCGATGTCAGCGGGTTCCTCTCCGAGGCTCGTGCGGAGCGCACCCGCCGGGAAATCCGGCTCGACCACACGATTGCCGGGCCGCGCTGGGCCGGAATGGAGCACAAGGACACGGTCTATCTCTGCGTCGTCGACCGCGACGGAAACGCCTGCTCGTTTATCAATTCGCTCTTTTCGAGTTTCGGAACTGGCATTCTGGCGCCGCACAGCGGGGTCCTTCTACACAACCGCGGAACCGGCTTCCGCACGATCCCCGGCCATCCCAACGCCATTGCGCCCCGCAAGCGGCCGTTTCACACAATCATCCCTGGAATGCTCGTTAAAGACGGTCGTGCGGTGATGCCGTTTGGCGTGATGGGGGGGCAATATCAGGCGGTTGGGCACGCTCATTTCCTGCACCGCATGCTGGATCGGGGCATGGACCCCCAGGAGGCTGCTGAGCAACCGAGGATCTTGCCGTTGCACGGTGAGCTGCAGGTCGAGCGTGCCATCCCGCCCTCGATTGGTGAGGATCTCGCCAGCCGCGGTCATGAAATCGCAGTCCAGGAGGTGCCGCTTGGAGGCTGCCAGGCGATCTGGATAGATTACGACCGCGGTGTACTGATCGGCGGGTCGGAGCCGCGCAAGGATGGGTTGGCCCTCGGCTATTGACCGACGGCGCTGTTGAACTCGGTTTCGCCTATCGAGACGGGATTACCCGGCTCAGCCATCTCCATCAGACCGATCCATTACGGGTGTTGTTTCCGACCCCGTCTGCCGGCGATCCGCTGCAGGCCGTCGTCGTTACGACTTCGGGCGGCCTGGTCGGCGGCGACCGCCTGTCTGTCGACGTGCATCTCGATCCGGGTGCCATTGCTCATGTGACAGCTTCGGCGGCCGAAAAAATCTATCGCTCGAACGGGCCGACGACGGTGATCCGGCAGGCTCTGGCTGTCGGTGAAACGGGTGTCTTAGAATTCCTCCCGCCCGAGACGATCCTGTTCAACGGCGCCCGCCTGCTGCGCGAGACGGTCATCAAGCTGATGCCGGGTGCGGGCTTTCTTGGCGGCGATATCGTGATCTTCGGCCGCCGCGCCCGTGGCGAGCGGTTCATCAACGGGTTTCTTCGCGAAGTGTGGAAAGTGCTTCGCCCCGGCGAGCTGATATGGGGGGACGCTCTGCACCTTGACGGCGATGTCGCCGAGATCATCGATAACCCGGGTTGTTTCGATGGAGCCGCCGCATTCGCGACTATGATTTTAGCACCAGGCGCCCAAGATCCGGGCAGCTTCCTCGATAATGCCCGAAACGTACAGTCGGCGAGCGTCAAGGATGGACTGCGCGCGGGCTTGACGGTGGTCGCCGGTCTTGTCATCGCCCGCTGGCTCGCGACAGATGCCGCCTTGCTGCGCCGCGCCTACGCGGAACTTGCCTGCCATTTCCGCCGCGAAGCCATAGGTTTGCCGCCGCACCTACCGCGGTTATGGCATGTTTGATGCAGCAATACTTTCGACCCACATTACCCTTTGTGATGTGAATTATCCCTTAACACGGCCCATACTAGCTCCCGTCAGTTGAGACGCGCCTAACACCCGGGATATCCGGATGAGAGTTAAATACAGTAACTATCAAAAGGTTTTCCATCGCTGAAACTACAAACCCCGTGAACCCGCAGAGAGGATACTTCTATGCCCAAAGTTGCCTTTCAAGCAGATCTGAAGAAAACTCCAGAAGAAGCAGTGGTCAAAACTCATAACCGCTGGCATCCTGACATCCCGATGATCGAGACTTACCGGCCTGGGGCAGAATTTCGGGTCGAATGCTTCGACTGGACGGGCGGGCAGATCGCTCCGGACGACAGCGCCAATGACGTACGCGATGTCGACCTTACCAAGGTGCATTATCTGAGCGGGCCGTTCGGCGTCGAGGGTGCGGAGCCCGGCGATTTGATGGTCGTGGACCTCCTCGACATCGGCTATCTGCCGGATTCGGCCTGGGGGTTCACTGGAATCTTTGCCAAGGAGAATGGCGGCGGCTTTCTGGTCGACCATTATCCGCGGGCCCGCAAGGCGGTCTGAGATTTCCACGGCATCTATACGAGTTCGCGCCATATCCCTGGAGCGCGGTGGGCCGGTATCGTCCATCCGGGCTTGATCGGCTGCCTGCCCGATCGCGCATTGCTCGAAAAGGCGAACAAGCGGGAAGCCGAGCTTCTCGCCACCGACCCCAATCGTGTGCCGCCATTATTGGCGCCGCCTTACGCGCCGACCGCACTGATGGGACAGATGACGGGCCGCACCGCACAAGCCGCCGCGCAAGAGGCATGGCGCACGGTGCCGCCCCGCGAGCATGGCGGCAATTGCGACATCAAGAATCTGTCCCGCGGATCGAAGATTTATTTCCCGGTCTATGTCAAAGGCGGCGGCCTGTCGATGGGCGACATCCATTGGTCGCAGGGCGACGGCGAGATCACCTTCTGCGGCGCCATCGAGATGGCCGGCTGGATCGATATCGGCGTCGATATCATCAAAGGCGGCATCGAGAAATATAGCATCATCAATCCGATCTTCAAACCGAGCCCGATCGAGCCGCGTTTCTCCGAATATCTCGTCTTCGAAGGGATTTCCGTCGACGAGACCAGCGGCAAGCAGCTTTACCTCGACGCCCATGTTGCCTATCGGCGCGCCTGCTTGAACGCGATCGAGTACCTGAAGAAGTTCGGCTATACCGGTGAACAGGCGTACATGATCCTCGGCACCGCGCCCGTGGAAGGCCGGATCAGCGGCATCGTCGACATCCCGAACGCGTGCTGCACCCTCGCCATCCCGACCGAGATTTTCAACTTCGACATCCGGCCGAATGCGTCAGGGCCAACCCGGATGGTCCCGGCGAGCGACGTCGCAGCCACAAGCTAGCTGGCTGACACGGGGGAGGCTGGCGACAGGTTTGCCGCCTCGCCCGCGATTTCTTTGCTTTGTCGCTTCGAGTAGCGCCTGCCGGACGGGTGCGTGTTGAAATTGCCTGGCAGGATGATCGGCTTAGTGGAGGGGATAATGCTGCTGGGGCTATCGCTCTTCTGGGTTGGCGCCGTGCTTTTTCTCAACGGCTTGTGGGTGCTCGACAAGGTTGGCGATCGGGAAATCGCCGTTATCGACGTTTTTGTCGGAACGTTGACATTAGCTGTCGCGGTTTATCTCGCTTTCGGTCCAGGCGCGAACGCCGAGAGCATCAAGGGAGCCGCGTTTCTGTTGCTGTTCACGTTCACGTATTACTGGGTCGCTTGGAACCGCTGGAATGGCGCGGATGGACGTGGGCTCGGGTGGTTCTGCTTGTTTGTCGCCATTACCTGCGCCCCAATAGCCGTGCAGAGCTTCGCCGCGTCGCATACGCTGTGGGATTATTGGCTGGCGTTTTCCTGGTTATCGTGGGGCGTTTTGTGGTTCCTGTTCTACTTGCTGCTTGCGGCAGGCAGGAAAGAACTGACAAAGTTTACCGGAACATTGTGCACGCTCGAAGGCATCTATACCGGTTGGGTGCCCGGCTACCTGTTGCTGGTCGGCGCCATGCCGGGCGGACCGGTGCCTCACTGATCGGTCGCGCCGGCGAGACTGAGAGGACCATAAATGCCGCTCTATGACTATGGGTGCGGAAGTTGCGGGCCGTTCCGCGAGTGGCGCAGCATGGACGAGTGGGACGGGAAAGTACCTTGCCCGACTTGTTCGCTGCCGGCGGCCCGCCTTGCCTCGGCGCCAATGCTGAGCGCTCTGTCGTCGAACAATCGGATCGCGCACGAGCGCAACGAACGCAGCGCCCATGAGCCGAAGGTCGTGCGGCGCGAGAATTTGCCTGGCCGTGGACATGACGGCCATCATCACGATGTCAGCCCTCGGATAAAGCAGCAATTCGGCGACGTACATCCGAGCCCATCCAGCCGGCCATGGATGGTCGGCCACTAGCCTGCCGTGGGGCTTTCCTATCTGTGGATCGCGCTCGGCGCTGCGATCGGAGGGGTGGCGCGCTATGGTCTCTCCGGAGTTATAGCCGACTGGATCGGCGCGACCTTCCCTTGGGGAACACTGGTCGTCAACGTCACCGGGTGTTTCGTCATCGGCATCTTCAACATGCTGACCGGGCCGGACGGTATCTTCCTTGTCCCGGTCAATGCGCGTCTCTTCGTCATGGTCGGCGTATGCGGCGGCTACACGACCTTCTCTTCATTCAGTTTGGAGTCCTTGAACCTTATGCGGAACGGGGAGTGGCTGGCGGCAGGAAGTTATTTGGTGGCCTCCGCTGTTTTCTGCTTGATCGGCGTGTGGCTCGGGCATATCGCCGGGTTGCTGATCAATCGTTGAGCCGCCGCCCGGAGGGATCGAGCAAATGCTGAACGCGCGGGAAAAGGCGCAGCTGTTGCGGATTTTTATCGGAGAGCGCGACCGTTCGGGCCATCATCCGCTCTACGAGGCGATTGTGCTGAAAGCGCGCGAGCAAGGGCTCGCGGGAGCGACGGTGCTTCGTAGTCCGATGGGGTTTGGCTATTCGAGCCGTTTGCACACCGCCAATATTCTGCGCCTCTCCGAAGATCTGCCGATCGTCATCGAGATCATCGACAGCGAGGAAAAGATTACTGCTTTTCTGCCGGTGCTCACCGCCATGCTGAAAGGCGGCACGGTCTCACTCGAAGAAGTTCAAGTGCTGCGCTATGGACCGGATAAGAACCAGCTCGGATCGCCGCCTGGATGACGACACTCGGGTGCTTTGGCACGTTTTATGCCGATGATTCCGTGAAAACAGGGCGCACGCGAGCTCGATGAACCTGACCCCCCGCGAAAAGGACAAGCTCTTGATCTCGGTTGCGGCGATGGTTGCCGAGCGGCGTCTCAAGCGCGGGGTCAAGCTCAACTATCCCGAGGCGGTGGCATTGATCACCGATTACGTGCTCGAGGGCGCCCGCGATGGCAGGACGGTCGCCGAGCTGATGCGCGACGGCGCCACCGTGGTCGGGCGCGATCAGGTCATGGAGGGGGTCCCGGAGATGATCGGCGAGATCCAGGTCGAGGCGACCTTTCCGGACGGGACAAAACTCGTTACCGTCCACGAGCCGATCCGATGAGGTTGATAAATTCGAAACGGTGTGGCACTATCGGCAACATAAGAAGAGAAATGCGTTATACGCAATTATTCGGTTGTTGTACATTATTCGGTTGTTGTACGATGCGCGACGAGCGGGCTCCGGACCGTCTGCCGAATTCCGCTGCCAATCCGCTGCCGACCTTGCGGAATTCCCCGCTGTCCGGCCTCCCGGCCTGGTGTCCAAGCGATTGACTAACAAGCGGTTTTTGACGTGCTCAGGGTCTTTTCTGAAGGCTCGAACGGAGATTATCCCTGAGATCAGGGAGAATTCGCCGAGGGAAGCGGCATGATCCCGGGAGAGCTGTTCACCGCTGCGGGCGAGATCGAGATCAACGCCGGGCGCCCGACGGTGACCCTGAACGTCGCCAATACCGGCGACCGCCCGATCCAGGTCGGCTCGCATTATCATTTCTACGAGACCAATGGCGCCCTCGCCTTCGATCGCGAACCGGCGCGGGGCTGCCGGCTCGACATTCCGGCCGGGACGGCGACGCGCTTCGAGCCGGGACAGACGCGCGAGGTGAGGCTCATCCCTTATGCCGGCGAGCGGCGCGTCGTCGGCTTCAACGCAAAGGTCAACGGCAAGCTGTGATCGCCCGATGCCGATGAAGATGCCGCGCGGCGCCTATGCCGCGATGTTCGGCCCGACGACCGGGGACCGCCTGCGGCTGGCCGATACCGAGCTCATTGTCGAGATCGAGAGTGACCGCACGATGTACGGCGAGGAGGTCAAGTTCGGCGGCGGCAAGGTCATCCGTGACGGCATGGGGCAGAGCCAGGCAACTCGCACCGAAGGTGCGGTCGACACCGTCATCACCAATGCCGTGATCCTCGACCATTGGGGCATCGTCAAGGCCGATATCGGGATCCGCGAGGGTCGGATCAGCGGCATCGGCAAAGCCGGCAACCCCGACATCCAATCCGAGGTCGACATAGTCATCGGGCCGGGGACCGAGGCGATCGCCGGCGAAGGCCGCATCGTCACGGCGGGCGGCGTCGATTCGCACATCCACTTCATCTGTCCGCAGCTCGTCGAGGAGGCGCTCTACAGCGGCATTACGACAATGCTCGGCGGCGGCACCGGGCCGGCTGCCGGCACCAACGCGACGACCTGCACACCGGGGCCGTGGCATCTCGGCCGGATGCTGCAGGCGGCGGAGGGGCTGCCAGTCAATCTCGGCTTTTTCGGCAAGGGCAACGCTTCGGACCCGCGGGCGCTCGTCGAGATGGTCGAGGGCGGCGCCTGCGGACTGAAACTGCACGAGGATTGGGGCACAACCCCCGCTGCGATCGACACCTGCCTCGGCGTCGCCGAGCAATTCGACATCGCCGTGGCGATCCATACTGATACGCTCAACGAATCCGGCTTTGTCGAGGACACGATCGCCGCCTTCAAGGGCCGCAACATCCACGCCTTTCACACCGAAGGGGCGGGCGGCGGCCACGCCCCCGACATCATCAAATTGTGCGGGCTGCCCAACGTATTGCCCTCATCGACCAATCCGACCCGGCCGTTCACGGTCAACACCGTCGACGAGCACCTCGACATGCTGATGCTGTGCCACCACCTCGACCCGCGCATCCCCGAGGACGTGGCCTTTGCCGAGAGCCGGATTTGGCGGGAGACGATCGCCGCCGAGGACATCCTGCACGACCTCGGCGCCTTCAGCATGATGTCGTCGGACAGCCAGGCGATGGGCCGGGTCGGGGAAGTGATCATCCGCACCTGGCAGACCGCAGACAAGATGAAGCGGCAGCGCGGCCGGCTGCCCGAGGACGGTGACGGCTCCGATAATTTTCGGGTCAAGCGCTACGTCGCGAAATACACGATCAACCCGGCATTGACCCATGGTCTCGCTGAACACATCGGCTCGGTCGAGGTCGGCAAGCTCGCCGACCTCGTGCTGTGGTCGCCGGCCTTCTTCGGGGTCAAGCCCGATCTCGTGCTGAAGGCCGGCACGATCGCCGCGGCGTTGATGGGCGACCCCAACGCCTCGATCCCGACGCCGCAGCCGGTGCATTATCGGCCGATGTTCGGCGCCTTCGGGCGTGCGCTTACGGTCTCTGCGGTGACGTTTCTGCCCACGGTCGCAATCGAGCGCTCGGTGCCGGAGAGGCTCGGTTTGCAGCGCATGGTGCTGCCCGCGCGCGGCATGCGTGTCATCGACAAGAGCCGAATGATACATAATGCTGCCACCCCGCAGATCGCGGTCGACCCGGAGACCTACGAAGTTCGCGCCGACGGCGTCCATTTGACCTGTGAGCCGGCCACCGTGCTGCCCCTGGCTCAGCGCTATTTTCTGTATTGAGCCGGAAGGTGGAGCGGGCGATTGCGGTCCATCCCCGCGGCCATTGGCCGGAAGACGAAATGGTCGATGCGGTAACGCTGGCCTATCTCGACCGCCACCGCCGCCGCATCCGCTTGGTCGGCGATTCGGGAACCGCCTTTCTGCTTGATCTGCCGCGCGCCCAGCATCTCGCGGACGGCGATGGGCTCGAACTCGACAGCGCAGGGTATGTCAGGGTGTGCGCGGCGCCCGAGGCGATCATCGAGATCGAGGCCGCCGATCGTGCGAGCCTGTTGCGGATCGCCTGGCACCTCGGCAACCGCCATCTGCCATTGCAAGTCGCCGGCGACCGCCTGCGCATTCGTCAGGATCATGTCATTGCCGAGATGGTCTCGGGGCTCGGCGGCCGGATCACCCCGCTCGAGGCCCCCTTCGACCCGGAAATCGGCGCCTATGCCGGGTCGGCGCATCATGACCATGAACATGACGGGGGCCGGTAGCGAAAGCCCTCGCCCAGACCCTCCCCCGCGCGAGGGCAGGGCGGGGGCTGCCGCGCTTTACCGGCTGCTGGTTTGGCTTTCGCCCGGCTTCCCGGTCGGCGCTTTCAGCTTTTCTCATGGTCTGGAAGCGGCGGCGGAGAGCTCCGCAGTGCACGATCGTGGGTCGCTGCAGCACTGGGCCGGCACCCTCGTGGCGCTGGGCAGCGGCCGCATCGATGCCGATATTTTACGGGAGGCGTATCGTGCCGCGGCGGCCCGCGATATCGCAGCGCTCGATCTCGCCAGCCGGCGCGGCGTCGCGTTCCGTGCCACAGCCGAGACCCGGTTGGAGACCACGATGCAAGGGGAGGCTTTCCTTGCGGCCTGCCGCGCGGCGTGGCCCGATCCGTTTGTCGACCGCTGGGCTGCGAGCCTGCCGCCGGGCAACGACGCGATCTGCTATCCTGCAGCTGTCGGGGCCGCAACGGCGGGAGCGGCCATCCCCCTGACCGATGCGCTGACGGCGTACCTGCAGGCGATGGCAGCCAATCTGGTTTCTGCCGGTTTGCGCCTTGGCATCGTCGGCCAAACTGACGGCCAGCGCATCCTCGCCGCGCTCGAGCCGGTGGTCGAAGCAGCCGTAGCGGCGGCGCTGACGCGAGACGCGTCGGCGTTCGGCGGCGCCGCTTTTGCGGTCGAGCTCGCTTCGATGGCGCACGAAACTCAATATTCGAGACTGTTCCGCTCATGACCGAAAAGACCAAGAGCGATCCGTTGCGAGTCGGGATCGGCGGCCCGGTCGGGTCCGGTAAGACCGCATTGATGGATTGGCTATGCAAGCGGATGCGCGAACGTTGGGAAATCGCCGCGATCACCAATGATATCTACACCCGCGAGGATGCCGAATTTCTGACCCGGAGCGGCGCGTTGCCGCCCGAGCGGATCCGCGGCGTCGAGACCGGCGGGTGCCCGCATACCGCGATCCGCGAGGATGCCTCGATCAACCTCGCTGCCGTGGCCGAGATGAACCGGATCTTTCCGCTCCTCGACCTGATCCTGATCGAATCGGGCGGCGACAACCTCGCGGCGACCTTCTCGCCGGAGCTGGCCGATCTGACGATCTACGTGATCGACGTCGCCGCCGGCGACAAGATCCCGCGCAAGGGCGGGCCCGGGATCACCCGCTCCGACCTCCTCGTCATCAACAAGACCGATCTGGCGCCGCTGGTCGGCGCCAGTCTCGAAGTGATGGGCCGCGACGCACAGCGGATGCGCGGCGAGGGCCCCGTTATCTTCACCAACCTGAAGACCGGCGACGGGATCGAGAGGATTGTCGATTTCATGGCCACGCAGGGCGGGCTGCGCACGTCTTAGCAGCAACAATCGGCAGGAAAGGAAATCACTGGCGCGGTAAGCTCGCCCCATGCTGACCGTCTACGACAGCCGAGCCGCCCGCGGGCGGCATCCGGCCGATCTCGACGCCGCGGGCCTGCCGCCTGAGGTCGTGTGGATCGACCTGGTAAAGCCTGATTCCGCCGAAAGCTCGTTTGTCGAGCGCGCCACCGGGCTCCATGTTCCGAGCAAGGACGAGCTCAGCGAAATCGAGAGCTCGAGCCGGCTGCGGTCGCGCAACGGGGCGCTCTATCTGAGCGCGCCGCTGATCTACCGAGCGCAATCCGACCTGCCGCTGTCGACCCCGGTCGGCTTCGTGCTGACCCGTGAGCGGCTCATCACCGTGAGGTTCGAGGAGCTGACTGCGTTCACCGGCTTCATCGACCGTGAACTCGCCGCCGACGCCGAACCGTTGAGCAGCGGTGCCGTGTTTGTCGAATTGATGGATGCTATCGCCGACCGCCTCGCCGATGTTCTCGAACGCATCGCCGACGAGTTGGACACGCTGTCGCACCGGTTGTTTCGTGCCCCCGCCACACAGTCGGTAAGACAGCGTCCGCCGGCCCGCGAAAGCGCCGACCTTCGGGTGATCCTGCGCCGCGTCGGCGGCAGTGGCGATCTCGTCTCGAAGATTCGCGACAGCCTACTCGGGATCGGCCGGATCGCCCCCTATGTCGCCAGTGCGGCCACGGAGTGGCTGTCGCCCGAGGTTAAGCGCCGTCTCGACATCCTCCACCAGGATGTGATGTCGCTCAGCGATTACGATACCCATCTCGTCAACAAGGTCCAGCTGTTGCTCGACGCGACCCTGGGGCTGATCAATGTCGAGCAGAACAACATCATCAAGGTGCTGACCATAGTCTCCGTGGTCGGTGTGCCGCCGACCCTGGTCGCCAGCATCTACGGTATGAATTTCAAGGCGATGCCGGAGCTGGATTGGAGCTGGGGCTATCCCTATGGCCTGGCGATGATCGTTGTAAGCGCGGTGTTGCCCATTCTGTGGTTCAAGTGGCGGGGCTGGTTTTGATCGGCTCGGGGCGCGCGTAACGGCGCAGCACGAAACTCAGCAAACGGGCCGAAGTGATGCCGCCGCTGGTCGCGATCACATTGACCTTGCGGCTGACCCGGTCGGCGGCCAGTGCGGGCAGCCGATCATAGGGTGCTCGGAACCCTTCCTCTGCCGGATAAGCGTCATCCTGGAAATACGTTTTAGTGTACCCCTGGTTACTCGATGACCTCGGTGGCGCGGGCGAGGATCGATGGCGGCACCGTCAGGCCGAGCGCCTTGGCGGTGTTGAGATTGACGACCAGCTCGAATGTGGTCGGCTGCTCGACCGGCAGATCGGCCGGCTTGGCGCCCTTGAGGATCTTTCCGGCGTAAATGCCGGTCTGGCGGTAGGCGGCGGCGAGGCTCGATCCATAGCTGATCAGGCCGCCGGCCGTGGCGAATTCACCTAACTCATAGATCGCCGGAACGGCATGACGTGATGCCAGCGCGACGAGCTGGTCGCGCCGGGCGAAGAAGAGCGGATCGCCGCCGACGACAACCCCGCCGGCTTGCAGTTGGACGAGGGAAGCGAAGGGGGCATCGATCTCGCTTTCGGCGCCGGCCTTCAGGATAGGGAGTTGCACCCCCTTGGTGCGCACCGCTTCCTGCACATCTCGGATGACGCGCTCGGCAGTCGGATTGTTTGGGTTCACGAGCAGGGCGATCACCCTGGCGTGGGGAACCAGTTCGGACAATAGCTCGAGCCGCTTCGGCACCAGCTCGACGGTGAGGGCGCTCACGCCCGTGAGATTGCCGCCCGGCCGGGCGAGACTGGCGACCAGACCCTCCCCGACCGGGTCGGCGGTCACGAAGACGATCGGGATCGTCGAGGTTGCACTCTTCGCCGCTCGTGCCGAAGAGGGGCCGGCCGCCACGATCACGTCGATCCCGCGGCTGACGAGATCGGCCGCCAATGCGGGCAGCCGATCATAGTTGTCCTCGGCCCAGCGGTACTCGATCGACGCGTTTTGTCCCTCGATGTAGCCGCTTTCTCTCAATCCCTGGCGGAACGCGGCCACATTCGGAGCATTAGGGCCGGGCGACGCATAGTGGAGGTAGCCGACCACCGGCTTCGCCTTCTGCTGCGCACGGGCGGCCAGCGGCGACGCCGCTGCACCGCCGAGCAACGTGATGAAATCGCGGCGCTTCATTTCGATCTCCTCGCGGGGCGGGCCAGGATCGCGGGCGGCACGGTAAGGCCGAGCGCTCTAAAGCCGGAGCCGCCCTGGATCGCCATCTCCTGATTTGAGCATCGCGTCAAAACCGCCTCGGCCATTGCCGCGATGCATGGATGACGGCCAGGATGCGGACTTGGTCTTCCACGACGCGGTACGCGACGATGTAAGGCGCGTTCGAGATGATCAGTTCTCTGGTGCCTTCCACCTGACCGGCTCGGCCGAGGCTGGGATGCCAGCCGAGTCGGTTAACGGCATCGCGGATCGCCGTTAGCACGCGCGCCGCCGCGTGCGGATTGTCTTGTCCGATGAATTCGCGAACCGCTTCGAGATCGTTGATCGCCGATGCACGCCAAACGATCTCCATACACGGTCAAGATTTCTTCGACTGCGGCCGCGGCAGCTCGCGGTCGGTGCCCCAGGATTGCATCCACTGCACGACGTCTTCGTGCGATACAGCGGGACCGCCGGCTTCGTCTTCAGCCAGTGCCGCCTTAATATGGGCGACTTGCCAAGCGTTGAGATTGAGGTATGTCTCGATCGCCTCGCTCGCCAGATGCGAGGTGCTGCGATTGGTGTCGCGCGCGAGAGCATCGAGCTTCTCCCTCACCTCGGGCTTCAGGCGAACGGTGACGACCGCACTCCTTGCCATCGCTGGGGCTCCGTCTGATCCAGTCATAGTCTATCACATGGTCAGAGGACAGGGGTGCGGGCGCCGCAGAACCGCGACGGCGAACTCAATGCGAACGCGGAGGTGAGGCGCTTCATTCGATCACCTCGGTGGCGCGGGAAAGGATCGATGGCGGGACGGTGAGGCCGAGGGCGTTGGCGGTCTTGAGATTGATGACCAACTCGAAGATTGTCGGCTGCTGGACCGGCAGATCAGCCGGCTTGGCACCTTTCAGGATTCTCCCCGCGTGCCTGCCGACCTCGCGAAAGACAGCGATGTTGTTAACTCCATAGCTGGTCAGGCCACCGGCCGCCGCGAAATCGGGCCACATATAGCTCGCTGGAACGGCATGGCGTGATGCCAGCGCGACAAGCTGCTCGCGCCGGCTGGCAAAGAACACATCGCCGCCGACGAGGAGCGCGCCGGCATGCAGTTCGACGAGGGAGGCGAAAGCGGCGTCGATCTCGCCTTCAGTGCTGGCCTTCAGGATAGCGAGCTGCACCCCCTTCGCGCGCGCCGCTTCCTGCACGACTCTAATCTGGGCCTCGAACCCTGGACCGTTCGGATTCACGAGTAGGGCGATCACGCTGGCCTGGGGTACCAGCTCGCACAGCAGCTCGAGGCGCTTGGGCATCAGCTCGACGAGGATGTTGCTGAAGCCCGTGAGGTTGCCGCCCGGCCGGGCGAGACTAGCGACCAGACCGGCTCCGACCGGATCGCCGACACCCATAAAGACGATCGGGATCGTCGAGGTTGCGCTTTTCGCCGGCCGTGCCGTAACCCCGCCAATGGTCACGATCACGTCAACCTTGCGGTCGACGAGGTCGGCGGCCAATGCCGGCAGCCGATCATAGTGCCCCTCCGCCCAGCGGTATTCGACCGTCAGATTTTGTCCTTCGACGTAGCCGGCTTCACTCAGCCCCTGGTGGAACGCGGCTACATACGGTGCCAACGAGGTGGGCGAGGTGCCGCTGAGGAAACCGACCACCGGCATCGCCTTCTGCTGCGCACGCGCGGCCAGCGGCCGCGCCGCTGCACCGCCGAGCAGCGTGATGAAGTCGCGGCGCTTCATTTCTGCCACCGCATCATTCGATGACCTCCGTGGCGCGGGCGAGGATCGATGGCGGCACGGTTAGGCCGAGCTCCTTCGCGGTCTTGAGATTGACGACCAGCTCGAATATGGTCGACTGCTGTACTGGCAGATCGGCCGGCTTTGCACCCTTGAGGATCCTGCCGGCGTAAATCCCGCCCTGGCGCCAGAGAGCGAAAATGTCAATTCCATAACTGATCAGGCCGCCGGCCGCGGCGAACCCGCGCAACCAGTAGATCGCCGGAACGGCATAACGCGATGCCAGGGCCGCCAGCCGGTCGCGCCGGCTACTAAAGAAAGGATTTCCGGCGACGACCAGCCCGCCGGCATGCAGTTCGACGAGGGTTGCGAAGGCGGCATCGATCTCGCTTTCGGTGCCGGCCTTCAGGATAGCGAGCTGCAATCCCTTCGTGCGCGCCGCTTCCTCCAAATCTGCGATCGTACTTGTAGGCGGATTGTTCGGGTTCACCAGCAGGGCGATAATCTTGGCTTGCGGAACCAGCTCCGACAGCAGCTCGAGCCGCTTGGGCGTCAGCTGGCTGACAATGTTGCTGAAGCCCGTGACGTTGCCGCCCGGCCGGGCGAGACTGGCGACGAGGCCCAACGCGACCGGATCGCCGACGCCCATGAAGACGATCGGGATCGTCGAGGTTGCATTTTTCGCTGCCACTGACGGAGCCGCGGCGACGGCCGCGATCAAATCGACCTGGCGGCCCACCAGATCGGCGGCCAATGCCGGCAGCCTATCATAGTTGTTCTCCGCCCAGCGGTATTCAATCAACAGGTTTTGACCCTCGACATATCCGGTCTCGCTCAGTCCATGGCGGAACGCCGCCAATACCGGCTCGTTAAGAGCAGACGTCGCGCTGCCGGGGTTGAGGTAGCCGATCACCGGCATCGCCTTCTGCTGCGCCCGCACCGCCGGAGGCCACGCCGCAGCACCGCCGAGCAGCATGATGAAATCGCGACGATTCATCTCCCTCCCCCTCCGTTACTCGATCACCTCGGTGGCGCGGGCGAGGATCGATGGTGGCACTGTGAGGCCGAGCGCCTCGGCGGTCTTGAGATTGACGACGAGCTCGAATGTCGTCGGCTGCTGCACGGGCAGATCAGCCGGCTTTATGAAGACGATCGGGATGGTCGAGGTTGCGCTTTTCGCCGCCCGTGCCGAAACTCGGCTGATGGCCGCGATCACGAGATCGGCGGCCAATCCAGGTGGCCGATCTAAGTGACCCTGCGCCCAGCGGTATTCGATCGCCAGGTTTTGTCCCTCGACGTAGTCGGCTTCACTCAGCCCCTGGTGGAACGTGGCCATTTACGGGTCAGACCGGCGGGCCCAAGGCCCAAGTACCGCTGAGGTCGCCGATCACCGACATGGCCTTCTGCTGGGCACGCGCGGCCAGCGCCCACGCCGCGGCACCGCCGAGCGGCGTCATGAAATCCCGGCGCTTCATTTCGATCTCCTCGTCAGCGCGGACGACCAGCGCCGGCGGGAGATCCTACCTTTGGTTAAGGATACGCGCCCAGTCCTTCCTCCGCGCAGAAGCCCGGGTCCGAATAAAAATCCACCAAGTGGTGAAAACCTAACGCTTGCCACCCGCGCTTTTCTCCGTCATGCCCGCGAAAGCGGGCACCCAGGGGCGACCGACGCTGCACCTGAGGCCCTGGGCCCCCGCTTTCGCGGGGGCGACGAGGAAGAGAAGGTAGGGCTCATCTGTCTCGTTCGCACCACTGGCTTAAGACGATCACGCGCGAACGGATAGGGGTCCGGTGTGGAGGTCGAATTTGGGCAGCCTCTTCGCCTGACCGGGTGGACAGGGAAACCCGGGCGCGACCGAATGCACATGCATCGGCCTGTAGCGGATAATACGATTGAGAAATTGCTATATCCACATTACATTGTCCCGAGCGGGTGTGGGGCTTGCCCGTCCGTTGGATCGAGGAGATGGCGATGACTGAGGCGCTTACGCCAAAACCGCCGGGGCGGAGCGCGGGCGGCCGTTTGAAAAAGGCCGGTCGGGCAACCCGCTCGGGCGGCGGGTGGGCTGCCGCGACAAAACCACGGATCGCCGCCGCCGCGCTGCTCGCGGGCGAGGCCGAGACCTTGACCCGCAAGGCCGTCGAGTTGGCCTTGGTGGGCGATCCCACGGCATTGGGGCTCTGCCTCGAACGCGTCCTGCCGCCCCGCCGCGACCGCATCGTGAAGTTCGCCCTGCCGCCGATCGAGAGTGCTCCCACGGGACAAAGCCCGTGGGCTGAAGGTCCACGGTATCGCAGCCGCGATGAAGGCGGTTACCTCGGCATTTGCCGGCGGGTGATTACGCTGGGGAGGCGGCTACGATCGCGGCGGAGTTGGCGGTGCCTGATCTCGACCTGATAAAACAGGAGGAACAGGGCGGGACCGGCGCGGGCGGTTCGCCAGGGGACGGTCGGGCAATCCCGCCGGCCGGCCGCGCGACTGGCGGTCGACGCCTTTGTCCGGGCGATCGAGACCAGTGATTTGGAGCGGCGCTTGCGGCTCGTCGAGGCCGAATGCGGCTTCAACCACAAGGCGAGATTTTGCTGCAGATTCGCGGCAGATGGCGGACTCGGCAATAATCGATTCAATTCATGATTGTGACATCGCCAACCCCGTGGCCGGGCTTGGCCCGGCCACCCACGCCTTCTTGCGACGGAGTGCTTGGCAAAGACGTGGGCCGCCGGGCCAAGCCCGGCAACGGGGAGTAGGTTGATACACCGAGTATCGATGGGTCGGCGGGGTTGTTTAGCGCTGCTTGAAATGCGGGCCGATGACCATCAGCGAGAGGAGCTCGAACAATATCTGCGCGCCGACCATCGCGGTGTTGGTGGTCGGGTCGTATTGCGGGGCGACCTCGACGACGTCACCGCCGACGAGGTCGATGCCGGCGAGGCCGCGCAGGATCGCCTGCGCCTCGCGCGGCGTCAGCCCGCCGGCCTCCGGCGTGCCGGTGCCCGGCGCGAAGGCCGGGTCGAGCCCGTCGACATCGAAGGAGATGTAGGTCGGTCCGTCGCCGACGACGGCGCGCGCCTTCTCGATGACAGCGGGGATGCCGAGCCGGTCGACATCATCGATGTGCAACACCGTCATCCCGGATTCGTAGGAGAACCCCCAGAGCGCCTCGGCCGGGCCGCGGATACCGATCTGGATTGTGCGCTCGGGGTCGAGGACGCCGGCGAGCACCGCTTGGCGGAACGGGCCGCCATGGTGGAATTTGGAGCCGTCGATCTCGCCCATCGTGTCGCAATGGGCATCGATATGCACGAGCCCGACCGGGCGGTCCTGCCCCAACCCCTGCAGGATCGGAAAGGTAACAGAGTGGTCGCCTCCTACCGAGAGCGGCCGCATGCCGGCCTTGTGGATGCGAGTGTAGAACGCTGCGATGTCCTCGATCGAGGCGTCGAGGCTGAAGCGCGAGCGCAACGGCACATCGCCGATATCGGCGGCCCGGCATTCGCCGCGCGGCACCACTTTGAGCGCGTGGTTATAGGGGCCGATGCGCTCGACCGCGCGCACCGCGCGCGGCCCGAGCCGGGCGCCGGCGCGGTTGGTGACGCCGAGATCCATAGGCACGCCGATGAGCGGCACCTCGATCCCGCCGAAATCGGCGAGATCCGGCGCTTCGGGCCGCCACGGCAGATCCAGCAAGCTCGAGACGCCGGCATAGGGCATCGCCCGCCGGTATTCCTCGCCGAAAATCTGGGACAAAGCCTTTTTGAACTCGGCCGGCGCAACCTCGGTCTCCTTGGCGCCGGTATACTTGGCGCGCAGGGCTTCGAGCTTTGCCTTGTCGAACATCGGGTGCGGCTACCGTCCGCCGCGGACGCGCGGCGGGATGATGACCTTCCACGGATCGGGCATTTCGCCGACCGCGACCTCGATCAGGGTCGTCCCGCGCCGCTTCAGGGCGGCGGCCAATTCGCGGCCGAGACCCTCGGGGGTTGTCGTGCGCACCCCGGCGGCGCCGAAGCTCTCAGCCATCTTGGGGAATTGCGGGTTCAACAAATCGACGCCGATCAGCCGGTTGCCGTAATCCTCCTTCTGCATCCGCCGGACGTTGCCGTAAGCGCCGTCGGCAAAGACGATCGCGACGATGTCGATGCCGTGCCTGACCGCCGTAGACAATTCCTGGACGTTGTACATGAACCCGCCATCGCCCGAGACCGAGACGACCGGCACATCGGGCCGCCCGACCTTGGCACCGAGGGCGGTCGCAAAGCCAAAGCCTAGGGTGCCCTGATAGCCGCTGTGGATATAGCTGCGCGGCTGGTAGACCGGGAACGCCAGCCGCCCGACATAGCCGACCTGCGTCAGGTCCTCGACATAGATGCCGTCATCAGGCAGTTCGGCGCGGATCGCTTTCAGGTACTCGCATTGCGGGCCGAGCTTGTCGGCGATGGCGGCGAGGGTGCGGGCCTTCAACGCCTCGAGTTCGTCCTTGCGCGACGGCCGGCTGATGTTGCGCCGTTCGAGCGTCTGGTGAAGTGCGGCGAGGGCCGGCTTGGCGTCGGCGACGATGCCGAGGGCCGGCCGTTGAAAGCGGGTAATCTCGATCGGGTCCACGTCGATGCGGATCAGCTTCAGATCACGGTCGAAGCCCCAGCGCATCTGCGGCTGGTTGAGGCGAGTGCCGACCGCCAGCACGACATCGGTGTCGCGCCACAATTCGTGGCCCGCGAGCGCCGACTGGGCGAGATAATGCCGGTCGCTGACGATCCCTTTACCGCCCGAAAAGCTGACGACCGGCGCCTGGAGCATCTCGGCGATCGCCAGCACTTCCTCGGCTGCGCCAACAGCACCGCTGCCGACAAAAAGGAGCGGCTTCTTTGCGTCGGCGAGGAGGGCCGCCGCCTGGTCGATCTGCTCGGCATCGATTGCGGCCTCGTCCGACGACAGGTCTGCGGCCGGCAAGGCTACTTCGGTGGCGAGCGCCAGAACATCGGGCGGGATTTCGAGCCCGACCGGACGCGGGCGGCCGTCGCGCAGTTGGCGGAAGGCTTGGTTGACGAGCTCGCCGGCTTGCGTCGGGTGCTCGATGCGTGCGGACCATTTGGTCAGCCGTTGCAAGATCCCGAGCTGGTCGGGGATCTCGTGCAACAGGCCGAAACCGCGGCCGATCAGATCGGAAGCGATCTGGCCGCTGATGCACAGCACCGGCGCGTTCGTCGCGTAGGCGGTGGCGAGAGCGGCCGTGGTGTTCAGCAGACCCGGTCCCGGCACCACCGCATAAGCGCCGACTTTGCCGCTCGCCCGGGCATAGCCAAAGGCCATATAGGCCGCCCCCTGCTCGTGCCGCGTGTGGATCACCCGCAGCGCCTCGCCGGCATCGTAGAAGGCGACGAAGAGCGCGTCGTTCTGCACCCCCGGCAGCGCGAAGATCGTGTCCACCTGGTGCCGGCGCAGCATCTCGACCAGAGCGCCGCCGCCCGTCATTCTCGCCATTGCTTCCTCCGGCTACTCGAACGCGTACCAATAGGCGCTGCCCCGCCGGACAATCTTGCCCACAGTCGGCGCCGGGAAATGTGCGGGCAGCAGCCGGGTCCCTCGCTCTGCATGCTCCTCGATCAGCCGGGTGCGGGTCTGGCGCGACAATTCGCGATCGGTGCACGCGATCGTCGACCATTCCGGCTTCAGGAGCTGCAACGGGTGATGGATCACGTCGCCCAGGAAGACGCCGGTCGCGTCGCCCGAACGGGCATGGATCACGACGTTTCCGGGCGTGTGGCCGGGTGCGCTTTCGAACCACAGCCCGTCCTCGAAGGCGTAATCGTCGTCGACCAATACCGACTGCCCGGTGTGCACGACCGGCAGCACGCTGTCCTCGAAAGCGCGGCGATGCGGCGTGTCCGCGCCATTCTGGTGCACCCCCTGCCAATGCGTGAATTCGCGGCGGGCCATGACGTAGCGCGCATTGGGGAAGGTCGGGACCCAGCGGTCATTGTCGAGCCGCGTGTTCCAGCCGACGTGGTCCCAGTGCAAATGCGTGCACATGACGTAGTCGACATCTTCGGGCTTGACCCCGACCCGAGCGAGGTCGGCGAGATAGGGCGTGCGCATGCGGTGGAATTGCGGCCGCGTCGGGCGCTCCTTGTCGTTGCCGAGGCAGGAATTGATCAGGATCGTGTGCTTGCCGGTTTTGACGATGAAGGTGTGAAAGCTGAAGACGAGCCTGCCGCTGCCCGGCTCGATCAGCTGTGGCCCGAGCAAATCGGCGTTCTCCTGCACGATCTCGGGGTCAAAATCGGGAAAGAAATCGGCCGGCGGGAAGAACGGACCCTCGAATTCGGCCACCCGATGAACCTCGAAATTGCCGATATGCGTCGACTGCATCTTCCCCTCCTTATTTCCTGCGGGGGAAGGGTACGCCGAGGCGGTGGTAGGCGCGAAGGGGAATCGAACCCCCGACCTCTCCCATGTGATAGGAGCGCTCTGCCACTGAGCTACGCGCCTGTCGCGCTTCCCGTGCGATGGTGCCCGCGACAGGGATTGAACCTGTGACCCCACCCGTGTGAAGGGCGGTCTGACCAAGGCTAACCACTCGTATTACCTAGGTTTCAGACCATGCAGATGACCAAAACTTGACAGATCAGACCACCAACATACCAGGAACAGACGACCCCACCAGTGGAAAAACTGTGGAGGCGTTTCTGCCAGCATGGCGCTTTGTAGCACGGATCGATCGACCTTGTTGCACGGATCGGTCGTTAGGCGGCGAGGATTGGACGGTATATCAGGGGGCCCGTTCCTGATCGTGGACCGCCACCGTGCCATTCAAAGCGAACCAAGATCGCCGTCATCACATGCCGAAACAGCGGCACAAAGTGGCGAATTGGGCGGCCTATGACATCGCGTTGCGTCAACGCGGGAGCCTGACCGTGTGGTTCACGGAAGCAGCGATTGCGGGTTGGAAGGCCGAGCAACGCAGCACGCGTGGTGGTCAGCCGCGGTACTCGGCGTTGGCGATCACCACGGCGCTGACGCTGCGGGCGGTTTTCCGCCTGGCGCTACGCCAGACCGAAGGGCTGATCGCATCCCTTCTGGAGCTGCTCGGTCTTGATCTCGCAGCACCCGACCATTCGACGCTCAGCCGACGGAGTGAGACATTGCTTGTGTCGCGACCACGATCGGGCGGCGAACCGGTTCACCTGCTGGTGGACAGCACAGGGCTCAAGCTCTGCGGTCCCGGTGAGTGGCTGGTCGAGAAGCACGCCGCAAAGGTGCGTCGGTCCTGGCGAAAGCTCCATATCGGGGTGGACGCCGACACGGGAGAGATTATTGCCGCCGAGCTGACCGGCAAGGATGTCGATGACGGCAGGTCGGTCCCTTGCTGGAGCAGATTGCGGGCCCGGTTGCGTCGTTTACCGGCGACGGCGCCTATGATCGGGACGATGTCTACCGTGAGGTCTGTCAGCGTCATCCGGATGCGGCGGTCATTGTGCCGCCCCGTTCGGGCGCAGTGGCAAGCGCAATGGCAGACAGCGCGCCGACCAAGCGCGACCGGCACCTACAGCTGATCGCCGAGCGCGGTCGCATGGGCTGGCCGCGGGCATCTGGCTACAATTGGCGTGCCCTGGTGGAGGCCGATATCGGCCGCTACAAGCGAGTGATCGGTGACGCGCTGCACTCACGGACCAAAGGGCGGCAGACGACCGAGGTGGCCATTGCTGTCGCCTCGCTCAACCGCATGCTGGAGCTTGGCCGGCCGGAATACGTTCGCCTCACATGAACAGTGGGCGCGAGGGGCTGACTGCGCCCGGCTGTTGATCCGTGCAACAAAGTGCTTGACCGCGTCAATCGGCAAGGCACCGACGCGTTCGATCTCCATGCGCTGGGGATGCAGGCGGCTCGTAAGCCTCCGGCGGGCACCGCGGGCGGGTCGGATCAAGCAGCGGCGGCGCGGGCTTGAGACGTCTTCCAATGCCAGGGCAGGAGCTGGTTCAACCTGGCAGCCGGGTGATCATTGATCCGGCAAAGTACATCGGCGAGCCAAGCCTGCGGATCGACGTTGTTGAGCTTGGCGGTCTCGATCAAAGTGAACACCGCAGCGGCACGTTCGCCACCCCGATCGGAGCCGGCGAATAACCACGCGCGGCGGCCGATGGCAATTCCGCGCAACGCCCGTTCGGCGGCGTTGTTGGTCAGGCAGATCCGCCCGTCATCGAGAAACCGGGTGAAGGCAGGCCAGCGCTTCAACATGTAGTCGATGGCCTTGGCGGTGTCGGCGTGGCGCGACAGCCGGGCGCGCTCGGACCGCATCCAGCCTTCCAGTGCGGTCACCAGCAGCTTGATCCGTTGCTGTCGGACGGCATGCCGCTGGTCGGGCGTGGCGCCGTTGATCTCGCGCTCGACGGCGAAGATCTCGTCGATGCGACGAACCGCCTCGATCGCCAATGGCACCTGCCTCAGATCGGCCAGCACGAAGAACTTGCGCCGGCCGTGGGCCCAGCACGCCGCTTCGGTGATCGGGCCGGGTCGCCGCTTGGCATCGTAGAGATCATTGAAGCCGGCGTAGGCGTCGGCCTGCAGGGTGCCGATCCAGCCCGAGAGATGCTGGCGCGGATGTTCGCCGCCGCGGTCGCGCGAATAAAAAAACATGGCGGCCGGCGGATCGCTGCCGCCGCACGGTCGGTCATCCCGCACGTAGGTCCATAGCCGCCCGGTCCCGGTCTTGTTTTTGGCCAGCACCGGCACGGTCGTATCGTCACCGTGGATCCGGTCGGCGGCCAGGACATGACGGCCGATCAGCTCGACGAGCGGTGCCAGCGTGGCGCTGCACGCTCCAACCCAGTCGGCCAGGGTCGACACGTCGAGCTCGATGCCTTCGCGGGCATAGACGTCACTTTGCCGATTGAGCGGCTGGTGCTGGCCGAATTTGGCATACAGGATCATCGCCAGTAGGCTCGCTCCGGCACGGGCGCGGGCAATGGCATGGAAGGGCGCCGGTGGCTGGGTGATCTTCTCGCAGGACCGGCAGCTGAACTTCTCTCGCACCGTCTGGATCACCTTCCATTGGCGCGGGACGATTTCCAGTGTCTCGGTGATGTCCTCGCCGAGCTTGGCCAGCCGGCCGCCGCAGACCGGGCACGCGCAGGGAGCCGGAATAACGACCCGCTCGCGCGGCAGATGGGCCGGTAAGGGGGCGCGCACCGGCCGCTGGCGGGCGAAGCTCTTCACGGCAACGCCCGCCGCCTTGTCCTCGGCGGCGACGGCGTTCTCGCTGGTCTCGGCTTCCAGCTCCTCGAGCTGCAACTCCAACTGATCGAGCACCTTGCGACTGCGCTCGGAAGACTGACCGTACTGTGCGCGCCGGAGCTTGGCGATCACCAGCTTCATATGCGCGATCAGCGCCTCGGCACCCGATGCGCGAGCCGCGGCCGCGGCCAGTTCTTCGCGCTGCCGAAGGATCAGCGCGTGCGCCGTGGCGAGATTGGTCGGGAGCGGCAGGGGAGTTGACATCGCGGTCGACACGCGCCCGGTTCTGCCACATCATCAAGCGCCCCGCCTCTCTCAACTATAGGGTGAGTCAAAAGGCCGCAGCCTCCGAGCAGCCAGCGGCAGGCCTCAGCCGGCGACTTCCGGCCGCCAGGTGAAAACCGGGTTGCGCCAATCGATCCCGTCAAGCATGTAAGCCAACTGCGCCGCGGTGATCGCGACCACTCCATCGGCCGGAGATGGCCAGATGAACCGGCCACGCTCCAGCCGCTTGGCGTAAAGCGACATGCCGATCCCGTCGTGCCAGACGATCTTGAGCAGGTCGCCTCTGGCGCCCCTGAAGACGTACAGATCGCCCGCATGCGGGTCGCGGCCCAACCCCTGCTGCACTTGCAGCGCCAGCCCGTTCATGCCTTTGCGCATGTCGGTCCGACCGACCGCCAGCCACACCCGAACCCCGCTCGGAACCGGGATCATCGCCGCGCCAGCGCCGCGACGACAGCCGCCGCCAAAGCTGGCGACACCGAAGCCGGAATCCGCATGCGGGCGTTGCCCGTGAATTCGATCTCGATCGTCGGCACAGGCGGTACAGCAACGCCATCACCAGCCGGCGCCACCAGCACCTGAGCGAAGCCATTCGCGGCCGGAAGACCCCGCCGCCAGCGGTAGATCAAACTTGGCGTCACGTCGGCCTGACGCGCCACGTCTCGCACTACCGCACCGGGCCCGAATGCCGCCGCTACAATCGCCTGCCTCTGCTCGACGCTCCACCGGCGGCGCCGCTCGGGACCAACCAATACCTCGACGCTTGCCATCGCTCTGTCTCTTGCACCGTGCAAACACCGGTGTTTGCACCACTGCGCAATCACGCCACATCAAACCGACAGACGGAAGGCGCCCTTCGCCGGAGGGGTACGGCGGCTCAGCATGCCTGGGCGCTGGAGGGTCCAGTCCGGACGGGCGATTAGGGCAGCGAGGTCCGGTTTGGCACCGCCACCGGAGCTCTTAGCGGCCGATACCAGACCTAGAATTCGAAGGCGCGGCCACATTCGACGATTACCGCTGCGCCCCAGCCGTCCTGACGTCAGCCGCCGGGGATCGCCTCCTTGGCTGAGAAGTAGGGGTTGATGCAGTTGCCGTGCGCGGTCGGAAAGACGATCACGTCGCCAGTTTTGAACAGAAAGGGTTGCGGCTTCTTGAGCACAGTCCGCGGTTTACCGCTCGGCGCTGGCGCCACCAGGCGCTCACGCAGCTCAGCTAGCATCCGAGCGCGCGTTCGCAGGTTAGCACCGCCCATACCGAGGCTGGCCATGGTCGCAATATCCCTGCCCTCGTCGATGATCGCCAAGGCGGTGTCGCGCGCCGCGGCAGCGGCGATGCCACGCTTGGCGAACTGGTCGGCGACGACAAGCCAAAAGGCCGTGTGGTCGGGATCCTTTGGCTCGCGCGCAGCGACAGGCGCGGCCTCGCACAGGAGCTCGACCAGCCGCTCGCCGTCGAAGGGCAGACGCGCCACTGCTGCGACCGCGCCGCGCAGGTCGGCAGCGAAGTCGTCGGAATAAAGCCCCCTCCCCCAAGTCCCCATGGTTGGCCCTCCTCGGCTAAGACGGTGACCGTTAGATGACGATCCGTTCGACCTAATCGAGGCTCACCTCGCCCCTATGGATGAATGCTCCGACCCCTCCGCGGCTTGCCGTCTCACCTCACCCCGTCAAATCGGGTGTAGGTTCGCTGTCCCCACGATGTCGTCTATCGCCGTGGAGAGCGCTCCCGATCTTGAGACTGCGCGCAGACGTCGCTAACCCGGGGTGCGCGAAGCCATTGGCCAGCGATATAGCCGGGACGCCAGGCAACGATCGAAGTTTTTCTGAAGACACTGCTGCACCGCATCCTTTGTGTCGACGCGCTCTTCCCCCGGCGCCGGGACGATGTCGCATATATTGTTCCCGCATTGTTCCCGCCGGCCGTCAACTTCGATGCGACGCTCCGCCACCCGATAGACCTCACCGTCACGGGTGTGATCAATATGGGGGTCTGTTCGCTACAGCGCTGGCCGCCTGTCGCGCCACGGCGTCGCTTGCTCGTAGGCGTGCGCGAGGCGTAGCACCGTCGTGTCGTCGAAGCGCTTGCCGACGATCTGGAACGACAGCGGCAGGCCGCCGTCGGTATAGCCGCAGCACACCGACATCGCGGGGCTGCCGGTCACGTTGAATGGCATCGTGAGTAACGGCCGCTCGAACGTCGCGAACTTGCCGACCGCGTCGAGCGGCGGCGCTTCCGTCGGGGCGGCGGCGGTCAGCAGGAGGTCGAGGGCTTCCATCGCCTGGTCGAGTTCGTCGATCAATTCGCGGCGGCGACGCAGCGCCTGCACGTAATCGGCGCCGGTGATCAGCCCCGCCAACGCCATGCGGTCGCGAAACATCTCGCCGTAATCGGTAAAGCGGCGGCGCAGGTTCTCTTCGTGGATCGCGTAGGCCTCGCACAGCATGATCACGACGCCGCAGACCACCCAGTCGGCGAGCGGCGACAGCGTCACCTCGCGCACCGAGCAGCCGAACCCCTCCAGCGTTCGCACGGCGGCCGCGATAGCGTCGCAGGTCGCGGCGTTTGCCTCGTTGTCGCGCTCGTAGAAATGACGCACGAGACCGAGGCGCAGGCCGTTCGTGTCACGCTGGAGCGCGGCGCGATAGTCGGGGATCGGGTGGTCGGCACTGGCCGGGTCGGCTGGGTCGTGACCGACCATTGCCTGTAGCATGATCGCGCTATCCTCGGCGGTCCAGGCGAGAGGCCCGGCGTGGTCGAGCGAGAAGGCGAGCGGCAGGATGCCCATGCGGCTGATCAGCCCATAGGTCGGCTTGATGCCGGCGAGGCCGCAATAGGCAGCCGGGCCGCGGATCGAACCGCCTGTGTCGCTGCCGGTGCCGCCGAGCACGAGCCCGGCCGCGACTGCGGCACCGGTGCCGCTGGAGGAACCACCGGTGAAGCGGGTCAAGTTCCACGGGTTGCGCGCTGGCGGCCAGGGCAGATCGAACGAGGGCCCGCCGAGGGCGAACTCGTGGGTCGCGAGTTTGCCGACGACGATAGCTCCGGCCTCACGCAGCCTCTGGACCGAGAAGGCGTCTTTCTGCGGCACATGGTCCTGCATGACCTTGGAATGGCCGGTCGTCGCGACGCCGGCGGTCTCGTAGATGTCCTTGAGACCAATCGGGATGCCGTGCAGCGGTCCGCGATATTTGCCGGCGGCAATCTCAGCCTCGGTGGCACGCGCCTCATGGCGCGCCGCGTCGGCGAGCACTCGGATGAAGCTGTGCAGCCGGCCGTCGAGCCGCGCAATGCGGTCAAGCCGGCTGTCGATCAATTCAACAGGCGACAATTCGCGTTTCTCGATCAGCCGCGCTGCCTCCGCGATCGTCAGGTGATCGGGGACCATGGTTCAGTCCTCGGGAAAACGAACGACGTGCGCCGCCTCGGCGGCGACGTCGCGGCCGCCGACGGGGCGCAGCCGCGCTACCATGTTCTCGATCAGGTGTGCCGCCGCGACAATCTCGTCGCGCTCGCCTTCCGGCACAGCGAGCCCGAGCCGCGCAAAAACCGCATCGAGTTCCGCCCTGGTCATCTCAGCCTCCCGAACTTCGATCGCCCACGCTGAAGCGGCCCGCAACCCTATTAAGTCTACACCATTTTCCCGCCACTCCTGCTGCGATCACATCGACCTCGCAGGATGGCCGCGGAACTCGCCGCTTTGATCAGAACCCGAACACATTAAGAGAGAGTTAGCTTTTATACCGCATAACTTTTGCATGTTCTCTGTCGCCTCCTCTCTCGCCCTCTCCCACCCGGTACCGGCCGCTCCAGTCATATCGAGCGCAGAAATCGCGGTCTGCTTCTCCTCTGAGGAAGACTGTGCCGCCCTCGCAGACTGCGCGATTGACACGCCAAGAACGAGATACTGGTCGGCGCCTTTGCGCTCATCACGGCCTCCGCCGGCGCCTTCCGACAGCGGTGCAGGTCTGCGGATCACGTACCACACGCTCGCCACCGGACAGGAAACTCGACCCGAATTCCCGACATGTGTCCTTTTTTGGGCCAAACGGTTCGATGCCGAGGGGTCAGCGTTCGAATTTTGGATGGAACGCTACAGCACCTTTTGAGGTGAAGGGAGAGCGCAATGCCCTAGAGCGCAATGCCCTATTGCATTACACTTCGATCCAGAACTGATGCGAGGATCACCGGCTGGTATGACGGTAGCAACAGCCGGTGGTCGACCGATTACACGCGGCGGAAGCTCTTCGACAAGAAACACGATGCCGGACCAGTATGCGATGAGCTGCGCCACCGCTGTCCGCGCAATGCCAGAGCTATCAACATCGAAGCAGGGCAAAACGATGCTTCGCTCGACCAGGATGCCCAGCCTCGCGAGCGTCAATTTCAAGAACGCACCGTGGCCCGGGAATACGCCTCTTCTTCCGATTAATACTCGACCCAGGGGCGAACATCGACCACTGTCACGCGGGCACTGACGGTTCGAATCCGGCATCCTCCAGCGAGGAGTCACGTGCCAACTCCGGCGCGAGCATAGCGGGGCCGGGGCGCGGGCGCCAAGCGGCCGGACTTACGTGTCACCGTTCAGGCCGGCAATGCGCTAACCCGGATTTCTCAGTGCGCCCCGACGGCGCGGGTCACCGGTGGAGGAGGGTTCCACCCAGATAGATGTCGGTTTGATCTGGTAGCTGGCAAGCGGCTTGGCGGGGTAACCGGCTGGGCTGAAGCCTTGCGACAAAGGCCGCCTTGGGCGGTTGAGCAATCCGACGGGCCGTAACGTGAGTGAAGCCTGAGCAGGCCTCGAAAGTGAAGTTGCGGATGCCGACCCGGCTGAGAAACGGGGAAGGCCGCGTGAGACAGGGAAGCAACCGACACGAGCACCTGTCGCGATCCGCCGGGGTAGTTGGGTACGGCACGCCGGAAGGGTGATCCGGGTAATCGGGGGATACCCGCAGCGGGCGGAGATTGCGTCTCCGACGCCGCAATTGGCGGCGGCCCGCGGCGGGAGTCGGACAGGGTCATGGTACCGCTGAGGCCGGGTAATGCCGGTGGAGGGGAAGGACCCTGACTTCGGGTGCGCTTCTGACGGAGACGAGGATCGGTGATTGGCGATGAGCCTGACAACACCAGAGAGTATCCGGACCCTTCAGAGGAAGCTGTATTGCAAGGCGAAGGCGGAACCGGCGTACCGCTTCTATCTGCTCTACGACAAGATCCATCGCGACGATATTCTGGCCCATGCCTATGCGCTGGCGCGCGCCAATGCGGGAGCGCCGGGGGTGGACGGGATGACGTTCGCGGCGGTCGAGGCGATGGGGCTGGAGGAGTGGCTCGCCGAGATCAGGAGGGACCTCGTCGCGAAGACCTACAGACCGGCCCCGGTGCGGCGGGTGATGATCCCAAAGCCCGGCGGCGGCGAGCGGCCGCTCGGCATCCCAACAATCCGGGACCGCGTGGTGCAGACCGCCGCCAAGCTGGTGCTGGAGCCGATCTTCGAGGCGGACCTCGACCCGGCAGCCCATGGCTACCGGCCGGGGCGGAGCGGAACCGAGGCGATCAAGGCGGTGCATGTCCTGCTCTGCCGAGGCTACACCGATGTGGTGGACGCCGATTTGTCGAAGTACTTCGACACGATCCCGCATCAGGAACTGATGCGGTCGGTGGCGGTGCGCATTGTCGACCGGCATGTGCTGCGGCTGATCAAGCTGTGGCTCAAAGCGCCGGTTGAGGAGCGCGATGACGACGGGACGCGGCGCATGACGGGGGGTAAGAACAGCAAGCAGGGAACGCCGCAAGGCGGCGTGATCAGCCCACTGCTCGCCAACCTGTACATGAACCGCTTCCTCAAGCATTGGCGTGGCACCGGGAGAGGGGAGATCTACCGAGCACACGTCGTCTCCTATGCCGACGACTTCGTCATCCTCAGCCGCGGGCACGCAGCCGGGGCGCTGGCGTGGACGGGCCGGGTGATGGCCAAGCTCGGGCTCGTCCTCAACGAGACGAAGACCACGATCCGGGATGCCCGGCGCGAACGCTTCGACTTTCTTGGCTACAGCTTTGGCCCGCACCATTACCGGAAGGACGGCCATTGGTACTTGGGGGCGAGCCCGTCGGCGAAGAGTGTGCTGCGGCTCAAGGCCAAGGTCAGCGACATCCTGGTCCCCGGCAACATCGGCGCCTGGCCCGACGTGCGTGACCGGCTCAATCGCTTGCTGCGCGGCTGGAGCACGTACTTCGGCTACGGCACCCGGCTGCCGGCGTACCGGGCGGTGGACAACCATGTCTACGACCGCGTCCGACACTTCCTGGTTCGACGACACAAGGTGCCCTCGCACGGCACCCGCCGCTTCCCGCGGGAGGCGGTGTTTGGCGCGCTCGGAGTATTGCACCTCCGGCGCGTCCATTTGGGACCGCCGCCGTGGGCCTCGCAATGAAGCCCGTCGGAAAGCCGGATGCGGGAAATCCGCACGTCCGGTTTGATGAGCGGGGACGGGAAACGGGGCGGCACGCCGCTACCGCGCTCGTCCTCAACTCTACTAGAGGATAGGTGCATCGGGTTCCTGGATCTGAGAAAATCGAGTTGGAACAACGGTTTGTCTCAGAGTCAGCGGGTGACCCGATGGAGAAACAGTGTAGCGCGGATCGGTTTGGATTTGCACCCGCCGCGGGGCGCGCGGTGGTGGCGGGGTTTGACGGCGGCAAGATGACCTCGGATACCGGCGCCCTGCTGCTGGGGGCGACGGATCGGGCGATTGGACTGGTCGAGCGGTTTGCCGCGTGCTTCATCGATGGCCGCGCCGCGGCGCTGGTCGAACATGAGGTGAAGACGCTGGTCGGACAGCGCGTGTTCGGGATTGCGCTGGGCGATGAGGATCTGGTCGATCACGACCAGCTGCGCCACGACCCGACGCTGGCAGTGCTGGCCGGCAAGCGGGCGGCGCGCCGCAAGGATTGTGCACCGCTGGCCGGCAAATCGACACTCAACCGGTTGGCGTTGGGCGGAGCGGAGCTGACGCGCTACCACCGCATCGCCTGGGACGCGGCCACGATCGAGGCGTTGTTTGTCAATCTGTTCCTCGAGGCGCACGAGCACCCGCCGAAGCCGATCATCCTCGATCTGGACGCCACCGACGATCCGCTGCACGGCATCAGGAGGGCCGGTTTTTTCATGGCTATTACGACTGCTACTGCTATCTGCCGCTGTACATCTTCTGCGGCCCGCATCTCTTGGCAGCCAAACAGCGACCTGCCAACATCGACGCCGCCGCCGGCGCGATCGAGGAAGTCGCGCGCATCCTCGCGCCGATACGCACCGGTTGGCCTGAGGGGCACATTGTGCTGCGCGCCGATTCGGGGTTTGCCCGCGAGGCGCTGATGCATTGGTGCGAGCTCAATGGCGTCGAGTTTGTCTTTGGCCTGGCCAAGAACCAGCGGTTGGTCGCCGAGATTGCCGCTGAGCTCGCCGCCGCCGAAGAGGAGAGCAAAACCAGCGGCCAGCCGGCGCGGCGCTTCAAAGAGTTTTCCTGGTCGACGCGCGACAGCTGGAGCCGGCAGCGCCGCGTCATCGCCAAGGCCGAGTGGACTGCTGGCGCCGCCAATCCGCGCTTTGTCGCGTCACCTCGCTGAGCGCCGAGGATGCCGCGCCGCAACGGCTCTATGAGGAAATCTACTGCGCCCGCGGCGACATGGAAAACCGCATCAAGAGCCTGCCCTCGCGAAAGCGGGGGAATGCCAGCTCGATTTGTTCGCCGACCGCACTTCGGCGGCGACGCTGCGCGCCAATCAGCTGCGGCTATGGTTCGCCTCGATGACCTATGTACTGCTGTGCGCATTGCGCCGCCTCGCCTTGCAACACACGCAATTCGCCAAAGCGACCTGCGGCACGATCCGCCTCAGGCTGTTGAAGATCGGCGCCCTCGTGCGCACCAGCGTGCGGCGCATCACCTTCGCGATGGCCTCGAGCTACCCCTATCAGCGCGACTTCGCCCTCGCCCACGCGCAACTGACCACTGCGGCGGCGCGCTGACGAAACAGAAACGGCCAGCCGTCATACTCGACCCCGCCAATCACCGCACCACCACTCCGCCCGTCAGGACTCGCGCAGCTTGCAACCCTTCGCCCCCACAATGTCAGCGTGTCGCCACCGCGGTTGCCTTCAAATCCCCACCCGGTATGAGAAATCCGGGCTAGCGCGGCGCGTGCTGATCGAGTGAGTCTGGACTAATTGACACATGCCGGCCGCGAGGGATTGATCAGCGCGGCAAACAGCACGGCGGAGGCGGCAGCGATGGACAAGCGCATATTTGGGCGGACGGGGCTCGACGTTTCGCTGCTCGGCTTCGGCTGCGGCGCGGTCGTCGGGCTAATGATCAAGGGCACTGCCGCCGATCAGGAGCGTGCGGTCGGGCGAGCGCTCGAGCTTGGCATCAACTATTTCGACACGGCGCAGATGTACGGCAACGGCGAAAGCGAGCGCAATTTCGGGCGGGTACTGAAATCATTGAAGCTGGACGTCTATGTCGGCACCAAGGTGCGACTGCCGCCAACCGAGCCGGGCAAGATCGGCGCGGCGATCGCCGCCTCGCTCGAAGCCAGCCTCGCGCGGCTGCAAATGGACTCGGTCGATTTGTTTCAGTTTCACAACGCCGTCGTCGGCACCACCGAAGGCGCCAATTTCGCCTCGGCCACCGTGCTGGAGGAAGTCGTGCCGGCCTTCGAGTTGCTGCGCGCCCAGGGCAAGTTGCGCTTCTTCGGCATCACCGCGAACGGCGAGACCGCGGCGCTGCACCGCGTGGTCGATGCGCGCGCCCTCGACACCGGGCAGGTCAGTTACAATCTCTTGAACCCCAGCCCGGGTGGCGCCGTGCCGGCCGGCTACCCGGCGCAGGATTACGGCAATCTGCTGGGTCACATGCAGGCCGCCGAGATGGGGGTCATCAACATCCGCGTGCTCGCCGCCGGCGCGTTGAGCGGCACCGAGGAACGCCATCCGCTGGGCTCGCCGCCGCCGATCGGCTCGGGCGCCGATTACCGCCGTGATGTCGAACGTGCCCGGCGCTTCGAACCGCTGGTCCGCGAGGGTCATGCCGACAGCCTGATCGAGGCCGCGCTGCGCTAACGTCCCGGCATGGGCATGCCCGCGCAGCGAAGCGGCGACCGGTGTCCGACGAGCCCGCCTGCACCGGCACCGGCCGTCCCTGTGGGCAGCGCGGCAGGTTGAGCGGCCCGGCCACATGGTAGAAATCACCGCGGTGGTTGATCGCCCGAATGCGGTCCGCGCGCGCATAAATCCCGCCGGTCCGGTCATCGACCACCGCGTCGGCCGTCCTTGCAGGTCGACGACAGTGTTACTCGCGTTTTGCTCGACTGGGCTCCACCGGTTTCCCCGAAATCGGGCTCTCCGCTACCGCACCTGCTTTCCATGGCGAGAAGTGAGGTCGAACATCGCGGTACCGCCGGCGTTCACCCTCATGAAGGGAGCCGGCCAAATGCACGCCACCACCAAGGACACTGCGCTGATCCGTTCAGCCCCAGCTTACGTCGCTGAACTCTACCGCGAACTGACCCAGGAGAACGGGGTGCCGCTTGTCGGTATCCAGAACCAAGCGGTCGAATTTATCCTCGCCGATCCGGGGCTGTGCGAGGCAGTAAGAAGCTGGGGCGAGACGGTGGAAATTGCGGAGGCGACGACCGCGGGCCCGCGACGCTTGCCGATCGACGACGCCTATCGGCGGATCCGGGCCTACATGCAGTCGATTATCCCAGGATGACGTTTGTGCACCGTCCGAGATTGAGGTGATGGCAGGTATTCCGCGAGAATCCTGCGGCCGGGCATCTGTGTTTAGGTCGTCGGCGCGCTATAGCGGGTGGCCACGACTTTTCTGCCGAGGGCTCTGCGTGCCGAGCTTCGATATCGTCTCGCACCTCGACCTCGCCGAGGTCGACAACGCACTCGCCGGGATCACGCGTGAGATCGGCGCGCTTCGACTTCAAGGGCAGCAAATGCACGGTCGAGCGGCAGGAGGGGGTAATGACCCTGCTCGCCGATGACGAGCTGAAGCTCAAGCAGATGCACGAACTGCTGAAGGTGCACTTGACGCGACGTAACGTCGATCCGGCGGCGCTCGAGTTCAAGCCGTCCGAGAAGGCCTCGGGCAATCGGGTGCGTCAGACCAGACGATCGTGCTGCGTCAAGGCGGGGACGCCAATCTCGCTCGCCAGCTGATCCGCGAGATCAAGGACAGCAAGCTCAAGGTCCAGGTATCGATCCAAGGCGACGAGTTGGGCGTCGAGTTGGGCGTCACCGGCAAGAAGCGCGACGATCTTCAGGAGGCGATGGCCGTGGTCCGTGGCCTGAAGATCGAGCAGCCGCTGCAATATTTGCTCGCAGGGACAGCGCGATCGGCGTTCTCGAGCGCGTGCTCGGCACGGAAAAGGCGCGCGCGTGGGGTGTCACCGACATCCCGATCACCTACGACATCGGTCGAACAACGCCGGCTCGGATGGGAGCCCTTCGAAGAAGTCAAGTTCGCAGCAAACTCATCGCTGGAGGGAAGTGGATTGGAACCTCCGGTCCCTCTCAGGGAAGATCACCGATCCGAACCGTTGGCGCGGAAAGAAACATCCGGCATCAGAAACGGTGCTTCCACTCGTCAACGTCGTGATCTCGCAAGGCTCCGCCAGGAAGCCGCAGCAGTTCCGCTGGCACAGCTGACTGGTTGAGGCGTTACAGCCGGGCCGCTCCTCGATGAGCGTGTATTATGGTGACAGTTTACTCGATGGTTCCGGTTTCGGGCGTTCTCACTCGACATCCTAACACTAACTCCTCGCCGCTCCAGCAGGCTGTTTCGGGCTTGTTCTGTGCGACCTAAAACGGCGGATCCTCTCGAACGAATAGTCGAGCCAGTCATCCTCGGACGCGAAGCCGATCAGCAATCCGGCAGCGCTATCCTGTAAACTGTCACTGGAACTCTGGTGGAACTCTGGTGGAACTCTGGTGAAGCGACGGCGATCACCGGCTTTTTCTATCCTTAAGCCCCGTATCGTTTGTCCCAAATCTGACACATCTGCCCGCAAGGAACGCAGTTTGCGGCCAGATTGTTCTCAATAGTAGCTCGACGATTTACCAACGTGCGGAACAGGGGATGAGTATGATCAGAAAATTGATCCTTGGGACGGCTTCGGTACTGGCATTGGGGATCGGCGGCGCTGCTCTGGATTTTGCGGCGGACGCTGATAACGTTCCGAATGCGGCAGGGAATATGCCCTCGACGCCCGGAACTTCGCGCCATTGGATAAATGCTGCGGATCTCTCGAAAGATGACATCCGGTGGGCACAAGTAGAGCTTCATACGATGGGATTCTACTATGGCTCGCTCGACGGCGTAGCAGGCCCGGAGACAAGGCAGGCGCTTTTGGGGTTCCAAAAGAGCAACGGTCTCGATCGGACGGCAATGCTTGATCAACAGACCGCGGACGCCCTCTTCGGTACCCCCGGCGTTGGCGAAGGATCCAGCATGCCGCCAAAGGGCGCAGGAGCCGGATTCATGACAAATTTCTCCGGCAGGAGCAATTTCGGCAGCCGCTCGGGGCAATAATAGATCCAGGCACCAACTGGCTTCGCGCAAAGAGGGGTATAAACAAATGTGAGAGGCGCCATGAAAACGCCAAAAAAATATCGGGAAGATGCAAAGCGTTGTCGTGAACTTCTCGATCGTCCGGTGGAACCAGAACTCAAAATCCAGCTCCGTTTATGGGCGGCTGAACTAGACGACATAGCCGACGCGATCGAGTGCGGGGCCGAAGCGGCAGCCCGCAAGGAATTTGCGCGACCTTTGTAAGCGTGATCGCGCCGCCAAGCAGCAGCATCAGCTCGCGCCGTTTCATTCGGTGACCTCCTCGCCCGCGGGCGAGGAGCGAGAGGTAGTACCGTGAGACCGAGCGGAGCGCCTATGCGGCAGCCAGCTCGAATAACTCTGAACCGTTCCGGATGTCGGGCCGCTCGCATAAGGGCTGACAGGGGCGCGCATCACCTTACCCTCGTGACCAACGCTCTGACATCAGCACAAGCAGCTTCACGCGATCGCGCTTGTCGACCGGCGAGTGATGGGCATGGCCGGCTGTGGGAAACTTGGCGGTCACCGGCGGGGAGGGAATTCGGAGCTTCACGATCATCACCACCCGGCCGAACAGCCTGTGCGCCGAACTGCACAGCCGCATGCCCGCGGTGGTGAAGCCGGAAGCGTGACCGTTATGGCTCGGTGAACAGCCGGCGGATGCGCCTCAGCTCAAGGCGCTGTCGGCGCCCTATCCCTCGGAGGAAATGATTTTCCGGCCGGCCAGCGCGCACGTCGCCAACGTCAAAAACAACGACCCGAGCCTGATCGAGCCGATCGCCGGCCTCGCCTAACGCAGGTTCCGCTCTAATCGGGTGCGCGCCGCATCGCCATTAGCTCCATCTCTCGTAGATGCACGGCCTCGGCCGAGACAAGGCGTGTCGCATATTCCTCAAGGACGACGGACTTGTCTTTCACAAGGGCGAGTAATTCTCGATAGAGTTCTACGCCAGCTTCCTCCCGCTGTATTGATTCGGCCAGGATCTCGTCAATCGTATTGTGCCGAGCGGTCGGCAACGCGGCGATGCCGAGAGCCGGCCTCTTGTGTAACCGCATGATCATTTGACCCGCCTCTTGAGCATGAGCCAACGATTCCGTCGCGTTATCGCGCAACCATGAAGTGATCGGAATCCGTGCGTGACCGTAGATCATAAAGGAGTAGTGCGTGTAGTAGATGACTGCAGCAAGTTCCATCTGCAGAATTCGGTTGAGTTGCTCGACGACGGTATCGACGTCAAATTGGAAAGCCCTTGCCATCGCGGTTCTCCTTCCCCGTACCGAGATTCCGGATCATCGATACGATACTACCGCGTTTCTACCCACGAGCAACGAGCGACACGGGTTTGTCCCTCGCCGCACCATCGGGGACGAGCCAGGATCGAAATCAGCGGCACGCCAAACCTGATCTTATCTTCTAATACCCGACAAATAGGATGGGTTGAGCGCTGCGAAACCCGTCACTTTTCGCCGAATGGGCGCGCCCCATCGCCGGGATCGCCTGCCCAATCTACCGGATAGGAACCGAGCCTGACCCATACGGCCAATCCTGCGGGCGTGTCGAGTGACCGTGCTTGACTGGATTGAAATGGATGTAATCGAGGTGCCGGGCAAAATTGTCCGCTTCGCGTAGCGATGCTCCCAATACCCTCGCTGCCAAATCCCGCGCTCGCCTTTGGCGGCGCGGCTCGCGGAGATGCGTTCGCCGCCGGGCAAACCATGCGAAAAGCCGCTTTTGATCAGGCGCCAACGCGTAGCGAAATCCGCGCCGCCATCGGGCAGGGTCCAGACGCTTTGTCACTACCGGTGAGCCATTGGAGGGCGTCGCCTTACGTCCAGCATCCTGAAAAGGGCTAACAGAACGAGCATATCATTCAGCACCTTTCGGCGCTCGCGCTGGCTGTCCAGCATGACTGCCGAATTGACGATCCGAGGTGGCGGGACGCCGTATTCGAACCTGGCACCTTGAGGCCGACCGATAGAATGGGCCCGCCGCCCGGAGCTTCGCCGCCGATGCGCATGACTGCATCATGGTCAGGGTCCGAACGGACCAACCGAATACAAGTGGGTGGCGCGATGTCCTGCGCCCGATGGCGAGTTCCCCTCGGATCATTACGCAGACGTATAACAGCGCCGTCAGACGCCGGAGCTTTCGAAGCCAGTCGCGCGGTTCATCGTCCCTCCGTGTGCTCAGGCGTCAAGGCGCGGCGAAACACAAGCGTCGCTAGGCGGCAAGCCCGCCAAGCTTTGCTACCGTTTCGGTCCCTCGACCCCTTCCGCGCGCTCCGCGAACCTGATCGCAAGCGACCGGACGAGAAACGGCCTTCCCGCTCCGAACAAAGAACCGGCAACAAACCAAACATGACTTGACAGGAAAAGCCCCATACAGGTTCGAATCCTGCCGTTGCCGGCGTTTGAGGTCGCTTTCTTACGAGACCCCGCCCCAGTTCTACACGATAAGGCTAAGAGCTTGGCTGATCCGGTGCGGTTGGTACCTCAGGCGCGACAGAATGATACTTGCCGACCCGGTCTTGTGCGCTGATTTTTCTCGCCTGAATAAGCGCGCCGAGCGCGTTCTCGATCGGGTCCCAGCCGATGCCCTGGGGACCGAGCTCTGTGATGATCTCGCCTGTCGTCATGCCTTGGGGGTGCTCGGTTAGAGTTTTGAGAACTGTTGACTGCACGAAGCCCCGCGGATGTCTGTTTCCCTGTGGAGGCTTCGTGACTTGAAATGGCCCCAGTGTCGTACCGAAGTGGGCATTGATGCGCCCCTGAAATAAAACTGCGGCGACATAGCCCAGGGCAAAGCCAGCGACTACCGTGAGGAACCGTTCCTGGGTCCCCCCGCGCCCTACTGAAAGAAATCGATTGTTCTCGTCTGTCTTGTGAGACCCGGCCGCCGTTGCCGTTAGCCGACCTGCCTTCCCCTTCGGATATTGCGCGATCCTCGCGGGGTCCGAATAGGCGTCCCCGACGCGCTCGCCGACCGACTCCGCGGTCTTCTCCGGGATGCTCGCCTGAGCCCCGGATGATGGTGCGAGCTGCATGGCCGCTTCGTCCTGCGACATGTCCGCCCGTGTTAGAGCGTGGTCCGGTGCGCTCTCATGCCTTTGGCCAATAGCCTCTTCTGCGATCGTGTCGCGGTCGAATTGTGTTTTCATGGTGATCTCCGCGTCAGGGCCTTCTTAGGTAAACATCGACGGAGAGCCCGAATTCCGGCGACCGATGAGCTTGCCCCGTTTCCAGGGCTCACGTTACGGCATCGAGGACATCGTCTGCGCTTAAATCACCGTGGTCAGCCACCTATCGCTGCTCTTCGGCCCGCAGGATTTCCACACATGGGGGCGCCGTGAGGATCTTGCTGAAGTCGTGCATCCAGTGCCCGGTGTCTTCGGATGATCCGACGCCACGGTTTCGAAATTGATCGAGCTGGTCCAGGTTTGCCAACTCGACTTCGAATTGCAAAGCGGCGCCGCCACCCTGGCCCCTTGTCAGTGGGACGAGAATACGGGCGGTGAGCCCATTCTGTTTCGCCGCTTGCAGCTCGCGGCGGATGAAATCCAGTGCCTGCTGCCGGTTGACGGGCAGCACGTCGTAGGAAAACCGCGCTACGTACATGGTCAGGCCTCCTTGACGTCGTCTCATTCAAACGCCGGGGCGACAGCTTTGTTCTGCACCTCCGCAAAAACGGACGGCGATCAGAGGACCCGTTCGCTCCCCGGCGCCAGTTTTATGAGAGGCCACGCAAACTTAGCGTCGCTAGGGCCGCCGGCGGCGGAAGGGTTGGGCGATGCCGAGCATGATGAGCTTGGCGACGGCTACGCCTTCGACGAGCAAGAGGGCAGGGTCAGCGCCGAAGATGCGGAGCGCGCTTTCCGTCTTGCTTGCCCAGTCAGGGGGCAAGACACGCGTGGCCGCCTTGATCAGCTGAAGATTCTGGTCGGCAGCTCTGGTCAGGATCGAGGCGTCCCAAAGCCAGAGGGCGATGATCAGAACGAAGGCGCCTATCAGCGCGGCAGCTTTGAATGTGCCGCGCCCGATCCACCTCGCGACAGTTAGCGCCTTGCCCCTCACAACTGATCAACGATACGGACCGTGGGTTCGGTTCGCGGCTGTGATAATTGCCCCCTCATATGCTCCCGAAGTCGTAGGACCACGATGTCTTGGCGTCGGGTGAGCGGCAGCGTTTCTCCCATCGGCGGGACCGCAACAGGATTAACGGCGAGTCGGCAACCCCAATCGCGGCCTGCGTAGATATTGTCTGAAAAAAATGAGCGCGCAATTGGCTACAGGGTACACCCAAACCGCCCCTCGGCCGCCGCCAGCCGCTTCAGATCGGCGTAGAATTACTGCGCCGTGGCCTACGCCATGTGAGCGGTGAATACGGCATCGGCATGCCGTGCGGCAAAGCGGCGACCGGTGTCGGACGAGCCCGCCTGTACCAGCACCGACCGTCCCTGCGGGCAGCGCGGCAGGTTGAGCGGCCCGGCCGCATGGTAGAAATCACCGCGGTGGGTGATCGCCCGAATGCGGTCCGCGTGCGCATAAATCCCACCGGCCCGGTCGTCGACCAGCGCGTCGGCCGCCCAGCTGTCCCACAGGTCCTTCACCACCTCCATGAACTCCTCGCCGCGAGCGTAGCGGTCGGCGTGGCTCATCTGGCCGGCGCCGCCGTAGTTTTCTGCCGCGGTCGCGAGCCAGGAGGTGACAATGTTCCAGCCCGCGGCCGTTGCTGATGTGGTCGATCGAGGCGAACTGCCGCGCCAGATTGAATGGCTCGGTGTAGGTCGTCGAAGCGGTGGCGATCAGCCCGACCCGACTGGTCGCCACTGCCACTGCCGCCAGTACGGTGATCGGCTCGAGCCAGGTACGGGGCGCCTGCGCCACGTGGCCGCCCATCGGCGAGGAAAAGTGAATCGAACAGCGCTGTCTCGGCGCGCTGCGCCGGTGCGGCGGTGAATTTTGATTTTCCGTGGATCGCGATTCCACGCCAGCGCTGAGAGTTTCTCTCCCGCCGCGGGACCGAGCAACCGCTCGAGCGACCATCCCCGTGTCTTTGCCAGCTGCCCGATAGTAAGCACGCCGATCTCGGCCAAACGCGCCTTCGTGACCGGGACCACTCCCCACATCAGTCCGACGGGCAGGTGGTGAAGGAATTCCAGCTCGGTGTCGGGATCGACAACCACCAGCCCATCGGGCTTGGCCACTTGCGAGGCGATTTTCGCCAGATGCTTGGTGCGCGCCACGCCGATCGAGATTGGAAGGCCTAGCTCCGCCCGCACGCGGTGGCGGATTGCCCTCGCAATTTCGGCAGGCGGACCGAAGAAACGGGTGCATCCCGTGACATCGGCAAACGCCTCGTCGATGGAAATCCGCTCGACGAGGGGCGTGAAATCATCGACATCCACTCGAACAGCCCCCCGCCCGATATTTGAAGCGTTGCATACAGGTCGAGTTCGCAGCGGACTCGCCGCTGGAGGAAGACGGATTCGAACCATCGGTCCCGCGTGCCACGACCAATCTTTCAATGTCGACTCTGGTCGGTTCTCCGCCACCGAAAAATCGGAGCGAAAGGGAACCGACACAGGAACTGTCGGGCCCTTCCCCGCGGAACCGATGGTTCGAATCCATCTCCCTCCAGCGCCGAGTCAGGAACGAACTGTGCGGCTACCAGGCACCTCCGTGCAGAACGGCGGATGCGATTGTGGTGTTGCGCTAGCCAATCGACAGTTTGGCTCCAGTCGCCCTACCGTTGGAATGCTGAGTGAGCACACACCTCCTCCTTCAGAAGCGTGTTCGTGACACACCGTACAGCTGCCATCGGTTGCTCGGCCGGGGGCGGCACTGGCGCAGCCGTCGCGCGTCGCCGTCGGGGGCTGCTGCACGCGCCCGGCTACGGCGATAAAGACCTCGTCGCGCTGGACGAGGTCCTCAGTCGTTCGAAATCGTCTACAATTCCAATGTGGCCCGATAGGCTGCGATCGCTGCCTCGAACTGCGCCGTTCCGCTTCCGCGCGCCCCGAGCCTCGATAGCGTGACGCCAAGATTGTACTGGGTCATGCCCACTGGACCGGCACGCGCTCCCGCGTATACTCCTGCAATGCCGCCCGGTTCGCGGCAACCGCCTCCTCAAGTTGCACCGTCCCGCTCTCACGCTCCCCGAGTGCCCGAAGCGCGACGGCGAGGTTGTTTTGGGTCATCGCCTAGCGGAGGCCCACGCGCTCGTGGGTATATTCCCTGCGAACCATCGGTTCCTCAGCGGCGCACGGAAGGTTCCACCCCATCAAAAATCACAATGTGCGCCGGGATTTTAGGGACCACCAGGATTTTTCGATTGGGCCGCGAGCATCAATTCCACAGCCGCCCGGATGACAACTACCGGCGCAACGTCGCAGTTCCGCCTCGTCGCCCGAAGCTCTGGAAACCGTGCGATTGAGCCGGAGGTCATGGAGGTCCGGAACGCGTGCTCGTGCCCCTTAAGCCTCACTCCTAGCTTTGCCGGCGGCGGTCGAGGCGACCAAAAAGCGGCCGTTCGCACGGGATTTCCGCACATGTTAATCACTGGCTCACGCCAGTTCGTTGAATAGCGCCTTTGCCTCTTTCCGCTCAGTCCGTCGCCGTGGGCAGCTGACGCAATTGCGCCTTCAACTGTTCGAACTCGACGGTTTGGTAGGAAAATCGGCAGCACCGAGATCGTCGGCGCGCGATTACCAGCCCGAGGCCCTGCGCCGCGCCGCTGGCGACCGCGATCCGGCCTTCATACCGGCGACACTGCGTCGGTTGCGCGAACGGCAGCGTCTTGAGCGCCTGCTCCGCCATGGTTTTCCTCCGGGTTCTCTGGCCAATATCTCCCGCGACCAGGTGGGCTGCGCAATGAAAATGAATGGGCGCTCAAAATGCGCATAGGCGGATGCGAGGCATTCTGTCGGTCTGGCTCGGCATCGGCTTTGTCCGCTTCCTCCGACTTGGCGTGCTCGCTAATCTGATTGACGCCCCACTGGGGACCGCGACCACCGACCGGATCGGCCGGCAGTCTTTGGCATTACGCGAGGCTGGTGGTGCCACAGGGCAACGCGCTAGGATCATTCGCGGGCCGGCGGGAAGCCGGCAGGATCATGGGGGAAACCGCCGTGGGCATCAGCTTCAAGAACCCGTGGTGGGTGGTGGTCGGCGCGGTGACGGGCCTGTTCGTCTGCAATGGACCGGTGCTCGCCTTCACCTTCGGGGTCTTTCTGAAGCCGTTGATGGCCGATATGGGCTGGGACCGTGCCCAAGCTTCGTTCGCGCTGTCGTTCGGCGGCATCTTCAGCGCAATGATGGTGCCGGTCTTCGGCTGGTTGATGGACCGCTGGAGCATTCGCAAGGTGGCCCTGCCTGGCATCGCCATCTATGTCGCGGCGATCGCGCTGCTGGCGCTCAGCCCGCGATCTCTGCTGGTCTTCACGCTGCTCTTCGCGCTGGCCGAGGGGACGAGCGCGGTCCAGACCCCGATCGGCTACGCCAAGGCGATCGCCGCGTGGTTCGACCGCCGCCGCGGGCTAGCGCTCGGCATTGCGATGGGTGGTGTCGGGCTCGGCGGTTTCGTGATGCCACAGCTGGCGGAGGCGCTGATCGAACGCTTCACCTGGCGTGGCGCCTATGTCGGCCTCGCATTGCTGACCGCGGTGGTAGCGTTGCCTGCGGTAGCGCTATGGATCAGGGAGCCGCGCCTCGGCGAGGGTGAGCGCGGCGGCCCGATGACGACGGCGGCAAAGGTGCCCGGCCTGACGGTGCACGAAGTGCTGGCGACCGGACGCTTCTGGATGCTAGTCGCTGTGTTCTTCCTCGTGGGCATCAGCATTAACGGCACCGCGGCGCATGTCGTGCCGCTGTTGACCGATGCCGGCATCCCGCGTGCCCGGGCGGCGGCGACGATGGGCATCTTCGGCCTGGCGACGCTGTGTGGACGCCTTCTGGCAGGTTATCTCGTCGATCGCTTCTTCGCGGCCTATGTCGCAACCGTCCTGTTCCTCGCGCCGATTGCCGGGTTTGCTTTTCTCGCCAACGCTCACGGCGTGCTGCCGACGGTCGGCGTAACACTGCTCGGTCTCGGGCTCGGGACCGAGATAGATTTGATCGCATTTCTCGTGTCGCGTTATTTCGGACAGCTTTCGTTCGGCCAGCTCTACGGCTATTGCTTCATGGCCTTCGGCTTCGGCTCGAGCGGTGGTCGGTTCCTCGGCGGCTACGCTTACGATCTAGCCCACTCGTACAACCCAGCGCTGATCGGCGCCAGCGTCGCGCTGGTGATCGCGGTCGTGCTGGTCAACCGGCTCGGACCCTATGTCTATCCGGCGCGGCGTGCGATGGAACCGGAATTGGCGGCGCAACCGGCTGTGTCGTAGGCGGCCGCGGCAACGCCCAGGTCGCCCTCTGCGGGAAACGGCATTGTTAGGCTTAGCAACCTCACTCTGTCCGAGCGCCGGTCGCTATCCTGATGTTCATCGGCTGAGCAGCGGCAGGTCAATCGCCAAAAACTGCCATTCTAAAACCGCCTCGATCAAAATGGATCACCCCTTAACCGTAACCAAAAAACCCGGGCCGGTCTGGCCCGGAGCGAGACAAGCCGGCGGGATCGTCACGCAGACGGCAAACCGCGTCTCGTCTTCGGGCTTGGTCTCGGCTATAGCGGACCCCAGACCGAGGCAGACGGCAATCGCGCCCATCTCAGCGCGCCGCAACGCGTTGGCGCATCGACCAAGGGGCAGATCGGGAATGGCTCCCTGTCCACCCGACTGTGCCGTTTGAGGTGGCACCAGGCAGTGACTGGAACGAGGCAATCGGCTAAACGCTCTCTCGGGGAGAGAGACGGACTCTCCGCTGGAGGGAAGTGGATTCGAACCACCGGTCCCCCTCCCGAGATTGTCGTCGATGCAAGCGGTTCGCGCAGAGATCATAGGGCGAAGTACGGTTGTCTTTCGGCGAGACCGAGACTTCGATGTCTCTGCCCTCCAGGGAAGACTCGGCATCTCATCCCAAAGTCAGTGTTCGACCGACCTGGTCTCATCGTTGGAGCTTGGCATCGACCATTTTTCCTGACGCGGGACCGATGGTAAAACCGATCACGCAGATCAATCCGCGAAGCTCGACCGCGCTGCCACCGCCCAGCGTCCGCTGCGCTCGGTGACGATCCACAGCGAGCGGAACGAGCCGATGACCGAATTGTCGATGCGATAGCGGGTGAATTGTACGTCCAAATGTACCTTGGCCGGTCCGGCGGCGATGACTGTGCGAAAATCCCATTCGCTGTGGTGCCAATCCGCGCCGGCCCGAGCGAGAAAGTCGCCGAGATAGGCGCCGGGCTGATCCCATACCCGCATCCTGCCCCCGGACAGCCGGTAATGCGGGAAATGCAGTGTCTCCAGCAAAGCCGGTTCGTCGCCGGCATTCAATGCCGTGATGAAGCGGTCGAGCACCGCGAGTGCTGCGCCTACCGCAGCCTGATCGGGCTGAGCCTGAGTTTGGTCGATAGGGATAATCGTTCTCCGCCCGGGGGAATGTCAGCCGACGACAGCGCGAAAGATGCGCATATAGTTTCCGCCGGCGATCTTTCCGGTCTCCTCGGGAGTGAAGCCGCCGCGTAGCATCGCCGCGACCAGATGCACCCATTGCGTGTAATCCGGCAAGCTCCCCGGTGAAACATGCTGGTCGGTGCCGATGCTGACATGATCGACGCCGACGATCTCTGCCATCTCCTTGAGGCCGTCGACGTATTTCTCAAGGCTCGGGAAAAAGTGCCAGATGCCGATCGAGCCGCCGGTCTCGGCAATCGCCCGCGCGTGCTCACGGCTGACCTGCCGCCCAGTCAACGGGGTCGGCCCCATCGCCTGCGACCCCACGAGAGCGGTATGCGACAGCAGCAGGGGTTTCGTCGCGACATCGACCGCCTGGTTCACCATGCCCTCGGTCGCGTGCGCGACATCGCAGACGAAACCCAGCCGGTGGCAGACCCGGATCACCTCGGCACCGAATAAGGTAAGCCCCTGGTGCATGACGGCGCCGGTCTGGAAATCGCCAATGTCGTTGGGTGTGTAGTGCACGAGCTGAAGGTGCCTGATGCCGCGTTGGTGTGCCTCCTCAAGGCGTTCGAGTTTTGCCTCCAGAAAGTCGAGCCCCTCTATGTCGGCGATGATCGCGGGCTGTCCGGTTTTGTGAGCGCCTTCGAGATCGGCCGCGCAAAGGGCTCGCCGCAGGCCGTGATTGGTGACCATCTCGTCCATCCAGGCGAGACGCTCGAGGTGGTGCCGATAGAGCTCGCCCGGCTTCGGTGTGCGCAGCGCGGCCAAAACACCCTGCGCATTCCTGCCAAGGACCGGCCCGTCGGGCACATCCGCCAGGCATGCAACCGCAAGCGATCCCGCCCGCATGGCGTTCGCGAGGTCGTCGTTCGGCGGTGCTTTCGATGTGATCCCGGTCTTGCCGCCATGCATATGGACGTCGATGGAGATGGATTTGCGCAGGACGTCGAGTGCCGCGGAGGCGATCTCGGCTGTCCGGGCGGCGGCTGTCGAACCGAGCGGTCCACCCTCCCCACCGAGCATGGCGCCGACCGACGTCAGTGCGGTGCTCCACATCCACTGTCGGGCCGCGAGGGCGTGACCGCAGCAATCCATGCCGTCCTCTTGAGACTGTGTCTGCATCTGAATCTAGATCACACGACTTTCCGCCAGAACCGAGAGCTCGCCGCGCGACAGCCCCAATTCGTCGCAGAAGATTTCGGTGTTGTGCTCGCCGATTAGCGGCGCTCGTCTGGAGATCCGCCAAGGGGAGCCGTTGTAGATCGCGGCTTCGCCCGGGTAGATAAAGCTGCGGCCGAGCTCCGGGTGCTCAACCTCTTTCCAGAAGCCGCGGTCGTGCAGATGGGCGTCGTCGAGGAGCTGCTCCGGGGCGCGCACCGCCCCCCAGGTGAAGCCGCGTTCCTGGGCAGCATGGTAAACCTCCTCCGCCGACAGGCTCGCGATGAAGTCGGCGACGAGGCCATCGATGATGTGGGACGTGTTCGCGGCGATGACCGCCGGGTCCTGGTATTTCGGGTCCTTCAGATCGCCGGCCATGCCGTAGCTGTCGAGCAGGTCGGCCAGCTCCCTAACGTAACTGGGGTTTAGCCGGCCCGCCACCAGCACGCAGACATAGGCCCCGTCCTTGGTGCGGAACTGGGTGCGGGGCGTCGGACCCGCTGCATGATGGCGGCCGGTCTGGCGTCGCACCACCTCGCCGCGGTAGATGTAGTTCGCGATCGCCGCCTCCGTCGTCAGCGCACAAGCCTCATGGATCGAGGCGTCGATATGCTGCCCCTGCCCGAAAACCGTTCGGTGGACCAGAGCGGCCATGATGGCCATGTAGGCGAAATGGCTGCCCATGTGCCATGCGTTGCCGCCGCCGGGAGCGATCGGCGGCGCATTCGGCACGTCGGCCTCGTCATAGCCGGATGAAGCCATCTCACCGCCCGCTGCCATGTGGAGCAGATCGCTTGAGAGATAATCCCGCCACGGACCGGTCTGGCCGAATGGGGTCAGCGCGCACATGATCAGCCGCGGGTTTCCTTGGTGCAGGGACGTGTAATCGAGTTCAAGGGAAGCCAGGAACCCTGGCCGGAAGGTTTCCAGTATTACGTCTGATGCCGCCGCCAAGCGCCCAAAGAGCCGGCTGCCAGCTGCAGTCTCGAGATCGAGGGTGATGCCACGCTTGGACGTGTTGTAGTACCAGAAGGACAGGCTGCGCTCCGGGTGGGGGATGTCGTCGAGAAACGGCCCGATGTGGCGGCAAGGCTCGCCGCCGGGAGGTTCGATCTTGACCACATCGGCCCCGAGATCGGCGAGCAGTTTGCCGCAGAACTGGCCCTTTTCATCGGCGAGCTCAAGGACCCTCAGGCCTGCCAGCGGTCCCGGCAGAATTTGGGCATCGCTCACTGGAGCATCGCCTCCATGTACGGAAAGCGCGGGCGTTCAGTCGGCCAGAATGTGCCGTCAGCAAAGCCTGTGCGGAGCTCTTCGAGGCTATACCCCAGCAAGCCTTCAACAATCTCGCGGGTATGTTGACCGATGAGCGGGCTCGGCGAGTGGTTCGTCGCGGGGGTTTCCGAAAGTTTGAACGGGGCACTTTGCACCTTGTGAATGCCCAGCGCGGCATGCTCTATCGAAAGATACATTTCCCGGTGACGCAGCTGAGGGTCATGCTCCACCCGGTCTTCGGCGCTTTGTACCGGAAGGGCGCGAACGCCGGCAGCTTGGCAGCGCTCCGTCAGCTCGTATTTCTCCAATGTCATGCTCCAGGCTTCGATCTGCTCATCCAATTCCTCCTGATGCTGCAAGCGCCCCGCGACTGCGGCAAACTTGGATGAGGCAGCCCAGGACGGAGCGCCCATCACCTGCACCAATCGTTGCCATTCCTCGTCTGAATGGCAGACGATCACGCACCAGTCGTTGTACTGGCCCGGGTGCGTGCGATAGGCGTTATGGGGTGCCACCGTCGGCCCGCGGTAGTTGTTATTGAGCGGCGTGCCCGGCCAATGCGCACGGTTGCCGGGAGGGTAGCCGGGCCGGCGCGACCCGCGCTTGTTCACCGTGAAGTCCAGCAGCGCGGGGCCGACGAGCGGTACACTCGACACCATCTGCGACAAGTCGATGTGTTGGCCTTGTCCCGTCATGTTGCGATGGTAGAGGCCAGTGAGCGCGCACATCGCCCCGTACATACCGCCGGTATCATCCATATACGACCAGCCCCAGCCGGCCGGCGGTTTGTCGGGCAGGCCGGAGATATAGGTCAGTCCCGAGACCGCCTGGGCCACGGGACCGAATGTCGTGTAGTGGTGATGCCGGCCCGTATGGCCGTAGCCGGACATAGATACATAGACGACATCCGGTTTGATTTTGCACATCTCCTCATAACCGAGGCCCCACTTCTGTAATACCCGGGAGCTGAAGTTCTCGATCACGACGTCGGAGATGGCGATCAGCCGCTTGACGATCTCCAGGCCTTTGGCGCTTCGTACGTTGAGACTGAGGCTCTTCTTGTTGACGTTCGTGTCATTGAAGTTTCCCGAGGTGTTCAGATTAACCTCGAGATTCTGCGGCGTCGTGGTGCTCGGCAGCCTGCCGCGCTCATTTTCCGGCCACTCGATCTTAATGATCTCGGCCCCGAGAGCTCCCAGCCAACGCGTGGCCCACGGTCCGGCCCGCACCCAGCTGAAGTCTACCACGCGAAAATTCTCAAGGGCTCGCGGACCAACCATGGGGTCGTTCTCCTGCCTAGGGCTTCGCCCAGAAAAGTGGGGCCATTTCTAGGTTCATGGTTGCCAGCGTTTCCCTCGTGCTACCCATGCCGCTCAGGACCAACCATACCACCCGTACCCGGTCTTTTGATCTTCATCTGGCGATACTTGGATGTGCACCATCATCGCCGTCGACGCCCAGCGGGGTCTCGCCGTGCACATGAGCGTAACGAGATCGCACTGGCGATTAAATCTTGGTCGTCCGGGAGGCAGATCGGCCGGGTGGAACTGATGGCTCACTCAGACACCGCCTGCTATGCTCGAGGTTTCACGACGATGAGGCGCGCGATATCCTCCGCTGGCAACAGCGATCGAGGGGCGTAGCGATGGCATCGTTTCCGCTGGTTTCGGCGACGGGAATGCTGGGTTCGGGATTTCGCGCCGAGTCGCTCGACAAGGCGATTTCGCTTGGCGCCCGGATGATTGGCTGCGATGCCGGCAGCACTGACCCGGGCCCCGGTCCACTTGCCACCGGAACCTGCATGTTCTCGGCCGCAGCGGTCAAGCGCGACACCGAGATCATGATGATCCGCGCCAGGAAGGCCGGCATTCCGCTGATCATCGGCTCGGCCGGCACGTCGGGATCGGATGCCGGGCTCGCCTGGATGGTCGAGATCGTGCATGAGATCGCCCGCGAGCAGGACCTCCACTTCAAGCTCGCTGTCATTCAATCGGAATTATCGCGAGACGTTGTCCGCCGGCACCTGCGTGACGGCCGTACGCGGGCCTTGTCGCCCTCGGCGCCGCTGAGCGACGCCGATATCGACGCAGCAAAACACATCGTCGGGATGATGGGGGTCGAGCCGATCCAGCAGGCGCTTACCGACGGCGCACAAATCGTCCTTGCCGGACGCAGCAGCGACACTTCTATCTTCGCGGCGCTGCCCTTACTGGAAGGCTATGCGCCGGCGGTCGTGTGGCACATGGCCAAAATCCTCGAATGCGGGGCTGCTGCAGTCGCGGTGCGGACGGCGCCCGACTGCATGATGGCGGTATTGCACGAGGACAGCTTCGACGTCTTTCCTCTACGCGACGATTATCACTGCACGCCGCAAAGCGTCGCTTCGCACACCTGTATGAAAATGCCGACCCGTTCGACCTCAAGGAGCCCTCTGGCACCTTGCGGACCGGCAACGCCCGCTACGAGGCAATTTCCGATCGTGCAGTGCGCGTCTCGGGCTCGGAGTTCGAATACACGATCAAATTGGAAGGGGTGCGTCAGGTCGGATATTCGACGATCCTGATGGGCGGGGTGCGTGACCCCTATATCCTGGCGCAGATCGACAGCTGGCTCGCGCAGCTCGACGACAGCGTCAAGACGCGCATCGGCAACACCCTCGGCGAACGCGCGTACGAAATCGTCACCCGCGTTTACGGCCGCGACGGCGTCATACGGACTCGGTCTTTAGAACCCTCCCAACGCATCCCATGATTGCGACAATAAGGGCAGATGTCCGAAGACGCTCAGGTGTGACGCCGATACTCTTTAGATCTTCCAAAAGCTCATTGCCGGCGAGCGCCGTGGCACGATTCCTCAACCGACATTTTGATAAATTACCAGACCCCCTTGCCGCGTTTACAAGGAAATACGAATTCCTCAATCCGCTTATAGGCCCGCTACAGATGGCCAAGGCGGCGCATTAGTAGCTGCATCATCGTGCTCAAACGTCAGAAGGTAATGTGTCCAGAGATTGCGGAATAAACTGCGATGGGTTTCGCCGCCGAGGCGCCGTAAGTAGGCGTCGATGATGCCCTGATCAGCACGCCAAGCGGAGGAGACCCAGTTAGCCGTTTTCGCGCGCTGCTTGCGAATCATATGACCGACGTCATACAGCAAGCGCAAGGACACATTGATCTCCGGAAGCTGGCGGTGAAGTCCTTCGTCGAAGGGTTTATTGCATGGCAGCAGAAGCCAGAGAGGGCGAACGCCAACCCCGAGCCAGCTCTCTCGCTTTTGCTTGAAATCAACCGAGACCCTCGCTTCCTACCTGGCCGCTGGCGCGGAATTGTCGACGAAACCGCAATCAGCACCGTTGAAGCCTGGCTCAGCCGTAAGACGATCGAGGCTTTCTTTCGCGTGGTCAACGACCTGCATGTTGACCGCCGTGATATGTGGGACGAGCGGAAGAAGTTTTGGCTCACCTATCTTCCCTTCGTAAAAAAGGCCTGGCTTATCGTTGGTTCCGGCGCGATTCCGCTTGCTCAGCGCGAAGGGGTCCAGTTCGGTACGTTCGGGGGCGGCGCGGTCAGGGACCACTGTGGTCTGCTCATGCTGATCGACGACTTAATGGTCCTTGAAATGAATAAGGTGGGTCGCGCCGTCCTGTGGAAAGACGGCGCCATGCGTGGAGGCGTATTCCCCGAAATTTATGATGAAAAGACGCCATATGACCGCAGAAACATTACTATGTATGTTTCTGAACGGGAGGAATGGCAGGGGAGCAGCATAGCCCTCAGACATCAACCGCCGGATGGGTGGCAGCGAAAATTTGCCGATCAAATTCAACAAAATACTGGCCGATACATTCGGCCTCGGGGACTTTAACGAAGATGCCATCCTACACCCTTCAGCACGAGGTCCTTCCCCTCCGCCTTCAATTTTCATCTAGAGCGGAGACGCGGTCGCTTTAAGGGGAGCCGTGGCCAGCTGCCATTCGATGCATGGCAAGATGAGATGCATCCCGGAGCACCTCTTCTCCGTTTGCTCGCGGCTAACGGCGCTGCTACGCCGAACCAGGGTAAGCTCCTTGTGGCGCACCACATCATAGCCTCCCTGGTACCTGCGGAGGCGCAAGCCCTTGAGCTTCCGGGGTCTTGTCCATATTCGCTCCGTCTGGAGGCTCAAGGGGCTTTTTCGGACGACCACTTTTCCATACGTACGACTTGGTTGGACCGCGTAGGTTCGGAAATTCAAGGACTGAGCAGGTCGGGAACGGTGCGGCTGAAGCGCGGCGCCGGTTCAGGCTGGACGATCCCGTCGATTTCGACGTAAGTCCCGCGCGCTGCGTTGTGCGGGTGGTGCAGCGCCTGCAAATTGCCCGTCGCGAGCTCGCTCTCGAAGCCGCTATTGCCAAGCTCGACAAATTCCATCTGCTGATCCTCGATGACATCGCCTACGTCACCAAAGACCAAGCCGAAACCAGCGTGCTCTTTGAGCTCATCAGCGCCCGCTACGAGCGGCGATCCCTCCTCATCACCGCCAACCAGCCCTTCGGCGAATGGGGCAAGATCTTCCCGGAGCCGACGACCTCATGATGCCTCCTTCTTCGAAAGAGTTGTGCGTCGTACTCGTGTTCTCAACTCAACGATCTGCGTGTTCGAAAGGTTGATTTGCCAAGGCATTCCTTTGGTGATCTGGTGGCCGGATAATCGTCCTTTCTGAAGCCATTTGAAGACGGTTCGCGTAGAAATCGAAAGCGCCTCAGCGGTGCCTTGAACGGAGTATGTCCCATCCGGCCATTGTCGGGGATTGTGTTCTGTTCGGTTGATCTTCACCGTTGGGATATTCCGTTTGCGTAGCAAATGGATCTTACCGCCGCTGAACGGCCGACCGTGAGCTGACAGTAGGCCGTCCGCATTGAGGGCCCTTGCGATTTCGCGATCCATCTTTCGCGCGACGACGAGATCGCGAACCCGTGCTTCAAGGGTCGCGACGTCGGCGTAATTGCGGTAGCTGCTCACATTGCGCCGGACCTTGTGCTCGCTGACGGCACCGGTCTGCCAGATGATTCTGATCCAGACTTGGCCGCTCTCGGGCCGCTGATCGAGGACGACCTCCTTCACGACGAGCCGAAGGATCTGCTTGCGCTCGACCACGCTCGCCGCATCCCACAGTTTGGGTAGATCCTCACCCAACGAGATAATCTGAGCGCGGTCCGCAGCGGCAAGCGATATCGGCTGCTGGCGGCGCCAACTCTCGTATTCAATGTCGATCTGCTCCGCTTGCCGGAGCTTGTCCTCCCATACGCGCTCCAAAGACCTTGCCACCAGACGGTTCTCGGGTTCGACGGCATCATATTGACGGCGCGCCCGCTCCGCCTCATAGCGCGCTCGCTCGCGCTTGAGCGACCATTGACGCTCGAGCGCGCGGGCTTCGTTCTCAAGCTCGCCGAGAGCGGCAATCGCGAGAGCGAGGCGATCGGGTGTCAGCGCTTCGAGTAACAATCTTTCGACCGCCGCATCGACCCCCGAGGCGCGCACCTCCTGACAGCGCGGCCCGCCATGTTGATGCTGATCGGCGCGACAAAGATAGACAGGGTAGTTGCCGTTCTGCCCGGAATAATGCAGCCCCATGCGGCGACTGCAGCGGCCACAAATAGCAACGCCTTGCAGCAACGCGTTGCCCTTTCGCGGCACCCCATGGCGGTTCACATCGTAGTGATTGAGATTGTCCGCGAGCCGCCGCTGGTTCGCCATGAACTCCTCCCAATCGATATATCCCGGAAATGCGTCCTTCAAGCAAACCGGCCAATCCTGAATCGCCACGGCTTCGGTCGCGGCCTGCCGTGAACCGGAACGGCGGCCGATTGGCGTGCGTCGACGGCGGCCGTAAACATAGGCTCCCGCATAAGCGGGGTTCTTCAGAACCCGAAGGATGCGTGCGTTGCTCGCCGGCCGCCACACGACGTCATGCGGCGATGGCCCGTCTAGCGGTCTTACCGGCACCAGGAAGTTGGCCTCTTGAAAATGGCGCATCACCGCCTTGGCGCTGCGCAGCTCGCGAAACTTGGCGAACAAATGGAGCAGCCGCGCGTGCACTTCTTCATCGGGATTGAAGCCAATCCGGCCATCGCGACCATACGCCAGCCCGGCAGGCAACGGCACCCTCAGCTCGCCTCGCGCCGCCTTCTGCCGCTCGCCTTGATGCAGCCGCAGCTTAATCTGATGAAGTTCAGCCTCGCTCATGATCCCGGACAAGCCGAGCAGCAGACGGTCATGATAGGCGCACGGATCGTACACACGCTCGCCATCGGCGATCAGCACTCCAAATAGCGAGCACAATTCCAAGAGCTGATGCCAATCGTGGTTGTTGCGCGCCAGCCGCGAGGCATCCAGACTCAGCACCAGCCCCGCCTTTCCGAGGCCAATCTCGGCGATCAGCCGCTGGAAGCCGCCGCGGCTGTCGCTCGACGCACCGGACTTCCCGAGGTCGTCATCAATGACCTCAATCCGTTCCTTGGGCCAGCCGAACAAGGCTGCACGATCGACCAGCCGATACTGCAGCTCGGTGCTCTCCTGATGCTGACGGACTTGGCCGGCGGTCGATTGGCGCACGTAAATATAGGCCAGCTTGGCGCGATGCGCCGTCGTCACCGGGCTTTCCAAATTGAGCAGCATGTTCATCGTGATGCCCCCCGATCAAATCGCCGGCGTCGGCTGCGGCCAGCATTGAGCGGAGTAGCTGTGCCACCCGCTTCGCCAGCTGTTGTTGTGTTGTCGGCGTCATCGTCGGCCACAATCTCGGCGCCAAGATCAGCTGTCGACCCGGCAATGCCGGCTCGAACGGCAGGATCAGCTGTGTGGCCCGATGTCTCATCGAACCTCTCTCCCAAGGCGGAGAGCCTTGCGCGCACGTATTCCGCCAAGGGAATCAGGGTGCGTACCGACACCAGGGGGAGATCACGATTCGGCCTGGCCTCACAAGCCGAAACGTCGAGGTCTGTTGCCTTCTGCGGGACCTAGCGATGCCGACCATCGGGAAGAACCACCCGGATCCAGCCAATGCGCCGAATCAGCCCGCTCGGGCTGACTTCAAGCAGCTGACCGAACAGCGGATGGACGGCGTCGATAACCCGGATTCTGGATAGCAGTTGTTCCGCTATTATGGCATCGCGCCGTATTCGGCGACCAGGCAATGACGGTCGCGGTCGTCGACCGCCTGGTTCATCATGCCACCATCTTCGAGATGAACGTCGAGAGCTACCGCCGTCGCGCCGCACTCGAACGCAAGCGAGGCCGCGGCCGCCCGCCGATCCACGCGACAATCACGGCCAACGCCTGATCGCCGCGCCGCGACATCCAAAACATCAATTCCGCTTGCGCGACAATCACGCCACGACAATCATGCCAGTGCCGCGACACCGGATTCTTATCCTGATTGCCGCTCCTTTCCCATCCAGATAGCCGCGCTACACAAGGGATAAGAACACGCCGGACCCGCCGCAGCCGAAGGATGAATTCGTGCTAAAGTTCGTCAGGCCCTGACCACTGGACCGCGGCCCGATCCGGCCGAAGATGCCCATTGCTTGATACCCGCCGGCTGGACCTTGCTCACCTAATCTCAACGACGGACCAGGCTTATCTAAAATATCGACCTGAATTCGCGAGGGGCGGAGAGTTCGACTCTCCTTTGCTCCGCCAGTGAGGCTGCTCTCACAGTGCCTTCCACCGCTGTAGGCCCAAAAGCAATGGGTCTAACCTTGCGGCTCCATCCCCGAACGGTCGTTTCGGTGCAACCTCGCCCAGCGCAAGCGACGATCCTGACGCGGGACCGATAGATGCTATGGGGCGGGCGGCGAGAGATGGCAACTTCGTCGCTGTATCTAATCGATGGAGTGCCGCGATGCCCCAGCCGAACGACCTGAGCAGATCCCTCGTCGCCCTGGACCAAAATAGCACGATCATTGCCGTCGTCGAGCTGAGCCACTCGAGCTGGCTCGTCGCCGGCATGCTTCCCGGCATTGAGCGTCAGCCGCGCAAGAAGCTGGAGCCGAGCCCAGAACGGCTGCTTGGCCTGCTGCATCGCTGGCGGTATGAGGCGGTCAGGGCCGGTAAAAAGATCACGCGGATTGCGCTGGCCTTCGAAGCCGGCCGCGACGGCTTCTGGCTGGCGCGCTGGCTTGCGGCGCGTGGAATAGAGGCTCACGTGATCCATGCCTCGAGTGTCGCGGTATCGCGGGAGCATCGCCGAGCGAAGACCGATCGGCTCGACACCGAGTTGCTGAAACGCGGGTTCCTGGGGTGGCTGCGTGGAGAACGGGGCCATTGCAGCATGGCGCGCGTGCCGACGATTGCCGAAGAGGACGCCAAGCGGCCGAGCCGCGAGCGCGACTGCCTGGTCGGCGAACGCACGCGGATCGTCAACCGGATAAAGTCCACCCTGATCCGGCTGGGCATTCGCAACTTCAAACCAACCTTGCGCAAGGCCGCCGAGCGTCTGGCAAGCGTGCATACCCCGGAGGGCATGCCGCTGCCGCCAAACACCTTGGCCGAGCTGCAGCGCGACACGGCGCGGCTGGGCGTCGTCATCAGCCAGATCAGGCAGATCGAGGACGCTCGTCAGAAACGATTAGAGCAGCAGCCTGAGACCGGGCCCCACGCCATGGTTCGGCTACTGGCCCGAATTGTCGGTGTTGGTGTCGAAACGGCTGATATGCTGGTCCATGAGGTGCTGTCACGGCCCATGCGTGACCGCAGAGCCGTGGCGCGCTACGCCGGCCTGACAGGCTCGCCGGATGAGAGCGGCGCGCAACGGCGCGAACAAGGGCTCGCCAGAGCCGGCAATGCCCGGGTCCGCCGCGGCCTGATCCAACTCGCCTGGCGCTTTCTGATGTTTCAGAAGGAGAGCGCGCTGGCATTGTGGTATCGCGCCCGCACCGCTGATAGCCGTATTGGCACGCGCAAGACCATGATCGTGGCGCTGGCACGCAAACTGGTCATTGCGCGCTGGCGCTTTGTCACTACTGGCGAGCCACTGGAGGGCGTCGTCTTACGTCCAGCGTCCTGAAAGGGGCTTAACCGAAACGAGCATAGCACTCAGCACCATTCGGCGCTCGCGCTGGCTTTTCAGTACGACTGCCGAATTGACGGATCCGAGGTGGCGGGAAACCGTATTCGAACCTGGCACTTGAGGCCGACCGATAGAATGGGCCCGCCGCCCGGAGCTTCGCCGCCGATGCGCATGACGGCATCATGGTCAGGATCAAACGATCCACCGCATACGAGTTTGTGGCACGAAGATACGCCCCACCATGGCGAGCTCCCCTCGGATTCTCAACAGACCGACACAGGCACCAACCAGACACCGAACCTTAATGCAAAAAGCCCTGTCGCAGTTCATCGTCGCTCCGCGTGCTCAGGGGTCAAGGCGCTGCCAAACACAAGCGCCGCTAGGCGGCAAGCCGCCAAGCTGTGCTACCGTTTCGGTCCCTTGACCCCTTCCGCGCGCTCCGCGAACCTGATCGCAGGCAACGGGACATGGCGTAATCGCAGGGCGTCGGCCGCTTACCAGGCCGGTAAGCTCGGCGGTGTCAAACGCCACCGGAGGAAAGCATGGATCAGCAGTGCCATTATGTCGGCCTCGACGTCTCGCTCGAGACGACCTCCATCTGTGTTATCGACGATGCCGGCGCCATCATATGGCGCGGGAAGTGCCGTTCCGACCCCGACACGATTACCGCCATCGTGCGCGAACATGCTCCCGGCGCGGTGCGGGTGGGTCTCGAGACCGGGCAGCTCTCCAACTGGCTCACGCTCAGCCTACGTCGACGCGGCGTGCCTGTTGTCTGCATGGACGCCCGGCACGCCAAGGCGGCGCTCAGCCTTCAGATCAACAAAACCGATGCGAATGACGCGTTCGGCCTGGCACAGGTGGTTCGCACCGGGTGGTACCGGGAGGTCGCGGTCAAAAGCATGGATGCTCATACCTTGCGCATGCTGCTAGTCGCCCGATCCCGCCTGGTATCACAGCGCCAGGCAACGGCAAACACCATCCGCGGGCTGCTCAAGACCTTTGGCTTGGTTGTCGCACGGGGCAGCAAAGGCCTGTTTCCTGTGCGCGTTCGTGAGCAGATTGCCGGCAATCCAGCACTGATCGCGATTATCGAGCCTCTGCTTGCCGTCTGGCACGCCATTCGCGACCAGGTGACAATGCTTGATCGGCAAATCCTTGCCCGAGCCCGGAACGATCAGGTTGCTCGGCGGCTGATGACAATCCCTGTTGTGATCGCCCTGGCTTACACCGCAGTAATCGACGACCCCGCACGCTTCCGACGATCGGTCTCGGTCGGTGCCTATCTCGGCCTGACCCCTCGGCGCTACCAGTCCGGTGAGACGGACACCACTGGGCACATCTCGAAATGCGGTGACAGTCTGCTACGCGGATATCTCTACGAAGCTGCCGCAGTGCTCCTCTATCGAGATGCCCGCGCCTCAATCCTGAAGAGCTGGGGCCTGGGGCTGGCGAAACGAATTGGCATGCGACGCGCCAAAGTCGCGGTCGCGCGCAAGCTCGCGGTCATCATGCACCGGATTTGGAGCGATCACAGCGAATACCACTGGACGGCGATACCGCCGACCGCCGCCTGAGGACCATGCCAGGGCAAAAGCTTACCGAAATCCGCCGAACCTAGGCGGTAGCGCGTCCCGCTGGGACGAGGCACGGCAACCTCGCGTTCTTCGTTGCGACACGCCTCACGCGTTGATCGCGCACGGGACATAGCGGTGCCGGCCTCCCCGACGCCAAGTTGCGGCTGCTCATATCGAGCAGACCGCGGAAAGAACCATGACCCGGCTGGACGCAGCATGACAGCCCCGACCTGATCGAGCCTCGCGCCGTGCTCGCGGCCGTCAAGGACGCGCCGCCTACGGCGGTGGCCTGCGGCCATCCTTGACCGCCTCTGCGCGTGGCGCGATCCGTCACCTCAGGCCGGGACGAAGAAACGGCCCCCTCAACCGAACAAAGAAACAGCATTTGGCCAATGGCGCCCACCAGCGCGCTAACCAGTATTCTCCTTTAAGCCGGAATCGGACAAACCCTCTTGACACCTGCGGCGCGATTAAAGAACGAAGAACGGCTTTCCCGCTCCGAACAAAGAACCCACAACAAACCAAAAACAACGACTTGACAGGAAAAGCCCCATACGGGTTCGAATCCACTTCCCTCCAGCGGAGAGTTCTGTCTCTCTCCCCGAGCTGCTTTCGAGGGTCGAGAACCCCGGCCTTTCGCGCGGCTGTGCGCGGCTGGCTTGGCAACCGGGTCGGCAGAGACGCGCAGGGCGTTTTAAGATAGCGCCAACCGGCGGCAATATCTCTGTCGCGCCTTATTCCAGTACCGCAGCGCCGGTGATGGGGTTGGTAGTCCTTGGCTCCGCGGTGGCGCAAACCAAGCCGGAAGGCGAGATGCGGTTCGCACTTTATGTGACAGTGGCGCCTGCCTGGCTCGACCCGGCGGAGGCCGGTCCGGGCTTCGGTACGCCATTCTGGATCATGTACGAGCTGCACGACGCGAGCAACCGGCGGATCAACTCGGCTCGCTGCCTGAGCCAATGGTCCTCTGCCGGCCCGTCGCGGTGGCGAGTGCGGTCTCGATTCTGCAGCAACCGCGGCGGCGCCACGGCGGCATTGTCAACTTAGCGGACCCAGGGCGCCTTTTTGCGGCCCCGCTCGGTTAGAGCGGGGCACCACAATAGGCGAGCAAAGGACCTTCCGACCCGAGCCGCCGCGCCACCGACGCAACGAGCATACCACGGGCGGCTAAGTTGACAATGCCCCCAAGAGAGAATAGTGCGCCCGCCGAGTTACGATTTGACGCAATCACCCTTTCATATTCGGGAATGGCGAGGTCGCACCGGCCCTCTGCACGGAGCACTAGACCTTTGACTAAATGCGCACGGGTGCTGTCGGGTGATCTCGCCAGCGCCTGCCCGATTAATTCTTTGGCGCGCGCGATAACGGTGACGCGCGCGGTCGTCATCCCGCTGTTCACGCGATCTATCAGAGCACCCGCTAAAGAGGCCTGGGCCTCCACCGACCCAGGATCGAGGGCCAATGCACGCTCGAACAGATGGACGGCCTCGGTGTAATTGGCAGGCGTGGCTGCCCTGTGTGATGCGGCGCGTCCGCGGAGAATGTAATCCAGCGCGTCGGGATTTTCGGTCGGCCGGCGGGCCTCCGCAGCAACCAGCTCTGTATTCAGCGCAATCGCTATTTGGCGCGTAATATCGTTCTGCAGCGCGAAAAGATCGCCTGTGTCGCGGTCGAAGCGCTCTGCCCACAAGTGTGTGTCGGTCGCGGCATCGATGAGCTGGGCGCTGATGCGGACCTGGTTACCCGACTGGCGAACGCTCCCCTCCAGCACATAGCGCACCCCTAACTCCCGACCGATCTGCTTCGCGTTGACTGGTTTGTCCTTGTAGGTGAATGCGCTATTGCGCGAGATCACGAGCATGTGTGAGATCCGCGAGAGATCGGTCGTCAGATCTTCGGTGATGCCGTCTGCGAAATATTGCTGCTCTGGGTCGTTGCTCAGATTGGCGAAAGGTAACACGACAATCGACAGGCGCGGCGCGACCGCCGGCACGGTTACAGATGGGACGGTCTGGGCGTTTTCGAAGGCCGTGCCGGCCACCTCGGGTGGCGTAGGAGACGACCTAGTCGCTGGCCAGAGCCACCAGCCAATGACAGCGATGCCGAGTGCTCCCGCCGCCATTACCGCCGGGACGATACGTCGTCGTTGCGACGCCAGGGCGATTACACTTGTCGCCGGCAATTCAGCAACGGCTTCAGGGCGCAATGCGTAGACCCGCACCGACCGAGCGATGTTCTTGACGCTCTGCTCTCCCCTGTCCTCGAACGGGAAAGGGAGCTTGTCCCGGATTTGGTCTCGCACTACTCGCGAGATGCAAATGCCTCCCGGCTCCGCTAATGCCTCCAGCCGCGCGGCGACGTTGACCCCATCACCGTAGATGTCGTCCTCTTCGGCGATCACGTCTCCGAGGTTGATCCCAACCCTGAAGGTGATGCGCTTATCCTCAGGCGTTTCTGCATTGCGCTCGGCCATCCCCCGCTGAACCTCGGCAGCGCAGCGCACCGCTTCCACGACGCTCGAAAACTCCGCCAGCATGCCGTCTCCAGTGTTTTTCACAATCCGGCCGCGGTGCTCTTTAATTTTCGGATCGACCAGATCGCGGAGATGCGCTCTGAGGCGTTCGTGCGTCCCCTCCTCATCGGAACCCATCAGCCGCGAGTAACCAGCCACATCGGCGGCAAGGATCGCGGCAAGGCGGCGTTCGACGGGCTGCTTCATGGCCTCCCTCAGCTCGGCGATCATAGCAGAACCTCAACCGCCAACACCGAGGAATGAAACGTGGGGTGCGCGGCCTACCAGTGGGGTATCGCATGGCGGATCGAAACCCGAGCGCCGGAGGGATGGGGGAAGCGGGGTGAGACGGCCAACCGGAATTGGGCGCGACGACCTTCGGGCGACAAGGTTGATCGAATGAAGCGGCGCGAGTTGCTGCTCCTCGATGCCCATCCGTCAGCCCATTGTAACCCAAAATGGAGACTACGAATTAAGCTACAAAGTTTTCGCTCGCGATTTTCCATTGCTTGGTTTTGCGGGCCTTTTGCCGGAGCCTCCGTTGCGCGTTCGCTCTCGGCAGGGGCTTTCTTCCAGGGGGGCCTCTGCCAAGTGCCGCGAGGACGCCGTCGAACAAGCCTGAGGTCATATCCTGACCCAGGGGGCGGCGATCCGCAACGTGATGCGCAATCTCGGCGGCGGCATTGGCAACCGATCCCAAGGACTGATTGCGGTCGTCCCGATCTTTCGATCACCGGGGCCTGAGGCTCAAGCCCACGAGCTAGTGTTCCGAGTCATTCACACGATTCACCGGGCAACGGCGAGCCCTCGCTCACAACAAGTCCCGCTACACCGGCGGAAGCCGGTGCCCACGGCGAAAGTGTTGGGGTGGACGGCCCCCTACGGCATCGAATGTGCCAGGCTGTGAAGGTGTAACAACGCAGCCAAGGGGAGCCGTCCGAATGACGATTATCAGGATTGGGTTGGACACGTCCAAGCATGTCTTTCAGCTGCATGGCGTTGACGAGAACGAAAAGCCGGTGTTGCGACGGCAGCTGCGGCGCAGCGCGGTCGAGAGATTCTTCGCCAAGCTGGCGCCGACGCGCATCGGCATCGAGGCGTGCGGCGCCTCGCACCATTGGGCGCGGCTGCTGCGCGGCTTGGGGCACCAAGTGATGCTGATCCCGCCGCAATACATCAAGGCCTACGTCAAGCGCGGCAAGAACGACGCGATCGATGCCGAGGCGATCTGCGAAGCGATGAGCCGGCCGACCATGCGGTTTGTGCCGGTCAAAACCGCCGAGCAGCAAGCGGCGCTGACGATGCTCGGGGTGCGCGATCTGCTGGTCAAGCAGCGCACGATGCTGATCAATGCCCTGCGCGGGCATGCGGCGGAGTTTGGCGTCACGGTGGCTAAAGAGCCTGCCCTCGCGAAAGCGGGGGACCCCAGCAGGTGGTTGAGCTGTTGCGGCGGTTGACGACCGACGAAGGGGTGCCGGCACTGGCGCGCGAGATGCTCGATCTGCTGGCGGGCCAACTCGAGGCGGTCAATGGCAAATTGAAAGCGATCGAGGCGCGGCTGATGGCCTGGCATCGGCAAGACCAGACCAGCCAGTGCCTGGCGACGATCCCCGGCATCGGGCCGATCGGCGGCCTCAGCTTTGCCCTCAAGGTAGCGGACGCAAAAGCCTTTCGCTCGGGCCGGCACTTTGCCGCCTGGATCGGCATCACCCCGCGCGAGAACGCCACCGCCGGCAAGCCCCGGCCCGGAAGGATCAGCCGACAGGGCGACGAGGACTTGCGGCGGCTGCTCGTGCTCGGCGCCACCGCGGTCATCCAGCAGGCCAAGAAAGGCCGCGCCGCGCCGTGGCTGTTGGGATTGCTGGCGCGCAAGCCAAAGAAGCTCGCGGCGGTCGCGCTGGCCAACAAAATGGCCCGTATCGTCTGGGCCATGATGGTGAGCGGCGAGACTTACCGGCGTCCGCAGGAGGCCTGAACCTGCCCACCGCGAAACCTGGCACACCTGAACCTGGCAAGGACAGCCGCAGCAAGATGGCAATCGGTCGATCCGAGGATCGGGACAACCCGCGGGATCCATTGGTGCTTCGACATCACGGAAGTGTTAGGGATCCGATCCGCGTAACCCATCTGGGCCAGCGGTCACGCCGACCGCACCACACAGGCCGAACATATGACCGCAATCGACCAGAGCCATCGCAGCTGCCCACTCCTTGCGAGACGGGGGCCGTCCACATATGGATCCCGGCTTTCGCCGGGAAAGCGCGGAGCGGGTGTCTGCTGAATCATCTGAATGGTTCTGAGCACTAGCAGGACCGCCCGTCGAAATAATCGCCGCGCCGGTCATAGCGTTTCGCAAGATCGACCAGCTCGCGGCGGATGCCCGGCGACCGGGTGTACCGTGCGAGCGCGCGCAGCTTACCGGCCATCTCCCGGCAACGATTACCGTCAGCCGGCGCGGGCGCCGGTTCGTTTACCGCCAATGAGGTCAAGTTGCCGGAATTCGAAAACCCGCGGGCGGGGCTAACCAACCCGATACCGCAATCCCCGCCCGAGTTTTTCATCTTGGCGTCGTAATTCACAGCCGGCGACCAATGTGCGCTACTGCCGAATGCGGCGGACAATTACCTCGAATACGCGCAAAGGCCCAGACGTGAACGTGCTTAAGGGCGGCAAATTCGTCGTTAAATTCCGGTGAAGGCTGCGCGGCGGCGCGACATGACTCAATTGCCGGCGCGGTTGACCCCGCCGCGCCACTCCGCTTGCGCCAGGCGCGTCTCCAGCGCCTCGATCCTCTGCTTGAGCCGCTCGTGATTGGCCAGCGCCATCGCGGCGATTCCGCCCAACATGCCGGTCACTGGCGCGAACACCGCGCTGGCATCCGCGAGCAGCATCGCGGCGCCGGCCGCGAGCGCGGCCGCACTCATTGGGGCACCCCGCATACGAGTTGGTTGATCTGTTCGGCAACGGATTGCCCACCGTATTGGAGTTCAACGATCGGGTGCGCTACTGGCGCAACCGGGGCGATGGCCGGTTCGACCTCCCGCGCACCATGGAAGCCGCCCCGGCAGGGGTTCGCTTGGGCGATCCCGGCGTGCAACTGCTCGACGCCAACGGCAATGGGCGAACCGATCTGATGGTAATCGACCGGCTGAACGACGGCTATTATCCGCTCTTCACGTCTGCGAGAGAATATTGCGTCGAGCCGGCCGAGGTCGACAGTTACGCGATCTAACTCCAGGTCCGACCGTCCGAATTGAGTTTGCTGATGACTCTTCGCTGGAGGGAGCCGGATTCGAACCATCGGTTCCGCTTGAGGTACTCACCGTCGGGATCGTCCCTTGTTGTCTCCGCGGACCTTTCTTCGCGGTTCTTGCTTGGACCGTCGCCTGGGGATCGGCACACGACGGGAAGCAGGGAACGTTAGTCCACTTTCAGAAGACCATCATAACGAGGGCCTTCGGCTGGCGCGCAAATGCACGCCGACCGCGTCGCATCACAAAGGTAGATCGAGACCGCATTGGAAGACGGCGGCTACTGTTCCTCACGCGGCAGCCGGTGTGGAAGACCCCACTGCTCTATTAACGTGGTATGCTCCAATATGTAGAGTGTATCGGAGGCGGCCCACAGCGCCGGCCAGGCCACGCGACGCACCACCGCATAACCGGGCTCTGGGGCATTGGCAATCTTGGAGAGCGGCATGGATAGACGTCGGTGAACCCTCGAGCCTTTTCGATGTGGGACTGCGTCGCAATGCTCATCAGAGAAAAAGACCCAATTGTTGCTTCTACTGTGAGAGCATCCGCGGTCACTGCGCCGAGCACGGCCGCTAACTCTGACCTCGCGCGTCCTCGTAACGTCGCCTTTGGATCAAGGGCGGCTGTCGTCGCCAGATTGATGGTACGGCCGGTCTGCCCTCAGCTCCGGAAATGTCGTGTGCGCCCAGGGCGGTTTCGCTTGGTGCCACTTCCGGACCTTCACCGCCACGAGGTTGTGAAGGCCAAAGCGTATTTAGCAAAGGGAGGGCTGATCAGGCCTCTGGCCGTTCTTCGATCGCGTCGACGCGATTGGGATAAAAGGCGAGATAATCCTTGATCAGCCCGACAGCGGCGTAGGGAGCCTCATAACTCCACACCGCGTTGGCCGACCGCTCGCCCCCCAGCGGGATGCTGAAATAGCTGCAATCGCCTTTGTAGGGGCAGTAAGTGGTGTGATCGGTGCGGTCGAGGAGCGCCATATCGACATCTTTGCGCGGGATGTATTGAACCGCGGGATACGCTGCTTCATGCAATGTCAGCGCTTCTCGCGTGTCGGCGACGATCCGGCCGGCGATCGAGACGATGATCCGAGCGGGATTGCGTTCGATCGTGATCGGATGATCCGGTCCGGGAATTTTGATCGGCTTTGCTACGATTGCGACATTCGGTTCCATGGCTTCACCTCGTGTGACTGGGTTTCGTCCACTTCTTACACCGCCGACTTGCCGCCATCGACAGGAAGCACCTGGCCGGTGGTAAAGGACGCCTCGGAGCAAAGAAACAGGATGGCGTTGGCAATTTCGTCGGGCTGTGCAACGCGGCCGAGCGGCACGGTCGAGACGAGGCGGGCCTTCCTTTCCGCGCTCCCGGCAAAGCGATTGAGCATTCCCATCTCGGTCGGCCCCGGTGCTACCGCATTAATGCGAACGCCCGACCACGCGACTTCGAGCGCCGCGGATTGGTGAGCCCCTCGACGGCGTGGTTACTGGCGGCATAGATCGAAGCGCCGGGTGCGCCAGCATGGCCATTGGTCGAGGAGACATTGACGATGACGCCGCTACACTGAGCGAGCATCACCCGCAGTTCATGCTTCATGCTGAGGAGCGTGCCGAGCACATTGGTATCGAAGATGGCGGCGTAGCTGTCGGCGGTCTGCTCCGTCACCGGGCCGGGCTTGCCCTCGGTGCCGGCGCTGTTGACGGCCGCATCCAGACGAACAAAGCGCGCGACGGTCTGATCCACGAGGTCACGCACATCGTCTTCGCGGCGCACGTCGGCAGGGACGAACTCGGCTTCGGCACCGAGAGCGTGCAACTCAATGAGTAATGCCTGCCCGGCCTCCTCGTGCCGGCCAGAAACGACGAGCCGGCTACCTTCCCTCGCGAAAGCCAGAGCCGCCGCTCGCCCGATTCCAGTTAGCGCGCCGGTGATCAACACAACGGGGGTGCTCATAGTCTTAGCTCAGGACGAAACCGGCGTAACGGGCGTCGGCGGATTCCTTGCACTTCTGCAAGTACAACGACAGCCCGCCGGGGTAGACCAGCATCTCGCGCTTCTTGCCTGGGATGTTGGCGCCCATGTACCAGGACTGGGCGCGCGGGAACAGAGTTGCACTGACGAGTTCGGCGACATGGTCCTGCCAGGCTTCCTCCGCTTCCTGCGTCGCCTCGATCCGGCGGAGGTTGTTACGCCGCATGTGCTCGATGCACGCGACGACGAAGTCGCCCTGCAGCTCAGCACAGGTCGGCCCGTTGCAAAACGCCGACGGGCTTTGTGGGCCGTAGATATAGAGCAGATTTCGGGAAGTGCGCGCTCGCCATGCCGAGATGCGCGCGCGAGCCGCTGGACCATTTCTCCCGCAGCGTCTCGCCGTTCGTGCCGCGAATGTCGATGCTGGTCAGGCCGCCCGTGAGGAAATCGAACCCCGTCGCCAGTACGAGAATGTCGAGCTCCACTTCCCTGTCCTTCGTCTTGACACCCGTCGGCGTCACTCGCTCGATTGGGAACTCGAGCAAGTCGACAATATGGACGTTCGGCTGATTGTACGCCTCGTAGTAGTGCTGCTCCAGGGACGGCCGCTTAACGCCGAACGGATGCAATGGCTTCATTGGCGCAAGCTTCTCCGCAACTGTGGGATCCTTGATCCGTGCGCGCACCTTGTCGCGCCAGAACGCATAGGCGGTAGCGTTGGCCTCATGGTTGCTCAGCACGTCCTGGTACGTTCCGATCCAAGGGAAGAAGCCGCCCCGGTTCCACAGATCCTCGTAGGTCGCCAGCCGTTCCCGGTCGGAAACATCGAGCGCGTTCTTCGGAATGAAATCATAGTCGAACCCGGCGAAGGTCTCGGCGCGCTTGCGGAAGCGCTCGGGAAAAGTCTCCTTCATCTGGCGGTTGGTCTCGTCGTCGAGCTTCCGCTGCCGCATTGGCAGCGCCAGGTTCGGCGTGCGCTGGAACACCGTGAGCTCGGCGGCGTCCTGGTAAACCTCCTGGATAACCTGTACCCCGCTCGCCCCGGTGCCGATGACGCCGACGCGCTTGCCCTTGAAGTCGACGCCTTCCTGCGGCCACAGGCTGGTATGGTGGCAGATGCCGCGGAAGTCCTTCAGCCCCGCGATCGACGGAATATAGGGTATCGCGGAGAGCCCCGTGCAGAGCACGAAGAACTTCGCCCGCGCCACACTGCCGTCGCTGGCCTGCACGACCCACTGGTCGCGATCCGTGTCGAATTCTGCACCCGTGACGCGGATGTTGAACCGGATGTCACGGCTGAGATCGAGCTTCTCGTCGACGTGGCGGAAATAAGCGCGAAGCTCTTCCCACGAAGGATAGAGCTCGCTGAAGTTCCAATCCCGCCAGAGCTCCTCGCTGGAGAACTGATACAGCGGCTCGTACGAATCGACCGGGGCGCCAGGATAGCAGTTCCAATACCAGATGCCGCCGATGTCGGACCCGGCCTCGAATACCTTCACGTTGTAACCGAGCCTGCGCAGGTGATCGAGCTGGTAGAGGCCGGCGAACCCGGCGCCGATCACCAGCACGTCCAACTCTTCGACCGCTTTCCCGTTCGTCGTCTTTGCGAGCTGCGTTGCAGTCATCTGAAACTTCCTTCCTGGTTGCTCCACAGATGAGCTCTCCCAGAGGCTCGAAAAATGGGCCATAGTTCCAAACATCTCGGACTTGATTGTCCGAAATGGGGGTTCGCGGATGGACAGTCTGGGATCGCTGAACGCCTTCGTTCAGGCGGCCGAAGCCCGAAGTTTCACGCTCGCGGGACGGCAACTTGGCGTGTCGTCGTCGGCGATCGGCAAGGCGGTGGCGCGGATGGAGGAACGGCTGGGCGTGCGCCTCTTTCATCGCAGCACGCGCAGCATCACACTAACCGCAGAAGGCGCCTTATTCCTCGAACGCTGCCGGCGCATCTTTTCTGAAATCGAAGCGGCCGAGCTGGAACTGTCGCAGACGCACGAGGCCCCGCGCGGCACGCTGCGTATCAGCCTGCCATTGGCCGGGATGCTGATGATGCCAACTCTCGTCGCATTCATGCGGGCCTATCCCGAGATCAGATTGGATCTCGATTTCAGCGATCGCGTCGTCGATGTGATCGAGGAGGGCTTCGACGCCGTGGTGCGCTTTGCCGAGGTTGGCGACTCGCGTTTGATGACCCGGGCTTTGGGCACATATCGCCGACGCCTCGTGGCGGCCCCGGCCTATCTGGCGGCCAAGGGTGTTCCTCTGATCCCGGACAACCTCAAGGCTCATGCCTGCCTGCACCACAAGTTTCCGACCAGCGGAAAGTTCGAGCGATGGCCGCTCTGGTACGAGCATGCCGGCATCGAGACCGAGCTGCCCAGGACAGCCGTGGCAAGTACAATTGAGCCGCTAATCTTTATGGCCGAACAAGGCATGGGTATTGCCTACCTGCCGGACTTCACCATAGGCCGGCAACTTCGTGCAGGCCTACTCGTCACCGTGCTCGACGCCTACGCTGATCGCTCCGGACCCCTTCGGGTCCTGTGGCCGTCGAGCCGGCATCTCGCTCCCAAGCTCAGAGTGTTCGTAGACTTTCTCGCCGTGAACCTTGTCCCCGCCGTGGAAGGCAAATCAGACACAGCAGAAGACACCCGGATAAGTTCCTGAGCACGATCGATCTCCATCCTCCCAAGGCCAGCCGCGACGTGTCGGTGCGCCCCGCCCGGCTAACAATTTCGCGCTTGGCCATGGATCGGAAACACGCAAGAGCTGCACTTGGAGCGCTTGCCAGGTCAGCCGCTTAGACCTGTATCGGCTGCTCCTCACGTGCGACCTGAGGGATTGCCCGCTGGCGTGATCGCCGAGCGGCTGGGTGTTCAACCTTTGTCGCCTTCTTTCCATCTCGTGCAGCTCGTCCATGCGTCCATGCCGACCTGATCACTCAGCGCTGCCTGAGCCGGCAGCTCAACTATTCGGTCCGGATCTGGCGTTTCAATGATCCGACGCACCCTTGCGCAACGCGATGGCCCAGATCGACCGAAGAACGAACCCGCTCGCGCGGGAGGGGAGCACGTCGCGGTCGGTGCGTTTTTGGCGAGGTGACGCGCGGTAGCGCGTGACGGTCGGGGCGTCCGATCCCGAGCATTGAAGGTCCAGCAACCTTCAGCTCGGGAGAGCCCCGATGACCTCCGATACGTCACCTCAGCCCATCAGCCCGCTGCGGGCGCGCATGATCGAAGACATGAGCGTGCGCGGCTTCAAGGAGGATACGCGGCGCGATTATGTCCGCCACGTGCGCGCCTTCGCGGCCTTCATCGGCCGGTCACCCGACACGGCGACGGCGGAAGAGCTGCGCCTCTTCCAGCTGCACCAGACGCAGAGCGGTCTGCAACCGCCGAGCATCAACGGCGCGGTCTCGGCTCTGCGCTTCTTCTTCACGGTGACGCTCGACCGGCCGGATCTGGCGCGCCGGCTCACCGTCGTGCCGTACCCACGGCGGATACCGACGGTGCTCAGCGTCGCGGAGGTGACGCTGCTGCTGCAGGCGGCATCGGCGCCGAAGTACAAGGCGGCGTTCGCCACCGCCTACGGCGCCGGGCTGCGCGTCTCGGAAGTCGTTGCACTCAAGGTCGGCGATATCGATTCCGAGCGCATGCTGCTGCGCGTCGAGCGCGGCAAGGGAGGCAAGGACCGCCACGCGATGCTGTCGCCGCAGCTGCTCGAACTGCTGCGCGCCTGGTGGCGCGAAGGGCGGCGGCGCAGCCTGCTGCTGCCGGGAGGCTGGTTGTTTCCCGGCCGCAACCCGGTCGAGCCGCTGTCGGCCCGCCAGCTCGGCCGCGTCGTCCGCGCCGCCGCCCAGGCCGCGGGGATCAACAAGCGCGTCTCGCCGCATACGCTGCGGCACAGCTTTGCCACCCACCTGCTCGAGCAAGGCGTCGACATTCGCGTGATCCAGACGCTCCTCGGCCACGCCAAGCTCGACACCACGGCGCTTTACACCCGCGTTGCCAGTACGACGATCCGGGCCGTCACCAGCCCGCTCGACCGGCTCGCATCATCGATCGAGGAAGGGCCGCGACCCGGGGCGTAGCCGGGCGGCCGTGCGCCGCCCGAGGCTGGAGGTCGCCGACGTCTTTCATCGCCATGGGGCCGACTGGCGCCGAGCCAATGCCGGACATGTGAGCCTGGGGCAGCTCCAGGTCATGTCGGCGATCGAGCAGTGCCGCTCGGCCGCGCTCGGCGGGCATGTCGAGCGCTGCGAGGATTGCGGCCACAGCCGCATCGCCTACAACTCGTGCCGCAATCGCCATTGCCCCAAGTGTCAGGGCGCGGCGGCGCAGGATTGGCTCGCGGCCCGCGAGTCCGATCTGCTGCCGGTCGGCTATTTCCACCTCGTCTTCACGCTGCCGGCCGACTTCGCCCCGATCGCCTACCAGAACAAGGCGGTCGTCTACGACCTGCTGTTCCGCACCGCCGCCGAGACGCTGCTGACGATCGCTGCCGATCCCAAGCACCTCGGCGCGCGCATCGGCGCCACCGCCGTGCTCCACAGCTGGGGCTCGGCGATAACCCACCACCCGCACGTCCATATGATCGTACCGGGCGGCGGGATATCGCTCGACGGCACGCGCTGGGTGCGCTGCAAGCCCGGCTTTCTGCTGCCGGTGCGGGTGCTGTCCCGCCTGTTCCGGCGGCTCTTCCTGACCGCGCTCGCCGACGCCCACGCGGCGGGCCGGCTGAGGTTCTTCGGCGAGATCGAGCGTCTCGGTCGTCGCCAGGCCTTCGCCGGGCATCTTGCACCGCTCACGAAGAAGAACTGGTTCGTCTATGCCAAGCCGCCCTTCGCCGGGCCCGAAGCGGTGCTCGCCTATCTCGCCCGCTACACGCACCGCGTCGCCATCGCAAACAGTCGGCTCATCACGCTCGACGAGCGCGGCGTGACCTTCCGCTACAAGGATTACCGCCGCGACGGGCAGGCGCGATATCGCACCATGACCCTCGCCGCCGACGAGTTCATCAGGCGCTTCCTGCTCCACGTTCTACCCAAGGGGTTTCACCGCATCCGTCACTACGGGCTGCTCGCCAGCGCCGGCTGCAAGGCCAACATTGCCCGTTCCAAAGAGTTGATCGCCGACCCTATGCCGACCGCCGAGCCAACGGCGGCGCAGGACACCGCCGATCCGGGTGTCGCGAGCGATCATCGTCCGCCGTGCCCGTGCTGCGGCGGCCGCATGATTATTGTTGAGGTCTTTGGCCGCGGCGGCGCACCGCGCGGCCCGCCCTCCGGCGCCGGGATCAGGACGTGATCCGATGACCTTCCTTCTTGTCTCCTGGCAGCATCACTTCGCCAGAACATTCCGTTCCCGGCGTCGCGACCATTTACCCTGCTACCTCCGAACGCTGACACGACATCACGGAGCACTCTTCAATCAGGCCATCGAGCACCGCCCCAGTGGCCACTCCGCTGTCATCAGCGGCGCGCAGCTCTCGCCGATCTTCCCAAAACCCATCCCTGACTCCAGCCTCTCCAGCGCCAAATCCCCATAGACGGCCAAGCACCGCCTTCCCGCGGGTTCGTTCTTCGGAGGCTTTCGGACGCCGGCCCCTTACCCCGGGTCGATCGCTCACGCCGGGCCGGCATCCGAAACCCTACCCGATAGCGGTCACTCACTCGCGGACATGGACGTAGTCTTTCTCGTCCCGGAGCCGTGATCGGATGCGTTGGATGATCTGGTGCCGGATGGGTCTGCCGCCGACGGTGCGGCCCTCAAATGGGGCGACGGCCGCTGAGCCGAGTTCGCTCTTGACTTGCCGCTGGAGGGAACCGGATTCGAACCCGTATGGGGCTTTTCCTGTCAAGTCGTTGTTTTTGGTTTGTTGTGGGTTCTTTGTTCGGAGCGGGAAAGCCGTTCTTCGTTCTTTAATCGCGCCGCAGGTGTCAAGAGGGTTTGTCCGATTCCGGCTTAAAGGAGAATACTGGTTAGCGCGCTGGTGGGCGCCATTGGCCAAATGCTGTTTCTTTGTTCGGTTGAGGGGGCCGTTTCTTCGTCCCGGCCTGAGGTGACGGATCGCGCCACGCGCAGAGGCGGTCAAGGATGGCCGCAGGCCACCGCCGTAGGCGGCGCGTCCTTGACGGCCGCGAGCACGGCGCGAGGCTCGATCAGGTCGGGGCTGTCATGCTGCGTCCAGCCGGGTCATGGTTCTTTCCGCGGTCTGCTCGATATGAGCAGCCGCAACTTGGCGTCGGGGAGGCCGGCACCGCTATGTCCCGTGCGCGATCAACGCGTGAGGCGTGTCGCAACGAAGAACGCGAGGTTGCCGTGCCTCGTCCCAGCGGGACGCGCTACCGCCTAGGTTCGGCGGATTTCGGTAAGCTTTTGCCCTGGCATGGTCCTCAGGCGGCGGTCGGCGGTATCGCCGTCCAGTGGTATTCGCTGTGATCGCTCCAAATCCGGTGCATGATGACCGCGAGCTTGCGCGCGACCGCGACTTTGGCGCGTCGCATGCCAATTCGTTTCGCCAGCCCCAGGCCCCAGCTCTTCAGGATTGAGGCGCGGGCATCTCGATAGAGGAGCACTGCGGCAGCTTCGTAGAGATATCCGCGTAGCAGACTGTCACCGCATTTCGAGATGTGCCCAGTGGTGTCCGTCTCACCGGACTGGTAGCGCCGAGGGGTCAGGCCGAGATAGGCACCGACCGAGACCGATCGTCGGAAGCGTGCGGGGTCGTCGATTACTGCGGTGTAAGCCAGGGCGATCACAACAGGGATTGTCATCAGCCGCCGAGCAACCTGATCGTTCCGGGCTCGGGCAAGGATTTGCCGATCAAGCATTGTCACCTGGTCGCGAATGGCGTGCCAGACGGCAAGCAGAGGCTCGATAATCGCGATCAGTGCTGGATTGCCGGCAATCTGCTCACGAACGCGCACAGGAAACAGGCCTTTGCTGCCCCGTGCGACAACCAAGCCAAAGGTCTTGAGCAGCCCGCGGATGGTGTTTGCCGTTGCCTGGCGCTGTGATACCAGGCGGGATCGGGCGACTAGCAGCATGCGCAAGGTATGAGCATCCATGCTTTTGACCGCGACCTCCCGGTACCACCCGGTGCGAACCACCTGTGCCAGGCCGAACGCGTCATTCGCATCGGTTTTGTTGATCTGAAGGCTGAGCGCCGCCTTGGCGTGCCGGGCGTCCATGCAGACAACAGGCACGCCGCGTCGACGTAGGCTGAGCGTGAGCCAGTTGGAGAGCTGCCCGGTCTCGAGACCCACCCGCACCGCGCCGGGAGCATGTTCGCGCACGATGGCGGTAATCGTGTCGGGGTCGGAACGGCACTTCCCGCGCCATATGATGGCGCCGGCATCGTCGATAACACAGATGGAGGGCATTGTCAACTTAGCCGCCCGTGGTATGCTCGTTGCGTCGGTGGCGCGGCGGCTCGGGTCGGAAGGTCCTTTGCTCACCTATTGTGCTGCCCGCTCTAACCGAGCGGGGCCGCAAAAAGGCGCCCTGGGTCCGCTAAGTTGACAATGCCGACAGCGCGCTTGCGGGCCACGGGCAACTCGGGCCAGTGCTTGCCGATCTCTGCGGCCGGCGCGACCCGCCGGTGCTGTATTGCTGGGTCAGCGAGCCGCGCGGCAGTCGATTTGTCGATGCTGTTGGGATCGAGAAGCCATCGGTACACCCCATCGCTTACCAGCTGTTCGATCTGCGCCGCCGGCTACAAGCGAGTGATCGGTGCCGCGCTGCACTCACGGACCAAAGGGCGGCAGACGACCGAGGTCGCCATTGCTGTCGCCTCGCTAAACCGAACTTTGCCGTGTTTTGACGGCAAGCCATTGGGATAATTCGCGGCGGATGGCATCGGTCTGTCTACGCGGTGAGGGTGACGCCGAGTAGATCGAGGGCGCGGTGTTGGGTGCGGGTGGGGGTGGCGAGGACGGCGGTGAGGTGGTCATGCCCGAGGCGCACGACATTGCGGGTGAGGGTGGCGAGATCGCCGAGCAGGGTGTGGAAGCTGTGCACCGGGAGCGGTTCGCCCTCTGCGGGGTCGGTGCGTTTGCGGGCGGCCTTGCGTTGCGCCGCCGGCGAGGGTTCGGCCTTGGCCACCGGTGAGGTGCGCTGCGCCTCGCGCGCGGCCGGGTCGGGCTCATCGAACAGCATCGGGGCGAGGCTCTGGCGCATGTGCCATTGCAGATAATAGGCCAGCATGCAGAGCAACACGTGCGCGCGCACCCGCGGCGCGGTCCAATGGAACACTGGACGCAGTTCGAGATCGACGGTCTTCAGCGAGCGGAAGGCATGCTCGACGCCGCTGAGGCTTTTGTAAGCGCGCACTGTGGCGTGGGCCGTCAGCCCACGGGCTTGTCCCGTGGGGGCATCGGACTGTGCGGCCGGCAGATTGGTGCGGATCACATAGATGCCGTCGAGCGCGGCCTCGGCGGCAATGCTGAGGGGGTTTTGGGTGAAGCTGAACGCGTTGTCGGCGATGCTGATCTGGAAATGCTTGGCCATGTGGCGCCGGCCCAGCACTGCTCCGACCGCCTGGCCGATTGCCGCGGCGCCGCGCAACGGACTGCGCGCCCGCTGCACGCGGGCCGCGATGCGCGCCAGCTCGTTCTCGGTGGCGGCCAACAGCTCCGCGCGTTTGCGGACCCGCTCTTCGGCCAGCAACGGGTTTTTGCAGACCACCAGGCGTTCGCCCGGATAGTCGGGGCTGGTGACCTCGGCCATGTCGCGATCATCGAACAGCGAGGGCTGCAACGGCCCGCCCGCGGTGGCGAGCTGCTTGATCGCCGGAGCTCGCAGCGCAGTGATCCAATCCAGACCGGCCGGACGCAGTGTCTGCTCGATCCGCGCGCTGGTCAGTAGTCCGCGGTCGCCCACCATCACCACCCGCTGCAGCTTGAAACGCTGCTTCAGCTTGTCGATCTGCGACGACAGGGTCAGCGGATCGGCGGTGTTGCCTTCGAACACCTCGACCGCCACCGGGCAGCCGTCGCCCGTACACATCAGGCCGATGACAATCTGCGGCCGGTCACGACGGTGGTCGCGGCTGTAGCCATATTGCGCCAGTTCGCAGCAGCGTCCTTCGAGGTAGCTCGAGGTGACGTCGTAAAGCAGCAACGCGCCATCCTTGAGGTGCCGGCGGGCCAGCGTGGCTTCGATAAACGGCTGCTCGCGGCCCAGCCCGTCGAGCGCGGCATAGACCTCCTTGACGGCGACCCGGCCCAGCCCCAGCATCTCGCCCAGCGAATGGCTGGCGGTGGTGGGGTCCAGCATCCGCGCGGTCGCCAGCTTGGCGGCCGGCTCGAGCAGGCGCGCAACGATCAGGGCCAGCGCCAGATCGCGCCGGCGTTGCGGCGCCCGGCGCGGCAGCAGCGTGTCGAGCCCGATGCGGCGGGCAGTGCCGAGCGCGGCCAGCACGTGGCCGTGCGGCAGCGCGCGGACGATTTCCACCGCCTCGGCGGCAGGCAGCAGTTGGTCGCCGCGCAGCACGGCGCGGAGTTGCTCGATGCGCTCGGCGGGCCAGCGCGACAGGTTGGCGAGGGTTCGGTTCTTGGTCTTGCCGGCCTCGCGGTAGCTCTCGCGCAGCAGGATAGCGGGTGGTGAGCCTCGGTTCGGGATGACGGCCACATACATGCGGTGACCGAAGCGTAATCGGCGTCAGTAGTCAATCAAAATCTGCCACCTTACATGACTGCTTGCCATCCAATATCATTTATTTTCTGTGGCTTAACTCAAAATCTGGCCAAAGTTCGGGCTAAACCGCATGCTCGAGCTAGGGCGGCCAGAGTACCTTCGTCTCTCATAAATGCAAATGCAGGGGGCTCGACTTCGCCCGGCACTGATCCGTGCAACAAAGTGGCTCGTGACGGCTACTTGCACCAGAGCCGTTAAGCCCATCAGCGGTGCCGGCAATGAACCAATCCTCGATCAGATTGGCTACCTGCTCCGGGCTTCAGCCGAAATGTCCGTGGGCACTAGTGACGTGCCCTATTGACACTTTTTTGGGTTGGGTCTCCGGCAGAAACCAGTAAAGGAAAACAAGACCGGTCGCGCCAACCGCGGCGAGCCCGAAGAATCCAAATGTATAGCCAAAAAGCTGTGCGATATAGCCGGTGACCGAGGTACTGAACGCCGCACCGAGAGCGCTTGCTGTGCCCGCTGCGCCCTGCGCCAGGTTAAACCGGCCGGTCCCACGCGTCAGATCGGCGATCACCAGCGGCGTCATGATGCCGATCGTCGCGGTGGTTAGTCCGCCGAGCGCCTGTACGCCGACGAGATACCAGACGTCAGGCGTCACCGCGAACAGCACTATGCGGAGCGGAAGGATGCAGAATCCTGCAACAAGCAATGGTTTGCGTCCCCAGTCGTCAGCGCGGCAGGCGATCCAGGCGGCGATAAGGGCTGCAACAACCTCCGGCACCGCGACCAGCAAGGCGGTGACGAGCACGGATTGGTCATGGTGCTCGTGCCCGAGCCGCCCACTGACCAAGGGCATCACCGAGGCATCCGCAAACTGAAACAGCACGAGAGCCACGATAAACGTCAGCAATGGCCGGCTTTTAAAAATTTCGTGCAGCCGGGCTGCTTGACGCGGCTTTTCGCGATCCCGGGCCGATCGGGCGCGCGCATAATCAATTTCGCTGCCCGGATACCGGCCAGGGCGCCAGCAGTGGGGATACAAAGAGCCGCCGCGACAAGGAACGGTGCTCTCGGCCCTGTGAAATGTGCGATCACGCCCATCAGAGCGGCGGACCCGGCATTGCCGAGCGCATTGTAGCGCTGATTTCGTCCAACCCGCGTGGTAAACGCTTCATGGCCCACAAGGCCGAGACCGATGGCGGACAGAGCGGGCTTGATCACCCCGCCGGTGCTGCCGTAGAGCACCGCCGCGCCGAAGACGATCCAAGGATTGGGGAACAACGCCAAGAGCAGCGCGCTCAGCGCAATGGCGACAAGAGCGCCGCCGATCAGCAACCGTTTCGAAGGCGCCGCATCAACCAGAGCGCCGCCCGGAGCCTGGCTGGCAATGCTCGCCAGCGTACTCACCGCCAGCAGCAAGCCGATTTGACCCTGGGGCCAGTTCAGCGATGCCAGATACACAGCGACGAATGGGCCGAAGCCCGCTTGCACGTCGGCGATGAAAAAGTTGAGCCAGTCGAGCCCCCTTTGACTGCGTTTTGATGGCTCGGCCTCATCCACTTTATCCATCAGGATCTTGATTGTAATGCCATTCGCACCCGCCCCGCCTCCCAGGGGCATTCGTCAAACAGCTCTGTTGATCCCGATGTTCCCTGCGGCGAGCCGCACGGGTTGAACATCGCTAAGGCAATTGTGCAAGATTGCCGAGACGGACCCGGTACATTCGCTCGAGCCAGGTGGCGCCGCGCCTCGCCTCGTTTAACGTGCTAAACGTAGGTGCCCTCTGTGTGGTCGCCCTGGCCTGTCATACCCAAATTCGCTGCTGACTCCTTGCAGGAGGGAGATGGATTCGAACTTTCGGTTCCGCGCGAAAGGGGCCACCGATTTGAGCTTTCGCTTTTGTTTATGTCCCTGAAACCGTCCGCGTTCTAACTCTAACGCAGAGATCCACCCTGCTAGGCATGCGCGGCACGCCCGCGCGCTAATTCTGTAGGATTAATCCAGCGCCGGATGGCGCGTGTGCCAGTCGGTGATCGACTGGAAAGCGTGCCCAGCCCGAAGTAGCAGATCTTCCGACAAATGCTTTCCGGCCAGCTGGAAGCCAATCGGCGCGCCGCGTTTGTCAAAGCCGCCGTTCATGGTAAGCGCCGGCATCCCGGTCAAATCGAACGGTGTCGTGTAGCGCAACAGATGCGCGATATCGCCCTTCGCCATCTCCACCCATTCCGCGGCACTGGGCATCGGCGTATTCCATACCGGGACCAGCAAAACATCGATGTCCTGAAAAACCTCCGCGACCTGACCGGCGAACCTGTCACGCAGGATATGAGCCTTTCCAAGCTCCGTGGCACTGATCTTGCCGGCGGCCTCCAGGACGCCGCCCAGTCCCGGCCCATAGTCGGCGGCTCGGCTGGGATAGGTCGCCTCGTGCGCGATCGCGACCTCGCCCAGACACAGATGCAGCCACCCGGTCGTGGCATCCGCCATCGAAGGGAAATCGACAGGTGCCAGCCTCGCGCCCAACTCCACCAGCGCATCCTTCGCGCCATTCAGAACCGTCAGCACGTCCTCGTGCAGCCCGTCGAACGCGTATTCTCGCGCGATCCCGACACGGAGTCCGCGAACGCCGCCGGCCAGACCCGCGACATAATCCGGCACGGGCGCGAGCAGCGTGGTTGGATCGCGCGGGTCGGCGCCGGCGATCGCCGCCAGCATGGCCGCGCAATCGGCTGCGGTGCGCGTCATCGGCCCAATGTGATCAAGCGATTCCGACAAAGGGCAGACGCCGTAGCGGCTAACCCGACCCCAGGTCGGCTTAAGACCCGTCAGCCCGCAGGCGGATGATGGGAAACGGATCGATCCTCCGGTATCGGAGCCGAGTGATCCGTAGCACAGTCCAGCCGCCGTCGCCGCTCCCGACCCGCTCGAAGACGCGCCTGTCCAGACGTCGGCCTGCCACGGATTGACCGGTGTCGGCATGTTTGGATGGTGGATCGCGAAAGCGCCCTCGGTCATCGACAGCTTGCCAAGGAGGATCGCCCCGGCGCGTTCAAGGCGCTCAACCACTGTGCTGGTGTAAGGCGGAATGAAGTCCTTATGGATGAACATTCCGGCGGCGGTCGGCGCGAAGTCCGTATAGCACAAATCCTTCACCGCGATCGGCACGCCGTGCAGTGGGCCGCGCCAGAGGCCGCGACTCACTTCGTCCTCCGCCTCCCGCGCCTTGGCCATCGCGCGATCCGCGAGCAGCGTTGTGTAAGACTCCAGCGTACCGTCATGCCGCGCGATTCGCGCCAGAATCGTTTCGGTGAGCGTGGTCGGCTTCAGTTCGCCACTCCTGAGCCTCCCCGAAACGTCCGTCAGGCTGAGATAGTGAATAGGTTCTGAGGTCATGTCTCGGGCCCTTCCTGCCGATCGCGCCCCGCCGGTCGGGTAACGCTATACAGATGCCTTGTCGCAGAGCGGCAACCACGCAGCAATCTCCGTCCGGCCGTCGAAGCCCGGCATCGCATCGATCCGTGCCGACATCAACGAAGAGAGCGCGGTCGCCGCCGCGGTCGCCGGGGGCCTTCTGCCTACATCGCAGCCGGGGCGAGGGGTAAGTGGCGGTGTTACGGGCGTTTGCCGCGGCCACACTGATCCGTCCGGCCGTCATGTTCGGACCGGACGATGCTTTCGTCGCGCCGCTTCTGTCGCTGCGCTTGCCGGCGACGGAGCGGATCTACGAGCTGGCCGGGCCGCAGGTCTACGATTATCGCTCGCTGCTGCTCGTGCTTGGCGAAAGTCTCGGCAAGGAGCGGCTGTTGCTGCCGGTGCCCTTTGCAGATGACGCCGCGATCGCTGGAGGAAATACTTCCCCAGATCAACCCTGGTCACGGGCGCAGACCTGAGCCGGCGGCGCCGTAGCCTCGACGGCGTGAACGGTTCGATGATGCTTTATCGATGTTCGGCGGCGGGCGGATTCGGAGTTCGTCCGACTCGCCGCTAGCAGGCTGCGGAAAAAGTCGACATTTTGGAAAAACGGTCATGAAACGGGCTCGCAATGAGAATTCCGGTCTAATTAAATCAGTGGGTTACGAAGACGCAAAGGGCGACGAATTGGGCCCGAAACGCCACCGACCGACTTTTTCCGCAACCTGCTAGAGGGAGATGGATTCGAACCATCGGTCCCGCGTCAGAAAAAGTGGTCGATGCCAAGTTCCAGCGATCAGACCCAGATCGGTCGAACACTGACTTTGGGAGGAGGTGCTGAGTCTTCCGTGGAGGCAGAGACATCGAACTCTCGGTCTCGCCGAGCGGTAAGGGACGATCTCGGCTTGCTACGTCAACTCGGCGTGTTACTGGCGTGAACGCTGGCGGACCCTTGGCATCAAGGCCGGTAGTCCGCATTCGGGTGAGGAAAAGACAGTCGCATAGTTGCAGGTGAAGGACGAGAAGCTTCGCGCGGGCTTCCGATCGCGTCTTCGACACCCGAAGCCATGCCCGAGGCTCGGCGAGCGGGCGGCGACCCAAAGCTGATCTGCCAATCGCCGTAGGAGATGCGCCATGCCTGACCCTTCGCAGTTCAACACCGACCGCACCTATCCGGGCCGGTGGACGATCACCTTCAGCAACCCGCCGATTAACATGTTTGTTCCCACAACGATCGTCGAATTGGGAGCGTTGATGACCGACCTCGAGGCGGACCCGTCCGTGAAGGTCGTAGTGTTCCAGTCGGCGAATCCCGATTTTTTCATCGCCCATCTCGATGTATCCAAGGCGGCTGAACGGCCAGAGGTTCTGGGCCTTTGGTGCGACTTTGTGCTGCGCCTCTCGTCCACGCCAGTCGTGAGCATCGCCAAGATTCGCGGCCGCACGCGCGGCATCGGTAACGAGTTCGTGCTGGCCTGCGACATGCGCTTCGCCAGCCGGCAAAGCGCCCTATTCGGCAACCCCGAGATCGGCGTCGGACTGGTCCCCGGCGGCGGAGCGCTGGAATGGCTCCCGCGCTTGGTCGGCCGCTCGCGCGCACTTGAGATCGTCCTCAGCGGCGACGATTTCGATGGTGATATCGCCGAGCGCTATGGTTGGGTGAACCGCACGCTAGACGATGACGGCCTCGACTCGTTTGTCGATGCGCTCGTCCGGCGGCTGGCTTCGTTCGACCGTGAAACGCTGGCCGCGGCGAAGGCCCAGATCAATCGGTTCGGAACGCCGACAGCCTCCGAGCTTCAGTCGAGCAACGACATGTTCTTCTCAACCCTGGCCTTGCCCGGTGCGCAGGCGCGCTGTGCCAAGGTCCGCAGTATCGGTTACGGTGTTGCGAGCGACTTCGAATTGAACTTCGGCCGGTACCTCCCTGCGTTCGGGCGGGCGGACGACGATAACACGGATACGCAGCCTGACTGATCGTCGCCCTAAATCGGCGGCCGCGCGTGGCTTTGGGCGCCCCTATCCGGGCGAATCCGCAGCGCAGAGGAGATGGAAGTGAGGCTTCAAGGGAAAACGGCCCTGATCACCGGCGGCAGCAGCGGTATCGGGCTCGCAACGGCGCGTCTATTCGCCGCCGAAGGAGTCGTCCATTCCGGCCGACTATTCCTTCTCGAACTGAGTGGCAATCGCATCCACTCTATAAATCAGGACGGATCCGACCGCACGACCATCGTTTCCCGTTGCCACCTCCCGGACGGCATTGGATTACGGTGACAGTTTACTCCCGGATTACGCGGATTATGGTGACAGTTTACTCTATGCTCATCGGCCCACGATCACTGCGCGTCGGCGCGCGACTTGCCAGCGGCCTGAGCGGGCTGCGGTCATGTAAACTGTCACCGTAATCCCGTAATCCAATGCGGCGCCTGCGCGGGGTCAAATCAACTCACTTGTTGGCAATCGCGGCATCAATCTGCTGTTTGAATTTTCCGAAATCGTAACCAGAGCCATAGAGTACTGTGCTCAACTGCCGGGTCAATGCAGCTGCCGCTATGGCCTCTTTGATCTCGGCGTCGGTCGCGCCAGCCGCCTTGGCTTGCGCGGTATGGCCGTAGACGCAATATTGGCAGGGGATCTGCGCCGCCACACCCAAACCGATCAACTGCTTTGTCTTTCCGTCCAAGGCGCCCTTGGGGTTCATGACGGCTTTCTGCTCCTCCAGGACCGCCTTCACGGCGTCCTCGGGGAGCGACTGTCTCATCCACTCCGGCGCGCTCTGGGCGTCGGCGCGTTGCGCCGGCGCCACAGCCAACAGGACGGCTAAAACCAAGCCTGCAAATAAACTCATCATGATTTCCTCCTGTGCGTTGTTTGCCGTTCGCGCCCGCGTCGCGAGAGCCCTACCGGTGCACCGATCAGTCGTGGGACCCTGTAGCACTGGCCCCCGCCCGTCAAGGCGGTTCGGGCCTCGCATGTCTCGGGCGGCAGATGGTCGGTCTCCACGAGCCGGTAGCCGCGCGCCTGGCCGATGCGGAGCGCTCGTTCTGCGCAATCTGGGCGTTCGGCACGGTGCCGCGGGCCGGCTTCGGCCTCGCCACGGCCCAGGGGCACCCTCGCCTGGTCGGCTTCCCCAACCTGCGCGACGCAATCCCGGTTCCGCGAACTTCGGGCAACGCCCGGTATTAACGCATCCCGCGATCAGGTCAAATCGTCGAGGTCGGCGTCGCGATCGTCGAGACCGGGCCGCAGTTCCTGCTTTCGCAGAGCCGGTTAAGCCCTTACCAGCGATGCATGACCAAGCTCCTCGACCAAGCAATCGAAGTCGTGCGACGGCTACCCGCGGACTCCCAGGATGACATTGCCTGTACTATCCTTCACTTGGCGGGAAGTGAGCTAGAGGCCGAGCCGGTCGATCCGGCCCATTTGGCGGCGGTGCTCGAAGGGCTCGCGCAAGCAAAGCGACGTGAATTTGCCACGGATGACGAAGTCGAGGCTGCCTTCCGCCGCTTTGATCCGTGAAGCTGCGGTTCACGCTATGTGCGACGCGTGATCTTGCAGATTGCTGAGTATCTGCGTACCCGTAATCCGTCCGCGGCGCGCGCGGTGAGAGATGCAATACCGAGCCCTCTTCAGAACCTGGCGCTTTTTCCGGCGATCGGCCGCCCCCAGAATGTCGAAGGCGTCCGTAAACTCGTGACGTCCAAATACCGCTATCTCATCGCAACCGAAGAGGATCCCCGTGGCCGGACCAAGTCCGGCCATCCACGTCTTTGGCGCGGAGATCGTGGCCTGCTCAAGACGTGGATGCCCGGGACGAGCCCGGGCAAGGGGCTTTGGAACCAGAATTTGCCGCAAAACGTTCGTACGCTCTGCCCTTCAACTTACCCCGGACAGCCCTGCGCACGCGGGGAGAGGGTTAGGGATGGCGAGCCGGGTCAGTTGAGCCGCAGCTCGGTGATGTGGCGGGGGTCTTGTTTTAGTTCGCCGCGCTCGACGCGCTTGACGATGTCGACGAGGCGCTCGTTGGCGCGGGCCGGGATGCCGACCTGCTCGCCTTCGCGGACGACGAAGCCGTTCAGGAACTCGATCTCGGTGCGCCGGCCTTTGGCCATGTCCTGGCCCATCGAGGGGCGCTGATCGGGCGAGCCGCGGCCGACCCGCGACAGCCGGCGCTCGTCATAGGTCTTGAGGGCGGCGGCGTCGCCCTCGCCGGCGCGGGCGATCGTCTCGGGCGGCAGGTGGTCGATCTCTTCGAGCCGGTAGCCGCGCGCCTGGCCGATGCGGATCGCCTCGCTGCCGAGCCGCGCCTGGAAATGGCGGATCGCCTCGTTCTGCGCGATCTGCGCGCCGGGAAGCCCGGTGCAGGCCGAGACCCCGTTCGCCATCGTGTTGGCGACGAGCTTCGACCAGCGCTCGCCCCAGAGATTGTCGGTGACCTTGGCGCTGTCGGCGTTGGAGACGAGCCGGCACACCTCGTGCGCCCGCTCGGTGATGTTGCCGTGCACCTCGCCGGTGCGGTAGACGGTGTGCGCCGCCCCGCCCTTGACCCCGCCGCGATGGACATGGCCCGGCTCGACAAGGCCGACGCTGATGTTGCTGGCGATGCAGCCCATCGTCTTGCCCCAGCCGACAACCTCGGCGATCGTCGCCTCGTTCATGCAGTTCTGCAATGAGACGACATAGCCGCCGGGTGCGAGATACTGGCGGATCATCATCGCCGCCCATTGCGTGTCGTAGGATTTGGTGCAGACAAAGGCGATGTCGATCGGGGCCTCCTTGGCGAGGTGCTGCGCCTCGGTCAGATGCAACGCCCGCACCTTAACGGTGAACGGCGCCTCGCCCTCGTGGTGGGTGATGCGCAAGCCGTTCTTTTCATTTCATTTCATTTGATCGACATGCGCCGGCCACATGTCGATGAAGGTCACATCCTCGCCGCCGCGCACCATGTGGGCTCCGGTGTAGCCACCCACCGCACCCGTGCCGACAACTGCGATGCGCTTGCCCATGATCCATCTCCCGCCATTTACCTCCGGTCCTGCAGGCCGAACTCGGGCCGATCCTAGCCAGCGTCGCACTGCCATGCGTCTCGCCGGCGGGATATCCGGGATCGCCGCCATACGGCGACGTTGCCCAACAACGATCATAGCCAGCAGCAGCAGTGCGGGAATGGCGAACCAATAGCGGTGGGGCCGGTCCGCCGCTACCAATACCGCCGTGATCTCGTCGCCGGGAGCGAGCCCGTATTTGGCCGCCTCGCTGCCGAAGCGCGCTGTCTGTACGATCGGCTTGCCGCCGACCGTGCTCAGCACCAGCCCCGCCGCGCGCAGGCGTTCGGCGCCGGTTTCCCCCGCGCGCATGGTCAGCCGCACCAGCTTGTCGACATCCTCGCCGGCGCGCGACTGGCCGGAAATTCGAAAGCGCAAAGTCTGGCCCTGCGGCAGCGCTTCCGCCACCTTGGAGAGTTGCGTCGGCGGCATTTCGTCGAACGGGGCTTGCAGGCTATCGAGCCAGTATCCCGGGCGGAACAAGGTGAAGCAGATGAGCAGCAAAAGAACTGTCTCGTACCAGCGGTTGCGGGTGAGCAGCCAGCCCTGGGTCGCCGCCACAAAACACCCAATGGCGACAATGGCGCAGCCGACAACCAGGACAAAATTCCCGGATGTCGATCAGCAGCAGTTCGGAATTGAAGATGAAGATGAACGGCAACAGGCCGGTGCGGATTTCATAGCGGAACGCCTGAATGCCGGTTTTTACCGGATCGGCACCCGAGATCGCGGCGGCGGCGTAGGCGGCGAGGCCGACCGGCGGCGTCACATCCGCCATCAGTCCGAAATAGAATACGAACATGTGGACGGCGATGAGCGGGACCGCGAGATCGTTCTGCTGGGCGAGCTCGACCAGAACCGGGGCCATCAATGTCGCGACGACCACGTAGCTCGCTGTCGTCGGCATGCCCATGCCGAGGATGAGGCAAATGAGCGCGGTGAGTGCCAGCATGGCCAGCAGGTTGCCGCCCGACACGAGCTCGACGATCTCGGTCATCACCAGGCCGATACCGGTAAGCGCCACGGTCCCGACAATGATCCCGGCGGCCGCCGTGGCAATGCCGACGCCGGTCATGTTGCGCGCCGCATTCTCGAGGGCAGAAACGAGATCGGTCCATCCCGCGCGCCAGGCAGCGGCGAATGCACGCTCGCCGCGAAAGGCAGCGAGCAACGGGCGCTGCGTTGCTACTATGACGATCAGGAAGGCGGTGCCCCAGAAGGCAGAGAGACCGGGCGACAGCTCCTCCACCATCAGGCACCAGATCAGCACGATCACCGGCAGCAGGAAGTGCAGCCCCGTCCGCGCCGTGGCGAAGAAATCCGGCACCTCGATCTTGGCTTGCGAAGGATCGTCGAGCGGCAGATCGGGGTAACCCGCCTTGTAGCGCATCAATGCCAGATAGGCGACGACGAGTGTGGCGCCGAGAACGGCGCTGGCCGCGCCACCAAACACCACTTTGGTCCAGCCGACACCCCAATAGACGAGGCCGCTCAGAATGATGATGCCGCAGATCGTCATCAGTGCGCGAAGCAAAGACCCAACGAAGGGCGCCGGGTGTGCGCGCGGCAGGCCGCGCATCCCCAGCTTCGCGGCCTCGATGTCGACGATGTAGAACAAGGCGCCGTAGGTGAGGAACGCCGGCACAAAGGCGTGCTTGACCACCTCGGCGTAGGTGATGCCGACATACTCGGCGATCAGAAACGCGGCCGCCCCCATCACCGGCGGCATCAGCTGCCCGTTCACGCCGGCGGCGCACTCTATCGCCCCCGCCTTCACGGCTGGGTAGCCGACCCGCTTCATCAGCGGGATGGTGAAGGTCCCCGTCGTCACCGTGTTGGCGATCGACGAACCGGAGATCATCCCGGTCATCCCAGAGGCGACCACCCCGGCCTTGGCCGGCCCGCCACGAAACTGGCCGAGCATGGCGAAGGCGAGCTGGATGAAATAGTTCCCGGCGCCGGCCTTCTCGAGCAGGCTGCCGAACAAAACGAACAGAAAGACGAGGCTCGTGGAGACCCCGAGCGCTACACCGAAGATTCCTTCCGAGGTCAGCCACATCTGCGAGGCGACACGCGCCAGGGAGGCACCCTTATGCGCCAGCAGCCCCGGCAGCCAGGGGCCCGCGAAGATATAGACGACCATCAAACTCGCGATGACGGCGAGCGCCGGCCCGACGGCACGGCGCGCCGCCTCGAGCAGCAACAGCACGCCGATGACGGAGACGACGATGTCCGCGGTCGTCGGCAGCCCCGGCCGCAACGAGATCTGCTGGTAAAATACCAGCAGATACATCGCGGCGGTGAGGCCGAGCAGCGCCAGAACCCAGTCGCTGACCGGAATGCGGCCGCGCGGCGAGGATTTGCGGGCAGGAAACGTCGTGAAGGCGAGCAGGAAGGCGAAGGAAAGATGGATGATCCGCGCCTGGCCGTCGTTGAAGATGCCGAAATTCAGGTCATAGGAGAGCGGTGCGGCGTACCACAGCTGGAACAGCGACCAGGCGAGCGCGATCGCGAAGACGATGCGCCGGGCGACACCGACGGGCTTGCGGCCGCCGGTGTCGGCCTCGGCCACCATGGTTTCGAGCGCCTCACGCGGCGGCGCGGCCCCGGCAATTTCGGTCATGGCCGTCTCCGCGGGCCCTTCCCTCTCCCTAACCCTCCCCCCTTGCGGGGGAGGGAAAGGTGGGGGCTCACATCGAGGACTTTTCCTTGTAATATTTGGCTGCACCGGGATGCAGTGGCGCCGACAGCCCGTCGGAAACCATGTGCTTCGGATCAAGGTTTGTGAAGGCGGGGTGGAGCTTCTTGAACTCGTCGAAATTTTCGAACACCGCCTTCACCATTGCGTATACGACGTCGTCGGCGACCTTGCTCGAGGTCACCATGGTCGCGAGCACGCCGTAGGTCTCCGTCGGATTGGGATTGTTGGCGTACAAGCCGCCCGGGATCACCGCCTTGGCGTAGTAAGGATAGGTCTTGATCAGCGCCTGGGGCGCAGGGCCGGTCAATGGGATGAGCTTGGCGCCACAGGCCGTGGTCGGGTCCTGGATCGCCGCCGACGGATGGCCGACGCCATAAAAGAAGCCGTCTATCTTGTTGTCGCAGAGTGCCGTCCCCTGCTCGTCGGCCTTGAGCTCGGCGGCAAGCGCGAAGTCGGCGAGCGTCCAGCCCATCTGCTTCAAGAGCTCTTCCATCGACGACCGTGTGCCGGAGCCCGGATTGCCGATATTGAAGCGCTTGCCTTTGAAATCCTCGAACTTGGTGATGCCGGCCTCCCTGCGCGCCAGCACCGTGAACGGCTCCGGATGAACCGAGAAGACTGCGCGCAGCTCGGCAACCGCCGCATCCTTGAACTGTCCCGTGCCCTTCGTCGCGTTGTACTGGATATCCGATTGCGCCATCCCGAAATCGAGCTCGCCGCCTTTGATGGCGTTGACGTTAAAGACCGAGCCGCCGGTCGATTCGACGGAACAGCGTATGCCGGTTTTCTGCCGCTCCTTGTTCATCAGACGGCAGACCGCGCCGCCGACCGCGTAATAGACGCCGGTGACGCCGCCAGTGCCGATGGTTACGAATTTTTGCTGGGCATCGGCGGGCCCGACCAGACCCACAAACGCCATAAAAATAACGAGACCGACCGGCAACCCGATACCCACTCTCAACATTTCGCTGGCCTTTCACACGCAAAGCCTAGAAGTCCCGAGGCCAAAGTCTGATGCATCAAACCCAAGTCCTCATTGTGATAAGCCCGCAGGGCGACGCGGCAATCTCTGATCGGCTCGGTGCCGTATCGCGAGATTGCTCCGTGGAGCAATCACGGCCCCTGGTCGATCTCGAGAACCTCGCGTTCACCACACGAGACTAGTTGAGCCGCAGCTCGGTGATGTGGCGCGGGTCCTGCCGCAGTTCGCCGCGCTCGACGCGCTTGACGATGGCGACGAGGCGCTCGTTGGCGCGGGCGGCGATCCCGACCTGCTCGCCTTCGCGCACGACAAAGCCGTTGAGGTATTCGATCTCGGTGCGCCGGCCCTTCATCATGTCCTGGCCCATCGACGGCCGCTGATCGGGCGAGCCGCGGCCGACCCGCGACAGCCGCCGCTCGTCATAGGTTTTGAGGGCGGCGGCGTCGCCCTCGCCGGCGCGGGCGATGGTCTCGGGCGGCAGATGGTCGATCTCTTCGAGCCGGTAGCCGCGCGCCTGGCCGATGCGGATCGTCTCGCTGCCGAGCCGCGCCTGGAAATGGCGGATCGCCTCGTTCTGGGCGATCTGCGACCCGGGGAGCCCGGTGCAGGCCGAGACCCCGTTCGCCATCGTGTTGGCGACGAGCTTCGACCAGCGCTCGCCCCAGAGGTTGTCGGTGACCTTGGCGCTGTCGGCATAAGCGACGAGGCGGCAGATCTCGTGCGCCCGCTCGGTGATGGTGCCGTGCACCTCGCCGGTGCGGTAGACCGTGTGCGCCGCCCCGCCCTTGACCCCGCCGCGATGGACATGGCCCGGCTCGACCAGGCCGACGCTGATGTTGCTGGCGATGCAGCCCATCGTCTTGCCCCAGCCGACCACCCCGGCGATCGTCGCCTCGTTCATGCAGTTCTGCAATGAGACGACATAGCCGCCGGGTGCCAGATACTGGCGGATCATCAGCGCCGCCCATTGCGTGTCGTAGGATTTGGTGCAGACAAACGCGATGTCGATCGGCGCCTCCTTGGCGAGGTGCTGCGCCTCGGTCAGATGCAATGCCCGCACCTTGACGGTGAACGGCGCCTCGCCCTCGTGGTGGGTGATGCGCAGGCCGTTCTTTTTCATCTCCTCGACATGCGCCGGCCACATGTCGATGAAGGTCACATCCTCGCCGCCGCGTACCATGTGGGCTCCGGTGTAGCCGCCCACCGCACCCGTGCCGACCACCGCGATCTTCTTGCCCATTTGCAATCTCCCGGCGTTGCTTCCACCCGCTGAACGCGGTGCCGGCGATCGTAGCGCCGCGGCGCAGCGCAGCACAATCGGCCTACCCCCGGCGGCACGCGGAAGGGCGGTCGGGCTCGCGTGACGGCCGCGCGGAACCCGCGTCTCCCGCAGCACGTTTGTCAGGGGAAGCGCAATTCAAACGGCGATAACGAAATGCTTGGCACTATCCTGCTGATAATCCTGATTCTCATCCTGATCGGGGCGCTGCCGAGATGGCGGTATAGCGGCGGCTGGGGGTACTACCCGAGCGGCGGCGTCGGTCTGCTGCTGATAATCCTGATCATTCTTCTCCTGGCCGGCTATATCTAGCCCGGATTGCGCGCCTTGAGGGTACGGGTAGCCCGCCGCCAAACGCCATCGCGAATGGCCAACCGCAATCCCAGGGATCATCGAACCCCGCCACCCTCGCGCTTCGACCGAGTGGCGCGGTGGACGGAGCATCAAGTCGGACAACCGGCCGCCTTTGCGCTGGCGTTGCTGACCGTCGCCTTGTGGGCCGCCACCGGGCCGCTCTTCGGCTGGTCCGACACCTGGCAACTCGTCATCAACACCGGCACGACCATCGTGACGTTTTTGATGGTCTTCGTCATCCAGAGCACCCAGAACCGCGACACGCAGGCTCTTCAGCTGAAGCTCGACGAGTTGATCCGGGTGAACCGGGCGGCGCGGAACTCGCTGATCGACCTGGAAGAAGATTCGGAAGCGGAAGTCGACAAGGTCAAATCGGGATTTGACGCACTCGCCTCGGGTCGGACCCGGCGCAATCGGGGTGCCAACGGAAGATAGCTCGCGGCCGGCCGGGCCCGCTCCTTGCGAAGACGGGCGCACGGCCCACATATAGCGTTATACACAATTATTAAAATGGATTGCAATGCCAAAAAATCAAGCCTGCGCAGCGCCACCAAATGCCGCTGCCAATTCCCCTGTCAATTCTACTGTCGGGCGCCATAAATTCCGCGGTCGGCGGATCGGCCAAATCGCACGCAAGCCTGTGATCTGGAATGGCTTTTCCCGATTTTGGGACGCTTTGAGGACGCCAAATGCGATTTTTCCCCTGCCGCAAGGGAAAATCGAGCCTTGTCGCAAGCGGCGAAATGCCGCCTATTCGATCCGAATGGCTCTGCTTCGCAGGGAGGAAAAACCATGGACGATGCGTCCGCGCGCCGCGCCGAGCATGCCGGCAACGAGATCGACCGGCCGGTGCCGAGCGCGCCGTCGAACCGGGTATGGGGCAGCGACGCCATCGCCGCGATGCTGCGCGAGCTCGACATTCCCTATGTGGCGCTCAATCCGGGGGCCAGCTATCGCGGCATCCACGACAGCCTCGTCAACTATCTCGGCAACACCCGGCCGCGCATGCTGTTGTGCCTGCATGAGGAGAGTGCGGTCGCCCTGGCGCACGGCTGGGCCAAGGTGACCGGGCGGCCGATGGCCGCGTTCGTGCACAGCAATGTCGGGCTGATGCATGCGACGATGGCGATCTTCAACGCGTGGTGCGACCGCGCCCCGGTGCTCGTGCTCGGCGCCACCGGCCCTATGGACTCGACGCGGCGGCGGCCGTGGATCGAGTGGATCCACACCGCGCGCGACCAGGGTGCGCTGATCCGCAACTTCACCAAATGGGACGACCAGCCGGCCTCGGTCGGCGCGGCCCAGGAGGCGATCCTGCGCGCCTGGCTGATCGCCAACACCGCACCGCAAGGACCGGTCTACGTCAATTTCGACCTCGCCCTGCAGGAGGACGAGGTCACCGCGCTGCCGCCGGCGCCGGCGGTCGCCCGCCATGGGCCGCCGGTGATGCCGGAGCCGGGCGGTGCCTTGGTGCGCCAGGCGGCCGAGTTGCTCGCCGGCGCGCGGCGTCCGGTGATCCTCGCCGGGCGCGGGTCGCGCGACCCCGCGGCATGGCAGCGGCGCGTCGCCCTCGCCGAGGCGCTCGGCGCCCGGGTGGTGACCGACCGCAAATCGGGCGCCACCTTCCCGACCGACCATCCGCTGCATGTCGGCGGGACGGTGCCCCTCATCGAGGCCGATGTGATCCTCAGCCTCGACTGGGTCGACCTCGCCGGCACCCTGCGCACCGCTTATGCCGGCAAGCCGGTGGCAGCGAAGATCGTCCAGGTCTCGGTCGACCAGTACGTCCATAACGGCTGGAGCATGGATTACCAGGGCCTGCCGCCGGTCGACGTCTACCTGCTGGCTGACCCGGACGCCGCCGTGCCGCCGCTGCTCGCCGCGGTCAAGGTGTTGCGGCCAAGCCCGCCGTCCCTGCCGGAGCCCGGGTCGCGCCCCGGCCCGCCGCCCTTGTCGGCGCTCGACGAGGCGTCGATCATCCAGGTGCCGCACATCGCGACGGCCTTGCACGCGGTGCTCGGCGACGCCCCGAAGACGATGATCCGCCTGCCGTTATCCTGGGCCGACGGGCTGTCGGAGTTTCGCCACCCGCTCGACTATCTCGGCACCGACGGCGGCGGCGGCATCGGCTCGGGTCCGGGGATGTCGGTCGGCGCGGCATTGGCGTTGCGCGACAGCGGCAGCGAGCGGCTGCCGGTCGCGGTGCTCGGCGACGGCGACTTCCTGATGGGTGTCACGGCATTGTGGACGGCGGTGCGCAACAGCGTCCCGCTGCTCGTCGTCGTCGCCAACAACCGCTCCTTCTTCAACGACGAGCTGCACCAGGAGCGGGTCGCATTACAGCGCGGCCGGCCGCCCGAGAACCGCTGGATCGGCCAAGCGATCCGCGAGCCCGACATCGACTTGGCGACGATGGCGCGCGGCCAGGGCTGCACCGGCGTCGGACCGGTCGAGGACCCGAAGAAGTTGGTGCCGGCGATGCGGGAGGCCGTCGCCGCGGTGCGCGCCGGCAGGGTTTGCGTCGTCGATGTGCGCGTCGCCCCCGGCTACTCCGCCGGTGCTACCGCCGCCATCCTGCAGCGCGCGCCGGGGTAGACCGGCGCCGCGGGGGCTCAGGTCCTGGTCAGCGCCACCGTGTAGTAGCAACGGCCGCGGTTCAAATCGAGATTGGCTGTGTCGCCGCTGATCTGGCCCGCCAGGATCGACTGGCTGTCGCCCCGGTTGGTATGCCAGGCGTTCATCTTGCCCGAGGCGTCGATCTTGCCGCGATAGTGCAGCGTATGCCCATTATGGTTCTGATACCAAATGCGCACGGTGCCGCGCTTGACCCTCATGCTGACGGGTCTATCAGGTTCGCAGCCCCCGCCGACGAGCGTACCGGTGGTCTGGGTGGACGCGGTCTGCGACATCGTGCCCTTGTAGAGTCCGTCGAAGGACATCCGCGGCGGCGGGGGTGGTGGCGGGGCAGGCGGGGGTGGCGGCGCCACGGCGACTTGCGGTGGCGACGCGGTAGCGGCGGGCGGCGGTTGCTGCTGGGCGCAAGCCACCAACGCGAGCAACAATCCGAAGACAAGCAAACGTCTCACTGTGTTTCCTCCATCGCGCAAGAGGCGGGGAACGCCCCGCTTGCAGCGACGAACCTACAATGGAACGGCGGCTCTCGGAAGTGCTGGGCTGCGCGCCGCGATCTTTCAACGGTTGCCGGCAAGACCGGCTACAGATACTGTTTGCGGTCGGAAACGGCCGCGCAACGAGACGTTTATCGTCCACCGTAGCGGCGTGCGCTATAGCGGTAAGGGAGGATAGGGTGATCGATTGGAGCGGCAGAAGAAGCTGTCGTCCAATCAGTGGAAGCTGATCTGCACGGCTAACATTGCCGATCTTCTCGATTTCTTCGATTTCTTCCTGATCGGCTACGTCACCGCGGCGCTGACCAAGGAATGGCAGTTGCCCTATTGGCAGGGCGGCGCGATCCTCCTGGCTTCCGGTCTCGGTGCGGTCCCGGGTGCCTTCATTTGGGGTTGGCTCGGCGATCGGATCGGCCGGCGTACGGTGTTCATCTGGTCGGCGGTCATGATCTCGCTCGCCACCGGGGTCCTGGTTTTTACGCCGGAGCCGAATGCCCTGATCCCGGGCTGGCTGTTCCTGGTGTTCTTCCGGGTCTTTGTCGGCGTCGGCAATGCCGGCATCTTCACGATCGACCTCCCGCTGGTGCAGGAGTTCATCCCGGCCTATAAGCGCGGCTGGGTCAGCGCCCTGGTCACGACCTTGCTGCCGGGCGCCGGCATGCTGGCCGGCTTGGTGGCCTCGTGGCTGCTGCCGATCATCGGCTGGCGTTATCTGCTCCTCGTCGGTCTGTCGCCACTCGTGCTGGTCTTCATGATCCGCTACTGGGTGCCGGAATCACCGCGCTGGCTGATCCGGATGGGACGGCACGAGGAGGCGCGCCGCTCGCTCGCCTGGGCGCTGATGATCGATCCCAAGGAGATCATCTTGCCGCCAACGCTGCCGGCCATCGAACGGACGCGCTGGCTCGATCTGTTCAAATACCCGAAGCTGGTCGCCGCCGGGTGTATGACCGGGCTGACCCAGACCGGCGGAGCCTCGTTCGGGCTTTGGGGGGCGACATTGCTGGTCATCGTGCTCAACACTACCCCGGCGCATGCGGCGTTCCTGATGGTTTTTATGGGCGTGTCGGGGATCCTCGGCCGGTTTTTCATCACCGCGCTGATCGAGCCGATGGGGCGCCGCGGCGCCGGCAGCCTCGCCTGCGGAATGGCGGCACTACTGACGGTGTCTGCAGGCTACCTCCACAACGTCTTTATCGGCGGCTGGTCACTGTTCTACATGCTGATGCTCGCGGGAGGGTTTTTCAGCAGCTCGATCTACACGGTCGTCGGGCCCTACATGTCGGAGATCTGGCCGGCCCGGCTGCGATCGAGTGGCATGGGCATGAGCTACGGCATCGGTAATCTCGGCGGCAAGGTCCTGGGGCCGGCAGGCCTCGCGGTGATCATGGGAGCTGGCGACATCATCAAGCCGGCGGCGCCAAATCTGGTCATGCTCGGCCCGGCCTTCGTCTATTTCGCCTGCTGGTACATTCTCGGCATCATCGGTTTCTGGGTGTTCGGCCCCGAAACCAAGGGCCGCACCTTCGAAGAGATAGATGAGGCGCACGACCGTGGGGCCGCTGCCCCAGCCAGGCCCGTGGCGCAATCCGTCGGCTACTGACAGAGGGCAGGGCCGCGTTAGCGGTTCTGCGTCCAGTCCTCGCGCCACAGAAAATCCGGTCCGAGCTGATCGAGGCTCGGGCAGCCGATCTGGCCCATGACGAGGTCGATCTCGCCTCGGAAAATGCCGAGCGCCTTCTGGACGCCGGGAAGCCCGCCGGCGACCGCGCCGTAGAGCGTCGGACGGCCGAAGAAGACGAACTGGGCGCCGAGACAAAAGGCGATCAGGATGTCGGCGCCACGCCTGACCCCGCTATCGAGCATAACGGTCAATTTGTCGCCAACCGCCGCCTTGATCGCCGGCAGCGCCTCGATCGAGGCCGGTGCCTGATCGAGTTGGCGGCCGCCATGGTTCGAGACGATGATGCCGTCGACGCCGATTTCCGCGGCGCGAACCGCGTCGGCCGGGTTCAGGATGCCCTTGACGACGAGCGGGCGGGGGAAGAGGCGGCGGTAGCGTTCGAGGTCGCGCCAGGTCTGTGCCGCGGCCGGGGTCTGCCCGCGGCCGAACGCGATGACGTCCTCGGTGCTCGCACCATTGCCGGCGTGGGGCGCCCAATTACCCAAAGTCGGCGCGCCGCCGAGCCGCATATATTCGATGACCCAAGCAGGATGGGTCACGGCCTCCAATAGGATCGACGGCTTCAGCTTCAATGATTCCATGACGCCGCCACCGCGGATCCGGGAGAAGCCGTTGCGGTAGTTGCGTTCGCGCTTGGGATGCACCGGCACGTCGACGGTCAGCACCAGAGCGCCGACCCCGGCGTCGCGGGCCCGTCCGATCAACGCGTCGGTTACGTTGGCGTCCTTGGCGGCATAGAGCTGGAACCAGACATTGTTCGGCGCTGCTCGGACCGCCTCCTCCATCGAAGCGTTGCTGCCGCCCGACATGATGTACGGGATGTTCGCCGCTGCCGCGGCCTGCGCCAGCATCACCTCGCCTTCGCGCCGGTAGAGGCCGACGCCGCCAGTGGGGGAAATGCCGAACGGGCTCGAATAGGTCCGGCCGAATACGCTTGCAGACTGGTCGCGCTTGGACACGTCGACCAGATAGCGCGGCAATAGCCTGTGCTTGTGAAACGCCGCCTCGTTGCGGGCCAAGCCGCGCTCGTCCTCGACCCCGCCCTCGATGTAATCGAAGATAATCTTCGGCAGTTTGCGCTTGGCGATCCGGTGCAGGTCTTCGATGTTGACGGCTTGGTCGAAGTTCATGGCTCGATGATCTCTCGCAGTCAGGCGTTGCGCGCCCAGTCGTCGCGCCACAGAAAGTCCGGGCCGAGCTGATCGAGGCTGGGACAGCCGATCTGGCCCATGACGAGGTCGATCTCTTTGACGAAGATGTCGATTGCCTTCTTGACGCCGGGCAACCCGCCCGCCGCCGCGCCGTAGAGCGTCGGGCGCCCCATAAAGCAGAAATCGGCGCCCAGACAGAGCGCAATCAGGATATCGGCGCCACGGCGAACCCCACTGTCGAGCAGCAAGGTCAGCTTGTCGCCGACCGCGGCCTTGATCGCCGGCAAGACGTCGAGCGAGCCCGGTGCCTGATCGAGTTGGCGCCCGCCATGGTTGGAGACGAGGATTCCGTCGCAACCGACGTCGAGCGCCCGCAGCGCGTCGGCCGGGCTCATGATGCCCTTTACTACCAGGGCGCGCGGGAAGAGCTTGCGGTAGGTCTCCAGATCGCGCCAAGTCTGCGCGTTGAACGGACGCAATGAGCTCGAGTGCTTGTAGACCGCTTCGGCGTCCGAGCCCGGCGGCGCGTAGGGCTGCCAGTTGCCCTGCATCGGTGTGCCGCCGCCGCGTTTGAAGTACTCGACGATCCAGCCGGGATGGGTCAGCGCCTCAGCGAGGATCGAAGGTTTGAGGCTCAGCGCCTGGAACAGCCCGCCGCGGATATTGGCGAAGCCGTTGCGAATGTTGCGCTCGCGCTTCGAGCCGACCGGGGTATCGACCGTCAGCACCAGCGCTCCGAGCCCGGCATCGGCGGTGCGCTTGATCAAATCGGCGTTGATCGCGGGATCGCGCGCGGCATAGAGCTGATACCAGTGGTTCTTCGGAGCGATCTTTGCCGCGGCCTCGATCGTCTCGTTGCTGGCGCCCGACATGATATAAGGGATGTTCGCGTCGCGCGCGGCCTCGGCCAGCATCAGGTCGCCATGATCGCGGAAGAGGCTCACCCCACCGGTCGGCGAAATTCCGAACGGGCTCGCAAAGGTCTGGCCGAAGATCGTCTTCGTCTGGTCGCGCTTCGATACATCGACGAGATAGCGCGGCAGCAATTTGTGCTTGTGGAAAGCAGAAGTGTTGGTTTCGAGCCCACGCTCGTCCTCGAGCCCGCCTTCGATGAAGTCGAAGGCGATCTTCGGCAGCCGCCGCTTGGCCATGCGGTGCAGGTCTTCGATGTTGATGGCTCGGTCGATCCTCATCGGCGCTGTTCTCCCAAACGTTCTCGAAGAATACCGATCCCAGCCAACAACTTTGCGTATTTTCGCATCCCACGGCAATCCCCCGCGGAGCGGGGCTGAGCTGTGCGCCGCGGGTGGCTTGGCAGCGTGTGGGGCGTGGGTTGGAGGGCCCTCGCCTCCGGTTAGCTTAGCAAACTGGCTGACGCGCCTGCGCCAGGCCCGGAATGGCTGCTGGAGATCAAGTACGACGGATATCGTTGGGCCGTCCAGGGAGGATCGCCATGCCACGGGTGAGTTGGAGAGGGCACCTGCGCCCCTTATCGCTGTCCTGTCCGATCTACCTGGCGCCCGCCACGGCGCGCGCGAAGCCCATTCGCCTACGCCGGGTTTGGCAGGAGCGCCGGGAGAGGGCGGGGGCGATTAGTAGGACCAGGTTGGAGGGCAAGACGTCTCCGAACTATCGGAGTCCAGGCTCACTGCCAATTACGAGGATCAGGCGGAACGAGCACGCCCCATAACTCGGATCACCCGTCGGCTGCACGATCCGAGCACAGGCGAAGAAGTCGAGAAAGACCAGGTCGTCAGGGGATATGAACACGACCGCGGCCAATACGTCGGCGGTCCAGCAGTGTCGCACGGCTCGCCACCGCGGCGCGGTCGTCCGCAAGCGTCGGGACGATCTCCTGCTGCTGGGAGAAATCCTCGCCGCGCGTTGATCGAGAGCAGATAATAGTAGTCCCAAAATAATCCTGGAATTGAACCACTCCGCTTGATTTCAATAACCACGCATAACCGGAAAATTGCTAACGAAAAATTTCGCTGACGCCGTCGCTGGTGTCTTTCTCGTAACCATTGGCGCTTTACGTTCTGCCGCAGGACATCGCGCAACGCCATTCGAGGGAACCGGCAATGGCATCTATTCCAGGCGGACAGTACACGTTCTTCGCTACCGGGCAGGCCGTCAACGTCGCCACGACGCCGGATGGAACCAACCTGCCGCCACCGGTTCTCGGCCAATTCAATCTTGAGGTTATCACTTCCCCGCTCGGGACCTCCTACCCTTTGCCACCAGGCTATCAAGGCGTTGCTCTACTCTCGGACGGCGGGCATAGCCTCAATATGCTGACAGGGAATTATGGTGTCGAGGTCGTCGGTGATGGCCCCGATACCATCCAAGCCGGGTCCGGCAATGACACGATCCTCGGCGGTAACGGCGATGAATTGATTTTTGGGGGATCAGGCCAGGGCCTCATTTTTGGCGGTGGCGGCAACGACACGATCACCGCCGGCAGCGGACAGGTCACGATCGATGGCGAAGAGGGCCACGATCTGATTTACGGGAGCAGTGGTCACGACCATCTATACGGCGCCAATGGCAACGACACGATTTACGGCGGGGACGGAAACGACACGATCAATGGCGGCGTCGGCGATGACCTGATCGATGGCGGCGCGGGCCATGATCTCATCTATGGCGACAGCGGTGGCGGCGGCGGTCACGACACGATCTACGGCGGGGACGGGGATGACACTATCTACGGTGGCGCGGGCGACGACTTTGTAGATGGGGGCGCCGGCCACGACCTGATTTATGGTGGCATTGGTCACGACACGATTTACGGCGGGGCCGGAAACGACACGATCCACGCTGGCGGCGGCGACGACTTTATAGATGGGGGCGCCGGCCACGACCTGATTTACGGTGGCAGCGGTCACGACACGATCGACGGCGGGGACGGGCACGACACGATCTACGCCGGCGGGGGCCATGACGAGATCTTTGGTGGCGCTGGCAATGATGTGATCCATGCCGGCGGCGGCTCCGACACGATCGACGGCGGGTCCGGCAGCAACACAATCTATGGCGGGAGCGGTGCCGACTTGCTCCAAGAGAGCGGGCCGGGCGGCCACGACACGGTCTTTGGGTTCGATGTGTCACAGGGCGACAGCATAGCCTTCTCCGGCCAGAGCGCCGGCGCAATCGACAATGTTGTCGCGACCGCCAATGTCCAAGGTGGCAACACGACGATCACCCTCCCGGATGGATCGACGATGACCCTGGTCGGCATCACCCATATCGACAACAGCTTCTTCAGTTAAGCCGCTGCGGTGCCGGCGCCAATGGCGCCGACACCGCTCTTCTCGGCTCGAAGAAAGCTGACGCCAATTGGCAAAGGATCCGACTTGTCCATTACAGTCGACTTCGTTGCGCCCGCCCGACTGCGGGCCGATCATCTGAAACGCCTCGAAGCGGAATCGATCGGGATCATGCGCGAAGTCGCAGCTGAATTCCGCAATCCGGTGATGCTCTATTCGATCGGCAAGGATTCGAGCGTCATGCTGCATTTGGCACGCAAGGCGTTTTTTCCCGGCAAGCCGCCCTTTCCGCTGCTGCACATCGACACCGGCTGGAAATTCCGCGAGATGATCGCGTTCCGCGACCATATTGCGCGCAAGCTCGAGTTGGATCTCCTAGTCCATATCAACGAGGACGGAAGAGCGCGCGGCATCAATCCGATCACCTCGGGATCGGCGCTGCACACCGCCGTGATGAAAACCGAAGCCTTGAAGCAAGCGCTCGATCGCTACGGCTTTGACGCGGCGTTCGGCGGGGCACGACGCGACGAGGAGAAGAGCCGCGCCAAGGAACGGATTTTTTCGCTGCGCACCGTCGAGCATGGCTGGAACCCGAAGAACCAACGGCCGGAGCTTTGGCGGCTTTACAACACGCGGCTGCGCCAAGGCGAATCGATGCGCATCTTTCCGCTTTCGAACTGGACCGAACTCGACGTCTGGGAATATATCGAGCTGGAAAAAATTCCCGTCGTGCCGCTCTACTTCGCGGGGTCTCGGCCGGTAGTCAGACGCGACGATGTTTTGATCATGGTCGACGACGACCGGTTGCCGCTGCGACCCGGCGAACGCCCAGAATTGCGCGGCATCCGGTTTCGCACCTTGGGCTGTTATCCGCTTACCGGTGCAATCGAGTCGGCAGCAATGACCGTCGCCGACATTGTCGCAGAGTTGCGCACCTCGCGCCGGTCAGAGCGGCAGGGGCGCCTAATCGACAGCGATGAAGAAGCTGCGATGGAACGTAAGAAGCGCGAGGGGTATTTCTAGTGGATACCCCGTTCCTGACAGCTCCGCCGCACGCCGACTTTCCGGCACAGCGCGGCAAAGACCTGCTGCGTTTTCTGACATGCGGATCGGTCGACGATGGGAAATCGACCTTGATCGGGCGGCTCCTGTATGACAGTGCGCTGATTCTCGATGACCAACTGGCAGCATTGGAGCGCGCGTCCCGGCGCTTCGGCACGACTGGCGACGATGTCGATTTCTCACTGCTGTTGGACGGACTCGAGGACGAGCGCCAGCAGCGGATCACTATCGACGTCGCCTACCGCTTTTTCGCGACCCCCGAGCGCGCCTTTGTCGTCGCTGATGCGCCCGGTCACGAGCAGTACACGCGAAACATGGCGACCGGCGCATCGAGCTGCGAACTCGCCTTGATTCTGGTCGATGCGCGCAAGGGCGTGCTGCCGCAGACCAAGCGGCACGCGTTCATCGGCTCGCTGCTCGGCATTCGCCATCTCGTGCTCGCCGTCAACAAAATGGATCTGGTCAGCTTCAGCCAAGACTGCTTCGAGGAAATCGCCACAGCGTTTTCGAGCTTTGCTTCAGGGCTCGGCGAGCTATCGATCCGGGCGATCCCACTCTCAGCGCGTTTTGGCGACAACGTCATAAGGCGATCGGACCGAATGGCCTGGTACCGCGGCCCGACCCTGATCGAGCACCTCAACTCGGTCGAGGTCCGCGGCGACAGCGCCGACGGCCTGTTTCGCTTTCCGGTACAATGGGTCAATCGCCCGAATGGCGAGTTCCGCGGTTTCTCGGGCACCGTGGTCGCCGGCTCGATCGAGCCGGGGGCGGAAGTGCTCGTTGCCGGCTCGAGTCACTCGGCCCGCGTCAAAGAAATCGTCGCTTTCGATGGCGCGCTCGACTGCGCGCGTGCGGGGGACGCCGTAACGCTCACCCTCGACAGAGAGATCGATATCGCGCGCGGCGATCTACTCGCTGATCCGCGCGAGCCGCCTGATTGTACCGACCAGTTCGCCGCGCATGTGATCTGGATGAGCGATCGGCCGCTGGTCCCCGGCCGTTCGTATCTGCTGAAGATCGGGACCCGCACAGTGCCAGCCACTGTCACCGCGCTCAAGCATCGCATCGATGTCAATACCCTGCAGCATCTGGCGGACAAGACCCTCGCCTTGAACGAGATCGGGTACTGCAATTTCTCGACCGCGATGCCGGTTGCATTCGATCCCTACGAGGTCAATCGCGACACTGGCGCCTTCATCCTGATCGACCGGTCTACGAACGAAACGGCCGGCGCCGGCATGATCGCCTTCGGCCTGCGGCGGGCCAGCAATATCCACTGGCAAGCGCTGACAATCGGTCAGGAGGAACGGGCGGCATTGAAGGAGCAGACGCCCGCGGTGCTGTGGCTGACCGGGCTTTCCGGCGCCGGCAAATCGACTATTGCCGACGTGCTCGAGAAAAAGCTGCTCGCCGCCGGCCGGCACACGATGCTGCTCGATGGCGACAATGTTCGGCACGGTCTCAACCGCGATCTCGGGTTTACCGACGCCGACCGAGTCGAAAACATTCGCCGCGTTGGCGAGGTCGCCAGGCTGATGAGCGAGGCGGGGCTTATTGTCATCTGCTCGTTCATCTCGCCGTTTCGTGCCGAGCGGCAACATGGTGCGGGAGTTGACCGGCACCACGGCGTTCCTCGAGACCTTCGTCGATACGCCGCTCGACGAGTGTATCCGGCGCGACCCCAAGGGCCTGTACGCCAAGGCCCAGGCCGGACGAATCGAAAACTTCACCGGTCTCGGTTCCCCTTACGAGGCGCCCGAAGTTCCCGACATCTGTATGGGAACGGTCGACGAGACACCCGAAGCCGCGGCCGAACAAATCTTGGACGAATTGCGCCGACGGAAGATCATCTGACCGGTACGTCGCCCGGTCCTCGATGGAGGCGGTTGCGATGATCCACACGATGGATCTGCTCTATTCGATTTCGGGGTTTTGTGTCAGTCTCCTAGTTGGCATGACCGGCGTCGGTGGCGGCTCGCTGATGACGCCATTGCTGATCCTTCTGTTCGGCATACACCCGGCGAGTGCGGTCGGGACCGATCTTCTCTTTGCGGCAGGGACAAAGAGCGTCGGCACTCTAGTGCACGGGCTCAATCGAACGATCGATTGGCGGCTTGTCGCCCGCCTGGCCGCCGGCAGCATTCCGATGAGCGTCCTCACCCTGTTGGCGCTGTCTCGCTTAGACATCGACAGCGGCGCGGCGCGGGGGTTGATCACAACCATGCTCGGAGGGGCGCTCGCGGCGACCGCCGCGGTGCTGATTTTCCGCAAGCGGCTTCTCGCCTTTCGGGCCGCCCATTTCGGTGAGCTCGATCCGCAGCGAACGGCCGCCTTGACCGTGCTGCTCGGTGCGGTGCTCGGGGTATTGGTGTCGATCACCTCGGTCGGCGCCGGGGCGCTCGGCGTGACCGCGATTATCCTGCTCTATCCGCGACTGCCGATGCCCCGCGTCGTCGGCTCCGACATCGCCCACGCGGTGCCGCTGACCCTGGTCGCCGGCGTTGGCCACTGGGCGCTGGGCTCGATCGACTGGCATCTGCTCGGCGCGCTGCTGGCCGGCTCGCTACCCGGCATCGTCCTTGGCAGCTATGTGTCGGTGCGCGTCCCCGAGCCAGTCTTGCGCCTCACGCTCGCCACGACCTTGATCCTCGTCGCCGGCAAGCTCGTCTTGTAGCGGCTCGAGCAGCCCTGCGCTTCGACGTCACCTGCAAACTTCGCTGATAGTGCGCATTCAGATAGTCAGCCGACCGCCGCGACGCCGACCTGCCTCGCCCCATGGGCCTCCCGCCCACGGAATAGTTCCGTGGGGAAAAGCTGCGACTTTCGATTGTCCAATATGGGACGGCCCGCTGCACCTGCAGCGGATCTGCAGCGAGAGTTCGTCTTTTGGTTGAACGCGGCAAATGCGGCCGGCTATTTTGCGCCGGCCGAACCGGCGGCCCGCGGGGTTTCCGTCCCTTCGGAAACGCCCGCTCGAGCACCTGTCCCCGGCGGCTTACTATACGTCTGCCGCGGCGTTGCTGACGCCTCCTCTGACGCCGCGATCAGTCTCAATACGCTATGCGAATTGGACAATTCTCGACCCGACGGGCTGCGAAGCTGACTACGTAGGTGTTACCAAAATTCCGAAGACAACTTCGTCGTATAATCGGACGTACTGTCCGTTACCGTTGACTTGTACGCAATAATTTCCCGGCGGGACTGATCCTCGAGCCGTCACAAGCTTGTTTCCAGAAATGCTGAAAAATCCTGCGGACTGTTCTGCCAATATGAAATTGGCTAGTCTGTTCGTGCCGCTTTCATCCATTAGAGAAAGAACGCCAACGGTCGACCCTAGCGGGGCCTTCGTGGAGACAGTTAGATTGCTGATATTAATTGCCATGACGACCTCAATTTTTCAACGGTCGAGCGATATTAGCAAATTATGGTGGCATTGTCAAGAATGATGGTTGCTATATAGATGACGCCATATCTAGACAAAGCGCCCCGCTACGGATCCCGGCTGAAGGACCGGAAGGGGGTCAAGATCGCAACCCGCGAAAGAGCCCGAGTGCAGATCAAAATTTCAGCAGCTTGGTTGACGCTGACAGCAGATAGCCAGCGCAGAACGTCACCGTATGGTGCCAATCATGGGACCTGGATCGCCGTCGGCATCCAGAGTGGCGTAACCGGCTTGCTCGCCGAAATCGGCGTCGCTTTCGGCGCAGGCACGATTCAACAACGCCTGGAATTCGTGTTCATCAGCGGCGAACAGCTCTTCGAATTTATCGGCCGCCCACGTCGGCCAGTTACTCGAACCTCGGTTTGTGATATGCAGCCCATCTCGAATCGCGCGGGTTGGAGGCAGTCCAAGAACTCGTAGCAGCTCGTTGACGGAAGACTTCAACGTTGTGGCAGACACGAAGACGATTCTCCCAGCGGTTTGCGTTCGTAATTCGAGGAAATAACTCATTATTACTTTCCATCGTCGCGCGCGTGTTTTATAGATTCTAGCTAGTTCATCAAATGAAGGCGGTCCTTTTATCAGTTCCGGTGACCAAGTTCTAATCATACTTTCAATGGTGCCTCTCGGCTCACGAAATGTGAAGACGGCCGTAGCGGTAGGGAATAAGCTTAGCAACCAATAGGGCGCGTTATTGTCAAGTCCGTATAAAATCTCCTTAAACCCCCACTCCGTCCAACCTTTGGGCACGCGGGACCGAAAAATACGATCCACGAGGGCCGCTACTTCGATCTGGAATTCACCCTTGTCAAAACGGTTTAACCATGAAAGCCGCTCCGATCCGAGCGACATATCGGAGATGAGCTGGTCGTCACTTCGAGGGCCGCCGCGAAAGACATTCCGGTCAAGTCCGGGGCTGGTTTCATACCGCCTGACGGACTCGAGTAGGGGAGCTAGGAAGCCTTCATGCTCTCCCCAAACCCAGCAACAGGTCGATAGGGTAATTAGCCGTTGTATATGCGTAGATCCGCAGCGGCCCGTGCCAAAAACGAAGACCGGCCACATATTACAGCCCCATGGATATTTGCATTGGCATCTTTGAGCTCATCTCATCCACGAGCTCAATTCATCTTCTCACATAATAGGCCATGAGCACGTCCGGCCCATGTTTCGCGCGTCTCCACAACTCGAAAGCCCGCAGATCGTAACATCGCGGATAGGGTGTTTGGCGTCCAGAGCCACCACCACGGGCCGTACGCAGAAAGCGATGTCCATGGATGTTGGTCGTCGCTAATGCCCGCTAACTTGATTCCGAGAGCCCCGAAATGCATAGCGAGGATTTGTTTCGTAGGCGGGTCGACAGCCGGCAGAAAGACGGTCCGGCCACCATCAAATGGGATCTCTCCCGCATCGGTGACAATCCGCTGTGGCACAGTCATTGAAACCAATAACAAGCGCTGCGTGGTCAGCGCATGTAAGCGCGCGATAGTGTGCAGCGGATTTGGAGCATGGTAAATTATGCCTGAGCAATAAACGAAATCGAAGGTGCCGGCTTTGTCCGGAAGACCGGGATCATCCAAATTACCCTGTATTTTTCGATACTCCGTCACTCCGGCCGACTTCGCACGCTCATCAAAATCGTTCCAATATCGATGATTTACGGGCGTCATATCGATCATCGTTGCTGTTCGGCACCCAGCCTTAACCGCGACGGTAATCTTCTCGTTAACGAGACCCCACAATCCGCCAATATCCGCGAAACTTGCTCCTTTAACGTAGGAGCTGATCACCTCGTCCGCCCATCTAGCAACCATTTCGTACCTCTTAATAGAGCAGGTTGATTCTATCGACGCGTCACCAAAGTACGCTCAATAGGTTGTTGCTCAGTCTCCGTCCGCCTACGAAACTATTCGAGCACGGCCGGATCCAGAGCCAATCGGCCGCTTTCGGTTAGGACGCCGCAGCGATAGATCCCGTACCGTTCGTCGGCCCAGGCGTAATAGAGCAGTCCCTTCAGCCGTCCAGCATCCGCGAATTGACGGAAGTCATCGAGCAGTTCCCGCATCAGTAACGTTCTCGGCTTATCCTCGTTTGGGCAAGCTGTTGTGGCTGGCAATCCCCACTCCGTGACCCAACAGGGCTTGCCTCGTCTGGCAGGGCGGCACTCGCCCAGGGTATCTTGCTCGAGCCGGTTGCGGCGCGCCACAGCACTAATATGGGCCAACGGGTAAGTGTGAACCGCGTAACCGTCGACCAGCGCGTCCATCCCATTCTGGCGCAGGTATTCAAGGGTGGCGCTTACCGCAACCGCATCGGTTCTCGAGCCCGGTCGGGGCCCGGGGGGACCAAGATCAGCCAGGCCAGCTGAAAGGATTGGCGTCTTCCGATTAAGTCGCGAATGATCGCGAATATTCTTTAGCACCTTCAGAGTTTGCAAGTAAGTGCGGTAGCCTTCGGCTATGTGTCGCGCCTCGGCATCATGCGTCAAATCCTCGCGGCCAAACACTCTTCCTTTGCCAGGAACAGAAAATTCACCGTTGAATCCGGTCCAATTGATCTCATTGCCGAGTTCCAGAGCCGCGAACGTGATCCCGAGGTCTTCCAATCGCGCGAACACGGGTTCGAAGACCGCCTGGAACCGCGCCGAGTCGGCGCTCGACAACGGATAGGAGGGCCATATTTTAGGCAAATCTTTTACCGCCTGCCGCCGCTGTGCCCCTTCGCGATACTGCAACCCGACGATGAGATCGGCCTTGATTCCGCGCTCGTAAGCCCGCCGGACAAAATCGATCGCCGGATCATGATCGCCGTTTTCTCGTGTTGGCGTGAGCGGGGCGCGGATTATACGAACATTGGCGGCTTGTAGCTGGTCGAGAATTTGCTCCCGGTCCGACGAACTGAGCCACTGCGGGTTAACTATGTTGACGCCAACCACAACATTTTCGCTGCTGGCGGCAGGGAGGGCGCCGAGTGTGATGAGCAGCCAGCCCATCGCGAAAGCTATTCTCTGTGAGATTTTCATCGTTCCCGCCGCGAGCCGCGTCAAGCCGCCGTAAGGCGATTGAGCCGTACCAAGAAATCCTTCGCTGAGTTTTCCCAAGTCCAATTCTGAGCTGCCGCGGCGGCGGCCAACGAGATATGCCTGAGCAAATTGCGATCCTCACAGAGGCTTCGCAGGATCTTTATGGCCTCGCGCGCGATAGTGACGGTGCCCGTGCCCGGGAGCAGAAAACCGGTCTCACGATGTGAGACTGCTTCGGCGACTGCCCCGACGGCCGTTGTGCAAACAACGGCACCGAGGCGCATCGCTTCCAGGATGGTCAGCGGCAGCCCTTCCCAACGCGACACGATCAGGACGACATCCGCCCAGCTGTAGCAGTCGGTCAATTCCTCGGGTGTCAGCTTAGGCGACTCGATTTCGATGTTGAGCTGCTCGAGCTGCTGCTGGTCGCCATCCCCGAGGACCGACGCACCGATCAGGCGCCACTCGATCGGCAGACCGATCTCGCGAACTCGATCGGACTATTGCCGCCAGCCTGTCCAAGCCCTTCTGCCGATCCAAGCGGCCCAAAAACAAAATGCGGAGCGGCCGCGCATCCCGCGCCTGGCGTCTTGCGAGCACCTCTTCGGCTACAGCGGGCGAAAGATCATAGGAAGGCGAATTCCACAGCAGTGCAAGCTTCCCTTCCGGGATCCCCATCGCGTGACACCAATCGAACAGCTGCTGGGAACAGCAGGCGATCAGGTCGTAGGCGTGCTCGTAGCCCAGGGTTAGATAGGTATGGCCCACGGGCCTGTCCGCTTCCGACAAATCCGTAACGTGCAGCGACGCGATGGTCCTGGTACCCTGGCGGCGCAGCGGTGCCATCAATGCATTGGCATCGGCGCTGTGAAAATTTACGACTGCATCGAGGCCCGAAAGCAGTCCGAGAGCCCTCTCGTGGCGACCCGCGGACGCCCAAGCCGTGTAGTACGACCCCATGAAGCGCTCGCCGCCGCCCCAGCTTCCGACATCGCGATCACAAAGAAAATTTAGGCTTGTAAAAGCATCCGCAATCTCGGCGCTCTGTCGGCACGAGCGCCTACCAAACACAAACAGATGCGTTCCCCAGCCTCTATGTCTCAGGAATTTTGCCAGATTGTACGCGACCTTTTCTACCCCGCCGAATTCCGCGATTGGCAGCACAAAGCCGATCTGTCTCTCCCCGGGATTCGGCAATCTGGGATAGACCGGGGTTGCTTCTAGTAGTTTTCGCGAAATTTGGAACGAGTGAACCTTCGATCCGCAGCTAGGTACCCGCCATTGCCAGGAGCCACTGAGACATTGCTTGGCGCCGAACTCCCTCATCTGCTGAAACAGGTCCAGAAAGGCGGCGTTAGCCGAGAATTCAAAGAGTTCCTGGTGTGGCAGCGCCAATTCTACGACGTGAGTTTTCGGTTGAGGACGGGATGACTTGAGGCTCATGACCCACTTATCCAGCGGATCGTCGAGGCAGCTATCGAGCAGACCCGTCCTCACCATCAGTAGTCCCGCAGCTTCATGGGCATGCGGACGCGCCCCCTCAGCAACGTCGAGTATTTGTATCGCGTCGGACTGTCGTCGAATCTATCAGGGTACAATAAGAGAAGTGATGGCTATGATCCAACGACTCAAAATACCAGAACGCCCACCGCAGCAAGCCATATTTAAAAAGCGTATCTTTTGCCCGTCGATCGATTACGACAATAAATGCGGGCCGTGGGTAACGCGATGGTAGCGACTTGGCTCGGTAGTACTCGCTGCAAAATTCCTCAACAGAAACCTTCCTGCCATCGATCTCAGGGTCGGAAGTGAGAGAAACTTGACCGGTATCGGGCGCGTAAATCGCGTACCTGGGCGCCTCCAGATGCTCCAGCGCGAGCAACGTGTTAAACCGGAAAAGATCCTTATGTTTCCGCCTGATGTATGAGACGATTTCTGGTCGATCGCGCTCGGAGTTGCTGAGCATGCTCTCCGGTCGTTTGCGATACCGGAACCCAAAATTGTCGAGATGCTTGCCGCGAAAGCCGAGCTCGATCGCGCCGAGCCAGAAATCCCAATCTTCGAAGCCGAGCCTCATGCTTTCATCGAAGCGAGCACCCTTGTCGAATACGGCCCGCCGCACGAGGCTACCCGCCTCGCAGAAATTTTCCTCCAGATGACGAAGCGCTGAGTACTCGCCCGAGTAATCGACGTTCCACTCCTGCCCGAACGTGTCGATGTCCGGATAAACCCAGCCGACGCTCTGGGTCTCCGGCGAGGGCAGCGTAGGCGCGCTGCAGAGCGTTGGGGAAAAGCCTGTTGTCGGCGTCGAGAAAATAAATCGCCTCCACAGTTTCCCAAGTCGCGAGTACATGGTCGATACCGGTGTTGCGCGCTGCACTGAGGCCGCCGTTCTGCCGCCTGATGTAGGAGACGCGGTCCGGGGCAGCCATCGCGAACTCAAGGCAGGTTTGATGCGTTTCCGGCATCGGGCAGCCGTCATTGACAATGACGACGGCCAGCGCGAAATCGGTCTGTTGGTTCAATGCCGAGATCACCGCTTCTTCGAGCAGGACACTATGCTTGTAGACGGGGATCACGACGGCAACCTCCGGCCGTGCAGCCTGGGAGGGGATCCGCGAGATTTTGGATCCTGGGCGCGACCGGTGCCCGTGGTTCATGTCGCTGCCGCTCCGTCCAAGGCGTCGACTACGAACTCGAGCCATCGCGCCTGAGCGCCAGTCGCAGATTGACCCTCGGCGAGACGCGTCGCGAGATAGAGGTCGAGCGGGTCCTCAGCAGGTTCCGGTAACGCGAGATGAATCTGGGTCGTGAAGTCCGGATGAACCGCCAGCCAGCCCGAAAAGCCTCCCCGTCCGCCGTTAAGCCGGCCTTTGGTCAGAACCTGCCTGTAACCGCCGCGCGGGCCCAGGGCAAGAAGAGCATATTCGACGAGCGGCCCGTTGGGGTCCTCGGTCTTGATTGTCGCAGTCAACCGGCGCGCCCCGGCGGGCAATGCACCCGGCAACTTCGCCACCGTCATACTGCCATTTACCGGCCGCACCTCGATTGCCGTCGGGTCATCCAGCAGCGTGACGAGGGGTTCACGGCCAGGCACCGGGTCGAGCTCGGCACAGGCTCGCAGTGCACTCGGCGCCAAGCGCCAGCCGAGGCGGCTGATGTGCGGCTGGTGTCGGACGCCGATGTGATAGGGATGCGCTACCCGCCGCGATCCGGGCAGTCCGATGTGGAGCCGCAGCGCCAGACTTCGCCGGTTATCCTCCCTTCCCATAAGAGAAACGCGCGCCTCGGGGACTGGCTGCAGGCTGGTCAGAGACAATAGCGGCGGCTTTCCCGATTGCGTGTTCCAGACCGCGGTGAGCGACACCGCTTGTCTCGGTGCAATGTCGATTTCCGGCAGATCGAGAAAAATCCAGCCGTCGGGCACCGCGGCGTAGGGAATTGACCACTCCCCGAGCGTCCTCTCGTCCTCGCAGGTCGCTATCCCGACGACCAGCGAGCCGCTTGCGTCCGGGTTGGCGGCGACTGCGTGCAACTCGATGGCAGCGAGCCCCTGCGAGGGGAGCGGGAGCAGTTGCGTGAGGCGAAACGGCTCACCCTCCGTGTGCAGGCCGAGGGTGGTCTCGGACGGCTCGCTGGCAAACGCCAGCCATGTCGGCGGCAGTTGCGCCCGGCTGAGAAAATTCTCGACCGTGTCGAATGCGTTTTGCAGCTGGTCGTGGACGATCCGGAATGCCGTATATTGCCTCCGCGAGGCCAACAGGCGCGCCGCAGCAGAGCGGTAAGCTTCGGCGACTGCCTCGAATAGCAATCGATGCACCGCCGCCGCGTCGGCGCGGTCGAAACAGGTCGCACTTGGCAGAAATCCCTCGGCACCGGCAGACCAGGCTTCGCGCAAATCGTCGAGATCGCGCTTTCCAGAGGACGAGAGAGCAAGCAATGCCAGACAGAAGGTCGGCGGGTGGTTCAACGGAGCCCGCGCCGGCCCACGGCGCGTACCGGCCCGGTAGATTTCGAAACCGCCGCGCGTGCCGGAGCGCTCACAGACATAAACTGCAAGACGACCGCCCAACCCGCAGACTTCCGTCGCGGCGCGGAGGTCCGCGGCGGACACGATCACCTTGAGTTCGCCGTTGTAGATCGAGCCCGATGTGTCGGGATCGGCACTGACGGAAAAGTGTGAAAAGTGCTGCCGATCGCGCTGACGAGCGGTCTCGCGCATTACGCTGGTCATAGAGCCTTCCCTCGCGGCAGTAGCGACTTGAGCAAATCGAAGTAAGCCGGGAGGCATACGGATTTCACATCGTAGCGTTTGATTACCGTATCGCGCGCCGCCGACCGAAGATCGTTGCTGCGCTCGGTAAGGGCCCCAATAATTCGGTTTGCGAGGCCCTCCTCGTCGAAGAAATCGACAAGGCGGCCGTTGACCCCGTCGACGATCACTTCCTCGACCGGCGGTGTTTGCGAGGCGATGACGAGGCAACCTGCCGACATCGCTTCGAGCAGCGACCACGATAGTACGAACGGATAGGTCAGATAGACGTGGGCGCTGGAGACCTGCAGCGCCGTCAGATACTGGTGATAGGGTAGGCGCCCGAGAAAGTGCACGCGTCGCAGATCGATCGTGTCTCCGAGTTCGGCGAGAAGCTGTTCACGGTAGCTGGGGGCTCCTCGCGGCCGGCGGCCGTAGCTGACGCCATTGGCGCCGGCAATGAGAACCTGCGCCTGTGGCCGCTCTCTCAGCACCTTCGGTAGTGCCCGCATGAATACGTGGAACCCGCGATAAGGCTCGAGATCGCGGGCGCCGTAGGTGACGATTTCCTGCCCGGGAGAAAGACGGAGCCCGTTAGCCAGCCACAACCGCGCGGTTTCGTCCGGTCTGACGAGATCCGTGTCGACCCCTTCATGGACAATCGCGATCCGACCTTGGTAGCGCTCCGGATATCGCGAGCGTTGCCATCGGGTGGGCGTTTGCCCCCAATCGGCTGCTTCGAGGCCGAGGAGGTTGACGGCGTTGCGCATCCGCAGTCGCATTGCCGCGTCGGGTTCCGCCGGAAATTCGGGGTCAAAGTCGATGTCCGATTCTCGCGGCCGGTAGAAGAACTCGAAATAGCTCAATAGAGGCACTTGCGGCCATACGTCCTTGACAAACAGGACCTCGCCCCAACCGTTGTGGCCGATGACGATGTCAGGAATATATTCGTCACGCTCGAGCCACTGGCAGACCCTTGCGACCGCCAGACCGTTCGCAACACTGCTCTCCAGCTCGCTCATATACTCGTCTGTATTGGAATGGCGCGGCCCCGGGCGGTATTCGAATTTTCTCACGCCAGCGATTTCGGCCGCGCGCGGTTGGGTGATGAAACTCACATCGTGCCCAATCTCCGCCAGATGTCGTGCAATGTGGACATATTGGCCCGGAAAATTCTGATGGATAAAGAGAAACCGCATCCCTACCTACTCGTTCAACGACTGGGTTTGCAGGCCGTCGCCCACAGATCAAAGGAGGTGCCGGCGCGCAGTCTGACCTCGACAAAGCCGGCCTCAACCAGAGCCTGGGCCAAGGTTCGGGCGGTAAAACCGGTGCGGTGCGCCATAAACCGATTACCGCGGGCGAGTGAAGCGGCATGACCAAAGATCATGTCGAGCGGCGTTACCGGACCGCTCGGAGACAGATAGGCGTGATCTTCGAGCCGGTCGTCGACGACAAGCTGCGCAACCTGTTGTAGATCGGGGAGCGTCAAGAGCAGCAGACCGCCGGGCTTCAGGACCCGGAGGAATTCTGCAAGCGCCAGCGGCACCTCGTGGCGCTGCAGGTGTTCCAGATTATGCGACGACCACACCGCATCGATCGTGTTGGCGCTGACCGGCCTCATGTCGATCATCGAGCACACGATGTCGGGCTGCACGGTGGGGTCGAGATCGAGCCTGATTTCCTGCCATTCCGGCCCGTAAAAGTGGCGGTGAAGCTTCTGACGGAGCGGATAACCGCAACCGACATTCAAGACGAGCTTCCGACCGGGCGCCGACGGATAGGGTATTGCCATCGGATCGGTCGCCGACCTATTGCCCAGTGCGCCGGATCACCCGCACGTTGATCGCTTCCAGCGGATCATCGGCTAGCGGCGGGATGCATAGCTCCCCATTGCGGAATGGCCCCGCAATGCCGCTCTCGAAGAAGGCGCCCTCGTAGAGCACATCGAAACGGTGGCTGGCATGTGGCGCCAGACGTAAAGCAAAACCCGTCAAGGGTAGGCGCTGTCCGCGGGTGCCGCAGAGTCTCGCGCCGCCGACCCAAGGCGTCTCCCGGCCATGAGGGCCCAATCCTTTGACTTCGATATCGTTTATCGCCAACACTTCGATCGGGCGTATGCTAAATGCTTCGATCCGCAGCTTGCGGCCACGGTTGCCAATCCACCCCTGACCGGCGAACCGCCGGTCCCCGAGCCGCTCTACGTGCAGCACTATTTCGGTGCGGATCTCGGCCGGATCGGTAATCACGGTAAGCGGCTCCGCCGCCGTATCGTTCAATCGCCGCCGATCGAGAGGCTGCGGCTCGACCCGCGGCGGAACCAGCTCCTGCTCAGAAGATGCAAAAGTCGTCACCCAAACGCTGCCTCCGCCAGGGGGCGATTTTACGACGACCGTACCCCCGTCACGCCCGATCCACGAAGCCCAGTCGCTAGATGTACCGATGATCTCGACGCAACCGGTCTGCCCGATTGGCGGCGACGATACCTGGACTACGGGCAGCGCCGCGCCGGAGATCTCCCCAGGAAGCACAGTGGTTCCCGCAATCTCGAGCGCATAAAGACCTTGCTCCAGCCGAATGACGCTGACCATTGCCGCCAGGTGGGGATGGTCGACGATCTCTGCGGTCGTTGCCGCCGTGCCATTCTGCAACGGCACTATCGCCGAGCTGGCATAAGTCCGCTTGCGTCCGACGCGGTTTTTCTCAATCACGAATATTCGTCCTCTGAATTGCGGCACTCCCGGCGCGCTTTGTGTTAGTGAACAAATCTGACGGATTGGTAAAGGCCGAAAGGTATTAGAAGGAATATCTGTCCGAAACAATTATACCTAAAATCTCGCAGTATGAAACAGTCTATATTTTGAGATATTTCTGCTTGTCTCCGACGAGAATACGTCCTTATAAGACCGCCAAGAATCGGCTTCTCAGCGCGAGCACCGGAGAGAATGAGCAGCGCAGCAACAATTGTTCTTGCCCGGGAGGATCTTTCGATCCCTGGTGCGGGGTCCCCGCCGCCCCATGTCGATGCAGTGCAAGAGCGCTTTTTTACACTCGTCAGTGCCAGCAATCCGGACGTGATCGTTCTCGATTTGAGCACTGCTCCACGTTCCGGCGCTGACACGATCCGTACCATTCGCCAGCGCTCAGCCGTTCCGATCCTGATAGTGTGCGATCCTGCTCACCCGCTGGCGAGGGTGTATCGAAGCGCCGGCGCATCCGAATGCATTTCTGCGCCGGTCGATCCGCTCTGCCTGAGCCAGGCGATCCGGCGGATCGTTCGGCTGACGAGCGATAGATCGGCGCAGACGATCCGTTCCAACCCACGCAATTTCTTATTCGCCGGAATGCGCTTTCAGAGCGACCGCAACGTGCTCGTAGCCGCTGATGGATCGTTATTGGAACTAACGAACTCGGAGAGTTACCTTCTCGCTCATTTTCTAACGCGCCCCTGGATCCTCTGCAGCCGAGCCGAGCTTCGCGAATTGGTTTATGGCCATAACGACCCCTTCGGCAACCGGGCGCTCGACGCCGTGGTCAGCCGGTTACGCAAGAAGCTCGCTCGCCTAATTCGGCCCCCGGCGCCATCCCTAATCAAAACCAAAATTCGCCACGGCTATTGGTTGGCGGCTGATGTGACGACGCTCCCGCAAACGGCGTCTGTACAACCATGGTGATTGGGATAACCGCTGCTGCCGGCGTGTCGGCCGACGCAGCCCCGGCCCAACAAGACACCGACGATGAAACCGCACCAGTGCTCGGCGCGCTGGCGATCGTTGCCCGCCACCGCGGCATTCATATCAACTCCACGCAGTTGCGCCGTGAGCATCGGCTCGGGCCCGGCGAGCCATCGCCGCAACAGCTGCTCGACATCGCGCGCGCCAGCGGGTTGAGGGCGACGGCAACACGCCTCAAATTCAAGGACTTGATGCGCCTTGGCCCTGCTCTGCCGGCGATCCTGCTGTTGAAGAACGGCAGCGCCATGGTCCTAATGCGCTGCGAGCCACAGGCTCAGCCGCCGCAAGTCGTGCTGCAGGATCCGAATGCCGGTGAGGGTGCGCTATTGACCCTCGACGAGCACCGGCTCGGCTTGGGATGGGCGGGCGACGTCATCCTGATCAAACGCGATTACCGCGTGCGCGACGAGGATCAGCCATTTGGCTTGGGTCTCATCGTAGCCCAGCTGTTGCGCGACCGTCGCATTGCGCGCGATATTGCGGTCGCGGCGATCATGCTGAGCATTTTGGCGCTCGGGCCGATCATGTTCTGGCGAATATTGATCGACCGCGTCCTTCATTACCGGAGCTTCGATACTTTCGCCATCCTGTGTGCGGCGATGGCGGTGCTGATCATTTTCGAAACCGTGTTCGGCTATATGCGCCGCTTTCTCGTACTTCACATTACCGCCCGGGTCGACGCCAAATTGTCGACATACATGTTCAACAAGGTATTGAACCTGCCACTCGATTTCTTCGAACGTTCACCGAAGGGCGTGATCGCCCGCGACATGAACGAAATATTTCGTATCCGCAACTTCTTGACCGGCCAGCTGTTTGGGACGCTGCTCGACAGCTGCGTACTCCTGATCTTTCTACCGATCATGTTCTTCTTCAGCCCGACCTTGACGGCTGTGGTGCTGGGGCTTTGTGCTGTGATCTGTCTTTGGATTATCTGGATGTTACCGGTGCTGCGCCGCAAAGGGGCTGCTGTATTCAAGGCCGAAGGCGCGAAGAATGCGTTCCTGATCGAGTTCTACAAGGCATCCGGACGGTGAAATCGCTCGCCCTCGATGCCCGCCAGCGTCACGAATGGGACGTGCGCGTGGCCGAGGCGGCGCGCCGTCGCCTCGAGGAAGGGCGGACTGCGAACGTCATCCAGACGGTTGTCACGCCGCTCGAACGAATGATGGTCAGCGGCGTCTTTGCACTGTCGGTCTATCTCGCAATTTCCACCAACGACCCGCTCTACGTTGGCGCCATCGTCGCATTCATGATGTTGACCCAGCGTGTCGCCTCGCCGCTGATCCAGCTGTCACATCTGTTGCAGCAATATGACGAAGCCCTGTTCGCGGTTAGGGCGATTTCGGCGCTCGTCAACCAGCCCGCCGAGGAGGGCCGCTCCCGGGCAGGCACTCGCATGCCGCTCAAGGGCCGCATCGAGTTCGAAGACGTTCGGTTCCGTTATCGCGGTGCCGCCAAGCCGGCGCTCGACGGAATTTCGTTTACCGTCCCCGAAGGAACAATTCTCGGCGTCATGGGACGCAGCGGTTCGGGGAAGACGACCCTGGCCCGCCTGCTGCAGATGCTCGATGCCAATTATGAAGGGCTGATCAAAATCGACGGCAACGATCTGCGAGAGATCGATATCGACCACCTGCGCTCGAGCCTCGGCGTAGTCCCGCAGGAATGCTTTCTCTTCAGTGGCACGATCCGCGATTCGATCGCCGCGGCAAAGCCGGATGCGAGTTTCGAGGATATCGTCTACGCGGCGCGGCTCGCCGGCGCCGAGGAATTCATCGAGCATCTGCCGCGTGGTTACGACACCCATATCCACGAAGGTTCGACCAATTTTTCGGGCGGCCAAAGGCAACGTTTGGCCATCGCCCGGGCGCTGCTCGGGGACCCGCGGATCCTCATCCTCGACGAGGCGACAAGCGCACTCGACGCCGAAAGCGAAGCGATCGTCAACGCCAATTTGTTGCGCATCGCCAAAGACCGCACCCTCGTCATTATCTCGCACCGTCTCTCGGTGCTGGTCCCGGCCGATGCGGTTCTCGTCCTCGACCGCGGCCGGGTTTACGACATTGGCCGTCACGACGAGCTGCTCGAACGCTGCGACATCTATCGCGGCCTCTGGCACCAGCAAAATCTGCATCTCCAACCAAGGCCGCTGCATGGGCTTGTTCCGCTTCGCGCCGGCGACGCCGCGTGAGCCCTCCACCGACGCGCTGATCCGACTCTTTCAGTCGGAGACGGCTGAAATTCGCGAGGATCACGAGCCTGCGCAACTGCGCCTCACGCTGCACGCACTTGCCGGTTTGTTTGTCGCATTGCTCGCGGTCACCGCGGTGATGCCATTGGATCGTGTGGTGACTTCGTCGGCCGGCCAGATTGTCACCTCGGAGCCTACGATCGTCCTTCAGGCGCTCGACCCGTCGATCATCAAAACTCTCGACGTGCAAGAGGGCGCGCTGGTGAAGAAGGGTGAGCTCCTTGCGACCCTCGATCCGACATTCACGACAGCCGATGTCAGTGCGCTGACCATGCAGGTCGCGAGCCTCGAAGCGCAGATCGCACGCAGCGAGGCCGAGCTCGGGCACCGCGACTTCGATCCGCCTCTCGGTTCGCCGTCGCAAGCCGCATATGCCGCGCTGCAGAAGGCGTTCTACCGGCAGCGCAAGGGGCAGTTGGAGGCACAGCTGCGTGCCTATGACGAACAGATCGCGCAAAACCGGGCCACCATCCGCAAGCTTACCGACGACATCGGGCATTACGACGACCGGGTCAAAATCTCGCAGGAGATCGAAAAAATGCGCGCGAGCCTGGCCGCGAGCCAGGTCGGAAGTCGCCTCAACCTGCTCGCCGCCACCGATCAGCGGCTCGAGATGCTGCGCAGCCTCGATTCCGACCGCAACGGTTTGGTTGAAAGCGAGCACCAGCTGGCCTCGACGATCGCCAACCGCGACGCCTTCACGCAGCAATGGGCTGCGCAAGTCAGCCAGGAACTGGTAACGGCGAAAAACAGTCTCGACAATGCCCAAGAGCAGCTGGCGAAGGCGGTTCGGCATCAGGATCTGGTACGCCTAGCGGCGCCGCACGACGCCGTCGTTCTCAAGCTCGCGAAACTTTCCGTGGGCTCAGTGCTGAAGGAGGCCGATCCCTTCATCACGCTTGCTCCGCTGCGCTCTCCGGTCGAGGCAGAGGTGCATGTCCTGGCGCGCGACGTCGGCTTCTGCCGTCCAGGCGACAAGGTCACCTTGAAGCTCGATCCGTTCCACTTCGTCGAACATGGGACGGCCTCCGGAACATTGCGCTGGATCAGCGAGGGTGCCTTTACCCAAGACGAAAACGGCAGCGTCACGGACCCGTACTACAAGGCGCGCATTGCCCTGACCGAGGTCAATCTCAAATCAGTCCCTGCCGGCTTCCGCCTGGTGCCGGGCATGACGCTGACCGCCGATATCCAGGTCGGGACGCGCTCGGCTTTTATGTACATCTGGCGGGGTGTGATCCGCGGTATCAGCGAGGCCATGCGGGAACCGTGATCGAGTTCCGCCGCCTAGGGCGACGTCACCCTCCACGCACGGCAAAACGGGCCGTTGCAGCTTCTGAGCGCGGGGACTACGCGGCCGCGTTCAGAGAATGGTCGGAGCTTGCCATTGCCGGCGATGTCGAGGCGCTCTACCGGGTGGGGCAGCTCTATGCCCGCGGTCAGGGCGTCGTCGCCAACCTTGCCGATGCGGCGCGATCCTATCTGCGTGCCGCGGAAGGGGGCCATGCGGCAGCGCAATATGAACTCAGCCTTCTTCATCTCCGCGCGGGGCATGACAATCGTTTAGCGCCGGTCGAATCGCCGATCGAACCGTGGCACCGCACCGCCACCGAACGCGATCGGCAACTGTTCTTCCCAAACGGTATCGCAACTCGGCAAGACAGCGCCGAAGCCTTACGCTGGAGCCGCGCTGCGGCGGAACAGGGCATCGCCGGAGCCCAAGCCAATACCGGATTGATATACGCACAAGGTATTGGCTGCCAATGCGATTACGCGGAAGCACGGCGCTGGTACTTGCTCGCCGCCGAGCAGGGCAATTCGGCTGGGGCGCTCGGCCTCGGCATTCTCTACGCCAACGGCCACGGTGTAACGATCGACCTGAAAACTGCGGCGGGCTGGTACGAAAAGGCCGCAGAAGAAGGCCATGACGGGGCGCAGGTGGCGCTCGCGCTGATGTATCTCTCCGGCCAGGGGGTGGAGCAGGATAGCGAAACGGCTGCTAGCTGGTTCGCCAAGGCTGCCGCGCAAGGCAATTCGCGCGCGCAATACAACCTTGCTCTGCTAATTCTGGAGAACGGCCGCCAGCCGCGCAATGCGCTCAGCGCAGAGACGTTGCTTCGCCAGGCAGCGCGAGGGGGGTACTCCCCAGCGATGCTCCGACTCGCCCGGTTTTACGAGATCGGAGAGGCCGCCACGCCGAGTATGATCGAGGCGGCGAGATGGTATCGCGAAGCTGCCGAATGCGGCGATGCCGAGGCGCAATTCCGTCTCGGCTGCCTTTGTGCGCGCGGCGACGGGGTGGCGCAACTGCCGTCCGAGGCGGCGAGATGGTTCGAACGCGCGGCGATGCAGGGCGTCACGGCAGCTCAGGTCAATATTGCCGCGTTTTACATGCAGGGAACCGGCGTAACGCGTGATCCGGAGAAAGCGGCAACGTGGTATCTGCGGGCGGCCGAGGCCGGCGCCCCCGAGGGGCAGAATGGGCTGGGCGCGCTTTACGCGCGCGGAGAGGGCGTCGCTCAGGATTTCGCCCGCGCGTTCGAGTTGTTCCGCCAGGCTGCGGAAGCCGGCCATGCCCCGGCGCTTGTCCAGCTCGGTCATCTTTATGCTCAAGGTCATGGCACTCAGCCCGATCTTGCTGCGGCCGAGCGCTGCTATCGTCAGGCCGCCGCGGCGGGTTACCTCGACGCCCAGCGCATCCTCGCATGGAACCACCTCCGGGGCCGCGCCGTGTCCAAGGACACTGCGGCCGCGGCGTCGTGGTTCCGCAAGGCCGCTGAGCAGGGTGATGCCGGCGCGCAATTCCAGCTGGCAGCCATGTACTGCACCGGCGAGGGCGTGGCCCGCAATCTCGAGGAAGCCGTCAGGTGGTACCGTCGCTCTGCCGAGCAGGGTGACCGCTACGGGCAACACAATCTCGCGATCATGCTTTTGAAGGGGCAGGGCGCCCCCCAGAACGAGGCGGAGGCCTTCCGCTGGTGCGCCGCAGCGGCCGCACAAGGTCTGGTCGAAGCCCAGCTTCAGCTGGGAGATCTTTATCAGGCTGGCCGAGGCATCGGCCAGGATTTATCGAGTGCAGCTGGCTGGTATGAAAAGGCAAAGCTACAGGGCAATACCGAGGCGGCGGCCCGCCTCGCGGGCTTGCGCAAGGCCCGAGCGGGGTAAACGGCGGTTGTCACGGAGATCAAGCGGCACCGCCGCAAGGCGAGCGGCTTCCAATCCTTCTTGCTCCGTCGGCAAATCTCTCTCGCAGCGAATTTTCGCCGCGGCAATCACGATCGAGAGGGTCGGGTCATTGGGCCTTGGGCGGACCGGCCTGGATTGGGCCTGAACTGACGCGATTGACCCCGAGCAGACCTTCCGAGAGACGGCGGCGAGCACCAGAGTTGGATGGTGGGCCAACCAGTGGTGTTGCGTCCGTTGACATGTTCCGCGCCGATGGTGTCATCCCCTAGATGTCAACGGACCAACCGGGCGAGGCGTAACCACCTTGCTCGTAGTGTCAAGTTGCGGCCTCGCAGCTCTAGACCGCATTGCTTTCGGGACGGTATCGTGCCGGGGCAGCAGGAGTATCGGATGACGAACACAGAGACCATTCCAGTAATCGATCTGGGGCCCTGCCTGGCCGGCGTCCCTGGCGCGGTGAACCGCGCAGCTGAGGAACTTCGCGTCGCGCTGACCGAGATCGGTTTCTACTTTCTCGTCAATCACGGCGTGCCTCCCGAACAAATTCACGCGGTCTTCCATCAGGCCGCGCGTTTTCACGCTCTGCCGCTCCAGAAGAAGCTGGAGGTCAAGCTAGACAAGCACAACGTCGGCTATTTACCGATGAGGGGCGACACTCTGCGCACCTCCACCGTAGAAACCGTCACCAAGCCGAATATCAACGAGGCATTCTTTGTGGCGCGGGACCTGCCGAGCGACCATCCGGAGGTACTGGCGGATCGGCGTTTCCGCAGCGCGAACCGTTGGCCAACTGGTCTGCCGGGCTTCCGCGAGGCGGTCGTCGCTTATTGCGAGACGATGGAGCAGTTGGTGCACAAACTGGTTCGGCTCTATGCTCGGGCGCTGCGCCTCCCTTTAGAATATTTCGACCAACCGTTCAGGGAGCCGCAGTACAAGCTGCGGATGACGCACTATCCATACGAGGGCGATCTGGCAGACGACGAGTTCGGGATTGCCCCGCACACCGACACCAGTTTCCTTACGCTGCTTGCCCCCAATGACGTCCCGGGTCTGTCGATCCGCACGCAAGGCGGCAAATGGGTCGATGCGCCGGCCATCCCTGGCGCGTTTGTCGTGAACGGCGGGCAGTTGCTGCAACGTTGGACCAATGATTATTTCCTTGCCACCCCGCACCGCGCTGTCAACCGCTCGGGGGACGAGCGCTACGCCCTAGCCTTTTTCTGCGATAACAATATCGATTGGCCGGTGGCTGCAGTGCCGACCTGCGTGGGACCGGACAAGGCGCCAAGATACCCTACCACCTATTATACGGAGTACATGATCCGCTACCAACAGCGGACCTACAACGTGCTCGGCCTCGATGACAAGGCGGCCGCAGAATAACGCCGGGGGTATCTGGGCTGAAATCGGGTATTGCGGGCGGCGCCGCCTGACCTACGACCGACGCGCGCCGTGTGCGCCGAGGCGGATCGTATCCTTGAGGCGAATTCCGGATGAGGACCATGATGTTGACCGATCGATACGGGCTTCTCTTGTCCACAACGTCCTGCGCCGCGCGGGACGCCTACGTAGAGGGCTGTGAGGCAAAGCTGACCATGTACCCCGGCGCCATCGAGGCGTTCGATTGTGCCATCGTCGCAGATCCCGGCTTTGGCCTTGCCATTGCCGCCAAGGCGCATGCGCTGCTGGAACGCGGGGACGCGGCGGCGGCACGCGTGTCGATGGCGGCGGCCCACTCACTCGTCGACGGTCTGTCCGCGCGGGAAGCGAGCCATGTCGCATTTTTCGACTTGCTCGTGGCGGGCGATGCCGAAGCGGCACTTTCCGCGTTGCATGTGCACCTGAGCGCGTGGCCGCGCGATGCCGTCGTGCTCGCCACCACCGCGTTCACCAACGGTCTGATCGGCAGTTCCGGCCGCGTCGGACAGAAGCACCGATTACTGGAATTGCTGGAAAACCTTGCGCCCATCTATGAGGATGATTGGTGGTTCACGGCCCATCACGGCATGGCACTCTCGGAGAACGGACAGCGAGAGGCCGGCGGGCCCAAGATCGAACAATCCCTCGCCCAGAACCCTAAGAACCCGTGGGCAGCGCACGCCCGCGCACACGCCTGCTACGAGGAGGGCGATCCAAACGCGGCCCGCGCCTTTCTCGCGTCTTGGCTTCCGACCTATCCGCGCAACGGCGCGTTATATAGCCATCTGAGCTGGCATCTCGCGCTGGGCCACCTCGAGGCAGGCGATGCGGCAGCTGCGTACCGGCTTTTCAGGGAGGCCTTTGCACCCGATGTGCACACCGGGCCGCCGCGCGGGAAGGTGACCGATCCGGTCTCCTTTTTGTGGCGCTGGGAACTTGCTGGGCACCCCCGCGATGTCGACGCGTGGCGCATGATGCACGACTTTGCGAACAGCGCGTTTCCGCGCGCCGGCGTGGCTTTTTCCGATATGCATATCGCGCTGACGCAGGCTGTGGCCGGCAAGGACGCAGCGCTAGAGGAGCACATGCGGCAGATCGACGAGCTCGCACGCCAGGGGCGTTATCCATCAGACGCCCTGGTTCCCGCGGTGTCGCGCGCCTTCGCGGCGTTCGAACGGCGCGATTTCTCTACCGCGATCGATGCGCTTGAACCGATTGTCGGCGAACTCGAGCGCATCGGCGGCAGCCGCGCGCAGCTCGATCTTGTCGAGTTCACGCTGTTGCAGGCCTATGCCAGCGCAGATCGCCTACACGAGGCCCGCCGCATGCTGAGCGTCCGGCATCGAGGATCATCGAGCCTTCCGGTCGCCGGATTGGCGGCGGTGCACTGATCACCGAAACACCCGCGACCTGGCCATTTGCAGCGCCGCAGCAGGGAGCCACCCGAATGCGTCAATTTTTGAAATGATTGGTGGACCAACCGAGGCCAAGCTGGGCACGGGTCCATAAGCGTGCCAATGGCTATCGTACGGGCGAAGAGGTGAGAGGTGTTGATCGTTTTTGCTGGTCTGCCCGGCACCGGAAAGTCGACGATAGCGCGAGCGCTCGCATCTGAACTCCGTGCGGTTTGGCTGCGAATTCAACTCGGTCGAGCAAGCGATCCTCGCATCCGGCGTTGTCCACGGTGACCTGGAGGATGCAGGCTATCGCGCAGCGTACGCGGTTGCCGAGGACAACCTACGGCTCGGAAGAACGGTGATCGGTGACTCGGTGAACCCTTGGATGCTAACGCGAAATGCATGGCAGGATGCCGGTCTGCGAGCGGGCGTGCGCGTGGTGGAGATTGAAACAATTTGCTCGGATGCGGAGGAGCATCGCAGACGCATCGAAACGCGCGCTAATGAAGTGCCGGGTCTCGCCTTACCAGACTGGCAGAGGTAATCGACCGGGATTACCGTGCGTGGGATCGCGAACATGTAACAATCGACACCGCTCGCCGAAGTGTTGAGGAATGTGTTGCACTCCTTCGTGCGCAACTGTGATCGCAACAGATTGTGATGTACACTCCAGCGGTGGTGGGTGCAGCAGGACTCGAACCTGCGACCCGCTGATTAAGAGTCAGCTGCTCTACCAACTGAGCTATGCACCCGTCGCGGGGCGCGCTCTATAGCAAAGCACCCCTCGCTTGTCGATAGCGGCTCCCTCCCAGGGGGCGAAACGCCCGAAATGTCGAAGCCGGGTCAGAGGATCCATGCGAAGCTGCCCATCACCCCGTGGGCGTGTATGGGCTTCGTGCCTTGTTTTTCAGGCCAGCTGCCGCGAGCGCTGCTCGGAGGGGCGTGCTGGGACAGGCCGAAGCGTTGTCCGTGATGACCCCTCGACAGCGACCCCCTGCTCCACGAACCAACCGAGGCGCGATGGAGACGGCCAACCACCGCCTGCGGTGAGCCAGCAGCGCCGGTAACTCGGATGATAGGTGTGACCTGCGAGCGGCGCCGAACCCTCGAATTCAACCCGCGCCGGCCATCTCTTTCCGGACTGAGCGCCGCGGCGGCCTCGCGATCGGGTGATGCGTTCTTGACGTGCGAGCGCTACACTTCCACTAATCGATAAAATCGGATGCCGGCCGGTGGATTGGGTTCCGGCTCCGTCGAGATTTCGGCCCGCGCGAACGACACCCCGACGAAGAGTGTTGTGCGAGTAAGTCTGACCCACGTTTGATGCTTGATACGCCCGCATGGCGGGGCGACCTCCACCGGCGAGACGGTTCCAGCCCGCCTGGCGGATCCTTCATGCGCCGGGGAGAACCCCGGACCGCGAGCGCGATGTCGGCTAGTCGAATCGATCGAGCTCACCCATGCCGAATGCGGCCGTAATTCAAACGGAGAATCCGCGAACGGTTAGTCAAAACCTGACCGTCGCGGCACTCGGCGTCGTATACGGCGACATCGGCACCTCGCCCCTTTATGCCGTTAGACAGTGTTTTTCTCACGTTGCCAGCGTCAGCGAGCCGCGCGTTTTCGGCGTTCTTTCGATGATCGCCTGGGCTCTGATGCTCGTCGTCACGCTCAAATACGTGATCGTGCTAATGCGCGCCGACAATCGAGGCGAGGGCGGGATCCTCGCCCTGACGGTCTTGGCCCTCCGCGCCGCCGGCGCCAGTGGCTCGCGTTGGATTCTCTGGGCTGGCCTTTTTGGACTTCGCGCTGTTCTTTGGCGACGGCGTGCTGACGCCGTCGATTTCGGTGCTGAGCGCAGTCGAGGGCCTCAAGGTCGCGACACCTGCGCTTGAACCCTATGTACTGCCGCTGACGCTCGCCGTGCTCATTGCGCTGTTTGTGCTGCAGCGCCACGGGACGGGCCGCGTCGGGGGTTTTTTCGGCCCAATCATTATCCTGTGGTTCGGCACGATTGGGCTGCTCGGTCTTGTCGAGATCGCGCGCAAGCCGGCGATCCTTAAGGCCCTCGACCCGCTTTATGCGATTGATCTGATCGTAATCGACCCCGAGCAAGCCTTCATCCTGCTCGGCTCGGTCGTTCTGGCGGTGACCGGAGCGGAGGCCCTTTACGCCGATATGGGGCATTTCGGGCCGGCGCCCATTCGACGGGGCTGGCTGCGCTTCGTATTTCCGGCTTTGCTGCTGAATTATTTCGGACAGGGGGCGCTTCTTCTGGCCGATCCGGGGGCGGTCGAGAACCCGTTCTTCCTTCTTGCCCCCGACTGGGCGGTGTACCCGCTGGTCGGGCTCGCCTCGACCGCCACGGTAATTGCCTCGCAGGCGGTGATTTCCGGGGCTTTTTCGCTGACCCGTCAGGCGGTGCAGCTGGGTTATCTCCCCCGCCTGCAGATTCGGCACACCTCGGAGGAGACGATCGGCCAGGTCTATGTGCCCGCGATGAACTGGATATTGCTCGTTGCGGTCGTTGTGACGGTGCTCGGCTTCCGTTCTTCCGACGCGCTTGGCGGGGCCTACGGCATTGCGGTAACCGGTACGATGACGGTCGACACCGTGCTCGCCTTCACCTTTTTTTGGCTGGGCGCAAAATGGCCCCTATGGCGGCTGGTGCCGCTCTTTTTGTTGTTCCTAGTGGTCGATCTCTCGTTTTTTGGCGCCAACTTGCTGAAGATTGCCGAGGGCGGTTGGTTCCCGCTGACGATCGGTGGCGTGCTCTTTGCCGTAATGTTGACGTGGTGGCGCGGTCGGCGCCTGCTCACCGAGCTGCGCGCCCGCGACGCGCTGCCACTGCATCAATTCGTCGAAGGGCTCGGCCCCGATAAGCCGCCACGAGTACCGGGAGCGGCGATCTTCATGACCCGCGACCTCGGGCATGCCCCCGCCGCGCTTCTTCACGCGCTCAAGCATTACAAGGTGCTGCACGAGCGCGTCGTGATGATGCAAGTGCACACCGAAGACGTGCCGCATGTGCCCGAGGAGCAGCGCCTGGAGATCGGCGAGCTCGGAAAGGGCTTCTACACGATCCGCATCCGCTACGGCTTTATGGATGAGCCGAACATCCTGCGCGCGCTGGCGCAATGCCGGGTCGGCGGCCTGCGTTTCAGCCTGATGGAAACCTCCTTCATCATTGGTCGCGAGAGGGTGCGGCCGCGCTCGCGCGGCGCCAATTTCTGGCGCTGGCGCGACCGGCTTTTCAGTGTGATGACCAACAATATGCTCGACGCAACCGAGTTCTTCCGCATTCCGCCCAATCGTGTCGTCGAGCTCGGCGGCCAGATCGAGATCTGAGTTCCCCAAAGACACCGCCCCGCATGGCGGAAATCCCATCGTGATCACAGCCCATATCGCCTAATCTGGCGGCTTCCAGATCCGCAGGGAGCAGTGCCGTGTCATACGTCTATGTCGTGCAAATGGACATTCCGCAGCATCTCGAAGCGGAATTCAACCGCATTTATGACGAGGATCACGTGCCGACGATCCTCAAAGTTCCCGGCGTGCGGTCCTGTGCGCGCTACCGCCTAGATCATTCGACGATCCCGACGATGCCCCGCTATCTGGCGATCTACGAGGTCGATCGGGCGGAGATCATCGACAGTCCGGCCTGGCAGCAAGCGTCCGACCTCGGCGAATGGAAGCCCAAGATCCGGCCGCACACGACCAACCGCCAGCACAGCGTCTTTTGCAAGATCGCCTGACCCCGAGCGAGGAGGAGCGACCGTCATGACCCACGCTTTTGTCGTGCAACTCGACATCCCTGCCGAGCACGAGGCCGAGTTCAACCGCGTCTACGATACAGAGCATTTTCCGACCTTGTCGAAGGTGCCGGGGGTGCGCTCTGCGGCGCGTTATCGGCTCGAGCATTCGACTGTGCCGGGCATGCAGCGCTATCTGACGATTTACGAACTCGATTTGCCCGATGTGCTGAAGAGTGCCGCCTGGGAAAAGGCCGGTGCTTATGGCGACTGGGCGACAAAGATCCGGCCGCTCGCGACCAGCCGCCATCACAGCGTCTTCGAGCGCATCGCCTGACGGGAGGGGAAGACATGATTCACATCGTCGCCATCATCACCGCCAAATCCGGGATGCGCGAAACTATCCTTACGGAATTCCGCGCCAATATGCCCGCCGTTCACGCCGAGAAGGGCTGCATCGAATACGGTCCGACGACCGATGCCGAGGGGATCGGCAGCTTCCAGACCAAATTCGGCCCCAACACCTTTGTCGTGATCGAGAAATGGGAAAGCCCCGAGGCGCTGAGGGCGCACGCGACCTCGCCTCACATGGCCGCCTACGCGGCCAAGACCCGGGAGATGATCGCCAGCCGCGTCATCCACGTGCTCCAGCCGGCATGAGGGCGGGGGGCGCGACCGTCGCCTCGGATTGAGGAAACGGTCTCTCGCCCTCGTCGGCATCAGACGCCTCCTCCGCCTTGCTGACGGGGGCTGGTGGCGGCCTGGGCGGGACGGTGACCAGGGCTGAGCGGCGGCTCCGCTTGCGCGCACTGCTGGGGCTGGAGGCTAGTTGCAGGTCGATCCCTTCCTGCTCAAACCCGGTCGCCTCGATAGCCAAATCAGGCTCGACCAGCGACAGCTCAGTCAGCTGCGCCAGCAACAGCCCGGTGTTCCATCCAGCCCCCTCGGCGACGCGGTTGTCGGCGATCATGAAGGCGCGCGCTTTGGCTTCACTGAGATGGGCGAGGAGGATGGTCGGTACCTCGCGCCACCCGAGCTCCCGTGCTGCCAGCAACCGGCCATGCCCGGCAATGATCCGCATTGTCGGATCGACGAGGATCGGTACGTTGAAGCCGAAGATGGTGATGCTGCGGGCCAGCGCGCGGATCTGCGTGGGGCTGTGCGAGCGTGGACTTGCCGGGTCCGGACGCAGCACCTCGATCCGCCGCCACACAACCGTCAAGGGCGGGCGGGGCTCCGCTTTGGGTTTCCTGAGGTGATGGGCCATGATCGAGGCATATTATCAGACCCATCCTGTATTGTCAATATGAGAATTGTTATACCCATATCAATCAACCCCTCTTCGTCTTCCCGCCGAGGGTCGGGACCCAGTTCTCCCGTGGGCACCGGCCTTCGCCGGTGTGGCAGGATTTTTGATGTCTCCATTTTCCTCTGCCACTCGGATGAACCCCTTCATTAGCTCTGAACACTAGGCTCCGATATCGCTGTGCGGAGCCTTCTCGGCTTCCACTGGCCCGACTTCGACGAACCTGAACTTCATCCACAACGGGTAAAGCCGCTGTAAATCCAAACTCGCATCTTATTCTCGCTATATTGTGGTGATGACGACCATTAAATTGCCAACTTCGCAGAGCATGCTCCCGACCCAGAGCGGTTGCCGGCATGGCCCGCGCGTCGGACCAAGGAGATGACAATGACGGATGGACTTACAATGAATCCGCCGAAGAAGGTGCGCGGACGGCCATTCGAGAAGGGCCGGTCGGGCAATCCCCTCGGCCGCCGGGTCGGCTGCCGCAACAAGACGACGATCGCGGCCGGGGCATTGCTCGCGGGCGAGGCCGAGGCGTTGACCCGCAAGGCCGTCGAGCTGGCGCTCGTCGGCGACCCGACCGCGTTGCGGCTGTGCATGGAGCGCGTCCTGCCGCAGTGCCGCGAACGCACCGTGAAATTCGCCTTGCCGCCAATCGAGAGTGCGGCCGATATCGCCCCTGCGATGAAGGCGGTGACCTCGGCGCTAGCCGGCGGCATGATCACGCCAGGCGAGGCGGCGACGATCGCGGCGGTGGTTGACACTTTTGTGCGGGCGATCGAGACCAGCGACTTCGAGCGGCGTCTGCAGCTGGTCGAGGCTGACTGCTCCGACCACTCGGGCTCCGCAACCGGCCTGAACGGCGCCGGTCCGGGGTGGCTCTACAACCCATAAGAGAGATTTTGCTGCAGATCGGCTGCAGATGGCGGGACGCGCAACAATCGGGTCAATCGGTGATTGCGGTCGGCCGACCGGCCCGGAGAATCTCAGCGGCTCCGCGTGCGGCGTGGGTCCTCCGCCTGGTAACCGGCGATGTTCTCGACCGGCGGCGCGCGCAGCTCGCAGCCGGCCATCGCCTCGAGGATCTTGGCGGCAACCGGAAAGCCCTGCGGCCCCCAGCCCTGCGCCTGGGCGCGGTTCAGCACGTCGTGCGCGAGGAGGCCGAGATGCCCGGGCGCATTGACCTCGCGCGCCAGATCGCAGGCGAGCTGCAAATCCTTGGCGACGATGTCGAGGGTGCCGCCGGCGGTGAAAGCGCCGCTCAACACCGAGCGTGGGATGTTGTCGAAGGTGCGGCTGGCGCCGGCGCTCAGCGGCACGATGCGGGCAAGCACACCGAGGTCGATCCCGGCCTTGGCGCCGATCAGCATGCCTTCGAGGGCGGCAACGAAATTGGTGTAACCGAGATACTGGGTGACGAGCTTGGCGGTGCAGCCGGCTCCCGTCTCCCCGACGTGGAAGATGTTGCCGGCCATCGCCTCGAGGAGCGGGCGGTATTTGGCAAAGACCGAGGCAGGGCCACCCACCATCACGGTCATTGCCGGCGGCCTCCCGCTGACCGGGGCGTCGAGTGCATCCACGCCGCGCGCGCGGCAAGCAGCGGCGACCCGGCGCGCCACGGCTGGGGCATTCGTCGTCATGTCGATATAGGCAGCTCCCGCGGACAAACCCGCCAGGACGCCGGTTGCCGGATCGAGCACCGTAGCCTCGACCTCGGCCGGACCTGGCAGCGAGGTGAACACCGCCTCGCACTGGCGCGCTGCCGCGGCAGCATTGTCTGCCGCATCTGCCCCGCGCGCGCGGAGCGCCTCGGTCGCCTCGGGCCGGACATCATGGATGACGAGGTCGTGGCCCGCATCGATCAGACACCCAGCCATCGCAGCGCCCATCGTGCCGGTGCCGATAAAGCCGAGACGCATCGCCGCCCCCTTCCCAGGATTTGGTGGTTATCGGAACGATCATTGTGCCGGCAATGCGGCCGGCTCGGGCCGGGCGCGATGCCGGCCGGCCCCGATCAGCAGCGCCATCGCCGCGGCGCCGATGCACAACAGGCCCGCGAACAGAAATGCCTCCAGATAGCTGCCGAAGGATATCCGCAGCACGCCGCCCAGATAGGCGGCGGCGGCACCACCCAGCTGATGGATGACGGTGATCCAGGCGACCATGATCCCGGCCCGCTCGGTGCCGACGACCCATGTCAGGAGCCGCACCGTCGGTGGCACGCTGGCGATCCAGTCGAGCCCGTAAAACACGCTGAACAGAGATAGCCCGTAGACCGACATGTCGAAGGCAAACGGCAGGTAGAGCAAGGAGAGACCGCGCAACCCGTAATACCAGGCGAGCAGCAGGCGATTGTCCCATCGGTCGCTGAGCCAGCCGGACAGCGTCCCGCCGATGAAGCTGAACACCCCGGTTGCGGCGAGAAGTCCTGCGCCCGTCACCTCGGTCAAGCCGTGATCGACGCAGGCCGGGATCAGGTGCGTGCCGATCAGCCCGTTGGTCGATGCACCGCAAATGAAATAGCTGCCGGCGATCAGCCAGAAATCGCGCGAGCCGGCCCCCGCAGCCAGCGCGCCAAAGGCGGCGGCCATTGGATTGCCGTCAGGCGGCGGTGTGGTGCGATCGGCGCGATCGGAGCCGGCGCCGTAGGGTGCCAGACCAAGATCCTCCGGACGATCGCGCATCAGCAGCACAATCGGCGGGACGAAAGCGAGAGCCGTGCCGGCGAGCGCGAGCGACATCACCCGCCAACCGGCATACGCGACGAGGCTCGCCATCGTCGGCAGGAAGACGAGCTGACCCGCAGCGTTGGCCGCCATCAGCAAGCCGACGACGAGCCCCTGGCGCGCGCGGAACCAGCGCGCCGGAACATAGGCGGCAAGGAAACTGCCGATGACCCCGCAGCCCGTGCCGACGACCACGCCCCAGAGCAGGACGAGCTGCCAGGATTGGCGCATCAGCGGGCTCAATGCGACGCCGGCCGCGGTCAAGGCCAACGCTAGCGCCGACGTTCGGCGCACGCCAAAGCGGTCCATTATTGCCGCGGCGAACGGGCCGACCAGACCATAGAGCAGGATGTTGACCCCGACGGCGAACGAAATCGTCGCGCGCGACCAGTGAAATTCGCTCTCCAGCGGCACGATCAGCACGCCGGGCGCGGCGCGAATTCCGGCCGAAACCAACAGCGCCGCGAAGGTGACCCAAACGACGACCCAGCCGTAGTGCAGCTTGGCCCAGGTGGGGGTCATGGGGCTCGCTTAATCGCCTTCGAGTGCTTCGGTTTTGGTGATCTTTATCCCAAAGCCGCCGAGGCCGACATAGGTCCGCGAGCGCGTCGCCAAGAGCTGAATCGACGAGATTCTGAGGTCCCGCAAAATTTGCGCGCCGAGACCCACCTCGCGCCATTGGACGGTGCGCTCGCGCTCCGAGTTGGTCGCAGCCTCCTCGCCAATCGTCGAGGTCGGCACTCCGGAGGTACCATCGCGCAAATAGACGAGGACGCCCTGCCCTGCTGCCTTGAACCGGCTCAGCGCGGCATGGATCGGTTTGGCGCCGCCGAAGACATCTTCGAGGACGTTGGCCCGATGGAGCCGCGTCGGCACCTCGGCGCCATCGCCGATGTTACCGTAGACGAAGGCGTAGTGATGGACCTTGTCGAACGGCGTCACATAGGCATAGCCCGTCAGCTCGCCCACCGCGCTAGATACGGTAAATTCGGCCACGCGAGTCACCAGCTTTTCTCGGGCCTGCCGATAGGCTATCAGCTGCGCCACCGACATGCGCTTCAGCCCATGCTTGCTGGCGAACTCGACAACCTGCGGCCCGCGCATCACCGAGCCGTCGTCATTCACCAACTCGCATATCGCCGCCACCGGCTCAATGCCGGCAAGACGGCACAGGTCGATAGCCGCCTCGGTATGGCCGGAGCGCATCAGCACCCCGCCATCTCTGGCGATCAAAGGGAAGATGTGGCCCGGACGTACAAAATCCGACCGGCCGGCATTGCCGTTCGCCAGATTGCGGATCGTTGCGGTGCGGTCATCGGCCGAGATGCCGGTTGTCGTACCATGGCGATAATCGACCGAGACGGTGAACGCGGTCCCGTGGATCGCCTCGCTGTCGGCGACCATCGGCGCCAGTTCGAGGCGCCGCGCGATTTCCCCGGTCAACGGCGCGCAAACGATGCCCGAAGTATTGCGGACTATAAAAGCCATTTTCTCCGGCGTCGCGTGCGCCGCTGCGAGGATCAGATCTCCTTCATTTTCGCGGTCGTCATCATCGGTGACCACGACGATCTCGCCCTTGGCGAAGGCATCGATCGCTTGCCGGACACGGGATTGAGACACGGCTCATTCTCCAGACGAGACCGCGAGGCTAACAGAAGCCGTCGGCCCCCGAGTACTTCGGATTTCGCGCATCAGATCGGTGCCACGCCGTGCCCGCCATCAACGGCGATCACCGCGCCGGTCACATAAGCGCTCGCTGGCGAGGCCAGGAACAACAGCGCCCCGTCGAGATCCGCCGCTTGGCCGATGCGCCGCAACGGAATGCGGCTGATCAGGTTTCGGCCCGCCTCAGTCTGAAAAAAATCGCGATTGAAATCGGTCTCGACATAGCCGGGCGCCAGCGCATTGACGAGAATGCCGTAGCGCGCCAGCTCGATCGCCAGCACCTGGGTCAAATGCGTCAGTCCGGCCTTGGCCGCGCAATAGGCCGGCACCCGTCCGATCGTCCGGGAGCCCAAGACCGAGGTGATGTTGATGATCCGGCCCGGCCGCTTCAGGTCGACGAGGTGATGAGCAAATTCGCGCGCCATCAGCCAGGCGCCTTTCAGGTTGGTGTCGACAACGTGATCCCAATCCGCCTCGGTATGCTCGAACAACGGCTTCGACACCACGACCCCGGCATTGTTGACGAGGATCGACAACGGCCCGAGCACTGCCTCGGCCTGGGCGATGGCGCGGACGATGCTGTCCTGCTTGGTGACATCGCAGGCGACTGGTAGGCAGCTGCCCCCGTCCGCCTCGATCTCGCCAGCGGCTTCGACGAGCGGGTCCATTCGTCGTGCGGCGAGCACCACCTTGGCGCCGGCGGTGGCGAGGAGTTCGGCGAAGTGGCGGCCAATCCCGCTCGAAGCACCCGTGACCAAGGCGACCTGGTCCTTGAGGTGGAAGCTCGGCACCGCCGTCACGAGAGGATTTCCTTGGCCCGGTCGCGCAGCTCGAATTTCTGGATCTTGCCGGTCGAGGTCTTTGGCAAGGCGCCGAAGACAACGGTCCGCGGTACCTTGAAGCGCGCGAGGTTATCGCGACACCAGGCGATGATATCCGCAGCCGAAACCGGGCCGGCATCCGGCTTGAGGGTCACGAAGGCGCAAGGCGTCTCTCCCCAGAGAGGGTCGGGCTTGGCGACCACCGCCGCCTCGATGATCTCCGGGTGACGATAAAGTGCGTCCTCGACCTCGATCGACGAGATGTTTTCTCCGCCGGAGATGATGATGTCCTTCGAGCGATCCTTGATTTCGACGTACCCGTCGGGATGACGAACCCCGAGGTCGCCAGTGTGAAACCATCCATCGGCGAAGGCCGCCTCGGTCGCTGCCGGGTTCTTGAGATACCCCTTCATCAAAGTGTTGCTGCGCAGTACCAGCTCGCCCAAGGTGCTGCCGTCTGTCGGGACATCGGTCATCGCCTGCCGATCGACGACGCGCTGACGGTCGAGGGTCGGATAGGAGACACCCTGTCGCGCCATCCGCGCGGCCCGTTCCTTGAGCGGCAGCCCGGCCCACGGCTCCTGCCAGGCGCACACCGTCGAGGGACCGTAGCTTTCGGTCAGCCCGTAAAGATGGGTGACACGGAAGCCCATTTGCTCCATTGCCTCGATCACTGCCGAGGGCGGGGCGGCACCCCCGGTCGCGACCTCGACGACATGATCGAAACGGCGCTTGACCGCCTCAGGAGCATGCACCAACAGGTTCAGCACGATCGGGGCACCACTTAGGTGGGTGACCCGATGCTCGGCAATTGCCGCGAAGATCGACGCCGGATCGACCCGTCGCAGGCAGATATGGGCGCCGGCGACGGCGGTCACCGCCCAAGGGTGGGTCCACCCGTTGCAGTGGAACATCGGCAGGGTCCATAGATAGACCGAGTGGCGATCGAGCCCGAAGGTGATTGCGTTGCCGATGGCATTCAAAAAGGCACCCCGGTGATGGTAGACGACACCCTTTGGATTATCGGTGGTGCCCGAGGTGTAGTTCAGCGCGATCGGCTCCCACTCGTCGCGCGGCGTGGCCCATTCCGCAGCGGAGTCGCCCTCGGCCAGAAAGGCCTCGTATTCCGTGCCGCGCAGCGAGGGACCGCCCGAGCCGTCGTCGATCTCGACCAGCGGCGGCGGGTCGGCCATCTCGGCCAGCGCGGCCTTGACGGTGGGTGCGAATTCGCGGTCGGCGATCAGGAGCTTTGCCTCGCCGTGCCCGAGGATGAAAGCGATCGAGCGCGCGTCGAGCCGATAGTTTAGCGCGTTCAAAACCGCACCTGCCATCGGCACCCCGAAATGCGCTTCGAGCAATGCTAGAACGTTCGGCGCCATCACCGCGACGGTGTCCCCGCATCCGATGCCGCGCCGGCGCAGCGCATCGGCGAGTCGCCGGCAGCGAGCGTAAAGCTCGCTGTAGGTCAACCCGGCCGGGCCGTCGATAACGGCGAGCTTGTCGGGATAAACCGCCGCGGCGCGCGGCAGGAAAGTAAGCGGCGTCAATGCCGCATGGTTCGCCGCATTCTTAGCGAGATGCGGCGCCTCGTAGCTGTCACCCAGTGATGGCACGACGAGCCCTGGTTCCCCTGTGAACGTTCGAGGCATCCTCAAGGGACGGCCCGTCGAGGTCAAGCTCTGCCCCGGCGTAGCCGCCGAGCGGCGGGCCCGGTCATATGCCGGGCAATTGTGGCAGAGGGTGCGGGCCTCTGTGCCGGTGCAGGGAAAAAATCGTCGCCGAGCCCGGCACTGTGTCGAATATATGAAAAGTTTTCAGTCACTTATACCTCATATCGGACACTTCAAGGACGCCCCAGCAGGGAACCTTTGACCAGGTTTTGACGCCAACGCGAGCAAACAGCATCTTGGCAGGGGACCAGAAAGCCATTTCGAAATTTGGCATTTCCGGGACCCGAATATGGCGCCGGCCTGCCTCCCGCACCGTAGAACACAGCATAGGCCTCGATCTTGTCGCCAAGAGGGCGGGGTCGGTGTGCCCAGCCGAGACAGGCCGGCCTATCCATGTCTCCGACCGCGTCGACCTGGGCGCGGGCGCGTGACAATGGCGCGACGCTCGGCTTCGAAGCGAAGCTATGGCAGGCGGCCAATGCGCTGCGCAACAACATGGATGCGGCCGAGTACCGCGCCGAAAACATCTTCTGGGTGCCGCCGGAGGCCCGCTGGTCATATCTGAAGGGCGCAGCACCCCAGCCGACGATCGGGCAGACCGTCGATGACGCGATGGCGGCGATCGAGCGCGACAATTCCTCGCTCAAATCCGTCCTGCCGCAGAACTATGCCCGCCCAGGCCTGGACAAGCAGCGGCTCGGCCAGTTGATCAACCTCGTCAGCGATATCGGCCTCGGCAGCCCGGCCGACCGCGCCCGCGACATCCTCGGCCGCGTATACGAGTACTTCCTGTCGCAATTCGCCAGCGCCGAGGGCAAGAAGGGCGGCCAGTTCTATACCCCGACCCATGTCGTGCGCGTGCTAGTCGAGATGCTCGCACCCTATAAGGGCCGGGTCTACGACCCGTGCTGCGGCTCGGGCGACATGTTCGTGCAGAGCGAGAAATTCATCGAGGCGCATAGCGACCGCATTGGCGACATCTCGATCTACGGCCAGGAATCGAATTACACGACCTGGCGCCTCGCGAAGATGAATCTCGCGATCCGCGGCATCGACGCGCAGATCGCGCATGGCGATTTGTTCCACAACGACCAGCACCCCGACCTCAAGGCCGATTATGTCATGGCCAACCCGCCGTTCAACGACAGCGACTGGCGCGCCGAGTTGCTGCGCAACGACAAGCGCTGGGTCTTTGGCACCCAGCCCGCGAGCAACGCCAATTTCGCCTGGGTGCAGCACTTCATCCACCATCTGGCGCCGACCGGTACCGCCGGTTTCGTGCTCGCCAACGGCTCGATGTCGTCGAACCAATCGGGCGAAGGCGAAATCCGCAAAGCGATCGTCGAGGCCGACCTCGTCGATTGCATGGTGGCGCTGCCCGGCCAGCTCTTCTATGCAACGCAGATCCCGGTCTGCCTGTGGTTCCTCGCCCGCGACAAGAAGAACGGCCTCTTCCGCGACCGCCGCGGTGAGACGCTTTTCATCGATGCGCGGAAGCTCGGCTGGATGGTCGACCGGGTGCACCGCGAGCTGTCCGATGCCGACATCGCCAAGATCGCCGGCACCTACCATACCTGGCGAGGTGACAAAGACGCCGGCGAATTCGCGGACGTGCCGGGTTTCTGCAAATCGGCGGCGCTCGACGACATCCGCAAGCACGGCCATATCCTGACCCCCGGCCGCTACGTCGGCGCCGGCGCGACCGAGGATGACGAAAAGATGCGCCGGCTCGTCGCGACATTGTTCGAACAGCAGGCCGAGGCGGCAAGACTGGACGCTGCGATCGCCGCCAACCTGCGTGAGCTAGGGCTTGGCAGGTCAGGTGTCTGAGCCGCACCAAAATTCTCCTCTCCGCCCCTTTTGGGGGGAGAGGGAGGGGCCCGCGCCTCAGGCACGGGAGGGTGAGGTGGGCCTTGGCGGGCGCTCTGGAATCCCCCACCTCACCCCGGCCCTCTCCGCCCCCTGGGGGCGGAGAGGGAGTTGGCGGCGACGAGTGCATTTTGCGCCGACGACCTGAAGTCGAGGAGACAGAGATGAGATGCCATGTGTGCGGTGGACCGCTCGAGCGCGCCGTTACGGATGTGCCCTTCAAGACCGACGCAAAACGTATCGTGATCTTGAGAGACCTGCCGGTCCTGCAATGCGGCTCCTGCGCCGAGTACCTGATCGAAGATGCGGTTATGGCCCGAGTGGACACGATGCTGGCCGAAGCCGACGAACGGTCCGAGCTCGAAATCATGTCCTACGCTGCCTGAGAGAAGATAGAAGGCGTGGAGAATGCTCAGGTCGGCTCGCCCTGCCGGCGGCAGGTCAAGGCCGCGCGGCTCGAGGCCGCCATCGCCGCCAGCCTGCGGGAGTTTGGGTATGCCCAGTGATTGGCGCAGCACCCGCCTCGGCAGCATTACCGAATTCCTCTCAGGCGGAACGCCCTGCAAAGATCGTGCGGATTATTGGGGCGGATCGATCCCTTGGGTCTCCGCCAAAGACATGAAGCGGTTTCGGCTTGACGACACCGAGGATCTCACCTCACCGAAAGCGGCATTTCCAACGGAACGAGGTTGGTTCCGGCGGGCACGGTTTTCCTGCTCGCGCGAGGCATGACATTGCTCAACGACGTGCCGATCTGCGTAGCAAATTGGCCAATGTCCTTTAACCAGGATGTCAAGGCTCTCCGGCCCAACCAACAGATCTGCGAGGATTTCCTGCCCTATCTTCTCCTGGGCAACAAGGAACGGCTTCTATCGCTAGTAGATCTGGCAGGACACGGAACCGGTAGGTTGAACAGTGATGAGCTGCGAGCATTCGATGTACTGCTTCCCCCGCTCTCGGATCGGCGCGCCATCGCCGAGATTCTCGGCGCGCTCGACGACAAGATCGAGCTGAATCGGCGGATGAACGAGACGCTGGAAACGATGGCGCGGGCGCTGTTCAAGTCGTGGTTTGTCGATTTCGATCCGGTCCGCGCCAAGGCCGAAGGCCGCGACCCCGGTCTTCCCAAGCGAATAACCGACCTCTTCCCAGACCGCTTTGGCGCCGACGGTATTCCGGCCGGTTGGCGTTGGGAGGCATTATTCGCGCACGCCCGGCTGATCTCCGGAGGAACGCCGAAAACCGAAATTGCGGAATATTGGGACGGAGATATCTTATGGGCAAGCGCGAAGGACGTCAGCCAGTGTCCGGATCCATTTCTCACAAAGACTGAGAGGACGATTACTGACCGGGGACTGGACGAGAGCGCAACTCGGTTCATTCCGAAACTGTCAACCGTGGTTGTGGCGCGTGGGGCGACTACCGGACGATTTCGACTATTCGGCCGTGACATGGCCATGAACCAGACATGCTACGCCCTGCAAAGCAGGAACAAGCGCCCCTTCTGGCTAGCCGCTGCCTTTGCAGGCTTGGTCGACGAGTTAGTGCATGCAGCACATGGATCTGTCTTCGATACGATCACAACCAAAACATTGGAGAGCGCACGTGCTATCGTCGGTGACTACCGTTTGACGGACGTTTTCGAGGCAACTGTCTGTCCCTTGTACCGTCGTCTCTTAGTCAATTGCGAGCAGTCGCGCACCCTTGCTGCCCTGAGCGACATGCTGCTGCCCAAGCTGATCTCGGGCGAGTTGCGGGCGAGGGAGGCCGAGCGCGCCGTTGCCGAGGCAGCCGGTTGATGTCTTGTGCCTAACCAAGCCTTGCGTCTGATATTTTTTTGTAGCTATATTATTTCTGGATGAAGATCAGCTTCAATCCGGCGAAGCGGGCGGAAACGCTTCGCAGCCGCCGCATCGATTTTCTGGATGCGGAGCATGTCTTCGCTGGGCCGAAGTTCACATTTCCAGATGAGCGGTTGGCCTATCCGGAGCCGCGCTACATCACGATTGGCCTGCTTGCCGGGCGAATGGTGGTTGTGGTCTGGACGCCCACCGAGAACGGACGGCGCATCATTTCGACGAGAAAGGCCAATGACCGGGAAAAAGCGCGTTATTCACACCGACTTGGCTAAGCTCGACGCCCATGTAATCCAGCCCGAGGAATACGAGGACATCCCCGAGCTGAGCGATGAGTGGTTCGACAAGGCCGAATTCGCGATCGGCGATACCGTGATTCGTCCCGCCAGGGGCCGGGGCCGCCCCAAATCCGAAGCCGCGAAGAAGCTCGTCTCGCTCCGACTCGACCCCGACGTCATCGAGCGATTTCGCGCAACCGGCCCAGGCTGGCAATCGCGGATCAATGCTGTGCTGCGCGAATATCTGCAAAAGGGATGATTCAGCGCTAGCCAACATGATTAACGAGATCGAATTGCATCGCGAGGAGTTGCAGGCGCTGTGCCGCCGCTTTCATGTGCGGCGGCTCGATCTGTTCGGGTCTGCGGCGCGTGGCGATTTCGATCCCGAAGTTAGCGATATCGATTTTTTAGTTGAATTCGATCGCGAGCATCCCGAAGCGCTCTCGTTCGACACCTATTTTGGCCTCAAAGAGGCGTTCGAAGCTCTCCTTGGCCGCCCGGTCGATCTCGTCGAGCCGGGCGCAGTGCGCAATCCTTATCTCAAGGCGAGTATTGAAGGCTCGCGGGAGCTGGTTTTTGAAGCGTGATCCCGAAAGCTCCGAGGGGGGCATGCGATGAAGCTCGACACCACCTCGCTCGGCAACGCTGTTCGGCGCCTTCGCGAGGGCCTCACCCGTCACGAGCGCGAGCCGGCCGACGAGCAGATCCGCGACGGGCTGATCCAACGCTTCGAGTTCACCTATGAGTTCGGTCATAAGACGCTGAGGCGGTATCTCAAGGAAATCGCGGCTTCCCCGGACGAAATCGAGCAGATGCCCTTTGCCGATTTGGTCCGTACCGCAAATGCCCAGGGCTTGTTGCAAGGCGACTGGCCGGCCTGGCGACGCTTTCGCGAAATGCGCTTCCGCACGAGCCACACTTACAATGCCGAGGTGGCTTCACAAAGTCGCCGCTGCGATCCCGGCGTTCCTCGAAGAAGCCGACCATTTCTATGCCGAACTGCAACGGCGGGCTCGCATGAGCCCACCCTTGCACATCGACTTGCCGTCAGATCACAAGCGGCTGGTGCTGAATATCCTTCGTGCGAATTTGCCGCCGAGCACCAAGGCATGGATATTCGGCTCAAGGGCGACCGGCCGGGCCAGGCGTTATTCCGATCTCGATTTGACGATCGATGCCGGCCGGCGGCTGACGCTCGACGAGACCGCCAAGCTGGCCGAGGCGTTTAGCGACAGCGATCTGCTCTACAAGGTCGATCTCGTCGATTGGCAAAATATCGACGATCGGTGGCGGGAGAAGATCATGGCTGACCGCGTGCCTTTGATCGAAGCCGCGCAACCCAAGGTCGCGCGATAGGCCATGCCTGCGCCGCTCAAGCCGATAACGCCACTGGAGTGAAATGATGTTGGACGACATTGTAGAAGCAAGACCGCTCGGAGGTCACCGCCTTTACCTGCGCTACGCGGATGGCGCAGCAGGCGAGTTCGATCTCGCGCCCTTGCTGCAGTTCACCGGCGTCTTCGAGCCTTTGCGCGACCAGCAATTCTTCGCGCTGGTGCGCGTGAACCCGGACATCGGGACGATCGTCTGGCCGAATGGCGCTGATCTCTGCCCCGACGTGCTGCGGCATCATCTGACCGGCGAGCCGCTGCCCGGCCAGAGCGACAGCGTCCGCCGCGCCGGCTAAACGATGCTGGCCGGGTTCACCGAGTCGGATGCCGAAGAGGCGGCACTCGATTGGCTAGAGACCCTGGGCTATACCGTCCGGCACGGGCCGGAGATCGCGTTCGGGGTCGATGGCGGTGAGCGCAGCGAGGGATACCACGACACGATCCTGCAAAACCGGCTGCATCGTGCGCTGACCCGGCTGAACCTGGGCTTACCGACGGCCGCTGTCTTCGACGCCTACCGCAAATTGCTGCGCGTCGAGGCGCCGAACCTCCTCGCTCGCAACCGTGCGCTGCATCGCATGCTCGTCGATGGTGTGACCGTCAAATACACTCGGTCGGACGGGTCGATCGCCGGCGCCCAGGCGCAGGTCATCGATTTCGAGCGGCCCGAGCACAACGACTGGCTGGCGGTCAATCAGTTTACTGTCCTTGAGGGGCAGCAGAGCCGCCGCGCCGACATCGTGATCTTCGTCGACGGGCTGCCGCTCGGTGTCGTCGAGCTGAAAAACCCCGCCGATGAGAACGCGACGGTGTGGGAGGCCGTCCAGCAACTTGAAAACTATCAGAGCCTCATCCCGGCGTTGTTCACCTATAACGCCGCGCTGATCGCCTCCGACGGCGTTCAGGCGCGCACGATCAGCGGGCGCGAGGATGCAGCATCCGGCCTGCCGGAATTGCAGGTCGTGCTCGCAGGGGTGTTTCAGCCGCGCCGGTTTCTCGATCTCGTTCGCCATTTCATTGTCTTCGAGGATTTCGGTGGCGGCGCGCTCGCGAAGAAGATCGCGGGATATCACCAGCTCCACGCGGTCAATGTCGCGGTCGAGGAGACGTTGCGCGCCGCCAACCTCGCGCCCGAGGCCGCGGAGGCGGCCGGCACCTATTTCGCGCGTCATAGCCCCGGCGGCGAGCCGCGAGACAAGCGGGTCGGCGTCGTCTGGCACACGCAAGGCTCGGGCATGAGCCTGATGATGGCGTTCTATGCCGGACGGCTGATCCTGCATCCGACGATGGAAAACCCGACGATCGTCGTGATCACCGACCGGAACGACCTCGACGGCCAGCTCTTCGCGACCTTCGCGCGCTGCCGCGATCTGTTGCGGTGTGACCCGGAGCAGGCCGACAAGCAGGAAGAAGCAACGCAAACCCTCCTGGAGCAGGCGGCGTTGCTCTCAGAAACCTGGGCGACCGCCGCCTGATCCGGTATCTCCCGGGCTCTACTGGTCAGGCGTCGAAGTCGTAGAGCCGGGCGGCGTTGCCGCGGGTGATCTTGAACTTGTCCTCGGCGGTTGGCGTAATCCCCAAAAGGCGATGCAGCCGCAAAGATAGGCGGCGATCGCCAGTATGAAGGCGAGTCGGTAGCTGCCCGATAAATCAAAGATCCAGCCTGCTGCCCATGATCCGGCGGCGGAGCCGAGGCCGCTGCCGATCGTGATCACGCCGAGGATCGTGCCCAACTGGCGGCCGGGAAAGAGGTCGGCGGTTTTGGCGGTGATCGCGGGGCCGCGGGCACCCCAGGTCAGACCGAAGAAGCAGGCGTGCAGCCACAGGAGCCAGCCCTGGCCGGGGCCGGTGATCAGCAAGGCGCAAACCACACCCAAGATCGAGATGCCGTAGGCCAGGATGGCCGACAGCTCGCGGCCGATGTAATCCGATATCGTGCCGGTGAAGATCGTGCCCGCGATGGCAAGGAAGCTCCCCATGCCGAGCACCCAGGCGGCGTAGAGCTTGTCGAACCCCACATCCACGGCAAAGGCGAGCTGGTGCAGCGAAACCAGGAAGCTGCCGAGCCCGGTGAACAGGTAGACCGCGAAGAGCAGCCAGAAGTGCGGCGTGCGTATCGCTTCGGCCAAGCTCCACTCTGGCGACGGGAGTGAACTAGGAGCAGGGCCCTCGGGTGCCGGATCCGGTTCGGCCCCGATCGGGTAGCGAGCGGCGCGGCGAAACAATGCTGCGAGCAATGGCACCACCGCGGCCATGAACGCGGCCTGCGCCAGATAGGTGCTGCGCCACCCCAAGGTCGAGATCAGCAGCTGGACGAGCGGCGCCGACGCGGCGCGCCCAAAGCCGTTGGCCGATTGGACGATCGCGATCGCCATGCCGCGGCGCCGTACGAAATGGCGCGAGAGCAGCGGCACGAAGACCACCAGCCCGAGGCAGTTGGCCCCGATCGTCATCACGATCCCGTAAAGCAGGATGATCTGCCAGAGTGCCGAGATGAAAGCGCTGGCCAAGAGGCCGAGAACGAGCAGGCTTCCGCCGAGCAACAACAGGCGGCGCGGCCCGAGCCGATCGACCAAAGTGCCGACCAGCGGCGAGCTCGCCCCGGCGACGAGTTGCGAGACCGAATAGGCGATCGACGTCTCGGCGCGGCTCCACCGGAATTCCTCGATAAATGCCACCAGGAAGACCGCGTAGGAATGCATCACCCCGGCGCTGGCGGTGAACGCGGCAAAGGCGCCGCCGAGCATCAGCCAGGCGCCGCGCGACGCCGATCGCGCCGAACCCCTCGGACCAAACCGCGATCGAACAGCGCCGAACACCGCGAACCGCGGGAGTTTGCTCATTCGGCTTGACCGAAATTGATCGGCGGCGCTGTGATCGCGCCAATGCCGTGTGCGTTCTTCAACGAGCCGACGCTTATGCTGACCGGGAAGCCGCTGCGACGCTACCACGACCGAACCGAATGGTACGTAAGCCGCTTCGGTTTCGGGTGATTGCTGCGCTGGAATTGGCCATGACTGCACCCGCCGCTGCTGCCGAAAGAACTGTTTGCGTCGAGAACGCGACGATCGGTGATCTGCAAGAAGCGCTCGCCGCCGGTAAAATCACTGCTGCGGCGCTGGTGCGCGCCTACCTTGCGCGAATCGAGACCTATGACCGCGCCGGCCCGTGCCTCAACGCGGTGCGCGAGGTCAACCCCGACGCGCTGGCGATCGCTGCCGCGCTCGACGGGAGCAAGGCCGCCCGGCGCCGGCCCCTCGAGGGCGTTCCGATTCTCGTCAAGGACAATATCGCCACGGCGGATGGGCAGCATACGACGGCCGGGTCATTGGCGCTCGCCGCGGCGCGGGCGCAACGCGACGCGACCGTCGTCGAACTGCTGCGGCGGGCCGGTGCCATAATCTTGGGCAAGGCCAATTTGACCGAATTCGCCAATATTTTGGCGATCGACATGCCGGCGGGCTACAGCTCGCTGGGCGGCCAGGTGAGGAACCCCTATGCGCCCGATCTCGACGACAGAGGCGTGCCGATCGTGCTCCCCGGCGGTTCGAGCTCCGGTTCGGCAGTCGCTGTGGCGGCAGGGTTCGCCGCGGCGGCGATCGGCACCGAGACCTCGGGCTCGCTGCTGTCGCCGGCGAGCCAGAACGGCGTCGTCACGGTCAAACCCACACTCGGACTCGTCAGCCGCGCCGGCATCATCCCGATTGCCCACAGCCAGGACACCGCCGGCCCTTTGACGCGCACCGTGCGCGATGCGGCGATCCTGCTGAACGCGCTCGTGGCCGCCGACCCGTTGGACCCGGCGACGGAGACGATCGAGAGGCCAGCCGATTATACGGGCGTCCTCGACAAGGACGGGCTGAAGGGCGCGCGCATCGGCGTGCCGAGCGATCCTGCCGATCCCGCCAACGATGTCTACTATGGCCAGCTGATGCCGCGGGTTGCCGCGGTGATGCGAGAGGCGACGGCTGTGCTGGAAGCGCAGGGAGCGACGATCGTCGGCGCCAACATTTCGACCGAAGGCTGGCTCGGTGGCCCCGGCACCGAGATAGCGATCTTGAACCGCAACCCGGAGAGCCCGACCAAGAACCAGCCGGTGCGCCGGCCGATCGTCTTCGTCTACGAATTGAAGCACGATTTGAACGCCTACCTGCGTGACTGGGCCGCAGGCACCCAGATCCGCGAGCTAGCGGACATCATCGCCTTCAACGCGGCCAATGCCGACCGCGCATTGCGCTTCGGCCAAGATATCTTCATCGCCGCTGACGCGACACGCGGCGACCTCAGCGAGCTCGAATACCTCTCGGCCCGGCAGAATGATCTGCGCGCTGCGCGCACACTGGGGCTCGACGCCTATATGGGGCGGCACCGGCTCGACGCGGTGCTGTTCCCCGGTGCCGCCGGTGCTGCGATCGCTGCCAAGGCGGGTTACCCGAGCGTTCAGGTCCCAGCCGGCTTCGTCGCCGGACTGCGCGATAAGGAGACGCCCGACTACCCCTATGGCGTCACCTTCACCGGCCGCGCCTGGAGCGAGCCCATCCTGTTGCGCCTCGCCTATGCATTCGAGCAGGCCACCCAGGCGCGCCGCCCGCCCCCTGGCCTGCCGCCACTCGACTTGGGTTGCGTGCGGAAGCTCGATTGATCCATAAGGGGGCATACACACCTGAACAGGGTCGGCACCAAATCCGTGACAACGGCCACTGCCAAGCGCGCTGCCGCGATCTTCCACCTGGTTCTGATCAAGCCGACGCATTACGACGACGACGGCTATCCGATCCAATGGCTTAAGGCGGCGATCCCGTCGAACACGCTCGGCTGCCTCAACGGTCTCGCGGAGGACGCCAGCCCGCCGCCGGGTGCTCGGCCCCGATGTGGCAATCCGTGTCCACACCTACGACGAAACCAATCGACGCGTCAGGCCCGACCGGATCGTCCGGATGATCCGCCTCGCCGGTGGCCGAGCGCTCGTTGGGCTGGTCGGGGTGCAATCGAACCAATTCCCCCGCGCCGTCGATCTTGCGCGGCCGTTTCTCTGCGCCGGCTTGCCGGTCTGCATCGGCGGCTTCCATGTCTCCGGCTGCATCGCGATGCTGCCGGAGATGCCGGAGGAGATGCGCGAGGCGGCGGCACTCGGCATTTCCTTTTTCGCCGGCGAGGCGGAGGACGGCCGGCTTGATCGGGTCATCCGGGACGCCTGGGCCGGCGCGCTTCAGCCGCTCTACAATTTCATGAACGATCTGCCGGCACTCGAAGGGGAGGCGGTGCCGATCCTGCCGCGCAAGCATGTCCGCCGGGTTTCCGGCGAATTGTCGAGCCTCGATCTCGGCCGCGGCTGCCCCTACCAGTGCTCGTTCTGCACGATCATCAACGTCCAGGGCCGCAAGAGCCGGTTTCGTTCCTCCGACGATCTGGAACGCGCGATCCGGGAAAACTACCGGCAGGGCAACCGGCGGTTCTTCATCACCGACGACAACTTCGCCCGCAATCGGCATTGGGAGCCGCTTTTCGATCGCATGATCCAGCTGCGGGTTGCCGAGGGCCTGAAGATCGGCTTTACGATCCAGGTCGACACCTTGTGTCACCGCATCCCGAACTTCATCGAGAAGGCGGCGCAGGCCGGCGTCCGCCGGGTTTTCATCGGTCTGGAGAACATCAACCCGGACAATCTGGTGGCGGCCAAGAAGCGCCAGAACAAGATCACCGAATACCGCGCGATGCTGCAGAAATGGCGCGAGCACGGTGCGATCACTTGCGCCGGCTACATCATCGGGTTCCCCGGCGACACGAAGCAGTCGATATTGCGCGACATCGAGATCATCAAGCGGGAATTGCCGCTCGACATCCTCGAGCTCTTTATCCTCACGCCGCTGCCCGGCTCGGAGGACCACAAGATTTTGTCGCAGCAAGGCACCTGGATGGATCACGATCTCAACAAGTACGATCTCAATAACCGGGTGACGCATCATCCGACGATGTCCGACGAGGACTGGGACAGTGCCTATCGCGCGGCGTGGGAGAGTTTCTACAGCCTCGATCATGTTCGCACGGTTCTGCGGCGCGCTGCGGCCCACTCGCGCGGCCGGCCGGGCACGACGTTGACCACATTGCTGTGGTTCAAGATGATGACGATGTTCGAGGCCGTCCATCCGCTCGAGGGCGGGGCGTTTCGCCGCAAGTCGCGGCGCGATCGCCGCCATGGAATGCGGTTGGACAACCCGTTCGTATTCTACCCGCGCTACGCCGGCGAGATTGCCCGCAAAGCCCGGGGCTATTGGTCGGTCTATAAGCAGGCACGGGCGATCCTCAAGGAAGTCCTCGCGGCACCCGACCGGTCGACTTACAGCGATCTCTCGATCGCCCCGTCGTGCGACGACGAGCTCGACCGGCTCGATCTCTACCATGCGACCGCCGGCGGCAAGGGTGCATTGGCCCATAAGCGCCGCGAAGACACGATGCGCGCGAGCATGAGCCGGGCTGAACCGACGGCTGCCTAACCCAGCGTACCCGACTTTCGCAGCGCAGCGATCTCGTCTGGCGAAAGGCCTAGCGCCTCGCGAAGGACGGTTTGGGTGTCGGCGCCGAGTTCCGGTGCGGCGCCGGAGGCTCGACCGAAGCTGGCGTACCATGGCAAGCCGGGGAGAAGGCCGGCGCCATGTGTGTCCCAAAACCCGCGCTCGCGTAGATGGTCGCAGTTGACGAGGTCGCGCGAGGTGGCGAGCGCTGCGGCCGGGATCCCGGCGCGCAATAATTCCGTCGCGGCGTGACTTGCGCTCTGCGGACGCGCCCAGGCGGTAAGGGCATCGTCGATCGCGACGCGCCGATCGGTCCGCGCGCGAAATCCGAGCCCCGCCATCGGAGACAAGGCCGGGACAATGGCGCACAATTTCCGCCACTCCTCGTCGCTGGGTGCAACGATGCTGATCCAGTCGTCCTCGCCGGCGCAGCGGTAGACGCCGTGCGGGACGCAGCGGTCGGAATGGTTCCCCTGCGGCTGCGGCGGGGCGTCGCGCTGCGTCGCCAGCAGCGGTTCGGCCATCGTCCACAGCATCGCCTCGATCATCGAGAAGTCGATGCGGGCCACTCCGCCCGTCCGCTGTCGGTGCCACAGCGCAGCGGCAACGCTGAAGGCCAACATCAAGCCGCACATCGGGTCGAGCCAGGCGAAGCCGACCCGTGGCGGAGTGTCAGGATGGCGGTTGAGCCCGGCGAAACCGGCGTAGCATTGCAGCAGGGTGCCGTAGGCGACGGCATGCGCCTCCGGCCCGGTTCGCCCGAGACCCGACGCCGAGACGTAGATCAGTTGCGGATTGACCGCTTGCAGGGCTTCCGCGCCGAGGCCCAGGCGATCCATCACCCCGGTTGCGAAGTTTTCGATCAGCACGTCTGATTTGGCGGCAAGCGCCTTCGCGACGCCGACGGCTTCGACTTTCTTGAGGTCGAGGACGACGCTGCGCTTTCCCTGCCCGAGAACCGTGTGCAATTCGGAGGCGCGGCCGGGATCCCCCCGGCCGGGTGCTTCGATCTTGATGATGTCGGCCCCCATCGCGGCAAGGTGGCGCGTCGTCGTCGGGCCGGCGATGACCCAGCTGAAGTCGAGGACCCGGATACCGGACAGCGGAAGCGGTCCCGATGCGCGGCGCAGCGAGCCGCCGGCTGGATGCGCGATTCTCAGGCCGAAAGGCGGCCCCGGCGCCTTGATCCTCCGACCCCCGAGTTCGAGCACCCGCCAGAAATTCCGATGGCCGAGCTGCGAAGAGACAAGCTGCTCGGCCGGCTCGCGCAGCGGGAAGCTCGGCACATGGGCAGCCTGCGCCTTGTCGGCGATCGCTTGCTTGCGGTAGCGGCGGCTCCACTCCGACATCAACCCGTGCAGCGCATCCCAGTTGGCAACCCGATCGGGTTTGGCGGCAAAGCGCGGGTCGTCGCTCCAGTTGGGCGACCCCATCACTTCGAGCCACGCCCGCCATTGGCGCTCCTCGCGCGGCGAGATCGCCGCATATCCGTCGTTCGCCGGCAGGATCGTGACGGTGGCTCCGTTGCCGTCTGTCAGCCGTCGGCGCGACCAGATTTTCCCACCGAGCCCGGCGCGCGCCAACTCGCCGATTGCCATGGTCGCCAGCGCTTCTTGGATCGAGACGTCGATGACTGCGCCGGGTTGCTCAGCGAGTGCCGCATGCATGCCGGCGCAAGCGGCGGCCAGCCCGCCGATAAACGCGGACTGTTCGCCGACCGGGCGTATCGGCGGCTCCGAGAGATCGTCCACCTGCCCGGTCAGCAGTCGGGCGATGCCGCTGGCGAAGAGCAAGGTGAGGTCGGTGGCTGGGTCGTCGGCCTGCGGGCCGGCCCGCCCGAAGGGCGATATGAATACGAGTGCTGCCCTCGCGTTGAGCCGGCGCAGGCTAGCGGCATCGAATTCTCGCCGGCGGAGCTCTTCGGGTCGGCCCTCACAGACGATCAGGTCGGCTGTCATCAGCGCGCCGCGCGCTGCCTCGAAGTCGTCTGCAGCGATCGTCTTGCCGTGGTTGAGATAGTCGGCGAGTTGTGTCGAATTGTCCGGATCGAGGCAGGCGACGTCGGCGCCGACATCGGTAAGCAGACGCCCGCAGACGGCAGCGCCCAAGCCCTCGCCGATCTGCACCACCCGGAATCCGTTCAGCAATGTCATCCCCAAACTCTCCTTCGCCGAGCATAAGCCCAGCCGGGCCGGCAAAAGGCCTCAGGTGGGGGAGCCAAGCGCAAGGACGCTGCCGACCCAGACGGCTCCCCCGGATTGCCGCCAACCACAATCAAAAGTAGCATCCATTATTACCGGTCTCGCCATGTACAGCGAATTCTGCAGCAAAATCTCTCCTCTAGGTTTTAGTGCTTCGACCAGGGCTCCGCCGCGCTCGGCAACACCGGTCACGCATCGGTACCTCTACTCGTTCAACCGACAGCCCGTCCAGGATCCCCATGGGCCGAAAGCATGCATCGCAAAATAGTCAATTTTAGGGTCGTCATCCTCGCAACAGAGCCGCCGTCTTTCCGAGCCCTCCCGCTCCAGCTGCTTTGGATCAAAATGGCGAACGCTACGTGTCCTTGCGAAAAGGGGCGCCGCAAAGTCGGATCATCGATGTTTGTGATATCTTGGTATCGCGCGTTGCCAAGCATCCATTGCAGAAGGGGTTCTGCGATGACTACTACCTATGCCTTCAAAGTCGTCATTGAACCGGATGAAGAGCGCTGGCACGCCTATTGTCCGGCGCTCGTCGCCCGCGGAGGTGCGACCTGGGGTGCGACGCCCGCAGAGGCCCTCGCCAATCTCGAAACCGTCGTCAGGATGGTCGTAGCCAGCTTGGTCGAGCATGGTGAGCCGATCGCGGGAGCAGAACCCGCCGGGTCGGTAGACATCTTCGCCGAGCCGCGCATCGCCGTCACCGTCTAGGCGATGGCGGTTGATTATGGGACACTCAGAACCCTTACCGCCACGGCCGTCGTGTTACTGTAACGTTCCACCGTCCCGGCCAGACCTTCGCACCAAAGTCTCCCCGCTCGATGATGGAACTTCAAGCGCGTTGGAGCGAGGAAGATCTACGCCGGCTGAGACTGATTAGCTAAGCTTTTGAGCGTCTATTCCGCCGCCATCGCGGGGCGCTCGCCGAGGTGGTGCAGGCAGCGGTCGATCCACAGCTTGTTGAGCTTTTCCTGGACGCTGTTCTGCGACAGGCGACGGCGCAGGGCAGGGAAATCGACGCGGTCCATCTCCTGGTCCTGGTTGAAGCAGGAGAACACTACCGTCTCGGTGCCGGTCACGGGATCGCGCTGCAATTGCAGGCACTGGGCGCAGATCTCCTTCATCATGCACTGCATCGGCGAGTTGATCGAGGCGATCGCCTTGTGATCCGGCCGGAAGTAATGCTTCAGGCGGGCTCGGCGCGCCTCGGCGACGGCGTTCATCATGCCGTCGGAACCGATCGCGATGATGCGGTCGACCGTCTCCAAGGGAATTTCGGTTGGCCCGAGCGCCCCCGAGCCGTAGGCTTCGATCGCCTGCACGACATTGCCGACAAAGGCCAGATCTTGCGGGCGCCCAGGGTTAAAGCCGGGCGCCTCGTCGCAGCACCAGACGACCTGGTCGGCGGCGCGCTCGATGTCCTCGACCCGGTAGCGGTCGGCGATCGTCTTGTAGCCGGCGAAGTAGAGCACCGGCGAACCGCCCGCGCGCAGTTGCGCGCCGATCGAGAACAAGACCGCGTTGCCGAGCCCGCCGCCGACGAGCAACGCGGTCTCGCCCGCGGGGGTCTCGGTTGGCGTCCCGGTCGGACCCATCAGGATCACCGGCTCGCCCTGCTTCAGGAGGGCGCAGAGATCGGAGGATCCACCCATTTCGAGCACGATCGTCGATAAGAGGCCCGCTTCCTTGTCGACCGCGGCCCCGGTCAGGGCCAGCCCCTCCATCGCCAGGGTCGTGCCGTCGACCCGCGGTGCCAAGGTCTCGTAATTCTGCAGTCGGTAGAACTGGCCGGGCTGGAAGGCGCGCGCCGCGATCGGCGCCTTTATCACCACCTCGACGATCTTCGGCGTCAGCCGCACGACCTCGTGCACCCGCGCGCGCAATTCGTCGTCGAGGCGCGCGGCGAGCACCGCTGGGGATGGTGCGGAGGGCGCGCGCCGCGCCAGCACCCGGCTGACCACCGGATAGCCCATGGTGGCGCCGCCCATTGCCTTGACGACATTGCCGGAAAAGCTCGGGTGGAGGTCGCCGAAAAAGCTGACCGCACGGCCGTCGGGGCGCAGGCTCGTCAGCACTCGCACGGCGCTTGGCTTTGCCACCCGCTCCGGGGTTACCTGGTTGCCCTCCTCGTCGAGCGCGCGGAAATGGCGCCCGTCGAGGACGATGTTTATCGGATCCTCGCGGCCGAGCACGGTGTTGGGTTGCGTTCCGGCTGCTACCAGGATCGTGCGCGCCGGCAAGGAGACCTCCGTCGGCGTCAGATCCGGCTCGGCTGCGGGGCGAGTCAGCCACAAGGCCGCGGCCTGGCCGTAGCGATCGACCTCGACCGCGGCCGGGATCAAGAGTTCAGCAAAGCGGATCCCCTCCTCCATCGCCTTTGCCACCTCCTCGTGGTTGAGGGTGTAGCTCGGCGAATCGGCGAGGCGCCGGCGATAGGCGATCGTCACCCCGCCCCAGCGGTCGAGCAGCTGCGCCAGGCGAGGCGACCGATCCTCCCGGCGAGCTGCCTCGCGCTCCACACGGAGCGCTCGGCCGTGCGCGATGAACTCGGCGGCAACTTCGTGCTCGACATCGTTCCATTCCGCGCACACCGCATCCTGGCCGCGCTCGGTGACCAGGGTTTCGTAGCGCGACAGAAACTTCTCGACCTGGACCGGATAGTAGGCGAGCGACTCGGTGGCGGTGTCGATAGCGGTCAACCCGCCGCCGATCACGACGACCGGGAGCCGCACCGTCAGATTGGCGATGCTGGCGGTCTTGGCAGCACCGGTCAGCTGTAACGCCATCAGAAAATCCGAGGCTTGTCTTACCCCCGGGGCGAGACCATTGGGCATCGGGATCACCGTCGGGCGGCCGGCCCCGGCGCACAATGCCAAGTGGTCGAAACCCAGCTCGAAGGCCCGGTCGATCGTCACGGTGCCGCCGAAACGCACGCCGCCATACATCGCGAAGTCAGACCGGCGCTCGAGCAGCAGGCGCACGATCTTTAGGAAATTCTTGTCCCAGCGAACCGTGATGCCGTACTCGGCGACCCCGCCAAAGCCGGCCATCACCCGGTCGTCGAGCCCCTCGACGAGGCTCGTGACATCATGGATCGGCGCGAAAGGATGGCGGCCGCCGTGTTGCGCGACGCCGGAGATCTCGGGGGGCAGCGGCTCGATCTTGAGCCCGTCGATCGCGGCGACGAAATGGCCGTCATTCAAGAGATGATGGGCGAGCGTGAAGCCGGCTGGGCCAAGGCCGACAACCAGCACCTTGTGGCCGGTTGCCGGTCGCGGCAACGGCCGTCTGATGTTGAGCGGGTTCCATCGGGTCAACAGCGAATAGACCTCGAACCCCCAGGGCAGCCCGAGCACGTCCTTCAGGGTGCGGGTCTCGATCTGCGGGATGTCGACCGGGTCCTGCCGCTGATAGATGCAGGCCTTCATGCAGTCGTTGCAGATGCGGTGCCCGGTCGCCGCACAGAGCGGGTTGTCGACCGTGATGATGGCGAGCGCACCGAGGCTGTTGCCGCGCGCCTTCACCAGGTTCATCTCGGAGATTTTCTCCTCGAGCGGACAGCCCGCGAGCGTGACGCCGAAGACCGTTTTCTTGAACGTGCCGTCTTTCTCGCGCAGCCCCTTGGCGCAGCTGTCCTTGCCCTGGTTGTGACACCAGATGCAGTAATTCGCTTGGTCGAGTGCGCCGGTCAGGTCGGTCCCCTTGTCGGTCAGGGTAAAGCCCTCGCGGCGGCGCCATTCCTCCTCGGGAAGGCGCATCATCGTCACACCGTCCCGCACCACCGTTTCGACCGGCACGAGATGCTGCATGTCGAGCCGGTGCGGCACCTTGAAGAGGACCCCGCGGCGGTGCTTGCGGTGGCCTTCTTCCGACAATGTCGCCCAGGCGGCGTAGCGCTGCGCGGTGGCGAGCGGCTCGGCATTGGCCGCCTCGTCGGCGAGCCAATCGGCGACATGATCGGCGTAGCAGCGCTCCCAAGCGGCGATCTTCAGGGGCTGGCCGGGAGCGATGCCCATCAGGCGATCGAGCTCGCCGGCGAGGCTGGGCCCGTCGAGTGCAGCGGCGTCTTCTTCCTTGACCCCCTTGACCGCGCGGCGCTGCACGAAGAGCCGCTTGACCGAGTAGAGCGGGGCGAGCTCGTGGTGGCGTGCCTGTAATGCCCGCACCTCGGCTGCAATCCCGAAGAGTTGGCCGATGAAATCCTCGAGATGGGGTGCCAGGTCGACGAAGAAATCCGAGAGGGCCTGATGCTCGACCGCGTCAGGGTCGCTTCGCGCCGTCGCCAGTCGGTCGTGCAGGGCGACATCGCTCCCCGCCAGATGGGCGACAAAAGCTTGGTCGAGGCGAACCAAGCCGTCGCGGTCGTAGAGATCGGCAAAAGAAAGCCCATGCGCGAGGGCGATGTCGGTCATCGGGGTCAGGGATCCATGCGCTGGGCGGGAGCCGCACACCGCCCATCTCTATCTATGGTTACGCCAACCTTAATTGAGAAAGCGGGACGACAATTTGCCGCGATCGTGTTGGGTCCGCCGAGATGTTTCGGCACACCATGAGATTGGGTTGGAGGGCCGGTAGATAAAGGGCAGACCGGGTCCCCTCTCCTCGCTTCGGCGGGGCGAGGGGCTCCCCCGAGAAGGCGGGGTGACTGCGCCGTCACGGGATTGTCACGGTCCCGTTGCAGGCTTATGGCATTGTATATGACGACGCGGCGGACGTGAGGCGGGGGTATGTCTGGAGACTCGCTCGACTATGATCTTCTGGTGGTCGGTTCCGGGCCGGCGGGACAGCGCGCCGCTATTCAAGGAGCCAAGCTCGACAAGAAAGTCGCGATCGTCGAGCGAAAGACCGTGCTGGGCGGCTGCAGCGTCAATCTCGGCACGATCCCGTCGAAGACCCTGCGCGAGGCCGCACTCGAGCTGTGCGGCTACCGCTCGCGGGAATTCTACGGCGCTTCCTACACCGTCAAGCAGCACATCACGATGCAGGATCTGCTGTTCCGCACCAACCGGGTCATCCAGCACGAGATCGACGTCACCCGGCATCAGCTGATGCGCAACAATGTCGAACTGATCGCCGCGACCGCCTCCTTTGTGGCGCCCGACACGGTTCACCTCGACTATGTCGACGGCGCCAGCTCGCGCCGGGTCAGGGCAAAGAAAATCGTCATCGCCGCGGGCGCCGAGACGACCCGCGACGCGCATATCCCGTTCGACGGCGAGCGCATCTTTACCAGCGACGATGTGCTGGACCTCGACCGGCTGCCGCGGACCTTGGCCGTCGTCGGCGCCGGCGTGATCGGCTGCGAATACGCCAGCATCTTTGCGGCGCTCGGGGTTCGGGTGACCCTGATCGACAAGCGCGACCGGCTGATGCCCTTTGTCGACCGGGAAATCGTCGACGAGTTCTGCCATCATCTGCGAGAAAATCGCGCCACTCTGCGGCTCAACGAGAGCGTCGAGAAATTGGAGCTGATCGACGACGATCACGCTAAGCGCGTGCGGATTTATCTCGAGAGCGGCAAGACCATTATCGCCGAGAAGGCGCTTTACTCGGTCGGCCGGACCGGCGCCACCAGCAAGCTCAACCTGGCTGAAGCCGGCCTCGTGCCGGACAATCGTGGCCGGCTGACGGTTGACGAGCACTACCGAACGGCACTGCCCGATGTTTATGCGGTGGGTGACATGGTCGGGTTTCCGGCACTCGCCTCGACCTCGATGGAGCAAGGCCGGCTGGCGGTGTGCCACGCCTTCGGGCTCAAAGCGCTAAGCACGCCCGAGCGCTTCCCCTACGGCATCTATGCGGTTCCCGAAATCTCGATGGTCGGCAAGACCGAGGAGGAGCTTACCGAAGCCGCCATTCCCTACGAAATCGGCAAGGCGCGCTACAAGGAAATCGCCCGCGGCCAGATCCTCGGCGACGTGACCGGGCTCTTGAAGCTGATATTTCACAGCGAGACCCGCCGGCTGCTCGGCGTCCACATCATCGGCGAGGGGGCGAGCGAGCTGATCCACATTGGTCAGGCGGTGTTGTCGTTCCGCGGAACGATCGATTACTTCATCGACACGGTGTTCAATTACCCGACCCTGGCGGAATGCTACAAGGTCGCCGCCTTCGACGGCATCAACCGGCTGGGGATCTTCGAAGAAGAGCGGATCGAATCTCCGCAAGCGGTCTGACACGATCCCGTATCGTTCCCGGCGTCGCCCGGAAAGAGCCATGTCCGGCGGATTGGCCGAGCGGTCTCACCCGGTTTGGCGCAGGCGGGCGGCGCGGGCGAGATCGACCGAGACAAGTTGCGAGACGCCGCGCTCGGCCATCGTGACGCCGAAGAGGCGATCGACCCGCGCCATCGTGATGCGGTGATGCGTGACGATGAGAAAACGGGTGCCGGTGGTGTCGGCGATCTCGCCGACGAGGCGGCAGAAGCGATCGACATTGGCGTCGTCGAGCGGCGCATCGACTTCGTCGAGGACGCAGACCGGCGCGGGGTTCGTCAGAAACACCGCGAAGATCAGCGCGAGTGCGGTCAGCGCCTGCTCGCCGCCCGATAACAGCGAGAGCGTCTGCAGCCGCTTGCCGGGCGGGCTCGCCATGATCTCGAGCCCGGCGGTGAGCGGGTCCGGATCGTCGACCAGCGCCAGATATGCCCTGCCGCCACCGAAGAGCTGTGCGAACAATTTCGAGAAATGGCCGTTGACGCGCTCGAAGGCCGCGGTCAGCCGTTGCCGTCCTTCCTGGTCGAGCGTCGCGATGCCGCGGCGCAGCCGTGCGATCGCCTCGGTCAGCTCGCCACGCTCGCGCTGCAGACCGGTGACGCGCGCTTCGGTCTCCGCGGCCTCGCTCTCCGCCACCAGATTGACCGGTCCGATGCCGTCGCGCTCGCGGATCAGCCGGTCGAGCCGGGCCGCTGTTGCGGTTGTATCCATTGGTGCGTCGTCGTCGGCGAGACCGGCGAGCGCCGCCAGGGCTTCGGGCGCCGCGTCGACCCGCTCACCGATCTCGCGTTCGAGCTGCGCCAAGGCCTCGTTGGCGCTGTCGCGCAACGCTTCCACTCGGGCGCGCTGCTCCCGCGCCTCGGCCAGCGCTTGATCGGCGAGCCGCGAATTTTCCCGCGCCGCGCGCAGCTGGGCCTCGGCCGATGCCAGCGCATCGCCCGAGCGGCGGCAATCAGCGGCAGCGTTTGCGATTTCCGTCCCGAGCGCCTCGGTTTCCGCGGCGATCGCCGCCGGACGCGCGGAAAGGCGAGCGATCTCCTGCTCGAGTGCGCCGCGGCGTTCGATGAGTACGGCATGCTGCGCGGCGGCATCCGCACCACGGCCACGCCACGTCTGTTCCTCGATCTCGATTGCCGACAGCCGCGCGCACCGCGCCTCAGCTTCGCGTGTCAGCCTTTCCAGGGCCGCGCGCGCGTCGTTCTCCCGGCGGCGCGCTTCGACAGCGGCGTCGCGCGCCTCGCCGAGCACTTCGCGGGCCGAGGTCGGCTCCGGGAGCACAGCCAGCTCCTGCTCGGTCTCCTCGGCCTGGGCGCCTGCCTCGGCAAGATCGGCGGCGAGTGCCTCGAGCGCGGCAACGGCAGCAGCAAGACGGGTCTCGTTGTTCAACGCCCGCCGGGCGGCCTCGCTCTCTGCGGTGCGGGCGGCCGCCGCCGCTGCCTCCGCTTTGTGCAACTCCGCCCGCGCGAGCTGCTCGGCCGCGGCAGCTCGCCGGCGTTCGACGAGTGCGGCATCGGCGCTCCGCTTTGCTGCACGAGCCGCCTCTTCGGCGCTGTCGATTTCATTCGCGAGCATGGCGAGCCGGTTCTTGTGCCGCAAATGTTGGGCGGCAGCCGAGGGACCGGGGGCTATCCGCGTGAACCCGTCCCATCGCCACATCCGCCCGTCACAGTCGACGAGGCGCTGTCCGGGGGCAAGGCTCGACTGCAGCCGGCGGCCGGCTTCTTCGTTCTCGACCCAGCCGGCTTGCCCTAAGCTGCGGGCGAGGGCTGGCGGAGCGGTCATCAATTCGGCTAACGGGCGGGCGCCATCCGGCAAGGACGCGATGTTCTCGATTGTCCCGAGGTCGACCCAAAAGCTGGCCGCCGTCGAAGCCTCGCCATCGCTTGCGGGGGCCGACAGCTCGCCATCGAAGGCGGCGCCGATCGCCGTCTCGAAGCCGGCGGCGACGTGCAACTCCGAGAGGAGCGAAGGTCCGGCGCCCGAGTTCGGGATCCGACGCCGCCAACGCGGCGAGGGCCTCCGCCTCGGCCTTGAGCCGGGCCAGCCTAGCCTCGACCGGGCGCGCCGCCTCGATTGCGGTTTGCTCTGCGGCTAGGCGACGGGTCGTTTCCTCGGCACCTGCCGTAACCGCGGCGCGACACTCCTCGACAAGCTGTTCCGCCGCGGCGAGAGCGGTGGCGGCGGGCGTGACCGTCTCGACCGAAGCCATGGCGGCGGCCAAGACCCCGCGCTGGCGCTCGGCCTCCGCGCAGCGCCCCTCCAAACGCGATCGCCGGTCGGCAAGTTCGCCACGACGCCGCTCGAGGGCAGCGCGGCGCGCCTCGGCGGCGGCAGTGGATTCCGTCATGCGCTGCAGCACCGCTTCGGCCTCGGCGAGGCGCGACGCCGCCTCCTGCGAGCGATCCGCCGCGAGCTGTCGCGCCGGCCCGTCCTGCGCCTCGCCACGAGTGATTGCTGCCTGCTCTTCGGCCAGCCGAGCCAAACTCGCCTCCGCCTCGCCGGCATGGTCATCCTCGCGCTGCAAATCGGCGGAGAGCTGGGCGAGGCGTCGCTCGCTCTCGGCGCGGTCGGCGAGGACCCGTTGCAATTCCTGCTCGAGCGCGCTGCGGGCTTGGGTCAGCCGGAGCCGTTCGGCCGCCGCCGCCGCTTCGGCGACGCGCAGCGGCGGTAGCGCCGCTTCGGCCGCGTCGCGGGCCCGCCGCTGGGCGAGCGCCTGCTCGGTTGCCTCGGCGACCGCCCGCTCCACGGCGCGAACCTCGGCGTCATTGTGTTCCACATCGGCTTGAGCAGTGCGCCAGCGGGTATGGAACAGCAGCGCCTCGGTGCGGCGGATATGGTCGCCAAGACGGCGATATCGCTGCGCTTGGCGCGCCTGCTTCTTCAGCGTCTCGAGCTGCGCCTCGATCGTCGCGATGACGTCGTCGAGCCGCAACAAATTGTCTTCGGCTCCCTTGAGCCGCAGCTCGGTCTCGTGACGGCGGGCATGAAGCCCGGTGGTTCCGGCAGCCTCTTCGAGAAGAAGCCGGCGCTCGGCGGGCTTGGCTTCGATCAGCGCACCAACGCGCCCCTGACTGACCATCGCCCCGGAATGCGCGCCGGATGCGGCATCGGCAAACAGCAGCTGGACGTCTCGTGCTCGCACTTCGCGGCCGTTGACTCGATACGCTGAGCCGCCGCCGCGCTCGATCCGCCGGACAACCTCGAGCTCCTCACGATCGTTGAAGACGAACGGGGCGTCGCGCCTGCTGTTGTCGAGCGTCAGCGCGACTTCGGCGATGTTGCGGGCCGGCCGCTCGGCGCTGCCCGCGAATATCACATCGTCCATCTCGCCGCCGCGCAGCCGCTTGGCCGAGGTTTCGCCCATCACCCATCGCAGCGCCTCGACCAGGTTCGACTTGCCGCAACCGTTGGGTCCGACAATACCGGTGAGGCCAGAGCCGATGGTCAGCTCCGTCGCCTCGACAAAGGACTTGAACCCGACGAGCCGCAGCCGGTCGATCTGCATCAGCTACCTATGTGCGCCGCCGTCCCCTTTCCCGCGATCGGGAGAGGGCTGGGGCGGAGGCCTCTCCAGCCACACAAGGACTTCACGATTTCGCGGCGAGGTTCGACAGCACTTTGTTGAATTCCTCCGCGGTCGGGGCCCCGGAGAACTTGCTGCCGTTAATGAAAAACGTCGGCGTCGAATTGACATCGAGCTCTTTCGACGCAATCAGGCGTTGTTCGACGATCCGGTTTTCGAGGGAGGTATTCTTCAGACAGGCTTCAAATTCGTCGTTGCCCATGCCACCGATCTTGGCCAGCCGGGCCAGAGCTTCGCGATAATCCTTTGTCACTGCCCACTTGTCCTGCGATGCGAAGAACGTCTCGGCGAACGCATAAAAGCGACCCGGTGGGGCACAGCGCGCGATCATCGCGGCGCGCAAGGCCGGCTCGTCCAGCGGAAAGTCGCGCAGCACGAACTTGGCCTTCCCGGTGTCGATCCATTCCTTCTTAAGCTCGGGAAGAACATCGTTCGCGAAATGCGCACAGTGCGGACAAGTCAATGAAGCGTACTCGATGATCGTGATCGGGGCGGCGGGATTGCCGAGAACCCGGTCGTCCTGGGCGATCTGAAGCACTGCTTGGGCATCGGCTACCACGGGGTGCGGACCTGCCGCCGTCGAGTCTCCTGCAGGCATAAAGAAGAGGCCAACCACGCCAAGCAGAATAACCCATATTTTCCACATAAATAGTTCCTCTCCACAATATATTGATGCTAGTGCGTTCACCGCCCGGGTGCAACGCGCCTTATCCTCGGGCAGCCGCGACCGCGCGGCCGAGCCGGGCGAGGGCTTCACGGAGCTGTGGATCGGCTATCCCGGAGAGCCGGCTATGGATGAAATCGGCTCCGGCTACGGAGATCCGGCCCAACCCCACCGCGCTCGGCGCCGAATCGAGGGGCAGAGGTCCTTGCACCAGCACCAGCCGGCTGACGACGAGGCGGCCAAAGAAAACGTTGATGCGCTCGATCAGCAGTGGTGCACGGTGCTGCAATTCCAGCGCCGCCGTCGAGGCTGCATGCAGCTTCAGCGCGCCGTCGCGACCGAGTGCCGTCGGCCAGGTCACCACGGCCCAATCGGGACCAATGATCGCCGGCCATTCCGACTTGAGCCGAACGAGGACGCCGCCGCCACGCCTGACGACAATCGGCGCGGCAAGCTTCGATACGGCGACGCCAACGGCCCGAAAGCCCGGATTGTACTCGCTCTCGCGCGCCGAGGCGACTAGGTTGGGGATGTCGTTCGAGTGCTCACTCTGTCGCTTCGCCGTAGCCATCGCATGATCCGAGTTCGCCGCTGCGTCGCAGCGAGAAACGCCCGATTCTACCGTCCTTTTGGCCTGGTATGACCGCCACCGCCGCAATCTACCGTGGCGGGCGCCACCGGGCATGCATCCAGATCCTTACCGCGTCTGGCTCAGCGAGATCATGCTGCAGCAGACGACGGTAGCAACCGTCGGGCCCTATTTTGACCGATTCATGGCGCGTTGGCCCGCTATCTCGGCGCTTGCCGGGGCCTCGCTCGACGAGGTGCTGCAGCTCTGGCAGGGGTTGGGCTACTACGCCCGCGCCCGCAATCTCCACGCCTGCGCTCGCGCCGTAGTCGACCAGCACGGTGGCTTCTTTCCCGACGAGATCGAGGCATTGCGGGCGTTGCCGGGGATCGGCGACTACACCGCGGCGGCGATCGCCGCGATCGCCTTCGACCGGCGAGAGGCCGCGATCGACGGCAATGTCGAGCGCGTCATCGCCCGCCTCTTTGCGGTGCGGCAGCCGTTGCCGGCGGCAAAGCCGCGCCTCGCGGCACTTGCCGCTACTCTGGTTCCGGAGCAGCGCGCCGGCGACTTCGCCCAGGCGCTGATGGATCTCGGTGCCACGATCTGCACGCCGCGCCGGCCGCGCTGCGTCCTTTGTCCGTGGCGAACTTGCTGCGTTGCCGCGGCGTCCGGCCTGGCGGAAGTTTTGCCAACGCGCGCTGAGAAGCCGGAGCGTCCGTTGCGCCACGGCGTCGCGTTCTGGCTCACTCGGGCGGACGGCTCGGTGCTGCTCCGCCGCCGCCCGGAGCGAGGCTTGCTCGGGGGCATGATCGAGATCCCCTCGACCCCCTGGCGCACCGCACCATGGACATTTGCCGAGGCCGTGCGGAGCGCCCCTGTGGCGGCCGCGTGGTCGCCGCTGCCCGGTAGCGTCCGCCATGGTTTCACTCATTTTCAGCTCGAGCTCACGGTCGTGTCGGGCGTCGGCACCACCGAGGGGCTCTGGGGCTCTGTCGAACGGCTCGGCGACCACGCGCTGCCGACGTTGATGAAGAAAATCGCGCGGCACGCGATCGGGGCGCTTGCCGTCCCTCACGACAGGGGCACTCCTTCGAGTGCTGCAAGGAGCGGCAACTCTCGTTCGGCGGCGAGCCTGACCGTCGCAAACGAGAGCCGGTGATGGCGAGTGATACCCAGTCGGCCAATCGCCTCACCGTGCTCGCGTGTCGCATATCCGACATTGGTCTCCCAGCCGTATCCGGGATAGCGCGGTGCCAAGCCGCGCATAATGCGGTCGCGGGTTACCTTGGCGATGACGGAGGCGGCAGCGATCGAGAAGCTCAGCGAATCGCCTCTGACGACGGTCCGCACCGCAGCGGCGATGGGTGGGGCGACGGTGCCGTCGACGAGCGCCGTATCGGGGCAAATTCCGAGCACGTCTACGGCGCGCGCCATCGCCAACAGCGCCGCGCGCAGGATGTTGATGCGATCTATCTCGTGCGCACTTGCCGCGCCGATTCCGATCCGTGCGGCTCCGCGATCGACGCACTGCCGGAGCGCGCCATGGCAGAGCTCGCGCTGTTCGCGGGTCAGCACCTTCGAATCGTCGAGCTCGTCGCGGAGCATCCTAGGGAAACGGCGTGGGTCGAGGATCACCGCCGCCGCGACCACCGGCCCGGCAAGCGGCCCCCGCCCGGCCTCGTCGATGCCGCACACCAACCCCTTGCACCGGCGTTCAAGCGCGAAATCCGGCATTACTCTCCCCCGTCGCCGCTTGTGCCACGCCGCAAGCGGTGGCGCAAGCGCCGGCGGGGGCATGGCGTCAGCTGAAAACATCGCTATCTTTGATCGCGTGCGGCCATTGCCTCCAGCCGTCGCGATGTGGCGGCCGCTTGCGAGCGCGGGAAGTTCCGCCGCCTTCCTAGCCGTGATCGCGTTCCTGAGTTTCTTTCCCGGATCGCCGACCTGCGCTTTCGATCTCCTTACGCGGCACGAGGTCACCGTCCAATTCGCGACACCCGACGGTAAGCCGATGGCCAACGTCGAGGTGCGTGTGTTCGCCCCCGGCGAACCGAGCCGACCGGCGCTGACTGGTCGCACCGACGCGAACGGAAAATTCGTTTTCGGTGCCGACCGCGACGGCTTATGGAGCGTCGAGGCCAGTGCCGCGGATCACGTCGCTCGAGTGATGGTCCGGGTGGGCGGCGAAACGGAATCGCAGAACGGGCTGTCTCCCTTCCTTCTAGTCGGTTTCCTGATGGTCCTAGTGGTCATTGCCGTCTGGTATCGCCTATTGCGTGCCCGCACACGGGGGCCAGAAGTTTAAAGGGCACGAGATCGCTAATCAACGTCCCGGTCGTGAGGATGCCCTGCCCCTCGGGTTTCCGCGGGGCACTCGCCATTACTGGCTTTTGATCACGAATCCCGAATGGTTGCAATTTCCGGATGATACCGCTCAGGATCGGACTAGCTACTTTCCGGCGCAAAAAATAACCGGTCTAAGTGATTGATCTAAGGGCGCCGGAGCTCAGGAAAACTGCAAGGACGGACATTTTGTGCGCGCACTGCGCGGCAGGCGGCCCTTCTCAAGGTTCGATCGGCGGCTGCATCGCGGGTTAGTTTTTTGGGAGAAAAGCGCTTGACGCATCGCAATGATCTTCGTATCATTTATTTAGATGACGCGGGACCAGATCATCGCGACGCGCCAAGCGCTCGTCACCCAGTTGCCGGTGACCGGAGAGATTCTGCGCGGCTCGCTGTTCGAGCGGACCGTGCGCCACACCAGCGGCTGCACGATCTGCGCCGGCGGCGGCGGGCACCCGCTGTGGGTTCTGACCATCAGCTATGCCGGCGGCCGTACTCGCCAGTTCAGCCTGCGCCGCGAACAGGTTGATGAAGTGCGCCGCTGGCTCGGCAATTACCACAAGCTCAAGGAAGCGCTCGAGGACATCTGCGAGCTCAACCATGCACTGCTGCGGCCGGACGACGCCGCGCCAAGACGCGCCAGGCAGAACCGTGATTGAGACACGGCGGTCGCAGCGCAGCTTTGGCGACGGGCTGATCGCCGACGAAGTCAAGGGTCTGCACGAAGAGTGGATGAAGCACGCCGATCGGGTGCTGGCCGACAAGGAGATCGTGGCGACGGTCTACGAGGCTCTCGCCAAGCGGCATCCGCAGAGCCGCAGCCGCGGCCGGCCGGGCACCCCGGCCGAGGTGGTGCTGCGTTTGCTTGTGCTCAAGCCCATGCGCAACTGGAGTTATGGCGTGCTGGAACGGGAGGTGCGGGCCAATCTGGTGTATCGCGACTTCACCCGGGTAGGCGGCACCAAGATGCCCGACGCCAAGACCATGGGCCGTTGGGGCCTCGCGGTGGGGCCGCTGGTGGTCAAACAGATCCATGATCGGATCGTGCAGATCGCCCGCGACCATCGGGTGGCGCAAGGCCGGCGGATGCGCGTCGACACCACGGTGGTCGAGGCCAACATTCACTACCCCACCGACAGTAGCCTATTGGGCGACGGGGTGCGGGTGCTAACCCGCACGATGAAGAAGATAACCGGGATCGCTGGGGCGGCCGGCGCCCAACTGCGCGACCGCAGCCGCAGCGTCAAATGGCGGGTGCTGGAGATCGCGCGGGCGGCCCGCGCCAAAGGTCGACAAAGCGGCGAGAAGTTGGCGCAGGCTTACCATAGATTACTGGAGGCAACCGGCCGGGTGGTGGGACAGGCAAAGCGCTTCGCCAAGCAGATCGGCGACGGCGTCAAGCGGGCGGCCGACATCCGGCGGCAGGTCGTGCTGGAGGGGCTGAGCCGGCAACTGGAGAGCATGGTGCCGCGCGTGCGGCAGGTGATGCGCCAGACCAAAGCGCGCGTCTTCGCCGGTGACACCCATGCCGAGGGTAAGATCGTCAGCTTGTTCGAGCCCACGACCGAGGTCATTCGTAAAAGCCTGCCCTCGCGAAAGCGGGGGGTAAGGCCGGCAAGCCCACCGAATTCGGCAAGATGGTCAAATTGCAGGAGGCGGAGAACCAGATCGTCATCGCCTACGAAGTCTACGATCAGCGGCCCAGCGACTCGGATCTGCTGCTAGCCGCGATCGAAACGCATCAAGCAACGCTGGGCTGCACACCGCGCCTGGTGGCGGCGGATGCCGGCTTCTACTCGGCCAAAAACGAGGCGGCCGCCAAGGCCAAGGGCGTCAAGCGCGTCTGCGTCCCCAATCGCTCGACCAAGAGCCCCGAGCGCAAACGCGAGCAGAAGAAGCGCTGGTTCCGCAACGGCCAGAAATGGCGCACCGGCTGCGAGGGTCGTATCAGTGTGGTCAAGCGACGGCACGGCCTGGGTCGTAGCCGATATAAGGGCGACGCCGGGATGAAGCGCTAGGTTGGCCTCGGGGTGATTGCCGATAACCTGGTCAACATCAGCCGCGTCATGGCCAAGCAGCCCAGCCAGTAATCCCACTCACTTCACACCCTGCCGGCGGCAACCTGCCGGCGGGTCCGCGTGCCCAGCTTCGTTGCACGGTCGTCCCAAACGTGCTTTTTGCGCCGGAAAGTAGCTAGCTAAAGCCCACCATCCCTTCCGGACATTGACCACGCGGGCATCGCGCTTGAGAGACCCAAGTGCCTTTTTAAGGGTGGCTAGATTGGTGGCTTTGAAGCCTTCTAGTCGTGCCAGCCTATCGACATCTCGAAGCAGCTCGGATCGTTCGCACGGCCCATCCCTCAGAGCCTCAAGAATCCACGGCTCCATGTTCGTTGGAGCAGCGGGAATGAGTCGCGTTTCATCAGACATCGGCGATCCAATCAGTCCTGTCGGACCAATAGGACCTATTCTGGGTGGCAACGCAGCGTTTGACAAGCTATTCCGCGATCACCGCCCAGCTTCTACCCGGGAACGGGGGCCGTCCAGCCCCTCAAGATTTTCGCATCGCGCGGGGCTAGCCTGCCGGAACAATCACTCCGAGGAGGCCAGACAGAATTACGGCCCCCAGATGTAGGGGCGGGTTGGCGGGACGCCGCTAACTCGGCTTGTCGGCGTCGAGGATCGCCTGCACCCGTTTCGGATCGACGGCGGGCGGCTCGACGCCGGAGCGCTCGACCTGCAATAGCTGGCCGACGGTGCTGTTGCGCGTACCCCAGCCGCGGTTCATCGCTTCGGTCAGTTCCTCATAGGCCATGTTGGCGAGCCGCATCGGCACCCCGACCTCGCGGCCGAGCCCGACGGCGAGCCCGACATCCTTATGCAGCAGCCGCAATGCGAAATCGGCCGGGTCGTGCTGGCCCGACAGAAACCGGCCGAGCCGGTCAAAGGTGCGCTGGCGGCCGGTCGCCCCCTGCCTCACTGCCTCCCACAGATCGAGCGGCTCGACCCCGGCCTTGATCCCCATCGTAAAGACCTCGGCGAGCGCCACGCCCATCACGGCACTGGTGCAGTTGTGCACGAGCTTGGCGATCGTGCCGGCGCCGATCGGGCCGATATAGGCGGCCTGGTCGCCCATCGCGTCGAGCACGGGCTTGTGGCGGTTGAAGATTTGCTCGTCGCCGCCGGCCCAGATCGCCATCTTGCCGCTGGCGGCACCGCCGGGGCCGCCGCTGACCGGGGAATTGAGCATGTAGAGGTTCTTCTCGGCAAAGGCGGCGTTGATCTTACGCACCATCGCAACCGAATTGGTCGACATGTCGAAAAAGGCGGTGTCGGGGCGCATCCCCTCGATCAGCCCGTTTGGCCCGAGTGCCACCTGCTCAACATCGGCCGGCACCGGCAATGAAGTGAAAACGATCTCGCTCTGCGCGCCGACTTCTTTTGGCGAGTTGACCCAGACCGCACCCTTGGCCAGGAACGGCTCAGCCGCGGCACGGGAGAGATCGTGCACGACGAGCTGATGCCCGGCCTTCTGCAGATTGGCCGCCATGCCCTTGCCCATCATGCCGAGACCGATAAATCCGACGCGCATGTTCTTCTCCGCTGCTTGCAAACCGCTAAAGGACGAGTTTTGCGCCGCGATCCGCCCGAGGGCAAGGATAGCGGCACCGAACTCTGAAAACATGATCCGTGGGGCAGCCTCCCCTTCCTCGACCTGGCCCCCCTTCTATTATGCTACGCCGACGATGCTGGAGAAAACCAATGACCGATGACCCCGCCTGGCTGCTCGCCCAACACGTCTGCCGCATCAGCTATGTGGACCTGCCCGCAAGTGCCATTCGATCGGCCCGTTGCGATATTCTCGATACGTTCGGGTGCATGCTCGGTGGCAGCGGATCCCCGGGAATTGACGAGCTCTGTCGGGTGATCGGCCGCTGGGGCGGGCTGGAGGAAAGCCGCGTGCTGCTGCGCGAAACCCGCCTGCCGGCGCCGCAGGCCGCACTGCTCAACGCCAGCATGGGTCACGCGCTCGACTTCGACGACACGCTCGACTCCGGCGGGTCCATCCATCCTGGGGTCTCTGTGCTTGCCGCGGCGCTGGCGGTAGGCGATAGCCTCGGGGGCGTCAGCGGGCGGGATGTCCTGCTGGCGGTGGCGCTGGGGCTGGATGTCTCGTGTCGCGTCGCGCTGGCGAGCACCTTGGACCGAGGCTGGCATCGGACCGCTGCGATGGGCGTATTTGGTGCGGCGGCTGCTGCAGGCAAACTGATGGATCTGTCAGCGGACCAGATGCTGCACGCCTTCGGCATCGCCTACAGCCACGCCGCCGGCAACCGCCAGTGCATTCTGGACGGAGCGCTGACCAAGCGCATGCAGGCCGGCCAAGCGGCGAGTGCCGGCGTGTTCTCCGTGGTGTTGGCGCAGACCGGGTTCACTGGGGCACAAAACATCTTCAACGGCCGCTTCGGGTTTTTCGAGCTGTACCAGCCGAACGGGCACGACGCCCCGTTGCTTCTGCAGGACCTGGGTCGGGCATTTCGCGGGGAGGCACTGAGCTACAAGCCCTATCCTTGCGGCCGCCCGCTGCACCCGGCGATCGACGCGGCCCTGGAGGCGCGGGCTGTGCTCGAAATCGCAGGCGCCGAGGACATCCAGTCTGTGACGATCGAGGCCGATCCCGCCGGCCATAGCGACCAGTTCGGCGGCGCGCCCACCAAACGCCGCCCGACCCAGGTTGTCGAGGCGCAGTTTGCTCAACCCTTCCTGATCGCCACCGCCTTGGTGCATGGCAAGGTGGGGATCACCGAGGTAGCCAGTCTGGGGAACACCTCCGTGTTGGCGTTGTCGGACCGGATTGCGGGGGCGGCGCGTGATGGTCGACCGAAGCGGCCGCTGAGCATTACGGTGCGGCGGACTGACGGGCGCTCGGTTACCGTCGAGGCCACCGACCCCATTGGGTCGCCGGAGAAGCCGCTTAGCGATGCTCAGTTCGAGGCGAAGTTCCGCGATTGCGCGCGCAACGCAGTGCGGCCGGTGCCGGATGCAAGCGTGGATGCGGCTCTGACGTCGATCGGGCGGCTGGAGATGCTGCCGGATGCGCGGGACCTGTTGATGCCGTTTTCCGGGTGAAGGGGGTCGGGATCATCCCACCGCCGCACCTTCCACATCGACCCGATGGGACGCTTACTGGTCGCGCAACACAATCTGCCGGTGAGCGCGGTCGAAGGTTCGTTTGCTAAGCTCGCCCGGTAAACGCTCGAGGTGCCGAGCGCCTGCCCGCCGCCAAGGCCGCGCAATTCGTCGATATGCTGACCGCCCACGGACCCTATGTGCTGTTCTCCGCTGCGGCGCCCGGCCAGGGGGTGAGAACCACATCAACGAGCAGCCGCTCGGCTATTGGCGGGCGATCTTCCGGGAACGCGGCTACAGCGTCGTCGATTGTCTGCGCCCGCTGATCGGCAACGACGCGGCGATCGCGCGATGGTACCGCTGCAATATAATGCTCTATGTAAAAGACGATGCCATCACATCGCTCGCCGAGACGGCGCGGTCGCGCCGCGTACCCGATGCGCAGCCGCTCGAGGACTATCGGCCGCTCTCCTACCGGCTGCGCCACGCGCTCGTCAGGCAGCTGCCGAGCGGCGTCATCGATCGCATTTCACGCACCAAAGGAGCCTTGGCGACGCGCCGGGCCGGACTATAAGGCGATCGTATCTAGGCAAGGGCCGTCAAGCCGACCAGGACGATGCCAAAGCTGACGCAGGCGACGCGGAGCCGGCGCGCCCGGCACCAGGATAGCGGCCATAACGACCCCGATGAACTGCGCTGCGGCGAAAACCTGAGCCACGTTGCGCGGCACCCGGCGCAGCAGAACCCCGTAAATGATGCCGCCGCAGCCGAACAGGGCGAGCTCCGCCACCGACTTCCAGCCGGCCGAAAAGGACCCGCCTTGTCACGGGAACGGCGGCACCGAGCTTCAGCATCAGATTGGCCGCCACAGTGCACGCGATCACTGTCGCGAAGCCGATCAAAGTCGTCGGTGCCAGCACGGCCTAGCCTCCTGTGACGTCGCTCGGGGATAGCGGCCGCGTTCCGATCGCCGACCACGACATCCCGTTCACCGAAGCGACCTTCACATCCTCGAGGCCGGCCTCCGTCATTAGCTCGGCAACCTTCTCGCGCGGCCAATAATTGGCGATCCGCGGCAGCATCTGGTCGAACACGATCGATCGCAGATGGGCGAATTTGAAGCGCGCCATAAGCTTGAGATAGTCGCCCGGTCGCAATCCGAGCTTCAAGGCCAGCCACAACAGCACCGCCAGATAGAGCGAGAGGTGGTGGACCAACGCGATCGGCAAATGGCTGAAGAGCATGCGGCGCAACGGGTCCAAGATCGAGATGAGCCAGCGGTTGCTGTCGCGGCCGTAGACCCAGATCAGAACCCGCCCTCCCGGTTTGACGGCGCTGGCCATCCTGTGCAGTGCCCGCTGAGGGTCTTCCAGGTGATGGACGACGCCGATCGCGAAGGCGAGGTCGAAGAGATCGGCAAACGACAGATCGTAGGCGCTCGACTCCATGACTTGAACCGCCGGAAATGGGGCAAGGTTGCGCCGCGCGCTGGCGAGCGACCGCTCGTCGATATCGACGGCACAGCCCTCGCTCGCCCCGTAGGTCATCGGCCAATAGCTGTTGCGCCCCATGCCGCAGCCGACATCGAGAAAACTCTTGCCCCGCCAATCTCCCGGCGTCAGATGGACCGTCCAGCGACGAAACTGTTCTTCGTACTCCGGCAGGATCTCGGCATAGGCCTGCCATTCGTAACCAAACCGGTCCGGTGAGCCTCGCCGATCGCGGGCATCCTGGTCGATCAAGGGGGAATGGCTCCTAATGCGCTCTAGCGACGGCGGATCGCTCGACGGCGCCGGACGATATAGCCCGACGCCCGGCGACACGGAACAGGATATAAAGAGCCCACAATTTCTTGCCGTGGTCGTGTCGGCCGCTCTCGTTTTCGTCGATCAGCGCCTCGATCTGGGCGCGATCGAACCAGTCGGCCACCGGGTTGGCGCGCGACAGCAGGACGTCGCGGCAGCGCTCGCGAAAGAGAGTCCGGATCAAGGCCCCGATCGGCACTCCGAAGCCGTGCTTCTTGCGCGCGACGATGGCCGGCGGCAAATAGCGGCAGGCCAGATGCTTCAGAATGTACTTCTTGGTGCGCCCGTGCAGCTTGAGTCTCGTCGGCAGGCTCAAGGCATATTCGGCGAAGCGGCGATCGAGAAACGGAGCGCGTACTTCGAGGCTGTTGAACATCGACGCACGGTCGGTCTTGGTCAGGATATCTTCCGGAAGATAGGTGACCAGAAACAGATAGAGGAGGAGATCGACCGGTGCCAAGCCCTCCGCCTCGGCCGCATGACGGTCGATCGGGGCAAAGGCCGCGGCGGGCGCCTCCTCAAGTAATGCCTGATGCCGCCACAGCGCCGCGAGCCGGTCGGGTGCCAACGGCGCCATCCACAAGAACGACTGCCGTGCCACGGCCGCACCGAACCCGTGTGACAACTGGGCCAGCAGAAAACGCCGGTTCATGTAGCCCTCCGCATTCGGAAAGGCCTCGACCGCGCGGCGGAGCAGAGGGCCGAGTGCAGCGGGAACCAGGCGCATTGCCGGGGCAAAGCGCTGCACCGCAAAATTCGGGTAGCCGGCGAAGAGCTCGTCGGCCCCGTCGCCGCCGAGGGCCACGGTCATCAGCCGGCGCGCCGCGCGGCAGACGAGATAGGTGGGCAAGAGCGAGGAATCGGCGAGCGGCTCGCTCAGCCGCGCACTGACGGCGTCGAACGCGTCGACGAGGTCGGCTTCGCCGAGTTCGACGACCTCGTGATCCACCCCGATGTGGTGGGCGACCGCGATCGCGTGGGGCGTCTCGTCAAAGCTGTCGTCGAGCCCTTGGCCGCCGATGCGGACGGTAAACGCGGTCAGATCGGGTGCAGCTTCGGCGGCAAACGCGGTGACGAGGCTCGAAATCGACACCGCCCGACAAAAATACCCCGACCGGGACATCGGCCACGACCGAGCGCTGCACCGAGCTGCGCAGTAGATCGTCGAGCTGCTCGATCGCCTCCTCTTCACGGCGAACGGGACGCGAGTGGCCGAGATGCGGCTGCCAGTACCGCTCGCGGCTGATCCGACCGTTCTTCAGGGTGAGGATCGTGCCGGGCTCGAGCTTCTCGATTCCGCTCCAGCCCGACGCGGTTCCCGGCAGATATTCGAAGAGCAGAGAGGCATAGGCAGCCTGACGGTCGGGTCCAGTGTCCCAAAAGAGCGGGTGGCAGAGGAGTGCCGCGACCTCGGAGGCAAAGACGAGCTGGCCCTGGGCCTGACCCCAATAGAGCGGCTTCTCGCCGAAGCGGTCGCGCACGAGATACAGCGCGCCGGTGGCGCCGTCTCGAAAGGCGAAGGCGAACATGCCGTCGATGCGCTCGACGGCTTGGCGCACGCCGTCGCGGCGGGTCAGCTGAAACAGGACCTCCGTATCCGAGCGGTCGCGCAACGGGATTCCGGCACCGCGCAGCTCGTCGGCGAGTGCCTGGTAGCCGTAGATCTCGCCGTTGAAGACGAGCGCGTCGCCGCTGGCCTCGTCGACCCGAGGCTGGGCGCCGCCCGCCAAATCGATGATCGCCAAGCGCGTGTGACCGAATGCCACGGCACGATCGACAAAGCTGCCGCTACCGTCCGGCCCACGATGCGCCAATGCCCGGTTCATCGCGCCGAGCACCGCTTTCGCCTCGGGGCCGGGTGCGGTAAACCCCGCTATGCCGCACATCCTAGCCCCTGTAATCCGGACGATCAGCGGCTACCAGCGTCGCGCTGCAGCTCGACGCTGCGGCTGAGCCGACTGTGCTACCACCCGCCTGATCTTATAAGGAGGCCGGCCGCGCGCCTCGTAATAGATGCGCGCCTGCACTTCGGCGATGATGCCGAGCAGCAAGAAGAGGATGCCCGAAAGACCGATCGTCGCGGCGAGCAAGGGCAGAGGCGTTTGGATCAACGACACGTTCTCGGCGTATTTGAGGACCACCGCATACCCGAAGATCGCCGCCGCGAGCACGAGGAACCCGAGACCGAGCTTGCCGAAGAACTGGATCGGCCGGTCGAAGGCGCGGTCGATGAAATAGACGATCAACAGGTCGAGCAGGACACGGAGGATGCGGCCGATGCCGTAATTCGAGCGGCCGAAGCGGCGGGCATGGTGGGTGACGGCGAGCTCGGTGACGCGCGCCCCTTCCCAGGCGGCATAAATCGGGATGAAGCGGTGCATCTCGCCGTAGAGGCGGATATCCTCGACAACTTCGCGCCGATAGGCCTTGAGGGTGCAGCCGTAATCGTGGAGCGGCACATGGAGGAGTGCCGAGATCAGCCGGTTGGCGATGACCGAGGGCAGCCGCCGGCTGAACGCGCCGTCCTGCCGTGAGGTGCGCCAGCCGGAGACGACGTCGTAGCCCTCGGCGAGCTTGGCGAGCAGCCGCGGAATGTCGGCCGGATCGTTCTGGCCGTCGCCGTCCATCGGGATGATGACGTCGCCGGTGCTGTGGCCCATCGCCGCCATCAGGGCGGCGGTCTGGCCGTAATTGCGCGAGAGATGCAGCACCCGGACCCGAGGATCGCTCCCGGCAAGGGTGTCGAGGGTTGCGGCCGAGCCGTCCTTCGACCCGTCGTCGGCAAAGACGATCTCTGCCGATTGCGGCATCCGGTCGAGGGTGTCAGCCAACTCGCGGTAGAGAGAGGGCAACGCCTCCACCTCGTTGTAGACCGGAATGACGACCGAAATATCCATACCGCCCGCCGAGCCGCCGCTTCCCTCCCCTAAACCATAAAGCTATGAGGAAACCCATAGGAAAGCCAGCGCACTCGGGGGTGCTGATTCGAAATCAGCGGCGCGGTCTGCGGGGTCGCGGCGTGGGCGGGGTGCGATATTGTTGAACGCGAGTGGCGCGCAGACCGGCGAGACCGTGCCTCTGGTAGTCGCGCTGCCAGGTGAGGAACTCCTCCTCGGTAAGCTGGTAGCGGCGGCAGGCTTCCTCGAGGGTTATCCTGCCGCTCTGCACTGCCGCGACGACCGCGGCCTTGCGGCGGACCACCCAACGCCTGGTATTGGCGGGCGGCAGGTCACTCATGGAATGTGCTCGGATCGACGACATGAGAAAGTCTATTCACCGGACAGCCGCCGAGCGCGCAGCACTCGCTCCCTTGCGGCGAGCCGTTTCTGGCGATTGTGGTCGCGGGCTGCCGCGTAGTCTTCGAGCGCAGCGCGGTCGGCGGCGGGGACGGTACCTGGGTCGGCAGCGCGCAGGCTGTCGGGCAGCGAGTGATGCCGTTGGCGCGGATGAAAGCGGTCACCGCAACCTGATATTCGTCGTCATGCATAATCGTTAATCCTTTCCGGCTAGCGGCCTGGGTGCGCCACCGGAAGTCGTTGACAAGTGATTATTCGGTTGCGATTTTGCCTTGAAATAAAAAATCTTCCATTTTATTGTTAGTTAATTAGTTCTAAATTCGTAGTAAATTTCATTTATATTTATTAATTACGATAACCAAGGCTGTCTTTCGCGCTTTCTTAAGAGATGAGCGGCATTGGCGCGGCTGACGGGATCTTGACGCTTCCGGTTTTTTAATCTCTCAACCGAGAGCGAGCGGCGGGTTGTCGCCCGATTCGGGGCAGGACCGCAGCAGCGGCTTTCAGTAATAATGAACTCTTCCCGTTATTTACCGTTTGTTTCGATTGAACGGTCAAACTCGAGGCGCGGTAATCCGGTCGATACACGGGATACGCGCCAGTTCAATGGGCAGATCCCACGGGCCTCGGCGCCATGGGCCGCATAAGAGGATCGCGAAAACTTCGGCCGCCGCTGCCGTATTCCTATTGGCTGCTGGTGGTCCTGTTTCTGGTCCTGCAAGTCGGCGACATCGTCACGACGAACTATGCTCTGGCGCTTCCGGGTGTTTGGGAAGCCAACCCGGTCATGGCATCCCACCAGGCCCAGTTGGGCGAGCTGTGGTGGCTGCCGAAGGCCGCCGCGGCCGGGTGGATCTGCATAGCCGCCCCGTTGACGCGGCGATGGTGGCCGATGACCTTCGCCGTTGCCTATTCCGGCGTTCTGGTAGCCGGCAACCTTTCCCTGCTCTGAGCGCCGCGCGACGGGAAACCCTGCGACCGGATCTCGCCGGGCCTGGTGAAGTCTCAGTAAATTCCCGGGATCAGCCGCGCTGTTCTTGATTTGTAGGCGTCATATTCGGGAAAAGTCTCGCCGAGGATGGCCTCTTCGTTGCGCATCCGGCGCAGCTGAAACGCAAGCTGCACGGCGAGCAGCAGCGCCGTCCAGAGGGACAGGAATTGCATGACCATCCCGATGACCGCCAATTCCTCGGCGACGTAGAGCGGGTGGCGGACGATCCGGTACGCGCCCGTGGTCACGAGACGCCGCGCCTCGGCCATGACGCTGAACGAGCGGCCGAGCTGCATCAGCACATGGAGCGAGAGCGCATTGCCGGTGAGGATCAACAGGGTCGAGACGATCCCGGCGACGGGAGACAATTCGCGGCGCGGGAAAAGGACGACGGCGGTAATCAGAAACGTGCCGATCAAGGCCGAGACCCGCGGCTCGATGCCGCGCGCCTTGCCCGTCGGCCGCCCGCGCAGCAAAACCGAGGTCGCGATCAGAATGAGAAAGGCGATCCCCGACACCCGCATCGTGATGTTGATCGCGTAAACAGTATCGGGCAACGCGGGATCGGCCTTGGCCATGTAAAGCTGCAGGTGGATCACCGAGAACAAGGCTACGAAGCACGCCCAGGCCGCCATCGGCAGCCGCATCACAGCGTCGTAGCCGCGTGATTGCTGCAGCCTGGCGAGATCGAATTTGGCGATGCGCGGCGGCATCGGGGCCGGGGACGCCGAATTTCTCATCTACTTACTCGTCACCCCGTCGGAGCGGACCGGCCGCGTCGTCGTCCCCGCGAAAGCGGGGACCCGGCGGCAAGCGACTGAAATTCCGGGGGCTTCCGCATTCCGCGGGAATGAGCGGCTGTCTCGAAGACGCACAGTGCTGATCCAGCCGTTCGCCAATTCTTTCACACACGCTAAAGCGGCTCCAGGCGGGCGGGTAGAATTGCCGTGCCTATGGACCCGGGCTTTCCGTGGGTTGACCACGAGAATGGCCACCGGAGTCATCCGTCTGGTTAGCACCACCAGTTCTTTCGGCTCCTGCGCGATCGCGTGTCTGACACCAGCCTGGCCTCCTGCCACTTGTAGTTGTCCGCTGTGTGAAGGCCCCGCTGCACCTGCAGCGGGTCTGCAGCGGGAACTCCTCTTAAGATTGTAAGACCCGAATGCCAGGATATGCGCTGCCTCCCGCGCCCAGCCCGCGCCATCGCCGCCGTCTCACCAACCATATGCGCCTCCCCGCGTTCCCAGCGCCAACTACGCACCGCGATCAGCCTCGATATATTATGCTAATCAGGCAATTTTGCGGATGACCTCACAGTTGGCGAGCGTGCCGGCGCAGCCAGGCGGGTTCGAATCTGGCGATGCGCGAGGGCATCGCCATTTTCCGCCGCGCCCGCCCGCTGGACCCGGCGGTCATCGCTCGGGGGTTAGTACTTTTCCAGCGTGCACGGCAGCAGATGCTGGTGGCGGCGGGCGGCTACCATTTCCCCCGACTATGCTGCGAAAGACCTCGGTTTCCTGCGTCCATTGCGCGCTCCAAAGCATCGCGCCCAGGAAACACATGGCGAGACCCACCGCGGCCCAGCCGATCACGTTCCTTATCCAGGCGAACTGCTTCCTCCGCTGCAGTTTGCGGGTCTTCTCGCGGCGCTCAGCCCGCCGCAACTCGCGGATATCCCGTTGATGCCTGACGATCAGGTCATCGATATCGAGCCGCATTTGCGCGATCTCGACGACCAGGCGCCGGTTCTCTGCTTCCGCTTCAGCGAGCTTGTCGCGATCGATCGAGACCGCCCGATCCGCCGCCGACAGCACTTCGGTCCAGGTAACACCCGAGTCCCTGACGAGGCTATGCGCCGAACGACCGGCTGCGGCCACCTCCCCATCGTGGCACGATCCGAGCATGCCCAGCATTTTGGCGAGCTTATCGCGATCGAGCGCAGGCATTTACGTCGTCACGTCCATACGTAATCAAGCGTTTCCAAGTCAGAATGTTTCAAGAAAAATTTAGCTATTATCGCTCTCCTTCGTTCCGGAATATGACGTCCTCATTCTTATACGCGTTGTTCCAGGACGTTGGTGGCCGGAACACGTCCGGCCACGCCGGACCAGAGGTTGTAGAGCAGAGGGCAATTATCGGCTACGAGAATGAGAGGCCGGGATGACGTAATCGGATCAGTAGGGTGCAGAAAAATGCAGCCTTTCCCCGTGAGCACCCTTCGAGACGGCCCGGTTGTCCTGAGGAGCCGCCGCAGCGGCGTCTCGAAGGGGGCCTGACCCAAGAATGGCGGGCGAGCGAGGGCTAAGGTCGGCAAATCAGATTATGAATGGGCCTCCGCCGGAGCGCGCGGCAACGCCGAGGATGCGCCGAAGAACGAACCCGCTCGCGCGGGAGGGGAGCACGTCGCGGTCGGTGCGTTTTTGGCGAGGTGACGCGCGGTAGCGCGTGACGGTCGGGGCGTCCGATCCCGAGCATTGAAGGTCCAGCAACCTTCAGCTCGGGAGAGCCCCGATGACCTCCGATACGTCACCTCAGCCCATCAGCCCGCTGCGGGCGCGCATGATCGAAGACATGAGCGTGCGCGGCTTCAAGGAGGATACGCGGCGCGATTATGTCCGCCACGTGCGCGCCTTCGCGGCCTTCATCGGCCGGTCACCCGACACGGCGACGGCGGAAGAGCTGCGCCTCTTCCAGCTGCACCAGACGCAGAGCGGTCTGCAACCGCCGAGCATCAACGGCGCGGTCTCGGCTCTGCGCTTCTTCTTCACGGTGACGCTCGACCGGCCGGATCTGGCGCGCCGGCTCACCGTCGTGCCGTACCCACGGCGGATACCGACGGTGCTCAGCGTCGCGGAGGTGACGCTGCTGCTGCAGGCGGCATCGGCGCCGAAGTACAAGGCGGCGTTCGCCACCGCCTACGGCGCCGGGCTGCGCGTCTCGGAAGTCGTTGCACTCAAGGTCGGCGATATCGATTCCGAGCGCATGCTGCTGCGCGTCGAGCGCGGCAAGGGAGGCAAGGACCGCCACGCGATGCTGTCGCCGCAGCTGCTCGAACTGCTGCGCGCCTGGTGGCGCGAAGGGCGGCGGCGCAGCCTGCTGCTGCCGGGAGGCTGGTTGTTTCCCGGCCGCAACCCGGTCGAGCCGCTGTCGGCCCGCCAGCTCGGCCGCGTCGTCCGCGCCGCCGCCCAGGCCGCGGGGATCAACAAGCGCGTCTCGCCGCATACGCTGCGGCACAGCTTTGCCACCCACCTGCTCGAGCAAGGCGTCGACATTCGCGTGATCCAGACGCTCCTCGGCCACGCCAAGCTCGACACCACGGCGCTTTACACCCGCGTTGCCAGTACGACGATCCGGGCCGTCACCAGCCCGCTCGACCGGCTCGCATCATCGATCGAGGAAGGGCCGCGACCCGGGGCGTAGCCGGGCGGCCGTGCGCCGCCCGAGGCTGGAGGTCGCCGACGTCTTTCATCGCCATGGGGCCGACTGGCGCCGAGCCAATGCCGGACATGTGAGCCTGGGGCAGCTCCAGGTCATGTCGGCGATCGAGCAGTGCCGCTCGGCCGCGCTCGGCGGGCATGTCGAGCGCTGCGAGGATTGCGGCCACAGCCGCATCGCCTACAACTCGTGCCGCAATCGCCATTGCCCCAAGTGTCAGGGCGCGGCGGCGCAGGATTGGCTCGCGGCCCGCGAGTCCGATCTGCTGCCGGTCGGCTATTTCCACCTCGTCTTCACGCTGCCGGCCGACTTCGCCCCGATCGCCTACCAGAACAAGGCGGTCGTCTACGACCTGCTGTTCCGCACCGCCGCCGAGACGCTGCTGACGATCGCTGCCGATCCCAAGCACCTCGGCGCGCGCATCGGCGCCACCGCCGTGCTCCACAGCTGGGGCTCGGCGATAACCCACCACCCGCACGTCCATATGATCGTACCGGGCGGCGGGATATCGCTCGACGGCACGCGCTGGGTGCGCTGCAAGCCCGGCTTTCTGCTGCCGGTGCGGGTGCTGTCCCGCCTGTTCCGGCGGCTCTTCCTGACCGCGCTCGCCGACGCCCACGCGGCGGGCCGGCTGAGGTTCTTCGGCGAGATCGAGCGTCTCGGTCGTCGCCAGGCCTTCGCCGGGCATCTTGCACCGCTCACGAAGAAGAACTGGTTCGTCTATGCCAAGCCGCCCTTCGCCGGGCCCGAAGCGGTGCTCGCCTATCTCGCCCGCTACACGCACCGCGTCGCCATCGCAAACAGTCGGCTCATCACGCTCGACGAGCGCGGCGTGACCTTCCGCTACAAGGATTACCGCCGCGACGGGCAGGCGCGATATCGCACCATGACCCTCGCCGCCGACGAGTTCATCAGGCGCTTCCTGCTCCACGTTCTACCCAAGGGGTTTCACCGCATCCGTCACTACGGGCTGCTCGCCAGCGCCGGCTGCAAGGCCAACATTGCCCGTTCCAAAGAGTTGATCGCCGACCCTATGCCGACCGCCGAGCCAACGGCGGCGCAGGACACCGCCGATCCGGGTGTCGCGAGCGATCATCGTCCGCCGTGCCCGTGCTGCGGCGGCCGCATGATTATTGTTGAGGTCTTTGGCCGCGGCGGCGCACCGCGCGGCCCGCCCTCCGGCGCCGGGATCAGGACGTGATCCGATGACCTTCCTTCTTGTCTCCTGGCAGCATCACTTCGCCAGAACATTCCGTTCCCGGCGTCGCGACCATTTACCCTGCTACCTCCGAACGCTGACACGACATCACGGAGCACTCTTCAATCAGGCCATCGAGCACCGCCCCAGTGGCCACTCCGCTGTCATCAGCGGCGCGCAGCTCTCGCCGATCTTCCCAAAACCCATCCCTGACTCCAGCCTCTCCAGCGCCAAATCCCCATAGACGGCCAAGCACCGCCTTCCCGCGGGTTCGTTCTTCGGAGGCTTTCGGACGCCGGCCCCTTACCCCGGGTCGATCGCTCACGCCGGGCCGGCATCCGAAACCCTACCCGAAAGCGGCAATTCACACAAATGCTGGGTGCGAGCCTGTGTGGTCCTGGGGCGGGGTTGAGAAGTGCACTCCTGGAAGGCAGCTGGCGGCGAGAACTTGGTCCCGTACGATCGCCCACAAACCCCTGATTTCATCGACAGGCAGTGGTCTTCCTGCTCCCTTCGGCGATTGCCAACTCCACGGATTGACGATCTCCGCAGGTAATGACAAGGCGGGCCGAGCAAAGCGAAAATTTTCGCGGTCGACCCTTCTGCACGGGACGAACGAGTACATCCCGTTGATCGGAGCTTCGTAGGTTGCGCCGCTGTACAGCGTGAACCACGCATTCGCATCGCCGCAGATGCCCGAAGCCCCACACGCACCCGGATCACCGCCTGTAGCCAGTGGTTCGATGGTGGAAACTCGAAACACCTCATCGGTTTTGGGTGGATTCGTGGGAGTAAATCTTTCTCGCTGTTCGCCCACAACAAACAGAGTATCAAGCACAAATCTCGGGCCGGTGTCAGAAGCGAGCCCCAGCGTTGACCCAAACAAGATCACGGAACCCGGAGCGAGGTTTTGCAACCCGCTTTGGTTAAGCTGATGACAATTACTGTAACGGAAGCAATCGCCGAACACCCAAGGATCAGTGTTCTGTCGAAAGCTGCCTTGAATTTTTGGGCGCTCCCACCTCGGCTCTTGCAGATATCGCGGAAGATCGTCTTTCGCCGGCCACCTCTGAATGACGTATGAAGGGGCTTCCCATTCGGCCCAAAAGGCCAGAAGTGCGTTGGTCGGTGAACCGTCAGAGGCTACATATCGACCGGGGTTGCGTAGAAATTTCCTGCGGTGTTTGGGATTCGTGTTCCAAGCCTGACGCGCCACTCGGCCAGGATTGTGTTCCGACCCGGGATGCGGGAAATGAACAAAAGCCGGCTGTAGCATTGCAAACCTGCCCGCGCCCGACTCAACCGAGCTTAACCAATAATTTCACACTGAGGCAGTACCCGCAAGGGGGTTCGAAATGCATCGGCGTCCGAAATAATATAAAACGCGAAAATTATTAGAATAATTCTCTGTATCTCTCAAAACGTAATAGTTTCCGAGACGGGGCCGCTACTTTGGTTACTGAGGAACGTCGCGCACCGGCCAATTCGTCGTCCTCGCGAACGCGGGGACCCAGGGGCAAGCAACTGAAATTCCTGGGTTCCCGCTTTTGCGGGAACGACGGGCCGTGAGCATGAAAGCATCTGATTTTTGAATTGGATGATGCTCTTCTTTCGGAATCGACAATAATGCAATTTACTTTTTGTTGCAGTCTTAGGGACAGTATCGCCGCCGATCGTAGCTCATTGAAGCAGTTCTACGAATCGCAATAGGCCTACCATTCCGCTTAATTCTGATGAAATTGCGTTTGGGATCGCTGTCCCATTGCAGGTCGCGGAGGCATTTTTCCGCCTCAACGTTCCCAAGCGCGATACGCACCGCATCTATATATTGAGCGACGGTCATCCCATCGCGGTAGCAGTTAAACCGAAGGTAGCTCTTGCTCCCGGCTCTCTTCGGATTCTCCTGACTCAGAAGCTGGATCACGTCGGATGGAAGGGGATCAATCGCGTCATCCATGCGCGATCGCGCACGGCTTCCACGTCCTCCCATAGCTCGCCCGCCGAGCTGCGGTGCTTGTTCGACATCCGAGCCCGGCGGCCGGATCGCCGGGCTTTGTAGAGGCCTCGAACGACTTCCTTCTTCGACTGCGGCGCGCATGTCGCATCCTTTCATAACCCACCACTCGGGAGATTTCATCTTAGTGGGGATGTTTCGTGCCGTGGGCCCGGGTAGCAACGCGCACAACGTCGAGCCGCACCAAGCGTAACCGTTCGCGCCGAACCGTGCATTGGTAATCTTCTCGTAGATGTTCTTGTACCCTAGCCCGTAGAAGACGACGAATTTCGGGCGGTTGGTTTCCAGTCGCTTTTTCAGAATCGCTGTTCTCTCATCGAGATATTCATTGCGGTTCACCGATGTCACGAGGTTCTTTGCGTGAAGCGCGGACACCTCGAGCAATGCGGTGTCCCCTTTTTGAGCGCCCCAGCTGTCTCGTTGGTAGATGCTTACGGCATCGGAACCTGCTCGTTTCCCTTCGTAGCCCAGCAGTAGTTGAATGAGCCGTCTCCATGTTGGTTGGGTTGGAGGCCGATGTCCGCCATGCCACTTCGCGAAGTTTGTGCCGAGATGGTGTGCGCGGCAGTCGATTAATTCTGTTCCGCCAAGCTGCATCCAGACTTCATACGACGCATGATCGTCGGTGCCGCCTGGTTCCATGCCGATGAACCAGTACGGCGCATCCCATCGGCCGTAGCCAAACCAGCGGCGAGCAGCGAGCGCTTTCAGATCGTCCATGCGGTCGTCCGTGCTCTGCACGCGAGAGCTGGATTGGCTTCGCCCATTCTCTGTAAGCCGGTTTTTCGGAATTTTTGCAACGGCGGCCGGCATATTTGCAAGGGTCAAAGTTTCTCACCCCGGTGCCCGGCTCCAGCGAGACGTTCGCGCGCAAATGTCCGGAATCCACCCATACTCGGTCGATCTCCGGGGCTGCCGCGAAGGTCCGCTTTGGGATATCCAGGAGCGGTTCCCGCCGCCAAGGCTGAGCGGCCGTTGCGGGTTCGAAAGCGATCCTTTGCTGGCGACGATTGGGCTGCGCAAACTTTTTGGGTCAGGCTCCAAGGGTATGCCGCGGACCGACCAATTCGTCATCCTCGCGAATGCGGGGGCCCCGAGAGCCTGCCCCTGGCATGAACAGGGGGGCAAGCGACTGGGTTCCCGCTTGCGCGGGAGCGACGGGCTATCAGGATCAAAGCCTCTGATTTCGAATTGGATAACGTTCTCCTTCCGGGAATGGGAAAAATGCGATTTATTTTAGTTGCAGTCTTAAATCAGCGGCACGCAGACATACCGCGTCAGCGTGATCGGTGTGACGAAGTTGATGCTATAGGTGGCGGTGAACGTTATCCCATTTCCATTGGCACACTTCAGGGCACACACGTACAGGCGCGGATAGAGATACTGGAGAGGAGAATGATCGGGTTATAAGAGTAATCCGCGGTAACTGACATGTTCGGCGCGCAGCAAGGCGAGATCGACGCCTTAAAATTTGAGGACGAAATCCCCTGAAGAGCTGGCACGAGTGTTGCCGCGTAAGCCTCGGTCGTCAGAGGGTCGCCGTCGTTACATCTTGGGGTGTTGAAACATTTCGCTGCAGCTTCTGTGGCAAACTGCAACTGCATTTTCTCAATGATAACCATCCCAAGATCAACGGCTCCGATTGTTAATAGCAACATCACCGGAAATAATATCGCGAACTCTATTGCCAGGGCGCCTCCGCGACAATCGCTGATGATTTCGTGCGCTCGCCTTCGGCGCTTCACGTCTCCACTCGATAGCGGCGGCGCGATCACGGCGCTCCCCCAAAGTGGAAGCCTTGCAGAAAGTCGAAGATGCGCAGCATTGGCCCGGTGCCGATCACGATCAACAGACCCGGCATGATGAAGACCAAGAGCGGGATCGTCAGCAACACCGGCAGACGAGCGGCGCGTTCCTCGATCTTTGCCAGGCGCTCGCTGCGCATTTGCGCCGCCAGCATTCGCAATGATTCGGCGAGCGGTGTGCCGAAGCGGATGGCCTGGCTGAGCGACGCCGTGACGCTTCGCAAACTTTCGAGCTTGGTCCGCTCCACCAGGTTTTGCAGTGCCTCGGCGCGGTTGCTGAGCACGCGCATTTCGCTGGCGGTCATGGCGAACTCCTCGGCAACAACGGGGTTCGAGGACTGCAAGTCACGACTGACCTCCTCGATCGCCTGATCGAGGCTGAGCCCGGCCTCGGCGGAAATGACGAGGAGATCGAGCGCGTCGGGCATCCCCTGCTCGACGCGCAATCGCCGCCGCGCGGCGAGATACCGGAGGACGAGATCCGGCAGCCGCCAGCCGAGCAGCAACCCGGCGATCAAGGCCGCCAGCCGCAGGACGGCCACGCCCGCAAACATCCCCTGCCATACGAGGAACAGCCACACGAAGGCGGCGATCGAGATCGCCCCGCAGGCCTTGCTCAGAATGAACGTGGCGAGTTCGCTGTGGCCTTTGATCCCGGCTGAAGCGAGAACCTCCAGCAACCGATGCTGCTCGGAAATGCCGACGACGGGGCTCGCTGCGAGCAATGCGCCGAGCCGATGGTACCAAGGCTGCGATCGCGCCGGGGTTGCCTCGGAGCGCGCAAATCGGGTGGCGTGCAGCGCGGCGAGGCGGTCCTGGCGATTTTCACGCTGCGAGATGCGCCATAAATTCGAGGTTGATATGACAGCCGTAGCGAGCGCGAGAGCGAGGATACAGGTTTCGGCCGGACCCCAGCTTAGCCCACCCACCGTGCAAAGATTGATAAATCGGTGTTCTCGAAAGCATTCCTCGATCAAGCCGAAATGGTACCCGCCGACCTTGAATGTAAAATAATGCCCGACGGTCTCCAGCAGCTTTTGGATGTACTCGGACATGGCTAGTGCTCAGACCCAATTGGGGGATTTGTCAGTTGACCGATATAAATGGAGACATCAAAAATCCTGTCACACCGGCCAAGGCCGGCGCCCATGGCGGACGTAGATCCCGGGCTTCCCCACGGATCAAGTCCGTGGGCTGAAGGCCCACGGGAAGGCGAGGAGAGTGCGCGGCGCACTGACGAATCTTGGTGCATCTGAGCACTAACGCAGGCTTCTGCGGATCATCCAGAACATCACGGCGATGCCGGCGACGATACTGGTCAGAGCGAGAGCCAGCATGAAGCGGCCGCGTGGATCGTGGAGGAGGGTCGCGTACATGGCCGGGCTGATCAGCGAGAGACCGGCCATAAAGACAAAGGGGATGATCGCGAGCACCGTGGCCGAGGTGCGCGACTCGGAGGTCAGTGCCCGCGTCTTGAGGCGGATCTCCCTCCGCCGGCGTATTATGTTGCTGAGGTTTCCCAGGATCTCGGCGAGGCTGCCGCCGGTGCGCCGCTGTAATGCAAGGGCGACGATGTAAAAGCGGAAATCGGGCACACGGACGCGCTCCGCCGTGTGCTCGAGGGCGACGGCCTGCTCGACCCCGATGCGTATCTCGTCGAGTGTGCGCTGCAATTCGATGCCCACCGGAGGACGGACCTCGCGCGCCGCCACCTCCATTGCGTCGACCACCGGAAGCCCAGCCGTAACCGCGCGTCCCAACAGGTCGAGGGCATCGGGGAAGACATCGAGAAATTGGTGCTGATAGCGGCTCTGCGCCAGGCGCAGCAGCAGGGCGGGCGACCCTGCTGCCGCGGCGGCGCCAAGGACGAGCGCGAACGCGGGGTTGATGCCCATCGCCCGGGTGGCGAGCCCAATCACGACGACCGCCGCGGCGGCCCCGGCGAGGATCAGGTACGGCACCCCGATGCTGTTGCCGGTCGCCGCAAGGGCGGCTTCGAGACGCACCCGCTGTCCTGTCAAAAATCCACCGGCGCTGCGCTGCCGCAACGGTCGGCGCAGCGGTAGAGCCGGCCCCTCGATGGCGGGTGCGGTTGCGGTGACCGCCTGCAAGCGCTGCTGGCGGCTCTCCCTGCGGCGGTCGGCGCGCAACAAGGCGAACAATACCACGCCGAGCAATGCGACCGAGCCGAGAATCGCGATCAGGAGCTGGTTCTGCACTTCATTCTCCGGCGTAACGGCGGGATTCCCGCGTTTGCAGGAATGACGCGGGAGAGTTCGCGAAATCCGGCCGACAGCCGCATTCGTCGTCCCGGCGAAAGCGGGGACCCAGAAACACGTGATTGGAAGCCCTGGGTTCCCGCTTTCGCGGGAATGACGGGTATGAGAATGAAAGAGCCCCGAACACCGCCATAATGCGGTCAGCATGCAGCTCTGCGTCTACATCCTCGCAAGCCGGCGAAACGGCACCCTCTATGTCGGTGTGACCAGTGACGTCGGTCGCCGAGTTTTCGAGCACAGGGCCGATATCATCGACGGTTTCACCAGCCGAAATGGCGTCCACAAGCTCGTCTTCGTCGAATTTTACGACGCAATGGCTGAGGCCATCCTTCGCGAAAAGCGCATCAAGAAGTGGCGAAGATCTTGGAAAATCCAGCTGATCGAGGAAGCCAATCCAACCTGGCGCGATCTGTTCGAGGAGATCGTCTAATGGCTGCCGATGGCCCGTGACCCCCCACTTTCGAGGATGTAATCGAATTCCGAAATTCGGCGCGTTCATTCTCATGCCCGTCATCCCCGCGAAAGCGGGGACCCAGGGATTTCGGTCGTTTGCTCCTGGGTCCCCGCTTTCGCGGGAACGACGAATTTGCGCACGATTTCCTGACAGCCTCTTTCGCCGGCGCGACGAAGAGCCGCTCGGCGGTGACGTCCTGAGGCTGGTGCGGGCGGCGTGATCGGCCATCGTCAAACCCGGGCGGCGACGATGCCGATCGCGTCGAGCAGCTCTCGGTCCAAACCGAAACGCGCTGCTCGGCTGATGAAGTCGGGCCGCAATCGCAGGCACTCGAACTCGCCCTCGATCCTGCCGTCACGCCGCTCGCCATGGTGCTGGAAGGTGAACAGCTCGCGCATCGTGATGGTGTCGCCTTCGACCCCGGCGATCTCGGCGACGCTCTGGATGCGGCGAAGGCCGTCGCGCATGCGCTCGACATGCACGAGAAGGTTGAGCGCGCTCGCAACCTGCATGCGGATCGCCCGCAACGGTATGCTGAGGTTCGCCATCATCACCATATTTTCGAGGCGATAGAGCGCGTCGCGCGGCGAATTGGCGTGGATCGTCGACATCGAGCCGTCATGCCCGGTGTTCATCGCCTGCAGCATGTCGAAGGCCTCGGGGCCGCGCACCTCGCCGACGATGATGCGGTCGGGCCGCATGCGCAGAGCGTTGCGCACGAGCTCGCGCTGCGGGATGTGGCCGGCCCCCTCGATGTTGGGCGGCCGTGTCTCCATTTGCACTATATGTGGTTGCTGGAGGCGCAGCTCGACGGCGTCCTCGATCGTCACCACCCGTTCGTCGCGATCGATGTATTGCGAGATCGCGTTCAGCAATGTCGTCTTGCCGGAACCGGTGCCGCCCGAGATCAGGATGTTGATGCGGGAGCGCGCAACGATCTGCAGCACGCGGGCGATCTCGTGCGACATGTTCTCTTGCCGCACCATCGTGTCGAGCGTCAGGCTGCGCTTGGGAAATTTGCGGATCGAGATGGTGCCGCCGTTGAGCACGATCGGCGGCAGCACGATATTGACGCGGCTGCCGTCGGCGAGCCGGGCATCGACCATTGGGCTCGCCTCGTCGATGCGGCGGCCGACCGCGCCGGCGATGCGTTGCGCGACGTTGACGAGATGCTGGGCGTCGCGAAATCGGGCGGTGGTTTTTTCGAGCCTGCCGCGGCGCTCGACATAGACGCTGAACGGTCCGTTCGCCAGAATGTCGGTGACCTCGTCATCGTCGAGGAACGGTTCGAGCGGCCCGAGGCCCGTCATGTCGTCGGTCAGCTCGGTGGCGAGCGCGCTCTCCTCGATCTCGTTGAGCTGGACCCGCTGCTCGGTGGCGATCTCGCTGACGAGCTTCGCTACCTCGGCCCGCAGGGTCGCGCGCGCGATGCGTCCGGCGACAGACGGATCGATCCGCGCCATCAGCGCGGTTCGGATCTGTTCCTTGAGCTCGCTGCGGCCGCTAAGATCTGCCGGTGCGGCTGCGGGCCTGCCGGGAACGAGGACGAGCTCCCGGCCGCTTTGCTGGACGACGCGACGGCCGAAGCCGGCCGATCTCATTTTGCGGCCCTCCACCACCGGTGGCGCCCGGGCGGTCGGCCGGAAAGCTCGAGCGCGAGCGTGCCGAGCGCATCGGCGAACTTGCCGCGCCGGGCGGCGGCAAGGCGTCCGTTGGTCGCCGCTGACGTGAACAAATTCGGTTGGAACGGGATCACGCCGCTCGGCCGCAGATCGAGCACGTCGCGCATCTCCCTCAAGGTCACCGCGCGGCGTCCGCCTTCGCCGTGGCGGTTGACGACGAACAAGGTGCGATGGCTGCCGTCACCCTCTCCGAGCGCCGAACGCAGCCGCGTCATGTCGCGCACCGAGCGCAGGGTCTGGTCGCCGACGATGATGCGGAAATCGGCGAGGTCGAGCCCCCGCTGATAAGGCCGTGCCGGAATGCGCGGCACATCGAGGATCACATAGTGAAACTGCTCGCGCAGTGCCGACACCAATGTCTCGACCGCCTCGGCGGTAAATTGTAGATCCTCGCGCAGCGGCTCCTCGGAGCTCAGCACGAAAAGGCGGTCGCCAACCGGGGTCATCACGCGTTCGAGCAAGGTGCTGTCGATGCGCGCCGGGTTGATGACGGCTTCGCGCAGCCCGGAGCTGGGCTTGATGTTCAGCGCCAGCGCGCAATCGCCGTTCTGCAGATCGAGATCGACGAGGGCGACGCGACGAGTCTGGCGGTTGGCGAGGTGCCAAGCAAGGTTGACCGCCAATGTCGTCGTTCCGACGCCGCCCCGCGCGCCGATCACGGCCACCATCGATCCGAGCTTACGGTGAATTGGGCTCCCGGTGCCGGAGCTGGCCCGAGCGTTCAGCGCCCGTGACAGAAGCTGAGTGTTCAGCGGCTTGACGATGTATTCGCTGACCCCGGCCCGCAGAAGGTCGCGATAGAGGCCGATCTCGTTGCGATTGCCGATCGCAATCACATTGACGCCGGGCTCGCAAACCTCCGCCAGGGTCTGGACCTGCGATATCGGGAGGTCGATGCCGCTGATATCGACGATCAGGATATTGGGTGACCGCTCGACCCCCAGAGTTTGGATCGCCTTGGCAATTCCTCCGCGGGCAATCACCGGCTCGGCGAAGGCCAAATGGTTCAGGCAGTCGCGCAAAACCCGTTCGGTCTCGGCATCGGCGACGAACGCCTGCAACGGGAGTCGGCCTGCCGGTTGCCGGTTGGTAATCCGTTCGATCGGTCCGGGGACTTCGAGGATGCTCCTCACAATTCATTTTCCTATAAACACACCGCGAGCGCCCTGTAGCGAAATCAAGGTGATACTTCTCGCTGGACGCCTCCGGGTGTTTTCGAATGCCGCGGAGTCATTAATCTAGTCGAAAGTGTACCCCACAGCGAGCATCGTATGCGTAAGATTTATAAGGTTAATTTCGTCAGGAGCGCGCACCGAGCCGGTGACGACCGGCTGCGCCGCCATGCCAGCCGGCGGCCGGTGTCAAAGTGACCTGACGAGGGTCATCGAACCGTCAGCCGTACTCTGTTCAGGTGTAACGGTTACTCGGTCTTGCGCGTCTCGACCCCTTTGCCGCGAATGATCGCGACGGTCGGCGGCGATGGGGTAGGCGGCAACTTTTCCGTCATCGCGCCCCTCAAAGCCGGCGAGACGTCGCCCGCCCAGGTCGGTCCGTGGGTCGAGGGCGCCACCGCGCCGTCACCCATGCTGACGCTTCGTAGGGTCAGCGACAACTTGCCGAGCTCGGCGGCGACGTTGATCTTCTCGGCTTGCTCGGGCGTCACTTCGAGGCTGACAGTCCGGCCGAAGGTGGTTCCCGCTTGGCCCTTTGCGTCCGGCGCGTCGATCACCAGCACGCGGAGGTTCTTCACCACCGTCTCGCTGACCGAGCGGCGGGCCAGCGGCGCGGTCGCGTCGGTGAACTTCTGGGTCAGCACGACGTCGACCCGGTCCCCGGGATATAGAAGGCCGGTGCTCGCCCCGCCGGTTGTGACGGGGATCGCGATCGCCCGCGCGCCCGGCGACAGGACGACCTGCAGGAAATCGCGGTCGCTGGGCTTGACGACCCCGCCGCGGCGGATCGGATCGCCCGCGGGAGTCGGGCCGCGGAGGATCGGATCGCCCGGCACCACCGCACCGCGCAATGCCGCGCCATAGACCTCGGCGCGCGCCTCCTCGTCGATCTCGGGCTTCGCCGCGCGAGCCGCGGCGGAGGGTCGGATGATCTGTCCCGGTTCAGCCGCGCCGGGGATCGGCCGCCAGGTCACGTCCGGAGCCCGCAGCAAGGTGCCGGCCGCGAGCGGCACCGTCGCGACGAGGATCTCTGTCGTCTGTGCCGCCTCGGGCGAGGCATCGACCCGCTGCTGCATCGCATGCAGGATCACAAAAGCGGCAACGCCGATCGAGACTAGAAACAGCACGGTTAGTATCGTCTTGGCGCGCATCGAAATTCACCCGTAGAGCGAAGATTGGAGTGCGAGGATAACGATACCCGCCGCGGCGATGGCCACCCCATAAGGCACGCTCAACCGCTCCGGCGCGCCCCGCGACTTTTCGGGGACAGCAAGCGCCGCCGGGCGCGGACCGTGCCGCAGCATGGGACCGAGCTTGTCTGCCGTCAGCATGGCGAGCGACATCAACGCGCCGCAGAGGCTCATCAGCAAGAGGAAATCGAACAGATGATGGTAGCCGATCAGCAATGCCGCGGCAGCCAGGAATTTGACGTCGCCGCCGCCGACCAGGCCGCGGCTAAACAGGAGAGATGCTGCCGCAAAGACCACGGCAGCCGCCCCGAGTGTGTAAAGGGCGGCGCCGGGGTCGCCGGCCATGATCATGCGCAACAGGCCGAGCGCGCCGACCCCGAGGGCGAGCTCGTTGGGGATGCGGCGCGTCCGCACATCGCCACAAGCGGCGGCGGCGAACAGCCCGATCCCGAGAAACAGGATTACCGTCTGCATCGGCGTGTCTGGCGTCCCGCTAGGAGGCCTGCATGATCGGCGGCTACCAGCGAGAAGAGCCCGCGGATACCACGCCCTTTCTCAACGTATGCGACCTTAAGGCGTCGTGATGCCAGCGACGTAGCTGGCGATGTTCATGAACAAGCCGTTGATATTGTTGCCGAGAAGTGATGCCCCGCCGACAATCACGAGCGCGGTCAGGGTCATGAGCAGAGCGTATTCAATGTAGACGACGCCGCGCTCGTCCCCGTGGAAACGGGTGATCAACTCGCTTCGCAGAAGGTTGATCAGATACAGCATATTCGAAGCTCCTAGAGCAGCGAAGCCGATGAGGTGCGACCTCGGGGAGGACGAACCAAGTCTGCGTCCTTCCCCGCGTGTAACATCGCCTAAGGCGTCGTGATGGTGGCGACGTAGCTCGCGATGTTCGTGAACAAGCCGTTGATGTTGTTGCCGAGAAGTGCTGCACCGCCCACAATCACGAGGGCTATCAAAGTGAGGAGCAGAGCGTATTCGACATAGACCACTCCGCGCTCGTCCCCGCGGAGCCGGTTGATCAGCTCGCGGCGCAGAAGGTTCATCAAATCGAGCATTCGCAGATCCTTGGAGAGTGGGTCGACGACAGGTCCCACGTCCGCTGTTTGCAGCGAGCGCTTTCTCCCGTCGACGACTCAATCGACGGCCGAGGAGGTTGTTTCAAAAAATGTTTATATTTTTAACGAAAGGAGGCGCGGTTCCTACCATGACAAATCGCGCCGCAAGATCAGGCACGGCAGAGTGATCATCACCAGCGGTCCGATCGGAGCAAATCCACGTTCGACCAGTATCGCGAGACCGGTGACGAACAACACGATCAAGATCGTTTGCTCACTCCTCTCCCGCCGCCGTGAGAATATCGCTCATGGTATCGCCGGTTTGTTCATGGGGTAAAAAAGCCCGCCGCAAAATAATTGCCAAAAGGGCAATCATCAAGACAGGGCCGAGCGGCGTACTTCCGGAGGTCGCCAGAATCACAAAGCACGCAATGAACAGCGCTATGATGATTGTTTGCTCGCCCCGTAGCAGTCCGAACCGCATCTGGTCACTTGCGAGAAATGCCACCGGAATCGCGATCGCGGCGAGGTCCATGGCAAAGGCGTAGGGTGTGGTGATGAGCGCCGCGGCCGATAGTGCTGCGGCCTTTAACGGGTAGCGCACCGAGGACCGCCAAAGAAGGTATACGATTATCACGACACCCATCGCTGCTATGCCTTGGGCGAACCAAGCGACGGCCGCACTGCTGTGCAGCGCGCGGATCAAGCCATAAACTGTCTGAATATATCCCCAGTGACCGTGACCGCCAGTGACGAGGACCTCGATGTTCTGCGCTGCAAGCTGGCCGGGGAATGCTTCCCAGGCCGTAATGCCGAACGCGGCAAGAGATGCGCACGCTAGAAAAACACCGGTGGCGGCGGCGCTGGCAAAGGCACGCCATTCTCTGCCTGCCAGGAGTGCGACCGGGAGCAATATCCCGAATTGCGGCTTGTATGTCAGGCATCCGATGAACACGCCCGCCAATACCGGCCGGCGCTCGAGAAGAAGCAGCGACGCACCGAGCAGCGAACCCCACAGCAAACTATTTTGTCCGGCATATACTGTCCAGACCGTCAGTGGCGATGCTAGCACCAGCGCGATCGCCGGGAGACGGCGAACGATTAGATACACCACGGCGGTAAAGCTGCAGAGAGTAACGACATCCCAGAGCACAAACGCATACGCGTAGGGAAGCATCGCGAACGGTATTAGCACCAATAAAAAAGTGGGCGGGTAAGGCCAATTCGGATAGTACACATCCTTCGGGCCTACCAGAGCCTCTTGAAGCTTGAAGAACTCCTGCGGGTCGTAGAGCGGCGCGGTGTTTCCGTGTAGCGCCTGGACCCCGGCTATCCACGGAGTTATGAAATCACTATAGACCGGGAAGCCCTTGCTGTCGACAATCCAAAACCCGGCTTTGCACAGACCCGCCAATAACATGGCGAAGACCGCAGCGAGGATATAGCCATAGGCCTGTAATCGCCAAGGCGCAAAAATACCTAGCGGACGCGACCGCGCTGGGTACGATCCGATCCCCACAACTACGTTCTCTAGAGCATCCGTCATAATCGGCGCGCTCCGACAGAAATCCATAGCGAGCCCGCGCAATGGCTCGCCGGTAGCAAAATCGCCCGGCGCAAAACGACGACCAAAATTGTTGCCGTTACAAAGATACCGATCGGCGCGCCTCCCAGAGAAATCAACATGAGGAGGCTGGCGACAAACAAAGCAATCATGCATGTCTGCTCACCCCTCATCAATCCACACTCCATCTGGTCCTTCGCGAGGAACGCAACTGGAACAACGATCGCGGCCATGTCGCAAGCTGAAGCCCAAGGCGTCGCCATAAGCGCCGCGATAGACAAAGTCGCCGCCTTAAGCGCATAGCGCGCCCGAGTACGCCAGAAGCGCCATACGATCACCGCAAGGCCCGTTGTGGTTACAGCCTGGGCGATCAACGCGAGGGCGGCGCTGCCGTGTAGAGTACGTATTGTACCATAAACTGTCTGTAGGCGCCCCGAGAGCAGCATTGGGACATTGTCTGGCTCCGCGGATAAAATTACTGCCGAGTGCGCCCCGAGTCCCCTTGGAAATGCGGACCACACATCGGTACCAAAACCCGCGATCGTGACCCCGACCAAGAGGGCTACCGTGGCGGCAGCGCTCCTAAACGCCTTCCAATGATTGCCAGCGGCAAGTGCGACGGGAAACAGCATCCCGAATTGCGGTTTGTAGCTGAGGCAGCCGATGAACACACCCGCCAGCACGGGCCTAGTCTCGAGGAAGTGGAGCGAGGCGCCGATCAGCGAGGCCGTTAAGAATCCGTTTTGCCCGCCGAGAAAATTCCACCCCGTGAACGGAGAGGCTAGTACCAGAACAATTGCCGACGAACGTCGCGCGATAAGGTAGACGACGACGACGCACCCCAGAAGCGTCACCAGATCCCAGATCAGGAAGGCGGTAACGTACGGGAGCATCGCAAGTGGCACCAAGAAAAGGAAAAAGATTGGGGGATATGGCCAGGTCAAGAAGACGGCACGCCCCGCTCCAACCAAGGAGTTCTTGGGCTTTCTGGAACTCTGAGGGAATATAGAGTGCAGCAGGGTCCGCGTGCAGGGCCTGCAATGCGGCGATCCACCACTGCGTAAAATCGGTGTAGACCGGCACTCCTCTCTGATCGACAAGCCAAATTCCTGCCTTATAGAAGGCCAACAACAGTATACCATACAGCGCGGCGAGCGCGGAGCCATACACCCACAGCCGCCAAGGCATAAATATGCCCAGGAGGCGGACGTCAAATCTCCGCGGCGATCGTGCGTCGTGATCCGATTGGGAGCCGAGATTCCCGAGCGAGTTCCTCAATGATCCAGCTCTCGTTGAGCATTATGCCCCATCTGGTCTTCGCGCACGTGGACCACTGAGATGTCGTCAGCATAAAGCCGCCGCCACCCGGGCAAATGATCGAGCAGCGAGACGGCCGGTGTCTTCGGATGCAGCAAGGTCCAGGTGATTCCGTATTCGTCGAGCAGCACCGGCAGCTGGTTGCTGAGTACCGCGGTCGCTTCGACATAGCGCTGGATGAAAGCGTCGCCGTAGAAATAGCGGCCATCGATGAACGGCTTGATGCCCGCGAAGATCAAGTAGCCGCCGAAGCCGTAATCGTTGAACACCGGCCCGGTGACCTGATGAGCTTGGACGGCTGCAAGCGCGGCCGTCGGGGTGAGCTTGTCCGTCTTACGGTCGACGCCGCCATGCAACATCGTCGCGGTCAATGCTAGCAAAACCGCAGCGGCGACGGCGATGCCGCGGGCATTCGGCGGCTTGGCGAGTTCGGCCATGCCGCGGTCGAGCAACAGCACCGGGCGGCAAGCGAGGCGCTCGGCGAGCTGCCGCCCGAGCGCCGGTGCCAGCAATAGCGGCGCAACAAAGCCGAGCGGCTCGCCGTGTCGGCCGTGCCGCAGCGCCATGTGCAACAGCAACAGCACGATGAGGACGCGCGTCGGCGGCAGTCGCCAGCCGAGCGAGAGCCCGCCGAACAGCAAGACCATCAGGAACGCTTCGAGGGGCTGGTAATCCTGGAAGTTCGGGCTCATCCACTCGACCAGAACGGCGGAGGCATAACTCATCTGGGTAAGCTCGAAGGGCTGAATCAGCCCTTGGATGCCGAACGGCGTGACCAGTGCTGCGGCGAGTGACAACGCACCGAAAACTGCCCAGCCACGCGCTACGCGCAAGCGTGCGCCCAAATCGGGAGCGAGCAGCACGGCTTCGCCCGCGAGTAACCCCGCAAGCACGAGACCGAGCATGAAGCTGCTGTGGAGGTTGGCCCATAAGATGATCAAGACGGCGAGCCAAGGAGAGGGTGGTCGCTCCTCGCTGCGCGCTGTGACGAGCGAGGCAACCCACAGAACGAGAATAGGCAGAGTGAAAATATGGGGTCGCGCCAGAACGTGCGTCATGGAGAGGGCCCAAGCCAACACCGTCGCAATCAGCGCATGTATCGGGGCGAGGAAGCGCAGCAGTACCCGCAGTAGCAGCGCCAGTGCGGCGGCCTCGCAGAGGGCTGCGACCACCACCAGCGCCGTCCAGCCGAGATGGTCGTAGAGCCAGGCGATGAGGATTTCGGCAAGCCATTCCGGCGAGGTCCATGGGGCGCTCGGCATCGAAAACGAGAAGACATCGTGGCGCGGAACTCCTCCGTGCGCGAGGATCCAGCGCCCGGTGGCGATGTGCCAATAGGTGTCGGCGTCCCCCAGGACCTCGGCCGGGTAATTCAGTACCTGGCCATAAACCAAGAGCCCCAACAGGAGCGGCAAGGAGACGCCGAAACGGCCTTGGCTCCATACGCGGATCGCGATAGCTGCCATATTGATCCGATCGTGGCGAAAGGCTGGCGGTCGCCCAAAAAAACGCTCAGCGATGAGGCCGTATAGAACCGATTGCTGCCATTTGGTGAATCAATCACCCCGGGCGGCGGTGATCTCAAAAATTATGTCGAAGCGAGGGCCCGAAACAGCAGCATCATGACTGCTCCCATCGCGATCGCGATGCCGTAGGGTGCCGTTGGGCGTGGCTGCGTGGCAGCCCCTTCGTCGGCCGGGCGCACCACGCGCCGGAGCCAGCGGCCAATATCATATTCAATCATCAGCGCGAGCAGCGCGATCATCGCGCAGAGGCTGACCAGCCAAAGAAAGCTGAGCAGATCGCGGGAGCCGATCAGCAGCGCCGCCGCGGTCAGAAGCTTGGCCTCGCCGCCGCCGAAAAATCCTCCCCAAAACAGGAGAAATCCGACCACGAGGACAGCGGCGGCCGAGACCATGGTCCAGCCGGTGGTGCTCGGATCGCCCAACACGATCAGCTGTGCCACGCCGAGCACCGCGAGACTATAGGTGAGAACGTTGGGGATCCGCCGCATTTGCACATCGCAATAGGCGGAGGCCACGAGAATGGCCATCCCGAGAGCCAAGATTATCAGTTGCATCGCCCGTTACCTGGCCGCGTTAACACCTGTTGGGGTGGTCGAAAGCGGCCGCGCTGCGGTCGTATCAGCGCTTGCTACCCCGCGGAATCAATCGTCGGCGGAAGGAACCGTTTCAAAAATAATTTTCGATTAAGTTAGATGAGTGGTTAATAACGGAAATCTGACTGTGCTGGCCCCACTCTAGTCCGCATTTGCCGGGGCTACCGACAGCGGCATGACGGGAACCGGGGGGGCTGTCGCGGCGGGCGGCGATATCGGCCCGGCTCGCCGGCCCCTGGTCAATTTGTTCTCGGTGCCGTCGGTCGCCTCCCTCAAGCGCTCCCGGCCGCGCGCCAGATGACAACGCACGGCGCCGACGGAGAGCCCCATGAGCTGCGCCACCTCGTCATAGGACTTGCCTTCGACAGCGGCGAGCTGCACGGCCGTGCGCTGCTTCCGCGGCAAGCGCTGGAGCGCCTCCTCGACCTCGCGCAGGACGAGCCGCGCCTCGCAAGGGTCGGGCGCCCTGCTCCTGTCGGCCTCCGCAAAACTCCGCAGCACCGCGCCCAGACGGTTCGACTTGCCGATGCCCGCGAGGAACTGGTTGCGCATGATTGCAAAGAGCCAGCCGCGGAGATCCGAGCCGGGCTCCCATAAATGCGATTTCGCGAGCGCCCTCACCAGGGTATCCTGAACCAGATCGTCCGCATCGGCTTTTTCGCGCTGCCAGCGGCGGACCGTCCGGCGCAGAAACGGAATCTCCTGTTCGATTTGCTGCGCAAAATCTGGATTCCGCGGTTCGTCCCCCGCAGAGGTGGCACAAGAAGGGGTTGGAGCGCTCTCGCCCGCGTCGGGGACGGCGCCGCTCGGCATCGCCGACATCTCTTACTACCCCACCCGTCAAGTAAGGCGGTTACGTTTTGCGGATTTGCGATTCTCGCTCAGGTCGTATTCTTCCCGGTGCGCGGGCACGACTACCGATAGACGCACCAGGAATTTCGATCTTGACGGGTTTTTGACGAATCTTTGACCAAAAAGCAAGAGATTTTTTTTACCACCTATTAATAATCGTAAACGGATGATCAACGGATGATCCTAGAATCGCCCTATTCATGGTGCACTCTCCGGCGCTCTCCTTTCCACCTCGGAGGCGGGCTTTTTCAACCAAAAGGAGATTTTTGCTGTAGATTCGCGGCAGACTCAGCGATGGCTCATTGGCGACACAGCTGTTGATTGCATATGGTGGCGAGTCGGGCGTCGGCTGGCGGGATCAGCGCGCGGCCGGGTCCTCCCGGACATGCACCACAGCGATGTCGTCGGCGTAGAGCCGTCGCCAGCCCGGCAGATGATCGAGCAGCACGACGGCCGGGCTCTTGGCGCCGAGCAAGGTCCAGGCGATGTGGTATTCATCGAGCAGTCGCGGCAGCTCGGGGCTCGCGACCGAAACCGCCTCGGCGTAGCGTTTGATGAAGGCGTCGCCGTAGAAATAGCGGCCGTCGATGAACGGCTTGATGCCGGCGAAGATTAAATACCCGCCGAAGGCGTAGTCGTTGAAGACCGGGCCTTGGATATGGTGCTCGGCGACGGCGGCGAGTGCGGCGGTCGGGGTGATCGGGTCTCCGCCACGGGCGATGCCGCCGCGCAATGCCACGGCGCTCAACCCCAGCACGATCGCGCCGGCGAGGGCAAAGCCGAGCGGGCGCGCCGGCTTGGCGAGCGCCGCCATCCCGCGATCGAGGAACGACACCTGGCGCCCGGGGCGCTTGGCGAGCTGCGGGCCGAGTGCCGGCGCCAGCAGCAGCGGCCCGACCAACCCCAAGAGCTCGGCGTAGCGGCCGTGCCGCAGCGCCATGTGCAACAGCAGCAGCACCATCAGGACGCGCGTCGGCGGCAGCCGCCAGCCGCCCGAGAGGGCGGCAAGGAGAACGGCCATGATCCACACTTCCAGGGGCTGAAATTGCTGGAAGTTCGGGCTCCGCCATTCGTTGATCAGCCCGAGGGTGCTCATGGTTGCGAGGTCGATCGGCAGCAGCAAACCGGCGAGGCCGAACGGCGTGATCACCGCTGCGCCGACCGAGAATGCGATGAAGAGGCCCCAAGCCCGCAACGCGCCGACCCGCGCGTACCGATCCGAGGCCGCGAGCAGCGCCTCCCCGGCGAGCAATGCGGCGACACCGAGCCCGAAGATGTAGCTGCTGTGGAGATTGGCCCACAAGGTCATCAGTGGCACGAGCCACAACCGCGGCGCGCGATCCTCGCTGCGCGCGGCGACGAGTTCCGAGGCCCACCAGACGAGGATCGGCAACGCCAGCACGTGGGGACGCGCCAAGAGATGCGGCAGCGTGAGCAGCGTTGCCAGCACGGTCGCGATCAATGCTTGCGCCGGCATCAGGCTACGCAGCAGTGCGCGCAGCAACAACGTCAATGCAGCGGCAACGCTGAGGGCCGTCGCTGCGACCAAAGCCCCCCAGCCGAACAGGTCGTAGAGCCAAGCAATGCCGAGTTCAGCGAGCCACTCCGGAGGCGTGAACGGCGCACCCGGCATCGAGAACGAGAATACGTCGGATTGCGGGACGGCGCGGTGTGCAATGATCCAGCGGCCAATGGCGATGTGCCAGTAGGTATCGGGGTCGCCGAGCACCCCTTTCGCCGCGAAAAGAAGCGGGGTGTAAACCAGAAGGCCGAACAGCAGCGGCAGCGACAGGGCGAGGCGGCTGCGGACGAACGGCCGGGTCGCGATTTCTGCCATGCCCGCCTGTATGCGTTGCCGGAGCGAGGACACTAACGGAAATAGCACCGGCCGGCCATGGGCTGACCCCATCTTGCGGCAAGGTCGCCTGGCCCTCCCTTAACCCTTAGACATCAGGCGGCGCGCCATGACCCCGCCATTCGCGAAGCACCTCGTTTCCGCTCGACTTTCTCCGAGGCGACGTCGATCGGGGCCTTAATCGGCGGATGCGAGGCCGGCTTCGTCAAGCTCGTCTATCTCCCGGGGGCCGATCAGCGAGCCCTCAGCGGAGTCACCGTTGTCGCGTTTTACCCATCCGCCCGGCGATCGACGTGATCGGATCGCGCGAAGTCGGGCGCGGCTGTGTTGCGCGCTCTTGCTGGCAGCCCGAGACGCCGAGGGGTATCGTCGCCGTGGTGGCGGAATTGGGCGAAAGCAATGCCGGACAACACGCAAATTGACCTCGGGCAGGCCGTAGCCGAGCTTCGGCGCGAGCTCGACGCGAGGACGGCCAAGCGCGACGAGGCGCCGGCCAGAGCGGCGGCGCTGGTCGAGGTGCTGCAAATCAACAACCGCTCGCCCGGCGATCTCGTACCGGTGTTCGAGGCGATCCCGGAGAAAGCGCACAGCCTTTGCGGGGCCTCTCACGGCGTATTGGCGACCTATGACCGCGAGCATGCATGGGCTGTAACGACCCGTGGGATATCTGAGACGCTGGCCGGATTGCTGCGCCAGCCGTTCGGCCCGCTGCCCAGCAGCTCCCGCGCAAGACTGGTCCTTGAGCAAAGGGTCATCCATATCCCCGATCTGGCGGCGGACGCGCTATGGGAGCGGGACGACCCCAAGCTGATCGCTTCCGCCGAGGGAGGCCTTTGCACGATGCTGTTCGTGCCGCCGCGCAAGGACGGCATCCTGCTCGGATTCATCACCGCAAATCGTCTGGAGGTGCGGCCATTCTCCGACAAGGAGATCGCGCTGCTCGAAAGCTTCGCCGCTCAGGCGGTGATCGCGATCGCCAATGCCCGGCTCTTGGATGAGTTCCGCCGGTGCCAGGCCGAGTTGCGCGTCACCCTCGACAACATGGGCGATGGCGCCGCGATGTTCGATGCGGAGCAGCGTCTCGCCGCATGGAACCGCAATTTCCAGGAACTGCTCGATCTGCCGGACGCCGTCCTCGCCGAGCGGCCGAGCTTTGCCGGATATTTCCGCTTTCTCGCTGAGCGTGGCGAATACGGCTCGGCTGATCTGGAGGCAGAGCTCAGCCGCTTTGTCGAAGATGCGGATCGGGAAATGCGTTTCGAGCGCACCCGGCCTGACGGGCGGGTCGTCGAGGTGCGCCGCAACGCGGTGCCGGGCGGCGGGTTCGTGCTGATCTATGGCGACATCACCGAGAGGAACCGCGCCGAGGCCGAGATCCGCGCAGCGCGCGACGGCGCCGAGCACGCGTTGCGCGAATTGCAGACCACCCAGACGAGCCTGCTGCACGCCCAGAAGATGGCGGCGCTCGGCCAGCTCACCGCTGGCATTGCCCACGAGATCAAGAACCCGCTCAATTTCGTCAACAACTTTGCCGACCTCTCGGTCGAATTGCTCGACGAGCTGAAGGACGCGGCGGCACCCGCGATAACCGCACTCGGCGATGATACGCGAGCGGAGATCGGCGAAATCGTTGGGATGCTGACCGGCGATCTCGAAAAGATCGCCGAGCACGGGCGGCGCGCCGACGACATCGTCAAGAGGATGCTGGCGCGCGGCGTCAGCGGAGAGTGGCTGACCGTCGCCCTAAATTCACCGATGGAGGAGTCGCTGAACCTTGCCTATCACGGCGCCCGTCCCCAGGACCAGAATTCCAACATCACCCTGGAGCGTGAGCTAGATCACAGCATCGCTCCGATCGAGCTGGTACCACAGGACGTGACCCGAGTGCTCCTCAACCTGATCGGCAACGGCTTCGCCGGGGGTCAAAGAGAAATTGTTCCAACCGTTCTTCACCACCAAGCCGACCGGTGAAGGTACCGGCCTCGGCCTGTCGATCAGCTATGAGATCGTCACCCAGCAGCATGGCGGTAAGATTACCGTCGACAGCCGCGAGGGGCGAATTCACCAAATTCACCGTTCGCCTGCCGCGTTCCCGGCAGGGCGTAAACCCAGGGATGATTGCATGAGCTTCAGCATTCTCGTCGTCGACGACGAGCCCGATGTCGCCGAGATGTTCCGCCAGCGCTTTCGCCGCGAGGCGCGCCAGGGGACATATGTCATGCATTTTGCCGCTTCTGGCGAGGAGGCGCTCGACCGGCTGGCGAACGGGGTTGAGCCCGAGCTGATCGTTATCCTGTCCGACATCAACATGCCGGGCATGGACGGGCTGACCTTGCTGCGCGAGATCAAGACGCAGCGTCCCGATCTGCCGGTCATGATGGTGACCGCCTATGGCGACGAGGAGCGCCGCCGCCAAGCGGCCGAGGCCGGTGCGCTGCAGTTCCTGACCAAGCCGGTCGATTTCGACCTAGTGAAGAAAGAGCTGCGCCGGCTCTCGGGCGCCTCGCAATGATCGACGGGAGGGTCGGCCATGGCAACGTTACGTAGTGCGATATCAGCCCTGCTGATCGGCGGCCTGACTTGTGCGGCGCTTGCAGCGCCGCCGGCCGAGGAGGACGCTGCAATCGCCCAGAGCCTGGCGCAAATGGAGCAGGAGGCCCGCGCGGTCATCTCCGACAACCAGGACTTGATCAATAATCCTGGCCTCGCCGAGAAGCACCTTACCGGGAAGGTGGTCCTGGATCAGACGCTCAAAGGCTATGCGGCGGCGACCGGCCGCGATCCTGCGGCAATCGACCCCCATTCTCGTCAGGGACGGCTGCTCCGCGCAATGATGGACGCGATCGTCGCGGTGACCGACGAAAATCAGGCCACGGTCAACGAAAAGGGCACCGGGTTCAAAGGCTTTATCCCGGCGGTGTTCGCCCGTCTCGTCAACGAGAACTTTAATCAGCGGGCAAAGGGCGAGGCCGAGGTTAAGGCGACGGCACCGCCCGAACTGGTGCGCAATCGCAAGGCGCGACCGGACGCCTGGGAGGCTGAGATCATCAAGACCAAGCTGCTCGATCCCAAATGGCCTAAGGGACAGTCCTATTCCGCTGTCGTCGACACCAACAATCGCCCCGCGTTCCGGATCATGGTTCCGGAATACTATACGGCGTCGTGCCTGGTCTGCCATGGTTCGCCTAAAGGGGAAATGGACATCACCGGCTACCCGAAGGAGGGCCGCAGCCTGAACGATTTGGGGGGAATCATTAGCATTACGCTCTATCACTAGCGCTAAGATGCAACCAAATAGAGCACCCGGAATAACCCTACTTCGTCCGTGCCCGGCCCCCGGGTCAGCGCGTCGCGCGGCCCGAGGACATGCCTTGTGCCGGGCATCCACGGAAGCTGGTAAGGCGCCTGCCGCGGTCCGCGGATGCCCACGGATCAAGTCCGTGGGCCGTAGGCCAACGGGTCAAGCCCGGCCAACACGAGAGGGCGAGCACTGAAACGGCAGGAGCGCGGCGGGAGCAGGATGATGGCCCGGCTGACGATCAGGACACGGCTGATCCTGCTGACGAGCGGGGGCCTGCTGATTCTGATCGCCACGAATTTGTACCTGACCCGCGCGATCAGCGACAATTCGGCCGGGATGGTCAAGGCTGCCGGGCTGCTCGCCGGCATCGAGCAAGCCGACAGCGCGCGGATCGCATTTGGCGAGGTGCGTTATTGGATGACCGACCTCGCCGTGAGCCAACTGACATTGTCGGAGCGAAGCGCCGCCGCAGCCCGGGCGCGGATGGAGGAATATCTCGGCAAGCTCGAGCCCTGGAACGCGCAACGCATCGCCGCGGTTCGCGGCGAACTCGCGCAATTCGACGAGTTCGCCGCCGAGGCAGTCGACCAATACACCAATGACCGGCGGGTAATCGGCAACTCGCTGCTGGCTCAGGCGCGCCGGCACAGTCTCCTCGTCGACCAGCTGCTCGCTTCGATCGTCGAAGAGTTGACCGGCGAGGCCCTAAAAGCGCGCGAAGAGGTTGTTGCCGCGGCGGCGGCGGCCACGCGCCTCTCACACGTCGTCATGGTTGCCGCAGTGCTTGTAGGCGCGCTACTCACCTTGCTCGTGCTGCGTTCGATCGTCGTTCCGCTGCGCCGGCTGAATGCTGCGATGGACGGCCTCAACTCGGGAAATGTCGATGTGCCGATCCCGGCTGCCGGCCCGGACGAGATCGGCGCGATGGCGCGGACCCTGGCAAGATTTCGCGACACGCTCAGGGAATTGCACGAAGCACTCACGCGCTTCGAGGCGTTGCGCGCCGTTGGTCGCGCCGTCAGCTCGACGCTCGACCTCGAGACCGTGCTGGCGCTCGTGGCGGCGCGCGCAGTCGAATTCTCGCGAGCCAATGCCGGGGTGATCTACGAATACGACGAGCGGTCGCAAATATTCCGTTTCAGGACGAGCCACGGCGCAGAAGAAGCGCTGGTGCAGGATCTCCGGGCGCAGTCCGTTCCGATCGGAGAGAGCGCTGTCGGCAGGGCGGCCGTAACCGGCTCTCCGGTGGAAGTGCGGGATCTTCGCGCCGAGAGCAATCCCATCGCCCCCAAAAGGTCGGACCTCCTGGTGCGCTTCGGCTACCGCTCGCTGTTCTCCGTGCCGCTGCTGCACGAGGGACGTATCCTCGGTTCTCTCGTCGTCCTGCGCCGCGAGGCTGGCGACTTCCCGAAAGAGATCGTCGGCTTGATCGAGGGCTTTGCGACGCAATCGGCCCTCGCCGTTCACAATGCGACATTATTCGAAGAGCAAATTCGGCGCGAGCGCGACCTGCGCTCTGCCCATGACGAGCTGCGAGCGGCGCAAGCCAATTTGGTTCATGCCCAGAAGATGGCGGCGCTCGGCCAGCTGACCGCGGGCATTGCCCACGAAATCAAGAACCCCCTGAACTTCGTCAATAACTTCGCTTCGCTCTCGGTGGAACTGCTCGACGAGCTCAAGGAGGCGGCGCGACCGGCGATCAGCGCGCTGAGCCCGGACAGACGAGCCGAGGTCGACGAGATCGTGACGATGCTGACCGGCAACCTCGAAAAAATCACCGAGCACGGCAACCGGGCTGACGGCATTGTCAAGAGCATGCTGGCGCATTCGCGCGGCAGCAGCGCCGACCGGCAGAGCACCGACATCAACATTCTGCTCGAGGAGGCGCTCAACCTCGCCTTTCATGGCGCCCGCGCCCAGGATCAGAGCTTCAACATCACCTTGGAGCGCGATCTCGATCGCAACATCGCCCCGATCGAGCTGGTGCCGCAGGACGTGACCCGGGTGTTGTTAAACTTGTTTGGCAATGGCTTCTACGCCGCGACCAAACGCAGCCGCGAGGCATCGGACGAGGCCTTTCGCCCGGTGCTGAAGGTTACGACGCGCGAGCTCGGCAATGAGGTCGAGATCAGGGTGCGCGACAACGGCACCGGCATCCCGCCCGAATATCGCGACAAGCTGTTCCAACCGTTCTTCACGACCAAGCCGACCGGCGAAGGCACCGGCTTGGGTCTCTCGATCAGCTACGACATCGTCACCCAGCAGCATGGCGGCACGATCGAGGTCGACAGCGTCGCCGGCGAGTTCACCGAGTTCACGATCCGCCTGCCGCGGCGCACCACAGCAGCCGTAGAATTGACACCAGCCTCCGAGGTCCTTCGCTGATGAGCCGCAATGCCCGCGCAGCCGTCGCAGAGACCGCCGCCCGTCCAGCTCCGCCTTCCTATTCCGAGCTCGAGGCCCGGATCGCGGCATTAACTGCCGAATTGCAGGAGGCGCGCGAGCAGCAGACCGCGACCGCCGAGGTATTGCAGGTCATCAGCGCCTCGCCCGGCGATCTCGCGCCGGTCTTCGAAACGATTTTGGAGAAGGCGCATGCCTTGTGCGACGCCCCCCTCGGTTCGCTGGTGCTTTCTGACGGGGAACAGCTGCGCGCGGTGGCCACGAGAGGATATCCACCGGAATACGATGCCCTGGCGCGCCAGGGGTTCTCGCCGATCCCGCCATTCAGGTTATTGCTGAGTGGGGAGACGTTCGTTCACGCCGACCCTGCGACGCCGATGGCGCCTAACGAAGATGACCCGATGCGGCGCGCTGCTGTCGAGATCGCCGGCATCCGCACTGCGCTGTTCGTGCCGTTGCGCAAGGATGCGACGGTGCTCGGCTATATCAGCGCGCAGCGGCAGGAGGTCCGGCCGTTTTCCGACAAGCAGATCGCACTGCTGCAGAATTTCGCCGCGCAGGCGGTCATCGCGATGGAGAATGCGCGGCTGCTCGGCGAATTGCGCGAGCGCACGGGCGACCTCGAAGAATCGCTCGAATACCAGACCGCGGCGAGCGACGTGCTACAGGTCATCAGTTGTTCGACCTTCGATCTGCACCCGGTATTGGTGACCGTCGCCGAAACCGCAGCTAGGCTTTGCGATGCCGATTTGGCGTTTATTTCTCGCCCCGAAGGCGAGGTTTATCGGCCGGCGGCGAGCTACTCTGTATCCCCCGAATGGGAGGCCCACCTCCGGGAGGACTCATTTAGGCCAGGGCGCGAGACGGTCATCGGACGAGTGCTGCTCGAAGCTCGGACCGTCCACGTCGCCGATCTGGCCGCTGACCGAGAGCACACCCGCCCTGCCGCGGTCGCCATCGGCAAGGTCCGAACCGCGCTCAGCGTGCCGCTATTGCGAGAAGGAGAGCCGATAGGTGTGATTTCGCTCGGACGCCAGCGGGTCGAGCCGTTCACCGAGCGGCAGATTCAGTTGGTGCGTACCTTTGCCGACCAGGCGGTGATCGCAATCGAGAATACCCGGCTGATTACCGAGACCCGCGAGGCGCTGGAGCAGCAGACCGCGACCGCCGAGATCCTGGAGGTAATCAACCGCTCACCTGGCGACCTCGGGCCGGTGTTCGACGCGATCCTGGAGAAGGCGCACAGCCTCTGCGGTGCCGCCCATGGCGGCTTGGTGCTTTATGACGGCCAATATTTTCGCCCGGTAGCGTCGCACGGGTATCCAGCATCCCTCGTGGAGCGGCTACGGCGAGGCTACCGGCCGGCCGTCAGCCATCCGATGCGGCGATTACTGACGGGCGATCCCTATGTGCTCGTCCTGGATCTTGCCGAGATCGACGATCCCGCAGCTCGCAGCGTTGTCGAACTCGGCGGCATCCGAACAACATTGTTTGTTGCGCTGCGCAAGGACAATGAGCTGCTAGGCATGTTCACTGCCGCCCGGAGCGAAGTCCGGCCGTTCTCCGACAAAGAGATAGCACTGCTGCAGAACTTCGCGGCGCAGGCGGTAATCGCGATGGACAATGCGCGGCTGCTGAATGAGATCCGGCGGCGCCAGGCCGAATTGCGCGTCACCTTCGACAATATGGGCGACGGGGTGGCGATGTTCGACGGCGAGCAGCGCCTCGCGGCGTGGAACCTCAATTTCCAGCGGATCCTCGACCTGCCCGACATACTGCTGGCGGAGCGTCCGAGCTATCCTGACTACATCCGCTTCCTCGCCGAGCGCGGCGAATTCGGCACCGAGGGGATCGCGCCGGAACTCAGCCGACGGCTCGAAGCGACCGACGAGGAGTTGCGCCTCGAGCGCACGCGGCCCGACGGAAGCATTATCGAGATACGCCGCAATGCGGTACCGGGCGGCGGCTTCGTGACGATCTACAGCGACATCACCGAGCGCAAGCACGCCGAGGAGGAGATTCGTGCGGCGCGCGATGCCGCCGAGCGCGCGTTGCAAGAGTTGAAAACGACGCAGGCCAGCCTGCTGCATGCCCAGAAGATGGCAGCACTCGGCCAGCTCACCGCCGGCATTGCGCACGAAATCAAGAACCCGCTCAACTTCGTCAACAATTTCGCCGGCCTCTCGGTCGACCTGCTCGACGAATTGAAGGGCACGGTCGCACCGGCCATGGGGGCGCTCGACGAAGACAAGCGCGCCGAGGTCGATGAAGCGGTCGGGATGCTGACCGGCAACCTCGAAAAGATCGCCGAGCACGGCAAGCGCGCCGACGGCATCGTCACGAGCATGCTGGCGCATTCGCGCGGCTCGAGCGGCGAGCGGCAAAGCGTCGACATCAATGCGCTGGTCGAGGAGGCGCTCAACCTCGCCTATCACGGCGCCCGCGCCCAGGATCAGAGCTTCAACATCACCCTGGAGCGCGATCTCGACCGCGGCCTCGGGCCGGTGGAGCTGGTGCCGCAGGAGGTCACCCGGGTTCTCCTCAACCTCTTCGGCAACGGCTTCTACGCCGCGACCAAGCGGAGCCGGGAAGCATCGGGCGGGGCGTTCCATCCAGTGCTAAAAGTTACGACGCGCGAGTTCGGCGCCGAGGTCGAGATCCGGGTGCGAGACAACGGCACCGGCGTTTCGCCTGCGGCCAGGGAGAAGCTGTTCCAGCCGTTCTTCAGGACCAAGCCGACAGGCGAAGGCACAGGCCTTGGTCTGTCGATCAGCTATGACATCATCACTCAGCAACACGGCGGTACGATTACTGTCGACAGCCGTGAGGGCGAGTTCACCGAGTTCACGATCCGCCTGCCGCGTTCCCGGCAGACCGCGGCCGCGAGGAGCAGCGTATGAGCAGCAAGATCCTCGCCGTCGACGACGAGCCCGATTTCGAGCTGTTGCTCTCCCAGCGTTTCCGCCGCCAGATCCGCGAGCAGGAATTCGCGTTCCGCTTCGCCCGTCACGGCGAGGAGGCGCTGGCCATGCTCGCGGTCGAGCCCGACATCGATCTCTTGCTCCTCGACATCAACATGCCGGTCATGGACGGGCTGACCCTACTCGCCCGGCTGCGCGAGCAGCACTCGGCCGTGCGCGCGATCATCGTCTCGGCCTATGGCGACATGGCCAATCTGCGCACCGCGATGAACCGCGGCGCCTTCGATTTCGTCACCAAGCCGGTCGATCTCAACGACCTCGAAATCACGATCCGCAAGACCCTCGACGACATCGGCAAACTGCGCGAGATCGAACGCCAGCGTGCTGCGGCAGAGCGCGCTCGAAGCAATCTCTCGCGCTATTTTTCGCCCAACATCGTCGAGATGCTGGCCGAGCGTGACGAGCCCTTGGGTGCGGTGCGGCGCCAGACCATCGCGGTGTTGTTCGCCGATATCGTCGGCTTCACCAGCATGGCCGAGCGCATGGCGCCCGAGGCGGTCGTGGCGATGCTGCGCGAGTATCACGAGCGGATGACGGCGCAGATCTTCGCCTGCGGCGGCACGGTCGAGAAATATATCGGCGATGCGATCTTTGCCGTCTTCGGCGTGCCGGCGGCGAGCGAGGAGGATGCCGCGAATGCGCTCCGCTGCGCGGATATGATGCTGTCCGCCCTCGATAGCTGGAACGAGGAACGAGAGGCGCGAGGCGAGCCGCGCCTGGCGATGGGCATCGGTCTCAATTACGGACTGGCGGTGCTCGGCGATGTCGGCAGCGAGCACAGCTTCTCCTTCACCGTAATCGGCGACACGGTCAACACTGCGGCCCGTCTGCAAGGGCTGACCCGGAGCCTCGAAACTCCGTTGGTCGTCGGCGACCCGCTGATAAGCGCCGTCAGATCGGCAGGAGCCGACGCCGCCTGCACGCTGGCGAGCCGCTTGCAAGACCTAGGCGAGCAGTCGCTCAGGGGCCGCGCCGGCATGATGCGCATCTGGACGCGCTAGCGTGGTTCCGCTCTACTCAGCCGGGAGAGCCGTTGCAGCCGCGGCGATCGTCTGTGCGATTTCGGGCGTCTTCGGCGCCAAAGCGCAGAGTATCGGTCTACCGGAGGTCACGGTCACCGCGCCCCCGATCGTCCCGTCCTGGAAGAAGTGGAATCCGTATTCCTCCAACACGCGGGTTGAGGAGGAGAATTGGCCGGAAATTCCGTGCAGCGCCTCTAGAATAAGCTCCGGTAGGGCAACCAACTGCCAAACCGGCCCTCCGCTCGGTCACGAAGGAATGGGACTGGCGATGGGCAATCTATCGATCGACCCGTCCAACTGCCGAATGGCGCACGATCTCGTCAGCACCGATACCGGCAATCTGGTGATCGAAGCCGACGCTATCGTGGTCGATCCCTATTTCGTCAGTGCCACCGGCAGCCAGCACAAGGGTTGCTACGTCCAATCCCATTACAGCGATCTGCGCGAGGACTTCCTCGACATGAACCAGGTGACGCGGCGGGGCAGCGGCTGGCGAAATTTCATCGAGAGCGGCGACCTCAGCACGATGGAATTCTCGCTCGGCGCCAACAATTGCCGGGCCATGGAAAAGCGCGGACCGACTTGGCTCGGGGGTCATGTCTACGTGATCCACGCGAGTGTGTGCCGCAAGGACGGCCGCGCACTCGAGGCGGCCGATGTCGACTTCGTCCTCGGCTCTCTGATCGTGCGCCAATACGAGCCGCGCGGCAATCTACGCCCACCGCCACAATAGATCGGGTCAGTTCGGAACCAGCACGTTGACCGCAGAGGTCCAGGCGTCGATGGTACGACGGACGTCGTCCGGCGTGTGGGCGAGCGAGACGTAGTATTTCGACTCGCCCTTCAAAATGCCGCGCTCGCGCAGCGCCGCATTGAAGCGCCGCAGCATGTCGGCGTCGCCGCGCAAGGTGCCCCGGTAGTCGCGAACCGGCTCTCTCGTGAACACGACATCAAAGAGCGGCGGTTCGCCCACCACCTGGGCCGCCAGTCCCTTGCGCTTCAGTAGCTCGGCGAGCGCTCCCATAAGCTCCCGCCCAGTGGCGAAGAGGCGCTCGTAGGCGCCGTGCCGCCGCAGGATTTCGAGGGTCGCGAGCCCGGCCGTGGCCGCCACCGGGTTGCCCGACAGGGTACCAATCTGCGTCAGGAAGCCTTCATCGCCGACCGCATTGCGGTCGAAATGCGCCATGATGTCGGCCAGCCCGGCGATCGCCGCCAACGGAAAGCCGCCGCCGATTACCTTGCCGAGCGTGCACAGATCAGGCACCACGCCGTAATACTCCTGGGCGCCGCCATAGGCGAAGCGGAACCCGGTCACGACCTCGTCGAAGATCAGCAAGACACCGTGATCTGTGGTGATCTTGCGCAATCCTTCGAGAAAGCCGGGCGCGGGCGGAATGATCCGCTGAAACGGCTCGAGGATGACTCCCGCCAGCTCGTCCTTGTGCTCGCGTACCAGGCCCGCGACGACTTCGAGGTCGTTGAACGGCGCCACCAGGATCTCGTCGCGCAGGCTGCGCGGAATGCCGGCCGAGTCGGGGATCGGCTGCGGGAAGTTGCCGGGGCGTTTCGGCGCCAGGCTCATCAGCGAATAGTCGCTCATCCCGTGAAAGCCGCCTTCGAATTTGAGGATCTTGTCGCGTTTGCGGAAGGCCCGGGCGGCGCGCATCGCGTAGAGGTCCGCCTCGGAGCCGGTGGAGACGAAGCGCACCTGCTCGGCGCACGGCACGGCATCGACGATCGCCGCGGCGAGCTCGATTCCCCAGCGGTTGTTGGCGAAGAAGGTCGTGCCCTGCGCAATGCGCTCCTGGACGGCCGCGGTAACCTCGGGATGGGCGTGGCCGACCAGCATCGGGCCCGAGCCGAGCAGGAAATCGATATATTCCTTGCCGCCCTCGTCCCACACCCGGCCGCCGCGGCCCTCGCGGATCACCATCTCGGACGGGAAATTGCCGAAGGTGCCGCCGGGCAGCACGCGCTTGGCCGTCTCGATAAGTCCGCGCTCGACCTCGCTCTCGCTCACCGGATTCATCTACGTCGCCTCCTTCTCACCCCTGGGGCCTCGTCTTGCTCCCGGAGGAAACATTTATAGGCAGGCCCCGTCTAGCCTCCGTGGCGGGATGACCGAAATCGACATCTGGCGGGCGGCCTGCGTGATGCGGCGCCTCACGGGCCGGTGCACTGATCGGCCGTCCACCTCCGGCGCAGGCTTCCGGCCCCGCCAACTCACCTGCTATGGCAGCCTGCCGCCTCCTTGCTGAATGCATGTGCCCAGCGCTTGTGAATCATTGGCGGCTTGCACGCAGTTCTGCCTTTGCTGATCGGCTCCCCCCTCGCTCATGCGCTTCAGGATCTCGGCCTTCTGCGCCTGAAATTCCTTTGGATCCTCCTGCATGCAGGCGCCCACCGCCTGCGGATCATTGGCGGCCTGCACGCAGTTCTGCCGTCTCTGGAGATCGGCGATCGCCTTGCTCAGTTGCTTGAGGATTTCGACCTTCTGGGACTGAATTTCTCCCCCGCTCCCACGCTGCGCCTCAGGCGGAGCGCTCTGGCACGACACGATACTTGCAATCGGCAATGCCAGCATAAGCGCCCTCAAGAGTTCATTTCTGCTCATTGCAACAGATCCCGAACCGCCGTTCGACGAAGGTAATCATTAACACGCAGGCCGCGATGGCAGGAGCCCTTAATCCATCTGAACGAATCATGCAGTTTCTGCCCGGAAGCGGGTAAAACTGTTGCTCGCGCCATCCATATCTGCCGATCCTAATCGAGCAGATCGACGGCCTCATCGCGCGCGAAGCCGAGATCGCCAAACTCGCCGAGCGCCTCGTCGCTTGCGAGCACGCCTATTTCGTCGGCCGCTCCGCAGGCTACGCGGTGGCGATGGAGGGAGCGCTCAAGTCAGCGCCAGTTCGGGAAGCAGTGGCCCCAATGCCATTGCCCCGACGGGTCCTGCCAATAGCCGCGGTGCCAGCCGAGGCTGCAGCCTCTGGTAATCAGTTCAAGAACTGGCGCCAGACCGAGCGAGGCGGGGACCGCTTTGTGTGGACCCGGCGCGGCCTGCAATGAAAGAGCTGCTATACTGAGCATGGCCAAAGCAATGATGCGCATGCCCGGCAGTGTCGGGCAGAACGGTTAATCGCGGGTGAAGCGTGCTCTGCTCACCAATCAGACGCGGCTTGCCCAGCCTTCGATGATGTTCCGAAGTGCGGCCAGGCTGTCGGTTAGCGCAGCGGGGACCGGGCTGCAGGATTAACGGGGATTTGATCTTGTAGAGATCGCCGCGCTGCACGGCCGGAAGCTGCGCAAAGCCGGGGCGCGCCGCCACCCCCTCGGGTCGGAACTTTTTGCCGCACCATGAGCCGATGATCAGGTCCGGCTGGCGTTCGATCACCTCGCCGGGCGTCACCACGCGGTCCTTGGCCGCGGCCTGCGTCGAACGATCGGCAAAGATGTCGATGCCGCCCGCGGTCTCGACCAATTCCGAGACCCAGCCGACCGCTGAGATCAGCGGGCCGTCCGATTCCTCGAAGAACACCCTCGGGCGTCTGAGTAGACCCGCTGCGCGGGCTCGTGCCTCGGCCAAGCCTGCCTCCGTTCGGGCGGCGAGCTGTTGTGCCCGCTCGGCGGAGTTCACCAGCGCGCCGAGCGTGCGGATCATGTCGAGGATCCCAGCGACACTGCGCTGATTAAAGGCGTGAACCTCGAGCCCGCGACGAACGAGATCGGCGGCGATCTCCGCCTGGAGATCCGAGAAGGTCAGCACAAGATCCGGCTTCAATCCCAGAATCTTGTCCACATTGGCCGAGGTGAAGGCGCTGACGCGGGGCTTCTCGCGGCGCGCCTGCGGGGGGCGCACGGCGTAGCCGGAGATCCCGACGATCCGGTCCTGCTCGCCGAGCAGATAGAGGGTTTCGACCGTCTCCTCGGTCAGGCAGACAATGCGCTGCGGCGGAAACAAGGCGACGCGGCTTCTAGCGGCAATGCGGCATCACCTCTCGGGCGAACCTCGTCATCGACTCCCTGACCATGGCATGGTCCATGATCCCGCCCTGGTTGAAGTAGCAGATGAACTCGTCCATCCCATATTCGCGACGCAGCGTCTGCACCCGGTCGATGCAGTAATCGGGGTCGCCGAAGACGCCCATCTCACGGTCGAAATCCTCGTACTTGACCTGCTCGATGCGGGCCAATACCTGACGAAACGCCTCGAAGCTCTTAATATCGTGCTGGCCCAAGGGCCGCAGCCGCTCCGCCGCCTCCCGCAAAAAGCGCAAGAGCCCCGTCTCGCAATCCTCCCGCGCCTGTGCGCGGCTCGCCGCGACGTGCACCGGGAAGGCCAGTGCCGTGTCGCCCGCGGGCAAGGTGTCGCGATAGACCGCCAAACCCTCTTTGAGCTTGTCCGGCGGATTGATCAGCGGGGTGGCAAATATTGGCAGCTTGCGCCGCGCGGCGAGCGGGAAGGTGTCGGGGCTGTTGGCGGCGATCCGCACCGGCGGGTGCGGCTTTTGCACGGGTCGCGGCACGACGCTCAACTCATGGGCACGAAAATGCTTGCCCTCGTAGGAGAAGGTGTCGTTGGTCCAGGCCTCCAGGATGAAATCGAGCGCTTCCTCGAAGCGTTCGCGACTCTCCTCCTGCGGGACGGCGTAGCCTTCGTAGTGCAAAGGTGCCGTGCCGCGGCCGCAGCCGAGTTCGAGTCGCCCGCCGCTGAGGATGTCGGCGATCGCCGCCTCCTCGGCGATCTTCACGGGGTGGTGCAGCGGCAGCAGGGTGACCGCTGTTCCGAGGCGAATGCGGGTCGTGCGCTGCGCGGCCGCGGCCAGCACCATCAACGGATCGGCCAGGATCGAAAATGTCCGGCTGAAATGGAGTTCGCCGAGCCAGACAGTATCGAAGCCGACCTCGTCGCCGAGCTCGATCTGGGCCATGATGTCGCGGAAACGCTGTTGCTCCGAAAACCCGCTCGCACAGGGCAATTGGTCGAAGAAGCCGAAGCGCATTTGTTCCTCCTCCAGACCGGTTGCCGGCTACGTGGCAAACTGACCCGATAGCACAGTGCGGCGGCGAGCGGCAATCGGGCTCGGGCAAGACGACATTGTTGCGCTGCATCAATCTGCTCGAGGAGCAGGAAAGCAGGACGGTGATGATCTACGGCTGCGGATGCCGGAGCGCGAGATTGCCGCGGCACGGGCTCGGATCGGCATGGTTCCAGAGCTACAGTCTGTTCCCCCACATGAACGTGCTGCAAAACATCATGGCCGCCCCCGCGCGGGTGAAGCGCGTGGCGCGGCGGCGGGCCGAAAGCCCCGCGCGGGAGCTCCTCGCGATGGTCGGATTGTTGGACAAGATAGCCGAATACCCGAAGCCGGCTCTCGGGCGGTCAGCAGCAGCGCGTCGCGATCGCCCGGGCATTGGCGATGGACCCCAAGATCATGCTGTTCGACGAGATCACCTCCACTCTCGACCCCGAGCTCGTCGGCGAGGTGTTGGCGGCAATGCAGCAGCTCGCCAGTGACGGCGTGACGATGGTCGTCCTCACCCATGAGATGAGCTTCGCCCGCGACATCGCCGATCGCATCGTCTTTTATGGATGCCGGCATCACCGTCGAGGAGGGCAAGCCCGACCACCTCCTCTTGCGCCGCAAAGCGAGCGTGCGCGCCTTTCTCAAACGCTACAACGACCGCTACCGGATCTGACTTCTAACGTTCCGGTCACGGACGCAGATCGGACAAGCTCGTCGCTCTGACCCTCTACCCGCGAGCGGCTTTGAACGAAAATCAATAAACTTCTCACTCTTTTTGTGCAACTCTCGATTCTGCACAAAAAGGGTACCCTTTCCCGATTTATTATTTTCCAATGTCCGTCCCTTTGTCCCTTCGTATCTTAAATCGGATTAGCGGCACGGGCGAGAGTATGAATCCTGGACGGGGGTCGCCCGTCGAAGCGAGATTACGCTCATCTAGCCAGCCGATCCTTCGCGACTTTGACACAGATTTTCCAGGGTCTTAATCCGCCCGAGAAGGGTTCCATCTTCCGGATTACCGACGCTTCCGATCCGTGCCAGAAGCGATCCGGCTGTTGGGCTGGTAACGGAGCCGAGCGCGCCCAAGAGGTCTTCCAGGGTCTTCATCCGTGCGAGGAGTGTTCCGGCTGTTGGGTTGGTAACCGAGCCGAGCGCGCCCAAGAGGTCTTCCAACGTCTTCATCCGTGCAAGGAGGGTTCCGGCTTGTGGGGAGTTGACCGTGCCGATCCGCGCCCGAAGACCAAAAGTTTCTATGAGCACTGGTGCATAAAGTACGAACGCGCTAAGGACCGCGATAGCGATCAAAACCCAACCAACTGTATGGTCCGGTTTGGTTCCCGGCCCTTGGGGCGCCACTGCTTGGGCTTCCGCGCCGAACAGCTGCGGCTCAAATAGCCCAACAGCGCCTCCGATCAGCGCGAGAAGCAAAACGATCTGCAGCGGCCAAGTCTTGCCATCACCATCCATCTCGGTCCCCTATTGCTCGCCTTTTCATGCCTGAATTCCCACAGTGGCGCTTTTCTTCTCGGCGCCCTTGCCGGAATCCTCGCTTTCCACGTTTTCATTTATTTTCCCCAGCTCGCGAGCTTCGGCCCTCTTATCCGAGAGTTGGGGGTTGTCCTTCTTACGAAATTCATTAAGGCTTTTCTCATCTTCTGATAGTCTAAAAGCCATTCTCCGGCTAACGAGTTCCCACATGTTACGTTCGGCTTCGTGCGTAGGGGGGAGTTCTGAGTCCGAGACCTTGTGCTAGCGCACCACGATAGAGATCGAACACAGCTTTGATTTGCTCGCCACGCTCACTTGCCGCGTCGGGAAGTTGCCACCAGCCGAACCACCCCAATAACGCACTGAGTACAGGAATGAATGGCCAGTGGTGAAGCGCACTAAATAAGTTAGTGGAATTACCACTGCGCACACTAACCAAGACCATTACGATATAAAACACGAAACTTACCGACCCGCCAATTAGCGCATTTAATGCGAACTGGAATAGTGCCTCGCCTTCACGGATCCGATTTCGAGCGTCCTCTGGAATCACCATAAAAAGTCGAGGCCATAGTACAATTGCTTCTATCCCGTACACTACGTCGGAGTACCGTTCGTAAGCTCGCATTACATTACCGAGCTTTGTCGGAAGGACATTATCCACTATCTCTGGGTAACTATTTACCGCTTTCCACAACTTCGATCTAAAATCATCTTCCTGATCAGGCTCTGTCAGTATCCCACCACTCTGTCGGGCTTCAATTATTTTCTTCATCTTATCAAGAAGGGGATAAATATGCTTCTGAAATTCCTTCTTTCGGCTCCGGAGGAAAATGTTGAAAGGATTGCCGCGGCCATATCCCTCAAGAAGACGAATAAATGGACGGTTAAGAGCCATCAGTAGAATGGAAAAAAACCAGATAATAACAATAGAAAACGCCGCACCGAAAGTACTTTTTTCGGCAATTAATTGTCGAAAATCAGAATATACGTAGTCAAATGCACAAAGTGTAGCAACTATTCCCGCAACAAGCAGAGAAGAGGGAAGGAAAAACCCAATGAAGAAGGACCTATCGAAGAGCTTTGGCAGTTGCCCAAACATTTCTCTAAACCTATGCTAAATAGAAAAACCCGAATTGTTGCGACCGCCAGTCTCTCAGATTTACGTCATCACAATACAGCAATTTTCATGCCGTAACCGGACGAAACTTGGGCGTGCAATTCGGAATGATTGAGAATGTCTTTTCTCGTGATCTCGTGCTGAAGCACCAGAGCATGGCTTCCCACAACATTGGAGTGGGACGAGGCTGCAACGACGCTTGTTTGGTCACAGCTTGGTACTCCTTCGTCGATATCTTCGGTGCAACAGCCCTCGTAATCATTCGCTAGAACCTTTTCGTACCGATGTCACCTTCAAGGCCAACAATGCTGACGTCTGTGTTCCAAGTGATGTCAACCTTGTCGCCAACCTTAACCCTATCGAGCACGGTCGGATCGACGATATGTCGGCTGTATTTCCATCCGTTCGGACCAGTGAAGGTGATTGACGATGCATTCTTGTCGATAGCGTCGACAGTCGCGGTTATCGTTCTCTGCACGGCTGCCGTGCCCCCAGGTCGTGACCCCTGCCCCGCAGTGGTGGTCGCGGTCTGCGTATCGACAGGGGCCTCGCCCGGCGGCTTCAGTCTCGCCGAGACGTTGTTGTTATACGTGATCGATACCTTGTCCCCGACCTTGAGCTCATCGAACCGCTTCGCGCCTGCGGGCACGTCGACCGTCTCGAAACTGCCATCGGCTTTTTTGATGTTCACCGTGCGCTTGTTATAATCGATGGTTGCAACGGTGCCCGAAAGGGTGACGGTCGGTGTCGGGAGCTGTCTGACCTCCTGCGCCCAGCTGGGCAGGGAAAGAGTCAAGACCAACCCCGACGCGCTCAGGATTTCGTTTACTCGCTTCATGTGTCTCCCTCCTTGTGGGTTGATGATCTGGGGTGGTTCATCCACACTGTTCTCTTGCGCTTTGCGATACGCAAGCTCCCAATATTCAGCGCGGTTAGCGGCACAATCCGCGACCGCCCGTGCTTAAACTTAATTCTTTGCAAGAACGACTTTATGTGCCAAGCGCTCCGAGCTGAGGGGCACGCGGAGCCGGAGGATGAGGGCGGACGTTCAGCCCTTGTGTCTCGCCTCACCTGTCGCGGCTTTATAAGCCTGGCCCGGCGGATAAGTCGGGTATTTGGGCAGGTCCGGGTTCATGTAGTCCCAGGGCTGCGCGCTCTTGACGAAGATATCCGCCTCGGGGCGGAAGCCGCTCGGATCGTCGAGCGTGCCGACCCGGATGGCGACGAGGTCGGGCCTGGCCGAGACCCGCAGAAACAGCATCGTGCCGCAATCCGGGCAGAAGGCGCGGGTGATCTGGTTGCCGCTGTCCACCGCCCTGACATAGAGCCTGGGCTCGCCCTGGGTGACCCGGAAGCCCGCCGCCGGCACGCGCCACCCGGCGGCAAAGGCACTGCCGCTTTGACGCTGGCAGTCGCGGCAGTGGCACAAGAGCGCGAAGCCGGGCTCACCCGTCGAACTCGTAGCGGACGGCGCCGCACAGGCAGCCGCCCGTCATTGGCGACACGAGCCGAGCCTCGCGTCGGCCGGCTCAGCTTGCTACTGGCTCCTTGGCCGCGCCGAATTTCGGATAGTCGGTGTCGTCGACAAAGGCCTCGTTGCCCTCGGTCGGCAGTTGCTCGGCGTGGCCGAGTGCACCCTGTATGTCGTTGCCCCAAACTTCGCGCGGCAGCTCGTACAGGACCTCGACGCCGTAACCGTTGGGGTCGCTGATGTAGAGGCTGTGGGTCATGCCGTGATTGACCCGGCGGTGGAATTTGACACCCTTGCTGCGCAGGAAGGCGAGCTGCTTGAGCCACGCTTCGCGGTTGGGCATCGCGATCGCGATGTGGTTGACCGCGACCGGGGTCTTGAACATGTCCCAATCCGTGGGTGGTGCGGGGAGGTCCGGGTTTTCGCAGAGGGCGATGTCGTGGTGGTTCATCTGCCCGCCATGGTCGCCGCTGTAGAAGCGCATCTTGCCGTTGCGCCGCAGTGATACGCCGACCTGCTTGAAGCCGAGGATCTCGGTCCAGAACCGATGCGACTCCTCGATGTCCCGCACGTTGATCACCAGATGGTTGATCCCCGAGGGGGTCATCGCTTCCGCCGGGACCACCGGTACCACGGGAGTTGTGCCGTCTGCCATCGATAAGGCTCCTCGATCCAGCCAAAGGGCTACGCCAACCCATACTATAGGAAATCACGCCCCGTTTCGCCAGCCAGCGCATTTTCCGAGCAAGTCGCTCTACGGTTCCGGCATGCCCAGCGACCGCGGCGCATCACCGAGCATGTCGCTGTCTGCCCCCTAAGCGGAAGATCGGGCGCCGACGAGTTCCGCCCCAAGGGCGCCGGCGAGGACGTCCCGCTGCTCGGCAAACAGCGCCTTCATCCAATCGATTATCGCGCGCACGCAGGCGGCGTGGCGCAAATCACGGTGGACGATGATCCAGTATTCGGCGGTAATTTCGGGGATCGGCGGCGTCAGCCGCTCGAGCAGGGGATGGTCGTCGCCGACATAGCAGGGCAGCACGCCGCGTGCGGTACCGGCGCGGATCGCTTCCAAATGCATCAGCATCGACGAGGCGCGCAGCGCCACCAGCTTTCCGGTCTCTTCGACCTGCCGCTGGACCCAGCGCGCCGGCGCATAGTGGGCTTGCTCGTCGGGATAAGTGACCCACGCATCGGCATCGGCACCACGACGCCGGTAGACCGCACAGGCGAAGGTACCTGCCTTGGAGATGTAGAAGTCGCCGCTTTCCGGCGGCTGGTGACGCAATGCCATGTCGGCCTCGCGTCGTGCGAGGTTTGCCTCCTGTTGCGCAAAGACCAGTTCCAAGGTTATGCCGGACGGAAGTGCGGTCGTTGGCGATCCCGACAGGCAGCGGGCCAGAAACCCGGCGGCACACTCGCCGGTTGATACCCGCACCGTGCCGCTCAACACCGGCGAGGCCGCCGCGCGCCGCCGCTCCAACGTCAGCACCGCATCCTCGACGCTCTCGGCCGCCAGGACCAGCTGCTCGCCGGCGGCGTTGAGGCGCAGCCCCTCGGGCAGGCGGTCAAACAAGCTCTGCCCACCAAAAGTGGCCTCGAATGCAGCCAATCGGCGGGCGATAGTCGGCTGGCTCAGCCCGAGCGCCCGCCCGGCGGCCCGCATTGAGCCCTCCCGGGCAACGGCGAGGAACACCCGGACATCGTCCCAGTCCATCGCCCCGCGACTTGATTGTGGCGGACGGGCCGCCGGCTCACGCAACGTCTTGGACCGCGCAATCGCCAATCCGTCGAGAGCAGTCATGACATGTTCCTCTATAGTTTCAACCCTCCCCCATGATGGGACCCATGATGGGGGAGGGCTTGGGTGGGGGTGACCCGGTGAAGGTTTTCGGCGATCGCGGAGCGCACGCCCTCAGGATTGTCCAGAACCTCGCTGTTCGAGAGCGCAAGACGCGGTAGCCCTGGCCTTCCAGGAATTGAGTGCGGCTCACCTCCTCCGCCGACAGGAGATCATGTTGGCCGCCATCGATCTCGACGATTAATCGTGCCGCGTGGCAGACGAAGTCGGCTATAAACCGCCCGATGGGCACCTGACGGCGAAACCGGCACCCTTCGGTTTGCTGCAATCGCAGCATTTGCCAGAGCCGTATCTCGGCTTCGGTCATCTCGCGGCGAAGAGTGCGGGCGCGCCGGTGAGCGCCTTCGCTCGGCTCTTTCTTCACCGTTTATCCGTCCTTGGCGGCGTCACCCCCACCCTGGCCCTCTCCCATCAACGGGGAGGATAGAACTTGTGGTTCCACAATGTGTCGACTTCACACGGTAATTCGTACCATCAAATGGAGTGCCACGAAAACGTTCCAGTGGTCTTCGAAAACGGAGATCACTGCAATTGAATTGTGGCGCTACGATCCCTCCACCGCAGGGCGACAACCGTCCACAAATGGAGAGAGAAATGGAAAGCAAAACTCCAACCATCATCGATCTCAACGCCGAACTCGCCAAGCTGACCATGTTCCGCGGACTGACACCGCAAACAAAGAGGGCGGAGCGCCGGGGCAGCGGGACGCAATTGGGCCCTTATCGCGACGGTATCCTCATCGCCGGTAAGTCCGCAGGGACAAGTCATTGGGAAACACATCCCGAGGACGAGCTTGTTCACGTTCTCGACGGCACCAAGACCCTGGACATTGTCTGCGATGACGGGTCGCCGAAGTCCTTCGTGCTTCGCGTCGGAATGATCGCGGTCGTTCCGCAGGGTGCGTGGCACCGATTTCGCTCTGCGGAGGGCGGGACGACCTGGAGCGCGACGCTTCCCGGCGACCACATTGAGCTCGACGTCGACGACCCTCGGACGGCAGAGCCGACGAAGGTAATCGCAAGCGGAACGCCCAGCATCATCGATCTCGACGCGGAGCTCGCGGCGCTGACCATGTTCCGCGGCCGGACCCCGCAATCGACGATGGCGGATCGAAAGGGTAGCGGCGGACGATTGGCTCCCTATCGCGACGGTGGTCTTTTCGCCACCAAGTTCGCGGGGAAAGGTCATTGGGAATCCCATCTGACCGGCGACGAGCTGATTCACATCCTGGACGGCACTGCGACCCTGGAAATCGTGGGTGAGGACGGGCCCCAATCCTTCGCGCTCGGCGCTGGAATGATCGCTGTCATTCCGCAGGGTGCGTGGCACCGCTTTCACTCTTCAGAGGGCGTGACCCTGATGACCGCTACGCCCTCTCCCAGCGAGGTTATCGAGCTCGATGTCGACGACCCGCGGACAGTCGACCGCAAACCGGCATGAGCAATGGCCATGACGGTCGAACGAGTTCTTCTGATCTCGACAGAAAAGAGGAGAAATTGGCGATGGACACGCCGAACACCGTTGTACCGCCTGGACAAGGCCCGGGATCGCCCGGCCGATCGTTCTCTCTCAAACTGCGGGGCGCAGAGACCGGCGACAGCATCATGATGTTCGAGGAGACCATTCCGGCCGGGACAAAGAGCACGTTCCACCTCCATCACGACAGCGAAGAGGTGGCCTATGTCCTGAGCGGCGAGGTCACCTTCAAGATCGGCGATGAGGTCACCGTCGGAGGCCCCGGCACCTGCGCCTTCGTGCCGCGCGGCGTGTCGCATGCCTGGAAGAGCACCGGTGCGGAAACCGGGCGCGTGCTGTTTCTCTATACTCCGGCCAAGGCAGGTGGGTTGATCGAAGAGCAGCACCGCACCGGCCGCGGATTCAGAACGATGAATGAGTACGAATTGGCGGAGATACTCCAGCGCCACGGTTGGGAGCTCCTCGGACCGTCGCCGCTCTGAGCCCTCGTCACGGCCGAACCGTCAGCCAAGATCACCCACCATGCCGATCGCTCGCCTCGCCCGTGCTGTGGATCTACCATCTCTCATCGCGCTTTTCGGTGTGTCGGAGGTAAGTGCGGTCGCGCAGCCGCGAGAACGCGCCGAGAGCATCTGGCAGGAAACTCTGGCGCACCCGGGCGTCCACGTATTTGTATCCGACGATCGCGATCGGATCGCTGCAACCTGTACGCTCGTCATCGTACCGAATCTGCTTCGAGGCGGAAGGCGCCACGGGTTCTTGGAGAATGTTGTCACTCACCCTGAGCTGCGAGGCCGAGGTCATGGCAAGGCCGTGGTGCAGGCTGCACTGGAGCATGCATGGGCGGCTGACTGCCACCACGTGCTGATGCAGAGCGGTCGAGCGGGACCCCCGCGTGCACGCCTTTTACGAACGGCTGGGTTTCAAGCCCGGGCTTCGGGTCGCTTATGTCGCCATGCGGCGGACACCACCCGGCGATTAACCGCCGCACTCCGTCCCGCGCTGGGGAGGGTCGCAATGGACATTACGTATCGCCCTGCGAAGCCGGAAGATTTGGAGGAAGCTGAGCGCGTTGTTCAACAGTCGGCTAACGCGTTGCGTGTCCGCCATGGCAGGCAGCCCCGGCAGGCGCCACCTTCGACCGCCTTTCCGAAATTCTGCCTGGCGCAAGATCCCTACGGGCTCTGGGTCGCGGAAGACGGCAACATCATCGTTGGCTTCGGCTTCAGCTGGATGACCGAGAAGTTCTGGTACTTGTCACAACTCTTCGTCAGGCCCGAAGCGCAGGCGAAGGGCATCGGGCAGGCGCTTCTTTCGAAAACCCTGATGCAAGCCGAGCGCATCGGGGCCGCAAATCGTGCGCTGATCACCCCCGCATACAACATCGCGTCGACCGGCCTCTATCTAAAGAACGGCCTCTATCCGCGGGAGCCGCTCTATCGCATGGCAGCACCCGCGCAGGCTGTCGCGCAGAACCTTGCCGACGCCGGTTACGACGTCACACCGATAGCCCCCTGGCCTGAATCTGGCGAATGGTCTGCTGGCGAATGGATGGGCCGCATCGATCAGGAGCTGCTCGGGTTCGGCAGAGATCTGCATCACCAATTTCTGCTTGCCGGCTTCGCGGCGCACAGCTTCGCAGCACACGCGGTTCGGATCGAACATGCGGGCCGCATCGCCGGTTATGCCTACATCTCCGCCCAGGGTCAGGTCGGTCCGCTGGCAATCGCACCGGATGCCGATGCGAAGACGGTCGTGACAACGGCGCTGCGCTGTGCGCTGGAGGGCGGCGCAAGGCAGGTCTCGATGATCGTTCCGGGACGGGCGGAAATCGTCATGCAAACGGCGTTGGCACTCGGGTTCCGTATCGAGGAGCCCTACGTGCTGATGGCGTGGCGGCCTTTCGGCAATTGGTGCAACTATCTACCGGGCGCCCCGGGCTTTATGTAGGCTGCCGCCCGGACCGGAGCGGCGTCGCCCGCATATCCGTACCCAAGAACGGTGGTTGGGTAGCGTCAAGACGGCGAGGGCAACCACGCCGAGCGACCGCAGCAGACTGTGGCGATTGACGGCATCATCGCGCGAGCGCGCGCCGGGTTGAGAAAATCATCATCGTATAATTGCTACAATCATTTTGCATATTCGCGGCCGATCGCGAACCCGAACGAATACGCCCGGAGAAAGAGATCCATGCGAATGAATGATGGCTTTTACCAAAAATTGTCTGGGCCGAACGCGGTGGGAACCGTGCGAGCCATGATGCGAAATAGACAAGGGAGCGGCCGTGCCCGCTGAATTCCCCTGCCAATCCTCTGCCGACGGGCCCAAAATTCCGCTGTCGACCGTCGGCCAAATCATACTCAAGTCACTGATTTACATGGTATGGCTGGCTTTTACACGGCGCATTCCGGCGGCTGAAAAACGCTTTCTCCCTGACGACAGGGGAAATTGCGACGGGACCAGCCATGGCGCCGCGCGGTCACAGGCTCCAGTAAGCGATTCCCGGCGGGATCTCGCCGCGGGTCACTGCCGACTTTATGTCGACGAAGATCCCGCCCGGAGCGAGGGTGGCAAAGAGCCTGCCCCAGCCCCCTTCGGCGAGGAGGCGGTGCGGCACGGCGAGGATCAGCCCGTCGAGCCCGCTGAGCCGGCCGAACGGCACCAGCTCAATGCCGTATTCGCGTTTTGCTTCGGCTGGGTCGGCGAGCGGATCGAACACCATCGCTGCGATTCCGAAATCGCGCAATTCGGCGACGATGTCGGGCACGCGGCTGTTGCGCAGATCGGGCACGTCCTCCTTGAATGTGATCCCGACGATGCCGATCCTGGCGCCCTTGACTGGGCGCTCGGCAGCGATCAGCAGCTTGACCAGGCGCTGGGCGATGAAGCTCCCCATGCCGTCGTTGATGCGCCGGCCGGAGAGGATCACCTGGGGGTAGTAACCCGCCGCCTCGGCCTTGGCGGTCAGATAATAGGGGTCGACCCCGATGCAGTGCCCGCCGACGAGGCCCGGCGTAAACGGCAGGAAGTTCCATTTGGTGCCGGCCGCCTCCAGCACATCCTTGGTCGAGATACCGAGCCGGTCAAAGATGATCGCCAGCTCGTTCATCAACGCGATGTTGAGGTCGCGCTGGGTGTTCTCGATGACCTTTGCCGCCTCGGCCACCTCGATCGACGAGGCCCGGTAGAGGCCGGCCTCGACGATCGGCCCATAAACGGCGGCCAGCCGTTCGAGGGTTTCGGCGTCCTCGCCGGCGACGATCTTGACGATCGTCTCGAGCCGGTGGTGCTTGTCGCCGGGGTTGATCCGCTCGGGCGAGTAGCCGAGCTTGAAGTCCACTCCCTGTTCGAGACCGGAGGCCTTGGCGAGCAGCGGACCGCAAACCTCGCGGGTCAGACCGGGATAGACCGTCGAATTCGAAGACCACGACCGAGCCGGGCCGGAGACGCGGCCCGATCAGAGCGCATGCACTCTGGAGAGGGGCGAGGTCGGGCCGGCGATCGGCATCGATCGGCGTCGGCACGGTGACGACCAAAAAGCTTGCTTCGGCCAATGTGTCGGGGTCGTCGGTCAAACGGAGGCGCGTCTCGCGCAGCGCAGTCTCGGTCACCTCGCCGGTCGTGTCGTTCCCTTCGCGCAAACCCGCGATCCGTCGCTGCGAGATGTCGAAGCCGATGACCGGCTCGCATTTCCGCGCCAAGGCGAGGGCTACAGGCAACCCAACGTAGCCGAGGCCAACGACCGCAAATCCGCGTTCCATGATAAGGTGGCTGGTCCCGAGTGGTGCCGCGATCAATCTACCCCATGGTAGTCCTTATACCACTCGACGAAGCGGACAACTCCGACCTCGATCGTCGTCTTCGGGTCGAAGCCGAGGTCGCGGCGTGACGCCGCGATATCGGCAAAGCTTTCGGGCACGTCGCCGGGCTGCAACGGCACTAGCTCTTTTCGCGCGGTGCGGCCGAGCGCCCGCTCGATGACGGCAATGAAGTCGAGCAGCTTCTCGGGCCGGTGATTGCCCAGGTTGTAGATCCGGTGGCGAACGTCGTCTGCCGGCGGGCGGTCATGCGCGGCAATTGTGCCGGCGACGATGTCGTCGATATAGGTAAAGTCGCGGGCCATCCTGCCATGGTTGAAGACCTTGATCGGCCGGCCAGCGAGAATGGCGCTGGTAAACAGATAGGCGGCCATATCCGGACGCCCCCACGGGCCATAGACGGTGAAGTACCGCAACCCGGTTGCCGGCAGACCGTAAAGGTGGCTGTAAGTGTGCGCCAAAAGCTCGCAACTGCGCTTGGTGGCGGCATAAAGCGACACCGGCTGATCGACCCGGTCGTCGACACCGAACGGCTGCCGGCGATTGGCGCCGTATACCGAGGAGGAGGAGGCGTAGGTGATGCCCGTCAGCCCATCGATCCGCCGCGCCGCCTCGAACATTACCAGCGTGCCCATCACGTTGGTGTCGATATAGGCGTAGGGGTTTTCGAGCGAATAGCGTACCCCGGCCTGCGCCGCCAGATGGATGATACTGCGCAGATCGCGGCGGCTTTCAACGAGCCCAAGAATGCCGCGCCGATCTGCCACATCGAGCTCGGCGAAGGCGAACCCTCGGCAGGCGCGCAGCCGGTCAAGGCGCGCCTTCTTCAAGCGCACGTCGTAGTAATCGTTAAGATTGTCGATACCTACTACCTGCTCACCGCGATCGAGCAGAGCCTCGGCGACATGGAAGCCAATGAACCCGGCCGCGCCGGTGAGAATAATGGACATAACCCTCCTGGCGCTAAGCGGCGAGTTCAACCCCTGGCCGGTCGGGTGGGGCAATTTCCGTATCTTTTTGTTGTACCGCCGACAAGGGCTTTTGCAAGTCAAGAGCGTACTTCAGGCGTCGGCCGAGATGTTCCAGCCGGAACGCCAGGCGCGGCTGCTGAAAGATCTGCCACAGCATCGGCTCGCACCGAGTTGCAAAGCTTTGCTTCAGTCGGTTGCGCCCCGCCATCAACTCGTAGACAGCGGCCCCCGAGCAGAAGGCGTGTCGGATGGCCAAGGCATGGGTGACGATACCGGGCCGCTCGCGCCGGCCGGCCTCGGCAAACCCGCTCTGATACGCATAAATCCGGGCTCCCAGACGGAAATTATAGAGATAGCCGATAACCCGGTCGCCGACCGTCGCCTTGAGCAGCTGCACACCGTCCTCAGTGAAGCTGCGCTCGATCAATTGCCGGTGGAACGGCTCGAAAAAGGCGTGGGTGAACGCATGCGCTTTTTTCCGGCGCTCCCAAGAGGCGCAATGCAGCATTTTTAGTCCGGCGAAAAAATCTAGTGCTTCACTCGCGGTTTTCGCCCTGCTCAGTTGTAGCGGGCCGGCTTGTTCGAACTGCCGAAACGCGCGCCGGAGCTGCTGGCGCGCATTGGCGCTGAGCACCGGATCGAGTTCGCCGCTCGGCGACAGCCGACTGAGATCGACGGAGTAGGACGGCATGACGGACTCGACCCGACCAAGGCCACGCCCCTCCACGGCTTCTTCCGGCGGGCGCATTAGCGAGCCGCTGAAATGGAGCTCGTCCGCCTCCTCGCGCTGTCCAGCGAACCAAGCGAGGACGGCGTCGAAAACAGCTGCCTCGCGTCCGGCCGCGGCGAGGATCCCGTTGTGCTCGATCGTGAGCGCGTCAAAGTGTGCATCTCCCGTTTCGTTGAGGTAGAAACCACGAGAGCGAACTATCCCGTTCCGGCGACGGCTGACGCCGGCGCCAAGCAGAGCCAGCGCGACCGTCCTGTCACCCGCTACCCCGCGCAATAAGCTGGGCAGTCGGGTTCTCGGCAGGGCGGCGAGCAGCGTTCCGATCCAATGCCAAGACGTAAAGAAGGTCGGTTGGGCGAAGGTTTCGAGAGTTCGCCATTCGCGCTCGAGAGCTGTCGGCGGCGGCAACGGTTCACGGCGGAACTCCACTTCGTCGACGATGCTTGCGCGCTCCGGCACGGGATACCTTTCGGCACGAGGCCCCAATTGGCGTATATCAGGCGGCTACGAACTCGGGCGCCACGCGGTCCCGCTATCGTGCTCTACGATTACTAACAAACCCACACGAAGCTATGCGGATTCTGCACATTCTCGACCATTCTCTGCCGCTGCAGAGCGGCTATGTGATCCGCACTCTCGGTATCGTCAACCAGCAGCGAGCGTTGGGATGGGAGCCGGTGCTGCTGACGAGCGGCAAGCACTATGCGCCGGGCCCCGCCCGCGAGCAGATCGGCGAGTGGGAATTTCTGCGCACGCCGAGGCCGAGCGGTCTTGCTGCAAGACTGCCATGGGCTCGCGAGCTGATGATCGTCAGCGACCTCGGCCGCCGCCTCGATGAGGTCGTCGCTGAAGTGCGGCCCGATATTTTGCATGCCCACTCGCCCGTGCTCAACGCATTGCCGGCGATCCGCGCCGGTCGCCGGAACGGCTTGCCCGTCGTGTATGAAGTGCGATCGCTGTGGGAGGATGCGGTAGCAAACAACGGCGCCTACCGCGCCGCCGATCTGAGGTATCGCGCGGCGCAACTGCTCGAAACCCACGCTCTTCGCCGCGCCGATGCGGTGACGACGATTTGTCAGGGCTTGCGGGAGGATGTAACCGCCCGCGGCATCCCGGAAGAAAGGGTGACAATCATTCCCAACGCGGTCGATCGCGACGCCTTTAGCGGCCCCGGCATTCCTGACCGCGCGCTCGCCGGGCGGTTAGGCCTTACGGGCAAGACCGTTCTCGCCTTCTTTGGCTCGTTCTATTTCTACGAGGGACTGCACTTGTTGCTGCGCGCCTTTCCCTTGCTGCGCCAGCGCGGGGCCAACGTTGCTTTGCTCCTCGCCGGAGGCGGCCCAGAGGAAGCCGCGTTGCATAAGCTGGCCCGAGAACTCGGTATCGGCGATAGTGTCGTTTTTACCGGACGGATCGTGCACGAGCAGATACGGCGTTACTATGACCTGGCCGATCTACTTGTCTTTCCACGCGTTTCGATTCGGCTCACCGAGTTGGTGACGCCGCTCAAGCCGCTCGAGGCCATGGCCCAGGAGCGCGTCGTCGTCGCCTCGAGCGTCGGCGGTCATCGTGAACTGATCCGCGACCGCGAGACCGGCTACCTCTTCCCGCCGGACGACGCGAAACGTCTGGCGGAGGGAGTGATGACAGCGCTCGCCGACCAAGCTGCGTGGCCGCGCATTCGGGCCCGGGCAATCCAGTTTATCGATACCGAACGCTCATGGGCGCACAGCGTGGCGCGCTACACCGAAGTATACAGCCGGCTTGTGGGGCGTTAGCCGGCCGCCGCCCCTTGATTGACGCGCGCCGTCCGTCCTTCTGTAGACCTCGTGAAACAGCGCAATCTCCCCATCAGCGGCTCGCTCCGGTCCCTCATCAATAATAGCGAGATCGGCTTCGGTGACCCAACCAAGGCCTCGACAAGGCGATGACAATTCAGCGCGACGATGTGGTCAACCGAGACAACTCCGAAACGCCAGCCGCCTCCGCAGGCCGCGCGACTCTGCAATCAGCCCACCCGCTCGCCGCGCCACTCGGTGGGTCCGCTTGAGGAGACGGCGTGTTGGGCGTTGATGTTGAGATCGGTGCCGCGGGCGGTGATGATAACCCGGGCGACGAGAGCGTTTCCGTACGGAAACCACGGACAATGTGCGACGACATGGCGCCAACCGCTCCGCTTTCGACCAGCTAGAGCAAGCGGGTCTCGACGAAATCCCGTGCTGGGACCGTGCCCCGCTCGGATATAACCTCGTAAAGGTGATTACCGGCACCTGCCGAGTCCGACCAAATGTGACGACGTTAGCATTGCCTGATGCCACTATACCGAAATCCGGATTTTCAGCGATTGCCGAACGGTCTTGCTTGCTTGTTTGATGCTGCCGCCAACGACAGCTTTTTTGCCTTGCCCGCGTGGTTTGATTTGATGGCGCGCTGCGGTTTGCCGCCCGGGACGGAAATCCGTCTCTACACCGACGAGCGACCGAGCCCAGTGGTCGCGCTCCTGCTTCGGACCGCAGTAAGCGGACCGGGGCGGCGGCTCGTCAGCTTAGCTAATGCGTACAGCGTCGAGCACGAGATTCTACACCGCTCCGGGGCGAATCTCGATGCCGGGCTCGATGCGATCCTCGCGGAAATTCTTGCCGAACGGCCGCGCTGGGATTGCCTCAATCTCTCTGAGCTTGACCCGTGTCACCCAAGCTATCTCAGCGCCGTGCAGGCTCTCCGCCGCGCTGGCCCGTTCGTGGAGTGCAGGTTTCATTCCGGAACGTGGTACGAGGATACGGAGGCGTTGAGTTTCGCCGATTACGTCGCCGCGAGACCCTCGGAACTGCGCAACACGTGGCGGCGCAAGCTACGCCGGGTGGAGCAGGACGGTCACCTGACCAAAGCCTTTTTCGCCGATACTACGAGCATAAGTCAGGCTATCGTCGATTACCAGACGGTCTACGCTGCGAGTTGGAAGCCATCCGAGGACTTCCCCCGGCTCATTCCAGCGCTGATCCGCCTCGCCGCCGAATTGGGGGCTCTGCGCCTTGGTATCTATTACATCGACGGGGAGCCCGCCGCAGCGCAATTCTGGATCTTGTGGCATGGCCGCGCAGTCATCTACAAACTCGCCCATGACAAGCGATTCGACGATCTGTCGCTCGGCACGTTGCTCACCATGGAGATGACGGAGCGAATATTGAGCGCCGACCGGCCGCGCGAGATCACCTTCGGCCGCGGCGACGATGCTTATAAGAAGCTTTGGCTCCCCAAGCGGCGGGAGCGCTGGGGGATCACCGCCGCCAACTCCCGGACCGGGCGCGGCCTGAGCCTTGGGCTAAAACGCCAAGTGGCAAAGGCCTACCACCGGCTACGTGGCGAGCGGCTGACGCCGTTCGACTGACCGGCCGCCGGTCATTTTGCGGCTAACCCGGCGCCAGCAGGGTTTATTGTTTGCAAAACCTCTACCGACGGATACGAACAAAGAATTCACCAGAGGACTGACACACGTGCGCCTTGGGTATCGGATCGCCTGGGGCCAGCGCAAAGGGGCGGGGATGGGGCGGGATCAGCGCCTGATAGGGCGGTCTCCTCGCCGGGCGGTACGTTCACGACATGTTCTCACATCTCAGTTGGGATAGCCTTTTGGGCGGCCGCGCAGCCTGCGAAACAAGGGCGATCCGATGGCCCCCGCGGCAGCGAGGGCGGTGAGGGCGGGCGCACCGGCCTCGACCAGCAGACCGATCAGGATCTCGATCGCGATTGCCACCAAGAACGCCAACACGGGGCTGACCAGAACGGCGACCGTAATGATGGACAATTGCGCCCACGCGGGGAGGCTCATGACTTCCTGCTCACTTACTTTGATCGTAGCTGTCTAGCACCAAGGCGGCCATCAACACGTCCGGGGCGCCTCGTCACACTGGCGGCGCTGCAGCAACGGCCGCTTCTGGGTGCGCCGGCTCTCTTCCTGACCGAGCCGCCACCTCCGGATGCGGCCAAAGTATGCGATGAAGCAGCCGGGCAATCGGGCAAACTTAGAGGATCGCCAGCTCTGGGCTCACTCCGACGGCCGCCGCGATGATCCACAAGGCCCAATTTGGCAAATTGTTCATGGCACGATGTCCCCCCGTCACACTGACAGGAGCCATCTTTCTCACGACTTGGTTACTGGATCGTTGACAGGGCTGGTGTCCCCCCGCGTTCAAGAGCGGAGTTGGGCGAACCGCGAGTTTGTTCTGGGTGGGCGCGAACGCCGAAATCTAAGGCGAGCGGTCCTCCCGAGGCTTCCCCCAAATACCCCAGAGCGACGCGCATCGGGTGCAGCGGCGGCCGGTCCCGCCTAGGCCGAACGCCTTATTTTAGCTCTGCTACGCTGGGCGGAGTAAGATAGAACACCTGCTTCGAGGTGCTCAGGATCATTTCGGCCTTTGCCGGAAGAAGCCTGACGAACCCTATCACGCACATGCGCTTTCCTTCGAGCGACGTTTCGGGAGCGCTGCCGAACTTTGCTCGATCGCTTCGGTAGATCACTGCAGTTAATGCGCGGTTCACATTGGGTTGGTCGGCGTTCACGAGGGTAACAAATGTTGGGTCGGCCGGGGAGTTCGCCTGATAGACTGCGGAGGCGACCACACCGCAGACCCTGGCGTTGCGCCCGATCTCGCCCATCGCATTCTCGGGGCTCACTGTTACTGCGCCGGCTGAGAGCGCCCACAGGCTCAGCGCTGTCGATGCGATCGGCACCTTTGTAGTATACATGTTCTACTCCGAAACGTGGGGGTCACGCATCTATTTCGCCAATGGCTTACCATCGAGTTGAGTTCTCAATGTCGAAAAGGGTCCAGTTCCAGACGTCGGTTGACGGTCCGACCGCTCGGGTGCTAGCGGTGGGGGCAAGGTTGGGAACCTAGATCTCAACGAGCGGCGACAGACTAACAGTCTTTGGATGCGACACCGGGTTATTCGCCCGTTCCATCCTCAGCGGGGCGGTGTTGCCCGATCTTTACGATTTCATGGTTGTGGGGTGCAGAACCAAAGGGAGCCCGTTACGGTGCCCACGCCAGCGCGCTGGCGTCCCCATCGGGGGGATGACCCGAAGGTTGAACGGCTGACGCGGCTCCAGCAGCGATTTCGCGGAGTATCGCACCGTGCCGGGTTGTATTGTCGCCGCGCCCGCCTTCGGCGTGGGAAAGCCATCCTTCTAATCGCCGTTGTCGTCGGGCTGCACTCTATTTTTCTTGTCGAGAGCCCGTGGTTGTTCGGTGCGACATCTGGCAGCTGCCCCGAATTGCAACGCCGCTCGGGCTGTTGACCTTCCCGCGCCCGGAGGGGATGGCCGGGTTATTGGGCGAGCCACGATCGCCACCGGGCGGCATCACGTGCGAGGCGTGGCGCCGATAAGACCCATCCGGTGTTGCTTGTCGGCGCTGCCTTTCGCGGAGGCGAGCGAGCAATTCGGCAGGCAGGGCGGCGATGACGTTTATGCAGCTGCGGCGCCGCGTCCGGCGGGTGGTCGAGGGCCTCGATACTTCCTGCCTCTGGCAGAAATTGTGCATCCTTGACGCGTTGGCCGGTCCGCTGTCTAAGAAGCTCATCGTCAAGAGCGAGGGGTGGCAAACCTATCTCGTACCTACGGACGGAGAGCACCGCAACGGGTCTTCATCGGGCAGATTATCTCCGGTCGCGTGGTCTCAACTAGGCTGATCGAAACAACGAAGCCAAAGGAGGCGATAACAACCCAGCCCCAGAGCGCTCCGAGCGACGAAGCCGTGAACCCCGCGCGGCTATCTGATCGGCTAGGTGGTCAACACCTCAGATCGACCGATCAAATACGACGGCTGATCCGCAACGCGGTCAAATCTGGCGCGGATCGAAGATCTGTGTGCTCAGGCCAAAATGCTCGACCTCAAATCGCGAATCCCGCCGCGGATGTGGATGCGAGGGGGTCTTGCTCGTGAGAGCTATCACAAGGAGGCTGACGCCAGCGAGGCTACGGCCTGCCAAATGACGAACCAGAACCCGAGCGACAGGAGCAACACGACGGTCAAAGACGCTCCATCCGACCAATTATAAGGGGAGTGGTCCCCGAGCCATCGAGCCGCTGACGGTTGATCCGCGGAGTAAGCGCCCTTTAGGAGTATTTCGCTGTCCACCAATTCCCTCGTGATCCGTGCGCGCTCAGATTGTTAAGCAAACACGATGCCGCTGCGCATTTCACCGTGTCAAAAACGGGGCGCGTTCTTGCTCCGCTGTTTCATGTCTGGGGGCCCCATCAGCATCGGTGCCGCCTCGCGCTTGACGCGCATACCGCCTTCTTTGATCTGCCCGCGCGTCCCGCGGCGGCTCCCGACTCGACCCGCGAAAGGGCGCACTCCATGGTGCAACGGCACAGCTGTGAGCGAAGGGTAGCGCCGGGCGGCGGGCAGACAGCCCAACAGTCTCCCTCCGCCGGCTGAGTGCGTGGTTTCTGGGTATTTCCGAGGGGTTTCGACCAGGTTTTCACCGCACCCTCAGAGCCCCGCAATTCCTAGTCCCACATCGGATTTGACAGACAAGGGCTATCCCACAAGGCTTTGGTGGGATTTTCACCGCGTTCACTTAAGCCATTGATCTCATGCTTTGCTCTGGCGGCTTCTCGCGGTAGTGGCGCTTCGCCACCGACGGGTCCCGTGACCCCCGTGCCTGGGGGGAACCGTAGGTTTTGTCTGTTTTAACCATACGGCGGCCCCGGGTAGCATCGGGTATCGTTGATTGCCGGGAGCCGCACCATGGCTGATGCAGCGGAAGGCAAACGCCTGCGCACGCGGGCGGCCGCCGAATATCTCGGGCTCGCCGAGAGCACTCTCGAAAGATGCGATGTCGGGGCACGGGGCCGGAATTCGAGCGCCCGAGCGAGCGCATCGTCGTCTACAGAATTGGCGCGTTGGACGCCTACCTCGCCGGGCGACGAGCAACAGCAAGCCGTTGCCCGGTCCCGCAGCGCCGTACGGTGCGGCGAAAGTCGCGGCCAAAAGTGCCGCAGCGCCAACGCGCGCCCGTCCACCGCCAACCGATCGGCGACGAGCGAGCGGGAGCGGGCGTCGACTGCGCGCTCCGCGATCGAAATGAGGCAGCCAGGGCGCCCTGGCAGGGACGCCCTGGCCTGACGGACTGCACGGAGAGATGACCCGTGCGAACAAGGCACCAGGGCGCGCCTGCCGGGGCGCGCAGCAATCGTTGCCGCGTCACTGTTTGACTATCAGGCCGCGGCCGCCCAGACAATGCGTCCGGCGCATGCAATACGCTTTCAGCGCGATATCGAAGCAATTCATTGGCTCGGTAATGCGCGCGTGCGGTACGACCTGCAGCGCGGGATCGCGACGGTCGAGAATCAATTCCGCAGTTGTTGCGAGTACGACGGCGGATCCTGCTGCCCCGCGCACGTTTGTGGGCGCCGGTATCCGAGCGCACCGCCGACCAATGATGCCGGTCAATTTCACGCTCATGGGGGAAAATGATGGAGGGGGAGGTTGCAACGGTTGCGCTCGCTTATTGCCGACGTGGTTGGCCAATCTTTCCATGCCGACGAGACAGTAAACAGCCCCTCGTCCGCGGCGGATTTCATGCGCGACGACCGACGAGGCACAAATCAGGCGGTGGTGGTGGAGCTGGCCACGGGCGCTGATCGGGATTCCTATCGGCAAGCCCAGCGGCCTCATCGTCCTCGATATCGTTGTCAAGCGGCCGGACGCAAACGGCTTCGATACGCTGGCCGAGCTCGGCCACGCAATCCTGCGCAACACGCCGATGGTGCACACCGCGAGCGACGGGCTGCACGTCTATTTTCGATCCGGCCGGCCGCAAGATTTGCAATACCCAGGGGGACCGAGGTCGTGGGATCGGCCGCGGACTCGATGTGCGCGGCGACGGCGGCTATGTAATTGTGCCATAGCCCCGGTCGGGTTACGACTGGGACCTGTTCGCTAACCTCGACATCCTGCCGCTTGCGCCGGCGCCCGAGTGGCTCGTTGCCCCGACGCCGGAGCAGCAGGCGGCGGCAGGTCGCCCGGTTAGTCCGTCATCTGGGTTCTCGGCTTATGCTAACGCGGCGTTGGATCGTGCCTGCCGGCGGATCATCGCTGCACCGGCTGGTGAGCAGGAAGCCACCCTCAACGGCGAAGCGTACTCGTTCGGCCGACTTGCTGGCGCCGGAGGAACACCAGTCGATTTCACCCTTCGCACGCTGCTGTGGGCGGGGCGCAGGTGTGGTCGTACGACCCGCGCCGCCCCTGGCGGCCCGACGAGATTGAGCGCAAGATCAACCGGGCCTTTGATGATGGCCTGCGACGGCCGCGCAAGGTGCGCCGTGGTTAGCCGCCTTTATGACGAGGACCCCGAGGTCCACCTCGAGGCCGAGGCGCTCCGGCGACAGCATGCAAAGCCGAACGGCGCAGACGTAAAGTTCACTCCCGAGCAAAGGGAGGAGATCCAGCGCCTGCTGGATTTGAATCCGATTGGCCGCGACAACCAAATAGAGGCTTCAGCGGAAAATCTCTAATGTCTGGTCGGCACGCTCCGAAAGACGCTTAACGGCCTGCTGCGAAAAAAGAATGGCGATGATGGGGACGCTCACGTCGCGGGTAAGCCCGGGGCGGGTCAGACGTTGAACATCCCAAAAATCGAACTTTGGCCCAGTGCGGTCGACGGCGCCTCGCTGCTCGATGAGATCGCCGCGACGGTGCGGCGGCTCGTCGTGACCCGCGATTGCGTGCCGGAAGCGGTTGCGTTATGGGCACTGCACGCCCATGCGCTCCGCTTCGTTCATCACACCGCGGTTGGCGGTCACCAGCCCCGAGCGCAGATGCGGCAAGGCCACGTTGCTAATCCTTCTGAGCGCTTTCGTCGTGCGGCCGCTGTCGACGGCGAACATCACGGCGGCGGCGCTGTTTCGCGTCGTCGACATGGTGCACCCGACACTGCTCGTGGACGAGGCCGACAGCTTCCTTGGCGGCAACGAGGAGCTGCGAGGCATCATCAATTCGGGGCACTGCCGCGCCAATTCCACAGTATTGCGGGCGATCGAATTACCCGACGGACATGAGGTCCGCGAATTCGACGTCTGGGGCGCGGTCGCAATCGCGGCGATCGGCAAATTGCCCGCGACGATCGAGGACCGTTCGATCAAGGCCGGCCCCTACCGGCGCCGGCGCGACGAGAAGGTCGAGCCGCTGCGCCTCGACCGGCTCGACGAGTTCCTCCCGTTGGCGAAGCGCTGCGCGATGGGCGGCCGACCATCTGGCCCAACTGAACAGAGCGGATCCGCTGGCACCAAGTGAGTTGCATGACCGCGCGGCCGACAATTGGCGCCCGCTATTGGCGATCCCCGATCTCTCCGGCGGCGATTGGCCGGAGCGGGCGCAACGCGGCAACCGCGCTGTCGGAAGCCGGTTTCGACGATGCGGAGAGCCGGCGCGAGATGCTGCTCGCCGACCTGAAGGCGATCTTTGATGGCAGGTTACGGGAGGCGCGCAACCCGTCCAAGGGGAGACGATTGAGCTCGCCAAAGACTTGAGCAGAGTGCTGTTTACGGCGGAGGTCCTCGCGGTACTTGGGGCGATGGAGGAACGCCCTTGGTCGGAATACGGCGCCGGGAAATACCGCGCCGGCAAACCCATTACCTGGCACCAGCTGTCCACGCTGCTGAAGCCGCTCGGCGTGCGGCCAAATTCGGTCCGCCAGGACAGGAAGACCGGCAAAGGGTATCGGTCAGAGGACCTCCACGACGCGTTCGCCCGCTACCTCTCAGCGGCTTCGGGATGAGGTTGTGTGTGTCCGCACCCTCTCTCTCCCCCCGGCGGATCCGTCGCACCGTCACAAGTGACGTATTCCTGGGCTTTCGAGTGATTTCGATCCGTCACAACTGGCCTCGACGCGCCTCATTGTGACAGTTAATTTTTGCAAAAGCGCCAGGATTTCTGCGGCTTGTGACGGTGTGACGGGTCCGCGGGGGAGAAAGAGGGTTGTGAAACACAACAGCACGACCTCGATCGAAGAAGTGCGGGACCGTGCTAGTGACCGGGATTGTCGGTGAAGCATCGGTCGCCGCGCACGATGATCGCCCGATCGGTGGGCGTTTCAGGCAAGGGTCCGCAGCGCCAATCGACCAGCCAGCTTTTGCGAGATCGAGCGTGCCGGCGACACCCGTAATGCGCCGCACGGGCCTTCTGGCGCGGTAACAGCCTTGACAGAATGTCCGGCACAGCGCCTTTGCCAGGGTATAGCGAAACACGTGGGCTCGCTGGGGAAGAGATTTAACGCACCTGTGACGCGCCAGGTTGCGCTTATATATTAGAGCTGCGAAACTCAATAAGGGAATGTCGGTTTTCGTGTGCGCAGTGACAGCGACAGCCCTCATGCAATTTAGGCGATCAGTCTGCTGCTGACGGCGGGATCGGTGGTTCCTCGGGAGAGTGGACCAGCATCGTGAAGGTCCGCTCGTTGGTGTCGAGCTGACGTGCTACAGCACACGCTCAACCGAGGCGATTGACCCGTTTCGGACATTGACGGTCATACTCGGCTTGGTGAAGCGAGCTTACCAACCAGGGGTTTTGTGGTCAGGTAAATGTGTTTATAGAGATCTGCGCTCCTTCGCCGCGTGCTCGCCGCTAATGAGTTAGGGGTTGTAAGGGACGCTCAGCTAGCGAAAGAACACGAGTTGTTGTGCTGCCATTCGCCTATCACGGCTTTGTTCGACGTGAACCACGCGGACCACGCCTTGATCTTGGCGGAGTCTCCTCCACATGCGCTTCCGCCCTTCCTTGCAGTGCCTGCTCTTCATAAGCCATAGCGTTCTGCAATACGGCCAACGCCTTCTTGTGCTGCTCAATCACCGCATCGTCGTGCTGCACGAGGGTGTCCTTCTGACGCGATAGGCACGGATAGCGCAGTCGATCTGATGAGGTGCATTGGCTGCGGATGTGATCTCGACTGCAGCACAGGTGAGCTTTTTGGCGATCTCCCACTGATAAGACAAATCGTGAGTTGCGAGCGGATGGTGTAGCAGATGCTGTGTCGCGCGATCGTTGGTGTTGGGGGGCGCCGGACACTAGAATGACCGGCAGGTTCTCGGCGTGGGCTCTCGCCATTGGGTTGCTGGCAGAAGGGCTGCCCACGCTGAAGGTAACTACGGCGGCGGCCGCACCGCAAGCGTATCCCTCGGCACCGTAGCCGCAATTCGATTTGTTGCAGAAATAGACGTGTTCCAGGACCTTATTCGTCAAGAGTTGATCAAGCAAGACCAGGTTAAAGTCACCCGCGACAACAAAGTGATGCTTTAGGCCGATTTGCGAAAGACGGGCGGCAAGGCGGGCAGGGGCCCAGCGGGGGCGTGATTTGTCGAGGCCAGACTCGTCCCAGGTAATGCCGGCGTTTTTCATCGCCGGAAAGGGTAGACCCTGTCCGGTTCTTTAAACCTAGATCCGGCAGTTAGATGATTGCGCGATGGCGCCGAATTGGCGGATACCATTGCGATGCGGATCGAAACGACGAGTGTGGTGGTTCACCCGGAGGGTGAGCAACCTGAGATTGAGACATGGTCGGCGGTCGCCGACACCTACGCCGGTCGGGTTCACGTGGAGTGGGACGCGACGGCGCCGGTGACGCCATTCGGGCAACTGCCGTTCTTCATCGAGTACCTGAAGCAGGGCGGGTTGTTCGATGGCTGGGTAGCGGACTGCCCATTGTCGCTCAGCAGCCCGAATGCCCCGCGCAAGCGCGATCTGCTTGGCACCGTGCTGCTGTCGGTTCTGGCGGGTCATCGGCGCTATGCCCACATCACAGCACTGCGCGGCGATCCGGTGAACCCGCCGCTGCTCGGCATGCGCAAGGTGCTGAGCGAGGACGCGGTGCGCCGCAACCTTGGCAAGATCGAGGAGGAGCCGGGGCTGAGCTGGCTGCAAGGCCATCTCGACTACTCTGTTGCGCCGCTGCTGGATGAGCCGTGGGTGCTGGACGTCGATACCACGATCAAGCCGCTGTATGGCGAGCAGGAGGGTGCCGAACTCGGCTACAATCCGCACAAGCCCGGTCGCCCGTCGCACTGCTATCACACCTACATGCTGTCGAACCTGCGACTGGTGCTGAGTGTGGATGTGCAGCCCGGCGACCAGCACAACGTCAAGCATGCCACGGGCGGTCTGTGGTCATTGCTCGACCGGTGGGACCGGGGCCGTTGGCCGAGGCTGCTGCGTGGTGACCTCTCCTGGGGCATCGAGCCGGTGATGGCCCAGGCCGAGCAACGCAACCTGGCTTATCTGTTCCGCTTGCGGACGACGAAGAATGTCAGTCGGGCACTGCAACGAGCAATGGCCCAATCTGACTGGTCGGATGGCGGCCAGGGCTGGCAAGGCAAGGAGACCAGTCTGCGGCTGGAAGGTTGGAGCCGGCAGCGGCGGGTCATTCTGCTACGGCGCCAACTGAAACGCCCGCTGGCGATCGTCGATCACGGCGACCCGGCTCAGCCGCGGCTCGGCTTTGCCGAGGTCGGGCCCGATCGGCAGGTCTGGGAATACGCCGCGTTGGTGACCTCGCTCACCAGCGAGATCCTGACGCTCGGTCAGTTGTATCGCGATCGGGCGGACTGCGAGAACACGTTCGACGAGTTGAAGAACCAATGGGGCTGGGGCGGCTTCACCACGCATGATCTCAAACGCTGCCGGTTGCTGGCGCGCAGTGTGGCGCTGATCTACAACTGGTGGAGCCTGTTCGTGCGCCTCGCCGATCCGGAGCATCATCTGAGGCGATAACCAGCCGGCCTCTCTTGCTCACCGCCCTGGCGCGGCGAACCCACCATGCCGGCCAAGTGAGGCTGACGGTCAGCAGCGCGCACGGCGAGCAACATCTGGCACGCCGGGCCTATCTGCGTATCGCCGGCTTCATGGCTCGACTGCGGCAAAGTACGGAGCAGTTGGACGCGCTCGGGCGGTGGTATCGCATCCTCAGTGAAGCGCTGCGACATTACCTAAACGGCCGCCAGCTCGAACCGCCCATTCGACTTAACCCCGCCTAAACCGCAATCCCCGGTTGTCCCATCCCACGCCACCCAGCTGACAGGCCCAACCAACTGCCGGATTTAGGTTAAAGGGCCGCTTCAACGGCTGCCAAATGGGCCAACACGACCGTGGCGCGCAGTGACTGTCACGATCCCAGGCTACGCTAGCGCCCAACACGTTACGGGAATTTGCCGCAATTTACGGCGATTGACTGGGCCCCTTTCGGCCAGCAGCCCCATTATTATCGGCGGTAAGACGAGGTGAGCCGAACCGAGGTTGAACCGGACGCGAACGGCTTACCGCGCGAGCGCGACGGCCTCGGATTTGAAGTCTCAAAAAATCACCAATCGTAAGGAGAACCGGTCATGACAATCGAGAATGCAAGGGGCAGGCGGATGGCGCCCCTCGACACGCAGTCCGATTCGACACCCAACGCGACGCACGAGGTTTCTGCAGCGCTGACTACGTTACTCGCGGACATGTTCGGGCTGTATGTGAAGACAAAGAATTTTCACTGGCACGTCTCGGGTCCACACTTTCGCGATTACCATTTGATGCTGGATGAGCAAGGGACGAAAATTTTTGCGACCACCGATGACATCGCCGAGCGCGTCCGCAAGCTCGGCGACACGACCATTCGGTCGATCGGCCAAATCGCGCGTTTGCAGCGGGTGTTGGACAATGACGCTGACTACGTCACTCCATCTGATATGCTCGCCGAACTTCGCGACGATAATATCCGGCTAACCGCAAATCTACGCGAAACGCATTCCCTATGCGACGAACACAGAGATGTCGCGACAGCAAGTTTGATCGAAATTTGGATCGACGAGGCGGAGAAACGGACCTGGTTCCTGTTCGAGGCTACTCGTAGCGCTTGAATAATATAATATAACAACCCTGATTTCGTTTCCTTGAACAGGGATAATCCGGCCCACGGTCAAAGGTCGTGACGCGTGGGCCTGTTCGAAAATGACGTCGGCTATCGCCACCGCCGTGGTTGTCAGCTGCGTCGGCTGCGCGATTGTCGATCCGATCGAACCGGCTGGCACCGACATATCTCCCGACATTGAGCTATCTCGGACAGCGCCGACCCCTAGGAAGAACCGCAAATGAAGATCCAAGTGGTCTTCTATATCAAGTACGGTCACGTCTATGAGATTGCCGAGGCAGTGGCGGAAGGGGCGCATCAGGTACACGGCGCCCAGGTCAGCCTGTGGCAGGTGCCCGAACTGGTGCCCGACGATGTTTTGCAAAAGAGCGGCGCCGATATTGCCCGCGCCGTCTTCGCTCATGTACCGGTCGCAACGCCACGGCAGCTGGCGGCAGCCGACGCGATTATCTTTGGGACCCCGACCCAGTTTGGCAACATCGCCGCGCAGATCCGGAATTTTCTCGATCAAACCGGCGGATTGTGGGCCGAAGGGGCGCTCGTCGCCAAAGTCGGCAGCGTCTTCACCAGCACCGCATCGCAGGCAGGAAACCACGCTCGTCAGCCTTCATGCGACGCTCGTGCATCACGGCATGATCGTCGTCGGCTTCCCGTATACAGGCCACGGCTCGCCAATATGACCGAGATTAGCGGCGGCACGCCCTACGGTGCATCGATCTTTGACCGGCGCCGACGTCGCGCAACGGCCGAGCGAGAACGAGCTCGCGATCGCCCGCTTTCAGGGCAGACATGTCGCCGAAATCACAACGGCGCTGATCGCCGGTCGCAAAACAGTGGGCGAGGCTAAGTCTGCGCTGATTGGCACGCTGGCGGTGAAACTCGTCCTGGCTCACCCTCAGGCCGGCGGGACGGATTGAGTGACGTGCGTGTCAAGAAACGCGCGTTCGCCAGGCTGCCGGCCTGGCGAGCGCGTCCAGAAGCACTTTTGCCGCTTTGAGGTCGGCCGTGTCGAACCCCTCGGTAAACCGGTCGTAGACCGGCTCGAGGAGTGCCCTCGCATCGGAGGAACGGCCCTGATCTCGCAGCAGCCGGGCAAGGCTCGTGGCGGCGCGTAGTTCCCAGGACAGGGCGCCCTGCCGGCGCGCCCAGGCAAGCGCTTGCCGGAAGTGATCCTCGGCCGCGGCGGCGTTCGGTGCACCCTCCAACAGGAGAAGCTCGCCTTTGACGCGTAGTAACTCGGACATATTCCAGCGCCCTTCGCCATGCTCCGATCGTGCGAGCGCTTCTCCAATGGTCATCAGCCCCTGAGCCACCTGTCCAGCACCGCCCAAGGCTTCCGCGAACGCGCCGAGAAATCCTGTGTAACGCAAGACGTAACCGGTCGCCCGAAGCTCGTCCAGGGCGACTCGGAGAAGCGGTAATCCGGTGGCGACTTCTCCGCACCTGATCAGGAGCACCCCCTTCCAACAGCGCCCCCAGGTCTGCCAAACGGCCAGTGCGTGCCGTTCCGAATGCTCGATCAACATCGTCACCCAGTGCTCGGCTGCGGCGAGATCACCGACGAAGTGGGCTGCCGGGCACGCCGCCCGGGCGAGCGCATTGCACACCGAAAGCGCATGATCGCTTGCTCGTGCACCGTCAACGCTGCTTTGCGCGGTGCGGACGGCCTGCTCCGGGAAACCCTGAAGCCACAGGATATGCGCAAGAATGCAACGCGCCGCTGACGGCTGGTCAAATTGAAAGCGGTATAATCGTACGCGATCGATGGACGGGGTCGATTGAGCGAGCATTCGCTCGATGTGACGGCGCGCGTTGACCTGGTCTCCCAGATAATGCAGCGAGGTCCCCGTCATGCGCTCGCCAACGCGCAAATTTGCCGGGTCCATCCGGTTCGCAGCGACGGTGCAGAACCTTTGGGCGAGCGCTAGCTCGGTCCGATGCTCGCCGCTTATCGATCGATAAAACGACAGGCCCCAGAGCGCCGATAACTGAACCGTCGCATCACCAAGAGCTTCGGCGAGCTCGAGGGCGCGGGTCCACGCGTCTCCAGTCTCGGGTGCTGGGCCTTTGGTGTACATTAGCGATGCGCCCAGTGCCGCATAGAGCTGCATCTCGCGGCGGTGCGTTGGGCTCGATCCGAGAACGATGCTGGCGAGTGCTCGTTCGACACGCTCGCGGCACTCCGCCATCAGCGACAACTGAACCCACAGCGGCACCGCTGCGATCGTGAGGGCGACGCCAATCGACGAATCCCCATTGGGTGAGAAAGCCCAATCCAGCGCCGCCCGGACGTTGTCGATCCTCGGGCCGTAATCTGCCAGCCATTCGTCGGTTGGCCGCGTCTCTGCCTCCGCCACGGCGCCTTCAAAGAGATCCAGGTAGCGTCTGGCATGGCGTTGGGCCGCCGCGTCGAACTCGCCGGCTTCGACGAGCTTCTCGAGCGCATAAGCTCGGGTCGTTTCGAGCAGCCGATAGCGTATCATCGCGCCGCCAGCATCCGCGGTCACGAGCGATTTCGCCACCAGGCTCGCAACGCAATCGACGACGTCGGACGCTGCAATCTCCTCATCCGCCGCTACCGCCCTCACGGCCTGCAGTGTGAAGCCGCCAGCGAAGATTGCCAAGCGACGCAACACCACGCGCTCGGGTTCGGTTAGCAGCTCGTAGCTCCAGTCAAGCGTCGCTCGCAGCGTCTGATGACGCGGCATTGCCGTGCGATGGCCGCCCGCGAGGAGCCGGAAACGGTTGTCGAGCCGAGCCGCAACTCCCTCTATCCCAAGGGCAGCGGCGCGCGCCGCCGCAAGCTCGATTGCGAGCGGAATGCCGTCGAGGCGACGACAAATTCCGGCGATCGCGGCCGCAACGCGCGCGTCGGGCGAGAAATGTGGCGCGGCGGCACGTGCCCGCTCAACGAACAGTCGAATGGCTCCGTAGCGCAGCGGGTCCTCGCTATCCGAGCTACCTTCTGGCGGCACAGCGAGCGGCGGTACCGGGTAAACCCACTCGCCCTCTGCCCGGAGTGGCTCCCGGCTGGTGGCGATTACGCGCATTGCCGGGCTGGCGCGCAACAACGACTCGGCCATCAGTGCCGCTGCGTCGACCACATGCTCGCAATTGTCGAGTACGAGCAGGACCTGCTTCGAGCGGAGCGCGTTCGCGACAGAGTGCGGCGATGCCGTGCCCGACGCTAGTTCCAGCCCGAGGGCGGTCGCGACGGTGACCGGGACGACCTCGGGATCGGACAGCGGCGCGAACTCGATGGCCCAAACCCCATCGGCAAATCTCGGCAGCAGGTATCGTGCGACCTCAAAGCCGAGGCGCGTCTTGCCGATGCCGCCGGCGCCGGTGAGGCTGACGAGCCGATGCGCAGCAGCGAGGCTCAGGATCTCGCCGAGATCGTCGTCCCGGCCGATCAGCTCGGAAACCGGTTCCGGCAGGTTCGTCGGCGGCAGGACCGCTGCGGGCTCCACCGCTGCCAAGCCCGCACTGGCGCGCTCGTCCGGGACCGCCCCCAGAATGCGGATCTCGCCGGTGAACTGATAGCCGCGGCCCGCCACCGTGCGGATCAGCTCGCGCTCCGCCCCAAAGGCGGCGCGCAACGCCGAAATCTGGACTTGCAGACTGTTCTCCTCGACGATCCGATTGGGCCAGACGCACCGCATCAGCGCGTCCTTGCCGACGACCGCTCCGCGCGCCTCGATCAGTGCCATCAGCACGTCGAAGGCACGCCCACCGAGCTTGATCGGCCGGTCGTCGGCGAGCAGCTCGCGGCGATGCGGCAACACTCGGAAACGCCCGAACGCAACGCTCGCCGATGGTTCGGAGGCGGCATCCATCGACCGCCATTATAGACGTTCTTCAGGAAAATTCAGGTCTTTTCAGGACAGAGCGGCGAGACCGGTTGAGAGGCGTGCGGGTCAAGACGCGCGTTCGCAAGGGGTCCGGCTGGACGAGCGCGTCGAGAAGTGCTATTGCGGCCTTCAGGTCGGCCGTGTCGAATCCTTCGGTAAAGCGGTCGTAGACCGGCTTCAGGAGTCCTGCCGCGTCGGCGGAACGGTCCTGAGCCTGCAATAGCCGAGCAAGGCTCGTGGCGGCGCGCAGTTCCCAGGACAAGGCCTCCTGCCGGCGAGCCCAGTCGAGCGCCTGCCGGAAGTGATCCTCCGCCGCCGCCGTGGCTCCGGGTGCGTCCTGTAGCAGAATGAGTTCGCCCCTGACGCGTAACAACTCGCCAACCAGCCAGCGTTCTTCGGTGTTCTCGGATCTCGAGATCGTTTCCTCGATCATGGCGAGCCCGTCGGCGATCTGCCCGGCACTGCCCAAGGCCTCTGCCATGAGGAATGTGACGAGCCGCAAGGCAGCGAACTTGGCTTGGCCGAGCTCGTCAAGGCCGGCGCGCAGCAACCGCAATCCGGTGGCGGAGTCCCCGCGCTTGATGACGAGCACACCATGATGGCAGCGGCCCCAAGCTTGCCAGAGCGCCAGCGCATGCTTGGTCGAATGTTCGAGCAGCATTCCCACGTAAAGCTCCGCCGCAACCAGATCGCCGACCAATAGTGCGATCGGACATGCCACCTGGGACATAGCGTAACACAGTAAGTTTGTGTGATTGGCCGCCCGAGCGTCCGCGACGCTGCTTTGGGCTGCGCACATCGCCTGATCCGGAAATCCTTGGAGCCACAGCACCCGCCCAAGGACGACGCGCGCCGTCACCCGCTGGTCACTCTGGAAACGAATGATGTGAGACTTCTGGGCAAGAGGGACATAGTGAGCGAGCACGTGCTCGAGATGGCGCCGGGCCCTGGAGTGATCGCCAAGATAATACCACGAAACGCCGATCAACCGCTCGCCGATCAGCCGATCGTTCCGGTCGGGACGCTTCGCCGCCAGGCTGCAAAACCTTTCGGCTATTGCCAGAGCGACGCGATGCCGACGGCTCGCAGTGTGCAAGAACCATAGGCCCAAGAGCGAGCGCAACTGGTACTCGGCATCGTCAAGGCTCTCCGCAATCTCGAGGGCCGTTGTCCAGGCAGCGATCTCAGGAACGGTAACACCACCGGTATGCATTTGCGATGCGCCGAGCGCGGCGTGGAGTTTCATCTCGCAGCGCGGGTCCCGGTCCGCGCCGAGCGCGAGGGCGGAGAGCGCCCGCTCGGCCCGGCTGCGGCATTCATCCATCAACGACAAATGCACCCACAGGGGCACCGCGGCGGTGGTCAGCGCCACCCCGATCGAGGCGTCACCGCTCGGCGACAGCGCCCAGTCGAGCGCCGCGCGCAAATTGTCGATTTGGCGCCCGTAATAGGCGAGCCATTCCGCGGTGGACCGGGTCTCCCACCCGGTTTCGGCCCGCTCAAACAGATCGCGGTAATATTCGGCATAATGGCGCGTGAGGTGTTCTCGTTCGCCGTTTTCGGCGAGCTTTTCAAGCGCGTAGGCGCGTGTCGTGTCGAGCAAGCGGTAGCGCGCAATGGTGCCGTCGACCTCCGCCGCGACAAGTGATTTCGCGACCAGGCCGGAAAGGCCATCGAGGACTTCCGACGGTGCGATCTCAGCATCCGCTACGACCGCGGCGGCCGCCTCCAGGTCGAAAGCGCCGGCGAACACCGGGAGGCGGCGCAGGATCACGCGCTCGGGCTCGGCCAAAAGCTCGTAGCTCCAGTCCAGTGTAGCCCGCAATGTCTGGTGCCGGGGCAATGCCGTCCGCCGGCCGCCGGCCAGCAGCCGAAAGCGATCATCGAGGCGGACACTAAGTTCCTCAACGCCGAGCGCGGCGGCGCGCGCCGCCGCCAGCTCGATGGCAAGCGGGATGCCGTCCAATTGCCGGCAAATCCCCGCGATCATCGCCGCGAGACGCCGGTCTGGTGCGAAGTGCGGCTCTGCCCGCGCCCGCTCGACGAACAGCCGAACCGCGCCGTATTGCCAAGGATCGTCGGCGTCCGCGGCGGGCACGGCGAGCGGCGGCACCGGGTAGATCTGCTCCCCCTCTGTCAGGAGCGGCTCGCGGCTGGTGGCGATGATGCGCACCGCCGAGCCGGCCCGCAGCACAGCCTCGGCCGTCGCCGTGGCGGCGGCGATCACATGCTCGCAGGTGTCCAGCACCAGCAACAGCCGCCGGTCGGCGAGCGCCTACGCCACGCGCCGCGCCGAAACCTCGCCGCCGCCAAGCTCGAGCCCGACCGCCGCGGCAACCGTGGCGGGAACCAGACCGGGATCGGAAAGCGGCGAGAACTCGACCAGCCACACGCCGGCGGCAAATTCCGGGAGCAGCCGGCGCGCGACCGCAAGGGCGAGCCGCGTCTTGCCGATGCCTCCGGTGCCAGTCAGCGTGACGAGGCGATGAGCGTTAACGAGACTGAACACCTCCTCGACCTCGGTGTCCCGCCCGATCACCTCGGAAACCGGCTCGGGCAGGTTGGTCGGAGAAGGGGTCGATTTGGGCTGGGCCGCCGCAACCCCCGCGCCGGTGCGCTCGTCCGGGCTCGCCGGCAGAACGCGGATCTCGCCGGTGAACTGATAGCCGCGTCCGGCGATCGTGCGGATCAGCTCACGCTCTGGCCCAAATGCAGCGCGCAACGCCGAAATCTGGGCTTGCAGATTGTTCTCCTCGATGACCCGGTCGGGCCACACGCGCGCCATCAGCGCGTCCTTGCCGACAACGGCTCCGTGCGCCTCGATCAGCGCTATCAGCACGTCAAAGGCGCGCCCGCCGAGCCTGATCGGCCGGCCGTCGGCAAGCAGCTCGCGGCGATGCGGCAACACCCGGAAACGATCGAACGCAACGCTCGCCGGTGCTTCGGAGGCGGCATCCATCGCGCACCATTATAGAGGTGCCGCAGCAAATTTCAGGCTTTTTCAAGACAGACCAGCGTGCGGGGTGCTGGCACGCGCGCATATCGAATTTTTCAGATCTATTCACCCCGCGCCCAAAGACTTAGCAGGGGCTGCCGCTTAGATTCGCGACAGCCAAACATACCAATCCGCAGCAAATTGCAAGCCGCCACAAACTGAGGGGATAAGGGTGCAATGAAGACGAATGCTTATCCGCAGTGGCACGACGCAAACCCGTCGAGCTCGGCAAGAGCCGACGCGACCCTCGCATTCGGGCGTTTCCGCGTGCTGCTGCGCCGACGACAGCTGGTCGCCGACGATGCTCCGGTCGAACTCGGCACGCGCGCCTTCGATCTCCTCCTGGCCCTGCTAGAGGCCGATGGCATGCTGCTCTCAAAAGAAGAGCTCCTCAGCCGAGTGTGGCCCGGGACCGTGGTGTCGGAAGAGAACCTCAAGGTTCAGATGTCCGCGTTGCGCAAAGCGCTCGGCGCGGACCGCGATGTCATCTTAACGGAATTCGGCCGCGGCTACCGATTCACCGGCGTGCTCCAGTCGAATGCGGTGCCAGACGCCTGTCAACGTCCGACCCGACCAAGGTTGCGGTCTGGCCGAACGTTGTTTCCACAGAATTGTCGACAATCGTCCCGGTGTCGTTTCAATGCAAGCTCGTACCTCGTTCCATAAATTGGGGAACGTGGAGCCGCATATCGTCGGGTTACCGTCACCCCCGCGCAAACGGGGTCCAGGGCACTGCTTTGGCCATTGGGGCCTTGGATGCCGCTTTCGCGGGCATGACGAAAAGGGCTGGAATTACATACGCCGGTGAAGTCGGTACAGCCAAAGCAGCGTAAGACTTTCGCTTACTAATGCGGTCGTTGGGATCGGGAATACCACCGACTCAAAGATTGACGAGCTCGGAGCCTCTCAACTGAGAACGCGAAACAGCGGGCGCTACACGTGACACCAGCCTGGCTTGTTCGGATCAACCATTCTCAGATCGACCGGGGCAATGCCGAAGATGCCGATCACCGCCGGTTCCTCGGCGCCTTTCCTGACGCCGTCGTAATGCGGTGTATGGGCGACGCGCCTGACAAATCCGCCGGCTCCTACGGGAACGGTAGCATTCGGGTTGAAATCTGCACCGCTGTTCACCCACCATGTGCCCGACAGCACCAAACACAGTCGGTCGGTTGCATAACTGTGGGGTGCGCTCATATAGCCCGGGTACCACTTCATCAGCACCACGTACTCCCCGGGCTTATCCAGCCCACCGAAAAGCGTCGCCATCTCAGCGCCATGTGGGGGCCCGGCCGGCCATGCCGTCCATTTGATTTGGTCGGATAGCATTATCTGGGTTTCGGACAGATTTAGCGCGTCCGCTTGTCCAGCAGACAACCAAAGCGGGAGAGTGGCGAGCAGCGGCACAAGAAGGATCCGCCGTCGGGTCGCAGGCAAGTCCTCTTTGAACGGGCCAGCGAGAGAGGTCATTATCTGCGTCCTGCATCTATAGTGAAACACGCGTGCCGAGGACTTCCAGAAAGAGCGCCAGAAACTGCGGATGCGCCGACCAGGCAAATCCGCTCACGAGATTGCCGTCGCGAATGGCGCCATCGGGCGCGGTATCCACAAACTCGGCCCCAGCCAAGCGCACTTCCGGCGCACAGGCGGAATAGCCCGAGACCCGGCGCCCGCGTATCACGTCGGCCGCAGCAAGAATTTGCGCAGCGTGGCAAATCGCTGCGATTGGCTTGTTCTCGGCGGCGAATGAGCGAACAATCTCAATCAGACGGCCGTCGAGCCGCAGGTATTCCGGCGCCCGGCCTCCCGCAATCGTCAGGGCGTCGTAATCGTCGTCTCTGACATCGGCGAAAGTGGCGTTCAATATGAAATTGTGCCCCGGCTTCTCGGTATAGGTCTGGTCGCCCTCGAAATCGTGGATCGCAGTCTTGATCTTTTGCCCAACCTTTTTGCCCGGGCATACCGCATGAACAATATGCCCGACCATCGTCAGCGCCTGAAACGGCACCATGATCTCGTAATCTTCGGCGAAATCGCCGACGAGAAAGAGGATCTTCTTCGCTGACATATTTGTCTCCTTTGCCCTATCGAACTCGGCGTGTCAGGACGTTACTGCGCAGCTTCCAATGCGCCAGAACTCGGTCGTTGCGGCGGCATCATGAATTCGGGGCCGACCGGATCGGTGATCGACTCTCGCAGGATGCGATCGATTTCCGTTTTCGCGGCAGCGTCGAGAGACCACCCGAAGACCTCGTCGATCGGCTGCAATTGCCTGGGATGACGTGCACCCCACAACGCCGCCGTGACACCCTGGTCGAGCAGCCAACGCAAGGCCAGGTGGATGACCCGCTTGCCGTAGCTCTCTCTGGCGAATTGATCGAGACGCCCGACTGCGGCGAGATATTGGGCATATCGCGGCGGCTGGAATTTCGGGTCGGTCAGTCGCAGATCATCGCCGTGAAAATGCGCATCGTCTTGCAATGTGCCGGACAACAAACCGCGGCACAGCGCCCCGTAGGTCAGGGTGCCGAAGCGCGATTTCCGGCAATAGGGCAAGAGCTCGGCCTCGATCTCGCGCTCGAACAGATTATAAGGCGGCTGCACGACATGCAGTTGCGAGACGCGGCGAAATCGTTCGATCTGGGCTGTCGAGAAATTGCTTACCCCAATAGCGCGGATCTTCCCCTGCTCGAAGAGCGTCTGCATCGCCGCGGCGGTCTCTTCGACCGGTACCAACGGATCGGGCCAATGGACTTGATAAATATCAATGTAGTCGGTGCGCAACCGCCGCAACGAGTCGGTGACCTCGCGCAGGATGCGGTCGCGGCTGGCATTGCGGAAAACCTTTCCGTCGTTCCACTGCAGCCCCACCTTCGTGGCGATCACGACGCGCGAGCGCGAGTGCGCGTCGGCAATCGCGCGGCCGACAATCTCTTCGGAGCGGCCAAACCCGTAAGCCGGCGCGGTGTCGATCAGATTGACCCCGCGCCCGAGGGCGGCGTGAATCGTCTCGATCAACTCAGCTGCGTCGGTGCCGCCCCACATCCAGCCGCCGATCGCCCAGGTTCCGAGGCCAACGCGCGATACGGCCAAGTTTGCGCCGGCAATAGTCGCCATTTCCACATTGATATTCGCTGTCATGGTCATTTCTCCAACATGTATGGGCCGAGCGACGGATGCAGGCTTCAGCCTCACTCGGCATCTGTTTGGTCTGTGATTCCCGCCGCTTCGGCTGCGACCAGACCCAGAGCCGACAAGTCGAGTCCCGCGTAACCGTGGGCAAGACCGGTGATCATTCGGTCGCGCACGACGCTGACCGAGGGCATCGGGACGTTGGCCCTCTCCGCTTCCGCCAGGGCCAAACGAACATCCTTGAGTGCCAGTGGAAGCACAAAGCCCGAAGGCGCGAAGCGCTGAGCGACGATCTTGGCGCCGTAAATCTTGTGGACCCGGCTGCCAAACATTGTGGACGTCAGAATGTTGAGAACCGCTGCCGGATCGAGACTGCGCTTGCGCACCAGAGCGAGCGCCTCGCCGAGCATTTCCAATGTGGTCGCCATCATGGCATTGCCGACGAGCTTGACCAGATTAGCGCTCGCGGGGTCGCTGCCGATGACAAAGGTGCGTTGGCCCAGCAGATCGAACAGCGGACGGCAACGATCGAGCGGGTCACCGGCGCCGGCTGCGATGATGAACAGCTCTCGGGCCTTGGCCGCATCGGGATTCCCGAACACCGGCGCCGCAATATAGCACTGGCCGTGCTGTTCGTGCTCTTCGGAGAATTCTTCGGCCGCGGCCGTGCTTATCGTGCTCATCGAGAGATGTACGGCTTTTGGCTTCAGACCGTCGGCGAGCCCCTCTTCCCCGGTTTTGCCGACTACCGCCTCGCGAACCGCAGCGTCGTCAGGCAGCATGCTGATGACGAAATCGCAATCGAACAAATCGGCGATGCGGAGCTTCGGCTCAAGGCCGAGGGCTCGGATTTCTGCCGCACGGTCCGGACGGCGGATATAGGCGATCACCCGGCAGCCCTCGGCTGCCAGATTGGCCGCCATGGCGCTGCCCATGCGACCCAACCCGATAAAGCCGATGCTTCCGTCTAGGGACCGGCGCTGGCGATGCCCAGCGTCAATCGCGAGATCCAGGTCATTGTCAATGGTCATACACTGCCTCCAATGGGCGTGAGCAAACTTTGCGCGATAGTCTGAAGCGGGTCTAAGCCTTCAAAAGCTGGGGTCGACCGGGAATGCCTTGATCGGTTTGCCGGTGGCCGTGTGACGGGCCGGCTATTTGGCGAACCCAGGCTCCTCGAGGCCGAGAGCGCGGGCGACGCCAGCACCGTAGGCCGGATCGGCGCGCCAGCAATTCCGGGCATGGCGTTCCTTGATGTGCAGGCGCGCATCGCCCATTGCGCGGGCCGTGTTGTCGAAGAGCCTCTGCTGCTGGTCGGGCGTCATCAGGCGAAAGAGATTGCCCGGCTGCTCCCAGTGGTCGTCGACGACGCGATGGTCATAGTGCGCCCCGTCCCCGTCCACCGGCATCGGCAGCTCGGCGAAATCGGGCTGATTGTCCCACAGCCCCTCGCTGTTGGGGTTGAAGGTGAGCGTGACGCCGAGATTGCCGTCGGTGCGCATTTTGCCGTCGCGGTGATAGCTGTGGAACGGACATTTCGGGGCGTTGACCGGGATATGGTTGAAATTGATCCCGAGCCGGTAGCGCTGCGTGTCGCCATAGGAAAAGAGCCGCCCCTGGAGCATCTTGTCGGGCGAGAAGCCGATGCCGGGAACGATGTTGGCGGGCGAGAAGGCCGCCTGCTCGACCTCGGCGAAGTAGTTCTCAGGATAGCGATTGAGCTCCATGACGCCGACCTCGATCAGCGGATAGTCCTTCTGCGACCAGACTTTGGTGAGGTCGAAAGGATTGTGCTTATGGGTTCTCGCCTGCGCCTCCGTCATCACCTGGAAGAAGAGCGTCCAGCGGGGGAAGTTGCCGGAGTTCGATCGCGGTTAAGAGGTCGCGGCCGTTGCTTTCGCGATCCTTGGCAACGAGAGCTTCGGCTTCCGCGTCGGTGAGATTTGCAATGCCCTGCTGGGTGCGAAAATGGAATTTGACCCAGATGCGCTCGTTTGCGGCATTGATCATCGAGAAGGCGTGGCTGCCGTACAAGTGCATATGGCGAAAGCTCCTCGGGATGCCGCGGTCCGACATCGTGATGGTGACCTGGTGCAATGCCTCGGGCAGCAATGTCCAAAAATCCCAATTGTTGTCTGCACTGCGCAGCCCGGTGCGCGGGTCGCGCTTGATCGCATGGTTAAGGTCGGAGAAGCGGAGCGGGTCGCGGAAGAAGAACACCGGCGTGTTGTTGCCGACGATGTCCCAGTTGCCTTCTTCGGTGTAGAACTTCAGCGCAGTGCCGCGTATGTCGCGCTCCGCATCCGCGGCGCCGCGCTCACCCGCAACGGTGGAGAAGCGCGCGAACATCGGTGTCTGCTTGCCGATCGCGCTGAAGATCTTCGCCTTGGTATAGCGGGTAATATCGTGCGTCACCGTGAAGGTGCCGTGGGCGCCCCAGCCCTTGGCATGCATGCGGCGCTCCGGGATCACCTCGCGGTCGAAATGCGCCAGCTTCTCGATCAGCCAGATGTCCTGCAGCAGCGCCGGGCCGCGCGGCCCGGCGGTCATGATGTTGGTGTTGTCGGCGACCGGCGCGCCGGTGGCGTTGGTGAAGCGCTTTGTTTGCGACATGGATCGTCTCCTGGGGAAGGTGTCTGCCGTTCGAGTTAAAGGTCGAGTTCGCTTAGGCCGGGATGACCCGCGGGGCGCGGAACCTTGCGGTCCCAATGGAATTTTCGCTCGGCTTCCTTTATCGGCAGGTCATTGATGCTGGCATGGCGATGCCGCATCAGGCCGTTCTCGTCGAACTCCCAGTTTTCGTTGCCGTAAGCGCGGAACCAGTTGCCGGAATTGTCGTGATACTCGTAGGCGAAGCGCACCGCGATACGGTTATCAGTAAATGCCCAGAGTTCCTTGATCAGGCGGTATTCGAGTTCGCGATCCCATTTACGAGCAAGGAACTCGACGATTTTGTTGCGCCCCTCGAAGATTTCACTGCGATTGCGCCACCTGCTGTCGACGGTATAGGCCAGCGACACTCGGTCAGGATCGCAGGTGTTCCAGGCGTTTTCAGCGGCGCGAACCTTCATGATCGCGCTTTCGCGGGTAAACGGCGGCAATGGTAGTCGGACTTCGGACATTTCCTGCTCCGGCATCTTTGCTCAGCCAGGCCAGGCAGAGGCGCGGATCACGCGGCAGAAATTCTCTGGCCGGAACAAGGGCTCCTTGTCGGCGAGCACGTCGGCATTGACAGTGCCGAAGGTCGTCTCGGGCTTGCGATGGAAGCCGTCATAGAAGGCCTGGATGATCCCTTCCTTGAAGCGGCCGGGGCGCGGGTGCGCGCGGACCACCGCTTCGCGCTCGGCATCCGTGAACTCGGAAAAAGCGATGCCGAGCACGTCCATCTCGACGCCGGCGGTAACGAGCGCGATGACGGGATGCATGTACTGCGGGATGCCTGGTGTCGTGTGCAGCGCGATCGCGGTCCAGACCGTCTCGATGTCCCGCTCGGCAATGCCGTGACCTCGCAGGAAATCGCGGGCGACGTTGGCGCCGTCCACCTCAAAGCGCTCATGCGCGCTTGCGTGCTGGGGGGTGAGGCCCATGTCATGGAACATGGCGCCGACGTAAAGGAGTTCGGGATCGAAGCGGAGGCCGCGGTGCTTGCCGGTGAGCGCGCCCCAGTAATAGACGCGGCTCGAGTGGTGGAACAGCAGCGCCGGCTCGGTATCCCTGACCAATTCGGTCACTTCACGCGCTAGTTTGCTGTCGGGAATGACAACGCCCGCTACCGAGCTGGGTTTCGCATTGTTTGTGCCAGAGGGGCCGAACGCCATAGCTTACTCCTGTCAAAATCTATTCAGCGCCGATTGGGATTCGCACAAAGAATTGCCGCCTGGCCGACAGTCCCTAATCATCGAAGGAGCTTTTGCGCAGTTTCGGCGATTTTACGGCCCTGGTAGCGTGCGCCTTGCAGTTCATTTGCTGAGGGCCAGCGTGAGCCGTCGCTTCCAGTGATTGTTGTCGCGCCGTAGGGCGAACCGCCGGTGATTTCGTCGAGCGTCATCTGGCCGACATGGCCATAGTCCAAACCTACGATTACCATTCCGAAGTGCAGTAGATTTGTGATTATCGTGAAGAGTGTGGTCTCCTGGCCGCCATGCTGGGTCGCGGTCGAGGTGAAGGCGCCACCGACCTTGCCGTGCAAGGCTCCACGCTGCCAAAGCCCGCCGGCCTGATCTAGGAAGTTGGCCATCTGCGAGTTCAGACGGCCGAACCGCGTGCCGGCGCCCACAATAATGGCGTCATAATTGGCGAGCTCTTCGACCTTCGCCAGCGGAGCAGGCTGGTCGAGCTTGAAGTGCGACTTGCGTGCGATCTCCTGAGGGACGAGCTCAGGCACGCGCTTGATATCCACCTCTGCGCCGGCTCCGCATGCGCCTTCGGCCACCGCATTTGCCATCGCTTCGAGATGGCCGTAGGCGGAATAGTAAACCACCAGAACCTTCGTCATGCTTGTCTCCTAACGGTTCGCTCTCAGTTAGCAAAAGCCGCAGCACCAGCCGTGGCGACCCTCCGATCTTGATTGCTACTGCTGCCGCTGACACCAATGACCGATGTTCTGGTTCAGCAATTCGTCGGATCATGACGAGCCGTCATTGCGACGAGCCCACGGGGCATCGCGGAGGTCTCAACCCGGAGCGGCATGCCGCCGACAAGATCGCTTCGCTGCGCTCGCAATGACGGATCCTTCCTTATCTCAATTACTTCGTGCTCGCCGCGCTAAGCGCCTTGAGCACCAGCCCGTGCGGATCAATCACGAATTTATTCGGCACCCCGGCATCGAAATTGCGATAACCCTCGGGTGCTTGGTCGAGGCTGATCACCTTGACGTTGACGATCTCGCCGATCGGGAGTCGGTCCCACAGGATTGCCTGCATCAGTTCTCGGTTGTACTGCAGCACTGGGGTCTGCCCGGTGTGCAGGCTGTGGGACTTTGCCCAGCCGAGGCCAAAGCGCAGGCTCAGCATTCCACGCTGTGCCGCCTTCTCCTTTGCCCCCGGGTCACACCTGGCGCATGCCCAGATGGACGCCGGCACCGGCATCGTCGCCGCGACTTTCGCGAGGTCGCCATAAGCGAGCTTGCGCCCGCTCGGCAACGAGAGTGTGACGCCATAGCGGGGGTTGTAGGAGCCGATCGGGATCACCGCCCGTTCGTCTCGCAATACCATCTCGGCAATCCGCGCCGAGACCATGCCGATCCCGTGCTGACTGGCGCCAATGCCCTCGATAATGGTGATGTTCGCATAACGAACCTCGTGCTCGACATCACGGCGGAAATCGTCGCGGGTTTGGAGCGTGCTGCGCGATAATGGTCCTCGTTGACGTTGCCCGGCCTTGTTTCCGTGGATCCGGCCCATCGCGAACGAGAGCAACTGGCGAGGGTTCGTATCGAGTTAGTTGGTCCCGGTTAGCCGCCGGTTGGTGTAAAATTGAGTAAAACCTGGTGAACCAGCCGCTTCTACGGTTTTAGCAATCGTTCCCAGTGAGCGATCCTCAGCGCCGCACCGAGGCATTGGCTGGGCCTTCCGAACCGGCCAAATTTTCTCGGTAAAACATGGCTCGTCAGTTGGGGTGATGCTTTATCGGAACCAAGCATTTTCCGACCGAGGCCTACACTAGGCGATTATGTCCGCGGCACGACGCGGTCGGAATGGGTCAGCGCCGCAACTGCCATGGCATCGGCTGGCGTAGCTCTGGCCTGGCGGCGCCCCAGCCAACGGCCCAGGCGGTCCATGTAGATGTAGACGACGGGCGTGGTGAACAAAGTCAGCACCTGCGATACCAAGAGGCCGCCGACGATTGCATAGCCAAGAGGCTGGCGGATCTCCGAGCCGATGCCGGTGCCGAGCATCAGCGGGATGCCGGCGAGGAGCGCGCACATCGTCGTCATCAGGATCGGGCGAAAGCGCAATAGGCACGCCTCGTGGATCGCCTCCTCGGTGCTGAGTCCGCGCTCGCGCTGGCCGACCAGCGCAAAATCGACCAGCATAATGCCGTTCTTCTTGACGATGCCAATCAACAGAATGATCCCAATGATGCCGATCACGTCGAGCGGCATGCCGAACAGCATCAGGGTCAGCAATGCCCCGAGCCCGGCCGCAGGCAAGGTGGAAATGATCGTGATCGGATGGATCGTGCTCTCGTAGAGCATGCCCAGGATGATATAGACCGCGATCAGCGCGGCGAGGATCAGGATTGGCGTGCTGCTCAGCGAATTCTGAAACGCCTGCGCGCTGCCCTGGAAACTGGTGGCGGTCCAGCTCCTTCGTGGCCTGCTGGATCGCGGTTACCGCCGCGCCGATCGGAATACTTGGTGGGAGATTGAAGCTCAACGTCACCGACGGGAATTGGCCCTGATGGTTGACCGCAATCGGCGCCACGGTCGACGTTATCGTACCGAACTGGCTCAGCGGCACTTGTCCGCCACTGGACGAGGTCGCGTAAATGCGGCTGAGCGCGTTGGGCCCGAGCTGGAAATCGGGCTCGACTTCGAGAATCACGAAATATTGGTTGAGCCTTGTATAGATGCGCGCCGCTACCCGCTGGCCGAACGCATCATAGAGGATCGAATCGACGACCGATGGGTTGATCCCCAGCTGCTGGGCGAGCTGCCGGTTGATTTGGATCTTCAGGACCCGCCCGGTGCTCTGCTGGTCGCTGGCGACATCCGTCAGTTGCGGCAATGTCCGCAATTTCTCTAGCAGGATCGGCGCCCAATGATTGAGCTCGTCGCTGTCGACATCGACGAGTGTATATTGGTACTGGGTTTTGGAAACCCGCGCGCCGACCGTAATGTCCTGCGCGGCCTGCATGTACAAGGTTATACCCCAGACCGGCTGCAGCGCCTTGTTGAGCCGCGCAATCACCTGGTCAACACCCGGCCTCTGACCGTAAGGTTTTAAGGTGATGAACACGCGGCCGTCATTCTCGGTCACGGTCGGCCCGCCGGGTCCGATATAGGCGTTCGCCGCAGCGACCGCGGGGTCCTTCGTCACGACCGCCAGGACCGCCTGCATGCGGTCCTTCATCGCCTGCGGCGAGATGTTTTCCGCGCCCTCGGCGATGCCCTGGATCAGGCCAGTGTCTTCCTGCGGGAACAAGCCTTTCGGGATCTCGACGAACAGCACGCCGGTCAAGGCGACGGTAGAGATCATGACCATCAAGGTGACGAAGCGATGGCGCAGCGCCACCACGAGTCCCCGATCGTAAGCCGCGGTGAGCCCATCGAAGAGCCGCTCGAGCGCGCGCGAGATCGGGCCCGGACGCGCCTCGCTCTCCGCCGTCAAGACGCGGGCGCACATCATCGGCGTCAAGGTCAGCGAGACGATAACCGAGATCAGGATCGCCACGACGACGGTGACGGCGAACTCGCGAAACAACAGCCCGACAATGCCGCTCATCAGGAACAGCGGGATAAACACTGCAGTCAGCGAGATCGAGATCGACATGATCGTAAAACCGATTTCGCCCGCCCCTTGCAGAGCGGCCTGCATCGGGGTCTTTCCCTCCTCGATGTGCCGCACGATGTTCTCGATCATCACGATCGCGTCGTCGACGACAAAGCCGACGGCAATGGTCAGCGCCATCAGCGACAGATTGTCGAGACTGTAGCCGAGCACGTACATGACCGCGAACGTGCCGATCAGCGACATCGGCACCGAGATCGCGGGAATCACAGTCCCCCAAAGCTTGCGCAGAAACAGCAGAATGACCCCGACGACCAGCACTATCGTCAGCAGCAAGGTGTGTTGAACATCGGCGACGCTGGCCCGGATCGTCTGGGTGCGGTCCGATACGATATGGATCTTCAGCGACGGCGGCAGTGAGGCTTCGAGCTGCGGCAATGCCTTCTTGATGTGATCGACCGTGGCGATGACGTTGGCGCCCGATTGGCGCTGGACCGCGATGATGATGGCCGGTTCGGTGTTCATCCAGCCAGCCAGATTCACGTCTTGCGACCCGACGATGGCGTGGCCGACATCGCGCACCCGTACCGGTCCGCTGATGCCGAATGTACCGGTACCTGGGCTAGCGATCTCATTGATCCCCTGCGCGGTCGTGCCGAAGGTACCGGGGCGGTTGGCAAGGATGTAGTCGTTGAACCCTTGCGCCGTCATCAGCTGATCGTTGGTCTGCAGCGCGAAGGCCTGGCCGGCGCCATACAACGTGCCTTTCGGCTGGTCGACCGTGGCCGTGGCCAGCGCCGTTCGCACCGCCTCCAGGTCGAGGCCCACTGCGGCGAGCAGCGCCGGGTTGACCTGCACTCGGATTGCCGGGTTCTGCTGGCCGCCGATGCCGACGAGACCAACACCCGGCATTTGCGAAATTTTCTGCGCCAGTATGCTGTTCGCGTAATCGCTGACCGTGGTGAGCGGCAATGTCTCGGAGGTCAGCGCCAACATCAGCACCGGGGTGTCAGCCGGGTTCGTCGCCCGATAGATCGGCGGACTTGGCATCGTCGGTGGCAGGAAACCCCCCGCCGCGTTGATCGCCGCCTGCACGGCCTGCGCCACCGAATCGACACTGCGGCTGCGATCGAATTGCAATGTAATCTCGGCATATTCGGTGCCGCTGCTCGAAGTCATCTGCGTCAGGCCGGGTATCTGCCCGAACTGCCGCTCGAGCGGCGTCGTGACGGTGCTGGCAACGGTCTGCGCATCGGCGCCCGGCAGTTGCGCGGTGACCAGGATCGTTGGCGAAGCGATGTTCGGCAAGGCCGCCACCGGCAACAGCTCGTAACCGATCAGTCCGAGCAGCAGGATCGCCGCCATCAGCATCGCCGTCGCAATCGGCCTGCGGATGAAGGCCGCCGAGATGTTCATGGCGACGGGCCCGCGCTCGGCAACAGGCCCGCGCTTGCCGGCGTGGGGTTCGGCACCGCGGCGGGATCGTTCGGATTGCCGAGCGACACCAGGGTGCCCGGCATCAGCCGGTATTGCCCGCGCACCACCACGGTCTCCCCGGCGCTCAAGCCTCTGTCGATCAGCGCCTCGCCGTTGAGCGTCTCGCGCACCGAGACCGGCTGCATCGAAACCTTGTGATCGGGGCCGACAACAAAGACGTACTGCCCCTGCGGCCCCTGCTGAACGGCGTCGAGCGGGACCGTCAGACCGTTGTCCTGTACCTGGGTCACGACCCGGACATTCACGAACATGCCGGGCCACAGCTTGCGGTGCGGATTGGGGAAGATCGCCTTGAGGCTTATCGTGCCGGAGGTCGTATTCGCCTGGTTGTCGATTGCGGCGAGCGTTCCGGTATCGAGCTCGGTCTTGCCGTCGGCGCTCAATGCGATGGCTTTGACCGGCCCCTTCGCGAGAGCTTCCTGCACCTGTGGAATGTCGGCTGCAGCCAGTGTGAACATCACGCTGATCGGCTGAATCTGGTTGATCACGACCAAGGCGTTCGGCTCGCTCGGAGAACCCCGTGTCGTGCTTGAGTGAATGATGTTGCCGACATCGAGCAGACGAATTCCGGCAACGCCGTCGAACGGCGCCACCAGCTTGGTATAGCTCAGCTGGGTCTTGGCGTATTCGACCGCCGCCTGATCGGCTTTGACCGTCGCCTCCTCCTGAGCGATCATCGCCTGTTGCGTGGCGACCTGCTGCTCCGGCGCAAAGCCTTGTTTTTGCAGCGGCACGTACCGGTTGAGGTTGATCCGGCCATTTTCGAGATGAGCTTGGTCGCGGGCGAGGTTGGCTCCCGCCTGGTCGAGCTGCGCCTGAAGGGTGCTCGGATCGAGCTGGGCCAAGAGATCGCCTTTCTTCACAAGCTGGCCATCCTTGAAGTCGATGCTGACGATCTGCTCGGTGACCATGGAGCGGACGGTCGCCGAGTTCAGCGCGGTGACGTTGCCGATCCCGGTCAGCACGATCGGGAAATTTTTCGCCTGGACTGTTGTGGCGATGACCGGAACCGGGGGAGGCAGCTCCGGCTTTGCGGCGGAAGGGCTTTGCGCGAAATGCTGCCAGCCCAGATAACCCCCCGTCACAACCGCGATCATCACGAGGCCGGCAAGTAGAAGCGCGCGCCGGCTGCGTCGCGCCGCGGATCTATCGGCTATGACCGGGGACGCGGCCACGGAGGCGGCCTAAGCGGACTTGCGTGGACGGACCATCTCACTTCTTAAGCGTATGAAGATAGGCGATGACGTTCTGCCGATCGGTTTCGCTGCTGAGGGCGACGAATATCTTGGTCCCGTGAACGAACCCGACCGGGTTGGCCAGATATTGTCGAGATTGTCGTTGTTCCATGTGATGTCGGCGTTTTTGAGAGTGGGGAAAAATCGAAACCGGGAACTGTGCCGTTTTGCTGGCGACTATGCCGGCGAGCGACGGTCCGATCTTGTTCTGACCGGGCTCGGTAGCGTGGCAAGCCGCGCAATGCGTCGCGAAAACGCGCTGGCCGGGATTCCAGACCGCCGGCGGCGAGCACCCTTGAAGAGCTGCCGAGAATGGTCACGAGCACGAGTACCGCTCGGGTCGGGGAGGGCCTGATCTTCCGCACCTCGTCCTCCTCCGTTCGCGGGCTATCCTCTACCGAGAAATTTAATCGGCATCGTGCTCGCGCCAAGTAAAGCGGGGTAAAATCGGGTCAATTTCGATAAAGCAGCCAAGCCGCCCAAAGAGGCCCCAATGGCGCGGCATCAGGCCGCCCTGCGCAGCGTCAGGCGGCTCCACACGTCGCTGAGCGCGGTTACGAGCGCCCCGATATCCTCGTCGCTGTGCAATGGGCTCGGGGTCAGGCGCAGGCGTTCGGCGCCGCGCGGGACAGTCGGGTAATTGATCGGCTGCACGTAGATGCGGTGACGGTGCAACAGCGCATCGCAGGCGGCTTTGCACAGTGCGGGATCGCCGACCATTACCGGGACGATGTGGCTTGCGGACGGCATCACCGGCAGCCCGGCCTCGACGAGACGGCGCTTCAGGGTGGCCGCGCGTTCTTGGTGGCGGTCGCGCTCGGCCTGGCTTTCCTTCAGATGTCGGATTGCTGCCAGCGAGCCGGCGGCGATCGCCGGCGGCAGCGAGGTCGTGAAGATGAAGCCCGGCGCATGGCTGCGCAGAAAATCGACGAGTGCGGCTGAGCCGGCAATATAGCCGCCGATCGTGCCGAAGGCCTTGCCGAGAGTTCCCTGGATCACCGTCGGGCGGTGCATGACCCCGTCGCGCTCGGCAATGCCGCCGCCGCGCGCGCCGTAGAGCCCGACCGCGTGCACCTCGTCGAGATAGGTCATCGCCCCGAACTGGTCGGCGACGTCGCAGAATTCGCCGATCGGGGCGATGTCGCCATCCATCGAGTAGACCGATTCGAAGCACACGAGCTTGGGCCGGTCGGGGGCCACATGATCGAGCAATCGCGCGAGATCGGCCGGGCTGTTGTGGCCGAAGACGTGTTTTTCGGCGCGGCTGTTGCGGATGCCGGCGATCATAGAAGCATGGTTGAAGGCGTCGGAAAACACCACCATGCCCGGCAATTCGCGCGCCAAGGTCGAGAGTGCCGCGTCGTTGGCGACATAGCCCGAGGTAAAGATCAGCGCCGCCTCGCGGCCGTGCAGATCGGCGAGCTCGCGTTCGAGCAACGGATGAACATGACTATTGCCCGAGAGGTTGCGCGTGCCGCCGGCCCCGGCGCCGACCGCCCGCAACGTCTCCTCCATCGCCGCCAACACCGCCGGGTGCTGGCCCATGCCGAGATAATCGTTGGAGCACCAGACGGTGATCTCGGCCCCGATCCGATGATCGAAGGCGCGCGGAAAGCGGCCGCAGCGCCGCTCGAGATCGGCGAAGACGCGATACCGGCCCTCGGCGCGCAGCGCCTTGAGGCGGTCGTTGAAGAAGCCCTCGTAATCCACGGCGGCCAATGCCGGTTGCCGTTACTTTGGCTGAGTGAAATTCGCGATTACCTCGCCGGGCGGCGGTGTAGTGAACTGATTGACGGGGCTCTCGACCCCATCGCTCCGGCCGTTGGCTCCCATCGACGTCACCTTGTAGTAATAGGTCGTCTGCGGCTTCAGATGGTCCACGCGCACGCGGAATATTGTCTCCGCATGGCCGCGGTTGAGCCTGATGGGGGACTTCGCGGTTTGGCTCAGATCGTTGGGATCGGTGCCGTAATGCGCGACTGCGAAGTGCTCGTCGGATCCCCCCGGATTGGTGCTGGTCCATCTGATGATGGCCAAGTCCTCTCGGGCGCCTTCGAGCATGGGCCCTTTGGTGATCTCGACGTGGGCGGCGTTCGGCGCCGGCGAAAGGGTTTGGGCATTGATTGGGTTGGAGGAGAGGACGCCGCCGACCACGGCAGTAATAGCCAATTTCAGGACCATTCTGGTCACGGAACAAACTCCCGCTCGCTGTTCGCTTGGAGAGACGATGGAAGGGTATGGAGGCCGTGCGCGGCCCCCATACCCCCGATGCCTACGGGATCGGATTCGGTGTCGGCAACGGCGCGACATTGCAGATGTCTGCCGCGCAGGGGAACTGGGTAAGACTCCAGGTCGGGATGAGGGTATCGTTACCCTGGGTCTTTGCGGTACCACCGGTCATGCACTGACCCGTATAGGTATTGATGTTCTTGTAGGTGCTGACGGTGGGGTTAGCCGGGTCGAAACCGTCCGTCAGCGTTTGCAGGAAGGCGACGATCTGGTCCTCCTCCGTGTCCGTCAAGCCGAGCATGCCGGTCGTCATGTCGATGTTGTTCGGGACCTCGGGCATCGGCCAGCAGGTGTCCCTTTCCACCGTTCCCGTGGCGCAGTGTCCCGACGTAACATTTTGTGCAATGCCCATCACATCGCGCGTATTGTAGAAGTGCACGAGTTGCTTCAGGCTCTTGATGTAGCCATTGTGGAAGAACTCCTTCTGGAAGTAGGGCCCGGGCGCCTCGGTGGTGGGACACTGTGGCGGGGTCATCGCCACATTGCGCGCCGTCATCACCTGCATTTGGCCGTCCACCGACGCCGCAAGCGATAGCCATTCCGGCTGGTTGGGATTGGGAAAGGATTGCGGGCCGCTCCTCAGGAAATTGCCGAGCCCCAAATCTCGGTATTGCTTCCCGTCGGGATTGGGGATGAACCCGAAGCGATCCATCCTGGTCTCATAGAACAACGCAATTCTGGGATTGAGCGGCAGGCCTTCGTTGGCAAAGCCGTGGCAGGTGAACAGAGGCTGTACGCTGGCGGCCGTGCCGGTGTCGCTCTGGCTAGGCGTTAGGGTCGTGGACCTCCCGTCGAGGTGGCATGAATTACAGTTGCCCTTGCCGTTGAACAGCTGGTAACCGGCCATCTCGTCCGCCGTCAGCGGGTTGGTGGTCGGGTCTTTCAGGAACCAGTCGAATTTCGAGGTAAAAGGGCTAACATCGGGTGAGCGTTCGAGGAATGAAAGGGACTGCCCCCAGTGATCATAAATATTGGTTGCCTTGGTGCGGTCTGTCTGACTTAGCCCAAGCGGGGTGGCGCTGCCCTGGAATATATTCGCCCCATTGGGGGTGGCGCAGATCTGCGCGGTGTCGGACGGCCACTGGATGTCGAACGAGTCGCCCCAAACCAGCTCGAACAGCGGTCGATACCTCGCCAGGGATATCTTGTAGGCAATGCAAGCGATGTCGGGGTTCTGCATTTCCAGCGGATCGACCGGCGGGCCCTGCGCCTGTTCGGCGTCGGCAGACTGCAGCTTGTACCCGGTCGCACGCCCATCCCAGAAGTTTCCGCCGAAGAACAGTTGCTGTGTCGTATTGTAGTTGAGCACGGGGAACGTGTGTGAATACGTGTAGCGCTGCGCCGTCCGCTTGGCAGCCCGAAAGTGATACGATCCCGGATACGCGATCATCGTCAAATTGACCGACGGGATCGGCCCGCTGAACGCTGCATACGGCATGTGGCAGGAAGCGCAAGCGATATTCTGAAAGGGAGAAATGTTTTCGTCGAAATTAAGTAACCCGCCTAGTATCCGTTGCGCGTCATATCCGTTCGGAACAAGTATTGGCGGGTTGCCTGACTGAGTCGGCTGCGGCGACAATGCTTGCCACTCCGCCAAATATTCTCTGAAGATGAATTGAACTTCGCGCCGAACTCTCGCGAGCTCCGCATTCAAACCGGGCGGGAGGATGCTGGGCGGAGTGGAGTTGAGCCCGGTTGGATACGGGTTGTAGGGTGGCGGAGGAGCTGGTGGGGGAGGGGTTTGGGCGGACCCGGTGTGAGCTGCGCTCACGATCCCCAGGGCCGTTGCCATAGCCGTCACTGCGAGTCTCGATGTGTATCGGCTCATCGGTGCTCCTCCTCGGCTCTGATCAGGAAGCGTGCTGGCTCACGCGCCCACTGTCCCGGCCATTGATAGTCAGGTGAAGTGGGCAACCGCAGGTTAACGCCAAGCCAGTTCGCCGGTCTTTGGCGTATGCCTGAGATTTTTTAAGATTAACTTAGATTAACAAAGTAGGTCCGGAGTGGAGCGGGCTGACTGCGCGGCGGAACGGGTCTGTTCCGGTTGGCCGAGTCGCGTGTCCGCGACCAGTATTCCACAGGATTAACCAATATTCTCAGGCGTTCCTGGGCCATTTTGCGCGACTTCGTGCACACTGGCGGCCTCATAAGGCGCTTTATAGTCATCCACTGCGGTGAAATGACGGTAAAGTGACACCAAAGTGCGAGAGTTTCTCGGCCCTGACAGGTTAAAAGCGGTTAAAAAAGGCCTAGCTGGAGTTGCCTTGCCTTGACAGCAGGTCGGATCGGGACGCATCTTAAAAAAATTAACGATATCTTAAGAAGGCGGATCTGCGGCGACCACGACAGCCTGAATGACTCTCAAATTCGGCCGCTTTCAGGTGCTACCTCACCGTCGCGAGCTTCTCGCCGAGGGGGTGCCGGTCCGCCTTGGCGGCCGAGCTTTCGATGTGCTGATGGTATTGATCGAGGCTGGCGGCGAACTCGTTACCAAGGACGAGATTCTGAGCCGCGTATGGCCGGGGATGGTGGTCGAGGAGCATAGCCTTCAGTTCCATATCTCGGCGCTGCGCAAGGTTTTGGGAAGGGATCGCAGCTTCATCAAGACCATCTCTGGCCGTGGCTACCGGTTCGTTGCCGACATCACCGCTGCCGCCCAAGAACAGGAAGCGCTTCCCTACCAAGGTGCTGGGTTGCCGCCGCCCCTCCCCGGTGCTGACAGTCTAACGAACCTCCCGGCATCGACATCGGATCTGATTGGCCGGGATGCCGAGCTCTCCGAGGCGACCGCTCTGGTGACGGCTCATCGGCTCGTCACCCTGATCGGAGCTGGCGGCATCGGCAAGACCCGGCTAGGCCGCGAGGTCGCACGCCACATGCTGCCCAGGTTTGCCGACGGGGTGTGGGTCGTCGAGCTCGGGCTGCTGTCCGATCCCGAACTTGTCCCGGTCACCGTCGCCACCGCGCTCGGGCTCGATCTTGCCGCTGGTGCAGTGACACGCGAACGTGTCGCGACGGCACTCGGCGCGAAGCAGCTCCTGCTTGTGCTCGATAATTGCGAGCTCGTGATCGACGCCGCGGCGAGCATGGCCGAAACGCTGTTGTCCGCCAGCCCAACGGCGCATGTGATGGCGACGAGCCGCGAGCCGCTGCGAGCAGAGGATGAGTATCTTTACCGGGTGCCGCCGCTCGCTGTGCCGGCCGAAGGCACCGAGGATATCGAGGAATTGCTGAGATACGGCGCAGTTCGGCTGTTCGTCGCACGGATGCGCGCGGCGGAGCCGCACTTCGTGCCGGACCAGCGCATTGCGGCGGCCATCGCGGCAATCTGCCGGCAACTGGACGGGATTGCGTTGGCCATTGAGCTCGCCGCCGCCCGCGCCGCGGCGCTCGGGGTGGAAGGGGTCGCCGTCCACCTCGACGATCGTTTTCACCTGCTCACCGGCGGCCGCCGCACTGCGCTGCCGCGGCACCAGACGCTGCGGGCGACGCTCGACTGGAGTTACGAGCTGCTCTCTGAGGCCGAGCGCGCGGTCTTGCGGCGCCTTTCAATCTTCGCCGGCAGTTTTACCCTGGAGGCAGCAGGTGCGATCGCGGCGAGCGCCGAGCTCGCGGCGTTGGATGTCGTCAATGCCGTCGCGAACCTTGTCACGAAGTCGCTGGTCGTCGCGAATACTGGCGACACAATTGCGCGCTATCGGCTGCTTGAAACGACGCGTGCCTATGCCCTGGAGAAGCTCACCCAAGGCAGTGAGCTCGAACATATCGCACGACGCCACGCCGAGTATTGTCGGGACCTTCTGGAGCGGGCGGAGACAGATTCGGAGACGAGGTCCACGGGCGAGTGGCTGGCGGCATACGGTCCTTGGATCGATAACATCCGTACGGCACTGGATTGGGCCTTTTCACCAGGCGGCGATGCGTCGGTCGGCATGGCGGTCACCGCCGCCGCGGTGACGCTGTGGATGCAGTTGTCACTAATGGAGGAATGCCGCGGCCGGGTCGAGCGGGCGCTCGCCGCTATCGCGACCGGGGCGGGCCAGAACGCGCGCCGCAAGATGCAGCTCTGCGCCGCGCTGGGCACGTCGCTGATGTACACCAGCGGTGACGTTCCCCAAATCGGCGCGGCCTGGACAGAGGCTCTTGAGATCGCGGAGCGCCTTCACGATGCCGAGTACCAGCTGCGCTCGCTCTGGGGTCTGTGGACTTTTCACAGCAACAGCGGTCAGCATGCCGTTACTCGGGCCTTGGCGCAAAGGTTCTGTACCCTGGCGGCGAAGCGACCCGATCTGAAGGATCGGCTGATCGGCGAGCGATTGCTCGGGGTGTCGCAATATTACTTGGGCGACTTGCTCAGCGCGCGGCGTCATCTCGAACGGGTGCTCGCTTACTATGTCCCTCCTGTCCAGAAGTCGCTTGGCGTTCGATTTCAGGTCGATCAGAGAGCGGCAGCAGGCGCCTACCTTGCCCGGATCCTGTGGCTACAGGGATTTCCGGATCAGGCGATGCGGACCGCCGAAAGCAGTGTCGCGGAGGCTCGCGCGACCAATCACGCAATCTCGCTGTGTCACGCTCTCGCCGTGGCGGCATGCCCGATCGTATTGTTGGTCGGCGATCTGCCCGCGGCGGAACATTACGTGGAAATGCTGCTCGACTATTCGACGAGCCATGCGCTGGCGCGCTGGCGCGCCTGGGGTCTAAGCCATCAGGGGGTGCTCGTCATCAGGCGCGGCGATTTCAGCAGAGGATTACGGCTGTTGCGCGCCGCCTTCGCCGAACCAGCCGCGGCCGGGTCCGCCTTGCGCCTCTTTACGTCCTTTATGGCAGAAGCCTTGGGCCGTACCGGGCAGATCGCCCCCGGTCTCGTCATGATCGAGGAGACGATCGTACGCTCCGAGCGCACCGAAGAACACTGGGTCATTGCCGAGTTGCTCCGCATCAAGGGCGAGCTTCTTTTGTTGCAGGGCGCGCCTGACGCCGCAGCGGTGGCAGCGGATCATTTCGGGCAAGCCCTTGACTGGGCGCGCCGGCAGAGTGCCTTGTCCTGGGAGCTGCGGGCTGCCACGAGCCTCGCCCGACTGTGGCGCGATCAGAACCGCATCACAGCGGCGCGAGAGATCTTGGCCCGGGTTTACGATCGGTTCACCGAGGGGTTTGAGACGACCGATCTCAAAGCGGCAAAATTGCTGCTCGCCGGGGCAAGAGGTAAATATTGACAATATCACAATAATATGCTACAAAGCGAATTCCGCCCGTGCCGGTTTGGGATCGGCGGAAACCGTTGCCCGAGATATTGCGGGTGCCGCCGGCGCCGACCCTCCGCAATGTCTCCTCCATTGCGGCGAGCACCGCCGGGTGCTGCCCCATCCCGAGATAGTCGTTCGAGCACCACACCGTGACCTCGGCGCCGATGCGGTGATCATAGGCGCGCGAAAACCGCCCGCAACGCCGATCGAGATCGGCAAAGACGCGGTACCGCCCCTCGGCGTGCAGCGCCCTCGTAATCCATGCCGGCCCCTTGCTGATTGCCGTTATTTTGGCTGAGGGGTTGCCGTTCTGTGGGCTGGTGGTAAGCTACTGTCCGCCCGGTAGTTTACGATCCGCTCGCCGGGCGCCGGTGTGGTGAACTTGTTGACAGCGCTCTCCACCCCATCGCTCGCACCACCTTTGCCCATGGAGGTTACCTTATAAAAATAGGTCGTCTGCGGCGTCAGACCCAGCATGCGAACCCGAAAAATCGTCTCCGGATGCGCTCGGTTGAGCCGGATGGGGTTTTTCGCCACCTGGCTCAAATCCTCGGGTTCCGTCCCGTACTGCACTATGCCGTAATGCTCGTCGTCTCCGCGCGGGTTGGTGGTGGTCCATCTGATGATGGCCGTGTCGTCGTGGGCCGATTCGAGCTCCGGCGCTTTGGTGATCTCGACGTGCTCGGCTCTCTTCTGGGGGGGAGGGATCTGAGCGGCGGTCGGATTGGAGAGAAATAGGCCCCCTGCCGCGGCGGCGATCGCCAGTTTCACAAGCAGTCTTATCATCGAACAGACCCCAATTGTGTCCCTTGGGAAGTCGACGGGAGGAGTATGGGGCCGCGCGCGGCCCCCCAACATGCCGGGTCCTAAGGGATCGTCATCGAGGGTAGCGGTGCGACACCGCAAATATCCGTCGCGCAGGGGAATTGAGTAAGACTCCAAGTAGGGGTGAGGGTCTCGTTACCTTGGGTCGATGCCGTAACACCAGGCGCGGTGATCGTGCACTTACCGGTAAAGGTATCGATGTTCTTGTAGGTGCTGACAGTCGGGTTGGCCGGGTCGAAACCATCTGTCAGTGTTTGCAGGAACGCTACGATCTGGTTCTCCTCCCGATCCGTCAAGCCGAGCATGCCGGTGGTCATGTCGAGGTTCTGCAGAACCTCCTTCATCGGCCAGCAGTCCACCTTTTCCGTAGTTCCCGCCGGGCAGTGTCCGGACGTGACGTTGAACTCGAAACTGCCGACGTCGCGCGTGTTGTAGAAATGGACGAGTTGCTTCAGGCTCTTGATGTAGCCATTGTGAAAGAACTCCTTCTGGAAATACGGTATCGCCTGCCCGTTCGCGTCGACCTGGCCGGCCTCGGTGGTGGGACATTGTGGCGGGGTCATGGCCGCATTGCGCGCGGTCGACACCTGGAATTGCCCGTCGGTCCCCGGCGCCAACGATAACCAATTTGCCGAGTTGGGATTGGTGCCGGATTGCGGGCCGCTTCTCAGGAAATTGCCGAATCCCAAATCTCTGTAGCGAAGACCATCGGGATTGGGTGTAAACCCGAAACGATCCGGCGTGCTCTCATAAAACAAAGCAAGCCTGGGATTGAGCGGCAGACCCTCATTGGCATACCCAAAGCAGGTGAATATAGGCTGCCCGCCGGGCGTGGTGCCGGTGGCAGGCGTCAAGGAAGTGGATAGGCTGTCGACGTGGCATGAATTGCAGTTGCCCTTGCCGTTGAATAGGTTGTAACCCGCCGTCTCGTCTGCCGTCATGGTGTAGTTGCCCACCAGGAAAGCGTCGAATTTCGACGTGAACGGGCTGATATCAGTCGACTTCTCGAGAAAGGAGATCGACTGCCCCCAGTGATTATAAATATTGTTTGCCTTCGTGCGGTCTACCGCCCTCAGCGCGATTGGCGTAGCACTCCCTTGGAACCGCCGTGCCCCTTGGGGGATGCCGCAGATCTCGGCAGTGTTGGCGGGCCAACGGATGTCGAAGTCCGCGCCCCATACCAGCTCAAAGAGCGCTCGGTAGGACGCCGTGCTCAGCCGAAACGCGATGCAGGCCGTGTCGGCGAAGCCCATTTCCAGCGGATCGACGGGAGGATGCTGTGCCTGCTCGGCATCGGCACTCTGCAGCTTGTATCCGGTCGCACGCCCATCCCAGAAGTTTCCACCGAAGAACAGATTCTGTCCCTCATTGTATCCGAGCACGGGAAAGTAGGGTGAATAGGTGTATCGCTGCGCTGTTCGCTTGGCGGCTCGATAGCGAAAGGTTCCGGGATATGCGACCATGGTCAGGTTGACGGACGGGATCGGCCCGCTGAAGCCCGCATACGGCATGTGGCAGAAAGAACAGGCCTCGTTTTGGAACGGAGACATCTTCTCGTCGAAGTTCAGCAGCCCGCCGAGAATCCGCACCGCGTCGTACCCGGTTGGAAAAAGTGTTGGAGGTTGGCCTGTCGGAGTGGGCAGCGTCAATGCTTGCCACTCTTCGAAATAGCGACCAAAGATAGTTTGGACTTCCTGTCGAACCCTTGCTATCTCCGACTGCAAATCGGCCGGGAGAACGGTAGGCGGAACCGAGCCAGGCAGCGGCGGATACGGGTTATATGCCCGGAAGGGCTGGTCCACTTTTGCGGTCCCCTGCGCTTGCGCCTCGGTTAACCCGACGAGAGGCACGCACAGCAGCCCGAGCACCGCTGTTAGACCTGCTGTCACCAATCGCGATGTGTGTGTCGACGCATCTGTTCCCTCCCTTGGCGCCAAAACGGGGAACGTGCTGCTCTCAGGAGGCTGGTGCCCAACGCTAGCGGGCGCGATTGCAGAGACTTTTGGTTGAATTTAATCCTTAATTCGCGTCAGCTTCGCATCGCGGAAAAACCCTTAAAATACCTTATTTCGTAAAATTTTGTGGCGCTTTTGTAACGAACCGTAACATCACTCCAGCACCGAGAGTTAATCGGATATTGACAATATCGCAATCGTATGCTACAAACCGAACTCTGGCCATGTCCGCTTTGGACGTGGTGCCGACCCGGCGAAAACCATAGGTTGGGCCTGCGCCTGAATTCCACCTGCATTATCACGTAAGATAGAGGACGCCTCTCGCGCATTGCGCGATGAAGCGCCGGAAGGCACCCCGCGGTCGCAAAAGGTGTCGCTCGGGGGATTGGCGTCAGGCGGCCACAGAGGGGCGGGCTCGCTCGCCGGCTCGAGTGCCGCCGGGGCCCAATTGAACCATCGCTAAGATGGGACGGAATGACGAGCCGCTCTAGGACGCCTTTGCTCCGATGGAGGACAGCTTTTGCTCGATTGTTACCAGCCTCCACATAAAAGTCGGGCGACCTAGCGGAGCTCTGCGGGTATTGCGATGAGCCTATGAATTATCGTGAAGCGCGCCGGTCGTCGCTGACGAACAGTTCCGTCTTCCTCGGGCGGCACAGTCGTCAGCTGCAGCGACATAATGTGCCTTCGGTACGCTACGGTGTGGCCGCCGGCGGTTCGGGAATGATCTGTACCTTGTCGCCGTCGGCCAGGTTGACCGGTGGTTGCAGGATGACCTTGTCGCCGTCCTTGACGCCCTCATTGACCTCGACCTCAGTACCGAAATCGGTGGTGATCGCAATCTTGCGGAGATGGGCGATGCCGCTTTCGACGACCGCGACCTGCATGCCGTTCTGATTGAAGATGATCGCGGAGGCAGGCACGATCAGCGCCGGCGATTTGCGCGGAATCTTCAGCTCGACAGTGCAATAGACGCCCGGCTGCAGCGCGCCGTCCGGATTGGGGATGTCGACCTCGGTCAAGAGGGTCCGGGTCCCCGGTTGAAGGGCGTCGGCGATCCGGGTCACCTTGCCGTGGAAGGTCAGGTTGGGCATCGATGGTACGCGGATGACGGCCTCGACGCCCGGGCTCACGCCAAAGGCGTCGTCCTGGGGCACATACACCCAAACCCGGATCACGTCGCTGTGGACCAGCGAAAACATCGAAGTACCGCTCGTCGCGTCGGCCGTGATCAGGCTGCCGACATCGATATTTCGCTGGGTGATCACGCCATCGAAGGGAGCTTCGACCTGCTGATAGATCTTCTGCTGGTTGTAGTACTTTAGTTGCTGCTCCGTCGCTGCGGCATTGTACTGAGCCACCGTAGTCGCGTGCTGCTGCGCCTGAAAGCTGTACTGATCGGTGTCGTTCAGCTCCTGCGTCGCCCACCCCTCGTTGGCAAGGGCGGTAATACGCTTGCTGGTGACCTGTGTAGACGCGCGCTGGGCTTCATTTTGGCGCTGCATCTCTTGGGCCTGCTGCAGACTGTTCTGATATTGGGCGACCTGGGCCTCGACTTCGGGTGCGGTGATCTCGGCAAGAAGCTGCCCGGCTTTGACGTGATCGCCTATATCGACATAGCGCTTTGCGACATAGCCGCTGGCGCGCGCATAAATATTTGCTTCCTCGAAGGCGAGCGTCGTACCGGGCAAGCTGACATGCACCAGGCCCTGACGCTGCGCCACCTCCTCCACTCGGACATCCGGAACGAAGTCCGCCTGCTGCTGGGCAGTGTGGTCAACCTGGCGCTGCTGCTCGTAGTGCCGCCACACCCCGAAAACAACGGCGCCAATAAACAGCATAAGCACGCCGAGCCCGAGCAGCAATCGCCCGAAACCGCCCCGCCTTGCAGGCGCGCTTGGCGGCGGTTCGGGGGTATCGCGTTCGGGTGGCGGAAACAGCGGCTGCGCTTCCTTTAGCAACGGCCGCACGTCGAGGTCGTTCATTCGGGAACCTCTTCGAATACCCCGTGCGCCGGTTTGCCGTCGTTGCCCTTGCGCAGCATCGCGAACAAGTAGGGCACGACGAGCAGGGTGGTCGGGGTGGCAAACAAGAGGCCGCCGATGACGGCCCGTGCCAGCGCAGCGTTCTGCTCCTCGCCCGGGCCGCCGACCGCCATCGGGATCATACCAACGATCATCGCGGTCGCGGTCATCAGCACCGGCCGGATCCGGGTGTGTCCGGCCGAAATCGCGGCATCGAACGCCGTCCTGCCGGCGAGCTGCTGCTCGCGCGCAAAAGTAACGAGCAGGATCGAGTTTGCCGAGGCGACGCCGACCGCCATGATGGCGCCCATCAGCGAGGGAACGCTGAGCGTCGTACCGGTGATGTAGAGCATCGTGACGATGCCGCAAAAGGTCGCCGGCAATGCCAGAATGACGACGAAGGGATCGCCGAAATTCTGGTAATTGACGACCATCAGCAGGTAGACGAAGACAGCCGCGAACAAGAGACCAATCGTCATATCGCCGAAGGCCTGGTTCATGCTATCGATCTGGCCAGTCACCTGGATCGTGTTGCCGGGGGAGAGCTGTTTCTTCAGATCGGTGGTGATCTTGTCGATATCGGTGGCGATACTGCCGAGATCGCGGCCCTGGGTGCTGGCATAGACCTCGTAGACCGGCTGGATGTTGGCTTGGTTGGCGCTGCCCGGCACCGAGTCGCGCTTGAAGGTCGCCACATTGCTGAGCTCGCCCGGCACCGGTTGCGTTGTCGGCGGGGCGGTTCCGGTGCTGACCGGCGTGTTGCCGAGGTCGCCAAGCGAGCTGACCTGGTATTGCGGTGTCTGCACCGCGATGTAATAGGGAATGCCGTTGGTCGGATCTGTCCAGAAATTAGGCGAGACCTGTTCCGAAGAGCTGAGGCTCGTCCCGATGTTGTTGCCGATGTCGCTTACATTGGTGCCGAACTGCAACGCCCGCGCGCGATCGATCTGGACATAGAAGTCGGGAGCATGGACTTCCTGTTGCAGATGGGCGTCGACGACCCCCGGAATGGCGGCGATACGGCGCCGCAGCTCTTCGGCAATGCGGAGATTTTTGACCCGGTCGTAACCGACCGTGCGCACATTGATCTGCGCGGTGAGCCCGAAATTCAGAATCTGAGTCGCCATATCGGCAGGCTGGAAATAAAACAAATCCTCCGGGAATGCCGCCGGCAGGACCTCTCTCAGCTGGCGCACGTAATCGGCGGTCGGCGCGTGGCCGTCTTTGAGGGACACCATGATCACGCCGTCATTTACCGCGATCGTAGTGCCGTCTGAGAACGCCCAGTTATAGGAGCGTGCCGGTACCCCGAAATTGTCGACGATCAGATCGAGGTCTTCTTTCGGAATGACCTCGCGGATATTGTCCTCGACCTTCTGGAAGATCTGCTCGGTTGTCTCGATGCGGGTGCCCGGCGGTGCGCGCACATGGAGCTGGATCATGCCGCCATCAATCGCCGGATAGAAATCGCGGCCGACAAAGGTGAACATCACGGCGCCCATCGCGAGCACGAGGACGGCGAGGATCGGAACAATGATCCGTCGGGTCAGCAGGATCGTGAGCAGCCCGATATAACTTTCGCGCAGACGATCGAAGTTGCGCTCAAAGGATGCGTGGAAGCAGGAAAAGAACCCGTCACCGGCATTTGCCGCGGGCGCGCCCTTATGATGGCCCTTTAGCAGCTGGCCGATCGTGATCGGGGTCAATGTACGCGACAGGCCATATGAGGCGAGCATCGCAAAGACGACGGCGAGGCCAAGGGGCGTGAACAAATATTTCGCCGGCCCTTCGAGGAAGACCACCGAGGTAAAGACGCAGCTGATCGCGAGTGTGGAGACCAGTGTCGGCATCGCGATTTCGGCGGCGCCGTGCAATGTCGCCCGCGGCAGCGGCATTTTCTCCTCGTCGAGCAGGCGATAGGTGTTCTCGATTGTCACCGTTGAGTCGTCGACCAGAATGCCGACCGCGAGCGCCAGCCCGCCCAATGTCATCGTGTTGATCGTCTCGCCAAGGAAGTAGAGCACAACGAGCGAGGTCAGCATTGCGAGCGGGATGAAGATCATCACGACGATCGTCGGTCGCCACGAGCCGAGGAACAGCAGAATCATCAACGCTGTGAGCCCAGCCGCGATCGCGCCTTCGCGCAGCACGGCGATCACCGAAGAGGTGACGAACACCGACTGATCGAACAGCGATTTGATGACCGTCCCGGAGGGCGCCGAGGCCCGCGCGATGTCCAGCACGTGCTTGACCGCATTGACGACCGTCAATGTCGAGGCATTGCCGTTTTTGATGATGCTGAGCAGGACCGAGCCCTTGCCGTCTGCCCGGACGATGTTCTGCTGCACCAGATTGCCGTCCCGCACATGACCGATATCCCTGAGAAAGACGGTGGCGCCGTTCGAATAGCTGACCGGGATGTCGTTGAGCGCCTCGATCGTTGGCGGCATCGAATTGGTGCGCACGGTGTAATCGGTCGTGCCGATCTTCGCATCGCCACCAGGCAAGGTCAGGTTCTGCGCATTGACCGCGCTTACCACCTGCAGCGGCGTGAGACCCTTGGCGAGGAGCTCCGTCTGGTCGATATCAACCATGATCTGCCGGTATTTGCCGCCCGCCGGCGTCGGCAGTGTGACGCCGTGGACCGGCGCGAGCATCTGCCGCAATCGATAGATGCCGTAATCGTAGAGCTGCGCCTCGCTCAGCCTGTCGGAGCTGAGGCTGATATGCAGGACCGGCACTGCCGACGCGCTGTACTGCACGACGACCGGCGGCTCGATGCCGGTCGGCAACAATGCGCGGATCGAGTTCGTCGCGGCAACGATCTGCGCGATCGCGAGATCGAGGTTCACATCGGGCTGGAAATAGATTTTTTGCACCGAGATGCCGTTGACGGTCTCGGCCTCGATGTCCTTGATCCCGTTAACATTGGAGCTGATCGCGTATTGGCTGTAGGTGGTGACGCGCTGCTCCATCTCGGTCGTGTTGAGACCGGTGTACTGCCAGATCACCGATACCACGGGGATATTGATCTCGTGGAAAATATCGGTCGGCATCTTGATGGCGGCAGTCACCCCGAGAAAGAGGATGAGCGCCGCCACCACATAAAAGGTATGCGGGTATTTCAGCGCGAAGCGAACGATTCCCAAGCAGTGCCTCCGTTCATTCCCGGTCGCGACTCATTGCCTCAGCTTTCCTGTTACGTCATTCGGCAGATCGAGTTGCGCGCTGAGTCGGGGCAGCGGCCGCAACGCGTGTCAGTCGAGAATGAGAGGCCTCTGTGCCCGAGCCGCCCGCCGCGATGCGAGTGGAGCTAGCGAGGTTCCATATAGCCGTTGAGTTCGCGGTCGATCGCCTGCTCCTGTCGGCCGAGGCCTGACGGGTTCTGCTGCAACAGCTCGCGCTGCGCGCCCATCAGGCCAGTTGCGTAGTCCTGCCGCATCTGCTCTTGAAGCGGGCTGTTTGTGGGCGCAGACAGCGACAGGCTGGGGTTGACGGCGCGCAGCTGCGGCGGCGGCTCTGTCGCGCGCTCCTCGGCGGCAACGGGGGTCATCGCGAGCCCCAAGGTGGCCAGGGCCGAGATTGCAAAGGACAAGCTCTTCATCGGAAGATCTCCGGAGATTTCAAGAGCGATACCGCCCTCTAAGAGGACCCGTACTTCATCTTAGAGGGACGAGTGCGGGTTGCGGCGTTTTGATGTCTGAATCTATGATCCGGCGCTTCAGCCCAGTGACGTTGCCGGGTTCAGGATGAGAGTTGGCTACACCGCATCGCCGGAGCCAGTGAAGTCAGGTAAAGGTCAGTAAATCGTGGTAAAATGAGCGGGCCGGTTGTCCCGGTGATGCCTGCCGAAGCCCACCGTAAATCGGCATCAGCGCTGCTCTAAGGCGGTCCGGCGCGACCGTCCGCGTGTTTTCCGAGCGATCGACCGCGGCGAGATCGCCGCCACCTGCCGCTACTGTCGCCGCCTTCCTTACCCACACGCTGTTTTACCAAAATTTACCGAGAATAATTTGTCATTACTGGAGAGCTGTAACACCTCAGTGAGCAGGGTAGGCCGTCAAGCCGCGTCCGGTTGTCGTCTCCGCCCGAAGGTTCATAAGGAGTGATCCGTGCAACACCAAGCGCAAATCGAGGCCAGCCCGGGTCAGGAAGGATTCTGGGACACGCCGCAGCTGCTCTGCTGCTAGCTACTGCGCTCTACCAGTCGGACCTCGCCCATGCCGCGCTGGCGGACGCGTGGGCTTCCACGGAGTTGGCGGGTTTCACCCCGGCGGATTTCACGGCGGATTTGTCGGGTTCCACGGCGGCGGATTTCACGGTGGCGTCGGGAGGCTCCACAATGGTTTGGGGCCCGGCCCGCTCGCCGCCGCGGTCGGAGCCGGTGAACAACCATGCGCGGCGTCCGAGGGCAATACCGCGTAAAGCGCGCTCAGCGGCGTTGTTGCTGAGGCAGATGCGGCCGTCGTCGAGGCCGTGCGTGAAGGCCGGACAGCGCCAATTGCCCTGGCGGTCTCGGCAGGACGCGACAACCGAACGTGTTCGGCGCGCATCATTTTTCGAGATCGGCGATCATCAGACTGCTTTCCCGATGACGCGTCTCCTGGTCTTTTACACAAACCTTTTATACAGACCGGTTTTGGCTGTTATCCACTCGGCTTGACCCCTCACGGCTGCGTGAGCACCGATCCTGGTAAGCAACCGTTCCGACAGCGAGCGAACCGCCCACTCAGTGGCAGCCGTCGGCGCGGAGTCATCCACGGTCTCGAGACCATAGTCGAATGGGACGGGGCCGGCGAAGACATTGACCATCACTTGTGAGCCCCCTCTCGCGGGTACCGGCTGGACGTGCCAAACAATACGGAGCGCGGGAAAAGGCGGCTCGACCGGGGTCGAGAGCACGCTTCCGGGCGCGGCAGTTTCCATCGCCGTCCGGATCAAATGCGCGGATTCGACGTCTGTCATCCCTGGCAGCGACTGGCGTATGCTGACACTTGCGAAACCCGCCCGCGTCGCCACCTCGAAGTCCGGCGGCAGCCTAAGCGTGGCGGGCGAACCGGTGCACCCCGTCTGGAAAAGCAGCAGAAGCACGAGACCAATGGTCCACCTTCCCAATCCCATCCGTTGGGCGAAAAAATTCGCCGCTTGTGATCTCCACATTAGAGCTCTCCCATGCATGGTCGCATCACCGCGCGAGCGTTGTTGAGGCTACCGAACCGGATCCCGCCAACACGAACCGTCCTGCCCGACGCGGTCGAAATTCCCATTGGCGCCATTGCCGTATTTAAATCCAATTCACCTATGATCGAGTAAAGCGCGTAAAATGTAATAAATATTCCTCATACGTGCTTATCGGGTCAGTGACGCTCTGACTGGATGATTCTGATATCGATGTCACGCTCGAGTAGGTGGGTCGCGAAGCAGTGGCGCAAGCGCGTGCAGCGTTACAGCCTTCTTGATCCCGGTCGCGTCAGCCGCCTAGGCCGAACTTTGGCCAGATTTTGAGTTAAGCCACAGAAAATAAATGATATTGGATGGCAAGCAGTCATGTAAGGCGGCAGATTTTGATTGACTACTGACGCCGATTACGCTTCGGTCACCGCATGTATGTGGCTGTTGTCCCGAACCGAGGCTCACCGCCGGCTATCCTGCTGCGGGAGAGCTACCGCGAGGCCGGCAAGACCAAGAACCGAACCCTTGCCAACCTGTCGCGCTGGCCCGCCGAGCGCATCGAGCAACTCCGCGCCGTGCTGCGCGGCGACCAACTGCTGCCTGCCGCCGAGGCGGTAGAAATCGTCCGCGCATTGCCGCACGGCCATGTGCTCGCCGCACTGGGTACGGCGCGCCGCATCGCGCTCGACACGGTGCTGCCGCGCCGGGCGCCGCAACGCCGGCGGGATTTGGCACTGGCCCTGATCGTCGCTCGGCTGCTCGAGCCGGCGGCCAAGCTGGCGACCGCGCGGATGCTGGACCCCGCCACTGCCAGCCATTCGCTGGGCGAGATGCTGGGGCTCGGCAAGGTTGCCGCCAAGGAGGTTTATGCCGCGCTCGACTGGCTGGGCCGCGAGCAGCGGTTCATCGAAGCCCAGCTGGCCCGTCGCCACCTGAAGGACGGCGCGCTGCTGCTCTACGACGTAACCTCGACCTATCTCGAAGGACGCTGCTGTGAACTGGCGCAGCATGGCTACAGTCGCGATCACCGTGGCGACCGGCCGCAGATTGTCATTGGCCTGATGTGCGCGGCCGACGGCGGCCCGGTCGCGGTCGAGGTGTCGGGGCCTGCCCCGGCGCAGGCCGGGGGCAACACCGCCGATCCGGTGACGCTGGCGGCACAGATCGATAAGCTAAAGCAGCGCTTCAAGCTGCAGCGCGTGGTGATGGTCGGCGACCGCGGCGTGCTGACCAGCGCGCGGATAGAGCAGACACTGCGTCCGGCTGGTCTGGATTGGATCACCGCGCTGCGCGCTCCGGCAATCAAGCAGCTCGCCGCCGCGGGCGGGCCGTTGCAGCCCTCGCTGTTCGATGATCGCGACATGCCCACGGGTCAAGCCCGTGGGCTGAAGGCCCACGAGATCACCAGCCCCGACTATCCCGGCGAACGCCTGGTGGTCTGTAAGAACCCGTTGCTGGCCGAAGAGCGCGCTCGCAAACCGCCGAGCTGTTAGCCGCCACCGAGAAGGAGCTCGCGCTCATTGTGGGGCGCGTGCAGCGGGCGCGCAGTCCGCTGCACGGCGCTGCGGCGATCGGCCAGGCCGTCGGTGCAGTGCTGGGACGGCGCCACATGGCCAAGCATTTCCAGATCCGCATCACCGACGATACGTTCAGCTTCGCCCAAAACCCCCTCACCATCGCCGCCGAGGCCGCGCTCGACGGCATCTATGTGATCCGTACCAATCTGCCGGCCGCACAGTCCGATGCCCCCACGGGACAAGCCCGTGGGCTGACGGCCCACGCCACGGTGCGCGCTTACAAAAGCCTCAGCGGCGTCGAGCGCGCCTTCCACTCGCTGAAGACCGTCGATCTCGAGCTGCGTCCGGTGTTCCATTGGACCGCACCGCGGGTGCGCGCCCACGTCTTGCTGTGCATGCTGGCCTATTATCTGCAGTGGCACATGCGCCAGAGCCTCGCCCCGATGCTGTTCGATGAGCCCGACCCGGCCGCGCGCGAGGCGCAGCGCACCTCACCGGTGGCCAAGGCCGAACCCTCGCCGGCGGCGCAACGCAAGGCCGCCCGCAAACGCACCGACCCCGCAGAGGGCGAACCGCTCCCGGTGCACAGCTTCCACACCCTGCTCGGCGATCTCGCCACGCTTACCCGCAATGTCGTGCGCCTCGGGCATGACCACCTCACCGCCGTCCTCGCCACCCCCACCCCCACCCAACACCGCGCCCTCGATCTACTCGGCGTCACCCTCACCGCGTAGACAGACCGATGCCATCCGCCGCGAATTATCCCAATGGCTTGCCGTCAAAACACGGCAAAGTTCGGTTTAGGGCTCAGAGTGAGGTCTCGAAATGGTAGGCGAGCGCGAACAACAGATAGACGCCGATCAGCAGAAGGCCCTCGAACCAAGTGGTCTCGCCGTCTCCCGCAATCAGCCGAACGATGAACGCCGCACTGGCAATCGCGAAGAGATCGAGCGGGCTGCCAAAGACGAAATTCATCGGCTGACCGATGGCCCATGAGGCCAGCACCAGAAGGGGTGCGACGACGAGGGCGATCTGGATTGCCGAGCCGATGCACATCCTGAACACGATGTCCATTTTGTCCTGGCGGGCGAACACAACCGCGGCGAGCAGATCCGACACCGTGCCGACCAGCGCCAGCACGATGACGCCCATGAACACCGGCGACAGACCGAGTTGCGACGAGGTCGCCTCGAGAGCGGTGGAAGCGAGCTCGGCCTCGAGGGCGATCACGGCCGTGCCGGCCACCATGACACTCAGAGCGCGCGCGAGGCTCCATTCGGCCTCGCCGCTTGGCGCATCGCTGGAGAATATGTTGCGATGCGTGACAAGAGTGTAGACGAGGTTGGCAGTGTAGATCAGCAGCAGAACGACCGAAACCCCGAGGCTCAGACTCTCGTCCGCCAGCGAGAGCTCGGTTCCGCGGACAGCGGTGCGTTCGGTGAGGTCGAACACGGCGGGCAGCAGTATGGCGATCACTACCAGGAACAGCATCGTCGACAGCAGGCCGGCGCTGGCCTGATTGAAGGTCTGGCGGGGGCGCCCGATGCCACCGACTAACGCGGCGATGCCGAGAAACAGCAATGTAGTGCCGATAATCGAGCCGGTGATTTGCGCCTGGACGACCCGGATTTGCGCTTGCCGAAGGATGAAGAGGGCCAGCATCAGCTCGGCTATGTTGCCGAAGCTGACGTTGAGCAGGCCGCCTATGGTGCTGCCGGCGCGCTCGGCGAGTTGTTCGGTGGCACGGCGGATCCAATCGGCGAGGACGGCGATGCCGGCTGCGCTGGTGAGGAAGACCCAGGTGGGCGGCACATCGACGAGGTAGCGGAGCCCAAGGGATAGCGGAACAAACAGCAGCAATGCATAGGCCATGACGGCGACCGGTACCGCACCGTCAGCGCCGAAGGCAACCTCTCTGCACACCGCTCGAGCTGCACTGCCCGGGAAACCTTAGTGGAACGTCCATCAAATCCATTGCATCTGGTTGTTGGTTCTGGAAGACGCGTGCTACTCTCGCCGGGAAAACACAGTTCCGGCATCCAGGTTGGAGGAATGACAATGGCGGTTGCAGGCGGCACAAGCCCTACCCGGGAGCCCTCGACGAGGTCGACCTCCTCGACCTCGAAAGATATTGGGAAGGTGGCTTCGGAGCACGCCGCCCCAGAAGAGGAGATGCCGGCCGAAGCCGGATCGGACATGCTGCTGAGCATCTCGCGGATGATCTACAGCGCGTCGTACGCATTGGCGTATGGCGTCGTTTACACTGCAGTGTTCATTGCTCGGTCTTTGCCTCAAGAGAACCCGGTGATGCACGGGTTTCGTGACGGCGGCCGCGCTGCCATGGACCTGCTGGAAGACGGCTGAGCGCAGCCAGCCGGATGAGTGCCCCTGGACAGCGCGGTTATCGCTGCATCACGGCGGGCCACAAGCCGAGCGCAGGGGATGAGAACATGGATCACGGGACTGTCGGCGCGGACGCCGCCCGCTGTGTCGACGTAAAGATCCTGCTTCGCGAAGAGGGCGTCATCCGCATCGCGAGCGCCCGGTTGTTTGCCGAACCGGACGGTTTTCTGTGCCGGCGCTTTGTCGGCCGTGTCTTTCTCGCAGATGAGATCGACAGTGTGGCGATCGTGCCCCCTATTAACAGAGCGGGCACCACGCCGGCGATTGAGCTTCGCTTCGATGCGACGCAATACAGCCAGCGTCAAGTTCTCGAGCGTGTGGCGGCGGCCCTTGACGCCGCTCCGAGCTATGATCCGGTTGACGACGTGCCGTCCGCTCTGACGGCCCGCGATCAATACGGCGCGGTCCGCTATTACCGCTATGGACCAAGGATCATCGGCTGGCGGGTAATCGGCGAGCGCGTCGGTGCGATCAAGCTGGAGAACCGGGTTCTCTATCGTAAAGCCGTGCTATGCGAGGCGATCGAGCGCGAGCTGATGAGCGTGCTTGGCGTCGACCGGTATGAGACCAGCTCCCGCGGTTGCTGGGCCAAGATCGAATACGACCCCCGGCGGCTCAATCCGATGCAGATCATCGAGATATTGGACGGCGCATTGGCCAACGCCGACCAACCAGACCGGCTAGACCCGCTGGATTTGGACCTCGCGATTTGCACTGCTTCGCTGCCGCTCGCTGCGATCGCGCAGTTCGCCTTCCCCCCCTTGGTTCCAGTTTCGGCGGCGGTGTTCGCCTATACCGCTATCCCGAGCTTCCGCGGCGCCTACAACGTGCTCTTCAAGGAGCGCCGGCTGGGAGTCGACCTCCTCGACTCGATCGTCGTCATGGGCTGCCTCGCCGCCCTGCAAGTCTTTCCGGGTGCGATCCTCGCCTGGTGCCTGTCGGTTGGCCGTTATTTGGTCCGCCGGACGGAGGACAATTCGAAAAAGTTGCTGCTCGGGGCTTTCGGCAAGCAACCGCGTCACGTCTGGTTGCTCAAGGACGGTGTCGAAATCGAGATGCCGCTCGACCGGCTGGAAAAGGGCGATGTGGTCGCCGTCCATACGGGTGAAATGGTGCCGGTGGACGGCATCGTCGTTGAGGGTCTGGCGATGATCGACCAGCACGCGTTGACCGGTGAGGCGATACCGGCCGAAAAAGGCGTGGGCGATCGCGTCTTCGCCTCGACCGTCATGGTCGCCGGAAAGATCCATGTCGCCGTCGAGAAATCGGGCAGCGAGACCGCGACCGCTAGGATCGCCCAGATCCTGAATGACAGCGCCGGCTATAAACTCGCCTCGCAGCACAAGGGCGAGCGGCTCGCCGACAAGGCGGTGATCCCGACGCTCTGTCTGGGCGGGCTTGCATTCGCCACGCTGGGGCCTCCGGGCGCGGTAGCCGTCGTCAATAGCGACCTCGGAACCGGGATCCGGATGGCGGCGCCGCTGGCGATGCTGTCGACATTGGCGCTCTGCGCGCAGAGGGGTGTCCTGGTCAAAGACGGGCGTGCACTCGACCTGCTGTGCGAGGTCGACACGGTACTGTTCGACAAGACCGGCACATTGACGCGGGAACGGCCCGAGGTCGGACGAGTGATCGCCGCCAACGGCTTCGATCCGCTGGAGATACTTCGCCTCGCGGCGGCGGCGGAGGGGCGGTTTCATCACCCGATCGCGCTCGCCATTCTGCACAAGGCGGCGGAGTACGATCTGAGCCTGCCCTCGACCGACGCGACCCAATATAAAGTCGGCTACGGCATCACGGTCGGCATTGATGGGCATCGCGTGCGCGTGGGCAGCCGGCGGTTCATGGAACTCGATGGCGTCCGGCCGACGCGGGAGGTAGAGAGCGCCCTCGACGAGGTCGATCGCGAAGGCCACACGATGGTGATGGTCGCCGTCGACGACGAGCTCGGCGGCGCGCTGGAGCTGCGGGCGTCGATACGTCCCGAGGCGCGGGGTATCGTCCGGGGCCTGCGCGAGCGCGGCATAAGGCACATTGCCATCATCTCGGGCGACCATGAGGCGCCGACCCGCCGGCTCGCCGAAGAGCTCGGGATGGACCGCTACTTCGCCCAAGTGCTGCCGGCCGACAAGGCCGAGTACGTCGAAAAGTTACAGCGGGAAGGCCGAAAGGTCTGCTTTGTCGGCGACGGCATCAATGATGCGATCGCCCTTAAGAAGGCCGATGTCTCGATTTCGCTGCGCGGCGCGACCTCGATCGCCACCGATACCGCACATGTCGTGTTCATGGAGCAGAGTCTCGGCAAATTGTGCGAGCTCCGGGACATCGCCCGCAACCTCGACCGCAATGTCCGCAACAGCTGGCTGATGATCCTCGGCCCCAACATTGCCTGCATTGCCGGTGTGTTCACATTGGGCTTTGGCATTGGAGCATCGGTGGTGACCAACAACATTGCAGCATTGGCCGCGCTCGCCAATGGCCTGTTGCCGATGCGCCGGGTCGCCCAGCTCGAAGCAGAGCGACGGCACATGCTCGAAATGGAACTGAGGCAGAGCGGCGTACTGCACAAAATCGGTTCACTGCGACCCGCGAACTTCGGCAGCGAAATTTTGCCGGCGGCGGCGATGATGACAGCACCCGGCGATGGCGCTGGGCCGCACCCCTATCGTGCAGCGCTCGCCGCCGATTGACAGGGCCGTCTGCCTTGCATCTACTGAGCCGTCGGCGAAGCAATGCTCTGGCGCCTGCCCAGGAAGCTTCAAGGCGGCCGCTTCCGCATGAAGCCGCCGGTAATCGACAGGGAGGCTCGGGATGATGACATTCTTTGCCATCGCCATTATCTGCTGGGCAGTCGTACGAGTAGTCTATTTGCTCGGCCAACTATGGAGACTTGCTGATGCCACGGGCTCCGCGAGGGTCGGGGTCGTCGCGGCAGCCCGCAGTTGAGGCGGGCGCGCCGCGAGCGACCGGAGCGCCGAAGAGGTCCCTCAACGCCCGCCGTACTCCAGTCCTGCCAAGGGCGGACGACGGTTTTGCGCAACCTCGCTTTCGCATTTTTATCGTCGACTGCGGTTGGAATTCGGCAGCGCGACGCGTGTTAGTCGAGAATTTCGCGCTCATCCGCGAGCTGCAGAAAGACGACCCGATCTACGTCCTTGGCAAGGAAAAGTCGATCGAGTTCATGCGACGCAACAGCTCACGCATCGGCCGGGATCCGATCATCGCGGTGCACGACCTGACCGCGATGAATGAGAGCGGGACCACGGACTTCCACGGCTTCCGGCTGCATCTCGGTCTTTTGCATACCTCGCACCAGGCTCTGATTGCCTTGCAGAACTTTGCTCGTTTCCTCAATACGCATCGCCAGTCAGTCGATCTCGAGGCGGAAATTCGCTCCGACCTTCGCCGGGAAGGGTTCGCCGGCGCGATTGAGATCATCCTTCATCACGAAGCGCGCGAAATCGGCGAGTAATGCAGCAGCGGGAGAGCGATGATGCCGGAGCGATGGTCGGATTTTATCGGCATTTTTATGGGCGCGCTGGCGCTGGGCTATCTGGTCTTCGAAATCGATCGCCGGCGGCGGAAGTTGCACGAGGTTTTCGATGTGCTCGACGCCGACGACGCGATAATCACAGCGAAGCTTGAAGATATGGTCGCGAGCGGTGAGCTGCAGCCCTATACCGAGGCGACGCTCGCTTGACCAGGGCAATGCGCCGGTCTGTCAAAGTGCACCCGGGTACTCTGCAGGTCACAGACGGCGGTGCAGGTTACACTTCGGCTGAGACGGCCAACGTGCCGACCCCGACCGGAGAAACGGTACTTGTGGTGGAGCAGCTGCCGCGAGAGGTCGGCTGGCTGCTGATTTCCGCCGGCATGGTCGGCGTTGTCGTACCGGGTGTTCTCGGGACGCCGTTTTTGCTCGCCGGCGCTATTGTGCTAGCCCCCGGCGGCTCAAAACTTTTGTCGCGATGGGCAGGCCGAAATCCGCCCAAATTCGTTCGGTCCGCGATGGGGCAAATCGGCCGCTTTCTGGACGATCTGGAGCGCCGCTACCCGCGAGCCCGAAAGCCTTCGACGCAAATAAGAGAACCCGAACATCGGAGCCGCGCCTGATGTCTAGCAGCCGCACATTCCCCGACGTGACGCCCGAGATCCTGGAACGAATGAAGGAACTGGGCCGTGCCGAATACGGCATAGTCTACGATCCGCCGGATGGCCCGGTCAGCACCGCCACCAGTCAGACGCCGCTCGGCGAGTGCGTGATCGAATTCTCGCATGACACCGCCAACGCCGAGTTGACCCTGACCTTGGTCAAGAAGCCGTGGCTGCTACCTGAGAGTGTTCTGTGGTCCGGGTTCGTCGCGACTCTCGACCGCTGCCGTGATGCAGCCTAGGCGACACCGCATGCGGCGAGAGCCGCACATGAAAGCGCTGTTTCTCGGTGGGTTCGCCGCGTCGGTCGCGCCGCGCATCCTCGCCAAGGTGCAAACGCCGCTCGCGACCGAGATCCTCGCCGACGAGGGCGACACAGCGCGTTTGGCGCCGTTGCTCGCCGAAGCCGACATCGTCGTCGGCCATATCTGGCGCGACAGCTTTCCGCCCGCCCCGCGTTTGCGCCTGTTGCAATCGGTGGCAGCCGGGCTCGACCAGATTGATCTCGATGCGGTGCCCAAGGGGGTGACCGTCTGCAACGTGTACGGCCACGAGCCCGCGATCGCTGAATACGTAATGGTGACGATGCTCGTCCTGATACACCGCCTGTTCGATACGGTGACGACGTTCCGTGCCGGGTCATGGTCCGCCCACCAGCCCGCCGGCGGATCGCCGCACGGCGAGATATTGGGCCGCACGATCGGCATCCTCGGTTACGGGCGGATCGGACGGGAGGTGGCAAAACGCGCCGTTGGGTTCGGCTGCAAGGTCATCGCAGCAAACCGCAGCTCAATCGCCGATCCCGCGCCGGCCGTCGAGGTCTTCCCGCTTGCCGAACTCGACCGGATGCTGCCGCAGTGTGACGCACTGGTGATCGCCGCTGGGCTGGCGCCGGAGACGCGGGGGCTGATCGACGCGCGCCGCCTCGCGCTGATGAAACCGACCGCGCTCTTGGTCAACATCGGACGCGCCCCGATTGTCGACGAGGAAGCGCTTTATGCCGCGTTGCGAGGCGGCCGCCTCGCTGGCGCCGGCTCGACGTTTGGTGGCAAACGTGGAGTGCGGCGCATCCGGATGTGCGACCGTCGCGGTCTTCGTTTCATGAACTTCCCAACGTTTTGATGACGCCGCACTGTTCCGGCTTCACCGAGGGGACGGCCGAGCGGCGCTGGAGTGCCGTCGCCGGCAATCTCGACCGCTTCGCCTCGGGCGAACCGCTCGAAAACGTGGTGCTCCAGACCTGACGAGATCCGTCCGACCGGGCGAAGTCGTCATTGCCGGGCGCCGACGCACATCCCTCCTCCCGGCGCACCTCGGCGACCTCTCGGTGGTGCTTGGCTACGAACCTTCGCAGGGCTAAAAACGCCTTCGGGTACAGCCATGACCGACGACCTCGTTTCGCCGACATCGATCGACCGTAGAGGGGACGACGGAAGGCGGACGCTCGTACGGCTGCACGAGACTCTCCCTGAGGGTAAAGAGCCGCCTTCTCGGGACCAGGCGGACGCTGGGGAGGCAGAGGAGTGGGCCGCCGCTCGCACCAACCTGGGCTTCGCCTATGCACGGCGTTCCGAGGGTGATCGGTCGGAAAACTGGGAGTTGGCCATCGCGGCCTTCACCGACGCCCTGTTGGCCCGGGCGCACGCGGCTGACCCGAGCGAGTGGGCAGCCGCTAACGCAAACCTGGGCGTTGCCTACCGCGACCGCGTTGCCGGCGACCGATCGGAGAACCAAGAGCGAGCTATCACCGCCTTTGAGAATGCTCTCGTCGTCTGGACCCGTGAAGGCAACCCGGAAGAGTGGGCGTCCGCTCGGATGAACCTCGGCATAGCCTGCTGGGAGCGCGTTGCGGGCGAGCAGTCGGAGAACCAGGAGCGGGCCATCGCCGCCTTCGAGGACGGCCTCTCGGTCTGGACCCGCGAAGGCCATCCGGATGATTGGGCAACCGCTCGCATGAATATCGCGATTGCCTTCAGGGAACGTCTTGCCGGCGATCGATCCGAAAACCGGGAGCGGGCCATCGCCGCCCTTGAGGATGCCCTCTCGGTCTGGACCCGCGGGCGCAATCCAGAAGAATACGAATTCGCTCGCATAAACCTCGATATCGCTTACCGCGAGCGCTTTGAAGAGTGGTTGGAGAACCGCGTCACGATCGGGCCGGTCGCCGAGCAGGATATCAAGGTCATTGGGCTGGTCAGCGCGGCTCATTTCATGAGCCATTTTTTTCAGATCGTGCTGCCGCCGATCTTCCCGCTGCTGAAGGACGCGTTTGGTGTCGGTTATGCCGAACTCGGCATCGTGATGACCTTGATGTATGCGACCTCGGGGCTGATGCAGACCCCGGCCGGCATCCTCGTCGATCGTCTCGGCGCGGCACCGGTGCTGATTGGCGGACTGGGCCTATACTCGGCTGCCGTGTTGCTCTACGGGTTTGCCCCCAACCTCTGGGTATTAGGAGCGCTCGCAGTCCTCGCCGGTCTGGGCAATTGCGTTTTCCATCCCTCCGATTACGCGATCCTGTCCGCCCGGGTCGAAGCCACCCGACTTGGACGCGCTTACGGGCTTCACAACTTCGCCGGCAGCCTCGGCTGGGCAGCGGCGCCGATCGCCGTTCTGACCCTGACCTCGCTGTTCGGCTGGCGCGTGGGATTGGCGATCCTGGGCGGTCTCGGTCTGCTGCTGACCTGCCATCTCGTCGTGCAAGCCGCGGCACTGACAATCGCCGGGCGGACCCCCCGGGCGAGGGAGGCGGCCGCGCGCCCGGCGAAGATGTTCTTGGCGCAGCCGATCCTGATCTGTTTCGGCTACTTTGTCCTTCTCGCCGTGGCGACTGTTGCACTGCAAGCCTTTCTGCCGTCATCGCTCGTCTCGGGCTTCGGTCTCTCGGTCGCGGTCGCAAACAGCGCCTTGACCGGCTTTTTGGTGGGATCAGCCCTCGGCATGTTCGCAGGCGGCATCATCGCCGACCGTGTCGCATGCCATGAGTGCCTGGTGGCGGCGGGGCTGTCGACGACGGCGACGGTGAGCCTCGCAATCGGCGTTCTGGCGGTGCCGATCTCGGCACTAATCCCGTGCATAGCCGTCGCAGGATTTGCCTGGGGTTGCACCACGCCGTCGCGCGACATGCTGGTGCACGACGCCGCGCCCGCCGGCGCCACGGGCACGGTCTTCGGCTTTGTCTATTCGGGCCTCGATCTCGGCTCGGCGATGACGCCGCCCGTTCTGGGTCTGCTTCTCGATCATCACCATGCGCGGCTTGTTTTCGTCTTCACCGCCGGCGTCCTGTTGCTCGCGATCACTACCGCCTTCGTGGTCGGTCACAAGAATGCCGGGCGGCAACTTGGGCCGGCCGGAAGCCTTGTCGCGAGCGGTTCCTGACGGGTCGGCCAAGTTTTCAGATTCGGCAGCTTAAAAAGTTAGTCCGGCTGACGCACATGACGCGTCAGAGGTGATCAGGGCGACAACAGCAAAGCGCGACCGACGGCTCCGGCGCCGAGCGAGCGGCTGTAGCGCGCGTTCGCGGAGCACAACCGTCGGGTCGTGCCGTGAATGGCGAGATCGCCACGCGAGGATCTGCGGATCGAGCTGCTGAACGCTGGGCACGACCGCGAAAATTTCTCCTGCGGCGTGGAGAGCCTGGACCGTTATCTCTAGATCCAGGCCGGTCAGGACATCCGCAGGAAGGCGAACGGGGTGTTCGTGCTCACCGGGCGAGTTGTGCCCGAGCGTGTCTTGGGTACTATGCCCTTTGTGCGATGGCGATCGCTCAAGGCGAGGTTCCCGACGCTGCGCGCAAGTACATTCCGCGTTATCCGCAGGTGAGCGTGGCGCTAATAGGCCGGTTGGCCGTCGCCAAGGACCATCAGGGGCGTCTGGGGGTGCATCGAGGGCAACCAATCCTCGTGCGACGCGATCTTCGATAGCTACGTCCAGCATGCGAACCGCCAAGGCGCGCGCCGGCGGAGTATCGAGACCGCGATCGGCGCACTGCTGAAAAAGACCTTCCCGACATTGCGGCGTATCCGGGCGACCGTCCCGCACGGCTACGATCGCGCCTACGTCTACGTATTCCCGCCGCTCGCCGAGTGCCGCAAACGGTTCGACGAGCTGATCCAGGGTCGGATCGATTGGGGTTCGCCAGGACGCGGGTTTTTCGATGTCGACGAATGGGAGAAGGAACCTCCGCCCGACCGGTGAGGCAGCAATCGCCGGGCCGCGTCATCTACACACTCCGTGTGATATTCTTCGCCTTTGGCATACCTCATAGGGGTTGCATATGTCTCAATCCGAGGGCCGACCCCCAGACCCGATAACCCTCTCGCTGGCGGCTACGATGCCACCGATCACGGCGAGAGCCCGCGTAGTTACGTGGCGGCTAATGTCCCCCGAAGCGTTGGTCTTCGGCATCGTCCTGTGTGGCATCGGCTTCGTGGTGTGGCAATTCAAGCACGTCCGCGGAATTGGCGACGGCATTCTTACGGCCGGGATCGTCATTGTTCTCGCAAATGTTCTGCGGGTTCTTCATGGGTGGCTGGTCATGAAGGATAAGCCGTGGTCGCGCTGGATACTTCGTCTATGGCCGATGTCTGACCTAAGGTAGGGCGGTCTGGCTAATCTCGCTGCTGATTTTCGCCAATGATATCAGTGCGATGCCCTACCTTGTCCGACCTGCCTACCTGTTTCGGTAAATTCGCGCGGCAATCGTCGCCGACGTACCCACACGTCGATATAGCATATTCCTTCAATCTCTATAAAAGAGTAGGACAGGTAGGGCAACATCTTGTTTTGGCAGGCTTTTGTTCTGTCCTACCTGGGGCTTGCCTGCCTTACCCGTTCTCGCCCGTTAAGGTTTGCTCGGCGACGGGCCGCCCGGATCGCTATAGCCGTCAGGCTTCGAACGGAGCTGCTGAAGCGCGATCGCATAACGGGTTATCATCTGATCGACCGTTTGGGTACTGGTCCCGGCCGACGCTGCCGCAAGTATCGCGGCAATGATGCATTCGGTCCGCTTATCTTCATCGCTCTGCTGTTGCCTGCCGATACACCCCTTTGCCCGATTTGGTAATACTTTTATCCCTACACGCCCATCACCTAACGAAAAATACACCCTTATCGCGAGTTGCTGTTGTACCGCGGCAGCAGGTTGGAAGCCGTCGTCGCATACCACCGGCTACCGTGCAGCGCGTCAGAGCAGCAATGGCGGATCGGTAAAAGTATTATAGTATCGGTCAGGGACCCGTTCGGTTCGGTTTGAGGCGGTGATGGTACGTCGGTTCCGTGCGATTTTTGCGATGGCATGCTTCATTGCGCCGTCAGCAAGCGTCGCCTCCAGTTGTGGCGACTATAAGAATAAAACCGTGGTCTCCCTGCCGTTCGCCGAAGCCGCAGCGTTACTTCCGAAAATTGAGCCGAAGAGCGAGTTCGAAACGACCGCAGTGTACAACGCCAGGGTCGCCGACGCGGTAAAGAAGGCGCCGTCCACGCTCCTGATCGAGCGAGTACCGGACAGAGACTACCTGAAATACGACGCCGACAAGGGCGTGATGGTTGTCAGCACCTACGCATTCAACAATGAGACTTTCTATTGGTCTTCAGCTTTGGCTTCTTTCAAAGACCCAGCCGGGAGATGGGTGAGCAATCTCCGCAAGATAGCTGCTGTCGTCACGCAAAAGCAGCAGATTGTGGGCGAGTACAAGGCAACCACGGTGATGGGGGTGAGGTTCAGGGTGTTAAACATCGCGTCGGAGATCACTGCGATCTATGATAGGCAACGCGATTGCTCTTCCTTGGAGGACTGTGGCGACCTGTTCCCCAGTAATAAGGAACCGAATCCGTACAAGTTCAAGGTGGGCGAAGTAGCCAACTCTGTCGAGCACAAGGGCATCGTCGGCCGGATCCCTTTGCTGTCGGACGCTGCTAAGACTTTGAAAGCTGACGCCAAGCTAATCTTCGTGGTCCACCCTCGTCCTCCATTCATGATCTCTGGGACGCACCGGCCCTACAAAACGACCATCGAAAACCCCAGGGACATCACCGAGAAATACGACGTTATGATTAGCAACATCGAATGCGGTTTGGTGGCCGACCACGCCGGCAAGGTGTACGGAGCCTACTCGACCAAGTAGAAACAGGTGACCAATGAACGAGTCAGACGATATCGCGGTCTTCGTGGTCGGCCACACCAACGCCGGGCGACAACGCGAGCCGGTTGGAGGCCTCGTCACGAGCGGTTCTTGAACCCCGCCGCCAAACTCGGGCCGGCCAACCACAGTCACCAATTGAACCGATTGTTGCGCGTCCCGCCATTTGCAGTAAATCTGCAGCAAAATCTCTCCTATGAGTTGTAGAGCCATCCCGGACCGGCGCCGTTCGTGCCGATTGCGGTGTCCGGGTGGTCGAAGTGGCCGGCCTCGACCAGCTGCAGACGCCGCTCGAAGTCGCTGCCTCGATCGCCCGGACAAAGCTGTCGACCACCGTCGCGATCGTCGCCGTCTCACCCGGCGTGATCATGCCCCCGGCAAGTGCCGAGGTGACCGCCTTCACCGCGGCGTCAGGTCGCGACGTGCGCCAGCTCGACAGTCTCGCTGGTCAGAGGTCTCGGCCTCGCCCGCGAGCGATGCCGCGGGGCGGCGACCGTCCTCTTGTTGCGGCAGCCGACCCGGCAGCCGGCGGGATTGGTGCATGCCCATTATATTAGCCATCTCCTCGGTCTGACGGACGGGCCATTTCCACAGCCGCCCTAGCCCGGAGTGTGCAATGCGAATCAGGCAATCTTGCGATCGTCATCGTCGCAACAAGGCGACACTCTGGTTATCATCACACCCAGGATAGCGGGGCCCCAGCGCTTGTCCCTGGCGGAGGGGCAAGCGACGGGACAGTTGGCTCCTGCCTTCCCGGAAGGGTGTCTGAGGGCCTCACGGCGGGATCGACGGCGCGAGCGGCTGCAGCCGCTGGATCAGCTCGCCGGTATCGATCATGCCGTCCCAATAGCCGATGATCGCCGCCTCGTTGAGCCGGATCCAATCGCTGACGGCGCGCAGATCGGCGGCCGCGAGCTGCTGCCCGGCGGCGAGATGCGGCGTCGGCCGCACCGCGACCGACGCGGTGTTGCCGGGCGACAGCCGGCGGCCGTGCGTTTGTTGGACTTCGACCCTGACGTCATGCCGAGCGCGGCCGCGATGCGAGACCCAGACGACCATCGGGAGGCCGGTCATGCGCGGCGTCAGGTTCGCCATCTCGTAGGGCGCCTCGGCTTCGTTCACCGGGTTGTTCCCTGGCCGTTCATTGGCCGTCGGCGGGGCCGCGTGCTCTCGGCTCGCAACGCCGCCAGTCTCGCCGAGATCGCCGCGTCGGACATCGGCGGCGCGGATGATTCGGCCATAGCGGGCTTGCGGGCACTGCGTTTCCGGCGCGTCTCGCGGATCTCGAGGTAATCCGCTTCGGTGAATAGCAGCGACTTGTCGCCTGCCTGGATCGCACGAATCCCGATGCGGTTCAAAAACCGCTGCAAGGTGCGCTCCGCCATCCGTAGCCGGGCGGCGACCTCGGCCAGCGTCATCTCCTGCTCAATCATCGAGTCGCCCGGAACGCATCGAAAACCGCGTGTCCAAAACGTGGCCACGTGTCCAAAAATAGCTGGTGTTTTGTTGCCTTTTCCGCCTGATCCTGCGCCCCGCCCCATTGCCAACTAGCTTTTATCTCTTTGAGAACGCGGCTTAAATTCTGGAGCGGGCGAGGGGATTCGAACCCCCGACCCCAACCTTGGCAGGTCATGCTTGGCCTATCCGGCGTTATCCGCGCCTATCCCACGACCCAACATCCTGTTGGATTTTGGCACGTTTCTTGATAACACCTGATCCGACGGTATCCCCGCGTATCCCATCTCGTCATTCCGACTGCTTACATACTGCTTACATTGTCTCGGTGCTGTGGTAATGTAAGCAAAATCCGAGCAGGTGGCGAGTGGATCATGAGCAAGCTGACGAAGCGGGCCGTCGATGCCCTTGAAACGCCCAAGAGGGATCAAACCTTCCTGTGGGACGGCGAGCTCAGAGGCTTCGGTGTCCGCGCGATTCCGTCAGGGCTGAAGACCTTCGTCCTTCAATACCGGAATGCCGAAGGCCGGAGCCGACGCATCGTGATCGGCCGGTATGGGGTCCTGACGGTCGAACAGGCGCGCGACAAAGCAAAGATCAAGCTCGGGGCCATCGCGGATGGCGGTGATCCGGCGGAAGAGGTCGATGGACCGCGGGAAACGATCACAGTGGCTGAGATTTGCGACTGGTATCTCGTCGAAGCCGAGGCTGGCCGCATCCTCGGACGCCGCAACCGCCCGATCAAGCCGTCCACCCTGGCCATGGACCGGAGCCGTATCAAAACGCATATCAAGCCGTTGCTCGGCGGACGGCAGGTCCGCGCGCTCAAGGTGGCCGACATTTCCGGTATGCAGGCGGACATTGCGGCGGGAAAGACGGCCAAGCCGCGGGAACCCGGCCGCGGCGGCGTGACCACGGGCGGCGAAGGCGTCGCCGCGCGCACCGTTTCGACGCTCCAGAGCCTCCTCGCTCACGCCAACCAACTCGATGTTATTCCATCCAACCCAGCCGTGGGCGTTCGAAAGCTCGCCGGGAAGAAGAAGGAGCGCCGCCTCAGCGTGGCCGAAATCAAAAGGCTCGGCGAGACGATGCGTACCGCCGAGCGGAATGGGGAGCATCAGGTCGCCCTTGCTGTCGTGCGCCTCATGCTGTTGACAGGCTTCCGGATCTCGGAAGCCCAAGGGCTGCAGCGAGATTGGCTGCACGCCGATCAAGGCTATGTCCATTTCCCCGATACCAAGAGCGACGGACAGGTTCGAGCGATCGGGCCGTCAGCGGCGCATCTCGCGACCAGTCAGCCGGCCCGCAAGAACTGCCCGTATGTCTTCCCCGCCGACATCGGCGACGGCCATTTCACGGCGGCGAAGAGCTGCCTGACGCGCCTCTGCGCCGCGGCGAAGATCGCGGGCGTCACACCCCACACCCTGCGACATACCTTCGGCAGCGTCGCTGGTGACCTCGGCTTCTCCGAGTTGACGATCGCCGCGCTCTTGGGTCACGCCGCGCGAGGCGTGACCCAAGGCTACGTCCACATCGACGAAGCGCTCAAGCTGGCCGCGTCGCGGACATGCGAGGAAATCGCCGGTCTGCTCTCTGGGCAGGCTTCCGCGACTGACCAGCTCGCGGCGTGATATCGCCAGCAAGCGGATCGAGCGAGCGCCCAAGCGATTGCCGGCCGGCGCTTCGAGAGCTGGCCTCCAATGTCGCTGATCAGCGGGAGCACGCCACGACCGGTGAGGTGCCGATCGAGCGCTTCCGGCGTGCGGAGGCCAGAGCTTTGCGCCCGATCGCTGGCGTTCCGCCGTTTGCGATGGCGTTCGAGCTGGTGCGCAAGGTGCAGCCTGACTGTGTGATCGGGGTTGACGGCAACGCCTATTCGGTGCGGTGGGGCTGATCGGTGAAAGCGTGCGCGTGGTGATCTCCGGCGACCAGCTGCGCATCAGCCATGCCGGGCGCGAGGTCGCGGTTCACCGGCGCCGGAACCGGCCGGTTCGGCTATTGCCGACCCGCCCCACTTCGCCGGCGTCGTCGGCTCCGGCCCACGGGCGCCTGCCCAGATTGCGCCTGTTTCGGACACCGTCGCCCCACCTCAACTGCTGCGCCCGGTGCTCGAATATGAGCGGCTGGTCGGAGGGCGCTATTCTCGATAACAGATTTTGCCGGGAACAGACCCCCTGCCCCCAACTCGGACTCTCACGCATGATAACGTCCTTTATCATGCGGGACACTCCGGGGCAGGGGGGCCACCTTGGAACCGACCAACACGCAGCTTCCGGCGACCATCCAGCAGGCTGAGGTCGCCTCCGACCCTCAGGCGCCCAATGTCGTCCCGGCGATCATCGCCGATCTCGGCGACCAAGCCGGCTGGCGCTATGTCGAATTCTTCAGCGCCAAAATTCGCAATGCGAACACGCGGCGCGCCTATGCCCGGTCCTGCAGAGAATTTTTTGCCTGGTGCGAACGGCGACGCCTGATGGTGACGACGATCCGCCCGCACGACGTCGGCTTGTATATAGAGCAGCTCCATACGGTGCGCTCGGCGCCGGCCGTCAAGCAGCAGCTAGCCGCGATCAGGATGCTGTTCGACTGGCTCGTCGTTGGCCAGATTCTTCCGGCCAACCCAGCGTCGGCAGTCCGCGGGCCGACGCATGTTGTCAAAACTGGCTCGACGCCCGTGCTCGAAGACGCCGAAATGCGCAAGCTGCTCAATTCTATTCCCACCACGACCCTTCGCGACCTCCGGGACCGCGCCCTGATCGCCACGCTCACCTACAGTTTCGCGCGCGTGACAGCCGCCCTTAAGATGAAGGTCGAGGATCTGCGCCCGCGGGGCGCCGGCTGGAACGTCCGGCTCCATGAGAAAGGCGGCAAACAACACATCATGCCGTGTCATCATGCCCTCGCCGAGGTGCTGCATGCCTATATCAACGCGGCGGGCATCGCCGAGGACCGCAAGGGGTGGCTGTTCCGGACCTCCAGCGGGCACAACGGCAATGCCGTATCGAATCAAGCCATGGATCAGTCCGCCGCCTGGCGCATGATGCGGCGCCGCGCCGCCGCCGCGGGAATCAACGCGCCCATTGGCAATCACACATTTCGCGCCACCGGCATCACCAATTACCTCACCAACGGCGGCACGCTCGAGCACGCCCAGGAATTGGCCGCCCACGAGAGCCCGCGGACAACCAAACTTTATGACCGCCGCAGAGAACGGGCTGCGCAAGACGAGGTAGAGAGGATCAGGTTCTAATACCTCTTGCCGGAAGACGCAAAAATAATCGCAAAATATCGTTGAAGAAAATTCAGAGGATTGCCTGTGGCCATGACAGGGAACATCGACCGAGTTGAGCTTATGCGGTCGGTGTAGCGGCGACATGACGGAGGGCAAGGCGCGGCTTGACTGGCGCGAGCTGCTGAAAATTCTGAACGGCCTTGCCGTCGCAACATTGTAATCGTCTTAACCGCGCGTGCCCATTGCGGTGATAGCTTCTGGCCTCCACGCAAACAAGGACTGCTCGTCAGCATCGACCTCCGCAGACTCAATGGCACTGGCCTGTTCGACGGCTTTCAGAAACTCCCACCACACATCCCCGATACCATTCGCGCCCTTGAGCAGGTCTAAGACATGACGATCGTCAAGCCCGGTCAATTGAGCGAATCGCACGGTCAGGCGATCCTCCATGTGGTCGGCGAATAGCCGGTGCAAGCGTAACTTCAACTCCCGCGACCCAGCGATAAGATCGACCATCTGCCGCCGGGGCTTGGCGCGAAGGGGCCGCGCGATCAGCTCAGCGGCTTCCGCCACGTGCCGGTAGGCTGAATTGTTCCGGCGGAGCTCGATCTCTCGTGCGTAGCGTGTGCGCACCCGCTCCGCGTGCTTCAAGCTGAGGCCCAGACTGAGGTCGGCGGTTTCCGCACCGTCCACACGCGCATGTGTAGCCAGCCAAATCCTGAACCGCTCGCCGGCGTTCGTACGATCGCCGAACAACTCCTGCCGCATTTGGCTGAGCGCGGCGGCGTCGAGATCACCATCAATGCCGTGCAAAGCGCTCGCGAGCTGCTTCACTCCGACCCGGGTCCTCCGGATCCGCTGAAAGACGCTATGGATGTCCTCGGGCGAAAACCCCTGCTGCGACAGAATTTCCACCACCTGCTTCGTCTCGGGGTCCAGGCGGGCTCGCGTCTCATCCAGATCAGGCAAATCGTGAATCTTATCAAACCACCCTCGCGGAACCCGACCGCTCAGTTTTTGCTCTGCAACAGACCGAGACGATACGCCAAGAACTTCAGCCAGCGCGCGTTCAGGATGCCGCCCCAGGCTGAGTTTTTGCCCGGCAAGGTCGATCAGATTTTCAAATGTCGGCGGTGCGTTCCGGCGAGCGGCCTGGAGCTGCTTCGCCAGCACCGAGGTCGTGTCCCCTATCGTGACGGCGAGATCTGTGATGTGCAAACCACCGCTGTTGACCACCTGCCTGAGGACATGGGCAAAGTTGGCGGGCTGCTCCGGCGCCTGATGCAATGCGTGCGTCAGCTTGCGGACCACCTTGGCTTTCTCTTCTGCATCATCCATCATATTGATCTCACGGCGGAGGACCGGGCGGTGGCATCCGCCCAGTCCAAACTGAAGCCGTTGGGTAGGCGACGCCTGTTAGTTCGTATGCGAGCGGGCGTCGCCTTTCTCGTTTTCCGATGTCCCGCGACCAATGGTCATCGCGCCGTTACCGGCAAACGACGGTCCCGCCAGTCGCTCCATCAGCGCCAGCAAACGGTCATTTTGCTGCCGCAACTGCTCGTTGTGGTGCTCGGCCTGGTCAATCCGCGCCGTCTTCTCCACGAGAACTCTGCCCTGCATTTCCAGCTCGTGCACAAGGTCCTCGACGCTTTCGCCCACCACGGTCGCCGACGTCTCGTCCAGCTTCCGATTGGCGCGGGTGGCGAGCAGATTACGTATATGACCGACCGCATCTCGCGCCGTATCCGGCAGATACTCGCTCTGGTTGATCACTTCCGACAGAGAACGCGTAGTAGCGGTCTCAGCCTCGAAGTTCAGCACTTGCCGGCCCTTTTTCAAACCCGCGGCTTTTGCCCAAGGCTCGCGCTCAAATGCCCAACGCTTTTCCTTAGTCAGCTCCCAATGGGTCCCGCCGGGCTTCAGCCGCAACCGTAATAACCGCAAAGCGAGAGCCCGCTGATAGGGATCATGTAACCCCACCCGGGTCAGGTGGTCGTTTAGAGAAAGAGGCGATTCAGGATCGGCGACCGCGATCTCCTTCAGCGCCTGCGCCACGGCTTCATCCGCCGTGGTGGCCTTCGTCAACGCCATTTACACCTCCTTTTTGACCTCGAATGGTCAGATCCTGACCATCCACGTGCCATGCACGTGCCTCCTAAGTTATCTCGATTCAAAATCGTCTCAACGTGCTAATCACGCCAAAAGCTGAATTAAAATAAGTCATTTTACGGATTACCGCGAGCAGCGTGCTTGTGGGATCACCTGAGACGGCCATATCATGACCATTGTATGATCATGACGAGCCAGGGCGCCTATGTGGCTCAACATTAATGGGAAATACGGCCGTGTCGGCGGGCCGGTATCATGGGAGCCAGACACCGCTCTCCTATTTGCTGAATTCGAGTCGGACTGGCCCATCCTGCGGGTGCGGCTTGTTGCTAAGCGTCGGCGGTCAAGAATCCAGACCGCGGTTCAGGCGCGGAAATCTTCGTGGCACGCACATCTTCCCCGGCGCCATCTCGCCGTACCTTCAGGTTTCGCGGTGACAGCTCGAACGGCGCGTGAAAAGCATCGCCTCGAAGGCGAATGGCATGTCTTCGATTTCACCGGTAGCGCGGCCCTACCGGACGACGACCTTGATCGACGGCTCGTGGTTTTGCTCGATGAGATTGAGAGTTTCCGGCGCCATCACCCCGAGGTCTTCGAGCGTTTCGGGATCACAGTGACCGTCTCGTTTCACGACGAGGTCTCGAATTGAGCAGGGTCCCGTTGCAAGGTGAACGCCACGTGGCGGCCGCCTCAGACAGGCAACACGAGCTCTTTGCCGGCCGTAGCCTGCGACACGCCCGCCATGAGTGCATTAACGCCCGCCTCTGCACGGGTAATCGCGTAACTGTGCGGCCGATCCCGCACAAACTCGGCGGCCAACTCGCCAGCGCCTCCTCAACGGCATCCCGGTCCCGACGATGACCGCTCCGAGGTCATGGTCGACAAGGGCAATGAGGTTCTCCGCGAGCCTTGCGACCCTCGCAAGCTCCCGCACGGCATCACCTACGGACTGCGGCTTCTGTCAATACGATTCTTCGATCGGGTGCTCGTTGCCTTCGGCGCCTGCTACGGGACCGCGTCACACCACGCGAACGAGGAATGGCCAAAGCCGGATTGGAAGAAACCACCGCTAAGCAAGCTGTGAAAATAGTTCTGAATGTACCTCTGAATAGGGCCAATTACCGTGGATGATGATCTGGAGCGATTTGTTCGTGATCTCAACGGCGAGATTCACAATCGAGCGGGCGGCGCGGCCAGTGACACCGATCCTCTTGAGAATATATTTGCCGAACTTATGCTCGAGTATCTCTCCGATGCCGGCGTGGTTGAGAATGCTGTCCTCGCCAATTTCGAGGGACGCGTAGGGCGAGGGATCGGGAAGGTCAACGGCTACGCAATAAGTGATGAGGACAATTCTCTCGATCTCTACATTACTGTCTTTCTCGATGCCGCCCAACCTACGAAATTGCCGCCGGATGAGGTGAGAAAGTCTTTTGAGCAGGCAATTCGCTACGGAGATGCGGCACTGAGAGGACTTCATACCGAAATGCCTCCTTCTTCCGACGCCTACTCTATGACCGCAATAATCAACGAGCTAAGAAACCAGATCGGCCGCGTTCGAGTTTTTGTGCTGACCGACGGGATCTCAGGGTTGGCGGCCAGAAATATTCCCAAACGAAATATATCAGGAAAGGAATGGGAATTCGATATATGGGATTCGGAACGATTATCTCGGCTACTTCAATCCGAAACCGCCAACGCTGAAGTAGACATTGACTTGCTGAGTATTTGGAGTGCGACGCTTCCCTGTGTAATTTTGTCAGATAAAGTAACAGAATACGAGGCCCATCTGACGATTATCCCGGGCGAACTGCTTTTTATCCTGTACGATCAATACGGCGCGCGTTTGCTGGAACGAAATGTACGATCCTTCCTTCAGGCAAAGGGAAAAGTAAACCGCGGAATCCGCGACACGCTTCGGAATGAGCCCGCCCGCTTTATGGCTTACAATAACGGCATCTCAATTACAGCGCAGCACGTGGAGATTGAAGCGCTGTCTGACGGCGGGCCGGCCATTACCCGCATCAAGGGTCTCCAGATCGTCAACGGCGGCCAAACCACGGCCTCTATTCATCGAGCTCGCAAAACGGATAAGGTCGATCTTTCGAACGTATTTGTCCCGGCCAAGATCTCCGTAGTACCGCTGGAACTTCTCGATACGCTCGCCCCCCGCATCGCGCAATTTGCGAACACGCAAAACCCGGTGCAGATGGCCGATTTCTCGGCTAACGACCCGTTTCATATAGAATTGGAACGTCTCTCAAAAGCTATTTGGATGCCCGGAGAGCAGGGCAAATGGTTCTATGAGCGTGCTCGCGGGCAATACCAGATGGCGCAGGCGACAGAGGGCACGACACCTGCAAGACTACGAAGATTTAAGGAGCGGACCCCGCCGACGCGCAGATTTACGAAGATCGATGCAGCAAAGTATCTTAATACCTGGGATCAGCTGCCTCATTTGGTTAGCCAGGGAGGTCAGACGAATTTCGTCTTATTTATGCAGCGCCTCCGGGAAATTCATCCCAAGGGGTGGCTCCCTGACGACATGTTCTACCGGAATTTGATTGCGAAGGCTATTCTCTTCAACACCGCAGCGCGGATTGTTCGTTCTGAAGAGTTCCCGGCTTATCGAGCCAATATTGTCACATATCTGGTCGCATCATTAGCATTGAAATCCGGCGGCCAACTGGATCTGAAACAGATTTGGGAAAATCAATGTCTCTCGGTAGCGCTCGAGGCATTGCTGCGGAACTGGGCGCACCAGGTAGCCGAGACCCTGACCGAATCTGCTGAGGGCAGGAACGTCACCCAATGGGCAAAGAAAGTGGAATGCTGGAAGGCTATTATGGCGCGCCCATTGCCCTTTCCTGACCCGATGGCTGTTGAGCTGCATACCACTATGGTCGAGCGAAAAGGTTGGGGCATTAAACCAGGAGAAGTGCGTGTAGCGCTTGATCCGGATGACCTTGATGCAATCAGTGCGTGCCGAGGGACGGAGGTCGCTGATTGGATCAGAAATCCTCGATTGGGGCCAAAGGAGCGCCACGCTGGACCCAGCGCAACGTCAGGTCGCATCTGCACTTGCGGCACTCGCCGCGAGTGGCTGGCCCAGAGAGCCCAACACAAAACAAGCCAAAGAAGGACGCCGGATCATCAACCTTGCTCGCGAGCTTGGTGCGTTCACCGACGCCGGTCCCGCCTAGAGAACGACTTATTCCCGGTCCTCATCCTGAAAATGAAGCGCCCAATCCGACCCAAGAATCTCCTCCGGCTCGAGGGGCTCGAAGGCCGGGGCGCCGCTTGGTGCCGGTTCCAGAAGGCCGTCGATCAAAGTCCGCACCTCATTCTCGTCGACCCAGCCGAGCGCACGTCCTGCTAACCGATTCTGCGCCTCCTCCAGCAGTGAGCGCAGGTTGCCCCGGTCCCAGCTCGGCTTCCCTGTGCGGCTGCACTCCTGTGTCATCTTCGCAAATATTGCTGTGTGCTCCGCCTCCGGGAAATGACGGTCCTGCCAGTGCTCTGCGGGTGTGATGGCGTTCAAAGCGACAAGAAGCGCCAACTGTGCCACCGCATCAGTGCTGTCAAGCCTGCGGTGCGCCGTCCGGTTCACTGATATCCAGCTGAGGCCCCCGAGCGTGCCGAGGACAGCCAATGCGGCCAAAGTGTTCTCCGCATTCGGCGGTTTTACATCGCAAATCGATGCATGAGGCCGATCCAATTCGTAGCGGGCGTAAATCCTCTGTGTTCGCATCCACTCTGTTTTCTCCTCGTCTGGGACCGGCCAGTTCTCCGGAACCGCGACATCAAGGAGCGATAGGAACACCTCGTTCGGGCTGTACAGTTTTGCCCACCGGCACAGTTGCGCCTCAAAACCCCAGTTCCATCCCGGATAAAGATTCATCGGCTCACCGGCGTTGCGCGCCATGATGTAGTATCGGCAGGCAGGTAGGCTCAAAATAGAGTCAGGAAATATCGACGCCCCCCCTGATAGGGCGGCCATATGCTCCTGCAGGCCGAATACGCCAGGCGCCAGCCGAACGAACGTCGGCTCCATCATCAAGATCGCCTGAACGCTTGAAGCAAGGATCGTCGGCTCAAACTCGGCGACCGCACGGTCACGGAGGTCCACCGCGCGGGAAGGTCCAAGCTCACCGAGTTTCCCGACGAGCCAATCGCCGATGGTCTCGTTGTCATCAGATTCCAGGTCCGGTGCAGTCGGAACGGCGTTGTATCGGATAACGCCCCTGCGGCGAAACGCTACGCCATGGTCGGGCAGCGGGAGCCAGATCGAGTCAAAGATATGTGCGAACAGATGCGGCGCACGCCTCATTTGCAGCTCGAAGATCCGGGAGCCTGCTGCGTCCTCCGGGTAACGCGCCCGGTATGAGGAAACTGCGGTCGTGAAATCCAGCAAATCCTTACCCTGTTGTTCAAGAAACACTTTGTGAAACCGCACCGTTCGGCGAGCTTGAGGTCCGATAATTCCCTCGACAACATAGTTTTCAAACATGCGAACGCGGTTACTCCCGCGGGCTGTCAAGGCGACGTCTTCGATACCAATGTCAAGGTCCTCAGCAATCCCATCCGCAGAGCGTGGAAGCGAAACGTCGCGCAAATAGTCCCCCACCATGCCGAGTATCTGCCGAATGCCTTCGACCGATCTGTCGGTGCGGATCCATCCCGTCCTGAACGGTGTGCCGGATACTGAAACCCATTTACCGACATCTCCGTAGACAACGGCGATCGCGAGCTGCTGGATCGGATCGACGTTGCCATGGCGTTTTTCAAGATCCTCGGGCAACAGCAAATCGCTTCCAAGGGACAAGGTATTCCATAGTGACTTCGCCTCCAGATCCAATAGTTGCTTGAAGGCGGTGAGTCGTGTTCCGACCCGAAGGCGCCTAATTGCCTGACTTTCGACCTGGCGTACGCGTTCGCGCGTTACATAGAACTCGTTCCCGATTTGTTCAAGAGTTTTGCCTCGATGACCCTGAAGTGCGAAGCGACGAAACAGAACATCTTGCTGTTTCTTCGAAAGACCATTGATAATATCGGCGATTTGCTCGCGAACATCCGCGCCACCATCAGCGATTACCCCCGGATCGCTCGGACTAACAACTTCTGGAGACAAAGACGAGAAAATCTCACGCAACGACTTAACAAATTTAGCATCAAATTCATCTGTGGTCCCGTCTATTGTCAGCGTATCCGGGATCACATCGACCGGGATAAGCTTCGCTAGCCTGCGACGCAATAGATCCTCGATTACGCTTTTTAGTTCGCTAACTGACCTCCGGCCCAGGTTCTTGAAGCGTAGAAGGGCTGACGCGGCCTCTCGCCACTTTCCGGCGACATCAGCCACAGTCTCGAAGCGAACGCTGTGCTCATTTTCGGCGCGCTGATGCTCCACAAATTCCGTCAGCACATTTCGCAGGCGCACACTCATATCCATCTGCAGAAGCGCGTCAGGAAACCGGAATTGGGAAAGGACGGCCAATATCACATCGGTTGATCGAACCGTTTCACCGCTTTCCTCGCCGAATTCAGAAGAGCCGCCAGCTTGATCGGCGCCGTCGTGACAACCACGAGCAAACCCTTCGACTAATTCACGGAGCTCTGCCGCCGTCTTTCTGCCTAAATTGAGCGTTTTGAGGGACCGCGCAAAGCTCGCGTCCGGATCGGCAATATATTCTTGGACGGTTAACTGTCCGAGATCCTTATTGAGGACGACGCAGTTGTAAAGCCGGACGCTGGTTTCACTGAAAAGAACCAGGTCTTCAAGCGTACTGTTGTAGCTGAGTTCCCGGAAAGGAGGATGAAATCGCTCCTGTGAGCCCAGGACGACCCTCGAAGTTCGACGAGGCTTTCCAGATTGCGCCGCTGCAGGCACCCCGCCTCACCTCCTGTGTCTGAATCTCCCGTTGCAGCTCAAGGAACCAAGCCCCTCCTTCTCCGTAGCGAAGGTACGGCGTGTTCTCCAGGACCAGCGCTTTCGGTTGCCTGTCCTTAAACTCCCGAATTATTCGAATAATTTCGAAGAAAAGCCGGCCCCGTGGGTCTTGGAAGCCTTGCCGGATCCCGGCTTGTGAGAAGCTCTGACACGGAAAGCCCGCGTGCAATATATCAACTGGTTCCAGATCGGCCGTCTTAACGCTAACCTCCTGTACATCGCGCTCAAGCGTCGTAACGTCCGGAAAGTTTTGGGTATATGTTGCTACGGCGAAGGGATCCACTTCTATCGCCCACGCGGTCGGCACGCCGGCCTGGTGAAAACCCCTGCAGAAGCCGCCGATTCCGGCGAACAAGGCGCCAGCTCGTAAGCCAGCCCTCGAAGGTGCGGTCATGAGCCTTTAATTCCTCTCCAGAAAACCGCGCAGCAATCGCTCAACGCGATTTCGGTCACCCGTTTCACATTCCCAGATTATCTCTGTGCGCCACCCCAAATTCGAGAGCGCCACGCTTACGCGACGGTCTCGCTGCAGCGTCCTGCGAAATTTATCCTCCCAGAATGCCGTCCGAGTCTTGGGAGTAGTTGCGCGGCGGCAGCCCTCGTGACGATGCCAAAAACAGCCGTTGACGAACAGGGCGACACGGCGCGACGCAAAGACAAGATCTGGGGTTCCGGGCAGATCGCAACGATATTTTCGAAACCGATAGCCGAGACCATGTGCGATCCGCCGCACTGTCAATTCGGCGCGAGTGTCCATCGAGCGAATCCGGCTCATATTACGGCTCCGCGCCGCCGCATCTATTCGATCAGCCATTACGTTCTCGCATCTGAGCGCCTGACCCCGAATCGGAGACGTTCCACCACATTCGCACTTCCTTCTCAATGAAAAGTTGCGCCGCGGCGAGCGGCCTCCTACCTTAGAGGTGGCGGTTCGGAGTTTGTTCCCGACCCTTCAACGCTGCAGGCTATTGTTCTCGATAATCCGTAATCTGCCCTCCAGGCACCCCCGCAGCGGAAGCGGCGGAAAAAGCGCAGTAGGCGGTTCCGCTATTGTTCGCCCTCCGCCTATCTTTTGCCCACCCCGCGGTAGTCTATGTACCTCACCACTATTTTCGCCACCGTTGAGGTGTCGCTGTCCGTTTTTGCTCAATCCCCGGCGCTTCGAGATCGATCCACTTCTCCGCATCGCCGCGTCATCCCCGAAATCATCAAAATCTGGGGTATGTCTCTCACCGTCCTGTCGACGCAGGCTGTTAGCTACGCTATTGCTTCCTAATTCCACGTCCCCGTCCTGTTCATCGCGCCGGCGCCGGCTAGAACAAAATCCGCCGCCGCAAGCCGGTCGCCGCGGTGAGGCGCTCGAGCGTGCGCGTCGACGGTTTCACCTGCCGCTTTCGCGCCGCGCGATCGCCGCCGGCGTCGTGTGCATGCGGTCGGCGGCGACGTTCAAGTAGCGCGCGAGCACGGCTTGGCTCACCCCTTCCCTCTCCGGCAGTTCCCGAATTTCCTCCGGCGTCAGCGGCTGCACCGGCGTCAGGCACAGCTCATCGAACTCGCACATCGTCTGCTTGCTCATCACGCCGGCCGCGGTGAGACCCTCCGCGGTCTCGTGAACCGAGGCCAGCACGCGCTCAGGTTTTTGCCGCATCGTCATGCCGGCCCCGCCGTCACATGCAGTTGCAGCCCCGCCTGCCTCTGAAGATAGCCGAGTACGCTGAAGAGGTTCTTATATTAGCCTGCGGATTGCCGCGCGGCCCGAACATGCGGATCAGGCTTTTCGGCTGCGTGCCGGTCGCCTCGCCCAACTTTTCGAAACCGATCGTCGCCTTGATGCAGTCGCGCAGGATCGCCTTGCCGGTGTCGACATCGCCGGCCAGCATGGTGTCGATGCCTTCGCGCAGCAGCGCCTCGCCGAAGGCTGGATCGGCTGCGACGTTCCGTTGCACCAGTTCCTTAAAGCTCCGTGTCAATGCAGGCGACCTCCCCATAGTCGTCCTCACCAGCCGACCGGCTTCATAATCGGCCGTTTGCCCGCAACGACCACCGAGTCCGGGAGCTGGCACGGACCGATATAGGGTTGGATGTGCCGCACGTGGGTCGCGACCTTCATCAGCGAGGCCGCTGGCCGTGCGCTCGGAGTCAGCAGCGTCACCGGAAGGTTCAGCTCCTCCGTCACGATCCGGACCGGTTCCACGAGATCGGTGTCGTTTGTGAGCACCGCGGCCACATCGAAGTAGCCCATGAAGGCGTCGCGCACCAGATGCACGCCGAGATTGACGTCCGACCCCTTCTCCTCCGTCTTCCATACGTAGGCCACCTCAGGTGCCGCCGCCGGCGGCAGCACGAAGGCCGGACGAAAATTCGGAGGTTGCACGAGACCGGCCCATTTTTGATTGACCAGAAAATTGCCGTAGTGAATCGCCACTTTCGGCAACGTCGCGATCGCGCGTAGGTAGGCATGCTGCCGCCGCGGGGCGTCCGGATCAACACGACCGGAAATGTGGGCCGTGTAATATTTGATCGCTTCGATCTGACAGCTTGCCGGCAGCGCGGCCCTGCTCATCGCAGCTATGTCGAGCCACTTGTGGGACGTGCCCCTGAGCGCCCTATAATAGAGATTGAAGCCGTCGATATAGACGATGGTGCGCGTCACGCGAGGTCCAGAAAAGCAGAAGGCCGCCCGGGCTTGCGCCCAAAACGGCCTTTGAACCTACGGCACGCCGCAGGTGGGTTACATTTGAAAAGTACGCTGATTTGCTCGCGATTTCAAGGATATTCTTATAACCCTCTGATCTCGCGCCGCTTTTTTGACACGATTGAGATCCGGGTCGACCTCCTCAACGAGGCACCGGTCCGGCACGCTCGAAGCTCAGTGAGAAACCCCCATACCCGACCTTGCGGCGCACACGCCGGGTCACCCCGACGACGCGGCCGGTGGGCACCTGCGTGGTGCGTCCGGCATTGTAGTCCTGCTCAAGCCGGCTCGGCAGCGTTTCCACGCCAACCCGCCGGAGTGCTTCCTTCAGCGCGCTCAGCCCTCCCACAGGCACCGGCTCACCGCTTGTCATCGACGGACGGGCACAGGCATAGAGCCCTTGCCCTACTCTCACAAGACGGCCTTCGCGCACGATTTTGCGCAACGCACGGCCGACCTGGTCGTACCCGCCGAGATCCTCGAAATCGGCGCGCAGAAATACGTCGCCGCGCTTGCGGTCGATGCGGTTCAGCAGCCTGGTTTCCAGCGTCTCGGGTTTCATCGCGGTCCCCACGCTGTCAAGATGCGACATTCAAAGTCAAATTACAAAGTTTTTTCAATCTGTTATGCAAATCAGCGCGATACCTTAAATTCTGGACTCCTCCATCAATCCGGCCCATTGGTCGCACTGGACACTTTAGGTTCGACCGTGCGATTCTTGTTAGAACGAAATTGGAACACGAGCACTAAGTCGGTTCGGGTGATCATGGCGGACAAAAGCACCATCGAGTGGACCGATACGACATGGAACCCGGTCACGGGTTGCACCAAGATCAGCGCCGGCTGCGACAATTGCTATGCCGCCCGCTTCTCTGAACGCTTCCGCGGCGTGCCGGGACATCCCTTCGAAAACGGATTCGATCTCACCATCCGCCCGGAGCGCCTTTTGCAGCCGCTCGACTGGAAAAAGCCGCGCATGATTTTTGTCAATTCGATGAGCGATCTCTTTCACAAGGCGGTGCCGAAAAAGCATATCTCCCGCGTCTTTGAGACGATGGAACGCGCCGACTGGCACGTCTATCAGATCCTCACCAAGCGTAGTTCGCTCCTGCAGAAATTCATCAACGACCGCTACAAGACGCGGCCCGCGCCTCCACACATCTGGTTTGGCGTCTCCGTCGAAAACGAACAAACCACATCCCGCATCGCTCACCTGCAGAAAGCCAACGCCAGCATCCGCTTTCTCTCGGTCGAGCCTCTGATTGGCTCCGTCGGCAAGCTCAATCTCACCGGCATCGATTGGGTCATCGTCGGCGGCGAAAGCGGCCCCCGCGCACGGCCAATGCAAACCCAATGGGCCATCGAGGTTCGCAACCAGTGCCTTAAGGCAAAAGTCGCCTTCTTCTTCAAGCAATGGGGAGGCCGTTCGCCCAAGTCAGGCGGTCGGCTCCTTGAGGGCAAGGAATGGAGTCAATTCCCCGCGACGTTGCCGGCCTCGGCCCGCCAACTTGAGTTGTTGGCCCGGGCGTGACCGACCTCCCTTTCAAATTTGATGAGATCGGCGCCTGGTCGGAGCTCAAGCTCGAGATCATTGAAAAATACGGCGCCGCCTACACCAGGGCGTTCGCCAAGACCCGCAACCTCAAAAAATATTACATCGACGGTTTCAGCGGGGCTGGCGTTCACGTCTCAAAAAGGACCAAGGCCGCGATCGAGGGCAGTCCGGCACGAGCACTGAAAATCACGCCGCCTTTTGACGGATTTTATTTTATCGACCTAAACGCCGACAAAACAGACTATCTCCGGGCGACATGTGGCGATCGACCTAATGTTCACATTCGTACTGGCGACTGCAATGAATATCTGGCCAGGGAATTGCTCCCGACAATCCAGTACGAGAACTTTAATCGTGCCTTGTGCCTCCTCGATCCCTATGGCCTGGACCTCGACTGGGACGTCATTCGTCAAGCCGGACAGTCTCGGGCTGTCGATTTGTTTCTCAACTTTCCCGTCATGGACATGAACCGCAATGCGGTCTGGAGAGATCCAGAAAGGGCACCGGCGGGCGGCGTCGACCGCATGAACAAATTCTGGGGCGACCACTCGTGGAGACAGGCTGCATACGCCGAATCCCGCCAACGCAGTTTCTTCGGACCGGATCTCGAAAAGCAAGGCAACGAGCAGATCGTGGTCGCCTTTCAAAAGCGACTGAAGGACGTCGCAGGCTTCGGCTTTGTTGCTAAACCGCTGCCGATGCGGAACAGCAGGAAAGCAGTGGTGTATTACCTGTTCCTTGCCTCCCCGAAGGCCGTCGCCCAGAAAATCATCACCGACATCTTTCGCAGTTACGAGGCTAGAGCTTGAGCGGCTCCCGCAGTTCAAGAGGCAAACGGCGCACTACGTCCCCGCCCAACCCGGTCGCATCCCCGCACGAGTTGCGCCGCGCCCGCCGTGTGATCGTCAGCGATCGCGACATCATGGGCGGCGAGCCAGTCTTTCGCGACACTCGCGTGCCCGTGCACATGATCGCCAAGCTCGTCGCACAAGGTTCCACCCAGGCCGAGCTCCTCGAGAGCTATCCCCGGGTCACCGCCGAGATGATCCGGCTGGCGCCGCTCTGTGCCGCCGCCTATCCGCTGCGCGGCCGGAAACATAAGCTGCCGTCGCGCGATCAGCAGCCGGTACGCCGTACCCGCCGCAAGCTTGACGCCATAGTGGTGTCATGAAGTTTCTGATTGACGAATGCCTCAGCGTCGACCTGGTCACCGTCACCGGGAAATCCGGCCATTTCATCCTTCCAGCTGCATAGACCGATCCGATGATGACCTTACCGAGACTAACCTCCCCGCCTCTTTGCATCACCTTCGCAGGGCAGTCAGAAAAGATTTGGGGGGATCTCTCCCGCGCACAGGCGCGAGGCCTGGACCGCAATGAAGAGACGATCACTGACGACTTCCTTGATGATGTTCAAAATCAGCATCCTCACGAAGTCGCGACATTTCAGTTCAATAAACGTGACGAAAGATTTACGGGCGCGGATTGGGAATGGTGGCTTACCGATGATCACGTGTGGATTGGGCTCTTAGTGCAAGCCAAACGCCTGCACCGGCACAGCCACAAATACCGCATCAAGCATTGGGTGCCAACGGCAAGCATGTGGCAAATCGAGCTGCTTATCGGGCAGGCTAATTTGAAGGGAATAGATCCCCTATATTGCTTCTATAATTACCATAGTTCGTGGCCTAATCATTTAGCCTGGAACTGCTGCACGGCACATGATTTGCCCCGGTTCGGCTGCACAGTGGCGCATGCCATCGCTGTCAAAAATCAACTCTACCTCGGCGGGGCGGGACTGCCCAAAATGAGCACCGTCTCCTATCCCCTATCATGCTTGGTCTGTTGCTCTGGAGACGCGGCGAGACCGTCGTTGCCAATCCGCGCACATGATGTAATCCAGCGGCTGCGGACCATGACAGACACGCCGGCCACGCGACACGCTGGTCTCCGCGACGAGCCGCCAACCTACGTCCGGCGGCTGCTCGACCGGCCCCTTGATGAGAGAGGCAGTGTGATTGAAGAGTTGCGCCGGGAGGTGGGGGAGATCGGAAGCCTGATCGTCGTCCGTGAGCCCCGTACCCACTAGCGAACGCCTCGCCATGTTTATCAGATCCTCTAATCAATGCACTGAGGTCTAATACAGCCCCGGTATGAGCCGCGACGTCCGCGCGCAATAGGCATCGTACTCGGCGCCGAATTGCGACCGCAGCAGCCTCTCTTCCGCGCCGATCCGCGCCAGCAGCGGCGGGACGAGCAGCGCCGCCAGCAGCACGCCGATGCCCGAACGAAAGGCTAGGCCCCAGCCGAGCGAGCTGATCAGCAATCCGAGATAGCTCGGATGGCGGATTACGCCGAAAACCCCGCTTGTGACCAGCCGGTGCCCGGGCTGGATTGCCACCAGGCCGCTGAACCGGTTGCCGAGCACAAAAACCGGCCAAAGGCGCAGCGCGCCGCCGGCTGCGAACAGCGCCACACCGAGCCAGCGGATGGCGTCACCGTCGATGACCCAGATCCCCTTCCGGTCGCTCCAGGCCGGCAGAAAGGCCTCGAGCAGCCCAATCGCGCCGAAGACGGCGATCACCCACCGATTACCGCGGTCCTCGCGCACGCCCGGACTTAAATTGCCGCCGGCGGCGAGCGCCGCGCCGCAGAGCGCGACCAGCACGACCGTCAGCCCAATGAGCGCCGGCTCCGCGAAGAAAACGTCGATGCCGCCGCGGGCGGCGACCGCCAACGCGAGATAAAGGCCGGAGAACACGACGACCAGCAGAAACCGGATCGCTACAGTCGACATGCCTCGGTTCTGCGCCTGGCCATGTCCTGTTGTCAAAAGACCCTCTGGTTCGCCAGCTCCTTCAGGCGGCGGCCAGGTCCAGCGATCGTGTCACGAGCGTTGCATGCAACTTGAAATTTCGTGTTAGAGGATTGGCGATCCAAAGCGTGCAGCCTGTTCACTGTGATACCCGAGATCGACATCTGGCGCGCCGCCAACCTCATGCTCAAGCGGTACGGCGACAAGGCCCTTGAGGAAAGCGCGGCGCGCGCCGACGAGCTCGCCGCGCAGGACGATCACAACGGCGCGGACGTGTGGCGCCGGATCACCGACGCCGTTCGCCAGCTCGCGAACCAGACGCCCGCCGGGCCGCTCCACTGACTACCCTAATCTCGTTGCACCGCCGGTAGTCGCTACGGCGCAAGGTTCTAACCCAGCCCCCGCCATGTTTCCCCGTTCATGTTTAATCCCGGGGCCGCAATTCCACGTCGAGCGAGGCCTTGCCCCGCGCCCCGCATCTTTGGCAACGCAGCTGCCGTTCGAGCGACATGAGCCGCGTATAGCCGGGCCGCCCCTGCAGCAGCGCCGCGTTTGGAATGATCGCCTTGTGCCCGCAGGCATGGCAGCTCGCGCGCACAAAGTGGAACACACGCAGATCTTCGAGGCGGAAGGCGTAGCGCGGCGGCACCGTCGGACTTCTTGATTCCTCCCGCCGCCTATCGTATAGAACAAAAGATGAACGAGTCAACGGCCGGCAATCCGGTGCAATGGCTGTTCCTCGACCTCAACGCCTTCTTCGCGTCGTGCGAGCAGCAGGAGAACCCGGCCCTGCGCGGCCAGCCCGTCATCGTCGTGCAGACGCTGACGGAATCCGCCGTCGCCATCGCGGCCAGCTACGCCGCGAAGGCGTTCGGTATCAAGACCGGCACCCTGATGCGCGAGGCGCGCCAGCTATGCCCGGCCGTGATCCCGGTGCAGGCCAATCATCGCCTCTACACCGAGTATCACGAGCGCATCCTGAAGGCGGTCGACACATGCCTTCCGGTCGAGAAGGTGTGCTCGATCGACGAGATGGCCTGCAAGCTGATGGGCACCGAACGGCAGGTGCCGGTCGCGCGGGAATTGGCCGTGAAGGTGAAACGGGCCTTGCGCGAGGAGGTCGGCGAATGCCTGACCTGCTCGATCGGCATCGCGCCCAACGTGTTTCTCGGCAAGGTCGGATCCGACCTGCAGAAGCCCGACGGCCTGGTCGTCATCACCAAGGCTGACCTGCCCGGAATCCTGCTCGGCCTCCAATTGCAGGACATTTACGGCATCGGACGGCGCATGGAAGAGCGTCTTCACCGCGCCGGCATCGTCAACGTCGAGCAGCTGTGGAATGCGACGCCGTTCCAGCTGCGGCGGGTGTGGGGCGGCATCAACGGCCTGCTGTTCCACCAGATGCTGCATGGCGTCGACATCCAGCCGCCGTCGTCGCGCTATTCGAAAAGCATCGGCCACCAGCATGTTCTGGAGCCGGATCTGCGGACCAAAAAGGGCGCGCACGACTTTGCCCAGCATTTGCTGACGAAAGCTGCCGAGCGGCTTCGGCGCGGCGACTATTACTGCCGGCGGTTAGACGTGCATCTTTCGTGGACCGGCGATCTCGGCGGCTGGTGGGAGGAGACTGATTTCCACGAAACGCGCGACACCGGATTCCTGCTCGCCCGCCTCGAGGAGATCTGGCAGCGGGTCCCGCGGTACAAGCCGCTCAGCGTCGGCGTCGTGCTGCTCGACCTGGTGCCCGCCGCCCAGCATCAGCCGGACCTGTTCGACACCGACAGCGGCCGCCGCCAGAAGCTGTCGCCGCTGGTCGACCGCATCAACGACCGCTACGGCCGCTGCTCCATTGGCTTCGGATTGTTTCCAAGCGACGTCCGTGCGTTCAAAGGCCATGCCGCCTTTCACCGGGTGCCGGAGAGGTGGGAGTTTTGATTGCGCGGGCGTGTCGTCTCGGCTGCCTGTCTTAGCTGTACTAAGAATGGTCGGGGCGGGTTCGCACCACTATCCCTTGATCTGCGTCACAAACAGAATTCGAGAGGCCGGTATGTATGAAAATAACCGACGCGTCGCCCCCGCCGGATCGGCGAGCACAGCGACCAGGCTTTGGCCGAGGCGGGGGACGGCGTGTTGATGACGTCTTGGCCCTTTCACTGCGCGGTGTGGGGACGAAGCTCTTGTAGCTCCGGAGAGCCGGGAGTTTCCATGGTCCCCAAGCAAGACCGGACCTCTGTCCCAGCCGGCTCACGAGCGTCAGTCATGATGCACTCTCGTAACGCGCCGCCGTCATTTCGAAGGAGAATTCCTCGGAGGACGTTACCGGCGGCTGCTCTGAAAAAGGAGGCGCTGAAGTGGCACGTGTATTCATCACGGGATCCTCGGATGGCCTCGGCCTCCTGGCGGCGAGATATCTCATCGAGCAAGGTCACGAGGTTGTCTTGCACGGGCGGAACGACGCTCGCAGCCGCGACGCCCTCGCGGCCGCACCCGGCGCCCGGGAAGCCGTTTCCGGGGACCTCTCCACCATCGCCGGGACGAGGACTGTTGCCGAGGCGGTCAACGAGCTCGGGCGCTTCGACGCCGTAATCCACAATGCCGGTATCGGCTATCGCGAGGGCCGGGTGGAGGCGGAGCCCGGAGTGCCGCGCGTCTTCGCCGTCAATGTACTCGCGCCCTACATTCTGACGGCGCTGATCGAACAACCGCGTCGCTTGGTCTATGTCAGCTCCGGCATGCATCGCGGCGTGCGGCCGCGTATGGACGATCTGCTTTGGACCAGGCGAGCCTGGAGCGGTTCGTCGGCTTACGCGGAGAGCAAGCTGTGCGATGTCCTGCTCGCATTTGCCGTCGCCAGGCTGTGGAAGAACGTCCGATCCAACGCCCTCGAGCCCGGATGGGTGGCGACGAAGATGGGCGGACCCTCGGCGCCGGACGATCTGCAGCAAGGCTGCATAACCCAGGCATGGCTCGCCACGAGCGACGATGAATTGGCGCGATCGACGGGCGGGTATTTCTACCATCAGCGCCCTCGTGCGCCGAACGCAGTCGCGAACGATGTCGCGATCCAGGAGGAGCTGCTCACCAAGTGCCAGCAGATCTCCGGCATAGCTCTTCCTTGAGTTCGATCGGCCGGGTGCGAGGTCCGCGCATAGGATTCTCGCGCATCCTGGAGTTGGTACCATGTTGGCGATATCGACGGGTGATGGGCGCGGTTTGAACAGAGTTGAGTGGCAGCGCAAGTTGCGCTGAACTCAGCGCATCGAACAAGGCTACCCAAAGGTTCGCTCTCGCCCCTGTGGCACCTAAGACCGTATTCCACACTGCGCTCAGGAGAAACAGCCATGCCGTTCTATCAAAAAGGCGATGTCCGCATCCGCTATGAGGAGACGGGCTCCGGCTTCCCGCTTTTGGTGACCCCGGGCGGCGGGTTGAACTCGCGGGTCAGCAATTGGCCGACCGCGGTGCTCAACGCGATGGAAGCGCTCAAGAACGACTTCCGCTGCATCACGATGGACCAGCGCAACGCCAATGGCGGCGAATTGACCGGCCCCGTGCCGGTCGACAACCCGTGGGATGCGTTCGCCGACGACCAGCTCGGGCTCATGGACCACCTCGGCATCCACGAATTCTTTTACATGGGCTACTGCATCGGCGGCTGCTTTGCCGGAAAGCTGATGCAGCGGGCGCCCAGCCGCGTCGTCGCCGCCGTCTTCTGCCAGACCGTCGGTCATCGGCCGGAAAACCCGACCGTCATGTACCGGCACAGCAAGGAGAACTGGGCGCCCGATTTCATGAAGCGGCGGCCCGACGTGTCGACGGACACGATCGAGAAATACCTGCACAACCTATACGCGGTGCAGCCCGATTTCCTCTACAGCGTGTCGCGCGACTTCATCAGGAACTGCCGCACGCCGATGCTGGTGCTGCCGGATGACGTACCGGGGCATCCGCTGCAGACCTCGATCGATGTCGCCTCACTGGCGCCGAATGCCGAGATCACGGTGTTCCCGTGGAAGGAGCCGGAGGAGCTGAGGCAACGCACGATCGACCGGGTGCGCCGTTTCCTAAAGGCCCGCGTGCCGATGCGGGCCGCCGCGCAATAGCTGAGGCCATGGGGCGGGGTGACCGTGCTATCATAACAGATGTGCGGCCGCGCCCGCCTTTCCTCCGAAGTCAGCGTCATCAAGCTCGTCTTCTCCATTCCGCCCGCGCGGCCGACGCCTAATTTTCCCGTGAGCTGGAACTTGGCGGCGACCGATCCGCTGCCGGTCGATCCGGCGATCGGAGAGACCGCCAGCCCGCTCATCGCGGCAGGTTTGACAATTCCAGCCAGCGCGTCGTGGCCGGTCGAGAATCCCTCCCGGTTCGGGTCAGGCAACGAGCGGCACGACCTCCCGCATAAACTGATCCATCGCTTCGCTCTGCTGGGCGACATCGGCACCCGGCAAGTTGACGTTGAAATTCCGGATGCCCAGAGCCTGGTATTGCCGCAAATCGCTGGCGATTTCGGCGGGGGTGCCATGCAGAAGGGGCCGTGGCGACCTCGGCGTCTTCGTCATCACGACGGGAGCCGTAACCGAAATTGCCACCTCGTCTTCGGCGCGCCCGGCGGCGCGCAGAAGCCTCCACAAGCGGGCCATCTTGTCCGCCATTTCCGGCGGTCGCAGCAGCGATGGCGGACGCAAAGCTATCGGCATCCAGCCGTCGCCAACCAAAGCGACGCGGCGCAATGCAGCCGGGCTATGCCCGCCGATCCAAATTGGCGGATGGGGCCGCTGTAGCGGCTTGGGCAGAAACCCGATGTCGGAGACCTTGACGTACTTTCCGTGGAACTCGGGGTTTTCCTTTGTCCAAAGCTCCTTGAACAGCAGCAGGTACTCGTTCGTAACGGCGCCGCGCTCGGCGAAATTCGAAAGGCCGAGCGCCGCAAATTCCTCTTCCATCCATCCGGCGCCGGCACCGAGGGTTAGCCTGCCACCCGACAACGCGTCCAGCGTCGCCAGGATCTTGGCGGTGAATACCGGTTCGCGGTAGGGGATGATCAGCACATGCATGCCGAGACGGATGCGCTCGGTGCAGCCAGCTAGGAAATTCAGAACCGAAAGCGGCTCAAAAAACGGCTGCGCCGCATCGAAGGGTGACGCCCCGCCGGCTTCGTAAGGGTAAAAAGGTTTGACGTGCCTGGGGATTACGATGTGATCCGCGAACCATATGATATGGAAACCTAAGGTTTCCGCTCGTTGAGCAAGCGTCCGAATGGCCGTTGGCCCGGCCATTGGACCGTACGCCGCTTGCGACAGAACGCACCCGAACGTGAGATCCATGTCACCCCTCCCTAAGGGATTAACCGTTTCCCGTCTCGGCCTTGGGGCCGCTTTCCGCTCTGGCCGACGCATATTGCGACCGCCGCGCCCAGCGGCGATCAACTATGCCCGAACGCCACCGACGGGACTGGCCATAATTGACGCGCGGCAGCGTCCCGGCCCGTCAACAAAATGCCGCTAGAACTTATATTCAGGGCCGTCGACGTAGCTGAACCGCTCCAGCGCATCCCCGCGCAGGGTGAAACCGAGACCGGGCCGGTCAGGCGCATGCACCATGCCGTCTGGACGGATGTCGAACGGCTCGTTGAAGAGCTCCCACATCATCGGCATCCAGCCTTGGCTCACCTCGAGGATGTGGCAATTGGGGGCTGCCATGGCGACGTGAATGCTTGCGGCGAACAGAACTCCACTGCCCCAGGCGTGTGGGGCCAGACGCACACCGTGCGCCGAGGTCAGTGCCGCAATTCGCCGGATCTCGGTCATCCCGCCTGCGCGGGCGACGTCGGGCTGCGCGATATCGAGCGCCCGGCGCTCGAGCAGATCCTGGAAGTCGAACCGCGTGAACTCGCGCTCCCCCGAGGCAATGGGGATCGTCGTCGATCGGCGCACCTCCGCCTGACCGGCGTGATCGTCGGGCGAGACCGGTTCCTCGAACCAGGCGATGTCGTAGGGCTCAAGTTCCTTGGCAAGCTTGATGGCGGTCGCAACCTCCAGCGAGCCGTGCGCGTCGATCATCAGTTCGACGTTGGGGCCGAGCCCGCGGCGAGCCGCCTTCACCCGGCGCACACAATTGGAGATAGAGAAGCCGTCGCGACCCACCACACGCATCTTGGCAGCGGTGAAGCCCTTCGCGGCGTAGCCCGCGAGCTCAGCCTCGGCCTCGTCGCCCGGCGCCCAGCCGCCGCTCGCATAGCCCCGCACCGAGCTGCGCGCCGCGCCAAGCGCCTGGTAGAGGGGAATGCCGAGCGCTTGCGCCTTCACGTCCCATACTGCGATGTCGATGCCGGCAATTGCTTCCATGACGACACCGCGGCGTCGGCTTTCATCAGCCTGGGTGATGCCACGCTCGAGCGCCGGCCTGCTGCGCGAGCCGTTGTACATCTTCTCGTAGATCCGCTCGGAGAACAGGGGATCCTCATCGACGCATTCCGCCGCGAGCTCGTGCTCGACGATGGCTGCGACGATCGGCGGCGTGCCGAGAGCGGCACCGATGCCGGTGAGCCCGTTGCCTGTTTCGACGCGGATCAGCGTCGCATCACTCTTGACCTTGGTTCCAAGGTCGGTGCGGTGACGCTTTTCCTCCGGAACCGGTGCCGACATTGGAATCGCGGACACTTTGACGATTTTCATGGGCCGTTCTTTCCTGGCCAGTCGATCCCACCTCGATTTTGCATGGCCTTCGCGGTCAAATCGCAGAATGTCATACACCCCGATACGCCGAGGCGCACTTGTTCGGTCACCCCTCGCGGCCTCGCTCGGAAGATCGCAAGAACGCAGGCAGGACTGAAATCGCACGAACGATGGCGGGCGGTTCGAGAGGTTGCTCTCTCCTTCGACTATCCGCCATCTTGCCCGTTCCCTCCATTACCAGGTAATCCCGCCAAAAATCCGGTGAGGGCATTTTATGCTGCGCATCTTAATTGCCGACGGCACGCCGGCCGCGATGCAGGCGGAGCGCGAAAAGTTCGGGATTCCCTCGAACGCCTCGCTTTTCGAAGCTGCACTCAGGTCGCAACAGCCTCATATCCGCTGCTCGTCGATTTATGTTGCCGATGGCGAAGACCTGCCGGGCGGCGCGTCGCTGGGAGATTTCGACGGCTTAATGTTCAGCGGTTCGCCCCTGCATATTTACGACCAGACGCCCGAGGTGACGCGGCAGATCGATTTTGCGCGGGCAGCGTTTACGGCAGGCGTGCCGGCATGGGGAAGCTGCTGGGGCCTGCAGCTCGCGACCGTGGCACTCGGGGGAACTGTCCGCCGCAATCCCCGCGGCCGCGAGCTTGGGGTGGCGAGGGCAATTACCCCCACTGCGGCCGGCCGCTCCCACCCGCTCCTCGCTCAGCGGCCTTCCGTGTTCGACGCTCTCTGCTCTCATCTCGACGAGCTCGAACAGCTGCCGCCAGGTGCTGAGGTGCTGGCTCAGAACGAGTTTTGTGCAATTCAGGCGCTGGCGATGGAACTGCCATCGGAAAGCATTTTCTTCGGGACGCAGTACCATCCCGAGTTCACGTTATCGGTTGCAGCCGGATTGATTGAGATGCGAGCCGCAAGTCTCGTAGCGGAAGGGTTCGGTCGCGATTGTGCCGAGCTGGTTGCTATGGCCCGCGATTTCCGCACGCTACACGCCGAGCCGGAACGCCGCGATATGGCCTGGCGCTACGGCATCGGCCCCGAGATCCTGGATCCTGTCCGCCGCACAGCCGAAATCGGCAACTGGCTGCGGGAGGCCGCGACGATTTCCAGCTCATGATATCAGAGACCGCCGCTAACCCATCGGCTCGAACCCCCACGGGCCGGCCCCGTCTCCCGTAACGGATGTTCACTGAACGGGCCGCCGCCGCGAATTAAACCCACCCACGAGGCGCGATGCTGCGGGCGTCCGCGGTCCGGGCACAGGACGAGCTTGCCCGCGAGACCGCCCGCCTCGAGACGGCGGTGTGCCTCGGTGACCTCATCGAAGGAGATCCGCTCGGCGACGCGGGGCCGGATGGCGCCGGTAGCCAACAGGCCGAAGAGCCGCTCCAGGTCCTGCAGAAACCAGCCGGGATGTCGCGCCCGCATCACGTTGATCGAGTAGAAGCCAGCACGCTTGCCGCCCGGCAACCATCTCCATAGATACAGGCGCGCGATCCACATCAACATGGTGGGCATGCAACGCTGTGCCTGCACGCCGGCCGAGTAGCCATAGGCGCAGAGCAGGCCGCCGCGCTTGAGTGCCGCGAACGAGCGGCGAAAACCGTCCTCGGCGATGCCGTCGAAGACGACGTCGAACCCGCCCGGCAGCACACGCGTGAAGTCTTCACGTTGGTAGTCGATCGGGTTGCCGCCCAGCTCGCGGATCAGCGCCGCATGCGCGCCGCGCGCGGTGCCCCACAGCTCGACACCGGCCAGCCTGCCGAGCACGAGCAGCGCCTGACCGACGGCGCCGGCGGCTCCCTGCACGAGCACGCGCTGGCCTCGCTGTACTCGGGCCGCGCGGTGGAGGAGCTGGTACGCGGTCGTCCAGCTCAGGATCAGCGTCGCCGCCTCCGCCGCGTCGAGGCCCGCCGGCACGCGGGCCAGGCGGTCAGCCCGGAGCGTGCGATAGGCGGCGTTCGACCCGACCACCGTCATATCGGCCACGCGGTCGCCAAGCTCAAGGCCGCTCACGCCATCGCCGAGCTGATCGATTTCCCCGATGACGTCATAGCCCAGCACGAACGGCGGCCGGCGGCGCATGGTTTGCGGATAGAGGTGACGCCGGATCAACACGTCGGTGTATTCCAGGCCCGAGGCGAGCACGCGGACCCGCACCTCGCCCCGGCCGGCCGTCGGCAGCGGCGCGTCGACCACCTCCAACCCATCGGGACCGCCAAAGCGCCCGACTTGAACAACCCGGTTGCGCGGCTCTCGCACGGGCAGATTCCTCGCACCTCATCATCCCGCGCACGGGCAGGAAAGGCCCGCAATCGCTGCCCCGTGCGCTTTAATTCATACGGCTTTTGCTCTGCCCGGCTTTGATTGAGATCAAATCAAAGCAGCTCGCCGGCATTCACCGGGCGCTTGGGCCCGCCGCCGGCCAGCGCTAGGATCGCCTTATGTGTGGCCGCGCCCGCCTCTCTTCCGACGTCAGCGAAATCAAGCTCGTGTTCCGGATTCCGCCGGAGCGGCCGACGCCGAATTTTCCGCCGACCTGGAACGCGGCGCCGACCGACTCCCTGCCCGTCGTCCGCTATGACCGGAAGGCCGAGCAGCGCAGTCTCGACCTCCTACGCTGGGGCCTGATTCCTTATTGGTCCAAGGACATCAAAGTCCGTTTTTCCAACATCAACGCCAAGGCCGAAGGCATCGAAACCAAGCCAGCTTTCCGTCAAGCTTTCGAGCGCCGCCGCTGCCTGGTGCCGGTCGACAACTTTTACGAATGGGAGAAGACAGAGACGGGTAAGCAGCCATATGCAATCGCGCTTGCCGATCACGGCATCATGGCGTTGGCGGGCTTGTGGGAGAACTGGAAGTCGCCGGCCGGCGAATGGGTCCGCAGCTTCGCGATCGTCACCACGGAGCCGAACGAATTGTGCGCGGCGCTCCATAACCGGATGCCGGTGGTTCTCGCGCCCGCGGCCTGGCCGGCATGGCTCGGCGAGGAGCCGGCCGACGTGCCGCATCTGAAGGCGCTTCTCGCCCCCTATCCTGCCGACGACATGATCTGCTGGCCGGTTAGCCCGCGCGTCGGGAACGTCAAGAACAACGATCCGAGCCTTATTGAGCCGATCGCCACGGCCAGGTAATCAACACAGCATCACAAGAAAACGGAGGGGGAGTGACCCGACCCCGCGCCGCTGACGATTTTCCGATGATCTGGGCACGCACGGAGGAGCTGCGCCGCGAGCGCGCCCAGGTGGCGGCCGAACGAGACATCCGCCCGCCCGGCCCACGCCCTTATCATGCAGCGACTAGCGTACTGGAAAACGGCCGTCAGCGGCGTCTCTCGCGTGCAATTCGCCAAAAACTCTTCGGATAGGCCGACACCCACTCCTCCACGATCCTATGCTCCAGGGCGTGACCAAGCTCTGACGATCGCCGAAGGTACAATTCGGAGAAGGCGGCGGCGCTTTTTTTGCACCCATTAACGCCCATACGCGGCTGCACGAGCAGATCATCGGCAGCGCAACGGAGCGCTTGGTCCCCTCAGCCCGGCTTGTGGTGAAACGATCGTCGCGTCAGGGTAACGCTGGGACCGCCAGCCGTCCGGGCCGTGTCCCGATATCGCAAGCCAGGAAGTCCACTCCATGGCCCAAAGCGAGGCGATCGCGGCAACATCAGATGCACCAAACGGGCCCCTCCCGCGGCCGCGTGCTGTCCTGTTCATCGTCTTTCTGGGGATCGTCAGCCTCTTCGGTGACATGACTTATGAGGGGGCGCGCAGCATCACCGGCCCTTATCTTGGCGCGCTCGGCGTCACGGCGACGACGATCGGAATTGTCGCCGGCTTCGGCGAGCTGCTGGGCTACGGCGCCAGGCTCGTCTCGGGCTATCTCGGCGACCGGACCGGGAAATATTGGGCGATTACCATCGCCGGGTACCTGCTCAACCTGTTCGCGGTTCCGCTCCTGGCGCTTGCCGGTGCCTGGCAGATCGCCGTCGTGCTGATCATCGCCGAGCGCATGGGTCGCGGCATCCGCTCGCCTGTGCGCGATGCGATGCTGTCGCACGCCGCGAGCCGCACCGGGCTGGGCTGGGGATTTGGACTGCATCAGGCACTCGATCAACTCGGCGCGGTCGCCGGGCCATTGGTCGTCAGCGGCGTTCTGGTCGTCGGCAGCGGCTATCAGGCCGCCTTCGGGTGGCTCCTCATTCCCGCTGTGCTGTCGATGGCGGTCCTTCTGGCTGCGCGATACCTTTTTCCCCGGCCCCACGATTTCGAGCTGGCCCCGACGCCGCTCGAAGGTGAGGGCCTCGCACCGATCTTCTGGATCTACATCGTCGCCGTCGCCTTCATCGCCGCCGGCTACGCGGATTTTTCGCTGATTGCCTACCATTTCGACAAAGCGCAGATCATGCCCGGGGCGTGGATCCCCATCCTCTATGCGGTCGCGATGGCGGTCGACGGCCTCGGCGCGCTTGCTTTGGGATCATTGTTCGACCGGATCGGGATCTGGACGATGGTGCTCGCGACCATCGTCTCCGCCGCCGCCGCTCCGCTTGTGTTTCTCGGGAATTTTCCCCTCGCCGTAATCGGAATGGCCTGTTGGGGCGTCGGCACCGGCGCGCAGGATTCGGTGATGCGCGCGACCATTTCGCGGCTGGCTCCGCAGCAGAGGCGCGCAACCGCCTTCGGAATCATGAATGCCGTCTACGGCGTGGCCTGGTTCGCCGGCAGCGTCCTGCTCGGAGTGTTGTACGATCTCTCGCTCGTAGCGGTCGTCCTCACCTCGGCCTTGTTGCAAGCCGCGGCCTTGCCCTTCTTCGTCCGCCTCGCGGCGCGCGAGGCTTGACCGGCTAAGCCTGACCAGAGTCCGTTCGTAGAGCTCCAAGCAACCGGCGCCCATGGCACACGGCCCTTCCGGGAGGGACGACGGCAACCGACTTCAAGACAGCAGCGATGCCGGCGCCCGATCGGCTGTTTCGGGCATCCCGAGGGCGAAGACCGTGAGGGCCGCTGCGGCGGCCGCGGCCAACGCGAGAAAGGCCGAACTGTATCCGAAGTGATCGACGATAACGCCGGCAGCCAGCCCGCTCAGCGAGGCGCCGATCCCGTGGACCGTGGCGATGGCGCCTTGGGCCAGGTTATAGCGTCCTGTGCCGCGCATGATATCGGCGATCACCAGGGGCGTGAGGGCGCCATAGAACCCGGCGCCGACGCCGTCGAGCAGCTGGACACCGATCAGCCAGAAACTGTTGTCGGAGAGTGTGTAAAGCACCGCCCGGATCGGCAGGATGGCGAAGCCCGCCAGGAACAAGGGCTTCCGCCCCCAGCTGTCGGCGGTGCGTCCGACCAGCAAAGCGATTGGCAGCATGACCAGTTGTGCGGCGACGATGCAGGACGACATCATGGCCGTCGCCTCTTGCGGATAGGCGGCGGCCAGCTTCTGCCCCACCAGCGGGAGCAGCGGCGCATTGGCGAAATGGAACAGCATGACGCACAGACCGAAGATGACCAGCGGCCGGGACTCGAACAGAATGCCGTAGCCGACAGGTCCCACGGCGGGCCCGGTACCGTCCTCCCCGTGGTTCAGGTCTCTCGCCCGGTCGAAATCGATCGCCTCGGCCGGAATGGAAAGCACGGCGATACCTGCAAGCACGGCGAAGACCGGCACGAGAAGGAACACGGCACGCTGCGAGAAAACATAACCGACTGCGCCCGCCACGACAGCGATGGCGACATTGCCGGCATGGTCGCACGCTGAGTTCCGCCCGATGCGTCGAGCCAGCTGTTTGCGCGCGTAAAGCCCCAAGGTCAGAGCCGCGACCGCCGGGCCGAAGACGTCGCCGACAATTGCCACCAAGGAGTTGGCGATCATCACCGGCCAGAAGGTGGGCAACGCAAAGATTATCGCAGCCCCGACGCCGAGCACGGCGAGCGCCAGGACGATCGCTCCGCGCTTGGCGCGGGTCTCGTCGATCGCGGCGCCGATCGGGGTCTGCGCGGCGAGCCCGAGCAGGCCGCCAATCGTGGTCACCAATCCGACCTCGGACAGGCTCCAATGCTGCCGGGTGACCAGGAACACATTGAGATAAGGCCCGAGGGCGCCGCGCACGTCGGCGAGCAGGAAGTTGACGGCGTCCAGCGACAACGGGTTGAAACGCCTGCCCTCGGTTGACGTCACAGCCACAACCACAGCGTGCCGATCGTGAGGGAGATGATGGTCAGCGGCGCGCCAACCCTGAAATAGTCCCAGAAGGTGATCTCGACCCGGCTCGCCGCCGCCCGCTGCACGACGATCAGGTTGGCGATCGAGCCGAGCACGGTGAAATTACCGGCGAGGGTCGAAGCCATCGCTACAGTGAGCCACGCAGTATGCTGATCGCTTAGCGGATCAATGAATGGTTTGATCATCAGAACAGCCGGCACGTTGCTGACCAGGTTCGAAAGGATCGCCGTCACCACGCTCAGCACCGGCACGCGATCGAGATGGAGCCGGGCAACCTCGGTGATTGTTCCGTCGCTCAACAATGTGTGCTCCGCGCCCGCCACGATGATGAAGAGCCCGGCAAACATCAGCAGCAGCGACCAGTCGATCTCGGCATAAACGCGCTCGCTCCTGACCCGCCGGGTGAGCAGCAACAGCCCGCCGATGACGATCGCCGCCTTCGCGGGCGGCTGACCGGCGAAGAACAGCGCGATCAGCATCGCCGTCGCGATGAGCGCGCGCAGCATCAGCGCGCGGTGGGCGTGCGCCGGCGGGATCACGGCCACGAGCCGCGCGCCGCCGGCGAATTCGCCGCGATGGAAGAGCGCGATCAGCACAAAGGTCAGCACGAGCCCGATCAGTGCCACGGGCGCGAGGCTGGCGGTGAATTGCGCGTACGGAATTTGCGAGAAGCTGCCGATCATCATGTTTTGTGGGTTGCCGGTGATGGTCGCGCTCGAACCGATGTTCGATCCCATCGCGACGGCGAGCAGGTAAGGCACCGGGTTGCGCCGCAGCGACAGCGCTAGATCGAGGACGAGCGGCGCGAGCACGAGACAAATCGCGTCGTTGACGAGGAACGCGGAGAACACGCCGGTGACCGCCGTTACAGCCGCGAGCAACGCGAGCGGGTAGCGCGCACGCCGCATCACCCAGCCGCTCGCCTTCGCGAAGAAGCCGGAGAGGCGGAGATTGGCGACCACGATCATCATGCCGAGCAGCAAGGTGAGCGTGTTGAGGTCGACCGCCTTGTAGGCTTCCGCCAGCGGCAGCGCGCCGGCGGCGACCATCAAACAGGCGCCGACCAGCGCCACGCCCGCGCGATCGATGGCCAGGCCCGGGATCCTGCCGACCGCGAGCGCGAGGTAACTCGCCGCAAAGATCGTGGCCACGGCAACCGATTGCGCGTCCTGCCCAATCAAGGTACCCGGCAGCAGCGACGGCGCCAGGCCGCCCGCTAGCGCAAGCAGCACAATCATAACGGCGGAAACAACACTGAGCGTCGCCAAGCGGCGGCGCCCGCTTCCATGTCCGGCCATTTGCCAGGCGTACTCGATCAGCCCGCCGTTGAGCGGATAGAGAGGAGTGGACCCACCGGCGGGGACTCTTCCTGGCGCCTTTAGGTTCGGCTTATGCGTCGGCGACCGCGAGGCGGGCGCCGATGGTCAGTGCCGCGAGCTGATAGACCGCGTTGCGGCCCGCGCGCCAGTCCGCAAGCTCCTCGTCGTCGAGGCGCTCCGGCATGCGCGGGTGCCATTCGCCGAGCGCCGGGGGGATCACCCCGCCGGGGTCGAGTTCGCCGCAGTCGACGCGCAGCGTGCAGCGGAAGCGGCGCCCAACCTCGAACGTCGATTCGATGATGGTGTTGCGGGCGAGGCGCGGGGGCACCGGTTCGAACCACGTGACTTTGCGGGGCGGGCTGCGGCGGGCCATTCCGTTCCTCCTCGTCAGGTCAGGGCGCGGGGCGCAAGCTTCCCCTATTCTATGCCGACAGAACGCTCCTGCGTGCATGGGTATTGCCTGGCGAAAAGGGGCAAATGGCGGAGAAGACCATGAAGGTGCTTCTGACAGGAGGGTCCGGAGATCTCGGACGGACACTCGTACCGGGTTGCTCGACAGGGGTGATACGCCTGTCATCCTGGATGTTTGTGCGCCGCGGGATTTGAAACCGGGAGCGGTGTTTATCGAGGGGTCTATTCTGGACCGGCCGAAGCTGCCGGAAATATTTCGCGGCTGCGATTGCATTGTCCACATCGCCGCGTGGCACGGTATCCACGAAGATCGTGGCGAGAAAAGCGCCTACGATTTCTTTGACCTCAATGTGCGCGGCACCTTCGAGGTTTTCGAAGCGGCCGTTTCTCTCGGCATCGACAAGATCGTATTCATTTCGACAACCAGTGTGTATAGGCCGGATACGCGGTACGGGAGCAGCAAGATCCTGGCCGAATTGATTGCCGAGGATTACCGAAAACACCGCGATATGAATGTGATCACCCTTCGCCCACGAGGCTTTATTCCGTATTGGAATCCCGAGGTGTACGCCAGCTATAGCGACTGGGCGCGATGGTTCTGGAAGGGAGCGGTCCACATTGACGATGTTGCCGCGGCGGTTATCTTAAGCCTGGATCTCATTTCCCGCCAGCGCCTCACACAGCAGCTCATCCTTACGCTTGATAGCGCCTATGAATACACGCATGCCGATCTGGATCATTGGGATGCGGGCGGCGCGGGCTCAACGTTCAAGAAATACTATCCCGAATATTACGATCTGGCGCTCTCTTACGGACTCGACCCGGCCTTGAAGCCCACGAGGCTGGATATTTCCAAGACGGTTCGCTGGCTGGGCTACAAGCCGTCCTATAGCCTGGCGAGCCTGTTGTCGGAACTGGCAGCCTACGGCGATCGCGGACCGCCGCAGCTTGCCCAGGCGTAAAAGAGCCATGCGCCGGCGCGCCAACCCCTGCCCGCTTCCGGCATGCAGCGACCGGTAGCGCGCCCGGGTGGCGCTGCTCCGCCTGCCCTGCCGGACTGGATCCGGCCGCAGCTGACCCAGCTCGTCGACGCGGCGCCGGACGGCGACCAATGGCTCCATGAAATCAAATACGACGGCTACCGCATGCATGCGCGGCTCGACGGCGGCGCCGTCAAGCTGCTGACGCGCACCGGGCTCGACTGGACACATAAATATCCAGCGATCGCCAAGGCCGTGGCAGAGCTTGACGCGCGCCATGCCTATCTCGACAGCGAATTGTGCGGCGTGGGCCCCGACGGCACCACGTCGTTCAACATCGTCCAGCTCGCTTCGGACAGCGGCAACGCAGCGGCGCTCGTGTTCTTTCTTTTCGATCTTCTCACCCTCGACGGCGAGGATCTCCGGCCTCGCCCCCTGATCGAACGCAAGGAGCGGCTCAGGACCTTGCTCGCGAACGCTGCACCCTGTTTGCATTACAGCGACCACGTCACTGGGCAGGGCCCGGCTTTCTTCGACAAAGCCTGCGCGATGCATGTCGAGGGCGTCGTCTCCAAGCGTGTTGATGCGCCCTATACGCCCGGTAATCGCGGGCTTTGGCGCAAGGTCAAATGCCTCAACCGCGCGGAATTTGTCGTGATCGGCTGGACCGAGCCGGAAGCAAGGCGGCCTTATCTCGGCGCCTTGCTGCTCGGCTATTATGACCCCGACGGCAGGCTGGTCTATGCGGGGCGCGTGGGCAGCGGCATCGACAACGCCGAGCTTGAGCGGCTGTGGCGGCGGCTGCAGCCGCTGGCGACCGGCACCATGCCACTCGACGTGCCGCCGCCGCGCGGCAGCCGCTTCGGGTCGCCGCTGGTGCTCAGCCGCGTCCATTGGCTGCGGCCCGAGCTCGTCGCCGAGGTGAAGTTCCTGACCTGGACCGGGGGCAATCTGCTGCGGCAGGTCGTCTACGAAGGCCTGCGTGAGGACAAGCCTGCGGCGGAGGTGCGGCGCGAGCACCGCCTAGGGCAGCAGCCGGTCAAAGAAACGCGGCCAGCACATGCGCCGGCCGAAACTCGCCCGGCGCGCAGAAGGCCGAGCCCCGCCGGCGAGGGTCGCAGGCTGACACGCCCTCAGAACTCGCGGGGCCCACGCTGACCATCGCCGATCGTCGTTTCCTGCTATGGCAGCTTATCGAGGCCCGGCAGCCCGACCACATCGCGCAGCATGAAGCCCTCGCCGGCATCACGCAGCGCGAAGCCGTCGATTATGCAATTGAGCAATCCGGCTTTCGTGACTTTTTCCCCGGCTTCCCCGGCGGTCGCGGAAGGACCGCCACTCGCCTGGCCGCCGCCCGGCGATTTTCCCGCCTTGCGATGCTCTGTCTCGTAGACCGCTCGCCACTGATGCCCGATGACGACGCGGGCTAGTAACGGTCCAGCACGCAAAATACTTTGCCGCGTCAATTCAACCCTGAAAAGCCGGGATGGACGCTCCCGCCGGTGTTTTTCCTTAGAGAGAGCGCAGCGAGTATTTCAGATCGACTTTGCCGGGCTTGTCAGAATGCATGCTATGCGTCTTTGACGCCGACCAAAAACCGGCGCACGAACACAAGATGTAGAAACCGCGCATCTCTTGCCGTCGCATGGCATAATCGAGTGATGCCCGCCGAGATCGAGCAGCTAGGAATCCCGCCCGGTGTGCGCCCCATCACCGACGCGCGGCGCGGCAGGCTACGCATTCCGGCCATCCCGGTTCGCCAAGAGGCTGACCAGCCGCCAAAGTTCATACGCTCGCGCTTTGGCTGGAGTGTCGGCGAAGTGTCCGGCTCGCTTGGCGACCTCGGCACCTTTCTGCCGCACATTATCGGCGCGATCACGATTGTCGGCATGGAGCCGACCGGCATCCTGACGACGTTCGGTTTGTTCTACGCGCTGTCGGGTGCGTTTTACGGTATCCCCATGGCCGTGCAGCCGATGAAGGCGGCATCGGCGGCAGTGCTGATCGAGCCGATGGACCCCGGCGCAATCGCCGGTGCCGGGCTTGTTATCGGCGCGTTCTTTCTACTCATGGGTATGACAGGCGTGGTGAGCCGTCTCGCGCGCGTGTTGCCGGGCACAATCGCAGCCGGGTTGCAGCTCGGCCTTGGTCCGTCGCTCGCGGCGCTCGGCATCCACCTGATCGAAAAGCAGCTATGGTTTGGCGTGGCAATGGGCGCTTTGATGCTGGCGCTGATGCGCTATCCGCGCATGCCTGTCGCCCTCGTCGCTGTCGTGGCTGGAATCATTGTCGGCCAGTTGCTCGGCGTAGCTCCACCCTTACCGAGTTTAGATTTTGGCTGGCACCTTCCGCATATCGTAATTCCAAGTTGGGCGCAGATCATACACGGCACGCAAAACGCCGTGTTGCCGCAAATTCCCCTCACCTTGACGAACGCGATCATTGTCACCGCCGCCGTCACGCGGCAGCTTTTCCCGAAGGAACTGCACCCCGTCAATGAGCGCAACCTTGCGATAACAACCGGCCTCGGCAATCTGCTGGCGGCACCCTTCGGCGGTTACCTGATGTGCCACGGCGCGGGCGGCATTGCCGGGCATGTCCGGTTTGGCGCGCGCACCGCAACCGCGCCGATGCTAATTGGGCTTACCTTTGTCGCTCTCGGCATCGGTTTCGGCTCAAGCGGCTATGCGCTGCTGCGGACAATCCCCGACGCGGTGTTGGGCGGGCTTCTGATGTTTTCCGGCCTCGAGCTCGCGCTGTCGTCAAAGCCGCAGGACTACCGCGGCGGCGATCTGTTTCTGGTGCTGTTGATGGCAGCTATCGGTGTCGCCCTCAATCCGGTTGCTGCTTTTGCCGTGGGGTTGCCACTGGCTTACGCATTCAAGCGGGGCTGGCTTAAAATCTGAACTCCTATGGGCAGACCTCACCCGGCGCGCAACCGCACGCCGCGGCGAGCGATGCCGCTGTTCTTTCCATGCCCGCCGCGCGATCTTGCACGTAAGCCTCGCCGGTACGCAAACTGTGTTCGGCGCGCGCCAGTTCACGGCCGAGATAGGCGGCATGGTCTAACCGCGTCAGCAGGCCCCGCTGAATGGCCGTGGCATACAGAGCCGCCGGGGTCGCGCCTTCGATCACGCAATCAAGCACGCCGTGATTGGTGTAATGTTCCAGCGTCAGCCGATTGCGGCGCGGGTCGGGATACACCACGAGATAGCCCGCTTTATCGAGCGTCAGCCGCTCCGGTTCCTTACCCTCCACCATCTCGACACTGCGCAACGGGAGCGCCGCCGCATAGGGGCCGGGGTCGCGCAGGCTTAGCCGACGGATTTCGTCGGCGATAATCTCGCCGCGCTCCTCGCCGATGCGCGCCACCAGTTGCACCTGACGGCGAAAACTTTCAATTTCCTCCGGCCTCACATTCCTGAGCACCGGCCGCTTACCTCGTGCGCCGTTGATGCGTCCCCGATCATCGATACCGTTTTCAAACAGACTTTGTAGCGACTGCCCCGGCAGGTGTCCAATGGCCTGTTGCGTATCTTCGCCGCACAGCACCAGAAAGCGGATATGCGGATTGCCGGTCGTGTTCTTGATGATGCGCTCAATGCCGAGATTCTCGGTGTGCATCGTGCCGACAACGGCCAACCCTTCCGGCGCGCGTGCATTAAGCTGCGCCGCCAGTGCTTCGCTGTTGAGCGTGCAGACGGCGACCGGCGAACGATAGCGCAGCACGTGATAATCCCCCGGCAACGGCGGCCAGCCCGCGCGCTGTTCCGGCTCCTCGGTTGGGCAAAGATCTAGGTTGGCCCCCGCCTCGGGAAACGCTTCCACAAAAGCATTGGCGGCAACGGCGGGATAGCAGACCGGGCAGCCAAGGCAGTCGTAATGCTTTGGTTTGAAGGTCGCCCGCGCTTCCGCGAGCTTGGCAGCAAGTCCGGCGTCCCGACCGGCCGGTGTGGTTGAAAGCGCGTCAACGGTCTGTTGCAGGCAGCCGCATTGGTGGCACTTCGCTGCGGCAATGGCCTTGTCCAGTTCGTCCGCGATGACGGCGACCGCCGCCAGTTCCTGTTCCACTCTCCGCCCCGTCGCATTCCTTGCGCACACGGCTTTAAGGTGGCGCGCCCTTTGACATAGACAAGGACACGAGTAATACACCGTTAATCTTGTTTTTGGGTATGGAAAGTATCAAATAGCTGAACAATTCCAACACTAATCACAGGGGAAAGCCAAATGTTCCGCGAAGCTCTTTTATGCATGGCCCTGGCAGCACTCTCCTTTGTATTTGCACACAACGCCGTGGCCAATCAGGTTACCCATCCGGTGAGCACGGCGAATGATAGTCCCTGCCCTGCACCGTGCGACGATTGCCCTTAAGGTAAGTTCATCGGTGCCGCCAAAACGCCTTCAGCGCGGCCGCGATCAGGATTAGCCCGAGCAGCAGCTTGAGCACTTCGGCCGAGGTTGACCCGGCAAACGCCCCGCCTACCGCCGCACCAACAAGGCTTTCAAATCCCATGGGCAGGCCGACGCGTAGCAACGTGGAGCGGCCGGGCAATAGCCCCATCCAGCTATAGCGGAACAAGCCCATGCACACTGTTGGAATCGAGATGAACAGCACGGCGCTTCCGGCCGTGTGAATGTCCGCACCGAAAGCAAAGATCAGGGTCGGGATGAGCAGCTCACCCCCGGCAACGCCGAGAAAGGTGCTGGCTGTGCCGATGCACAGGCCAAGGACGACACCGGCGATTATTTGCCAGCCGGGTTCGGCAGGGACGAGCGCGGGCAGGCCCGCAGGCAAAAGCCGCTCGCCGATCAACACCAGACCAATGGATATCAGCAGGACGGCAATCGCCCGTTCAAGCCGGTGATCGGTGACGCGCGACAGCAGCCGCACGGCGAACCATGCGGCCGTGACGCCGCCAATCCCGAGCGCAATCACGGCTGGGGCGAACGCGCCGACGCCAACCAGAGAGCCGGTGTACCACCGCCCGATCAGCGCCGTTACCAAGGTGATGAGGCTGAGGATTTGATTCACCGGCACCGCCGCGCGTGCGGCGAAGCCAATCAACGCAACGAGTATGGGTAAGCGAAATTCGCCGCCGCCGAGACCAATCAAGCCGCCGATCCCGCCAATCAGCAGGGCGCAGCCGAGGGCAATTGTCGTCGTGCGCCAACCCGAGAGAGCGGGCGCAACGGCAGGAGCAACCAAACTTATCATGCACCCGCTCATGCGCTATGGCATCGTCGCTATAGCGCATGAGCGTCGCTATGGCAATTAGGCTATAGCGTGAGAGCGGATTTAGATTTTCGGGCCAGCATTCGGCCGGGCACGTTGCCCGAGCGCCGCCACATCATCGGCGGCTATTTTGGACGCGCGCTCATGAATGCGCCGGTAGCGTTCGAGGACTTCAACGCCAAACGGCGTCAGCGTTGCGCCGCCACCACCCGAGCCGCCTGGCGCGGCCGTGACCACGGCTTCAGTGAAGGATTGGTTGATGCTGTCAAGCAGGAGCCACGCCCGTTTGTAGGACATCCCCATCTCGCGCGCAGCGGCCGAGATCGAGCCGGTATCACGGATGCTTTCAAGCAGCTTGGCCTTACCGGGGCCAATGCGAGCGCCGGACTCGAAAACGATGCTTACCCTGAGCCGTTCCATACCTGCACTTTGCCATGCGGTACGGTTCAAATCGCGGTCATTTTTCCGGGCGGTTTAGGGCCGCATCGACCGAGCAGAGCCGAGCGCGCCTCCCACCTACGAGATGTGGAATCCGGCTAGCGCATCATTGATCAGCGGCCACGATGCCCCGAGCAGCATCGCTGCGGCGATCAGAATGATCGGATGTACGCCGCGCAGCTCGGCGGCGAACACGATCACCGACCCCATCAGTAAGGCCCAATGGACATCCACCACCGGCTGCGCAAGCGCGAGCAGCGTGACGCCGAGCAGGCCGACCGCCGCCGCTGCGGCGAACCGTCCGAACGCCTGAAACCAGCGGGCATCCTTGAGCTTGGCAACAAGCTGCGCGGCGAAGCCAGCAAGGACGACAGGTATCGTGAAGACAGCCGCCGTAGCCGCCACTGCGCCCGGCACGGCGGCGACATGATAGCCGATGAATGCCGCGAGTATCAGAACCGGGCCAGGCGTTGCATACGACAGGCCCACGCCGGTAGCAAACTGAGCCGGGGTGAGCCATCCCGTATCCGCTACCGCCAAACGTTCGACGAGCGGCAGGGCCGCTTGCCCGCCACCGAAGGCAAGCGCACCGATGACGAGAAATCGCGCGACAAACTCAAGCATCGCGCTTTACCCGGTCGATCAGCACGCCTATAGCACCCGCCGCCGCGACCACGACGGCGGCGTTGACGATCAGGCCAGCCGCAAAGGCCACCAGCAGCACAGTCAACAGTAGGGCCGAAGCTGCCTCGCTGCGCGCGAGATGCCAGAGCGCCGCCGCCAGCAATCCGACAACGGCGATTTGCAGTCCCGTCAGTGCCCCGCGCACCCAAGGCGCATCGGGCAGCGCGAGCACAGCGGCTGCCGCGACTGTCATCAGGGCAAGTGCCGGTAATAGAAACGCGGCGGTCGCAACGACAGCGCCCGGCCAATTGCCCAACCGCCATCCAAGAAAGGTAACGACTTGAACGATGGTCGAACCGGGCAGCGGCTTCGTGTAGGCTAGTGCCTCAGTTATATCGCCCGGACGCAGCCAGCCACGCCGCTCGACAAGCTCACGTCGCAAAAGCGCGAGAGTTGCTCCAAGGCCGCCGAACGCGACGGCCCCAATGCACAGCAGCGCCCAACCGAGCGATGCCAGGCCGGGACGGCCTGTCGCCTCGCTTTTCGGATGAATCACGGCGTCGGGTGGCGGCAAGCGATCACCTCGACAACTACGGCTCGGCGGTTGCTGCGCGGCGCTCATCGCGCGCCGCTGAATAAACCTGCCGTGCTGCGTCGAGATTCAACACAAAAATGCCGAGGCCGACAATCAGATCGGGCCACGGTGAGAGAGTTGCGGCGGTAACCACCCCGGCAGCGATGATCGCGACATTTGCCAGTGCATCGTTTCTCGCCGACAGGAACGCCGCGCGCGTCAGGCTTCCACTATGGGTTCGGAAGCGCGCGAGACGAAAGGCGCAGTAAAGGTTAATCGCGAGCGCGCCCAAGCCCGCGAGCGTCAGGGGTATCGGAGCCGGAGGAACGGGTAGCTGGAGCTTTTGCCACGCCGTCCACAGGGTAGCCACAGCAGGCGCGAACAGGACAGCGGCGAGGGCCATGCCGACCATCGCCCGCCGCCGCGCGTTCCATCCGAGCGCGACCAGGATCAGCGTGTTAACGGTCGCGTCTTCCAGAAAATCGATCGAGTCAGCGAACAGCGACACCGACCCGATTGCCAGCGCGACCGCAAACTCGACCCCAAAATAGCCGAGGTTCAGAAGCGCCACGAGCGCCACGGTGTAGCGAAGCGCGGTGTCTGTACCTTGAGCCATGCCCGCACTTTCGCACTTTCACACACAGGTGGCTTCCCGAATGACGCTCCGCAGCTCGTGCGCAGCCGGCGGGCAAGAGTTTAACCGGGAGGTTGCTGTCCGACATTTTACGTGGTCTCATCCCGCGACCATGCCTCGGCTAACCGCCGCCTGGCACGATAGCGGCATGGCGAACAGGCAGGATGGCGAAGGAGGCCCCGGTCTCTCGGCCGGGGCCTCTGCCGCGCACCGGACAAGTCCGAGTTTTTCGGCGCTCCCTGGAGCAGCCGCGCGAGCTACCCCGCGGCTGCCGATCGCGGTTCGCGGCCACGCCGCTTTGCCGGCGCTGCGACCGCCTCCGGTGCGGGAGCCGACACGACGACTTCCTGCCGCTTGCGACCAAGACCGATCTGCTTTGCCATCGTCGAACGCCGCTCCGAATAGGCCGGCGCGGTGATCGGGTGATCGGCGGCCAGCTTCCAGCGAGCGCGATATTGCCCAGGCGCAAGCCCGTGCCTCGTACTGAGATGACGGCGGATCGCCTGGCCGTGGAACCCGCATTCCAGGCAGACCACGTAAGCGCGCCGCACCGATCCCCTGATCGAAACAGCCGCCACCAGCGGTCCCGCCGGCGCGCTCTTGCCAAGGTCATTGAGCGAGCGATGCACGATCGAAATGAGGCCCGCTAGCTGGTCGATGCCGATAGTATTTTGCGCGACATAGCTACGGACGATCCGGGCAACCAGGCTGGGATCAACCTCCCTCACGGTGCTTTCCTCAGCCATTTCTTCTATCCCGCAACGTTTGATTGAAATCTATGTAGTTGAGAGCCGGTGCGTTTGCAATTTCATTCGTAAATTATTGCAACTGCTTATCGGGCTTCGGAAACGCAAACCCTCTCACGCCGATTTTCCTCAATCACCTGTGTTCACCCGTACGGACTGCGCATCCCCGAAGCGATATTGGCTTGCGCGCACCCGGCCGGGGATCGCGCCGCTTTTCCGTATGGAATAAGCTGGCGGAACCCATGAAACTGAAAGCCGCCTTGCTCTCGACGGTCCTCGCTCTCGCGATGGCGCAGGCCGGCGCCCCCGCCCAAAGCCTGCCGCCGGGCGGCGGGACGCCATCAACCGGACTTCCTACGCCCCCGGGTTTTCTCTCGGACACGGAATTACGGGCGTACGACGAGACGTATCTCGGCCTGCGCTCCTTCCGGGGCGATGAAATCATCAGCCAGTTTTTCGAAAACGCCGCCGAAGGAACCCTGAATTGAGTCCGTCCGCTTGTCGCGGAGCTGTGCGAGAAATGGCGCCACCGCGACCCGCATCTGCCAATCACCGGCATCATCAGCGCGAGAAGCACGCCGGCCCAGAGAAAGGCGCTGGTGAAATTCGCTATCTGGAAGGTGAGCCACGGCATCTCGAAAATGCCGGCCGCCACGGGTACGGTCGCGCGCAAGGGCCCGGAGAAGCGGCCGATGGCAATGCCGACGGCGCCCCAGCGTTGAAAGAAACGCACGCCGCGTCTCAGCGTGCCCGGATATCGCGACAGCGGCCAGGCCTGGCCGACGCGATCCTTGTAGCGGTAGCCGAACCAGAACGACACCCAGTCGCCGAGCGCAGCACAAATCGCCCCGGCAATCCATACCGGGGTAAAATCGAGCGACCCTGCGCCCACCAGAGCGCCGATCGCGACGAGCGCGGACCATGCCGGGATAACCAAAGACAGGAACGCCAGCGACTCAGCGAATGCGAGGACTCCGGCGACAGGAGCCGCCCAAGCCTGATGCGCGCGCACGAAATCGGCAAGGATGAGAAAATGCTGCTCGAACATGGTGCTCCGAGGTCGCCCAGTTGCGCGTCTTTTGCCGAGTTGCGATCGAGCGGCATACTGGAATTCGAGGATTTAGCACCGCTTCTGCATCCCGAGCACATCCGCACCTATACAGGCTTTTGTATCGCGCGGATCTGCTCCAACACCGCTTAGGGGCGATCAATGCGGAACCAGGCCCCGCACCGCGCGAACGCGACCAATAATCTTCAAACGAGGCGTAATCGAAGCTAATCACGATGGGCTCTTCGACGACGCTCACCAGCCGGTTCTGCGCCAGAGCTCAGCTTGTCCGTTCGCCCAAACGACCGGATGGGCTCTCACCTCGTTCCGCAGCGCGCGGATCCCTTCGTCGAGTACAGACCCAGTGTCGTACACGAGCGCGGAAGCGGAATAGCCGCCCCAGAAGTCGAACACGCCGGACGCGACCGCGCCGCCGGCGCGCGTGACGCGACGCATCTCCCGGACGACCTGATGGCACTCCCGGATGATGTCCAGTTCCGCCCGCGCATGCACTATTCTTGCCTGACGCTAAGGCCCCTTCCCGTTTGCTCACTCCCGTCTCGGCCACGGCCAGGATTGCATTTGCAGCGGACCCCTCACCCACGGCGTCGTCGCAAAATTGGGACATGTCAGCTCCGCGTAGCGCTTTGCTACCGCCGGAGGAAGATCGGTAATCGCGCCATTTCATGTCCTCATGCAACGTCAGCTCGAAACCTGCGCCACCGGCGAGGACTCATCCAGGCTCCTCCCCCGTGGTCGGAATTGTCTCACGTCGCTTCAGCCACGAGCACCCCGCCGAGCGTCCGGCTCCCTTTCCACCGCGCCACGATCAGCGCGTCGAGCCCGAGACTACGACCGTAGCGGTGAAGGGCGAAAATCAGCTGGACCACCAGAAGGAAGAAATAGGTCCACGGCCACTCACCCTCGGCATTGTAGAGGCCCAGCCACAGATTGAGTATTTGGAGCGCGCCAACCAAACCCCAGAAGCGAACCAAGATTCCCAGGATCAGCGATATCGCAGTCAGTGCTTCGAGCGCATAGACCATCGGCGCGAACAGGTAAAAGTGCGGCAGCACGATGTTGTTGACGAAATCGGCCTGCAGCGGGATTGCGGCGGACTTGCCCATCACCCCAATCCAATAGGCAAGGCCGGTCTCCCCGAACGGCTGGCCCGGCTGGTCGGTATAGAACGGCGGCAGCTTCCAAAGGGTCTGTTGCCACCACATGCAGCCGATCAGGAGGCGAAAGGCCCAGTTGCTGACATGCTCCATAGAGCGCTGGCCGGGGATCGCGCGATAGACGTAGACCGCGATCGCGATGCTGCTGAGCACGAGCAGCCAAAAAATCACCGTGGTATAGCCTGGTTGTAGCAGGAAGCTGACCACGTCGGAAATCGGGTTGTGATTCATCGGGACGAACCTCTCTGTGATTCTCTCTTGCGGTCGCATCTGGCCATGACCCATTCTCTGCCCTTACGAAGCGGCCGCGACTAACGCAATCGCCGCCCGATCGCGCGCCAGGTCAGCGAAGACCGCAATCGCCAGCGCACCGAGCAGGACGGCCACCAGGGCCAGTTGCAAGCCGATGAGCTCGGCCGCGAACCCGATCACCGGCGGGCCGGCAAGGAATCCGCCATAACCGGCCGTGGCGACGGCGGCGATGCCGAGACCGGTCGTCACCCCCTTGGCCCGACCGGCAGCGGCGAAGAGAATCGGGATCATGTTCGCAAGGCCCAGACCAAAGAAGGCGAAGCCGAGCACCGAGCCGACCAGCCCCGGTGCGGTCACGGCCATAGCCATCCCGAGAGCGCAGACGAGCCCACTGGCGCGCAAGAGCATCGCCGGACTCCAATGCCGACGCGCCCAGTCGCCGCCGAAGCGGCCCACGGCCATGGCCAGCGAAAAGCCGGCGAATCCGATCGCCGCGCTGCCCATTCCTGCACCCCGCACCTCCCTCAGGAAGACCGCGGCCCAATCGCCTATGGCGCCCTCGGCCATCAGCGCGAGGAAAGCAAGAGCACCTAGTCCGATCAGGGCGCCGGAGGGCAACGCCAGCACTGTGTCCGTATCGGCCTTGCCAGCCTGGTCGTGCAGCAGAGAGCGCGTCACGGCCAGCAGGAGCAATGTCAGAAGACCGGCCAGGCCGAGGGCATGGAACGAGGCCGCAATGCCGACCGATGCGGCCAATCCCGCCAGGCTCGCGCCGACCAGGCCGCCCGCACTGAACAGCCCATGCAGGGTCGAGAAAATGGGGCGCTGATAGCGATCCTCGATCAATAGTCCCTGCGCATTCATCGCCACATCCAGCAGGGCATTGGCGGCGCCGAACAACAACAACGTCAGCATCAGCACCGGCAGGGTCGGAGCCAGCACTGGCGCGGGTAACAGCAGGCAGAGCAGCAACCCCGCCAGCCTCGTCGCCGCATCACTGCCGAAGCGCCCTGACAACCAGCCGGCGAAGGGCAGCGCCAGCACCGATCCAACGGCCATGGCCAAAAGCGCGATGCCGAGCTGGAACTCGCCCAGCGCCAGCCGTTCCTTGACCTCGGGTATATGCGGCAGCCAGCTCGCCACAGTGAAGCCATTGATGAAAAAGATGAAGGAGATCGACCACCGGGCGCGCCGCAAGGCGGCAACCGGCGCCCGATGTGGTTCCACCGCGCGGCGCATCAGCGCGGCTCAACCAGCAACGTATGGCCGTCGGGATCGCGGAGCGTCAGACCAGACCGATCTGCGTCTGCGGCCGTCATTACGATTACTTCGGTCCACAGATCTTCCGGGCGGGTATCCGCCGGGGCCATGCGTCCGTCCGTCGGCATCAGATACTGCAGAAATTCGATCCCCGGTCCCGCGGCCGCGCGCAAGCTCGTGATCCGCACATGCGCGCCGGGCACGGCGGAGAGGCGCTCCTGCTCGATACCCCAGTTTTCTGCGCCTCCGGCTACGCGAAGACCGAGATGGTCACGATAGAAGGCGAGGCTGGCATCGGTGTCGTGCACGGCGATCGCGCTGTGGTCGATGCCGAGGAACAACCGGTCCTTTTCCTGCCAGCGTGCCTCGCCCTTGCCGGGCGGGAATTGGATCAGCTCGAGTGGGTGGCCGTCAGGATCGCGGAAATAGACGGCGTGGATGCCGCCGGCATTCGGGTTCCACGCGGGGAGCTCCTGCGGTCCTACTGAAATCGGTACGGCACCCTCCCGCAGCACTGTCGCGTACGCTCGGTCGATGTCGGAAACCACGATCGCGAGGTGCTGAAACCAGCGGTCATTGCTGCGGGAGTCGCTCGGCACCGGGCGGCCGGTGCGCGATACGAGCTCGATCGTTTCGCCGCCGAGCCGCAGCACCGCCCCAAGCGACTGCCCGGCAGCGATGGGGTCAAAGGAAAGCGCGCCTGTATAAAAGGCGACCGCTCGGTCGAGGTTCGCCACCGGGATGATGATGCGGGTCACGGCACCCACCGCAGGCTCGGCATGCGCCGGCAGCGCGGCGATCAAGAGCCCTGCGACAAAAGCCAGTAAGCGCTTCATTGCGGGAGACTCCCGGCACCGAGCCGGTCGAGAAGATGGTCGCCGACCCTGAGTGCGTTGGCGATGATCGTCAGAGTCGGGTTCACCGCTGCACTGGAGACGAAGAAGCTGCCGTCGACAACATAGAGGTTATCGACCTCGTGGGCCCGACAGGTCACATTGAGTGCCGAACTTTTTGGATCGTGGCCAAAGCGGATGGTGCCGTTCTGATGGCCGGTGCCGGCAATCGGCAGGCGCTTTCCGAAATAGGCGTTCTGCGGCAGCAGATGCGGCTCGCAGCCAATGTGCTCGAGCAGGTGTCGGAGCTTCCTGGTTAGCCTGCCATGCGGGCCGAGGTTGCTGGGGGTGTAGTGGAGGCGAATGCTTCCGTCGCGATCGAGCAACACCCGGTTTTCGGGGTTCGGCAGATCCTCCGAGGTGAGCCAGAAATCGAGCGCGTGGCTAGCGAGCTTGCCGGCGGCAAAGCCGGGCAAGAGCCCGTGGCTTTCGCCGCGAAACATCGCCGCGTCGGTCTTGCCGAGCATCTGGATGTGGCCGAGCGGAACATCCTCGTCCTCGGAGCCAAAATAGAAGTCATTGAGCCCCAAGGTCTTCTGAAAGCAGGTCGGGTTCGGCTGACGGGAGATCGCGATCAGCGCCGAGTTGTTGTGGCACATGTAATGGCGCCCGAGGACGCCCGAGCCGTTCGCCAATCCGTCGGGGTGCACGGTATTCGCCGAGCGCAGCAGCAACGCCGCCGAATTGATCGCACCGCAGGCGACAACGACGATATCGGCGCAATATCGTTCGGCTTCCCCGCCCCGCCGAACCACGACCTCTCGCGCCTCGCGACCGGTTGCGCTGGTCTCGATCCGCTCGACATAGGCATCGGTCAGCAAAGTCACATTCGGGTATTGCAGTGCGGGCTTAACAGCGACGACATGCGCGTCGGCTTTGGCCTGCACGAGACAAGGAAAGCCGTCGCAAGTGCTGCAGCGGATGCAGTGGCTGTCCTCCGCACGGTGCTCATCAAGCATGATCCCGACCGGCAGCGGGAACGGGCGATGCCCGGCACGCGCGAGATCGTCCGCGAGCTGCTGGATGCGCAGCTCGTGCGAAATCGCCGGAAATGGGTAGGGCTCGTCGCAGGGCGGCTCGGTCGGATCGCTGCCGCGCCGCCCGTGCACGTGATAGAGCCGCTCGGCCTCGGTATAGTACGGCGCGAGATCGCGGTATGATAGCGGCCACGCGGGCGAGATGCCGTCGGCGTGGCGCACTGCCGTGAAATCCCGCTCGCGCAGGCGCAGCAGCACCGCGCCGTACATCTTTGTGTTGCCGCCGACCCAGTAGTGAATGCCGGGATGGAAAGGACGACCGTCCTTGTCGTGCCAGGTTTCGCGGGCCTTGTAGCGCTCGTCGCCGAAGACCGCCTCGGCACTCCAATTCTCGCGCTCGCGCGGCAGATAGCCGCCGCGCTCGAGGATCAGGATGCGCTTGCCCGACGGGGCGAGCCGGTAGGCTAGCGTCCCGCCGCCGGCACCGCTGCCGATGATGATGACATCGTAATGATCAGTGCTCATCGGGAAACTCCCTCGGCCGGCATGCCGGCGAAATTGCAGTGGAAGATGCAGCGATGGTGAGTGTCGTGGTGAAGTTTGGCACAGGGTGTCCGGCGGCCGAGCCTGACATGCAGCTCGCCTGCGAGGAGCATCCCGATCAGGGGCGCCGTCAGGTAGATCCAGATGCCGTGCCAGAGCCCGCTCGGCACCGCCGACGCGACGCTGCGAGCGGGGTTGAGGCTCATGCCTGACAGCGGCGCCTCGAGGCTGATGGAGATCGCCACCAGAAGACCGGCGCAGACCCCGGTCCAGCGCATCAGCCGCGCCGACGCATTGGTCGCGAGCACCGTCGCCATCAAGGCAAAGGCGATCGCGACTTCCGCGCCGAAGGCGACGAGCTCGCCCGGCTGACCCGGCAGGGTCGCGACTGCCGAGATCGGCGGCAGGGTGAACCGTTCACCCAGTATTGCCGACAGCAGCAATGTGCCGCCAGCACCGCCGGCGAACTGCGCCAGCACGTAGAACAGCGCGTCGGCTGGCGCGACTTTCCCCAGGCGAAGAAAGGTCAGAGTTACCGCGGGGTTCAAGTGCGCGCCGGACTGCCGGCCCCAGGGCGAATAGATAATCGCCACTGCCGTCGCCCCCATCGCGATGCCGATCAGGGCGCGGCGGAGATCGGCGTTCGGTATGGTCTGAACGAGTCCCGATCGGGGGTGCTCCAGCAGCACCACGCAGATACCGGCCACGATCATGAACACCCCGAGGCCTGCCGCCTCGATCAGATATTCCGGCCAGTGGCGCCGCAGCGCATCGACGGCTGCGATCATCTCAGCCTCCGGAAGCAAATTCCGGGTACAGCGTCATGCCGCCGTCGACAAACAGCGTAACCCCGTTAACGTAGTCGCTCTCGTCGGAGGCAAGCCACACGGCGGCGCGGGCGATGTCGTCCGGCTCACCGATGCGCTTATAGGGGACCAGCCGCATCAGCGCCTCGTAGGCCTCGGGCGTCGACCACGCTTCGGTGTTGATCGGCGTGCGGGTCGCGCCCGGCGCCAGCCCGTTGACGCGGATGCCCTGCGGCGCCAGCTCCTGGGCGATCGTTTTCATCAGTATCATCACGCCGCCCTTGGAGGCCGCGTAATTGGCGTGACCGGCCCACGGAATGACCTCGTGCACCGAGCTCATGCAGATAATCTTGCCGAGCGCCCGCGAGATCTGCGGTCTGCAGCCACGCCGCAGAAACTCTCGAACAGCCTCACGCGCACACAGGAACTGGCCGGTCAGGTTGACATTGACGACCGTGTTCCACTGCGCCAGCGTCATTTCCGCGAAGGGCGCGTCCCGCTGCAGGCCGGCATTGGCGACGACGATGTCGAGCGTGCCGAATTCGGCGCACGCTTCCTCGAACATTTCCGCGACCTGATGCTCGTCCGAAACGTCGGCGCGCAAGGCGATCGCGGTGCCGCCGAAGCCGTTAATCTGGGCAGTAACGGCATGGGCTTGCTCTTCGCCCGCGACATAATTGACGGCGACGGCGGCGCCTGCTTCGGCCATCGCGATGGCGACCGCCTTGCCGATCCCGGAGTTGGCGCCGGTGACGAGGGCTTTCTGGCCCATCAGCGGCATCGCCGCAACGCCGTGCCGGCTAATCACTGTGGTTTCCCTGATGTCCATCTACCCCTCCATTACCTATGGCGAAGAGGTAGCAACCCGGCGCGATCACCGGAAATGCCGCTCGGTGATGGTTTCAATGCGTCGGGTCTATCGCCAATACCCAACCCCGTTCGCGCCGTCGTGACTTCAACCGGCAATCCAACAGCAGCTAACGTTCCGAGATGGAAATGCACCAGGTCCGCTATTTCCTGACGGTCGCGGAAACCTTGAACTTCACGCGGGTGGCGGAGCACTGCAATGTCTCACAGCCGGCGCTGACGCGTGCAATACCAGCTCGAGGAGGAACTCGGCGGTCTGTTGCTGAGCCGCGAGCGCGAGGACTGGATACAGATGATGGTCGCCGCCGGGTTCGGCGTTTGCTTCCTGCCCGAATTCTCGCGACCGTCCCCGGCGTGCGCACGCAGCCGGTCAGCGGTCCGGAGGTATCCCGGCGGGTCTCGCTGGTTTCGATGTCGGGGCGGCGCTTTTCGCCGGCGGTGATGACCTTTATCCGCGCGATCCGGTCTTACGACTGGTCAGGGAGCGGCGCCGCGGAGGCAGGCTGAATGACGAGACTCCCAAAGCAGCATGATTAACCGCAGGTGTTTTGCCGTCCGCTTAATGCGCGCAATACGTCGACGACCTCTTCGGGCTCCGCCCGGCGAGTGAAATCCACGTTCACGAAGGCGTAGCGAATGACTCCTGACTGATCGACGACAAAGGTGGCCGGTATCGGGATGAACCAGCCGGAGTTGCCATGCCGCTCCTCGAGATCGATACCTAAGCTGGCGAGAAGCTCGCGATAAGGCTGGGGCGCACGAAAGAGCACTCCGAACTGAAGCCCCACTGCGCCATCGACGTCCGACAGGATGTCATAGGTCAGACCGTGCCGCCCCTTCGTCTCGGCAAAGTGAGAGCCGGTGTCGGGCGTCAGCGCGACCAGATGCCCGCCTGTCCCTTCGATCGCCGGCAACGCCGTCTCAAGCGCCTCCAGCGTCCGCCGGCAATACGGGCACCAATTGCCACGAAAGAAATTGACCACGAGCGGCCCCTGCCTGAGCAGGTTGTCCGAAAACACCAGGCGCCCTTCGGCGTTGGGCAGCAAGAAACCCGGCATGGTGTCGCCGATCTTGAGCGCGCGCCCGGCTGCCTCGGCGCGCCCGAGTTGTCCGACCATCGACTTGTAAGCAACACGTATTTTGTCGTTTGCCGAGCCCTGCTCGCGGATTTTGTCCAAGTCGTCGCCGAGTGACATTTGTTTCTCTTAGGCTGTATCGGTTAACGCGCGGCGCGCCAGAGCGCTTGTCCCGAAGATGGCCGCCTCTCTGGTGAACCTCCAATTACCGTTCGTCATGGTTTTGATGCCTCCGGCAGGGCAGCGGCACTGCGCGAATCTTCCGTGGCGCTCCTCCAGTCGCGCGCCCGCATCAGCTTCAGAAAAGTCGCAAGGCAGGGGCTGTGCGGGCGCCCCGCCACCGCGGTGACGATGATCGGCCGTATAGCGTCCGGATCGGCGAGTGGGACGACGGCTATGCCCGGCGCAACGGGCTGGCTGGCGGCCGAAACGGCGACGCCGAGACCGGCCGCGACCATTTGCTCGACATGATCCTCGTTGCCGCCGCGATGACGGCTGCTCCGTTCACTGTCCGCGGCAAGAGGTAAGCGGGCGAGCAACCTGTCGAAATCGCTTCCCTCTTGCGACCGGAGGAGAACGCCTTCTTCGGCAAGCATCGACGCCGAGACCTCGCCAAGCTGAGCAAGCCGATGGCCCGGTTCGCACAGCACAACGTAGCGATCCTCGAAGAGCAGCCAGCGGTTGATTCGCTCCGGCAGCTTGTCCGGCTCTGCCACCACGGCGGCGTCGAGTTCGCCATCCAGCATCTTCACAAACAGAGCGTCTGAGATGCCTTCGACCAGGGTAAGCTCGAACGCATTGATGCGGTCCCCGAGCTCACGCAACACCGGCATCAGGATGCGAGCCGATATTGTCGGGGTAAGACCGAGATGCAGCGGCGCATCGGCACGCCGCCTGAACGCTGCGGCCTGTGCCGACGCCGTCTGCGCCGCCACAAAGGCGGCCTCGAGATGCGGCAGCATGACCTTGCCGAGCTCGGTGAGCTGGGTCAGGCTGCGCTCGCGATACAGCAGCGCGCCACCGAGCTCCTCCTCCAGGCGCTGAATCGCTCGCGTCAGCGCCGGCTGCGTGACGTTACAAGCCTCGGCGGCGCGGGTGAAATTCAGCGTTTTCGACAGAGCGAGAAAGTAGCGGACCTGGAAGAGCTCCATCGCCGGGCACCATCCAATCGAGGCGGAGGATAGGCCCAAACAGGTCGCCGAGAAAAGAAAGTCCGGGCGCAGGCTACGAGGCCTTCGCCACGTTTCCCGTGAGCAGACTGACTTTTCGGTTCAACGTTGCGATCAGGCCATCGAACCCATCCCGGCGCAGGATTGCGCCGAACTCCGAGCGCTGGGTCGCCAACTGGCTGATCGAGCCGTCAAGGTAGACATCCGAAATTCGCCAATCGTCGCCGTTCTGGCGCATCAGGTATTCGATGCCGACCGCTTCGCCGCTGCCCTTGACGATGCGCGTCTTGACGATGGCGCCCGAAGCCGAGGGCTGATGTCCGCTCACTTCCAGCCGCTGGCCTGCATAGCTGTCGAAACGATCGGCATAAGTCGCCGCGATGTAGCTGCCGAAGGCGGCCGTAACCTGTTGCTGCTGTGCCGGGGACAGAGAGGCCCAGGAGGTCCCAACGGCAAGCCGAGCCATGAACGGGATGTCGAACAGTCGGTTAATGACCGGCTCGATTCTCGCGAAGCGACCGCTTTCCCCGAGGATCCGGCCCTCCTTCATCGTGCGGAGCAACGTCTCGTAGAGGTTACGCACACTGTCCTCCGGATCCGCGGCCAGCGCTGCCGCAGAACCGGTGAAGATTGCCAGAGCGAACGAAGCAGCGACGAGCACGCTCGCGACCTTGGAGCCGCGGGACGAACCAGCCGATGCCGCAGCGGCTAAAGCGGCGATCCGATCTCTACTCATCGTCAGCTCCTTTCCGTCGAGTTGTCGAGGTTCTGCCGCCGAGGCTGCTGGGCAGCACCGGCGGAAGAGGACCTAACACTCCGCAAAACTCGCGGAAAATGCCGTTGATCTATCGTTGTGATGCCCACGGGGCATCGACCGCTGAATGGCGGCGATAACCGCCGAGCATCGATACCGTAGCCATACGGCATTTCACTCGGCGCTGCCGCGTGACGATCTTCGGTTGCGACGTTGCCGCTCTCGCAGCGGCCTTCCCAACCGGAGCAGCACCATGTCCCTGCATATCGCAATTCTCTATGGATCGGTGCGCGAGGCGAGAGCCGGCATCAGGGTGGTCCGCTTTCTCACCGGCGCCCTTCGCCGGCGCGGCCATACAACCACCGTGGTCGACGCTGCCGAGCAGCGCCTTCCCTTGCTCGACCGCATGTACAAGGAATATGCGCGCGGCACCGCTCCGCCGGTGCTCGAGGAATTGGCGCAGCTCTATCGCAAGGTCGACGCATTCGCCATCGTCAGCGGCGAATACAATCATGGAATTCCCCCCGGCTTGAAGAACCTGCTCGACCATTTCCTCGAGGAATACTTCTTTCGACCGTCGGCCATTGTCTGTTATTCGGCCGGTCAGTTCGGCGGGGTGCGGGCCGCGATGCAGCTGCGTATGACGCTGGCTGAGCTCGGCATGCCGAGCATTCCCTCGCTGTTGCCGATCCCGCGCGTGCAGGATGCGTTCACGCCATCCGGCGACCCGACCGACGCCGCGTTTGAACGGCACAGCCAGCGGTTTTTTTGCGAGCTCGAATGGTACGCCCAGGCGCTGCGGCAGGCGCGCGCCAATGGAGTGCCGTACTGAACCTGCGCCGTCGGGGGTGGCCACTTCAATCACGCAACGGAGACGACACATGAAACGGGATCGTCGGATGAATGCCGAGCAGCAGCGCCTCGAGGAGCAACGGACCGGGACGGGAGACTGGCGTTTTTGGGGCCCCTATCTGTCCGAACGCGCCTGGGGCACGGTACGGGAGGACTATAGCCCCGATGGCGAAGCCTGGAAGCACTTCAGCCATGATCACGCGCGCTCGCGCGCCTATCGCTGGAATGAGGATGGGCTGGGCGGATTGTGCGACGAGCAGCAACGGCTGTGCTTCGCGCTCGCGCTGTGGAACGGTCGCGATCCGATCCTCAAGGAGCGGGCCTTTGGACTGACCGGTAACGAAGGCAATCGCGGCGAGGACGTCAAGGAATATTACTTCTACCTCGACGCCACCCCAAGCCACAGCTGGCTGCGGTATCTCTATAAATACCCGCAGGCCGCCTATCCCTACGAGCACCTCGTCGCCGAGAACCGGCGCCGTGGCCGCGGCGATGCGCCCTTCAACCTCCTCGACACCGGCGTCTTTGACGAGGACCGCTACTGGGATGTCGAGGTCTCCTACGCCAAGGCGTCGCCGACCAGAATCCACTTGCGGATAGAGGCGCACAATCGCGGGCCGGAAACCGCGACGATTTATCTGCTGCCGAGCGTGTGGTTCCGCAACACGTGGTCCTGGGACGCGGGTGAAGAAAAACCGTCGCTCCGAGCTATTCCCGTGCCGGCCGGCGCCGCCTGGGCGGTCCGCGCCGATCACCCGACCCTCGGCGCTTACCACCTCTACGGACGCGATCCGGCCGAGCCGCTTTTCACCGAGAACGAGACCAACGCCGAGCGGCTATGGGGCGTGTCCAATGTCGCTCGCTATGCAAAGGACGCGTTCCATAGCCGCGTCATCGCCGGCGATTTGGCGGCGGTCAACCCCGACTGCACCGGTACCAAGTTCGCCGCGTGGCATGTCCGCGAGGTCGCGGTCGGCCAGTCGGCGCGGCTCGACCTGGTGCTCTCGGCCGAGCCCATCCCTGCTCCGTTCGCCGACAGCGAGGTCGTCTTTTCGAAGCGGCGGTCGGAGGCCAATGTCTTCTTCGACGAGCTGCTCCCTAAGGCGAGCCCAGACGACCACCGCATATTGCGGCAAGCGCTCGCCGGGATGATCTGGAGCAAGCAGTTCTTCAACTATGATGTCGAGCGCTGGCTCAAGGGTGACAAGTTTCGACCGCCCGAGAGCCGCCTCTGCGGCCGCAACCGCTATTGGAAGCATCTCAAGGCGAGCGACGTCATCTCGATGCCCGATTGCTGGGAGTATCCGTGGTTCGCCGCTTGGGACCTTGCCTTCCATTGTGGCGCGCTAGCGCTCGCCGATGTCGACTTTGCCAAGGATCAGGTCGAAATCCTGTTGCGCGAGGGGTATCTCCATCCGAACGGCCAAATCCCGGCTTACGAATGGGCTTTCAGTGACGTAAATCCCCCAGTGCATGCGGCGGCCGCGCTCAAGGTCTTCCGCGCCG
>CAWCOH010000001.1:292500-3706001 GCA_963797115.1 uncultured Alphaproteobacteria bacterium | reverse complement strand
TCGGGCAGCGTCTCGCCGCTGCGGAACCGGTAGCTCCGGATCACGAATCGGCTTCACGATAATTCGGCCAACGAGTTCCCTCGGCAGGCGCGGCGGCGTGGGCGACTTGTGCAGGCATTTCGGATCCTCCGATTTCGCTTTGGCGGGATGATAGAGGCTGCTTCTACCGAGAGGAAGCCACGCGCCGGACAGGGTGCGTGCGAGAAGCTCGCTTTCGAAATCGGCACCATTTTTATGACCTTTGCGACAGCGGTCGGGCCTCCAGCTCGATCCGCGGCGTCCGGTGGCGAGGCTGCGACAGGCCTCAAACTATCTGGTTGCGTAATTGCTCTTCACCGCGCTGCAGGCGTCCCAGATTGTCGCGCAAGATCTCGATTACGTTGTCTTCGTAGCGGCGGGTCTCGCCTGCGGTGTGAGGCGTGATCAGCACATGCTCCATACCCCACAGCGGCGAGCTCGCCGCCAGCGGCTCTTCCGTCGTCACGTCGATGCCGGCGCCGGCGATGCGCCGTGTGAGGAGCGCCTCGACGAGAGCGACCTCGTCGACGACCCGCCCGCGAGCCACGTTTACGAGATGCGGGAGGGTTTCATCCGACCGAGCGCGTCAGCGTCAATTAGTCTCTCGGTCTCCTTGGTCAGCGGACAGGTAAGGGCGACAAAATCGGCTTCGGGCAGGAGGCGCTCAAGTTCGCTCATAGTGTGCACCGCATCCGCCGTGCCGCGGCCGGCCGCAGGGTCGCGCCGCAGCCCGACCACGTGCATATCGAAGGCTTTGGCGAGCTGGGCGAGGCGTCCGCCGATCTGTCCCAGCCCGACGACCAGTAGCATTTTGCCGCCGAGCTCGTCCTCACGCCGAGACAGCTCGCCGATCATGCCGCGCCAGAGGCGCTTTACTTGGTTGTCGCGCGCCTCGGGAAGCCTGCGGCTCAACGCGAGGATGAGTGCCATCGCATGCTCCGCGACCGCGCGGTAGTTGACGCCGCGCGCGCTGGCAAGACGGATGCTGCGCTTCGCCAGCTCCTCGCGCGGGAACTGGTCGGTGCCGGCGCCGATCGCCTGGATGAAGCGGAGCTTCTGTGCGCGATCGAGAAGGCCGTCATGCCACAGCCCGGAGATCACCAGCACGTCAGCCTCGGCTACCCGATCCTCCAAAGTCCGGGATCGCGGACGGCAAAACTGTTGATGCCGGTGTTGAGCATCAAAAATCCCTCATGCATCTGGTAGGCAACGTGAGCAAAGCAAATAAGAAGCTCATCATTGGGGGGAAACATGGGCGCTCCGTTTGACGACCAGCGAAACGACAACCGTTTCGGGACTTGTGATATCATCGCCGGCGACATGTCGCACCCTCCCGAGCCGGCGGGCCGTCTCCGCCGCATCGTCCACATCGACATGGACGCTTTCTACGCGTCGGTGGAGCAGCGGGACGATGCGGCGTTGCGCGGGGTTCCGGTTGCTGTCGGCGGCGCGGGGAGGCGCGGCGTGGTGGCCGCGGCCAGTTATGAGGCGCGCAAGTTTGGCGTGCATTCCGCAATGCCCTCGGTCACCGCCCGGCGCAGGTGCCCCGACCTCGTGTTCGTGCCGCCGCGCTTTGAGGTGTATCGGGCGGTGTCGCAGCAGATCCGGGCCATCTTTGCACGCTACACATTGCTGATCGAGCCGCTGTCGCTGGACGAGGCTTATCTCGACGTGACGGCGCCTTTGGTGGATCGAGGCTCAGCGACTGCGATCGCAGAAGAAATCAGATCAGCCATTCGCCTGGAGACGGGTCTAACCGCCTCGGCCGGGGTGTCCTACAACAAATTCCTGGCAAAGTTGGCGTCCGACCACCGCAAGCCGGACGGGCTGTTTGTCATCACCCCGAGCATGGCGCCAGACTTCGTCGCGGCGTTGCCTGTACCCAAATTTCATGGTGTCGGCCGGGTGACGGCGGCGAAGATGAACAAGCTCGGCATTTATACTGGGCTCGACCTGAGACGGCAGGCGCAAGAATTCCTGGGCGCTCAATTCGGCAAGGCAGAAATTTATTTCTACCATCTGGCGCGGGGCGAGGATGACCGGCCGGTGGTGACTGACCACCCACGCAAGTCGCTTGGCGCCGAGACGACCTTTGCGAGCGACCTTCTGGCGTGGGAAGAGGTGGCGCCGGCGCTCGAGCCAGTGTTCGCCAAGGTATGGGCCGTTTACAGCCGAGGTGGTCAACTCGCGCGCACCGTCACGGTGAAGATCAAATACGCCAACTTCCAGCAGATCACCCGCAGCCGGTCATGCGCAGAGGCGATCGCTTCGAAGGAGATGATCGAGCAGTATAGCCTGGATCTGCTTCATCCCCTCTTCCCGCCGCCGCGGGGAATACGGTTGCTCGGGGTCACGCTGTCGAACTTCGACGCCGCAACAGTCGCGGAGAGCCGGCAAGCAGCCCTTGCTTTGGCGAGCTAGCGGATCGCTTCTAGCGCTTGCGTCCTGCGCTGGACCGCAGCGCGGATGGCGTCGGCGGATTTGGTCCAAACGAACGGCTTGGGCTTGCCGCTGGCTTTGGCAAACCAACCTTCGACCGCGTGGCGCAGGAACAGGATTGCAGCCGGCCGGCCGTAGCGGAGCCTCCTATCGCTTCGGCCGCGCCGGTTTTCGCGGAGCTGCCCGGCGGCGCGCGGCCGGCGGCGTGCGGCGCGTGCGGGGTCTGGCGGACCGTTTCGGCGGGTGCGCTACGGCTCTCGTCGCGAGCCGCCAGTCGATCGCCATGCCGATCGGGAGCGCGGCGATGCCGAGCGCCATCACCGCGCTGGCGAGGCGTTCCAGCCCGTCGAACTCGGCCGCGATAACGGTGAGCGCCAGCACGAGGCCGGCGCCGAACGTCAACAGAGCGGTCTTGGTATAGCGCATACGTTGCAGCCGCCGGACGAGGCCCCTATCCTGCGGCCTTTCCAAATGCCGTGCTAAACCGATTAGAGCGACGGCGGCAACACTAGACAGAGGAAGAGGATGTTGGAACTCGAGCGGCCGGGTGACCTCGCTCACTATGTCGGCAAGGAGATCGGCGTCAGCGACTGGTTTACCGTCGACCAGGCGATCATCGACAAATTCGCGGATGCGACCGGCGATCATCAATGGATTCATGTGGATGTCGAGCGCGCCAAACGCGAGATGCCGGGCGGCAAGACGATCGCCCACGGCTATCTGACCCTGTCGCTGGTTCCGCGCCTGGCGCAAACCATCTACCGCGTCAAAAATCGCTCGCGCGGGCTCAATTACGGCTCAAACCGGATCCGTTTTACGGGGCAGGTGCCGGCCGGCTCGCGCATTCGGCTGCGGCAGAAGATCAAGTCGGTCGAACCGATAGAGGGCGGGGTGCGCATCACTTCGGAAAATACCGTCGAGGTCGAAGGTGCGGCGCGGCCGGCACTCGTCGCCGAGACCATCGGCATGTCGTTCGATTGACGGCCCGGCCCTCGCTGGGAGCGGCTTTAGATCGGCAGTCAACAACGGTGCGGCCCACCGGCGCGGCGCCGGGCGCGGACGGCGCCGCGGGAGCGTGTTGCGAGTTCCGATCTTGCCGTCGGGAAAAGATGCGCCGTCGCCGGTCTCCCGGCCGGCGCCTGCAAGCCCTTGCCGAGTCGAAAGCAGTCGACCCAGACCGAGACCGGCGGTCTCGCCGCGCCTACTCAGCCGCCCGCCACCCCCTGGGTCTCGACGTAGAGCGAGTAGATCGATTGGCCCGCCGCCATGAAGAGGCGGTTGCGTTTGACCCCGCCGAAACAGAGATTGGCGCAACGCTCGGGCAGCATGATGCGGCCGATCATCTTACCGTCGGGGGCGAGCACGACAACGCCGTCCTCGGCCTCGCCGCCGGACCAACCGCACCACAGATTGCCTTGGACATCGACCCGCATGCCGTCGGAGCCGCCCGGCTCGGCGCTGTTGAACTCGCGCCGGTTTGCGGTCTTGGTGCCGTTGTCGACGACATCGTAGACCTGAATCGTGCGCTGCCCCGGGCCGGGCGTGTCGATGACGTAGAGCAGTTTCTCGTCGAGCGAGAAGGCGAGCCCGTTCGGCCGTCTCATGTCGCCGACCGCGATCGCCAGCTGGCCCGTCGCCGGGTCGAGCCGGTAGACCCGGTAAGGCAATTCCGGGGTCGCCTTGTGGCCGAGGTAATTGCCGCGGATCCCGGCACCATTGTCGCTGAACCAGATCGAGCCGTCGGATTTGACGACGACATCGTTGGGGCCGGTCAACTTTTTGCCGTCGAATGTATCGGCCAGCACCGTGATCGTGCCGTCGCACTCGGTGCGGGTCAGCCGCTGCGTGTCCATCTCGCAGGTCACGAGCCTCCCTTGGCGGTCGCGGGTGTTGCCGTTGGCGTAGTGCGAGGGCTTGCGGAAGACGCTGACCGCGCCGGTCTCCTCCTCCCATTTCATCATGCGGTCGTTCGGGATGTCGCTCCAGACCAGGCAGCGGAGATCCCCGAACCAGACGGGGCCCTCGTTGAAGCGGCATCCATCGGCTATCCGCTCGATCGCGGCGTTACCGAGGACGAGCGGCGTGAACCGCGGGTCTAGGGTCTTTATCCGCTGGTCCGGGTAGCGCACGATTGCCGGGTCCCAAGTTGCTGCCATCGTTGCCAATCCCCCGCTGATGATGAACGCCCGACTCCCGATTGCCATTTGGCCCCCGGTCGGCATCAGGAATTCGGTCCACGCTCCATCGACACCGGCTGCCAGCGCTTAAGGCCGCTCCCTGCCAGCACCGAGGGGTTGACGCACGACATCGGCCATTTGCCGCTCAGCGCCAGCGACAGTTCGAGGCCGACCCGGCGGCGGCGCGCCGGATCGAACCGAGCGGTCGCCGAAGCCACATGCGCGGTCAGGATCACGTTGTTCATGCGCAGCAGCGGGTTGTTGCCGCCCGGCGGCTCCTGTTCGAGCACATCGAGCCCGGCGGCGGCGATCATGCCGTCGTCGAGCGCCTTGATCAGTGCCGTCTCGTCGGTCGTCGGGCCGCGGCCGGTGCTGACATAGATCGCGGTCTTCTTCATCTGGCGGAAGTGCTCTTCGCGGATCAGGCGGTTGGCGCTTTCCGTCGCCGGCGTGTGCATCGAGAGGATGTCGGCGCGCGCCAGCAAGTCACCCAAGCTGACCGGCTCGACCCCGCGCTCGACCATGACGATCTCTTCGATGTACGGGTCATAGGCGATGATGTGGAGGCCGAAGGGCTTGGCCCGCTCGGCGACGGCCCGGGCAACGTGGCCGAAGGCAATAAGGCCCAAGGTCATGCCCCGCAGGCGCGGGATCTTGAGCAAAGCAGGCCGCCCCTCGGCCCAGCGCCCGTCGCGGACCATCCTGTCCTGCTCGATCAGCCGGCGGTGCGTGGCGAGGATCAAGGTCATCGCATGGTCGGCGACTTCCTCGATGAAGGTGTCGGGACAATTGGTGACCGGGATGCCCTTGGCCGTTGCCGCCTCGACATCGACGGTGTCGACGCCCACACTGCCGAGCGAGATGATTTTGCAGCGCTGCAGCCCGTCGATCATCTTTTTGGTAATGCGCCGCCCCTTGGCGTAGAGCGCGTCAGCCTCGCGCGCGGCGGCGACGAACTCGTCCTCCGACCCCGGCGGGACCTCGAAGATCTCAGCGTCGATCGGCGTCAGCGCCTCCATTTCGTAGCCGTAGCCGCCGCCGGCGACAGTAAAGCTGGCCCCTGCCGGCGTCGCGATCCTGAACTTGGCCAAGATTCCCTCCCTTGCGCGAGATCGATCTGCGGATCACACCGTTGCCCGAGCGGGTTGTCAATCGCCGCTCGTCGGCATTGCAGGCCGTTCCAGACGTTGAAACAGCGAAACCACCATTGTGATCACGAGCAGCAGAGAGAGACCGACACTGATGCCTGCAAGGCGATCGATCCCCGGCGTGATCGAGAGCGGCGGGCCGCGCCCTTGAACGATACTCATCAGAAACGCGAGTCCGGCCTGGGTTCCGGCGTAACCGATTCCGGTACTGCCGGATTGGATCTGCCAGCACAGCCAGACGCCGCCGATCAGCACCAACAGCCAGATCGCGAAATCGTCGCCGACCCCCCAGCCAAGACAGATCAGACCCACGAGCGCCCCGCACAGACAGCCAAGCAGGCGGTAGAGCGCGCGATTGATGATTGTGCGGGCGTCGGGCTCGGTCACCGCCGTGGTCGGAACCGCCAGCACCGCGACGGCGGTGATGCCGATCGACGTCGGGCTCAGCGGCGACAGTGAAGCGGCGAGAGCGGGCAACAGCATGACGGTCAACCCGCCGCGGCTGGCATGCAGGATTATCGGCCAGTTGTCGCGCAGCCATCGCTCTAATTCGGCGGCATGGCGGCGCGACCAGAACATCAGCGGCAGCGGTCGGTGGGCCGTCGGGGCAGGGCTGGCGGCAGCCTTCATCGGATCGGGCAGCAGCGCGGTCACCAGCAACGACGCCACGGTCCCGATCGCGACATCGATAACGCGGTCGCACGCCATCATGAATGCCGTCGGCGGCTGATCGAGCCCAATCAGGGTCACCAGGGTTCCTGTGATCCCGCCCATCAGCCAAGCGTAGCCAAATCGGGACATGGAAAAACCGAACAATCCCGCCCAAGCCATCGCAAACAGACACAGGCAGAATGGCACGGGCTCGTAGGCGAACAATCCGAGCACGACGACGCCGAGAGCGGCGCCGATCGCGCTGCCAATGATCCGCATGACGGCGCGCAGCAACGCCTCAGCGAGCGAGGACCGCGCGACCATGAAGGCGGAGATCGCCGCCCACCACGGCTGATCGGAGTGCCACCAGAACGCGATAATGACGGCCAAGGCGACCGATCCCGCCGCCGCCAGCGACTCCAGGCCGCGCCTGCCCGAAACATCGATTGATCGAAACTCAGCAGCCAGCGCCGCGAACACCTCGCGGAACATCAGTGCATCTCAATAGACGATCAGGGTGCGTGCATCGGCGCCCATGTGCAGCACGATGTCCGGATCAAGGTCCTGCAATAACAACGTTACCGGAAACCGGCGCTCGAGGCGGATCCAGTCGGTGGTCGGCGCCACATAGGGGAGCAATTTGCGTTCTCCCTGCTCGCGGCTGATGCCACGGGCGATGCCCTGGATCGTCGCGCGGCGAATATGCCACGGGTACATGTCGAGCCAGACCCAGGCGATGGTCCCAGGTTTCATGTGGCGGATCACGCTTTCCTTGTAATTGGCGTAGATCCGCCAGGCATGCGCATCGACAAGCCCGACCAGCGCCTTGTTCTCTACCGCCTGATCGCCTACCCGCAACATGAGTTGCGTGATCGTACCGTCGCTCGGCGAAAGCAGCTTTGTCTGCTCGAGCTGCCATTGGAGATAAGCGATTTCGGCCTCGATCGCCTTGACGTTCGCCTGATGCAGAGCCAGCATTCTCTGTGCCTCGGCGGCGGTGGCCTCGGCGTCGGCAAGTTCGGCCTTCGCTTCCTGCTCCTTGGCCGTGGCCGTATCGAACGCTTGGCGGGATAGAAAGCCTTCGGCCGTGATCGGCGCCGCGCGGCGCAGATTGTCGCTTGCCAGACGCTCTTTCGCCGCGGCCTCGTCGCGCTTTGCCTGCGCCGCCGCGATGATGTCGAGATCGACCGCGAGTTGGGCCTCTGCCTCGGCCTTTTTCGCCTGCTTTTCGCTGAGCGCCAGCCGGAATGGCGTCGGATCGATCGTCGCCAGCAAATCTCCCTTCTTGACGGTCTGATTGTCGACAATGTTCAGACTGACGATCCGACCGCCGACGTAGGGAGCGATGCTGACCAGATCGGAAGTGACATAGGCGTCGTCGGTATAGGCAAAGAAATAGCCGGAAGCCCAGTACAGTCCGAGTGCCAGCGCGATCGAGGAAAGCACCAGCAGCACGCGCCGGCGATATCCCGCCGCATTCTCAGTTTGCAGATCCGCGTCGGACTTCGCGCCGTCTTGCTCCGGCAATGGGCTCGGAAGCGGCGGCGCGTCGGGCTTCTCATCGGGCTCGGGGCGTTTTGCCCTTGCAACCTCATGCAGCGGCGCTCGAGTACCGAGATCCGACATGAATTCAGCTCCGGGTCAGCATAAGCGTCACGATGGGGGAGTCAGAACACCGGCCGGGGCCGCTGGTTCGTCGGGTAGCGCGGCAAATGGTCGGCGATTTCGAACCAGCCGATCTGGCTTTCTGTCCAGACGTGCAGCAGCGGCTCGACCGGGTCGGGGTTGTCGAGGGTGGCGATGCTCACGTCGACATGCTGCGGGTTGCTGGCCGCGCGCCAGGTCAAGGGTGTGCCGCAGGCGCGGCAGAAATGGCGAAAGGCCTTGGCCGACGAGCGGTAGACGGCGAGCTCTCCGGTGGTCACAGCGAACGCGTCGAGCGGCACGGTGAGCCAGGCGATGACCGGTGCGCCGTGCGCCCGCTGGCACATCCGGCAATGGCAGTAGAGCGCCTCGACGGGTGCTGCGTTGATGCGATAGCGTACCTGCCCGCAGAGGCAGCCGCCGGTAAGAGTCCCGTCCATTCGTTCACCTCCGTCGGTCGCTGGCGGAAACAGGAGCCTGTTCGATGAGCCTCGATATTGTCGTTATTCAGCCCCTTGTCGCGCTGATCGCCGGCATCCTGATCCTGCTGATCCCGCGCCTCTTAAATTTCGTCGTCGCGATCTACCTGATCCTAATCGGCATCGTCGGGTTGTGGCCGCACTTGATATACCACGTTCCCAGCTGAAGGAGGACCGGAGGGGCTAGTGACCAAGAGCCTCTTTGGCGGGGATGACAGGGTGAGATAAACCGGAGGGCAAATTGGCGGACCTGGTTCTCAGGGGCGGACGCGTCATCGATCCCGTAGGCGGACGCGACGAGACGACCGACATCGCCTTTGGCGAGGGGAAAGTGGTCGCGGTCGGGCCTGATCTCTGCGGCGGCGAAATTGCCGATGTCCGCGGGCTCCTCGTGGTACCTGGGCTGATCGATCTCCACACCCACGTCTATTGGGGCGGGACCTCGCTCGGTGTCGATGCGGCCGAAGTGGCGCAGCGCAGCGGGACGACGACCTTCGTCGATGCCGGCAGCGCCGGACCCGGCAATTTTCACGGCTTTCGCCGTCATGTCATCGAGCGGTCGCCGCTGCGCATCATCCCTTATCTCAACATCTCCTTTCCCGGGATCTTCGCCTTCAGCGCCGGCGTGATGGTCGGCGAATGCGCCGATCTGCGGCTCCTCGATCCGCGCGAATGCGTGCGCGTCATCGGGGCCAACCGCGATCTGATTGCCGGCGTCAAGGTGCGCGTCGGACGCAATGCCGGCGGCGCCTCGGGCGTGGCACCGCTCGACATTGCGCTCGAAGTGGCCGAAGAAACCGGGCTTCCAGTCATGGCGCATCTCGACAACCCGCCGCCCAGCCGGCTCGAAGCTCGAATTTCGGGCGATGACAAAAAGCCATCTGATCCGACTCAGCGCGGTGATGATTTCCTCGACCATCCCATCGGCGAAATATTCCTGCTCGGGATCGCCGCTCATATTGGCGAAAGGTAGCACCGCGATCGAAGGCTTGTCCGGGAGCGGAAGCGAAGAACCTACAACCGCGGTACCGGTCGGTGAAGTCTCACCCCGAACTCGATACGCCCGGATCGGCTGAGCAATATTTTTCACCTGCTGCTCGCCGAGATCGGTGAAGGACAAGGGCAGCTTCGTCCCTATATGGTCTCGAACAGCACCCGAGATGCAAATCCCGCCCGGCTCCGCAAGAGCCTCCAAGCGGGCCGCGATATTTACGGCGTCGCCGAAGAGATTGTCGCCCTGCACGATGATGTCGCCAACATGGATGCCGATCCGGAACCGCATCTGCTCATCGACAGGTCGATCCGCATTCGTCTTCGAGATCGCGTCTTGCACCTCAACAGCACATTGCACGGCATCAACGGCGCTGGTGAAATCGGCAAGAATGCTGTCGCCTGCCGTGGTGAAGATCCGACCGCGATGAGAGGCGATCAGCCGATCGATGATGACCCGGTAAGCCGTGAGCGTGCGGAGCGTGCCGACCTCATCGAGCCCCATCAGGCGGCTGTAGCCCTCGACATCCGCGGCGAAGATCGCGGCGAGCTTCCGTTGGACCGAGTGCGCTTCCAAGGTTCGCACCTCCCCGCACGAATATATCTCGACCGGGTGCGAGATCCGAGGGTTTGTAAACCATTCTGACAGTCCGCTGATGACAGATGTCGGGCGCGGACGGGGTTTTCGGCCATCCTTCGACCCATCCCGTCGCCAGGGGCGCGCAAATGGCTTGCCGAGGCCCGATCACATAGGTGGGGAGACAAGCGCCGCGAGTTCGAGCAGATCACCGATCGAGCTCCCTGTCGGCCACGGCTTGCCACAAGGTCCAAAATCATGAAGCTGAGGGTTTCATCCGCGGGCACACCGCGACGATAGGGCGAACCCGTACACTGCAAACGTTCCGAACATCGCCGATAGCTTTGCTTGCGACTTGCCGATGGATATGCTCTCCGGAAACTCGGTTGAATTTGTTGAAGCGGACGGGAGGTGGGGATGAAGATCGAAGGCGGTTGCCTTTGCGGAGCGCTGCGCTATAGCGGCGAGGCGGAGCCAGCCTTCGCTGGCGTGTGCCACTGTCGCGACTGTCAGAAATTCACCGGTAGCGCGTTCGGCGTAATGGTTGGCGTGCCGCAGACCTCTGTCAGATTCGAGGGCACGCTAAAGACGTTCACCAGCCTCGGCGGCAGCGGCAAACCGATCTTGCGCCATTTCTGCCCGGAGTGCGGTTCGTCCATTGCTGAGGAGACGGTGAACCTGCCGGGCCACGTGGTCATCAATGTCGGTACGCTCGACGATCCGGCCCAGATGACGCCGTTGATGGAGATCTTCTGCGACGACGCATTGTCCTGGGTTCAGCTTGGTGGCAACCTGCAACGTTTCGCCAAATTGCCTAGCTGAGAGCTTGTCGGGTGATTATCGGCGCAGGGGCGGGCCTCTGGGGCGACGGCAGGGGCGCGGAAGGGGCATCGTCAAGCGGTGTCATGGCAGCCGCGGAAGGTACCTTTTGCGGCGGCTTCGTTGTCTTAGGGGCGTCAACGTCGCCGCGGGCGAGAATTTCCAGCTTGACCCTGAGTCCCGCGCCGGTCGCGCGTTGAGGCCACCTGCGAATGGGCGACCCTCGATCACAGCAGCGGTACAGCCTCTCAGCATTGTAGTTCGGGGATCGGTTCGTTCACCTTGGTGGCAAGCCCCAGAAGACGTAATGTCGATCTGCGTCGCTTCAAATCGGGTCGCTGCATGAGCGGCTAAACAGCCGAAAATGAGATTCAATAGGCACAGATAGGAAGAACTCACACATGCAAGGCAACCAAGCTTCCCTATACTCCCGTTTGGGCGGGTACGATTCAATCGCCGCAATGGTTGACGACCTGCTGCCAAGGCTGCGTTCAGACGAACTGCTCAGGCGATTTTGGATTAGTCCCCGCAGCGTCGACACCCATAACCGGGAGCGCCAACTCGCCGTTGATTTTATCGCCGCAGCGGCAGGAGGACCGACGTTTTATCTGGGCAGGGACATGAAAGCGTCACACACAGGGATGGGCATTACGAAGGCCGATTACGCTGCTTTCATGCGCTGTCTTGCTGCGAGCCTCGACACATTCAACGTCTCCGAGCCCGAGCGCAGTGAAGTCGTAGCCTTTGTCACCGGCTTGGAACCGGAAATCGTGGAAGCGTAGTCGGGCGTTCATCAAACCTGGGTGACGCACGCGGTTATCCAAGATCCGTGATTGCGAGCGCTCAAGGCAGGCATGATCTATTTCCTACTCGTCTTTGCGGTTGGATCTTAGGCCTGATCCGAGAACTCTGGGCGGTGCGCTATTTCGGTCGCATGGCGGCAATGCTATCGGAGGCAGTCATCATGCTGATTGCAATGACGGTTGCAGCACGATGGGTCATTCGACGGTTCGAGGTGCCCCAAACGTTCTCCGACAGCCTCTCAATCGGTTTTATTGCGATTGGATTGCTGTTCCCGGCAGAGTTCGCGGGTGTCCTCTGGGTGCGAGGGCTATCGCTGCCGGAGTATCTGGCGAGCTTCGTGACCGCCCCCGGCATTATCTCGCTGCTGATGTTTCTGTTCTTTGGGGCGATGCCGACTCTCGTCACGCTGTTAACACGTGGCCGTGTCAGGGTGATTTCCTGAGCCCCCCGGTCCACGCAGAAGGCCACTGGTGCCGCATCTCGATTGCGGACGGAAGTTGGGCATGGCGGGACTGAAATGCTCGTCTGTGGGCTCCGGAGGGGCTTGGAAAATCGGATCAACCAGAGTGAGGCTCGGCGATAAGCAGCGTACGGCAGGTGTCATCAGGAGGAAATCGCCAACCGGCATTGCCTAATCCTATGATGCGGATCTTGCCGCGATGGGAGGCGACGCAAATGCCATATTCGGTCAATCAGGGCGTCCGAATTCACTACTTGGTTGAAGGTGAAGGGCCTCCGCTGGTGCTCCAGCACGGGTTCACCGACAGCCTGGAGACATGGTACGACCTGGGGTATGTCGAAGCGCTGAAGCCGAGCTACCGGCTCATCCTGATCGATGCCCGCGGTCATGGGGCGAGCGACAAGCCTCAGGAGCCCGACGCCTATGAGCGAGAGCGCAATGTCGCCGACATCACCACCGTCCTGGACGACCTCGACATCCCCCGAGCGCACTATTTCGGCTACTCGATGGGGGGCCGGATTGGTTTCGCCATTGCCCGATATGCGCCTGAGCGCGTCCATTCGTTAATTATTGGCGGTGGAAGTCCTTACCCCCGGTCACCAGCCGGTCCCGACCGGATGCTTGAAGCGCTGAAGCAGGGTGTGGAAGCCATCCCCTCCATCTGGGGTGTTCCGCTGCCACCAGCGGTCAATGCCCGTCTGGTCAAAAACGATGTGGAAGCGATGATAGCTTGCCGGACCAAAGGGCTTCAAAGTCCAGGTTTCGCCGAGATCCTGCCAGCGATGACCATGCCATGCCTGCTGTTTGCGGGCGAGGATGATCCTGTCTATTCGGAGAATAGGGAGTGCGTCCGCTCTATGCCGAACGTTACCTTCTTCTCCCTGCCCGATCTCGGCCATGCCGCCGCCTTTCTGCGGAGCGATCTGGTGCTGCCACATGTCACGGAATTCTTGGCGGCTCTGAGCCGATAGAGGGTAATGGCATTTCGCCGCAGTGGCAGCAGTTCGGTCCATATCTGGCGGGAAATGGTAGTCGCGGCGGGATGGGGTTGGGGATGTCGAGGCCGGGGATCGAGGCAGGCGAAAGCGAATTACGAGAGCGCTTGACCGCGATCCTCCGCGCGACGCCGCCCCTCATGCGGGTGCTTTCGGTCGCACGCCATCTTTGTCTCCCTGATTGGCTTGTATTTTCGGGGGCGGTCTACCAGCCTGTGCTCAATCATCTAACCGGTCGTCCACTCGATTTCGGAATCAAGGATTACGACCTCGGCTATTTCAACATGTCCGACCTCTCCTACGAAGCCGAGGATGCGGTAATTTGCCGGGTGAAAGCCACTTTCGACGAGCCGCTGCGGAGCATGGTCGAGGTTCGCAACCAAGCGCGTGTGCATCTCTGGTTCGAGGCAAAGTTCGGCGAGCCATATACGTCCCTTTCCTGCACGGCTCAAGCATTGGAGCGCTTTACCTCCCCAACATTCTCTGTCGGCGTCCGGTTGGAACCTGACGACCGACTCCGAATCGAGGCTCCCTTCGGTCTCGACGATCTGTTCGCCTTGCGTCTGCGGCCCAATCCTCGCCGACAGTCGGTCGGTTTTGCTCGGGCCTCTACGGATGTGCGACGCCGCTGGCCCGAAGTCGTAATTGATAACGGGCCACCACCGCGGAGTTCAGCCGATCAGATAGCTCTAAGGAACTCCGATGCCGACTTGACGCTCTCGACCAGAAGGTGATCGAGTCACACGCCCTTCTCGGCTGGAGGCGGGTGCCGATAAATGTATCGTCCGGTGGTGAGCAGGGCGGGACGGAGTAGGCAGATGACCACGACGCTCGACGACGAGGTGGCCGATCTTCGGCGTGCCTATACCGAGTCGCAGCTTAGACTACACGAGGCCCTTGCCGAGCGCGACGAGAGCGAAGCTCAAAAAGCTGCGATTGCCGAAGTTCTAGAGGTCATCAATGGCTCGGTCGGCAACCCCGCTCCTGTGTTCGAGGCAATACTCGAAAAGGCTATGCGGCTGTGCGAGGCGGCGTTCGGCATCCTGTTGACCTATGACGGCGAGCGGTTCTGGCACGCTGCGCTGCGCGGCATACCCGCGGCCTATGCCGAGTTCATGCGGGAGCACCCGCCGATTTATGGACCGGGAAGCGCTCCGGGACAGTTGGCGTCGGGAGAGCGTCTTGTGCATGTGATCGACATGACGGACACCGATCTTTATCGATCTGGTGAGCCGAACCGCCGTGCCATTGCTGACCTCGCCGGCGCACGCACCGTCGTTGCGGTGGCACTGCGGAAGGACAGCGCTCTGCTCGGCACGATCGTGGTGTTTCGGCAGGAAGTCCGCTCGTTCTCCGAAAAACAGATAGCTCTGCTTGAAAACTTCGCCCAGCAGGCTGTCATCGCCATGGAGAACGCGCGGCTGTTGACCGAGACGCGCGAAGCCCTGGAGCAGCAGACTGCGACCGCCGAGGTTTTGCAGGTCATCAATTCCTCGCCCGGCGACCTCACGCCGGTATTTGACGTAATGCTGGAAAAGGCGTTGCGACTCTGCGAGGTCGATATTGGGGTACTGTGGACCTATGACGGCGAAATGGTGCACGCCGCGGCGATCCGCGGCGCGCCGCCCCGATTAACGGAGTTCCTCAGACAAGGACCGCATCGACCGGCCAAGCCGCAACAGCGCGTGCTGAGCGGCGAGCGCGTCGTCCAAATCGCCGATGTCACGACGACCGAGGCCTACCGGGACGGTGATCCAATTCCTCGCGCTATAGCCGATCTCGCCGGCGTTCGCACATTGCTCATCGTGCCGTTGCGCAAGGACGACAGCGTAACGGGGAACTTTGCCATCTATCGTTGCGAGGCGCGGCCATTTACCGACAAACAGATCGCATTGCTGGAGAACTTCGCAGCGCAAGCAGTGATCGCAATGGAGAATGCCCGGCTAATCAATGAGACACGGGAGGCGTTGGAGCAACAGACCGCGACCGCGGAAGTCCTCCAAGTCATCAATTCGTCACCGGGTGACCTGAAGCCGGTGTTTGATGTCATGCTCGATAAGGCGCTGCATCTGTCTGAGGCGGCTTTTGGCACGCTGATGCTGCACGAGGGTGACGACCGGCACCGTGTCGTCGCTATGCGCGGTGCTCCTCCGACCCGTCTCGAATTCTGGAGCAATGAACCGTTCTATCTCGGCCCCGGAACCGCATCGTACCGCCTCGTGCGCGGGGAGCGCCGCCCCGTGCATATCATCGACGCTGCTGAGTATGACCTCTATCGGCAGGGCAACCCGGTTTGGCGGACTATGGTCGATGATGATGGCGTGCGCACATGGCTAGCCGTTCCCTTGCACAAGGACAGTGTTCTGCTCGGGACACTGATTGCATTTCGCCGAGAGGTGAGGCCGTTTTCGGATAAGCAGATTGCGGTGTTGCAGAGCTTCGCGGCGCAGGCCGTGATCGCGATGGAAAATGCGCGTCTCTTGACCGAGACCCGCGAGGCCCTGGAGCAGCAGACCGCGACCGCCGAGGTCTTGCAGGTTATCAACAGTTCGCCCGGCGACCTCGCGCCGGTGTTTGACGCAATGTTGGAGAAAGCGACGCGGCTGTGCGAGGCGCAAACAGGACATCTGTTGCGTTACGAGAACGGCTGTTTCAGCCGCGCCGCCAGTTTGGGCATCCCGGAAGAGTTCGATAGGCTCCTGCCGCTAAACACCCCGATGCCCGATACCATTACCAGGGACTCAGTGGTAGCCCGCTTGCTGACGACCCGTGCGGTTATCCACGTGCACGATCTCCGAGAAGACGAATTGTATCGAGTTCGCGCTCCCGCCGAGGTAGCGGCTGTCGAGCAGGCCGGCATCCGTACAGCGTTGTTTGTCCCCATGCTGAGGGAAGCCGGTATCGTTGGTGCCTTCCTGATGCACCGCCGCGAAGTCCGTCCGTTCGCCGACAAACAGGTTGCGCTTCTTGAAAACTTTGCCGCCCAAGCGGTTATCGCCATGGAGAATGCGCGGCTTCTTACTGAGACCCGCGAGGCGCTCGAACAACAGATCGCGACCGCCGAGGTGCTGGGGGTCATCAACGCCTCGCCAGGGGATCTTGGACCGGTTTTCGATGCGATTTTGGAGAAAGCGCACAGCCTATGTGGTGCGGCGCAAGGTGCCTTGGTCACCTATGACGGCGAACATTTCCGGGCGGTTGCCACGCGAGGTCTATCGGAGGCATTTGCGACATTGCTGCGAGACAACCCTCCCGGCCCCATCCCTCAGCGGTTACTGCTAGGTGAGCGCTTTGTTCATATCGACGATTTCCGCAGCCTCTTAGGCCCAATCCCTCGTGCCGCCGTCGAGCTAGAGGGTGCCCGCACTGTCCTTTTCGTTCCGCTTCGGAAAGATGGCGCATTGCTCGGTTTCATCACCGCATACCGCCAGGAAGTCCGCCCCTTTTCAGACAAGCAGATCACGCTCTTGGAGAATTTCGCGTCACAGGCGGTCATCGCCATGGAAAACGCGCGGCTGATCACCGAGACCCAGGAAGCGTTGGAGCAGCAGACCGCGACCGCCGAGGTCTTGCAGACAATCAATGCATCACCCGGCGATCTCGCTCCGGTGTTCGACGCGATGCTCGACAAGGCGATACGGCTTTGTGGGGCGACGCATGGTCACATCTTTACTTACGATGGTGAATCCTTTCACCCCGCCGCCGTGCGTGGTGAGGCGCGTTACGCAAAGTGGATTGAGCAGGTCGGCCCCGTTCGGCCACGTCCAAATGCTCCGTTGGGACGCATCAGCAAGGGAGAGCGGATCGTCCATGTTGCCGATATCCGGGAAGAAGACATTTATCGTACTGTCGCTAGCTTCCGAGAGCAGGTCGAGATAAGGGGCGTCCGCAGCCAAATCGCAGTGGCGCTGCTCAAGGACAGCACTTTGCTCGGTGCAATGATCGTTTACCGCCGAGAGGTGCGCCCGTTCACTGACAAGCAGGTCGCGCTGTTAGAGAACTTCGCGGCGCAGGCGGTCATTGCGATCGAAAACGCCCGGCTCATTACCGAGACGCGCGAGGCGCTGGACCAGCAGACCGCGACCGCGGAGGTATTGCAGGTCATCAACTCATCGCCCGGCGATCTCGGCCCGGTGTTCGACGCAATGCTGGACAAGGCGATGCGGCTCTGCAATGCGGCTTTCGGCGTATTGTGGACAGAGGATGACGGATCTTATCGGGCGTCCGCACTACGCGGCGTGCCGCCAGCTTACGCCGAGTTCATAAAGCGCGAGCCGCGGGGACCGGAACCGGGAGGCGCACTTGGACGCCTCGCTAGCGGCGAAGCGCTTGTGCACATTCCGGACACCGCTGCCTCGAAGGCAGACCAAACCGCCCGGACCCTGACCGACCTGGGCGGCATCCGAACCTTGCTGGCCGTTCCGCTGCGGAAGGACGGCAGATTTCTCGGCGCGTTCACGATCTACCGCCAAGAGGTGAGGCCGTTTACCGACAAGCAGATCGCATTGCTGGAGAATTTCGCCGCACAGGCGGTCATCGCAATCGAGAACGCGCGGCTTATTACCGAGACCCGCGAGGCTCTGGAGCAGCAGACCGCAACCGCCGAGGTATTACAGGTCATCAATGCTTCGCCCGGCGATCTCGCCCCGGTCTTCGATGCAATGCTGGAGAAGGCGCTGCGGTTGTGCGACGCCGCGCATGGAACGCTGCGCACCTATGACGGTGATCAGCTTAATCTGACTGCGATCCGGGGCGAGCCGAATTTCGTCGCAGGAACACGGCGGCTCGGCGCGATTCTGCGCAGACCGGACGGTCACTTCGAGCCGATATTCTGCGGCGAGAGCGTTGTTCACGCCCTAGACGCGCGAGATACCCCCGATTACCGGAACAATCCTGCGACGCAAGAAAGGGTTAATCTCGGTGAGGTCCGAAGCTGGCTCACGGTAGCGCTGCGCAAGGATAACATGCTGCTTGGCACGATTTCTGTCCACCGCCAGGAGGTCAGGCCCTTCTCCGACAAGCAGATCGCCCTGTTGCAGAATTTCGCGGCGCAGGCCGTCATCGCTATGGAGAATGCACGTCTGCTGACCGAGACGCGCGAGGCGCTGGACCATCAGACCGCAACGGCGGAGGTCTTGCAGGTTATCAATTCCTCGCCGGGCAACCTGACGCCAGTTTTCGACAAGGTACTGGAAGGGGCGGTCGGGCTGTGCGAGGCGGCGTTCGGCTCGATGCTGCTCTATGACAGCGAACACTTCGATACGGTCGCGGTACGTGGCGTCCCGGCAGCTTTTGCCGATTACGTCAAGACCGATCGCCCGGTGCACGGGCCGGGTACCGGTCCCGCGCGCATTCTGGCGGGCGAGCGAGTCGTGCATATAGCCGATCTCGCCGCCGAAGAGCCCTACAGGGTGGGAGATCCGCAGCGCCGCGCGCTTGTCGATCTCGGCGGAGCCCGCAGTCTAGTTTGCGTGCCGCTTCTGAGGGATGATGCCATTCTGGGCATCATCGCAGTCTATCGCCAGGAGGTGCGCCCGTTCACCGACAAGCAGATTGCATTGTTGCAAAACTTTGCGGCTCAGGCGGTCATTGCGATGGAGAATGCGCGGCTACTCGACGAAATCCGCCAGCGCCAGCAGGAGTTGCGGGTTACCTTCGACAACATGGTCGATGGTGTCGCGATGTTTGACGAGGCGCTGCACCTCGCCGCTTGGAACCGCAACTTCCAGGAACTTCTTCAGTTGCCCGACGAGTTCCTGGCCCAGCGCCATGACTTCGACACCTACATCCGCTATCTCACCGGACGCGGGGAGTTTAGTGAGACCGATCCCGAGACACAAATCAAACGCCTGCGGGCACGGATCGGCGATCATTATAGCTTCGAGCGGACCCGCCCGGATGGCACGGTCATCGAGGTACGACACAACCCGATGCCGGGCGGCGGCATCGTGCTCATCTACAGCGACATTACCGAGCGCAAGCGGTCGGAAGCTGAAATCCACGCAGCCCGAGACGCCGCCGAAGCCGCCTACCGCGACCTGAAGGCCGCTCAAGCAAATTTGATCCAAGCGGAGAAGATGGCATCGCTTGGTCAGCTAACCGCTGGCATCGCCCACGAGATCAAGAACCCGTTGAACTTCGTCAACAATTTCGCCGGGCTGTCGGTCGAACTGCTCGACGAATTGAAGGAGACCACGGCTCCAGCGGCCGCCGCACTCGGCGAGGACAAGCGTGCCGAAGTCGATGAAACGATCAATATGCTGACAGGCAATCTGGAAAAGATTGCCGAACACGGACGACGCGCCGATGGCATCGTCAAGAGCATGTTGGAACATTCGCGCGGCAGCAGCGGCGAACGTCGCAGCGTCGATCTCAACGGTTTGATCGAGGAAGCCCTGAACCTCGCTTATCACGGAGCCCGTGCCCAGGATGCGAGCTTCAACATCACGCTGGAACACGATTTTGCCGAGGCTATCACCCCAATCGAGCTCGTCCCTCAGGACATTACCCGCGTCTGTCTCAACCTGATCGGCAACGGTTTCTATGCCGCCACCAAACGCCAGAGGGAGGGAAGCGAACCGACGTTCAAGCCGACCCTGAACGTAACGACGCGGGATCTCGGCGATACGGTCGAGATTGCGGTGCGGGACAATGGCGTCGGCATTCCAGCCGAGATAAGGGACAAGCTGTTCCAGCCATTCTTCACCACCAAGCCAACCGGCGAGGGGACCGGCCTCGGCCTCTCAATCAGCTACGACATCGTGACCCAGGAGCATGGCGGCACGATCACCGTCGATAGCAAGGTCGGTGAGTTCACTGAATTTACTGTTCGGTTGCCGCGCGCTTACGGGGCGACAATGGCAGAGGCAGCATCGTGAGCGTGAGCTTACCCTTGGGGCAGCCTGGACATGGCGCGAGCATCCTGGTCGTGGATGACGAACCTGATGTCGCTGATCTCTTTCGCCAGCATTTCCGCCGCGAGGCTCGCCAGGGCACCTATGTGATGCATTTCGCCGCCTCGGGCGCAGAGGCGTTGGATCGGCTCTCAGGGGAAATCCGGCCCGCGCTGGTCGCGGTTCTTTCGGACATCAACATGCCCGGCATGGACGGCTTGCAATTATTGGCCGAGATCAAGCAGAGATTCCCCGATCTCCCGGTTATGATGGTGACCGCGTATGGGGATGAGGAACGCCGCCGTCTTGCTGCCGATTATGGCGCTGCTGAGTTCGTCACTAAGCCAGTCGATTTTGATCAGTTGAAGGCGCAGTTGCTCCAATTGCCGACCGCAGCGGATTGAGCGGGCTTGCGGGATAGCAGATTAAGATCGGCGTCAGCTACAAATCCCGGTACGGCTGGCCCCAGCGATCTTCATAGCTCAATCCAACCAACGTCCTCTCTTGTTAAGGAGGTTGGTACCCCGCGCCCTCAATCAAAACTGACGATCTCCACCCAGTTCGCGCCCTTTCCTGCCGGATACTTGCCGATCAGCTTCAGAGCGCCGCTCGTCTCGTCGATCGCGTAAGCTGAAATCGTGTCCGACTTTTCCCCAGCGACGACAAGAAATCTTCCCTTAGGGTCAATCGCGAAACCGCGCGGCTGTTTCTCGGTAGGCGTACTGCCCAGATAACTGAGCTTGCCACTTGCGCCATCGACGCTGAACGTAGCGAGGGAATTGCTGGTTCGCTCCGTCATGTAGAGGAATTTGCCGTTCGGCGTCAGATGCAAATCTGCGGCCCAGATATCGTTGTCGGTGTTGCGGGGCGGAGGGCCACCGGGCGGTCCTACCGGGCCGCGTGGTGCGCCGGGCACGAGCTTGGATTTAGGCGGCAAGCCAGATGCCGAACTCACTTCCGTCAACAGCCCTGTAGCGCTGTTCAGTGAAAACGTCGTGACAGTGCCGGTGAGTTCGCTCAGCACGTACACGAATTTGTTGTCGCTCGACGTAATCAAGTGGCGCGGACCCAATCCGGGTTTCATCAGGAAGACCGCTGGTGTGTTCGAAGCAAGGTGCCCGGTCTTTGAATCAAACGTGAACTGGAATATCTCGTCGCTGCCGAGCGTGGGGACGAAAACGAAACTGTTGCTCTCGTCGGTACGGATCGAGTGCGCGTTACGACCCACCGGTATCACCTGCAGCGGCTCGGGAGCCACGCGCCCGTCCTCTCCAACCGCGTTGACGCTGATCAGGTTGGAGCCATACGACGCGCCGAACAGGTAACGTCCCGTCTTGTCGAGTGAAATGTACGGAAAGCTCTCGGCGAGCGCGGACACTGACAACGTCTTCAATGCGCCCGTGTTTGGGTCGATTGCATAGACGAACACCGAATAGGGCTTGGAGCGCGCCGCCGCGTAAAGAAACCGTCTGTCCGGGCTCACCGCCATCGGGTAGACGAGGTTCGCTGCCTTGGCGCGCTCGCCCGGTTTCAGAGAGCCATCCGTCTCCACGCTGTAGACCCCGATGTCGCCGTCCTGGGCATTCGATACGTAGACAAATGTTCCCGCCAGCGCTGCCGCGCTGCCGAGTAGCGTCGTCAATGCGAGAATGGTGATTTCTTTGGCCAATTTCGCGATGCTTTTCACGGCCTGCCTCCTTGTACAGATAGTCACCGGCAGCCCCAGGCTAGCCACCAATTCCATAGTGAATTTGTCCTGTTACAGCGGTTCTGGCAACCTCAACCCGATTTTGCTTGCACCCCGAAACGTCGAGCCGCACTTCCACCAGCCCGATACTGCGGTAGCCCGGTAGCCCCGACCGTCTCCTTGATCTTCGGATCACGGATTACCAGGAACCGCCATCTTTGCATGTTGCCGTCGCTCGGCGTACACACTCGCCGCCAGGATCTTTCGGATCAGTTCGTTCGGCACCGGGTCTGGTTTTAACTTCCGCGTAGACAGAGTGGTTTTGATGATCTCGAACAGGTCGGTGGTGCTCGCCGTTTCCTCGGACATCGCATATCCTTTATTTGAGTGGCACGCGGACAGAGAGGTTAAGCTCAGCCTTCACTCTACGGGAAATAGCAATGGTGGCAGAATTGCTTCGGAGTGAGTTTCTGTGCAGTCTTACCGGTTTTGTGGCACCTCCGCGAGACGTGGGTGCGACGCCACGCGGCACCCGGCGTTTCTATCCTGCAATCGGGGGATCTTTCGAAGGGCCTCGCCTGCGCGGCGAGGTGCTTCCCGATGGCGGTGACTGGCTGCTGCTGCGCCCAGATGGCGTTTTGGAGCAGGACGTTCGAATCACCCTAAAAACCGACGACGGCGCATTCATCTACGTTAGATACGCCGGGTTGCGGCATGGACCGGCTGAAGTGATGGCGCGGCTGGCCCAGGGCGAGACGGTCGATCCAAGAGAATATTATTTTCGGGTTGTCCCGATGTTCGAGACTGGCGCGGAGCGTTACGCTTGGCTCAACAACATCCTGGCCGTGGGCGTGGGTGAGAGACTGCCACCGAACATGGTTCGATACGTGATCTTCGAGATACTGTAAGCGGCGCGTAAGGAGCGAACTCCTAGTATTGGTCGAATGGTGAAATCCGCTCGATCGACTCCCACGCGCATAATCTCTGACCGGCGAGGGATTCAACCGGTTCCTCCCCCGACCTGGATCAAACCGCAACTTGCCAAGCTCGTAGAGAACGCACCTGACGGCCCGAACTGGCTCCATGAGATGAAGTTGGACGGGTACCGGATGCACGCCCGGCTCGACGGCGGCAGCGTCCAAATCCTGACGCGCCGTGGTAACGATTGGACAGGCAAATACCCGGCCATCGCCAAGGCCATTGCTGGGCTGCCGGGGCAGAACGCCTACCTTGACGGCGAACTTTGTGGAGTGCTGGCCGATGGCAGGACAGCCTTCAACCTGATCCAGAATGCGACCGATACCGACGAGGGATCGCTGATCTTCTTCCTCTTCGACCTACTGCATCTCGACGGCGAGAACCTGATGGCTCTGCCACTGGTAGAACGCAAGACCCGGTTGGCATCTCTGCTGACGGGTGCGCCAGAACTCCCTGCGATACAACGACCACCAGATCGGGCGTGGCCCGGAGTTCCATCGGTTGGCGTGCGAACACGGTCTTGAGGGCATTGTGTCGAAGCGCGTCAATGGCCGGTATGAGCCCGATCGGCGCACGTGGCTCAAGACCAAGTGCCTCAATAGGGAGGAGTTTGTCGTCGTCGGATGGAGCGATCCCGAGGGCAGCCGGCATCGGATCGGGTCGTTGCTGCTGGGATACTACACACCTGAGGGCAAGCTCATCTATGCGGGCCGCGCTGGCACGGGGATGCCGGTTGCCGAGCTAGAGCGGGTATGGCGGCGACTTCAGCCCTTGGCGGTCGACAAGATGCCGCTGGCCGAGTTGCCGCCACGAGGCACCCGGTTCGGGTCGCCGCTGGTGCTTAGCCGAGTCCATTGGGTGCGGCCCGAAATGGTCGTCGAAGTCAGCTATGTGGAATGGACGCCTGACGGGCTGCTGAGACATGTCGTCTACCTGGGCGAGCGAGAAGATAAGTTGGCCAACGAGGTGCGCCGCAGCCCACCCCACGTCGACGAAACTTAATCAGAGTATGGTTGGCCCCACCGATCTTCATAGACGACATCGGCGAGGGGGACACGGCGCACCGGCCCAAACTGGCCCATTGGGTAGCCGATAGGCAGCAGGGCATAAGAATGGAAACCGGGCGGCAATCCGAGCGCGGCCTCCACTTCTTTCTCGAACCGCAAATATAGCGTCGTCAGAGTCGCGCCGAGGCCGAGCGCTCGCGCTGCCAGAAGCATGTTCTGCACTGCTGGGTAGATCGAAGAGCCGGACGTGCGAGTCGGGGTGCCGCCTTCAAGGCAAGGGACGATCCACACCGGAGCCTCGTGGATGTGCGCGGCCAAATATTCCGCCGCATCGAGCAGGCGCAGAAAGCGCTCCCGGCTCATGCCAGGGGCCGGTTCACCGGCTCGATAGCGCGGTGCGACCTGCTCGTCCCATGCACGCTTGTAGTAGGCTCCGACCGTCTCCTTGATCTTCGCATCGCGGATGACCAGGAATCGCCAGCGCTGCATGTTGCCGCCGCTCGGCGCACAGACGCCTGCTTCGAGGATCTTTCGGATCAGTTCGTTCGGCACCGGGTCCGGCTTCAGCCGCCGCATCGACCGGGTGGTTCGGATGATCTCGAAGAGGTCGGCGGCGTTGGGCGCTGCGTCAGGCTTGGTATGCTCGGTCATATGTCCTCTCCGCTGCGATCGAAGTGTTGCCGGTGATGATAGCGCAGGCACACACTCGATACAGGGCGATTGACCGTATCCAGTGCCACCATCCGACGATGGCGCGACTTAGGCCGTTAAAGGCCGTACTTGAACTGAAACCGTTTACGAGTTCCTTGGGTCAGAGCAAGAACGGCTTCGATCTGGCGAGCGCATCTTTTATCGCCAAGTTTATGCGATAAGTCAGTCATGCTTCAGTGCTTTCGAATCTATCAATTCAGGCTCGTGCTTGGCGATATCGGTCAGTGCCCGCCGCAGAGTGTTCTCGCTCTGACGGTTCGTTGCTGTGTAGACGGGGGAGATAGACCCGGATTATGTTTGGCATTATCCTAATTCCACGTTTGCTATCATCGATTCTTGGATACCAGCGGCGATGATTTGCCCGAAGCCATAGGTTTTCCGATAACTGACACCATGCCAAAGCGACAACGGCACAACTTTGCCCGGCTCATCGCGGGCGAAAACCTCGATTCTCAGATCATTTAAGGTAAATAAGATCAGGATGTCGTGTTCCAGCATGTCGAGTAGCTTGGCTGCCTCGGGCGCTGGCACCCTCTGAGCAAAGATTAGAAACCATTCTCCCAATGGGCTGACTTGGCGAACGCTGTCGGCCCGGAGGGCGGGGGTTGGCAGTGTGCCCATATAGGCGGGATTGGTGTTGTTCGGCGCGTTGAACGTGATCTGGCCGGAAACGCTCGCAATCTCAACTTCACGACCGCTCCCATTGAAGACCCGCATGGTGAACTCACTGTGCCGGTCGGTCTCCAATTCGGTAAATGTGAATCGCGGGTCGGCCATATAGAGTCCATCTCGCAAAGACGACGGGGTAAAAGGTCGCGCCTTCGCGCTGTCTCTGATTTTCAGGAACGCAATAGCGGCAACAAGCAAGAGAGATCCTGCAAGCACTGCAAGTCCGATCCTGAGCGACCATGGTGATTTGGCGCTCTCTTCGATGAACGGAGAGAGCGCGATCAGAAGCAGAACCAAGCCTATAGTCCCGAGCCACGTTCCCGGATGCGTGACGGTGCGTTTGGTGGCTTCCGAAAATTGCGCGCCTGCCCATGCCTCTAGATGCTTCCAGCGAACCAGGATGGCCGTAAGCGCAAACGCAATGGCAACGCTCGTAAGTCCTGCGAGAAACCTGCCGTCCCAGAGCATCACGTAGCCCTCGAAGCCGGCGACGAAGACGAACACGCCGCCCAGGAGCCATCGCGCTGCATTCGCCCAATTTTCTGGGAATGGTCCTTCTGACATTTCCGATCATCCTGGATCTGACTATCCAGGGTAGCAGCCCCGCTACGGGAGTTAAATATAAATTCCCAAACTAAAGATCACCCGACAATGGATCTCACCAGCCATTACGCTCAACTACAACAAGGGGCGTTCCGCACGTGCACCGGTACGCTGATCTACGGGGCGGCATCCTGGCTTCCGCTGATCTCTCGGGCGGCGTTGAATTCGGCAGCGAACGCATCCATCATCAACCCGCAACGCGGCATCTTCAAGCCTCGGCAAATGCCGTGGTTCACGGTGCAGATCTCTCCTGGCCGAGTCATTGGCCCCCTGTCGGCATTCCCATCCTGCTTATCCGGGCGTAAGCTACCAATCGTGCCGGGGAGAGGGGGAAGAGCATTATCGGATCGAGGGTCCGCTATGCGGTCAGGTCATTTGGCAAGAATATTCGGGTGTTTGGCGCTCATTGCATCGACATCCGCTCTTGCCGATCAGAAGTCGTCGGGTTCCGGGTTCGCGATCGCGGACGGCACATTAATAGTAACAGCGAACCATGTTGTGGAAGGTTGCAGCGTCCTCAATATCCCCGATGTCGGGCCTGTCACTCTTCTTAAATCCGATCCAAGAGCAGATCTCGCGATCCTCAAGCCGAACCGACCGTTAGCGACAAGACTTCGCTTCCGCTCCGGGCATCCAGTCAAGTTGGGCGAAGAAGTCGTCGTAATCGGATACCCCTTACGCGGAATACTCTCGTCGCCCCCGACAGTGACGACGGGGATAATTTCTTCTCTCGCCGGTCTCCGCGACGACCGGACTCAGATGCAGATTTCGGCACCTGTCCAGCCTGGGAATTCAGGTGGACCAGTTCTCGACCGATCGGGCAACGTGGTGGGTGTCGTCGAAAGCAAGCTAGACGCTATTAAGGCCGCAGTCCTGACCGGAGATATACCTCAGAACGTCAATTTTGCCGTTCAATCTGGGATTGTTACCTCATTGTTGGAATCCTATGCAATGAATTACGACTTCGGTTCCTTCGACAAGGAGAAGCCCGTATCGGAAATTGTCGCCGCTGCTTTACCCGCGATCGTAGTCGTCGAGTGCTCGGGCAAAGCTCTTCTGGAAAAAGCGTTTGAGCGGGAAGTGAAGGCAGCGCCAATCCCGCCCTGTGGGGGAAATTCGGACGAAAAAGTCGCTGCGCCCATTGTGGCCTTGTATGACTCCATAAGGGGCAAAGACATTGGGAAGTATCAGGCTCAATGGGCGGAAAATGCGACGTATGTCCGGGGCGATACGGGCGCTGTTAAGAGTTGTCAGCAAAAGATTTCGGATCGTCGGGCCGAGTTCACACGATGGCAAAGCGCCGACATCACGATGGAAGAGATCGCGACTGTAGAGCGATCCACTACAACCGCTTCGGTTGGAGTCGTTTACACCATGAGGGTCGTGCTTGCGAGTGGCCGAGTCACCCAGGACACACATGTTCTTGAGCGCTATGATATTCGATGTGGACCGACCGGGAAGTGGCTCATTGAACGAAACGTCGATTTTGTCGCCCGGCGTGGCTGATCCGAAGACCCTCTTCTAGACTCGATGGACCCCGCCGCTCACGACATCCAACTACGGCAAGTGGCCTTCAATCACGTCATTCGGCTTGCTGCTCTACGAGGCGGCGTGCTCGATTCCGCTGATCTAGCGGGCGGTTTCGAGTTCGGCGGGGAGCGCATTCCCCTGATCAACCCGCGGCGCGGCATTTTCAAGCCGCAGCAGATGGGATACCTGTTGAGCATCAAGACCGTCTTCCCGAGAAGAGGCGCTCGGGTCTGGTATGACGACCAGCGTGAAGCTCATCAGCAGATCTACGGGGGTGATGATGTCGTGGATTACCAATTCATGGGCACCGACCCGAACTCGCCGGATAACCGCTGGCTCCTGGATGCGGTGCAGCAGCAGATCCCTGTCATTTATTTCCTCGGCACGTCGCCCGGTCGGTATCAGCCGATTATCCCGACATTCATCGTGGGCTGGCACCTGGAGCGCTTACGGGTCCAGCTTGCCTTCGGAGCGCTGGTAGGGGCCTCGGCTCAGGCCGTGCCACCTGATGCGCCCGAGCGCCGCTACGCACTCCGCGAGGTCAAGGCGCGGCTACATCAGGCATCGTTTCGAGATGCGGTCCTAGCTGCTTATAGGGGACGGTGCGCGATCTCCCATCTGCCCGAGCCGCGGCTGCTCGATGCCGCTCACATCGTCATGGACACAGACGAGCAGCTAGGCCAGCCGATCGTCTCGAATGGCTTGCCGCTGACCAAAATCCACCATGCAGCGTTCGATGCGCATCTAATCGGCGTCGACCCCGATTACCGCATCCACGTCTCTGATCGGCTGCTCGAAATCCACGATGGCCCGTTCCTCGAACTCGGGCTGAAGGGAATCGCCGGAACTCTGATCGACAGACCGAGACGGCTTGGGGATTATCCCGATCGAGACCGCTTGGCGATCCGGTTCGAGCAATTCAAGAAAGCGGCGTGAGACCAGAGAGCAGTGATGGTGAACCTCTACGTGGGCATCACGGACTTCGACTGGTTTCGCTTCCTGTCGGCCTTGCCGGGAATTGATGAGGTCAATTTTTGGCAGCCTGGGGGGCGGACAAACTTTCGAGCCCTGCGGCCCGGCGAACTGTTCCTGTTCAAGCTCCATGCGCCTCGAAATTTCATTGTCGGTGGCGGGGTTTTTGCTCGGGCCGACATCCTGCCAACCTCGCTGGCTTGGGAAGCGTTTGGTGCTAGCAACGGAGCACCTTCACTGGCTGAGATGCGAAGGAGGATCGCCTTCTATCGGAGTGTGCAGGATGATCCGCGGCAGGACTACGCAATCGGGTGCCGGGTGCTGACGCAGCCGTTCTTCTTGGCCGAGGATCAGTGGATACCGGTCCCGCCATCGTGGTCACGGCACATTCAACAAGGGCGGACGTACGATGCCGGTGAGGCTGACGGTCGGCTTCTATGGGAAGCTGTCGTGGACCGATCGCCCCTCCAGAGGGAACCGGCCCTCGTATCGCCCCTCTTCGGATCTCCAATTTTGATTCGACCACGGCTTGGGCAGGGGGCGTTTCGCGTCAGCGTTACGTCCATCTATCAGCATCGATGCGCCGTAACCGGAGAACGCACCCTACCAATCCTCGATGCTGCTCACATCCGCCCATACGAGGAAGGCGGCGAGCACGACGTGACGAATGGATTGCTGCTCCGCACGGACATTCATCGGCTACTCGACAAGGGCTATGTGACGATCAGCAACGATTGTCGGTTCGAGGTCGGGCAACGTTTGAAGGCCGATTTCGAGAACGGTCGGAGCTATTATGCGATGCATGGCCAAGTTATCGCTCCGCCCCACGATCTGCGATTGGGACCGTCACGCGCAGCGATTGAGTGGCATCAGACCAATAGGTTTCTCGGATGAGAGGGGCGAGGGTCGTCCGACAGTGCAAAACGCAGATCCTCAGATTCCTCCGCGGTCAACGATGGAGGTCCGCGGGGAACTCGTCAGCGGCAGCGACTTGCGGTTAGCCGGTGGTCCAAGGCATAGCCTGCTCGCTACTGAACGACTTGTCGCCATGGAACCGGGCATTGGGGTACCGCAGGGTAATATCCCTGATAGGGATCGCACCAATACCAAACCGTGGGCACGGGTGTCCCAGCATAGGGGGCGTAACCATAGCCATAGTCATAGCCACTGTAGTATGGAGCCGTTGCTAGCGCTCCCCCGAGTAGTCCAAGGCCAAGACCGAGACCTATTGCCGGTCCAACTCCCCAGCCGCCACCGTGACCACCATGATGCCAACCACCACCATGCCAGCCGCCGCCGTTCCGATTACCACCACCGCCGTGCCAGCCACCGCCACCACTACCATGTCCACTGCCATGCTGGTCAGCGAATGACGGAACAGCCAAAAATGCCAGTAACGCAAGCGCCGCCGTCATGGCTATTAAACGTTTAGTCATGTCTGTCTTTTCAGTTCTGCGTTGAGAGGAGAACGGCTGGGCCTACCTCCTAATTCCCTCGCTTTCTCGAATCCGGCCCTATACAGGAAATCGCCTCAACTCAATCAACTGGCCTCAAGGTGGTCGCCTATACGTTGGGCCTCGACCCTGCGACGTTCGCATCACGGCACGAGCGGCTAATGGTGCGTGTCTGGCCCCTCGATCTGAACATCGAATTTCACGAAACGATCAAACAGCGGTGATTTTCGGTATAGACGCGGGTCAACCAACTCGGTCGTCGACTTCGCTCGGGTTCTTGATTCCAGAAGTCCGAACCACACCAAGGGTCGGAGAATGCGGGCCTCCATCGCGCTAGAACCCAAGTCCCATTGCGACTCCAGAACGCCGATCACGGGAGACGCGCAAAGCCGCGTAAGTGTCTCTCTCGGCAGCCAATCGTGTGCCGATGCCGAAAGCGACCACAGGATGACTCCCACTTCGCTCTGGGGCCACGAGTTCGAGCGGGTATCCGTCGAAATAGGCAAGGTTCATGTGCCAGAGTGCGATATGAAACAGGATGGCCTGCAAGGGTCCGTGTTGCTCGGCTACGAGCATTCGTCTACCCAATGGCGTCGGTACCAGCCTACCGCGATGCGTCCGGATGAGCTTCGCAGCTTGCGTCAGGATGCGAATGAAATGCAGCGGCAGGAAGTCGGGCTCGTTTATGACCTTTTGGAACCGCAGCAACTCAGCCTTGTCGTAATCAGGCGCTTGAATGATCCCGAACATCTCCTCGACCACGGCGCGGGACAGGTTGCCGGTCGCGGTTAGCTTCAACCCACCGGTCTCGGCTGCTCTTCGAAGCAGGATCAGGGCATTGGCCGTGACCGCAGATCCGGAGATTTCCGCATCGGCAAGGTCGGGTTCGAGGCGGATCGCGTGGTTAGTAGTCGAGGGCTCGTGACGAAGAGCATTGAAGCTGTCGAAGTCGAGCATCGTCCAGGCCGGTTCGACGCCATTCAGCCATCGACGAACCTCGGGGTTTTGGAGGAATCCTGGCGCAACCATACGAAGTTGGAGGCTGGCCTCGGGATTTAGCCCTACCTGATTGGCTCAGTACCGCACCGATTCCGCAGCCGCCCGCCATCGGCAATTGCCATCACGACCAGGATCTCGTCGGGTCGAGGTGCATCGGGTACTGACACCGTGATCGTGTCGAAATGCAAGAACGACCAGGAATCGTCCCTATGCCCGAGCGGCACATCGAGAATAGCGCCCGCAGCCGCCACTTTGACATTCGATCCGATCACCGCCTTGCCGCCGCCGATTGCGGCCCGCATCGGTTTGCCGAGCATTGGATGGACGCAGGCACCGCCATGCTCCATTTCGCCAGTGACGCCAACGATCGCACCCTTGCCGTATGAGACTGCGGGTCCGTCGAGCAACTTCACCAACTCTGGCATTAGGCGCTCGCCGAGCATCGCCCCCGCCTCAAACAGCGGTCTCAGATCCTCGACGAACTGCCCGGCGAACGGGTTGCGAATGACCGCCATCCCCACGACCCGCGTAATTGGCCGCGCTGCCTCAACGCCAAGCTCCGAGAAAATCGTTTCACGGAGGGTGATGGTCTTGCGGATCTCGATCATGTTGTCCTCCCCTTAAAGTCAGGTTGTCCGAAATACGTTCAGTCCTGCGAGCGCCATCGCAATCTACCTCGTGGAATTCAAGTGGGCCGGTTTGCGGAGCGTGGGATTTCGCCGTGCACCTCGACCCACGGCAACGCGTCGTCACGAAAAATCTCCCGTCCCGGTTTTGCGACGCTCGGATCATCAAACGTCCCGACATTGAGAATGATCATACCGGGCCGCGTTCCTGGCTCCTCAGCGATCGACGAGCCGCATTCAGGGCAGAAGTGCCTGAGGATCGGATTGCCGCTGCCGCCGATGCTACTGAACGTTTTGAGTGTGCCCTCGATAGTCATCGCCTCCTTGGCCACTCGAACTAGTGCGGCAAAGGCGCTGCCGGTGAACTTTTGGCAATCCCGGCAATGGCACACTGTTGCGCTCGTCGGATCGGCCTCGGCTATATAGCGCACCGCGCCGCAGAGGCAGCCGCCTTTGATCTCCATCTCGACCCCCTTGCTCTCTTACCCTTTCGGCTCAAGGCCGAATGAGTGTTGCCCATACATCGTGCCCGCCCTATGGCCAAGACCAACTTTGTGGGTAGCCACCTGCCAATAGTTAATGGTTAACGTTTTGGACGGGGTGAGTTTGCGTGGGGCTCTACGCCGAGGATAACCACTGATGAAAATCTTCCAGAGGCGCTCCGGTGGCTGCTGGTGCGGCTTCTCGACTTCGGAGGGAGTTCGGGAAAGGCGGAGTCAAATGCTCGTGCAGCGGCTTCGGAGCAGTTTTTGACGACGAGCGGAAAGTAGCTGGGAAGCGTACTTATTTTTCAGCCGTGGTCCTCGTCGTTATATGAGCCTCGATGGCAAAGGTGTCGATTTGGGCGGCTGCTGGTCTCCCGGATCGTCGCCGGGAATGATCGCCCGTGAACATTGACCGGCATCCCCACTAGCTGGTCGCGCGGGAGCGGCAGAAGGAGCGGCGGGCAGTTCACTAGCACGCGGTGGCGCGGAATCAATTAAGCGCGTTGGCATGATTTTCTCCGTGGTTCTTGATATTGAATGCTGAACCCGCGTGGCGGCGCTCATCATGTCGAAAGAGCCACGCCATGGAAGGGTTACTCAACCTCAGTCGCTTTTACACCTGCTTAGGTCAAAGTCCCGTCTGGCAGCCCTCGCGCACGCAGGTTGCGGCTTCTTCGCCACCAACCTGAACCCGAATCGTTGACGAATTGGGTCGCTTCAGGGAGTACCAAGGGGATGGCTCTGCGACTGATCCAGTTCCTATCAATTATGCTCACGGCGCTCGCGCTCGTGCCGAGCGGGGCGCATCTCGCTGCACTGCCGAATAAGATGGCGATGGCGCAGGCAGCCTATTTCGTCGCCCAACAGATCTACGCTGGATGGGCTCTCTTCGGCATTGTCCTTTTCGGCGCTTTGGCCGCGAATCTGGCGCACACGAAGGCGATGATAATTTCCCGACATTCTCGACCTACCCGCGTACCGCCTGTCGGCACCGGATGGCTCGCCGGGCTCGACTTTGCCCGCCAACCCTTCACAACGAGCAATCATCTTGTCGAGGTATTGCTTCACTCGGGGCGTTGTCGCATCTCCCTGAAGGCTACGGGCGCGCGCTGCCGCTTCTCGATAGTACGTGGCAGGTTGCGCTTCTAATGACCAACAATCCGATAATTGAACATGGCGAGCGTTCATCTCGAAATTTCCTTGCAATTGGTTTAGAGCAATCGTGAGAGGTCAGTGCAGCGAAATCGCTGCACAAAGTCCGAGCGTCAATAGCGGGACCATTTAGTGGTGGGGGTTAGAGCACGCTTGTTCTGCAAACGCCCGGCATTTGTTACATAATGTAACCAATTATGTCAATAGGTAAATGGTTAACGTTCGGAAAGGGCCGAGCTAGCGTGGTGCCCCAGCCATCGTCGCTAGCCAGCCGATTCAGGAAATTCCCGCTTGGTGGACTCAGAGGCCGACCGAAAATGAATTGAGTGATTTCAGTCTGTTGTGGCATGATGGTTGTGGCAAAACAATCATCGAGGCACAAAATGTGGACCGAAATCACTCGTCGGAAGTATGAGCGAGAGGGACAGCGCTACGCAAGCGATCTAACGGATGCCGAATGGGCGCTGATCGAGCCGCATATGCCGGCAGCAAAGCGTTTGGGCCGACCGCGCGGGACCGAGCTGCGGGCGGTGCTGGATGCGATCTTGTATATGGCGCGAAGCGGCTGTCAGTGGCGGATGCTGCCGAAGGACTTTCCGCCGTTTACCACCGTGCAAGGTTATTTCTACGATTGGCGAGACCACGGCTTGTTTGAGAAGATCAATTTTGCATTGCTGCTGCAGGCCCGCGAAGCGGCGGGGCGCGAAGCGAGCCCATCGGCGGGGGTCATCGACAGTCAATCGGCCAAGACCACCGAGAGCGGTGGGCCGCGTGGTTATGATGCCGCCAAGAAGGTCAAAGAGCCTGCCCCAGCGAAGGCTGGGGGCGTAAGCGCCACATTGTGACCGACACTGGCGGTCTGCTGGTCGGTGCCGAGGTGCACCCCGCCGATGTCCAAGATCGCGATGGTGCCGTGCTGGTCATTGAGGCCGTCCACCAATTGTTTCCCTGGTTGCGTCACCTGTTCGCCGACAGCGTCTATAACGGCCCCAATCTGGGTGCCGCCCTCGCCAAATTCGGCAAGTGGACCATCGAGATCGTCAAACGCGCCGCTGACGCTGCAGGCTTTCAATTGCTGCCGCGGCGCTGGGTCGTCGAACGAACCCTGGCTTGGCTCAATCGAAATCGCCGGCTGGCCAAGGATTTCGAGGCTTCGATTGCGAGCGCCAAAGCATGGGTCTACATCGCCTCTGAACAGCTTGTCAGGAGATTAGCTTGACCCTTACACAATGTATCTACGATATAATACAACCATTCCGATTCAGATTTCAGACACTCAGGATTTTGCAGATCCGATAGCTAAACTCGCTATTTGGAATTAGCAGATGTGGTGATGAGCGATTAAATATTGCCGTAGTCTGTTGCTGGCTGTATCATATCATCATGGAAAATATTGCAGGAGGCCGGAAGAAATCTCTTCAATTCCCGATTTCAGCAGCCGTAAAGACCGAGACACGATATATATGAGCTACGGCGCATCGGCGTGCATGGGGTCGGTTACCCCGGCGCTACAACCGGCCCAGAATTCAGTATCGAATGCTCGCTGTCTGTGGTGTGATCGGTCATTCACGCCGCGTGCGACAGGCGGATCGGCTCAGAAGTTCTGCTGCACCGGACATAGGCAGCAGTTCTGGATCGCAGCGCGTCGCTGGACGATGCGGGCGATCGAGGTGGGCCTACTCTCGGTCGACTGCTTGAAGGCGTCTCACACGAGCGTGCACGCTGCCGCAGGGGCGTTCCGGTCGTAGAGACCACCCTGATAGCTGGAGCATATCCGGGCGGTGCCAGAGTTCATCACGGTCTCGATCACACGATGGGTTCGGTCGCATTAACATCCCAATCTGCTGTAGCCAGTCATTGCAACCGCGATGCAAAACCTCGTTCATCCGAGAAGAAGGGATCAGGAAGCGCTCCTGGTGAGTTGGGACGTGGGCTTCGTTGCAACACCATCAGGGAGAAGATAAGATCCCTTGGAAAGTGGGGTCGTAAGCTCGTCTGAGGAATTTCGGCTGAATCCTTCACAAATACCGGTACGGCGACCAACAACAGGTTTTCTTTGGGAGGCAGTCCAAATGGATCTCGGTCAAAAAGGGGTGTTTTGGTTTACCGATGCGCTAACCACGACTTAGTTGGTCGAATTGGCCCAACGCACTGAACAGCTTGGTTACGCCGCGTTGTGGTATCCGGAGGCACTGAGCTACGAATCCTTCAGCCTGGGCAGCTTCCTGCTCTCCCATTCAGATAAATTGATCATTGCCAGCGGCATTGCAAACATCTATGCCCGCGATGCCACTGCGACAAAGCAGGGTCAACACACCCTTGCGAAGCTATACGGCGGGCGTTTCCTCTTGGGTTTGGGGGTCTCCCACGTACCGCTGGTCGAGGATGCTCGTGGCCACCAGTACCGCCAGCCCTTAGCAACGATGAGGGCTTACCTAGACACCATGGAGAAAGCGGCAGCGATCGCACCGCCGCTGGATGAACCACCGCCGACAGTGTTGGCGGCGCTAGGCCCCCAGATGACGGCGCTAGCTGGCCAGCGGACTAATGGTGCATTTCCCTACAATGTCACGCCCGAGCACACAGCACGGGCGAGGGCCATCATCGGCCCGGACAAATGGCTCTGCGTCGAGCAAAAGGTGCTCCTCGTCACTGATCCCTCCAAGGCAAGAGAGGTGGCGCGTCAGGCCATGGCGTTTTACCTGCCACTGACCAATTACCGCAACAACTGGAAACGCTTAGGTTTCAGTGAGGGGGATCTGGCAGGCGGCGGCAGCAGCCGATTTTTGGACGCCATGGTAGCCTGGGGGAACGAAGCGGCAATCCGACAACGTATACAGGCCCATTTTGACGCCGGGGCCAATCATGTCTGTATCCAGCCCCTCAACCCAGATGGGCAGCCGCTACCGGACTTTAATGCGCTCAAGGCGCTCGCGGACTAAAGCAGCGAACGGAAAACCGCCCACCGGACGATAGTCCGAAGCTCACCATAGCCAACGTTGGACCAATCCCGAGTGCGACAAGATCGTCGAGCTTGGCATCGGCCAACTGTGAGTACGGTCGAGTGCACGACGGATTGGGTCGCCGATCGAGAACGAATTGCTCAAGGCTGGGAGAGGCGGATGGTATCGGATGTGTTGGTCGCGGAGAAGGCAGAAGGTTCTCGCCCCGGAAGCGTGTGATTGGGCACGCACCGCCCCATATGAGTGGGGTGGAACATCGCCAGGGAACGTACGCCGATCGATGTTGGGATTGGCGAGCGAATAAAGGTTAGGTGCGAGATGGTGAAAACTCTGAGCGGGCCTTTGTGTCCGGGGCCAACACGAACTTCGACGGTCTCTCCGGGCTGTAGGGTGTTGATCCCTCTCTGAGCGAGGACGGTGCCATGGAGCAAGGCGTCGCCGGACCCATCCGAGAGTTCGACGAACCCGAAGCCTTTTGTCGGGGTTGAACCACTTGTCGACCCCGTGAACTGGTGGACCTGAGGGTGCCTCGAAGGGAGATCAGGGCGTTCCCGGTGGCGTCAATCGACTGTCGAGTGACCTGTCGGCGTTAGACCGGTACGACCTACATGTGTAGTGAAGTCCGGACGGCAACCAAGTTTGGCGCATTGCACGAGACCCGCGATGCAAAGCTGGCTAATGGCGAATACCCGTTTTCTCCGCTATATCGATGCAACAACACGTTCTAAGTGAGTCACTCCTTCACCCAGGCGTAGTAACCGAAGCGCCGTGAGAAAACGACTTCACCGTGAGCGATCTTTCCTGCCCCAACACTATTTGTCGACTGCGGGACTTCGCCCAACGGCTTTCCAGTCTTATCCACCACTGGCACCATGATCCGCCGTGAACGGCTTGCCGTCTGTGCGACCTTGCCGCTCGCACGGACGTTATCGCGGTTCGATGCCGGTTTCACTGCTGCCGCTTGGCGGGACGCCAGACTCGACTTCGACGAAGCGGCTTTCGACACCTTGACGCCGGTCGAATTGACTGTTACCCGAATCATGTTCACCCCCCGCCCAGATAGGAGCCGTCATAGTCTGCTCGCTCCTGGGTCAATACGCCGTCCGTCGAGAACCCCGGCACTCACCTTGCCATCGGATCAGATGGGTTACCGCGGTAAGTTTAGATGTGCTGACTCTCTTACTCGCTTTTGGATGGGATCGATTTGAGGTTGTTCACTGGACCACCTGTCGCCATGGAGCCGGGCACATGGCCACATATGGGTAATATTGCTGATATGGATCACACCATACCAAGTGGTGGGGGCGATTGGAGCAGGGGCGTAGCCGTACCGCACGTGGCTCGGAAATGCGAAATTGCCCTTGGGGTCACTTCGAAGGGCCACTGATGCGGTATCTTGGCGTTCAGACAACAGCCGCACCCCTGGAAGGATGGTACGCAAAGGATGGAGGTCCGGTCAGGGGTCGGCGGCGGACACGCTATATCGGTTGGCGCGCCGCACCATTCGGGTGCCAAGCGTCTGATTTAGCCGCTAGATCAAGCGAACCCTCGCCGCTTCCAACCCCTTTCGGCCCTCAACGACATCGACGCCGACTTGTTGCCCTTCGGCGAGACCCGTAAGCCCAGATCTTTCAAGAGCGGAGACATGGACGAACACGTCCTCGTCGCCACCATCGCGGACGATGAAGCCGTAGCCCCTCTCGACATTGAACCATTTCACCGTGCCGGTCTCCTCGACGGCTACGCCCGAAGATGACCCGTTCGATATCGTCGCCCCGAAATTCGATCGCTGTGGCGCTGCCGGAACAGCGGTGATGTTATCCGACGCTGATGATCTCAGTGACGTGTGGGCCTTTGTGTCCGGGGCCAATACGAACTTCGACGGTCTCTCCCGGCTGCACGGTGGTGATGCCGCTCTGCGGCTCTGCGCCAGCACGCTTCCATGGAGGAAGGCGTCGCCGAAACCATCGGAAAGTTCCACGAATTCAAACCCCTTCTCCGGGTTGAACCATTTGACGACTCCCCGAACAGGAGGGCCGGAAGGTGCCTCGAAGGGCGTTCGGTTGAACCGGGGTCTGGTGCCGAAAGCACGTGGTTGTGGGCGGTAGGTATCGGCGTCGAAGTCCCGACGCCGATATTGACGGAAATCTTGATCTCTCAACTTTGGTTTCCTGAAGGGTGTAGTGACTGGATCAGTTCGGGAGCCGAAACATGGGATTGGCCCTGGTCATCGAAACTGACCGGAAACAACGCTGGTTTACTCAACGGGTATAAGGTGGCCTTGGACGATGCCTGGATCAAGGCGAGTTACGTCGGAGTGTGGTGTATCAGCAGCGCTGTTCGGATAGAAGCTGCTCGACGGCTTGCCGATCATCCTTGGTCTGGCCAATAATCGTCATCGCACAAGATCGGCACCTCCCCGCCCCGAATACATCGACGGAGACTCAGATGGCGAAAGCGTATGTGATGGTGATGTATCGCTCTTCACCAGAGCCGACCTCATTCGTCCAATATGGCGAGTTGGCGATCCCTGCCGTACAGGAGGGAGGGGGCAGAATTCTGGCGCGTGGCTTGCCTGCCAAGACCTATGAAGCAGGCATGAACGAGCGCGTGACACTCATCGAGTTCGACTCGCTGGAGCAAGCGATCCGTACTCGTGAAAGCGAGGGATATCAGGCTGCGTTTGCGAAGCTTGGAAACGTCGTGCGGGATGTGCGGATTATCGAAGGCTCATAGCGAGGCCGTCAGCCAGGATTCCAGCCACATCTAACTCAAGGTGATCCCTTGTCAGAGATTTCGATATCCTGTGACGGGCGCGATTTGCTGTCCGGATTTCACGAAAAGGTAGCCGCTGGCGAGAACGGTGGCGCGGCCTCCATATGGATCGGCAATCATCTCTTCCAGCGGGACCCAATCACTTTGGCAGCGATGGCGCTTGCCCAAACGAAGCGGATACGTATCACACTGATGGCCATAAGTCCGCTCACCGTACATCCCGTTCAGGCGGCAATGGCCGCGGCCACGCTCGACGAATTTTTTCCGGGACGGGTTACGCTCTGTCTCGGTCTCGGCACACCAGCCGACCTCAGGTCTATTGGCATTGGAGCCGAGAGGCCGCTGCGGGTTATGCGCGAAGCGCTAGAACTGGCGCGCGCCCTGCTCTCTGGAGAAACGGTTGAAGTCGATGGTGAGTTTTTCCGTACGCGCGGGCGTCGCTTAGCAACCGGTGCACGGCCTATTCCGCTCGTTCTTGCCGTATCGAGGCCGCGAATGCTAGAGCTTGCCGGATCTGCCGCTGATGGGGTGCTCATGAGCGCTGGTACATCGGTTGAGTTCATCAAGCGATCGATCGAACACGTCCATCGTGGCTCCAAGGGTCGGCCAGTGCGTACTCACGCGGTGGTTTACGCTGCTGTCGACGACGAGGAGGGGCTGGCCCATGACCGTCTGCGGCGTCCCCTAGCGATTGTATTACAGGGCATTCATCACGCACCGAACTTGAAGCAGGCCGGAACTATATTGAACCAGTCTGCCTTGAACGAGGCAGTGGTGGCCGAGAATTGGGCGCGCGCAGAAGCCATGATCACCGACGATATCGTGAGGCGTCACGCGGCAAGCGGTCGGCCAGAACAAGTTAGGGAACGCTTCGCAGCGTACGAAGCCGCTGGTCTCGACGAAATCGTAGTGTCAGGTGCACGCGACGGGACGCAACTCATCGAGATTATGCGCGCAGTCTGACTAGGCTCCATCTTCGGAGCGGCGTCCACGGGCGGGCTTACGCCGAGCGGCTCGCCGGGTTGGGTGCGAAGCTTGCGGCAGCCGACTAAATCAAATTTGGGCGGAATTGCTGGGTTCGTTCTCCCGAGGGGCCTTGACCTGTATCAATGAGCCGACGCGGCTTCAGCGTATTGTTTAAAGAGGCGAAATACGGTCCAGGATAGCGCTACCGGAAACCAACGGCTATTCATGACGAGGCGCGTCGCAATTATTCAGGGCCACCCCGATCCCGCGGGCCATCACCTGCTGCACGCTCTGGCCGATGCTTTTGCCGAAGGCGCAATAGCGGCGGGGCATGAAGTGCGCCGCATTGAGGTGGCAAAACTCGAATTCCCGCTGTTGCGCACGCAGGTGGATTTCGAGACCGGGACGGTGCCTCCCACCCTCGCGCGACCGCAGGATGACATGCGCTGGGCGCAACATTGGGTGTTTCTGTTCCCGCTCTGGCACGGAACCATGCCCGCACTCCTGAAGGGATTTCTTGAACACATTTTCCGGCCTGGGTTCGCCATGGAATACCAGAAGGATGCTGCCGGTAGTCGAGACCCGTCTCGTTTTCCGAAACGACTGCTCGCTGGCCGCTCGGCGCGTATTGTCGTGACCATGGGGATGCCGGTGCTGCTGTACCGCTGGTATTTCGGCGCTTACGGACTGCGCAGTTTCGAGCGCAGCATGTTGAGCTTCGCCGGGATCAAACCGATCCGCGAGAGCCTTTATGGGCTCGCCTTTGCCGACGAAAAGAAACGTACGCGCTGGATCGAGAAAATGCGCAGGCATGGCAGGCGTGGCGATTGACGTGAGGTGATCGCGGCTCAACCCACTGAGGCTATTTAAGTTGGCGGAAGCCTCTGAATCTGCGCTCCGACGAGGATTTTGAAGCCGAGGCCAAGGATATGACTGCCGACAGGCCCGTCGCTGAGATCGAGGCTTCGGGCGGCACCGCTTTAGGGATCGAGGTCGTTGTCCGTAACCACGAGACGGTCGAGGCAATGGTAGCGCGAGTCGGTAATGGGGTCCGGTCGATATCCTGGTTGCGAATGCGGGTGGCGGTCGAGGTCGGCCCTTGGACACCAAGGCCAGCATCCTCGACCCGGCGCTCCTACAGCTTGTGAACCTGTTCCGGACCGTCTATTCGCCCACCACCCTTGCCCCGATCATGAAGCAACAGCGTTCCAGCAAAATCATCACGGGCAATATTCAGCAATCGTGACCGGGCCGAGTTGGTCGCGCTGCGGCGGCTCGGGACGGACGAGGACTGTGCGAAGTGGTCGAGTTCCTGGCGACCGGTCTGTCCGACTATGTGACGGCGCGGTGATCCCCATAGATGGTGATGGTGCGCTGCTAACCGAGGCGACGGTCGCTGAAGAATAGTGAGATCGCCTTGACCCAAACGGGCGCGCCAAAACCGCGGACTTGCTCCTGTCCGCCCATTCTAATCGGGTGGGGTGGGGAGCGGGTTGGACATGGCGCGCGATCCTATGCCGCCAATTTGGCAGCCTCGAATGTGTGTCGTCCAGGCTCCAAACTATCCCCCACCAAGCGCTTGATCTCGGCCATGATCTCCGCGTCCTCAGTGATGAATTTGCAGATCGTCTCGTTTGACCTGCTGAGCACGTCAGGCTTCTTGCCCCCGTAACGATCGCTCACCGTGGCGGCGCTGTGCCCGCTTATGATCTCCCAGATGTCTTTCTCCACTGTGGAATGCTTGGCGGCTTCAATCCATGTGTCGCGCAACTCATGAAAGACCCGGCCAATCTGGTGCTTGCGGAAAAACCGCCCGAACCACTTCGATGCCTCATGACTGGCCCGCAGCTTCGGATTAGATGGTCGCGGCGCGTCCCTGAAGAGATATTCATCAGGGGACCGGCCCTCGGTCAGCGCAGTCAGCGGTGCCCGCAGACACGACAAGAGCGGCATACAGTGGAGTTTCTTAGCCTTTGTGAACTTACGGTTGTTGACTTCGACCATGCCGGTCTTCGGATCAAACCACCCAACCCGCGCGGCCATCGGCTCGCCGAGCCGAACGCCGGTCGTGAGGCCGATCAAGTACACCCAAGTGGCCCAGGTGGTCGGCTCTAGCGCCCGCAAAACTCTCAGAATTTGCTCGCGGCTCCATGCCCCTCTGTCATTGTCGTCAGGATTGGGCAGGATAATCCCCTTGAGGTTCTGTTCTGGGATTTCGGCATCGCGCCATCCCACTCGCAGGATCGCGTCGACGAATTGCAGCCGTTGATTGATACTGTTCGGGCGATACTCGCCCGTGCCAACGAGGTGATCCCGCCATGCTAGAATATGTGAGCGGCGCACCTGATCGAGCATCACGAGCTTGGAATGGGCGATGAACGCATCGAAATGTCGGCGTCCCGTATCAACGGACTCCGCAGTTCGCTCGCCAGTGCGCGTGCGCTGCCAACGCGAAAATGACCATTCGAGGGTGTGGATTCCATCGACTACGGGCGGTGGGGGATCGCCCGTAGCACTCGCTATATGCTGGCGGACCACCGATACGATGCCGTCCCGGCATCTTTGCCATAATTCCGGGTCGAGCGGCGTCCGAGGCAGGACTTGCTTGATCTCATGGAGAAGCCGGGCGATTTCGTTCCGGTGCGCATCCAAAGCAGCGTAATGCGGAGAAACAAGCGCCCTGACTGCCTCTCGATCCTCGGCGGGCAAATAGGAAAGCGCTATCTGTCCGGTCGGATTGAGCGGACTGGCTTCGATGATGTCGGTGGCCAGACGTGCACGTCGAGTGTCCGGGTTGACATCATCTCGCACCCGTTGAAGCCGCCGCTCGAATTCTACGTCATGCGGCTTTTCGAGGCGCTTCGCTTCGGCCTCGCTCGCCGTGTAAAGGCATACAACCACCTCAGATTTCCCGAATGCCGCCCGAGCATCTTGGGGGACCACGCGCCGGTAATAGTAAGTGTCCCCGCGCGCGATCAGATGCGATCCCGACCGTGGACGCCTCGATTGACCCGCCATCGAACCCTCCTTCCAAAACAGGTCTTTTGTAGCAGCATTTGGAGCAACGTATCCGTCAGAGATACAGGAATCACGCCGCTTCTAGGCAAATTGATGTATTGGTGCGGACGGCGGGACTCGAACCCGCATTCCCTTTCGAGAAGCAGATTTTCGTACCACCTCGGCTTTCGCCGCCGCCTCGCCGGCGTTCGTGGTCTGGACTATCCCTTCGCCATAGCCTTCCGACCGTAGGCGCCGCCCGTCTAGTCTCTACACCTTCCCCCGCAAGGGCTTGGCTCGGGATTGGCTTAGGTCAAGCCCTTAGCTTTCCCCGACTTTGAGCGGTTCTGCGCCGCGGGTTTCCCCGCGGGCACTCTAATTGAAGTCTGCTGCGTCTACCGATTTCGCCACGTCCGCGTTCGCTCCGATTCTCCTTGGTCGTGCCACAGCACGCCCCGTTGTGCGAGAGCGAAGCCGCGGGCTCCTGAGAAGCTCGCGGCTCCTAGCTGGCCCCTAGCACTCATACCAGAACGGAGCGACCTCGGGCACGCTCTTCCTACGCTCCTGTTTTCATGTTCTATTTTACCAGAATGCGGCGGGACGTCGCATCCCCAGAAAACTGTTTTTAAGTCTGCTGCGTCTGCCTTTTCGCCACGTCCGCCGCGCTCTGACCGTTGAGACTGACACCCCGCGTCAAGGCCGCAGCAGGCCGCTGATCACCTGCGCTTCACGCAAGACCGGATAGGCGATCGCACCTGCCCGCTCCGCCCCGCGGCGCAGCACCCCATCGATATAGGCGCGATCGGCCGTCAGCCGTTTCATTTCCTGGCCGATGCGGCCGAGCTCCACCACTGCAAGCTCCGACAGCGCGTCCTTGAAGTAGGCGAAGTTCCGCCCCGCAAAGCCGGAGAGCGCCTGCTCGCGCGACCACCCGGAGAGCGCGGCGTAGATGCCGATCAGATTGTCGGCTTCCGGGCGGCTCTCGAGGTCCGAGATCGTCGCCGGGAGCGGCTCGGGGTCGGTCTTCGCCCGGCGGATCTTCAACGCGATCGCGGCGGCATCGTCGGTCATGTTGATGCGCGAATAATCCGAGCTGTCCGATTTTGACATCTTCTTGGTGCCGTCGCGCAGGCTCATCACCCGCGCTGCCGTGCCGAAGATCTGCGGCTCCGGCAGCGGGAAGAAGTCTCGCTCGTAGCGGCGGTTGAAGGCGCCGGCAATGTCGCGCGCGAGCTCCAGATGCTGCTTCTGGTCTTCGCCGACCGGGACGTGCGTCGCCTTGTAGGCGAGAATGTCTGCCGCCATCAGAACCGGGTATGCATAAAGACCGAGGCCAGCCATATCACGCTGCTTTCCGGCCTTCTCTTTGAACTGCGTCATGCGGTTGAGCCAGCCGAGCGGAGTGAGGCAAGCGAGCAGCCAGCCGAGCTCGGCATGGGCGGAAACCATGCTCTGGTTGAAGATGATGCACCTCTCGGGGTCGATCCCGGCGGCGATGTAGGCGGCCGTGACCTCGCGGGTTGAGGCCATCAGCTCGGTCGGATCCTGCGGCAGGGTCAACGCGTGCAGATCGACGATGCAGAAGATGCACTCATAGTCGTGCTGTAGCGAGACCCAGTTGCGAATCGCGCCGAGATAGTTGCCGAGATGAAGGTTGCCGGTGGGCTGAATGCCGGAGAAGATGCGGTTCATCGGACCTCAATTGAGCGACACAACCGCGCTGTTAGCCTTCCACGGAGGTGCGGGTCAAGCGGGTTGCCGGCGCAACCGCTCCCAGAGATCACGCCAATCGGCGATGCCAAGGCCGGGCACCAGCACCGCAAAGACAGCGAGCCCAGCGCTTACGAGGCCGATGAGCGCTCCGACCTGTAAAATAGACGGCCCAGCGAACATTGGAGTGAGCGCGACCCGCAATCCCGCCAGGACGACACCCATGCCGAGAGCCGCGGCGCAGACCCGGGGCAGGTTGCGCCGCGCGCGCCGATCGAATGCGAAATGGCGGCGGCGGATCAGCAGCGTTAGGAGCAGCAGCGCGTTCAGCCAACCGGCGGCCGTCGTCGCGAGAGCGATCCCGACGTGCGCCAGAAATTGCATCAAGATGAGCGTCAGACTCAAATTGATCGTCATCGCCACAACCGCAACCTTGACCGGGGTCGCTGTATCGTGCCGCGCAAAAAAAGCCGGTGCCAGCACCTTGATTAGGACGAAGGCCGGCAGACCCGCGGCGTACGCCGTCAGTGCCGCTGCGGTCGCCGTGGTATCGGCCGGCCCGAAGGCGCCGCGCTCGAACAACACGGAAAGGATCGGCGTCGCGAGTACCGCCAGCGCAATCGCCGCCGGCAGGGTCAACAGCAACGCCAGCTCGATTCCACGATTTTGCACCGTGACGGCATCAGCTAGATGCCCGAGCCGGATCCGACGCGACAATGATGGGAGAATGGCAGTGCCAACGGCGATTCCGACGACCCCGAGCGGCAATTGGTTCAGACGGTCGGCGTAGTAGAGATAGGCCACCGACCCGCCCGGCAAGAGCGAGGCGAGGGCTGTCGAGATCAACAGGTTGAGCTGTGTCACGCCGGCCCCGACCGTGCCCGGTGCCATCACTGTTAGGGTGCGGCGCACGCCCTGTGTCAACCGCGGCAACGGCAGGCGCAAAGCCAGCCCCAGCCGGGCGCAAGAAAACAGCAGCCAGAGGAATTGCGCAAATCCGGCCGCACAGATCGCCCAGGCAAGGACGCGGCCATCGCGCCAGCTGAACTGCCGCATCAACAACAGCGCCGCGATCAGGAACAGGTTCAGCAGGATCGGGGTTGCCGCGGCAGCGGCGAAACGGTCGACCGAGTTCAGCACCCCGCCTTGCAGCGCGACGAGCGCGATGAAGAGGAGGTAGGGAAAGCTGATCCGGGCGAGATCGACGGCAAGCTCGAACTTCTCCGGCTCCTCCCTGAAGCCGGGAGCGATCACGTCCATGACGACCGGCATGAAGACCTCGGCGAGGAGGACAAAGCCGAGAAGGGCGACGACCAGCACCGCGAGGGCATCCTCGGCGAAGATGCGTGCCTGCTCCCTGCCGTGTTCGGCCATCGTCCCGGCAAAGAGAGGGACAAAGGCGGCGCTGAAGGCGCCCTCGGCGAACAGGCTGCGGAACAGGTTCGGCAAGCGCTGCGCTACGAAGAACGCATCGGCGACTGGCCCCGCGCCGAGAATCGCGGCGGTCAGCATGTCGCGAACAAAACCGAAGACCCGGCTGATCGCGGTATAGGAGCCGACCGTAGCAACGGAATGCAGCAGCGACATACCGCGGGGGTTTAGAGGAAACCGATCGCCGAAGGAACGCCGATTGCAACGCGACGTCGCCCTGGTCGACCCGAGGGTTTGGCATCGATGCCGCACCGCTTGTCTTTTGCTGTGCGATCGGTAACCGTCACGCGCTCAAGGGCATGGAGGCGGAAGATGGCCGGGACGAGGGTCGGAGTCGTCGGATCCGGCGGCCGGATGGGCCGGATGCTGGTCGCCGAGATCGTGGCGAGCCAAGGTTGCACGCTGGCCGGCGGCTGCGCCAGGCCGGGCAGCGGCTACGTCAATCAGGACATCGGCGAACTCGCCGGGCTCGGCCGGCTTGGCATTGCCGTCAGCGACAACGCCGAGAACGTGATCCGCGATAGTGATGTCGCGATCGATTTTACCGCTCCCGCAGCGACGGCCGCCCACGTCGTTGATGCCGCCAGGTTGGGAAAGGCGATGGTCGTCGGCACGACCGGCCTCTCTGCCGACGAGGCCGAGGCGGTGCGGCAGGCGGCGCAGGAGATTCCGATCGTCTGGGCACCCAATATGAGCCTCGGGATTAACCTTCTCCTGGGTCTCGTCGAAGAGGTCGCCCGACGGCTCGGTCCCGACTGGGACGTAGAGATCATGGAAATGCATCATCGGGGCAAGGTCGACGCTCCCTCGGGCACCGCGCTGGCACTTGGCCGCGCGGCAGCTGAGGGTCGAGGCGCAGTGTTTGAAGAAGTGCAGCAGCGCGCACGCGACGGAATTACCGGCCCCCGCCGCACCGGCGGCATCGGATTTGCCTCATTGCGCGGGGGTGACACAGTCGGCGACCACCACGTGGTCTTTGCCGGCGCCGGCGAACGTCTCGAGCTGACCCACCGAGCGACGAGCCGCGCCGTTTACGCGAAGGGTGCGGTGCAGGCGGCGCGTTGGGTTGTCGGTCGGCCGCCAGGGCTCTACGGCTTGAAGGAGGTGCTGGCTCTCTGATCCGTCGACGCGGCAGCAGCGGGGTTGAGCGCCTCTTGCCAGCGTCTGAGCGCCTCTCGGATCGCCGCTGCGAGTTCGCGGCGGGCAGGCGAGGTCACGAAATCGCCGACCACCAAGCTGCGGCCATGGGAAGCGACGAGCAATCGGTTGGCATCGCCGGCACGCTCTTCGAGGATCACCCGCAGCCAGAACGGTTGGAACCGCCAGGCGCGGCGCACGCCCCGCACACTTATCCGCTCGACCGTGAAGGCGTCGGCGGCAAGCCGGATCGTCTCGCTCTGGCGGGCACCGCGATAGTTGCGACGGAAGGCGACGTAGACGAAAGCGACATCCAGCCCGAAGAACCCGAACACGGGCCAGGCGCCGATCGCTACGAACCCGATGCCAACAGCCAGACTGATCAAGCCCAGGGTCAGCATCAGGATATAAAAGCCGTGTGGGGGCAGGCTGCGGTGCGGCGATAGCACGCGCTCGAAAAACAAGCGGCCGAGCGGCGCGTCGGTCTCGGCGTATTCGGCGGCTTGGGTCGTCACCCACCGAACATAGGGGCGAGGCAGGGGTTCCGTAAAGCCGTTCGGGCAATCTTCTGACGCATTCAGATGGTTCGCCTGACCGCGGTGCCTCCCTTCGTCATCCCGGCGAAAGATCCGGGGCCCGTGACTACCCGTCGACAACTTTTGATTGTCCGATATGCGACGCTCCGCTGCACCTGCAGCGGGTCTACAGCGGGACTTCCTCTTGAGGTTGTGGCGTTCGAACGCGCGGAACGACTGCCCCACGTAGCTGCCGCGGCGTTTTCTCCGTCACTGCATCGACCATACGGGCCTCCCTTGCGTTGGTGACGCCCCAACCAGAGACCACGATCAACCTCTGTCTAGTTTGCCAATGTGGCAATTTTTACGCTGGAGCAACTCGTAATCAGCCGAGGCCCTGCCCAAACATGACGGCCCCTGGATCATCTGCTTGAGAGGACACCAGGTTTGCCTGGAAGCGCGCTGCCCTCTACACTCGAATCCGATGCGCGCCTTCTCGAAACGCGAGGTCGGAGAGTTTTATCGGCGACTGGCCGAAACACGGCCGATCCCGCAGACCGAGCTCGAATTCATCAACCCGTTCACCTTGCTGGTTGCGGTCGTCCTGTCAGCGCAGGCGACGGACACCGGCGTCAACAAGGCGACCCCGGCGCTCTTCGCGCTCGCCGACACGCCCGAGCAGATGTTGGCGCTCGGCGAGGATAGGGTAGTCGAGCTGATCCGCACGATCGGCCTCTTCCGCACCAAGGCGAGGAACCTGATAGCGCTGAGCCGCATCCTGGTCGAGCAGTATGGCGGCGAAGTTCCGCGTGACCGGGCGGCCTTGGAGACGCTACCGGGCGTTGGACGCAAGACCGCGAACGTGGTGCTGAACGTGGCCTTCGGCGAGCCGACAATCGCGGTCGACACCCATATTTTCCGGGTCGCCAACCGCTCCGGGCTCGCGCCGGGTAAGACGCCGCTCGCGGTCGAGGTCGCGCTCGAGGCGTGCACCCCCGCCCAATACAAGCGCTATGCCCATCACTGGCTGATCCTGCACGGGCGATATGTCTGCACCGCCCGCAAGCCCGATTGTCCGGATTGCGTTGTCGCCGACCTCTGCCGCTATGGCGCCAAGACCGGGCCGGCCGAGGTGATAGCCGCACGAGCCGCCATCGGCGAGCCGATGGCCTTGGCCGACCTGCCGGCCAACCGTGGCCCCCGCCGCCAGCCCGGTGCCGTGCCAAAATCTCGCGCCACCTCGCCGCGCAGGCGGTCGTCACGTCCGTCGTAATCTGCGGACTCATAGAGCAGACACGCCCAGTAGTGTTAAGCGAGCCGCCAGGCGCCAAGTGCAGCGAGTCTGGAGTGGAATTACGCCTATAGGTTGAATGGCCTGCTCAGGCCTGCGCATCACGCCGAGGCATAGGCAGGGCATCGCGCTCTCTTCCCTCCGTGCTTGTTTCGCGTGTTACGGGGGGACTGTCATCTCACCACCTGATAATGCAGGCGGATTTCAGGCGCGAGCCCAACCCGCAGTTCTCCATCGCTGTGCAATTTGGTCCGAACCGCCAGCCACCGGCAACCGTGCGCACCATGTCACACCGCCAAATTAGCCAAAAGCCCACACGAGTGGAGAGCGCCCCGCCCCGGCGCGGAATTCGTATTGCACAATATCGTATTATTGTGCAATAATCAAGCACCGAACGGACTTTTGATACCCAAAACATACGAGACGCGTGGGCGTCGCCGGATCGCGCGAAGGGTCAGAGCCCGAGTCATGCACTCAAGCCGGGACATTTTCCCGGCCAGCCGGAACAGGTCGGCCGAGGCCCGGAGCAACCTGTCTTGCGGAGCACCGCCGGCGCGCGCCTCAGCTGGCGTGGGGAGCGATCGGTCAGCCCGCTGCGCGGGCCGCCGCCACATCCGTCGTCATTACCTCGGGTTCCGTCGACGGCTGGGCCTGAACATCGCCTGAAATCTGGCCGCCGCATTCGATCTCGATCTGGCCATAGCGAATCGTCCCCGAGACGCGTCCGCTGGCTTTGATCAGGAGCCGCTTGCGCACGACCAGATTGCCTTCGAAGCGACCGCGGATCTCGGCATCGTCAATCGCCGCAGAGCCTTTGAACAGGCCGCTCTCGGCGATTTCGACATCGCGACAATTGTTCAGATTGGCCTCGACGCTGCCCTCGATGATCAGCATGTCGCAGGAGGTGATCTCGCCCGAGAGAGTGATCTCGCGGCCAACGGTCAGCTTGCGAACCTCGGCCTCGTTCCGTCTCGGCGGAGTGACCGGGTCGCCGGGTCGGCGCAGCGGCTCCGGGGGGCGAATCGCATCGCCGGCTCGCTGCAGATCCGGCGCGCGTGGCGGCATCGCCGGGGGCTTGACAGGGGCGCCCGGTGCCGGCATCGGTGGCCGAGCCGGTTTCATCGGGATGCCCAAATCGTCAGACGCATCAGCCATCTTTCGGTCCTCTGCCTCGGTTCGCTTGCGGCTAAACATGGATGAAACACCCGATCGTTATTGCGGAAGGGAGAATTACACCACAGACCGGGTCAGTGGATGCGGCCCAGGAGGATGCGACTCGCCGCGCGGCAACGCTTCGAAGACATGCACCATGAAGACGGTCGCAATCAGCGGCGCGACGAGATTGACGACCGGCAGGCTGAATAGTGCTGCGATCATGACCCCCCCGAGGAATACGCGGAGACCAAAACGGTTGCGCACCGCTCGGGTCGCCGCGGCATCGAGTCGTCTGAGCGCGACCATCTCGAAATACTCCCGGCCCAAAAGATATCCGTTGAGGGAAAGGAAGAGAACCAGATTTATCCCGGGCACGAGAAGATATACGGGAAGCGCCAACAGATTTAGCAAGAGAGTCAACCCCATTAGGCGCAATGTAGCCGCAATGGTCTCGCCGATTCGCTGCCGGCGCGGCGGGCCGCGTCCAGGGTAATCGAGGGTCTCGATTGTCGCGGCGATTCGCTCGAGGAAGAAGCTCATGATCGCCGTCACGACAGCCGGGAAAAGCAGCCAGCTCAACACCAGTACCGCTAGCCCGCCCATCAGGTCGATGAGCCAGTTGAGCAGTCGCCATTCGAAGAAGACCGCGTTGTAGAGCACGCCGGCTACGACAACCCACAACGCCGTGAACGTCAGTATCGCCAACCCGAGGCTCAGCGCGACCACCCGACGCATCGGCGGCATGGTCAGAGCGTGGAAGGCGCGACACAAAGCGGCGAGCATTGCGCGAGCTTGTAGCGAATGCGACGGGTCGGGCCAACCCCGGCCACCGAAGCTCCGCCGGGGCACCGAGCCGACACTTGAAATGTGCAGGCCCGCTGCCCCGTGCCCCGATCGCCGCGATGAGGATTACGGAAGGTTGCGGACTTTCGGCTCGCGGTCCCAGATGCGCGTCTGCTTGGCGGCGGCGATGAAGACCGCGACGGCGGAGGCGTCGGCGAGGGACACGACACCGGCATCTGCCAGCTCGGCGGTAATTCCGACCCGGCGGAGCAGCGGTTCGGCGGCAGGGACGTAGCCGATCACCTTGAGGTGATTGAACGCATCCGAGACGAAGTCGAGTGCTGCGGCTTCGCGTTCGAGGTCCCGCGCCCCTTTCTCCGACACGATCACCGCCACCGCGTCAAAAAAGATCGAAGGTCCGCCGGCGAGCTGCCGGTCGGCTTCGAGCATCGTTCCATCGGCGGTCTTGGCCCCGCCGACATATGGCGCGACGATCTTGAGCTTGGCGCCTTCCTTTTTTGCCGTGGCACGCAGGGCGTCGATCAGCGCGCGGTCGACGCCGTCGCTGACAAGGCAACCGATGACGCGGCCTCTCAAGGTGTGCGGCGCTTTGCCGATTATGCTGAGCGCAGGCGACGGCTTGATGTGGCGCTGCGCCGGCACTTTGGTCGCCGCTGGCTCGATCGCCCCCTCGAGCCGCAACCCGGCGGCGACCCGCTCGGCCATGCCTTGATCGACATGCACCAGATGCGAGACGACGCGCTCGCGCACCGCCGGGGTCTCGACCTTGCTCAACTCGAAGACCAGCGCCGCGACGATGTGGTTCTTCTCCGGCTCGGTCTGGCTCAGAAAGAACATCCGCGCCTGGGTGTAGTGGTCGGCAAAGGATTCGGGCCGGATGCGCAATGTGTCGCCGCTCTCCGCCCGCGTCAGCCCGGCGAAACCGCGGGCCGGGTCGGCGCGCGGCGCCTCGGGTGCTAGCATGTTAGGCTCGTAGGCGACCCGTCCTTTCGCCACCCGCATCCGCATATGCCCATCGCGCTGCAGATTGGCCCACGGGCATTTCGGCTGGTTGACCGGGATCTCGTTGAAATTCGGCCCGCCGAGCCGGATCAGCTGGGTGTCGAGATAGGAAAACAGCCGCCCCTGCAGCAGCGGGTCGTTGCTGAAGTCGATGCCGGGCACGACATTCGCCGGGCAAAACGCGATCTGCTCGGTCTCGGCAAAGAAATTGTCGGGGTTGCGGTCGAGCACCATCCGACCGACGATCTGCAGCGGCACGAGCTCTTCGGGGACGAGCTTGGTGGCGTCGAGCACGTCGAAGTCGAAACCCGAGGCCTGTTGTTCGTCGAACAGCTGGACCCCGAATTCCCATTCCGGGAAGTCGCCGGCTGCGATCGCCTCGAACAGATCGCGACGGTGAAAGTCGGGGTCGGCGCCGTTGATCTTGACCGCCTCGTCCCAGATCACCGACTGCATGCCGAGCTTGGGCCGCCAGTGAAACTTGACAAAGGTCGGCCTGCCGTCGGCGTCCACCAGACGAAAAGTGTTGACGCCAAAGCCTTCGATCATGCGCAGAGAGCGCGGTATCGCACGGTCCGACATCGCCCACATGATCATGTGCATGCTTTCCGGCATCAGCGACACGAAATCCCAGAACGTGTCGTGCGCCGAGGCCGCCTGAGGATAGCCGCGGTCGGGCTCCATCTTGACCGAATGGATGAGGTCGGGGAATTTCATCGCGTCCTGGATGAAGAAGACCGGGATATTGTTGCCGACCAGGTCGAAGTTGCCGTGCCGGGTGTAGAATTTGGTGGCGAAACCACGTACGTCGCGCGGCAAATCGCCCGAGCCGGCACCGCCGGCCACGGTCGAGAAGCGCACAAAGACCGGGGTCTTTTCGCCGACGCGCTGCAGGAAGTCGGCCTGGGTGTATCGGCTCAGCGATTGGGTGAGTTCGAAGAACCCATGGGCGCCCGAACCGCGCGCATGGACGATCCGCTCGGGAATGCGCTCATGGTCGAAATGAGTGATCTTTTCCCGCAGGATGAAGTCTTCCAGCAAACTCGGTCCGCGAGGATTGGCCGTGAGCGAATTCTGATTGTCGGCGATGACGACGCCCTGATTTGTCGTCAGTGCCGCAGCACCCACCTCGGGCCGCTGATGCAGCTCGCCGCCGGTGCCGGTTCTAGCTGCTGGCTCGGTCTGTAAACGGGTGGGCTTGGTTCGGGCCATTTCAAAATCTCCTAGCGTCTAACCGAGCGTGGCACCCTCAGCCGGCACATCGTGGAGGTACACGTGCGCCGAATAGCGACGCAGCACCTCGATCACATTTGCCTCGGTGGTCGCGTTGCGCGTGCGCACCGAGAGAAGCACGCCGCCGCGGGCAAGTTGCGCGTCGAGGAACGACGCCTGATCGTCGGCCAGTTTGCGCCCTAACAATGTGCTGGCCGTTCCGACACCGCCCGCTGCCACCGCTGCCGCCGCGATTGCAGCGGCCACGCCGCCGGTGATGACGGTGAACCCGGCCGCAGCGAAGGCGGCGATGGTCGCCGCGAGGCCGGTGCCGAGCACCCGCTCTTGCCTCAGGTCGGTATCGCTGACGATGGGCTCGCGCGGTGTGGCGGGATCATCGGCGGCCTCCCGGAGACTGCCCAGCGGGAGCTTGGGGGGCGAGGCGTGCGCGAGTAAGCTTAGCTCGGAGCGGTCGATCCCATTGCTTTGCAGTTCCGACACGGCACTCTCTAGCCTTTCTGGATCATCGAAAACGGCCACCGCCTCGCGAATTATTGGATTTGCCATTCTTGCCCCTCTCATCGGTTATCCGACCGATTTCTCCTTGACCTTGCCAACCATTGTTTCCTGTTTCCTTGGATTGGTGCGGTATTCATTTCCGCCTCCAAAGCCGGTTCTCGCATTTGCCAACAGCCAGACGGATTTCAGGGTTCCCAATAGAGGGGTCCGAGGGATCACATCGATGCGGGACTTTCTCCGGGCTGCTTAAGCGCAAGATCGCAAGCATGGCCCGGTGCGGGCTCGGACCGTGCCAGAGGCAGTGCCGGGCGGCCGCGCTGAATGTCGGCTCGCGCCGCCGATCAGCCGGCTGCGCGAGGCTTCAACAGCCTTGAGACGAGCCCGGACAGGGAGGGGGCCTCCTCGGGCCGCAACTCGACCGGCCGGCACAACGCCATTGCGATGAGGCCGAGCCGCGCCATCTTCTGCGCCGCGTAGGCGCTTTCCGCGGCGCTTGCGCTGAGCCGTTCGAGGATCGCGCCACCGAGCTGCTGGGCGATCACGCCACCGACGATATCAATCGCGCCGACCAGCCCGGCTCCGCCGACGATCCGACGCAACAGATGGACGGTGCCGGCCAAGCCGGGGCGCTGGCCGTAGATCTCGGCGATCTCGCGAATGAGACGCATCGCCCGGGCAGCAAAGAGAAACGTATCCAGCAGCACGGTCGGACTGATCGCGTTGATGGCGAACGCCTGTGCCGCCGCACGCCGGATCGCCGTCTCGGCCAACCGATCGGCCGGGGCGAGGACAAAGCGGGAGAACAGGTCGAGCGCGTCTCTTCCGCTGTGATGCGGTTCGAGGACGGAGCGAAAGCTCGCGACCGGTTCTCGCAGCAGCGGATCGCGCGCGAGAATGGATGCCGCGAGGTCGATCTCGTGCTTTAGTTCGCTCGCGAGAGCCGACGGGATCAGGCACTTGAGGCGTTCGGTCGAACGCAGGCGCAGGAGGCCGCGCAGCTCTGCGATCAACCAATAGCCGGCGCCGCCGACACTGGCCGCGACGGCGACCGCCGCCAGCACGCCGATCCCCGTACCGTGGGCGAAGGCACCATCGACGAACTGGGCGAGATCGATCCCGGCAACCCCGACGACGAGAACGCCCATACCGGCCAGCGCCACGCCGAAGGGGGACGGACCGCGACGAGGCGGTCCTGGCGCAAGGTCCGGTTCCGGGACCACCGGCAAGCGGAGGTCGAGCCGGCCGGTCGCCTCGGTCTCGACGATGCGCGGCCGCAATCGCCGCTCGATCGGCTCCGTTTCCGTCGTCATGCGAGGCTGTCTTGCGCGGACAATCGAACACCCTTTGCCATGATATGGGGTCGGAAACGCGCTGCCGCGAAGTCAGCCTGATCGAGAGTGGGTCGGGTCTTGGTCGAACGCCCTTATTGCGGGCCGGCCCGCAGCGAGGCCGGATGGCCGGGCAATTTGAGGCGCTGCCCGGTATCGGTCAGCGTAGTCCCGTCCACCTTCAGTACCGAGATGTCCCCGTCGATGAAATTGCCGACATAGAGATAGCCGCCGTCCGGGCTGAACGCGACACCCTCGGGCAGTGCGCCGACAATGACTTCGCCCACCTTGGTGACCTTCTTGCCGTCGATCTTGAGGGCGGTGACCGCACCGCCGGCATGATAGATCGGCGACGTTTTGGGCAGGTTCGAGCCGCGTAATTCGATCGCCACCGCCAGATCCCCCTTCGGGCTGATGGCGAGCCCTTCGGGTGCGTCGCCGATCGTCACCCGGTCGATGACCCGCGGTGGGCCGGCCTCGAGGTCGATCACGCTGACGGTGTCGACATTGCCGTCCGACCCGCCGCCGGCCCCGTTGTCGGCAGTCAGAGCGAGCTTGCCGTCCGGGGTTATCGCGATGTTGTAGGGGAAGATCCCGGCCGGAAGGTCGGTCTTGTCATAAGTGACCTTCTGTCCGTCGATCGACAGCAGGGCGACCTTGTTGGCGGCCGATTTGACGGCGAGCGCGCGCTTGCCGTCGGGGGTGATGGCGACGGCCGAGACCACGTCCGTCCCGGCGCCGACCATGACAGTATCGACTACCAGAACATCGTTGCCGCGGATCGACAGCACCGAGATCGTGCCGTCGGCGCGGTTGGCCACGAGCGCCAAGTCGCCCTTGGGGCTGATCGCCAGGCCGGACGGCTGCTTGCCGACAGTGATTGTGCCGATGATCGTGGGCGGGCTTGCCTTGAGATCGACGAGGGACACCTTGTTGTCGGGCTCCAACCGATGCGCCCAGCCCTGGATCACCGGTGCCAGAGCGTTGGCGACGAGGGCGATCTCCCCTGAGGGATGGATTGCCAGGTTGACTGGCGGGCCGACGACCGAGTTGGTCAGGGGAATGCTCGCCACGACCTGAGGCGCTTCGGGCTTGGAGATGTCGACGATGGACAGGGTATCGTGACCCGGCTCTCTGTAGATTTGCTTGGCATTTTCATCCCAGCCCTGCTTCTCGTCGTTGCCGACGATCAGGGTTTGACCAACCGCCGGGTTTAATGCGGAGCCCAGCACACCGACCAGCACCACCGCCGCTACGCTTCCCGTGAAACCGTAGAAACGCATCCTCCCCTCCACCCCGTGCTTTTCGGTTTCCCCGATGCTGTCGACCGCATATTTAGCACAAACCGCAGCCGGCCGGACGACGCTCCTTCGGGAGAGCGCCTAGCGAACCGAACCGTAACCGGTCAGAACCGATCTGATTCTGCCGCCGCCTTGACATAGGCCGCCGCGTCATCAGGCAGCAGAAGGCGTTCCGCCACCAACGCTGCGGCGGCCGCCTCGATCCGGGCGGTATAGGCCGCGCGGCTGCTGTAGCGCTCCTCGAGCGAGGAGCGCGGGTCGCCGGCTGCTTCGCGCTCCTTTTTGGTCCGGGCGAAGGCGATGAACGAGCCGTCGCGGTCGGCAAGCTCGTCCGGCTGTGCCCGGTAGATGTTCCACCCGGTATAGGTGCCGAGCGGGACAGCAATCGGCGGCAGCCGCAGGCCGGCGACCTCGTTGCCGTCGGCGTCGACGGCGCAGACAAGGACGCCGTAGATGTAGTCGTTCCGCGCCGGCGGGTCGACCCAATCGACCGGCTGGGTGATCCGGTTGGCGCCAGGTGGTACGGCGAAGCCCGGCACCGTAGGCATCTTAACCCTGTCGGCCGGGACGGCGGTGCCGTCGGCGACCCTCGGGACGCGGCTCGGCGGCGGCACCGTGCCCTTCGTGACCCACTCTTCGAGCGCCAAGAACAAGGCCCGCAACGCCGGGGTGGCGCTGTGCGGGTTGCGCGGGTTGACGCACGGCCCGGAGCTCGGATCGACGCCGGGGCGGCCACCATGCTGGGTACCGGCGATCAGGTAAACCCGGACATCGGGCGGCATACCGGCATCTTTGCCGCCGGTCGGTTCGGTGTGAATAAGCGAGGCGCCCTTCTGCCAATACTCGGTCGAGCTGTTGGTCTCGATGACCAGCGGATCGGTCGGGCAGCCCGCGAGAATCGCTCCGGTCTTCCGCGAGAACGGGTCAGTCGTGACCGCGTTGCCGAACGGGAACCAGTTCTCCGGGTAGAGGCGGTCCTCGTGCTGGGTGGCCGTGCGCCCCGGCATGCCGAAGCGGTGATTGGCGAACACCTTGCCCGCACCCGCGACATGGCTCATGACACCGTCGAAGACGCGCCGCCCATGCCCGTCATCATTCATGCCGAGCTCGAGGAAATGGCGCAGAAATCGCCCGCTCTGCGAGACGCCGAAGGCAAGCGCGTGACGAATGCCCATGTCGTCGCGCTGATAGCGAAGGCACGAGACGAGATCGCGCACCGAGGCAAAGCCGATGCCGAGCACCTTGGACCCGCTCGCCTCGTACCAGACCTCGTAGATCTTGAACGGCGCGAACAGGCTTCCTCGGGGCAGGAGCCGGATCGACAGCGGGTCGGCGAACTCCCAAGCCTCGGCCGGGATCTCGGTGCGGGTATCACTTTCGCGGTCGCGCACGGTTAGTCGCGCCTGCCGGTTGTCGGTCGAGACAGCCGGGTAGCTTAGCCGCACGATGTCGCCTTTGCCCGCCGCGCGGGTGCCGATGTGGAACTCGTGGCGAATGCGGCCGCTATTCGGCCGGCTATTTTCCATCGCCGTCGGGAAACGCGCGGTCAAACCATTGTTGACGCTTGGCGCGCCCGGATCCCAGCCGGACCAGAGGATGCTATAGCCGCGTCCGAGCGAAAAACCGATCCCGGCGTCCTCGGCGTACCGCGGATCGTTGGCGGCGCCAGGCGAATCCTCTGAGGCATCGTCGAGCATGGCAAGAAGCCGCTTTCGGCCGCGATTGGTCACGTCGTAGACCAGCACGCCATCGGTTCGGCGCGGGTCGTCCGGTCGCAGCATGAAGAAATCGGTCTCGTATTCGACCAGGCCCCGTGCATTCCGCGGCGCCTTGTCGAGGTCGACGATGACCTGGTTTCGCGGCGCCGCCGGATCGAGTTCGCCCTTGGCGACGCCTTTGACGCGCTGATAGGGACCGGCCTCGCCGAACGGCTGTCCCTCGGCGAAGGGCTCGACCGCAGTGATCCTGATCTCGAGATCGGCCATAGGCGAATTCCTCGGGTCGAACCTCTCAGCCACAGGCGATCGCATAGGTGTCGTCGCAGCCCGGCGGCAACCGATACTCCCGCCAGCTGCGGCCGCCATCTGCCGTGCCGAAGACCTGACCGCACCGCGTGATGCCGTAAACCTGCTCGGGGTCGAGGGGGTGCAGCGCCACCCCCATCATCGTGGCTTCGGCCTTGATGCCGTGGTCGAAGCGCTGCCAGCTGAGCCCCGAGTCCTCGCTCTTATACAATGCCCCGTCGGTGCTCTGCGCCGCGGGGCTGAGGCAGGCATACAAGACGCGCGAATCGTGCGGCGCTACCCGGATGTCGCGGCCGTAGCGCAACGGCGAGAAACGGCCGATCTCCATGTCCTCCCAGCTCTCCCCGCGGTCGGCGCTGCGAAAGAGACCGTTGCGCACCGCGACAAAGACGGTGCCCGGTCCGCCCGAACTCGCGCAAAGCGCATGGCCGTCGAGCATGCCCTCGCGGTCCCTCGGCGTGGCGGAGGGCCCGGCGAGACGGATCAGATCTTCGCTGCAGTCCTCCCAGCTGTCGCCGTCATCGAGGCTGCGCATGACGCCGTTGACCTCGAGCACGGCATAGATCTCGGCCGCGCGGTCGGGGTTCTTGGCGAGCCGCATGACCCGGCAGGAGAACGGCATTCTGACTCGCTCGGGAAGCTGAGGCTCGGAGAGCCGGCGCCAATTGTCGCCGCCATCCGCGCTGCGGTAGACCGCGACGGGTGAAGTCCCGGCGTAGAGGGTCCGCTGGTTCTTCGGGTCGATGAGGATCGACCAGACCTGCATCCCGCGATCGGGAAAGCCGAGCCGTTCCCAATGCTCCCCACGGTCGGTGCTGCGATAGGGGCCGTCCTGGGTCCCGATATAGACGATCTCGGAATTTTGGGGGTGAACCGCGACGGCCTGCACATGCGTCTCGTCCGGCAATCCGCGGGTCAGGTGCCGGACCTCGCCGTCGCCGAGGTCGAGGCGGAAGATGCCGCCCCGCGTCCCGCCGCGCCACCATCCGACACCGGCATACACGTGCGATTGATCGGTCATTTCAAACTCCTCCCTTCTCTTGACATGCTCAGCGCGCTTTTCCCGCTCGGCGAGAAAGGCAAGCTCGGCCGCGGTCGATTCCCGGCCAAGGATCGCGTTCCGATGCGGAAACCTGCCGAAACGCTCGATGATCTCGAGATACGGTCGCCCGTAGCGACGCAAGGAGCCGCGGCGATCGGGATCCCGCGGCTGGGCGTCGAACAATGCCTGCGAGCGTCGCTGGTCGTCGAGGTTCTCGCTATGATGAAACGGCATATAGAAGAACCGACGCCACACCGGCGGAACCATTTGGTCGAAGCCGCAGGCGATCGCGCGATCGGCGGTCTGGCATGCTGCAGGGTCGGTCGCGTAGGCACGCGGTGTATCGCGAAAGATGTTGCGCGGGATCTGATCGAGCAGCAGCACCAGAGCAAGGGCCCCTTCCGGCGACGCTTCCCACGAGGCCAGAGCCCCGGCGGCGGCCGCCTCGTAATCGGCGAGGAAATCTCGGCGCAACGCCGCATCGAAATCCCCGGTGCTCTTGAACCAGATCTCGCGGTGCTTCTCACGCTCGGGATCGTCCGGCGGCCCGAACCAGGCATCGAGCAGCGCCTTCGCCCGGTCGTGGAGATCACGGTCTGTCATTTTTTGTCGCCCTGCAGCAATTCGTCGAGCCGGGCACGCAACGCCAACAAGTCGCGCCAGGCCTCGCGCTTGCGCTCGGGTGAGCGCAGCAGAAATGACGGGTGGAACATCGGCAGCGTCCGCACGGGCTGGTCGAGCCCTGGTACCGCGAGCTCGAACCAACGCCCGCGCAGCCGGGTGATGCCCTGGCCTTGCGGCAGCAGTGCGCCGGCTGCGGTGCCGCCGCACAGCACCAGGATCTTAGGGTTCACCAGCGCGACATGGCGCAGCACAAAAGGCAAGCAAGAGGCGATCTCGGCCGTGGTCGGCGTGCGATTGCCCGGCGGCCGCCAGTAGATGACATTGGTGATCAACACGCTTTGCCGGTCCAAGCCGATCGCCGCCAGCATGCGATCGAGGAGCTGGCCGGCGCGGCCGACAAAGGGGCGTCCGATCCGGTCCTCGTCGGCTCCGGGGGCCTCGCCGATGATCATGACGGGTGCGGACGGGTTGCCGTCGGCAAACACCGTGTTGGTCGCGGTACGCTTTAGCCCGCAGCCGTCGAAATCTGCGACCAACGCAGCAAGCGCCGCCGCCGTCTCCGCGCTCGCCGCAAGCCGGCGGGCCGATTGCGCCGCCTCCGCCGGCGACTCGGCCAAGGCCTTCGGCGGCGCTGCCGGGACCGCGCGGGCCGCAGCTGGGCGCGGCGGAGGCGCGATCGGCGAGGAAATCGCCTCGGGGACAGCCGTCGGCGGTGCAAATCGATTCGCCGGCTCGACGCCGATCGCCTCATCGGCCCCCATCTCGACATACCAGCGCAGCAGCGCGGTCGCCGCTTCGCGCTCGCTGGAGTTCAAGAGTGTGGCGGGAGACGGCATCGTGGCGATGCTATCATCAAGGCGGAGCGGCGCACTCCCGTTTTTGCCGCGATCCGATATAGTCGTTCCCGGGATTCGAGGAATGGGCCGTGAGCGAGGAGCGGATCGAACGCGAGCGGATGGAATACGACGTCGTAATCGTCGGCGCCGGGCCATCCGGTCTGGCCGCGGCGATCCGCCTGAAGCAGCTCGCCGCCGCGGCCGAGCGCGAGGTCGCTGTCTGCGTCGTCGAAAAGGGCTCGGAGGTCGGCGCCCATATCCTGTCGGGTGCGGTGTTCGAGCCGCGCGCGCTCGACGAGCTGATCCCGGACTGGCGCGAGCGGGACGCACCGCTCCTCACTCCGGCGATCGAGGACCGCTTTCTGTTGTTGACCGCGCGCCGGGCCTGGCACCTGCCGACGCCGCCGCAGATGCGCAATCACGGCAATTACATCATCAGCCTCGGCAATCTCTGCCGGTGGCTGGCGCAGCAGGCCGAGGCGCTCGGGGTCGAGATCTATCCGGGCTTTGCCGCGGCCGAGGTGCTGTACGACGCCGCCGGACGCGTGCAAGGCGTGGCCACCGGCGATGTGGGCATCGGCAAAGACGGCCAACCGACCGAGCGCTTCCAGCGCGGCGTCGATCTCCGCGCCAAGGAGACGCTGTTCGCCGAAGGCTGCCGCGGTTCGTTGACCAAGACCTTGGTCGAGCGGTTCCGTCTGCGGGACGGCGTCGATCCGCAAACCTACGCAATCGGCATCAAGGAATTGTGGGAGGCAGCCCCTGCCCGGCACCAACCGGGCCTCGTGTTGCACACCGTCGGTTGGCCGCTCGACACCGCAACTTATGGCGGCTCGTTCCTCTACCATCTCGAGGATCGGCAGGTGGCGGTCGGATTTGTGATCGGGCTCGACTACCGGAACCCGTTCCTCAACCCGTTCGAGGAATTTCAACGCTTCAAGACGCATCCGGCGATCCGCCCGTTCTTCGAGGACGGCCGGCGCATCGCCTACGGCGCGCGGGCGCTCAACGAGGGCGGCTTTCAATCGATCCCACGGCTCGACTTCCCAGGCGGCGCGCTGATCGGCTGCGCCGCGGGCTTTGTCAATGTTCCCAAAATCAAAGGCAATCACACCGCGATGAAATCAGGGATGGTCGCGGCCGAAACCGTCTTTCGCCGGCTCGCCGGGGAACCCGGAGTCGAGGTCAGACGCGCCCTCGAAGAAAGCTGGGTGTGGGAGGAGCTGCGCCGGGTCCGCAACATTCGACCGAGCTTTCGTTGGGGCCTATGGGGCGGTCTCGCCTACTCGGCACTCGACACCTACGTCTTGCGCGGCGCCGCCCCGTGGACCCTGCACCACCACCCCGACCACCTGCAGCTTATGCCGGCGAATGCTGCTTCGCGCATCCAATATCCCCGGCCTGACGGCAAGATCAGCTTCGATCGGCTCTCCTCGGTCTTCATTTCGAACACCAATCATGAGGAAGATCAGCCGTCGCATCTGCGCCTGCGCGACCCGTCGAAAGCGATCGCGGTCAACTATCGGCTCTACGATTCGCCGGAACAGCGTTATTGTCCCGCCGGGGTCTATGAGATCGTGCAGCAAGCCGAGACAGGAGACCCCTACTTGCAGATCAATGCGCAAAATTGCGTTCACTGCAAGACGTGCGACATCAAGGACCCGGAACAGAACATCGATTGGGTTGTGCCGGAGGGGAGCGGTGGCCCCAATTACCCAAACATGTGATCGGCTGGATAGATGGAACATTCGGTGACCGACATTTTGCGCAGCCGTTCCGGAGCGGGCCTTTTACTCGCCGGTTTGTTGGCGATCGGGAGTGCGGCGGCGGCCGATACCCAATCGCCGTTCGGTGCCTATCTAGCCGGTCGCCACGCCCAGGAGAGACGTGACTATTCTGCAGCGACCGCGTGGTTCGAGGATGCGCTCGAATCCGATCCCGAATCGCCGGAGCTGATCGCCCGTACATTTCTGATGGAGGCGAGCGAGGGCCGCTTCGACCGGGCGCGTGTGCTCGCCGAGAAGGAGCTTCGGCTCGATCCCACGGATGCAGTCGCCCAACTCGTCCTGTTGATCGATCGCCTCAAGGCGGGCGACTACCCTGGTGCGCGGGCGCGAGCCGAAACCTTGCCGACTGATGGCCTGCATCGCTTCCTCAGCCCATTGGCGCGTGGTTGGACCCGCATGGGGATGGGCGATTTTTCCGGCGCCGATGCCGCACTGCGCCAGCTCGATAAGTTCAACGGCTTTGCGCCTCTCGAATTTTATCAGCTCGGTCTCCTTTACGACTTCGCCGGAGACCCGGATATAGCGGAAGACAACTTCAAAAAGACCCTCGATGCCAGTGGGCACCTCAACTGGCGGCTGACCGATGCGATCGCTAATTTCTACGAACGCCACGGCCGCGCCGACAAGGCTGCTGCACTCTACGAGCGCTTCACCCAGGAGAACCCCGGCAGCGAGCTCGGCGAGTCGGCGCTGGCACGAAGGCCGTCGGAGCCGCCGGCACGGCTGATCCGCACTCCCGGAGATGGCCTCGCCGAAGCCCTGTTCGATCTGGCGAGCGTCGTCAACCAAGCTGAGACGATCGATCTGGCCTTGCTGTATTCGCGGGCTGCCCTTGAGCTGCGACCGCAAATGCCATTGGCTCAGCTGTTGCTCGCCGATGTCCTCAGCGCCCAGAACAAGCCGGAAGCCAGCCTCGCCATTCTCGGCGAAATGCCGCCGTCCTCGCCCTATTCGTGGTCAGCACAGCTGCGTATCGCGGCCGATCTCGAGATGCTCAATCGTACCGACGAGGCGATTGCCCAACTCAAGGAGATGTCGAAAGAGGCGCCGAGGCGGGCCAGCGCAGATATGCAGCTCGGTGATCTGCTGCGCGCCAAGAAGCGCTTTAGCGAGGCGGTCGAGGCGTATAACGAGGCGATGCGCCGCCTATCGGCTGCCGGCGTACCGGAGCGCTGGTCGCTGTTGTACAGCCGGGGCATCGCGCTCGAACGCTCGGGTCAGTGGAAGCCATCCGAAGCCGACCTTTTGCACGCGCTCGAACTCAAGCCGGATCAGCCGCTGGTTCTAAACTATCTCGGCTATTCCTGGATCGATCGAGGCGAAAATTTGGACCGCGGCCTCAAGATGATCGAAAAAGCCGTCGAGCTCCGGCCCGAGGACGGTTATATCGTCGACAGCCTGGGCTGGGCCCATTACCGCCTCGGCGATTATTCAAGTGCCGTGCAATATCTCGAGAAGGCGATCGAACTGGTGCCCCAGGACCCGACGATCAACGACCATTTGGGCGACGCCTACTGGCGGAGCGGGCGCGCGACCGAAGCTCGTTTTCAATGGCGCCGGGCTTTGCAGTTCGGACCGGAGGTCGACGAGATCAAGCCGATCGAGGCCAAACTCGACCGGGGACTGATTCCTCCTGCGCAGTCCGGCGGCGGCTGAGCCCGGACGGTGCCTGCGGCCTTTGCTCCCGCAAAAGTCAACCTTTATCTGCACCTGATCGGAAGGCGGGCAGACGGCTATCACCTGCTCGACAGCCTGATCGTCTTCGCCGACATCGGCGATCGCCTCACCGCCGAGCGCGCCGCGACCCTGTCATTAAGTATCTGCGGACCCGAGGCCGCTGGTCTTGCCGCGGCGGGCGACACTAATCTGGTCCTGCGCGCCGCTCGCCAACTTGCTGCCTCCACCGGTACAACCCACGGTGCCGCCTTGCGTTTGGAAAAGAACCTCCCCATCGCGGCCGGCCTCGGGGGTGGATCGAGCGATGCCGCCGCGGCGTTGCGGGCACTTGCAGCGCTCTGGCAAGTATCGGTCGGCGAGGAGGCGATGTATCGGCTTGGCGCCAAGCTCGGTGCCGATCTCGCGGCCTGTCTCTACGGTCGCCCTGCTTGGATCGGCGGCATCGGCGAGCGCATCGAGCCGGCCGTCGATCTGCCTCAGGCCGGAATCCTGCTGGCCAATCCGCGCCGGGAGCTGCCGACAGCCGCGGTATTTGCCACCCGCACCGGGCCCTTCGGCGAGGTTGGGCGCTTCGCGCCGATGCCGGGAGACGCTTCCGGCCTCGCCCGAGCATTGATGTCGCGCCGCAACGATCTGACCGACGCCGCCATCGGTCTCGTTCCCGAGATCGATGGCGTGCTCGCCCGGCTCGCCCGGCTCCCCGGCGCTCTACTCACACGCATGAGCGGCAGCGGCGCCTCCTGCTTTGCGCTCTTCCTCGACCGCCGCGCGGCCGAGGATGCGCGGGCCGCACTCGCCGCCGCCGAGCCTCGCTGGTGGTGTGCCGCAGGCGGTCTTATTGCCGGTAACCAGTGTTCGAGATAATTTGCGAAGTCTTTTGGGGCGTAGCCAAGTGGTAAGGCACCGGATTTTGATTCCGGCATACGGAGGTTCGAATCCTCCCGCCCCAGCCAGGCTTTGGCTAACGTCCGGCGGTTATTTGCTACAAGCTCGCGCCTACCGCCATACCGACCGGCGTTTCTACAGAGCCTGAACGAGCGTCTGGCGAGCGATCGCGGCAAGCACCCTACTCGGCTCGTCCTGTCACTGCGCACGGAATTCTTTGCCGTGCCCCTCGAGCCGCTGGTGCGGCAGATAGACCCCTTTGCTGTCGTCCTCGATGATCCGGCCGATCACGCTTGCGCGGCGGCCGTGCCGTTGCAGGATCGACAGCGTAGAAGCCGCATCCGCCGCGGCAACCACAACGCAGAAGCCAACACCCATATTGTAGACCTCGAACATCTCCACATTAGCGACCTCCCCATATTGCTGAATTATCCGGAATATCGGCGGTACCTCTGGCAAGTTATCAATTAGAAACCCGACTTCTGCATCGACACGTTGGAGGTTCATAAATCCGTCTCCCGTAATATTTATCAAGGCTCTTACACCGCGTATATCTCTGATGATTTCTACAATTTCCGGCACATAGATAAGGGTCGGACGCAGCAATTCCTGGCCCAAAGGTATCCCGAGCTCGGGCAGCACGTGGTCGATCGGCAGCTGGGCGCGGTCGAAGAAGACATGGCGCGCGAGGGTCAGCCCGTTGCTGTGGATGCCGCTGCTTTCGAGCCCGATGATCACGTCTCCCGGCGCAACATCGCGGCCGGTAATGATGCGGTCGAGCGGCACGATCCCGATTGCCGTACCGACCAGGTCGAAGCCGCGGACAACATCCTTGAGTGCCGCGGTCTCGCCGCCGCAAATCGAAATCCCAGCCGCCTTGGCGCCCGCCGCCAGTCCGACCGCGATAGCACCCAGCATGTCCGCATCGGCGGTTTCGACCGCGATGTAATCGACCATCGAGATTGGCCGCGCCCCGACACAGATCGCATCGTTGACGTTCATCGCGACGCAATCGATGCCGATGGTGTCGTAACGGTTCATCATTTGCGCGATGATCGTCTTCGACCCAACCCCATCGGTGCAAAACGCCAGGCCGATCCCGCCGATGTCGACCACATTGGCGAAATAGCCGATATCAAGTTTGACGGTGCCGACCCCGTCCGGCGCCGGCCATGTCTCCTTGATCCGCTCGACGATCTTGTGCAGGCCAGATTGCGCCGCCGCCGCGTCGACCCCGGCGGTCCTGTAGAGGTTGTCCCTGGATGTCATAGCGCTGCTCCGGCGACACTCCTGATATGCACGATTAGACGCATGGCCCTACCCCGCGTAAACTGACGAATAAGCCAACGACGGAGGATCATCCATGGCGACACCGGAACTGCGCCCGCTGGGCGAAACGCTCGGCACCGAGGCGCTCGGCATCGATCTGTCGAAACTCGACGACGACACTTTCGCCTGGATCGAACGAGCCTTCGCTGAGCACCCGGTGTTGGTGTTTCGCAACCAGCATCTCGAGGCAGGCGATATCGCCGCATTCGGGCGCCGGTTTGGAACGCCGCGCATCCATTCGCTGGTCAGCTACCGCCACGAGAAGCATCCCGAGGTTTCGTGGCTGCGCAATGTCGACGCGGATGGCAACATCGATTGGTACGGCGTCAAGCGCGCTACCGATTGGCATACCGATTCCACCTATGAGGAGGTGCCGCCCCTGCTTGCCATGCTGCACGCGCTGGAGGTTCCGGCGAGCAAGGGCGGGACGATGTTCGCCGATATGTGCGCCGCCTATGACGCGCTGCCGCATGAAATGAAAGATCGTCTTTCCGCGCTCGTCGGCCTCCACGGCCGCACCGACGGCCCGGCCGGCGCGCGGCTCTACGACCCCGAAGAGGAGATGCGCCGGACCGACAAAAAATATCCCGAGCAGAGGCGCCCCGCGGTGATCAACCATCCCGCGACCGGACGCCCGATCCTCTTCGTCAACCCGATGCACACGCACGGCTTCGAGGGAATGGCACGCGAGGAGGCGTGGCAGCTGATCGAGGAACTCGCCGAGCACGCCACCCAGGATCGCTTCACCTATTACCATGCCTGGCAAGTCGGCGATCTCCTGATCTGGGACGAGCGGGCGACGATGCACCGCGGTGCCGGCGACTACCACCCCGAGGAGCGTCGCATCATGCTGCGCACGATCGTCTATCCGAACTGAGCCCGGCGATTCTCACAGGCCGATAGCCGGCCCGAGGGCAGGCTCCGAGGTCGACGCACTGCTTGAGCTTGGCGGCGGCATTGGGGTCGTTGGGGAGCTGGAATGAGCGCACCCGATGAGGCTAAAGCCCTTGCCCCACCCAGATGCGCCACACCGAGGGACGGGCCGATCTCCACTGCCTGAGCCATCGCCGCCGCGGTCCAAATGGGGCGGCTCTGCGGGCGCTTGCGATCCCGGATGATCGACTGCAGGCGAGCCCGATCCGCCAGCGCAACGCTGATCGAAATTCCTTTGCGCATCGCCGGCAATCGCGCACAACCGAACCTTGGCAAACTCCTTTTCGGACTCTTCTGTCAGGTGGGATCCATTAGCCTGGGCGCCAGATTTGGGTTGATCTCGGGTCAGGCAAAGCGGCGGCTCGCCGTCTGGCTCGAAGCGGGTATTGACATAGCGGCGCTGCTGTTCTTCCCGGTCCTCGTGCTGGTGCCGAGAGGCGTCGCCGCGCTCGCTTCGGCCGCCGGGCTGTGTGCGGCGGGTCTGGCGCTTTCGGCACGAAAATTCGAGCCGCGTCCGCTGTTCGGCCGTACGACGGTGCTGCTCGGCTGCCTCCTCGGTTGGTCGATGGTTTCGGCGTTATGGTCGGCGGATCCATGGCGCAGCTTTGCACTCGCCGCCCGGCTTGCCGGGATCTTCGCGGCCGGGCTCGCGCTGGTCGCGGCAGTCGACTGCATCGTCGCTCCGCGCCGGCTGGTTCTCTCGTTGCTGGCGGGGCTTGCGGCCGGGCTCGCGTTGGTTGCGATCGAGCTCGTCTCGCATGGCGCGTTCGGTGCTTTGGTATCCGAGCGCGCTTACCAGGCAACGCGAATGAACCAGGCGTCAGTCTCGTTAGCGATCTTGCTTGCACCCGCCAGCGCGGTGGTGGCCTACCGCGGCCATGCGGTCTTCGCCTTCGTGATCGCGACCGCAACGGCGGCGGCGATCTTTGCGCTCTCCGATACGTCGGCGAAAGCTGCCGGCGCCGCCGGTCTGGCATTAGCGTTCTTGCTCTACCTCGGGCAGACGCGCGCCGCCCATCTTGCGGCGATGATCTCTTTGATCCTGATTATTACAGCGCCGCTGAGCTTTGCCAGGCTCGAACGATCTCCTGGCCTGACCGAAACCGTCGATCGGATCAAGGTTTCAGCCGGACACCGTCTGATGATCTGGTCTTTCGTCGGCGAGCGGATCGCCGAGCGGCCTCTTGCCGGTTGGGGGCTCGACGCGGCGCGGAACATCCCAGGCGGTAAGGACCCGATCAGGCCGGGCGAGACTTGGCTGCCACTGCATCCCCATAATGCGCCCCTGCAGGTTTGGCTCGAGCTTGGGGTGCCGGGTGCCGTGCTCTTTGCACTGCTGGTCGCGCTCCTCTGGTACGGCCTGGCCATCGTTCCCTGGCCGCGAATATTCGTTGCCGCGGCAGGCGCAAGCTTGTCCATCGCGCTCATCGCCTCGCTTGCCACTTACGGGATCTGGCAGGAGTGGTGGATGGCGACCTTATGGTTCTCCCTGTTCGCGGTCCTTGTGATGGCGCGCCTGCTGCCCCCGCAGCCCGGCAGGGATACTAAAACGCAACTGGCCCGTTCTCGATGATGATGCTCTCTCTACAATAAGAATATTGCCATGCCAGCGAGGATAATTATGATAAGGGCCAAGGAATATTTAATCATCCGCGTAAACGCGATCCACGTCTGTCGATGTCGCTCGAATTCAGGATCGATCACCGCCATAACCGCCTCGTCTACTGAACAACCGCCCCAGCTATAGACTAGCCAAGCGTCGTGGCCAACGGCTCGCCAGTTAGTTCGTCAGGGTTCAGCACTACGGCTGTCGGGGCCTGCCATCCGTCGATCTCGACGACATCGTTTGAGACCCGTACGCGGCTCTCGGCAATCAATCTTATCACGAGCGGGTAGAGCCGATGTTCGACCGCCAGGATCCGCGCCGCCAAGCGCCCCTCGTCGTCACCCGGCCCGGTTGGCACGACCGCTTGCGCAATGATCGGTCCTGCGTCGACCTCCGGGCGCACGAAATGCACGGTACAGCCGCTGAACCGCACACCCGCCGCGAGCGCCTGTCGGTGCGGGTGAAGACCGGGAAACGACGGCAGCAGCGAAGGATGAATATTAACCATCTTATCGCGCCACGCCTCGACAAAGGCCGTATCCAGCACGCGCATGAACCCGGCAAGACAGACTAGGTCGGCACGCTGCCGGCGGAGCAGGACACTTGCTTCGGAAGCGAACGCCGGCCGATCGCGGTGCCGGACTGCAACGCCGAAGATGCCGGCCGCTGCTGCAATCGCCAGTCCCGGAGCCTCGGCGCGGTCGCTGATAACCGATACGACCTCAGCCGGGTAAGCCGGGTCGGCGCAGGCGTTGATCAACGCCTGCAGGTTCGATCCGCGGCCCGAAATCAGCACACCCAGTCGGAGGCGTGGCATCTCCATGGCTCCGAGGTGGGTCTCAGTCCCGGGCTCGCGCCGCCCTGGTGGTCCTGTCCTGGCGGTCGATGGTGTCCTCGCGAAAACTACTGTATGACCGCTCGGTCGCGGCGGGTCAGCCGCGAAAGTATCGGATCGGAGGCGGTTTGCAATGGCCTTGCCGCTTGAGTCCACACCCGCCGGAGCCCGGGCTCTCTGCCGTTGCGCCGGGGGTGCGCTGCTGTTGCTGGCCGTTGCGATGCAGAGCGGGGCTACGCTCGCGGCGGATCAACCCGACAGCTATTCGGCGACCGTCAAAGTCGACGCCACCGCTGATAGCGCTGGCGCGGCGCGCGAGCTTGCTCGCATCGACGGACAGCGGCGGGCGCTCGGGCTCGTCGTCGATCGGCTGGCGGGGACATCAGACAACGCCAAGTTGGCGAAGCTCGATGATAAAGCGATAACCGACATGGTCGAGAGTTTCGAGGTGGCGAGCGAACGCATGTCGGCGGTGCGATATCTTGCCAACTACACTTTTCATTTCCGCCCCGCGAAACTCCGGCGGTTGGTGCGCGTCGTCGACACTGCGTCTGCCGAAGGAGGCGGCAAGCCGGCTGTCCCCGAGAGCAGCGGTAGTGCTAAGCCGGCGGTCGTGTTGCCGCTCTATAGAGATGTCACGGGAACGATGCTGTGGGACGACCCTAACCCGTGGCGCGAAGCATGGGGACGCCGGTCGGGAGATGGGAGCTCCGCGCGCTTGTCCATCCCACTCGGCGACGCGGGCGATTTGACGACGATAGACGCCAATCGTGCGGAGTCGGGCGATTCCGAAGCGCTGGCGGCGATCGCCCAGCGGAACGGAAGCGATCAGGCCATCGTCGCGCTTGCCACGGCGCGGCGCCAGGGCGACGAACTCGCGGGCTTCGATCTAAGCGTCAAGTGGTATCGAGCCGGTCGCCTCTCGGATAGCCAGGGGACTTCGGTCGATGCTCTGCCAGGTGAAAGCGAGGGCGACCTTCTCAAGCGGGCGGCGGATGCGGCAGCTGGGATCGCCGGCGGTGGTCCGAGGAAGAGCCAGCAGGCGGTCGTCGCGGCCAGCGTCCCGATCCGTAGCCTCGGCGACTGGGTGCTGGTGCGCGATCGCCTGGCTTCGGTGGCGGCCGTGCGCAAGGTCGATCTGCTCTCCCTTAGTCGTCAGGAAGCAAGGATCCAGATTCGCTATGTCGGTAGTCCCGAGCAGTTGAGATCCAGCCTTGCCGAAGTCGATCTGGGTCTCGGCGGCGGTGACCCCGTATGGCAGCTGCAGATCTCTAGTGCGGCGGGCTCACGCTGACATTGCCGGTGCGGGCGCCAGCGGGATGCTTCGGTTTGCAGCGCAAGCCCCTTGAGGCCGCGGCAGGGCCATGACCATAAGCGCGGTCGAATTCAATCTGCCGAATCTGATCTCACTGGCGCGCCTTTTTCTGGTGCCCCTGACGATATGGCTGATCATCGAAGGCCAGTACGGGATCGCGTTCTGGGTGCTCGTCGCCGCGGGCATCTCGGACGCACTCGACGGGTTCATCGCCAAACGCTTCGATCGCCGTACCCGGCTCGGCGCGCTCCTCGATCCGGTCGCTGACAAGGCGATGCTCGTCAGTGTCTACGTCACGCTGGGGATAGCGCACCAGCTCTGGACTTGGCTCGTCATTCTCGTCGTATTTCGCGACGTGTTGATCGTCGGCGGCTTCTTGCTCATCCAGGCGGTCGCGGTGCCGAAACAGCACGATCCGCTATACATCAGCAAGATCAACACCGGCATGCAGATTACCCTCGTCGGCTTCGTCCTCGGGCGGCTGGGTCTCGGCGCGGCTCCGGGCTGGCTAGATTTTGCCTTGAGCCTGGCAGTGGCGGCGACGACATTGGCGTCGGGACTGGCCTACCTCTTGCGGTGGACGCGCATCCTCGCGGGTTCGGAGCAAGCCTTGTGAATGCCAGGGTGCCCTCGCGTGGTCCGGATTACGGTATTATTCTCGTCTGATGATCCAGCTCCCGCTAGGCCTGTCTTTCCCGCCATCCTTTGCCCGGGCCGATTTCTTGTGCTCCGAGAGGAACGCTGCAGCCATCGAGCGGGTCGACCGATGGCCCGACTGGCCTTCGCCGGCGCTCGTGGTGCACGGTCCCAGCGGCTGCGGCAAGACACATTTAGCCCATTTGTGGTGCGAGCGCGCCAAGGCAACATTGATCCCCGGCAATACTTTGACGCCGAGGACGCTGGCGCGCCTGTTCCAGGAAGGCGGATATAGAATCGCGGTCGATGACGCCGATCGGGCCGCAGAGCACAGCCTGCTCCACCTCTACAACGCGTGCGTCGAGTGCCGCGGGGGCCTATTGATCACGGCTCGGCAACCGCCCGGACTATGGGCGGTCGCGCTCGGTGATCTTCGCTCCCGCCTGCGTGCGGCCGTTGCGGTCGAGATCGAGGCCCCCGATGACAAGCTCCTCGGGGCCGTTCTCGTCAAGCATTTCGCCGATCGCCGGGTCCTGGTCGAGCCCGGGCTGATCGCCTATCTCCTGAAGCGTATCGAGCGCTCCTTCGCTGGCGCCGCGAAAATTGCTGCCGATCTCGATGCCGCCGCGCTGAGCAATGGAGGTCCGATTACCATCCCGCTCGCGCGCAGGGTATTGGCAGCTCCGGACTATCAATCTCTATCGCTTGGCAACGAGTCGGCCATAACATAATCGACTAGTTCGCAGGGCAAGCGGCCGAGGCCTGACCACGGCTCCGGGACCCGGAAACTAGCGCGCGCGGCGGTCGGAAATTTGCCTGATGATAGTGCCCGAAAGCCGGCCGTATTCGTATCGGCGATAGCTATCGCAAGATTGTGGAGCCCGGGGTTGTGTCCGATCAGAAGGACGTTGCTGATCTCCTCGGCGAGGCGGCGAAGACGGTCCATCAGCTCATCTTTGCTCGCCTCGTAAAGTTTTTCCTCGATCACACTCGGCGGTCGGACGGTGAACTCGGCGACGATCAGCTCCAAGGTTTCGCGTGTCCTTCGAGCGCTCGAGCACAAGACGAGGTCGAGTGTTCCGACCGCCGCCGGAAGAGCCTGGCCGACCCGGCGTGCAGCCTCGCGACCCCGGCGGCTCAAGGCTCGCTCGTGATCTTCGACCTCCTCCTTCCAGCTCGACTTGGCGTGGCGCAGCAGATGCAGCATATGCATAATCTGTCTCCTAATCGGGCGAGCCACCACGGGCCTTTCTGGCGGAAGCGTCCAGCCATCACGGACCATTCCGGCCGAAGCATGACTTGCCGGCATCTTCGCGGTAAAATTGACCTTGATCATCCTGCGGGAGAGCGGAAGTGAGAACCAGTGCGCAGCCGGTTGAGATCCAACCGGCCGACTTCCATTCCGAGGCACGATTCATCAATCGCGAACTTTCCTGGCTCGCCTTCAACGAGCGCGTTCTCGCCGAAGCCGACAATATCCGCCACCCGCTGCTCGAGCGACTGCGCTTCCTGTCGATCTCGGCAAACAATCTCGACGAATTCTATATGGTTCGTGTGGCCGGGCTCAAAGGCCAACATGTGGCCGGCATCACCACGCGAAGCCGGGACGGGCTGACGCCTGCGCAACAGCTCGAGGCGATCCAGCAGCGCGCGGGCAAATTGATGGCAGATCAGCAAGTCACCTGGATGGGGCTGCGCCGGCAACTCGATGAGGCCGGGTTTGCCGTCATCGAGCCCGTCGACTTCGAACCGGGTGACCGGGACTGGCTCGAGAGGCGGTTTATGGCCGACGTCTTCCCCGTGCTGACGCCGCTTGCGATCGACCCCGCCCATCCCTTTCCGTTTGTCGCCAATCGCGGCTTCGGTTTGGTTCTCGAGCTCGAACGAGTAGCCGATGGTTCCCGTTTACAGGCGCTGATCTTGATTCCGCCATCGGTCGATCGTTTTATGCGGCTGCCCGGTGAACGCGTGCGCTTCCTGCCCATCGAACAGGTCATTGCTCTGTTTCTCGACCATTTGTTCCCGGGATTCGCGGTGGAAGCCCAAGGCGTGTTTCGGGTTCTGCGTGACAGTGAAGTCGAGATCGAAGAGGAGGCCGAGGATCTCGTCCGGCTCTACGAAACGGCGCTCAAAAGGCGTCGACGTGGCCACGTCATCCTGCTCGCCGTCGATTCGACGATGCCTGCTGATTTGCGCAAGTTCCTGATGGAAAGGCTCGATGCCGCGCCAGCGGACGTCTTCGCCGGCGGCGAGATACTCGGCCTCAACGATACCGAGCAGCTGATCATCGACGAGCGGCCGGGTCTCGTCTTCACTCCCCATCATGCTCGCTTTCCCGAGCGTATCCGCGATTTTGGCGGCGACTGCTTTGCGGCGATCCGGCAAAAGGACATTGTTGTCCATCATCCCTACGAAAGCTTTGATGTCGTTGTTCAATTCGTACGGCAGGCCGCGCGCGACCCCGCAGTCGTCGCGATCAAGCAGACGCTTTATCGGACGAGCGAGGACAGCCCGATCGTGCGCGAGCTCGCCGAAGCGGCCGAGGCTGGAAAGTCGGTCACCGCGCTGATCGAGCTCAAGGCACGCTTCGACGAGGAAGCCAATATCCGCTGGGCGCGCGATCTCGAACGGGCGGGCGTGCAGGTTGTTTACGGATTCATGCAGCTGAAGACGCACGCCAAGGTGTCACTCGTTGTGCGTCGCGAGGGCGGTGAGCTTTGCTCATACGTGCATTTCGGGACTGGTAATTATCATCCCTACACGGCCAAGGTTTACACCGACCTGTCTTTTTTTACCTGTGATCCGGCGCTGTGCCGAGACGCGACGCGCCTGTTCAATTACATGACAGGCTACGCCAGCCCCGCCAGCCTGGAAAAGATCGGGGTCGCGCCGATCGACTTGCGGGCTCGGCTCGGTGAGCTGATCGAGGACGAGATATCCAATGCGAAAGCCGGCAAACCGGCTCAGATCTGGGCGAAGATGAATTCGCTCGTCGACCCGGCAATCGTTGATCTCCTATATCGGGCATCACAATCCGGTGTGAGCGTCGATCTCGTCGTGCGCGGAATTTGCTGTCTGAGGCCCGGCGTTCCGGGGCTTTCCGTGAACATCCGGGTGAAGAGCATCATCGGCCGCTTCTTAGAGCATGGGCGCATCGTCTGTTTCGCCAACGGCCACAAGCTCCCCTCGGATCGCGCCAAAGTTTTCATCAGTTCCGCCGACTGGATGCCGCGGAATTTCGACGGACGGGTCGAGGCGCTTGTGCCGATCGAGAACCAGACCGTGCACCGGCAGGTACTGGACGAGATCATGGTGGCGAATTTCCGCGACTCTTTGCAGAGCTGGATCCTGTCGTCGGATGGCAGCTATCACCGCGTACCGATCGATAGCGAAGCCTTCTCGGCCCATACCTATTTCATGACCAACCCGAGTTTGTCGGGCCGCGGCACGGCGCTGAAGCGGGGCCTCCCGAGACTGGTCGTTCGCTGAACTGATGGCCGAGCCGAACGTGATCGCGACGACCGGCCGTATCGCCGTCATCGATTTGGGCTCGAACTCGCTGCGCCTTGTGGTCTTCGACCGGCTCGGGGGCGCGTTGTTCCCACTGCTGAACGAGAGGGTGCTGTGCGGCCTCGGCCGGGGTATCGCCTCGACGGGAAGGCTGAACTCGGAGGGCAAGGCGCTCGCGCTGGTCAATTTGCGCCGGTTCGTCGCGCTCGCCGGCGCCGTCGGCGTCGAGCACCTCGCGGTGCTGGCGACCGCTGCGATGCGCGACGCCAGCGACGGCCGATCATTTGCCGCGGAGGTCGAAGCGCAGTGCCGAGTGCCGGTCGAGATCATCGATGGCGCCGAGGAGGCTCGACTGTCCGCCGCCGGCGTGCTCGCCGGGATACCCGAAGCCGCAGGGCTGGTCGTCGACTTAGGCGGGGGTAGCGTCGAATTGATACGGGTGAAGGCGGGCGGTCCTTCGCGTGCCGGAGAAATCGGAGAGATAGGTCGCGGGGTTACGCTGCCGCTCGGGCCGCTGCGTCTCGCCGGGTTCGGCGACAGCGCCAGGGCCGTGTCGGAGGCGACGGAGCGCGCGCTCGCCGGCACGGCCGCGTTGTTCGCGGCGCCGGGCAAGAACTTGTATTTGGTCGGCGGCGCGGCACGAGCGATCGCCCGGCTGCACATGGAGCACACCCACTATCCGCTCCACATCATTCACCAATACACAGTTGCCCGGCGGGAGGCCGAGGCCTTTTTCGATATCATTGGGCGGCTGTCGCGAAAGTCGCTGGAAAGAATTATTATGATTTCGCGCAAGCGCCTGGAAGTCGTGCCACTTGCGGCGTTGATCCTACGCAAGTTAGTAGCGGCGGCACGACCCCAGAACGTGATTTTCTCGGCATTCGGGCTGCGCGAAGGTTACGCTTACGGTTTGATCCCCCCTCGGGAACGAGCAACTCACCCCTTGATCGCGGGTTGTGCGGCGATAGCCCGCCATAGCCGCTTCAAACTCGACGGCGACCGATTGCAGCAATGGGCGTCGCGATTGTTCCCGAACCTGTCCGAGCGGGCCGAGCGACTGCATCGCGCCGCTTGCTGGCTCAGTGACATCGCGTGGAGTGAGCATCCGGACTATCGCGCCGAGCTGGCCTTCACCCGCAGTTTGAGGATGCCGTTCGCCGGCATCAGCCACGCCGACCGGGTATTTGTCGCTGCGGTTCTGCATACGCGCTACGGCGGTGGCGCGGATGACCCGGTGAAGGAGCCGACGGGTCAATTCCTCGACGAGCATTCCGCCGCGGAGGTTCGCACGCTCGGCCTGGCGCTCCGCTTCGCCTACACTCTCTGCGGCGGGACGATCGATCTCTTGTCCGACACACGGCTCTACCGCGAGGAAAACAGCCTCATACTGGAGATCCCGCGGATCGACAGCCTCTACGACGGTGAGACGGTGCAGCGCCGGCTCCACGTCCTCGCCGCGTCTCTCGGCGCGGCGCCTGTCGTGAGGCGGCGATAATCTAGGCGGAACGGCGCGACCGCGAGTGGCGATACCATTTACGCCAACCCGGTCGGAGCCGCTATTTCTGATTAAGGACGCCGGCCGCCAGCTCTACCAAACTGATGCGGTTTCCGAGAACCGTCAGCGCGAGCCTGCCGTGCTTCAGGGCAAGCGCTTCCTTGCCGAAGATCTCGTAACGCCAGCCGGAAAGAGCCGGCACCGACGCGTCGTCGTCGGCCGCGACCGCCTCGAGATCCTCGCCCGTCGCTACCAGCTTTTGCGCGACTTGGTGGTCTTCGCATCGCTGCTTCAACAACACCCGTAATAGCTCAACGAGCGGGCCGAGACCCGGCGGGACATCCGCTCTCGACGGTGGCGCCGGGCCTTTGGTCTCGGAGAGACCGCGTCGGACCGCGTCGAGGATCTCGTTTCCCAGTTTGCCTTCGGCGACCCCCTTGCCGAGGCTGCGTGTCCTCGCCAGGGCATCGATCGTTTTGGGCGCATGGGCGGCGATCTCGAGCACCGCCTCGTCCCTGATGATCCGGCCGCGGGGCAGATTTCGTTGTTGAGCCGCCGTCTCGCGCCACGCCGCAAGTTCCTGTAAGACGCCGAAAAACCGGGGATCGACACGGCCGCGCAAGCGAAATCGCCGCCATGCGTCGTGCGGGTCGCTCCGATATGTCGAGGGATCCGACAGCCCGCTCATCTCCTCGGCAAACCAGCTGGCCCGTCCGTTCGACGCCAGCTGCTGCTGCAGCCGCTCGTAGACGGTCCGCAGATGGACGACGTCGGCGAGGGCGTATTGAATCTGCCGATCGGTAAGGGGCCGATGTGACCAATCGGTAAAGCGAGAGGATTTGTCGAGGGATGCCTGGGCGAGTTTGGCGACGAGGGTCTCGTAGCTGGCGGCGTCACCGAACCCGCAAACCATTGCCGCGATCTGAGTGTCGAACAGCGGTGCCGGAACCGTGCCGGACAGATTGAAGAATATCTCGATGTCCTGCCGTGCGGCGTGAAACACCTTGAGGATGTTGCGGTCTTCCATCAACGCAAGCAGCGGCGTCAGGTCGATCCCCGGAGCGAGTGCATCGATCGCCGCCGCTTCCTCGGGACCGGCTATCTGGACAAGACAGAGGATCGGCCAGTAGGTGCGCTCGCGCATGAACTCGGTGTCGACCGCGACAAAGCTCGCCCCCGCTTGTCGCGCGCAGAAGCGCGCCAGTGCGTCGGAATCGGTAATGACCGTCATTGGTTAAGCTATATACCGCAACCACGGTGGCCGGAACCACCCTGGTCTGCCCCGCGCGACTGTCCGCAGCCGCTGCCCGGGCCTCGCCGGCACCCCGTACCACGTTCACCGCTACGGCTCGCGGTTGCCTGAGAGCAGGGAGAAAATTCGATCTGGTCCGCAAAACCGGGCGTCGGATCGACCATAATATAATGTAGATCAAACAGTTGGAGACCCATCGCAACGCCTCGGCAGCAGGGAGGCAATATGCGGTCCTGAGGGACGGAGAAGGGAGACTTGGAGAACACAGGAGGCTGGAGCTTCGAGATGATGATATAAAAGCATTTTATGGTTTGTTAAGATAACAAGGTTTCACGAAAATTCAACCCCTCCCGACGGTGTATTGCGAAATCAGCGACGCGTGAAGAGCCTGACGGCGCTCCCCGCCGCCGCGCTCCACGGGCAAGCAGCACCAGCACTCATGCTTAATGCGCGCTGGATGCCGCTTGGTATACAATCGTTTGCCACCGAGGAGACGCCATGGAGCCGGCAAGGCAAGCGCGCGTCGAACGTCGGCTCGCGGCGATCCTCGCGGCCGATGTCGCCGGCTACTCGCGCCTGATCGAGGCCGACGAGGAGGGCACCTTGGGCCGGCTCAAGGCGCTGCGCGCCGAGGTGATCGACGCGAAAATCGCCGAGCACCGGGGCCGCATCGTCAAGACCACCGGCGACGGCATGCTGGTGGAGTTTGCCAGCGTCGTCGACGCGCTGCGCTGCGCCGCCGAGTTGCAGGCGGCCCTGGCCGAAAGCAATGCCCCCGTGCCGCCCGACCGTCGCATCGAGTTCCGCATCGGCGTCCACCAAGGCGACATCGTCGTCGAAGACGGCGACATCTTCTGCGACGGCGTCAACGTCGCGGCCCGCCTCGAAGGCCTGGCCGAGCCGGGCCGCATCTGCGTCTCGGCCCGCGTTCAGGAAGACGCCGCGGGCCGCCTCGACGTCGACTTCGAAGACCTGGGGGAGCAGACGCTCAAGAATATCGCCCGCTCGGTGCGGGTCTACCGGATCCGCGCAGCCCTCACCCACCCCGTTGCTGGCGCGCCGGGGTCCCCCCTCTCCCACATTGCGGGAGAGGGTGCCGAGCGCCACAAGCGAGAGGCGGGTGAGGGTAGCCCGGTGCTACCCCTTCCCGACAAGCCGTCGATCGCGGTGCTGCCCTTCGCCAATATGAGCGGCGATCCGGAGCAGGAATATTTCGCCGACGGCATGGTCGAGGAGATCATCACCGCGCTCTCCCGCATCCGCTGGCTCTTCGTCATCGCCCGCAATTCGAGCTTCACGTACAAGGGCCGAGCCGTAGACGTGAAGCAGGTCGGGCGCGAGCGTGGTGTTCGCTACGTCCTCGAAGGCTCGGTGCGCAAAGGCGGCGGGCGCGTCCGCATTACCGGGCAGCTGATCGACGCGGTCACCGGAACGCATCTCTGGGCCGACCGGTTCGATGGGTCGTTGAAAGACGTCTTCGAGCTTCAGGACAAGGTGGCGGCGAGCGTCACCGGCGTGATCGAGCCGGCCTTGCAGGCTGCCGAGGCCGCCCGCTCGGCAGACCGCCCGACCGCCGATCTTACCGCATACGACCTCTATTTGCGCGGCCACGCAATGCTCTGGTCGTCGGCAAAGCAAATCCCAGAGGCGTTGAGCCTGTTCGAACAGGCGATCGGGCGCGATCCGCGGTACGGGCCGGCGCTCGCCTGGGCCGCGCTCTGCTGTTTTCGTCTGGATATGGATGGTCGGAGCGAAGATTCGGAGGCGAACCGCCTGAAGGGCACTGATTTCGCCAGACGAGCCCTGCAAGTGGTCGGCGATGACCCCGGCACCCTTGCGACTGCCGCCCATGCGCTTGCCTATTTCGGCGAGGACATCGGCGCCATGATCGCAATGGTCGACCGCGCACTGGTGCTCAACCCGAACTTTGCGCGCGGCTGGAACATCAGCGGCGTGCTCAGACTGCTTGCAGGTCAGCCCGACATCGCTATCGAGCATATCGAAGCTGCACTGCGCCTCAGTCCCCGCGCCCGCGTCGGCACGCCATTCGCGTTGATTGGGGCGGCGCATTTCCTGAGCCGGCGGTTCGCTGAGGCAGTGCCGAAACTGCTTCTCGCGATCCAGGAAGACCCCAGCTACCCCAACCCCCACCGTTTTCTTGCTGCCTGCTACGCGCATATGGGGCGGCTCGACGAAGCGCGTGCGATCGTCGCCCGGCTGCGCGCCATTACCCCTCTGGTCGTGCCGAGCTATCTGCCTTTGCGCAACCCCGAGGACCGCGAGCTGCTGCTTTCGGGCCTTCGCCTGGCGGCCGGCGAGGCGGGGTGAGCCAGACCCGCCGGCTCGTCGCGATCCTGGCCGCCGATGTGCCGGGGTGTTCGCGGCTGATGGGGGCGGATGAGGAAGGCACGCTCGAACGCCTCAAGGCGCTGCGCCATGACCTCGTCGATGTGCGAAAGCTCGCAACTAGGAGCAACGGCGATAATGATCCAAAAATTACCGAATTCGCGGGGCAGTATCTCGGCTGATAGCGGGTCGCTGTATGCGGCACCGCGCGAGCGGGCCCGTGCGGCTAGTTCAATCTACAGGCGAGATTTTGCTGCTGATTCGCAGTATATGGCGTGATGGTCGATCGAAGGTGCAATTTAACGTTGCGGCGCGCCGCAACGGGGGCTTGGCCTCGCCTTGACAAGCGTCGATCTTCCGTGCCGTGTTCCCTCGTCTCGCCAAGGCCTGGAAACGATCCCGATGCACGCCTATCGGACCCACACCTGCGGAGCGCTGCGGCTGGCCGATGCCGGCCGGCCGGCCCGGCTGTCGGGGTGGGTCCACCGCAAGCGCGACCATGGCCAGCTGCTGTTTGTCGATCTGCGGGACCACTATGGCGTCACCCAGTGCGTCGTCGATGTATCCTCCCCAGTGTTCCGTGCGGTGGATGGGCTGCGGTTGGAGAGCGTCGTGACGGTGACGGGGCGGGTCGCCGCGCGCTCCCCCGACACGATCAACCCGCGGCTCCCGACCGGCGAAGTCGAGTTGGTCATCGGCGAGATCGAAGTGCGGTCGGAGGCGGAGCCGCTCCCTTTTCCGGTCAATACCGATGCCGAATATCCCGAGGACATGCGGCTCGCTTATCGCTTTCTCGATTTGCGGCGCGAGCGGACCCACGCGAACATCATGCTCCGCGCCAATGTCATCGCCTCGATCCGCCGCCGGATGATCGAGCAGGGCTTTGCCGAGTTTCAGACGCCGATCCTGACCGCCAGCTCGCCTGAAGGAGCGCGCGATTTTCTTGTCCCGAGCCGCCTGCATCCCGGAGAGTTTTACGCCCTGCCGCAGTCGCCGCAGCAATTCAAGCAGCTGCTGATGGTGGCGGGCTTCGACCGTTATTTTCAAATCGCTCCGTGCTTTCGCGACGAGGCGGGCCGTGCCGACCGCTCGCCGGGCGAGCATTATCAGCTCGATGTCGAGATGTTGTTCGTCACTCAGGAGGATGTATTTGCGGCGCTCGGTCCGGTGCTGCACGGGGTGTTCGAGGAGTTCGGCGAGGGCCGCCGGGTAAACCCGCTGCCCTTTCCCCAGATCGCTTATGCCGATGCGATGCAGCGGTTTGGCAGCGACAAGCCCGATTTGCGCAACCCGGTCGTCATGAGCGATGTGACCGCGACGTTTCGCGGTTCGGCGTTCAGGGTGTTCGCCAATCTGATCGATTCCGATCCCAAGGTGCGCGTGTGGGCGATTCCGGCACCAAAGGGTGGAAGCCGGGCGTTTTGCGATCAGATGAATTCCTGGGCTCAGTCGGAGGGGCAGCCGGGACTTGCGTACATTTTCTTCCGCGGCGGGGAGGGTGCCGGCCCGGTCGCGAGAGGCCTTGGCCCGGCATCGGCCGCCGGCCTGCGCGGCAGATTGGGGCTCAACGACGGCGATGCCGTGTTTTTCGTGTGCGGCGTGCCAAAGAGCTTTGCGCCGTTTGCGGGCGCCGCGCGGCTCAAGATCGGGCGCGAGCTCGGCCTCACGAGAGAGGGTGTCTTCGAGTTCTGCTGGGTCACCGATTTCCCGATGTACGAGCTGAACGAGGAGACCGGGCAGATCGAGTTCAGCCACAACCCCTTTTCGATGCCGCAAGGCGGGCTCGAGGCGCTCGAAGGGCTGGATCCACTCGAGATCGTCGCTCACCAGTACGACATCGTCTGCAACGGCGTCGAGCTGGCGTCGGGAGCGATTCGCAACCATCGCCCCGACATCATGTACAAAGCCTTCGCGATTGCCGGTTATTCCGCGGAAGAGGTGGAATGCCGCTTTGCCGGCGTGCTGAACGCCTTCAAGTATGGAGCGCCGCCGCATGGCGGGATGGCGCCGGGTATCGACCGCATCGTGATGCTGTTGGCGGATACGCCGAACATTCGGGAGGTCGTCGCCTTCCCGATGAACCAGCAGGCGCAGGATTTGCTGATGCAGGCTCCGGCCCCGGTCCCCCCGGAACGGCTTCGCGAACTCCACATCAGGCTCGATCTGCCTCCCGCCCGTCGCAGCGGCGGTTGAGCAGCACCCACCGGTCCTTCGGCATTCGTCGCGAATTTCCAGTCAAAAAAGGTTAGCATGGGGTCGGAGTTCGTCCTTTGGCCCGACCTGGGAGTATCGTTTTTATGATCATATGGCGTGTTGCATCCTTTGTCGTCGCCGCTACCCTCGGTACGCTCGCGGCGTCAGCGGCGGTCGGTGTCGAGATTGCGCCGCACCGTGCGCTCTATACGATGAAACTAGCTTCCGCCAGAACCGATGCCGGGGTGGTCGATGCGCGGGGTGCGATGCAATACGAATGGGGTGAGACCTGCGACGGCTGGACGATCGAGCAGCGCTATCGGCTCAGGATCCGCTATGGCGAGACGCCGGATGCGGATATCTTGTCGAGCTTTGTGACCTGGGAGTCCAAGGACGGTCTGCGCTACCGCTTCAACCAGAAGCAGACCCGCAACGGCGAGCTCGAACAGGACATTCGTGGCGAAGCGCGGCTGGACGCGCCGGGAAGCGGCGGCGTCGCCGAGTTCATCAAGCCGAAATCGCAGCTTCTGAAGCTTGAGCCCGGTGTACTGTTCCCGAGCGCGCATACGATCCTGCTGATCAACAAAGCAAGTGAAGGGGAGAATTTTCTCTCTCGCCAGGTCTTCGACGGCGCCACCGAAGAAAACGCAGTTCAGGTCTCGGCGGCGATCGGAACCAGGGTGGTCGCCGATGTTGCGGCGGCTAACCCCAGCCCGCTGCTGCAGCGGCCCGGTTGGCGCATCCGCCTCGCGTTTTTCCCGGCCGACAACAGTGTCGAGAAACCGGATTACGAACTCGGCATGCACCTGCTCGATAACGGCGTTTCGCGAGACATGTTGCTCGACTATGGCGAGTATTCGATCCGAGCCAAACTCGACGACATCGAACCCCTGTCCAAGCCCAATTGCTGACCGCCAGCTATGCGGAACCGCGGCCGATCCGGACCGAACCGGCGCCGAGCCTGTCGCGAATTTGATCCATTGCTTGCTCGATCCGCTTGGCGCGGCCAAGTTCGCGATCGAACAGGGTTGGCGGATCTGCACCGCCGCTATCGACGAGCGTGTCGGCTCCGACCCCGATCAGGCGAAACCGGGTGACGCCGTCGGCTTCGCCAACCAGTAAAGGGGTGATGGTGCGGAACAGCGTTTCAGCCAATTGGGTCGGGTCGGAGAGGCGGCGGGACCGCGTGCGCAGGCGAAAATCGGCGGTCTTGAGCTTCAACGTAACCGTGCCGGCGGCGAGCGCAGCTTGCTTCAGCCGGGACGAAACCCGTTCGCAGAGCGGCCAGAGAGCGTGCGCCAGCGCCGCCGCATCAGCTTCGTCCCGCGGCAAGGTGGATTCCGCAGAAATCGACTGCGTCGGGGCGTGGGAATCGACCGCGCGGCTGTCCTCACCGCGTGCGAGGCGGACCATCCGCGCGCCGGCGCGGCCATAACGGGCGGCCAACTCGCGCTCGCCGACCTCTGCGAGTTGCCCGATCAAGGCAATTCCGTCGGCGGCCAGCCGGCGCTGCATCGCTGCTCCCACGCCCCACAGCAGCGCGACCGGCTTATCGGCGAGAAAGGCCGGCGCTTCGCTGCGGCTGAGCACTGCGAAGCCGCGCGGCTTGTCGAGATCGGAAGCGAGTTTGGCGAGGAACTTGCTGTCGCTCAAACCGATCGACACGGAGATACCGAGTTCGGCCTCGACCTGCCGAGCAAGCGCCGCGAGGACTTGGGCCGGACACTCGCCGTGCATGTGTTCGGTGCCGCCGAGATCGAGAAAGGCCTCGTCGATCGAAAGCGGCTCGACGAGCGGCGTCATCCGCAGCATCGCGGTGCGCACAGCACGCCCGATATCGCGGTATTTCGCCATGTCTGGCCGGATCACGACCGCATCCGGACACGCCGCCAGCGCCTTGAACATCGGCATCGCCGAGCGCACGCCGTAGAGCCGCGCCACGTAACAGCAGGCGAGGACAACCCCGCGGGTCCCGCCGCCGATGATCACGGGGCGATCGGCGAGATCGGGCCGTTCGCGCTTTTCGACTGCCGCATAGAAGGCGTCGCAATCGACATGGGCGATCGCCAGAGTGTCGAGCGCGGCATGAGAAACCAAGCGAGGCGAGTCGCAGTTGCCGCACCGCTCGGCGGTAGTCGCCGTGAGCGCGAGGGCGCCGCAATCGCGGCACAGCGTCTTCACCATTCCTCGTCCGGCCGCCACAGCGAGGCGGCCCCTCGGACCCCGCTCGAAGCCCCATGGACCGGGGGAAGCAGGCGGGTGACAACGTGATCTGAGAAGACATGCCGCGACCACAAAGCGGGGACTTGCTGGTAGAGCATCGCGATGCCGGAAACCCCGCCTCCCAACACGATCGCGTCGGGGTCGATAATATTGATCACCGCAGCCAGGCCCCGGGCTAGCCTGTCTGCATAGCGTCTCAGGGTCGCGGCGCAGCCCGCGTCTCCGCGCCCGGCAAGATCTGCGATCTCAAACCCTGTCAGCTGACGCCCTGTGTGGCGGTGATGATCCGCGGCGAGCGCCGGTCCAGAGAGAAACGTCTCGATGCACCCTGCTCGACCGCAATAGCACGGTGGCCCCGGGAACTCATCCGGCGTCGGCCAGGGGAGTTGGTTGTGACCCCACTCGCCCGCGATCGCGTTCGCCCCGACGACGAGCCGCCCGCCGATAACGATGCCGCCTCCAACCCCGGTCCCGAGAATGACCCCGAAGACGGTCTCCATCGCAGCTGCCGCACCGTCGGTCGCTTCCGATAGAGCAAAACAATTGGCGTCGTTGGCCAAGCGCACCGGGCGGCCGAGCTTGGTCTCCAAATCCTGCCGCAATGGCCGGCCGATCAGCCATGTGGAGTTCGCGTTCTTGACAACGCCGGTAATCGGAGAGATCGCCCCGGGCATGCCAACCCCAACGCTCGCCGTTTCGCCGATCGCCATCTCGATCTGGCCGACCAGGGCAGCTATTGCCTCTAGCGTTGCGGGGTAGCTGCCTCTGGGCGTCAAAACGCGCCGGCGGACGAGAACAGCCCCGGAACCGTCGACGGCAGCACCCTCAATTTTGGTGCCGCCGAGATCGATACCGATACGGAACGTGGGTGCCATTGGTTTTCGATCTTTCGCCGGGGCAGGGCAGATCAGCGGTTACAGATTATTAAGCTCGCTCGCCTACAACATGCCAGTGTTGCCCGTGGGGAACGACGATCACCAGCCCCAAGCCGATCGCGATCGATCGTCCGCCGCCACTTCAGCTCTGTCTTGAGGCCGGCGAAGAATGACGATCGAAATTTCGAAATTGAACGGGACGCTCAATCCGCCCGCGCAGAAGAAGGTCTTGATCGTCGAGGATAACGACCTCAATATGAAGCTCTTCAACGATCTGCTCGTGGCGCACGGCTATGGTACATTGCAGACCAAGGACGGCGCCGAGGCGATCGCCCTGATCCGGCAACACCGCCCCGATCTGATCTTGATGGATATTCAGCTTCCCGAGATATCGGGACTGGAGGTAATGCAACGGATTAAGAAAGACGATGATCTGCGAATGATTCCCATCATCGCGGTAACCTCTTTTGCAATGAAAGGTGACGAGGAGAAGATCCGTGGAGGCGGTTGCGAAGCTTATATCTCGAAGCCGATCTCGGTAGGGAGCTTCCTGCGAACTGTCGAGCGGTTCCTCTCCTGAGAGGGGCGCTTTCCCTCCTTTGGTGCAAGCGAATAGCTCATGTCTGCTCGAGTGCTGGTTGTCGATGATGTCGAGGTCAATGTAAAGTTGCTTGAGGCCAAGCTTTCGAGCGAATATTTCGACGTCCTAACGGCGTATAACGGGCGTAGCGCTTTGGAGATCGCCGACAGCGAACTGCCGGACGTGATCCTTCTCGACGTGATGATGCCGCGGATGGACGGCTTCGAGGTGTGCCGCCGGCTCAAGGCTAATCCCCGAACCGCCGACGTTCCGGTGGTCATGGTGACCGCGCTGTCTGACGTCGCCAACCGCCTGCGCGGTCTTGAGGTCGGCGCCGATGACTTCCTGACCAAGCCCGTTGACGATACCGCGCTATTCGCTCGCGTCCGTTCGCTCGCCCGACTGAAGCGTATGATGGAAGAATGGCGCGTGCGCGAAGGGATTTGCGGCCGTTTCGGCGGCCGCGATACAGCTTTGGCCGAAGATTCCGGACCGGCGCGGATCGTCCTGATCGAGGAAGATCAGTTTGCCGCCGCCAGAATGGCCAAGATCTTGCGGCCGACCGCGCAGCTGGTGATCTGTCAAAGTTGTGCGGAAGTACAACGACAGCTTGATAGCGACACCGATCTAGTTATCGCGAGCTTATCGACACCGAGCGGCGATCCGTTGCTCCTGGTTACGCAGTGCCGGGCGAGCGAAATATTCCGTCAGTTGCCAATCCTGCTCATCGCCGACGAAAGCGATCTGCACCGTCTCGCCAAGGGTCTCGATCTTGGCGCCAACGATTATCTCATTCGCCCGGTGGATCAGAACGAATTACTGGCCCGTACCGGCACCCAGATACGCCGCAAGAGGCTCCAGGACCGGTTGGAAGAAAACTACCAGCGCAGCCTTTCTCTCGCTCTGACTGATGAGTTAACCGGGCTCTACAACCGACGATATCTCATTGCGCACCTCGACGAGCTGATCGGTCGAGTTAACCATGACCATGTAAATGCGGCGATTTTGCTGTTTGACATCGACCATTTCAAGCAGGTCAACGATACCTATGGCCATGCTGCGGGAGATGATGCGCTGCGCGAACTTGCCAGCCGAACAATGAGCAGCGTCCGAAGTGTTGATCTGGTCGCGCGATTGGGCGGCGAGGAATTTGTCGTAGTTATGCCTGACACCGACAGCACCATAGCGACAGCAGTCGCCGAACGGTTGCGCTCGGCGGTCGCGAGGCAGCCGTTTATTGTTGGGGCGGGCAGCGTGAAGGTTGCGGTGACGGTCAGCATCGGCGTTACCGCGGCTGCCGGAGACGGTGATTGCCGCGAGCGGCTGTTGAAGCGTGCCGACGACGCTCTTTATGCTGCCAAGACAGCCGGACGTAATCGCGTAGTCACCCGTGTGGCAGAGTTGCCGCCGAATGTCTTGGCTTCTCTTGCCCAGAGAAACGATGAAACGATGGGCCCAAGGGGCACTCAGGGCGGCACTCAGGGCCGAACCGAAATTGACCGGTGATTGGTAGCCCAAAAACGAGACCAAGCTGAACGGGCTCGATCCCGTCCGTTTTTCGTCTGCTGCCAAATGGCGCTCCCTCTGGTGAGGCGCGTCTTGCGTGGGCCACGGCCGGCGCCAGCACCCAATCCCGCGAGTAGCGGACACTTATCTGACGCCTCAATGACGGTTCGCGTCCTACAATAACGTATTTTAACCAGATCTCTCGGCTGCTCGGGCCCTTATGAACACGACTGCGAGAAACGGCGCGGCTGGTAGGGAATGCGGGGGAGGCCAGTCGTCGGTGGTGCCGCGCATTTCCCCCTCGGAAATGGCCAGAGCGCTTTCCGACGCGGAGTTTTCGCTTGTCTATCAGCCGATGATCGATCTGGATACTGGTCGGATTAATACCTGTGAGGCTCTGTTGCGCTGGAACCACCCCTCATGCGGCGTAATCCTACCCGGAGAGTTCGTCGGTCTTGTCGAGGAGTTCGGGTTTATGCCGCGCCTTGGGAAGTGGGTATTGCACGCAGCGCTGGCCGAGGCCGCGACCTGGCCAGGCGGAACCCGGGTGGCGGTCAATGTTTCTGCTGCTCAATTTCTCGCTGGCGACCTTGCCCAAGTCGTGCATGACGCCTTGGCGACCGCAAACCTCGACCCCAGTCGCCTCGAACTGGAAGTCGCGGAGACAATCCAGCCCCTACCAGACAACGCTTTTTTGCGAACGCTGCACCAGCTTCGCTGCCTGGGCGTGCTCCTCTCGATTGATGATTTCGGCGTTGGGCATTCCTCGTTCTATCGGCTGCATGATTTTGCCTTCGACAAGATCAAAATCGATAGGTCCTTTATAAGCGGTTTTCCTGAACGAGCCGATCACGCAAGGTTCATTCGCGCGATTATCCAGCATGGCACCAAGCTTGGCATCGCAACAACCGCGGAGGGGGCTGAAACCCGTTCCGAGGTCGATGGACTCAGAGCGGAGCGCTGCACTGAGGTGCAGGGTTTCTTTTTCAGCCACGCGCACGCAAGCTCAGAAATCCGGGACGTGATTGGTCGGGCTCAGCGCCATCCTCTCGGCAATTTCGAATAAAATCGTCCGAGGCCGTAAAGGATACGGCCTGTTTGCACCGTCGCGAAGAGGATGCTACGAACCCAGGATCTTCTCGCAAAGTGCTTTCGGCGGCTGACTGCAATTTGTTAAATTTATTTAATCTTGGCTTCTTTAAATACGACGTGTTTGCGGACGATAGGGTCGAACTTTTTGAGCTCGAGCTTGGTGGTCTTCGTCCGCGGATTCTTCTTCGTGACGTAATAGAAGCCGGTGTCGGCGCTGCTGACCAGCTTTATCAGGACAGTGTTCGTCTTGGCCATGAAATGAATCCGGCGGGTTAGGGATGAGACGGATTGGAAAATAGCGATCCGCCGGCCCCTGTCAAGGCAGGCTCGGCCGGTGCAGCCGCTGCCGCGAGCGGAGCAGAGGCTACATACGGGGTCGCTGCGATGGCGTGCACCGCCTGGCTGTAGAGTGCCGGATCGGCGAGGAGCCGCTTCGCGACCTTGACGTCGATCTCATGATCGCCCTGCCGCGCCGGACATGCATGCCTGAGTTGAGACCACGCGCTTTCGTCGAGCGAAGCTCGTGACCTCTGCATCAGCTGTGCCCCAACATTGGTGCGTTGCAAGGCGATTTGAACGGCATTGTCGTCATCTCCGAGATCGCTTGTGCAAATGGTCGGAACCACGCCGTGTTCGTGCAGAAAGTATCCGGATGGGGCAACGAGCTGGGCCCAGGTCAGCGTCAGCTCACCTTCATTCGGCAGGCGCAGGACGGTTTGCACCGTGCCCTTTCCATACGAGGTGCTACCGATGACGACCGCCCGTCCGACATCCTGAAGCGCGGCGGCGACGATCTCGGCTGACGAGGCAGAGGCGCCATTGATCAGCACCACGATCGGTATCTGTGGCACCATGCCGGCACCAGACGCCTCGAAGAACTGATGGCTCGCTGGATGACGCCCGACCGTCGACACGATCGGTCCCTTAGAAATAAAGACATCCGTGAGGCTGACGGCCTGATCGAGCAGGCCGCCTGGGTTGCCGCGCAGGTCGAGGACGATTCCGCTCGGGCGCGAACCGATCTCACGCTCCAACCGGCGCAGATCCTCGACGATCTGCTGCGTCGTGTTCTGATTGAAGCTCGCAATCTGAAAGATCGCGATCCCGCCGTCTCGTAATATCGTCACGGTAGGAATGATGACGAGCGCGCGTTGGAGACGGAAGCTCCGCCTCTGGCCCAGACTGGGACGATACACGGTCAGCTCGAGCGGGCTCGAGATCGGGCCACGAAGTAGGTGAATTACCTCGCTCTGCGAGCGACCGGCCATCGCGCCCCCGTCAACCGCGACCAGCGTGTCGTCGGGCCGAATGCCAGCGCGATCTGCGGGCCCACCCGGTGTGACCTGGGTGATCCGGAATTCCGCGCCGGAGACGTCGAGAGTTATTCCGATCCCGCCAAAGCCGTCTCGGGCGGCACGCTGATCACGCGCGATCTCAGGCGGTGCATAACGCGAAAAACGGTCGAGGGCACCAGTCATGCCGTCGAACAAGACCTTGTCGATCTGGTCTTCCGAAAGCGTTGCGAGGGTTGGCGACGCCGCCTTGGCAGCGGCGATCATCCGACCCATTAACGCGCCCCAAGCGTGGGGATCGTCGCTGCTTGGCGCCGGATACACGGCAACTTCCCGGCCCTCATAGTTCACGACGATCTGTGTTCTGCCCTCCGGGCCCGGCGTCTCGGTAACAGAGAACTTACTGTCAAGGCGGGAGAAGCGTGCGGCTCCGGCGAGAATGAGTTTTCGGCTCGACACCGGCGTAATGTAGAGGTCGGTGATCTCGTCGAGGCTGCGGGCGAATAGCCGCCCCGCCGGATCGTTCGGCAGCGCCTGATGTGCCGCGCATGCGGCGAGTGCAATGACAAAGGCGAGGCTGCTCGCCCGGGCGAGATCAGCGGCCCGACGCAACGACAACGGCATCGACTCCAGAAGAGGAAAACGCGCGGACTCCCCCCGCCGCAGCGAGCCCAACCGTCCGCGGCCACCACGGAACTGTCCCTCGACTGCTATCAGCACACTAGATCGCCTGCGCGCGGCAATCAACGGTACCGCCTGGGCCGATGGTGGTTGGCTCGGTGGCGACGCTGCCCGATGCGGTTCGTCGTTCCACCCTCTTCGATATGAAAGACGATGCGGCCGCCGATCCCGTCCGCCTCCACCAGTCGGATCGAGACCTCATCGCCGATCCGAAAGACCCGACCCGACCGCCGGCCGACCAGCCGCCGTCTACTTCGGTCGCACTGGTAGTAGTCGTCCGGCAAGGTCGATATCGGAACGAGCCCGTCAGCTCCATTCTCTGCCGAGGTGACGAATAGGCCGAACTCGGCGACGCCGCTGATGTGCCCGGTAAAGACGCTGCCGACCGATCGGGCGAGGAGCGTTGCGCGATAGCGCTCGATCGCGGCGCGCTCGGCCGCGGCCGCACGACGCTCGGTCGTCGAGATATGTTCTGCGACGGCTGCCAGCTCGTCGCGGTCCACATTCGACGGCGCGCCCACATCCAGGTCGTATCCGGCGGCGTTGACGCCTCCGATCAGCGCCCGATGCACGATTAGGTCAGCATATCGGCGGATCGGCGAGGTGAAATGGGCATACCGGCGCAAAGCCAGGCCGAAATGACCGATATTGCTTGGGCTGTAGACGGCCTGCGCCTGGCAGCGGAGCACCATCTCGTTGACGAGAGCGGCTGCCGGCATCGCGGCAACTCGCCGCAGTAACCGATTGAACAGCTCAGGCTTCAGCGCTTGCCCTTTGGCAAAGCCCTGCCCGACGATGTTGCTTTCGGCAAGCAAGGCACGCAACTCCTCAACCTTCTCCGGGTCAGGCGCGTCGTGAACACGGTACATACAGGGTTGCCGCCGCGCCTCCAACTCCTCCGCGGTGGCGACGTTCGCCAAGACCATGAATTCCTCGATCAGCCCATGGCTTTCGAGGCGAGCCACGGGAATGATCCCGGCCGGCCGCTGTTCGCCGTCGAGCACTACGCGATGCTCGCTGATCTTCAGATCGAGGGCGCCGCGCTCGGCCCGCGCCTGCGCGAGCGCCGCGAACGCCCCATAAAGCGCGGTCAACCTCTCCGGGGGCAATGAAGATGCATGACGGCCTTCATGTGCGGCTTGGATCTCTTCATAGGTGAGCCGTCCGGCCGACCGCATCATTCCCCGCTCGAACCGGTGTCCCCGCTTACGGCCGGTGGCGTCGATCCACAGGTGGACGGCCAGGCAGGGGCGGTCGGCGCCGGGCTTAAGCGAGCAGAGCTCATTCGATAGCGCCTCAGGCAGCATGGGGACGACGCGGTCGGGGAAATAGACCGAGTTGCCGCGCCGCATGGCTTCGCGGTCGAGCGCAGTGCCGGGGCGTACATACCAGGCGACGTCGGCTATCGCCACGACGAGATGCCAGCCGCCGTGATTCCCAGGGTCGGTATCCGGCTCGGCCCAAACTGCGTCGTCGTAGTCGCGAGCATCGCTGCCGTCGATCGTGACCAGCGAGATATCGCGCAAATCAGCTCGACCGGCTAACGGCGCCGGCCTGGCCGCCTCGGCTTCGGCGATGGCCGCCATCGGGAATTCGGTCGGAATGTCATAGCTCGCGATGGCCAGCAGACTTATCACGCCGGCGTCCGATGAGTGTCCGAGCCTTTCGATGACGCGGGCGCGTGGAAAGCGGACTTTTGCGGTCGCAGATTCCTCGACGATGACCAACTCGCCGTCGCGGGCGCCGCCGGCATCCCGCTCCATCACTCGGTACTCGGCGCGGTTTCGGCGGTCGACTGGCACCACGTTGCCGCGGTCGGCGCCGCGGCGAAAGACGCCGACGATCCTGCTATTCGGCGGGTCCAGCACCCGGATGATCCGAGCTTCGATCTCACCGGTCTCGCCCTGGACCAGCCGCGCCGCGGCGTGGGCACCGATCGGGAACGGCTCAATCAGTCCGGTCTCGACGAGACGCAACACCGGCGCCACATCCGATTTCGGCCAGGTGAGCGGGCGCACGAGCGGCACGCCGTCCTCATCGCTGCCGAGCCGTTCGACGACGATGACCTCGCGCTGGAGTGGCGCCGGGGGGTGCGGTTGTCTCCCACTGCGGATCACAGGCCTGGTGCGCTCGATCGAAGAAAATCCGCCGCGGTCTTTCCTGGCTGAGACTCTCCGGCCTGACCTCGCCATCTAGTGCGGCTGAGCGCTCGATCGAGACAGGGACTTTTTTGCGCCGGTCTTTTTTGCTGCGCTGGTCGTCGCGCGATCTCGCGTGCCCGCCGCCTTTGCGACCCTTCGCGGCTTCGCAGGTGTCACCACGACTTTGCTGGACTTGCGCTTTTGGCCCTTAGCTTTCTGGCGCTGTGCCGCGAGCAGGAGGACCGCCTGCTCAAGCGAAAAAGTGTCCGCGTCGGCGGCTTTGGGCAGCGACGCGAAGATTCTGTCATGGCTGACATAGGGCCCATAACGCCCTCGGTACAGACCGATCGCGCCGCCATCGGGGTGCTGGCCGAGCTCGCGCACGAGCTGCGGCCCGCGCCGTCGCTCTCCTGACGGTTCTGCAAGCAAAACGACGGCGCGGTTTAGGCCGATGGTCAGCACGTCATCATCTTGGGCGAGGGATTTGAAGATCGTCCCGTGCTTGATGTAGGAGCCAAAGCGGCCGATGCCGGCAATGATCGGCTCATGGGTCTCGGGGTGTCGTCCCAGCTCGCGCGGCAGCGCTAACAGACGCAGTGCGGTCTCTACATTGATGTCGGCCAGCTTCAGCGGCCTCGGGAGGGCGACCCGCTTCGGTTTATCCTGCCCGTCGGGGCCAAGCTGGACATAGTGGCCGTAAGGACCCTTCTTGAGGGAGATCATCAAGCCGCTCGCCGGATCGGTTCCGATGGGGGTATCGCTAGCGGTGTTCTCCTCACTCTCTCCTTCGAGTGCCAGGGGCCGGGTGTACCGGCAGTTCGGATAGTCGGAACAGCCGATGAATGCGCCGAATTTCCCGAGCTTGATGCTGAGCCTACCGGCTCCGCAGCCCGGACACAGGCGCGGATCGCGCCCGGAGCCATCGGCCGGGAAGAAATGACGGCCGAGCTCGGTATCTAGCGCGGCCAGCACCTGGGTGATCGTCAGCTCCCTGGTGCCGTCGATCGCCGCCGAAAAATCCCGCCAGAAATTCCGCAGCACCTCCTTCCAATCGGTGCGGCCGCCCGACACGTCGTCAAGCTGGTTTTCGAGGTCGGCGGTGAAGGTATATTCGACGTAACGCTCGAAAAAGCTTGTCAAAAACGCGGTGACCAGCCGCCCGCGATCCTCCGGCACAAAACGCCGTTTATCCAACCGGACATAGGAGCGGTCCTGCAGGACCTGCAGGATCGACGCGTAAGTCGAAGGACGGCCGATGCCGAGTTCCTCGAGCTTCTTGACGAGACTCGCCTCAGTGTAGCGCGGCGGCGGCTGCGTGAAGTGCTGAGCTGGCACAACTTCGCCGCGTGCCAGCCGTTCGCTCTGCCGCATCGCCGGGAGCCGAGCTCCTTCGCTCTCCTCTTCGGGGGTGTCGTCGCGGTCCTCCTGGTAGAGCGCCAGAAACCCGTCGAAGATCACGACCGAGCCGTTCGCCCGCAACCGCAATCGCCCCGTCGGGTCGGCAATGTCGACGGTGACCTGCTCGAGCAGCGCGGACGCCATCTGGCTCGCGACCGCCCGCTTCCAGATCAGCTCATAGAGCCGGCGCTGATCGCGGTCGAGAAAACCGGCAACATCATCCGGCCTGCGTCCGAAATCGGTTGGTCGGATTGCCTCGTGCGCCTCTTGGGCATTCTTGGCGGGACTACGATAGACCCGCGGCGCCTCCGGTAGGTAGCGCGGGTCGCGCAGTGCGAACTGGCTGGCGATCAGCTGGCGGGCTGCGGCGATCGCCTCACCCGCAATCGCGACCCCATCAGTCCGCATATAGGTGATCAGTCCGACCGCTTCGCCGGCAAGGTCGATGCCCTCGTAGAGGCGCTGGGCGACCTGCATCGTGCGGCTGGCCGCAAATCCCAGCTTGCGCGAGGCTTCCTGCTGCAAGGTCGAGGTGGTAAACGGCGGGAACGGGTTGCGGCGAACCTGGCGGCTGTCGATTTCGCTGACGGCGAAGCCCGAAGCGCCCAGGATGGCGGCGGCGGCGGCGCGCGCCTTGGCCTCGGTATCAAGATCGAAGCGGTCGAGGCGCTTGCCGTCCAGATGGGTCAGCCGTGCGGTGAAGCTTTGTCCCGCCTCGGTTTGGAACTCGACTTCGATCGTCCAGTATTCGCGCGGCTTGAACGCCTCGATCTCGGCTTCCCGCTCGCAGACCAGGCGCAATGCGACGGACTGGACGCGCCCGGCCGAGCGGCTGCCCGGGAGCTTGCGCCACAGGACCGGCGACAATGTGAAACCGACGAGATAATCGAGGGCGCGGCGGGCGAGATAGGCTTCGACGAGTTCATGATCGATGTCGCGCGGCCGGCGAAACGCCTCAAGCACCGCGTTTTTTGTGACTTCGTTGAACACGACTCGCTTCACATCGAGATGCTTCAGCGCCCGGCGCGACTTTAGCACCTCGTTCACGTGCCAGGAGATCGCTTCGCCCTCGCGGTCCGGGTCGGTGGCGAGGAACAGGCTGTCGGCGCCGCGCACCGCCTCGACGATCGTCTTCACATGTTTTTCGGCCTTGCCGTCGACTTCCCACGACATCGCAAAATCCGAGTCGGGGACGACCGAGCCGTCTTTTGCCGGCAGGTCACGAACATGACCGTAGCTCGCAACGACTTTGTAGTCGTCGCCAAGGTACTTGTTAATGGTTTTCGCCTTTGCCGGCAATTCGACGACGACGACTTTCATCAATTCATTCGATCAGGGGCGCGAGGGCGCGGGAATTTCTTAACGCAAGGAGACGAGGTTGCCCGGGTGACGTTCGACCCGGCCGGCGAGTTCCAGTTCGAGCAAGACCGTAGCGACCATAGCGGCTGACATCTGGCATTGCCGCACCAGTTCGTCAACCGCGACCGGTGTTGGCCCTAATCTCTCGAGAATCAGCTCGACCCCAACGTCGTCGTCGAGGGGTTCGATTGCAGCGGGCGGCGACCAGGATGGTGCAGCGGGGAGCGGCGCCGCTGAAACCGCTCGTAGCGGCCCGGCCCCGTGCAGCTGCGCCCCGAGCTGCAACAACACGTCCTCGGCAGTCTCGGTCAATGTCGCGCCATGCCGCAGCAAATCGTTGCAACCGCGCGAGCGCGGATCGAGCGGCGAGCCCGGCACCGCAAAGACTTCGCGTCCTTGCTCGAGGGCGAACCGCGCGGTGATCAACGAGCCCGAGCGCGCCGCCGCCTCGACGACCACGACACCCAGTGCCATCCCGGAAATGATCCGGTTGCGGCGGGGAAAATGCCGGGCTTGAGGTTCGGTTCCGAGCGGCAATTCGGCAACGATTGCCCCGCGGCGTGCCAGGGTGTCGTAGAGCCCCCTGTTCTCCTCCGGATAGACGACATCGACGCCGCCCGCGACGACGGCGACGCTGCCTGTCTCGATGCCGCCCAGATGCGCCGCGGCGTCGATCCCGCGGGCGAGCCCCGAAATCACCACGAGCCCGCCGCGGCCGAGCGAAGCGGCAAGGTCGCGGCCGAAGCGCCGGCCATTGGCCGAGGCATTGCGCGCCCCGACCACGGCGATCATCGGCCGCTGCAGCAATTCGGCCTCTCCGAGCACGGTCAGTATGGGTGGCGCATCCTCGACCGCGGCGAGGGCGCTCGGATAGAGCGGCTCGCCCCAGCATACCAGTCGCGCGCCCGCGCGCTGCAGCGCTACGAATTCGGCCTCGGCCTCGGCCCGGGTTACGGCGGTGACCATCTTGGCACGCTCGCCGCGGCGGGCGAGGCGAGGCAGCGCTTCGACTGCGGCTCGTGCCGAACCGAAACGGCGCAGCAGGGCGTAAAAGGTGATCGGCCCGATTGTCTCGGTCCGGCACAGCCGCAGCCAATCGAGGCGCTCCTGCGGATCGAGTTCGCGTGCGGCCAGGGACTGCCTCAGCCTTTTGTGAGCGAAATCCGGCTTTCACTGCCTGCGATCAGGCGGCGAATGTTGGCATGGTGGCGCACGATGATTAACAGAGCGATACCGGCGATCACCGCCGCCGTCGGACCGTCTACAAGAAATGGGGCAAGCAGCGCGCTGCTGACCGCGGCAACGAGGGCGGCGAGCGAGGAGTAGCGGAATGTCGCCGCTGTGGCGAGCCAGACGAGAGCGACAGCGAGTGCCACGGGCCAAGCGAGCGCGAGCAAGACGCCCAACGCGGTGGCAACGCCTTTGCCGCCCTGGAAGCCCAGCCAGACCGGAAACATGTGGCCGATGACGACGCAGAAGGCCGCGACCAGCGCCGCATCGGCACCCCAACCTTTCGCAACGGTGACCGCCGCCCAGCCTTTGGCGAGGTCGAGCAACAGAGTGAGCGCCGCGGCGCTCTTGCTGCCGGTGCGCAGGACATTGGTGGCACCGATATTGCCCGAGCCGATCTGGCGGATGTCACCGTAGCCGGCGAGCCGCGCCAGCAGCAGGCCGAACGGGATGGCGCCCAATAGGTAACCGAGGACGGCGGCAGCAAGGAGACTGCTCACGCTGGCCCTCGGGGGGAATTCGCCGGCATTCAGTCCTCGTCGCGAAAGATCGTGCGCCCGTCGACGACGGTACGCCTCACCCGGCCGCGAACAGGCCACTCGTCGAATGGCGCGTTCTTCGACTTCGAACGGAATTCGTCGGGGCAGATGCGCCAGCGCAGATCCGGTTTGAAGAGGACGAGGTCGGCCGGCGCCCCGGGCGCCAGACGACCGACCGGCAAGCGCAGGATCTGCGCCGGGTTCAGGGTCAGAAGCCGCAGCAGCCCGAGTAGATCCAGGTGGCCGCCGTGATGGAGCTCGAGCGACAACGGCAGTAGCGTCTCGAGCCCGACGATGCCGTAGGCCGCAGAGCTGAACGGCAGGCGCTTCGAATCCTGGTCCCACGGCGCGTGGTCGCTGGCGATCGCGTCGATCGTGCCGTCGCAAAGTCCCTCGATCACCGCCCGGCGATCCCGTTCGCTACGCAGTGGCGGGGAGAGCTTGGCGAACGTCCGGTAGTCGCCGATCGCGCTCTCGTTGAGCGCGAAATAGGGCGGCGCCGTATCGCAGGTCACCGGCAGGCCTTGCGCTTTCGCTTGGCGAATTGCCGCGATCGCGGCGGCGGTCGACACATGAGCGGCGTGGTAGCGTGCGCCGGTGAGTTCGACGAGCCGCAGATCGCGCTCGACCATGATGAGTTCGGCCATCGGGGTGATCCCGGCGAGGCCGAGCCGCGTCGCGATCTCGCCTTCGCTGACCTCGCCCGCGCTGGCGAGGCTCGGCTCTTCCGGATGCTGCAGCACAAGGAGATCGAAGCTGCGAGCATAAGCCAGCACCCGGCACATAACGAGTGCGTCGGCGACCGCTTTGACGCCGTCGGTGAACCCGACGGCACCATTCGCCGCCAGCAGCCCCATCTCGGTCAGCTCACGTCCCTTCAGCCCCTTGGTTGCCGCAGCGTAGGTGTGGACCTTGGCGAGCCTGACCTCGCGCGCCCGGCGGGCGAGAAACTCGACGACCGAGACGTCGTCGACCGGCGGCTCGGTGTTCGGCAGTGCGACCATCGTCGTCACCCCGCCCGCGGCGGCGGCCCGCCCGCCGCTCTCGATCGATTCCATGTGCTCGGCACCGGGCTCACGCAACTGTACGCGCATGTCGACGAGCCCCGGCGCTAGGCACAGCCCATCGGCCGACACCGTCTCGGCATCCGGTGCCGCGTCCGACAGATTGCCGCCGATCGCCGCGATCCGCTCGCCTTCGACCAGCAGATCACCGGTCGTGTCGAGCCCGCTGGCCGGGTCGAGCAGCCGGGCATGACGGATCAGCAACCGGTTCACGGTAACGCCGGACGAATGTCGGTGCGGCTGAAATCGTCGCCCTTGAACAGCAGCCTATGGTCGGTCGCTGAGGCGAGCGCGTAGGAGAAGCAATCGCCGATATTCAGGCTCGCCGGATGTCGGCCTCTGCCAAAGCGGCGAAAGGCGCCGATGGCGATCTCGGCTTGTTGCGGTGTGACCGCGACGATTTCGGCGCCAGTCAGCTGGAAGAACCGCTCCAAGCGGTCGCGCCCAGCTTCGCGTTTGCGGCCCTCGATCACAAAGGCGAGTTCGACCCGTGTCACCGCTGAGACGAGCCGAACCGTCGCGGCTTCGATGGCCTCGCCATAACGCCGTTGGTCAGGCTCATCAAACAGGATAGCAACGATTGCCGAGGTGTCGATTACCATCAGCGCCACATCCCGGTTTCGTCATAGCCGACGATTTCGTCGGGGCTGCGCGTGTCGTAATCGGGGAGAGCCGCGCACTCTCGGCCGAGCTGCATCAGCCGCTCGGCGAGCCGAACGGTTTTGCCGCGCCGTAATCGCTCGCGCTCCAACCGCTCGGCGAGCGCCTTGCGAATCGCGTCCGTCAACGTCTCGCCGGTGAGGGCAGCAACCTCGCGGGCGAGACGATCAGTCTCCTTGTCCTTGAGGCTCAGCGCCATGCCTTCCTGGCTATAATTTGATTGGCAATATAGACATGATGTCCGTCATTGTCGAGGCAAGGCGCTCGACCCCGCGCGCTCTCAAATGAGTTCATGATTCCGGCGGACCGTTGCCGAGATCGCGGGTCAGGATCTCGAGGCAGGCCATGCGGACCGCGACCCCCATCTCGACCTGGGCGCGGATCAGGCTGCGGTCGATGTCGTCGGCGATCTCGCTGCCGATCTCTACCCCCCGGTTCATTGGGCCCGGATGCATGATCAGCGCATCGGGCTTGGCCACGCGCAACTTGTCGTAGTCGAGCCCGAAGAAGTAAAAATACTCGCGCGTCGACGGCACGAAGGAGCCGTGCATGCGCTCGCTCTGCAAGCGCAGCATCATCACGATGTCGACCCCCGCGAGCCCCCGGGCCATGTCGTGGAACACCTCCACGCCGAGCCGCTCGATCTCGGCCGGCAAGAGGGTGCGCGGTGCGACGACCCGCACCCGCGCCTCCATCGTGTTCAAGAGCGCGATGTTCGAGCGCGCGACGCGGCTGTGCAGGACGTCGCCGCAGATCGCCACGGTGAGGCCGCCGAGCCGGCCCTTGCGCCGGCGGATCGTCAGCGCGTCGAGCAGCGCCTGGGTCGGGTGCTCGTGGCTGCCGTCGCCGGCGTTGACGACGGCACAATCGACCTTCTCGGAGAGCAGGTGAACCGCCCCCGATTCGGGATGGCGGACGACCAGCACGTCGGGGTGCATCGCGTTCAAGGTCATCGCCGTGTCGATCAGGGTCTCGCCCTTGACCATCGAGCTCGCCGACACCGACATGTTGATGACATCGCCGCCGAGCCGCTTGCCGGCGACCTCGAACGAGGTGCGGGTTCGGGTCGAATTCTCGAAGAAGCAATTGATGATCGTACGGCCGCGCAGCAAGCCGCGTTTCTTATCGGCCTGCCGGTTTAGCTCGACATAGCCGTCAGCCAGATCGAGGACGTGGTTGATGTCGTCCGGCGACAGACCCTCGATCCCAAGCAGATGCCGGTGCCGGAACGGAGCCTCGGAGGCGCCACTGTGCATGAGCCCGGGACTATAGTGGGCACGGTATCGCTCGGCAACAACGACAGCGGCATCGACAGACCCGCCACGCTAAGGGCACCGCAGGTCACGCTAGCCTCGTTGAACCCCGGAGGGCGCGCCCCGCAGGGGCTCGGACCCCCCAGCTAACGACTTACCGGTCAGTGCCGAGCAGCACGCCGCAGGGCCACCCGGATAAACGAGTTCACCGAGCACAGCGCCTGGAGAATGATCCTGCCGGCGAGCGGAAATCTAACCATGCGGCGGTTCGGTAGTGACTCAAATTGAGTCACTGCCGGCAGGGCTTCATTGCCGTCGGCGAGCACGCGGTTACGGCCGGCCTTCTTTGCCGCGTAAAGCGCGGCATCGGCCCGTCGGAACGCGGTGGCGGGCTCTACCTCCCCGTCAGGCTGTAACGCGGCCACACCGATGCTGACCGTGACGGTAAACGGCAGCCCGTAGCCGGCGCCCTCGAACGGCGTGTCGCCGATGCGACTGCGCAGGCGTTCGGCGATTTGAAGCGCCGTGTCCAGATCCGTTTCCGGCAGCACGACGGCAAACTCCTCGCCGCCCATCCGCGCTACCAAATCCGATGGGCGTAAGGCGAACGTGGTGCGACTGACGATTTCCTTCAGCACATGGTCGCCGGCGGCATGGCCGTACGCATCGTTGATCTCTTTGAAGCGGTCGATATCCATCATGAGAACGGCAAGCGGCTTGCGCGCCGTATGGGCGCGCTCGAACAGTTTCGGCATATGCGCATCGAGATAACGGCGGTTGAAGGCGCCCGTTAGCGGATCGACCAGCAACAACGCGAAGCTGCGCTCGTAATTATCGCGCATCCTTTGGTAGTGCCGTTTCTGCCCCAATTGTGAGCGGGTGCGCGCGAGCATTTCGTTAGGATCGAGCGGGCGCAGCAGGTAATCATTGGCGCCGAGGTCTAATCCCTTGGCCACTCGGGCCGTATCGCCTTCGTTGGCTAGCAGGAGGATCGGCAATTGCCGCGTTGCCTCGCGCGTGCGCAATTGCGGGCAAATCTGCAGGCCGTCCTCGTTTTTAAGGTCGAGGCTGGCAAAGACCAGATCGCAATCATCCTGTTGTGCAAGCGACACGGCTTCCACCACCGTCTCGGCGAAAGTGATGCGCACCGGCAGATAGGCGAGCGTGCTCACGATCAATTGGCGGTCGACCGCCTGATCCTCCAGGAGCACCGCGCGGCCGCCGGCGTTGTCCGTGATGGCGTCGTCTGGTGGACGCCACATGAACTGGTTGTATGTAGCTTCGCGCAGGCGCCATTCGTCTCTGATCATCTTAAGGCGCAGGAGTTCACGCACGCGCGCCATAAGCGCGAGATCGTTGACCGGCTTGGTGAGGAAATCGTCGGCGCCGGCCTCGAGGCCTTTCACGCGGTCGGCGACGTCAGAAAGGGCCGTCACCATGACGATCGGAATATGCGCCATCGCCGGATCGGCCTTGATGCGCCGGCAGGTATCGAACCCGTCGAGTTCCGGCATCATCACGTCGAGCAAAACGATGTCGGGCTTTTCGGTCTCGATTTTTGCTAGCGCCTCGAACCCGTCGGCGGCCGTGCTGACGACGTAATATTCGTGCGCGAGCTTGGTGGCCAGCAATTCGACGTTCAGCTCATTGTCATCGACGACAAGGATGCGGGCCGGCATGCTGGCGGCTCCTCAGTTCTCGGCTTCGCTCCGAGACGCTGCGTTAACGCTACTCGAATCCTCGCGCCCGTGCGATCAAACAAGGGCGCGTCCCAGATGCTTTACTTAAAATCCTTGAGAGATTTTATTTGAAATCCTGTGAAGTTGGAACTCTCCCAACCCCGACCCCAGACGCCGTTAAGTTCCCATTGCGAATGGCCTCAACTCGGCTCTTGACTGCGGCAGGATCCTCGCCGACTTCGTGGCGCTGGACGGCGATCTCCTCGCCCTCGACCAATTCTAACATTACGCGCTGAGGCTGTCGCGCACCCGCTATTCATCAGTTAGGTGTCGCCCACCCCAAGGAAATGTGAGGCCACCGTCAGGCGCCGAGCCCTTCCAGGCCCGGGTGTTAGGTGGTTGCCAATCGCGGCTCGACGAGCCGATCGCCTTTGCGGGTCGGGCCGCCTGCGAAGATCTGGACGATGCCGGCCATGAGGCCGATCAGCACACCGATCTGCCAGGCGCGGTCATAAGAACCGAACGCATCAAAAATCAGTCCGCCGCCCCACGCACCCAGGGACGAGCCGAGCTGATGCATCACGAAGGAAATCCCGAGCAGGGTCGCCATGTAGCGGGTGCCGAACATCTCGGCGACGAGACCGGTCACGAGCGGGGCGACGCTGAGCCACAGCATGCCGATCGCTGCGGCGAAGACGAGCGTGCTCGCCGGTGTCGGCGGCATCACGAAATAGGCGGTAAAGACCCCCGCGCGCAGGATATAGAGAAGCCCCAAGAGGATGTGCTTCGGGTAGCGCGCGCCGAGCCAGCCGGCGGCGAGCGAACCGATGCCGTTCATGCCGCCGATCACGGCCAGTGCCTCGGCGCTCAGCATCGGGTCTTGCCCGCAGATCGCCAGATAAGCCGGCAGATGCGTTGCCAGAAAGATGAGGTTGAGGCCGCAGACGAAATAGGCTCCCGACATCACCAGGAAAGGGCGATGGCGTATGGCCTGCCCGAGTACCGAGCGCATCGTCGCCGTGGCCACGCCGCGTCCTGGCAACAGGTCGGCCGCACCGGCGCAGAAGGCCGCCGGCAGCATCGCCACCGCCAGGATCAGGAAGAACAGCACGCCGATTTGCCAGGCCTCGTGCGCGAGCAGGGCCTGGGTCGCGAGAGGGACGACCAGTGTGCCCACCGATCCCGCGGCGGCAACGACGCCGAGCATCTGGCTTCTGCGCGCCTCCGGCACGGCGCGGGCCGCGGCGGTCATCGCCAGCGAGGACGCGATGCACGACAGAGCTACCCCGATTAATGCGCCCGAGACGATCAGCGCCGTGGCACCCCCGGCCGCGGCCATCATGGCGAGCCCGACAACGTAGACCGCCGCACCGGCCATCATCGTGATGCGCAGACCGAGGCGATCGGCGATCGCGCCAACCGGCGCCTGCGAGATCCCCCAGACGATATTCTGCACCGCGACGGCGAGCGTGAAATCCGAGGCCGTGAGTGCCAGGTCCTGCGTCACCGGCGTCAGGAACAGACCAAAGCTCCGGCGTATTCCCATGCCTAGGCTCAGGAGCACCGCGGCGCCGATCAAAATCAGCCGAGTCTGGCGCGGGTTCATCCGGGGCCTTTCATTATCGTTTGTCCTTGAGGGTCAGGCTTGGGTCAGTGTCTCGGTCGAGAGCAAAATCGCATCGGACGCCCTTAAGTCGTCGAAGAGTTCGCGGCCATGTCAGGGCCGAGCTGCGCGGCTTGGCACGCCTTGCCCAGCGTACGATATGCTCATCGGGCCCATGCGCGGAGCGAAGGATTGGTTCGTGACAAACAATGTTCGCGATTTCCTGACCATACCGGGGCTCCGGGGTTCGACAACTGGGTATAGCCGAGACCGCGGAGAAGCCGATGAGCACGCATAGCTACGCCTCGTATCTGGAAATCGACAAACTATTGTCGGCGCAACGGTCGATGACCGATTCCGATGACGAGCTGCTGTTCATCGTCATCCACCAGGCGCACGAGCTGTGGTTCAAGCTCGCCATCCACGAACTCGGCTGCGCGATCGAGGCATTGCATCGCGAGCGACCGGGCAACAGCGACTGCATCATCGCGTTCAAACGCCTGTCGCGGGTCAGCGAGATCCAACGCGTCCTGATCGCGTCTTGGGATGTGCTGACGACCCTGACGCCCGATGAATTTCACGTGTTTCGCCGGACGGTCGGGCAACAGGGCGCCTCAGGTTTCCAGTCGATCCAGTATCGCATTCTCGAATTCAGATTGGGGCTCAAATACCGCACCGTCATTTTCGAAAAACCGGTTGAGGGCGGCTATCAGACCGTCGAATTCGACATCTTCGGCAACGCGCGCACCGACGAGGATCGCCAGCTATTGGAGAATGCGCTGAACCGACCGAGTATTTACGATGCGGTAATTCATTACATCTCCAAGCACTTGCCGATGTTCGGCATTCGAGAGGCGCTTGCCGAGGCATACGCGGAGCCGTACCGCAAGAAGTTGCCGGTCTTCAACGCCTGGCGATACGTTTACCAGAACCGCGAGAACGAGCCCGAGCTATACCAGCTCGGCGAGAAACTGGTCGATCTCGAAGACGCGTTCCGGCGCTGGCGCTTTGTCCACGTGGCGACGGTCTCGCGGGTGATCGGCAACAGCGTCGGGACCGGCGGCTCGACCGGGCTCAGATACCTTCGGCAAGCCGCCAATAAGCTGCTCGACGACCCGATCTACCCGGAACTCTGGGATGTGCGGAACGCGATGTTCAGCCCGACCGAATTCGACCTTGAGAGCGCCGGATACTAATCTCGGAATGGGTTGTCGGTATCGACTATTGCGGCCGAGTGCTGGGCCCCATCAGCCGCGCTGCGAGCGCGGTCATCACCAGCGAGAGCCCGAAGAAGATCATGTTGATGCCGACCAGGAGGCCGATCGCCCAGTCCGCCGAGCTCGGCCAGCCCTCCCAGATCAGAAAGGCGAGCAGCAGATCGACGATGCCGCTGAACAGCACCCAGCCCCAGCTAGTGAGATGACCGCGGTGCTGCACCGCGACCACGATCGCGGTGATGCCCTCAAGAATGAAGAAGGCGACCAATACCATCGTCAAGGTGAGCACTCCGGCCATCGGCCGGGCGATCAAGATCAACCCGAGGAGGACCGCCAACAAGGCGCTGAGCATCGACCAGCCAAAGCCGGGCATCCGCCGCGTGTGCCAGACGAACAGAGCGCGAAAAATCCCACCGATAAAAAATAGCCAGCCGACAAAGATCGCGACCGCCAGAGTGGCGATGTTGGGCTCGGCCACCGCCAGTAACCCCAGCACCATCATCACGATGCCCTGCGCGAGGACGAGCTTCCAGTGTGCGTGGATCGTTGCCGCGATCTGGCGCCTGAAGCCTTCGATATCGGATTGAGTGCTCATGTCGCTGCCGCCAAAGTTGGAAGGCGTCAGTGTCCGCCTCGTGACAGCGGCGGTCAATCGCCTCGCGGCTGCCGGCGGCACGCTAGAACGGTGGCGCGGCGGACGGAGGATGCGCTTGTGCACGCCGCCGGGTTCATTACATGTAAGGTATGGCGAAGACCGATTCACAGAATGTCCGCAATCACCGCTTGCGGTTGCGCGCCCAAGGACTGCGGCCGGTGCAGTTATGGCTACCGGACAGCCGAACACCGGCTTTTGCCGAGCAGGCCGCGCATGACATGCGGGTGCTCGCCAAACTGCCACCCGGGGATCAGGCATTGCTCGATGCCTTTGAGCGTAGCGCGGTCGAGGACTTCGACGGCGCATGGAAATAAAGCGGGGCGCGGTGGTGACCATCGCACTTCCCGGTGATTTCGGTAAACCGCGGCCGGCGGTGGTGTTGCGCTCCGATCGGTTCGCTGCGCATCAATTGGTCAGTCTGGCACCGCTCACCACCGCTCGGCAGAATGCCCCCTTGCTGCGGGTCGACATCGCGCCTTCGACCGATAACGGGCTGGCCGCCCCGTCGCAAGCCATGATCGACACCTTGCAATCGGTGCGCATCCGGCGAATCGGCGGGATCATCGGACAACTCGCCGCGGTGGACCTACAGCGCGTCACGCGAGCGGTTGCGGTGTATCTCGGCTTTGGCGACTGAGGCGCCGCCGGCCAGAAGTTCAGACCCTCCGTCCGAGAAAGTCGAGGCAGCCCTGCAGGATGTAGGCGGCGGCGACGCGGTCGACGATCTCGGCGCGGCGCTTCCTGGTCATGTCGTGGGCGATCATCTCGCGGGTGACCGCGGCAGTGGAAAGCCGCTCGTCCCAAAAGAGGATCGGCAGGTCGCGCAGGGCCAGCAGGTTGCGCACGAACTGGCGCACCGACTGGGTGCGCGGTCCGACCGCCCCGCCGAGGGTCAACGGCAGGCCCACCACCAGCCCGCCGACCCCATGGGCGTCGACCAAGGCGAAGAGCCGCGCCATATCCTCGGCGAAGCGGCGGCGGCGGATCGTTTCGAGCGGTGTGGCGATGACCCGGCGAGTGTCGGACAGCGCAAGACCGATCGTCTTCGTGCCGACATCGAGACCCATTAGCCGCATGCCCGCCGGCACCGCCTCGCGCAATTGCCTCGGGTCGTCTAGGATCATGAAGCGATGATAACCCGGAGAGGGTGAGATCATGGCATTGGACAAGGCCGCCGTGGCGCATATCGCCAGCTTGGCGCGCATCAGGCTTTCGGAGGCCGAGCTCGAGCCGTTGACGGGCGAGCTTTCGCAGATCCTCGATTGGGTCGAGCAGCTGAACGAGGTCGACACGACCGGGGTGGCGCCGATGGCGAGTGCCGCGGCGGCGAGCCTACCGATGCGCAACGATGAGGTGACCGACGGCGGCTGCCGCGAGGCGGTCCTGGGCAACGCTCCGCTCACGACGCGCGGCTTCTTCACCGTCCCCAAGGTTGTCGAGTGAGGCGGCGAGAGTTGATGCTCCTGCTGAGCGGCGCGATGACCGTGGCGCGCGCGCTTCGCGCGCAGCAGAAGGCGATGCCGGTAATCGGCTTCCTCGGCACTGGTTCGCCCAGCTTCTATGGACCACTCTACGTTGCCGCGTTCCAACAGGCATTGAGCGACGCCGGCTACGTCGGGGGAAAAACGTGGAAATCGAATATTGCTGGGCAGATCGCAGCCTCGATCGGCTGCCTGCATTGGCCGCCGATCTCGTCGCCCGCAGTGTCGACGTGGCCCAAGGCGCCCCCGCGATTCGGGCGGCCAAAGCCGCGACCACGACGATCCCGATCGTCTTCACCGGCGCCAATGACCCTGTCGCGGCCGGCTTCGTCGCCAGTCTCAGCCGGCCGGGCGGCAACGTAACGGGGCCTAGTCTAATGGAAACCGAGTTGATGCCCAAGCGACTGGAGCTGCTGTCCGAGCTGGTTCCCCAGGCCAGGGTGATCGCCCTGCTGGTCAACCCGAACAATCCGACCACGGAACGCATGATCCGCGACGTGCAGGAAGCAGCACGCGCAAAGGGGTTGCAGCTCGCCGTCGTGAAGGCCAGCACCGAAGCCGAAATCGAGGCCGCTTTTACGGCGCTCGTGCAACGGCAGGCGAACGCATTGTTAATTGGTGCCGACGCGTTCTTCAGCAGCCGCCGCGAGCAACTCGCGGCACTGGCGGCTCGCCACGCCATTCCGGCGATCTTTCAGTGGCGCGAGTTCGCCGCGGCCGGCGGTCTCGCCAGCTATGGGTCGAGCGACATCGGCCATTGGCGCCAAGCCGGGGACTATGTCGGGCGAATTCTCGCCGGCGCCAAGCCCGCCGATCTGCCCGTCGAGCAGCCGACGCGGTTCGAGCTGGTCATCAACCTCAAGACTGCAAAGGCTCTCGGGCTGAAGATCCCACAAACGATTCTACTGCTTGCTGACGAGGTCATCGAATGAGTGACGGCACGCTGCTGGCACTCAACCTCGCCGAGGTGTGCGCCGGCCTTGCCAGCAGGGAGTTCTCGGCGCGCGAGCTCGCCGTCGCCTACAACGATGCCGTTGCCGAGGCCAAGCCGCTCAACGCCTATATCACGCCGACGCCCGAGCGCGCTCTGGCGATGGCCGAGGCCGCCGATCAGCGCCTAGGGCGCGGCGAGGTCTTGCCGCTCGACGGTGTCCCGATCGCGGTCAAGGACCTCTTCTGCACGAAGGATGTACTGACCACCGCCGGGTCGCACATCCTCGACGGGTTTCGGCCGCCCTACGAGTTGACGGTGACCGAGAAGCTGTGGCGGGCCGGCGCGGTGATGCTCGGCAAGGCCAATCTCGACGAGTTCGCGATGGGCTCGTCGAGCACGACGAGCTGGTACGGTCCGGTGGAGAATCCCTGGCGGCGTGCGAGGGACAACCGACGGTTGGTCCCCGGCGGCTCCTCGGGCGGCTCGGCGGTCGCCGTCGCCGCTCGGGCGGCGCTCGCCGCGATCGGCACCGATACCGGCGGCTCGATCCGCCAGCCGGCGAGCTTTTGCGGCATCGTCGGACTGAAGCCGACCTATGGCCGCTGCTCGCGCTGGGGTGTGGTCGCCTACGCCTCTTCGCTCGACCATCCGGGGCCGATGGGCCGCACGGTACGCGATGTGGCGATCATGCTCGGCACGATGGCCGGGCACGACCCGAGGGATTCGACCTCGACGCCGGTGGCGGTGCCGGATTTCGCAGCCGCGCTGACCGGAGACATCAGGGGCATGCGCGTCGGCATCCCGAAGGAATATCGGGTCGACGGTATGCCCGCCGAGATCGAGGCCAGGTGGCAGCAAGGTGAAGAGTGGCTGCGGATGGCTGGCGCCGAGCCGGTCGAGATCAGCCTGCCGATGACCAAATATGCGCTGCCGGCCTACTACATCATCGCCCCGGCGGAGGCCTCATCGAACCTCGCGCGCTACGACGGCGTGCGCTTTGGTCTCCGGGTTGAGGGCAACAATCTCGACGAGGTGTACGAACTGACACGCGCCGCGGGGTTCGGCGCCGAGGTCCGCCGCCGCGTGCTGATGGGCACCTATGTGTTATCGGCGGGCTATTACGACGCCTATTACCTGAAGGCACAGCGGGTGCGCACCCTGATCGCCCGCGACTTTGCCGCGGCGTTCGAAAGCGTCGATTGCATACTGACGCCGACCGCGCCGTCGGCCGCCTTTGCGATCGGCGAGAACACTCAGGACCCGCTCGCGATGTATTTGAACGACGTCTTCACCGTGCCGGCCAACCTCGCCGGCCTGCCGGCAGCTTCGATTCCGGCCGGGCTTTCCGGCGACGGGTTGCCGCTCGGCCTGCAGGTCATCGGCCGCGCCCTCGACGAAGAGACGGTTCTCCGTGTCGCCGAAGTCCTGGAAAGTGCCGCGCAGTTTCGCCATCTGCCCGATTTCATTGCCGGAGGCGGAGCATGATCGACGAATTTCTCCCTCTCCCCCCATTGGGCGGAGAGGGCGGTCGTCTCGCGGAAGAAGAGGCAATGATCGAGGGCCGTACCGGGAAGTGGGAGACGGTGATCGGGCTCGAGGTTCACGCCCAGGTGATCTCGAAGGCCAAGCTGTTTTCCGGCGCCGCAACCGATTTCGGCGCCGAGCCCAACACCCAGGTCTCGCCGGTTGACGCCGCCTTCCCGGGCATGCTGCCGGTCATCAACCGGTTCTGCGTTGAGCAGGCGGTCAAAACCGGGCTTGGCCTTGATGCCGAGGTCAACCTGCACAGCGTCTTCGAGCGCAAGAACTACTTCTACCCCGACTTGCCGGCCGGCTATCAGATCTCGCAATACCTGCAGCCGATCGTCGGGCATGGCCGGGTCAGCTTGGACATGCCGGACGGCGCGACACGCGAGATCGGCCTGACCCGGCTGCATCTCGAACAGGACGCCGGCAAGAGCCTGCACGACCAGCATCCGAGGCTCACTTACGTCGATCTGAACCGGGCTGGTGTGGCGCTGATGGAGATCGTCTCCGAGCCCGATCTGAGAAGTGCGGAGGAGGCCGGGATCTATCTGCGCAAACTGCGCTCGATCCTGCGTCACCTCGGCACCTGCGACGGCAACATGGAGGAGGGCTCACTGCGCTGCGACGTCAATGTGTCGATCCGCCGGCCGGGCGAGCCCCTGGGCACGCGTTGCGAGATCAAGAATGTCAACTCGATCCGCTATGTGATGCAGGCGATCGAGTACGAGGCGCACCGCCAGATCGAGATCGTCGAGGAGGGCGGCCGGGTCGAGCAGCAGACGCGCCTGTTCGACGCCGGACGCGGCACCACCCGACCGATGCGCTCGAAGGAAGAGGCGCACGACTACCGCTATTTCCCCGACCCTGACCTACCGCCGCTGGTCCTCGACCCGGAATGGGTGAAGCAACTGCGCGTCGAGCTCCCGGAGTTGCCCGACGCGAAGAAGGTCCGCTTCATGTCGGCCTATGGTCTCTCGACCGATGATGCGAGTGTGCTGGTGGCGGAGAAGGAGACGGCACTCTACTTCGAACGGGTCGCCGTGGGGCGCGATCCAAAGGCGGCGGCCAATTGGGTGATGGGAGATCTTTTCGGAGCGCTGAACCGGCTCGGGGTGGGCATCGAGCAATCGCCCGTTTCGGCCGAGCAGCTCGGGGCATTGATCGACCTGATCGCCGACGGGACGATCTCCGGCCGACTCGCCAAGGATGTCTTTGCGGAGATGGTTGCATCCGGCACCGACCCTGCGGCGATCGTCGAGGCCAAAGGCCTGCGCCAGGTTACCGATTTCGGGCCCGATCGAGGCCGCGATCGACGCGGTCCTCGCCGCCCAGACCGACAAGGTCGCCGAATACCGCGCCGGCCGCGACAAGCTCTACGGCTTCTTTGTCGGCCAGGTCATGCGCGCCACGCAAGGCAAGGCCAACCCCGCCCTCGTCAACGAGCTGCTCAAAAAGAAGCTGGCGGGGTAGGGTAGAGAGGGTTGGCGCCGGAGGGGAGAGGATGATGACGACCGAGGAAATCCACACCTACTGTCCGATGTGCATTGCCCAATGCGGCGTCGTCGCCGTTGTCGAAGACGGGCGCTTCACCAAGGTGACGCCGGACTCCGAGCATCCCAACGGCGGGATCTGCATCAAGGGTTATGCCGCGCCGGAGATCGTCTATTCGCCGGACCGGCTCCTCCACCCGATGAAGCGCACTCGCCCCAAGAGTGACGCCGATCCCGGATGGGTTCGTATCTCGTGGGAAGAGGCGCTCGACACCGTCGTATCCCGACTCTCGGACATCAAGGACCGGTATGGGCCCGAGGCGGTCGTGTTTAGCCGCGCGACCCCGGCCGGCAGCGCCGCCTCCGATTTCGAACCCTGGTTGATCCGGTTGGCCAACGCCTTCGGCAGTCCGAACGTGCTGACCAGAACCCATATCTGCACGTGGAATGTGCTGTTTGGCGCCAAGCATACGTTCGGGACGCCGACGCCGCCGCCTGATTACGAGAGCACGCGCTGCATACTCCTCTGGGGTGCCAATCCGCTCGCTACCTTTCCGACATCGGCGCAGCGGATCACCCGGGCGCGCGTCAGGGGCGCCAGGCTGATCGTTATCGATCCGCGGCAGCATCGTCTCGCCCGCGAAGCGGATTGCTGGCTGCGGGTGCGCCCCGGCAGCGACGGCGCGCTCGCGATGGCGATGATCCATGTCCTTATCGAAGAAAAACTCTATGACGAGGCCTTCGTTCGGGACTGGACCAACGGCCCCTTCCTGGTCCGCGAGGACACCGGGCAGCTGTTGACCGCGCAGGATCTGTCGCCATCGAGTAGCACACGCGATTCATTTGTCGTGTGGGACAGCGGTCGCGTCGGTCCCGCCATTTACGATTCCCAGACCGGGTATTGCGAGAACGAGGTGAACCCCGCACTCACGGGAAGGTTTACCTGTTCGCTCGATAACGGCGCCTCGGTCTCCTGTCGACCGGCATTTGCGCTCCTCACGGAGATTGCGGCGCGCTCTGCGCCCGAGCGCTCCGAAGAGATCACCTGGGTACCGGCAGAGACGGTCCGTGCCGCGGTGCGGATGTTTGCGACGGAGCGACCGTCCTGCTTTTTCAGCTGGGCCGGTCTCGAAATGCACAGCAACGCGATGCAGACCAATCGGGCGATCTCGTGCTTTTACGCGCTGACCGGGCAGTTCGACGACAGCGGCAGCAACCTTCTGACCGCGATGACCCCAAACCGCCCGGTGATGGGTCCTGAACTGCTGCCGAAGAACAAGGCCGACCTGCGGCTTGGCTTGGCAGATCACCCGCTTGGGCCGCCCAGCGATCCGGGGATCGTGCAGGCGGCTCGGGTCTATGATGCCGTCCTGACAGGACAGCCATACTCGGTCAAAGCCATGGTGCTATTCGGCAACGATCCACTGCTCAGTCACGGCGACGCGGACCGGGGCCGGCAGGCACTTCAGGCGCTCGACTTTTACGTGCATATGGACATGTTTTCAAATGCATCGGCGTCCTTTGCCGATCTGCTCCTGCCGGCGGCGACCTCGTGGGAAGCGGAGGCGCTCAAGCCGAGCTTCGGCGGCAAGGGCGGCACCCGCGAAGCGGCTGCTTGGGCGCAAATCAGGAAAGCTGTGATTCCGCCGATCGGCGAGGCGCGGTCGGATTTGGTGGTGATCTTCGACCTCGCCGGCCGCTTGGGCCTTGGCGAAGATTTCTTCAACGGAGATGTCGAAGCAGCGTGGAGTTCATCAACTCGAGCCCTCCGGCATCACCGTACGACAGCTGCGCGCGAACCCGGTCGGCGTGAAGGCGGGCGTCACGACGCACACCCTTAAATACGCGGGGATCAACCCTGCCGATGGGCGAGCGCGCGGCTTCCCGACGCCGTCGCGCCGGGTCGAAGTGTATTCGAGCCGATTTGCCGCATCCGGCTATGATCCGCTGCCGACCTATTCCGAGCCGGCCGACAGCCCGATCGGTGCGGCCGATTTGACGCACGAATATCCGCTCGTGCTGACCTCCTTTCGGCTGCTCCAATTCGTCGACCAGGGGCACCGTAACATTCCGCGCCTGCGCGGTCAGGAGCGTGAGCCTTTCGTCGAGATACACCCCGACACGGCAAGCGGCTTGAGCGTGCTCGACGGCGAATGGGTCAGCGTCGAGACTGCTGCCGGCAAGATCCGGCTGAAGGCGAAATACAACGGCACGCTCGATCCGAGGGTCGTGTGCGCGCCGTATGGCGGCTGGTGGCAGGCATGTAGCCAACTCGGACTTCCCGGATACGATCCGTTGACCTCGAAGGGAGCTAACCTCAACCTCATCATCCCCAACACGCATATCGACCCGATCAGCGCCTCGGTGCCCCATCGCTCGCGTATGTGCCGGGTATCTAAACCCGTATGATACAGGTGCAGACACACTTCCTCGCGCTTTGGTGTACAACGACTCGGGGCTGACGCGGGAGGGACGCGCATGGGCTCCTGGACGCTCGACGAGATCCCGTGGGACCGCTTCGATCGCAGCAAGCTCGATCCGGATGTCGTGCCGATCGTCAAGGCGGCGAGCCTTGTCGAATACAATGGCGGCGCCTACGCACACCATCTGTGCCGGATCTTTCATGACGACCCCGACTTCCAGCGCACCGCGCGGCGCTGGGGCGAGGAGGAAATCCAGCACGGGCGCGCTTTGGCGCGCTGGGCCGCGATGGCCGATCCGAGCTACGACTTAGCTGCCGCCTTCGACCGGTTTCAAGCCAGATATCGGGTCGACTTCGACTGCGATGCTTCACGCCGGGGCTCGCGCTCTGGCGAGATGATTGCCCGCTGCATGGTCGAGGTCGGAACGAGTTCGTATTACTCGGCACTACGCGATGCGGTGCGCGAGCCGGTGCTCAAGGAGATCTGCCGCAACATCGCGGCGGACGAGATCCGCCACTACAAGCTTTTCCACAAGAACCTGACCCGCTGCCTCGAACGCGAGCGGATCGGATTTTGGCGGCGGCTTCGGGTAGGCTTCGGGCGGATTGCCGAAGCTCAGGACGACGAGCTGGCTTGTGCCTACCACGCGGCCAATGAGACCGAGGGCGCCCTCTACGATCGGCGCCGTCACAGTCGCGCCTACGAACGGCGGGCCTTCGCACTCTACCGCGAACCGCATGTCCGACAGATCGTCGCGATGGCGTTCAACGCCGTCGGATTGTCGCCGCACGGCCGGCTCGCCCGCACAGCGAGCCGCCTCGCCTGGAGGGCTATGCGGTACCGTGTGATCCGCCTGACGAACGCCGCGGCTTAGCCGTACTGACGAATTGCGAATTGACTATCCGTAAAATTGCCTAATTGTTATAATACATGAAGGCGGATCGCGGCGCCGGCAGATCGAGGCCGCCCGGAACCAGTCAAGCCAGTCTTGCAACCTGAAGACGAGTTCTCGCTGCAGACCCGCTGCAGGTGCAGCGGAGCGCTAATATGGTGGACAACCACAAGTCGCAGGATACTCAACCCCGCATCAGGTTCTCAGCCCAGAAGCTTGCGCTGCTCGGCGGCTTGCACCTGGAACGACCGCAGCAGGCGGGCTTCCGGGGTCGGCGCGCAGTTGGTGTATCCGGCGCCGAGTTCCTTGAGCTGTGCCGCGTTGCGCGGAAAGGCGGCATGGTTCAACGGCAGGGCGAGCCGCACGCCGGCGCCCTTCTTGACCGCCTCGCGCACCCGGTCAATCGCCGCGACCAGCCGCGGGTGATCCGGCTGGCCGCTGACGCCGAGCGAGCGCGAGAGATCCGATGGCCCGACCGCCAAGAGGTCGACGCCTTCGACCGCGGCGATTTCGTCGATCCGCTCGACCGCCTCCATGTCCTCGATCATGCAGGCCAACAGGATCTCGCGGTTGGATTGGGCCATATGGTCGACGAGCGGGATCCGGCCGAACTCGGCGGCGCGGCTGCCCGCCGCCATGCCGCGGTCGCCCTGCGGCGGGTAGCGGACGGCCTTGACCGCGGCGCGCGCGGTCTCGGGACTGCTGACATGCGGCACCTGGATGCCCTGCACGCCCATGTCCAGGAGGCGCAGGATAAAGGCAGGATCGAAACCCGGCGTGCGGACGATCGGCGTGATCCCGACGCGCTCGGCGGCCATGACCGCGAGCTGCACGTCGTGCAGATCGAAAGTAGTGTGCTCCATGTCGATGAACGCCGCATCAAAGCCGGCGAGCCCGATCAGTTCGACGATCTGCGGGTCGGCGATGCCGCCGACATGGGTCCCCAAAGCGAGGCCGCCCTCGCGCAGGATCCGCTTGACCCGATTCTCCTTCATGTTCCCTCCCGTAGGATTTCGCCGCCGCTAGGCTGCCCATGCCGATCGCTGACGCCGCAGGCCGGCGATGATCATGTCGGCATCCATGACATCGCCGAACGTATTGTAGAAAGCGGTCAGCGAGGCGTCGTGCTCTGCTTGGCTCAGAGCAGCATTGCCGTCGCTGACCATGATGGTACGGAAATTCGTCATGTTGGCGTCACGTGCCGAGCTTTCGCAACAGACGTTGGTGACGGTTCCGGTGATAAGCACGGTATCGAAACCGCGGGCGCGCAGCCGGTCGGGAAGCTCCGATGTCCCCGGCATGAAGGCGCTATAGCGATATTTTTTGACGATTTCGTCCTCCGGCCGCACGTCGAGATCGGGCCACAGCTCATGGCCAAGTGTGCCTTCGGAGAGTGCCGCGATGCGCTTGGCGCGATACTCGGGTGTCGGCAGCTCGTAGGCTACCGACCACTCGCTGAAGCAGCGTTCGTCATGGGTCATCTTGATCCAGAAGACACCGCCGCCATCCTCGCGCACCGCCGCTGCCAGCCGGTTTACCGCTGGCACGATGTCGCGCGCCGCCGGGACCGCTGCAAATCCGACCGCGTCGTTCATAAAGGCATGCTGCAGGTCGATCACCACGAGTGCGGTGCGCGCCGGGTCGAGGTCGGCGAAGGAGTGCTCTCGACCGCGCCGCTCGATCACTCGCTCGGCGATTGCGTCGGGAATATTTGTGCCATTGAGCCTCATCGGAATTTCCTCAATCGGTCACGGCGGCGTCGGCGCCTCCGGATGGAGCAGCTTGGCGTCCCGCAAATCCGCCCACAGCGCCGACGGGATAGGATAACGCAGAAGCTCCAAATTGGCCGCGAATTCTGCGACGTTGCGCGGCCCCGGAATAATCGCTGTGACGGCGGGGTGAGCAAGCGGAAACTGCAACGCCGCCGCTACCAGAGGCACTTGGTGACGGTCGCAAACTGTCCGGATCGCGTCGACCCGAGCGACCACCTCCGGCGGGGCGATCTTGTAGTTCCAGGTGTCGCGCCCGGCGAGGATACCCGAATTGAGGGGGCCACCTATTACGACCGATATTCCTGCGTGCAAACATCTTGGAAGCAGATCATCGAGCGGAGACTGCTCGAGCAAGGTGTAACGCCCGGCGAGCAGAAAGGCGTCCCAGTCGCCCCATTCCATTACTTCCAGCAGCACTGCTTTTTCGTTGACGCCCATTCCGACCGCCCGCACGGCACCGCTCCGCCGCAGCTCTTCAAGCGCGCGGTACCCCCCTTCTCGGAATTTTCGCATAATTTCGCGGTGCGCCTCCGCGCCATGCTGCTTGGCGCCGAGATCGTGTACGTAAAGAATATCGACCCGGGCCAGGCCGAGCCGCTGCAGGCTGTCCTCGAACGACCGCATGATCGCGTCGTAGGAGTAGTCGAACACGGCATCAAACGGCATTGGAGGCTGGGATATCTCGCCCATGGGCTGTTCGGCTTTGGGGCGCAGCAGCCGCCCGACTTTTGTCGACAACACCCACTCCTCACGCGGCACCGCGCGCAGCGCGTCGCCAACGCAACGCTCGGCTTGTCCGAAGCCGTAATAGGGCGCGGTATCGACATAGCGCACGCCGTTTGCCCACGCCGCTCGGACGATTGCTTCGGCCTCTTCAGGGGTCACCGGGATCCGGTGACCGCCCAGCGTCGCGCTGCCAAGGCCGAACGCGGTTACTAGGAGCGAGGTACGCCCAACAGGACGTTTCTCAAAATTCATCATCCCGCGATCTCCGTCAGCCAGAATTGCTTAACCGGGGCCTTTGTCGCGCGGTTGTGATTATTTAAAGTTAACGGAGGATATTTAGAGGCAGGATGTTGCGATGATCTTGGTCTTCGGTTCGATTAACGCCGATCTGATCGTTCCGGTTCCGCGGCTGCCGCGCCCAGGCGAGACCGTTCTGGGCGGCGACTATGGGTTGCACCCTGGCGGAAAGGGCGCCAATCAAGCCTTGGCGGCCCGTCGTGCCGGTGCTGCGGTCGCGCTGGCCGGGGCCGTCGGCGCCGATCGCTTTGCCGATATCGCGCTCGACCGGTTACGCCGCGAGGGTGTCGATATGCGGTTGGTGCGTGTCGTCGAGCAGCCGACGGGCTGTGCGGTCATCATGGTTTCGAAGGAAGGGGAGAACATGATCGCGGTGGCCCCGGGTGCCAATATGAGCGTGCGGTCTACCCAGGTTCCTAACGAATTGCTCGGTCGTGACATCACCCTTGTTGCGCAGATGGAGGTTCCGCCCGGCGAAACCGAGATCCTCATCCGCCGCGTACGAGCTCGACATGGTCGGGTCCTGCTCAATCTGGCACCTGCCTTGCCGATCGAGCCCGCCTTATTGGGGGAAATCGATCTCGTGATCGCTAACGAGAGCGAGGCGACAACCCTGGGGTCGGATCCGGCGCGGTTCGCCATGAGGCTGCGGCAAGGGCTTGTGACGACGCGCGGGGCGGCGGGATCAGTGGCTTTCCTGCGCGATGGGATGCGATTGGAGGTGCCGGCGCTGCCAATCGAGCCGCTCGACACGACAGGTGCCGGGGACACTTTCGTCGGCGTTCTCGCCGCAGCGCTCGATCTCGGGTCGACCCTGGAAATTGCCATTCGCGAGGCGAGCGCCGCCGCGGGTCTCGCTTGCCTGGCGCATGGCGCGCAGACGGCGATGCCCGACCGCGCAATGATCGATGCAGCGGCTAGTCAGCTCTAACGGAGTTCCACATCGACGGAGACGGGTTAGCGGGCATTCTGCGTCGGCGGGAAAACCCCGAGCGACCGCGCGACCGCGGCGAGGTTCTCCCGCCGGGTCTGCGCGCGTCCGGCCTCGTAGCGTTCGAGTGCGGCGCGGTCAGCATCCGGAACCGAGGCTTGCGTGCGGACGAGGCAGGCGGTCGGGCAGCGCGTCACACCCTTGCTGCGGATGAAGGCGGCCACTGCCGCTTCATATTCGCTGGACGATAGGGGTGCAGTAAGAGTTGGCTTGTGGGTCATCGCGGAGCATCCTGTTCGGGTCGCTTGCGATATAACTGTCCCGCTGACCAATCGTCGCAATCTCGGATGCGGCTTAGGTTTCCCCCGGGAATTGCCGGGCGCGATGTTGCTGCACCTGGCCGCAGCCGACCTCCGGCCGGGGGGCCGAGTGAACCTGCTTCGGGACGGCAGAGCGAACTTCTAGAAGTTTCCGATTCGTTTCCATATATCCCTTTCGAGAATTGCCACAATCGCCTTGTACACTCTGCCTCTGATGCCGTTCGAGGGCTGGCCGCGAAAAGCCTATTCTCGACGCGGCTATCGTCGCTGCAACCAATGCGAGAGCTTTTGCTGTTGATCCGCGTTAGAATCACAAATTGTTAAGGAATTACCAAATCGCAAGTTGTATCGCCGCGGCGGAGCGGACAAGGACGCATAGCGCGGCGCCGATGCAATGGCGGTCTGGCCGCTGCCGCGGATATGTTGCATCTTTGGTCGAGCAACCCGCCAGCGAAGCAAGGAGAATTTGGTGACGGCGAAATTTTTGCCCGGCGAGTGGTCATGAGACTGAGCGTTGTGACCTTTATGCGACCGGAGGGGGAGCCGCGCGGCCGATCGCTCCATCGCCTCGTCGAGTACGCCAGGCAGATCGAAAGGCGCGGTTTTCCCGGGATCTGGGTCACCGACTCGCTCGGGCGTGGCCGGCCGACGCTCGATCCGCTCGTCGCCCTCGGGGCACTCAGCGTTGCCACTCCCCGGGTCGAGCTCGGCACCGCGGTGCTGCAGGTCTCGCTGCGCCACCCGATCGAGCTCGCCCATCGCGTGCAGTCGGTCCAGGCCCTGTCCGGCGGCCGGCTCCGCCTCGGTGTCGGCAGCGGCTCGACACGCGCCGATTTCGATCTCCTCGGAGCCGATTACGAGCAGCGCTTCCGCACCCTGATGCGTTCCCTCGAGGTGATGCGCCGGGCGTGGAGCGGCGAGCCGGTCAATGGCGGCGTATTGTTGTCCTGGCCGGGCTGCGAAGGCGGCCCGCCGGTGCTGCTCGGGGCTTGGCGCAATCCGCGCTGGATCGCTTATGCCGCAAAGCAGTGCGCAGGGTGGATCGCCTCCGGCCTCTACAGCAGCTGGGAAGATCTCGAGGCCGGGATGCGCCTATACCGCGAGGCCGGCGGCACCAATGCCGTCCTTGCCAATGTCCTTGTCGATCTCAGGAATAGGCCGGAGCCCGGCAGCCTCGCCGAGCGCGCCGCTGTCTCGCTGGTCTGTTCGCCGGACCAGGCGCGGGTGCGGCTGAAGCGGATCGAGCTGTTGGGTTTCGACGAGGTGCTCGTCGTTTCGCCGGCTGGCGCGCTCGATGAGCTCGAACGGGTGCGCGACTTCCTCTGACACCTGCCTCAAAGGACGAGCTGGGCCTCAAAGGACGAGCTGGGTTTGGGTAACGAGCGCGACCAGCCGACCTTCCGAGGTCGAAACGCGAGTTTGCCATATCATCGTGCGCCGGCCGCGGTGAACCGGTGTCGCCTCGCCGATCACCCGCGTTCCGACCGGTGCGGGTGCCACAAAGTTGGTCTTGCTCTCTATTGTCGTCGTCCCGGCACCCTCGGGTAGGTTGAGGATCGTGCCGGCGGCACCGAGGGTATCGGCGAACGCCATGATCGCACCGCCGTGCAGGACTGCGGGACGGGTGCAGAGATCGTCGCGCACCGTCATCTCCGCGACGATTTTATCCGGCGAAGCGTTGACGAACTCGATGCCGAGCAACCCGGCGAAGGGCAGCATCAATTCGTTGAGGCGGGCAAGCGAATCCATTTGGCATAATTCCCTCTGACCTCGATGCGTGTCCTCTACATCACGGCCGAGCTATATCCGTGGGTCAAGTCGGGTGGGCTCGGCGATGTTGCCGCGGCACTGCCGCCGGCGCTGATCGCCGGAGGCATCGATGTTCGCCTGCTGCTGCCCGGCTTTCGCGGCTTTCTCGACGCGTTTCCGGGTCTCACCGATGTTGCTCGCCTACCGACGCCCTTCGCCGCCGAGCGCGTGCGCGTTGGTCTCGTGCGGCTGCCCAGCAGCGATAGCCTCGCCTATCTCGTCGATCATCCGGCCTTCTACGACCGGCCGGGCAACCCCTACGCCGGGCCGGACGGCAGCGATTGGCCGGACAACTATCGCCGTTTTGCCCTGATCGGCTGGATCGCGGCTGAGCTGGCGCGCGGGGCCGACCCAAATTGGCGCCCCGGTCTGCTGCACGGTCACGACTGGCATGTCGGCCTCGCCCCCGCCTATCTTGCGGCGCGCGTTCCCGAGGAGGGGCGTGTCCCGACGGTTTTTACGGTGCACAACCTCGCCTACCGAGGGCTCTTTCCGGCCGGAATCTTTCCCGAGTTGGCATTGTCGCCCGGGTTCTTCTCGGTCAATGGGGTCGAGTTTTTCGGTATGGTGTCGTTTCTCAAAGCCGGGCTGTTCTACGCTGACCATCTCACAACGGTAAGCCCGACCTACGCGCGTGAAATTCAAACGCCGGACTTCGGCTGGGGTCTCGACGGATTGTTGCGCACCCGCGCCGACGTATTGACCGGGATCTTGAATGGCGTCGATGCGGGGATATGGAACCCTGGGCACGATGCTGCCCTGCCGCAGCCCTATGGGATCGAGGACGCGATGGCCGGCAAGGAGGCGGCGAAGGCCGCTCTGCAGCGCCGCCTCGGCCTCGAGCCGCTCGGAAATGCACCCCTGTTCGGCGTTGTGAGCCGCCTTATCCCGCAGAAAGGCCTCGATCTAGCGCTCGCCGCGTTGCCCGCCCTCGTTGCAGCCGGGGGGCAGTTCGCGTTGCTCGGCGCGGGCGACGGCGATCTCGAGCAAGGCTTTGTGGTTGCGGCCGCGCAGCACCAAGGACGGGTCGCAGCCGAGATCGGCTATGACGAAAACCTGGCGCATCTGATCATCGGCGGTTCCGACGTGATCCTCGTACCTTCGCGTTTCGAGCCTTGCGGACTGACCCAGCTTTACGCGTTGCGTTATGGCTCGTTGCCATTGGTTCGCCGAGTTGGCGGGCTTGCCGACACAGTGGTGGACGCGACACCAACGACTCTATCGGACGGCATCGCCACCGGCTTCGCTTTCGACGACGAAACGCCGCCAGGCCTGATGTCGGCGGTTGGTCGCGCCGTCGCACTATTTCGCGAGCGGGAGAGCTGGCGGCGCATGATGGGTCGCGCGATGACGCGGGAGTTCAGTTGGGAAGCCGCCGCGCGCCAATACATTGCGATCTACCGCGCGCTTCGCCCGGATCTGCTGCTCCGAGCAGAGCCGGGCGTCTCCGCTATCCGCCGAGGATCGTCCCCTCCGCGACGCCCGCGTCGGTCGACTTGATTTTCGGGCCATCATCGAGGCGCACCCGCGAGACTTCGATAAAGCCTCCTTGAGCGAGGACTTGCATCCCTTGGTCGCCGACCGAGACGACCTGGCCGATCTTGTGCCCGCGCACCGTGCCAAAGGTCTGGACCGCGATTTTGCGCGCGTCGAACAAGTAGAGTTTCTGCTCGCCGAACGTTGTCCAGGCACCGGGTGCCGGGTTGCAGCCGCGGATCAAGTCGTAGACGAAATCGACATGATTGGCCCAGTTGATGTGCGACTTGGCTTCGCGCACCCAGCCCTCGTAGGTCGCCCGGCTCTCATCTTGGGTGCTTTCGGTCGCGCGACCGGAAACGACTAGATCGGCGGCCTCGACCAGCGCCGAGACTCCGAGCGGGAAAATCTTGTCGAAGTAGAGCGATCCAGCGGTGTCGTCGGGGCCGATTAGAACCCGCTTTTGCAAGATGACCGGCCCTTCGTCGAGGCCCGGTGTAGGGCGAAAGATCGACAGCCCGGTTTCGTTCCGCCCGCGGATGATGGCCCAAGGGATCGACGAGGCCCCGCGATGGAGGGGAAGCAGCGAGGGATGAAATTGGATCATGCCGTGCTTGGGTATCGCGCAGAACTCGGGTGGGGCGAAGAGCAGAACATAGGCCATCACGCCGACATCTGCTTTGAGGTCGGCAAGCGCACGCTGGGCCTCCTCGCTCGAATACTTGGTGAAGCGATGGACCGTGAGCCCCCGTTCCTGTGCCGCGACGACAAGCGGATCGGGTCTCGCCCCAGGCCGCTCTTGCGCTGCAAAGATGCCGGCAACTTCGTCCCCACGCGCAATGAAGGCCTCTAGCACGGCCTTGCCGAAAGCCTGCTGACCGACGATGACGATGCGCATCTCTCCCTCCCACATGTCCGTCGCAGTGCTGCGCTGTTCAGACGCGGTACTGCTCTCAAATTTGCACAGTTTCACGCCGAAGTGCTCTCGGGCAAGTGCGTCGCTCCGGGAGTAACGGACTGGCGTGCCGGCGAGCCTCTAGCCAGTAGCAATGTGACCGTGGTGCCGGCGCCGAGTCCCGTGCGGATCGAGACGGATCCGCCCGACTGGCGGGAAAAGCCGTATACCATGCTCAACCCAAGACCGGTGCCTCTACCCGCTTCCTTGGTCGTGAAGAACGGCTCGAATGCGCGCGCGGCCACCTCGGTCGGCATTCCTGTCCCGGTGTCGTTGATCTCCAAGGCGACGTATTCTCCATTGCTTACCGAGAGCTGCGGCGACGATTCCATAGGGGCGGTTTGGTTGAAGGTGCGAATGCGCAGCATGCCGCCGTCCGGCATCGCATCGCGGGCGTTCAGCACGAGGTTAATGACCGCGAGCTCGAGTTGGGTGGCATCGGCATTCGCCTCCCACAGATCGGGCGCGAGATCGAAACGGAGCGCGATGCGGCTGCCGACCGTGCGGGTCAGCAGCTCGCTCATGCGGCGCAGTTCGGCATTCAGATCGACAGCCGTCATCAACAATGGCTTCCGCCGTGCGAAAGCGAGAAGCTGCCCAGTCAATTTCTCGCCGCGTTCGATCGTTCGCAGCGCCATGTCGACCCTGGCCTGAAGTTGATCATCTTTCTGACGCCCACTCAGCATTTCGAGACAACCCTGCAACACCGCCAGGAGATTGTTGAAGTCGTGGGCGACCCCGCCTGTCAGCTGACCCAGCGCTTCCATCTTTTGCGCTTGGCGAAGTTCGGCTTCGGCCTGCGCCCGCCGGCCCATCTCGCGCCTCAGACGCCGCGCCGTGGTGCGCCAGCGCCAGCTGGCGATCGTGTGCCGCTGGATTTGCCGGACGGCGAGCAGTGTCATGCCGAACAGTGCGAGCGAGGCAGGCACCGCGAACAGCGAGTAGTCGACGAGATTGGCGAGCCACGAAGCGAGCACATCCTGCCGTGGGATGCCATAAGTGACATAGAGCGGGTATCCCTCGACTTGCTGATAGGCAAAAAAGCGTTTGGTGCCGTCCGTCTCTCCTCTGCCCCGGAAGAACCCCCGGTCCGGCATGGCTGCGATCGACTGCATAAAGGGGCCGTCCTTAGGGAGAAACCGGGGCGCCGGCAATGCCGGATAACGCACCAGCATCGAGCCGTCGGCGCGTACCAGCGAGGCTGTGAAGCCCTCGTCCCGTGACAGAGTGCGGTAGAATTCGCTGAAGAAAGCGGGTCTGGCGGAGACGACAATAATTCCGTCGAAGCTTTTGTCCGCCGTCGATCGACGCTGGCAGACGTCGAACTCCGGCTCATGGATCAGCGCGCCGATCTGCTCGCGTCCGACGAAGATGCCGACGTCACCGTCTTTTTCGGCGGCAAAGCAATCGCGATCAGAGACGTCGATCGGCGGTATCGGGGAGGAGCGGCCGCTGACCCGGGGGCGCCCCGCGGCATCTGCCATCCAGACCTCGTCGATTTGCGGCAATGTATCGAGGTCTGACAGGAACCGATGCACCTCGTCGTTGTCCCCGATCCGGTCCCACGCCAGCCCGCGGGTCCGGGCATCGATCCAGGCGAGCGCGATGGCATAGGTCTGGAATGTGTTCACGGCATGCTGGCGCAGTTGGCCGGCCTCGATCATCAGCCGTTCTTCGGCCTGCCGCTGGATCAATCGAAAATTTTGCCAGGCGGCAATCGCCAACACCAGAAGCGGCACGGCAAGCGATGCCGCGAGAAGCCCACGCAGCGGCCAGGTTAATGTTCGCCGCGGCCATTCTTGGATAGCCGCGACGCGTCCGAGGGGTGTCGCGGTGTCGCCGACCATTAGTTGCCCTCGGCCGCGCCGGCCGCCGAGCAGACCTCGTCGGCGGTGCTCACTCGACACGAGCCGCGGCGCATCCGTTCGAGACGCACTGGCGAGGTATCGCCGGCGTCAGCGGGTTCTGCGAATTGTGAGGCGGGACTTGCTCCTGAAACACAACTCTGACCCGCTCGCCGAGCCTCAGTTGATCAGACCATAGAACTTACCGGCGTTTTCGCAGGTAATCTTGTGGACGACTTCCGTGGTCAGTCCGGCGAACTGCTCCTCGATATATTTCGAGGATTCCGGCCAGACGCCGTCGGGATGGGGATAATCGGAGCCCCACATCAAGGTCTCGACGCCGATGTCCTCGACCAGCCTGGCGCCGATCTTGTCGAATTGGAACGTTGCCCGGCATTGCCGGCGCCAATATTCGCTCGGCTTCAGCTTCATCAGGTCGCGGAAGCGGTCCTCATATTCAAAATCCATGCGGTCGAGCGCATAGGGCAGCCAGCCGATCCCGCTCTCGCCCAGCCCAATGCGCAGGTTCGGATAGCGCTCCAGCACGCCGGCACCGATGATCGCGGCGATGATGTTGATCAGGTTCATCTGGAACCCGGCCACACCGGTGAACTGTGCGGCGCGCCGGGTCTGGCCGGAAGCCATCTCCCGCGCTTTCGGCGAGGTCGTCGGGAAGGTATGGAAATGCAGCGGCAGCTGGACATCGTTGACCGCCTTCCACAAAGGCTCCCAATTCGGGTGCCACATCGGCTCCATGTCCCAGGAGCACGAGAGCTCCAAGCCCTTGAGGCCGAGCTTGGCGACGCGATAGACCTCTGCGGCTGCAGCCTCGATGTCGCCATAGGGCAGACAGGCGAGGCCGATCTGGCGATCGGGATAATGGCTGCAGAAATCCTTCAGCCAGTCGTTGTAGATGCGCAGCATCTCGTTGGCTGCTTCGGGGTCGCGCACCCGCGAGGCGACGCCCAGGATGCCGAAGATGATCTCGGCGTCCACCCCGTCACGGTTCATGTCCTTGATCCGCTGGTCGGGGTCGCCCGGGCGGCGGATGCCCTTCTTGCCGTCCTCGTAGAGGCCGGTCTCGGCCATCTTGTCGACGCGATAATTCTGGCCGGGGACGAATTTCCCGCCAACCGAGCCGGTGCCGCCGACGAGCCCCATATTGACCCCGGCCTTGGTGGCCCAGTAAGGCCCGTCCGGCCCGTCCTCGACAAAGGGCATGCGGTCCTTCAAGTCGCGCTTGGCCTGCGAGACGAACAGCTCGGGCGGCAGCCACGGCAGGTCGAGATGGCAATCGGCCGAGATCCTTCTGTACTGCATAACATCGTCCTCCGCTTTGCTCGCCGCATCCTAGCCCAGGGAACAGGGAACCCGGCTAGGTCAATTTTCCCTGCTCTGAGGGAAAACTCACGGAAAAAATCGCATTCGGGCCGCGGCCGTCGGCGATAATTTAATGGTTATCAATCCCTTAGGGTGCTGTCAGCCAAGGTTGGTAGGGAATTGGCAGGGGAAATTCGCGCACCCAGGCGAGCCGGCCCCGCTCTGGCGAGGCCAAGCCTGTGCATCCTGCCGCGCACGATGCGCTTCGATCTTGACGCGAGCGTGGCGCGGAGTTGCACTCCGCTCTGAGATCTCCCTCGCCGCCGAGCGTCTTCCGCTCTTCAATACCGTGCCGACAAGCCCGTATTTGGCCCGGCAAAAGCGCTCGACCGTCCACTCGGATTGCGGGGACTCATGGTCGGCGGCAGACGGAACGCCTCGGCGAAGCCGAAGCCTCGTAATTGCTGTCGCGGAACAGCGCGCCACTGCCTCCTCCGCGGCGCGGTCGAAATGTACCGCGGAGCGCGATAGCGAAGTCCAAGGCCCATCGAAGAAGGCCACATTGTATTGCTATAGTCGCATTTATATGATATAAAATGTGCTCCGAGGAAATCGCGTGGAGTTTTACCGACGGTCATGCTGCAGTCGGCCCAGCCACCGATCGACCGTACTCTCATAAAGGGTATCCTTGGCAAGGCATATATCGATAGGTGCACTTCGCCCTGTTTCTCACCTGCAAAAACAGGTACGCGACTTGGGTGCGGCCGTCACCGGTCGAGCCAGACGTCTTCCATGCGCCAGTTGTTGAAGATGTTGGTGTCCATCAAGGTCAACCCCTTGACCTCAGCCCGCCGGCAGATTCCTTGGCGCGTGAAGAAGATGATCGGGCGCACCGCATCCTCCCTCGGCTTGCGCTCGCTCCGCCAGACCAACTCCTGGCGGGCCGCTCCCATCCCCCCTTTTCCTAACCTAGGCTCGTGGTGCATTTGACGCCGGCGAGGGTGAACAGCCTGCCGCCGCACGACTCGGTCGACCAATGCTATTCGCCATTTTCCGGCTCTTGCGTCCGATCCCACTGGATACGGGAGAGAACGGTCAGCCAGCGGTTTGTCTCTCTCAGCACGTTCAACACCGAAGAGACAAACCACAGGTTGAGGAGAAGGAGAGCTAGCGTACCGAGCTCAAACCAATGCATGACCACCCAAGCATTCACCTTATGTCTCCCGAGTGACGCTCAATGCGTCAAATAACGCTTTGGATTGCAGCGGCACTAGTGTTTCGTTCCCCGTCGCGCAGCCCGGCGGGCATTCAATTGCCATCCTCGGTAAGAAGCACCCCGGGTTAACCCGTGATGCGGTTGCACCAAACATTAAGCCGCGACACGGGAAATCACCCACTAGTGAGACAGCCATGAGCAGCCTCGATCCGATCCCCTATTCCGACGCCCAGCTCCGCGCGATCCTGCAGCGGGTCAAGACCATCGCGATGGTCGGCGCGTCCTCGAACTGGAACCGGCCCAGCTACTTCGTGATGAAGTATCTGCAGGGCAAAGGCTACCGCGTGATCCCGGTCAATCCCGGGATCGCCGGGCAGACCCTGCTCGGCGAAAGGGCTTACGCCTCGTTGCGCGACATTCCCGAGCCGGTCGACATGGTCGATGTGTTCCGCCCCTCGCGCGACGCTCCCGCGATTGTCGAGGATGCGATCGCGATCGATGCCAAGGTGGTGTGGATGCAGCTCGGCATCCGCAACGACGTCGCGGCGGCCGTGGCCGAGCAGGCGGGGATCGAGGTGATCATGAACCGCTGCCCGAAGATCGAGTTCGGCCGGCTCGGCGGCGAGCTGTCGTGGAGCGGGGTCAACAGCGGCATCATCCGCAACCGCCCGCCCGAGCCGCCGCTGGCGCGCCGCGCCAAAGAGCATCCGGCCGCCTCGCACAACCTCACCTATGGGTTCGAGACCCGTGCCATTCACGCCGGCGCCGCGCCCGACCCAGTGACGGGCGCCCGCTCGACGCCGATTTACCAGACCACCTCCTACGTCTTCGACGATGTCGACCACGCCGCCTCGCTCTTCAACCTGCACAATTTCGGCTACATCTATTCGCGGCTGACCAACCCGACGGTGGCGGTGCTGGAAGAACGGGTGGCGAGCCTCGAAGGCGGCCGCGCCGCACTCGCCGCAGCCTCGGGGCATGCCGCCCAGTTTCTGATCTTCTTCACATTGATGGAGGCGGGCGACGAGTTCATCGCCTCGCGCAACCTCTATGGCGGCTCGCTGACCCAGTTCGGGCTGTCGTTCAAAAAGCTCGGCTGGAAATGCCATTTTGTCGACCCGACCGAGCCCGAGAATTTCCGCAAGGCGCTAACCCCGCGGGTCAAGGCCATCTTTGTCGAGAATCTCGCCAATCCCGGCGGCATCGTGCTCGACCTCGAACCGATCGCGGCGATCGCCCATAACGCCGGCATCCCGCTCGTCGTCGACAACACGCTCGCCACCCCCTATCTCTGCGAGCCGTTCCGCTGGGGGGCCGACATCGTCTGTCATTCGACGACCAAGTTCCTTTCCGGCCATGGCCACGCGCTGGGCGGCATCATTGTCGAATCCGGCCGCTTCGACTGGGCGCAGGGCGGCCGCTTTCCGTCGTTGACCGAGCCCGAGCCCGCTTATCACGGGCTCAAGTTCTACGAAAATTTCGGCGACTTCGCCTTCACCACCAAGGCGCGGGCCGTGGCGTTGCGCGATTTCGGCCCGACCTTGTCGCCGATGAACGCGTTCCTGACCCTGACCGGCATCGAGACATTGCATCTGCGCATGGACCGCCATGTCGAAAATGCCCGCAAGGTCGCCGAGTTCCTGGCGGTCCACCCGCGCGTTGCCTGGGTGTCCTATGCCGGGCTCGCGGACAGCCCCTATTACGAGCTGGCCCGCAAATACCTGCCGAAGGGCGCCGGGGCGGTCTTCACTTTCGGCGTCAAGGGCGGCTACGAGACCAGCATCAAGCTCGTCGAAGGCGTGCAGCTCTTCTCGCACCTCGCCAATATCGGCGACACCCGCAGCCTGATCCTGCACCCGGCCTCGACCACCCACCGCCAGCTCTCCGACGAGCAGCGCCTCGCCGCCGGCGCCGGCCCCGACGTGATCCGCCTCTCGATCGGCCTCGAAACCGCCGACGACCTGATCCGCGACCTCGACCAGGCGCTGGGCGCGGCTGAGCCCAGTTAGTTCTCGGCTCAGGGCTCCCGGTCACTGCGCGTCTGCTGACAAATCGGCCGGTTGTGCCCCATTCCGGCCCTTGCCCCTGCGGTGGCGGGCAGGCAGCGTTGGGTGGAAGACGCGCGTTCTGAGCCGTATCGTCGCGGAAGCTCATGCTGTGGGATGATCGGCAGTAAGATTTGAAGCCGCTGTGTGCGCCACACGATTCCCTTTCAGGGGACGGCCAGCCGAACACTGTTAACGTTCGCATTGAGGAAATTTGATGCGATCAAGAAATTCGGAGAACCGTGGATCGGCTCGAAGACTGTCAAACCGCGGATCAAGGCGCAGCCATACCAACCAGTGCGAGAGCTCGGCGAAAGCCCTGTCAAGCCAGGTAAAGGCGGCCTCGTCGTCGCCGACTCCGGCGTAAACGAGGGCCACACCATAGGCGGTAACGAACCGGCGCTTCGCAATTTCCTGTAACTCGGTAAGTACCGCTTTGGCCTTTTCGGGGCGACCCGCAGCTCCCTCGACAGACCCGCGCGCCGCAATCGCTACTGGCCATTCGGGAACACTCTGTTCAACGCGGCGGAACTCAGTAATCGCATCGTCGAACCGGCCAATCTGCCGGTAGGATCGGCCGAGCCACAAATGTGCCGGCGCGAAATCGCGGTTCATCGCAAGCACGGATTGCAGCTGCTTGATCGCTTCGTCGTACTGGCGGGTATAATAGTAGTGAAAGCCGAGATCGGTATTGATCGCCAGCGACAGCGGATCGCGCTCGCGCGCGAGTTCGATCTCGTGCGCTGCCTTATCGGCACGACCCGCGGCGAGCAGAAAGATGCTGTACCACTGGTGGGCAGCGGCCCAGCTCGGGTCGAGCGTCGTCGCCCGTCGGAATTCCGTCTCTGCGCCCGGCCAATCCCAGTCGAAATAGAATTTGACGTAGCCAAGAGAGGCGTGCGGCTCGGCGAGCGCGGCGTCCTGTTCGATCGCCAGCAACGCATGGCGCCGTGCCAACGGGAACGCATCGGCCGGTGAGACGAAGCTCAGATAGCCGAGCGTTGCGTGACAATCTGCGAGGCCGGCGTGGGCGGCGGCAAAGCCCGGATCAAGGGAGATGGCTCCCCGGAAACTGTCGATCGCCTTCCACAAGCCCGGTTCCGAGCGCTGGCTCCAGGCGTAACGTCCTTCTAGATAGGCGCGGTAAGCGTCATGGTTGGCGCTGATCGCGCGTGCCGCGCCAGGGCCAAGCGGTAGCCCAGTTGTTCGCCAGAGCGAGTCCGACCGAGAGGCATTGCCGTCGCTCGTGAATTTTGCCTGGGCGGCCGAATTGACGACAGTGACCGGCGCTACAAAGCGATAGCCATGCTTCGACACGGTCTGGATCAGAGCAGTACCACCGGGCCCAAGAGCCTTGCGCACAGCCGAGATATTGACGCTCAGATTCACTTCCTCGACGAAGCGCTCAGGCCAGACCTCCTGCAACAACTCGCTCTTGCTGACGAGCTGTCCGCTGCGGGGCACGAGAACGAGGAGGAGATCGAAAGCTTTCCCGGTCAGCGGCACGGGTTTTTGATCGCGCAGCAGCAACCGTTCGCGCGGAACCAAAAGGAAATCACCAAACTGGAAACTCGCTCGGTCCGTCATAGTCACCGCGCCGACGTAGGAAATTTCCAGGAAAACTTTCGGATTTTTCCAAAGACTACATCGGCGCTTGGAAGGATTTTACCGCCCACCAGATCGACCGCCAGGAGAGCCGGAATGGGCAAGTCGTCAGAAGACCGCATCGGCCGCTCTTTGTTACGCGCAGGTGCCGCGTTGGTTGCTCTCAGCCTCTTTATCCGCCCGCTTGCCGCGGCGCCTAAGGACGAGGTGCGTGCGACGTTTGACCGCTTCGTCGCCGCGCAAAACGATCACGACGCCAAAGCGGTGGAAGCATTGCTGCTCGACTCGCCCAATTTCCTCTGGATCACCCGAGGTGCCCCGGTCTGGGGCGCCGACGCGGCCATGAAGCGCTTCGTCACTCTCTATCAGGGGACATGGCGCCTCGATCCGGACGCTGCCAGCCTGCAGGTGATGATGCTCGCGGACGGGGTGGCGCAGCTCTATGTCCCGATCATGTTTACGATCGGGCCGTCTGGCCAATCCGCCCGGCCGACCCGCTTCTTGATGAACCAACTGCTCGTGAAGACGGCGGCTGGCTGGAAAATATCCAGCATCCTCCCGATACCGGCTCCTACACAGTAGCAGAACCAAACAGGATCGCGGTCGAAGGTCCGAAGCAAGAGGAGTTCAGCGTCCCGATCGACTCTTGCCTGACGACCGCTATCGGGTAGGGTTTCGGATGCCGGCCCGGCGTGAGCGATCGACCCGGGGTAAGGGGCCGGCGTCCGAAAGCCTCCGAAGAACGAACCCGCGGGAAGGCGGTGCTTGGCCGTCTATGGGGATTTGGCGCTGGAGAGGCTGGAGTCAGGGATGGGTTTTGGGAAGATCGGCGAGAGCTGCGCGCCGCTGATGACAGCGGAGTGGCCACTGGGGCGGTGCTCGATGGCCTGATTGAAGAGTGCTCCGTGATGTCGTGTCAGCGTTCGGAGGTAGCAGGGTAAATGGTCGCGACGCCGGGAACGGAATGTTCTGGCGAAGTGATGCTGCCAGGAGACAAGAAGGAAGGTCATCGGATCACGTCCTGATCCCGGCGCCGGAGGGCGGGCCGCGCGGTGCGCCGCCGCGGCCAAAGACCTCAACAATAATCATGCGGCCGCCGCAGCACGGGCACGGCGGACGATGATCGCTCGCGACACCCGGATCGGCGGTGTCCTGCGCCGCCGTTGGCTCGGCGGTCGGCATAGGGTCGGCGATCAACTCTTTGGAACGGGCAATGTTGGCCTTGCAGCCGGCGCTGGCGAGCAGCCCGTAGTGACGGATGCGGTGAAACCCCTTGGGTAGAACGTGGAGCAGGAAGCGCCTGATGAACTCGTCGGCGGCGAGGGTCATGGTGCGATATCGCGCCTGCCCGTCGCGGCGGTAATCCTTGTAGCGGAAGGTCACGCCGCGCTCGTCGAGCGTGATGAGCCGACTGTTTGCGATGGCGACGCGGTGCGTGTAGCGGGCGAGATAGGCGAGCACCGCTTCGGGCCCGGCGAAGGGCGGCTTGGCATAGACGAACCAGTTCTTCTTCGTGAGCGGTGCAAGATGCCCGGCGAAGGCCTGGCGACGACCGAGACGCTCGATCTCGCCGAAGAACCTCAGCCGGCCCGCCGCGTGGGCGTCGGCGAGCGCGGTCAGGAAGAGCCGCCGGAACAGGCGGGACAGCACCCGCACCGGCAGCAGAAAGCCGGGCTTGCAGCGCACCCAGCGCGTGCCGTCGAGCGATATCCCGCCGCCCGGTACGATCATATGGACGTGCGGGTGGTGGGTTATCGCCGAGCCCCAGCTGTGGAGCACGGCGGTGGCGCCGATGCGCGCGCCGAGGTGCTTGGGATCGGCAGCGATCGTCAGCAGCGTCTCGGCGGCGGTGCGGAACAGCAGGTCGTAGACGACCGCCTTGTTCTGGTAGGCGATCGGGGCGAAGTCGGCCGGCAGCGTGAAGACGAGGTGGAAATAGCCGACCGGCAGCAGATCGGACTCGCGGGCCGCGAGCCAATCCTGCGCCGCCGCGCCCTGACACTTGGGGCAATGGCGATTGCGGCACGAGTTGTAGGCGATGCGGCTGTGGCCGCAATCCTCGCAGCGCTCGACATGCCCGCCGAGCGCGGCCGAGCGGCACTGCTCGATCGCCGACATGACCTGGAGCTGCCCCAGGCTCACATGTCCGGCATTGGCTCGGCGCCAGTCGGCCCCATGGCGATGAAAGACGTCGGCGACCTCCAGCCTCGGGCGGCGCACGGCCGCCCGGCTACGCCCCGGGTCGCGGCCCTTCCTCGATCGATGATGCGAGCCGGTCGAGCGGGCTGGTGACGGCCCGGATCGTCGTACTGGCAACGCGGGTGTAAAGCGCCGTGGTGTCGAGCTTGGCGTGGCCGAGGAGCGTCTGGATCACGCGAATGTCGACGCCTTGCTCGAGCAGGTGGGTGGCAAAGCTGTGCCGCAGCGTATGCGGCGAGACGCGCTTGTTGATCCCCGCGGCCTGGGCGGCGGCGCGGACGACGCGGCCGAGCTGGCGGGCCGACAGCGGCTCGACCGGGTTGCGGCCGGGAAACAACCAGCCTCCCGGCAGCAGCAGGCTGCGCCGCCGCCCTTCGCGCCACCAGGCGCGCAGCAGTTCGAGCAGCTGCGGCGACAGCATCGCGTGGCGGTCCTTGCCTCCCTTGCCGCGCTCGACGCGCAGCAGCATGCGCTCGGAATCGATATCGCCGACCTTGAGTGCAACGACTTCCGAGACGCGCAGCCCGGCGCCGTAGGCGGTGGCGAACGCCGCCTTGTACTTCGGCGCCGATGCCGCCTGCAGCAGCAGCGTCACCTCCGCGACGCTGAGCACCGTCGGTATCCGCCGTGGGTACGGCACGACGGTGAGCCGGCGCGCCAGATCCGGCCGGTCGAGCGTCACCGTGAAGAAGAAGCGCAGAGCCGAGACCGCGCCGTTGATGCTCGGCGGTTGCAGACCGCTCTGCGTCTGGTGCAGCTGGAAGAGGCGCAGCTCTTCCGCCGTCGCCGTGTCGGGTGACCGGCCGATGAAGGCCGCGAAGGCGCGCACGTGGCGGACATAATCGCGCCGCGTATCCTCCTTGAAGCCGCGCACGCTCATGTCTTCGATCATGCGCGCCCGCAGCGGGCTGATGGGCTGAGGTGACGTATCGGAGGTCATCGGGGCTCTCCCGAGCTGAAGGTTGCTGGACCTTCAATGCTCGGGATCGGACGCCCCGACCGTCACGCGCTACCGCGCGTCACCTCGCCAAAAACGCACCGACCGCGACGTGCTCCCCTCCCGCGCGAGCGGGTTCGTTCATCGGCGCTCAGCTGCCTTTTTCGCATCGTAACCGCAAAGCCATTCGCAACCCGCTGGCTCGGACTACACCCGCTGTGGCGCGGGGACCGCCGGGCGGCGGCGGCGCACGGTCTCGCGCCACAGGATGTAAAGGCCTGAGGCGACGACGATCGCCGAACCGACCAGCAGGCCCGGGGTCGGCACGTCGCCCCACACGGCAAAGCCGAGGATCGTTGCCCATACCAGCGAGAGATAGTTGAACGGCACCACTGCCGAGGGTGGGGCCAATGACAGGGAGCGCGTCCACCACAGCTGGGCGATGCCGTTGCCGACCCCGGCAAGTGCCAGCATCAGCGCGTCGCCCCAGTGCGGGGCGCGGAACCCGAATGTCAAAAGGCCGGCGGTGCACAACGTCATGATGCTCATTTGGTAGAGTGTGAGCGTCTCGGTCGATTCGGTCATGCTCATGCGGCGGATCGCGATCGCCACGGTCGAGATCAGGACCGCGTTGGCGAGCGCGAACAGCGCGCCGTAAGTCAATGTGCCGGGGCCAGGATCGGTGATCAGCAACACGCCGACAAACCCGACGACGAGCGCCGACCAGCGGTGGATGCCGACCTTCTCCTTCAGGATAACGATCGACAGCAGGGTCGTGAACAATGGGGCGGCGAAGCCGAGTGCGGTCGCCGAGCCGAGCGAGAGCACGCCGACCGCGAGAAACCAGCACAGCATCGAGCCGAACTGCGAGAGCCCGCGCTGCAGATGCTCGCGGTAGCGTCGCGTCCGCCACACACTCCACCCGGCGCGCGGCAAGACGATCGCTGCGACGGTCAGGAACGCGAAGAGCGTGCGCCCGAACGCGACCTCGCCCAGCGGGTAGGCGGCAAGTTGCCATTTCACGACCGCATTGCCGCCGGCGAACATCACGGTCGAGCCGACCATGTAGGCGATCCCGAGCGGGAGCTGGTTGCGCCGCGCCGCCGCAGCCACATCGGCGACGGTCATCGCGCCGGGCTGAGTGGCCGGATGTGCATCAGAACCCCCCTTTTGATCGGTCGCATACCTATAGGGGTCAATCCTGGCAATTTCTCACCAACGATCCGCATCCGGCAGATCACAGGCTGCTGCGGGGCTTCCCGTCGGACCTCCGCCGGTCTCCGGGGAAGAACTCGCGGCGCCGTCACTAGTGGTGCAGATTTAGCGCTTGGTGCCCGCCCTATTTCTTTTTTTCGTCATGCCCGAGAAAGCGGGCACCCAGGGGGGCAAGCGACGGAGCGCCTGAGGTCCTGGACCCCCGCTTTCGCGCTAGGGCATGCACACATCTGACGGCCAAAATCTCCCTCTCCGCCCTCGGGGGCGGAGAGGGTCGGGGTGAGGTGGGGGGAGCCCTCCCGTTTCGAACCAGCGGCACCACCCACCTCACCCTCCCGGCGCTGCGCGCCGGGTCCCTCCCTCTCCCCCCGCAAGCGGGCGGAGAGGGGCAAAGGCTCGCGATAGGATGGTCGCCAGCAGAAAATAAGTGCATACCCTAGCGCTTTCGCGGGGGCGACGGAAAGAGACGGTGGGACTCGCCTGTTTCGTTCGGTATGAGCGCTGTCCATCAGCTCTATGACGATAAGAAGGCATAGAGCGGAAGAGCAATAGCGCATTCCGCCCTATGGCCTGTAAGCGCTGCGGTTTGCCACTGGGTTAGTGTGTCCGCAAAATTGTCGTAGTCGCACCGTATTCCCCCCCACATCGCGAGGTCTACAGAAACGAGCTCCTGCTCGCAGCTTCGTAGCAGAAACAGCAGGTGGCAGGTGAACCGGCGCGCGCCCCGAGCAGCCCCGAGCGCCGCCTCAGCCGTTCCAGGTGCTGGCCGGCGCGGAGCGCTGATGGGCGACGCCGTGTGCTGAGGTCATCCGGTGGTGTGCTGGCGGATGAAGGCCTTCATGCGGTCGATCGCTTGGGCGGCGTACGGGGCGTCGGGCTTACCGGTCATAAAGCCGTGGTTGGCGCCCTCGTAGAGCTGCAGTTCGGCTTTGCCGCCGGCTTTCTGGTAATCGGCGACGAATTTGCGCATGATTTCGACCGGGACCCACTCGTCCTTGTCGCCACCGAATACCAGCGCCGGCGGCAGGTCGACCTCTTCGCCGCGTTCGAGCATCCGCGGCGGGTTGCCCTCGGTCATCGCCGCCGCGTCGCCCCAGAAATTGTGATGGTTCTCCAGGAGCTCGGCGTTGCCCCCTTTCTCGGCGAGCCGGTAGCGCAGCAGCGGGTCGAGCACGCCCCAGCCGGAGATGACAAAGGCGAGCCGGGCGTCGATCGCGGGGGCCTCGGGCAGCCACAATTCGGCGTAGCGCGGGTCTTCGGGCCGCATCGCCGCGAGCAGCACCTGGTGCCCGCCGCTCGACGTGCCGAAGCTGCCGACCCAATCGGCGCGGCCGCGGTACTCCGCGGCACCCGCCTTCAGCCAGCGCGTCGCCAGATTGATGTCGGCCAGCGAAGCGGGGTAGGGGGCCTCGGGCGGCATCCGAAAGTCGATCGAGGCGACGACGATGCCGCTCTCAGCCAATGCCTTGGCGATGAAGTCGTTATCGGTGCGGTCCTTGTTGACCCAGGCGCCGCCATGGACCTGCAGGACCGCCGGAAACGGCCCCATGCCGCCCGGCCGGTAGAGCCGCGCCAGCAGGGCACGGCCGCCCTGCCGCTGGTACTCGACGTCCTCGATCACGATGTCGTAGCGGCTGGCGGCTGCAGGCATGTCGATCCTCTCCGAATTTGGTTCATCGGCATCCTAGCCGTTGCCAAGTTGTTGGAACAGCACTCGTCGAGAATCATCGGCCGGGCCCAGGCCGAGCATCGCCTTGCGGGTCAGCACGCGATCGAGCAGTCGCCGGTGACCGGGCCGATCTCGGTCCAACCCTTGATCATGGGTTGGTGATTGCTTAAATAGCACACAGATACAATGCCGATTTAGAAAAATTTTGCTGGATGACCGTGCCCTTCAGACAACAGCGTATTTCAACCCGAAGGAGAATCTCGCTGCTGATTCGCGATAGATTGAACAATCCGCCGTCGGCGACTCAATTTTTCATTGCAGCTAGGCCAATGCCGGGTGACAGCTGCTCAGGGCGGCGAGAGACGCGCCAACGCCATCTGCACCATCGGGTCGCTCTGGTGCAGTCGTCCGAGGTGGTGCGTCAGCTGCTCGCGCAATGTCGCTGCGTCGGGAAAGGCGCGGTCGGTCCAAAAGCGCTTTGCAGGGTCGAAGAAGCCGACCGTGTCGAGAAAGGCGATCGTGAAGTAATAGCCCTCGGCCGATGATTCGCTCTTCGCCCGCACGACGACCGATCCGTCCGGGGCAAAAGCAGTGGATAGACACCAGTCGACGAGGCGATCGAGTTCGGCAGCGGCATGCCGGCGCTGATCCGCGCGCATCTCGGGCCAGCCCAACTTTAACAGGGTCGCGACGTCGTAATTATTGTGGCTCGTCGTTCCCTCGTCGTCGAGCCAGCCATTGGGATAGCGGTCGTCGCGGATCGCGAAGAGGGTGTCGATCAGCTGCGGCCAATGCCCGATCCGGCCTTCCAGATAGCGGGCCATATGAAAAGTGATGCTGAGGTCGGTGGTTCGCAGACGCTGCCCGGCGATTTCATAGGTGGCGCCGAAGAAGCCGGTGACCGGATCTTGCCAATTGGCGACAAAACGGCGGATGACCGCTTCGAGGCGCGGATCCCAGCGGTAATTTTTCGGCCGCCGCCACAAAATCAGTCGAACGAGATTGGCGGTGGCGAAGTTCAGCTCTTTGCGATGGTCGACGCCCCCCTCTGCCAAGCGCGAGACGAGGAGGCTTTCGAGGTAACGTTCGAGCCGATCGGGATCGTTGATGCGATCGAGAAAGCGCGGCGGTTTGCCATCGAAATCGGCCGCGAGGAAATGGTCGACAGACGCATCGAGCTTCAGAAACCAGACATCCGTGCCGGCGCCGTAGCTGCCTTCCTCGTCCTGGCCTGTACTCGATGGCCTCGGCAGCGCGGCCAGAGTACGGATCCTATCGAGGTTTGCCCGAACCCCCTCCCCGTCGGCGGTGTATTCCAGCCGCCAGCGAAGCTCCCTCAACGCCTGGCGCAGGCATGAGGTGTCAAAGCCGCGGACCTCATCGTGGTCGAGGCGGGCCTGGATCGATCGGACTTCCAGCTGCACCGCAGCGCAGAGATCGGCCATTGCCGGGAAATACATCGCGATTTCGCGTGGCGGGCTCCAGTCCAGAGGAGCCCGCAGGGTTTTCCCCGAACCCGTCATGCCCGCGCCACGCCCTCTTTGGCACGAGGTTCGTACTGGATTAACGAGGCAAAGGCCATTACGGAAAACATCCCGGCAAAAGCGATCACGCTGGCGAGCATGAGCGGGCTGCCGGTTGGTCCGAGTGAAAGCGCGGCAGTCGCTCCGGCAGCCCCGGTCATTTGCATGAAACTTCCCAGACCAGCCGCAGTGCCGATAACGCCTGCGTTTATCCCGAGACTGCCGGCCGTCGCGCTGGGCGTGATCAGCCCGCTGCCGCAGCAAATCAGCATCATCGGCAAGATGATCGCGTACGGGCTTGTCACACCAAGCAACGCCAAGGTGACCATGGTAGAGCCCGCCGGGATAAGCACCAAGCAGCCGATCGCGATTAGGCCATCAATGCCGAGCCGTTGCGTCAGCCGGTTAGACAGGAAGCTGCCGACGAGGAACCCCATTGGCGGCAGCGAAGCGTAAAACCCGTAGTCCTCGGGGCGAACACCGAAGCCGACGATCAACACCGCGGGAGCGCCCGCCGCGAAGATGTGAAAGCCGGCATGGGAACCGGCCGCAGTAAATGCGTAAGACAAGAAGCGCCGCGTGCCAATCAAACTCCGGTAACTGGCGAACATCGCGCCTATGTGAAACGGCGGACGGTTTGCTGCTTGGTCCTTCGGGACGCATCGGATCACCAGCGCCGTTGCCGCGCAGGCCAGCAGGGCAACGACAACGAAATTGGCCCGCCAGCCAAACCACCCCTGCAGAATTCCGCCTAGCACAGGTGCGAAAGCCTGCATTAGCGTGGCGGCTATCGCACGCCCAGCAATGGCCCGAGCCGCTGCGTCCTGTGCCCACAGCTCGCGCGTGATCGCGCGCCCGACGACCAGTCCCGCACACGCTCCAACTCCTTGCACCACCCTGGCCACGATCAGAAACTCGATCGTCGGGCTCAACGCACAGGCGAGGCTGCTGACGGCGCTCAACACGAGGCCGCTTATAATCGTTCTCCGGCGCCCGTATCGATCTGACAGAGGCCCTAGCGCGAGCATGCTCAACGCAAAGGCCAGCAGGTAGCCCACAAAGGTAAACTGCACCCGGGCGATCGAGGTCTCTAATGCGCCGGCGATCGCCGCTATTGACGGCACGTAGATCGTCGACGCCACCATTCCAAGAGATGACGCCATCGTCAGGGCCAGCAGCAGAACCCGCCGAGGGGGGTCTGCAAACCCATCGTCTCGCGGCCGACGGTCGCTAGAGATCTCAGGCATGATCGATCCTCATTCGTGAATGTCGCCCGAGAAACTCATACTCTCGGGACCGGTCCTTCGATTTTGAAGAGCTCCGATCGAGAGCGGGGGCGGAACCCTCGATGCGGTAACGAGACGGGGATGGTTGGCCAGCCGAATGGATCATGGGCAAGCCAATCGGCGAGCGGCGCCACCGGCAACGTCTGGTCGTCATCATTGCAATCAGGCAGCAGCAACACGCTGAGCCGCCGCGTATCCTTCGGCCATGAGATCTCGAGCCGCCTGATCAGGGCACCCGCCGCACGGCCTCCGTGCTCGTCGTCATCGCGGCGCGGCAGCTCACACACTAGGCCGTCGTGGCCTGCGAGCTGATGCCCGTGCGGGCGGCGGGCGTCGACTATTCGAAACGAAGACGGCACCGGGGGCAGAGCCAGCTCGAAGCAAGCTGTGCTCGGTTCAAGGATTCGCGCGACGAAACGGTCATCGCCCAACCGGAAGCGGGCAACCGAGCCGGCGATCAAATCGGGAGTTGCGCTGGTATGAACCGCCCATACGATATTGCCGGAAATTTTCGGGTCGATTTCGTCCTGGATGAGGACCCGCCGTCCGATGAGCGCAGCGCCGCGACGGATCGAACCGGTCGGCTTGCCATAGGCTGGCGAGAGGTCGAACACCACCCATTTGCGATTCCCTTCGACGCAGCTGCCAAGAATTTCTGTCCGGGCATTGGGGACTTGGTTGCGGCCGTCGATGACGAGGGTGTTATGCCCCGCCGCGTGCGTACGATAATATCGCCACCGCGGCCCCGATCCGGCGTCGGCGCCGTGGTCGAAATAACCGGGTAAGTCGTAATCATCCGAGCCCAGGTCAATTATCCACCGTCGTCTCGCCCCATCGATAATGAAACTCCCGGCATCAGCTTGAGTATGCAGCATCACATTTTCGGGACGGACCGATGATGCCAGTTCGACGCCGGAATCATTTCCGCCTTTGATGGCCAAATAGACCGGTCGCGCCTTACGGTCGGATGCCCATGTATTTCGGAAGCAAGCAAGCTGACTTCCTCGGAATACTCGGCCTGTAGAAAGGTTGAGCGCGCTCGGGCCGGCCCTCGGTTGCTTCGGCCACAGAGTCATCAATGGGAGGAACCACCCGTCATACTTGCGCGCCAGCCAGCCATCGACGGGTCGCTGAAAGCGGTGGCCGAGCCAAGCCAGGGGTGAGACATCGAATTGGCGCTCGGAATCGCCAAAATTAAAGGCAGCACCGAAAGGCCCGACCGCATGCAGCGCGAAATCGCCAGTCTGCGCGAAGCCCGGCTGATCCGCCAAGCCAAAGCTGTCGCGCAGAGTGCTCTCAAGTGCAGCGACCATCAGGCCTGCATAGCGCATAGCCAGCGACCAATAACTGAGCCCCTCCGGCCAAACGCCATCCGGCGCGAAGGCCTCAAAAACGTTCAGGGACGATGCCACGCAGCGTTCGACGAGCCGCGTCGAGAGAGACGGGCACCGTTCAAGCATCGCAAGGGAGGCAAGTACGATTCCCGAATTAGACACCAGCGCGCAATTATCGCGTCGCTTTGTCCATTGCAATGTTTGATCTTCGAATGCCACGATCGCCGGTTCGAGTACATTGCTAAGTAATGACTGTTCAATTTCTAGCCGTTCAACTGGCGACAATTTGTCGTATAGCCAATCATAGGCAAGCGCGACGGCAACAGAGATATCTGCGCAATCAAGAAATGACCTGATAATGGGCCGATATCTCCAACTGGGAGTTGTAATGAAACCTTGCAAAAGATTTCTTGTTATTTCAAGCGCGTCGCACGATTCATGGCTATCGTCCAGCATCGCCAGGAAGGATGTATTGATAAGCCGGCGCGTTCGGCGTTTTATTTCCTCCCGTGTTTCCCTCTCAACCGAAGCAGGTTTTGTTTCATGCAGTGCCCCATGCAGGCGAGCCCATACCTTTCGATTCTTCTTGGAGACGTTGCGGATGCGCCCGATTTCATCCTTTCTGAACAACAGATATGGGTGACTCGGCTTGAATGCCGCGACTGCCCATTCAACGGTTCGATAATTGAGTTCGTCGACAAAAAAATGGTGCACGTTATCGAAAGGCAATCGAATTCCCCGATAGGGGGAGTATTGGTTGCCGCAACCGGCCGGCCTCGCCTCGATCGCATAACTGTGGCGTGACCATCGACTGTTACAGACACCCGCTCCGTCCCCAGTGCGACGCACTCGCAGCCTGGTTAACGCTGGCGCGTAACCGAATGATTTTGATACATAACGACTAGTTATTAACTATGCAAGCGAATCGAAGCTCGGCCCTAGCCCGAATAAGAAATTCGTCATTTCAGCTGGCGAATTAAATTCGCAGTTAGGGCAAGTCGTTGGGCTTAATTTGAGCTTCATGCGACGCAGAATGGCGTCGGGCTGTCTCCGGAGCCTGCTCGATGGGATCCTTGTTGATCGGGAACGGAGAACCCGCAATATTACCGACTTGAAGTGGGTTAACCGAAGGAACCGCTCCGTTTTGACTAAATCCAGAGCTACTTCGACAGCATTAGGCTTTTTCTATCAAACCCAGTTTTTGCTGGGTTACTTTTCCGTAAGAGATTCTGTAGATGTTCGACTGATTATCGGGAGCGTTCCACATCGCGATACTCAACTTCTGTCAGAGCTATTCGCGCGTCCGTCTGAGAGCTGTGTTCACCTGCGCCAATCACGGATTTCGCGCGCCGACCCGAGCACAGTCGGCAGCAACCGCTCAGTAACGTGCCTTCCCAGGACGGACTGGGGGGTTATCTCGATAGATTTGCAGCCGGGTTACGCGCAGGCCCGCCACTCCATGGGCCTCGATTGCGCGCTGCCAGGCGGCGAACTCCTCGACCGACAATTCGTAGCGACGGCAGGCTTCCTCGAGACTAATGGCACCGCTACGCACGGCGTCGACGATCACCGCCTTGCGCCGCGCCACCCAGCGTTTGGTGTCCGGCGGTGGTAGGTCGACGACTGTGTCGCTGATGCCCGACAAGATCTCGTCTTCAGCCCAGTTATACAGTGTAGCGTTCTTGTCCATGAGTGCAGAGTAAACCCGAAGGTCTTAAAGAACCCCTACGATGGCCGTAGTCATCACTGCAAGGTTCATGGGATCGTCAACCAGCCGAATAGGTGGCGGCTTTTTGCCGATACGTCATCGTGTTAGTAAGGTAATCGATCGGTACCTAGTATTCGCTCCTTCGTTTCGTTCAACGCGGCAACCTAGCCTACCAGCGTCGCAACCTCTGAAACGTGAGCAGAATCAATGCGGTCGCCGTGATTCTCTGGCTTGCGGCAAGGTGGCACGATTTATATACTCCGCGCCGCCTCGTTCACGGAGGTTCGGGGAGACCGATGCGTCCGTCACTGCCGCCTGACTACCACCCATCCGACGATGAAGAGTTCATGAACCCGCTGCAGGTCGAATATTTTCGGCAAAAGTTGTTAAACTGGCGCGCTGAGTTGTTGGCTGAGTCATCCGGCACGCTTCAGCATCTGAAAGAGGAGAGCCTGCTCAAACCAGATCTTACCGATCGGGCCTCGCTAGAGACTGAGCGGGCGATCGAACTGCGAACCCGAGCGCGCGGACGCAAACTGATCTCAAAAATCGACGCGGCACTCGATAGAATTGAAGATGGTACTTACGGTTATTGCGAGGAAACGGATGAACCTATCGGCATCCGCCGGCTTGAAGCCCGCCCGATCGCGACCCTCAGCATAGAGGCGCAGGAGCGGCACGAGCGCATGGAACGGACACACCGTGATGACTGACATCAGGACATCGGTACAGTGATTTCCTTAATCTGAAGGACAGGCAACTAGCGCGATCGTGGCAAATTGGATGAAGCACATTTGATTAAAGCTCGTAGTTTAGTAATACATTACCAAATATAATAGCTGTTGTCGTGGGCAACGGGTCGGGGCAAAAATGCTGGTCGATGCCGAAGGGGTGGGCCTGCAAGGCTGTTGGGCTGCCACTCATCCGCGCTTAAGCTGGATCCGGTCGTTCGCGAGCCGGGTTAATGTATCGGCCACCATGGCCGTCGGCGTAGCCGCCGTTTACTTGGCATGGACAAGCACCACTACCATCGCGCAAACGACCGCAATTACGATAATTGGGCTCACCGTCATTAGCAGCTTCGCTGCATTGGCCTGCCGCGGGAGGCAGACCGCGACGGCGGACCGCCTCGATGTCCTGCGCCGCGCGCTGGATACCGCCGCGGACGTTCAGATGATAACCGCCCCAGATGGAAAAGTGCTCTATGCCAATCCCGCTTTCCAGCTCATGTTTCCGGGGAATGGACCGCCCCTCGATCGCATCGAACGCTCGGTCGCCGCGGACGGAGATGCGCTTATGAAGTTTCGCCAGCTAAGGAGCCGGGCTTCGGTCGGGGTTCGCGGGACAGAAGCGCTTTGTCTGCCGGATCCACGCAGCGGGGCCGTTGGCCGCTTCAGCATCGCGGCAAACCCGATCGCCGGGCGCGCCGGGTACACCTTCTGGGATATTCGCGACGTCACCGCCAATCATAAATCAGAGGTGATTCTCCGTGCCGAGCGCGACAAGCTGGTAGACTTTTTTGATAACGCACCGATTGGCTTTTACTCAGCCGATAGTAGCGGCCGTTTCCGCTTCGTCAACCGAACCTTGGCGCAGTGGCTAGATGTCACTCCCTCGGAACTTCTTGCGACCGGGGCCCGATTGCACGATTTTCTATCCTCGGTACCGGCCGCCGGTACGGCTTCATCAGACCCGTTCGGCGACCCAGGCAACGGTACCCATCGCGGCGAAGTATTGCTCAAGACCAGGCGGGGCCGCGTTCTACCTGCTTGGATTGGGCAGCGCATTGTCGGGTCAGGCGCCGAACTGCGTACACGATCGGTCGTTTGCGATTTGACGCCCGAGCGCGAGTGGAAGGCCGCGCTCAGATTGGCCCGTCGTTTTCAGCGCTTCTTCGTCAACGCGCCAGTCGGTAGCGCGCTGCTCGACCGGTCTGGTCGCTTCGAGGAGGCGAACCGCGCGCTCGGCGAGTTGTTTGGCATCGAACCCAAGGATCTGATCGGACAAAAGCTGATTGGCTTAGTCAACAAGGAAGATCGCTGCGGCATTGCGGCCAAGCTCGCAGCGACGGCGGATGGGCAATCGGAACGCGAACCGATCGAGATCAGAATTGCGCATCCACGCGAGAGAACCATAGTCCTATTCCTCAGCCGAATTGACGATAGTGATAACGTGTCTTCTGCGCTCGGCCCTCTCTCGGGCGGCGGATTTACACTCCATTTTATCGATGTAACTGAGCAGAAGAACCTCGAAATCCAATTCGCCCAGTCACAGAAGATGCAGGCCATCGGTCAGCTCGCCGGTGGAGTTGCGCACGACTTTAATAACTTGCTGACCGCGATGATCGGATTCTGCGACCTCTTGCTGCTGCGCTTTCAACCCGCTGATCCGTCGTTTGCCGACATCATGCAGATCCAACAGAATGCCAACCGAGCCGCAGATCTTGTGCGTCAGCTATTGGCCTTCTCTCGGCAGCAGACGTTGCACCCGCGTGTTCTCAACATCACCGACGTTCTAGTCGATCTGTCCCACTTGCTGCGTCGGCTGATTGGAGAGAACATTGAACTCAAGGTCGTGCATGGGCGCGACCTTGGTCAGATCAAAGGCGATCAAGGTCAGCTCGAGCAGGTCGTCATCAATCTCGCTGTCAATGCTCGTGACGCAATGCCCGACGGCGGTGAGTTAACGATCCGCACCACAAATGTTCGCCGGGAACGAGCCGAGCGTCGCGGCCACGAGGTGATGTCGAGTGGGGAATACGTGCTGATTGAGGTGGCAGATACGGGGTTCGGCATCCCTCACGGCGATCTCGAGCGGATTTTTGAGCCGTTTTTTTCGACTAAAGAGGTCGGTTCCGGGACTGGACTGGGTTTGTCCACAGTTTACGGCATTGTCAAGCAGACAGGGGGCTTCATCTTCGTCAACAGTGAGCCCGGTGAGGGAACCCGCTTCGAGATATATCTGCCGCGCTACCAAACAGAGAATGGTTCGCTGGCCGCTCAGACTGAGGTCACCGAACCCCCTCCGGGCAAGGATTTGACAGGGTCCGCCACGGTCCTCCTGGTCGAAGACGAAGATCCTGTCCGAAAATTCGGAGCCCGGGCCTTGCGCAACAAAGGCTACAAGGTCATCGAGGCCGCGAGCGGCGAAGCGGCGCTTAAGGTGATCCGGGATGCGAAAGAAAGGATCGATCTGCTGATCACGGACGTCGTGATGCCTCAACTGGACGGACCAGCACTCGTTCGTGAAGTGCGCAGCATTCGATCTGATTTGAAAGTCATCTTCATATCGGGATATGCTGAGGACGAGTATCGGAAACGGCTCGATTGCGACAGCAATATTAATTTTTTGCCCAAGCCATTCAACTTGAAGCAACTCGCCAGTAAGGTAAAAGACGTAATCGGCAACAGTTCGGGATGATAAGCTCAGGCTAAAACTCAAGCAGCTGATTATTATTGTGCCGATGATGCAGCGGTGACGCTCAGCTAGTAATGATGCCCGGGTCTTCGTCCGGAGATCGCCGGACCGAGAGACCGGCCTGGCGTTTCCGATTGCATCGTTTGAACAAAACGTGTACAGTATTCTACTGGCCGCGTTGCACGGCGTTGCTGAGTGTGAAATAAAGGAAGCGGAATATGCAGACGGCGTTGCGCCTATTGGACAAGGAAGCGATGGACAGACAGCGAGCTTTGGACGCAGCGCTGGGCCAAATCGAACGTGCCTTCGGCAAGGGTTCGATCATGAAGCTAGGCTCGCGCGAGGCCGCGGCGGAGACCGAGGTGATTTCCACAGGTTCGCTGGGTCTTGATATCGCGCTCGGCATCGGGGGATTGCCGCGCGGTCGGATCATCGAAATATACGGCCCGGAGAGTTCCGGAAAGACGACTCTGGCGTTGCACGTGATTGCCGAAGGTCAGCGCTGCGGTGGCACTTGCGCCTTCATCGACGCAGAGCACGCCCTCGACCCGGCATACGCCCGCAAACTCGGGGTCAATGTCGACGAATTATTGATTTCTCAGCCCGATGCGGGCGAACAGGCACTCGAGATCACTGACACACTTGTTCGCTCCGGTGCTATTGACGTTCTGGTGATTGATTCGGTGGCCGCCCTTGTTCCGCGTGCTGAGCTCGAGGGAGAAATGGGCGACAGTCACGTCGGCCTACACGCCAGGTTGATGAGCCAAGCGCTGCGCAAGTTGACCGGATCGATCGCTCGCTCTCGGGCTATGGTCATTTTTATCAACCAGATCCGTCTCAAGATCGGGGTAATGTTTGGCAATCCGGAAACCACCACCGGCGGGAATGCACTAAAATTTTACGCGTCTGTTCGCCTTGACATCCGGCGCATTGGTGCGATTAAAGATCGTGACCAAGTGATTGGCAATCAGACCCGCGTAAAGGTCGTAAAAAATAAGATGGCTCCTCCATTCAAGGTTGTCGACTTTGACATCATGTACGGCGAAGGCGTCTCAAAACGCGGCGAGCTGATTGACCTGGGGGTTCAGGCGGGCGTGGTCGAAAAGTCTGGCTCCTGGTTTTCATACGAGGGCCAACGTATCGGCCAGGGTCGCGAGAACGCCAAAACCTTTCTCAGAGATCACGGCGAGGTTAGCGAGGCGGTGGAGCATGCAATTCGCGCCAATGCCGGGCTCGTCGCCGAAGCAATGATGGCTGCCTCAGGAGATAATGCGGCAAGCGAGGAGTAAACCGTTTCCGAACGATAGGCCCATGTACCGGCGTCGCGGATCCAGAAATTGCTTAATCCGGCGGAGCGTGGCCTCACAGCGTGGAAATCATCGGCCGTGATCCGGTCTGAGGCCGAAGCGCTCGCCCTTGGCTTGGTGAACATTCGACGGGATGATAGTCAGGCTACTTTTTGCAAGCGATCAGATAGAAGAATTTCCGCCGTCCGGTAGTCTTCGAGGATCGCCCTGACCATCGGCGCCGCGTCTGACACGACTCCGGACTGTGCCATCGTCTCGAGCTCATTGCAGCGCGAGGCCAAGGTGACCGCCCCGACGTTGGCACTGACCGACTTCAGCGCGTGGCTGGCCTGGAAAAGCAGCGACGCGTCGTGGTTTGTGGTACCTCGCTCCAGGTCTTTGAGAAGACTCGCGGCATCTTTGAAAAATAAATCTATCACCTGCTGAACGATGTCAGACCGCTGCTCTTTCTGCAGCTGCCGGAGCGAGTCGAGCACCTTGTAGTCTACCGGTTCAGGACACAACGAAGCAGGCACGAGTGCCAGATGGTCACGCGCGGCCCGGAGCGTGGGTGTACTAGACCATGCGATCAACATGGCCTTCATCTGATCAAGACTAAAAGGTTTTGCCAAGTAATCGTCCATTCCCGCCGCTAAACAGCGCTCGCGGGCGCCTTCGATCACATTTCCGGTCAGTGCGATTATCGGAGTGTGGCGACGGGATTGAGATTCGCGTCGGCGTAGTTCAGCGGTTGCCCCGTACCCATCCATGTCGGGCATCTGGCAATCCATAAAAATCAACCCGAACTCGTTATGGGCGTGATGCTCGAGAGCATCCCACCCATTCGTAGCGGTTTCAACAACGCATCCCAAACCCTCAAGGATGGTTACACAGACTTCGAGATTTACCGGACTATCGTCAACCAGCAGCACACGTGTTCCTGTGGTGGCTGAGCTTCGTGGTATTGCCGCTTCGTCGGCGCCCGATGTCTCGGGGGCAACATGAGCAGTGTCGGAGGCAAGACAATCCCATAGGGCGGATTGCCGGATGGGCTTCGTCAGCCCGCAAAATCTAGTGGCAGACAACTCGCTGATTTCTTGCCCAAAGGGAGTCAACAGGATGAGCTGAAAATCGCGTTGTGGGAAGGCGGACTTGATAGTGCGCGCCAGCTCGATCCCGCTCATGTCGGGAAGCAAATTGTCGATGATTACGCGCCCATACGGATCCCCGCGGGCGATCGCCGGGCGCAAAGCCGCAAGTGCGTCCGAACCAGTTTGCGCGTGGTCGGCGCGGACGGATCGTGCAGATAACTGATCGGTCAGGATCTCACGACTGAGCGCGTTGCCGGTAACTACAAGGATCGGCATGGCATCACCGGCCGGTGCTACCGTATCACTCAGCGCCGCCGCGCTCTGCAATTCAAATCGGGCGGTAACGCGGAAACAGGATCCGACACCCGGCTCGCTCACGACGCGGATTGTCCCTCCCATCATCTCGCAAAAATGTTTGGCGATCGTGAGGCCGAGACCGGTGCCGCCGTACCGCCTTGTCGTTGAACTATCGGCCTGGACAAAAGCTTCGAAAATCTGGTCTCGTTTTTCAGCGGGGATGCCGATCCCCGTGTCGCTGACCTCAAAGGAGATCATGACCGACGCCTTAGACTTCTCCACTATCTGAACGCGTATGCCCACCTCCCCGCGTTCGGTGAATTTGATCGCATTACCGATCAGGTTTGTCAGGATCTGGCGGACGCGACCGGAATCGCCGATGACGGCGGTCGGCAAATCGGCCGGGACGAAACAGCCTAGTTCCAGACCCTTGGCGTAAGCCGAATTGCTGAAAGATTCTGTTACTTCTTCCACGAGGGTCCGCAACTCGAATGCACTGTGCTCGAGCTCGACCCTTCCTGCTTCGATCTTCGAGACGTCGAGAACCCCATTGATAACGCCGAGGAGTGTATCAGCCGAGCGTCGCGCAGTTTCGACAAAGCGCTGCTGAGTGGCCCCCAACTCAGTTTGACGGACGAGCTCGAGCATGCCGAGTACACCGTTCAACGGCGTGCGCATTTCGTGGCTCATGTTCGCCAAGAACTGAGATTTCGCCTCGACAGCCCGCTCCAACTCAATGGTTCGCTGCTGGATCCGCGCTTCGAGAGTCGCATTCAGGTGGCGCAATTCCTCCTCCGCCCGCTTTTGAGCGGCGTGGCGGGCGGCGAGGTCGTCGGCCATATCGTCGAACGCCGCTCCAAGACGGCCAATTTCCGAGGCACGATCTTCGAGGCGAGCGCGGGCTGCGTAATTACCCTTTCGCCATTCGGCGGTGACGTTCAAAAGACCTTCGATCGGGCGGCGGATGAATTTCCTGCCACCCGCCCAAGCCGCGTAAATCGCAGCCAAAAACCCCGCAAGAATAAGTCCGACTCCGCGTCGGGTAGCGTTGTCGATCTCCGCAAAAGCTGTTGCTTTAGATTCTCCGGCACTAAGGAAGAAATCTTTTGGAGAGAGAACTGCTGGCACATATCCGAATATTCGTGTAATGCCGTCAACACCGACTACTTCCTCCCATCCCGCTTCGTCGCCATCCATGATCCTCTCGTGCGTCGTTCTCATGTTCTTCCCGACGAGGAGTTCGGGATGAGGCAGCCGGGCTATAATATTGCCCTCGCGATCAGCAATCAGGATCGAGGCCGTCGGCGTTAGCCCGCGCTCTTTGAGGTGGTCGGATAGCCAAGCCAAATCGAGCCCGGCGAACACGACACCTGCGATATCGCCATTACTATCTTCGAACCGCTCCGCAAAGTGTATCATCCTCTGATTGCTGACAGGATCGATCCAATAATTCCCAACTGCGAGTTCGGGCTGAGTCAGAGCCCGCGTAAAAAATGGCTGATCGGTTACCTCAAAAAATGATGTTGGCCCGCTCACACAAAAGATCCGACCGGTTACATCTGCCGCACCAAGGAAACTATAATTCGCGTATTGTGACTTCAATTTTGAAAACAGCGCGCTGCATGCATCGGGTTGCAGGGATTTGACCGGATCCAATTGAGCGAGTGCAAGCAACAGTTGCCGTGCGCCCTCGCGCAATACGCCAATCTCCTCGCCGAACTGCTTGGTAATTTCCACCACGTGCTGACGGATTTCACCCTCACGAGCTATCCGCTGGTCATATTCGTTCCACGCTTGAATCACCAGCGCCGGCACAACGGCTAAGATAACGAGCAGAAACAACTGCCCCGTCAGTCCGATGCGGATGCCGTGCGACAACGCGGATCGGGCGGCGCCCCTTCCCGTGAACCAGTCGGCCACCCGCCGCGCCGCTCGCCCGATCATGACCCGCCACCAGGCCTTTGCCTTTGAGGTCCAATGCGCGGACGGACTAACCCTTTCAGCCTTGAGGGTAGCTGTTCCCTCAACGCTTTCAAGGCGTGGCACGCTCTACAGTCCTCCGACGCACTTGCGCCCTTCGCAGGGACAGCGGGCCAAACGGCTGCTCTATATGTCTCAGAGGCTCTTTCACTTCCCCCACAACAGCTCAATCAGGCACATGAGGAATAATTTTAATCATCCGTTCGTCAAAATCCCGTCAGAAATTCATCATGAGCGCGTCCGCTCTAAAGACTGGCACGCGCTTGGTGCGCGTGAGGGCGGGCTAACGTTTCGCTGCTCCAGCTCCGGTTGGCCGGCGACGGGCACAACGATCCCATTTATTACGCAACCAGCGAGGGCGATAACGGCAGAAATTGCCACGGTTGCACCAAAGCCGCCGATTGCTGCGGCTCTGCCGCCAATCAGCGATCCAAGCGCGATGCCCAAGAACAGCGCACTGTTGTTCCAGGCGAGCGCTGTAGCGGATCGCTCGGGAAAATCTCGGGCGAGCCCCGCCTGCTGGGCTGGGAAAAATAGTTGCGCTACCGCTGAACTCAAACCCAATGTCAATTCGATGAAGGCGCCGCAACTGAGTGCAAGCCTGAGCAGAAGGAAGCTGCCGCAAAGCCCCGCAAAGCTCGCCCCAGCCATGAACTTCGTCCCGACACGATCGGCCAAACGCCCACCGATCAAGGCTCCGACTGCTGCTCCACATCCATACCACAAAATTGATCGTGCAACTTGTCCAGGTGAAAAGGCGACCGAGGTGAGGCCGGCTCCTAGATAGTTGTAAACGCCGTACAAGCTCGTGCTCCACACGACGGTGGGCACCAGACGCCGCAGGAAGACGGCGCAAAGGAGGAGATTATAGGGAGCCGTGGGTGCACCTGATCGCACGTGTTCATACGGCCAGATTCGACGGTTAAGCTGTGCGAAGATCAGGCTTATGACGGCGAGCGCCGCGAATACCCAAGCCCAGCCAAGGACTGCACCGATCTGCGCACCGACAGCTGCACCGATCGCGAGTGATACCAAAAGCCCGGAGACCGAGACAGCAAGCCAAGCAGCCCGGCGATCGGGCGGGGCGGCGGCGGTCACGAGCGCGTAGATGGAGGGTGATACCCCGGCAGCAGCAGCGCCCGCAATGGCCCTCGCGCCAACGAGCCAAAGGAGGTTGGGAGCGGTAGCGGTCAGCAGGTTGGCCACACCAAACACTAGCAAAGAACAGGTTAGCACCTGCCGTCGTCCTACCCGATCCGCCACATAACCGAGCAGCGGTGCCGTCGCCATATAGGTTAAAGAAAAGGCCGTTATGCACCATCCTGCGAGCGTCGGGGAAACACCGTAGTCGGCGGCGAGCATGGGCAGTAGCGGAGACAAGACGAACAACTCGGTCCCGATCAGAAACATGGTCAGCCAACTGGCGATCAATGTCGCCGACGGAGCTATCGCCGTGAGGTACATACATCAGCCCTGTTTGATAGGCGTTTCCGTTGCCAATGATCGGCGGCGGCGCAGTCAGACCGCGACGGCTGCCGCGGCGGCGTCACCAGGTCGAAATTTCTGAGGAGAGCTAACGGGTCGTCGGAATCGGGCTGCCCACTGGCCGTCATTCCTGATCGTGTAGCGACCGCGGCGGCTTTTCTTTATCGGCAGCTCGGGTTCGCAGGACACACACCGCTCGAAGGAAATGCCGTGGCTCAACAGGGCGCTGATTTCCGGACGAGTTCATTGCACGCTACCGCGGACCCGCCCACGGCGCCGGGCGCTTCGAACTATCCTGTCCAGATGGGTCCACACCCCGTCGAGCGCCGCGGCCATCGTCCCGGCGTCGCGTAACGTTTCAGATACCAGGGCGGGTCGCGCTCTTAGCACCATCTGCGTGACCGCAAGCGATTCGGCCGCGTGTCGTTCTTCCACCTGCTGTGAGAAACACTCTTTAAAGTACGGCTCATTGTTGAATTGCGGGAAGTGAACCGATAGCGCATCCGCAAGAGCTTGCATCCAATCGACTGACATTATCTCGACAGCACACCAAGGACCGAGCGATCGGGCGTAAAGTTTTCGGGCAAGGCGCACAAAACACAGCGTCTCGCCGCCGATATGGCTACTCAATCTCGCAGGATCGCCAAACTCTTCATCCTCAAGCAAGGATTTAGCGCCAATGTTGCGGAATGCTCGGGTTAGTTGATAATGGTGAGTATCTCCTCCAGGCAACCCATCATCATCAAGTAATATCTGAAGCTTTCGCTTGCGCAGCGCCGGACTGTCGAGGTGGGGTAGGTAATAGACCGCTGCGCGGGTGGCATGCATGGCCGACTGGTAATGCAGATGTATTTGCCCAAGCAAAGAGGGATCGCTTGCCACGGCGTATGGCAGGCCCGCCAGGTGCTGGAAGAACGGCATTCTTGACGGTCGGCGCTCTTCCAGTAAGGATTTGATTACAATCGGAAATTCCTCAACCGTGGTCGGCCTGGGTTCAGTCTGGTCTCGAGCTTCTGAGGGCATCCCGCCAGCGAATGCCATATTATGGTCCTCTAATGATCTTTCCATCAGGATTAATCCTTTCCGCGCGGCCCACAAAGGGAGCGCATAATCTGACTGCGAGGGTCGGCAGATCCGGCACGCATCCATTTGCCGGTTGCGCTGCGGAACACCGACCGAATCGGTTTTGAATGTTATTTGATTGAGTTTTTTAGAACGAATCATGAACTTAGTCAAGCAAAATCCATTTGCCAACTCGGAACATGCTGCACGGCACGCTGCCAAGCTCGTAGCGGACGGCCTGCTCCGGCAGACATGGTCGATTGGGTCCGGCCGCGAAGGCAACGCTCGGCTGGACAGGGCGCTGAACCTCCCCTATAAGCGCCGGTCGCGGAGCGCCGCCCAGGTAGCTCAGTTGGTAGAGCAACGGACTGAAAATCCGTGTGTCGGTGGTTCAATTCCGCCCCTGGGCACCACCGACGCTTCCGGGTCCCGCGCCGTTATACGCTCCGCGTGAGGCGCCGCCAGCAAACGCGCGGTTCTCGGTGTCGCAGATGACCGTATACCGCGAGATGGCCGCGAGGGGACGTAAATAGCTCTGCCCAACTGCGGGCTTCTAAGATTTCGCGGCAGGCAGCGCCATCAGGAGCCGGGCGGGTTGACGCGGGCGGTGTAGTCGCGCGTCGCCCGGGCTTCGCGATCGTGCTGGAGCGCCCAGCTAATCGAGGGGAAGGCGAGTTCCGTCCAAGGGATTTCCGCCCAGTCGAAAAGCCGGACCTCGAGGCTCTCTGGTCCTGGCTCAATCGTCTCTTCCAGCAGCCGCGCGCGATAGATCAGCTGCACTTGGCTGATGCGCGGAATGTCGTATATGGCCAACAATCCTTCGATCTCTATACGAGCCCGAGCCTCCTCCCAGGCCTCCCGCTCCGCACCCGCACTCGCTAACTCATTCAGCTCGAGGTAACCCGCCGGCAAAGTCCAATAACCGTAACGCGGGTTGATCGATCGCCGGCACAAAAGAAGCCTTTCCCCCCACCGAGCAACCGAGCCGACGACGATTTTCGGGTTGTCGTAGAGGATATATCCGCATTCAGCGCAGATCATGCGCTCGCGGTTGTCCCCTGTGGGGATACTTCGAATTGAGGGGCCGCGCAGGTGGTTGTCGTCTGACATCGCAGATCTCGATCGCGACCGACGGTGCGTTCAGAGCACGACAGGTTCCGCGTGCTCTCAGCGCCGCATGGGTATCGCTAGGGGAAGTTCGCTCAGCGCCATCTTGGTGTATCACCGCTCGGTCGCGCCCGATCATAAGTGGCGAGCCCGGATGCGGCAAGATTACTGCTGGCCTCTTGCAAACGCCTGTTTGCGCGGTAAGTGCTTTCTCGATGCTCTGTGCTCTAAACAGGCTCACCTTCAATACCGCGCAAGCGGCGCGGATATCGTGGTTTTTCGGACAGAAGCTCCTGGCAGCACGCCTCACCCGCCCAGTACCATTGCCCGAGCCGCTCCGGGGGCTAGCGATGCCCGACAAACGGCGGATTCTCCGAGACCTCTGGGGATTGGTCGAGCAGGACTGGCGAAATGTCGAGGCCGGCTATCCCCTGCCCTCGCCGAACGAGTCCAATAGCCCCTTCGGGGCGCTGCGTCGTGCCGCCGATTTCTTTGCGGACCTGAGCGCCGTCGAGCGACGGCGGCACAGCACGACCGAGGTGTGCCTTCTGACCGAAATTTCGGACGGCGGCTACCCGCCCTATTATCTGCGAAAGTTCCATTTTCAGAGCGACGGGTATCTGAGCGGCCCCTCGGCTCGACGCTACGATCATCAGGTCGAGGTATTGTTCGGTGGGGCCGCGGCCGTCATGCGCCGCCAGGCGCTGGTGCCCCTCCGAGCGGCTCTCACTCGGCGCGGAGCAGAGCGGTTGCTCGACGTCGCCTGCGGCACCGGGTGCTTCCTGCGCGAGATCAAGGCGAACCATCCACGTCTGCACGTTATCGGGCTCGATCTTTCTCCGTATTATCTCGCCGTCGCTCGACAGAAGCTGCAGCCGTGGTCGCGCGCTCGGTTTGTCGAGGGAATGGCGGAAGCGATGCCGTTTGGCGATGAGCAATTCGACGCCGTCACCTGCATCTATCTGTTCCACGAATTGCCGCCCGAGGTGCGCCGAGCCGTTGTCAACGAGATCCGTCGCGTGCTCAGGCCCGGTGGGGTGCTGGTCTTTGTCGATTCGCTGCAGACCGGCGATGAGCCTGATTACGATACGATGCTCGAATACTTCCCGATAGCATTTCACGAACCTTATTACGCGAGCTACCTGGAGGAGGATCTCGACCGGTTGTGGAGCCCCGGCTTCACCATGGAAGGGCGGCTTCTCGCGTATTTCTCGAAGGTGCTGACCTACCGGCGCGATCCGTGAGGCGACATGTTTTGTAGCTAGATGTAGATACCGCTTGGCATCGGACCACAAGAGTGGTACCGTATGTAGTTGTGTGGGCTGGGGGGTCCACAGAATACGGGGGAAGCAATGGATATCGTCACTTGGACGCCCGAGCGCGTCGAGCAATTGACTCAGCTGTTCGAGGAGGGGCTCCCGACGGCCGAGATCGGCCGCCGGTTGGGCCTCACGAAGAACGCGGTCATCGGCAAGCTGCACCGCATAGCGTTGGCGCCGCGCATCAGCACACCGGCCGCCCCGCCGCAGCGCAACTTCTTCGAATTCAGCGGGCCCAGCTGTCTGTGGCCCTATGGTCACCCGACCGACGAGACCTTTCATTTCTGCGGCGCTCGCCCGCTTCCGGGGAAGCCCTATTGCGCCGATCACACCGCCATCGCTTATGTGCGTCCCAAGGAGGAGAAGGCGAAGGCCGCTTGAGCCTTCGCGGCTGCTCGCTGCCGTCCGCCGAAATCGCCGCAACCGCTCGTTGCGACGGGGCACCCTCGCAGTTTCACGGATCGTCGGTACGACAATCCCTGCCAGCATCGAGCTACCCGTCGGGTGGCCCCGTGGGAAGCTCGGCGCGGGTCAACGGAATGTCAGCGCCGCCGCGGTGACTCAGACAGCGCATCGCGCGGTCGATGCCTTCTAGGGTCATGGGAAACATGCGGTCTGCGACGATGTTGCGGATCATCCCGATGCTGGCGGTGCCGCTCCAGTATCTCTCCGGCACTGGGTTAAGCCACACCGCTCGGGGATAGGCCGCAAACAGGCGGTGCAGCCACACCTCACCCGGCTCGTCGTTCCAACGCTCGACGCTGCCGCCCTCTTTTTCGACCTCGTACAGGCTCATGCTGGCGTCGCCGACGAGGACGATCCGGTAGTTTCTGTCGTAGGTGCGAAGCAGTTCCATGACCGGCACTTGCTCGACGTGGCGCCGCCGGGAATCGGACCATACCGAATCGTAAATGCAGTTGTGAAAATAGAAGTGGATCAGGTGCTTGAACTGCGATCGTGCGGCTGAGAACACTTCCTCGCAGATGCGGACGTGATCCTCCATCGAACCGCCGACATCGAGAAACAGCAACAGCTTCACGGTGTTGTGCCGCTCGGGAACGAGCCTCAGATCGAGCCAGCCGGCATTGTGTGCGGTCGAGCGCACGGTGCCGTCGAGATCGAGCTCTTCTGCCGCCCCTTCGCGCGCGAATTGTCGCAGGCGGCGCAACGCCAGCTTGATGTTGCGGGTGCCGAGTTCGACGGTATCGTCGAGGTTGCGAAACTCGCGGCGGTCCCAGACCTTCACCGCGCTGCGGTTGCGCCCCTCATGCTGGCCGATGCGCACGCCTTCGGGATTGCGGCCATAGGCACCGAAGGGCGATGTGCCGGCGGTGCCGATCCATTTGCTCCCGCCCTCGTGCCGCCCGCGCTGCTCGGCGAGGCGCTGACGCAGGGTCTCCATCAGTTTTTCCCAGCCGCCAAGCGCCTCGATCAGCTTCTTTTCTTCGTCGGTCAGAAACCGTTCTGCAATCTTGCGTAGCCAAGCATTCGGGAGCGCAACCTGTGGGTCGGGCAGGGTCTCAATGCCCTTGAAGCAGTGCCCGAATACCCGGTCGAACCGGTCCAGATACCGCTCGTCCTTGACGAGCGTCGTTCGCGCCAGGAAGTAGAAATCGTCAATGTCGAAACCTGCGACGCGTTTTTCCATCGCCTCCATCAAAGTCAGGTATTCACGCAACGAGGCCGGGACTTTGGCCTCGCGCAAGGCGGCAAAGAATGAAAGGAACACGGCTATGCGCCGCTTCGCTCGCGTCGGTGCAAAAACGCCAGGCGCTCGAACAGATGTACGTCCTCCTCATTCTTGAGGAGCGCGCCATGCAACGGCGGAATCAGCTTTGCCGGATCGCGCGTTCTTAGCAACTCGGGGGAAATGTCCTCGACCAGCAACAGCTTGATCCAGTCGAGCAGCTCCGAGGTCGAAGGCTTCTTCTTCAATCCGGGAACCTGGCGGATTTCAAAAAAGATTGTTAGCGCCTCATGCAGGAGTTCGTGCTTCAGGTCGGGAAAATGCACATCGACGACGCGGCGCATCGTTTCGCGGTCGGGAAATCGGATGTAGTGGAAAAAGCAGCGTCGGAGAAAGGCGTCCGGCAGCTCCTTTTCGTTGTTCGACGTGATGATTACAATCGGACGATGCTGAGCCTGGATCGTACGGCGCGTTTCGTAGACGTAGAACTCCATGCGATCGAGCTCGAGCAACAGATCGTTCGGAAATTCGATGTCAGCCTTGTCGATCTCGTCGATCAGCAAGACCGGAGCCTCTGGCGCCTCGAACGCCTCCCAAAGCTTTCCCGGCACGATGTAGTTGGCGATGTCGTGGACACGCTTGTCGCCGAGCTGGCCGTCGCGCAAGCGAGAAACGGCATCGTATTCGTAAAGGCCTTGCTGCGCTTTGGTCGTGGATTTGATGTGCCAGGTGATCAAATCCCTGGCGATGCTGCGGGCAACCTCGTGCGCCAGTATCGTCTTTCCGCTCCCCGGCTCGCCTTTGACGAGCAGCGGGCGCTCCAGCGCGATCGCGGCATTGACCGCAACCTGCAGGTCCGGCGTGACTATATACGTATCGGTGCCCGTGAAACGTCGCATGCTCGTCCTACCACCCATGGCCATTCCCGCGTTGCGCGCATGACATAACCCGAGCCTCGCCATGAAGCCAGTCGGACAGCAACTTCCGCGATTTCGCCGGCCAACGGCCGGGCTGCCTGCGGCAGGCCTCGGGGTGCTGCTGCTCTTCCTGTTGTTTCTGCCGACGCGAGACCCCGTCACGCACAGTCTCGCCATCGAATGGCGCCCGTCGGCGGAGCTCGCGTTTGTGCTCTTCCTCGTCGCGATTGCGGCGGTGGCGCGGCCGCAAATTGTCGGCACGCGCCTCGCGGCGGGCATTCTCGCGGTGGGCGTTGGTGTGGCAGTGCTTCTCAACCTCGTCCACGCCGTGATCCCGACCCTGCTCGGCCGTGATCTCAATCTTTATTGGGATCTTCGTCATCTTCCTTCGCTGTTTGGATTGGCAGGGGAGGCGGCTGGCTTCTGGCGCATGCTGGCAGCGGTGTCCGTGACCGCGGGCGCGGTCCTCCTGCTGATCGCCGGCCTTTACCTGATTTGGCGCCGGGTTCTTCCCGCGTTGACGGACCGGCGGGTCGGCCTGACCCTTGCCGTCCTGCTGGGAGTCGCGGTGGACGTAACAGCCTTCATGCCCCCTGAAGACCGTCCGCTTGCGACCGGGTTTGGGCTCGACATAGTCCGGCAGACTGCGGCACTCGTGCGCGGCTGGCACCCGGCGGCGGGTGGCGACGGACCTTATGCCGCAGCCCTCGCCGCCGCCCCGCCCCCGCCGCACAGCGATCTCGCCGGGCTCAAGCGGCGCGACGTCTACGTCGTCTATCTCGAATCCTACGGCACCACGGTTTTCGACACGCCGGAGTTCCTCGAGGGCTTCGGGCAATCGCTGACCCAATTTGAGACCGCGTTGCGCGACGCCGGCTACACCATCGCGTCGAGCCGGCTGGTCTCGCCGACATTCGGCGGCGGCTCGTGGCTGGCTCATGCAACCCTCGCTAGCGGCGTGCGCCTCGACGACCCGGTCCTTTACACGTTGCTGATGGATTCTCGGCGCAAGCTCCTGCCCGCCTATTTCAAGGAGGCCGGATGGCGGACCATCGGGATCGCCCCCGGCATCAAGACGCCGCCTTCGAACGTACGCGTCTGGGGTTTCGACCGGGAGGTTTACGCGGGTGACCTCGGTTACCGTGGTCCCGCCTTCGGCTGGTTCGAAATCCCGGATCAGTTCACCCTCAACCGAGCGGCGACGATCCGCTCTGCGCTCGGTTCGGACTCTCCCGTGTTCACTCAGGTAGTCCTCGTCTCGAGCCACATTCCGTTCTCTCCGGTGCCGCCCTACCTTGCCGATTGGAACGATTCCGGGACATTTGCGAGCGTGTCCCCGACTGCGATGGAGGAGATCTACCGGCAGCCTGACTGGAGCCGCTTGGGGCCGGAGTACCTCAAGAGCCTGGGCTATGATTTCGCGGCACTCGGCGGCTGGCTCACCCAGCACATGCCCGGTGACGGCCTCGTCATTCTGCTCGGCGATCACCAGCCTCCGTCCGTTGTCGGCGGCCGGCCCGACCTTCCCTGGACAGTCCCGATCCACGTGTTGTCGCGGGATCCCGATCTTCTCGCCCCGTTCATCGCCGCGGGCTATGTCTCCGGCCTCGTTCCAGCCCAGAAGCCGCCCTACCGCGGCATGGAAACCTTCCTGGCGTGGTTTCTGGCCGCGTTCGACCGATCGGGCTGAACCCCAAGCCAGAGATTGCATCGATAATTACCAGCGTTAAATCTAGCGCGGATCTGCAGCAAAATATCGCCTGACGGTTGAAAACACACAGCTCGGATGCCTGCAACATTTGGTAAAAGCCATTCCATCGGCACTCCGCCTCCCAACCGGCGGCCCGTTCAGGGCTCAGGGTAGTTCGCAAATATGCAATGCGAAGGAGGCAATTTTGCGGTGGTCATCATTGCAACAGAGTTGCCGCTCCGTCGCGAGCTCCACCGTTCTTTCCCGTCAAAGCAGCCTCGCCCCCGGTAGACTAGGGCGCACCCGCGCCCTAGTTTCAGAGACGGTCGTGTCTACAACTGAATTTCCACAATGGGTGGAAACTCGTCGTTCGCCGATACGGCCGCCAACGGCGGGGGTAGCGCCGATAACGGCCATCCGGCCGGTGGGCCCTGGCGCGTTGCTCGACCCCAGGCGGATGAGCACGGCTGTGGTGTAAATTTTTGGCATGAGCCACGCCGAACCATGTGGTCTCGGCGGCTAGACTACACCAGCGTTTCCGTCAGGCTCGGGGCGTTGCGGTCCTTGGCCTCGACAAAGACGCGGGTGACTTCGGGGAACGCTGCCTTAATCTCGCGCTCGATACGGGAGACCGCCGCCTCGACGTCGCCGGCGCTGCGTCTGTCGTCGAAATCGAGGCTGAGCGCGGCCAGCACCTCGTGCGGGCCGAAATGCATGGTCAGCACTTGATTGGTGCCGACGACGCCTGGTGCCATCTTGGCGATGCGCTCGATTTCCGCGCGCACCTCCGGGTGCACTGCCTCGCCGGTGAGGAGGCTCTGACTTTCATATGCGAGGAACGCTGCAGTCACCGCCAGCACTACGCCGATCCCCAGCGAGGCGATACCGTCGAGGCGTGGCATTTCGAATATTTCGGCAAGCGCGATGCCGATCAGGGCGATGACTAGGCCGATCAGCGCGGCACTGTCCTCGAACAAGACCGTGAACACGGTCGGGTCCTTGCTGCGCCGTACAGCCTCCAGCCAGCCGAGCCGACCGCGCTGATGACGGAATTCGCGAAACGCGACGAACCATGAGCCGGCTTCGAACACGATCGAAGCGCCCAGGACAATGTAGTTGACGACCACGTACCTGGCCGGTTCGGCATGGAGTATCTTTTCGACCCCTTCATAGAACGCCACCAGCGCGCCCAAGCCGAAGATCATCACCGCGACGACAAAGACCCAGAAATAGAGCTGCAACCCATAGCCGAAGGGGTGCTCCGCGTCGGGCGGCTTGTCGGCGCGGCGCATGCCGAAAAGCAGCAGGAGCTCGTTCCCGGTATCGACCGTCGAATGGATCGCTTCGCTGTACATCGCCGCGCTGCCGGTGACCAGCGCCGCGCCGAATTTGCAGATCGCGATCGCGATATTGCCGGCGATCGCCGCGATGATAACCCGGAGCGAGCCTGAATGTCCTGCCACTATCCCGCCTCCGCTGCGCCGCCGCTATGTTATCACCACGGGCTGGCCGTTGTCGGCGGTCGCTCTTGGGGGCGTCGCCTTTCGCCGTTTCCGGCCGTTCGTGCCCGTCGACAGCGAACCATCCCTCTTGTAAGGCATGGAGATCATCAGTCGCGTTCGTTGGTCTCGCTCGGCGACCGCCCATTGCGACAGCGCTATGCGGTCAACGTCCAACCGCCGCCGGAAAGACGAATTCGTTGAGCGTCGTCAAGGCGGTCAGCCTTGGTATCGGGGACATAAAGACCGGCGGTGGTCACGACCACCATGTCCAGGCTCGGCAAAATGAACACGCGCTGACCTCCATAACCGGAACCAGCGATCATATCGCGTTCGGGGTGTTCCGGAGGGGAGCGCCCAAGCCACCATAGATAGCCGTAGGAGGTAATGCCCTCGGGTCTTAAGAATGAGAAACCCGCGGCCTCTCCGCTCAGGCGCGGAGTGGTCGAGTCCTCAATCCAGGAGGATGAGACAATCTGCTGGCCGTGCCACCAACCGCGTTCGAGCACGAGTTGGCCGATCTTCGCCAGAACGCGCGGCCTCAACCGCAGGCCAGCCGAAGCAGACGGGTTGAACCCGGCGGACCCGTCCCACTCCCAATTCTCGATGCCGAGCGGATCGAATAAAGTTGCCGCGGCAGCAGGGATTTGCTCGGCGTCATACTGCGTAAGGTCTCCGGGAAGCGGCTCGACGAGTTCGCCGCTGTTGTAGTTGAACACGGTGCCCGGTGAGGCCGCGAGCGGCTGTTGCAGGATGAAATAGTCCGCACGGGGAGCCGCCCACATTTGATAAAGGCTGTTCGAGGGATTGTCGTAGGGGTCACCCCTCTCGTCCCAGGCAAGTCCCGAGGACATCGTAAGGAGATGCCGAGGCGTCATGTGGTCTTTTTCGGGAGTTTGCAGATCGTCGTACTCGCGAAAGAACGAGAAGGCCTGTGCGTCGAGATCGACAAGGAGGCTTCGGTCGAGTGCAATACCGACGAGCAGGGAGGTCACACTTTTGCTGACAGAACGAACATTGCTCGTAGATCAGTCGCCGTGGCGGACGATAACGACCCCGTGAGCCTCCGCTTCCTTTAAGGCTTCGAGGCGCGGGCCGATACCGCAGATCGACGCGGGATCGAGACCCTCCTGCTCGGGCGCGCCTACCGCCCAACCGTCGCCGAGATCGGTCGGCTTCGGACAATCCGCCGCCATCGCGGTCGCCGCGATCAGCAGAACGGGGAAGAGAGCAAGCAGCAGCGTCCCGATCCGCCGCATAATCATCCTCCTGATGGTCGGCCCTGGATTCCGATCGCGATCTTCGTCGGAAGCCGTAGGTTGACACAACAGTGCTTCATCCGGCTCTTTTGGCGTCGATCCTATGCCATCATAGAAGAGTAAGCAGGGTGTTAAAGTCGATCCACTAGTAACCGGCCAACTTCAAAACAAATATCCATACTAATAAAAAACCACCTGAAAGGAGGGAAAGCGAAAAAACCCGAAAGAACACTCCAACCCACTCCATTACTGGTCCGGAGTCACCCCTTTCCGTCGATCGTTTCGTGAAGAACTGTAGTCGATGGACACCACCCGCTAAGTTTTGAGCCTCAGCCGCTAGTTGCTCTTCACGGTACTTAAGCAACTGCAAAATCAGCGGTGACTGATGCTGTGTCCCTTTTCCGGGCATCGGGCATCTCGCTTTATTTAAAGCCAAGGATGCACCAACCCGGCCCCTTGGTGCAAGCCCATAGATATTCAACCCATGACTGCTACGCTCGCGTGTTCGCAGGTGTGCCGATCCGGCTCACGCCGCCCGAGAAGCCGGTGTGGATCGTCGTGCGAAGAGTCTGGAAACGGCGCGATCTCGTGTCGGAGCGCGCACCCGTGTAGGACGGGATTCGACCCGACTTGACCGAAGGCGATGCCGACTCCGAATGACGCCTTCGGGGCAGGAAGAGCCGTTCCAAATGCGCAGCTGAGTGGCCGGGACGCATGCGAGAGGGGCTTGACGGCGGCCTCACGATTACGGACGGGGGGCGTGATCCCTAAGGGCCGGGACGGCGTAGGGTTGGTGCGAGTATCTCACTGCAACGCATCGGGCGCGAATTCTCTACTGCCGTGCTGCACCTCGGAGCAGCTTCTTACCTGCGCCGATCGTCCAAGCAGAGCAGTTCGTTGAGCGTGGCGGCGAGGCGGGCGAGATCGACTGCGTTCGATAGGCGGTGATCGCCTTCCTTGATGAGGGTGACGATGACGTCTCGGCTCGCGAGGCGCTCGGCGAGCCGCAGGCTCGTCTGCCAGGGAACGGCGTCGTCGAGCATGCCGTGCAGCAGCCGCACCGGGCATAGAAGCGGGATCTCTGTGCGCATTACCAAATGCCGACGGCCATCATCGAACAGCCCGAGCTGATAGGTGTAACCGCCGGGGTCGTACTGAGAAGGCAGCGTGACCCTGCCGATTTCGCGGCATTCTCGTTGCTGCGCCCCGCTGAGCCGTGGCCACACCAGATCCTCGGTGAAGTCGGGGGCCGCCGCGACCCCAACCAGAGCGCGAACACGTTCGGCTCTCGCAAGCGCCGTAAGCAGCATCACCCAGCCGCCCATGCTCGAACCGACGATGATTTGCGGACCGTCAGTGAGTGCGTCGAGAACCGCTACCGCATCATCCGCCCAGCGGCCGATGGTCCCCAGAGCGGCGTTCCCGCTCGATGCGCCGTGGCCGAAATAGTCGAAACGCACGAAAGCGTGTCCGCGACTCCGGCAATACCCTTCGAGAAACAAAGCCTTGGTCCCGGTCATGTCCGAGCGGAAGCCGGCACAAAACAAAACCCCGGGAGACTTACCGGCAAGCCGCCGGTAGGCGATTGTTGCACCATCCTGACGTGGTAGTATGCCGGGCGAACTCATTGGAGGCTCAGCAGAAAACGGAATGGGCGTTGACGGTAACACCGCGCTCGCTCCGGCGAAAGGCCGCCCCCCGGCGGTGCTCCAGATCGTCCCTCGCCTCGGCTCGGGCGGTGCGGAACGCGGTACCGTCGAAATCGCCGGCGCGCTGGTCGATGCCGGATGGTCTTCGTATGTCGCCTCCGCCGGAGGGCCGCTGGAGCGCGACGTAGTACGATCCGGCAGCACGCACCTGACCCTTCCCCTCGCCTCTAAAAGCCCGTTGCGGCTGCGCCGCAACGCGGCAGCTCTGGCGCGGCTGATCCGCCGCTTCGGCATCGACATCGTCCATGCCAGGAGCCGCGCGCCGGCGTGGAGCGCCCGGTCGGCTGCAAGCGCCACGGGGCGGCATTTCGTGACTACCTTTCACAACGCCTATGGCTCCGGCACCGCCCTCAAGCGCTGGTATAATTCTGTGATGGCGCGCGGTGAGCGGGTGATCGCGATTTCCCAGTTCGTCGCCGATCATGCCGCGCAGGCTTATGGGATCGGCCCAGATCGTCTGCGCACGATTCCGCGCGGCGTCGATTTTGACATCTTCGATCCCGATCGAGTCGGGGCCCAGCGGATTGTCAGCCTCGCTCGCCAGTGGCGGTTGCCCGATGGTGCGCCCGTGGTGATGCTTCCCGCCCGGCTGACCCGCTGGAAAGGCGGTCTCGACTTGATTTCCGCGATTGCCGCGCTCGGGCGGCGCGATGTCTGCTGCCTGTTCGTCGGACCCGAGCAACGGCGCGGGTTTCGCCGAGAGCTCGAAAGGGCGATCGAACGGAACGGACCTCCCGGGATTTTTCGCGTTGTCGAGGAGTGCCGCGACATGCCGGCCGCATACATGCTGGCCGATGTCGTCGTTTCCGCTTCGAGCGGCCCTGAGGGGTTCGGCCGGGTGGTCATCGAGGCCCAGGCGATGGGGCGGCCGGTCGTTGCCACCGATCATGGCGGAGCACGCGAGACGATCGAGCCGGGGATCAGCGGTTGGCTTGTACCGCCGTGCGACCCCGCGCGCCTTGCCGCGGCGATCGGCGAGGCTCTATCTCTAGGAGAGAACGAACGGGCGGCATTTTCCCGGCGCACGATAGCGCACGTCGCCAGCCGGTACAGCCGGCAGGCAATGTGCGCCCGCACGATCGAGGTCTACGAGGAGCTGTTGTTTCCCGACGCCGCCACCGGAAGCGACGCGCTCGCCGCGGCATCGGAATAGGGCGGATCTCGAGGAAGATGGCGAGCGAAGATGACACCTTCGACTACATGATCGGCGAGAAGGCCGCCGACATGATCCTGGAGGACACGCGGCGGCCCTGACTAATCGGCCGCCGCCTTGCCGCCGACCGGTTGGCGGATGCGTACGGTTCGCATCAGCCCGATAATCAGCGCGATCGTCAGCAGATAGACGATCAGCTGTGCTCCGGTCGGCTGGTCGGTGTAGCCGATCAGGGTGTGCAGCAGGCGGCCGAGCAGGCTGTCGTCCGCCAGCAGCCAGGAGGTGTTCCAAATTGTCGCGGCGAATGCGTCGAAATAGCCCGCCTGCTGCAGATAGGCAACGGCCTGCGCCGCGAGCCCTGCGGCGAGCAAGGTGATCAGCCCGGAGGTGACGGCGAAGAGCCGCCGCGCCGGGACCGCGACCAGCCCCCAATACATCAGCGCCGAGAGCACGACCCCGCCGGCTACGCCCAGCGCCCCGCCGGCTATCATCGCCGCAGCCGAGGCCCCGCCCGAGGCAGCGATGCCGTAGAGGAACAGCACGATCTCCGAGCCCTCGCGCAGCACCGCGACGCCGACCACGATCGCCAGCGCGAAAAGGGGGCGCTCGCCGGCGGCGACCGCGTTGCCGACCCGGCGCATATCGAGCGCGATGGCGCGGCCGTGGCTCGCCATCCAGACGTTGTGCCAAGTCAGCATACCGACCGCGAGCAGCAGCACGGAGGCATTGAACAATTCCTGGCCCGCACCGGCGGCCGCGGCGGCGACCTCGCCGGCGAAAGCCGCCACCAGGCAGGCGCCGGCGATGCCGCCGGCGATACCGTAGGCGATCCACCGACCCCGCTGCGGCACCCGCGTCGTCGCAGCGAGCACAATGCCGACGATCAGGCCGGCTTCGATGACCTCACGGAAAACGATGACGAGGCTGGCCAGCATCGCCTTCCTGCCTACTTCGCAACCAGAGTGCCGTGGGTTTCTTTCTCGTGAAATTCGTCGACGAATTTGTAGGTGCCGGGCTTTAGCGGCCCGATGTAGAAAACCGCCTGGCCACCACCGGGGATGACTTTTTCGGCCTTGAAATCGTGGCTTTCGAACTCAGCAGCCGTCGTGTCCTGGTTCTTCACCGTCAACTTTATCCGTTGGCCGGCCGGGACCGACAATTCTGCTGGAGAGAATTTGTTATCCTTCAGGATCAACTCGAATGCCGGGGGGTCTGCAGCGAGCGCTGTAGTTGCAGCCAAGACCGCGGCGACGAAAAGGGCCAAAGGGACGGATCGCATTTGAGCCTGGCTCCCGAGAATTATCCGTTGTCGAAAAGGCGCTGCCCGATGAACTCGCCGCGGGCTACTCCGCCGGGGCAAGCAAAGACGCCTCCGCCCGTGTGGGTGACGAACTGGTTCAACATGTCGAATTTCGCCATCCTGTCGAAAATCTTGATGAAGCCGGCGCGCGGATCGCGTTGGTAGCAAAGAAAGAACAGCCCAGCGTCGTACTCCATGCCCTGACGCCAGGGCGGCCAGCGCTCGGCGGTGAAATTGACGCCGTCGTTGTAGGAGTAAGGCCGTCGCAGAATCTGCGTTCCGTCGTTGCTCGCCGCGGCGGCGAGCCGGACATGAGCATTCTCGGCGATGACGGGATTGCCGTCGGCGTCGACCCGATCCAGACCAAGCGGGTCGTGCTCGTGCTTCATGCCGATCGGCGCCCCCGAATATTTGTGCCGGCCCACCGTCTCCTCTTGAAATGCAACTTTCATGCGGTCCCAGTGCTCGATCGCGATACGGATCCGTCGGGCAACCAGGTAGCTCCCGCCGCCCATCCAGTCCGGGCCTTCGCCGCCGACCCAGACGAACTTCGCCATCGCATCGGGATCGGCGACCGCTGGATTGTTGGTTCCGTCCTTGAAACCCATCAGGTTGCGCGGCGTCTCTTTCACCGGATAGCCCGGGATGAAGCCGGTTTGCGCCCACCGGACCTTTGCCGTGCCGTAAGCGATCCGAGCCAGCTGGCGGACCGCATGGAACGCAATCTGGGGATCGTCGGCACAGGCTTGCAGCGACAAGTCGCCGCCCGACCGCGTCTCTACCAGCTGATCGCCAGCAAAGCGGGGCAAGGCGACCAACGCCTCCGGGCGCTGTCCGGCGAGACCAAACCGATCCTGGCCGTCCTTGACAAAGAGATCCGCTCCGAACCCGAAAGTGATCGTTAGCCGTCCCGCCGGCAGGCCGAGGCCCTCGCCGGTGTCGCCTCCGGGCAGGGCGAGATCCTCCCCGAGCGGCCTCGCTGTCTGGCCGGCGGCCATGTCGGCGGCGGCCTGCGTCCAATCGCGCAGCAGCGCCACCAGCTGCTCTCGATTGGTCGTCGTCAGATCGAGCGCGGCAAAATAGGTGTGGCTCTGCGCCGGGGTTGTGATCCCGCCTTGATGCGCGCCCCAAAAAGGCTCGATGTCTTCGGCGTCGTTCGCCGCAAAGGCGGGTAACCCAGCTCCTGCTGCGGCCGCCAGACCGGTGCCGGCGCGAAACAGAAAGCGGCGGGTTGGGGCCCGCCTCTCTCCGTCATTCACGGGTTGGCCTCGACGAGCGCGTTCACATCGTCGTGGACATAGTAGAGGCCCTTGCCGTCCGGCGTCAGCGCGAGACCGAATAGGTTGCCGCTGCCGGGAGGAGATTGCGCCTGGTTGGTATTGATCCACTGGGCATGAAGCTGTTTGCCTGTCTGCGGGTCTATCTCGACAACCTGCCCGTTCAGCGCGTTGCATGCGATAAGCGTGCCGGCAGGCGTCATCACGAGGGTCAACGGCCGCTTCAATAAGCCGTCCTTGGTCACCGGGCGGCCCGTGCCGGCGCTGGTCGTGCGCGTCAGAGCATCCGGCACGGCAACGATCCGGTTGTCGACCGAATCTGCGACATAGAGGGTGTTGTCCGGGCCAAACGCCAGGCCGGTCGGACCGACCATGAACGCGCCTGCATGGGCGGTTTCGCCGAAGCCGTTGGCGATGACCGTCTGGCCAGTGGTCACCGGTGGATCGCCCGGCGGGATCGATAGCTGGAGGCGCAGCACAATGCCCTTGCGGACGACCACCGGCGACCCGGTGGCGGGATCTTTCACATCGGGGCCGGGAACGTCGAAGCCGGCCATGCTGACAAAAAGGCTTGCGGTCGAGCCATTGTCGATCGCGACGATATTACCCCAGGGACCATTGATGTCGGGGCCGGTCCAGACCGCGGCCAGCCCGCCATTGGGGTCAAGCACGATCAGGCAGCCCTGTCCCTTTGTGCGAGTGGTGCCGTCTTGGCTCGGGGTGCTGCCGACGATGACCCAGCCCGATTTCAGCATCGTCATCGCTGTGGTCAAGCCGACGCCCCCGGGACATTGCGCCAGATTGCGCGGCAGGTTGACGAGCCGGGTCGTCTTTCTGGTCGACGGATTGTAGACGATGATCGTTGTGCCGGTGCCTTGCAGGTTCGAGACATCGTTGAAATTGTCGACGAGGACATCGTCCTTTTGGATCTTGCCGGCGGACACGGGGGCGACGACGACCGCGTAGGGATTGAGATCGCCGTTATCGGTGACGGTCGAGGCGCGAGTATGGTGATGGCGGATGGTGCCAAGAAAGCTCGGCCTATCCGCGGACCGCGCCGGCATGGACGTCGCCGTCAGTAGGGCGAGGGCGACAAACCCTTCCCGTCGAAGGTCTCGCAGGCAGAGCTCCACCGGCCGTTCATCCTGAAGTCGCGATTAGGCGCGATAATGCGGATCACTCTCAATCGCGTCAATCCGCAAACCGCGCACACCACGCCTGCGCGGCGTGCGACCCTGGCGGATCAGAAACTGACGATGACCCGCATACCGATCACGGCTTCGTTCTTGACCGATTGCCCCGGCACGTCGGGGTTGATGATGCCGCCGCCGGGGTTGAACACATATTGAAAATCCGGCTGCAATATGACCGACGGGATGAGGCGATACTGATACGTCAACTCGACATAAGTCTCGCCGGCGCGAACCCGCTGAAAGGTGCCGCTGTAGAAACCCGTGGCCCGGTCGAGCGCGGCTGCGGAGCCGCTGATCCTGGAATAGCCCATGCTAACCCCGAGAACGTCGTCGCCGCGGGTAGCGAACGGCCCGTGCAGAGCGAGCCCGGCATTGAGGCCGAAGACGACGAGGTTGCGGTCGCCCTGCGGTGTGCCCATCGCGCGGGCGAAAAAGTTGAGCGTGCTGACGCCCTCTGGCAATCGCCAGACGGTCTGATCAACGACGCCATACAGGCTGTAATTGCCGCGATGCTTCTGGGGCGTCCCAGTACTGTCCGGGTTGGCGAGCGAAAGGCCAGTGTTGCCGAATTGCAGGTCATCGAACTCTTCGTTGTTATACCAGAACCCGATCTTGCAGATGCCTGACAGAGGTTCTTCTTGACCGCGAGACCATGGCACCGAGGGCGGGATAGGAATATTGCAATTCGCCGATGACGAGCGCCCTGCCGTTCAGCGGAAAGCTCGTCCCCGTCTCCGAGAGACCAAACGAAAGCCCATATTTGCTCAGCGCCGTTCGCAGACCCCAAATGTCGCCGAGCAGAAAATCGCTCTTCGACAAACCGGTCACGAAGCTGAACGGACCAGTGCCGCCACCCGCGGGAGGGCCTCGCTCGAACACCTCCGGCCCCGCCGGGACGGCAAGGGACGGCCGCTCGGCGCTGGCGGGCTCTGTTCGAAGGCAGGCCAGCACGCCAGCGCCGGCCAGTCTCAAACCGAGAGAGACTGCACGGACCGTATCTCGGGACAGGGTTCGCTTCGCTGGGGGCAGGCCAAGAAGGAGCCTCGACATAACTTCGATACTCCAGATCGGCAATCAGCCCTTCGCCGCGAGGACGTCAGTCATTATGTATCGAAGATGAGCGAAGAACGCATTATTCGCGCGCCGAAAGAACGCGGTCCGGCGGCGCTCGTCGTCACTCTGCCCGACGGCGAACGCCGTGAAATTGATGGGCCGGTCACCGGTGCCGGTATCGCGGCCGCGATCGGGCCGGGGCTTGCCAAGGCAGCGATCGCCATTCGGGTCGACGGCCGGCCGCGCGACCTCGCCTCAGTCATCGATCGCGACGCCTCGGTTGCCATCGTAACGCGGGACACCCCCGGGGGGCTCGAGATCCTCCGTCACGACGCCGCCCATGTCATGGCCGAGGCGGTCAAGGAACTTTATCCCGATACCCAGGTCACGTTCGGCCCGGCAACGGACACCGGATTCTATTACGACTTCGCCCGTGCCGAGCCGTTCACGCCAGAAGACCTCGCGAAGATCGAGACGCGGATGCGCGAGATCGTCCGCCGCGACGAGACGATTACACGGGAGGTCTGGGACCGCGATGCCGCGGTCGCCTTTTTTCGCAATATCGGCGAAATCTATAAGGCCGAATACATTGGCGAAATCCCGGAGGGAGAGGAGATCAGCCTGTATCGGCAAGGCGATTTCGTCGATCTCTGCGTCGGGCCGCATCTCCCGTCGACCGGCTATCTCGGCCAAGCGTTCAAGCTGATGAGTGTGGCGGGCGCCTATTGGCGCGGGGATGCCAGAAACGCTCAGCTGCAACGCATTCATGGCACCGCCTGGGCCAATCAGGAGGATCTCGACCAGTACCTCTTCCGGCTCGAAGAAGCCGAGCGCCGCGACCATCGCCGGCTCGGCCGAGAGCTCGACCTCTTCCACATGCAGGAGGAGGCGGTCGGCAGCGTCTTCTGGCATCCGAAAGGCTGGACGCTCTTTCGGATTATCGAGAACTACATTCGAATGCGTCTCGACGCCGCTGATTACCAGGAAGTAAGAGCCCCGCAGTTGCTCGACCGCAGCCTATGGGAAGCGTCGGGCCATTGGGATAATTTTCGCGAGAACATGTTCATCGCCGAAAGCCGCGACGAGCGCGTGCTCGCAGTCAAGCCGATGAACTGCCCTGGTCATGTGCTGATCTTCCGCAACCGGCTGCGCAGCTATCGGGAATTGCCATTGCGGCTCGCCGAGTTTGGCAGCTGTCACCGCAACGAGCCGTCGGGTGCGCTGCATGGTATCATGCGAGTGCGCGCTTTCACCCAAGACGACGCTCATATTTTCTGCATGAGACCTGATCCCGGCGCCAGGGCTGAGAGTCAAGTCAAGTCGGAGGCGGTCGCCTTCTGCAAGCTGTTGCTTTCCGTCTATCACGATTTCGGCTTCGACGATGTCGTAGTCAAGCTCGCGACACGTCCGGCGCAACGCATCGGCGGCGAAGTGTACTGGGATCTCGCTGAGCAAGATCTCGAGGAAGCAATTCGAGACGCTGGCCTTTCCTTCACATTCAACCCAGGGGAAGGAGCCTTTTACGGGCCGAAACTCGAATTCGTGTTGCGCGACGCACTTGGCCGTGACTGGCAATGCGGTACGTTGCAGCTCGACTTTATGATGCCCGAGAGGCTCGGAGCCAGCTATGTTGGAGAGGATGGCGGGCGCCACGCGCCTGTTATGCTGCACCGCGCAATCCTCGGTTCGATGGAGCGCTTTATCGGCATCCTAATCGAGCACTATGCCGGCCGTTTCCCGCTGTGGCTCGCGCCAGTGCAGATCGCCGTCGTTACGATTACCGAAGAGGCGGCAGATTATGCCGCGCACGTGTCTCGGGAATGCGTCGCTGCCGGATTGAGGGTCGTTGTCGACGCCACTAACGAGAAGATCGGCTATAAGGTTCGCGAGCACAGCCTAGCCAAGATACCTGTTATACTGGTCGTCGGGCGACGCGAAGCGGTTGATCGATCGGTCGCGTTGCGGCGGCTCGGGGGCAAGGAGCAGGAAGTCCTTGCGCTCAGCGAGGCCATTGCTAGATTGAAGGAGGAAGCGGCGGTGCCGTCTTCTTCCTTTCGGCCCAACCCCGTCGCGGCCGGAATGGTTCAACCAGATAGAGGAGAGTGTAAATAGCTAGACCACCCTTTAACGTTACCCCCACCCGTGAGGGGCCCCGGATCAACGATGAGATCGGCGTCATACGCGTGCGCCTGGTCGACGAGCGCGGCAACATGGTGGGGGTCGTCGGGCGCAACGAAGCGCTCACCATGGCCTCCGACGCCGGTCTCGATCTGGTCGAGATAGCGCCGAACGCCGACCCGCCGGTCTGCAAGATCCTCGATTTCGGCAAATATAAATACGAAGAGCAAAAGAAGAAGAACGAGGCCCGCAAGAAGCAAAAAATCATCGAGGTCAAAGAAATCAAACTGCGCCCCAGCATCGACGATCACGATTACGATGTAAAGATGCGCAGCATGGTCAAATTCATCGAGGAGGGCGACAAGGTCAAGGTGACCATGCGGTTCCGCGGGCGCGAGCTGGCGCATCAGGAGCTCGGAATGGATGTCTTGGTGCGGGTCAGGGACGACCTTCAGGAGCTCGCCAAGGTCGAGCAGATGCCCCGGATGGAAGGCCGGCAAATGACGATGGTCATATCGCCGAAGTAATATTTTGCACTGATCCGGCCATCGTCTGACTGAGCCGCCGCATCAGTGAGCCTCGGCCGCGTTGATCCCGTGGGGCGGGGACCCTATGTTCCGGCTGGCATGATTCCGCTCCGCTTCATCCGCAATTTCGCGATCATTGCGCATATCGATCACGGCAAGTCGACCTTGGCCGATCGGCTGATCCAGGCGTGCGGCGGGCTCGAGGCGCGCGAGATGCGCGAGCAGGTCCTCGACAACATGGAATTGGAGCGCGAGCGCGGCATCACGATCAAGGCGCAGACCGTGCGTCTCGAATACCGAGCCCATGACGGCGAGACCTATGTCCTCAACCTGATGGACACGCCGGGTCACGTCGATTTCTCCTATGAAGTCAGCCGGTCGCTTGCGGCTTGTGAGGGCTCGCTGCTCGTCGTCGATGCGAGCCAAGGGGTCGAGGCTCAGACCCTGGCCAACGTCTACCAGGCGATCGAGGCCGGGCACGAGGTTGTGCCGGTGCTGAACAAGATCGATCTTCCGGCGGCCGAGCCCGACCGGGTCAAGGAGCAGATCGAGGACGTGATCGGGCTCGACGCTGCGGATGCGCTGCTGATCTCGGCCAAGACCGGCCTCAACATCGACCAGGTGCTGGAGGCCCTGGTGACGCGCCTGCCGCCGCCTGGGGGCGATGCCGAGGCGCCGCTCAAGGCGCTTCTCGTCGACAGCTGGTACGACCCCTATCTCGGCGTCGTGATCCTGGTCCGGGTCAAGGACGGCGTTCTGTTACCGGGGCAGAAGATCCGCCTGATGGCGACCGGTGCAGTGCATCCGATCGAGCGGGTCGGCGTGTTTACGCCGAAGGGCGTGGCGGTCGAGGCGCTGGGGCCGGGCGAGGTGGGGTTCATCACCGCCGGCATCAAAACGGTCGCCGATTGCCGCGTCGGCGATACGATCACAGAGGACCGCCGGCCCGCGGCAGCACCCCTGCCAGGCTTCAAGCCGGTGCAGCCGGTCGTCTTCTGCGGCCTCTTCCCGACCGATGCCGCCGATTACGAGCGATTGCGCGACAGCCTCGCCAAGCTCCGGCTCAATGATGCGAGCTTCGAATACGAGCCCGAGACCTCGGTGGCGCTCGGTTTCGGCTTCCGCTGCGGGTTCTTGGGGCTATTGCACCTCGAAATCATCCAGGAGCGCCTGGCGCGCGAGTTCGACCTCGACCTGTTGGCGACCGCACCATCGGTGGTCTATCGCGTGCATTTGACGAACGGCACGGTGCGCACCCTGCACAACCCAGCCGACATGCCCGACCCGGTGCGCATCGACCATATCGAGGAGCCGTGGATCAAGGCCACTATCCTCGTCCCCGACGCGTATCTCGGGCCGATACTGGCCTTGTGCGAAGAGCGCCGCGGCGTACAGGCGGACCTAACTTATGCCGGCAGCCGCGCAATGCTGGTCTATCGCCTGCCGCTGAACGAGGTCGTGTTCGATTTCTACGACCGGCTCAAATCGGTCAGCCGCGGCTACGCCAGCTTCGACTACCAGCTCGACGGCTACAGCGAGGGCGACCTCGTGCTGACGAACATCCTGGTCAACGGCGAGCCGGTCGACGCGCTGTCGATCATCGTGCATCGCCAGCAGGCCGAGCGGCGCGGCCGTGCCTTGTGCGAGCGATTGAAGGATCTGATCCCGCGCCAGCTGTTTCAGGTAGCGATCCAGGCGGCGATCGGCGGGCGCATCATCGCACGCGAGACCGTTAAGGCCTTGCGCAAGGACGTGCTCGCCAAATGCTATGGCGGCGACGTGACCCGCAAACGCAAGCTCCTCGAAAAGCAAAAGGAGGGCAAGAAGCGGATGCGGCAGTTCGGCAAGGTCGAGATTCCGCAATCCGCCTTCATCGCCGCCCTCAAGATGGGTGAGGGCTGAGGCATTTCGCTCAGGAGTGCCGCCGCGCACGCTTTCGAAAGGCAAAGAGCAGCAGCACCCCCGCAATCATCAGTACAGCAAACGCCCACGACAACAGAATCGTGAGAATGATCGGGTCCCAAAGAAAGGGATGGATGTAGCGCTGAATCACCGCCTGGACGATGTTCAGGCTCGAGCGGTTGAACTCGTACCACAGTTGGCCGAGGGCAATGGGCGCCCAACGCTTCGTATCGATCCAGACCAGCAGATCGCGCACCAGCACTGCGACGCCGGCGCAAAAAACGATCCAGCCGATCAGGCGCCCGACGATCATCAACGCCCCCACCCGCCTTTCTCAGGCCAAAATAGTCCTGCCCGGCACGAGCGCAACGCGTTCCCGGCTCGCGGCCGCATGTCATCGAATCGCAACCTTGACGGCAAGGCCACACTCTGCGGATAATTCCTTTGTCCAAGGGGTGCCCCGGCAGGGGCTGAGAGACCGCTACCCCCACCCTACCCTCCCTCGCAGCGGGGGAGGGTAGGGTGGGGGTGAGGGGCGGCAACCCTTCGAACCTGATCCGGGTCGTGCCGGCGTAGGGACAGGAACACTGCGGCAAAAGCCGCCCTCCTCTTCGCAGATGCTCCCGGGTCTTCGTGCAACTGGCGCAACGGAGATCCACGATGCCCGATTCCGCTCCACTCTCATCCGCCAAGCTCGCACCCCGGATAGAGGAGCTGCGCGTCACCACCGGACCTTTCCCGTCGTCGCGCAAGGTCGAGGCGCTCGGCCGGCTGCACCCGGAAATCTCGGTCGCAATGCGCGAGATCGACCTGGAAGCCTCGTCGGGCGAGCCGCCGATCCGCGTCTACGATACCTCGGGCCTCTACTCCGACCCGACGGCTGAGATCGACATCAACAAGGGTCTGCCCGAGTTGCGCAAGCCTTGGATCGTGGCGCGCGGCGATGTTGAGTTCTACCAGGGCCGCGAGGTCAAGCCCGAGGACAACGGCCTGCGGCGCGGTGAAGAGAGTGCGGTCTCGCTGTTCGATCGCGGCCGCCGCCAGGTATTACGCGCCAAGCGGGGCGCCGCGGTGACCCAGCTCGCCTATGCCCGGCGCGGCATCATCACGCCGGAAATGGAGTATGTCGCGATCCGCGAAAATCTCGGCCGCGAGAAACTGCGGCAGGAGGGTGCCATCGACGGCGAATCCTTCGGCGCCGCGATCCCGGACTATGTGACCCCCGAATTCGTCCGCGACGAGATTGCGCGCGGCCGGGCGATCATCCCGAACAACATCAACCATCCGGAAACCGAACCGATGATCATCGGCCGGAATTTCCTGGTGAAGGTCAACGCCAATATCGGCAATTCGATCGTCACCTCCTCGGTCGCCGAGGAGGTCGAGAAAATGGTGTGGGCGACGCGCTGGGGTGCGGACACGGTCATGGATCTTTCGACCGGCCGCAACATCCACACGATCCGCGAGTGGATCATCCGCAATTCGCCGGTCCCGATCGGCACGGTGCCGATCTACCAGGCGCTCGAAAAGGTCGGCGGCAAGGCCGAGGAGCTGACCTGGGAACTCTTCCGCGACACCTTGATCGAGCAGGCCGAGCAGGGTGTGGACTATTTCACGATCCATGCGGGGGTCAGGCTCGCCTACATCCCGCTGACCGCCAACCGTGTCACCGGGATCGTGTCGCGCGGCGGCTCGATCATGGCGAAGTGGTGCCTGGCGCACCATCAGGAGAGCTTCCTGTACGCGCATTTCCGCGAGATCAACGAGATCATGCGGGCCTATGACGTCAGCTACTCGCTGGGCGATGGGTTGCGTCCCGGCTCGATCGCCGACGCCAACGACCGCGCCCAATTCGCCGAGCTGGAGACCTTGGGCGAATTGACCAAGCTCGCCTGGGAGGACGGCGTCCAGGTCATGATCGAGGGCCCCGGCCACGTGCCGATGCACAAGATCAAGATCAACATGGAAAAGCAGCTCGAGGAGTGCGGCGAAGCGCCGTTCTACACCTTGGGGCCGCTGACCACCGATATTGCGCCGGGCTACGACCACATCACCAGCGGCATCGGTGCCGCGATGATCGGCTGGTTCGGCACGGCACTGCTCTGCTATGTGACGCCGAAGGAGCATCTGGGCCTCCCCGACCGTGACGACGTCAAGGTGGGCGTGATCACCTATAAGATCGCCGCCCACGCGGCCGATCTCGCCAAGGGCCACCCGGCGGCGCGCGAGCGCGACGACGCGTTGTCGCGGGCGCGCTTCGAGTTCCGCTGGCGCGACCAATTCAACCTGTCGCTCGATCCCGAGACAGCTGAAAAGTTCCACGACCAGACCCTGCCGGCCGAGGGTGCGAAGCTCGCGCATTTCTGCTCGATGTGCGGCCCCAAATTCTGCTCGATGCAGATCACCCAGGAGATCCGCGACTACGCGCGCGCGGGAATGGAGGAGAAGTCCAAGGCTTTCCTCGAGCAGGGCGCCGAGATTTACACCGACGAGCACGGCCACGCGCGCGCGGCGGCGGAGTGAGTTCGCAACGGGACGGCGGCCCTCTCGGCAAAGAAGGCCGCCGCTACCCGGAACGCCCGATCGTCGGAGTGTTGGCGGTAGTGATGCGCGGCGACCGCGTGCTCGTCGTGCGCCGCGCCAACCCGCCGATGCCCGGCCGCTGGGGTTTTCCGGGCGGCGTCCTCGAATTGGGCGAGACCGTCGCGCAGGGCGCCATGCGCGAACTCGAAGAGGAGACCGGCGTCAAGGCGGAGGCGACCGGCCCGCTGACCGTCATCGACACGATCGATCACGATAATGAGCGCCGCGTCCGCTACCACTACACGCTGGTTGCCGTCATCGGCCACTGGCAGTCGGGCGAAGGTGCCGTAGCCGACGACGTTGACGAAGTCGCCTGGCTGACCCGCGCCGAAATCGTCGAGCAGGGTTTGCCGACCGCCCCTGCTCTTTTGCCTTTGATCGATCTCGCGATCGCGCGGGGCTGTGGATAATCAAGGTTTCGCCGGGAAAGGTCGGGGACCGGAGCGTTGAGCGTCATCCGACCCGATCAGCCGTACAATGCAGCCGTAAAATTCGTCCACGCGCCATGGCTTCCGCAATAGCGGCCCCTGGGGGCGGGTCGTCGTTTCCCCGGATACCCGGTGATGTAAAGGACCTTGATGTCGGCGCGCGTCTCCCTCGCGCGACGTGCTAGTTCCCACTCGTCAATTCCCGCCACAGGGATATCGGTATTTAAATTAATGCGGTCGATGACGCGTTTCTGACGCGACGTACGGAAACACATAGTCCGCGTGATGCTGGGCACCCTCTACACGAGGCGACAATGCATATTCACGATCAAGATCAAGATGCCGTCGCGGATTATCTGGTGCTTGGCATATGGGAGGCGATTACATTGCTCGGAGAAGCGCGCGAGACCTGTGACGCGCCCGATCTGTCGGAGCTGCTGAGGAGGGCCGAGACAATCTTGATCTCCGTCGTATCGGAAGTGCCCGCATTGACCCGACTGACGAGTTGGCGCATCCGTGATCACGGAGGGGAGTTGCCCGGGGAAGGCGCTGTCCGGGTTGAAGCGGGGCAGGCACCCTTCGACCATGGACACCGCGATCGTAACCCGCGAAAGACTTAGTCTTCATATGCATTCGTGTAATTGAGTGTGGCGCGCCCTTCTCATTTTCCCGGCGCAGGCCGGGATCTACGTCCGCTATAGGCCGGCCCCCTGTTCCCTGCCAGGGGCAGGCTTCGCCGGGGTCGCGGAACTTTCGATGTCAGCGTCAGTCCCGCTTCGCCTTGTGCATCCTGTGAATGGATCTGGGAGCCGCACCTTGGGATGGTCGGATTAGCGGTTCCCCACGATCTTGCAGGTCAAAGGGGCATAAGAGAACTCGCGTGCGGCACCGTTGCGGAGGGCATTGTATACCTGAGTGCTTCCGCACGCCAATTTCCAGTTTTGGAATTGATACGATTTATTGATCCCCAATATTACTCTGGACGTCACCGCAGGGAAGGTTATCTTTTTATTATCTAAGTCAATCTTTGGGTCCCGCACTAGCGCAATCGGATTATCTTCCTCGTATAAGCTTCGTGGATCGCGGGACCTGACGTTGGACGACGCGGCCTTGATTTTTGCCTCGTTCAGGCTCCTTTGCGCGTCGGCCAATGTCTTTGTCAGTTTTTCGATTTCGTTCGCAGCCTGCTCCGGCGTAGCTCCGTTCAATTTGCTCCGATACCCGGTGATCAGCGCCTCTCGTTCAGCAATCTTGTTTTGAAGAACAGCAAGATGCTCGCCTAGAACCGGCTGGTGTGCGAGATACGAGACGGCAACCGTACCGACCATCAACAGCAGCAAAGCTTCCGGCGCTGCCCTGATGCCCGCAAAATTCGACAGGACTCGGTTGCGCACCCATGCCACAAACCCATGGCCCATGCGGGATCCTCATGGTTCTTTGGATGTCCCTGCGAGGATACCAGAGGGTGGAACGGGGACCATGGGGCGCCTCGATGAGCTCGTTTCCTATAAAGGAATTGACTGAAGTCGGCCGGCGCAGAATAGAACAAACCCGAATTGGCTAACCCGCCCGTTTTCGGCCTTTTGGCGCCGCGGCAGCCACCGGCTCGGTCGTAGTCGTTTCTTTCTTCTTGCGGCCGCCTGTGACCGGCAGCAGGAGCGGCGTTTGGCGGCGGTCGGGAGCGGCTTTAGGGCGCGCAGGCTTGCTCGGAACCGCTTGCTTCGACGGCGTCTCCGGATCTTGTGCCAGACTGCGTTTCAGGGCATCCATCAGATTGATGACCTTGGGCGGCTCGGCGACCTCGTGCGGTGTCCGCTCCAGACCCTTGGTCTTGGCCTCGACCAGTTCGCGCAAGGCATCCTGGTAGCGGTCGCGGAACGTCGCCGGATCGAAGGCGCCCGAGCGGCGCTCGATGATCGTCTCGGCAATCGCCACCATGTCGGAGTCGGCCTCGCCATCCGGTTTGGCGCCGAATTCGGCCGCGCGGACTTCATCAGCCGCCCGGACGGTGGACATCGCCAAGCCGCCGTCTCGCGGCTCGACCAGCACCAGGCGCTCCCGGCTCGACAGCGTGACATGCCCGAGCCCGACCTTGTTTGTCTTGGCCATTGCCTCGCCGATGACCCGGAAGGTCTCGGCCGCGAGCTCGCCGTCCGGGTGAACCCAATAGGGAGTGTCGAGATAGATCGGATCCACCTCCTCGCGATCGACAAAGCGGTCGAGGTCGATGATCTTCGACGATTCGATCTGCAGGTCCTTCAGCTCGTCGTCGCTGATCGTGACATAGCGGCCGCGCTCGTACTCGTAGCCTTTGACGATCTGGTCGCGGTCCACGACCTCGCCGGTCTTGGAGTTGACGAGCTGCTGCTGAACCCGGTTGCCGGTCTCGGCGTTCAGCTGGTTGAACCGAACGCGTTTCGCCTCGGTCGTCGCCGGGACGAGGTAGACCGGGCAGGTCACCAGGGAAAGGCGCAGGAACCCGTTCCAGCTAGCTCGGGGCATGTCGACCTCCTGTTCCGTGGTACGACCGGACAAACCTTAACGAATCCATACCGCAGATCGTTCCCGGCCGCTACGGCGGTGATCAGCTCCCCATGCGCCGCCGCACCGCAGCACTGATCGACTGGCGAAGCCCGCCGATCTCGGCCCACGGATCGCTTTCGAGTGCCGCAAGCCGCTGCGGCACGGTGACGACCGTGAAGCCCTCCGGGCGCACGCTCTTCTCGACCTCTTCCCAGAAGAGCGGCGTCGATACCGGAGCGCCCCGCCGCGCCCGCGGCGAATAGGCGCCGATCGCGGTCGCCCCGCGGCTGTTGCGCAGATAATCGATGTAGATGCGGCCGCGCCGCGCGCGCTTGGTCTGGTTTGCCGTGAACGCCTCGGGAGATTGTGCGACGATCTGATCGGCGACCCATTTGGTGAAATTCTTGACCTCGTCCCAGCCGAGCTTGGGCTGCAGCGGCACTACCACATGCAAGCCTTTGCCGCCGGTCGTCTTGGCAAAGCTCTGCAGGCCGATCGCCGCCAACGCGTCGCGGATCCCGGCCGCCGCCTCGGTAACCCGCGGCCACGGCAGGCCCTCGTCCGGATCGAGATCGAAGGTGACCCGATCGGGAGTCTCGAGCTTTTCCGCCGTCGAACCCCAGGGATGGATCTCGAGCACGTCCATCTGCACCAGGCCGATCAGCCCGGCCAAGTCCTCGACAACGGGATAAGCCTCGGTCGTCCCTTCCTCAGTGATTTCGACATGGCCGATCGCAGCGGGCGCGCCCTTGCTGAGATGCTTTTGGTAGAAGCCGGGCTTGCCTTGGCCACCCGGATGTCGCACCAGGGTCAGCGGCCGCCCGGCGAGCTGCGGGAGCGCCCATTGGCCTACCGCAGCGTAGTAGCGCGCGAGATCGAGCTTGGTGAACCCGTCCTCGGGATAGAGGGGGCGATCAGGGTGAGTAAGCCGCACCCCCTCATACGTCATACTGCCGTCTCGGGCACGCTCGGACGGTTCAGCAGTGGGGGGCGCGCCGCGCGTGCGCTTCGTCGCGGGCGTCATGACGGGGCCAGCGGTTCCGGCCGACAGATCATAGGTTACCTCGCGCGGGTCCTTGTCCTCGCGCAACCCCTGGAAGGAGGCGTGGCGCAGGATCTTGTCGGCGGTCCAGCCGGCAAATTCGACCTCGGCGACCAGCGCCGGTCGAACCCAATGAACGCCCTTGCGCGGCGCGTCTTTGGGCAAAACAACCGGAGGGGAGCCGGTACCGAGAGCATCGAGCCGTTGACGCAAATCGGCAAGCCGGGCAGCGCTGAAGCCGGTGCCGACGCGCCCGGCGTAGCGCAATGTTCCCGACGGGTCGTAATAGCCGGCGAGCAGAGCGCCAAACCCCTCCCGCCGGCCCTCGGGGTCGGTGAAGCCGACCACCACGAACTCGTCGCGATTACGGCATTTGATCTTGAGCCAGTGGGTGCCGCGCCCGGGGCGATAGGGTGCCTCGCGGCGCTTCGACACGATGCCTTCGAGGCGGAGGCTGCTCGCCTGGCGGAGAACCGCCGGGCCCTGGCCGGCTTGATGATCGCTGTAGCGCAAGATCCCGCCCGCCTGCAACGGGATGATCCCGCTCAAGGCCGCCTTGCGGTCTTCGAGCGACGCACCGGTCAAATCCCAGCCATCGCGATAGAGCAGATCGAAAGCGAAGAAATTCAGGGCATCTGTCTTGCTCGTGGCGATGGCGTCCTGCAGGTCGGAAAAGCTCGTCGTCCCGTCGGACGCCAGGCAGACAAGCTCGCCGTCGATCAGCGCCGTCTCGACGGGCAGCCGAGCGAAGGCCTGCGCCAGCTCGGGGAATTTGCCGGTCCAATCGAGCCCGTTGCGGGTGATCAAGCGGACCTTGCCTTGCTCGATGCGGGCGAAGAGGCGATAACCGTCGTACTTGATCTCGTGCAGCCACTCCGGGCCTTCCGGCGCCGCGGCCGCCGGAGTCGCGAGCTGCGGTTTGAGATTGCTCGGCATCGGCCCTTTCCGCGCGCCGGCGATGCTGCCCGGCAGGTGCACTCGCGTCGCCTCGCCTTTTCCGGAATCCCATACCCGGTCGCGATCAGTGGCGATCATATCGAGCGAGCGGCCGGTCTCGACGCTCAGCGGGTTATTCGCGACCACGGCGTCCCCGCTATCCGGCACCGCCTCCTCGTCGCGCTCCTTGACCAGCAGCCAATTCTGGCGCCGTTCGCGCGCAGCCTTGCCGCCCATCCGCACCAACGCCCAGTTGCCGTGCAATTTCTCGCCGCGCAGCTCGAATTTGAGCATGCCCTTGGCGTAGGCCGCTGCCGGGTCGGGGTCCTTCGGGACCCAATTTCCGCGGTCCCACAGCAGCACCGTGCCGCCGCCATATTGTCCTTCGGGGATGACCCCCTCGAACCCGCCATAGTCGAGCGGGTGGTCCTCGACCTGAACCGCGAGCCGCTTCTCGCCCGGGTCGAGGCTCGGGCCCTTCGGCACGGCCCAGCTCTTCAGCACGCCGCCGAGCTCAAGGCGAAAATCATAGTGCAGCCGCCGCGCTGCGTGCTCCTGGATGACAAAGGAGAGCGGTGCTGCGGCCTCCTTGCGAGCCCGCGATTTGCCCGCCGGTTCCGGCGTTTTCAGGAAGTCGCGCTTGCGGCGATACTCTTCGAGCGCCATACCGTCGGCTATCCTGCGGTCACGGCGAGGGAGGCACGGGGATCGACAGCGTTCGGGTCGTCATCTGGTCATAATCGCAGAGACAGCGCGAGGGTTCCAGACGGCGCCGGCAGCGCTCTGTGCGCCGGGCCTTCTGATGCGCTAGGCTCGGATTGACATGCTGCTCCGCATCCGCTCGATCACCTATCTCGCCGCGAGGATCAACGGCTACGAGCTCGTCGACCCGGGTGGGCATGATCTGCCGCGCTTCGCGGCCGGAGCACACATCTCGCTGCGGCTGTCGGAGAGGCTGCTGCGCGATTTTTCGTTGTGGAACGACCCGGTCGAACGGGGGCGCTACTGCATTGCCGTGCTCCGCGAGGGACCCGGCTCTTCGCTGTTGCACGAGAGTGTTCGCGTGGGCGATCTCCTCGAGGGCTCGATGCCGCGCAACAACTTTCCCCTCGCCGAAGCGGCCGAGCGTCATCTGATGATCGCCGGCGGCATCGGCATCACCCCGATCATGGCGATGATCGCGGAATTGCGCCGCCGGCGCGCCCAGTTCCGCCTGCATTATTGCACGCGCTCACCCGAGGAGACCGCCTTTCTTGACGACCTCGCGATCCTTGCCGCGCAGGGCTACGTCCAGTTCCACCATGACGGCGGCGATCCAGCCAAAGGGCTCGACCTTACCGCGGTCTTGCGCGAATGCCAGCCGGGCACGCATCTCTATTATTGCGGTCCTGCCGGCATGATGGCGGCAGCCGCAGCGGCCTCGGCACATTGGCCGCCGGGGACCGCGCACTGCGAGTATTTTGCAGGGCCGAACGCGGTACCGCCGCGGATGCCGGAGTGAAACGTGAGGCTGTCTCATCAAATCTAGTTACCCTCTCCCCCCGCTGGCCGGGGGAGAGGGCAGGGTGAGGGGGGCGACGAACCGGTTCTCGGCACCACCCACCTCACCCTCCCGCTTCGCGGACCCCTCCCTCCCCCCTGAAGGGCGGAGAGGGGCGGTGGCTCCGAGATGATCGGATAGATTAGAACGCTCGGGGTTCGCCCTCAGACCCTGAGGACCTCGGCGTTCGGGGCTGCCTCCAGTTCGCAGGCGTTCACGGTCATTGCCAGCATGCTGTAATACCCGATGGCACCTGTCAGCTGGATGAACCCGTCATTGCCGAAGCGCGCCTGCATCGCCTTGGCACTCGCGTCGTCAACGCGGTGCTTGCGCAGGAGCTGTCGGGTGAATTCGACGATCGCGGCGTCCTCCGGCGGGATGCCGTGCGCGTGGTTCTCGCGGATCGCGGTAATCGTCGTCTCTGGTACGCCGAGCCGGCGGGCGCCGCCCGCTTGCGCACCCCAGACATAGACCGCCTCGAACTCGCGGGCGACGGTCATCGCGGCGAGCACCCGCGCACGCATATCGAGCGAGCCCTCGAAGCGAACGTAAGCGCCGAGATTCGCGAGGCGCCCGGCCAGCTCCGGGCTGTGCAGGAACATCGTGAACGGTCCCTGGACCGCCCCACGGCTCGCGACGATCGAGTCAAAAATTGCCCCGTTCTCGGCCGCGACCTGATCCTTGCTGGTAATGGGCGGAAGCCTTGCCATGGTCGAAATCCTCCAGTGGTGCCGCAGTCTTGTGTCCCCCGGATGGCCTGTAATTATATCGGGCTATAGCCGGGGAGCCGCTTCGCAGGATACGACCGAACCTCGGTAAGGTGAAGCGCGGGTAGTGATTCGCTTTGAATTTGTGGGGTTGAGCGAGGGCCAGACTTCGGCCACCCAACCCAAACTCTGCAGGCCTTAGGGCGCCTACGCTTCTATATGCTTGGGGTATAGCGTAGGGTAGATTCGATGCTGACCATGATGGCCACCATGCTGAGGACGGCGGCGAACCGCAACCAAATAGTGATATGCGGGACCTTCTTAACCCTGAAAAGGCACTCATTTTCCGGATCACCCACCGGGACAACTTACCGTGGATTCTGGCGAACGGCCTCCATTGCCGTAACTCCAATCGAACTCGCTTCGGAATTCGTCAGCATCGGCAACGCCGATCTGATCGCCAACCGCCACTATCGTGCCGTCCCGGTCTCGCCCGGCGGGAGCCTCAGCGATTACATCCCATTTTATTTCACGCCGCTATCTATGATGTCCTATAATATCAAAACTGGCTATCGAGGAATTCGTCAACGGTCCAATGAAGAAATTGTTATATTGGTTTCGTCCTTGAGGAAACTCGCAACGGACCGTGTCAGGTTCTTGTTTACTGATAGGCACGCTTACTTAGGATACGCCCGTTATTACAATAGCTTAGATGATCTATCCACGATAGATTGGACGATTTTGCAGCAACATGATTTCAAAAGGGATGCCGAGAACCCAGAGAAAACAGATCGCTATCAAGCGGAAGCTCTTGTGCACAGGCATTTGCCAATTGCTTCCCTGCTCGGGATAGCGTGCTATAATGCCATCGAGCGTGATAAAGCCAGAAGACTAGCAGATGATGCTGGCGTTTCTCTTAGCATCATCAGCCAACGGGGATGGTACTTCTGATGATCACATTCACCCAAGGCAACCTTTTGGACGCTGAGGCTGAGGCCCTGGTTAACACCGTCAACACGGTTGGCGTGATGGGTAAGGGCATCGCTTTGATGTTCAAGGAAGCGTTCCCTGAAAATCTCAAACTCTACAAACAGGCGTGCGACCGGGGTGACATCAAGATCGGTCGTGTATTTGCGACTGAGCGAAGAGACGTTATGGGTGGGCCAAAGTGGATCATAAATTTTCCCACCAAACAGCATTGGCGGTCGCCATCTAAACTTGAATGGATTGAGGAGGGTCTAGGTGATTTACGGCGCTTCATCGAAGAGCACGCAGTCCATTCTATAGCGTTGCCACCCTTAGGCAGCGGCAATGGCGGCCTTGATTGGCAGGACGTCCGTCCTTTGATCGTAAAGGCGCTTGATTCTCTGCGAGATGTGACCATTACGGTCTACGAACCTACGCCGGAATATCAAAATGTGGCTAAGCGCGCGGGAGTAGAAAAGCTGACACCAGCACGCGCATTCATGACCGAGCTGATACGCCATTATTGGGTCCTTGGCTTCGAGTGCACGATGCTCGAAATTCAGAAGCTCGCATATTTCCTAGAAAGGGAAATCATTTCCCGAGATCTACCTAATCCACTTCAGTTGGAATTTCGTGCTGATCAATTCGGCCCCTTTTCCCCCAAGCTAAGACATTTGTTGAATGCCTTGGACGGGAGTTATTTGCATTGCGATAAGCGCTTGGCGGACGCTGGTCTCTTAGATGTGATCGGATACGATGACAGAAAGATAGATAGGGTGGCACTTTATTTGAATTCAGAAGCTAAGACCTACCGTCCCGCCTTAGACGCCACTGCCGCGCTAATTAATGGTTTCGAGTCGCCACTCGGAATGGAACTCTTGGGAACGGTAGATTGGCTTCTTCATCATGAACAAATACCACCGCGGCTCGACGACATAAAGAACGGCTTAAGGAGATGGCGGGGCGGCGCCGGAGCCGGGACGCGCAAACTCAAATTATTTGATGATCGGTTGATCGCTTTGGCGCTTGATCGCCTTTGTTCTGCTTAGGCTAACACGGGAGCGCGTTGAATGCCGCGCCAACCCCAAGGCCCGAGACGGCCCGCTGATTACAAAGTGGGTCACTGCCGGAACGTATCGTGTCGCTCGTACGACGACTCCCGATTAAGCGTGATTGCACCCTTTTAACAGCGCCTATCAATTGCAGCCACCGGCCGGCGGGTTGACCGTGCAATGCAGATCACATTTCTTGCCGGGCTCGCACCGCCATGCGATGGGCCTGCTGCTGCTGGGGAAATAGCAAACCCCATTGCATTCGACGGTCGCCTGATCCGGACGCGCCAGCTGGTTGATGACGCCCAGAGCTTGCTCGTATTTCTGGATCCTGGTTTGTACTTTGCCGATGTCTTTCTGGCTGGCGGTGACGGCGTCACTGGCACCCTGTTGCGCCGAGCCGGGGCTGGCGGCGGAAAGACAGCATAGTATCACCAACGAGAAACCAACAATCCGCATGGCCGAGATCTCCGAAAAGGCGAGCGAGGTTTCGCGGGACCCGCCGAGCGAGGCATTCGTAATATATGTAGGTGTCTCGCCAACCTCCCGTGGTGGGAGGTTCGGTTTCTGCCGGCTCTGGGCCGAGAGATTGACAATATCGCAATACTGTGGTACAGTCCGCACATGTTTAATCAATTGACGACATGACATGATGCACGGATTTGTCGGTGCCAGGAACCTTCGCGGGCTGGACGATGTTGCAGACCGAGGCGATGACCACAGGTTGGGTCTGCGCCTGAACCCCACCTGAATTATCAGGTAGGAAACTAGGGTTCAACGCGTGATACGCGAAAAGGAACACTCGGTTGGTAACTCGAGGGGGGTAGGTTTAGCCGGCTATTCAACCGACGGGCGAGATTTTGCTGCTGATTCGCTGCACATGGCGGGATGCGCGATCGCCGATGCAATCCATGATTGGGGCGCCGGGCGTCAGTTGCAGGTGGCTGCCCTAAAATGTCGGGGCGTTCCGGGTTGTCAGCCGCGAAACCGGGTTTAGAATGCCATTTAAGGATTGATCGGCGATTTTCTCCGGAGGCGATGCCATGATTACCAAATTCGACAGTCTGTTCGCCGGGCACATCGACATGGAAAATGCCGGTTATGCCGGCACCCCGGTGAACGATCGCCGGTTTCCGAACGAACAACTTGCCACGGTCTTCGACAAGGCCGAAGCGATGGCCCAGCTGATGGATCGCCTCGGCTACAACGCCTTCTGGATGGCCGAGCACCATTTCCAGCACGAGGGCTACGAGTGCATCCCCAATGTGCTGATGGCGGCGCTGCACCTGACACATCTGACGCGCAACATCAAGCTCGGCTGCGGCTTCAACATCTGCCCGATGTGGAACCCGCTGCGCCTCGCCGAGGATTACGCCACGGCCGACATCCTGACCGGCGGCCGGGTCATTTTCGGCGTCGGGCGGGGCTATCACACCCGCGAGGTCGAAACCTTCGGCTCGCCGCTGCTCGATCAGCCGGCCAATCGCGAGCTTTTCGAGGAGCAGGTCGACCTGATCTTCAAGGCGTTCAACAACGAGTCGTTCTCGCATGAGGGCAAGCATTACACAATCCCGGCGCGGGTGCCCTATCGCGGCTACGATCTGAAGGAGCTGACCGTGGTTCCCAGGCCCCTGCGGCTGCCGGTCGAGTGCTGGCAGCCGGTTCAGGGCGGTACGGCGCGGGCGCTCGATTTCATGGCCAAGCACGGGATCAGGGGGCTGATTGGCGGCGGCTCCGCCGAGGGCGGTGCGATGCATCGGGTCGTCCTCGACTGGCAGGCGGCGCATGCGCGGATCGGCCAGCAGCTGGAACTGGGCGAACGGCTGTGCTTCGGCTTCCACTTCTACCTCGCCAAGAACCGGGAGCAGGGCATTCGCGAGGCGGGGAAATACTACGAAGAAAACATGAAGATGTTCGGCGAGCTGCGGCTGGTGCGGGCGTTGAGCGACGAGCAGATCGAGATCATGCGCGACCCCAAGCGCGCACCCCACGCCAAGCTCCCGCGGATCGAGGACGCGATCGCCAACGGCGGGGTTCTGTGCGGGTCGCCCGAGCAGGTCATCGAGCACCTGAAGAGCCTCGAAAGGCGCTATTCGGGCCTCGATCACGTGTCGGTGAGCCTCTCGGTCGGCGTGCCGAAATCGGTCTGCCTCGAACAGCTCGAATGGTTTGGGAAAGAAGTCATGCCCGAGTTCCAAAAGGCCAAGGTCGCCGAGCCGGCCTTCGCGAACTGACATGAGCAATCTCGGATTACCCAGGGCCGATCGTCCGAAGGAAGTCGGGCTATCGGCGAAGCGTCTCGCCCGCCTCTCGGCGACGTTCCGGCAGGACGTCGAGCGCAACATGATCCCGGGAGCGGTCGTGATGATCGCTCGTGCCGGCCACGTCGCCTATGCCGAAGCCTTTGGCTGGCGGGACCGCGAGGCGAAGGCGACGATGGAGCTCGATGCGATCTTCAGGATCGCGTCGATGACCAAGCCGTTGACCTCGGTTGCTGCGATGATCTTGGCCGAGGAAGGCAAGCTGCAGATCGCCGCCCCGGTCGCCGAGTACCTGCCGGAGCTCGCAAATCGCACGGTGGGCGTCGAGCGCACGCCTGCCAAGCGGGCGATGACCATTCAGGATCTGTTGCGCCATACCTCGGGGCTGACCTATGCGGCCTTTGGCGACTCGCCGGTGCAGATGATCTGGCGTGACGCCCAGCCGATGGCCGAAGACCAGACCAACGCCGAGTTGGTGACCAAGCTGGCCGCCCTGCCGCTGATGTTCGAGCCGGGGACCACCTGGGAATACAGCATGTCGACCGACGTGCTCGGGCGCGTGGTCGAGGTCGTTTCCGGTCAGGATCTGGCGGAGTTCATCGACGCGCGGATCAGCCGGCCGTTCGGTCTGCGCGATACCGGGTTCGCCGCGACCGGCGAGCGCGCGGCCCGCGTCGCCGAGCCCCAGATCGATCCGGCGACAGGGGCACGACCGCCGATGCGCGACGTCACTCATCCGCGGCGCTGGGCCTCGGGGGGTGGCGGGGCCGTGTCGACCGCGGCGGACTATGCCCGGTTCTGCCAGATGCTGGTGAACGGCGGCGAGCTCGATGGAACCCGGATCTTGGCGCCGAAGACCGTGGCACTGATGGCCTCCGACCATCTGCCGCCCGATTGCGTCTACGGCGAAACCGCGCGTCCGCGGTTCGGCGCGCTGGCACCGGTGCCTGAGATGGGCTACGGCTTTGGCCTAGGTTTTGCGGTGCGTACCACCGCCGGCCGATGCCCGCTGCCGGGCTCGGTCGGAGAATATTTCTGGGGCGGCGTCTTAGGCACCTCTTTCTGGATCGACCCGGTCGAGCAATTGGTCGTCGTCGCCATGATGATGGCTCCCGAGCGGCGACTTTACTACCGCCACCTTTTGCGTCCGCTCATCTACGGCGCCCTGGTCGGGCCGATCAGAGACTGACGACCCTCTAGCCGCTTCGTCTAGCGTCGCGCCGATATCGCGAGGCGTGCGCCGACAGGTAGAGCGTCTTGCACTGCGAGCCGGGATGACGGCGCGCCAGCCGCTACCGTGACGGCGGATATTGCTCGCGCTCGCCCGGCGGAAATTCGGTAAAGCCGATCTGACCACGCGACCAGAAGACGTCGTGCTCGACGACGAGCCCGCCGACCGCGGCCTTCGTCTCCTGGGGCAGCGCATCGTAGGCGGCGCGCATATCGGCGAATTCGGGCTCGCCGCCGCCGGTCGTCGCGCGCTCGCTGCCGCCCCTCGCCGTCGAGGTTCGAAATGTCGCCGATCTCGGGATGCGCCAACCGCCGTCGCCCCGGCCGATCGGCCGATCTCGAGCGCACCGATTTTGGCCGCGAAATCGCGCAATTTCGTATCGTCGAGGTGCTGGTCGCGAAACACCAGGACGGCGTAACGGTCGATCGCCTGCCAGATCACATCGACCATTTTCCGATCAATAGGCCTACCGAGGTCGACCACGCCGATCTCGGCAACGAAGAGCGGATTTACCTCCCGTACCTCGACGGCCATGCGGCATCCTTCCTGACCCTAGCGAAGATCCGCCTGGCTATCGGCAGAGTCAACGGAACGAAGCTCGTCGCGTCCTGTCGCGATCGCGCGCACGGTCGCGGCGAGCTGGTTGCGGAGATCGGAAAATGGCAGGGACACGAGCTTCTCTTCAAGGCCGAGCGCGACGATGCCGTGCACGGCCGAGAACAAGGTACGCGCGAGGATCCGGCGCGCGTCCAGGTCGAGATCGGGCAACAGCGTGACCAACGGCCGCTCGACTTGCGCGAACAATTGATGCTGCTGTTCCACGAACCACTGTGGCAGAAGGCGAGCTTCGCTCATACGATGCTCGAAGAGCACCCGCCAGCGTACGGTATGCGTGGCGGCGAATGCGAGATAGGCAAGAGCGAGGCGTACCAGGTCGGCTGCGGCATCCTCCGTCGAACCATACGGACGTGCCAACCGACCCGCTTCGAGCGCGGCATCGAGCATCGCCAACGTCCGCGATCCGACGCCAAGGATGAGTTCGTCGAGGTGCTCAAAGACATTGTATATCGTTCCGACGGCACACCCGGCTTCGTGGGCGAGGTCACGCGCCCTCAGGCCCGCGAGCCCGTTCGCAGCGATGGAGCGTTCGGCGGCATCGATAAGCCGCTCTCGCAGCGCCGCGTGATCGACCTTCTGCCTTGCCATCGCCTGCCTCATTGAAAGCGGTCCAAGAACACCCTTGAACGACGTTCATCTCATGCCTATTTAGCCGTATGAACAATGTTCATTGTACGGAGGGCAGATGCTTAAGACCCTGATTACCTTGGTCCGTGGACGGACCATCACGATTGCCGAGGAAGTCGCCAATCAGCATGCACTGGTAATCCTCGACCAGCAAATGCGCGATGCCGCCGGGGCGCTCGACAGGGCGAAAAAGGCGCTGGCGATCGCCATCGCGCAGCAGGACCAGGAAGGCCAGCGGCTAGATGCGACCCGTGCCCGGATCGAGGACCTGGAAACGCGGGCCGTCGCCGCCATCGAAGCCGGCCGCGACGACCTCGCGACCGAGGCGGCGGAGGCAATCGCCACCCTTGAGGCTGAGCGCGATGCTTCGGCAACGGCGCGCGCCCTTTTCACCGCCGAAATCGCCAGGCTGAAGGGACACGTGCTGCAGCAGCAGGTGCGGTTCTCGCAACTCGAACGGGGGCGGCGGATCGCACGGGCGGCGGAGGCGGTTCGCGTCGCACGTCGCGGCCGCATCGAGACCCCGCCGATCTTCGAGGGCACGCTCGCCGAGGCCGAGACGACCCTTTCTCGCCTGCGTGAACGACAGGTCGAGGCCGATGCCGCCGAGGCCGCGTTCGATGCGCTCGATGCGGCGACCGGCCCGAACGCCGTCGCCGAAAAGCTCTCGGCCGAGGGCTTCGGCCCCCGCCTCAGGCCCAATGCCGACGACGTGCTCGCCCGGCTGAGGCAACGCGTCGCCAGCGGCCGGTCCGCTTCCAGCGCCTGATCTCATCCCCCACACTCCAAATCGATCGGAATGCGACCATGAATCAACCAATCCTTCACCACAGTCAGTCCTGGATTGTCTTTACCTATGTCTCCTTCGCCGCCGCACCCGCGATGGTCGTCGGCGGCATCGCCCTGATGCCGATCGACCTCGCGATGAAGGGTTATCTCGCCATGGGGGTGGTTATGCTTGTCCAGTCCTGCATCACCCTGACCAAGACGATCCGCGACAATGACGAAGCCGGCAAGCTCGTATACCGGCTCGAGGACGCCAAGACCGAGCGTCTGTTGATGGACGTCGCAAAAGGACAAAGCTGAACGGCGGGATGCCGCCCTGATCCTCGGAGGGATCGATGTCGCAATCACTCCTCGCCTGCCGGCGCTTTGCGCCACTCTTCTGGTGCCAGTTCTTCTCTGCCTTCAACGACAATCTCCTGAAAAACGCGCTCGTCCTGCTGATCCTGTTCAAGATTGGCGGCGCGACCGGGGAAGCGCTGGTGACGCTGGCAGGCGGCATTTTCATCGCGCCGTTTTTCCTGTTGTCGGCTTCAGGCGGCGAGATCGCCGATCGCTTCGACAAGGCCTCGGTGGCGCGCCTGCTGAAGCTCGTCGAAATTGGAGCAGCGGCTATCGCCGTCGCTGGTTTCGAGCTGAATTCGCTGCCATTGCTGTTCGGGGCCTTGTTTTTGTTCGGCCTCATCGGAGCTTTGTTCGGGCCGATCAAATACGGCATTCTTCCTGACCATCTGACGCGGGAGGAACTGCCGGCAGGCAACGCCCTAGTCGAGGGTGCAACCTTTCTGGCGATCCTCGGCGGAACCATCGCCGGCGGCATCGCGATGAAGGACGGTGGCGATCCTGCCGTGCTCGCCGTCACTCTGATGGTCTTTGCCATCCTGTGCTGGGCCGCCAGCCTCTTTATCCCGAAGACCGGTCGGGCGGCGCCGGATCTCGCGATCGACCCCAACATCCTGGGCTCTACCCGCCGGTTGCTCGGCGAGTTGTGGGCGGATACGCGGCTTTGGCGCTGCGCCGTGGTCACCAGCATATTTTGGCTGGTCGGCGCAATCCTTCTGTCGCTGCTGCCGCCGCTCGTCGTGCACACGCTTGGCGGCGCCGAGACTGTCGTGACCATCTTCCTCGCGGTCTTCGCGGTCGCCATCGGGGTCGGTTCCGCCCTTGCCGCCTGGCTATCGGCAGGGCGGATCGTGCTGCTGCCTACTGCCGTCGGGGCGCTGCTGATCGGGCTCTGTGCGCTTGATCTCGGATTGGCGCTACTGCGCTTGCGTGCGGCAGACGCGATCACAGCTTTGGCGCCGTCGGCGTTTTTTGCCCGGCCGATCGCCTGGCATGCCGCCATTGATCTCGGGATTCTCGCCGTTGCGGGCGGGCTGATGATCGTGCCGTCCTTCGCGGCGATCCAGGCCTGGGCGGCACCCCAACGGCGCGCCCGCGTCGTCGCCGCCGTCAATGTGCTCAACGCTGCGTTCATGGTCGGCGGCGCGCTCCTCGTAGCGCTCTTGCAGAAGGTCGGGGTCGGTATCCCAGTGCTGTTCCTCGGCATCGCGAGCCTCGCTTTTCTTGCCGTCTTGTGGATCGGCAAGACCATGCCGACCAGCCCCCTCCACGACTTTCTGTCGATCCTGCTGCGCGCCTTTTACCGGCTCGAGATCAAGGGGGGCGAAAATCTCGACAAGGCGGGACCCAACCCGATCATCGCACTCAATCATGTGAGCTTTCTCGACGGCGCCGTCGCGCTTTCGATCCTCGACAAGGAACCGGTCTTCGCGGTCGATCACGATTTCTCGCGGCGCTGGTGGGTGAGGCCTCTCCTGAAGCTGACGCGTGCGATGCCGCTCGATCCCGCCAGGCCGCTTGCGACTCGGAAGCTGATCCAGGCGGTCAGAAACGGCGACACATTGGTGATCTTCCCGGAGGGTCGCATCACGGTCACCGGCCAACTGATGAAGGTCTATGACGGAGCAGCGTTGGTGGCCGAGAAATCGGGTGCCATGGTGGTGCCGGTGCGCATCGAGGGTCTGGAGGCCACGATCTTTTCCAGGCTCGGCCGCGATCAGGTCCGGCGCCGCTGGTTCCCCAAGGTCAGGGTCACCGTGCTCGAGCCGGTGCGTCTTACCGTCGACGATGCGCTCAAGGGCAAGGCGCGCCGTCAGGCGGCGGGGGCGATGCTCTATCAGATCATGTCCGACTTGATCTTCCGCACGACGCCTACAGACCGCACGGTCGTCGACGCGGTGGTCGACGCCGCGAAAATCCAAGGCTGGCGGCGTGTCGCGGTCGAGGACCCGGTCGCCGGCAAGCTCAGCTATCGCAAGCTTCTTGTCGGGGCGCGCGTGCTCGCGCGCAAGTTCGCGCCACTTGCCACTGAAGGTGAAGCAATCGGCGTGATGCTGCCCAACGCCAATGCTGCTGCCGCGACTTTGCTCGGCGCGATGTCGGCAGGACGCGTCCCGGCACTGATCAACTTCACTGCCGGCGCCAGCAATATCCTGGGCGCCTGCACTGCGGCCGAGATGAGAACGATCATCACCTCGCGCGGCTTTGTCGAACGGGCCAGGCTCGGCCAGTTGGTCGGCACGCTCGGCGAGACGATCCGCATCGTCTACCTCGAGGATTTGCGCGGCGGGATTTCGCTCGCCGACAAGATCCGCGCCCTCCTCCACTATCGCCGCGCCCTCGTTCGGCGCAACCCCGATGATGCGGCCGCAATCCTGTTCACATCAGGCTCGGAGGGGCTGCCGAAGGGGGTCGTGCTTTCGCATCGCAACATGCTGTGCAACGCAGCCCAGGCAGCGGCCCGCATCGACTTTGGCCGCAGCGACAAGGTGTTCAACACGCTGCCCGTGTTCCACGCCTTCGGGCTGACCGTCGGGCTGGTTCTGCCGCTCGTTTCCGGTGTTCCCATCGTTCTCTACCCCTCACCCTTGCATTATCGCGTTGTTCCGGAACTGGTCTATGGAACCAACGCGACGATCCTCTTCGGCACCGACACCTTTCTGTCAGGCTACGGGCGCGCGGCGCATCCCTATGATTTTCGCTCGCTGCGCTACGTGCTGGCGGGTGCGGAGCCGGTCAAGGAGGCGACGCGGCGGCTGTGGGCCGAAAAATTCGGGCTGCGCATTCTCGAAGGCTACGGTGTCACGGAAACGGCACCCGCGCTCGCACTCAATACGCCAATGTTCAACCGGTTCGGCACGGTCGGGCGATTGTTGCCCGGCATCGAAGCGCGCCTCGACCCGGTCGAGGGCATCGATGAAGGCGGTCGCCTCTATGTGCGCGGCCCCAACGTGATGCTCGGCTACCTCAAAGTCGATCGACCCGGCATCCTGCAGCCGCCGCCAGAGGGATGGCATGATACCGGAGACATCGTGACGATCGACCGTGACGGGTTCGTGGCAATCAAGGGCCGCGCCAAGCGCTTCGCCAAGATCGGCGGCGAGATGATCTCGCTCGCCGGAGTCGAGAGCCTGGCATCGGAGCTGTGGCCCGACGCGCAATCGGCGGTCGTCACCGAACCCGATCCGCGCCGCGGCGAACGGCTTGTGCTCGTCACTGAAAAAGACGGGGCGACGCGCGCCACCTTCCAGGCCCATATGAGAGCCAAGGGCGCGTCCGATTTGATGGCGCCGGGCGAGGTGGTCGTCGTCGACAAGCTGCCGCTCCTCGGATCGGGCAAGGCCGATCTTGTTAGTGTAGCGCGGCTTGTCCTCTCGCGGCACAGCGTAGCGGCCGCATAGGTTTCGGCTGCTGCGCGGCTAATGCTGCAATTGCTGGGGTAGGCCGGCGATCGCGGCGTCGATCAATGCGGCGCCGCGCTTCTCGTCGAGCTCCGCGGTGATGACTTGGCGAGCCGCCGAAATCGCGACATCCACTGTGATAGTGCGGATTTCGGCGAGCGCCTTAGCCTCCTCCTGCGCGATCCGCTCCTCGGCCAGCCGCCGGCGCCGCGCCAGCGTCTCCTCGAGATTGCGCGCGGCCTGCGCCGCGACGCGCTCCGCCTCGTCTCTTGCGTGGGCAAGGATCGCTTCGGCTTCGGCCGCAGCCCGCTGCTGCTGGTACGTTTCGAGCATCCGCTCGGCTTCTTCGCGAAGGCGCTGGGCCGCAGCGAGCTCGTCACGGATACGCGCGGCACGGGCATCGAGCCCACCGAGGATCGCTCGGCGCGCCGGCTTCCACACACCGATGGCGAAAATTACGACCGCAAGGACGACCCAGAATTCGGGATCCTCCAGAAGCGGCATCATCGGCCCAAACGCTCTGCCATGGCTCGATCGACCGCCGGCACCAGTTGTGCTTGATCGGCCGCCGAGCCGGTCAGCTTTTCGGTAACCGAACGGGCGACATCGACAGCGACATTGCGGATCTCGGTGAATGCCCGTTCTTTCGCCGCCCCGATCTCTCGCTCGGCCGCCCGTGTCTGCCCGGCCAACGCCTCGGCGAGCTGCCGCTGCCGCTGGGCGGCCTCGGCTGCAAACTGGTCGGTACGCTCCTTGATGGTCGCCTGAGCCTGGGCGCGCGCCTCGGCCATCATCCGCTGATAATTCGCAACGACCGCCTCTGCCTCCGCCTTGATCTCGGCAGCGCGCGCGAGGTCGTCATCGAGGCGCTTGCGCCGTGCCTCGATTATCGCGCCAACCTGCGGCAGCCCGATCCTGGACATCAGCAGGTAGAGTACAACGAATGTAATCGCCAGCCAGACGAGCTGCGGCGCGAATGTCGATACGTCGAGTTGCGGCACGGCCGATCGCCTTCTCGTCAGGCCGCAGCCGTGATCGTCACCCCCGCGAAAGCGGGGGTCCAGGAGCAGCCACGCAGTTCATTGACGTCCCTGGGTTCCCGCTTTCGCGGGAATGACGAGGTGTTAGCGGAACTCACGACGACCATTCCGAGGAGGCTTCAGAAGACGAAGAGGATCAGGAAGGCGATGGCAAGGCCGAAGAGGCCGGTTGCCTCGGCCAGTGCAAAGCCGAGAAAGGCAAATGGCTGCACCTGCCCCTGTGCTGCCGGATTGCGGGCGACCGAGCTGATCAGTGCCGAAAATACATTGCCGATGCCGATCCCGGCCCCGACGAGGGCAATGCACGCAAGGCCGGCTCCGATCATTTTGGCGGAAGCGAGATCCATTTGATTTTCCGTAGGTTCGGGGTGATCAGGCGCGTCAATGTAGGTGGATGGAGTCGCTGAGATAGAGACAGGCGAGTATCGCGAAGACATAGGCCTGCAGTGCAGCGACGAGCACTTCGAGGGCGATGAGCAGAATGTCGATGCCGAGCGGTAGGATGCCAAAAACGACGCCGATGCTCGCGGCGAAGCCGGCGAAAATCGCCAGCATCGTATGCCCGGCCAGCATGTTGGCGAACAGCCGGATCGCCAGAGTGAACGGGCGGATGCAGTAGGACAGCAGCTCGATCGGTACGAGCAGCAGCAGCAGCACCGGCGGCACTCCCGCGGGCACAAACAATCGCAGGAAGCCGAAGCCGTGCCGGACGATGCCGACGATCGTCACCCCGATGAACACGACCGCGGCGAGCGCGAAGGTGACGACGATCTGGCTGGTGACGGTGTAGGCGTAGGGGATCAACCCCAAGAAGTTGGCGAACAGAATGAACATGAAGAGCGTGAAGACAAACGGAAAGAATTCGCGCCCGCCATGCCCGACATTGGTCTCGACCATGTCGGCGACAAACTCGTAGCTCATCTCCGCCAGCGACTGCCAACGGCCGGGGACGAGAGCGCGCTTGCGGGTACCAAAGACGACGAGCGCGGTGATCAACGCCACCGCAATGCTCATCAGCAACGCCGAGTTGGTGAATGAGACGTCGAGCCCGCCGATGTGAATCGGGACGAGACGATGGATCTCGAATTGATGGAGCGGTGCGATTTCTATCGCCAATTCAGCAGTCCTCGTCGTCCCATTGTTTTGTGCCGGCACCGCTCTCGCGGTCCCTGCGATAACCTACCGCCCCGCTGATCCCCGTGACCGCGCGATAGACGTTGAGCATACCGGCGGCGACCCCGAGAAAGAAAAGCACGATCATCCCCCACGGCCGCGTGCCGAGCCAGCGATCGATCGCCCAGCCCAATCCGGTTGCGACCCCCACGGCGACGACCAGCTCGATGCCGATGCGAAGGCCAAGACCGAGCCCCTGGTGCAGGTTCGAGCGGTCGACCTTCACCGGCTGATGCCGGACACGCTCCGCCCGCGCCTTGTCGATCTTCTCGCCAAGCCGCGCCAAAGGATCCGTCGGCCTGCCGTCGCTCATTCAGGGAAGCGCAATATCAACACCCGCGCCAACGGTAAGCATGGCCAAACGCGGCGCACCATAGTTGAGGCACCCAAAACCTGTCAACGCCGCCCCCTCGACGAGGGTACAGAGGCAAGCCATAGAGGGACCGCCCTCGCTGTTTTTGCTGTTTTTTACAGGAAAATAACAGCGAGGGGCACCTTCTCACCCGCAGAAATCCTAGGGCGGCGGCCGCGTAGCCGACAGCGGGGGTTAGACATTCAGGCTCTGTTGTTAATTTCCGTAACGGCAGATATTGCCGATGGCCTCGCCACGCGGGATTCTCCTGCAATCTCGGATTGGCCTGTTAATCATAATATCGCATCGATGGTCGTTAATCAAGCGATAAATAATATTATCACAATAACGGCATGGCCATGCAGCATCGCCCTAGGCCGGCGTCCCGCGGATGTGCGGTTTGAGTGCGGCATAGATGAAGCCGTTGACCGGGGTCGGGATACCGTGGCGGCGGCCGAGCTCGACGACCTTGCCGGCGAACCACGGCAGCTCGAGCCGGTTGCCGCGGAGCAAGTCGTTTCCCATCGATGTCATGTGGTAGGGCGGCATCGACCACATCATCGCCATAACCTTTTCGCCGCTGTCGGGCGGCCATCTCACTCCCTCGGCCTCACCCACTGCGACGGTTTCGCGCAGGGCCGCCTCGTAGAGGGGGAACAGATCGGGGTCATCGCGCCACCTGCCGAGGGGCACCCGCGTCAGTGCATTGAGCCCGCTGAGGGGCACCAAGAGAAGGAACTTCTCCCAGATCGGGACGCGGATATCAGGGCTTAGCACACCCTCAAAGCCGGCTGCTTCACACAGTTCAAGCAGACGTTGGCCGCGCTCGCTGGGCCGGCCATCGAGCTCGCCGAACGTCATCCGCTGATAGGTGCCCGTCTGGCGGATCACACCGGGAGCGGCGATGTTACCGGTGACAAAGGCGGTGCCGCCCATCACCGCCTCGGGTCCGAGGAGCGGGGTCAGCCGTTCGGCCGCGTCGACGCCATTCTGCAATGGGACGACCGCAGTCTCCGGCCCTAAGACGGCGCGGAGTTGCGCGCCGGCCGCTTCGACGTCCCACAGTTTGACGCAGAGCAGCACGAAATCGACCGTGCCGATGCTCGCGATATCGTCGGTGGCTTGGGCCGGGCGGATATGGGTCTCGCCGCGGTCCCCCTCGACGCGCAGTCCGTTCTCACGGATCGCCGCGAGATGCGCGCCGCGCGCAACGAAGGTGACGTCGGCCCCGGCCGCCGCCAGCGAGGCGCCATAGGGTCCGCCGATGCCGCCCGTGCCGACCACCGCGATGCGCATGCCCTTCTCCTCAATCACCCGAGTGGGACTCGACTGCGCATCCTCTCAAAGACGATGAAATTCTCAAGCCTCCATCCCGCTGCGGAGAGTCCCTCGCCGGCCCGCTATGGTAAACGGTGAGATTGCGGTAGCATTGCGGCCATGAACTTCGGAGGCCGAGAGCGCGTCGAGCGCCGGCTGGCGGCGATCCTCGCGGCCGACGTGGCGGGTTACTCTCGTCTGATGGGGGCGGACGAGGAGGGCACCCTCGCGGTGCTAAAAGCGATCCGCCGGGAGGTGATCGATCCCAAGATCACCGAGCATCGCGGGCGCATCGTCAAGACCACCGGCGACGGCCTGCTCGTCGAATTCGCCAGTGTCGTCGATGCGGTACGCTGCGCCGTCGAGGTTCAGCGCGACATGGCGAGGCGGAACATCGACGTTCCGGAAGCGCGGCGCGTCGAGTTCCGGATCGGATTAATCTTGGCGACATCATCATCGATGAGCACGACATTTACGGCGACGGCGTCAATGTGGCCACGCGGCTGGAAGCTCTGGCCGAGCCGGGCGGGATCTACGTCAGCCGCGTTGTGCGCGACCAGGTCCGCGACAAAGTCGAATTCGGCTTCGAGGATTTGGGTGAGCAGCAGGTCAAGAACATCGCCCGCCCGGTGCGCGTCCATCGGATTCGGCTGGCCGAGACCGTGCGCACGGGTTCACCGCTGTCGCTCCCGGATAAGCCGTCGTTGGCGGTGCTGCCGTTCCAAAATATGAGCGGCGACCCCGAGCAGGAGTATTTCGCCGACGGTATGGTCGAGGAGATTACGACGGCGATCTCGCGCCTGCCCTGGTTGTTCGTCATCGCCCGCAATTCGAGCTTCACTTACAAGGGTAAAACGGTCGATGTGAAGCAGGTGGCGCGCGAATTGGGCGTACGTTACGTGCTCGAAGGCAGCGTGAGGAAGGCCGGAAACCGCGTGCGCATCACGGGCCAGCTGATCGATACCACAACAGGCGCCCACATCTGGGCCGACCGCTTCGACGGCGCCCTCGACGACATCTTCGAACTTCAGGACCGAGTGGCGTCGAGCGTCGTCGGAGCGATCGAGCCCAAGCTGCGCCAATCCGAGATCGAGCGCGCAACCCGCAAGCCGACCGAGAGGCTCGATGCTTACGATCTGTACCTACGCGCGATCGCGCAAGTACCCAAGACTACCTACGAGAGCGTAAGCGAGGCGATCGCCTTGTTGAAGCGAGCGCTGGCACTCGACTCGTCCTATGCGCCGGCCGCGGCAACGGTCGCGTTGTGCCGCGTAGGCCAAGTATCATTCGGCCTGGGCGGGGTTTCGGACGCGGAGATGTCGGAAGCCACGCAGCTGGCAGCGCAGGCGATCGAGATAGGTAAAGACGATCCCGATGCTCTGTGGATGGGCGCCCATGCGCTTTCATTTTTCGCTCGCGCACACGGCACGGCCGCGAGCGCCGTCGAGCGAGCCTTGGCACTCAACCCCAATTCGGCCTATGCCTGGATGACGAGCGGACGGGTGTCGTGCTTCCGCAATCGGCCGGAACCGGCGATCAAGGCGTTCCAACGCGCAGTGCGGCTGAGCCCTCTCGATCCGCAGACCTATCAATTTACCGGGGGGATCGCCTGGGCGCATCTGCTTGCGCGGCGATACGCTGAGGCTGTCGAATGGGCGGACCGCTCGCTGGACGAAAGCCCACATTATACCCCGATGGTCCGCTACAAGCTCGTCGCTTGCGCCCATCTCGGTCGCATCGGGGAGGGGCGCGAACTGCTCCAGCAGCTGCTCCGGCTTCAGCCCGACTTGACGATCGCCGGGCTGAAGGCCTATCCGGGGATGACCGTTACGCCAGAATATACCAGCATGTGTGAGGAAGGGTTCCGCAAAGTCGGCTTGCCGGAGGAATAAGACCCTCTCCGATGTGGTTGCGCTTCACCCCACACCCAGCTGTTACGATATGTACTCGCTATGGGAAGTGCACCCGGGTCTTTGCGCAACTGTTTGCCCCATGAAACGCGACCAAGTCATCACTCTGTTAAAGCAACACGAGCCGGAGTTGCGCGATGCCGGCGTCGACGCGATGTTCCTCTTTGGCTCGGTTGCCTGTGACCAGGCCCACAGCGGCTCGGATATCGACGTGTTCTTCGATCTCGCGCGGCCGCAGGGCTTTACCCTGTTTGATCTCGTGGCGTTGCAGGAGCGCATGCAGGAAATTCTTGGAGCCAGGGTGGATCTGATGACGCGCAACGGGATCCACCCGCGCCGGCGTCCTCGGATCGAAGGCGCGGCGGTCCGGGTCTTCTGATGGCAGATGCGGCGCCGATTGACACCTTGCTCGACATATTCGAGCTCATCGAGCGGATCGAACGGCAGATCGGCGGGCTGACGCGCGAAGCATTCCTGCAGGACCCGGATGTCCAGGGATGCGACGGCATACCGTCTTCTGGCGATTGGGGAGGCCGCCAAGGATCTCGATGACGATCTGAAGTCGCGTCATCCGGATATTCCGTGGCGGCAGATCCTCGGCATGCGAAATATCCTTGCCCGCGAATACTTCACGCGTGAAAGCGAGATCATCTGGGAGACCCTCAAAGCTGGCCTCCCCGAACTGGCGGCCGTCTGCCGTGCCGAACTCGCGCGGCTCGGCTGGAAACGACTCTAGGGGGGGCCGGCGTAACCCCGATTACCGGCAGGCCAGGCTCGCTCACAGCATCGGAAGCTTGGGCGTGTCCTCCCAGGTCTGGCGGGAGCGCAGCGCCTCGAGATAGGTGCTGACCCGGGGAAACTCGCCGAAGCTGAAGCCGGCCTTCTCGATCACGTTGAGGACCGGGCAATAGGCGCAGTCCACCAGGGTGAATTCGGAGCCCAACATCCATTGGTTTTTTGCGAGCTGGCCTTCGACGACCCCGAGCGGGGTGGGCAGCGCTATTTCACCGCGGGCGACCGTGGCTTCATTGACGGGAATGCCGACCACCCTGGCACGGATCCGCAGCGCCACTTCACCGGCGTGCGGCATGATGTGCTGCGACAGGAAGAAGAGCCATTGCAGGGCCTCCGCCCGTCCCGCCGCCGTTGCCGGCCACAACCTCCCCGTCGTCTCGCCCAGACCACAACCTCCCCGTCGTCTCGCCCAGATAGGCGAGGATCGCATGCGACTCTGTCAGCGTTACGTCGCCGTCGACGAGGACCGGTACCCGGCCGGCCGGATTGACCGCGAGAAATGCCGGCTCGCAGTGTTCGCCCTTCGCCAGATCCACCGGGATCTTCTCACAGTCGAGCCCGAGCTCCAGCAGCGCAAACGTGACCTTCGCGGATTGGGCGACGGGAAATGGTAGAGCTTCATCGGTGCCCTCCTCCGAGCAGTGTATCCGTTTGAGACGTTCGCGATGAAGAGATTTCGACACCGTGGCCGAAATCTTGATGAGACCCGTCGGCCTCCGACGATCAGTCGAGCGCGAGGAACTTCGCCAATGCCCTGCTGACGGCCCCCATCGTAGCGCCATCGAGGCGACCGATCCGCCGGCCGATCCGCGAGCGAGGCACGGTGGCGGCCTTGTCGATCATCACCTGGGAGCGTCTTTGCAGCCCGGTGCCTTGGGCTGCTTCGACGGTTATTCGGAACAATGGCCAGTCGTGCAGCTCGCTGGTCAACCGCAGCACGGTGACGGAAGTCAAAGCATCAAAGGCGTCGGCCTGGACCACAAGAGCCGGTCGGGGCTTGCCGTAGTCCCCCGATAGGGCGATCGTGACGAGATCGCCGCGCCTCACTTCCATTCGTCGGCGAATCCCTCGAGATCGGCCTCCAGCTCGCGCATGACCGCGGCCTCGTCGCTGCTCGGATCCCGCGCGGCAGCTGCGGCTTCGAGTGCCTGGCGCCGCGCTTCGGCCTCGAATGAGCGGCGCGCTTTCTGCTCGACCCGCTCGCGAACCAGTTCGCGCAACAGCTCGCCGACAGGTTTTGCTTCCTCTGCCGCGATTTCGGCGAATGCGGTCTTCAGCACCGAGTCGATGCGGAACGTAACCGTTTCCACCTTCTGGGCGCTGTTCATACCCAAGTTCCGCTGATGCTACATTCTGTGTTCGATTATGTAATACGCCATGTCTCGTGCGCAATCCGAGAGGCTGGATTGCCTAAGGAGAAGAGCGCCGAGACTAGGCGCGCGGCCCGGTTACCGGTCTTCCCCAGATGGAGCGGCATTCGCCCGGTCGAGGACCGCGTTCAAGAGCACGTTGCAGCCGGCGCTGAGGTCCGCGGGCTTGGCGTCCTCGATCTCGTTGTGGCTGATGCCGCCGACGCAGGGGACGAAGATCATCGCGCTGGGGCGACGCGGGCCATGTAGACGGCGTCGTGCCCGGCGCCGCTGATGATGTCCTGGTGCGGGTAGCCGTGCGTCTTTGTTTGCTGGGCAATTAGCGAAGCAAGACCTGATATTTTTCTCACCCCGCGGCCCTATTCGCTTCGCGGCACCACGCCGGCGCGGCGTGCACGGATGGCGGCGATGAACTTCTGCCGGATTTCCTCGAAAAGTGCGTACGGCAGCTGCCCGTAGGCAACGGTCCGGCCATCTCCTCGCCGCGCCGGGCGCAGGTCGGGCCCCGGCCACAGGAAGCGGTTGGCTTCGCTCAGCACGACCCAGGAGCACTCGTCATCGAGCCCGAGGCGACCCTTGGTGGCGGCAGGTATCTCCACGGAGAACTCGCGATTGGCGGGCGGCGTGTGAGTTACCGGCAGCACCGTCACCCATTGCTCACCCTGGGCGTCGGCGGTCATCAGAACAATTGCGCAAGGCCGATACTTGGCGCCCTCCTCCTGCCCCCGCCGACGTTCCTCCGCCCACAGATACTGTAGCGGATTACCAGTCCGGGAACCGGTTCGGGGAGCGCCACACGCCTATGACGTTTTCAGTTCGCTGTCGAACGCTTTCGCGGCCTCCGGCGCGCGGGTCTTCTCCAGGGCGGCGATATCCTCGTCCGTGAAATCTTCCAAGCCCATCACCCGGCGGTCGCGCCGCTTAAGGCGGTGATATTCCTCGACCGAAATCATCACGGTCCGCTCGCGGCCATTGCGGGCAACGACGACCGGCTGGGTAAGCGCGACGTCCTGGTATCTGCCGATGTTTCGCTGAAACTCGGCCGCGGAAACCTTAATCATTCTTCTGATGCTTCCAAGGACGCCATGTATGCTATGCCAATTGCATGATTTATGCAATCGCCAGCATCCTTACCAGGTTTTCGTACCGGCGCCGGCCCAGCTTCGCTTCGCCTAATGCGTGGTCGTTACTGGCGCCGCAGCGGTCGCGCATTCGAGCACCGCATTCAGCAATACATTGCAGCCGGCGGTCAGGTCCGCGGGCTTGGCGTTTTCGATCTCGTTGTGGCTGATGCCGCCGACGCACGGCACGAAGATCATCGCGCTGGGGGCGACGCGTGCCATGTAGACGGCGTCGTGGCCGGCGCCGCTGATGATGTCCTGGTGGGGATAGCCCTGTGCTGCGGCGGCATCGCGTACGGCGGCGACCAGGTCGGGGTGGAACGGGGTCGGCGGGAAGTACCAGAACTCCTTGACCTCGACTTCAAGACCGATCGCCGAGGCGGCCTCTCCACAGGCTTGGCGCAGGTCGCGGTCCATCATGGTCAGAACCGCGTCCTCGGGATGGCGAAAATCGACCGTGAAGAACACCCGGCCGGGGATCGTGTTGCGCGAGTTCGGGCTGACCTGCAGAAATCCGACCGTAGCGCAGGCGTAGGGCGCGTGCGCGTGGCCGATCCGGTTCACGACGTCGATCATCCTTGCCGCGCCAACCAGCGCGTCGCGCCGCCGCGGCATGGGCGTCGGCCCGGCATGCGCCTCCTGGCCGGTGACGGTGATCTCGTACCAGCGCTGGCCTTGGGCGCCGGTGACGACGCCGATCGGCAGGCCCGCGGCTTCGAGGATCGGCCCCTGCTCGATATGCGCTTCGAAATAGGCGGCGACCAGCCGGCCTCCCACGGCTTCCGGGCCGGCGAAGCCGATCCGTTCGAGCTCGGCGCCGAGCGTGACGCCGGTCAGGTTGTCGGGTCGTGCCAGACCCTCGGCGAGATCGAAGACGCCGGCGAACACCCCCGAGCCGACCATCGCCGGCGAAAACCGCGAGCCTTCCTCGTTGGTCCAGGCGACGATCTCGATCGGTGCCAGGGTCTCATATCCGAGATCGTTGAGGGTGCGCACCAGTTCGAGGCCGGCCAGCACGCCATAGGCGCCGTCGAACTTGCCGCCGGTCGGCTGGGTGTCGAGATGGCTGCCGGTCGTGACCGCCGGCAAAGTCGCGTCGCGCCCGGGCCGGCGCGCGAAAATGTTGCCTATCTTGTCGACCCGCACCGTGCAGCCGGCCGTCTCGCACCAGCCGATGAAGAGTCGGCGCGCCTGCCCGTCGAGATCGCTGGCCGCGAGCCGGCACACCCCACCCTTCGGGGTGGCGCCGATTTGCGCCAACTCCATCAGGCTCGCCCACAGTCGTTCGCCATTGACCTGAAGATTCCCGGCACGTGCTGGCAATGCAATATCCTTGTCCTGATACTGATAGAGCCCATAGTCGTGGGCTGATGGAGGGTACAGCCAGCCGACCCGCTCGTCACGCTCAGCTTATATTGTCATTTTCGCAAAGCTAAGGTATCATCGCATGTTTCAAACCGACGATGCGGAGACACTGCGATTTCCCCTGCCATTTCCCTGCCAGCTGCCTTGACAAGAGATAGCCAACTCGCTGGCGTGCAACGAATTACTGCCGAAATGTGCGAAAATTTTGCGCTCGAATTCGCGTTATTTCCCTGCCGTCAGGGCGCCGAGTCATGCCGCAGGACGGTTTCGAAGCGGCAGCGAACGAGGCTATACAACGAGGCTATACATAGTTGGCAGAGGCCGCGCCGGAGGACCCATCCGATGACGAACGACAAGGCCGAAGCCCAGCGGCTGATGGTGCATGGGATCGAGCTCGAGGTTCTGCGTCGCGGCTCGGGTCGCCCGATCCTCCTGCTGCACGGCTTTCAGACCATCGATCGCGACGCCCGCTTCCTCGATCTGCTCGGCAAGCACGGCGAAGTCATCGCTCCGTCGGGCCCCGGTTTCGGCAACTCGCCGCGGCCCAAGGATTTCGACACCGTATACGACCTTGTGCATCTCTACCTCGAGCTTCTGGAGACATTGCCGGGCGGCAAGGTGACGCTCGTCGGGTTCTCGTTCGGCGGGTGGCTGGCAGCGGAGGTCGCGGCCGCGTGCAGCCATCGGCTCGACAAGCTCGTGCTCGTCGATCCGCTCGGGATCAAGATCAGCGGCCGCGAGACCCCCGACATCCTCGATATCTTCAACCAATCGCCCGACGAGGTAAGGCAGCGCAGCTGGCACGACCCGGATGGGTTTGCCCCGGATTTCAACGTGATGTCGGAGGAGGCGCTGGTCGTCTACGCGCGCAATCGCGAGGCGTTGTGCCTCTACGCCTGGCACCCCTATATGTACAATTCGCAATTGCCGCGGTGGCTCGGCAGGATCCCGGTGCCGACCCTGGTGGTGTGGGGGGCGAGTGACGGCATTGTTGCGCCGGATTACGGCCGCGCCTACAGCCGGCTCATTCCAAATTCGCGCTTCGCCCTGATCGAGCGCGCCGGGCACCACCCCGAGATCGAGCAGCCCGAGACTTTTGTCGAACGGGTCGCCGCGTTTCTCGAAGAGTAGAAGGAAGGACGAGATGCAGGCTTGGTACCATTGCGAGAACGTCTACCCCTTCGTCCCACAGGAGGTGCTCGACCGCGCCCCCTCGGTGCGCGCCAGCCTGCCCAACAAATATTGCGACCCCAAGATCTCCGCGGACCTGTTCGAGGAATGCCTCGACGAGCACCTGCTGTGCGACGATTTGGGCGTCAACGTCGTCTCGATCGAGCATCACTCGGGGATCAACAGCCTCTACGGTGCGAGCCCGATGATCCTCGGCATCCTCGCCCGGCAGACCAAGAAGGTCCGCATCCTCTCTCTCGGGACCTTGATCACCATCCGCCCCGATCCGGTGCGGGTCGCCGAGGAATATGCCACCGCCGACGTCATCTCGCGCGGGCGCCTGGAGATTGGGTTCGTTAAATCGGGCGACAGCGAGATGGTTTCGGGCAACGCCAACCCGGTCGGCTATGTCGAGCGCTTCTGGGAGGCGATCGACCTGATCCAGAAGACCTTGACCTCGCATGACGGGCCATTCAGCTGGGAAGGCAAATACTACACCCATCGCCACGTCAACATCTGGCCGCCGGTCTACCAGCGGCCGCATCCGCCGATGTGGGCGGCGACCGGCGATCCGGAGACCTCGGCCGAGCTCGGCCGGCGCGGCATGGTCAATGCGCTGGTGCTGCGCGGCCCCGAGGCCAGCAAACGAGCCTTCGACGCCTATCGCGATGCCCGCCGCGAGGCCGGTTTGCCGGCGCCCGGTAGCGACCGCTTTGCTTATGCCGCGCTGTGCTATGTCGGCGATACCGACGAGGAGGGGCTGCGGATCGGCAGCAAAACCTTATGGTTTCTCAACACCAGCCTGAAGCAGTCCCCGCAGATGTCGAAGCTATTGCCCGGGCGGTCACCGCCGGAGGTGACGGCGCAAAACTACCGCAGTGAACCGCGACCGGGGAGCCAGGCCAATCTACGCCCGGGCCAGAGCCTGATCGGCATCACTACCGAGCAGGCGATTGCCCGCGGCATCCTCTGCGCCGGCAACCCCGACACCGTGTACCGACAGATCATGGACATCTACGACAAGGTCGGCGGCTTCGGGCATTTCATCTTCATCGGGCGTTCGGGCTTTCTCGACCATCGCGAAGCCGAGAAAGGCCTTCACTTGATGGCCAAGGAGGTGCTGCCCCGCCTGCCCGCCGCGACCCCGACGCCGGCGGCCGAGCCGGCCCGCGCTGCCGAATAACGGAGGAACACGATGGACGACGCAAAACCTTGGATCGATCCCGAACTCGTCGCCGCGGGGCAGCTGCTGCAGAGCCGTGGCCTTGTCGCACCGGATCGCACGCAGGCTTCCCTTGCCGAGGTCCGCGCCGCTACCGACCGCATCGGGGCGTTTCTCGGCGAGGGTTCGGTCCCGCTGCAGCATGAGCGCGATCTGACGCTTCCGGGGCCACACGGACAGGTGCCGTGCCGGCTCTACCTCCCCGACCAAGTGGAGAAGCCGCCATTGCTGATCTATGCGCATGGCGGCGGCTTTGTGCAGGGGAGCCTGCCGGGCTGGGATGCGATGCTGCGCGAGCTGGTGCGCCAGAGTGGGGTCGCCGCGCTCTCGGTGGATTATCGCTTGTCACCCGAGCACCGGTTTCCGGTGGCCTTCGAGGAGGTCGTCGCGATGATCCGCCTCGCGGCACGCGAGGGTGCGGACTTCGGCATCGATCAGGCGCGGCTCGCGGTCGGTGGCGATTCCGCCGGCGCCAATCTGGCACTCGCCGCCGCTCTCGCCTTGCGCCGAGCGGGGGAGAGCGCGCTCGGCTTCATGCTGCTGGTCTACGGCTGCTTTTCGACCGACACCGAGAGCCCTTCATGGCAGCGCTTCGGCCAGGGCGCCGGGTTGTCACAAACCCAGATGCGCTGGATTTGGGAGACCTACCTCGAACGCCCGGAACAGCAGACCGACTGGCGCGCGGCGCCGATCCTGGCCGATGCCGCCGGCCTGCCGCCGGCCCATCTGATCGTCGGCAGTCTCGACCCGCTGCTCGACGACAGCCATCGTCTCGCCTCCCGCCTGAAAGCGGCGGGCGTGCCCTGCGAGCTGACCGTCTATGACGGCCTCAACCACGGTTTCATCCGCTACGGCCGGCTGATCGCCGCCGCGCGCCGCGCTATCGGCGACTGTGCCACGGCTTTGCGCACAGCGTTAGCCTAGCCGTCGCCCACCAGCCGCCGGCCAACTTCGCGCAAAGAACCGTCGCTATCCCGGCTAACGGTCCCTGTCGCGGCGGGCGGCACGTTGTTGCGCCGGCCCCTGGCTGCGCGTCAGATTGAATGCAGTGTTGACCAGGGCGACGTGCGAGAAGGCTTGCGGGTAATTCCCGAGCTGGCGTCCGAGGTGCGGGTCGTACTCCTCGGCCAACAGGCCGACATCGTTGCGCAACGCCAACAGGCGCTCGAACAGCTCGCGCGCCTCGGTGACCCGCCCCTGCAGGATGAAGTTGTCGGCGAGCCAGAAGCTGCATGCGAGAAATACCCCTTCGCCCGGCGGCAGCCCGTCGATCAGCTCGCCGGTGTCGTAACGATAGGCAAACCCGTCGACGACGAGGCGCCGTTCGATCGCTGCGACGGTGCCGATGATGCGCGGGTCGCTCGGCGGCAGAAAGCCGACGAGCGGCAGGAGCAAGAGGCTCGCGTCGAGCGCCTTCGACCCGTAGGCCTGGACAAAGCTGCCGAGCTCGGGGTCGAAAGCGCTGCGACACACCTCGGCGTGGATCCTGTCACGTATGTGCCGCCAGCGCTGGGTCACCCTGCCGGTATTGCCGCGCTTCTCCAAAATCTTGACGACCCGATCGAACGCGACCCATGTCATGACTTTGGAATGGGTGAAGTGCTGCCGCGGTCCGCGCACCTCCCAGATGCCCTCGTCGGGCTGATCCCAGATCTTGGCCAGGTGTTTGAGCAGGACCGTCCCTACCGCGTCTCCGTGTTTGCTGGCGGGCAGGCCGTAGCTGGTGGCATGGTACAATGCGTCGAGAACTTCGCCGTAGACATCGAGTTGCGTCTGATTTACGGCGGAATTGCCGACCCGTACCGGGCGTGACCCTTCATACCCCGGCAGCCACGATACCTCCCACTCGGAGAGCCGTCGCTCGCCGCCCAGCCCATACATGATTTGCAGCTGCTCGGGGCTGCCCGCAACGGCGCGAAACAGCCAGTCGCGCCATCTCCGCGCCTCCTCGTAATACCCGGCATGCATCAGCGCCAGCAGGGTGAAGGTGGCGTCGCGCAGCCAGCAATAGCGGTAATCCCAGTTGCGCACGCCGCCGACCTGCTCGGGCAGCGAGGTCGTCGCGGCGGCGGCGATGCCGCCGGTCGGCGCATAAGTAAGCCCTTTCAGAACAACCAGCGAGCGCTTGACCACGTCGGTCCAGGGACCGGCGGACGCACACCGGTCGGACCAGCGGCGCCAGAACACTTCGGTGTCACGCAGTGCCCGGTCGGGATCGACCGGCGGCGGCAGCGGCTGGTGCGAGGGTCCGTAGCTCAGCACGAACGGGATCGTCTCACCGGCCTCGATCGCGAATTCGCCGACCGTCTTGAGGTCCTCGCCGCGGAGCGGCGCCGGCGTGCGCAGCACCACCCTCTCGGGTCCGGCAATGGCGGTCAGGCCGCCCTCGGACAAACGTTCGACCCACGGCACCACGGCGCCATAGTCGAAGCGCAGGATCAACTCGGTGCACATCGCGACCCGTCCCCGCAATCCCCGCACCAAGCGGACGAGCTGCGGAAGGCGGCGGCGCGGCCGCATGAAATCGACAAGCTCGACCGCCCCCTCCGCGGTCTCGAACCGAGTTGCGAGGATCAGCGACCCGTCCAGATATCGACGCGTCGTTTGTGTGATCGGCTCGGCGGGTGTGATCAACCATCGGCCGTGCTCGGGGACGCCGAGCAGTGCGGCAAAGCACGCCCCCGAGTCGAAGCGCGGCAGGCAAAGCCAGTCGATCGAGCCGTTGCGCCCGACCAGCGCCGCCGACAGGCAATCCCCGATCAGCCCATAATCTTCGATCCGCATGCTCAAAGGCTAACGCGCTTCTGTTCCACCGAGTGCCTCACTTCTAACGTTTGTCTCCCACGAGTGACAGCGGCAAGGATGGCGGCGGCGGATTTCGTCCAAACAAACGGCTCGACGGTCTCGGCCGGCAAGAGTGGGATGCGCGAGCCGGGTCTTGTCGCGGGTGAGCCCTTCGACCATCCCGGATGATCGACTGCAGGCGCGCCGATCCGCCGGCGCAACGCTGATCGAAATTCGCTTTGCGCATCACCGATGCGGGCTTGCGGATCTACGACTTGCGGTTGTCCGATAAATGACGGCCCGCTGCTCCTGCAGCGGGTCTGCAGCGGGAGCTCGTCCTCAGGTTGAAAGCCACGAGTGCGGTCAGACCTGGGTGGCCTTGACGGATGTTGGGTCTGGCGGCCTCGTCGAACTGCGCGGCACCCCGATCAGTGCTCATATAATATGACAATTGGGCAATTTTATGGATGCCGAAGGAACAACCCGCCCGGCCATCGTGGTCAAGCTTGACCGGCTCCCCGCGTTTTGAGCTACTCCAGTCAGTAGGTGTTGAAAAAAAGGATCGTCTCGGCACGAAATTAATCAAATCGATGCCGAGCTTTAAGAAATAGCTACCACCGCGCAAAGTCACCCGGCCTTTATGGATGCGAGGTACAGCCGATAATCGAGAATTTCGAGTCTTAGAATATGTAGGCCATGGCATTTCGTTCGGCCACAGCATCGTTTTTCCGCTCACCTATGTCTTGTCTTCGATAAGCCACAATACGTCGGGCGATAAGAAAGAGAATGACCGGAGAAATGACTGCCCCGACCGGCATCATCGGCGCCAACCAGAGTAAAAAGGCGGCGAGGCAAATGAGTATCACCGTTCGCTCACCGGCCAGAAATCCCCGTGCGAGCCCGTCATTGACGAGGAAGGCGGCAGGGATCGACAAGATACAAAGATCGTACCGGAGCACGTAGGGAGTGACCATGAGCGCTCCGATAGAAAGGATCGCTCCTTTCAAAGAGTAAGGGATCGGCTTTGCCCAGACGGCGCATACCGCGATCGCGACAAGGATGGCAACGGCGAGGTGCACTGTCCACGAAAGCCATGTGCTGACGCCTGCCCAGTACAGCAGTCCATAGATTGATTGGAGCTCGAGCTCCACCCCGTCCGGGCTTAGGCTTGAGTTACGGTGCGATAGGAGATCGAAGAAGGACGGCCATCCTTGATAACCAAAGGCAGCTGCCGCCGCCGCGCTTAGGGCCACGCTAGAGGCCGTTGCCCAGCAGAGGGTGCGCCAATTCTGCGAAGCCAACAGCGCAAGCGGGAAGAGAACGCCGAAGTGGGGTTTGTAAGTAAGCAGACTGAAGAGGATTCCAGCCAGCCACGGCCGGCGCTCCACAAAGACGAGCGACAGGCCAATCAGTCCTGCCGTGAGGAACCCGTTATGTCCGAACAGGACGTTCACGGGTACAGCCATCGGTGTGAGCGCCAGGATGACGGCCACCGGCCGCGGTATGATCGCGTAAACGGCTGCGAGGTAAAGGACGATCGTCGCAACAATCCAAAACGCGAAGGCGGTCATATAGGGCAACAGCCCAAACGGATAAGCAAAAAACAACACGGTCGGGGGATAACTAAATCGAAAGAATTGACATGCATCCGTACCGAGAGAGGCGTTCAAACCAGCCGTAAATGCGGAAGGGTCGAATATGAGAGCAGGGTTGCTCGAAGTGGCGAGCTTGCCAGACCCCCAAATCCAGCAGAAGTCGATCGACCGCAAACCACCATCAATCCACGCACCGTACAGCAACCATCCCGCGAATAAAGTCCAAGCCCAGGCGATGCCGAATCCGTAAAGGTGAAGGTTGCGCTGGGTGAAGATCCGATCTTCGATCTCCAGCAGTTTACTCCACGCCGAGGAAATACGGGAGGGGAGCTCCGAACGACGACTCCTGTCGGGGTTATTCATGTTCATGCACTACTGCGTATCGTGACCGCCCGCCGTGAACTAGACGCTCGATGCCGAGACCAATCACGAAGATTGGAGCGAGACCAGTTTGATCGTCACAACTGACCAGTTGTTGCACTTCTTTGATAGCCGGCAGGCGTGGACGGACGATTGCGCAATCACGCTCCTAAATCCCGGACAATCCTTGCAGGTATGCCCATCACAAGGACGTTGTCCGGGATGTCGCGAGTAACGACGGCGCCTGCGCCAACCATCGCACCCTTTCCAACGCGAATATTTGCTATGAGCGTCGCGCCGGCACCGATTGCCGCGCCGTCCTCTATAATAGGTCCATGAATGATCGACGGATCATAGGGGAATTTATCCATGCTATTGTCGTTTGTCGTGCCGACGGTGAGGCTGACAAACACGTCATTGCCGATACGGCAGTTGCCGGTGATGTGGGTCAAGTCCATGATCTTGGTGCGATTTCCGATCACCGTGTCGTAATTCACTGTGACATAAGACGCAATGATGCAGCGAGATCCAATGCGGCATTTCTCGCGGATCGAGGCTCCGTTGCCGAGCAGCGTATTTTCGCCGATCTCAACGTCGTAAAAGATGACCGAGTGCGGACCAATACTACACTCGGCGCCGATCACCACACGGCGTTCGAATTCGGGAGCTCTGGCCATTGCGCCAGCCCCTTTGGGTTCTTTCCCAATGTAGGCGCCGGGAAAAATTTCGACTCGGTCGCCGATGGTAACTCCGGGCTCGATCACGACGTGAGGATGTATGATGACGTCGTCGCCAATCACCACGCGCTCACGGACCACGGCGTACTCTCGGATTTCGACGTTTTTTCCGAGAGTCGAACTTTTGACGATCGCCGTCTCGCTGATCATGTGATCTCCGCCGGCCTCTATGGACTGAAAGTACGATGATGCCAGGGCTTCGTGCGGAAGCGACCAGCCAAAAGGCGGTCGAGACCGAGCCCGACAGTGAATACCGGGCTCAGCATGTGCCACCAGTCGACGAACGGGCGCATCTTGGTGTTCCCATTGGACCTGGGTGGGTAAATCTTTGTGACCGGCACCTCCATGGTGCGATAGCCGAGCTTCAGTAATTTCATCAGCAGATAGACCTCGAGCTGATAGCCATCGAGCCATGCCTGGCACAAATCGATGCGCGGATCAGCGAGGACGGATACCTTTATGGCTCGATACCCATTCGAGGTCTCGCTGACCACCTTGCCGCAAAACAAACTCACCAAGGCCGGGTGCAGCCGCGTCGCTACTTTGCGATACAGCGGCATGTCGCCCCCGTATCCCCCACCCGCAAGGAAGCGCGACCCGATGACAAAATCAAACTCCTCGTCACAGATGGGGTCGAGCAGCCGAGTTATCTCCTCAGGCGCGTCCTTGTTATTCCCGGCAATCACGACTGCAATGTCCATCCCGCGGCGCTGGGCTTCCGCAAGTCCCAGTCGGACCGCGTACCCCGCACCGTAGACACGATCCAATGACACAACCTCTGCGCCGTATCCGCACGCCTCGCCGGCCGTACCGTCGGTCGATCCATCGTCCACCACGAAGACGGCGTCGACAATGTCGCGCGGAGTGCGGCGCATGACTTCGCCGATCTTGCCTTCTTCATTGTAAGCGGCGGTGATCAAGAAGATCTTGCGGGATTTGTACATCTGTTACACCGGGGAACGAGCATCTACCGTCACGACGACGCTGTCGTTCGCGATGCTGTCGGACGCCGCTTCCATCATGCGCACGACACGCCATCCGCTGAGCCCGTCGGCGCGCGGCTTTCTTGCGGAGAGGATGCACTCGAAGAACTCGTCGACCTCGGCCAGCAGTGGCTCCTTCGATTGAACGACCGGTATGGTCGCACCACTGTCGATGACCAGGGTCTTGTGCTGAAGGAACGACCCGGTGATTTCCGAGAGTGGAGGCAGGCTGACGCGCTTGTCATACAATCGGACCGGGGATCGCAGGTCCAGGTCGTCGCATACCGCCATTTTCTTGCTGCCCACCACGGTTATCTGTCGGACTTTGCTCGGGTTCAGCCAGCTCGCGTGCACATGCGCACTGGCGCCGTGGTCGAAGATGAACGTGGCGAAGACGACATCGTCGATGCCGGGATTGAGATAGGACCCGCCCTTCGCCGTCACCGATACCGGCGCTGCCGACATAAAATCGCACATGATCGAGGCGTCATGAGAGGCCAGGTCCCACAACGCGCTGACATCGGTGCGGACCGGGCCGAGATTGGTCCGCTCGAAGCTCATGTAATAGATGTCGCCCAGCTCTCCCGATTTGATCAGCTCGTCGACGGCGCGGATCGCCGCGTTGTACTCGAAGACGTGGCCAACCATCAGCACGAGAGCCTTATCTTCTGCCAGCCGAACCAGCTCCGCGGCGTCGCGTGAACGCGTCGTCAGCGGCTTTTCGACAAGGACGTGCTTTCCCGCTTCAAGCGCCTGCCTGCCGAGCTGATAATGCGTCGCTGACGGGGTGGCGATCAACACGGCATCAACGCGGGCGTCGCGGTATACCTCTTCGACGTCGGTTGTCGTCCTGGCGTGCGGGTAACGCCGCGCGAGAGCGGACAGGTTCTTTGGGTCCGTATCGCACAGCCATTGGACGACGGCCTTGCCGGTCCGCTCGATCGCGTTGGCGAGATTTGGCCCCCAATAACCGGTACCGACGAGAGCCGTCCGAAGCATCATTGTCAATCTCCAGCGGTCATAGCGGATTCGAGCTCAGCGACGCAAAAATCCGCGTCGTACTGGGTGAGCTCGGGGTAAAGGGGCAGGCTCAAGCAGCGGCGAGCCCACGCTTCGGCGACCGGAAAGGCGCCTGGCCGGTAGCCGAGCCAGGCATAGGCCTTGAGCTCGTGCAGTGCGAATGGGTAATGGATGCCGGCGCCCACTCCCCGAGCATTGAGCGCCTGTTGCACCGCGTCGCGCCCGGCCAGCCTTACCACGAAGAGGTGATGGACACCGCCCTCGGCGTGGCGGCTGCAGTCGATGCCGGAGACACTCCTCAGTGCGGTGTCGTAATGAGCGGCCAACCGCCGTCGGGCCGCGTTCCATTCGTCGAGGCGGCGTAGCTTCACCCGAAGGATGGCGGCCTGCAAGGTGTCGAGCCGGCTGTTGAGACCGATCTCCTCGTGTTGGTATTTCAGCCGAGAACCGCAATTGCGCAGCAGCTCGATGCGCTTGGCGATATCGCTGCGGGCGGTTGTTATCAGGCCGCCATCACCGTAGGCGCCGAGGTTCTTCCCGGGATAGAAGCTAAAACAGCCGATGTCGCCGAGGCTCCCCGCCCGTTTGCCCGCATAGACCGCGCCGTGCGCCTGTGCCGCGTCTTCGACCACCAACAAAGAATGCTTTTCGGCAATGGCGCACACCGCTGCCATGTCCGCGCAATTGCCGTAGAGATGAACCGGAATGATCGCCTTGGTGCGCGGAGAGATCGCCGCCTCGATCTTGTCGGGGTCGATCAGCGCATCCTCGGGACGTACGTCGACAAGGACCGGGCGCGCGCCCGTCAGCGACACCGCGAACGCGGTGGCGGCAAAGGTCATCGCTGGCACGATGACCTCGTCGCCGTCGCCCAAGTCCAAGGCACGGCAGGCGAGATGCAGCGCGTCGGTCCCGCTGGCCACGCCGATGGCGTGGGGGACGCCGCAATAGTCGGCGAACTCTTCCTCGAACAGGTTTACGTCTTTGCCGAGGATGAAGTCGCAGCGATCGACGACGCCGGCGATCGCAGATTTAATTTCTTCGGCAATTTTCCGCTGCTGGGACCGCAGATCGACAAGCGGAATGGGCCTGTGCGAGGCCAGGATGTTGCTCATGGAAGATCTAGCCGGCCTGCCGAGCATCACGGCTCCGGGTCACCAACGCCGCGTAGCCCAGGCCTCGGGCTCCGTGAACTAGAATGCCGGCCGCAATCAGTGCGAGGGGAAGAAGAATGCACAATTGGTCGAGCGTCGCGGCGGCGATGCCAACTGCGCGGGGGGCACCGGCGAACTCGATCGCCAGCGCATAGGCGAACTGCAACGTGCCGAGAAAGGCTGGCCCGGACGGCAGCAAGGTGCTGAGGCTCGCGGCGCCGAGCAGGATCAGCGTATCGGCGAAGCCGAGTTGCAGGCCGACCGCCCTGACGACAAACCACAAAGAGAGCGTATCGGGCACATAAGTGATCAAGGTTAGCAGGGCGACCACCACGATCCGCCGCGTGCGCAAGATGTGAAACGCTTGTCGGACCATCAACAGCTGCGCAGACAATTGGGGCCAGCGCACAAAAGCATTGGACGTCCGCGGTCCCGCCAGATAGAGGGCAGCCGCCAAAATTACGCCGAAGAGGGCGCTAGCGATTACCAGAACATCGGCCAGCGCGGTAGTATCCTGGCTGGTCGCAAGAAGCAGCCCCAACCCAAGGCAGCCGACAACCGTCAAACCATCGAATAGACGCTCGACGACAATCGAGCTCAACGTCGACGCGCGGGAAAGCCCCATATTTTTCTTGACTAATTCGGCGCGAAACAATTCGCCGAGCCGCGCCGGCATGATTGCGTTCAACCCGTAGCCGACCACCAGGGCTCGCGCCACGATCGAATAGGGGATCGCTGCGACTGGGCGCAGGATGATCTGCCAGCGCCAGGCGCGCAGCGACAGGTTCAGCGCATAGACGAGCATCGCCGCCCCGATCCAGATGGGGTTGGCGTTCGCGATCGTCGCACCGACGGCTCCCAAGGGCACGCGATAGAGGGCCAGCGCCAGGAAGAAAAGCGCGCAAGCAAGGCCGACGACGATCTGGATCTTGCGGATGTTCATGTCCAAGCGCCTGGGAGCGGATCCAAGGGGGCAGACCCTAGCAACGGATGGTTACTCAGTCCTTGCTTCGCGCGAGATGCCTTTGTCCGAAGGCGATCGGTCTGCAGGGCCCGCCGTAAAATGACGCCCAGTAGCGTTATCGTCACCAGCGGCCCGATCGGCGTGCTGCCGAAAGTGATCCCGCCGGGCCGGTCGCCGAACGCGACGAGGACGGCCAGGCTCACCCCAAACAAACCTATCAGGATTGCTTGCTCGCCCCGCAGAAACCCGTGGCGCATCTGGTCGCTGGCGAGAAAAGCGAGGGGCACGGCGATGGCTGCCATATCGTACGCAAAGGCGTAAGGTGTGGCGATCAGCGCGGCCGCCGCCAGCGTGGCTGCTTTCAGCGCGTAACGGACTGACGATCGCCAGACGAGGCACACGATGATGGCGGTGCCCGTCGTCGCCGCGCCTTGCACGAGCCAAGCCAGCGCCGCGCTGCCATGTAGATCGCGGATCACGCCGTAGACGGTCTGGATGTACCCCCATTCGGCAGCGGGGTCGTCAGTGCCGCCGGCGCGCAGGACCTCAGCGGTCTGCGCCACAAGCTGGCGCGGGAGAGCTTCCCAAGCGCCTATGCCAAATACGGCAATTGATATGCCGGCGAATATTGCAGCCGTCACGGCAGCACTCGCAAAGGCACGCCATTGACGGGCCGCGGCGAGTGCCACCGGAAGCAGAATTCCGAATTGCGGCTTATAGGTTAAGAGGCCGATAAACCCGCCGGCAAGCACTGGCTGGCGTTCCAGCAGCAGCAGCGATGCGCCGAGCAGCGAGCCCGTCAAAAAGCCGTTCTGGTCGGCGAGAAAGTTCCACATCGTAAAGGGCGAGGCCAGTACCAGAGCGACCGCGGGCAGCTTTCGCACGGCCAGATAGACGACGGCAATCAAGCCCAGCAGCGTGACGATGTCCCAGGCAATGAACCCATACGGGTAGGCAAGCACGGTGAACGGCGCCAGGATCAGAAAGAATGTGGGAGGGTAGGGCCAATTGGGGTAGAAATAGTCTCTGGGCCCGACCAGCGCCGCCTGGACCTTGATGAACTCGGCCGGGTCGTACAGCGCGGCCGCGTCGCCGTGCAGCGCCTGCATGGCAGCGGCCCATGCGCAGGCGAAATCGGTGTAGATCGGCACTCCGGCGCCGTCGATGAGCCAAGTTCCCGCCCGGTAGACGGCTATCAGGAACGCGGCGTAGATCGCGGCAATGGCGTAGCCGTAGGCGTGCAGCCGCCAATTCGCAAAGACCCCGAGGGGGGGCGAGAATTTTCTGTCGACCTTCGGTAAAGCCGGAAGTCTCGCCATCGCGCCTATTGCCCGCCGCGCGCGAACCGGAGGGAGGCCACCGGCAGAGGCACAGGCATTCCGCCTACACCCCTTGCGGCTCTCGCCCGGACTCGGACGACATGGACGGCGACGAACGCAGCGAACCCGAGCGTGACCAGCGGCCCGATCGGCAGGTGCGTCATCTCGGACACGCTGCGTGGATTGAGCGTCAGCAGAAACAGTGCCGCCAGCGCGATCTTTTCCGATTGGGCAAGGCGGTGAGTTTCGTCTGCGCGTAGCAGCCACAGGGCTGCAACCGCGGCCAGCATCAAATCGTAGAAGAGGATGATCGGTGCGGCGGCAAGGGTCGCCGAAGCAAGCGTCGCCGCTCTGATCGGCAGTGGGAGGCGGGCATGCCAGACATACCCGACCAGAAGGCCGGCAGCGAGGATCGTCGCCCCTTGAGCCGCGTACGCCATTGTCGGGTTTCCGCCGAGCAGCAGCACCCCGCCGAACGGGTTGGCAAAGCCGCTGAACGCAATGCGCCCGGACTGGTAGGTGGCGGGGGACGCGGCCGCCGCCGTCAAATAGCCGCTCCAGGTTTCCCAGCCGAAGAGTGCCAGGGACAATAGGCACAGCGCCGCAGCCGTTAAAAACGCACCTGCAAACGCGCGCCAATGGCCTCCGGCAGCAAGCGCCACCGGCACCAAAAGGCCGAAATGCGGCTTATAGCAGAGAGTCCCGAAGAAGAGCCCCGCGATCGCCGGCCGGCGATCGACGAGAAGGGTTGCCGCCCCGAACAGTCCTGCGGTCAGCAGCGCATTTTGCCCCAAACCGAGCGTCCACAATACCGGAGGGAAGGCCAGAAGGCACACGAGCGTCGTCCGGTTGCGGTCGCCCACGATATGGTGCGCGATAAACAAATACAGGGCAAGGCCCGCCGCCTCGAAGATCAAGAACGCTACAATATAAGGTAGACAGGCGAGGATAGCACAAAGCAACAGAAACGGCGGTGGGTAGTAAAAAAAGTTGTAATTTATCCCAGCGGCCGTTGCGCGCTCTTCGGCGGCGTAGTGTGCCTCTCTATCGTACGCAAGTTGCGGCATCCCGGCCTCGGCCAGGCTTCCAGCCGCATAGAAGCTGACAAAATCGGTGCTCGTGGGTTTCGCGAGGGGGACGATCAGGCCGTGAGTGCCCGCAGCCATGAACAGAAAGACCGCAATCTCGACGGCGAGCAGGATCGCGCAGTAGAGACTGACGCGTTCGCGCGTTAGCCATCCATCCGGAAAGGCGGTCGATAATGATCCTGAGGCCAGCATGCCCGTACGTCGGCTTAATGGCGAAAGGCAGGGGAGAACAGGAACAGCAGGCGGCCGACGCTCGACTTTCGAGCCCCGGCCGCCGGCTCGCGATGGGCCGGGCCGTTACAGGCTGGCTGCGACCTTGCTGAAGGTCGTGCTCAGGTTGGTGCCGACCGTTCCCATGACGGTGACGGCGGCGACGGCGATCAGCGCTGCGATCAACCCATATTCGATCGCGGTCACGCCGGATTCGTCCCGGATAAGCTTGGTAAAAAACGCGTGCATTGGCTACTCCTTGCGGTTTAACGCGCGCGCAGAGTGACGGTGGAGGTTTGACAAATCGTTAAGACACCAAGACCACGCTCTTGCCCGCTGTGAATACCAAATAGTAACCAAGATCTCGGGAGATAGAGTCAATAAGAGCTGAACGTTCGTAGAGCAGATACGAAAGGGTCTTTGATTTCTGTTCTATGTTCCCGCGTTAAGCCTAGAAGGAGAGGGTTCGGTTCACGTCTCGCCGGCCGCCAGGCGCAGGCCCGACAGAAAGACCTCGCGATGCTCCGAGTTCCGGACACGGCTGTCCGGCTGAGCGAAATCGGTTGGTGCTGGCGACCCCGACCAACCCACCATCCCTTCGGCCGGGCTTGACCCTGCAATCCGCGCCGGAAAGACCAGATGTCGGCGTCCGCCGACCACTCCCGCCTCTGCCATATCCGCGCATACGCCGCGTCGAGTATTCGTCTGAGGCAAGAGCAGCGGTGAGCTCGGGCGTAGATCGTCTCAAGGGTTGTCCACGCTGCATCGGAGAGTTGCGCAGATCGGCGTATGACGGCCCCTCTACGCTCGGTAGAGTGCAATCGGAAAACAGCAAGATCGCGAGGAGGGGTTATGCATTACCAGCGCATCTCGGCCGATTGTCATCTCGACATGCTCTGGTTGCCGCCTGAGCTGTTCACGTCGAACGCGTCGAGCAAACTCAGGGACCTGATGCCCTACGTCGCCGAGAACTCGGACGGGGTGAAGCGCTGGACCGACAATGCCGGCGCCGAATACGGCCTGTGTGGCGGTGTCGGCGCGACCGGCACGCCGTGGGTTCCGGGCAAGCAATTGCGCGCGGACAAGATGGCCGAGGCCGGTCTGTACAAAGACTATTTCGAAAAGGGTCTGCGCCGGCCGGGCGACCCGCATCTGCGGGTCAAGGACATGGACCGCGACGGCGTCGACGCCGAGGTCATCTACGGCATCCTGGCAGCCTGCTCCAAGATGAAGGACCCGGAAGCGGCCGACGAGATGCTGCACATCTATAACGATTTCATGCACAATTTCAGCAGCTACTATCCCGACCGCATGATCGGCCTGGCCTGCTTGCCCTACAACAATATCGAGGGGGCCGCGCGGGAGGTCCGGCGGGTTGCCAAGTTGGGCATGAAGGGCGTCGAGCTCTCCTGCTCCTGGCACATGACGCCGATGTGGCACCCGATGTGGGACCCGCTGTGGGACGCGGTCAACGAGACGCAACTCCCGCTGCACTTCCACACCTTCCCGGCGACCGACCCGGAATTGCGCAAGTCCCTGGACCCGGCCATCGCCCGTCGCATGACCTATAGCGGGCTGTGCCGGTTCCAGATGACCCTGGCGACGATCCTGACCGACCTGATGGGTGCGGCGGTGTTCGAGCGCTTCCCGAACATCCGCGTCGTGTTCGGCGAGAGCGGCATCGGCTGGATCCCCTACGTCATCGACCGCATGGATTTCGAGTACAAGGACCAGTATCAGGACCTCAAGCTCAAGAAATTGCCGAGCGAGTACTGGCGCAACCAGTGCCGCGCGACCTTCCAATACGATCGCGTCGGCACCAAGCTGATCGAAGACATGGGCGTCGAGACCCTGATGTGGGGCTCGGACTTTCCGCACCCCGATGGTGTGTGGCCGGAGTTCGAAGAAATACATCGACGAGCAGTTCGCGCATCTGCCGGCCGAAATCACCCACAAGATGACCTGCGAGAACGCCGGCAAATTCTACGGCCTGATTAACTAAGTTCCGCGCCTGGGCGGCCGTTGCAGCCGCCCCAACGCAGACATCAATTTTCGACTGGTGGCCGGCTGTGAAGCCGGCCATTTTGTTGCAATCATCATTGAGCCACGGGAGGCGCAGATGGCCGAGCACGATTGGACCGGCGGCAATCTGCCGAGTTTTGTTGCCCATCTCGAGTGCAGTCTTACCGGGGAACGCTATCCCGCAGACACGCTGCTGGGACTGTCCAAGGCCGGCCGCCCGCTATTGGTGCGCTATGATCTCGACGGGGTGCGCCATGCGCTGCCGCGTGAGAGGCTCGCCGACCGGCCGCAGTGCCTGTGGCGCTACCGCGAGCTGCTGCCGGTGCGCCGGGCGGAGAACGTGGTCTCGCTCGGCGAGTTGGTGACGCCGCTGATCCCGCTCCCTCACATCGCCGCGCGGCTCGCCAAGGGCGGCGAGATCCTGGTCAAGGATGAGGGGCGCCTGCCGACCGGCTCGTTCAAGGCACGCGGGCTGGCGCTTGCAGTGTCGATGGCCAAGGAACTCGGAGTCGGCACAATGGCGATGCCGACCAACGGCAATGCCGGAGCAGCGATGGCCGCCTATTGCGCGCGGGCTGGCATCAAGGCTTATGTCTTCTGTCCCGACGACACGCCGGCGGTCAATATCCGCGAGATCGCGATGCAGGGGGCCGAGGTGTTCCTGGTTGACGGGCTGATCGACGATTGCGGCAGACTGGTCGCGGAAGGCGAACGTGAAGCCGGTTGGTTCAACTGCTCGACTTTGCGCGAGCCCTATCGCATCGAGGGCAAAAAGACGATGGGGATTGAGCTGGCCGAGCAGCTCGGCTGGCAATTGCCCGATGTGATCTTCTACCCGACCGGCGGCGGCACCGGCATCATCGGCATGTGGAAGGCGTTCGCCGAGCTCGAGGCGATCGGCTGGATCGGATCGAAACGGCCGCGCATGGTGGTCGTGCAGGCCGATGGCTGTGCCCCGATGGTCAAGGCCTGGGAGGACGGCATGGAGCATGCCCCGCGTTGGGAGGACGCACATACCTTTGCCGCGGGGATAAGGGTGCCACAAGCAGTCGGCGACTTTCTGATCTTGCGCGCGGTGCGCGAGAGCGGCGGGTTTGCGATTGCGGTCAGCGAAGATGCGATCTTTAGCGCGTGGCGTGAGGTCGCGGCCGAGGAAGGGCTGCTGCTCTGTCCCGAGACCGCGGCGACCTACGCGGCGTACAAGCTGGCGCTTGCCGATGGGCGGGTGCGGCCCAACGAACGTGTCGTCCTCTTCAACTGTGCGAGCGGGCTCAAATACCCGATGCCCGAGGCTGGAAGGCGGCTCAAGCTCGGCAGCCCGCTCAATTGGCAGCAGATGACCGGAAAATAGAGCTACCATAGGCGGCAAGCGATCGACGACCAGCAGAGCGAGGCACCCGTATCGATGTCGATCCCCGCCGTTTGCATTGCGGTGGCCACGACTTTGTTCGGCCTCACAGGGTGCAGCACGCCGCCCTGGACCGTCAGCCGCTCGCCTGAGACAATCACTTTGCGCTGGTATACTGATGAGACCGACGTCGCGGCCGCGCAGTCGGTCGCTGACTCACATTGCCGATCATACGGTAAGATCGCCGCGCTGACCTCGGACGAGCGAAGCGGCAGTATCGAAGTCGCCGAATTTCGCTGCCGCTGAACCCGATTCCCGCCTCTATTCGCTTCTTCAGGCTATGATGCGCCGGTATCCACCGGGAGAGATGTCTAATGAGCATCGAGCAACGGCTGAAGGAACTCAACATCACTCTGCCGAAGGTCGGCAGCCCCCTTGGGAACTACGTCCACGCCAAGCGGGTCGGTAATCTACTCTATCTCTCGGGTAAGGGCCCGGAGAGCGCCGACGGTACGATGCCGCGGGGCAAGCTCGGCGCCGGCATGCCGATCGACGAGGGATATCGTCACGCCCGCCAGGTCGGTCTCGTATTGATTGCCGCAATCAAGGATGCTCTGGGCGGCGATCTCGACCGGGTCGAGGGGATCGTCAAGGTGCTAGGCATGGTTAACGCCGCACCCGACTTCGAGGATCACCCGAAGGTCGTCAACGGCTGCTCGGACCTCTTTGTCGAAGTTTTTGGCGAGGCGGGCAGGCATGCGCGCTCGGCGGTGGGCATGAGCTCGCTGCCAGCCGGGATCCCGGTGGAGATCGAAGTCATCGTCGCTGTCAGATGAGCGACCGAGGATCAGCCGGCTCCCCGACGTATCCGATAATCTAAGCCGAACCGGGCACCGTGCCCTTCGGCAAGCTCTCGCAATAACGCGCGATCTCGCCCGGCGTTGTCATCCACAGCTCGTCGCGATGACTCATGATGTGGCGGACGGCGTTGCGGAACGGACGCAGGCGGAATGGCTGGCCGATGATGAAGGGATGCACCGCAACGGCGAAAACGAGCGGATATTTGCGCGACTGTGCCAGCATCTCGTCGAACTGATCGATGATCATCTCGGCGAACTGTCGGCCGGTGTGACGCCGGTTGACCAATGCCGGCAAATCGTTGAGCTCGGTCGGATAGGGCACCGATAAAATTGGCCCGGCGCGGGTGTGCATCCAGACCGGCTGATCGTCCATTGCCCAATCCATGACGTAGCGATAACCGGCCTCCTTCAGCAGATCCGGTGTCGCCGCGCTTTCTGCTAGACCCGGACCAAGCCAGCCTTCCGGCCGGCGGCCCGAAAGCCGAGTCACGACTTCGGTGCATTCGGCGATCAGCCGCGCTTCGTCCTCTTCCCACAGCACGTCCTGGCGCTCGGCGTTGGTCCGGCCGTGACCGACGAACTCGTCGCCCCGCCCCTTGAGCCGCGCTACGATCTCGGGGCAAGCTTCGAGCACCGCCGAGTTGACGTTGTGCGCCCCCGGCAGGGCGAACTCGTCGAGCACATCGAGATAGTGCCAGAGCCCGACACGATTGCCGTAGTCTCGCCATGCATAGTTACGGTGGCTCTGGGGAGCGGGCGCTCCCGACGGATCGACGCCAAGACCGGCACCAAAGGCGAAATATTCGATGTTGTTGCAGAAGGCGACGGCGAGTCGGGCGCCTTCGGGCCAGTCGTACTGCGGCCGTTTGTGGATCGGGACGTAGTCGTAGCGGCTGTGATCAGGGAGCTTCACGATTAGTTTCCAGGCAGCTGGGTCGAGATTGCTTCGCTCCGGTCGCAATGACGCTTAAAGCCCATCGTACAGCTCCCGCCACTGGGGATTGAAGCCATTTACGAGCTCGATCTTCTTCCGGCGCGACCCTGCCTTGATCCGTTTCTCCCTGGCGATAGCGGCAGAAGCGTCCTCCGTCCATTCGTAATATACCAGTTTCGATACATTGTACCGATAGGTGAAGCCGGAAAGAAGCTTCTCACGATGCTGATGGACGCGCCGTTTCAGGTCCCCGGTGACCCGGTGACCCGGTGACCCGGTGTACAGGACCGTATGCCGCTCAAAATGTATACGCAATATAGTCTGGACATTCGAAACAGTCGTCATTGCGAGGAGTGCAGCGACGAAGCAATCTCGTCGATTGTCGAGCCGCCATCACCAGCCCTTGAACACCGGCTTGCGCTTCTCCATGAAGGCGGTGCGGCCTTCCGCGTAATCCGCGCTGGCGAAGCATTCATCGACCAAACGCTTGCACAATGCGAGGTCGCGCTCGGACTCGTCCTTTAGTGCCTCACGAATACTCACCTTGGCAGAGCGCACCGTCAGCGGCGCGTTCGCCGCAATCATATCGCAATAGTTATTGACGTAGCTTTCCAGCTCCCCCTCCGGCACCAGCTGGTTGACGAGACCCATGCGCAGCGCTTCCTCGGCGGTGAACTGGCGCGCGGTATAGAAAATCTCGCGGGCATAGGCCGGGCCGACAAGATCGACCAGCCTCTTGATGCCGTCATAGGCGTAGCCGAGCCCGAGCTTGGCCGCGGGAACTCCGAATTTCGAGCCCTCGGCGGCAATCCGCAGATCACAGGCGAGTGCCGTGCCGACGCCGCCGCCGATGCAATAGCCTCGGATCATTGCAATCGTCGGCTTCAAAGTTTCCTGAAGGCGCATGCGGGCACCCTCGGAAATCTTGGCATAGGCAGCTGCCGCTTCCTCGGAGGCGCGCCTTTCCTTGAACTCCGAGATGTCGGCGCCGGAAACGAAGGCCCGGCCTCCGGCGCCGCTGACGACGATGACCCGGACCGCATCGTCCGCTTCGAAATCGTCCATGATCTGGGCCACGGCTTCCCACATCTCGAGCGAGACGGCGTTGTGGCGCGCCGGGTTGTTGAAGATCAGGCGGCCGACCGGACCATCTTTCTCGGCGATCATCTTGCTGGTCGCCAGCGGCTGATCGAGCATGTTTTTCGCTCCTTGCCTGCTAGAGGGGCCGGTGTCAGACGACGGCGCGGGTGCGCAAATCGGCAATCGCGGCGTCGTTGTAGCCGATCGCGCGCAATACCTCCTCGGTGTGTTCGCCGAGACCCGGGGTCGGACGCAGCTTTTCGGGCTCCGGCGTGCGGGTCATGTTGATCGCCTGGCCGACGGCCTTGATCGGGCCGAGCTTCGGATGATCGATCGGCCGCGCCATTTCGAGATGCTGCACCTGCGGGTCGGCAAAGGTCTGGTCGATCGTATAGAGCGGCCCGCACGGCACCCCGACTTCGTTCATCAGCTCGACCCAGTAGGCGCTCGGGCGCTTCTTGGTGATCTCGGCGATCTTTTCGTTGAGCGCCTTCCGGTTTTTCGAGCGCTGCGGGCCGGTCGCGTAATCCGGGTCGTCGAGCAACGCCATCGCATCGGCCGCCTCGCAGAAGCGGCGGAACATGTGGTCGCCCGAGGCGGCGATGTTGATCTGCCCGTCGGCGGTCGGAAACAGCCCGGTCGGTATCCCGGTCGGGTGGTCGTTGCCGGCCTGCTTGGCGACTTCGCCCGCCATCAGCCAGCGCGAGGCCTGAAAATCGAGCATGAATATCTGTGCTTCGAGCAGCGAGGTGTGCACCCACTGCCCCTCGCCCGAGGTTTCGCGCTCGAGCAGCGCCATCAGGATTCCCTGCGCTAACAGAATGCCGGCGCAGAGATCGTCGATCGGGATGCCGACCCGCACCGGCCCCTGCCCCGGTAATCCGGTGATCGACATCAGCCCGCCCATGCCCTGGGCGATCTGGTCGACCCCCGGCCGCTTGGCGTAGGGCCCGCTCTGACCAAAGCCCGAGATGCTGCCATAGACGATGCGCGGGTTGACCTTCTTCACCAACTCGTAATCGACGCCCAGGCGGTACTTCACCTCCGAGCGAAAATTTTCGACGATGACGTCGGCCTTTTCCGCCAGCTTCATAAAGATCGCCTTGCCCTCTTGGGTCTTTAAATCGAGGGTCAGGCTGCGCTTGTTGCGATGGAGGTTCTGGAAATCGAACCCTTCGCGCCGCGAGCCGGTCACATCGCGGCCGTCGTCGCCGCGTCGCTCGATCTTGATAACGTTGGCACCCCAATCGGCCAGCTGCCGCACCGCCGTTGGTCCGGCGCGAGCATGACACAGATCGAGAACGGTGAAGCGGGCGAGAGGTAGCGATCCGATGCTCACGATGCCATGTCCTTTGGTCTGGGTTAGTTCCGCCAACAAGTTACACCTCCCGACAGCAGGAAGGTCAAGTTTCCGCGCCTATCGCACGGCGGAAACGAGTCTTGAGCAGGACGCCGTCGCGTGGCGGCAATACGCGCGAGGGATCGTCGGCGCGGATCGCGACCCGCGCGAACAGCGTCTGTCCTGTGTTCTTTAGGCGGTCGGCAAAGTCCCTTAGGCCGAGTTCGTCGATGATGTCGAAGGTCTCTTTGATGCCGCACGAGTGGGCGACCCCGGTCAGCGACACGGCACTCTCGGTATGGCTCGCCTGCATGCCGGTCTCGCCGTAATGGCAGTTGTCGAAGACCGCGATCGCGAGGTTCGGCGGGCATTGCACGCCGATCGTCGCGAGGGAGCCCAGCCCCATCAGCATCTCGCCGTCGCCTGTGACGACAAGCACCCGGCGGTCGGGCCGGGCGATCGCCAGCCCCAGCCCGACCATCGCCGCCGCACCCATGGCACCCCATAGATAGAAGTTCCTGTCGTCATCGCCGACGGCAGCGGCATCCCAAGTCGTCGAACCGAGCCCGGTGACGAGCAGCAGCTCGCCGCGATTTTCGAGCAGGGTACGCATGGCAGCGCGCCGGTCGAGACGCCCATCGAGATCTGACTTGTTCGAGATCATTCCACCCACCGCTTTGCGCCGAGCAGCCGCTGCGACAGCAGCACCGCCACTGCGAGATCGCCATTGAAGGCGATGTCGAGAGCTGCGGTGACGGTCTCGGCGGCCTCTTCGGGCCGCTCGACGCGATAGACGAGCACGTCGCATAATTCGAGGGCGGCCCGGGTATTCGATCCCATCGGAACTTGCCAAGGGTTGAACTCGGCCCACTCGCCGCGCATCGCCACCAGCATCACCAACGGGAAGCGGCAGGTCTTGGTCAGCGACAGCATATTGACGCAGTTGCCGACCCCGCTCGACTGCATCAGCAGAGCCGCGCGCTGACCGCCGAGCCACGCACCGGCGGCGAGCGCCACCCCCTCCTCTTCGGTTGTCAAGGGCACGGTGCGGATCGAAGGCTCGGCACGGCAGAGTTCGATCAACCGGGCATGCCCCGCATCGGGTACGTAGCCGACCTGTTGGATATGCGCCGCCTTCAGCGCCACGAAGATTTCGTCACGCCAATCCGCCATTGTTGCCGTCGTCGCCTCGCTCAAGCTCGGCCTTCCCCGCCGTTCGGTTGCCGGCGAGTTTAGCACGATCCCAATCGCTTTGAACCTGAGCTCGATCGTCCATACAGATGCGCCATGAGCGAAAAGCCCGATTACCTAGTGCTTAGAGGCATTGGAATGATGCAATGCCGCGTCTCCGTCCTTCGCCGGTTTGACAGAATTTGGTGGTGTCAGCGTTGATACGGCTTCGACCAATGAATCACATGGATCGGTGTAGGATGGGTTCGCGGCGCGAAACCCATCTGCTCAAGCCCCAGCGGGTTTCGCGGCGCTCAACCCGCCCTACGAGATAAGAGACGGCTAACACCGCCGCCCCCGCGCAGCCGCTTGGGAAGCGGTCGGTCGGACTGCGGATTTAGGGTCAGCGGTGAGTATTCCAACGAATGGAAAAGCGATTTTTCAAAGGTTGTAAAAGCATTCGGCATCAAGGGTTTTGGCACTGGACAACTGTCGAAATTTGGGGAAAGAGGTTCACGAATTTCTCCAGGATTTTAAGTAAATATCTCCAAAAACTTAAGCAAAACCATCTAGGAAGCGCTCTTGTTTGATGGCGCAAGTGCGAATATTCGCGTAGCGTTAAGTAGATCTCGAAGCCGAAAGCCGCCAACTGGGGAAAACCGCCCGCATGCCGGCCCGCATTCTTGTCGTCGATGACCACGCGGTGAACGTCATCTTGTTGGCTGAGTGGCTCGCGCGCGAACACTACGTTGTGAGCACGGCTGCTGACGGGTTCGAGGCGCTAGCGATAATCGAGGCCGAAGAGCCCGACATCGTCTTACTCGACGTGATGATGCCGGAGCTCGACGGCTTCGAGGTCTGCCGGCGCATCAAATCTGATCCGGCCACGGAGCACATTCCGGTCATCATGGTGACGGCCCTCGTGGACGTCGGCGAGCTCGTGAGAGGCTTCGAGGCCGGCGCGGACGATTTCATCACTAAGCCCTTCAAAGGCCTCGAGCTCATGGCGCGTGTGCGGCTGCAGTTGCGGCGGAAACGAGATTACGAGCGCACCTGGGTCGATCGGCTGACGGGCGCCTTCAACCTCCACTATCTCGAAGCGCATGCGCCGAGGCTGGCCGCACGCTGCCGCGTGGCGCGCAAGCCGATAGCCGTCCTGATGATCGATGTCGACCACTTCAAGCGGATCAACGACGAGCATGGCCATGCGGCCGGCAACGACGTGCTGAAGGAAATCGTCAAGCGTATCACGTCCGCTTTACGTCCCTCGGATCTGGTGGCTCGGATGGGCGGCGAAGAATTCGGCGTAGTGATGCCGGAAACGGACCCCGACGCGGCGCTTCAAATTGCGGAGCGCCTGCGCCGTCGCGTTGGCGACAGGCCGATCGAAGACGTCACCGTCACGGTCAGCGTCGGCGTGGCCGTGGTACAGCCCGAGGCGGAAGAAGAACTAGACGCGGCGCTTCGGCGGGCCGACGCCGCGCTCTATCTGGCCAAGGGGGCTGGCCGTAACTGCGTGGTCGCCGATGGCGGTTGAGAGTCACCGCACGGCTCTCTTTCGAGCGCGGCTGGGACGAAACTCACCTGATGGAGGCAACGCTACAATGACTTACAAGCGACATCCTCAGGCCGAAGCCCGGCGAAGCAGCGCCGTTGCCCTGATCAAATTATTGCTAGGTGGCTCACAGGAATTGTTGCCAACTCATCGCCATGAATTTCTGAGATTGGCGCTGTGGAAGATAACCGAGGCAGAAACGGGCAAATACCAGACGCGTTTTCAATCGGAGGCAGCATCACGCTCATCTTCAATGTTGCAACATGACCACGTATTTCAGAGAGTCATTATGGTTAAGGCGCTACTTGCGGCGCCGTCAGAGAAAGTTGACGACATATTGAGTGCAGCCATTGGCTGCACGATTACGCGTGAGGAGCATCGCAGGCTGAATCACTTTAGGCATTTGGATGGGTGGGAACGCTATTTAGAAGCTGGGATCGTCGTCATCGACATGGAAACTGGCAAGCCGGTCGATCTCTCGCAGCTACGTGCCGTGGGCACGCTACAACACAAGTGATCCAACAATCGACTGACCAGCTACCCAATCTCTGCCTCCATTGAATTTGGACGCGCGATCGCCTCTACAGACGCGCCATGAGCGAAGAGCCCGATAATTTAGTGCTTGTCCATTTGCGCCGGAGCGACGGCAAGATCGATCGGCTGACCGATGACGTCCACGACCTAAACCTAAAGCGCCGCGTGACATCGCTGGAGGGTCAGCGGCGAGTATCCGGGGGACATGCGGGAGCTTCGGGTCGATCGCGTCGAGACCCGGCTCGACCTCGCTCCGGTGCCGACGGGCTAACCCGGTGCGTCCGGCGGCGGCCCGAGATAGCGGGCGCGGGGCCGGATCAGGATTCCGCTTTCGTATTGCTCGATGGCATGGGCGATCCAGCCGACCGTACGGCCGATGATGAACAGACCGAGGGCGGCGCCCCGAGGCAGCCCGAGCCCGATCGCGGTCGCTGCGAGGGCAAAATCGACATTGGCATGACGCCCGGTCAGGCGGAATCCGATGTCGGCAGCTTGCCTTGCCAGCGCATGGGCGCCGGACGCGGCTTGCGCGAGGCCCGCAAGGATGGCGACGGCGCGTGGGTCACCCTCAGGGTAAAGAGGCTGGCCGAACCCCGGGAGCCGCTCGCCGCGCGCCAGCCGGCCCACCATCACCCCCATCGGATCCTCGGCCTCGACGAGCTCGTACAGCAAGCCTTCTGCACGCGCCGTCTCGCCGCCGTGGAGGCGCCCGGACAGAGCGCTCAACCCCGCCGTTACCACCGCATAAGGAGTTGCTCCCGTCGAGGCGACGCAACGTGCGACAAAAGTCGACGGGTTGAGTTCGTGGTCGGCGATCAGCACGAGGCAACGCCGCACAAGGTCGACAGCCACGGCAGGCAGTCTCCACGCCGAGGCGAGCCGCAGGTGCGTCGGGTCATGCGACGGCAGGCCGGGAGCAATGCAGGCCGTAAGCTCGCGCAAAATCCGCCCGCCCGTCCGAACGACCCGAGCGCGCGTAAGGTCGAGTGCCGACAGATCCGCGTCGCCGAGCGCGGTGAGCCTGATTTGGCAGCGCTCGATCAGGCCGGAGGCCGTTGGCGCACTCGCTGAAAGTTGTGGCGAGCTCGTGCCGCTAAGCCCCGCGGGCGCCTCGTCGAGCCATAATAGTCGTGCTACCTCCTCGAGGGTGGTGGCGCCCTCGGCAAGGCGGACCGCGTCCTGCCCCCGATAATATAAATGGCCGTCCTCAATCAGACAGATCGACGAGCCCAGCACCGGCATCAGCGCTTCGGGATCGGGATTGCGGGACGGCCGCGCACCGGAACGCGCGTCGAGCAGCGCCTCGACATCTTCCTCGCGGTAACGCCGTTCGCGGGTCCCCGGGACCATGACCGACCCCAACCGTCCGCGGCTGACATAGGCGTAGAGCGTGTCGAGCTTGACTCCGAGGCGATCGGCGGCCTGGCGAGCGGTCAGCAGCATCGAGATTTAGGTAGATTGATTACTCTATCAAGGTTGACATCAAGTACATGCAGCTAATCTAATAAGCCCCCTAGCCCGGAGGAACCCATGAGCGCAACGGCAAATCTGCAGATGGCCGAAATCGGCATCAATGGCGGCAACATCCGGCCGGAGCTTCCGCTGCTGCGCCCCACACTCGGGCCGCCGATGGTGGACGTCCGCAGCCTGCACAAGGACGCCGGCTACTTCACTTATGATCCCGGATTGGGAGAGACCGGGATCTGCCGTTCGACGATCACCTATGTCGACGGCGATAACGGGGTTCTGCTCTATCGCGGCTACCCGATCGACGCGCTGGTCGAGAATTGCAGCTATCTCGAAATCAGCTGGCTCCTGCTCAACGGCGAATTGCCGACAGCTGCACAGCTCGACCGCTTCACCCACGATATCACCCATCACACGATGGTCCACGAGCAGCTGCACGCAATCTATCGCGGGTTCCGGCGCGACGCCCACCCGATGGCAGTGATGTGCGGCGTCGTCGGGGCATTGGCGGCATTCTACCACGACGGGCTCGACATTTTCGATCCACACCACCGGATGATTGCGTCCCACCGGCTGGTCGCCAAGATGCCGACGATCGCCGCCATGGCCTACAAATATTCGCAGGGCCAGCCTTTCGTCTATCCGCGCAACGACCTCGGTTATTCCGAGAACTTCCTCAACATGCTGTTCTCGGTACCCTGCGAACCCTATCACGCGCCGGACGCGGCGGCGCGCGCGCTCGAAGCTTTGCTGATCATCCAGGCCGACCACGAGCAGAACGCCTCGACCTCGGCGATGCGGCTCGTCGGCTCGACCCGGGCGAACCCTTATGCCTGCACTGCCGCGGCGATCGCCGCCTTGTGGGGGCCGCTGCACGGCGGCGCCAATGAAGGCGTGTTGCAGACCTTGGAAGAGATCGGCTCGGTCGACCGCATCCCGGAGATTGTGCGTCGCGCCAAGGACAAAAACGACCCGTTTCGCCTGATGGGCTTCGGCCACCGCGTCTACAAAAGCTACGACCCGCGCGCCAAGGTATTGCGGCGGCGCTGCTACGAGGTGCTCGACGCGCTGGGCCAGCGCGACGACCCGCTCCTCGAACTGGCGATGGAATTGGAGCGCGTGGTCCTCGCCGACGACTACTTCATCGAGCGCAAGCTCTATCCCAATGTCGACTTCTACTCCGGCATCATCTTCCGCGCGTTGGGTCTGCCTGTGGCGATGTTCACCCCGGTCTTCGCGGTGGCGCGCACGGTCGGCTGGGTGGCACACTGGAATGAGATGATCGCCGACCCCGAAACCCGCCTCTCCCGCCCGCGCCAGCTCTATGCGGGCCCCGTCGAGCGCGCCGCCGTGCCGATTGCCGAGCGTGCGCCACACGCGCCACTCGTCGGCTGACGGGGCACCCTGCGTTCGACAGAAGTTTCGTGCCGGTGGGTTCCCACTCAAACGGGCACGCTTTTCCGATGTCGGCACCCAACCGGACACAGAGTAACCAGTGCCTTAACTTCACAGTTTGACCCTCAGCTTAGCGGACAGTGACAAGATCGCCGTCACGATCCAGGAAAAGACGTGCTCTGCGTTTGTGCTGCGATGCTTCTGGGGACGGCGCGGGACGCTCCCGCCCTTTGGAGTTAGAGCGCGGGGTGAAGGTCGCGCACGGGGCTCGCCTCCTCAAGCAACGAGGCGACATCAAGCGCAGTCGTTTCCGCCAACCAGGAGGAGACGATTTGCACACCGATCGGAAGACCGTTGTGGCTTGTTCCGAACCGCATCGACAGGGCCGGCATGCCGGTCAGACTGAAGGGCGAGGTCGCACTCATCACGTGGAAGGGTGAAACCGTCTCGCCATCGACTACGAGGTCAGCGAGACCATGCTTGGTCGCGGGGAACGGGGTCACCGGGCAGAGCAGCGCATCATATCGCTGGAAATAGTCGACGAAGCTGTCGCGGAGGCGCTCCACCGCCTGCTCGGCGGCGACGAAGTCGGCGATCGGCGTGTCGGGTGTGTCAAAGATCAATTTGGCATGCCTGAAGATCTGGGCCTCGTGGCCGGCGGTGACCTTCTCGAACTCGGGCCGGCTTTCCATCTGTTGGAGCTGCCAGAGGACGCTGTTGGCATCGGTCTGCTCGAGCACGGGCAACCGGACTTCTTCGACGTGACAGCCGGCATTGCTCAGCGCCTGAGCCGCTGCCTTCACGGTCGCGACCACCTCTGGATCGGTTGGTCTGAAGAAGCCCGGAGAGGCTAGCCAGCCTACACGAACCTGACGGGTCGATTTCGCGCCCACCCCTGTATCGAGGCCGGGCGAACTGATTGAGAAGCCGTCGGCACCGTCGGGTCCTGCCATCAAAGAATAAGCGAGCGCCACATCGCGAACCGAACGTGCCATCGGACCGATGTGCCAGAAACGGCGTGGCACCCGGGGCCAGTGACCCGTCAACGGCACGCGGCCATGGGTGGGTTTGAACCCAACGATACCGGTATGCCCCGCCGGGCCGCGCACTGAGATCGAGAGATCACTGCCCACGCCGAGTGGCGACATGCCCGCTGCGATGGCGGCGGATTCACCACCGCTCGATCCGCCCGGGGTGTAGTCGAGGTTCCAGGGGTTGTTCGTTTGGCCCGTCAGGAAATTGTCCGTTTCGATCGAGTAAGAAAATTCCGGCGGATTCGTCTTTGCGATGAGGATGGCGCCGGCGGCCTTCAGCCTGGCTACGACGGTGGCATCGGCATCGGGCACGCGCCCTTTGAAAATTGGCGAACCGCGCTGTGTCAGCACGCCCGCCGTGTCGATTCCATCCTTGACCGTGAACGGAACGCCATGGAGAGGACCCAATCGAGCGTCCGACTTGACCGCTGCCTCGGCTTTTTTGGCAGCGTCCAGTGCGCCATCGGCCATCGTCACAATGGCGTTTACCTTGGGATTGACCTCTGCAATACGATCGAGATGGGCCTGCATGACCTCGACCGGCGAGAGCTCCCGTTTGGCGATGAGCTCGGCGATGCGGCTGGCGTCCATGTAAATTATCGTATCAGTCATGAGAGCTCCTATGCTTGCTATGCCTTCGGACCTGTGACGGCTTCGCCCAGCGCCATCATTTTGGCGTCGAGCTTGAGCGCAGCATTGTGGATCGCCTCGTTGCCACTCATGGTTTGAGTGGAAGCAATCCCAGTCACGCCGCCTATACGGAACAAGACTTCCTAGTATTGCAGGTTGGGGTAGGCAGCCCTGTCTCCGGGTCCCTCTCGCGTCACATCGAGAATGCCGTAGATCGGCCAGATCGGGTCGAGAGGGCTGGTGTCGCCACGTTTGAACGCCAGTTCACTCGCCCAGTGGTGATGGATTCCATCCTCGTTGCGCGCAAACACGTTCAAGATGGCGAGCTGCACGCCATCAGGCGTTTCCGCATGGTAGTCACGGTTGAAGGTGTTGTTCCGCGACGACAGCAGTCGCAGATTGCGCCAGCCGCGTTCTTGTGCGTACGCGCCTAGCCGTTCGGGGCTGGTCTTGGCGATCACGGCGAGGTTGGTTCGCTCGGCGAGGTGAAAAGCAGCACCCTCGAGCCCGTCGACGACAGATGTGCATGAGGGGCACGGTTGCTCGACAAGCGGTAGCTCGGCCGTCTTGCCCCCGGGGGCCCCCGCGCGTTGATCCTCCGACCAGCGGGGAAACATCATGTTGTAGATGACCAGCGAGTTCTTGCCCGGTCGGAACAACTCAGAGAACCTCACCTTGCTCCCATCGGCCGCGGACTCGAAGACGTAGTCCTCCCTGACGAAACCGCCCGCTGGAAGTGCCCGGCGCTGGGCGGCGACCTGCTCACTAAGTCGTCGGAGTTCTGCCTCCGCCTTCAACAGCTCATTGCGCGCGCGGCGATATTCGCTGGATTCGCCTGGGAAGTGAACATTCGGATCGAGGACGACTTCCCTCCATTTGTTCATGTCGCGGGGTTTGCCCTTGAGAGCCATCATTCTCATCCTTCTGCCTATTATCGACGGTGTTTCGACTCTCGTCCGTATTGGTTCGTCGCGATTGACAGACGAGAGCAAGCCTATGCGTGTACGCCTGTTACGGCTTCTCCCAACGCCATCATTTTGGCGTCGAGCTTGAGCGCGGCATGGTGGACCGCCTCGTTGTCGAGACCACTCATCAGGCTTGAGGGCTTGTTGAAGACCAGTCGCGTCTTGCCGTCAGGATGCTCATAGATGGCAATCCGCACCGGCACGTCGAGCCCCGCTTCGATGTCATGCTCGATCATGGTGATGGCGATCATCGGATTGCCGGCCGTGTACTGTATGAAGCGTGTCGGGCGGCCCTGCTTGGTGACCCATTCGCCATGATCGATTGTCAGAAAGCGCGTGAAGCCACTCGGTCCCAAGACATCCTGGACCCGGCGCTCGAAATCGGCCTGATCACGCGAGGCCGCCGGGATTGAGGCCCAGCCCATCCGCTCCAGCGAACCGACCTGTTCCTCGAACGCACGTATCACCTCATCGAAGGGACGATCGGTGACGAAGGTGACATGCTCAACGACGATCCGCCGAATCATGATATTCTCCATTGTTTCAGGGTCGGTGTTTTGCTCAGTTCGTTCTGCCGTCTGTTTTGAACGCATCGGGAAGACCGGGATCTTCAGCGATTTCGCGCAACGTCATCCGCAACGCCGCGAGCCCCGTGTCGCCGAAGAAGCGCTCAAACCGTTTATGGGCTTTGGTCCAATAGGGGCGTCCCCGTGCTACGGCACCTTTTCCTGCCGCGGTTAGCTCGACGGGTCGACGCCTGCCATCGTGCTCGTCTCGGCCGAGCGCGATGAAGCCATCACGCTCAAGCGGTCGAAGCGTCTGACCAAGCGCTGATCGCTCCATGGTCAAGATCTCAGCCAATTCGCTGACCGTCGGCGGCTCGGATGCACGGCGCTCAAGTTCGGAAAGGATATGGTATTGCGTGACTCGCAGGCCGGACGGCGCCATCACTTCATCGTAGAGCAATGTCAGCCGACGCGAGGCCGCACGCAGTGCCGCGGTGATGCAAGGGCTGGCGGAGTGAGGAGGGCTGCTCATAACGTCGGCTCCATGAATGCCGATCCGCTATTGGCATAGTCGGCAACTGAGGAGCGCACAGAACCCATATGGAGATCCATGAGATGGCCCGCCTATTTGATACGGGGATATCCCCGTTCGTGTGCATAGATAGGGGGGCTCCCCGCTTTTGCAAGTCGCCTTTTTTGGAGCCCTTCGGCTGGTCGTCCCGCTGTCAGCCGGCTACGTATCGACCTGAAAATGAGGCCGCTGGCGGTTTGAGGTATTGCGCCCTATTCCCCGAAGAGACGCTGCCGATGTCCTCGCCAAGAACTAAATCTACCTAAACTTGCGTCATCAGCTTCATCGTTCCAGCGAACCCGCCACCGACCTGTAAGCGCCTAATGATGACACCTGTTGGCGCACCCTTCCGTGGCGTGGTGCGTACCCAAGGAGGGGTTGTGCGGTTAGTGATCAGCATGCCGCTACGCTCATGCCGGCTGAACACCAGCTGGCAGAACAGGCGCTGCGCTGGGATCGAAGCGCAGATGGCCTAGCCTCTAACATTGCTCCGCATCAGCTTCTGGCACCTCTGCGACACGCCTCGCCGGATACAAAGATGCCGGCTTTCGGCCTGGAACCGGAAGCACCAGCGCCACTGTCACTCTCCGTTTATGAGCTGACGCTCCAAAACCGAATGCCTCGACCTCGGCGATGCGGCTGGTCGGCTTGACGCGGGCGAACCCCTATGCCTGCACCGCCGCGGCGATCGCTGCCTTGTGGGGACCGCTCCATGGCGGCGCCAACGAGGGCGTCTTGCCGACCCTGTCCGAGATCGGCTCGGTCGACCGCATCCCGGAGATTGTGCGTCGCGCCAAGGACAAGAACGACTCGTTCCGGTTGATGGGCTTCGGCCACCGCGTCTATAAGAGCTACGATCCGCGCGCCAAGGTGCTGCGGCGCCGCTGCCATGAGGTGTTGGGGCAGCGCGATGATCCGCTGCTCGAACTGGCGATGGAATTGGACCGCGTCGTCCCCGCCGGCGACTACTTCATCGAGCGCAGGCTCTACCCCAATGTCGATTTCTATTCCGGCATCATCTTTCGCGCTTTGGGGCTGCCGCCGGCGATGTTCACCCCGTCTTTGCCGTCGCCCGCACGGTCGGGTGGGTTGCCCATTGGAGCCCCTTGCGCACGGCTGACCAGCGTCTATATAAGCGAACCGTACTCTATTGTCAATTATTAAGTTGGATAACATGCCATTTTTGCACGCCTTGGGCTCGGCGACAAATTCCGTTGCCAATTCCGCTGCCGGACCCGTTTCGGCGCCTCGAATTCCGCTGCCCGAGGCATCGCCGAATTGCCGTCAACAATCTGATTTATCGATGATTATAACTTTGAGAGGACGCTTTTGGGGACGCTCGGAAGCGTTTCTCCCTGATATCAGGGAAAGACCTGCCCTTTTGAGAGGAGCTGAATTGGTGAGCAAACGGATCGATGTGGCCGCCCTTCCCACCGTGACAGGCACCCTTTACCCGCCGCCCTATGACGAGCCGTGCCGTGCTCGCGAACGCATCCGGCTCGGCGATGCCGCCGGACTGACGCAATTCGGGGTCAATTTGCTGCGCCTGCCGCCGGGCGCTTGGTCGAGCCAGCGCCATTGGCATACCGGCGAAGACGAATTCGTCTATGTCTTGTCGGGCGAGGTCATGCTTGTGACCGATGCCGGCGAAGAGGTGCTGCGCGCCGGCGATGCCGCCGGCTTCCCGGCCAACGACCTCGACGGGCATTGTCTGCAGAACCGCTCCGATCGCGACGCGACGGTGTTGGAGATCGGCACCCGCATGCAGGGTTCGGTCGCCTATTACCCTGGCATCGACATGGTCGCGCCGGCCGGCGGCAAGCCCGCCGCCTATACTCGCCGCGACGGCACGCCATACCAGGACATCAGGCGCCGGGGACCTTGATTGGCTTGCGTGGTCCGATGGTAAAGTGAGGCTTGGCGTCCACTTCGATCAGGATGTGCCATGCCGGAGCTTCATCCGCAGATCCAGCAAGTCCTCAACACGATGGCCGAGATGAACCTCAGGCCGATCGAGGCGATGACCCCGGCCGAGGCGCGCGAGCAAATGGAAGCGACGGCTCAGTCCCGCAAGGCGGAGCCGCTCCCGGTCGACCGGGTCGAGGAGCGGATGATCCCGGGTCCCGTGCGCGACATCCGCTTGCGACTTTATCGGCCGAAGGCGGCCGTTTCGTTGCCGGCGATCGTCTATTTCCATGGCGGCGGGCATGTCATCGGCAGCCTCGACACGCACGATCTGATCGCCCGCAATCTGTGCGCCGGCGCCGAGGCGTTGGTCGTTTCGGTCGATTACCGTATGGGGCCGGAGCATAAATTTCCGGCGGCGGTCGAAGATTCTTTTGCGGCACTCCAATGGGTTCACACGAATGCCCGTGGCCTCGCGGCCGATCCCGACCGTCTCGGGGTGCATGGCGACAGCGCCGGCGCCAACCTGGCCGCGGTCGTAGCTCTGCTCGCCCGCGACGCCGGCGCCCCGAGACTGCGTCTCCAATCCCTGGTCTACCCGGTCGCTGACTACAACCTGACGGGCGACAGCTATGAAAAATACGCGCGCGGTTGCGGGCTGCTGACAAGGGAGGCGATGGTCTGGTTCCGCGACCACTATTTGCAGAGCCCGGCGGACGCAGACGACTGGCGCGCCTCGCCAATCAAAGCTGCGAGCTTTGCCGGTGTTGCCCCGGCCATCATCGTCACCGCTGAATGCGACGTTCTGCACGATGAGGGCGAGCGCTACGCCCAAGCCTTGCGTCGTGCGGGTGTGCCGGTCGAATACAAAGAGTACCCGGGGATGATCCACGGCTTTTTCGGCATGGTACCGGCGGTCGACGACGCGATGAACGCGCAGCGCAGCGTGTCGGCCGCATTTCAGCGCGCCTTCGTGTGACCCGCATGGGTCGAACTCTCTCGGTTCGGCCGGCGCCCTCACACTGACGTAGAGAACAGGAGGATGCCGCCGATGACGGCCGAGCCGCCGACTGTAATTCCGAGGTAAACGAACTCTTCGGGCGGAAAATCCTGTAATGCAGCGCGCATAATTGCAGCGGCGCCCCAAAGCAAGATTCCGAAGAGGACAAAGGCCGCTCCGATGGCTCGTCTGCGAGCCTTCTTGCGGTGGCGCGAGGCCCTGCTTCTGCCTCCAATTGCCATCGGTAACGGCGCCTCCTGCCCCCGGTTCGCGTCCGTCTCGCCGCCGCCCGCGAGATTACGCGCGTCGGGAGCCTCCGAGAAGTGGGTTGACGCTGCTCGTCCGAGATGCGCGGAGGCGACCTCTCAGCCGGCCCCGCGCCCGCCGCAGCATCGCCGAGATTGCCGACATGACATGACCGAGGCTACTCCGCTGGTCTTGCCGAGAAAGCCTAACGGGCGCATGCTGAGCGCAGGTCCATCTAGCATCGAGATCGGAGGAACCCATGCCCAGAATCAAGCACATCGCACTAACCACCAAAGATCCCAGCAAGACAGCGGCTTTCTATAAGGAAGCGTTCGGCTTGCAGGAGATCCGGCGGGCCCCGAACGGCGCCGTGTTTTTGACCGATGGCTACATCAATCTGGCGATCCTGAACTGGAAGACGGAGAAATCCGCCGACGTCGGGGCCAATGGTCCCAACTACAGCGGCATCCATCACTTCGGCTTTGAGGTCGAAGACCTGGACGAGGCTGCGGCCCAGTTGGAGAGTGCCCAAGGCGAGCGGCTCGAGGAGAAGCCGGGGCTCGACATGGAGATGGCTGCCGGTGGGCATCGCAATTTCGAGATGAAGTGGGCCGGCCCCGATGGCGTGGTGATCGACATCTCGCACACCGGATGGGAGACGACTCAGCGCCGACCGGGAGGATGAAGCCATGGCCGACAACTTCACGATCTGTGTCGGCACTGTCGGGACCGGCGCCTGGGTGAGTCCGGACGGCGGGGAGAGCTGGCGCCAGGTGCGGACGGGCCTATGGTCGGAAAGCCGGATCTTCGGCTTTGCCGTCCATCCCAACCAGCCGCGGACGATCCTCGCCGGCGCCGATGACGGAATTTATCGAAGCGAAGATGGCGGCGAGCATTTCGAGCATCTGGATTCGCCGATGAATGCGCTTCACGTCTGGAAGGTCGCCTACGATCCCAGCGATCCGAGTACGATCTTCGCAGGCACCCGGCCGGCGGCGCTTTATCGGTCGACCGACGGCGGGCGGCATTGGGAGAAGCTTCGGGCCGAGATGGCCGAAGAATGTCCGAATGTCCGTGTTCCGCGGGTGACCGCGCTGACCGTCGACCCGGCGGATCACCGGATCGTGTGGGCCGGGGTCGAGGTCGACGGAGTGCGGCGCAGCCGCGATGGCGGGGAGAGCTGGACGAGGATTGCCGGTGGGCTCGACGATCCCGACATCCACGACACCGCGGTCATTGCCAATGGCGGCAGCACCGTGCTCACCGCCACGCCGCGCGAAATCTTTGCGAGCACCGATGGCGGGGAGACCTGGCACGGGCTGGGTGTCGGCACACAGTTTCGCTTGCCCTATTGCCGCAGCTTGGCGCTGAAGGCCGACGACCCCAAGGTGCTGTTCGTCGCCACCGGGGACGGGGCGATCGGCAGCACCGGAGCGATCGAGCGGTCGAAGGACGGTGGTCGGAGCTGGCAAGCGCTGCCGCTGCCGGTCGAGCCCAATTCGCCGATCTGGGCTTTCGCCACTCATCCGGCAAAGCCCGACCGGATCGTCGCCTGCAGCCACTACGGTGAGCTGTTCGCCAGCCATGACGCCGGCGATTCCTGGGTGAAACTCCGGCGGGAATTCGCCGAAACCCGCGCCGTGGCCTGGACCCCGAATTAATCGCTGGACCGACTGTGCAGCACAGCATCGCGATCGGTGCAATCGCGCCCGCGTCCTGAAGCGTTGAGGTCGAGTACCGCGCCGGCCCGGTCGAAATCGGTGTGGCCCGCCTATTTCGGCATCACCGCGGTCCTGGTTCTGATCGTCGTAGCCCTTGCCGGCGGGATCATCTGGTACAACTGGCGTAAGTCCACCGACTTTGTGGTAGCGGCGGCGGAGCGCCAGATGGCGGAGACTGGCGAGAGGATCTCGGATCGGGTCAAGCTGCTATACGATCCCCTGTACGCCATTGTCGGGATCGCCTCGCAAGCCCCTGAGCTGTACGCGCCGCTCGACGATGAGGGCCACCTCAAGACGGGGATGCTGTCTCGAATCATCGAATTCTACCCGCAGATACTCTCGCTCTATATCGCGTTCGAGAACGGAAATTTTTTCATGTTGAGCCACGTTGCGGGCGAAGCGCGCGCACGGTTCCGCCATGTGCTCGGCGCACCGGAGAATGCCGCCTTTGCCAACAAGATCGTGACCGTGAAAAATGGCGTGCGGTTGGAACAGTGGGCATTTCTCGACGATGACGGGGTCGCGGTCCGACACACTGACGCCGAGCCGTCGACCTTCGACCCACGGCAGCGCCCCTGGTATGCACCCGCGCTCCACAGTGACCATGTCGAACTCAGCAACCTCTATATCTTCACCCTGAACAATGAACCCGGATTTACTTTGAGCCGCAGCTTCCGCGGCGCCACCGGGGTCTTCGGCGCCGACCTCGCGGCGAAGGATTTGTCGCACTTCCTCAGCGATCAGCGGATCACGACGAGCAGTCTCAGCTTTATTTTCACTCGCTCGGGTGAGCTTGTCGCGCACCCGGACGGCGATCGGGTGGCGGCGATCCTGCCGCGAGGCGGCGAGATCATGGTGGCGCTGCCGCGATTATCCGCGCTGAACGATCCGGTTGCCTCCGGGCTGTTCGCCGCGTTCCTGGAGACCGGCAAGCCGGGAAACGTTGTCTTCACCGTCGCCGGCCGGAGCTATATCGGTCGGGTCGTCGAGCTTCCGGCCCGCTACGGTCGCAACGAGTTGCTGGGAATCGCCGTCCCCATCGACGAGATCGCGCAGCCGGTAATTGAATTGCGTAACGAGACACTGTTCTACTCTGTGGGCTTTCTAGTCTTTGCGCTGCCCCTCTATATAACGTTGATCTTCGCTTGGATCGATCGCCGGCTCGCTGCCCGCCCCACGCGCTTCGGCGCGGTCGACGACGATTAGCGGCGCAGGCGAAGGGCCGACAGGAGAAAGGCTGAAAGCATTGACGACGCCGTAAAGAAGGCTGAGAGTTGGCTGATCTCTCTCAGGCCGCGCGCGGCGGTAATTGATCACGACGAGGAGAATCCTATGCCCAACGACCCAACGCCCGGCACCACCGATCAGGCCACAACAATTCAGCGCGGCGCCTTGCACGGCGTCAGAGTGGTGGATCTGACCCAGTTCGAGGCCGGGACGTCCTGCACCCTGACCTTGGGGTGGCTCGGCGCCGAGGTGATCAAGGTCGAGGAGCCGACCAGGGGCGAGCAGGGCCGCGGGGCGTCGACCGACAAAAAGGGCGTCGATTCCCAATATTTCATGCTGCTCAACGCCAACAAGAAGAGCGTCACCGCCAATCTGAAGACCGACAAGGGGCGCGCCATTCTGCGCGGGCTGATCGAAAAGGCCGATGTCTTTGCCGAGAATTTCGCCCCCGGCGTCATTGAGCGGCTCGGCTTTGGCTACGAAGTCGTGCGCGAAATCAACCCCCGCATCATCTATGTCTCGGTCAAGGGCTTCGGCGACGACGGCCCCTACAAGAATTACCTCGCCTTTGACATGATTGCGCAAGCGACCGGGGGTGCCATGTCGATCACCGGCGAGCCCGACGGCCGCCCGATCAAGCCGGGTCCGACGATCGGCGACACCGGCACCGGCCTCCACGCTGCGATCGGCGTCCTTGGGGCGCTCTATCAGCGCCAGTTCACCGGCGAGGGCCAGCGGATCCAATGCGCGATGCAGGACTGCGTCATCAATTACAGCCGCATTTCTTATGCTGCCCAGTATCTGTGGGGCCATGCTGCTCCGCGCATGGGCAATCAGAGCATCATGGGCACCAATTCGCCAAGCGAGACCTATCCGTGCAAGGGCGGCGGGCCAAACGACTATTGCTATATCTATACGTCGCGTGCCAACCAAGCGCATTGGGAACGCATCTTAAAGATGATGGGGCGCGAGGATCTGACCGGCGATCCGCGTTTCGACAGCCCGGAGGAGCGGTTCAAGAACCGCCATGTGGTCGACGAAATGCTTTCTGAATGGACCATTCAGCACGACAAACTCGAGGTTATGCGGCGGCTCGGCGAGCAGGGCATTCCCGCCGGCGCGGTGATGGACACGATGGAGCTGTCGAACGACCCGGACCTCAATCGGCGCGAGATCTTCGTCACCGTCAAGCACCCGGTGCGCGGCGACTTCAAGATGCCGGGCTGGCCGGTCAAGATGAGCGGCTCGAAAGTGCCGATCACAGCAGCGCCGTTGCTCGGCGCGGATACGGAAGACGTCTATGGCAGCCTCCTGGGGCTGAGCAAGGATGAGATTGCCGCTCTGCGCGAAGAGAAGGCCATCTGAGGACAGCTGCCGGAAAGCTAGATTCCGGGCGAGCGGAGCCGGATCGGGACAGCGCCCGATCCGGCTCGGCTTTTTAGAGGATCAGTTACTGCCACGAGGGAGCATGCCGAAAGAGGGATTCAGCCGATGGGAGCCGGCGCAATGCTACCCCGATCCCGCCATCATTACGCTCGACCCGCGCTTCGATGAAATCAAGCCGCCGTTCAACGCGGCGCTGGAGCGTTTGGCAACAGGCTTCCGCTGGGCCGAGGGGCCGGTGTGGTTCGGCGACGGCCGCTATCTGCTGTGGAGCGACATTCCCGACAACCGCATCATGAAATGGGAGGAAGAAACCGGTGCGGTCAGCATTTTTCGCAAGCCTTCCAATCATGCCAACGGCAATACCCGCGACCGCCAGGGACGACTCGTCACCTGCGAGCACGAGGGGAGGCGGGTTACGCGGACCGGATATGACGGGTCGATTACTGTCATGCTCGATCGGTTCGACGCCAAGCGGCTCAATTCGCCGAACGACGTTGTCGTCAAGTCGGACGATTCGATTTGGTTTACCGACCCGCCCTTCGGGATTCTCGGGAACTACGAGGGCGAAAGAGCAAGTCCCGAATTGCCGACCAACGTCTATCGGGTCGATGGCAGGACCGGTGCCGCAACCGTCGTCGCCGGCGACATCAACGGACCCAACGGGCTGTGCTTCTCCCCCGACGAAGCGAAATTATACGTCGTTGAGTCACGAGCTCGGCCCCGGCTCATCCGGGTTTTCGACGTGATCGAGGACGGCACCAAACTTGCCAACGGCCGGGTCTTCGTCAACGCCGGGGAAGGCACGCCGGACGGGTTCCGTTGCGATGTGCACGGCAATCTCTGGTGCGGATGGGGGATGACCAGCGCGGAGAATGGCGTCGTCGTCTTCGCGCCGGACGCGACGATGATCGGTCGGATCGGGCTTCCCGAGCGCTGCGCCAATCTTTGTTTCGGCGGCCGCAAACGCAATCGGTTGATGATGGCCGCCAGTCGTTCGATCTATTCGATCTATGTGAACACAGAAGGTGCAGCCGGGGGCTAAACCCGCTTACGCGTCACACCGCCGCCGCCACCGGTCGCCACAGCACCCCCGCCACCGCCGCCGGCCCCGTCGCCATCCCCCACCTACCTGGTTTTTTTGACTGGAATAGCGCTGCCGTCACCCCTAACGGGAGCGATGTCATCCAGGTGGCAGCCCGTGCGTTTAAGGCAGGAGCACCAGTGACGGTCCAGGTCACCGGTTACACCGACGCTTCGGGCTCCCATCGCGACAACGAGAGGCCTGTCGGTGCGGCGTGCCCGCGCCGTGGCTGCGGTCCTAGCACGGGACGGCGTGCCGCCGAGTGACATAGTTGTCACCGGGCGCGGTCAGAACGACCTTCGCGTACCAATGCCAGGACGGCGTGCGCGAGCCACAAAACCGACGGGTGGAGATCGTCGAAGGAGGTCCACCCCCGATGTCGGTGCGGTAAGCCTCAGCTAACACGAATTAGGGCGCCGACGGCGCCCTAATTCTGCGAAAGTAGCTTCGATGTTTAGACCGCTTCATAGGCTAGGCGATGGATCTTTTCGAGATTTCTGCCTTCGATGCGGATCAACCGGGTTGAGCCGGTGCGACTCGGCGAATGGAGGTCGCCTTCGTTATAGACGTGCGCCACCCCAGGGGTCAGGGAATATTTTCTGACCAGTCGTACCTTGCCGGGCTTGTCTTCGGCGGCGGGCTCGACCAACGCCCACTCGCTCATCACAGTCTCGCCCCGCGCCTGGCCGTAAATCGCCCAACTCGGACCGTGATCGTGCGGCTTGCTCTCTCTGGCGCCGTGATTGACATGCCCGAGAATGCAAAAACCGAGTTCCGGATCCTCATAGAGGACCTTCCGCTCGGGTACCTCGTCACCGAGATGAGCGGCGACGAACGCCTCGTCCTTCAGGACGTCCTCGACGAGCGCACAGACTTTCTTGCGGCCTTCGACCCCGGGATCATCCGACAATACGCGGTGACACGCAGCGGAAAACTGTTCGAGAGTGTACCCCACGACCCACCCCTCATTTGACGTCACGTTGAAGAAGCGCAGCCTACCTTCATCGGAATCTGCGTACAAGATTGAGGGTCCCGACCTGGCCGATCGGGAGCGCCGGACCGCCGACGGGACGAAGCTCAATGGATCACGAATTCCCCCGCGCCTCACGGAGAGATCGAACCCGAGCGCGCCTTGCAGCGCATCGCGCGGCTTATATTGGCGACAGCGCTTGTCTCGCTTGGGCTGTGGATCTTGCACCGCTACCTCGCCGCGCTCGGCTGGGCCGCGGTCTTGGCGATTGCCCTGTGGCCAGTGCATCGGCGTCTTGTTCGAGCGCTGGGCGGACGCGGCCAGCGGATTTTCGCACCGCTCGTATTCACGCTCGTGGTCGGGCTGGTCTTCATTGTCCCCTTCGTCTACGCCGCGGTCGAGGTAGCGCGCGAAACACACGTCCTAGTTCAATATCTCGTCGATGCACAGCGCACGGGAATCCCGGTGCCGGGGTGGATATCGGAGCTTCCCGGCATTGGCTATCCGCTCGAGGAATGGTGGCGCACCAATTTGAGCGACCCCAAGGCCGCTGAGCAGCTGCTAGGGAGAATCTACGCACGAGTTCCCGCCGAATCGGCGCGGGAGGTGGGCGGCCAAATCATCCATCGGCTGATCCTCTTCGGGTTCACCATGCTGACCTTGTTTTTTCTGCTTCGCGACGGTAACGCCCTCACCCATCGCCTCATCGGGCTGAGCGATCGCGTGCTCGGCGCTCAGGGAGAGCGCGTCGGGCGACACGTGGTTCAAGCGGTGCTCGGAACCGTAAACGGCTTGGTGCTGGTCGGGCTGGGTGAGGGTATCGTGTTGGGGATCGCCTATATCTTGGCCGGGCTGCCGCATGCGGTGTCGATGGCGGTCTTGACCGGAATACTTGCGGTGATTCCGTTCGGCGCGCCTATCGCATTTGGAGCGGCGGCTTTGTATCTGGCAGCGGCGGGCAGTACAGCCGCCGGCATCGCCATCCTCGGCACCGGGCTCGTGGTCGTCTTCGTGGCAGATCACTTCATCCGGCCTGTTCTGATCGGCGGGGCTATTCGCCTGCCGTTTCTATGGGTGCTGCTCGGCATCCTCGGCGGACTGGAAACCTTTGGGGTATTGGGACTGTTCATCGGCCCCGCTGTCATGGCCGCGCTGATCTCGCTGTGGCGCGATTGGACCGCCGCTCCCCATCCGGCAGACGACGCGGCGCACATGCGTCGACCCGAGGAGGCGCGTCTTGAATGACGCTCGGCAAAAAATCTCACCGTTGAGCGACGCACGAGCAAAATTGATGCTATAATAGGCGATACGGACGCGGACTTGGCCTTGCCGGCACATTGTCCTCCGCTAATGATGCCCTTGACGGTTCGCGACCCCGCTCATCGTATGGAATGTTGGAGGATGCATGAAATACGTTTGCGATGCCCCAGGCAGGAATACCTGGTTCCGGATCGAGACCGAAGCCGAGGCTGCTAGTGAATCAGACGTAATGCGCCACGCCGTCGAAAAGTTCTTTCGCAAGGAACAGGAGAAGGCGACCCAGACCTTTCAACCGTTATCCAAAGTTAATTTTGAGCGGGAGATTGGCCTCAAGGCGCATATTCAGCGCGAAATGCCGCTGTTTCTGACGTTGCGCGACGACGAGGGCAATGCGCTGGTGACCGCCATGCTCCCGCCTGGCGGACAGGATGACCGGAGCTTCCGGCCGATCATCGTCGGCCTGGCGAATGCCGACCCGTATGTCGACCACGCCGATGCAATCAAGGCGCTCGGCCAGCACTTCGGGCTCGCCCTCGAGCGCGGCCGCTGCTACCCCTACCGCCGCGACTGACCCGCGGCATTCCCCTCGCCACCGGATGGCGCATCGCAGATGCGGCAGGGGTGCCGCCACCGGAACATAGTCCGGGGGCGGCGCGTGAAGGATGTTCGGGCTCAGATCGCGTGGAAAACCAAGGTTCTTAGCTCGATACTCTCGCGCGGTAGCACATCGGCCGAAGCGGTCGGGTCTTCAAACGCCGAGTGCGCGGTAAACCGTGCTCTGCCGTCTTCTGCAAAATCATAGCACTTGATCAAGATCACCTCGTCGGGGCGCATCTCGGGCACATAGAACCAACGGTGCGCCGGGTTGTATCGGACTCGATAGGTCTCGCCGGTTCGATCGCGATAGACCAGATCAGAAGGCACGAAATCCGTGAAGGCGACACTGGTAGCATCGCACACGGCGAGCGGAGCATCGCGCAGCGGTCCGCGGATCGGACGCCACACATTGACGATCTCGAAGCGATGGCGGAGCAGCTTTTCGGCCTCCTCGCCCATCAGATCACGCACCCGTTGCGGGCCGGATTTGACCGTGTAGTCGTTGTGAACACTGGTGACCGGCTGGCGCGGCGTCCCCGGCGCCCGGTCGACGCCGCCCGAGACGCGACGGCGGATCGTGTGGTCGAACACCATCACCCGGTTGGCTCCTGTAGCTTCGGCGACCAAACGCTCGGCTTCGGGATAATAAACGCGGCGGAGCTCGTCCTCGTCATAGAAGTCCGTCACCGCGCTGCGATGCTCGACCAGGGCCAGGCCTTCACCATCGAGCGACAAACGCGCTGCCACGGGACGAGCATCGTAGATCGTCATGCGATGCGGTTCCGGGACGCCGGTCGAGCGCGCGACACCCGGCGGCGGGTCGTAAGTGAGGTTCATCGGCTTCTCGCCCATCGGCGCGAGATAATTGAGGATACCCTCGACGCGCGGAAGGCCCTCGATCACGTCACTGGAGAGGCTCATCGTTCGTTCCTCTGGAGGTTGAAGGGTCAGCAAGCAGCTTCTCGAACACGATTTCGTTGAATTCCTCGAACGGTGCGGCGTTCTTCTCGACCTTGGCCCGCAACACCGCTCCTTCCCAGGCGTTGATCAGGAACGCGGCGAGCACACCGGCATCACAATCGGTGCGAATGCCGCCCTCCTGTTGTGCCTGCCGGATGCAGGTTCCGACTGCGCCGGTCCACCCGGCGAAGACTGCGGCGAGACGCTCGCAGATGAGCTTGCTGTGGTCAGACAGCTCGGCTCCGAGATTGCCGATCAGGCAGCCCCCGGTGTAGCCGCGCTTTGCCATAGCAGCGGCCATCGCGGCGAAGTGGCGGCGCAGCCGCTCGCGCGGCCGAACCTCGCTGTCTTCGAGAATGCGCAGGGCGGCACCGGCACGTTGCTGCCAGTAGCAGTCGAGCACCGCCGCGCCGAGCGCCTCCTTGCTCGCGAAGTGATTGTAGAACGAACCCTTGGGGACGCCCGCAGCCTCGGTGATTTCCTGCACCCCGCAGCCGTTGAAGCCGCAACGGTGGAAGATCTCGACACCCGCGTCGAGGAGCCTCTCGCGCACATTCGATCTCGCCATCGCACTGATATGACCAGTCGTCTTGTCGCCGTCAAGAGGCGTCGCGGAAGTGCCTGCAGCCCGGATGAGGCGTTTACAGGATAAAGCGCGACAGGTCGGCGTTCTGCGCCAGCGCCCCGACCTTGTCGCGGACGTAGCCTCGATCGATCTCGATCAGCGTCCCCGCGGGACGATCGGAAGCGGTAAAGCTGATCTCCTCCAAAAGCCGTTCGAGGATTGTGTGGAGCCGCCGCGCTCCGATATTCTCGATCGCGGTGTTGATCTCTTCGGCGAGGAGGGCGAGTTCGTCGATCGAGGCTTCATCGAAGTCGAGGGTGACCCCCTCGGTCGCGAGCAGTGCCTTATATTGCTTGATCAGGCTCGCCTCGGGCTCCGTCAGGATGCGTCGGAAGTCGTCGCGGTCGAGCGCCTTCAGTTCGACCCGGATCGGCAGTCGCCCTTGCAACTCGGGCAAAAGATCAGAGGGCTTGGCCTGGTGGAAGGCGCCTGAGGCGATGAAAAGAACGTGGTCGGTCTTGACCGCACCATGCTTGGTCGCGACCGTGGTGCCTTCGATCAGCGGCAACAGGTCGCGCTGCACCCCTTCCCGGCTGACGTCGGGCCCGCCGCCGCCGAGCCGCTCGCCGCGCCCGCAGATCTTGTCGATTTCGTCGATAAAGACGATGCCGTTTTGCTCGACCGCGGTGATCGCTTCGCGCACCACCATCTCCTGATCCAGCAGCTTGTCGCTCTCTTCGGCGACCAGCACCCGGTGACTCTCGGCGACGGTCATTTTCTTCGGCTTCGAGCGCGTGCCAAAGGCCTTGCCGAAGATATCGCCGAGGTTGAGCATTCCCATCTGCGCGCCGGGCATACCGGGGATCTCGAAAGTCGGCAGGTTGGCCGCCGCGCTCTCCTGCACGGCGACTTCGATCTCGCGTTCGTTGAGCTCACCCTCGCGCAGTCTTTTGCGGAACTTCTGGCGGGTGTCGGCGCTGGCGCTTGAGCCGACCAGCGCGTCGAGAACGCGCTCCTCGGCGGCGAGCTCGGCCTTCGATTCGACCTCCTTGCGCAACCGCTCGCGGGTCATTCCGATGGCGATTTCGACCAGATCGCGGACGATCTGCTCGACGTCGCGGCCGACATAGCCGACCTCGGTGAACTTTGTGGCTTCGACTTTGACAAAGGGCGCCTGCGCCAAGCGCGCGAGGCGGCGTGAAATCTCGGTCTTGCCGCATCCTGTCGGTCCGATCATCAGGATGTTCTTCGGCAGCACCTCTTCGCGCAACTCGGGCGACAACTGCTGGCGACGCCAGCGGTTTCTGAGCGCGATCGCGACGGCACGCTTGGCGTCGTGCTGGCCGACGATAAAGCGATCGAGCTCTGAGACGATCTCGCGCGGGCTGAATGAGGTCATACCGATGTCAAAACTCTAGCTTCTCAAGGGTAATCTTGTCGTTGGTGTAGATGCAAATCCCGGCGGCGATCGCCATCGCGCGGCGCGCCACCTCCGCGGCGTCGATGCCGTCGATGTCGATCAACGCCCGCGCCGCCGCAAGTGCATAGCCGCCGCCCGAGCCGAGGCCGATGATCCCGTCGTCGGGCTCGAGCACGTCTCCGGTCCCCGACAGGATCAACGATACATTCTTGTCGGCGACCGCCATCATCGCTTCTAACCGGCGCAGGTAGCGATCGGTGCGCCAGTCCTTTGTGAGCTCCACGCAGGCACGGGATAACTGCCCGGAATATTGTTCGAGCTTTCCTTCGAGGCGCTCGAACAGTGCGATCGCGTCAGCAGTGGCGCCGGCAAACCCCGCGATCACCGAACCGTTGCCGAGCCGCCGAAGCTTGCGTGCGTTCGACTTGACGACCGTTTGACCCATCGAGACCTGACCATCGCCGGCGACGACCACCTGACCTGCCTTGCGCAGGCAGAGGATCGTCGTGCCGTGCCAGTCGGTTTTAGCGGAATGATCCATGCTTCGCTTCGAAAGCACCAATGAGCTTGAGATGTAAGTGAGAGAGGTCAGAGCGGCAAGCCGAGAGCAATGTGCGCCTCAGCACCAACAGTGGCAACCAACCGGCGAAGTTGATAAAAGGGACGCCGCCGCAGGCGCGGCATTCGAGGAGGACACTGTGCGGGTGGCGACGGTCGAACGCAACACCAAGGAAACCCAGATAACCGGTCGGGTGGACCTCGACGGCAGCGGGGTCGCCGAGGTGTCGACCGGCATCGGGTTTCTCGACCACATGCTGGAACAGCTTGCCAAGCACAGCCTGATCGATGTCTCCCTGCATGGGGTGGGTGACCTGCATATCGACTTTCACCACACCACCGAGGACACCGGCTATGTCGTTGGTGAGGCAGTTTCCCGCGCCCTCGGCGATCGCGCGGGTATCGCGCGCTATGGGCATGCGGTAATACCAATGGACGAGACCCTGACCCGGGTCAGCCTCGACGCCTCAAACCGCCCCTACCTCGTCTGGAAGGTGGTGTTCACCCGGCCGAAGCTTGGTGATATGGACACCGAGCTGTTCAAGGAATGGTTCCAGGCTTTCGCTCAGTCTGCGGGCGTGACCCTGCATGTCGAGAATCTCTACGGCGAGAATAATCACCACATTGTCGAATCCTGCTTCAAGGGTCTCGCCCGAGCCCTCAGACAAGCGGTCGAGATCGATCCGCGACGGGCCGGTGCGATCCCATCCACCAAGGGCGTTCTCGGCGGCAGTCTGCCGTGAGGGTCGCGATTATCGACTACGGCTCGGGCAATCTGCGCTCGGCGGCGAAAGCCTTCGAACGCGCTGCGAGCGAGACTGGAATCTCGGCGCAGATCGAGGTGACCAACGAAGCGGAAGCAGTGGCCGACGCGGATCGGGTCGTCCTGCCTGGCGTCGGCGCCTTCGCCGACTGCCGCCGTGGTCTCGTCGCCGTTGCCGGTCTCGAACCAGCGTTACGCGAGGCAGTGATTGCGCGCGCTCGCCCGTTTCTCGGGATCTGCGTCGGTATGCAGCTGATGGCGGATCGCGGTCGCGAGTTCGAGGCTGTCGACGGGCTCGGCTGGATTAGTGGAGAGGTTGTACCGATCGAGCCCCCTGATCGCGCGCTCAAAATCCCGCATATGGGATGGAATGAGTTCGACGCGCGAGCGGCCCATCCGCTGCTCGCTGGGCTCGCGGCGGGTGCTCATGCCTATTTTGTCCACAGCTACCATTTCCGTTTGGCTGACCCTGCCGACCTGGTCGCCGTAACCGATTATGGTGGCCCGTTGGCGGCAATCATCGGGCGAGACAACCTCGCGGGGACCCAGTTTCATCCCGAAAAGAGCCAAGAAGTCGGGTTGCGGCTGATCGGCAACTTTCTGCGGTGGCGTCCATGACCGATGGACGAATTTCCGGGGCGGTAATCTCGGTCGAACGGGTCACCCGCTACGCCGGCACCGATCTCGACGATCTTTGTGAAGCAACCGAGAGTGCGATCTCCGAAGGGGGCGGGTTCGGCTGGCTCACGCCGCCGCCGCGGCAAGTCCTCGAGAACTACTGGAAGGGTGTTTTGCTGGTTCCCGAGCGCCGGCTGATCGCCGGTCGCGTTGAAGGTGTGATCGCCGGCTCGGCGCAGCTCAGCCGGGCACCTCGCAACAACGAGGCGCAGGCCTTCGCCGGAATCTTGACCAGCGCTTTCGTTGCACCCTGGGCGCGAGGCTGCGGCCTCGGCCGCCGGATCGTCATCGAGATCGAGCGTCTGGCCAAGGAAATCGGTCTCGCCGTTCTCAATCTCGACCTGCGGGACACACAGCGCGCGGCGATCCGCCTCTATGAGGGACTAGGCTATATACGCTGGGGCACCCATCCGGTCTACGCTCGGGTCGAAGGGCGGATCGTTCCGGGCCATTACTACTACAAGCTCCTCGAAGACGAGCCGTCGCGGCCGTGATCCTGTTTCCGGCGATAGATCTCAAGGATGGCGCGTGCGTGCGCCTCGTCCGTGGCGAGATGGCGAGCGCCACCGTCTTCAACCGGGATCCCGCCGCGCAAGCCCGCCAGTTCGCCGCCGCCGGCTTTACCTGGCTCCACATCGTCGACCTCGACGGTGCAGTCGCCGGCCAGTCCCGCAACGGCGCCGCCGCGGAGGCAATCCGCGCCGCTGTGGATCTCCCAATCCAGCTCGGCGGCGGGATCCGCAACCGCGCGGCAATCGAGCACTGGCTGGCGCTCGGCATCGACCGTGTCGTGCTGGGGACGGCTGCGCTGCGTGACCCCGGGCTGGTCCAGGATGCCGCTGCCGATCACCCGGGCAGGATCGTCGTCGGCATCGATGCACGCGATGGGCTCGTAGCCATCGAAGGCTGGGTCGAGACAACCGAGTTCGGGGTAGTCGAGCTCGGTCGCCGCTTCGCAGATTGCGGAGTGGCGGCCATCGTCTACACCGACATCGCCCGCGACGGCGTGCTGTCCGGTATTGACGCGCCAGCGGTTGCCAATGTGGCACGTCAGATCAGGCTCCCGGTTATTGCTTCGGGCGGGGTCGCCTCGCTTGACGACATCGCTGCGCTCAAGGCGCGCGAGGCCGACGGCATCGCCGGGGTCATTTGCGGGCGCGCCCTTTACGACGGGCGGATCGACCCCGCCGCGGCCTTGCGCTTACTCGCGGAGGGGCGGCCGTGCTGAAGATGCGGGTCATCCCTTGCCTCGATGTCAAGGACGGCCGGGTGGTCAAGGGCGTCAATTTCGTCGATCTCGTCGATGCCGGAGATCCCGTCGCGCAGGCGCGGTTCTACGATCGAGAGGGCGCCGACGAGCTGTGCTTTCTCGACATCACCGCCAGCGCGGAAGCCCGTGACACGCTTTGCGACGTGGTCCGCCGCACCGCCGAGGAGTGCTTCATGCCGCTGACCGTCGGCGGCGGGGTGCGGTCAGTAGAGGATATCCGCCGTCTGTTGCTCGCCGGGGCCGACAAGGTGTCGATCAATACTGCCGCCGTCGCACGTCCCGAATTCGTGCGGGAAGCGGCCGAGAAATTCGGCAGCCAGTGCATTGTCGCCGCAATCGACGCCAAGCGGGCAGGCGATGGACGCTGGGAGGTATTCACCCATGGCGGCCGTCGGCCGACCGGCATCGATGCCATCGCCTGGGCCTGCCGACTCGCCGATTACGGCGCCGGTGAAATTCTCTTGACCTCGATGGATCGCGACGGGACTAAAGCGGGCTTCGACATCGCGCTGACGCGCGCCATCGCCGATGCGGTGCGCGTGCCGGTGATCGCCTCCGGCGGCGTCGGCACACTCGATCACTTGGTCGAGGGAATTCGCGACGGGCACGCCACCGCCGTGCTGGCGGCGTCGATTTTCCATTTCGGAACCTATAGCATCGGCGAAGCCAAGGCACGGCTCGCCGCTTGCGGCATCCCGGTGCGGTGCTGAGATGGCTGCCGAGCTTGGCCCTACCCTCGACCGCCTCTGGGAAGTGATCCAGTCGCGTCGCGACGCCGATCCGGAGAGTTCCTATACCGCGCGGCTCTTTGCTCGCGGCCGGGCGAAGATCGCGCAGAAACTCGGCGAGGAAGCGGTCGAGACGGTCATCGAGGGTGTCGGTGACAATTCGGCCGCACTCGTCGGAGAGAGCGCCGATCTGCTCTATCACCTGCTGGTGCTGTGGGCCGCCGCCGGGGTTTCTCCAGCGGATGTCGCCACCGAGCTGACCCGCCGCGAGAACACCTCCGGAGTCGCGGAAAAGCGCGCTCGGACCAAACTTTGAACGGAGGCGTAATGGATGGCCTACGACCGCAGCAACGTCTTTGCCCGCATCCTGCGCGGCGAAATCCCCTGCAAGAAGGTCTACGAGGATGAGCACGTCCTCGCCTTCCACGACGTCAGCCCGCAGAGCCCGACGCACGTCCTGGTGATCCCCAAGGGAGAGTACGTCTCACTCGACGATTTCTCCGAAAAGGCTTCGGCCGCCGAGCAGGCCGCCCTGGTCCGTGCCCTCGGACAGGTGGCCCGCGAGCAAGGGGTAGTGGAAGCCGGCTACCGTATCCTTTCCAACACCGGGCCTGCCGCCCATCAGGAGGTGCCGCATTTTCACGTGCACCTGTTCGGCGGCCGCGACTTGGGGGAAATGCTGCCGCGACGCTGAACCGCCCCGCCCGAAGCCGGTTAACGTATCTCGCGAGCCCGTGTTTTGCCGCAATCCTGGCTTACACTTACCCTGGCCGGAGATACCCATCCGTCGATGTCGGCCACGGCTGCGCGATGCGGGTTTATCGCGTGAATGTCGATCGATGGAAAATCCGCCTGTTCAACTTACCGGCGTGGATCCGTTGCAGATTTGCTGCAGGTGAGACGTAGGCGATCGCGCGTTCAATCCTTGGTTGGAGACGGAGGCCGCCCTCATCCCCGCCGTTATCGCTGATTAGGACGGCCGAGCGCGCTTGAAACTTACGGTCGATTGCGTGTAATCAGGCCGCGGGAGTAAACTTCAGGGAGGCCGGTTATGACGGTATCCGCACAAACTTTCGGTAGAGGCGGAGCTCAAGGCGCCCTGAGCTTACCGTGGATCATCACTGCTTCCTCGGTCGGCACCCTGATCGAGTGGTACGATTTCTATCTCTATGGCGTTCTCGCGTTTTTTTTCAGCAAGCATTTCTTCTCGCCGGAGCTGAACCCGTCGGTCGCCTTCATCGCAAGCCTCTTCGTTTTCTGGACGGGTTTTCTCGTTCGACCGTTCGGCGCAATCGTCTTCGGCCATCTAGGCGATCTTATCGGTCGCAAGTTCACCTTTATGTTGACCTTGGGTCTGATGGGGGCAGCGACCTTCGTCGTCGGCCTGTTGCCGGGTTATGACGTGATCGGGGCACTCGCACCCATTCTGCTGGTGACGATGCGCGTCCTGCAAGGTCTCGCACTGGGTGGCGAATACGGTGGGGCAGCGACGTACATCGCCGAGCACGCGCCCGACGGCAAACGCGGCTTCTACACGAGTTGGATCCAGACCACGGCGACGATGGGGATCGTTCTTGCCCTTCTGGTCATTCTGCTCTGTCGGCTTGCGTTCGGCGACCAAGCATTCAGCGACTGGGCCTGGCGCGTTCCGTTCCTGTTGTCGGCAATCCTCGTCGTGTTGTCCGGTTATATCCGGCTCAAGCTCGAGGAATCCCCGCTATATGCCCGTCTCAAAGAGCAGGGCAAGGCATCGACCAACCCGGCCGCCGACAGCTTCCTGAGCGGCGGCAGAAATTGGGGTCTGATGCTGATTGCATTGTTCGGCGCCACCGCGCCCGAGGGTGTGGTCTGGTACACGGGCCAGTTCTATGCGCTGTTCTATTTGACCACGGTTCTGCAGGTCAATTACGTCACAGTGTACATCATAATGATGATCGCGCTGACCGCGGGCGCTCCGTTCTTTGTCGCGTTCGGTGCGCTCTCCGACAGGATCGGCCGGCGCAACATCATGACCTCGGGATTTGCGCTGGCGGTGATCACCTTTTGGCCAGTATTCACCTGGCTCGGTACCTTCAAGGAAAACCCGGTCGTGTTGACGATCCTGGTTTTTTACATGGTGATCGTGGTAACGATGGTGTACGGCCCAATCGCTGCGTTCCTGGTCGAGCTGTTTCCGGCACGCATCCGTTACACTTCGATGTCGCTGCCCTATCACGTCGGCAACGGCGTCTTTGGCGGGCTGGTCCCGGCAGCGGGAGCCTCGATCGCCGCGATTACCGGCATCGCCCTGAGCGGGCTGCTATATCCGATGGCGATCGCCGCGATCGGGGTCGTCGTCAGCCTCACCTTTATCCGCGAGCCGACACACAGGATCAGGATCTGGGATGAAGTCGGCGGCGGCGCCCCGCCGCTCGTCCCCGATCAGCCCTAGGTTGGAATTCGGTTTCCCCAGCACCCCGGCCATCGGTGCCGGCCCAGGCCGGGCAAATTTCGGCTTGCTTACTTCAAGAGGCCGCGCATTCGATCGGGGATGGGTTCGTCGAGGACATGGTCGTAAAGCGCATGAAGAAGGCTCTCCCCATGCGTCCTGCCGTCCAGAAAATCGAGGATTTGATCCTCTACCGAAGGCAGAAGTGAAGCCGTGCCCAGGACGGCATAAGGCAGAATCAAGGGATGGATCGCAGGGATCATGGCGCTCTGTGTCTTTGCTATTAATGAGAGTAACGTTCGGTAACAGTCCGGGTTCCCCACGGAGTCGCAAAGGCGGCATGTAAAAAGAGCATAGGGCCGGTAATCGCGCTTACCGCGCATTTTCGGGCAGGATTGCCTGCCGACGGTAGCTCAGCGCCTCTGCCACGTGGCGGCGAGCGACCGTGGACGAGCCTTCGAGATCGGCGAGGGTGCGCGCGACCCGCAGGACCCGGTGATAGCCGCGAGCCGAGAGGCGCAGTCGTTCGGCCGCGCGGAGAAGCAAGGCGCGGCCGGCTGGCTCGGGTGTCGCGGTTTCCTCGAGCAATGCACCATCGGCCTCGGCATTGGTCCGAACGCGCCGCTCGGCGGGAAGCGAGGCATAGCGCCCGCCCTGGCGGGCACGGGCGGCGGCGACGCGGTGAGCGATCGTTGCGGTGCTCTCGCCGGGCGGCGGCCGGGCGAGATCTTCGGGCGGCACCGCGGAGACCTCGATGTGCAGATCGATGCGATCGAGCAGCGGACCTGACAACCGCGCCTGGTAATCCTGGGCACAACGCGGCGCGCGGGCGCAAGGCGACGCAGCCAGATCGCCGCAACGGCACGGGTTCATGGCGGCAATCAGCTGGAACCGGGCGGGATAGGTGACGTGTCCTTGGGCTCGGGCTATCGTGATCCGACCGGTTTCGAGCGGCTGGCGCAGCGCCTCGAGTGCCGCGCGGCTGAACTCCGGCAGCTCGTCGAGAAATAGCACGCCCTGATGCGCCAGCGAAATCTCGCCCGGCCGGGCGTGCGTCCCACCGCCAACCAGCGCGGGCAACGAGGCGGAGTGATGCGGATCACGGAAGGGCCGCTCGCGCGACAGTCCACCGCCGCGCAACCCCCCAGCAACCGACCGGATCATGCCGAGCTCGAGTGCTTCGGCCGGCTCCAGCGGCGGTAATATGCCGGGGAGCCGCGCCGCAAGCATCGACTTCCCCGATCCCGGAGGACCGACTATCAGCAAATTGTGTCCGCCTGCCGCGGCGATTTCGAGCGCGCGTTTGGCGCTCTCCTGGCCTTTGACATCCTGCAGGTCGGAGCCCGCCGGGGCCGTGGCGGCAAGGCTCGGCTCGGAGCGGGGGCAGCAGCTGAGTGCCCTTGAAATGGTTGACGATGGACAGCAGGCTCGGCGCGGCAATCACCTCGATCTCACCCGCCCAGGCCGCTTCGCCGCCGCAACCGGCAGGACAGATGACGCCGCGACCTCGGCTTGCCGCCGCCAGCGCCGCAAGCAACACGCCGGCGACGCTGGTCAGCGAGCCGTCGAGCGACAGCTCTCCGAGCACCGTGTACAGTCCGAGCTCGTCCGCCGGCAGAACATCCATCGCCGCCAACAGGGCCAACGCGATCGGCAGATCGAAATGGCTGCCTTCTTTGACGACGTCGGCCGGGGCGAGATTGACCGTAATCCGTCTCGGCGGCAGAGCTAGGCCGAGGGCGCCGAGGGCCGCCCGTACCCTTTCGCGAGATTCGGCAACCGCCTTGTCCGGCAGTCCGACCACGGTGAATGCCGGCAATCCGGAGGCGATCGTCACCTGGGTCTCGACCTCGATGACCTCAACACCGTGGAATGCCACCGTCCGAACCCGCGCAACCATCGATTTAACCATTCCACAAGGAATGGTTGAGTTTAGCCATTTATGCATGCCAAAGCCAGAGCGGAGCTGCCGCCCACGGATTGGCATCAGTCTATAGGCTCCAAAGGACGGCTCAGTGAGGCGACCAAGTTCGACTGGGATCGTCTCGGGAGATAATGTGCTGAAGCTCGGAAGCCGGGATCTATGTCCGCCGCTAGTCGACGATAGTCGGGATCAGCAGGAACAGATCGGTATCGCCGGTTTCTTGGCCGGCGGTGGTCAGCAACGCATGCGCCTGCCCACGGTGATGGGTCTGGTGATTGAAGAAATGGGTCACCAGCAGGCCCTTCGGCATCCGCATCTCGCGGCCGGCAGCGCCGCTGAACCAGACGAGATCCTCTCCGAGCCAGCCGTCATCGACCTTGGCGGCCCAGCGTGAGATGTCACCATCGGCCTTCTCGCGCTCGGCGCCGAGTGCGGCAAAATCCTCGATCATGCCGGCGCTCTGCTTGATCGGGGTGGTCGGCCGCGGCCAATTGTCGAACCGTGACATCCATTGCCGGTCGCCCCACAGGATGTGGGTCAAGGTGCCGTGGATCGAGCCCCAGAACGCCCCGCGCGGCTCCCGTCGCTCGGCATCCGAGAGGCGAGCGGCGGCGCCGTAGAGCCGACGGTTCATCTCGGCGTTGTAGGCGGCCATGGTCCGGATATAGGCGGGTGTGATCATCGCAAATCCTCCGTTGGGGTCAGGGCTCACGGATTTCGAGGATAAGGATCCGTCCATCCTCCGAAGCGGCGACGATCAGATCGTTGCGGGCGAAGGCAACACCGCCGATCGCGGCATCGGCATAGTATTCCGCCCAAACCCGAAAGTGCGCCCCGACGAAGGGCTTCACGAAGACCAGCAGCCGCTCCAGCCAGTCGCGATCCTTGTGGCTGTAGCTGATGAAGACGAGGTCGCACGAGATCCCCCGGGATTGCGGAATTGGCGTTTTGGTCGTCGCTTTTATCGCGCGCGCTCAGGGCTATCGTCAAAAGCGGGTGTCCAGGGGCCGCGGCACTCTGGCCCCTAGATTCCCGCGTACGCGGGGAATGACGACAATGTACGCGGGAATGACGAAAACGAGCGGGAGAATTCCGCCTTCATTCAATCAACGCCCTGCTTGCTCAGCGGCCCTTGAAGGGGCCGGGCTTGCGTTTTTCGGCGAAGGCGCGGGCGGCTTCGTGGAAGTCTTCGCTGAGGTAGAGCTTTAAGGGCGCGGTCTGCATGATGACCTCGCGCTCGAGCTGCTCCATGTACCAGCGCCGGGTGCGCACCGTTGCGCGCACCGAGAGCGGCGGGTTCTGGGCGACCTCGGCGGCGAGGTCGCGAGCGACTTCGAGATGCTGCCCCTCGGGGACCACGCGGTTGATGATCCCCGCCGCAAACGCCTCCTCTGCGGTGAAGAAGCGGCCGGTCAGCGCCACCTCGTTGGCGAAGGCTGCACCGCCGCGGAAATTCAGCAACGCCCAGTATTTGGCGCCGCCGAGGCCGCGCGAGGTCTCGGTCACCTGGAACTTGGTACCGGCCTCGGCGACGATCAGATCGCATTCGAGCACGATGCCGAGGGCCAGGCCCATCGCATAGCCGTGCGGTGCCGCGATCACCGGCTTCCAATTGACCGACCGCGTCAACAGATCGGCCGAGTTGGCGCCCCAGCCCTGCGGCCCGCCATGCACTTCGAATTCCTCGCGCTTGCGCAATTGGCGCTGATGGACATCGGCGCCGCTCGAAAACGCGCGACCGCGCCCGCAGATGATCGCCACCTGCGCCTCCGGATCGAGGTCGAAACGCCGCAACGCGTCGGCCAGATGGCGCACGAGATCGTCGCTGAAGGCATTCAGCCGATCGGGCCGGTTGAGGGTCAGCGTCGCGACCTGGTTGCTGCAGGCGTACTCAACGAGTGTCTCGGTCATATGGGTCCCTTCCCTAGCAATGGCTCGGCCCGCGGCCTGCGCCCTATCATGCGAGGAAACCGCACCCGTTGTCATCTCGGCCGAGGAACGGATCAACAGCCCGTTGGGCGGAGGACATTTGCTGATTGACAGATTTTCATATTAATGCTATTTCCGCTATACTTTATCGAATCTCAACGGTGGTTTTGTGCCCTCGCCCGTGCATGCAGGATCTTTGCTGTTTTCTCATCGAACAGCGCGGAACAGCGAGGAACAGCGCCGGTTCCCGCTGTTCCTGCGGTCGCGGCACCGCCCAAATCGAGGATTCCTGCGGCGAAGGACCGCTTCGCCGCTGATAATTTCTCGGTAAAACAGCGGAAACAGCGAGGCGCGTTCCCCGGGGCGAGGCAACTGCATGCGGCGGCGCGGGATCTGCCGTCACTTGTCGAGCCAGACGTCTTCGAAGCGCCAGCCATTATATTGGCTGTTGGTCATCATGGTCAGCCCTTTGACCTCGGGCGTCCAGCAGGTGGCGGCGCGCAGGTGGTAGATGACCGGTCGCGCAAAATCCTCCTGCAGCTTGTGGTCGATATCCCAGACGAGCTTCTTGCGCTTGGCCGGATCGGCTTCCATCGATTGCTGATCGACCATCTTGTCGAACTCTTTGTCGCAATAGCCCATGTAGTTGCGCGCCGAGCTGCAGACGTAATTCTGATAGAAATAGACGTCGGGATCGTCGACTGCGGTCCCCAAGACATTGAGAGCGGCCTTGTAGTCCTTGCGCATCAGCTTGGGCACCCATTGCGCGGTCTCGACGGTTTCGAGCTCGCCGTCGATGCCGATTTCCTTGAGCTGGTCGATCAGGATCGCGGCCGGATCGCGATAGACGGCGAGGTTGCGCGTCGAGATCTTGACCGCAATGCGCTTGTCAGGCCCATAGCCCGCCTTGCGCATCAGTGCGCGGGCTTCCTCGCGGTTCTTCTGCGCGTCCCCGCCGTACCCCGGCAATGTCTGGACCATTTCGGGCGGCATTCCCCAGACGCCGTCGGGCGGCGGCATCAATGCCCCGCCGATCTTGCCCTCTCCTTGTCCGAGAATGTCGATAAAGGATTTGCGATCAAGGGTCAGCGCCATCGCCCGCCGCACATCGGCGTTGTCGAACGGCGGCACTGCCCGGTTGACGAGCACCCCGATTGATTCGCTGGCCATGCCGACCTGGCAGGTTGCCTTGGGCAACTGCGTCTCGATGTCTTTCAGCAGCGGGATCGTCACCTCGTAGGGGAAGGTCATGTCGAACTTGCCGGCGATAAAGCCGAGTATCGCCGTCGAGCGGTTGGGGATGATCGTATATTCGACGCCGTCGAGATAGGGGAGTCCCGGCTTCCAATAATCCGGGTTGCGAGCGAGCTTAATATCCTGGCCGGGCTTGTATTCGACAAATTTGAACGGGCCGGTGCCGATCGGATGGCTGCGCATGTCGCGCGGCGAGACATGGCAGGGGTAGATCGGCGTGTCGCCCGAGGCGAGCAGTGCCAAAATGGCGGGCTGTGGCCGTTTGAGATGAAGGGTGGCCTCGCGATCGCCATTGGTCGTGGTCTCCGCCACATTGACCCACCAGGTTTCGCGAAAATTGAGGCGCAGCTTCTCCTTCGCCTTGTTGGTCAATAGGTCGAAGGTGCATTTGACGTCAGCAGCTGTGAACGGGTGGCCGTCGTGCCATTTTACGCCATCGCGCAGCTTGAAGATCAGCTCCTTGCCGTCCTCGCTCCACGCCCAGCCGGTCGCCAATTCGGGAACAATCGACTGCAGACTGTTTTGCGGGACGTGCTGGTCGAAGAGGACGAGATTGTTGAATACTCCCATCATCGGCAGCATCACGCTGACGCTGCCTTCTTCGTGGATCGACATGCTCGCCGGGCTGTCGCGATGGTAGACGCGCAGCACGCCGCCTTGTTTTTGCGCGAGTGCCGGATTGGCCACGGCCAACGCCAACATCAGCCATCCCGTGGTCGCGAATAGCCGTACGTCTTTGTTCATGGCGCTCCCCAAACTGCGGGCGATTGCGGCAAAGACCGGTTCACGTGGGGATCGTGCATGGTGAACAAGGCCGGGTAAAGCAACGAAGCCGGCGCTTGCGGACAGCGCAGCTATGCGCTCGCAGGATGGCGGTACTCGGCCAGGCGCGAAAGAGCCGAGCTTCCTGCGGACCAGTAGCTCTATCGCAGCATTAGGGCTAATTTCGAACTGACGTCACCGGGAGGAGCAGCGATGGTCGATCGCTTGGTTTTGTATGAGGTGGACGACAAGGTCGGCGTCATCACCTTGAACCGACCGGAAAAGCTCAACGCCATCAGCGCGGAGCTTCAGCAGCACCTGGCCGAAGCCTTCGCTCGGGCCGATGCCGATCCCGCGACCAGCGTGGTTCTGCTGCGAGCGGAAGGGCGCAGCTTTTGCGCCGGCTACGACATCTCGGCAAAAGATCGGGGGACGGACGACTGGCGTAGCGACCCGACTAAGGCGCACAGCCACCTCCACCCCCAGCTCGAGTTCGAGATGATGCCGTGGACGATGAAAAAGCCTGTCATCGCCGCGGTGCAGGGTCATGTGATGGGCGGCGGCTGCGAGCTCGTCATGCTATGCGACCTGACGATCGCCGCCGAGGATGCGAGTTTCGGCGAGCCCGAGGTGCGCTTTTCCAGCGTCGGCCCGGCGCTCGTCATGCCGATGATCATCGGCTACAAGAAGGCGCGGGAGCTGCTTTATTTTGGCGATACGATCGACGCCAAGACGGCACTCGATCTCGGCATGGTCAACCGTGTCGTGCCGCTCGCCCAATTGCGCGAGGCGAGCCTGCGCTGGGCCAAGCGGCTGTCGTTGATTTCACCCGAAGCGCTCTACGCGACCAAGCGCGCCGTCAATCGCGGGGCCGACGCGGCCGGCTTCCGCACTGCGATCTATGCCGGGCTCGACATCGTCGGCCCGCTCTACGCAACGAAAACCGAATTCGGTCAGAAATTCCGCGAAATGGTCGCCAGCGATGGCGTCCCCGCCGCTGTCAGGTGGAGGTCGGCGCAGTTCAGGGAATAAGCCCTTCTCCGCCGCATTGGGGGAGGGAGGAGCCCGCGCCAACGGCGTGGGAGGGTGAATGGCTTTCTATTTCCTCCGGCGCCGCGCTCTGCCCGTTCTACTTTGGGGACGGGTCGGCGAGGCGGCGGAGTAGCGCTTTGTCATTGTCCGACAACCCGCGCGCGCCGGGGCAATCAGGCTTGAGAAAAGCCTCCGCGACCGCGGCCCCCGGCTCTTCCAGCAGCAGGTTGCGGCGTGCCCGCACGCGCTGCAACGGTAAAGTAGAACAATGCAAAGAGATAGCTGAGCCACAGCCCGGTGCCGACGCAGGCTGCATCGACGACGGCGCCGCGCAGGGGTTCGAGGTCGTCCGCCTCGGCCGCGAAGCCGCCCGCCCCGGTGCTTATCCGAACGGAAGCCCCGCGGCTTCGCCTGCTCCGCCCCCCACCGCCAGAATTATCGCGTAGGAGTGGAGCAAAAGCGAGTCAGCCTTGCTTGCGGTACCGACAATCATGTAATTGCCATAATAGTACTATATCCATGCGGGCATCGACACCCGAGCGGGTGCGGGATTGTCATTGTAGGAGTTGGCGTTGCCTGATCTCGACCTGATAAAACAGGAGAAACAGGACCGGCGCGGGACCGGCGCGGGCGGCCGGTCGCTTGATCGCCGTCCCCCTCACCCTCCCCCGCATGCGGCAGGGCTGTCCGGGGAAAGTCAGGCATAGCCGAAACCCAGCTGGTTTTGGGAGTTTTGGCATTTTGGGTGACTTGGATTGACGGGCGGGGGTTTGTCGATGGCGCCGATATGGCGGCGGTCGAAGAGGCCCAGGGCGACCAGATCGGTGAAGCGGAGGATCGAGATCTTGAGACAGTGGCTGCGGGCGGCGATGCGCAGCAGCGCGTAGGCGATCATCGCGGCAAAGAGCTGGAGGCGGATCGCGTTGTCGTTGTTGCCGAGAAAGCGGCGGATGTGGAGATGCTGTTTGATCCAGCGAAACAGCAGCTCGATCTGCCATCGGCCCTTGTAGAGGGCGGCGATGTCGAGGGCGGCGCGCTCGAGGTCATTGGTCAGCAGGGTGATGGTTTTCCCGTCGGCCCGCTGGACCCGCAGGCGGCGCAGCCGCATCGGCAATGTCGAATCGCCCGTGCTGGCGAAGCGCACCTCGGTATCGTGGAGCATAGTGAAATCATCGCCTTGCGCCAGCGCGATGGGGCGCTCGTCAACGACCTCGAAGGCATATTGGTCTGGGGTCGGGTAAGGAAGACCGCGCCCTGGTCGGCGATCGCGGTCCACCAGCCATAATGGCAATAGCCCTTGTCAAAGACATAGAGCTTGCCCCGGCGCAGGCCGGGGTTGCCCGCGGCTCGATGGTGATCGTGCGGCCGATCTGGGCGTCGTTGACGTTGGCATCGGTGATGTCGAGGATGCTCGGACAGTCGGCCTTCGGGTCAAAAACGACATGCATCTTCAGGCCGCGGATGCGCCCGTTTGATTTGGCCCCGTCGCACAGCTTGCCGAGCGGGATAGGCGTCGCATCGATCAGCTTCACCATGGCCGTGCCGTCGCGCCGCGTCTGCCGATCGAGCTGGTTTGCGACCAGGCTGAAGGTCTCGGCAAAGACCGTAACCGGTCGCCGTTTGTTGGCATCGGCCAGGGTCGAGCGGACCAGCGGGCCGCTGCCCAGGTGGTAATGATGCTGGCGGTTGGCGTTCCAGCCCGCTTCCAGGCCCCGCAGGCTGATGGCCGAGGAGAACTGGGCGTAGACCAGCGCCATCAGATGGTTCCAGCTGGTAAACGATTTGACGTAGGCATCGCCGGCATGACGCGCGACGAGCCTGTCGAACTGGCGGCGCTCGATGGGTTCAAGCAGCTTACCCAAGATGCTCGGTGTAAAGCGCATGCCTCGTCCTCTTTCTGAGTCTTGCAAACCAGAAAGTAGACGGAAAACCCCCGTCTTGCGGGGCATGCACCCGCGACTAATCAATTCACCCCTCGACTTCCCCGGACAGCCCTGCGCTGGCGGAGGAGAGGGGTTTATGCTTGGGCTATGTTTGCTTAAAGAAGCGGCTCGCGTTGCCCCACAGGAGCTTCTTCTGGATGTCGGGTTGGAGGCTCGACCAGGCGAGGATGTTGTCGATCGAATTGGGGAACTGGCATTCCGAGTGCGGGTAGTCGGAGGCGTACATCAAGACACCGTGGCCGAGATAGCCGGTGACCGTATTGAACATATCCTCGCCCTCCTGGCGCTCGATGCTGCAGAAGAAGCGGCCGCCGGTCAGGTACTCGCTCGGCGCGTGCTTAAGGGGTGCCGTGCCGCCGACATAGACGGCCTGCTCGTCCATGCGCCTGGCCCAGAAGGGCAGCCAGCCAAAGCCGCATTCGAGAACCCCCATCCGCAGCCCCGGATGGCGGTCCATCACGCCGCCGCCGACGAAGGACGCGACGAAGCGCATTGCGCCCCAAGGATGCGACGCCATGCGGCCGACGAAGACGTTGTCCCAGACGTCCCGGTAGGCCGGGTAGTAGGGCGGGTTCCAGGTCGAGCTGTGGTGGGCGATCGGCAGGTCGTGCTCCTCGGCGGCCCGCCAGATCGGGTCGAGGTCGGGGTGGTCGGGCGGAATGTCGAAAGATATCAATGGTTTGACCGCCACCGCCCAATTCGAGTTCCCCCACTCGCGGATCTCGCGGACCGCCTCGTCTGGGGCGCGCGCCGAGGCAACGATCAGGCTCTTCAACCGGTTCGGGAACCGACCACAGAAATCGGCCATGTGACGATGATAGGCGCGGATCAATCCGACTTCGAAGACCGGGTCGTCGAGCCCGACGAAGCTCATGAACGAACCGGGGATCAAAAAATGAATGTCCGTCCCCTCGTCGTCCATGTCCTTGACGCGGTTCTCGGCTTGGTCATCCTGTACCCCCGGACGAGGCAGCTTGCCGCCGCGCCATTGCGATTCGCGACCCGTGAAGCTCTCCCGCGGCGTCGCCTCCCCCAGCACCCGCCGGTAGTATTTTCGACCGAAGCTGTAGTGGTGGCGACCTTCGCCGCTCTCCTGACGATAGGGGGCCAATTCGGCCAGACGCGGCCGAAAACTCGGGTCGACGTATCGCTCCAGGGTTTCGGCGGCCGGGCTGACGTGGGTGTCGGCATCGTAGACTTGGAACCCGTTCTTCATAATTCGTCTCCTTTCCCCGAACTCACTGTAATATTGCCGGTCTGAGCATACCACCGGGTTAGACACCATGATCAGCCAGCTCGACCGGGACCTCGCGGAGTTTCGGCAGGTGTCTGAGTCCTATGCCGCCCGGCACCAATTCATTCCCGAATTCACCTACCCTCCGGGGATACGGATCGCAGTCAATTTCACGCTCGACTTCGATTCGACGCTGCTGCGCCGCCTGTTGAGCGAGCCGCCGATGCAGCTGGCGAAAGGTGAGTTCGGCGGCCGGGTGGGCATCTGGCGGCTGATCGAGCTGTTCGACTCGCACGGGGTCAAGGCGACGATCTTCACGCCGGGGCGGGCCTGCGAACTTTATCCGCAAGCTATTCGTGCCGCGGCCAAGAGCGGCCACGAGATCGCCGACCACATGTGGGAGCACCGCGTCCCGAAGGAGACCGCCCTCGAAGAGGACCATCTCGCCAAGACAGTCGCTGCGATCGAAGCGATCAGCGGCCGGCGGCCGGTCGGCACGCGCAGCGGGCACAGCGCCGGCCTGTTGCGCAAACACGGCTACATCTACCGGTCCGAGGGCTCGGCGGATCAGCGGCCGCATTACGTCGTCGACGAGAGCGGCGAGAACGGCCTCGTCCATCTGCCGTTTCACTACGCGATCGACGACGCGATGTTCTTCAGCTTCGCCTGGCTCGGCAGCGAGAATGCGGCACAGCGCATCACCGATCCCGAACGCGTCTTCGAGCTCTGGTGGGCAGCGTTTCGCCAGCAATTTCGCGAGGGCGGCTATCTCAACATCTGCATGCACCCGTTCGTCTCCGGCCGGGCGTTGCGGGTCGCGATGCTCGATCGGCTGATCACCCGGATGAAGACCCTGCCCGGCGTCTGGTTCCCCAGCTGCGAGGAGATGGCGCGCTGGTGTCTCGAGAAGCACCCGCCGCGAGCCGAGGGCGCCTGAGCCAAGAGGAGCGGCAAGACATGCCCTGGAAGGAACGCTACACGATCTCGGACGAGAAGAGCCTCGCCGACGACGAAATCCGCTGGCCGCAGGATGCGCGCTGCTGCGTCGCCATCACTGTCGATCTCAGCGTCGCCGCGGAGCCCGACGGTATTCGACCCGCAGATCTGACCACGCCGGAGGCCGAGTTCGGTGCCAATCAGGGTCTATCAGCCGTTCTCGCTGTGCTGAAGCGCCACGGCCTTAAGGCGACTTTCGCCCTGCCGGCGGTGCTCGCACATATTCACGCCGACCAGACCCGCGCTCTTGTCGCCGAGGGCCACGAGATCGCCGCTCATGGCTTCAAGCATGAGGATGTCAGCGCGCTGGAGCGCGACGACGAGCGCGAGCGGATCGATCGCACCGAAATACTGACGGAGGTTACCGGGCGGCGGCCAACCGGCTGGTTCTCGTTGCCGCGGCAAGGCGATCCGTTTGCCGGCGGGACGATCAGCCCCAACACGATGGACCTGTTGATCGAGGCCGGGTACTCCTACATGGGGAACAGCCTGGCCGACGACATCCCGCATTACTGGGTCACCGACTTTGCCAGCCGCCGGGCGATCCTGACGCTGCCTTACTACTACCATTTCGACGACCAGTTCTTCCTGATGTTTCCGCGCAAGGGCACCGGTCTCGAGCATCCCGACGCGCTGGCGAGAAACTGGAAGGCCGAATTCGACGCGCAGTACAAGCGCGGTCGCTACTTCCACATGACCCTGCACCCGCGGCATATCGGCTGGTGCAACCGGCTGCAGCTCTTCGACGAATTTCTCTCATATCTGCGCGGCTTTCCCGGCCTCTGGAACCCGACCGGCGAGGAATGTGCGCGCTATTGGCTGGCGACCTTTCCGGCGAGCACCTATTTGCGCCTCGAACAGAGCATCTGGCGCGACTATCCGGGCAGCCTCAGCTAAGCCGCGCTTCGGGAGTTGCTGAAAATTATTTGTTTTCCCGGCGAAGGCCGGGACCCATGGTCGACATGGGCACCGGCCCTCGCCGGTGTGACGAGTATTTGGGGGTTAAGCCGAACTTTGCCCTCTTTTGAGCGCAAGCCATTGATATAATTTGCAGTTGGTGGTGTCGGTCTGTCTACGCGGTCGGCGCGACGCCGAGAAGATCGAAGGCGCGGCGCTGGGTCGGGGTAGGGGTGGCGAGGATGGCGGTGAGGCGATCGCGCCCAAGGCGGACGACATTGCGGGTCAGTGTGGCGAGGTCGCCGAGCAGGGTGTGGAAGCTGTGCACCGGGAGTGGTTCGCCATCTGCCGGGTCAGTGCGTTTGCGGGCGGCCTTGCGTTGCGCCGCCGGGGAGGGCTCGGCCTTGGCCACCGGTGAGGTGCGCTGGGCCTCGCGGGCGGCCGGATCCGGCTCGTCGAACAGCATCGGGGCGAGGCTGTGGCGCATGTGCCATTGCAGATAATAGGCCAGCATGCACAGCAAGACGTGCGCGCGCACCCGCGGCGTGGTCCAATGGAACACCGGGCGCAGTTCGAGATCGACGGTCTTCAGCGAGCGGAAGGCGTGCTCGACGCCACTGAGACTTTTGTAGGCGCGCACCGTGGCGGCAGCATCGGAGTGGACGGCCGGCAGGTTGGTGCGGATCACATAGATGCCGTCGAGCGCGGCCTCGGCGGCGATGCTGAGGGGGTTTTGGGTAAAACTGAACCTCTCGTCGGTGATGGTGATCTGGAAATGCTTGGCCATGTGGCGCCGTCCCAGCACTGCCCCGACGGCCTGGCCGATCGCCGCGGTGCCGTGCAGCGGATTGCGCGCCCGCTGCACGCGGGCCGCGATGCGCGCCAGCTCTTTCTCGGTGGCGGCCAATAGCTCGGCACGTTTGCGGGCCCGCTCTTCGGCCAGCAGCGGGTTCTTGCACACCACCAGGCGCTCGCCCGAATAGTCGGGGCTGGTGATCTCGGCCATGTCGCGATCATCAAACAGCGAGGGCTGCAACGGCCCGCCTTCGGCGGCGAGCTGCTTGATCGCCGGCGCCCGCAATGCGGTGATCCAATCCAGACCCGCCGGGCGCAGCGTCTGCTCGATGCGCGCGCTGGTCAGCACGCCGCGGTCGCCCACCATCACCACGCGCTGCAGCTGGAAGCGCTGCTTCAGCTTGTCGATCTGCGCCGACAAGGTCAGCGGATCGGCGGTGTTGCCCCCGGCCTGCGCCGGGGCAGGCCCCGACACCTCGACCGCGACCGGGCAGCCGTCGGCGGCGCACATCAGGCCGATGACCAGCTGCGGCCGGTCCCCCCGGTGGTCGCGGCTGTAGCCATATCGCGCCAGTTCGCAGCAGCGTCCTTCGAGATAGGTGGAGGTGACGTCGTAGAGCAGCAGCGCACCGTCTTTCAGGTGACGGCGGGCCAGCTGGGCTTCGATGAACGGCTGCTCGCGGCCCAGCCAGTCGAGCGCGGCATAGACCTCCTTGGCGGCGACCGTGCCGAGCCCCAGCACCTCGCCCAGCGAATGGCTGGCGGTGGCGGGGTCCAGCATCCGCGCGGTCGCCAGCTTGGCCGCCGGCTCGAGCAGGCGGGCGACGATCAGGGCCAGCGCCAGATCGCGGCGGCGTTGCGGCGCGCGGCGCGGCAGCACGGCGTCGAGCGCGATGCGGCGGGCAGTGCCGAGCGCGGCCAGCACGTGGCCGTGCGGCAGCGCGCGGACGATTTCCACCGCCTCGGCGGCAGGCAGCAGTTGGTCGCCGCGCAGCACGGCGCGGAGTTGCTCGATGCGCTCGGCGGGCCAGCGCGACAGGTTGGCAAGGGTTCGGTTCTTGGTCTTGCCGGCCTCGCGGTAGCTCTCCCGCAGCAGGATGGCCGGCGGTGAGCCTCGGTTTGGGACGACAGCCACATACATGCGCCGATAAGATCATTTTGATCAAACATTGTCAACTTAAACCGCATAGGCTACATGACCGCTCAGACGATAAATATGATGACCCTTCAGAGGCCTAATTCGAAAACCGGTCAAAGTTCGGGTTAAGCTGGAGCGAAGATGCCGGGTGCGGGATCTTTCGGCACCACCGCCGGCGCGGGCGGTGTAGCGAAGGCACTGTCCTGCTGCAGCACCGGTAAGACACGGCTCGCGAACAGCCGCATGTTCTTTTCGGCGTCCACATGCGGAATCCCGCCGTACGAGAACTCGGTGACCACATGGTCGGTCCCGGTCACCCGCTGCAATTCGGCAATCTGCTCGATGCAATCCTCGGGCGTGCCGACGATCTGGATCTTGACGTAGAACTCGGTGGCCCTGACCCGCTCCTCTTCATCCTGCAGGCGCGCGTATGTCTTGGCCATTTTGCCGTAGGTCTCGTAGCCTTTAACCGTCGCAAGGTGGCCGTCGGAAAAGTGGTAGTGGTCGTCGATCGACTGCCATTTCTTGCCAAGCCAGTTCATCGCCCGGTCCTGCGCCTCGGCACGGCTCTCGGCGCAGGAGACGTTGGTCAGGATGATCGGCGGCGGCGGGTTGTGCCCGACCGAGAGCGCGATCTCGCGGTAGTTGACAATGTTCTCGGCGGCTTTGGGCCACTCGTTCTGCATCACGACAAGGATGCCGAAGCCGAGCGTGGCCATGATCTCGGCCGATTCCGGGCTGACCGATGAGGCAAAAAAGCGCTCTTCGGGATGCGAGATCGGACGCGGCCGGATCGCGGTGCGCGGGATCTGGTAGAATTCGCCCTGCCACTCGAATTCGGGCTCGCGCAATGCCTTCCTGATCAGCTGCGCCGCCTCGGCGAAGCGCGGGCGGGCCTCCTCCATCGGGATGCGGAACCCTTCGTATTCGACGCTTGCGGCACCCCGGCCAAAGCCGAAGAGGCAACGCCCGCCGCTGAGGATGTCGAGGAGGGCGATTCCTTCGGCGACGCGTATCGGGTCGTGCCACGGCAGCACGATTACTGCGGTCCCGAACGTGATCCGGGAGGTGCGGCCGGCGTAGTAGGCCAGCAATTGCAACGGCGCCGGCGACATCGCATAGCCGGTGAAATGGTGCTCGAGCGCGAACAGCGAGTTGAAGCCGAGCGGCTCGGCAAGGTCACCCATCGCCAGATGGTCGGACACGACCGCCACATCAGGGCGGCCGGCCTCGGACAGCATGTTGAGCGCGATGCCGACTTTCATGATCGCTCTCCTTGGTCTACTTGGCCCGCAGGCGATACCACGGGTGCGGCTGACCCGGCACCTTGCTGCGCAAGGTGTAAACCGAGGTGCGGGCGGTGAAGAAGATCGTCTTGAGGTCGGGGCCGCCAAAAGCGAGGTTGGCCGGGACCTCGGGGGTGCGGATGATGCCGATCCGGGACCCATCGGGGGCGAACACCCAGGTTCCGCCCGGGCCGGTGCAGTAGACCTTGCCCTCTTGATCGACCTTCATGCCGTCGGGAACCCCGTCGGTCTCCTCCGACGACATATCGGCGAAAATCCGCCGCCGCACCATGTTGCCGGTGCTGTCGAGCTCGATCGCATGGATGTATTGAGCGTGGCGGGTATTGGCGACGTAAAGGGTGCGCTCGTCGGGCGAGAAAGCGAGGCCATTGGGGTATTCGAACTCAGCGACGAGTCGGCTGGCGCCGTCGGGCTCGACCGCATAAACGCCGGAATGTGCGAGTTCCTTATTTTCGAGCGGCACGCGCAGCCCCGGGTCGGTGAACCAGATGCTGCCGTCCGATCTGCAGACGACATCATTAGGGCGGTTGATCCGCTTGCCTTCATAGCGGTCCATCACGACTTCGCTCTCTCGGTCATTGGACCAGCGGGTCACTCGGCGGTTGCCGCCTTCGCAGATCACGAGCCGCCCCTGCAAGTCAAAAGTCGTGCCGTTGCCTTCTCCGGTTCCGGTACGCACGGTCTCCGGCGCCTGGCCGATCTGCAGCCGGTAGAACATGCTGCTGCGGACGTCGGCGAAATAATAGAACCCGTCGGGATGCCACAGCGGGCCCTCGGTAAAGACGAAACCCGTCGCCGGGCGCTCCGCCGCCGCCGTTTCCAGGATCGCGTCCAACCCCGCCATCTTCGTCCTCCCATGCAAACCGGCTATAGAGGCCCGAGGCTACTCCCGGCCCGACCGCGTGTCCATTTCCTGCTGCCGCTGCGGCAGTGCAGAGACCGCCTGCCCGATCCGCCGCCAATCGGCGAGTTGCTGCCGCCAAGAGCGGTTGGTGAGCCCTTGTGGGCCAGGATGGCCGACGGCGAAGACCCGTGTGTCTTGTTCCGCGATCCAGAACAAGCCGGCGGCATGAGAGATGCGCCTGGGCGTGTTCTCCAATCCGAACACCCGGCGCACGGCCCGCCATCCGCAACTACCCATGCCGACAACGACAGGTGGTTTCAAGAAGCTGACCAGCGGGAGCAGATGCGCGTCGGCGCAGGCGTCAACCCAGCTCGTGCGAACGGCTCCATCCATCGCTCCTTCTTTGAGGCACAGAACGGAGTTGGTCAAAAACACCGGCGTGTTGTCATCCAGCTCCGGCGGGCTGGCTACCCTGAATCCGGCCTCGACGAGAAGTTTTCGCAGATTGGCGTTGGTCTGGTTGGCGGGGTCGTCGCGGCCGCGGTTGCGGACGAAATAGCCTACATTGCCAAAATCCTGGCCGACGGCGAGAAGCTTGGGCCTCTTATGGCCGAGCCACGCCTCCCAATGGCTGACGACATCAGGATCGAAGTCGAATTCGGCGCAGCTGCGGATCTTGCCGGGGCTGCGTTCGACGCATAAGCGACAGGCTTTCCGCGCCGCAACCAACGCGCCATATTCAAGCTTGACAAGACACCGCATCCGCCAACCCCGCGACAAATCGAGACGGCACCCATGACCGAGACGGTAGCGCTCGCCAAACGCGCATCACAGTACACCGAGCATTTCGATGTCTTGATCGTCGGGGCCGGGATCTCCGGGGTCGGTGGCGCCTATCATCTCGCCAAGCAATGCCCCGGCACGAGCTTCGTCGTGCTCGAAGCACAGGAAAGCTTCGGCGGCACTTGGCTTACCCACCGCTACCCCGGCACCCGGTCCGACAGCGACCTTTACACCTTCGGCTATCGCTTCAAGCCGTGGACGAGCGCCCCGATCGCTACCAGGGCCGAGATCCTCCGCTACGTGGGCGAAGTCATCGCCGAACATCGGCTCGACCGTCACATCCGCTATCGCCATACGATTTCTTCGGCTCGTTGGTCGAGCAGCGACAAACGGTGGACGCTCGAAGGTGTCCGGAAAGACACCGGCGAGCCGGTGCGGTTCACCGCCAACTTCCTGTGGATGTGCCAGGGCTACTACCGCCATTCCGAAGGCTACACGCCCGAATGGAGCGGAATGAAGGACTTCAGGGGGCGCATCGTTCATCCGCAGACCTGGCCCGAGGATCTGGACTACACCGGCAAGAAAATCGTCGTAATCGGGTCGGGTGCCACTGCGGCGACCCTGATCCCGGCGATCGCGGCCGACGCCGCCCATGTCACAATGCTGCAGCGCTCGCCGACATTCTTCCGGACCGGCCGCAACGCGATCCCGATCGCCGACGAATTGCGCCAACTCGGCATCGACGAGGCGTGGATCCACGAGATCGTCCGCAGAAAGATCTTGCATGAGCAGTCGATATTCACCCGCCGCTCGTTTACCGAGCCGGAGGCCGTCAAAAAGGAATTGCTCGCCGGGGTTCGCGCCCATCTGGGCCCCGGCTACGATTTAGAGACCCATTTCACGCCGCAGTACCGGCCGTGGCGACAGCGCATCGCCTTCATTCCCGACGGCGACTTCCTCGAGGCGATCCGAGCCGGCAAAGCCTCCGTCGTCACCGACGAAATCGAGAGCTTCACCGAGAGCGGCGTCCTGCTGCGGTCCGGCGAAGTGCTCGGAGCCGACATCATCATTACGGCCACGGGCTTTCATCTCAGCGTGCTGGGTGACATAGACTTCGGCATCGACGGCAGGCCTCTCGTCTTCTCCGACACGGTCACTTATCGCGGCATGATGTTCACCGGGGTGCCCAACATGGCGTGGGTGTTCGGGTATTTCCGCGCCAGCTGGACCTTGCGGGCGGACCTGGTCGCCGACTTCGTGTGCCGCTTGCTCAATCACATGAGAGATAGGGGTGCGCGGATGGTGACGCCGAGGCTCCGACCCGAAGACGAGGACATGCCCGTCCTACCGTGGATCGATCCGGAGAACTTCAATCCCGGCTATTTGATGCGCGGCATGCATCTGCTGCCGAAACGCGGCGACAAGCCCGAATGGCAACACACCCAGGACTACTGGACCGAGAAGGACCAGTTCCCCGCCATCGATCTCGAAGACGGCGCGTTCGTCTACGAGTGAGCTGGCGCGCCGCGTTAGCTATCCAACCTAAGGGGAACCATGATACCGATGCGACTTGCCGGCGGCGCTGTGGCGCTCGCCATCCTCGCCGTCTTCGCGCCCGTCGGGCGATCGGATGCGGCCAACCAGGTGATCGAAATGCCCGACGGACTGAAATACACCGACACGAAGACCGGCGACGGCACGACGGCAAAGGCCGGCAACAAGGTCTCGGTCCACTACACCGGCTGGTTGTCGAATAATGGCGCCAAGGGCAAGAAGTTCGACAGCTCGGTCGACCGCGGCCAGCCCTTCCAGTTCACCCTCGGTGCCAAGCAGGTGATCGCCGGCTGGGACGAGGGCGTCGCTGGGATGAAGGTCGGCGGCACGCGTACCCTGACGATCCCGCCCGAGCTCGGCTATGGCACGCGTGGCGCTCCCGGGGCGATCCCGCCCAACGCCACCTTGATTTTCGACGTCGAGCTTCTGCAAGTCCAGTAAGCCGGCGCGCCGATCATGAAGTGGCGGGTCGGCGAGGTCACGGTCACCAAGATCGTCGAGCTCGAAGTCACCGGCGGCAGCCGGTTCATCCTTCCTCAGGCGACCTATGAGGCGGTGTTGCCGATCGGCTGGCTGCAGCCCGACTTCGTCGACGAGCGCGGCCGGCTGAAGATGAGCATCCACGCGCTCGTCGTCGAAACGCCCAACCGCCGCATCATCGTCGATACCTGTCTCGGCAACGACAAGGAGAACCGGCGGGTACCGACCTGGAACAAGCTGCAGACGAGCTTTCTCGAGGATCTCGCAGCGGCCGGCTATCCGCGTGAGACGATCGACACAGTGGTCTGCACGCATCTCCACGTCGACCATGTCGGGTGGAACACGATGCTGGTCGACGGCCGGTGGGTCCCGAGCTTTCCCAGTGCCCGCTACCTGATGGGCCGTGTTGAATACGCCCATTGGACGCAGCAGCACGAACGCGAGGACATGGCCGCGGTCGTTGCGGATTCGGTAGCGCCGATCTGGGATGCCGGCCTCGTCGATCTCGTCGAGACCGATCACCGGATCTCAGATAAAATCAGCCTCGTCTCCACCCCGGGTCATACCCCCGGTCATGCCAGCATACGGATCGTCTCCCGAGGCGAGACGGCGCTGATCACCGGCGACTTCATGCACCACCCCTGCCAGATCGCCCGCCCAGAATGGTCCTCGACCGCCGATTCCGATCCTGATCAAGCGCGCCGCACCCGCGAGGCGATGCTGACCGATTTGGCCGGGACCCCGACGCTGGTCATCGGCACGCACTTCGCCGGGCGCACCGCCGGCCGTGTGGTCCGCGACGGCGATGCCTTTCGGCTGGCGGTTTGAGGGAGAAAGGCTCGATGGGTGAGCTAGTCTTCGACGGCTTGAAGGTGATCGATTGTGCGAGCTTTATCGCCGGACCGGCGGCGGCGACGGTGATGTCGGATTTCGGCGCCGAGGTGATCAAGATCGAGCCGCCGGGCGCCGGCGATCCCTACCGCCGGCGTGCGACCCCGGCGACCGGGCCGGGCCTTCAGAGCAACCCGGGCTTTGTGCTCGACGGGCGCAACAAGAAGAGCTTGGCGCTCGATCTGCGTTCGTCGGCGGGGCAGGCGGTGCTGCGCCGGCTGGTCGCCGAGGCCGACGTCTTCATCACCAACTATCCGCCGCCCGTGCGTCGCCGGCTCGGCATCACTTTCGAGGATTTGGAGCCGCTCAACGAGCGGCTGATCTACGCCTCGTTCACCGGCTACGGCGAGACCGGCCCTGAGGCCGATAAGCCGGGCTTTGACGCCACTGCATGGTGGGCCCGCTCGGGCCTGATGCATCTGGTCCGCGCCGGCGAGGAGGTGGCTCCGGCGCGGTCTCTGCCGGGCATGGGCGATCACCCTTCGGCAATGGGAACTTATGGCGCCATCGTCACTGCACTCTATCAGCGTGAGCGCACCGGCAAGGGCGGCTATGTCGGGTCCTCCCTGCTGGCCAATGGCCTCTGGGCCAATGGCTGCTCGGTGCAGGCGGCGTTGTGCGGCGAAAAGGTCGTGCCTCAGCCGCCGCGCGAGCGCGGGCTGAACGCGCTGCGGATTCACTACCGCTGCCGCGACAATCGCTGGCTCCTGCTGTCGATCGCCGCCGACGAATGGCGTTGGGAGAAATTCAAGACCTGTATGGATTCCCCGGCGCTCGACGACGCGCGTTTTGCCACCCACGCCTCGCGCGAGGCGCATGTGCGCGAGCTGATCCCCATCCTCGACGACATTTTCGCGACCAAGGAGCAGGCCGAGTGGCGCGCGGTCCTCGACGAGGCCGGGCTGATCTTCGGCATCGTTGCCGATATGGACGAGATCGCCGATGACGAGCAGATCCTCGCCAGCGAGGCGCTGGTGCCGTTCACCGACCGCAGCTCGCTGACCGTCAACAGCCCAATCTGGATCAGGGGCCAGGAGAAAGCCAAGCCGCGCCCTGCCCCGCGTGTCGGCGAGCACAGCGAGGAGATCTTGCGCACTGCCGGCTATTCGGACATGGAGATCCGGGCTTTGCGTGAAGAGGGAGTGATTGGCCAAGCAGAGTAGGGGGCAAGTGCCATGCCGTCGAGCGTCAAGGATTTGCTGGCCGAGGCCAATGCCGCAGTGCCCCGGCTCGATCCGGCCGAAGTTTGCAACCGGATGAGCCGTGGCGATGTTCTCATTGTCGATGTACGCGATGCGTCGGAGCTCGCTTCCGGCGGCAAGCTCAAGGGTGCGGTCCACGTCTCGCGCGGGATGCTGGAGTTCCGGGCCGATCCGGAGAGTCCGTACTACAATCCCGCCTTTCAAAAAGACAAGACGGTGCTCGTCTATTGCGCCTCGGGCGGCCGCTCGGCGCTGAGCGGCAAGACGCTGAAGGACTTCGGCTACCGGTCCGTCTTCAACGCCGGCGGCTTCAAGGAGCTGGCCGACGCCGGGCTCGACACGGAGCCGGCGGCGTAGGCCCCTCACCCCCGCTTCGCGGGCCCCTCACTCGCCCCGCGATAGCGGGGAGAGGGGGCAGCCTCAGCCGTCGACGACGGCGATCGCCTCGATCTCGATCATCGCGTCGGGATCGGCGAGGCGGCTGATCTGCACCGTCGTGCTGGTCGGCGTGGCTGGGCCGAAGTAGTTCCGCCGCATGTCGCCGTGCTTGGCGAATTCCTCGTAATCGGTGACATAAGTGTTGGTCTTGACGATGTCGGCGAGGGTGGCGCCGGCGGCTTCGAGGCAGGTTTTGATGTTCTCCCCGACTTGCTCGATCTGGGCGCGCATGTCGCCCTTGCCGACCAGATTGCCCTGAGCGTTGCGGGCCAGCTGCCCGGCGACAAAGATCATCTTTCCGGTGCCGCTGACCGTGACCACGTGGGTGTAGGCCGGATGGCCGGCTCGGATCACGACATGCAGGGCCTGGGGCTGGATCTTCTCGCGCTTAATCGCCATCGTCTCCCCTTTCCGTATAAGGCGGTCGTCGATGATACGCCGGGAACGAGGGCAGTGATGATCCAAATCACTTCTCGGCAGGAAATCTTTCTGCGGCCTGCCTCGATCGCGGATTGATCGCTGCGGCTCATACCCGGGGGTAGAGCCAGTTTCGGCGCAGCCGGATTACGTGCCAGACGGTCATCCGCCGATCGATCGGCCGCCCCTTTGGCCAGCGCCGACGATCCACCTGCCGAAGGAGCTGGAGGCCCGATGAATTACTGGATCGGCTTGGCGCTGGCGCTGCTAACATTATGGCTGTTGAGCGACATCGTCCTGCTCGTCTTCGCGGCAATCCTCGTGGCGGTGGCGTTGCGGGGCGCTGCCGATTGGCTCAGCGGCGCAACCGGACTCGCTCCACAGACCGCCCTGGCGGTGGTCGCGCTGGCGCTGCTGGGTTTCTTTGCGGCTCTAGGCTGGTGGAGCGGGCCGGAGCTGATCGGTCAGGCTGGGCAAGTTTGGGACCAGATCCTGACGGCCGTGACGAGAGTTCGCGACCTGCTTCAAGAAACAAGCTGGGGCAGAACGATCCTTCGCGTTATTTCCCCGGAGAAAGTGGTGTCGGGTGTCGGCGCGGTTGCCGGAACAATTCCCGTACTGGTGTCTTCAACGCTTGGCCTGTTTGGGAGCCTCGTTATCATCCTGGTTACCGGCGTCTATTTTGCGGCCGCGCCGCGGACCTACACAAACGGCGTGGTTACACTGGTGCCTCCGACACGCAGGACCAGGGCCCGCGAGGTGCTGGCGCAGCTCGGCGATGCTCTGCGCGGGTGGCTGTTCGGGCAGATGATCGATATGGCAGTTGTCGCCGTCCTGACGGGTCTCGGCTTGTTTCTACTCGGCATCCCGCTGGCTCTGCCCCTGGCGGTGCTCGCCGGGCTATTCAATTTTGTACCCTACATCGGCGCGATCGCCGGTGCGGCGCCGGCTATCCTGATTGCGTTTGGTCAGAGCCCCACCAGTGCGCTTTGGGTAGCCTTGCTGTTCATTGCCGTTCAGGCGGCTGAGGGCTACTTCATCATGCCGCAAATTCAAAAGCGCACCGTGCATCTGCCCCCCGCCCTCGCGATATTGTCCCAAACCGTGCTGGGAACCCTGTTTGGGGCATTTGGCCTGATCCTGGCAACTCCAGCGGTCGCTGCCGCGCTGGTGGCGATCCGCATGGTTTACGTAGAAGATATCCTGGGAGACCACCCGGCGGATGCGGCCGATACCGATCCCGGGAACGGCGATGCTGCGTCTCAATCGCTGGACCGGCACCTGGATTTGGCAGGAAGGACGACCGTTTCACTCTCCGAAAGAATGAATGACCGGATCGATCGGCTCCCTCGCGTGTAATTCCTGGTGAGACGTTATCACGGCTTGGGAAGCGGCGGTTGACTTCGAGAATTGAAGACTACGCGTTGATCGGCGATTGCGAGACGGCGGCGCTGGTCGGCAGGGACGGCTCGATCGATTGGCTTTGCTGGCCGAGATTCAACTCTCCGGCTTGCTTTGCTGCGCTTCTCGGTACGGCGGAGAACGGGCGGTGGCAGATCTCGCCGAGAGACCCGCAGATGACCGCGAGCCGGCGTTACCGGGATGGAACATTGATCCTCGAAACCTGCTTTTCCGGTGCGGACGGTGAAGTGGTTTTGACCGATTTCATGCCGCTGCGCGATCAGGCCTCGGACGTCGTGCGGCTGGTAACCGGCAAACGCGGCCGAGTGCGGATGCAGCAGGAGCTGGTGCTGCGGTTCGACTACGGATACACGGTTCCCTGGGTCACCCGAACCGAAGACGGCGGGCTCCGCGCGATCGCGGGACCCGACATGGTCGTGCTGCGGACACCGGTCGCGCTGCGCGGCGAGGGGCTGCGCACCAAAGCCGAGTTCACCGTCTCGGCCGGCGAGAGGGTGCCCTTTGTGATGACTTACGCGCGCTCTCACCATGAAATTCCACGGTCAATCGATCCCGGCGCGGCCCTCGATGACACCGAGGCATTCTGGACCGAGTGGAGCGGCAGGTACAGGCGGCAGCACCGATACCGCGACGCCGTCGTCCGATCTCTGATCACGCTGAAGGCGCTGACCTACGCGCCGACGGGCGGGATCATCGCCGCTCCGACGGCCTCTCTGCCGGAGCAAATCGGTGGAATACGCAACTGGGATTACCGCTATTGCTGGCTGCGCGACGCCACCTTCACGCTGCTGGCGCTGATGAACGCCGGCTATTACGACGAAGCCCAATGCTGGCGCGACTGGCTGCTGCGGGCAGCGGCGGGGGCCCCGGGGCAGCTGCAGATACTCTACGGGATTCGCGGCGAGCGCCGTCTTGCGGAGTGGGAGGTGGATTGGCTGCCGGGCTACGAACAGTCGAAGCCGGTGCGGATCGGCAATGCCGCCTCGCTGCAGCGTCAGCTCGACGTCTATGGCGAGGTCCTGGATGCCGTTTATTTGGGATGGCAGGGCGGCCTGAAGCCGAGCGAGACCGGCTGGGATTTTCAGTGCGCTATTCTCCGCCACCTGGAAACGGTGTGGCGGGCGCCCGATGAGGGCATCTGGGAAACTCGGGGCGCTCGCCAGCACTTTACGTTCTCGAAAGTCATGGCGTGGGTGGCCTTCGACCGGGCAGTGAAGGCGATGGACGAGTTTGCGCTGGCGGGGCCGGCCGAGCGGTGGCGGTCGCTGCGTGACGAGATCCATCGAGAGGTCTGCGAGCAGGGCTTCAATCCCAAGCTCGATGCGTTCACCCAGGCCTTCGGATCGGAAGAGCTCGATGCCAGTACATTGCTGATCCCGGCGGTCGGATTTCTGCCGCCCGAAGACAAACGGGTCATCGGCACCATGACGGCGATCGAAAAGCGGCTGCTGCGCAATGGGTTCGTTTTGCGCTACGACACGGCTTCGAGCGAGGACGGGCTGCCCGCCGGCGAGGGCGACTTCTTGGCGTGCAGCTTTTGGCTGGCAGACGCCTATTTGATGCTCGGCCGGCGGCGGGACGCCACCAAGCTGCTCGAGCGGTTGATGTCGTTACGCAATGACGTAGGCCTATTGTCGGAAGAATACGACCCGATCGCATCACGGCTGGTCGGCAACTTTCCGCAGGCGCTGTCCCACATTGCGCTGGTCAACAGCGTTCACAACCTAGTGGCGCCGGAGAAGCCGACCGAACAGCGCTCCGGTCATCCGTTGGGCTGAACGCACATAGGCTACGGCTCGCTGAGGCTAGTCATTTTGGCGTACCACGGGGGTATAGGCCGGGAGCCGGCGCGCATCACGACAGGCAGGCCGTGGGGCTGGCTCTTCTCGCGCTTGATCGCCATCGTCTCCCTTTCCGTATAATGCCGTACAAGGCGATCGCCGCGCATCCGCGCCGCGCCAATTGAAGCGAGGCCCCTCATGCCGCTGACCAATCTCCGCCACGGGATCTTTCTGCCGCCCTTCCACCCCAACGAGGAGAACCCGACCCAGTGCCTCGAGCGCGACCTCGAACTGATCGCGTGGCTCGACAAGCTGGGCTTTCACGAGGCCTGGATCGGCGAGCACCATTCCGCGGGGTTCGAGATCATCAGCTCGCCCGAGATTTTCATCGCCTTCGCCGCCGAGCGCAGCCGACACATCCGGCTCGGCACCGGGGTGATCTCGCTGCCCTACCACCACCCGATGATGGTCGCCGACCGCATCGTCCAGCTCGACCACATGACCCGCGGGCGGGTCATGTTCGGCGCCGGGCCGGGTCTCTTGGCGTCCGACGCGATCATGATGGGGATCGACCCGCTGACCCAGCGCGACCGCATGGCCGAGGCGATCGATGTGATCCTGCGCCTCTTCCGCGGCGATATCGTCACCGAGAAGACCGACTGGTACACGATGGAAGGCTGCCGGCTGCACCTGCTGCCCTATACCAAGCCCTATCCCGAGGTGGCGGTGGTCAGCGCGATCACGCCGTCGGGCGGTAGGCTCGCCGGCAAATACGATCTCGGCATGATCTGCGTCGCCGCAACCAACCCGTTCGGCTTTGACGCGCTCGGCTCGAATTGGCAGATCGCCTGCGGCGTCGCCGCCGAGCACGGGCGCCAGATGGACCCCGCGCGGCTGCGCCTCGTCGGCCCGATTCACGTGGCGGAGACCCGCGAGCAGGCCTTCGCCAATGCCCAATTCGGCTTCGAGCGCTATCTCGGCTATCTCAACAACAATCAGCCGCGCTTCATTGTGCCGGCGGGCAAGGACCCGCTCGAATGGTTTGTCGAAAACCGCTACGGCGTCTGCGGCACGCCCGACGACGCGATCGCGCTGATCGAGAGGCTAGAGGACAAACAGGGCACGTTCGGCGCATTTCTGCACCAGGCGCACAACTGGGCGGATTTCGAGGCGACCAAGCGGTCCTACGAGCTTTATGCCCGCTACGTGATGCCGCATTTCAGCCAGGCCAACAGACCGCGCGCCGCCTCCTATCAGTGGTGCGGCGACAACCGCGCCGAATTCAGCGCCAAGCGCAACGCCGCCGCCAAGGCCATGTTCGACAAGCACGAGGCCGAACAGGCAAGCATCAGGACGGTTCGGGAGGCAGGGCCTGCCCGCCCCGAGCGCGGGCGCGAGGCATGGTGATGCGAGGAGTGCGTGTCGCATGACCGAAAACCCGTTCTTCGAAATCTGGTCGACGCCATTCGGCCTGCCGCCCTTCGACCGCATTCGCCCCGAGCATTTCCCGCCGGCCTTCGACCGCAGCATGGCCGAGCAGAGCGCCGAAATCGCTGCGATCACCGGCGCCGCGGTGGCGCCGAGCTTCGCCAACACCATCGAAGCGCTGGAACGCAGCGGCCGCCTGCTCGACCGGGTGAGCCGCGTCTTCTCCAACCTCGATGCGAGCAACACCAACGAGGCGCTCGAAGCGATCGCCCGCGATTACGCGCCGAAGCTTGCCCAACACCGGATGCGCATTGCCCTCGATGAAAATCTGTTTGCACGCATCGCCGACCTGTACGCGCGACGGGAAACGCTCGGCCTGGCCGAGGACCAGTTGCGGCTCCTCGAACGCTATCATCTGCGGCTGGTGCGCAGCGGGGCATTGCTGGGCCCCGACGAGAAGGCGCGGATGGCCGCGCTAACCGAGCGCCTCGCCGTCCTGCACACCCTCTTCGGACAGAACGTGTTGCATGACGAGCGCGAGTGGCAGCTGGTGCTCGACGAACCCGATCTCGACGGGCTGCCGGACTTCGCTAGGGACGCCGCGGCTCGGGCCGCTGAGGAGCGCGGGATCGGAGGGCGCTGGGTCGTCACTCTGGCGCGGTCCGCTGCCGAGCCGTTTTTGACGTTCTCCACGCGCCGCGATCTGCGCCGAACCCTGTGGGAGGCGTGGACCGCCCGCGGGGCGCACGAAGGCGAACGCGATAATGCTCCGCTCATTCGCGAGATCGTGGCGTTGCGGGCCGAGCAGGCTCGGCTTCTCGGCTACAGTGATTTCGCCGCCTACCGGCTCGACGATTCGATGGCCAAAACCGCAACCGCGGTCGAGCGTCTGCTGCTCCAGGTGTGGGAGCCGGCCAAGGCCAAGGCCCACGACGAGCGAAAGCAGCTCGAGGCGGTGGCCCGGACCGAGGGACTGAACGAGGCGCTCGAGCCGTGGGATTGGCGCTATTACGCCGAGAAGGTCCGTCAGGCCGAATACGACCTCGACGAGGCCGAGGTCAAGCCATACTTCGTCCTCGACAATATGGTTAAAGCGGCGTTCGACACGGCCCGCCGCCTGTTCGGCCTAAGCTTCGCCGAGCGCACGGACGTGTCCGTCTACCACCCGGATGTGCGCGTGTGGGAGGTTCGAGACAATGTCGGCGAGAACGTCGGCGTGTTCCTTCACGACAATTTCGCCCGGCCCGGCAAGCAGTCGGGCGCGTGGTCGAGCCGCTACCGCGACCAGGAGTCGCTCGACGGTCCGGTCGCCCCGATCGTCGTCAACAACAATAATTTCGCCAGAGGCGAGCCGACCCTGCTGAGCTTCGACGACGCCGAAACATTGTTTCACGAATTCGGCCATGGCCTGCACGCGCTGTTGAGCCGGGCGCGCTATCGCTCGCAGTCGGGGACCGCGGTGCGACAGGACTTCGTCGAGTTTCCGTCGCAAATCTTCGAGCACTGGATGTCGGCGCCGGAGACGCTCCGTCGCTATGCCCGCCATTACCAGACCGGAGAGCCGATTCCGGAAGCGCTGCTGCAGCGGCTTCTGGCGGCGCGGACCTTCAACCAAGGCTTTGCGACGGTCGAATATACGGGCTCGGCATTGCTCGACCTCGAGCTCCACCGGAACCCGCAGCCGGAGTCGCTCGACCTCGCGCGCTTCGAGAGCGAATTGCTCGATCGCATCGGCATGCCGAAAGAGATCGGGCTGCGCCACCGGCCGGCCCACTTCCAGCACCTCTTCGCCGGCGGCGGTTACGCCGCCGGGTATTACGCCTATCTGTGGGCGGAAGTGCTCGACGCCGACGGCTTTGCCCGCTTCACCGAGGCAGGCAACGTCTTCGACCCTGCACTCGCAGCGCGTTTGAAGGACATCTACAGCGCCGGCGACACCCGAGATCCGATGGAACTCTACCGCGCCTTTCGCGGCCGCGATCCGACGATCGATGCCCTGCTCGAACAGCGCGGTCTGACCGCGCACCAATAACCACAAAATGAGGGGCCGCGGTGCGCGCCGCGGCCCCCGGATGCGCAGATCGAAAGGCTACGACTTGGGCTGCTTGGCGACGACGTGGTCCTTCATCTTGGCGTAGGTCGTCTCGGAAAGCACATGCCGCGAGACGAGCTGGCTCTTGTCCGCATAGGGCCGCCCGCGGATTATTTTCGTCGAGTCGGCTTCGCTGACGCCGGGCAGCGTCTTCAGCTGCTCCGCCGTCGCGGAATTGATGTCGACCATGCTCGACTGAGGCGCGACCGCGGCGCCCGGAGCCCTGGGTGCAGCAGGCGTCGTCGGCGCCATCGTCCCTGAGTGCGGGGTGGGATTGGTCGGTGTGGTTGCCGATTGGGCAAACACCGGTGCCGCAACCGTCAGCGCCAGCAAGCCGAGCGGCAGTCGTGAAAACTTAAACATCGATTTCTCCTAATACAGGCGGCCGGAATGCCGTCAAGTCCCAGAACGGAATATTAGAGATTCACTTCCATGCGGCCCTAAAAATTTCATGGTTAGGAGTCTCAGAGGAATTGTTATTCACAATTTTGACATCATTACCACGTGAACGATCGCCATCAGGACGACAGAACGGGCACGCGCCGTAGAATATTTCAGCGGTCGAAAAAAATTGCTCTCAGCCCGGTGCCGCACCCTGGATTCTGACATAGACCGCATAGAGCGACTGGCTCGCGGCCATGAACAGCCGGTTGCGCTTGGGTCCGCCGAAGCACAGGTTCGCGGTCGTCTCCGGCAGGCGAATGCGGCCGATCAGCTTGCCCTCCGGGGTCCACACGGTTACCCCGCTATAACCCAGCTCGCGCCCGCCATTGCTCGAAACCCAGAGATTGCCGTCGACGTCGCAGCGCACGCCGTCCGGCCCGCATTTGATCCCGTCGATCATGCAGTCCGAGAACAGCTTCTGGTTCGACAGCTTGTTGTCCGTCCCGACGTCGAACGCGTACAGCTCGCGCTTGCCGCCAGCCCCGGTGTCGCCCGGCCCCTTACCGGTGCTGATGACGTAAAGCTTCTTGTAATCATTCGAGAAACAGAGCCCATTCGGGTCGGGGAGCTGCTCCTCGGTGACGACGACGTCGAGCCGCCCGCTGGGGTCGGCGCGGTAGATGTTGGTCGGCAGCTCGCGCTTGCCCGGGACGAAGCCGCCGGGCTGGCCGAGCCGCGGATTGATCCTGCCCGAGAGGTTGCTCGGGCCGCCGGCCACATCGGGCTCCCCCTCATAAAGCTGACCGCCATAAGGGGGGTCGGTGAACCAGATGCGCCCGTCGGGGTGGGGAACGGCGTCATTCGGCGAGTTCAACCGCTTGCCGTTGAACGTGTCAGCGATGACCGTGACGGAGCCGTCGTGCTCGTAGCGCACCACGCGCCGGGTCAGATGCTCGCAGGAGATCTGCCGGCCCTGGAAATCGAAGGTATTGCCGTTGCTGTTGTTCGACGGCATGCGGAAGACGCTGACCTGACTGTTGTCGTCGAGCCAGCGCAGCTGGCGATTGTTCGGAATATCGCTCCACACCAGGTAGCGGCCCTGACCGCTCCAGGCCGGGCCCTCGCTCCACAGGGCGCCCGTCCACAGGCGCTGGATCGGCGTGTTGCCCTGCACATATTGTCCAAACAGCGGGTCGACGACGACGATGTCGGGATCTAGGTACACATTCGGCGCGCCGTTGGGGCCGAACTGGCGCGGCGGGCTGGTGACGACACTCGGCGGCACCCCCTTTTCGGCCTGGGCCAGCACCTGGCGAGACCCGGCGATCGCAGACCCGGCTGCGATCCCCCCGACCAATGTCCGCCGCGACACCAAGCCGCTGCCGTCTTTCTGGCGTGTCATACACACCCCTCCCGAAATGAATGCCGAGGGCCGTTGATCCGACCCGCCGGCCCCGAGGTTTACCCATTCTCTGCGGACCGTGTCACGACTTCGACGGGCCCTCGGGCACGGCGGCGCCCACCTGGGCGAATGCCGCTTCCCGCTGTTTTTGCTGTTTTTGCAGGAAATTATCAGCGAAGCGCATCGCGTTATCCGCAGAAATCCTGGGCCGGCGACGCTTCGCCGAGCACGGGAACAGCGGAGATCTGTCTGTTCTGCCGCTGTTATCCGCTGTTTTGCGGGGTCAAGACTTCCAAAACCGAAGACTCCTGCAGCCGCTCTTCGTCGCCCCCGCGGAAGCGCTAGGGCATGCACACATCTGACGGCCAAAATTTCCCTTTCCACCCTCGGGGCGGAGAGGGGCAAAGGCTCGCGATAGGATGGTCGCCAGCAAAAAATAAGTGCATACCCTAGCGCGGAAGCGGGGGCCCAGGAGCCCGGAAGCCGCGTCGGCTGCACTGGATGCCCGCTTTCCGCGGGCATGACGGTGGATGGGTGATAAATGACCGCATATTTGTAACGATATCGCAACGGTCGCCTTTTGTCAATTACAACAATTGGTTTAATAGCACGGCGATCCGCAGTGCCGACCGCTACTCGATGATCTCGTCGGCGAGGTCGAGCATGGCCGGGGGAACGGTAAGGCCGAGCGCCTTTGCGGTCTTCAGGTTGATGACCAGCGAGTATTTCGTCGGCTGCTGAACGGGGAGGTCGGCCGCACTGGCGCCTTTGAGGATGCGGTCGATATAGGATGCCGCCTGGGCGAACAGGTCGACTCCGTCGAACCAGTAGGCAATCAGACCGCCGGCTCTGGGGTACTGGAGCGTGCCGATTAGGGGCAGATTGCGGCGGGAAGCTGCGGCGATGATCACATCGCGATGTGTAACGTTAAAACTGTCCGGCAAAGCGACCACGCCGCCGCCCGGCTCACGCGCCTGAGCGGCGATGGCTTCTTCGATTCCGGCATCGTCGTGCACCGGAGCAAGCGTCACCGTCATCCCGAAGGACGGCGCGCCAGCCTCGATCTCATGGTTGAACAATGGCGCGAAAAGCGCGGTGTCTGGGTTGAAAATTACGGCGACGCGCGTGACACGAGGCGCGACCTCCTTGAGCAATTGCAACCATTTTCCCATCAGAGTTGGGTCATTGGCGCCGAACCCCGTGATGTTGCCGCCGGGCCGCGCCAGGCTCTGAACAAAGCCCTGGCCGATGGGATCGCCCACGCCCGTGAAGACGACCGGTATCGTGCGCGTCTGCTGCTGCAACGCCGCGACCGCCGGCGAGCCGCCTGTGAGAATCGCGTCCGGCGACAGGTCGACCAGTTCAGCCGCATAGGTCTTGAACAGCGTTGGATCACCCGCGGCAAAGCGGTAGTCGATTTGGATATTCTTACCCTCGGCCCACCCGAAACGCCTCAGCGCCTCCACAAAGGCCGTCACATATGCCCGAGCCAACGGGGAACTTTCGGGGAGAGATATCAACACGCCAACACGGCGCACCCGCTCGGGCTGCTGGGCGTACCCGGCGAGCGGCCATGCCGCCGCCCCACCGAGCGCGGCGATGAACGCACGCCGCCCTAATGAAGGGACCCGCATCTGCTCAGCGGTTCAGCATGGCTACCACCTCGTCGGTCGTTTTCACATCGGCGAAAACGCGGGCCATGGTCTTGAGCTCGGCGTCGTGAGTGTCGCGGCTCACCTCGGCGACCGCATCATTGACCAGGATCATGCGGTAATTGTGCTCGACCCCGCCACGCACGGTGTTCGACACGCAGACGCAAGTGGTGACACCTGATACGACGCAGGTGGTGACGCCCAGATTGCGCAGGATCGTGTCGAGCGGTGTGTTCGAGAACCCGCCGAAGCCTTTTTTGACAACCAGATGTTCGCTTTCCCAGGGCTTTAGCTCGTCTATGATCTGGGCTCCCCAGGTTCCCTCTACACAATGCGGCCGGTTGCCGCCGGGCGTAAGCCCGAGGCGCCAATAGGGGAACTGCGCGTCGGAATAGTCGGGCTTCAGCACATGAGCGACGTAAACGACCGGCCGTCCCGCCTCGCGAAACGCGTCGGCCAGTCGCTTCACCTGGGGGATCGTTCCCATCAGAAAGGGCATGTCGATCCCCGCCTCGGGCATCTCCTGCGCGTGCTGCGCGAAGCTGCCCTCGGGATGGAGAAAGTCGTTCTGCATGTCGACGATGATCAGCGCCGATTTGTCGATTTCCGGTCCCATTATCGCGGCTTGCACTGACGCCTCCCTCTCGAAAAGATCTGTTCTGAGCGGACTTCAGGGTTGCGTCGCAGCCGGGTCGGAGAGCTCGATCCCCTCGTAGAGATCGGACATGGTTGCGGTCAGCCCGATCGAGGCGAGCGACAGGCTCGCCTGCGGACCGCGCACGATCTCGGTGATCCAGCGGTCGCCTTCGCGCCGCAGCACCTCGGCGAAAATGCTCGCCGAGTTCGATCAGCAGGATTTCCTCGACGCTCGGGATGCGTCGGTAATCCGCAACCTTGGTCTGCCGGTCGTAAAGTCCGGTGCCGGGAGAGAAGACCTCGACGATGAGGACAGGATCAGAGACGAGCTGATCTCCCCGCCGCGCCGGCTTGCAGGTCACCGCGAGATCGGCGACGTGACACGTGTCGTCCCGGTCCGGCCGCGCAACGCCTGCCTCGATCTGCACCATGCAGGGGCGTCGCGATTGGAGGGGAGCCTCGATCCTGGCGCAGAGCCGCGCCGCGGGGAACCCATGCGCAGGTGCTGGCGGTGCCATCGCCACCTGAAAGCCCGCCAGCAGCTCGTAACGAGTATCGGTGCCGTCCTCCCAATGGAGGAACTCCGATACCGTCATCCGTTTGAACGCGGCTTCGCTCATGTGCGGCCTCCCGACCGTAGTCTAGTGTTCACGGCTGCCGTCGTCATCCGCCGTTGGCCGTCTATTTTGGGTCAGCGTATTGTGGATTCAGCATCCGTAAAATTGCCTAATTTTGAGAATACATAAAGGCTGATCGCAGTGCCTCGGGGAAGCCTGCCTAGGTCTGGAGGGAGGAAAGGCCTTGCAACCTGAGGACGAGCTGCCGCTGCAGACCCGCTGCAGGAGCAGCGAGGCCGTAATATCGTGGACAACTAAAGGTCGCAGGAGCTTCGCCTGAACCCGAGATGCCTAGTGGTATAGATGCATTCAAATAATTCAACGCGTAGTCGTGTAGGATGGGTAGAGCGAGGCGCAACCCATCGTTTTGCAGCCGTTTTGACGGGTTTCGCGATGCTCAACCCATCCTACAGATCGTTGCTGGTGAATCTTTTGATTGTCTCTGAGCACTAGAATTCGCCGCTGCGGTAGGCCCCGTCGAGACGCGCCTTGTCCTCCTCCGAGGGTTCCGCCCAGGCTTCGCCGCGGCGGCGCAAGGCGCCGGTGAAGTCGGGCGGACGTTTCTCGTTGAAGGCCCGGCGTCCCTCCTCGCCGTCCGTCGTCGTCTGGATCAACAGCGTATTGATCAGGTTCTGCACGTGCCAGGCCTGGTCGGTCGGCAGGTCGCCGAAGCGGACGACGAACTCCTTCATCATGCGCACCGCGACCGGCGGCAGGGCGACGATATGACGGGCGATCTTCTCCGCCCGCTCCATCAGCTGCGGATGCGGGACGACCTCGTTGATCAGGCCGATTCGCAACGCCTCCTCGGCATCGATCGGGTCGTCGGTCAGCAGCATTTTCATGGCGTCGATGTAGCGGAGCTGCTTTATCAAGAGGCTCGCACCCGGCCCGTGGCCGAGCCAGCCCTGCGACAGCAGCGCGAATTTGAACCGGGCATGCTCGCGGCTCGCGATGCGGATGTCGGTCGAAGAGAGGAGAATGTAGAGACCCGCACCGGCCGCCCAGCCGTTGATCGCGGCGATGACCGGCTTCCACACCCGCGGGTAATGGTCGCCCATCCGCCCGTCGACCCCGGTCTTCTGGCCGTGCACCGTGCCGGCGAGCGGCCAGTAAATGCGCTGGGTGCGCAAATATTCGCGTTCCTCTTCCGTGATGTTCTCGCGCGGCGCCAGATTGTGGCCGCCGCAGAAATGCCGGTCGCCGGCGCCGGTCAGGATCGCGCAGCGGATGGCGCGGTCCTCCCAGAGATCGATCCAGGCCTGCGAAATCTCGTCCGATGTCGCCTTGTCGAGGATGTTGGCCTTGGCGGGATTGTTGAGCGTGATGTAGGCGACGCCGTCGCGCTTCTGGTAATCGATGGCCAAAATCAGTCTCCTTCGTTAGGGGCAGCGCAGCGAGGGCAATCGAGATGGGCGAGCACATCGAAAGATTGGCGCAGTTTGTCGCTCAGACACAATGGGAGGACGTTCCGGCGCCCGTGCAGCGGCACACCAAGCTCGTGTTGCTCGATACCCTGGGCGTCATCCTGGCGGGCGGCGAACGTCCCGAAGTGCGCCAGTTGCGCGAGCGTCTGGCGGCGACTGCGGGCACCGTGGGCCTTCAGCCCACGGGCTGGACCCGTGGGGCCACGGTTTATGCGCGCGGCTGGCCCACCCACGATCCGCGCACCGCGGCATTGCTGAACGGCATCGCCGGCCGCTCGATCGAGCTGTGCGAGGGCCTGCGGCTCGTTTCGGGACAGGCCGCGATGCAGGTGCTGCCCGGGGTCCTGGCGGTCGGCGAGCAGGCGCGCAGCCCCGGCCGCGAGCTATTGGCCGCACTTCTCCTCGGCTATGACGTCGCCGGGCGGCTCGCCGGCGGGTTCACACCCAGGCCCTTGGCGCATCAGAACGGCCAGGTGTCGCTGCTGGCGGCCGCTGCCGCCGGGGCGCGGCTGCGTGGGCTCGACGCGGCCGGCGTCAGCCGTGCCATGCGGATCGCCACGACATTGCTGCTGACCCCGAGCTATACGAACGCGGTCGCGGGGGCGACGACCCTCAACGTCGCCGGCGGGATGAGCGGCTTTGCCGCAGCTCTGGCGCCGGAATTGGCGCTTGCAGGGTTCGAAGCGCAGCCCGATGCGATCGAGGAAGCGCTGGGCCAGCTGGTCGGCGGGGGCTTCTCGCCGGATCGTCTCCTCGACGAGCTCGGCACCCGCTGGGAAATCACCCGCAACTATTTCCGCCTCTACGCCTGCTGCAATCCGATCCACCCGGCCCTCGATTGCCTCCGCGAGGCTCTCGCTGAATTGCTGCCGTCGCCCGATCAGATCGACCGCATCGACGTCGCGACCTATCGCTTCGCCTCGGTCATGCGCAACCCGGAGCCGCCCAATTATTTCGCCTCGAAATACTCGCTCCCTCATGCCGCCGCGGTGATGGCGGTGAGAGGAAATGCCGGCTACGCCGAGATCGACGACAGCGCGCTGAGCGATCCCGCCATCGCGGCATTGCGCCGGCGCGTCGAGGTGACAGAAGACCCGGAGATGAGCGCGGTGGCGCCGCGGCTTCGCCCGGCGCGGGTGACGGTGACCCTGGCCGAAGGCCGGCAGGCGACGCGCAGCTGCGAGAGCCATCGCGGCGATTTTCAGCTTCCCTTTACCGAGGCCGAGATCAGGGCAAAATTTCACGAGCTTGCGGGCGTCGTGCTGACTCCGGAGGGAGCCGCTCGCGTCGAGGCCGCAGTCGATCGCTGCGAGGATTGGCAAAGCGTCAGCGAGCTCACCGAATTGCTGCGCCGCCACGGGCAGCCTTGAGCCTAACCCAAAATCCACCGCGGACTTTCCTTCGCGCTAAACGAGCAGCGACGGCTCAAAGTGCCGTCGTGCCGGAGCCGCTCAAAGTCCGCAATTCGGGTAGTCCGGGTATGGACAATAGGGGTATGGGGATGCCGGGGCCGGATAGGCCGTACTGGCAACGGCACCGCCGACGATGGCACCCGCCGCGACGCCGGCGGCGACGCCGCCCCAACCTCCACCGTAATAAGCGCCTCCGTAGCCGCCACCGCTGACGTTGACGTTGCGGTTGACGTTGACGTTGCCGCTGTTCACGTTGGCGCGGTTGACATTGGCGCGGTTCACGTTGGCGCTGTTGACATTGGCGCGGTTCACGTTGGCGCCGCTGACATTGCCGCGGTTCGCATTCGCGCCACTGAAGTTGCCGCGGCCGGCACCTGCCCAGGAACCGCCGCCACCACCGCGAGCGCCGCCGCTAAAACCGCCACCGCCAGCGCGAGCCCCGCCACCGCCGGCGCGAGCGGCGCCGCCCGCGCGAGCACCGCCGCCGCCACCGCCGCCGCCTCGTCCCCCCCTCTGGCACTCGAGGACCAGCGGCTCACCTGTCCCCTCCGGGAGCGTGGCGGTGATATCGCGACCTATGCTGCCGCTCCAGGCAGCCGCAGCGGCGGGCGCCTCGGTAGCCACCAACCCCACCAAGGCGAGCGGCGCCATGTAGAGCAGAGACTTTATCATCGTTGTGGCCTCACTCGCTGTATCGGCTCCCAATTGCTCGTCCAGCTCGCGGCTCCCTTGGGGCAGGTGTCGGGCTACGTCGAACACTGACCGGCGCCATTCCGGCAATATACCCGCCGACCGGAAACAACGGGAGACTATCGAGCGTGGCCCGCCTACGCATATATGTCAATTAGAGCGGCTGGGTTGTGGTATTTGTAATCCGAAGTTGAAACGGCCTCCGATGCCGCAGCCACGATAATGCCTGCGGAGACAGAATTTCCTTGCCACCGGAGCAACGCGATGAATGGGAAGACCGCCTTTGTGCTGTTATCGGGTGTGTTGTCGGGCGCGCTGTGCGCCTGCGTGCAGCCTCCGGAAGCCGCCGCCCCCGCTGCACCGCCCCCGCCCCCGGTAGCGGCACCGGCACCTGCGCCAGCCCCGGTAGCCGAGCCGACACCCGGCGACCGGCGGGTCAATATCCGGGGGGCGTTATGCGAAAGGCTGCTGGAGTTGCCACAAGACGATCGCGCCGCGGCTGCGTTGTTCTATATCGGCTATCAGGCAGCGCGCTTCGGTAGCAGAACCATGAATGTGGGCGCGATCCCCGACGCCGAGGCGTGGGCGTACAACTACTGCGTAGAGCATCCGGGCCAACCCGCCGTCGAGGCGTTTAGGCAGGCTTATCGACAAACCCTCAGACGATAGAGCGCTCCCTTAGACACAGCGCGTGGCCGACGCGCTAGGGGAGCGGAGCCGCCGGCGAGCCCCGTCGCCGAGTCGCAGCGGGTGCTGGCGACCGCAGCGAGAGTTGTGTCGGCACGGATCGTTCGCCCGGCCAGAATAGCGCCGTCATGCACAGAGTGTACCCGACCGCCAACAGGACGTAGCCGATCCGGGTCGAAAACGACTCTGGGGTCGTCGTCGGCAATGGCGACATGCCCGATCCCAACAGAATGAGGAATGTCGTCAGCGCTCCAGCATACATCTTGGCACGACCGGCCGACGCCCGCCCACCCAGAATGAGCCCGACGAGAAAGACGGTCAGGAACAGGAAGGGCAGCGATGGGCGCAGCTCAACGAACGCAAAGGCCAGGGAGGCAAGCACCCCGCTCAGCAGATTGACGGCGACAAGGCTAAGGGCGGAGTGGACGCTGGTTGCGAAGTCAAACTGAAGCAGCACGGAAGCCACAGTGATCGGAAGGACGAGCGCCAAGGAGAGCGCGTTGTTGGTCAGGCAGAGCGCCATGGCGCCGAGCAGGATAGCCGCATTGGCGAGAGCCCGCATGCCAGGCCTGTCGGTGGCCGCGGCCGCCTGCGGCGCATCCTCGGCCGCATCGTGGCCCGGCAAGATCGCATGGGCGAGCCACGACAAGATCACGGCGCTCAGGTAAGCTTGGAGCAATATCGCAATTATGCTTGAGTCAAGCGTGTCGTGGACGCGATCGAGTAGGGTGACCGTGATTGCGATCACCAAGCAGAGGAAGATCACAGGGCCACCCTGGCCCCGCGCCTGTACGAAGAAGCATGCAAAATAGAATAGACCGAGCAGTGCCAGCAGCTGGATCGGGTTGTCGCCAAAGATGCCGTTAATAACAATGAAGGCCTGTCCGACGACCAGCACGAGCCCGACGAACGCAACTGCCTTCGACAGCGGCAAGGGCCCGGCGCCGAAAATCAGGAATTGCACCGCGAGGACAGGCCCAAAGAAGGGGATGACGGCGCCCGTGGCCAGGTTCCAGGTGAATCCGGCTGCGACCGCGAGTGCCACCCGCAGCCCGATGCGGCGCTGGCGTGACAGGGCCACCGTGGCGGCGGAAACATCAGCTGGCATAGGTCAGGATGGAGATGAGGCGAATAAATACTGCACCCAGAGCGTCCGTGGCTGGATTGTTGCCGGCGTAGACGACGACATTCACCTGCGAACCGAACCGCACGCTGCCTCGCGGCGGCGTCTCGTCGACGATCAAACGCACCGGGAAACGCTGCGGGTCGCGCACCCAGCCCGTGGCGTTTTTGATCGTCGGCAAGCCGGTATTGGGATCAACGCTATTCTGGGAGACGCCCCAGCCTATGCTCTCGACGTGGGCTTTGAAGACCGCGCCTGGCAACGAGTCGAATACCAATTCGGCCCGATCGGAGGTAGACATGTGTTCGAGGCTATTCTCCTTGAACTCGGCTGAAACCCAGACCGTGCTCAAGTCGATGAACGTAAGGGCCGCCTGCCCCGCCGCTATGAACTGGCCAGTTGCAAGCTGGAGATTTGAGACCAAGCCGTCGGCAGGGGCCTTGACCGTTGTGTAAAGAAGATTGAGCCGCGCCCGCTCCAACGTCGCAAGCGCCGCCTTGAGCTGGGGATTGTCAGCGCCCTTAGGGCCAAGCTCTTCCCGCGCCTTGGCGAGGTCGGCCTGGCTCGCCGTAAGCACCGCCCGTGCGGCGTCCTGCGCGGCGCGGGCTGTATCTGCCTTGGCAGTGGGGTAGACACCTCGTTTGACAAGTTCGAAAACCCGCTCCGTCTGGGCCTGAACGTTCTCGAGTTCGGCGGCCTCCTTGACGACCCGGGCCTGTGCCGATTCCACGGCGGCCGTAGAGGCCCCCAGCATCTGACCGATCTGCTCGAGCTGAGCCTGCGCCTCTGCCACGGCAATCTCGAAGGGGCGCGGATCAATGCGGAACAGAACCTGCCCCGCGTCGACGCGAGCATTGTCGGCGACATCGACGCTTATTACACGGCCCGCGACTTCGGGGGCCATGCGGACAACATATGCTTGTACGACCGCTTGCGATGACGAAGGCGTGAACCGCTCCATGACGATCGACAAGGCAAACAGCAGAATGGTCACGACGACGACAATGAGCGCCGCCCTGCGCAGCGGGTTCGCAGAGTCGGTGTCCGCGGCAGCGGGCTGCGCAGGAGTGCGTTCCTTCACCTCAATTTTGTTGGTGGTCTCAGGATCAGTGCTCATCGAGGCAACATGCGTTTGGCAACCCGAGCGCCGTTGCCGGCTTCCTCGAGCCCAGGGCGTGCCGACCGCAAAAGTCGCATTTTACGGCGTTCGATCGGCGGTTTGCGGTCCGCTCTGGGCGCGGCGGTGTTGCATCCATTCAAGGAGCAGCACATAGCCGACGGCCAGGACCACGGGCCCCACAAACAACCCGAGAAGGCCGTCGGCAATCATGCCGCCGATGACGCCAATCAGAATTACTGGCATCGGCACTTCCAATCCGCGGCCGAGCAGCAACGGCTTTAGGACATTGTCGCTGAGCCCGGCGACGAGGGTCCAGACCAGGAAGATGATAGCCGGCTGCGTTGCTTTCGTCGCCAGAACATAGGCTATGATCGGCAGTGTCACCAGCACCGCCGGCACCTGCACGATACATAGCAGAAGCAACAGGACCGTCCACAGGCCGGCTGCCGGAAGACCAATGGCGAAGAAGCCGATTGCGAGAAGAAACGCCTGGATCGCCGCTACGCCGACAACGCCTACCGCCACGCCGCGGATCGTCGAGGCCGTCAGTGTAACCAGATGGCTCCCCCGCTCCTCGCTGCCGGTAAAACGTCCCAGCAGGCGCCGAGCGAAATCGGCGGCGCCCCTGCCGTAGGCGACGATGATGGCGGCAATCCCGAAAGAAAGAACGAACGATAGTTGGCCGGCTGCCAGGCCACCGGCGGACGACACGAGCCGTGCCGCTGGCTCGCTCAACGCCCCGCCATATTTGGCAACCGCCGCCGGCAGGTTGGTGGCGACGAGCACCCAGGCCTCCGTCAGTTTCTGACCCACCAGCGGAAGCCCGCCAAGCCATGGTGGCGGCGGTGGGACAGTCACGCTTTGATCATGCAAGCCCACGATCAGCGAATACAGGGAAGAGGCAATCGACGTCACCACAGTCACCATCGCCACCAACATCACCGTGACGCCGACCAGCCCGATCAGCAGCGCCGACCAGCGATTACCGAGCCGGACGGCCAGGCGGAGATGCAGCGGATACAGCATCACCGCCAGAATTGCAGACCAGATCAGGAGGTCGCCAAAAGGCGATATGTACCGGCTGCACGCGAAGATCAAAAAGCCTACCAGTGCGATTTGAAGCGCAACATCCAGGATGGTCGAGCGCGAAGGCGCGTAATCGGAGTTCAGCACATTCGGGTCCATCATTTCTTCCCCCCTTTCATTCTCTAGCATCGCGGACCGTCGCTCGTAGCGCCTCCACGCTCACCGCCGCGACAAGGCCGGTCAATACGATACCGGCAAAGCCAATCATCACCGCAAGGAGCCGCGACACAACATTTCGCGGCGTCAGATCGCCGTAACCGATGGTGAGACCGGTTACAAAAGTAAAATAAAGAGCATCCTCGATGCGCCACTTCTCTATGTGCCCGACAAGAAGTCCGGGCCCGACCATCGCGAAAAGAACCCCGGCTAGGATCGGCCAGACAATACGAAGCAACCGAAAGAGCTCTACGAAGAAAATGCGCCTGAGTGGCCTTGATCGCATTAGTCTCCGACCCGCAGCCGCGCCTCTAGCTTTTTTCCGCTGTCCAAACATCCGGAGCCGCCAGAAGAGCATCGCCTGACCGCGCCGCCTATGCATTTTCGACAAATTTGCGGCGTCAGAACGCGTATTCGCTCCTAGACTAGGTGGCCTATCTCGCAGGCGCTGGCTCTTGGCCGGCTATGCATTGTTGACACTTGTTCAGCGCTCCCGGAGCGGCGTCACGCAGGGCAAACGCGTATTTAGCGCAACCCACCAATGTCAGATATCGGGTCGGGCTCAGCTCAGGGGCGACTAGCTATTCCATAAAATCCGTTATTTCTGCATAGTTCGGGCGTGCAGGTTAAGCGAAGGCGACGGAACGTCGAGGCGTACGACCGTCTTTGGAGGGTCAACTGCCTCTTATCCGGGGTTCCGATCGGCACCGATGGGTACCCCCTCATGCGGTAATTTGGTCACATTGCTCAGTTGGTTAGCGGAGAACTCAAGGTCCCTTTTCGACGCTGATGAACAAGCGGCCTAGGATCCGCGAGCCGAGGGAGCCCAATGCGCCACCAGTCGGAGAAGGAAAGGGGTCGCGAGCATCGAAATCGTGATTAGGACGCTCGCTAGCGCGGTCAAACGAGGAGACATCAACCCTCCAGCCTGAGCTTCGCTGAACAAGACAAAGCCGAATTCTCCGCATTGCGCTAAAGCCACCGACAGTCGCGCCGCATCCGGGCGCGGCAGCCCTCCTGCAAACGCCAGCAGTAAGACGATACCGAACTTCAGGGCGAGTATGACAAGAGTATTGAACAAAAGCGGAGCCCAGGCGGAGGCGACCGTTTCCAAGTTGATCGAGAACCCGACGCTTAGAAAGAACAAGGCAAGAAGGATGCTCTTAACGGGCTCGACACTTGCCGCGATCCGATGGCCGAGGGGCGAGACAGAAAGCGTGGCCCCGAGGAGGAACGTGCCAAGCGCCATCGACAACCCGGCCCGCTCGGCAGCCTGCGCGGCGGCCAGGACACCCAGAAATGTCACGCAAGCAAAGGCTGCTTCGTTCTGACGTTTGACGGCAACCGCCAGGATGCGCGTCAATACAAAATGGCCTACCACGGGGATGCCGACGATGACAATGATCGCCCGTGTCATCGCCCACAACTACGGCGTGTCTGTTCCTCCGGCGGTGCCTCCCCCGCTGATCAGTGCGACGACCAGCAAAAACGGAATAACCGCGATATCCTGCGCCAGTAAGATAGCAAACGCCTTTTCGCCCCACGATGTATTCAGCTCGTTCCGCTCCTTGAGAAGCTGAACGACAACGGCAGTCGATGACAGCGTGAAACCGAGTCCCAAAACGATCGCCGTGTCCCATGCGGCGAACACTCCCCAAACGTAAATGCCGATCACGCCGACGCTGAGGGCAATTTGTGGCGCGCCGAACCTTATCGCGTCTCGCCCGAGATTACGGAGTTGCGACGGTTGTAATTCGAGGCCGATCAGGAACAGCAGAAGAATGACGCCGAGCTCGGCAAACTCTTGCAGCGCCTGAACCGAAGCCGGGGGGAGATCGCGCATCTGCCCGACAACAAGGCCCGCGATCAAGAAGGCAACTATTGATCCTACCCCCAATCGGCCGAAGACGAGAAGACAAAACGAGATGAGGGCCAGTAGACCGGTAGCAGAGGCCACGAACGAAACGAGTTCAAAATGAGCCAACAACTACTCCTTCAGCTGCATCACGAACCTTCAGGTTCGCCCCTAGCCCGAGTATCGGGGAGAGTTTGAAAAAACAGCGTCATTGATGCGCCGCCCCTCTATGTGTCCGATCAGAAGTCCGGGCCCGACCATCGCGAAAGGATGGGCCAAAAGATGCAAATGAGCTGAACGAGCTCCACGAAGAAGATGCGCTTGATTTGGGTTGATCGCATAGTTTCGACCGAAGCCGCCGCAGAAGACCATCGGCTGACCGCGCCGCCTATGCATTTTCTACAAATTTACAGCCTCTGGAGGCGTGTCCGCCTCAAACCGGAATCGTTGACCATGCATCGTTGAACTTGTTTGCCGTCCCCGGATCGGCGTTGCCGCCCAGCGCAAATGCGTGTTTTGGCGCAACCCACGCAACAGCACATAAAGGGCTGAGTCCAGCTCAGGGGCGATTAGCTACTCCGTAAAATCCGTTATTTCTGCATAGCCGGCGCACAATTGGCGATTTAGTCTCGTGTTGCGAGTTGCCGCCCGAGCGGGTGCGTCCGGTCGACGTGCCGTTTACCGTCGCTCCCAAGGTGTTCTCGAAGTGGAGTACCGGCGCCGTTAAGCTCGTTCGGGCCATGCACGCGACAAAGCCATCCCAAGCGCCCCGTCAGCCGCCCGATCGACCCGGCCCGGGATTTCTATATCGGGTCGGCGTGCGGCTCGGCATGGATCCCATTGGCGACGATCGAGCTGATCGCAAGGAAGCTTATCCTAATCCGGGAACAACTGACTTTCGCGTCCGAAGACCGCATTCCGGCTGCCCAGATGTCGGTCTCCGCGGTCGTCACGACTTTGCGGGCGTCCCGGTAGATCTTGCCGTTCTTGCTAGCGGCGAGCGGCGGCGCAACGGCAGCGGGCACCCGTCGCCACCGTACCGGCCAACCTGCGAACCTTGTCATGACCCTTGTCATCAGGAACGTGCCAAATCCTCAGCCCGCCCGTCGGCCGATTAGGAGCCTCTTTCGCATCAGGCTCGCGGGCGAAGAGATGGCGAGAAACGGCGGCGGGTCGATCGTCAGCATCAGCTCGATCATGGGCTTTGTCGGTACTGTTCCTCGCCTCCGAGGAAGCCTCGTTCGTCACTGGCGCCGAGCTGGTCATCAACGGGCGGCTTTATCGCCAGTAAGCCGTGGCGGGCGGCATTCGCCGTTATGCGGCCAAAATCGGAGCGCATCCTCTCCGCCAGGATGGGCACCCACCGCAAGAAATCCGGGTGGACGCCGAATTCCGCTGCCAGGTCCCCTACAAGATCGCGGTCCAAGACGGATAAGACGTTGATATAGAAGTGTTATTGGGAAATTTATTGGCCGAATTCACATCCTTTTCCCTGCCGGACGGGAATTGGCAGAGAAGATCCCAGCACATTTCCTCCCTGCAATTGACAGCGGGAAGGGTCGGGACTAGCTTCGAACGACCGGGCCGTTTCCCCGGGGTCGCCAGTCCGCGAGTGTCGCGCACTGGCGCTTTTTGTCGCCCGCCCGCCTCTTGAGGACCGGCATGTTCGACAACCTCAGCAATCGCCTCGGCGACGTCTTCGACCGGCTGCGCCGGCACGGCGCGCTGAGCGAGGACGATATCGGCGCCGCGTTGCGCGAGATCCGCGTCGCCTTGCTCGAGGCCGATGTGGCTCTACCTGTGGTCCGCGACTTTGTCGCGGCGGTGCGCGAGAAGGCGCTGGGGCAGGAGGTGCTGCGCTCGGTCACCCCGGCGCAAATGGTCGTCAAGATCGTTCACGACCACCTCGTCGAGGTCCTGGGCGGCGGGAACCTCGCCGGTGCGCGGGCGGAGGGGATCGATCTCAATGCCCCACCCCCTGTGGTGATCATGCTGGTGGGATTGCAGGGCTCGGGAAAGACCACGACTGCGGCCAAAATCGCCAATCGCCTCAAGCAGCGCGGGCGAAAGAAAGTGCTGCTTGCCTCGCTCGATGTGCAGCGGCCGGCGGCACAGGAGCAACTCGCCGTGCTCGGCCGCCAGATCGGCGTGACCAGCCTGCCGATCGTGGCCGGCGAAAGGCCCGTGGCGATCACCCGGCGCGCGTTGCAGACCGGCCGGACCGAAGGTTACGACGCCGTCATCCTCGACACCGCCGGGCGGTTGCATGTCAACGAGGAGCTGATGCTCGAGGTCGCGGCGGTTCGCGAGGCAGCGAACCCGCACGAGACCTTGCTCGTCGCCGATGCGATGACGGGGCAGGATGCGGTCAACGTCGCCAAGGCGTTTGGCGAGCGCGCCGGCATCACCGCGATCGTGTTGACCAGGGTCGACGGCGATGCGCGAGGCGGCGCGGCCTTGTCGATGCGCGCCATTACCGGCAAGCCGATCGTGCTGATCGGGGTCGGCGAGCGCATCGAGGCGATCGAGCCGTTTCACGCCGAGCGGATCGCCGGGCGCATCCTCGGGATGGGCGATGTCGTTAGCCTGGTCGAGAAGGCGGCCGAGACAGTCGATCAGGAGGAGGCCGAAAAGCTCGCCGCCAAGCTGGAAAAGGGGAGGTTCGACCTCGACGATCTCGCCGCTCAATTGCGTCAGATCCGACGGATGGGCGGGATGGGCGGCATGCTGGCGATGCTGCCCGGGGTGGCCAAAATCAAGAAGCAGATTGGCGAGGCCCACGTCGACGAGAGCATGATCAAGCGTCAGGAGGCGATCATCTCGTCGATGACCAGGGGCGAGCGGCGCAATCCCAAGCTGTTGAACGCTTCGCGCCGACGACGCATCGCATCGGGATCCGGCACCTCCGTGCCGGAGATCAACCGCCTGCTCAAGCAATATCAAGATATGGCCGACGTCACGAAAAAGATGAAAAAGCTCGGCCACAAGGGGTTGGCGCGCCACGGTCTGGCTGGGCTCCTGCCCGGCGGGTTTCGGTAGCAGAGGAAGGCAATATGTCATTGAAGATCCGCCTGGCGCGCGGCGGCGCGAAAAAGCGCCCTTATTACAGCATCGTGGTCGCCGATTCGCGCAGCCCGCGCGATGGCCGCTTTATCGAAAAGCTCGGGACCTACAACCCGATGCTCGACCGCTCGCATGCTGATCGGGTGACCCTCAAAACCGAACGGATCCAGCACTGGCTCGGGGTTGGCGCATTGCCGACCGAGCGCGTCGGGCGCTTTCTCGGGGATGCCGGCTTGATCCAAAAACCGGCAATCCCCGACGACCCGATCAAATCGCGGCCGAAGGCGCGTGCCCAGGAGCGAGCAAAGGCTGAGCAGGAAGCGGCGGGTGCTGACGGCCGGAGCTGAGAGGGGGCGGCCTTTTGGTGCGACCACGGTGACCGACGCGACAAAAAGGGTTTGTCTCGGCGTCGTCACCGGACCGCATGGCGTACAGGGCGCGGTGCGGATCAAGAGCTTCACCCAAGCGCCCGAGGATATCGCTCATTACGGACCGCTGACGGACGAGACCGGTGGCAGCCGCTTTGAACTCAGCCTCGTCGGCGCAGCAAAGGGTGTCGTCCTCGCGCGCCTCTCGGGCATCGAGGACCGCGCCCAAGCGGAGGCGCTGCGCGGCTTGCGACTACATCTGCCGCGGGCGGCGCTGCCGCAAACCGAGCCCGAGGAGTACTATCACGCCGACCTGATCGGTCTCGAAGCCGTCCGGGGAGACGGCGCCCCGATCGGACGGGTGCGTGCTATCCACGATTTCGGCGCCGGCGACACGCTCGAACTGGCGCGCGCCGGCATGCCGCCGGTCATGGTGCCGTTCACCCGGGCGATCGTGCCGAAGGTCGATCTCGCAGCGGGGCGGCTGGTGCTCGACCCGCCGCCCGGCTTGCTCGACGAGGGCGAGGCATGACGTGGCGGGCGACGGTGCTGACGATCTTTCCCGAGATGCTGCCGGGCCCGCTCGCCTATTCGCTCGCCGGCAAGGCGTTGCGTGCGGGGTTGTGGCGGCTCGAAATGGTGGACATCCGCGACTTCGCGCCCGATAAACATCAGTCGGTCGACGATGCACCGTTCGGTGGGGGCCCGGGCATGGTGATGCGGCCAGACGTGCTTGACGCGGCAATTGCCGGAGCGCGCGGGGTCAGGCCGATGATCCTGTTGTCGCCACGGGGAGAACAACTCGATCAGCAGCGTGCGCGCTCGCTCGCCGCGGGGTCCGGGGTGACATTGATTTGCGGACGCTTCGAAGGCGTCGACGAGCGCGTGCTGGAGGCGCGCGCGATCGAGGAGCTGAGCCTCGGCGATTTCGTGCTCTCGGGCGGCGAGCCGGCGGCGATCGCGCTGATCGACGCCTGCGTCCGGCTTTTGCCCGGGGTTATCGGCCGTGTCGAGACGCTCGCAGAGGAGAGCTTTACTGAGGATCTCCTCGAGTACCCCCAATATACGCGGCCTCAGCTCTGGCAGGGGCGGGCAGTGCCGGAGGTGCTGGTGTCGGGTGACCATCGGCGGATCCGGGAGTGGCGCCGGGCCGAAGCCGAGCGGCTGACCCGTGCGCGGCGCCCGGACTTATGGAAGCACTATCTGGCGCGGCATCGCGCCGACGACAGGAATCGAGAGGTAAAGGAATGAATCTTCTTCAGCAAATCGAGCACGAGCAGGTCGAAAAGCTTGCCGCCGACCGGCCGGTGCCGAAATTCGAGCCTGGCGACACGGTGCGGGTCATGGTCCGGGTTGTGGAGGGCGAGCGCGAGCGCGTCCAGGCTTTCGAAGGCGTGTGCATCGCCCGTAAGAACGCCGGCATCAACTCGAACTTCACCTTGCGCAAGATCTCCTACGGTGAGGGCGTTGAACGCGTCTTTCCGCTTTATTCGCCGCGGATCACCGCAATAGAAGTGGTGCGCCGCGGCGTCGTCCGGCGGGCGAAGCTCTATTATCTGCGCGGCCGCACCGGAAAACGCGCCCGCATCGCTGAGCGTGCGCGTTCGAGCGTGCGGCCCGCCGCCGGGTCGGCGCCAGGGAGCACCAATCCAGAATAGGGGATTGCAGACATGGCGCCGCCGCGTACCCTCTTCGACAAGATCTGGGACAATCACGTCATCGCCCCGCAGGGCGAAGGCACCTACCTGATCTACATCGATCTCCACTTGATCCACGAGGTCACGACGCCACAGGCTTTCGAGGGGCTGAAGCTTGCCGGCCGCAAGGTCCGCCGCCCCGACGCGACCATGGCGGTCGCCGACCACAACATCCCTACCACCAACCGGGCGGCGGGTGCGGCCGGCATCGACAATCCCGAATCGAAGCTGCAGGTCGACGTCCTCGAACGCAACGTCAAGGAATTCGGGGTCCCGTATTTCCCGATCGACAGCATCGACCAGGGCATAGTCCATATCATTGGACCCGAGCAGGGGCTGAGCCAGCCGGGCATGACCATTGTCTGCGGCGACAGCCACACTGCGACGCACGGTGCTATGGGTGCGCTCGCCTTCGGCATCGGCACCTCCGAGGTCGAACACGTTCTGGCGACTCAGACTTTGATCCAAGCCCCTGCCAAAAACATGCTGATCGAAGTCAACGGCGCGCTCGGTGCCGGGGTCAGCCCGAAAGATGTGATCCTGGCGATCATCGCCAAGATCGGCACGGCCGGCGGCAACGGCCACGTATTCGAATACGCCGGCAGCACCTTGCGCGACATGTCGATGGAAGGCCGCATGACCGTGTGCAACATGTCGATCGAGGCGGGAGCCCGCGCCGGGCTCGTCGCCCCCGACGAAACGACCATCGCCTATGTGATGGGTCGGCCCTACGCGCCGAAGGGTGCCGCCTGGGAACAGGCAGTTGTTTACTGGCGCACCTTGCCCTCCGACCCCGGCGCTAAATACGATAAGGAAGTCCATCTCGACGCCGCCTACATCGCGCCGCACGTCACCTGGGGCACCAACCCGGAACAGGCTGCGCCAGTCACCGGCCGGGTGCCCGATCCGGCTCAGATCGACGACCCGCTGAGGCGGGCGGCGATCGAGCGCGCACTGCAGTATATGCAGCTCAGGCCCAACACTTTGCTGACCGAGGTGCAGGTGCAGCGAGTGTTCATCGGCTCATGCACCAACAGCCGCATCGAGGATCTGCGCGCCGCGGCGGCGATAGCCAGGGGGCGCAAGGTGGCCGACGGGGTCACCGCCCTGGTCGTGCCTGGTTCGGGCCATGTCAAGCACCAAGCCGAGGAGGAGGGGCTCGACCGCATCTTCCTCGAGGCCGGGTTCCAGTGGCGCGACGCCGGTTGCTCGATGTGCATGTCGATGAACGACGACAAGGCGATGCACGGCGAGCGCATCGCCTCGACCTCGAACCGCAATTTCGAGGGGCGCCAGGGCAAGGGAGCCAAGACCCATCTGATGGGCCCGGCCATGGCCGCTGCGGCGGCCGTCACCGGCCATCTGACAGACGTGCGCCAGCTCGGCTGAACACAAGCTGCCGCGGGGTTGCGATAACCTTAGTTTTAGCGACCTGCTCAATGCGGGGTGGGATGCTGCTCGGCACGGTGGGGTGCGCTTGATTGGGTTGAGCTTGAGCGCGATCGGCGCACCGAGCCGGACCGCATAGCGAGAATGTCGTCATAGGAATTGTCGGTCGGCGGGAGCCCGGCGCTGCGTAGCCGTAAACCGGCGACGGTCAGCCCGCAATCATGAATTGCATCGCGATTTGCGCGTCCCGCCATGTGCAGCGAATCTGCAGCAAAATTAGCCTTTAGGTTGAAACGCCCTAAGCCGCCGCGGGGTGACCGTTACGAAAGCAGAGTACGATGCGAACTCGGCATTTTTATGGTGAGCGCGAAAGGGTGGGGGCGCCTGATCCTGCCCGCACAATGATGCTATCGGGGCTGTCCGCCCGGCATTGCGAGCAGCGCACGGACGAAGCGATCTCGCCGGGTCCTGTGCCTCTGTGGTGCAAGTCTCGCGAAGTGAGGCTATCTTCTTCGGAAGCGCAATTGAGGAGGGCGAAGTGAGCGACACGCCTGTGATGGTTGCCCTCGGCGAAGATTATCCCGAGCTGCGGGAGGCGGTGGGCAAGATCTGCGAGCGCTATCCCGGCGCCTATTGGCGCAAGCTGGAAGCGGAGCAGGCTTATCCGACGGAATTCATCACCGAGCTGACCCAGGGCGGTTTTCTGGCCTCGCTGATCCCCGAAGAATACGGCGGGTCCGGATTGCCATTGCGCGCGGCGGCGGTGATCCTCGAGCAGATCAACGCCTCGGGCTGCACGGCGAGCCAGGGCCACGCCCAGATGTATATTATGGGCACCTTGCTGCGGCACGGCAGCGAGGAACAGAAGCGGCGCTATCTGCCGAAGATTGCGTCAGGTGAATTGCGACTGCAGGCCTTCGGGGTGACCGAGCCGACCACCGGCTCGGACACTACCAAGCTTAAGACTCGGGCGGTGCGCCAGGGAAATCAATACGTTATCAACGGCCAGAAGGTATGGACCTCGCGCGCCGGCCATTCCGATCTGATGCTGCTCCTGGCGCGCACGACCCCGGTCGACGAGGTCAAGCGGCGCACCGACGGCCTCTCGGTATTTCTGATCGATCTCAAAGAAAATCTCGGCAGGGGGGTCGAGATCCGGCCGATCGAGGCGATGATCAACCACAACACGACCGAGGTGTTCTTCGACAACCTCGCGGTGCCGCCTGAGAACCTGATCGGCGAGGAAGGGAAAGGCTTCCGCTACATCCTCGACGGGATGAATGCCGAGCGCATCCTGGTCGCGCAGGAATGCATCGGCGACGGCCGCTGGCTCTTGCAGAAGGGCATCGACTACGCCAAGGAACGGGTCGTCTTCGATCGGCCGATCGGCCAGAACCAGGGAGTGCAGTTCCCGCTCGCCCGCGCCTGGGCCGAGCTCGAGGCGGCCGACATGATCTGCCGTCGCGCCGCGGCCCTCTTCGACGAGGGCAAGGAGTGCGGCGCCGACGCCAACGTGGCCAAGCTCCTGGCTGCGGAAGCGGGATGGCATGCCGCGGAGGCGACGATGCAGACCTACGGCGGCTTTGCCTTCGCCCGCGAATACGATATCGAACGCAAATGGCGCGAGATCCGCCTCTATCAGACCGCCCCGATCTCGACCAATTTGATCCTCGCCTATATCGGCCAGCACGTCCTCGGTATGCCGCGGTCGTATTAGGTGGGGAGGACGCCGTCAGGCTCGTCCAAGAGATCGATGATCAGGCACCTGCGGAGTGCTGTCGCGGTTGCGGCAGTTCGTCGAGGCAATGAGGCAATGAGGCACCGCGGATTTCGAGGGGTTGGTAGGCACTTGCCATCAGATTCCCATCTCGGACCCTCAACGCCGTCCGAAAGCGGATTGCGGTTAAAAGAACCGTGTTTGACACGTCGGTCCACGGCGGCCAAAGTTCAGCGAAGGCCGCATAGCGAGCTATGAATTTCTAAAGTAACTCGTGCGCGCAGCAATAGACTTTTCTTGGTCGTAGCTGTTCTTCCGATCTTTCGCTATGTCGCCCGTTATTGATCGAGAATTTTTAACATCAGCATAAGTCCGGGATTGGCAATTTTCTATGATACCATTCGCTCCCGAAGAAGTCTTGTTGCTATCGATTCTGTCCTGTCCTCTCTCGAGACTTTATAGCGTTATTCTTTGAGGCAATAGGCAAATAAGAGCCCAATTCGCTCGTACACGGTTCTTGCAACGTCAAATATTAGCCCGGATTTCTCAGTGCGCCCCGACGGCGCGGGTCACCGGTGGAGGAGGGTTCCACCCAGATAGATGTCGGTTTGATCTGGTAGCTGGCAAGCGGCTTGGCGGGGTAACCGGCTGGGCTGAAGCCTTGCGACAAAGGCCGCCTTGGGCGGTTGAGCAATCCGACGGGCCGTAACGTGAGTGAAGCCTGAGCAGGCCTCGAAAGTGAAGTTGCGGATGCCGACCCGGCTGAGAAACGGGGAAGGCCGCGTGAGACAGGGAAGCAACCGACACGAGCACCTGTCGCGATCCGCCGGGGTAGTTGGGTACGGCACGCCGGAAGGGTGATCCGGGTAATCGGGGGATACCCGCAGCGGGCGGAGATTGCGTCTCCGACGCCGCAATTGGCGGCGGCCCGCGGCGGGAGTTGGACAGGGTCATGGTACCGCTGAGGCCGGGTAATGCCGGTGGAGGGAAGGACCCTGACTTCGGGTGCGCTTCTGACGGAGACGAGGATCGGTGATTGGCGATGAGCCTGACAACACCAGAGAGTATCCGGACCCTTCAGAGGAAGCTGTATTGCAAGGCGAAGGCGGAACCGGCGTACCGCTTCTATCTGCTCTACGACAAGATCCATCGCGACGATATTCTGGCCCATGCCTATGCGCTGGCGCGCGCCAATGCGGGAGCGCCGGGGGTGGACGGGATGACGTTCGCGGCGGTCGAGGCGATGGGGCTGGAGGAGTGGCTCGCCGAGATCAGGAGGGACCTCGTCGCGAAGACCTACAGACCGGCCCCGGTGCGGCGGGTGATGATCCCAAAGCCCGGCGGCGGCGAGCGGCCGCTCGGCATCCCAACAATCCGGGACCGCGTGGTGCAGACCGCCGCCAAGCTGGTGCTGGAGCCGATCTTCGAGGCGGACCTCGACCCGGCAGCCCATGGCTACCGGCCGGGGCGGAGCGGAACCGAGGCGATCAAGGCGGTGCATGTCCTGCTCTGCCGAGGCTACACCGATGTGGTGGACGCCGATTTGTCGAAGTACTTCGACACGATCCCGCATCAGGAACTGATGCGGTCGGTGGCGGTGCGCATTGTCGACCGGCATGTGCTGCGGCTGATCAAGCTGTGGCTCAAAGCGCCGGTTGAGGAGCGCGATGACGACGGGACGCGGCGCATGACGGGGGGTAAGAACAGCAAGCAGGGAACGCCGCAAGGCGGCGTGATCAGCCCACTGCTCGCCAACCTGTACATGAACCGCTTCCTCAAGCATTGGCGTGGCACCGGGAGAGGGGAGATCTACCGAGCACACGTCGTCTCCTATGCCGACGACTTCGTCATCCTCAGCCGCGGGCACGCAGCCGGGGCGCTGGCGTGGACGGGCCGGGTGATGGCCAAGCTCGGGCTCGTCCTCAACGAGACGAAGACCACGATCCGGGATGCCCGGCGCGAACGCTTCGACTTTCTTGGCTACAGCTTTGGCCCGCACCATTACCGGAAGGACGGCCATTGGTACTTGGGGGCGAGCCCGTCGGCGAAGAGTGTGCTGCGGCTCAAGGCCAAGGTCAGCGACATCCTGGTCCCCGGCAACATCGGCGCCTGGCCCGACGTGCGTGACCGGCTCAATCGCTTGCTGCGCGGCTGGAGCACGTACTTCGGCTACGGCACCCGGCTGCCGGCGTACCGGGCGGTGGACAACCATGTCTACGACCGCGTCCGACACTTCCTGGTTCGACGACACAAGGTGCCCTCGCACGGCACCCGCCGCTTCCCGCGGGAGGCGGTGTTTGGCGCGCTCGGAGTATTGCACCTCCGGCGCGTCCATTTGGGACCGCCGCCGTGGGCCTCGCAATGAAGCCCGTCGGAAAGCCGGATGCGGGAAATCCGCACGTCCGGTTTGATGAGCGGGGACGGGAAACGGGGCGGCACGCCGCTACCGCGCTCGTCCTCGACTCTACAAGGGGTAGGTGCACCGGGGCCCTGGATCTGAGAAAATCGAATTGGACAAACGGTTTATCTCAGGACTAGGGGGAGTCCGTGTCGGGCGACAGATAAAACTGGACCTGTAGCGACATTGAGAATTGGACCCCCTCTTTGAAGAGAAGGGTTCGATAATGGACGATTGGGTACAGCCTACTTCGCGGGGGGAGTTACCGCGGAGGGAGGTGATGCAGACGCCGGACGAGGTCGCGGCGATGCTGCGGTTGAAGGCGCTGGGGTGGGGTGTTCGGCGGATCGCGGGCGAGCTGGGATGCAGCCACATGACGGTTCGTCGGTATTTGTCAGAAGGCGGCTGGGTAGCGTATCGCGGTCGCGGTCGGCCGCGGACGCTGACCGGGCTCGAGGAGTGGGTGGCGGAGCGTTTCCGCCGGCATGCCGGCAATGCCGATGTGGTTCGACAGGAGCTCGAGCGCGAGAAGGGGATCCGTTTGACGCTGCGGACGGTCGAGCGCGAAGTGCGTCACTTACGGCGCGAACTGGAAGCGGAAGCGCGGGCGACGATCCGCTTTGAGACGCCGCCTGGCAAGCAGCTGCAGATCGACTTCGGCGAGCGCCGAGCAATGATCGGCGACGAGAACGTCAAGGTGTACCTGTTTGTGGCGACGTTGGGCTATTCGCGGCGGCTCTATGTCCGGCCGTTCCGCAACGAGCGCCAGGAGAGTTGGTTTGCTGGCGTGGAGGGCGCCTTCCGTCACTTCGGCGGGATTACCGAGGAGGTGCTGCTCGACAATGATCGCGGGCTCGTCGCTCGTCACGACCGGGTGACTCGGGAAGTCGAGTTCAATGCCCGGCTTCACGCGTTCGCCAAGCATTGGGGTTTTCGGCCGCGCGCCTGTGCACCCTACCGGGCGCGCACCAAGGGGAAGGACGAGCGTGGCGTCGGCTATGTCAAGAAGAACGCCATTGCTGGACGGCAGTTCGAGAGCTGGTCGGCATTGGAAGCCCATCTCGAGGGATGGACGCGCGACGTCGCCGATCAGCGGGTGCACGGCACGACCGGCGAGGCGCCGATTGAGCGCTTTCGGCGCGCCGAGGCTGGCGCGTTGCGCTCGATCACTGAGGTTCGCCCGTTTGAGATGGCACGCGAGCTGGTGCGCAAGGTGCAGGCTGATTGCGTCATTGAGGTCGATAGCAATGCCTATTCGGTGCCGTGGCGGCTGATCGGTGAAACCGTGCGCGTGGTAATCGCCGGCGATCTGCTCCGCATCAGCCATGCCGGGCGGGAGGTCGCGGTTCACCATCGCCGGACCGGCCGGTTCGAGCGTGTTGTCGACCCGGTCCACTTCGACGGCGTCGTCGGCTTCGGCTCAAAGGCCCGGCTCGCGACCGTCCCAACTCCCGAACCGATCGGCGCAGATGAGCTATTGCGCCCGCTCCTCGAATACGAGCGCGTGGTCGGAGGGCGCTGGTGATGGAGCATGATCACCTGGTCGCGATGCTAAACCGGCTCAAGCTGACGGCGATCCGCGATCAGCTCGACAGTCTGATCGATGAGGCGGCCCGGCGTGAGCTGACCATTCGAGAGGCGCTCTCTCTATTCTGCGAGCGCGAGATCGGCCGTAAGGATGAACGGCGGATCGAGATGAGCATCGGGCTGGCGCGCTTCCCATTCGTCCGCGATCTCGACGGCTTCGACTTCGCCGCCCAGCCCTCGATCGACAAGAAGCAGATCCGCGAGATCGCCGCCGGGCGCTTCATCGCCAATGCCGAGGCGGTGCTGTTGTTGGGTCCGCCCGGGGTCGGCAAGACGCATCTGGCAGTGGCGATCGGGCGCCAGGCGATCCTAGCAGGCTATACCGTGCTGTTCGCTCAGGCGCCGACCCTGGTGGCCCAGCTCGCCAAGGCCCATAGCGAGGGCCGGCTCGAGGATCGCCTCACCCACTTTGGCAAACCGAAACTGCTGATCGTCGACGAGCTCGGCTATCTGCCGTTCGAGCCCAATGCGGCGCATCTATTCTTTCAGCTCGTCTCGCGGCGCTACGAGCGGGGCAGCATGCTGATCACCAGCAATCGATCCATCGGCGAGTGGGGAACGGTGTTCGGCGACGCCGTGGTGGCAACCGCCATCCTCGACCGTCTCCTCCATCACAGCCACGTCCTCACCATTCGCGGCGACAGCTACCGGCTCCGCGAGAAGCGGCGCACCGGCTTGCTGAAGGCGCCGCCCATCGCGCAGAGCGTGCCAGTACCAACATGACCAGGAGCTTGCCCAGGTGGGTACACAGGAACCTCCCGCGCGCTGCTCCGCCAGACTCTTGGCGGTCGCTGCGCAGCGCGCGGGTCCCTCCTGTGCACTACCTGGACAAGCTGCCCCGACCGAGCCTCGGGGCTACATCACTTAACCCGGGGGTCCAGTTCTCAATGTCGAAAAGGGTCCAGTTCCGGAAGTCGGTTGACAGTCCCGATGCAGACAGAGTGTAGCGCAGATCTGTTTGGCTTTGCACCGGTTGACGGGCGGAGGGTAGTGGCGGCGTTTGACGGCGGCACAATGACCTCGGAGGCCGGAGTGATGTTGCTCGGCGCCACCGATGGGCAGATCCGCTTGATCGAGCGCTTTGCCGGCTGCTTCACCGATTACCGTGCGGCCGAGCTGGTCGAACACACGGTGCCGCGCTTGGTGGGTCAGCGGGTGTTCGGGATTGCGTTGGGCTACGAGGACCTGATCGACCACGACCAGTTGCGCCACGACCCGGTCATGGCGGTGCTGGGCGGCAAGCTTGAAGCCCGCCGCGCGGATTGTGCGCCGTTGGCCGGCAAATCGACGCTCAACCGGCTGGAATTGAGCCGGCCGGAGCCGACCCGCTACCATAAGATCAGCTATGACGCGGCGGCGATCGAGGGGCTGTTTGTCGCGCTGTTTCTCGACGCCCATTCGGCGGTGCCGCCGCAGATCACCCTCGATCTCGACGCTACCGACGACCCGCTGCACGGGCATCAGGAGGAGCGTTTTTTCCACGGCTATTACGACAATTACTGTTATCTGCCGCTCTATGTGTTCTGCGGCCGGCACCTGCTGGCGAGCAAATTGCGCCCGGCCAACATCGACGCCAGCGCCGGAGCGGTCGAGGAGGTGGCGCGGATCGTCGCCCAGATCCGTCGGCGCTGGCCCAGGGTGCGCATTCTGCTGCGTGCCGATTCGGGCTTTGCCCGCGAGGCGCTGATGGCGTGGTGCGAGAACAACGGCGTCGATTTCCTGTTCGGCTTGGCCAAGAACAGCCGGCTGATCGGGGCGATCGAGGCGGAACTCGCCGCGGCGGCCGAGCAGAGCCGACAGACCGAAAAACCGGCGCGCCGCTTCAAGGACTTCACCTGGCAGACACGCAAGAGCTGGAACCGCGAGCGGCGGGTCGAGGCCAAGGCGGAATGGACCGGAGGCGAAGCCAATCCGCGCTTTGTCGTCACTTCGCTGGCACGCGAGGCTCACGAGGCCCGCCACCTCTACGAGAAGCTCTATTGCGCCCGCGGCGAGATGGAAAACCGCATCAAGGAGTGCCAGCTCGACCTCTATGCCGACCGCACCCCTGTTCAGGCCAGGGGCAGGCTCTCGGCCAAAACCATGCGCGCCAACCAATTGCGCCTGTGGTTCGCCTCGATGGCCTATGTGCTGCAGTGCGCGTTGCGCCGCATCGGCCTCAAGCACACCCAGTTTGCCCGCGCCTCATGCGGCACCATCCGCCTCAAGCTCTTGAAGATCGGCGCCTTGGTGCGCACCAGTGTGCGCCGCATCAAGCTCGCCATGCCCACAGCCTTTCCCTACCAGGCCGAATATCACGCCGCCCACGCCGCGCTCAACTCCGCCGCGACGGCCTGACGAACCAGAAAGCGGGGCCAAATAATCCCGCAACCACCCTAGGGACCATTGCCCCCACAAGGACTCGCAAAAGTTGAAGCCAGTCGCTTCAACCCACAACCACCACTCTCGTTATCGGACTCACTTGCCGGGCGTGTCACCGCCGGCCGGAAACCAACTCGGTATGAGAAATCCGGGCTAGGCCGACGCATCCGAGCTCCGAACCGGTAGACCGCCCCGAGCTGGTCCGCGCCACAGTACGCCCGGTCGCGGCCGCCGTGCGGCTACATGCAACCGCAGTCAAACCCTGTCGACATCTTCTCGAACGTGGCTCCGTCGCAGAGGCGCACCTCGCCTTGCCGCGCTGGGCGTCGTGACCGAGGAGCAACGCCTTGCGCTCCGCGCCGCCTATCTGCGCCACATGGCCCGATGTGGTTTCGACCCGCTTCCCCCGAAACTTGATATCCTATGGGATGTCTATTATGTGGAGGGGTGCACAGGATCGTTTTGGACACGTGTGTCATCGTAACTGCTTTCAGGAGCCGGAACGGGGCCAGCCGTGTCGTTCTCGATTGGGTGGCTGACGGATTGCTGGTCCCGCTGCTGACGCCGGCGCTGTTCCTCCAGTACGAGGACGTGCTGAAGCGGCCGGAGCAGCTGCTGGTAAGCCGGCTGACACTGACGCAGGTGGACCAGATCCTTGCGGCCCTGGCAAGCGCGGCGGAGCCGGTCACAATCCATTACTCCTGGCGGCCGCAGCTGTCGGACCCGACTGACGAGCTCGTGCTCGAGGCCGCCGTCAACGGCCGGGCCGATGCACTCGTAACATATAATCTTCGCCATTTCGCACAGGCGGCGGCACGATTTGGTCTGCGGCTGGCTCGGCCCGTCGAGGTGCTCGAGGAGATCAGACAATGAGCAAGGCGACCTATCCACTGAAGCTGCCGGCCTCGCTCAAAGCGGCGGCCGCGCGTCTGGCCAAAGAAGACGGGGTATCCCTGAACCAATGGATTACAGCCGCAGTCGCGCAGAAGATCGGCGCGGTCGAGACAGCGGCGGACTTCTTCAGACGCCGGGCTGGGAATGCTTCGCCCGAAGACCTGAGGGCGTTCCTTGCAAATGCTCCGGACGTCCCGCCCGAGCCAGGCGACGAAATTCCAGACCATCTTCGCGCTAGGCTGAAACGCGCGTCAGCACGAGGGTGATCGCCCGCGGGCGTCGCCTGTCGAACGACACCCCGGAACTGCGGGCAGTTTTCATGTCGCCCGACATCTCGGTGCGACAGACGCCCCCTCGAGGCGCCCGGAGAATACCCGGCGCACAGGCGATCACGCCTGCCGCCGGAGCCGGAACGCCTCCCTCCGGCGTCGCGCATACACCTCGTGTAACGCGCGGCGGCCGACGCTCTTCGCCGCCTCGCGCTCGAGCCGCCGCCACGCCGCATCGAGAATGCGCGAGTTCGGCTCGGCAAAGGAAATCGACAGCACCCATGATAAATACCCGACCGGAACGACCGCGTCCGCGATCTCCGGCGCAAACCGAGCGCGGCCGGCCGAGACCACGTAACCGCATATCGGCACCCGCAGATCGCCCAGAAAACCTTCGACTGCCCGCACATGCGCCTGGTTCTGCAGCACTGGATTGTCCAACCTGCCGACCTCGACACCGCCGGCCGTGCGCTGTGTCCAGACGGGCGCATCGAGTTCGCCGGCGATCGTTCCGCCGAGGGTCTTGGTTTCCAGCACCACGATCCCCGAGGGTACACGAACGACGTGATCGAGCTCGACCGACCACGCCCCCCAGAGAATGACATTGTGAAGCGCGGGCAGCCCGATCCTCTTTAGCTCGCCGGCCACCCGCGCCTCTCCCACCGCGCCGATCCGCCGCGAGCGTGCTTCTCGGGTCGCCGCCGGGGCCGCACCGGCTTCGCGGCCACGGCGCAGCCATAGTGCGATCACGAGGCCTGAGCCGACCGCGAGCGCAATCGGCGCTTCGCACGCCCGCAGGAAGCGCCAAATCTCCGCTCCGCTCAGCGGGTCCGGCAGGCCCCGCGACATCGTCGGGCTGCCATAGAAAGCCAGACTCGCAAAACCGATCCGGGCTGCACAGGCGCCGACAATCCCGAGGGCCCAGCCCGCGACGAACAGGCCCGCGCAACGCTCACGGATTGCACGTCCACTCATCCTGTTAGCGCCGCTGTAATTCTGACCCAGGTCGCCGACTGAAAGCTGACCCACTGGCTAGGCTGGTTCCCTCGATGTGGAGGGGGCCGGATGGTGGGAGTGGAGGCGGCATTGGAGATCCGGGTATTGCATCGGCACGGCAAGAGCATCCGCGAGATCGCGCGGGAAACGGGGGTCGCACGCAACACGGTGCGGCGCTATCTGCGCGACGAGGAAGCGGCACGCTACAAGCCGCGTCCGCCTCGGTCGGCCAAGCTCGACCCGTTCAAGGCCTATGTCGCGGAGCGGTTGGGCTCGGCGGCGCCGGAGTGGATACCAGCGAGTGTGCTGCTAATGGAGCTGCGCGAGCACGGCTATTCCGGCGGTTACACGATGCTGAAGCTGTTCGTCGCGTCGCTGCGGCCGCAACAGGCGGTCGAGCCAGTGATCCGATTCGAGACGGGCCCAGGCGAGCAGATGCAGGTGGACTGGGCGGTCATTCGGCGCGGCAGCAACCGGCTCTCGGTATTCGTCGCGACGCTGGGCTGGAGCCGGGCCGCCTATGTCGAGTTCGTCACCGACGAGCGGGTCGAGACGTTGATCGACGCGCACGAGAATGCTTTTTTGGCGTTCGGCGGCACGCCGCGCGAGGTGCTTTATGACAACATGCGCACCGTCGTGCTGGAGCGGCACGGCTACGGTCGCGGTCGCCACCGTTTCCATCCTGGGTTTCTCGACTTCGCCCGTCATTGCGGTTTCCGGCCGCGGCTGTGCGCGCCGTATCGGGCACAGACCAAAGGCAAGGTCGAGCGGTTCATCCGCTATCTGCGGCACAGCTTCTACGTGCCGCTGGCCAGCCGGCTGGCGCAGGAGGGCCTGATCGTCGACCGCGAGACCGCGAACCTGACGGTCGGCCGATGGCTGCGCGAGGTGGCGAACGTCCGCGTGCACGGCACCACCGGCGAGATCCCGGCCGAACGTCTGGCGATCGAGAGAGTGCAGTTGCAGCCGGTGCCAACGCCTTATGGCGGGCGCAGCGTGCGCTCGCTCCAGAAGCCGGTGCCAGCACCGATCATCGGCCTGCAGCACCCGCTGTCGTTTTACGACGCGTTTGCCGGCGGCGTCCGATGAGCGATTTGCAGCATCAGCGCATCCTCGAGCTGTGCCAGGAGCTGCGGTTGAGCGCGATGCCCAACCTGTATTCCGGCATCGCCCAGAGCGCGGCGGCGAAAGCGGCCTCCTTCGCCGACTTCCTTGAAGAGACGCTGCGGGCCGAGCGTGATGCACGCAGCGCCCGAGCCCGCGAGATGTTTGCGCGGGTCGCCGGCTTTCCGACGATCAAGACGCTCGACGGCTTCGACTTCGGCTTTGCCAGCGGCGTACCGCGCCCCCAGATTTACGAGCTCGCCGGCCTGGCCTTTATCGAGCGCGCCGAGAACGTCGTCTTCCTCGGTCCGTCCGGTGTCGGCAAGACGCACCTGGCGATCGCGCTCGGCTACCTGGCCACCCAGCGCGGCCACAAGGTGCGCTTCACCACAGCCGCCGATCTGGTCATGACGCTCGAGACGGCGCAGCGCCAGGGTCGTTGGAAAGAGGCGCTGCACCGCACCGTCAGCGTCTACAAGCTCTTGATCATCGATGAGATCGGATACCTGCCGCTGGGGCGCGAACAGGCCAACTGTTCTTCCAAGTAGTCGCCAAGCGTTACGAGAAGGGAGCGACGATCCTGACCTCAAACCTGACCTTCGGTTCGTGGGATCAGGCCTTCGCCGGCGACCCGGTGCTGACCGCGGCGATGCTCGACCGGCTGCTGCATCATTCGACCGTGGTCAGCATCCAGGGCGAGAGCTATCGGCTCAAGGACAAGCGTCGCGCCGGCTTGCTGAAAACGCCGGCACCGGCATCAACATGGCTTGCCCCGGTGGGTCCACAGTGACCTCCCGCGCTGCGCTACGTCGGACTCATGGCGGTCACTTCGCTACGCGCGGGTCCCTCCTGTGGACTACCGGGACAAGCCCTCGAGCAACGAGACTGGGTCAAGGTTCAATCGGCGATATCGAGCAAAGTGGGTCAGGATTCAACCGGCGTTGACAATCCGGACCGCCACAAGCACAAGCAGGACGCACGCCATCACCAGCAACACACGGGGACCGATCTCCAACAATGGCCCGAAGATCGACACCAGCGCGGCGGCGCTGGGCATTATTCCTCCGCCTACCACCTCCTGTTCCCCAGCTTTTGCAGGGACATGTTTCGCGGAAGCAAGCTTGGCAGAGGCGGGCCTCGGCATGCGGAGACCATCCGTGCAAATGCTGCGAATGGCGAGCGGCAAAAAAATCTCGCGGCAGCCCCACGCCCCATAACCGCTCGCCTGCTGATCTTCAATTTTAATGCCGGGCAAGGTCGCGCCGGTTCAACCCCGCCTGCGGCGCCGCGCTGCGCGCGGCTCAGGCACGCAACCCTACAGCAGGGCCGAGCCGCGTCATCCGCAGAGCCAGGCCAACGCCCGAGGAAGCATCGCGCCCAACGTCCCCGACCTGTCGCTTGCCGCTCTGCGCCTGCCGCACCCCGACCCCGCCCGCTTGCATGCCTCAGGGGTTGAGCCGGCGCGAAGCCCGGCATTCCCGCTGCTTATCAGCAATCGGGCTGATGCAAACCAAGGAGTTCAGCCATGACCAAGATGAGCGACGGCACCATCGTCACGGACATCGACAACCAGGACGACAACAACCGGCTCACCATCAGCGGCTACACGATCCGGCATATCGAGACCGGGCATCGCGACGGCGTCTCCGAAAGCTTCGTCGTCTGGGATCCGCCGGAGATCATGGAGGCCGACCTGCCCTACTGAAGGTCGGCGACGAAGCCGGGTCCGACAGGGCCCGGCTTCACCCTTTGCGATCGGAAGAATCAGACGAACGAAAGCACAAAGCTCCGCTCTGCGCACAGCGTTGCCCTACGAGAGAGGCTTCACCACTACGGCTGGGGGAAACCAAAAACCGCGAAGAAAGTCGTGCGGTGAGAGGCCAACCACTCAGCCGGAGCGTCCCCTATTTTGCCGGCGATATCACCCCGGTCCAGTGTCGCGAGCTTATCGAAGCCCACTACGGTGGAACCTTTAGGCCCGTCCCAAGAGTGGCGGCAAGCGACGCCATGTCTGGCCCACCGCGGGCGTAGAGGTGATAAAGCATCCGATCACATCGCTTCGACGCTGATTGTCGCGCGAGACCACCAGGGCCGGTCGGCGTTTGGCGCCAGAGAGGTCTGTGAACGGAAAGCGGGTAAGGACGATGCTGCCAAAAGCGAACACCTAGCCTGCTCGCTCTACCGGGTCAGCGTGGGAGTAGAGCTCGGGCTCGTCTGCAAGCCAGTCGAACGCGCCACCTGCCTGGGCGAGCGCTGCCGTCGACAACTCCTCGGCGTCCCTGACCTCAACCAGCACATGCACCCGGGCGTCGCCGGCAATACCCCGGCGGACCAGTTCGGCAGAAACCTGCCCGGCCTCGGCGTCAAGAATGATCCTCTCCACGGCGTATTCTTTTCACTCTCGGTAATTCTACCTCGGGACCGGCGTTCCTGTCTGCACCGACGCCGCACCGACCTTGTGCGACCCTCTATTTCGTCGGGTTTCGCTCGTCACTCTGTCGGTCCGGGAGAGAACAATATGCGGAGCGGCTCGGACCGTACTTGAATGGGTTGCGCTTCGGGCAGGGTTGGCGGAACGAATCCGAGACCGAGCCGTTGCGAATACTGGCGCCCCGAACAAGCGTCTCCTAACGGATCTCTACCACCTTGCTCAGCGCCGGGGGATCCACCACCGTCGGGATGATATGGCGGTCAACGATCGCAAATAATTGCACATTACGCGTCAATCTCAACGGCCCCGCTCACCTACGAATGCGGATAGTCAAACCCATATCGACCGTTTGAAAACTTCACGGGAACACACCTCGCGGTCGGGTCAGCGAGACTATGGTAAGGCCGCACTACATTCCCTTTGATCCAAATTACATTTCCCGTCGGCGAAAGTGCTTCCACAAAACCGTTGACCTCGTGAAGCGGACTGCGAACTGCCATTTGCAGCGACGCATATCCGACAACCTGGGCCGAGGCAGACGGTCCCGCGTAAACCGGAACATGCAGATTTGGGTCTTGCGTCTGCTCCACAGTTAGGTTCAGCGCCATACACTGATAACCGATCACAGGACCAACGATGTGTGGACGTTCTGCGGCGAACGCGGACGCCACCAATGTCAACGAAAATACCACAGGAAAAAACCCGCTTCGCATGACATTTCCTCTCCTACGTACGCACAGATTGGCCTGCAGCATTGCCGATCTTTGCCGAAACCGACGCACGCCACTGTCCTACTGTCTCCCCTGGCGTGATCCCATTCTTCGCGAGGACCGATTGAGGATAGTTTGAAAGTACGGCTGCCATGCTCTCTTCGTCCGTTGCATTCGCCAGCGCTCCTCCAGCGGCAGGCCCGAACTGGTAATACCCGCGAACGTCGAGCACGGTCGGGTCGCTGATGCCATACCCCTGCAGGTACTGCGCCCCCTGATAAAGATACTCGGACGCAGCGATAGATTCCGTTACCGGATCCATCTGCCCAGCGAGCCCGGGGGTGATCTGGTTCGCCAGAGTCGGGTTTTGCGCGATCGCTGCATTTATCATGGCCGTGTAGGTTGCTGCAGTCATCTGAAATGCACCAGCGATCGATCCTGAGCCGTGCACGTTTTGACAGCCGCTTTCAAGAACACATGTCGCTGCCAGCGCCGATGGATTCACTCCGATTGCTTGTGCATTCGCGACGGCTGTAGCTCCCCAAGCGGTTCCCAGCATCGTGTTGAGAGCTCCGCTGCCGCTAACGACCCCGCCCCCGCTTCCGTCCCCGCTAGTGTTGCCCCCACTGGTGACCGTCCCGTCATTCGCGAGCCCGGTTCCGTCGCCACCATTTCCCGTCCCATCACGACCACTCCCTGTCCCGTCCCCGACCGGAAATGGATTTAGAGTTCCTGGGGTGATCGTGATCAAGGGCACTCCGGGCTCTGGCACATAAGGTTGCACCTGAACCGGCGCTCCATCGAGGCTCTGCGGCACTTGCCCAAAGGCAAACTCGCTGAGATCGAACCCGAGTCCACTGGCCACCACTGCGGACACAAGAGCCGCAATCCCGCTTCCGCACGCCCGAATCGAAGCCCTCCGGATCTCCGCCACCCGGAGGAGCGCTACTACACACTCGCTCATAAGACCTCCCCTGCAGCGAAGGCCGACAGTGGCGAACGCGTGTGCGAACGGCGCGATTATTGCTCTTCAGCTACCGGTTGGTCTCCCTCAAACTCGGTGAGGTCGCAGTACTGATGACCGTTCATCTCCACCTGATGCCAGAAGCACCACTCAAACGCGCTCCTCGCCTCCCGCGTCACCCATGCACGCAGCCCATAGCCACCAAGGAACACTCCCACCGCCACCACACCCGCTGCCACCAGCGCGCGATCATCCCACCGCTTCTCACGTTGCGTCATGTCCCGCATAGTATCCTCGCTCCCCGATCTATCTTCATCCCGCCATTCTTCTCACTGAGCCGCGATCCCGAACCCGGTCATATCGCAGTACACGCGGCCGCTACTCGGGAGCGCGTGCGCCCAGCACCAGTCGAAGGCGCTCGTCGCGTTCCACGCTTGCCAGACATGCACTCCGTAACCACCAAAGACCAGCCCGAGCACCACCAGTCCGGCGGTCGCGAGGCGGCGACGCTTGACGTCGTCGTTCCAACGGCGCTCGCGAATGATCAGGGCTTCCTTCAGCCGTTCCACGAAGAGTGGCAAGGTCTCCTTCACCATCATCGCAGTCAGGTTTTCTTTCTCGACCTGCAACGAGATTTGTGCGGTGCGCGCCTGGTGCAGCGCCACCTCTCCTGCCCGCACCACGTTGTTCCCTAATTCTGTTGCAGCGGCCAGCTTCTCCAGCTCAGCGCGCGCCACCGCGCTCACATTGTGCATCAGTTCCTCAAACCGGAGTTCCTGGCCGCCCAGGATTTCTGCCAGCGCACGCAGTGCTTCGGCCTGCGCCTCCAACCACTGGCCGAGGGGGCCCTCGGGCTCGATCCCCTCAACACGACCCGCCGCGATCAGCCCTTCCGCGGCGCTCCGGAGCCCCACAACCGCCCCATTCACGGCAGCCACTCCGCGACCCCCGCCTCCCGCCACTCACGCTCGAAGGTGTCGAGCCAGGTCTTGGTCATGTGATAGAGCGTCGGACTTGCCTTCAGGCCAGACTGATCCGGCTTACCCGTAATCACGTCATAAAAGCCCAAGCCGCGCTCGCGCAGGGCGCTCAGGCACGTCAGCCGGCGCAGGAAGACAGGGCGCACACCATCCCTCAAAACCGCCTTGAAATCTGGATGACCGACGATCGGATCGAACGCACCGGCCGTTGTCTGCCCGTGCCGGGTCACCCCCTCGTTCAGCACCAACACAGTGCGGTCGCAACGGAGTTCATCCGATATCAACATCTCCATCGCGTGCCGGAAATCCTCGATCTCCGGACCCAGAAAAATCGGCATCATCAACTGAGCTATGGCCAGAAGTTGGTGACGGCGTGACCGGGTAAGGCGGCGTATCGTGGTGGTGTTCAACGCCTCCACTTCTCCAATGAAGGAGTGATACGCCGTGTCGGACAGTAACGTCATCAAGCTCACCCAACCAGGGGCCTTTACCGATTCCCTCACAGAGATCCTGCGCAGCGGCGCGCGTGCGCTGCTGACCCAGGCCGTCGAAGCGGAGGTTGCTGAGTTTCTCGCAAAGCATACCGATCTCAAGACCGAGACGGGCCAGCAGCGCGTCGTGCGCCACGGCCATCTTCCGGAACGCGAGATCATGACCGGCATCGGCCCGGTCGTGGTTCGCCAGCCGCGTGTGCGCGACCGCGAAGCTACCGAGGGCGCGCGCATTCGGTACTCGCCGTCGATCCTGCCGCGATACGCGCGGCGATCGCAGAGCCTTGAGGTGCTGATCCCCATCCTCTACCTGAAGGGCATCTCAACCGGCGACTTCGAGGAAGTGCTGGCGGCCCTCGTCGGCAAGGACGCGCCAGGTCTATCGGCGTCGACCATAGCCCGCCTCAAGGAGGCGTGGACCGAGGAGCATGCGCACTGGCAGAAGCGCGATCTGTCAGCCAAGCGCTACGTCTATTGCTGGGCCGACGGCATCCATTTGGAGGCCCGGCTCGAGGAGCAGGCGCAGTGCATCCTGGTCATCATCGGCGCGACGCCTGAAGGCAGGAAGGAGCTTGTCGGCTTCACCGATGGCATGCGCGAGAGCGCACAATCGTGGCGTGATCTGCTGCTCGATTTGAAGCGTCGCGGCCTGACAACGGCGCCGCAGATTGCGGTCGCCGATGGCGCGCTCGGCTTCTGGAAGGCGCTCGGCGAGGTGTGGCCGACAACCCGCGAGCAACGCTGCTGGGTGCACAAAACCGCCAACATCCTGAACAAGCTGCCGAAGAGCCTACACACCAAGGCCAAGCGCGCGCTGCAGGAGATCTGGATGGCCGAGACCAAGAAGGATGCCGTTGCCGCCTTGGAAGCCTTTGTCGAAACCTACCAGATCAAATACGAGAGAGCTGCCGATTGCCTGACCAAGGACCGCGACGCGCTGCTGGCGTTCTACGACTTCCCGGCCGAGCACTGGAAGCACTTGCGAACGACGAACCCCATTGAAAGCACCTTTGCGACCGTCCGGCACCGCACCATCCGGTCAAAAGGCTGCCTGTCGAACAAAACGGCGCTTGCCATGGTCTTCAAGCTTGTCGAAGGCGCGCAGAAAAATTGGCGCCGCATCGACGGCCATAACCAGTTGCCAAAACTGATCCAGGGTGTGAGGTTCACTGACGGGATCGAGGTCATCGGCAATTCTGCCGCGCCTCAAGCCCAAGCCGCCGCCTGATCCTTCAGGCCGTCACCAAAATTCGGCGATAGCTCTCATCAACTCCACCCCGAAGTCTTGGCAGAACTCCCTCAGGACCAAATCGCGGACGTATTCCTGCAGCACCCGATCACCGCCGCTGAGGTCGAGCACCCGCGAGACCCCCTCCGTCACCATCGAATCGAACTCGGACGAGAGCCAGGCCTTGATGTCCGGCAATTCATCCGTCGGAGGTGCGCTCGCCGCGTCCGGGATCGGGTTCCCCTTCTCGTCAGAGGGCGGATAAAGCAGGCTCAGAGTGCGACTGCGCAGATCGCCATCCAGCGGCTTCACCCGGCGGCCCTGATGCCGCCCGCGCTGTATCCAAAGGTCCAATCCGGTACTGCCGCCGGTTCGTCCCCGGCCGCCGCGCGCGACCAAGCCGACCTTCGCGCATCCTGCCACCGTCGCCGAACCTTTAGGCTCCTCGCTCCCGTCCATAGCTTCCCTCATGCTTTCCGCCCGCTTCGCTCCGCGATGATCCGACGAATGCGGGCGAGTTGCTCGTCGGGATCGTAGGGCGCGTCCGAGGCGGCCTGGGCAGCCGATGGCTGCGATGGGGGGACCACCTGTGGACGCCAGTCCGGGGAAATGCGGGAAGGATATTTCCGCTTCAGTGGGCCGGCGGCGAGCGCCGCCTGGTCCACATCGCGGCAAACACGGCGCCACACTCGGGCCGCAGCCTTTGGGGTAGGCGCTTCGCCACGCGCACCCTTCACTCCGTCGCGGATCATTTCAGCGGTCAGCATCGCCCAGGACAGTTCGCCCTTGGCCAGCATCTCGGCCACTTCCGCCTGGTGCGCCCGGAGCCAGCTGTAGACCGCACCACGACCGCGGTATAGCTTCGGCCGCTTCTTCCTGAACAGAAGTCTGGTCGCATTCGCATCCGTCATGAAGCCGAGGCTGGCAGACGCTTTTGCGAACGGCACGCGCATTGACGCGATTTTCGCCCGCGGCGATGCCCCACGGCACCGCCGCGGGCCCATCTCGGTACCATCTTGGCTCCATTCCGGGGCCCACCGCGGCTCCATGGGGGTTGTCCCTATGCACCAATGCACCTTTGGTGCTTTTGGTCGGGGCTCTCGAATGCCTCCCGAACACTTCCGACAAACAATTCCCGGACGGCAGCCCTAACCGAATCGCCGTTCGCAGAGAGGCGCGCGACGCTTCCGGCACCCGCATGGAGGCGAGAATGGCAGGGAAAGACGCGACCGAGGCGGAAGCCGGCGATCACGAGGACAGCATCAGAGAGACCCTGGCCACCATCCAGGAACAGGGCCGGCAGACCCTTGAACTGCTGCGAACGTTGATCGGTCTCATCCTGCCGATCGTGGGCGACCGGGAAGGACCCCCGCTCGAGGACCTGATCGCCACCCTCGTTGCCCAGAACCGCGATCTGGTGACGATAACCCGTCGCATCCAGGCAGATGTCCGCGCTATCGGCGATCGCCTGTCCACCGGAGTGAGCTCGGAGCGAAGCGGCCATGGCGAACTCGCCAGAGCGGCCCGCTGATGATGAATTTTCGCAAGATCGCGGCCGCCTCCAAGGGCCGCCTCGTCCTGCGCTACTTCACCGAGGACAAACCCGAGCCGATCCATCCACCGGCTCTCGACGAGGCTGGCCGCCAGCTCGAGGAAGGCGGGCAACTCGTCGCCTATTACACCGGCCGCGACAGCCGGGCGAGCTGGCGCCCGGACATGCCGGGTCTGGTCGCACGGGTGATCGGGATCGACCCGCACAAGATGCCGCGGGATGCCGAAATGTCGCGACTGTTCGAGGCGCGCCGCGCCGACACCGGCGAGCCCTGGTCGCAGCACAAGCGCAAGCTCAGCGGCTTCGACCTGGTGTTCTCGCCGCACAAGTCTGTCAGCCTTGCCGCCGAATTCGCAGCAACGCCGGCCGAAACCGCGGCGATGTGGAATGCCGTCGATCGCGCGGCCGACCGGGCGATGCGGTACGTCGCCCAAGTTCTCGGCTGGGCGCGCAAGGGCGCCGGTGGCGGAAATGGCGCCGACCCCGGTCCAGTCGGCTGGATCAGCTTCCGCCATCACACGGCCCGGCCGACGCTGCCGATCCAGGACGGGCCCGGCGGCCAGACTTACCTGTTCGACGCGCCGGTCGCCGGCGACCCGCATATGCACATCCATAATTTTTTGATGAACCTCGTCGTCACCGCCGAGGGGCGTATCGGATCACTGGACTCGAGGGCCCTGAGCGATGCCCGCGTGAAGGAGTTCGGCGCGTACTTCCAGGCGGTGCTCGCCGACGAGCTGCGGCGGCTCGGTGTCCATATCGGCTATGACGCCGACGAGCAGGCGGTGGTCGTGCTCGCGATCCCCGAGCACATTGGCAAGGCATTCAGCAAAGGGCGCCAGCAGATCCTCAACAAGGCGAAGGCTTACGCCAAAGACCATGGCCTCGACTGGGACGGCCTGGCGGCCGAGGACAAGATGGACATCCTGCGGGACGCCGGCGCCGAAGGACGTCTTGGCAAGATGAAGACCGACGAACAAAACATCTGGCGCGAACAGGCCGCCGCTCTCGGCTGGCAGCATCGCCCGGCCATGGAAGACTTTCTCCACGAGCGGCTGAGCGATGGCGAACGCTTCGACCGCGCGTACGAATTCGCCGCCCGTCACTTGGCCGACGAGTTCCACACCGCAGCCGTCGTCGAGCACGAGAAACTGGGCATGTATGTCGCACGCGGGCTGATCGGCACCGGCATCGCCGGCGGACCCGACGACATTACCCGGGTCGTCAAACTACTCGAAGAGCGGGGCATCCGGCTCAAAGGCGAGCACGTCGCCTTGGTGGTGGGTCTCTTCGACGAGAAAGTGCGGGTCACCAACACCGCGCAGATCCGCATCGAGCAGAGCCTGGCTGAAAGCGCGAAGGTCGCTGCCCGCGACATGACCGGCGCGCTCTCGGTCGGGGCGATCGAGCAGGCGATCGTCGATTGCGGCATCGCCTTCACAGAGGAGCAAAGGGCCGCCATCTACGCGCTTGGGCAAGGCGGCGGCCTCACGATGCTCACCGGCGTCGCCGGCGCCGGCAAGACGACGCTGCTCGAACCCCTGGTTGCCGCGTGGCAAGCCGACGCGCGGTTCAGCGAACACGGCCGCCAGGTGATCGGCGCGGCCATGGCCTGGCGCCAGGCGGATGCCCTTCATGACGCGGGCATTCGCCACACTTATGCGCTGGCGCCGCTGTTGCGCATGATCGAAGCCGGCGAGCTCCAGGCGAGCCGCAACACCATGCTGGTGCTGGACGAGGTGAGCCAGATCGCTCCCCGGCCGATGCTGAAGCTGCTCGAGCTGCAGGCGCTCACGGGCATGACGATCAAAATGCTGGGTGACCGCGAGCAGGCGCAGGCTATCGAGGCCGGCGATGCGATCGAAATCCTGCGTCGCGCGCTGCCCCCGGAAGCCTTGCCCGAGCTGCTGACCACGATGCGTCAGGTTGCCAGCCGCGGCCGCGAGATCGCGGGGCTGTTCCGCGAAGGCGAGGCCGCCAGGGCGCTGGCGATGAAGCGGGAGGACGGCCACGCCATGCTGGTCGGCGGGGACCGCGATCAAGTGGTCGGCAGCATCGCCGAACTTTATATCGCTCGGCGCGATGTGCTGAGGGCGTGCGACTCGAAGGACGGGATCACAGTCAGCGCGCCGACCAACGACGATGTGGCCGAGATCAGCCGCGCGATTCGCGAACGGCTGAAGCGCCGCGGCGAAATCGGCGATGACGAGATCATCTACCGGGCTATCGACCAGGACGGCCGCACCTATGATCTCCCGATCGCCACCGGCGACCGGGTGCGTCTGTTCCGGCGCACCTGGGGCACGGTCGACGGGCGGGCGTGCCACGTTGGTGACAATGGCGACATCGTCGAGGTGCTCGGGCGAAAGGCCGACGGCTTGCGTCTGCGGACGAAAGACGGACGCGTGGCCGACCTCGAGTGGCGGCGGCTCTGCGACAGCGAGACGGACCGGCTGCTGCTCGGTTTCGGGCACGCGCTGACGATCAACGCCGCCCAGGGGATCACGTCTGACGAGCACATCAACGCGCTGCCCCGCGGCACGTCCGGTGTCACCGCATTCACCACTTACAGCGCCGAGAGCCGCAGCCGAGGCACGACTTGGACGATCATCTCCGAGGCGGCCGTATACGAAACCGAGCGGTACCGGCAGGCGCTCGGCGAAATTACACCGATTACCCCAGACGACCTCTGGGCTCATGTCGCCGAAGACATGTCCCGGAAGCCCTACAAGGCGCTCGGCATCGACCTGCTGGCGGCCGCCCGGCGCGACCGCGAGCAGGCCCTCGACACCTTCATCGCCTGTCATCACGCGCTCGAGACGGCGCAGCTCGACAACCCGAACTTTGGACGAGACGCCGTGAAACGCCTTCGGGCACTCGCGATCAACAAGACCCTATCCCGCCACTTGGCCGCGCTCGACCGTGCGGTAGCCGAGAACGGCGAGCTCATCCGCGACATCGTGCGGGAACAGGAAGCGGACGCCCACTTGCGTGCACTGCACGCCGAGGCGGCCGCCGCCAAACGACAGATCGACGTCGCGGAGGGCCCCACGCCCTTAAAAGGACCCGGCCTCTAGGGCATATTCGCGAGCGCCCCTACGCGGGCCGCAGTGGCTACAGGGCGACAGTTATGAGCCGGTCGAACCTCAGCTCCCTGCCCACGCTCTCGGTTTCGACCCGATCACGAAAGCGCTCCGACCCTCTCCTGGGCCCCAACGGGAAGAGCGATTGGGAAGACGGCGGCGGTGCGGATCGGCGCCATCCAAAGTCGATTGAGCCGCCGGAACTCGCGATCACCGCCGGCGAGCAGCAAATCCGCCTTGCTCTTAGCGCACAGCCAGCGCACCAGTTGCGCGCCGACCACCTCTGCCGGCGGCATGCTTAGCCCAGTCGAGAACGCCCACGCCGCGGCCGCCGACTGATGCGTGTAGAAAGGCCCCGCCAAACCCTTGCCGCTTTTCAGCAACACCTCGCCCGACCAGAGGACAACCGCGCGCTCCGTCACATCCTCGGAATCTTCAGCCTGCTGCCAGGTGATATCGCGGCCGGCGCTCTCCGGGCAGTCCCCGTTCTGCTCGTTGTCCGGACTCAGCAGGTAGGCGGCCTCGTCGCCGGTCGCCGCGCGCACCAGTACATGGGGCCCATTCTCCACGTCATCGGTGACCTCGGCCGCCAACACGTTATCGTAGTTGCTCGTCACGAATACAGTGACGACGGTCAGCAGGGGTTCGGCGTCGCTCTGCAGCCGGTAGGCCGGTGTCGTCATCGACCCCGAGGCGCGGATCGATGCGGATCGGCAAGCCCGCGGCGAGGAGCGGATCGATCGGCCGAAGCCATTTCGGCTGCGGATCGGTTTCAATGTCTTTCCCGGTCATGGTCGGAATGATCCTCACTGGGAGCCCAGCGGGGCACGTCATCGCTCGCCGCACCCGATCGACAGCGTCTGCGCAAGCGCGCAGACAAAGGTCACACCTACTAGGACTAGGCGCGACAGATCCAAAGCGGAACAAGCATGCTCTCTCATCAGCCTTCCGGCTCGCGGGCTGCTGCAGTTCACTCGTAGTGGGCAGGCGCCCAGACCCAATTTCCGCCGCGCCAAACGTAGCGGCCCTGAACAAACCGCCAGTACGCGACCGGGCGCGGAACGGTCTCGGGGGGCAGCCAGACATACTGCGCGCCTTGGAGCTGCCAGTGCCCAGGTAGAAGCGCGTAGGTCACGCTGGGCTGATCCGGCGCCGGTTGTGTGGGGGCAACCGGAGGCGGGGAGGGGGTAGTGACCCGAACTCCGAGGGTCGCCGCCGCCAATACATCGATCGCTCGGATGGCGCCTTGGCGATCGTGTGCGGCGAGCGCGCGCCGGGCTTCACCGATAGCGAGAATGGCATCCTGGCGTTCTGGAGAGCTGGCCTGCACAGGCGCGGCAAGGGCGTTTAGGAGCCGCGTTTCTGCCCGCTCGAGGGCCTCCCGCGCCTCTTCGATCCGCCCGGCCTCCAACGCCCGTCGCGCCGCCTCGAGAAACGCACGTTGCGGCTCATCCCCGGTAAGGGACCGGCCAAGCAACGGAAGCGCGGTCGCCGCGTGGGTATCGTATGGCGCAGCGTTGTTTGGCGGCGCCGTCACGGTGGGCGAACCAAGAAGGTCGATCGGCTGAGCCGAGGCGGGAGCGGCTCCGGCCGGCGCCAGAGCCGCCAACGCGACCAAAGATGTCAGGCTGCGGACCACAGTATGGCCCTCCGGTTTCTTCCATGGCGCCGATGACTCGGGAAAATCACCGGCGGCGTGGGGTATGGCGCCCCAACGCGCTACCTCGCGGCTCCGCGCAAGAAGTCGCCTCGCGGCTGTTGTGGGTTCTCGGCGGGGCGCCGTCGTTGCACGTCCAGTTCGGATTTGCGCGGCATCAGGCGGCGGTCCGAACGGAGGCTGTGTCGCGCAGCATCTCGAGCTGATGTATGACCGCGGCGAGATGCCCCTGGAAACACTCCAGGGTCATGGCGGGCGGCTCGATCTGGATCGGCGCTTCCAGCGCTGCGTCTCGCTCGGCGAGAATGGAGAGAGCCGCACTTCGAGCAGCCGAGCTCGAGGCGCCAGCGGCGTGCTCGATCGCCGAGAGGTCGCGCAACAGCCGCGCGTCGATCGGCTCGCTAGGCGCCTCAACAGAGCCCGAGCCCGGAACGATCGCGGTGCTCGCGGCGGATAGCATCGGCGTGACGCTTGTGACGGGTGAGCCGTCCGCAGCCTCAGCTGGGCGCGAGGACAGCAGGTCTTTCGGCAGCCGACCGATCTCGTCCAGAGCCCCGCGAGCACAGGCGCGCGCATCCCCGCCTTGGCGCGCGGCTTCGCGAAAACCGCGCAACAAGGCGCCGAGGCCGGGCGAGAGCTCCTCCTCGGGTCCCAGCGTCAGCTTGCCGTTCTCGATGGCGGCTGCGATATGGCCGAGCCGCGTGCGCCGACTGCGCACTTCGTCAGGATCGGGCGCGCGCAGCATCACGCTCCGGCCGAGCCGCTTCGGACCGGCATCGTCGATCTGTGCGTGGAAGACTCGCGCGTATATCCGCCGTCCGCCAAACAGCACGATCGCCTCGCCCTCGATCAATGTCGTCAAGTCGTTCCAGTCGACGCGCGAGACCGGGCGCACCTCGGCATGTCGCGCCTCGCGATAGGCGCCGTCTCCGGCGCCGTGATACGAGGTGGCCTGCGTGATGTAGGTCTGCCCGGCGGTCTTCTCGATCCATTCGCGCGTGCGTCCCGCGTCCTGTTGGCGCATTGCAATCGTGAGGTTGGCGTTGCCGAGCAGGGAGGCCGTCTTTTCGCCGAGCCGCGCCCAGATCCCCGACACCTCCTGGAAGCCGAGCATGAAGCAGATGTTGAGGCCGCGCCCCATCGCAAGCATGCGGTCGAGACCGCTCGTCGCGTAATAGGCGAGCTCGTCGAGCACGACCGGAAACGGGGAGGGGCCCATGCCCGGCTTGTCGGCCTCGGTGTAGTCGCCTTCGAGCGAGGCGCCGAGCAATTGCGCCATCATCCCGCGCAGCGAGGCCACGACGAGTTTGCCGAGTGCCGCGAGGGTGGCGTCCGAATTTTCGAGGGCCGGCAGATTGACGACGAGGATGCGGCGGTTCAGCACCACGTCGCGCATATCGATGTCGCCGGTGTCGACCCGGAAGATGTGGCCGAGCGAGACCGCAAGCTGCGTGAAGGTCGCAGTAAAATAGAACTGCGCGTAACCGTGCTGCTTCGAAGGCTCATCGCCCTTCTGCTTGTCGAGCGGAACCGACGGGTCATAGCCGGGCAATTCGCCGAGATAGGACCTGAGCGGCCAGGTGATGTCCTCGGGGATCTCGCCGCTGACATCGAGCTCCATCACGGCCCCGGTCTCGGGATCGCGTAAGAGGACGATCTTCTCCATCGCCAGCTTCCAGATCCAGCGCAGCTCGATCGAGAAGCGGATGACCTCGATGTTAAGCGAGACGCCCTTGTGGTCGCGCAGCCAAACCAGAACCGGGGCGATGGTGCCGATCAGCGCGATGGCGCGTTCGCGAAAGACGCCGTTCGGATCGTTCTGCTGCTGCTCGCCGAGCTGGCTCGCCAGGAGCTCGCGGATCGCATCGGCATTCCCGGTCGCGAACGCGTTGAAGGAATGGCTGTCCTTGAGGCCGGATGCGACCATGAAGTTCAGCACCCGGACGTCGTCGTCGCGGCCGAAGCGGCGGGCGAGGGCCAGCACCTTGCCGAACAGGTCGCGGTCGGCCTTGCCGTCCACCAGCACAAAGCCCGAGCCCTGGGCGAGGGCGTTGACGAGCAGGCTCAGGATGGCGGTCGTCTTGCCGGCACCGGTCGTACCGGGAATGGCGATGTGCTGTCGGGCATCCTCCGCGGTTCCCCAGAGCTCATGGCCCGTGATGCTCCATCCGATGAAGAGCGTGCCGTTCGCTGGCTTGGGCTTGCGGCTTCCTGGCGTCGGGTTGCTGTAGTCGGGGCAGGCCGCCGAGCGAGGAAGGCGCATCGGCAGCTCGACCCGGCGGGTCAGCACCCACAGCGCGTAAAGCGCCGAGGCCGGCACCGCCAGATCGACGATCGCGGGCTCGAGAAAGGTGGCGACCGCCGCGACTCCAAGCACGAGACCGGAGGCGGAGCCGCGCAGGCCCTCGGACAACCGGGTAGTGAGGGGCCGGATGTCGCGCAGGCTCTGCGCGCCGCTCCGCTCGTATTGCTCCTGCGGCCCGACAATCTGCCGCGCGATCGCCAACGGTCAGTTCTCCAGGCCGAAGGGGTTCTTTCTGGGCGTCTCCGGCAAGATGGTCTGACCGGGCGGCGGGGTCACGGTGGGCGGCTGCTGGAGTTGCGTCTGAAAGTCGGCAGGGAGTTGGCTAGCGGTCTGCGCAGGCGATTCGTGCGGCTGGGGACGATCGGGGAAGGCATGCTGGTCGGCGGTCGGCGCCGGCCGCGGCAGGGCCACTGCGGTCCGGGCCAGCTCCGGTGTATGCGGGGAGCCGCCAAAGTGTTGGCCGACCGCAAAGCTGCCGGCCAGCAGCATCACACCCAGGCCGCCCTTCAGCAGCAGGCGACCGAAGCGCGAGGCCGGTCGGGCGGCGCTCGCCTCGCCAGGGATCGCCAGCAGCGCGCCCGCGGCCGCTGGATCAAGCCCGGCGTCAACTTTCGCCGAGCCGGGCTTGCCGATGACAATATGGACGTGAGCATCCTCGGGGATCTCAAATTGCATGGGCCTTAGTCCTTGATCGGGGTCCTGACGAGCAACGTCGCGCGGATTTCTGCGAACGGCAGCAGGTTCGTGATCCGTGTGCTCGGCCGGTTGCGCGGGCTACTCCCCGGGGAAGTTGGCGCGCAATCCTCCGGGAACTCGGGATCGACCGAGAGCAAGAGACAGCGGCCGCTGGCAGCGTCAGCCGACTTTCGACCGTGGTGGAAACCGGCCCCTCGCCGCATCGCTGCCTCCGGGTCGGCTGCTGACCCGAGGGCGGCCTTCCTCGGCCCGACGAACGGCAGCAATGGGTTGACTTCGGTCGGTCACCAGGGCGCTGCGGGTGGCGAGGTTGCGCCGCAGGACTAAACCGCTCTCGCGGTAATTTGTGGCAAGGGAAGGGTCTCTGAGAGTAGCAGAAGCAAGCGTCCTGTCTTGAGATCGAGGATCGAGGGGCCAAGAACCTCACCCAAGACAGGAGCCCCCAATGACCGACACGGCCATCAGTTCGTTACGCCGGCGACTGATTGAGGACATGACGATCCGCCGGCTCAGCCCCAAGACGCACTACCAGTATATCCGCCATGTCAAAAAGTTTGCCGATTTCCTGGGCCGGTCTGCCGACAAGGCCACCGCCGAGGATGTCCATCGCTATCAGCTATGGCTGGCCTCGAGCGGGACGTCGGTGGGAACCGCCAACGTCAGCGCCACTGCCCTGCGGTTCTTCTTCAAAGTCACACTGAAACGCCACGATCTTGCCGAGGAGCTCATCTCGACCCGCGAGCCTCGCCGCCTGCCCGTTGTTCTGAGCCCGGAGGAGGTCGGTCGGCTGCTCGCCGCGGCGACGAACATCAAGCACAGGGCGATCCTGAGCTTGGCTTATGCCACCGGCCTGCGAGCCTCGGAGGTCGTATCGCTCAAGCTCACCGATATCCATCGTGACCGGATGCTCATCCGGGTCGAGCAGGGCAAGAGCCTGCCCTCGCGAAGGCGGGGGGCAAGAAGGATCGGTACGTCATTCTCTCGCCCATCCTTCTTGAGATATTGCATGAATGGTGGCGCGTCGCGCGCAAGAAGGGCTGGATGTCTCCCGGTCAGCCCTGGTTGTTTCCCGGCTACCGCGGGCAGCATACGAGTGCGCGCCAGCTGCATCGGATCGTTCGCCTGGCAGCCGGGCGTGCCGGCATCACCAAGCGGGTCGGCGTTCATACGCTGCGGCACTGCTTCGCCACGCATCTCCTGGAGCAGAAGACCGATATTCGGATAATCCAGGTTTTACTAGGACATAAGAAACTCGACACGACGGCGCTCTACACCCGCGTCGCCATCGGCACGATCGGCCAGGTGACCAGCCCGCTCGACTTTCTGCGGAAGATGCCCGGCTGACGCGCGGCCGTTGTCACGGCCGTGGGCCTTCAGCCCACGGGCTTGTCCCGTGGGGGTCGAGGTGGCGGACATCTTCCGCCATCGCGGGCCGGCTTGGCGTGCGTCCCATGCCGGCCATGTGAGCCTCGGCCAACTCAAGGTCATGTCGGCGATCGAACGCTGCCGAACGGCGGCGTTGGGCGGTCACGTCGAACGCTGCGAAGACTGCGCCCACCTGCGCATCTCTTACAACTCTTGCGGCAACCGGCACTGTCCGAAGTGCCAGGCCGCCGCCGCCAAGCAATGGCTGGCCGATCGCCAGGCCGAACTCTTGCCCGTGCCGTATTTCCACGTCGTCTTCACGCTGCCGGGGCCGGTCGCCGACATCGCCTTTCAGAACAAGACCGTCGTCTATGACCTGTTGCTCAAAACCGCCGCCGAGACCCTGATCACCATCGCGGCCGACCCCAAGCACCTCGGCGCCCGCATCGGGCTCACTGCCGTATTGCACACCTGGGGATCGGCGCTCACCCACCATCCGCATGCCCATGTCATTGTACCCGGCGGCGGCTTCTCTCCCGAGCCTGCCCCGGCGCAGGCCGGGGGCCAGCACTGGATTGCCTGTCGACCCCGCTTCCTCCTCGCCGTCCCGGTGCTCTCACGCCTCTTCCGCCGCCTGTTCCTGGAAAAGCTGACCGCCGCCTACCAAGCCGGGCGGTTGGAGTTCTTTGCCGACCAAGCCGCCCTCGCCGAGCCGCCAGTCTTCAGAGCCCGCATTGCCGCACTGCGCAAGGTCGAGTGGGTAGTCTATGCCAAGCGGCCTTTCGGCGGACCCGACGCTGTGCTCGCCTACCTGTCTCGCTACACGCACCGCATTGCTATTGCCCACCGCCGCCTCGTCGCCTTCGACGGCGAGCGCGTGACCTTCAAATGGAAGGATTACCGGGCCAAGGGCGACGCTCGCTACAAGCTTATGACGCTTGACGCCGATGAGTTCATCCGCCGCTTCCTGATCCACGTCCTGCCCGACGGTTTCCACCGTATCCGTCATTACGGCCTGTTCGCCAACGGCCGGCGCGCCGAGAACATCGCGCGAGCGCGTCAGCTGCTCAACGTCCCGGCTCCACAGAATGCGCTCAGCGATATTGACAGCATCGGCGACGGTGAGTTGCGGCCATCATCACATCCTTGTCCTTGCTGCGGCGGCCGGATGATCATCATTGAGATCTTCGAACGCGGGTGCTCCCCGCGATATCACCCCACGGTTCCCAATCGGGTCGACAGCTCATGATCGCTATCGCCCGATCACGAACCTCCAATGCTGATTACAGTTACTGGCCCTCGTCTGTCGGCGGCGAGCCTGCTCGACTAATGACCACGGTTGCGCGCCAGCTCACAGTCGCGGCAATGGCAACCGCAACTCGCTTACCGCTTCGCCACGCCCCGCCACCACTTTATCCCGCAATCGACCCCATCTCGCGGTCACGATCCCGACGTCGCAGCCGATTGCCCGCGGCTCTCAAATCCCCATAGCTCCATCGCGCCACGCCGTTCTACCCACGCTGGCCCGCGGTTTCCTCCCTCGAGGCTTTTCGGACGCCTGCCTCCGTGCATCCCCTCGCGCCTGCGTTTGGCAGGCATCCGAAAACCCTTAACGATTGCGGCCGTTCGCCTGTCATGGATCGAACGAGTTAAACTGGCGCATACTTGCCCTTGGATTGTCCTCGCGCGAGGGCCGAGGGGCATAGGTCACTTCCCAAACCCCTGTGGACCTCGATTTCTCGTGGTGGAGGAGTCCGACCTTTGAGCTGTGTCCTCGCCACACTTCTTTCTCGGTTTCAAATGAACCAAGGAGTGTGCTCGAGCGCATGGTGCAGTTTGAACTCTCGTCCCTGCCGCATGAAAGCAGCAGTCAGATAGGCAATATCGCCGGCGTATTTTGTTGTGATCGGTTCAGCACAACAGTGAATTTGTTGAGGCCCAATTGAGCTTCGTCAAGCTCAGGATTTGGATCGCCAGCACTCGAAGATCAGGCGTTGCGCCAGACGGATCTCCTGGTGTTTCTATGCGGACGGTGAGTTCTAACGCATGAGGCGTGCCGATAGCTCTGCGGTAAGGATTATATCCTGTGGTCGAGAGATAGATTTGGTTCTTGCCGGCGATCACGTAACGACCACGGGCGACGCTCCCATCGGTTTCCGGGCGAGAATCGTAGAGCCGGATATGATGCTGTGTGTTGATCCACACGAACACATAGCGTCCTTGGGGCCGCACGCGTCGCGCAGCGCGCAATATGGCAGTCCGATCATCCGTCGAGAACTTGGCCGAATAGTGGAAACAGATAGTCGGCGCTTCGGACAGCGTCAGACGGCTAAGAGTGCTCTCGACCAATTGCTCATAGTGTTGCGCTCGCTCGTCGTAGGCAAAGGTGTGATTGCCCCCAGAGTAGAATTGCCATCGGCCGTATTCATTGAACACGTTGACGAAACCCATCAGCCGCTCGCCCGGTCCTCGACTGCTTTGGGTATAGGATAGGCCAACAAAAAAGTCGGCGTCGGGAATCGATCCTGGAAGAACCCAAGGGGCGAGACCGCATTTCGCGACGATGTTGAGCGCGAGATTGAGATCCTAATAGTCGGGATTGATCAGTGTCGGCGTATCAACCATCTGGCAGGGGACGCCCGACTTGAAGAGCAAGCGCTTGATCGTGTAGTAGGGCGCGGTTTCGTCGTCGAGCGCGTGATCATGCTCCGGGCAGTGAACGAGGAAGAGCCGAGACAAACTCGTGTCTCCCGCCCAAGAGGGATGCTGATCAAGCAGGCGCCGACACTCCTGCTCCGCCTGGACGGGCTCGGCCGGCACGACTGCATTGTAGACGAGCTTTGTGCTAAAGGTTCGTTCGGCCCCGCGATACTTGAATTTCCCTGATCGCAACCGCTCGATCAGAGCCCGCATATTGTCGATTTGATTCGGCGCGCAAATCGGGACGAGCTCGATGTCGCGCGGTTCGTGCTCGAACGAACCAAAGCGGACGATCCCTTCGCGAATGTCGGAGCCCGCATGATGAAGGGCAAATTCCACCTCCGGCTCGACAAGGCCATCGACACGCATCGCGATCGTGCCATCGCCCCGTGGCGATAGGGTGAGCGGACGCGGCGACACAGTGATGTTCGTCCCGCTCACTGGTATGGGGAAGGTGGTCTCGACGAGCTCCTCGACGAGCGCTTGCGTTCGGTCGGCGCGCGTCCGGGCAGCGTTCGTTTCGAGAGCCAGAGCGGCGTGTTTAATTTCGCGCGAAAGATCGTACCGCGCGCCGCACGCGGCTATGGCGCGATCGATGAGCGCACGCGGAAGTCTGGGGATCACCTTGACGGAGGCGACGGTTTCCTCCTGGCTGTATTCGGGGAGCAGCACACGGCAGAACTCAGAGTCGGCAGACAGTATTCTGGCGCGCTGCCAGCCACGCCAATTTGCCATCCCTTGCAGACCGGCGATTTGAGACACGCCGAATTGGCCGATCGCCTCGGCGGCATTGAGGACGCTCTGCACCACGACGGTCGCGTCGACGATCAAATAGGGCCGCTCGTGATACTCCCGAACCTGGAAAGTGTAGGCGGGATAGATACGAACTATCTTGGCGATCTGCTCCGGTGCCGCACGTGCAGCACCACGGCGATGCGCCGTCACGATGCCGAAGCCCACCGAGTTGATAAACCACCCGTTCGCCTGCAATCGGTCGGCAAGAGCGCTGAGAACGGCATGTCTGCGGTCGTCCGGCGCTCCGCTGGGCAAGCCCGATGTGATCGGGTAGAGATTGCTGAATTCGGTCGTCGCTAGCTCGACTAAACCCGACACCACCTCGCGGCGCTCGGCATCGTTTCGAAGGATCACTTCCGTCGCCAGCGGGCTGACATCGTATTCGGGGGCAGGCAGACCAAGCGCGTGCATCTCGTCACGCATGCGGCGCGTTCCCTCCTGCAGGGCACGGACATAGGGCCCGCCCTTGGGATCGTGGATCAATTTGAGCCACTCGATCAGGTGCGCGTTGCGTGGCAAATGTTCCAAGAGCGTGTCGTCTAGCGAAAAATGCGGCGGAAGATCGCGTTGCTGGCGAAGCGTGCCGGGACTGCGCACGACAAAAGCATCGGTGTATTTCTCGCATTGGATCGGTATCTGAATCGCGTAGTCTCGATGGGCAACCGCGTTGACTATCGCTTCGTCGATGGCGATCAACGGGTATTCCGGCTCTGCCCGAAAACCGCCGGTCGGATCGCGGAATTGGTAGGTCTTGAAGAACGCTGATTCGGAAACGAATGTCCGAAAGCCGCTGATCTGCTTGGTCACCGACCCGGTGAATTTTTGCTCGTGGGTGGGGAGCGACCGCTCGCGACGCCGAACGAGGGGAACGTCGAAACGCAGTAGGCGGATATGGGCTTGCGGAAGGATGCGCTGAGGGTTTCCCGCGAAAAACAAAAGCCCCGCGTGACTGAGCTGCTCCGACCGGCCATCATCTCGGACGATAGCCCCGGCTTGGTACAGAAGATCGGCGTCGGTCCAATGGTAGGAAGCCGCTTCGAGAAAGCGTTGGGCAAATGCCTTGACGACACCTTGATCCAAATCCGAGCCAATGAAGGCACAGCAGGGGGTGCGCTCGAAATCGACAATGCGTTTCTCACGGCGGATCCGTTCGCGGTCGACATCATTGAGGAGAAGATTTTGTCGGCCGGACCGTGTCCAGGCGCGCGGGTTTGCCCCAACCTCTTCGCAAATCGCGTTGTCTACGTAAGCGGCATGGAAGAGCGCGATCTGGTCCGGTTGCCCCTGCGCGTTGGTAACTTCGACAAGCTTCACCTCGCACCTGTGGTGTATGAGCTTTGTGTCGAGCCGGGTCATGGCGTTGACTTGCGCTTCGCTCAGATGAGCGAGCCCTCGGACTTCACCCGTCGAACCGATGCCGAGGACTAGCAGACCTCCATCGCGATTTTTGTTGGAAAAGGCAGAGATGGACTCGGTGATTTGCCCGTCGAGCTTTTTGAGATCGGACGGTGCAACATTGCCATCGGGTCGTGCGCGACAAGCCTCCTTCCGTTCGAAGTGCTGTCCTTCGAAATGCACATCCGACGACAAAGTCAGAAAATCGAAGTGTGCGTCGGGATCGTCGAACACGACGCGAGGCGGTGGAATCTGTTTTCCAAAACTCATCGCGGATTTCCACCTCGGCCTTTCGCGCTCGCCCGTGCCAAAGGCAATTCCGTCGACCCCGCTGTTCTGTTCCTCTCAATAAATGCCTCGACAGCCCTGCGGAGGATCCATGCGGCAGAGATATCGTACTCACGGCTGCGGGCGCGAAGCTCAGCATAGGTCCCGCTGTCTAAGCTAACGCTCATGCGGGCAGGGTGTTTTTTTCTCGGGGACGCGGCATGACGGCTAGCTCCCTGTTTTCGTGGTGCACTTTACATCACAGTTGGAAGTTCATCCAAAAAGGGGCCAAGGCGGTTGCCGTTCTGGATGATACGGGGGCTGACGCTCGTTCGACCCTCGGCGCCCACGCTTGGGCGGCTCCAGAACCGTCTGTTCTGAGCTTCTCAGAAGGAGAGCCGGCCGAGTTGGTGATCGTCTGAAGACAAGGCGACCGCTATCGGCGCAACTTCGTCGTCTGAGAGCCTCGCGGCCGAGGTCGGGAATCGGTAGGGTTTCGGATGCCGGCCCGGTGCGAGGTAATTGATCCGGTGTAGTTGGCCGGCGTCCGAAAGCCTCCGAAGAACGAACCCGCGGGACAGCGGCGAGCAGTGGCCGTCTATGGGGATTTGGTTGCGGAGCGGCGTTGGCAGGGGGTGGTTTTGCGAAGATTGGAAAGAGCTGAATGCCGCTGGTGATTGCGGACTGGGCCCTGCCGGCGCAGCCGGGGGGCTGATCCGGGACTGATCAGTGATGTTGTGCCGGCGCTTGTCGGTGCCGGAATGAAATGGGCACCGCGCCGGGAACGAGACGTTCCGGCGAATGGATGCTGCAACGAGAAGACAGGGATTGTCATCGCCTCAAATCCCGCTCGCGGCGCCGGAGGGCGGGCCGCGCGGTGCGCCGCCGCGCCCAAAGACTTCGAGAATCATCATGCGGCCGCCGCAGCAAGGGCATGGCGGGCGATGATCGGAGGCGGTGTCCGGATCGGCTGCGTCCTGTGCTGCCGCCGCGACCTCTGGGATTGGAGCGGCCATCAGCTCCTTGGCGCGCGCGATATTGGCCTTGCAGCTGGCGCTGGCCAGCAGCCCGTAGTGGCGGATGCGATGAAAGCCCTTCGGCAGAACGTGGAGCAAGAAGCGCCTGATGAACTCGTCTGCTCCGAGCGTCATTGTGCGGTACCGCGCCTGCCCGTTGCGGCGGTAATCCTTGTACCGAAAGGTCACGCCGCGCTCGTCGAGAGCGACGAGCCGGCTGTTCGCGATGGCGACGCGATGGGTGTAGCGAGCGAGATAGGCAAGCACTGCTTCTGGCCGGAGAAGGGCGCCTTGGAGTAGACGAACCAATCCTTTCTCTTGAGCGGCGCGAGATGCGCGGCGAAGGCGTCGCGGCGGCGCAAGTCCTCGATCTGGCCAAAGAACGCCAGCCGGCCGGCCGCGTGGGCATCGGCGAGCGCCGCCAGGAAGAGCCGCCGGAACAGGCGGGAAAGCACCCGCACCGGCAGGAGAAAGCCCGGCTTGCAGCGCACCCAGCGCGTCCCATCGAGCGATATTCCGCCACCCGGCACAATCATATGGATGTGCGGATGGTGCGTCATTGCCGAGCCCCAGCTGTGGAGCACGGCGGTGGCGCCGATACGAGCGCCGAGATGCTTGGGGTCGGCGGCGATCGTGAGCAGCGTCTCGGCGGCCGTGCGGAACAGCAGGTCGTAGACGACCGCCTTGTTCTGGTAGGCGATCGGAGCGATCTCGGCCGGCAGCGTGAAGACGACGTGGAAATAGCCGACCGGCAGCAGATCGGCCTCGCGGGCCGCGAGCCAATCCGTCGCCGCCGCGCCCTGACACTTTGGGCAATGGCGGTTGCGACACGAGTTGTAAGCGATGCGGCTGTGGCCGCAATCTTCGCAGCGCTCGACATGGCCGCCGAGGGCCGCCGAGCGGCACTGCTCGATCGCCGACATGACCTGGAGCTGACCGAGGCTCACATGTCCGGCATTGGCCCTGCGCCAGTCGGCCCCATGGCGATGAAAGACGTCTGCGATCTCCAGTCTCGGGCGGCGCACCGCCGCCCGGCTAGGCCTCGGGTCGCGGCCTCCCCTCGATCAAAGGTGCGAGCCGGTCGAGTGGGCTGGTTACGGCCCGGATCGTGGTATTGGCGACGCGGGTGTAAAGCGCCGTCGTGTCAAGCTTGGCATAACCCAGAAGCGTTTGGATCACACGAATATCGACATCTTGCTCGAGGAGGTGGGTGGCGAAGCTGTGCCGCAGCGTGTGTGGCGAGACGCGCTTCTTGATCCCCGCAGCCTGGGCGGCGGCACGGACGGCGCGACAGAGCTGGCGGGCCGACAGCGGCTCGATCGGATTGCGACCCGGAAACAGCCAGCCTCCCGGCAGCAGTAGGCTGCGCCGCCGGCCCTCCCGCCACCAGACGCGCAGCAGTTCGAGCAGCTGCGGCGACAGCATCGCAAGGCGGTCCTTGCCCCCTTTGCCGCGCTCGACGCGGAGTAGCATCCGCTTGGAATCGATATCACCGACCTTGAGCGCCACAACCTCCGAGACGCGCAGCCCGGCGCCGTAGGCGGTGGCGAACGCCGCTTTGTACTTCGGCGCAGTTGCCACGCGCAGCAGCAGGGTCACTTCCTCGACGCTGAGCACCGCCGGTATCCGCCGCGGATACGGTACAACGGTGAGCCGGCGCGCCAGATCCGGCCGGTCGAGCGTCACCGTGAAGAAGAAGCGCAGGGCCGAGACCGCGCTGTTGATGCTCGGCGGCTGCATGCCGCTCTGCGTCTGGTGCAGTTGGAAGAGGCGCAGCTCTTCCGCCGTCGCCGTGTCGGGCGACCGGCCGATGAAGGCCGCGAATGCTCGCACGTGTCGCACATAGTCGCGGCGTGTGTCCTCCTTGAAGCCGCGCACGGTCATGTCTTCGATCATGCGCGCCCGCAATGGGCTAACGGGCCGAAGTGAAGTATCGGATGCCCCGACCGTCACGCGCTACCGCGCATCACCTCGTCGAAATTGCACCGGCCCCGACGTGCGCTCCACTCCCGCGCGAGCGGGTTCGTTCTTCGACCCACCTGAGACTGACGTGCGGCGGGTCGGCGAATGACGCAAATGGGGCAGGAAGAGCCGATCCGAATGCGAAGCTTGAGTGACCGAGAAGGGTCGGATTTGAGACGCTACCCCAGTTGTCGGCACGGCTCCCTGGCGACATTCTGAGGTTGCGGCATCGTGCCGAAGAGCCGGTGTGGGCCGGAAGCCCACAAGCTCTTTCGTTGGCGTGCGCTCGACTTCAGCTCCGCTCGCGTGCCGCGCGCGTTGCGGCCGCCACTTTGCGCAGCGCCTCGATCGCGCGGTCGAGGCTCGGCTCGATTAGCGCCTCGCCGGCAAGCCGCTCGACGGCCCAATGGTCACGCGCGCCGAGGGCCTCGACCCGGGGGTTGGGATGACAGTAGCGGCCGAAGCCCTCGGTCTCAAAGCCGAGCGAATGCAGCGCATACCAGAGCGGCCGGTCAACCAGCTTCAGCCACGCAAACTGACCGGGTGCGAGCACGCCGCCCCGCAGCCGCGCGGCATTGAGCAGCTGCATCAGCGCGGTGTGCGTGTACGCGTGACGGTTCGCGATCGCGAGGGCCGGCATCACCAGCTCCCCATCGCCGAGGAGGGTATCCGCCTCGGCGACGACCGACTCAGGCAGAGCGAGGGTGTCAGGGCCCTCCGGCTTGTCCTGATCCGAGTTGGCCAAACTGGCCGAAAGGTTGCCGAGCAGGCCCAGCGCCTCGCGCCGCCGCTCCGCGAGGTGCAACGCAAAGGCGGCAAAGAGGCAGCGAACCTGCGGGCTGGCTTCTTGCAGGCCCCGCCAGCGGGGTCCGAGCTGGCGCACCAAGGCGCGACGCGCGGCCGCCTCGTCAAAGTCTCCGTCGAGGGCGGTCGCAAAACGGGCGATCCACTCCTCGGGGCTCAACGCGTAATCGGCCGGCCGCGGCTCGCCCGGCGCCGCCGAGCCTGTCTCCGCCCCCGGGTCTGGCCTCTGGCCGGCCTGAGAGCCCGCACTGGACCTGATACGGGGACAGGCTCCAGCCGGGGGCACGAGGCGCAGATGACGGCGGACAAAAGCGGCGCTCGTCCGAAAGGTCGCGGCCTGCTCGCGGATCAGACCGTCGAGATCGAAGGCGCGCTTGTAGCGCGCGGGCGCGGCCCGCGCGGCGCAGATCGCGGCAAGCAGCAGCATGAACACGGCAGCAGGGACCCGAAAGAACATCCCGACCGCGTGGCTGATCACGTAGAGGCTGCGAAGCGTGACAGCGTTCGGATCAGCCGCGGCCATCTGCCGATCGGCCAGGTCGTAGCGGTCCGCGAAATGCCGGATGAAGGCGATCTCGTGATGACGCAGTGCCATCACACCAGCGCTGATCTCGCCGTGGCAGCTAGTCCACAGCAGGTAGGCGCCAACGTAGCATCCGAGGAGGATGACGATCAGGTTGAAGCCGGTATTGTCATCGCCTGAAGGCCAAGCCGCGCGGGGATGGGGCGGGGATCGCATCGTCAGTCGCTCAGTCGTCGCTCGGATGCGAGGGGCGGTGCGGTCGCTTGCACCACGTTTGGCGGGGTGTCAACCGACTTCCGGAACTGGACCCTTTTCGACATTGAGAACTGGACCCCCGGGTTAAGTGATGTAGCCCCGAGGCTCGGTCGGGGCAGCTTGTCCAGGTAGTGCACAGGAGGGACCCGCGCGCTGCGCAGCGACCGCCAAGAGTCTGGCGGAGCAGCGCGCGGGAGGTTCCTGTGTACCCACCTGGGCAAGCTCCTGGTCATGTTGGTACTGGCACGCTCTGCGCGATGGGCGGCGCCTTCAGCAAGCCGGTGCGCCGCTTCTCGCGGAGCCGGTAGCTGTCGCCGCGAATGGTGAGGACGTGGCTGTGATGGAGGAGACGGTCGAGGATGGCGGTTGCCACCACGGCGTCGCCGAACACCGTTCCCCACTCGCCGATGGATCGATTGCTGGTGATCAGCATGCTGCCCCGCTCGTAGCGCCGCGAGACGAGCTGAAAGAATAGATGCGCCGCATTGGGCTCGAACGGCAGATAGCCGAGCTCGTCGACGATCAGCAGTTTCGGTTTGCCAAAGTGGGTGAGGCGATCCTCGAGCCGGCCCTCGCTATGGGCCTTGGCGAGCTGGGCCACCAGGGTCGGCGCCTGAGCGAACAGCACGGTATAGCCTGCTAGGATCGCCTGGCGCCCGATCGCCACTGCCAGATGCGTCTTGCCGACCCCGGGCGGACCCAACAACAGCACCGCCTCGGCATTGGCGATGAAGCGCCCGGCGGCGATCTCGCGGATCTGCTTCTTGTCGATCGAGGGCTGGGCGGCGAAGTCGAAGCCGTCGAGATCGCGGACGAATGGGAAGCGCGCCAGCCCGATGCTCATCTCGATCCGCCGTTCATCCTTACGGCCGATCTCGCGCTCGCAGAATAGAGAGAGCGCCTCTCGAATGGTCAGCTCACGCCGGGCCGCCTCATCGATCAGACTGTCGAGCTGATCGCGGATCGCCGTCAGCTTGAGCCGGTTTAGCATCGCGACCAGGTGATCATGCTCCATCACCAGCGCCCTCCGACCACGCGCTCGTATTCGAGGAGCGGGCGCAATAGCTCATCTGCGCCGATCGGTTCGGGAGTTGGGACGGTCGCGAGCCGGGCCTTTGAGCCGAAGCCGACGACGCCGTCGAAGTGGACCGGGTCGACAACACGCTCGAACCGGCCGGTCCGGCGATGGTGAACCGCGACCTCCCGCCCGGCATGGCTGATGCGGAGCAGATCGCCGGCGATTACCACGCGCACGGTTTCACCGATCAGCCGCCACGGCACCGAATAGGCATTGCTATCGACCTCAATGACGCAATCAGCCTGCACCTTGCGCACCAGCTCGCGTGCCATCTCAAACGGGCGAACCTCAGTGATCGAGCGCAACGCGCCAGCCTCGGCGCGCCGAAAGCGCTCAATCGGCGCCTCGCCGGTCGTGCCGTGCACCCGCTGATCGGCGACGTCGCGCGTCCATCCCTCGAGATGGGCTTCCAATGCCGACCAGCTCTCGAACTGCCGTCCAGCAATGGCGTTCTTCTTGACATAGCCGACGCCACGCTCGTCCTTCCCCTTGGTGCGCGCCCGGTAGGGTGCACAGGCGCGCGGCCGAAAACCCCAATGCTTGGCGAACGCGTGAAGCCGGGCATTGAACTCGACTTCCCGAGTCACCCGGTCGTGACGAGCGACGAGCCCGCGATCATTGTCGAGCAGCACCTCCTCGGTAATCCCGCCGAAGTGACGGAAGGCGCCCTCCACGCCAGCAAACCAACTCTCCTGGCGCTCGTTGCGGAACGGCCGGACATAGAGCCGCCGCGAATAGCCCAACGTCGCCACAAACAGGTACACCTTGACGTTCTCGTCGCCGATCATTGCTCGGCGCTCGCCGAAGTCGATCTGCAGCTGCTTGCCAGGCGGCGTCTCAAAGCGGATCGTCGCCCGCGCTTCCGCTTCCAGTTCGCGCCGTAAGTGACGCACTTCGCGCTCGACCGTCCGCAGCGTCAAACGGATCCCCTTCTCGCGCTCGAGCTCCTGTCGAACCACATCGGCATTGCCGGCATGCCGGCGGAAACGCTCCGCCACCCACTCCTCGAGCCCGGTCAGCGTCCGCGGCCGACCGCGACCGCGATACGCTACCCAGCCGCCTTCTGACAAATACCGACGAACCGTCATGTGGCTGCATCCCAGCTCGCCCGCGATCCGCCGAACACCCCACCCCAGCGCCTTCAACCGCAGCATCGCCGCGACCTCGTCCGGCGTCTGCATCACCTCCCTCCGCGGTAACTCCCCCCGCGAAGTAGGCTGTGCCAATCGTCCATTATCGAACCCTTCTCTTCAAAGAGGGGGTCCAATTCTCAATGTCGCTACAGGTCCAGTTTTATCTGTCGCCCGACACGGGGTAGACGTATCCGTGTGCTCCACGAGCGCGCGCAGCCGGAGGACCTGACGCAGCACCTCCCGAAGATACCGTGTCTTATGCTCGGGCGTGTGCGAGTGGTAGTAGCCCACCCCTTCCCAGAAGTCGCCGCGGGCCTCGTCGAGACCGCGGCGCAAAATCCACGCTCCGGCCTCGACATTGGCGCAGAAATTGTCGCGCAGCGCCTTGTACGCATCGCCGATCGTCGCGTGCCAATGCGCCGCGACCTCGGGCAGCCAGATCTCGTTGACCTGGATCGGGCCGATGTCCACCGTCCCGTTCGTGTTTGGGCTGACACGGCCAAGCGAGCCGCCTTCGACATTGAGCAGGATCACCAGCACGGCCGGCGGTAGACGGTAAACCTTGGCCGCAGCCGTGATGCAGCCCCGGATCGTTGCCTGGCCATCCGGAGCATCGCCCGCCTTCACCGCTCCGGCTAAAACAACGGCGAGTGCCGCTGCGGCAAGCACCACACCTCTCATGGGGCGGCTCCTGCGCCGGCCCGCGGGGTAAGTCGCGGCCAGCGCGCGATCCGGTCGGTCGCGGCGGACCACAGCGCATTGAGCTCGTTGACGACGATCGCCGAGGGCCCGGCGACCTGAGCCGTCGCCTCCATCGTCGCGAGCATCACCGTCGCGAAATGACCCGCCCCGATCCCCCGAAGTCGGTAGCCGAGCAGAGATTGTGGATCGCGCACGATATCAAGGGAAAAGCCTTTGCCGGTCGCCTCGCGCCAGACGGCTTCGCCGGCGACGACAAAGGCAGGCAGCAAGCCTGTTGGGGAAGCGGCGCTCGGCGGGCTGACAACGAGGTCTTGCCCGGTCGCCCTGTCACGATAGACGATGCTCCGCCCTTCGCGCGCGAGAAGCGCCTCCAGGGTGCGCGAGACCGTCTCGACGCTGACGGCGTTCACGCGAGCCTCCGCCGGTTCCACACCGGGACGGCCGTTCGGACCCTGCCGACCAAGACCCGCCGGGTCAGCCGCAACATCGCCGGCAAGGTCAGCCCAAAGAACGAGATCGTCGAAAAGAACGCGACGCCTGATATCGCAATGTAGAGGGTGGGCCAGCTCCAATAGACCATCACACACAGGATCGGCAGGCAGGCGCGGGCGTCGAGCATCAGCAATCGGACTGGTTGGCCGGTGTTGCGCCACATCGCTCAGCCCACCTGGCGCAGCTCATAGGCTGCGGTTTGTTCGGAGATCCTGCCGTCGTGCAGAGCACACTCGATCGCCGCAGAATAGGGCTGGCCTTGATCCTCTACGGCTCGCCGCGTCAGCGCCGGCCACTCACCCGGATCGGTGCGCAGAAACTTGCCGCGCAGCGTCGCATCGAACACGAGATATTCGCGCAGTGCCGTGCGCTTGCCGTCAGCCGAACGCGCGAGCCGCTGATTGATGACGAGCCGCAGCGACTGCGCGACTGCCGGGATCAGGTTGTCGCGCTCACCCGGCAGGCAAAGGCTGGCAATGCGCTGCATCGTCAGCGCCACGTTGTTCGCGTGTATTGTCGTCGTCAGCACGTGGCCAGAGATTGCCGCCTGGATCGCGGCGTCCATCGTCTCGCTGTCGCGGCACTCGCCGACGATGATGTCGGTCGGTTCGCGCCGCATTGCCCCACGGACAAAGGCGGCAAAGCTCGGGAGGTCGCGCGGGATCTCGGTCTGGTTGATGGTCGACGACAGATCCGCGCACGCGCTCGAACAGGAATTCCACCGGTGCGGCGCCCTCGACGATGTTGAAATGTCCCTCCGGATCCATGAGCTTCGCGACCGTCATGCCGGCGATCAGCGTCGATTTGCCCGAGCCGGTCGCGCCTGAAACGATCACCATGCCCTGACGCGGACGATAAGCTTCGAGGATGCCTGGCTCGACGAGCTGCTCCTGGAGCGACGGCGGCAAATCCGAAATCGGCCGCAGCACGATGTTACCGCCGTCCCGCCGCGAGGTGCGCGTCGGAGTCGCGTTGAGCCGAAAGCGAAGGCGTGTCGCGCGGTCGATCGGGATTGCATAGGCCGTATCGAAGTCGTTGCCGCCCTGCAGCCGCGCCATCCCGTCGGCGCCGTAGAGATGATTGACGATCTGGCTCAATTCGTACTCGTCGACCGCGCCACGCGTGACGCGATAGTTACGGCCGTGAATGCTGACCCAGACCGGATGCCCCGTCTGAAACGCGATGCGAGAGGCTTTCTCCTGGAATGCCCAGGTGAGCAGCGAATCCAGCCCGGGCGCGCAGCGGCGCGGTTCCGCCACCCACCGCAGACCGTCGTCGGGCCAGGCATGCTCCGGCTCGCAACGGGCTTCCGGAGGAGACGGGGGGCAATCAAACATCGGCAGCTGCGCGGCCTGACCACCCCAGCCAATTTCGAATGGACAGACCTGCTCACTGCGGGCACCCCGCGCTCGGCCTCCACCGGCGCGGGTTGCCCTGTAAGCCCGGCTGATCGGTGATGCGGATGGTCTGGTCCCCCACATGCAGCCTGTCGCGGCCGCCCTCGACGGCGCGCCTCAGGAACGCGAGCTTGGGCTGCTCGACCAGCTTGGCGCGCAACAGCACCCGGTACCGGGCCATGCCGACGATGTCGCGTTCGAGGCGGCCGAGATCGGAGAGGAAGATCTCGACGGCTTGCTTCTCGCCCTGCGCCCACCCTTCGGCGACCCACTTGTTCCAGTAGGCAACTTCCTGCCTGGTGCGCGGCAAGACGCCGTCGGTCGGGCGCCGCGGCGTCGCCCAGGTTCGGACCAGATAGGCCCGCCAGTTGGGCGGCGCGGAGGCGAGCTGCGCCTGGCGCGTGATCTGGTAGATGCACGAGGTCTCACGCGCGACCTGGCCGCCCTCGCCGAGGGCGAAGGCCATCTGGGCGGCCGAGACGATCGGCGGACGCATCAGCGTCTGGCCACGGCCGACCGGCAACACGAGCGTGTGAAAGTCGTAGGCGCTGTCGAGCTGTGCCTGGTAGCGCCGCAGCATCTCGTTGAGCGCGAAGCTGCGTGCCGCGAGCCCGCCTTGCGCGCCATAGGTGAGGCCGGCCGTGCGGACCATCTCGGCTCGGCCCGGCTCGAGCCCGTCGCCGTTCTCGTCGCCGGGGCGGGTCGCCTGCAGCGCCTCGAGCGAGGGCGGCGGCTCGGTGCCGACCACCAGCGGATCCTCGGAGGCCCCGGTGACGGGTTTGTTCAGCGGATTGCCGAGCGCCGGCAGGTTCTGCTCGATCTGCTCCGGCGTCGGATCGGGCGGCACGCGCGGCGAAGTAAGGCTGTCACCGGCCCTGACGCCTATCGGCACGCAGGCAAAACCGGCCACTACGGCCGCTGCCGCGAGCACCCCGCGGAACCTAGACATGGTGGATCACCTGAACCTGATGGTGCAGCGGATCGACCTGAACGGTCGCGCGGGTTCCCGCCTCCGCGCCGAGGGACTGAAAGACCTGATAGGCGGGCACCGAGGCCATTCGGATCGAGACCTCGAGCGGCTGCGCGTTCGCCGGCGCCGTCGTGTAGAACGTGTAGCCGATGCTGGCCGAGAGCTTGGCCACGGCCTGGTCCAACGGCCCGTTCCACTCGAATGATACGATGCGCTGCAAATCCGCGGGCATGACTGGCTGCACTTGGCGCGCTACCGTCGGCGACAGATGGCCGAGCTCGGCCATCTCGGCGTCGACATGCTGCATGCTCTGCCGCAACGCCTCTTCCGGGTTGGGCATACCGGGTACGGCGACGGTCGTCGGCACCGGGTTGACGCCCGCACATCCGGCTGCAAGCAAGGCGGAGATCAGGGCCGGAACAACTGCGAGGCGCATAGCCATCAGCCTGCCGTCTCCGGGCCGACGCCCGCCGCACTGGAACGGAGAGGCGGGCCAGCGGCCGGCGCCGGTCGCGAGCCGGCCAGCCCCAGGCGTCGCTGCCGACCGCGGCGGCGCGCCCAACGCGCGAATGCGCCAATTCAGGCCGCCGCCCGTCCGGCGGCGCTGTGCCGCGATCGGTACCACCAGCGCCGCGCCGAGCTGCAAGCTGAGACGTGCCATCGCCTTCTCCTCCATCGTGGAGGCAGGCTATCCCCGGCTCTTGCGAACGGCGCGCACCGTGGGTGCATGTGGCTCGTGCAGCAGCCGGACGGCGAGCCGTGGCCGCTCATCGGACCGGAGGCCAGAGCTCCTGGGGGCGGATTTCGTTCATGGATTGGCCGGGTTCCAAGGCGGGCCGGGCCCGGCCTCGCGTCTACGGCGCTTCACAGTTTCGGCACTGCCATCGGCCGCCGGTCCCTCGACGAGAGATTCACGCCGTCCAGTCTGGATGCGCGATGGAATCGCAACCGTTGGACGAGGCCTCAGCGGCACATTGTCGCCAAATGTCCGGTCGCCAGTCGCTCCCGGTCGGCGAAGACTTGATACAAAGTGGTCGATGAGCAGCGCGATCCCGCCCGCCGAGCGCGGCTCGTTGAGAAAAAGCTGGAATCGCGTCGTGAACCGGTTGCTGGCGTAGTTTCGCGCGGGCCTCGGTGCCGGCGCTACTCGGCGGCCGACGCCCAATCGTCGCCGGGCACACCCTCATAGGGCCGCAAAACCAGCCCGAGGCCATGTCCTTCGATCAATTCGCGGGCAAGCTCATCGACCACGCCCGCCTCGACCCGATCGACGGCATCGCCCGTCCTGAGCCGCGCCTTGGTGCGCCGCTCGATCTCGTCCATTGCAGAGCCGTTCGGAAAAACCTTGGAGAGCCGGCGCAGACCCTCGCTGAAACCGACCTTCTCGTAGAGACGGTTGCGGAGGCTCGTGTCTCCCGGTGTGGTGGACAACGCCCAGAGCTCGACGGGACCGAGCGAGTTGACCAGGAACTGCTCGTAATGCGCCTGCTCGGCCCGGAAGATCGCGAGAAACGGCGCACCGTCACGACGCGGCCCCGTCAGCCGGTGCCGCACGATCTTGGCGCTTGCCTCGGTCAACCCGAAACGCTCGATGATCTCGTCGCGCTCGCGCTGGTCATCGGCGCCGAGCACGAAACGCCCGGTCGATTGCGCGATGATGCCGTCGCCCATATCGGAGAGGCGCTGGCTGGCAAACCCGAGCTGGACGTTGTGCTTGCGGCCCTCGCGGACGTCGAGCTCGGCCTGCGCGCGCACGAGCGGGCTGCCTTGCGTGCGGTGCCATTCGTCGTAATCGACGCGCTTGACGGTCTCGTAGACCTCGGTGAACCGCTTGCGGTGATAGCCCTTTACGCGATCCGGCACGAAGGCGAGGTATTCGGGGTGCAGGAAGAAGTTGCGCGCGAGGATGTGCCGCGCGAGCAGATACATCATCTCGGTCTGCCGGTTCGCGGCGGCCGACCCGGTCGGCGCCACATACTGCAGGTCGAGGACGATGATCCGGGCGGGCCCAAAGTCGAGCCGGGTCGGCGCATTCAGAGTCGGGAAACGGCGGATCAAGTCGGCGATGTAGCGCTCGAAGATCTGCGAGGCCTTCTCGCTGGTCTCGGCCAGCTTGAGGCTGTCGAACATGTCGCGGACCCGGTCGGTACGCACCGCGCCGATCAGGTCTTCGAGTATCGGCACGGCGTGGCGCTGTGCACGCTCGGCCAGGCGATACTCCCCGACATCGCATAGCGCATTCACCGCGTCGCGCCAGTAGGGCAGCTCGTGGTGCAGTTTGATGCCGTAATGCTCGATCGCGCGGTCGACCTCCGGTTCGGCTCCGGCGCGGTAGTGCTTGGCGCTGCCGCCCGCCTCCGTGCACAGGCGATAGGCCTCGTCGATGACGAGGGAGATCAGCTGCGCCATCCCTTCGAAGGGCGGGCGGCAAGGTAGCGAGTGCCAGAAAGTTCTGCAGAAAGGCGCGCTCCAGGGGCAGCGGATACTCGCAGCCGGCCTGCAGGTCGAAGATGTTGAACTCGTAACCGGGGGCGAACTGCAATGAGGTGAAGATCGCTTCGCGCCGGCGTCGCGGCCCGAGTGCCTCCTGGATCAGCCGGACAAAACCTTCCGCACTCTTGCCGATGTCGGCCTTGCCGATCAGCGGCAATTTCGCGCCCTGGGTGCCGAGCACCGCCGAGGAGAGGCAGAGCCCGATGTTGATCGTATTGGCAAGCACGGATTTCCCGGCGCCCGGCGGGGCGACGAAGATGTCGACGACCAGCGGGCGCTTGCGGCCACCGGCCGGGTCGTAGGGCCAGATGCCGCCGTCCGGCCGGCGGAACAGCACACTGCCGCTCTTCCAGGGCGAGGCGGTACGGTTCCACGGCAGCATCAGGAGCGCGTCGCCAAGCAAAGCGAGGGCAGGGTTGCCGGTCGAGGCCAGTGCCAGCCCGGGGGCGGTGCTCATCACCCCTTCGAGGGGGTCGCCGACGACTGTCGTTGCCTTGGCGTTGCCCCACCCCTCGATCCGCTGCGACAATGCTGATATGCGGCGGCGGAGCTTGGCCGCCTCCTCGACCGGCGCCCAGGTCGCAAAGCTAGTCCTGATCCGGACGCTGATGTGGTTCTCCTGCTCGCGCGCCTCCTTCAGGAACTTGAAGGCGCGGCGGAGATCGGCGTTGCCGGGGAACATCGTCAGGAAGCTCGCGCCGATATCCTTCAATTGCATCGCCGATTGTCCGCAGCCCTCGATGACGACCGCAGCCCTCCACGGAATGCGGTCGAGCCCCAATGTCGCGGAGAGCTCGACAAAAGGCCTGACGTCCTCGGGGCCGAGGTACATGTCGACGCAGCCATAGGCGTTGTCCCCGAAATCGACCCGCTGGCCGCCCCGCGTCACCGCGTCGCAATGGAACAGCTGGTCGGACAGCGGCGGCCACAACAGGCAGTCGGCCTTTGGCCTTGTGACCTCGTCCTCGGGGCAGCGGGCCATCACCTTGTCGCCCGGCAGGCTCGGCCGCCACTCCGAGCCCGACATCTCGCGATACATCGCTTCGCGGCTGATCCGCAGCGCCTCGTGCGGCTCGATGACCGCGGCCGCAACGTCATGCGCCCGCAACGCCGACAGGACCCGCGAGGTGAAGGCGGCATGGCGCGCGGCCATGACCTCGCTGCGCAGATAAAACCGCTGTGTCTCCCCGATCGCCCCGGCCTCGCGGGCATTGGCCGCATATTCCGCCTTGAGCTGCTTCTTCTCCTCCTTGGTCAGCACAGTCGTCAGCGTCCAGGTGATGAAGTAGGCCGCCTCCCAGCGCATCAGCTGCGGCCAGAGCCGCGCCCGCTCCTCGAGAATATCATTGAGGTCGAGGCCGACCTCGCGCGCAACAGCGCGGCAAGAGCCGAGGTTGAGCCGCTCGATTTCGACCAGGGCCGCATCGGGATCGGAAATATACCAGCCGACGATGGCATGGCCGCGGGTCTCCAGTGCACCGGAAAGGTCAAGACGCATCGCCTCCGTCATCTCGACGAAGTCCTTGCGCTCGGCCATGCGCTGCACGCCGTCGACGCGGATCCAAGAGAGATAGTGCCCGGTCTTGGTGATCAGCGCGTCATCGTGCGCCGTCTCGAGCTCGCAGAATGCGGTCAGCGGCTGCTTGAGGGCGAGCGACAGGCTGGCAAAACCGCGGGCAAGGAACGAGAACATGCTCACGCGCCGGAGGGCGGAGTAGGGCGCACCGGAGCCAAACCGGGAGACGGCTCGGAGATCTCGCGCCAGCTATCGACGATCTCCGGGTAGACGTCCTTGTTGCCGGCATAGAAGCGGCCGAGCGGCAGAAGCCGCACCCCGTCGAGGAGCTTGGCGCGATTGGCGTAGGCGCCGGCTGACAGACGACAGAGCGCGCCGGCAAGCTCGCTCGGCTTATCCGTACCAAGCCGGCTCGCAGCGGCTGCGGCACGCGCGCTGAGCGCCGAGAGCGCGTGATACAGCCGACATCGCTCGGGAGTATCGAGACGCAGCCGACCTGCATCGTAGAGGTCCTCGCCGAGCTCACGGAGCTGCAGATGGATTTCGCGCATTGTCACGTTGAGCGCCGGCTGGCTCATCTCCGGCAGCCAGACGAGGGCTGCTTCCTCGTCGATGCGCGGCCGCTCTAGGTGGCCGCACAGGAAACAGAGCACGCACGCCGCGGCGCAATCGTGACCGCGGCGCGGCGCCGCGACCAACCTCTGCCAGCGGCCAGAATGCATGCCGCAGAAGGGGCAGGGGAGTTTATCGGTGTTGTTTAGCGTCTCGCCGGCGGCGCCGGAGGGACCAGTAGCCTCGTCGCCAAAATTTGCCGACAGAACCAGAGGCCGCAGCCTTATTGTCATGGCCCTGGCGCAGCCATCGGGATCCCATGCGGTGCAGTGGCGAGAATCATGATGCCAGTCAGGCCGCGCTGCAGCCGAGCATTGAGCCGCTTTGGCGGATCAAGCCAAAGCGTCCCGATGATGATCCGGCCTGTACCGGCCGAGCAGATGAGGGCTTCCAATGCGCGACCCAGGGACAAGAGATGCAGAGGGATCGCCATTCCTGCCAGCGCGCGTACACCAACGAACCGGAATCTGCCGCCGGGCGTGCGAGCTGTTGCCCGCCGCCCGGCCGCAACCCCCTCTCTCCCCCGTGGAGATTCAGCCGCCAGTGCCGAATTGCACCATCTGCGGCGTGGTATTGATCGTGGCGTTACCGCCCGACGCGGTGATCGACGCCTTGTTGATCCACACCCCGGCCGTCGCAAACAGCCCGCACAATACAAGGCCGGCGAGACCCCGGCCGACATGGCCGGTCTCGCGGTCCTGCGGCTGGCGGCTCTGCCACAAGGCCCAGACGCCGAGGCCGAAGCACACCGCCGCGGCAAGGTAGCAGGCCATGCCGAAGGCCGTGCCGCCCGAGTTGATCGCTTCGCCCGATATCGTGTTGAGCTGTGCGCCAATGCCGCCCGACGGAGAGCTCGCCTGTGCCAGCGCATGACCCGCATAGGCGAAACCAAGGGCGCCGCCACCAGCGATAGCCGCGAGGACCTTCCCCCGGAGAGGCGCGAAGTGCGGTTTGTTCGCGGCGACCCGCGCGTTGACGGTCGAGAGTTTCACGCTTGTCACTCCTGGCTACAGAGGGAACCGCCCCTCGTGCCTCAGGCTCGCCGAGCAGTCTGCGAACGGCGCGCAAAAAAATGACGAGGCGGGGAAGCGTTAGCCGCCCGTTTGGAAGAAGGACACGACGCCATTGGCGACAGTGACGATGTTGATACACAGCACTCCGAAAACGAACTGCACGCCGCACGCGGTCGGCGATCCGTTGATCCGGCCGTTGACGATTGCGCGCCAGGTCATGATCGCCCAGAACACGCAGGCCGCGCCGAAGGCCTGGAAGAAATGCTGAAACAGCGTGACGACGTTGACAACCGTGGCCGTCGGCGCATTGCCGAGCACATTGGACGCGTTCGGCGGTGTCGTCGGCGTGTAGCTCGTCAGCGAGACCGCGAGGCTCGTGCCGGCACTCACATCGGCCATCGTCAGGAACTGCGGGAAGCTCGCGAAGACACCCGACAGGAGCAGCGACAGCCAGGGCACCCATGGCCGATGCCAGTGGTGGTGATGGTGGCGATGCGGCTGCGACCACGTCCACAGTGTCCAGGCAAAAAAGAAGAAGCAACCGCAAGCTGTGAGGTAGCAGAACGCGGGCAGAAGGACGGCGATCCCGTCTCCAATCGCCGTCGTGAAGTTGACCAGACCCTGCATGACCGCTACTGCCGGAATGGGTTTTTAAGCACGCTCAGAAAGCGCGGTCCGGCCGCTCCTGATTGGGCTGCCGGAAACCGCCGGTTATTGGATGTTGCCGTGTTCCGTCGTGACCACCCAGGCCGTTCCGCGCTGCCCGATTGAGGTGATCTTGCCGTAGCCGGGGAGCGTGTCGCCGACCAGGACCTCGAGTTGCGCGCCGTCGCCGCCGCCGCGGTCGATCTCGGCGAGCAATGCAAGGCCGGGGGAGGCTGCCTGAACCCGGTAGCGCTTGGCCGAGCCCTTATCGGAACCCGGCAGGACGGACGCCACCGGGGTCACCGCAACGGGTGCGGTTACCGCTGTTGCCGAGCCTGCCTGCCCCGTGCCTGATCCGCGGGCCGCGGGCACCTCGCCTGCCGCCGCCGAGGCTGAAGCCGTGGGCAACGGAGCGAGCAGCTCGCCGGCAATCTGCGCCGCCGAGAGCGCATGACGGGCTTCGGAAAGCGCCAACCGGCGCTCGAAATCCCCAAGACGCGCCGCATTGTCGGCCGCAGTCTTGCTTAAGTCGGCGCGCAGCTGCGTCTGTTGCGCGCGGAGATCCCGCACGATCGCCGCCATCTGTGTGACCAGCTCAAGCACCTGGACCTGGTCCGTGGGCGTTAGCGCCGCCGGACGCAGCGTGACGGCCGTGGCGAGCGGATCACCAGGCTTGACCGGCAACGCTGGGGCAGGCGGAGCGGCCGCCTGCGCGGGTGGGGCAGGGGAGGGCGGGGAGTAACCTGCCGGTTGGGACACAGGTCCCAACGCGGCCAGAACGGCCGTGGTAGCATCGTGCGGGGGCTCGCCGGCGGGAAGCGCAGGAGGGGCCGCCACCAGCGAGGGAGAACCGGCGCCGGCGGCTTCAACGGCCGGCTCGACGTGGGGCGCGGCCGGAAACGAAGCCGGGTTCGTCCCCGGCTCGCTCGGGACGTAGCCTGGCGGCGGTGCATCACGATCGCTTGCACCAGCGTTTTGGCCCGGAGCCGGCGCTACCGCTGCCGGCGGTACCTTGGCCGATTTCCGGTCGCCTCGCCACTCCTCTGGAGCTCCGCCGCGCAGCGCGAGGACCTCCTGCAGCTGCTCGTCCTTGCGCTTCGGCTGGTATTTCTCGCGGGTTACCGGCTCGGCCGGCTCAGTTGGCACGCCCGCGAGCGACGCGGCCGGCGCCAGCGGTTCGGTCCGCCGGATCCCCATTTCGGCGGCCCAATGCCGCACCGTCGAGGCCATCTGCGGAACCGGGTAGACGCGGTTGTAGGGCGAAACGAGAAAGGCGCTCGCGCCTGCAGCGCCGAGCGCAACGACTGCGCCACCCAAAAGCAGGGTCTGACGGCGCTTCCACCACGGCGGCGCCGACACCGGCAGCCGCCCGCCCGTGTTGGGCGTTACGGCTCCCAACCATTCCCCGACACCTTCCCCGAGAGGCGGCTCTTCGGCTTCGCCGGGGAGCCGCGCACCCGGCTCAAGGTTCCCCTCCCGGAAGCCCCTCTCCGCGAACGGCTCTCCCGTCTCCCCGGGAACGCGCGCGCTCGGCGCGAGGCTCTCCTCCTCAACCGGCAGATGGGCGGTAACGTGCGCGTCCATGACGGCCTCATGCAAAACGGGCGATGCCCAAGCATCGCCCGCCGTCCTGCGAACGGCGCAGGCCTCTACGAGCCGCGATGCATCGTGACGTTGGAGAGAAACATCACGCCGACGGCCACGTTGGCGTCGAGCGAGACGGTCGGACCCTTCGGCGCCGCCTGGTTCAGCACCGCGCCGACCTGCCCGGCCGCTGCTCCGGCCGCGACCCCGAACTGCTGGTTGAGGTTGAGGTGCGTCGAATACGCCGCTCCGCCGAACGGGCTGAGGACTGCAGCCGTGTTCGACGTCGTGGCGATCGCCTGTCCGAGCCCCTGCACGAACGCAGCAGCGGCCGGCAGGATGAAGCGCGCCAGATAATGCTGATCGACATCGGACGCGACCCCTGCCTCCATCGTCTCCGGCGCCACCACGACACCATCGGTGCCGATGCTCTGACCTTGATGGATGACGGTGTTGATGCGGATCACCAGCCGGTCGGCTTGTTTCGCGAAGGTCCCGATCATCCGATCCCCCGCGATCGGCCCAGAATCGGCCTGCATCACCACCGGGCTGCTGGCATCGGAGTTCACTGCCAGGATCGGATGCGCGTAGACGCCGCGGCCAGCCGGGATCAGAATTTGGGCCGGGTCAGCCGCATGGGACGCGGCGGGCACCGGCGGCGACCCCTTGCGTGACGCCGCGCCGGCCGGTGTGCGGCCTTCGCCGCCATCGCCGGAGGTTCCGGCGCCGTCCTCCTCGGTGGGCGGCAGCACGATGTCGGTGTGCGGTGTCCGCCCGCCCCATTGCGAGAACAGATCGCCAATCTGCTTCGAATACACCTCCTCGGCCTTGGGATCGCCTGCAGCCGCGAGCCGGATGGGCGGCGACTGCGCCTCTGGTTGCGCCATAGCCGGCGGGTCCGGCGTCAAGGCTGCGGGAAAGGCGACGCGGACGGGAACGGGGCTCGGCGCCGGTCCGGGACGCCCGGCGAATACCGGCTGAGGCCGGGCGGTGTCCTGCGGCGCCGCCGCCTTCTCGACCTGGGGCGGCGCCGGCAGCACGGGCACGCTCGGAGCCATTGGCGGCGTGAAGGATACGCCTTTCTCGAGCGAGGACTGCGCCCGCGCGTTGTCGGCTGTGCGGGCGAGCGCGTCCTGTTCGGGCGTGCTGTTCAGTCCCCCGGGCAGCGGATCGACGTGCTTCATGCGCGCGTCGTGCGAGTTGGCAGGATCGTTGCGCCCCGTCATTGCAACAACGACGACCAGCGCCAGCACAGCCAGCGACGCGACCGACAGAATCACCAACCGGCGAGGACCGGCACTACCGGAGCCATTGAACATTCGGCCCGAGACCGACCCCCAGACCTTCAGACTGCTGAAGTTCGGCAGCGTACCGGACATCACGATGGTCCTTGAGCAGGGCCGACACGGTGCGGCCGTTGACGGAGAGCAGCACGACCGGAGTGCTCGGAACGGCGTAGACCGTCAGCCCGCCCTCCGCCTCCGAAGCCGTCCATTCCGGGGAGAGCAGCGTGTAACGGGTGCGCAGGTAGACGTTCTTGCCGAGACGCCAGGCGCGCAGATCATCCGGCGAGACGCCTTCGACCGATAGCGGGACCGCATCGGCCGGCGGGACGCCCTCGAGCATCCCCGTCAGGAACGGCGCACCCGTATCCGGGGCGTTTGGCTGGGTCATGATCTCGACCTTGGCGTGCGGACCTCGATCGGCGACGTGTATGCTCAGATTGGCGTCGTAGCGGCCGCCGCCGGAGACCAGCAGAAAGGTGATGGGCTTTTGCGCCGCCTCCAGAGAAACCACCAGGCCGCCGCGCGGGCTCAGCGAAACCGGCGTGATCTCGATGACATTGCTGCCCTTCGTCGGCGTGCAGACGTAGAAGCCGATCGCCGCCACCGACGGCCCGCCCGCAGTGCTGCTCGGGGCATTGCAGTTTGTGCCGCCCGCAACCGCGGCCGGGTTGCTGTTGGTGTCCCATTGAATGGGCCAGGGCTGCCCGGTGCTGTCGAAGAACGAGACCGCCGTCGGGTAGCCCTTGACGGTGTTGATGATGCTCGTCGCCGCTCCCGGCGCGAAGCTGACATTGATCTGCCGGTTGAGCGGGGCCGCGAGCGGCGTGACCGCTTCCTCGCGGGCCCGCTGCGTTGCGTTGAAACGGCGGCCGAGTTCCTCGATCATCTCCGGCGTCAGCGGGATCGCGTCCTGCATTGCTTTTTGTGCCGCTGAGGGCTTGCCGTTCGCAAAATTCTGTGACGGCGGCGCCGCCCCGGCCGGTAAGTTCCCGGGTGTCTGGTCGGCGGTCTGGGCGCGAGCACCCCCGGCGAGCACGAAGGCCGTGAGAGCCGCCCGTAGGAGGAGCGGTCCGCGCGCCGAGGCGCCATGATCGCGCCGGCGCTTGCGGATAGAGTTCACGTGCAGAGCCCGAGCCATCCTGTCCTCCCTCCCGCCCTCCTCAGCGCGGCGCCGCGACGAGCTGATCAATCGCCAGCCCATCGGGATGGTCGTCGCCGTTTATGCGAACGACGAGGGCCGTGATCACCAGATTGTTGGTGGACGTCTGGTTGACGTTCTCGCAGGTCTGCGTGATCGGAACTTGTACCTGATAGGCAAGCGCACCCTGGACGTAGCTGGTCTGATGGATGACCGCGGCGCGCTGCGATTGCGCATGGCATAGGAGGCGCGCGCGCTTCAGTTCATCGAAATTACCTTGGGCGATGTAGCTGTTGGCGAAGGTGTTCCAGCCCTTCACCGTGAACTGGCGGCTCGCCGTGTTCAGCTCGACCGGATAGTTGAAGTAATCGACATTGTATGGAGCCAGAACCGCCTTGACGGTCCATTCGAGAAGCTCGGTGTCGTCCACGATCGGGCTGTCGAGCGCTATCGCGGGACGCGGCGGGTTCTTGCCATCGACGAAGAAATAACGCGGCTCGATCGGGTTCATCCAGACATAGGCGTCGTGGATCAGCGAGACAGCGAGCAGCACGCCCATGCCCAGGGTGAGCGCCAGGCACCTGGTCACCAGCGAGCCCTGGAAATCCGGGTCGGACAGCCGGCGGCTGACCGCCGCGTAGTGATTCCTCATGCTAAACCTGCTCGGCCCTTGGCGCAGCATCGCTCGGCCGTCTGCGAGCGGGGCCGGGATCAATCGTGCCGAAAGTTGGTCGGAGGGTCGGGGCGCCACGGCCGCCGCTTCTCCTCGACGCGCGCCGACTTTGATGAATGGCCGGCTCTTCCTTTCCGGGCTCTTCATCTTCAAGGAAGACGCCGCAAGCTTAATGGGCGTACGCGGCAACTATCCCATTGCCCAAACCTGACGGGAGCCGCGGGCGCGCAGCGAACAAATGCCTCGCAAGACCGACCTCCGGCGCCACAGATTTATGCCCGCGTCCCCGGCCGCCGTTCCCTCGCTGCGCCCAGCGGGCTGCAGCAGAGACTGAGGTCCGCGACCTTCGCAACCCCCCCGTGCCTACGACGAGGTCCATTTTCGCGCATGCATCCGCGAACGAGGTGACGCTCCTTTCCGGAAGCGCCGCGAGATCTTCCCGCGTCAGCAGCGTAATCTGCTGAGAACTCGCGGCGCTCGCTCCGATCCTCCGCGCCGATTTCTTCGCGCTGCTTCCGGCTGCAATGCACGTTCCGCCGGTCTCTCCGGTGGCGCCAGAAAAACCGCCCTTGCTCGTCCTCCGCCAATTCGTAGCCGGAGAACTCGAGGGTCGCGAACGCACACTCGGCGTCCCATGACGGGCCAAACTTCCGGCGGTCGAAATCGCGTGGCAACAAACTGCGCGACAGCTCCGTCCGCGTACGGCCGCTGGTCAGCCTTGCATCCGCCGCGATCCCCCGCCAGTGCTGACCGCCCATTGACCGCAATCCCATGGCCAACACGGCGACACCGTTGAGCCGTAGCGACCGCAAATTCGCGATCCAGCCGAGGTCCTCGAGCAACAGGCCCACCTCCCCAGGACGCTCGCCGATCTCCTTCCAGTATTCGCAGTCGCCAGGCGGCAACTGCGCCAAGACCGACGGGCGGGACACCAGCCGGTCCGGTTTCGCCGGCAGCGACTCGACTGGAACAACGCGAACCAGCGGCAGCTCACCTTGCGCGTTCGCACTGTCGCCGAGGGTCGATGACGCGACCGGTGACGCTAGTAACGCTGCGGGGCGGAGAGAATTGCTCCCATCGGCGGGTTGGTCCGGTCGAGCCGCGACCACACCGGCCACAGCGCCGCACTCGGCAGACTGTGATTGCGACGGCGCCTCGGCTTCTTCGGCCGGCGCTACAAATGCTATGCCCGGCCCGGGATCCTTTAATTTGGCAGGGTCCACCCGCTGCAAGCTCTTGCGGTCGGGTCGCGGGAGGCCGAGCCGCCGCGCCTTGGCGCGCACCGCGTTCGCCGACCGGCCCAAACGCTGTCCGATCGTCTCGGGATGGATACCTGCGACCCGCCAGCCGATCAGGCGAATCGTGTCGAGCACCGACCACCCCCGAGGACCCGGCTTTCGCAGCGGCCGCTCGTGCGGTGTTCGCAGGCCTAGACGAACGAGATGTTTATCGAGCGCCGGGCGTGTCAGCCCGAGATAAAGGCAGATTGCCTGAATGCCCTGGCCGGCTGCGACCATGCTGGCCAGCACGGGATCAAAAGGAAAGCCGACGGCAGCGGCGGCTGCAGCCGTGCAGGCAAACAGCAGCCCCGAGCCCGAAATCGGGACCCTTTCCGGCTGCGATGATCCCGAAAGACCCGCCGACACCAGCCACTCCGGTTCGAGAACCGGGAGTAAGCTAAATCGGTGACAACCTAAATGTCCAGAGAAATTCGGTGCCAGCGAAAAGCTCGTTCAAGCTCGCCGCGCTGCCGCCCCAGCACTAACCCTTCTTGGTCTCCGCAGCAAGACGCTCGAGGGTCGTTCGAAAGTGGGTGAGCCGATCCAAACGCGAGATCAGCTCCGCCTCCTGAGACTGACGCTGCGACAAGACGTCCGCGGCACGGTCGAGAGCAGCGATCAGCTCGGCGACAGCAGAACCGGTGAGGGCGTCCTGCTCACTCTCCGGCAGCAGGTCCCGGGGACCGAGTTTGAGCGACTCGGCAAGCTTGGCCAGAGTCTTGAGGGTGACGTTAGCACCCTCGTTTTCGATTTCGAAAAGGTAGGACGGCGCCAGCCCCGTCGCATCTCCCAGCTGGGCGCGAGTAAGACTGGCGCGCTCGCGCGCCTCTCGAACTTTTCTGCCAAATGCCTTTAAAAGTTCGTCTTCTGTACTTTTGGCCGTCTCCCGCGCCCTTTGACGCCTCGCCATTCAGCCGCCCTTTGCTTTCGCCCCCGAAGAACGCTCGCGACTCACACCGTCGCGCTGCGAACGTCGCCCCCCAATGGCATCGCTTATCCGACACGCGTTGTGGTTTCGCAACCCCGTTCGCAAAAAACTGAGTCAAACGATCCCGCGTCGAACGCTGGAGATCAAACCGATGCGCGGCAGCATGATTTTGACAGTCCTCGCCGCATCCGCACTTGGAGCGACCGCACGCGCAGACTTTGTGATTACGAGCATGCCGCCGTCGCCGGGCCCGCCGCCGATTGTCCAGACCAATCCCGACAACTCACCTGATTCCGCCTCTACGCGCTTCAAGCTGGCGTACGGATTCGGCGAGGCGATCCCGCTGTCCTTCGCGGTCCGTCAGATCGTGCCGCCCGCCGTCAAAGTGACCTACGGACCTGGCGCCGACCCCAATGCTCTCGTGGATTGGAAAGGCGGCCACGCCTGGAACCGCGTCCTGCTCGACGCGGTGAAACCGCTCGGCCTGCGCCTCGTCATGACGCATATGGCCGTCGAGATTCGGAAATGACGCCGTTCGCAGATTGATCAACCAGGCTGCTTCCGAAGCAGGGGAGGGAGCATGCATGCCGAATCTCGAACAGCACGCGGTCACTGAGTGGCTGACCACACTGAGACCGGCCGGTACAGCGAACGAGTGGCCGCCGGCAATTCGCGCGATCGAGACCGAGGCCGACAACCCGGAGCGCCTGCAGACGCTCGGATCCATCCTCGATCAGCTCGCTCGACGCGAGTTGGAGATTCTATCGACCACCCTGAGGGAGACGCCGTTCCGGGATGACCTGCACGCCGTCATGGCGCAACTCGGTGCGGCAAGGCTAATGCGGCTCTTGCATTGGCTTGCCGAGATCGACCTCCCGGACTGCCCGAGCGTGATCTCCGCGCTCGTCGGCAGCGATGACGCGACCGGCCACGCGCTGCGTGCAGCGATCGCCGCCGTCACCCAGCGGACTCTGCTCCGCCGCATCTTTGCCCCCGATCGTCTCGCAGCGCTCCACGCCGCGTGCGAAACCGCTCTCGAGGGAGACGCGTGATGCGCCGGCTGGCGACACTCGGCCTGTTGGCCCTGATGGCGAGCCCGACGCTCTGCGACACCGGTCGGGCCCAGAGCAACCACTGGCAGCACCGGCTGTGCAGCAATCACCCAGGCTGGCGTCAATGGACTGAACGCCCGCATCCAAGCGGACGACAGCAACATCAACGCACCGCAGAGCGTGACCTCGCTCACCTGCCTCGACAACTTCTTCAACGGCGTCGGACTGAACCTGGTCACCAACCTGCTCAACCCTGCCAACCTGCTGCAGGCGGTCGAGGGCAAGATCTGCAACCTTGTGCAACAGACCTGGAATTCGCTCCTCGGCAAGGTGCAGTGCGGACTGACGATCACTGGTTTCAACCTCGGCTTCGGCGGGCTCGGCGGCGGCCTCTCGTGCCCGAAACTGTCCTTCGGAGGCGGCGGCCCGCCGATCGCGACGATCGGCATCGGTGCCGGGTCGACCGGCAGCGGCCTCTACATCAACGGCACCGGTACCGCACCGACCGGATACAGCCTCCCGAACACCCCGCAAGGCACGTTCTGACGAGACACTGATGCGAAACTTCAGTCTCGCCGCCTCGACCGCGATCGGCATCGTCATCGGCGGCGTTCTGTTCAACGCCACCCCCGCTCAAGCGGATTTGCCGACGATCGATGCGACCGTGCTCGCGGCCGTCAACGCCGTCAAAGGCGTGCTCAGCGACATCAACGGCTACATTCAAGACGTCAAGGACTTTCTCAGCGCCACCGGCCCGATCGCCAGCCTCCTCGGCGACAACACCTTCGGCACGGTCGAGCAACTGCTGCAGCAAGGGTTCACGCAGACTGCCAACTATCAGAAGGCCTCGGTCGGGGCACTCGAACAGATCTTCGACGCCTCCAACACCGCCAACGCCCGCTTCAAGCGCGATGTACGAAACGCACAAATCCGCGACGAGCAGACCCCGAGCCCAACCGCATGCACCGCGCTCGACGGCGGCGTCAGCACCCAGGCGGCGGCGGTGCAGGCTTTCACCGTGGCGGCGACGATCGCCCGGATCCACGATCTGCGTGGCGAGGCAGGGCCCAACATGCCGTCTCACTATGGACAGGCCCAGGGCGTTGCGTCGATCAGTCAGCAACACCTCAATTACTATTGCGACGCCAACGATGTCGCCGCGGGACTTTGCGGAAGCGCGAGCAGCATCTCGGACGCCGATCAGCAGTTCTCAAGCCTCTTCGGCTCGGGAACCTACGCCGATCAGAATGCCGTCAATACGGCCAAGGACTACGCGATCAACCTGATCCAGCCGATCGCTCCAGCTGCCTTGCGCGGCGATCAGCTCAATTCGGCCGCCGGGCAAGACGCCGCTGTGCGCCGCCGCAGCTACAACGCCCGCATGTCGCTCGCACAGAGCTTCGTCGACCAGGAAATCGGCATGCAGACACCCTCGGTGCCGCTGACGACGCTGCAGCAGCAGTACCTGACCAACATCGGGCTGCCGTCTAAGAGGCCGACCGAAAATGAATTGAGTGATTTCAGTCGGTTGTGGCATGATGGTTGTGGCAAAACAATCATCGAGGCACAAAATGTGGACCAAAATCACTCGTCGGAAGTATGAGCGAGAGGGACAGTGCTACGCAACCGATCTAACGGATGCCGAGTGGGCGCTGATCGAGCCGCATATGCCGGCAGCAAAGCGTTTGGGCCGACCGCGCGAGACCGAGCTGCGGGCGGTGCTGGATGCGATCTTGTATATGGCGCGAAGCGGCTGTCAGTGGCGGATGCTGCCGAAGGACTTTCCTCCGTTTACCACCGTGCAAGGCTATTTCTACGATTGGCGAGACCACGGCTTGTTTGAGAAGATCAATTTTGCATTGCTGCTGCAGGCCCGCGAAGCGGCGGGGCGCGAAGCGAGCCCATCGGCCGGGGTCATCGACAGTCAATCGGCCAAGACCACCGAGAGCGGTGGGCCGCGTGGTTATGATGCCGCCAAGAAGGTCAAAGAGCCTGCCCCAGCGAAGGCTGGGGGCGTAAGCGCCACATTGTCACCGACACTGGCGGTCTGCTGGTCGGTGCCGAGGTGCACCCCGCCGATGTCCAAGATCGCGATGGTGCCGTGCTGGTCATTGAGGCCGTCCACCAATTGTTTCCCTGGTTGCGTCACCTGTTCGCCGACAGCGTCTATAACGGCCCCAATCTGGGTGCCGCCCTCGCCAAATTCGGCAAGTGGACCATCGAGATCGTCAAACGCGCCGCTGACGCTGCAGGCTTTCAATTGCTGCCGCGGCGCTGGGTCGTCGAACGAACCCTGGCTTGGCTCAACCGAAATCGCCGCCTGGCCAAGGATTTCGAGGCTTCGATTGCGAGCGCCAAAGCATGGGTCTACATCGCCTCTGTACAGCTTCTTGTCAGGAGATTAGCTTGACCCTTACACAATGTATCTACGCTACAATACAACCATTCCGATTCAGATTCAGACACTAAGACCAACGGCTCGTGGCTCCAGGTCCTGCAAATAGAGTCGGAACGGCGCATCAGCGACGTCACTTGGGCCGCCACGCTGCAGAGCATGCCCCCCGCTTCGGTCGAGCGCGAGATCGCAATCGAGCTCGCCCTCAGCAACTACCTGCAGTTCCAGATTTTCAAGATGGGCCTGCAGCACACGACCATCACGGCAACGCTACTCGCCCAGTCGGTCGAGCGCGACTTCCAGCCGACAGTGCGGATGCCGGCGCCATCGATGGCGGCGTCCAACTGAGTAACCGGCTCAAGTCCGTCAACGGAGATCGAAATGGCCGAAGAAACACCGGTAACACCGAACCAGGCGGCCGAGACCCCGAACCCACCGGGCGCAGAAAATGCGGCGGGCACAAAGGGCACGGTAGAGCCGGCCGGAGGCAAGCCAGTGGCACAGGCCGACAAGGACCAGATGCAGGAGCTGCTCGAGCACCTACAACGCGCCCAGCCGCTCATCGCCAATATCGATCGCAACCTGGCCCAGACGATCCAGACCCTTGCTCAGCAGGGCGCAGACCCGGAACGACGGGCCCAGCCGGGGCTTCGGCACCAGGTCGCCTACGCGCTACAGGACCTCGAGAAGTATCCGATCTGGCCCATCCCGATCACCCCAGAGTTCCGATCGGAGATTACACGGCTCGCAGCCGCGGCGCCCGGCCTCGACAACGAACGCATGCTGGCCCTGATGCGCGCGACCGCTGCCCTCGAAGACAAGCGACTGATCACCGACATACGAAGAAGCGGCACGGACATAGGCGCTCAGAGAGACCAGAACGCGCCGGACATAAGGAGCCAGATCGAGGTGCTCGAGAACCGCGTACGGCTCTCGCAACGCCGCGCCGAACCCGCCACGGCAGATCAGCATTTAGGCCACTCGGGACCCGCGCCGGCAGCGGATGCTGCGAGCACATCGCACCGCGTCGACGCAGCTCCAGACAACCCAGTGCTCCAGCGAGGCGCCACGGCCGGTCAACAACAGGCCCACGCGCGAGGTCCACTCGACACCATCCTCGCCGGTATGCGCGGCAGAGCTCACGGGTCCGGATCTCCCTGGGACCCGCCGCATACGCCGATGGCCGGCCGGCTCGCTGCATTCGAGAGGCGGATGCAGGAGAGTACCGGCGAGCGTGCACTCCAGCGAGCCGAGAGGTCCGGCCGAGCGGCGCTAAACGCCGCCGAAGCCTTCCGGACCGGCGAGGGCGCCACCGTGATGAACCGCATCCGCGAGGCGGCCCGCTCTGAACCCGGGGGCATGGCGGCGGTGCTGTCCGAGATGCGCGTCGGCGGCCGCTTCGCCGACCTCCGCCAACAATTCAACAACGCCCTGGAAACCGAGCGAGGCGTCACCGCTGCCTACGATAAAGCTGCCGCCGCACTTGCCCGCTACGGCCAGCACCGCGTCGGGATCGAGCAAGTTATTGCCCGCCGGCCCGATGCTGCCAACCTCAGCGCCAAGTTCGAGCAGATGGATGCCCAGATCGGCGAAGCAGCCGCCGGCACGCCATCGCGACGCGACGGCAAAAGCATGGTGGACGACCTGGCGCAGAAGGCCGCCGAACTGCTCCAACGCGCCGTCGACGCTGTTAGGTCCGCCTTCGGCCGGTCGCAGTCCTCAGAGGCAACCTCGCGCGCTGCACCAGCACCAGCCATGACCCCATAGGGGGCGCCGTTCGCAGACTCCCGTGGCAGCCTCGCCGGCAAAATCCTGCGAGGCTGTCATGCGCACCCCCTGGCTCGTCCTCCTATCGCTCTCCTTCCTTGCCGTCGCCGGCCCCGCATTCTCGCAAGCCACAAACCCTTACGATGTGAGCTGGAGCGCCCTCGACCCCGGCAACGATTGGGCGGCGCAGGTGCTGCGTTCGATCTTCCCGATTCCGGGCGGGACGTCGGGCACCTCGACCGGCAACGAGGCCACCGTCATCGGGCAGATCGTCGGTCAGCTTACCGGCTTTGTCGCGGCCATCGCCGCCGCCTTTGTCGCCTACACCACGATTATCAACATCCACCGCGCAGCCGAAACCTCGCGAATCCTCGGCAACGGCCAGAGCTGGATGTTCGTCGTTCGCGTCGGGTTTGCCGGCATTATGATGTTTCCGCTCGGCGGCGGCTTCTCCGCCGGCCAGGCGCTCGTCCTGCAAGGCGCGATGGTCGGTGTCGGAATGGCCAAGGCCCTCTACGCCAACGCCGTCCAGGCCGTCGGACCCGACGCCCTGGTCATCGCCCAGCCAATGGTGCCGGGCACCGAGCAGATCGTGTCGGGGCTGATCGACAGCGAGCTCTGCATGGATCTCGTCAATCTCGCCTCCAACACCACCACGACAGGCAGCGGCCAGCTGGTCCCGGCCCCGCAGCCGATCACTGTCAAGGACAGCAATGGCGGCTACACCACCTGGCGCTACTCGCTCTCCACCGGCAACCAATCGGGCAACCCGGTCTGCGGGACCGTCACTGTCCGCGAATCCCCGCAGAACGAGCAAACCGTCGCTGGCGTCAATGTCGACATGGCCGCGATCCAGAAGGCTGTGCTCGCCGACGTGCTCAACGGTTCGATCCGCGGCCAGGTGGCGAGTGTGGCGCAGAACCTCTGGCAGAACAAGCAAGCCTCGGCCCTGGTCCCGCTCCAGAGCATCTTCAACAATGCAGTCAACAGTTACACGAGCGAGCTCGCGACGGCTGCTACCAGCATCCAGAGCGCGTTGAACAGCGCGCTGCGAGCCAATGCGTCGCAAGCCCGAAACGGATCCCTCGATCTACTGCAGAACCAGGTGCAGCAATCGACCCTCGGCTGGACCGCGGCCGGCGCCTACTACCTCGAGATCGCCAAGCTCAACGCGACGACGCTCTCGCTGCTTAATGCGACGCCCGTCACCACCGCGCCGAGCTACGACGGGCTCGGACCGGCGCTGTCCTACGACCTCGCACCGCTGGAAGCGGCGCAGAAGGATTTTATGACCACCCTCAAATATGTGGTTCAGACGACCGACGGCACCAGCACGCCGAGCGGCATACCACACACCCTTGCGGATCCGAAGGATGATTCGACCGGAGCCGGCATCCTCGACCGCATCCTGGGCCAGCTCAACATCAGCGACTGGCTGCTGCACAAGATCACCGATTACCTGCTGCCGACGACCCAGATATGGACCGACCCGTTCGGCGGGCTGATGCAGCTCGGCCAGACCTTGATCAATACATGCTTGATCGCAATGGGCGCTGCCGCCGTGTTGGCTTCCGGCACGACTTCCACAGGGTTGGCCATTTTCCAGGGGCTCACTTTCCAATGGGGTGCGGCCGCCGCAACGATCGCCGGCCACGCGGTCATGAATTTCATCGGCCTGCCGCTACTCCTCGGTCTCATGGCCCTCATGATCCCCGGTCTCATCATCGCCTATGTGCTCCCGATGATCCCCTGGATCATGTGGATGGCCGGCGTCTGTGGCTGGATCATCCTCGTCTGCGGAGCAATGATCGCGGTACCGCTCTGGATGCTGGCCCACATGACGGTTGGCGGCGAGGGCCTCCACGGTCGCGCCATCGAAGGCTGGAGCTTACTCTTCAACATCGTGTTTCGCCCCACCCTGATGGTGATCGGCCTGTTCCTGGGATATTTTGTGTTCGACTGCATGTCCTGGCTGATTCGCGAAAGCTTCGGCATCGCCGCCGGCTTCGTGCTGCAGAACGGCTGGCTCGTCAGCAACCTGATCGGCATCGCCGTCCTGCTGACAATCTTTGTGATGACCCATGTGGTTGCGGCGCTGATGTCGTTCCGGATGGTCGCGCTGCTGCCGCATCACCTGCCGCGCCTCGTCGGCTTTACCGCCGTGAACCGCGTCGACATGGAAGACTTCTCCCAGCGAGCAGCGTGGCTGCCGGGTGAACGGTCCTCGCGTGTCATCACGGGTGGATTTCAACAAGGTTTAGCCAACTTGACCAGGTCCACCCGCCGCTTGCCCCGCGGACCAGCCGGCTATATCTCTGGTCCGGGCAGGGCTTCTGGAGAAGCCGACGGCGCGGCCGCCGGTATGGATACCACTCTCCGTGCGACGACCGAAACCTCCCCGAAGGGAGAGATCCATGAGTGATTGGGCAGCTCTTACCGCAGCAGGGATCATCTCCGATACATTGTGGATACAGGAGTTCGGAAGGGCTCTGCGCGAACGCCGCGATTTCCGGGGGCTGGTGATAGACAATGCTCTCGTTCGGCGCGAAGCGGCAGAGGTCGTTGCGCATTACAATAAGCTCGTTGCCGACTTCAATGATTTGCAGCGCAGGGCCATTGAGGCTGCCGATGAGGCTGACCGGAGGGGATCCGCTATCGCCGAGCTTCAACACGAGGTTGAGACGCTGCGGCGCGCGAAGGACACGCTTGAGGCAGAGTGTGAGCGCCTCCGCCAAGAGAGCAAGGAAAAGGGGATCGAGATAACGTTCCTGCGCCACATTTTGCGTCAAGAGCATCCCGACCGTTATCCCCCGGAGTAAACACGCCATTCGCACAAGTCACGGGGCATGGTGCAGCCCGAACAACGGAGATCCGCCATGCGCCCCTCCCAGCCTCTCGTCCTGGTTCTCGCCGCCTGCCTCGCCGCCTGCAGCAGCGGTAACGTCAAATCCGCCAAGGACTACTCGGCTCCCGCCGCCGCGCCGGTCCGAAATCCCCTCTACAATCCCTATGCCGCCTACGGCGAAGCCAACGCCACCTGGCAGCCACCGGTTTGGAACCGCGACGGCACCATCGTGAAACCCGCGGAACCCTCCTCCCAAGCCGATCGCCCCGCGTACGAGTTCGCCCCTTGGGCCACCGGAGCCGCCGGCGGCAGCAAATACGCGCCGCCGGGCACCTTCTGATCGCCAGGCGGCGTTTGGCGCGTCCTACCTATGTCAACCGACTTCCGGAACTGGACCCTTTTCGACATTGAGAACTGGACCCCCGGGTTAAGTGATGTAGCCCCGAGGCTCGGTCGGGGCAGCTTGTCCAGGTAGTGCACAGGAGGGACCCGCGCGCTGCGCAGCGACCGCCAAGAGTTTGGCGGAGCAGCGCGCGGGAGGTTCCTGTGTACCCACCTGGGCAAGCTCCTGGTCATGTTGGTACTGGCACGCTCTGCGCGATGGGCGGCGCCTTCAGCAAGCCGGTGCGCCGCTTCTCGCGGAGCCGGTAGCTGTCGCCGCGAATGGTGAGGACGTGGCTGTGATGGAGGAGACGGTCGAGGATGGCGGTTGCCACCACGGCGTCGCCGAACACCGTTCCCCACTCGCCGATGGATCGATTGCTGGTGATCAGCATGCTGCCCCGCTCGTAGCGCCGCGAGACGAGCTGAAAGAATAGATGCGCCGCATTGGGCTCGAACGGCAGATAGCCGAGCTCGTCGACGATCAGCAGTTTCGGTTTGCCAAAGTGGGTGAGGCGATCCTCGAGCCGGCCCTCGCTATGGGCCTTGGCGAGCTGGGCCACCAGGGTCGGCGCCTGAGCGAACAGCACGGTATAGCCTGCTAGGATCGCCTGGCGCCCGATCGCCACTGCCAGATGCGTCTTGCCGACCCCGGGCGGACCCAACAACAGCACCGCCTCGGCATTGGCGATGAAGCGCCCGGCGGCGATCTCGCGGATCTGCTTCTTGTCGATCGAGGGCTGGGCGGCGAAGTCGAAGCCGTCGAGATCGCGGACGAATGGGAAGCGCGCCAGCCCGATGCTCATCTCGATCCGCCGTTCATCCTTACGGCCGATCTCGCGCTCGCAGAATAGAGAGAGCGCCTCTCGAATGGTCAGCTCACGCCGGGCCGCCTCATCGATCAGACTGTCGAGCTGATCGCGGATCGCCGTCAGCTTGAGCCGGTTTAGCATCGCGACCAGGTGATCATGCTCCATCACCAGCGCCCTCCGACCACGCGCTCGTATTCGAGGAGCGGGCGCAATAGCTCATCTGCGCCGATCGGTTCGGGAGTTGGGACGGTCGCGAGCCGGGCCTTTGAGCCGAAGCCGACGACGCCGTCGAAGTGGACCGGGTCGACAACACGCTCGAACCGGCCGGTCCGGCGATGGTGAACCGCGACCTCCCGCCCGGCATGGCTGATGCGGAGCAGATCGCCGGCGATTACCACGCGCACGGTTTCACCGATCAGCCGCCACGGCACCGAATAGGCATTGCTATCGACCTCAATGACGCAATCAGCCTGCACCTTGCGCACCAGCTCGCGTGCCATCTCAAACGGGCGAACCTCAGTGATCGAGCGCAACGCGCCAGCCTCGGCGCGCCGAAAGCGCTCAATCGGCGCCTCGCCGGTCGTGCCGTGCACCCGCTGATCGGCGACGTCGCGCGTCCATCCCTCGAGATGGGCTTCCAATGCCGACCAGCTCTCGAACTGCCGTCCAGCAATGGCGTTCTTCTTGACATAGCCGACGCCACGCTCGTCCTTCCCCTTGGTGCGCGCCCGGTAGGGTGCACAGGCGCGCGGCCGAAAACCCCAATGCTTGGCGAACGCGTGAAGCCGGGCATTGAACTCGACTTCCCGAGTCACCCGGTCGTGACGAGCGACGAGCCCGCGATCATTGTCGAGCAGCACCTCCTCGGTAATCCCGCCGAAGTGACGGAAGGCGCCCTCCACGCCAGCAAACCAACTCTCCTGGCGCTCGTTGCGGAACGGCCGGACATAGAGCCGCCGCGAATAGCCCAACGTCGCCACAAACAGGTACACCTTGACGTTCTCGTCGCCGATCATTGCTCGGCGCTCGCCGAAGTCGATCTGCAGCTGCTTGCCAGGCGGCGTCTCAAAGCGGATCGTCGCCCGCGCTTCCGCTTCCAGTTCGCGCCGTAAGTGACGCACTTCGCGCTCGACCGTCCGCAGCGTCAAACGGATCCCCTTCTCGCGCTCGAGCTCCTGTCGAACCACATCGGCATTGCCGGCATGCCGGCGGAAACGCTCCGCCACCCACTCCTCGAGCCCGGTCAGCGTCCGCGGCCGACCGCGACCGCGATACGCTACCCAGCCGCCTTCTGACAAATACCGACGAACCGTCATGTGGCTGCATCCCAGCTCGCCCGCGATCCGCCGAACACCCCACCCCAGCGCCTTCAACCGCAGCATCGCCGCGACCTCGTCCGGCGTCTGCATCACCTCCCTCCGCGGTAACTCCCCCCGCGAAGTAGGCTGTACCCAATCGTCCATTATCGAACCCTTCTCTTCAAAGAGGGGGTCCAATTCTCAATGTCGCTACAGGTCCAGTTTTATCTGTCGCCCGACAACCTACGCAAGGGCGATACCAAGCAGCAAGCCTCCGGAAGGCCCATTATCCATCACGTGCAGTAGCCCGACAGCGTGATCGTCGCGATGCCACCGATCAACGACCGCTCATCCAGTGTTGGGACAGTGACCGCACCTGGCCCAACGCGCGCGTAGCCCTGGCGGCGATCGCACGCATAGCGCCGCCCTCGGGCCTCGCGCGGGCTAGACGAAGCCCGCGCGCTCGCGCGACAGGCTGTCCGCTGCTCTCGCCGCTGTAAGAAAAGCAGAGCCCTCTCCGAGACCTTTTGCCCAGTCAAGGTCGCGATATTGCCGGCCGCATGCGCGGACGGCGAGCATGACGCCATTCACCGCAAAGGTTCGCCTTTCTCCAATCGGTACTGCAGTTCACCGAGGCCAAAAAGGCGCGCTCGTGGCAAGATATTCGCGCCAACTCGCCGCGCGACCAATCCGGATCTGAAAGTTCAACAGCGCGTGGTAGAAAGCGAGCAGAAAGAACAGCGCACAGAACGGGAGAAACTCCAGAGCCAGTGCGATGCGCGCTGCCGTCCACGGCGACGACAAAGCCTCGCACACCCAAGCCATCAAGAAGATGCAGGCCAGACCAAATGTGGCATAGGCTATAAGGGCGGTTTGCCGACGCCGCACTTTCAGGCGCCGTTTGAACTCAGGCACTGATATGCCGTACAAGAACGCCGTCGAATTGAGATCAAAGCTCCCATCTCCACTCGTCCTAAAGCGTCTATCGCGTCGCGAACCGGAGCGCACGGTGGCGGACAAATTGCGAATCAAAGACGCGCTGCGCGAGATGCCGCGCAGGCCCACCCAGTCGACTGGTCCGGAAGACAACCAGCCAATGCCTCGGAACGCTCTTCCAAGGAGCGAACGCCGTTTCTGGCGCTCGGAACCCGGAGCATTGATAGAACCCGGATTTTCAAGCTGGATCGGCATCACTTCAGCTACCAACCGAGGAGACCAGGGCATCCATGCTGGTCGGGATTCCGTCGATGCGTCCCTCTGTGCCATCAGGCTTTCGCCAGATAAAGGTCGGCGTGCCTTTCAACCCAATCGCCTGCGCGATCGCCATGTTGGTGCGCAAACGTTCCGCTGCCCCCGGGCTCGGTGCATCGTTCACGCTCCCGGCTTGCCAAGCGGAGACGAGCTGGTCGGCGGGCTTGCTCAAGAGCGCAAGCGCGCTCCGCGTGCTCTGGCCCTGGTCCTCGTGATCGAGTACGGATAACGGGATAACGGCGACCTGCAGACGGCCGTTTGCCACATAGGGCTGCAGCATCTGCAAAGCGCGGACGGAATAGATGCACTGCGGGTCGATGAGAATGAAGAGGCGCGGTGCCGATGCTTGGCCGATCGTACCCAAAGAGGCCTTCTGCACGAGCGGCAGCGCTGCAACACCAGCTGCGCTGGAATTCGACTGCCGGGGTTCCGCACCGCCAACCAATACGGTTGGGATCGCACCGGGAATGCGCGCGACCTGCTGCCGCGTCAGGTCTTTCCCCGCCGCATCCCACAGGACGCCAGGGATCAGCCGCTCGTTGTCGGGTGTCGCGTAGAACACCTGAAATTGTGGTCCGCTGCGCACGAAGAAGCCCTGTAATCCGTGTTGCACGCCGAGGTCGGTGATATTGCCGCTCGCGATCGTCTCAAGCTGCGCCGGGTGCAGCTCGACGGTTGCTCCTGAGACGGCTGCCTGCCCGTCGGGAGTGATTTGAAAGAGCATGAACTGATCCCCGCTCCGTGCCGCGATCGCACGTATCCCATGCGACGAACCGAGATCCCTCACCACGGCACCAGCCGAGGCGACGTGCTGCACGAACGGCATCGAAGCGAGGGCTTCCGGAAGCGGGCTAGGGGTGTCGGCCGAGGTGGCCGGCGGAGATGGTTTGGCAGGCTCCTCGGCCAAGTGGTCGGCGATCGGGATCGCGCCTGGCGGCAGCGTGCAAAGCGGCGGCGAGGCAGCAAGAGCTGGAGACCAAACCAGCGCGGCCATGACGATTAAGGGACGCATCGAGACCTCCGTTGCCGGCGGTCTCACGATGGCCGTCAGGCTTGCGAACGGCGAACCGTTCGATCCGTTATTGCCCTCTGCCCCTTAGCAGACCGCGAAAAACGGACGACAAGGTTCAGCCACGCGACCCGGCTAGAGCCGTTGCGACGTGCTTTGCTCCCGTTAAGACCTGCGCGAGCCACCTCCAACGAGCAGAGAACGGCGCAAATCTCGCGACTGGTCAAGGCAAGGAACTCGAAGACGTCATCCTCGCCGCTCCAAGACTTCAACATGCACGCAAGGTCGTGCTTTGCGAGAGCTCCCGAAAGGGTGGCGGGCGGCAACTCGCAGACACGATCCAGCGCCTTCCCCCAGGCCGCTCTGAGGCGGGCAAGCTCCTCAGAGGCGGGGGCTCGAGTGACTGCATCGTCAGCGAGGAAGTTGAAGTATGCGACCCACTCGGCATGGGCGCGACGGCATTCATCACAGAGGTGGAGCAACTCACTATCGGTCCCCGGCGGCGGATCCAGAGCCGCTTTCTGAAAGGGAGCGTATGCTAGCCTGTTCACGTCGCCACGCTTAGAGGCCGACCGAAAATGAATTGAGTGATTTCAGTCGGTTGTGGCATGATGGTTGTGGCAAAACAATCATCGAGGCACAAAATGTGGACCAAAATCACTCGTCGGAAGTATGAGCGAGAGGGACAGCGCTACGCAAGCGATCTAACGGATGCCGAGTGGGCGCTGATCGAGCCGCATATGCCGGCAGCAAAGCGTTTGGGCCGACCGCGCGAGACCGAGCTGCGGGCGGTGCTGGATGCGATCTTGTATATGGCGCGAAGCGGCTGTCAGTGGCGGATGCTGCCGAAGGACTTTCCTCCGTTTACCACCGTGCAAGGTTATTTCTACGATTGGCGAGACCACGGCTTGTTTGAGAAGATCAATTTTGCATTGCTGCTGCAGGCCCGCGAAGCGGCGGGGCGCGAAGCGAGCCCATCGGCCGGGGTCATCGACAGTCAATCGGCCAAGACCACCGAGAGCGGTGGGCCGCGTGGTTATGATGCCGCCAAGAAGGTCAAAGAGCCTGCCCCAGCGAAGGCTGGGGGCGTAAGCGCCACATTGTCACCGACACTGGCGGTCTGCTGGTCGGTGCCGAGGTGCACCCCGCCGATGTCCAAGATCGCGATGGTGCCGTGCTGGTCATTGAGGCCGTCCACCAATTGTTTCCCTGGTTGCGTCACCTGTTCGCCGACAGCGTCTATAACGGCCCCAATCTGGGTGCCGCCCTCGCCAAATTCGGCAAGTGGACCATCGAGATCGTCAAACGCGCCGCTGACGCTGCAGGCTTTCAATTGCTGCCGCGGCGCTGGGTCGTCGAACGAACCCTGGCTTGGCTCAACCGAAATCGCCGCCTGGCCAAGGATTTCGAGGCTTCGATTGCGAGCGCCAAAGCATGGGTCTACATCGCCTCTGTACAGCTTCTTGTCAGGAGATTAGCTTGACCCTTACACAATGTATCTACGATACAATACAACCATTCCGATTCAGATTTCAGACACTTAGTCATCCCCTACCCCCTTGCCGGAAGCCCGGCCTCCCCTCGTTGACGGCCGGCGACAGTTTGCGCTCGCGCCAAACGGGCACAGCGGATTTCAGTTCGTCGAGACAAAGGTCTCGTACGGCCATATCTGACCGGTATTGATCGGTTCGGAGAAGGCACGAGTTGTAACAATAATTTAATGCCGGTTGACGCCTTCCAACCTTTCAACACTTTGACAGCCAAACAGCCTGGTCATCGGCACCGCTTTGACGGGTTTGGGAGGTTCCGTATGGAGCGCCGCAGGATCGTGACTGATTTGAGGTATTTGAGCAGCGCAGGCGGCAAGCGGCGGCACCGCGGCTACTCCCAATGCGATTGTGTGCCTTATCCATTGCCCATCCGCTCCGGTCGAGTTTTGTTATGTATCGATATGCGGCCAGAAGCCGCGTCACATCGAGCTTTCTACATCGGGTTGTGGCCGAGGACGGAATGAAATCCAGGTAGTCCGAAAATCCTAGTCTCGCCTTCTGGGAATTAAAATAGCAAGCGAAGTTATCAGCCGATAACTGGAGGTGCTGGGAACTTAGTCCGAGCCGTAGTATCGATGGCCTGTTGCGGACCGACGCAAACAAGCGTCGTTAGCGTCCACGCTTGTGGTGGAGACTCGGAGAGCAGCCCGCAATGTAGGGCCGCGGTGTAGTGAGGCGGCCATCGGGCCGCCAGTCGGCCAAGGTGGAGTTGCAGGACTTTTGTTCGACGCCGGCTGGCAGCGCTGCCGCGTGCATTGGATGCGCAATGCCCTCGCCTATGTCCTCAAAACCCGCCAGAGCATGGTGGCGGCCGCGCTGCGCGAAGCCTTTCTGCAACCGGACCGGCCCAAGGCCAGCGCAATGCTGCGGCATGTGGCCGACCTATTGCGTCCGAAATGGACGAAGCTCGCGGCGTTCATCGATGACAGCGAGATTGCTGCGGTCCTATCTCGACCTCCCCGAGCAGCACCGCAGCAAACTGCCACAGCACGGATGAGGTGGGCAAGCGAATTTTCTGCTGGCGTGGTAATTTGTCGGGGTGCGGGCGACCTCGTGGCGAAGAGCGGGGCATTGGCTGGAAGCCTCGCCAGATCGCCTGATCATTCGTGCCTTGCTGATTTGAGGCGCTCGCGCCCCCCGCGGCCTGGTCCTCGTGGGCGCCAGTGGCTGACAAACTGCTCGTAGGCACGCTCGGCCTGTTCAGCAATCGTCATTTCTTGGGTTCTGAGCGCTTTGACGTTGTAAGCAAAGGCTGATCCACGCTGGTTTCCCTTCTTCGCTTCTTGTTGGCCATTAGCTTAGCTAGCTAGTTGCCAGCAATGACCGGACTTGACCTTACTGTGGCTGCTCGTCGCGATTGTTGGCAAGTAAGGAGGGGCAAGGCGAGCGCCAAGCCGATGCACCATGAGCCAAGGGCCATGACGTTGTGGGAAATGTCGCGCGGCGACGGCTGTAGTCACAAGACACAGATCGCAGGCGATCATTAAATAGGCGTAACTAACCATCAATTCTGCGGAAAATCTAAATTTGCTCACGAGATACTGCCGCGATGGACAGCGGGCTGAGAGAGGTTGCGGTGTAACAAGATCGTTCACCTTATCGATCTGCGGCCTTCCGCTCCGGAGTACAGCGATTCAGCTGACGATGATAGATATGAGAGTTACAAGAAACCCGAGACCGGCTCACAGCACCCGTTTATCTGATAGTATTCGGCATGGAAACGTTGAGCTTCGCCATCTCAGATACTTCGTCGTTGTCGCCGAGGAGCTAAATCTTCGTCGCGCCGCCGATCGACTCGAGATCACGCAGCCGGCGCTCACCAAGCAGGTAGCCGGGCTCGAAGAGCAGGTTGGCATAAGCCTGTTTGCGCGGGAACGGCATCGGCTAATCGGACTTACGTCAGCGGGCGCTGAATTCCTCGCAGAGGCGCGACATATCCTGAGCAGGTTGAGGATGCCATTCGCCGCGTGCAGCTTGTTGCGCTCGGTCGCTCCGGGCGACTGCGGATCGGTCTGACCGATGACGCAGCGACCCTCCCACTGACTTCAATTCTCGCAGCGTTCCATGCTCGCTCGCCGAACGTCTTGGTCGAGCTGGTCGAATTGTCGGGTCCCGAGGTGCCCGCAGCACTGCGCATCAATGCCGTCGATCTCGCACTTGCCTCTGAACCGCAAAAAACAGATGGGTTCGTCGTCGAAGAGCTATGGCGGGAGAGCTGGAGCGTAATCCTCCCCGAGGACCGCCCGCTCTGCGGAAAGGACGCGGTCGTCCCGGCTGACCTTGCTGGTGAGGCTCTTGCTTTGGTTCGCTCTTCGGCGCAGAAAGCTGTCCTCGCGCGGTTCCGCCAGCTGGGCAAGAAGTCGGATTGGCCTCGCATTGCATTCCGTGTTTCCGATCGTCGAACGGCCATCATGTTGGCGCGCGCCGGTTCCGCGATCGCACTAGCGCCATCTTCGTCGGTATTGGCCGCTGGCCTCCGCGCGGTGATGCGACCGTTACTGGGAGACCCGGGCTACGCGGTGATCGCTCTAAAGCATGACATCGACCCGCCACCGGGGTTGGTTGGGCGATTTCTCGATGTCGCTCGTGAGGTTTCCGGCGCACACTCCTCGAACGACCAGCCTGGCTTGACCGCTGCCGACTGTGCGGAACGCTCAGCGGTGTGCACAACATCCCGACGCATCCGCATCAATGCGCGGTCGGTTCTAATGAACCGTTCGACTATGCGTGGGATGATGCGCTCCACCGTAACCGGCTTGCTGTTATCCGAGCCGATGGCGTCTGCCTAGGTACGCAGCGGCGCAGCGAGTTCGGCGAGAGGCGAGCGGATGATCATGATCCCACCGTCGACCAGCACGCCGAGCGACGGTTTCCAGGGTGATCGGTCACTTTTGGAGAGGCTGGACCGCACCTGTTCCCTCGCTCGGTTCGTAAGCGGCCGGTGAGAGCGCTGCGTCAGGCGGCAGCGCGACGAGTGTCGCCGGGGTGCCAGTTCCAAGGGAGGAGTTCGGCAATGCGCCGCGCCGGGTCGTCAGCGAGGCGGGCGAGCACGTCGGCGAGGTAGGCCTGCGGGTTGAGACCATTGAGCTTGGCGCTTTCGATCAGCGAATAGATTGCGGTGGCACCGCGGCCGCCGGCATCGGAGCCGGCGAACAGATAATTTTTGCGGCCAATGGCAATCGCCGGTTCATTCTGCCTATATCGGGCAGGAGGTCCAAGTCTACTATCGCTGGCACGCGCTGTATGGACGCCGGGTTCGGCGGCAGTATGTCGGAGCTATATGCCGCCTGTGACGGCGGCGCGCTCATCGCGGTTAGCAACGCGACAGGCAAGTGCCGCGCCCAGCGGCCGCTTGCCGGCCCTCCGGATGCGACCTTTTTCAATCCGGCGAGCGGTCTCGTGCATGTAGAGATCGAGGAACCGCGCCAAATCCAGACCATCGATCCGCGGACAGGCACCAACACCTGCTTCACCACGGCGTCCGGCGCGCCCACCACCGCCCTGGTGCCGCCGGACCATCTCTATGTCTTTTCTCCCTATCACCGGGGCGTCCTCGACCTCATAGCAGCGTCCGGGGCGCCGCATTCGGGAATCTGTAAGGCCTAAGCCGGCGAAGCCGGAACCAAACAGGCTAAAATAGACGCAGAAGACGCGGGAAGCAGGAGGGGGGGTTGAGACAGCCGCTGACGGAGCGTTACCGCGAGCGCCTCGCCGGGGTGCCCTCCTGCTATGACCGGATCATCGTCACCGGGACGCTGCCGGGAGCCTGTTACGCGAAAGGAATGACGGGATTTCTTTCTGCGCGGCAGATCCGGATCTTCGACTATCCGCGATTTGCCGAACCGCTTCGCGATCGAGTGCGCGAGCGCGCCGCCGAGTTGGCGAGTGCCGCTGGCATTACCATCGAACACATTGCCAAGAACCACATCCGCAAGGAGGACGTCGTCGCCAGGGTGCTTGTCGTCCGTGGCGACCGTCCCGGCCTGGTGCATATCATCTCGGCGATGGAAGCCTGCGACACCTACAAGCCCTGGCATGACAAGCAAACCCATCGCACCTTCTTGCGGCCGGATACTGGCAAATGCCTGCATTACTACTTCTACTTCATCGACGCCGAGTTGGGCCTGATCTATCTGCGCGTGCCGACCTGGTGCCCGTTCCGTCTGCAGTTCTATTGCAATGGGCATAGCTGGCTGGCCCGCCAACTCACCGCCGCCGGCGTCGGTTTCACCCTTGCCGACAACGCCTTTCTGCGCATCGACGACTGGGAGCGCGCGCAAGCGCTCGCCGACACCCTCTCGCCCGACCACCTGCATCGCATCCTCGATCACTATGCCCAGCAGTGCTGTCCGGTGCTCGACGTCTTCGCCCAGTCCTACCACTGGAGTTTCATGCAGGTCGAATACGCCACTGATCTGGTGTTCCGCACGCCAGCCATCCTCAAACCCCTCTATGAACAGCTTTCCCGGCAAGCCATCCTGACCGTCAAAGCCGAACACGTCGCCACCTTTCTCGGCCACAAGATCACTGCCCAACTCGCCCAAGAGATCGGTAGCCAATTCACCACGCGGATCGAGGGCACCTGTGTCAAGCATCGTTTCAGTAAGTCCTCGATCAAGATCTACGACAAATTCGGCCTCGTCCTACGTATCGAGACCACCACCAACGACGTCTCCGCTTTCAAGCACTACCGCAAGGTGGAACATCGCCGAGGCCCGGCAACTCGCGCCTTGGCCCCCGTCAGAAAGACCATCTACAGCCTCAAGGATTTGCGTGAGATCTTGCTAAGCTGCAATCGCCGTTACCTCGAATACCTCTCCAGTCTGGACGACTTCTCGGCTGGCATCCGGGCGCTCGACCGTCTCACCCAACCCCGTCCGGTCAAAGGCCGAAACCTCAAGGGCCTCAACTTTTTCAGCCGCGCCGAACAGACCCTGCTCGCCGCCCTCCAGCGTCCCGGCTTCAATATCGCTGGTCTCCGCCGCGCCGACCTACTGCCGCTCCTCGGCAAATCCTCTCCCGCCACCCTATCCCGACAACTCGCCCGTCTGCGCCATCTCGGCGTCATCAAACGCGTCCTCGGCACCTATCGCTACTATCTCACCCGCGCTGGCCGCGCCGCCATCGCTGCCGGCCGCCGCCTCACCGAACACACCATCATTCCTGCTCTGGCCTGACAAATCTGCTCACAAGATGCAAACACTCAGCTCGTAAGCGACTAATAAGATCGGCTGGGCAGGCCGGCCCTCGGATCGGCCATGAGTAGTCTCTCCATTGTTTGGACGTGCGGCATGGCCGGTTTGCTTCAGGTCTTCGTTTTACCCGCCGCTGCCGAACCCGATGGCGCTCAGCTGCTCGCGATGGTGGATTATTCCGCGGTGGTTGAGACCATGGCCCAGGCCTGCGAGCAGTCGCGGCCAGAGTTGGCAGCCGCCTTCGTGGCGGCGCAAAAGGCCTGGTGGCGTCGAAACGGCCGGATCGAGGAGAAACTCCTGACGCTTCAGAGCGAGATCGGGAAGCCGAGGGCAACCGCGTTCCTGCGGTACTACGAAAGCCTGGCAGCGGGCTCTTCGCGGTGAGCTCGAGGGCCTGCGGCATACGGGCAACACCGCCTTCGCTGCTCACTGCGACGAGGTCCTCAACAAACCGATCCATGGCGGCATGGATTACGAGGGACCGCCGGGGGCGAGCGGACCAGGTTAGACGAGAGAGGCCGCCCGCGGCGAATTTACGGCGCGCTTGTCAGCTCGATGCGATCGAACAGGGTCACGCTATCGGCCTTGGTCCAAAGGGCTATCTTTCCCCCTTCGGGGAACGTGGTGTCGTCAGCGATGAACCTTTGCGCGCCGTCAAAACTCACTGTGAAATGACTACCGTCGGCGCGTAGGTCCAGAGTATGCCAGACACCGGAGGCCACCTTGGTGTTGGTGCCGGCGAGCTGTTGGCGCCGACCCTTCACGACCCGTTAAAACTGCACATTGTCTTCGAGCGCATTGGCGCGCACGAGGTAGTAAGCGTCCGGCTAGGCGCACGGCCACGCCGCCGGCCTGGTCGATCCGGCCTGATACCGGCTTGAAGCGCACCGGCTGATAGATCGCCAGTGGAAACCGATAATCCGTGCGCTCCTGGCTCATCTGCGCGATGGCGATGCCCCATGACGCGGTATCCTCGCTGACGACGACCCATTGCCCCGGCGCGCCTGGCCCGTGCGGCCGAACAGAAAATTCGCCGGCGGCGCATTGGGCGTCATGGCCGACAGATCGATGGCGGTCGTTTGCTCTTGCGCGGCGGCGACCCCGGCCGTATCCCTGCGGTGATGGCCGCCTTGCCTAACTGAGGCGCATTGGGCTGGTAAGCACTGGTGCAAGTGATGGTGTTTGCACTGGTACTAGGGACGGTGCGATGGCGCGGGTTGAGGTGATAACTGGCCCAGAGCGGCGGCGGTGTTGGAGCGCTGAGCAAAAACGAGCGATTGTTGCCGAGAGCCTGGCGCCGGGCGCCGTAGTCACGGAAATCGCTCGTCGGGCAGAGATTGGCCCTGGCCAGATTTATCGCTGGCGCCGGGAGCTTGGGGTCGGCAATGGTTTCGCTCAGGTTCTGATCGCGCCGGCCGGAGATGACGCCGGGTGTCCTGCGGCCCCGGCGATCGAGATCGAGTTTGCGGGGAAGGCGTGCATGCGCATCCCGGCTTCGATCCCGGCCGGGTTGGCGGCGGCGGTGGTCAAAGCGCTGTCGGGGCGATGATCCCGGTCGCTTCGGGGGTGCGCGTTTGGCTGGCAGTCGGCCACACCGACATGCGGCGTGGGATGAACAGCCTGGCGCTGCAAGTCCAAGAAGTGTTGAAGCGCGATCCGCATGCCGGTGATTTGTACGTCTTCCGAGGGAGAAGAGGTCATTTAATAAAAATTCTGTGGCATGACGGCATTGGCATGTCGCTCTACGCCAAGCGGCTGGAGCGTGGCCGGTTCCTGTGGCCGTCGCCGGCCGACGGCATCGTCGCGATCAGTGCGGCGCAATTGGCCTACATGCTTGACGGGATCGATTGGAGGAACCCGGTGCGCACCTGGCGCCCGGAGGCGGCCGGCGGAGAGCCTGCCCCTTTGACTGATCCGGGGCTGCGACCGATTGACTTACCCTGTGGTTGAGTAACGCTCGGTCGTAGCGATGTGGGATAATTGGGCCCGTGACGACAACGCCCGAGGACCTCCCCGACGACATCGCCGCGCTGCAGGCGGCGCTGGTCGTGGAGCGGGCCAAGCGCATCGAGGAAGCAGCCAGGGCGGCGCGGGTCGAGGCGGAACTGGCGGTGGCCAAGGCCAAGGCCTCCGACGATCAAGCCGTGATCGCCCATCAGCAATTGCAGATCGCCAAGCTGACGCGCCAGCTCTATGGCCAGCGCTCGGAACGCACGGTGCGGCTGCTCGATCAGATGGAGCTGGCGCTCGAGGAGCTCGAGAGTTCGGCCACCGAGGACGAGATCGCCGCCGAGCGGGCCGTGTCCAAGACCACCAATGTCGTGGCGTTTACCCGCAAGCGTCCGGCGCGCCAGCCCTTCCCCAAACATTTGCCGCGCGAGCGGGTGATCGAGCCGGGACCGACCGTTTGCCTGTGCTGCGGCAGCCCGCGGCTGCGCAAGTTGGGCGAGGATATCACCGAGACGCTGGAGGTCATCCCGCGGCAGTGGAAGGTGATCCAGCATATCCGGGAGAAGTTCACCTGCCGCGACTGCGAGAAGATCAGCCAGGCTCCCGCGCCGTTCCATGTAATTGCCAGGGGTTGGGCCGGCCCCAGCCTGCTGCGATGATCCTGTTCGAGAAGTACGGGCAGCATCAGCCGCTCAACCGCCAGTCCGAACGCTACGCCAGGGAGGGCGTACCCCTCAGCCTGTCAACCCTGGCCGATCAGGTGGGTGGCTGCTGCACAGCGCTGGCACCGCTCCTCGGGCGGGTTGAGCGACACGTTTTCGCGGCCGAGCGATTGCACAGCGACGACACGACGGTGCCGGTCCTGGCCAAAGGGAAGACCGACACTGGGCGATGTTGGGTTTATGTGCGCGACGATCGTCCGTTCGGCGGGCAGGATCCGCCGGCGGCGATGTTCTACTACTCGCGCGATCGGGCCGGCGAGCATGCTCAGGCGCATCTGGCCGACTATGCCGGGATCTTCCAGGCCGACGCCTTTGGCGGATACAACAAGCTGTACGAGGCTGATCGCAAGCCGGGCCAGATCGTCGAGGCAGCGTGCTGGGTCCATGCCCGGCGACCGTTCTTCCAGATGGCCGATCTCGCTGCCACCGCCCGCCGCAGGGCGCAAGGCAAAACACTGGCGGTGATCTCGCCTCTGGCGCTGGAGGCGGTCCGGCGCATCGATGCGCTGTTCGAGATCGAACGTTCGATCAACGGCCAGAGCGCCGAGCGGCGTCGGGCGGTCCGGCAGAAATTGAGCGCCCCTCTGGTCGCCGATCTGGAAAGCTGGCTGCGCCAGCAGCGCGCCAAGCTCTCGCGCGGCAACGATCTCGCCAAGGCAATGGATTACATGCTCAAACGCTGGCCGGCCTTCACCCGCTTCCTCGATGATGGACGGATCTGCCTTTCGAACAACGCCGCCGAGCGAGCGCTACGCGGAATTGCCCTCGGCAGAAAGTCATGGTTATTCGGCGGTTCCGACCGCGGCGGCCAGCGCGCCGCAGTGATGTACAGTCTGATTGTCACTGCCAAATTGAACGATGTCGATCCGCAAGCTTGGCTGGCCGACGTCCTGGCCCGGATCGCCGAGCATCCGGCCCACCGGATCGACGAACTCCTGCCGTGGAATTGGCGGCCGCGTTCGACGACGCGAAGTCAGGCGGCGTGATCGTGGCGGCTATCGCAGCCGTCTTCACGATCGGCTACGTCGCCGACATGCTCGGCGAGGACGAAGACTGGCTGCACGAGCTGTCGATCGACATGTTCCCGGAAGACGGTTGCCTTCGCGTCTATGGCGTCGGCGAGGACGGCGTGACCGCCTTCACCAGGGATGGCATCGAGTGCCTGCAGCAGATCATCGCCGACGAACGAGCTGCGCGCCGCGCACCGCCGCAGGTCAAACCGGCCAAATAGCCCGGCCTGCGGTGCTCACCGAATGGAAACCCCCGGCCAACGCCAGGACCAAGCCGAGACCAAAAGCGTACCCTTGAATGATGCCGCCTTAGGCATGACGTGCTCTGGCAACATCCTCCGGCGACGGATCGATCTCCAGATCGGCGAAGTGGGTCAGGCTGTCGGCCTTGGTCCATAACCCGACCCTGCCGGCCTGCGGAAATGTCGCGAGCGGCTATGCCGCCGCTTGATGACGGTGCCGGGAGTGGGACCGGTGGTGGCGCTGACCTTTCGGGCGACGGTCGATCAGCCGCAACGTTTTGCCCGCTCCAAGATGGTGGGGGCACATTTCGGCTTGGTCCCGCGTCGCTTTCAGTCCGGCGAGACGGGAGGATCTCGAAATGTGGGGACGCCATGATGCGGACGGCACTCTATGAGGCCGCGCAGGTGCTCCTCACACGTACCCAGAAATGGTCCTGGCTCAAGGCGTGGGGCATGCAGCTGGCCCATCGTCGCGGAGGCAAGAAGGCGATCGTCGCCCTGGCCCGACGTCAGGGACGGCCGGAAGGGCTTGCCCCGACGGATGCGGCAAGGCGCCGCCCTCTCGCGGAGGCGGGGGTCAACCGTTTGTGTGGGCCGGCCGGTCCGTCTGTATTGGAGTAGCATTGCGAGCGTCTGAGTGCCCCGGTCAACCGGCCGGTCGCTGCGTGCCGCGGTCGCCCGCGGCAAGCATGCCTGGGCATCGGACGGTAGGCGCGGCATCTTCCTCGCGCTGCGTGTTCCGGTGATTGTGATCGGCCATTCCGGCCGAAGGTGATCACCGGTTCCGGTGATCGTGATCACGCCGTGACGCGGCCGATTGGGTCGGCGTGAAGGGTCGCAGCGATCTGCGCCGTCGACACGAATACAAGTTGCATAAGAAGGGTGGTGCCGGTCAAGGCGGCAGAGGATCGTCCATGGAGTCCATGGAGGGGACCCGCGCGCGTCGCGCAGTGCCCTCACGAGCGACGGAGCGGCGCGCGTGGGGAGGCGCTGTGGGCCCCCGTGGGCGATCAGGGCACGGGCGGTCATGCAGCGGAGCTTTCACCAGCGACGAGGCGCCGGCGCAGCGACGGGCCTTTGAGGTCGATGCGATGGGCGCGATGGATGATGCGGTCGAGAATGGCGTCAGCCAGGGTGGGATCGCCAATGACTTCATGCCAGCGATTGGCCGGGAGCTGGCTGGTGACCAGCAGGGATCCCCTGTCGTAGCGATCGTCGACGATCTCGAGCAGATCACGACGCTGTTCGGCATTGAGCGGTTCCGGCCCCCAATCGTCGATGATCAGCAGGCGGGTGCGTTCGAGTGTGGTCATCAGCCGCGGCAGCCGGCCTTCGCCGCGCGCCTGGGCGAGATCGGTGAACAGGCGCGAGGCGCGCTTGTAGAGCACCGAAAAGCCCTCGCGGCAGGCCTTGTGGCCGAGAGCGCAAGCCAACCACGACTTGCCGATACCGGTCGGGCCGATGAGGCAAAGATGATGATGCTCGCGGATCCACTCACAGCTCGCGAGCTTGAGGAAGAGAGCACGGTCGAGGCCGCGGGGGGCGCGGAAATCGACGTCCTCAACGACGGCAGACTGGCGCAGCCGGGCCTCGCGCAGGCGGCGGGCGAGCCGCTTGTTCTCGCGGCTGGTGGCTTCGCGGTCGACGAGCAGCCCGAGCCAATCCTCGCGGCTGAGTTCGCCGGCATCGGGAGCGTTGTGCAGCTCGATAAAGGCATCGGCCATGGCGGTGAGGCCGAGCGCCCGCAAGCGCTCGACCGTGGGGTGGATCAGCATCACATCTCCTCGGGTCAGTGGTAGTAGTCGGGTCCGCGAATGTTCTCGTGGGTCAGCAGAGGCAGCTCGGCGGCGGTGCTGGGGGCGCGCTCGCGGCGGTTCTTCAGGATGGCGGCAACCGAGGTGTAGGACCGGGTGCCAAGCACCAGCGCGCGGGCGCAGGCGGCATCAACGCGTTCGGCGCCATAGCGCTTGACCAGGCGCAGGATGCCGACGCAGGAGCGGAAGCCCTGCTCGGGGTGGGGCCGCGAGCGCAGGATGACATCGATGAGCACGGCGGCGTCGGGGCCGACCGCTTGGGCCTCATGGCGGATGCGCTCGTGGGTCCAGTCGCGATAGCGCCGGTGGGCGCTGGGCATGTGCTCGGCGACAGTGGTTGGGCGATGCGGGCGCAGGCTGCGGCGATGGCTGGCGACCCGTTTGCCGCGATGAAAGATCTCGATTGTCGCGGCGGTGATGCGCGCCTCGACCTCCTGACGGAGCAGCTGGTGCGGCACGCTGTAGTAATGCTTGGCGATCTCGACGTGGTAGTCGAGGCCGACCCGGCAGCGCTTCCACTCGGCGTATTCGTAGGGCTGCGGCGGCAGCGATCCGAGCGCCGGTATGTCAAGCTGCTCGAAAAGCGCCTGACGGCTGGTGCCCCAACCGCGCATCACGCGATTGTTCAGCTCATCGAGCAGGGCGCGGATCGCCGCGTTGAGTTCGGCCAGCGAGAAGAAGCGTCGATGCCGCAACCGTGCCAAGATCCAGCGCCCGACGACCTGAACGCCGACTTCAACCTTGGCCTTGTCGCGTGGCTTGTAGGGGCGCGCCGGAACGATGGCGGTGCCGTAATGCCGCGCCATGTCGGCATAGAGCCTGCCCCAGCGAAGGCTGGGGTCCGATTGACCGTCGGCTCGTGAAAGCAGGCCTTGGTGATCCCGGCCTTGAGATTGTCGCTAACCGTCTGGCGGGTGACGCCGCCGAAATAAGCGAAAGCGCGGACATGTGCCGCGATCCAATCCGGCAGCTTCTGGCTCCATACCGCCTCGGCGTATGTGAAGCTCGATGCACCCAGGACAGCGACAAAAATCTGTACCGGGATGACCTCGCCGGTGAGGCCATCGACGACCTCGCCAGTGCGGCCGGCGAAATCGACAAACAGCTTCTCGCCAGCGATATGGGTCTGACGCATCGTCGGCTTCAGCCGGCCCGCCCAACCCCGGTAAAGGTCGCAAAACCAGGAATACCCGAACCCGTCCGGTGCGCCGACGCGGTACTCCTCCCATAGCAGTGCCAAGGTGACATTGGGACGGCGCAGTTCGCGATGCACCCAGGCCCAGTCGGGCATCGGGCGCTGATCCGCGGCGATCGCCGGTGGCGGCGGGAACAGCAGCGCTTCAAGCTGTACGTCATCGAGATCTGCGGCCAATCGCCAGCTCACCCCGGCGGCGCGGGCCCGGCTGAGATAGCCGCTCACCGCTCCTTGGCTCAGCCCCAAGCTCTTGGCAATCGCCCGCTGCGGCAGCTCGCTGGCAAACCGCAGTCGCAAAACTTCGCGGATCTGGCGCATCGACACTCTCTCGGCCGGCATCTCGTTCCCCTGCTGTTGGGCAAAGGGGCGAGCCTACCTTCGGTTGAGGACTGTCGACGACGCGGACCGCTATACCCTTACGTCGGCCTGATCACGATCACCAAATCGATGATCACCTTCGACCGGAATCAGCGATCACGTTGCACCGGACTGGCTGATCATCTTCCACCGGAATCCGTGATCACGTTCGACCGGAACACGCACTCGCGCACCGGCGCGAAGTGTTTCAACCTTTGGGGCCGGCTCTTTTTGGACCCCCGCTACGAGTGTGAGGACCGGCGCAGCCCCGCGGCGGCATGACAACTCTGCCAGCGCGAGGCCGTGCCGTGACGTCGCGGGTCGAGATAATCGTGATTGGTCACATTGCCGTTCGCAAAAATAGCCAGTAGCGCGTGCGGTTAAAAAAGAGCCAGCGACGGATGCCGTTCGCAAAATCGTCGGTTAGGCTCGGGCGCATGACGAAGTTCTTTCCGAAGACGCGCCCCGAATCCTGTCGCAGGTGCGGCGAGGTGTATAGCCTGCGCTTGGCCCTCCACATGCGAGGCGCGAAGATGCTGGCCAAGGATGAGCTATCTTGGACAGTGCCAGCCGCTGAGATGGCGCGCGACTTACTCATGGGGGGATATGGCGAGGCATTGACTGCCAACACGACGAGACCGCGGCAACGTAGTTGCGATGTGCCGTCGGAGGGTGTCGCGTGTCTACCGAAGCGGAACCATCCGTCACCCTTCACCCCCTTTCTCGGGCCTGAGATGGCGGATTTCTGCCCCGTCGTACAGATTCCGAGCTCGGGCGAACTGCGGTGCAAATGGACCATGCTGGTGCTCAAGAGGGAGTGATCCAGCACGGGCAGACGATGGCGAGGGCGATTCATGCTGGAAGAGTTGTTCACGCTCGAATTTGTGTCCGAAAGACTGAAAATCGCGCCGATTACTCTGCGAAGATTCTCGAAGAAGATGGGAATTTATGGAATCAAGTCCAACGGTACGTTGCTATTTACCGAATATGATATTGTTAATATCCAAGAAGCTCGCAGAACATGTCGCTCAAACTCGTCCCGCCCCGCGAAGGCCGGAGTTGACACTGGCGCATCCGCGGCACCGTCAAAGGCCAATATATCGACGAGAGTACAGGCGTTTCAACACAAACCCGCGCGGAGGAAATCCGCATAAAACGAGAAAACGAGCTCTTAGACCAAGCCATCTTCGGAGCGAAGGCCACCACGACTTTTGCGGTTGCGGCGCTGTCCTATCTCGAAAGTCGCCAGCCCAAAGGCATGCAGCGGTATGCTATCGCCGGCTGGAACGAAAATTCGCCTTGTCTGATAAAAGATTTCGGCCACGCCCTCGTCAACAAGATTGATCAGGCCAAGGTCAATGAGGTTATCGCTAAGCGCTTTAAGGGCAAGAAACCGGGCACAATCGTCCGCAATTTTCTGACGCCTCTGACGGCGGTGCTGCACCATGCCGCGAAACAAGGGTGGTGCGATATCCCGAGACCCTTCACCCGGCCAAAATTCAAAGACGCCAGAAACCGTTGGGCAAAATATGATGAAGCCGATCGAATCCTTCAAAATTCAGCGCCGCATGTCCGCCCATTATTCTTGTTCCTGATGTTGACGGGCTGCCGGGTCTCGGAAGCGATCCATCTCAAATGGCGGGATGTCGATTTGGAGGCGCGTTGGCTGGTGTTGCGAGACACCAAGAACGGCACCAATCGCGCCGTGCCGATCCATCGTCAGTTGGTCGAAGTGCTCGCGGGGCTCCCTTCGGCGGCGACAAAACAAGTCCCGGTCTTTCTGACTGATCGCGGTAATCCCTATAAAGACCGCAATCGGGAAGAAGGCGGGCAGTGCAGGACCGCCTGGACCTTGGGGTGTCAACGGGCTGGTGTCGAGGATCTGCATCAGCATGATCTCCGGCACACCTTTGCGACGTGGGCCCTGATTGCAGGCATGTCAGATCGTGTCAAAAAGGAAATCATGGGGCACTCGTCGAGCGAGATGAGCGACCGGTACGCCCATGTCCCCTTGCAAGAAGCTATAGCAGCAATCGATCTCATTCCGTCCCGTTGGTACGAAAAGGAAACTCAAGAGGCATGGCGTTCTAGACGTCAGTCGAAAACAAAGCGATCGTCAAAAGACCCTTCTCAGCTCCCGATCGACGAAGCCACTTCAGCTCTCAGGTGAAGAGCGTTTGCGAGGCTCATCTTCCCCAATCCCTCAAATCGGGGGTGCAGGCTCAGCGGGAGTGGCCGTCTCGTCACACGAGAAAGGGCCACTTCGCGATGTTCTCATCCCCAGCCCGTGGAAAATCCGTGGAGTAGCGTTTGAACGGTCAGGCAGGAAGTCCCATAAGCTTCTGAAAGGGCTGGTGGGCGCGACAGGGATTGAACCTGTGACCCCACCCGTGTGAAGGGTGTGCTCTCCCGCTGAGCTACGCGCCCGTCTCGGCCCGCGGCATTTAGGAGGCCGTCCGGAACCCTGTCAAGGTACTCGGCCTGCCGGCTTCCTTCAGCTGGCTGAGCAGCTTTCGTGCCTCGGATGGCCGGCGCAGCCGCAGCACGACGAGGTGGGCGTAGTCGTGCTGCGTGATGCACTCCTCGACCTCTCTACGGCGCCGATGCCATGTGCTCCAAGCCCAGCGGATCGGATGGCTCGGCCGCAACATATGCGGCCATCTCTCGCGGTTGCCGGCCCAGAGTTCTGTACCCAACGCCGCCCTTACCAGGGTGCGACGGGTCACCCGATACATGATGATCGGGCGTTGATAGTCGAGCCACACCAGATGGGTCGCCTGCCGCCACACCAGGTCGCGAACACGGTCATAATTCCCGTCGAGCACCCAGCCATCGGCGGCGATGGCGATGGCGACCCGGCGACCGAACTCATCGGGGTCGCTCCGCAACAAGTCGCGCCAGCCCGGCTGCCAATTGAGCGCGTCAAGCTCGATACAGGGCAAGGCGAACTGACGGGCGAGCGCCTTTGCGAGGGTCGTCTTTCCCGAACCCGATGTACCGATGACGGCGATCCGTAGGGACGTGCTCAGCGCAGGCGCAGCTCCGACAGCGCTTCGATCACGGCACCCGGCGCCTCCTGCGGCAGGAAGTGCCCGGCGACCGGGATCACTCGGCGCTGATAGGACCCGGTGAAGAAGCGCGCGTGCCCGGCCGAGCTATCCGGCAACGAAACCCCGTCGCAGGCGCCATGCAGAGCGATCGTCGGCACGCTGATCGGCGGTTGCGCCGAGAGCTGTTCCTCGATCGCATCGAGGCTCGGATCGCCTGGCGCCATGCCGTAGCGGTGGCGGTAGGACTGGATCACCACGTCGACAAAATTGGGATTGTCGAAGGACGCCGCTGTCCGCTCGTAGGTCGCCTCGTCGAAATGCCAGTTCGGCGACCACAGCTGCCATAAGAGGCGGCACAGCGGCCTGCGGTTCGCCGCCAGCCCGGCGCGGCCGCGCTCGGTGTGGAAATACCATTGGTACCGGAGCCGGTGCTCGCGGTCGGGTGGGGCCGGCTCGCCCGAGCGGGCGATGTTCTGGATGTTGTAGCCACCCATCGAGACGAGAGCGGCCACGCGCTCCGGCCACAATGCCGCAACGATGCAGGCCGCGCGGCCACCCCAGTCGTAGCCGGCGAGAGCCGCGCGCTCGATGCCGAGCGCGTCGAGGAGGTCAAGGAGATCACGGCCGAGTGCGGCCTGCTGGCCGGAACGCGGGGTGAGCGGGTCGAGAAACCGCGTCGGCCCGTAGCCGCGCAGATAGGGTAGGATCACTCGCCAGCCGGCGGCGGCAAGCGACGGCGCGACACCGTCATAGGCCGTGATATCGTCGGGAAAGCCGTGCAGCAGCACGACCGCTGGGCCGCCCGCCGGCCCTCTTTCCTCGTAGGCGATTTCGAGGGTCGGGGTCAGGACGGTCATCATGTCGCGGCGACCCTGAACCCGGAGAGGCCGTCGGCGGCGATCTGCGCAGGCAGCTCGGTCTCCCAATGGAGATAGGCGCGCATCGCCGCGGCGTTGCCGGTGTGCCGGTCATGATTCCAGAACAGATAATCGATACGCTCGTCGTCAGGCGGCTCGTCCGGCGAAGAGGTGACCGGCAATCCGGCGTGGCGCCAGGCGCTCGAGCCGCCGCGCACCAAGGCGAGGCCGGCCGTTGTGAGCTCGCCGAGGTCGACCGCAGCCAGGGGCGTTGCCGCGTCATCCGCAAAGAGAACGATCCGCCGCGCCTCAAGTATTTCCGGGGGCAGCCGGTCGAGGCGCGCCCGGTTGGCCCAGACAGCTCCTTGCGGGTGACAGAGTCGGTAGGCAGCGCTCGGATCGAGCGAGATCGCCGCTGCACCTTCGGTAAGCCAGCGCGCCGCTTCCTCGGGCTCGATCGCCTGAATCGCCGGAAGGGCCGGCGAGGCCGCTCCGGTCTGCCCGGTCTCAAAGGGCGTCCCCTTCAACCCCTCTTCCAGGATCCGGACGTCCCAGCCCATCTGCGCGATCCAATGCGCGGTCATGATCGCGCGGGTGCCGGTGTCGTCGACCAGCACGAGGCGCGCCCCGCGGGTCCCGACCCAGCGGTCGATCGCCTGCACCAATTGGCCGCCCGGGGCGGAAACTGAACCCGGCAGGTGCCCCGCAGCGAATTCCTCCGGTGTGCGCACGTCGAGCACATGGGTCGTCCGCCGGTTGGCCTCGGCGCGCCACCTCGCGAGGGTCGCATGGTCGATCGCGCGGACCCCGAAGCGCGCGGCAACTGCCGTGGCCCGCCGCCGCGCCGCGGCAACGCCGTCGGCGCTGACCGGGGCCAGCCCCGAGCCGAGCCCGCTCTCCAGCTCCAGCCCGGCGAGCCGCCAGCCCTGCGTCCCTCCCGCCAGGGAGAAAACCCGGTTGGGAACGCCGGCGTCGATCAGCGATTGCGCGCCGATGATGCCGCGGGTCCGCCCGGCACAGGAAACGACGACCAGGGTCTCGGGCAAGGGTACGAGATCGGCGAAGCGATGGGCGAGCTCGGCGCCGGGGCAAGGGACGGCGCCCGGCACGTGAAACCGCGCATATTCATCGAGCGGGCGGCTGTCGAGGACAGTCACCGGCTTGCCCGACCGCCGCAGCCGATCGAGCTCTTCGGCCGAGATCGCCGGGGTGGCGAATTCGTGCTCGATGATCTCGGCAAAAGCCTTGCTCGGGACGTTGGTGCTCGGAAACAGTCGATAACCCGCGGCCGCCCATGCCGCGGCACCACCCTCCAGCAGGTGGACGCCGTCGTAGCCCAGCCCCTCGAGGCGGCGGGCTGCCTTCTCGGCCACACCGTCGGCATCATCGAGGACGACGATCCGGCACGAGGGCCGCGGCACCAGGCGCAGGATCTCGGCCTCCAGCCGGCTATAGGGGATGTTGACCGCGAGCAGCGGATGACCCGATCCGTGCTGTCCCTCTTCGCGCACATCGAGAAAGGCAATCTCCCCGCCATCGGCGAGCCACCCTCGCAACGTCACCACATCGATGGTTTCGGTCATCGGCGGGCGCCTCCTCTGCATCGGCTTCCACTATGCGCGCTCGAATTCCCCGACGGCAGGGAAAAAACGCATTCTGAAGGTCGAAACGCGCTCCGTTTGAGCCAAATATCTACAACAAATCCGTGACTTAGAGAAATCTCATCCAGTTGCTCGGCAGCGGAATTTCGTGCGGTCGGCAGGGGAATGGCAGAGGAATTCTGGCGTCGCTCGATAAGCATGTTATTTCCGATAATTGAGGTTATAGTATGAGGCGATATATGGGGTGAAGCCGGACCTGCGCAACGTTAGGGGGAGCAAGACGGCCGGAGTAGGCTGACCTCCGGTTTGACCTCGGAGATAACCCATGGCCGCCAGCATCATCCGCGCCCGCACCATCTTCACCGCGCCCGCCTCCCGCCGCCATTGGCAGCAGATCGAAGACGGTGCGGTCCTCCAGCGCGACGGGGTCATCACCGAGATCGGGGCCGCCGCGGATCTCATCGCAAGGCATCCGGATGTCCCGGTGCTCGGCACCGGGCGCCAAGTGCTGTTGCCGGGCTTTGTCAACGCCCACCACCATGTCGGGCTGACCCCGGTGCAGCTCGGCTCCCCCGATATGCCGCTCGAGCTGTGGTTCGTGACCCGGCTCGTGGCGCGTCGCGTCGATCTCTACCTCGATACGCTCTATTCGGCCTTCGAGATGATCGCCTCGGGCATCACCACCGTGCAGCATCTGCACGGCTGGCTGCCGGGCGGCCTCGCCGCGGTCGAGGCGGGCGCGGGCGAGGTGATCCGCGCCTACCAGGATATCGGCATGCGGGTCTCTTATTCCTTCGCCATGCGCGACCAGAACCGGCTTGTCTATCGGGACGACAAGGAATTCACCGCGAGCCTGCCGGCTGAATTGCGGCCGGCGCTCGAGCGCCATTTCGCGCGTTTCCCGCTATCTCTGGCCGATTACGGCGCGCTCTTCGAGCATCTCCACGCCACGTACCAGGAGAGCGAGCGGGTCAAGATCCAGCTGGCGCCGGCCAACCTCCATTGGTGCTCGGACGCCGCACTCGAAATGCTCGCCGATCTCTCGGCTCGTTACCAGGAGCCGATGCATATGCACCTTGTCGAGACCGCCTACCAGAAGGAATACGCCCGCCGGCGCGGCGGCGGCACCGCACTCGACGTGATCGCCCGCTTCGGCTTTCTCGGACCAAGGCTGACATTGGGCCACGGCGTGTGGCTCAACGAAGCCGACCTCGACCATATCGCCGCGACCGGCACCCACATCTGCCACAACTGCAGCTCGAATTTCCGGCTGCGCAGCGGGGTGGCCCCGCTCAACGCCTTCGAGCAGCGCGGCATCGACACCGCGATCGGCCTCGACGAGGCCGGGATCAACGACGACCGCGACATGCTGCAGGAGATGCGCATGGTGTTGCGCGCGCACCGGGTCCCGGGGATGGAAGACGCAGACGTCCCGAGCCCGGGCCAGGTATTGCGCATGGCCACCGTCGGCGGTGCGGCAACCACCCCCTACGGCAGCCATATCGGCACGATCGCGGTCGGCACGGCCGCCGATCTCGTGCTGATCGACTGGGACAAGCTCGCCTACCCCTATCTCGACCCGGAAACCCCGGTCCTCGACGCCGTCCTGCAGCGCGCCAAGAGCGACGGCGTCGACCTCGTCATGGTGGCGGGCGAGGTGATTTACGAAGGCGGCCGCTTCACCCGCGTCGACCGCGCCGCGGCGCTGCGTGAGCTGCACAAATCATTGCAGCATGCTCTCGCCGACGACGAGATCGAGCGGCGGCAGCTGTCGAAGGCGCTGCTGCCCCATGTCCGCCGCTTCTACGCCGGCTATTTCGACCCCGAGGTGCACCAGCCCTACTACCGATCCAGCTCGCGGGTTTGAACGACCCGGGAAGGGCTCGTCTTCCTGAGCCAACCTCTCCGCGGGCGTCACTCAGGAGGCTGGGCAAGAATTGAGACGAAGGACGCACGGCGCCGATCCAGCCGACCATAGATTTCTTAGCCCGGCCTCTAAGGTTCATCCCGCCTTGGTTCCACTGACGTATTTGTGGAGGATGCTCGCGATCAGGCTCTGATATGGAAGTCCTTCCTCCGCGGCACGTCGTTTGAGCATCTCGAGGTCGGCGCTCGAGAGGCGAATGTTGATGCGTGCATCCTTGCGCAGGTAGCGGCCGGCTGCTTGGACGGCAATCTGCTTCGCCGTTTGCCGGTCCTTCACGGGCTTGAATTCGCCGCTCTCATATGCGGCGATCAGGTCTTTTTCCTCGTCATCATAAAATCCGCGCTTTTTCATCCAGGCCCTCCTTTGCTGCGCCTCCTGGTTACCTTGCGGCTCGGATAAATCGTCTTGAGAAATAGGATCCGGCCTTCCCTGACCACCGGCACGACATGGACATACCCGTCGACTTCAACCTCGTAGAGAAGCTGGTTCGCGTACCGTTCCGCGTTTGGGTGCTCCAGCACCTGAATGAGCTTGCTGCTTTCGATCGAGGCGATGATCTGTTCGAAACTGATCCCGCGCTTCTGGATAAGCCAGGCGTTCTTTTCTGGATCAAAAGCGAAATCCCACTCTTCCATTTCAGATTTTTATGACAACGTGTGCCTATTGTCCACAACGATTGCGTCGGGACGCGGTTGTCCCGAGCCCAGGCCAGGTATTGCGCATGGCGACCGCGGGCGGGGCCGCGACGACCCCCTTCGGCAGCCATATCGGCACCCTCGCGGTCGGCAAGGCCGCCGATCTCGTGCTGATCGACCGGGACAAGCTCGCCTACCCCATCTCGATCCCGAGACCCCGGTGCTCGACGCGGTCCTGCAGCGCGCCAAGATCGACGGTGTCGACCTCGTCATGGTGGCGGGCAAGGTGGTCTACGAAGCCGGCCGTTTCACCCGCGTCGACCGCGACGCCGCATTGCGCGAACTGCACGGCTCATTGTGGCATGCGCTCGCCGACGATGAAGTCGAGCGGCGACAATTGTCAGGCGCTCCTGTCCCATGTTCGGCGTTTCTACGCCAGCTATTTCGACCCCGACGCCCACCAGCGCTATTACCGACCAAGCTCGCGGGTCTGAGGCAGCGAACCACGTGGAGCGGATCGATGCCAGTACGCTTGCGCCGGCCGGCAAAATCATTAGCTTCCCGGTAAGCCGATGTGTGATAGTACAGAGTGCGCACGGGGAATTGTCATGGCCACGACCAAAACCATTTTTGACGTAGACGAGGAAGCCGAGGCGCGGGCGATTGCCGAAGCAGAGGCGGACATCGATGCCGGCCGGGTCGTTCCCCATGAAGAAGTAGTGAAGTGGCTGCGCTCCTGGGGCACGCCTAACGAGTTGCCTTGCCCCGTTCCAAAGCCCCGGTAAAGCCGGTCGTTTGGACTTTCTCGGCTCTGGCCGACGTCGAGGGTATTCGCCGCTACATCGGAAATTTTAATCCCGATGCCGCCCGGGACCCACAGCAACCGACACTACCCACGCTTTTCTTCTGACCCATTTAATAATAAGCCGCCTTGAACTCTGCCCACTTGTGCTACATTGTAGCCCACGAGGTGTTGTATGACGGCCAATTCCGTGGTTCGTGCCCGCATCGACGAGCAGATCAAGACTGAAGCTGCTGCGGTCCTCGAGGCGATGGGCCTTACCGTATCCGACGCGTTCCGTCTGATGTTGGTCAAAATCGCCAAGGAGAAAGCGCTCCCGTTTGAGCTGCTGGTCCCGAACGAGGAAACGATCGAGGCAATGAAGGCCGCGCGGCGCGGCGAGCTGACGACCGTCGGCCCGCCCGGAGAGCTGTTCGCGAGCCTGAATGCGGATTGTTAGATACACCGGCCGCTTTCAGCGCGACTACAAGCGCGAAAAATCAGGGACGGCACGGCAATCGCCTCGACGCCGACTTGCTCGAAACCGTGACCATGCTGGCCAAGGACGAGCCGTTGCCGCGGCGGTATTTCGATCATAGGCTCAGCGGCGAGTGGACCGATCACCGCGATTGCCACCTCAGGCCCGACCTGATCCTAATCTACCGCAAGCTGGACGAGACCGGCGATATTGCCTTTCGCGTACCCATGCGCTACATAACCCCACCCGACGGGAGGGCGCTATGAGCGCGCCCCTGGAATTCGTGGACATGACGCGGCGTTACTCCCGCGATCCTCACGAGAGGGCTTGATCTTAGTGTTGTCGGCATACTTTGACGACAGCGGCACGCATGGCGACTCTGAAATCGTCGTGATGGTTGGATTTGTCGGCACAGAAGATCAATGGAAGCCATTCGATGAGGCTTGGGCCGCCAAGCTAAAGGAGCCGTTACCGGGGAAACCGACACTTAGGCGGTTTCACATGGCAAACTGTATGGCGCGCCATGGGGAATTCTTTAGTTATTCTGAGGCCGATCGTAACGCCGTAATCCATGATTTTCGGCAGCTTATTTTGGATGCCAAGCTCATTGGTTACGTAATGGCCGTTGATAAGGTAGCTTGGGACCAAATTATAGTCGGTCAATTAAGAGTATTGTTTGGAGATGCCGAGTGGTACGCCCTCAAAAGCTGTTTCGATTTTGCGATCAAAAAGACAGAAAAGCAAGATGCCGACAAGGCTATAACAATAATATTTGATGATAGACCAGAAGTTAGAAAGGCCCCATTCCAAGATACATTTGATAAGTTAAAAGCACGATTCTATAATGGGGATCGAAAATTCCCAAATTGGGTACACTTGATTGGATCGGCGTTTCTGTCATCCGAGACAATAAGACCGTTACAAGCCGCAGATATGTTGGCATGGGAAAGCTATACACACGCCAAACGCAATATTTACGAAACTCCAGCGCCGCTACCTCGCCCGCATTTGCAGCATTTCGTCGAGACCGGACTGATTACAGCAGAATTCGCCGACAGGGATTTATCAAGGGAAAGTCAACTTGGTTTAAGGCGGATAATTCAGCGTGAAATGTCGGCTTTTCCTGGGCGTAGGCGAGTGATCTTTTCAAATGCATTCTCGAATGCCTCGCCATAGCGAGCTTGGTCTATGAGCGGGTACGCGTACGAAGCCCCCTCGTCCGGCTGCAACAGCACGTTATTTGGTTAGCACACCCAACCGTCGCCTCTGAGCCAGCGCGGCATCGACACCGAGGCCGGGATCAACGACGAATGCGACATATTGCAGGAGATGCGCATAGCGGGCCGGCGCTCCGGGCGGCTCTGCAGTGAGGCGAGCGCTTGGTCGAGCCAGGCGAGCCGCTCCGAGCATAACAGGCCGTCGCCCTCGCACGGGACGAGCGTGTCGAGGGCGACGAGCCGGGCCGGGTTATATTAGTCCTCGATCGCAAGTTGCAGGAAACCCGTCAACCGGCAGATACCCCTCTGCGGCGAACGCGGCGCGCAACGGCTCGCGGGCGTCGTGACTGCCGGGAATGACGAAGACCTGCCTTCTTTCCTTCAGCCGAATTTCATCCGGACAACGACAAAACGGTCCTGCCCGTCTCGTCGAAAAGGGGGATCTCCTGGACAGCAAGAGGGGCTCCCGCGCCCCTATTTGCCTTCTCATCGAACGGGTCAGCCCTGCAGCCTGTTTGACGTTTCCTTTCTAGGCTAGGAAAGATTGAAACGAAAGTGCAAGAGCCTATCTTAAACTCTGCGGTACCCTTCGATGGGGCGTCGTTGCCGCGGTGCTCGGATGATGAACATGGCCAGCCCGGTCACCAAGATCTTGGACGATTTGAGAGTTCGCGGCGGGTTGAAGGGCACTGATGTAGCAAATATCACTGCAGTGTCGCCGGCCACTGTGTCCCGCTGGACGGCGGGTAAGGCATTTCCACACCCTAAAACCCAGCTGGTAATCTCGGATCTACGCTACGTGGTCGACAGGCTGGCAGAGTTCTACTCGCCGGATGAAACTCGGATATGGGTGTATTCGAGGCATCCGCTGCTGAACGGGGAACGAGCGATCGATCTGATCCATGCCGGTCGAACGGATGAGGTGCTGTCGGTCATAGAGAGTCTCGACCAGGGTACCTATACCTGAGCATGATTGGCCGGCGGCCGGTTCATGATCGGAGCATCCTCGATGCGCTGGAGAGGATCGATCCCGAACGTTTCACCGGCGAGGTCTGGCGCGTCACCCGAAAGGACAGGGATCCACTCCGCGGTTCAACCGTGAACGGGCGCTGGAGCCCGGGCGGCGGCGAATTTGAGGTTCTCTACACGAGCCTGGAACGCGACGGCGCGCTCGCAGAGATCGGCTATAGGCTTTCGTTGGAACCAGTCTGGCCGAGCCGTATCGAGCACGAGGTGCACCTGATCGAAGCGGAGACAGAGCGGACGCTCAAATTCGCCGACCTTGCGAGCCTGACACCCCTTGGAGTCGAGATCCCGCGCTATCACACTTTCGAATATCAGGCGACCCAAGCAATCGCCGCTGCAGCCTATTTTCTCGAGTTCGACAGCCTGATGGTACCCAGCGCTCGTTTTCACTGCCCAAACCTTGTCGTCTTTACCGAGCGCGCCACCGCGCTGGTGTTGAAGAATTCGCAAGCGGTCGACTGGGAGAGCTGGCGCCAGCGCGGTGCGCGCCCGCAGCGTGCCGTTAGTGCGCTATCTCGGAGGTACGTCTACAGTGCTGCCTGGGCGGCTCTGCAGCGAGGAGAACCAGAGATGAGAGGGGGGATCTGCGCCGCTATTATCGTCGCCGCGGCCTGCGCTCTGCTCGCAGCCTGCGCGCCGCCGCCGACGCCGGTTCGAGCGCTGCCTCCGGGCGCCACCCCCGAGGAAGTCGCCGACTACGCCACAGCGCTGGTGCGGTACCGCTGGGCGCGGGCATCGGGCAACGACGACATTGCCACGCAAGCCGTCGATACCTGGTCGGGCATTTCCCAAGAAATTCTCTCGCGCCAAGACCCCGGGCTGTTCGAGGCGCGCCTGGTATGTGAGAGGTACCGGGTGACCGGGCCGCGGGATCCGCCCGACACGCGGTCGACCTTCCCGCCGCAATTCGTTCGCGATTGTCAGAACATCGACCGGCGGTACAACCAGGCGACCAGCGCCATCCGCCGGGAGCTGGAGGCGAGGATAGTCGCGGCCGATCTCGCCACAGTCGCTCAGGCCGGAACAGGACGTCCCTGAACCCAACCGGCCTGGTCGGCGCGGGATATTTGCCGGCCGAGTTATGAGCGGATCGCGAGCCGGACGGCGGCCTCGACGGCGTGCCACCGCTGCGCCGCCCGCGCGTGATTGCGTTCGGAAACCGCGCCAAAATCATCGGCTGTGCGGCGACCACGCCCTATGGCAACCATATCGGCACCTGCCGGGAAGACGAGGGAATATCTGCCGAGCGCAATTCTCTCAATAGCTTTCAGCCGAATTCCATATGGACAAAAGGACAAAACGACCCGGCCGGTCTCGGGAAAAGGTTTATCCCGGTCTGCAAGATCAGCGCGGCCGCCGCGGATTTGGAGACTGTGGCATTGGAGCGGTCGTTGTTGTCAGAAAACACTATGCGCGCCGCGGCGTCGGCACGGCCTTAAACGTTTACCCGACCAATTGCGGACGACGCAGCCGGACGGCCGAAGTCAGGCGCCCCGTTCGGTTAACCCCGATATAGCGAGAGCGCCACGGGGGGTGCATGGCGCTCTCAGCCTCGACCGAGAGCAGGGCGGTGGGGGGCACCTTCGTCGAGACGACTTGCCGCTCTCTTGATATCGACAACACCGAGCGCGCAGTCGAGTTCCGTGTCGCCGTCTACGAGGCCCCCACCCAACCCCCGTCAGCCGATCGCGATCCGCCGCGGCATGGCCTCTTTGGCTTTTTTGAGCGTCAGGGTCAGCACGCCGTCTTCGAGCTGAGCACTGATCTGCTGCTGATCGATCTTGTTCGAAAGGGTGAACGACCGGGCGAAATGGCCAATGTTGTACTCGGTGTACAAGGGGTCCAAGCCCTCGTATTTCGCGTAGTCGATCCGCCCCTCGACGCGCAGCACGTCATTCTCGACGTCGACGTCCAGTGCCTGCTTGTCGACGCCGGGAATTTCCATGACGACAGTCAGTGCGTCCTCGGTCTCGAATATGTCGGTGGTGGGCACGAAGTAGCGAGCCGGAACGGTCTTCTCCTCCTTCGAGACCAGTTCCTTCTTTTCCTGAACTTCAAGAGCTTGCGATGTTGCCATCATTTCCTCCGTCGCAGGTATCCTCGGGAGCCGCTGCGGGCGTTATCCCAACGGTAGTCATCCCACTGGGATGGATTTCGGCTTATCCCGCTCGGCGCGCGGGAGATAGAGAGCGAGAACCCCGTCTCGGTATTCCGCCTTGACCCGGTCGGCGTCGATCTCGACCGGCACGGTGATCGCACGATCGAACCGTCCGGCGAGCCGCTCGCGGCGATGCAGCGCCGCGCTCTCGCCGTATTGGACGGCCTTGACGCCGGCAATGCGAATGGTATTGCCCTTGACCTGGATGTCGAGGTCCGACTTGCGGATGCCCGGCAGCTCGGTGATCAGCACGATGTCGTCACCCTGGCGAAAGACGTTGAGCGGCGGGTAGGCGCCGGCGGAGCTCGGACCCGAACCGAGCCATCCGCTGGTGCGGAAGGCATCCAGCGCTTGCTGGAATTGGAATAAGGCGTTGAACGGATCGGCAAAATAGGCTGCCATGATTTATCCTCCACTTGCGTAGTCCACGAGCGCCGCATCGCGCGGGATGCCGGGCTCGATGCGTTCCCTTCGCGGTTAGGCGGCGGATTTGGGCTAAAGGCCGGGGAAGACCCTGGGCCACTGGGGCGGCGATGGGCTCGCCTGCACAAGATCGTCAGCGCCGCCGTCCTCTAGTACGACGCGGCGCCGTGGTGAATGATCTTCGCGCTTTGTTGATCCCGACGAAGGGGCGGTGCCGGCCGCTGCGCTTGGTGCCGGGAAATACAGGTAGTCTACGACAGTCATTGCCACGTCCTCCAATGAGCAACATGGGGAACAATCGCTGCCGAGCCCGTCGTGGCGCCCGGCGACGATCGATTTAGGATCACCGCAATTGTTGTTCAAGGAGGAGAAACGGAGCTTTGCTCAGATACCGGAGGGAGGCGAGGCCTGTTCACTCCCTCGCCGTCTACAATGCGGTGAGCCAAGGCTATGGTGGTATTGCGGAGGAAGCCCTTCGCCAGCGGTCGACGAAGGTGCGCACCAGTTTCGGACTTTACAGGAAATCGGCCACGCTGACACCCTCGTGCGTCATCTCAGCGACGGTCAGGCGACGGTCTTGGCTCCCTGGAGCGGCTGGCGGTGCGCGCGGCGGTTACATAGGTGGCAGATTGGCCAAGAGAAGTTCCGGGAGGTCGAGAATGTTGTTGCGCAATGCTTGGTATATCGGCGCGTGGGCCGATGAGCTCGGCGACAAGCCGCTCGCCCGCCGCATCTGCGGCGAACCGGTCGTGCTGTTTCGCGACGGCTCGGGCAAGGCGGCGGCGCTTGTGGACCGCTGCTGTCATCGCGCGGCGCCGCTGCATCTCGGCAGCCTCGTCGAGGCCGGCATCCAGTGCGGCTATCACGGCCTGGTTTTCGACGCGACCGGACGCTGCGTGACGATTCCCGGGCAAAAACTGATCCCGCAGCACGCGCAGGTGCGCAGCTATCCGACCGTCGAGAGGGACCAGCTGGTGTGGCTGTGGATGGGTGATCCGGCGCTCGCCGACCCGACCAAGATCGTCGATTTCCCGTACCAAAACGATCCGGCGCACTGGCCGAACAAGCATGCCGTCTACCCGATCAAGGGCAATTATATGCTGATGGTCGACAATCTGATGGACCTGACGCATCTCGGGTATCTGCATGCCCGCACCGTCGGCGGCAACCCGGGAGCCCATGTCGAAGCCGACATGAAAACGGTACGGACCTCGACCGGCCTCAAGTTCACGCGGTGGATGCGGAACTCGCTGCCGCCGCCGAGCCATGTGAAGGCAGCCGGCTTCCAGGGCCGCGTCGATCGCTGCCAGGAATTCGAATTCGTCGCGCCGAACACGATCTTGCAATGGACGGGTGCCACCGACGCCGGCACTGCAACCGACAATCCGCAGCGCGACCTCCATTTTCAGTTCCGGCTGTTCCATGGTCTTACACCGGAGACCGAGACCAGCTGCTTCTACTTCTGGTCGGCGGCGAACGGCTACCGGCAGAACGATCCCGAGGCGACGGAGCAGCTCTATCACGAAATCGCACCGACCTTTCTCGAGGATAAAGAGATGGTCGAAGCGCAGCAGAGGCGCCTCGACGAGCTCGGCGAACATGGGCTCGTCGACATCGCCTCCGACGCCAACCGAATGCACATGCGGCGCATCGTCGAGCGGCTGATCGTCAGTGAGCAATCCGCAGTTGCAACAGAATAAAGACAGTAGACTGCAAGCCTGTAGTTGCCACTATGGTCATGGTACTGAAGGTCGTGGTACGCAAATGCTGGCGGAGCGGCGCTGCTGGCGGCAGCGATCGCCAGGAGCGATGCCATGAATTGTTGCGGTCACGAGCTTCCAAACGGCTCGGGTGGCGATTGGCCACGCCGCGGGAAACCAGCTCTCGGCGTGCCGGTTGCACGGATCAAAGCTTGATCGCGGCCCGTCGTGGGTGAAGGCGTGAAGTCCTGTCCGAGAGCCGGAGGCGGGAAATCTGCGTCCGGTTCGCTGAGCGGGTGTGGAAACAGAGCCACCGTCGAACCAGCGAGGCCCCGATGCGGGACGACCGAGTGGTGACGGCGGATCGAGAGCTTGAATCCGGTACCCTCCTCCGGCGAGTCTATCGTGTACCCACGTTGGCCCGTGATACGGTGAGTTCGTTAGCCGTATCGGGAGTGATCAAACCAATGCCCCAAGCGGAAATCGCCAAAGCCGTGCAGCTGCTCGATCTGATGCTCGAGTTCTTTGCCGACGAGGACCACTGGGCGCGCGGCTGTTATGACGACGGAAACGGCGGCCACTGTGTTGTTGGCGCTCTTCTGCACCTGAGCCGTAAGCATCGCCTGCCGGCGGCGCCGGCGATCGCGCTCCTGCAGGATGCAATGCCCCGGCCCGGCCTTCCGCTTGTGCACTTCAACGACACTCGTTGCGGCAGCGTCGCCGAGCTGCGCTCGGTAATCCTCAAGGCCCGTTCGCTCGCCCATAATAACGTGGACCGAGAGCGGGCCGCCGCCGCGGTCAAGACCTGGCTGCTCGCCCAGATCGAGAAAAAACAGGCCGCGACCGCGGCTGATATTGGGAAAACGGCGCCCGACGAGCCATTCGTCCCCGAACGCCTCGCCGCCTAACGAACCCGCTGCCGGCGGAAATTTTGAAAGGTCGAACGATGGAGATCGAGCCCACGGTTTGATCCCGTCCGACAGAGCCGCCGTGAAGCTGGCGGTTACCAAATCGCTGGACAGCATTCAGATTGGCGGCGCTCTGACGATAACGATCGTAATGGCGGCCGGGCAAGCGCGCGGGGCGACAGTGAACCCTAAGCCCGGAACTCAATCACACGACAGACGTTGACCGCACGTCAGAACCCATTGGGGGACCAAGCGGTGCAGACGGCTGAAGTGTTTATCCCCGACGATAATCTCGTCGATCGATTGACGGATATGCGGGTCTGGCTCGATGAGCATAGTTACCGACCATCGAGCTTCACCTATTTCTTCCTTCACCCGGGGATGATCATCAGGGTCTTATTTAAGATCGAGGATGAGGCGGAGGCGTTCGCGCGGGAATTCGGCGGCTCTCTGCTCGACGCGCCGTGGGTAACCGATCAGCTCGTCCCGCTAGCAGCGTCGAGGTTGAACCCGACGGTTTGATCGCGGGCGCAAGGACAACCGCTTTCGGCGTATTGCCGCCGCATTTTGAAGATAACGACTGATGTCCCGAAGCTGAGGGTGAAGTCAGCGGACCAAGGGTGAGTTCGTGCTCTACTGGGCGCGGAATGGGGTCGCTGGAGATCCTGCCAGGATGGTCTGCGCTACTTCGTGTCCGCTGGTTAGCGCCGCCTCGACCGTGCCCATATCCGGACCGGCGTAGAGCGCCTCGCCGGAGAAGAATATGGCGTCGCCGTTCGGTTTTTTCAGCACCAACTGCGCTTCGCGTGTTCTGAGCGTGGCATAGGAATAAGCGCCGCGCGCGAATGGATCGTTGCCCCAGTTGATTGCTCGAGCCGCAACGAGACTGCTGCTGATGCGGCGCATAGGCAGATCGAAAATCTCGGCGAGCGAGGCGAGCCCCATCTCGATGAGCTCGGCCTCGGTGAGGGACGACACCCTGTCGGCCTTCGGCCCCGCGAACCAGCCGGTTAGCACCAGGTATCCGTCCGGATGTTGGGTCCACCAGGTCGGGATCGTCGCGTCCGAAATCAGGAACGACAAATCGGCCAGATCTCGCCCGCCATGATCGGCCCACCACTTTGTTGCAAAGCGAAAGAGCATTTTGACGACGTTGCCGAACCCGATATCTGCAGCGGCGGCTGCCCGTGCGCGCGCCGCCGGCGGAAGCGCGATTTCGGACAGGAGCGGGGGCGGGACGGTAAGGATCGCGGCGTCGGCCTCGAACGTGGTGCCGTCGCGACAGCGCACGGTGATCCGTCCGCCGGCCTCGTCGATCGCCGTTACGGCCGCCCCGAGATAGAGCACCGCGCAGTGCCTGCGGCATTCGGATAAGAGATACTCGATCAGTTCGCCGTAGCCCTTGGCGACCCGACCGTGCTGACCGTCGTCCCGGGCCATCCATTCGTCGCGGAGCGCGAGCGTGCTGGCGCGGCGCGGGTCGGCCGCGTCGTAACCCTCGACCGTCCGTGTGATTGATCGCCGCAGCTCGGCGTATCCCTGACCGGCAAAATGCGTCTCCAGAAATTCGGCGATCGGCAGGTCGACTTTCACCTCTGCCAAGGCTCGATAGAACTGGCCCGCATGAGGCTGCGAATACTCGTCGGGCAATAACGCACCGGTGCGGGTACTCCAGCGCGTCCCACCGCGCGGCGACAGCGAGACTCCCGCCTCGCGCATCACGGCGCGCGTCAGCGGCGCGGCGCCATGGACAAACTCGGCGCCACCCTCGGCCGGGTAGCCGAATTCCTGGGCCGGCAGCGGGTAGATGCGTCCGCCGCATCGGTCTTTTGCTTCGAGTATGGTCGCTCGCTTGCCGGCGCGGGCGAGCTCACGGGCCGCCATCAGGCCCGCGGCGCCAGCGCCGACCACCACGAAATGCGTCAGATGCCGAGCGGCGGCCGGCATCACCAAGGGGTCTCTGGAGTCACGCCCGATGCGTCAGGGTATCTGCGTGCCTTCCGCGGCCACAGCCTTTTGAACGGCGGGACGAGCCAGCATGCGCGCGCGATGTTCCATAACGCGGGGCAGTTTGCTGGTGTCGACGCCGTCACCTTCTATCCAGGAAGCGATTGTGAAGAGGTAGGGATCGCAAATCGTGAACTGGTCACCAATGACCCACGGACCCCTGAGGAGCTTATGCTCGATCAGCTCGAAGCATTCCGTCACGTTCGACGGCACTTTTAGCTTCATTGCCTCGATGGCTGCGGCGTCATCCGCCCAGCGAGTGCCGCGCATACGATGGGCGTGCGCGACATGCACGGTCGAGCAAAGATAACTGTTGAACTCCTGAACCTGTGCGAGGGCGAACGGATCCGCGAGGGGGGCGAGTTCGGCGTCCGGGAAACGCTGCGCCACAAAGCACAGCAGCGCGGGGGTTTCGGTGAGCGTGCCGCTCTCGGTCACGAGCGCGGGGACGCGCCCTTTCGGATTGACCGCGAGGTACTCGGGGCTCCTTTGGCCCTGGGAACGGAAATCGACCGGAACCGCCTCGTAGGGCGCACCCGCCTCCTCAAGCGCGATATGCGTCGCGAGCGCGCAGGTGCCGGGAGCAAAGTAAAGCTTGTACATGGCGTTCGCCCCTACCTCGTCCACACACTAGTGCTCAGACCCATTCACAGGATACATAAGGCGAAGTGGGACTAACATCGAAAGTTCCACCACACCGGCGAAGGCCGGTGCCTATGGCGGACATGGATCCCGGCCGGCGCCGGGAAGGCGAGAAAGGGCGCGCCACACTCAATCACCTGAATGCATCCGAACACTAGGATCAAGCAAGTAATATCGGAACATCGGAGGCGTTGGGAGAAGATCATGACCGACGATGGCCCTTGGCCCTTGGCCTGGCATGTTTGCCGCACCGGCTACGCGGGTTTGCCCGCGCGCGTCGTGCAATCCGCCCGCCGCGATATTCTCGATACTTTTGGCTGCGTGCTCGGCGGCAGCGGCTCCCCGGGGATGGACGAGCTCTTTGCGGCGAGCTCTCGCTGGGGCGGGCTGGCGGAAAGCCGCGTCTTACTGCACGGGATCCGACATCCGACACGGCCGTCTCGGCTACCGTGATCGGCCTTGTCCACATCGCTCCCTATCTACGCCAATGGCCCTACCTTCAAGATCTAGAATGAAATGGGTCGACGGCACCGCGGTAGGGTGCCCGGGCCGCCGACCTTGTTCACGGTTCCCGTGCTGCGCCACATGAAGACTTATGGCCTGACGCACGAGCAATTGGCGATGGTCTCGGTCGTGCAGCGCGAGTGGGCGGCCAAGAATCCGCACGCCACCTTTAAGACGCCGATCCGGTGGTGCGTGCTTCGAGACGCGCCCTCCGGGCGCTCCTCAGCATGAGGTAAGCCTCTCATAGCTGAAGTAGAAACCTCATTCTGAGGAGGCCGCGAAGCGGCCGTCTCGAAGGACGCGCTGCTGCAGTGTTGCCTAGTGACCGATGGCGGCGGCGCCTTGATCCTGGTTGCAGCCGAGCGCGCCCGCGACTTCCCGCCAAGTTTGCCCCTGGCCGGCACCGGCGAGAGCCTCGAAAGCCCGATGGCCAGCCTCACCCTTCATTCCCGCGAAAGCGGGAATCCAGGGCCGTCCTGCGCGCACCCTGGACCCCTGCTTCTTCCCGGGGGTGACGAAAAGAGCACCTCCTCCTCGCGCGCGTTCCGCGTTGCCGGCCCCACGGCCTTCGCCGAGGCCGCCGGGCCAGCACGATCTCAACCGAGGACACCCACCGGCTCCAGCTGAGGACTGACGCACCATGGGGTTGCCATAATCGCATGGTACTTCCGCGGAGTCGGAGCCCACGATCGGGCGGGCGATGCGCTCTTAAGGGAGTTGGCGATACCTGATCTCAACCTGATAAAACAGGCAAAACAGGTGGCGCGGTTGAGGCGATACCTGCTCGGTCCCGGGATTGCCAGCTTTGCCGCGAAGACGGGTACGTGAGCGGCATCGAGATCAGGGTGATCTAGACCGATCACGACCCAGATGAGCGTCACATCTTACGCTGGCGGCATGTTCGCCGCCTCCGGCCCCATCGAGGATCGCTTTTTCAAACCTCGAATTGTAGAAGAACCGCGCCAAATCTTGGGCATCGTCAATCGGATGCGCCAAGGTTGCACATGTCTAGCGCTCGACAATGATTTGGTCACGAGCGGCTCGCGCGAAGCGGACCGACTTTCAGCAGAGGAGGAAAACGCCCATGGCCGCCAGCATTAAGCGCCGCCGATCGATCTCACGCCGCCAAGTCGTCAGAACCACCGCGGCGACCGGGCTCGCCCTCGGTGTCGCGCCGTTCATCGTGGCGCGGCCGGCATCGGCGGCAAAGACACTGAAGATCCTGCAGTGGAATCACTTCGTGCCGGCCTACGACACCTGGTTCAATGGTCAGTACGTCAAGGAATGGGGAAAGAAAAACGACACCGAGGTCATCGTCGACAATGTCGGGGTGACGACATTGAACTCGCGCGCCGCTGCCGAGGTCTCGGCAAAGCAAGGACACGACTTGTTCCTGTTCCTCTCGCCGCCGCCCGTCTACGAGAATTCGGTGGTCGATATGACCGAAATCTATACCGCCGTCGAGAAGAAGCACGGCAAACCGATCGAGCTCGCGGTCAAGAGCACCTACAACCCGAAGACCAAGAAATATTTCGCATTTTCGGACAGCTACGTGCCCGACCCGATCAACTACCGGAAGGATCTGTGGGACCAGGTCGGCATGCATCCCGACGATTGGGATACGATCCGCAAAGCCGGCGCGCTGATCAAGAAAAAGAGCGGCATCCCGGTCGGCATCGGCCTCTCGGCCGAGCTCGACACGGCGATGGCGATGCGGGCGATCATGTACTCCTTCGGCGCCTCGGTGCAGGGCCAGAGCGGCGAGCTCGTGCTGAACTCGAAGGACACGCTCGAGGCCGTCAAGTTCGTCAAGGCGCTCTATCAGGAAGCGATGACGCCCGAGGTATTGGCATGGGATCCCTCGTCGAACAATCGCGCGATGATCGCCGGCCAGTCGTCGCTGGTGCTCAATGCGATCTCGATCACGCGCGAGGCAGAGAACAAGAAGCTGCCGATTCAGAAGGACATATGGCTAGCCAAGGCGGCGAAGGGGCCGGCGCGGCGCATCGGCCTCGAGCACGTCATGAACTGCTACGTCATCTGGAACTTTGCCCAGAACATCGACGGCGCCAAGCAGTTCCTGATCGACTACGTCGACAATTTCGAGCGGGCGTTCCTCGCCAGCGAATTCTATAATTTCCCGTGCTTTCCCGCGACGGTGCCGGACCTCGAAAAGCGGATCGCCCATGACGACAAGGCGACCCCGCCCGACAAGTACAAAGTGCTGGGGGACGTGCTGACCTGGGCCACCAATGTCGGCAATCCCGGCTATGCCACCGCGGCGATCGACGAGACCTTCTCGACCTGGGTGCTCAATACGATGTTCGCCAAGGCCGCCACCGGTACGCTGTCGCCGGAGGCGGCGATCAGCGAGGCCGAGGCGGCGTGCAAGCAGATCTGGCAGAAATGGCAGGAACGCGGCTTGATTTAGCCGGCATGAGCACCGTCGAAACACGCGATCTGACCAAGCAGTTCGGCGATGTTGCGGCGGTAGACGGCATCAACCTGACGGCCCAGGAGGGCGAGTTCCTGGTCCTGGTCGGGCCTTCGGGCTGCGGCAAGACCACCTTGATGCGAATGATCGCGGGGCTGGAAGAGCCGACTGCCGGCGCCGTGCTGATCGGCGGACGCGACGTGACCGGGCTGCCGCCGCGGACCCGCAACATCGCCATGGTGTTCCAGAGCTATGCGCTCTACCCGCATCTCTCGGTCTACCGCAACATCGCCTTCCCGCTGCGCGCTCGGGGCGCCGATCGCGGGTCAATCGACGAGAAGGTGCGCCGGGCGGCGGGAATGTTCGGCATCGAGCGGCTGCTGGCGCGCAAGCCGCGCCAGCTTTCGGGCGGCGAGCGCCAACGCGTGGCACTGGCCCGGGCGGTCGTGCGCCAGCCGCTGGCCTTTCTGCTCGACGAGCCCCTGTCCAACCTCGACGCCAAATTGCGCACCCTCGCGCGCGATGAGCTGAAGCAGTTTCAGCGGCGGATCGGCACGACGACGATCTATGTGACGCACGATCAAATCGAGGCGATGGGGCTGGGCGATCGCATCGCCGTGCTCAACCAGGGCAAGGTGTGCCAGATCGGCACGCCGCAGGAGATTTACCGGGATCCCGCCGACATCTTCGTCGCCACGTTTATGGGCTCGCCGCCGATGAACCTCGCCGAGAGCGGCGGCGTGCTGCTCGGCTTTCGGCCGGAGAGCCTTGTGCCGAAGGCGGCTGCCGGCATCCGCGAGGCGGTCACGATCCCGATGCGGATCACGCGGATCGAGTATCTTGGCGCCGATTGCCTGATCTACGGCGTGCTCCAGCCGCCCTTTCCCGAAAGCCATGCCATCGCCCGCGCCGCAGCCGGCGAGCTGCCGCCTTGTGCGCCGGGAGAGCGTTACGATTTCGCCGTGGCCGAACCCGACCTCAAACGCTTCGACCGGAGCACGGGTCTGCGGTGCAAAAGTCCGCGGGGGCCGCCGTGAGCGAAGAGGTCGAGCGCGCCGCCATCGAGCCTCGGCGCCGCGACCGGCGCATCCACTATCTCGACGATCGGCGTTGGCTCGGCGGGTTGATGCTGGCGCCGACCATCGCCTATGTCGTCGCACTGGTCGGGTTCCCATTCGCGCTGGCGATCATCTACAGCTTAAGCAACGCCACCGTCGGCACCCACGAGTTCCGTTTCGTCGGCCTCGCCAATTTCGATCGCCTCGTCAACAGCCCGGCTGTCTGGACGGCGGTCAAGAACACCATTCTGATCACCGTGGCGTCCCAGCTTGCCGTCGTGATCCTCGCCAACGTTCTGGCGATGGCGCTGCTTAAGGATTTCCGCGGAAAGTGGCTGGTGCGGCTGCTGATCCTGCTCCCCTGGGTGGCCCCGATCTCGCTCGGCAGCATCGCCTGGCTGTGGATGTTCGATCCGATCTACAGCGTCTTCAACTGGGTGCTGCAGGCAATCGGCTGGCTCGGCCCGAACGACCGCTACATCTGGCTCGGCGAGCCCAATCTCGCCATGGCATCGATCATCGTCGTCGACGTCTGGCGCCTGCTGCCGCTGGCAACCGTCATCATCCTGGCTGGCCTGTCTTCGATCCCGAACGATCTCTTGGAACAGGCGGAAATCGATGGCGCCGGCCTCTTTCGTCGGACATTCGAGATCGTTATGCCGCTCCTGTTGCCGATCATACTGGTCGCCGTGCTGTTCGGCGTCGTCTTCACCGTGTCGGACCTGATCGTCGTCTTCATCCTGACCCGCGGCGGTCCGTTCAACAGCACTCAGGTGCTGGCGAGCTGGGCCTATTTCACCGGCATCGATGCGGGCGATCTCGCGGGCGGCGCCGCGATCTCGCTGTTCCTGTTCCCGGTGCTGGTGGCGGCCGCCATCGTCTTCCTGCGCATCGCCAAGCGGACTGAGGTGAGCTGAGATGGCTGGGCTGGCGCCGACTGCCCGTAAAGTGACGCTCGCCGGCGGCCATGCAGCTATTATCGTGGTGTTCGTGGTGTTTGCCGCCTTCCCGTTTTACTGGATGCTGATCACGACATTCAAAGAGACACACGACCTAGTCAACACTGCCTTTGACCCGTTTCTATTCAATCTGCCGCCGACACTCGACAATTTGCGGGTTCTGTTCTTCGAGACGGCCTATGTCCGCTGGCTCGCCAATACCGCGATTGTCGGCGCCTGCGTCGTTGCCATCACCCTCGTGCTTGCGGTGCCGGCGGGTTATAGCCTCGCCTGGCTTACGGGGTCGTGGGGGCAGTATCTCGGGATCGGCATCTTTCTGACTTACCTCGTCCCGCCGACCATCCTCTTTATTCCGTTCTCGCGCGTGATCGCCGCTCTCGGTCTTCAGGATTCCTATTGGTCGCTCGTGCTCGTCTATCCGAGCTTCACGGTGCCGTTCTGCAGCTGGCTCTTAATGGGTTTCTTCAAAACGATCCCCCACGATATCGTCGACGCGGCGATGATCGACGGGCTCAGTCGGTTCGGAGCTTTCGTAAGGGTCGTCGTGCCGCTGTCGTTGTCCGGCATCCTGACAGTCGTCATCTTCAGTTTCACTCTCGTTCTACAAGAATTTGTCTATGCAATTACTTTCATCACCTCGTCCTCGCAATACACGGTCGGCGTCGGCGTGCCGACATTCCTGGTGCGGGGCGACGTGTATTTCTGGGGCTCGTTGATGGGGGCGTGCCTGATCGCGAGCGTGCCCATCGCCGTGATCTATAATCTATTCGTCGACCGTTTCGTCGCCGGCTTCACTGTCGGCGCCATCAAATAGCCCCGCCGGATCGAAACGCCTCGACCGCGCCGCACCCTAGTGCCCCGCCGACCGCCCAGCATTGCCGCCAACGCCGGCAGCCACTCGCGGACCCGCAGTCGATTCGTCATCGGCAATGTTGTCAATCCCGGGCACGCCGCGCTCGACGGCGATCGCGGTGGCGGCTGCCGCGTCGTCGATGTGCAGGAACGACCACCAGTCATTGGCGTCGCCGATCAAAGGCACGCGCCGGCGCCGCAGCTGATCGATCATCCGCCTGTCGAAGAGACCGGTGGCAGGACCGTAAAACGCGCCATAGCAGAGGACCACTCCGTCGACTTCGGACGAAGCGGTCACGGCATTCTCGATATTGCGGATCGCCTCGAGCGCGCTGTAATTCCCGCGGCGGCTCGCGGTCGAGCGGACCGTCCTCCGATTTGACGGGGCCGCCGGTGCGGGCATAGGGCCACCCGCAAAAGCTCTGCGCGACCAGGCGCCGCGTCTGAGCCTGCTTCGCCGCGGCGAGCAGGTTGTTCAAACCCTCGGTCCGCAAGCGATTAGTGACGGCAAACGACCGACCGAACCGCCTGACGTCATTCGCCGGCACCGAGCGAAGTCATTTCGTGCACTATGACATACGGCTCGGCGCCGGCAATCACCGCCATGATCGCGGCCCTATTCAACGCATCGGCAACCCGCTTCGGCACCGGCCGGAGCTATCGCGTCGGCTTTGGCCGGGTTGCGGGTCAGGCCCACCACCGAATGGCCCGCCGCCACCAGCAACGGCACCAAGCGGCTGCCAACCGCGCCACTAGCGGCCAGCCAGGAAGGAGCGCATGTAATTTGCCGTCTCTTACGACCGATACGCGGGCGCGCGCCCAATGAGCCGTCGGAAAATTACCGCCTTCCCGATTCGAAGGCGGTTTCCGTTCCGACCCGGCGAGTGCTGCAACCGCACTGTCGGTCACGAGCCGCGAAAGGAGCCGATCTTGATATTACCGCGACGGACTACGTCGGCTATGGCATCCCAGGATCGCCAAATGACAGGCATGAAGCTACGCATCCGCTGGCCGGGCCATGGCGTTCTGTAGAGCCGGGGAGCTGGAAGATCACTCCTCCCGCGTCACGACGCGGGAGGAGGCAAGAGGAGTGGGCTTTAGGACGGCATCTGGCCCATGAAGTCGCGCTTGCCGATCTCGATGCCGAGACTGCGGAGAATATTGTACGCTGTAGTAATGTGGAAATAGAAGTTCGGCATCGCCAAGTGATAGAGGTAGACCTGGGCGCGGAAGTTGCGCTGCTGGCCGCCCTGGGTGATGGTGACCTGCGCATCCTCTCTGCCGTCGAGCTGGTCGGCGCGCAGCCCCTTGAGGAAGTCGATCGTCTTGTCGATCCGCGCCTTCATCTCCGCCAGGCTGTTGTCGATAGCGGGAAGCTCGGGGACGGCGACGCCGGCGGCGCGTCCGGCGCCGAAGGCGTGCTCGCTGGCCTGGCGGACTTGCCGGGCGAAGGTGAACATGTCGGGGTAAAGACGCCAGTTCAGCAGGGTATTCTCATCCCATTTCTTTGCGGTGGACGCCGCCTCGCCCTTCTCGATCACGCCCTTGAGGCCGCCGAGCAGCTGTAGAAACACCGGCACTGATCCGTGATACATTGAAATCGGCATTGCTTGGTCCTCCTTGCCGCTGGTGACGTTGTCGTCGGGCGGATCTTAGCGAGCCCTGACAAAGGCGTGAAGACCCCGTTGCCACCGTTGACAGCCCGCGCCCCGGTCGATACGACACTCAAGGCGCAAACGAGAACACGACCCGAAAAGGTTGAACGGGAGGAAGTTGCGGGTGTTTTGCCACCACTCTTAGAAGTCCGGGACCTGCACACCGAGTTTCGCACCGGGGCCGGCGTCGTGCCCGCGGTCGACGGCATCTCCTATACCGTCGAACGCGGCGAGACGGTCGCCATCGTCGGCGAGAGCGGGTCAGGCAAGACAGCCAGCGCCCTGTCGATCCTTCGCCTGATCCCGGATCCGCCGGGGCGGATCACCGAGGGCCAGATCATCTTTAACGATCGCGACCTGCTGCGGCTCTCCGAGGAGGAGATCCGCGAGGTGCGCGGCAGCGACATTGGCATGATCTTTCAGGAGCCGATGACCTCGCTGAACCCGGTCCTGACGATCGGCCGCCAGATCACCGAGACGCTCGAGCAGCATCGCGGCGCTGATCGTGCCGCCGCCCATGAGCGTGCGGTGGAACTGCTCGGTCTCGTCGGCATCGCCGATCCGGAGCGACGCCTCAAACAGTATCCGCACCAGCTTTCGGGCGGCATGCGCCAGAGGATCATGATCGCGATTGCGCTCGCATGCGACCCGAAGCTGATTATCGCCGACGAGCCGACGACGGCACTCGACGTGACGATCCAGGCCCAGATCCTCGAGCTGATGAAAAACCTGACGCGCCGGCTCGATGTCGCGCTGATCATCATCACCCACAATCTCGGGGTGGTGGCGCGCTACGCCAACCGCGTCAACGTCATGTATGCCGGCCGCATCATCGAGAGCGGCTCGTCGGCCGACATCTACCATAATCCGCGGCATCCCTACACGATCGCGCTGCTGCACTCGGTGCCGCGGCTCGACCGGCCGCGCCAGGCGCGGCTCGATCCGGTCGAAGGCCAGCCGCCCGATTTGATCAAGCTCGACGCGGGGTGCTCGTTCCGGCCGCGCTGCCGGTTTGCGCTCAACCTGTGCGCCAGAGGACGTCCACCGCTCGACCTGGCGGGCGAAGCGGGTCATCTCGCCGCCTGCTTCCGCAGCGCCGAGCTCGCCACTGGAACGGCGGCATGAACGCGAACGAAGCTGCGACGACGGGAAAGCCGCTGCTTGAGGTCAAAGGGCTGCGGATGTACTTCCCGATCACCGAGGGCGTGTTGATCGGCCGCAAAATCGGCGAGGTCAAGGCGGTCGACGGGATCGATTTCATGATGCGCCGCGGCGAGACCATGGGGCTCGTCGGCGAGAGCGGCTGCGGCAAGACCACGACCGGCCGCTGCATCCTGCGGCTCGAAAAGCCGACCGCGGGTGCGATACTTTATGACGGTATCGACATCGCCGAACTCAGCCGCAAGGAACTCGTGGCGCTGCGTCGGCGCATCCAGGTGATATTCCAAGACCCCTACAGCTCGCTCAATCCGCGCATGAAGGTCGGCGCCATTCTCGATGAGCCGATGCGCGTGCACGGTGTCGGCGGCGATGCCCGGCAGCGGGCGGCGCGTGTCCGCGAACTACTCTCCATCTGCGGCCTCAACCCTGCCTTTGCCGACCGTTACCCGCACGAGATGTCGGGCGGACAACGCCAGCGGGTCGGTATCGCGCGCGCATTGGCGCTCGAGCCGGAGTTCATCGTTTGCGACGAGGCGGTCTCCGCCCTCGACGTGTCGATCCAGGCGCAGGTGATCAATCTGCTTGAGGATCTGCGTGCGCGCTTTGGCCTGACTTACCTGTTCATCGCCCACGATCTTTCGGTTGTCCGGCACATCTGCCAACGAGTCGCGGTCATGTATCTGGGCCGCATTGTCGAGCTGGCCGAATGCGACGAGCTGTTCGATCACCCGCTCCATCCCTATACCCAGGCGCTGCTGTCGGCGGTGCCCGTCCCCGACCCGACGGTCGAAGCGACCAGGGCATTCCAACCGGTGGTAGGCGAGGTGCCGAGCCCGATCAATCCTCCCTCGGGCTGTGTGTTCCACCCGCGCTGTCCGATTGCGGTCGCCGAGTGCCGGCGGACGCGCCCGGAATTACGCGAGTTGCGACCGGGGCATTGGGTGGCGTGCAGCCAGGTCGGTCAGCCGACGCGCCAGGAGAGACCCGCCGAGAACTCAGCCGAGCTCGCTCACAGCGGTATGACGGCGGGCTCCGGGTGAAGCGAAAAATAGAGGAGAAGCTAGATGGGACTCAGATGGCGAAATTGGGCCATCGGGCTGAGTGCCGGCCTCGCAGCGGCCGTGCCGGCGGCGGCGCAAGACGAAGGTGCGAAATACGGCGGCACCCTGACCTATATGATCCCGGCGGACTCGCCGCCAAGCTTCGACGCGCAGCGCGAGGAGACCTATGCGACGATCCACTCGGCGGCGCCCTTCTACAGCGTGCTGATCCGGATCAACCCGTACAATCCAGGATCCGCCACCGATATCGTGTGCGATCTGTGCACCGAGATGCCAAAGCCCATCGACGGCGGCAAAACCTATACCTTCAAGATCCACGACGACGTCAAGTTCCACAACGGCGACAGGCTGACGGCCGAGGACGTAGCGGCCAGCCTCAACAAGATCGCCTTTCCGCCGGAAGGCACGTTAAGCCCGCGTTCGACCGATTTCATGATGGTCAAGGACATCACGGCGCCGGACGAACACACGGTCGTCATTCACCTGAAGTTTGCTACCAGCGCGTTCCTGCCGGCGCTCGCGGACCCCTACAATTGGATTTACCAGAAGAAAGTGCTCGACAAGGACATTCACTGGTACGAGCACAACATTCTCGGTTCCGGCCCGTTCAAATTCGCTGGATATGAGATCGGCCAGTCGATCAAAGGGGTGCGTAACCCGGATTACTACCACAAGGGACTGCCTTATCTCGACGGCTTTGTCGGGATCTATGCGCCGAAGCAGGCGGTGCAGCTCGACGCGATCCGTGCCGACCAGGCGGCGACCGAATTTCGCGGCTATCCGCCCTCCGCCATCGACCAGCTGAAGCAGGAGTTGGGCGACAAGATCGTGATCCAGCAGCACGACTGGAACTGCACGGTGGGAGCCTGGATCAACCACAAGAAGAAGCCGTTCGACGACGTGCGGGTGCGCCGCGCCTTGGTGCTGGCGCTCGACCACTGGGGCAGTCAGGCGGGCCTCTCCAAGGTCAGTCTGATGGGCACCGTCGGCGGCCTCATTTTCCCCGGCTCGCCGCTGGCGGAGACCAAGGAGCAACTCGATAAGATCGCCGGCTTCTGGCCGGACATCGAGAAGTCGCGAGCCGAAGCGCGCCGGCTACTCAAGGAGGCTGGCGCCGAAGGGCTCAGCTTCGAGCTGATGAACCGCAACGTCGATCAGCCGTACAAATACCTCGGGACCTGGCTGATCGATCAATGGAGCAAGATCGGGCTGCGCGTAACGCAGCGCGTGGTCCCGACCGGCCCGTGGTTCGCTTCGCTGCGCGGCGGCGAGTTCGCCGTCAACACCGGCGGCAATTGTCACGGCATCGTCAACCCGGTGATCGACGTCCAAACCTGGTTGTCGCATTCGATCAGCAGCCAGAATTACGGCTACTACGAGGATCCGAAGGCGGACGAGATCTACGACAAAATGCTGCACGAGACCGATGTCGCAAAGCAGCGCGCTCTGGCCTACGAGTTCGACAAGCGTGTGCTCGACGAAGAGGCGCATTACATTCACAGCTATTGGTGGAACCGGATTGTGCCGCTGCGGTCCTACGTCCATGGCTGGAAGATTGGTCCGAGCCATTACACGAACCAGGACCTCGGGACGATCTGGCTCAACCCGCCGCATTGCGAGGAGTGCACGGACCAACCGAAACCGGCGGGATCGGGTTAGGAGTGCTGGAGGAAACGATGGGGGTGCATTTATCCTTGTGGGGAGCCGGATTGGCGGGCGCGCTCGCCGCGGCCGCGCCGGCCGCGGCGCAGGAGGAGGGTGCGAAATACGGCGGCACTCTGACCTACATGATCCCGGCGGACGCGCCGCCGAGCTTCGACGCGCATCGCGAGGGCACGTTTGCGACCCTGCATTCGGTCGCCCCGTTTTATAGCGTGCTGATCCGGGTCAACCCGGAGAAGCCGTCCTCGACGACCGACTTTGTCTGTGATTTGTGCACGGCGATGCCGCAGCCGACCGATGACGGTAAGACCTACACCTTCAAGATCCGCGAGGGGGTCAAGTTCCATGACGGCTCGCCGCTGAGTGCTGCCGATGTGGCGGCGAGCTGGGAGATGATCATACACCCGCCACAAGGCGTGCTGAGTCCGCGCGCCAGTTGGTACGAGATGGTCGATAAGGTCGAAGCGCCCGACCCAACGACGGTCGTCTTCCGCCTCAAGTTCGCAACAAACGCGTTTCTACCGGCGCTTGCCGACCCCTTCACCTTGATTTACAAAAAGGAAATCCTCGACAAGGATCCGCGCTGGTACGAGAAGAACATTCTCGGCTCCGGTCCGTTCAAGTTCGTCGAATACGAAACCGGCCAGTCGATCAAGGGCGTGCGCAACCCTGATTATTACCACAAAGGGCTGCCGTACCTCGATGGCTTCAGCGGCATTTATGCCCCAAAGCAAGCTGTCCGGGTCGATGCCATCCGCGGCGACCGCGCGGCGATCGAGTTCCGCGGTTTTCCGCCCTCGACCCGTGACGAGCTCAAAAAGACACTCGGCGACGCCCTCACTGTGCAGGAAAGCGATTGGAACTGCGGCAATCTGGTAACCCCCAACGACAAGAAGAAACCCTTCGACGATGCCCGGGTGCGCCGGGCACTGGCCCTTGCGATCGACCAATGGAAGGGCGCGCCGGCGATCTCCAAGATCGCCAATGTCCGCACGGTCGGCGGCATCGTGTTTCCGGGCTCGCCGCTGGCCGCGACCAAGGAGGAACTGCAGACGATCGCCGGCTTCTGGCCGGACATCGAGAAATCGCGGGCAGAAGCAAGGCGTCTGCTGAAGGAGGCGGGGGCCGAGGGGCTTAGTTTCGAGCTGTTGAACCGGGCCGTCGACCAGCCCTACAAATATGTCGGCACCTGGCTCGTCGACGAGTGGAGCAAGATCGGGCTCCACGTGACGCAGCGCATACTTCCGACCGGCCCGGAACTGGAAGCGCTGCGTACGGGCAACTTCCAGGTCGCCCTGATAGCCAACTGCCATGGTGTGCCCAATCCGCTGCTCGACGTCCAAGCGTACCTGCCGAGTTCGATCTACTCCGCGAATTACGGCTACTATGAGGACCAGGCGGAGGTCGACCTCTACAACAAGATGCTGCGCGAGACCGACTTCCCCAAGCAGCGCGCTTTGATGCGCGCTTTCGAAAAGCACGTGCTCGATACGCAGGCCCACGAGATTTGGGTATTGTGGTGGTATCGGATCATTCCCTACCGGTCGTATGTGGAGGGGTGGAAGATCAGCCCGAGCCACTACCTCAACCAGGATCTGTCGACGATCTGGCTCGATCCGCCGCATTGCGGCGCATGCACGGCGGAGCCAAAACCCGCGGGATCGGGTTAGCGGAACAGGAGAAAACTATGGGTCTGCAATTACGTTTATGGGGAGCCGGACTGGCCGTTGCCCTCGCCGCGGCCGTACCGGCGGCGGCGCAGGACGAGAGCGCCAAATACGGCGGTACCCTGACCTTTATGATCCCGGCTGACGCGCCGCCGAGCTTCGACGCGCAACGCGAACAGACCTACGCTACGATCCACTCGGCGGCACCCTTTTACAGCGCGCTCGTGCGGATCAATCCCTATAATCCCGGGTCAACGACCGACATTGTCTGCGACCTGTGCACCGAGATGCCCAAGCCGACCGACGGCGGCAAGACCTACACGTTCAAGATCCGTCAGGACGTCAAGTTCCACAATGGCGACAAACTTACGGCCGAGGATGTGGCGGCGAGCTTGAATAAGATCGCCTTTCCGCCGGAAGGAGTGCTGAGCCCACGTTCCAGCAACTTCATAATGGTCGACAAGATCGAGGCGACTGATCCGAGCACTGTCGTCATCCGCCTGAAGTTTCCGACCAGTGCATTTATGCCGGCGCTCGCCGATCCCTACAATTGGATCTACCAAAAGAAGGTCCTCGACGAGGACATCCACTGGTACGAGAAGAACATTATGGGCTCAGGCCCATTCAAATTCGCCTCGTATGAGATCGGCCAGTCGATCAAGGGGGTGCGCAATCCTGACTACTACCACAAGGGTCTGCCTTATCTTGACGGCTTTATAGGAATCTACGCACCGAAGCAGGCGGTGCAGCTCGATGCGATCCGCGCCGACCGGGCAGCGACCGAGTTCCGCGGCTATCCGCCCTCGGCAATGGACCAGTTGAAGCAGGAGCTGGGCGACAAGATTGAGGTGCAGCAAAGCGACTGGAATTGCGGTCACCTGATCTGGTTCAACCACCAGAAAAAACCGTTCGACGACGTGCGGGTGCGCCGAGCCCTAACCCTGGCGATCGATCGCTGGGGCACCGCGCCGAATCTCTCCAAGATTGCCATCGTCAAGACGGTCGGAAGCCTTGTATTCCCCGGATCGCCATTGGCCCCGACCAAGGAGGAACTGGAGAAGATCGCCGGGTTCTCGCCCGACATCGAGAAGTCGCGGGCCGAGGCGCGCCGCCTGTTGAAGGAGGCTGGAGTCGAAGGGCTCACCTTTGAGCTCTTAAATCGCAACGTCGATCAGCCCTACAAATATAACGGCACCTGGGTGGTCGACCAGTGGGCCAAAATCGGGGTCAAAGTCACACAGAAGGTGGTGCCGACGGGCCCGTGGTTCAGCACCCTGCGCAGCGGCGATTTCGAGGTCGGGCTGGCCGGCAACTGCCAGAACATCGTCAACCCGCTGCTCGACGTGCACGCCTACTTGCCCAGCTCAGTCAACCCGTCGAATTACGGCTACTACGAAGACCCGAAGGAAATCGAGCTGCACGAGGCGATGCTGCACGAGAGCGACCCCAAGAAGCAGCGCGAGTTGATGTACGAGTTCGTCAAGCAGGTGATGGACAAGGAAGTCCACGTGGCGTTTCTGCTGTGGTGGAACCGGCTGGTACCGCTGCGGTCTTACGTCCATGGCTGGAAAATCAGTCCGAGCCATTATCTCAACCAAGACCTAGGGACGATCTGGCTGTCGCCGCCTCAATGCGGGGAGTGCACAGACGCTCCGAAACCGGCAGGATAGCAGGAGGCCTGGACAAAGCAAAAGCCGGGACAAAACAAAGACGGAGACAAAGAAAAAGACGGAGACAAAGAAAAAGAAGGAGAGAGCAAAATTTGCCAATGAACAGGAGGATAGAATGGGAAATCGGTTGATATCATTGTGCAGAGCCGGCGTAATCGCCGCCCTCGCGGCGACGGGGCCTGCAGTAGCGCAAGACGAGGAAGCGAAATACGGCGGCACGCTGACGTACATGATCCCGGCGGACGCGCCGCCGAGCTTCGACGGGCAGCGCGAGCAGACCTACGCCTTGATCCACACGGCGGCGCCGTTCTACAGCGTCCTGATCCGGGTCAACCCCTACAACCCGGGATCGACCACCGACATCGTCTGCGATCTGTGCACCAACATGCCCGATCCGATCGACGGCGGGAAGACCTACACCTTCAAGATCCGCGACGACGTCAAGTTCCACAACGGGGACAAACTGACCGCCGCGGATGTCGCGGCGAGCTTCAACAAGATCGCCTTTCCGCCGGAAGGCATTATGAGCCCGCGCTCCAGTAATTTCATGATGGTCGAGAAGATCGAGGCGCCGGACGAGCACACCGTCGTCTTTCACCTGAAGTTCCCGACGACGGCGTTTCTGCCGGCGCTCGCCGATCCCTATAACTGGATCTACCAGAAGAAGGTGCTCGACAAGGACATCCACTGGTACGAGAAGAACATCCTAGGATCCGGCCCGTTCAAGTTCGCCGGATACCAAATCGGTCAATCGATCAAGGGGGTGCGCAACCCCGATTATTATCATAAGGGGCTGCCCTATCTCGACGGCTTTGTCGGGATCTATGCGCCGAAGCAGGCGGTGCAGCTCGATGCGATCCGGGCCGACCGGGCGGCGACCGAGTTTCGCGGCTATCCGCCCTCCGCGATGGACCAGTTGAAGGAGGAACTAGGCGACAAGATCGTGGTGCAGCAGCACGACTGGAACTGTACTCTGGGGGCCTGGATCAACCACAAGAAGAAGCCGTTCGACGACGTGCGGGTGCGACGCGCCTTGATCCTGGCGATCGACCGCTGGGGCAGTGCAGAGGGCCTCTCCAAGGTGAGCCTCATGAACACGGTCGGCAGCCTCGTCTTTCCGGGCTCGCCGCTGGCGCCGAGCAAGGAGGAGCTGGAGAAGATCGCCGGCTTCTGGCCGGATATCGAGAAGTCGCGGGCTGAGGCACGCCGGCTGCTCAAAGAGGCCGGCGCCGAAGGCCTGACCTTCGAGATGAACAACCGCAACGTCGATCAGCCCTACAAATACCTTGGGACTTGGCTGATCGATCAATGGAGCAAGATTGGGTTGCATGTGACGCAGCAGGTCGTCCCGACCGGCCCTTGGTTCGCGGCGCTGCGCAGCGGTGATTTCAGCGTCTCGACCGGCGGCAGTTGCCACGGCATCGTCAACCCGGTGATCGATGTCCAACCCTGGTTGCCGCACTCGCTCAACATGGCGAATTACGGCTATTACGAGGATCCGAAAGAAGCCGACATCTACGAGAAGATGCTGCACGAGACCGATCCTGCGAAGCAGCGCGCCCTGATGCTCCAGTTCAACAAGCGCGTGCTCGACGAGGAGGGGCATTTTATCCTGACGTTCTGGTGGAACCGGCTGGTGCCGCTGCGCTCCTACGTCCGTGGCTGGAAGATCGGTCCCAGCCACTATTCCAATCAGGATCTGGGGACGATCTGGCTCGAGCCGCCGCACTGCGGCGAGTGCACTGCGGAACCGAAGCTCGCAGGATAGAAAGCTAAGAAGGGAACCCGAGGTCCCGGCTACGGCGCCCCCGCTATAGGGCGCCGTAGCCGGGACGAGCTCCGAGAAGACGGTATGTACAGATACATCATTAAACGGGTCTTGCTGGTGGTGCCGACCCTGATCGGGGCGGCGGCGCTGGTGTTTTTCTTGATGCGCCTGATCCCCGGCGACATTTGCCTGGTTCGCCTCGGTGCGGGCGGCACCAGCTTCACCGAGCAGGCGCTGGCCGCTTGCCATGCGGAGATAGGGATAGACCGGCCGTTTTTGATCCAATTCATCGATTTTGTCTGGGGCTTTGCCCGGCTCGATCTCGGGACCTCGATGTGGTCGGGAAAGCCGGTCATCGCCGAGATCGCCGCGCGTTTCCCGATTTCGCTCGAGATCGCGATACTCGGCACCACGATTGCCGTCATCATCGCCATCCCGCTCGGCACCGTCTCGGCATTGCGCCAAAACAGCTGGACCGATCTGTTTGTACGGAGCTTTGCAATTGCGGGCATCGCGACGCCGTCGTTCTGGCTCGGCATCATGTCGCTGCTCCTCGTTCTCGATCTCACTCAGATGTTTTTTGGCCACCCGTGGATGCCGCCGATCAATTACGTCCCGCTGTGGAAGGATCCGCTGCAAAATTTGACGATCGCCTTCTTGCCGGCGGTGACCGTGGGCTATCGCTACTCAGCGGTGGTGATGCGGATGACCCGATCTGCCATGCTCGATGTGCTGCGTGAGGATTATATCCGCACCGCGCGCGCCAAGGGCTTGGTCCATCGTCTCATCATCAATCGCCACGCGCTGAAGAATGCGATGTTGCCGGTCGTCACAGTGATCGGCATCGAGTTCGCCTTTCTGATCGGCGGCCTCGTCATCACCGAGCAGGTGTTCAACCTGAACGGGGTCGGCCGCCTGCTCGTCCAGGCCGTCCAAAATCAGGATTATACCCTGACGCAAGGGGTGGTCATGCTCACCGTGACGATCTTTGTCTTGACCAACCTGGTTGTCGATGTGTTCTACGCGTGGCTCGATCCGCGCATTCGTTTTGCTTGAGAGGCCGCCATGACGATTGCCGCGCCGGACCCTTTTCTCGCCCGCGACTTCGACGAGGTGGAGGCGCTCCGCGGCTCGTTTTTTGACAGGGTGTGGAGGTTCGTCCGCCATGAGCCGCTCGGCACATTCGGCATGCTGTTGGTGGCGATGGTTGCCGTGGCTGGGATCGGGGCGGACTGGATTGCGCCTTATCCTCCGACCGAAAATGATTTCGCGGCGATGACCGAGGCGCCGAGCTGGGCCCATCTGCTCGGCACCGACCAGTTCGGGCGCGATATGTTTTCGCGGATTATCTTCGGCGCCCGCACCGCGCTGATCGTCGGCCTCTCGACCGCGGCGCTCGGCGGCTTCAGCGGTCTCGTTGTGGGTGTCGCCAGCGCCTATTTCGGCGGGCGTCTCGACCTATACGTCCAACGCGTGCTCGATGTGGTGATGGCGTTTCCGCTGATCATCATGGCGCTCGCGGTGGTGGCGATTTTCGGTACCGGCGTCCACAACGTAATCGCGGCGATCACGATCCCGCTCATTCCCCGCTGCGCCCGCGTCGTGCGCTCGAATGCGCTGGCAATCCGCGAGATCCCTTATATCGACGCCGCGCGCGTCTGCGGTTTCGGCCATCTGCGAATAATCCTGCGCCACATGGTGCCGAACGTGGTGGCGCCGTTTCTGATCATGCTGACGACGTTTGTCGGTCAGGCGATCCTGGCCGAGGCCGGGCTGTCCTATCTCGGGCTCGGCGTGCAGGAGCCGGTGCCGGCCTGGGGGCTAATGTTGCAGGGCGGTGCGGAGGAATTCGCGTCGACGGCGCCGTGGATCGCGATCTTCCCGGGCCTCGCCATCATGGTGACCGTATTCGGCGTCAACATCTTCGGCGACGCGCTGCGCGACGTGCTCGACCCAAAGATTGCGCGACCGCTGACGAGCTGCGCGAGGCCGACCAGGTGGTGTTCGGCGATGCGGGCTACGCCAGTGACGAATATAAGCGCGGAGCTCGCGCCGTGGGGATGGTCTGGCGCATCCAGGACAAGGCCAAGCCCAAGAGCCTGCCTCGGCGAAGGCCGGGGGCAGCCTCGGGGCGGCGCTCTCCGACAGCCAGGAGAAACGCAACCGGCGGAATTCCGGCATCCGGGCGCGGGTCGAGCACCTCTTCCGCATCCTCAAGCGGCAGTTCGGCTAGGCCAAGGTGCGCTATCGCGGGCTGGCCAAGAACACCGCGCAGGTGGTGGTGCTGATCGGGCTGGCGAACTTGTATGCTGTGCGCCGCAGGTTGGCGACGGCATGACATCCGCTCGCACCCGCCGCACACAAATGGGCAACAGTCGCACTAAAGCTTCAGCGCTTTCATCATCATCTATATTGCCTTTACCTCGTCTACCTCGCCGGCTGAAGCGATAGACGAACCGTCTCTTCCGCCTTCGACCGAGACGGCTCCTAACCCCCTTCGAGTTTGGGGATGAAAAAGATCTCGCAGCCGGGGCGGATCGGCTGGAAATAGGCGGTCTCGTGGATGGCGCCGTCGATCGCGACCGTGGTTTCTTCTTCGAGATGGTGGCCCAAGCCCGGGTAGAGCTTATCCATCTCCTTGATGACGCCGCGCAGGTTTCTAGCCTCAACGCTGAATTCGCGCACCCCGCCGGTGTAGCGGCGGCTGAAGCCGGCGGTAAAGACGACCCGCGCGGTCATAACCCCGGCCTTTCGCGACAGCCCCCTCGGCCGGGCTTGTCGCGTGGGCCTTCAGCCCATGGACTCGATCCGTGGGCGTCTACGCCTTCAGAGCGCCTGCAGCAAAGGACGCGGGTGGCCGGGTCGAGCCCGGCCGCGGGGAATACAGGTACGGAGGTCATCGCTCCCTAATCGTCCGCTCCGGCGTGGTCGAGGGCGGCGCGGATTTTGGGCGGCGACATCGGCAACTCGGTCAGGCGGCGGTGGATCGCGCTGTCGATCGCGTTGGCGATCGCGGCCATCGGCGGCACGATGTTGACTTCGCCGACACCCTTGGCGCCGTAGGGATGCGCCGGGTTCGGCACCTCGACGAGGATGGGCTCGATCATCGGCATGTCGGAAGCGACCGGCACGCGGTAGTCGAGGAAGCCGGCATTATCGAGCCGGCCCTGCTTGTCGTAGATGTACTCCTCGTTGAGCGCCCAGCCGATGCCCTGCGCGACCCCGCCCTGGATCTGCCCTTCGACATAGGAGGGGTGGATCGCGGTGCCGACATCCTGTGCCGCGACAAAGCGCAGGATCGTCACCTTGCCGGTCTCGGGATCGACCTCGACATCGCAGAACTGCGTCGAGAAGCCTGGCGCCATGCCGCCGGCATTGACCGAGGCGGCGGCGGTGATCGGGCCGCCGGTCAGCGCCTTCTTGGCAGCCAATTCCTTGAATGAGAGCGGCGGGAAATCGCCGACGTTGCTGCTCGCGGGCTTGGCCTGGCCGTCCTCCCACACGACCCCATCGACATCGACGTCCCAGATCATCGCGGCCCGGGTGCGGAGTTCGTCGACGATCTTCTTGCTCGCTTCGACGACCGCCATGCCGGTGGCGAAGGTGACGCGCGAGCCGCCGGTCACGTGGGTATAGCCGACCGAGGAGGTGTCGGCGACGATCGAGCGGATCTGGTTGTAGTCGATGCCCAGGGTCTCGGCCGCCATCAAGGCCATCGAGGCGCGCGAGCCGCCGATGTCGGGGCTGCCCGTGGCGATGATGACGGTGCCGTCCTCGTTGACCTGCACGCTGGCGCTCGATTCGCCGCCGCCGTTGAACCAGTAGCCCGAGGCCACCCCGCGCCCCTGGTTGGGGCCCAAGGGCGTCTTGTAGGCCGGGTGATTGACCAAAGCCTCGACGGTCTCGACATAGCCGCCATGGCCGAGCTTGGGCCCGTATATCATCGGTGTGCCGGCCCGTGCAGCGTTTTTGAGTCGCAATTGCAGCGGGTCCATGCCGATCTTCTTGGCGAGAATGTCGAGCACGCTCTCGACCGCAAAAGCCGAGATCGGCGAGCCCGGTGCCCGGTAGGCGGCGGATTTCGGCCGGTTGCAGACGACGTCGTAGCCGACCGCGAGCGCGTTCGGAACGTTGTAGGGGGCAAACCCGCACATGCAGGCGTTCATCACCGGCGAGCCGGGAAAGGCACCGGCCTGGAATTTGTACTCGCCCTCGGCGGCGGTGATCGTGCCGTCCTTCTTGACGCCGATTTTGACTCGCATCGAGGAGCCCGAGGTCGGTCCCGAGGCCTTGAACACCTCGTCGCGGCTCATCACGATCTTGACGGGCTGCCCGGCTTTCTTGGCGAGCAAGGTGGCGACCGGCTCGAGATAGACGACGGTTTTGCCGCCAAAGCCGCCGCCGATCTCCGCCGGGGTCACGCGAATATTGCCAACCGGCATTTCGAGCAGCTTCGCGGTCAATGCGCGGATCACGAAATGCCCCTGGCTCGAAGCCCAGATCTCGGCCTGGCCGTCGTGATCGAAGCGGGCGACGCAGGCATGCGGCTCGATATAGGCCTGGTGGACCGCAGCGGTCTTGAACTCTTTCTCGACGACAACGTCGGCTTCGGCGAAGCCCGCCGCGAGATCGCCGATCTTGAATTCGACCCGCTTGGCGACATTCGAGGGCTTGGTCGGCGCCGGCTCGATGCCGCGGGTGATCTGGTCTTCGAAGAGCAGCGGCGCGTCGGGCTTCATCGCCTCGTCGACATCGATGACGTGCGGCAAGACCTCGTAATCGATCGCGATCAACGAGGCGGCTTCCTCGGCAACCGCTTTGCTGATTGCCGCGACGGCCGCGACGGCGTGGCCCTCATAGAGCGCCTTCTCGCGCGCCATGACGTTGCGCGTCATGTGCCAGAAATTCTGCTGGACCCGCTCTGGACCCTGATACTCGAACTTATGGTCCGGGAAATCATCGCGGGTCACGACCGCTTTGACGCCGGGCAGGGCCTCGGCCTTCGAGGTGTCGATCGAGCGGATCCGGGCATGCGCATGCGGCGAGCGGATGACTTTCCCGTAGAGCGTGCCGGCGGTGGCGAAATCGGCGCCGTACATCGCGCGCCCCGTTACCTTCGGCACCCCGTCCGGACGGATCGGTCGCGTCCCCACCCACTTGAACCGTGTCGGCGCAATGTCGTTCATCGCTCTTCTCCGTGGTCGCGTTGTGCGGTTGATCCGAGATTACCGTGCCGCGGCGCGTGCTCAAAAGCAAAACTGTCGGTGCGGGGACGCGAGGCGCGCCCCAGGCGTTAGTATCCAGATCTTAGGAGAGAAGCCCATAACCTGCGGGCTCGCGTGCTTGCGGGTGGGCGGGTCGCTATGGCAGAAGGTTTCCTGCCGCGAGAATAGAGGATTTAATGCGCAGGCCAATTCGCAAAGCTGTTTTTCCGGTCGCAGGATTGGGAACCCGTTTCCTGCCGGCGACCAAGGCCATGCCGAAGGAGATGCTACCGGTCGTTGACAAGCCGCTCATTCATTACGCCCTCGAGGAGGCCAAGGCAGCGGGGATCGAGCAATTCTTCTTTGTCACGAGCCGGGGCAAGAGTGCCATCGATGATCATTTCGACCGCGCCTTCGAGCTCGAGGCGACATTGCGCGAGCGCGGCAAGGAAGACGTGCTCGAGGAACTCGAAGCGCGGCTGCCCGAGCCCGGTCAGATCGCCTATACGCGACAGCAGACCCCGCTTGGGCTCGGCCACGCGGTCTGGTGCGCGCGCGAGCTCGTCGGCGACGAGCCCTTTGCCGTGCTGCTCGCCGACGATCTGATGGTCTGTGAGGTGCCGTGCCTCGCTCAGATGGTCGAGGCCTATGACGAAACCGGCGGCAACCTCGTCGCTATCATCGAGGTGCCGCGGGCCGATACGCAGCGCTACGGGGTGCTCGACGTCGTTAGCGACGACGGGCGGCTGGCAGAGGCGCGGGGCGTGGTCGAGAAGCCTGAGCCTGCAACGGCGCCGTCGACGTTGACGATCGTCGGCCGCTACATCATCCAGCCTGAGGTCTTTGGTCACCTCGCCCGTGCTGAGCCTGGCAGCGGCGGGGAGATCCAGCTGACCGATGCGCTCGCCAGACTGATCGAGGACGGCCAAGCCTTTCACGGGCTGCGCTTCGACGGCAAGCGCTTTGATTGCGGCGACAAGCTCGGCTTTCTCGAGGCTACGGTGGCGCTCGGGCTCGAACATCCCGATCTCGGGCCGGGATTGCGCCGAATCTTGGCCTCTTACCTATGACCGCGCACCCGATGTCGCATCGCTTCGACCCGACGATCCTGCGCGAATATGACATCCGCGGAGTCGTCGGCGAGACCTTGTCGGCCGCCGACGCACACGCGATCGGCAGGGCCTTCGCGTTGATTTCAGGCGAGAGCGGGGGCAGCCGCATCGCCATTGGCTACGATGGCCGGCTGACCTCGCCCGAGCTCGAAGCCGCCCTGATCGACGGCCTCGTCACTGAGGGCGCCGATGTCGTACGCGTTGGTCTCGGGCCGACGCCGATGCTCTATTATGCGACGGCGACGCTCGGCGTCGATGGCGGGATAATGGTGACCGGATCCCACAATCCGCCCGACTACAATGGTTTCAAGTTGGTGCTGCGCGGCAATCCGTTTTATGGAGCGGAGATCCAGAAGCTGGGTGCGATCGCGCTCGGGCTCGGGGATCCGCGTCACGTTCGAGGTGGGGTCGCCGAGCATCCGATCCGCGATGACTACGTTGCGCGGCTGGCGCGCGATTATCAGGGCACCCGTCCGCTTACCGTTGCGTGGGATGCCGGGAACGGCGCTACCGGTGAGATCGTCAGTGAGTTGACCGCCCGCTTGCCTGGCCGACATGTGCTGTTGAACGAGGTGATCGACGGCACCTTCCCGGCCCATCATCCCGATCCGACAATCCCCGAGAACCTCGCCCAACTGCAACAGACGGTCGCCGACGAGCGTTGCGACCTCGGGATCGCCTTTGATGGCGACGGCGATCGGATCGGGGTCGTCGACGGGCGCGGGCGTATCCTGTGGGGCGATCAGCTGATGGTCGTGCTGGCGCGCGACGTGCTGGCCCGCCATCCCGGGGCACCGATCATCGCCGACGTCAAGGCCAGCCAAGTGCTGTTCGACGAGATCGCCCGCATGAACGGGCGTCCGGTGATGGCGGCAACCGGGCACTCTCTAATCAAGGCCAAGCTGGCCGAGATCGGGGCGCCGCTCGCCGGCGAGATGAGTGGGCACATCTTCTATGCCGACGGCTATTACGGCTTCGACGACGCCGTTTACGTCGCGGTGCGGCTGCTCGCCATTCTCAGCCGCTCAGGAGAGAGCCTAGCCACGCTGAGAGATCAGTTGCCCATTGTGTTCAATACGCCCGAGTTGCGTTTTCCGTGCGACGAGACTCGGAAATTCGCGGTCGTGCGCGAAGTGCAAAACCGGATGCGCAGGGCGGGGGCCGATATGACCGATATCGACGGCGTCCGCGTGCGCACCGCGGACGGGTGGTGGCTGCTTCGCGCGTCGAACACGCAGGCGGTTCTCGTCGCCCGCGCGGAATCGGCGACCGAGAGCGGCCTTGCTCGGCTCAAAAAGGAACTTGCGGCCGAACTCGGCGCAACCGGCGTGGTGCTCCCTGATACTTGAGCCTCGACCGCTGAAATTCGGACTACCGATTGGCGACCTTTACTCCTGCCGGCCTCACGACGGAGCACTGAAGCCTTTTCTTATGGAGCGCGACACAGGCGTCCCAGGCTTCCTGTGAGGTGAAGTTCAGGAGGCGAGCGCGATAGAGCCCGTCCTTATCGGACTTAGCCGGCGCCATGATCTGCACCGGCTTACCCTTTGTCACAGGTAGACGAGCGACAGCTCGCACTGCCTTCGCGGCAGCGTCTTTTCCGCGAAACGCGCCAACCTGGATGCTCCAGTGCTCGTCGGCGGGTGCCGCCCGCAGTTCGTGTCTGACGGTGGCGGCTTCGGCCTTGGCGATTGGTGCCAGCCGGGCTGCGACGCGCGATGCCGCTCGGCTCCACGCACCGGATTTCTCCCGCGCCGGCGCGGGCTGGGGTTGCTCCGCCTCCGCGACGATTGGCGGCGGTGCTGCCGATGGTTCCCGGCGGGCAACCGCGATCGTGCCGGCGCCGACCTCTATGAAGCCGCGGTCCAACAACCCAGCCATTTCGCGATCACGCGAGCCGGCCGACGGGCCACCCATGACCACGCCGATCAGCCGTCGCCCGCTGCGCACCGCGGAAGCCGCCAGATTGTAGCCCGAGGCGCCGATATACCCGGTTTTGATCCCGTCAGCACCGTCATACCAGTCGAGCAAGTGATTGTGGTTATGGATGGCCTTTCCCCGGAAGTAGAACTCCCGCGTTGCAAAGTAGCGATACTCCCGAGGGAAGTCGCGATAGAGAGCGAGAGCCAGCTGCGCCTGGTCACGGGCCGTCGTATGCTGATCGGGATTCGGCAATCCGGAAGCATTGCGGTAAATTGTGCTGGTCATCCCCAGCTTGCGGGCGAGGCGGGTCATCTGCTCGGCGAAGGCTGGCTCGCTGCCGGCCAATCCCTCAGCCAATACGGTGGCGGCATCGTTCGCCGACCGGGTGACGAGTCCTAGAATGAGCTCTTGCACTGTGATCGACTCGCCCGGTCGAAGGCCCAGTTTTGTCGGCGAGCGGCTTGCCGCCTCGGAGGAGACCGGGAGATACTGGTCGAGCCGAAGCCTACCGGCATTCAGCGCGTCGAAGACCAGATAGAGCGTCATCATTTTGGCGAGCGAAGCGGGATAGGTGATTGCATCGGCGTTCGTCGCACTCAGAACGCCTCCGGTTTCGACATCGATCACGATCGACCCGTTGACTTGGGCGAAGCTAGGCCCGGCCACTGCGCCGCGGGCGTGGCCGTGAGAACGTTGCTGACGCGCTTCAGCCTGGCTCGCAGCAAGAAACAACAGAATGGCCAGCACGCTTGCGCAACTGCGCAAGAACAGTGGCGAGACGTGAGCAACGGCTTCCCCTAGCGCGCCGCTCGCCCGATGCTTCAAGACTTTCACTGGACCCCCCCAATGACCCCGTCGACCGCACGACTCCCCATATCCTGCAGTCATCGCTCAGCAAATTAGAAAAAAGCTTCATCTTTGTCCACGGTTTGAGCGGCGGAGATAGAAATAACGCCGATTTATCGTGCTGGGTTTCGATTTAGGCACCTATGTTCAGGGTGTTAGACTGAGTTGTTGCGTATCTTCCGCTCATCGAAGCGACTGTTGGAACAGCGCCATGCTCAGCCCGTTTGCCGTATTCGTTCTCCTGATCGTCGTGTTTGCGGTGATCTTTGTCGGCCTCTCCGTCAAGTCGGTGCCGCAAGGATATGAATGGACCGTCGAGCGCTTCGGCCGTTACGTCCGCACGCTCGAACCGGGCTTGGGTCTCATCGTCCCGATCGTCGATCGGATCGGGGCGCGGCTGAACATGATGGAGACTGTCCTCGAAGTCCCTCAACAGAGCGTCATCACGCGCGATAATGCCGTTGTGACTGTCGATGCCGTCGTCTTCTACCAAGTGCTCGACGCAGCCAAGGCAGCCTACGAAGTCGGCAATCTGCAGGTCGCGATATTGAACCTCGTGATGACCAATATTCGCACCGTGATGGGCTCGATGACCTTAGACGAGCTGCTGTCCGAGCGCGATCGTATCAACACTCAGCTGCTCGCTGTCGTCGACGCCGCTACGACCGCCTGGGGAGTCAAAGTGCAACGGGTCGAGATCAAGGACATAGCACCACCGCCGGAACTGGTGACGGCAATGGCGCGGCAGATGAAGGCCGAACGCGAAAGGCGCGCCAACGTGCTCGAGGCCGACGGGTTCAAGCAGGCGGCGGTGCTGAAGGCCGAGGGCGAGAAGGCTGCGGTTATCCTCGCCGCCGAGGGCCTACGCGAAGCCGCCTTTCGCGAGGCCGAGGCGCGCGAACGACAGGCCGAAGCGGAGGCCAAGGCGACGACCTTCGTCTCCGACGCGATTGGTCGCGGCAATATCCAGGCGATCAACTACTTCGTCGCGCAACGTTACATCGATGCCATCGGCAAGCTAGCCGGGGCTCCGAACCAGAAGGTCATCCTTATGCCGCTCGAGAGCACAGCAATGATCGGCTCGCTCGCGGGAATAGCCGAAGTCGCGCGTGAGAGCTTCGCCACCTTGCGCGCCGCGCCAAACTCCGCAGTAACCGGACCGTCAACCGGCTCAGCCAACGGTTGAGGCAAGAACCTTCAGCGGTACGGGAGCCGACGGGTGATCGTATTTTGGAATTGGCTCGTTGTGGCGGCGGTGCTTGCGGTCATCGAGGTCGCCGTGCCGGCGATGGTCTGCATCTGGTTTGCTGTCGCCGCGCTCGGCACGGCCGCGATCGCCTGGCTCGCTCCCGATCTGGCGTGGGAGCACCAGGCGCTGATCTTTGCAGGGCTTGCGATCGCCAGCGTCGCGATTGGCCGGGTGGTTTCCACCCGCATTCGTGCGCGATCGAGCGAGGTTCGTCTCAATCGCCGAGCGGAGGGCTACATCGGCCGGACATTCACACTGGAACGCCCGATCGTCGACGGCCGCGGGCGGCTCAGGGTCGACGACACGATGTGGCTCGTCGAAGGACCCGATCTTCCGGCCGGGACGCGCGTCCAGGTCACCAGCGCCAACAACACCTTGTTGCGCGTCACCCAGCTCTGATCTCTCTTGTGCATCGCACAAACTCACTTGTGATTCGTATTATCGTAGCTTATTTTAGCATTGTGCGGCGCAATAGGCCGGCTCGACGCAAGCGGAGATCTGAATAATGGAATCGAAGGGAAGGCGCGCCTTACGCGCGGTCGCGCCGGCCAAAATCCCGGCGGAGACTGTGCAGCGGACCGAAACCTTGCGGGGCGTGGAAAAGCCGGTGGAAGGCCTGGCGGAAGAGTTCGTCCCGGCCGAAGCTCCGGAGGAGGTTGTGGCACCGGTCGTGGCCGTGGCTGCTCCGTCGGCCGCCGACATGCCGGTCGCGGCCGCGGAGAACGCGTCAGTCGAGGAAGTCGCCGATTTCGGTCGAGAAGTCTTTGCCGCATTTGTCCAATCCCAGAGCGCCGTGGCGCGGGGTCTGGAAGCGATGAGCGCCGAGGTGACGGGGCTGGCGATTTCCGGGATCGACGCCGCCACGCGGACGGCAACCGATATGCTCGGAGTCAAGACGCTTTCCGATGCGATCGAAATCAATGCCGGGTTTACGCGCAACAGCTTCGACGCGCTGGTCGGCGGGTCGGCCAAGCTGTCCGAGCTTGGTATGAGGTTAGCGGCGGAGGCGTCTCAGCCGATATTGACGCAACTCGGTAAAAGCTGGATCAAGGCGGCACGCCGCGCGGTATGAGCTATTCGACCTTGGCCAGGAAAGCGCGGATCTGGCGGTCAATAAAGTCGCCTTCCGGTGTCTCCAAGGCAGCGCGGCCGGCGCGATGGCCAAGATCGGTTGGAATCTCGGCGTAAGTCACGCGCTTCAAGCCGTCGCGGATGCGGCGGGCGCCATTGAGCCCAAGCAGCCGGTCACTCACGCTCGGCAGGATCAGAGCCGGGGCTGCAACTTGCGACAACGCAACCGTCATGTCGCCGGCGAAGGGCGCGGATATGTCGTGCGCGCGGCTCGCGGCGTAGCGCAGGACCAGCGAATTCGCATCCCAGCGGCTATAAGAACGCGCGCTCTCCTCGAGTTCTCTCGCGAGCTGCGACGGCAACAATCTATCGAGATAACCGTCGGACACAGTCCAGGGATAATGGACCATGGCCGCGAGGCGCAACCCTTCGGCCGGATTGTGGGTGTACCGGCCGCCCTCCCATTCGGGATCGAGTGCGATGGCGGCGGTCATCAGATCGATGACCAGCCGAAAATTCGGCCCTGCGTTGGGGCTCGGGACCAGGAGGATCAGGCTGCGGACCATCTCGGTGTGGTGGATGCCCCACTCGAGGCTGGCGAAGGAACCCATCCCGCTGCCGCCGATCGCCCGCAGGGTCGCAAGTTCGAGCCCGCGACTAACTAGAGCGTGTTGTGCTGCCATCATGTCGCGGATCGAATAACGCGGGAAATCCTGCCCCAATCCGTCCTTCGGGGAAGACGACCCGCCGCCGCCGATGGCATCGACCGTAATCACGAAATATTTGTTGGTGTCAAAAGTTTTGCCAGGCCCGATCGCGGAATCGAAGTCGTGCAGACCGCCGCTTGCCCCGTGCAGCAGCAGAATGGCGTTGTCGCGGCCGGCGTCGAGTTTGCCTTGGGTTTCGTAAGCAACCCGCAATTCGGGCAGCACCGATCCGTCTTCGAACTCAAAATCGTATGTCAGAAAGGTCTGGGTCTCGGCGCGTGCGCCGACGGCGGCGCAAAGCGCCAGCACGAGAACCAGCAGCGTCTTCATTCCTTTCCTCTCCGCCCGGAACTACAGGTTAACAATTTCGTTCGACACCGGGGCAAGCTGAAGCTAGCCTGCCTCGTTTAGCTTAAGGAGCGGCGCCATGCGTATGCTTCGGTCGGCCTATGTTTCTCGGCTCTTGCCCGAGTCGGGACGGGCACACACGATCCTCGCCCTCCTGTTGTGGGGCGGCGTCACGATATTCATCTTCGGCATCCTGGTCGATGTGATCCGCTGAGGTCAGGGTGCTGCGGCCTGTAACCTTCGATCGAGGCGCTCGAACAGCAAATCGGTGAGAATCGCAAACAGCGCGACGAGGACCGCACCTTCGAGGACGAAGGGAATCTTGTTGGCGACGAGCCCGTCGAAAATCGGCGTGCCGAGCGTCAATGCGCCAACGGTCGAGCCGATCGTGGCTGTGCCGATGGCAATCGTAACCGAGACCCGAACCCCGGCCAGGATCACGGGGGCGGCGAGCGGCAATTCGACGTCTCGCAGCCGCTGCCAAGCCGATAACCCCATGCCTTCGGCGGCTTCTCGCACCCCGCTCGCCACCCCCTCCAGCCCAGCGATGGCGTTTTCGACGATTGGCAACAGGCCATAGAGGAACAACGCAATAATGGTCGGCAGCGCTCCGAAACCAACCATCGGCACCGTGATTGCCAGCACCGCAGCCGGGGGAAATGTTTGGCCTATAGTTGCAAGCGCGTTGACCATCGCGCGGAAGTCGCGCCCGGCCGGTCGCGTAGCAAAGATGGCGAGGGCGATGCCAACGAGGCTAGCGGCACCGCTGGCGGCTGCGACGAGACTGAGCTGCGAGAGAAATAGCGCGAGAAAAGTGTCGCGGTTGTAGACGACAGGCTGGACGCCGGGAAACGCCTGTTGCAGCAACGGCTGCAACGCATCCATGCGCAGCATCAGCGCAGCGAAAAATAGCCCGACCCATAGGACGGGACTGCCGAGAAACCGCCTGCCGGGCATCATCGCACGAGATCGGCGAGCGCGATGATCCCGAGATGACGCCCTTTGTCATCGCAGACCGGCAGCCGGTCGGCACGGCGCGCAGTCATGGCCGAAAGCGCCTCGCTAAGCGAGGCGTCGAGCGAAAGGGGCTCGCCCTCGGCAAGCTCGCCGCGGCGCAGGCGATCGGCGACCTTGCGCACCGACAACAGCTTGAGCCCGAGACCCTTCCGGCCGACAAAGTCGCGCACGAAGTCGTTGGCTGGCTGCTCGAGGATCTCGATCGGCGCTCCGCGTTGACCGATGTGGCCGCTATCCATGATCGCGATCACGGTCGCCAAGCGCAACGCCTCCTCGATGTCGTGGGTCACGAAAACGATTGTCTTCCCGGTCGACCGGTGAATGCGGGCTAGCTCGGCTTGCAGGGCATCGCGCGTAATCGGGTCGACAGCAGCGAATGGTTCGTCCATCAGCAGCAGTTCCGGATCGGCGGCGAGGGCGCGGGCGACGCCGACGCGCTGCTGTTCGCCGCCGGACAACTGATGCGGGTACTTGCTGCGATAAATGGTAGGATCGAGGCGTAGCATTTCGAGCAGCTCGGTGACACGGTCGCGCAGCCGGGCCCGCGGCCAATTCAGGAGCCGCGGCACAGTGGCGATGTTGTCCTCGACGGTCCAATGCGGAAAGAGCCCAATCGACTGAATGGCGTAGCCAATGCGGCGCCGCAGTGCCTCGGCCGGGACCTGCGTCACGTTCTCACCGCCGACCCGGATCACTCCGGAATCGATCGGAATCAGCCGATTGATCATTCTGAGCGTCGTCGATTTGCCGCAGCCCGAGGAGCCGAGCAGAACGCAAAACGCGCCTCGGCCCACGGACAGCGACAATCGGTCGACCACCGGGCGGCCGCCGTAGGATTTGGTGACCTCGTCGATTTCGATCATTGCGTGGGATTGCGGCGCAGCACGGCGGAGAGCGTCTGCAGAATAAAATCGGCGGCCAGCGCCAGCAAGATCGCCGGCAAGGCGCCCAGCAGAACGAGATCGACCGCGTATTGGCCGAGCCCCTCGAAGACAAAGGTGCCGAGCCCTCCGGCGCCGATCAGCGCGGCGACGACCGCAAGCCCGATCGCCTGCACGGTCACGATGCGCAGCCCGGCGAGCAAGACCGGGAGAGCCAACGGCAGCTCCACCTGCCGGAATATCTGCCGCGATGTCAGACCCATCCCGCGCCCGGCCTCGATGATCGAGTGGTCGACGCCGGCTAGTCCGACCGCGGTATTGCGCACGACCGGAAGCAGGGCGTAGAGCACCAACGCCACGACCGCCGGTGCCACGCCGATGCCGCCGGCGCCGATGGCGGCAAGCGGCGGTACCGCTGCGGCCAATGCCGAGAGCGGGACGATCAGCAGGCCGAAGAGGGCGATCGAGGGGATGGTCTGCAGCAGGTTGAGGACGGCGAATAACGGACCTTGTACTCGCGGCGACCGCGCGGCCGCGACCCCGAGTGGGAACCCGATCACGACAGCCAACCCGACCGAGCCCGCGACGAGGGCCACATGGCGTGACAGCGCGTCAGCAAAAAGCACTCGACGGCTCGCATATTCGCGCGCGATCGACAACGCGTCAAAAGTGCCGGCGGCAGCCATCACGGTGACGGCGGCGACGATAGCGCCAGCCGCCATTAGCCGCACCACGGTTCCGGCGCCGAGGCGCTGCAGCGCGTCGACAATGGCGAGCACGGCGCAGGCGGCAAGGGTCCAGAATGCGGTGCCGAGCGAGATGCGGACGGCGGGTTTGGCGCCGAGTACCAGGGTGCTCGCCGCTCGCCCGGCGGCGGCCAGCACGAGCAGCAGCAAGGCAGCCGCCAGCGCCGCCTGAGCATAATAGAGGGCCTTGCTCGGGGTGGCGAAGCATGCGGCCAGCAGCATTGCGCCGACGATCGCGATAGCGGCGGTCGGGAACCCGTCGGCGGCCTCCCAGAGCGCGATCGGCTTGCCGGAGACCAAACGGTTCGGCGCGTAGCCGACGAACCCGGACACGGCAACAACTGCGGTGGCAGCGATTACCAGGGTCAACAGCACCTGGTTCCGAATCTCGGTCACGGCAAGAAACGCTTTGCCTTCAGATAAGCGGCCGCGACAGCAGCTGCATCTTCGCCCTCGACGGCGATGTCGGCGTTGAGTTTCTGCAATGTCTCGAGCGTCAGACTGGCGAACACCGGACCCAGCAGTTTCGGGATCTCCGGGTGCTGTTGCAGCACTGCCTCGCGCACCACCGGCGCCGGAGCGTAGACAACCTGCGCGCCCTTGTCGTCAACGAGCGCGACGAGGCCAAGTGCGGAAAGCGCCCCGTCGGTGCCGTAGGCCATGGCAGCGTTGACCCCGGACATCGACTCAGCGGCGGCGCGCAACGTGGCCGACGTATTGCCGCCCGACAAGGTCAGCAACTGGTTGGCGGAGAGACGGAAACCGTAGGTCGCCTCGAAAGCCGGCAAAGCAGACGGGCTTTCGACAAACTCCGAGGAGGCGGCGAGCTTGATGCGTCCGCCGCCTGCCAGATAGCCGGCAAAATCAGTCATCGTCTTGACGTGGTCGCGCGCGGCGAGGTCCCGACGCAGGGCGATGACCCAGGTGTTGTTGGCCGACGCCGGAGCGAGCCATATCAGATGGTTCCGGGTATGGTCGAGCCTCGCGACCTCGGCCGCGCCGCGCGCCCAATTCTTCCACACGGGATCGCTCTCCATATGGAAGAACAACGCGCCGTTCCCGGTGTATTCGGGATAGATGTCGATCTGTCCGGTCAGAAGCGCGGCGCGCACGATGTTTGTCGGGCCGAGCTGCAGCTTGTTCTCGACTGCAAGGCCATTAGCTTCGAGCAGGGTCCGGATCATATTGCCAAGCAATGCCCCCTCGGTGTCGATCTTCGAGGCGACGACGATCCTGCCCTCTGCCAGCGCCGCGGTGACGATACCCGGAAGGAGCGCCCAGCAAGCGCCGAGCAGCAATCCGAGCAACCTCGCCACCAGCCCATTCATGTGCCAAATTCCCTAAGCTCAGGGAAGAATCTCCGCAAATATCGCTCTCCAACATAATATTCCATTTTAGATCAAACAGTTATATTACAAACCCGACGCTTCCTTGACGGCTTGGCAGGGAGGGTTTGACGTTGTGAATGACAATTCGTGAGCCGCGTTCGGCCCTGTGTTAACCTCTTCCCGACGTCTCCGGAAGGGGTACGAAAATGGCCGAGCGCATCGTCTTCGAGCTGAACGGAGAGACGCGGACCGTCGAGGTCGCATCCGACGCGCCTCTCCTCTACGTGCTGCGCAACGAGCTGGGGCTCAGCAACCCGCATTTCGGCTGCGGGCTCGCGCAATGCGGCGCCTGCACGGTCCACCTCGACGGCGCGCCGACCCGATCCTGCTCGGTGCCGGTGTCGGCCGCGGCGGGGACCAAGCTCACGACCTTGGCCGGGCTCGGCACACAAGAGAGGCCGCACCCGCTGCAGACCGCCTTCATCGCCGAGCAGGTGCCGCAATGCGGCTATTGCTTGAACGGCTGGATCATGACCGCGGCCGCACTCTTGCGTGAGAACCCGCACCCCTCCGAGCAGCAGATCCGCGATGGGCTCTCCGGCCTCAAATGCCGCTGCGGCACGCATATGGCGATCCTGCGCGCCGTCCGGCGCGCGGCCCAGGCGGCATGAATGTACGGGTCCGGTACGCGTCACCCCCGCGAAACCGCTAGAGCATGCGCACGTCTTCAGCCGGTACCCTCCCTTATCGTCGGCCCTTTGCCCCTCTCCGCCCGCTTGCGGGGGAGAGGGAGGGGCCCATCGCGCTAGCGATGGGAGGGTGAGGTGGTGGCGCCGGTCTCCGGAACGGGGAGTTTCCCCCACCTCACCCCGACCCTCTCCGCCCCGAGGGGCGGAGAGGGAGAAATCTCGTGGCCGCGTTCTACCTTTTCGATCGCTGGCTAAAGGAGGCGATCATGACCCAATTTACCGTCGACCGCCGCAGCCTCTTCAAGGGCACCGGCGCCCTCGTCGTCTCGCTCGGCCTACCCGGCGGGTTCGCCACGGCTGAAACCGGCGGCGCGGTCAAGCCGGCGCTTGCCCCCGACCAGCTCGACAGCTGGCTGGCGATCAAGTCCGACGGCACTGTCGTCGCCTATTTCGGCAAGATGGACATGGGCCAGGGGGTCGATGTCGCGATCGCCCAGATCGTCGCCGAGGAGCTCGACGTGCCGTTGGCGCGGGTCGGCGTCGTGATGGGCGACACCCAATGGACCGTCAACCAGGGTGGTGCGAGCGGCAGCACCGGGGTGCAGAAGGGCGGCATCGCCTTGCGCAATGCCGCGGCCGAGGCGCGCCGCGTGCTCCTCGAGTTGGCCTCGGCGCGGCTCGGCGTGCCGGCCGATCGGCTCGAAGTCATCGACGGCGTCGTCGCCGTGTCGAGCGATCCGGCGCGCAAACTCGGCTATGGCGAGCTGATCGGCGACCGCTATTTCGACCTGCCGATGAAGTGGAACGGCAAGCTCGGCAACGACCTTGTCGCCGAAGGGCAGGCCAAGCCCAAGCCGCCCGGCGCCTACAAGATCGTCGGCACCTCGCCGCCGCGTTTCGACGTCCCGGCCAAGGTCTTTGGCACCCTCGACTACGTGACCGACATCAAGGTGCCGGGGATGCTGCACGGCCGCATGATCCGCCCGCCGGTCGCCGGTGCGGTGCCGGTCGCGGTCGACCAGGGCTCGGTGCACGACATCCCCGGCGTTCGGATCGTGCGCGACAAGGGCTTCCTCGGCATCGTCGCCGAGCGCGAATGGGACGCGGTGCAGGCGGCCGAGCGGCTCAAGGTCACCTGGTCCGAGGCAGCACCACCCTTTCCCGAAAATGCCGCACTCTATCAACACATCCGTCAAGCGCCCGTCGTCAAGCGCGAAGCGCCTGTCGCGAAAGGTGAAATCGACCCTGTCTTTGCCGGTGCCACTCGCATCATCGAGGCCGAATACGAGTGGCCGTTCCAGTCGCATGCCAGCATGGGCCCGGCCTGCGCCGTCGTCGACGCGCGGGAGGACGGGGCGACCTTGTGGACCGGCTCGCAGAAGCCGCATTTCGCGCGCGATGGGGTCGCCCGCGCGCTCGGGCTGCCGCAGGACAAGGTGCACGGGATCTGGGTCCCGGGCCCCGGCTCCTACGGGCGCAACGACGCCGGCGACGCCGGGATCGACGCGGCCTTGTTGTCGAAGGCGGTGGGCCGGCCGGTGCGCGTCCAGGGCATGCGCTACGAGGGGCATGGCTGGGACCCCAAGGGGCCGGCCTCGATCCACCGCGCCCGCGCGGCCCTCGACCAGGACGGTGCGGTGATCGGCTACGCCTTCGAGAGCAAGGGCTTCTCGCGCATCGACATCGACACCAACGAGAGCGACCCCGCCTACAGCCTCGCCGGCCAGCTGATGGGCCTGCCGCTGAAGCCGCTGCAGGGCTTTGGCGTGCCGGCCGAATCGCTACGGATTCGCCAACAAGCGGCTGGCCTGGGAGACGATCGCCCCCTTGCTCGACCGCGCCTCGCCATTGCGCACAGCACACCTGCGCGATCCCGTCGGCCCGCAGATCCAGTTCGCCAGCGAATCCTTCATCGACGAGATCGCCGCCGCGGTGGGCGCCGACCCGGTCGCCTTCCGCCTGCGCTATCTGAAGGCGCCGCGCGACATCGCCGTCGTCAAGGCGGCGGCCGAGCATGCCGGATGGGAGCCGCGCGCCTCGCCACGGCCCGACCGCAATGGCGATACCCTGACCGGGCGCGGCATCGCCTACGCCCAGCGCTCGGGAGCTGTGGTCGCGATCATCGCCGAGGTCGAGATCGACCGCCATACCGGCAAGGTGTGGGCGCGCAAATTCACTGTGGCGCACGATTGCGGGCTGATCATCAACCCCGACGGGCTCCGCCGTTGCATCGAAGGCAATGTTGTCCAAGGCACCAGCCGCGCGTTGTCGGAGGAAGTCGCCTTCGACCGCGCCAAGGTCACCAGCGTGGACTGGGCATCCTACCCGATCCTCGACATCAGCGAGGCGCCCGAAGAAATCGACATCGTGCTGATCAACCGCCCCGAGCTCCCGCCCGCCGGTGCCGGCGAAAGCTCGATCCGCCCGGTCGCCGCGGCCATCGCCAACGCCGTCTTCGACGCGACCGGCGTGCGCCTGCGCCGCGCCCCACTGACGCCGGAGCGGCTCAAACCGGCGCTGGCGTAACCCCAGACCTGGCGATCGGATCTCGCCGTATGAAGTCATCACCCGCCCTCGCTGTGCCGCGCCTGCTCACCATATCTCAGGCAGAGGGCGGGCGTAACTCTCGACCCACGAGGCCCATTGAGCGATCGTGCCAGGCATCGACAGCTTGCGACCCCTTCTCGGTCACTCACCTTCGCATTCGGAACGGCTTTTCTTGGGCCCCTTTACGGTCATTCAACAACAGCGGCCACGCACCCTCTGCTACAACGGACTAGGCGTTCTCCCCGTTAGCTAATGCCAGGCGATTGGCCTCTGGAAACGAGTTCCTCGACGTTTTTCTGTACAGCATCCGCATCCAGCCCGAAGCTGGAGAAGACCAGGGTCCATTTATCTAACTGGTACGCGTGCTCAACCTTGACCATGGCGCTGAACAACGCGTCTCGAAGCAAGCCTTCCATTATATATTTTTGCAAGACGTCCGGTGTGAGTTCGGGGCCATTCCATAGGCTACCCTTGACCGCGTCATCGGCCTCAATGCTATCCGCCTCATTACCGATTCCACCGTCACGCCGGGTAAAACGAACAGACCCCACGCTGATCACACCGGACTCAATTACGTTCTGAAGCTCTGCCCAGCGGCGAACAGGATGACCTCCAATGGCTAAGCCCGGGAACATGCCGTTGCACGACACGATGCAAGTGATGATCTCAGACGCAGGAGTTAGAGCCCAGCCGAGGCGGCGGTACAACTCTGCCTCAACTTCCTTCTGGGCCAGCAGCTCCTTTACCGTGGTCAGCTGTGACGCGGCCTTTCTTATCTGGTCATAGGAAGTCCGCAATTCGTGCGTACTGCACGGTAACAGCGAATGTTTGCACTCGAACACAAAGAGATAATCGCCAAAGCGTGCAAGCACATCGATTTCAATCTTCCTACCGTTCAAGGTCGTCTGAAATCCTTTGCGTACGTGAGGGGACACGCCAGATAGCGTCGCCGCAACGGCTCGCGACGCCGCCTCCTCTTCCGCCGAATCCATTACGCGCTTGCGTTGCGTGTAAGCCAGGTTGCGGTACCAGTTAATGGCACCGGTCGTGTTCAGCGGCGTGAGGCAATGCTCTTGCGCCCTCAAAATCGGGCGGTATTGAAGATCTACGATCTCACTTGCGCGTGATGTCCACGACAGCATTTCGATGGCAGCACTGACCGCCTCTTTTGTCAAACACCATCCAAGCATCTGCTCTAGCTGACTGATGCGGAACACCGGTACGAGCGAGCGATATGCGAGAACAGGCTCCTTTTCCAATACGCTAACGAGGTGCCTCTTGGCCACCTGACTCACAAATCCGAACAGCCGATAGATCTTGAGTAAATCCAAAACGGTGATGCCCCTTCGGATCTCGAAGCCCTTGAGCTCTTCCAGAGTGACTAATTCAGATTCAAACACCTCCTTCAAATATAGCTGCTCCTCCACGAGGAGGCTGTCATCGTTGAAGAACGCCCGAAAAGGCGGTATATCGGGATAGCAAAAGACATATCTTCTAATAGGCTCTTCGAGGAGCTGCACAATGCGATCACAATACTTGTCATAGAAGAGATCAGCCGCTTTATACAGGGACAGTTGCCCTTGGTTAACGGCGATGATCCTTGCTATCCTTTGCCTCCAAGACACCTGCTCATTTTGGATAAAGCCGAGCCTGATGCTCATTTCGAGTTCAGGATACGGCGGCTCCACACGAACCACATCTCCGCGCAAGGTGCATCGGTAATCAAAGGCGTCGACGAAAATCTCAGCCTCAAGAAACGCACGGATTTTGCAAGCCTTTACCAGGAGCTTGTGATAGAGGCCCGCTATTAATCCCGGCTCATCCATGAAATTGAAATGCTCGTCGCGCAATCCGATTTCCGCGTCGAAGCAATGGATGATGTAAGAGCCCGCTTCGGCCAGATCCTCCTTGGTATAGCGTTTCCAGTTTTCCGACGAGCGGGAATCATCAGCCTTATGGTCCAGCATAAACAGCGAGTTGACGATTGCGACGACAGTTTTAAGCGCGCGTTCATTCCTTCGGACCAGGAACTCGCGGAGCGAGGCGTCGAGAGTACGAACCGAGGAGCCAAGCTGTAGTAGCCTTAAAACAGACTGCAGGTAGTAGGTCACGTCATCGGCCAATGACAAGGCCTTGGCATGGGTAAGAAGGGTGCTGACGACCGGCCGTAGCTGCCCGGAGCGAAATCGGTATTTCGAGCACCGGAAGATCCCCTGGCGACGGATTTCATCTGCTATGCGGTCGGCATGACAGCGGAGGCCCAGAGCGATCCAGCTGATAGCTTCCTGGCGCGCACCGACGCCAATTGCGTCGGCGGCAGAACGAACCAAGGCCCCCACATCCTGGCGTCGGAGGATCCCGTCAGCCGCCGAAATGGTCGGAAGCCATGTCCGAGCGTCGAACAGCCCCGGTAGTGCTTCGACAAGCGCTGCCAGCGCATGATCTTTCAGAAGCATCTTCAATTATCGCAATGCCGGTGGCTCGACCTCAAGGTTCCAACGGCCATTTTCGGTGCTCTGCAGCCGATGGCAGCAGGGTTTGCTGCGGAGACGGACCTCGCCTGTACCTTTGGAGCCGATATAGCCCGCAGTTGCCCACTCCAGTCATTGTCCGAACGCAGTCCAAATGTCTCAAGAGGGCGAGTGGAGCGGCGAATTTTGGGGTTGCGGCGTTATTCGGCTCGCGACTGGTAGTCGGCCGCAGCCGAGCGCATGCGAGGACGCAGAACTCTTACAAAGGCATTCACCCGCTCGGCGAGCCAGGAAAAGGCCTTATTGCGTGCCTCCGGCTGTTCCAGCGATCCGACCTGCAAGGAGTTGATGATGCTGTCCAGCCTACCTCCTGCAACCTTATACGGCCTCACAGTCTTACCCAGCTCATCCCTGACCGCACCCCCCGCTTTCCATTCATCCACGATTGCCTGCACTGCGTAAGCGCCAGGGGTGTCCCGCCAACACGACAGAAAAATCCCCACCTTACCAGAGCGTCGGACCCGATAGACTGTGAGCCAGCTGGTCGGCGCCGGAAGAGAGAGGGAGATGTAGCCCAGCCGCGCTGGCTTTGGCTTCGGTTGTTCCGGATCATCCAGCTTGAGGTAGTCTTTAATAAACTCCGTCCAAAATCGCTTGGACCGTTCCCCCAGCTCGGTACGCTCAGGGTCGATCGTTGCGACACTCGCGGGGTCTTCCTCCTCCTCAAGAATGTATCCGTCGGGCACCGCCACGACATTGCGGGTGATGAGGGCGGTTCGCGCGAGCACCCGCGGCGCCACCAGGCGGTCGCCGTTTCGCAGAGCGTAGATAGGCAGTTCGACGAGCCCCAAAGAGAAGTGCAGACCAGCGTGAAACTGCAAGTACTCAGCTATTGCTTCCACCCCCTCCCGTATCCCGTCACCGACGATCAGGAGGAGGAAGCGCCCGCGCCGGAGGTTTGCGGTGAGCGCATCGTTGAACTGCTGTTCGTCGATCTCAGGGTTAACCCTCCGTACCTCATCGAGCAATGGGTTGCCGTCACGTTTGAGGCGATTGTTGACCTCGCGCTGCACATCGGACGAAGACCAGCGACTGAGTTCTTTGGCGTAGTCGAGTATTTGGCTAACGACTTCGCGCCGCGCCTCAGGATTGCGCCACAGCTTGCACTCGACCAGTACCGGCAGGCCGGACGGCGTGACCATGAAATTATCTATCGGGCCGGCGGGCGTGTTCAGTTCGGTGCAAATCGGCACCGGACCTGAAAACATCGGGTCGATCTCGGCGATCGGCAAACACGCGGGGTGTTCATGAACGAGCGCCTGGATGTCCGCCTCGCGCACCGCATCGCCGCCGCCTTGCTGGGCGAACAGTTTTAGTGGCTCCGCGACGCCCGAACTCGCAGGTACAAGAAGGGGAACGGCATGTTGTCTCTGCAACCCGAAAACCCCCGCCTGTAGGGCTGTCTCAAGATCTTACACTGCGTTGATTAAGGTCGTCTTGTCTGCCTTTTGGTCGAACCTGCCCCGTTCCGGGGCGAGGGCGAAGGTCTGAAATCGCCGCGGACGCGTCCTGGTAAAGGACCGGAGTCCACCTATAGCGGCCCCTGATCCTTGTAGCGAGCTATCTTTCTTACAAGTCGTCAGCTCAAGTGTTCGGCCGCGAGTAGGATGATTATCCGACCCACCGCCGGTTGGAGGTCCTGCGCGCGACGGGGTCGCCCGCGCGTGGGGCTGCCGCAGGACAAGGTGCACGGGATCTGGTCCCGGGCCCAGGGCTCCTAGGGGCGCAACGACGCCGGCGACGCCGGGATCGACGCGGCCTTGCTGTCGAAGGCGGTAGGCGGCCCGGTGCGCGTTCAGGGCATGCGCTGGGAGAGTCACGGCTGGGACCCCAAGGGCCCGGCCTCGATCCACCGCGCCCGCGCCGCACTCGACCGGGACGGTGCCATGATCGGCTACGCCTTCGAGAGCAAGGGCTTCTCGCGCGTCGACATCGAGACCAACGAAAGCGACCCCGTCTACAGCCTCGCCGGCCAGCTGATGGGCCTGCCGTTGAAACCGTTACAGGGCGGGGATTGGCGTCTTTATAGAACCGGGACTCCGGCGGCTGCGGCTGCACGGATGAGTTCGTCATCAAGAGTAGCGAGCGGCAAATTCAGCCGGATCGCGAGTTCCAGATATGCTGCGTCGTAGGATGTCAGGCGATACAAAAGGGCCAGCCGGTGCACGTCCGTAAGCACGCGCTCCACGCCGGCATCATCGGCGGTGATGTTAAGGGATTGGAGTTCCGTGATGAACTCCGCCGCCTTCGAGGCGGCGAGGGTCCCGGTGTTCTGAGCACGGGACAGGACGGCGCTCGCCTCATAGAACCACAGCACCGGCACGATGGCGGTGTCGCCCGTCGCTAACCGGTTGAGAACCGAATCCGCGAAAGGGTGCGCGGCGTTCTCGAAACATCATCGCATTGCGACAGAATTATCGAGAACAAACGCCGTCACGCCCGCCCGAAGTTGATGAGGTCCTTTATCGTCACGCCGAGGGGTAGGCGGTTACCTTTGCGAACTTCTAGAATGTGTGCGGCGGCTTCCGCGGGCGTGCGGACAGGCTCGGTGGCCGCACCCCGGCGCGCGCGTCTCTGTTCCAGGTACCACGTGACTGCTTCGCGAACGAGCTCACCCGGCTCGCGGTGCTCTTCGTCGGCTACGGCCTGCACCTCGCTTAGCAGGTCGGGCGGCACCAGGCTATCAGCGGAGTTCTCAGATCTCATGATATTCAAGGTAGGATCCCGGGTTGAGGGGTCAAGGACCAGACCCGGCAGGTTGGCTCGTAGACGCCGGTTTCCTTCTCGACCCGCTGACATTGGCAACGATCTCTTTGCCGAGGGCCAAGCGATGCTGAAGCCGCCTGCCGCGATCGTCGCCGAGGTCGAGATCGACCGCCATACCGGCCGCGTTGGCGTAAGCCATCGGGCACATGCTTACCAGCGGTTATGATACATTCGGCTCGTCATTCGTCGGAGATAGGCTGTGACGGCCCACCAGTATCGATACACGGTTTTGTTTGAGCCGGCTGAGGAAGGCGGCTACGTCGTCACGTGCCCGTCCTTGCCGGGGTTGGTAACCGAGGGCGACACATTGGAAGAAGCGCGGGACATGGCGGCCGATGCCATCCGCGGATATCTCGAAAGCCTTGCCAAAGACGAACTCCCGATCCCACCAGAAGATCCACTGCCTCCCAGCGACATCATCAAGGAGACGATTGCGGTGGCCATCGAACAGGAATGAATGGCCTTCCCGTTGTTCGACCACGCCAACTTATCCGCGCCCTGGCCCCTGCCGACCCTCTGCCTCAGGCCGGTGCCTCAGGCCGGCAAGAGGTTACGGGCCGCAGAAATTGCATGCCAGCCCGGTTCTTGCGGGAACGGCCGCCGGCGCCGCCGCCTAAAAGACGTTTAAGGCGGCTCTGTCTCCGTGCCGGAATTTGGGGGGAGCGCAAATGAGTACATCCTCCGATCAGGGCCGCACGTCGCTGCGGTTGGGCGAGCGGCGCGCCACGGGCGCCGAATGGCGCGATCGGGTTCCGTTCAGCAGGCTAGCCGAGTGGCGGGCGCCGGCGAACCGGGCAGATCCGGTCGAGGTGCTGATCGAGCAAGGCAAGAGCCGGATCGCGGAATTGCTGCCGGTGCGCTATGCGCGGATGAAGTGCGACGCCTTCGCCTTTCTTCGGGGCACTGCAGCGATCATGGCCGCCGATCTCGCCGCGGGCTCGTCGACCGGCTTGCGTGTGCAGGCCTGCGGTGATTGCCACCTCGCCAATTTCGGCGGATATGCGAGCCCGGAAGGAACCCCGGTATTCGACGTCAACGATTTCGACGAGACATTGCCGGCTCCCTTCGAGTGGGATGTGAAGCGGCTTGCCGCAAGTCTCGCCGTCGCCGGCCGGGTTGCCAAGGCGGCGGACCGGGAATGCCGTCATCTCGCCCGGATCGCCGCTAAGAGCTATCGCAGCCACTTGGACGAGTTGGCGCAGCTTTCCCCGCTCGCCGCCTGGAGCTCGCACGTCGATCTCGGCGCCGCCATAGCCGACATCGACTCCGCCAAGATCCGACGCAAGATCGAGAAGCGTCGCGCGACCATCCTGCGCGGCACGGCGGAGCATTTCGGGCTGGTTGAGCGCAAGAACGGCGATTGGAGGATCAAGGAGAAGCCGCCGCTAGTGCGCCGTCTGAACCATCACGAACTGCATGCGCGTCAAGCGTTCGCGTCCTATGTAGAGACGTTGCAGGAAGACCGACGGGTGCTGGTGCAGCGCTATCATCGCCGCGACATTGCCTTCAAGACCGTCGGTGTCGGTAGCGTCGGCACCTTCTGCGCCATTGGATTGTTCGTAGCCGACGACGGTTCACCCCTCCTGTTGCAGATCAAGGAGGCTCAGGCATCGGTGCTCGCCCCGTTCGCCGGCGCCTCGGACTACACCAATCACGGGGAGCGCGTGGTGGTTGGGCAGCGCATGATGCAGGCTACTCCGGACGTGTTCCTCGGCTGGACGCGGAACCCGGTCAACGGACGCCATTTCTATGTCCGGCGGCTTAAGGACTCGCGCCTGGCCAATCTCGGAGCGCTTCTCGAAGAGGCGTTACCGTACTACGCCAAGCTTTGCGGCCGCACGCTGGCGCGCGCCCATGCGCGGTCCGGCGATGCCCTGGCGCTTTCGGGCTACATGGGCGGCGACAGCGGGTTCGACAAAGCGATCGCCGAATTCGCGATGGCCTATGCCGAGCAGACGGAGCGCGATTGGCACGCCTTTCGCGCGGCGATCAAAGCCGGCCGGATCACCGCCGAGGAACCGTCGACCGCCCAGATGCCTAGATGCCCCTCACCCCAGCCCTCTCCCCGCGAGCGGCGCGAGCGGGGAGAGGGAGGGACCCGCGGAGCGGGAGGGTGAGGGGCGGGCAACGCACCCCCGCTGCTCTGATTTCAAATCGGGATAGCCAGCAAGGTGTCGATCTGGCGGCTGTCGAGAACGACGTTCTTGCGGGCGAATTTCCAGATGCCGTCATCGCGTCTGACCTGGTCGATATACCGCCCGGCGGCGAAGAGGGTCATGTCGCCTTCCTGCATCGTCCGCACGACCAGGAAATTCGCCACGAGCTTGATCGTCCCCCCTTGCACATCGATGACCTTGATTGACGAGACGAGGTGGCGGTAGCGCTGCGGCTCGTAGATATTGGCTTCGCGCAACGCACTGACCCGGTCTTTTATCATGTTGCGCGAGGTTGCATGGATCAGCCCGAGCGGCATCCCGGCCTCGAAATTTTCCGCCGAGGTGACCCGGTAAAAACAGTCTTCGGTGAAAAATTCGGGCCAGCGCTCGAGCTCGTCGGCGTCGAGGCAGTGGACGTAGTCGGTGTAGAGCTGCTCCAGCTCCAACCGGCGCACCACCGCCTCGAGGTCCATGTCCTCAGAACCCCATCAATGGCCGGTAGGCGTGCCAGAAGCCGCGGACCGAGGCTTCGGTCGTTCGATTGGCTTCGGAGGCGTGTTCGAACCCGCCCATTTCGAGCACCGAGCACTCCCCTTCGGAGCCGTGGATCGCACGCTGGATGAAGTTGCCGACGGCACCATCCTCCATCGAGACATAGCCGGCCGGGCCGACCAAGTTGGCCTGCGCCAGCCGTAGATCGGTCATCTCGGCATCGTCTTCCTCGAAGCCGATATAAGTCCATTGCAATTCGGTCTTGTCCGGTCCCTTTGGCAACACCAGCCGCAATGCGATGCTGTTCTGGATCTGCTGCAATACGAAATTCGGGAAGAGCGAGAGGATCTGCGTCGTCGTGTCGTCGCCGAACTCCTCGGCGGTGGCGAGAAAACGCGGATCGGCCAGCCGAAAATTCTCGCGCAATGACGGGATGCCGGCATAGAGTTCGTCGGAGGTCGCCTGATCGACGCGATCGACCTTATTGCGCGTGTAGCTCGCGTGATGCGCCCCGTTCTCAGCGATGTCGACCCCGCCTTCCGAGGTCAGCCGCGAGATGCGGAAGGTCGTGAAAAAGCTGTGCAGCAGGGTCGCGTGATAGGTATCGCGCACATTCTCGAAATAGAGCTTCCAATTGTTATGCAGGATCTGCGAGGTCGTGCCGAGGATCTTCGGCTTACCGTGCATTACCCGGTGAATGCGCGAGCCGATCAGATTGCCGATATAATTCGCCAGAGGCGGCGCTTCCGGTGACAGGGTCCCGAAGACGAGGTCGCCGAACTGGTCGACGCGCAGCTTTTTCAGGCCGTGCTCTTCGAGGCGGAAGCTCGCCGGCATCCCGCCCTTGCCGGCGATGCCGCGGCGGAAGGCGACGCTGTCGAGATTGCCTTCGAGATCATAGCGCCAGGCATGGTAGACGCAGGTCAGGTTCTCGGCATGGCCGCGCCGCTTGAGACAGACGAGGTTGCCGCGATGGGCGCAGCGGTTGACCATCGCGTGGATCTCGCCGTCCTGGCCGCGGGTGACGATGACCGGCGTTTCGCCGAGAAACGTCGTCAGGTAATCGCCCGGCTGCGGCAGCTCGCCGGCAAGTGCGAGATATTGCCAAGTCGGCCCGAGAAAGATCCGGGCGAGTTCGGCGCGATAGACCTCCGGATCGGAGAACATCCGATAGGGGACGCGGGCATTGCCTTCGGCCGGCCAATTGATCTCTTGCTGCATGGACGATCCTGCTTCTCTCTTTATTCGTCATCCCCGCGAACGCGGGGATCTAGGGGCGGCCGGCACATCGCCTCGGGCTCCTGGACCCCCGCTTTTGCGGGGGTGACGGAAACAGGCAAATGCCAGTCATGGGTCGGGGAGGTCACGAAGCTACCTCAACCGCCGTAGAAGACGTTGTCGCCAAGCTCCTTCATCTCGAGGATCGCAGCGTCGGGGCGCCCGGTGATCGGCTTTGCGACATGCGCATCGACGACCTCGCCGACGACGATATGGTGGTCGCCCTGCTCGACGATGCTGGTGACCCGGCATTCGACCGCGGCCGGTGCGGCGTCGAGTATCGGCGCGCCTGTCGTTCCCTTGTGGACCGCCTGGCCGGAGAGCTTGCCGGCTTCAAGCTTGGTCGGCTTGAAGAAGGTGAATGCCGCGCCTTTGCCGTCCTTGCCCAGCATGTTCAACGCAAAGGTCTTGGTATCCTTGACGACCTGGTAGGCGCCGGAATCGGTCTTGACGCCGACGACGACGAGCGGCGGGGCAAAGGCCGTCTGCGTCACCCAATTGACGGTCGCGGCGGCGACATTGCCCTTGCCGTCATCGGCGGTCAGCACATAGATCCCGTAGGGGATCATCCTCAGTGCCGTCTTCTTGGCGTCCTGGTCCATCTTCGTCCTCCTTGTTCCGGTTGGCCCGGGCCGATCATAGAAACCCGGCCGTCTCACGCCAAGCCGCAGCGCGCGTAGAACCGCACGGCGTTGTCCCAGAAGAGCTTGCGCTTGCGCTCGGGCGGCATGTTCCAGCCGAGCACCGTCGTCGCCGACTCGGGGAACCAACTCTCGCCATGCGGGTAGTCGGACGCGTACATCAGCACTTCCTCGCCCAGCAGATCGATGACCGAGTTGGTCAGCCGTTCGCCTTCCGGGATCTCGATGCTCTGGAAGTAGCGGCCGCTCAAAACATATTCGCTGGGCCTGTGCTCCAACTCGGGAAGTGCGGCCTTGACGGTTTCGGCATGCTCGTCGATGCGGGCCATCCAGAACGGCAGCCAGCCATGCCCGGCCTCGAGCGTGCCGATGCGCAAACCCGGATACCGGTCCATCACGCCGCTGCCGATCAATGCCGCCATGTTGCGCATGCCGCACCAGGGGTGTGCGGCCGAACGCTGCAGAAACAAGTTCTCCCAGGTGTCCTCGCCGCCGGGCGCATAGGGCGGCATGACCGTGAAGGTGTGCAATACCACGGCGAAATCGTGCTCGGCGGCGGCCGCCCAGATCGGCTCGAGATAGGGATGATCGAGCGGCATGCCGGCCGGCGCATAGGCCATCACCGCCCAGGCCCAGCGCGAGCCCGCCCAATGGCGGATCTCGGCGAGGCTTCCCGCCACGTCGCGTGCCGACACCAAGATGATGCCGCCGAGCCGCTCGGGAAAGGCGCCGCAATAATCCGCCATCCAGCGGTGATAGGCGCGGTACATCGCCATCTCGAGGGCGACGTCGTCGCCTGCCGTCCAAGTGCCGAACCAGCCGGAGGGGAGGGTCAGGTTCACGTCGACCCCTTCGCGATCCATGTCGGCGATCCGCTCGGCCGGATCGTCGTCGACCCGGGGCGATGGGCGCGCCCGATTGGCGCCGGTGAAGGCGGCCATATAGCGGGCCGGTGCTGCCTCAGCGGCGGCGCTGCCGAGGCGGCGCTGGTAGCTGCGCCCACCCTTGTTATAGGTGATCCGGCCGCTGCGGGGGTTGACGTCCCGCCATTCCGCCCAATCGGCCAGCCGCGCCTTCTCGGCCCCTGCCAGGTATTGGTCGAGAATGTTCATCGACGGTCCGACATGCGTGTCGGAGTCAAAAATCCTGAAGCTGTCGCGCGCCATCTCTATGCCTTCCCGGTAAGAGCCCGACCCAGTTGCCGCTTGGTCGTCATTCCCGCGCAAGCGGGAACCCAAGGTTGGCAAGGCAGCAGCAGTGGCCCTGGACCCCCGCTTTCGCGTGGGCAACGATGCCCATTGTTACGCGGAACTTCATGTGGAGCGAGGCTTCAAGTGCCGCGATATTTGGCCAGAGCCTCGGCGGAAAAGTAGCGCTCCTCCAGCCGGCGCTGTTTCTCCAGGCCCTCTTCATCCGGTCCCGGCTCGGGGCGCGGATAGGGGCGCTCCTGGCGGACCCGCTCGAATTCCTCCCATGCGGCGATGCCGTTGGCCTGGAACTGCTGCATGAAGTCCCACAATGCCGCCCAGATCACCTGATGCGTGAAGCCCGGATACCAGGCGATCGTGACGCCGAGTGCGAGATGCTCGTCGAGGCCGAGATAGCGCGGCAGCCGTCCCTTCATAAACGAGAACGGGCCTTTGACGACGGCGCGGGCACGCCGGATCTCGTCCTCCGAGTGGGGCGATTCGAACTGCACCCAGTCGACCCCGGCCTCGCTCTCATAGGCGCGCAAACGCCTGAGACAATCGACCAGCCCGCCGCCCGCGGCATCGCGGGCATAGCATTGGGCCATCACGACAAAGTCGGGGTCGAGCTCGTTCTTCATGTCGACGGCGGCGCGATAGCGGGCGACCGCCTGCTCGATCGGCACCACCTCGACCCCGGCACTCTGGGTCTTGCGCTTGCCTTCGATCGGCTGGTCGTCGATCCGCACGCCGGCAATGCCGGCGCGGATGCATTCGCGCACCATCCGTCGCACCGCCATGATCCCGCCATGACCGGTGTCGCCGTCCATGATCACCGGGAATTTGACGCTCTGGGCGATCCAGCCGGCGATCGTCACGCATTCGGTCATTGTCGCGGTGCCGACATCGGCGAGGCCGGTATAGGCGCCGACGACACCGGAGGTGCCGACAAAGCCGGCCTCGCACCCGCCCAGCTCCATGATCCGCGCCAGCGCCGCACTCGGCGTGTGCAGCACGGCGAGCACCCGATCCTTGCGTTGGATCAGCTCGCGCAGCCCGGCGCCCGGTGACGGGCCTTGCTGTTGCGCCATGCCTGGGCCTCCGCACCTCTTGCCCGACCACTCCTTTGCGGCCGGTGTCGTGTGGTGTCAAGCGTACCGCCGCGGGTCGCTCTCAGCGCTCCGGAGAAATCCGTGCACGCCCTCATTGCGGGCGTCCCTCCGGGGTCAATCCCTGGCGCTCCGCCAGCCGCACCAGGATCGCCAACATCCGGCTCATCCGCTCCTCCTGAATGCCAAAGCGCTGCTCGAGCGCGCCGAACCGCTGCTCGAGAGTCGTGAAGCGGATTTTCAGATCGCGGACGTCAAGCTCCAAATCGTTGATCCGATCCGTCAACGTAGCGACCCGCGCGGCCAGGAATTCAATACTGATCTTCTCCTCACTCACCACCATTCTCCTGGTTGTCCCATCGCCCGAAAAAAAACCTTTTGGCCCGTCGATCATGCTGTTCGATCATTTCGCCGGTCTCGCACGCTGCCCCTCCTTGCGCATTGCCGATTGACCATCATATATATATTGCGATTATCATAAATAGGAGGTAGAGCCGAGCGGTGGCTGTTGTAGTCGGGTTATGCGCGAACAGCACTCTTTGAAAAGAAGGGCGGATCCGTACCGGATCGGGTGCCGTCGTCGCTGAAGCAAGAAAAATTCCTGAATCCATCCAGCATTATCAGGCGGCGAGTCGGTACGGCGTAAAGAAAAATTGTAGGGTTCCGCTAGACCGGACGCCGCGTGCATAAGGGCGACGCGGTTGATGAAATAGTACTACCAGAGGTGAGTGAAGGCGCAGCTATGACTGATGATCGCGACTATGTCGGCTATGGCGCAACCCCGGCCGATCCGCAATGGCCCGGCGGGGCGCGGATCGCCGTCAATATCAACCTCAATTTCGAGGGCGGCGGCGAGCGCTCGGTGCTGGACGGCGACGGGGTCAGCGAGGGCGTGCTGAACGACATCGGGTTTCCGTCATTGTCCGGGCTGCGCAGCCCGATGGTCGAGTCCGTCTTCGAATATGGCTCGCGCGTCGGTGGCTGGCGGCTGTTGCGCTTGTTCCGCAGGTTCGCAGTGAAGGTTTGCTTGCTGGCAGTGGCCAAGGCGGCCGAGCGCAATCCCGAGCTCACCCGCGCCTTTGTCGAGGACGGGCACGAGATCGTCAGCCACGGCTATCGCTGGCTCGATTATCAGACGATGCCGGAAGAGGTCGAGCGCGAGCATGTCCGGCTCGGCATCGAGACGATCGAGCGCATCGCCGGGGTGCGGCCGGTCGGCTGGATGACCGGCCGGCCGAGCGCCAACACACGGCGCCTGCATGTCGAGTTCGGAGGCTTTCTCTATGATCGGGACGCGCTGAACGACGAATTGCCCTACTGGGTTTCGGTCGGCAGCGCGCGTCACCTGGTCATCCCGTATTCTTTCGAGACCAATGACAATCGCTTCGACCAAAATCTTGGTTTCTCGACGGGCGAGGACTTCGCACGTTACATGATCGACTGCTTCGAGGTGATGTACGAGGAGGGCGCCGACCACCCCAAGCTGATGTCGCTGGCGTTGCACGACCGGCTGACCGGCCGCCCCGGGCGGATCACCGGCCTCGTCAAGTTCCTCGATCATGTCACCGCCCGCGATCGGGTGTGGATCTGCAGCGGCCGCGAGATCGCCGAGCACTGGCGGCGCGTCCATCCCGGTTGAAGCGGTTCTCGCCCTTCGAAACGGGAACTACGGTACTCACGCTGCCCCAACTTTTTTCATCCCCGAGAAAGCGGGGATCTAGCGGTCATACGCAATCAACCCAAAGGATGGGTTGAGCGTCCGTGAAACCCATCGCAACGACCGCAGGAGATGGGTTTCGCATTCGCTCGACCCATCCTACACGGCTGACCCAGAATGGCAGGGATATATCAACGTGTTACACGTCGCCCCCGCGAAAGAGGCTGTAATCCAATTGGTGTTCATCGCACCTTCGCTGCAAATCACGTCATCCCGGCGCAGGCCGGGACCGATCTCCCAGCCAGCGGGGCGCTCCCCGAAGAGGCACGGTCGAAGAAAACGCTCGAAACCAGATACTTGCGGAACCACGGGTCCCGGTCTGCGCCGGGATGACGCGGGCCGTGGGTGTCGAAATCACCACCATACTCGTCGTCACCAATTGGATTACAGCCGCGAAAGCGGGGGTCCGGGGACAACTGCACAAGCCCTGCCCAGGATTCCTGCTTTCGCGGGAATGGTGAATAACCTTCTGCTATCACGAGGTTCATTTCGGGTCAGCCTAGTGGGGGAAACAACGGTTTCTCTGCGGCACTGATGACCGTTGAATTGCCATAATAATACTATAAACCTTGCGGAAATCGGCATCATGAACGGGTGCGGGATTGTCATTATAGGAGTTGGCGATGCCTGATCTCGACCTGATAAAACAGGAGGAACAGGGGCAGCGGGACCGGCGCGGACGCCGGTCCGGTGTGTTTGCTACATAATTCTGTTTTCTCGGATGTTTGCGCGTCAGACCATCGCCGCGGAATTGCGCGCGACCGTCGCGGTTGCCGGCCCGCTCGCGCCGCCAATCTGGCGCAGATGGCGATGGGCTTCACCAATACGGTGATGGTCGGCAGTCTCGGCAGTGCGGCACTCGCCGCGGCAGGGCTCGGGGCAAGTCTCTATTTCGCGATTGCCATGGTGTGCTCGGGCGTGCTGACCGCGGTGGCACCGCTTGCGGCCCATGCGATCGGCGCCAATGACCCTCGGAGGGCGGGGCAGGTCGCCGGCAAGGGTCTCGTTCTTGCGGGATTGCTGGCGGTGCCGCTCATTGCGATGCTGATCGCGGTTCCCCGGCTGCTCGCGGCTCTCGGTTACGACGCGGTCCTCGCCGCCGAGATCGGCCGCTTCCTGGGCGCGATCGCGTGGGCGGTGCCGGGTTTCTTGGGCTTTGCCGTATTGCGGAGTTTCCTGGTCGCAGCCTCGCACAGCCGGACCATAATGATTGCATTGATTCTCTGCATTCCGCTGAACGCGGGGCTGAACTGGATCTTGATCTTCGGACGCTTCGGGGCGCCGGCTCTCGGCATTGCCGGTTCGGGCTGCGCGACAGCGATTGTCCAATGGCTGATGTTCGCCGGTCTGATGCTCTACAGCGAGCTAATGCCGAGCCTTGCCGAATTTCGGATGAGGCCGTTTTCGCGTCATTGGGATGAGATCGGACGCATCCTCCGTCTCGGCCTGCCGATCGGCGGCATATTGGGCCTCGAGATCGGCGTGTTCGCCACGACCGGAATCGTGATGGGGTTGCTGGGGGCCGACGCGCTCGCCGCGCACCAGCTGGTCATGAACTGCATCAGCGTCATTTTCATGGTGCCACTCGGCATCGCCCAGGCGGCCACCGTCCGCGTCGCGGTGGCACTAGGTTCCGGCGCTCCAGTGGCGGCGCGGCGGGCCGGTTTTGTCGCAATCGCGCTCGGTGTGGCTTATATGGCGGTCATGGCGCTCGGCGTAGTCATTGCCCCACGCGCCATCGTCCGTATCTATATCGACATCGACGCTCCGGCCAATCACGGTCTCGCAGAAATTGCCCTTCAGCTGTTGGCGATTGCTGCGCTGTTCCAGATCTTCGACGGGGTCCAGGCAATCGCCGCCGGCGCGCTGCGCGGTTACCGCGATACCGCAATACCGCTGCTGCTCGCGGTCATCGGTTATTGGGGCGTCGGCTTTGCCGGCGGCTGGCTGCTCGCGTTTCCGCTCGGCTACGGCGCGATCGGTCTCTGGTCCGGCCTGGCAGCCGGATTAGCTGCGGTGGCAGTGATGCTGACATTGCGGCTGTATTTCTGTGCCGGCAGCGCAGCGCCGCGCAAGAGTTTGGAGGTACTGCCGACCGGAGAGTGACAGCCTCATTTCCTGGGGAATGTGGTGGAGCAATTTCGAAGCATCGGGACCCAGTGCCTTCCGTCATAAAAAATTCGCTTCCCTTAGTCCTTTAGTGAAGCGTAGCTTGTAATCGTAAAACGCGAGTCCGACCCGCATTTATGGATAATGGACTTGGATCGAGTGCACTTTGGCCTGACGGGGAGCGGAAAATGCACATTGCAAAACCACTTAACTTAATGATTCTAAGTGTATCGGGCGTCATCGCATCTCTTCTGATGTCGACAGACGTTCATGCGGCAAGCAAGGGACCTCCCGGCAACGGGCTGATCGCCTATCCGTGTCGTGTTGCGCCTACTCAACCTGATTCCCCCCCTCCCAATCAGAATATCTGCCTTGTCGATCCGAACAAGCCGATCGAGCCCAACGTGAACCCGATTCAGATCACTTTCGACGGAGATAACGGCCTACCCACTTGGTCTCCCACAGGCAAAATGCTGGCCTATACGAACCAGGACCCCGCAACGACACTGACCTCTATTATGGTAATGAGTGTCGACGACCTCCTCCCGAAATTCTTATCACCGGGGGTTTGGCCGGCGTGGTCTTCCGACGGAAAGGAAATAGCTTTTACGGCACCCTCAGCAACCGACCCTACGACAGCAGAAATTTGGGCCATGCGTCCGGATGGCACCAAACAGCGCCAGCTGACCGATGCGCCTGGTTTTCAGAAGATAGGCGCGACATGGTCACCGGACGGCAAATTCGTCGCCTATACTCGGTCCGAACCTGCTCCCAGCCGTCCGCCACCGGCGGTGCATAACTCTGTCTGGGTCACCAGGGTCACCGGCTCGGTGGGGGGTAAAGATACGCATGAGCTCACGACCGGCTTCATATGTCGGGGGCCCACGCTCTGTTTTCATAACCTTGATGCCGATGGGGACGTCATCCATGATCAACCCGTCATCGACGCCGGGTCGCCGGCTTGGAGCCCGATAAGCAACAAGATTATCTTCTGGAGCGGGAGAGAAGGCTTTAGGGGTCAGATCTGGATCATTGATGCAGACGGCAAGCACAGGAAGCAACTGACCTTTCCGGACAAGCCCCCGCCTCAAACTCAACTAACTTACCCGAACAACGACGATCCGCGGTGGTCTCCGGACGGAAACAAGATCTTGGTGAGCACGAATCGACACATAGTGGATATCCCGTCCCCTCCTTGCCCGAACCCTCATGCGTGTATCGTCCAGATCCCTGAAATGTGGATGATGGATGCCGATGGCAGCAACCCACGGTTTATAGCCGAAAATACCTTTGGACCGTTTCCGGCCGATGCGGCCTGGCAACCCGTCCCCAGAAAGGAAAGAGATCGCGATGAAAAGGAAAAGGATCATGCTGATTAGACAGCGCTGAGCCCGAAGACGGCCGTCGATTAATCATCCTCGATCCCGCAATTCGGCCACCCCGTCGATTCATTCGCCGAAAATGTCCTTGGCGCGGTGCCTCTCTCGGTTAATCCGCCCGCGCAACCGTGAGACACCGCCGATTGACAAAAGCCGCACAGGTCGCGACAACCGCCCAATTGGCTGAAATTCTAAGGGAATCGAACGAATGGGTATGCTCGAGGGACGAGTTGCACTTTGCGCCGGAGCGGGGCGCGGGGTCGGAGCCGAGATCGCCAAATTGATGGCCGCACACGGCGCCAAGGTAGTCGTCAACGATCCCGGCACTAGCGGCAGCGGCGAGGGATCGGACCTGACGCCGGCGCAGGAGACCGTCGACCAGATCAAGGCCGCGGGCGGCGAAGCGGCTGCGAATTACGGCTCGGTCGCCAAATTCGACGACTGCCTGGCGATGGTGAGCCAAGCGCGCGACACCTTCGGCGGTCTGCACATCGTATTCAACGCCGCCGGCATCCTGCGCGACAAGATGTTCCACAACATGTTCCCGGAGGATTGGCAGACGGTCATCGACGTCCACCTGACCGGCCACTTCAACATCAATCGGGCAGCAGTCAACCTGTTTCGCGAGCAGAAGTACGGCCGGATGATCATGGTGTCGTCGACCTCCGGCCTGCTCGGCAATGTCGGACAGTGCAATTACGGCGCGGCCAAGCTCGGCATCGTCGCCCTGGCGCGTATCGTCGCGATGGAAAACGCATCGCGGGGGATCACCGTCAACGTGATCTGCCCCTCGGCAGATACCCGGATGACCCGCTCGGTCCCGACGCCAAAGGACCCGCAGGCCGCGGCGCTGCGCGAGGAGCGGCTGCGCCGCAGCCGCGCCGATGCGATCGCTCCGCTTTGCGTGTTTCTCGCCTCCGAGCAGGCGAGCCACGTCAACGGCCAGGTGTTCCACCAACGCGCCGGGGAGCTGTCGCTCTACGGGCACATGCGGCCGGTGCGCATGGTGCATCGCCAGGGCGGGTGGACGCCGGAGATGCTCGGCGAGGTCGCCATTCCGGCGCTGGCGCCGCAATTTACCCCGCTCGACAGCCGCGGCGTGCATCCGGGATTGCCGATGGAGTAAATGCCGCTGGGCGGCGAAGCCTCCTACTGGAGGGGCTCGGCCCCCCCGGGCAGCGGGCCCATCGGTGGTCCCGAACCGCCGCGGCCCGGAGGCCTGCCCTGCGGGACATTGGATGGTCCGGGAAGGGGTACGGGCTCCGCGCCGAACAGAGGAACGCCGATCGGGCGCCGGGTTTCGCCCGATTGGGATTCTGCCCTGCGGACCAGCGCTTCGAGTTGCCCATCGCTCAGCTTGACGCGATAGAACTTGTCGTAGAACTCGCGGACGCTGGTACGCAAATCTTCCTGATATACGTCCGGGTAGAACAATGCCGTCAGCCAGGGCAGCCCAATGATCCGGTTTACCCCGGCCGGGTCGTCGATCCAGCCGAACGGTTCGGCAGGCGCGAGATAGAGCCGCTTTTTGGCGACGGCATCCAGTCCGCGCCATCCCCGATCGCGCTGCAGCGCCGTGTAGAAGCTGGGTTGTTGTGCGACGATGATTGCCGGGTTCCAGGCAAAGACCTGATCGCGCGTGACCCGCGTCAGCTCGCCGCTGCCGAGACGGGCGGCGACGTTGATTACGCCCGCCTGGTCGAAATTCGCCATCACCTGCGACCGAGCGAGGCCGGTTTCGAGGCCATCCGGCCCACGACCGTAATAAACTAGCGGTCGAGAGGTCGATTCGGTGATCAGTAGCCGTCCGCGCAAATTGTCGATCTGCCTTCGAGTGAAACTCGCGAGGTCCTGGCCGCGCTCGCCGACGCCGAGCATTTCCCCGACAACCTCCAGATTGTAAGGGCTATGCTGGATTTTGCCGTCGAGAACGATGTAGGGAATTCCGGTCTGCTGCTGGACCGCGTCGGCGCGGGCGGCCGCCTCCGGAGACGCATCCCCGGTCTCGACGATCAGATCCGGACGCAATCGTGCGACCGCGTCGGCCGGCGTCGTAGGGTTCGGTCCGGCAAGATGGCCGACGACCGGCAGGCGCGCGAGCTTGGCCGGGATATAAGTTCGCTGCTGGCGCGACAACGGTCGGCTCCAGCCGATGAGCTTCTCGGGAGCCAGGACATAGATCAGCACTGCGGCCGATTGGTCGGCTGGCAGCACCCGGCCAATTCGGTCGGGCATGACGACATAGCGCTCGGTAGAATCGACGAAATCGGCGGCGCGCCCGTACGCGGCGAAGAGCGCGAGGAGTATGAGCGCAACCGGCGCGGCGGGGAAGCAAGGCGACATTAGCGTTCTCGTCGAGATGATCGCGCGACTATAACCACCCCGGCCCTACTGACAAGCGGCGCTGCCAGGCAGCAGCTCGGCTTTGGGTTTGCTTGCTCAAGCTCTAGACTGCCTGCAGAGAGCAATCGATGCGAATCGAGACCATCGACGAGAGTGTTCCGCGGCAGCGGCAGACGCCTTCCCGAGCGGTGATCGGATCCGAGGCTCCCACGGACCCACGGATCGAGCCGTATCGCTGGCGGCTGTCGGGCAGCTCCGTCGCGCATCTCTTCAAGGCTACGATGCAGCAGCATCACCGGGCGCTCGCCTCGACGATCGCTCGGCTCGTGCCGCGTGAAGCCGTCGTCTTCGATGTCGGGGCGCATGCCGGGCAATTCACGAAGTTGTTTGCCCGTGCCGCGGCGGAAGGTCGGGTCTATGCCGTGGAGCCGGGGAGCTATGCCCGCTCGATCCTACGCGCCGTCATATGGCTGCACCGGCTTGGCAATGTCGCGGTGCTGCCGATGGCGCTCGGTAGGGTCTCCGGACTGGACACCCTGACCACGCCGATCAAGGGGCATGGCAGCCTTGGCTTTGGATTGGCGCATCTCGGAGCCCCGGGCGCTCGCTGGCACAAGGTTGCGCAAGAGCTGGTGGCATTGGCCACCCTCGACGCGGTCGTCGCGGCGCTCGGGCTCGACCGCGTCGATTTCATCAAGGCGGATATCGAGGGCTGGGAGCTCCGCATGCTGCAGGGGAGCGCCGATACGCTGCGGCGACTTCGTCCGTGTTTACTCCTTGAACTCACAGGCGATCATCTGGCGCGCGCCGGAGATTGCCTCGACGATGCCTTTGCCTTTCTCGAGGAGCTCGGCTATGCGGCACTCGAGTTCTCATCCAGCGGGAAGCTCGTCCCGGTGAGCACCCGCCATGACGGCGATTTCTGGTTCATTCCACGCGAGGATCCACGAGCATGACGCGACCCTTCGAAGGCATCCGCATCATCGACATCACTCATGTGCTGGCCGGCCCTTTTGCGGCCTATCAACTCGCCGTGCTCGGCGCCGACGTGATCAAGGTCGAGCATCCGGAAGAGCCCGATCAGAGTCGCGAGGGCGGCACCGACCGCGAACTCAATCGCCGCAACATGGGGACCTCGTTTCTGACCCAGGGGTCGAACAAGAAGTCGATCACGCTCGACCTCAAGACCGAGGCGGGCCGCGAAGTCCTGAAGAAGCTGGTCGCCCGCGCCGACGTGCTGGTGGAGAACTACCGGCCGGGCGCGTTCGAGGCGCTGGGGCTCGGCTACCAGGCGCTATCGAAGATAAACCCCCGCCTCATCTACTGCTCGATCTCGGCGTTCGGCCAGGACGGGGTGCGGCGCGAGCAAACCGCTTACGACCACGTGATCCAGGCGACCTCGGGCATCATGGCCTCAACCGGCACAGAGGAGGTCAACCCGATCAAGATCGGGGCGCCGGCGGTCGATTATGCGACCGGCACGATGGGTGCCTTCGCCCTCGCCACCGCCCTCTTCCAGCGCGAGCGCACCGGCAAGGGCCAGCACATCGACCTCGCGATGCTCGGGGTCGCGATGATGATGCAGGCTTCGTTGATGACCGGCTATTTCCGCAACGGCACCGAGCCTAAACCGCACGGCAATAAGCAGCCCTTCGCCACCAACAGCGCCTACGACGCCAGGGAAGGCATGGTGATGATCGGCGCCAGCAACATCCGCCAGCAGGCGCGGTTCTGGCGCGCCGTCGAACGAGCCGACATGATCAAGACCGACAACGAGACGCGCGTCGACGACCGCGAGCGCGAAGCCGCAATTATTGCGGACATTATCAAATCCAAGACCGCCGACGAGTGGGAGGTCTATTTCCAGGCGCGCCACGTGCCGGCCGCCCGCGTGCGCACGATGGCGGAAGCGCTTGCCGACCCGCATTTCACCGAGCGCCGCGTGTTCCATAAATTCGACTCCGTTCCCGGGATCGACGGCCCGCTCGGAGTGCCGCTCGCCGCGTTCAAGTTTGCGCATGGCGGGCCGTCGATCGAGCACCCGCCGCACGAAATGGGCGAGGACACCGATGCGGTGCTGACCGAGCACGGTTACAGCGCGGGAGAGATCGCCGGCTTTCGTCGCGACCGGGTGATCTGAGGGCTGAGGAAGCTAGCGGAAGTTTCGGCTCGTGATCACGATGTCGCGAGGATCGTAGCCCGGCACCCGTTCGGGGAGAGCCAGAGGCGGCTTGCGCATCGGCCGGGGCTCGGCCTCGCCGCTGCGCTCGCGTAATGTGTTGAGCCGCGGGGTCAGGTCGTCGAGACGATCGGCGACGACATGGATGACGCTTTCCTCGCGCTGCAATTTGCCGGTGCAGCGCAGCAAGGTTGCGCCGAGTGCGGCACGGCGGAAGCGTTCGAGGATTGCGGGCCAAATAATCAGATTGGCGACCCCGGTCTCGTCCTCGATGGTGATAAAGACCACACCGTTGGCGCTGCCTGGGCGCTGCCGGATCAGCACGACGCCGGCGATCGCCAGCCGGCGGTCGATCGGCAGATGGGCGAGTGCCGCGGCGGTGACTAGACCTTCGCGGGCGAATTCCCGGCGCAGAAAGGCGAGCGGGTGGCGCTTCAGGGTCAGGCTCAGGCTGGCGTAATCCTCGACGACGTGCTCGCCCAACGGCATCTCCGGCAACAACGCCATGGCGATTCTCTCCCTCTCCGCCCCCGGGGGCGGAGAGGGTTTTTCATCTGGGGAATCTTCTTCCGCAAAGAGCGGCAGGGGTGGCCCGCGGAGCGCCTTCAAGGCCCACAATGCGCGGCGACGGTCGAGCCTGATCGAGCGAAAGGCATCGGCCTCGGCGAGGCGCTCGAGTGCGCCGCGGCCGAGCCCGCTGCGCCGCCACAGCGCACGCGGATCCCGATACCCTCCGTCCGGCCTAGAGGCGACGAGCCGCTCCGCGTCGGCTTCGGCAAAGCCCTTTATTTGTCGCAGCCCGAGGCGCAACGCCCAGCCCCTGGCGCCATCCACAGCTTTACCCTCTCCCCCCGCCGGCCGGGGGGAGAGGGAAGGGTGAGGGGGGCCGAAGTGCGGGGTTGTGCCCACGCCACCCACCTCCGGGCTAGGCCCCTCCCTCTCCCCCCTGAAGGGCGGAGAGGGGCTTTCCCCCAATCGCGGTTCGAGGGTGCTATCCCAGAAGCTGTGGTTGACGTCGACGGCGCGCACCTCGACGCCGTGCTCGCGCGCATCGCGGACAATCTGCGCCGGGGCGTAGAACCCCATCGGCTGGCTGTTGAGCAAGGCGCAGGCGAAGACCTCGGGATAGAAGCACTTGATCCAGGACGAGACATAGACGAGCAGCGCAAAACTCGCCGCGTGGCTTTCGGGAAAGCCATAGGTCCCGAACCCTTCGATCTGGCTGAAGCAGCGCGTCGCGAAGTCGCGGTCGTAGCCGTTCTTGACCATTCCGGCGACGAACTTTTCGCGGAACAGATGAATGTCGCCGTTGCGTTTGAAGGTCGCCATCGCGCGGCGCAGCCGGTCGGCCTCGTCCGGCGCGAAGCCGGCGCCGACGATCGCGATCTTCATCGCCTGCTCCTGAAAGAGCGGCACCCCCATGGTCTTGCCCAACACTTGGCGCAACGCCTCGGAAGGGTAATTGACCGGCTCCCGCCCGGAGCGGCGCCGCAGATACGGGTGCACCATGTCGCCCTGGATCGGGCCTGGCCGCACGATCGCGACCTCGATGACGAGGTCGTAGAACTCGCGCGGTTTGAGCCGTGGCAGCATCGTCATCTGGGCGCGGCTTTCGACCTGAAAGACGCCGAGCGAATCGGCGCGGCTCAGCATCTCGTAGACGGCGGGGTCCTCGGCCGGGACGGTGGCGAGATCGAGCCGGCGGCCGTAATGGTTCTCGATCAGCGCAAAGGCCTTGCGGATGCAGGTCAGCATGCCGAGCGCCAGGACATCGATTTTTAAAATGCCGAGCCGGTCGAGGTCGTCCTTGTCCCATTCGATGACGGTGCGGTCCTCCATCGCCGCGTTCTCGATCGGCACCAGCTCGGACAACGGCCCGCGGGTGATCACAAAACCGCCGACATGCTGCGAGAGATGGCGCGGAAAGCCGACCAGCTGTGCCGCGAGATCGAGGGCCAGGCGCAAGGTGCGGTCGGTCGGGTCGAGCCCGGCCTCGCGCACCCTCAGGTCAGCGATCGGGTCGTTGCTCCACCCCCAGACAATGCCAGCGAGAGCGGCGACTATATCGACGCTGAGCCCCAAGGCCTTGCCGACCTCGCGGATCGCCGAGCGCGAGCGGTAGCAGATTACGGTGGCGGCAAGCCCGGCCCGGTCGCGGCCGTATTTTTCATAGACGTATTGAATCACCTCCTCGCGCCGCTCATGCTCGAAATCGACATCGATATCGGGCGGCTCTTTGCGCGCCGCACTGATGAAGCGCTCGAACAAGACGTCGATCCGCGCCGGATCGACCGCAGTGATGCCCAGACAATAGCAGACGACCGAATTGGCGGCGGAACCGCGCCCCTGACACAGGATGCCGCGCTGCCGGGCAAACCGTACGATGTCGTGGACGGTCAGGAAGTAGCGGGCGTAGTCGAGCTGCTCGATCAGCTGGAGCTCATGCTCGATCAAACCACGGATCTTGTCCGGGACACCGGATAGATCGCAGCCACAAGATGGCAGCCCATCTTCTTCCTCTCCCCCCGCCGGCCGGGGGGAGAGGGCAAGGTGAGGGGGGCCGATGAGACGGGACGTACCGTCGCCCACCTCACCCTCCCACACCTTCGGTGCGGGCCCCTCCCTCTCCCCCCTAAAGGGCGGAGAGGGGCTTTTTGAAAAGCGCTCTGCCGCCCCCTTCCAGGTCAGCTCGGCAAGACGCTGCTGCGCTGTCAGCCCTTCCGGTACCGGCTCCTCGGGATATTCGTAGCGCAGCTCATCGAGGCTGAACCGGCAGCGCTCGACGATCTCGAGGCTGCGCTCGACCGCATCCTCATGGCCGCGAAAGAGCCGTGCCATCTCCTGCGGCGCTTTCAGATGGCGCTCGGCATTGGCGATGAGACGATAACCCGCTTCGCCGATCGTGTAGCCTTCGCGGATGCACGTCAGCACGTCCTGCAGCGGGCGCCGCTCGGGCACGTGGTAGAGCACGTCGTTGGTCGCAACGAGCGGCAGCCTGGTCGCCTCGCCAAGGGCGGTGAGGCGGGCGAGCCGTCGCGCGTCGTCGCCGCGATAGAGGTGGTGCGCGGCGAGATAGGCGCGGCCCGCGAAATCCGCAGCGACGCGGGCGGTGAAATCCGCCATGTCCGGCCCCCACCCTGCCCCGGAACGCCCGCCCTGGCGGGCGGCCGTCCGGGGGCTCCCCCGCGAGCGGGGGAGGGAGCGGGAGGGGGTAGAGCCACGACGATCTGACCGTCGCCGTACGCCACCACATCGGCATAGTCGAGATGGCACTCGCTCTTCGGGGCGCGGCGCTTGCCGAGGGTTAAGAGCCGCGTGAGGCGGCCATAGGCAGCGCGGTCCTCAGGAAGGAGAAGCAGGCTCGTGCCGTCGCGCAGATCGAGGCGGCAGCCGACGACAAGCCGGATTCCGACCTCTTTTGCCGCATGATGCGCGCGCACGACGCCGGCCAGGCTGTTGCGGTCGGTGATTGCAATCGCCTGGTGGCCAAGAGCGGCCGCGGTCAGCACCAGCTCGTCCGGATGCGCGGCACCGCGCAGAAACGAGAAATTGGTGGTGACCTGCAATTCCGCGTAGTGCGTCATGACAGCGCCGGCTCAAGAAAAGACGCCATGGACAAACCAGCGTGGCTTGTGGTCACCGCCATGGAGACCCGCCCGGAACAACCAGAAGCGCCGCCCCTCCTCGTCCTCGACCCGGTAGTAATCACGAACAGCATCGACGGCGCCGAACCCGTCGGACCGCCACCACTCCTCGGCGATCCGTTCCGGCCCATCGGACCGCGTCACCCGGTGCCGACGCCGCCGCCAGATGAAACGGAACGGCGGGTCGTCGGGCAACAGCCAAAAGGCTTCGACCGGCTCCGGCGGCTCGAACAACCGGATCGGCCGCGGCGGTCGTGTTGCGTCATCCCCGCGCAATCGGGGATCCAGAGATCGGGGCCCTGGTGCCGGTTGCCCCTGGGCCCCCGCTTTCGCGGGGGTGACGGATGAAGTGAGAGCCCCGCCAATCGGTACTCTGACCGAAGCCCGCTCCGGGATGTGGCTCTCACGCGGTTCGAGCCGCGACAATGCGGCGAGCCCCAACTTGTTGCCGAGCCGGTCGAGAAGCGGTGCGATACCCCCTCCCATTCCCTCCCCCGCAAGCGGGGGAGGGGTAGGGTGGGGGCCGGCGGGGTGGCCGGCGAGGCCGATCTGCTCGGGAGGCAGGGGCTCGACCGCAAAGGCGGCGAGGATCATGTCTTCGACGCCGAGCCCGGGATCGACGGTGTCGAGCCGCTCCTTGAAGAGGGCCGCGAGGTGGTGCTGATCGCGGCTCGGGCGAGCGGTGCCGAGGCGGATGCGCTCGACCCGGCCGTCGAGGCGGTGAAAGGCGAGATCGAGCCGCCGCGCGCCGATTCCCTCGCGCGCCAGGCGGGGGACGAGATCGGTGACGAGCCGCTCCATTGCCAGCATCAGGTCGGCGGGCTCGGTAATTGGCTCGGCGAAGCTCAATCGGACCCGTCGGGTCGGCGCTTCGCCCAATGGCGACAACGGCTCGGGCAAATCGCCCAGCGCCTGATCGAGCCTCCGCGCCACCATCTCGCCGAACCGGTGAGCGAGCCCGTCGCGCGGCATCGCATAAAGATCGCCGACCCGCTTCAGGCCGACCCGCCGCAGACCTTGGGCGGTCGCCGGGTCGAGGCGGAGGGCCTCCACCGGCAACGGGGCGAGGGCGGCGCGGCAATCCCCCGGAGGCAGGATGAGGGGGCTCGTGTCCTCGGCAAAGCGAGCCGTCGCCCAGGCCGCACCGAGCGTGTCGGCAATCGCGATGCGGGCAGCGATCTGCCGACGATTGAGCCGAGTCTTGAGATCGGCGGAAAGCGCCGCCTCCCCGCCCCAGAGATGGGCCGAGCCGGTGGTCTCGATGCGCACCCCGTCCGTCCCGTCGGGAGCGGTCCACGGGCTGTAGCGCCCGCACCATTCTGCCAGCCTGCGGAGCGCCGCGGCGTCCTCCGCGGGCTCCGCCGCGGCGGTGACTAAACCCGGGAAAAACGAGAGCGCGTCCGCCAACGGCATCTCCGGAGCAAGGCCGACGGCGGTCGCGGCCGCATTGACCGCAGCGAGAAGCCGCCGTCCGGCGGCATCGGCGACCGTGGCGAACGGGATCGCCTCAACCGGCGCGACGGAATTTTTCCGAAGAGACAGATGCAGCCGGTCGACCGGCCAGCGCGGCAGCCAGAGATACATGACCCGTCGCATCGGCTCCTTCCACCTCCCAGCATGCCGGCTCGCCGCCGCGGCAGCGCAACAGCTCGACCCGCCACCGCGGGCGTCCAACTCCGGGCCCCCACCCATTCCCTCCCCCGCTTGCGGGGGAGGGAATGGGTGGGGGTTGCGACGGCAATGCGGCGATCCGCCATCGGGTTACCGCCGCATTCGGCAGAGCGCGTTCGCGCGCCGCCTGTCCCCCGTCGCGCCAGCGCCGCAATAGGAAGGCGGTGGCGCCGGAGCGCTCCGCGGCGAGCTGCAGCCGGCGGCTCGCGACGGCGGGAAGTGCTCCGACTTCACCGACCACCGCGGCAATGCCGGGAGCGCGCAAGCCTTCCTCCATCGCCCACAGGATTTCGCCATCGCGCGATGTCCGGACCAGCACGAGGCGTGCGGGATCGAGCCCATGGGCGGCGAGCCCGGGCCCGTAGAGATCGGGGCGGGGGAGGCACCACAGCACAATGCCGTCTCCCGCCGGACCAACCGCCCCCACCTCACCCCGACCCTCTCCGCCCCCAAGAGCGGAGAGGGAGAGCCGCCGTGCCTTATACCCCTCGCCGCCCTTCAGGGGGGAGAGGGAGGGGCCCACGCCACAGGCGTGGGAGGGTGAGGTGGGCGACATTCCGAGGCGCGAAATAATGCCCGCCGCGAAAGCGGCGGCGAGTGCGCCATCCTCCTCGTCGCCGCCCATCCCGAGGATCTCGTGCAGAACGCCTCGTGCGAGCCCGCCGCCCGGCAGCATCCGGTCGATAGCGGCGATGCCAAACGGCAATACCCCGTGCACCGTCGCGGCCGGTCGCTCGATCCGCCTAACGCGCTCCCGGAGCTCAGGAAGAAGGGCTCTTTCCCGGATCATGTACCGTCTTTGTTCTCATTCTGGCTTTTTGTCAACGCTGACGGTTGACGATAGAGCCGGCAGACGGCTCACTCGTTTCCATGACGCTCTCGCCTCCAGGTGGCGACGGCTACCATTTGCTCGGGCGCATCGTCCGACAGCACGCTCTACCCACCATATCGGGTCGCAGCGGAGGACCAGGAGCCTCGATGATCATCCTCGGGATTCATGCGGGTCAGCATGAGGCTTCCGCCACTCTATTCGACGAATATCGCGTACTCGGAGCGGTGCAAATGGAGCGCCTCACCCGGATTAAAGGTGCGGGCGTTCTGGCCGATGAGTGGGCTTGGCCTTGCGTTGATGAGGTCCTTTCGATGCAGCGGCTCACCCGCCGGGATGTCGATGCCGTTGCATTGACCCGGTCGGCATTGCCCCAGACCTATTATCTCAAAATGCGCACGCCGTGGCGCCGGCTCGCTCTGCTCGCAAAGCCGGAGATCCTGGAGAAGCGGCCGCACCGCTTATTGGTCAACGCCTTGCGGAAAGAACATGTAGCCAATCCTGGGCTCGTGTTCGCAGAAACCGATTTCCTGATCGACCACGGTTTTCGCCAAAACGTGCGTCTTGAGTGGTCTAACCATCATTTTTGCCACGCCTTGCCGGGTCTGTTCTTTACCGATTGGAGCGAGGGCTTGCTCTACACTGCGGATGGGGTTGGAGATAACACCTCCTACTCGGCTCGCTCCTTTCGCGACGGAAAGCTCACCAGCCTGTTCGGCGACGACGATACGCTGCTCCAACCCTATGGCGGCGGGAGTGTGGCTCTCGCCTATGGCATCGTCACTCAAGCCGTCGGGTTTCGCATGCTCCGCCATGAGGGCAAGATCACCGGATTGGCAGCCTCCGGAGAACCGATTTTCTATCGAGATTTAGCGCAGCACTTTGCCGTCGATGAGCTGGGCCAGGTCCGATCCACCTGGATCACCTACCAGGAGATGCAGAAGGCGATTACCAAATTACTAGAGGGAGCCAAACGCGAGGACGCCGCGGCGTCGATCCAGAAGCTCGTCGAGGACATTGTCTTGGCGTGCTTGAGCCGCATCCTGTCGCAAGCGCCGCATCGCCATCTCGGTCTTTCCGGAGGACTGTTCGCCAACGTCAAGCTCAACCGTCATCTCGCCGATAATTTGAGCCTCGACGAGATCTTCATTGTTCCGCCGATGGGCGATGAAGGGCTTTCACTGGGGGCGGGATTGGCGTTGCTGCTGTCGCGAGACGGCTTGCACGGCTGGCTCGAGCAGCGTTACCGGCTGGATGATATTTATTGGGGGCGAGATTACGATAGCGCGATCGACGCTGCGCTGATGGCTGAGCCGGATGTGGCGCGGCACGACGGTCCGACAATTGAGGCCGCTGCCGCCCGCCTCGCCGATGGTCAGATCGGCGCGATCTTTCGGGGACGCATGGAATTTGGTCCGCGGGCCCTTGGTGCGCGCTCGATCCTTGCCAATCCCTCCCAGCGGGCCACGCACGACGAACTCAATCGGCGCCTGCAGCGCTCCGAGTTCATGCCATTCGCGCCGGTGGTGACCGAAGAGAATGCCACCAGGGTTTTTGATATCGACTCGGTCAATAATTATGCGTGTCGCTTTATGACGATCACGACCGAGGTCCGTCCAGAGTGGCGCAGGGCTATCGAAGCGGTCGTCCATGTCGATGGTTCTGCCCGACCCCAGATCATCCGCCGCGATATCAACCCGCTTTATCACGATATCGTGGTAGCCTTCGAACGGCGCACCGGCATTCCGGCGCTTATCAACACGAGTTTCAATGTCCACGAGGAGCCGATCATCAACCGCCCGGCCGAGTGCGTGCGGGCTTTGCTCGACCGGCGCATCGACTTTGTCGTGACCGAGCACGGGCTCTATACGACGCGGACGTGATCATCTCGTTAGCCACTGGTCGTTAGCCACTGGGCCAGACGACGTGAGGCCTCGGCCACGTCCTCGGTCGCGCCGGCAAACGAAAGCCGGACCCAGCTGCCGCCGTCAACCGGGTCGAAATCAAGACCTGGCGTCACTGCCACCCCGGTCTCGGCGAGGAGCCGGCGGCAGAAATCGGCGCTGTCTCGGGTCAGGATCGAGATGTCGACATAAAGGTAGAACGCCCCTTCGGCCGGCGCGATACGGCTCAGCCCTGCACCAACGAGGGTGCGAATCAGCTCGTCGCGATTTTGCCGATAACGCTTGACGTGAGCGTCGAGTTCGGTGCGGCAGCCGAAAACCGGAAGTGCGGCCAACTGCGACAAAGCCGGCGGCGAGATGTAGAAGTTCTGCGCTAGGCATTCGACCGAGCGGGCGAGGTCGGGCGGGACCAGCATCCAGCCGAGCCGCCAGCCGGTCATGCTGTAGTATTTCGAGAACGAGTTGATAATGACCGCCTCTGTCGCATAGGCGCGCGCTGTCGCGGCAGCCGTCTCGTACGTAATGCCGTGGTAGATCTCGTCCGAGATCAGGCGAATGCTCCGCTCGCGGCAGTACTCGGCAAGCCGGGCTAGATCGACCGCGTGGATCATCGTACCGGTCGGATTGGCCGGGCTCGCGACAACGAGCCCGTCCAGTTTCCCCGCATCGGCGAGCAGCTCGGGGGTCGGCTGATAATGAGCGTTTTCGCCCGCCGCGATCAGCACAGGCTCGATGTCGAGCGCCGTCAGGATGTTGCGGTAGGCCGGATAGCCCGGAACGGCGAGACCCACCCGATCGCCTGGTTCGAAGGCGGCAAGAAAGGCGAGCTGGAAGGCCGCCGACGAGCCGGTCGTCACGACGACTTCAGCAGGGTCGACCGAGACGTCGTATTGCGCCTGATAATGCGCGGCGATCGCCTTCCGTAAAGGTGCGATGCCCAGCGCTTCGGTATAGCCGATCTGCGCCGATTTCAGCGCCTGCCGGGCGGCGTTGAGGACGGGCTCCGGCGCCGGGGTGCCCGGCTGGCCGACTTCGAGATGGATCACATCGGCGCCGCCGGCCTCGCGCTCGTTGGCGGCGCGCAGAACATCCATCGCGATGAAGGGCGGGACGAGCCCGCGCTGCGACGCCCGCAAGGTCATGTCCGCGCGCAGCCTTCGGGCTTCAGGATCCGGCGCGTCGCGGCGGGATGACGCACCAACCGGTCGGGCGGCCGGATTGGCCGCACCAATTCGCCACCACAATTGGGACAGCGGCCGCCGAGCACGCCCTCGGCGCACTCGCTACAAAACGTGCATTCGAAGGAGCAGATCAGGGCGTCGAGCGAGGCGGGCGGCAAATCCCGATTGCAGCATTCGCAGTTCGGTCTCAACTCCAGCATCGTCTTCCTAATCTCCGGTTCCGGCCGTCGGGCATCGTGAGCGAGAAGGTTGGTGTTGGCCAGCGGCTTTCGCTATGAAGAGTTGCCGACCCCTTTCAAGAGAACAAGACTTGGCCTCAGACACGACACCGGTCCGCCTGATTGGAATGTCGGGCAGCTTGCGCAGCGGCTCATATTCAAATGCCGTGCTCGAGACTCTCAGTGAGAAGTTCGCCGGCCGCGCTGACCTCGAGGTCTACGATCTCAGGCCGATACCGCTTTACAACCAGGATTTCGAAGGCGAGAAGCGCCCCGAGCCGGTCAAGCAATTGCTCGCGGCGATTGCCGAGAGCGACGGCCTGGTGCTGTGCGCACCGGAGTTCAACCACAGTATTCCCGGGGTGTTGAAGAACGCGCTCGATTGGGCCTCGCGCCCCGCCTTCACCTCGGTTATGGCTTACAAACCGGTCGCAATCATGGCGACATCGCGGGGTCCGCTCGGCGGCGCTCGGTGCCTGGAGCACATGCGCGTGGCACTCGATTCGATGCTGTCGCGTGTGGTTCTTGCGCGCGAGGTGACGATCACGGCGACCGCCGACAAGGTTCGCGACGGTCGCCTTGTCGACGAGACCTCGCTCGGCTTCGCTTGTGCCGCGGTAGAGGCGTTGTTGCGCGAGATCCGCTTGTGGCGGATGGCGGACCGTCTCGCAGATTAGAGCTCACGCCGGATTTGAGGCCGGCTTCTCGTTGACGCAGCGCAACAGCTTCCAATAGCCGAACAGATTGCTCGGCCGCACCTCGCGGATCGACAGTCGACTGTCGCGCCGGAACGCATCGAACGAAAAATCGGCATGAAAGCCGATATGGCGGGCAAGCCGCCCCAACCGTTTTTCCATCAAGCGAAGCAGCAGGTTCTCGCTGGCGAAATGGTTGACGACGACAATCGTCCCGCCCGGTATGCACACCCGGCGCATCTCGGCGGCAAAGCGCGCGGGGTTGGGCACCACGGAGGCGACGTAGAGCGCCAGAACGGCGTCGAAAGAGCTGTCGGGGAATTCGAGGTTCTCGGCATCCATCATGTGCAAGCCTTCGACGTGAGCGAGCCGCCGGCGCCCGGCGCGGCGTCGCGCTATCGCCAGCATTTCCGCAGAGACGTCGATCCCGGTCACCCGCGAATCCGGACGAAAATGAGGAAGCGACAGACCGGTGCCGACACCGACCTCGAGGATGCGCTGTCCCGGCCGGTCATTGGCGATTCGCACGGCGTCCTTGCGGCCCGGATGAAACACGGGGCCGAAGACAATGTCGTAAGAACCGGAAAACAGCCGATAAGTTCGGATCGTGTCGTGCAAGTCCATTGTCTCGGCTCGTGCTATCGGGGAGACGGGCGACGTAAACCCACTGCTTCGTTCTGGGAGCTGTTGGTCCGGCGCCGTTGGTTAAACTAACAATGGAACGCTCGATACGCTAGATCTCCTCGCACAGGATCGTCATACCGCCGCCACGGCAAGTCGGTCAGCGAGCTTCGACGGCGCCCGATTAAATCAACGTGATGCGCTCAGCATCCAGTCCCTTTTTACCTTCGACCACCTCGACCCTGACCCGTTGACCAGGTTCGAGGGCGATCACGCCGCTGCGGCGCAATGCGGTGATGTGGATGAACACGTCCTTGCCGCCGCCATCGGGAGAGATAAATCCGTGGCCTTTTTCAGGCTCGAACCATTTGACGGCACCCTCGATCGTCGTGGCGGGGCCGGGCGCGCGCCGGTCGGCCGTGCCGGCTGCGCCCGGTGATGACAGCGGAGTGCTGTCGTCGACGTTTAAGACGTTGGTCACCAGCGGACCCTTCGCTCCCCCCCGATTTCGCAGGTGATCGATGCGCCTTCGCGAACATCCTCATAGCCGGAGCGGCGCAGGACCGCCATCGGCAGAAACGCATCTTGCGATCCGTCGGCCGGCGTGACAAATCCAAAACCCTTGCTGGAGTTGAACCATTTGACTTTGGCATCGACGCGGCGACCTGGGGGAATGTCGTCGCGAAAGAAACCGGGACGGCGGTCGTACATAGGTCCTCTAACCGTGCAATAGAATGCGGCGAGCGCGTTGAACACCGAATCATAGAATAAACATGCCGCATTGCGCCAGCACTCGCACGGCGCTGAAGCCAGCATTCCCGCCGAGCCTGCCGCCCCGGAAAAGATCCCCCTGGCTCTTATCCGGAGAACGCCACGAGCCGTTGATTCTGCTCCCCCAGGCCCTCGACCGACAGCCGCATCCGGTCCTCCGGCTTCAGGAATTTGGGCGGCTTGAAGCCCATGCCGACCCCTGAGGGCGTCCCGGTCGGGATTACGTCGCCCGGCAACAAGGTCATGAACTGGCTGACGTAGCTGACGATCTCGTCGACACCGAAGATCAGGTCGCCGGTGTTGCTATTCTGCCGCCGCTCGCCGTTGACCTCGGTCCACAGTGCCAGCTTGCCGGGATCGGGCACCTCGTCGGCAGTGACCAGCCACGGGCCGATCGGGCAGAAAGTGTCCGCACTCTTGCCTTTGGTCCATTGCCCGAGGCGCTCGATCTGAAATTCGCGCTCGGAGACGTCGTTGACGACACAGTAGCCGGCGACGTGCTTGCGGGCATCGGCTTGCGAGACGTAACGGGCGAGGCTGCCGATAACGATGCCGAGCTCGACCTCGTAGTCGGTCTTCTGCGAGCCCTTGGGGATGATCACGTCGTCGTTCGGGCCGCAGATCGAGGACGTCGCCTTCATGAAGAAGATCGGCTCGGAGGGGATCGCGGCACCCGCCTCCTGGGCATGAAGCCGGTAATTGAGGCCGATGGCGACGATTTTGGGCACTGAGCCGACGCAGGGACCGAGCCGCGGCGAGCCCGCGACGAGCGGCAGAGTTGCCGGGTCGAGGCGGCGCAGCCGGTCGAGCGAGGCCGGCGCCAACGCCTCGCCGTCGATGTCACGGACGGCACCGGAGAGGTCGCGGATATTGCCGTCGCGATCGAGCAGGCCGGGTTTCCCCCGATCGGGAGGGCCATAGCGCAAGAGCTTCATCGGGTTATCTCCTGTTGTTCCTCAGAGCGTGAAGCCGCCATCGACCACGTGGATCGCGCCGGTGGTGAACGAGGATTCGTCCGAGGCGAGGTAGACCGCCAATGCCGCCACCTCTTCGGCATTGCCGAGCCGGCCGAGAGGCTGCCGCTCGACAAAGGCGCTGCGCGCCGCCTCGGTGCCGCCGACGACACGCACCCCTTGGGCGGCGATGCGGTCTTCGAGCGATGGGGTTTCGATCGTCCCCGGACAAATCGCGTTGCAGCGGATCCCCTGGGTGATGAAGTCGATCGCCACCGACTTGGTCAACCCGATGACCGCCGCCTTTGTTGAGCCGTAGACGCAGCGACTGGGAGCGGCTTTGACCGACGAGACGGTCGAGGCCATGTTGATGATCGAGGCATTGCCGCCGCGCTCCAGCATCTTCGGCAGAAAAGCGCGGATCATAACGAACATCGACCGCACGTTGAGGGCGAAGGACGCATCCCATTCGATCGGGTCGGCGTCGAGGATCGTGCCGTGATGGACAAAGCCGGCGCAGTTGAACAAGACGTCGAGCGGCCCGAGCTCCTCGGCGATGGTGGTTATCGCGGCGTCATCGGTCACATCGAGCCGGCGGGTCGCGATCAGCGCATCGGCGAGCGGGATGAGCTTCTCCTCGGCGACGTCGGTAGCGAGCACGCTGGCACCCTCGGCGGCAAAGGCCAGCGCCGTCGCCCGGCCGATGCCCTGACCCGCCGCGGTCACCAATGCCCGTTTCCCCGCCAGCCGTCCCGCCATCCCCACCGGCCCTTTGTCGCTCGGAGACGGCCAAGTTGCCACGCCGGGTGCCGGGCTGTAAATCAGCTCGCCCGCCGATCCTCGCTGGATCAACCGACTTTGCTTCAAAGGCTCCCTCGACCTCAGTCGAGCGCTTTCCGCATTTCCAGGTCGTCTTCGATGAAGGCGTGGACGACCGCATCGATGTCGGGTCTGCGGTGAGGCCGGGGCACGCACGCGCTACTCGAAGGCCCCAGCGCGGGAACTAGGGCGCAAGCCGTGGCGCCAGGGTTTCCTCTTTTCTTAATGGGCGCGGGTATGTCAGTAATCTCTCCTGAGAGATCGACTTACGCGCGAAACAGCATGACCATGACCTCCAGAAACATCAAACCATCGCTCGCCGCGGCACTGGTCGCGCTGGCGCCGGCGGTTGCCTCTGCCCACACCGGGTTGGGCGACACGAGCGGCGGCTTTGTACATGGTTTTGGCCATCCGATTGCCGGCCTCGATCACATTCTCGCAATGCTGATGGTCGGCGTTTTCGCGTGGCAGCTCGGTGGGCGAGCGCTTTGCCTCGTTCCAATGACCTTTGTCATTGTCATGGCTGTCGGCGGCGCGCTCGGTATTGCCGGCATCGGAGTTCCCTTTGTCGAGACCGGGATAGCCTTTTCGGTTGTAGTGCTCGGCGCAATCGTTGCGTTGAACGTCAAAGCTTCAGCCGCGACGGCTGCGGGCATCATCGGTTTGTTTGCTATTTTTCACGGTCATGCTCATGGCGCCGAAATTCCCGGGGATGCCGGCGGCGTCGCCTATGCTGCGGGCTTCATGATCGCAACGGGTTTGCTGCACCTTGCCGGGATCAGCGCCGGCTTCCTTATGGGCAAGGCGAGTGAGCATTACGCGTCTGCTGTCGTGCGTTCGGCCGGGGGCCTCGCCACGGTGGCCGGTGTCGCGCTCCTCGTCGGCAGTCTCTGACCGGCCGGTTCGACCCTGGGTCGGCTGCTAACGCGGCGCCGGCTGAAAAGCTCGGCAGCGCGGGTCGTGCTGCCAGCGAACGCGAGCACGGGCGGCGTCGCCGCCTAATCGGCGCATCGCCTCGACCAGTTCGCGGACCCCGACCGAGGGTGCGCCGGCGCTGCAGCCAACGGCGTCTCCTCTTCCGTCAGCTCAGCGCTTTTTGCATCGCGAGGTCGTCTTCGATGAAGGCGCGGACGACGGCGTCGATGTCGGGGTCGGCGGTGAAGCCGAGGGCATAGGCGCGCGGGGTAGCAAGTGCAGGCGGCCAGCCCGAGACGATCCGCTGGACCAGCGGGTCGTGTTGCCAGCGGATGCGGGCATGGGCCGCCGCGCCGCCTAATCGGCGCACCGCTTCGACCATGTTACCGACCGCGACCGAGAAACCCGGCAATTGCAGGGACCGGTTGTCGCCGAGGGCGTCGCCGGGGAGGTCGAGGGCGCGGACAAGGCCGGCGGCGACTCGGCGCGGCGAGGCCAGTGCCATGACCGTATCGGGCGAGACCGGGCAGACGGCATCCTTGCCCGCCAACGGCTCGCGGATGATCGAGGAGGCAAAGGTCGAAGCCGCACGGTTCGGTCGGCCCGGCCGCACCACCACGGTCGGCAAACGCAATGCGCGGCCGTCGACAAACCCCTTGCGGCTGTAATCGTTGACCAGGAGCTCGCCGATCGCCTTTTGCGTGCCGTAGGAGGTTTGCGGCCGCAACGGCGTGTCGTCGCCAACCTCGGCCGGCAATTCCCCGCCATAAACGGCGAGCGAGCTGGCAAAAATCAGCCGCGGGCTGGTACCGAGCACGCGGCACGCCTCGAGCACCGCGCGGGTGCCGTCGAGGTTGACGCGGTAGCCGAGGTCGGTATCGGCTTCGGCCTCACCGCTGACCGCCGCAGCGAGGTGGTAGACCGCATCGGTGCCCGGCGCAATCGCTGCACGGACCGCCGCGGGGTCGGCGATGTCGCCGGTGTGCTGCACGATCCGTTTGTCCTCGGCCAGCGGCAACGCCGAGGCCGCGCTGTCGAACAGCACGATCTGGTCGATGTCATGGCGCTCGAGCAAGCCGAGTGCGACGCGCCGGCCGAGAAAGCCGCAACCGCCGGTGATTACGATCCGCATCGCTCAGCCGCCGATGCCGTAGCGGCGGGCCCAGCCGAGGCCGGTCCTTGTCTCTCCCTTGGGCCGGTATTCGCAGCCAATCCAGCCCGCATAACCGAGTTCGTCGAGGAGGTCGAAGAGGAAGGGGTAGTTGATCTCGCCGACATCAGGCTCGTGCCGACCGGGGTTGCCGGCGATCTGGACATGCGGGTAGTGGCCTGCGAGTGCGCGGATGCGGTGGGCGAGGTCGCCCTCCATGATCTGCACATGATAGAGATCGAGTTGCAGTTTCAGATTGGGGTGTCCGACGGCATCGATGACCTGCATCGCCTGGGTCGTCGTGTTCAGGAAATAACCGGGGATATCGCGCGTGTTGATCGGCTCGATGACCACGGTGACGCCCTCGCCCGCGCACCGCTCGGCGGCATGGCGCAGATTGGCGATGTAGACGCGCTCGGCTTCGTCGCGCTCGCCCCCCTCCGGCCACAGACCCGCCATGGCGTGGAGGATCCGGCACCTGGTGGCCGCGGCGTAGGCGAGGGCGGTTTCGACCCCGTCGCAAAACTCCTGCTCGCGCCCGAGCAACGCTCCGATCCCGCGCTCGCCCGCCGCCCAGTCGCCGGGTGGCATGTTGAACAGCGCCTGTTCGAGCCCATGCCGGTTCAGCTGCTCGGCGATCACCTCGGGCGGGTGCTCGTAGGGGGAGAGATACTCGACCGCCTTGAAGCCGCATGCGGCAGCGGCGGCGAAGCGCTCGAGGAACCCGATTTCCTGAAAAATGAAGCTCAGATTGGCGGCAAATTTTGGCACGGCGGGGTCCTCGTTTGCGGGCGGGGCGGCGGGCGGGTAGTCTAGCACAGGCCCTTCGGGAGGGTGCGATGAGCGTGCTGTTGGGGGCGATTGCCGACGATTTCACCGGCGCCACGGATCTGTGCAACACCCTGGTGCGGCGCGGCATGCGCACGGTGCAGTTGATCGATGTGCCGGCGCCGGGCGCTCCTCCCGTCGATGCCGAAGCGGTCGTCATCGCACTGAAGAGCCGAACGATCCCGGCAGCCGACGCGATCGCAAAGAGCCTCGCGGCGCTCGCTTGGCTCAAGGCGGCCGGCGCCCGCCAGGTCCTCTTCAAATATTGCTCGACCTTCGATTCGACCGATGCCGGCAATATCGGGCCGGTCGCCGAGGCGCTGATGGCGGCGCTTGCGACCGACTTCACGCTGTTCTGCCCCGCTTTTCCCGAGACCGGGCGGACGATCTACCGCGGCTATCTGTTCGTCGGCGACGTGCTGCTATCGGAATTGGGGATGCGCGACCACCCGCTGACCCCGATGCGCGACCCGAGTTTGGTGCGCGTGCTGCAGCGCCAGACGCGCGGCCGTGTCGGGCTGGTGCCGGTCGCGACTGTCGCCCGCGGCGAGGAGCCGATCCGCGCCGCCTTCGACGAACTGAGGCTAGAAGGCTTTCGCCACGCCATTGTCGACGCGATCGAAGACCGGCATCTCGAAGCGATCGGGGCCGCCGCTGCTGAATTCAAGCTCATCACCGGCGGCTCCGGGATCGCGCTCGGCCTGCCCGAGAATTTTCGCCGCCAGGGCCTTCTCGGCAGCGGCGGTGCGGCGGACAGCCTGCCCGCGATCTCCGGCGCCGCGGCGGTGATTTCGGGCTCGTGCTCGCCGGCGACGCTGGCGCAAGTTGCCCAGATGAGCGACCGTGCTCCGATCTTTGTGGTCGATCCGCTCGCGCTTGCCGCAGGCCGCAGGGTGGCCGACGACGCGCTCGATTGGGCCAAGCCGCTGCTCGGCGACCGGCCCATCCTGATCTCAGCGACGGCGCCGCCCGAGACGGTCGCGGAAGTGCAGCGCCGGCTCGGCCGCGAACGCGCCGGGGCACTGGTCGAAGAGGCGCTCGCAGCGATCGCCAGCGGCTTGGCAGCAAATGGGGTGCGGCGGTTCGTCATCGCCGGTGGGGAGACCGCGGGAGCGATCGTGCAGGCGCTCGGCGTCACCGGGCTGCGCATCGGCCGCCAGATCGATCCCGGCGTGCCGTGGACGGTAAGTCTGCCGGGGAGCTCCGGCGAGCCGGCACTGGCATTGGCGCTCAAATCCGGCAATTTCGGCGCGCCCGACTTCTTTCTGCGCGCTTTTTCCGTCCTCGACGAAGCGATGGCGAAATAAACACTTCAACGCGGAGGCCGCAGGGGATGCGCAGAGGACGCAGTTTTTCGATGCTCTGCGTACTTTGCGAATCCTCTGCGACCACTGCGTTAAAGCGTTCAGTTTTTATGGAGGGAGGAGATGAGCGAAGCAACCGAGCGCGAGGCGATCTGCACAATCGGCGCTTCAATCTTTGCCCGCGGCCTGACCGCCGGCTCGTCGGGCAACATCAGCCTTCGGACCGAGGACGGCTGGCTGATGACCCCGACCAACGCCTCGCTCGGCCGCCTCGACCCGGCGCGGCTCTCCAAGCTTGGTTCGAACGGGGCGCTGATCTCGGGCGATCCGCCGACCAAGGAGAGCTTTCTCCATCGCGTCATGTACGAGGAGCGGCATGACATCGGGGCCGTCGTGCATCTGCATTCGACGCATTCGGTCGCGGTTTCCTGTCTCGCCGAGATCGACCCCGCGGACGTGCTGCCGCCGATCACCGCCTATTATGTGATGCGCGTCGGAAAGCTGCCGCTCGTCCCCTATTTCCGCCCCGGCGACCTCGATCTCGCCGAGGCCGTCCGCGGCTTCGCAGGCAAGCACCATGCGGTGCTGCTGGCCAATCACGGTCCCGTCGTCGGAGGCGCGAACCTCGACGCCGCGGTCAACGCCATCGAGGAATTGGAGGAGACGGCAAAGCTCTATCTGCTGTTGCGCGGCGCCAAGACCCGGTTTCTCAACCCTACCCAGGTAGAGGAGTTGTTGGAATGACCCACCCGACACGCGGGCTCACCGCTGCCGTCCTGGCGGCGCTGCTGTCGTGGGGCATGCCGGCCGCGCGCGCGGCGGAGCCGATCAAGATCGGCTTCAGCATGGAATTGACCGGCCCGTTTGCCGTCGTCGGCAAGACCGGCTTGCTCGCTTTCAAGATCTGGGAAGAGGAGGTCAATGCCGAGGGCGGTCTGCTCGGCCGGCCGGTCAAGCTGGTCTATTACGACGACCAGAGCAACCCGTCGCTGGTGCCGGGCATCTACACGAAGCTGCTCGACATCGACAAGGTCGACCTGTTGATTTCGAGCTACGGCACCAATCTTGTCGTGCCGGCGATGCCGGTCGCGATTTCGCACAATCGGCTGTTCTTCGGCCTCTTCGCGTTGGCGGCCAACGACAAGTTCCATTATCCGAAATACTTCTCGATGCTGCCCTTCGGCCCCGAGCCGGTGAAGACCTTCGCCGAGGGCTGGTTCGAGCTGGCGGCGGCGCAGAACCCGAAGCCCAAGACGGTCGCGATCGTCGCCACCGACGCCGAATTCCAGCACAAGGCGGCCGAAAGCGCGCGCCAGCATGCCACGGCGAAAGGTATAAACATCGTGTACGATCGGGCTTATCCGCCGACCACGGTCGACTTCACGCCGATCGTTCGCGCCGTGCAGGCGACGCAGCCGGAGCTCGTCTATATCTCCTCATACCCGTCCGACACGGTCGGCTTCCTGCGTTCGGTCGGAGAGATTGGCCTGAACACCAAGATGCTCGGCGGCGGCCTTGCCGGACTGCAGGCGGCAGCGATCAAGATGCAGCTCGGCGAGATGGCCAACGGCGTCGTCAATATCGACCTGTGGGAGCCGGTCCCGACAATGGAATTTCCCGGCGTCATGGATTTCATCAAGAAATACCAGGCGAAAGCTCCGGCTGAAGGGATCGACCTGCTCGGCTACTTCCTGCCGCCCTTCGCCTACAGCGAATTGCAGATCCTCGGGCAGGCCATCGAAGCCAGCAAAACCCTCGATAACGACAAGCTTGCCCAATACATGCACGGCCACACCTTCCACACGATCATGGGCGACATCGCGTTCGGTCCCGACGGCGAATGGACCGAGGCGCGGCCCATCTGGGTGCAGTACCGCGGCATCAAGGGGCACGATGTCGAGCAGTTCCGCGGGCCGAAGACCGTCACGATCCTGGCGCCGCCGCAATATACGACCGGCGAGCTGGTCTACCCCTATACCGAGGCCAGAAAATAGAGCTCTAGCATAGGCTTAGTTCGGCGCTATGAGCAGGATGCCGGGAAAATAGCTGCGATAGCGAGCCGTATCGCGCGTGATCAGTGCAGCGTCGGCGATGACGGCGTGGGCGCCAATAAAGAAATCGGGCAGCACCCCAGTCCTGCGGCCGCCGGCGGAGCGATAGCGCTGAAAAGCCTTGCCGGCGAGGAACAGCGCAGGCCGCGGCATCGCGGCGTTGACAAGCCCTGCGCTGCGAATCATCTCGTCGAGCGGCTCCATCTTCGCATAACCGATCGACAGCTCAGCATAGACGATGTCATTGATGGCGAGCTCATCTCGGGCGGACGCGAGATCGAGCTGCTGTTGAGACCACGCGGCCCAGACCGGGTCATCGGTGACTAGGTCCAAAAGGACATTCGTATCGACGAGGATCACCCCTCGTCTTCGCCGCGCGTCAGCGCCATCACCTCGTCGGTCGTCATGCCCGATTTGGCGCTCCCGCGCAGCCGAGCGAATTTGCTCGTCTGCGCCCGCTGATGGGTTTGCAAGAAAACGCGTCCATCCGCCGCAAGCTCGAACTCTACCGATGAGCCTGGCTTGAGGCCGAGGTGGTCGCGCAGCCGCTTTGGGATCGTGACTTGACCCTTGGTGGTGATCTTTGTCATCTCTGCATCATTGTAATACCGAACAATGCTAAGGTAATACATAGCACGGCACCGGTGATCAACCCCCCCCGCCGGGGATCTGGCCTCGCCTATCGATCAACTTGTGCCGATCGCCGCCGCGGACATAGGAGAGCGCTGCCGCCGGGCGCGCCGTCATCACGGCGCTGGAGCTCGCCGGCTTCGCGGTGATCCGAACCTAGGGACCGCATCATTTCCTGCGGCGCCGTAGCCAACCGCACTGACGTCAGGGAAGCGATCTGAGCGATGCCGAGCGGACGCTCGTCGCGCCATCGTTGGCGGCGTCGAGGCGCGACCGATCGCGGCGACGGGGCGAGGGGACTAATGAGGCGATGCGCTGGCTCGAGCAGGTGCTCGCCCACCACTACAGGCGCGCCGTCGCCAAGCGAGCGTCACCCGATGGCGTTGGGATAGCGCAGGGCACGGCGCCTGGCTCGTTCATTTTATTCGCCTGCTCGATCGCTGTGGCGCCAACACCTAGTCGTCGAATTTCGCCACATCGGCGCCCGCCGCACCGTAAGCGATGATTGCCTCGTCACGGGTCAACAGGGCGAGATGCTCGGCCCGCGCCTGTGCAATCAGCATTCGATCGAAGGGATCGCGATGCAGTCGCGGCAGGGCGACCAACGCCCTGCAATGATCGGGCAGCACCGGAAGCAGATCAAAACCGTCGGGGACCGCCAACAGGCGCTGGTCTCGAGCGATGCGATCCAGCGTCATCAAAATCGCGATTTCCCAAAGGCTGACCGCGCTTACGTAGCATGCCCGCGCGTCATCGAGCGCGCGCCGTTCGCCGGCGGTGAGCCGTTCCGGCGCGATCCTCGCCCAGAGAACGAGATGGGTGTCGACAAGTATAGCGGCAATCACTTGCTTGGCTCGAAGTTCCGGATGACCTCCTCCGGAATGGTCAAATCTTCCGACAGGAACACGTCGCTCAGCTCCCCATACTTGATTGGCTGCCGCCGGGGCAACGGACCGAGGCAGGCGACGGCGCGCCCGCTGCGCGTCACAACGATTCTTTCGCCCGCCTCCGCACGAGCAACAAGTGCAGCGAACTGGGACTTGGCCTGTGCCACCGATACGGTTGTGCTCAACACGTCCTCCGACCGGCTTTTGACCATGGATGGTCAATATCAGACCTGAATATGGCCTTGTCAAATGGCGGCGGATCATTTTGACGTCTGGCGGGCCACAACGGCGCTATCAACCATGCCGCGACGCGGCGCGACTGGCCCTAACTCAGCTCAGCGAGCAGCGCCTTCGCCTCTTTGAGGTCGAGCGTGTCGAAACCCTCGGTGAACCAGCCATAGACTGGTGCTAGCAGGTCGCAGGCCTTGTTACGCTGGTTCTTTTCGAGGAGAACTCGCGCTAATGTTGTGGCGGTCCGGAGTTCAAGCAGGCGGGCTCCCTGTCGGCGGGCTGTGCTCGAGGATTTGGCCAGACATTCTTCGACGATCTCGCCGGCAGCACCCTCATATTGCAGCAGCCAGGCTTCCAACCGTTCAATTTCCGCTCCAAGATATTCTTCTCCGTAGCTCATGCGGTGCGCTCGTGCGCGATCCAAATGGTTCCGCGCCGGCGCAGGCCGGCCCTCTCGCAGGAAGCTCTCCGCAAGAATAACCTCGCAATGCGTCGTGTGCAGCGCGGCCCCGGTTTCGTACCAGCGCCTGACGCCTTCTTGCTGCAGGTTTAGCCCAGTTTCGAATTCGTTAAAGCGGTGCATCGCCCACCCTTTGGATCGCTCTCCAAGGGCGAGCCACTGTGGTAGCCGGTTTTCCCGCGCCTCTTCGATGGCCTCCGAGGCAAAACGGATGGTCGTCGCCGGCTCGTGCTGCAGTTGAAAAATATGGGCGGCGACCCCCAACGCCCAGGCGAGGCCATGCGCGTTCGTGTCGCTTCGTGCGTGCGCCACGGCCTCTTCCACGAGTTGAGCGCCTGACTCCAGAAAATCCCATCAAAATTTTCGCTTGGCCTCCATAGGCGCGGCAAACCATGCCCGGATGCTCGCCATAGACCACGAATTCGTGATCCGAAAGAGCGTCCGCGAGCGCTATTCCTCGATCGAGGATTTCGCTGGCCTTTCGTAGTTCGCCGGCGATCAGCAGCGAATAGCCCAACGCCCGATGGGCGATGGCGAGCTTTGCCGGATCCTTGTTATCGTCGGCCAATTCGAATAGGTCCTGTGCCAATGCGACGGCTCGCGGCAGCGGCTGCCGCATCAGGCAGGAATTCCAAGCAAGTCGACGAGCGGCGAACCGGCTCTGCAATCTCGGGAGGTTGTCCGAAAGAGTCTTCGCCTTGACAGCGCACTCCTCGACACTGGCCGAACCGAAGCCTTGGACGGCAATCAGGGGCACGGCGAGAGCAAGCGTGAGTTCGAGTTCGCGTTCGTCGCGCTCTCTGCTCGGTGGCAGCTTTTCCAGTAGGTCGAGCGCGCATCTGAAATGAGCGGCCGCTTCGTGGTGGGCGGATCGGCTGACGCTTCGCGCTCCGGCTCGCTGCAAAAACTTGATCGCCAGGTCGACCAAGACGGCTTGCGCGAAATGATGCGCCAGGATTTCCGGTTGCGTCGCGACGGTTTCCGGAAAGTGCTCCTTTAGAGCCTTCCCGATCCGCGCGTGCAAATCCTGCCGTCGTCCGCGCAACAGGGTTGAGTAGGCCACGTCCTGAACCAAAGCGTGCTTGAACAGGTATTCGGCCGCGGGCGGCATTCCGCGCTGAAAAACTAGACCGGCATCGACGAGGCCTTGGAGCGCCTCCTGGAACCTTTCTTCAGCGAGTTCACCGATCGAAAATGCCAGTTCGTAGGAGAATTCGCGGCCTATAGCGGCGCCGATCTGGGCGACGCCCTTTGCCGCCGGGCCGAGCCGGTCGAGCCGCGCCATCAGCGAGGCCTGCAACGTCGCCGGCACACCGAGCCCGGCCCGCGGCACCGATGCGGCTACCTCCCTGCTGCGCTCGGCCCCGGCTTCGAGCACCGCCTTGGTCATCTCCTCGACGAAGAGCGGCACCCCGTCGGTGCGCTCGACGATCTCGGCGATCACATCCGGCGGCAGCGAGGAGGCGTTGCCGGCGAGCCGCTTGACCATTGCCGCGCCTTCGCCCCGCCCGAGCCGGTTCAGCGACATCACTGTCACATGCGGTTGGCCCGTCCAGAGCGGCTGGAACTCGGGACGGAAGGTGGCGACCAGCAGGACCGGCAGATGGTCGATCCGCCCAAGGATCAGGTCGAGAAGCTCGCGTGAGGTTGGATCGATCCAGTGCAGATCCTCAAAGATCATCAGTACCGGTAGGGGCCGGGCCAAGCCTTCGAGCTGCCGTTGCAGCGCCGCCAAGGTGCGCTCCTTTTTGCGCTGCGGGCTCAGATCGAGGGGCACGAAGCGATCGCCGCCGGGCAATGACAACAGCTCGGCGAGCAGGGAGACGTCGCCGGCCTCGGCCGCCGGTGCGAGCAGCGCCGCCAATTTTTCGAGTTTTGCCTCGGGCCCGTCGTCTCGCGCGAAGCCGGCAGCGCGCTCCAGCCGTCCGATCACTGGATAGAGCGCGCTGTCCTGATGGTGCGACGAGCAGAAATAGCGCAGGCGGGTATGCGGCTCGTTTTCGATGTGCTTGGAGAGCGCTGCCGTCAGCCGCGACTTGCCGATGCCCGGCTCGCCGCAGATCAGCACCACGCGTCCGTCGCCGCTCTTCGCCTGCTGCCAGCGGCGGATCAGCAGCTCGATTTCCTCCTCACGCCCAACGAGCGGCGTCTCTGCCGAGCGCAGGGCCTCGAAGCGGCTCAGCATCCCGCTCTCGCCAATGACCCGCCATGCCGGCTGCGGCTCAGCAAAGCCGGCGAGCGCATGCGGCCCAAGATCCGCGAGATCGAACAGCCCGCCGATCTGCCGGCGGGTCGCTTCGGCGATAACCAATGTGTTCGGCGCGGCCAGGGCCTGCAGCCGCGCGGCGAGGTTCGGCGTCTCGCCGACGACCACGCGCTCCTGCGCGGCACCCTCGCCGATCAGATCGCCGACCACGACAAGCCCGGTAGCGATGCCGAGCCGCACCCGCAAATCCTGATGCGCAGGCAATCGGCCGACCGCCTCGATCACGGCGAGGCCAGCTCGCACCGCCCGCTCGGCATCGTCCTCGTGCGCCCGCGGATAGCCGAAATAGATCAGCACCCCGTCGCCCATATATTTGGCGACAAAGCCGTCGAAACGGCCGACCGTCTCGGCGACGGCGCGGTGGTAGCCGCCGATCAGCTCGCGCAAATCCTCGGGATCGAGCCGCGCCGACAGCTCGGTCGAGCCGACCAGGTCGCAAAACATCACCGTCAGCTGCCGGCGTTCGGCTTCCACCCCCACCCTTCCCTCCCCCGTGATCCCCGGGACAAGCGCGGGGAGGGGAGGGGTAGGGAGGGGGCCGCCGAGCGCCGCGATGGCGTCGAGCAGGCGCCGGCGATGGCCGACCAAACTGACGCCGAGATCCTTTAGATCCTCGCCCGTCAGGCTCGGCAATACCCGCTCGTCGACCTCGTTCGCGCGGAACGCCGGCTCGTATTGCTCGAGCCCGAGCCTCCGAAGCCAATCCGCGACATCCATCGCCGACCCGCGTTAATGATAGCAGCGATCGCAGTGTCCTACGCTTTCGCCGGGATAGCTACCGGTGATAAGTGTCGATTCATTGCGATAATCACGATCATAAAATTGACTAACTCATATCGCTAACTTCTGACCTGGCGGAGCCGGGGGCGGATCGCGGCTGGACGAGGAGGGGGCGCCGGCTGACTGGCTTCATTAAACCGCCGGGGTTGGGCACCTATTCAACCTAGAGGAAAAATTTGGCTGCAGATTCGCGTTAGATTGCGGCGACCGTCGAGCGCCGGTTCAACTATTCGTTGGCTACACCTCCGAGCGCCGTACCGAGCGGGAGGCCATTTCGAGAGCGAGAGCGGGTTGCCGGCAGGCGGCGGCTGCCGCATGATGATGCCGGGAAGAAGACAACAGATCGCGGGCGGGGGAATGAGCGCCAAGAACAAGGTCTATGCGAGTTTTGACGATGCGGTGCGCGACATTCCGGATGGCGCGACGCTCGGCTTTGGCGGCTTTGCCGTCGTAGGCATGCCGATCAACCTTTACCAGGCGGTCGCCAGGCAGGGTGCGAAGAGTTTGACCTGCGTGTCGAATTCGACGCGCGGCGGCGCCACTTTGCCCGCCGATGCGCCGGATATGAGCGGGCTGATCAGGAACGATCAGGTCAAGAAAGTGATCTGCGCCTTCACCGCGCCGACGCGCGCCTCACAGCGACTGGTCCTGACCGAATATGTCGATAAGGGGCTGATCGAGGCCGAGCTTGTGCCCCAGGGCACCTTGGCCGAACGGATGCGCGCCGCCGGCGCCGGCATCCCGGCCTTCTACACCCCGGCGGCCGTCGGCACCGAGCTCGCCGAGGGCCGGGAGACGCGCGTCTTCGACGGCCGCGAGTACCTGTTGGAACATGCGCTGCCGCTCGACTACGCCTTCATTCGGGCATACCAGGCCGATGCCTCGGGCAATCTCCGCTTCCGGCGGTCGCAGCGCAACTTCAACCCGATCATGGCGATGGCCGCCCGGGTCACGGTCGTCGAGGTCGAGGAGGACATTTTGCCGGTCGGTACGATCGATCCCGACGATGTCCATACCGCCGGGATCTTCGTGCACCGGCTAGTCAAGATCCCGCCGCCGCCCGAAGGGTGGTGGCCGCAGCGACCCGGTAGCGTCGGGGGGAGTGTCGGGCGATGAGCGAGCGGGCCAAAGGTTTGTCTCGCCAGCAGATGTGCGACCGGCTGGCGATGGAATTCGGCGACGACTGGATCGTCAATCTCGGCATCGGCATCCCGACCCTGTGCTCGAATTGCGATTTCGGAGACAAGGAGATCATCTTCCATTCCGAGAACGGGGTCATCGGCTACGGCCCGCTGGCGGCGCAAGGCAAAGAGGATCTGCACCTCGTCAACGCCGGCGGCCAGCATGTGACCTTGCGGCCCGGCGCGGCGATCGTCCACCATGCCGATTCCTTTGCGCTAATCCGCAGCGGGCGGATCGACGTCACCGTGCTCGGCGCCTACGAGGTCGCCGAGAACGGCGATTTCGCGAACTGGAAGATGGCCGGCCAGCCGGGCGGCGGGATCGGCGGCGCGATGGATCTGGCGGCCTGCGCCAAACACGTCTTTGTCGCGATGGAGCACCAGACGCGCGACGGCAAGCCGCGTCTCGTCGAGCGCTGCGCAATTCCTGTCACCGCACCCGGCGTGGTCAATCTCGTCATCACCAATTTCGGGCTGTTCGAGATTACGAAAGAGGGCTTCGCGCTGCGGGAGATCGCTGCCGGCGTCACGGTCGACGAGGTGAAGGCGACGACAGGTTGCAACCTGATCATCCCGCGCGAGGTGCCGCCCGTCCGCCTGGCGCGGTGAAATGTCAACGCTGCAGGCCTCTGGCCCAGCCGAGGCGGATGCGGCCGATCGCCATCGTGACCGCGGCCTGGGTTGGCTCGACAACCGGAATGTGGACGGCGTCCTCTAGCTCGTCGCGGTAGCGCGCCATCCCGGCACAGCCCATGACGAGTACGTCGGCGCCGTGCTGGTCGCGCAACCTGCGGCCGACATCGATCATGCGGGTCAGCGTCATGCGCGCATCGGCGAGCTCGATGACGCCGAGACCGATCGGCAGATCGCCGGCGAGGCGCTGATTGACGCCCATAGCCGCAATGTAGCGCAAATGCCGCGGCACCGAGGCGGCCAGGATCGAGATTACGCCGAAGCGGTGGCCGAGGGTCAGCGCGGTCAGGATGCCACATTCGGCGATGCCGAGCACCGGCTTTGTCGTCGTCTCGCGCGCCGAGAAGAGGCCAGGGTCGCTGAAGCAGGCAATGACAAAGGCCGCGGCAGCAGCAGCATCGTGCTCGCGGATCACCCGGCACAGCGGCGGGATCACCCCGTCCGCATCGGTCTGACTCTCGACCCCGGGCGGTCCTTCCTCGAGGGTCAGGCAGACAATCTCGGGTCCGCCGGGGATACGCAGCGGCGCCATCGCATCGTCGATGGCGCGCGTCACCGAGGCGGTCGAGTTCGGGTTGATGACGAGGATGCGGTCGCGCATCGGCCTCTCCCTTTGGGTTGCTGCTATAAATATTGCGGCATCCCGCGCAGTCCCGGTGATTGCGAGCAGTGAAGGATCAGCATGATCGATTTATCCAGGGTAATCGAGGCGGCCGCGCGCGATTCCCTTGTCGTCGCCTTCGGTCTGATGGTGCTCGGCGGGTTGACGACGCATTTCCTGCTCAAGAAGCAACCCTTCACGCGAGCCATCTTGCGTGTCGTGTTTCTGATCCTTCTGACGATTGTTCTGGTTCGTGCCGATATCGTCCCCTACCAGCCGCTGCGGCTGACGGGCACGCCGTTTCTCGACGTTGTCCACGGCGCGCTGAAGGTCGCCTGGTGGTTCTGGACAGCGTGGTTCCTGGTCGGCTTTCTGCGCGCCTTCGTCATCGTCGAGCACCGGCCGCGCGAAGGCAAGCTGCTGCAGGATCTGTTCGCGGGCCTGATTTATCTCGCCGCCCTCTTCGCCGTCATTGCTTACGTCTTCGATCTGCCCATCCAGGGATTGCTCGCGACCTCCGGCGTGGTCGCGATCATCCTCGGCCTGGCGCTGCAGAGCACGCTGGGCGACGTGTTTTCCGGCGTGGTGTTGAGCTTCAGTCGGCCCTACCGGCCGGGCGATTGGATCAGCATCGACGGGGGAACCGACGGTCGTGTCATCGAAATGACCTGGCGCGCGACGCCCGTCCTGACCGGGCGGCGGGATCTTGCGATCGTCCCGAACAGCACCATCGCCAAATCGAAGATCGTCAATGTCAGCTCGCCGTCGGGGATTCACGGGGTGACGATAACCGTGCAGCTCGACGCCAAGACAGACCCCTCGGCCGGCACCGAGATCCTGCAGCACGCCATCCTGAACGATCGGCTGATCGTCAAAACGCCCGCTCCGAGCGTAACCGTAAAATCGATCAACGCCACCTATACCGAGTTCGAGATAACCTTCTTCGTCGAGGAGCTGGCCTCGTCGACGCGGGCGCAGAACCAACTATTCGATCTGATTTTCCGCCATCTCGCCGCAGCCGGCATCGATCTGGCAACGACCCAGAACCAGGCCGGGCGGGTTGTCAAAGATCAGGCCACCCAATCATCGAAGACCGGTCCTGAACGGCTGCTCGAGCTGGTAGCGATCTTTGCAAGCTTGACAACCGAGGAGCGGAAGGCGATCGCGGCAAAGCTCAAGCAGAAATCCTATGACCAAGGCGAGACACTGGTGGAACCGGGAACGGTGCTGCACTCGCTGTTCATTGTCGGCACCGGTATCTTGTCGTTCACCCGGGAAGAAAGCCTGGGCGAGATCGAGCTGCTGCGGCTAGGCCCGGGTGACCACTACGGTGAGATCGGTATGCTGACGGGGGCGCCGGCCACAGCGAAGATCAGCGCGCTGATACCCGCCACGGTCTACGAGCTTGCAAATGATGACCTTTCGCCGATCCTGCAGGCGCGGCCGGAGGTCGGCCAGGGGCTCTGCCACGCTTTGGCACAGCGCCAAGCCGCCGGTCAACTGGTTGCCTCGACCGAGCTTGCCGAGGCAGTGCCAGCGACCCGGCTGACGAGGTGGTTCTCCGAGCGGCTGCATCGACTGTACGATATGGCCAATGTCGAATAAGCCGCGCACAAGGCTCGATCGGCCCGCGCCTATCTTCCTTGCTGTTGCCAAGCGCGCACGCCGTCGGTCACGCGCTCGTAAAAGTTGGTCGACCCCACGGCAGCCTCTATGCCTCCTAGCCGCATCCGCTCTCGTACCGAGTCGCGCACACGCGCGAAGGCGAAGGTGATGCCCTGGCTTTGCAGCTCCTTGATGAAATTAAGCAGCGCGTCGCAGGCACTGACATCGATGAAGTTCACCGACTCTGCGTCCACCAGCACATGCTTCGCCGGCGGCCGGCTCGCGGCCAGTGCCGCCCTCAGTCCCTCGTCGAGATGGCCGATACTGGCAAAGAAGAGGTCGCCGCCCGGGCGCCAAATCAGCAGCCCAGGGAAGGTGTGCCCCTCCGGGTGGAGCCGAACGTCGCGATAGGCCTCCTCGCCCGGCAGCTGACCCAGTACCGCCCCCTCGGGGTGGCTCGTTCGGTAGATCAATAGCAACAGCGACAGCACGACACCGAGCGCGATGCCGTGCAGAACGCCCAACGTCAGCTCTCCGGCGACGACAATCGCCGCGATGGCGAACTCCCAACGACCGCGGGCGAGCAGGTCGCGCAAGTAACCGGGCTTGGAGAGGTGGAGCATCGCCGCGATCACGATGGCGGCAAGTGCCGGGTGCGGCATGCCCCGGAACAACGGCGTCAACAATACCAGCGTGAGAAAGCAAAAGAGCGCTGCAATCAGGTTGGCGAGCTGGGTGCGGGCGCCGGCGGCCATGGCCACCGACGTCTTGGACAGGCTCCCGACGACGAGGAAGCCGCCGAAAAGGCCGCTCAAGATATTGGCGGGCCCGTGCGCGATCAGCTCCTGGTTTGGATCGATGTCGCTGCCGCCCTGCATCGCCGCGGCCTTTGCTCCGCCGAGGGCCTCGGCGTAGCCGACCAGCACAATGGCGAGCGCGCCAGGCGCGAGCTCTTGCAGGACCGCCAGGTCGAGCTTGGGCAGCGCAAGGTGAGGCAGGCCGGAGGGGAGATCGCCGACCAAGCTTGCACCGGAGGCTTCACCGTCGAGCAGGCTGACAAGGATCGTTGCTGCGACCGCGACCACCAGCGCTGCGGGTACGCGAGGCGCCAATTGGCGCATCAACTGCATCGCTGCGAGGCTGAGCAAGCCGGTCAGCACCGGCGCGAGCGCGGCATCCGGGAGATGCTGCAGCACGAACCACAGTTTGGTGAAGACGTTGCCCGACGTGCCCTCGATCCCCAGCAGATGCGGCAGCTGACCGATGATCGTGACGCAAACGAGACCCTCGATGAACCCGTGCATCACCGGCGTCGGGATGAAGGCAGCCACCCAGCCCATGCGCAGCACGCCGAAGAGCAGGAAGAAGGCGCCGATCAAGATCGCGAGGGTGGAGGTGAGCGCGTTGAACTCCGCCGTGCCCTGCATTGCGATGGCGCCCACGGTCAGTGCTGAGATCAGGCCGGTCGCAGTGTCCGGCCCGACGACGAGCAGCCGCGATGTGCCGAGCAGCGCATAGGCGATCAAAGGCGGGACGATCGTGTAGAGTCCCATGATCGGCGGCACCCCGACGATGCCGGCGTAAGCCATGCCCTCCGGTACCATAACCGCCCAGACCGCGAGGCCGGCCAGGACATCGGGCAACAACCAGTCGCGCTGGTAGCCCGGAAGCCAGTCGAGGACCGGCAGAAGGCGCTGCGCGATCGAGGGAGGGCGAGCCGTCGCCTTAATCATGGTTCTACTTTCGCTCGATACGCGAGAGCCGGCCCTGCGAACCTCCTGCTTTTGCAGGCGAAATACAGGCCGGGACCCAACCTAAAGTTTTGTCCTCGTCGCGCACCACGGTCCAAACCGGCAAGCATCGGCTATCGCCAACCGGGTATGCACCATGTTACCCCGCCAATTGGTAAAAGCGACAGCTTGCACCATTATTGTGAAATTGTCAACCATTTTAACCAGCCCAAGAGAACCAGCTCAAGAACTGTGACAGGATGCCAAAAATGGAAATCTTAGCTTAGAGTTGTGTCGGGTGGGGCGGAATGTCGGTTGCATCAGGTTTCGGGGGGTGAGGTTGACCGCTGCCGGGAACAGCAGATGGCTTCGGGCCGGCCGAAGTCGCTGCGCCGTGCTGGGCATACCTCGGCTCGTGATCGCGCTGCCGGTCGGCGCGTGCAGTCACTCGCCGACAATGGATCTGCTCGGCTCCTACTTTCCGGCCTGGATGCTGTGCGCGGTAATCGGCATCGTCGCCTCCGTCGTCATCCGGCAGATCCTCGTGGTGGCCGGTATCAACGACTACGTCGTCGCCCCGTTGCTGACCTACGCCGCCCTCGCGGTGTCCGCCACGTTGCTCGCCTGGCTGCTCTGGTTCGGTCATTGAGCGATGTCGGCATATCGCAAGGCGCTCGGCATCCTGGTGAGCTTGCTCGCGCTGGTCGGCCTCCTGGTGACCGGTGTGCTTGCAACGCGCCGGATCGATCAGCGGCCGCGCACAGACGATGCCTATCTGCAGGCCGACCTCGTACACATGGCGCCGGACGTCAGCGGCCGGATCGTCGAGCTCGACGTGCGCGACAACCAGGCGGTGCGCAGGGGCGACGTGCTGTTCCGGATCGACCCAGACCCTTACCGAATGCGCGTGGACCAGGCTCGCGCGGCGGTGCGCCGCCTGGAAGCAAAGCTTTCCCTAACCGCCGACCAGGTCGCAGCGCAGACCTCCAAGGCCGGTGCCGCCGAACGCGGCATCAGCAGCGCCGAGGCGCAGCGGGCTCTCGCTTCGAGCACGCTGGGGCGGCTGGAGCCGCTGCTCGGGCAGGGCTTCGTCACCGCGCAGCAGGTCGACCAGGCGCGCACGGCGCAGCGCACCGCGCAGATCGCGCTGCAGCAGGCGCAATTGCAGGCGGACGAAGCGCGCCAGGCCATCACCAACACCAAGCCCACCGAGGCGGAGCTGGAAGGCGCGCGCGCGACGCTCGCCCTCGCCGAGCGCGACCTCAACAAGACGGTCGTGCGTTCACCTTGCGATGGGCGGATCACCGCGCTCGACATCGCCGCTGGCGAATTCGCTGCCGCCGGCCGCCCGCTGTTCACGATCATCGACACCGAGCACTGGTATGCAATCGGCAATTTCCGCGAGACCGACCTCGCGGGAATGGAGCCGGGGCAGCGCGCGACCGTCTACGTGATGGCGCAACCGAGCCGCCCGCTGCGCGGCCAGGTCGACAGTCTCGGCTGGGGTGTGGCCTCGGATGTGAGCGCCACGATTGGCGGCCTGCCGCATGTCGAGCGCACCCTCAACTGGGTGCGGATCGCGGCGCGCTTTCCGGTGCGCATCCTGCTCGACGCGCCGCCCGACGAGCTGATGCGCTTTGGCGCCACGGCCGTAGTCGTAATCGATAAATGAACGGGCGTGCCGTACGGCGCGGCCGGGCGCCGGAGGTGGACGAAGGCGATGCGCGCGACCTCGTTGCACTGCTGCGTCGTGAGCTGCGTCCGACCCCCGGCCGGCTCGGCGACTGTCTGCGCATTGTGGTGGTCCTCCTCGTCCTCGTCGCGATTGCGGAAACGTTTCGCATCTCCGAAATTGCCCTCTCGGGCTATATTGTTCTGTTCGTATCGGGGCGCGAGGCGGTCACGACGATCCTGACGGCGCTGCTCGCAGGCATCGCCGTCGTCCTGGCGATTTTCGTGACGATCGCGGTCTTCATGCTCAGCCTGTCGGAACCGGCGCTGCGGATTCCGCTGATGGCGGCAATGACCTTCGTCGCGATGTTTCTGTCGCGGACCGCGACGCCGGGACCGGTGTTCTTCGTCGCCGGTTTCATCATGGCCTACGGTCTGACCTTGGGCGACCAGGTGCTCGGCCTGGCGCTGCAGCCAGCAACCGCGGCCAATGCGGAGCAGTTCGCGTTGCCGGAGATCGTCTTCGGCCCGCCGGAAGAAGCGTTGGTGCGTTTTCTCCTGTGGCTGAGCCTAGCCGTTGCTCTCCCCATCATACTGGTGGTCGTCGCCAACCTGCTGACCGGGCGCGACCCGGCGCGCCTGCTGTACCAGGCGCTGGCGGAGCGACTGGCAACGGCGGCGCACTTTTGCGGGGGCGAGAGCGGAGCCGAACGCCGGCTCGAAGCCCAAGCCTTTGAGGGCACAGCACAGCTGCACAAGCTGCACCATCTCGCCGGCCTCTTGCACCGCGGCCGGCCGCGCCTCGTCTGGGGCCCGTCGCTGATCGACGAGGTAGGCCGGCTCGGCCTCCTGCTGCTTGGCTGGTTGCGCGTCGCGGGCAACGCTCGCGATCCGCTGGTCCCGGCGGCGGTCGCCTGCCGCCGGGCGGAACACGCCCTACGAGATGAAGAGGCCCCGAGCCCCGAACCGGTCACCATCACTGCGACCGGCGCCGCCCAACCGGTGGCGGACCGGATCTCGCGCACGCTGCGAGCGATCGAGGAGACATTGGCGGGAACGGCGGCAGGGCAGGAAGCGCATGGCGCGGCAAAGGCGCCGCAACGACTGCTGGCGGCGGATGCGTTCACCAACCTGGAATACGCCCGCTTCGCCCTCAAGGTCACGCTGGCGGTGATGATCTGCTATCTCGCCATGAACCTTGCTGATTGGCCGGGCATCCACACCTGCGTCATCACCTGCTTCTTCGTCGCCCTCGGCACCGTCGGCGACACGGTCCACAAGGCGACGCTGCGCTTTATCGGCTGCCTGATCGGTGCGGCGCTCGGCCTCGGCGCGATCCTGCTGCTGATGCCGCTGATGACCGATCTTGGCGACCTGCTCCTGCTGCTGGCGCCGGTGACCTTGCTCGCCGCCTGGGTCGCCAGCGGCAGTGAGCGCATCTCTTATGGCGGGCTGCAGATCAGCCTCGCCTTCTATCTTGTCGTGCTGCAGGGCTATGGCCCGACGATCGACATGTATACGGCGAGGGACCGCACCATCGGCATCCTCTTCGGCAATATCGTGATCCTCGTAATATTCACGACGATTTGGCCGGTGAGCGTGGCCAATGTGGTGCGCACGAACCTCGCCAACGCATTGGAGCGACTGGCGGCGCTAGTGGGATTGGGTGCCCGCCCCGATGGCGAGGCTTCACAGGCCGCTCGGTCCGCGGCAGAAATGGCGTTCGGGCAGGCGATCACGCAGGCGCGCGCGGTCCTGGTCAACGATCCGTTCGAAACGAGCGAAGTGCGGCGCGCCGTCGGGAGGCGGCCGATCGACGCGGCGGTGGTAGAGCAGGTCGGCAGGCTGTTCATCCCCGTCTCGGCGATCCTCGATTTGCGCACCGATCCGGCCGGGCACGATTTTCAGCAGCCAATGCACGACGCGATTGGCGCATATCACCAGGCGCTGGCAGTGTGGTTCCGGCAGGCAGCGGCATGGACGCGCAGCGGCGAGGGGGCGGGCGCGGTGGTGAGCGGCCTACCGGAACCGCCGGCCCTATCCGGCCCCGGCGATCACCTCATGGCGCTCGCTACATGGTACGGCGTGCTGCACCAGGACATCCGCAAAATTCTCGACGAGGTGGGTCCGCAACCGCGGCCGATGATCGCGCCGTCGGTCGGGGATGCACTCCATGCTGCCGGCTAGGTTCCGACGCATTGCCCTGGCCGGATCCGCGCTGCTCGGCGCCTGCAACGACACGCGCGACCTAGCACCGGCTTCGCCCGAGACTCCGTGGCAATTCGAGTCGTCCAAAGAAGCGCCGGAAGCCCGGCCATCCGCTGCCATCGGGGCCCGGCGGTTCGTAGTACCGGAGAACACGGCAGTCCAGTTGCCGTCGCCCGCCGATGTTGATCCCAACCATGTCTATTCGCTCGTCGAGCTGATCGATCTCGCCCAGCGGCGCAACCCGGCGACGCGCGTCGCCTGGGAACAGGCGCGGCAGGCGGCGATCAATGTCGGCATCGCGCGCGCCGCATATCTTCCGGCGCTGACGGCGAGCGCGGTCGCTGGCTGGGAGCACTTCGTAACGCCGTTCCCCAGCAACCTCGTCCCGCAAGGCTTCATCATTTTCAACGCTCAGGAATTCATCCCGCAGCTCGCGGTAAACTATCTGCTGCTCGATTTCGGCGGCCGCGCAGCCGCGGTCGAGGCGGCGGGTCAGCTTTCGATCGCCGGGAACGTGGCGTTCACGGCGGCGCATCAGCAACTGATCTTCAACGTGGCGCGCGCGTACTTCACGCTGGACGGCGCCGATGCCGCAGTACGCGCGACGCGGCAAGGCTTGGCTGATGCACAGGTGGTGCAGCAATCCGCCGAGGCGCTGTTCGGGCGCGGTCTCGACACTATCGTCGACGTGCAGCTCGCCCGGCGCGCGACGGCGCAGGCGCAGTACGATCTCGCGCAGGCCAATACCGCCCAGCACGACGCGATGTACACCTTGCTCGCGGCGATGGACCTGCCGCCGACCACGAGGCTGCGCGCGGCGGACGCGTCCCAGCGCCCGCTGCCGCCGCGCACCGTGCGCACTGTCGACGACGTGCTCCGCGAGGCGCTGCGGCGGCGGCCCGACCTGCTCGCCGACGTGGCGAAGCTGCGCGCGACGGATGCGGGAATCGCTGCCGCACGCTCCGCCCAGGCCCCCAAAGTTTCGCTGAGCGCAAACGTGCAGGGCAATCTCGGCCGGCTCAACGTAAACAACTCGCCCTATTCCGCGGTCAACAAGCCGCAGGGCGCCGCGTTGCTGAAGTTCGAATGGCCGCTCTACGATGGCGGACTGCTGCAGAACAAGCTGAGTCTCGCCCAGTCGAAGCGCGAAGAGGCAGCGGCTGCGTTGCAGGAGCGCACCGACCAGGCTCTGCGCGAGGTGGCGCTTGCGTATGACCAGGTCGATACCGGGCTGCTGCAATACGATGCCGCCATCGCCTTGCAGACTGCATCCGAGGCCGCCTTCCACAGCGCCAGCGACGCCTACGCGCACGGCGTCGGCACACTGACCGACGCGACGTCCGCGCAGACGGGGCTCGCGACGGCGCGCGCTGCGGTGGCCCGAGCCCACACGCAGTCGCTGATCAACGCCGCGGCGCTCGCCTTTGCCACGGGCGAGCTGACGTCGAGCACGGATCTCGCCGCCCCGACGGCCCGATAATGCTTTTGGTAAAGCGCACGAAGCCGATCTCCTGAATTTACCACCGAGCGGTGGGGCCCGACTTGCGGTAACGCCAGATCGAAGCGTCGCGCGTGGATCGGCTCTATGCCGAGCAACAATTTACGCGGAAATGGAAGCTCGCCGCCGACGGCTTCGCCTCGCGTCAGGATCTCGACCAAGCTACCAACGACGTCGGCACCGCCCGCGCAAAGCTCGCGCCGCCAAATTGCGGGTTCGCGCGCCGGCTGACGGCGCCGTGGCCTTGCTCGTCGCCGAGCCGGGTAAGCCGTCATCCTGGGCCAGCCGGTGATGACTCTCGACGCAGGCGGCCGAAACTGGGCAGGCTTCAACCTGCGCGAGGACCAGCTTGATAGGCTGCTCATCGGCTCGCCGATCGAGTTGCTGCCGCTGGGCGATCGCATCAAGGCGGGCGTCACCGAGATCATCCCGCGCGGCGAGTTCGCGACCTGGCGCGCGGCGCGCGTGGTCGGTGACCATGACTTGAACACGTTCCTGATTCGCGCCGACCCGGTCGATGCAGCGCCCGCGCTGCAGCCGGGAATGACAGTGTGGCTCGAACCAGCGAGCCGATCCGCACGATGGGCTTGACCGACCCTTCCCTGATCCGCTGAACCGTCTCGCGAGGGGTCAAATCTGACAGATGGAACCCGTGGGGCGTGTGCGTACAACACAAATCGGCGGTGTCCGGTGGCGACCCTAAAAGCGGCCGCTCGTCGCGTCTGACGGCTTCGCGCGCTGATGCCCCTTTGCCGACCTTGAGCCGCGCGCGGTGGATCAGGAGGTGTGGACTGCGGCGGTGAGGACCGACAAGCGCATTTGCTGACGGCCTTCAGCATCGAAATTTTCAGGCGCGAGCCAGCGCTCGAAAGCAGTCTTGATCGCCGGCCATTCGCCATCGAGGATGGAGAACCACGCCGTATCACGGTTGCGCCCCTTGTGGACATTGGCCTGGCGCCAGAGGCCTTCGAATGTGAAGCCGAGCCGGGTTGCCGCTGCTCGCGACCTCGCATTGAGCGAATTGCACTGCCAGGCGTAGCGACGATAGCCGAGTTCATCAAAGGCGCGCCGCATCATCAGGCGCCCCTTGTGGACATTGGCCTGGCGCCAGAGGCCTTCGAATGTGAAGCCGAGCCGGGTTGCCGCTGCTCGCGACCTCGCATTGAGCGAATTGCACTGCCAGGCGTAGCGACGATAGCCGAGTTCATCAAAGGCGCGCCGCATCATCAGGTACATCGCTTCGGTCGCGGCGATCCCACGCTGAAATGCCGGCGCGTAGACGATCCCGCCAACCTCGATGCTACCAGCGGCCGGGTCGATATTCAGATAGCTCGCCTGGCCGAACGGCTTGCCGCTCGCGAGGTCGATCAGAGCGTATTCCGGGCGTACGCCGCTGGCCCGGACGGCATCGATCTGCGCGCACAATTCCTCAGGGCCGGGATAGGGTCCCCACGGCAGGTACGTCCAGAGCCGGCCTTCGCGATCCACAGCGTAGGCCGCGTATAACGCCTCGCCGTGCTGGGCGCTGTCGATTGGTTCGAACTCGGCAGAAGCGTCCGCTCATCGCTGCAAGTGGCGGCCGTTGCCGGGGTAACCAGCTCGGCACAGGCAGGCCGAGTGGGGGGTTGCTGGGGGTTATGTTCAATTTCCGAGCCATCCCTTTTTCGCAGCTACAACCGCCGACATTCCGCGAACTCCAAGCGTCCAGATAGCAGTATCTTTTTTTCAGGACGCGTCGGCAGTGGAGAACCGTAACCCGTTTCGGAGCGGGCGTCGAACCGGATGTTGAACTGCCGAGACGCGGGCACGCAGCCTCTACCAATGCGCCCGGCTGCGGCGCATACATCGGGTCCGCTGTTGCCGTCCCTCTCGGTTGCGGCGAATCTGCCCGAGAAATCAAATCGCTCAGCCTCAATCAGGGTGACCGCTCGGTCGAACCTTTTCGTTCCGAAGTGACGGTGGGAAGGTCTGGAATCGGGTAGGGTTTCGGATGCCGGCCCGGCGTGAGCGATCGACCCGGGGTAAGGGGCCGGCGTCCGAAAGCCTCCGAAGAACGAACCCGCGGGAAGGCGGTGCTTGGCCGTCTATGGGGATTTGGCGCTGGAGAGGCTGGAGTCAGGGATGGGTTTTGGGAAGATCGGCGAGAGCTGCGCGCCGCTGATGACAGCGGAGTGGCCACTGGGGCGCTGCTCGATGGCCTGATTGAAGAGTGCTCCGTGATGTCGTGTCAGCGTTCGGAGGTAGCAGGGTAAATGGTCGCGACGCCGGGAACGGAATGTTCTGGCGAAGTGATGCTGCCAGGAGACAAGAAGGAAGGTCATCGGATCACGTCCTGATCCCGGCGCCGGAGGGCGGGCCGCGCGGTGCGCCGCCGCGGCCAAAGACCTCAACAATAATCATGCGGCCGCCGCAGCACGGGCACGGCGGACGATGATCGCTCGCGACACCCGGATCGGCGGTGTCCTGCGCCGCCGTTGGCTCGGCGGTCGGCATAGGGTCGGCGATCAACTCTTTGGAACGGGCAATGTTGGCCTTGCAGCCGGCGCTGGCGAGCAGCCCGTAGTGACGGATGCGGTGAAACCCCTTGGGTAGAACGTGGAGCAGGAAGCGCCTGATGAACTCGTCGGCGGCGAGGGTCATGGTGCGATATCGCGCCTGCCCGTCGCGGCGGTAATCCTTGTAGCGGAAGGTCACGCCGCGCTCGTCGAGCGTGATGAGCCGACTGTTTGCGATGGCGACGCGGTGCGTGTAGCGGGCGAGATAGGCGAGCACCGCTTCGGGCCCGGCGAAGGGCGGCTTGGCATAGACGAACCAGTTCTTCTTCGTGAGCGGTGCAAGATGCCCGGCGAAGGCCTGGCGACGACCGAGACGCTCGATCTCGCCGAAGAACCTCAGCCGGCCCGCCGCGTGGGCGTCGGCGAGCGCGGTCAGGAAGAGCCGCCGGAACAGGCGGGACAGCACCCGCACCGGCAGCAGAAAGCCGGGCTTGCAGCGCACCCAGCGCGTGCCGTCGAGCGATATCCCGCCGCCCGGTACGATCATATGGACGTGCGGGTGGTGGGTTATCGCCGAGCCCCAGCTGTGGAGCACGGCGGTGGCGCCGATGCGCGCGCCGAGGTGCTTGGGATCGGCAGCGATCGTCAGCAGCGTCTCGGCGGCGGTGCGGAACAGCAGGTCGTAGACGACCGCCTTGTTCTGGTAGGCGATCGGGGCGAAGTCGGCCGGCAGCGTGAAGACGAGGTGGAAATAGCCGACCGGCAGCAGATCGAACTCGCGGGCCGCGAGCCAATCCTGCGCCGCCGCGCCCTGACACTTGGGGCAATGGCGATTGCGGCACGAGTTGTAGGCGATGCGGCTGTGGCCGCAATCCTCGCAGCGCTCGACATGCCCGCCGAGCGCGGCCGAGCGGCACTGCTCGATCGCCGACATGACCTGGAGCTGCCCCAGGCTCACATGTCCGGCATTGGCTCGGCGCCAGTCGGCCCCATGGCGATGAAAGACGTCGGCGACCTCCAGCCTCGGGCGGCGCACGGCCGCCCGGCTACGCCCCGGGTCGCGGCCCTTCCTCGATCGATGATGCGAGCCGGTCGAGCGGGCTGGTGACGGCCCGGATCGTCGTACTGGCAACGCGGGTGTAAAGCGCCGTGGTGTCGAGCTTGGCGTGGCCGAGGAGCGTCTGGATCACGCGAATGTCGACGCCTTGCTCGAGCAGGTGGGTGGCAAAGCTGTGCCGCAGCGTATGCGGCGAGACGCGCTTGTTGATCCCCGCGGCCTGGGCGGCGGCGCGGACGACGCGGCCGAGCTGGCGGGCCGACAGCGGCTCGACCGGGTTGCGGCCGGGAAACAACCAGCCTCCCGGCAGCAGCAGGCTGCGCCGCCGCCCTTCGCGCCACCAGGCGCGCAGCAGTTCGAGCAGCTGCGGCGACAGCATCGCGTGGCGGTCCTTGCCTCCCTTGCCGCGCTCGACGCGCAGCAGCATGCGCTCGGAATCGATATCGCCGACCTTGAGTGCAACGACTTCCGAGACGCGCAGCCCGGCGCCGTAGGCGGTGGCGAACGCCGCCTTGTACTTCGGCGCCGATGCCGCCTGCAGCAGCAGCGTCACCTCCGCGACGCTGAGCACCGTCGGTATCCGCCGTGGGTACGGCACGACGGTGAGCCGGCGCGCCAGATCCGGCCGGTCGAGCGTCACCGTGAAGAAGAAGCGCAGAGCCGAGACCGCGCCGTTGATGCTCGGCGGTTGCAGACCGCTCTGCGTCTGGTGCAGCTGGAAGAGGCGCAGCTCTTCCGCCGTCGCCGTGTCGGGTGACCGGCCGATGAAGGCCGCGAAGGCGCGCACGTGGCGGACATAATCGCGCCGCGTATCCTCCTTGAAGCCGCGCACGCTCATGTCTTCGATCATGCGCGCCCGCAGCGGGCTGATGGGCTGAGGTGACGTATCGGAGGTCATCGGGGCTCTCCCGAGCTGAAGGTTGCTGGACCTTCAATGCTCGGGATCGGACGCCCCGACCGTCACGCGCTACCGCGCGTCACCTCGCCAAAAACGCACCGACCGCGACGTGCTCCCCTCCCGCGCGAGCGGGTTCGTTCTTCGGTGCAACCCCGTCAGTCCGATGCGTCGCGGCGAAGGACCGCTCACCACTCCGAGCGGACCTCTGGGCTAGGGACCGCGGGGCTGCGGCTGGCGCACAGCTGGGCCGCGCGTTGCACCGCCTCCAGGCATTCGGGATGCAGCTTGGCCCCCGCGGCCTTTTGCCCTCGGCGAAACCCCGAGGCAACCTCTCCCGAGCCTTGCCGATCGCTACCGAGCGATCCCAGGCTCACAGGGCCCCGTGCCGGCGTCGATGCCCACCGCGGTCGGATCGCGTGGGCAATCAGCCCGGCGGCGGGCTCACGCCCCAGTCCGGGTGCCCCGACGGGTCCGCGTTCCAGAACATGATCTTGTCGAAATAGATCGTCTGGGTTTCCGCGCGCCAATCGCGGTAGATGCCGAAGCGCGGCTGTGCGTTGATGAAGGGTGTGCCGTTGCGGCGGGCGCCATCGTCGGGATCGGCCATGGGTCCCTGGTAGCTGTCGCAGAACGCGCCGTTGAGCCAGATGTCGACGCGGCCGTCATTGGCGTTATGGGAAGGATTGAGGCGCACCCGCACCGTCGTCCAGCGCTCCCGCGGCAGGTCGCGCCGGCAGATCTGCGTGCGTGTCACCATCGGCGGCTGGGCGCAGGCTGCTCCGGCGGCCACCTGCGCGAAGAAACGCACGCCCTCGCCGAATGGCCGCGCCTCGATTTTGAAGAAGGGGCTGGCGCTGCACGACGTCCCGTCCCTGAAGGAATCTTGCTTGATCTGGTGGATGACCGTGCGGCAGGGCCGGCGTCCCACGGCCGGAACGTCGTGCGGCCAGTCGCCGGCGATCTTGAATGAGAAGCGGTACCACACGGGCTGGCCGAACTTCACCAGCTCGCCCGCACCAGTCGCGCGGTCGGTTCTCACCTGCATCTCCGCCCGCTCGCTGGGCACGATGCCGCCGGGCGCGGCCTCCATCGCCGCGGCGCGGGAGCCCTCGCCGTCGCAGACATAGCGCCTGGCCCGCAACATCGCCTCGCTCGCACCGTCGAGCCCGTCTCCCTCCTGGACCGTGACGCGGCCGACGGTCTTGCCGATGGGGTCTTCGACGACGCCGACACGCAGCGGCTGCAGCTTGCCATCGAGCTGGCTGGAGATCCGCCACCTCCTCAGCAACTCCGACGGCGTGGCCGGATCATAGGCGAAGAGCTCGGTGAAGACCGGTTGCGGCGTCTGCTGCGCTCCCGCCGTTGCCGGCGCGAGTACAGCGAAGAGCAGCAATGCCGCGGCGCCATGCCTGGCGTTGAAACTAGGCCTCGACCCGGGTGAAGCCGCTACATCGCTCGTTCGCGCCATGACGAGAGCCTCGATCGCCGTCTATTCCGATATCCAGCTCTCCGAGAGGGCGCGGTCTCCTGATGCCCCATTACAGCGCCGGCACGCGATCGAACCACGGCTGCGCCGTCTCCAGCTCGGCGGCAAGCGCCAGCAGGGTCGCCTCCTCGCCGTAGCGGCCCGCGAAATGCACGCCGACGGGTAGGCCATCTGCCGTCCAATGCAATGGCACGCTCATCGCCGGCGTGCCCGTGGCGTTATGCAGCGGTGTCACCGACAGATATTCCGTCACGCGCTCGGTGAACGTCTGAACATCGCCGTTCTGGTCGAAATAGCCTAGCTTCGGCGGCGGGCCGGCCAGCGTCGTCGACAGGATCACGTCATAGTCCGTGAGGAACGTGGCCATCTTGCGCCCGGCCGCGTGCGCGGCAGCGATCGCTTCGACGTATTCGATGCCGCTCACCTTCAGCCCGCGCTGGTACACCGCCCATGTCGCAGCCTCCACATCATCCGCGTTAGGCTCGCGTCCCAGCGCCTTCCAGCGCATGTTGCATGAGCGGGCGGTGTTAGCGGATGCAATCCTGGCATTCATCGGCCGCAGCGCCACCATGTCGAGCTCGGGGTCCGCCTCTTCGACCACGTGACCGAGGCTGGCGCACAGTTTGGCCGCGCGTTGCACTGCCTCCAGGCATTCGGGGTGCAATTTGGCACCGCGATGATCCTTCAGCATCAGAGCGATCCTGAGCTGACGCGGCGGACGGGCGATCGCTTCGAGGAAGGGGCGCTCGTGCTGCGGCGCGGCGTAGGGGTCGCCGGGCTCCGGTCCGGCCGTGCAATCGAGCATGAGCGCCGAGTCGCGCACGCTGCGGCTGACCACGTGTCCGGCGGATAGGCCACCCCATCCTTCGCCCGCGTCCGGCGCCATGGACACCCGGCCGCGTGATGGCTTGAGCCCGAACAGGCCGCACTGTGCGGCCGGAATCCGGATCGAGCCGCCGCCGTCGGTTGCATGCGCCACAGGCAGGATGCCGGCGGAAACCGCTGCCGCGGCGCCGCCCGAGGAGCCCCCCGGCGAGTATTCGAGGTTCCAAGGATTATGACAGGAGCCGTAGAGCCGCGGCTCGGTATTCGGATTTAGGCCGAACTCAGGGCTCGCGCTGCGGCCCATGAACACGAGACCGGCCTTCTTGCAGCGCGTCACGTAGGCAGTCTCATGATCGGCGACAAAATCTTTGAACAGGCTGCTGCCGAAAGTCGCCGGCTCACCGGTCTCGAAGAAGCCGAGGTCCTTGATAAGGTAGGGCACGCCCTTCAGCGGCCCTTCAGGAAGCCCTGCCGCGACCGCCTTGCGCGCGTGCTCATACTGCCTGTGCACGATGGCGTTGATGGCAGGATTGACCTGTTCGGCCCGTGCGATCGCAGCTTCCAGCACCTCCTCGGCGCTGACCTGGCGTTTGGCGATCAGCTCGGCGAGGGAGACGGCGTCGTGGCGTCGATATTCTTCGAACCTCATGGCCTGCACATCTCCGAATTACAGCCCCGAAAAATGACTACAGCGATGTTGCCACTAGTGCTCAGACTCAGCCGGATAGTCCACACGGTGTAACCCTACTTCGTCCATGCCCGGCCTTGTGCCGGGTATCCACGGAAGCTGGCAAAGCGCCTGCCGCGATCCGTGGGTGCCCACGGATCAAGTCCGTGGGCTGAAGGCCCACAGGACGAAAGATCCGCTGGTCGCGATCGCTATCACCCCCCGGCGGTCCGCCGACCTTCCCGCTCTGCGTAGGCCGCCTCCCAGTTGCGGCCGTCGAACTGGCGTACCGGCTGCATCGTCGCCGGATCGAAATCGTCGAGGCAGCGGGCATTGACGCTGTACTTGTCCGGGTCGGAGCGTGGCACGTAGAAAGCGTGGATGCCGCACGTGGTGCAGAAGGTGTGCTGGGCCGTGCCGGTGTTGAACAGATAGGTCGTCATCTCGCCTTCACCGTGCAACAGCTGGAAATTTTCGGGTGCGACGGTAATGTGCAATATCCCCTTCTTCGTGCAGATCGAGCAGTTGCACTCGCCAATCGCCGGCGGTGCGAGGTCGGCCCGGATGCGGAAGCGGATGCGCCCGCAATGGCAGCCGCCTTCATGAGTCTGCAACATCCCAACACTCCTCGTGCGCTGTGTTTCCGCCATTTTGACCGAAACCTCGCCGATCGTCATCGGTGATGAGCGGGCCTGCCCGACGCTTGGCGGCCGCTTGACAGCCGCATTGCCGCGGCGCGGAATGCCGCGGCGGCAAGAGATCCGCGCACAAACTGAGGAAACGCTACCCATGGCCGAGCGACGCCCGTACCCGCTTCCCGACCGGCGCGAGGTGATCAAGATCGGCCTGGTCGCCGGCGCCGGCGCTCTGTTGCCCTGGCAGGGCGCGCATGCCGAGCTGGCGCCGGTCGCGCGCCAGCGCACGATAATCCTGGTCTGGGGCGGCCGCGAAGGTCGCTGGGTCGATTGGGATTTGTGGAACCCGTACTCGGTTGGCGCCAACCACCAGAACGGCGCCAACCTCGTCTACGAGCCGCTCGCCTATTACAGCGCCTTCGCCGACAAAACGCATATGTGGCTCGCCGAGAGCTATGCGTTCACGCAGGATTTCAAGCGCCTGACGATCAAGACACGCTCGGGCATCGCGTGGAGCGACGGCGTGCCGTTCGGCGCCGAGGATGTTGTCTACACCCTCAACTCATTGCGCGACCTCGGCCCCAAAGTGCGCTGGGGCGTGGATGTGCAGCAGGCGGTCGAGAAGGCCACGGCGGCCGACGCCGATACTGTGGTCGTCGATTTCAAAATCCCCTCGCCGCGGTTCTTCTTCTTTATGACCTACAAATACGATATCGGCGTCTACATCGTGCCGAAGCACATCTTCGAGGGCCAGGACTGGACTACGTTCAAGCATTTCGATCTAGCCAGGAAATGGCCAATCACCACCGGGCCCTGGCAGGTCGTCGATGCCTCGCAGCAGCAGAAGGTGCTCGACCGCCGTGCGAACTGGTGGGCGGCCGATCGTCAGCTGGCGCCCTTGCCAGTGGTCGAGCGCAACATCTCATTGCCCAATGCCGGCGAGCAGCAGACCGCCCAGGCGCTGATCACCAACCAGCTCGACGCCGGCAACGCCCTGCAGCCTGCAACATTTCCGACGGTCTTCCGCCAGAACACCAAGGTCATAACCCATACCGGCCAGAGCTCGCCTTACGGCTATATGGACTGGTGGCCGATCTCGCTTTACGTCAACAACGAGCGCTCGCCCTTCAATGACAAGGATGTGCGTTGGGCATTGAGCTATTGCATCGACCGTAAACAATTGATCGAGGTCGGGTATCTCGGCGCCAACACGCCCTCGCAATTGCCGATGCCGCCCTATCCGCCGCTGCTGCCCTATTTCGATGCGATTAAGGACCTTCTGGCGAAATACGACACCAACGAATTCGCGCCCAAGAAGGCCGATGCTCTGCTCCGCGGCAAGGGGTTCAAGAAGGATAACGCGGGTTTCTGGGCGGACCCGCAGGGCAAGCGCCTCGGTGTCAATATCATCGGCTTTGGCGCGTCGGGGCCGGCGATCGGCCCGGTATTGGTCGAGATGCTGAAGCGCCGTGGCATCGAGGCCGGCATGGCGTTGCCGCCCGACTTCGACAGCCAATTCCAGAAGGGCGAATACGACGCCGCTATCTATGGCCATGGCGGATCGGTCAACGAGCCCTACGCGACTTTGCGGCTCTACCAGAGCGCCTCGATTGCCGTACCGGGAGCGCACCAAGCCAATTTCGCGCGTTGGAAGAACGCCGAATACGACAAGCTGGTGGATGAAGCCTACGGCACCGACCCGAACGACACCAAAAAGCTCGCGGAGATCTGGCGTCAAGCAATGGAGATTTGGCTGCCCGAATTGCCCGATATCCAGCTCGTACAGAACTACCACCGCATCCCGTGGAACACGACGTTCTGGAAGAACTGGCCGACCGAGGAGAACGCCTACGTCAACGGCGCGCACTGGCATCTGACCTTTCCAATGGTGCTGTGGAACCTGCAGCCGGCGTGAGTGCAGCCGCGGGCGCCTTTGTTGTCCCGGCCTTCGAGGCTGTAACCCAATTCCGACGAACATCTAAATTTGGTGGTCATCGCTGTGTAGGTGGCCACCCGCAATGGCTTCATCGTGACCATCGATCCGAGCGACCGCCGCAACGGCGGGCTGGCGACGGGACGGGTCGAGCAGATCGCACAACGCCTTAGGCGACCGAGCCTTGGCCCACCGTTATGTCCCTCACCCTCCGATGCCCCCGAGGGCCGAGGTCAATTTCCCGGCCCCCGCACTGATACAGCTTCAATCGTCTGTATTGTAGTGTTAATTTAGACTGCTTGCGTTACGTAGCCGTTACCGTAATTACAAAACTAGCCTCACCGCTCATGGGAACGAACTCGGCGTTAAAGTACATATTAATGCAATAATTACCCGTCGGGATCGGTGTTCGGAGAGTGATTAATTTGGCTCCCGAAATGCCGAAGTAACCAGCAGAAGCCTCTGTTAACACATAATTACTCTGTCTAGCCGTGCCCCCACTGTCGATCACCGTAAACGTACCGATGGTTGTATTTGCTAACGCTTTCGTCGAAACCGTCAGTTTATCGATGCTGATTGTCATCCCGTGCTCCGCATTTTTGCTATTATCCTTATAACAGGCTCAAGGTATATTGTCAATATAATAATAGCGTTATCATAATACGAATGTGCTAAACCCGGATGGGTTCCCCTCTAGGCGTGCCGAGGAGGGATACAGGAACCTGCCCTTCGATGTCGAGAGGTGGCCGTGCATTCAAGCCTGCCCTAGCGGCGAACATTTGAATCGTGGACTACCAAAAGATCATACGATGAATAATCGAAGGAATTAGATAAAACTAACACCAAATCTGAGGAATAATTAATAATTTTTGAGTAATTGACATTTTTTTGACTTTCTCTCTTTGCGCTGGGGATATATAATAATTTGATTACACATGAAGGCGCGACGCGTGCGAAATTGGGTGTAGTTTATGCCGATGGATAGTGAGCAGAAGGAAGGTTTTTTGCTCAGTATTTGGCAAGCGATCACATTGGTCGGCGAGGTCCGCGAGCGTTATGACGAGATCGATCCGTCAGAACTGGAAACGGCCCTTGCGGAAGCCGAGTCACTCCTGATCGGTGCTGTCTCGGAAGCGGCTCAGCGTCCAGACGGAGCGACACGCCAACGCCGAGGCCTAAGGTTTTGGAGAGCGGTTCACGACAGACCGTCTAGTCACGTTTCTACGAGCGAATCGACAAGCGTAGTCCCCTTCCCGGGCCTGACGACGTCGAGGGCCCCCTCCTCCTTGAACCTGGACGAAACCGCGAGGCCGAGGGCAGGGATTCAGCTTCGTGACCTGGACCCCATAGGCGTGAAAGCAAGAACTGGGGGTCCGTCGTTTCAACGGCGCGACATGGGTATCGGTTGGACATCCCGCTTCTTGCTGTTAGTCGTGATGGCTGTTCTCCCAATGATCGCAATCCAGGTTTGGCAGGAACGTGGCTTGCGCACGGAGCGCGAAGAGGTTGTCCGACAGAGGGTCGTCCATAAAGTTCAACAGCTTGCCGCAGAGATCAGGGAGCTGCGCGAAGGTGCCCGACAACTCTTGCTGGCGATTGCCCAGATGGAGGCCGTCAAACAGCACCAGCCCGAGGCCTGTTCTATGCTTCTCGCTAAGCTGAGGTCGAATTACCCGAATTATCATCTGCTTGGGGTAGCCGATAAAGAAGGCCGGATCTTTTGTGCGAGCGGGCTTACGTCAAGCTCAGTTGTAGATCAGCCGTTTTTCGCGCGAGCGATAACGCACGATGGACTAGCTGTCGGAAATTATTGGATCGATTCAATCAGCGGCCACAAAATAATACACTTTGCACAGCAATTTGATGACAACAGCGGCCGCGTCTCTGGAGTAGTATTTGCCGGTATAGACTTGGCTTGGCTCTCCGATCACCTCAAGGAACAAGGATTGTCCCCGACATCTTCAAAACTAATTGCCGATCGCGAAGGAAATATCATAGCGCGGGTACCGCATCCAGAAAAGTTCGTTGGCAAGAACATGAGAAGGTCCCACGAGAGCATTATGGATGGCGCGGAGGCAGGATGGGAAGAAGTGGTGGGCGTAGACGGTACTACGCGAATTTTTGGGTACGTACCGCCGGCGTTATCTCCGAGAGATTTTTTTCTGAGCATAGGTGAAGCCAAGACGGAATCATTCGCAGCGATCAACAGCGCTACGTGGCGAGATGTCACTCTCATGCTTGCGGGTCTATTGGCGTCAATTTGCGTCGCTTGGGCTGGGCGGGAACTCGTTCATCAACCCGCCCAAGGGCGAGGCCTGCCCACTGGCCGACTTAGCAATGAGCGTGATGGGATCGCTATCCACCAAAAAAGCCTGACCGGCTCAAATGAGGCCCGGTTCATCGACACGAGTGCGAGCGCTGTATTCGGCTCCGAACTACCGAGGAACCCCGCCAACAGATGTCTCGTCACTGCGCAAGAGCAAACCGGCCGGCTCGCGCCGGTAGAGCCTCTTGTCCGCGTGCCTGAGCCCGCTATAGGTCAGCAACCACAAGGACCTTCTGGCGAAATTTGACACCAACGAATTCGCGCCCAAGAAGGCCGATGCTCTGCTCGGCGGCAAGGGATTCAAGAAGGATACCGCAGGTTTCTGGGCGGACCCGCAGGGCAAGCGCCTCGGTGTCAATATCATCGGCTTTGGCGCGTCGGGGCCGGCGATCGGCCCGGTATTGGTCGAGATGCTGAAGCGCCGTGGCATCGAGGCCGGCATGGCGTTGCCGCCCGATTTCGACAGCCGATTCCAGAAGGGCGAATACGACGCCGCTATCTATGGCCATGGCGGATCGGTCAACGAGCCCTACGCGACTTTACGGCTCTACCAGAGCGCCTCGATTGCCGTACCGGGAGCGCACCAAGCCAATTTCGCGCGTTGGAAGAACGCCGAATACGACAAGCTGGTGGATGAAGCCTACGGCACCGACCCGAACGACACCGAGAAGTTGAGACAGATCTGGCGCCGGGCGGTGGAGATCTGGCTACCCGAATTGCCCGATATCCAGCTCGTACAGAACTATCATCGCATCCCGTGGAACACGACCTACTGGAAGAACTGGCCGACCGAGGAGAACGCCTACGTCAACGGCGCGCACTGGCATCTGACCTTCTCCATGGTGCTTTGGAACCTCCAGCCCGCGTGAGCGCTCGCAGCGCAGATTGTTTGTCTGCTGCCAAGGCCGGAGTTGATGCGGCATGCTCGCAATTTCGGCGCGCAGCGTGGTTGACCCATGCCGCAGGCCGTGCTGGTGGTCGGTGGCGCCGGCGCCTTCGGCAGCCGGCTCGTCGACGGCCTGATCCGCACCTCCGACTTTGGGGTGGTCATCGCCGGTCGCTACCTGGCGCGGGTTTCTGCCGTGGCTGATCTGCCGGAGTGCCCTGATCGCCGCGAGGGCCGGCAAAGAGGCGCGGCTACTGGGCTCGCTGGCCCCTTTTGCCGGCCTGTTTCGCTGGACCGTCCAGCGCCTGAAAGTCTTCGCCACTCAGCGCCACGAGCCCGGCCGCACGCGCCTACGGGTCAAGCGCGCCGAACCCGGCGACAAAATCACGCGCATCGGCGAGATCTTTCGCATCATCGGCCCGGTCGTCCATTATCGCGGTTGGCTTCTGCCGAGAGCCGAGAAGGAGCGATGGGGATGGTACGCGCCATTGACGCGTAAAGCGAGTGGGGCACCAGCGTGCTAAGCGAGTTGAGTTGGGTGGAACCCCCGTAAAGGTGACGACCTTCAACCCTCCGGAGGAAAAACCATGAAGCCGTTATTGTTCGCAGCCTCTGCCTTAGCAGTTGCGGTCGGGGTTTCGGCGCCAAGTTCCGCGGCACCCAGCAGGGAAGAGTGCGTTGTGATGTTCCAGATAGCCGACGCCAATGACGATGGATGGGTTAATGGGGCACAAGCTTACACCCATGCAATGAGACGGGCAGGCCTCCTTTCGCTCGACACCAACAACGACCGCAAGCTCAACGTCGACGAGTTTGTGATGGCCTGTGTGAACGGTGCCTTCAACGACTTTGTGGGACACCCGCCCAAAGAAGGGAAGGAAGGCCACGAAGGGGAGGAAGGAGAGGAATAGGACGCCAAGCATCGGCGCCCGTCCTACCCCGAGCAGGGATACTTCGGGATAGAGAGCAATAGTGGATGATCAGAAGGCCGCCCAGGAAAAGCCTCAGTAACGCAAGAAGCATCGCGACCTGGGCGAAGCAGCCGCGGCCGACCCATTTGCCGATTTCGGCCGTGACCTCGGCGATGTCGTTCTTTGTCGCGACGTTGTCGTGAAGTGTGCGAAGGATCTCGGTGGCGATGTGCTTCGTGGCATTGAGGACGATGCCGTCAGCCTCAAACGCACGCGCGAGCGTCAGCTGGTCGGTCACGGCCGCTGCGCTCGTGCCGAACGGTGGCAGGTCTTGGGCCGCCTCTTTGGTCTAAGCATAGCACCACAATAGGCAAGACAGATGCTGTAGATTAGCGCCGAGCAGAGCCCAACGGGGGTAAATGCACGCAGCTTACGTCCTTCGCCGCTTCGGCGTTTTTTTGCTGATCGTCTGGCTCGCCGCCACCCTCAACTTTTTTCTGCCGCGGCTGTCGGGGCAGGATCCGGTGCGCGCCAAGCTCTTGCAGCAGGCCGCACTGGGCGGCTATGTGCAGGGCGGGATCGAGGAGATGACGCGCGAATACGAACGCCGCTTCGGCCTCGACCGGCCGCTGTGGCGCCAGTACTTGACCTATCTGCGCGACGTCTCCCGGCTCGACTTCAACTATTCGATCGCCAACTATCCGCGCACCGTCAACGAGCTGATCGCCGACGCCCTCCCCTGGACCGTCGGGCTGCTCGGCACGACGACCCTCTTGTCCTTCGTTATCGGCACCTTGCTCGGGGCATTGCTCGCCTGGCCGCGGGCGCCGCCATGGATGCGCTGGCTGATGCCGCCGCTCTGGGCATTGCACGCAATACCGTTCTTTCTGCTCGGGCTGATCCTGACTTATCTCCTCGCCTTCCAGCTGCCTTTGCTGCCGGTCTTCGGCGGCTACTCCGCCGGTGCCGTGCCAACGCTAAACTGGCGCTTCGCCTGGGACGTACTTCAGCACGCGCTATTGCCGGCATTGTCGATTATCCTGGTCTCGACCGGCGGCTGGGCGCTCGGCATGCGCGGCATGATGGTGACGACAATGGGCGAGGACTACGTGGTTTTCGCCGAAGCCAAGGGGCTGAAGGCATCGACCGTGTTCCTGCGCTACTGCGTGCGCAACGCCGTCCTGCCGCAGGTCACAGCCCTCGCCTTGGCGCTGGGCCAGATCCTCTCGGGCGCGGTGCTGGTCGAAGTGATCTTCGGCTATCCCGGCATTGGCACGCTCCTATATCAGGCGATTCGCGAGAGCGACCACTTCGTGATCCAGGGCATCGTCTTCACCGTCATCGTGGCGCTCGGCTTCACCACCTTTGTGCTCGACGTGATCTATCCTTGGCTCGATCCGCGGATTTCCTACCGCTGGACGTAATGCGCGCCGCCTACCGCTATCTGCGCCGCAATCCATCGCTGGCATTGGGCCTTGTATTGCTCGCGGCCCTGGCCTTGTTCGTCGTTGTCGGCAGCCTGGTGGTCGACAGCGAGGATGCGCGGCCGCTGTCGGCGCCTGCGCTGCGGTCACCCTCCGCGGATTATCCGTTCGGCACCGACCGGCAGGGCCGCGATCTCCTGGCGGTGATGGTCGCCGGCACGCCGCTGACCTTGCGCATCGGCTTCGTCGCCGGGTTTCTCGGCGTCGGCATCGGGACCGTGCTCGCCTTCGTCGCCGCCTATTATCGCGGGCTTGCCGATACGATCATTAGAGGCATTGCCGATATCGGGCTGACCATCCCGGGGCTGCTCGTGCTGATCATCATCGCCGTCTCGATCAAGGGGACCCTGACAGTTAATCAGATGGCGATTGTCGTCGCCTCGCTTGCCTGGCTCTATCCCACCCGCACGATCCGCGCTCAGGTGCTGTCGTTGCGCGAACGCGGTTATGTCGAGGTCGCTCGGCTCTCCGGCATGAGCGGACCGCAGATCATCTTCTTCGAGCTGATGCCGAACCTGCTGCCCTACCTGGCTGCCACCCTGGTCAACGCTGTCTCGTCGGCGATCCTCGCGTCGATCGGCCTCGAAGTCCTCGGCCTCGGTCCGATCGATGCACCAACCCTCGGCATGACGCTCTATTGGGTCAACTTCAACGCAGCGATGATCAACGGCTGGTGGTGGTGGTGGACCGCACCGACGGTGATTATCGTCACGGTCTTCCTCGGTCTGTTTTTTTTGACCGTCGGGCTCGACGAGATCGCCAATCCGCGCCTCCGCAGAAGTGCGTGAATTTTCCGGCCCGTGAGTTGTTAACGCCCGAGGCTTGAAAGGAGTGCCCATGGCTATCGTGCAGAAAATCGCGCCTTGTCTGTGGTTCGATGACCAGGCGGAAGAGGCGGCGAAATTTTACGTCTCGATCTTTGACAACTCAGCGACCGGGGACTGTCACTCGATACGGCAGGGAAGGGTTCGAGGTGCACCGCCGGCCGGAAGGATCGGCGATGACCGTGAACTTTCGCCTCGACTGGCCAGGAGTTCACCGCGCTCAACGGCGGGCCGCATTGCAAGTTCACCGAGGCGATTTCCCTCCTCGTGAGATGTGAAACCCAAGATGAAGTCGATCGCTACGGGGAAAGACTGGGCAAAGGTGGAGATGAGCAGGCACAGCGCTGCGGCTGGTTGAAAGATAAATTCGACGTCTCGTGGCAAATCGTTCCAACGGCCCTGTTCGAATTGTTGTCGGACGCGGACAAGGAAAAATCCGGCCGAGCCATGCAGGCGATGCTGCAGATGAAGAAATTGGATTTGCCGGCGCTGCGCCGGGCCTACGAGGAGAATTGACGAATGACCGATGAACTCATCTTCTACACCCACCCGATGTCGCGGGGCCGGATCGCCCGGTGGATGCTCGAGGAGGTCGGCCAGCCCTATCGCACCGAGCTGCTCGACTATGGCACGACGATGAAGGCGCCGGCCTATCTGGCGATCAATCCGATGGGCAAGGTGCCGGCGATCCGCCACCGCGACACCGTGGTGACCGAGACGGCCGCAATCTGCGCCTATCTTGCCGATGTATTTCCGGAAGCTCGCCTTGCGCCGCCGTCGGGTGACCGCCTGCGAGGTCCCTACTACCGATGGCTGTTCTTCGCCCACGGCCCGCTCGAGGCGGCGGTGAGCAACAAAGCGATGGGCTTCGTGGTGCCGGAGGAGCGCGAAAAGACGATCGGCTACGGTCGCTTGGAGCAGGTCATCGGCGCACTGGAGGCGGCAGTGTCGCGGGGCGAGTACCTGGTCGGCAATGGCTTCACGGCGGCCGATGTTTATGTCGGATCGCATATCGGCTTTGGCATGGAGTTCGGCACGATCGAGAAACGCCCCGCCTTCGAGGAGTATTGGCAGCGGCTCAGCACCCGTCCGGCGGCATTGCGGGCGAACGAGATCGATGACGCACTAACCGTGCAGCAGCAGGTGCAACCGGCCAGCTAATCCTGCGGCCAGAGGGTGTGGTGACCGCACCCGTCCTCCGCGTTGAGGGCCTGCGCGTCGGCTTCGACCATCCGCTCGGTTGGGTGCCGGCGATTGACGATGTCAGCTTTGCGCTCTCGCCGGGCGAGCGGTTCGGGCTGGCTGGCGAGTCGGGCTCGGGCAAATCGACTTTGGCGTTGGCGATCCTGCGCATGATCAAGCCGCCCGGCCGGATCGAGGCGGGTGAGGTGTGGTTGGCCGGCACGCGGCTCGCCGATCTGGACGAGGCCGGCATCCGGGCGTTGCGGCTCGCCGGCATAGCGCTGGTGCCGCAGGGATCGATGAACTCGCTCAACCCGGTGCTGCGCATCGGGCAGCAAATTACCGACGTCTACGCCGATCACGGGCTGCGGCTTAGTCGCGGCGAGGCGGAGCGGCGCGTCGCCGGCCTGCTGGGGGAGGTGGGCCTCTCGGAAGCTGTCGCGCGCATGTATCCGCATGAGCTCTCGGGCGGCATGAAGCAGCGCGCTTGCATCGCCATTGCCATTTCTCTGCAGCCCAAGGTGATCATCGCCGACGAGCCGACCAGCGCGCTCGACGTGGTCGTGCAGCGCCAGGTCATGGCCACCTTGGCGCGCGTGCAGCAGCAGCTCGGCGCGGCGGTGATCCTGGTCGGTCACGACATCGGGCTGATAGCGCAGTTCGTCGACCGACTCGGCGTGATGTATGCGGGGCGGCTGGTCGAGGTGGCGCCGATTGCTGACATCGTCACCGGCCCACGCCATCCCTACACCCGGGCGCTGATCGCCTCGCTGCCTTCGCTCGAGACCCGCGGCGCATTCGCCGGCATACCTGGGCTGGCGCCGCTGCTGCGGGATCTACCGCCGGGCTGCGCCTTCCACCCGCGCTGTCGGCAAGCGGTCGAGCGCTGCCGCAAAGAGAAGCCCGCCGTGCGCGAAATCGCGGATGGGCAAGTGGCCTGCCACCTCGCTTAAGGCCGGAAATGGATTTCCTTCGCCGGGAGATTCTCGCGCACATCTGTCGAAATCCGCCGCTCGCCCAAGCCCACCATCGCTCGACATAGGCCTCGAGGGGGAGGGGCCTTTCGGCCTCTGCCGCTCTTGCTGATAAAGCCCGGTCGCACGGTCGAGGAAGTTGGCCAGAGTGCCCCCCGCGAGGGTGAGGCTGTCGACTTGACTTGGGGTGCTGCGCGGCGACAGCGGCAGCATCAGCGTCAGGGCTTTGAGCATTAGCGCGTCGAGGGGCGACATAAATCGGTCTTGCTGCCGGAAGATCGGCTCACACGGTTGCGCGGACCGGGTTGATCCCTATAGTCCGTCATTCCCGCGAAAGCGTCGCGAAAATCGGGAACCCAGAGTTCCAAGCTCGCTGCCGCAAGTCTGGACCCCCGCCTGCGCGGGGTGATGAATAATCCTCTGAAAGGCCAATTGATGCCGGGTCCACTCAACGGGTTTCGCGTCGTCGATCTGACCTCGAACGTTGCCGGGCCGCTCGGCACGATGATCCTCGGCGACCAGGGGGCCGACATCATCAAGGTCGAAGCCCCGGACGGCGGCGATCAGACCCGCGCCGGCGGCAATCGCCGGGCCGCGTTTACCGCGTCGTTCCTCAACAACAACCGCAACAAGCGCTCGATCGTGCTCGACCTGAAGACCGCGGCCGGGTTGCGGGCCATGATGCGGCTGGTCGCCGGCGCCGATGTTTTCGTGGAGAACTTCCGACCCGGCGTCGCCGAGCGCCTCGGGGTCGGCGAGGATGCGGTGCGCGCGGTGTCGCCGAAGATCGTCTATGTCTCGATCAGCGGGTTCGGCGAAAAGGGCCCCTATGCCGAAAAGCCGGCCTACGACCCGGTGATCCAGGGCTTCACGGGGCTGGCGACGGTCCAGGCGGGCTCGGACGAGGCGCGTCCGCGGCTGCTGCGCACGATTCTGCCCGACAAGCTGACTGCAATTACCGCCTCGCAGGCGATCACTGCCGCACTCCTGGCGCGCGAACGCACCGGCCAAGGCCAGCATGTCCGCCTGTCGATGTTGGAAGCGGTGCTGGCCTTCCTGTGGAGTTCGGACATGGGCGGCCAGACCTTTGTCGGCGACGAGCCGGCACGGCAGGAGGCCGCGACCGCCTTCGATCTGATCTACGAGACGGCGGACGGCTACATGACCGTGGCGGCCTTGACCGACCGCCAATGGGCCGGGCTGGCGCGGGTAGCCGAGCGGCCCGAATGGCTCGAGGACGAGCGGTTCAAGACCTCGGCGTTGCGCCAGAAGAACATCGAGGCACGGCTCGAGCTGACCCAGGAGGTGCTGCTCACGCGACCCGCCTCAGAATGGCTCGACCGGCTGACGGCGGTCGGCGTGCCGTGCGGTCCGGTGCTGACCCGCAACCAAGTCATCCGCCATCCGCATGTCCGCGAGTTGGGGATCGTCGTCGAGAGCGAGCACCCGGCGGCCGGGCGGTTGCGCCAAGCCCGAGCGGCGGCGCGCTTCTCCAGCACGCCGCCGGAGATGCGCCGCGGTGCGCCGCGGCTCGGGGAGCACACCGAGGAAATTCTCGGTGAGCTCGGCTACTCGGCTGTAGAGATCGCAGCACTCCGCGCCGACGGCGTTATCCTGTGATAAGAGGGTCGGGCCCAGGAAGGAGTTGTCAATGTCGAGCCCTCACCCGCTTTCCGGCCTTACCGTGGTCGAAATCGGCCACAGTGTCGCCGCACCCTATGCCGGGATGATCCTTGGCGAGCTCGGCGCCGATGTCATCAAGGTCGAGAATCCGAAGGGGGGCGACGCCTGCCGCGGCTGGGGCCCGCCTTTCACCGATGAGACGGCGACCGCTTTCCATGCCTTCAACCGCGCCAAGCGCGGCATCACGATCGACCTCGGCGATCCGGCCGAGGTCGACAAACTGCGGACGCTGATCCGCGACCGCACCGATGTACTGATCCACAACCTCAAACACGGCGCGCTCGACCGCTACGGCCTCTCTGCCGATGCGTTGCTCGCGGAGAAGCCTGATCTCATCTACTGCAATCTCGGCGCGTTCGGATCGACCGGGCCGCTGCGCGACCGGCCGGGTTACGACCCGATGATGCAGGCCTATGGCGGTCTGATGAGCCTGTTGGGCGAGGACGGGCGCCCGCCGGTGCGGGTCGGCGTCTCGATCATCGACATCGCCACCGGCATGTGGTCGGTAATCGGCATCCTCGCGGCCTTGCAGGAGCGCCAGCGTACCGGGCGCGGCGGGGTGGTCGACAGTTCGCTCTACGAGACCACGCTCGCTTGGATGACCTTGCCAATCTCGGCCTATCTCGCCAATGGTGAAATCCCGACGCGGCACGGCTCGGGCATCGAACAGATCGTCCCTTATCAGGCCTTCGAGACCGCCGACGGCTTCATGATGGTCGCCGCGGGTAACGACAATCTGTTTCGCCGCCTGTGCGCGGCCCTCGAGCGGCCGCGCCTTGCCGAAGATCCGCGGTTTCGCACCAACAGCGACCGTGTCGTCAACCGCCGGTCGCTGATCCCGATCCTCGCGGATATTTTCGCGACGGCGCCGGTTGCGGTCTGGGTCGGCCGGCTCGAGGCCGCCGGGATTCCGAACAGCCCGATCCAGCGCCTCGACCAGGTGGTGGCCAACGCGCAGACCGCCGCACTCGGCATCATCCAGCAATGGCCGGGAAGTCCGGCGTTGTCGCTGGTCGGGCTGCCGCTCTCGTTCGACGGGGTTCGTCCACCCTTCGTCAAGATTGCGCCGGGGCTCGGCGAGCACAATTCCGACATCATCGACCACGGCGCATGAGACCTTGCCGGCGAAGCCTGCTCGCCGCGTCCTTCGTCGCCGCCCTGACTGCCTGCTCGCACCTCGCACCCGGGCCATCCGACCAAGGACGGCCTGTCGTGCTCGCTCGCGAAGATTTGTCGCCGGGGTTTATCGGTTTCATCGGGCCAAAGGCCCAACACGCGCCACCCTTTCTCGACACCCCGGGAACAAATTTCTACTGCCTGCGTAGCTTCCTCGATCGCCGCACCAGCGAGGTCACGCACCAGCTATACGTTGCCGACAGCTATTTCGGCGCCGAGAGAGGCTGGAACGCCGCGCACTACAGTGCCGGTACACCATTGCCGTTTGTTGCGGTCAGTCGCGTCGAGATCGCCTGCGACAATGACTGCTCCTACGTCGAAGAGTTTGCTGCGACCCTTCCGGAAAAAGAGCTGCGGGCGAGTGCCGAGGGTCTCGCCATCACCTTTGTCGCACACTCGGGCGACGAGAAGACGATCCTTGTCCCGGGCGACCGGATCACCGCACAACTCGCAGCGGTCGACGCCAAGCGAGGCTCCGTCCAGCCCGTCGCTGCGTTCGTTTTGACGGCACCGTGATCAGGAGCTCACCAAGGTGGGTAGGAAATCTCGGGTACGAGCGCGGCGGCGGACCTTCCGCACTCTTCGAGGGGCGCTGCGCATGGGACCCCGACGACGGCGCTCGCGGGATCGTGTCGTGGTATCACGGCGCCGGCGAGCGTCTCCTGGCTCGGTGCCGAAATGCGGCGTGACGCCAATGCCTGCGTCCCGGCAAGCAGCAGGACGAGCAGAAGCACCAGTGCCCAGGCCGAGACGACGCCACGCCATCCTGCTGAATGCCGATCGTATTCCGGCTCGCGTTTGGGTTCGACGCCTTCGAGCATGCCATTACCCCAACTTGTTGCAGCGCAGCAAATAGGCGGGGCCGACGTTTGCGACAGGCGCCTTGCGGCATGGCTGCCATGCCTTCACATCGCTGTGAATGCGGGAACCATCGCAAGACCTCCGGGGTCAGCACCGGGGTGTTCCTCGACCCCGCCAGGCTCGCGCCATATATTCGCTCGAGTAAGCTTCCGAGGAGCCGACGCATGAAATTCGGACTATTCGGCGGAGCGCGGGCCCGCGGCGGTCCGGCGGGTGACAGCTACGCCTATCACGACTTCGTCAACTATGTGATCGAGGCCGAGAAGCTTGGCTTTTCGAGCGTCTTTCTGGTCGAGCACCACTTTACCGGCTTCGGCCAGGTCTCGGCCTCGATGAGCCTGCTCGCCTATCTGGCTGCGCGCACCGAGCGCATCCGCCTCGGCACCGCGGTCGTCGTCTTGCCGTGGCACAATCCGATCCTCGTGGCCGAGCAGGCGGCGACACTTGATCTGCTGTCGAACGGCCGCCTGGATTTCGGCGTCGGGAAAGGCTACCGCAGCTACGAATTCTCCGGCTTTTGCATCCCTCCGGAGGAGGCGACGGAGCGCTTCGATGAGGCTATGGAGGTGATCCGCAAGGCGTGGACCTCGCCCGGCCGTTTCTCCTATCAGGGCAAGCGCTGGCGATTCGATAATGTCGTTGTCGAGCCGAGCCCGATCCAGCAGCCGCACCCGCCGTTCTGGCTCGGCGCCGGCAGTGCGGAATCGATCCGCCGCGCCGCACGCGAGGGTTACAACCTGCTGCTCGACCAGATCGCGCCGACCGATCTGGTCATCGAGCGCGTCGCTACCTTCCGCCAGGAATGCGAGCGGGTCGGCCGGTCCTACGACCCGATGATGATCGGCGCGACCCGCGGGCTCCAGATCGTCCACAACGAGGAGGAGCGCAAGCGAGCGATCGTCACCCGGCGGAATGTGCTGAAGAACATCGGCGACCTCGCTCGTGGCCCGGGTGCCGAGCATTATGCGCACATCAAGGACGACGAGGATTCGTTCGTGCTCGACGACGCGCCGTTACTCGGCACGCCGGAGGAGATTATCGCTCGCCTCAAGCGCCTCGAATCCGGCGGCGTCGAGAATGTATTGTTCGCCGCCCCCGGTGCCTCGGTCGCCGGTCTGCGCACCTTCGCCGAGGAGATCATGCCGGCCTTCGACGGTGAACCGATGGCCCTTGCGCAGGTTTAAGCTGACCACAGAGGCACAGAGTACGCCCCTCACCCTCCCGCTCACGCGGGTCCCTCCCTCTCCCCGCTCGCGGGGGAGCGTCGGGGTGAGGGGCCTTCGGACATCAGTCGGAGGGTTCAATGGAACAGCGGGTTGCAATCGTCACCGGCGGATTGCGCGGGCTCGGCCGCTGCCATGGTCTTCGGTCTCGCTCGCCAAGGGCACAATGTCGTGGCGGTCGGCCATATCGATGGGGATGTCCCGGGAGTCGGGGCGGCCGCGGCAGGCAGCAACATCGCGGGAAATGTCCTTGCCCTGGTCGCTGATCTGCGCCGGCCTGCCGATTGCGACCGCGTGGTTGCGATGGCGCGGGAGCGCTTTGGCGGGCTGCACATCCTCGTCAACAACGCCGGCCTGACCTTCACAACCATCGATCCCGCGCGCTTCCGGCGATCCGAGCCGCAGAAATTCTGGCAGGTGTCGGACGACGTCGTGCGCGCCGTGATCGAGACCAACTACATCGCCGCCGACCAGATGTCGCGCCGGGTGGCGCCCTTGATAGTCGAGCAGGGCTGGGGCCGCATCGTCAACGTGACGACCAAGCTCGACACGATGAACCGCGCGCACACCTCGCCCTACGGCGCCTCGAAGGCAGCCCTCGAAATGGCAACCGAGGTCTGGGCGAAGGAGGTCGAAGGGACCGGCCTGACGATCAACATCGTCAATCCCGGTGCCGGCGCTAACACCCCCGGTATGGCCGAAGAGATGCGCGCGATGAGCCGCGAGGGCCGCGCCCCGCGCCTCGTCGAGCCGGAGGAGATGGTGCCGCCGCTGCTCTACGTCGTCTCGCCCGCTGCCGACGCCGTCAACGGCTGCCGCTTCGACGCCAACCTGTGGGACACGGCATTACCGCCCGCCGAAGCCGCCCGCCGCGCCGGCCGTCCCGCCGGCTTCGAGATGCACCTGCAACCGGCTTAAGGAGCGCGGTGATGAAGTTTGCGCGCGTTACCGTCGATCCTCAGCAGATGGGCGGGGTGCCCTGCATCAGGGGGCTTCGCATCCCGGTTGCGACTCTCGTCGGCATGGTCGCGGACGGGATGGCCGAGGCCGAGATCCTCGCTGCCTATCCCGATCTCGGGCCCGAGGACATCGCCGAGGCCTTGTATTACGCGGCGGAGGCGGTGCGTGAACGAGGGCTGCCACTAACGGTCCCGTGAAATTTCTCGTGGACAACGCTCTGTCGCCGATCCTCGCCGAGCGACTGCGACCTTCGAATGGGTGCGGCTGGCCCAACGCATCCCGGTGCGCATCCACATCGACGATGTGCCCAAGGGTGTGCTGGTCAGCTCGGGCATGACCGCCACCGTTGTCATGGAACCGCCGCCGCGCCAATGGGCGACCCTCGCTGCTCTGGGGGGACGGCTAGCCGCATTTCAATAGGGCATGGAGGCTTTCAACGGATGCCTTGTCGATCCTGCGCCGGCTCACCCGGCATGGTTAACCATGCACTTCGCGGGTTTCACCAAAATTTATCGAGCCTAACTATCTCTGGTTGGAAAACCACCCGTACACTATGCGCATCCTGCCGCCAGACCAATTCTAAGCCGGCGGATGAACACTTGGACAGGAGGTGCTGAATGGCAGAGCCCGCCAACATCTTTTCCGGCCTGAAGGTCCTCGATATCGCAAGCTTTATTGCCGGGCCGGCAGCGACGACGATCCTGTCGGATTTCGGGGCGAACGTCATCAAGGTCGAGCCGCCGGGGATCGGCGACCCGTACCGCTATTTCTACAAGATGCCACCGAACCCGGTATGCGACACCAATTACGCTTGGCAATTGACCAACCGGAACAAGCGCAGCATTGCGCTCGACCTGAAATCAGAGCAGGCCAAACCCGTGCTGTCGCGGCTGGTCGAGTGGGCCGACGTGATGGTCACCAATTTCCCGCCGAAAGTGAAGAGCGCGCTTGGGCTCACCTACGAGACGGTCTCGCCGCTCAATCCACGGTTGGTCTATGCGGATATCACCGGATATGGAGCGGCCGGTCCGGAGGCCGACAAGCCGGGGTTCGACATCACCGCCTATTGGGCGCGCACCGGCCTGATGGAAGTGACGCACGATGCCGGCAGCCCACCGACCCTGCCAATACCGGGGATCGGCGATCACGCGACAGCTTCGACGCTCTATTCGGCGGTCGTCACCGGCCTCTATCTGCGCGAGCGCACCGGCAAGGGCACCCATGTTTCGACCTCGCTGATCGCCGAGGGTGCCTGGGCGGCGGCCGCCTGGATCGAAGGCGCCCTCAATAAGGCGCATTTCTTCGGCCAGCACGACCGCAAGGCGCCGCCGAATGCGCTGCTTAACCCTTACCGCACTGCCGACAACCGCTGGTTCCTGCTTGTCGCGGCGCAGGGAAAGGATTGGCCCGGCTTCGTCAAGGCGATCGGCATGCCGCAGCTGTTGCAGGACCCGCGCTTTGCCGACCCACAGCAGCGCGCCGCCAACGCCCCGCAACTGGTGGAAATCCTCGACCCGCTATTCGAGAGCCAGCCGCTCGCGCATTGGAAGGCGACGCTCGATGCCGCTCGCGTCATCTTTGGCGTCGTCCAGAACGAGGCAGAGATCGTTCACGACCCGCAAATGCTGGCGAACGACATCCTGGTGCCCCTGGCCGCGCCGAACGGGGCGGCCACCCACACCGTCAACAGCCCCATTCAGGTCGCGGGCGTTGCCAAGGTATCGCCAGGGCGCGCTCCGGGGCTCGGCGAACACGGCGCCAGCATCCTCAAGGAACTGGGCTTTAGCGACACCGAAATCGGCCGGCTGCACGACAGCGGTGCCGTCCGGCCCTTCAAGGAATGACCTCGGAATGATCCCGCGGGTCGCCCTTCCGTCTCCAGCCAATCGAGGAACCTGAAATGGCCGCATCTAACCCCACTCCAGCCCGTCCCCAGCGCCCGCTGCCTGCGCCGAATAGTGACTTCTATGAGGTCTATGAAACCTTGGATGCGGAGGAACTCGCGACGGTCAAGCGGGTGCGCGCGTTCATGGAGGCCAAGGTCGCGCCCGTCATCACGGAATATTGGGTGAAGGACGCTTTTCCCTTCGATCTGCTGCCGGCGGTGAAGGAGTTGGGCATTGGCGGGCTTGCAATGCACGGCTACGGCTGCGCGGGCGGAAGCCTGGCGCTGCTGGGCTTTGTGCTAATGGAGATGGCGCGCATCGATCCGTCGTTCACGACGTTCGTGGCCGTGCACAGCGGCCTGGCGATGGGGTCCATCTACATCGACGGATCGGAAGAGCAGAAAGAGAAGTGGCTGCCGCCGATGGCGCGCTTCGAGAAGATCGGCTGCTTTGGCCTCACCGAGCCACTCGTCGGTTCGGGCGCCTCCCGCGGCCTGCAGACGACAGCGAAGCGCGAGGACGACACCTGGATCCTCAACGGCGAAAAGCGGTGGATCGGCAATGCACCATGGTGCGATGTTTCGGTCATCTGGGCGCGAGATCTTGCCGACGACCAAGTAAAGGGTTTCATCGTCGAGAACAAGACGACGCTGGGCTTCAGCGTCGAGAAGATCGAAAACAAGATCGCACTCAAGGTCGTCCAGAACGGGCATATCACGCTCAAAGATGTCCGGGTACCGGAAGCGAACCGCCTCCAGGGCGGCAACTCGTTCCGCGACACCGCCAAGGTGCTGAAGATGACGCGCTACGCCGTGGCGTGGATGGCAACCGGATGCGCGATGGGCGCGTACGAGGCGGCACTCAAATATGCCCAGGAGCGCCTCCAGTTCGGCAAGCCGATCGGTTCGTTCCAGCTGGTGCAGGACCTCCTCGCCAAGATGATCGCCAACATCACCGCATCGCAGTGCCTGATCGTGCGCCAAGCGCAGCTGCATGCCGAAGGCAAATTGACGGATGCCCATGCCGCACTCGCCAAGGCGTTCTGCACGGCCAAGTCTCGCGAGACCGTCGCGTGGGCCCGCGAGCTCTTGGGCGGCAACGGCATCGTCGCTGATTACAAGGTGGCACGCTTCTTCACCGATGCCGAAGCGCTCTACTCATACGAAGGCACCTATCAGATGCAGAACCTGATCGTTGGCAAAGCCGTCACCGGACTGAGCGCCTTCGTGTAGCTGCCGGCGGAGCAAACGCCGTCCCTCCTCTAACAGAGGTACCACTTCGATGAACCGACCGATCAACCTCATCGCCATCATCGGCACCGGCGTTATAGGTGCCAGCTGGGCGGCACTCTTTCTGGCAAGGGGCCGCAAAGTCGCGGCGACCGATCCCGCGCCCGGGGCCGAGAAGGCGCTGCGGCATTACGTCGAGACCGCCTGGCCTGCGCTCGAGCAATTGGGGCTGACCGCAGGCGCATCGCTGTCGAACCTGACATTCACGACCGACCTCGCCACTTGCGTCGCGGACGCCGACCTGGTGCAAGAAAACGGCCCGGAACGCATCGACTTCAAGCAGAACCTCTATCGGCAGCTCGACGAGCTGTTGCCGGCCGATGTGATCATTGCGTCGAGCTCGTCCGGGCTGACCATGAGCGAGATCCAGCTGGGCTGCCTATTGCATCCCGAGCGTTGCGTCATCGGCCACCCGTTCAACCCGCCGCACCTGATCCCGCTGGTCGAGATTGTCGGCGGATCGAAGACCTCGGAAGACACGATCGAGCGTGCGGCGCAATTCTACACCTCGATCGGCAAACGCGCTGTCCGCCTCCACAAAGAGCTGTCCGGGCACGTCGCCAATCGCCTGCAGGCGGCCGTGATGCGCGAGATCTACTACCTCGTCGGCGAAGGTGTGCTCAGCGTAGCGGACGTCGATACGGCGCTGTGCTGGGGGCCGGGATTGCGGTGGGGCATCATGGGGCAGGTTTTGCTCAACCACCTGGGGGGCGGCGAAGGCGGCATGGGGCACTTCTTGGACCAGTTCACCGGGCCGATTACCGCCTGGTGGAAGGACCTTGGATCCCCTGAATTGACGCCCGAACTGCGGCAAAAGCTCATCGACGGCGTCAAGGCCGAAGCGGGATCGCGCTCGATCCACGAACTAGCCGAAGAGCGCGACCGGGTACTTCTCGGGCTCCTCGCGTTGCGCACCGGCACCGATACCTCGCAAGCTGCCTAGCCGCCACGCGCGGCGGCGAAACAGGAGTAACTGTCATGGCTAGCGCATCCAATTCCGGGCGCCTGTTCTTCCTCGACCTCGGCGCCGGGCGCATCCTGTCCGCGAATCCCGACGGCTCCGAACTGAAAACGGTCCTGACAGAGGGTCATGGGCCACATCCGGATGGCGTTGTCGTGGATGCCCGGCCCGGCCACATCTACTGGACCAACATGGGCAATTTCAAAGCGAACGACGGCTCGATCGAGCGCTGCGACCTCGACGGCAAGAACCGCAGGTTCGCCGTTCCGCCGGGCGGCACACATACCCCGAAGCAGCTTCAGATCGAAAAGGAAACCCGAAAGCTCTACTGGTGCGACCGCGAAGGCATGCGGGTAATGCGAGCCAACCTCGATGGTTCGAACATCGAAACCCTCGTGGACACGAGCCAGGGCGACCCGCGTCCGGGCCCCGATGCGCGCAAATGGTGCGTCGGCATTGCGGTGGACGCCGCTGGCGGCAAATTCTACTGGACGCAGAAGGGCAGCGACGATGCCGGCGAAGGGCGCATTTTTCGCGGCAATATCGAACGTCCCCACGGTCAGACTCCGGCAAATCGCCAAGACATCGAATTGCTTTACGACAACCTGCCGGAGCCGATCGATCTGGAGCTCGATGTCGCCAACCGGCTGATGTATTGGACCGACCGCGGTGACCCCCCGCGCGGCAATACCGTCAATCGGGCGTCGATGGATCCAACGCGGGGCCAACGCAAAGACCCCGAGATTGTCTTCTCTCATTTGATGGAAGGCATCGGGCTGGCGTTGGACTTGAAAGGCGGGCGGATGTTCGTCACCGACTTCGCCGGCTCGGTCTACAGCGCTGACCTCGATGGTTCGAACAAGAAGCTGTTGCTCTTCGCCGAAGGGAACCTGACCGGCATCGCCTACGCGGAACTTCCATAGGCGCCGAACTAGGCTCCATTGCCGTCGCAAGTGGCGCGCATGCTCCGTTCCTCCCATTGCCGCCAGATTGAGGGATAAAACCATGGAACGCCCATTGTCGCCATTCATGTTTCCGAGGTGGTACCGCTTTCAGATCACGTCGCTGCTGTCGATCCTGCACCGATTGACCGGCATTGCGCTGGCCGTGGGCTCGATCCTGCTGGCTTGGTGGCTGGTCGCCGTGGCCGCCGGCGGCGACGTGTTCGCCGCAACCCACGCCTTTATCGCCTCGCCGATCGGGATATTGCTGCTGTTCGGCTGGTCGGCCGCATTCTTCTATCACCTGTGCAGCGGCATTCGGCACCTCGTTTGGGATGCCGGCTACGGCTTCGAGATCCGCGACGCTTATCGCAGCGGCTACGCCGTGCTCGCCGCAACCGTCGTGCTGACTGTGCTCGCTTGGCTTTATGTATTGCTGGCCTAGGGAGGTTGCGATGGCAAACACACGCTCCTTGTCGAATGCAACCGCGCTGCGCGACGAAAACGTGCTTCGGCGCGTGCGCCATCTCGGCAGCGCGCGCGACGGCCTGCGTGAATGGCGGTTGCAGCGTCACACGGCGGTCGGGCTCATTCCTTTGGGGCTCTATTTCGTCGCCTCGATGTTATGGCTCGCCACCTCGGACCAAATGACGGCAGCCGCGTGGCTCAGCTCGCCGGTGCCAGCATTGTTGACCATCCTCTTCGTGCTGGCGTTGCTGGCGCATGCGGTCGTGGGCATGCGCGCGGTCCTCGTCGATTACGTGCACACCCGCGCCCGCCTGGTGGCGGCCGAGCTGCTGGTGCGCGGTACTGCGGTAGTGCTCGGGGGCGCCAGCGTGCTCGCCGTCCTCAAACTCTTTCTCGGACGATAGGAGAAAAACAATGCCCGACAGCTACGACATCATCGACCACTCGTTCGACGTCGTCGTGCTCGGCGCGGGCGGCGCCGGATTGCGCGCGACACTGGGCATGGTCGCGGCCGGGCTGAACACTGCCTGCGTCACCAAAGTCTTTCCGACGCGCAGCCACACGGTCGCCGCGCAGGGCGGCATCAGCGCCGCACTCGGCAACATGGAAAAGGACGATTGGCGCTGGCACATGTTTGACACAGTCCGGGGCTCCGACTGGCTCGGCGACCAGGACGCGATCGAATACATGTGCCGCGAGGCGATCCCGGCGGTCATCGAGCTCGAGCATCTCGGCGTGCCGTTCAGCCGCACCGAGGCCGGCACGATCTACCAGCGCCGCTTCGGCGGGCACACGACAGACTATGCCAAGGGCGACATGGCCTATCGGGCCTGCGCCGCCGCTGACCGCACCGGACACGCGATCCTGCATACGCTCTACCAGCAGTGCCTGAAGCACCAGGCGCGCTTCTTTGTCGAGTATTTCGCGATCGACCTGTTGATGGACGAGAACGGCGCCTGCCATGGCCTGCTCGCTTGGTGTCTCGAGGACGGGTCGATCCACCGCTTCCGCGCCAATATGACCGTCATTGCAACAGGCGGATGCGGCCGGGTCTACCAGTCCTGCACCTCGGCACACACTTGCACCGGCGACGGCAATGCGATGGTATTGCGGGCCGGGCTGCCATTGCAGGACATGGAATTCATTCAGTTCCACCCGACCGGCATCTACGGCGCCGGCTGTCTGATCACGGAGGGCGCCCGCGGCGAGGGCGGCTATCTGACCAACAGCGAGGGCGACCGGTTCATGCCCAAATACGCGCCCCACGAGAAGGACCTCTCGTCGCGCGACGTGGTCAGCCGCGCCGAGGCGATCGAGATCCGCGAAGGACGCGGCGTCGGCGAGAAGAAGGACCACATCTACCTGCACCTCGAGCAGCTGCCGGCGGGTGTGCTCGACGAGCGACTGCCTGGCATCGTCGAGACGGCCCGGATCTTTGCCGGCGTCGATGCGCACAAGGAGCCGATCCCGGTGATCCCGACCGTCCATTACGTGATGGGCGGAATCCCGACCACGATCCGGGCCGAGGTCGTCTGTCCGACCAAGGACGACCCGGATGAGGTCGTGCCGGGGCTGATGGCGATCGGCGAGGCGGCCTGCGTCTCGGTGCATGGCGCCAATCGGCTCGGCACCAACAGTCTCCTCGACCTGATCGTCTTCGGGCGCGCCGCGGCATTGCGTGCGGCCGAGATCATCAAGCCGGGATCGCGCGTGCCGGAGGCGAACGGCCATTCGGAAGAGCACGCAATGCAGCGCTTCGACAAGATCCGCCACAGCAAAGGCGGCAACAAACCCGGCGAGGTCCGCCCGGAGATGCAGGAGGTGATGCAATCGGGCTTCGCAGTGTTCCGCCGCGGCGACACCTTACAGGAGGGCTTGCAGAAGCTCGAGGCGCTGCGGGAGCCATTGGAGCGGGTCACGGTCGACGATGACTCCCTCATGTGGAATGTGGCGCTCGTCTCGGCCCTGGAGCTCGCCAATCTCGCGGATCAGGCAGTCGTGATTGCCCACTCCGCCTGCGAACGCACCGAATCACGCGGGGCGCATGCGCGCGAGGATTACCAAAAACGCGACGATCAGAACTGGCTGAAGCACACCTGCGCGTGGAAGGACGATGACTGGAAAGTCACCTTCGCCTACCGCCCGGTCCATCTCAATGCGCTCTCCAACGAGGTGCAGAGCTTTCCGCCCGCCGAGCGCACACACTAGCCGAACGAGGTCGCTGCATGTCCGAATTTTCTCTCCCTGCAAACTCGAAGGTTGGCACACTGGGCGCTGCCAAAACCCGCTGAGCGCGCGAAAGACTTCCAGATCTATCGGTGGGATCCGGAGAAGAATGCCAACCCGCAGATGGATACGTTCGAGATCGACCGCGATCACTGCGGGCCCATGGTCCTCGACGCATTAACCAAGATCAATGACCAGATCGACCCGACATTGGCGTTCCGGCGGTCGTGCCGGGAAGGCGTGTGCGGCTCCTGCGCGATGAACATTGATGGGAAGAACAGGCTCGCCTGTCTGACCCCGATCGACGATCTGAAAAAGGGACGAGCCGGATCACACCGCTGCCGCATATGACGGTGTTGAAAGACCTCGTCCCCGACCTCAGCGGATTGTACGCCCAGTACGAACTGATCGAGCCTTGGCTGCAAAGCGACCAGCCGCCGCCCGACCGCGAGCGCCGTCAGTCGCAAGAGGAGCGCGCCCGGCTTGACGGCCTCTGGGAGTGCATCCTGTGCTTCTGCTGCTCGACCTCGTGTCCGAGCTACTGGTGGAACCAGGACAAGTATCTCGGCCCGTCGATCCTGCTGCAATCCTACCGCTGGCTAGCCGACAGCCGCGATCAGCGCACCGGCGAGCGCCTCGACCGGCTCGAGGACCCGTTCCGCCTCTATCGCTGCCACACAATCATGAACTGCACCAGCGCCTGCCCGAAAGGGCTCAACCCGGCGCACGCGATCGCCAATACCAAGCGGATGATGGCCGAGCGCGGGTGAGCGTCGCAGGCCTTATCGGAACCATTCAGCTATTGGAGATTATAATGACCAATACGACCACGGGACGCCCGACCGGCTATGAGCTGCTTCATAATCCGCGTCTGAACAAGGGGACGGCGTTTACCGAGGCCGAGCGTCGCGCATACGGTCTCGAAGGCTTGCTGCCGCCCGCGGTCACCACCATCGAACTGCAGATCGCGCGTCGGCACGCCGAGATCGCTAATCTCGATGACGATCTGCAGAAATATCTCGTGCTGTCGGATCTGCAGGCTCGCAACGAGACGCTGTTTTATGCGGTCATGATGTCGGACCCGGCGACCTACATGCCGTTGGTCTATACGCCGACGGTCGGCGAGGCTTGCCAGAAATTCGGTCATATCTTCCGTGCGGCGCGAGGCATGTATCTGCCGATCAGCGCCTGCGGCCGGGTCCGGGAGATCCTCGGCAACTGGCCCGAAAAGGACGTGCGCTTCATCGTGGTTACCGATGGCGAGCGGATTCTCGGCCTCGGCGACCTCGGCGCCGGCGGTATGGGTATACCGCTCGGAAAGCTCGCGCTCTATACGGCCTGTGCTGGCGTGCCGCCGCAATTCTGTCTGCCGGTAGTGCTGGACGTGGGCACGAATAATCACCAGCTCGTCGACGACCCGCTCTATCTCGGCCTGCGTCAGAACCGAGTCCGCGGGGAAGAATATACGGCCTTCGTCGAGGAGTTCGTGGCGGCGGTTCAGGCGCTCTACCCGAAATGCTGCATCCAATGGGAGGATTTCGCGAACATCAACGCCGTGCCGATCCTCGAGCGCTATCGCGACAAGATCTGCACCTACAACGACGACATCCAAGGCACCGCCGGTATCGCGCTGGCGGGGATTTTTGCCGCGTTGCGCATCACCGGGCAGAAGATAACGGAGCAGCGTTTGCTGTTCCTCGGCGGCGGTTCGGCCGGAACCGGTATCGCGGAGCTGATCAGCCAGGCGATGGCACTGGAGGGAATGGATTTACGCGAGGCGAGGGGCCGCAATGCGCTGTTCGACATCAATGGCCTTCTCGTCACTTCGCGCACCGATGTTGCGGACTTCCAGAAGCCATTCGCCCAGGACCGGGCGCCGGTATCGACCTTCGCCGACGCAGTGAAGGCGCTGAGACCCACCGCCATTATCGGCGTCAGCACGGTGCCGAAGCTCTTCACTCGCGAGGTGATCGAGGCGATGGCGGAGATCAACAAGCGGCCGATCATCTTCCCCTACTCGAACCCGACCTCGCGCTCGGAATGTACGGCCGAGGAGGCCTATCGCTGGTCCGGCGGCACGGCCGTTTTTGCCAGCGGCAGCCCGTTCCCGCCGGTCGAGATCGCGGGCCGGAAGTTCGTGCCGGGCCAGGGAAACAACGTCTACATCTTCCCGGCGATGGGCATGGCGGTGTTCGCGACCGAAGCGACCCGGGTGACCGAGGAGATGTTCATCGTCGCTGCGAAAGCGGTGGCGGAACAGGTTACCGAGGAGGATCTCTCGCTCGGGCTGATTTATCCGCCGCAGAGCCGGATTTTGGAGGCGTCGCTCCATGTGGCCGAGCGGGTCGCCTCGTACATCTTTGATCACGGGCTCGCCCGCGTGCCGCGGCCGGACGATGTCGGCTCGCTGATCCGCACCGGCGCCTACCGCCCGGTCTACCGGGAGTAACCCGGTGGCGGAGGCGCTGAACCTCCAAGCCAGGACGACGCGACGGTTGCCGACGGGCGTCCCGAGGTAGTGGTCGCCCGCGCGAACCAGCCCGAGGGCTTGCACAGGATTGTCGTGGTCGGGGGCGGCGCGGCAGGGCTCGAGCTCGTCACCCGGCTCGGCGACGGGGTCGGGCGGCGGCGGGCGAATGTCACATTGGTGGAAAGTGCCCGGACGCACCTCTGGAAGCCGCTGCTGCACGAGGTGGCGGCGGGCGGCATGGACCCCGGCGAGTATGAACTGAACTACCTCGCCCAGGCGCATTGGCACGGGTTCCGTTACCGTTTGGGCGAGATGATCGGGCTCGATCGCGCCACCAAGGAAGTGCATCTCGCCGCTACCTTTGACGACGAGGGGCGCCAGATTACGCCGCCGCGGTCCGTCGGCTACGACACGCTGGTGATCGCGATCGGCAGCGTCACCAATGATTTCGGCACACCGGGCGTTGCCGAGCATGCCGTGCCGCTGGAGACCCCGGCCCAGGCGGCGCGCTTCAATCGCCGGCTGGTGAATGCCTGCATTCGCGCCGAGGCGCAGGACGGCCCCGTCCGTCCCGGCCAACTTCATCTGGCGATCGTCGGCGCCGGCGCGACAGGCGCCGAATTGGCTGCCGAGCTGCACCGCACCACGCGCGAGGTGGTCGCCTACGGGCTCGATCGCATCGATCCGGAGCGTGACATCCGCATCGTGCTGATCGAGGGCGCCGATCGCATCCTGCCCGGTCTGCCGGAACGGATCTCCGAGGCGGCGCGCGGTCTGCTCGACCGCATTGGCGTCGAGGTCCATACCGGTGCCAAGGTGACGGAGGTAACGGCGGACGGTCTGCGGCTGGCCGACGGCTCGTTTATTGCCTCCGAACTGGTGGTGTGGGCGGCCGGCGTCAAAGCCCCGGAGGTGTTGCGTCACCTCGGTGGGCTGGAGGTCAATCGCATCAACCAGCTCGTCGTCGAGCCGACGTTGCAGACCACACGCGATCCAGACATCTTCGCGATCGGCGACTGCGCCGCGTGCCCGCGCCAAGGCGAGCCCACACCCGTGCCGCCGCGCGCACAAGCCGCGCACCAAGAGGCCAGGCATATGCTGCGCCAGCTCGAGCGCCGGCTGCGCGGCGAGCCATTGCTGCCCTACACGTACCGGGATCTCGGCTCGCTTGTGTCCCTCGGCCAGCACAGCACGGTGGGGAACCTGATGGGCTTCCTGTTCGGCCGGGGCTTCTTCATCGAGGGTCTCTTCGCCGGGGTCATGTACCGCTCGCTCCGCATGCTGCACGAGCGGGCATTGCATGGTACCCGACGCGCCGTGTTGGGATTGCTGGCACGTGGTTTGTCGTCGCGTACCGGTCCGCCGGTGAAGCTGCATTGAGCGGCGCCCGATAGCGCCGAAGGAGCAATGACATGAACGACCGGAATCACTCCAGGCGATATTTGACCCGGCCGGGCGCTATGCGATCTTGGCGTGACGGGGATAGGTGCGACATAGCGCGCGGCGTCGCGCCGCGTCGTCTGGTTCTTCGGCCATTCCCCTTTGTTGGCAATCCCCCAGCGGGTCGACATTCAGCGTAACCCGATTCGCTTCGCCATATTGGTCATATGCTCGTCACGCGAAACGTCGACTACCGAAGTTGGGGGTCGCGATCTTTCGTCCTTGGGGGCGTCTGCGGCAACGAAATTCGATCGCAGCCGACTAGCTGACAGCCAAAACGGCAAAATGCTATGCCCGGCTGGGCTGAAACTGGCTGCTTAGTATTCATCAAGGCGTACCTCTGCGCCGTCATCGGCTGTCGCATCTGATCTTCCGGTCACGCGGGTGCGGGCGGCGCCGATGGCGGTGACGGCGGGGCACCGTCAACTTGACGGGCTTGCCAAGCTGCGCGAACAGATCGGGGTGAGTAGTCGGGTAAATCAGGACGCCGCTCGCACCGGCTACGCCGGTATCGGTTCCCAGCCGAGATCATCAGCCATGCCGTGTGGCTATATTTCCGCTTTCCGCTCGGGCTGCGCATGGTGGAGGAGTTGCTGGCGGCCCGCGGCATCATCGTCAGCCACAAAACCGTCCGACAATGGGCGCGCAAGTTCGGCCAGCAGTTTGCCAACCAGATCCGTCGCCGCCTTCCGCGGGTGGGCGACAAATAGCATCTCGACGAGGTCGTGCTCAAAATTCCCGGGGTAACGCATTGGCTTTGGCCAGCCGTGGACCAGGCCGGCGTCGTGCTCGACGTCCTCGTCCAACGCCGGCGCAACAAGCAAGCGGGCAAGCGGCTGCTGCGCAAGCTGCTGAAGAGACGGATGCGGCCGCCCCGTGTCATGACCACCGACAAGCCTGCCACTACGGCGCGGCAAAGAGGGAGATCATGCCCGGCATCGCGCGTCGACAGCATAAGGGCCTCAATAACCGAGCGGAGAACTCACACCAGCCGACACGCCGACGAGAGCGGCAAATGAAGCAATTCAAATCGGCCGGTCAGGCGCAGCGCTTCCTCTCAGCCCACGATCAGATCAATAACCTCTTCCATCTCCGCCGCGATCACGTCACTGCCGCAGAGCATAGGGCTTCGAGGACCCAAAATTCCAGGTCCGGGCCGAAATCTGTAGAATGGATTGGCAACAAACCACCAATGCCCACTGCCAGTCGTCCGCATCCGACTAATCCGACCTGACAACTTGACGGTGCCCCCTTGGCGCCGGATCGACCATTTCAAGGCCTACATCTGGTCGGCCCTGGTGGCCCACAATCTGGTGGTGTTCGCCTGTCTCAAACTGGCATAACCACCCAGCCGGCACCAATCGGCCAACTTCAGCCCGACCAAGGTTGCTCGTAACACGATTCCCTCGCCTGGCGCCGCTGCCAATACACGAGAGCCCGCCGGTTTCGGCAGCGAGGTGCGTTTCTCGGCGAAATATCGAGTTCGCCCTCGGTGGTGGAACGGCTGGTGCGCAAACTCGCCGGCCGCTACGGCAAGCTGCATTTCTGCTACGATGCGGGGCCGACCGGGTACGGGCTGTATCGGCAGATCGAGGCTCTCGGACAGACCTGCCTGGCGGTCGCGCCGGCGTTGATCGCGAAGCGGCCAGGCGAGCGGGTCAAGATCAACCGGCCGGATGCCGAAAGGCTGGCGCGGCTGCATCGCGCCGGCGAGCTGACCGGGGGTGGATGCCGGATGCGGTTCACGAGGCGGTGCGTGATCTGGTTCGCGCCCGCTAGGCAGCGGCCGATGATCTGCGCCGCAAACGCCAGCAGCTGTTGTCCTTTCTGCTGCGGCATTGGCCGGGTTTACCGCGGCAGCGGTCATTGGACGCCGGCCTATGGCGTTGGCTGGCCAAACAAAGCTTCGATCATACCGCTCAGCAGATCGTCTTCCAGGAGGCCGTCGACGCGATCGAGGATGCCGCTCAGCGCCTGCGCGGCCTGGAACAGTAGCTGGTCCAAATCGTGCCGAGCTGGTCGATGGCGCCGGTGGTCGAAGCCTACCAGGCAATGCGCGGCGCCTCGTTTTTGGTTACAGTGACCTTCGCGGCCGAGATCGGCGACGTGCGCCGGTTCGACGCGCCACGCCCGGCTGATGTCGTTCCTCGGCCTGGTCCGGCGGAAAGCTCGACCGGCGAGACGGTCCGGCGCAAGGGCGTCACCCTGGCCGGCAATCGCCGTGCCCGCCGCGTGCCGGGCGAAGCTGCCTGGACCTATCGCCATCCCGCCAGGGTCGGCGAGACCCTGAGGGCCCGGCTCGGAGGGCTGCCCAAAGCCGTGCGCGACATTGCCTGAAAAGCGCAAATCCGGCTGTGGGCCCAATATCGTCGGCTGAGCCGGCAAGAAACTGCCGGTCGTGGTGGCCGCAATCGCTCGCGAGTTGGCCGCCTCCCTGTGGGCGATCGGCCGCGTGGTGGCGCCCGGATAAGCCGGACGGCGCCTTCCCGCTGCTCAACGCCGGGGGCGGAGCTATGGTGGGGAACTCCCGTCGCTAGTTTGTGGCCGGGCCGTTGCCCGACGCCCGTCCTCTAGACCGAGGAAAGCCCCGAGACGAAGACATGGAAGGCGGCACCCAACCCACGGATAAGAGCTTGATCGACCGTCGTCTCCAGCTCCGCCCCCGGCTCTGTGCAGCCCAGCTACCCATCACGGCATCGCCTCCGAGGCGGCAACGCTCAATTGTTGCTTCCGCCTTGACCGGGGACATAAGAGACTAGCTAACCGCCGGCTGGGGGGCGCCCCGCCCCGGTGGCTAACCGACACGACACCCCGAAAAAGGAACCTGAGCGCCGGATCGCGCAACGCAGTGGGCACGGCCTCCGCGAGGGCATCGGATGGGGCGATTTGGGTCGCTGCGGCGAGGCGCTTGCGGTGGAGCTCGGGGCTCCGTCCACGGATGTTCGGGAGCGTCTATTCCGTAGATATTCCGTACGACGTGGCTTGCCGGTCGCGCGGTGGCTCATAAGGGCTTGAAATGATATGGTGTCCCGAGGGGATTCGAACCCATATTGCCGCCGTTAAAGGCGAAAATGGCGGTTTCTCGGAAGGGCCAGGACAACAACAATTATGTGACGTCCAATTATGTGACGTCCGGTCCCGAGCCAGCCGTGCTCGTGGCTCAGTCGATGGCGGTCACGCGAGTACGGCAGGGCCGTGTCTTCTACGGAGCGGGTGATGGCCCGCTCGCTACGGAGAGCGGGGCTGTAACTTCAATGATTTGAAAACAGATCCCCAAATCAACCCAAGGTCAAGGGCTCCTCGCCTCGCCACGTTTGACGCATTAAAAGATTGCAGTTATCGGGGGACCTCTCTTAAGGTGCATCATTCGGTTGCCGCGATGCTGGTACGGATAGCGATGCCGGTACGCACAGCCCGACGAACGTTACACCATCTCTCAAATTTACACGGACGTCTCCTGATCATTTGGGATGCGCGATGAAGGTAGCGATTCTCGCAGGCGGAATGGGAACGCGACTCGCCGAGGAAACGGATGTGCGCCCCAAACCAATGGTCGAGATCGGCGGCAGGCCAATTCTTTGGCACATTATGAAGCATTACTCCTTCTATGGTATGAACGAGTTCATCATAGCTCTTGGGTACAAAAAAGAGGCAATAACTCGATATTTCATGGAGTTATATCACTACGGCTCTGACCTCACCATCCGAACCGGCGACGGTTCCATTGTCGTTCACGAACGGAGGCGCGAACCGGATTGGATCGTCCATCTTATAGATACGGGGCCATTGACGGATACCGGCGGTCGCATCAAGCGGCTGGCGCCGTACATCGGCAATACAACGTTCATGCTCACCTGGTGCGACGGTTTGTCCAATGTTAACCTTCGGAGCCTCCTTGCATTTCATCGTTCACACGGCAAGCTCGCCACTGTCACGACAGTGCGCGCGCCGGGGCGCTTTGGCTATATCGAGCTTGACGGTGAAGAAGTTAGTTGTTTTCGTGAGAAGCCGACCGACGGGGATGGTTGGATCAATGGAGCTTTTTTTGTCCTAGAGCCGGGCATCTTCGAATTCATCGAGGGGGACACCACGAGTTGGGAGCGGGATTCCATGGCACTGCTTGCCTCCAACAGGCAGCTCGCGGCTTATCGCCATGGCTCGTTCTGGCAATGCATGGATACCTTGCGCGAAAAGCGGTTGCTCGAGGAACTATGGGCCCAGGGCAAGCCTCCTTGGAAAACGTGGGAGTAAACAGATGCGCGTCTTGGTAACTGGGCATCGGGGCTACATCGGCAGCGTCCTCGTCGACCGACTGAAGGCGGCGGGCCATGAAGCGGCCGGCGTCGATATCGAGCTTTATGAGGATTGCACCTTTGGAGGAAACAAGGACAGCGGGATCCCGACGATCAATCGGGATATCCGAGAGGTGTCGCCCTCGGACCTCGAAGGCATCGACGCGATCGCACATTTGGCCGGCATCTGCAATGACCCGCTAGGGGATTTGCTGCCGGAAATCACCTACGATATTAACCACGCGGCCACAGTACGGCTGGCGAAAATTGCCAAGGCAAGCGGCGTTCGCCGGTTTATCTTCTCGTCCACATGCAGTGTCTACGGCGCTGCCGGGGAAGAATGGATCAATGAACAGTCCGAACCCCATCCGATCACCCCTTATGCGATTTCCAAGTGGAAAGCTGAAGTTGATGTCAAACGCTTGGCGGACGCCCACTTTTCGCCGGTATTCCTGCGCAGCGCTACAGCCTACGGGTTCTCCCCCCGCATTCGGTTCGACCTGGTTCTCAATAATTTGACGGCGCACGCTTTCACGAGCGGCAAGGTCCTGCTTAAGAGCGACGGGATGTCGTGGCGTCCCATCGTCCATATCGAGGACATCAGCCGAGCGTTCGTCGCGGCCCTCGAGGCGCCGGTCGAGACCGTTCACAATGAGGTATTCAACGTCGGCATCACGACCGAAAACTATCGGATTCGGGAAATCGCGGAGATCGTAGAGGAGACGGTGCCCGGCTCCGGTGTTGAATTCGCCGATGGCGCGGGGCCTGACAAGCGAACCTATCGTGTCGATTGCTCGAAGATCTCTCGTCTGCTGCCTAAGTTCAGACCACAATGGACGGCGCGACGCGGTGCACGGGAGCTGCACCAAAGGTATAGCGAGTACGGTCTCCTGCTAGAGGACTTCGAAGGGGCGCGTTATCAGCGGCTCGCGTATCTCCAATCACTGATGGCTCGGGGCGCCATAGACGACAATTTGCGTTGGATTCTGCCGCACTCAACGTTGGAAACCCGGCCCCTGAAAGCCGCGTGCTAGAAGCCGGTTCTGCGAACCACACTGACCGGTGGGGAGGCTGCCGTTGGATCAAAACATATGTCCTAATTGCACATCGATGGGCTGCTGTCATCCATTCTACGAGGTGCGGGGCATCCCGACCAACAGCTGCTTGCTCGTGGACGACCGAGCCCGTGCGCTGAATTTCCCCACGGGGAATATCGTGCTCGTGGTCTGTAGCGGATGCGGTTTCATCTTCAATGCCGCTTGGGACCCTCAATGCACCGTCTATTCGGATCAATATGAGGAGACGCAAGGTTTCTCCCCCACGTTCAATGCATTCAACCGCGCTATCGCTGAGGAGCTCATCAGCAGTTACGATATCCGCGGGAAGACCGTGCTCGAGATAGGCTGCGGGAAGGGCGAGTTCCTGAGCATGATCTGCGAACTCGGGGGGAATCGTGGCATCGGCTACGATCCTAGTTTCGTCCCCGCCCGGCAACGCCCGGATCAGGATATACGGTTCGTGCGCGAATTCTTCTCGGGAAACACGAACGAAGTCGCGCCCGACGTACTTTGCTGCAAGATGACGCTTGAGCACATCGGACAAACGCACCGGTTTCTGGCATCAGTCCGCTCGGTTGCGAACCGCGAGGATTCGATCATCTTTTTTCAGGTGCCGGATGTCAGCCGCATCCTGGAGGAGGGTGCATTTTGGGATGTCTACTACGAACATTGTTCATATTTTAACTCCACCTCGCTCAAGCGCTTGTTTACTGGGACGGGTTTCGCGGTACAGAAGACCTGGACCGGGTACGATGGCCAGTACTTGATGATTTTGACGAAACCCGCGGATCACGGATCGGATGTCTCACCCGGATACGAGGACGATGTCGCCGCTATTATCCGCAGCACTGGCGGCTTTGCGGTCGCCTCGGCGCGCAGCCGTGCAACATGGCTGACCCGGCTCCGCGATTGGGCTGCTGCCGGGCGGCGCACCGTTCTCTGGGGCTCCGGATCAAAGGCCGTCGCTCTTCTGACGACGCTTGGAGTGCATGACGAGATTGAGTACGCGGTTGACATCAATCCGTACCGCGTCGGCAAATTTCTGCCGGGTACCGGGCAGAGAATTGTGGCGCCGGTGTTCCTGCGCGATTTCCAGCCCGATAACGTCATTATCATGAACCCGGTTTACCGCAACGAGGTCGAGCAAGAACTTGCACGTCAGCGCTGTGAGCCCCGGGTTTATACGGTGCTCGACCTCGAGCAGGAGCTCGCATAACGGAAAAGCTTCTTAATAGGGGGTTCGCCTGCGAAAATTTGAGGTCCCTGATGCCCTCGTGATTCGGGATTGATTGTATCCAGTGATTAAGGGACGGTTTTTCATGCCTACACCAGCTTCACGCTGCCCTGTCTGTGCCTCGCTGAAGATTACCCCAATAATCGATGTGCCGCCTGTTCCTGTTGACACATGCCGGATGTGGTCTTCGCGGAGTGGCGCATGTTCTGCGCGAAAAGCGTCACTCCTTGTAAGCTATTGCCGCGAATGTAGTCACGTTTTCAACCGCGCTTACGATGATGAACTCGTCGATTATGAGGAGGAATACGAAAGCTCCCAAATGTTCTCTCCTAGATTTCGGCAATACGCGGAAGAATTATCAGACCACCTGATCGGTACCTACGACATGCATCAAAAACGCATAGTCGAAATTGGCGGTGGGAGGGGGGACTTTCTCCGCATCATATGCGATCGTGGGAACAACTTTGGGGTCAGCTTCGGTCCTAGCTATAAGCCTGAACCCGGAGATGACATTCCCAATAATGTTCGGTTTGTCGCTGACTACTATACGGCTAAGTACGCAGCGGAACCTGCGGACTTAATCATCTGCCGCCATGTACTTGAGCATTTTTCGAAGCCGCGCGAACTTATCGTTACAGTACGTGAAGCTGTTGGCAACCGTAGGGACTTGGTCGTCTACTTTGAAGTTCCCAACGGAAATTTTATCTTGCATAAGCAGGCATACTGGGAATTTATTTACCAACATCCTTCATACTTTACTGCGAGATCTCTTGTCAGGCTCTTCGCTGAATGCGGTTTCCAGGCGCGCGATGTTCAAGAAAGATTTGGAGCTCAATTCCTTACAATAGAAGCCTGTCCCTTATTAGAGGGGGCCGCCGCGAAAGGACATGCTGGCACTACGCGCGAGGCGACAGCTGCTGCATGCGAGGCTATTGCGCCGGTCTTTGATGCTTGCGTTACCAGATGGTCAAATTACCTTGAACAACAGCGGGTCGCGCGGCGACGCATCATCTTATGGGGCGCCGGGGCAAAGGCTGTAACGTTTTTGAATATCGTCGATCCGGCGGGGGCAGTCATTTCACATGTCGTCGATGTCAATCCGCGGAAAACCGGTCGGTTTATCGGCGGGTCTGGTCAAGAAATTGTCGAGCCCAGTGCCGTGAGAGAGCTTCGCCCTGACGCGATCGTTTTGATGAACCCTATTTACCGTGAGGAAGTCGGCTCGACTCTTCGAGCGCTCGGCCTCGAGCCGGAATTGTTGGTCGCCTGAGAAGGGACGAGAGTGGAAAAGCGGGCGGTGGTCATCGACAGGGCATCTCGGAGAGATCGAAATGGGTATTGCAAATTGCCGATCATGCGGCGGTGAGGACTTGCGGGTTATCCTTGATCTCGGACTCCACCCCGTAGCCAATGCGTTGCTCGTGCAGGAAGAACTGGACCGCCCGGAAGCGAGATATCCGCTCGCGGTGGCGTTTTGCCGGGCATGTGCGCTGCTGCAAGTGACAGAGACAGTCCCGGCAGATATTCTTTATCGTCGTGATTTCCCGTATTTTTCCTCATCCTCCCCCGCATTGCTGAGGCATTCGGCCGAACACGTCGACAAGCTGGTCGGCAAATACGAACTTGGCCCCGCCAGCTTCGTGGTTGAGGTTGCCAGTAATGACGGATATCTGCTGCGCAACTTCGTCGTTCGTGGCATTGCCTGCCTCGGTATCGATCCGGCCGACGGGCCTGCAGCGCGGGGCAACGCGATCGGTGTGCCGACAATTCACGATTTTTTCGGGTCGCGACGCGCCGAGCAGCTGGCGAGCGAAGGCAAGCTCGCGGACGTTGTAATCGCGAACAACGTGGTCGCTCATGTCGACGACATCAATGATTTTGTCGCCGGATTCGCGCGCCTGCTGAAGCCGACCGGCGTCGCGGTCGTCGAATGCGCGTACGCCTTGGATATGATCCAGCATTGCGAGTTCGACCAGATTCTCCATGAACATGTCTTCTACCACAGTCTACACGGGCTCACTCCGCTGTTTAACCGGCACGGGCTTTACTTGAATGATGTCGAGCGGCTTCCGGTTCACGGGGGCTCATTGCGGCTGACAGTCGGCCGAACACCCGCGCGCTCTGCGGAACTCGAGGCGCTGTTTGCCCACGAGAAAGCGTTGGGCGTTGATCAGGAGGGGTTCTATGATGATTTCGCCGACAGGGTCAGGGCGCTTCGCGGCTCGATCGTCAGCCTGCTCGTCGCGGAAAGGACCAAAGGAAAGCGCATCGCCTGCTACGGCGCGGCGGCAAAGGGCGCGACGATGGTGAATTATCTTGATCTCGGCGAAGGGTTCTTCGAGTTCGTGGCCGACGCCAACGCCTATAAGCAAGGCAAATACATGCCCGGTCAGCGCATTCCGATCCGGCATCCGGATCAGCTGCTGGCGCAGCAACCCGACCATATCTTTCTACTCGCGTGGAATTTCGCTGGCGAGGTGATCCGGCAGCAGGCGACGTATCGCGAGCGTGGCGGCAGCTTCATCATCCCCGTTCCAGAACCGCGTATCCTACCGCCTGGGGCACGCATCGATGATACACCGTTCGCTATATTTCCAAACCGAGGTTCGGGGAGCCCTTGCGCCGTTTAGCTTATGCTAGGAGACTGATACAGAGGAGAGGGGCTACATGACTGGTGTATTTGTCGATCCGCTGCGCAACGACGGATCTTGGCGTGAAATGATTTACGATGGTAACATCATAATCTTATCGGCTATACCTGAAATGCTCGCGCTGGTTGAACACACGCGCGGGATGATCGAGGATGCTTTCGCGCCGCTCGATCCGCAGCGCGCTCATGAGGAATTGGCCGTCGAACGGTGTGTCGAAATCCTCTCGGTGCTAAAGCCGAGCTATATCCATAATCCCCGTACGAAGGAGCTCATACAAAGCGTCCTGAACGCTCTTGGCTGCTCTCCCGAAAAGACTTACCAGGACGTGCCGCGCCTGCGCTGCGCGTTTCCTAAAGATTATCTCACCACAGGGATCGCGTACGCCCATCATCCCCATCGAGATACCTGGTATTCGGCGCCAATGTGTCAATTTAATTGGTGGGCGCCTATCTACGAATTTGCTTCAGAGAATGGAATGGCCTTTCATCCGCGTTACTGGAACCGAGGCGTCAAAAACGGATCACGCGACTTTAATTACTACCGATGGAATGCCGACAGCCGCAAGAATGCGTCGCAGCACATCGGCCGCGATACTCGCGTCCAACCGCACGCCGAGGAGCCCCTGGAACTCGAGCCTGAAATGCGGTTTGTCGTCCCGCCGGGCGGCATCATCGTCTTTTCCGGGGCGCACCTCCATTCGACCGTGCTGAACAGCACAAATATGGTGCGCTGGAGCATCGACTTTCGGACCGTGAACATTGACGATGTCGTCGGCAAACGTGGGGCGCCAAACAAAGACAGCGCGTCGACGGGGACCTCGTTGCGCGACTTCCTGCGGGTTGCCGATCTTGCGCCGGTTCCTGACGAAATCGTTTCGGAATATGACGACGGCGTACCCGCGGATGGCATGGCCATCTTCAAGCCTGAGCAGACGGCCAGCGCATCAGCGATCTGACGGCGATATCCAAGGCGAGGAACTGCGTCTCGGCGAAAGGATCGACGCGTTGATCGGACCGAGGGTGCAAACTTAGTTACTATGATGCTTCCAATCCTCCCCCTCTCGGCGAGCAATTTGCCCGTTGCCTAGCAGCGGCAGCAGCAGGCGCAGCGTAGGGGGCGTGAGGCGGTAGTTCTCGGCGTTCTCTACCAGGACGCAGCGGATGGCTGCGGACCGGTTGAGGATTATTTGCTGATGACCGAAGAAGCGGCGGAGAACCACATCCTCTTTAGACGCTTCGGGCGGAAACGCCGCGAGCGCGTTCTCTTTGAGCGCCTTGGCGATTACGCGCCCCGGCCGCGGGGCGGCCCGCATGGACGGTAAGCTGCGCTTTGCTCACCGGATATCTCCCGCCCCAACCAATATCCACATCTGGAAAAATGGTCTGGGTTATCGGGTGCGGATTTGCGAGCGTCCGCCTAGATAGTGGTCGAATTCTTTGGGGCAAAAGCAGCCGCGTCCGCCTTCGGGCGTCATTGTGAGTTCACCAAAATAGAGGTGGTGGCCAGTGTCGTAAAAATCAGACCGGAGAAAATCCCAGTCGCGGCCTAATGTTTCAGCCGCCGCGATCATCTCTGCAAGATGAGCGGGCCGGGGCACGTCGCCGTTTATGTCGTCGTATACATAACGCACATCGAGTTTTTCCCAAGCTGGCGTGTACAGTCGCCGTCGATGAGCGGTAAAGCGCCCTGCATCGACTTGGATAAATTCGACAGTGCCGCCAAAGACAAATAGCTTATAGTCGTTTGGCGCGTTGCCGCTGCCGTTATCGATAAATTCTTCAACCAGAATGCGGCTTGATGTTTTTGTAGACGATCTCGCGCCCCTCTTTGTAATAGCTCCGTTTCAGCCAGTCGCAGCAGGTTTCTATGAGGGCGGCGCGGTCGAGAGTGCATTTGTCGGTGACGAGTTGCACCCAGCCGGAGCCGTGCGTTGGCTTGACGACAAACCTGTCGGGAAGTTCATCAAACGGAATGGTGTCCGGTCGGCTCGTGAGATGGTAGAGCTTTGGCAGGAATTGCGGGCCAAGGCGCCGCTCGACATAGGAGCGCACGGCGGCTTTGTCGGCGAGCTGTGTCAACACCGCGCGGCGGTCAAACGGGTTCCGGTGCAAAACTTTTTCGTTAAGTACGGACATCGCTTCGACCGATACGTCGTTGCGCGATCTCCTACGGAAGCGCACAATCTTGCTTGCGCCAGAACGCGCAGGACCCGTTCGAATGAAGTCGATCCGCAAAGCGCCAGCAGAGCTTGCCATTATCCGAGCGCTAAATCGCGTAATGATTAGTTATGCTTACGAAGGGTAAACTCTACGCAGACGATCAGAAATTGGCCGCCTGCCTGATCCAGGGCCATCCCGGCAAACGCACGGAGCTGGTCGAGATCCGTGGCTTCGCAGCTGGTGACCGCTCGCCTGGCATTGCCGAGCTTCAGGAAAACAGCGTGCGCATCGGACCGTTTCATTTGCCGGACGGCTTCGGACCGAGTGACTTAGCTACCGCGTTTCGGGATCTTCATACTCGGGCCCAGCAAACAGGGACCGAAGTGCCGTTCTTTCACTGCTGCACCCGCTTGGCACCCGGCGAATTCCTTCAACCGGCGCATTGGGCGAGAGTTGCCGACCGACAGGAAAATAGTCTCGGCTTTACCGGCCAGCCGCGCGCCGTGGCGTTTCACCATTTCCCCGACCGCTCGGTACATATGCACATCGCATGGAGCCGGATTGCCTGCAGCAACGACGGACGCCTCTACGCGATCGACCCCGGCCCGGTCAAAAACAAGCTCAAGAAAATCTGCCGCCAGCTGGAATGGGAGCTTGGGCTTATAGAGATACGTGGATTTAAGGTAGTTGAACCCTACGTTCCGGCGCCCCTGTGGGAGTGGATGCGTTGGCAGAAGAAGCTCAGGCTGCAACGCCCACCGGAGTTCAACCAGTTTACTGCCGAAGCTCGCTCGCGTTTGGATGCCAGACAGTTTAAGAAGCTTCGCAACCGATATTTGCGCGCACATGTCGGCATCCATTGCGCCCATACACACGCCGAAATCCTTGCGATAACCCGCGCGATATTGGACATGCCTTCTCAAATCAATGGAGTCGTGGTTGAGGCGGGATGTTTTAAAGGCGGAAGCACTGCGAAACTGAGTATTGCAGCGAAACTTGCACAGCGAAAGCTAGTGGTGTTCGATTCTTTTGTTGGCTTGCCGGATCCCAACTCAGACGAACGCATCGACTTCGACGTGCTTCGAGATGGTACCTTCCATCCAGGCCAGTACGAGGGCACGCTGGATGAGGTCTGCGACAACGTGAAGCGCTACGGAGATATCAGCGCGTGTGAATTTAAGAAGGGGTGGTTTTCCGATACCATGCCGTCCTTCTCCGAGCCTATAGCCGTAGCGTTTGTCGATGTTGATCTCTCAGATTCAGTGCGAACTTGCCTGAAATATTTGTATCCGCTGCTAGTTCCCGGTGGCGTTATTTTCTCACACGACGGCCATGTCCCAACCTGCGTAGCGGTGATGCAGGACCAAACTTTCTGGAAGGATGAGGTGGGCGTCGAGGCTCCGCTGATCCCGGGCCTAGGCAGTGAGAAGTTTTTGCGGATCGAAAAACCCAGTACGTCCGCTTCGGTAGGATGAATGCAGCCGCAGCCGGCTCACGGGGCTGCCACACATGTGTGCTTGTGAGGCGCCCCAGAGGTTCTTGCAGCTAGGCCGTTTCGTCCATCAAGCGCCCCGGAGCTCGTCGAGCAGCGCCTTTGCCTCTTTGAGATCGGGTGTGCCGAAACCTTCGGTGAACCAGCCGTAGACGGGCGCGAGAAGATCGCGGGCTTCGGTGCGACCACCCTGCTCGCGGCGGAGCCGGGCGAGGCTGACCGCGGCGCGTAGTTCCCACAGCTTGGCCTCCTGCTCCCCGGCGATCTCCAAGGCCTTGCGATACCATTCCTCAGCGGCTTCCGAATGCCCTTGCCGCAGCAGCAACTGGCCCTTGCGCCTGTTCAGTTCCGCTGCGAACCAGCCCTCCCGCGTCCTTTCGGCGAGCTGCAAAGCCTCGTCCAACAAAGTCAAACCCTCTTCTATTTGTTCAGCGATCTCACACGCCCCAGCTAGGAGGGCTGTATAATAGGGCACCGCTAACTCCGCGCCAGTGGCGCGATAAGCCGTCGAACCGCTTCGCAGGAGAGACATTCCCTCCGTCACATCGCCATTCCTGACCTCGGCCCAGCCACGAAAGACCGCTCCCAGCGCACGCCAGAAGGGGAAACCCTGCTCGGTCGCCACCGCAGCCAGCTGTTTTGCCCGCTCATCCAGGGCTGCGTCGTCTCCGACGAGCGACAGCAGCCTCACGCCGACCGCCAAGCTCCCAGCGAAAGACGGCGGATGAGCCAGCCTGCGCGCCTCAGCGATTGCTGCGCGGAACTGTACCAATGCTTGGTCTGGAAACCCGAGACAGAAAAGCACGATCCCCAAATACGCCTGTGAGTTGACGTGAGGGTGGAATCCGACCTGATGGACAAGCGAGCCGCAGGAGATCGGATCGTAAAGCGCAAGCACCTCTTCTAGATGCCACCGCGACGACGCAAATTTGCCGGCAAAACTCAGGTTCCCTCCGGAGGACGCGTGACCCAGAACGAGCCCGGCGGGATCGTTGCGCTGACGACTCAGGCTCAGCAAATTCTCGTTCAAGCGCTGCGCCAAATCGAGCTCTCCGCGGTACATGTGATATCGCGACAGCCGAAAGGGCACCGCAAGGAAATCCGAGGGAGAACCCAGCTGCTCCCACAGCTCTCGTGAGCGGGCATTAGCTTGGGCCGCTTCCGGAGCCGCGAAGCCTTTGACCGCAAAGAGGACCCCGCCTAGGGCACTCCAAAATTCGAGCTCCTGTCGCTGTCGTTCGGGGCTGTCAGGCAGCAGCGCCAGCTGGTCGAGCCCTCTTTGAAATTGTGTTGCTGCTTCCGCCATCGCCGAGCGGGTGGCGGACCTTCGACCGGCTTTGCTCCAGCAGGCGACGGATTTTTCAACGAGCCCGGCCTCAGCGTAATGCTGCGCGAAGAGCTCGGGCTCACTGTCCATGAGCTCGGGCGATTGGGCTTCGAGCGCCGCCGCGATCCGCGCATGCAATTGTTGCCGGGTGCTCCGCAGGAGGCTGCCGTGAGCCGCGTCCTGGACCAGCACATGCTTGAAGGCGTAAACCGCGTCGGGCGGCGCGCCTCTCTGGAATATTAGCCCGGAGGCGACGAGGCGGGCGAGAGAGGTTCGCAGCTCGTCCTCGGGAAGGCGAGAGACAGCACGCAGCAGAGCATAGGGAAACTGACGTCCGATCGCCGCGCCGATCTGTGCCACTAACCGCACCGGCGCCAATCGGTCGAGCCGCGCCAGCAGCGAGGCATGCAAGGTCGTCGGGATCGTTAATGGCGGCAGCGCGCGATCGAGCACGTAGCGATCCGTCTCTTCATGCAGCACGCCGCTCTCCAGCACGCTCTTGGTCAATTCCTCGATAAACAGCGGCACGCCATCAGTGCGCTCGGCGATCTGCTCGACGACCTCCGCGGGCAGCGTTCTGCCGCCGGCGATTTGCGCGACCAGGGCAGTCCGATCACGCCGGTCCATGCGATTGAGCGCCAGCATCGTCACCTGCGGTTGGCCGGTCCAGGGCGGCTGGAACTCGGGGCGGAACGTCACGATCAGGAGCACCGGAAGGGTGCGCGTGCGTTCGACGGTCAAATCGAGCAGCTCGCGCGAGGTCGGGTCGATCCAATGCGCGTCTTCGAAAACCATCACGACCGGCTCCTGGCAGGCTAAGCCCTCGAGCTGCCGGATCAGCGCCTCCAACGTTCTTTCCTTCTTGCGCTGCGGACTGAGCTCCGGCAATCGGTGACGCCGCTCCGAAGCCGGCAACGAGAGCAGATCGGACAGGAGCGTCACATCCTCCTCAGGTGGCGCGGCGCGGGCCAGCACAGCCTCGAGCTTGTCCAGCTTGGCTCCCGGCAAGTCGTCGCGGGTGAATCTTGATGCCCGGCCGAGCTGGTCGACAAAAGGGAAAAGCGCGCTGTCCCGATGGTAAGGAGAGCAGAAATAGCGCAAGCGGATATGCGGCTCGCCGCGTAGGCGCTCCGCTAGTGCAGCGACGACACGCGATTTGCCGATGCCGGGTTCGCCGGAGACCAGCACGACCTGCCCGTCGCCGGCCTTCGCACGCGCCCATCGGCGCAACATCAAGTCGATTTCCTCGTCGCGGCCGATCAGCGGGCTCAGCGACGATCCGTGCATCGCTTCGAACCGGCTCGCAACGTTCCTCGACAGCAATACCTGCCAGACCGGCACCGGCTCGGCGATGCCCTTGACCTCGACTGCGCCGAGATCACGGTATTCAAAGAGATCGCCCACCAGCCGGCGCGTCCCGGGAGCGATGACGACAGTGTCCGGCTCAGCCAAGGCCTGCAAACGGGCGGCGAGGTTGGGCGTCTCGCCGACGACCGACTGCTCCTGGGCAGCCCCTGCACCAATCAGATCGCCGACGACCACCAACCCGGTAGCGATCCCGACGCGCGCTTGCAGCTTGACGGATTTGACATCGAGGCGGCCAACAGCGGCGATCGCGCTCAGCCCCGCCCGCACCGCCCGCTCGGCGTCGTCTTCATGCGCTTGCGGGTACCCGAAATAGACCAATACGCCGTCGCCCATATACCTGGAGACGAAGCCATCGAACCCGGCGATGATCTCGGTGACGGCGCGGTGATATGCGCCGATGACCTCGCGCAAATCCTCCGGATCGAGCCGGGTGGAGAGTGCGGTCGAGCCGACCAGGTCGCAGAACATCACGGTCAGCTGCCGGCGTTCGGCATCGCCCGGTGCCATTGCATCGTGGGGTGCCGCCGGTTCTCCGGCGACGGGCGCCTCGGCACGGAGGGCGGCAATCGCGTCGAGCAGCCGCCGGCGATCCCCGACCAAGGTGACGCCGAGATCCTTCAAATCCTCGGCCGTCAGGCTCGGCAGCAGCCCCGCGTCAATCTTGTTCGCGCGGAACGCCAACTCGTATTGCCCGAGCCCGAGCTTCCGCAGCCAATTGGTGATTTCGATCAACATTGTCGGGGTTTGCGATCACCAATCGAAACGCCGCCGCGCGGGGCTCGCGCGGTCATTGCCGAAAACAAAGCGTCATAGAGGCCGTCTCGAGAGTTTAATGTGGGCTCTAGTCACCCGGCGACAGCATATCCGGAGACACTTACGCTATGGAAGTGATTTAACCTCCGAGGGGGCGATCATAGCGCCTCTGCTGCCCGCGGCGGTGGTCCATGCGCGATATCATCAACACCATTCTCCATGTGCTTCGCCCGGGCTTGCCGTCGCGCGTCGCCTGGAAACCGATGGTTACGGGGGAAAACTACGCCGCAAAAGCTGCGCCCACTGCGTTGGCATGCGCGGCCTAGAGATCAGCCAAACACGGGGAGCACTGAACTGCAACCGTGCTGAGCTGATGCCAGAACTTGCAAGATAATGAGCAGATGGTGTGATCACTCGATCCACGACGGGTCAAGTCCGCTCGCTGCTGGATAAACGGGTTGGGGCTGTGGTGATCGCTGCGCTGGTCACTGGGGCGTTGCGCGTCGTGAACTGGGCATCGAGCTCGCCCCGGATTGTCTTCAACTGACGGTGCTCGAACTCGGAGATTTTGATCCCACGCCAGCGCTCGGCCGCACGAATCAGCGCGGCATACATCAGTTTCAGAACGGTGCGCTCGCCAAAGGCATGAGGGATCACTTTGGTACGCCGGCGTTCTTCGCCGAACAGCCGCTCGAGCAAATTGGTGGTGCGGACCGCCCGGCGATGGCCGAGAGGGAAACGCAGATGCGCGATGCACGCCTCGAAGTCATCCTCGAGACACGCCACCGCCGATGGCAGATTCTTGGCGTAGGTCGCTGCAATGTCGCCGCGCAGCAGGCGCGCCAGCGCTGCCGAGGGCGCTTGGTAGCAGGCCGTAGCGCGGGCCTTGAACTCCGGCCAGACGTCCTCGGGCACTTTGCTTTGCAGGTTTCTCATCTTGTGCGCCAGGCAGCGCTGGCGGAGCGAGCGCGGCAAGCATTCCTCGATCGCGCGGATCATCCCGGGCGCCCCGTCGCTCACCACCAGCAGCGGGTCGGGCAGGCCGCGCCGGCGCATGTCCTGGAAAAACTCACGGCAGCTGGCGGTGTCCTCCTTGGTCCCCGGCGCCAGGTGCAACAGCGCCTTTTTGCCGTCCGCCAGGATGCCCCAGGCCGCCAGCACGGCCTCGCGCGGCTGGCCCAGATGCAGCCGCTCGGCAACCCCGTCGACAAACAGGTAAGTGATCTCAAACTCCGACAGATCGCGCGTCGTGAACGCCTCATATTCCGCCCACAGGCGCTCGGTAATCTCGCTCACCGCAGTGCGGCTTAGCAGGCTTGCACCGTTCTTATCGGCAAACAGCGCTCCGATGTCGCGCGTCGAAAGCCCGCGGGCATACATCTCCACCGCCAGGGCTTCCAGCTCCTCGGTGCGGCCCCGCACCACCCCGCCAAGGCGCGAGCGGAACGGTTCGCTGCGGTCGGCGATCTGCGGCGCGCTGTAGTCGATGGCGCCCTCTGCGCTCTTCACCCGGCCCGCTCGGTATCCGTTGCGATAGCCGGCGCCGGGCAGCGCGCCGCGGGCGTAGTAATCGCGTCCCAGCGCGTCCCCCGCTTCGCCTTCCAACGCTTCCTCGATGATCAGCCGCGCTGCCAGTCGCACCAGCTCCGAGCGGCCATCGGCCACCTCGCTTCGACCCTCCATCAGCGCCCTCAGTTTCTCGCGTGTTCGCTCGGACGCGGGTATTCTCTCCATCGGGGTGCTCCTTCGTGGAGGCCGGTCGACAAACCGGACCTCGTTGATTCGCCTATCAGGCGAGGGTGCACCCCAACCCTTTTTCCAGCAAGCTTAGGACTTCACCCCACGACGAGAGACATTCCGCATTTTCCAGTGGCCCTCTATGAGGTCGCCGTTCTGTTTGGAGCTTTCGTCGCGGAAACCATCTTGGCCAGCGTTCATGTGCGAGCGCACCAACAGGCCGGACATATGGACGCAAGCGATCTGATCAAAGCCCCCGCACAACATCTTGCGAGAAGGGGGCCGTCCACATATGGAAAATCGTCTGGGTTACCGGGTGCGGATTTGCCAGCGTCCGCCTAGATAGTGGTCGAATTCTTTGGGATGAAAGCACTCGTTGCCGCCTCCTGGCGTCATTGTGAGTTCACCAAAATAGAGGTGGTCGGCAGTGTCGTAAAAATCAGCCCGGATAAAGTCCCAGTCACGGCCTAATGTTTCAGCTGCCGCGATCATCTCTGCAAGATGAACGGGCCGTTGCACGTCGCCGTTGATGTCGTCGTATTCAAGAAGCACATCGAGTTTCTTCCAATCTGGTGTGTAGAGCCGCCGCCGATGAGCGGTGAAGCGCCCTACATCGACTTGAATAAATTCGACAGTGCCGCCAAAGACAAATAGCTTATAGTCGTTTGGCGCGTTGCCGCTGCCGTCATCGATAAATTCTTCAACCAGAATGCGCGGCTTGATGTGCTTGTAGACGATCTCGCGCCACTCTTTGTAATAGCTCCGCTTGAGCCAGTCGCAGCAGGTTTCTATGAGGGCGGCGCGGTCGAGAGTGGATTTGTCGGTGACGAGTTGCACCCAGCCTGAGGCGTGGGTCGGCTTCACAACAAACCGGTCAGGTAGTGTATCGAACGGAATGGTGTCGGGTTTGTCGGTAAGATGGTATAGCTTCGGCAAGATTTGCAGGCCTAGGCGCTTCTCGACGTAGGAGCGCACGGCGGCTTTGTCGGCAACCTCTGTGAACACCGCGCGGCGTTCAAAGAGATTCCGGTGCAGAATTTTTTCGTTAAACGTAAGGGGCCAGATAATCTTTGGAAAGACGCCGTGCGCTCTGCGCCACCGCCGGATTTTTAAGAACCAATCAGGTAGTATGTTCCTTACTGTCCTTCGGATTGATATTCTAACCGACATTCCCCGAATTCCCGCGCTCGTGACGCAATCTTGCCCATCTTTTGACCTCCACGACAAGAGTTTGCCTGCCATGGCTGTCCTGGACAAAAGAAGGGCAGAGGTGACCTTGCCTCACGGCCCTGAACCCTCGGGATTTTCCCTCATTAACACGCAGCAGGTTCCAGCGCGGCCCGGCGCAGCGAACCCTTGACGGTGCCGGCAAGGGCCGTATTATCGAGCCGTGGAAATTGCCGAGATGTTAGTTCAATTGGTGGACGCCGATATATGACTTTGTCTGGAGTATGGAATGGCTTTCCGCCGGCGTTACTGGAATCGTTGTGTCAAAAATGGATCTCGCGATCTTAATTTCGATCGATGGAATGCCAAGAGCCGTAAGGCCGCCTCGCAGATGGTGCCGAACACCACGAATATGGTCCGCTCGAGCATCGGCTTTCGGACCATCAACATTGACCATGTCGTCAACAAATGCGGCGCACCAAATATGGACAGCAGGTCGATGGGTACGTCGTTACGCGACATTTCTGCGGGCGCCGACTCTGCCGCTATCCCCGAGGACTTCGTTGCGGCATATGAGGACGGCATACCGGCGGGTGGGGTGGCCATCCTCAAGACGGAGATGACGGATGCGTCAGCGAGCTAAAGAGGACGGGGGTAAGAACGGAGGTCCCAGAAAAAAGCAACTCGAGGTCTAAGAACGCCCCCACGATATTATTGGAGCCTAAATCTGATGAATTCAGCACCACTTCTAAGTGTTGGATTGTTTGTGTATAACGGAGAACGCTTCCTAGAGGAAACGCTTCGGTCGATCCTTAACCAGACGTTTACCGATTTCGAACTGATTATTTCTGACAACGCGTCTACAGACCGAACGGACGAAATTGCGAAAGCGTATGCTAAGGGAGATGGCCGCATCCGCTATTACCGAAGTGAGAAAAACATGGGTGCCGGCTGGAATTCGCGCCGGGTCTACGAACTTGCCACCGGCAAGTATTTCAAGCAGGCCGCCGCTGATGACTTATTAGAGCCGGACTTCCTGCGGCGGTGCGTCGAGATCCTGGAAAGTGATCCCGGCTGTGTGGTCGCCTACCCAAGAACAAAACTGATCGACGAAAACGGAATCTATATCAAGAACTACGTCATGCCGGTGAGCGTCAACTCGAACGATCCGGTGGCGCGCTTTCGAAAAATATTGCTGTCTGAGCATAATTGCTATGAGATCTTCGGTGTGATGCGGCTGTCTGCTCTGCATCAGATCCCGCCGCAGGGCAGTTATGCCGGTGCCGACTACATCTTGCTGGTCCGAATGTCGTTGCTGGGCCGGTTCCACGAGCTCCCCGAGTATCTTTTCATCAGCAGGCAGCACAGCGGGCAATCGTCAAATACTCTTCCGGTCCGTCTGCAGCAGCCACGCGCGTTCCGCCTCACGAATAGGCATTGCACCCTTCCGTCTCCCGAGTGGTGGGATCCGGCGAAAACCCGAACCATTTCATTTCCCGAGTTTCACAAGTTGCTCGAATATTTTTTGACCGTCTATCATGCGCCCCTTGACGCTACGCAAAAGCTTCGCTGCTATTTGATATTGTTGCGTTGGATCAAGATACGCTTCAGGCGCATGTTGAAGGATTTACTCGTCGCAGCCGATCAGGTGCTTTATAACCTGCAATTCGCGAAAACAGCATCATCTGATTTCAAACAAGAGGTGAACCCACCTGAAAGAAAGCTATCTTAGTGGTCAGTGGCTCCCCTCGGGACAGCGGGGATAGCTCGATGGCTGCGGATTGACGATGAACGGCACACTATTGCAGCGAGCGAAGAGAAGGTTTTTTCCTACAAAAAGGAAGTTATTGTGGCCCGCTCTGCAAGAGCAGGCAATACGGGCAATTGCTTCAGCTTCTGAACATGTTGGTCCGCTGCTGCATGTCACGACAACCCTATCCCGCGCTGGCTGGGCAGACTTCTCTCCCGAAGAAACGGCATGCATCTCGCGCATCGAGGCTAGACGACGTGTCACTAATTCATCCAAAGAAGTCGTCCGATATCGCGACTATGGGGCGGGAACCCCTGAGATTAGATTAACAGCCGCTGAAATGACAGAGGGTAAAGTCGTAAATGGAATCGTGGGTAAAATCTGCCGAGGGGCCTCGAAATCACCCGCATCAGCGGCGCTGCTTTTCTCTCTCGTCCGCCATCAAAAGCCGATACGGTGCATTGAGATGGGGACATCTGTCGGGATCTCCGCATCCTACATCGCTGCTGCTTTAAGGATGAACGGCCGCGGTAAACTCATCACCCTCGAAGGTGGAGCCGCCCTAGCCGAAGTCGCACGGCGAAATTTTGCGGCCCTATCGTTGGAAGGAGTCGTTGAGGTAGTTGTTGGGCCCTTCCATGAAACTTTATTGGGCGCTTTTAAGGCTGCATCTCCGATCGATTTTATCTTCATCGATGGGCATCACGATGAGGATGCGACAAGAAACTACTTTGCAATGATGCTTCCGTTTCTTGCGCCCCTGTCAGTTGCCGTATTCGATGACATTAACTGGTCTGAAGGCATGCAGCGTGCTTGGCGCAGCATCACCGCCGCTCCACAATGCACCGCGGGATTTTCGTTGAGCGATTTCGGAATCGCCGTCGTGCGCGCTTGAAGACTAGCCGAATTGCATAGTTCAGCGGCTTCAATAAGCTTCCCTGAGCGGGATCAAGGGTGCGGGCGCCGGATCTCGCGGTGCACCAAGTTAGTGTCGTTGTCGCTGAGAACGACATGGAATGGCGGTTCATGAACCGAGGCGGGCCTGGAAATGACGCTTATTATGGCCCCGCGGATACCTTCGTCGCTTTGGCACTCGGGAACGGTCTATTCGGCGCAGTACGAATACAAGTGTAGAGCCTGCGAGTTTCTATGAAGGCCAGACCCCATGGACTGGGGCTGGTGGTTTGGCACGCACGCGACAAAATACGTTGACACACGCAGCGGGTTAGGACAGAGATGCCCATCATGTCGCGCGTGACTGTCCTCTTTGCCACGCTCAACGGCGCGCATACTTTGCCGCGCATGCTCGACACTCTGCAGCGATTACAGCCACCCACGGGCGGGTGGAAGGTAATTGCTGTCGACAATGGCAGCGAGGATGACAGCCTTCGAATTCTCAAGCAGCGCGCTGAAAAATTGCCGATGCTGACTCTCAGCGAGCCGCGGCGGGGCAAGAATATGGCCCTTAATGCCGGGCTCGGGCATATCGAGGGCGATATTGTAGCGCTTACCGACGACGACATCATACTCCCCCCGGACTGGCTGATAACAATTGAGAGCGTCGCGACGCAACAGGTTGATTACGACATCTTTGGTGGGGCAATCGATCTGGTTTGGGAGCAGCCTCCCCCGGATTGGGTCCTTCGCTGCGTCCCCAAAGGGATGTATGCGTGCACCGATTTCCCGGAGGGGCCAATCCATCCGTTTCGGGTTTGGGGCGGCAGCATGGCCGTGCGCAGCTCCGTAATTCGTAAACACAGGTTCGCTGAAACCATCGGGCCTAACGGCTCTTCGGTTTATACGGCGGGTTCTGAGACGGATTTCGCCACACGCGCCGCAGGGAGCGGGCACCGGTGTTGGCACTTCCACGCGTCGCCTGTCGGTCACATCGTTCGGCCGCACCAGCTGAACCCGGAATGGCTCCTGCAGCGCGCGTACAACCATGCGCGCGGGAAGCGCAGACTCTACCGCATGGGCAACGAGAGTTCATTGCTCCGCCACGCTTTAGGGTTCGTCAGAGCGGCCGGCGGGATCACAACGGCAGCTTGCCGTGTCACCACCTCGCGCCTGTTCGGCGACTTCGAAGACCAGTTCAGGGCATCTTTCAGCCTTAGGTATTGTCAGGGCGACTTCGCTGAGCGATACGAGCTGGCAAAAAAGTTTGTCAGTTCGCCATCGGCGTAGCGGACCTGCGGGGTGTGAACCGGGCTGGTGGGGAGTGATAGGATACTGGGCGCGGACTAGATGCCGGGCGTCGCCTCCATTGCGACGTGGCTACGACCCGGCTTGCCAGCCATTACGACGCACCAAAGGACTGAGATGCGGAGAAATGCAAAAGTCGTGGGGTCCTTGCACGGCGCAATCGGATTGCGCCATATGAGCGGGCGATCCAACGGCCGCTTTACCAACGGGTTTTGAGCAGTCTGTCCCGTCCCATGTCGGATACCGTTATCACCGTCGAGAACCTGTCGAAAAGCTACTTGGTGGGGCACAAGTCGGCCGGCCAACAGCACAAGCGCTATACGGCCTTGCGCGATGTGATTGGAAGTGAGGTCCGCAATATCGGGCGCAATGCAATTAATGTCCTCCGCGGGCGACGAGTCGCCTTGGGTGATCAGGTGGAGGAGTTCTGGGCTCTGAACGACGTCAGCTTTGAGGTCAAGCGCGGCGATGTCTTGGGGATCATCGGGCGCAACGGAGCCGGTAAGAGCACGCTTCTGAAGATCCTGAGCCGCATCACCGAGCCGACCCGGGGACGGGCGGTGCTCCGCGGTCGCGTCGCAAGCCTGCTCGAAGTGGGCACCGGCTTCCACCCGGAGCTCACCGGCCGCGAAAATGTCTATCTCAACGGCGCGATTCTCGGCATGACCCGGGCCGAGATTCGGCGGAAGTTCGATGAGATCGTGGCCTTCGCCGAAATAGAAAAATTTCTCGACACGCCGGTCAAGCGCTACTCATCGGGCATGTACGTTCGGCTTGCCTTCGCGGTTGCCGCACATTTGGAACCGGAGATTCTCGTCGTGGACGAGGTGCTGGCGGTGGGAGACACGGACTTTCAGAATAAATGCCTCGGGAAGATAAATAGTGTAGCCACAGGAGAAGGCCGCACGGTTCTTGTGGTTAGTCACAACATGGCGACGATTTAACATCTCTGCAATCGTGTGATACTTCTGCGGAGCGGGAGTATAGCTTGCGACGATATTCCGCAGACTACGATTTCACATTATCTTTCCGACGCTGTTGCCGACGGGCGAGTGGATTTGGAGGGCTGGAACGACAGGACTACAACCGGTGAAGCCCGCATCACCGAATTGCAATTGGATGATGGGTGCAATGGCGCTGCTATTGTATTCGGAGGAAATCTCCGCATTCGCATACATGCCCGTTTCATTAAGCCCGTGACCAATCCGGTATTCGGAGTGATCATACATGATTCGGCCGGCGTGCCGATATCAAACGTCCAATCCATCCATGAGGGCCTTTATACCGGGACGCTGTCGGACCTCGTTCTGGTCGAGGCGCATTTTCGCAAGCTCGGCCTTTATCCCGGGAGGTATTTCCTGAGTCCGTGGGTCGCGGATTCGGCTCGTCAATACGCCATCGACCGCGCGCGTATGTGCGCAACATTTGATGTCCACCCCGCCCCTGGCGAATTCGGAGATCTCAGATTGGAACAGCGATGGGGAAAAGTGTTTATTCCTACCCAGTGGAACATCTCGTGCTCGGGGCGAACGCGATGACCGACCCTTCCCGCTCCTGGTCGAGATCCTGCGGCGGCGCAGACCCGCGGCCAGCGTAGTCAGCTTCCGTTGCCCGAGACTTCCGGGGATTTGAAGGAGGCTCGGGCGAGGGAGTCAACCAGGCAGTTCGCATATCGCGCCGTCACCCAACCCGGTGCGAATCCGAGGCTGCGGGAGAGTTGACGGTATCACAATCATTGCTTATGTAGTCATCCCATTCTCTACCGATCGCGCACCGCCTGGAGCGCGGTGTCAGTCGAACAAAGGAGAGGCGACGATCAGCAATGATATTTCGACCAAAGCCGCCAGGGCGGGGTGCCGGCGGGAGACCTGCAGGACGGCGGCCCACGACGTCTCTCAACTCAGGCTCTCAACACGGGCACCGAGGCGCTCGCCTGGGGCGAGATTACGCCGGGAGCGGCGGAGACGGTGGCAGGGTGGTCGACACCCTCGTGCGGCCCGGAATCAACCAAAAGAAGGCTCTTGTCTCAACGTTGTTGCAGTTTTTGACGGCGGGCAATTTTGAGGAAGAAAATTCCGAGGATAATTCCGGCGATAAATTCTCACGCCCCGCCCGGTTGGTGTTTCAACCAATACGGGAGCTTTTGCTGCAGATTTGCTGCAGGTGCGGCCATCGACAACAATCGATGCAATTCATGATTGCAGGCGCGGGGGGCCCCAGCGGTCCAGGACCTCACCATGCGAGGCGAGGATTTCGTGTTGGGACACTCAGATAAGGTCGGCAAAGCTTCTTTCGGTCTTGCGGAATCGGTGGATGCCGAACCATAGAAAGAAGCCGGCGACCACCACGCTCACCGCCAGTCCCGGCAGATAAAGGGGGCTTTGTCCGCTCAGAATGCACCAGCGAAAGCCGTCAATGACACCCACCATCGGGTTTAGGGAATAGAGGAGCCGCCACTCTTCGGGGATTACACTCGAGCTGAACCCGATCGGCGAGACATAGAGACCAAACTGCACGATGAACGGAATAATGTAGCGGAAATCTCGGTACTTGACGTTGAGTGCGGTAATCCACAGCGCTGGCCCCATGCTGGCGAGAAACGCCAAAAGGGTGAATACTGGCAGAACCAGCATCCGCCAGCCGGGCGGATACTGATACCACGCCATCAGCAGGATCAGGATCACAAAGGTGATCAGGAAGTCCACAAACGCGACGACGACGGTCGCGGTGGGCACGATCAGCCTCGGGAAGTACACCTTGCTGATCAGATTCGAATTGTTGATCAGGCTGTTGGAAGCCTCGCTCAAACCGGTTGAAAAGAACGTCCACGGCAGCATGCCGGCGAAAACCATCAGCGGGTAGGGGGCTGTTCCATCCGACGGCAGCTTGGCGATGCGGCCAAAGATAACCGTAAAGACGAGCATAGTGATAACTGGGCGGACAACTGCCCAGGCCACACCCAGCACCGTTTGCTTGTAGCGCACCGCTAAATCGCGCCAGGCAAGCACGCGGAACAGCTCGCGATACCGCCATAGATCGGCCCAATAGTTGCGCTCGTGGCGGCCAGGCTCGATAACGATTATTTCCGTCATCTGCTCTATTCTTGCTTCACGGATTTCAAATCGACGATAGGTGGACGAGCTCTCCGGAGTCGAAGATTCCAGATTTAGTAGCATACAAGCTGACCAGATTTTTGAAGGGTTCCAATCCGGGGGACGCGGCATACGACCCGAGGTACGGCTGGCACGGCTCAAAACTGCGTGCCGACTCGCAGCATCAGAATATTCTGATTATAGGAAGCCCCAGTAATCGTTGAACTGCGCTGGTAGTAGCTTAAGGAGCTTCCTAAGAAGAGGTTCCGGCTTACCAAGTATCTGGCACCCGCACCGATGGTAAAGAGATTGTCTGTTCGCGTGATACCTTGAAAGCTGTCGTTTTCATAGCTGGCGTTGAGATTGAGCAGAAGGTTGCGTAAGAATTCGTGATCGGCGTTCACCTCGATGCTCGACGCTAGGTAGCCGTTTCCGGCCGAGCCAGCGACGGCAGTCCCACCGACCACAGGGGTCCCCGTATAGAACGCCCGCAAGCCATTGAATGTGAGGGTCGTGAGCGGAGTGACGTTCCAGACAAGCCGGCCGCCATAGTCCGGGGCGGAGGTGGAGCCGAGGGCCCGCTGGGCATAATTCTGGGTCAAATATCCGGCATATGCCTCGCCGTAAATGAGATGCCTAGGCAGGATTTGCAGGCCCATGCTAATGCGATATATCGAAGAGTTGTTACGCACAGCATGCCAGTAGTCATACAGATTACCGCCGACACGCATATAGCCCAGATAGTCGGGCACGAGTTCATAGCTGGCGCGAACCGCTGCTGAGGAGATCAGCGTATTTTGTGTGTTCTGCGGCAATATGCCACCACCGACGAGCAGTGCCGGATTGTACTGCGCCGCTTGGACCCCGGCATCGACTTGGTAGGAGAAGCGCCGCCGCCCCTGTATATAGCCTGCTGTAGCGATGTAGTCCCAGTACGTCACCGGCTGAGCGATATTGCCGGGATTATTGGGGGATCCGTAAGATATGTGTCGATGTGCCGCGGATGCATTGGTAAAAAATGAGCTCCCGGCTGTCACATCGAGCCGTCCATTCACTTGGACGGTGCCGTCCTGAGTGTTCTGCGCAGGATTGTCGGCGTAGAATTGGCTCAAGGAGCTACCGTGCAGATTAAGGGCATGCCGCGGAAAGACGGACAGCAGATCGAATCCGGGCTGGAGCGCCGTGATCAGATCGGAGGTCGGAGCGGTGTGGCTGGCGAAGATATTGCTGTTGTACGCTTCATCGAGCTCGGCCCGCGGAAACCAGAAAAACTCACCAAACCGAAGTCCGATCGGGTCGAATTCCGGACGTAGCCGCCTGGTCACGGTCTCTCCCGCGTAATCCTCTTGTGCCCCGGGAGGAGCTGGCAACCGCGGGGCGCTCGGCGGCCTCACTATATAAGGTACGAGAGGCCCGGTAATCTGGGCCGTCGCATTGAGCGGCAGGAGCGCGACCACCAATAGCGAGAGCCCCGTAGCCCAGCATTTCAACCGTTGGAGGTGGACATCGTGACGAGTGCATCGATCGGTGACGCTGACCAACGGTCTGCGGACTCCTGCTGAGGGGGCCATCGCCGTAATCAAATTAGAACCGGTCCGAGTATGCGCCCTTCCCCAAGCGGCGCACGAGCAGAGCCGCCGCGAGCCCTCCGGACAACGCTCCGAGGGCCGATACCGCAAAATCCGCGATTGATGGATTTCGGCCCGGCGAAAAATGCTGGAGGTACTCCAGAATCCCGGCGTATACCCAAAACAGACCGATGATCTCCGCAGCACCTCGCCTCCCATACCCCGCTATCGCAATACTCGCCGATCCGGCATAGGCCATAAAATGCTCAAGCCGCCTGGAAATGCCGGTCCGCACCATATCTTGCCCCGGCAATAACGACAACACAGCGAGAAGAATAACACAGCGCCATGCGAGTATGCGAAATGATGCCTGGACCGGGTGCATCGGTCCGACATTATCGATTGCGAGGCTTTTGGCAACCCATCTCGCCCGCGTCGCCGACCTGAGCGGAATTTAGAGAAGAACACGAGTTGGAAGGCCGAGAGGCCGGAGTTTGTTTGTCGAAGGTTGTGGGCCCGGGCGGGGTATGCGTCTATTCGTTTAACGGTCGAAGGGAGGTCGGAGAAATCGTGCCGGGGAGTCCAGGGAAGAGCGAATCGCCCTTGCCCTCACCGTCTTCGGCAAACCAGCCGGCTAACGGGCTTCTCTTTCAGCGGTCATGCTATGATCGGAGGCGAACATTGCTGCGATCTTCCGGAGGTACTCGACCATGAATTTATATGTCCGCATCGTGTGCGTGGCGCTGACGGCTCTCGTCTCCGTCGTTGGCTGCTCTCCGGGCGAAGACCTGCCCATGCTTGCCACCAAGCCTGATGTCTCGTCGTATCACCTGGGACCGGGAGATAGGCTCGAGATCAGGGTGCTCGGCGCCGATGAGCTGGCGGGCCAATACTCGGTTCAGGATGACGGGACGATCAGGATTTTGATGATCGGCGCAATACCGGCGGGGGGCTTGACGCTGGAACAGGTCCAAGCGAATATCGAGAACCAACTAAAGGCAGGACGATACATCACCGATCCGCATGCGAGCGTGGCAGTTTTGAACTATCGGCCATTCTATATTTTGGGCGAAGTGGCGAATCCCGGTGCTTACCCCTATGTCAGTGGCATGAAAGTTCTAAGTTCCGTAGCAGCTGCCCACGGATACACTTACCGGGCGAATCAGGACTATGTGATCCTCACGCGAAATGGCGAGGACAAGAAGGCTGATCTTATGTCATTTATTCAGCCCGACGACATCATCCGTGTTCCGGAGCGCTATTTCTAGAACGACAATATCCGGACGGGACCAGCGCCGCTGGCCTCCGATTTGCCGTTCTCCGCTGCCTGTCATAGGGATCGGCATCATGCCGGGGCGGCTCGCTCATTATGCCAAGTCAGCCGTAAAGTTGTTAGGCAAGATTGGCTAGACCGATTTGACGCGGACGCGAGCCGACAGCGCGCACGAGGAAGCCAAGCCGTCACCTCTGGGCGGCGCGAAGACAGACTCTATGCGCGATCGCACCCGAGCGGGCGGCATCGCCGCGGGCGACGCCATTTTCTTCCCCCGCGGCTTTTTCCGCCCGCCCAACCGATGGCGACCACTCTTGCCGGTGCGCGCGTCGGCCAGCGTACCGGAAACCCGTGTCGGTCAGGTTCAGCGCATCATCCAGCTCGCGGTAAGCCAACAGTCCGGCATCGGATCGCACAGCAGCGCAGACGACGGTCGAATCGAGCCTCAGCGCAGCTCTGTCCGCTTGATCCGTCAGGTCCCCCATCTCCACTCGGTAAATCCCCACAAGATGCTGCATTTTAACCTACGATCGCGCCCAGGGCAGTCAAAATCGCCACCTCATCCCAGGAATGCGGGATCAGTGGTGAAAGAGAGCCTGACACCACACGGCCGCGACAGAGAAGAAGGTTCCTGAACTTCGGTCGGCTACAATTTTGTAGCTATGACAACTCTCTTCATTTATTGGGAACGAGATAGACGTGGAGAGCACACGCCATGCGGACCTCAAGTCACAGCGGCTCGGCCCCACGCGGATCAGCTTTCCGCCGGTCATCCAGCCGTGTTATTGAACTATTGGAAGCCGCCAGACTCCGGTTCCTCACCTGGAAGTCTCATGGATTATATTACGGGCCCAGCGCGATTTGGAAGCTCTATAGACTATATCATCGGCTCTTTCGGCATCCCCTAAACGCTAACGCCCCTTGGAGAGCGCTCAATCGGTTTCTCGTATGGCAGATTGCCAAGCGGATCCCTGGAATAACCATCATTGTCCCTTATGTCGACAATTCGAAGCTTTTGGTTGCCACTGACATGTCAGCCTCAATCCTTACCATGTATATGGGATTACCAGCATTTGAAGATATGAGCTTTATGCTTCATCTGCTTAACGATGAAGATCTGTTTGGTGACGTCGACGCAAATGTCGGAACTTATACCGTATTAGCCTCAGGGGTGCGGGGCGCGAAATCAGTGGTTGTAGAGCCGATATCGACCACCGTTGAGGCGCTTCGGCTTAATATAGCGATTAATGGACTCGACCATCTCGTGGACATACTCGAGATCGGCGTCGGTGCCGAGGCTGGAGAACTCGAATTTAGTACAGACAAAGACTGCGCCAATCATGTCGTACAAAATGGGACTGGCTGCCGTGTCCCTGTTCTGCCGCTCGATGAGATCTTCGCCGCACGGACTCCCGTCCTACTGAAGATTGATGTCGAAGGGTTCGAAACCAATGTGATCAAGGGCGGTCAACGGCTGTTAAAGGATACGACCTTGAAAGCGGTGATAATAGAAATGAATGTTTGTGGGGAGCGGTACGGATTTGACGTGCAGGCGCTTGACTCCGAAATGCGCGGACTTGGCTTCACCAGTTTTCTGTACGACGCATGGTCTCGTAAATTAACCTCTGCCAATCCCAAATACCTACTCAATACGATATACGTCCGGGATCTTGCTTTCGTGGAACATCGTCTCAGAGCAGCAAAGCCATTCCAAATATTGCACCACCAGATCTAAGACTCATTTTTCACCCGTTCAAGGCACTTTCCGCAGTTGTTAAATTCAGCAGTTTAGCCGGCGTTGGTGATGTTGCGCGTGGGCGGCGCGGAGCCCCGTGTAGCGGAGCGCGGTCCGCACCCAACCGCCGTCACACGGCCAAAACCCGCGGGCCTCTTTCTTGTCCTCCCTGAGATGGTCAATGTTGAGATAACGTGTGGCTTCCAGCCAGTTCTCGTGCATCTCGACCACCAGCGCCCGCATCCGCCGCAGACAGCTCTCGGCGTTGGGGAAGATGCGCACGAAGTGGGTCCGGCGTTTCAGTTCCTGGTTCACAATGATCACTGAGCTGGCGTTCTTCAGGATCAAAGCAGCGTCCTCGGCACTGCCTCGATTTAACCGAGTGGTGCGAACTGGTGCGCCCGGGTGCAGGCTCATTGTGCGATCGCGTCGACGGCAACAGCTTACGACGTGGCGTGGCGGCTGATCGGCAAAGCCGTGCAGGTGATTGTCTCGGACGCACACCCTTCGCTTCCGTCACGCCAATCGGGAGGGGTTGTGCACGTCCAGACCACCGGCCGCCGGCAAGGGCATTGTCCCCGCGCTACTCATGAGAGATTGAGCCGCTGGCTGACCCGGCTCGACAATCGGTTGGACACGGCCGAGCGCGAGCGGAGCCTGGGAGAGGGGTTGACTTTCCTCGCTCGGCACAGGATTGCCGGCAACGGACGCGGCTGTCGAGATGGCGCGCAAGATCGCCTCTAGACCAAAACGTCGCCCCTCTCCGACATTTGGTGTCGCAGCACTAGGAGAGTGGCTCGGTGTTGGTCACCAGCAACACGCTGTCGGTAAGCCAAAGAGCTTGGACACCAAGCTGTCAAAGATACGTCCCATGTCGGGTCGGAAAAGGCGCCCAAAATTCTTAAACTTTTAGCTATTAATTGTGATATTGACAAATCTTCATATAGCTTATATAGTCTCTATCGCACCACTGAGGTATTGACCTTCGATCCCTAATCTCCCCGGTTCAAATGCCTCTAAACCTGCTTAATTACCGATCGGAGAGCTGTATGACTGTCGTTATTGATAATTTAACAATAAAAAATAATGCGCCTGTCGGCACCGTTGTTGGTGTGCTGACCGCACAGGACGCGCCGGGCACGGAGATACCATGCAACTTCATACTGACGAAAAGTTCCGCCGGGTTCTTTGCCATTTCCGGGAACAGCCTCGTTACAGCTCGCGCGTCAATTTCAGCGGGCAATTACTCTGTCCGGGTTCGCGCAAACGGGATGAACACTAGCTTCAGCGGTAACGCAGTGTTCACCATTGCGGTCACTGTAGCGGCACCACCGCCGGCACCACCACCGGCACCACCGCCGGCACCACCACCGGCACCACCGCCGGCACCACCACCGGCACCACCGCCGGCACCACCACCGGCACCACCACCGGCACCACCACCGGCACCACCGCCGGCACCGCCGCCGGCACCACCACCGGCACCACCACCGGCACCACCACCGGCACCACCACCGGCACCACCACCGGCACCGCCGCCGGCACCACCACCGGCACCACCACCGGCACCACCACCGGCACCACCACCGGCACCACCGCCGGCGCCGCCACCGGCACCACCACCGGCACCGCCACCGGCACCGCCACCGGCACCACCACCGGCACCACCACCGGCACCACCACCGGCACCACCACCGGCACCGCCATCGCCCTCTCCTTCACCCGATGGGACGATGATCTACGGCGGGCAGGCCGGAAGTCTGGTAACTGCCGAAGGGACGTGGACCTTTAGCGGCACTCACAGTGCCGACGGTATGGATTGGTCTACTCTACTAGACGGAGTTGCAAATGGCACAGCCGTCCAAATGCAGGTCGCAAATAATGGCAATCTTTATATTTATAGCGCGCGGTGGAAACGTTGGTTCGAAAGACAAAATGGTAAATGGGTGGATGTCGGGGCGGTGGCTCCCGATGGACTTGTCATCTACGGCGGTCAGCCTGGAATCCTGACGACATCCGAAGGTACCTGGACTTTTGGAACTGCCCACAGCGCTGATGGTAAAGATTGGTCCTCGCTACTCAACGGCGTGTCCACTGGCACAGCCGTCAGCATGCAGATCACAAACGGTAATCTCTACGCTTATAGCGATCGATGGCATACATGGTTCATCCGTAAGAATGCCGCTTGGATAGATGTTGGCACCACAGCGCCTGTCGAAGGTGCGCCGCCGACGCCCATAGCGATCATGCTCTCCCCTGAAAAAGCGACATTAGCCGACAACGCGCCCGCCGGCACCTTGGTTGCGACTGCCAATGTCACCATGTCCGACGGCTCTCAATTCAAAGGGATATTAACCACCAGCAACACCAATCTCTTCGCCATTTCAGGGCTCAATATCGTTACTGCCCGCGCGTTGACGCCGGCAGACGCCGGTGCGTTTTCAGCGGTGATCACTGCCTCTCAGGGGAGCCAAGCAGTTTCTATGGAGTTCTCACTATGATCAAAAAGCTTTTCTTCGCAGCGGCGCTGCTGGCGCCGGGGCTTGTATACGCCGCCGACCCCAGCGCTAATTTGTCGGTCGAAATTGTCCCGGCCGGGTCGGACCCCGCAGTACCCGCCCAGGCGGCCGCTGCCGGGTTTACGACGTTGGCTGCAAACTTCGATTTTGTGAACAACACCATGTGCGTCTATGACGGGAGGTCGCCGGCGTGCGTTGCAGCGTCGCCGACAACGAACTGGCTGGATTGTACCGGGAACGATTTCGACTAAAATCTGGCACAAAGGGTCGTTTCCGGGCACAACGCACCCATTGCCATGTAATATCACATTACAGACAGACGGAGGAGTGACGACATTAGCGGTCAAATATTTGTCATCTTATGATGCGCAGGGTTTGACCGGGAATCAAAACTTTGTTTCCATGATGACCACCACCAATCCAGGCTATGCACTGACGTTTTCATTTCCTCAGGGCTATTACGTTGAGACCGAATATCGTTTGACCCCGCTTTGGTCTGGGAACACGCCGACGAGCGGTCCCAACGGGTTGTGGTTCTGGCAAAAACCGCCGAGCGAACCGCACTGCACCGTGGATATGGAATTCGCGGAGCTATATGGACATAAGAATGGGTTTGGGGCCGGCTACGCGATCACATGGTGTCCTTGGAACAGCTCCAGTTCTATTTGGATAAGCTACGCAGCGCACACCCTGCCTGCGGGATGGGCGCCGAATAATTATCATAAATACACAGGAATGCGGACCCACAACAACACGAATTCGCTGTTCAGCTGCCAGTGGGTTGACGATATATTTCAAGTAGGGGCGGCGAATGGCTGCCGACAGGGTTTTCAGAATTATTTGTCGACGTTTGGAAACCGCAGTTGGCTTATTGCGTGGACCGGCACTTATGATGAGACAGCAACAGCCATACCTGACACCACAACGTTCTTCAAATACATCCGTGTGTGGAGTTGCGCCAACTGGGCGACCGGGAATTGCGGGGGGTCGGTGCTGTTCGACAACGGCGCCGGGCTTAAATATTGGCACTGAGAAGCTACGTGCTGTGGCTGTGGCTGCTCAGCGGCGTGCCGGTCGGGCTTGCATTGATGTGGATGCCGCCCTCGGGGCTCGTCGCGTGTTTCGCGGTTTTCATCCTGCTCGACCTGGCACACACTTTGTCGCCGATAGTGCTCGCCTGGGCTCACGCGGGGTTTCGCTCTGTGATGCTCGGCAACCCTCGCAAGTACGTGGCATTGCCGAGCATCATCTTTGCTGCAGGGGCAGCCGTCAGCATTGCGGCGGCGATCGGTTGGACATCATATGAACCTGGGCCTGGACAAATTCACCGCGCAACAGGTTGGGACAACCCGTTGCCGATCATGTTCGGCGTCTACTTCGCGTGGAATTTCTATCACTTCTCGATGCAGAACTACGGCGTGCTGCGCCTCTGCGGCGTCGACCTCGGACGCTGGGGAAAGTTGCTCGCGTTCGTCGTAACGGCGATCGGCATCAAGACGGTGCCGCTGGCCGTGTCGGTGAACCATTGGGTAGTCGAAATCGGCCTTGGATGCCGAGCCTCGCGACGCGGCTGGGTGTTCGCCGCCGGCCTGCTGCTCCTGACCCCCGTCGCCTTTCTCTGGGTCAGCGGCCCAACTCCGTATGGAATCGCCCTCAAACCCCTCGAAGGTACCATCTTGGCGCTCTACGGTGTAAGATTGACGGTTGGCTTCGTTCACTTCTGCTACTCCCGCTGGGTGTGGAAGCTCAGCGATCCGCACGTGCGAGCGACGATTGGGCGGGATCTTTTGTCCGTTCCCCGCTCTTGCACTTGACCGCGATCGTGGCGATGTCACCCAAGGCCAGCTCGTTGGGCAGGCGGTCCTGAAGGCTTGAAGGGTTCGGAAAGCGCGCTCGGAACGGCCGCGCGTTTCGGGCGAACAGCCCGCGATATGGCGAGCACCGAGTTCGCCAGGGCGCGGTCGACTTGGGTGCGCACCCTCCTCGAGACCGGCTCGCCGACCTTCGGAGTATCGAAGTAATAGCTGCCCCGGTCGGTGTAGAGTTCGCAAAACAACCCGTACTTGTCGATCACCTCGCCGATGCGCCATCCTCCTAGACGAGAAAGGCCGAGTAGATCGCACTCGTCGCATCATCGAGCGTGAGTACCAGATCGTATTGACGATCATCGCAGGGGAACCAGACAAAGCGCGAAGCATCCTGGTGCAGGATCATCCCGATCAGCGGCCGGCGCGGCGCTTCTTGCCGTGCGCCGAGCGCCTAGGCACCGGTTTGATTTTTAAGCTGCCTACCCGCAACGCTGCGGCCGTCGGCCACATCCACGGTCCGCCCCACCCCGGCGTGGTGACTTTTTGTCCAGCACCACGATCGGGGACTGCCACAATCGCACGGCGGCGTGGGGCGCTCTCGTTTCGAACCAAGCGGCGGCGTTGAAAAAGGCGGCTGCCATTCTGTCGTCCCAAAGCAGAGCATGCGCAGGGCGGCTGCCCAATCACCTCCATGGTATGTATGAAGGCAACGTTGCAGTCGGCAGTGAAGCGCCGCCACCAGCTCAGGGGATGCGCGTTATAGTAGAGGGCGGTCGGGCCGCTGACATTTCCGCCACGCCGGGCGCCGACCCTCCGCTTTACCTCACGCATGACCTCCCCAGGGATCGTAAAGGGGGAACGCGGGTTGGCATATATGATGACCACGCGTCCGCCGGGCCTTGTAACGCGCACCAGTTGGCGGACCGCGGCCTCCTGCTCGTCCTTATCAATGTGGTAGATGACGTGGGCGCAAAAGACGGCGTCGAAAAGGCCGTCTGGCAGCGCGGTCTCTACGATTGATTCGTGCCGGTATGAAGCGGAGGTTCCGAGCTTGTGCTCAGCGATGCCCAGCGCGGCGACGGAGATGACCATGCAGGTGACCCGATGAAAGCCAGCGGCAATCCTGACGTGATTTTCCGGGAGGTCGCCCCAGCCGACAATCAGCAGCGAGCCTCACTGCTCCGTCAGGAGTGCCGAGGTGCGATCCGCGCTCCGTGCGGTGTATTTCGCGTAGCCCGGCCGGAAGCGCCGGAACAACTGGTCTACACTCAACTCGGCGGCGCCCTGGTCCACCCAGCCATAATGGTCGTAGAAGTGAGCAACACTTTCCGTGACGGATCGCCCCACGTCGGACTGGCCTCGAATCATGCCTTCGAAATTCCCCAGATGCGCTGCCGCAGCGACCCCCTTTTAGGGGGTATGAAATGTTCGGTAAACCTCTTTTCTCTCGGCGGCAAAGCAGAATCTGAAGAATCTCGGTTAATCAGCCCTGCCGACTGCAACGGCAGCCGGGTCACCCCTCCAACCAAGCTTGTAATAGTGCCGCTTCGTCATCTGCTCGTGAAAGTGCTTCACCGTGAACCCGATCTAGGCCTCAAGAAAAAGTGGCCATGTGAGACCGATTTTACGAGCAACAAATGGTATGCCATGCCACGAAAGGAACGTCGAAGCCACGACCACACGAGTCCCTGTTGAAAGGCAACCACGTCAAATCCTGCTTGATCGAACATCTGCTGCCATGCTCGCTGCGACTGGAAGCAGACACCCACGCCGGCCGTGTTGAAGAACCGCTTAGCAAAACGCACCCACCACGGCCACCTTGTCGCGGTAATAGCGTAGATAACATGAGATGGAAGATTACTTCTTAGGTAGCCATCGAACATGTTTTCCGTAACAAGCAACATGCCGTTTGGCTTTAATAGCTTCTTACATTGCATAAGCGTATGAAGGCAATTTTCCCAGCAGGCCCGATAGCTGTTTCCAACTAAATGATGGAAAACCCAATTCACAGCAATGTAATCGAATGTGCGCCCTGCCAAGAGACCCGGTATGTGCTCGATTGCGCCAAGAATGAGTTCCTTTTGGTCAGATGGTCTGTTCTTTGCGAGCAAAGATGCAGAAACGTCCACTATAGTTGCGAAGCTTCCGGAAAAATGGGAAAGAAATTGATCGGCGAATACTCCATTACCTCCGCCCAGATCCAGAATGTGAAAGGGTTTGTCTCCGTTTAATCGTTCCAAAAGCAGGAATTTGGCCTCCAGCTCCTCCCGCGAATGAAATTCCGCATCAAAGGCCCTGTTTTGTTCCTCGTTTAAAAGCAGGAACTTACTTTTGGGCGCATGTATCGTGCTATGTACCATGTAACCTCAGCCGGCGAGTGGGGTAAATTAGCCCGCGGAAGGTGACAACCATCGGACTCGAATCTGCCACCATCGGATATAGGGGGCAAGATGGGGTTCATCTGCGTTTCCCCCTCGACGCGAAAATCCTTATACGAATTGTTCGACGGGGTGCCTCCGCGGGGCGGGCTCTTGGCGAGCTCGTGGGCGGCGCAGTTGTACGAGGATAGCGTGGACGAGGTTGCCTAGGGCATCACGGCCTCGACTCGGTCGAGGAAGCAGATGAATTCTTCGTGCCCGGCGGCGGGCTGTGCACTGGGCGATCACCGTGCCGTCGCGGATATTCAGCGGCCCAAAACGATGTGGTCATGCCGTGCCGGAGATGAGCGGTCGAAAGCCCGCCGGCCTGAACAGGGGCCTGAACCTGCGACTTTTCGTCGACCGATAGCACGAGGCTGTGGGCCGACGGGTCGAGATAGTGCCCGACCACGTCGCTCAGCTTGACGGGGAAAGTCAATCCTTGGAAAGCCTGAAGCGCTGCGCCGTGTGGGGCTGGAAGCGGTGCGCCGTCCAGATGCGCCGAAAGGAGCGCAGCGATACGCCGATGGCTGCGGCACTCACGCGCCGGTCCAGCCCATTGCCTCACCTGGCGGCTCAGTGAGCCGATCGACAAGCGCGCCGGCGGCGGCTGGGCTTTACGGCCGTGTCGCGCAGAGGCCGGCGATGCCTTCCGCGTGACCCATCCTCACCAACGCCATACAGGGCTTCGAAACGGCGGCGCTTAGTGCCTGCTTGTCTTGGTTAATCTCGGTTAATCTCGCCTCGATAAATCTAGGTTCATAATACCCATTGCAATAAACTTGCCTTAATCTTTCCACTTGACTCCGCGCGATACCTGATGTTTCGATCGATTGTTCCTCAATCGAGCCTGTTTCACCCCAGCTTAAGTTAACAAGAGGCCCCGATGCAATCCAGTTACGCGAACGGAGGCATACGATGGAAAAGGGCGGGCGATGCATCGAGGACCGGAACCCACGTGTGCCTAACTAAGTCTTGACTTCGATGGTCTGTCCTGCGGTTGACACAAATGAGACGGAGCCCACGCCCACTGATTGATCATCCGGGAGCGGGGACGCATCAGTGCTGTGGGTCGACGCTGCACGTGGCATTCGGCGACTGGTTCTCAGGTCAACCCGATCAGCTTAGGGAGGTCTATTAGGCGAGGCAGCGCGGCGTCCGGCGTTGGGCCCGCGCAGGACTTTTTGAGGTGTGAAGCGGCGCGGTTCTGGCCCGTCCATCGAGTTGGCGTGCTTCTTGCGCGTCGAAGCTGTGAGGCTAACTTTCTTTCCGCCGCCCTCTATTCGGTGGAAGGAAACCGATTGGGGGCGATATGACCGTTGGCGACATTCCGACTCTAGGAAACGATCGACGAACTCTCAGAGCCTTCAATTTCAATGAATTCAGTCGAACGTTGATCGTTGCCGCACAGATGGTTGGCGATGGACTCATACTGAGCACGTTATCCTCTGTGTCATTGGGCATTGTTATATACGCAAATGACCACGGCGCTGATTATATTGATTTTTTGCCATACTTATTTTCTACGATGAGTACATCTGTAATCATGATATTCGCTTTCGCACGTTCCGACGTCTATGATTTTTTTGGCGAGTTCAATCTTATTGAAATATTGAGATCTACCGTCAGATGCCTTGTGATGGTGATTCTCCTACTCACTGCCTGCTTGTTCATTTTGAAAGTATCGGACAATGTCTCGCGACTTTGGTTGGCGACTTGGAGCATTACAAGCGCATTCGCACTCTGTGGGTTTCGCCTGCTAACGGCATCCGTGACGCTGAGGCTTAGAGAAACCGGTCGATTGACAAAAAATATCGCGATCGTGGCAGCGAGCGAAGTTGGCCAGCGGCTAGCCGCGAAAGTTACTCAACATTGCTCAGGTGCTCGGTTAGTTGGAATATTTGACGAGCGTGGATCGCGTTTTGTCAAAAGCGGTAACGGTGTGGCAACGGTACAGCAACTGCCGGCTCTTTATGAGCTGTTATGCAAAGGATGTGTTGACGAGGTCGTGATTGCAATTCCGCCGTATGCATCCCGCCGAGTTTTGGAGTTGTCGCGGCGTTTCCATCCGTTTTCCGTCTCGCTCCGGGTTCTTGCCCCCGAGGGCTACGAGAATTTTCGGGTGCTGGACAGTCGCCGCTACGGCGACATTGGCACCTTTCGTGTGATGGGCAAGCCACTCGACGAAGTGGCTGCTCTCGTTAAGCGCATCGAGGACGTCGTTATTGCCGCATTTTGCCTGCTCCTCACGCTTCCCCTTATGCTTGTAATTGCGCTGTGCATAAAACTGGACAGTCGAGGCCCTGTGCTCTTCCGGCAAAAGCGGCTGGGCGCCAACAATCTGCCGTTCGGCCTTCTGAAATTTCGCTCAATGTACGTCGAGCAAGCGGACCCGCTTGGCCACCAGCTCACTCGGGCCGGGGATCCTCGTATCACCCGAGTCGGCAGGTTTCTCCGCATGACGAGCTTGGACGAGCTGCCGCAGCTCGTCAACGTGCTAAGCGGCGAAATGTCGCTCGTGGGTCCGCGACCTCACGCATTGGCAGCAAATGCCGCAGGCGTTTCCTATGCCCGTGCGATCAGTGAATACCCGATCCGACATCGCGTTAAGCCCGGCATTACCGGCTGGGCGCAGGTGAACGGATGGCGAGGCGAGACAACGACGATCGAGCAGATCCGGCGACGGGTCGAGCACGACCTGTATTATATCGAGAATTGGTCCCTGACCTTCGATCTCTTAATCCTTGCACGAACAATCTTAGCCGTCCTATCCCGAGCAAATGCGATTTAAACGTGAAGCCTAGCGCACGAATACAACCGATGAGGCAATGAATGGGTGATGGGCCGTTTGCTAGCGATATAAGTCGACCATTCGCGGATGGTCTGTCGGCGCACGCGCTGCTCTCGAGCATCCGGCGCCACTTGGCTATGGTCCTGGCCCTGACATTGTCGTTATGCGTCGCGGGTGCCTTGGTCGGCCTGGGGTTGCCGGCATTCTTCCAGGCGGATGGATATCTGGTCATCCACTCGCGGCCGCAACGCATGGAGGAGCTCCAAGAACTCCCGGACCCCGCGCCCGATCTGTATGCCATTCAAAGCCAAGTAGACATCCTAAAATCACGATCGGTAATCGAGCCGGTCGTGCGCTCCCTTAGATTGTGGGAGGCCCCTGAATTTCAGAAACCGGAGTATCCTAAAGGTTGGAATTGGCAGACTGTGGAGAAGCGCCTCGGCGACATATGGCAGTACCTACGAGAGCTTGCGGGTGGCCCGGAAGATAGTTCCCGGGAGCCACCCCTGCCGAGTGCCCAGCGCGGTGACGCCGATCCAGGAAGTGGCGCCACTCCGCCAACGCCAGCGCAAATAGACTTGGCAGTTGAACTATACAGCAAGGGTTACCTGCTCGTCCAGACGGATGGGCGTTCTATGACCATAGGCGTTTCTTACCGGGCCTGGTCGCCTGAACGCGCTGCCGCTGTCGTAAATGCGCATATCGATAGCTATCGGGACGTCGAAGTGCAGACCAAGGTGGCGGCGGCCGAGCGCGCCAACTCTGCGTTGACCAACCAGGTGGTGGCGTTGCGACAACAGCTGCAAATCGCCGAGACGGCGATTACCCATTACCGGGAGGAGCATCATCTCACTGGAGCCGCCAGGGACAGCGCGGGCGTGTCGCAGCAACTCGCTGCGTTAAATAACCAGTTGATTGCTGCGCAAGCCGATCTAGCAGAGAACGAAGCGCGGGTGGCCCGGATCGGCGCGGGGGGCGAGAGCCTGCCCGAGGTCGTAGCTTCTGCAACCATGTCGAGGTTGCGTGGCCAGGAGGCGGAGCTGGTGGCGCGCGAGGCTGATCTCAGCAAGTATCACGGCGACAGATATCCGGAGCTCACACGCGTCCGCGCTTCCCTGCAAAAGCTGCAAGGCCAGATCTCGCGGGAGATCGGACGGGGTCGCGCCGCCGCACTCCAGACGGTCGAGAGGTTGCGAACGCGGCAGAGATCGCTCCAGCAGAGCATCAGGGACTTGACAAATCAGCTCAATTCCGCCGATGCCGGGCTCCAGCAACTCCAAGGCAACGCCGAATCGATCAGATCGTTGCTAGTCAACTTTGAGAAGAGAGTGGCGGAAACAGCGGCAAATCCGGCCTTTATCACCCCCAACTCGACCATCGCCTCGCGCGCCAATCCGTCAGCCACATTGACTTCGCCGAAAGCCCCAATACTTGCCTTCGTCGGCGGTTTTGTGGGACTGACCCTCGGCAGCTTGCTCGCGCTCCTCCTCGAGCTTCGAGACAAGGGGTTCCGCACCAGCGCTCAGCTGCAGCAGCAGATCGGCTCGCTGACCGTCTGCGCGACGCCGCGCGCCGTTTTCGGTCGCCGGCGGAAATCCCCCGCGGACATAATCTTGCATGAAAACAGGTCTTCATTCGCCGAGGCTTTTCGTGTCTGCTGGGCCAATATACAGTTCGCGGTTGAGACGACGAAGTCGGCTCACTCTGGGGGCAGGCGGTCTGGCACCGCACTCGGCATAACTTCCGCGGCTAGCCGCGAGGGGAAATCCACTCACGCTCTCGCCCTTGCGCGAACGGCAGCGCTGGCCGGCGAAAACGTTATCCTCGTCGATGCGGATTTGCGTCGCTCCGGCGCCTCGCAGCTCCTCGATCAAGATTTTCGCCTTACGCTCGGCGATTTTCTTCAAGACCGATGCCCCGCTCACGAGGTAATTGCCATCGAACAACGCTCGGGCGTCCACTTTGTGCCGAGCGCTCCCACCAACCTCGCTTGGACGAGCCGGGATCTTCAGCGATTTTGCCATTTCATCGATTACCTCAAGGATCGATATGCCGTTGTGATAATCGACTTGCCGCCGATTGTCGGCCTTGCTGAGACAGTCCGCTTGGCGAAGGCAGTGGACAGTGTGGCGCTGGTCATTCGTTGGGGTCGCACCGAACGTCAGTTTGTTCAATTCGCGCTGGACGCTCTCCGCAGCGCTAGCGTCCGAACGAGCGCCGTAATCCTCAACGACATTGACGTGAAAGCCCAGCGACGGCGCGGCTATCGCGACCACACCGTAGTCTACACGAACAAGGAGCTTTACCGCGTTACGCCCGGGTATCAAGAGCCGGCCATACAAGCGCCATTGCCAACGCCAACCGTAGCCGCCCAACATTCCGAGACCCGCGGGTCGGAACCGCGCCGTAGCGATGATACGCGCTCCGACCAATCTCGTCCGGGCCAATCGGACATTGAAAGATTGTATAATAGATACCATGATTAATGTCGGTCAGTATGGCGTCGATCGGCGCTTCCGCACGGAAACATCGGTAGCATCTGCCCGCCCGGCCTATGATAAGTCGGCAACGCGGGTCGACATCGCCTTGCTCGTCTCCGTGCTATTTTTGCAACGCTTCACATTACCCTTTGGCAATACGTTTCTGCATCTGGAGCTCGTGGCCATTGGTTTTATTTTGTTATACCAGTTTATTTCTGGAAATTTACTCATCCAATACGATCGGCTCTTGTGGTTTCTCGCCCTCGGGTTGGCGGCGACCTCCTCGCTGCTGTTAAACTTCGAGAGCACGATGCTGACCGGCTATGCTCTATTCATCGTCTTTTATTCGCTGTTCACGCTGAGCAGACCATCCACCCCCGATCAATATAAGAGGACACTTCAGGCATTTCAATTCCTCGTAATGCTTCTATCATGCCTCGGACTGGTGCAATTCGTCGCGCAATTCGTGGTGAATGGCGCACAGCTCATCAATTTTTATGGGATAGTTCCCGATTTTCTAACCTCGGACCCTAGTAGCGGATGGTGGGACAAACCCCGCGAGTTTGGCGGAATTATCAAGAGCACCGGCCTCTTCTTTCAGGAACCCTCGCACCTCTCGCAAATCACGGCGCTCGGCATACTCATTGAGGTTTTGGAATTTCGCCGGCCGCGATACCTGCTCCTTATAGCGCTGGGTTTTCTGGTGGCTTACAGCGGGACCGGGTTGTTGCTGCTTCTTATTTTTCTTCCTCTAGCCGGTCTTCGCCGCGGCGAGGCAGGACTCTCTGCACTGTTCGTCGTTATGCTCGCCCTCGGGCTCGTCGCAACAGGAATTATCGACCTGTCTGCTTTTACCGACCGGATTGGCGAGTTCGAGAGCAGGAGGTCGAGCGCTTTTATGCGGTTCGTCTCGCCAGTCTTGCTGGCAGGCACGCACTTCGATACGGCCTCTTTGCAAGTATTGCTGGTAGGGAGCGGCCCGGGGACGGCAAAAACTTTTGTCGATCCTGGGAGTGGCGGCGGACAACGAGTCAGCTGGTTCAAGATGTTTTATGAATACGGAATAATCGGCACATTCATTTTTTGGTGTTTCTTGGCGTCCTGCCTTAGGAGGTCGAGGTGTCCCGGCCTTGTGATTGCGGCCATAATCTTTGGCTTCTTGTTCTGCGGTATGGCGATCACTACAACAATCGCTCTATGCACGCTGAGTGGGCCCGAGCCTAGGCGGCGTCGCCGTCGACGAAGCGAGCCGATACGGGCCGTCCCTCGTTGCCGGATCGGCTGGAGGCTGACCGTACAAGGTGCCTCGCCTTCAGCCAGATCATCGCAGTTGCCGGCTCCACCGTGAAGCGGATGCCGTCTCTCGGGCGGCATTATCTTGCGCATTGCTAAGGATAGGGAGTGCTGAACCGATGGCGTGGCAAGAGGACCCCCGATGAGGCTCTCGATCATAATCGGGAATTATAACTATCGCGACTTCGTCGGGGCCACGATCCAGAGCGCACTCGCCGTCGATTGGCCGGACAAGGAGGTGATCGTCGTCGATGACGGGTCGACTGATGAACTCGAGGAGCGTCATAGAAGGTTTCCGCGGCAGGGTGACGGCGTATTTTCACCCGAAATCCACTCAATTGGCCGCTAATATGTTTGGCTTCGACCAGAGTACTGGGGACATCATCATTTTTCTTGACTCTGACGATTTGCTCGAACCGGGAGTGATGCGGGAGGTCGCGAAGGTGTGGCGGCCGGGGGTCTCGAAAGTTCAGTATCGAATGAACGGGATGGATGCGACCGGCACCCAATTGGGATCTGCATTTCCGCAATTTCCGCCGAAGAACGATCCCGAGAAGCTCCGCCGCAGCTACCTCCGCACTAGTTACTACACGACCCCTCCGGGATCGGGTAACGCCTATTCCCGGGATTTCGTGCGCCATGCCTTCGCGTTCGAAACGACGCTACTTCAGACGGACGCTATATTACTAACGATCGCGCCAATTCTGGGCGACGTCTTGACGATCCGAAAGCCGCTGGCTCGATACAGGATCCATGACGCAAGCCAGGGCACAGTGAACTCCGTCAACGCGGCACCGAAATTGCGACGGAGGCTGCATCAGGATATCGAAAAGGCACGCTTGTTTGCGAGCGTAGCGCGGCGGCTTGATTTGTCGGTACCGCGCGATCCTCTGAACTATAATCTGCACCATCTGCAATATCGGTTTGCCTCCTATATGGTCGAGCCCTCTGCCCACCCTTTTCCAGAGGACACAAAGTCGAGCCTTTTTTGCCGCCTCGTGTCTTCAGCGGCGAAGTCCTCACAGATGCCGCTGCGCGACAGAGCGATATTGCTCGCCTGGACCATCGTATGTGCGGTGGCGCCGCGGCGTTATCGTCGCCGCCTTATCCTGTGGCGGTTTTCCGTAACATCGCGACCGGCAGTGGTCAGGACGCTGCTTGGCCAGTTGAGTTCGAATTGATCGGCGCACCTTCCTGACCGAGCCTGATCGTGGTCCGCCGATGAATATCGTTAAACGAGATTTGCGACCACTATCTGGCGGTTTGAACGATACTTCGGACCTGAGCAACTGTACGTCGATTGGAGATAATCGCCTGCGCGCTGACACCCTCGTCTTATCGGCTAGACCTCATCCTATGGCGTTTTTCCGCAATATCGCGACCGGCGGTGATCAGGACGCTGCTCGGCACGCTGAGTTCGCTCAGATCGCCGCGCCTTCCCGACCGGGCCTGATGAGTGCGGCCACCGATCGTCCTTGCCAAGGCGGGGAGATACGCCCAGGCTTAGCAATTGACCTCGGCCGCGACGTCCGAGGGCATGATCGGATGGCGCGCGTCGGTCCGAGCGCTGTTTCAGTCGTCGACGGCTTTGCGACTGGGCGAAACTGGCGTCCCCCGCGAGCCCAACTCGGAGTTTGCTAAGCGAGAATCCCTAGCTAATTCAAAACCAGCAGCATCTGATCTGGGGCGGGCATGCGTGTACTGTTTATAGCTACCAGAGTTCCATATGGTCAAATGTATGGCCATAAGGTCGCCATGCGAACGTATATTCAAGCGTTAAAGGCACTCGGCCATCAAGTGATCATTGCGGCGTTTTCTGTACCAGGGGACGCTTTCGATTCCGAAGATCTTGACACAAAGACCTACTATCTGCCACTTCCATCGCATTGGACGATTTTTACCAACATTGTAAAATATTGGTTGCCCAGGCGGAAGAGCATTAACGAGTGCCTCTATCTCGAGAAGACCAACTTCGAAAGCGTGCACGAAATCTGCCGCACCCATGGCGTCGAGTTTATGATAGCAGACATGATCCGGACCGCGCACTACGCTGAAGCGATGGGCATTCCGTGGATCCTGAACCACGACGATCTGCTTTCTCTGCGGTATCGTAGATGGACGACATACGCGTCGGGTGATGAAAATATTCTCGGATATCTGACGGCCTACGTGCCGCGTTATCTTCGGCCAACCATTCGCTGGATCTTTCGCATTGTGCTGAAGAGGGAAGCCGAATTGATTGCTCGGCGAGAGGTTTGGTGGACCAACATGGCCCTAAGCAGCAGTTTGCACTCCCCACACGAGACTGCGAGTTTGGCGGCCCGGACTGAAAGGCCGGTATTTTGTATGCCGTTGACCGTTGCGGTCCCTAAGAATTCGGCCGATCGCTTATCGGATCGACCGATGTCGGCCGTCTTTACCGGTGGGCTGACTTATCAGCCGAACCTCGATGCGTTGCGCGCCTATGTCGAGAAAGTGCTGCCCGCTTTCGCGCAACTGGGTGTCGCACCACCACTGCTATCCGTCATCGGGGCCTGCCCGGAATCTCTAAAGGCCGGTCTGGCGCATCCGGCCATTCGCTTTCTCGGATATATCCCGGATATCAATCAAGAGCTGATAAGGCACCAAGTATTCTTCGCGCCAATCGTTTCCGGCACCGGGATCAAGACGAAGGTCCTCGAAGCGATGGCTTGCGGCCTGCCGGTGATTGCGCTGCCCGATGCGGTGAGCGGTATTTCAGCGGAGCATATGCGACACTGCCTGGTCGCGAGAGGGCCGAAAGAGTTCGCCCAATTTTACTCGCTGGTAGTGAATGATCCGGCATTTGCCGAGCGTATGGGTAGAGCCGGCCGCGAGCTCGTGATGCGATCGTACAGCATCGAGGCCGCAACCGAGATCCTCGGTTCCCAATTGGCTTCCGTTCTGAACTCCAAGGTCCGCGGCAGGCAGCCGCGCGCGGTGTCACCCGTCACTCCGGGTGAGCGGGGCGCAGCATCCGCCGACGGTCAAGTCGGGTTGCCAACCGATGCTTGATCTTGCGAACCGCAATCAGCTTTGAAATCCCGGGTTCACTTCGGCAACGAAAGCCAAAACTTAGGGTGGATGGGGTGAACGCCAGATGGCGAAGTTGTCGAACACGTTGGGAAGCTCGAGACGCGCTACCGCGAACCCCGAGGTCCTCACGAGCCATCGTCAGCGGGCCGAAAAGGCCTTACGCGAACCATTAGCCCAGCCTGGAGACAAGCACCACCCCAACCTCGAGACAACGATGACGTATACAAGGATCCAAGGTGAAGCCTGGGAAGCCTCCCGCCGACGCAAGAGAGGGCCCGTATGATGTCACCTGAGGAGTTCTTTGAACTGTTTCTTAAAGAATTGGAAGTGCACATCGGAATGCAATCGCTTTATAAATTCCTGGCAGCAAAATCTTCATGGTATTTTAGGCAAAATTATTTTCTTGAGCGTCTTCGGTATATTAGGAAGTACCTAGTAGATGCGCCGAGTGCTTATAAATTTCGGGAAGAAGTGGCTATTTGGGATTGCGGCTGTGGCTATGGTACTACCTGCATTTTTCTTGCTATGAATGGGATAAAGACTTTTGGTACTACACTGGAATTTTATTTTGAACAGTAAACAAACGTAAAGAATATTGGAGTAAATACGGGAATACATCACTATTTTCCTGCGCTTATGAAAACCTGTTTGACAATCGCCCGGCGCCTGCCAGTTACGACTGGATCATTGTGCAGGATACCCTGCATCACCTTGAGCCGATAGATGATGCGCTGAAGATATTTAATGACAGCCTCAGAAAAAATGGCAAGGTATTGTCTATAGAAGAGAATGGCAATAATATTATTCATCGTATTAAGTTGTATAAATATCGTGGCAACAAACAAGTCATCACCATCTGGGATGAAAGGCTGCACAAAGATATACTCATAGGTAACGAGAACATCCGGAGTCTTGCTGACTGGCGACATCTGTTTGGCAAGAACGGTTTACATTTATTGTCGGATAGCGTTCAGTATATCCGCTATTTTCTGCCATTTCAGTATCGTTTTTCAGATCCCGACAAACTCTTGCAGAAGGAACAACAAATACAGACATGCAAAGGACTCAGGCGCGAATATTTATTTTTCGGATTGAACTTTGTTGCTGAGAAGAAGTAGATTTTCAATAAATGTTATGAAAAAATAACGTCATTAACGTTATGCTACCTGTACCACATGCATGTCGCCGGGTTCTGCATCGTTCCTAAAATCTTGACCCGGAAATCGTCGCCCAGGCGACCCCATCCCCGTTACGCCGAGGACCAAATCCGAACCGGCAACCCATACGTGATATTGGTAACAGCGTATGGCTGCTAACGTCTATTTCCCCTCACTCTCCAGATTCGGTCGTCTGCTCCTTCAGCTCCAGATTTATATGGGCATTATCCATCGCGTCGACTGGCTCCTGATGTTCATCTTAGCCCGCTTCGAGATATGGTTGAACACGAAGAGCGGGTGATAGCAGTTGCAGCCGAAATGCCCTTTGTAGGCGCTGCCTTCCTGCTCGCCATAGGTCGGGCCCACGCTCGAATCTATGTCAAGCACGATGGTTCTTGGCGGACGGCGGGCATGCACTTTGTCGATCCACTACCCCGGCAGATCGGCAAGGACGGCGAGGTTCTCCGGCCAAGTCAGCCGCTCGGTCTCGAAGCGGCCCATCTGGTCGGCGGAGGCGGCAGATCTCGTGATCACTCGGTTGCCGGCCACCTAGCGCATCGCCGGGTCTCGGCACAGCCGGTCGGCGTCGTTGGCATCCTCGTATCCAGCGAGCCGCCCGAACACAGATTGGCGCAGCAAGCCGACCAGCCGCCGGGTTTGCTGCGCTATCGCGAGCTGGATGACGCGGTGGGCCTGACCGACACGGGTGGGGACGTGCTCGCCGATGCACGTGCCGGCAAGAATAGCCGCCACCGGCCATTGGGCGGTCATCATATTGGCTCGGGCAGGATTTCGGCCCGCGCGCAAGTGTTGCGAACGCTGATGATCGCGTGCATCATGCGGGCAACTCTTTGTGTCGAGGGTTGCGCAACATTCCGACTTCCGGGCAGGCCAACCTAATCTTTACCATCGTGGCGATGGCGCTGCGGTTGGCGCAACATTTTCAGATCAGACTTGGCGGCCGGATTGTCTAAGCCAGAAACGGAGGGCCTGCGCTGCCTTTGGTTGGCGCGCGCGATTCCGCTGCCGCTAAGTTCCGGGGAAAACATGTACACCGCGCGGCTTGCTCAAGCGCTCGTCGCCGCCGGGGCATCGGTGACGTTCATGGGGCTAGCCACTTCCGCCGCGTCGTCGCTCCCGGCTGCAGAAGCGTTCGAGAGTCGGATCGAGTGGAGCATCGTGCCGGGCCGGCCAAATCCGACCGCTCTTGCGCTGGCTAGCCCATTGCCGCTCGCTGCCGCTCAGTTCGGCACACGCAATTACGCGCAGCACCTCGAGGCAATGCTCAGCGAACGCGATTTCGATGGGGTTATACTCGACCATTATCCGATGGTGTGGGCGATTGGTCATATCCATGAAAGTAAAAGGAACGGCGCACGGCCGCTCATCGCGTATATCTCCCATAACTTTGAAACTCAGCTCGCAGCGGATATAGCGCGGAACTTCCGTGGCAATCTATTTCGCAAGGCCGCCTTGCGTGCAAACGCTTGGAAGACAGCGAACGCGGAGCTCAGCCTCGCGCGCGGCGCAGACATCATCGTGGCGAACACTGCCGAAGATGCCAAGAGCCTTGCGCGGCTTTCGCCATTAAGCGTCAAGTTGGTGGTTCCGCCGGCCTACCATGGACCGCGCGCGCCGGACCGGCGAATCGTGCAGGCCACACCGCGACGTGTCTCTGTTGTCGGCTCCTACCATTGGACGCCCAAGCAAATGAACTTGTCAGCCTTTCTCGAAGCGGCCGATCCGATCTTGCAAAGCGCCGGCGTCGGCATCGATGTCGTTGGCGAGGGGCCGGATTCCTTCCGGACGGCCTGGGAAGCAAGGGTCCAGGTAACGCGGTTCCATGGCTTCGTCGACAATCTTGGGGAGTTCCTCGCCGCGCGGCGCATGGGGCTGGTCGTCGAAGAGACGGGCGGTGGGTTCAAGCACAAAGCACTCGACTATATCTTCAATCGAGTGCCGATCGCCGCGTTAAAAGGCAGCATCGCCGGCTTGCCGCTGACCCCGGGAGTGGACTATTTATCCTATGAAACAATGCGGGAGCTCGCGCAAGGCGTCGTTGCCGTGATCGACGACGTCGGGCGGCTCAATTCCCTGCAACAGGCCGCGTACGAAAAATGCGCAAGTAGTTTTGATTGGAGCGACCGTGGCCGAACTCTCTACGATGCCATCCAGCAAGCTGTGAACCGGCAACGGTCCACTTACGCAAAGAAGTCGGAACCATGAGCGAGCAGTGGGGTGTAAGCATCATAGTCGTCAACTACAACAACGAGGGCTTCCTGGCTGTGACGATCGGTAGCGCCCTCGGCCAGGAGTATCTTCGGGCGATAGGGGAAGCTGATCCACTTTCGCAGGTGGCGGCAGCGGCTCCGGCTATCTTGGGCCACCCTGACTGCCGCGTCCAAAGGACCACGCGCTTTTGGGGCCGCACGCCAACCAAATAAGTCGTGTGCTCAGCTACTACTTCTTCAATAATATGGCTGTTTGATAGCCATAAGCCTCTGGGGTGACCGAGAGGACGTCCAGTATGCGTTCCCAATGCCGGTGCAGGAAATCGATATCGTAGTATACTTGTGATTGAGGACCTCCCGGATATATACTGAACATGCCATAATCAGAGTTGGTGAAATTTGCTTTCTTATCGTAAGACATTAAAAGATTTCTAATCCAATCGATTTGAAAAGAATAATTTCTACACGCTTCGGGATGGTTCATGATTAGATCTGCGGTATGCTTGTCATGGACAGTTATGAATATCCTCCCGCCGGGCGCCGTAATGCGTTTTAGCTCAAGTAACCACGCATCAGCGAGGTCATCTATATGCGTAAAAACAGAACCGCAATAGGTAAAGTCGAAATACCTGTCCTCGAATGGAAGATGGGGATTTGTCGTTATTGTGGCAAATTTGAACGGAGGACTCAGGTTCTGTTGGCACCATTTGATACAACGCGCGTTGATATCAAGGCCCCAAATCTCACATTGTGATGCGACTTTGTCGAGCCACCTGATCATCCGGCCCGCCCCGCAGCCCAAATCCAAAACGCGATTTCCTTCTTGGAGTGAGAAATCCGAGGAACTGACTATACTCATCATCGTATTGACATGTGTTTCGCCTAAGCGTAGATACTCATCGGCAGTTACTCCATAACCCAACCAAAGGTGTTTAGGAGGAACAGGCAATGCTTGGTCACCGTATTCTCGGCGATTACCGCTTAATTTCGGAACTATATACAAATCCTGTTCGTATGGGAGATATCCACGTGCATCAACCTGGCGCCCTCGTCGGTAAGCTCGCAGCGCCCGAAGATACAACGCGGCGAAGAGGCGGTTTTTTTCGGGCAGCTTCTTCGTGCTCGCGATAAATGCATCGACTGGAAATTGCAAAAATGATTTCATAGTGTTTGCTGCCTTACCCACATATTGACCTCCAGGTTCCTAAGTGTCTGAATCTGAATCGGAATGGTTGTATTATATCGTAGATACATTGTGTAAGGGTCAAGCTAATCTCCTGACAAGCTGTTCAGAGGCGATGTAGACCCATGCTTTGGCGCTCGCAATCGAAGCCTCGAAATCCTTGGCCAGCCGGCGATTTCGATTGAGCCAAGCCAGGGTTCGTTCGACGACCCAGCGCCGCGGCAGCAATTGAAAGCCTGCAGCGTCAGCGGCGCGTTTGACGATCTCGATGGTCCACTTGCCGAATTTGGCGAGGGCGGCACCCAGATTGGGGCCGTTATAGACGCTGTCGGCGAACAGGTGACGCAACCAGGGAAACAATTGGTGGACGGCCTCAATGACCAGCACGGCACCATCGCGATCTTGGACATCGGCGGGGTGCACCTCGGCACCGACCAGCAGACCGCCAGTGTCGGTCACAATGTGGCGCTTACGCCCCCAGCCTTCGCTGGGGCAGGCTCTTTGACCTTCTTGGCGGCATCATAACCACGCGGCCCACCGCTCTCGGTGGTCTTGGCCGATTGACTGTCGATGACCCCCGCCGATGGGCTCGCTTCGCGCCCCGCCGCTTCGCGGGCCTGCAGCAGCAATGCAAAATTGATCTTCTCAAACAAGCCGTGGTCTCGCCAATCGTAGAAATAACCTTGCACGGTGGTAAACGGCGGAAAGTCCTTCGGCAGCATCCGCCACTGACAGCCGCTTCGCGCCATATACAAGATCGCATCCAGCACCGCCCGCAGCTCGGTCCCGCGCGGTCGGCCCAAACGCTTTGCTGCCGGCATATGCGGCTCGATCAGCGCCCATTCGGCATCCGTTAGATCGCTTGCGTAGCGCTGTCCCTCTCGCTCATACTTCCGACGAGTGATTTCGGTCCACATTTTGTGCCTCGATGATTGTTTTGCCACAACCATCATGCCACAACAGACTGAAATCACTCAATTCATTTTCGGTCGGCCTCTAAATATGAGGAAAACGCGGATTGCCATTCCAATGCATTATACCACTCCGCACCCTGCGGGCGAAGCGCGCATTGCTTGCGAATGTTAATTTGGAAGACCCTCCGAGTACGCTTGAGTGGTGCAACGCACACTGCGGTGCGGAACTTCTGTGGCCAATTGATCGCCGCGATAATAGTTAGTAATGGCCGGCTTGCCGCTGACACCGGGGCTGGACTATTTATGCTTAAATCGATGCGGGAGCTCGACACATTGTCGGTGCTACGATAGACGATATGGAACGGCTCACTCTCTGCTACAGGCGGCTTTGCGAAAAGTGCAATACCAGTTTCGATTGGAGCGATCGCGGCCGAACGCTTCGCAATGCCCTCCAGCAGGCTATGAAACGGCAGTATGCTGCTCGCGCAAGGAGGTCGGCACCATGAGCGAGCCGTGGGGTGTTAGTATCATCGTCGTCAACTACAACAACGAGCGCTTTCTGGCGGCGGCAATCGATAGCGCTCTCGGCCAGAACCATCCGGTTTCCGAAGTCATTGTCGTCGACGACTGTTCGACGGACAACTCGCGAGCGATCATCGAGCGCTACTGCGACCGGGTCAGATCCGTGCTTCGAAAGTCGAATGGGCACCAAATCGCTGCGCTGAACAGCGCCTGGCCGTTAGCACGTTATCCCATCCTGATGTTCCTCGACTCGGACGATCTCCTTCTCCCACATGCTGCGGCAACCGTCGCCGGGCTCTGGACGGCTGCGACAGTGAAAATGCAGTTCCCTCTCGTAACGATCGATGAGGCGGGGAGGGAGCTTGGTCATGTGAGACCGAAATATCAGCCAAATTTGCACACAGCGACAATCCGGGCTGAGCTTCTCCGCACGGGCGGGTCGCCCAACTCGCCGAGCAGCGGTAACGCATATTCGCGATCCCTGTTGGACCGTATACGTGCCGATGGAGGATTTGAAATGGAGAACTCTCGAGAGCATTGGATGGACGCGGTCTTGGAGTGCAATGCTCCATTTTATGGCGAGGTGGTTACTCTACATGAAGCGCTAACTTGCTACCGTATTCATGATAGCAACTTATATGGTATGAATAGTATCGAGAATGCCCGCTTCGCCATGAAGTGGCGTACTTCCGAGCGTAAGATTGACTATATGGCGAGGCGTTGTCATTATTGGGGGATCCCTTTCGATCCAGTCGCTGCACGCAAGCGTTCGGTCTGGCATCAGGAATGCCAACTCCTTGCAGCCAAGGCTAACCAGGATCCGGTGGACGACGCACCGATCTCGATTACCCTCTGCTGTGCGATCCGAGCCTATATTGGGACACCAATGCCGTTCGCGTACCGGATACTCCGGATATTATGGTTAGTGGGTGTTGCCGCGGCTCCGCGACGTATCGCAAACCGCCTGATCGCGTTCCGCTTTCTCCCTGGCCAGAGGCCCGCGTGGTTCGAACCCTTGCTTGTCATTAGCGGGCGAGGCTCGGCGCGCACGCACGCGACGGGTCCATAACCGGACCGAGGCGGCAGATACCCAGATCGTAATATGGATGTATCGATATGGATATATCGCTGATCATTTGCACTCGCGATCGCAGTCAAAAGCTCGCCCGCTGCCTTGAGTCGATCCGACATATTACGTTCGACCGATCGTGGGAGCTGATACTCGTGGATAACGGGTCCACCGACCAAACGGCTGCCGTAATTTCGGAGTTTATCGAAACCGCTGACATTCGAGCGATCTATCTATTTGAACCAAGGGGGGGCAAGTCGACAGGCCTGAATGTCGCATTAGAGACAGCAAGCGGACAAATCCTGGCATTCACCGACGATGACTGTTATCCTGCGCCCGACTTCCTGAGCCAGGTATGGTCTGCGTTTGAGGACCCGTCGGTTGGCTACATCGGCGGGCGGATCATGTTGCACGACCCCGACGATTACCCAATAACCATCAATGAATCCATGACGCCCGTTGCGTTTCCCGGAAAGTCTTTTGTTTGCGGAGGGTGCATTCAGGGCGCAAATATGGCGTTTCGACAAAGGGTTCTTCTCGACATTGGCGGATTCGATCCGTTATTTGGACCAGGTACATTGTTCATTTCTGAGGAGATAGAAGCCGTCGGTCGTGCGAGCGCGATGGGTTGGAAGGGAGAATACCATCCTGAGGTCGTCGTTAGGCATCACCATGGTCGGAAAGCCGCTGATGTTCCGGCCGTCTCGAAATCGTACGCCCTCGGGCGCGGTGCATATCATATGAAGATCTTGCTAAAAGGCCATCAACTCTTGTGGTTTGCGCGGAGCATTTATCAGCTCCGTTGGCGCTATAGAACCAGCTCCACAACCGTTCTGTGGGAGCTGGTCGGCGCCGCGAAATATACTTATATTTATTTGACCCAGGCCCTTCGTGGCCGGCAGTAACAATTTTAGGGGCTTCGATGGATAATCGTCTTTTTGGGTTTTAATCGCATTCTCCACCACACTCGCATCTCAGCTCTTTAACAGAGGTTCGGCGAAATCGCTGGCCGGAAATTCGGCGCTATGCAGGGCGGACATCTTGACAAGCTGATCGTAATCGGATCTCGAAAGGACGAGTTATTGTCAGCCTAGCGTACCGTCTGGTCAAATTGCAATAGCCCAAGCCGTTTTCCCAAGAGCAAATGCTCGCAACTCATTCACCCAACGCGCGTAAGCCGTCCCCATATGCCGAATGCGCAAAAAGTTAACGATCGATAGTCCCTGCGTCCCACTCCAGTTTGTGCAAGTTAGGCCATGCTGGGCACACCTCTGGCTGGCCCCTCGGAACGGCGCGAATCAGTCCGTGACCCAAAGAATTCGGATTGATGAGTGGATCTCTGTTCGACTCTCGACCCTCTAGGCGGCGCGTAGCGGTTCGGGGGGCCACCGTGCGAGCAGCGGAGCAGCGCGGAAAATACGCCGGACCTCGTACACTTGAATTGGCCACAAAGCGGTCATCAAGCTAACAGACATGGCGAATAGGATACCGCTCAATCCCCACCAGGGCGCAAAGAGGACACCGAGCAGCACGCAGCCGATCGCGGAAAGTACGATGAAGAGCGCCAGCGGGTCGAGTCGCTCGACGCCGCAGAGCAACTGTCTCGACATCATGAAGCATATACCGACTGCGGCATATACAAACAGCCAGAGAACCAGATGAGGATCGGGCACCGCGGAAGGACCGGCCCAAATGAGGATCAGGGGTTTCGCGACGAGGGCCAGCGCAGCGGCGAGAGGCACGCCCGAGGCAACTGAGGCGAAGGTGGCGTTCTTATAGGTGCCCTTGATCCAATTCCAGTCGCGCCGCGCCTTCGCCTCGCCAAACGCGGAGATGAAGGGCGCCGTCCCCATGTAAACCAGTTCCAAAGGCAGCGCGACGACCTTATACGTAACCACAAAGATGACGACCTGTGACGGGCCGAGCATTTGGGTGATGATCATTGCCTGGCTCTGGTAAATGCCCAGGGTCGCCAATTGCGTGATCATGTATTTGCCACCCAGCTTCAGCAGACGCCGGATGCAGGTCCATCTCACGGCGGACGGCGCAGGCGCGAGCCATGGGTAGCGGCGGACGAAGACATGGTACGTGTTTCCCAGAAGCACGAGAGCGGGCACGCCGGACACGGCGATAACCAACTGCGGCAATCCGCCGTGGAAGTGCGTCACGACAATCAGCCCAAGCAGCCAAACGATGCCGCCCCGATCCCCCATATGTTCGCCAGGCAGCCGTCCTGATGGGTGTTATAGATCGATCGTAGCAGGCTTAACGGTAAGTTGATCACAAACAACATCAGCACCAAAGCGCAAGTCGACTCGAGTTCCTGGATCGATATGGCATCCGACGCGCGGAAACAGCTCGCCAAGGAATGAAATCGAAGGCAGCAATAAAGGCCGCTCCAATAATTAAGGCAATGGTGACCAGCGCCCAGAATGCGGATGCGGCATAGTGGCGCGCTAATTCCTTGTCTTCGTTTCCCACTGCCTCCGATAGCACATTCACCAAAGCGTTGCCGGCGAGACCAAAATCGGTCAGGGCTACCCAGAGCAGAAGGCTGCTGATGGTCAGCCACACGCCATATCGTTCGGTGCCAAGGTAATGAACCGTAAGCGGCACGGAAACGAAACCCATGAGCAGGGTCAGACTTTTGCAATGTACGACGTGGAGGCGGTCATACCCTCCCGGCGGTACCGCTCGCGTCCCCGGTCGGCGCTCGACCGGGTGAACAGCGTCTTGAGCCCCTCCAGGCTCCGGCACGTTTTACGAACGGGAGCAAACTGCCGAGGGAGGCTTATCGCGAAACATCGCAAAGACAGCATAAGTGTTTGGTTCCGTGAACGAGTTTGTGTAACGCCAAGTGCAGGCCGATCATGGCAGGGATCGGTCGACCCTAGGAGTGAACGCTCCTGCTGAGTATGGGGGGAGCGCGACGGGTTGGAGGGAGAATACCATCCTGAGGTTGTTGTTAGGCATCACCACACGGTCGGAAGGCGGCCGATGCTGAAATCGTATGCATAGGTGTCGGGCCCATCATATGAAGGTCCTGCCAAAAGGCCACAAATTCTTGTGGCTTGCGCGGAGCATTTATCAGCTCCATCGGCGCTATAGGACCAGCTGTAAATAGGGTTCCGTGGGAGCTGACCGGAGCCGCGAAATATGGTCGTATTCTTTAACTCAGACACTTCGTTGCCGGCAGTGATATCTAAGGCTTCAACGGACGGCGGTACTTTCTCATTCGACCCAATATCAAACCATCGCCGTCTCCCTTTTGCTCATCCATTTGCCTCGCTGCCATCCTGGAACAGGCACCACCTCAACGGTAGTCCTATTGTCGGAGTCGGCTTCTGAGGTGTTCTGGAGATTGTGCAGGAGATGGAAATATGGCCCTCGCGGATGGAGCCCAGCCCTCGTGATTGCGCCAGTCCCGCTGATTTCTCCAGGCGACACCGCCGCGGAGAACCCTGATTGCACCGTCGAGACGATAAGCGCGGCCATCGAGCCGCGAGACGGATGTGGCTCCGCGTCGCATTCGCGAAAGAAGAGCAGCCCGTACTGCTGTTTAAGCCGGTTCGAGGGGCTTGGGATTGGTCGGCGGCCAGCGAGCTCTTCATCTCTGCAGAGAACCCCGGTGACCAACCGCTGACATTGATGCTGCATATCGAGAGCGCCGCCTGCCAGTCCTTACGCGGGAACGTATCGATTGCGCCACACAGCGCCGGCGATCTTCTGATCTGGCTCGTCGCACCCTCGCCGCGTCGATGGGTATGGCTGGCTGGCCGTCGCTGAGAGCAGCCGGCCTCGAACTGAACACGTTGCCGATTGCCGCCACACGAGGCTCTATCGACGCCTCGCACGTCACCTACTAGGTCGACCTTTGGAATCTGGTGCCCCGCAGCGCCGCAGGTTTTAACGGTCGGCCCGTTGCGCGTCGGAAATGCCGACCGAGACGGACCAGACCGCATATAGAGATCGTGGATGAGTTTGGCCCAGTTTAGCCAAGGCACTTGGCCGGACAAGATTAGCTCAACAGAAATGCTGCACGTTCGGCGGCCGCAGAAGCAGCCCGGCTGAGGCAGCGGCGCGCCGAGGCCCCCAAACGCGATCGCTATGGCGAGCTGGTTGGCGACAGCGATTTTCGCGCGACAGGACTTTTCCGAACGCAGCACCGAAACGGTAGGTGGTGGCCGGTCGCTCCCGAAGGGAACCCATTCTATTCGATCGGGATGGATCTCGTCGCGCCTTGGGGTAGAACTTATCTCGAAGGCCGGGAGTTCATGTTCCGCGATCTGCCGGACGGGGGATTCGCCCGGCATTGGGAACAGCGAGACGATCGCCGCGGTTGGGGTGTGGAGCGCGGCCGCTCGTTCGATCATGGGCAAACTTTGGACTTTTACACCGCCAATCCCGAGCGCAAATTCGGCGCCGATTGGCGTCTGCGCTGGCGCTAGGAGACATCGGCACGGCTCGAAGCCTGGGCCATCGCGCGGCCGGTCCAATGGGTCGCCTGATGCAGCGGTTGGGTGCAAGTCAGGGCCGCCACCTGGGCCGCTTTATCGGCTGCGATAGGCGGCTTGCCGGGCTTGCGGGTCTTGTCGCGCAACAAACCCTCGACCCCCGCTTCGGCAAAGCACTGCTGCCAGCGCCACACCGTCGGTCGGCTGACGCCGATGCGTTGCGCCGCGTGCTGCGCCGGTCCGCGATCGGCCGAGGCGAGCACGATGCGCGCCCACTCCACGTATTTTGCCGCTGGGTGCGGTCGGCCACGATCGCTTCCCACCGTTCCGGGTCCACCGCGCTGACAATAACATATAGTCTGAGCCATGGCGCCATCCCCCAGGATCGCACATTCCAGTGCTCTTATGAGTTCCTCTGAATGCGTCTAAACACTAGCCATTCTGGGAAAAGCCGCAACGCGGCAGCGAGTAAGCCAAGTCGCATCAAGGCTGTTGTGCGGACCGCATACCATCTGCTGCCGCGGCAGGCAAACCGAATCCCAAGTATCTTAAAATCATTGGCGTCCCCAAGGGGATTCGAACCCCTGTTACCGCCGTGAAAGGGCGATGTCCTAGGCCTCTAGACGATGGGGACGCAGCCACTGCAGACGGTTGCATTTAGAGTGGCAGGCCGAAGAAATCAACCGGCGTGCGCACCGCTATGCACGAGAAGTTGCGGCAGCTCGGCCAGTGATCCGATCTCGCGATCGGGCCGGCCGGGCAGGCGCTCGCGCCTCTGACCGTAGCGGTTGCACCAGACGGTCCTCATGCCGAAGGCCGAGGCGGCGTGGGCGTCCCAGGCGTTGGAGGAAAGAAAGAGGATGGCGCCCGCCTCGATGCCGAGCCGATCGCAGGCCAGACGGTAGACCTTCGGGTGCGGCTTGTAGACTCCGACCAGTTCGACCGACAGCACGTGATCGAGAAGGCCGGCGAGCCCGGCGTTCTCGACCGCGGCCGCGAGCATGTCGGGGGTGCCGTTCGACAGGATCGCCGTCGGCAATCCGGCGGCGCGCAGTCGCCGCAGCGTTTCCGGAACCTCGGGGAACGGGTCGAGCGTCATATAGAGCTGCATCAGCCGCTCGCGCAGGCCGGGCTCGGCCAATCCAAGGGTTTCCAGTGCGAAGTCGAGCGCGTCGCCGGTGACCTCCCTGAAATCGGCGTGCCGATCCTGGATGGCGCGCAGCCAGGAGTACTGCAGCTGCTTGTCCCGCCACAGGGCCGTCAGGCGCGGGGCGGAGTCACCAAGAGCGCCGGAAGAGCGCGCGGCAGCCGAGGCGAAGTCGAATATTGTGCCATAGGCGTCGAAGACGCAGGCACGGATGCCCTGCAACGGCTCCCCCGTCATGCAGCACCGCGCCGCTTTACCGGCCGCGGCCAGCGTATGGCGGCGAGCGGCAACACCTCCTCGATCAGCCGGCGCGTCTGAGCCAGCATCTCCTCGTCGCCGCGCGCCGCCGGGCGCAGGATGAATTTCGAGATCCCGGCCTCGACATAGGCGGCGATCCGCTCGAGGATGGCGCTCGCATCGCCGATCGCGAAATGGAGCTGCGGGTCGCGCCCGGTGCGTTTGCGGTAGGCCTCGAAGAGGCGGCCAAGCCCGGGCTCGTCGGGACTGCCGAAGCGGAACGGGATGCCGGCGCCATAGTGGTCGTCGTCGATGGTGCGTCCTTCAGCGGCGGCAGCGGCGCGAATGGCGGCGATGACCGGCGCCATCTGAGCCGGGGTTTCGCCGCCGGCCTGCCAGCCGGTGCCGACGCGCGCGGTGCGCCGGATCGCCGCCTCGGAGGAGCCGCCGATCCACATCGGCAGATCGGGCTGCACCGGCTTGGGCGCGATCGAGGCGCCGCTGAGGTGATAATGGACGCCATCGAAATCGACCTCGTCCTGGGTCCACAGCCGGCGGATGATCTCGAGCCCTTCGTCGGTCTTGCGGCCACGTGTCTTGGTGTCGAGGTTCAAGGCCCGCCATTCGGGTGCAAGCGGGCTGCCGATCCCGAAAGCGGGTAGGAGGCGTCCTTCAGACAACACATCGATCGTCGCGCACTGCTTGGCCAGCAGCACCGGGTCGCGGAACGCCAAGGACAGCACGTTGACGCCGAATTTGATCCGGCGTGTCCGCCCGGCGAGTGCGGCCATCACGCTCATGCATTCGAGGATCGGCTCGCGGCTGACTATGCGGTCGGTCTGCCACAGCGAGTTGATACCACCCGTCTCGCACAGATCGACCCAGCGCCAGAACCCGGCGACGCCGGCGAACGGGAACTCCATTAGGCCCACCCCGATCGCGACATTCCGCGGCATCCTATCCTCCTTTCGATCCGGCCGGATCTTCTTCCACCTTTGCTAAGCCACCTCCTGGCGTCAATGCCGCAAACCGTCGGCGCGGCGTTGGCGGGTAAAATTGCGGCGCTTCGGCGCGATCGAACATGCCGTAATCGCGGATCACCCGCACGCGACGGTGCCGGACGTCGCCGTCGCCTTGGCCGGGCCAACCCTCGGTGGATGATGCATCACGCCACGATGTCAGCAGAGTGAACTTCCCCGGCTGATTGATGTTCTCGAACACATCCCAGTCGAGGAGCCCCGGGCAGGTCGTCGGGTCGGGCACCCCGAGCCGCGCAGCGACGGCCGAGGGATCGGGCAACGAGGGCAGGCCGTCGAGCTCGGCTTCGGACAGTACGATGCGCTTGGCAGGGGCCGTCGTCTCATCGAAGCGCTGTTGCCGCAGGTTCTCGCCGGGTGGCAACCGGTTATCGGTGACAATCTCGCCGACCCGCAGATGGTAGTCGGAAAAGACCTCGGTCCGGCCGCTTTGCTGGACATCGTGATGCCGGGCAGAGGTGCGCCAGCGGACCACCGCCTTCTCGTCGCGCCATGTCGAAAGCGACAAGACCCACCCCTTCCGGCGCAGGCTCGAAAAACGTTCGTTATCGATGAACCCGTCGATCTGCTCCAGTTCCGGCCGCAGCAGCCTGGCGTAGCCGAGATAGGTGTCCCATCGTTCCGCCTTCGGGTTCACTTCGAAGATCACGGCAAACATCGTATATCTCCGCCTGAGAGATCGTCGATCGACACTGGGCGTCGATCGATCTTAGCATCGCCGATCCGCTACCCTCGTCGGCCTCGATTACTACGGTCGATTCCGAAGCATGGCGTGGTGACGGTTCCGCGCGGCGAGCTTATCTTCGCCGCATGGAAGCAATAGAACCCTCGCTCGCCGAAGTTGCGGCACTCGTCGGCAATCCGGCACGCGTCAATGTGCTGACGGCGCTGCTCGACGGACGCGCCCTCACTGCCACCGAACTTGCCTATGCCGCCGGGGTGGCGCCGCAGACAGCGAGCGGGCATCTCGCCAAACTGACCGAGGGCCGACTCCTCGCTTTGACAAAGCAAGGCCGACATTCCTATTACCGGCTCGCCTCGCCCCTGATCGGCAGAATGCTGGAGAGCATCATGGCGGTGGCCGCTGATGGCCCAACGCGATATCGGCCGCGCTGGCGCGGCGGGGACGCGTTGCGCAATGCCCGCACCTGCTACGATCATCTCGCGGGGCGGCTCGGGGTTGCATTGGCCGATGCGCTCGTGGCCCGGGCTTGCGTCATGTTGTCCGAGGATGGCGGCATCGTGACCCCGGCTGGAGAAGCGTTCTTCCTGCAGGTCGGCATCGATCTCGGAGCAAGGAGCGGGTCTCGCCGACCGTTCTGCCGACCATGTCTCGATTGGAGCGAGCGCCGTACCCATATCGCTGGCGCCCTTGGCGCCGCTCTTGCCACCCGCTGTTTCAAGCTCGACTGGATTGCGCGCATCCGCGACACTCGGGCGGTGCGCGTCACAGCGAACGGCCAACGCGGGTTTGCCGAGGTGTTTGGAGTAGAGTTCGCGGGTTTATCCGAGGTCGGGAACGGAGCAGGGGAGGGCGGGGATGCGGATATTTGCGACATTGCCGCAGGAAGATCTGCGGAGGGTCCCCCCGGCGGCTGTTGCCATCGAGGCAGAGGGCTATGACGGCGTCGTCGTGATGGAAAACAAGCACGACCCGTTTCTGGCGCTGGCGGTGGCCGGAGCAGCGACCGAGCGGATCGAGTTGCACACCGGTGTTGCGATCGCTTTCGCCCGCACGCCGATGGCCGTCGCCAATGTCGGCTGGGACCTCGCCGGCAGCACCGGCGGGCGGTTTGTCATCGGCTTGGGCTCGCAGGTGCGGGCACACAACGAGCGGCGCTTCTCGGTGCCGTGGACCCCGCCGGCGCCGCGCATGCGCGAATACGTCCAGGTGCTGCGCGCGATCTGGCGATGCTGGAAGACCGGCGAGAAACCGGCCTTCGAAGGCCGGCACTATCGCTTCACGTTGATGACCCCCAATTTTGCGCCCGAGCCGATCGACGCGCCGCCGCCGGCGGTAATGATCGCCGCCGTCGGCCCGGCGATGCTCAAGGTCGCGGCCGAGGAATGCGACGGCGTCAAATTGCACGGCTTCTGCACCCGCCGATACTTGACCGACGAGATCATGCCGCGGATCGCGGCCGGCCTCGCCAAGGCCGGCCGGGGGCGCGCGCAATACGAGATTTCGGGCGGCGGTTTTCTCGCCACCGGACCCGACGACGCGTCGGTGGCACGCCGCTTCGAGTGGGTGCGCCAGCGCGTGGCGTTTTACGGCTCGACGCCGGCCTATTACCCGGTGCTGGCAGTGCACGGGCTCGAGGATCTCGGCCACAAGCTCAACGCGCTGACCCGGCAGGGACGGTGGAGCGAGATGGCGAAAGAGGTGCCGGACGATGTCGCCCATCTCTTCGCCGCAGTCGGCCGTCACGACCAGATTGTCACAGCGATCGACCGGCGTTTCGGCGGGCTCATCGACGCTTTGACCTTGCGCGGTGACGGCGCCGGCGAGGTGCCGCCCGACCTCCTCCAGGACATCCGCCGGCTGCCGCACGCCTTCCGCGGCTTCGCCCGGGCGGACTGAGGCGGCGCCGCTCGGGGGGCACGAATACATAGCTACAACTTGATGTTGAGTATTAATTGCCCGATCTCCTGATTTTGCAGGTTTGATTCAGGTCGATTTCACTCCTTGGTTGTAAATGCGGCCCTCAGCGCCTTCTTTCAAATCGCGCTTGTTAATATCACAATATGCAATAAATGGCAACCGCAATTCCTGCCGGCGTCAGCCCAACATTTGTATCGACCCGTCCAGGGCCATAAGGCCGGTTTCGATCGCCAGCTTGGGTTCGCGCCTGCCGACCTCCTTGCGAAACGCGTCGAAGACCTTGCGGTGGGTCTCGGTTTCGGTCTGCGGATCGGCGATGCTCGCGGCGCCATAGGCGATCTGGGCGGCGCCGCAATCGCGATGATCAATCGCGATCAGCCGCTTGATGTGATGGAGCTGCACGGTTGTGGCGAGGTTGTCCCAGAACGCCGGCCGCCAATCCTCGAACTTGGGCGCGACGACAGCGATTGCGGCACCCGCGATAACGAACTGGCTGTATTGGCCGGTCAGGCTGCGCTGGTCCATGTATTTGTAGACCGGTGCGACCATGCGCGGATCGATGCAGGAAAGCAGCATTGCCTCGTAATCGCCTTCCGCCGCCAAACTCATGGATGGCGATAGGGCGAGCAGCCCGGCGCTGCCAGCCATCTGCAGGAAGTGGCGTCGGCCCGGACTGTGGAGGGGTTGCCGGCCGCTACAGCACGGCCCGAAATCCATTGCTGTCAATGCCCATTACCTTTCTCTATTAGATGGTTACGAAACCGCCTTATGGGACTCGCACGTTGGACAGAGGAATTTCGCGTGCGGCCCGTCCAAAGTGCGTCAAAGATGAGCCGTGTCCCGGCGTCATGGCGACCTCGGATCGCGAACGGAGACGGCGCCGCTATGGGCTGCCGAGCTTGGGGACGAGCGGCCAATTCTGGTCGCCCTTCACGATGTTACCGGACTTGTCGAGGGACCACAGGGTTTGCGCGAGGAAGCCGTTGTTGAGGTAGAGCTTGTCATTGACGATCGCCCATTCATCCGGCTCGATGTCGGCAATCTTGTTCAGTGCGATCGCGTAGGCGCAGTAACCGCCATATTGCGGCACGAATTTCTCCGGTGTGGCGATGAAGCGGGCACGGTTCTCGGCAGACGCGAAGCGATAGGTTGCCCCCTTATAGGTGGTGGTGAACTGGGCCATCCCGGGGGTCGGTTTGCCGGCGGTGAAGTAGGCGACCGGGTCATAACCTTTGATTGCCGAGCCGTTTTCGGTATTCACCGGAGGGATCGGCGGATCGGCCGAGGCGATCCCGGTGAGGAGCAGCGACAGCAGGCAGACGGTTAGGAAACATCGCAAGGGCGCGAGCGAGAAACAACCCATGACAACACCTTTGTTGCGAGCGACGGTGGCTCATTGAGCCAAGATGTCGGAGCCATCGCGCGCGATCGGAAATGCTTATTTTTTATCGTATCGATGTCTGCATTCCATCGCCGATGATCGCTGGAAGACGGGCGGCGACACCAGGTACGCATGGTGAGTTATTGATGCTGCTTGAGAACGCCGGAGTGTTGGAATTGGGTCCCGGCCTTCCCCACGGAACAAAGTCCGTGGGCTGAAGGCCCACGGGCCGATAAATCGCCTCCAGCATTTCTGCGGTTCTTGTTACCCTCGGGAGGATCAAAGTGGACTCCATACTGGATCACTTTTTGGACTCCCGCCAACCCGGATTAATCGTCGCCCCGGCCGAGGAAATGCGAATTCGAATCCTGCCGGCAGAGAGTTCTAATGCGAACCTGTGTAGCATAAACAATTGCTTAACGTATGGACCCGATGACAAACCCCAATTGACCCACAAGGGGCCGTTCGGCGGCGTAGCCCGACCTGAGCAGCTGGGTTATGCCGAGCAAAGAAGGGAGGATTTTCGCCCGGCACCTCTCTTCGCCCGAGATCGTTTAACTGTTAGCCCGGCGGATTGGATGGAGGGTTGGCATGCGGCTTCTGGGTGTCTTCCCCGGGGTGCTTCACTATTCAAAGTTCTTTCTGCGGCTCGAGCCGATCGGCCTTGAACTCGTCGCTCAGGCGGCACGGCAGGCGGGACATGCGGTCCAACTGATCGATCTGCAGGTCGAGGACTACCGCGCCTATTTCCGAATGCTCGAAAGCTGGCGGCCGGACGTCATCGCCTTCTCCTGCAATTATCTGCCGCACGTCCCTGAGATCGTCGATCTTGCCAAGGCGACAAAAACCCGTTTCCCCGAGATGTTCATCTGCGTCGGTGGACATAGCGCCTCGTTCACCGCCAGCGCGATCATCGAGCACGGCGCGGGCGCCATCGACTGCGTGCTGAAGGGTGAAGGCGAGGCGGGCATGCCTCTGCTCTTGGCCGCGATTGAGGGCGGTCGCGACCCGATCACGGTGGCGGGTGCCGTGACCGCCGAGGGAGAGGGCCCGCCGCCCGCCTTCGTCCACTCGCTAGATGATTTGATGCCGGCGCGCGATCTGCTGCGCCATCGCCGGAAATATTTTCTCGGCACGCTCGATCCCTGCGCCACCATCGAGTTTTCGCGCGGCTGTCCGTGGGATTGCTCCTTCTGCAGCGCCTGGACCTTTTACGGCCGAAGCTATCGGCTGATCAGCCCCGAGCGAGCAGTCGAGGATTTGCGATCGATCCGTGAGCCCGGAGTCTTCATCGTCGACGATGTCGCCTTTTTGCAGGAGCGGCACGGGATGGCGATCGGAGAGGCGATCGCCCGCTCGGGCATCAAGAAGCAGTACTACCTCGAAACACGCGGTGATGTCCTCCTTCGACACAAGGAAGTCTTTCGTTTCTGGAAGAAGCTCGGCCTCGAATACATGTTCCTCGGGATCGAAGCTATCGACGAAGAAGGTCTGCAAAAATTACGCAAGCGGGCGACACTGGGCGGCAACTTCGAGGCATTGGAATTCGCACGCTCGCTTGGAATCTACGTGTTAATCAATTTGATCGCCGACCCCGAATGGGACCGTGAGCGCTTCCGCATCGTCCGCGCATGGGGCCTCGAGCTGCCCGAAGTCGTGAACATCAGCATCAACACGCCCTATCCCGGGACCGAGAGCTGGGTTAGCGAGGCTGGGCGAGCGGTGAGCCGGGACTACCGGCTCTATGACATTCAGCATGCGGTCCTGCCGACAAAGCTGCCGCTTGCCGAGTTTTACGAGGAATTGGTGTCCACCCAGCACGCCTTCTATCACAAGCACATGGGCTGGAAGCGGCTGATCAAGATGGCCGGGGTCGTTGCCGGCCAGCTGGCGCGGGGTCAAACCAATTTCCTCGGCAGTCTGTTCGGCCTCGAACGCGTGTTTCGGCCTGAATATCTACTCGCCGACCACGCCAAGCCGGTCGATTACCAGATTCCGCTGCCGGCTGAACCAACACGCCGGCAGGCCTCGCTCTACATCCACGCTCCGCGAGGCCGCAAAGGACGTTCTCTGGATGTGGCGACCGAGCGCTTCGTTGACGAGACGCGGACGAGCGCGACGTCCTAGCACCCCGACCGGTCGACACCACGCCCCGAAGACCGCCCGAAACTCCGGCTCGCCGGTGGCGCACAGGGATTCACACCCAAGGTGTCCCGCAACATAGACGATGTTTTTCGAAACCGCTCTTTTTCGCTTGTCCGAGGTCCCGGTCATGATCAGCCCGACGATGAACATCAAAAGCGTGCCCGCCACGAAGTTGGCGCTCTTCAACAGGTCGCCATTGAGGAAAGAGCGCTCACCGGTGGTGGCCGTATGCACGGTGAACAGGTAGAAGCCGAGTCCGGCGACCGTCGCCTCGATCCAGATTTCGCTCGAATGGAACCAGTCCTTCAGCTCGCCCCGGTCGAGCATCAACTGCAATGCGCCGATCCCAAGGCTCAGCTTACGAGACCCCGCCCCAGTTCTGCACGATAAGGTGCGGATTCCGGGGGAAGTCGCTCGCGAATCCGCGACGATCTCGCTCGGCATCCGATTTGATCTCGCTCGGCGTTCCAGGATGATTTCGCCCGCCATTCCGGGGTGATGTCGCTCGGTTAAAGGCGCCTCTGCTGGCCCGATTAGGGTCCGCTCCTTTGGCTTTTGCACGGGGGAGCGGATGCCAGCAGAGAGGACAACGATGCGCCAGGTGCGCGAAGTGCTTCGTTTGAAGACCGCCGGGGTCGGGCTCAACGAGATTGCCCGCCGAGTTGGCATTGCGCCGTCGACGGTCCGATTGACGGTGAAGCGACTAGCGACTGCCGGGTTGAACTGGCCATTGCCGGCAGAGATGACCGACAGCGCGCTGGAGACGGCGCTGTTCGCGGCGGCCGGCACCAAGCAAGGCCATCAGCGTCATGCCGAGCCTGATTGGGGTGAGATTCATCGCGACCTGAAACGCAAGCACGTCACCCTGACGATGCTGTGGGACGAGTACATCGAGCGTTGCCCCGAAGGGTATCGCTATTCGCGCTTCTGCGAGCTGTACCGCGGTTGGGCGTCGCGGCTGTCGGTCACGATGCGGCAAGCCGACATCGGCGGCGACAAGCTGTTTGTCGATTACGCCGGCGACACGGTGTCGGTGATCGTCGACCGGCTTACCGGCCAGGTCCGTCCGGCGCGGATTTTCGTCGCCGTCATGGGCGCCTCCAACTTCACCTATGCCGAGGCGAGCTGGATCCAGGCGCTAGCTGACTGGATCGGCGCCCATACCCGAGCCTTCGCGGCGCTCGGCGGCGTGCCCAAGCTGCTGGTGCCGGACAATACCAAGAGCCTGCCCTCGCGAAAGCGGGGGTTGCTGTCATCAAAGCCTGCCTCTACGAGCCGCAGGTCAATCGGACCCCAGCCTTCGCTGGGGCAAGCTCTACGCCGAGATGGCGGCGCATTACGATACCGCGATCCTGCCGGCCCGACCGCGCCGGCCGCGCGACAAGGCGAAGAGCCTGCCCTCGCGAAGGCGGGGGTCGAGGTCGCGGTGCTGATCATCGAGCGATGGCTGCTCGGCCGCCTGCGCCACCGCCGCTTCCACAGTCTGGCCGAACTCAATGCGGCGATCGGTGAGTTGTTGCGGCAGCTCGACGACGAACGCCTGATCCGGCGGCTCGGTGTCACCCGCCGGGCGCTCTTCGAAGAGCTCGACCGGCCCAACCTCAACTCGTTGCCGGCGCAGCCCTATTGCTTTGCCGAATGGCGCGTCCGCCGAGTTGGTGTCGACTATCACGTCGAGCTCGAAGGTCATTTCTACAGTGTGCCCCACCGCTTTGCTCGCAGCGAGGTCGAGGTGCGGCTGGCGCCGCGGGCTGTCGAGATCTTTCTGAAGGGGCGAGCGGATCGCCGCTCATCTGCGGGCCAGCGGTAACCATCGGCACACCAACGTCTCCGAGCACATGCCGTCGAGCCAACGGCGGTACGCCGACTGGACGGTCGAGCGCATTCGCCGCGAGGCCACTTCGATCGGACCAGCCACCGCCGCGCTATGCGAACTGATCCTGGAGCACGGGCCCCATCCCGAACAAGGGTTCCGAGCCTGCCTCGGCATCGTGCGGCTGGTGCGGTCATTCGGCGCCGATCGCCTCGAAGCCGCCGCCACGCGGGCGATCGAGATCGGCACCCTGACCTACGGCTCGGTGCGCTCGATCCTCGACAACAAGCTCGATCATCAGGCGGCGCAACGGCCGCCCGCCAATGGCGTGCCGATCCTTCACCCCAATATCTGCGGACCGCGATCCTGTGCGGGCCCACCGGGGTCGGCAAAGAGTTGGCTGGCCTGTGCCCTCGGTCACAAGGCCTGCCGTGACAACCGCTCTGTTCTTTATCAGCGGATCCCTAATATAAGCTCTTCGCCGAGCTTGTGCTCGCCCGTGGTAACGGCCGCTATGCCCGCATGCTGCGCAGCCTCACCGGCGTCCAGCTCCTCATCCTCGACGATTGGGGCCTCGAACCGCTAGACGCCGGTGCCCGTCGTGACCTCTATGAGATCCTCGAGGAACGTTATGGGCGCCGCTCGACCATCCTCACCAGCCAGATCCCGGTCGATAATGGCACGCCTTCATCAGCGACCCGATCTATGCCGACGCCACCCTCGATCGGCTTGTTCACAACGCCCACCGTATCGATCTCGCTGGCGAAAGCCTGAGGCGCAAACGCTCCAGATCAACCCCAACGGATTGACCACCGACCTACAACTTGCCAAAAATAACTGTCAGCAGGGTGCCCGCCAGCCAGGCGACATCATCTCGGAATCAGCGGGCGACTTCGTCGGAATCTGCATCGTTGCCCTCGTTCACCACCGCGCTGGCGACGATCAGCTTGTGCTTGTCGTCAACCGCGATCTGCACGTTGTAGCCGGCAACGATTTGCCCGTGTTTGGCCAACAGCCGGGCGTCGGGGTCGGTGCGCGAGACCTGGCCGTCGCCGCTGCCGGCAAGCTTTGCCAAATCGGTCGCGGCCATCGCCCAGCGCTGGCGCAGGGCAGCAACTCTTTGCGCGAGGTCCTCACCCGAGGGCGGCTTACCTGGCGCTGCTAGCGCCGCCGCCTCCTCCGACTTGTCGTTGGCCTCCAGCGCGGCGTTGTATTCCGCGATGCTGGGGTCCAGCGCCGTTATCTGCTCCTGCAGCCGCTTCTTGGTCAGGATGCTGGCCTTGCTGGCATCGCCGTGGAAATACGCGCCATCGGTCGCCACCAGCGCGCCGCCCAGCAGATCGAGGCGGCCGGCCAGCAGCACAAAATCCCGATTTGCCGCCTTCAGTCCGGCCACGTTGTCCTTGCGGAAATTGGCGATCGTGCGATAGCCCGGCGTTAGGCCGCGCAGCGGCCACATCAACTCGACATTGCGCCGCGCCTCGCGTTCCAGCCGGCGCGACGAGCGCACCTGGTGGAGATAGCCGTACCGGTAGAGCCTTAAGAGATCGGCCAGATTATAAGGCGGCTGGCCGGCGCCGCCGTCGGAGCCGAGGTCGCGGAAACCCAGCTCGTTCAGGTCGAGCGAATCGACGTAAGCGTCGATCGCCCGAACCGGATTGTCGCGGCTGACGTAATCCTCCAAACAAGGCGGTAGAAAACTTGCCTGATCGCGGCTGTGGCCGATCTCGTAGGTACGGTTCATCATACCACAAATTGTACACCCGCCAGACGGCCAGGACTGGAGATTCTAGCCCAGCCTCGGAAGAGGCTGGGCAAGAATTCTTCTGAGGCATGTTTTCTCGTCACCCCGACGGAAGAGGCTGTCAGGAAATGCCTTTGGCGGGAGCTAAGGGCCGGCCCAGAAATTAGTGAAGCGACTTTTGGGGGGGTGAAACATGGATTTACAACCCAGTCGTCATACCATATTTTGTGGTGGTGATCGATGTGGAACCCATCAGAGAGCGGATTTCCGCGGTGGCGCGGTTTCTGGATGAACGGGGGCCGTCGTCTGGTCGCTGCGGCCGAGGCGTTTGCTGCGGGATATGGTGGCATTGCCGCGGTGGCGACGGCAACCGGCATGGCGCCGAGCACGATTGGGCGCGGTCTGAAGGAATTGGCGCAGGATGAGCCGTCGGAGCGGGTTCGCCGGCCAGGGGCGGGGCGCAAGCCGGCGATTGCCAGGAGCCTGCCCTCGCAAAAGCGGGGGACCGGCGCCTGCTCCCGGATCTCGAAGCGTTGGTCGAACCGACAACGCGCGGGGATCCGCAAGCGCCATTGCGATGGACCTGCAAGAGCGTGCGACGGCTGGCCCAGGCGCTGCAGGCGCAGGGCCACCAGGTGAGCCGTGCGCTGGTGGCCGAATTGCGCAACGCGGCGGGTTACAGTCTACAAGGCAACCGCAAAACCAAGGAGAGCGACAGCCATCCCGACCGGGATGCCCAATTCGCCCATATCAACACCCAAGTGGCCGCGGCTTTGGCCGAACTGCAACCGGTGATTTCGGTCGACACCAAGAAGAAGGAACTTGTCGGGGATTTCTGCAATCCGGGCCGCGAGTATCGTCCGCAGGGCGATCCGGAAGAGGTTCGGGTCCATGACTTCCTGATCAAGGAACTCGTCGTGTGGTGCCCTATGGGGTCTATGACCTTGCCGCCAATTCCGGATGGGTAAGTGTCGGCGTCGACCATGACACGGCCGCCTTCGCCGTCAATAGCATCCGCCAGTGGTGGCTCGCCGTCGGTCGGGGACGCTATCCCGAGGCAACCCGACTGCTGATCACCGCCACGCCTGCCCCAGCGAAGGCTGGGGGCGGCGGTAGCAATGGCTCGCGGGTGCGGCTGTGGAAACGCGAACTACAGACGCTGGCCAACGAGCTCGACCTCGACATTGCGGTCAGCCACCTGCCGCCCGGCGCCGGCAAGTGGAACAAGATCGAGCACCGCCTCTTCTCTTTCATCAGCCAAAACTGGCGTGCCAAGCCACTCGTCAGCTATCGGGTCATCGTCGAACTGATCTCGGCCACCACTACCAAAACTGGCCTCACCGTGCGCTGCGAACTCGACCCCAGCCAATATCCCAGCGGGATTATCGTCTCCGATGCCGAGATGGCCGCCATCAACATTAAACGCGCCGAGTTCCACGGCGCGTGGAATTACACCATCTCACCGAATACCCATCCTCCAAATTGCTCGCTTATTCCGTGACGAGCCTTTGCCTCGTTCCCACCGGGTACAACGTGAGCCCAGAGAAGGGTTTGATCATCGCCAGTGGAGACCTGAAAGGCCGTCCGCTGGACATGCTCACCTTCGCCACGTTCCTTTACGAGAACGAGGCCGAAACCGGTCCACTTTTGGCGCTCCCGGAGCAATTCACCGACGAGGAATAATCCGCCACGCCCCCTCGGCAGCAGTTGAGGGGGCTCGCGGCGTCGGAGCCGTCAGGGTCATGACGGCGGCGAGAACCCCTCCGTGCTGACGAGAGCTCGTCGTTGCCTACGTCGGCGCTCAGCCCTCGTGGTGAAATATACAAAGACCACCGAGGCGCCCTCCAGGTCGGCACCAGCTTCGCCCTCGTCAACGGCAGTTGATGGGGGTCGCGGCCTCAGGAGCATCCCGCTCCCCGTAGGATGACTTGATGAAGACAATCAGTTTCTTCACTGCAAAGAGAGCCAGAACGCCGAAGATGCAGGGGCGCGCCACCGCCGCCGGCTCTGCCCTCGGTGATCCGAGAACTGTGCCGGTTGGTGTCGGGCGACAGATAAAACTGGACCTGTAGCGACATTGAGAATTGGACCCCCTCTTTGAAGAGAAGGGTTCGATAATGGACGATTGGGTACAGCCTACTTCGCGGGGGGAGTTACCGCGGAGGGAGGTGATGCAGACGCCGGACGAGGTCGCGGCGATGCTGCGGTTGAAGGCGCTGGGGTGGGGTGTTCGGCGGATCGCGGGCGAGCTGGGATGCAGCCACATGACGGTTCGTCGGTATTTGTCAGAAGGCGGCTGGGTAGCGTATCGCGGTCGCGGTCGGCCGCGGACGCTGACCGGGCTCGAGGAGTGGGTGGCGGAGCGTTTCCGCCGGCATGCCGGCAATGCCGATGTGGTTCGACAGGAGCTCGAGCGCGAGAAGGGGATCCGTTTGACGCTGCGGACGGTCGAGCGCGAAGTGCGTCACTTACGGCGCGAACTGGAAGCGGAAGCGCGGGCGACGATCCGCTTTGAGACGCCGCCTGGCAAGCAGCTGCAGATCGACTTCGGCGAGCGCCGAGCAATGATCGGCGACGAGAACGTCAAGGTGTACCTGTTTGTGGCGACGTTGGGCTATTCGCGGCGGCTCTATGTCCGGCCGTTCCGCAACGAGCGCCAGGAGAGTTGGTTTGCTGGCGTGGAGGGCGCCTTCCGTCACTTCGGCGGGATTACCGAGGAGGTGCTGCTCGACAATGATCGCGGGCTCGTCGCTCGTCACGACCGGGTGACTCGGGAAGTCGAGTTCAATGCCCGGCTTCACGCGTTCGCCAAGCATTGGGGTTTTCGGCCGCGCGCCTGTGCACCCTACCGGGCGCGCACCAAGGGGAAGGACGAGCGTGGCGTCGGCTATGTCAAGAAGAACGCCATTGCTGGACGGCAGTTCGAGAGCTGGTCGGCATTGGAAGCCCATCTCGAGGGATGGACGCGCGACGTCGCCGATCAGCGGGTGCACGGCACGACCGGCGAGGCGCCGATTGAGCGCTTTCGGCGCGCCGAGGCTGGCGCGTTGCGCTCGATCACTGAGGTTCGCCCGTTTGAGATGGCACGCGAGCTGGTGCGCAAGGTGCAGGCTGATTGCGTCATTGAGGTCGATAGCAATGCCTATTCGGTGCCGTGGCGGCTGATCGGTGAAACCGTGCGCGTGGTAATCGCCGGCGATCTGCTCCGCATCAGCCATGCCGGGCGGGAGGTCGCGGTTCACCATCGCCGGACCGGCCGGTTCGAGCGTGTTGTCGACCCGGTCCACTTCGACGGCGTCGTCGGCTTCGGCTCAAAGGCCCGGCTCGCGACCGTCCCAACTCCCGAACCGATCGGCGCAGATGAGCTATTGCGCCCGCTCCTCGAATACGAGCGCGTGGTCGGAGGGCGCTGGTGATGGAGCATGATCACCTGGTCGCGATGCTAAACCGGCTCAAGCTGACGGCGATCCGCGATCAGCTCGACAGTCTGATCGATGAGGCGGCCCGGCGTGAGCTGACCATTCGAGAGGCGCTCTCTCTATTCTGCGAGCGCGAGATCGGCCGTAAGGATGAACGGCGGATCGAGATGAGCATCGGGCTGGCGCGCTTCCCATTCGTCCGCGATCTCGACGGCTTCGACTTCGCCGCCCAGCCCTCGATCGACAAGAAGCAGATCCGCGAGATCGCCGCCGGGCGCTTCATCGCCAATGCCGAGGCGGTGCTGTTGTTGGGTCCGCCCGGGGTCGGCAAGACGCATCTGGCAGTGGCGATCGGGCGCCAGGCGATCCTAGCAGGCTATACCGTGCTGTTCGCTCAGGCGCCGACCCTGGTGGCCCAGCTCGCCAAGGCCCATAGCGAGGGCCGGCTCGAGGATCGCCTCACCCACTTTGGCAAACCGAAACTGCTGATCGTCGACGAGCTCGGCTATCTGCCGTTCGAGCCCAATGCGGCGCATCTATTCTTTCAGCTCGTCTCGCGGCGCTACGAGCGGGGCAGCATGCTGATCACCAGCAATCGATCCATCGGCGAGTGGGGAACGGTGTTCGGCGACGCCGTGGTGGCAACCGCCATCCTCGACCGTCTCCTCCATCACAGCCACGTCCTCACCATTCGCGGCGACAGCTACCGGCTCCGCGAGAAGCGGCGCACCGGCTTGCTGAAGGCGCCGCCCATCGCGCAGAGCGTGCCAGTACCAACATGACCAGGAGCTTGCCCAGGTGGGTACACAGGAACCTCCCGCGCGCTGCTCCGCCAAACTCTTGGCGGTCGCTGCGCAGCGCGCGGGTCCCTCCTGTGCACTACCTGGACAAGCTGCCCCGACCGAGCCTCGGGGCTACATCACTTAACCCGGGGGTCCAGTTCTCAATGTCGAAAAGGGTCCAGTTCCGGAAGTCGGTTGACAGTTGGCGAGATGCGGGAAAGGCCGCGTCTATCTGGTGGGCGCCTCGGCGGCCGAGCATGGTCGTCGCATTGCCGCCTTCCGCGCAGAGGACAAGCCCGACATCGGCGTGCCGCCAATGACGACAGTCCTCGATAACGGACGCGTCGTGGCGATCGGGGCCGCTGCCTGTCTGGCGCTCGCCGGCGCCTCCGAGGCGATTCGCCACTGGGATGCGCGGCTGCGGCGGGACGGCAGGGTGAAGGTGCAGGACAACGTAGCTCTCGGCCCGCGCTCAGACGGCATCCGGCCCAGCCTGCCCGACGTCTTCAGCGAGGGCCTCTACTAGCCCCCCAACCCCTGTCAGCAGTAGCCGGCGGGGGCTTGAGCGTCAGGAGCAATCCCGCTCCGAGGAGACCCAATGAACCGCCCACTGACGGAATGCGACGAGGTGGCCGACAATTTCCCTCTGCCCCCGCGTCGCCTCACCTTTGACGAAGCGCTCGCCATTGTCCGGGCACAGATGCCTGACGAGAGCGGGACCATCCTGTCAAACATTGCCGAGAGGCTGAGGGATCGCAGCCGCGCCGAGCACCCCCGCTCATGAAGGCCGCTGACGTCTCCGCAGCCCGGACCAACATGGTCCTGCGCCGTAAGAAGAGTGGCGGTGTCTACAAGACGATCCTGAACCAGCAGGGTTACAGCTGGATGCAGGTCTGGCACGGCAGGCTCGTGGTCAACGCCAGGCAGTATCGCAATGGCCAGCCCTACGGCCGGATCCGCCTGATCGACCCCGAGCACTATGTGGAGGACATCCTGCCTTAGCGGCGCCGCCCGCTCGACAGCCGTTAAGGGGCACGCGGCGTCAGGAACATCCCGCTCCCAAGGAGAACCCATGCTCTTTGTCATCAAGAACCTCGACACCGGCAAATACGTCGCCCGGCACGGTCTGAGCCGCATTTACACGGTCAAGCTAAAGCAGGTACGCCTCTTCATTAACCGCATCGCCGCTCAATCCCAATGCTGTGGAAACGAAGTCGTCGAGGAACTGAAGCCTGCAAAATGAGCCCGTCAGCCCGTGCGGGTTCGGGGTCAGGAGCAATCCCGCTCCCAGGAGAACCCCGAAATGGCCCTCCACTGGAGTATCGAACGCGTAAAGAACGGGCGAGAGATAGTTGAGGACGATGAGCAGCAGAAAATCACTGAGGCGGTCGTCTGGGCCGCGCTGGTCTGCGATTTGAGCGGCGTAATCGAGAAGAACATCGACGAGTGGCGCTTCCGCCAGGAATTTGCCCGTCGCGTCGACGACTTCTACCCGATCACTCGGCCTCGCTCGCAAGACCACAAGCGCGACCTGATCACCCGCACCGAGCTCCAGCGACGCATCGGTCTCTCGACAAACGTGACCAACACCAGTCGCGCGGCCTTCCAGAAGAAGCTGATCGACAAGGTGGTCGACGAGATCAAACGCCTCCTGAACGCGTAGCGATCCAGACACCCCTGCATGCAGAAGCGTGTGGGGCCGTCGGAGCATCCCGGTCCGATAAGGAAGCATCCATGCAACCAATGAAGCTCGCCGAGGTGCGCAAGCACACCGGCAGGCAGCTCACCTATGCGGAAGCGATAAAGCTCGCCAACCCGGGCGACCCCGTTCCTCCGCAACATGGCCATCGCCCTGTCGCTTCATACTTGGAACAACACTCCCCAGGACTGGCTGCGACTGGCGGCAGCCCTCGTGATTCCTCCAACCACAAACAGCGGAGGACACGCCGGTGAGCAAGTCCGACATGCCGCTACACCCCGGATACGCCCAGTCACCGGCAGAAGCCTCAGGCCTACGTGCGACCCGGCACAATGCCGGAGCCGGAGACCCGCCACTACAGCTTCGACGAGCTTCTTAGAGCGCTCGCGTACCCACAACGCCCCCTTGGCAGCAACTGAGGGGGCTCGTGGCGTCGAAAGGAGAACCCCGTAATGACAGGCTTCTATCAGAAAACCGGTCTCGGTCCGGCGATGTACAGCTACGTCACCGGGCTAGACTAGTGTCCGTCCATAAACACTAAGTTTCTGGAATCGCTCGGACAATCGCGATTTTGTGAAGGTAAGGCTCAGCGGTTTGGGTAGGTTGCGACTGCCCGCCACTGCATCGCCAAGCCCACCCGCACCGCCGGAGCCGACAATGCGTCAGGAACGCACCGTCCAGGCCACGATATTCGAAGTGTTTGCGCGGCACGAGATCGGCTGCGAGCTGAAGGCGATCTCGCAATGGCTGGATGGCCAGCGCGGGCTGGTCAGTCTGGTGGCGGGCGGTCTGCGCCGCCAAGGCGAGGATTGTCGGCGGAGAGTGTGTTGCGCTGTGCGCTGCTCAAGCAGCAGCGGCAGCTGAGCTACGAGGAGCTGGCCTTCCATCTTGAGGATTCGGCCTCGTTTCGCGCCTTTGCCCGCCTGCCCTGGCGTGGTCGCCAAAGAAGTCGGTGCTGCACCAGACGATCGGCGCGCTTCGCGCCGAGACCTGGAGGGCGGTCAACCAGGCCCTGCTGGTCAGCGCCAAACAAGACAGGTTGGAGAGCGGCGCCGCGGTGCGCCTCGACAGCACGGTCAGCGCGGCGCTGATGCACGAGCCCAGCGACAGCACGCTGTTATGGGATGCGGTGCGGGTCGTGACGCGGCTGTTGCGCCGGGCCCAGACCCTGCCGGGAGCGCCGGCAGTCGGGTGGGCGCGACCGCCGGCGCCTGGCCAAGAAGCGGGCCCGTGCCATCGAGTACAGCCGCGGGCAGAACAAAAGCGCCGGCTCTATGGCGAGCTGATCGCCGCCGCCCAGGCCAGCCGAGCCGAACTGCAGGCGGCCGCCGCAGGGCTGGCCGAGATCGCCGGAACGACGGCCGAGCGCTGGCGCGCCGAGGTCGCCCATTACTTGCCGCTGATCGCGCGCGTCATCGCCCAGAGCGAGCGTCGGGTGCTCAATAGCGAGGCGGTGCCCGCGGGCGAGAAGCTGGTCAGTCTGTTCGAACCGCACGCCGACATCATCGTCAAAGGCGGTCAGTACGGGCACAAGCTCAACCTGGTCACCGGCAAGAGCGGCTTGATCCTCGATATCGTTGTTGAGACCGGCAATCCTGCCGATGCCGAGCGCTTTCTGCCCATGCTCGATCGCCACATCGCGCGTGCCGGCGCGCCGCCGCGGCAGACCGTCGCCGATGTCGCCTTCCACAAGAAGTGCGGCATCGCCGTTGCCGACATGGTCAAAAGCCCTTGGGTGTACCGCCGACTGCGCAACTTCCGTGCCGGGATCGAGGCCGGGATCTCCTGCTTCAAACGCGTCTATGGCGCCGCTCGCTGCACTTGGCGCGGGCTCGACCACCTCAAGGCCTACATCTGGTCGGCGGCGGTGGCCCACAACCTGGTGCTGCTCGCCCGCCTCAAACCGGCCTGGCTTCGCCAGCCGCGGCCGGTGACAACGCAGCTGGCCAAATCAACCCGCCCGACCCTGCTCGCTATACGACTCTCTCGCCCCGCGCCGCTACTGCCACGTGCACCGGTGCCTGCCCGAACCGCACCACCGCCCGCCTTGCTACGCCACTGAAAATCATGCGTTTATGGACGGGCACTAGCGAGACATTACCGATTCGGACCGGCGACGCGGATCACTCTCCGGCCTCACGACCCGAGCACAGGCGAAGAAGTCGAGAAAGAGGAGGTGGTCAGGGGTACGAATATCAGCGCGGCCAGTACGTCACGTTCACGCCCGACGAGTTGAAGGCGCTCGATCTGGAGAGCTCCAAAGCCATCGACCTGGAGATGTTTGTCCCTCGTGGCGAACTCGACCCTGTCTACTTCAACAGTCCGTATTATCTCTATCCCGATGGCCAGATGGCGGTAGAGGCGATCCGGGTGATCGGGGCAGCGATGGCTGATGCGGGGTCGTCGGGATCGGGCGCCTCACGATGAGCCGGCTCGAGCGGATGGTCGTGGTCGACCCATGAGGGTCAGGGATGGTGCTCATTACGCGGCGCGCCGCCGAGGAGGTTCGGGCACCGCTGTTCAGTAACGCCGACGGTTCCGGCGACGCCGAGATGTTGGCAATTGCCCGCGCCATCATCGATCAGCGCACCGGGAAATTCGATGCGAGCCGGTTCCGAGACTGTTACCAGGAGTCGTCGCGGGAGCTGGTCGAGGCTAAGATGAAGGGGCTGCCTGTCAAGCCGCGAGAGGTTGCCACGCCGGCGCCGGTGATTGATCTGATCGCTGCTCTGAAACGCAGTCTGGTACAGGAATCGCCGGCCGTGAAAGGTGTCAAGACCAGTAAGCGCGCCAAAGCCGCGCCCGATCGGCGCCAGAGAGCATTGCTGCTGCCCGTCTCGGGTGGCCGACAGAAGAAGGACGAGCGGGGGGCCGAACCGGCAACCGTGGCTACGAGGGGTCGCAAGAAGGCCTGACCATGTCTGCCAAATCCACCCCAAGAAAAAAGGGCTAGGACATCGTGAGAAGGCTCTGGCTAATTCTCGGGACTGCTGTTGTGCTGGCGGTGGTACTCTTCAGCGTGTGGATCATCAGCCGGCCGGAACGTGGCACCACCGGCGCCGTCAGCACGAAGTTTCGGCTGCTGGGCCCCAATGACAAGATCGTCATCGACGGTTTTGACGACCCCAAAGTTGACGGCGTCGCCTGCCACATCAGCCGAGCCCAAACCGGAGGGATGAAGGGCGCTTTCGGCGTGGCCGAAGACACCAGCGACGCCAGCATCGCGTGCCGTCAAGTCGGTCCGATCAAGATCAAGGGCGAAATCGAGGATGGCGAGCGTGTCTTCGACGAGCGGCGCAGCCTGTTATTCAAGACGCTTCAGGTCGTCCGCTTCTTTGACAAGCAGCGCAACGTGCTGGTCTATGTGGCCTACAGCGACCGGGTCATCGAAGGCAGCCCGAAGAACAGCATTAGCAGCGTTCCGATCATGAGCTGGCCGGAGCCGTAGGCGCGGGTGGTCGGGCGAGGTGGATCATCCGTCCCCTTGAATGCCACCACGATCACATCTCAGCTCCGTTGCTCTGACGCCGGAATGAGGGGATCGTTCGAAACCATCCCCGGAGAACGCTGTCATGTTGATCCGCGCCGTCCTCGCCGCCCTCGTCAGTGTAGCTGCACCTGCGCTTGCTGAGCCCGAAAAGACGAACTGGCCCAACTACCAGGAAGGTGACTTCGTCATAGCGAACTACAAATTTGTCAGCGGCGGGACCCTGCCTCAGCTGAAACCGCACTACCGCACCCTCGGCTCTGCGGCGCGCAACGCGGCAGGCGAGATCGTCAACGGCGTGCTGCTGTTGCAGGGCAATACCGGCACCGGCGCCAACTGGCTGCGACCGACCTTGGCCGACGAGCTCTTCAAGAACGGGCAGCCTTTGGATGTCGGGAGATACTTCATCATCATCCCCGACGCGCTTGGCCGCGGTGGCTCGAGCAAGCCCTCCGACGGGCTCAAGGGCAGTTTCCCGCATTACCGTTATCGTGACATGGTCGACAGCGCGCACCGGCTGGTCACGGAGGGGCTCAAAGTCGCCCATCTGCGCCTCGTGATCGGCAGTTCGCTCGGCTGCATGCATAGTTTCATGTGGGCCGAGATGTATCCCGACGTGATGGACGGCATCGTCGGCCTCTCCTGTCAGCCGGTCGAGATCAGCGGCCGCAACCGGATCTCGCGCCGCGCCGCAGCCGAGGCGATCCGCCATGACCCGGATTGGAACAACGGCAATTACGAGAAGAACCCGACCCATTACACCTACAGCGCCGCGGCGGGATCGTTCAGGCCCGACAGCGCCGCGCGCATCCAGGAAATGGCGCCGACTCGCGCTGCTGCGGACCAGCTTTATGACGAGCGCGTGGCGCGGATCGCCAAGGGCGACGCCAACAACTCGTTGTGGGCCATCGAGTCAATCGAGGACTACAGCCCCGAAACAGATCTTCCAAAGATCAAAGCCAAAGTGCTGCTGATCAACACCGTCGAGGACGAGGCCAACCCGCCCGAACTGGGCACGGTCGAGCGGGCGATGAAGAAGATCCATGACGGCCGCTACGTACTTATCCCGTACAGCGATCAGACGCACGGGCATTTCACCCATTATTACGCCGCGGTGTGGAAGCCCCATCTGATTGACTTTATGGGATCACTCGGCCCGACCGCGGCGGCTCGGTGATAACGGCTACTGCGGTTACCGACCGCCCTCGTGGGACGTCGACCCGGTCGTTGCCGACACACGAAGGGCGCCCCCGCGCGGATCTGAGTAATCCCGAGCACCGATGAATTTGGCGATCTCGTTAGGTCTGTTTCTCGGGCTGTTACTGCTGCCTATCCTGGTCAGCGGCTGTCCCCTGATGGGCGCGGCGGAGTTCCGTGGTACGAGGCACGCCGCGACCCGACCGGCCTTGCCCTCGACCCGGCGACCACGCAGGAGGCAGTGGTCCAGGTTTATGCCGCTCGCGCCGTCTCGTGGCGGGGCGTATTCTCAATGCACACTTGGCTCGCGGTCAAGCCGAGCGGGGCCGAGCGCTATACCCGATACGAGGTGCTCGGCTTTGGCGTCGCCAATGGCGCCCCGGCGCTCCGCGTCGACCGCATGGGCCCAGACAATTACTGGTTCGGAGCCCGACCGCAGATCCTGCTCGATCGGCACGGACAGGAGGTCGACGCATTGATCGACAAGATCCGTGCCGCGATCGCCCGCTATCCCTATCCGCGCGAATATCGGTGCCTGGCCTGGTCCCAACAGCAACACGTTCACTGCGTATGTTGCCCGTGAAGTCCCCGAACTTGGGCTCAACCTACCCTCGAACGCGGTCGGCAAGGACTTCCTGCCCGGCAGCGCGCTCTTTGCATCGGCCCCCAGCGGCTCCGGGTTTCAGATTTCGTTTTACGGTCTTGCTGGCCTGCTCCTCGCCTTCGATGAGGGGTTCGAGCTAAATGTCCTGGGGCTCAATATCGGCATCGATGCCGTCGTGCCGGCACTCAAACTGCCGGGGATCGGTCGACTGGGGCTGGAACGCTGATGTATCGCGGTTGACCCGCCCCGTTCGGCCTGCAGCACCGCCCCCCAATCCGTTTTTGACAACCCTTCGCCTTCCGGGAAATGAGGCGACCCAAAGGAGCAACCATGTCCGACAAGCAGCCCTTGCCGACCGGCGTTCAGCTTACTGCGGCCTATCCGGTCTTCCGTGAGCATCCGCATGAATACCTTGACCGGTTGCGCACCGAGGATCCCGTCCACCGGGACGCCGAACTGGGGCGGCTTTTTCTCACCCGGTTCGGGGAAGTGCGGGCGGTCGTTTCGAACCGGGCACTCTCCGTCGATCCCCGAAAGGCGCCGCCCAACTCGTATCTGCGGCGCATCCTTGCGGCCAATGAGCCGATTGAGACATTCCAGCCTTCGATGCTCTCCCTCGACGATCCTGACCATAAGCGCATCCGAGGGCTGGTGTCCCAGGCGTTCAACCAGCGTGCCGTGGACGCCTTTCGACCGCGCATCCGCGCCATCGCTGAAGAGCTGCTCGACGCTCTGAGTGGTCGGGACGCGTTTGATGTGATCGCCGAATACGCGGCGCCGTTGCCGACCATCGTGATCGCCGAGATGCTGGGGGTCGATGCTGGCGACTTCGCACGGTTCAAGCGCTGGTCGGATGCACGCTCGCAGATCCTCAACACGGCCCGCACGCCCGAACAGTCGGCGGAACTCGCGGCAGCGCGGCAGGGCCTCGATGATTACTTCGCACATGCGGTCGAGGAGCGACGCTACCGGCGCGGCACCGACCTTATCAGCGGGCTCGTTTCAGCCGAGGAGGCGGCGGATCGGCTGACCCAGCACGAGATTGTCGTGACCTGCAACCTGCTGCTGGTGGCCGGCAATCTCACCACCACCGACCTGATCGGCAACGGTGTTCTGGCGCTGCTCTCCCATCCTGATCAGTTCGTCAAACTCCGCGCCCATCCCGAGCTCGTTCCCCATACCGTCGAAGAAATGCTGCGTTACGACCCACCCGTGGCGCAGACGAGCCGGGTAGCGCTGGACCCGCTCGAGATCGGGGGCAAAGAGTTACAGGTGGGCGAGGTGGTGACTGTCTCGCTTCTCGCGGCCGGCCATGACCCAGCGCGTCACTCCGAGCCTCACTGCTTCGATATAGAGCGCGCCGACACCAGCCATCTTGCCTTTGGCGGCGGTGCGCATTTCTGCCTGGGGGCGCCGCTCGCCCGCGCCGAGGCGCAGATCGCCCTTGCCTTGCTGTTCGAGCGTTTCCCCGGCCTTCGTCTCGATCCGCAGCATCCGATCGAGCATAAAGGCGCGCCGGTGTTCAATGGGTTGACAGCGCTTTGGGCACGAGTTGCCTGATGCTTTGGAGACGGGCTGCCCTCAATTCAGGCCGTAGAACCGTGGCCGCGGGCTCTTGAGGACAAGCCAATGCTGCAGATCCCCTTGGGAGCCAGGGGCTCATTCAGCCTTCTCGTCCAGCCCGAGCATCTTGCCGACCGGTTCAAGGACGCGATCCTGCCGCCGGTGCTCGCCACTCCCGTGATGAACGCCGCCCTCAACGCCATCAGGGCTTATCTCGATCCCGGCGAGAGCGCAGTCGGCACGGCCGTCAACGTGCGCCATCTCGTGGCGACGCCGGTTGGACGCCTGGTCACCGGGGAGGCCGAGGTGACGAAGGTCGACGGGCGGCAGATCGAGTTCACCGTCCGGGCAACCGAGGGCGCCAAGGAGATCGGAGCAGGCTCGCATTACCGGGTCGTCATCGACGCGGCTAAATTCACGCGGCGGCTCAAATGAGCACCGCTTAGAAGACCGCGGCTTGCCGGGGCATGGCCTTGGCTATCGCTGCACGGGAAACCATTATCGCTAGGCGGCCACAGACATCGCTGGCGTGGCCGGAGAGGCACTGAACCGCAAGCGATTGCTTGTGACGCAGCTTTCTGTCCTGACGGTGACCTCGGCGGTGCTCTGTGTGCTCGCGTTTTCGGGGCAGATCCGGGTCTGGCATGTGGCCCTAGGCCGAACTTTGCCGTGTTTTGACGGCAAGCCATTGGGATAATTCGCGGCGGATGGCATCGGTCTGTCTACGCGGTGAGGGTGACGCCGAGTAGATCGAGGGCGCGGTGTTGGGTGGGGGTGGGGGTGGCGAGGACGGCGGTGAGGTGGTCATGCCCGAGGCGCACGACATTGCGGGTAAGCGTGGCGAGATCGCCGAGCAGGGTGTGGAAGCTGTGCACCGGCAGTGGTTCGCCCTCTGCCGGGTCGGTGCGTTTGCGCGCGGCCTTGCGTTGCGCCGCCGTGGGCCTCCAGCCCACGGGCTCGACCCGTGGGGAGGGCTCGGCCTTCGCCACCGGCGAGACGCGCTGCGCCTCGCGGGCGGCTGGATCGGGCTCGTCGAACAGCATCGGGGCGAGGCTCCGGCGCATGTGCCACTGCAGATAATAGGCCAGCATGCACAGCAAGACGTGGGCGCGCACCCGCGGTGCGGTCCAATGGAACACCGGACGCAGCTCGAGATCGACGGTCTTCAGCGAGCGGAAGGCGCGCTCGACGCCGCTGAGACTTTTGTAGGCACGCACCGTGACCGCCGCATCGGATTGTGCGGCCGGCAGATTGGTACGGATCACAGAGATGCCGTCGAGCGCGGCCTCGGCGGCGATGGTGAGGGGGTTTTGGGCGAAGCTGAACGTATCGTCGGTGATGCGGATCTGGAAATGCTTGGCCATGTGGCGCCGTCCCAGCACTGCACCGACGGCCTGGCCGATCGCCGCAGCGCCGTGCAGCGGACTGCGCGCCCGCTGCACGCGCCCCACAATGAGCGCGAGTTCCTTCTCGGTGGCGGCTAACAGCTCGGCGCGTTTGCGAGCGCGCTCTTCGGCCAGCAACGGGTTCTTACAGACCACCAGGCGTTCGCCGGGATAGTCGGGGCTGGTGATCTCGTGGGCCTTCAGCCCACGGGCTTGACCCGTGGGCATGTCGCGATCATCGAACAGCGAGGGCTGCAACGGCCCGCCCGCGGCGGCGAGCTGCTTGATTGCCGGAGCGCGCAGCGCGGTGATCCAATCCTGTCAACGCCGGTTGAATCCTGACCCACTTTGCTCGATATCGCCGATTGAACCTTGACCCAGTCTCGTTGCTCGAGGGCTTGTCCCGGTAGTCCACAGGAGGGACCCGCGCGTAGCGAAGTGACCGCCATGAGTCCGACGTAGCGCAGCGCGGGAGGTCACTGTGGACCCACCGGGGCAAGCCATGTTGATGCCGGTGCCGGCGTTTTCAGCAAGCCGGCGCGACGCTTGTCCTTGAGCCGATAGCTCTCGCCCTGGATGCTGACCACGGTCGAATGATGCAGCAGCCGGTCGAGCATCGCCGCGGTCAGCACCGGGTCGCCGGCGAAGGCCTGATCCCACGAACCGAAGGTCAGGTTTGAGGTCAGGATCGTCGCTCCCTTCTCGTAACGCTTGGCGACTACTTGGAAGAACAGGTTGGCCTGTTCGCGCCCCAGCGGCAGGTATCCGATCTCATCGATGATCAAGAGCTTGTAGACGCTGACGGTGCGGTGCAGCGCCTCTTTCCAACGACCCTGGCGCTGCGCCGTCTCGAGCGTCATGACCAGATCGGCGGCTGTGGTGAAGCGCACCTTGTGGCCGCGCTGGGTGGCCAGGTAGCGGAGCGCGATCGCCAGGTGCGTCTTGCCGACACCGGACGGACCGAGGAAGACGACGTTCTCGGCGCGCTCGATAAAGGCCAGGCCGGCGAGCTCGTGAATCTGGGGGCGCGGTACGCCGCTGGCAAAGCCGAAGTCGAAGCCGTCGAGCGTCTTGATCGTCGGAAAGCCGGCGACCCGCGCAAACATCTCGCGGGCTCGGGCGCTGCGTGCATCACGCTCGGCCCGCAGCGTCTCTTCAAGGAAGTCGGCGAAGGAGGCCGCTTTCGCCGCCGCGCTCTGGGCGATGCCGGAATACAGGTTGGGCATCGCGCTCAACCGCAGCTCCTAGCACAGCTCGAGGATGCGCTGATGCTGCAAATCGCTCATCGGACGCCGCCGGCAAACGCGTCGTAAAACGACAGCGGGTGCTGCAGGCCGATGATCGGTGCTGGCACCGGCTTCTGGAGCGAGCGCACGCTGCGCCCGCCATAAGGCGTTGGCACCGGCTGCAACTGCACTCTCTCGATCGCCAGACGTTCGGCCGGGATCTCGCCGGTGGTGCCGTGCACGCGGACGTTCGCCACCTCGCGCAGCCATCGGCCGACCGTCAGGTTCGCGGTCTCGCGGTCGACGATCAGGCCCTCCTGCGCCAGCCGGCTGGCCAGCGGCACGTAGAAGCTGTGCCGCAGATAGCGGATGAACCGCTCGACCTTGCCTTTGGTCTGTGCCCGATACGGCGCGCACAGCCGCGGCCGGAAACCGCAATGACGGGCGAAGTCGAGAAACCCAGGATGGAAACGGTGGCGACCGCGACCGTAGCCGTGCCGCTCCAGCACGACGGTGCGCATGTTGTCATAAAGCACCTCGCGCGGCGTGCCGCCGAACGCCAAAAAAGCATTCTCGTGCGCGTCGATCAACGTCTCGACCCGCTCGTCGGTGACGAACTCGACATAGGCGGCCCGGCTCCAGCCCAGCGTCGCGACGAATACCGAGAGCCGGTTGCTGCCGCGCCGAATGACCGCCCAGTCCACCTGCATCTGCTCGCCTGGGCCCGTCTCGAATTGGATCACTGGCTCGACCGCCTGTTGCGGCCGCAGCGACGCGACGAACAGCTTCAGCATCGTGTAACCGCCGGAATAGCCGTGCTCGCGCAGCTCCATTAGCAGCACACTCGCTGGTATCCACTCCGGCGCCGCCGAGCCCAACCGCTCCGCGACATAGGCCTTGAACGGGTCGAGCTTGGCCGACCGAGGCGGACGCGGCTTGTAGCGTGCCGCTTCCTCGTCGCGCAGATAGCGCCGCACCGTGTTGCGTGCGACCCCCGTTTCCCGCGCGATCTCGCGGATGCTCTTGCCGTGCCGATGCAATACCCGGATCTCCAATGCCGCCTCCACTCCCACCATCCGGCCCCCTCCACATCGAGGGAACCAGCCTAGCCAGTGGGTCAGCTTTCAGTCGGCGACCTGGGTCAGAATTACAGCGGCGCTAACACAATCCAGACCAGCCGGACGCAATGTCTGCTCTATCCGCGCGCTGGTCAGCACGCCGCGGTCGCCGACCATCACCACGCGCTGCAGCTTGAAGCGCTGCTTTAGCTTATCGATCTGTGCCGCCAGCGTCACCGGATCGGCGGTGTTGCCCCCGGCCTGCGCCGGGGCAGGCCCCGACACCTCGACCGCGACCGGGCAGCCGTCGGCCGCGCACATCAGGCCAATGACAATCTGCGGCCGGTCGCCACGGTGATCGCGACTGTAGCCATGCTGCGCCAGTTCACAGCAGCGTCCTTCGAGATAGGTCGAGGTTACGTCGTAGAGCAGCAGCGCGCCGTCCTTCAGGTGGCGACGGGCCAGCTGGGCTTCGATAAACCGCTGCTCGCGGCCCAGCCAGTCGAGCGCGGCATAAACCTCCTTGGCGGCAACCTTGCCGAGCCCCAGCATCTCGCCCAGCGAATGGCTGGCAGTGGCGGGGTCCAGCATCCGCGCGGTCGCCAGCTTGGCCGCCGGCTCGAGCAGCCGAGCGACGATCAGGGCCAGTGCCAAATCCCGCCGGCGTTGCGGCGCCCGGCGCGGCAGCACCGTGTCGAGCGCGATGCGGCGCGCCGTACCCAGCGCGGCGAGCACATGGCCGTGCGGCAATGCGCGGACGATTTCTACCGCCTCGGCGGCAGGCAGCAGTGGGTCGCCGCGCAGCACGGCGCGGAGTTGCTCGATGCGCTCGGCGGGCCAGCGCGACAGGTTGGCAAGGGTTCGGTTCTTGGTCTTGCCGGCCTCGCGGTAGCTCTCCCGCAGCAGGATAGCCGGCGGTGAGCCTCGGTTCGGGACGACAGCCACATACATGCGGTGACCGAAGCGTAATCGGCGTCAGTAGTCAATCAAAATCTGCCACATTACATGACTGCTTGCTATCCAATATCATTTATTTTCTGTGGCTTAACTCAAAATCTGGCCAAAGTTCGGACTAGGGGGGACTTGTCGCCGGTACCGTCTGGGCGATGGAGTTGGCTGTGCGGCGACGCATGATCGGGGAGGTTGTCGCGTTCGATCAGATCGGACCGGCCGTCGGATTCGATTCGCTGACCAACAGCATTGCCAGAGTACTAGGGCCGCTCGCTGGCGGCGCCGGCTTTGAGACATTGGGGTTGGGTGGCGCCTATTTGCGGTCCGCGGCACTCTTTCTCGTAGCCGGCTTTGTTGTTCGTGGCCTTGAATTCCGCCAGAAGGCGCGGAAACTGCGGTTCAACCGTATCCCAATCGACATTGTTGAAGGGCTTGCAATAGTCCGCGCCAACCACGCGATTCTCGCTGTCGTTCTGGTGTCGATCATCATGAATATGTTTGCTTTTTCCTATTCAGCGCTGATCGCACCGATCGGGCTGGAGGTGTATGGCGTGTCACCCATCCTGGTCGGCGTACTCGCCGCAGCCGAGCCACTCGGCGCAATTGCGACCGGTATCGCGCTGTCGGCTGGCTGGCTGCGTCTGAACGGAAGCCGTGCCTTGCTTGGCGGATCGCTCTTGTTTCTGATCGGGCTAATGGCGATGGCGATATCTCCGTTCTACTCGCTCGCGTTCGTGTTGTTGCTGTTATATTAGGTGGGCTCGGCACCGCCGCCTTCTCGAACATGCAGACGACCTTGACTCGGTGTGCATTGGCACCGGACCGCTCGGTGTGCTGGCGATTGGCGTGCTGTCGGAACAGCTTGGGCCTTCGGTGGCGATCCTTATCATGGCGGGCTTGGGCGTCAGCGGATTGGGCTTAGTTTGGACAAAGCTGATCGAAGCGCGATCTGAGAATTAGCGTTGCGCCTTGATTTACCGGCACAGTCGCGGACGTCATGAGTTGCAGCTGTCAGATAGCGGCGTCCAAGTAGGAGAAAAGCCAACAATCACTGTTCCCCGCCTGACCTTGCGACCGGTCGATCTCCGATCCGTCTCCATCCCGCTTATCGACTCGAAGTTTAGGGTCGGAGCCCCTTCGGCGTTGACACCGTCTCACTCGGCCCGGAGCCGAAATCACCTTGCCTACCGGCTCGCAGGATCCCGATACTCGCCGGAGCGTCCATTGGCGGAGGGGGCGGGATTCGAACCCGCGAGACAGCTCATCACCGTCTACACGCTCTCCAGGCATGCGCCTTAGACCGCTCGGCCACCCCTCCGCGTCTCAGTGTGCGCAACTGCTTCCTCGGCAGTCCCACGGTGAGACTAATGGAGCCGCCGCGGACACGCAACAAACCGGCCGAGCCGGCGGGTCAGAGCATCCCGAGTGAGCTCTGTCTTTTCGGCGGCGGGAAGGCGCGGTCGAGCGCGGCCAGATCCTCGTCCGTCAGTGCTACATCGAGAGCGCCGCGGTTTTCGCGCACATGCTCGGGGTGCGCCGCCTTCGGGATTACGATCGTGCCGTCTCGCCGCAAGACCCACGCGAGGGCGATCTGTACCGGCGTGGCATCCCGGCGGCGGGCAATCTCGCCGAGCGCACGGTTGCCGAGCATGCTGCCCTGGCCGAGCGGGGTGTAGGCCATGATCGCGATGCCATGGTCGCGGCACCACGGCACGAGGTCCCATTCGGGGCCGCGGCGCATCAGGTTATAGAGAACCTGGTCGGCGGCGACGGTCTCGCCGCCCTTCAGCGCCACCCACTCCGCCATATCGGCACGATCAAAATTGCTGACCCCGTGGTAACGTATCTTGCCGTCGCGCTTGAGCCGCTCGAAGCCTTCGATCGTCTCGGCGAACGGCGTCGAGCCCCGCCAATGTAGCAGATAGAGGTCGATCCGATCGGTGCGGAGACGCTGCAGGCTGCGCTCGCAAGCCGCGACCACGCCCGCTCGCGAGGCGTTGTGCGGATAGACTTTGCTGACGATGAAGAGAGCGTCACGCACCCCTTCGGCGGCCCGGGCGACCATCTCCTCCGCGCCGCCCTGACCATACATCTCGGCGGTGTCGATCAAGGTCATGCCCAGCTCGATCCCGAGCCGCACTGCCGCCGCCTCCTCCGCGATGCGGCGGCGATCTTCGCCCATGTGCCAAGTCCCCTGGCCGAGCGCCGGCACACGCTCGCCGCCGGGCAATGTCACCGTTGGCAATTCGGTGGTCATCGAGCTTCGTTCTTGCGACATCGCTTACTCCGAGAACACGATGGTTGTATCGAATGCCGCGCTCGCCGGCACCACCAACCGGTGCAGTTCGACTTGCACGCCCTGGATGGAGCGCAACTGTTGCGCGGCCGTGGGGAGCGATCGGACCCTGAGCCCCAGGGCGGCCATATATTCGGTGCGCCCAGCCGGCTCCGATGCCGCCTCACCAAACTCGGCCGCCACCACATCCGGCGCGACAAGCTCGACCTGGGACGCTCCAGCAGCCATTACCCATTTCCCTTCATGATCGGCGACCGCATCGCCGCCGAACAGATCGCGGAACAGCACCGCCGTGCGAGGCGGATCAACGCTTGCGACCACGATGCGGGCGATCGCGCAGGCACCGTTGGGATGGCTCTGCCACTCGGGCCTCCACACGAGATCGGGAGTTTGATGCTCGCAGAAATAGACCCGGCCCAGCGCGAACTGTCCCGGATCAAGCCGGGTGGTGCGAAACTGCGCATCGCGCGTCGTCCCCTCGAGGGTGACGGGGCGGGAGAAGGATTGCACGGGCAGGACCGGTAGGCCCGCTGCCTCCGCCTCGCGATGGACTGCCTCGGCGTCCCCGGTCTTGAACACCAAACCGTTGAGGCCAATCGGAAAGCGCGCGATCTCCGGGCGCAGCGTTCCGCCCTCGCCAAAGCCGAGCAGCTCGAGGTAGTCGGTCGCCAACATCGCGAGATGGTTGACCGAGCCTAAGGAGTGATGTCCGCGCGGCGTCAGAAAGAAGCCGAGCACGGCAAAGCATCGCATCGCCTCGTCGATGCGGTCGCGCACGTCGATGACGACGTGATCGAGGACAGGGGAGGGTAGGGTCACGGTGGATCTCCATGTCCTGAGGTGTCCGACCCTAATGCAAATCTTGCTTCGCGGCGCAGGAAGACGAGGCGCGCAGCACCGTAGACCCGCCCGTCGAGGATACCGAATTCCGCCGGCGGCACGAATTCCTCGCGCGCTCCGACCTCGATGACGGCGATTGCATCCGCCGCCAGCCAACCGGCAGCCGCGATTGCCTCCAGCGCCACTGCTGCGAGCCCGCTTCGATAAGGGGGGTCGAGAAACGCCACCGCGCAGCGCAAGCCCGCGCGCAGCGGGCGGGTCGCGTCGCACGCCAGGATCTCGGCGCGGGCGCTCTCGCCCAGAGATGCAACATTCCGGCGCAGGATCGCGAGCGCCTCGCGGTCTCGCTCGAAGAACACGGCTTCCGCGGCGCCGCGCGACAAGGCTTCGAGACCGAGCGCGCCGGTCCCGGCGAAGGCGTCGAGCACGGTGGCGCCGGCGAAGGGCAGGCCGTCGGCGGCGAGGCGCCCGTGCGAGAGGATGTCGAACAGCGCCTCGCGGGCGCGGTCGCTGGTCGGCCTGACGTTCTCGCCTGGCGGGGCCAGCAGCCGCCGACCACGATGCCTACCCCCGATGATCCGCATGCACCGGACCCGCGTTTCCGAGCTGCTCGGCCAGCACTTTCCTCGGCACCTCGGAGACCGCACCGCGCACCAGATTGCCAAGCTGGAACGGCCCGAAGGAGAGTCGGATCAATCGCGTGACCGGGAGCCCGAGATGTTCGAGCACGCAGCGTATCTCGCGGTTCTTGCCCTCGCGCAAAGCGAGCGCGATCCATGCGTTGCTGCCCTGCTCGCGTTCGAGACTCGCGCGGATCGGGCCATAGAGCACGCCCGCGATCGCAATACCTCTTTCAAGAGCGGCGAGCCGGTCCGGATCGACCTCGCCATGCACCCGCACCTTGTAGCGCCGCAGCCAACCGGTCGCCGGCAGTTCGAGACGGCGCGCCAGCGCGCCGTCATTGGTCAATAGCAGCAATCCCTCGGAATTGAGATCGAGGCGACCCACCGAGATCACCCGCGGCAGCTCCTTCGGCAGCGCCTCGAATACAGTCGGCCGGCCCTTCTCGTCGCGATGCGTGGTGACGAGGCCCGTGGGCTTGTGATAGCGCCACAAGCGCGGCCGATCCGGCGTGGGCAGTGGCGCCCCGTCGACGCGGATCTGGTTCGCCGCGGTGACCGTCACCGCCGGGGTGGTCAGCACATGACCGTCGACCGAGACTCGACCGGCGGCGATCCAGCGCTCGGCGTCGCGTCGAGAGCACAGCCCGACGCGCGCCAGCAATTTGGCGATGCGCTCGGGTGCTGCCGTCGCCTCGCTCACTCGGCGGCGACTTCGACAAAGGCGCGGAAGATCCGCCGATCGGCCTCGTTGATCTCGAACTCGGGGTGCCACTGGACGCCGAGGCAGAAACGGTGGGTTGGGTCTTCGATACCCTCGACCACGCCGTCTTCGGCGACGGCATCGATGACGACGCCCGGTCCGCCGGCCTTGACCGCCTGGTGATGGGCGCTGTTGACGGCGAGAGTTGCGGCTCCGGTGATGCGGTGCAGCAGCGTTCCGGCGATAATCCGTACGGTGTGGCCGGGCTGGTTGCGCGGGTTCGGCTGGCGGTGCGCCACACAGTCCGGGACCTCGTCCGGGATGTGCTGGATCAAGGTGCCGCCGAGCACGACATTCAAGAGCTGCTGCCCGCCGCAAATTCCGAGCACCGGCATCGCTCTGGCCAGAGCGCTTTTGGTTGCGGCGTATTCGAAGGCGGTGCGCCGGTCCTTGGTAGTCACGCTCGGGTGGCGGGTCGCCGCGCCGAACAGCGCCGGATCGACGTCGAAGCCGCCGCCGGTAACGACGAGCCCATCGATCCTATCGAGATAGGCGGGAGCAGCGTCGGGATCGTGCGGCAGCAGGATCGGCAGCCCGCCGGCCCGGCGCACCGCGTTGCAGTAGTTCTCGCGGATCGCATACCACGGAAACTTCGAATAGCCGCCCGGCGGCTCGTGATCGAGGGTGAGGCCGATGACCGGCTGTGCCATGCTGCAAGATCCAAAGAAACCGGAGAGGCGATGAGCCAATTCTACGAGCAGCCGCTCCCGATACGCACCTACGACATAGACTTTGCCGGGATCGTCAGCAATATCGTGTTCATCCGCTGGCTCGAAGATCTGCGCCTCGCATTGATGGACCAGGCCTACCCGCTGGTCCGCGCGCTCGCCGAGGATGTGGCGCCAATCCTGCTCGCGACGCGGATCAACTATCGCCGGCCGGTGACGATTTCCGACCGTCTGCTCGGGCGCGTCCGGGTGGCGGGGCTGAGCCGGGTGCGGTGGCGGCTCGCCGCCGAGTTCACCGTCGGCGGCGCGGTTCATGCCGAGGCCGAGCAGGAGGGGTTGTTCATGCGCCTGTCGACGCGCCGGCCTATCGCGATCCCCGAGCCGATCCGGCGCTGGCACGCGGGATGACCCCGCAGCCGGTGCCGATGGCGCTCGCCCTTGCCGAGGCCGAAGCGGCGGCGGCGCGCGGCGAGGTGCCGGTCGGCGCCGTGCTCGTCGATCCCGAGGGCCGCGTTCTCGCCGCTGCCGGCAACCGGGTCGAGACCGATCGCGACCCGACAGCGCATGCCGAGATGGTGGTATTGCGCGCCGGTGCGGCACTGCTGGGCGCGAAGCATCTCGCCGAATGCGATCTTTACGTCACCCTAGAGCCGTGCGCGATGTGCGCCGCGGCGATTGGCTTGGCCCGTCTGCGCCGGCTCTATTTCGGCGCCTACGATCCGAAAGGAGGTGCGGTCGAGCACGGCCCGCGCCTCTTCGGCCAGCCGACCACCCACCACCGCCCCGAAATCTATGGCGGGATCGAGGAGAAGCGCGCGGGCGACCTTTTGCGCGCCTTCTTTCGTGACCGCCGTCAGCCTCCTCGCAGCAAGTAGGCGGCCGAAGTCCTGCGCCGGGATTGCCGGCATCAGTCCGCAGCACCACGGCGAAGCCGGAACTCGGACAATTCCCCTGCCGTCAGGGAAAATGTGCCAAAAGCAACGCAGCGGGCGCGAAATTCGTCGCGCCGCGCCGCCGATAACTCCAGTATGATCAAACAGTTAAGACCTTCGATCGAGTTGCTTTGTCGATCGTCCGGCAGCGGAATTTTTCGCGCCCGGCAGGGGATTGGCAGCGGAATCCGCCCGCGATCGCTGTCACGCTGTAGCCTCGCCCTCACCCGCGCGGCGTCGGCCGGTCGCTCGGCGATGATCTGGCGTGCCCGGCAGGCCCTGACGTTGGAGCCGGTCGCGGCGCCGCGGCGCGACAGCCCCGATCCGGCGCCCAGGCGCCATCGCCACGACAAATCGCGCAGCGCCGCCCAGGCACGGCGGCCCGAGACGATCGCGTTCCACTTGCTCATCCGACATTTCCTTGCCGATAACGATCTTGATTGGCTGGGGTATACCCCGATTTTGTTGTCAAAATGGCAAGGTAGCAAACCTTGCGAACCAGAAGCGGCTTGCTGTCGCTACTCAACGCCGATGAGACCGGCATCACCCTCTCCGAGGAAGGCGAGCTCGACCCCCGAGCAATCACCTCAGCCACCGTCGTCCACCAGCCCGAGGCGTACATGGCGCACTGCCGGCCGGCTACCGCACATCGAAACTATTGCTTAGGGGCGCCGCGATAACGATTAGAGTGAGTATCGGGGACGCGCCTTTTACGGGACAACTGAGATGCAAAATAAGCCGGCCGCGCCGATTCTACTTCGTAACCAGGGCGAGGCTCGCCAAGTTGCGCGCGAACATTACCCATTCGTCTGTTGCGTCGTCTGCGGTCTTGAAATCAAGACCTGCCTGACGATCGCGCACCTAAACCACGACGCCGGCAACAACGATCCCGACAACTTGGCGTACCTATGCTGGACTCATCATTGGATGTTCGATGCCGACTTCTATCCGATCGAGGCAATCAGGATGATGCGGCAACGCTGGCAGGAGACGAAGGCGATCCCGCGCCGAGTCCCGATGATCGGAGCCGGGGTCAAAGCAGCCCAAACGCGAAAGCGAAGCGCGGCGGCCAGAAAGGCATGGGATACCCGCCGGGGCCCGGCCGCCGGTTAGGTGTGTTTGCTACATAATTTCACGAAAACATCGCACCGAGCCTAGAATGTCTCCCGAAGTGTTCATTGCGAAATGGCGAGGGTCCACGCGCACTGAACGGTCGGCCGCTCAGGAGCATTTTCTCGATCTGTGCGCCCTTATTGAAGTACCAAAGCCGGCCGACGTGGATCGGCACGGAACCGAATACACTTTCGAGAAATCAACCCGGAAGATCGGCGACACCGCCGGCTTTGCCGATGTTTGGAAGCGGCACTGCTTCGCCTGGGAATACAAGGGCAAGCGCAGCAATCTGGTTCAGGCTTATGCACAGCTGAAGCAATACGCCGACGCTTTCGAGAACCCGCCGCTGCTCATCGTCTCTGACATGCAGGAGATCCGGGTCCACACCAATTTTACTAACGCGATCGCGCAGCAGCATGTCATCCCGTTGGCCGATCTGCCCTCGGTCGAGGCGCGGACGCTGCTGCGCAACTGCTTTCTTCATCCCGAGCGGTTGCTGCCCACCGCGACGCGGGAGGGCGTCACGGCCGAGGCGGCGGCCAAATTCGCCAATATCGCCGTGCGGCTGCGCCAACGTTACGACGAACGCCGCGTCGCCCATTTCATCAACAGGCTGGTGTTCTGCCTCTTCGCCGAAGACATCGACCTTTTGCCCGACCGCATTTTCGCCGACGTCCTCGACGAGGCGGTAAAGCGTCCAGACGATTTTGAGCCGATGCTGCGCGACCTGTTCCGCGCCATGGCCGACCGGAACGGCCGGTTCGGGACGGCCGCAATCCCGTGGTTCAACGGCGGGCTTTTCGACGATGACGACGTTCTGCCGCTGGGTATCGTCGCGGTTCGCGACTTGACGGCGGCAGCGAGGCTGGACTGGAAGGCGATCGACCCGGCGATTTTCGGGACGCTGTTCGAAAGCGGCCTGGACGACAAAAGGCGCGCCGAGATGGCGAGCCTGTTCGACGCCCCGGACCCCGAAGACCACACACAGCCGCAACTCTTCAAGGCACCGGCGGCGGACCGGGGCGTCGGCATCCACTACACCGACGAAGCGACGATCATGAAGATCATCGAGCCGGTCGTGGTGGCGCCGCTGCACCGGGAATGGGAGCGGACCAAGGCGGAAATCAGAGAGATCGAAGAGCGGCGCGCTCGGGCGCGGACGCCGGCCGAGAAGAGCAAGCTGCTGGCTAAGGCGCGCGGCCTCTATGGCGATTTCCGGACGAGCCTCGGCCGCTATCGCGTCCTCGACCCGGCCTGCGGCTCGGGCAATTTTCTCGCCCTGTAGCTTCGCGCGCTCAAGGATTTCGATCTGGCGGTGCTTCACGATGCCGCCGCGATCGGGTTGCCGCGCGACGAGTTCCGGGTCGGTCCGGAAGCGGTGATGGGCATCGAGATCAACAGCTACGCCGCCGAGCTGGCGCGATTGACGGTCTGGATCACCGAACTGCAATGGCAACTGCAGAAAGGCCTGGGACTCACCCGCCGGCCGATTCTCGACAAGCTGGACGGGATAGTGCGAGCCGACGCGCTGATCACGCAGAGCGGCAAGGACAGCGCATGGCCGGAAGCGGATGTGGTAGTCGGAAACCCGCCGTTCCTCGGCGGCAAGCTGATGCGCAAATCGTTGCGCGACGATTATGTAGACCGACTGTTTGCCGCCTTTACCGGTCGCGTTCCGGCGGAAGCCGATCTCGTGGCGTACTGGTTCGCTAAGGCCTGGGAGCGGATGCGCGAGGGACGGCTGAAGCGAGCAGGGCTGGTGGGAACCAACTCGATGCGCGGCGGCGCCAATCGGCGGGTGCTCGACGCCATTGTCAAGGACGGCAGGATCTTCGATGCCTGGGATGACGAGAAATGGGTCGTCAAAGGCGTCGCCGTGCGGGTCTCGCTCATTTGCTTCAGTACCGATCGGGAAGAGCAGCCGCAACTTGATGGAAAACCGGTCGAGCGCATCAGCTCGGACTTGACCGCATTTACGAGTGACCTGACGCAGGCACGACCGTTGGCTGAGAACAAGGGTATCGCCTACATGGGTGACACCAAGGGCGGGGCTTTCGATGTACCGGGGGATTTGGCCCGCCAATGGCTGCAACTACCGTTGAACCCGAATGGTCGACCAAACTCCGATGTCTTGCGGCCATGGATGAACGGTATGGACCTCACTCGCCAGCCATCCGACCGTTGGATCATTGATTTCGGCTGGGAGATGACCGAGCAGGAAGCCGCTCTCTACGAGGCACCATTCAGTTATGCAGTCATCCATGTGCGGACCGAACGCGTTGCTCGCCAGGAGCGGGGTTACGCGCGCGAATGGTGGCGCCACGAGCGTCCCAGGCCCGAGATGTGGCGCGCGCTAGCGCGCAAGGGCCGCTACGTCGCCACAAGCATGGTGGCAAAACATCGAACGTTCGTGTGGCTCCCCGCCAAAACTGTTCCTGCGAATGTTGTAATAGTGATCGCCCGCGATGACGATTCGATGTTCGGTGTCCTGCATTCCCGGTTCCACGAGGCGTGGGCTTTTCGGCTCGGAACCAGCCTTGAAGACAGGCCGCGGTATACACCGTCGACCACCTTTGAAACTTTCCCGTTCCCCCACGGGCTCACCCCAAACCGTCCCGCGGCGGGATATGCAGACGATCCTCGCGCGGTAGCGATCGCCGAGGCGGCGCGGCGGCTAAATGAATTGCGTGAGGCGTGGCTGAAACCGCCCGATCTGGTCGACCGAGTACTGGAAGTGGTGCCGGGCTATCCCGACCGCATTCTTCCAGTCAACCCCAGAGCGGCGGCGATCCTGAAGAGGCGCACCTTGACCAATCTTTACAACGAGCGCCCGGCCTGGCTCGACAACGCGCATCGCGACCTCGACGCCGCGGTCGCCGCCGCCTATGGCTGGCCTGCCGACGTAACCCAGGAGGAGGCGCTGTCGCGCCTGCTGGCCCTCAATCTCGAACGCACGGGACCCCAATGAAGCCGGACCACAATGGCCGCGCCGGCGATCAGTGGCTCGCCAGCATGTCCCCACGTGTCTTGCCCGCGGGCATCGGCGGGATGCGAAGCAGATCGGTCATCGCCTCCCCGGCCTCGTAGCGGCGGCAAAGTTCCTCGGGATCGTAGGTCACGCCGACCGGGTTCGCGGCAAAGGCACGGCTGTGGAAATAGCCGTCGAGCTCCGCCGGCGTCGCGAAATTGTCGATCTGCAATTCGACCCGGTTGTTGTCGGGATCGCGGTAATACATCGACGTGGTGACGCCATGGTTGATCGGCCAATGGGGCACGATGCCGGCCGCCTTCAGCCGGCGATAGGTCGACAACAGCTCGCCGAGGTTGTTGTAGGCGTAGGCAACGTGGTCGGTCCCGACGGCATCGGGATCGCGCACCGGCAGGCCGGGGATGTTGATCAGCGCCAGACGATGGTGCTCGTCGTCATACGACAGAAAGCACAGCATTTCGTTGCAGAACACCACCCGGGTCGTTGCAGAACACCACCCGGGCCCCGAGGACGGTCTGATACCAGTTGGCCATGGTTTCGAACTGCCCGGTCCGCAATACGAAATGGGCGAATTTGGCCGGGCTGATCGGCTCCGTGACGGGGTCGAGGGTGCGCACCGGGGTCACGTCGTTCATCGAATTCTCCCTATTCCGCGGCCGCCGCTTGATGTCCCGCTCAAGATATAGGCGACATCCCACTCCGCGAAATACGAGTTTCCGCAAAAGGGGAGACGTTCAGTCGTCGATCAAAGTTAGGCTCTTGGACTGCGCCGGCGCGGCGGGTCCGAACGCGGCGGCGATGCTGAAGACGCGGACCCTGACAAATCTCTACAATGGGCGGCCGACCTGGCTCGACAACGCGCATCGCGTCCTCGACGCGGCGGCCTACGGCTGGCCTGCCGGATTGCGCCCGACGGCAGGTATCGCTGGTTGCGTTGCGAGCGACCACGCTGCACCTGGAGCATACAGCGCGGCGCGCGTAGCAATCTGTTAACCGCTTTTGCTTATCGTATCGTGAGGAGGATCCTCGCGATGTCGTGGTCTGAAGCACTCCCGCTACTTGGCTCCGCCGCAGCGCTGTCGATGATGATCGTGGCCCGGCCATCCTCGGACGCGCGCCTGATGTTCACGCTGGTGATCGGCGCTCTTGTGCTGCTCAGCGTCGGCTTGGCAATAAAAGAGGTAACGCGCGGAATTGGCGTCGCGTATTGGCTCGCCCACTGAGACCGGGGTAAAGCCGAGGCTTCTTGCGGTCCGATTAAAGAAGGGCTCATTCTCGAAGCCTGGGCAGCGACGGGGGATGCTATGGGCATGACGGACCGCTTTGGGCTTTCGCTCAGCACGGGCTCGACCGAAGCGGTCGCGAGCTATGTCGCCGGAATTGACCTTCTCCTGTCGGCCAATGTCGGCGTTGGAGTGGAGCTGGAGCGGGCCCTTGCGGCCGACCCCGACTTTGCCCTCGCGCACATTGCGCGAGCCCGCATGCTGCAGCTTCGTGCGCGCATGCCGGAGGCAAAGGCTGCGGCGACGCGAGCCCGGGCGCTCGGCGAGCGCGTCACGCCCCGGGAGCGGCAGCACATAGAAGCGATCGCGCTTGCCGTCGAGGGCGCCGCGGCCGAGGCGTTGGCAAGGGTTCGCTCGCACGCCGCGGAATACCCGCGAGACGCGCTCCCGCTTTCCTTGGCGCTCGGCGTCTTTGGTCTTCTGGGCTTCAGCGGGCGGCGCGACCATCATGAGGCGCAACTGGCGCTGCTCGAAGAATTGGCGCCGCATTGGGGTGACGACTGGTGGTTTCTCGGCTATCTCGGCTGGGCCTACATCGAAACCGGCGAGGTGGCGAAAGGGACCCGGCTGGTCGAGCGCTCGCTCGCCCGCAACCCGCGCAACGCTCACGCAGCGCACCAGCGCGCCCATGGCTTTTTCGAGGCGGGCGACGCTGCCGGCGGCTCCGCCTTCATCGAGGATTGGCTCGAGGGCTATGACCGGGCGGGGCAGCTGCACTGCCACCTCTCATGGCACCTGGCGCTCTTCGAGCTGGCCCGCGGAAATGGCGAGGGCGCGCGTGCGATCTACCACGAGAACATCAGGCCGTCGGCGGCCCAGGCCGTGCCGATGCTGGTGCTCGCCGACGCGGCGTCGCTCCTGTGGCGCTGGCGGTTCTACGGTGCCGCTCCGCCGCTCGAGCAGGAATGGGCCGAGGTCGCCGCCCATGCACGGCAACATTTCCCGCAGGCCAGTCTCGCCTTTGCCGATCTCCATGCCGCACTGGCCGAAGCTGCGATCGGCGATGCCGACGGTGTCCGGAGCCGCGTCGCCGGGCTCCAAAACCTCGCCCGCGACGGCCGCCTGCCGTCGGGTGATGTGGCGTCCGCTCTCTGCGCCGGTGCCGCGGCGCTCGCCCACGGCGACAACATCGAGGCGGCACGTCTGCTCGAGGGGGCGCTCGACGATCTGCCGCGGATCGGCGGGAGCCACGCGCAGCGCGAGGTCGTCGAGGATTCGCTGATCCTGGCCTTTCTCGGCTCGGCGCAATCGGCCAAAGCGGCGCAATTGCTGCGCTCGCGCCTCGCTCGCCGGCCGTCGGCACGGGACGAGGCGTGGCTTGCGTCAGCGTTAAAATCGTGACTTGAATAGATCATTGCGCATGCCGCCATCCGACCATAGGTTGTGGTCCCCGTCCGGCCAGGCGGCGTAGGGGGCCGGCTTGGGGGCGCGCGGTTGAAAGACTTAGCCTCGACCAACTGCACCCGTTCGAAATCTCTGGTCTCGGTCGCCCGCACAGGCGGATGCGCTCTGACTGTCCTACTGGAACTGCCAGCCATTCCACTTGAGGGTGACTGGCCTCCCGCCTTGGGCAGCAATATGGATAGCCGGAACCTTCGCGTCATCGACCGTAACAGCGGCGCCAAGCATGTCACGCCGCAAGTTCAGCGCGCGGCCGTTGCGAACGTATATCAACACAGAGCAAAGCTGCGCGCCGCAATTAGCGCTCCGCCCGCCGCCGGAGCAGGTTATGCCTTCGCGACTGATGATGAGGTCGGCCTGACCGTCGCCTGTCAGGTCACGCTCGATCACCGCATTCGGGGCAATCTTTCCGCCGCCTGCGCCGCAGGCTTCCGAGATTTGTTCGCGGACCGGGCGGTTCGCGGAGTCCGAGAGGGCGGCAGCCGGGCCGCAAAGCAGGGCGAGAACGGCGGCGGAGAGAAGGGCACGGAAGATCATTGACTTGGGCAAGGAATCAGAAGCAGTCGGGTACCTGCCCAGTCTGACTACACGACATCGGTATGGCCGAGGGCGCTGGCATCACCGTGACAATGCCCGTGGGGCCTTTGCCGCAGCGCTCCGCCACCGTGTTCTTCGGATCGGGCGAGACGATTGAGCAGCCGTGGCGCCCGATGAAAGCCGGGGAGGGCAAAACTACAAAAGGAGCGTCAACCGGCGACATCTTTGAGCCAGCTGTTTCGCACCCAACCTCTCTTTTCATCGGATACTGCGTGTGTTTTCGTTGAAGAGCATATCACCTTCGAGGTGTCACCATAGACTATGGCAGCCCACTCGCCACGGCTCTCGAAACAATGACGAGGTCGCCGTTATGTAGTTCGTCAATCTTGCGGTATTGAGTGCCAGGGCCGGATCTGACAGCCAGAAATCCGTCTTCACCATTTTTCAACCCTGAGACAACGCTGCTCCAGCAGATTGCTGCTTGGCCATCTCCACCGTACTCCACGTTGGCCATCTCCACCGTACTCCACGACAGGAACATCCAGGTCTTTCGCCAAGACGACGCAGGCTATCGAGAGTGCACTTGCCAGGATCAAGCTGGAAAATATGAGAAGCCGCAACGAAGGTCTCCCTAACCAGAGGGCGGCACATCCTACCTGCATCAGCATAGACGGCATATTCGCCCTACGGCCGCGGGGCCTTGGATACACTATTTGCTCGACGGGATCAGCCTCAAGCAGAGATTGATGCTGCTGTTGACCTGGCAATCCAGCCCGGAGATGCGCTCAACCGTGAGGCGGATGGAGCCCTAATCCGCGGCCCGACATTGAAGCCATCGCGATCTTGCCGTCGAGTTAGCCGCCGCCGACGGCAGCGGCCCCGAGACTCTCGATGATTTGATTGCAGGGGTGTCAAAACGTCTTCGCCATGTAGTCGACGAACAGTAACCGGTGGCGGAAGCTGCGCGCTCCCGCGCTTGCGGCGACGCTTGCCCTCCTGTCCTGGTGTCATCGGCGTTCCCTTGTCTCTGGTCCCGCTACCACCGCCAATCCACCCTTCGGGGTACACGCCCTGCGGGCCACGCACCGACGAAATGACGAAAGCGGCCAATCTGCTGCGGGATGCTCCTCCAGACAGTGCTTTACAGGATTGGGAAATGCGGCGGCGGATTCCTTGCTCGCCCTTTGCAGCGGCCACGTGCTACGGTCACGGCGGATAGCAACCGCTGGACCAAAAAGAGGAGGAAAACCATGGCTCGATCGCAACCATCGGCGGCTCGCGAACAGGTCCGCGACATCGTGCCGGGCTTGATCGATCTCAGCGAACGGGTGCTTTTCGGCGAAGTCTGGGAACGTCCCGGCCTCTCCAAGCGCGACCGCAGCCTGATCGTTTGCGCCACCTTGATCGCGCTCGGCCGCGAAAAGCAGCTGGTCGGCCATCTGCAGCGGGCGCTCGACAATGGCATCACCAAGAACGAGCTCGGCGAGGTCATCACTCACCTCGCTTTCTACGCCGGCTGGCCGGCGGCGATGACTGCGGCGCTCGTGGCGAAGGAGGTATTCGAGAAGAAATAGCCGCGGGTGTTCTGAAGGGCGATCAGAAACATGGTTCTCGTAAAAGCACGTTATCACCGGAATATCCGTCATCCCCGCGGAAGAGGCTGTAATCAAATCGGCAGCCCTCTCCAATCGTCGCCCCCGCTTTCGCGGCGATGACGTAACAGGTTGGAGGGCGAGATGAAGATCGGGTTCATCGGGTTGGGCATGATGGGTTCCGGGATGGCTGCGAACCTGCAGAAGGCGGGGCACGAGCTGGTCGTGCACGATCTGCGTCGTGTCGCGGCCGAACCCTATCTCACCGCCGGTGCCGTCCGGACGGACACGCCGCGTGCCGTCGCCGAGGCAGCCGAGGTGGTGTTCACCTCGCTGCCGGGGCCGCCCGAGGTCGAGGCGGTGGCGCTCGGCGAGAACGGCCTGCTCTCCGGCATGAGCCGCGGCAAGGCCTATTTCGACCTGTCGACCAACTCGCCGACGATGGTGCGCAAGATCAATGCCGCCTTCGCCGAGAAAGACGTCTACATGCTCGACTCGCCGGTCAGCGGCGGCCCGCGCGGGGCGCGAACCGGCAAGCTCGCATTGTGGGTCGGCGGCGACGAGCAGATCTTCAACCGCTACAAGAGCGTGCTCGACGCAATGGGCGACAAGGCGCGCTACGTCGGTCCGATCGGCGCCGGATCTGTCGCCAAACTGGTACACAATGGTGCGGGGTATTGCATCCAGACCGCACTCGCCGAAATGTTCTCGGTCGGGGTCAAGGCCGGGGTCGAGCCGCTGGCCCTATGGGAGGCCGTACGTGACGGCGCCGGGGGGCGACGACGCACCTTCGACGGGCTGGTCGATCAGTTCCTGCCCGGCAAATACGAGCCCGCCGCCTTCGCGCTGCGTCTCGCCCACAAGGACATGACCCTCGCCACCCAGCTCGGCCGCGATTTCAACGTGCCGATGCGCATCGCCAATATGGCGCTCGCCGAGCTTTCGGAGGCGCTCAACCGCGGCTGGGGTGACCGCGACTCGCGCTCGCCGATGATCATCCAGCAGGAGCGCGCCGGGGTCGAGATCCGCGTCGACCCCAAACGTATCGAGGAAGTGCTCGAGCGCGACCCGCCGGGCTAGTCTCCTGGTCGCGAAGTTCGCGATCTCTGGATTTATCGTCATTGCGAGCATAGCGAAGCAATCTCGACCCGGCTGATCACGCGGCCACGAGATTGCCGCGCTTCGCTCGCAATGACATCCGGGTGTTTGTTTAGCAACCTAACGACATGAGCAAGACGATCACCCTCCGCGAGGCGAACCGGGCGTTCGCTCAATGCGTTCGCGATGTCGAGGCGCGAGCGGAGTACATCATCACTCGAAACGGCCGCCCTGTGGCGCGGTTGATGGCCGCGAGCGACCGGCGCATTCTCTGCCCAGGGCAACAGGCCGCTCGGGCTCGGATTCGCGCGCACGGAAAAGGGCTGGTCCATCGGCGCTTTACCTCTCGACCGCGACAGCTTGCATGAATGTCAGGGCGGATAAGCGAGGTGCTGGAATGAGACGCCGCGAGGTGTTGCTTTTCCTGGGCGGTGCGACGGCAGCGTGGCCGCGTCTCCTGCGCGCTCAGGAGAAGGCGATGCCGGTGGTCGGCTACTTCCATCCGACCTTTCTCGACGACGCGGCTTCGCGGACTTTGGACGCGTTCCGTCAGGGACTGAGCGAAACGGGCTATGTCGAGGGACAAAACCTGGCGATCGAATATCGCTGGGCGGAGGGTCACTTAGATCGGCTGCCTGGATTGGCCGCCGACCTCGTCGACCGAAGGGTTGACGTGATCGGGGCCATCAGCGGGGTTTCGGCACGGGCGGCGAAAAGCGCAACCTCGACGATTCCGATCGTCTTCATGGGCGTCGGCGATCCGGTCGGGGAAGGTCTGGTCGCGAGTCTCGCCCGGCCCGGCGGCAACCTCACCGGCTTCGGCAACCTCTTCCTCGAGCTGCATCCCAAGCGGCTGGAGCTGCTGTCCGAGCTGGCACCTCAGGCTAGGGTGATCGCCCTACTCGTGAATCCGAACAATCCGAACACCGAGCGCATCATTCGAGACGTGCAGGAAGCGGCGCGCGTGAAGGGAGTGCAGCTCCCTGTCCTGAAGGCCGGCACCAAAGCCGAGATCGACGCCGCTTTCGCCTCCCTCGTCGAACTGCATGCCGGCGCGCTATTCGTGGGCGGCGATGCGTTCTTCGCCAACCGGCGCGAGCAGCTCGTGCAGCTGGCGGCCCGCTATGCCGTTCCAACGATCTATATGTGGAGCGATTTCGTGGCGGCGGGCGGCTTGATCAGCTATGGAATTGACAATATTCCTGTCTGGCGCCAGGCCGGCATTTACGCCGGCAGGATCCTCAAGGGCGCGAAGCCAGCCGATCTGCCGGTGCAACAGCCCACGACATTCGAGCTGATCGTCAACCTCAACACCGCCAGGGCGCTGGACCTCACCGTGCCGCCATCGATCCTCGCCCGCGCCACCGAGGTGATCGAATGACGAATCCAAAGGTAAGTCAGTACCGGGACCCTCGACGGTTTCCTTGACCGCGTTACCCGAGGTATAGTGGGGCATCTTTTAGGGAGGAATTAGGCGATGGATGGAACTGGCGTCGAGCTGGATTGCCTTGAAGGCGTCCGGGTCGTGGACTTTACGCAATTCGAGGCGGGGCCGTCCTGCACCGAGGCGCTCGCTTGGCTCGGCGCCGAGGTCGTCAAGATCGAGAACCCGAAGACCGGCGATCCCGGCAGGCGGCAGCGGCCGGGCCATCCCGACACCGATCCCTGGTATTTTCACCAGTTCAATGCCAACAAGAAATCGATCACTCTCAATCTCAAAGCGCCGCGCGGGCTGGAGATCGTCAAGAGCCTGCTGAAAAAGGCCGACGTTACGATCGAGAACATGGCGCCCGGCACGATCGAACGGCTGGGGCTCGGCTACGATGCCGTCAAGGAATTGAACCCGGGCATCATCTATTGTCAGGTCAAAGGGTTCGGCACCGGCAGCCCGTACGAGAAGAACCTGGCCTTCGACATGATCGCCCAAGCCGCGGGCGGCCCGATCAGCGTCACCGGCGATGCCGACCGTCCGCCGGTCAAGCCAGGCCCCTCGTTTGGCGATACCGGCACCGGCATGCTGATGGCGATCAGTATTCTCGCCGCCCTGCGCCAGCGCGACCGCACCGGCAAGGGCCGGCGGCTGCAAGTGGCAATGCAGGACGCGATGGTTCACTATATGCGCGTGCCGTTCTCGCGTACCCAGCTGAGCGGCCGGGCCCAGCTTCGCGGGGGCAGCAGTCGGTCGAGCGCCTTGCTGGCACCCTCGGCGTTGTACCCATGCAAGCCCGGTGGACCGAACGACTACGTCTACATCTTTACGAGCCGCGCCAATCCCGAGCACTGGACCCGTCTGCTGAAGGTGATCGGCCGCGAGGATCTGATCGGCGATCCGCGCTACGACACCGGGCCGGCACGCGGCGAGCGTGCCGCCGAGGTCGATGAGATCATCGCCGCCTGGACCCGCGAGCACACCAAGGAAGAGGCAATGAAGATCGTCGGCGAGGCCGGCGTGCCGGCGGGCGCCGTCTTTGACACGCTCGAGCTGCTGAACGATCCATCGCTCGCCGAGCGCGGCATCATGCAGACCGTCGAGCACCCGACGACCGGCACCTACAAGATGCCGGCCTGGCCGGTGCGCTTTGACGGCGCTCCACCGCGGGTCAAGCCGTCGCCGCTGTTGGGTCAGCACAACGCCGAAGTCCTCGGGAACTGGCTCGGGATCGGCACGGCGGAGGTCGATGCGTTGCGCTCCGAGGGCATCATCTGAGGCCATCCGTTCCGTCCATGCGAGGAGATTTTTATGAAACTCTACGACGCACCGGGTGATGCAGCAGGAAGGGTTGAACTGAAGTTGCTGCGGAAGGAGTAGCAAGGATGAATCAAAACATCGCGCCGCCGAATTGTCTCGCCGGCATCAAGGTTCTCGATCTGACCCAATTCGAAGCCGGAACGACCTGTACCGAAGCGCTCGCCTGGATGGGTGCCGACGTCGTCAAAGTGGAGCCCCCTGGCGGAGAGGCCGGCCGACGCGGCGTTGCGGACCCTTATTACTTCATGATCTACAGCGCCAACAAACGATCGATCACCGTCAACCTCAAATCGGAACGCGGCTTGGCGCTGGTCAAAGAAATGGCCAAGCATGCCGATGTGTTCACCGAGAATTTCGGGCCCGGCGTCGTCGAGCGCCTCGGTCTCGGCTATGACGTGGTCAGTGCCATCAACCCGCGCATCGTCTATGCCCAAGTCAAAGGCTTCGGCGAGGGCAGCCCTTACGAAAAAGGCTTGTGCTTCGATCCGATCGCCCAGGCTGTCGGCGGTGCCATGAGCATCACCGGAGAACCCGGCGGCCGGCCGATCAAGCCCGGACCGACAATCGGCGACACCGGGACCGGCATGCTGCTGGCGTTCAGCATCGTCAGCGCACTCTACCAGCGCAACTCGACCGGCAAGGGACGGCGGCTGCAAGCGGCGATGCAGGATTCGGTCATGCACTACAGCCGCGGCATGTTCATCCGACAGGCCCAGAGCGGCCAAGCGGCGCCACGCCGGCCGGCCGGCGGCAACGCGCCGTCGGGGATCTTTCCGTGCAAGCCCGGCGGGCCCAACGACTACGTCTACCTGTTGACCAGCCGCGCCAATCCCGAGCATTGGCCGCGCCTCTTAAAACTGATCGGTCGCGAGGAGCTGATCGGCGATCCGCGGTATGATAAGGCCTCGGCGCGGGTCGAGCGCGAGGCCGAGGTCAATGAGATCATCGCGCAGTGGACCCGCCAGCACACCAAGGAAGAGGCGATGGCGCTGATCAGTGGCGCGGGGGTGCCCGCCGGCGCGGTATTCGATTCAATGGAGCTGACCAACGAGCCAAGCTTCTATGAGCGCGGAATTCTGCAGACGATGCAGCACGGCGACTGGAAGATGCCAATGACAACCTGGCCCGTGCGGTTTGACGGCGCTGTGGCTCCGATCAAGCCGGCGCCCTTGCTCGGCGAACATACTGCCGAAGCGCTCGGCGATTGGCTCGGATTGAGCACCGCGGATGTGGACGCTCTGCACAAGGACGAAGTCGTCTAAGCTCGACCCGGCTAGCCGGGTGTAAGAAAACGCCCCGGATCGCTTCCGCGATCCGGGGCGTTCTTAATCGATCTCCGCGGCGTTCGGCCTAGCTTTATGGAAAGCTTTCCAGCACCTTGGGTGCCGGGCCTCCCTCAACGTAAGCGTTAGCCGGCCGGCCGGCTCCATCCGCAAAGCGCCTGGCGAACGCATCCGCCTCGTGCGCTACCCTGAACCCGACTGAAACAAGCACACCCAAAGGCTGATGGTGGCAAGAAAAGCTCGATGGTTCGAAACGATGCTCGTCCAGCCAAGTCCGCATTTCAGACATTTCTTGTGAAAGAGTCCCGGGTCTTACGCAGATATCCACAGCGTGCATGTCGACGCTCGATGTTGTTCCGATCCCTTAATATAGCAGCAGGCGTGCGCTCACGCTTGCTCCGTCGAGAAATTACACATATTTGACATAGCCCGGCTCTCAGGGGCATTTCACGGCGAAATTGGTAGCGGAAGAGTTTTGTTCTTAATCCCATGGTATCGTAGAGCGCGAGAGCAGGCGTATTGCGTGTCGGCAGGAGCATCGCGACGGCGATGCAGACGCCGAATCACCCAAAAATTGCCGACTTGCCGCATCAATGCTGAGCCTGTTCGTGGTAGCGCAGACGGAGGCCTTTGCGCAGGTCTGCGGGAAGCGATTGCCGCCCGACGATGTCCGTTGAGCTAAGCCGTTATGTTCAAGATCGCCGTAGCGGCTTTTCCGTCTTCATAGCCGCGAGCCACGAGAGATCCGCTGGAAGCGTCCGCAACCAGCGCCAGCCGCGTTCTGTGGTTGAGTATTGGCGGCTGGAGCCAGGCGAATTCGCCATCGAGCGTGCGTGCGGCGGATCTCATCAGGTCCAGCCGCTTTGCGTTGTCCTTGCCGCGGGCGCGTCCCGCCCAGCCCGGCGTCTGCCAGGCATTTGCCGCACCGCCGGGTCCGTCGACCATGTGCGCACTCTCCGGCAGCCGTTCGATGACACACGCCTCGTCAGGCTGGATGCCAGCCAAGGTGTAAATCGTCGGCAGCGCCACCGGGGTGTTCGACAGCATCGATTTGGCTTCCCGAAAATCGCGGGCTTTCTCCAAAACCTCCCGCAACAGAAATGCGGGCGTCAGATGCGGCCGCCGCCATACCCCGAAGCGATTGAGGAGCCAATCGGTCAAGTAGATGCCCGTCGGCTGCTCCATCGGCGCCTGGTTCAGCGCCGCAGCGAACCTGCCCGGCGCGACGGCCTGCAAGACGCCGGTATATCCGGGCCATGTCAGCGTCAGCCAAGGCCCTTTAGCGTTCTCGACGCGGACCGCCACAAGGTAGCGGCCGAGCCCGCGATCCGGCCAATCCAGGGTGCGCATCAGACGCGCCGAGCGAAGGTCCGGCGAAGGCCCGACCGATGTGGTGCACCCCCACTCGTAGCTGACATTGAGAAAATAGGCGCCGGGCCGGGCAATGCGCGCTGCAATGCGGTCGATTTCGTCGAGATAAGTCTCGTGCCATCGTTCGAGCCAGCGGCGCGAAATCGCATCGGCCAACCTTACCGCGAGCTTTGGAATGCGGCCGCTGCATTCCTTCAGGAGGGCGTGTGTGCGCTCGGCTTCGCGGTCGAGCAGCTCGAACGGCCAGTCCGGCCCGACGTTGAGCACCGGGATTTCCGGTAACGCACCGGCCGCTCGTTCGGGGATGGCGGCAGACCGGCGGGTCTCGTCAGTCATCAACATTGAACAACGTTGGCGGGCCTTGGTCTCCGGAGGTCCTCGGTCACCATCGGGTCATTTGCTTCAACGATGAACAGGCCCTTGCGGGCGCAGGCGGACGCCCTTGCGCAGGTTGCGGTACGGGAGTTCCGCGGGGTCGGTGACGTGGGCACCGGGGGATTGCACGCAGAGCACGCAGTGGGCGATCGGCTGGAAGTGCGCGCGGAAGTGAACCGTCGATTTGAGCGCCAGGATCGGCACCTCGGACGGCTCGATGCCGACATGGCGGAACATCTCCTGGTCGACCGCCTGGATGCGGCGGCAGGCGAGCACCGCCGACACACCGCTCTCCTCGTCGGTCACAAGCGCCATCGGCCCGATGCGGAACTTCGCGCCGCCATACATCGGGCCCGACCCGGTGAAGATGCCGCTGGCGAGCCGCAGCACCCGCCACGCCGCTTCGACCGGCGTCTCGCCGGCAAACCCTACCGCAGCGCCGATGCCGCGCTCCAGCATCGCCCCTTCGCCGGCGGCGGTCGCCGCCTCAGCCGCCTCCGGATCGACGATCATGCCGATCACCGCGCCGCGCGCTTGATGGGCGATTAGCGCGCGCAGCAATCCGACGGTGTCGGAGGTACCGCCGGCGCCAGGGTTGTCCTGAATATCGGCGAGAACGATCGGCCTCGTCGCCGAGCGGGCCATGCGCATCGCTTCCGCGACCGCCTCGTCGGGGGTGTACAGCCGACCGGCGAAGGCCGGCTCCTGTTCCTTGATGAAACCGGCGAGGCGGTCCGCGGCGGCCTCGGCGGCCTCCCTGTCATGGCCATAGACGACGAGGGCGGGGCCGCATTGCGCGATGTCGGCCGGCGGGAACCCGGGCGTGTGGGTGATGCTGACGATCTCCTGATTGTGCGAGCCGGTTGGACCGCCCGATTTGTCGCTGCCGCGCTCGATCTCGGCGATCAGCTCGAAGATGCCCTTGGCCGGCTCCATCAACGTGCACTGCCAGACCAGCGGGATCAGGAAGTCGAGTTGCCGATAGGCCTTGTGGAGCGGCCGGCGGTCCTTCAGCAGGCGGTCGAGGAGCCGCGCCGCACGGCCGCCGGTTTCGGCCATGTCGATATGCGGGTAGGTGCGATAACCGACCATAGCGGTCGCGTGGCGCACCATCTCCGGCGTCATGTTGGTATGATAATCGAGGCTCGTGACGAGCGGGATGCCGTCGCCGATCACCGCGCGCACCCGCCGCATCAGCTCGCCCTCGCCGTCCTCGTGATGCTCGGCCACCATGGCGCCATGCAGGTCGAGATAGACCGCGTCGACCGGCCCTCGCGCCTGCAGATCCTCGACGATCAAGCCCGCCACTTTCCCGTAGGCTTCATGCTCGACATAGGAGGAGGGTGGTGCGGAGCACCAACATAACGGCACCAGCTCGTGCCCCAGTGCCTGCAATGCCAGCACGGCGCCGGCGATCGGGATGTTGAACCCTTCGACCGCGTCGATCAGCTCCGGCCCGCACACAAACGGCGGCCAGGCGTCGGCGCGCTCGAAATCCGCCCAACTCGCTTTGAGCGGGGCAAAGGTATTGGTCTCGTGCTGGAACCCGCCGACCGCGATTCGCGCCATGGACCTGCCTCCGAAATCACGCCCGTCGGGCGATGCACTATGGACCAGCCACAGGGGCCTTTAGTTTTCGAGAACCGAGACTTCTGATAATTCTATTGGCAAATGGCGGCTGGCGAGCAACTCGATCTTTTCGGCGTGAGCACCGGCCCGGCGCAGGGGGATGTTCCGGGCCGCACCACCGAGCCGGTCATCGCGTGCGACACCGTTGATGACGACAGCGTGCTCGCGGCGATACCTAATGCCGGTATCCGCGACAGCGTCGCGTTGGTCGCCGAAGCAGGACGGCGCAGATTGGCTGCCGCGGTCCCGGTTCTCGAGGCGCTCTGCCGGCGCTTTGCCGGTTTTGGCGCTAATCGCATCGTGCCCGAGCAGGCGGCCGCCCTCGATGCGCTCGTCATGATTGGTGGCTCCGATGCGGCGCAAACTCTCGTTCGGCTGGTCGCCAAAGGGATCGTCCAAGGGCCATGTTTGCGGCAGGCCGTGGCGGCTGCCGCGCGGGTTGGGGCCAAATTCCCTGTCGGCACGGTAGCCGAGCTGCTGCGGCATGACGATCCGCAGGTTCGGGCGGATGCCTGCCGAAGTACTCGCGCGTGGCCCCAAGCGGTTCCCCTGTTGCGCGATCTTCTCGATGACTTGCATGCGGAGGTCCGCAAGGCGGCGGCTTGCGCACTCGGGCGCATGGGCCGGAGCGAGGTTCGCGCACTCCTCGTCCGCTATCTGCGAGAGGAACCGACCGTGGAGCTCGTCGATGCGATTGCGCCGATCGCCGACGAGGAGTGCGTCATCATGCTCGGACGTGTCGCCCGAGCGGAGCCTCAGCTGCACGAGACAGCGCTCGATGCCTTGCTCTCGACCGGCCATCCGCGCGCGGAGAACATCGCCGCCGCTCTCTGCGGCAATCGGCCTGGGTAAGCCGGATAATAAGCGAGGCGCTCTCGAATGGAGCAGGATCGCCAAGGCCATGCGCACAGTCTTCACGACCATGTCCATGCGGATTACGGCCGCGCCTTCGCCATCGGGATCGCCCTCAACCTCGTCTACGTGGTCGGCGAGGCGATCGGCGGGATATTCTCCGGGTCGCTGGCGCTCCTCGCCGACGCCGGCCACAATCTGAGTGACGTTCTCAGCCTCTCGCTGTCCTGGGGTGCCGCGGTGCTGAGCCGCCGTCGCCCGAGCGGCCGCTTCACCTATGGGCTGCGCTCCAGCTCGATTCTTGCCGCGCTCGCCAATGCGATCATCCTCTTGGTGGTGACCGGGGGGATCGCCTGGGAGGCGCTGGAGCGGATCAGCCGTCCCGTGCCGGTCGCCAGCATAGTCGTCATCTGGGTGGCCGCCGCCGGCATTCTCGTCAACGGTCTGACCGCTCTGCTCTTCGCCTCCGGCAGCCGGCGCGACCTCAACCTCAAGAGTGCGTTCCTGCACATGGCCGCCGACACGCTGGTTACCGCCAGCGTCGTCGCGGCGGGAATTGCGATCGCATTAACCGGCTGGCTGTGGCTCGATCCGGCGGTGAGCCTCGTCGTCTCGGCCGTGATCGTCATCGGCACTTGGGGCTTGATCAAGAGCACGATCGGTCTCGCCCTCGACGCGGTGCCGGAGGGCGTCGACGCCGCGGCGGTACGCGCGCATCTGCTGGACACACCGGGCGTCACCGGACTGCACGATTTGCACATCTGGGGCATGAGCACGACCGAGACGGCGCTGACCTGTCATCTGGTGATGCCGGAGGGCCATCCCGGCGACGCGATGCTCAACGGCATCGCGCAGCAGCTTAACCATCGCTTCGGCATTCACCACGCGACGATCCAGATCGAGCTCGCTGACACCGACGATGTCTGCGTCCTGACCCCCGAGCACGTCGTCTGAGACGCCTGCGACCCGCGGGCAATTCCCCTGCCGCACGGGGAAATGCAGGGAGAAACTCGCATCGGCGGCACCGTTATCCATTATATTTCAAAGGCCTGCAAGTAAAGCCGGACACCGCCTTGACGCCTTGGCAGGGACAATTTGACGACGCGAAGGACGCCCGGAAACAAACGGAAGTTTCCACAACATTTGATTCTTCCAGCCGCTGGTGGGTGTAAAATGCGCGATTTCATCGCCATGTTATCAATTCGGAATTTGAGAATTGCTGAGTTGTGCCATATAGGGTGAAGCGCCGACGTGACAAGGCCGGGTGTCATGCCACCGCGACCGCCTTCCGCCGTTGTGCGAGTGTCGATCTCGTCTAACGCGATGCGCAGCGTTGCGTACTGATGTTATGTAACAGCCGTTGTCCTGAGCGGCGACTCGACGAGGAGCAGCACATTGCTGAACGGCGGTCTCTTCACGCGTGATTTCCTGATCGAAGGCATAACGGACGAGCCCGCCTGGAAAGAGCTCGACGACACCATCCTGGCCAATTTGCGAAACCGGCTCGACGTGCCGTTTGCCAGCTTTAGCAAACTTAAGACCCCGACCGAGGCGGAGACCGAAAAGGACCTGATCTGGCCGCTCCTCGAAGCGCTCGGCTGGGCCGGCATGCTGGTGCAGCAAACCTCTCGGCAAAGCGGGGCTTTGCGCGAAAAAGGCATCCTGCACGAAATTGACGACTCCTGCACACAAACTGGCAAAAAAAAGCGGGCGCGAGAAACGCGCCCGCCCCATTTTGGTTGGGGAATATCACGCTGCGAAGCGATTTTCGTCGAACAGCCTGTTGAGAATTCTTGCTCCACGCGTCATCGGCGTCGGTCGATGACGAACTAACTCGATAGCGGTTCTCGCCGATGACGAGGAGGTGTGCCCAAATCGGCTGCGCATTCTTCTGAAGTTCGCTGGCGAAGGTAGGGCCAACAGGCAAGTCGCCGCGCTCGCACGCCAGCAGGTGCCAATCGATCGTCGCCAGCTTGGCAGCTATCACGTCATAGTCGATGTCCTCCTCTTTGCAGCGCAGGAAGGCCCGTGCGAAGATCGCCATGCCGACGCCGCGCAATGAGACATCTCCGCCCTTCAGATCCCGCAACGAACCGGTCGTGACCGTGGGATTGCGTTCCCCCCGCGCCTTGTCGAGCGCTTTCAACTGCGGAAGGTGCCGAACAAGGGCCGCGAAGAAATCCTCGGCCCCTTCGGTCTTCTGAGCCTCGGTCAAGGTCGTGTCGGGGTGATGATCTACGACATGGGCGACAAACATCCGAACGGCGCTCATCGACCAGATCATCCGCGACTTGGAGGACAGGTTCACGTTCGAGGCAGTCGCATCGACATACGCAGCGAGGAACGGGCTGTTCTTGACCAACTCACGGCTCCGCTGGTTACGCTGGTCGCGCACATCGAAGGTCGTGACGAGCGACTTCGGGATAGCCTTTGCCTTACCGCAGTCGGCGAAGTCCTGGTGGCTGTCCGACCGGCTGCTTTCGAAGACGATTTTCACATCGACCGCATTGCGCTTGAGTGCGTCCTTCGCATCGTCGCTCGCCTTGCCGCCTGTAAGGATGTCGTCGATTTGCGACCGGCGATGTGCTCCATCCGTCGTGTCTAACTTCGCGCCCTGCGGTAATAGGAGAATGCCCGGCCACGCATTCGTCCCGTCGTCGGTATTCGCAAAGAGGATCAGCGTCGCATCGGGTGCATCGTTGTCCAATGCTACCCCATAATTAAACGTAAACGAGGGAAGGATGAACTTGTCGCCGATGCACGCCGTGCTAAGAAGATAGTTCCGAAGATGCTTGCCGTGGGTCGGCTCTTGCGGACGATTCGAGTGCTCGGTGACTTCGAGAACCGTATCCTTCTTCCTTGACCGGTCGGTCTTGCTGACTTCGATCATTTTCTGGATCGGCATTGCCGTCGTGAACTGCAAGCGCGATCCCTGTAGGAAGGCGCTGCCGAAGAAGGACTTTCCCGCATAGCCCATCATGGTCCGGCGACCGATCTCCGACATCAGGGACTCGAAGCTGTCGGTGATCTGGATCTTGACGTGCGGGGGAATGTTGATGTCCGCCAGGGCGGGGATTAGATTAGACATTGCGATGGACTCCATTCTATCGCGGTTTCCGAAAGCCGCCCCGGCTCCAACCCGGGGCGGCTTTCTTCATACGAGCCAATTTCGAAGAAATCAACCCGAAATTTCTGTCTATTCGAAAAAATCCCTTCGAATATCCCGGTGTGAGGTCTGAACTACCTCCTTCTGCCGAGCCTTTCTGAGTCCCTGTTGATCGCTTAAGCTTTCAGGAGAATCAAAGTATTTTTTAGGTGATTTATGTCCTTGGTTTGACATTCCCAAATAACAACAATTGAATACCCCAGCGCTCGTAAACGACTTTGATTGTCATTATCTCGCCGCTGATTTCTCAGGAGCTTCGGAATCCAGTAGTCCGGTGATGATTTTGGGGTTGTTGCGCGTTTGCAACCGTCGTGTCTGTGCCAAAAACAACCATGCACAAAAACTACCCACCGCCGACGCCGATTTGCAAAGTCTGGCGTGCCCGGCAAGGCGGTCACGTGCTTTCTGTAGGCCAGTCCCAGTTCACGAAGCGCAAGGCCCACCCGTTTTTCCGGCACGGTATCTCGTCCTCTGATGCGAGCCATCATTTCCGACCGGTTGAGGGGGGTGCGCCGTTGCCGACCCGCCGACTGGCTGCTAGGATTGTTGCTCATCCCGGACTTTCGCAACCTACAGGCAATCTGAGGCCCATGATCAGCCCCCTCGCGCCGAGCGGATCACACTTTAAATGTCATCCCTCCCGATGCGCCGATGCGGCTATCCGCGTCCAGCGACCATGAGATCTCATCTTGCGGCGAAATGCGCAACGATCGGACTCAATAACAGAATTTCCCGGTCCAAAAACCAGTGAAAGCAGGAGCGTTATTCGCCGGAATTGGCGGATTTTGCCTTGGCTTCGATGGAGCCGAAATCCCTACAGAGTGGGCGATAGATAATGATTTTTATACAAACGAGACCTATAAAGAAAATATACGTCATGGCCGACTTATCTCAGATGATATACAGGAGGTTTCAGTTAGGAGGCATGATCTAGAGCCAGTCGATGTTCTACATGCTGGTTTTCCATGTCAAAGCTTTTCCCAAGCGGGAGAGCGTAAAGGATTTAACGATCCTCGTGGCAAGCTGGTTTTTGAGATATTCCGACTGATCAAGGAATTTAAGGATCGGAAACCAAAGGCCATAGTGCTAGAAAATTCACCATATTTAAAATATGGTGAAGGTGGTATTTGGTTTCTAGAGTTACAGAGGCAAATACAGAGAGCAGGGTATTGGTTTAGAGAGATGAATTGCTGTGAATTGAATGCCTACGAGGTTACCGACTTACCCCAGCAACGAATCAGATTGTATATGGTTGCATTCGTGCGAACGCATTTCAAGAGTGGTCGATTCAGTTTTCCTACGATAAAGAACTCTATACAAAAGAGACTTGATCGGTATATCGACTTTGACGGCGAACAAGCGGACGAATATTATCTTGATCCAGAAAATCGTTACTTCAAAATGATTTCGAATCGGGTGCGAAACAAACGAAGTGTTTACCAACTTCGGAAATACGAGGTCCGCACCAGGGAGCCAGACTCGTGTCCAACGCTGACCGCGAATATGGGGCTAGGTGGTCACAATGTGCCGTTCGTTGTCGATCGGCGAGGTCTTCGAAAGCTGACTGAACATGAATGCCTACGCTTGCAGGGATTCCCGAGAGATTTTAGGTTTCCCCAGTCAGTCCCCCGAGCAAGGCGATATGTTCAGGTCGGAAATGCGGTAACCGTGCCCGTAGCCGAGTTACTAGCCCATCGCGTGCGTAAGAAAATTTTGGACGAGGCAGGAGATGGCTGAACGGATAGGCTTCCAATTTCCCGTCGATCTCTCGGACCAATTCGACGGCTTCAACGACGCCGGCATGGAGCACTTCACGGGTGCACCATACGCAGCGTTGGGCCGAGAGGTGACCCAGAACGTGATTGACGCGACGCGACAAGCGCCTGCCAAGATCGTAGCGCGATTGAGAACTGTACCAACCAATTCGATCCCCAACGTGGACGAACTTCGGGCCACCCTTAACCGTGGTAAAACCGCGTCCGAAGATGAAAGCGAGAAGGCAAAGATCTTCTTCGAGCGGGCGGTAAAGCTGATTAATCAGTCAAAAATAACTGTGCTACAAATCGAAGATTTTAACACGACCGGGGTATCTGGGCCGTGTGAAAACGGCACTCCATACTATGCATTGATGAAAGCGTCGGGACAGAGTAAGAAGATTGGAGAGAACTCTATTGGAACCTTTGGAATTGGTAAATATGCCCCATTCGTTGTTTCCGAGTTGAGAACTGTGTTTATTTCCACGGTTTGGGATGACGGCAGGAAATGGCAGCATTATGTACAAGGAAAGTCGATCCTTATGCCCCATAAGGATGACAACGACCAGACTTGTAGGGGAGTGGGTTATTGGGGGGTGAGGAATAAATGCCTCCCTGTCGTTGGATTCAACACTACCATTCCAGAATGGCTTCTACGAGCCGGCGACACGCAGGGCCTTCCAGAAGCGCAGGGCACCACGGTCAGCGTCCTAGGCTTTGATGCAAGTAAGGGTTGGCAGCATCGCCTGGCCGCTACGATGGCCGAGAATTTTTTTGGGGCGATAATAGGGGGCAAGCTAGAAGTAAATATAGACGACGTTCTTATTCTGACGAAACAAACCATAAAAGACATTCTAGAAGATCCAGAGGTTCGTGCAGGAACCACTGATATGAAAGGTGAACCTGAAAAATTCGATAATGCGAAATTATATCTGGAAGCCATATCTGGAGGAAGCGACGTTATTGTAGCAAACTGTCAGAACGCTCATCTAGGATATTGCCAGCTTCGACTACTTGTGAGGGAAGGTCTCCCCAAAAGAGTGGCGTTCCTGCGGGACGGCATGATGATAACGCAGGACCTCGAACGCTTGCGGCGTTTCGGCGAGTTCAAGGAGTTTGTCGGTGTCTTGGAGTGCCTTAATTCGAAGGGCAACCGGCTTCTAAAAAATATGGAGCCACCGAGGCACGATGACTTCGAGCCAGATCGGCTTCCCACAAATCGGGAACGAACTGCCGGTCGCGTGGCGCTTCGAGAGCTAGCGATCTGGGCGAGGGACATGCTGAGGCGATATGCCCAAGATCCGGTTTCAGAAGTCAGCAGCGTGGACGAGCTAAAGGAGTTTTTCTGGGACGAGGCCGACGAGGGGTCTGATGGACGCGAAGCCGAGGAAAATCCGCTTGGCCGCGTCAACATCCGGGCGCGTCCACTACGGAAGAAGGATCGAGCCGTGGCCTACGAGCGCGTGGGCGAAGGTGGCGACGAGTTTGGTGAGGACGACGGCAACGCCGAAGAACCCGAAGCTGATGGAGAACATGGCGGCGGCGGATCGGGCGGCGGGGGCGATGACGGGACCGGTGGCCCAGACGAGGGCGATGGCGATGGCACGCGCAGTGGGTCTGGTGGAGGCGGTGCGAGAAACACGCCGGCCAGGATCAGGCTTCAGGATGTCCGGTCAGTTCCACTCTCTCGTAAAACGCGCATGATTGCATTCACGGCCGATTTTTCCGGTGAGATAAGGCTTGTGGTCCAGGATTTCAGGCGCGGATTCTTAATCACGCGCTTCAGGTTGTGTCATCCACACAGGGAACAGCGACGCAAGGCAGAGTTGACGGGGTCTCCGTTACAGCCGGCCAACGGTGTGCGTTGGAGATCGAACTTGCCAAGGAATTCGACGGCGCGATGAGGGTGACCGCAGATGCAATTTGATAGTCAGCGGGCATTTCCCTATCCGGTCCTGCGACCAGACGTGAACGACTATCTTGACGGAGAATTTCAAGCCATCGTTGATCTCGCCTACCCCGAAGGCGGTTCAAATTTCCAACTACAGGCGGATTTTGCACTTAGTGTAGACGAGATCACCGAAACGATAAAGAAGGGAATTGCCAAGTTCGTTCTTGTGCTCTCCTGCCGAGACACCTATTGGAGACACGTTATCCAGAGTAAAAAAACTAAGATATTTGAACAATTTCCTGTTGGGGTCTTACGCAGTGAAGTCCAAATATTCCCCTATATAATTGCCCAGAAAACCATCTCTCAATTTACGTGCCCACTGATCAACCCCGAATTCGGCAACGGACCATTCTCGTTCGAGAAGGGAGCGGTGCTTGCCATCGACGAGCCGACCGCTGTTTACGTCGACCGGGATTTGTTTAGGCCGATTACTTCTATTTTTGAATTGGTCGTGAAGGAGCATTTGCGTGGCGCAGAGTGGCATTTGGATTGCTCCGACGATCAGGTGCGCATTGGTCTCAGTTCACAAATGAAGGCTAAGATCGATGGAGCGCGTAACAATTCTCGAAATAAGGCCATTCTGTTAAACTCTCTATATTTTGCCGCTGTGATGCAATGCGTTAGACATCTGAGCGATCCGACTTACGAGACTCGACGCTGGGCAGAAATCATTCGGCAAAAATGTTTGAACCTGGGCCTATCGATTGGGGGCCTTGACGAATACCTGATCGCAGAAAGATTGCTGAAGCATCCTCTGGGACTTCTAGACACATACGTCTTCCGGGAGTCCGAAGAATGAAGGCCCGGTATCTGAGACGTGCGACCTTGGAGGAATTGCGCGAAGCCGTTCCCGATAATCTTGAACTTTATCGGGCCGGCTCTTTTCCTCCGTTGCTTGTCGATTATTCGAAATTCTTCGAGATTGGGTTCGAGATTCATGACACCAAGCTGGCTGAACTTCGTCCTCCTGATGGTGGTGATCAGCTATTTGAGGAACATAACTGCATCGTTTGTTACGCGGCGTTGCCGGATCTTTCTCCTTACGAAGCCAGAGACGAGCGGTTCTGGGCTTATTTAACCCACACGTTGATGCTGAATTATGCCCGGCAACGTTGGCCGATCCCCGCCGACGATACCGTTGCTGTTGATCACATTCGAGCGCATTTCTTCGCCAAAGAGAAGCGGCAAGTCGAGAGAGATAATGCGGCTTCGCGGCTCTGGTGGATGGCGTACCTTTGCCAAAGGGTCACCCATCTATCGCTCCAGGAGGCATTGGAGGTCTTGCTACATCGGTCCGACGTGCGGGCGAACATCATCGAAAGACCAACAGCATCCCAGAGCACGGTTGTTTTCAGCAGTATCTTGAGGAAACTACATTCGTCTTACCAGGGAGAGCGCAAACTTTTCGAGCGATCGATTTTTAGGCGACTAATGATCGGTATCAATTCGATCGGTGGCGTGAAATTATTAGACTGTTTGACGGAACCACAAATGCTTGAATTGATCGATCAGGTAGTCGAACAGGATTTACAACTGTCTTTAGTCTAAGGAAGCAGTCATGGTTAGGAGTTTTATCTCGGCAAAATACAAGGCCGAAATGGGATTGGCTCTCCTCAAAGAAGCCATTTTAGATCATCTGGAAGATTATCCAATCGGCTTAGGAAACGCCGAAATAGCCGATAATCTCAATTTGAGATCAGATCATGACGGAGGGCAGAGGAATTTCCTTACCTATTCAGCCCTTGGCATTCTTATTAAGGATGGTCTAGTTGAGAAGATCGGGGAAGGACGAACCGCTCGCTATATTCGCGGTAAGAAAGGCTCTTGATGTTCCCGATAGACGCCCAACAACGCTCGTAGATCAGCGACCGAGCCCCGGATCTCGTACGCCTCCAGCAAGGCGTAGCAAGGATTAAGACAGCCGCGGCCGCCATTTACGACTGGCTACGCCATGAGTTCGGGGTTCGGAAAGGGGTTCGAGCACTTGAGAACATCCATGATTAAAGACGCCGATGCGCTGGTCACGGCTGTGCGGGCAGCTCTTCCGAAAAGGCCGCAAATTTTCTTCGGCAGAGATAGCGCGGCTGAAGCAGGAGCATGCCGACACGATTGGCCCCGCTCGACAAGCGGCGGCGGAATTGCTCGCGCTCGAGCGCAAGCTTTCCGATAGCGTGAACGCCTCTTACGGCCTAACCCCCGAAAGAGGTGGCGCTGATGTGGCAGACGGGCCCACCGCGCATGCCGCTCGACCCGAGGGAAGAACTCCGCCGCCTCGGCTTCACCAACTGATTCCTCTCGGAACGTGGATGGGGCGGGCCGACCCGGCCATGGGCATCGTGGGTTGTGTCAAACCCGCTACAAACAACCGATTTCGCTCAACCGGACAGCAGTGCCATTGCCGCGGCTGCCCTCAAGGACTAGCTTCCGTTCGAGACCATCCCGCCAGGAGGAGAGAATGAGCGAGCGTGCTTATGTCCGCGAAGTCGGGCTGCGCGACGGCCTGCAGAGCATCGCCGAGATCCTGCCGACCGAAAAGAAGATCGCCTGGCTCGACGCCGAGCACAGCGCCGGGGTGCGCGAGATCGAGGTCAGCTCGTTCGTGCCGCCCAAGCTCTTGCCGCAGCTCGCCGATGCCGAAGCAGTGGTCCGCCACGCGCTGTCGCTGCCCGGGCTCACCGTGTCGGCGCTGATCCCGAACCTCAGAGGGGCCGAGCGCGGCTTGGCGCTCGGCGTGCACGAGCTGAATTTCGTGCTGTCGGTCAGCGAAGGGCACAATCGGTCGAATGTCCGCCGCAGCACCGCCGAGTTGATCGAGGATTTCAGCCGGGTCGTGGCGTTGTGCCATACCGCGCCGGCCGAGCGGCGGCCGCGCGTCGCCTGCGGGCTCGCCACCGCTTTCGGCTGCACGATCGAGGGCGCGGTCGACGAGGACCGCGTATGTCGGATCGCGGTCGAGGTCGCCGAGGCCGGCGCCGATGCGATCATCCTTGCCGACACCGTCGGCTATGGCCAGCCGGCCGCAGTCGAGCGCGTCTTCCGCCGGGTCATCGCCGAGGTGGCGCCATTACGCGTGCACGGCCATTTCCACGATACCCGCGGGCTCGGTCTCACTAATGTGCTGGCCGCACTCAACGCCGGCGCGCGCGCCTTCGACGCCTCCTTGGGCGGGCTCGGCGGCTGCCCCTACGCGCCGGGTGCGACCGGCAATATCGTCACAGAGGATCTCGCCTTCATGCTCGAGGCGATGGGGTTCGTTACCGGGATCGATATCGACCGGCTGCTTGCCGTGCGCGAGCTCGTCCACAGTCTATTGCCTGATGTCGCCCAGCACGGCGCCATCGCCAAGGCCGGGTTGCCCAAGAACTTTCACGCCGCGCCGATGGCACAGGCGGCCGAATAGGACGAGGAGCGAGCGATGGCTCTCGGCAACGAACGGGTCGCCTGGTTCAACGGCAGGATCGTCGGCGAGAGCGAGGTCGTGATCCCGTTCCGCGACCAGGGCTTTTTGCGCGGCGATGCGGTCTTCGACATGACCCGCAGCTTCAACGGCAAGGCCTTCCGTATCGAGGAGCATGTCGCCCGGCTCTACCGGTCGCTCAAATACCTCGACATCGACCCGGGGTTGGCGCCCGCCGAGATGACGGCGATCAGCGAGGACGTGCTTGAGCACAATCGCCATCTGCTCGGCCCTGGTGAGGATTATTGGCTCGCCCAGCGCATCAGCCGCGGGGTCAGTCGCGTGCCCGGCGACAATTGGCACCATTACGGCCCCAATGTGATCGTCGATTGCGTGCCGTTGCCGCTGCGCGAGCGTGCCAGGCACTTTCGCGACGGCATTGATGTCGTCACTCCGTCATTGCGGCGCACGCCCCCCAACTCGCTGTCGCCCCGCGCCAAGATGCACCAGTATCTGAACCTCGTGCTGGCTGACCGCGAGGTGAAGGCGCAGAACCCGGACGCGTGGGCGGTATTGCTCGACGTCAACGGCAATCTTGCCGAGGGCCAGGGCAGCAACATCTTTTTGGTGTCCGACGGTCGACTGACGACGCCAAGGGAGCGCTATGTTTTGCCCGGCATCAGCCGCCAGGCGACCATCGACCTCGCCCACCAGCTGCAGATCCCGTTCGCGGAGCAGGACCTCGACCTCTACGACGCCTACACGGCCGACGAATGCTTCCTGACCTCGACGAGCCTGTGCATCTGCGGCGTACGCAGCCTGAACGGGCGAAATTTCGCCGCGGGCCGGGTGCCGGGTCCGGTCACCCAGAAGCTGATCGAGGCCTACAAGGAGATGGTCGGCTGCGACTTCGTCGCGCAGTATCTGGCGCGGCTCGACGCCTGAAGCGCACCATTTCGCTGACCGCCCCCGAGGCGGCGCAGTTCTGAGCGAGGTATATCGAGCGGGGATTATTTTCGGTACGGCTGCATATCCTATGCCCGGAGACAACGTCGAAGACTTCGTCGTCTTCGGCGGCTCAAGGATTAGCCAAGAATTGACGGAGCCTCGCCGTGAGAACAACGCTGCTCGCCATTACCCTGGCCGCAACCGCCGCAATCGCCATTCCGGTCATCGCCCGGTCCGCGGATGATCCCGACACCCAGTATGCGCAGGCAGGGCCGATGGGGCGGCACGGGGGCGCGGAAGACGGCGGAGGCGAGGCGGGGCGGCATGGTTGGCCGATGATGCACGGCATGATGCATCACATGATGATGCACCGGGACCCACAAGAGAGGTGCACGGAGCGGCTGGCGTGGCGTGCGGCGATGCTCGCCTATGCCGAGGCGAAGCTCAACCTTACGCCCGAGCAGCGCCCGCTGTGGGACAAGGTACAGAGTGCTGCGCAGGCCGAGGCGCAGAAGGAGCGCCAGCTGTGCGCCGGACTAAAGCCGCGCGCCGAAGCGACCTTGCTCGACCGGATGGACCGCATGCAACAGTTCCTGTCGACGCGTCTCGATGCGCTACAATCCACGAAGCCGTCGGTCCAGGCGCTCTATCAGGCGCTGACCCCGGAACAGCGTGCGATCCTCGATCATCCGTTCCGCCGTTAATAGAGGGCGAGATCTGCGAGCCCCACCTTCCGGACAATGCGGCTAGGGCGCGCAGGAAAGATTGGTTCCGGTCAGAAACGGCGCCCCTCCTGCAGCCCCCGGTGGCGGGCACAGCAGCCAAGCGGGGACGGCGCCCGAGCTAGCCGGCGCGCTTGCCCCCGATGACCCGCCGGAACCCGACTGTCCCGATGATGCGACCGCGGCGGACCCGCTCGCTCGGGCCGAGGCCGCTCCCACTCCGGAGCCCGCTCCCACCGTTGCGGCGGCGGAAGCGCCGTTTGAGGATGTCGCCGCGACAGAAGGCAATTGCACCGCACCGTACGGGGTCGCAAGGCTGGCGCCAGCCGCGTTCGAACTTTGCGCCGCGGCCGGAACTGCGAACACGACCCAAAGAAATAGGGCGATGGGTAGCAACTTGGCCATGAGTCCTCCGACGGTTCGTGCGCGGCCGTTGCTCTGCTAAGGTTTGCACATAGCCAAGCCCGGGTGGCAGAGCAATGCAAGGAAGGATCTGATGACGGATCGCACGAACCTCCTCGGCCCATCCGGTCCGCCGATCGTGACGGTGGCAGACGGTTGCGCCATTGTACGGCTCAACCGTCCCCGCGAGCACAACCGGCTCGAGCCCGCCGATCTCGCCGTCCTATCGGCGGCCTTCGGTCGGATCGACGCAGATCCGACGGTCCGGGTTCTCGTGCTGACGGCGACCGGAAAGAGCTTCAGCTCAGGCTACCATATCGGCGCTCTCGCTGATCGCCTGGCCGGCAAAGACGCGGCGGACGAGGATCGCGACGCCTTCGAGCATATGGTCGACCGGCTGGAGGCCTTGCGCGTCCCGACGATCGCCGCGCTCAACGGCAGCGTCTACGGCGGCGCCACCGATCTGGCGCTCGCGTGCGATTTTCGCATCGGCATCGAAGGCATGCGCCTGGTGATGCCGGCGGCCCGGCTCGGCATCGTCTACTATGCGAGCGGCATCCGGCGCTATGTGACCCGGCTCGGCCTCGCCGCGGCAAAGCGGCTGTTTCTGACCGCCCAGCCGATCGATGCGGCCGCACTGGTGCGCATCGGCTATCTCGACGAGGTCGTCTCGCCGGATGATTTAATGCCGCGCGCCGAGGCGCTCGCGGCAACGCTGGCGGCCAATGCGCCGCTTGCCGTCGCCGGGCTGAAACGAGCGATCAACGAGACCGCCGCCGGAGCACTCGATCGCGAGGCGCTCGGCGCGATCCGCGTTCGTTGCACCGCCTCGGCGGATCATGCCGAGGGTGTGCGGGCCTGGACCGAGAAGCGCATCCCGGTCTTCAGCGGACGCTGAGTGTAGTGCGTCCGACTACACGCCCCGACGAGGTCATCGAATGCGGCGGCGGGGTAATCGCATCGGGACGCCTTCGCCGTTCTGCGTCGCCGGCACGCCGTATCGTCGGACCATGTGATAGACTGTGATTGGTTCAAATCGGAGCACCAGCGATGGCAAGGAGTGCGGTCGTCACCGTTCGCCTGAAGCCCGAGGTGAGGGAGAAGCTCGATGCTCTCGCGCGCGACACCAATCGCAGCACCTCGCATCTGGCGAGCGAGGCGATCGAGACATACCTCAATCTCAACGCTTGGCAAGTCGCCCATATTAAGGCGGCACTGGCTGAAGACGAAGCCGGCGGTCCCGCTGTATCGCACGAAGACGTCGTGCAGTGGATGCAATCCTGGGGCACCGACCGCGAGCTGCCGCGGCCGCAGTCGAAGAAATCTTGACCGTGTATGGAGATCGTTTGGCGTGCATCGGCGCTCAACGATCTCGAAGCGGTTCGCGAATTCATCGGACAAGACAATCCGCACGCTAACGGCGATCCGCGATGCCGTTAACCGACTCGGCTGGCATCCCAGCCTCGGCCGAGCCGGTCGGGTGGAAGGCACCAGAGAACTGATCATCTCGAACGCGCCTTACATCGTCGCGTACCGCGTCGTGGAAGACCAAGTCCGCATCCTGGCCGTCATCCATGCATCGCGGCAATGGCCGAGGCGGTTTTGACCCATGGACAAATTCTCGATCCTCAGATCGGGAGATGGCGGTCCGGGGTCGAGCCTCGCCCGCACCGACGAGGTGATCGGATGAGCACATCGCAGGGTCGCCCCCTCCATTCCCTCCCCGGCGAGCGCGGAAGGGTCGGGGTGGAGGCCGCGCCGACGAGGTGATCGAATGAACCGCCGCGAGTTAATGCTGCTGGTGGGCGGTGCGATGGCGGCGCCGCACGCCCTGCGCGCGCAGCAGAAGGCGATGCCGATGATCGGCTTCCTCGGCATTGTCTCGCCGGCAGAGATCGCAGCGAACTTGGCCGCCTTTCGTCGGGGCCTGAGCGAAACCGGCTACACCAAGGGCGACAACGTGGTGATCGAATACCGCTGGGCGCAAGGTCATTACGACCGTTTCCTGCCCTGGCGGCCGACCTGGTTCGCCGGCAAGTCGCGGTGATCGTCGCCCCAACTCTCCCCTCGATATTGGCTGCAAAACGGGCGACGACGACGATTCCGATCGTGTTCATAACCGGCGGCGACCCCGTCAGGCAGGGCTTGGTCGCCAGCCTGAACCGACCGGGAGGGAATATCACCGGGGTCAGCATGCTCCGCACCGAGCTTGAGACGAAGCGAATGCAACTGCTCCACGATTTGGCGCCGGACGTCACGAATTTGGGCCTGCTGATCAACCCCCAGCAACCCGAATGCCGAGACCCAGATCGACGATGTCCAAAACGGCGCTCGTGCGCTCGCGCAACATATCCATGTGGCGCGGGCGCGGAACGATCAGGAAATCGAAGCGGCCTTTGCCAGCCTGGCTAAAACGCCATATCGGAGCATTGCTCGTCGGCGGCGATCCGCTCTTTAGCAATCGAAGAGAGCGGATCGTCGACCTGGCGCAGCGTTACCGCCTTCCTGCCATCTACGAGTGGCGGACGTTTGTCGACGCCGAAGGGCTGATGAGCTATGGCAGCAGCCTGACCGTCTATGCCGGCAAAGTTCTGGCCGGCATCAAGCCGGCTGATTTGCCGGTGCAGCAGCCGACCCATTTCGAGCTCGTGATCAATCTCAAAACCGCGAAGGCGCTCGGCTTTACCGTGCCGCTGCTGGCGCAGGCCGACGAGGTCGTCGAGTGAACCGCCGGTCATTCCTGCTGCGGTTCGAGCCAGGCCGCGAGATCGTCGAGCGAGACGTGCAACGCCGCGGCGAGCTTAGTGAGCGCCGTGAAGCTGCCGGGCTTGCGGCGGGTTTCGATCTCGGTCAGATAGCTCGGGGCGATTCCGGCGGCGGCGGCGAGTGCGTCGCGGCCGAGGCCGCGATGGGCGCGCCAAACGCGGACCGGATGCTCGCCGGCGCTGAGGCGGCGCACCAGCTCGATCGGCAGATAATCGGCGCGCACTTTTTCCTTGCCGAGCGCTGCCTCGCGCGCCTCGGCCGCAGCAACTGTGGCGAGGTCCTCGGCCTCCTCGAGGCGCTCGATCAGCGCCTCGTACTCGGCGCGGGTGAGCGTGACGGTCTCGCTCTTCTCGCTCATCGGTATGCCTCTCTTCGGTGTGCGACCGTTTCGAGGACGATAGTATCTGCGGTGCGGTCGACGCGGCAAATTCCGCGCCAATCACCCTGCCGCAGGCGGATCACGTCCGGCTGCCCGCGCAGCGGCGAGGCCGCCGGATGCGCGGCAAATGGTGCCGCGGCAAAAGCCTCCGCCTTGTCGAGCAACGCCTCGCGGTCCCGCCTTGGTATCCCGGCGAGAGCCTTCGACGCGGCCCGTGTGACGATCAGCTTGATGTCACCATCGTCACCTCAGGCGGCGGTTCCGTCAACAGCAATTGTCTCCGAGAGCGACAAAGGGCGACGCTTGCCATCCCAGATCCTGCTATGAATCCTCGCCCGCGCCGGCGACGTCATCGAGTGACCCGACGGGAATTGCTGCTGCCGGGCGGCGTGATCACCGCGGCGTCCGCCCTCCGCGCACAGCAGAAGGCGCTGCCGGTGATGGGCTTCCTTGCCGATTGACAGATTGTCGTATCGATGCTATTTTAGCAAAATTGACTTTGCGGCTTTCAATTCATGAGGCGTCCACCCTTTGCATTTTCGCCAACGGGCGGGCGGTTTGCCCGGCATCAGCTACGCTCCCGCTGTTCTTTCGTTTGCCGGGCCACCGGTAGTCGAGGATTCCTGCGGCGGAGCATCGGCCCGTCGCAGATAATTTCCTGCAAAAACAGCAAAAACAGCGGAGACGGTTGGAAAAGGTCAGTTAAGGAAGACGCAAGCGGCTGCAAACCGCCGGAGGGGCGCGGCGCCAGCGGATACGCCGGCGAAAAGAAGGATGACAGCGCGCGGTGATCGCGCAACCCTGGTGCCGATCATTTTGGATCAGCTTGGAGGGAGAGACCGATGATCGAGAAAGAAGTCGTCATCACCACCAAGAGCGGCAGGATGCCGACTTTTGCCGCCTGCCCGGACGGACCCGGCAGTTTCCCCGGCATCATCTTTTATATGGACGCGCCGGGCATGCGCGAGGAATTACGCAACATGACGCGACGCATCGCCAAGCACGGCTATTTCTGCCTGTTGCCGGATATGTACTACCGGCTCGGCACCTGCCATTTCGATCTTTTGCACCGCGACGACGCGATGTCGGCGGTGATCCGCGCCGCGATGAACCATTTGACCAACGCCAGGGTCGTCGACGACACGGCCGCGTTGCTCGCCTATTTCGACGCCCAGGACCTGGTCAAGCCTGGTCCGGTCGGCTGCGTCGGACACTGCATGAGCGGCCAGTACATCACCACCGTCTCGGCTCTCTTCCCGCACCGCATGGCCGCCGCAGCTTCGCTCTACGGGGTCGGCATCATCACCGACAAGGAGGATTCGCCGCACCTGCTGCTCGACCGGATCAAGGGCGACCTCTACTACGCCTTCGCCGAGACCGATCACGCGGTTCCGCCCCACATCCCCGGCGAGCTGAAGGCGGCGCTCGACAAGGTCGACGCCAAACACGAGCTCAAGGTGTTCCCGGGGACGCAGCACGGCTTCTGCTTCCCCGAGCGCGCGGTCTACGACACCCTCGCCGCCGAGGAGACCTGGAGCAAGATCTTCACGATGTGGGACCGCCGCCTGAGATAGGTGGGCAATTGATGACGGGCCCACGGACGGGCAGGCCGTCCGCGGTCCCGGAATATTGCCGCGAAAGCTCAACCGGCGTCGGCCGGGGGACGCCTACCCGCGCACGGAGGCTATAACCACCCGAGCGCTTGCGCCGGCCGAGCCAGCACCTACATAGCAGCTTGGTGTGTTAGTATCAATTATGATAAATTTTTATGCTGAATACACAAGTAAAGCCGTGTGCCGAATTCCGCTGCCCATTCCCGCCGGCCTTCCAAAATTCCGCTGCCGGCCAGCTCCGTCATATCCTCTCAAGCCTCTGACTTTGCGGAAGGTTTGGGGTTTTTGGGGGTGCTTTTTAGGCGCTGGGAGGCGTTTTTTCCCTGCCGGCGGGGAAATGCCCGGACGGGTCAGCGGTGGCCCGGACCCCCGCCGCGCATCGTCGTGGTACCGTGAGCGCCGCTCCGGGGGCGCGGCGCTCTGAGCCCGGCCATGGGACTCCACTACCCGATCATGCTAGCGTCGGGAGCGGAGAACGACCAGCAGAGGCCCAGTAAATGGATCTGAAGGCGGTGCGAGAGGAGGCGATCGAGGCGACGACGCGCTCCTTTTGGGACAAGAACGGGTTTGTGCCCGATGAAGACAGCGAAGAGTGGGAGGAGGAATACCGTCGCCAATTCGACCAGGCAAAAAAGCGGCACGCCGCGGGTGGGTCGACCCAGGCCAAACCGATTGCAGCCCACGCTGAGCCGCCCCAGGACGAAGCCGGGTGGGCAACGTTGACCGGCGCTCCGACTCAGATCCGGTGGGCCGCTGGTCTGCGGGCCGACCGGTTGAAGGAGATCCGTGATCCGGGGATCCGCCAATGGCTCGCCACAACTTGGACCAAATCGAAGAGTTGGATCGACACGAGCAGTCTTCCGACTGACATTTTCTTGCAAAGAATTGGGCCGCATTATGCCGAATACCGTCGGCAGGCCGGCGAGCGAGCGCGCCTGCGCGCAGCCGAACAGCAGGCCGAGGCTGCCGCTGCCGACCAACGCCGCCGACAAGTCGAAGAGGCGGGGATCACCGTCGAAGGATTGATCGAGTTGATCGATATTGCCGAGCGGCTGCCGGTATTGCCGATAAAGGCCAAGCTCGCGGAACTCGCCTTCGACGGGCGCAACCTGCGTGTCTTTGAGACCGACGATCCGGCAGTGCTGATGGTCCTCGAAAAGACGGGAACCGGCCGCAGCGAGTATGCCATCGAGCGTGATGCAGGCCTCGTCGGGGATCTAACGCTCTATGCCCGGGCTTTCGAGCCCTCGTAGTGCAGAGAGAGACATGATGGACGCCAGAGAAGCTATGGAGCGGCTCAATGCCGAGGCCGGCGAGCTCAATATCTGGCTGCGCACCCAGGCCAACGCGCCGGCGCAGCGCCCGTGGTTCCGCGAAACTGGCCTAGAGGCGAGCGGACGGCTCGCCGAGGGGCGAGTTGGTGCCGCCCAGCTGAAGCCGGTCGCCCACCGCTGGCGCTGGACCGAGATCTCGCCCTATCTCGACCGCATCGCCGAGATCGCCCGCGGCGCGGATGTGCCGCCGATCGAATTTGCCGAGCGTCAGCAGTTCTTGCTGACCAATCCGGGGCTCGGCGGGCGGTTGCAGGTCACCAGCACGATGCGTTGCGCGGTGTCCATTTACAACCCAGGGGACGTGGCACCTGTCCACATCCACACGCCGAATGCCAGCCGGACGATCCTGTCGGACAAAGGCGGCTACACAACGATCGAAGGGGAACGCTGCGAGGCCGCGCGCGGCGACCTGATCCTGACCCCCAACGGCACTTGGCACGACCATGGCAACGACGGTGCTGAGCCGGTCGTCTGGATCGATGTCCTGGACTTCCCGCTGATGGAGTTTCTCGACTGCGTCTGGCTCGACGAGGCCTTCTCCGGGGAAACGCAAGGCAACTCCCGGGCCCAGCCGGTGACTCTTCCGCCGTCCTACTCGCACAAGCTCTATGGGCAGGGCGGTCTCGTGCCCAGTTTTGTGGCGCACCGCCGCGGCTTCGGACACGACACCTCGCCAATGTTTCACTATCGCGGGGCCGATGTCAGGGAGGCGCTGATCGGGCTGCGTCAGGAGGAGGGCGATCCCTACGAGGCGGTCGCCTTGAGGTTCGTCAACCCCGCGACCGGGGCCTCGGTCTTCCCCACCCTCGACTACCGGGCGCAGCTTCTCAGGCCCGGCGAGGCGACGCGGTTCAAGCGGGAAACCGCCGGCACCCTCTACACCGTTATGGAAGGGCGGGGAATTAGCGAGATTGCCGGTAGGATCTACGATTGGCAGACCAACGACATATTTGTCGCTCCGGGCTTCACCTGGCGGCGCCATATCAACAAGGGTGACATTGACGCGATCCTCTACGCGGTCTCGGACGCTCCGTTGATAGAAAAAATCGGACAATATCGGGTTCAAGGCCGACTCCCGGACGACACTGTCGCCGAGCTCGTCGCTTAACGGCAGCCCAGGGAATAACAGGGTGGGGTCCCGACATGAGCATTGTGCGTGAACTTCTCGATGATGCGCTCGCTCTCCAAAGAGACGGGCTGAGCCCCAATCGCATCGGGCTCGCGCTGAGCGACCGCTGGGAGGCCGAGTATTTGGAGACGCCCGGGAAAATACGGCGCACGCGTTCGAAAGAAGGCGCCATTGAACTGTACTTTCCGAGCGGTGAGCGGATCGTCTGGGACGGCACAACCTGGCAATACATCGCCGCCGCACACTGAGGACCTGAGGACCGTCCGCGATGGGGTCACAACGCCGTCCGTTCGGCTGGGCGCTTGCTGCCGCCCTCTCGTTGCCATTGGGTGCGGTTCCGGCTCATGCCGGAGAAGTCGTGGCAGTCTACGCCGCCTACTGGGCGGGGCTTCCCGCGGCTGAGATCCGGCTGCGGCTGCGCGACGGCGATGCCGCCTACCGTAACGAAATCGAAATCAATACCAAGGGCTTGCCCCATCTGTTAACGCATTTTAGGACGACCACCTCGGCCGAAGGACGCCTCGTCGTGGGCCGCCCGGCCGAGCCCTCTCGGTATGATGCCATCTACGACTTGCGACAACGCCGTGACCGCCGTATCAGCATGCGCTTTATTCCGCGCGGCGGTGCGGTAATCGCCGAGCGCGGCCCGGACGATACCAGCGCCAAACCGCCGCTCGCCGAGGCATTTCGCAGCAACACCGTCGATCCGCTCACGGCATTCGAGCGCATCCGTGGGGCCTTGCGGGCGTCACAGCGCACACCCGACAGCCATTTTGTTATCCCGGTTTATGACGGCGCGCGGCGCTTCGACATCGTCGGGCGCTTGTTGCCGAAGGCAGAGGCGCGCGAGGGCGCGCTTCGCGTCGAGCTCACCTTGCGGCCGATTGCCGGGTTCAAGGGCGAGACGAGCGAAGACGGCGACCCCGATACGGCACCGCGCAAGGTCGACCTCCTGGTCACCGACGATGCGCGAGCGATGCCGCTGTCGATAACCGTACCGATATTCTTCATGCCGCTCGTCGTGCAGCTCGAGCACCTTTGCCCCACGGCCGAGACCTGCCCGGGCTAGACGGAGCCGCCGCCGAGCCCGGGCGTTGCCTGGGCATCGCCAATGGCCGTGATGACGATGCGGGCCGAAGGTTCCGCCGATGAAAATACCGCCGGGATATGCGTAGGCAGGGTATCTGTAGTACGGATAGCCATAGGGGTACGCATAATGAGGAGGCGGCGCGTAGTAACCCTAGGCACTGGGAAGGGGATGCCAACACCGACGAACACTCGTGCTTGCGCCGGAACGGCCGTCAAGGTGATCGCCGCGAGGCTCACCCCTGCGACAAGAACCACTGCGAGACGGTTCAGCCAACGGTTCCTTGAGAGAACGGACATGGCCAATTTCGATACTTGCCTGCGGCCCCGCGAAGGCCGCTGAATATTACTTATACGCAGCCACCCGTGCATTTATTCCCGGCGCCATCGATTTCACCTCCTTCGGCCACGTTGCCACCAGACGAGCCATCCAATGCCTCCAGCCCGCGACATGCCAACAGTTGTGCAGGAACATCATCGATCCGCCTTATCGAACGCAGAGACCCTACGATTTTAGAGATCGCACAGCCAGGAGCCCGGCAATGATGAAGTTCGGTGTTGGCCAGCCGGTGACCCGGCTCGAGGACGCCAGGCTGCTCAAAGGTAGAGGTCGGTATCAGGACGACACAAACTTGCCCGGCCAGCTTCATGCGGTATTTCTGCGGTCGTCTCATGCGCATGCGAGGATCAAATCAGTTGACACGACCGCGGCTGCAGCGGCCGCTGGTGTGCTTGCGGTCTACACCGGCGCCGATTACGCGGCCGACGGGCTTGCCATGCCAAAGGCGGCGATGCCGCGTAAGAAGGCCGATGGGTCGCCGATGTTCGCGCCGCAGCGGCCGGCGCTGGTCGTCGATCGCGCCCGCTATGTCGGCGACCCGGTCGCGATGATCATCGCGGACACCTTGGCGCACGCGAAGGACGCCGCCGAGCTGGTCGAGGTCGATTACGAGCCACTGCCCTCGGTCACCTCGACGGCCGACGCGGCGCGGCCGGATGCGCCGCGCGTCTGGGACGAGAACCCCGACAATATCTCGCACACCTACGAACGGGGCGACAAAGCCAAGACCGAGGCCGCCTTCGCCCGCGCCCGGCACATCGTCCGGCGCCGCTATGTGATCAGCCGGGTGCACGCCCAGTACATGGAGCCGCGTGGTGCGATAGGGACCTACGATCCCGGAGACGACCGCTACACTCTCTACGCCGATGTCAACTATCCGCACCGCGTGCGCAACATGTTGGCCAACATGGTCTTTAAGGTGCCGGAGAGCAAAGTTCGGGTGGTATGCCACGATGTCGGCGGCGGCTTCGGCGCCAAGGGCTGGCAATATGTCGAGCACCGCCTGACCCTGTGGGCGGCGAAGAAGCTCGGTCGTCCCGTCAAATGGAGCTGCGAGCGCTCCGAGGTCGTCCTCGCCGACGAGCACGGGCGGGACAATATCGGCGAAATCGAGCTGGCTTTCGATGAGAACGCGAAGATCCTCGGGCTGCGCTTGCACATGATTGCGAGCATCGGTGCGTACATCGCCTCGGATCGCCAGCTCCTGACGCCCTTTGGCATGATCGGCACGGTGGTCGGAGTCTATAACATTCCGGCCGCCCATGTCAGCATCGATGCGGTGCTGTCGAATACGAGCCCGACGGCGCCGTATCGCGGCGCCGGTCGGCCGGAGGCAATTTATCTGATCGAGCGGGCTATGGAAGACGCCGCCCGCGAGCTCAACCTCGACCCGATCGAGCTGAGGCGGCGCAACATCATCGCGGCGGCCGCCATGCCCTACCAGACAGCCCTCGGCCCCAATTATGACTGCGGCGAGTTCGCCAAGAACATGGAGACGGCACTCGCCGAGGCCGACCGTGCGGGCTTTGCGGCGCGGCGCGAGGAGGCAAGGAAGCGCGGCACGCTGCGAGGCTTGGGGCTCGCCAACGCGATTGAGGCGGCCGCGGGTCCCGTTCCGGAATATGCCGAAATCCGCTTCAATCCTAGCGGCACCGCGATGCTGCTGATGGGCACCAAGGCGCATGGCCAGGGGCACGAGACGGCGTTCAAGCAGATCCTCTGCGAGTGGCTCGGCCTCGACCCCGACGACATTCAGTACATCGACGGTGACACCGATCGCGTGGCCTTTGGCATGGGCTCGAACGGCTCACGCTCGATGGTGGTTGGCGGTTCGGCATTGACCCTTGCGGCCGGCAAGGTCATCGACAAGGGTAAGCGGCTCGCGGCCCATTTGCTCGAAGCCGCCGAGGCCGATCTCGAATTCGCCGAGGGCAAGTTCACGGTCGTCGGTACCGACCGCAGCATCGCGCTGACGCAAGTCGCACGGACCTCGTTTCAACCGGCGCGACTGCCGCCCGGAATGGAGCCTGGCCTCTATGAGCACGCGACCTATGCCCCGGAGCGCGCCACCTTTCCCAATGGCTGCCACGTCTGTGAGGTTGAAATCGATCCCGAGACCGGCGGCGTCACCCTCGTCGGCTACGTTGTCGTCGACGATGTCGGCACGGTGATCAACCCGCTAACCCTGAAGGGCCAGGTGCATGGCGGGCTCGCTCAGGGGATTGGCCAGATCCTTATGGAGCAGGTCGCCTACGACCGCCAATCCGGGCAATTACTCTCCGCCAGCTTCATGGACTATGCGATGCCCCGCGCCGATGTGATGTGCAACATCGCGATCCACGAAAATCCGGTGCCGACCAGGACCAATCCGTTGGGCGCCAAAGGTGCCGGCGAGGCGGGCTGCGTCGGTGCGCTGCCGGCAGTGATGATCGCGATCATGAACGCACTCGAGCCGCTCGGCGTACGCGACCTCGACATGCCCGCCACCAGCGAGCGGGTCTGGCAGGCGATCCGGGGCGCTCGGCTGCCCGCATGAGCTGTCCTAAAGCATCTGGCCGCCGTCGACCGCGATATTCTGGCCGGTGACCCACCCGGCAAGCGGCGAGCACAGGAACAGCGCCACCCGCGCAATCTCCTCCGGGCGGCCGAGCCGGCCGAACGGGATGCTTCTGAGGATGCGGCCATAGAGGTCGGGATTGTTTAGTCTGGCACGCTCCCAGGTGCCGCCGGGAAACTCGATCGAGCCGGGTGCTATGCAATTCACCCGGATCCCCTTGCGGGCGAGGGCCGCGGCCTGGGTCAAAGTGTATTGCAGCACCGCCGCCTTGACGGCAGCGTAAGGCGGGGTGCGGGGTGTGGCGCGAAAACCCGAGATCGACGAGATGTTGAGGATCACCCCGGAATCGGATTTTTCGAGAAAAGGCAGTGCTGCGTGGCTCGCCCGCACCGTCGCTAGCAAATCGACCGAGACGCTGACCGCCCATCCCGCCTCGTCGTCGGTCGCGCCGAAACCGGAGGCATTGTTGACCAGGATGTCGATTCCGCCGAGGGCCGCCGCCGCTTCTTCGACGTAGCGCGGAACCGCCGCGGCGTCGGCGAGGTCGCACATGGCGGAATGGGTCGTGCCGCCATGCCGGGCGATCTCATCGCGTGTCGTTGCCAGCCTTTCGGCGCCGCGGGCGCAGATCGACACGCCGGCGCCGGCGTCGGCAAAGGCGAGCGCGATCGCCCGCCCGATGCCCCGGCTGCCGCCGGCGACGACCGCGCGCTTGCCGGCAAGATCGATGTTCATGCTTCCTCCTCTGACCTAACCGGAGCAGCATGCGCCAGGGCGCCGAGTGACGAAAGGACTTACAATCATGATCAAGAGTGTAGGGTTGCTGACCCGCAAAGCGGGGCTTTCGCACGACGACTTCGTCAAGCATTGGCTCGAGGTGCATGCGCCGCTCGCCCACGCGGTGCCCGGGGTGCGCCGCTATGTTCAGTCGCACATTCTCGAAGAGCGGACGCGGCCCGACATTCCGTCGACCGATATCGAGATCGACGGCATCGCCGAGCTTTGGTACGACGACCGGGCGGCGATGGAGCGCGCCAACGCATCGCCCGAAGCCAAGCGGCTGCACGCCGACGGCGCTTTGTTCATCGGCCGGATTAAGAGTTTCATCGTCGAGGAGAAGGTGATCATCCCGCGGGAGTGAACATGACCGAAAAAGCGCTCCGCTACCTGACCGGTTTCGGCAACGAGCACGCCACCGAGGCGTTACCCGGGGCCCTGCCGGAGGGCCAGAACGCCCCGCAAAAGCCGCCCCGCGGCCTCTATACCGAGCAGATTTCGGGCACCTCGTTCACGGCGCCGCGCGGCGCCAACCGACGATCCTGGCTCTATCGCATCCGTCCGTCGGCGATGCACGGGGCCTTCCGCCGGATCGACAACGGGCTCATTCGGAGCGCGCCGTTCAACGAGGTGGCGGCCTCGCCGAACCGCCTCAGATGGGACCCTCTGCCCTTTCCCGACCAGCCGGCCGATTTTATCGACGGCCTCGTTACGATCGGTGGCAATGGCGACGCGAGCGGGCGCACGGGAGTCGCGATCCATGTGTACCGCGCGACCAAATCGATGGAGCGTCGTGTCTTTTTCGATGTCGACGGCGAGCTGCTGATCGTGCCGCAGGCCGGCCGTCTGCTGCTGGCCACCGAGCTGGGTATGATCGAGGCTGCCCCTGGTGAGATCGCCGTCATCCCGCGCGGCGTCAAATTCCGAGTCGAACTGCTCGACGATCGGGCGCGCGGCTACGTCTGCGAGAATTACGGTGCGCTCTTCCGACTGCCCGAGCTCGGGCCGATCGGGTCCAACGGTCTCGCCAACCCGCGCGACTTCCGCACTCCGGTCGCTGCTTTCGAGGACAGTGAGGTCCCTTGCGAAATCGTGGCCAAGTTCGAGGGCAACCTCTGGGCGACCGAACTCGACCACTCGCCGCTCGACGTCGTCGCATGGCACGGCAATTACGTCCCCTACGCCTACGACCTCGCGCGTTTCAACACACTCGGAACCATCAGCTTCGACCACCCCGACCCATCGATCTTCACCGTGCTGACTTCGCCGACCGATACCCTCGGCGCCGCCAATTGCGACTTCGTGATCTTCCCGCCGCGCTGGCTCGTCGCGGAGCACACCTTCCGGCCACCCTGGTTCCACCGCAACTACATGAACGAGTTCATGGGCCTCGTGCACGGCGTCTACGACGCCAAGGCTGCCGGTTTTGTTCCGGGCGGCGCCTCATTGCACAATTGCATGTCCGCCCACGGCCCCGACCGCGCCACCTTCGAGCGGGCGACGGCGGTCGAATTGCAGCCGCAGAAGATCGAGAACACGCTCGCCTTCATGTTCGAGACGCGCCTCGTCATCCATCCCACCCGCTTCGCGTTCGAAACCCCGGCGCTGCAGCGCGACTACGATTCCTGCTGGGCCGGGTTCGAGAAGATTTTTAACGGGTGACCACCAGAGAGCCACGAAGAACACAGAGAAAGCCGCCCCTTCGCCTTTCCCGGCGAAAGCCGGGACGCAGTTCAGCAATGGATACCGGCGTTCGCCGGCATGGCGAGGTGTGTACCTATCGGTACGTTCTCTGTGAACTCCGTGTCTCCGTGATGAACACTTATTTCACCGCCGAGAAACTGGTCGGCTGCAGGATGGAATTTTCGACGCGGGCGACGATCGCGCCGTTCTTCTCGGTCTCGGCGCGCTTGGTGTGCCATTCCGGGTCGGCCTGGAATGCATTCCATTTCTTTTCGCGGTCGGCGAGCGATTCCCATTGGAGCAGATAGTAGAGAGCCTGGTTCGAATCGCCGATCGCGGTGGTCCAAAACCCGGCCTGTTCGATGCCGTGGCGCTTCCAAATTCCCAGGGTGATCGTGTCAAAGCGCTTCAATAGATCCGGAAGACGGCCGGGCACGCAATGATAGATGCGAAGCTCGTAGAGCATCTCGTTTCCTCCTTTATTTCACCGAAGAAAAGCTGGTCGGTTGCAAAATGGTGTTGGTGATCGAGGCGACAATCTGCCCGTTCTTCTCGGTCTCGGCGCGGCCGGCGATCCATTCCGGATCGGCCTGAAATCCGGCGAATCTCTTCGCTCGATCATCGAGCAACTCCCATTTGAGCATGTAGTAGAGATCCTGGTTCGACGGCCCAATCGCCACGGTCCAGAAACCGGCCTGTTGGATGCCGTGCTTTTGCCAGAGCGGCAAGGTGAGCGTGTCGAAGCGCTTGATCAGGTCGGGCAAGCGCCCGGGAACGCAGTGGTAGACGCGCAATTCGTAGATCATCTCATCTCCTTCTCTCGGGTGAACTCACAATGAGAATCAGTTGAGGTGGGCTTCGACCCAGGCGGCGGCGTCGAGCAACGCCTCGTCGCGAAAGCGCTGGCCGACGAGCTGGATGCCGAGCGGCAAGCCTTTGCGGCCGGTCGCGGCGGGCAAGGTCAGGCAAGGCGTCCAGGCCAATGTCCAAATCGCATTGAAGCGCGCGTCGCCGGTCGAGCTGAGGCCTTCCGGCGCTTCGCCGACAGCACTCGGCGCCAGCAACACATCGAATGCGCCGAACAGATCGTCGAGATCGCGGCGAAACGCCTCCGCCGTCTCGATCGCGTCAACGTAAGCCGCCAGCGGCAGGGCGCGCCCGGGGGTCAGCAAGCCGTCGCGCAATGCCGCGCTCAGCTTGCCGCCATGTACCTCGTACTCATAGGCATAATTGCGCGCCGCCTCGAATTCGAAGATGCGGCGATGGTGATCCAGAATGTCGGCCGGGGTCAGTGCCACATCCCGCACCGTGGCCCCCGCCGCCGCGAGCCTCGACGCAGTCCGCTCGAGTAAGTCCTGGGTGTCGGCGTCGGCTTGGTCCCATGCCGGGGTGCGGCAAAAGCCGATGCGGGGGGCGCCAGAGGTGCGGTCGACCCGCTGCAGCTCCTGGGCCAGCAGCACGGCGCGCATCAGCGCGACATCTTCGAGGCTCCGGCAGATGACACCGAGAGTATCGAGATTGTGGCATTGCATCTTGATCCCGACCCGGCTGAATTCGCCAAAGCTCGGCTTGTAGCCGATAACGCCGCAAAACGCCGCCGGCCGGATCGTCGAGCCGCCGGTCTGAGTGCCGAGCCCCACCGGCACTTGGAAATCGGCGACGGCGGCAGCCGAGCCGCTCGACGAGCCGCCGGGTGTGTGTGCTGGGTTCAGCGGATGCACCGTCTCTCGCGGATCGCGATTGGCGAATTCGGTGGTCACGGTTTTGCCGAGGATGACCCCGCCGCCGCTACGGATCAGCGCGACGCAGGCGGCATCGGCAAAGGGCCGGTTGCCGCGGTAGATCGGCGAGCCGTGCTGGGTCGGCATGTCGACCGTATCGATGACGTCCTTGACCCCGACCGGGACGCCGGCGAGGAGGCCGGGGCGTCCCGCCCGGTCGGCGGCGCGGGCCTGAGCCAGCGCCTGCTCGGGATCAAGCCAGACCCAGGCCTTGACCTCGGCACGGGATTGCGCCCGGTCGAGGCAATCTCGGACCAGCGTCTCGGCGGTCAATGTACCGGCGGATAGGCGCGCTGCCGCCTCGCTGGCGGTCAGGCGCTCGGCGCCGCTCATGGCCGGTCTCCCTGTTCCAGCCGACGTTCGACCCAGAGGGCGACCTCGAGCAATCGGGCATCGTCGTGGCGGCGCCCGACCAGCTGGACCCCGACCGGCAAGCCCTCCGGGCCACGCTCGGCCGGCAATGTCAGGCAAGGCATATAGAGCTGCGTCCACAGCGCGTTGAACACCGCCGACCCGGTCGATGCGAGCCCGCGCGGGGCCTGGCCCGGAGCCGGCAATGTCAAGATCGCATCGAAGCCGGAGGCCCACTCCCGCGCTGCGATGCGCGCCCTCTCGACGGATCGCCAGGCGCCGCGGAATTCTTCCAAGGTGAGCTTGCGGCCGGATGCGATCTTCCCATCGCGCAATGCCGGGCTCAGCAAGGCCTCGTGGCGATAGAGTTCGGGCATATGGTTGCGCAGACCCTCGAACGAGCCGAGCGTCGCCTGGATCTCGTCGCCCTCGGCGCACTCGCGCGGCAGCTCGGTCTCGCGGATTATGGCGCCGGCAGTAGCGAGGCGATCGGCCGCGGCTTCGAGCACGGCCCGCCCTTCCGGCTGCGCTTCGCCCCAATGCGGGGCGCGGCATAGGCCGAGCCGGGGCGGGCTCTCCGGCATCGCAGGCGGCTCATAGGGGATCGCCATCATCGCCGCCCGGAAGAGCGCGATGTCGGCGACCGAGCGGGCCATGATGCCGACCGTGTCGAAAGCCTCGGTGTTGATCCGCATGCCGGCCGGCGGGAAGAGGCCAAAGCTCGGCTTGTACCCGACCACGCCGCAATAGGCGGCCGGGCGAATAACCGAGCCGCCGGTCTGCGTACCGATCGCCAGCGGCACCATGAAATCGGCGACGGCAGCCGTCGAGCCGCTGGACGAGCCGCCTGGCGAGAAGGCGGGGTCGTGTGGATTTGTGGTCGGACCGGGATGCCGGTTGGCGAACTCGGTCGTCACCGTCTTGCCGAGCAGGATACCGCCCGCCGCCCGCGGCAATGCCGCAGCGCTGGCGTCGTTGGCCGGCCGCCACCCGGCATAGATCGGCGAGCCGTAGCCGGTCGGCATGTCGGCCGTGTCGAAGATGTCCTTGAGGCCGAACGGCAGCCCGTTCAGCAGAGTCTCTTTCCTGGCCTTGTCGGCTGCGCGAGCCTGGGCCAACGCCCGCTCAGCCGCGAGGTAACTCCACGCGCGCACTACCGGCTCGCGCTCGGCGATCCGCTCGAGGCAGCTCGCGACCACGGCCTCGGCGGTCAGCTCACCACCCTCGATCAGGCGCACGAGGTGGGTAGCGGGAAGACGATGCGGCTCGATGTTGGGCATGGCGGATCTCCGGACCCAGAGCGGGTATTTAGCCACAGAGATGGGCAAGGCGCATGCGGGAAGTTTGCTCGGAAGGTTTTTGCCTTCCAGAGCTGGGTATTGTTTGCAGAACGTATAATCTATGCGCTTCCTAGTTGCGCAATCTTCCAGTTGTACCGGGGGATTAAATCCTCAATCTCGGGATGGAAGCGCAATTCTCCTGATCGCTCCACAAAAACGAGACCGTACGCATTTCCCCTATTGGTCATGAGGCTGGCTACCGCACCATATGGATTACGAGAAATACCAAGTCGATCAATTCTTTGTGCCAATTCGGCGCGCGAAAGTGGGCCATAAATGCACATAAGCCCAATGATGCGATGGACATTGGATGCAGGGCTGCTCGCCCAACGACGAATTTTGTCAATGCTTACTGGACCATCATTTGGCACAACAGGGGAGGGGGTGCGAGGGCCCGATGCCCTTGGCTCGGGCTCAGGCTTCTGAGACATGCCTCTTTGACCATTTCGACAGCGTCGAAGTATCAATTCACCATTTTCATGTCCCAATGCTATCGCCGCTTCAAAACATGATGTAGTGCCATAATTATTAAAATCGCCGCATCGGTTCCCCCGACGTGCAAACTGTACGTTGCGAGATTTTCCCTAAGAGCCTGGCTCGAAATGAAGCTAGTGTTCCGAGTCATTCACACGATTCACCGGGCAACGGCGAGCCCTCGCTCACAACAAGTCCCGCTACACCGGCGGAAGCCGGTGCCCACGGCGAAAGTGGATCCCGGCCTTCGCCGGGAAAGCGCGGAGGGGATGTCGAGCTGCATCGACTGAATAAATCGGTGCACTAGTCTCCCCAAGAGGTTATCGTCGTCCCCGCGAAAGCGGGGGTCCAGGAGCAACCGCTGCGGTCTTGCTCTCCTGGGTTCCCGCTTTCGCGGGAAAGACGACCAGAAAAAGGTAAGTCATTGACAACAGGAAATTCATTTCGAGCCAATCTCTAAGCCCCCTTGTCGCGGGCGGTCGCGATCAGCGCGCCGTGTCGACTGCGACCGCGCTGGTATTCATCACCCGACCGACAGGAGGTGGGTTGCACCGCCGGTGGCGGCAATCAATTCGATTGCCGTGCGATCGAAGCTGGTGAAGACCTCGCCACCGAGACGCTGGCCTTCGAAGGCGATCACGCCGTCGGCAAAATCGCCGCCCGCCTCCAGCATCGTGAGGCCAGCCTCGACGGCCGGTCGGTCCACGTGCACGGTGGCGCTTTCGAGGAGGCTCTTGATCATCCCGAGCACCTCGCTAGCGGAGCGACGGTATCCTCTCATCAGGACCCAGACGAATTCGCACAACGCCGGAACCGGCACCGCTATGCTTTCTGCGTCGCGCAGCAGGTTTGCTGCCCGGTTCGCCTGCTCTGGATCATCCAGGACCGCAGCGCGCACGAGAACATTGGTGTCGACCGTGACCCTCAACGGCAGCCGGCCCAGCCCTGCGCCGCGATCTCGCCGATTTCTTCAATCGTCAACGGCTTGGTCGTGGGCCGATACCCGCAGCCGATGAAGCTCTCGATCGACCCTGCGGATTTGGCTGCGCGAACTTCCAGGCGGCCGTTCGGCAGCGGCGCGATCTCTAGCCTCTGGCCGGGTGCGACACCGAGGTGCCGAAGCAGCTCCTTCCGAAGCGTGATCTGGCCTTTCGCCGTGACGGTGAGCGTAATGTCCATCATAGCCTCACAACATGGCTGAAGGAACGTAAGGTAGTATATCCTTACCTTCAAGCCCAAATCAATGATACTGGTGCGTAGCTTTAATGCGAATATATCATTTATTTTGATTAGCGCTTCCTGATGTGGCATCCTTAAATTTTTTGGCGCTCGGAGAGGTGACTGGCTCCGCCGATTTTCCGGTCCTATTTTTTCTCATGCCCCTCGAAACTCCGAGGGTTCATGGGGACGAGCCGCCGTTGGCTGATAATTGGCTGTAAATAACAGCAGAAACAGCACAGCTGCCTCGTCGACAGCCAATCGCCTGGAGGCCTGCGGTCTGGCAAATGGCACACAAGGCAATCCCGTCCGCCCGACTAATCCTAAGGCGAGGGCTTACTTGCGTGTCAGACACAATTGTATTACATGGCATTTGGAGGCAGTGTGATCATGGCAGCGCCGCCCGTATCGGTTCGGCTCGATGATGACGTCAGGGAAACGCTGGAGGCGGAGGCGCGAGCCCGTCATATCGGCCTCTCGACGTATCTGCGGCAAATCGCAAGCGAAACTGCAGAGCGTTTGCGGCGGGAGCGGATACGCGCTCAAAGCCGCGCGGTCGGAGAATATGTTGCTGAGTCGGCCGACGCAGCCGCGTTTTACGAGGAGTGGGGTACGCCTCGAATCGAGGACAGATAGCCCGTTGGCCGGGTTTTCGAGCGGTCAAATTGTCATCGCGGACTGGCGCGACGGACTGCCGAGGGAGCCGAACAAGCTGCGCCCGGCGGTGGTGGTCGAGGATGAAACATTGTTCGATCCGGCTTATCCCAACGTGATCCTGGTGCCGCTGACCGAGGACCAGCGCCTGGCGATCGCCGACCTCTCGGTCGCCATCGATCCAACCCCGCAAAACGGCTGCACAAAGCGGTGCTATGCACTGTCCCACTGTGTTGCGACGACCTCGGCAAAGCGCGTGCGCCTGACCTCATCACGGATCGCCGAAGATGAGTTGGTCGCAATACGTCGTCAGATCGCGCTGGCAATTGGCCTCGAATAGCGCATGCACTACGGATACTTATGGGGGCGTGGCCGGGCGGCCGCCCGGCCCACTCGCCGGCACCACACGCATGTCACCTATTAAACCGTAGCATTCGCTGCTGTGCCGGGGCAGAGTTCACCTAGCCTGAACAACAACCCGGGAGGAACCATCTCATGCCGCAATCCGCGATCCCGCCGGGCCGCCATGCCCCGATCCGACCGGACTGGCTCGACAAACGCCGCGAAGAAATCATTGAGCCGGATCTGCCTATCGTCGATCCGCATCATCACATGTGGGACCGCGCGGGCAACCGCTATCTGCTCCCGGATCTGCTGGCCGATGTCGGCAGCGGTCACAACATCGTCGCGACCTGCTTCGAGGAATGCCGCGAGATGTACCGCGCCGACGGGCCGCAAGAGCTGAAATCGCTCGGCGAGACCGAGTTCGTGACCGGCGTTGCGGCGATGAGTGCCTCGGGCAAATATGGGACGACGCGTTGCGTCGCCGGCGTCATCGGCAATGTCGATCTGAGGATCGGCAGCCGCGCCAAGGGCATTCTCGAACAGCACGTCACGATCTCCGGCGGCCGCTTCAAGGGCATCCGCAACGGAGCCACCTGGCATACCGACCCGAGCCTTTCGATCTATTGCTCGGGGGCGCCCGAGGGCCTCTACCGCGACCGCAATTTCCGCGAGGGGTTCGCCGGGCTCGCGGCACTCGGCCTCAGCTTCGACGCCTGGCTGTTCCACACCCAGCTCAGCGATGTCGTCGATCTCGCCCGCGCCTTTCCGCAGGCGACGATAGTGCTCAACCACGTCGGCGGCGCCTTGGCGATCGGACCCTATGCCGGCAAGGGCGAGGAGGCGTTCGCCGAATGGCGCACCGCCGTGCGCGAGGTCGCCGCCTGTCCCAATGTCTATGTCAAGGTCGGCGGGTTGGGGATGATGCTGACCGGCTTCACCTTCTTCGAGGACGACATGCCGCCTTCCTCGCAGGACCTCGAAAGGGCGTGGCGCCCTTATGTCGAGACCTGCATCAATGCCTTTGGCGCGCAGCGCTCGATGTTCGAAAGCAACTTCCCGGTCGACAAGGGGATGTGCAGCTATCCGGTGATGTGGAACGCCTTCAAGCGGATCGCCGCCGGCTGTTCCGCCGACGAGAAGACGGCGCTGTTCAGCGGCGCCGCGAAAAAGGCCTATCGCTTGGAGGGATGAGCGGACCCCTCACCCTCCCGCTGACGCGGGCCCCTCCCTCTCCCCGCTTCTGCGGGGCGAGGGGCTTCTCCTCTCCCTCGCCCCGCTTGCGGGGAGAGGGTCGGGGTGAGGGGCTACGGGCGCAAGGACGAACGTAATCAAAGGAGACCAAGAATGCCGTTGCCGAAAGAGGTCGACGCCACCACCCCCAAATACCTGCGCGACAAATACGCAATCGTCGGCGTTGGCGAGACCACCTATACCCGTGGCTCGGGCAAGACGACGCGGGCGCTGGGGACCTGGGCGGTCAGGAATGCGATGCTCGACGCCGGGCTCAAACCCTCGGACATCGACGGCATGCTGTCCTACCAGGGCGGCGATTCGACCTCGGGGACGTTCATCTCCGGCGATCTCGGGATGCGTCTCAATTTCTACATGGATGTGATGGGCGGAGGGTCGTCGACCGAGGCGCTCGTCGGCATCGCCATCGGCCTGATCGAGGCCGGCTGCTGCAAGGTGGTGGCGATCTTCCGGTCGATGAACGGCTATTCGCAGGTCCGCATCGGCGGCACCGGCGCGCGGTCCGCCGCCCCGGTCGGCGGCGATATGCTGCACAACCGCGCCTATGGCTGGCAGAGCGCCGGGCAGAGTTTTGCGCCGACCTTCATGCGCCACATGTACGATTACGGCACCAAGCCCGAGCAGGTTGCAATGGTCAAGGTGGCGCACAGCCATCACGCCTCCAACAACCCCAAGGCCTATTACAAGAAGCGCTTTACTGTCGAGGACGTGCTGAGCAGCCGCTTCATCTGCAAGCCGCTGCATCTACTGGATTGCTGCGTCGAGACCGATAATGCGACTTGCGTGATCGTGACCTCGGCCGAGCGGGCCCGCGACATGAAGCAGCCGCTGGTATTGATCCGCGGCGTCGTCGGACGCTGCAACAAGCCGCGCCTCGACATGCACTACCAGCACGGGCCGATCTCGACCGTCGCGGGCTATTACGCCCGGCAGATCCTGTGGCCCAATGCCGGGGTCGGGCCGGAGGACATCGACATCACCGGCTCCTACGACGCCTTCACCTTCACGACAATGCTGCAGCTCGAGGATTACGGCTTCTGCAAGAAGGGCGAAGGCGGCGAATACGTCTCGAGCGGCGCGATTCAGCTCGGCGGCAGGCGCCCCAACAATACCAGCGGCGGCCATCTCTGCGAGGGCTACACGCACGGCATGAACATGGTCATCGAGAACACCAGGCAGCTGCGCCACGATGTCGATGATTCCTGCCAGGTCGGCGCCGACGGCAAGCGCCAGCACACCTATGATTACCGCGAAGGCGGCTGCCGCCAGGTGAAGAACGTCGAGGTCAGCGCCAATCTCGGCTGGGCCAATCCGTCGACGGCTTCGTCGATGGTCATGCGGCGCGGCTGAGGAGATCCGGTCTCGTCGCCCCCGCGCAAGCGGGGGTCCAGGGCGACCGTTGGGCGTCCGCGGCCCTGGGTTCCCGCTTTCGCGGGAATGACACTGAAAGATTGAAGGAGACACTAAAATGGCTATTCGCGCTGAATATCTCGGCATGGGGCTCACTCTCGACGATCTCGATGTCGAGAACCTCGAATATTTTCGCCATTGCGCCGAGCACGATTTTCACCTGCAGGCCTGCGCGCAATGCGGGCGCTTGCGTTATCCGCCGACCACCGCCTGCCCGTGGTGCGCCACGCTCGAATCAACCTGGAAAAAGGTCGAAGGCAAAGGAGCCGCACACTCCTACAGCGAGGTGCACCATGCGATCCAGCCGGCTTTCCGCGGCAAGACGCCCTATCTGATCCTGCTTGTCGATCTGGACACGCAAAAGGGTGAGCCGAGCCCCGACGAGGCGTTGCGCGTTGTCGGCAATCTCGCCACTCCAGACGGCCAGCTGGCGCCCCCGGAATTGGTGAGGCAAGTCGGCATCGGCACCCGTGTGCGCATGGTGTTCAGCGACGTTGCTCCCGGTCTCTCCTTACCGCAGTGGACGATCGACGAGACGGTACAACAGCCGGCAAACATCTGGCGTTATCCGCAGGAATGACGCCGACGAGACTGGCGTGGCGCGTCGAGGAGGTCTGCCTCAATGCCTGGCCGGCGTTGCGCCAAGTGCTGCTCGGCGGCTGGGTCCTGCGTTTCAGCGAAGGACTTTCGCGCCGCGCCAACTCAGTCAATCCGCTGCGGGGTCCCCGGGACCGCGGCAGCGCTCTGATCGCCGCTTGCGCGGCGTTATACCGTCGGCAGCCGCTGCCGACGATTTTTCGCCTGCCCTCGATCATTGGGACGACTGTGGACGAAAGGCTCGACGCTCTGGGCTACGGCCGCGAAGGCGAAAGCTGCGTTCTCTTTGGGCGGATCGAAACTATCGAAGCGGCGAAAGACGCCGAGGTGAGGCTTCTGTCGAGCCCGACGCCTGAATGGCTTGCCGGAATGGCGAGGTTACAGAACCACACCGCAGGGCAGAGCCGGACCTATCGGCGGATCGTCGCCGGTATAACAATTCCCGCTGCCTTCGCGGAGCTCGCGGCCGATGGCAAGATCGCGGCGCTCGCCTACGGAGCGATCCACAACCGCTTGCTCTGTTATGAGTTGGTGGTCTCGGACGCCCGCCTCCGAAGACGCGGTTATGCTCGCCGGGTCGTCGCGGCCTTGGCGGCGTGGGCGAAGGAGCGGGGTGCAGAAGGCGCGTGCTTGGAGGTCGAGGCGCGCAATACGGCCGCCCTCGCGCTCTACACTACCATGGGATTGAGAACAGAACTCTACCGCTACCATTATCGCCGTGAAATGCCGCTGAGAGCGGGGCTATGACAAATATCTATAATTTCTCGACGGCATCGGCCGCCTCCGCACCATGCTCCTGGAGGGCAACACCACTGTCTTGAAATTGTCGAATTCGCATCGCATGCTCTGCGCGGTCGGGCCGAAGATCGGAGGAGGGCACGGGCCGCAAGGACGACTGCAACTAAAGGAGGAGAATTTGCTGCAGATTCACTGCAGATGCCAAAACCGTTAATCAGCGACGCAACCGTTTGTTGTAGAAGGCGACAGCGCGGGCGCCCGCTCGCGGGGCTTGACAGCACGCGGCGGTCGCGCGGAGATGCCGGGGAGGAGGAACCGACCATGCTCGACGGCTATATCTACAACGCTTTGCGCACCCCCTTTGGCCGCCATGCCGGCGCTCTCGCCCGGATGCGGCCTGACGACATGCTGGCCGCGGTCATCTCCGAGGTGGTCAAGCAGAGCCCGTTCGACCCGGAAAAGATCGAGGACGTTGTCGTCGGCTGCGCCAACCAGGCCGGCGAGGACAGCCGCTGCGTCGGACGGCATGCCGGGCTCCTGGCTGGACTGCCGATCGAGGTCGCCGGCTCGGTATTGCAGCGCAATTGCGGCAGCGGGCTAAACGCGATCGTCATGGCTGCTCAGGCCGTCACCTGCAGCGAGGGCGACACCTTTATCGCCGGCGGGGTCGAGAGCATGAGCCGGGCGCCCTTTGTGATGAACAAGGCCGAGACGCCGTTCAGCCGCGACGGCCGCTTCTATGATTCGACGATCGGTGCGCGCTTCCCGAACCCGAAGATCGAGCGCCAGTTCGGCGCCGACACGATGCCCGAGACCGCCGACAATCTGGCGCGCGACTATCAGATCACGCGCGAGGCCTGCGATGTCTTCGCCGAGGCCTCGCAGAAGAAATACGCCGCCGGGAAGGCTGCCGGGTTCTTCGAAGGCGAGATCTTCGCTGTGGAGGTGCCGGGCGGCCGGGCCGGGCCGGTCAAGGTTGCCGAGGACGAGCATCCGCGACCGCAGACCGATCTCGCCGCACTCGCCAAGTTGCGTCCGCTGCAGGAGGGCGGGGTCACGACCGCCGGCAATGCCTCGGGCATCAACGACGGTGCTGTCGCGATGATCGTCGCCAGCCGCAAGGCAGGGGACGCCGCCGGCGCGCAGCCGCTCGCGCGCGTGGTCGCCAGCGGCGTGGCGGGAGTGCCGCCGCGGATCATGGGCATCGGCCCGGTCGAAGCGTCGAAAAAGGCTCTCGCCCGTGCTGGCCTCAGCCTCTCCGACATCGACGTCATCGAGATCAACGAGGCCTTCGCCGCCCAGGTGCTGTCTTGCTTGCGGGGGCTCGAGCTGCCGTTCGACGACAGCCGGGTCAACATGAACGGCGGTGCCATCGCGGTCGGCCACCCGCTCGGCGCCTCGGGCCCGCGCATCGCGCTGACCGCCGCGCGCCAATTGCAGCGCACCGGCGGCCGCTATGCGCTGGTGACGATGTGCGTCGGCGTCGGCCAGGGCATCGCCGCGGTGCTCGAAAGGGTCTAAAGAGCTTTCGGGCTGGTCATGGCCTCCCCAGATAGGAGGCCATGACCTCGGTTCCGACCTTCGCTATCCGGCCGACATTTCTCGGCGTCGAGCGCGCTGATGCCGGCGCGGCGATTTGCGTCGCCGGGATTCCATTTGACCTCGGGACCTCGAACCGGCCCGGGGCGCGCTTCGGGCCGGCGGCGATCCGCCAGGCGAGCCGCATGCTTATCGACGGCGATCACCCGGCGTCCTGGGCCGATATGGAGGCGTTGGACCTCGCCGACATCGGCGATTTCCGGATCGCGCACGGCGATATTCAGGGTACCCTTGCCAAAATCGAGGAGCAGGCGGCAGGGATCGACCATCTGGTAGCACTCGGCGGCGACCATACGGTGACGCTGCCGCTGCTGCGGGCGCTGGCTCGCCGCAAAGGCCCGCTCGGCTTGCTGCATTTCGATGGACATGTCGACACATGGCCCGAGAGCTTCGGCCTCGTCTTGGGTCACGGCTCGCCGTTCTATCACGCGATCGAAGAGGGTCTCGTTGATCCGCGCCATATGATCCAGGTCGGCATTCGATCACCGCTGCACCGCGATATCTTCGACTGGACCGTCGGCAAGGGTGTCACGATCGTTACCGCAGAAGAGGTTCACGAAGGCGGTCCGCAATCGGTGGCCGAGCGCATTCGTGCGGTGCTCAGCCTTGGGCCGTGTTATCTGAGCTTCGACATCGACGCGCTCGACCCGGCTTTTGCGCCGGGGACGGGAACACCGGAGGTAGGCGGGCTCGCGACCTGGCAGGCGCGGGCGATCCTGCGCCGGCTTGCCGGGTTGCGCTTTGCCGGGATGGACGTGGTCGAGGTCTCGCCGCCTTACGACGTCGCCGAGATCACGGCCCTCGCCGCGGCGACAATGGCATGGGATTACCTCGGGCTATTGGCCCCGCGAGCCAAGTAGGCGTCATCCCGGCACGGCCGGGGCCGCGTGGCCGCTCGCGGCGATGCCGGCGTGGCCATGCAACGCTGCTACGACCTTGTGGTAGTGGTTGGCGGCCTGATGGCGAACTGCGTTCGGATCGCGTCGAGCGGCTGGGCCAAGAGGGCCTCCCAATCGGCGCCGGGCGGCCAACCGGCGCTGCGGCCGTGGCGGTAGCCCTCGAATACGGCGCGCCGTACCGGCTGACCGGGGCGAGCGCGGGCGATCCGGCGCGCGGCGAACAGAGCGATCACGGCAAAGCCCTTGAGCCCGGTCTGCGCATAGGAGAAGGCGACCAGACAGGCCTCGCCGAGCGGGTCGCGGCCATAACCAGTGACGATGTGCAGCAGGTCGTGCATCTCGCGGTTGCGCTCGCGGAACAGCGTTACCTCATCGGGCGCCGGCGGGCGCTCGATCCGCGACAGTGCGACCAGCGCCTCGGCCGAAAGGCTTTCACTGGCCATAAAGTCGTAATAGCCGCGCCCGAGCGTGCCGGCGGGCAATGCCGCTAGGCTCGCCCGATCGCTGAGCCGATCGAGCAGGCGGCGATTTTCGCTGAGCACCGCGCGCCCGATTTCCGTCCGGCGAAAGCGCGCGCATTGGCGCAGCGTGGTCTTACCGCGCAATGCCTCGATCAGCAGGAATACTTGTTGCGTGTCCTCGCTGTTGCGCATCAGGTTGCGCACTGCGCGCAGTGCCGCAATGGGACGCCGGCGGGTGCTGACGGGCCGTGGCATGGGTGCATCCCCAGGTGTAACCGACAGGACAGAATTTGGTAGTTGCGGACAAAGTCAACAGTGCCCGGGGCCCTGATGTCATCACTTAGCGGCTCGAACGACGACGCCTTACGCCGGAGGAAGTGCAGCGGCTGATCTTGTTGGCGCCTCAAGGCGTTGATCACGAGCACCGGATAGCGCTAATCCGCGCGCATTCGACCCAAAGGCAGGGTTAAAAGGCCAAAAGCAGGGTTAAAAGGGTTGTATCGCCGCGGCGCGAGGCCCATCTGAGGCGTCCGACGCAATCGCACGTGCCTAGAACCCCGTTTCGCAAGGGGTGCTGCTACGACGTAACGCGTCTCTTTCGGTCGAGCCGGTCTTGTGGGCCGGTGTCCTTAAGGGAAACGGATATGGTCCGGCACGCGATGCGAAGTCCTCGCACGATCACCTGACGCTTCGGGGCGCTACGCTCCGACGCGTCAATCCACCCCCGGTTGGTCATCCCGCTTCCAGCGCCTCGGCGCGCGGAGCGGCATGTCGATCCCGGTCTGGAGGGTCGTGCGATGGAAAAGGTTCGTCTGGTTTCTTCCCGCCCGCTCGGACGGGCGAATTTCCCTCTGGTCGATACTGTTGTCGCGGCGGTGCGACCGACCGACCCGTTGCTGTGCCTGCGCCCGATGGCGATCACCGACTCGGCCCGGCGCTTTGTCGACCGGTTTCCGGGCAATGTTCTCTATGCCGTCAAATGCAATCCGGAGCCTCGTGTGCTCCGCGCCCTGTGGGCGGGGGGTGTCAGGCATTTCGATTGCGCCTCGCTCGCCGAGGTGGCGCTCGTCCGCAAGCTCTTTCCGGCGGCCGAGATCCACTTCATGCATCCGGTCAAGAGCCGGCCGGCGATCCGGGGTGCCTTTGACAATTATGGTGTCACAGACTTCGCCTTCGATAGCGCCGACGAGTTGGCGAAAATCCTGCAAGAGACGGTACCGGTCGGGCTGGTCGGCGATCCCCCGGTGTTAGGACTGTTCGTGCGGCTTGCCTTGCCCAAGGGAGAAGCCGTGTATGACCTCTCCGGCAAGTTCGGCGCAGCGCTGGGCGAGGCGATCGAGCTCCTGCGCGCCGGTCGGCCGCACGCGGTGCGTCTCGGGATCGCCTTCCATGTCGGCTCGCAGTGCCTCGGTCCCGGGGCCTATGCTCGAGCGATGGCGCTGGCCGGCGAGGCGATCGCGCACTGCGGGGTCGCCGTCGACATCGTCGATGTGGGCGGCGGCTTTCCTGTCGGCTATCCCGACATGACACCGCCACCGCTCGACGACTACATCGCCGCGATCGCGTCCGCGTCCGCTGCTCTCCCCGCGAAGGTTGCGCTGTGGGCCGAGCCCGGTCGGGCGCTGGTCGCCGGCGGCGGATCGATCGTGGTGCAGGTGCAGCTGCGCCGCGATGACACGCTCTTTGTCAATGACGGCGTCTATGGCAGCCTCAGCGATGCTGGCGCGCTCGGCTTTCGGTTCCCGGCTCGCCGGATCCGCCTCGGCGAAGGCAATAATGCGGAGGCCGCGCGCACCGATTTCGCGCTGTTCGGGACGACCTGCGACAGCGCCGACCGGATGCGCGGGCCGTTCCGCCTGCCCGCCGACATGCGCGGGGGCGACTGGATCGAACTCGGCCAGCTCGGCGCCTACGGAGCCTGCCTGCGCACCCAGTTTAACGGGTTTGGGCGGGCGGACCTGGTCGAGGTCGGCGACCCGCCGATGCTGGCGACGCCAGGTTATTAGGCCGGGGAGGGGGAGCACGGACGAACGGAAACATGAAGTCGCCTTGTCCCAGCTAATCACGGCGTGTGAGGCGGCAGGAGTGCCGCCTCGGCGCGACTGCCGCACCCTCATCGGGCCGCTACATTCGGCATACGCCGCCGCGATTGCGGATCGACTAGGCAAGCCAGTAATAGAATTTTCGTCTCTATGGGCTAAGTCAAATTCACTGCGAAATACGCAGCAGGGAAAGACATGGATCAGTCGGAAGCCCGCGCATGTACGAGGAACAACTGCAAGCAATACAAGCCTGGAAGGATACTCCGCCATCAATCGTCGGACAGGCGCTCGGATACGCTTTTGCACCTCTAGCGTGGGTGATTACCAAGGTTGCACCGCCCTCGGCAATCGAAGGAGCGCTGAGGGGCGTGGATTGGCTCGCACGGCAAACCTTATCCCAGGGATGGGTTTTTCGGGAAGCGGGTGTCAATTGCTGCGAGGATCTCAAGCGCCTTAAACTGGAAGAGCTTGACGCGCTGGCGAGTAGCTTTCATCGATGGGCAGTAGGTTACGCGGTCGCTGAAGGCGCCGCCGCGGGCGCTGTGGGACTTCCTGGTATCGCCCTTGACATCCCCGCCGTGGTTGCAATGGCGCTGCGGACGGTACGCGGGATCGGAGCGTGCTACGGCTATACATCGGACACCGAGGCTGAGAGGGAGTTCGTGCTTGGAATTGTCTCGGCAGCGGGTGCGAATTCGATGGCTGAGAAGACCTCGGCGCTTCTCTTTCTTCGGCAACTCGAAGTAACGCTCCTACGGCAAACGTTCAAAGCAATGGGCGCCAAGGCAGCCGAGCAGACCGTCGGCAAAGAAGCGGCAATCGTCGCGCTCCGGAATCTGGCGCGCCAACTCGGCGTTAATCTGACCAAACGCAAGATGCTGCAAGCGATCCCCGTCCTCGGCGCCGGAGTAGGAGCCGCTGTGAACGGCACCTTTATCGATGATATCGCGTGGGCTGCTCGACGTGCTTACCAGGAGCGCTGGCTTAGAGCCGGTGGGCACATCTTCGGGTAAGGTGGTCGCGTAGCAGTTCTAACTGTTGCGCCTCGTCCCAGATCCTGTCAGGTCCGCCCGTGGTGCCTGGAAATTTCGGTATATGGGCCGAGCCCGGTCGGGCGCTCGTCGCCGGCGGCGGATCGATCGTGGTGCAGGTGCAGCTGTGCCGCGATGACACGCTCTTTGTCAATGACGGCGTCTATGGCAGCCTCAGCGATGCTGGCGCGCTCGGCTTTCGCTTCCCGGCTCGCCGGATCCGCCTCGGCGAAGGCAATAATGCGGAGGCCGCGCGCACCGATTTCGCGCTGTTCGGGCCGACCTGCGACAGCGCCGACCGGATGCGCGGGCCGTTCCGCCTGCCCGCCGACACGCGCGAGGGCGACTGGGTCGAGCTCGGCCAGCTCGGCGCCTACGGGGCCTGCCTGCGCACCCAGTTTAACGGGTTTGGGCGGGCGGACCTGGTCGAGGTCGGCGACCCGCCGATGCTGGCGACCCCGGGATACGATTGAGGCCGCCGCGCGTTTGCAACTTCGTCGGTTCCGGTCCTATTCTCCGGGCGGATCTTTACCTAAACGGAGGAAGCCATGACGGTTGTGCGGGCATCGGCACGAGCCACGCGGCGGGGTGCCGCCGCCAATTTCACCGGCGAAGTATTTCAGGACGAGGTGCTCGTCGGGCAGCCGCCGTCGCGCATGCGGGCGACGGTCGTTTCGTTCACCCCGGGCGCGCGCACCGGCTGGCATGCCCATCCGGTGGGGCAGACGTTGTACTGCCTCTCCGGTGTCGGCCGTATCTGCATCGGCAAGGGCGCGCGCCCGCAAGCGATCTATCCCGGCGACACGGTGATGATCCCGCCCAATACGATGCACTGGCATGGTGCGGCCCCGGATCGCCTGTTCTCGCATCTGGCAATGTCGGAAAACGGTGAGCAGGGTCAGGGCACGGATTGGGCCGAGCACGTCAGCGACGTCGACTACACGATGCAGCCGGCCTCCGACTGACCATTGGCGTTGAGGTGAGGTAATTCCGGCCTTCGGCTTCCCTTCCGATGCAGGAGCTGCGAGGCTGCAAAAAGAAGTGCGGGAGGAGCGAAAATGTCGGCAAAACGAGCGTGGTGGTCCACTGCGACCGCGGTCGCGGCTGCCGGTTTTTTAGCCGCGGCTCCTACTGGGCTGAGCACGCAGCAAGCTAACGCCGACGCTGTCCGCATTGGCGACAATGACCTCGGTGGCGTCGTCAGCAGTACGAACGGGCCGGAAGCGGGCGTCTGGGTCATCGCCGAGACGACGGACCTGCCGACCAAATTCGCCAAGATCGTCGTCACCGACGATCGCGGGCGCTATGTGATGCCGGATCTTCCGAAGGCCAATTACAGCGTCTGGGTGCGCGGCTATGGGCTCGTCGATTCGCCGAAGCTGCAGACGGCACCGGGGAGAACTTTGAACCTGACTGCGACGGCAGCGCCGAGTGCTTCCGCTGCCGCGCAATACTACCCGGCGGTCTATTGGTACGCGATGCTCAAGATCCCCGAAAAGGGCCAGTTCTCCGGCCCGCAAAGAGACGAGAACATGCCGGAGAACCTGACCAGCCAGGCGCAGTGGGTGAACACCATCAAGACCACCGGCTGCATGTCCTGTCATGCGCTGGGCACGATCGGCACGCGTACGATCCCCAAGGAATTGGGTCATTTCAACTCCTCGGCCGAAGCCTGGGAGCGACGGATTCAGTCCGGGCAAGCGATGAACAGTATGGTCAATGTGATCAATCGGCTCGACAGCAAGCTGGCCTGCCAACTGTTCGGCGATTGGACCGATCGGATCGCCCGGGGAGAACTGCCGTTCGCCCAGCCGCCAGGGCCGCAGGGTATCGAACGCAATGTCGTCCTGACCTTGTGGGATTGGAGCCGGCCCACCGCCTACTTGCACGACGAGATCTCGACGGACCGCCGCAATCCAACGGTCAACGCCAATGGCAAGCTCATCGGGACGACCGAGGAGAGCACCGACTTCCTGCCGATCCTCGACCCGATCACCAATACCGCGACCGAGATCAAGCACCCGGTGCGCGATCCGAAGACGCCATCCTCCAAGGCCAACCCGATGGCGCCGTCTCCCTATTGGGGTGACCAGCCGATTTGGGACAGCCAGACCGTCACACACAACCCGATGATGGACGAGAAAGGGAGGGTCTGGATCACCGCGCGGGTCCGCCCGCCAGCCAATCCCGACTTCTGCAAGACGGGATCGGACCACCCGTCGGCCAAGGCATTCCCGAGCAAGCCAATCGGCATCTGTCGATGTATGACCCGGCGACCGGCAAATTTACCCTGATCAGCACGTGCTTTCCGACGCACCATCTGATCTTCGCCGAGGACGCCAACAATACGTTGTGGACCAGCGCCGGGGGTTCGCAGACCCCGGTCGTCGGCTGGCTCGATCGCAAGCTGTTCGAGGAGACCGGCGACGAGCAAAAGGCGCAGGGCTGGACGCCGCTCGTTCTCGACACCAACGGCAACGGCAAGCGGGACGATTACGTCGAGCCCAACCAGGCGGTCGATCCTAACAAAGACAAGCGCGTGGTTGCCGGGCTCTATTCGGTCGCGGTGAACCCGGTCGACGGCACCGTCTGGGGCACCTCGCTCGGCTACCCCGGCCATGTCGTGCGGGTCGACCCGGGATCCGACCCGACCCATACGGCACTGGCGGAAATCTATGAGCCGCCCTTCCCGGGATACGGGCCGCGCGGCGGCGACATCGACCGCAACGGCGTCTTCTGGGCGTCGCTGGCGAGCGGCCATCTGGCGAGCTTCGACCGCAAGAAGTGCAAGGTCCTCAACGGGCCGACCGCGACCGGCAAGCATTGCCCCGAGGGCTGGACTCTTTACCCGTTCCCCGGACCACAGTTCAAGGACGTGACCGAGTTGGGAAGCGCCGAGGCGAGCTACTACACCTGGGTCGATCAGTTCGACACCTTCGGCCTGGGCAAGAACGTGCCGATTGCCACCGGTAACATGAACGACGCATTGCTGGCGTTGGTCGACGGCAAGTTCGTCACCCTGCGCGTCCCCTACCCGATCGGCTATTTCACCAAGTGGATGGACGGGCGCATCGACGACCCGAACGCCGGCTGGAAGGGCAGGGAGTTGTGGACGACCTTCTCGACCCGGACGGTCTTCCACCTCGAGACCGGCAAGGGGACCTTGCCCAAGGTCGTACGCTTTCAGCTGCGCCCTGATCAGCTCGCCCACTGATCCGTTTCCCGGCCTTTTCGGTACCGTACCCGGGGGTTCGGATCGTAAGAAGTGGACGCCGAGTTGCTGAGGGTGAGGCCGAAGGCACCCAGCGACTGATTGGTGGGCGGACTGGCAGCTGGCCGAATTCCCCTCGAGCTAGCTCGTCGTCTTCCTTCGCACCGCATTGTCCAACATCTCGGTGGCCAGCGCAGCAGTTGCTCTCTCATACTCTGAAGATTGGGGTCGGTTGCCGCCGGAAGCCCAGACAGGGAGCAATCAGGCATGCTTCCTGCAGGGGATTGAGGTGTCTGCTGAGAGGGCGGTCGAAAGAGGGGGGTCATGCCGCAACCACAAGTGATCGAGCACGAGGACAAGGATCTCCCGTTGCGCGACGATATCCGTCTGCTCGGCCGCATTCTCGGCGACACGATCCGCGAGCAGGGTGGCGAAGCGGTCTTTGGCACCGTCGAGCACATTCGTCAAAGCTCGGTCAGCTTCCGGCGAAACGAGGATGTCGCGGCGCGCCGCGAGCTCGAAACGACGCTGAACGCTCTGCCGCCGGCCGAGGCCCTTCAGATCATTCGCGCCTTCGGCTTTTTCTCGCATCTCGCCAATATCGCCGAGGACCGGCATCACATCCGCCGCACCCGAGCTCATGCCTTGACCGCCTCGGCGCCGCGCGAAGGCACGATGGCCCATGCGCTCGCTCGCGCCCGCCAAATGCGTATCCCGCCCGCGCGGCTGCGCGCCTTCTTCGCAAACGCCAAGGTCGTGCCGGTATTGACCGCACATCCGACCGAAGTACGGCGCAAAAGCACGATCGACCGGGAAATGGAAGTCGCCGATCTCTTGGCCGCGCGCGACCAGTCTTCGCTGACCGCGGCCGAGCTCGCGGCGAACGAGGCGGCATTGCGACGGGCAGTCCTGACCTTATGGCAGACCAATCCGCTGCGCCGGACGCGCCTGCGGGTGATCGACGAAGTGGCCAACGGCCTTTCCTATTACGATTATACCTTCCTCTCCGAATTGCCGCGGTTTTACGCCGACCTCGAAGATGACCTTGCGGGTGCCGGCGTGGCGCTGGCCGATCGCCTGCCCTCTTTTCTGCGCGTCGGCAGCTGGATCGGCGGCGATCGTGACGGCAACCCGTTTGTTACCGAGGAGGTGTTGCGCGCGGCATTGCGGGCGCAGAGCCGCCGCGCGCTGCAGCACTATCTCGACGAGCTGCATCTGCTCGGCGGCGAGCTGTCGCTCGACAGCCGGCTGGTCGGCGTTTCGGATGCACTCGAGAAACTCGCCGCGAGCTCGCCCGACCGCTCGGCCAACCGGCGGGACGAGCCCTACCGGCGCGCGATCACTGGGATCTACGCGCGGCTCGCAGCGACGTCGCGGGTGCTCGAGCATCCCGAAGCCCCGCAACCAGCCGCCGGCGAGGCGTCACCCTATGGCGGCAGCGGCGAGTTGCTGGCCGATCTTGCGACCCTCGATGCCTCGCTCGTCGCCAATGGCTCGGGCATCCTGGCCAAGGGCCGGCTGAAGAATTTGCGCCGCGCCGTCGACGCCTTCGGCTTTCATCTCGCGGCACTCGACCTGCGCCAGAACGCCGACGTCCACGAGCACGCGGTCGGCGAAATGCTCGGTCTCGTGCAGCCTGGCCTCGACTACGCCGGGCTTGCCGAGGCGGAGCGCATCCGCCTGCTGCTGGCGGAGCTGGGCACGGCGCGTCCGTTGGCATCCGCCTTCCTCTCCTACTCGCCCGAGACCGCAAGCGAACTCGGGATCCTGCGGGCGACCGCCGAGGCGCATCGCCGTTACGGACGGGCCGCGGTGCCGCACTACGTGATTTCGAAGACCACCGGCGTCTCCGACATTCTCGAGACGGCGGTGCTGCTGAAGGAAGCGGGTCTGCTACGGCCGCGCGAGAGTGCGCTCGATCTCGATATCGTGCCGCTGTTCGAAACGATCGAGGATCTGCGCCATTGCGGCCAGGTCATGGATGAGCTGCTGGGCCTCCCCGAATATGTGCGCTTGCTCGAGAGCCGTGACCGCGTCCAGGAGGTCATGCTCGGCTATTCCGACAGCAACAAGGATGGCGGTTTCCTGACCTCCGGATGGGAACTCTACAAGGCGGAGGTCGCACTCGTCGACGTGTCCCGGCGCCACGATGTCGGGCTGCGCCTGTTTCATGGCCGCGGCGGCTCGGTCGGCCGCGGCGGCGGGCCAAGCTACCAGGCGATCCTCGCCCAGCCTCCCGGCGCCGTCCAGGGTGCGATCCGCATCACCGAGCAAGGTGAGGTCATCGCCAGCAAATATTCGAACCCCGAGCTCGGCCGGCGCAACCTCGAGATCTTCGCCGCGGCGACATTGGAGGCCACCCTGCTGCAGGCCGAAATTGCCGAACCGCCGCCCGAATATCTGGAGGCGATGGAGTACCTCTCCGCCGCGGCTTATCGCGCCTATCGCGATCTGGTCTACGAAACCGAGGGCTTCGACCGTTTCTTCCGAGAATTCGACGGTGATCGAGGAGATCGCCAACCTCAACATCGGCAGCCGCCCCTCGTCGCGTAAGGCGTCGGGGCATATCGAGGATCTCCGCGCGATCCCTTGGGTTTTCAGCTGGGCGCAATGCCGGCTGATGCTGCCGGGCTGGTATGGTTTCGGCAGTGCCGTCGATGCGTGGCTCGCGGCGCGGCCGAACGAAGGCAGGGAAATGCTGCAGGCGATGTACCGCGACTGGCCGTTCTTCCAGATGTTGCTCTCCAACATGGACATGCTGCTGGCCAAGAGCGACATCGCCATTGCCTCGCGCTATGCCGAGCTGGTCTCCGATACTGAATTGCGCGAGCGCGTCTTTTCGCGCTTGCGGGAGGAGTGGCAAAGCACGATCGACGCACTGTTGTCGATCATGGGCCAGGAGAGCCTGCTCGAAAGCAACCCGCTCCTGGCACGCTCAATCCGCAACCGCTTCCCCTATCTCGATCCGCTCAACCACATGCAGATCGAGCTGTTAAGGCGCTATCGGGCTGGCGATGCTAGTGACGATGTCGTGACCGGGATCCACCTGACGATCAACGGCCTCGCCGCCGGCTTGCGCAACAGCGGGTAGGTGCTACCCCGGCGGCGAGCTTGTGAAGGAATTGAAGCGGGGCGGAAATATCGGCTGCAGAGGGATCGTGCGTCCTTCGAGACGCATCCTCTGGGCGCTCCTCAGAGCGCGTGGAGGAATCGAGATTGATTGACGCATAATTTTGGTCGCTTTCCCGGCGAAGGCCGGGATCCATGTGTGCCACGCATGATACTGAGCTTGGAGGTGCAAGTCCTCTTCGGGCCGCAAGGAGCGGAACCGATAGCCAAAGGCAACTGCGTCGCAGCGATGCGGGGTGGGGAGGAAGCCGGCGGCAAAACGGGGGGTCGACGAACAGGAACCGGATACAAGGCCAGCGCGGTGGGGCAACCCGGCATGGGACGGGAACGCCCAATACTCCTTCCGTCACGCGTGCGGGTAGATCCGGCGGCCGCCCTGGGGAAAGGGCAGTATCTTACCGTGGGAGACCTCTCCGGCTCTCCGGGCGAACCGGAGCAGGATGTCGGCGACGGCATCTGACGGTCGGGGAGGGGTCAGCCGAGGCCATAGTAGTGCCCGCCCGTGTTGGCGGCGCGAAGGGCCGAATCTCTGAGCCAAGGAGCAGACCAGAGCCACTCGATGACAGCGGCGCGGCAGCAAGGCATCGGCGAGCAGCTGGACCTCTTTGATGAGGCCCGGATGGCAACCATGCGCCACGGCGCCATCGGCCCCGGCGGATCCGGGGCGGGAGCGCACGAAGAGCAACAAGCTGACACGGCGTGGCAACGGCAACGAGCCTTGACGCGGGGGCTGATGGAAAAGATCGCCAGTTCGGCGAACCTGAACCAAGCCTACAAGCGGGTAAAGGCGAACCGGGGGGCGCCAGGGGTGGACGGCATGACCGTCGACGCTCTGCGGCCCTGGATCGCCGCCAACAAGGACGCGCTGATCACCGCGTTGCTCGACGGAAGCTACCAACCGCAGCCGGTGCGCGGGGTGGAAATCCCCAAGCCTGGTGGCGGCAAGCGCCAATTGGGCATCCCGACGGTGGCCGACCGCCTGGTCCAACAGGCGATCCTGCAAGTCCTGGAGCCGCTGCTCGATCCGGGTTTCTCGGTCTCGAGCTTTGGCTTCCGCCCGGGGCGGGGGGCACATGATGATGCCATTGATAGCATTATAAAAATTCCTGCGACTAGCCGCTCCGCGAGATTTTCATCGAAGAGCAGCATCCACTGCTCAGCCCGCCGGAATGCACAGCACCCGCGCTCGCGCTCGGCGGCAAACGCCAGACAGACGCCGATGTCATCATGCGTTAATTGCGAAAAATCGGCCAAGATTGCGGCTCACTCATGCCAGAGGCAAGGTATGAGAGTACGTCGCCGACTGTAATCCGCGTACCCCGCACGCACGGCTTTCCGAAGCACGCAATCATGGCCGCGCCGCGGTCGTCGTCACTCACGACCTCGATTCCGCCACGGCCGGCGGCAGGTTCATGTCGAGGAGGAAACGCATCCCGCACGGTTCACGCCGAAACGATCTCCTCGCGAGTCAGCCAGGCGGCATAAGCCAAGGCTTGGCGGATATCCTCCCTTTCCAGATCGGGGTAGTCCGCGAGGATTTCCTCCCAGGAGACGCCTTCGGAGACTAGCGAGACGATCAATCCGACGGTTATCCGCATCCTGCGGATACAGGCGCGGCCACCCATCTTCCCGGGCTCAAACGTGATCCGCTCGAACGTCCTCGCGCTTCTCGCTGATATCTCGCCCATGGCCGGGTTCTGCATTCGGGTTGCCAGGAGCCGCAGGATAACCTCGAATTTGGCGTTGGGAAACCGCCGTCAGCCCTGCCAGCCGGCCTTGCGCAGGCCTTCGAGCATATGGGCATGGTCTTCCGGCCGCATCCACGGCACGCGCTTGCGCACATACATTTCAAACGACGCTGGTGCGACCCCGATGGCCTTTTGCAGCGCCTCATTTGCCTCCTGAATCCGGCCTGTCTGACCGAGCGCAGCGGTAAGCCAGCGATAGACTAACGGATACTCGGGGTAAGAACGGATTGCCCGTGTGGCAGCCTCGATTGCAGCCTCATATTCGCGGCAAAAATAAAAACCGATTGTCACATGCAATAGAGAGCGTGCCATCGTCGGGTGGCGGGGATCTAGACGGATACAGGTCTGTAGCGCTGCGAGCCCTTCCTTCCCCCGCCCCGAGAAGATTAATATCGCGCCACGTTCTGCATGAGCCCCCGCTAGGTTGGGACTGATTGCCAGAGCTCGCTCGATCTCGACTAGCGCGCCGTGGTAATCGCCACGGACCCGCAATATGAATCCAAGACATAGTCGAGCTTCCGCATCGGCAGAATTGAGCGCAACCGCGCGGCGCGCCAGTGCTTCGGCCGAGCCCTGTGCTTCGGGCAAACTATGCCTCTGGAAGACGCTCGCCGACTGGTGTAGAGCGAAGGCGAGACCGCTATACCCCCCTGCGAAATTCCGATCGAGGTCGATGGCCCTCTGAAATAGTTTCTCTGCAAGAGCGTAGTCCTCAGCGCTTTCTTTGCTCAAATGCCAGAGGCCGCGCTGGTAGGCAGCCCAAGCGTCAAGGCGCCCCGGCGGCTTGCGGATTGCGGATTGCGCGGTGCTGCTCGGCATCCGCAATAGCCGGGGCAATGGCGGTCGTCACCGCCTCGGTGATCTCGTCCTGCACCGCAAAGATATCGGCTAGATCACGGTCGTAGCGCTCGGCCCAAATGTGATTGCCGGTCTCGGCCTCGACTAGCTGCGCGGTGACACGGATGCGGTTGCCGGATTTGCGCAGGCTGCCTTCAAGGACGTAGCGGACGCCGAGCTCGCGCCCGACCTGCTTCACATCGACAGCGCGGCGCTTGTAGGTGAAGCAGGAGTTGCGGGCGATGACGAACAGCGAGGGATAGCGCGACAGCGCAGTGATGATGTCCTCGGCGATGCCGTCGGCGAAGAATTCCTGCTCCGGGTCGTTGCTCATATTGGCGAACGGCAATACCGCGATCGACGGCTTGTCGGGTGGCGTGAGTGAAGGCTCGGAAGCGTGCTTTGCCGCCTCCGCAACGCGGCCCGGACGGACACGGAAGACGCGCACCGGGCGGGCGATGTTCTTGAGCTCCTGCTCGCCGATGTCCTCGAAGGCGAGATCGAGCTTGCCGGCGGCGTCCTCCTGTACGCGCGCCGACAGCAGATGCCGCCTGGCTCGGCCAAGCCCTCGAGCCGGGCCGCGATGTTCACGCCGTCGCCGAAGATGTCGCCGTCCTCGAGACGACAATGTCCCCCTGGTGGATGCCGACGCGGAACTCGATCCGGATGTCCGCCAGTACGGCGGCGTTGCGCTCCGTCATCGCCGCCTGGACCTCGCCCGCGCAACGCAGGGCGTCGACCGTGCTCGCGAACTCCGCCAGCACGCCGTCGCCGGTGGTCTTGACGATCCGGCCCTTGTGCTCGGAGATCTTCGGGTCGATCAGCTCGCGGCGATGCGCCTTGAGGCGCGCAAGCGTCCCTTCCTCGTCGGCGCCGATCAGCCGGCTGTAACCCGCAACATCGGCGGCGAGAATGGCGGCCAGCCTGCGTTCGACCCGTTCCATGGCCAAGGCGGTGCTCCCCAACCGCGCAGCCCGAAGAGATAATCGGCTCCTCGCCGCTGATTTTAGCGGTATATGCCGGTGTTGGCACCCGGATTGAACGGGCCAAGGAGTTTAACCATGCAGCAAGCGAAGCTTGCGCTGGCGGTCATGATCCTTCTGTCCGCCGCTATCTCCAACGCAGCCGCGCAGGATGGCGATATCGCGGCCGGACGTGCCTTTGCGCGCGAGGCTTGCAAACTGTGCCATGTCGTCGAGCCCGAAGAGCGCCCGACCAGGACCCTCGTCATCGGTCCGGCGTTCCACGATATCGCAAACACCCCGGGGATGACGGGGACGGCGCTTCGGGTTTTTCTGACAACCTCGCACCCGAAGATGCCGAACCTGATCCTCACGCGGGAACAGACGGCAGATGTGATCGCCTACATCCTCAGCCTGCACGATCCTCACTGAGCGCCAGGCGTTGTTCCCTGTATTTAGTTTTTGACAAATTATAAAATATATATGCCAAAAACGCAATATTCGTAGGTTCACCGCACGCCCAATGACATCAGCGTTCTTTCCAAATTACTGTGGAGCAGCGGCCCGACTCACTTTTATCCGCTGTTCTTTTCGCGTCATGCTCGCGGAAGTCAAGGGTTTCCGCGGCTTTGGCGGTGTCGATCGCTGATAATTTCCTGCAAAAACAGCGAGAACAGCGGGAGCGGGGGTCAGCCCGGCGCGGCGTGGCGGATGTTGGCGCTCTGCTCGGGGATGCCGGTTTCCTCGAAACAGACGCGGGCGAAGGCCGCGACACCGGCGCGGATGTCGTCCTTCGACGGCAGCGCGAAACAGAGCCGAAGATGCGATTTTGTTTCGCTCGGATTGCACGACCATTCGGGGCCGGGGTTGAAGACGACCCCGGCCTTGGCGGCGGGTGCGACGAGCTTGGTCACATCGACCCGGTCGGGGAGTTTCAGCCACAAAAAGATGCCGCCCTTGGGCTTCCACATCTTTTCGACAGTGGTGCCGAATTCGCGCTCGACGGCCTCGACCATTGTGTCGAGCTTGTCGTGCAGGATCTGGGTCAGCGCGACGACATGCTCGCCGAAATTCTGCGAGAAATATTCGGCGACAACCATCTGGTCGAGGGCGCCGGTGCCGCTGTCGGCCTCGCGCTTGCAGGCGACGAGCCGGCCCATGACCTCCGGGATGGCGACCGCGTAGCCGAGGCGCAATGACGGCGCCAACGTCTTCGAGAACGAGCCGATATGGATCACCTGCTGCGGGTCCATGGCATAAAGCGAGGGGGGACCGGCTCCGTCCCAGGTCAGGTCGGCGTAGCATTCGTCCTCGAATACCGGGACGCCATGCTTGCGGGTCAGAGCGAGCAATTCCTCGCGGCGCCCGCGCGGCATGATCGAGCCGGTCGGGTTCTGCACCGTCGGGATCGTGTAGACGTATTTGGGCCGGATCCCCTTCCGCTCGAGATCCTCAAAGATCCGGGCGAGGCCGTCGATCTTCAGGCCGTCATCGTCGAGCGGCGCCCCGACGATGTCGACGCCGAGGCGCTTCAGCTTGGTCAGGGCGCCGCCATAGGTGAACTCTTCGAGGATGACCGTGTCGCCGCGCTCGAGCAGCAGACCGTTAACGAGGTCGATCGCCTGGCCGGAGCCCGAGGTGATCAACACGTCGTCGACCGTGCATTTGATCGCCGGCCGCTGGGCGAGCTTGTCGACGACCAGCTGGCGCAGCCCGCGATAGCCCTGCGGGCCGTCGAAATTGTAGAGCGCCAGATCGGCCCCGCGCCGCTGCAGCACAGTGGCGGCCGCCTCGGCCAATGCCGCGGCCGGGATCCGTACCGGATCGTTGTGGCCGCCGATGAAGTTGTATTTCGGAAAGCCCGTCCAAAGCGGCGCCGGCGGCGGCAGATCCTTGGCGAAAAGGTGGCTATAGGCGAAGCCGCCGTCGGGCATGATCGATCCTTCCAACATGATAATATAGGCGCCCGTCGCCTGCCGCCCCTCACCCCAGCCCTCTCCCCGCGAGCGGGGAGAGGGAGGGACCCGCGAAGCGGGAGAGTGAGGGGCCTCTATCTCAGGCCTCGGGGACTAGGGACGCGTCGAAGTTCAGCGCGCAGCCGGCGCGTACTTGCCGGTCTTCTGCGGCGTGATGTCGGGATAGGCACCGGCGGTTTTTTGCGCCGCCGCCTCGTGCATCTGCAGCCGTGTCCGCCGTTCCCAGGTGCGCTTCAGCTCGTCCTTGACGTTGAAGGCGAGCTTCCCGACACCGTCGATTTCGAGCTCGATCTTGTCGCCGTTCATAAACGGATTGAGGCCGCGGTGGTTGGTGCCGGTGGCGATGATGTCGCCGGGCTCGAGCGTGTGGACCGAGGACAGCCACTCGATGCAGCGCGGGATCTTGTGCGCCATGTCGCTGGTGTTGAAGTTCTGCATCAAAGTGCCGTTGTTCGACAGCCGGATCTGCAGTTTCTGCGGGTCCGGAATTTCGTCTTTGGTCACGATACACGGCCCGATCGGGGCAAAGGTGTCGCGCGACTTCATGGCAAAAAAGCCGGGGGCCGGCAGGCCGCGCGCCGAACCGTCGATAAAGCAGGTATAGCCGAAAATGTAGTCCATCGCGTCGGCCGCTTTGACGTTGCTCGCCTTTTTGCCGATCACGAGCGCCAATTCGGCCTCGCCCTCGAAGATCGTCGCCGGCGCATCGGGCAACACCATTGTGTCGCCTGGTCCGCAGATAGCGTTCGCTGTCTTTTGGAACGCGTTGATCGGCGCAGGCGCACTGCGGGTGCCGTCTTCCATATAGTTGACCGCCATGCAGTCGATGTTTTCCGGCTTGGGCAAGGGCGGGCGGACCCGGACCGACGACAAGGGGACGCCCTGGCCGCTTGCAGCGGCGTCTTCGAGCTTGCCGCGATATTGATCAAAGCGCGCAATCAGCCCGTTGATCAGATCGCCCGGACCGGTATGCGGGATGTCCCGCACGGCGGACGACACGTCGACGACGCGATCGCCTTTGAGCACGCCCAGTTTGTAGTCGTCGAAATAAAGCAGCTTCATGGTGGCGCTCCCTTCACTCGATTGGGACGAAGATACAGTTGCGGATCTTGTTGTCGATCGCCTTGGAGAGATGCCCTTTGCCGGTTGTGTCCTCGACTAGGAATACCTCGCCGGCGCCGATCTTGCGGGTCTCGCCGTCGCTCGCGGTGATCTCGACGCCGGCGTCGAGATTGATGATGTATTGGCGCCGGGGTGCCGGATGCCAGTCGAGATCGTAGGTCGGCGGGACCTCGCGGAAGATGATGCCGGACGCCGGCAGGCGTTTGGAGAGCTTGCCCGAGCGCGTCTCCTCGATCCACTCGACCTCGATGTCGCGGAAGTGCGACTGGCCGTTCGCGTCGGTGTAGAGGTTGTGTATTCGCATTCTTGCCCCTCCCTCAAGATGGCCCCAGAGAGGCCATACTAGCGGGGCCGCCAACCTCGACGCCAGCCTCTCGACGCAGGGCTCGGGGTGGACGCCGCGTTACCGGCTTGAGGCGGAGCGCCGGACTCTCGACCAGGTGCCACGAAAGCCAGGCCAGCGCCGCCGCCGCCGGCATGGCGATCATGAACACCTGCCACCATGCCGCCTGACCGCCCATGAGCCAGATCGCGACCTGCTCGGCAGGCCAGCCATAGATGTAGATACCGTAGGAGAGATCGCCGAAGCGCGCTGCGGGAATGACCGGCAAACGCGGGGTCAGCGCCAGCCATAGCGCCAGATAGCAGCCGAACAGCGGAAACAGCACGAGAAATTGGCGCAATGGCACGCTGAGGATCAGCCCGGCTAGCGCCAGCAGCGCGATGCGTCCGTCGAAGATCCGGGTATGACGCAGCTTGTAAAGGACCATGCCGGCGGCGAAGAAGCTGACGAGCCACGCCCCGTTGCTCAGCAATTGGCAAAACCAGCCCCATTTTTCCAGTTCGTCCAGCATGCCGAAGTAAAGCTCGGCCATGCCGAAGCTCACCAGCAGGAGCGCCATTCGTAGCGTCAACAGCCGCAACACGCCGAGTACCAGAACCATCAGGTACATCAAGAATTCGTAGCGTAGGGTCCACAGAGAGCCGTTGACTTCGAGCCCGACCTGATTGTCGGCAAACCGCACACCGGGCAACTCGTGCACTGTTTGATCGAGGAGCGTGTTGCCCACGACATACTCGTAGGGTTCGGGCTGACTCAGGTAGAAGCCGAGCGGAAGCGTGGTGACGACCGGCGCCAACGCGAACGCCGACAGCACCGTTGCGACGAAGAGCCCGGGAAAAATCCGCAATGCCCGTTTAGCCAGAAAACCCCAGGCATCGCCGGTCTGCTCGAAGCTCTGCGTCACCAGAAAGCCGCTGATGGCGAAGAACACGAACACGCCGACCAGCCCGAGGATCGATTGATTGCCGGTTAGCCATATCAGAGGTTCGTGGTCCTGCGTGCCCTCGGCGATCAAGAAGGAATGGGAGAAGACGACTGAGGCGGCGGCTACGAGGCGCACGGCGTCGAAATTATTGTGTCTACCTCTACCTCGCTCGATGCCCCCCGGCATGATTATGCGATCATCAGCCGGGCGACGCGCTCGCGGTGCCAGGTGGCGTCGCCGAAAGCGACCTCGGAGGCCTTGGCGCGCTTGAAGTAGAGCTGCAGGTCGTGCTCCCAGGTCATGCCGATGCCGCCGTGCAGCTGGATGCCGGTGCTGGCGACTTTGCGGTAGGCGTCGGAAGCCGCGGCCTTGGCCATCGACACCGCGAGCGGTGCCTCGTCGAGCCCTTCATCGACTGCCCAAGCGGCGTAATAGGTCAGCGATTTGGCATTCTCGATCGCCACCAGCATGTCGGCGGCCTGATGCTTGACCCCCTGATAGGAGCCGATCGGCTTGCCGAAGGCGATGCGGATCTTGGCGTATTGGGTGGTCATGTCGAGCACCTGCTGCGCGCCGCCGCACATCTCGGCGCAGAGCGCCACCGTCGCCCGGTCGAGCACCCGCGCCAATGCCGGCCAGCCGCGGTGCTGGTCACCGAGGCTCGCCGCCGCCGGCACCGCGACATTGTCGAGCCTGACCTCGCACAATTTGCGGGTCTCGTCGATCGTCGGCAGCAATGTGATGGCGAGGCCCGCGGCGTCCCTCGGCACCAGGAACAAGCTGACGCCGTCCTCCATCGTGCTGCCGTCACGGGTGCGCACCGCAACCGCCAGCACGTCGCTCAAATGCGCGTCCGGGACGAACAGCTTGGTCCCCGAAAGAACAAACCCGCCGGCCGTTTCGCGGCCGGTTGCAACGATGCCGGCGGCATCCCACCGCGCATTGGGCTCGGTCCAGGCAAGGCTGACTTTGGTTTCGCCTGCGGCGATACGGGGCAGCCATTCCCGCCGCTGCGCAGCAGAACCCGCCTCGAGAATCGCCGCCCCGCCGAGCAGCACGGTCGAGAAAAATGGGCCCGGCATCACCGCGCGGCCCATCTCCTCCATCAGCACGGTCATGTCCACCAGGCAGAGCCCGCTGCCGCCTGCCTCCTCGGGGTAGAGAATGCCGAACCACCCCTGTTCGGCGAGCTTCTGCCAAAAACCCTCGGTCATTGCCGTCGGCTCCGCCATGCGCTGGCGCACAAAGGCGGTGGGGCACTCGTTTTCGAGAAACCTCCGGGCGCTCGAGCGCAGCAGCTCCTGCTCTTCAGTGAAGCCGATATCCATGCCTACCCGGCGCGGTTGTAGCGGCGGCAGTCGAACCGCACCATGTCGCGGAAATGCGGCCGCAGCCGCTGCGTCCAGGGCGTATCGGCGGCCTTGCGCCATTCGGGCGAACCTGGCACCTCGGGCGAGGCGAAATGATAGAGGGCGACGTAGCGCTGGGTCGCACTGGTGCCGCGGTAGCGCCGGGCGCACAGGGTGCCGGGCACGGAGCCGAGCGCCGGAATGTGCTCGGTGTTGTACCATTCGTTGAAATTGCTCTCGTGCTCGGGGGCGATGTTCATCGCGATGACCAGCAAGGCCGCAGCCTCCAAGGGCGCCGTCCGGTCGCCCGGGAACAGCTGCTCGCCCTCGTAGCGCATCAGGCTCTTGCGGAAGCGAGCGGTGCGCTTGGTCCAAGGCGAGGAATTCTCGCCGCCGACAGCAAGATAGGGCGGGCTCTTCAGCACGCCGATATTGTCGAGATCGTAGGTCGCAACCGAAACCTTCGGGTTTGTCGTGCCGATCCAACGATCACCGTTCAGAAAGCCCGGGACCCGCAGCCGTTCCGGGATGTGCTCGAGATCGTACCAGTCGTGAAACTCGTCTTCGGGGGCGGCCGAAAAATCCATCGCCGCCAGCAGGATGCCCTTTGCCATCGCTCCCTCCCAAGGTTCGCGGCATCATCGCCGAGACCCATCGGGGTTTCCAGCGAAACGATTGCCGACGCGCTAAGGGTGCAGGTCAGCGCCGGGTCTTGGGCTTTGCAGCGGCGGTCGCCTGCTGACGGAATAGGGTATCGGCAGCCTGTTTCTGGGTCTCCGAGAGGCTCGCGTAAAGACTGTCGAACGCCGTCGCGAGCCGCTCGGTGTTGTCGGCATAGGCGCGTGCGATCTGCGCATAGGAATGCATGTTGTCGGGCGCGCTCATCGTCGCCACCGCTCCGGCGCGCTGTGTGAAGAGCGCATCCGTGGCTGCTGCATTTTCCCGCATCGCCTGGGCGAAGGCCGACCAGAGGGGCATTTGCGCCTCGGTGATGCCGAGTTGCGACTGCAATGTCCGGATCCGCTGATCCGCGGCGGCTTGGGTCGCCGCGGACGGCGCGGGGGAGTTCGATGGCTGCGCCGCCACCGGGGCTGCTGTCGAGGGCACCGGACCTACTGCTGACTGCGCGAAGCCGATCGAAGGAGCGAGCATGGCCGCGACGGCGACACTGCGTGCAAAAGTTGCGGGAAACATGTCTGTTCTCTTGGATAGGATCAGCGCCAATGCCCGCGGCCGCCGCCGGAGCCTCCCCCGCCCATCCGAGCCTCGTGCCAGCCCCCGCCGCCATGCGAGCGGCCGAAGCCGCCGCCGCGCCAGCCCCCGCCACCATGCCAGCTGGCAAAGCCCCGGCCGTGCCATCCTCCGTGCCGGCGCCCACCCCAGGCCCAGTGAGGCGGGTCCAGTGGCCGGCCGTAAAAGCCGACGGGCGCCCCGGCAAACCCCCGATGTCCAAAATGCGCTATCGCCGCCGTCGCTCCGACGGTTGTGAAGCCGCCGGTGATATACCCGCCATGCCACCAGGCGGGTCCGATCGTCGCGAAGGTCAGGACGGGCGGACCGATAAAGAGCGCGAAGGCGGGCGGCGTCAGGATGACGAGGGGAGGCGTCACGGCAACGGCGATTGCCGGGGGCGGCAGAACCACGATCGGCGGCGGCACTGCCGCACCAAGTAGCGCGCCGCTCGATGGCGGCGGCGGGGCGGCCGCCACGGGCGGAACGACCACAGCAGTGGGTGGGCCCGCCGCGATCGGCGGCGGGTAGATCAACGGAAGCCCGACGACGACAGGCGGTGGCGCAATATAGATCGGCGGCGGCGCGACGATCAGCGGAGGGGCGACGACCACGCCGAATGTGGCACCCAGCAGCAGGCCACTCCAGGCCCAGGCCCCTGGGCCCCATCCCCAACCGAAATCGCTCCTGCCCCAGGCGCGGCGCCAATCCCACGAGCCTATGCCCGGACCGACAAATCCTGGTCCGCCCCGGCCCCGCCCGACTCCGGCCGAGATGAAGCCCCCTCGCCATCCGGGATCACCCGGCCCGTGGTTGTACCAGCCGAGATGTCGGCCGTTGTCGTGGCGACCTCCGCCCTCCCAACCTGCGGCTTGATGCCGGCCGCCACCGCCGCCATGCCCGCCACCGCCCTGCCAGCCCGCGCCTTGGCTGCCGTGGGCGCTGTGTCCGCCGCCGCGGTGCTCGCCGCCACGTCCGCCGTTGCCCTGCCAGCCTGCACCGGCAGACACCCTGCCACCATGCCAGCCGCCGCCGTGTCCTTTGCCACCCCCGCCGTGCCCACCACCAGCGTCCCGGCCACCATCGCCGGCATGTCCGCCGCCGTCACCATGCCCCGCCTCGACCGGATTGACGGCGGCAATCGCCAGCGCGGCTGCGGCAGCGATGAACAGCTTGGATGCGCACGTCATCGGTGAACTATCCGTAGAGAATGATCTGGAAGCCAAAACGGAGGCGAGCCAACCTTTGTTCCGTATTTGTATGCCCAACTCGCCTGATGCGGGTGGAGTAAAAAAGGGGCAAAATAAGGGTTAGGGCCGCCGAGATGCCCCGTACCATCCATGGAGAAGCCGATGACCGCTACGACCCCGTTTTTGCCAAAGGCCGAGAAGCTAGGGCCGCTGGCCTCGCGCTATATCGAGGTCGAGAGCCTGCCGTGGAAGCCGACCCCGTGCCCGGGAATCGAGATGAAGGTATTGCTGGAAGACCCCGAAACCGGGCTTCTGACCGCGCTCTTCCGCTGGCAGCCGGGGAGCGAGCTGGCCCTGCACGAGCATGTCGAAATCGAGCAGACCTTTGTGCTCGAAGGCAGCCTCGTCGATGAGGAAGGCGAAGTGCGCGCCGGCAATTACGTGTGGCGCCCCAAGGGCAACCGCCACATCGCGCGCTCGCCCGGCGGGGCATTGGTGCTGTCGATGTTTCTGAAGCCGAACATCTTTCTAACCGGCGACGCGGCCGGGCAGGATCTGAGGTAGGGGGCGGTCATGGCGCTCAAGATCTATGGTGTCGCGCGTTCGCGCGCGGCTCGGGTGTTGTGGATGGCAAAGGAACTCGGGCTCGACTATGAGCACGTGAAGGTCGATTTTGCGACCGGCGAGACGCGCACACCTGCGCACCTGGCGCTCAATCCCAACGGCCATGTTCCGGTTATCGACGATGACGGCGTCATCCTCTGGGAGTCGATGGCGATCAACCTCTATCTCGCCAAGAAATACGGCGCGGGCGGGCTATATCCGAGCCGCCTCGAGGACGAGGCGCGGGCCTGGCAGTGGAGCTTCTGGGGCATGACCGAAGTCGAGCGGCCGGTGCTGGCCGCGATGATGAACCGTGCAGTCTATCCCGAGAGCCAGCGCGATCTCGCCGCGGCGGACGCCGCGGAGAAGACGCTCGCCCAGCCGTTCGGCGTGCTCGAAGGCGTGCTAGCCCGCACCCCCTACCTGCTCGGCGGAAATTTCACGGTTGCCGACCTCAACGTCGCCAGCATTCTCGCCTGGGCGCGGCCCGCGCAGATTGACGTGTCCGCCTTCCCAAAGGTCGCCGAATGGCTCAAGAACTGCGCCGAACGCCCCGCCGCCCGCGCCACCCGACAGCTCCAGCGGGAGTGAGAGCGGCTCAATCGTAACGATATTCCGTGCATTCGCAGCGGCCTTGTCCCATCCCGCGATGCGGACACAAGATGTAGATCTCATGCGCAACGGTTTCATCCCACCCGATGTCGCGGCCGGCACAGCCTTTCAATTGCCCCGATCAGCGCAGCAGCCTCATCATCCGGGTCTGCTGCCGATCCCGCCGGGCATCGGCCATTGGGTTGCTGCCGGCGCTTGCGGAAGATACCAGCGGCGGACCGCCTTGTCGCACACGGCGTAACCCCAGTTGACCAATTCGGCGCGGGTCTGGTCGCCGTAATCGCGCAGTGCGGTCTTCACGCGGGCGAGCTCGGCCGCCCGCTCGGGAGCGCATTCCAGGCCGCCGACTGCCCCATACACCCTGGGATTGGTCCCGATGCCCCAATAGGCGCCTTTGCCGGCATTGTGCCGGTACAGGGGGTCGTCCGCACCGATGTCGTGCCGAGCGAATTCGGCGGCGTTCTGGAAGCGGCGGATCAACTGGCGGCGCCGTAAGGAACGGACTTGGTTGTCTTCGACCTCGAGCACGCGGGCCAGCTGGTGGTACCAGGTCGGCTGGCCGCCGGTCGTGAGCGTGTGCGGCATGCCGCCGTCGCTGACGAAGAGCACGGGCCATTCGTCGACCGGCTCCAGTCCGTGATTGTCGTAGGCGCCGCCATCGGTCAGGACGGCCCGCCGGCGCAGCCTGTCCGGGAGGGGCAGCCCGTGGACCTCGTCCTCTCTCGGCCGCAAATCGTCCGGCTCAAAGGCGTACCGGGAAAGATCGATGCGCAGCGGCGACAGCACCGGCGGAAAGGCGGAAGAGGCAGCTACCGCCCGGGAGAGCGGAAAGTTCGGCCGCGGGATGCGACCGAGCCGCCAATCGGCCATGTAAGGCTTGGAGAAGCGCCATAGCGAACCGGTCGAGAGGTTGGCCGCGCAGATGACAAAACGCGGGCCCTCTTCGTCGCTCGGCAGATCCTGCAGCGATGCCCCGTGAAAAAGGGACTGATCGTAGAACCAGGCGACGACCGGTGCGACCAGGAGGCCTTGCGTGAAAAAGCCGATCGCACCGCAGATGTAGTCGATCGAGCGCCGCGAGAACCGCAGGATGCCCTCGACATATTCGGCCGCGAAATTGGTCGCGACGTCCTCGGCGTCCCAACTCAGGCGCTTCCAAACAAAACCCAGGTACCCGGCCGATATCGAGCCGCCGGATACGCTCGACACCCGCCGCAGCTGTTTCAGCAGACCCAGCTCGTTGAGGCGGATCAAGGCACCGGTGTGGAACAGCATCGCCCGATAGCCGCCGCCCGAGAGAGCGAGCGCTATCCCTTCTCGCGGCTGGCCCGGTCTTGGCCGGTTCGCCTGGCTGGTGGATCGGGGCGAGGCCATCGATAATCGGCGAAGATGGCGCGCGAAGATCTTCGAGCGTTAAGGTAAACAAGATAGGGGAGGATTGACGGTGGCGACAAGGCGACTGACACGGCGGGGAGTACTAGTATTCGGGCTTGGCGGCGGGATGCTGCTGCATCCCTTTATCGGAGCGGAGAAAGCGATGGCGGAGAATGCATCCGATACGGTCGTCTATGTGTCGAACGCTGCGAGCAAGGAGATCTACGTCCTTGCGATGAACCGCGAGAGCGGGGACCTGACCCTGATCGATAAGATCCCGGTGCCCGGCACCGACAAGCCGTCGCCCTCTAGCATGCCGATGGCGGTGACACCCGACCGCCGGTTTCTTTACGCGGTCTTGCGCAGCGACACTTTCCCGGTGTCGACTTTTGCGCTGGACCGGGCGAGCGGCCGGCTTACCCATCTCGGCACGACGCCGCTCGCCGACAGCATGGCCTATATCGTCACCGACCGGACCGGGCGGTATCTGCTCAGCGCCTCCTATCCGGGCAACAAGCTGACGGTCAACCCGATCGGCGACAACGGCCGGGTTGTCGAGAAGACGACCCAGATCATTCCGGACAGGCCGAAGGCGCACTGCATCCTGGTCGACTCGGACAACAAGAACGTCTACGCGACGAGCCTCGGCGCCGATCTCGTCATGTCGTTGAAGTTCGACCCGGCAACCGGGACCTTGTCGCCCAATGGGCGGGGCGGGATCCACACCAAGCCTGGCGCCGGGCCGCGCCACCTGGCATTCCACCCGAACGGGCATTTCCTCTATCTGATCACCGAGACCACCGACACGATCGGCGCCTACGCCATCGATCCGGCAAGCGGGACATTGACGGAATTGCAGTTCGTCGACGCGTTGCCGGCGGATTTCAAGGGGCAGGCCTCAGCCGCCGATCTGCACGTGACACCCGACGGCCGGTTTCTCTACGGCACCGAGCGCAAGACCAGCACGCTCGCCGGTTATCGCATCGATCCCAACAAGGGTACCCTGACGCCGATCGGCCATTTTCCGACGGAGAAGACCCCGCGCGGCTTCAATATCGACCCGCGCGGCCGTTTCCTGCTCTCGGTCGGGCTCGATTCGAATGCGATGACCGTCTACCGGATCGATCCGCAATCGGGGGCGCTCACCAGCCTCAAGCAATACCCGATGGGCCAGCAGCCCAATTGGATCGAGATCGTCGATCTGCGCTGACTGCGTGCTGCGCTGTAATAACACAATATCAATTGTTGATTAATTCGCATCGGGGTGATATAAATCTCGCTGAGGCGAGGCAGCGTCCTGCGGGACGGGCCCGAAATCGGCGCCTCACGAACCCGTCTCTCGCTGTATTTACGCTGTAGATAACAGCGTAAACAGCCGGCCAGCGGTCAAGAAAAGCAGTCAGATGTAAACCCCGCGCATCCCGCCCTCGGGATAGCGGGTGCCGGCGGCAGCGCCGACCGGGATCGCAGTGGAAATGCGGTCGACCTCGGACGGGGTCAGCTGCACCTTGAGCGCGCCGAGATTCTCCTCGAGCCGGGCCAGCCGCTTGGTGCCGGGGATCGGGATGACGTCGGGTCCTTGCGCCAAGAGCCAGGCCAGCGCGAGCTGGGCCGGGGTGCAGTCTTTCTCCTCGGCGATCGCTTCGAGGCGTTCGACCAGAGCGCGGTTCCTGGCGAAGTTGTCGCCCATGAAGCGCGGGTGCCGGCCGCGGGTGTCGCCGGCGTCGAGGCGGTCGAGATCGGGGACGACCCCGGCCAACAGGCTGCGGCCGAGCGGGGCATAGGCGAAAAAGGCGATGCCGAGATCGCGGGTCAGCTCGCGCGTCTCGGTCGCCTCCTCGCGGTATAGCAGCGAGTATTCGCTTTGCACCGCGGCGATGGGGTGGACCGCATGGGCCCGCCGGACGCGCTCCGGCCGGGCCTCGCAAAGGCCGAGATAGCGAACCTTGCCTTGTTCGATCAGGCGGGCCATGGCACCCACCGTCTCCTCGACCGGCACAGCGGGATCGACACGGTGCTGGTAGTAGAGATCGATGACATCGACGCCGAGCCGTTTCAGGCTCGCCTCGCAGGCCTGGGCGATATAGGCCGGGGTGCCGTCGACGCCGTTGGCGCCGCCCGGCCGTCGGGTCTGGCCGAATTTGCTGACGATCACGATGCCGTCACGCCGGCCCTTGAGCGCCCGGCCGAGCAGTTCCTCGTTCTGGCCCCAGCCGTACATGTCGGAGCTGTCGAAGTGGTCGACGCCGAGCTCGATCGCCCGGTGGATCAACGCGATCCCCGCCGCGTCGTCGCTCGTGCCGTAGACCCCGGACAACGACATGCAGCCGAGGCCGATCGCCGAGATCTCCGGACCGGATCTGCCGAGCCTGCGTCGCTCCGTGACCACCGTGCCGCTCATCGATCTCTCCTTATCGCGGTGTGACAAGTCCTAATAGAAGCGTATGATCCCGGCTGCAATCCACCTGAGGGAGGAGTTCGATGGCGGGTAGTTATGTTTATGCCGGCGCGGCGCGGTCGATGGAGGGAACCTTTGGCGGGGTATTTCGCCAAGCCGTCGGCGAGAACCGGTGGGAGCAACTGACTAATGGCTTGCCACAGGAGACCGACGTCCACGCGGTCACGGTCCATCCCGATAACCCCGATGTGGTCTATATCGGCAGCACCAAGGGCGCCTTCCGCAGCACCAACCGCGGCGCCAGCTGGGAGCGGCTCAGCCTCCCTGATGGCGACGCTGATACCTGGTCCATCTGCATCCACCCGAAAAACCCGCGCATCCTCTATGCCGGGGTATCGCCGCCCGGGGTCTACCGCAGCGAAGACGGCGGCGACACCTGGCGCAAGACGGCGGATCCGGGCCTCCCCGACCGAGTCATCATGGGGTTCGCCTGCCGGGTCATGCGCCTTGATGTCGACCCCAATTCTCCGGTCGACATCTATGCGACGCTCGAGGCCAATGGCACGATGCGCAGCCGTAACCGCGGCGATACTTGGGAAGACTGCACTGCCGACTTGATTCGCTTCTGCGAGGAGCCGAAATACCGCAGCCGCATCGGCAGCCAGACGGAGATCGAGGGGATGCTCGACGGCCATGCGCTCGCCGTCAGCGCCGCCGCCCCGGGCACCGTGTTCCTGGCGAACCGCATGGGGCTCTTTCGCAGCGACGACCGCGGGGAGCACTGGCAGGACATGGAGATCAACCGGTTTTCGCCGCTGACCTACGGCCGCGACATCCGCGTCTCCCCGCACGACCCCAAGGTCATGTACGCCTGCCTCAGCCCGGCGGCGCGCAGCACCGACGGATCGATCTACCGCAGCGACGATGTCGGCCGCACCTGGAAGCGCTTCGACCATGGCGTCAAGGCCGAAGCGACGATGATGGCGGTGACGGTGCATCCGCGGGACCCGAACCAGGTTTACGGCGTCTCGCGCTTTGGCCAGCTGTTCGGCACGCAGGATGGCGGCAAGACCTGGTACGAGCACCGCTTGCCGGAAGGTGCTCGGGACTTCTACGCGGTCGCCTGCGGCTGACTTGAACCTGACCCCATCCTCGCCCCCTTTGGGGGGAGGGTGGGAGCGGCGAGGGAGGTACAGTGCCTGAAGAAATCCGGAACGCGATGAAGCAGCGGCTTTCCGCGGGCGAGCTCGTGCTGTGCATGAACCTGCGCTTGGCGCGCACGGTCGACATTGCCATGGTCGCCAAGGCGGGCGGCTATGACGCGCTCTATGTCGACATGGAGCACAGCCCCTATTCGATCGAAACCACCTCGACGATCTGTGCCGCCGCCATCGGGATCGGCATCACTCCGCTGGTGCGGGTGCCGAGCCATGACGCTCACTGGTCGAGCCGGGTGCTCGACGGCGGCGCGCAGGGGGTCATTGTTCCCCATGTCGACAATCGCGCCCAGGCCGAGGCGGTGATCCGCAATTGCCGCTTTCCGCCGCTTGGCCGGCGCTCGGTGATGGGGCTCGGCCCGGCGCTCGGCTATCAGGCGAGCCCGCTCGGCGAGTTGAACGAGCGCCTCAACCGCGATACCGCGCTGATCGTCATGCTCGAAACCGCCGAGGGCATCGAGAACGCGGCGGCAATCGCGGCCTTGCCCGGGATCGACGTGCTGCTGATCGGATCGGGCGATCTGACGACGGATTACGGCATTCCGGGACAGGTCGAACACCCGCGCCTGCGCGCCGCCTATGAGCGAGTGGCCGACGCTTGCCGGGCCCACGGCAAAGTGCTCGGTGTTGGCGGCATCCGCCACAATGTCACGTTGCAGGGCGAACTGATGCGCCTCGGGGCACGGTTTGTGATTGCCGGCACCGACGTCAATTACGTGCTCGCCGGCGCGCGCCAGGATACGACGGCGTTGCGCGCGATCCCGCTCGGGTGACGGCCAAAACCGCCGCGGCGCTGGCCGATCTTTTCGAGGGTGTCTCGTCGGGCGCATGCCCCGAGCCGCTCGGCGAAGGTGCTGTTGTGCTGCGCGGCTTCGCCCGGTGCGAAGTGGCGGTTCTGCTGGCGGCGATGCAAAACGTCTCCGCTGTGGCGCCGTTCCGCAACATGATCACGCCCGGTGGGCTGCGGATGTCGGTGGCGATGACCAATTGCGGGCGCGCCGGCTGGGTGACGGATCGCCGAGGCTATCGTTACGAGCCGGCCGATCCGCTGACGGGACGTGCCTGGCCGCCGATCCCGGGATCGCTCCGAGAGCTGGCCGCGAGCGCGGCCGACGCCGCGGGTTTCGCTGGCTTCGAGCCCGATGCTTGCCTGGTCAACCGCTATGAGCCCGGAACCCGGTTGTCGCTGCATCGCGACGAAAACGAGCGCGATCTGACGGCGCCGATCGTCTCGGTTTCGCTCGGCCTGCCGGCGGTATTCCTGTTCGGCGGTATGAGCCGGGGCGACCGTCCTCGGCGCATTTCGCTGGAGAGCGGCGACGTCGTCGTCTGGGGTGGCCCGGCGCGCTTGACCTACCATGGCGTGGCACCGTTGGCCGATGGCGAGGATCCGCTTACGGGGCCGTGCCGCTTCAACCTGACGCTTCGCAAAGCACTGTGACATGGGCAAGACGCCGGCTTCGAGCAGGCTAGGATGCTGGCGCTTGCCCTTATGTGTCTACAAGGGCAGGGGCTCGCGCAAGAGGTGCATACATTGAGGGAGCGCCTATCGGATAAAGCCTCCGACGAGCAGCGGCTCGACAACTGTCATGTGCCGCCCGAACGTCGCGGAAGCACGCCTCGCCCGGATTGCCCCGACGAGCCCCGGCTGGCGGCGCCGACGAACAGGGCTGGACCATCGGCGACGTCGAAAGCGCGGTGACCACCGATCGGCAGTCGATTGTCGCGGATGCCACCGCACCGCTGCGCGAAGCTTGGTACTACGCGGTGCCGAGTAAACGTCTGCCGCGCAAGAGGATGCTGGAGAAGGTAATGCTCGGCGAGCCGATCCTGATCGGCCGCGACGCGGCCGGCGTGCCTTTCGCGTTGCGCAATCTCTGCCCGCATCGCGGCATGCCGCTGAGCGCCGGCCGGTTCGATGGGCAGGAGGTCGAGTGCTGCTATCACGGCTGGCGCTTCGATCGCAGCGGACATTGTACGACGATCCCGGCGTTGGTGCCGAGTCAGACCTTCACCCCCGACCGCATCCGTGTGCGCAGCTACCCGGTGGGCGAGGTGCAAGGGAACCTCTGGGTGTTTTTCGGCGACGACCGCGCCGCAGCACCGGAGATCCCCTTGGTCGAAGGATTCGAGGGAAGCTCGCCCGACCTCGTCGAGAGCCTCAGCTTTTCCGCGTCGATCGACCACGCAGTCGTCGGCTTGATGGACCCGGCACACGGCCCCTTTGTCCATCGTGCTTGGTGGTGGCGCTCGCGCCGTTCGATCCAGACAAAGGCCAAGGCCTTCGCGCCCTCGTCTTTCGGCTTTACAATGAGCCGCCACGCGCCCTCGGCCAATTCGCGAGCCTATCGCCTCCTCGGCGGCGCACCGGAAACCGAGATTATCTTCCGGCTGCCGAGTATCAGGATCGAGCAGATCCGGACCGGCCGTCATCGCGTCGGCAATCTGACGGCGATTACGCCGGTCGACTCGCGGGTGACCGAGATCAACCATTGCGTCTATTGGACGGCACCCTGGCTGACCGCGCTGAGGCCTTTTTTGCGGCACTATGTGCGCGCCTTCCTACATCAGGATGGCGCGATCATGGAGCGCCAGCAGCACGGTCTGCGCTATGACCCACCGCTGACCCTGATCGACGATGCCGACACCCAGGCGAGATGGTACTACCGGCTGAAGCGCGAATACCGCCGCGCCCGCGCCGAGGGCCGGCCTTTTACGAACCCCGTCGAGCCGCGCACGCTCAAATGGCGCAGCTGACGAGCGCTGGAGGAACCGCCTAAGCCGATTATTAACGACGCTGTGCTCGAATGACACATCGGGCCACAGAGAATCGGAGCATGTTCACCCCGCCCACCAGAGACCCGCGGCGCCGCGCCCGGATTGTCACGGGTGAGATCATCGCTGTCGGCATCATGATCATCGCGGCGATGTGGGTGATGGCCGGCGCCTCGATCATGGCCGCAAGGGAGGCGGCAATGGATCGCACCCGTTCGGAGGGGCGAAATCTCGCGGTCGCTTTTGCCGGCGAGATAACCCAGATCCTCGACGACGTCGCCGGCGCGATGGAGATTATCGCGCAGCGTATACGCGCCGAGCGCGGTCAGTTCGATATCCATGACTGGGCACGCGAGATCCCGTTGCTGTCGAGCGCGACGATCCAAGGCACCATCATCGGACCCGACGGCAAGCTCGTCTCGACCACCCTCAACCCTGCGCCACAGCCGATCGACCTCAGCGACCGAGAGCACGTCCGCGTTCATCTCGACGGCCATTTCCCCGGAATATTCATCGGTAAGCCAGTGATCGACCGCGTCTCGCGCAAGACGACAATCAACCTCACTCGCCGCGTCGACGCCGATGACGGCTCGTTTCTCGCCATCGTCATGTTTGCGCTCGCGCCGGCGAACCTGACCACCTTGCACACACACATCGATCTGGGCGTGCACGGCACCCTCACCCTCGTCGGGCTCGACCTCGTCATCCGGGCACATTTTACCGCTGACAGTCCCGACGGATTAAGCACCCTCGGCCAGGCGATTCCAAGTGAAGTGGTCCCGTCGAGCGTCCCCCCAAAAGGCGAGGGGTCGTTTGTCAAGGCCAGCGCCATCGATAACGTCGCGCGGGTCTTTAGCTTTCGCCGCGTCGCCGACTACCCCTTGCTCGTCTTCGTTGGCCGGGACCTCGCCGAGGCGCTTGAGCCGTCTCGGACGCACGCCATGATAATCGCTGCGATGGCCGGGCTGGTAACGATATTGCTCACCGGTCTCGGTGGCTTTCTGATCCACGAGATCCGCCGTCGCACCGCACAAGAGATCGCGTTGGCCGCGGAACGAACGAGGCTTCGGTCCGATATTGCGCTCCGCCAAGAAGTCGAGCGGCAGCTGCGGGCGGCGCAGCAAACCTTACGCGATGCGGTCGACAGTATTTCGGAAGGGTTCGTCATCTACGATCGCGACGATTGCTTTGTAATGTGTAATGACCCCCATCGTCGGCTCTACCCAGACGGTGCTCGACTGATGGTGCCGGGGACGCGGTTCGAGGAAATTGTGTGGGCCAGCCTCGATGCCGGCTGGTATGCCGATGCCGTCGGATGCGAGCCGGAGTGGCTCGCCGATCGAATGCACGCGCACGATCACCCATCGGCGCCGATCGAGCAGCGGCTCGCCGACGGGCGTTGCGTGATGGTCTGCGAGAGGCGGATGGAGAACGGCGGCAGCGCCGAGCTGCACATCGATATTACCAAGCTAAAAGTGATCGAAGACCAACTTCGAAGCAGCAGGGACAATCTCAACCGCGCGCAGCGACGCGCCAAGATTGGCAGCTTCGAGCGAGACCTACGGACTGGGAACGTTTTTTGGTCGGACGAAACCTACCGGATATTCGGGCGCGACCCGAGCACGCCGCCCCCGACCCGAGAAGAGCTGCTTGCGATCGTTCATCTGGAGGATCGCGCCATCTTTGAGGCCTCGATGGCCGCTTCCGAAAAGGGGCTGCCGACACCCTCATTACAGTTCCGCATTCACTCTCCCGAGGGGCCGCTCAAATGGATCCGGGTCCAGCTCGAAATAACCCTTGATCATCAAGACAATGCCATCCGGCGCGTCGGGACGATCAGGGACGTGACCGAGTCACGGGCGGCCGAGGAGCGACAAAGCCAGCTGGAACGTCAGCTGTTTCATTCGCAAAAGCTCGAAGCGTTGGGTACCCTCGCTGGGGGCATTGCACATGACCTCAACAACACTCTGATGCCGATTCTCGCGCTGTCGGAACTGCTGATGCGCAAGATGCCGGAAGCAAGCGACGAGCGCGAGGATCTGGAAACCATTGTGCAGGCGAGCCGTCACGGCCGCGAGCTGGTTCGGCGAATTCTAGCCTTTAGCCGGCATCAGCACGTGGCAAGGGCCCGGGTGGACCTCGCCGCGATCACCCACGAGGCCCTCCAAATGCTGCGGCCGACGATCCCTGCGACGGCGCTCATCAATGAGCAGATCGAAGACGTTCCGCTGATCCTCGCCGATCCGAGCCAGATCCAGCAGGTGGTCGTAAACCTGGTCACCAATGCGGTACAGGCCATTGGCGACCGCATGGGGACGATTACCGTCAGCCTCTCTGCCGCGATCGGATCGGGGCCCCCGACCGGCAATTTCATAGGGCTTCGGGTTGTTGATACCGGGTGCGGTATGGACGCCGAGACGAAAAACCGAATCTTCGAGCCATTTTTCACAACGAAGACCGTCGGCGAAGGCACTGGGCTCGGGCTTTCCGTCGTTCACGGCATCATCACCAACCATGGCGGGTCGATCGAGGTCGGCAGCGAGCCGGGCAGGGGAACGGAGTTCACCATTTTCTTCCCGGTACTCGGGCCGGTTGCAACTTCGGCCGAAGCTGCTGCCGCGTGAGAGTCAAGTCTATTCCGCTGCAGTCGCCGCCGCGGGCGCGACCCGCGTTAACGTCGTCATAACCCGCTTAGTCTAAGAAAACTCCTCGGAGCGGCGGTCCGACAGGACGGTGTGGGTAGAAAAACAATGAAAATTCTGGTCATCGATGACGACCATCTGGTCCGCTATGCAGTTTCGAAAATCCTTTTGAGCTATGGATACGAGGTGGCCACCGCCTCGGACGGCAAGAGTGGCATGGCCGTTCTCCGCGCTGAGCAACCCGATGCCGTGATCACCGACATCATCATGCCCGAGCAGGAAGGCATCGATACGATCATCCAAATTCGCCGTGAGCGTCCCGCGACCAAGATCATCGCCATGTCGGGAGGCGGCCGAATCCGCAACTTCGATTTTCTGGAGATGGCCCGCGCGCTCGGCGCGGATGACGTCATCGCCAAGCCGTTCGAGGCCGACGCGCTGTTGAGCTGCCTCATCAACCTTGGTCTTTCTTCGACTGTCGATGCAGAGACGAAGGCGGGCGTTCAGTAAGTCGTGTCGAGCTTGAGGTAGCGGTAGCGGTCGATCGTCTTGATTTCGAGCTCCCGCTCCTGGCGTTGTCGTCTCACACTCAATTTGACTGTAACGCCGGCGTCTCCAAGCTGCCACAAGGACCGATAGAAACCCGCGAGGTCTTGGACGGGGTTTCCTTCGATTGCGGTCACCAGGTCGCCGTGCCGGACGCCGGCCGCCTCTCCCGGGCCGTCGGAGGCGACGCGGCCGACGACGAGTTTGCCCCCCAACTCCCGCAGGTTAACTCCGAGCCAGGGCCGCGGCGCGGTCGACGGTCGGCCGAGTGTCAAGAGATCACCCATCACCGGCCGCAGCCGGTCGATCGGCACGAACATGTTGCCCGGCAGCCCTGCCGCAGCGTCGCTGACGACGAGGGAGCCGATCCCGGCGAGCTTGCCATCGGGCCCGAGCAACGCGACGCCACTCCAAGCCGGATGGGGGGGCGCAGTGAAGATTGCGTCTTCGAGCAGATATTCCCAATACCCGGCGAAGTTTCGGCGCGAGACCACGACCGCCAGGTGCGCCGCCTCCAGCCCGCCGGCGCCGGCGACAACTACCGGCGTCTTCTCGGCTAGTCCTCGCGCCGATCCGATCGGCATCGGCTTTACCGCCAGAGGTTCGGCGGCGCGTAGTAGACCGAGCCCCGAGGCGAGGTCAAACCCGACAATTTCCGCCCGACTCACCTTGCCGGTTCCGGTGGTCACCTCAGCTCCCATCGCCTCGGTTATCAGATAACTGATGGTCACGATGAGGCCGGCATCATCTATCACCACGCCGGCGCCGTCGCGTCCTGTGCCGAGATACGCGGCAGTCCGCGCCTCGGCCGGCACATCGGCATGGATGCGGACGATCGCCTCGAGCCGCCGCGCCAGCTCGCCTTCGGTCTCCGCGGCCCCCGCGGCAGAGGCGCTGAAGAGCAGGAACAATATTGCAAGAGCGGTTCGGCCGGGGCGCTGCAGCATGACGACCTCCTCAGGACGCCTCGCGCGCGGCGGCGGCGACTTCGGGCGGGTTTGCTGCCGTAGGCGTCGCTCGGCGGGAAGCGGCATAGGACGCGATCACCCCGACGATGCCGCGTCGGAAGACCAGCACGCAAACGACGAAGATGATGCCTTGGACGACGGTGACCCAGGAGCCGAGCTGGGCCAGGTAGTGCTGCATTGCCACCAGGAAAAATGCTCCGACGACTGGACCGAGCACCGTCCCCAGCCCGCCGACCAGGGTCATCAACACGACCCAGCCCGACATCGTCCACTCGACGTCGGTCAGCGAGGCGAGCTGGAAGACGAGCGATTTCAGCGACCCGGCGAGACCAGAGAGGGCTGCCGAGAGGATGAAGACAACGAGCTTGTGATAATCGGAGTGGTAGCCTAGGGAGACCGCGCGCGGCTCGTTTTCGCGGATCGCCTTGATCACTTGACCGAAGGGCGAGTTGATCGTTCTGACGATCAACGCAAAGCTGAGTAGAAACACGGCAAGCACGAAGTAATACATCGCCAGGGTGTCATCGAGATCGATGACGCCGAAGAGGCGGCCGCGCGGCACTGCTTGGATGCCGTCCTCACCGTGGGTGAACGGCACTTGCAGCGCGACAAAATAGACCATTTGTGCCAGCGCCAGCGTGATCATCGCGAAGTAGATGCCCTGACGGCGGATCGCCAGCCAGCCGAAGGCAGTGCCGAGGATCGCGGCGACAGCGAGGCCGGCAAGAATGCCGAGCTCCGGCGGCACGCCCCAAACCTTGACGGCATGGGCGGTGACGTAGCCGGCGCTCCCGAAGAACGCCGCGTGACCGAAGGACAGGAGCCCGACAAAGCCGATCAACAGGTTGAAGGCACAGGCGAAGAGGGCAAAACAGAGCGCCTCCATCAAGAAGACCGGGTAAAGCACGAACGGCGCGGCGAGTGCCAGCGCGACCATGATCGCCGCGAGAGCTCGAGCGGAATTGCCGCGATGCGCCATCTCAGCGCACCTGCCCGAAGAGCCCGGCCGGCTTGACCAACAGCACCAAGGCCATGATGACAAAGATCACCGTGTTCGACGCCTCGGGGTAGAAGACCTTGGTCAATCCCTCGACGAGGCCCAGGCCAAAGCCGCTGACGATGGCGCCCAGTATCGAGCCCATGCCGCCGATCACGACAACGGCGAAGACGACGATGATGATGTTGCTGCCCATCAGCGGGCTGACCTGATAGATCGGGGCTGCCATCACCCCGGCGAGCGCCGCCAGTGCGACCCCTGCACCGTAGGTCAAGGTGATCATCCGCGGCACGTTGATGCCGAAGGCCTGGACCAGGACCGGGTTTTCCGTTGCCGCCCGCAGATAGGCGCCGAGCCGGGTGCGCTCGATCATAAACCAGGTGGCTAGGCACACCGCGAGCGAGGCGATGATCACCCAGGCGCGATAGTTCGGCAGAAACATAAAGCCGAGATTTCGCCCGCCCAGCAATTCGGGCGGGATCGAATAGGGCTGGCCCGAGGAACCGTATTGCTGGCGGAAGACACCCTCGATGATCAACGCCAGGCCAAAGGTCAGGAGCAGGCCGTAAAGAGGGTCGAGCCGGTAGATATGACGCAGAAAGAGTTGTTCGATAACGACCCCGACGACGCCAACGATCAGCGGCGCCAGCACCAATGCCGGCCAATAGCCGAGCCCGAGCGCGTGAAGCAGAAACCAGGCGCAAAATGCGCCCATCATGTATTGCGCGCCGTGGGCGAAGTTAATGATGTTGAGCAGCCCAAAAATCACCGCCAAGCCGAGGCTCAGCATCGCGTAGAAGGCGCCATTGATCAGACCGACCAGAAGCTGGGCGAACAACGCCGGCGCCGGCGGCATCGAGAAATGGATGAAGTCTAGCATCAGCCGGGCCAGCCGGGCCAGCCGGAACTGTCGCGACCTTTACAAAACTCGATTTCAAGCGGCATCGATCCTTCCCAACTACTGCACCTGCAGCGGATCTGCAGGAACACTCGTCGGCAGGTTGCAAGGCGCGAATTTGAACCGATGCCTTGCCTTAGCACTTCCATGCGCCTTGACACCAGACCCTCACGACCGCTTTGGACGCATCATAAGATCAGAAGTTGGCAATTTCACCGTCGCCGTGACGAGAGGCGGCCTCCGCCCGGTCGAAAATCTTTCATGAAGCGCTCAGCCCTTCACCAACGGGCATTCGTTGGGGCCGGGGAGCTTGAATGCCTCCTCGCCGGGGATCACCGCGATCTGTTTGTAATAGTCCCACGCCCCCTTCGACTCCGATGGCGATTTGACTTCGAAGAGATACATGTCGCGGACCAAGGTCCCGTCCTCGCGGATCTTGCCGTTTTTGGTCATGAAGTCGTTGACGGGTGTGGCCTTCATCTCTTTGACGACAATCAATCCGTCGTCGCTGCCCGTCGTTTTGATCGCGTTCAGGTAATGCATGACCGCGCCATAAACCCCGGCCTGCACCATCGAGGGCTCGCGCTTCATCTTGTCGAGAAACCGCTTCGACCAGGCGCGGGTCGCGTCGTTCTGATCCCAATAGAACGCCTCGGTCAGCTGCAATCCGTGCGCGGCTTGGAGGCCGAGGCTGTGGACATCGGTGATGAAGACGAGCAGGCCGGCAAGCTTCTGGCCCCCTTCGACGATGCCGAATTCGGCCGCTTGCTTGATCGAGTTGATCGTGTCGCCGCCGGCATTGGCGAGGCCGATGATCTTGGCCTTGGACGCTTGCGCCTGCAGCAGAAAGGAGGAGAAATCGGCGTTGTTGAGAGGGGCCCGGACACTGCCGAGGACCTTGCCGCCGTTTGCCTCTATGACCCTCGACGTATCCCGTTCGAGGGCGTGGCCGAAAGCGTAGTCGGCGGTAATGAAGAACCAGGTATCGCCGCCCGCCTTAACGATTGCTGCACCGGTACCGTTCGCCAGTGCCACGGTATCGTAGGTCCAGTGCACCGAGGTCGGCGAGCAAGCCTTGCCGGTGAGGTCAGACGACGCCGCACCCGAGATCAGGAACACCTTGCCCTTGGTGCGCGCGATCTGCTGGACGGCGAGCGCCACGCTCGATGTGGGGACATCGACGATCGCATCGACGCCGTTATTGTCGAACCATTGTGTAGCGATCGCCGAGCCGATGTCGGGCTTGTTCTGGTGATCCGCGCTGATCAGCTCGATCTTCTTGCCGTTCACCGTGCCGCCGAAATCGGCGATCGCCATCCGCGCCGCTTCGACTGATCCCTGGCCGCCGAGATCGGCGTACAGGCCGGACATGTCGTTGAGTACGCCGATCTTGACGACATCGCCCGAAATCTCGGCGGCGACCGGAGCGGTCAGCGCCAGAAAGGTGGCGACACCGGTTACAATCGCGACTCTCATGTGATTTCCTTTTGCTGGGTCGGGGTAACTCATACCGTAACGTCTCAACTCGGCAGCGGCGACTGCAAGACGCGATAGGTCTCATTCGGCGGCCTTCTGGGGCGCCGGAGCCTGAGGCAGCACCGGTGTCGCAGATTTCGACAGGCCCTTGATCCGTTCCCGCAGGCTCTGGAACAGCACATAGAGGCCGGGGATTACAAAAATCCCGAGAAAGCTCGCAGCGACCATTCCGCCGAAGACTGCCGTTCCGACCGCGCGGATCGTCGCAGCACCGGCTCCGGAGGCGATCACCAGCGGCACCAGTCCGGCGATGAAGGCGAATGACGTCATCATCACAGCGCGGAAGCGCAGCCGGGCGGCTTCGATCGCGGCGGCGACGATTTCCTGCCCCTGGCGGCGTTGCTCCATCGCGAACTCGATGATCAGGATGGCGTTCTTGGCGGCGAGCGCGATCAGCACGACGATGCCGATCTGGGCGTAGATGTTGTTGTCGAGGCCAGACACCAGCAATGCCGCCATCGCGCCGAACAGACCGACGACGACCGACAGCAGGGCGGCGACCGGTATGCTCCAGCTCTCGTAGAGCCCGACGAGGAACAGGTAGGCGAAGACGATCGCCAGACCGAGGATCGATCCGGTCTGCCCCGCGGCCTGCTTCTCCTGCAATGCCGTGCCGGTCCATTCGAATGAATACCCCGGCGGCAGGGTGGCGGCGGCGACCGCCTGCATGGCAGCGAGCGCCTCGCCTGAGGAATGGCCGGGAGCGGGTCCGCCATTGATCGTCACCGAGCGCAGATTGTTGTAGCGGATGATCGAAGAGGGGGCGGTGAGCAGCTCGACGTCCGCGACTGTGCGCAACGGGATCAGATCGCCTTGCGCCGTGCGTATCCGCACCCGAAAGATGTCTTCGACCCCCTTGCGATCCGCCGCGTCGGCCTGGACCTTGACCTGCCAAGTGCGGCCAAAGCGATTGAAGTCGTTGACGTAGGTGCCGCCCATGGTGGTCTGCAACGCGCTGAAAATGTCGCCGATCGAGACGCCCAATGTCTCGGCCCGCTCGCGGTCCAATTTCAAATAAACCTGCGGCGTCGAGGCCCCGTAGGTCGTGTAGACATTGGCAAGCGCCGGGTTCTGATTGGCGGCAATGACAAGCCCGTCCGCCACGGCTGCGAGGTCCTTCGGTGTCGCCCCGGAAAGTGTCTGCAGCTGCAGTTCGAAGCCGGCTGCATTGCCGAGCCCGGCGATCGGCGGCAGGTTGAATGCAATGACATTCGCAGCCGCGATCTGCCGGAATGACGTATTGAGCTCGGCCAATGCTGAGAACACCGATAGCGATTTGTCCGCTCGCTCGGCGAAGGGCTTCAGCCCGACCACCGCCAGAGCCTTGTTGGGCAGGGCGAGACCATCGATAAGGCTATAGCCGGTGACCGTCAGCACATTTTGGGTCCACGCCCGATCCTGGATTATTTTCTCGATCTCGGCCACGACCGCAGTCGTGCGGTTCAGCGAGGCCGCATCCGGGAGCTGAGCCTCGACGAAAAATGCACCCTGATCTTCCTCGGGGAGGAAGCCGGTCGGCACGACTTTAGCGAGCCAGCCGGCGCACAGCGCAAAGGCGACCACCAGTGCCCCGGTCACCAGCACGCGCTGCGCCAGCGGCCGCACCAATGCCGAATACCCGTCGCGGCTCCGGTCAATGCCGCGCTGTAGGTAAGCCATCAACCCCCGGCGCGGCCCTCGGTGTCTCAGCAGCGCAGCGCACAAGGCCGGCGAGAGGCTGAGCGCATTGATCGCCGAGATGATCATCGACACCGATACGGCTACCGCAAATTGCTGGTACAGCTGACCGGTGATGCCTGGTATGAACGCGGTCGGCACGAATACCGAGAGCAGCACGAGGGTGATCGCAATAATCGGCACGGTCACTTGCGACATCGCCTTTTCCGCCGCCTCCGCGGGGGTCAGCTGCGGCTCGGTCTCGATGATGTGCTCGACCGCCTCGACGACGACGATCGCATCGTCGACCACGATGCCGATCGCCAGGACCAGCGCCAACAGCGAAATCGTGTTGGCCGAGAAGCCGAGCGCCAACATGACCGCAAACGTGCCGACAAGAGCGACCGGCACGGCAATGATCGGGATCAAGGTGGCGCGCAGACTCCCGAGAAAGACGAATACAACAATGCCGACCAGCACAAACGCTTCGAGCAACGTCTTCTGTACCTTGTGGATCATCGCCTCGACAAAGACCGTCGTGTCGTACATCACTTCATAGGCGACGTCTTCCGGAAGGCGGGGTTCGATCTCTTTCAGCGCTTTCTTGACGCCGGCAGCCACCGCAATGGCGTTGGCCCCGGGGGATTGGTTAATGAAGATCGCCTCGCCCGGCTGCCCATTATAACGAACGAGGGAATTGGCCGACTTCGAGCCGAGCTCGGCGCGGGCAATATCCTTGATCCGCACAACACCCCCGTCGGGGGTCGCGCGGACAATGATGTTGTTGAACTCCTCAACCGTGGTCAGCCGCCCCTGTGTGCTGATGTTCAGCTGAAACTCGACTTCGGGCACAAGCGGCGCTGCCCCGACGCGGCCGACGGCCGCCTGGGTATTCTGCGAGTTGATCGCATTGACCACGTCCGCAGGCGTAATGTCGAGGCTCGCCATGCGGTCCAGGTTCAGCCAGATCCGCATCGAATATTCGAGATCGCCCCATTGGCCTGCGTCACCCACACCCGGCACCCGCTTCAGGGTGTCCACTATGTTGATCTTGGCGTAATTCGATAGAAACAGCGCGTCACGGCTCCCTTTGGGCGAGTAGATGGCGATGACTTGCAATAGTGATATCGATGCTTTCTTGGTCGTAACGCCGTTGCGTTGGACCTCGGGCGGCAATTGCGCAAGCGCTTGATTGACGCGGTTGGTGACGTTGACGGTGTTGAGGTCGGGGTCGCTACCGACCTGGAAGGTCACATTCAGGGCGTAGCTGCCGTCGCTGCCCGAGGTCGACTTCATATAAATCATTTTATCGACGCCGTTGACCTGGCCTTCGATCACCTGGGCGACGCTTTCTTCGACGGCGGCGGCCGAAGCGCCGGGATAACTGGCGCTGACCCCCACCTGCGGCGGGACGATATCGGGGAATTGGGCGACGGGAAGCGCGCCGAGCGCAATCACGCCCGCGATCGAGATGACGATCGAGATGACAATCGCCAGCCGCGGGCGATGGATGAAGACGGAAGAGATCATCGCGGCGTTCGCCCTTGCTCAACCGGCTGGCGATGATGCCGCCTGAGGCGCCACGGTCATCCCGGCGCGAATGCGCTGCTGCCCTTGCACGACGACGCGCTCGCCCGGCTCCACGCCCTCCTCGATGACGGCAAGCCCCTCGCGTCCGGCGCCGAGACGGACGCGGCGTTGCTCGACTTTATTGTCCTTGCCGACGACGAACACGTAGGGACCGGTCTGGTCGACGGCTATCGCGGATTGCGGGATCACCACAACCTTGTCGCCGCCCTTCTCTTCGACGATCACGCGAACCGTCTGGCCGCTGGTGAGAACGTCATCGGGATTGGGGAACATCGCCCGGACCATCTGGCCGTCGGTTCGCGGATTGACCTGGACGTCGAGAAAATCGATGCGTCCCTTCTCGTCGTAGAGCGAGCCATTTGCCAGTCTGACGCGGGCCCGCACCTTGCCGGTCACCTCGGAGTTGCGGCCTTCGAGCATTTCGAGTTGCGTCACAGAGAAGAGCACCTGCATCGGGTCGTCTTGGACCACCGTCGCCAGCACCCCGCTGTCCGGCCCGACCAAATTGCCGGGCGAAACGGCGGCGCGTCCGATCCTACCGCCGATCGGCGTCTTGATTTCGGTGTAGGAAAGCTGGATCTGCGCATCGCGCAGATTTGCCTCGGCCTCCATGACCGCGGCCTTGGCTTGACCCTGCTCGGCTGTTCTTTGATCGAGTTGGGCAATCGGCGCGTTGCCTTTTCGCGCGAGCTCGGCAGTGCGCTGCAGCTGCTGATCGGCATTGGCGAGCGTCGCTTGGGCGGCGGCGAGCTGGGCCTTGCGCTGGTCGACTACAGCTTCGAATGGCTGGCGCTCGATCGTGAAGACGATCTGGCCCTCTTTTACGTTGTCGCCTTCCTTGAACAGCCGAGGGCCGAGAAAACCCTGCACGCGAGCGCGCAGATCGACCTTTTCGAGCGCCTCGGCGCGTCCGACAAACTCAGCTTGCTTCGTCATCGAGCGCAGTTCGGCCGGCTGCACCAGGACAGCGGGCGGGGGTGCTGCTTGCTGGGCATGCGCTGGGAACCCGCTCAGGATCGCAAAGTACGCGGCAACGTAGAGATAAACGGAATTCGACCTCATCACCCACCCCTGTCGCAGCTTTGAACGGCGTTATAGCGGGATAGCTACTCCAATCCTCCGCTCAATGCGCCAGCTTCAGTGTGGCCACTCCTGCAATGATGAGGATGACGCCGAGACACCGTCCCATGCTGCCGGCATCGCCGAACAACCAGATACCCACGAGAAACGTCCCTGTGGCACCGATCCCGGTCCATACCGCGTAAGCGGTGCCGAGCGCGATCTCCTTTTGCGCCACAAATAGAAGCACGCCGCTGATCACCATGGATACGCTCGCCAGCAGCACGCCGACCATCGGCTTACCCGGCTCCTGAGCCCATTTGAGCCCAACCGGCCAGCCGATTTCTGCCAGTCCAGCGGCAATAAGATAGATCCAGCTCATTGTCGATCCCCTCGGCGTCCTAGCAGCGCGCCGAGGCGCTGGCGAGGCTCGCCCGTCCAGCTAAACCCCGAGATACCGGCGCAGTTTGTCGACGTTTTGCGCGAGTTCCGCGTTGGAGATCGTGTCGATGACGCGGCCGTGCTCGACGACGTAGTGCCGATCGGCGAGGGTCGCGGCGAAGTGAAAATTCTGCTCGACGAGCAGGATCGTGAAGCCCTTTAGCTTCATGTCACGGATTACTGCGCCAATTTGCTGGACAATGACCGGGGCGAGCCCCTCGGTCGGCTCGTCGAGCAGCAACAGGGTGGCGCCCGTCCGCAAGATCCGGCCGATCGCCAGCATCTGCTGCTCGCCGCCAGAAAGCTTGGTGCCCTGGCTGCGCCGGCGCTCCACGAGGTTGGGGAAGATCGCGTAGATCTCGCCGACGGTCATTCCGCCTGGGAGAACCGTAGGCGGCAGCAACAGATTCTCCTCGACATCGAGGCTGGCAAAGATGCCGCGCTCCTCCGGGCAATAGGCGATGCCGAGCCGGGCGATCCGGTTCGACGCCAGCCCCGCGATCTCGCTGCCGCGAAAGACGACCGAGCCTCGGCGCTGCGGCACGATTCCCATCAGCGCGCGCAAGGTCGTGGTCTTGCCGGCGCCGTTGCGCCCGAGCAAGGTCACGACCTCGCCCTCGGAAACGGCAAAGCTCATCCCGTGCAGGATGTGCGATTCGCCGTACCAAGCGTGCAGTCCTTCGACCCGCAGCAACTCGCGGTCCACCGGTCCCGCCTCAGGCATGACCGGTCCCGAGATAGGCTTCGACGACCTCGGGGTTCTTCGACACCGTCGCGTAATCGCCTTCGGTCAGGATCCGGCCGCGGGTCAGCACGGTGATCGTGTCGGAGAGGTCGGCGACCACCGACAGATTGTGCTCGACCATCAGGATCGTGCGCTCGGCCGAGACCTTGCGGATCAATGCCGAGATCCGGCCGATCTCCTCCTGGCCGAGACCGGCCATCGGCTCGTCGAGCAGCAGCATTTCGGGATCGAGCGCCAGGGTCGTCGCGATTTCGAGCGCCCGCTTGCGCCCGTAGGCGAGCTCGCTCGCCAATTCGTCGCCAAAGCCGGCGAGCCCGACGGCGTCGAGCAATGCCTCGGCTGGGGCGGCGAGGGGGTCGAGAACCCGCCCGGAGCGCCAGAAGTGAAATGAGTTGGCAAGCTTGCGCTGCAAGGCGATCCGGACATTCTCCCGCACACTCAAATGGGGAAAGACTGCCGAGATCTGGAACGAGCGCACCATGCCGCGGCGGGCGACCTCGGCGGGCTTGAGGGCGGTGATGTCGCGGCCGTTGTAGAGAATCTCCCCGGCCGAGGGGTCGAGAAACTTGGTCAGGAGATTGAAGACGGTTGTCTTGCCCGCCCCGTTCGGCCCGATGAGCGCGTGGACCGTGCCGCGGCGGACCTTGAGATCGACCCCCTGCACCGCGGTAAAGCCGCGGAACTTCTTGGTCAGACCGCGGGTCTCGAGGATCACGTTGTCCAAGCGCGAAACGGTCTCTACCGATCAGTATCTGATTACGATGCCACCCTAATCCGCGGTTGCATCCAGCGCAACGATCGCTCTCCGCTGGAACTTTTGTGGCGGAGGTCCGGGCCGAGAACTCTGTAGTTCGAGTCCACTATCTGCCGGAAACGTCGGGCAGAAGGCGCTGGAGTCAGCGATCGCGGCGGCGGGATGGGTTTCTGGCACGGAACGCCAAACGTGCCCGCATTCTCACGGATGGTTCCTCGGCGGCCGCATAGCTGGTAAAATCTGCTCCCTTGCGGCTGTACTCCCTTTACCGAACCCCATTTTTTGAGACATGGATTTCGAGCTGTCCGATGAGCAGCGGGCCTTTGCCGAGACGGCACGGGCCTTTGCTCGCGAGGAGTGGCTGCCTCACGCCCCGGGGTGGGACGAACGCGCGGAATTCCCGGTCGAGGCATTGCGTCGGGCGGCGGCGCTGGGATTCGCCGGGATCTATGTCGGAGACGAGTTCGGCGGCAGCGGGCTCGGCCGGGTCGACGCCACGATCATCTTCGAGGAACTTTCCGCAGCCTGCGTCTCGACCGCTGCCTATCTTTCGATCCACAACATGGCCGCGTGGATGATCGACGGCTTCGGCTCGAGCGAGCAGCGCGCGCGGTTTCTGCCAAAGCTGATGACGATGCAGCATTTCGCCAGCTATTGCCTGACGGAACCGGGCAGCGGCTCGGATGCGGCGGCGCTGGCCACCCGCGCGATGCGCGATGGCCATGATTATGTGCTCAACGGGACCAAGGCGTTCATCTCCGGCGGCGGGGTCAGTGACGTCTATGTAACCATGGTGCGGACCGGCGGAGCCGGGCCAAAGGGAATCTCCTGCCTCGTCGTCGAGAGGGACGCGCCCGGATTGTCTTTCGGCAAGCAGGAGAAAAAGCTCGGTTGGAACACGCAGCCGACTAGGATGGTGATCTTTGAGGATTGCCGCGTTCCGATCGCCAATCGTCTCGGAGAAGAAGGCGACGGCTTCAAAATCGCCATGACGGGGCTCGACGGCGGCCGCCTCAACATCTCGGCTTGTTCGCTCGGCGGCGCACGCGCCTGCCTCGAAGCGGCACGCGACCACCTGCTCGAACGCCACCAATTCGGCCGGCCGCTCGCGGATTTTCAGGCACTGCAGTTCAGGCTTGCCGATATGGCGAGCGAGCTCGAGGCGGCGCGTCTGATGGTATGGCGCGGTGCCGCGAGTTTCGATCGCCGTGACCCGGAGGCGACTATGCGTTGCGCGATGGCCAAGCGCTTGGCGACCGATGCCGGGTTTCATATCTGCAACGAGGCTTTGCAGCTCTTCGGCGGCTATGGCTACCTAAAGGATTTCCCAATCGAGCGCTATTTGCGTGACGTGCGCGTCCATCAGATCCTCGAAGGGACCAACGAGATCATGCGGGTGATCATCGCCCGGCGCCTTCTCGGCGCCTGACTGATGAGCGGCGAGGGCGAAATCCTGGTCGGCCAAGAAGGTCGCCTTGCCACGCTCATCATCAACCGTCCACAGGCGCTCAACGCACTGACTCTCGCCAATTACCGCCGCTTCGCTCCGGCGCTCCCCGAATGGGCGAGCGACCCGTCGGTGCACGCCGTCGTGGTTTGCGGCGCCGGCGGGCGCGCCTTTTGCGCCGGCGGCGACGTGCGTGCGGTCTACGAAGCCGGGCGCGGCATCGCAGGCGACCCCGCCCTGACCGCTGTCTTCTTTCGCGAAGAATACGAACTGATCCGGGAAATTCACCGGTTCCCGAAGCCCTATGTGGCAATCATCGACGGGATCACGATGGGCGGAGGCGCCGGAATATCGGTCAACGGCGGCTATCGCATTGCCACCGAACGTACCCTTTTTGCGATGCCGGAAACCGGTATTGGGCTGTTCCCCGATGTCGGGGCGACGTATTTCCTCAATCGCTGCCCCGGCCATGTCGGACGCTATCTCGGTCTGACCGGCGCCCGCCTGCACGCGGCGGACACGCTCTATTGCGGCTTTGCCACCCACTTCGTGCCGCGCGAGCGGATTGCTGAGCTGGTTGCCGCGCTCGGCGGGCTGATCCGGGAAGCGGGGAGCGAACGACGCCAGATCGATGCGCTGCTCGCGCGCTTTGCGGCGGATCCCGGCGCGGCGCCACTCGCCGAGTTGCAGCCGGCGATCGATCGCTGCTTTGCGGGCGGCAACGTCGAGGAGATTCTCGACGCGCTCGTCGCCGAAGCGGCAGCGGGCGGCGCACACGCCGCATGGGCCACGGAGACTCGGGCGGGTCTGCTGACCAAGTCGCCAACCAGCTTGAAGATCACGTTGCGCCAGCTGACGATCGGGACAGGTTACGATCTCGACGCTGCGCTTGCGCTCGAGTTCCGGATGACCCAGCATGTAATGGCGGCGCATGATTTCTATGAAGGCGTACGGGCGGCGCTGATCGACAAGGATCAGCAGCCGCACTGGCGGCCGGCAACGCTCGCCGAAGTGACCGACGACATTGTCGACGCGTATTTCGCGTCTCTCGGCAATCGCGAACTCCGCTTCGCCTGAAGCGGGCGATCGGGAAGGAAGCGAGCAAAATGGCAACGATCGGTTTTATCGGACTCGGCAATATGGGCGCGCCGATGGCGGCAAATCTCCTCAAGGCCGGGCATCGGGTCATCGGGTTCGATCTGGTCGGGAAGGCAGTTGAGAGCTTGGCCGCTAGAGGGGGAAGCGCCGCGTCATCTGCAGCCGAGGCGGCCACGGCGGGCGAAATCGTGATCACGATGCTGCCCGCCGGTCCCGAGGTGCGTTCGGTCTATCTCGGGCCGGACGGTCTTCTCGCTAGTGCTCGTCGAGATGCGTTGCTGATCGACTGCTCGACAATCGACGTCGAAACCGCCCGAGCGGTGGCAGCGACCGCGGCTGAAGCCGGGTTCGATATGCTCGATGCGCCCGTGTCGGGTGGCGTCGCCGGCGCCGAAGCAGCCACCCTTACCTTCATGGTCGGTGGCCAGGAGGCGGTTTTTGCGCGCGCTCAGCCAGTTCTGGCCGCGATGGGCCGGACAATCGTCCATGCTGGGCGGGCGGGCAACGGCCAGGCGGCGAAGATCTGCAACAACATGATGCTGGGCGTGTCGATGATCGCGGTATGCGAAACCTTCTCGCTTGCCGAACGGCTCGGGCTCGCCGCCCAGACTCTATTCGACATCAGTTCGAAATCGTCCGGCCAATGTTGGGCGCTGACGAGCTATTGCCCGGTTCCGGGGCCGGTTCCTGGCTCCCCGGCAAATCGGGACTACGCCCCGGGGTTTACCGCGGCGATGATGCTGAAGGATCTCCGATTGGCTCAGCAGGCGGCGGGCACGAGCGCCGCGCCGACCCCGCTCGGAGCGGCGGCGGCCAACCTCTACCAGCTGTTCGTCGACGAGGGTACGGGTGGACTCGACTTCTCAGCAATTTATCGCTTCATTCGCAAGCCCGAGGTTAAAATTTGAAAGGATAAATTTACAAACCGGCGCTAATCTGCGATTGACCGCCGCTAAATGAGGTTCGAATGACCAACGCGTATCTCGAAGTGATTTCGCTTATCGAGCGTCTTCACCGCAATTTTCTGGAGGTGGTGAAACTCGAGCTCGAGGGGCTCGGGATTCACGACATCAACAATGTCCAGGGGATGATGCTGTACAACATCGGTGACGCCGAAATGACCGTCGGCGAGCTGACGTTGCGCGGCTGCTATCTCGGCTCGAATGTTTCCTACAACGTTAAGAAAATGGTCGAGAACGGCTATCTGACGCAGGAACGCTCGCTGCACGATCGCCGCTCGATCCGCGTGCGTCTCACCGAAAAGGGGGTGAGGCTGCGAGACCGCGTGAGCGTGATGCATCAGCGTCACCAGGAGTTGCTTTCGCAGGCTACGCTCAACATGGAAGACCTCCAGACCGTCGGCGCTACCCTACGCAGGCTTGAGCGATTCTGGATCCGCGCCAGCGACCTGGTGCAACGCCCGCCGCAATTCGCCGCCTGATTTTTTTGCGTGAGGCAGGCGCCGGGGCCTGTAGGTCTCCCGGCAAACAAGCGTGAAGGAGCGGCATGGCACCGCAGCTTGTCCCGCTCGCACCCGGGTTCAGCGTCTCGGGCCGACTCGACCGGTCGGACCTCGAAGCACTGGCACGGGCGGGCGTGCGCACGATCATCAACAACCGCCCCGACGGTGAAGATCCGGGACAGCTCTCGGCAGCCGAGGCGCGGCGGATCGCCGAGCTGCACGGCCTCGTTTATCACCACATCCCAGTCACCGCAGCGACATTGTCGCGCGCCGATGTCGATGCATTTGCTGCAGCCTTGCGCAACGGACAGGCGCCGGTCGTTGCACATTGCCGCAGTGGAACGCGCTCGGCTCTCCTGTGGGCGTTGAGCCGCATGCGCGAGCGCGCCGACCCGCTCGCGCTGATCGCCGAGGCCGCTCGCCACGGCATCGACATCGCCGGCCTTCCGGCGGTTGCGGCCCGGCTGCGCTGAGACCCGGACCTCAGATTATCCGTCTTTTCTAACTCCGGAGATCGCGGGCTTGCCGCCGGCCAAGGACCGCATCGGACTGAGTGCCACCGGCAACGCCCAGGCCAGAACGAGCGTCACCGCCGCAGCCACGCAAGCCAACAGAAAAACGAGCTGCAGCGAGGACGCGATCGCGTCGCTTAAATATGCAAGCTCGGCTGCCCCGAGACTGCGGCGCGAGCCCGGGTTCAGCAGCCTGTTAACCAGATTGCCGGATTCCGGCGCACGTCGGTAGAGGTCGAAATTGAGGACTGCGCCGGACACGGCCGCTCCGACCGACTGGCCAACGATACGCATAAACATGAACGACGCGGTCGCAACACCACGCTGGTTCCAGTCCACGCTCGCCTGGATCGACACGACGAAGGCGGTAATGCAGAACCCCATGCCAATTCCGACCACAAACGATCCGGCCGTGGCCCAGGCGAGCCCGCGCGCGGGTTCGAGCGCGGCCAGCATCACGCTGCCGACGACGAGCGAGATGCCGCCGATCACCGCCGTTAAACGATACGAGGTGCGGACCATGAGCCGGCCGGCGATAACGGCTGCGAAGGTCCAGCTTACCGAGCCGGCGGCAAGAGCCATCCCGCCCGACAATACGCTTTCTCCCATCGCCCCCTGGACGTAGGTCGGCAGGTAGCCGCTGACCGCCATGACCACCGCCCCGCTGGCGAAGCCCCGAGATTACCGAGTGCGATCACACGGGTTCGCCATAGGGCAGCCGGGAACATCGGCTCGGGCGTCCGCCTCTCATGACGAATTATCAGGAACAGGGCGAGCGCGCCGCATACCATGAGGGCGATGATTGCCGCCAGGCTCAAGCTGTGGGCTTGTATCATGACCAGCATCAAAGCCCCTGCAGCCAAGCTCAGCAACGCCGAACCCGCGAAGTCTATGCGATGCTTCTGCGCCTCTCGGCGCTCATGCAGAAAAAGAGCGAGCATGGCAAAGCTGGCAGCGCCGATCGGAAGGTTGATCCAGAAGACAAAGGACCAGCTCGCATGCTCGACGAGAAAGGCGCCGAGCGGCGGCCCGCAGACCGCGGCCACGCCAAAAACCCCTGACAAATAGCCTTGGACCCGCGCGCGCTCGGCTGGGCTGTAGATGTCTCCGACGATGGTGGTGGCAATCGGTTGGATCGCGCCGGCACCGCCCCTCGCAGGGCGCGAAAGAAAATCAACGGCACCATTCCCCAGGCCAACCCGCACAATAGCGAAGCCCCGAGAAACAGACTGGCACCGGCAAAGAACACCGGCTTGCGGCCATATTGGTCGGCCAACCGGCCGTAGATCGGGATCGACACCGCCTGGGTCAACAGAAAGGCCGCGAACGCCCAGCTGAACAGATCAAACCCGCCGAGATCGCCGACGATCGTCGGCATCGCGGTGGCGACGATCGAGCCCTCTGTCGCGGTCAGCACGATCGCCATCATCGCGGCTGCCAGCACGAGGCCGCGCGAGGACCTCCGGTGGGCCGCGACGAGGTCCGGTGTGGCGGGCCGATCGGCCACGGCGCTCCTTATCCCCGCGCTAGTGGGCGAGGATCTGGCTCAGGAACAGCTTGGTGCGGTCGCTTCTGGGGTTGGCGAAGAACTCCTGCGGCGGCCCGCGTTCGACGACTTCGCCGCGATCCATGAACACCATCGTGTCGGCGACGGTGCGGGCAAAGCCCATCTCGTGGGTAACACACACCATCGTCATCCCCTCCTCGGCGAGCTCGATCATCACGTCCAGCACTTCCTTGATCATCTCCGGATCGAGTGCGGAGGTCGGCTCGTCGAACAGCATGATCTCGGGCTTCATGCACAGCGAGCGGGCGATCGCCACACGTTGCTGCTGACCTCCGGAAAGCTGGTCCGGATATTTGTCTGCCTGCTCCGGGATGCGCACGCGTTCGAGATAGAGGCGCGCCGTCTCCTCGGCCTCCTTCTTCGGCACTTTGCGTACCCAGATCGGTGCGAGGGTCAGGTTTTCCAGCACGGTCAGGTGCGGGAACAGATTGAACTGCTGAAACACCATGCCGACCTCGCGCCGGATCTCCTCGATGTTCTTCAAATCCGAGGTGAGCTCGATGCCGGCGACGATGATCTGGCCTCGCTGATGCTCTTCGAGCCGGTTGATGCAACGGATCATCGTCGATTTGCCCGAGCCCGAGGGTCCGCAGACGACGACGCGCTCACCCCTTTTGACCTCCAAGTTGATGTCCCTGAGGACGTGGAACTCACCGTACCATTTGTCGATATGGCGCAGTTCGATGATGGGTTCGCTGGTCCGCGTCTCCGCCGCTGCGTCGGTCATGTGCTCCGGCACCTTCAGCGCCGCCTTCCTTTGTTGAATTCGCGCTCGAGCATCTGACTGTACCGCGACATGAAGAAACAGAAGCTGAAATAGATCGCGGCAACAAAGATATACGCCTCCGCGTAGAAGCCGCGCCAGTTGGCGTCGCTTAACGCCGCGTTGGCGGTGCCGAGCAGGTCGAACAGACCGATGACGATGACCAGCGAGGTGTCCTTGAAGGTGCCGATAAAGGTATTGACCAGCGGCGGAATCACCAATGCCAATGCCTGCGGCAAGACGATCAGGCGGGTGCGCTGCCAATAGCTGAGCCCGAGGGCGTCGGCAGCCTCGGACTGCCCTTTCGGGATCGCCTGCAAACCACCGCGAACGACTTCGGCGAGATAGGCGGCGGCGAAGAGAATGAAGGCGATCTGGGCGCGCAACAATTTGTCTACGGTCATACCGGTCGGCAGAAATAACGGCAGCATGACCGAAGCCATGAACAGCACGGTGATCAGCGGGACGCCGCGGATCAGTTCGATATAGGCGACGCAGATCGCTCTCACCGCAGGCAGCTCGGACCGACGCCCCAATGCCAGCAGGACCGCTAGCGGGAAGGCGAAAGCTATCCCCACTACGGCGAGGACCAAGGTCAGGGGCAATCCGTTCCACAGCGTGGTCTCGACATAGCTCATGCCGAGAACGCCGCCCCACATCAGGACGCCAACGACAGCCAAACCGCCGAGCCAAAGGGCTGTGAGCCGGCGACCCCAGAGACGCCGATCGCAGCTCGCCAATATCATGGCGATGAAAATCACGACCACGAGCAGCGGCCGCCATTGCTCCTGATAAGGAAAGCGGCCGAAGAGGATGAAGCGCAGTTTTTCGCCGACGAACGCCCAGCACGCCCCGTCGCCGCGGCAGTCGCGGCCGCCGTCGGCATGCCAAATCGCGTCGACGAGCCCCCAGCGGACCACCGCCGGGACCGTCACGGCCAGCAGATAGAGCGCACCCAGGGTCAGGATCGTATTGAAGACGCCGTTGAACAGATTGGCCCGCAGCCAACCGAGTATTCCGCTGGAGATGCGCGGCGGGCGATCGGAGGGGAGACGAACCTCGCCGGTGATGTCGGCCATAGCCTAACGCTCGACCACGGCGACGGAGCGGTTGTAGAGATTCATCAACAGCGAAATCGCCAGGCTGATGACGAGGTACACAGCCATGATCATGGCGATGCCTTCGACCGCCTGACCCGTCTGGTTCAATGTCGTATTGGCGATCGAGACCAGATCGGGATAGCCGATGATGACAGCGAGCGAGCTGTTTTTTGTCAGGTTCAGATATTGACTCGTCATCGGGGGAATGATGACGCGCAGTGCCTGCGGCAGCACGACGAGGCGCATCGTTTGTCCCGACCTCAGCCCGAGCGCTAAAGCAGCCTCGCTCTGCCCGCGGCTCACCGACAGGATGCCGGCCCGAACGATCTCGGCGATAAAGCTCGCGGTGTAGACGGTCAGCCCGACCAGCAAAGCAGCAAATTCCGGCGAGATCGTACCGCCGCCGGTGAAATTGAAACCTTTGAGCTCGGGCCAGTCGAGCTGGAGCGGCGCCCCGGCCCCTACGAATATCAATAACGGCAAGCCCAGGACGAGACCTGCACCGGTTAGGACGGTTGCGAATTGCGCGCCGGTCAAGGCCTGGCGGCGCCTCGACCAGCGGGCGACGGCTACCGCGCCCACGATGCCGACAAACAGTGCCAGCAGGATCCACCGATAAACCGGGTCAGCGATCGGAAACGGAAACTCAACTCCCCGATTGCTGACGAAGACCCCAGGCAACGGCTGCCAGGCTTGGCGCGGCGACGGCGCCCCCCCGCGCAGCAGGCCCCACCAGAAGAGCAGCTGCAGGGCGAGCGGTATGTTGCGGAAGGTCTCTACATAGACCAGCGACAACTTGGCGACGAGCCAATTGCTGGAGAGCCTGGCGATGCCGATCACCGTGCCGAGGATCGTCGCAAATACGATCCCGAGAGCAGAGATGTACAATGTGTTCAGCAGCCCGACCAAAAAGGCGCGGGCATAAGTGTCTGCCGGCGAATAGGCGATCAGCGACTCGCCGATCGCAAAGGCTGCTTCCCGCCCGAGAAAGCCAAAACCGCTGGCGATGTTCTGGCGGCGCAGATTAACCAATGTGTTGTGGACGAGGAAGGCACCGAGCGCCACGACGATCGCGACGAACAGAACCTGATAGACGATGCCGCGGACCGCCGGGTCACGCCAGAAGCTCGGGCGGGTCGGCCGTGGGACGACGGCCCTCGGCTCGCTCGCCACCCCCGCCTCTAACAGCCGGTCGCGCGCTTCAAGCGTCGATGCTCAACGGATCGGCATTGCATAGATCAGCCCGCCATGGGTCCACAAATTATTGACGCCGCGGTCGAGCTTGAGCGGCGAGCCCTGGCCGACATTGCGCTCAAAAATCTCGCCGTAATTGCCGATCAGTTTGATCGCGTTATAGGCCCATTTTTCGTCGAGCCCGAGCGCCTTGCCCATCCCCGGAGTGACCCCCAGCATCCGTTTGATCGTGGGGTCGTCGGACTTTGTCATCTCCTCGACACTCTTTGAGGTGACCCCTTTCTCCTCCGCCTCGAACAACGCGTATACCACCCAACGGAGAACGTTGTTCCACTGATCGTCGCCTTGACGCACAGCCGGAGCGAGCGGTTCTTTCGAGATGATTTCGGGCAGAATGACATAGTCGTCGGGGTTCGGCGCGCGGGCGGCACGGGTCGCGGCAAGCCCCGAGCGATCGGTGGTATAGGCGTCGCAACGGCCGGAGAAGAAGGCGTTCTCGGCCTCGTCGAGCTTCTCGATAACGACCGGCTTGAATTCGAGCTTGTTGGCGCGGAAGTAGTCGGCGAGGTTCAGCTCGGTCGTTGTCCCGGGCTGTACGCAAATCGTAGCCCCGTTGAGTTCCTTGGCGCTCTTGACTCCCGATTTCTTGGACACCATGAAGCCCTGGCCGTCATAGTATACGACCGGCCCAAAATTGAGCCCGAGATCGGCGTCGCGCAATAAGGTCCAGGTCGTGTTGCGCGACAGCAGGTCGACCTCACCCGATTGCAGTGCGGTGAACCGCTGCTGCGCCGTCAGCGGCACGTATTTGACCTTGCTGACATCGCCGAAGAGAGCCGCGGCGAGCGCCTTGCAGATATCGACGTCGAGCCCGGTGTAGCGCCCCTGATTGTCCGGCTGGCCAAACCCGGCGAGCCCGGTATTGACGCCGCAGACGACGACGCCCGCCTGTTTGACCTTGTCGAAGGTCGGTCCAGCCTGCGCCACGCCGGCGAGACCCAGCCCGACACCCGCGGCGAGGATCACTCCCCGCCACAGCCTTGCGATCGTCATCGCGATCCCCTAATCCGGCGCTGCCGGCGCCATGCTTGAGGCGGTGATCATCCACCGCTCGTTGTGGCTGATGCTAGCATGGCGGTGCAAAGCCCAGCAACGCAGCAAGCGGCGGCCCCGGCGCATCCGGCAACCGCTATAAATGGTTGAGCCGGTGATGAACGATCGCGCCATCTGTGGCGAATTTGCAGCAAAGACCAATCCTAAGGTTGTGGTATCGACCAAGGCCGACCGCTGATGCTTGGACGTCGATGGATCGTCGAAATTCGACCCAAATATTTTGAACGCGGCCGTGCCGCGGCGCATATCCTCGATGATCGGCCCGGCGGCGGCCCTCACACCGGGGATCACCATCTGCAGGCTTTCGGAGTGCGCCAGCCGGCGGATCTCGTCGGGGTTGTTGTGCAGCGCGTGGTTTGATCACTATGTGCCGGGCTCCTTCTCAACGTGTGTATAGTTGTGAGTGGGTGGCCCCATACGCACGAAACGTTCGCCCGTGGGGTCAAATACGAGGCAGAACCCGTTAACATAAATGCCGCCAATGGTATCTCTATATCTCACGTATCCGAAGCACCAAATCCGGTATTTCTCAGCGGCAAGATACCCATACACTTCATTGTACTTGTCCGATTTAAGATAATAATCGTGGTATTCCACGAGTGTCTTATTATCGACGACAATACATCCGTCTGGAAACGGTATTCCTTTCGTGACATTTGCATTGATTGCATAGGGCAACGAGTCGGTCTCAGCTGTCCATCGCAAAATTCGATCAATTAGTATGGCAGGCGATCTGCCGTAGTTGGCTACTTCCCACTTCGCCTTTGGTTGAGAGAAAGAAAAATTTCCAACATCGTTAACAAGTATACCGGGATCGGGAACTTCGACCATAATAAGAGGTTGTTCCAATTCGGTGAGGGCGCGGCGAGCGATATCGGCGGATTTTACCGCCGCTTGGGCGACAGCAGTCATCGATTTCGCCTGTTCTTGCATGGCGTGCGCTTGCGCCTCAGCGGCAGCCCGAAAACCAATGGCAGCATTGGCGTTGTCCCGTGCGGCTCGGAGAAGGCTTTGCATATCGCCAGATTGGGTGCTGGCAAAGTAGCCCAGCCTCCGGGTCGCCGCCCAAAGAGTGCCAGTGAAGATGGCTGTGGTAGCGATGGCAATCGTTGTGATGGCATCGTGGTCAAACCAGACACGGAACTGCTCCCGCCAACCGCTTATCATTTGAACAAGCGGGGCGTAAATGGGCTGATATTGACTGTGGAAGTGGGGTGGGCGTTGTTGATAGCCCTCAGAGGCAAGAGAGAAAAATTCTGCGCTAACAATAATCCCAATGATAAGTAAGGCGGTGACGGCAACGCATAGCCATCGACGCCACATGATGTCTATGCACCTACATTTCCGGCAACTCGACGCTCTCTCTCCCTATTGCGGCCAACTGCTGCTATCAACAAGTTGATTGGGTCGTAGCGCTCGCGATGCGGAACAAGCCGAGCGTCGATCTCCGCGGGTATTGCAGCGGAATCATGCTCAGCTGCGCTCGTCAAGCGCCGTCTGCATTTCGTCAAGAATCCCAAGAGCAGCTCCGAGTTTGTCATCCGCTCGGATTATTGGGCGCCCAACGACAAGGTAGTTTGCGCCAGCACTAATCGCGGTCCTCGGTGTCGCCGTCCGCTTTTGATCGTCAGCAATGGTGCCAATTGGCCGTATCCCCGGAGTTACGATGAGAAAGTCGGGCCGTGGTACGGCGCGGCGGATCGCAGCGACTTCCCTCGCAGACGCTATCACACCATCCGCACCATTCGCTTCAGCAATAACAGCGCGCTCAGCAACGAAGTCTTCAACGTTTTGTTTCGTATTGTACTCGCGCTGCATTTCTCCTTCGCCATGATCAGTCAGTAACGTTACCGTGAGTATCTTGGGATGACCTTGCCCTTGTCGGGCTTCATGGGCAGCTACGGTGGCTGCCATTCCCATGACTGTAATAAACTCCACCCCAAGGCGGGAAACGCTCGATATCATTCCGCGCATAGTCTCGCCGATGTCGACCGTTTTAAAGTCGAAGAAGACGTGCTTTCCCTTGGTACTGACGAGTTCGTCGATGAAATCGGCCAAGCCTTTAGCAAAGAGATGCCAACCGATCTTATAAAAGGAAACCTCTTCGTCCAGTTCGCGCACTACGGCCCAGGCTTGGTCGAAATCAGATACGTCAAGCGCCACGATTAAATGATCGCGCGCCCTTTCCGCGTCAGGACGAATGCGAGCCACCACAGCTCCAGCCATCTCACCTCCGAATCCAGGTCCCGCGCTCACCTCATGTCTTTGCATGAGATACCAAGCATCCTTCGAACGCTAGCCGATCTTGATCGTTGCGCCTACGAGCGTGTCACCGTGAGCATGAACCGTCCCCTACAAAATGCGCTATTCAGACCTTATGCCCGCTGTTTTGCACTTATCCACACGTATTGGTCAAAAGGCTCCGCGAACCTTCACCGTATCCGTAACGGCGTTCAAGCGAGTCGAGAGGTTGCAGGATCCCCTTAAGGATCTAACCCAGTCTTGCTCATGGCCCGCCACGGCGATCTCGTCCGCTGATAGCCATACATCGGCTCCCAGCGTCGCGGAATGTTTCGAGGCTAATAGAGCATCCGTAAAATTGCCTAATTCGCACAATATATAACAAGGCTGAGCACGCGGCTGGTGTGCCGTCGCCAACGCCCCGGAGGTACGGATGGTTGATGTGGCGTATCCGCGCCTTACAACGTGAAGAGGAACTCCCGCTGCAGACCCGCTGCAGGTGCAGCGGGCCGTCATATAGGGAACAACCAAAAGTCGCAGGATCGATGCTATCGAATTGACCTGTTTGAAGGAGTTTCTGACAGCCTCCTTCGCCGGCGTGACAGGAGCCTTGATGCGAGCATTGGTACGGGGTTGCCAACCGTGGGTCCGACCACCGGTGGTGCGAACCTAACGCCGGGTAGCCGCCCTTTCCTTTGGTCATGCCCGCGGAAAGCGGGCACCCAGGGGCGACCGACGCTGACCTGAGGCCCTCGGCCCCCGCTTTCGCAAGGGCGACAAGGAAGAAAAGATAGGCCTCATCTGTCTTGTCGCGCCGCTAGCCCGTCGTTGTCGATCGCGACTAAGCTCGGCTGCGAGGAATCGATTACACACCACCAGGAGGATGGAGATGGATTTCGGGGTGTTGATGTTCTTTACCGATTACGCGATCTCGGCGGTGGATCTCGCCAAGGCGCTCGAGGAGCGCGGGTTCGAATCGGTCTGGGCGCCCGAGCACTCGCACATCCCGACCTCGCGCAAGACGCCCTTCCCCGGCGGCGGCGAGTTGCCGAAACGGTATTATGACGCGATGGACCCGTTCGTCTCGCTGACCGCCGCCGCGGTCGCCACCACGAAGCTCAAGGTCGGCACCGGTGTCTGCCTGGTGCAGCAGCGCGACCCGATCCAGACGGCAAAGCTCGTCGCCTCGCTCGATCAGGTGTCGAACGGCCGCTTTCTGTTTGGCGTCGGCGGCGGCTGGAACCAGGACGAGATGGAGAACCACGGTACCGAGTACAAAAGCCGCTTCAAGCTGATGCGCGAACGGATCGAGGCGATGAAGGAGATCTGGACCAAGTCCAAGGCCCAGTATCACGGTGACATGGTCAAATTCGACGAGATGATGACCTGGCCGAAGCCGGTGCAGAAGCCGCATCCGCCGATCTTGGTCGGCGGCGCCTTCCCGCAGGCCGCCCGCCGCGCGATCCGCTACGGCGACGGCTGGTGCCCGATCGGCGGCCGGCCGGGCTCCGACCCGCTTGCTGCGCTGCAGCAGTTCCGGCAGATGGCGAAGGACGCCGGGCGCGACCCGCAATCGCTGCCGATCACCTTGTTCAATCCCCCCGAGGACGCCGACGAGCTCGCCCGCTGGCGCGACATGGGTATTGCCCGGGCCGTCGTCATGTTGCTGTCGGAGCCCAGCGATAAGATCCTGCCGATCCTCGACCGCTGGGCCGGCCTGATCCGCCGCGCCGCGCGCTGATCTTTGTGGGATTAATGTGACCGCGCCGCCGCGAGCACAGGCGCCGCCGCCGAGCGATCCTGGAAGGTCCTGTTATCGCCTCTGGCAGCGGCGCGAAAGCTTCGCGGCGACACTCCGGCCACCCGATGGAATGTCCGCACAAAGTTGGACAGGTCGCCGAACCCGACCTCGAGGGCGACCTCGGTGATCGACCTCGCATCGTCGGCCAACAGCCGCGCCGCCCGCCGCAGACGGGAGCGGACCAGGTACTGATGCGGGGTCACGCCGAGGACCTTTGCGAAGAGGCGCAGAAAGTGAAATGGGCTCAGCTCGAATTCCGCGGCAACGCTTTCGAGGTCGATCGGCTCATGCGAGTGCGCGTCGATCCATAATGCTGCCTCCACTGCGCGGCGGCGGTCGCATGCACGGGCCTGCAGAGGCCGCCGCTGGCCTCCGGAGAGGCTCTCGCCTAGGCGCGCCGCGAGCGTCATGGCGACCTCGTCGAGACCGACTGCGCTCCTGCCTTCGGCTGCCGCCTGTCCCAGTTCGGCGAGAACCATGAGCTGGGGCAGCGGCGGCGCGCAAATCGTCCGCCAAATGTCGGGGCGACAGCCGACTTCACCTACCAGCTCCGGCGCGAGGTGAAACGACAAACACTCATCGCCGCCGACATGCTCGTGGGTGCAGGTGTACTCGTCGCCGGGGCGGCCGATCAGGATCGAGCCGGTCACCAGTTCGAACGATTGGCCGCGGGCATGGTAGCCAAAGCTGCCTTTGCGCACATAGGAGATGGAAAAGTTGTGGTGAAGCTCGACCGATGGCGCGTTGTCCGGATGGACGTCGCATCGATAGTCGATGACAGTGACTTCGTTGCTGTCGAAAACGCGTGTCGACGCCATCTAGCTCAAGCTTGCTCGGCGCGGCTGCGGCGCAGCCTCTCCTTGCTTTCGGCCGACCAGACCTCGTCGAGCTTGTAGCTCGACTGGAATGCTGGCGCGCCCTCCGGCAGGCTCAGCCACGGCAATTTGCTCCGCGTATAAATGTGTACGTCCGGTCTGACCGCCTCCGGTGCATCGAGCGTTCCCGCGCGCACGAACAGGCAGTCGCCGGGGACGATGTGATAGCGGCTCCACAAGGTGGTGCCGCAAGCCTCGCAAAAGAACACGTCGTGATGATGCTTGCCGCCGCCTCCCATCAGCCGACACGATTTCGGAGCCGCGGCACCAGCTTCTACAAACTTTCTCTCGATCCAAATGTTGACGACGAACGGACCGCCGGTAAGGCGTTGGCAGTCTCGGCAGTGACAGGCGTGCACGATCAGCGGGCTGTGGGTCAGCCGATAGCGGATCGTTCGGCACGCGCAACCGCCCTCAAGCTCCACTGGGAGATTCATGTCCTCTCCTCCATCGGGACGAGTGGCATTACCGGGCGCGCCTTCGCCCGCTCCGCCACGCGCCACAAGTACCAGCTCGCTACGGTCCGGTACGGCTTCCAGCGGTCGCCATAGGCGGCTAGCTCTTTTGGCGACGGCAGCTCGCGCTCGTAGGCAATAGCAAAGCCTTGGCGGACGCCGTAGTCATCAACAGGCAGCACGTCCGGCCGCCCAAGACGGAGCATCAAGAGCATCTCGGCGGTCCACCGGCCGATGCCGCGCACCTCGGATAGTTGTTCGATGATCGTCTCGTCGGGCAACTGGCGGATCTCGACGAGGGTTGGGATCGCGCCGTTTTCAGCCTTCTGCGCCAGATCGCGCAGCGCGAGCAGCTTCGAGCGTGAGAGGCCAACGCCGCGCAGCTTTTCGTCGGCTGTCCGCAGCAGCCGCCCGGCCGAGAGACCGCCACGGGGAAAGAGCGCGCACAGCCGGGCGAAGATCGCCGCCGCAGCCTTGCCGTTGAGCTGCTGATAGACAATCGCCTCGGCGAGCGCCGCGAAGGTGCTCGCTGCGGGCCTCAACTGCATGCGAAACGCGCCGATTTCGTCGATGATGCGCAGCAGCACCGGGTCTGACGCGCGGAGCTGCGCAACGGCCACGCTCGGGTCAAAGCCGAGTGCCCAATCGCCATCGAAGAGCAGTCCTGCACCGTTCATCTGCGCGCCTTCGATCGCGAGCATCCGGCGCTTTGTCGTAACACCGCCCTGCGCCGAGAAACCGCCGATCTTGCCACCGGCGGCGAGCACGCGATGGCACGGCACGATAATCGGGAACGGATTTCGACCGAGCGCCTGCCCGACGGCGCGCGCCGCGCCGCGTGCCCCAAGGCGAGTAGCGATGTCGCCATAGGACAAGGTCATACCCGGCGGAATTGAGCGGGCTACCTCGTATACGCGGCGGTGGAACGCCGGCACTTCAGTCGTGTCGAGGGCGATGGCGGAAAGATCGCGCACCCCGCCGCCAAGCAACGCAACGATGCGGTCGACTGCATCCTGCACCTCGGGCGGCAGCGGCGCCTCGCCAGCGGCAGGAAACCGATTGAGCATGCGTGCGCGCGTTTCCGCTTCACCGGCCTCCGGCAGCTGAACGCCGGCAACCCCACGCTCACCCCAAGCGATACCGCATCGGCCGATCGCCGTATCGAAGAGTGCAAAGCCGCTCGCCGTCATCGGGCGATACTACCATCTGCGCCAGCCGCCTCTCTTGGAGAATCTTGCTGTCGAGGTGCGTCCTTCGAGACGGCCGCTTCACGGCCTCCTTAAGGATGAGGAACTTCTTCTCCAATCGAAACTATCCCCCATCCTGAGGAACGCCCAAGGCGCGTCTCGAAGGACGCGCGACCGTGCCCTCGCCGCTAGCCCTTGGTCGCCGCGCGAAAGACGCGCTCGAAGTCGGCCAGTTCGGCCGGGGCGGCGTCCGAGGCGGCCCAGAAGCCGAGGTCGCCTTCATTCCAGTGACGCAAGGTGTAGCCGTGGCGGGTCAGGGTGGCGCCGACATCGTCGCGCGATGCCGGCAGCACGAAGACGTTGATCACGTGCTCGCGCCGCCGGTAGACGAGTGCCGGGACCGGGTTGCCGGCGATCACGTCGAGGCGGCCGCCGACCAGCGGAAAACCCTCTCCGGCAAGATCCACCGTTGGCGGCGACACCTCGCTGCGCCCGGCAAACCACGGCTTCACCGTGTGCCGGTCGGAGGAGGCGACATCGGTCAGGTGGTCGGCCAGCAGCGAGCGCAGATGGCTGTCGATCACTTCCCGAGCGACGGTATCCTGCTGCCTCTCGCCGGTGATCAGCAACGTGCCGCCCGAGCCGACGGCGATGGCCAACAGGATCGAGGCAGCGTATGCGAGCCAGCCCGGGACGGGTCGCACAGCACGAGCGCTCGCTGCCGCTTCTCCCCGGAGTGCGACGCGAATGCGCGAGCGCAACGTTTCCGGTGCGCGATAGATCGGAGCACTCAGCCTGATGCCGTTTCGCAAGTGCGCGAGCGCCGCGGCCTCAGGTCCGCATTCCGGGCAATCCGCGAGATGGTCGAGGAGCGGTGCCCGCTCGTCCTCCCGAAGCTCACCATCGAAATAGGCGTCGAGCCGCTGGCGGACCTCATCACACCGCATCACCAACGTCCTTTCCCTCCCACGCCCGACGCAAAGCCGAGCGGGCGCGATGCAGCCGCGACATCACGGTGCCGATGGGCACGCCCGTGACTTCGGCAATTTCGCGATAGCCGAGCTCATGCAACTCGCGCAGCACGATCGCCTCACGCAGCGGCGCCGGCAGCGCCTCGATCAGCCTATCAAGACGGTGCAAATCGGATCGGCTCTGCAGCAGCGCCTCGGTATTGCCGGCCGCCTGCAATGTGGCCGCACCTTCGTTGTGTTCCCCAGCCTCGGCTTCGAGCGGAACGACATCCGCCGGCCGATTGCGCTCCAGCCAGCTGTAGCAGGTGCGGCGCACAATCCGTAGCAGCCAGCTCTTTGGATCGCCCTCGCGATACGTGTCGAAATACCGATACGCCCGCAGTACCGCCTCCTGCACAACATCAGCGGCATCGGCGTCATTGCGCGTCAGCCACCGTGCGAGCGCGTAGGCGGCATCGAGATGCGGCAGCACCACATTCTCGAACCGGCTGCGACGCCGCCGCCCGGCGATCCACGCCATCCGCTCTACCCCGCGCCTTGGATGACCGCAGCGTGCGCCATCTTATTCCCAGCGGCCCGGTTGCAATCGACTTTGGCGAGGGTCACACTTCGGGCACGCAAGCAAAGGATCACGCCGATGAAGATGAGCGGCGAGTTTCGCATTCCCGCGCCGCGCCAGCGCGTCTGGGAGGCGCTCAACGATCCGGAAATCCTCAAGCAGTCGATCCCCGGCTGCCAAACGCTGGAAAAGGTGTCCGACACCGAGTTCAACGGCAAGGTCGTCGCCTCGGTCGGACCGGTGAAAGCCACATTCGGCGGAAAGGTGACGTTGTCGGACCTCGACCCGCCGCAGAGCTACACGATCAGCGGCGATGGCAGCGGCGGCGTTGCCGGCTTCGCCAAAGGCGGTGCCAAGGTCAACCTCGCCGAAGACGGCGGGGCGACGGTGCTGCATTATGAGGTCCAGGCGCAGGTCGGCGGAAAGCTGGCGCAAGTCGGCTCGCGGCTGATCGACGGGGTGGCGCGCAAGATGGCGAGCGATTTCTTCGGGCGCTTTGCTGCGGCTGTGGCTCCGGAACCGCCGCAGGCGGCAGCGGTCGAACCAGCCCAGGGCGAGCCGGCGGGCACCGCTTCCGCCGCCGAAATCGAGCAGGTCGCACCCGAAATCCCGCCGCCTGCTGCCTCGCCGAGCCCCGCGGGCATCCGGCTGCCGCCGGCGGTGTGGGTCACCGGCTTGGCGGTAATTGTCATATTGATACTGTATTTTTTCACCGGGCATTAGCGCGCGCCGACTGCGTAACGCCTTGACCCGAAGTAGAGCCGGCGTGAAACTCCGGCCGGCTTCGACTGCTCCGTCGCGGCCGGGATGCTCATCCAGGGAGGTTGTGGGATGCAAAAGACGGTGAGCCTCACCGTGAACGGCAAGCCGGTGTCGGCGACGGTCGAGGGGCGCACCCTGCTGGTGCAGCTGCTGCGCGAACAGCTGGGCCTCACCGGCACCCATGTCGGCTGCGACACGAGCCAATGCGGCGCTTGTGTCGTTCATGTCGACGGCGAGGCGGTGAAAGCTTGCACTCTGCTTGCCGTTCAAGCCGACGGCCATTCGGTGCTGACGATCGAAGGGGTGGCCACCGGCGATACGCTGCACCCGATGCAGGAGGCATTCCGCAACAACCATGCGCTGCAATGCGGCTTCTGCACCCCCGGCATGGTCATGAGTGCGCTCGACCTGGTCAAGAACAACCCCAACCCGACCGACCGCGAGATTCGCGAATATCTCGAGGGCAACCTCTGCCGCTGCACCGGCTATCACAACATCGTGCTGGCGATCGCCGAGGGTGCGGCGGTGATGCGCGGCGAGGCGCCGCCGCCCAACGTCCATGGGGCAGCCGCGGAGTAAGGCGGTGGCCACGATCGGGACGCCGCTCCGGCGGCGTGAGGATTACCGCTTCCTGACCGGAGCGGGGACCTACACCGACGACATCAACCGGCCGGGCCAACACTATGCCTACATCCTGCGTAGCCCGCACGCCAATGCCCGCTTCACCGCGATCGAAACTTCTGCCGCGAGCGCGGCCCCGGGGGTCGTCGCGGTTTACACCGGCGAGGATATGGCGGCCGATGGCGTCGGCGGCCTGCCCTGCGGGTGGCAGGTGCATTCCAAAGACGGCTCACCGATGGTCGAGCCGCCCCACCCGGTGTTCGCTTCCGACCGAGTGCGGCATGTCGGCGACCCGGTCGCCGTCGTCATTGCCGATACCCTGGCACAGGCGCGCGACGCGGCTGAACTGGTGAGCGTCGACTACGTCGAAGAGCCGGCGGTCGTCGACCCGGTCGAGGCGTTGCAGCCGGGGGCGCCGCAAGTGCGCGACGAGGCCCCGGGAAATCTCTGCTATGACTGGCACCTTGGTGACCTCGCTGCGGTCGACGCGGCGATCGGCAAGGCCGCGCGCGTGGTCAAGCTCGACCTGACCAACAACCGGCTCGTCCCCAATGCGATGGAGCCGCGCGCCGCAATCGGCGAGTACAACCGCGCCACCGGCGAGCACACGCTCTACACGACGAGCCAGAACCCGCATGTGATCCGCCTGCTGATGGGCGCCTTCGTGCTGCACATCCCCGAGGCGCGGCTGCGCGTCGTCGCCCCCGATGTCGGCGGCGGCTTCGGCTCGAAGATCTACCACTACGCCGAAGAGGCGATCGTGACCTGGGCCGCCGGCAAGGTAAACCGGCCGGTCAAATGGACGGCCGAGCGCTCCGAGAGCTTCATGTCCGATGCGCACGGGCGCGACCACGTCACCCATGTCGAGCTCGCCCTTGACGGAGACGCCAAGTTTCTGGCGCTCAAGGTTTCGACGGTCGCCAATATGGGCGCTTATCTTTCGACCTTCGCCCCGTGCATTCCGACCTATCTCTATGGGACTTTGCTCGCCGGCACCTATACGACCCCGGCGATCTATGTCGAGACCAAGGCCGTCTTCACTCATACTGTGCCGGTCGACGCCTATCGTGGCGCCGGACGCCCTGAGGCAACGTTTTTGCTCGAGCGGATTGTCGACCTCGCCGCCGACGAGATCGGCATCGAACCGGCCGAATTGCGCCGCCGCAACTTCATCCCTGCGACCGCCTTTCCTTACCAGACGCCGGTTGCGCTGCAATACGACAGTGGCGATTACGGTGCGACGCTCGATCTGGCCTTGAAGGCAGCCGATTACCAGGGCTTCGAGGGCCGTCGCCGGGAGGCGATGGCGCGCGGCAAATTGCGCGGCATCGGCATCGCCACCTATATCGAGGCCTGCGGCATCGCGCCCTCGGCGGTCGTCGGTTCGCTGGGCGCCCGAGCCGGCCTCTTCGAGAGTGCGGCGGTGCGCGTCCACCCGACCGGCAGCGTCTCGGTGCTGACCGGATCGCACAGCCACGGCCAAGGGCACGAGACGACGTTCTCACAGCTCGTCGCCGACACCCTCGGCATCCCGATCGACAGCATCGAGATCGTCCACGGCGACACCGCCAAGATCCCCTACGGGATGGGGACCTACGGCTCGCGTTCGCTGGCGGTCGGCGGCACCGCAATCGTCAAGGCAATGGACAAAGTCATCGCCAAGGGGCGGAAGATCGCGGCCCATCTCCTCGAAGCCGCCGAGGCCGATGTCGAGTTCGAGGACGGCAAGTTCACCGTCGCCGGCACCGACCGGTCGAAGACCTTGGGCGAGGTGGCGCTGACCGCCTATGTGCCGCACAACTATCCGATCGACGAGCTCGAGCCTGGGCTCGACGAGACCGCGTTCTACGACCCGAAGAACTTCACCTTCCCGGCGGGCGCGCACATCGCCGAAGTCGAGATCGACCTCGAGACCGGCCAGGTCGCGGTCGTCAACTTCACCGCGAGCGACGATTTCGGGCGGATCATCAACCCGCTGATCGTCGAGGGCCAGGTCCATGGCGGGCTCGCCCAGGGGATCGGGCAAGCCTTGCTCGAGGGTTGCGTCTACGACAAGGCGAGCGGCCAGCTTTTGACCGGCTCCTACAACGACTACGCGATGCCGCGCGCCGACGACCTGCCGGCCTTCAAGCTGTCGACCAACGTCACCCTGTGCACGCACAACCCGCTCGGGGTCAAAGGCTGCGGCGAGGCCGGGGCGATCGGCGCGCCGGCGGCGATCACCAACGCTCTCGTCGATGCGCTGAAGCCGCTCGGGATCCACCATCTCGACATGCCGGCCACCCCCGAGAAGCTGTGGCGCCTGATCCAGGAACACCGCACCCCGCTCGCCGCCGAATAGCCCCTCACCCCGGCCCTCTCCCCGCTCGCGGGGAGAGGGAGGGACCCGCAAAGCGGGAGGGTGAGGGGCAACAGCCCGACCGACCGAATAGGAAGAGCCCGATGTATGAATTCAATTATCACCAGCCGACGAGCCTAGATGAGGTCGCGAGCCTGCTCGGTGCCAACGAGGAGGCCAAGCTCGTCGCCGGAGGCATGACCCTCGTCCCAACCTTGAAGTTTCGCCTCGCCAAGCCGTCCGATCTTATTGATCTCACCGCGATCTCGACATTGCGCGGCATCACCGATGCCGGCGATGCGTTGGTCATCGGGGCGATGACCCGGCACGCCGAGGTCGAGCGCTCGCCGCTGGTCAAGCAGGCGATCCCGGCGCTCGCCGCTCTCGCGCATATGATCGGCGATCCCGCGGTGCGCAACCGCGGCACGATCGGCGGATCGATCAGCAACAACGATCCGGCGGCGGATTACCCGGCGGCGGTCGTCGGGCTCGGCGGCGCCGTGCAGACGACCCGGCGCCAGATCGCTGCCGACGATTTCTTCACCGGTATTTTCGAGACCGCTCTCGACCGCACGGAGATCGTCACCGCGGTCAGGCTGCCGAAGCCGCAGGCCGCCTGCTACATGAAATTCAAGAACCCGGCTTCGCGCTACGCGATCGTCGGCGTCTTTGTCGCCCGCACCCCAGGCGGCGTGCGCGTCGCGGTGACCGGTGCCGGTCCGTGCGTCTTCCGCGTCCCCGAGATGGAGACCGCATTGGCGCGCTCCTTCACCGCCGATGCGATCAAGGACATTACGATCCCGCAGGACGGGCTCAACACCGACATCCACGCCAGTGCGGAATACCGTGCCCACCTCGTCGGCGTAATGGCCCGCCGCGCCGTCGCCGGCTGCGGGTGAGGGCCGCCGCCCTGGCTAAGGATGGCGAATGGATAAAAAGCGACGGAATTCGACGAGTGGATGCGGATAAGTCAGCTATCGGCCAGCCGCACCCCATCGGTTAGCGGCAAGAAGCGGCTATGCTGCTCGGTGCATGCGCCGACGCACCTCATCCAGGTCGTGCGCCGTTTGCAAGTTGAGCCAGAACTCGGCGGTCGTTCCGAACCGCTCGCCGAGCAGGATCGCCGTCTCGGCGGTGATCGCCCGCTCGCCGGCGACAATCTCGGTGATGCGGTTCGATGGCACGCCGAGCTCGCGGGCCAGCGCCCACCCGGATAGGCCGAGGGGCGCCATGAACTCCTCGCGCCGGACCTCTCCAGGCGTCACTGGCCCTACCCGCTCAGTACCCGCGACATCCGAAAAATCCAGCCCGGCTAGGTCCTCAGCGCTGATGCTCACCTTCCGTCTCCTATCCTAATGGTAGTCAACGACCTCGACATCGTAGGCGAAGCAGAGGCGCCATTGGTCGTTAACAGGATGCTGTGCTGCCCGGTCCGATCGCCTATCAATGGTTCGAGGTGATTGCCCGGCGGGTTTCGAAGGTCCTCGAGCTGCGTCGCCGCGGGCGGGTCACTTTCGCAAGATCGTTTGGGAAGCCTTTCGGCATCTGGTCCATTACCGCCAATGCAAGGTAGGCGACGGCAATGGTGACGTAGATCCCGGTCACGACCATCAGGAAAGCCCTCTCGAAGTAGGGTTCCCACCTTGATCTCAGTTAAAATCTCGGATCATGCGCTACGATTGGGGCATGGTCGAAGGGGTCCAACAAGAGATAGCCTTGTAGAGTTTTTGCTGAGGCAATAAAACGCTCTCGATAGTCGGCGTGATCCGGCGGAGCTTCGGGGAAGACGGGTCTCAAATCGCTGCTCATTGTCTTTAACCGGCGATATATTGTCAGCTTCTTAAACAATTTGTCCAGCTCTCGGTGACTGAAGTCCCGTATATAAGTGCGATGGGCAAGTCGGTTACGGATGCTTCCTATCGCCAGAAAATTCTCAAGAGCTTCTTGACCGTATACGCCAATTAAATACCCAAGCTGTACTTTAGGATTGTATGATCCCAGCATACCTCCATGCCTAAATACCTTTTTCTGATAATTGGAATCGGCCAATCGCCAACTGATCGCGTGTTCTAGTCGGCTTTCAAGCCAGGCGGCTGTGACGATCGCGCAAACCCGGTCGGTTGATCCTTCGATCTCCCGATATATTAGGAAGGATTCTGTAAGGAGCTTTTGATTATCGGGATCGTTGAACGCCTCAGAAATCCATGTCATCTGACGATGCCCTCCTCAGATCTCTGGGGAACTACGGGCGCGGTGTAGCAGGGTCACGACATAGTCCGATCCGGAGAGGCGGGATTGGAGACATGGCCCGCTTTTTTCATTCATATCGCTAGCTAGCTAGGGTGCTTTTGGCCGAGATAAAAGTGCTTTTTTGAGTTGCGCAGCAATTCCCCGCCATCGTGCGTTCTACCGTTTCGACAATGTCGAGAAACCCGATGTGCCCCTCAAGAAGGGGATGTCTTTTGATGTCTCCGCTGCCACCGGCAGCGGTTAAAAGGGAAAACAAAGGGCATTGCCGGGCCGCTGCTCCCTCCACTTGCACGGCACTCCGTTCTTGCCGGATCGTCGGGCTCATGTCGCCCGAGATCAGCACGACCAATCAGGTGCGTTTCCGGGTGGTCCGCGCCGAGAAGGACTGACGGGAGGCGGTTGAACTGGTGCGCCAGGCCGCTGCCAGGCCCGGCTACAGTGGCCCGCCGCTCGCTGCCCTCGAGCAGATCGCCGCCGCCATTGCCGAGGTTCGCGATCAGATCACGAACTGGCACTTCGATGAGCAGCTGCGCCGTGCTAGCCGCCCGCGCCGCGCCAAGGCGGTCGAGAACGGCTTGGTTCAGTGCTGCGTCTGGATCCCGAGGCAGCGGTGCCCGACATGCAGTTGCAGGCCGAGCTGCTCCGCAAACACTCGGATCTGACGGTCGGACTATTGCGCGATCCCTTCACCGGACGGTTCGTCGCGCTGCGCTGCACCGGCAAGGCCGCCTGCCATGCCGGCTCGTGCACTCCTGGCGCTGGCGCTGCTGTGCGCTGCGGCGCCGGCGATCGCCGGGCCCACGGAGCGGCTCTGCCCGCGCGTGGCGCGATAGCGCTGCTGGCGGGCAGCGTTGCCGCGCGCCAGGAGGGTGGTCATGGCCGGGCCTTACCGTATTCGCGGATGAAGGTGACGTAGACGAAGGCCGAAGAACGGGGGACGCATCCAGGCTCGGGAGGGGGAGCAATTTGCCCGGTGCGCAACGGCTCGTGGGCGATGCGCAAAACCCGATAGCAACCTTCCCGGCCATTGTCCTGGCGGATATTAAAATCGTCGCCGGGCGACGGCAGCTGAACAAAGTCGAAGTCGCCGAGGACCCGCTTTTGCTCGCCCGTGGAGGCATCGCGCTCGAATACCGGGACAGAGATCATGGCTGGATCCGTGGAGGGGTTCCGTCAATCATCGCAAATATTATATAAGCACGTCGTGCGAAAATACAATGCCGTTACTAATAGTCACCCTTCGTATTACATTCTGCGGGGCGAGGGCTACTTGCAAAACAGCGCAGGCCTCGCCGGACCAAAAACACGTCGATCCCATCAAAGCCCCGCCGAGCCTTGAACCGTTGCGCCCGCCGCAAATCCCGCAACGCGCGGGCCGCCTTCCGTCGCGCGCCCGCAAGGCGTAGGGTTTCCCCGCATGCAACAGGGGAGGCGGGACAATGGCAGCAACCTATCCGTGTCAGCTCGGCCGCTGGAAAACCTCCGACCCGTCATTTCCGATCGGTGCCAAGCCAGGCCGCTCGTGCGCTCGCCCGTCACCGACGCTGCCCCGCTGGCGGTGATGCGGCGGCAGTGCGCCGCCCCGGCGATCAGGAGCCCGAGCCCGAAGTTAGGCTAACGTTGCGTCGAGCCGCCTGACCTCTGCCATCCTCTGGTCTGTCCCGAGGAAATGGGTCTCCCCGACTCGGCTTGAGCAGACTGTAAGGGCGCTCGACCTGCGCGAACCGTGCCGCGTGCCTTTTGCAGCCTCACGGCGGCCGATTTTGGCATCTCAATCCACCACGTTGCGGGCAGCAACCGGTGGAATTCTGCGGATGCGTCGATCCTCCCGCCACCCGCTCGGCCTGGGGGCGAGAAGCGCTGGTGAACCATGCGTTCAGGCGGTCGAGGTAGAGGAAGACGACCGGGGTCGTGTAAAGGGTCAGCGCCTGGCTGACGATCAGGCCGCCGACGATCGCGTAGCCGAGCGGTTGGCGGATTTCCGCGCCGGTGCCGGTGCCGAGCATCAGCGGAACACCGCCGAGGAGTGCGGCCATCGTCGTCATCATGATCGGCCGGAAGCGCAACAGACATGCTTCGCGGATCGCGCTCGCCGGCGCTAGACCGCGGCTGCGCTGTGCCTCGATCGCGAAGTCGACCAGCATGATGCCGTTCTTCTTGACGATGCCGATCAAGAGAATGATGCCGATCAGCGCGATCAGGCTGAAATCAAAGCCGAACATCATCAATGTCACGAGCGCGCCGAGGCCCGCCGACGGCAGGGTCGAGAGGATCGTCAGCGGATGGACGTAGCTCTCATAGAGCACGCCCAGGATGATGTAGATGACTATGATCGCGGCGGCGACGAGATAGGGCTCGCTGGCGAGCGAGGCCTGGAACGCCTGCGCATTGCCCTGGAAATTGCCGATCAGGGTGGCGGGCGCGCCGATCTGCGCCTCGGCGTTTTGGATCGCTGCCGTCGCCTGACCGAGCGAGACGCCGGCTGCCAGGTTGAACGACAGCGTGACCGACGGGAACATGCTCTGGTGATTGATCGACAGGAAATTTGTCGGCTCGTTCGTCCATTTGACAAAGGTGCTGAGCGGCACTTGGCCACCGGTGCTCGGTGAGTTCACGTAGATGCTGCTGAGCGCCTCGGCCGGGCGCTGCAATGCCGGCAGAACCTCGAGCACCACGTGGTAGCTGTTGAGCTGGGTGAAGTACTGCGTCACTTGCCGCTGCCCGAATGCATCATAGAGCGTGTCGTCGATCAGCTGCGGCTGGATGCCGAAGCGCGCCGCCTGGTCGCGGTCGATGGTCAATGTGTAGGTCGTACCGCCGGTCTGCTGATCGGTCGCAACGTCGCGCAGCTCGGGAAGCGTCTTCAGCTTAGCGAAAATCTTCGACGACCACTGGTTCAGCTCGTCGAGATTGGCGTCCTGCAGGGTGTATTGATACTGCGTCCGTGAAAGTCGGCCGCCGACATTGATGTCCTGAGCCACCTGCAGAAAGAGTGCCGCACCTTCGACCTTGGCCAGCTGCGGACGAAGCCGGCGGATGACCTCGTCGGCCGAGACATCGCGCTGGTCACGCGGCTTTAGGGTGATGAAGAAGCGGCCGTTGTTTTGCGTCTGCGTACCGTTGGCGCCGAGGCTCATGCCGACGGTCGCGACGGCAGGGTCCTTGCCGACAATCTCGGCGAGCGCCCGCTGGCGGCGCACCGCCTCGGGAAACGAGATGTCCTGCGCCGCCTCGGAGGTGCCGAAGATCAGGCCGGTATCCTGCTGCGGGAAGAACCCCTTGGGGATGATGGCGAAGAGATAACCGGTCGCCACCAATGTCGCGACGAAGACGGCAAAGGTCGTCCGGTGGTGGCGGAGTGCCACATCGAGGCTCTTGCGATACCCCCTGAGGAGAAGCTCGAAACCCCGCTCGGACAGCGCATAGAGGCGGCCGTGCCCAACCTGGTGCTTGCTGCGCATGAAGCGCGAGCACATCATCGGCGTCAGGGTCAGCGAGACGAGCATCGAGACGAGGATCGTCATCGATACAGTGATCCCGAACTCGCGGAACAGCCGGCCGACGATCCCGCCCATCAGAAACAGCGGGATGAACACGGCGATCAGCGAGAGACTGATTGACACGATCGTGAAGCCGATCTCGCCGGCGCCCTTGATCGCCGCCGCCATCGGGCTCAGCCCATCCTCGATATGGCGGTCGATGTTTTCGAGCATGACGATCGCATCGTCGACGACAAAACCGACCGCGATCGTCAGCGCCATCAACGACAGATTGTCGAGGCTGTAGCCGAGCACGTACATCACGGCGAAGGTGCCGACGAGCGCCAGCGGCACCGCGACGCCCGGGATCACCGTAGCCCACAGGCTGCGCAGAAAAATGAAGATCACCATCACGACGAGCGCGATGGTGAGAATCAAGGTGAATTGAACGTCGGCGACCGAGGCTCGGATCGTCTGCGTGCGGTCGCTCAGCACCTGGACCTTGACGGTTGGGGGGATCGCCGCCTGCAGCTGCGGCAAGGCGGCCTTAATCCTGTCCACGGTCTGGATGACGTTGGCCCCGGGCAATTTGAAAATCGGCAGCAGGATCGCCTGCTTGCCATTGGCAAACGCCGCGAGGCGAGTGTTCTCCGGTGCGTCTACGGCACGGCCGATGTCGCGGATGCGCACCGGAGCGCCGTCCTTATAGGCGACGATGACGTCGTCCCAGGGCGCCGCCTTGAGCATCTGGCTGTTGTCGTAAATCGTGAAGGTCCGGGTTCTGCCGTCGACCGTTCCCTTCGGGCTGACGGTCGTTGCATTGACGATCACGCCACGCAGATCCTCGAGCGAGAGGCCGAGCGAGGCGAGCTTTACCGGGTCGACCTGGATGCGCACGGCAGGCTTTTGCTGGCCGCCGATGTTGACTTGCGCAACGCCGGAGATCTGGCTGATATGCTCCACCAGAATATTTTCGGCGAAATCGTCGACCTCGGTCAGAGGCACCAGGTCGGAGGTCAGGGCGAGGACAAGAATAGGCGCGTCCGCCGGGTTGATTTTGCGATAGGTCGGCGGTGACGGCAGGTTCTTCGGCAACTGTCCGCTCGCCGCGTTGATCGCGCTCTGAATGTCCTGCGCCGCGCCGTCGATGTTGCGCGACAGGTCGAACTGAACCGTGATCGCGCTGTTGCCGAGGACGCTGCTCGAGGTCATCTGGGTGACGCCCGGGATCTGACCGAATTGGCGCTCGAGCGGCTGGGTGACCGACGCGGCCATGATCTCCGGGCTGGCTCCGGGAAGCTGGGCCGACACCTGAATTGTCGGGAAATCGACTTGCGGCAGCGGCGCCACCGGAAGCAGCGGGTAAGCCGCCGCTCCGACCAGCAGAATCCCCGCCATCAGCAGGGAGGTCGCGATCGGCCGCGCGATAAAGGTTCTCGAAATATTCATTACAGCAGAGTCCGATCAGGGTTGAGCCACTAACTCGAATTGTCATTGCTAGCGGAGCGAAGCAAACTCGGGCCGCTGAGAGCTCGACCGGTCGAGATTGCTTCGTCGCGAAGGCGCTCCTCGCAATGACTGCGTGCCAATTTGGTCGAAATCTGCGCCGACGGTCAGCTCTTGGCGACGGCTGGGCTGTTTACCTCGATTCGTGCTCCGGGCTGGAGGCGGTATTGCCCCCCTGTGACGACCTGATCGCCCGCCGCCACCCCATCCTCCACGATGGCGACACCGTCACCGATATGGCCCACTTTGAGCGGTCTTGCTTCGACAGTGCTGTCGGGTTTGACGATGTAGGCGTAGTAACCGTCCGGCCCGCGCTGTAGCGCCCCGGACGGCACGGTCACCACATTCTGCTCCGTGCGCGCCAGCAGCCGGATGTTGAGGAACTCGCCCGGCCACAAAGCGCGATCTTGGTTGGGGAAAGTCCCCTTGAGACGCATCGTCCCGGTAGTCTGAGAGATCTGGTTGTCGAGAACCGCCAAGGTGCCCTCGGCCAATTGCCGGTTGTCGTCACGGCTCATCGCCAAGATGCGAACGGGGCCCGTTTTGAGCGCCGACTGGAGGGCGGTGAGCTCGCTCTCCGGCAAAGTGAAGATGACTGAAATCGGCTGGAGCTGAGTTACGACAACGAGGCCCGTCGTATCTGTCGCATGCACGATGTTGCCCTGATCGACCAGTCGGATGCCGGTCCGGCCGGTCAGCGGGGAGGTAATCGTCGTGTAGTCGAGCTGAGTTTTTGCGGCGTCGATCGCCGCTTGATCACCCTGGATCTGCGCCTCGAGCTGCGCCACCGTGGCACGTTGCGTGTCGACTTGCTGTTTTGGGGCGAAATTGCGCGTCGCCAGATCGGCGAAGCGCTGCAGGTCAACCTTTGCGTTGGCGAGATTGGCTTCGTCTTGCACCTTTTTGGCGACCGCTTGATCGTATGCGGCCTGATAGGGACGCGGATCGATCTGCGCCAAAAGATCGCCCGCCTTGACGTCCTGACCCTCGGTGAAGGCGACCTTCACCAGCTCGCCGTCGACCCGCGTCTTGACCGTGACCGTGTTGAACGCCTGCACCGTGCCGAGGCCGGTAAAGTAGATCGGCACATCACGCCGCTCCGCGGTCCCGACCGACACCGGAAGCGCCGGCTGAGGCGCGGCCGCCGGACCGGCGGCGGCGTTGGGCGCCGCACGATGCCGCCAGGCGAGGTAACCCCCTGAGATCGCGACAACGATCGCGAGGCCGGCAAGCAGGTATTGGTGGGATCTGCTGGCCTGCTTCCGAAGTGGTTCCACCGCATCGGTCATATCGACGATATAAGGTGCTGTTTGGCGATTTGATCCCAAGGGTGCGGCAGTTCGGCGCAACCTTCCCCATCGGCTCGTACCATGAGCTTCATGCAGATGCGGAGACTGGCCCGACCAAGCGGGTAGCAGCTACCGCGGACCGGAGTAGCTGTTGAGCTCACGGCCGATCGCCCGCTCTTGCCGGCCGAGACCCGACGGGTTCTGCTGCAGAAGCTCGCGCTGCGAGGCCCTAAGATCAGTGGCGTAGTCCTCTCGCATCTGCTGTTGCAGCGGGGTGGTTGCCGGTGCCGACAGCGACAAGCTGGGGTTGACGGCATGGAGCCGGAGAGGCCTCTCAACCTCGCTCTGCTGGGCGGCGACGGGGGTCATCGCGAGCCATCCCAAAATGGCCAGCCCTGAGACTGCAAAGGTCAAGTTCTTCATTCGAAGATCTCCAGAGGTTTTTTCCCGGGCTGATGCCGCGACTCTCGGCGCAATCGGTGCTCGCCTGGGGAGTTTGCCGGGGTCCCGGGTCAGAGGTGGCTACCCGGCCTCGCGGGAGCGAGTGAAGTTGGGTAAAGATTAGTAAATCGCGGTAACACCATCGGACCAAAGGCGCGGTCAGCACTCCTCGACCACCGTATGCCAGCCGACGTAACCGCGCCGACACGACGACAACAACCGCTGGGCCAGCAAAGCAGATACCGGCTGGTGCCTATACGTGGGCCTCTGGAACGGTTCTAAAGTATCAGGTCATAGCAGCAATGCGGGACATCCACGCCAGTGCGGAATACCGCGCCCCCACCTCATCGGCGTGATGGCCCCGCCGCGCCCCGTCGGCTGTGAGTAACGCCGCGGTACCCTTCCTGTTGCCCGCCGCCGCAATTCCCTCAAGAGGTTGAAATAGAGGAATTCCAGCCGGACAAACGAAAGCCGCCCGCAACTTGCGTTGCGGGCGGTGTCTCGAGCCGGTGAGACGGCGCTAGGCGTGGTTGGCGTGATAGTAGGTGTTGCGCAGCACCCGGCCGGGCAATGCGCCGGTGTGCTTGCCGTTCTCCATCAGCACCTGGCCGTTGACGATCGTCGCCATGATGCCGGCCGCCGGTTCCTTCACGCGCCAGCCGCCCGCCGGGAAGTCGTGCACGACGCTTTCCGGCAGCGGACGAACGGTGTCGGGGTCGAAGATCACGATATCGGCGGCCATGCCCGGACGCAGCAGCCCGCGGTCGTAGAGACCGAGCGCCGAGGCAGAGTCGAAGGTCAGGCGCCGCACCGCATGTTCCAAGGTCATTACGTGCTTCTCGCGCACCCACTCGCTCAGGAGCCGCGTGCTGTAGCCGTAGCCGCCGTGGAACTGGACATGCGCGCCGCCGTCCGACAGCCCGACGATGGCATTCGGGTAGGTCAGGATCTTGGCCATCGCTTCGTCGTCGACATTGTTCTCGGCCATCATGAAGCCTGTATCGAGATTCTCTTCGACGACGAGATCGAGGAAAGCGTCGATGACCCTCTTGTTCTGCTCCTTGGCGATCTGCCCGATGCTCTTCCCCTTCAAGCCCTGGTTCTTCTCCAACGCCGGGGTCTCGACCCACATGTAGTTGTACCACTGGCGCGAGTAGCCGGCGGCCGGGACCTCGACCGTGTGCTCGACGACTTCTTCGTGCAATTTCTGCCGGATCGCCGGATCGGCATAGGCGCGCAGCTTTTCTTCATCCGAGGAGAGCAGGATCGGGTGCCAGGTCGGCGAACCGCGGAAGGTCTGGCAGTTGCGCATCGTGAAGCTCTGAGTTCGTGCGGTTCGGGCTGCACAGCGGATAGGCCCGGATGCCGGCCTTCGAGGTTTCATCGACCCGCGCCATGTGCTTTTTCCACAGATCGGGCTCGCGCACGGTCTGGCCGAGATTGTTGTAGATGACGGTGCGGCCGGTCGCTTCCGAGAGACGCGCCATCAAGCCGCCATTGAGCTCTGCGACCCGGCCGCCGCCGCTCTGGATGATGCCGGTGCCCATTTCGCGCAACACATCGCCGAGCGCGAAGATTTCCTTCTCGTCGGCCCACAATGCCGGGATGTGGACACCTTGCGGGTCATAGTGGCCCTTGTTGCGCGACACCGAGAGGCCGAGTGCGCCGCCCTTGATGCCGTCGCGCACGACGTCCTGCATTTTCTTGATTTCGTCATCCGTCGCGGTGCGGCCCTGGGCCTCGTCGCCCATAACGTAATAGCGCACCGTCGAATGACCGATCAGGTTGCCGACATTGACGCCCAGATGCTGGTCTAGCCGGTCCATGTATTGCGGGATCGTCTCCCAGTCGACCTCGACCGTGTTGAGGACCTCCATCGGGATCGCTTCGACATAGGAGAGGAACTCGGCGACCCGCTTCGCGGTGCCCGGGCGGACCGGCGCCAGGGCCAGCGAGCAGTTCCCGAACATAACCGTGGTGCAGCCGTGGTCGGGTGAGAACGAGCACAGCGGATCCCAGGTGACCTGTGCGTCGTAGTGGCAGTGGTTGTCGACAAACCCGGGTGCCACGACCTGCCCGGCGGCGTCGATGGTGCGTGTGGCTGGGCCGCTGAGTTTGCCGATCTCGGCGATCTTGCCGTTCTTGACACCGACATCGCCCCGAAAAGCGGGCATTCCGGACCCGTCGACGATCCGGCCATTCTTGATCAACAGATCATATGCCATCCTTTTCCCTTTCTTCGTTCAGGTCACGACACGTGCTCCTTCGGCGGAAGTGTAACACGGTCCGCAGTCCGCCTGCCGCAAATTGTGGTGGTCCGGCCATTTTGATCCGCGGTGGGCCCGATACCGCATAGTGACCACCTTGAACGGCGATGCCACAGCCGCGGACCCGGCGACCGACAGTGGAACCAACGCCTTCGGAGTGCGTTCTCGCTCGAAAATTCAATTCTGCCTCCGAGCAATACCCCTTCACGATGAGCCAGTGACCAGCCCGTAGACCCGGCGGCGGGCTTCACTGCGAAGAACGCCCCAGTTCGGACTGCAAGCTAGCACCCGCGTATCCGGACTAAGGCAGGACATTTGCGGGGTCTACACCGAAGAAATCAGCCTCAGCTTTACAAGGGAGAACATGCCCAAACTCCTGTTCATCATGACCATCTATACGGCCTATACGGCGATCGGTCTTGCATTTTCGGCACGCGCCGAACTGGGTTCCGATGTCCCCCGCGATGCCAAGTTGCTGGAGCAGCGGGCGGACGAAGGCGGGGTGTCGGGCTCGGGCATCTTCGACATCGCGATCCCGCCGGACGGAACCGTGTTACGGCCGGTGACGCGTGTTCAACGCGAAAAGTTTGGGGTCGTCGGCCCCTTGCCGCTGCAGCTGCGGGATCTCCGTGCGCTGATCTACCCTGACACTGCGGAGGGTGAACGCGAGGCCGTCCTCGAAGGGCTGACGTTTTTCACGACACCGCACAGCGCTAAGGAAGGCCTCGGGCCGATCAACAACCAGGCGTTCTGCCTGGGTTGTCATTTGAACACAGCCGAGGCGGTCCGTAGCGCCGGGCTGTTGAGCCCCAAATCCTGTATTTCCGGATCCACCTGTGTATCTCAGGTTGCGCGAGCCGGACGTTCGACGCCAACAAATTTCGAGTTCACATCGCTCGACCCTGCTACCGGAGGAGGCCGCGCGGCCGATAACCTCGACGCCCTGAACGACACCGGGCGGACGGCAGCCTTTACGCTCTTCGGCGACTTCGATCCCTCGCACGCGGACGCGCCTGGTAACCCCACGGGTATCGGCTTCTTCGATCCGCTCGACGGGACCACGACGAATATCGTGACCGGGGAAGGGTCACAGCCTTTCGGTGGGCAAGTCCAGCATACGCGACCCGCGGAAGAGGCGTGCGTGCCGAAACCTATTCCGCCGGTTGAGTTCGACGTCAACCTCTCCGGCGCTGTTGATCCGAAAACGGGGCTCCACCCGAGCGGCTTCCGGCGATCCGTGGGCGAGCGCGCCGGGCCGTCCTATATCGGCCGGGGGTTGATGGAAGCGGTGCCGACCGACGATATTTTGGCAAACGCCGACCCCGACGATACGCAAGGCCACAAATCATCATTGCGCGATTTCGCAAAGTCCCTCGGGTGCAACAAAGATGGAGATTGCGTAAGCGGCCGCGCCAACATGATCCCTCGCACGTTAGCCGTAAACCGAGACAGCGCTGGCAATTTGACGTCGGTAACTGGTTTTGTCGGCGGGGTAGGCCGTTTCGGATTGCGCGCAAATGGGGTTGAAATACTGCAGTTCGTCATCGGTGGACTGCAGGGAGAGCTCTCGTTTACGAGCTTGATAAACGATAATGAGATCAACTTTCCGACTCTTTTCCCGAACTCGGGGGAGACCGTGGAACCACCGGAATGTGTGAATGCACGCTCCACCGAGCCCGAGGTGCCCCTCTCCACGCCCTTTAGCGTACGCAACTTGCTGCGCAGCACGGCACCGCCAGAGTTTGGCGACGCACTCCTGGACGTGTTGCGGTCACCCAACCCAGCCAAGGACAAGCAGGAAGACAGAAAGGAAGCAAAGGTCCGGCGCGGAGCAGAGCTCTTCGGCATCGACTTGAAAGCGTTTGCCAACAGGATGATCCCGGGCCGCATGCCAACTGGAGGCGACGGCCTTGATCCCAATGCCATCAATCAACACGATCGCAAGCTGAACTGCGTCGGGTGCCACACGCCGATCCAACGGACGGGCCAGTCGCCGGCAGATGTCGGGGCGGAGCAGCTCAGCTTTGTGTGGGCGCCGATCTTCTCGGACCTGCTGCTCCACCAGATGCCCGTCATTGATGCGGAACGGATCGCCGAGCGGCCAAGGGATCCGCTGATCATCTCGCGCCTCTCAGCGAAAAGCACACATCGCGGAGAAGATGCGACAAAGGGTGAGGGTTAGCGTCGCGTCTTCGACACCTTCGATCTTCCGCGCAATCTCGCTGACGACACGTTTAACAGTCAAAAGGCATCGGCCGATGGTCGGGAGTTTCGCACCGCCCCTTTGATGGGGTTGGGCAGGATCGGCCCGCCATTTTTGCACGACGCCCGTATTTACCTGAGCGAGCTTACCGTGGACGGGACACCAGCGGGTACGGTGACGACTAGCCGAAGGCTTACGAATGCGCCGCTCGTTGTGCGCAGCCCCGATGATGCCCTCCTCGCCGCCATCGAACTCCACGATCTGCCGGCGCCTGATGACGAGAACACGCCCCATACGCCGGGAGCCGGGTGTCCCGTGCCACCTGGGACGACCAACGTGTCCTACAGCTCGCCGGCGCAAGACGCCATCTGCCCGCCTTATGACAGCGTCAATCGGAGCGACGCGCGTCAGGTGATTCGGCGGTTCCGGGAGCTGCGCCCCGAAGACCAGCAGGCGGTGATCGAGTTCCTGAAGCAGCTCTGAACAAGCGGTGCTCGTTAAGCTCTGCCGCCCTCGACAGCATGGCCTTCGGCGCGCCAGCGCAGCATGCCGCCGGCGAGGTTGGCGACATCGGTGAAGCCGGCTTCGCGCAGGATCACAGTCGCCTGCGCCGAGCGGCTGCCGGCCCGGCACACCGCGACGGTCGGGCGGTCGCGGGCCAGCTCCCCGGCGCGCTCGGTAAGCTCGCCGAGCGGGATCAGTCTCGCGCCGCGAATGTGGCCGAGCGGGCCCTCGAACTCGCCCGGCTCGCGCACATCGAGGATCTGAACCGCCTCAGCATGCTCTTCGAGGCCGAGCGGGTCGATCTCCCAGATGCCGGCAAAGGTGTATTTGAGCGGGGCCCAGATCGGGTCTTCGGCAGCGGTCGGGTCGGTTTCGGGCTGGCCGCATTTGAGATTGGCCGGCACCGCGACATCCATCTTCTTCGGATGCGCCAGGCGCAAATTCTTCATGTAGCCGGTGAAATCGGCTTCGCCGATCTCGCCGCCGAGACGCGGATTGAACCGCCGCTCCTCGCCGACGCTCGTCACCGTCAGCCCGCGGTAGTCGTGGGCAGGGTAGAGCAGGCACGAATTGGGCAGGCTGAAAATCTGCTGGCGCACCGAGCGGTACATCGATCCGGGATCACCCTCTTGGAAATCGGTCCGCCCGCTGCCCCTGACGAGCAGGCAATCGCCGGTGAACGCCATGCTGCGATCGTCGAGCACATAAGTGAGGCAGCCACTCGTGTGACCAGGTGTCGCCCGAACTTGTAGATTGCGCTCCCCGAAGGCGAGGATGTCGTCGGGTTCGAGATAACGGTCGGCACCCTCGGCGCCGCTGGTGGCGGAGAGAGCGATCCGGCAGCGGGTCCGCCGCTTCAGCATCCACGCGCCGGTGACGTGGTCGGCATGGACGTGGGTTTCGAGCGAGTAATTGAGGCGCAGCCCGAGTTCCTCGATCAGTGCCGCATCCCGTCGCACCTGCTCGAACACCGGATCGATAATGACGGCCGCGCCGCTGCGCCCATCGGCAAGCAGATAGGTGTAGGTGGAGGAAGCGGGATCGAACAACTGCCGGAAAACCAACATCATAAACCCCTGTGCTGCACTGCAGCCGATGCCGGCTATGGTACAGCGGCCGCTCGGAAAAAAGGAGGGCGATCGCCACGGCAGACATCCTCGTCACCCGCGATCAGGCCAGAAGACCATGCGCGCTGGGCCGAATTGTGGCGCGGTTATCTCGACTTCTACGAGACCACGTTACCGCCGGAGATCTACCGTCATATGTGGACGGCGGCTGATCGCGTCAGAAATCCCGATCCGCGGGTTGGGGGCGCCTCGGCAGCGACACCGCGCCGCTGGTCGGGATCACCTGCCACCTCTTCCACGCCCATGCGTGGATGAAGACGACAAAAGGAGGACAACACTTCGCCCGGTCGCTCTACGACCGGATCGCCCGCTTCAACGGCTTAATCCGCTACGATTGTGCTTTGGCATGATCTGTAGGTCGGGTTGAGCGCAGCCTCCACTCGCCCTACGAGTTGGCCTTGACGGGAACATATCATGAACCGATATGCCAGGTTTCGTTCGCGCCGGAGCCCGTTGATGCCGGAAATCTTTGCCGATCCGCCTCCCCGCTGTTCTTTGGCTGCTTCCAGACCCGGAATTTAAGAATATCAATTACTTGCTCCTGATCCCTCTTTGCGGCGCGCACGGGCGCTGCGCCACGCGAAGTTGCGATAACCCGGGCGGCCGGTTGTCGGGCATCCCCAATCCGACGCGCGTGCGTGCCCGTTTGCGCGCCCTCTGCCGCGAAAATTCGGTCCGGCCCGGTCTTTGCTCCAGAGACGATGTCGGAGCGTAGGGCCGGTGACCCGGCGCGGAAAGCTGGGGCTAACCCGCCGTGTGCTCTCGACGAATCCGTGGGTTGCGCTGTTGCTCTACCTGCCCTACAGCCCTTATTTTCCGCATGTCCGCGACTTGCGCGGCTTCTCTGCCGGAAGTGATCCCGTGACCTTGTTCTTGCCGCCGCTCGCTCCCTACCCGCGCACTCGACTGCGGCGCAACCGCCGCGATCCCTGGTCGCGCAAGCTCGTTGCCGAAACCGTGCTCACCGCGGGCGACCTGATCTGGCCGGTCTTTGTCCATGACGAGGGGCATAAGGAGCCGATCCCCTCGATGCCGGGAGTGTTCCGGTTGCCGATCCCGGCGCTCGTCGACGCCGCCGGCGAAGCCGCTGGGTTGGGTATCCCGGTCGTCGCCGTCTTTCCGGCGGTGCCCTCTGCGCTGAAGGACGCCGAGGGCAGCAACGCGCTCGACCCCGGCAATCTCGTCTGCCGCGCGGTTGCGGCTTTGAAGGAGGCCTTGCCCGAGCTCGGCGTGTTGTGCGACGTGGCGCTCGACCCGTTCACCTCGCACGGCCATGACGGGGTCATCCGCGACGGCTATGTCGCCAATGACGAGACCGTCGAGATCCTGCGGCGGCAGGCGGTGGTGCAGGCGGAGGCCGGCTGCGACATCATCGCACCCTCCGACATGATGGACGGGCGGGTGGGTGCGGTCCGCGACGCGCTCGACGAGGCGGGGTTCGCGCATGTCCGGATTATGTCCTATGCGGCGAAATACGCCTCGGCCTTTTACGGGCCGTTTCGCGATGCGATCGGCTCGGCGACCGCGCTCGGCAGCGCCGACAAGCGCACCTATCAGATGGACCCGGCAAACGGCAACGAGGCGTTGCGCGAAGTGGCCCTCGATTTGCAGGAGGGAGCCGATATGGTCATGGTGAAACCCGGGATGCCCTATCTCGATGTCGTGCGGCGCGTCAAAGAGGCATTCCGGGTGCCGACCTATGCCTATCAGGTCAGCGGCGAGTACGCGATGCTGCACGCTGCTGCGCAGAATGGCTGGCTCGACGGCGAGCGGGCGGTGATGGAGAGCCTCGCCGGCTTCAAGCGCGCCGGCGCCGATGGTGTGTTGACCTATGCCGCAATCGATGCAGCACGCCTACTGAAGAAAGGCTGAAACGAACAGGAGGTCTCGAATGGGCGACAGAGATTGGAACGGCAAGCTCACGCGCCGCCGGCTCCTCCGGTCGGCGGCGGCAGGTGGCGCGGTCGGGCTCGGTGCAACGATATTGCCGGCACCTTGGGTGTCCGCCTTTGGCGCGGCCAAGCCCTATAAGATCGGCACCATGCAGCCGCTCTCCGGCGCCGCCGCGATCATCGGCAAGACCGCACTGGTCGGCGTCCAGATGTCGGTCGACCGCATCAACAAGGCGGGCGGGATCAGCGGCCGGCCGGTCGAGCTGATCGTCGCGGATTACGAATCGAAGCCCGATGTCGGCCGCCGCAAAGCAGAAAAGCTGGTCGACGAGGATGGCATCGACGCCCATGTCGGCGGTGTGCTGTCCAATGTGTGCCTGGCCTGCATGCCGGTGTGGGAGGAGTACAAGATCGTCAACATGATCGGTGTGTGCCTCGACACGACGATCACTACCAGCAAGTGCAGCCGCTATTCCTTTCGGCCGTTCGATTATGCCCCGGCCCAAGCAGTCGCGTTCGCCCCGTATCTGGTCAATAAGTTGGGCAAGAAGTGGCACATTGCCTACGCCGATTACGCCTGGGGCCAATCCACCCGCGACGCCTATGCCGAGCAGATCAAGAAACTGGGCGGCGAGGTCGTCGGCACTACCGGCATTCCGATCGGCACCGCCGACATGACCCCGTTTCTGTCGAAGATATCAGGCGATTTCGACGGAATCTTCGGCATCTTCTTCGGCAAGGACGGGGTAACGATCGGCAACCAGGCCTATGACCTCGGTCTGACCAGGAAGTACAAATTCGCCGGCGACGGTGCGCTCGCGGAATCGACGAACCTCCCGGCGCTCGGCAGCAAGATCGAAGGGTTCGTGGGCATCAACCGGTATTTGCCGCTGTTGGAGCCGCCGCTCGATACGCCGTGGAATAAGAAGTTCTTCGACGAGGCCGTGATCCGGCTCAAGGCCGTCGACCCGACGGCTTCGGTTCCCGATCGCTATGTCCAATCCAATTTCGAGGCGATGAATGCCCTCAAGCTCGGCATCGAGAAGTCCGGCTTCCAGGGCCGCGACGACACGCCCAAATTGATCGCGGCACTCGAAGGATTGGAGATGAAGGAAGGGGACGATTTCCCGCAGGGCGACAAGACACTGCGCAAGGAAGACCACCAAGCCTTCATCCGCGAGTTCATCTACGAAATCCAGGATGGGAAATACCACATCGTCGAGGTGGTGCCGAAGGAAAAGACGGTGTTCCCGCCGGCCTGCAAGTTCCCGTCGGCCTGACTGAGGGATATTACGACGTACCTTGCGAACGCATCCTGAGTGAGCGCGGCACCTTCCTTTGACGGACCCGCGTCGGCGCCGATCCTGCGGACCGAGGATCTAACCGTCCGGTTTGGCGGGCTGACCGCGCTCAACCAGGTAAATTTCGAGCTCAGACGGGAGGAGATTCGCGCCGTCATCGGGCCGAACGGGGCCGGCAAGAGCACGTTCTTCAATTGCCTGACCGGTGTGCTCCGACCGTCCTCCGGGCACGTCCTGTTCGATGGCGAGGACATCACCGGGCTGTCGCCCGACAGGATCTCCCACCGTGGGATCGCCCGGTCGTATCAGATCACCAATATTCTTCCCAACGCGACCGTGCTCGAGAACGTCCGGATCGCCGCCCAGTCGCGCCGCCACGGTTGGAGCCTCTTGGCGCATCACCGCGCCTACCGCGACATCATGGAAAGGGCCGAGGAGGTATTGGCGGCGATAGGGCTTTTGGACAAGGCGTACGAGCTGGCGGCCAACCTCTCGCATGGCGAGCAGCGCAACCTCGAAGTCGGCATCGCATTGGCGACCGAGCCCCGGCTGCTCTGCCTCGACGAGCCGACAGCTGGCATGAGTGCTGCCGAGACCTCCGACACGATGGCGCTGGTGCGCTCGATCGCCAAGAATCTGACGATCCTGATCGTCGAGCACGACATGCAGGTGGTCATGGAACTCGCTCAACGCATCACCGTGCTCCACTACGGCGAGATCCTCGCCGAGGGGACGCCGAGCGAGATCCAGCAGAACCCAAAGGTGCTCGAGGTCTATCTCAGGACATGAGCGCTGACGCTGCCTCTACAGGACCTCTCCTCGCGGTTGAGGAGATTCACACCTATTACGGCAAGAGCCACATTCTGGACGGCGTCTCGCTGGAGGTCGGCAGAGGGGAAGTAGTGGGCCTCCTCGGGCGTAATGGGGTCGGCAAGAGCACGACACTGAAGGCCGTGGCCGGCCTCGTCCATCCGAGCCGCGGTGCGGTGCGGTTCGAGGGCCGGCCGATCACCCGCTCGCCGGCGCACCGGGTGGCGCGGCTCGGGATCGGCTATGTTCCCGAGGATCGCCGCATCTTCCCGCTATTGACGGTTACGGAGAACCTGCGCACCGGGCTCGATCGCCACGGCGTGACCTCGGCTAGAAAGAAAGAGCTGCTGCAGAAGATCTACGAATATTTTCCGGTGCTGGCCGAGCGGCGTGGTCAGGCGGGCGGCACCCTCTCGGGTGGCGAGCAGCAGATGCTGGCGATCGCACGCGCGATGATGCTCGAGCCCAAGATCATCCTCTTGGACGAGCCGACCGAAGGCTTGATGCCGCGCATGGTCTCACAAATCAAGGAGATCATCGGCGTGCTGCATCGCGAGTGCGTCGCCGTCCTGCTCGTCGAGCAAAACGTCCCACTGGCACTGGAAGCATCGGAGCGGATTTATATCCTGGAAAAGGGGGTCGTCCGCCATCACGCACCAGCCGCCGAGCTTCAGGTAAACGATTCGGTGATCCACCAGTATTTGGGGGTGTAGAGCCAAGTGCTTGCCGATCCGGGACCCACAAGAAACGGTTTTCAGTCGTCTTGCGCGGACTTGTTCCGCGTATCCACGTCTTGGCCGCTCCAAGGCGTGGATGGCCGGCACAAGGCCGGCCAAGACGAAATTGAGGGCGCGATGTTCCCCCTTCATCGCCGTGAGATGTTCCTCGGGCAACCCGCGCTCTCCCGAGAATGACGGGCTAGCCAACGGGGAGGGACAGGCGTGGAAATTCCTTTCGACCAGCTGTTGATCCAAACCATCAACGGCATTGTCACTGGTATGATTCTGGCGTTGGTGGCCTCCGGGCTGACCTTGATTTTTGGGATCATGGACGTCGTCAATTTTGCCCATGGCGAACTTTTCATGCTGGGCGCCTATGTCGGCGTGATCGTGCTCGCCGCCACGGGCGATTTTTGGATCGCACTTGTCGTCGCCAGCTTGATGATAGCTTTGCTCGGCGCTGCCATCTACCTGACGACCTTGCGTCCGCTCCTGGGCCGCGATCCGCTGACGACGATCCTTGCCACCTTTGGGGTCTCGCTCGTATTGCAAAATTACGCGCTCTGGCAGTTCGGGCCGGTGGCGCGCAAGATTCAGGAGCCGTTCACCGGCCACTTCACCCTCTTCTATCTCGATTATCCGTGGTACCGGCTGGTCATTGCCCTGCTCTCCGCGGCGATCATTGGCGCATTGTGGCTGTTCCTCAAATTCGGCACCTACGGGATCTGGATCCGGGCGACGATGCAGGATCGCGTCATGGCGCAGGCCATGGGCATCCCGGTCCCTTGGGTGCTGACCGTCGTCTTCGCGATCGGCGCCGGGATGGCCGGCGCCAGCGGTGTGTTGTTCGGCCCTCTGGTCGGGGTCAACCACGCGATGGGGCTCGATTGGATTTTGAAGGCCTTCATCGTCGTCGTGGTCGGCGGCATGGGAAATCTGGCCGGGTCGATCGCCGCCGCGATCTTCATCTCGCTGTTGGAGGCCTACGCTTCGTTGTGGGTCAGCCCGGCTCAGGCCGTCATTGTCTCCTTTGTCGTGCTGATCCTGACCTTGTTGTTCCGACCGACCGGGCTCTTTGTTGCGACCCCGAAATGAGCGGATCAGGCCCGGTCATGACGACGATCGGTCGGACCGCCGACCCGCGCTACGTGCTTCTCTATTGGACAGGATTTTTCGTCATTGTGGCGCTGCTGAGCATCGCGCCACTGATATTGCCGGAGTTCTGGCGCCGCTTTCTGACCGAGATCTTGATCTGGGGTTTGTTGGCGATGTCCTCGGACATCCTGATCGGCTACACCGGCATGATTTCGTTTGGCCACTCGGCATTTTTTGGCCTCGGCATGTACGGGGCAGCGGCCGCATTGATATCGCTGTCGCCACCCAATCTCTGGCTGGCCTTGCTCTATGGGCTGGTCGGCGCTGCTGCAGTCGCCGGGTTTGTGGCGTATTTCTCGACGCGTCTGCGCGACATCTATTTCGCGATTACGACATTGATCTTCTCGCAGATTTTCTACGTGATCATCTTTACCTGGACCGAGGTGACAGGTGGCGAAAACGGGCTGACCTTCAGCCGTCCGCCGCTGGCGATCCCCGGAATCTTCTCAGTGCGGTTCACGTCGGAGACGCTGCACTGGTTCGTGCTCGCCGTGGTGACACTGTCTTATCTCGTGCTGCGGCGCATCACCCAGTCGCCATTCGGGATGGTATTGCAGTCGATCCGCGAGAACGAGGCGCGGACCCGGGCGATCGGCTATCCGGTCGAACGCTACAAGATCGTGGCGGTGATGCTGTCGGGGCTGTTCGCCGGCCTCGCTGGGGTGCTCTACGCCATCCAGAACCGCTTCGCGGCGCCTGATTTCGTCTTCTTTCTAGTGTCGGGTGAAGTCGTGATCTTTAACGTGATCGGCGGTATCGGCACCCTGGTGGGGCCGATCGTGGGTGCCGCGTTTTTCCTCCTGCTGCGTGAGGCCTTGTCGCGCTTTCTTACCGAATACTACCTGATCCCGGTAGGCGTAATCTTTATTCTGATCGTCATCTTCATGCCGCAGGGGCTGCTCGGCTTCATGCGGCGCTGGCTCAACCGGTAGCTGCTATCACCAGAATTTAATCATCTGTCCGGAATTCCGGCCGAGCTGTGGAGTCGTATTGAGTTCGGGTGTCGCCGCTTTGGATCTGGATGGCGGCGGACGATCTCGATGGGGGTTCGGCTCATGGATCTGGCATCTCGCTTTCGGAAATCTCTAACGATCGCGGCGTTCGGTGTCGGCGCGCTCTGCACGACGAACGGGGGTGCCGAAGCAGGCGCTTACGTTCAGACCAATCTCGTTTCGGACATTCCCGAGCTGGCATCGATAACCGACGACGGCCTGGTAAACCCTTGGGGGATTTCGCATAGCGCGACGAGCCCCATCTGGATCTCGGATCAGGGGACTAGCTTAACCAACCTGTGGACGGTGACCGGCCAAACCAATGTCAGCAAACAAACGGCTGTCAACCCGCCGACCGGAAACATTACGATTCCGACGTTCGGCAGCGGCCCCGCCCAAGGACCCACCGGGCAGGTCAACAACGGCAATGCCTCGTCATTTCTGCTGACGAATGGCGATAACGGTTCCGCTCGTTTCATGTTTGCCAATCTGAACGGCACCATCTCCGGATGGGATGGGGGCCCGACCGCCATTATCCAGGCCACGACCACCGGTGCCGTCTACACCGGCCTCGCCATCAACACCGCGCAGACCCAACTCTACGCTGCTAACGATGCGGGCGCCGGAAGTGTCGATGTCTTCGACTCTTCTTTTACCAAGGTGACGACCCCCGGCGCGTTCACGACCCCGGCTGATGTCGCCGCGCTCAACCTCGTCCCGTTCAACGTTCAGGACATCAACGGCAAGGTTTATGTAACCTATGCTCCCTCCGGGCTGGGAAATCAGCGGAATGCCGACCACGGCGCGGGTGCCGTGGTCGTGTTTAACGAGGACGGGACCTCGCCGGAGATCCTGATCCTCGACAGCAACTTGGCGGCACCGTGGGGCGTCGCTCTGGCGCCGGACGGCTTCGGCGAGTTTGGCGGCGATCTACTGGTCGGGAATTTCAGCTTTCTCCATAGCGAGATCAACGCCTTCGACCCGACAACCGGCGCGCTACGCGGCACTATTCCAATCGACGATGGCGGTAATGGCGCGGGAGGCCTCTGGGCGCTCAATTTTGGAATCGGCGGCAGTAATGGCGATCCGAACACCCTCTACTTCACTGATGGAATCGCCGGCGAGACGCACGGGCTGTTCGCCGCCATAACCCCCGCGCCGGAACCTTCTGGGTTGGCGATTTTAGGGACGGCACTCGCGCTCCTAGCGGTCCGCCGCTCCCGGCGGCGGCGCTAGAGCGCGGAGCGGCGGCTCGAGCCGCCGCCGTCGATCGTGATGATCGAGCCGGTGGTGTAGGCCGAAAGATCGGAGGCGAGGAAGGCCGCCATCCAGGCGATCTCCTCCGGCTTGGCGGCGCGCCCGAAGGCGAGCGGTTTCATGTATTCGGACCAGCGCTCGGCATCGCCGAATTGGGTCTGCGCCCGCGTGCGCATCAGAGTGACGAGCCGGTCGGTCATGACTGGGCCGGGGTTGATGCCGATCACGCGCAGCCCGTCGCGCGGTGCGGTGCCGCCCATCGCCCGGGTGAACGCCATCAGCGAGGCGTTCCCAGAGGAGCCCGCAATGTAATTGAAATCGGGGTTCTCACCGGCCGCACCGAGGATGTTGATGATGACGCCCTTCTTTCGCGCGGCCATCAGCGCGTAGAAGCGCCGCGTCATGTTGACGTATCCGAACACCTTCAGATCCCACGCCTCGCGCCAGCGGGCTTCGTCGATCTGGGCGATGTCACCGCCGGGGATCGCACCCGCGTTATTGACGAGAAGGTCGGTCTCGGCGCATTCGGCGGCGAGCTTGTCGACATTGCGGCTGTCGGAGAGATCGAGCGGGTAGAAGCGTACGGCGACATTGTGCTTGGCGACGATCGCCGCGCATGCGGCCTCGAGATCGGCCGCGGTGCGCGACACCAGGATGACATCGCAACCCTCCTCGGCCAGCACCTCGGCGCAGGCCCGTCCGATCCCCTTCGAGGCGCCGGTCACCAGCGCCTTCCTTCCCCTCAACCCCAGTTCCATTGCGTTCTCCCGATAACCCTTCAGCTGCGGCAGAAACACTTCGTCACCCCCGCGAAGGCGGGGCTCCAGGGGCTCTAAATTCCCGCTTTCGCGGGAATGACGAGGACTTATATCCTATATCCTAGCCGATTTTGACCCAGGTCAACTCGTGCTTGTTGTGAAATAGATGGTGCAGCTGCGAGCCGGGGATGGCGGCGAACCGTCGCGTGGTCTCGTGATCTGTGGCGCCCTGGAACTTGATCGTGCAGACGAAGCGGCGGCAGGTTCCGGCGGCGAGCCAGCGCTCGACCAGCCCGAGGAGCCGCACCGGGTAACAGACGACATCGGAAAACAGCCAGTCGACCGGCCCGACCGCGCGCGGATCGAGCGAGAAAGCGCTCTCCTGCCGGTGCTCTATCCCAGGGAGGCGAGCAATCTCGGACGCGAGGGCCGCCTTGTCGACACTGATGACACGGGCGCCCATTTGCTGCAACGCCCAGCACCAGCCGCCCGGACTGCTGCCGAGATCGAGGCAAATCTCGCCCGGCGCCGGGCGGCATTCGAGGAGGGTCAGCGCCTCCCAGAGCTTGAGATAGGCGCGGCTCGGTGGCCCGCTGCGATCTTCGACAAAATGGACCTCGCCATTGGGAAACAGACTGGTGCAGCGCGGCGCTGCCAGCACCGTCTCGGGGTCGAGCAAGGTCCATGAGCCGAGCGGTGCGGCGGGCGGTGCTGCGCCGAAAACGAGCGGCTTCGCCGATACCTTGGGGAGCCGCTCCTGGATCAAGGTCGCCCGCCGGTAGAGCTCGGGCGCGTAGAGCGCCCAGCTGCGCTGGATGGCGCGAAGCTTTGCCGCCGCGTCGGATATCGAGGCGACCCTGATCTCTTGGGATCGTGCCAGACATTGGCCGACCACGCCACGGGGCCCGCCGGTCCCGACGCGAGCAACAGCCTGCCATGCCGGCGGTCGACCCTGCCGAGTTCCTGAGCGAGCTCGTCGACATAGCCTTCGGCGGCGAGATAGGCGGTGCGATCGCTCACCATGCCAGGATCGCATGCCGGACTTGGCGCGTCGCGGCTGATTTGTCAAACTCCCGGCATGCCTGTTGATCAGCAAATAGCCGAACTCGCCCGCGTCATCGAGCGGGCGCGCCAGGCCGTCGTCTTTACCGGTGCCGGCATCAGCACCGAGTTGGGGATCCCCGATTTCCGCAGCCCCGGTGGGATCTGGACAAAGATGGCGCCGATCGATTTTTCCGATTTTCTCGCCTCTGAGTCGGCCCGGCGTGAAACCTGGCGGCGCCGTTTCGAGGCGGACGACATGTGGCGCGGCGCTAGGCCCAACCGTGGCCATCGTGCGGTCGCTGAGCTGGTCCGCCGCGGCACGGTCGCCGCGGTCGTCACCCAAAATATCGACGGGCTCCACCAGGCCTCGGGCATTCCAGCCGAGCAGGTCATCGAGCTGCATGGCAACTCGACCTACGCCCACTGCCTCGAGTGTGCCAAGCGCCACGAGATCGCCGAATTGCGGGTGACCTTCGAGCGCGACGGAACGGCACCGGTTTGCAGCGAATGTGGAGGCTGGGTCAAGACGGCCACGATCTCGTTCGGCCAGGCGATGCCGGTCCAGGCGATGCGACGCGCCGAGGTCGAGGCGCTGGCCGCCGATCTGTTCATCGTCGCCGGCTCCTCGCTCGTCGTCTATCCGGCGGCCGGTTTTCCGGAACTCGCCAAGCGCAACGGCGCCACCCTGGTGATCATCAATCGCGAGGCGACCGGTCTCGATAGCGTCGCCGACCTCGTGCTCAACCGACCGATCGGCGAGACCCTGGGGACTGCCGTCGGCGTCGACTGAGCCTCCCGCTCCCGACATCGGTGGGAGGCGCCGAACCCGCGTTCAGGCCCTCTCCGGCGGAGCGTCGTGCAGCAGCGCCTCGATGCTATTGGCGGCTTCCGTCAAGCGGTATGGCTTTGCCAAGAAGGCCACCCCGATCTCCCCGGCTCTTTGGGCAAAGCTGCGCGCCGAGGTGAGAATGATACGAACATTGGGATGATGGCCGGCGACCCAGCTCGCAAGGCCGACGCCATCCATCGCGCCCGGCATATTGATATCGCTGAACACGAGATCGACTGGTGTCCCGCTCGCGAAGAGGGCAACCGCCTCGGCGGCATTGGCTGCTTCGATGACCCTGTAGCCGGCGTCCCTCAGAAATTCCGCGACAGCACTGCGGATCAGGATCTCGTCCTCCACAACCAAGACCGCCGGCTGCGGAGCTTCCTCGTGTAATGCCATCGCGCTCAACATTGCGCCAGAACACCCCGACATCCCGTGAACTCGAACGTGCCTCGTCAGACTGTTGTTCCGCGCCTGTGAATGCGATTCCCTTTATGCCTGCGGTGCGGTTCTCCGCCGCTCCCGAAGAATATTAATTCTGCGCTCCAACTCCTGCGGGTGATAAGGCTTTTCCAGCGGACCTTCGTCGCAAAGGTCGGCGGCCTTCTCCGCCGCCCTCGGGATTCCCGAAGTGAGAACCACATCGATGGCAGGGTGCTTCTCGCGAACCCATCGGGCAAGAGCGAACCCATCCATGCTGCCGCTGAGCAGCACCTCGACTAGAACAATGTCGATCTTGTGTTCGGTTCTAAGTACGGTCACGACGTCATCAGCCGCAACTCCTTCAAAAACCTTGTATCCGCAACTGCGCAGATAATCGGCAATGGTGATCCGCACCAAAATATCGGGCTCGACAAGGAGAATTGTGCTCGGAGCCGGCTCGCTGGGGTTGGGGCTATCTGTTGGCATGTTTGGTGAACGCCAACGACGCGAAACAGTTCTGGCGTTTGCCGCAGAAAGCGAGCGCGAACGCATCGGCGGTTCGAGCGGATGTAAGATTACGGCCAAGGATGATAACAAGGGCCGGCGAGCAGAAATTCTCGAGGGAGGATAGGAGATGAGGCTCGAGGACAAAGTCGCCCTGATCACCGGGGCCGCCTCCGGCATGGGTGCGAGCATGGCGCGCAGCTTCGCCCGCGAGGGTGCCAAGGTCGTGGTCGCCGACATGCTGGAGGAGGAGGGCACGGGGGTCGTCGCCGAGATTACCCAGGCGAACGGTGTGGCGATGTTCCGACGCCTCGACGTGTCGAGCGAGGCGGAATGGAAGGCGGCGGTCGACGCTACGCTCGCCGAGTTCCAGAAGCTCGACATCCTCGTCAACGATGCCGGGCTGTCGGGCAGTGCGGTCGACGATCTGTTCGATACCGCGGCTTGGGATCAGCTGATGGCGGTCAATGCGCGCGGCGTCTTCCTCGGCATGAAATTCGCCATACCGGTCATGAAAGCGGCGGGCGGCGGGTCGATCGTCAACATCTCGTCGATCTCCGGCATCACCGGCCAGCACGGCATTCACGTAGCCTACAACGCCTCGAAGGGAGCGGTGCGCACCCTGACCAAATCGGCGGCGGTGCAGCACGGCGCTGACAACATCCGCGTCAACTCGGTGCATCCCGGGCTGATGCCGCCGATGCGCTCGTCCAAGCGCACCGCCGACCCGGAAGTGCGCGCGAAGATGCTGCGGCAGGTGCCGATGGGCCGCGCCGGCCGCGTCGAGGAGGTCGCCAACGCCGTGCTGTTCCTGGCGTCGGACGAGGCCTCCTACATCACCGGCGCCGAGCTCTGGGTCGACGGCGGGTACCTGGCGACTTAGCACTGCTGTCGGGACTTCACCTGAACGGCATCTCGGGCAGCGTCACGACGCGTATTCCGGCCGCTTCGAGGCCCTCTCGCGCGGCGCGGGCGACGATGACGCCGCTCGGCTCGTCGCCGTGGACACACAATGTATCGAGGTGCACCTCGAGCCGCTTGCCGTTGCGCGAGACGATCTCGTCGTTGACGACCATGTTGACAACCCGCTCGCGGACCACGTCGGGGTCGTGAAGCACCGCACCCGCCACCTTGCGCGAGGTGAGATTGCCGTCGTCGTCGTAGAGTCGGTCGCAGAAGCCCTCGCGCGCCACCGGCAGCCCGAGTTCGCGACCCGCTCTCTCCATCTCGGAACCGGCGAGTGCCACATAGATGATGTCGCGGTCGACGGTCTTGATCGCGCGCCCGATCGCCAGTGCCAGTTCGAGGTTTTCGGCGGCCATGTTGTTGAGCGAACCGTGCGGCTTCAGGTGCGTCACCTTGGCGCCGGCGTAGCAGGCCATCGCCTGCAGTGCTCCGATCTGGTAGGCGATCATGTATTCGAGCTCGCGGGGGTCCATATCGATGCGCCGCCTTCCGAACCCCCATAAATCATTGAAGCCGGGATGGGCGCCGATGCTGACCCCCTCGGCGACCGCGCGGGTGACGACGCGCTGCATCGTAACCGGGTCGCCGGCATGGAAGCCGCAGGCGATGCTCGCCGAGCGGATGATCTTGAGCAGCCCGGCATCGTCGCCGATGTCGTATGCGCCAAAGCCCTCGCCCATATCGGCGTTGAGATTGATCGCGGTTGCCATCTGCCCTCCTTGGGATCGTGCCGCAGTGTACCAGGGACGGCGATGAAAGTACGCTTCCTCTCCGCCGGGGACCGGGCGCTCGTCGTCGAATTCGGGGACCGCGTCGACCCGTCGCTCAGCCGCAACGTATTGCAATTGGATGAAATCCTACGTCGGACGGAGCTTGCCGGCGTCGTCGAGACGGTCCCGACCTTCCGCTCACTGATGGTGCATTATGATCCCCTGGCGACCAGCCGCGCCGTCCTGGAGCAGACGATCGCCGGCCTGCTCGATCATGCGCCGGGCGTGCCCCGCGCCGCCACTTTGTGGCATGTGCCGGTCTGCTATGAGGGCGAACACGCTCCCGATCTGGCCGAGGTGGCGCGGTTGACCGGGCTCTCTCCTGGCGAGGTGGCAGCACTCCACAGCAGCACCCGCTATCACGTCTACATGCTCGGGTTTTTGCCGGGCTTTCCCTATATGGGCGACCTGCCGTCCCGACTGGCGTTGCCGCGCCGCGCCGACCCGCGGGTCCGCGTCCCCGCCGGCTCGATCGCGATCGCCACGACCTTGACCGCGATCTACCCCTACGAGAGCCCGGGCGGCTGGCACCTGATCGGAGCGACGCCGATCCGGCTCTTCGATCCCGGACGCGCGCAGCCGGCGCTTTTCGCACCCGGCGACACCGTCCAATGCGAGCCGATCGAGTCGGCGGCTTTCGCCTCGATCGAGGAGGCGGTCGACAGCGGCCGTTATCAGGTCGCGAGCGAGCCGATCTCTGGATGACTGCCGGATTGCATATGCTGGCGCCAGGTCTGCACACGACCGTGCAGGATCTCGGCAGACCCGGCTATCAGGCGATCGGCGTGCCGATGTCGGGGGCGCTCGACGGGATCAGCCTGCGGCTCGCCAACGCGCTGGTCGGCAATTCGTTAGGCTGCCCGGCACTCGAGGTTCTGCTCAATGGACCAACCCTCGAAGTGGTCGCCGACACCGTGCGGGTAGCGCTTGCCGGGCCGGGTGCGAGCCTGGCAATAGGTGCCGAGAGACCTCGGGTTCTCGCCGCCGGGCAGAGCGTGACATTGCCGCGCGGCGAGATCTTTCAAATTGTTCCGGGCGGCCAATCGGCCTGCTGCTACCTCGCTGCCGAGGGCGGGATTGCCGTGCCGCCGGTTCTCGGCAGCGCATCGACCTATGTGCGCGCGGCGATCGGCGGCATCGAAGGCCGGGCATTACGGCGCGGCGATGTTGTACCGTTGGCGATGGGCCGGGTCTCCCGGCGGGCCGAACTCCGCCTGCCGTCTCTGCCGCCGCCGACCGGCGATCAACCGATCCGCGTTGTCCTCGGTCCCCAGCGGGGATACTTCACCGAGGCGGCAGTCGAAGCTCTCCTCGGCAACGAGTTCCGTATTTCGCCGAGTGCCGACCGCATGGGAATGCGCCTCGATGGCCCGATGCTGAGCCACCGTCATGGCTGGGACATCGTCTCCGATGCGATTGCAACCGGTGCCATTCAGGTGCCCGGCTCGGGCCAGCCGATCCTGCTCCTCGCCGACCACCAGACGACCGGCGGATACCCCAAGATCGCGACGGTCGTTTCGGCCGACCTGCCGGTCGTCGGACGCCGGCGGCCCGGCGATGCGCTGCGCTTTGTCGCCGTTTCGGTCCAAACCGCGGAGGAGCTCTATCGGGACGCGGAACGCCAACTGGCGGAACTGGTGGCGCGGCTCGAGCCGGTCGCGGACCGCGACGAGCTCGATCTCGGCCCGCTATACGCCGGCAACCTGATCAGCGGCGTCGTCAGTGGTCTCGAATGACGCCCGCCGGGGTCCGGCGCCGATGCGAGCTAGCGCTCCCCGATGGCATCACGATGGCGAGCCCGCCAACATGGATACTGCCTTTCTGACGATCGCCGATCTCGGCCGGCTCTACGACCCGCGAGAAATTGATAAGCCGATGCCCATCCACCGACGAACCATGCTGAAGGGCGGCCTCGGGGCAATCGCCACGGCGGGGCTGCCGGGTGTTGCGTCCCGGGCCGAAACCACACGGCCGCAGATGCGTGTGATCCCGTCCTCGGGCAGGTCCATCCCGGTGGTCGGCCTCGGCACCTGGATCACCTTCAATGTCGGCACGGATCCGGTGCTGCTTCACGAGTTCGTCGCGGTCATGGCCGCCTTCTTCGAGGCGGGCGGAACGGTGATTGATTCCTCGCCGATGTACGGCTCGTCCCAGGACACGGTGGGCCATGGTCTGGCGAAGCTCGGATACCCGCCGGTGTTCGCGGCCGACAAGGTTTGGACACCGGCCGGCGGAGACGGCCGCGAGCAGATCGCGGACTCGCGGCGCAAATGGGGCGTGCCGCGCTTCGACCTCATGCAGGTGCACAACCTCGTCGACTGGCGCGAGCATCTGGAGACGCTGTTCGCCATGAAGGCCGCGGGCGAGATCGGGCACGTCGGCATCACGACCTCGCACGGGCGCCGGCACGAGCTGCTCGAGCGGATCATGCGCGAGCACCCGCTCGATTTCGTGCAGCTCACCTACAACGTCCTCGACCGGGAGCCCGAGAGGCGGCTACTGCCGCTGGCGCGCGACCGCGGCATCGCCGTCATGGTCAACCGGCCGTTCCGCCAGAAGTCGCTGATCCGCTGGTTCGAGGCTGTGGCGCTGCCGGGCTGGGCGGACGAGATCGGCGCCTCGAGCTGGGCCCAGCTCATGTTGAAGTTCATCCTCTCCCACCCGGCCGTCACTGTCGCGATCCCGGCAACCACCCGGATCGAGCATGTCCGCGAAAACATTGCCGCGGCAGCGAGCCCGTTGCCGGACGAGGCGTTGCGCCGGCGCATGGTGGCCCATATCCGCGAGTTCTGATGCAGGAATGGTGCAGCTATCGGCTTGGGGACTTCCTGCTGTTCTCCCCTCGCACCTACTGGCGTCTCTTTGAGCTGGCGAACGAGGCACTCTGGCCGCTGCAGATCCTGGTGCTGCTGATCGGCGCCGTGATCCTGGCGACGCTCTTCCGCCCGCGGGCCTGGGCCGACCGCGCCATCCCGGCCGTTCTCGCGGCAGCTTGGCTCTCCGTATCCTTCGGATTTCTCTGGACGCGTTATGGGGCGATCAACTGGGCGGTGACCTGTTTCGTGCCCGTCTTCGTCGGCGAGGCGCTGGTCGTGCTCTGGCTCGGGACCGTGCGCGGCCCGCTCGCCTTCGCTGCTCGGCGTTGTGTGGCGGGGGTGATCGGGATGGCGCTTTATGTCTATGCCCTGGCGTTGCACCCGCTGATCGCGCTCGTCAAGGGACGACCGCTGCAAGCGGCGGAACTTGTTGGCATCGCGCCGGATCCGACCGCCATCGCGACGCTCGGTCTGCTGTCGCTTGCGCCGCGCCGCGCCGGGACCGTGCTGCTCGCGGCCCCGCCGATCATCTGGTGCCTCGCGAGCGCACTCACCCTCGGGACGATGGGCGCATCGGAGGGCTGGATCCCGTTGTCTGCGGCCGCGCTGGCCCTCTTGGCGCAGGCCTGGCCCCGCCGGAACGGGACATGCTCAATACAGGTAGCATAACTCGGCAGTTCTCGGCCAGATGGCCAATGACGCTGATTGATTACCCTCAGATGGTAGAATATAAGCCGAGTGCCCGTAGCGAAGGTTGTTAGATCTCCTCTAGAGTAGACATGAGCGATTTTAAGGGGCGCGGATTCTGAGAGCCTGACCCAAAAGCCAACATCCTCCTAATCATAGGCAACGATCGACGGCTTTCGTAACGGATAACGGCCGCTCAGCCTTGATGGCGGGAACCGCTCTTCATGCCCCAGAGCAGATTTTAGCTTCCGCTTGGTCCGAGTGGGTGCTCGTGTTCGCCAAACCGGTCGACCAGCATATCGATGAAGGCGCGCACTTTGGCGGTCACGTGCCGGCGGTGAGGATAGACTGCGACCAACTCAAATTCCGGCGCCCGGTAGTTGGGCAGCAGCGGCACCAGCGCTCCCGAGATAAGCAGATCCAAGATCACGAACGAAGGAACCAGCGCAATTCCGGTGCCGGCAATGACCGCGGCGCGTAGTGTCTCAGGACAGGTGGTGAGCAGGTTGCACGACACTCGCGCGAATACTGAATTACCGCCAGCGTCAAGAAAGGGCCAGCGGTCGCCGAATGGCGCGTAGGTGTAACGCAGGCAGTTGTGACCGGCGAGGTCTTCCGGGCATCGCGGGGCGGGATGTTTTTCGAGGTAAGCCGGGGAGCAACACAAGATACACCGCCCCGCTGCCAGACGTCGCCTTATCAGGGTCGAGCCGGGCGGCGGCAACGCGGTGATCGCCAGGTCGAACCCTTCCTGCACCAGGTCGATCATCAAGTCGCCGGTGCGCAAATCGACCGACGCTTCCGGGTAGCGAGCCAAAAAGCGGTTGGCAATCGGCGCGACAAACCGGGAGACGCCGTGGTGGCAGAAGACTCGCAGCTGACCATGTGGGCTCAGCTGCGGCGCATTGGCGGCCTCATCCGCCTCCTCCAGGTAATGTAGGATCTGCACGCAACGCTCGTAGTATTCGCGGCCGATCTCGGTCAAGCTGACCCGTCGGGTAGTCCTGTTTAGCAGCCGCACGCCGAGCGCGTTTTCCAGCACCTGAACCTGGTCGCTGACCGTCGCCTTTGACAGGTTCAGGCGGCGGCCACCCGCCGAGAATCCGCCGCTCTCAGCAACCCTGACAAAGGCCGTGATGCTGGCGAAGCGGTCCATGGCTTCCCCCTATTGTCCGAAACCGCCGAACATGATGTTCGGAAAAAACCCGATTGTCTCCCGGATCGCCCCACTCATTTCGTCGTGCGAGAGCAGATCGCAACGGTGAGGGCCATGCTGGACCTGGAAGATCAGAGGGCGGACGCTCGGAGTGCGGCGGAAACCGCGCAATTTGAGCCGGGGGCGGACCATGGTGCGTGGCCTGACGTTGCGGCGCCGAAGGTGCTGGAGCGGTGGCCCCGGCAGGATGCGGATATTGAAACCCACGATCCCGGTGCTGATGAGCTGTCACACAAAGGCAGGAATAGTCGGCGCCCGGTTGTCTTCGCCCTCACGACGGTTTGCCTGCCGCTGGTAGCAGCGGGCGGCTACCTTTATTGGGACAATTCCTGTCATTTCGAGTTCACCGACGACGCCTACATAGCGTCGCGGCAATTCGCCATCGCCCCCGAAGTGTCGGGCTACATCACGGCGGTCCCGGTAACCGATAACGAGCACGTCGCCACCGGCCAGATCATCGCCCGTATCGACGACCGCACTTATCGCGCAGCCCTCGCCCACGCGGTGGCGCAGGTCGCCGCCGCGCGAGCCAGCATCAACAATGTCGATGCGCAGATGAGTGTGCAGCAGGCCCAGATCACCGCCGACCAGGCACAGCTGGCGCAGCAGCAGGCGGCGCTGGTGTTCGCGCAGCAGCAAGCGGTGCGCTATCAAGACCTGGCGCAGACACAACTCGCCGGCACCGTTCAGAACGCCCAGAAATACACCTCGCAGTTGAGGCAGCAGCAGGCTATAGTTGAAAGTGCGCAAGCGACGCTCAAACTGGCGCAGCGACAAGTCGAAGCGCTTAAGGCGCAACGCGACAGCGCCGTCGCCAGCTTGGCGCAAGCCAAAGCCCAGCGCGAACAGGCGCAGCTCAACCTTTCCTATACCACGGTTACGGCAGACCAGCCGGGCCGCGTTGTCCAGCTCAGCGCCGCTGTCGGCCAGTACGCGCAGCCGGGTGCAAACCTTACGATGTTCGTGCCAGACGATATCTGGATCTGGGCGAACTTCAAGGAAACGCAGCTCGACCACATGCGGCCCGGAGAACCGGTGACGATCAGCATCGACGCCTATCCGGAACGCACGATCCGCGGCCATCTGGCCAGCGTGCAGCCCGGCTCCGGCACCGCGTTTTCGCTGCTGCCTGCCCAGAACGCCACCGGCAACTGGGTCAAGATCGTGCAGCGCGTGCCGGTCAAGGTCGTCATGGACGATCCCCCGACGGATGTTGCGCTCGGCCCCGGGATGTCGGTCGAGACCAGCGTGCGGGTCAATGCAAATCCCTCGCTCTATGAGCGCCTGAGGGGGTGGCTATGAGCGAGGCTCGCACCAGCCAAGCCGCGCCTCCCGGCGCGCCGGGCGGCGCCGGCGCCAACCCATGGCTGATCGCCATTCTCGTGGCTGTCGCATCGTTCATGGAGACGCTCGACACCACCATCGCCAACGTGCTGCTCCACTATATCGCCGGCGGCCTGGGGGTCAGCGAGGACGAGGCGTCCTGGGTGGTGACGACCTATCTCGTCGCCAATGCCGTCAGCCTGACGGCGAGCTCCTTCCTCACCCAGCGCCTCGGCCGCAAGACCTTCTTTCTGATCTGTCTGGCGCTGTTCACCGCGAGTTCGGTGTTGTGCGCAGAGGCCTCGAATCTCGACGCACTGCTGCTGTTCCGCATCGTGCAGGGCCTCGGCGGCGGCGGCATGGTGCCGGTCGCGCAGTCGATCCTGGCTGATGCGTTCCCGCCGGAAAAGCGCGGCCAGGGCTTCGCGCTGTTTGGCGTGGCGGTCGTGGTGGCGCCGGTGGTCGGGCCGACGCTCGGCGGCTGGCTCGCCGACAATTATTCGTGGCGCTGGGCCTTTATGATCAACGCCCCGGTAGGCCTGATCACGATGGGGCTGATTGCGCTGGTCTTGCGCGAGCCCGAGGCGGCAGCGGCGCGGCACCGGCGGCTGCGGCGGGGGAGAGGTTCGACGCGGTCGGCTTCGCGCTCGTCGCGACCTTCCTCGGTTCGCTCGAGATCATGCTCGACCGCGGACTCGAGGACGACTGGTTCGGCTCGACCTTTATTGTCGGGGTCGCGGTCGTTTGTGTGCTGGCGTTCGTGCTGATGATCCCGTGGGAAGTGAGCCGCCGCAACCCGGCGATCGAGCTTCGGATGGTGGCGACCCGCCAGTTCGGCGCCTGTTTTCTCGTGATGCTGGCGACCGGTGCCATCCTGTTTGCGACGACGCAGTTTCTGCCGCAGCTGGTGCAGCAGGATTTCGGCTACACCGCGACCTGGGCCGGCCTCGTGCTGTCGCCGGGCGGTCTCGTCACGGCGGCGATGATGTTCGTCGTCGGCCGTCTATCCGGCAAGGTCCAGCCCAAATACCTGATTGCCGTCGGGGCGGTGTTGATCGCGCTTTCGATGTACGACATGACCAACGTGTATGGCGATCTCGACTTCTGGTTCATGGCGCGCTCGCGCATGCTGCTCGGCGTCGGACTGCCGCTAATCTTCATTCCGATCATCGCCGCGTCCTACGACGGCCTTCCGCCCGGCGCGACCGACCAGGCTTCGGCCCTGCTCAATGCCGCGCGCAACACCGGCGGCTCGATCGGCATATCGCTGGTCGCCAATGTGCTGTGGGACCGCCAGCAATTCCATCAGAACATGCTCGTCGGCCAGGCAATCCCGTCGAGCGTGCAATATCAGGATGCGCTGCATCAGGTGACGAACTATTTCGTCGCGGAGGGCAGTTCGCTATGGGAGGCCAAGCAGCAGGCGATCCAATGGGTTGGACAGCAGGTACAGGCGCAGGCCTCGTACCTGGGCTATATGGACGCCTTTTTGGTGCTGACGCTGATCTCGCTCGCAGCCGTGCCGCTCGCACTGACCTTGCGCAAGGTCAAGCTCGGCGGGGCCGCTCCGATGGGTCACTAATGGACATACATGAAGGCGGGGTACCAGGTGATCCGCACGCTGCCAGTCAGCCTTATCGATGGCAGCAAAGTGCAGATTCGCACCGAGGCCGCTGCATCAGGCGGATAATCCTCCTGTCACCATGAAATGGAGAGCCAACCATGAATGTTCAGGACCAACGGCATGTGAAAATGACTCAGCGTTGTTCGCTGGCTTCGATAAGGCGGCCCACGCAGGATGGGCCTGTCTCTGAGTGGCGAGCCGACGCGCCGGTGTCCTACCAAGGGTTTGACGGACAATACGTCAACGGCTCGCGGCGTCCCGGAAGGCACGATGGTGTGCCAATCTCCACGAACCCGTATTCCGGGGTCACGCTTGCCGAAACGATCATGGTAAACCAGAGCGATTTCGACGAGGCCTATCAGGCTGCGGCGAAGGCGCTCAGCCCGCAAAGACGACTCTATCCAAAAACGTTAACAGTCTTTCTTGATGCTAGTCCGTCAGGAAAGCATCGGGCTATTCATGCTGCCGCATTGGCGCAGCGCTGGGACGCGCATGTGATCGGTGTGCACGTGGTTTTCGCCGGCGTGAGGTTGCATCCGCCGTCGGAGTCTTGGGCCATTGGCGAAAGGGCGTTCCAAGCCGTGATCGCCCATGAAAAAAGGCTCCGTGCAGAGGCAGAAGCTGTTGCGGTCCATGTGAGCGAACACTTTCAGGCTCTCTGCGCCACATGGAACGTCGCCGGGGAATCACGTCGAATCGACAGCGATCAGCCGACGCAAGAGGCGATCCTCAACGCGCTTCATTCCGATCTGGTGATCGTCGGGCATCCTGAACCCAATGGCCTTCCAGACGACATGATGCTGGAAACAATCTTGCTTGCGAGCGGGGCGCCGCTGCTCGTCCTCCCCAATGCGTGGCTAGGTGAAGCGATTGGCAACAATGTCCTGATCGGCTGGAACGCCAGTCGGAAGGCACGGCGCGCGATATCAGACGCCATGCCGTTTCTTGTCGACGCACGGGCGGTCACCACGCTAGTCGTGGATCCGTCCAGAGGCCGCCGACACGGGGAAGAGCCTGGTGCCGACATCGCCTTGCAATTGGCGCGGCACAATGTGCATCTCAACGTGGAACGGGTGATGTCGAACGGCTCTCCGATCGCGGAGGTGATCCTCGCGCACGCCGTGCGGGGCGGATCGGACCTGCTCGTGTTCGGAGCCTATGGTCACTCTCGGTTGCGGGACCTTTTGCTCGGAGGCACAATGCGAACCTTGCTCGCGCAAATGCCTGTCCCAGTATTGGTTTCGATGTAATAACGCCCGAAGCGCGGATCGTCGAGTTTTCGCGCAATCCCTGTTGTTCGATTGGCCCTGTCGTTCGATTGGCCCTGTTGTTCGATTGGCCCTGTCGTTCGATTGGGGTGGCAGCGACGCCCATTTCGGAACTGGGCATTTAGAGCCGCACGGCCGTCTAACCATTTGATCTGTATGACCTTATGGTTGAGCGGACGGGCGATTTTCCGCGTCGGAGCGAATTTCTCGCTGCGCTCAGGGAGGGCGCGTCATCAGATGGCGTCGTCAGCGGCCTCGAATGACGCCCGCTGGCGTCCGGGGTCGATGCAAGCTAGCGTCTACGAATTGCATCACTGTAGCGAGCCCGCCATCATGGATCCCGCCTTTCTGACGATCGCCGAGCTCAGCCGGCTATACGACCGACGCGAATTGTCGCCGGTGGAGGTGACGCGGGCATTGCTCGACCGCATCGCGGCTCATGACGGCAAATTGCACAGCTTCATCCGGGTGACGCCCGAGGTCGCGTTGGCCGAGGCGGCAGCTGCCGAGCGCGAGCTGATGACCGGCCGGCGGCGCGGGCCGCTGCACGGCATCCCCTATGCGCTCAAGGACATCGTCGAGACCGCCGGCATTCCCACCACCGGGCACTCGAAGCTGTGTCAAGATTATGTCCCCACCGCCGACGCGCATCTCGTGAGCCTGCTGAAGGCCGGTGGTGCCGTGCTGATGGGCAAGCTTGCGACCTGGGAATTCGCCCTGGGTGGGCCGAGCTGGGATTTGCCCTGGCCACCGGCGCGCAACCCATGGAACCCCGACTACCTCCCCGGCGGCTCGTCGAGCGGCGCCGGGGCGGCGGTTGCGGCGGGCTTTGTACCGGGCGCGATCGGCACCGATACCGGCGGCTCGATCCGCGGGCCGGCCGCGGTCTGCGGCATCGCCGGGCTGAAGCCGACCTATGGCCGGGTCAGCCGGCGCGGCGTCTTCCCGAACACCTTCACGATGGACCATTGCGGGCCGCTGACCCGCAGCGCCGAGGATATCGCCTTGTTCCTCCAGGTCGTCGCCGGCTTCGATGCCGAGGATCCGGGCAGCGAGGATGTCCCGGTGCCGGACTATGTGGCCGGCCTGACGCGATCGATCGAAGGCCTACGGGTCGGACTGATCGAGCACTGGTACGCGACTGGCGCCCATCCCGACCTGGCGCCGGCCATGTCGGCCGCGGTCGATGTGTTGCGCGGGCTCGGCGCGGTCGTCGAGCCGGTGCAGCTGTCAAGCCTGCGCGACTACACCGACTGCAAGACCACGATCTCGATCGCCGAGCTCTATGCGATCCACGAACAGGATCTGAAGACGCGGCCGCAGGATTTCGGGCGGATCCTGCGCAACCGCGTGTTGCCGGGTGCCTTGATCCGCGCCGAGGACTACGTGCAGGCGCTGCGCTGGCGCGCCGTCCTCGCCCGCGAGCAGGCGATGGCATTGAAGCGCTTCGACGCGCTGCTGACCGCCGGCGCGCTCAATGTCGCCGACCCCGCGGACCCTAACCAGCCCGATCGGCTCGTCAGCTCACCCAGCATCACGATGCCGTTCAGCGTCGGCGGACTGCCCGCGCTCGCGATCCCGTGCGGGTTCAGCCGGGCCGAAGGACTGCCGTTGTCATTGCAAATCGCTGGCGCACCGATGGCCGAGCCGACCGTATTGCGCATCGCCCACGCTTACCAGCAGGCGACCGACTGGCACCGCCGCCACCCCGATCTCGCCTGAGCCGAGAGGACACCATGCGTACCGATCTCGCCCACCTGCCGCCCTCGACCCCCGAGGAAATCCGCACCATGACCCGGAATGCCGGGCTCGACCTCCCCGAGGAGCTGATGCAGCAGTTCGTCGCGGTCTGGCCGGCTTTCGAAGCAATGGTCCGGCGCATCCCGCGCAATCTCGACCGCGCAACCGAGCCGGCCCACAGCTATCGCCCGCTGCGCATCGTGCGCGGCTAATGTAGTGCGATCTGAAAGCCGAGGATCGAGGTTGCCTCGACGGCATCCTGAGGGAAGGTGTTTTGCCGGTAGGAGGGGATGCCCCAGATCGTCACGGCGAGAGTGCCATCCTGCGCCACGTCGGCAATTGCGTAGTTGAAGGTATCGGGCGACGAGAAGTCGACCGGCGAGGGCGAGGCCGCGGCGTTGGGATCACCTTGGCGGAAGACGTTGCGCAGTCCCGGGAAGTTTGCCGGCAAACCGAGGGCCGGCTCTCCCAGCGCGATCTGGCTCGCGTTGCGTGCCTCGGCCGCCGTCTGGATCGTCTCGAAGCTGTGATCGGTGAAACCGTCGGGGCCGCCGCCGCCGATTGGACCCGCCAACAGCTGGAACGCGCCGGGCACCAGGGCCTTACTCTCCGGATTGTTTGGATCCGTCAGATATTGCAGTTGGGTGACCCGCGTCATGTGGTCGTCGGTCGTCAGGAAGACGACGTGGTCGATATGGTCGTCGGTAATGAACTTCAATAGCTGGTTACGTTCCGCTCGATAGCCCGCCCACCATGATTTGCCGTCCGGCGATTGGGTGCGGTCGGGTTGGCCGTTGAGCTGCCTTCCGGTTGCCGAAGCCTTGCCCACTTGGTCGATCGGCGAGGAGATCGCGACGAATTTCCAGGAAATGCCGTCGCGCTGCGCTTGCTGCAGCGTAGCCCTCAGCCATTGCAGCTGCGTTGTACCCAGCATTGTCCGGTTTGGGTTGTCGGCGCGCGACCGACATCGTCGATTGGACCGCGGTTGCCCAACTTCGCCAGGCGGATGTCGCGATAGCTGCGATCGTCGGTCTGGATGTAGATGCAGTTGGCGCCCCATTGCTGTGCGAAATAGAGCTGCGGTGTGTCGTCTGTGCGCAAATCGGCGGGTGCGCTGACCCGGGGTCCGCTCAGCCTGTATCCGTTGCCGGGATTGCCCGATATCGAGCTGCGCGTCGGATGGAAATCGAGAAACGCCTTTTCCAATGTGCGAAACGCCGCCGTCTTGTTGTCATAACTGCCGGTCGAGTTGACGTCGAAAGACGGATCGGTCGTTTGGGGCGGGGCGCTGGGCGGCGCCCCGCCCGATTGCAGCGACCGGTTGCCGAGCTCGTGATTGTCGAGCAGCGTGTAGCTGCCGGTCGCCGCCAGCATCGGCTGCAGGCTCTGCTGACCGGAGGCGCTCGGGCGCTCGGTGGCGGGATCGACGCCGAGCATATTCTCCAAATATTTTCGATTGTAGGCCCTAAGACCCTCCTCCAGTTGTGCCGGACCTGTTGTCTCGGCGGTGATCAGAGGAACGGCGGGCGAGCCGGCGCTCGCGATTTCATACATGGCGTCGCCGACAAAGACGAAGAAATCGAGCTTCTGCGCCGGGAGATTGGCGATCGACGGATAAGGCCGGAAACGGCCGTCGGCATCGCCGCTGAAGGCGAAGCGCACGCCGACGCGCTGCTGTGGTGCGGGTGCGGTGGCAAACTGTCCGGTCGGGCTGGTGACACCGTCGGATGTGCGGAAGCGGTAAAAATATCGCGTATGGGGCGAGAGCGCGCCGACCTGCAGCTTCAATGTGAAATCGCTGTCTGGGCTGGTCGTGTCGTTGAGCGTCGCGGCGATGTTGGCGAAATCCGGGTCCGTCGCCACCTGCGCCGTCAGGCTCGTGATGTTGCCGCCGTTGTCGGCCCGCGTCCACAGGACGGCGTCGGTGCTCGACATGTCGCCGGCGGCGACACCGGAGAACACCACCTCGGCGCGAGCCGCCGGGACGAGCGGTGCCGGGACGAGCGATGCCAGGACACAAACCGCGAGCCGCCCGCGGCGCAACGGAGGAAAGACCATTTCTTTCTCCGTTAGGGACGCAAGGCTCCGTAGCATACCGGAATTATTGCGAAGAGGCGGAGAGATGGACTGGTCTGCCCCTAAGCAGTCGCTCGTTGCAGGCGAGCGCGACGGGGGAGAAATGCCCCAAACGGCCCTCGCCCGGAGCCGGTCGTGGGGCCTTCGGGGTGGAAAGCGCGCGCCGAAGACCAGCTGACAAACGCCTGCTCTGCGTCCATCTATGTTCTAGCCAGCCCGAGACCGTCTTCTTGCAAGCGTAAGCAAGGGGTGGCCTAACGACCCATAATCGCAGGCTCATGCACATTCGACGCAAAAAGACCTTCCGACAGCTCTTCCGATTAATCCGAGAAGTCGAAGCTCGCCCAGACGATCTGGCGTCGGTGCGGGAGCTTAATCTGCTCGTGGTCAAAGAGGTGCTCCGGGACGAACAGGCTCTACTTCGCCATCGTGAAACCCAGCGCGCCCTGAACATGCAGCTCAAGACCGGGCGCGGAAGCAAGGAGGCGTCTGCCGTCATCAGGACAAGGCTCAAGCGCATCACTGGCTACGTCGCAGCGCGGCAGGACCAGATCTTCATCTGGAAGTGCTTTGGAGACGCGCTGGCCTACGTCTATCTGGACAGGTACTCCGTCAAGCATGCCTTCTTCGAGACCGACCGGCGGGGCATCAAGCAAGACGCGGGGATCATTTCCGGCAAGGAGGGGCTGCAGCAGGAAACGAACCTGGTACTCGAAACCATCGATCATGGCGTGCCAGCGGTACTGTGCGACATTACCAACGTCCTTCGCTACGGCGACCTCTGCCTGCTGGTCGGATCGGACCCGCTGGTGTTTGAGGTGAAGACTGGTACCAAACTCAATCAGCGCGGGAAACGTCAGTTGGCGAAGCTGCAAAGCTTACACAGCTTTCTCGGAACTGACAGCGCATCTGGCTTTCGCGGACGTACCGGAAAGACGAAACGGGTCGAATTGGATGTCCCACCGCGGGATAACCTGGAGGCACTCAACGACTGCATCGCACAAGCGAAGCGCGATGGGCAGCACGTTGTTCAGCCAGAGCCCGGCGTCACTTACGCAGCCATCTATGCCAAGCCCGACGTCGATGCGATTTCCTCGAAGCTCGTCGGCAAAGCGAATGCCGTGTTTTTTCTCAATGAAGCCAAGAACAATCGCGCCTGGGCGCCCTATATGCCCTTCGTCGCCAGCATTCGTGACGAAGAGCACCTGCTCGACTTTATCGAGGGACGCCTGTTCCTGATCGTCGTGATTGACGCACAGGTTCTCTGCGACTTGATGAGCAACGACGAGTGGGCGGTGCGCTATAGGCCGGACCACGACTATGTGATCCAATGCCTGCATCGTCCCAGCAAGGCTTTTGTCGGCCTTTCGGGTCAGTTCTTCGGTCGCGCGGGTTACGAGTTTGCCTCGCTTTCTTGGATCGCCGAGGCCCATCGCCCCTCGCTGGAGCGTCTGAAAAATTTCGCTGGTGACAGTTTCGACCCATTGGACCCCAGCGCGCACGAACGTTCTCTGTTAGAGTTCTTCGGCCCCGATGACGAGTGGACGCACCTGTTGATCAAACAAGTTAGCGAACCGCCGCGCGCATTTCTTAATTTTTGCGTCATCGAATGATCGTTTCCGGCGTGACCTCTCTGTTCACGATGGTTTCGGCAAAGGTCGGCTCACCACCCGAAGCTGCCCTAAAGAGGAGAGCGGTAAGTTCGGGGGATGCGCGATATTGGGGTGAGTGGACACCGGAAGAGTTCTGACGAATGGTGGATTGGTGCCACACGCTGGCGCCTAGCGCACCGTAATATTGACAATAACATAATAATGTGGTATCTTGCTAATGCGGATTCCACTCGACGTCGAGAAAGGGCTCCCGGTGAGTGCGGACTTTTGACTAACTGGGTGTGTGACATGGTGCGCACGGGCGCCGAAGGCAGGCGGCGGCAGGTTTTGGACCACGTTGCAGCAACACCGGTCGACATCTATGCCGCGGCCTGGGTAGCCTTTCAACCTTTAGATGAGATTTTGCTGTAGATTCGCTGCACATGGCGGGACGCGCGAATCGCCAATTCAATTCATGATTGCGGAAAGCGAGGGCAGTGACGGCGGGAAGCTACATAATTCCGCATAATTCCGTAGACTAAGAGCCATCGATATGCGGGCGGCTTGGAGGAGAAATGGCGCAACCGAGCTATGTCCACGGAGCCAGCGGCACGCCGCTGATCGGCGAGACGATCGGCGTCCATTTCGACAAGGTCGCCGAGCGCTGCAGTGAGCGCGATGCTCTGATCTGCCGCCATCAGCGCATCCGCTGGAGCTATCGCGCACTGAAGGAGCGGGTCGATGCTTTCGCCGCTGGCCTGCTGGCGCTCGGGCTGCGGCACGGCGACCGCATCGGTATCTGGTCCCCGAACAATGCCGAATGGGTGGTGACGCAATTCGCCACCGCCAAAGCCGGCCTGATCCTCGTCAACATCAATCCCGCCTATCGGCTGGCCGAGCTCGAATATGCGCTCAACAAGGCGGGCTGCACTGCGCTGATCACCGCGGCGCGGTTCAAGGGCAGCGACTATCTCGGGATGCTCCGCGAATTGGCGCCCGAATTGCCGACGGCGTCGGGCGGCCAATTGCGCGCAGTGCGGCTCCCCGATCTGCGTCTCGTCATCGCGATCGGCGATGAGCGGGAAGGGGGCACGCTGCGCTTCGAGGCGGTCTACGATCTCGCCGGCAGGGCGGAGCATGACCGCCTTGCTGGGCTCGAGGGCGAGCTGCAGTTCGACGACCCGATCAACATCCAGTTCACTAGCGGCACCACGGGGTTTCCCAAGGGCGCCACGCTGACCCACCACAACATTCTGAACAACGGCTTCTTCGTGGGCGAGGCAATGCGGCTCGGCCCGGACGATCGGCTGTGCATTCCGGTGCCGCTTTATCATTGCTTCGGCATGGTCCTCGGCAACCTCGCCTGTCTGACGCACGGCTCGGCGATGGTGTTTCCCGGCGAGGGCTTCGACCCGCTTGCCGCTTTGGAGACGATCGCGGCCGAGCGCTGCACCGCCCTACATGGCGTGCCGACGATGTTCATCGCCGAGATGGACCACCCGGATTTCGCGAAATTCGACCTGTCATCGCTGCGCACCGGCATCATGGCGGGCAGCCCCTGTCCGATCGAGGTCATGAAACGGGCGGTCGAGCTGATGCACCTCAGCGAGATCACGATCGCCTACGGGATGACCGAAACCAGCCCGGTCAGCTTCCAGTGCGCGACCGACGACCCTCTGGCGCGGCGGGTCGGGACCGTGGGCCGGATCCAGCCGCATATCGAGGTCAAGATCGTCGACGCCGAAGGCCGCATCGTGCCGCGCGGCGTGGCCGGCGAGCTGATGACGCGCGGCTATTCGGTCATGCTCGGCTACTGGAACGACGAGGAGAGGACGCGCGAGGCGATCGATGCCGCCGGCTGGATGCATACCGGCGACCTGGCTACGCTCGACGACGAGGGTTATTGCAATATTGTCGGCCGCATCAAGGACATGGTGATCCGCGGCGGCGAAAACGTCTATCCGCGCGAAATCGAGGAGTTCCTCTACCGCCATCCGAAAATCAAGGACGTGCAAGTGATCGGCGTCCCCGACCCGCATTACGGCGAGGAATTGTGCGCCTGGATTTGCCTGCGCGACGGCGAAGCGGCGGATGCCGAAGAGATCCGCGCCTTCTGCCAGGGTCAGATCGCCCACTACAAGATCCCGCGCTACGTCAAATTCGTCGAGGGCTTCCCGATGACGGTCACCGGCAAGATCCAAAAATTCGTGATGCGCGAGCAGATGATCGACGAACTCGGCCTCATGCCGCAGAAAACCGCGTAAAGACCCGGCCCAAGGCTGGCCGATTTGCCGGTTGGGCGATTATCCGTCCCGAGGGAACATTCTTCCGCTCTACCCCGTTCCCGACACGCAAGGCTCGACGCGGGACATTTTTGCGGCTCGTGTGTCGGCTATGGAACTGCGCTAGCCTGCGGGCCGCCGGAAAATTCACGGCTTGTCAGCAGTCCGGCCCGTAAGTTGGGCACGATAGGTTTTGAAAAGGGAACGGGATGACGAAGCGATCGGTGGCCTGCGGAGCGGTTGGCGCGGGATTGATCCTGGCTCTGGCCGGCTGCACGAACCCCTATGATCCGGCCGAACGCGCGGTCGGCGGCGGAATCCTCGGGGCCGCTTCAGGAGCAGCCATTGGTGGTGCCGTCGGCGGTGGACATGGCGCCGCTGTCGGGGCAGCGATCGGCGGCGCGACGGGTGCGTTGGCCGGCGTTGCGACGACACCGCCACCACCCGCCGCCTATTACGGTCCGCCACCGGGGCCGGGCTACGGCTATCCTCCTCCTCCGCCGCCACCCGGCTACGGTTACCCGCCGGGCTACGGTTATCCGCCCCCCTATTAAGTCGATCCCGCCCTGTCCGAGAAGGGAAGGCTCAGCTCGCCGGCAGGCTCTTGATCTCTTCGGCGAGCTGGCGGATGACCGGCCGCTGCGCGGCAGGCGAGGCATGGGCCGGGACCGGCCTCGATGAGCCGCGGCGCACCGGGCTTGCCGGGCGGCAACGGGGCGACACCCGAGGGAGCGGCGCGCTCGCCGACCGGGCAAGCATCTCCTGAGGTCTTGACCGTCACCCGAGGTTCAGCGCCGGTTCCGGCGTTCGAGTAATAGACGGTCCGGCTGCAGCTTCCAGCGCCAGTGGTCACCGATGTAACCACGACCCCAGAGATCCGGCCGGGCGGCAGTTGGGGCATGGCGGCTTCGATCGCCGAACCCGGGCCGACCAGCCAAACCGGAGCGTCGGCCAGCCGGCGCGCCGAAGCGACGAGGCGCTCGAGTGCAGCCTGCCGATCGGCAACCAGCTGGGCGATATCCGGCATCACGACGTCGAACCCCTGAGCTGCCCACAGCGACGGATCGCGCGTCAGGAGGTCGTCGAAGCCGACCGCCTGCATCGCGGGGACGAAAACGAGGATAGCCGAGGGCGCCGCCGAGGTGGTGTAGATCCCTCCCGCCGGCTTAGTTACGTAAGCCGCAGCGGGGGCGGGCGCCGGTTCCGGAGGGAGGGCGGCAAAGCGTTCGGCGCAGCCGATGAGCGGCATCGCTGCCAGGCAGCATCCGATGATCGAGGCAGGCAGCTTCCACATCTGCAGGTCTCCTCTCGTTCGCTCGAGGAGGCACCAAAATTGGCTCCGATTTCGGCAATTTCTTGGCTGCGATCGGGCGAAGATTTCGGCGGGTTTTGCCGACTATGACAAGGTCATAGTCGGCAGTCGGCCGGCGGTCCCCACTGCCTCATGTCCCGAGTTCTCCAAGCCGCGGCAGCACCTCCGCGCTGAAGAGGGTGAGGTTGGCGACCGTCTCCTCGTGGCTCAGCAAGCCGCCCTGACCCATCATCAACAGATGCCCGAAGCCGCCGACATGGTCGTAGAAGGCACGGAGCTGATCAAAAACATCGTCGGGGGTGCCGGCGAAGGAGAGGCCGGCGTCGATCGCTTCGGTGACCGACATCCTCCGCGGATCGATGGCACGGCCGTCGCGGGACTGGATGCGGCCGGCGCGGAACCCACCGCCACTCATCTTCAGCGCCTGTGCGCTCTGCGCCGGCGAGGCGTAGCCCGGCGGGTTCATGAATTGCGGCGCGACGATGCCGGAGGTGCGGCTGTAATCGAGGATCTGGTCGGCTCGCCGCTCGCCTTCCTCGCGGGTATCGCCGACACCGATCAGCGCCATATAGGCGAGCCGCTGCGGCGTCATCGGGCGGCCGACCTCGGCCGCCTTCTGGCGGTACGCCTCGAAGATGGCCGGTGTGCGCACCCAGCCGGTGTTGAGGACGCCGATCGTCATCCCGCGCTCTGCCGCTTCCATCGCGCTGCCCGGGCTGCCGACCGGCATCCATACCGGCGGGTGCGGCTGTTGCCACGACCTCGGCCAGACATTGACCGAGCGGTAGTGGAAGTGCGTGCCTTCCCAATTGAACGGGCCGTCATGGCTTGTCATCGCCTTCAAGATCAGGTCGTGCGCCTCCCAGAAGCGTCCCGTCAGATCGGCAGGGTTGGTGTTGGCGGGCGAGATTTCGAAGGGCACCCCTTTGACAAAGCCCATCTCGATGCGACCGCGCGAAATCACGTCGAGCATCGAATATTCCTCGGCGACGCGGATCGGGTCGTTGCGATTGCCGATCGGCATGCCGAGCGCCAGCAGCCGCACCTTCTTGGTCTCGCGCGCCAAGATCGCCATCGGGATCGTGCACACCGAGTCGGCGCAGGTGGCGGTCGCGTGGTGCTCGTTGGTCATGATGTTGATGCCGAGCTCGTCGCACAGCGCCCATTCGTCGAGATAGCGGTGGTAGAGGTCGGCCCCGATTTTCGGGTCGTAGAGCCGGCTCGGGATGACGACGCGGTAGGAATCCCGCACCTCGGGCCAAGCCGGGTGATACGCCATCTCGCTGAAGTGCCAGACCTTCATCGCTTCACCTCCGCACGCGCGAAGCCTTCGATCGCGTCGGCCACCTCCTCGGGGCGCTCGATCTGCGGATAATGCGCGGCCTGGCCAATCGTCGCGAAGCGGGCGTCGGGCAGGGCGCGGCATAGTCTCTCGCCGTAATCGGGCCGGACGATGCCGTCGTTCTCGCCCCACAGTACCAGCGTCGGCACCTTCACCCGGTGCAGCCACTGGCGCAGGCCCGGATCGTGCATATAAGGCCGCCAGCCGTAGAGCGCCGTTGCCTCCCGGTCGCGCGCGATCGCGGTGACCTCCTCGTCGCCGAGCTGGCCGTAGTCCGGGACCCAGCGCTGCGGGTCGAAAAAGGTCCGGCGGAGAAGCTCGTTAGCGGGAAGCGCATAAATGTCGGCGATGTCGCGCTCCTCGCGCGCGCCGAACTTGACGCCGAGGGAGTTGATAAGCACCAGCCGTCCGACCCGCTCGATCGAGCGGACGCAGATCTCGAGCGCAATCCAGCCGCCGAACGACGACCCGACGAGCACCGCGTCGTCGAGGCCCTGCTGCTCGATCATGTCGAGGTAGAGATAGGCGAGATCGTGGATCGTGCGGAACCCATCGGGACGCTCCGACCCGCCGAACCCGGGATGACGCGGGGCAAATACCCGCCAACGACGCGCTAGCCTGTCGAGAAAAGCCCGGTTTTGCTCAAAATAGTCGCCGCCGTGCAGAAACAATAGCGGCGCCCCGTCTCCGGTGATCGAGACTTCGAGCACAACCCCTCTAACGTCGACGCGCTGCATTCCTCCCCCTTCGGCCCGGCCGCGGGCCAAGCGGCATCAGTGCGCATTATCGCGATCAACCGGCGCTGGGTCTAGGACACCGAAGACCCCATGGATACCGGTGCGTACAGCCGGTTTTGCTGAACCCGACGACTGTGGTTCGCGTCCGGCCATGACGGCTAGTTAGCGCTACTCGGGAAGGAGATTCGCGGGCTCTGCTATGCACGGTAGTTTGATATGTGACAGCCCGCTGCACCTGCAGCGGATCTGCAGTGGGAACTCCTCTTGAGGTTGTAGATCCCCGACCGCCCTTTCAAACGGCCGCCCGTGCACCTGCGTGGGCAGCTTATCCTCTACCTCATCGACCAAATGCACCTGGCTCACGTTTGCGACGCCTCACTGGACGCCACGATAAGCCTGGATTATGCGATATCAATTAGGCAATTCTATGGATGTTGGGTGCGCACCAATGCAGAACCGAGAAAAATCCCTCCAGGCCGAGATCCGCCGAGCGCGGGAGGTCGGCGGCGGCTTCTGCGACCTCTTGCCGCTCGGCTAGAGGTGGCTCGCCGTCACGGTTGGAGATGTCTCGGGCAAAGGCATCCCGACCCCCTTCGCCGCGCGTCATGTTCCGGGAGCCGCATCAAGATACGCTGCCACCTGCGGCAAATTGCCCTATACTCCCCCAGGTAGCGGCTGCCTCGTACCAATCGGCGTTGGCACGCCGGGCGGCCCGCGAGAGTGTGCGAGGTTCTCCATGGATGTCGAAACGATCCTGCGCAGCAAGGGACGGGCGGTGGCGACGATCCGGCCGGACGACACGGTCGGCGCCGCGGTCGAAGCCCTGGTCTCCCGCAATATCGGCGCCCTCGTCGCCAGCGAAAACGGAGAGACCGTCGACGGTATCATCTCTGAGCGCGATATCGTGCATGCCCTCGCCCGTCACGGCGACGCCATTCTGGCGGTGCCTGTCGCGGAGGTGATGACCCGGTCGGTCGTCACCTGCGACCCGACCGAGAGCGTCGCCGAACTGATGGCGGAAATGACCAACCGTCGTATTCGCCACCTTCCGGTGGTTCGCGAAGGGCGGCTGTGCGGCATCGTTAGCATCGGCGACGTGGTCAAGAACCGGCTCGACGAGATCGAATACGAGGCGCGTTCGCTGCGCTCGTTCATCGCCGGCGCCTGAGCCCGCTGTTCTGTCAGCCCTCGCGCTGGCGCTGCCGCAGCTCCTGCAACAGCTGACGCACGCGCCGCGCGGTGCGCAGCTTGCGGGCAATGTCCGGCGCGAGACGCAGATCGCCCTGAGCATCGAGCCAGCCGGCCTCGACATCCGGTGGCAGCTCGCGCATCGCCTCGGCGAATGCCGCGAAAATCTCTTCGACCTCGCGCGCTCCGAGCCGCCTTTCCGTGGCCACGCCCGCCGCCTCCCCGGTTGCCCGACGACGAGACTAGTACAGCACTCATGAAATTGACCAGTGAGGCGGTGAGACAGTGAGGGCGACTTGCCAATCGTCTCCACAACATGATCCGCCGAATGCCGTCCTTGAGGACGGCCGATTTGAAGTTGAACAACAGACCAGTCCGGATACCACTCAGCTTCAGGTAGGTTAGGATCTGAGCCTCATGAATTCGCATCAGGCGCTCAACGGTCTTGAGTTCGACGATGACCCGATCCTCGATCACAATGTCTAGTCGATAACCCCAATCGGGCCGAACAGACTTGTAAATTATTGGTAAAGGCACTTGCCGCCTGAATGCGAGGCCGTTCTGTTTTAACTCGAAACACAAATATTCTTCGTACGCCGATTCCAATAATCCTGGTCCGAGTGCGCGGTGGACTTCGATCGCAAAGCCGATAATCTGCGCCGTCAGCAGGTCGTTTTCGCACGGCTCCGCCGTTATTCCGATCTCATTGTCTCGCTGCCTTACTGGTAAAATTAGAACAGCGCCAGCTGATCGCCAGTTTGCGACGGCCGCAAAAAGCGTGCGATATCGAGGGTCTGCGTCGCGCGCCCGCTGAAGCCGAGCCTGCGGCAGGCGCGTTCGAACCGCAGCCGCAAGACTTCCGCATAGGGGCCGGTCCCGGTCTTTCGCTTGAACCAGGTCGAATTGTAAAGCTGGCCGCCATGGGTTTGGGTGACGAGCGAGAGCACATGCCTCGCCTTGGCCGGGAAATGCTCTTCGAGCCACTCCTTGAACAGCGCCTTCAATTCAAGTGGCAGGCGCAACAGCGTGTAGCCGGCCGAGGTAGCGCCGGCGGCGTGCGCCCGTTCGAGGATCTGCTCCATCTCGCTGTCGTTCAAGGCCGGGATCATCGGCGCGCTCATGACGGCGACCGGCACGCCGGCGGCGGCGAGTGCCGAGATCGTCTGGAGACGGCGTTCGGGGGTCGCGGCGCGCGGCTCCATGACGCGGGCGAGCCGGCGGTCGAGTGTGGTGACCGAGATGGCGGCCATCGCCAGGCCGTCCCGTGCCATCTCGCCCAGAATGTCGAGATCGCGCTGGATCAGCGCCGATTTGGTGACGATCGTGACCGGATTGCGAAACTCGCGCAGCACTTCGAGGATCGCTCGGGTGATGCCGAGCTTGCGTTCGACCGGCTGGTAGGGGTCGGTATTGCTGCCGAGCGCGATCGGGCGGCAGACATATCCCTTCTTGCTCAGCTCGGCGGCGAGGAGCCTTGCCGCCTGCGGCTTGTAGAAAAGGCGGCTTTCGAAATCGAGGCCGGGCGACAGCCCGAGATAGGCATGGCTCGGCCGCGCATAGCAATAGATGCAGCCGTGCTCGCAGCCGCGATAGGGGTTGATCGAGCGGTCGAAGCCGATATCGGGCGAGTCGTTGCGGGCGATGATCGTGCGTGTCGCATCGACGCTGAGGGTCGTCCGCAACGGCATCGGCTCTTCATCGGAAGTACCCCAGCCGTCGTCGAACGCGACGCGCTTTTCGGCCTCGAAGCGTCCGCTCTCGTTGCTGGCGGCACCGCGTCCCTTGCGCTGTCCGAAAGCTGCCGGCATATCCATGCTCCGCATGATGCCTCGTCAATGAGAACATTGCAAGAACGATTTTCGCTTTCGGCTGTGATCCCGACATGGAATGCGGCAGGAACACTGCCCGCGAGCCTGGCGGCGCTGCGAGAAGCTACCATCGTCCGCGAGGTGATCGTTGCCGATGCCGGCTCTTCGGACGACACCGCCGCTCACGCCCGCGCCGCCGGGGCCCGGGTCATCGTGGCACCACGCGGGCGCGGCAGCCAGCTCGCCGCCGGTGCCGCCGCCGCAGCGGGCGACTGGCTCCTTTTCCTGCATGCCGATTGCCGCCCTGACACGGGCTGGGAGGACGCGGTGGGCGCCTTCCTCGCCACATCGAAAGCCCGGAGCCGCGCCGGCTATTTCGACTTCGCGCTCGACGACGAGGCACCCGCGGCGCGCCGGCTGGAGCGGGTCGTCGCCTGGCGCTGCCGGGCTCTGGCATTGCCCTATGGCGACCAGGGGCTGCTGATCGCGCGCACCCTCTACGACGCGGTCGGCGGCTTCCGGCCGCTGCCGCTGATGGAGGATGTCGATCTGGTGCGCCGCCTCGGCCGGCGGCGCCTTGCCCGCATCGGGGCCCGCTGTCTCGCCTCGGCGCGACGGTACCGCCGCGACGGCTATCTCCGCCGGCCGCTGCGCAACCTATTGTGCCTCTCGCTCTATTTCGCCCATGTGCCGCCCTGGCGCATCGCGCGGCTCTACGGCTAATGCGCCGCCACCTCGTGCTGTTCGTCCGGGCGCCTGCTCTCGGCGGCGGCAAGCGCCGGCTCGCGCGGGACATCGGTGATGTCGCGACCGTGCGCTTCGAACGCCTGATGATTGCGCTCTTGCTGCGCCGGCTGGCTCATGACCGGCGCTGGCGGCTGCGGATCGCGGTGACGCCGGACAAGGCGCGCCGTCATGCCCGGCGATGGCATCGTGGCATCGAAGCCGCCGGCCAAGGCGGCGGCGATCTGGGGATCCGCATGCGCCGTGCATTGGCCGCCTGCCCATTCGGCCCGGTGGTATTGGTCGGCGGCGACATTCCCGCACTCGCGGCCCGTCACGTCGTCGCTGCCTTCCGTCTCCTCGGCCGCCTGGACCTCGTCTTCGGCCCGGCCGAGGATGGCGGGTTCTGGCTGGTCGGCGCTCGCTGCTCGCGCCGCCTGCCGCGGCTGTTCGAGCAGGTGCGGTGGTCGGGTCCCCATGCGCTCGCAGACACCCTCGCCGGACTGCCCCGAAGGGTCACGGTCGGCTTTGTCGAACGCCTCGAAGACGTCGATGACGGCGAGGCCTATCGCCGCCTCAAGCCGTGCCGTGGATTCTGAGCTACCGCTTGAGGTGCTCCTGCAGCCGCGGCATCAGCTCGACGAAGTTGCAGGGGCGGAAACGATTGTCGAGCTGGTGGACAAGGATGCCTTCCCAGGCGTCGCGGCAGGCGCTGGGCGAGCCCGGCAGAGCGAAGAGATAGGTGCCGCCGGCGACCCCGGCGGTCGCCCGGCTCTGGATCGTCGAGGTCCCGACCTTGTCGTAGCTGAGCCAGCGGAAGAGCTCGCCGAACCCGGCGATCTCCTTCTCGTAGACACTGTGGAAGGCCTCCGGCGTGACATCGCGGCCCGTCACCCCAGTGCCGCCGGTCGCGATCACGACATCGATTGCGGGGTCGGCGATCCACGTCTTGAGCTGAGCGACGATCGCGTCCTGCTCGTCGCGCACGATATTCCGCGCGGCGATATGATGGCCGGCGGTCGTGGCGAGGTCGGCGAGCGTATTGCCGGAGCGGTCCTGTGCGGCGTCGCGGGTGTCGGAGACCGTCAAGAGCGCGATGTTGACAGGCAGAAAGGGTCGGGTTTCATCGAGCCGCGGCATAAGGGTCGCCTCCTGGGTTCGAGCGCGCCAGAATAGTCCGGCCGAGCGGACGCGGCCAGACGAGAGAGGTTGGGGAGGAGCGGATCATGGACATCGCCGGCGACAAGTTTGATGTGATCGTGGTCGGGGCCGGCAACGCCGCGACCTGTGCGGCGCTGTCGGCGCGTGAGAACGGCGCCAGTGTGCTGATGCTCGAAATTGCCCCCGAGGAGGCGCGCGGCGGCAACTCCTGCTTCACCGGCGGCGCCTTCCGCGTCGTCTACCACAACGGCGAGGATCTGAGGCGCCTGATCCCCGATATGAACGAGACCGAGCTCAAGGACGTCGATTTCGGCACCTATACCGAGGAAGAATATTTCGACGATATGGGCCGGCTGACCCAGTATCGCTGCGATCCCGATCTGACCGAGATCCTGATCCGCAGCAGCTTCGAAACCGCCGTGTGGATGCGCGAGAAAGGAGTGCGGTTTCAGCTCGGGCTCGGCCGCCAGGCGTTCCTGGTCGACGGCAAGTTCAAGTTCTGGGGCGGGCTCGCTTGTCACATCTGGGGCGGCGGCAAGGAGCTGATGAAGGCCTTGCACGGGCGCGCCGCCCGCGACGGGATCGGGGTGCTCTATGAGACGCCGGCAATCGGCCTCTTGCAGGGCGACAGCGGCGTCGAGGGCGTGCGGGTGCGCCATCAGGGGCATATCCGGGAGCTGCGCGCCAAGGCGGTGGTGCTGGCCTGCGGCGGCTTCGAGGCCAATGCCGAGATGCGGGCGCGCTATCTGGGGCCCAACTGGGATCTCGCCAAGGTCCGCGGCTCGCGCTTCAACACGGGGCAGGGGCTGAAGATGGCGCTCGATCTCGGCGCCGCCGTCGCCGGGCACTGGTCGGGGGCGCACGCCGTCGCCTGGGATCTGAACGCGCCGCCCTTCGGCGACCTCGATGTCGGCGACCGCTTTCAGAAGCACAATTACCCCTTCGGCATCGTCATCAACGCCAGGGGCGAGCGCTTTCTCGACGAGGGGCTCGATTTCCACAGCTACACCTATGCTCAATACGGCGGCGAGATCCTAAACCAGCCCGGCATGTTCGCCTGGCAGATCTTTGACCAGAAGGTCGTCCATCTGCTGCGTGAGGAATACCGCATCCCGCGCATCACCAAGGAAAAAGCCGACAGTTTCGAGGCCTTGGCCGGGCGGCTCGAAGGTGTGGATCCGCGTCGCTTTCTGGAAACGGTGAGGGCGTTCAACGCCGCCCCGCGGCCCGAGCTGCCGTTCAACCCCAACATCCGCGACGGCCTTGCGACCCGGGGTCTCGCGATTGACAAGACCAACTGGGCCCAGTGCCTCGACACTCCGCCCTACGAAGCCTATGCCGTGACGACCGGCATCACCTTCACCTTCGGCGGCCTCAAGATCACCAACGCGGCCGAGGTCGAGGACACCACCGGCCATCCCATCCCCGGTCTCTACGCCGCCGGCGAGATGGTCGGCGGGCTCTACTACCATAACTACGCCAGCGGCACGGGCCTGATGGCCGGCGCCGTCTTCGGCCGCATCGCCGGGCGGAACGCGGCCTCGGCCGCAACAGGCTGACGCACCCCTCTTCTCCACGCGGGAAAAAGAACAGCGAGAATCTGTTTTCCACGATCGAAAAATCGAGGAAATTTTATCTGAATCAAAAGCTTACAATTGTTATCTTTCCCGGCCGAGCAGGGAGCCGAAATCGAGCCGGCAGGGAAGGAGCGGGGCGACGCGAAAGAGGCCACCTCGTTTCTGCCGATCACTGAGCCGATGGCTTTTGCAGAGCTGCCTCGGGCCCGCACCCGCCGGTCATAGACAAGCCGCCCGTCAAGAAGACGCGACCACCGCTATTGCCCGAACCCGAAGCGGTTTGGATCAAGCTGAACGAGGTCTTGTCGCCTCGGGGAAATCTCGCAAAGCCCTTTGTCGAGACTTCGACTGATTCGTCGGCGGAACCAATAGGGCCAGGGCTTTATGCGTCCGCCCACGGCCTCGATAATCCACGGTCATCCGGCACCGTATCCGGGACACTGGGTACTGGCGAAATCCCCAAATATCTGAAATTACTGGCGTCCCCTACCGGATTCGAACCGGTGTTGCCGCCGTGAGAGGGCGGTGTCCTGGGCCTCTAGACGAAGGGGACGATGCCTCGCGAGTTAATATCGCCCGCTGTCCGAGCAATCAAGTCCCGCGGCGGCGGTGCCCGGATCAGTCGCGAAAATTCAGATACTGCAGCGGCTGCTCGACCTTAGAGCCGCGCACCACCCCGATCGCCGCCTGAAGATCGTCGCGCTTTTTGCCGGTGACGCGCAACTCGTCACCCTGGATCGACACTTGCACCTTGAGCTTGCTGTCCTTGATCTCGCGGATCAGCTGCCGGGCAAGATTGGCGTCGACGCCCTGGCGCAGCACGATCGTCTGGCGCACCCGGTTGCCCGAGGCCTTCTCCGGCGGCTTGAAGTCGAGTGCCGCCGGGTCGACCTTGCGCCGCGTCAGATGCACTTTCAAGAGCTCGTGCATCTGCTTGAGCTTCAGCTCGTCATCGGCGAGCAGCGTCATCACCCCCTCCTGTCGCTCGACCGTGCATTTGCTCCCCTTGAAGTCGAAGCGCGTGCCGATCTCGCGCGTGATCCCGGCGAGCGCGTTGTCGACCTCGGCGAGGTCGAGGCGCGAGACGATGTCAAAGCTCGGCACGGCGGCCTCCTCGGGCAAATACTCGTGACCCTTCGATATAGCGCGCGGTCGGCCGCAAACCCAGGTCCTACGTATTTTCGCGAAAGGCGCGCGCCGTCGCCGCGAGCCCGATTTTGGTTGAAATCGGCGGCGACCAATCGAGCAAACCGCGCGTCTCGCCGTCGTCGACCTGCAGGGACGATGTCAGCGGGGCGAGGAGCGGGCCGAGAACCGGAAGGCGGCTACAGACGGCGAAGGCCGCGGCCGGCATCGCAAAGAGCCGCGCCGGGCGGTCCAGTGCCGCAGCCAGGTGGCGCAGCAGCTCCTCCGTCGACAGGTCGACCTCGTCGCGAACCAGCAGTGCGTATCCGGCGGCGGCGGGATGGACGGCGGCGCGCGCCGTCACATCGACGAGATTGGCGAGAAAGATCAGGCTGCGGCGGTTGTCTATGCCGGCGAACGGCAGCGGCAGCCCGCTCGCGGCGAGCCTGATCAGCGCTCGGAAATTGGCCTTGACCGCCGGCCCGTAAACGAGCGGCGGGCGCAGGATGACGAGCTCCAAACCGGTCTCCCACGCCGCCGTCATCAGCGCCTGCTCGATCGCCAGCTTGTTGCGCCCATAAGACTCGTGCGGCCGCGGCGCATCGGTCGGGCGGAACGGGGCGCCGGGGCGAGTTGCCTCGCCCATCACCCGGATCGAGCTCATATGAACGAGCCGCTGCACCCCGCTCGCCGCCGCGGCGCAGGCGAGACTTGCCGCCGCTTCGGCTTCGTGCGCCGCCGCTTCGCCGGAGACCGGACGATGCGCCCGGTTCGCGAGATGGATGACGATCTCGGCGCCGGCAAGATGCTCGGGCCAGTGCGTCCCCGCAGTAATGTCGCCGATCGGGCGCAGCTCGACGCCGGTAATGGGTTGTGCCGGGGTGCGGGTCAGACCAAGGACGCGATGGCCCCGCTCGACTAGCTCGGCGCACAATGCCCGTCCGATGAAACCCGCAGCACCGGTCACGACAACGCGCGCCACGCAAGGCCTCTCCCGATTTGCGCGAGCGATCTCGCGGCAATTGCATTAGAGACGTGGGCGTCCCGAAGCAAGGTCAGCCCAACCCCAGTGGCCCAGCCCGATCCAATCCGGTCCTCCGTTCTGTCGCCGCTTCCGGGATCCGTTGGCGCGCGGCGGCTGAAGCTCCTCTTTTTAGTAACCGAGGACTGGTATTTCTGCTCACACCGCTTGCCGGTCGCCCGCGCGGCGCGCGACGCCGGTTTCGCGGTGGTCGTGGCAACCCGGGTGCGGGAACACGGCGAGCAGATCCGCGACGAGGGCTTTGCCTTGTGCCCCATCTCCTGGCGGCGCCGCGGCGACGGGCTTTCCGGCGCCCTCCGCGCGATTGCCGCGATCATCCGGCTATATCGCGCCGAGCGCCCCGACCTCCTCCATCACGTGGCACTGAAGCCGGTGCTGTTTGGCGCACTGGCGCGGCGTCTGGCCTTTGCGCGCTCGCGCCATGCCCCTGCCGCAGTCAATTCGTTAATGGGCCTCGGCTCCGGCTTTACCGCCACGACAGTCGCCGCCAGGCTGCGCCGGCCATTGCTCAGCCTAGCGCTTCGGCTCGCAGCACGCAGCGATCGCGACTGGGTCGTCGTGCAAAACCCCGAGGATCGCGCCGCCCTCGTCGCGCTTGGGATCGACCCTGCGCGGATCGTGCTAATCAGAGGCTCGGGGGTCGACGTCGGCCACTTTGTCCCGCTTTCCGAGCCAGACGAATGTGCCGTCACGGTGGCGCTCGTTTCGCGCATGCTGCGCGATAAAGGCGTGTTCGAAGCCGCGGCAGCAATTCGCCGCTTGCGCGCGCGGGGTCTGAATATCGAGCTGCTGTTTGCGGGCCCGACCGATTCCGATAATTCGAATTCGCTGACCGCCGAGGAACTGAACTCGCTCGCCGCCGAGCCCGGCATCCAATGGCTTGGTGCTGTCGCCGATGTGCGCGCGGTGTGGCGCCGGGCGTCGATTGCGGTGCTTCCGTCGACCTATGGCGAGGGCGTGCCTAAGGCGCTGCTCGAGGCCGCCGCCTGCAGCCGGCCGCTGATCGCCGCCGACGTCCCGGGTTGCCGAGAGGCGGTCCGCCACGGTGAGACCGGCCTCCTCGTGCCGCCGCACGACATCGATGCCTTGACCGAGGCGATTGCCGCCCTGGCCGTCGATCCGCTGCGTCGTGCCCAAATGGGGCAGGCGGCCCGGGCACTGATCGAGCGCCAATTCACCGACGAGATCGTCGCCCGCGAGACCCTCGCCCTTTATCGCGCCGTCTTGCAGGCACGAGCGGCAGAAAAATGATCCGTGCCGGCTCGTCTCGAAGCGGCCTTTTGCTGTTTTTGCTGTTTCTGCAGGAAATTAGCAGCGGGCCACCTAACCTCCTCCGCAGAACTCCTGGGGTCCGGGCGGCCCCGCCGGCGAAAGAAGAGCGAGCGTAACCGACGGCCTTGTTTGTACAGAGCCGAGTTGCCGAGAATGCCATACTCAGCGAGATTTATCAAGACAAAAATGACAATATCACAACCATTGCCTTGCAAAAGCGGGCTCGCCCTTCCTCGGCATTCACTTCAGCGCTACCCGATATGTCTAGCCTGCGCACGCCGAGGAGCGTTGGATCCCGACGCGGGTGACCGGCGCTTGCGAGCGGCCCTGATCGTGCCTCCCTCTGCCCCCGCCGTTATTTATTTCGCGTCCAGCATCCGGCTGCCGCGGGAAATACGGTCTGGCAGCGTGTCGCTTGCGGTGTCCCGTCGAGTGTGTCCGCGGCCGCACGCCAGACGGCGTAGTGGGGTGCCGCCCGGTGCGCCTCCAGCGCCGCCTCGTCACGGTAGGCTTCGTAGAAATAGTATACGTTAGGGTCCTGCGCATCCTGCAGAACGTTGAAGCGCAGGCAGCCCGGCTCGTCGCCTTCGGAACCGAGGGCATCCACCTCGATCGCTTTCAGGAAGCGCTCGCGTTCCTCCGGCTTCACCCGGACCTTGACCCACATCGCCAGCATGCCCGCCTCCCTTCTGATACACTCCGACACAAGCCATATGCGGCGCTTACCTTAGGCAAAGGACACGCTCGCGTCATTCGCGAATGCCGGAATTTGCGCGGATCTTGCCGCGTCCGCACTTCAAATAGCAGCCGGGCTAGTGCCGTCTGGGTCGGCGGTCCAGCCGCCATTGAGGCTGATGACGCACAGCAGCGGCAGCTTGTGCCTGGCCGCCGTGTCGAGCTCCATCGCGTTCTGCCACATCCGCGGAGAGGGTGGCGGCGAGGCGGCCCGTCGTTGTCACTCCTCCGGGTGTTCGGCGGCGCGCAGACCGGGGAAGATTACCGTTTCCCACCGGTCGGCGACCGCCGGATAGTACCATTCGGATTTGGCTCTGAAGCTGGCGACGCTGCGGTACTTGGGGTGCGCCCTCAGCCCTTCGGCGAGTTCGGCGCGGGCGCGTTCCCGCTCGCCTTTGAAACCGTAGGCAACGGCGAGACACCAATGTGCATAGCCGACTTCCGGCTTCAGGCTTTTCGCCTTTTCGAGCCACGCGATCGCCTCGTCGATGCGCGCTTGCAGCAGGTGCACAAAGCCGATCCGGGTGTACCACCACTACATGTTCGGGTCGCGAGGGCTGAGGCGGATGGCTTGCTCCATAAGCGCAAGAGCCTCCTGATCCGAGCTGCCGGTCAGGAACTTGCACATGCCCAGGTCGCCAAGGCTAAGGGGGTCGTTGCGATTGCTCGCCAGCGCGATCTCGAACTCGGGAACGGCTTCCTCGCACCGCCGCGTGTCGCGCAGCAATTTGCCTTTGGTCCGGTGCGCGTACGCGTCGCCCGGAGAGGCTGCCAGAGCCTGCGCGAAAAGCTCTTCGGAGCGCCGCCAGTCAGCAGCCTTCGCCGCGGGGTCTTTCTGCCCCATTCCCCGATTGACAAGCGAGCCTGCCAGGCGGCTCTGCGCCTCGACCGAGCGGGGGTCGAGCGCCAAGGCATGCTCAAATAGCCTGACGGCTTCCGCAAAATTCCTGAGAACATTGTGCGCGAACTGTCCCCGGAGCAGGTAGTCCAGCGTGTCGGGTCGGTCAGTCGAGCGGGCGGTCTCGGCAGCGATCATCTCCCAACCGAGTGTATTGGCGATGCGGCTCGTGACCTCGTTCTGCAGCGCGAACAGATTGCCGATATCGTGGTTGAAACGCTCTGCCCAAAGATGCGTGTTCGTTGCGGCGTCGATCAGCTGGGTGTTGATCTTTACCTCGTTGCCCGACCGCCGGACGCTGCCTTCGAGCACATAGCGCACCCCCAGCTCTCGGCCGATCTGCTTGGCGTCCACCTGCTGTTATACGTGAAGGCAGTGCCGCGCGAGATCACCAGAACATTCCGCAAGCGCGACAGATCGGTTGTCAGATCATCGGTGATCCCGTCGGCAAAATATTGCTGTCCGCGATCCTCGCTGAGATCGGTAAAGGGCAGCACGACGATCGACAGACGCGGGGCGACAAGGGGTCTGGATATCGAGGCAGTGTCCGAGACAGTTGCCCGCGGTGCCGCTCCCTTTGCCATCCAGAGCCACCAGCCCGTGACCCCGATCACGAGCACCAATGCCGTGAACATTGCCCCGAGGAGGACGCGACGGCGGTGTGATGCTTCGTGGGATAGGTACGCCGACGGCACAGGCTCCGTCGCAGCCGTGGCACTCTGTTCATTCCGATCTGATTTGGTCTGGCCACGCACCGGTTCGAGGACCGTGTCCTCTCCCTGACCAGCCGGCGCTGTCGGATCGGCCGCATCGTTACCGGAGACGGCGTCCGGCTGAGTGGACGTCGCGACCGGGAGGAGGGCGCCGAGGTCCCAATTTAGTGGCGCCGCAAAGCGGTAGCCGCGCCCTGGCACTGTCTGGATCGTGCTTCCTTCGGTTCGGCCGTCATCGAGAATCCGGCGAAGGGTCGAGATTTGCACGGTAACGTTTGCCGCTTCGACCACCGTTCCCGGCCATACCGCCTTCATGATCTCGTCTTGCGAGATCACGCCACCCCGCCGATCGATCAGCGCAGTGAGGACTTCGAGCGCTCGTGAACCGATCGTCGCCTGAGTGAAAGAGCCGTCCCGGTTTTGCCGAAACAGGCAGCGGCCCGGGCGGTCAAGACGAAAGCCGCTGAACGTGACGATCTCGCCGTCAGCCCCTTCGTTCATAATACCCCGATTCCGTGCCGGAGTTCCTATCGCGGCCGATGGCCGAAATTAGCTTTACCCAATCGGTTTTGCAAATTTTTGGAACTTTTTATCGGCGCTTTGGAGACGCCGGGCGCCGACAAGCAACACAAAAGGACGAATGCGGTCATCGCAGGGAGGACCTGGAAATGAGGAGCTCATTTACATCCGTCGGTTTCGCGGCGCTGGTCGCATTTACTGTTGGCATCGGGGTTACACCGGCTGCGGCCGCGACCTGCGCGGGTCTGGCTAGCTTGGTGCTGCCGGACACGACGATCACCGCGGCGCAGTCGATCCCGGCCGGCACCTACACGGCACCGAACGGTGCGGTCTTCACCAACCTGCCCGCCTTCTGCCGCGTCGCCGCGACGCTGACGCCGACCTCGGACTCGAATATCAAGGTCGAGGTCTGGATGCCCTACTCCGGCTGGAACGGCAGGTTCTTCGGGACCGGCAACGGCAGCATTGGTGGAATTATCCAATATGGCGCCTTGAGCTTTTTCCTCACTCTCAACTATGCGGTGGCCAACACCGACATGGGCACGTCGCCGGCGAGGACCGATCCACTTGGCGGCGGCGTGCTGACCGGCCATCCGGAAAAGCAGATCGACTTCGCTGCGCGATCGACCAATCTGATGACGGTGCGCGCCAAGCAGATCATCAAAGCCTTCTACAGGGAGCGTCCGAATTACTCGTATTTCTGGGGATGCTCGACAGGCGGCGGGCAAGCCATTCACGAAGCGCTGCAATTTCCCGGCGATTACGACGGCATCATCGCCGGGGCGCCCGAGATCAATCGCACGCACGCTGGCGCGGCCAATATCTGGAACTATCAGGCATTCCAAGCTCCGGCGACTATCACCGCAGCGCAGGCGAAGGCGATTACCGCCGCGGTCGTCAAGCAGTGCGCCGGCAAAGATGGCGGTTTGAGCTCGGACAATTTTCTCACGGACCCGCGGGACTGCCGTTGGGATCCGGCTGCGTTGCGGTGTACGGGCAGCGCGGCCGATGCGGCCACCTGCCTGACGGCGACGCAAGCCGCCGCCGTGCGGAAGTTCTACGAAGGTCCGACCAACCCGCGCACCGGTGAGCGCATCTATGCGGGACGAACGCGAGGAAGCGAGAGCAATGATGGCTACCCCGCGGCAATGGCGCAGCTCGCACGCCGCACGGCGTCGTGGACCTTCGGCAATGACTTCGACCCGCTGACGTTCGATTTCGACCAGGACATGGATACGATCGACGACGCGATGGCTGCGAGGCACAACGCTAACACCGCGGATCTCGGACAATTTCAATCGCACGGCGGCAAGCTCATCCTTTGGCACGGGCTCGCCGATCCAACAGTCCTGCCGCTAAACACCATCGCGTACTATGAGCGGTTGATCGCCGGCCAGACACCCGGCAAGGGGCATGGCAAGGGGGAGCGAAAGATAGGTCTGCATCGCACCCAGGAATTCGCCCGGTTATTCCTCTCCCCCGGCGTTGGGCACTGCGGTGGCGGCGCCGGGCCCGACTTCGCCGATTTCGTCAGCTCACTCGTGCAATGGGTTGAGCAGGATGTCGCCCCCGAACAGATCATCGCATCCAAGATGGTCAATGGGGTGACCACCTTCACCCGCCCGCTCTGCCCCTATCCGGAGTTACCGAGATACAGCGGGGTCGGCGATACGACAAAGGCCAGCAGCTTCGATTGCGTCGACGACGGCGAACCGGTCGACAACCAGCCGCCCGCGCCGAGATATCTCGACGACGGCGACAATTACCCGATCGTCCCGGTCGACGACGATCGTCGCGACGACAAGCGCTGACCACCTGACACGCGCCGCCCCAAAGCCGGAGGTCCACACCTTCGCCGAGGACAGGTCCTGGGGGAAGATCCTGGACCTGGGACCGTTCGCGGCGATGGCTCATCCGCCTGCTCGGATTATATATATCCCGCAGAGGCAATGATGAGGCGCGAGATGGCCGATGCCGTGATGGTTGAAATCCCGGTCACCCCAGAGGCGGCTGAAGCGCTGGGGGATTTGGCGCGGCGCGAGCGTGTCGGAAAACTCGTCAGCAATATGCTGCGCCCCCAATCCCCGGGCGATGATCCCCTGGCTTCGGTTTTTGCCTCGATCAAGAGCGCAGCGCAGGCCGACGGGCTCACCGACGAAGAGATCGAAGCGGAACTCGCCGCCTATAATGCCGAACGTCGTCTTTGACGCGAGCTCGATTGTCGGTGCTGCGATCAAAGAAAATTCGCTCCCCGAGCGGGCGTTGCTCCTGGCGCGATCAAAAGCCACCGTTTGCCTTTCCCCGGCCGTCGAGGCCGAAATCCGCGAAGTGCTGCAGCGCCCGAAGTTCCGCAAATACATCTCCGATATCAGCCAGGACCGGGTGCTCGACATTCTCGGCGCCGCCGCTCTGATGGTCGAGCCCTCCGAGCGGATCACCGATTGCCGCGATGCGAAGGACAACAAATCGAATTGGCGCTGGCGGCCGGCGCGTCGATCATAGTGTCGAGTGACGATGACTTGCTGGTCCTTGACCCGTGGCGAGGCATCCGTATCCTGAGACCAGCCGACTATCTGAGACTGCGTGACAGTAGCGGCTGAACCGCGCGACCAATGTGTGGTGCGCCGGAATTTTCGCAGCCAAAAATCGACACTCTCAGCCGATCGAGCTGGGTCAATTGCTCAAGCGGCTTCCGTAGCATCGGCTCGACTGTTCAAGCCCCAGACCGAGATCTACCCGATCCGCAAATGGCAGGCGGCTGAGCTTCGATCCTGTCCGCCTCTCATTCCTCGGGCATTCCGGCCTTGCGCAGGCCGGCGAAATAAGTGGCTTCGAACAAGGCGCGGATCTTCGGGACTCCGAAATATTGCGAGTCCTTCAGGCGAGCGATGCTCGAATAGCGATCGTCGCTGGCCAACCTCCGGGCTTCCGCGAGTTGGCCTGAGGCGCGTTCGGTCTCGCCTTTGAGGGCGTAAACGGAGGCAAGATACGCGTAAGTGTCCGGGAATCTCGGATTGGAACTGCGCGCTTTGTCAAGCCAGAGGATCGCTTGCTCGAGGCGCGATTGCAGCAAGTGCACCCAACCGATCCGCTCATACCAACGTGCTAGTTGGGGATCGCGGGGACTGAGCCGGATTTGCCGTTCTGCGAGCGGGATCGTCTCATGGATCGACCCGGTCATCATCTTGCACCACCCCAGCTGATGTAATACGCCGGGAAAGTTGCGATCGAACGCGAGCGCAGTTTCAAATTCGACAATGGCTTCCTCGGGTCGGCCCTGCACGCGAAGTACCAGGCCTTTGGCGTAATGCGCAATCGGGTCGAGCGGGGAAGCCGCTAAGACTTCCGCGATCAGGTCTTCCGCGCGTTGGAGGTCGGCCGCGGTCGAGCCGCGCCATGCCATCAATGCCCGACTCCCGAACGACCTCGCGAGTTGGCTCTTCGCCTCGAGTGAATCGGGGTCGAGCGCCAATGCGTGCTCGAACAGGCTCAATGCCTCCGCATTTTGTTCACGCGAAGGCAACTTGCTCGCTGCGAAGCGTCCGCGGAGAATCAAGTCCAACGCGTCGGGATCGTGGGTTGGTCTGACCGCCTCCGCCCTAGGCAGTTCGAGGTTCAGGGCGATCGCGATACGGCTCACGACTTCATCTTGCAGCGCGAACAGATCCGTCACGTCGCCGTCGAACCGCTCCGCCCACAAATGCGTATCGCTTTCCGCCTCGATCAGCTGGGCGTTGACACGAACCTGGTTGCCCGACCGGCGGACGCTCCCTTCCAGCACATATCGTATGGCGAGGTCGCGGCCGATCTGTTTCGTGTCGACCCGCTTGCCTTGATAGGTGAATGCGGTATTGCGCGAGATCACCAGCATATCCGCGATCCGCGACAGATCGGTCGTCAGATCCTCGGTGATCCCGTCCGCAAAATATTGCTGTTCAGGATCGTTGCTGAGATTGGCAAACGGCAGCACGACGATCGACAGACGAGGTGCCACGACAGACTGCAAGATGGGCGTGACGGGCGGCGCGCTCGATGCCCGCAAATCGGCGACGGCCTCGGGGCGTAATGCGTAGACCCGTATTGGCCGCACGATGTTCTTGAGCTGCTGATCGCCCAGATCCTCGAATCCGAAATCGAGCTTGTCGCGCACCTGGTCGCGCACGACCCGGCTGACGCAGATCCTGCCGGGCTCGGCCAGCGCTTCGAGGCGTGCGGCGATGTTGACGCCGTCGCCAAAGATATCGCCGTCCTCGACGACGATATCGCCCATATTGATGCCGACGCGCAAATCGATGCGCTTGTTTGCTGGCAGGGAGGCATTGCTTTCGGCCATTGCCGCCTGGATGTCGGCCGCGCATCTCAGAGCGTCGACGACGCTGGCGAACTCGACCAGCAACCCGTCGCCCGTCGTCTTGACGATGCGGCCGTGATGTTCGGCAATTCTAGGGTCGATCACCTCGGCGCGGAGCGCCTTCAGCCGGCTGAGCGTGCCCTCCTCGTCGGCTCCGATCAGGCGCGAATATCCCGCCACATCGGCCGCGAGGATCGCTGCGAGCCGACGTTCGACGCGAACTGGCCCTGCGGCCTCCATGGCTCCTCCCTGTTGGAAGATAAGTTTACACCAACCAGCGGCAGGCGCGCATTAAACGAACTGGAACTTGCGTTCGTTGCGTATATAACGATTTATAGATTGACAAATTACGTATGATGTATTATCGTTGGCAAATGTCTATTTCGGCACTGGAGATACAGTGCGGAGCGCGGCTCGCTGTTATTTCGCTGTATTTCTTCTTGACGGCCGTCGAAACGAAAGGATTTCTGTGGCTGAGCAGGGCTGCCCGCTGATAATTTCCTGTAAATAACAGCAAGAACAGCGAAAACGTGCTGCTGACACGAAAAGGGGCGCCCGCAGGCACCCCTTCCGTGATGCCTCTCCCCTCCCCGGCAAGTGGGGGGAAGGGTGGGGGTCAGGTTTCGCGGCTGGAGAAGCGCACGGTCGTGGCGCGGGCGCGGTAGTCGGTCTTGACGTTGACAAAACCGACCATGCCCTCCTCGACCTTCTTCCAGGCCCGCAGCAGGGCCGGGCGGATCTCCTCGGGCTCCTCGACATATTCGGCGTAGCAGCCCAAGGCCTCGGCCATCTTGTCGTAGCGGGTGTAGCCGAGATCGCGGCCGGGCTTGTTGCGCTCCGGGTCGGCGGTCCACCCGCCGTTGAGGCTGATCACGCACAAGAGTGGCAATTTGTGCCGCACGGCAGTGTCGAGCTCCATCGCGTTTTGCCCGAAGGAGCCGTCGCCATGGAGGCAAATGACTTGTGCCTCAGGCTTGGCGGCCTTGGCGCCGACCGCAAACGGCAGCCCGACCCCCATTGTCCCGAACGGCCCGGAATTGAGCCGGTGGCCGGGGACGAAGGTCGGGATCGACTGACGGCCGAAATTCAGGATCTCCTGCCCGTCGACCGACAGGATCGCCTCGCGCTGCATGAAGTTCTTGATCTCCTCGCAGAGCCGCAGCGGATGGATGTCGCCGTCCGTGGGATAGTTGCCGCCGGCGCGCGTGCGCTTTGCCGCCTCGCCGTCGGCGAGCTTCTGCCGCCACGGCTGGAAGCGGTCGGTGGTGCGCGCATCGACCGCCTCGCACAATTGCTGCAGGACCGACTTGCAGTCGCCGACGATGGGCAAGTCGATGTTGCGCGCCGAGTTGCCCATCTCCTCGGGGTCGATGTCGATGCGCGCGACCTTCGCCTCGGCGCTGAAGCGCGGCGGCGCGGCGTGGCCGATCACGTAGTTCGTGCGCGTTCCGAGGATGATGATCAGGTCGGCTTGGCGAAATGCGTCGTTGCGCATCGTCAGATAGGAAAAGGGGTGGTCGTCGGGGATGACGCCGCGCCCCTGCGGGGTCGTGTAGAACGGGATACCGGCCTTCTCGACGAACGCCTTCATCTCGTTCCAGGCCTGCGACCACAGCACACCGCTGCCCGAGACGATGACCGGCTGGCGCGCCTGCCCGATCGCGTCGACGAGCGCATTCAATGCCTTCGGCTCGGCATAGGGGCGCGCCTTGATGATCGGCCGGCCCATATAGCTCCAGTCGACGTCGCCCTCTTCGACCGTGGTGTAGAGGACGTCGCCGGGGAAATCGAGATAGACCGGCCCGGGCTTGCCGTTCAGCGCCTTCTGGAAGGCGAAGTTCACCTGCTGCGGCATGCGCTTCAGGCTGTGGACGCGGTCCGAGTACTTGACGCAGCCGTCGAGCGCCTTGACCTGGTCGATCTCCTGGAACACCTGGCGGCCAAACTGGCTGATCGGGCTCGATCCGCCGAGGGCCACGACCGGGCAGCCGTCGATCAGCGCATTGGCGAGGCCGGTGCCGAAATTCAGGGTTGCCGGGCCGCTCGCCGCCATGCACACGCCCGGCCCTTGGGTTACCCGCGAATAGGCCTGTGCCATGTAGGCGGCGCCCTGCTCGTGCCGCGTGTCGATCAGGCGAATGCCTTCCTTGATCGAGCACAGCTCGGCATCGAGCATCGGCCCACCCATGATGAAGAAGATGTCCTTGACACCCTGCGCCTTCAGACACCGGGCAAGGATCTCGTTACCGGTCAGTTCCGCCATCTGAGTATCTCCTCTCTCTATCACTCGTCGTTCCCGCGAAAGTGGGAACCCAGGGCGGCAAAATGCTGCCAGTTGCCCTGGACCCTCGCTTTCGCGAGGGTGACGGTCAGGTCAGATCACCCCTTCCTTGCGCAACGCCTCGACATCCGCGGAGCTCACCCCAAGCCAGTCGCCGAGGACCTCGGCGGAATGCTGTCCGAGCAATGGGGCGGGCTCGAGTTTCGGCGGCTTTCCGTCGAAACGAACAGGCCAGGACGGCATTTTGAACGGGCCGGTGGGATGTTGCGCGACCTGCAGAATCCCGCGTTCGGTAAAGCTCGGTTCGTTCATCAGCTCCATCGTGTCGAGCACGGCACCCGCTGGGACCCCGGCGGCGCCGATCAGACGCATCGCCTCGTGCTTGTCGCGCCGCTTGGTCCAATCGGCGATCATCGCGTTGACTTCTTCCACGCGCTCGCCACGGGCTTGCGCGGTCTCGTAGCGCGGGTCGCCGATCAGCTCCTCGCGGCCGAGGAGTTTGAGCAGCCGGTGCCAATGGTCCTTCTGGCGGGAAAAGACATAGATCCAGTCATTGGGGCCGCCCGGCGCGCAAGGGAAAATTCCCGACGGCGCCGTGTTGCTCCGGTTGCTGTTGCGGGGGGCGGCCCTGCCGAGAATCGCCTGCGTCTGAAACGCGAAGCGGATGTAGTGCAGCATCGCATCCTGCATCGCCACCTGGAGCCGCCGGCCCTGGCCGGTGGCGCGGCGCTCGTAGAGCGCTCCGAGAATGCTGATCGCCATCACCATGCCGGTGCCGGTGTCGCCGAGCGAAACGCCGGGTCTGATCGGCGGTCCATCCGGCTCGCCGGTAATGCTCATCGTGCCGCCCGAAGCCTGGGCGATCATGTCGAAGGCGAGGTTTTTCTCGTAAGGGCTGCCCTCGCCGAAACCTTTGACCTGGGCGTAGATGATGCTGGGGTTCAGCGCGCGGATCGCTTCGTAGCCGAGCCCGATCCGCTCGATCGTTCCGGGAGCCATATTCTCGATCATGACATCGGCTTTCTTGGCCATCTCCTTGACGAGAGCCAGCCCGCGTTCGGATTTGAGGTTGACGGTGACCGATTTCTTGTTGGCGTTGAACTCAAAGAAATAGAACGAGTCCGGGCTGCCGGAAGCGCCGGCAAAGGACGTCCGCCCGGGCTCGCCGCCATTCGGGTTCTCGACTTTGACGACTTCGGCGCCGAGCCATGCCAGCGCCTCGGTGCAGGAAGGACCCGCCTCGAACTGGGTCAGATCGAGCACCCGTACACCGGCCAGGCAATTGAGGGGCACAGCATTTTCCGTCATAAGGACGAACTCCGTTGAAACCTGGGTCGATCGCACGATAGCGCGGGGGCACTCCGATGGCGAGCAATCAACCGAGCGTGTTTATCGATGGCGAGGCGGGCACGACTGGTCTCGGCATCCGAAAGCGGCTCGAGATGCTGCCTGGAATCATGCTGCGCAGCCTGCCCGTGGCGCATCGCAAGGATCCGTCGGCGCGGCAGGGCATGATGGCAGCCTGCGACCTTGTCGTGCTGTGCTTGCCCGACGATGCCGCGCGAGAGGCCGCTGGACTGGCCGGCGCGCTGGGCAGCGACACACCGAAACTGCTCGACGCTAGCACCGCGCACCGGGTCGATCCCGCGTGGACTTACGGCTTCCCGGAAATGGCGCCCGATCAGCCCGGCTGGATCGCGGGGGCGCGCAAAGTCGCCAATCCCGGGTGCTATCCGACCGGGGCCATCGCTCTGTTGCGTCCGCCTGTCCAAGCGGGACACATCCCGGCCGACTACCCGATCACGATAAACGCGGTCAGCGGCTATTCCGGCGGCGGCAGGTCGATGATCGAGGCGCATGACCGGGCAGGGGGCCCGGCCTTCGAGCTCTACGGGCTTGGTCTCGAGCACAAGCACGTGCCGGAGATCGAACTTTTCACTGGGCTCTCGAGGCGGCCGATCTTCATGCCTTCGGTCGGGCATTTCCGTCAGGGCATGCTCGTTTCCGTGCCGCTCTATCTCGACGATCTCCCAGGGAAGCCCACCGGCGCCGATTTGCGAGAGACGCTGCAGAGCTTTTATGAGGGCTCCAAATACGTGAAGGTCATGGCAGGCAACCGGCAAGGCACGCTCGAACCGGAGGCGCTCAACGATACCAACCGGCTCGAACTCCATGTGTGGGCCAACGAGTCGCGTCGCCACGCCGTGTTGGTTGCCCGCCTCGACAATCTCGGCAAGGGAGCATCGGGCGCCGCGGTGCAGAATTTGCGGCTGATGCTCGATCTTGACCCTGGGCCCGGCTGATCGGATTACCTGCGGCTGACCCTCGGTCTGACCGACAGGGCCTGGGCAACGCCGAGCAGTCCCTGGGGCGCTCGGAGCTCGGTGGTCTGGACGCAGCCGGTAACGGGGGCCACGTTGCTCTTGCCGAGGCGAGTGGCCAAGCCGGTCAGCTTGATGGTGATGAAGTCGGCGATTTGCGCGCCGAATTCGATGTTCCTGCCGGCTATCTTGATGTCGCCGACGGTGAAGCCTTTACCCGCGGGCACCTCGTAGACAGCACGCAATGCCTTTTCCGGCGTGCCGCGGGTAATCGTCCAGTAGTCGCTGGCGGGTGATCCATCGGGGGTTTGCCAGCCAGCGACCGATAACCCGGCGATACACAGCCCAATCGGGTTGGCCAAAGTGATGTCGTGCTTAGCTCTAGCGAGTTCGTTGACTACCGCGCCGATGTGCGGGTCACTGTTGCGCTCGGGCTGACCGTATTGTCCGCACCTGATCAGTTCCTGCTCGGAGTCGAGCGTCTTGCCGTTGATGGTGCGGACTATTGTCGCCGCGGCCGCGAGCTCGATTTCGGCCCCCAACGTGTTGTTAGGCTGTATCAAATGCATTGCGCCGTTTGTCGTGGAATTATTCCACCTGTTGCGCGGGACATAAGCTCCACGTTGGAAAATGTGGTCGGCATTAACCTCCGGGCTGATGTGTTGTCGGTAAAGCTCGACTACCTTGTCGGGATCGATAGACGCCAGAAAGCTCCAATACTCCGGCCCCTCGCTGGTGAAGGTGACGCGGACGATCTTCTCAGTGTGCGGATCACGGGTGACATTCCATTCGCAATACTCGTCCTGCACGTCGCGGCTGCTGTCGGCGGTGCGCCACCGTTGGCGGTCGCTGACGGATTGAATTCTGACGATCTTCGGGAACGCCGTCCAGGTGATATCCCTCTCGACGGCATCGGCGTCCGGTGCAATTTTCAGCGGATTGAAAAATTGCAGTCGAGGACCATCATTGGCGAAGTTGGCGTCATCGCGCGCGCGAGCCTCGTCCAGCTGCTGCGAGATCCAGTCGCTCCACGCCCCGCCCTGAGCCTCGTCGAGATCCCGCAGGAAACCGGGTGCATCGAATCGCATCATCCTAAATCTCCCTCTGGTCAATTCTTTTCGAGCACGCGGCCGTCCGCACTGAATTCCAGCAATGCCGCGCTCTCGGGAATGTTGGTCACTGGTGTGGTCAACCGGAATTCGGCGAGCGGCCGCTTGCGGAACTCGCGCCGCCGCGATTCGGCCAATCGGAAGATGTCGGGAAATGCCGTCGGGGATTTCAGACGCTCACCGACACTGGCTATGTATTCCTCAATGCGTTTCTCGAACGCGCGCTGCCATTGGTCATTCGGGAGACGCCAGTTCGTCAGGAATTCGGCTTCCGGGCTCCCCGGGGGCAATTCTTCGGAGGCCCGTTCCACGGCCGCGACGAACTCGGCCAGATCGCCTTGGCCGGTCGCGGCGGATGCCGGAACATATTTCATCAACCCGGCCCGCCGCCGGGAAAACACCGGGTTCGGGAAGTCGACCATCAACAAACAGACAGCCAGCTTGCGCGAGATCACCCCGGAGAAGAGCAGCAACTCCAGTACGGAGAGATCCTCGAATGCGGGCTCGGGAACCACAAAGACAAAGTGCGTGTCGCCCGGAAACCGGAAACTGCCGTCGGTCACTTCGACGGCAAATTTCGTCAGGCATTCGCCGTAGAGACCGGCATCGACCTGCGGCACCCGGATATCGGGTTCGAGGCCCAGTAGGTTGAGCAGGGCATCGGAATTGAAGAAGAAAGTCAGCGGTAGGCTAAACCGGTCAAGGCCTGCCAATTGCCCATTTTCGGCAACCGAAGACGTCAAATTGACAGTGGTGGTTTCGAGAACGTGCCGCATGAATTCGGGCAGCCGGGTAAGCCGACCGCCGTCTGTGCACACCGTAAACCTGGCCTGCATCCAGCGTACAATGCCGGGCCTGATAAAGGTACGTTCGAACTCCTGCGCCGGGCTACGGGCCGTCCACAGTCTCTCGTCACGCAGCGGGTCGGCCGGGTCCAGCATCTCGTCTTTTATCCCGGCGGCCTCGCTGTGCCAGTTCTGCCACGGTATCTTCAGCTCCTTCATGTTCAACGCGCCATTCACATGGCTGTCGAAAGGACCTTTGCCGCGCGTCGGCGGGACCAGCGCGTCCCACGAGCTGCCGGCAAAAACCCAAGCGCCATCGCGCCGGTCATAAAAGCGATAGGCCGTTGCAACGGGATCCCAGCCGATGACCTGGAGAAATGTCGCCGTCGAGTCGAACGCCGCGCTGGTGCTGATGAACAGGTCGGCCGGCGTGCCCGGCAGCTTTGCGCGGGTGACGACAAAACGCAGCTGCCGCTGGAGCGTGGCGGTTTCCGGGGACCACGGAATCTGTCCGCCGTCAGCGACGACGAAACTGTTTTGAACCGGCAGGCCGGCCGGATCGGAATTGCGGGAGTTGAGCGCGCCGAGAAGCGCTCTCGCCGTTATCGGAAGTTGCCCGCTGCCAGCGAGCACGAGCTCCGCGAACGGATCGCGAAACTCAGCTTTGATCCTCTCCCTCTCGAGCGGAACAGGAGTGCTATCCTTGCCCAGCAAAAACCGGTGAACGCCGCCGGAAATGAGCTGCCGAGGCGCCGCGCCGGCAAATCCTCGTCGGGCGCCGCTCGGGTAGGCGTATTGCCTGGTCGGGAATCGCTCTTGATCGGGCATCCGCTCGCTACTTCGCAAGGGAGGACATCAAGAGGGTCTGAAGGTAGCTCTGCCGATCGACCATCGGTCCACTGTTAACCACTATTGAACATGGCAACCTTACGACGCCACGCTCCAGACGAGTGTGAGGAATTTCACTTCGAAGGCTTTTCAGGTGCCGGAACGCAAGCCGCTGGGATAGTCATCGATGTCTGGCAAGGCTCAGTGCGGGTTCCGGCTCTCAAACCCCCGCGGGAACGTGGCGACGGCTTGGTCGACCGCGGCGTCAATTCCCTGCTGGTCGATTCCGGCGTCGAGGCGCAACAGGTGGCGGAGCAGGATTTCACCACATTGCCGTGTGGCTGACAATCGACATCGACAAGCCCGAGCTGTCGCTGCTGCGCCATTTCGATCTCTGCGGGCTCATACTGATGGCGCTGTTTCTCGGCTGTCTCCAATATGCGCTCCAGGAAGGCCCGCGCTGGGATTGGCTGGCCGACGAGAAGATCCGCGCCGCCGTCGTCGTTTCGGGCATTGCCTCGGTCTTCTTTTTCTGGCGGGTACTGACCTACCACCAGCCGATTGTCGATCTGCGCGCCTTCACCAATCGCAATTTTACCCTCGGCGCGTTCTACACCTTCATCATCGGCACCGGCATGTACGGCACGACCTACCTGATACCCCTCTTCCTCGCGCAGGTTCGGGGTTTAAACGCTCTCCAGATCGGCGAGACGGTCGTCGTTGCCGGGTTGGCGCAAATGGCGATGTCGCCGTTCTCTGCCCAGATGGCGCGCCGGATGGACTTTCGGGTAATGCTGAGCATGGGCATCGGGCTCTTTGCCGTCTCGATGTATCTGACGGCCCAGCTGACCAATCAGTCGGGTTATGTCGAGCTCTTCGTGCCCCAGATCGTGCGCGGGGTGGCGTTGATGATGTGCTACCTCCCGGCCAACCTGATCGCGCTGAGCAGCGTGCCGCAGGACAAGCTCAAAAACGCTGCCGGTCTCTACAACCTGACGCGCGACCTCGGCGGTGCCATCGCCCTGGCGACGATCGGCACGGTGATGAACGATCGGCTGCATTTTCACTGGAACCGGCTGATCGAAGACATCAACCCGGCGCGCCAGGCGGTGCAGCATTACCTGGACATGCAGTCGGGCCACTTCGAGGCGCTAATCCCCGGGGATGCCCACCGCGCGGCGATCGGGATGCTCGCCAACCTGGTGCAGCGTGAGGCGCTGGTGCTGACCTACAACGACGCGTTGATGCTGATCGGCGGGGTCTTCGTCGCCGCCCTCTTTCTCATGCCGCTCGTCCGCCGCCCGCGCACGACCCCGGTCTCCCCTGACCATTGACGGATCGCGATCGCCGCAGCCGCTAGACATTCACCGGCGCGAGCGGGGTCCGGCCGCGGATCAGATCGGCCGCCTTCTCGGCGATCATGATGACTGGCGCGTTGATGTTGCCGCCGACGAGGTCCGGCATCACCGAAGCGTCGACGACCCGCAATCCGTCGACGCCGAGGACCCTGAGCTCGGGGTCGACGACCGTCTGCGGATCGCTCGCCCGTCCCATCTCGCAGGTGCCGAGCGGATGGTGGACGGTGATCGCGGTTGCCCGGATATGGGCATCGATCTCGGCATCGGAGCGGCAATCGGGCCCCGGTGCGACCTCCCCCGCGGCGAATGGAGCCAGCGCCGGTTGGCGGCCGATCTCGCGCACGAGCCGCACGCCGGCCCGCAGGGTCGCCCAGTCCTTGTCGGTCGCGAGGAAATTCTGGCGAATGCGGACGGCGCTGCGCGGATCTTGCGAGGCGAGCTCGACCCGACCGCGGCTTTCGGGCCGCAACAGCACCGCGCGACAGCCGAAACCGTCGGCATAGGGGCGCACGAAGGGCGGGAAATAGGGAGCCGCTGTCGCCGGAGCGGCGAGGAACAGCAGCTGGATGTCGGGCAGGGCCAGCTCGGAGGCACTCTTCAGGAAAGCCGTCATGCCGCCCGGCCAATCGGCCGCGATTCCCGCGCCGCGCAAATACGCTTTTCCCAATTCCCAAAAAATGCGGTCGGCGCGCATCTTGGCGTGCAGCGGGCCCGGCTCCCTGCGGGCGTAAGCGACCGTGACGGAGACATGGTCCTGGAGATTGCGGCCGACACCCGGCAGCGCGGCTTTGACCGCGATTTCGTGCGCAGCAAGCGCCTCGGGATCGCCGATCCCGGACAGCATCAGGAGCTGCGGCGAGTTGATCACGCCGCCGGCGAGGATCACCTCGCGCTCGGCGCGGGCAATGCGTAGCTCGCCGTTCTGCAAATACTCGACCCCGACAGCCCGTTGGCCTTCGAAGGCGATGCGCGTCGCCTGTGCCTCGACCTCGACCACGAGATTGGGCCGGGCAAGCGCCGGCCGCAGATAGGCGACGGCGGTGCTGCACCGCCGCCCATCGCGGATCGTCTGCTGCGAGCGGCCAAAGCCTTCTTGCTGCGCGCCGTTGTAATCCTCGGTCAGCGGATGGCCGGCGGCCGTACCGGCGGCACAGTAGGCCTCGACGAGCGGGTCGCGGAACCACGTCGACCGTGTGGTTAACGGCCCGTCGCCGCCGCGATAGGTCCCGGCCCCGCCCTCCCAACTTTCCTGGCGGCGGAAATAGGGGAGCACATGGGCGTATGACCAGCTCGTCAGGCCCGCTTCCGCCCAGCGCTCGTAATCGCCGCGATGACCGCGCACATAGATCATCGCGTTGATCGAGGAGGATCCGCCGATCACCTTGCCGCGGGCGCACTCGACCCGCCGCCCGTCCATCGTCGCCTCGGGCTCGGCGAAATACCCCCAGTCGTGCTTGCGCTGCTGCAACATGCGGCCCCAGGCGATCGGAATGCCGATCCACGGATCACGGTCCCACCCGCCGGCCTCGAGCAACAGCACTCGTGCATCCGGGTCTTCGCTCAGCCGACGGGCCAACACGCAACCGGCCGAGCCGGCCCCGATGATGATGTAATCGTATGACCGATCGGGCATGTCGGCCTCCTCCTCCGAGAAAAGGCCCCTTACCTACCCGATCGGCCGCCCTCAGTCATGCTGACCGGGTCGCCCTTCCTCCGTCACCCCCGCGGAAGGAGCCCGTGAAGAAATCCTCGCGCCGCACCTCCTCTCGCTTCCCCGGCGAAAGCGGGGGTCCATTTCGCCGGGGCACGAGCATTACAGGGTTTTGTAGAGCCTTGCCCCTAGTTGAACGCTCCGGAGCGGCGGCAAGATGGGTCCCGGCCTTCGCCGGGAAGACAATAGGGGCGCCGCACTGCTCAAAACCCTGCCACTTATGCTTGTGTCAAAAATGACAGCCCGCTGCTCCTGCAGCGGGTCTGCAGCGAGAGCTCCTCTTCAGGTTGTATGGCGCGAATGCGGCCAGACCCCGAGCGGGCTCGACGGCGGTTCGGTCTGGTCTGCTTCGAGCAGCTGCAGGCGCCGGTCGAAGTCGCTGACCTCGATGGTCTCGACAAAGGTCGTGACCATCCTGGCGATCGCCTGGCCCTCGGCCGGCGTGATCAGGCCGTCGGCGAGTGCGGCGGTGACCGCTCCCATCGCCCGGGCGACATCGGCCGCACTCTTGATCGGCGGCAATGCGAACTTGACCGCGCGGTCGCGCGGCAAGATGCGTTCGAGGCACAGCCGCATCGCTGTCGGGTCGCCGTCGAGTGCCGCCTCGACGGCCTTGCGGGTCAGCGCCTCGGCCTCGTCCGCCAGCAATTCCATGGCGGCCATCGTCGACCTGTTGCGCGAGCCGAACCGGCGCCCGGCAGGGTTTCCCGACCGCCCCTTTTGAAACGGCCGCCCCCGCACCTGCTCCGGCGACTTATCCTCCACCCCATCAACCATCCGCATCTCCGTCACGCCGGCGACGCCCGACAGGCGCCGCGCTCAGCCTTAACATAAGGTGCGAATAAGGCAATATTATGGGTGACCAATTCGCGAGCCGATTTAACCGTGGAGCCCTGCCGTCATCCCGATAGATCGTCGGGTCGTGCAACACTGCGCAGCTGAGGCGTGGTCCTGGGTCGAGGCGATCGATGTTCATCGGGCAATCCTGGCTGATTGCGCGCGATTGACGGTAGCATGACGATCGCGCCCCGCGATAAGCTCATCGGCATGACGGGCAGCTCGGCGTCGATGACCGGCTATCCGCGCGATCTCGTCGGCTATGCCGACCAGCCGCCGGACCCGCGTTGGCCCGGTGGGGCGCGCCTCGCCCTCAATTTCGTCGTCAACTATGAAGAGGGTGGCGAGCGCAGCGTGCTGCACGGCGACAGAGTTGCCGAGACGCGCCTCACCGACCTTCTCGTACAGGCCCCACTTCAGGGCGCGCGCGATCTCAATATGGAGTCGGCCTACGAATACGGCAGTCGTGTCGGCTTCTGGCGTCTTATGCGCGTCTTCGCCGAGCGGCAGGTGATCCCGACGATCTATGCCGTCGCCATGGCGCTCGAGCGCAACCCGCAAGCCGCCGAGACGATGGCGCAACAGGGCTGCGACATCGTCGATCACGGGTGGCGCTGGCTCGACTATCACGGCATCGAAGAAGCAACCGAGCGAGAGCATATCCGCCTCTCCGTCGAGACCATTCGGCGACTGACCGGTACGCGGCCGATCGGCTGGTTCATCGGCACGCCGAGCGCCAATACACGGCGCCTCGTCGTTGAGGAAGGCGGGTTCCTTTACGACAGCGACGCCTACAACGACGAGCTGCCGTATTGGACCTACGATTACGGCCGGCCACATCTCATCATCCCCCACACGCTCGACGACAACGACACGCGCCTCGCGCGTGGCCTGGGCTGGGGTCAGGCCGAGGATTTCTTCGTCTCGCTACGCGACAATTTCGACGCGCTCCACCGCGAGGGCGAACAGACGCCGAAGATGATGACCGTCGCTCTGCATTGCCGTCTCGCCGGCAAGCCGGCGCGCGCCGCCGCGTTTGCCCGTTTCGTCGATCACATCCTGCGCCACGACCGAGTCTGGATCTGCCGACGCAACGAGATCGCCGAGCATTGGCGGCGCCAGCACCCAGCGACCGGAGAGAAGGGATGAGCGAACCTGCTATCTGTAGTCATCATCGACGCGACTGCATCAAGGTATTGCCCAGGTTCCCGCTGGCATTGCGCGGTCACGGAAGCGGAAGCTGCTTGCAGCTTTTTTGGGGGAACCGCTCTCTTGCGGGGGAGCAAAACCCTTTAGGAGCAATTTTACGATCGACCGTCACCCCCCCCTCACCCAGGTTCGGGTAGGGCTCGGCTTCGTCTCGCCAACCCTTCTCAACCCTCTCCCCCCGAGGGGGGAGAGGGAAGGGTGAAGGGGGGGCCAACGCCCCGTAGCGGTTCGCGTTGGGTGCCGTTTCATGCTAAGTACAGATTATGACGGTCGAAAATTTGATGCATATCCCGGCCGATACTCGATTGGCGGAAGAGCTGGCCGAGGGACGATGTCGTCGAGATGGCGAACTTGACGACGGCACAAACCGGCGTCACCGGCACCATTTTCATCTTGACGGCGATGGGCGGGCACGGGCCGGGTCAAATATTTCTTGCAGCCGGGGCGCTCACAGCCGAGCTTTTCCGTCGCGGTCGCGGACAATCCGAGCGTCGTTGCCAACAGCCTGCCGCTCCGCGTCGTCCGCCAGGCATCGCGGCAAGTCGTCGACTGGGTGTCGCGCAACAAGGATGCGATGATCGATTTCCGGTATCACGGCGACACCCGGACGCAGCCCGAAGTAAACGATTTTATTCAAAAGCTTCAGCCGGTTTGACGGCCGGGGCTCCGCCGTCGTTGCCAGCCCGATTGCAAGCGATCCCGCCCCCTTACAGCCCCTGCGGCGGGTCAGGTGGCGAGCTGGCGGGCGGCGAAGTCCCAATTCACCAGCTTGTCGAGCCAGGCGTTGACGTAATCCGCACGGCGGTTCTGGTAATCTAGATAATAGGCGTGCTCCCAGACGTCGCAGGTCAACAGACACCTGATCCCGCGCGCCATCGGCGTGTCGGCGTTAGAGGTCTTCACGACCCTCAGTTTCTTGTCCGGGTCCTGCACGAGCCAGGCCCAGCCGCTGCCGAACTGGCTGTCTGCGGCGGTGGCGAATTCCTGGCGGAATTTCGGGTAATCGCCGAACGAGTTCTTGATGTGTTCGGCGATCGCGCCGGGTCGGCGGCCCACCGCCCTTCGGCCGCATGCTCTGCCAGTAGAAGGTATGGTTCCAATCCTGTGCGGCATTATTGAAGACGCCCACCCGATTGAAGACGCCCACCCGCGATACGTAGCGGCAATTCGGCTTGGGTGTCTTTTCGCCGCGTTGCGGGGCGGTGCTCGATCGGGTGTCAGACGAGGGCGGTGTCGGGCTATTCAGGCATCAAATCGAGCACACCCTGGCCGTCATGCAACCGTTCGCGAGTTTGGTGTGGAACTGTTGCCGCCACCCGACCAACGCCTCCGGCGATCTGATCGGCGCGAGGCCGTATTCCTCGCGGATCAGATCCATCATCGTACGCATGTTCTGGATCTCGACCCCGCCGAACGGATAATCGAACAGCAGATCGAAATAAAATTTGAACGAACTGGTTCGGCTATCCGGCTTCATGCGCAGCCTTTGAATCTTGGCCAGCCAAGTCCGTACCTCACGCCGGAAATGGCCGCGTTGTTCAGCCGGAAAATCGAAACCGACCAAATTTGACGAGGTGCTGGTTCAGCGGGTCCTCCAGTCCGATGATGATGTTTTCGATATATTTTCTGAGATATGCCAGCTCCATGGTTTCACGGAGCTTCATGTCGTCTCACCAGTCGGTGGCTGACAGAGCTGTCGCGAAAGGGCTCAGATCTAAACGAGCGGGGTTCCGCGTTCGGCAGCGTAGGCCAATTCGGGCGCTGGCGCGCCTGCAGGACGCGCCGCTTCCGACAGAGCGCAAGGGAGGAAGGCGCCGCTGCCGCGGGCGGCGAGGAGCTTGCCGCTGTCGACCACGAGGCGGCCGCGGCTCAGCACCGTCATCGGCCAGCCTTTGAGCTTGCGGCCCTCATATGGGGTGTAGCCGACATTGTCGTGCAGGATATCGGCGGTGACGGTAACCTCGCGCTGCGGGTCCCAGATCGCCAGATCGGCGTCGCTGCCGACCGCGATCGTGCCCTTCCTCGGATAGAGGCCGTAGAGCTTGGCGTGGTTGGTCGCGGTCAGCGCGACGAATTCGTTAAGGTCGAGCCGTCCCTCCCCCACCCCTTCGGAAAACAACAATGGTAATCGCAATTCGATCCCGGGCACGCCGTTGGCGATCTCCTTGAAGGTGGTCCGCTCACCATGCGGCAATTTGCCGGAAGCATCGAAGCGGTAAGGGGCGTGGTCGGAGGAGAAGACCTGGAAGGTGCCATTCTGCAGCCCGGTCCATACTGCCCGTTGCGCTGTCACGTCCCGCGGCGGCGGGCTGCAGCAGAATTTGGCGCCTTCCACACCGGGCCGGGCGAGGTCGTCGGCGGTCAGAAACAGATATTGCGGGCAGGTCTCGCCATAGATTTTGAGGCCCTTGGTCTGGGCGTTGCGGATCACCTCGATCGCCTCGCCGGCGGAGACATGGACCAGGAGGATCGGCACGTCGAGCAATTGCGACAGAGCCACCGCACGGTTCGTCGCCTCGCCCTCAGCGAGCCGGGCGTGACTCACCGCGTGGTAGCGCGGCGCCCCGAGGCCGCGCTCCAGCAGGCGCCCGGTCAACCACTTGATCATCTCATGGTTCTCGGCATGGACCATGACGAAGGCGCCCTCGCGCCGCGCCAAGGCCAGGATGTCGAGCATCTGCCGGTCGTCGAGGGCCAGCATGTCATAGGTCATATAGACCTTGAACGAGGTGTAGCCGTCGCGGATCAGCGCCGGGAGTTCCTGGCCCATGACCTGCTCGGACGGGTCCGAGATGATCAAATGAAAGGCATAGTCGATGATCGCTTTCGGGCGGGCGGCCTCATGGTACTCCTCGACCACCTGGCGCAGCGACTGGCCGCGATGCTGGGCGGCGAACGGGATCACCGTGGTGGTCCCGCCGAACGCCGCCGACACCGTCGCGCTGTAGAAATCGTCGGCGCAGACGACCCCGGCCGATGAGCGCTGCTCGATATGGCAATGGCTGTCGATACCGCCGGGCAGGACCAGCCGGCCGCTCGCATCGATCTCCTGCTCCCCCGGCGCGAGGTTCTTGCCGAGGGTCGTGATGACCCCGTCCTTGATACCGATATCGCACGACGCGGTATCGGCCGCGGTTGCTACCGTGCCGTTGCGGATCACCAGATCGAACTCGCTCATGCCGTATCCCTCCGCCTCGACCTACAACGCCCTTCTACCGTCCGCCGGTCAAGCGCTACTGTGGTGCATCAGGAGCATCGGGCAAAGGGACCGTTATGACCCAGGCATCCTCGCATCGGCCGACCATTGCCGTGACGAAGCACGCGATCTCGGCAGGCCACTATCTCGCGGCCACTGCCGGCTTCGACATTCTGCAGGCCGGCGGCAACGCGATCGATGCGGGCTGTGCGGCAGGGATCGCGCTCGGGGTACTGCAGAGCGATCTCGTCGATGTCGCCGGCGTCGCACCCATCATGATCTACCTCGCCGACAAGGAGGAGGTGGTGACGATCGCCGGGCTCGGTCCTTGGCCAAATGCGCTCGACCCCGAGTTCTTTCTGCGCGAGCACGGCGGCAAAATCCCCAAAGGGGTGCTGCGCACGGTGGTTCCGGCTGCCCCCGACGCCTGGATCACGGCATTGCGGCGCTACGGCACGATGAGCTTTGGCGAGGTCGCCTCGGCCGCGATCCGATTAGCCCGCGACGGCTTCCCGATGTATCCGCTGATGGCGGAGAGCCTGAAGCGGCACGAGGCGGACCATCGCGCCTGGCCGTCGACCGCGGCGATCTTTCTGCCGAACGGCCGGCTGCCGGAGACCGGCGAGGTGTTCCGCCAGACTGATCTTGCAGCGTCTCTGCAATACATGTCCGACGAAGAGGGTGCCGCCGCCTCCCGCGGTCGGGAAGCCGGACTCGAAGCCGCGCGCGACGCCTTCTACCGTGGCGACATCGCCCGCAAGATCGTCGCCTTCATGAAACAGGAGGGCGGGCTGCTGTCGGCGGAAGACCTCGCCGCGTACCGCTCGCCGGTCGGTCCGCCGGAGAGGCGCCGCTTCGGCGATCTGGAGGTCTTCACCTGCGGTGCCTGGTGCCAGGGCCCGGTGCTGCTGCAGACCCTGGCACTGCTCGAGGGGACCGACCTGCGCGGGCTCGGTCAGAACTCTTCGGATTACATCCATCATGTGACCGAGGCGCTCAAGCTCGCCTTCGCCGACCGCGAGGCTTATTACGGCGACCCGGCCAAGGTCGAGGTGCCGCTCGCGACCCTGATCTCGGCGGAATATGCAGCCGAGCGGCGAAAGCTGATCCGTCCCGACAAGGCCTGGCCCGAGATGCCGTCACCGGGCGAGATTGGGCATCAGGGCGAGCCCCGGCTGCTCGACAGGCTGACTCCTCGTGAAGCCCGCAGTCTACATGCCGCCTTCGGCGAGCCGAACCCGGAGCCCGACACCTCCTATGTCTGCGTCGCCGACCGCCACGGCAATTTGTTTTCGGCGACGCCGAGCGACGGGTCCTATGGCTCCCCGGTGGTCCCCGGGACCGGGCTCATACCCTCGAACCGCGGTTCGCAATCCCGTCCCGACCCGCGCCATCCCGCCGGGGTGGCACCCGGCAAGCGACCCCGCCTGACCCCGAACCCGGCATTGGCGATCAGGGGTCGCGATCAGTTTCTGCCGTTCGGCACGCCGGGCGGCGACGTTCAAACCCAGGCGATGCTGCAAGTGCTGCTGAACCTGTTCGTCTTCGGACAGGACACCCAATCGGCGATCGAAGCGCCGCGCTTTGCGACCTATAGCTTCCCGTCGTCCTTTGCGCCGTTCGACTATTATCCCGGACGGCTCGCCGTGGAGGGCCGCATTCCGGAGCCGGTCACCGCCGAACTGGAACGGCGCGGGCATCAGATCCATCGTTGGCCCGACTGGATCTGGACCGCGGGTGCGGTCTGCGCGATTCTCGCCGACCGTCGCCGCGGTGTCTTGGAAGCCGGGGCGGATCCCCGTCGCGCGGCCTACGCTCTCGGCTGGTAGCCGCGCATCCCCGGGGCACCTAGTCCGCTCTGGCCTCAAAGGACTCGGCTACCGTCTTCGCCATCTCCAGGAATTGGCGCCGGATCTTCTGATCGCCGATCGCGTAATAGAGCCGGATCAGCTCGATCGTCTCGGGCCGCTGCAACTGCTCGCGCCATTGCCTGTCCTCGGCGCTGACATCGGCATCATCCGCCTGCAGATCGCCAAAGAAATACGAGATCGGCACGCCGAGGATCTCGGCCATTGCCGACAGCCGGGACGCACTGACCCGATTGGCCCCGCCTTCGTATTTCTGAACCTGCTGGAAGGTGAGGCCCAGCGCGTTGGCGAGAGTTTCCTGGTTCATGCCCAGCAACAGCCGGCGCATCCGGATCCGACCGCCGACATGCACATCGATCGGGTTCGGGACACCGGTGCCCCGCCCATATTTCGGAACCGGCTTCGGCTCTTCCGTCTGAGTAGATGACCTGTTCAACGCAACTTTCCTCTTCAGGACAGCACGCCGCAAGGTTGCAACGGGTTCGCCCTTGGCGCAAGGGCCCTTCGCAAATCGCCACGCATTACAGGCAACGAGCTGAGCTACATTACGCGTAGGTTGAACGATAATCGTTTGGTATGGTTAATTTTTTTGCGCCGAACTCCCGCGCGGAATCTTTTTAATGATCCCTCTTGGCGGCCTCGTCGTAACCGCGCCGACTGCTGAGGAACACGAGCGACATCAGTCCGATTCCTAGAGCGAGCGCGACGACGACCCCGCAAATCATCGCGAGCGCGCCGGCGAGGCTGATCTCCGTATCGCCGATGCCGCTCCAAAGCTCGGCCACCACTGCGACGACGGCAAACACGGCGCCTGCGCCGGCGCCCAACGCCACCCAGGTGCGAGTCGTCGTTTTCATCGAGACTCCTCCAACGATGTCGAAAACGACGCAGCTTTTCGCAGATCCTCGACAAATCGCGATATTTCGTGACGACGGGTCGCGTCGTCCGGAGCGCGCAGCAGCGCCGAGGGATGGATCGTGACGAATGCATAGGGCGCCAGTGTCGACGGCACCGGCCTGCCGCGATCGCGAGTAACCCGAACTGCCCTTCCGAACAGTGCCCGCGCCGCGGTTGCGCCCAGAGCGACGACAATTCGCGGTTTCACCGCCGCGATCTCCGCCTCCAGCCAGGGAAAGCAGGCTTCGATCTCGATCGCGCCGGGCTTGCTGTGGATGCGCCGCGGACCGCGCGGCACCCATTTGAAATGTTTGACGGCGTTGGTGACATAGATCCGCGCCCGATCGATTCCCGCCTCGGCGAGGCAGCGATCGAGCAATTTGCCGGCGGGCCCGACAAAGGGCCTCCCAGTAAGGTCTTCCGCGTCGCCGGGCTGCTCGCCGACCAGCATCAGGAGCGAACCCTTGGGGCCCTCGCCGAACACGGTTTGAGTGGCGTTCTTATAGAGCGAGCAGGCGGTACATGCCTCGGCGGCTGCACGCAGACCCGGAATCGTCGGCTCTGCCGGGATCAACCGGCTTCCGATGTCGGGACGGGAGGTTGAGGGCTCGTCGGTCATATTCAGGCAAACGCCAAATCGGCAGCTTTGGTGCGAAACCGGCTTACCCACGAAGCCGCGCTCGTGGCAGAGTGCCGGCTCAGCGTCCCTGCCCGACGGAGACCTAAATGCCGACCAAGAGCCAGCATCCGGAAACGCTCGTGCTCCATGCGGGGTACCGGAGCGACCCGACGACGACCGCCGTCGCGGTGCCGATCTACCAGACGACGAGCTATCAGTTCCGTGACACCCAGCATGCCGCCAACCTCTTCGGGCTGGCCGAACTGGGCAACATCTATTCGCGGATCATGAACCCGACCAACGCCGTGCTCGAGGAGCGGGTCGCGGCACTCGAAGGCGGGGTCGCAGCATTGGCATTGGCTTCGGGTCAGGCGGCCTCGCTGTTCGCGGTCCAGAACATCTGCCAGGCGGGCGACAATTTCGTCAGCTCGACCGACCTCTACGGTGGCACGTGGAACCTGTTTCTGAACACAATGATGAAGACCATGGGGATGGAGGTTCGCTTTGTCGACCCGGCCGATCCCGAGGGCTTCCGGCGCGCGACCGATGCCCGGACGCGCTGCTATTACGCCGAGACCCTGCCCAACCCGAAGCTCGAGGTCTTCCCGATCGGCGAGGTGGCACGGATCGGCCGTGAGCTCGGCGTTCCGCTGATCGTCGACAACACCGCGGCCCCGGTGCTGTGCCGGCCGATCGAGCACGGCGCGGCCATAGTCATGCACTCGACGACAAAGTACATCGGTGGTCACGGCACCTCGATCGGCGGCATCGTCGTCGACGGCGGGAACTTCGATTGGGAAAAGCACGCCGACCGCTTTCCGCTCTTGAACCAGCCGGATCCGAGTTATCACGGTGCGGTCTGGACGCAGGCGGTCAAACCCCTGGGCCCGATCGCCTACATCCTCAAGATGCGGGTGACCCTGCTCCGCGACCTCGGGGCGCCGATGAGCCCGTTCAACGCCTTCCTCTTCGTCCAAGGGCTCGAGACGTTGCCGTTGCGCATGCGTGCCCATTGCGCCAACGCGATGGCCGTCACCAAATTCCTCGCCGAGCACCCAAAGGTCACCCGCGTCATCCATCCCAGCCTGATGAGCGGCGAGGCCAAACGCCGCGCCGATGCCTATATGAAGGGCGGCTATGGCGGGCTCGTCGGCTTCGAGCTGCAGGGCGGGCGCGAGGCCGGAGCGCGCTTTGTCGACGCGTTGCAGATGTTCTACCACGTCGCCAATATCGGCGACGCGCGCAGCCTGGCGATCCATCCGGCGTCGACGACCCATTCGCAGTTGTCGCCCGAGGAGCAGCTGCAAACCGGGGTCACCGAAAATTACGTTCGGCTGTCGATCGGGATCGAGCATCAGGACGACATTCTCGCCGATCTTGCACAGGCCCTCGATGCTGCGTGATCCGGCGGCGCGGCTGGTGCGGTGCGGCCGGTGAATGCCGGCGAGATCGTCCTTCCCTTCCGCTGGCCGATAGACCTCCGACTGACAGTGGCCAGCCACGGTTGGGCTTATCTGGCCCCGTGGTGCTGGGATCCGGAGACCGGCCGGCTCGGCCGGCAAGAGCTCATCGGCAACCGGCTGGGAAGGATCGAGATAGCTCAGCGCGATCCCGCCTCGATGGTTGTGCTTTCGGAGGGTTTTGACGCCGCGGCCCTGCCCGAAATCCGAAAGCGGGTATGCCGCTGGCTTTCCGCCGATTGGGAGCCGGCATCGGCGATGACGGCACTGCGCCAAGAGGCCGCGCTGATCGCGCTCGGTGGCGGCCGCTTGCTCCGATGCTCTTCCTTCTACGAGGACTTCGTCAAAACCGTCCTGACCATCAACACCAGCTGGTCGTCGACTTGCCGTATGGCGGCGGCACTCGTCGCCGAGCCGGGCGAGGGCGCGTTTCCTGGCCCCGAGGCGCTGCTCTCCTACGGCGAAGAGCGCTTGCGAGAGCGGGCCAAGCTCGGCTTTCGCGCCGCAACGGTGATTTCGGCGACCCGCCGCCTGCGCGCCGACGGTGCCGTCGACGCGGCGGGCGACGGGCAGCCCGAACGTCTCGATCACCACTATCTCGTCAGCCTCAAAGGCATCGGTCCCTATGCGGCGGCGCATTGCCGGCTGCTGCTGCACGACTTCTCGCGCATTCCGGTCGATTCCGGGCTTATCGCCTATCTGCGCGAGCGGCACGACAGCAGCCCTGCCGAATTCGCCGCGAGCCGGTCCTCCTGGGGTCCATACCTTGCGCTCGGCTACAGGCTCACCCGGCTGCATGAAAAGCTCGCACAAGCGGCAGAGCCCGTGATTCCCATTGAATCCCGTCAACCCAGCACGTGGAGAAAGGGAGTACGCACGGCTTGACCCGACTAGCGAAACGCAGCCGAATGCCGGCGCGATGATGACGATCGGTCTCGAAGCATTGGAAGCAGCGGCGGCGTTGGTGCATCGGTCGGTGCCGCCGACCCCGCAATATTGCTGGCCGTTGCTGTCGCGGCGGGTCGGCGCCGAGCTCTGGGTCAAGCACGAGAACCACACCCCGATCGGCGCCTTCAAGATCCGCGGCGGGCTTGTCTATCTCGACGCGGTTCGGCACTCGGAGCCGAACCTGCGCGGGGTGGTGACCGCGACCACCGGCAATCACGGCCAGAGCATAGCACTCGCCGCGACACGGCTGGGGATCGCAGCAACAATCGTGGCGCCGCACGGCAACAGCATCGAGAAGAACCGCGCGATGGAGGGGTTCGGCGCACGGCTCGTCGAGGCCGGGCACGATTTTCAGGCGGCCTTCGAGCATGCGAGCGCGCTTGCCCGACAAGAGCAGCTGCATTTTGTCCCTTCCTACCATCCGCTGTTGGTTCGCGGGGTCGCGAGCTACGCTCTCGAACTCTTCCGGGCGGTCCCCGATCTCGATGTGGTCTTTGTCCCGATCGGGCTCGGCAGCGGCATCTCGGGGGTGATCGCCGCGCGCGACGCGCTGGGCCTGCGGGCCGAGATCGTCGGGGTCGTGGCCGAGGGCGCCCCGAGCTATGCGCTGTCCTTCGCCGCCGGCCGGCCGGTTGCCACCAATACAGTCGATACTTTCGCCGGCGGGCTCGCCGTGCGGGTGCCCGACCCGGAGGCGCTCGACATCGTCTGCCGCGGTGTGGCGCGCATTGTCACCGTCTCGGAGGCAGAGATGCGGCGCGCGATGCGGATCCTCTTCGCCGATACCCACAATGTCGCCGAAGGTGCGGGTGCGGCTCCCCTGGCGGCGGCCCTTCAGGAGCACCGCCGGCTCGCCGGCAAGCGGGTCGCCGTGATCCTCTCCGGCGGCAATATCGACCGCCCGCTCTTCGCCCAAGTGCTAGCGGAGGAGGACGCGGAATGAATAGCGGCCGCGATCTGGAATTGAGCCTTTGCAGAGGCTAAGTTGAGCCCATGGAACTTGCCTACAAGCTTCTGACGGTCGAGGAATTCTTCGATTCTTGCCCGAACGATCAGCGCCATTACCAGCTGTTCGACGGTGTCATCGTCGCGATGGCACCGCCGGCGATCCCGCATCAGATTATCGCGGCAGCACTAACGTTAGAGATTGGGCTCGCCGTCCGAGCTCATCTGTCTGGTTGCTCGGTCCGGAGCCAGGCCGGAATCGCGCCGCAGGGGGTCAAGGGCCGTGATCACTTCGAGACCGATATCTTGGTGACCTGCGAGCCGCCATCGCGCGGCTACCGCGGGATTGCCGAAGAGCCCCTCCTCATTGTCGAGGTGCTCTCCCCCTCGACCGATCGCGACGATGTGTTCGTCAAGCTACCGGCCTATCAGCGCATCCCCAGCGTGCGGGAAATTCTTTATATCGAGACCGAGCGGATCGGCGCGACGGTTTATCGCCGTGCAGGTGACGCTTGGCGGACGATCGAGATCGCGGCTCCCAACGCGCCACTCGAACTTGAAACGGTCGGGCTCAGCACTCCGCTGAGCACGGTTTATCGCGGCGTCCTCGGGCTGTCGCCCTGAGCGCTCAGTCCTTGGCAATCTCGCGGGCGATGACGAGGCGCTGAATGTCGCTGGTGCCTTCGTAGATCTGGCAGACCCGGACGTCGCGGTAGATGCGCTCGACCGGAAAGTCAGCGACATAGCCGTAGCCGCCATGGATCTGGATGGCGTCCGAGGCAACGCGCTCGGCCATCTCGGAGGCGAAGAGCTTGGCCATTGATGCCTCTTTGATGCAGGGCTCGCCGGCATCGCGCCGCGCTGCGGCGTCGAGCACAAGGCCGCGCGCCGCGGCGATCTGGGTCGCCATATCGGCGAGACGGAACGCCACCGCCTGATGCTCGATGATCGGCTGCCCGAAGGCTTCGCGCTCGCGAGCGTAGGCGAGTGCCGCCTCATAGGCGGCCCGCGCCATGCCGACCGCCTGAGCGGCGATGCCGATGCGGCCGCCCTCGAGGTTGGCGAGCGCGATCCTATAGCCTTCGCCATCGGCGCCGAGCAGCAGATCGGGGGTCAACTCGACCTCCTCGAAAACCAGCTGTGCCGTGTCGGAGGCGCGCTGGCCGAGCTTGTGCTCGACCCGGGCGACGCGAAAACCAGGGCTGTAGGTCGGCACGAGAAAGGCGCTTATGCCCCGCTTGCCGGCATCGGGGTCAGTGACGGCGAAGACAATCGCAACGTCGGCATTCTTGCCCGAAGAAATGAACTGTTTGGTGCCGTTCAGCACCCAGCGATTGCCGTGGCGCCGCGCCCGTGTCTTGATCGCCGCCGCATCCGAGCCGGCCTGCGGCTCGGTCAGGCAGAAGCAGGCGAGCATTTCGCCCTTGGCCATCGGGGTGAGAAACCGCCGCTTCTGCTCCTCCGACCCATACTGCAGCACCGGCATGCAGCCGACCGAGTTCTGCACGGAAAGGATCGTCGCGACCGCGCCCTCGCCGGCGGCGATCTCCTCCATCACTAGGGCGTAGCCGACGTGGTCGGCTCCGGCCCCGCCATAGTGCTCGGGCACCAGCATCCCCATAAAGCCGAGCTTGCCGAGCTCCGCGACCGCTTCGGCCGGAAAACGCTCCTCGCGGTCCCGCTCCGCCGCAAAGGGTGCCAGCCGCGTCCGGGCAAAGTCGCGGGCGACATCGCGCAGCATGCGCTGCTCGTCCGTGAGCCTCATTTCGCACTGCCGCGGTGCGCCGTCACTTCGACCTCGATCTTCATGCGCGGGTCGACGAGGCCGCAGACGAGCGCCGTCGCGGCTGGGCGGATCGCGCCGAAGGTCTCGCCCAACACCGGCACGATAGCAGGCCAGTCGGCGAGGTTAGGCACGTAGTAGCGCACCCGCACGACATCAGCGAGGGCAGCGCCCGCATCGGCCAATGCCTTTTCGATAGTGCGGAACGCTTGGCGCGCCTGCTCGGCCGGGTCCTCTGCGATCGTCATCTGCGCATAGTCGAAGCCGGTCGTGCCGGCGACGAATACCCAGTCGCCGTCGACGACTGCGCGGCTGTAGCCAGCTTCGGCCTCGAACGACGAGCCCGATGAGATCAGATGTCGCATCTCAGCAACCTGATACTCGCCTTCCCGGCGACGGCCGGGACCCATGGCGGAAATAGGCACCGGCCTCCGCCGGTGAGACGGGAGGTCGCAGGGTAATGAGGGTGGCTAACATCTCAAGCGGTCTCAGAGAAGATTTCGCGGCCGATCAGCATGCGGCGGATCTCCGAGGTGCCGGCGCCGATCTCGTAGAGCTTGGCGTCGCGCAGCAGCCGCCCCGTCGGGAAGTCGTTGATGTAGCCGTTGCCGCCCAAGATCTGTACCGCGTCGAGAGCGATCGCCGTCGCCTTCTCGGCGGCGTAGAGGATGGCGCCCGCCGCATCCTTGCGCGCGGTCTGCCCGCGGTCGCAGGCCCGCGCCACCGCATAGACGTAGGATCTGCAGGCATTCATCGTCGTGTACATGTCGGCGACCTTGCCCTGGATCAGCTGGAACTCGCCGATCGGCTGGCCGAACTGCTTGCGGTCGTGGATATAGGGAATGACCACATCGAGGCAGGCTTGCATGATGCCGAGCGGACCCGCGGCGAGGATCGACCGCTCGTAATCGAGACCGCTCATCAGCACGTGAACGCCTTCGTCGACGGCACCCAGCACATTTTCGCCCGGAACCTCGCAATCCTCGAAGACCAGCTCGGAGGTCGGCGACCCGCGCATGCCCAATTTGTCGAGCTTCTGCGCCGGCCGGAATCCGTTGAACCCCTTTTCGATCAGGAAGGCGGTGATGCCGCGCGGCCCGGCGTCGGGGCGCGTCTTGGCATAGACCACCAGCGTGTCGGCGTAGTGGCCGTTGGTGATCCACATTTTGCTGCCGTTGAGGACGTAACGATCGCCTCTCTTGTCGGCGCGCAGCCGCATAGAGACAACATCCGAGCCGGCGTCCGGCTCGCTCATTGCCAGCGCGCCGACATGCTCGCCCGAAATCAGTTTCGGCAGATATTTGCGCTTTTGCGCTTCGCTGCCGTTGCGCCGGATCTGGTTGACGCAGAGATTGGAGTGGGCGCCGTAGGACAATCCCACCGAAGCGGAGCCGCGGCTCACCTCCTCCATCGCGACGCAATGGGCGAGGTAGCCCATACCGGCGCCGCCATATTCCTCTTCGACGGTGATCCCGTGCAGGCCCAGCCCACCCATCTCCGGCCACAGCTCGATCGGAAAGCGGTCGGTTTGGTCGATCTCGGCGGCGAGCGGGGCTATGCGGGCTTCGGCAAAGCCGCGGACCGTCGCCCGCAGCATGTCGATCTCGGAACCGAGATCAAAGTCGAGGGTCGGGAGCCGCGTGTTCTGCATAGGTCAAGATGCGGCAGCTGGTGCGGTCGAGAAGACTCGAACTTCCACGGAGTTTCCCCCACAGCGACCTCAACGCTGCGCGTCTACCAATTCCGCCACGACCGCACGACAGGACCGGCGTGATTAACAAACCCGGCCCACTATATCAAGCTGCATGGACTTTGAGATGGGGACGGAGCCGGGCAGGATCGAGTGGCGGATCAGCGAGAACCCCGTCGAATACGAGGCCGCGGTCGACGAGATGGAAAGCCGCGTCGCAGCGATCCGCGCCGGCATCGCCCCAGAGCTCGTCTGGCTGCTCGAGCATCCGCCGCTGTACACTGCGGGGACAAGCGCTCGTCAGGAGGACCTGCTCGAACCGCAATATTTGCCGGTGCATCGCAGCGGACGCGGCGGTCGCTACACCTATCACGGGCCCGGGCAGCGCATCGCCTATGTCATGCTCGATCTCGCCCGGCGCGGGCGTGATGTCCGCTGCCATGTCCACCGGCTCGAGGAGTGGATGATCCTCACCCTTGCGCGGTTCGACATCGGAGGCGAGCGCCGCGAGGGCCGGGTCGGCATCTGGGTTGCCAGGCGCGGCGGCGAGGACAAGATCGCCGCGATTGGCGTGCGGGTCCGGCGCTGGGTGACCTATCACGGCGTGGCACTCAACGTCGATCCCGAGCTCGACCATTACCGCGGCATCGTCCCGTGCGGCATCGCCGAGCACGGTGTGACATCGCTGGCCGCCCTCGGGGTCGACGCGACAATGGCCGAGGTCGACACGGCGTTGCGTGCCACCTTCAGGGAGGCTTTTGCGGCGACGAGAAGCCCCGCAATTCCCTGCCATCTCCCGTAACTCTGGGAAGCAATCGTGAATATCATCGAACACGATCCGATAAATGATGCTGTATCAAAGATTTAACATTATGGTCCGAGGCGGCCTTAGGGAAGGGAGCAGGGACATGGCCCGGGTTTCGATAACGCGCCGCCGGCTGCTCGGCGCGGCGCTCGCCGTCGGATCGCTGGGCTCGATTTGTGGCACCCGGCACGCGTTCTCGCAAGCGAGCGGCCCCTTTTCGCTGCCGCCCCTGCCTTATCCCGAGGATGCGCTCGCCCCGGTGATTTCGAGCCGGACGATCGGCTTTCACTACGGCAAGCACCATCGTGCCTATGTCGACAATCTGAACAAGGCCGTCGCGGGCACCGAGCTGGCGGGGAAGTCCCTCGATGACATCGTCAAGGCCACTGCCGCCGATCCCGGCCGCGTCAGCGTCTTCAATAATGCCGCACAGGATTGGAACCATACCTTCTACTGGCAGAGCATGCGGCCGAAGGGCGGCGGGCCGCCGACCGGCGCGATCGCCGAACACATCAAGAACTCGTTCGGCGATTACCCGAAATTCCGCCAGGAATTCGCCACCGCCGCAGACAGCCAGTTCGGCAGCGGCTGGGCCTGGCTCGTGCAGGACCCGGACAAGAAACTGAGGGTCGTGAAGACCTCTAACGCCGACACGCCGATGGCGCGCGGGATCAGGTGTCTGTTGACCTGTGACGTCTGGGAGCACGCCTATTATCTAGATTACCAGAACCGCCGTCCGGATTACGTCAACGCCTGGCTCGACAAGTTGGTGAATTGGGACTTCGCCGCCCGCCAGCTCGCCGCCTGACCGCCATCAGTCGATGACCGGCTTTCGGTTATGTGATTCCCAGAATAAAAGATTTCATAATTACGTTTCTTGATATAATACACGCCTGCCTTGTGCAAGGGGGAACGGCCGCCCGAGACGCGCAGGGCCGGCATGGGCATCGAAGCGTCTAGCGTACTCTTGGCTTGAGCATCTCGATGGCTTTGAGAACCGCCAGATCCAACCCAATGCCGCCCTCCTCGACATAGCCGAGGATGGCCTTTCGCATGCGCGGATCCCAAAATTTTTCCAGGTGATCGGCGATAACGGCAATGGCTTTTTCTTCGTCCTGATGGGCGAAGAATTTGCCGATCTGGTTGGCCATATAAACGAGCTTGTCAGGCGAGATGCTGGGACAATGCCATGTCGACGCGCTGCGGATGCGTGAACAGCTCGAACCCGTCGTTACGGGGCGATCGCGGCGTGATCTTGGCGGCTTCGGCGGTGCGCACGGCCAGTGCGGTTGGCGCCGAGACAGCGACGATGAGCGGCGCACCCAGGACGGCGGCTTTCTGCACCATCTCGACCGAAACACGGCTGGTCAGCCACACGATGCCGCGGGCCGCCGAGAGCGTTGCTCTGGCGAGCGCTCCGCAGAGCTTGTCGAGGGCATTATGGCGGCCGACATCCTCGCGCAGCGCTATCAATCCCCTGCCGGGCTCCCAATAGGCGGCGGCGTGGATCGCCCGGGTCTGGCGATTGAGGTTTTGGGCTGCCGGGAGCGCGGCAATCGCCTTCGGATCGCGTCGGCGGAGAACCGCATGCTGCTCGTCGCGACAGGTGGCGGGCGCATCGCCTCGGCGAGGCTTTCGACACCGCACAAGCCGCATCCCGTCGGTCCCGCAAGGTAGCGGCGCCGCTCGTGGAAAACCCCGCTTTGCGCCCCGATGATCCACATTCGCAGTTCGACGCCGTCGGCGCTCGGTACAATCTCGAGGGATTCGATTTCATCGGGGCTGTCGACGACCCTTTCGCAGAGGGTGAAACCAACCGCGAAATCCTCGAGGTCCGCCGGCATCGCCATCATCATTGCGTGGGCGATGCGGTTGTAGGTCGACGCAATCGCGGTCTCCTCCGGGATGGCGCGTTCACCTCTAAGCTCAGCTTCCCGTTCCGCAAAGCGGCCCGATTGACGTGGCGAACGGGCGCCAGATCGGAAGTCATTCGACGGCTGCGATTGTTTCGATGTGGCGCGCTCGGCGGGCCAGGTCGCGGTAGCTCTGCTGCCAGTCGGTCGGCCTGTTCGACGACATCACCTGGACCGCGGTCACCTTGTATTCGGGGTAATTTGTTGCCCAGTCCGAATAGTCGGTTGTGACGACATTGGCCTGCGTGTTCGGTTGATGGAAGGTCGTGTAGACGACTCCGGGCGCGACGCGGTCGGTGAGCCGCACGCGCAGGCTGGTCTCGCCGGCTCGGCTGGCTAGTGTCTAATTGCGTAGGTTAACGATAGTATACCGTAACTGGGCACCCTTGACCTCGCGCTTGCGCCAGAGGAAGGGCGCGGCGTTGCGGTTGTAGGCTTCGGTGAAGTCGCGGATCGCCTGAGCGAGTTGCTCGACGCCGGCAAAGCTGGCGCCGGCCAGGGCCTTTCGGCTGAAGATGCCAAACCAGATCTCCACTTGGTTGAGCCAGCTGGCCGAGGTCGGAGTGAAGTGGAAGGTGACGTTGGGGTGCGCCGCCAACCAGGCATCGTTCTTCTTGTGGGTGGAGAGGTTGTCGAGGATGACATGGATCGCGCGATCGGGCGGGTGCTCGGCGACGAGTTCGGTCATAAATGCTTGGAAATCGACGCGCTTCTTGGTCTGGGTGGTCTTGCCGCGAATGAGGCCGGTGGCGACTTCGAGCGCCGCGAACAAGTTGACCGTGCCATGCCGTTTGTAGGTGCTCTTGAGGCCTTGAACAACCTTGCCGCTGCTGGTCAGCACATACCCCCGGGCCCGCTCCAGCGCCTGGATCGTCGGCTTCTCGTCGACGCTCAAGACCAGCGCATGTTGCGGCGGGTTCAGATAGAGCCCGATGATATCGGCGGCTTTGGCGGCAAATTGTTGGTCGGTGCTGACGCACCACGAGCGCCGGCGGCGCAGTTGCACCCCTTCCTTGCGCAACAAGCGCCATATCGCATCGTCCGAGACGCCCAGGGCCGCCGCCACCGACGCGCCGTCCCAGCTGGCCGATCCCTTGGGGGGCGGCAATTCCAGTTGGTGCAGAACCCGCAGGCGCAGATCGGCGCCATATTTCGGGGTCTTGCCCGGCCGCACCCGATCGCGCAACCCGGCCAGTCCCGCCGCCGCAAAGCGCTTGCGCCACTGACCAACCGTATTCGGGCGCACCCCAAGTTCGCGACCAACCGCGTCGTTGCGCTTACCCTCCAGGCACGCCAACACGATCTTGGCCCGTTCCACCAGACGCGCCTCCTCCGTCCGACTGCGCGCCAGCGCCATCAGCTCAGCTCTCTGCTCCGCTGTGCAGCTCAGCGCAATCGCCACTCGTGCCATCGGACACCTCAGCTGGTATGCTCACCCGAGGCATCCTACTTAATATCGTCTATTAACGCAATTAGACACTAGCCTGACCCAATCGCCCTCCCGGATGTTGCGCTGCTCGGCATCGTGCGGGTGAATTTCGAGCCGGTCCTCCTCGTGCCAGATGACGTTCTCGGTACGGCAGGTCTGCGCGCCGACATTGTATTGACTGAGGATGCACCCGGTCATCAGCAGCAGTGGGAAGCGCGTTCCGGTCTTTTCGTCGGCTCGGAACATATTCGGTGATCGGCAGGTAGCCCTTGCCGCGCACAAAGCCGCCGATGTGCATGATCGGGGTCCCTTCGGACGCGGCCTCGTTGCACGGCCACTGCACCGAGCCGAGCCGATCGAGCTTTGCATAGGAGATGCCGGTGAAGGTCGAGGTCAGCCGGGCGATCTCCCCCATGATCTCGGAGGGGTGGCCGTAGACCATCTCCAGCCCAATCGCCTTTGCGATGGCGAGAGTGATTTCCCAATCCGCCATGCCGGCGCGCGACTGCATGACCTTGCGCACCCGGCCGATGCGGCGTTCGGCATTGGTAAAGGTGCCGTCCTTTTCGAGGATCGAGCCGGGCAGAAAAACATGCGCGTAATTGGCTGTCTCGTTGCGGAACAAATCCTGCACCACGACGCATTCCGTCGCCGCGAGCCCAGCGGCGACGTGATGCGTGTCGGGATCGGATTGCAGAAGGTCCTCGCCCTGGATGTAGATGCCCCCGAACAACCCGTCGAGCGCGGCATCGAGCATATTTGGGATGCGCAAGCCGGGCTCGTGGTCGAGTTTCACCTCCCAATCGTGCTCGAACAGAGAGCGCACCGTACAGTCGGAGCTATGGCGGTAGCCGGCGAGCTCGTGCGGAAACGAGCCCATGTCGCACGAGACCTAGACGTTGTTTTGGCCGCGCAGCGGGTTAATCCCGACGCCGCGCCGGCCGATATTGCCGGTCACCATCGCCAGGTTGGCCATTGCCATGACCGCAGTGGTCCCCTGACTGTGCTCGGTCACGCCGAGCCCGTAATAGATCGCGGCGTTGCCGCCCGTCGCGAGGAGCCGCGCCGCTGCACGAATGTCGGCGGCTGGAACACAAGTGAAGCCGGCGACGGTCTCGGGACTGTTTTCCAGCTGCTTGATGAATTCGACCCAGTCGGCAAAGGCGTCGCTGTCGCAGCGCTCGCGCACGAAACTCTCGGCCAGGAGGTTCTCGGTCACGACGACATGCGCCATGGCATTGAGAATGGCGACATTCGTCCCGGGACGGAGCGGCAGATGAGCGGCAGCCAACTCCGCAATAGGCGCAAGTCGTGACGACCGAATGCTCGGCTTGGCCGATCTCGATGACCGACTTTTCCATCAAGGTCGCGGTCGGGCAGGCCTGCACGCACCGCACGCACCGCACGAGACGCATTCGGATTCGAGAAACGGCTGATCCATCCCCGCCGCACATGCTAGGCGAAGCCACGACCGTCGATCGTCAGCGCGAAGGTTCCCTGCACTTCCTCGCAGGCCCGCACGCGGCGCGAGCAGACGATGCATTTGCTCGGGTCGAAGGTGAAATTGGGGTTTGACGTATCCTTCTCGGCCTTCAGGTGGTTGGCGCCGTCATAACCGTAACGCACCTCACGCAAGCCGACCGCACCGGCCATGTCCTGCAGTTCGGAATTGCCGTTGGCGGCGCAGGTCAGGCAATCGAGCGGATGATCCGAAACGTACAGCCTCCATGACGTTGCGCCGGAGCCGCGCAAGCCGCTGGTTCTGAGTAGTTACCACCATGCCGGCGGCAACCGGCATTGTGCAGGATGCGGGCGTGCCCGCGCGGCCCTCGATCTCAACCAGACACATCCGGCAGGAACCGAACGCTTCGACCATATCGTAGGCGCAGAGCTTCGGTAACTTGATCCCGAGCTCCATCGCCGCACGCATGATCGAGGTGCCTTCCGGCACCGTCACGCTGAAACCGTCAATCGTGAGCGATACCGCCTCTGCCGATTGGCGGCCGGTGTGCCGTAGTCGATCTCGCTGACGAGGGGCATGGGACGCCGCCTAGGCTGCAGCGGCCTCTACCAGGGCGCCGCCGAAATCTTCGGGGAAATGGGTCAGCGCGCTAGTCACCGGAAACGGCACAAAGCCGCCGCGCACAGAGCTAACCCAAGCGCATGGTCTCGCAAAGCTCGCTCAGGAGCGCGGGATTTTCATTGCGCCGCTCGCCCTTGATGATACGTTCGATGACCTCGACGCCGCGGGCCGAGCCGATGCGACAGGGGGTGCATTTGCCGCAGGATTCGATCGAGCAGAACTCGATCACGAAACGCGCCTGCCGCGCCATGTCGACGGTGTCGTCAAACACGACTACCCCGCAATGGCCTATTAGCCCGTTCTTTGCGGTGAAGGCCTCATAATCGAGCGGCGTGTCGAATAGTGCGCGCGGAAAATAGGCGCCAAGTGGGCCGCCGACCTGGACCGCTCGCACCGGCCGGCCGGCCGGCCGGTTGCGGTGCGGGCGCCGATGTCGTCAACGATCTCACCAAGGGTAAGCCCGAAACCGGCCTCGAACAGACCACGGTGTTTGACGTTGCCGGCGAGCTGGATCGGCATCGTGCCGCGCGACCGGCCATAGCCGAGATCGCGGTAGGCGTCGGCGCCGTCAGGCTGGCCGAACGCGCCCTTATGGGCCGGCAGCGGAGGCTTGGCGCGAACTTGTCCCTGCAGCTCCATATGACGCTCCTTTCAGCCGATCGTCTGGGTCTTGCCGCCCCGCGTACGACGCCAGAGATCTCCTCCGCATGATGCAGCAAACTGGGCACTCGGAGAGAAGGAAGAAACGGGGCCTAATTTAATTGTCATCATCAGCTCGACCTGACCGAACGGGAATTTTCCCCACGCACCTCCGGGTCAGCGCCATTCCGGTATCACAAATGCTGCTCCGCGAGCCAAGCCGACACCGCGTCGATCAGCGCCTCCGTGTTGTCGGCGAACAGGTGGCCGTCCCTGCTTGGCGGTCGACCGTTCGGCACCAGCACATACTTGATGCTCGGGACGAGAGATCCTTCCGCATGCGCCGCGCTAAGCAGCATGTAAGGCTCAAATGGCAGGACAAGACCATCGGCCTCGTCGCGCACGATCAGGATCGGACGGGGAATGCGGGAGATCCAGAAGGTGCCATCGGCCGCGCTCGCCTGCTCGTCGCGATAAGTCAGGAAATGCTGCGCTGTCACCGGCGTTTCGAGGCCACCAAGCCAGCGCATCTTGATCGGCAGGATTTCGGCAGCCTTGCCGGCTCTTAGAGCGCCGCGCGAGGCCTCCGCCAGCGCTTTGTAATCATCCTCGTCCTGGATCAGGACGTGCCGCGACTTCCACGGCAGCTTCCCGAACGCACCGGTCAGGATCACCGCCTTGATCGTGGGGTCCCAATCAATGGCGGCGTAGTATTGAACCTGGACGGTCCCGAGGCTGTGGCCGAGGAGCACAATGGACCGGTAGCCGAGCGCCCTAACAGTTGCTACGGCAGCCTCGATGTCGCGACGCACGTCGAAGAAATTGTCGGTGTTGACGTGCTCGTCGTGCTGCCGCGTGCTGATGCTTAGGGCCGCGTAGCCCTTGGCCGACAAGCCGCGAGCAAGCGCCCGTAGTGGGAGCGAGGCGAGATTGCCGCCGCTGCCGTGGACCTCCACGATCATCGCCGTCTCGGCCGGCGACTTGTTCTCCGGTTGCCAGAGCGCGGCCTGAACCTTGAACCCGTCAACAGCCTTGATCGACAGGAACAGTAGCAAAGCGCCCGGCAAGGGGTGCATATCGTCGGGAAGACCGGCGGGGGGTGGAGCGGTTTCGTACTCGATGCTCGCCGCGATCTGCGCCGTGTTCACAAAGAATCTCCTGCTCGCGATGGGTTTACCAACCAAGCTCATAGGCCGCTCTGGCTTAGCGGTCACGCGCTGACTTGCGGAGACGGTATGGTGCTACGCTTGACGGTGAACGACGACGCGCCGGTCGGTTGTCGAGACTCCGTCGAGCGGCCTAAACTGCGTCCGACGCAGATCCGGTTGGAGGCGTAATGGCTCATCGAGCATTTCGGGTTGTCGTCGCCGGGGCGGGCGTGTCGGGACTATTCATGGCCGAGACGCTGAAGCGCGCCCGGATCGATTTCACCGTCTACGAAAAGGCCGCTGATGTCGGCGGGACGTGGCGGGACAACACCTTTCCCGGCCTCTTCGTCGATGTCTTGTCGCGTCAATACGAGTTCCCGTTCCAGCCCAACTACGACTGGTCGCGCAAGTACGCGCCGGCGACCGAGATCTGGGCCTATATCAAAAAGGTCGCACGCGACCGCGGTCTTACCAGATACATCCACTTCAACGAGGAGATTGTCGCGGCGCGGTTTACCGAGGGTCGTTGGCACCTCGAGACGGCGAAAGGCAACTCCGATATTGCCGATGTTTTTGTCTGCGCCACCGGCTTTCTCCACAAGCCCCTGTTTCCTGATATTGCGGGACGCGAGAGCTTCGCCGGCCCATCTTTTCACTCGGCGCGCTGGGATCACGGCGTACCCTATGAAGGCAAGCGCTGGGGGGTCATCGGCAGCGGCGCCAGCGGGGTGCAGATCACCGAGGCGCTGGCCTGGGCCGGCTGCGACGTCACCCAGTTCATCCGCCGCGCGCAATGGGTCCACATCCGTGACAATCCGCACTCGACCTGGCGCGAGCGCTTGAAGCTGCGGCTGCCGGGTGGCTATCAGCGCGAACAGCAGCGGTTGTGGCAGCTGATCAACGAAACCGACCGGTGGCGACTCGAACCCGGCCCACTGCGCGAAGCTATGGAGCGCGAGTACAGAGTCCTATCTTGAGTGCATCAAAGACCCCGAGCTGAAGAAGAAGCTCACCCCCGATTACAATCTCGGCTGCACCCGCATACCAAAATCAGACAAGAACTATTACGCGGCGGTGCAGCTCCCGAACGCGCACATCGTCAAAGGGGAGATCGCACGGATTGTCTCGGATGGTGTCGTCATGGCCGACGGGGCGCATGTGGCACTCGACGTGCTGGTCTATGCCACCGGCTTCGATGCGCATGCCTATATGCGCCCGATGAAGGTGACGGGTCTCAACGGCATGACCATCGACGAGGCGTGGAAGGAGAAGATCTATTCCTATGGCGGCATCGCGGTGCCGGGATTTCCCAACCTATTCATGCTTTACGGGCCTTTCGCACCGGTCAACAACGTGCCGGTGCCGCTGGGCCTCGATCAGGAGATCGCCTGCATTATGCGGCTGATTGCCGAGGCCCGCGCACGCCGAGCCGCGGTGGCCCCGACCCTCGCCGCGACCGAGACGTTCCTTACTCGGCTCGGCGCCGCCTTTCCGGGCACCGTCTGGGTCGGCGGCTGCAAGAACTGGTACACCAGTCGGCAGCCCACGCCAGTCCTTTGGCCCCTGCCGCAGAGCGAGCACAAGGCGTTCTTCGTCGAGGTTCCGGCGGAAGATTTTGAATTCATCCCCATTGGACACGGAGACTGAACGGGCAGTTGCGCTAAAAACACCGTCCGAGATCGACGGCGCCGCCTCTAAATCTGGGTGCGGCCAGAAACCTGTCATGGCGGCGAAACGGCTTCAAGGCGATACCAGAGCAATCGTTGGAAGCTGCTAGGGGTTCGGATACACCCGGGCCTTGATTGCCTCTAGTTGTGCGATCACCTCTGGGTCGACGATTCTCGTGAACCGCGGCGCCTTTTTTCCCTCCACTCGGCCGGCTCAAAGAACATGTGCAGGGGGCGTAGATCGAAGAGTATGTAGTACGCCATCCCGTCGTCCTCCCCTGTGTTCCGATAGCCACCATATCAGGTCCGTTGACACGCCTAATTGCCGTCGCGAGGAGGGAAGCGATGCCCGCGAAACGAACCTACGGCATGGACCAGGACTTTTATCCCTGGTCCCCCATTGTAACGCGCCCCATTCTCAGGTGGCCGCACAACGCTCGCGTCGCCCTGGCGGTCATCGTCAACCTGGAGCATTGGGATTGGGAGGTGCCGGCCGGGACGCCGGTGGCGGTAAGTCCGATGGGCGGTCCCGAGGGGATGTGGACCGGTAACCAGCCGCAATTCCCCGACATCGGCGGCTACGGCAACCATGAATACGGCAACAGGGTCGGGATTTTTCGTATCCTCGCCATCCTGGACAAGTACGGCGTCAAGCCGACCCTGGCACTCGACAAGGCGGTGGCCGACCATTATCCAACGCTCGTCAAGGAAGGCCAGAGACGCGGCGCCGAGTTCATCGCGCACGGGCTGTCGCGCCGGCGCATCATCCACATCGGCATGTCCGAAGACGATGAGCTCGAATATATCCGCGCCTCGATCGCGGCGGTCGAGCGGGCGACTGGTACGCGTCCCGTCGGCTGGTCCGGCCCCGATTTCCAGGAGACGCCGAACACCCCCAACCTGCTCGCCGCCGAAGGCATTTGCTACGTCTGCGATTGGGGCAATGACGAGCAACCCTACCGGATGACGCCGAAGACCGGCGATCTCTACTCACTCGGCGTCAACGCCTATCTCGACGACAACTACATCCACCTGCACGGCCGGCGTACGATCAACGAAGTCAACCTCTTGTGGCGCGAGTGGTTCGACGGGCTCTATGCCGACGGTGCCGCCACCGGGCGACTGATGGTGCTGCATCTTCACCCGTGGATCATGGGCCAGCCCTGGCGCATCCGGCATCTCGACGAGGTGCTGGGTCACATCTGCGGCCGCCAGGGCGTGTGGAAGGCCACCGGCGGCCAGATTATCGACTGGTTCAAGTCGCTTTCGGCCTAGCGGCTGGACCTCATTTGAATTGCAGGCGAATGGAGACGATCCAATGACGCTCGCACCCGGGCGCTTCGACTATGCCCCGATCAATGATCGTCCGATCATCAAATGGCCGAACAATGCGCGCGTCGCGTTCTGGGTCGCCCCTAACATGGAGTTCTTCGAGTACCTACCGGAGAACCGGCCGACCCAGCCCGACATCCCGCACTACTCCCGCATGGATTACGGCAACCGCGTCGGTTTCTGGCGCATGCTCGACGTGCTGAACAAGCACAAGCTGCGCGCCTGCTGCTGCCTGAACCTCGAGATCCTCGACCACTTCCCCGAGATCAAGGACGCGATGATCGCCGCCGATTGGGACTACATGGCCCACGGCCTCTACAATAGCCGGCCGATTTACGACCTGACCGAGGAGCAGGAGCGGGCCTATTGGCAGGACTTCATCACCCATCTCAAAGAGATGACCGGCAAGCGCTTGAAGGGGCGGCTCGGCGGCGGGGCGGGCTACACGGTGCGGACGGACGATCTTATGGCCGAGGCGGGCTGTCTCTACCACACGTCATGGATCATCGACGACCAGCCTTGGCCGATCAATGTCCGCGGCGGCCAGAAATTCATTTTCGTCCCCTATACCGGCCAGACCAACGACGCCGGCATACTCGCCTGGAACCGCGAGGCGGATTACTTCCAGCAGATGATCAAAGACCAATTTGACACGCTCTACCGCGAGGGTGCGGAGAATGGACGCGTCATGTGTCTGTCGCTGCACCCGCACAACATCGGCCGGCCGAATGCGGCCAGACACCTCGACGAGGCGCTGAGCTACATCCTCGGGCATGAGGGTGTCTGGGCCACCACCGCCGACGATATTGCCGAGTATTATCTCGCCAACTACTACGACCAGGTGAAGTCCTCGATCGCTGAACGCAAAACTCGTGTATTAGGGTAAGGCGCGGAGGGAGACAGCGCTGTGGATCTCGAATTGACCGGCAAGGCGGCCCTGGTTACCGGTTCGAGCCGAGGTATCGGGCTGGCGACCGCCAAAGCATTTGCCACCGAGGGCTGCCGGGTAATGCTGTCGGCACGCTCGACCGAGCAGCTGCGAGATGCGGAAGGGGCTTTGCGTGCGACCGGCGCTGAAGTTGCGGCTCACGCCTGCGATGTCGGAAATCCCGATGACGCCCACCGGCTGATCGAGGCCACCGTCGCGGCCTACGGCGGTATCGACATTTTGGTCAACAATGTCGGCGGTGGCGGCGGCGGGGCGCGTATCGTCGACAGCACCGATGACGACTGGCGCGGTGCGCTGGAGCGGAACCTGATCCAGACCGTGCGAATGATGCGCCTGACCCTGCCGTACATGAAGGGACGCGCAGGAGCTGCGGTCATCAACGTCGCATCGATCTCCGGCTGGTCGCCGCAGCTCGCGATGTCGGGCCAATACGGCGCGGCCAAAGCGGCGCTGATCTTCGAGACCGAGCGGTGGGCGCTGGAATTCGTGCCATACGGCATCCGGGTCAACACCGTCTCGCCGGGGTCTATATTGGTCGAGGGCAATGGTTGGGACCGCTACCGCCTCGCCAACCCTGGGTACTTCGATGATTACGTCCGCCATGGCTTTCCGATGGGCCGCCTCGGCACCGCCGAAGAGGTTGCGGATGTGATCGTGTTCATCGCCTCGCCGCGCTCCGACTGGATCAATGGCCGTAACATTCCAGTGGACGGTCTGGAGCAGCCCCACGCGCCACTCGACCGCCGCCCGTACTAGGCTTGGTCGCTCGCGCCACTCGATCGCCCGCTGTTCGAGAACGGGTGCACCCGGCGGCAAAAATGAATGCCAGTCAATGCCGGTCGTGTAGAGTGGCCCTGATCAGCCGCAGCGCCGGCTGGTTCGATTCAGAAAAAGCTTGGAGGAAAGGCGATGACTGAGAAGACGGTTCGCCCTCGTTCAGTATTGCGACGCACGATGCTGGTCGGAACGGCGGGAGTGCTTGGTGGTGCGGTACTTCGCCCGACCCCTATACAGGGTCAAACCGGCACCGCACGCTCGGTGGCCGTGCCCGGCAACGCTCCGCCCCGAGCGCGTTATGGCGATCCGGCATGGTGGGCGCAGCGGAAAGAGGAAGTCCTGGAGCCGGCGCTCGAGATCGTCGATCCGCACCATCATCTGTGGGACCGTAACGGGCACCGGTATCTGCTCGACCAGCTGCTCGCCGACACCGGCAGCGGTCACAACATCACGCAAAGTGTCTTTGTCGAATGCGGCTCGATGTACCGCTCCGATGGGCCGGCGGAAATGAAGCCGGTCGGCGAAATCGAATTCGTCAACGGGACATCGGCGATGAGCGCCAGCGGACAGTTCGGCAAGAGCCGGCTGTGTGCCGGCATTGTCGGGCACGCCGATTTGCGTCTCGGCGACGGCGTGGCGCGCGTGCTGGAGGCGGAAATCACCGCCGGTGACGGCCGCTTCCGCGGGATTCGCCATTCGGTGGTGTGGGACCCGAGCGAAACGTTCTCACGCGGCCGCACCAACTCGCCGAAGGGCCAGACGGCGGATGCCACCTGGCGGGCTGGGTTCGCTCGGCTGGCGCCGCTCAACCTGACCTTCGAGGCTTGGCTGTACCACCCTCAGCTGATGGAGCTGGCGGATCTGGCGCGCGCCTTCCCGCAAACGACGATCATCCTGAACCATGTCGGCGGACCGCTCGGCATCGGCCCGTACGCGGACAAGAAGCAGGAGACTTTCGCGGCGTGGAAGGCCGGCATCGTTGAACTCGGCAAGTGTCAGAACGTCGTCGTCAAGCTCGGCGGGCTCGGCATGCTGTTCGGGATGTTCGACTTCCACACGCGCGAGACGCCGCCTTCCTCGGAGGAGTTGGCGCGCGCCTACCAGCCCTATATCGAGACCTGCATAGCGGCGTTCGGGCCCGACCGCGGCATGTTCGAGAGCAACTTCCCGCCGGACGGCGTCAGTTCGAGCTACGCCGTCCTGTGGAACGCCTTCAAATGGCTGGCTGCCGGCTACTCGGCCGACGAAAAGGCCAAGCTGTTCAGCGGCACGGCAAAGCGCGTCTACCGTCTCGCGTAGATCGCGGTAGCGGTTGCCGCTCCTTTCGGACGCGACAGCCGCCAAGAGTCTGGCGCGAAAACGGTATACAGCCCCAATCTATGAGATTTGAGTTCCTTCAACGGCCACGGCTCTTTGCACCGCGGGGCGCGCCAGCATGCCTTTGCGGTGCTTCATGACGCGCGGCAATTTGCTCGTGTCGACCCCGTCGCCTTCGATCCAGGTCCCGATCGTGAACAGGTACGGGTCGCAGATCGTGTACTATTCGCCCATGACCCACGGACCCTTAAGCAATTTGCGCTCGATCAGCTCGAAGCATTCCGTCATCGTTGCGGGCTCCTTGCGCTTCATCGCATCGATCGCCGCGGCATCGTCCGCCCACCGCGCGCCCCGCCTGCCATGCGCATGCGCGACGTGCACGGTCGAGCAGAGATAGCTGTTGAACTCCTGCACCTGCGCCAGGGCGAACGGATCCGAGAGCGGCGCGAGTTCTGCCTTCGGAAAACGCTGCGCCACGAAGAACAGCAATCCAGGAGTTTCGGTGAGCGTGCCATTTTCGGTCACCAGCACGGGAACCCGCCCTTTCGGGTTTATCGCGAGGTATTCGGGGCTTCTCTGGGCCTGCGAACCGAAATCGACCGGCACCGCCTCATAGGGTGCGCCGGCCTCTTCGAGCGCGATGTGCGTCGCCAGCGCGCAGGTGCCTGGAGCGTAGTAGAGCCTGAACATCAGCGTCGTCCTTTCGTCGGTCAGCAGGTCACGAGGCGTGTGGCCGGGGTCAGCTTTCCGACAGTCCGCAGTAGCAAGAATTACGGGCAGCCTGTATCAGGGATGCGGGTTGCCGGCACCTTGACTATTCACGCAGAAGGAACGGACCAATGTTGATCGTCGACGCACAGATTCATCTCTGGGAAAAGGGCACGCCGTCACCGCACCATCGTCAGGAGCCCTATTCGGCCGAAGAGGCGATCGCCGGCATGGATGCCGCCGGCGTCGACCGGGCATTGATTCACCCGGTGCTGTGGGACCCGGACTCGAACGAGCTGGCGGTTGAAGCGGTGCGCAAATACCCCGACCGCTTCGCGATCATGGGCTGGTTCTATCTCGACGACCCGAACGGCCGAGACCTCGTCGCGCAGTGGAAGGAGCGCACGGGCATGCTCGGCCTGCGCTTCTATACCAACGAGCGGCACCCGCAATCCTGGTTCACCGACGGCACGCTCGACTGGCTGTGGCCCGCGGCCGAGCGCGCCCAAATACCGGTGTCGCTCGGTGCGGCGATGTTCCTGCCGACCCTCGGCAAGATTGCCGAGCGCCACCCCGGCTTGAAGCTGATCGTCGATCACATGGGCGTGCCGCGCGCCAGCAAGGGCGAGGCGGCCTATCGGTTCCAGCCGGAATTGCTGGCTCTGGCCAAATACCCGAACGTGGCGGTCAAGGCGACCGGGCAGGCCGGCTACGCCGAGGACGAGTATCCTTTCCGCAGCCTGCATCCGCACCTGCATCGATGTTTCGACGCGTTCGGTCCCGTGCGGATGTTCTGGGGCACGGACATCACCCGGATGCCTTGCTCCTGGCGGCAATGCGTGACCTTGTTCACCGAGGAACTGCCGTGGCTGAAGGGCCGCGACCTCGACTTGGTCATGGGCGAGGCCCTGTGCAACTGGATCGGCTGGCCCCTCACTGCGGGCGCCCGAAGCTGACGCGATAGACCCGCCAATACGCTACCGTTGCGAAGGACAGCAGTTACCCTATGCGATCATTAAGATGTCGCTCGGGAATTGGCCGGGTCGGGTGGGAAACGGACGTCGACGGCGTGGCATCATCCGCTCAGCCCAGCTGGATAAGACATCGGGTCGAAAGAGTTCAGTTCAAGAATTGCCGGCGGCGTTGTTATGCGCACCCTGTGGAGCCCTCAGCAGCGGAGGACGGAATGCAGAAATCGAACGTCGAGCTGGCCTTGGCGAGCGCAGGCGAGCTCGCGGCAGCGGTGCGGGCGAGGACCGTTAGCGCGCTGGAGTTGACCGAGGCGGCGATCGCGCGGATCGAGGCTCTGGACGAGCTGATTAATGCGGTGGTGGTGCGGGATTTTGACCGAGCGTGCGATGAGGCTCGGCAGGTCGACCGAGCGATGGCGGCGGGCGCAGACCTGCCGCTGGCCGGCGTGCCCATGACGGTGAAGGAGTGCTTCAATCCCGCCAGGCTGCCGACTACTTTCGGACTCAAGTTCGCCAGGGACTATCGGCCCACGCAGGATGCGGCGGCGGTTCGGCGGCTGACGGCGGCTGGCGCCGTGATCCTCGGCAAGACCAATGTGCCGGCGGGCCTCGCGGACTATCAGACCGACAACCCGATCTATGGCCGAACCAACAATCCGCACGACCTGACGCGGTCGCCCGGCGGCTCCTCCGGCGGGTCGGCGGCGGCGCTGGCGGCGGGCATGGTCCCGCTTGAACTCGGGGGCGACGCGGGCGGCTCCATCCGCGTACCGGCGGCCTTTTGCGGCGTCTTCGGGCACCGCAGCTCGGTCGGCGTCATCTCGCTTGAAGGGCATGGGCCGCCGGGCGGCGGGATCGTGGCAGATTACGGTTGGGCGGCGGCGGGGCCGATGGCGCGCACGGCGGGCGACCTGGCGCTGGCCCTCGGCGTACTGGCCGGACCGGAAGGACAGGCCGCCAAAGCTTGGCGGCTGGCCCTGCCGTCGCCGAGGCACGATCGGCTGGCCGATTATCGCGTGTTCATCCTGACCCGGCACCCGACGGCGGCGGTCGACGGCGAGATCCTCACCTCGATCGACGACTTGGCGACGGGGCTGGAACGGGAAGGGACCAAGGTGTCGTGCGATAGCGAGCTTCTGCCTTCCCTGGCGGAGACCCATACCGTGGCGGAGACCTTCACGCGGATCGGCAAGGCCCTCAGGCCCGGCGCGGGCGTGTCGCCGCCTACGCCGACGGCCAAGGACCACTACGACGCGATCACGGCGAAGGAGGCTCTGCGGCGGCGGTGGGACGCCTTCTTCGAGGCCTTCGACCTGGTCATCGCGCCCTGCTACGCCACGCCGGCCTTTCCCCACTTCCCCGAGCCGGACCCGTGGCCGGGCCTGAACCGGACCCTCCTGATCGACGACGTCGAAAGGCCTTACGCCCCGCAGCACGCCTGGCCGCTGATCGCCTGCGTCCCGCACCTGCCGGCCACCGCCGCCCCAATTGGCCGCACCCGCGCTGGCCTGCCGATCGGCGTTCAATTCATCGGGCCGCACCTGGAGGACCTGACGACCATCGCGTTCGCAGGGCAGCTGTCGAAAGCGTTCGGGCTCACGGCCGAGGTCGCGAGGACGGGGGTGAGGTGGCGACGGCCCCAGGCCCGCAGCCGGGTGCGCCCAACGTCTCTGAGGGTCGAACCGGGACCGCACGAGGAGGTCGGCGACCGTCCGGTTCCGGCGCAATTGAGCCGTTGCGCGGTGGTGACTGAGCGTGTAAAGATGCCCCCCAACGGCCATTGACCGACGTCACCCGATCGGATCAAGGAGGGTGGCGCCAGGACGTCGTTGACGGCAGCGACCTCGCGGGCCAGGCGCGCCTCTACAACCGCTACGTCCGCCCGGCGTCTGGTGATTTGAACTAGCGCCGGACGGGTTGCCGATTGGCTGAGGGCATACGGCTGGAGCCTGGTGGAGGATCTCGGTTGTACGACGACCTGACCCGGCGCTACGCCGCGCCGACGGGGCGGACCCTGGCAATTATGGCCATCGAGTGAGTGGTCCACGCGGAGAAGCCGTAAACCTATGAGCGAGAGCCGCCGCCACCGCAGGCCGGGTCACCAGATGCCCGGGACCAGCCGGAAGCGCACCCGGCGCGCGTAGTCGGCGTAGCCCTCCAGCCCCGCCGTCAGCATCGCCTCCTCGCCCAGCACCCGGGCGGCTAGCAGGGGAAGGAACAGGCCGAGCCACGCCAACCCCCACAGCGATCCCAGCATCAGCGGCGCGCCGACCATCAGGAACAGGGCGAAGGCATACATCGGGTGCCGTACCAGCGCGTACGGTCCGCTGCTGATCACCGTCTGGCCCCGCTCGGCTTGGAGCTGAATTGTCGTGGCGGCAAAGCTGTTCGCCCGCAGCACCTCCATCCATCCCCAGAAGGCCGCGACGATCAGCACCGCGCCCATCAGCTGCGCCCAGACCGGCGCGTGCGACCAGCCGAACCGCTTGGCATCCAGAGCCATGAAAACCAGCCACGCCACGAAGCAGGCAAGGATCGCCACAATCACCGCCCGGTCCCGTGGCGCTTGGTCGCCCGATAGCGGCGACCTCATCCGCGCCGCCAACAGCGCCGGATCCGTCCGCAGCAGCCACAGCCCCATCGCCTGGCTCAACCCGAAGAACAGCGCCAGGAATAGCCACCCTTGCGGCCACGCGAACGTCCCGGCCGGCAGGAACATCAGCAAGGCCGACAGCGTCAGCGCTCCCGCCGTCTGTAGGATCATTGAATGTATGATGGCTCTAAGCGGCATCGCTCGCCTCCTCACGCACCGTGGTCGTCGGCGCGGCGCTTCGGTTTCGTAGGTGTCGCGCCCAGCAGCACGCGGCTGGGCAAGTCTCGCTCGCGGCCGTTGGGGAGGGGTCGACCATATTGTGAACCGATGCCTCGCCCAGAGACAGCCGGCTATGCCCGAGGTTTCGCAACTAGGAGGCAAGCGAAATCCTCCGCTCGCAACAGCGATCGAGGAGCGTAGCGATGGCATCGTTTCCGCTGGTCTCGGCGACGGGATTTCGCGCCAAGACGCTCGACGAGGCGATTTCGCTTGGCGCCCGGATATTTGGTTGCGACGCCGGCAGCACTGACCCCGGCCCCGGTCCGCTTGCCACCGGGACCTGCATGTTCTCCGCCGCAGCGGTCAAGCGCGACACCGAGATCATGATGACGCGCGCCAGGCAAGCCCGGCATCCCTCTGATCATACTGGCGCAGATCGACAGCTGGCTCGGGCAACTCGACGACAGCATCAGGACGCGCATCGGCAACACGGTCGGCGAACGCGCGTACGAAATCGTCACCGCGTCTACGGCCGCGACGGCGTCATGGTCGCGCTGGAGCCGCAACGCCACATCGCCGGCGGTGTCGGGGGCTACGAGGCCTTCATTCTATGGGACGTGATCAGCGAGTTGCAGGACCTGTCTCGCACGATCGCGACGAGCCTCTCACACCTCGCGGTGCACAACCCGATCCTCAAATGGCACGGGTTGATCTCGGGCGTCGCGTTCCCCTACTCACCGCCCGAGATCGACCGAGGCCGGGTCTACGAGTTCCACCTGAACCACCTACTGGTGCCGGATAGCCCGACGGCCCTGTTCCGCACCGAATACGAGGAGCTCTGATAATGGCTACGCTCGGTGACCTTGCCAAACTGGTGCGGTCAAAGAACGCCGGCCCGTTCTGGCTGACCATCGACATTATGTTTGATGATGCTGAGGCCTACCGCCGTGCCCGCGACGCGGAGATCGTCAACCGCGCCGCCACCGCTCGCCTCTACAACCTCAACCAGGCCGACATCATCATCGTCAATCACGATACTGCCCTTGCGATCAAACTGAGCTTTCCGCGACCCCAAAGCTCCGCCTCCAAGCACGCAGTGACGTTTATGGGGGCATGCGGATTCCGGGGGAAGTCGCTCGCGAATCCGCGATGATCTCGCTCGGCATTCCGATTTGATCTCGCTCGGCGTTCCAGGATGATTTCGCCCGCCATTCCGGAGTGATGTCGCCTAGGTAGGCAGCGCCTCTGCTGGCCCGACTAGGGTCCGCTCCTTTGGCTTTTGCACGGGGGAGCGGATGCCAGCAGAGAGGACAACGATGCGCCAGGTGCGCGAAGTGCCTCGTTTAGGTCGAACTTTGCCTTCTATGATTGCAAACCATTGATATCATTTGCAACGGGTGGTGTCGGTCTGTCTACGGGGTGGGCGTGACGGCGAGCAGATCGAGGGCATAATCCATTTTGAGCCAAAGGAGACATAGATGATCGAGACCATAGTGATCGGCGCCGGCGTGATGGGCGCCTCTGTGGCATATCGGCTCGCCCAGGCCGGCGCGGCTGTTACGGTGCTGGAAGCGACGCGCATCGGCGGCGGCACCTCCGGCATTAGCTTCGCCTGGACCAACGCGCACAAAAAGCCGCCGAAACCCTATCACGATCTGAATGTCGCCGGCATGAAGGCGCATGCCGCGCTGGCCGACGAGTTCGACGCCATGCCATGGTGGCACGGCGGCGGCAGTCTGGAATGGGAAGCCGAATCCGATCGCGCGGCGCAACGTGAAAACATCGAGCAGCTGCAGTCCTGGGGCTATGCCGCGGAGTGTCACGCGGCGCCAGGTGCGGGAATTGGAGCCCGACATTGATCCGGCGACAATCGGCGATGCCCCGGTGGCGTTCTTCCCGGAAGAGGGTTGGCTCGATCCGGTGGTCTACGCGCATGCCATGCTGTCCGCCGCATGGCTCCGCCACGCCCGTTGATGCCAGAGGCGCGCAATCTGGTGCGGCGCGCCCGACAGCTGCTGCCTTCAATCGGCGAGGTCGAACCGGAGGCGGTGCGCATCGCCATCCGGCCGATCCCCGGCGACCAACTGTCTGCCATCGGACCGATGCCGCGGACTTCCGGCTACTATATCGCCGTCACCCATAGCGGCGTGACTATGTCGCCGTTCCTTGGCGCGGTCGTGGCTGACGAGATCGCACGTGGACGGCAAAGGGCCGAGCTTGCCCATTTCCGGCCTGCGCGTTTCTTCTTCAATTGACCTGGAGAAGGTAATTCGCCCCGCGAATACGGACATATTTGGCCGCTCCGTTCCGACATTTTCCAAGAGAGGGTATTGACAGCCCAGTGCCGCTAGCGGCCATCAGGACGATGGAGAGCGAGTAGATGGAGGTCAAAATTTCCCAAACTGGCGGCGCAGACGCGTGCAAAGCAGTGAAGTGCCACTGCAATATCGCTTCATCACCCGGCGAATGGCGTCATCAGCTCCCGCGCATCCGAAAGCGTTTCCAATCGCCTAATCGTCGCCAGTAGCCGTCTAACTCGCATCTGACAGCGGCTGCACCACATTGCGCGCGCACGCGGAACTTAGCCTCGAGTTGGGCAGTGGTAAGCGGCTCACCTGGCGACGCGATGGGATCGGTGGCTTCGACCGTAACCAAGCGCCCGTCGGTCCGTTGCACCGTTATGCTGAGCAACCCTTTCGGTCGGCCATCCCGCGCGACGCCGGCAATCCGATCCGACAGCGCCAGAACCGAGGCATCCCCCAGACCGTCCACCTCCGCTGTCCCTACCTTGCCATGCACCAAGGCGGTGGCGATCAGGAAGGGTTGGGCGAACTGTGCCTCCACCACATGGGCGGGGCGACGCTTCGCCGGCCCGCGGCCGAATTGGTCGCTGTGTCCGGCGGGTCGGCTTCGACCGTCACCGATTGGATGTCATCGCGCCGCTCGATTTCGAGCCGCGCGTGTGCCGCCAGCGCGGCCTCGATCCCCGCATGCAGCGGACCGCACGGTAGGGCTTGTAGCTTAGCACCTCGCCGCGGAAAGCCGTGCCCAGGTCGCGGAAAAGTACCGAGGCGTCGTACCCGTTCGGCGGGTGCAGCTCGAAGAACCCGAAACGACCATTAAAAATGTTGTGTGACCCGGTGAACCCGGGCTGCGGCCGCGCGCGGTTCGAGGAGCTTACCGCCGGACGCGCCCGATCACTGCGGGAATTGGCCGAGCGCGATGGCATCACCCGTCGCTATGTCCGGCACCTCGTTGACCTCGCCTTTCTGAGCCCCGAGCTGGTCGAGGTGATCCTGCAAGGCCGGCAAACCGTCGAACTCACTGCGACGCGTCTCACCGAACGCGATCTGCCGCTCGACTGGGCCGATCAGCGCAGTCTGCTCGCGAGCCACTGAAGAGCGACCCTCGACAGGGTTGTGCCCAGGCAAGGCCTGGGCTCTTCTCGTTGAGCGCTGTTTTCCGCGAGGGCGGACTGTATCAATGCTGTCAGAGAAAAGCAGCCAAGGCGAGCCGGCTCGTGGCCAGCACGTCCCGTTCTCTGGTCTCGTCCACGCTCACACTCCCGGCAAATGCCGGGCCTTTGCGCCTGTGGCCACAGAAGGCACCGATGAGACAAACTCCGTGACGGAGGAAGCGACATTCGAACCCTCGGTCCCCTCCCGCTGCTATTTTGTCTGAGCCGGTCCATCCCAATGCCGCCTACCGGTGCGTTGCAGCCCTTCCACTCTCGACTTGGCCGGAGACCCGTATCAGCATGTGGTCTGCTAGCTTCTACTATCCTTCAGGGAGGCTGTAGTCATGGCCAACGCCACTCGGCTGGTGATCAAGAACGGGACCTTGATTGATGGATCAGGCGGCGGTCCGGTCCCAAGCAGGCTCCTCATCGTCGAGGAAAACCGGATCACTCTTGTCGGCGAAACCGACGGCTCGATGCGACCGGAGACCCCGGACGACACGGTCATTGATGCCACGGGCAAGTTCATCTTGCCCGGCCTCATCGACGCACATTGCCACATCTCGCTTCACCAGGGTGCGCTGCCCGGCATGAAATACACTTCGACGGCCGAGTTCTGCACCCTCTGGGCGGCGCATGCGATCGGGCGCGTGCTGCGGGCCGGGGTGACCAGCATCGCAGTGCCCGGTGGCAAATGGTTTACCGATGTGACCGTGCGCGAGGCGGTCGAGGGCGGGTTGCTCGAGGGTCCGCGCATGGTTGTCGCGGGCCGGGCCCTCAGCAATTACGGCGGCATTTTCGATCCCGATCCGTACCCGGCTTTTGAAGGCACTCCGGCCGATACGGCTGGCGTCTTGTGCAATACGCGCGACGAGTTCATTCGCGAGACCCGCAAACAATGCAAGCGGGGAGTTGATTTGATCAAGATCGCGGACTCGACTTGGGGCGATGTACAGACAGTCGCCGATGACGAGATCGGCGCTGTTGTCGACGAGGCTCACCGACACAATGTCAAAGTCGCCATCCACTCGCGCGGTTCGACCTCGACCCGCGCCGCGGCTAAAGCCGGCGTCGATCTGATCTACCACGCGGATCTGGCAACGCAGGACGATCTCGACATCATCGCCAAGGCTGAGATGCCGCTCGCGCCGGTGTTGACCTCGCCCTGGATCGGGGTCGAGCGCGGCGGTGCTGGCAGGGGTTTGGGTGATCGGGTACGGGATCGCTTGCGCGCGCAGCTGGACACCTCCTTTGAGATGATTCGCAATGCGCGCGATCGTGGCATATCGGTGATGAGCGGCAGCGACACCGGCAACGCCTCGGCCTTCAGCCATGGGCGTTGGCACGGCAAGGAGGCGGAGTTGTTGGTCAAAGAAGTCGGCATGCCGCCGATGGAGGCGATCGTCGCCAACACGAGCCGCAATGCCTGGCTAATGGGCCTCGAAGGTGAGGTCGGCGTAATTGCCCCCGGCAAACTCGCCGACATCGTGATTTGGAACAGCGATCCGCTTGCCAACATTACCGTGCTGCAGCGGCCGAGTGAGATTTCGACGATCATCAAGGACGGTCGGGTCGTCGATCGTGAGGCGGGCGGCTTCCGCCAGCTACCTGACGAGCTACCCCGGGCCCGTGCGTCGGTGTCGGGCTAGGCCCCGCCTGACTGAGCGGGTGTTGGTTGGAAGCGGGACCGACGGTTCGAAGCCCGTCTCTTCCAGCGGGTAGTTTGTCTCACTAATGGATTGGGGACGCTGTAGGCCAAACGCGCGGCTTTTGCGGCAATCTGTGGGTGGACTGGGACGTGAGAAGGGACGGGTTGGCCGTTAGTCGGCAGCCCTCGGCCGTTTTCTCTGACTGGCATTGATGCAGTCCCACCTCGGGAAAGCTCAGACTGATTTCGATGATGCGCCAGCCGCGATGGTTGGCCGCGGCGTGGGCACTATCTGCGAGTTTGCGGTTTAGCTCGCGAGCAGTCTGTGCTGCTCGGTCCAGTCGAGCGGCAGATCGAGTTCCATCAGACGCGTCGCGGTGAGCACGACGGGTTGCCGACCCTGCAAGCTCTCCTCGACCAGCTCCGGGCTCAGGAAGGCGAGGCAAACCAGGCGCCGGATATAGCGCCGGCTGATGCCGTCACGACTGGCTAGTTCCTGCAGCGATCGGCGCGGCCGCTGGCGAGTTCCCCAAACCAGGCGCGTCCGCGCGTGATCGCCTTGATCAGCACCGGATCATATCGCGCGTTGTGGTGCTGCTGCGCTCGTCCCAGCAATATCATCCTAGTTTCGACACCGTGCCGCTTGAGGGCGACCCTTGCTGTCAGCTCGATGGGGTCCTCCGATGCGGATGACGCAACGTCCCGGTCGACCAGCGGGCGGCGTCCTACCCTGATCATGATGGTGTTGTCGGCGACCAGAACTTTCTCGACCCGCTCGCGAACGGCTCTCGCTTGTTCTCCGGGCGAGCCCTTGAGGGCTACTGCAAGACGGTTTGCACGACCGAGTATTTTGCGCATTTTGTCGTTGGACATGGCGGCTGTACCCAACCGATCGAGCAACTTTGCCGGGTTGGTCAGCGCGTCGCAGAGGATCCCGATCACGACTTCTTCGATCTCCCTGGCGGCGAGCCGGAAGCCTTGCGCCTGATCCGTTCCTGCCTCGGTGATCAGGGCAGCGGAGTCGTAGTAGCGATAGCGTCGGCCTTTCTTGACGGCGAGCGATGGTGTGAGCCACTCCCCCTGGGCATCGGCCAGCAAGCCCGCCACAAGCTCGGCTCGGCTGCTTTGCCCTTGCGTTGATGGTTACTCGCATTGGCCGCGAGCTGGTCCCGCACAGCAGCCCAGGTCTCGGTGTCGATCAGCGCCGGATGCTGGCCCGGATAAAGCTCACCCTTATGCGCAATCCGACCGGTGTAGATCGGGTTCGAAAGCAGCCCAATAGATATGCCCGCGCGAGAAGGGTTTGCCGCGGCGTTCAGTGCCGTTCACCGCAGTGATGCATTTCGTTCTGAGCTCGAGGTGGTCGGCCTCCTCCTTGACCCGGCGCACGCAACCGAGGTCGTGATAAAGAGCGAAGATGCGGCGCACCGTGTCAGCCTCCGCAGGATTGATGGCGAGCGTGCGCTCGCTGGCATCGTAACCGAGCAGCACATTGCCGCCCATCCACAGCCCTTCCTCTTGAGGCGGCGATCTTGTCGCGGATGCGTTCGCCGGTGACCTCGCGCTCGAACTGGGCGAAGGAAGCAGCACATTGAGCGCCAGCCGCCCCATTGAGCTGGTCGTATTGAATTGCTGGGTCACCGAAACGAACGAGACACCCTGTGCATCGAAGATCTCGACCAATCGCGCAAAATCGGCGAGCGACCGGGTCAGCCGGTCGACCTTGTAGACGACCACGATATCGATGCGGCCGGCTCGGATATCGGTCGAGCAGCTGTTGCAGCGCGGGCCGATCCAGATTGCCGCCCGAGAATCCGCCATCGTCGTAGCGGGCTCGCGCCCATATCCAGCCCTCGTGCTGCTGGCTGCGAATGTAAGCCTCGCAGGCCTCGCGCTGGGCTTGCAGCGAGTTGAATTCCTGCTCGAGCCCCTCCTCGGAGGATTTGCGGGTGTAGATGGCGCAGCGCTTGCGGCTCGCCTCAGCCCGCGGCATCGCCGATCTCCATCGGCTCGCCAGCGGGATCCGATATCGGCGCGGACCGGCGGCCTGCAGAGCGGTTTGCCTTTAACCCGAAGAAGAGCGGCCCCGACCACGCCGTGCCGGTGATCTTGCGCGCGATTGCCGACAAAGAGCGGTAATGCGCGGCTTGCCAGGAGAAGCCGTCCTTCAGCACCAGCACCTGATGGCTCCGACCCCGCCATCCCCGCAGCAACCGCGTTCCGGGTTTTAGCCGAGGGCGCGGGCGTATTGCGACCCGTCCGACTTGCTGCAGCTCTGAGGCGATCTGGTATAGCTGGCGGTGCAGCTCTGGGCGCAGCCCGCCCGATGCCAGTTCCTGTATCCGGTAGGCGACAGCGCGCATCAGCAGCTCACGGCTGAGCCGTGGCACCGCCGCCGTCTTGTGGAGCTCGCACCACATCTCGCGAAGTTGGCGAACATCGAGCGCGGGGAGGCGCGCGAGAGCGCCTCCTTGGTGACAATGTTTTGTTGGACCGGCATCGTCCGTCACCGTTCCCCGGCAGTCTTGCCCCTCGGGTCGCTCGAGCATGCCGATCAGCTGCGCGCGCTTGGTGCAGGCTGGTGGCTCGCCACCGCTTTCGCCGGTCGTCCCCAAAGCGGCGTGCGCCGCTATGGCTTCTGAGCGAGACCCAGCCTGCTCCGGTTTGTCGTGAACCATCTCACTGCCATTGAGACGGGCCTTCGGAGCCGCTGCTCGCGCTCGATCGCTCCGCGCCGCAGAGCGTGACTGGGCCCGCGAAGTGCGACCTTGCGGTTCGCGCTCGCTCTTGGCGAGTGGCGCGGCGGTCGGCTCGCCGGCATCGACCTTTGCCTCTGCCTTGGACTTTGCTTGCTTACTGGTTTGCCTGATGGCCATGGCCTCGTTCTCTCCAACATCCGCACCGCGCCTGTCGCGGTGCTGCACCACCACAAGCCCGGCGCTGGAGGCCAGGCGGGCGGCGACCAAGGCGGAGGCCGTCAAGCCCGACAGCAATGCTCGCTTTGGCGGCGAAGTCGAGTGGAATGTGAACGGCACAATGATTCTTCTCAGGTGCAGTTTGGTTTGAAGTGACACTGCTCTAACCGGTGCGCTGCGCAGCCCCGCAGAGCTGGTCCCAGAGTGGCGGCGCGCGCCACTGACTTCCGCAACCGATGTGGTTAGCAGGCTCCGCTATTGGCCGCGTTGATTATGAGCATGTCATCCGCGTGGGAGTTTGAATCACAACGCAACTGACGCTCTCGACACCAGAATGCGGGTCTCAGCAGGATGGGGTTGGCGACACAGCGACGAACGTCCGCAATCCAGGGCATTTCAGAAGAAATATGCTCTTGCGAGCTTTACCGCCCGTGTGAAGGGTTTCGGATACCGGCCCCGTTGATGATCGATCCGCCGGTGCCGAGGGCCGGTGTCCGAAAGCTCCAAGGAAGGAACCCGCGGGGTGTTGGCGGGCGGCTTGCCGTCTATGGGGATTTGATGGGTCAGCGGCCTCTGCGCGGGTAGAGCAGGTGGGCGTATTCGGCGCCCGATCGACGATCGCGGGGACGATCGCGGTCGAGAGTTCTCCGCCGCGGCTGCACTCGATGAGGTGATTTCGGCATGCACGGCGGCATGTAATCGGCGTTTGAAAGTACCGAGACGACGGCGATGCGACGCCGGAAGCAAGCTTCCCCGGCCGGCGGCTGGTGCTGCGGCGAGGCGGTAATGGTAGTCATGTCGTCGCGCTGCTGCGCTCAGCGTCGGATCAAGGCGGTGCTCGGGGTGTGCCGGCGCGCTCGAAGCTCTCGACGATGATCATTCTGCCGCTGTCGGGCGACAGATAAAACTGGACCTGTAGCGACATTGAGAATTGGACCCCCTCTTTGAAGAGAAGGGTTCGATAATGGACGATTGGGTACAGCCTACTTCGCGGGGGGAGTTACCGCGGAGGGAGGTGATGCAGACGCCGGACGAGGTCGCGGCGATGCTGCGGTTGAAGGCGCTGGGGTGGGGTGTTCGGCGGATCGCGGGCGAGCTGGGATGCAGCCACATGACGGTTCGTCGGTATTTGTCAGAAGGCGGCTGGGTAGCGTATCGCGGTCGCGGTCGGCCGCGGACGCTGACCGGGCTCGAGGAGTGGGTGGCGGAGCGTTTCCGCCGGCATGCCGGCAATGCCGATGTGGTTCGACAGGAGCTCGAGCGCGAGAAGGGGATCCGTTTGACGCTGCGGACGGTCGAGCGCGAAGTGCGTCACTTACGGCGCGAACTGGAAGCGGAAGCGCGGGCGACGATCCGCTTTGAGACGCCGCCTGGCAAGCAGCTGCAGATCGACTTCGGCGAGCGCCGAGCAATGATCGGCGACGAGAACGTCAAGGTGTACCTGTTTGTGGCGACGTTGGGCTATTCGCGGCGGCTCTATGTCCGGCCGTTCCGCAACGAGCGCCAGGAGAGTTGGTTTGCTGGCGTGGAGGGCGCCTTCCGTCACTTCGGCGGGATTACCGAGGAGGTGCTGCTCGACAATGATCGCGGGCTCGTCGCTCGTCACGACCGGGTGACTCGGGAAGTCGAGTTCAATGCCCGGCTTCACGCGTTCGCCAAGCATTGGGGTTTTCGGCCGCGCGCCTGTGCACCCTACCGGGCGCGCACCAAGGGGAAGGACGAGCGTGGCGTCGGCTATGTCAAGAAGAACGCCATTGCTGGACGGCAGTTCGAGAGCTGGTCGGCATTGGAAGCCCATCTCGAGGGATGGACGCGCGACGTCGCCGATCAGCGGGTGCACGGCACGACCGGCGAGGCGCCGATTGAGCGCTTTCGGCGCGCCGAGGCTGGCGCGTTGCGCTCGATCACTGAGGTTCGCCCGTTTGAGATGGCACGCGAGCTGGTGCGCAAGGTGCAGGCTGATTGCGTCATTGAGGTCGATAGCAATGCCTATTCGGTGCCGTGGCGGCTGATCGGTGAAACCGTGCGCGTGGTAATCGCCGGCGATCTGCTCCGCATCAGCCATGCCGGGCGGGAGGTCGCGGTTCACCATCGCCGGACCGGCCGGTTCGAGCGTGTTGTCGACCCGGTCCACTTCGACGGCGTCGTCGGCTTCGGCTCAAAGGCCCGGCTCGCGACCGTCCCAACTCCCGAACCGATCGGCGCAGATGAGCTATTGCGCCCGCTCCTCGAATACGAGCGCGTGGTCGGAGGGCGCTGGTGATGGAGCATGATCACCTGGTCGCGATGCTAAACCGGCTCAAGCTGACGGCGATCCGCGATCAGCTCGACAGTCTGATCGATGAGGCGGCCCGGCGTGAGCTGACCATTCGAGAGGCGCTCTCTCTATTCTGCGAGCGCGAGATCGGCCGTAAGGATGAACGGCGGATCGAGATGAGCATCGGGCTGGCGCGCTTCCCATTCGTCCGCGATCTCGACGGCTTCGACTTCGCCGCCCAGCCCTCGATCGACAAGAAGCAGATCCGCGAGATCGCCGCCGGGCGCTTCATCGCCAATGCCGAGGCGGTGCTGTTGTTGGGTCCGCCCGGGGTCGGCAAGACGCATCTGGCAGTGGCGATCGGGCGCCAGGCGATCCTAGCAGGCTATACCGTGCTGTTCGCTCAGGCGCCGACCCTGGTGGCCCAGCTCGCCAAGGCCCATAGCGAGGGCCGGCTCGAGGATCGCCTCACCCACTTTGGCAAACCGAAACTGCTGATCGTCGACGAGCTCGGCTATCTGCCGTTCGAGCCCAATGCGGCGCATCTATTCTTTCAGCTCGTCTCGCGGCGCTACGAGCGGGGCAGCATGCTGATCACCAGCAATCGATCCATCGGCGAGTGGGGAACGGTGTTCGGCGACGCCGTGGTGGCAACCGCCATCCTCGACCGTCTCCTCCATCACAGCCACGTCCTCACCATTCGCGGCGACAGCTACCGGCTCCGCGAGAAGCGGCGCACCGGCTTGCTGAAGGCGCCGCCCATCGCGCAGAGCGTGCCAGTACCAACATGACCAGGAGCTTGCCCAGGTGGGTACACAGGAACCTCCCGCGCGCTGCTCCGCCAAACTCTTGGCGGTCGCTGCGCAGCGCGCGGGTCCCTCCTGTGCACTACCTGGACAAGCTGCCCCGACCGAGCCTCGGGGCTACATCACTTAACCCGGGGGTCCAGTTCTCAATGTCGAAAAGGGTCCAGTTCCGGAAGTCGGTTGACAGCCGCCGCAACAGGGTCATGACGGGCGATGGTCGGCGGTGGGCCAGGTGCGCCTCGTGGTGCTCTGCCGGCGTACCCATCGGCGGCAGCGGCGGGGCGATTAACTGTCTGGCGCGCGCGATATTAGCCTTGCAGGTGGCTCTGGCCAGCAGCCCGTAGTGGCGGATGCGATGGAACCCCTTGGGCAGGACGTAGAGCAGGAAGCGCCTGATGAACTCGTCAGGAGCGAGCGTCATCGTGCAGTACCGCGCTCGTCCGTTGCTGCGGTAGTCCTTGTAGCGGAAGGTCACGCCGCGCCCGTCGAGGCCGACCAGCCGGCTGTTCGAGATCGCGACGCGGTGGGTGTAGCGGGCGAGATAGGCAAGCACCGCCTCGGGCTCGGCGAAGGGCGGCTTGGCGTAGACGAACCAGTTCTTCCTCTTCAGCGGCGCGAGATAGGCGGCGAAGGCGGCGCGGTCGCGCAGGCCGTCGAGCTCGCCGAAGAACGCCAGCCGGCCGGCCGCATGAGCATCGGCGAGCCGCGACAGGAAGAGCCACCCGAACAGGCGGGAGAGCACGCGTACCGGCAAGAAGAACCCCAGTCGGCACGGCACCCAGCGCGCACCGTCGAGCGATATCCCGCCGCCCGGCACGATCATGTGTAGGTGCGGATGGTGCCTCATCGCCGAGCCCCAGCTATGGAGCACTGCGGTGAAGCCAATGCGGGCGCCGAGGTGTCTGGGATCGCCGGCGATGGTGAGCAGCGTCTCGGTCGCCGCGCGGAACAGCAGATCGTAGATTAGCGCCTTGTTCTGATAAGCGATCTCGGCGATCTCGGCCGGCAGTGTAAAGACAAGGTGGAAGTAGGCGACCGGCAGCAGATCGGCCTCGCGCGCGGCGAGCCAGTCCTGCGCCGCCGCGCCCTGGCACTTGGGGCAATAGCCTGCCCCTGCGAAGACAGGGGGCAGTTGCGGCAAGAGTTGTAAGCGATCCGACTGTGGCCGCAATCCTCGCAGCGCTCGACGTGGCCCCCGAGGGTGGCCGAGCGGCAACTCTCGATGGCTGACATTACCTTGAGCTGGCCGAGGCTGACATGCCCGGTATTGGCCTTGCGCCAGGCGGCCCCGTGGCGATGGAAGACGTCCGCGACCTCCAGCCTTGGGCGGCGCACCGCCGCCGGGCTACGCCCCTTGTCTCGGCCTCCCTTCGCTCAGCGGCGCGAGCCGGTCGAGCGGGCTGGTTACCCGTGCGGATCATGGTGTTGGCGACGCGCGTGTAAAGCGCCGTGGTATCGAGCTTTGCGTGGCCGAGCAACATCTGGATCACGCGAATGTCGGTATCCTGTTCCAAGAGGTGGGTGGCGAAGCTGTGGCGCAGCGTGTGCGGCGCCACCCGCTTCTTGATCCCGGCCGCCTCGGCAGCGGCGGACGGCTCGGTTGAGCTGGCGGGTCGAGAGCGGCTCGATCGGATTGCGACCCGGAAACAGCCAGCCCTGCGGCAGCAGCACGCCGAGCCGCCGCCCCTCCCGCCACCAGGCGCGCAGGAGTTCGAGCAGCTGCGGCGACAGCATGGCGTGTCGGTCCCCCGCTTTCGCGAGGGCAGGCTCTTGCGCCCCTTGCCGCGCTCGACCCGCGCCAGCATGCGCTCGGAGTTGATATCGCCGACCTTGAGCGCGACCACCTCGGAAACACGCAGCCCGGCGCCGTAGGCAGCAGCGAGTGCCGCCTTGTACTTCGGCCCTGGCGCCGCCTGGAGCAAAAGGGCGATCTCCTCTGCACTCAGCACGGCCGGCAGCCGACGCGGCTGGCGCACGACCGTGAGCCGTCGCGCAAGATCCGGCCGGTCGAGCGTCGCGACGAAGAAAGCGCAGGGCCGAGACTGCGCTGTTGATGCTCGGCGGCTGCATGCCGCTCTGCCTCTGATGCAGCTGGAAGCGGCGCAGATCCTCCGCCGTCGCGGTGTCGGGCGAGCGGCCGATGAAGGCCGCAAACGCCCGGACGTTGCGAATGTAGTCGCTGCGCGTCTTCTCGCTGAAGCCGCGCACGGGTCATGTCTTCGATCATGCGCTCGCGCAGCGCGCTGACAGGGCGGTGTGAAGGGTAGGAGGCCATCGGGGGTTCCTCTCTCAAGCCGAAGGTTGCCGAACCCTTCGATGCTCGGGATCGGATGCCCCGATCGTCACGCTTTCCTGTTCATGCGCTCCCGCCGCCGCCGGAAACTGCGACGCCCGTCATCCCGCGAGAGCGGGTTCGTTCCATGACCCAAAGGCGACATCAGGAAGCACGGCGTGACGCTCCGCGGGTATTCGATCCACTTGCTGTGCAATGGCCACCTCGTCCTCAGTTCCCCAGCAGCAACTGCTCCCCACAAGCAACTGCGTCGACGCGCAGTCGTGCTTGTGCAATTCCCACAAGCGTCGGGCAGAGGCGGCTCCGGGCTATTGGAGGGCCTCGAGAAGCGCTTTTGCAGCTTTTAGGTCGACCGTGTCGAACCCCTCGATGAAACAGTCGTAGACCGGTTGGAGAAGCGCCACGGCCTCGGCGGAACGGCCCCGATCGCAGAATAGCCGAGAGAGGCTCGCCGCGGCGCGCAGTTCCCATGACTGGGCTCCCTGCCAACGCGCCCAGTCGAGCGCTTGCCGGAAATAATCTTCGGCAGTGGCAGCTTGTGGGGCCGCACCCTGTAGGAGGACCAGCTCGCCTTTGACGCGCAGTAACTCGGCAAATTGCCAGAGTTCTTCGGTACGCTCGGCGCGCGCGATCGCGTCGTCGATGGCGTCAAATGCGTCAGCGATCTGCCCAGATTTTCCCAGACCCTCGGCCATATAGACCGCGGCAAACCGCATGAACCGCGGAGCCGTGATCCCAGTTTCGCCAAGCTCTTTATAACACGATTGCAACAGACGCAATCCGGTTGCGACGTCGCCGCGTCCGATAGCGACTGCCCCCTGATAGCCCCAGCCGTACAGCTGCCAGTGCGCCAGAGCATGCCGCTTCGCGTGCTCGAGCAGCATGTCCGGGTAGTGGCCTGCCGCTGCCAGATCTCCGTTCCACAGCGCGACCGGACACGCCGCGCGGTGTAGAGCATAACTGAACGAGATCGCATGCTCTGCCGCCCGCGCATCATCGACGCTGCATTCGGCTTCGCGCATCGCGCGATCCGGAAAGCCCTGCAGCCAAAGGATTCGCGCAAGATGGACGCGGGCCGTAACCTGTCGGTCGAGTTGTAGGCGAATGAATTGCCGTTGGTGGCCGGGAGCAGGGACTCTGCAAGCGCCCGTTGAATATGGCGTTGCGCGCTCTGTTGATCGCCAAGGTTGTGGTGCGAGATGCCGATCATCCGCTCGCCAACAAATCCATCCTCCGGGTCGAGGCTCGTCGCCACCAAGGAAGCGAACCGGTGCGCCAGGGACAAAGCGGTGCGGTAATCGACACCATTGACTTGAAAGGACCACAAGCCCCAGAGGGAGCGCTTCTGGGTACTCCAGATCGCCGAAGCTCTTCGCAAGCTCCAGGGCCTTGGTCCAGGCCGACGCCACTTCGGGAACGCCGCCTCTGGTACAGAGTTGAGACGCCCCCAAGGCGGCAAGAAGCTTCATCTCCTGGCGAGCATCCGGGTCGGCGGCGGTTGCCAATGCAGCGAGCGCCTCGTCGACGCGGCGGCGGCATTCCTCCAGCAGCGACAGCTGCATCCATACCGGCACTGCAGCGGCCGTCAGCGCGACCCCGATTGGCGGATCGCCGTCCGACGAAAATGCCCAATCGAGCGCAGCGCGCAGATTGTCGATTTCAGCCGCATACTCGGCTGGCCATGCGACGGTTGGGCGGGTTGCCCATTCCGCCTCGGCACGCTCGAAGCGGTCCCGATAATATTCGGCGTGACGGCGCGCGAGCCATTCGCGCTCGCCGCTTTCGGCGAGTTTTTCGAGCCCGTAGGCCCGCATCGTGTCGAGCAACCGATAGCGCGCGGCGGTGCTGCCCACCACCCCAGTGACGAGCGACTTCGCGACCAGATCGGCGATTCCGTCCACGGCTTCCGCCGGCGCGATCTCGGAGCTCGCAATAACCGCGCTTGCCGCTTCCAAGCGGAAGACGCCGGCGAACACCGCCAGGCGCCGCAGGATCACGCACTCGGGCTCGCTCAGCAGCTCGTAACTCCAATCGAGCGTCGCCCGCAATGTCTGGTGGCGCGGCAAGGCGGTGCGACGGCCGCCGGTCAAGATCCGGAAGCGATCGTCGAGGTGTGCGGCGACCTCCTCAACTCCGAACACGGCGGCGCGCGCGGCCGCCAGCTCGATCGCCAACGGGATGCCGTCGAGCCGCCGGCAGATCGCCGCGATCATCGCCGCACTGCGTCGGTCCGGCGCAAAATGCGGCTCCGCCGCGCGCAGCCGTTCGACAAATAGCCGAACCCCGCCGTAGCGCAGCAGGTCGTCCGCATCCTCGGCATCTTCCGCCGGTGCGGCGAGGCGGCGGCACCGGGTAGACCCACTCGCCTTCCGCCCGCAGCGGCTCGCGGCTTGTGGCGAGGAGGTGCAGCGTCCCGCCGGCGCGCAGCACTGCCTCGGCCAGCGCCGCGGCAGCGCCGATTACGTGCTCGCAAGTATCCAGCACCAGCACCAGCCGTCGACCAGCGAGCGCCTGCGACACGCGCCGCGCCGAGACTTCGCCGCCGGCAAGATCGAACCCGATTGCCGCGGCAACGGTGACGGGCACGAGGCCGGGATCAGCGATTGGCGAAAACTCGGCCAACCACACACCGTCGGCAAATTGCGGCAGGAGCCGGCGCCCCGCGACGAGAGCGAGCCGCGTCTTGCCGATCCCGCCGGCGCCGGTCAGGGTGACGAGCCGATGCGCGGCGGCAAGGCTGAGGATCTCGCCGAGAAGGTCATCCCGGCCAACCAGCTCGAAAATCGGCTCCGGCACGTTCGTCGGCGGCAACTTCCCGGGGATCCCCCCGTCGATACGAGCTTCGCGGGGATTGGGGCGCGCGGCGGCTATTGTCGTGCCGGTGTCGGCCTCCGGGCTGCCGTATTCGGTGTCGACCTCGGCCGTAAACTGGTAACCGCGTCCGGACACGGTACGGATCAGATTGCGATCCGCACCGAGAGCGGCGCCCAACGCCGAAATCTGCCACTGCAGATTGTTTTCCTCGACGATCCGATCGGGCCACACGCGCGCCATCAACGCATTCTTGGAAACCACTGCGCCGTGCGCCTCGATCAGCGCCATCAGCACGTCAAAGGCGCGACCGCCGAGTTTGACCGGCCGGCCGTCGGCGAGCAGTTCGCGGCGATGCGGCAACAGGAGGAAACGCCCGAACGCGATCCCCGCAGGTGCTTCGGAAGCGGCATGCATCGACCGCCATTATAGGCGCGTCACAGAAAATCACAGATTCTTTTGGAGCCGGGCTGGCGGCAAGCCACCTCACAGCGCCCACCGAATTTCACAGATTTATACGGCTCTGTCCAAAGGACTTCACAGGCCTTGATCCTTAGCTCTTGGGCGCTGGGTCGCAGCAGGAAGCCCTCCCATAGCGGCGTCTGCAGCGGCCTCGCTCAAACTGACGGCGAGAAGCCACTATGAAGACGAATATTCGTTCAAAGCCTTCTCCTCGACGCGGAAACCCGCTGCCGCAGGGCGGAAACCCGTCGCACCGGGCACCCGCCACCGGCGCAGATCTCGAATTCGGCCGTTTCCGCGTCCTATTGCGACGGCGGCAGCTGCTTGCCGACGGCGTTCCGGTCGAGCTTGGCGCGCGCGCCTTCGATCTCCTGCTGGCCTTGTTGGAGGCCGACGGCTCGCTCGTCACTAAAGAGGAGCTCATGAGCCGGGTGTGGCCGGGCATCGTCGTGTCGGAAGGTAACCTCAAGCTTCAGGTCTCGGTATTGCGCAAAGCGCTGGGCGCTGACCGCGACCTTATCCAGACGGAATTCGGCCGCGGTTACCGGTTCATCGGCGTACTGCGCGTGAATGACGCAACGGCAGCGCCAGATTGTCTGGGGCGAGAAAGGCTGCGGTCCGCCCGGATTTTGTTCCCTCACAGGTATCGGCGCTCGTTCCAGAGTGTCAATTGGGCCGCGTGCAGTGAGCGGGGACGGTTTTCCGGTCTCGATACGATCAGGGAATAGCCGGCATGACCGTGAAGCTCAACGACCGCGCATATGAACACGCCAGGCGACTTATCAAGGAGGGTAAGTTTGCCGATGACGAAAGGGATGCGTGGAGCGACCACCATCCGTCCACGCAAATCGAAAAAGAATTCATCGAAAAGAATGGCTTCTCCGAGTACGGCCAGTGGTTTTTGGCGGTAAACGACGAGTACGGAGAAGAATGTAGGCGGCATTACGAATTTCCACTTGGCGATTTCGAAAATGTCCATCGCTGCGGGATTCTCGCTGCACAGAGCCGGGCTGGCCAGGACAAATACGTCGATGTCGAAAATGCAGCGGCAGATTTACTCGCTGTAATAGACAAGCAAGCACGAGAATAAAAGCCCGGTGAGGCCAATGGTACTCCATCCAAGTCGTCGGCCTGGTCCTCAAGCAGTGACGGGCGCAAAGCATGACAGCCACTTCACTGCCCTCGAGGTCGGCTCAGGTCACGCGAACGGCAGCTTCGGTGCGATCCTACAGCACACCCCCAGTCGGTCGGGAGTTGCCCCCAAAGCGGAGCAGGAGCCTTGGCAGGCAAACCATGCCGGGGCTGTCACCGCGCAGCTGGTACTGCGGAGCGAGTCCTGGGCGTCATGCTGCGCTGTCACGGCGGTGCCGTTTTCTCGCCGGCGCCCGATAATGCTGGAGGAACATCCGGATCGTCTCTTCGATTATGTCCTTTTCCGGAACGGGTACGCGCTCGCGGCCCGTCATCCAGGGCCATAGAGACAGCTGGTTGAGCATCCCCATGAACTGGTGAGCCGCAAGCATCGGATTGCGGCAGTCCAGGATGCCCATCGCAGTCAGATGCGCGAGATAGCGCGTCAGCCGCGCGGCTTGAGGCTCCATGACGGCGGCGAACTCCTCGGCGATCCAGGGAAACTGGCGGGAGTCGGCCACCACCATGCGGAGAAATCCGAGGTATTCCGGGTTCTTATGGAGCCCCAGAATCATGCGCGCGATCAGACGCAGCACGTCCTCGACCTCGCCTTGGGTTTCGATGCCGGGCGGAAATGCGTCCTCGAGCTGACCCGACACCCTGAGGAGCATCTCCCGGAAGATCGCCTCCTTGCTTGCGAACTGATTGTAGAGCGTCCGCCGGGCGACGCCGGCGGCCTCGGCCAGCTCGTCCATCGTGACGGAGCCGAAGCCCCGCTGCAGGAACAGGCGCTCGGCCGCTTCGACGATCGCCTCACGCGAGCCGCCGCTTCGGGCCTTTGGGATGGCCTCGTTCGAGCCCATGCGATTTTTCATTCGAAGCCCTCTTGCACTTTAAAGTGCATAATATTACATCCTCTGGTGTATTGTACTTATCAGTGTATGTCGGTGCATCTAGTGGTGCAAACAAGGGCCCCGCGGAACGGTGCGGGACGCGAGCTCTGAACACTGGAAGAGGAAGGAGCAAATGATGAAACGTCTGAAATTGACCTTCGTCGGTCGTCTCGCATTAACGGCCGCAGCGCCGGACGCATCCGCCTTTGGCCCACCGGGGCCTCCCCCGATGGGTAGTGGCCTGCCGGATCCTCCAATGGGCGCCCGCAGTAGCGTTAGGCCAAATATCGGTGTGCGGAGCACGGGTAGGGCCAGAAAGGACGCAAAATCCTCAATCCAGCACGCGATGATGGCCGCTATCTTCCTTGTCGCCGGTAAAAGCAGCGCAGCGTTCGGCGACGAAACGTCGGCGGGAGTCACGGTGCTGCGCGGAACTCTGGCTCGCGTGGAACAACCACAAAAGCCGCAGCCGGTTCAACTCGCGCCGCCGCCGCTGCCATCCTGTCCCGAGGGTTACTTTTACTCCGTCCTCGGCGGCTACTGCTACCGGCTTCGCGACCCCTTGAACCCGATACCCTGAGGAGCATTGCACTATCCAGTACATGTTGGTGCATGTGGTGGTGCAAAGCAAGGCCCCCGCCCTAGCCAAAGGCAGCGTCAATGTTCAAGCCTCAGATTTTGTGCGTCGCTTTGATCGTCGCGACCGTTACGGGCTGCGACAAGCCAGCACCACCCACCTCCCAGGCCCGGCCCGTCCGGGCGGTCGCAGTAGAGCGCGGCGTGGACGGCGAGACCGTTTCGCTGACGGGCCACATCCGCGCCAAAGACCAGGCCAGCCTCGCCTTTCGCCTCGACGGACGGATGATCGAGCGGCCTGTCAATGTGGGCGGTGTCCTCAAGGCAAGCCAGGTCGTCGCTAAGCTCGACCCCCAGATCCAGCAGAACGTGCTGAACACGGCGCAAGCCAACCTGGCGTCGGTTGAGGCGCTGCCGGTACAGGCGCGCCTCACTTTCGGGCGGCAGCAGCAACTCGTGAAGGATGGGTGGACGTCCCGGGCCAATTTCGACGAAGCGCGGCAGAAGTTCGAGACCATCCAGGCCCAAGGCGACGCCGCTCAGGCACAGTTGCGTTCCGCGCAGGAACAGCTGAGCTACACGGTCTTAACCGCCGATGGCCCGGGTGCGGTCACCGCGGTCGGCGCCGAACCGGGCGAAGTGGTCCATGCCGGAAAGATGGTTGTGGAGCTCGCGCGTCAGGGCGGACGCGATGCCGTCTTCGACGTTCCCGAGCAGCTCATGCGAACGGGCCCACGCGATCCGCTGCTGCAAATCGCCCTCACCAACGACCCGACCGTGCGGGCCACTGGCCGCGTGCGGGAGGTGGCGCCCGAGGCGGATGCCACCACCCGAACGTGGCAGGTCAAAGTCGGCATCATTGATCCGCCCCAGGGCATGCAGTTGGGGTCCACTGTCACCGGCCGCATCAAGCTGGCTGCACCTCCTGGCGTGGAGGTCCCGGCGAGCGCGCTCACCGAGGCGGACGGACGCCCGGCCGTGTGGGTGGTCGATCCGCACAATAAGACTGTCTCCCTGCGCAGCGTGGATGTCCTCCGGTACGACCCGGCCACCGTCGTGATCTCACAGGGGCTGGAAACAGGCGATCTCGTCGTAACTGCCGGGGTGCAGACCCTGCGCCCGGGCCAGAAAGTCCAGATACTGGGAGCCGTCTGATGAAGAGCTTCAACCTCTCCGAATGGGCGCTTCGGCACCGTTCCCTGGTGACCTATTTCATGCTGATCATCGTGGTCGCGGGCGTCTTTTCGTACCTGCGCCTGGGACGGAGCGAGGACCCGGCCCTCACCGTCAAGACCATGGTAGTGCAAGCCGCATGGCCGGGCGCCACCCTCGGCGACACGCTCGAGCAGATTACCGACCGCATCGAAAGCAAGCTGCAGGAAACGCCGAGCCTGGACTACCTGAAGAGCTACACGAGCGCGGGGCAGGCCACGATCTTCGTCAATCTGAAGGATTCGACGCCGCCGGCGGAGGTGCCCGACATCTGGTACCAGGTGCGCAAGAAGGTAGGCGACATCCGCAACACACTGCCGCAAGGAATCGTCGGCCCCGGATTCAACGACGAGTTCGGCGACACTTATGGCATCGTCTACGGGTTCACCGCGGACGGATTCACAGACCGGGAGCTGAGGGATTACGTCGTTGACGTCCGCAAGCAGCTCCTCCAGCTGCCGGATGTATCCAAGATCGACATTCTTGGGGCCCAGGACGAGCGCGCTTACGTTGAGTTCTCGACCGAGCAGTTGGCGGGCCTCGGGATCGACCGCGCCGAACTGATCGCCGCAGAATGCCGTCACGCCCGCGGGCGTCGTGCAGACCCCGGACGAGAAGATCCTCGTCCGCATCTCGGGTGCGTTCCAGTCTGAGCAGGACCTTCTGGCAGTCAACTTCGTCGCAAAGAACGGTCGGATCATCCGCCTGGGTGACATCGCGCACGTCACACGCGGGCCCGCTGATCCTGCGCAGCCGATGTTCCGCGTCAACGGGAAGGAGGGCATCGGGCTCGCCATCGCGATGCGCAAAGGCGGCGATGTCCTGGCCCTCGGACGCAACGTCGCGCAGAAGATGACGGAGATCACGGCGAACTTGCCGGTCGGAATCGAGCCGACCCTCGTCGCCGACCAGCCCGTGACCGTCGAGCATGCAGTAGATGAATTCATGAAGGCGCTGTGGGAGGCCGTAGCCATCGTGCTTGTGGTCAGTCTGGTCAGCTTGGGCTTGCGCGCGGGCGCCGTGGTGGCTCTCGCGATCCCGCTGGTGCTCGCCGCGGTGTTCGTGGCGATGGAGTGCTTCAGTATCGACCTGCAGCGCATCTCGCTCGGTGCGCTGATCATCGCCCTCGGCCTGCTGGTCGACGACGCGATGATCACGGTCGAGTCAATGGTCACGCGCCTGGAACACGGCGACGACAAGGAACACGCCGCCAGCTTCGCCTACTCCTCCGTCGCCTTTCCGATGCTTACCGGCACACTGGTCACCGTCGCGGGGTTCGTGCCCATTGGTTTCGCGCGCAGCGCCGCGGGCGAATACACCTTCTCGATTTTCGCCGTTGTCGCCATCGCACTGATCTTATCCTGGATCGTGGCGGTCCTCTTTACCCCCTTGCTTGGCGTTTGGGTTCTCAAGAAGCCGAAGGCGGCGCACTCGGAGGAGCCCGGCCCGATCATGCGCACGTTCCGCCACTGCCTCGAGCTGGCGATGAGGGCGCGCTGGGTCACGGTCCTCGTTACGTTGGGCGTATTCGCGGCAGCGCTGTATGGCATGCGCTTGGTTCCGCAGCAATTCTTCCCGTCATCCGACCGGCCCGAGCTGATGGTCGACCTGCAGCTGCCCGAGAACGCCTCGATCTATGCAACAAAGGACGTCTCGGTCCAGCTCGACAGGCTCCTGAAGGGCGATCCGGATGTGGACCACTGGAGCACATATGTCGGTCAGGGCGCCGTGCGCTTCTATCTGCCCCTCAATGTCCAGCTGCCCAATGACTTTTTCGGCCAGGCCGTAGTCGTCACCAAAAGTGTGCAGCAGCGGGAGCGTGTGAAGGCGAGGCTGGAGCACGCGCTGGCGACCGAGTTCCCGAGCGTTGTCGGGCGGGTCTATCCCCTGGAGCTCGGCCCGCCCGTCGGGTGGCCGCTGCAATACCGGGTGAGCGGACCGGAGCCGGACAAGGTGCGCGAGATCGCCTTCAGGGCCGCGCCCGGTGCAGAGAACGTCAACTACAACTGGATGGAGCCGGCGCGCACGATCAGGATCCGGGTCGACCAGGACCAGGCCCGCCTCTCGGGCCTCAGCTCGCAGCAGCTGGCCCTGTCCCTGAATGCGGTCGTATCCGGCGTCACAGCCACCCAGGTGCGCAGCGGGATCTATCTCGTCGATGTACTGGTCCGGGCGTGGGCCGAGCAGCGCATGTCGCTGTCGACGATCCGCACGCTTCAAGTGCCGCTGCCAACCGGGCGGAGCGTTCCCCTGAGCCAGATCGCGTCTGTCGAGTACGGCCAGGAATACCCCATCGTCTGGCGCCGGGACCGGCGGCCCACAGTGACTGTGCAGGCCGACGTCGCTCCCGGCACGCAAGCCGCCACGGTCGTGCAGGCGCTGGCGCCGAAGATTGCGGCACTGAATGCCAGCCTGCCGGGCGGGTACCATCTCGATGTCGGCGGGACAGTTGAGGAGAGCAGCAAGGCGCAGAATTCGGTCGCCGCCGTTCTGCCATTGATGCTCATTCTGCTTCTCACGGTATTGATGATCCAGCTCCAGAGCTTCAACAGCCTGTTCCTGGTGCTCAGCGTGGCCCCTCTGGGCCTCATTGGGGTCGTCGCAGCTCTGCTCCTTGCGGACAAGCCCCTGGGCTTTGTGGCGCTGCTCGGCGTGCTTGCGCTCACCGGCATGATCGCCCGCAACTCGGTGATCCTTATCCACCAGATCGAGGAGGAGAAGGCACACGGGCGGCAGCCGTGGGACGCGGTCGTCGAGGCCAGTGCGCACCGGTTCCGCCCGATCCTGCTTACCGCTGCTGCCGCAATCCTCGGCATGATTCCGATCGCGCCGACCATCTTCTGGGGTCCGATGGCCTACGCGATCATGGGCGGTCTGGCGGTCGCGACGGTTCTGACCCTTGTCTTCCTTCCGGCGCTCTACGTGACCTGGTTCAGGATGAAGACACCTCAGCCCGCCTCCAGCCGGAAATTGGATCTCCCGCAGACCGCCGTAGCTCAGCCGCTGATCTGAATCGGGGGCTCCCGGTTCACCTTCCGACCACGCGTTGGCGCGACAAAGATCTAAGCTCGATTAAGCTGTTGCGCCGGGACTGCTGATCGATCAGGACGGGATGCCGAACAAGGCCAATCTCGGCGCCAACGCCATCCTGGGCGTGTCAATGGCAGTGGCCTGATCGGCCGCCGCTGCCGTCGGGTTGCCGCTTTATGCTTATCTCGGCGCACCTCGACGGCTTCGTTCTCGCCGGGCGATTCGCCGGACGGCACCGATGCCGAAGCGGCGATCCCCGACGCCAGCGTCACCTGCACCCGCAATGTCGGATTGCCTCTCGAATCGAGGATCTCCAGGGCACGGACCGATGCGATGCTCCGAGTCATGACAGCCTCGCTCGCTGATCCGATGAGACAATGTTCTCAACTCGCCCGATTTGACGAGGCCGAATTTTTCCCGTCCCGCGCGCGAGAGGCGGTGCGGTGAGATGGCGGGATCTCAATAACTTGCGCAACGGCTGTCGAAGTTTCGGACGAGAAAAAATTCTATAAGGGCGATTTTCAGCGCCTTTTCGAGTGACGAAAGACAATCGTTTGGCCGAACTACGCTATTGGACATCAATAGATTTACAGTCACCATAAAAGCGCCACGATTTAGTGGTAATAGATGCCACGATTTAGTGGTAATAGATTACGGGTAAAAGACAGATCGCATTTGGGTGACCGCAGGCTGGCCGAATACAGCTGGCGGAAGATGCCGAATTTTACCAATCGGAGGATCACGATGGCCAGGCGACGAGGCCGACCGGCGTTTCTGCCCAGCGAAGAACAGCGGCGCATTGTCGAGGCGATGGTTGGGTTCGGCACCTGGAAGCTGAAATTTGCGGGCTAATTCGCAACGCCAATGGCAAGCCGATTGACGAAAAAACCCTCCGCAAATATTTCCGGGAAGAGATCGCAACTGGCGCCTCGAAGGTCAAATTCACGGTCGGCCAGTTTATGGTCGCTTCGATCCTGGGCTCCGGTGACCATCCCGATTTTGTACCGCTGAAAGACGAGAAGGCGCGAGCCAGCCTTGCCATATTGTTTGCCAAGTCGCGTATGGGCTGGAAAGAGACCACGGTCAACGAGCATGCAAACACAGACGGCAAGGCGTTCATTTTCCAGGTCTCGAAAACGAAACGCCAACCTGTAATTGTATCTTCTGCGCGTCAGCTTCGCAATCGAAGGCTTAAAAAGTACAACCTGCCTGGTCGCGACCTGCACGCTATATGCGGCCCTCCAGGACCGTGAGCGTGACGGCTCCGCCGGTGTAGTGATTGCGGTCAAAGAAAACGGATATCGCGCGGATTATCGGTGATATGTGTCCCGTAACGCTTTTTATATATATGCATATATATATATGTCTTTTCCTCTAAACTCGAAGATTTGTATCAGTTGCCGAGCATCTGCCGAGAATCTGATCACGTTCGTGTCGGTACCGGTACGACGTCAACTGCAACAGGAAAGCAGGCCAGTCCCCCACGGCAACCGATTTAATGATTAATCGCATTATTAATTGACAAATCAGGATCGATCTGATAGGAATAGCCGACACTGGGTGCGAATGGCTCATCGGGCTTTATCTGATCAGCACGGGCTTCCGAACATCTTCCAGCAAAAATGCCCTGACGCGCTTCAGGCGTGGGCGAGCCAGTTGGTCTCGATTTTCGCCAGCAGAAAATTGTGATTCACGCACTCAAGCCGATGGTGACCTCGGTCGCTTTCCTCACTCCGAACGCAACCCGACTACAAGCCCAACTCAGTCGCAAATCGGCCTTGGGATCTAAAAAATTTTGGCTGGGTGGAGGAAATTTCTTTCACCCCACCCAAAACCCTTTACCTGTGTGGAGTGGGGGGTGATTTTTTCGTTCATCTAACCAGCTACCGCTACTGGGAAAACAAACAACTGTGGATTTAGATACATGGACGTTGTTTTTTGGCTTGCCATAATTCTTTATTCTTTATTCGAGGTAATTGGTTTCTAACGAAGTGGAGAAAATTTCTTTGGTCCGGGTAAAAACCTATAACCCATAGGTGGGGTTTTAATTTTTCCCTCGCCCAACCCAGCTACCACTACGGAGTTTTTCGCGTAGAGCCGCGAAATTGAATAGGGGGTCGGGGCCATGTCGCCAGCTCAGAATGGCGGTAGCTTGCCAGTTCTCTACTCGGCAAAGCGCCGCCTCCCAACTGTTTTCGAGCTGGACAGCGATCAGGCGATTGTCGGGATCGCAGGCAGCGTAACGGCGTTCCGCGAGCGAGGCTTCGTAGCGAGCCTGCTGTAGCTCGAGCTCGCACGATGCGCTTTTTTTTACCTTGGGCTTCCATATACCTCCGCTCGGCCCTCCACCGCCGCCTTGATCGCCATCGGCTCGACGGCAAGGAGAAGCTCTCGACCGACCGCGGCATCGACCCGTAGGCCGCCGAACGTAAAGCACCGCGGTAGCCCGAGCATCTGGTTCGGACGCTCACACCGATAGACGGGCTGTCCCGGCGGGCGGCCCGAGTAATACGGATCTCCGGAGATTTCTGGACACGAGTGTGCCTTCGAACGCAGGCCGCGCAGCAGCGGCCACCTATTGATCGGGTGAAGCAGGAGCCCAGGCGACCGCGCAGAGCGAGCGGATCAGACCGTGGTTGGCGGCGAACCGGTTCCAGGCCATCTCGCAGGCATCCATGATCTTCGCCAGGCTGATAAACACCGAATTGGCGAGCCAATGGCTACGCAGATAGTGCCAAACCCGCTCGACCGGATTGAGCTCCGGGCTGTAAGGGGGCAGCTCCAATAACGTGATATTACCGGGTATCACGAGAGCTTGGCTGCGGTCGACCCGGGGCTGGCGGCCCGGGCGCGGCCGATCACGCAGTCCCGCTATGCCGTCCTCCTCATAGCGGTTATCCTAGATCCGGCAGTTAGATGATTGCGCGATGGCGCCGAATTGGCGGATACCATTGCGATGCGGATCGAAACGACGAGTGTGGTGGTTCACCCGGAGGGTGAGCAACCTGAGATTGAGACATGGTCGGCGGTCGCCGACACCTACGCCGGTCGGGTTCACGTGGAGTGGGACGCGACGGCGCCGGTGACGCCATTCGGGCAACTGCCGTTCTTCATCGAGTACCTGAAGCAGGGCGGGTTGTTCGATGGCTGGGTAGCGGACTGCCCATTGTCGCTCAGCAGCCCGAATGCCCCGCGCAAGCGCGATCTGCTTGGCACCGTGCTGCTGTCGGTTCTGGCGGGTCATCGGCGCTATGCCCACATCACAGCACTGCGCGGCGATCCGGTGAACCCGCCGCTGCTCGGCATGCGCAAGGTGCTGAGCGAGGACGCGGTGCGCCGCAACCTTGGCAAGATCGAGGAGGAGCCGGGGCTGAGCTGGCTGCAAGGCCATCTCGACTACTCTGTTGCGCCGCTGCTGGATGAGCCGTGGGTGCTGGACGTCGATACCACGATCAAGCCGCTGTATGGCGAGCAGGAGGGTGCCGAACTCGGCTACAATCCGCACAAGCCCGGTCGCCCGTCGCACTGCTATCACACCTACATGCTGTCGAACCTGCGACTGGTGCTGAGTGTGGATGTGCAGCCCGGCGACCAGCACAACGTCAAGCATGCCACGGGCGGTCTGTGGTCATTGCTCGACCGGTGGGACCGGGGCCGTTGGCCGAGGCTGCTGCGTGGTGACCTCTCCTGGGGCATCGAGCCGGTGATGGCCCAGGCCGAGCAACGCAACCTGGCTTATCTGTTCCGCTTGCGGACGACGAAGAATGTCAGTCGGGCACTGCAACGAGCAATGGCCCAATCTGACTGGTCGGATGGCGGCCAGGGCTGGCAAGGCAAGGAGACCAGTCTGCGGCTGGAAGGTTGGAGCCGGCAGCGGCGGGTCATTCTGCTACGGCGCCAACTGAAACGCCCGCTGGCGATCGTCGATCACGGCGACCCGGCTCAGCCGCGGCTCGGCTTTGCCGAGGTCGGGCCCGATCGGCAGGTCTGGGAATACGCCGCGTTGGTGACCTCGCTCACCAGCGAGATCCTGACGCTCGGTCAGTTGTATCGCGATCGGGCGGACTGCGAGAACACGTTCGACGAGTTGAAGAACCAATGGGGCTGGGGCGGCTTCACCACGCATGATCTCAAACGCTGCCGGTTGCTGGCGCGCAGTGTGGCGCTGATCTACAACTGGTGGAGCCTGTTCGTGCGCCTCGCCGATCCGGAGCATCATCGTGAGGCGATAACCAGCCGGCCTCTCTTGCTCACCGCCCTGGCGCGGCGAACCCACCATGCCGGCCAAGTGAGGCTGACGGTCAGCAGCGCGCACGGCGAGCAACATCTGGCACGCCGGGCCTATCTGCGTATCGCCGGCTTCATGGCTCGACTGCGGCAAAGTGCGGAGCAGTTGGACGCGCTCGGGCGGTGGTATCGCATCCTCAGTGAAGCGCTGCGACATTACCTAAACGGCCGCCAGCTCGAACCGCCCATTCAACTCAACCCCGCCTAAACCGCAATCCCCGGTTGTCCCATCCCACGCCACCCAGCTGACAGGCCCAACCAACTGCCGGATTTAGGGTTATGCCATTCGTAAGCCGCCGACCGGCTCAGCCCAGCCAGCCGCGCCGCTTCCTGATGCTCCATCCCTTCGAGCAGGTTCGCAATCATCAGCACCCGCTGGCAGACACGCCCGCTCTCGCCTCGGGCCAAGCGCCGCAGCTCGGCCGCCCCCGGTTCGCTGCGAAAAAAGTATGCCGGCATCATCCATCCCCCAAACATGGTACGCTTGCCTATTAACTCTACCACATCTGGGGATCACCGGAAGCCGGTATTACTTACCATCAAGTGCCGCCCGCAGCGGCCGCATGACAGCAGTCCGGCCAGCAACGCGCGTCCTCGCGGCCCGACTTCACACCTCCCGCCTTGCCAAGGGCGTTGACCGCGAGCTGCTTCTGGTTCGGGTTCGAACTCTGCCCGGTCGGTATAGCCTCGTGGTAATCCTTCAGCAGAACCTCCCACTGTTCAAGCGGCTTGGGGTGCCCATAACTATTGCGAGCCCGTCCGTCGACGATCTCAGTGCGTTTCTCGCCTTTGCCATAGGCATAGGCGGCCGCATAGAACGGGTTTTTGAGCACTAAGATCACATTGCGGTAGCGGATCGGCGTCCACTCGAAAACAACGAGCCTCTTGCCATCGGACGGCCGCGGGAAGTGGACCTGCTGGGCCCACATTGACAAGAACGCTTGGCGTGCACTGCCGAGTTCGCGAAACCGGGCAAAGATCAGCCGGACCACTTCCCGGATCCGCAGATCGGGGTCGAAACCTAGACCGATCTCACGATGCCAGACGTGGCCGATCGGCACGCTAATGCGCAACTCGCCGCGTCGCGCCTTGGCGCGCGCGGCATCGAGCATTCGGGCCCGAAGTACACCGAGCTCGAATTCACTAATGCTGCCCTTCATGCCGAGCAACAGCCGGTCGTTTGGCCGACAGGGGTCGTAAACCCCGTCCAGGTCGATCATCCGCGCCTCGACCAGGCCACAGAGCTCGAGCAGGTGATGCCAATCGCGGCCATTGCGAGAGAGGCGGGATGCGTCAAAGCACAACACGGCGCCAACCTCACCGGCGCACAGCCCTGCCACCAGCTGCTCGAAGCTGGGGCGTGCGGTAAACCCGCTGGCGGAGCGGCCGAGGTCGTCATCGATCACGCCGTTGTCGCGGAAGCCCCGTTGCCTCGCGACGTCGACGAGCTCGTATTGGCGCCGCTTGCCCTCGAGATTGCTCTGGACCTGCCCTTGGGTAGACTGCCGAACATAGACTACTGCTTTGCGCTTCAGCACTGTGGCAGGCAGCAGATCAGCGGTCGTCATCGTCACGCTCTCCGTCGGCGACATTGGCGGCCGCCAACAGCAAGCTGGCCAGTCTCGCGAGCGCGATCCGACGCTCCGTTGGCGTCATCCCGCGAAACCTTGCCGAATCGAACGCGATCCTGAGCTGCTGCGGAGCTGGCAATGACACCGCTGGTGGTGGCAGGATCTTCATGTTGTTCCTTCTGGACGATAATCGGATCGTCCCGGGAGTTTTGTCTAAAACCGTCTTCCGTCAGTAGCGGATGCAGCTCAGCCAGCGCTGAGATCGTGACGCGCGATGCACCGAATTCCATTCCAGCGCAGGCAGCAGGATCCAGCATCCATGCCGGCACTACGATGACGGTCCCGGGAGCCAGCTCGACGTGAACAACCTCGCCACCGGCGCGATGTTCGACATACTGGCGCCGAACGCTACGACCATAGAGTGCGTACCAGCGATGTTGGATCTCGACCACCTGCCCGATATGGGCAGAATGGCCGGTCAATTGCCATCACCCGCAGGAACTTTCTGTTCCTCGGTTCTGAAGCCGGCGGCGCGCGCGCCGCCATTCTCTATACCGTGCTAGACGGCCAAGCTTAACCGGCTTGATCCGGAGGCTTACCTCGCCGACGTCATCAACCGCATGACCAGCGGGCATCCGATCAATCGCCTCGGCGAATTGTTGCCGTGGAACTGGCAGCACCAGCCTGCCAAACCGGCGGCATGAGCGCCGAGAATAGCGTGTCTCCTGACACGATTGCCACGCTCGCATCGATCTGCTCGACAGCGATCCGCCGATCTGGCGCGAGATCGAGGTATCGATCTCGATGACGCTCAAAAACTCCATGCCGTCGCTCAGGTCGCCATGGAATGGAAAGGACGCGCATCTGTGGGAGTTTGCCGTCGGCCACGAGCGCATTGGCAGCAGCCGAGCTGCCAAGCTGAGCCTCCATTCCCTGCTTCGGCCGCGCACGACGAAGCTGACCTGCATCTACGACTTCGGCGATGGCGGGCAACACCAGCTCACTCTGACCAAACCTCGCGCCGCCGATCCAAACTTGGCCTATCCGCGCTATATCACGGGCAAGCACGCCGCACCGCCTGAGGACTGCGGCGGCATCCCCGGCTTCTATGCCCAGCTCGAAATCTCGGCGATCCCAATCATCCCGATCACCAAGCGTTAAGGATTGGTTTGGCGACTATGATCCCAGCAGCCTCGACGAACAGGCCATCAAGGACCGGATCACCCGCATCGCCAACCGTCGCCGAACAGCGTCGACCAGAACCAAGCAATGTTAATCAGCTGACGCTTACGCCGCTCTTGATCGCTCTAATCCAATTGCCGACCGCCAGCCTTGGATATCGGCTCGCTGCGCCTACCCGCATGGTTCCTCGGCCCAAAAAAGATATGAAGGGAGAGCACCCAGGCCGCGATTCCTCCTTCAGGCGCACAACGTTTGAGGTCTGAAATGGAAGAACCGCAGCGAACAGGGGATGCTCAGGAAGCCGCCTTCGTACCCGTTGAGCTTGGAGGTGCATCCGGCAATTGGGATAAGATCGCGCTGGCGACGACGCGGCGGCGAAAACAAGTGGTGCCGGCGCGATTCTCAAGGGAAGATGCGTCGCACGGTCCAGAACAGCGCGGTGGCCGCAATGGCGGCTGAAGCGGGCAACACGAAGCGGGGGCGGTACCACGGCTTATCGCGATGCCAAATCGCGACCGTCAGGAACGCGGCCGCAATGATCACGAGTTGTGCCAATTCGATCCCTAGATTGAAGCTGACCAGCGCAGGGAGAACCTCGGCTTCCGGCAGGCGTAGCTCGCGCAGCGCGTCGGCAAAACCCATGCCGTGCAGCAGGCCGAAGCCGAACACCACGGCAGGTCGCCAGAGCGTGATCCGGCCAACGACGACATTTTCGATCGCAACGTAGCCAACCGAGAGCGCGATCAGCGGCTCGACGATGCGCGGCGACAGCGAAACGATGCCGTACATCGTGAGCCCGAGCGTCACCGAATGGGCGACCGTGAACGCGGTGACCTGCACCAGCACCGGCTTCAATTCGGTCGTCAACAGGACGATGCCGAGCACGAAGAGAATGTGATCGAGCCCTTCCGGGATGATGTGGCGAAAGCCGAGGGCGAGGTACTGCGCCAGGATCTCGAGCGTGGTGTGCGAGCGCCTATCGGCGAGCACCGAAATGGGCGGGCTTTGTGTATCGGCATCGAGCCACTGCGTCTCGCTGCCCTGCGTGCCTTCGGACGAAAACACGACCGGATAGGTGCTGTAGACGAGGCGGTAGCGCCACGTGACGTTTCGTGCGCCGGCAGGTACCGGCCCGTACGCGTGCAAAACTACGGCGAGCGGCCGGGTTGGGTTGGCCGACTTGCCGGACCACGCTAAGCTCACCGCGACTGGCGAGGCGACGCCGTCGAACTTGACCTCGATCTTGCGTGCCATGTCCCGGCGGAACGCATCGAGACCGGCCCGGAGGGCATCCACATCGGGCGCGCTGCTGAGCGGCTGCCCGGCCGCCGCTTCCAGGCGATTGAGCAGCGGCGTTGGCGGCGTTATGACCTCGGCGGACCAGGTCTGGGTCTGGTGCAGTGTGAAACTGATGCGAGTGGTACCGATCTCGTGCGCGCGAGCGCCCGCCGCGATCGGCAGGAGCGCGAAGGCCATAACGACTTTGCAAAGAGGCCGGATCACGGCTTTAGCTCGGGTTCTGGTTCGGGGATTTCAACGGTCAGCGAAGCCCAGAAGCTGTCCCAATCCTCGCTGGCGAAGAACGACGCACGCACCATGTGCACCGACTTGATCAGCCAAATCCCGGGGCAGGGCAGCGGCAGCGTGATGGCACCTTGTGGATTGCTGTGCGTCTCCAGGTTCACGGACGGTCGGCCGTGCAGCAGTGCCACGACCAGCGCATTGGAGAGCGGCTTGCCGCGATAGAGGACATGACCGCGAAACGGCGCGAACCGCCGCGTCGGATCGTCGTTGGGCACGATCTCGTAGGCGAGCCCGACCGGCTTGGTCACGCCGGCCGATGGATCGCGCCCGGTGATCAGTGCTTTGGCGTAGCGATAGAAGCGCTCGCGCCCGAGCTTGTTGCGCTCGCCGCGCGCGGCGCGACTGGCAATGACGTCCTCGAGCCCGTAAACCCGCAGATAATCCTCGAATTCGCCGGGTGGCAGCTCGATATACGCTCCGGTGCTCGCATAGCTGATGGTCGCGGTCGCATTGCCGTCGACGGGCAAGAAGCCGGCCGGATCGATGTGATCCGATCCGACAACGTCCCGGTCCTTACCGTTCTGCCGCACCGAGAATGCGGCGATGAACGCCGAGAGGCGCGGCACCGGATCGCCGATGAAGTTCTGTCCGACGCGCAAACCGACCGAGACCGTTGCGCCAGCCGCGGGATGAAACGTCGACGGCTCGATCCAGAAGTCGTGCGCCTGCGCGCGGGCCGTTGCCAGTAGCACCGCCGCCGCGAATGCGAGACTCCTCATCGTGCCTCCACGCAACTATGCTGCTTGCGGTTTGGCGCGCGCTTTGAGCCACAGCCAGATGATCAAGCGCCGCAACAACTCGATGATTGCCCAGCTCACGAGCGCAAACGCCAGCACGATGCCGATGATGTAGGGCAGGATGCTGCGGGTCGGCGCGGCTGGCTCCGGCTTCTCGGGCCACGGTTCGGCCAGATAGGGCCAGTCGTCGAGGAAGGGCCTGTCATTGGTCGTAGCGCGTGGCCACCCGCCTTCGATGTAGGATATTTCCTGCAACAGGCAGTCGCCAAACGCGCAGGTCTGGGCAACGACATCGTCGGTGAGCAGCCGTCCGTTCGGGTAGCCCGCCGGGAAACGATCGGTGTAGATCATCACGTCGGGCACCAGATCATATTTGCGGATCTGGAATGTGGGCTGGATCAGATCGGCGACCACCTTCGAGTACCATTCCCTGTTTCCCTTGAAGAAGTTGTAGAGTTTGTCGCGACTTTCCTTGTTCTCCATGAGGGTCTTGAGCTGGTCGCCAGGCGGAGTCGTGTTGATAATGCCGAAGCGCGGCAGCTGCGTACGAATCGAACGGCCGACATGGTCGAGCTCGGCGCCATCCTTGCTGGCGGTGCCCCAGAGCATGAAGTCGTGCTGCCCGACCGGGAACGCATCCTTCGGCAAGTTAATCACCATGGTGATCACATTCACCTTGAAGAAGCGCGGGAAAATAAACGGATCGTCGCGCACCCCCGTATAGGTCCGGATCTTCTCCGTGTTCTTCAGGCCATTGACGGTGATGCTCTTCAGCGTGGTGTTATTGTTGAGGCGAACCGTGATTGTCGCATCGGGATGCAGCTTGTCCGGCGTGGTGATCGTGCCGCCGTACCGTGCCCGGTCCTCGGCGCTGTCGAACGTGGTTGGCGTGGTGAGGTCGAAATTCACTCGGTACTCGTAGGGCGCGAGGTCGTAGGGCTGGGACGCCGTCAACGCGCGGCGGACGTTGAAAATCAGGATGTACTGATCGCCCTTCGGGAAGAAGAACAAGTCGGTGATGTTGGCGTTCGGATCCGTCAGATTAGTCGGATCGGCATGGTCGGACGCAAACGCGCCGATCGGCGCGAAAAACAGCGAAACAAGCATCGTCACGGCCGAAATGGCCCAACGGGCGCGTCGTTTCATGGAAATCACCCCTCGGTTGTATTTTCGCAGAGGTCGCATCAACGTCATAGAGATAATTTCTTGAGCACGACAGTGACGACGATCCGCTGCCGATCGACGCGGTGCAATGCCGCCTCATCGACCGCGCCCGTCAGACGCAGCTTCACTCCCGAGGGCAGCTCCACCTCGATCGTCCCGCCCGCTGACTGATCGGCTACGGGGAGTGTCCACATTGGATCCACCGGTGCCGCGGCCGCCGGAAGCTGTCCCACCAGCGGGGCCAATGTCACCGGCGCAAGGCCGGTCAGTTTGCCAGTGGAACTTCTGACGCCACGAGTAAAGCTGACCGCCACTTTGTTGCACGGATCAACAGCCGGGCGAAGTCGGCCCCCCGCAGCGACATTTACGTGAGGCGAACGTACTCCGGCCGCCCAAGCGCGAGCATGCGGTTTAGCGAGGCGACAGCAATGGCCACCTCGGTCGTCTGCCGTCCCCAAATCCGCGAGCGCAGCGCGTCGCCGAGCACTCGCTTGTAGCCACCGATATCGGCCTCCACCAAGGCACGCCAATTGTAACCAGATGCCCGCGGCCAGCCCATGCGACCGCGCTCGGCGATCAGCTGCAGGTGCCGGTCGCGCTTGGTCGGCGCGCTGTCTGCCGTTGCGCTTGGCATCGCGCTCGAACGCGGCGGCACAATGACCGCTGCATCCGGATGACGCTGGCAGACCACACGGTAGACATCGTCCCGATCGTACGCCCCATCGCCGGTAAACGACGCAACCGGGCCCGCAATCTGCTCCAGCAAGGGACCGACCTGCGAGCCGTCATCGACATCCTTGCCGGTCAGCTCGGCGGCAATGATCTGTCCCGTGTCGGCGTCCACCCCGATATGGAGCTTTCGCCAGCACCGACGCGCCCTTGCGGCCTGCTTCTCGACCAGCCACTCACCGGGACCGCAGAGCTTGAGCCCAGTGCTGTCCACCAGCAAGTGGACCGGTTCCCTGCCCGGTCGTGGTCGCGACACCGGCAATGTCTCGCCCCGTCGGCTGATCGTCGAATGGTCCGGTGCTGCGAGATCAAGATCAAGCAGCCGAAGAAGGGATGCGATCAGCCCTTCGGTCTGGCGTAGCGCCAGGCGGAAAACCGCCCGCAGCGTCAGCGCCGTGGTGATCGCCAACGCCGAGTAGCGCGGTTGGCCGCCGCGCGTGCGGCGTGGCTCGGCATTCCACGCCGCAATCGCCGCTTCCGTGAACCACACGGTCAGGCTCCCGTGCTGGCACAACGCGATGTCGTAGGCAGCCCAATTCGTCACTCTGTGCCCCTGCTTCGGGATGTGATGACGGCGATCTTGGTTCGCTTTGAATGGCACGATGGCTGCCCAGGGTCAGAAACGGAGCCCTGATACACCGTCCAATGCTCGGCGCCTAACTAACGACCGATCCGTGCAACAAGGTCGCACCAAGGGGCCGCTTTCTGAACCCACTACGGCCGCTCAGCCTTGGCGGCGGGAACTGCTCTTGATGCCCCTAATGCGACATTCCGCGAGACCGCGGCGCCTGCTCGGCTGGAAATCGACATGCGCCATGCCAGAAGAATGCGCGCAGTGGCAAGAGCCGGATGGATTGGTTCGTACGCCGTTGCGTCAAGCTGACATAACTGATTCAATGAGAAGTTATCAAGCAATGGTCTGGGGCGGGGTGTGGCAGCGCATCGTGACGCGCCGTTGCGCCTGCCGCCGACAGCAATAACGGAGTACGCCGTGGTCCTGACCGCCGACAGCATCCTCGCCCGCAGCACCCGCCGACGCCAGACGTCGACCGGCTGGAAAACCGCCTATATCGGCGCCAACCGTTACACCTTGCCGCCGGACGAGAAGCCGCCGGCCGACGATGCGCTGCACCCGATGGCCTTCCTGGTCGAGACGGGTCCGGGCGCCGTCACCCGGCCGCACTTCCACCAAGCCGACCAATTCCAGGTGGTCGTTGCCGGTCGCGGCATGCTCGGCGACCATGAATTCAGCGACGGCGCGGTGCATTATACCGGCGCCTACTCGGCCTATGGACCGATCGTGCCTGGAAGTCGGGCATCTGGTGGTTCACCCTGGGCAACCGCTGGGACCCCGGCGCCCAGTATATGCCGGCCGAGCGGGAGGTGCTTAATGCGGCCCGCGACCGCCACCAGCACTGGGAACTCACCACCGAGGTGATGCCGGCGGCGCTTCTCGGCGAGCTGTGTGAGGCGACGGCCGTTTCCTGCCGCCCGGTTCTCGAAGCGGAAGATGGGCTGGCGGGCTGGCGCTACCGGATACCGCCTTGCACCGCGATTGCCGGGCGCGCGCCGAGAACCGGCGGTGGCCAATTCTGGCTGGTGCTGGCGGGCGACGCCGCGGTCGATGGCGGCGATCCGTTGCCGGCCAATTCCTGCATCTTCGTCGGCCCGGAGGATCCCGCCTTTGCCGGCGCCTCAGGCCCTGTCGGCGCCGAATTGCTGTGCCTGCAATTCCGCCGCCGCGCGCGGTATTTAATCCCGCCCGCTACGGGCCGCATCTGTCGCCTCCGCCGGTGATTTCTCGATGTCGCCAGTAAACTGAGCGTTCCGTCACACCGGCCCACGGGTCCGGCCATTGCGTGGCGTAATGCCATAGGACAGGAACCGAGAAAAAATGGGAATATGAAAAACCAACATCGACGCATTCAACAAAGCAGGCGAGTAACGGTCAGACTCGGCATCTTAGGAGCGTCTCAAGGTGTTGGACACCCCTCAAGTATTGAGCCATGCGCCTGCCCTTCGCTCCACCTCTTGCCCCTATGTTGTCCCGCGCCGCCGACGCCTTGCCTGGTGGCGAGGGATGGCAGTTCGAGCCCAAGTGGGACGGCTTTCGAACGCTGGTGTTTCGCAACGCCGACGAGATCCTACTGCAGAGCCGCGACGAGAAGACCATGAACCGATATTTCCCGGAGCTCATCGTCCCACTGGCCGCCACGCTGTCGGAAGGCTGCGTCATCGACGGCGAGATCGTGATCGTCGGGGTCGGCGGGATCGATTTCGAGGCCCTGCTCTTGCGCATCCATCCCGCGGCGTCGCGGGTGAAGTTGCTCTCCGCGCAGGCGCCGGCCTCGGTCGTGGCCTTGGATCTGCTCGCGCTGGGCGACGATGACCTGCGCAACGCGCCGCTCGCCGTGCGGCGCGAACGGCTCGAGCGCGTGCTGGCCGGCGCGGCGCCGCCGGTACACCTCTCACCGGCTACGCGCGATCGAGCGCTTGCGGCGGACTGATTCCGCCGCTTCGAGGGCGCCGGGCTCGATGGTGTCATGGCAAAGCGTCTCGACGCGCCCTATCGCACCGGGGAACGCACGATGATCAAGGTGACGCACGAGCGCACGGCTGATTGCGTGGTCGCCGGCTTCCGCTGGCACAAGAACGGCACCGGCGCGATGATCGGCGCGCTCCTGCTCGGCCTCTACGACGACGATCACACGCTCCACCATGTCGGGGTCGCCGCGGCGTTCACGGCCACGGTGCGCAAGCAGCTCGTCGTCGAGCTGACGCCGCTGCGCGCGGACGCGCTCGAAGACCATCCATGGCGGGATTGGGCCGTGGCACGGGAGGAAGCCAGCGCGAAGGGACAGCGGCGGCCCGGTGCGACCAGCCGGTGGACCCGCGGGAAAGATCTGAGCTGGAGCCGCTCCGACCGGAGCGCGTCTGTGAGGTCGCGTACGACCACATGCAGGGGGCTCGGTTCCGACATGCCGCGAAGTTCCTGCGCTGGCGTCCAGACAAGCGCCCGCAGGACTGCCGCTACGATCAGCTGGAAGTCACCCCCGCCTACGAGCTGGACCGCGTTTTCGGCGCGCGCGACGGTAGTCAGCCGTGCGGCGGCGCGGGCCAGGGATCATAGTCAGGTTCGGGCGGATCTTCTGGCGGGCGCTCGCCCTCGGGAACGTTGCGCAGATTGATCCGGATGCGAGTCCAGTTGGTTGATCGGCCGCGCATCGAGTTCGACGAGGACATCGTCCACGTGCAGCCGCGCCGCCGCTTCCGGATACCGGACCTTCCACCGTTCGAGGGCGGCGAGCGCGTCCGCCTTACGTGCCGCCTTGGCGATAGTGATGAGTGGCTGGGTGGACCTACGGTGGCCGCGGCGTTCAGTGCTGGGGCCCGAGGCCTTCCGTCGTGACGGCGCGACGCGCGGCGGCTCGTCACGTTGCTTCTGATAGCGCGGCGGCCACGGCGCGTCTCCGAGGCCTGCAGCCTCTTGCGATGCAGACAGCTCGAGGAGTGCATCGAGGGATTCCGCCGCGCTGTCGATGCCGGCCGACGCGTCGCCGCGTTCCGCAAACCGCGCCGGCGCGGTGGCCAGCGTAAATGCTGCAGGATCGCAGTCGGCGACCTCGTCCCATTCTAAAGGCATCGACACGCGCGCGTCGGGCGTGGGCCGCACCGACCAGGCCGAAGCAACGGTCCGGTCCTTGGCGTTCTGGTTGTAATCGAGGAAGACCCCACGGCGTTCCTCCTTTCACCATTTGCTGCTCGCGAGGTCGGGATTTGCTGCTCGCGAGGTCGGGATTTGCTGCTCGCGAGGTCGGGATTTGCTGCTCGCGAGGTCGGGATTTGCTGCTCGCGAGGTCGGGATTTGCTGCTCGCGAGGTCGGGCGCGCGCCGTTCCACCTCACGCGCGAGGGCCAGCGCCGCGCGTCGCACCTGCTCGAAACTCCAGCGCCGCTGGATACGCACGTTGGCGTGCATACCGCGCGAGCCCGAGGTCTTGGGCCAGCCGCGCAACCCGTGCTCGTTGAGAACATCGCGCACGAGCAGCGTCACCCGCCGCACAAAGTCCCAGCTCACGCCCGGGCCGGGGTCGAGATCGACGCGCAACTCGTCGGATGCTCGAGGTCGTCGGCGCGCACCGGGTGCGGATTTAAGTCGATGCGGGAGCAGGACATGAAGCAGACACGCAAGAAGCACGGGGCGGCGTTCAAGGCGAAGGTGGCGCTGGCGGCGATCAAAGGCGACCGGACCGTCGCCGAGTTGGCGAGCGCGTACGGGGTTCACCCGAACCAGATCTACGCCTGGAAGAAGCAGCTGCTGGACGGAGCGACGAGGGTTTTCGAAGGCGGCGGCGCAGCAGCGGAGGATACGGCCAGCGCAGCGCAGGTTGATGTTCTGTACCGGCAGATTGGCCAGCTGAAGGTCGAAAACGATTTTTTGTCACGAAAGCTCGGCAAATGAGCCGGGCGGAACGGCGCGGTCTGGTCGAGCGCGAGGCTTCGGCGCTGCCGGTATCGCGCCAATGCCAACTGTTGGCGGTCTCCCGCGCTTCGGTCTACCGCCAGCCGGCCGAGATCAGCGAGGAAGACTGCACGATCATGGCGCTGATCGATCGGCAGTACTTGGCGCGGCCGTATTACGGCTCGCGGCGGATGGCAGCATGGCTGGCGACCCAAGGCCATGTCGTCAATCGCAAACGGGTCCAGCGCCTGATGCGGCTCGCCGGCTTGGTGGCGATCTACCAGCGACCGAACACGAGCAAGCCGGCGGTGGCTCACAAGATCTACCCCTACCTGCTGGGTGGGCTCTCAATCGAGCGGGTCAATCAGGTCTGGTGCGCGGACGTCACCTACATCCCGATGGCCAAGGGCTTCCTCTACCTGGTGGTGATCATGGACTGGGTGAGCCGTGCCGTGCTGGCGTGGCGGCTGTCGAACACGCTCGGCGCGGAGTTCTGTGTCGAGGCACTCGAGGAAGCGCTCTCCCAATACGGCAGGCCGGAGATCTTCAATACCGACCAGGGCCGGCCCCAGCGAAGGCTGGGGGCAGCCAGTTCACCAGCGACGATTTCACCGACACCCTGAAGCGCCACGCGATCACCATCAGCATGGATGGCAAGGGCCGCTACATGGACAACATCTTCGTCGAGCGGCTGTGGCGCAGCCTCAAATACGAGGAGGTCTACCTCAACGCCTATGCCAGTGTCGCCGAGGCCAAGGCGGGCATCGGCTCCTGGCTCGGCTTTTATAACGAGGAGCGCCAACACCAGAGCCTGGGCTATCGCACGCCGCGTCAGGCCTACGAAGCAGAATGCCGGTGGATATGTGGACGATCGGCTTCGCCGACCGGCGGCGCCTTCGCCCACATCCCCACCGGCACAACCGCCAACCACAGGATTGATATTGACGAGGGGGAAGGTAGAAGCAATGTCATGAGTGTCGCGCAAAGCGCGATCGGAAGCCGGTACTGAAATCGGCCGGGCTACACCTTAGAAAACGGCCCCGGCTGTCTCACGATCGGGGTCCACCTCACCCTGCGCGCAGAGCGGCGTCGGGATTTCTCCTCACCGGCGCTGCTCCTTCGCTCGCCGTCGTGCTGTTGCGCCGCTGCGAGTGTGGCGAAAAAGTGTTGCGGTGCAGTCGTCCAAAACTCTGCTAATTCAATGTTGTGGTGATTTTGCGCTTCGACAGGTACGCGGTGAGGGGCGAGCCGATAGCAGCGGAATTGCACGGCTACGGGCTTCTTGACCTTCGGGCGTGCTCTACGACGCAAGCGTCAGCCGATTGTACTTGATCATCGCGCGCCCGGACGCCCCGTTGACGCTGTAAATGCAGCATTAGCGTACAGGGCGCGGTTGCGGAATGTGCGCGCACCGGGTGAGGGAGGAGCTAATGGACGGCAGGACTCTGTGGGAGAGCGTTTACTCCGTGGATAATCGGCCGCCCGTGCTAGTGCTCGGGGAGCGCGCTGTCCATCGGCGGCTTGATCAGAGCAGCGTCTTTGATCGTCATATCTCTCTCGTCTATCGGGCTGTGGGTCGCAATCTGCAGCGCTCTCACTGCATTGACTTCGCCTGTGCCGCAATAGCCTAAACTCTGCCCTCCGCTCTGTGCCGGTGCTCTTTCGATAAGCGCCCTACGCACATTCACACGAGTGGTCAGCAACGGATCGTCCCTTCGCTCCGCATCTGCGGCACCGGACCCGCGATTTGAGATCGAGAACTTGGCCTGAGGGCTGAGCCCGCGCCGCAGCAGGAAGTCCGGCGTCGGCATCAACACTGATCACGCCCTTCAATCACGCTCCCGCTGGTGCTGGGCTTGACCCTTGCCGAACTTGCTTGCAGCGACAAGGGTCAGCCACAGCACGATTTCCCGCCCCGCCGCGTAGATTTTGTGTCCGCGCCCGCCAAGCAACCGCGCGGCCGGTAAAAGCATTTCGCCGCGCCAAGCCCGATCGCGACACACACAACAATCAAACCCTGACCCGGCCCGTGTTTCCCTTATGCGCGCATAGCGAGCATTCATAGCGACTTTGCCGGGCCTTCCAGTATGCGGCTTATACGACTTGCGCGGCCCCGCCCGACCGTGCAAGAACCCAACACATTGATTTAAGGGCACACACAGTTTTAATGCCTAATCCTTCTCTTACCTGTTCACGTGGTTCTTCATGTCTTGCACGGCCTTGTTGTCCTCGGGCAGCAGCTGCGACGGTCCGAGTTTGAATTCCACCTTGCTGATCGTGCCGGTGAAGGGGAATGGCACCTGGTAGTCGGCGGCGTCCACCGGCGTGCGCGTATCGGAGCCGATGTCGAAGGTCTCGTCGATCGTCAAAAGGACCGGAGTGGTATGGTCGATGCTCTTGTTCGCGACGGCCTTGCCGTCCACGCCGAGCGCGCCGGTGCCACCCTTGGCCAGACCGGGGCCGTCATACTTGAAGTCGAATTTCAGGGTATGCTTACCTGGTGTGAGTGGCTCCTGCCCCTCCCACCGAAATTTCGCAACCGCGAGGAGATTATAAGTGAACACCGGCTTGCCCTTGAGCAAATAGAGCCCGTAACCGCGGAAGCGGCCACCGTCGGTGACGATCATCCCTTCCCCACCACCGGAAGGTATCTGGAAATCCGCCACAATCGTGTAGGACTTGGCGAGGATGTTCCGCGCGTCGCCATTAGGCGTGCCGGTCAATTCCCCCGCATAGGTGAACTCGGTTCGCCCAGCGGTATAGCTCGGCTTGGGGGCGAGAACCCGCGCAAGGGAGCCGTTGTCCAGGGGGAACACCTGATATTTCGTCGCCTCCACGATGAACAGCTCCTGCATCTCCCGTAGCTTTGCGGGCATCTTGATTGCGAGATCGTTGGCCTGCGAGTAGTCCTCGGCGACGTTGGCCAGGGCCGCCAATCACGGGGGTACAGGCGGCTCGTGGAAGCCATCAAGCCATCGTGGTAGATGGCCCGATTGCCCAACATCTCGAAATACTGCGTGGTGTAGGTGGAGGGGGCGTTTGCGTTCGCCTTGTCGAACGTATAGGCCATGCTCACGCCTCCTATGGGTTTCTGAGCGATGCCGTTCACCATCTTCGGTGCCGGGATGCCGGTAACGTCGAGGATCGTGGGCACGATGTCGATAAGGTGGTATCGGGCGACATGGGAAACTGACCCCCTGACGACATGAAAAACTGACCCCTCTGCAAGGAGGAGGAATTGCAAGAGACAATGCAGGGGCAAGGCTCTCCACGGGGGTTGGATCCGTGGGGAGAGACGATGCTGGCGCCGGAGGGGTGGCGGCGATGGTGCGTTTGCACCGATTGGGCTGGGGGACGAAGCGGATAGCAGGCGAGCTGGGGTGCAGCCGCAATACCGTAAAACGGTATCTTGCGGCGAGCGGCTGGGTGGCGATTCGCCAACCGCGCCGCAAGCGGCGGCTTGATGGGCTTGAGGAGTGGCTGGCGGAGCGCTTTTGGCGGCATCGCGGTAATTGCGACGTGGTGCGCCAGGATCTGTTGCGCGAGCAGGGGATCACCGTGTCGCTGCGAACGGTGGAGCGCACGGTGGCGTCGTTGCGTCAGGCGCTGCGGGCCGAGGCGCGAGCCTGTTTGCGGTTCGAGACGGCGCCGGGCCAGCAGCTGCAGATCGATTTCGGGGCCACCACAGTGGCGATCAGCAGCGTCGCGGTGCGGGTGCATCTGTTCGTGGCGACGCTCGGCTATTCGCGACGGCCGTTTGTGTGGGCCTTCCGGCACGAGCGGCAATCGGCCTGGTTCGACGGTATGGAAGGCGCGTTCCGGCGCTTTGGCGGGGTGCCGCAGGAGGTGCCGTTCGACAATGCACGGGCTGGTCGACTACCATGATGCGGCCACCCGCGAAGTCCGCTTCAACGAGCGTCTACACCTACACGCGTTTGCGCGCCATTGGGGGTTTCGGCCGCACGCTTGCGCACCGTATCGGGCGCGCACCAAGGGCAAGGACGAGCGCGGCGTCGGCTACGTCAAGCGCAATGCGATTGCCGGCCATGTCTTTGACAGCTGGGCGGCGTTCGAGGCGCATCTGAGTGGTGGATGCGCGAGATCGCCGACGGCCGGGTGCATGGCACGACCAGCGAGGCGCCGCTGGCGCGTTTCACGCGGGACGAGGCTTCCGCGCTCAAACCACTCGACGGCCGGCCGCCCTTTCGACAGGTGCGCGAGTTGGTCCGCCGAGTACAGGCCGATTGTGCGATCGAAGTCGACGGCAACAGCTACAGCGTGCCGTGGCGGCTGATCGGCGAGAGCGTGCAGGTGGTCATCGCTGAAGGTCGCGTTCGCATCCATCATGGCGGCGCCGAGGTGGCGGTCCATGCCGAGACCACAGGCCGCCGCCAGCGCATCCTCGATCCAGCGCATTTGCATGGCGTCGTCGGCATCGCCCGGCCGATGAATGGCACGGAACCGGCTGCGGTCGCACTGCCGGAACCGACGCTGTTGCGACCGCTTGCCGAGTATGAGCGCGTGGTCGGCGGGGCTGGTCGTGACCGCCGATCACGAGAGCCTGCTGACGGCTTTGTCCCGGCTCAAGCTCACCGCCATCCGCGACCAGCTCGACAGCCTATTGGACGAAGCCGCCAAGCGCGAGCTGAGCTTGCGCGAGGCGCTGGCCTTTCTGGTCGAGCGGGAGATCGCCCGCAAGAACAAGCGCCGCATCGAAATGGCGAGCAAGATCGCCCACTTCCCGGCAGTGCGCGATCTCGACGGTTTCGACTTCGCCGCCCAGCCCTCGCTCGATCCGCGACAGATCCGCGAGCACGCCGCGTGCCGCTGGGCGGCGCATGGCGAGGCGCTGCTGTTGTTGGGGCCACCGGGGGTCGGCAAGACCCATCTGGCAATTGCGCTGGGGCGCGCCGCCATCCGCGGCGACAGCTATCGGCTGCGCGAGAAACGTCGCTCGGGGCTGATCAAAACGCCGGCCTTGTCCGAGCAAACGCTGGCATGACCAACAGTGCCAACCTGGACCACAGCTCGCCCACGGGGGCCCACAGATACCCCCCGCGCATCGCTGCGCCAGAACTCGTGAGGGTCGCTCCGCAATGCGCGGGTCCCTCCTGTGGACTCCGCGGACAACCCGCTCCGCCAGAGACCAGCCGGGGGTCAATTCTTCGTGTCGCCAGGGGGTCAATTCCGGATGTCGTTTGACACGCCCGGCGCCGCGTCCGCGACTTGCTATTCCTATTCTATAGCACAAATGCACCGACTGAAACCTATGAGGCGTTAGCCTCTATCCTAGTCCTATTGCCGCACAAAGCGGGGTACGGTTCCCATGCGTCAGGATTGCTCGATCACAGAATTGGCGCGGTGCCGCCGTCGCGCCTCGTAGCCACGCGACCGCGCCTCGGCCGAGGGAGACCGACGCATCGAGTTCGGCGAGGACCACGGCGTCCTCGAGATAGCCGTCGGTCCGAAGGATCACCGGCCCGCCTTCGCCCTAGATCGGCAGGCCGACACCGGTTCGTCTTCGACAGGGAACGGCGAAACTCCTGCACGATGGGTGGCGCTCGACTGACCGGGACCGAATGCACTAACCGAACGCTGCTTCGACGCCGCCGCCATCGTCCAGTAAATTAAGGTGAGAAGGACGATTTCTCATAGGTAGCTATTTCGAGTTTCGGAGGAACGGGCAGTGGCATCCAGCCCAAAATTGCCCTCAACACGAACTCCGCGAACTGTGCTTTAGCCCAACCAAAATCCTTGCGGGTGAAATGCTTCGGATTATTGGCCGCATAGGATTCATGCGGCTGATGGTCGCCGGGATCACTCATCAAAAGCATCCTGAACAGTCTGATCTGCTCGTCCTTTTGGTCCGTCGTCATGCCCTGCATCTCTTGCGCCAGCGGCCAGATCATTCCAGCGGGCGTATGCGGGCTACCGATGCCGGAAAGCTTCTCACCTTTAAATGTCGCTTCGTAAAAATAAGGATTGGCAGGCGAGAGAATGAACCGGCGTGTAGCCACGTAAATTTCGTCTGTCTCCGAGACATAGCCGAAATAGGGAATGGATAACAGACTGGGTATGTTTGCGTCATCCATCAAATTCACATGTCCGAGGCCGTCTACCTCATAGGCATAGAGCCGCCCATGGTCGGGCGTATCGACAATACCATATTGCTCGATTCCGGCCTTGACTTGCTTGCCCAGTGTTTCTGCCGCCTTGGCCACATCCGTCCGGCCGATAAATCTCCCCATTTCCGCCAACGCGTTTAACGCTTGAACGGCTTGGATTTCCACGGGGATCGGAAAATTGTAGAGGCATTCGTCGTCCGACGGACGGAAGGCGACCCAGATCATCCCGGTATAGCCGACCGGCATTTTCCCCGATGATTGTGTGTCGGACTCGAAGTGGTAATTGGAGGGTCGATGGCCCGGCAGGACGCCATCATGGTCCTGTTCGGTGAACATGGTCTCGAGCGCGCGGCTGAATGCCATTTTGACGGAAGGTGTGAAAACCGAATTGTCGCCTGTTACTTTCCAGTACGTCCAAACCAGCAAAATTGGGTAGGAAAGCGAATCCAATTCGAACTTCCGCTCCCAAACTGTGAAATCGTCCCGGAACGCGTTGGCATAAGGATCGAGCGCAATATACATCGCTTGCCTCTCGATCACGGCTTTGACCTTATTCGCGATTGCCTTATCCTCGCGGGCAAAGTACAGAAACGGCCGTATCTGTGCACTTGAATCCCGCAGCCATTCGGCCGGGATATCGCCTGTCTTTACATAAGCCGTTCCGTCCTCGGCCATGACTAGTTGCCTGTCCGTATCGGTCAGAGCCAACCTGAACATAGTCATTAGCTGCTGCCTCTCTGCATAGCTGAGATAAGCTGCCGTAGCACGGCCGGCTTCGGCGATGACCTGTTCAAGTCGTGGTATATGTTCATCGGCGGATGGCGGTGGCATATGTCTAACTAAGCCGCATATCGCAGCCGCGGCAAGAAATTGGGTTGCGCGCCCTTTCACTCTACTCGCACGCGCAAACCCTGCGCGGCTGTGTTGTCGCCGGATGGTTTATCTTTGGCGATGGCAGACGGGGCGAAAAGGATCGTCAACCATAAACACGAATTAAGAAGTACGTGGTATGCATCAGTCGATTTAAATCAATCGGTTATTTAGAGCAAAGGGAACTTGCTAAAAGTTACGTCTTGTTTATGCTTTCTTTCAAAAATACTTACGTAAAATCCATTTGTTTGTTGGCGTTTTCTCAGCCAAACAGATTAGGGTGCGTCAGGAAAAACCCACCCTTTCCAGCCGGTGATCGATCGGCCCGGGTAGTGGGCGCCCCCCGGTGCAACCGTGGCTCAGTCGGCGCTCGATCGTACGCTGCTCGGCCTTCTGCGCGTCGTCGTAGCACAGTCCTCGGTTCGCCTTCAGATCCTCCCCTGGCCCACATCTCCGCGATTTCATGCGGATGCCGGCATGCCGGAAACCGTGGTCTGCTACGGCCGCGGCCGCGCTGGCCCGTCAGATGTTCTCGGAAATCCTGTCGCTCATCGTCCGGTTGGGAGACACTACCTGCGCTAGCGTGACTGGCAAATGGGGTCAGATATGATACTGATCCGATAGATAGACCACAAAGGGGGACGCGCCTTGGCATCGGAAAGCCACAAGGTCCAGCGCTACAAGCAGGACCCTCGTCATCTTGATCGCCACCGGGCGCGGTTGCTATCGCATCTTCTTGCGACGGCGCCTCGATGAGACGGAAGATCACGTCCGAAGGGTCAGAAATCCGGTCGATCTCGGCTAAATGTGCTGAAGTAGCGGCGCTCGGACCGGACCTAGGAGGTCGAGCTGCGACCGCGGATCTAAACCGACGGCAGGACCCTGACTGTCCCGGCAGCGTTTCGCAAGCCGCTGCGCCGTCTGTTTCAGCAGGCTGCACTGCTCTCCATGTTTGGTCCGCTTTTGCGCTGCTGATGACGCTTGTGTCGGTCCCGTTGTTCTCGACGGTACTGCCGCCACTTTTCGATTATTCCAATCACCTGGCGCGGCTTTATTTGTTGATCGAGGGCGGTAATGCGTTCTATGCCGTGCAGTGGGAGCCGCTGCCAAACCTCGCGCAAGATCTGATCGTGCCGCCGCTCGCTGGTCTGATGCCGCTGGAGCTCGCCTCGAAACTGTTCCTGGTCATGGTTTTCGGCCTAATTGCTGGTGGAGCGATCTCGCTGAACCGAGTTGCCACCGGCGCGTGGCGCTTTTGGCCGCTACTTGCCTTTCTGCTGCTCTATAATCGGATTTTTCTATGGGGTTTTGTCAATTACCTGTTCGGGATCGGCGTTGCGCTAGGCGGCATCGCGTTATGGCTCGCTCTCGAACCGAGGCGATCCTGGTTCAGGGTGCTTGTCTCGTCGGTCGTGACGCTTCTCTGCTATTTTAGTCACATTGCCGCGCTTGGGTTTTATGCGCTCGTTATCTTCGGGGTTGAGGCTCGTCCCGCCATAACCGAATTGCGTGCTCGTCAATGGGCGATGCTCGGTCGCCGAATTGCCACTGTCGGCATGCAATTCGTCGTTCCGACGGTTCTATTTTTGTCATATTGGCAGTGGACGGCCATCGGTGCAATCAGCTACGTCGATTTCTGGCGCAAGGCTGATCTTGTTTTTAGCGTATTCGACAATTACGACCGCATGCTTGATGTCGTGTGCTTGGCGCTTTTTCTCAGTTTACTCGGCTGGCTCGGCTGGACCCGGCGGCTCGCGCTGATGCCCCAGCTTGGCTGGGCTATTTGGATCGTTTTGACGGGGTATTTATTGATGCCGGACCAGATGTATGGCGGCTCCAACGTCGATCACCGATTACCGATTGCTTGGTTTGTGCTGCTGATCGCCTCCAGCGCGCCACGGTTTCCGACGCGACGATTGGCTATTGCGATTGGATTCGTGGCAGGATCGATGCTGGTGATCCGGTTGGCTGTCATCGAGCAGGTCTGGCGCCAGGCTGACGAGGTCTATTCGGGCGATCTGATCGGCATCGATGCCCTGCCGCGAGGCATCAAACTCGCGGTGGCCATTCCGCCCGATGCCATTCGCCGGGTTTCAATCCCCGAGGTGCATCTCCCCGCGCTGGCGATTTCACGACGCGAAGCCTTCGTGCCCACCCTCTTTGCCTACCCGGGGCAGCAGCCCATTGCACTGCGGACCGCTTACGCCGCGCTTGCCGATTCGGTGCCGCCGCAGCTTTTCTGGGCTGGTCTGACCGGCAACGATACCGCTGAAATAACGCAGCTGCTTCCCGTTCTGCAGCAGTACGATTATGTCGTGTTGACCGGTGGCGGACAGGTCGATGTGCCATCGCACCGGTGTCTCACGAAATTTTACCGGCAGCCGAGCTTCCAAATCTTCGCCGTACTTCGCGATCCCGATTGCGCGAACCCTGACGGGTAAGCGCGTATCAAGTGCGCGGGCGCGCTCCTCGCTTGCCGCCAGCCCACCGCCGTCGGAACCATTCTGCAGAAATTAGATACGGCTTGCGCCGCCCCCAGCGCACAGCGCAGCGCCGTTGTCACTACCGCCTTTGCATCGGCATCAGGTGCGATTACTAGGGGACCCGTTTCTGACCGGCCTGCCGACGCTCGCCGCCGGAGTGCCGCACGTGGGTTCGTTGATGACTCGCCGCTGGAGGAAGCAGGATTCGAACCTGGATGGGGCTTTTCCTGTCAAGCAGGCATTGTGGTTTTTGCCGGTTCTTTGTTCGGAGCGGGAAAGCCGTTCTTCGTCCCGTCGTCGCCGTGGCTTCGACGACGACAACTTCGAAACACCCCGGCGCAGCTTCGGATCTGCACAGGGATCTGGCGCCCAGAGGTTTGAAGCGCCCTCCGGTCCCCCGGTCCAAGCCGTAGTCAATTGGTACAACCCCGAAAAGGGGTTCGGCTTCGTAGAGCTTGCCGATGGGTCAGGCGATGCCTTCCTGCATGTGAGTGTCGTCGAGCGCAGCAGCCACGGTAGCGTACCTCCGGGCGCGATGCTCGAGGTCCGCGCCGGACCGGGGCCCAAGGGGTCGCAGGAAAGTGAAATCCTGAGCATCGATAGCAGCACCGCGCAGCAAGAGCCGCCCAGACGCGCACGACCGGAGCGCCCTATGTATCCGCCGACCGACCGGGCCGCCGTCGAGGAGTCCGCCACAGTTAAACGGTACAATGCCATTAAGGGGTTTGGCTTCATCGCCTCAGATCGGGGCGCCAAGGATATCTTTGTTCACGCTTCGGCGCGGGACCGCGCCGGGATCGCGGGCTTGACCGAGGGCCAGCGAGTCGCCGTCGACGTAATAGACGGTCGGAAAGGTCCAGAAGCGGACGGTTTACGCCTGATCTAAAGCTGTAGAGTTCTCTTTCCGGGAGGCCCACCAGCGCAGTTTTTTGAATGCGTCCCTGAATCCTGTTGGAGGGTGAAACGCTTCCGCGTCCGTCCCTGTTTACGAGTTGGTCTCTCTGTCGCGTTAGTGAGGCGAGCGCTCCAATGCAGGGCTGACGGAATGTCGGCTACCGCCGCTCCGGCGGCCCGCGTCGGTGAAGGCTAGTGCGACGGAATTTTTCCAGCGAGGCGTCAACATGTCCGGTACACAACGGTTGCCAGGCGGCGAGCGGCGCAAGGCCAGTCAGCGGCACGCTCGGCGCGCGGCATATGTGCAACCCCTGATTAGCCGCCTTTGGCGTCCTGGGGACCGGGTGCGCTGGCGGAACTGTATCGGTGTTTTCGGCCGCGATGTCGGCGACAGTGAGCACGCCGAGATCGTGATCGGAGATCGAACCTATCGAGTGCGTGTCGGGGACCTTGCCTGAGGGCTATCGGCGTCGTCTCCCTCGCCGAAGCGGCACGTCACCTTCCGCTACCGGATCGACGCCTTCCATCGAGGACGAGCAGTAGGCACACCAGCAAGGGCCGGTCCGATGAAAAGGCAACTGCACCTCAATCTATTCATCCAGAGCCGCGGCCATCACGAGGCGGCGTGGCGCCATCGGGGTTCGTCGCCGCTGCCCTTGACCGACATCCGCTATTACCAGGATCTGGCACAGCGCGCCGAGACAGCGCTGTTCGATTCGCTCTTCCTCGCCGATCAGCTGGCCCTGGGCGGCGATGTGGCGCAGGCGCCGCGTACCTGGCTCGAGCCGATCACCGTGCTGGCGGCAGTGGCAGCGGCGACCAGTCGGATCGGGCTGATCGCCACCGCGTCGACCACCTACACCGAGCCATTCAATCTGGCGCGGCAGTTCGCCTCGATCGACCACATAAGCAACGGCCGCGCGGCCTGGAACATTGTCACCTCCTGGCTCGCGACCGCGGCAGAAAACTACGGCGGCGCCGGCCAGATGAGCCACGCCGACCGCTACGCTCGCGGCGAGGAGTTCATGGAGGTGGTGAAGGACCTGAGGGACAGCTGGGCGGCCGACGCGCTGGTCGACGACCGGGCCGGTGGGATTTATGCGCACGCGGACCGCATTCGGGCGATCAACCACCGCGGTGATTTCTACCATGCGGCCGGGCCGCTCAACCTGCCGCGCTGCCCGCAGGGACGGTCGGTGCTGGTACAGGCGGGCTCGTCCGACACTGGTCGCCGCTTTGCCGCACGGCATGCCGATGCCGTGTTCACCGCTCACATGGCGAAGGCCACGGCGCAGGAATTCTACGCCTATCTGAAGCGGCTGGCGGCGGCCGAGGGGCGGCTGCCGGAGCGCATCCTGATCCTGCCGGGCCCGAGCCCGATGATCGCCGCCATGGAGGCCGAGGCGCTTCGCCTCGCGCGCGAGGTCAACGATCTTGCCGATCCGGAGGTCGGGCGCCAGCGCCTGTCGGGCCGTTTCGGCGGGCACGATTTTTCGCACCTGCCGCTCGATCACCCGCTGGTCCCGGAAGATTTCCCCGACCCGGGTTTGGTACAGGCCGCTCGCAGCCGCACCGAAGTTATCATCAATCTGGTGCGGCGCGACAACCCGACATTGCGCCAATTGCTCGGGTATCTTGCGGGCGCGCGCGGTCATTACGTCACCGCCGGCACACCCGAGCAGATCGCCGATTTTATTGAGGACTGGTTCCAGCACGGTGCGGCCGACGGGTTCAATATCATGCCGCCGCTGCTGCCGGCGCAGCTCGACGTGTTTAGCGCCGAGGTGATCCCGATCCTGCAGCGTCGCAGGCTGTTCCGGACTGAATACGAGGGATCGATGCTGCGCGAGCACTACGGCCTGCCGTTGCCAAAAAGCGTCTTTGATGATCCCGCCTGGAAAGCCGAGCCGCTGCAGGCCGTTGCCGGCGTCTGACCGCCACCCGACAGGTGGCGCGCCACCGCAATCGAGGTGAAACGCTCTATCTGGTGACCGATCTGCTGGTCATCGGCACGTGCCCTCCGGCTGCATGGGCGGCGGTTAGCGCCGGTGGCGGCAGGCGTCCGCATCAATTCGACCGGCGCATTCGGTCGTTGTTGAAAAATGTCGAACTCTGGGTCCCGCCTGCTGGCACCGGCCCGAGAAGTGGCCTCGGTTCAGCCCGACTTCGTCTGTTCGGCGAGCCACTCTATGGAGCCGGGGGCGCGTGTGGGTTGGGGGCACGCGATGTTGGTCAAGAGCGAGAACCTGCACCGATCCTACTACAGCCAGGTTCTCCGCTTGGCCTATCTCGCCCCTGACATCACCCGCAGCCATTCTCGAGGGGCGACAGCCCTCCGGTCTCACCGCGACAATGCTGGATCGATCATCCTGATCTGCCGCTAAACTGCTCGAGCAGCGAGCGGCCCTGGGCTTCGCTTGAGCCACGCGTTAACCTAGATCACTGCCGCGGCCCCGCTGGGCCAAACACACCATCGCCGCGGCCCGCTGAGACCACTCTCGTTGCGGGCCCTGCTGCACGCGTCGGGGCGGCGCACAAATCCGCCGAGTTCGGCCGGTTCATCATTGCCCGACAAAGATATCGCAGTCCTATTGCACCTGCCATCGCCGCCTCGCCGGTCTCTCTACCGACCGGCCCGACGCAGCGCGCTCCGCAAACCCTGGAAAAGGCGGCAGATTTTGCCGTGCCTCGTGGGCTTTCTCGAACTACCAAAGCGGCGTCGTAGACTGGCTGGGGGACTAGGATTCGAACCTAGACTGGCGGAGTCGAGAGTCCGCTGTCCTACCGTTAGACGATCCCCCATTTCGTGGATCTGTCGGGTCTGGCACCGGCTTTGCCGGCACCCGGTTGGCTGCCGGCACTCGATATCACAACAAGGTGGCGCTGGGTAGGGGCTCGCCTGCGGTCCGAGCGACCAATTGCATGGTTTTGATTCAGCGCCCGCCTGCGCTAGCATCGTGTCGACATCAATCAGGTGGTTGCCGGCCGTGGAGAAGCCGACCAGTAGCAGGGAAGCAGGAGCAGGCGCAGCCGCTGCGTTGCCGCCAACGCACACCCCTGACGAGGACCTCGGTGCCTCTCGTCGGTCGCCGCGTCTCGCCCACCGTTTTGCGCAACAATTCGCGGCTCTCGATCTCGGCACTAACAATTGCCGGCTGCTCGTCGCCCGGCCGGTCGGCGCGGGCTTTCGCGTCGTCGACGCGTTTTCGCGCATCGTCCGGCTCGGCGAAGGGCTGTCGGCCACCGGCGCTCTCTCCGAGGATGCGATGGAGCGCACCCTCGACGCGCTGCGGGTCTGTGCAGCGAAGATCGCCGCGCGCAGCGTCGCTGCCGGGCGCTATGTTGCCACCGAGGCTTGTCGGCAGGCGGTCAATTGCGAGGAATTCCTGGGGCGGGTGGAGCAGGAAGTCGGGCTCGAGATCGAGATCATATCGAGCCGAGAGGAGGCGCGACTCGTCGTCGCCGGCTGCGGGCCGCTGCTCCATCCCCGCATTCCCTACGCGATCGTGTTCGACATCGGCGGCGGCTCGACGGAAGTCGTCTGGCTGCGGCTTGCGCGTGGGCACGACGGGCGCCGGCGTCCCCAGATCCTCGGCTCCATCTCCCTTCCCTTCGGAGTAGTCAGCCTGACCGACCGGTTCGGCGGCGCCGAAGTGTCACCCGCGACCTACCGCGCGATGGTCGCCGAAGCGACGGCGGCACTCTTACCCTTCGAGCGCCGCCATCATATCCTCCGCCACATCCGCGGCGGCCGCGTGCAGATGCTCGGGAGTTCGGGCACGGTGACGACGTTGGCCGGCATCCATCTGGCGCTGCCCCGCTATATTCGCGCGCTCGTCGACGGCAGCACGCTGACCTTCGACCAAATCGCCGCGGTTTCGGGCTATTTGACCGGGCTCGACTTTGCCGGTCGTGCCGCCAACCCCTGCATCGGTCTAGAGCGCGCTGATCTGGTGCTCAGCGGCTGCGCCGTCCTCGACGCGATCTGCGAGATCTGGCCGGTCGGCCGCTTGCGCGTCGCCGACCGGGGAGTGCGCGAGGGCATTCTCCTCGACCTGATGCAGGGGTGATGGTGGCCACGCGCGGCCCACCCGGCGGGCGGCTTCCGGCGATCAACATCCGCAGCACCCGCCGGCGCAAGCCGTCGTCGACCCGATGGCTGTCGCGCCAGCTCAACGACCCGTACGTCGCCGAGGCGAGCCGTCTCGGCTACCGCTCGCGGGCCGCCTTCAAGCTGACCGAACTCGACGAGCGCTTCCGGCTGCTGCGGCCGGGTCAGCGGGTCGTCGATCTCGGCTGCGCGCCCGGTGGCTGGACGCAAGTCGCCGTCGCGCGGGTCGGCCGGCGCGGGATCGTCGTCGGCGTCGACCTCGCCGAAACTGCTCCGCTCTTCGGCGCCACCTTGCTCTGCGGCGACATACGAGACCCGGCGACCCTCGCGGCCGTCGGCGTTGCGCTTGGCGCCCGTGCCGATGTTGTGTTGAGCGACATGGCGCCGGCAGCGACCGGCCATGCCGCAACCGACCATCTGCGCATCGTGGCTCTCGCCGAGGACGCATTCGGCGTTGCCGCGCAAATCCTCAAACCGGGTGGCGCTTTTGTGGCCAAAGTGTTCCAGGGCGGTGCCGAGGGTGCGCTGCTTGCCGAGCTGAAGCGTGATTTCGTCCAATTGCGGCACGCCAAGCCGCCAGCCAGCCGCGCCGAATCGGCGGAGACATATGTTGTCGCGACCGGGTATCGTGGCGGCCGATAGCCACGGTGTTCCGCAGCGATCTTTCCCCGCCATCGCCCTGGTGTATAGTCCGGCGCCATCGGAAAGGAGGCCCGATGGAAATCCGGCAAGCGCTCACCTTCGACGACGTGCTGCTCGTCCCGGCGGCGTCCGGGATTCTGCCGACCGACACAAATACCGCAACCCGGCTCACTCGCGAAATCGAGCTCGGCATCCCGCTGATCTCGGCGGCGATGGACACGGTAACCGAGAGTGCCTTGGCGATCGCGCTGGCGCAGGCGGGGGGCATTGGCGTGATCCATCGCAACATGCCGATTGCCGAGCAGGCCGACGAGGTCCGCAAGGTCAAGAAGTTCGAAGCGGGGATCGTCGTCAACCCGGTCACCATCTACCCCGAGGAGACGCTCGCCGACGCGCTGCGGCTGATGGCCGATCACCGCATTTCGGGGATTCCCGTGGTCGAACGCAGCTCGCGCCGCCTTGCCGGAATACTGACCAACCGCGATGTGCGCTTTGCCACCGATCCGCGCCAGCCGGTCGCCGAGTTGATGACCAGGGAGAAGCTCGTCGCGGTGCACGAGAACGTCTCGCGCGAGGAAGCCAAGCGGCTCCTGCATCAGCACCGCATCGAAAAGCTGATGGTCGTCGACGAAGCCTACCGCTGCACAGGGCTGATCACCGTCAAGGATATCGAGAAGGCGCAGCGCTATCCGACGGCCTGCAAGGACGAGCACGGTCGACTGCGCGTCGCCGCCGCCACCGGGACGGGTGAGGACGGGATCGAGCGGGCGGAGGCGCTGTTTGCCGCGGGTCTCGACGTACTGGTCGTCGACACCGCGCACGGTCACTCCCAGCGGGTGTTGCACGCGGTCAGCCAGATACGCCGGCTGTCGAACTACACCCAGCTGGTCGCCGGCAACGTTGTCACGGCTGACGGCGCCCTGGCGCTGATCGAGGCGGGTGCGGACGCGGTCAAGGTCGGCATCGGCCCAGCCTCGATCTGCACGACGCGGATCGTCGCCGGGGTCGGCGTCCCGCAATTCACCGCAATCGTCGATACCGTCGCCGAGTGCCGCAAGGCGGGCGTGCCGGTGATCGCCGATGGCGGCATCAAATTCTCCGGCGACCTCGCCAAGGCGATCGCCGCCGGCGCGGATTGCGCGATGCTCGGCTCGCTGTTCGCCGGGACCGACGAGAGCCCGGGCGAGGTCTTTCTCTATCAGGGCCGCAGCTACAAATACTACCGCGGGATGGGCTCGGTCGGGGCGATGGCCCGGGGCTCGGCTGACCGCTATTTCCAGCAGGAGGTGACCAATACCCTGAAGCTCGTGCCCGAGGGCGTCGAAGGCCGTGTGCCGCACAAGGGACCGGTCGGAAACATCATTCACCAGCTGATCGGCGGGTTGCGCGCGGCGATGGGCTATACCGGCAACCGCACGATCGAGGAGATGCAGAGGAACTGCACCTTTGTGCGGATCACGCCCTCGGGGTTGCGCGAGAGTCATGTTCATGACATCGCAATGACCCGCGAGGCGCCGAACTATTCACAGGACCGTTGACGCCGAAGGCCCCTCACCCCCGCCCTCTCCCCGCTTGCGCCGCTTGCGGGAAGAGGGCAGGACCTGCATAGCGGGAGGGTGAGGGGCGCTCGTGTATCCAGGACCATATTGACACCGGGCGCGCAGGTCGCTGCGGCGATCGACATTCTGGCCGCGATCGATACCGGCGCGCGGCCGGCCGACGATGTAGCGGCTGATTATTTCCGCCGACGCCGCTACATCGGCGCCAAGGACCGCGCGCACGTCGCCGGCCATGTCTATACCGTGCTGCGCCACCGCCCGGCGCTCGACTGGTGGGTCGCGAAACATGTAGTCGAGATCGGGCCGAGAAGCCGGCTGCTCGCCGCTTTGGTGCTGACCGAAGCCTGGCGTCCCGAGGTCATCGCCGCTTGCTGCGACGGCGGCCGATTTCGGCCGCCGCCGCTGTGCGAGGCCGAGGAAAGGCTCGTACGCGGCCTTGCCAAGCGGACCTTGCGACATCCCGAAATGCCGCGCGGGGTGGCAAATGATTTCCCGGAATGGCTCGAACCCTATCTCGAGCGAGTTTTCGGCAAAGGGCTGGAGCGTGAGATGGCGGCGCTCAACATCGCGGCGCCGATCGATCTGCGCATCAACCTGTTGAAAGCCGATCGTGAGGCGGCACGCCGCGCGCTCTTGGCCGAGGGAATTGAGGCCGAACCGACACCCTGGTCGCCGATTGGCTTGCGGATCGCCGCAAGGGCGCCCCTCCGCGGTCTCGCCGCGTTCAAGGAGGGTCTCGTCGAGGTGCAGGACGAAGGCTCGCAGATTACCGCACTCCTCGCCGATGCCCGGCCGGGGATGCGGGTTGTCGATTTCTGTGCCGGGGTGGGCGGCAAGACGCTGGCTCTCGCTGCCGGCATGGCCAACCGCGGCAAGCTCGTCGCCTGCGACGTCTCGGCCGGCCGGCTCGAGCGCGCGGTGCGGCGCCTGCGCCGTGCCGGGGTTGCCAATGTCGAGCGCCGGGTGCTGGCGAGCGAGCGCGACAAATGGGTCAAGCATCACGGCGGCGGCTTCGACCGGGTGTTGGTCGACGCGCCCTGTCTCGGTACCGGGACGTGGCGCCGCAATCCCGGCGACAAATGGCGCGCCACACCGGAGGGACTCGCCGATCTGATCGTCCGCCAGCAGCAAATTCTCGGTAGCGCCGCACGTCTCGTGCGCCCGGGAGGGCGGCTCGTCTATGCGACCTGCTCGCTGTTGTGGGAGGAGGACGAGGCGCAGGCCGAAGCCTTCCTTGCCGCCGAACCCGAGTTTTCCGTGGTGCCGGTTGCGCGCGTCTGGCACGAGACGATCGGCAGTGCCTCGCCGGGTGGCGAGCGCTACCTGCGGCTCACTCCGGCGCGACACCGTACCGACGGGTTTTTCGTCGCCATTTTCGAGCGCCAATCATGTCCGACCGCATCCTGATCCTCGATTTCGGTAGCCAAGTGACCCAGCTGATCGCGCGGCGAGTGCGCGAGAGTGGGGTTTACTGTGAGATCCACCCCTACACGATCTCCGAGGCCAGGCTGCGCGAGTTCGCGCCGCGCGCGATCATCCTGTCCGGCGGCCCCGCTTCGGTAACCGCGGGAGACGCGCCGCGCGCCCCCGACATCGCCCTCCGGCTCGGAGTTCCGGTGCTCGGGATTTGCTACGGCATGCAGACGATGTGCGACGAGTTGGGCGGCCGAGTAACCCTGAGCGAGCATCAGGAGTTCGGCCGAGCATTCATCGACATTCTCGACGATTGCCTGCTGTTCGACGGGTTGTGGTCCCCAGCGGCCCAAGGGGGCGCGCGCCAGCAGGTGTGGATGAGTCATGGCGACCGGGTCGACGCGTTGCCCGCGGGTTTCCGCGCGGTCGCCGCGAGCGAGGCCGCACCATTTGCCGCGATCGCCGATGATGAAAGGCGCTTCTACGGCCTACTCTTTCATCCCGAGGTCGTGCACACACCGCAAGGCGGCGAGCTGTTGCGCAACTTCACTCACAAGGTAGCGGGCTGTGGCGGCGACTGGACGATGGCGCGGTTTCGCACCGAGGCGATCGACAAGATCCGCATCCAAGTCGGCTATGGGGATGTCGTTTGCGGCCTCTCGGGCGGCGTCGATTCCGCCGTCGCGGCGGTGCTGTTGCACGAGGCGATCGGCGACCAGCTGACCTGCATCTTTGTCGACACCGGCCTGCTGCGCGCCGGCGAGGCCGAGGAGGTCGTCGATCTCTTCCGCCGCCATTACAACATTCCGCTCGTCCATCGCGACGCCAGCGATCTGTTTCTGGCGAAGCTCGCAGGGGTTACCGAACCCGAAGAAAAGCGCAAGACGATCGGCGCCGCCTTTATCGACGTCTTCGACGAGGAGGCCTCGAAGCTCGGCGGCGTCGAGTTTCTGGCGCAGGGGACGCTCTACCCCGATGTAATCGAATTGGCGAGTCCGCTCGGCGGCCTCTCGGTCACGATCAAGTCGCATCACAATGTCGGCGGGCTGCCCGAGCGCATGAGATTGCGGCTGGTCGAGCCGTTGCGCGAGCTGTTCAAGGACGAGGTGCGCGCCTTGGGCCGCGAGCTCGGCCTCCCCGAGCGGCTCGTCGAGCGCCACCCGTTCCCCGGCCCGGGTCTCGCGATCCGCATCCCGGGCGCCGTTACCAACGCCAAGCTCGACATCCTGCGCAAGGCTGATGCGGTCTTTCTCGAAGAGATCCGCAACGCCGGGCTCTACAACGCGATCTGGCAGGCCTTTGCGGTGCTTCTGCCGGTCAGGAGTGTCGGCGTAATGGGCGACGCGCGCACTTATGATTACACCTGCGCCTTGCGCGCGGTGACCTCGACCGACGGCATGACCGCCGACACCTTCCCGTTCCCACACGAGTTTCTCGGCCGCACTGCAACCCGCATCATCAACGAAGTCCGCGGCATCAATCGCGTCGTCTACGACATCACCTCAAAGCCCCCCGGCACGATCGAGTGGGAGTGAGGCAATTTCCCTGCAGAACGAGGAAACTCAGGGAGAAATCGCGGCAGAGATGACATCTCGACCAAATATAAAAGATATCAAAGGCTTATGCGTCAGCAGAGACGCTCCTGTGACTCCCCGGCAGGGAAGTTTCGACGCTCGCTTGATGCTCGTCCGAAAAACGTCCCAGTGGCCGTTCTGGCGGCACGCGCCAGCTTACCGAAGAGGATACGCTACGATCTTGGTGGCATTATGGTAGCAGCCCTCTACTCAAGAGTAAGACCTCGCGGCGGGTGTCGCGCTAAGCGCCGCGCGGCAGCGGACCACGATCGATGCCGGGATTTCGGCCGGCGGCCGCCATGGCCAGCCTGCCGAGGTAATGCGCCCAGCCCTTGTCGTGGCCGGCGCACTGCACCGCGTTGGGAAGACCGCTATGGGTCATGCGCAGCAAGGTGCCGCCGTCCCGGTCGATCAGGTCGATCTCGACCAGGCCCGATCCCGGCGGCACCTCCTCATCCCCGTCCCACCCGAAGCTGTAGGCGAGTTGGTGAACCGGCACGACCTCGCGGAACGCTCCACGCGCCGTGCGGCCGCCGAGACCTTTGACAAGATAGAGCCCGCCCGGATGCATCTCGGTCTCCGCCTCGGTGCCCATCCAGCTCAGGATCTTTTCGGGATCGGTCAGGAAGGCGAAGACGGTGGCGGGCGGGGCGGCGATATGGGTCTCACGCCGGACCAAGAGCGGTTCAGTCATCGCAGTTTCCTTGATTGCGGCTACGCGGGATACTCAGCCTTTGTCGTACTCGTCGTGGTGGCGCCACCAGGGGCCGGTCTCGTTGCGCCCTTTAGGAGCGCGATCGAGCCACTGGTACATGCCCCAGAGGCCGTCGAGTCCACGCGCATAGGTAGAATATGTGTGGTAGACGACGCCGTCCTCGAGCGCGAATGCGCTCATGCCCGGCCTCTCGCGCGTGTACGCGGGCACGTCGGTTCCGGCCATGGCCGCAAAGGCGATAGGCCCCTCGCCGCCGCGTAACTGCCGTACGGTGCCCGGCCGGTAGTTGTATTCGTAGCCGCCCTCACGCTGTTGCTCCTCGGTAACCGAGACGTTGAAGTCGAAGTTGAAGTCGCTGCCGAGCGAAGACGCCCAGGGAAACGTCCACCCCATCCGCCGCTTGTACGCCTGCAGCTTCGCGAGCGGCGCCCGCGATACCGCCGAAAGCGTGACGTCGTGATGCGCCAGGTGGACAACAAAGCCGTCGAACCCGTCCGCGATAGCCGAACAGGACGGACACCCCGCCGTGTAGTCGGGCCCGAACATGAAGTGGTAGACGAGGAGCTGCGAGCGCCCGGCAAACAGCTCACGCAGCGTCTGTTCTCCCTCGTCGTTGTCGAAGACATATTCCTTGTCGATACGCACCCAGGGCAATTGCTGCCGTCGGCGCGCAAGCTCGTCGCTGCGGCGGGTCAGCTCCTTCTCGGCCTCCAGCAGCTCCAGCCGGGCTGCAAGCCACTCTTCGCGTGTTCCAGTCTTGTGGTCGGTCATCGTTGTCTCCATTGCCGGATGCGGCTTTGGTTCCGGTTGTCGATCTCGAGATCGTTTGGCTCGAAATCGTTTGGCTCGAAATCGTTTGGCTCGAAATCGTTTGGCTCGAAATCGTTTGGCTCGGGTCCTGGCGGTCAGTGGATGCGGTCAGTGGGTGCGCCCGCCGGAAATGACGCCGATTTTGCCGACGACCTTCTTCCAGCCTTCGCTCAAATTCCGGTACGTCGTGGCGTTCTTCGGCAGTACGAAGCCGGAATGCACGACACGCAGCCTTGTGCCGCCATCAACCTTGGCGAGCGTCAAGGTGACGACCGTGTCGAGGCCCGAGCCGTACTCCGCATTGCCGTCATGCCCGCCTCGCCACGAATAGACCAGGCGCTCGTTAGGCGTCACTTCGAGCACCTCGCAATGGATCACGCCGTCCCATGCGCCGGCCGGCGTCGTCTGCAATGTGAAACACGCACCGTTCACGGGTTCAAACCCCGTAGCCTTCATCAACCAACGGTCGATCAGCTCGCCGGTCGTCAAAGTTTTCCAGACCGTCTCCGGCGCGTGCGGAAGCACCTCCTCGACCACGATGTCCTGTGTGTCGGATCTCGATTCGGCGTTGTTCATGGATCGATTTCCTTCAGGAGGGTTCGCAGGTTGGCGAAGCGCTCGCGCCAGAAGACGCCATAGTGGCTCATCCAGTCGACCAGCGGGGTGAGGCCCTCGGGCTGGGCGCGGTAATAGACGTTCCGGCCCTTGGGACGCTCGGCGACCAACCCGGCCTGCTTCAATGACTTGAGGTGTTGGGAGATGGCACCCTGCGTCACGCCGCTCCCCCGCGTCAGCTCGACCACGCTGATCTCGTTGGACCTGACGATCCGCTCGAATACGGCGCGCCTGGTGGGATCGGCGAGCGCGCGCATGACGTCATCGATGCTGGCGGTTTCTGTCATGCCGATACATTAGTGTACCCTAACGCATTAGTCAACACTCATTGGTCGCCTGCCGCAGGTCTGCCGCTACCGACGTCAGCAAACTCGTGACAAGGAAACTGCGTCAACCCCATGATCGGTCCATGCAGCTCTCTTCGACGCTCTCCTGGCTTGTCGATACGGCCAGCGAGACGCCGGGCGCCGACCAGCTGCTGGCCGAGCTCGGCGCGCGTCTGGTCGCGGATGGTCTGCCGCTCGCGGGCGGCGCCCTGACACTGGCCGTGCCGCACCCGCTCATTGCTCGCCGCACTTGGCTCTGGCGGGCCGAGAGCGGGGAAGTGATCGAGGCCCTAGGGTTCGTGCCAGGGGGGTTCGGGGCGGGAGAGTTCGCGATCGGGGGGGCGGCGAGGCCGCCCGGCGATGCCGGCCGGCGCTGGCTCGCTGGATTGGCGGCCGGCGTCGTGCACGAGAATGCCGTCGGGCCCCGGCCGGACGGGCCGTCGCTCGGCTGGATCGGTCCGCGTCCGTTCACCCCCGGCGAGGCCAATGAGCTGCGCCAGGCTGCGCGCTTCGCTGCCGCGCCGCTCGCGGCACTCGCGGCGCGCGCTAACTTGACGGCGGCTCTCGAGGCCTATCTCGGCCGGCGCAGCGCCGCGCGGGTGCTGGCGGGTCCTTTGCGGCGCGATATCGGCGAAACTATCCAGGCAGCGCTGCTCTGTGCCGATCTGCGCGGCTTCACGGCGCTCTCCGAGAGCAATCCCCCCGCGGCGGTGATCTCGGCTCTCGACGCCTGGTTCGACCGCATCGCCGGCCCGGTCCACGCCTTCGGCGGCGAGGTGCTGAAATTCATCGGCGACGGCGTGCTGGCGATCTTCCCGGTTGTCGGCGGGGCGACGCGCGGCGCCTGCGAGGCTGCCCTGCGCGCGGTCTCCGCCGCGCGGGTCGGAATGGCGCATCTCGACGATGCGCGACGGCAGCAGGGGCTCGCACCTCTGCCCTTCGGCGTCGCCCTGCACCTAGGCGAGATGCTCTGGGGCAATATCGGTGCGGCCGACCGGCTGGATTTCACGGCAATCGGCCCCGCCGTCAATCTGGTCAGCCGGCTGGAAGGGCTGTGCCGGTCGCTCGACAAGACCGTCCTAGTCTCCGGGACATTCGCCGCCGAGACCACCACGCCGCTGGTGCCGCTGGGCGAACACGTGCTGCGTGGCATCGCATCCCCATGCGCCGTCTTCACCGTGCCGGATGCGTGAGCGGCTCATCGCGCAGATCGCCATAGCGGCGAACTCGGGACTCGTGTTTCAATGCAGATAGTGGGGCGTGCGTGATCCTTGCAGCGCCCCCGCCACAGGCGCGCCTCCCTGGCGAGGCCGAGCATGATGGCAGCTGCCCTTAATTCCCTTGTACTCCCCGAACCTGAGCCGCCGCCTGTGCTTTCGGTCCAGCATCTCGCCAAGTCGATCGGAAACGGGGTTGCGGCGTTGCCGATCATCGCAGATGTCGACTTCAGCGTGCGCGAAGGCGAGTTCGTTTCGATGGTCGGCCCGTCCGGTTGCGGAAAGACGACGCTGCTGATGTGCCTTGCCGGATTGGCACCTGTAAGCGGCGGTTCGATCGGTTTTTTCGGGTTGCCGCTCGCTGGTCCGGCGCCCGGCATTTCGGTGGTCTTCCAGGACTACAGCCGGTCGCTGCTGCCGTGGAAGAGCAACCTCGACAACGTCGTGTTCGGCATGCGGCGGGTAGCGGACGCGAGCCGCCGCGAGAAGCGCGAGCGCGCCGGCGAATTGCTGGTCAATCTCGGGCTCGAGGGCTTTGAGGGTCACTACCCTTGGCAAGTCTCCGGCGGCATGCAACAGCGGGTTGCGATCGCCCGTGCTTTGGCGGCCCGATCCCGGCTGCTGCTGTTGGACGAGCCGCTCGCGGCCGTCGATGCACAGACGCGAGCCGAGATGCAGGATCTGCTCCTCGAGCTCGCCGCACGCTACCGCCAGACCTGCCTGCTGGTAACCCATGACGTCGATGAGGCGGTCTATGTGGCCGACCGAGTGCTGGTGCTGGCGCGGCGGCCGACCCGCATTGTCGCCGACCTCGCCGTGCCGTTGGCCAAGCCGCGCGACCAGATCGAAACGCGTGAAGAACGCGTCTACCTCGACATCAGACACGATGTGCTATCGCGCATCCGCGCGATGAAGACGTCTCCAACTGTCCCGGGTATTGAACGGAGCATCCCATGATTCAGTTCGCCCGTCTACCGCGCCTCGCCGCCATGCTTGCTGGATTTCTCGCGGCTGTCGCTTCGGTTGGGCCGGCGGCCGGGGAAGAAACGGTGCGGCTGGCCTTCCTCAAGACCTTAGGCATCGTCCCAGTGATTGACGCCCAGCAGATGGGCTATTTCGGCAGAGAGGGCCTCAAGGTCGAAATGATCACGCTGAACAACGGCCCGGCCGTCGTATCTGCGGTGGTCGGCGGCTCGGCCGACATCGGTTTCGCGGCGACGTTGCCGGTCATCAGTGCCGTCGCCGAGCACCAGCCGATACGCGAGTTCATGATTTCGAATGTCGAGAGCTGGCCGCTGGAGGAGGGCCTCGGCGAGAACCTGCTCACATCGGCGCGTTCGGGCATCAAGACGCTGGAAGATCTCAAGGGGAAGACAGTGGCGTCGAACGCGACGAATGGCGGCTGCGACTTGATGATCCGTGACCATATCCGTGCTGCCGGAATTCCGGCGAGTGCGATGAAAATGGTTGTGGTCCCGTTTCCGCAAATGAAGGCCGCGCTCGAACTGGGCACTATAGATGCGGCATGTGCAGTCGCCCCATTTTCTTCCGCGATCATGTCCTCGCCGCAGATCAAGGCAACCGTCCTAGCAAAGGGAATCATCGCGGATTTGCCGCAGGTTAAATCGTTCGCTATCGCCGGCTATTTTGCGCGGGCGGATTGGCTCGCCAAGAACAAGGCTGCAGCAGCCGGCTTCATGCGCGCGATGGTCGCGGCCGACAAGGACCTAGCCGCTGACAGAGACAAATACCACCGGATCATCGTCGATGAATTCAAGATATCACCGGAGCTCGCCGGCAACATCGGCTTCCAGCCGAACACGGGCAGCGTGGTCGCCGAGCCCAAGCAATTGGAGACGCCGATCGCAGCGCTGCTGCGCACAGGACTTCTAAAGGAGGCAATCCCGGCGGCGGGCGTCGTCTTCACGATCCAGCCGTAGCCGTCATGAATTTGCTCGCTGTCGCCAAGCGCGTGCTTGGCCTCGGGCTGGTGCTGTTGTGTTGGCAGGCCTTCGCGTGGTTTGGCGCCGTTCCAAACGAGTACTTTCCCGGCCTGCCGTCGATCGCGGCAGCGGAATGGGATTTCCTGCATTCGGCCGGTTTCCTGGTGAATCTCGGCACGACCACCTTGCGAGCGGTCGCCGGGTTGGCGATTGCCATCGTGATCGGTCTTGCGGTGGCCATCGTCGCCGGGCGCTACCGGCTCGTGCGCCGGATGCTCGGGCCGTTGGTCGACATGCTTCGGGTGCTGCCGCCGCCGGCCATCGTCCCGATCTCGATCTTCGTGCTCGGCATCGGCACGCAGCTCTTCCTGTTCATCATCGCCTTCGCCTCGCTCTGGCCGATTTACATCAACGCCGCGAACGCGCTCGGCGTGGCCGAGCCGGTGCAGATGATGACCGCGCGCTGCTTTGGCTATTCCGATTGGGAAATCCTGGTACGGCTGCGGCTGCCGGCAGCGCTGCCCGAGATCATGACCGGCATCCGGATCGGCGCCGGCGTCGCGCTGCTGGCAACGATTGCCGCGGAGATGCTGGCCGGCCAGAGCGGTCTCGGTTTCCTGCTGTATGACGCGGCATTCTCATTGCGCACACCGGAAATGTTCGCGATCATGGCGACAACCGGCGCTCTGGGGCTGCTGTTCAACACGTTGGTGCGGCGGGCGAGCCGGCTCGTCGTCGGCTGGCATATAGCGATGACTAGGCTCGCCGAGCCGGCATGATTTCCCACCTCAACCTCCCGGGGATCCTGTTTCTCGCTGCGCTCGCGGGGCTCTGGCAGTTCGCGGCATTTCTCGACCACTCGCCGATCTTCCCGGGCTTCGTGACCGTCGTCGCGACGCTTATCGGGGACCGCGGCGTCCTGCTGAACGAGCTTGGCCACACGCTGCTGCGCGCAGCGGCAGGGTTCGGATTGGCGCTCGGCACAATGCTGCCGCTCGGCATTTTGCTCGGCCGGGTGCGGTGGCTCGGCGACATCGTCGAACCGGTGATCGAACTGGTGCGCCCGTTGCCGCCTATCGCGATCATACCGGTTTGGATGATCTTCCTCGGGATCGGCGATACCGCGAAGATCGCCGTCGTCGCCTACGGCGCGTCGTTCCCGATCCTGATCAACACCATCGACGCAGTCCGCTCGCTTCACCCGATGCTGTCGCATGTGGCGCGCTCGCTGCGACTGACCCGCGCGGAGCGGATGCGCTTTGTCGATCTCCCGGCAGCGTTGCCGCGGATCGCCGCCGGCATCCGCCTCAGCATCGCCATATCCCTACTGCTCGCCGTCGTCGCCGAGATGCTGCTGTCGACGGATGGGCTGGGCGCATTCCTGGTCAGGTCGCAGGAAAGCTTTCGCATCGACGATGTTCTTGCCGCGCTGCTGTTGATCGTGCTTGTCGCGCTTTTCGTGAACCTCACGACCGAGGCCATCCAGCGCAAATTGCTCGCCTGGCATCATGCCAGCGCCGGAGTCCGGTGACCCCAGGCACTGCGCATCAATGGCCGGTGAGGGTTAGCCTCCGGTGACTGGAGCCGGCCGAAGCCATATTTGGCCCAACCCACGCACATGCGTCGCTCGACCGCGACGCCTTCGGCTGACCCACGGTCACGATGGACGCGCGGGCGCCGCTGGCAGCGCTGCTTGAGGCCTATCTCGGCCGGCGCAGCGCCGCGCGGGTGTTGGCCGGTCCGTTGCGGCGCGATATCGGCGAGACCATCCAGGCAGCGCTGCTCTGTGCCGATCTGCGCGGCTTCACGGCGCTCTCCGAGAGCAATCCCCCCGCGGCGGTCATCTCGGCTCTCGATGCCTGGTTCGACCGCATCGCCGGCCCGGTCCACGCCTTCGGCGGCGAGGTGCTGAAATTTATCGGCGACGGCGTGCTGGCGATCTTCCCGGTCGTCGGAGGGGCGACCCGCGGCGCCTGCGAGGCTGCCCTGCGTGCGGTCTCCGCCGCGCGGGTCGGAATGGCGCATCTCGACGATGCGCGACGGCAGCAGGGGCTCGCACCTCTGCCCTTTGGCGCCGCCCTGCACCTCGGCGAGATGCTCTGGGGCAATATCGGTGCTGCCGACCGGCTGGATTTCACGGCGATCGGCCCCGCCGTCAATCTGGTCAGCCGGCTGGAAGGGCTGTGCCGGTCGCTCGACAAGACCGTCCTAGTCTCCGGCACATTCGCCGCCGCGACCGGAGTATCGCTGATACCGCTGGGCGAACACGTGCTGCGCGGCATCGCCGCGCCCTGCGCCGTCTTCACCCCGCCGGATGCGTGAGTGGCGTGTCTACCGACGGCTGGTTTCCGGCCGAGCTCTCCCGGCAAGCCTTCTTCAGCGTCTCGGCGTTGCTCTTCGACGCCAACGCGGCAGCGACGATCGCCCTCAGTAATCGGACGGCTGACGTCAAGCCCTCTTTTCGTTCTCTATCACGGCGAATTAGCCTGAGCCTTCCGTCGCGCTCCGAGCGGCAGGATTTGCCCCTTAGCCGACCTTAGCCGAACCTTAGGGGCGCACGGCGGGCGTCTCTATCATGAGACCGCGGGCGCGCCAGGCGAGATAGAGTTCCAGATCGACAATCTCCGGCGCGTCATCGGGATAAGGCTCGGCGCGCATCCCAGCGAGGCAATTGCGCAGGCGCCGCCGCAGCGAGCCGAGGCTCTGCCATTCCAGGCGATAGAGCGGATACCCGGTGGGATGAGCCTGCGGTACCGGCGCGCCGCCCAGTTTTTGCCCCCAATTGTCGTCGTGGCATTGCGCGCAGGACAGGTTCAGCTGGCCTTGCCGGCGCTCGAAAATCGCTCTGCCGGCATCGCCGAACCGGCGGGTTTGCGGATCGTCCGGGATGGCGATCGGCTCCCCCTTCGACTGATGTGCAACAAAGACCGCCAGTGCCAGCAGCTCCGTGCTTTCTAACGGCAGCGGTGCCGTCTGTTGGCGCTCCGTCCGGCAGAGATTGATGAGCTGCTCCAGATCGACCGGCCGGCCGAGCACGGGATCGACCGCAGGATAGCGCGCGGCGACGCCCTTCATGCTCCCGCGTGCATCGCCATGACAGCTGGCGCAGGATTTGCCGACCGGCCCTTCGCGGCGGTTCCACAGCGCCTTGCCGTCGAACACCGCCAGCATACCGGGGTTGCCGGTGTCGTCATCCTCGATCGCCCGCGTCTCGCGTCCCATGAACTCATAGCCCGAGCGGCGCTGTGCGGCTGGGATATCGGCAGCGAAGGCGGCGAGCGGAGCGAGGAGTGCGAAGCCGGCGACAAGCCCGCGCAAGGTTCGCGGAAGCGGCATCATTCGACCGTGATCGCGGCCCTTTCGGTTGTCGAAAACCCGTTGTCGCCGCTCCAACGGAAGTCGAGCGTGCCGCTCTCGGTCGCAGTGGTGAAAAACGCGATGAATGGATTGGCCGCGATCGCCGGCGACAGCTCGGCGCGGAAAATCTCCAGGCCGTTATAGGTGCAGGTGAAGAGCGTGATGATGTCGCGCGGGATCAGCGCGCCGTTGGTCCCGGCCCGATACCCGCTCTCCATCGGATGCGAGATCAGGGTCTTCACCTCGATGACCTCGCCGCGCTTGGCCCTGGCCGGGACGTTGATCAGCACACGCGCCATCAGTGCAAATCCTCAACGCAAGCTGCGATCGTGACGATGATGTCGGCGGACTGGCTCCAGAACGACCCGTTGTTCATTTCGGCCAGCGCCACGACCTGCTGAGAATCGGCAAGCTTGATGCGGGTCGATAGGCTTGCCCGCCCGGCGCGCGGCCCGAGGGTTGCGGAAATAACGTAAGGCTGCGGGTTCTTTTCGTTGACGATGTGAATGGCCTTGACGTGATCGGCTTCCGTCATCGGGCTGTCGACCGCAACGGTCAGCGGGACGGCGTTGCCGTTCTCGACGAGCGGCGGCACGTCGAGCGTCACCTTGCCGTGCCGCAGCGCCGCCTCGCCGACGATCTCGCGGATCGCCCCTTGCATCGCATGCGGCGTGGCGCGGGCCGCCCTAACCGGCACAGCCGACAAAAGCCCCGCGCCGGCGGCAAACCCGGCCGCGCGGATCAGGAAACAGCGCCGGTTCGTTGCCGAAAAGAGCGGGTCAGGCATTAGGACACGCTGTCATTGCCCCGGTCGATCTCGATTGCTTCGTCGTCGCGCTCCTCGCAAGAAAAAAGGCGGCTGGGACGCAAGACAACATCAAACGCTGACCCGGCGGAGGCGGCGGTCAGCGAATTGGTGTCGACGAATGCGGTGGCGATTTCCACCCCCGGCCTCCCTCGCCATCCCGGCGCAGGCCGGGACCCATGTGTGCCACGCATGATACTGAGCTTGGAGGTGCAAGTCCTCTTCGGGCCGCAAGGAGCGGAACCGATAGCCAAAGGCAACTGCGTCGCAGCGATGCGGGGTGGGGAGGAAGCCGGCGGCAAAACGGGGGGTCGACGAACAGGAACCGGATACAAGGCCAGCGCGGTGGGGCAACCCGGCATGGGACGGGAACGCCCAATACTCCTTCCGTCACGCGTGCGGGTAGATCCGGCGGCCGCCCTGGGGAAAGGGCAGTATCTTACCGTGGGAGACCTCTCCGGCTCTCCGGGCGAACCGGAGCAGGATGTCGGCGACGGCATCTGACGGTCGGGGAGGGGTCAGCCGAGGCCATAGTAGTGCCCGCCCGTGTTGGCGGCGCGAAGGGCCGAATCTCTGAGCCAAGGAGCAGACCAGAGCCACTCGATGACAGCGGCGCGGCAGCAAGGCATCGGCGAGCAGCTGGACCTCTTTGATGAGGCCCGGATGGCAACCATGCGCCACGGCGCCATCGGCCCCGGCGGATCCGGGGCGGGAGCGCACGAAGAGCAACAAGCTGACACGGCGTGGCAACGGCAACGAGCCTTGACGCGGGGGCTGATGGAAAAGATCGCCAGTTCGGCGAACCTGAACCAAGCCTACAAGCGGGTAAAGGCGAACCGGGGGGCGCCAGGGGTGGACGGCATGACCGTCGACGCTCTGCGGCCCTGGATCGCCGCCAACAAGGACGCGCTGATCACCGCGTTGCTCGACGGAAGCTACCAACCGCAGCCGGTGCGCGGGGTGGAAATCCCCAAGCCTGGTGGCGGCAAGCGCCAATTGGGCATCCCGACGGTGGCCGACCGCCTGGTCCAACAGGCGATCCTGCAAGTCCTGGAGCCGCTGCTCGATCCGGGTTTCTCGGTCTCGAGCTTTGGCTTCCGCCCGGGGCGGGGGGCACATGACGCGCTGCGCCGAGCCCGGGAGTACGTGGCCGGCGGCCATGACATCGTCGTCGATCTGGATCTCGAAAAGTTCTTCGACCGGGTCAACCACGACGTGATGATGGGCCGCCTGGCCCGGCGCATCGGCGACAAGCGCCTGCTGCGGATGATCCGCCGCTTTCTGACGGCGGGGATGATGCAGTACGGCGTCAGCACCGCGCGATATGAGGGCACGCCGCAAGGCGGTCCGCTGTCGCCGCTGCTGGCCAATCTGCTGCTCGACGATCTGGACAAGGAGCTCGAACGCAGGGGCCACCGGTTCTGCCGTTACGCCGACGACTGCAACATCTATGTGCGCTCGCCGTCGGCGGGGGAGCGGGTCATGGCCTCGGTGACGCGGTTTCTGGAAAGCCGCTTGCGGCTTCGGGTCAATCAGCAGAAGAGCGCCGTCGCCCCAGTCGCGGAGCGCCAGTTCCTCGGCTACCGGTTGAGTGCGGACGGCACGCTCGGCATCGCGCCGAAGAGCGTCCAGCGCACCAAGGCGCGCCTGCGTCGGATCACCAAACGCAACCGGGCGGTCAGCCTGGGGCGGATGATCGAGGAGGCCAACGCCTACCTGACCGGATGGGTGACGTACTTCCGTCATGCACACGCACACAGCGAACTGCGCGGCCTTGATGGCTGGCTGCGCCGCAAGCTGCGCTGCGTGCGGCTCAAGCATTGCAAGCAGCCCGCGGGACTGCGGCGGTTCCTCTCGCAAAACGGGGTCTCGCCGCGACCCGCCCGCGAGCTGGCCTCCTCCGGCCGAGGGTGGTGGTGTCTGGCCAATTCGCTGCAAGCGAAGATCGCCATGGACCTCGCCTGGTTCGACCAACTCGGACTGATCAACCTGACCGCCCGCCATGCCGCGCTCAACGCCCAGGGAAACCGCCGTGGTACGTGGCCCGTACGCCCGGTGGTGTGAGAGGGGGGAACCGTGAGGAACCCCCCTACTCGATCGTGCCGCAAGCACCTGATTTTGAGCATTTTCTGCGACCGGTGTCTCCTTCGGGAGACGCGACGCCGCTGGATAGGTGGGTCCCGGCCTGCGCCGGGATGACGCGATTTGCAGGGAAGGTGCGATGAATAACGATTGGATTACAGGCTCGCAGGCCGGGGCCCACCAATGACGCCTCCTTGTTCTGCTTCCTATTCCGTCAACGTCGCGAGAAAGGCAACGACATCCTCGACTTGCCCAGCATCGAGGATCGGCCGGCCGGCATAAGAGGGCGCGACCCGGTTCAAATCTTGCGTGCGGTAATAGGGTGGCATGATCGTTTTCGGGTTGACGCGGCTCGCATCGACGATGCGCAGCCGCAGCTGCCCGACGGAAAGCCTGGAGCCTACGCCGGCGAGGCTGGGCGCCAGGGTGCCTTGCAACCTGTCCTCGGGAAAGGGGCCCGAATGACACAACAGGCAGAGCCCAATCTGCCGGTTGCCGACGATCGCGCGGCCGCGGGCCGGGTCGCCCGCGGTCCCGGTCAGCGGCGCCGGGATGGTGTCGCCGACCACCTCGTACCGGATCAGCGCCGTGTCGCCCGCGACAGCATCGCTCACCAGCCGCGATGCGGCAAACCCGGCGAGGGCGGCCGTGCCGAACCATTCAGCCAAAAGTTTCAGCGGTGATCGTCCGGAACCAGCCATCGGCGATGCTCGCCTCTGTCGCCCGAAACGCAGCCGGCGCGTCGAGCGGGCTCACACCCCCGGCACCTGCGACCTCGACGAGCTGGCCGTTCGCCGGCTGGTAAACGCCGGCAACCGAAATGCCGTAATCCGGCGCCACCAAGCTGTAGCAGGTATTGATCAACTTCGGCACCACCGGCGTGTTGTCGGCGAGCAGCGCCACCAAGGCAGCGGCGCACACCTTTGCCTGAGCATTGGCCGCGAAGGCTGATTTCGGCATCGCGCCGGCGATCGCTGCATCGCCGATGACATGAACGTTCGGTTGCAAAGACGATTCGAAGGTCACCGGGTCGACCGGGCACCAGCCGGAGCGGTCGGCTACACCGGCCAGCTCGGCGATATGGCCGGCCTTCTGCGGCGGGATCACGTTGGCGACGGCGGCTTTGTATGTCTGAAAGTCAGTGGCAAGCGTCAGCGCTGCCGGATCGACCGCGGTCACCTTGCCGCCAGACGACAACGACACCCATTCGATGAGGCCCGGGTAGAGTTCCTGCCACGCGTTCTGGAACAGCTTCTGCTTGGAGAAAGCATCCTTGGCGTCGAGCAGGATGAGCTTCGAGCGCGGCTTTTTCGTCTTCAGGTAATAGGCGATCAGGCTGGCGCGCTCGTACGGCCCCGGCGGACAACGATAGGGGTTGGCCGGCGCCGAGATCACGACCAACCCGCCATCCTCCATTGCTTCGAGCTGGCGGCGCAGCAGGGTTGTCTGCGCCCCCGCCTTCCAGGCATGCGGCATCCTCTCGGCGGCGGCTTCGCCATAACCCGGCAGCGCATCCCAGCGGATGTCGATGCCCGGCGCCACGACCAGCCGGTCGTAGACGAGGCGCGTGCCATCCGCCAGGGTCACTGCGCGCGCCGGGGGATCGACGCCGGTCGCCATCTGCCGCGCCAGTTCGACGCCGCGACCAGCGAGCTTGTCGTAGGTGAATTCCTGATCGCGCAGATCGCGCAATCCGGCGATGACCTCGTTGCTGAGCGGACAGGCGGTAAAACTGGCGCTTTGCTCGACTAGCGTGACGGCGAGGCGCGGAGCGAGCTGCTTCAGCGCGCCGGCGCAGGTGGCGCCGGCAAAGCCGCCGCCGATCACAACGACCCGGCCGGCGGCGCCCTGCGCCAGCGCCGGACGAAACGCCAGCGGTGCGCAGGCGGCGAGCACGGTCCCTTTCAGGAAATCGCGTCGCGTCTCTCGCCGGCGCGTCATCTCTGCCGCAGCCTCAGAGGCCGAACCACTATGATTTCCGCAAAATCAACGTTTATCCGTCATTCCCGCGGAAAGCGGAACCAGGGGCCGCAAGTTTCCAACGGTTGCCCCTGTTCGAGCCAGGGGCAGGCGCTGGACCCCCGCTTTCGCGCTAGGGCATGCACACATCTGACGGCCAAAATCTCCCTCTCCGCCCCCGGGGGCGGAGAGGGGCAAAGGCTCGCGATAGGATGGTCGCCAGCAGAAAATAAGTGCATACCCTAGCGCTTTCGCGGGGGCGACGATAACCTATTGAAGTAACGTGCTTCATTTCGGATCAGACACTCAGTCCTTCTGCGCCGCGTACCATGCCGCAATGGCCGAGATCTCGGGTTCCGAGAAGCCTTTGGCGATGCGGTCCATCACCGTTGCCTGTTGTTGTCCTGTGCGGAAGGCTTGCATCGTCGTGATGATCTCTGCCGCGGGGCGGCCGGCGAGGCGCGGCACGGGGGTTTGCACCTCGGCGCTTGCCGCATGGCAGCCGGAGCACGATCTCGCCCCCGGCGGAGCGTCAACCGCAGCGGCGCTCACCGTGCCGCCGAACGACGCCAGCAACACCAAGCCGCGGATCGCCTGCCGCAGCACGGCCCAGACCCGTCAGGCCGACTTCAGATCTTGGTTCATCAACGGAAGCGAGCGGATGCGCTTGCCAGTTGCTGCGAAGATCGCGTTGAGCACCGCCGGGGCCGCGACGGAGATCGTCGGCTCGCCGACGCCGCCCCAGAAATCGCCGGTCGGCATGATGACGACCTCGACCTTTGGCATCTCGTCGATCCGCATCACGTTGTAGCTGTCAAAATTGGTCTGCTCGATCGCGCCGCCATTAACCGTGCATTCGCCATACAGCACCGCGGAGAGGCCATAGACGAACGAGCCGGCGACTTGGCGCTCGATCTGCGCCGGATTGACCGCATGGCCCGGATTGGTGGCGGCGACAATGCGGTGGATTTTGAGCCGGCCATCGGCGCTGACCGACACCTCGGCGCAGGCCGCGACATAGCTGCCATAGCCCATGAATTGGGCGAGCCCGTGATAGGTGCCGGCCGGAGCTTTGCCGTAACCCGCCCGTTCCGCGGCGGCATTGAGCACGGCCAGATGCTTTGGCTTCAGCATCTTACGGCGGAACTCGAGCGGGTCCTTGCCGGCGGCATGGGCGAGCTCGTCGATGAAGCATTCAGTGTAAATCGCGTTTTGTTTGGTGTTGACCCCGCGCCAGAAGCCGGGCCGGATGTGCGTGTTGCGCATCGCGTGGTCGATCAGCACATTCGGTATGTTGTAGCCGAATTCGCCCTCGGTCCCGCCCGGGTTGAGGCCCTGAAACACCGCCGGGTCCATGCCGTCCCTCAGGTTCTGCGGCAGGACGGTGGCCAGGATCGATTGGCCGGAAATGCGCAGATGCAACCCGACGAGATTGCCGTCCCCGTCCAGCGCGCCACGCAATCTGGATTGCGTGACCGGGTGGTAGAAATCGTGCGTCATGTCCTCTTCGCGCGTCCACAGGAGCTTGATCGGCGTCCCCGGCATCTGCATCGCGATCTGCACCGCCTGGCGCGCATAATCGTTCATGCCGCGCCGGCCGAAGCCGCCGCCGAGAAGCTGCTTGTAGACCTCGCATTTGTCGACCGGCAGCCCTGCGGCTTCGGCCACCGCGGCCAGCGTCGACTCGCCGTTTTGCGTCGGGCACCAGACCTCGCATCTGTCCGGCGTGTAACGCGCGGTGGCGTTCATCGGCTCCATCGTCGCGTGTGCCTGATAGGGATAGCTGTACACCGCCTCGACCACTTTCGCCGCACCGGCCAGTGCCGCCTTCGCGTCGCCCGCCTTGTTGCCGACAAAGGCCTGCTCGGCGCCGAGACCCTCCTTGAGCTTGTCGGCGATCGTGGCGCTGGTAACCGTGGCGTTAGGCCCCTCGTCCCAGACGACCGGCAGGGCGGCGAGCGCGGTCTTCGCATTCCAGAAATTGTCGGCGACGACGGCAACGGCCGTCTCGCCGACCGGCACGACCTTCTTGACGCCGCGCATTCCGGCGACCCTCGCCGCGTCGAAGCTCTTGACCTTACCGCCGGAGACCGGGCAGTCGCGGATCGTGGCGGTCAGCATGCCAGGGAATTTGAGATCGATCGCGTAGACCTGCTTGCCGTTGACCTTGTCGGCGGTATCCAGCCGCTTCATCGGCTTGCCGGCGATTTTCCAGTCTTTTGGGTCCTTGAGCTTGATGTCCTTCGGCGGATCGAGCTTGGCCGCCGCCTCGGCAACCTTGCCGTAGGTCGTCGTCCGACCGGAAGGGTTATGGGTGATCACGCTGTTGGCGGCGCTGCACTCGGCTGGCGGCACCTGCCAGGCTGCCGCTGCGGCGCGGATCAGCATCTCGCGCGCCGCCGCACCGCCCTCGCGGACATACTGGTTTGACTCGCGGATGCCACGGCTGCCGCCGGTCGAGAAATTCCTCCAGACCCTCTTGCGCGCGAGGTTTTCGCCGGGAGTCGGGTATTCGGTCGTGACCTTCGACCAGTCGCATTCCAGCTCCTCCGCGACGAGCTGGGCGAGGCCGGTCAAGGTGCCCTGCCCCATCTCCGATCGCGCGATCCGGATCACGACCGTGTCGTCGGGGCGAATGACGACCCAGGCATTCACCTCGGGCGCGCTGTCGGCGGCCTGCGCGGCGGCGAAGCCGAACGGGATCCGAAAGCCGAGCGACAGCCCACCGCCGACCGCGGCGGCGCCGGCAAGAAACGAGCGGCGATTGACTTGCGATGCGGTCATGGCATGTCCCCGTTCAGACTTTGGCGGCGGCATGGATCGCCTCGCGCACCTGCTGATAGGTGCCGCACCGGCAAATGTTGGTGATGGTGCTGTCGATGTCGGCGTCGCTCGGCTTCGGGTTGTCCTTGAGCAGTGCCGCCACCGCCATGATCATACCGCTCTGGCAATAGCCGCATTGCGGCACGTCGTTATCGATCCAGGCCTGCTGCACCTCGTGCAACGAGCCGTTGACGGCGAGGCCCTCGATCGTCGTGACCTTCTTGGAGCCGACCGTGCTGATCGGGACCGAGCAGGAACGCATCGCCACCCCGTCGATGTGGACCGTGCACGCACCGCACTGGGCGATGCCGCAGCCGTATTTCGTGCCGGTCAGGCCGCACGCGTCGCGCAACACCCATAGAAGAGGCGTGCGCGGATCGACATCCGCCTGATAGCTCTTACCATTGACGTTGAGAGACACCATCGTCGCACCTCCCTCGCGGCGCACAGGCCGTCTCGGCTGTGGCTGACTCCGATTTCTTCGGCTCTGGGCTAAACCAGCCCAGCCTGGTACGACCGTAGGATTGCCTGTCCGATTTGTCTACCGGCGCGGCGGCCCGATCCCACGGAATTTGAAGAACCCCCGTAGACTGTTACGTTCACGGTTCATTATTAATGATGAATATTACGCGGGTCGAATGATTTATATAGTTAACCTTAAGGGCAGGCTCAACGAAGCTTCGTGTCCCAGGGAGAGGTGAGACCACCCGCGCGGCACCGCTCTCTGCCGATCCACGCGACTTCACTGCGCTGTCCGAAAGCAATCCCCGCGGCGGTCATCTCGGGTTCGGGGAGCCGTGTCCGCTTATCCTACAATTGCCTTATTAGCACTGCACAATGGAGCCCTGCTGATTTCGGACTGACCTCCCGCTGGAGGCGGATGGCCGATGGGCAAGAATTGTCGCCGGGCTTGGGCCCACGCTTCTACCGTAGGGAGAGACATTGCTGCAGATTCGCTGCATTTGGCGGAGCCAGATATAGCCGACTCTATTTTTGATTGTGCCCTTCAGACGGTTGACGAGCCGTGGCTTCGCGGTGTCGTCGGCAGTACGTCCTCCTCGCCGACGAGATCGTCGCCGAGTGCGGTCGCGTGCTGCTCGGCACCGCAGGACCCGCGGCGTGCTGGACGTTGTTCGCGGTGAAGGAGTAGTGCCACACACTATCGCCGCGAGGTCAGCGCTTTGGTCACTTTCAGCGAGATCGGATGGGGCGCGAAGCGGCCGCCGAGCGCCACGACCCGGTTGAGCAGACCGGTGATCACGACCCGGCGCCCACCCTTGAGCCCGCGATAGCCAAGGCGCGCCACTTCGGCTGCACTCATCACGTGGCGCATCGCGCTGTTGAAAAACGGGATTTCGCTGCTCCCGGCAATCTGGGCGAAATTGGTGGCGGTCGGGCCGGGACACAATGTCGTCACCGTCACCCCGGTGCCGTGCAATTCCTCGGCGATTGCCTCGCCGAAACTCAACACATAAGCCTTGGTCGCGAAATAGACCGCCATCCCGGGGCCCGGCTGAAACCCGGCGGTCGAACCCACCAGCATCACCCGGCCCCGCCCGCGGGCGACCATGCCCGGCAATATCAGACGAGTTCAGCTCGGTCAACGCCACAATGTTGACTTGCAGCATCTCGCCGATGCGCACCGGATCCGACCGGTCGAACCGGCTGACGGCACCCAGCCCGGCATTGTTGACCAGCACGTCGATCGACAATCCGCGGGATTGGATCGCGTTCGCCAGCGCGACGGCGGCCCCGGGCTTGCTGAGATCGGCAGGGATCACGGCGCCGCCGGCGCCGTGAGCTTCGAGCTCGACGGCAAGCTTCTCCATCGGCGCCACCGTTCGCGCCGTAAGCACCAGATCATGGCCGTCGCGCGCCAATTCGCGGGCGAGATCGGCGCCGATGCCGCTCGATGCGCCGGTAACCAGGGCAACAGGTCGGGTGGAGCTGGTGCGTGTCATCTTCGAACCGGTGCTTCAGCGCGGAGCTGTGGTGACCCGGTTTGCGGCGATCTCCCCGCCCTTCAGCACCAGGGCAATCCGCTCCGGGTCCTGCAGTAGACCAACGTCACTGAGGGGGTTGCCGGCGACGACGATCAGATCGGCGAGCTTGCCCTTTTCGACGGTGCCGAGATCACGTTCGAGGCCGAGACACTCCGCGGCCCAGCCGGTCGCCGCCCGCAATGCCTGCAGCGGCGTCAGCCCGGCTTTGACCAGGCACGCGATCTCCATCGCGTTGCTCGGATGACCGTGCCCGCCGGCGTCGGTTCCGGCGGCGATCTTGACCCCGGCGGCGCAGGCCCGGCGCAGGCTCTCGGCGTGATGTTCCTGGAGGTGTTTTGCCCGCTCGCGGACATGGGGCAGGGCCGATTTGCGGTGGTATTCATAGACCGCGAAGGTCGGCACGAAGAAGATGCCGCGCTCGGCCATCGCGTCGAGCAGCTCTGGCTCCTCGTCGAGGTAGCAGCCGTGCTCGATCGAATCGACGCCGGCCGCGATCGCGATCTGCAATCCGCGCCCGCCCAGCGCGTGGCACATCACCCGGCGATCGAGCGCGTGCGCCTCCTCGGTCAACGCCTGCATCTCGTCGAGATTGAAGGCGCCGTCGCGCGGCCCGTGCCCCGCGCGCGAGCTGGCGCCGCCGGTCGTCGCGCATTTGATCACGTCGGCCCCGGCGCGCACGATCCGCCTGACGACCGGGCGAACATCGGCGAGGCTGTGGACGACGCTATCCGGGAGCAGCGGGTCGTTGGGCACGCAACAGGAGAAACCGGAGGGGCTGACCCGGTCGCCGATCCCGCCGATCGGCGAGACGATGCACAGCGAGATCACCAGCCTCGGCCCCTGGATCAGGCCTTCGTCGATCGCCCGTTTGAAGCCGGCATCGAGGCCGGCGGCATCGCGCACCGCGGTGTATCCCGCGGCCAGGGTCTCTCGCAGCACCTTGGCGGTGCGCAGGGTTCGCGTGCTCTGCGGCTCATCGATCCCCCAGCGCCGCGCCAAATCATAGCCGTGCATTGCCAGGTGATCGTGACAATCGATCAGCCCCGGCAGGATCGTCATCCCGGAGACGTCGATGATCTCGGCGTCATCAGGCCAGTCGCCGCCCGTTTGGGTCGTGACCGCCTCGATCCTTTGATCCTGGACAACAACGGTGGCGCCTGTCTTGGGGCCGACGCCGGCCCCGTCGATCAGGGTTCCGCCCTTCAGCACCTTCATCTTAGCGCTCCTCACGCTCTGTCGCCGCCGCGGAGCCTGATTTCACTCCACGTGCTTGACGCTGTCGAGGAATTGCAGCCAGTGGCCCGGCAGTCCGTTGGCTCTTGCCCCTTCGCGCAGTAAGGTCAGATAGCGTAGCGACGGGTTGCCGTCGGTCTCCTTCCCTCGGGCGATATAGGCGATGGCCGAGACTGGGCGACCTTCGTTGTCCTCAGCTACGAACCATTGTGGCCGGTAGCCGCGCCCGGGCACGCCCTCGGTCGAATCGAGGCGAAGGAGTTCACGGCGGCTGACCTTGTAGAGCACGCCCCAGACCTCGGCTTCGGCATCCGGACACAAATTCGCGGGTGCCGCCCGACCCCGTGGCCGGCCTTCGAGATTGAAGCGAAGCCGATAACCGCGGATGCGGCCGCTGCGCTGCTCGACCGGCCGCATGCGGCGCCGCTCGCGAAAGGCGCGGTCGTGCATGTTGGCGCCGTAGGCGAAATACCAGACGTGCTCGTCGGGCCACCCGGTCAGCTGTAAGTCGTGCAGACGGTAGTAGAACCACGAGAGGGTCCAGGATCGGGCGACGAGCCGGCGGGCCCTTCCGCGCAGGATGATCATGTCTCTTATCGGCCCGGATATGGCTTGCGGCTTCCAATGTCAACCGGCGCTATTCAGGCTCGCTTGCGCGGATTACTTTCGCAAAACACCGATCCGAGGAGAAAAATCGTGGCAAGCGAAGACGCGGTCGAGACGGTTGCGATCATCGGAGCGGGGATCGGCGGGATCTATCTGGCAGCTGAGCTGGGCATCGCCGGGTTCAAGCTGCGGCTGCACGACCTCGACGAAGCGAGGCTTGCCGATATTCGCGCCTTCGGCGGCATCGATGTCGAGGGTGAGCGGAGCGGCTTCGCCGCCGTCGAGCGCGTGACGAGCGATCTTCAAGCGACAGTGGACGGTGCCGATGTGATCATCATCGTGACCGGTGGCAATGCCCAGGCGACGGTGGCGCGATCGCTGGCACCCCTGCTGCGCGACGGCCAGATCATCCTGCTGGTCCAGGGCAACACCGGGGGATCGCTGATCGTGCGCCGTGCGCTCGACGGTGCGGGTTGCGGTGCCGAGGTCACCGTCGCCGAGATGGACAATTATCCCTATTCCTGTCGGCGCCTCGCACCGACGCGGATCCGGCCGATCGTCGCCAAGCGCTGGCTGCAAATCGCTACATTCCCCGGCAATCGCATTGCGGCGGTGCATGCGCGGCTGTTGCCATTGTTTCCGCAGGCGGTCGCGGCACCCCATGCCGTCTACACCGGGTTCACCAATGCCAATGCGATGCTGCACGTGGCGAATTGCGTCGCCAACGCGGCGCGGATCGAAAGCGGCGACGGCTATAGATTTTATGCGGAAGGAGTCACGCCGGCGGTCGCCCGTCTGTACCAGGCGATCAATGGCGAGCGCGTGTCCGTCGCCGCCGCATTGGGCGCGTCGGTCCCGAATTTGGAGGATTGGTTCGACCGGGTCTACGGCGTACGCGAGGCAACCCTCGTCGAAACCTGTCGGGGGCTCACCTACAACAGCGACGGACCCTACCAGGCGACCGGCACGCCGAGCTCGCTCGACCACAAATTCATTACGGAGGACGTCCCTACCGGCCTCATCCCGATGAGCGCACTCGGCGCAGCGGCGGGGATAGCGACGCCGGCGATCGACGCGCTGCTCACGATCGTGAGCAGCATGACCGGAAGGGACTTCGCGGCCGAAGGGCGCACGATCGAGCGACTGGGCCTGAACGGGATGAGTGCCTCCGAGGTCGCCCGCATAATGACTGAAGGCTTCGACTAGGCAGCCGCACCGCAGCGGGCCTATGCTGAATCTTTCCAAGGAGGGACGCAAATGCGCATACACAATCTCTATACCGATGCCGCCGGACAATCGCATTTCCGCGACATCGACGTGGAATGGATTGAGGAGCGGCGCGGCAGCAAATTGTCAAAACGCCTGCCGGCCACCGGCATCATCTTTCGCGAGACCCAGGCCGAGCACGACATCGACTGGCACCCGGCACCGCGCCGACAGTACATCATCAATCTCGACGCCGGCGTCAAAATCACCGCCAGCGACGGCGAGAGCCGGGTTATCGGCACCGGCGAAATAATACTGGTCGAGGACACGACCGGCAAAGGCCACTTGTCGCAGCATGTCGAGGGGAAGATCCGGCATTCGGTTTTCATACCGGTCGACTAGCCCGATAGCGAACCCGAAGTGCAGGAGTGACGACAATGCATTTCGGTGTATCGATGTTTCATACCGATTATTCGATCCCGGCGGTGGAGCTCGCCCGCGCGCTCGAGCCGCGCGGCTTCGAGTTGATGTGGGCGCCCGAGCATTCGCATATCCCGGTGCCGCGCAAGACGCCCTTCCCCGGCGGCGGCGAGCTGCCTAAGCCCTGTTACGAGATGATGGACCCATTTGTCGTGGTGAGCGCGGCGGCGGTGGTGACAAAAACCTCGAGGCTGGCCGCGACCCGGCGGCGTTGCCGATCACCTTGTTCGGCGGCACCGAGGATCTCGATCTGCTGAAGCGCTACCGCGATATGGGGATTGCCCGGGTGGTGACTATCCTGCAGCCCGAGCCGGCCGACAAGACATTGCCGGCGCTCGACCGCTGGGCCAAGTTGATACGCCGGGTCGATAGCTGAGCCTGTTGTAGCGGCGCGTTACCAGCAAGACCGTTGGACGAAATAGCACGGCGATCACGCGCGAGACCTTGCCATGAAGCATACCATCCTTTTCACGTTTGCGGTACTTCTATTGGCTGGGGCAGCCTCCGCCCATCACGGCTGGGGCAGCTATGACGCCTCGAAAGCCTTTGCGATCAATGCCCCTGTCGAGACGCTCAGCTGGACGGACCCGCACGCCCGCATCATGCTCAAATACGAAGGAGCCACCTGGGAGGCCATTTTGGCGCCGCTCTCCCGCATGCAGGCGCGCGGCCTTTCGGAAGCAATACTGAAACCGGGCACTCCAGTGGTCGTACTGGGCTATCCGTCGACGCGCCATCAGCATGAAATGCGCGCCGAGCGGATCACGGTCGCGGGAAAGACCGTCGAACTTCGCTGATGCCCGCGGGCATGCCTCCCGAGGCGATCGGCGGCGTGATGTTGGCGTTCGAGCATTCCGGCCTCGGCCACGCGGCCCGCAGCACGGGATGGCTCTATCCGCTCGCCAATCTCGTGCACGTGCTGGGTGCGGCACTTGTCGTCGGCGCGATCGCCACCTTCGACATCCAGGTATTGCGAGGCCCGCGCCAGGCCCCGATCGTCTCGCATTCCGCCATTCCGATCGCGGTCGTCGGGCTTGTGTTTCAGGCGACGTCTGGCGTTGTGCTCCTGTCGGCGGAAGCATCGACATTGGTGCGCAACCCGGCCTTCCAGTTCAAGATGGCGGTGCTGATTTTCGCCCTCGCCAATGTAGCTGTATTTCGTTGGCGCTTCGGCAGAGCGCTTAAAGCCGGTGCCCCGCTCGATGGCGCCCAGACCTTCGCCGCCGTGTCGCTCGCCAGCTGGATACTCGTCCTCCTCGCAGGCCGCAGCATCGCCTATCTGTGAAGCGTCTGCGCGCGCCTCCAACCTTGGAACCACTCCCTCTCTTCATTTCCGCGTAAGGCCGGTGGGCTGGGATCTCTTCACAGATCGACTGGCGCACTGAACCCGGTACTCGCTTCGCCGGTGATTGGACGCGTCTTTGACAGGATTACGGCTACGTCTACCGGGTCATTGCGATTGCTTTACTGCGCGCAGCGGCATCGGGGTTCGAGGCACCAGCGGAATACGGAGGAACCATGGAGAGCCGGGCGACATCGCAGTACGCCGGAGCGGAGAAAAAAATCACCGCGCGTAGCCGCCGAAGCGGATTGCGGTGGGCGTTGCTGCGCGCTATGGCGTGCGGGGCCTTTCTTGCCGCCATGTGGGCTCCGAGCCTCGCGCTCGGCCAGCCCACGGAGCAGAACAACGAAGGCCTAAACATCATTCCCTTAGACATCACTAATAATGTCACCACCGCCCCGGCATTATTCGTCTACATAGTCGGAATTGTGCCGAAAGGTTCAAACTCTTTGCAAGCAGGTGATTGGGCCTATGTTACAGATCTTCAGGGAAATGTGAATATAACACCGTCCATACCGGTAACAGCGCCGATTTCGCTCGGGCTCAACGTCGGAACCGGTACAACCACGCAGATGATGTTGCCGAAACTGGATGCCCTGCGCATTTATCTTTCGCTCGGCAATGGGCTGCTGGTCCAAACGAACAGCCAGCAGGGCGCGGCACCCAGCGCTCCATGCGGCTGGTGCGGCACGGGCAGCACCGAGAATGATAATAATTTCAATACGATCTTCGACTGGGCCGAGCTCGCTTGGACTGGTGATGGGAGCGTGACGACCATGGGCGGCAATACGACCCAGGTCGATATGTTCGGCCTGCCGCTGCTTCTGGCCCTTCACGGCAACAACCCTACCGACGGTCAACCGACCATTGAGTACGCTGGCTTCATGGATAAGCGCCCGACCATCATGAATGCGTACGCCAACCTTGGAGCGCCATGGACCAGTCTGCTCCTGTTCGACATCAATGATGCCAGGATGCGGGCGGTGGCTCCGTATCACGGCATCGCAATGGGTGTCTTTCCAGCAAATCAACTGCAATCTTACATCGACTCGGTCTGGACTTATTACGCAAGCCATACGATGACAGTGAAGCACAGTTGCCCGCAGGACAATGGCCAAGTCCACAGTTACCTCGCGCAGCAGATCGCCGGAAACCTGATTTTCAGCGAAAACGGCGTCGCGAAGTTCCAATTCCCGAAGCCGAATACACTTACGGTCTACCAAAACGAGATTGCACCGGACCCGCTACCCACGGACGCGCTCATCTTGTGCCTCGCCAGGGGGGTGGCGGCCAAACTCGGAGGCGCGTTTGTGCGCACCAATCTGCTCGTGAACACCAACTTGGATGCGTGTCGGGTGTCGCAATTCTACGTTAACGATCCGATCACGAAATACGCCCAAATTTTCCACCAGTTTGGCTTGTATGGCTTGGCTTATTCGTTCGGATATGACGACACATGTGAGCAAAGCAGCTACATCACCGTTCAGGATCCGACGGCCCTGTCGATCTCGATTTCAACGCCGCCTTAGAGGGGGCTGCGGGCGCGTGAAGAGGGCGCCCTTGTTACCGAGTTCGACGATCTTGCCGAGATACATGACGGCGATGCGGTGGGCTGATATGCTCGACCACCGCGAGACCCGCCTAAGCTCGGATGGCGGCGCTCGCTCAGCACCCCCGACCGAATACACCCTAGCCGGCAAAATACCGACCGTTTGCCACAATGACCGTTTGCCATAATGACGGTCATTGAATTGCTTCATTTGCACCGCAAGTTTCACGCTCGCGCCGAGTTCGGGGCAAGTCGCGACCGGACCTCGCCGATCACCGCGACTGCGGCCGGCAGATACGGCACCGGGTTTAACAAGATATTCAACTGGAAGGAGAGATTTTGCTGCAGATTCGCGCTAGACTGTGAAAATGGGCGATCGTCAATTCAATCTGAGGTTTGGTTCCCGGCGACCCGGGTGCCAAGGCTACGCCGGGACCGCCACGGCTTGCGTGAGGGCGGCGGGCTGGACCTCGCGCAGATGGCAGGCGACATGGTGGCCGGGGAGGATCTCGCGGATTGCCGGCTCCTCCTTGGAGCAGCGGGCGAAGGCGTAGGGGCAGCGGGTGTGGAAGCGACAGCCCGAGGGCGGGTTGATCGGGCTCGGCACGTCGCCCTTCAAGATGATGCGCTGGCGTGCCGCCTCGGGGTCGGGGACCGGGACGGCCGACAGGAGAGCCTCGGTGTAGGGGTGCTGGGGGCGGGTGAAGAGGGCGCGCTTCTCGGCGAGCTCGACGATCTTGCCGAGATACATGACTGCGATGCGGTGGCTTATGTGCTCAACGACCGCCAGGTCGTGGGCGACAAAGAGGTAGGAGAGGCCGAACTCGCGCTGCAGATCGCCCAGGAGGTTGATCACCTGGGCCTGCACCGAGACGTCGAGGGCGGAGACCGGCTCGTCGCAGATGATCAGGCTCGGGTGGAGCGCCAAGGCGCGGGCGATGCCGATGCGCTGGCGCTGGCCGCCCGAGAATTCGTGCGGGAAGCGGTCGAGCGCCTCGGCGCGCAGGCCCACCCTGAGGGCCAGCTCGCAGACCCGCTCGGTCAACTCGCGGCCGTCCGAGACCCCGTAATTGACAATCGGCTCGCCGATGATGTCGCGGATCCTGAGGCGCGGGTTGAGCGAGGAGTAAGGGTCCTGGAAGACGACCTGGAGCTGGCGGCGGTACGGCCGCATCTCATGGCGGCTGAGGCGATCGATGCGCTCGCCCTTGATGCGGATCTCGCCCGCGGTCGGGTCGATCAGCTTGAGAATCGTCTTGCCCGCGGTCGACTTGCCGCAGCCGCTCTCGCCGACGAGCCCCAAGGTCTCGCCCTCGGCGATGTCGAAGGAGATGCCGTCGACCGCGTGGACCTGCCCGACGGCGCGCTGCAGCAGCCCCTTGCGGACCGGGAAATGCTTGACGAGCCCCCTGACCGAAAGCAGCGGCACGGCCGACGTCATGCCGCAGCCACCCGGTCGGCATGGAAGCAGGCGGCGAAATGGCCGGGTTCTTTCTCGTCGAAGGACGGCATCTCGCGACGGCATATCTCGGTCGCGAACGAGCAGCGCGCCTCGAACGGGCAGCCCGGGATAGCCTCCTTCAATGACGGCACCGTCCCGGCGATCTCGGCCAGTCTCGGCGCCTCCTCGACTGCGAGCGTGGCGCCGAGCCGCGGCACCGAGGCGAGGAGGCCACGAGTATAGGGGTGGAGCGGGCCGCGGAAGAGTGCCTTAACCGGCGCCTCCTCGGCCTTTCTGCCGGCATACATGACGACAACCCGCTGCGCCATCTCGGCGACGACCCCCAAGTCGTGTGTGATCAGCACGATCGCGGCGTCGATCTTCTGCTTCAGTTCGCGCATCAGATCGAGGATCTGCGCCTGGATCGTCACGTCGAGTGCGGTTGTCGGCTCGTCGGCGATAAGGAGCTTCGGGTTGCAGGCGAGGGCCATCGCGATCATCACCCGCTGCCGCATGCCGCCGGAGAGCTGATGCGGATATTCGGCGACCCGCCGCTCGGCCTCCGGAATGTGGACGAGGCGCAGCATGTCGACGGCCCGAACGAGGGCTCTGCTGCGGTCGAGCCCCTGATGCAAGGTCAGGGTCTCGGCGATCTGATGGCCGATCGTCAGCACCGGGTTCAGCGAGGTCATCGGCTCCTGAAAAATCATCGAGATGTCGTTGCCGCGGACCTCACGCATCTCGGCCTCGGAGAGGCCCAAGAGGTCGCGCCCGGCGAAGCGGATCGAGCCGGAGACGATCCGCCCGGGCGGCGACGGGATCAGCCGCAGGATGGAGAGTGCCGTGACGCTCTTGCCGCAACCGCTTTCGCCGACGATCGCCAGGGTCTCGCCCGGAATGACGTGAAACGACACACCGTCGACGGCGCGCACCACGCCGTCGCGGGTGAAGAACCAGGTTCGGAGATCGGCGACTTCGAGGATCGGCCCCGCCCTGGCGGCTGGCACCCTGGGGACGGTGGCAACATAGGCCGCCTCGGCCACGCGCTACATCCGCCGCGCCAGCCGCGGGTCGAGCGCGTCGCGCAGCCCGTCGCCGAGCAGGTTGATGGCGAGCACCGTGACCGAGAGAAACAGGCCCGGGAAGAGAACGATGTAATAGGCGACCTGAAAGAGGCTGCGCCCCTCGGCCATGACGTTGCCCCAGCTCGGGATGTTGGGCGGTGTGCCGGCGCCGAGAAACGACAGGATCGCCTCGACGATCATCGCTGAGGCGGCGACGAAGGTGCCCTGGACAAGGAGCGGCGGCAATGTGTTGGGCAGAATGTGTCGCCACAGGATGCGGAAGAAGCTGGTGCCGCTGGCATGCGCCGCTTCGACGAAGGGCAGCTCGCGCAGGCTCAAGACTACGCCGCGGACGAGGCGGGTGACGCGCGGCACGTCGGCGACGGTGATCGCGAAGATGACGTTCTCGAGGCTGGCGCGGGTCAGCGCCATCAATGCGATCGCGATCAGGATCGCCGGGATCCACATCAGCCCGTCCATGATCCGCATAACGATCGCATCGGTCCAGCGGCTGAAGCCGGTGACGAGCCCGATGACAAGCCCGATCCCGCTCGCCAGCAGCGCGACGCTAATCCCGACGGTCAGCGACACCCGTGCGCCGTAGATCGTGCGGCTGTAAATATCGCGCCCGAGCATGTCGGTGCCGAACCAGTACTCTGCCGAAGGCCAGCGCAATCGCTTGATCGGCGACAACGCCTGCGGATCGACTGTGCCGAGATAGGGAGCAAAGATCGCCATAAGCGCCATCAGGCTGAGCAGCACCCCGCCGATCACGATGGTCGGATGGCGCCGGACGTAAGTGCGGAGACCGCCTTTGCGCGGCGCCGGAATGGCGAGAAGGGCGAGATCAGTTTGCGCAACGGTCACGAGCTAATACCGGATACGCGGATCGAGAAGGGTGTAGCTGAGGTCGACGAGCAGATTGACCAGCACGTAGGCCGCCGAGAAGACCAGGATGATGCCCTGTATGATCGGGTAGTCGCGGCGCAGGATCGCGTCGACGGTGAGCCTGCCCAAACCGGGGATCGCGAATACCGTTTCGGTCACGACAACGCCGGAGATCAACGCCGCCACGCCGATCCCGATGATCGTTACGATCGGCACGGCAGCGTTCTTCAGCGCGTGGCCGATCAACACCTTGTCGTTCGCCAAGCCCTTGGCCTGAGCGGTGCGGATGTAGTCCTGGGCGAGCACGTCGAGCATGCTGGCGCGGGTCATACGGGCGATCAGCGCGGCAAAGACCATGCCGAGAGCAAGGCTCGGCATGATGATATGCGACAGAAACGGCCACAAGCCGCCGCTGATCGTGACGTAGCCTTGGACCGGCAAGAGATCGGTCGAAATCGCAAAAACATAAATCAACAGATAGGCCAGCACGAATACCGGCACCGAGAATCCCAGCACCGCAAAGATCATAACCACCCGGTCGATCCACGAGCCGGCCTTCCAGGCCGCCACCACGCCCATCGGGATCGCCGTGATGACCGCGACGATCAAGGTCGAGATCGTCAGCGTGGCGGTCGGCTCGACCCGCTGCGCGATCAGCTTGGAGACCGGCAGGTTGGTGAAGATCGAGATGCCGAGGTCGCCGTGCAGCAATCCCCACACCCAGGTCGCGAACTGGATGTAGAGCGCTTGGTCGAGCCCGAGCTTCTGTCGGATCCGGGCAATGTCATCCGCGGTCGCGGTGTCGCCGGCGATGATGGCGGCAGGGTCGCCGGGGCTCAGATGGAGGAGCGAGAAGACGAACAAGGCCACGACCGCCATGACCGGGATCGTCGCGAGAATCCGTCTGACAATGTAGGCGAACACGTCGCTGCGCCTTCACTTCTTCTCAACATTCCACAAAAACGCGACCGGGGCGACAATGATGCCGTCGAGGTTTTTGCGGTAAGCGGTCGGCACGACGAACTGGCCGGTTGGGACATACGGAATTTCGTTCGTATAGGCTTCGACTTGAATGTCGGCCGCGAGCTCCTTCTGCGCCGCAAGGTCCGGCGCTTTGAACCAGGCGCCGATCAGCGCCTCGATCTTGGGATCAGTGGGCCAGCCGAACCACGCCTTATCGCCATTGCCTCGGATCAAAATGTTGACCGCCGGCGAAAAGAAATCCGGTGCCGAGAGCCAGGTATGGAAGGTGTTCCATCCACCCTTGTCGATCGGCTCCTTCGAGGTCCGGCGGGTGATCAGCGTTCCCCAGTCATTGGCCTGCAGTTCGACGTTGAGCCCCGCCTTGCGCAGTGCGTCCAGCGTCACCAGCGCCTGGCCTTGGACGATAGGTTGCTCGGTTGCCGAGATCAGGACGATCCTTTCGCCCTTGTATCCCGACTCCTGCAACAGTTGCTTTGCCTTCTCGAGGTTCGGGCCCTTGAGCAAGGCGTCGGCGCCAGCCTCTGTCTCGAACGGGGTGCCGCAGCCGAACAATGCCGAACAGGTCCTCCAGTATTTTGGGTCGCCGGCCGCTGCAGCCATATAGTCTTTTTCATCGACAAGGTTGGGCACCGCCTCACGCAGCTTCAGATTGTTGAAAGGCGGGTGAATGTGGTTGAAGCGCAAGGTGCCGTGATTGCCGAGGGGATCGACGGTGGCGACGGTGATGTCCTTGTTGGCGGCAAAGACGCGGAGAAGGTCCGCCGGCGGCTGCTCGTACCAATCGGCCTCCCCGGCATTGAGCGCTGCGGCGGCGGTCGTCGTGTCGGGGATGTAGAGCCACTCGACGCGATCGACCTTTGCTACCTTGCCGCCGGAGGCGAAGCTCGGCGGTTCTTTGCGCGGCACATAATCGACGTTCTTGACGAAGACGGCCCTATGGCCGGGCTCCCACTCCTGCTTGACGAATTTGAAGGTGCCGGAGCCGATGGCTTCGGGGACCTGCTGATAGGCGTCGGTCTTGGCGAACCGCTCGGGCATCATGAACGGCACATTGCTGGGGGGCTTGGCGAGCGCATCGAGGATCATCGGAAACGGGAATTTCTGCTTTATCGTAAAGGTTTTGTCGTCGACCGCGGTAATCTCTACGACGGCATCCATCAGCTTCTGGCCGAGCGTGTCCCGCTTACCCCAGCGTTCGAGAGAGGCGACGCAATCGGCGGCGCGAACCGGCTGCCCGCCGTGCCACTTGAGGCCGTCGCGCAAGGTGAACTTGTAGGTCAGCTTGTCGTCGCTGGCGGTCCAGCGATCGACCATTTGCGGCTGCGGCTTGAAGTCCTTGTCGAGCGAGAACAGCGTGTCGAAGACCAGATAGCCGAAATTGCGGGTCACGTAGGCCGTCGTCCAGATCGGATCGATGCTGCGCAAGTCGGCCTGCGGGATGAAGCGCAAGGTCTTGGGGCCAGTCTCGCCCCGGCCCCCAGCAGGGGCGAACGCCAGAGCGAGCGCTACCGCGGCGGCCGCCGATCGGAATATGCGAGCGCAAGCGATCATCTGTTTCCCGAGAATCTTTTATGGCGCTGACCTTACGCGATCCGGGTTCACACTGCAAAAGCCGCGCCATAAACTGCTCCCTCAGGGGAAGGAGAACAGAAGGACAATGAGTGGCGACCAGGATCTTGCTTACCTCTCGGCAGTTTCGCTGCTCGATCTTTATCGCAAGAGGGCACTGTCGCCGGTCGAGGTAACGCACTTCCTGCTCGATCGCCTCGATGCGCTACAGCCCAAGATCAACGCCTTCTGCATTGTCGACCGCGACGGCGCGCTCGCCGCGGCGCGGGCGTCGGAGCAACGCTGGGTGAGTGGCGACAAGCTCGGGCGGCTCGACGGCGTTCCGGTGACGATCAAGGATCTGATGCTGATGCGCGGCTTTCCGACCCTGCGTGGGTCGCGCCTCGTTGATCCCAACCAGGATTGGTCGGAGGATGCTCCTGCGACGGCACGGCTGCGTGAAGCTAGAGCCGTGATCCTCGGCAAGACCACGACCCCGGAATTCGGCTGGAAGGCGCTGGGCGACAGCCCCTTGACCGGGATCACGCGCAACCCGTGGGATCTCGCGCGCACCCCGGGGGGCAGCAGCGCCGGTGCGGCCGCGGCGTGCGCGGCCGGGATCGGGCCGCTGCATCTCGGCAGCGACGGCGCCGGATCGATCCGCATTCCGTGCTCGTTCACCGGCGTCTTCGGACTGAAACCGAGCTTCGGCCGGGTGCCGGCCTATCCGCTTTCGGCGATGGGTCTGCTGGCGCATCTTGGCCCGATGGCGCGGACCGTGGCGGATGCGGCGCTGATGCTGACCGTGCTGTCCGCTCCCGATCATCGCGATTCCTACGCTCTGCCGCCCCAAGAGAGGGATTACCTCGACGGCCTGGAAGACGGGGTGCGAGGCTGGCGGATCGCCTACAGCCCGACGCTCGGCCATGCCCAGGTCGATCCTGAGATCACTAAGGCGGTTGCCGATGCGGCTCGGCAATTCGAGACACTCGGCGCTATCGTCGAAGAGGTCGACGCAATCTTTCCGTCACCGCGCGAGGCGCTATTTACGCTATGGGCAGCGGGTGCGGGCACGCTCCTTGGCGCGTATCCCGTTGACAAGCGTGCGCTCGTCGATCCTGGCCTGGTCGCGACAGCGGCCGAAGGCGAGCGGATCGGCGCGGTCGATTATCTCCGTGCCGACCTCGTCCGCACCGAGCTCGGCCAACAGATGGCGGCGTTCCACCAGAAATACGATTTGCTGCTGACGCCGACGATGCCGATCCCGGCACTGCCGGTCGGGCAGGATCTGAACGAACCGACGGCCGAACGGCATTGGATCGACTGGTCGCCGTTCAGCTATCCGTTCAACATGACCCGCCAGCCGGCGGCGAGCATCCCGTGCGGGCTGACCCAGGCCGGTCTGCCGATCGGCCTGCAGATCGTCGGCCCGCTCTACGCCGATGATCGCGTGCTGCGCGCCGCCCGCGCTTTCAAGACCACCCAACCCGAACGGCGGCCGCCGCTCACCCCATGACGGGAAAGGCCCGATGATGGACAATCCGATACTGCAAGAGACTCTCGAGACGATCGCCGAGATCCTCGGTCCCGAGCGCGATCGCATCGCCGTTGAGCGGGCGGTGGTCGGCGTCTTCTTCACCGGGGTGAAGCTCGATAACGCCATTGCCGGTGCCTGCGCGACGCCGATCGAGACGGTTCGCGAAACCTTCTGCTGTGCGAGTGTGGTAGCGGGAGGGCGATCTCCCGGCAAGCTTCGCGGCTGCCCGGCATTCGCCCTCGCCCGCGAAGCGCTCGGCCTGAACGGGCTCGGCCGCGGACTAGGCATCGCAGCGCTGAATGCGTTGGCCGATACCTGCTGGCGCGGCCGGGCACACCCAGAAGCCCAGCTTCGCGTAGGGGTCGACGCCTTTGACGCGGCGGAGATCCGTGCCGGCGAAAAGGTCGTCGTCGTCGGCGCATTTGTGCCGTTTCTGCGCGCGCTCAGGGAGCGCCGTCAGCCGTTCATTGTGCTCGAGCAGAACCCTGCGACCCTGAAGGCCGACGAGCTGCCGTTCTTTCGCCCGGCGGAGGAGGCGCGCACGGTGCTCCCCGAGGCCGACATCGTGCTGATTACCGGTTCGACACTGGTTAACGACACGTTAGACGACCTCTTGGCCCTCAGAAAATCGAGTGCCCGGGTGACGGTTGTGGGGCCGACTGTCGGGCTATTGCCCGATGCGTTCCTACGGCGCGGCGCCGATGTGCTCGGCAGTGTGCGCATCACCGACCCCGACGCGTTTCTCGATGTGCTCGCCGAAGGCGGCGGCGCCCCCGACTTCCTCGGCCGCTCGGCGCAGAAGGTCGTGCTGGCCCGGCGCTCCGCAGAGGTCGCGAAAGTGGCGTAGCCCTTGCTGGATCTCCGCAACCGGAGTACCCAAATAACAGGCAGATATCCGGAGGCTATGATGGCAGAGACGAATATCAATCCCCCGACCGAGGCCGTGAGCCCATCCGGCATCAACCATCTGGTGCTGAACGTTCGCGACATCGACGAGTTGCACAAATTCTGGACCGAGATTGTCGGCTTCAGGCAAGTCGGCGAATTGCACCAGCGCCCTGATCGCCCGAACCCGCCGAAGATGCGTTTCTACAGTGCGGTCAATGACGGCAAGCTGACCCATCACACCGTCGCGCTGGTCGAGAGCACGAACCTGCCGCCGCCCGCCGATTGGGTGCTGGCCAACAGCCAGGTCGCGATCAATCATGTGGCGCTGACCATGCCGAACCGCGAAGCATGGCTGAAGCAGCTTGCGTTCCTGCAGAGCCGGGGCGTCAAGTTCAACTGGCGCGTCAACCATGGGGTGACGCACAGCGTCTATATCAACGACCCGAACGGCTACGGCGTCGAGTTCCTCTACGAGATGCCGCGCGAGATGTGGGAGAACGACATCGACGCCGGGATCAACTGGCTCGAGAACCTGCCGACGGAGGGCCCCGAAGCCCTGGTCGATCGCACCGACACCCCGAGCTTCGGCCGGAGGGGGCCTGCCGTCGCCCCGGCCGAATAGCCTTTAAGACCCTCGCTCCGCGCAAGCGGGGAGAGGGAGGGGCCGCGTCCCTCCCTCAGAGCAGGGAGAAAATTCGCGGCGATCCGGAAAACCGCCGGGGCGATCGACCATAAGGCCAAGCAGATCAAATAATTAGGCGCCAGGCAGAGGGCTCGGGCAGCAGGGAGGCGTTTGGCGCTGCTGAGGGAGGCTGCAGGGAGGATTTGCGTCGGTATTGGCACCGCCGAGCTGTCGGCATTTGGCACCGCCGAGTTGTTGCCAATAAACTCACGTTTATAGTTTGCTACACTAGCACAATGCGCCTATAAATACAAGCTCCGATGTGACAAGGAGGTGAGCGATGGCGGGCTGGCCGATGCGCTGAATGAGACGGGGGTCGTGACTATCGACGGGCGGCGCTGCAAGACCACCAAGCGCGAGGCGACCGTTACGCAGATGTTCGACACATTGGCGAGTGCCGATCTCCGCACGACCCAGATGTTGATCGACATGATGAAAGACGTCGAGCACAAAGCCGGCGAGCCCGGTGCGAACGGCGAAGCTGCCGCCGCTAGGCCTCTCCCGATCTCGTTTCACCCGACCATAGTTGGTTTCTGGAAAATTCACGCTGTTCGGATAAACACACGACGGGGCATTCAAGCTCGGATCGCTGCTAAATGTTTGTGAAAGTTATAATTAGGGTTTGGGGGTTCTTAACGCTTATCGCCCCAAGGACCAGACGAGCTGGTCGAGGGCGTGGTGCGGCACGGGGTGGGTGCGTGGGCGGCGATCGCGGACGTGTTGGGGGTCTCGACCGAGCACGTTGGGGTGAAGACAACGCCGGTTAGGGGCGCTATCCGCTAAGACGAGCCCGGAGGCGGAGAGTTGACGTCACGTCTCCTCGTCGGCCGCCAGGCGCAGGCCCGTAGGTGGCGTTCGCGAATTCTCGGGGTTGCCGTAATCGTCCCTCTTGCTTTGATGCTCGCCCGCGGAGGGTCGGCTGATGTCGGAGCGAATGAAATCGGTATCGTGCATCACCGTGCTTTACGGGATCGTTGTAGGATTGGTTTTGGCGCTCCCGGCCTGTACGGATTTCAAGAAGGATTTCCTTTGTTGTCCGGCGGGTCATTGTGTAAACGCCCGTGATGGAAGTCTCGGCTACGAGTGACGCCATGATCGGGCGGCTGTAGCCCGCCCGCCACATTGGCGGCGAGGATCCCCGGGGCGGCAGCTTGGCACGCCGACCGAGAGTCCGATGATCGGTGTTGTAGATAATTCCACGGGGCGCGCAGGTCTTCCGCCTCGGTCGGGCAGTGACAAAACCTTTACGATTGCCACAAAGAAGAACGGCGCAACATTTCGGAAGGTATCACCTCAAAACCGTAGCGCATTTTCCGGGAGACCGAAACCACCAGCTCGGAAAACCAATCGGGCGAGGTTGCACGCACTTCGCTACCGGTTAATGTTAATCAAGGACCGCTTTGGGTTTGCGCCGTGGAAAGGCGGCACCTTTCCAGTGGGTGAAAGGCCCACCCGGCGATCTCGCTCCCGCCGGAAGCAACCGGAGCAGTCATGGAAGTGACGAAATGGCTGAAGCCTTCGGGTAGCGGTCACGAATTGGTGACCGCGCGAGTGTGCAGGCCGCAACGTGAGTGAACGCTGAGCAAGCCTCACATGACGAGGGCTTCGTCAAGGGGGCCCATCACGGTGACATCGAAACGTCTCCAGTGCTTCGGGATCCCAGGCCCAAGCCCATTTGCGCGACGCGGCCCGTTTCGGAGCACAGTCAACCTCACATGCGGTTGCCGCTCATAGCAGCTGCACCAAGATCCCGCTTTCGGCGGGCAAGGCTCAGGAAGACGAGAACCATTCTCGAAAGCGGCATTTCAGGCCATGGTTTGCTACGGTTCGTCTACCTGGATCCGCCAGGACTGATCAGGTCCTGGAGATGACGGGATTACGTTGTCTATTCGTTAGCAACCTTCATCGTAACGCCTTCGATAACGATACCGGCGGTCACGTATTTCCAGAGTGCGACCAGTAGCTTTCGCGCCAGTGCCACGATGGTTGTCTTGCGCAGGCGGCCGCCGTTGCGGCTTACGCGTTCATGAAACCAGACGCTGAGAGCTGAGCGCGGTTGATTGCGCAGCCATAGCCAGGCGAACTGGATCAATGTTGTTCGCAGTCGCGGGTTGCCGGCTTTGGATACTCCCTGTTCTCGATCGACCGCGCCGCTCTGCCAGGGTGTCGGAGCCAGACCCGCATACGCCGCGATCTGCCGTCGGTTTTCAAAGTGTCGGGATAGCCCTTCCGACCAGAGAATGGTGGCGAATTCTGGTCCGATGCCTCTTATCTTATGTCAAGTAACATCGATGCCGGCGCCGGCTTGGCCGTTTGTTCCACAGCTAGCAACGCGTCCCGCGCGGCCTCCACGGTCTTGATCTGTTTGAGAAGAAGTTCAAGCCGATCGAGTTCACGGTTGACAAGCGTCTTAAGATGCTGAGGGAAGGCGCGGCCGTCGCCGGTTTGGAGTTCTTCCAGCCGCTGGCGACGGTCGCGGCGCAGCGGCTGATATCCGGATATGCCCTGGCTGAATAAAATCCTTGAGCGGCAGAGTTACCGCCACATCGTCGGTCTTCCGGTGATCGGACCAAACGGGGCGGATAGCATCGCGGCCGAAACGCCTTTTCTCGTCGCGCGCATCATGCGTGACGGACGCACGGATCTGTTCGCCACCGGCGTTTATCTCGACAGGATTCGCGATGAAGCCGGCGGCCTGCGCTTCGCCGAGCGCCTGGTGGTCCGCGACAGTAGTCATTTCGACACGCTGCTGGCCATTCCGTTGTGAGTGCAACTCGCGACTGTCACCGCTATGGCGGAGGTGTGCAGTCAGATGTGGGCCGATGTCGGCTCAAATAGGGAACAAGCCCGTACGGCCGGCCGACGATCGCGCAGATCGCCTCTCTCCGGCGAACATCGACTTTCCCTAAGCTCTCGGCGAATGAGTCGCCCACGACCAGTGCTGACCCCTCCGAAGACACAAAGGCCCGACCCTATTGTGGGAAGGAGGGAGACGGCGGCAGCACCCGCTGGTTTCTCGCGCGCCCATACCAAGATTGCCCCGTCGCCAAGGTATGTGCTGCTATCCCACCCAGGTTTTTGCAACCTATCGGGAGCGGCACATGAGAGCGAACCCGACCGAATACCTCTTCTCGGTGAATACCAGCACCCCGCCGACGATGACCGTCGATTCAGGTGAAGAGTTTACGGTGGAGGAACGTGGCGCTTTCGACGATATCGAGGACATCGGCGCGGTACCAACGCCCTTCACGCCGGTGTGCGATGGACATCCCCTCGCGCCGATAACCGGGCCGATCGTTGTCCGCGGCGCCAAACCCGGCGATGTCGTCGCGATCGACCTCATAGAGCTCACCCCCTTCGGTGCGGGCAAGAGCGCGATCCTACGGGACTTCGGGGTCATGGGCGCCAAAACAGGCTGACAGGGGGTGCGGTGCCAATCGGGTGCCAATTCACGGTTTGTGCCCTTGTGGCAATCCTCTATATACCTGAAATATCTAATTTATGCCGGGTTAGCACAGTGGCAGTGCAGCGGTTTTGTAAACCGAAGGTCGGGGGTTCGAATCCCTCACCCGGCACCATTGCCTCCCGGCGCGCTATCCCTTGGGTGCGCCGGTCGCAGCACCGCTTGTGGAGCTGTAGTGCTCAACGGGGCGGGAGGGTGAGAGCCGCTCATCTGCCTGAGGGCGGCGCTGCAGGCAACCCCGCCGGTCCGGCTCGTCATTCCCGATGATAGGGATGACCGGCGAGGATCTGCTGGGCGCGGTAGAGCTGCTCGAGGAGCATGCCGCGGACTAGCAGGTGCGGCCAGGTCATCGGCCCCAGCGACAATGTCGCTTCGGCATGATCGAGCACCGCAGCACCGAGGCCGTCGGCCCCGCCGATAGCAAAGGCGAGCTCAGCCGCTCCCTGGTCGCGCCATGCCGCGAGCCTTTCGGAGAACGCGCGGCTCGACCACATCACCCCGCGCTCGTCGAGCGCGACCAGGCGAACCCCGGCCGGCAAAGCTTCGAGAATAAGCTGCGCTTCGCGTGCCTTTAGCGCCGCAGTCGGCAAGCGCTGGCGCACCTCGATTTCGACGATGGCAGGCGAAGGGACGAGCCGTGCGGCGTAGAGCGCCTGCAACGCGGCCAGTGGCCCGGAGCGCAGCCTGCCGACGGCGAGGAGGCGGATGCGGATCGGCGGGGTTCTCCGAGGTTACGGCAGCGCCGCCACACCGTCGGGCAGCGCTTCCCCCCACATCTTTTCGAGATTGTAGTGGGCTCGGATCTCGGGCCGGAACAAATGCACGATCACATCACTCGCATCGATCAGCACCCAGTCGCCCTGCGTCTTGCCCTCCACCGCGATCCGCATCCGCCGCGACAACGCCTCTTCGAGGTGCTCGGCCAACGCCAGCACCTGACGGGTCGAACGGCCGGTCGCGATCACGATCTGGTCGGCGATTGTCGTCTTGCCGGCGAGCTCGATGGTCACGACATCCTCGGCCTTGCCGTCCTCGAGGACCCTCAAAACGAGTTCGAGGAGTTCGCCCGGCTGCGGCGCCGGAGGACGCGGGAGGCTGCGGGCGCGGGGCGTGAAGGTGGCGATCGTGGACAATTCGGGTCTTTGCTGCATGAAGGTCGGGAACGATGCGTCTCTTCGCTCGGTACGGATCCGGGTCGCCGAGCAAGGGTCGAGTCGGCTATGGATGAACACCCAAGCCGGTAGATTCATCTCCGCCAATCGGCGCGCCGACGAGACCGGCACGCGGTGTCGGGCAAAGCGTTTCGCCGGAAGCCCAGCGAGCGCTTTCAAAGAATGGGAAGGGCGGTCGAAGACAGCAATTGGGACCGTCCGAAAGATCTCGCGCCAGCGCTGCCAATGGCGCAGTTGCGCGAGATTGTCGGCGCCCATCAGCCAGACGAAGCGCAGTCGCGGGAAGCGGCGGCGCAACGCCCGCAGGGTGTCGGCGGTGTAGGCCGATCCGCCCAGCCTGCTTTCGAGGTCGCTGACGACAATCCGCCGATGCCCCCTAGCGACCCGCTGCGCCTGGTCCAGCCGAGCCGCGAACGGCGCCATGCCGGTAGCCGGCTTCAACGGGTTCTGCGGCGAGACGAGCCACCATATCTCGTCGAGGGCAAGCCGCTCGAGAGCGAGCAGGCTCAAATGCAGGTGGCCGCCATGAGCCGGGTTGAACGAACCACCCAGCAGCCCGATCCGGCGATGCCGGCCGGTATTCGGCCGCCTCTGACCAGGGGCGGTCAGGGGCGCACCTGCCCGCTGCCGCGCACGAGATATTTGTAGGTCGTCAGCTCGGCCGCACCGACCGGCCCGCGCGGCGGCAGCCGTTGGGTCGAGATGCCGATCTCGGCCCCCATCCCGAACTCACCGCCATCGGCGAATTGCGTCGAGGCGTTGACCAGAACGATGGCGCTGTCGACTTCGCGCAGAAAGCGTTCCGCTACGGCCCGATCCTCGGTCACGATCGCATCGGTGTGGTGCGAGCCGAAGCGCTCGATATGCTCGATCGCGTCGCCGACCCCGTCGACGACGCGGACTGCGAGGATCGCGTCGAGATATTCCGTGCGCCAATCCTGTTCGGTTGCCGGGGTGACCGCATTGTCGAGGGCCAGGACCTCGGGGTCGCCGCGCAATTCGCAACCGGCGGCACGCAGCGCGGCGAGGATCGGCGGCAAGACAATCTTGGCAACCTTGCGGTCGACCAGCAGGGTCTCCGTTGCGCCGCAGATCGACACCCGCCGCATCTTGGCGTTGAGCACAATCGCCCGCGCCTTCTCGAGGTCGGCGGCACCGTCGATATAAGTATGGCACAGGCCCTCGAGATGGGCGATTACGGGTATCCGGCTCTCGCGCTGAACTCGCTCGATCAAAGAGGCCCCGCCGCGCGGCACGATGATGTCGATGACGCCGCTCATTGCGAGCATCAGCCCGACCGCGGCGCGGTCGCGCGTCGGCACCAGCTGGATCGCGTCTTCGGGCAAGCCGGCATGGCGCAGCCCGTCGCGCAATGCCGCAACCAGCGCGCGCGACGAATGGAAGCTCTCGGACCCGCCGCGCAGGATCGCGGCATTCCCGGATTTGAGCGCCAACCCGCCGGCATCGGCAGTGACGTTGGGCCGGCTCTCATAGATGATGCCGATGACGCCGAGCGGCACGGCGACCCGCTCGATCGCCAGCCCGTTCGGCCGCGTCCATTGCGCGAGCACGCGGCCGACCGGGTCGGGTAAGTCGGCGATCACCTCGAGCCCCAGGGCGATTGACTCCAATCGCTTCCCATCGAGCGCTAGGCGGTCGCGCAACGCCAGGGAGAGATCCTCACCCTCGGCGAGATCCCGGGCGTTGGCGGCGAGGATCTCGGAGGCCCGGCCGCGCACCGCGCGCGCGCCTTCGCACAACGCCGTGACCTTGGCCTCGGCGGAAGCGAGAGCCAGCCCGGCGGCGGCTTCACGCGCGTGGCGTCCGATCTCGGCCATCGTCGAAGCCAGATCCGGCTCGGCCGTCGCGCTCCGTTCGCGCAGCAAGGTCTCGCCATCCGTACCGTTTGTTGTCATTAGCGTTCGGTCACCACCAGATCGTCGCGATGAATTATCTCGTCGCGCCCACGGTAGCCGAGGATGCCGGCAATTTCACCACTCTTGTAGCCGGCGATGCGCCTGATGTCGTCGCTCGAGTAGGCCGACAGCCCGCGCCCCGCCTCGAAGCCGGCGCGGGTGCGGATGATGACCGCGTCACCGCGCTCGAACGCACCCTCAACCGCGACGACGCCGGCGGGCAAGAGGCTCTTGCCGCGGCGCAGCGCACCGGCCGCACCATCGTCGACGGTCAACGCGCCCGACGGGTTGATCGCCCCGGCGATCCACGCCTTTCGCGCCGAGCGGGGCTCGCCGCGCGGGAGGAACAAAGTTGCTCTACCGCCTGCCTCGATATCGGCCAGGGGGGAGCCCGCGCCTGTTCCCTGCGCGATCAGCATGTGGCAACCGGCGCCCGTTGCGATGCGGGCGGCGGCGAGCTTGGTCACCATCCCGCCCGAGCTGTAGCCGGGCGCCGCCTCGCCGGCCATCGCTTCGATCTCGGGCCCGATCTCGCACACCACGGCGACGTGCCCGGCATTGGGGTCCTCGCGCGGATCGGCGGTGTAAAGACCGTCGATGTCGGAGAGCAGCACCAGCATATCGGCGCTCACCATCTGGGCGACGCGTGCGGCCAGCCGGTCGTTGTCGCCGAAGCGGATCTCGGCGGTGGCGACCGTGTTGTTCTCGTTGACGACCGGAACCGCGCCGAGCGCCAGCAGCTGGGCCAAGGTCGCGCGTGCGTTCAAGTGGCGCCGGCGCTCCTCGGTGTCGTCGGGGGTCAGCAGGATCTGGGCCACGGTGATGCCGTGATGGGCCAAGGCCTCTTGATAGGCGTGGGCAAGGCGGATCTGGCCGGTGGCGGCAGCGGCCTGCTTTTCCTCGAGCCGCAGCCGCCGTCCGGCGAGGCCGAGATGGCGACGACCGATCGCGATAGCCCCGGAGGAGACGAGGATCACCTCCTGGCGGCGGGCCCGGCAGCGCGCCACGTCTTCGGCGAGTGCGGCGAGCCATTGGCGCCGGATCTCGCCGCTCTCGGCGACAAGCAACGCCGAGCCGATCTTGACGATGAGCCGCCGCGCGCGGGCCAGTGCGTCAGCTGGGGTCATGCCGTTTGGCGAGAGACGTCGTCTCCGCGTCGTCCTTGGTATGCGCCGCCGTCAGTTCCGCGAAAATCGCATCGAGCGCCTCCGGCACGCCCGCGCCGGTGGCCCCCGACAACGCCATCACCGGCGTCCCTCGCCGGGCGGCGCGCTGCAGTGCTGCCCCCTTGACGCGCACTGCGCCAGGATCGAGCGCGTCGCTCTTGTTGAGTCCGACGATTTCCGGCTTCTCGGCGAGCCCGTGGCCATAATGCACGAGCTCCTGACGGATCGTCCGATAGGCGCCGGCGACATCGTCGAGGGTGCCGTCGACCAGGTGGAGAATGACCGCACAACGCTCGACATGCCCGAGAAAGCGGGTGCCGATCCCGGCATCCTCGCTCGCCCCCTCGATCAATCCGGGGAGATCGGCCACCACAAACTCCTCGTCATGCCGAAGCACGACGCCAAGCTGCGGCTTCAGGGTCGTGAACGGGTAGTCGGCGATCTTCGGCCGCGCATGCGAGACCGCGGCGAGAAAGGTCGACTTGCCGGCGTTCGGCAGCCCGACGAGCCCGACATCGGCGATCAGCTTGAGGCGCAGCCACACCCACGCCTCGCGGCCGGGCCAGCCGGGATCGGCGCGCCGCGGCGCGCGATTGGTCGAGCTTTTGTAATGCACATTGCCAAAGCCGCCATCGCCGCCGCGCAGAAAGACGCGGCGCTCGCCCGGTCGCGTCAGGTCGGCGAGCACCTCGCGGTTCTCGTCGTCCATGATCTGGGTCCCGACCGGGACGGTCAGGACGAGATCCTCGCCGGCGGCACCGGTGCGCTCACGACCGGCTCCCGGCCGGCCGTTCTGCGCCCGGAAATGCTGGCGATAGCGGAAGTCGATCAGGGTGTTGAGATTGTCCGCGACGGCAAAGACGATGTCGCCGCCCTTGCCGCCGTCGCCGCCGTTGGGCCCGCCGAACTCGATGAACCGCTCACGGCGAAAGCTCGCGGCACCCCGCCCGCCCTCACCGCTCTTCAGATAGATCTTGCATTGATCGAGGAATTGCATGGGGCTTCGATAGGCCCCGACGGCCGGCCTACTCCGCGGCCTCGGCCCGTGGCGGCAGGGCCGGGGGCACGACCGAGATATACTTCCGCCCGGCCCGGCCGGTGTGGAATTGCACCGCACCGTCCGCGGTCGCGAAGATCGTGTGATCGCGGCCGATCCCGACATGCGTGCCCGCATGAAACTTGGTGCCGCGCTGGCGCACGATGATGTTGCCGGGCACGACGATCTCGCCGCCATATTTCTTGACGCCGAGCCGCCGGCCGCGGCTGTCGCGCCCGTTGCGCGAGGAGCCGCCTGCCTTCTTATGCGCCATCGCTCACTCCTTCCGCGGGCCGCGCGCCCGCCGCACTCCTGATCTCGGTGATGCGCAATACGGTCTGGTGCTGCCGATGACCCTTCTTGCGCCGGTAATTCTTCCGCCGTTGCTTCTTGAAGACGATGATCTTGGGCGCCCGGCTCTGCTCGATTACCGTGGCGCTAACCAAGGCACCCTCGAGCAGCGGCGTCCCGGTCGCGACCTCGGCACCCTCGCCGATCATCAGCACCTCGCCGAGCTCGATCGCCGCCCCGGGCTCGCCCGCGAGCTTCTCGACCGAGATGACATCGTCCTTGGCGACCTTGTACTGCTTGCCGCCGGTCCGGATCACAGCGAACATGATACCCGCCGATATGGTTACCCGCGCACCCGACGCAACCGCCGAGAAGGCGCACTAGCGCGCCGGACGGAGGCACCCGTCCGCGGGCGGCGCACTATAAGCGTAGGGGTCCGGTTGTCAACGACCCCTAAATTCCCCGCTGGCAGGGGAAATTCCCGCAAAACATCGCGCCAAGCCGCAAAATCGACCGGGTCCCGCACCGCTAACGCCTGAACCATCAGCCACTTACGGGAACCGAGAAGGCACTGCGCGCAGAGGCCCAGCAGGGGGGCGGCAGCGGAATTGGCAGCGGAATCGGCAGGGGAATTGGCCGGGGAATTTGAGCGCGTCGCTATGCTGGGGCTGCACCGCCGCCGGTCGCGACGGCAGCGTGCGGCACTCCAGGCGGACGGGGTTACCTTCTTCACGGGTACGACACCAGATTTACGTTCATCCTGGAGCGGAGCGTAGACCTTGATTTTGACGCCAGGATGGCGACGCTCGAACCCGCCCTCGCCTGCCGCGATCATGCGGCGATGGACGATTTTTTCATCAGCTATACGCGGAGCGATCGCGACTGGGCGTTCTGGATCGCCAAGGAGCTGGAGGCGGTCGGCCATACCCCACACGTCCACGAATGGGAGATCAAAGGCGGCGAGGACATATACGGCTGGATGGAGTCGCGCATCGACGCGGCCCATCACATGCTCTGCGTCGTCGCGGAAGAGTATCTGAAGGCACCCTATTCGACCCTGAAACGCCGCGCCGGTCTCTGGGTCGCGGCAAAAGAGCAACCGGGTTTCGCTCTGCTGGTCCAAGTCAAGCCGTGCCGCCTGCCGCGGCTCAGCGCCAACATCAGCCGCTGCAACCTGGTCGGGAAGCCGCGCGTGATCGCCAGCAAGCAATTCCGCGAGTTCATCGCCGAGCGCGAGCCACCCAAGACCGTGAACGACCCGTTCCGCGATGTCTATGCGGCCACCAATATCCCGATCCGCGTGCCGACACATTTCCTGGGCCGCGAGGAGCCGCTGGCAGCGATCGAGGCGGCGCTGGGCCGCTTCGAGGGCCGGGTCGCGTGACCGCATTGCACGGGCTGCGCGGCTTCGGCAAGACGACCCTCGCGGCGGCCTATGCCGAGCGGCATCGCGGCGACTACCGGGCGACCTGGTGGATCCGTGCGCAGACCGGGCCGATGATGCACGCCGATCTGGCGGCGCCACTGACAGCCGCTTCGCGCCATATACAAGATCGCATCCAGCACCGCCCGCAGCTCGGTCTCGCGCGGTCGGCCCAAACGCTTTGCTGCCGGCATATGCGGCTCGATCAGCGCCCATTCGGCATCCGTTAGATCGCTTGCGTAGCGCTGTCCCTCTCGCTCATACTTCCGACGAGTGATTTTGGTCCACATTTTGTGCCTCGATGATTGTTTTGCCACAACCATCATGCCACAACCGACTGAAATCACTCAATTCATTTTCGGTCGGCCTCTAAGTGGCCCTCTGGGTTTAACCCAATTGCCACCGGTGCAGCTGAGTTGACTGCCGCCGTCACTGGGCCACCGCCAGCGGCATTCTCCTCCTGACAAAACCCCTTGCCGAGGCGCGACAACGCTGATCGCCGGGGCGCGCTCGAAGAGCGGGCGCACCGCAGCGAGATTGCCCTGGCTCTCGAGCGGGTCTGCGAAGCTGTTGAGGACTGTCGCCACCTCCTGATGGTCGGGGCCGAGCGCCTTCTCGCAGATTGCAGCGCGAAGGGTTCGGCACAGATCTCCTTGGGCCAGATAAGGATCTCGACCGGCTGTGCGATGCCGCGCTAGGCATGCGTGTTGGAGGTGACGAGCACCCGCGCCGCACCGCCTTTCGGAAGATAGGGCTTTAGCGCATCGGCATCGGTCGCGTCGTCGAAGATCGGCAGGATGCCCTCGCCCTCGTGCCGCAGCCGCTCCATGACTGCGGCGCCGACCCAGCCGAGGCGCACGCCGAGCGGATGCTGCCGAAGGACTTTCCTCCGTTTACCACCGTGCAAGGTTATTTCTACGATTGGCGAGACCACGGCTTGTTTGAGAAGATCAATTTTGCATTGCTGCTGCAGGCCCGCGAAGCGGCGGGGCGCGAAGCGAGCCCATCGGCCGGGGTCATCGACAGTCAATCGGCCAAGACCACCGAGAGCGGTGGGCCGCGTGGTTATGATGCCGCCAAGAAGGTCAAAGAGCCTGCCCCAGCGAAGGCTGGGGGCGTAAGCGCCACATTGTCACCGACACTGGCGGTCTGCTGGTCGGTGCCGAGGTGCACCCCGCCGATGTCCAAGATCGCGATGGTGCCGTGCTGGTCATTGAGGCCGTCCACCAATTGTTTCCCTGGTTGCGTCACCTGTTCGCCGACAGCGTCTATAACGGCCCCAATCTGGGTGCCGCCCTCGCCAAATTCGGCAAGTGGACCATCGAGATCGTCAAACGCGCCGCTGACGCTGCAGGCTTTCAATTGCTGCCGCGGCGCTGGGTCGTCGAACGAACCCTGGCTTGGCTCAACCGAAATCGCCGCCTAGCCAAGGATTTCGAGGCTTCGATTGCGAGCGCCAAAGCATGGGTCTACATCGCCTCTGTACAGCTTCTTGTCAGGAGATTAGCTTGACCCTTACACAATGTATCTACGATACAATACAACCATTCCGATTTAGATTTCAGACACTTAGTTTGGAGATCAAATTCGGCGTCAAGTAATTTAACTTCCTTGAGGTTCGCTCCTGAGAAGTCAGCACCCGCTATGCAAGCGCCTTCTAGATTTGCCCCTTCGAGGTTAGCGCCAATGAATTTGGACCCAACTAGGGTCGACTGATACAGGATCGCGTCTCGGAGGTCTGCGTTTCGTAAGCTCGCACCTGATAGATCCGATCCGTATAAATCGACCTTACGAAGGTTCACCCCCCTCCAAAAAACATCCCTAAGCTTGCATTTTTGTACGTCAAATTCGGCCAAAATAGAGGGAAGCGTATCACTTTTGGGATGTCCGCCCCACTCCACCAAATTTAAGGCCTTGACCATATTATCCGCTATGTGTTTACGCAAGACGGTTGAATTTGGTTCGTCAATCTGCTCTTTCAAAACAGATGTTAAGACATGGATGATTGTTATTTTGTCGTCTCGAGTATCATTGTCATCCGCTGTACTTATAATCCGAGAAATATGCCCCAAACGTTGGAGCAAGACTGCGGCAGCTGCAAACTGTCCTCGCGAATTGTCACTTCCCAAGCTCTTATATAGTTCAAGATTGTGCTTTTCATGTTCAAAATCGCGGTCTTGACGAAGCTTGTCGCTCTGAGCCTTGTTATAGTTTCTATTAAACCGTTGCCCTAACCAAGCTACGAGTAACGCGATGACGGCACCGAATATTGCACCTGCTACCCCTCCAAATGAGGTAGCAATCGTAACCAATCTATTCAATCCCGGGCCTATTTCCTGAAGGTTTTCCAGTTCTGCTTTTGTTTTCGCTACTTCCACCTGAGCTTTCTGGATGTCCGCTTGCAATTTTTCGAGCTGTATTTTCTGCGTGGCGGACGGATCGGCCAGAGGTTCTGATCGTACTTCAGATCTGTTGGGCGATGGGACTTCCGGAGCCGCTGCCCTGCTCGTACATGACAGCGCTAATGCCGAGACCAGAACGAGCGCAAGAGTCATGGCGAAACTGCGTCGTAACATCTTCACCAGCAGCGACGGTGTGAAAAATCTAGCCCACATTCCCCGCATTCTCGACCCTGTACGGAGATCCTCTGTCCGTGGAGGTTGCGCCGCCAGCGAAATGCGATCGCAGCCCCTCGGTTGGCCGCCGGAACGCAGAGCTGCCCTGCCCGCTAGCTCCGTAGATCTGCTGCAGGTACAGCCAACGGCAGCCGAGTACCGCCTTCGACTATACGACCATGGGAATTTTGTCGCGGTTGTCTCGAATGGCAACGCGGCCCTCGTCCGCGGCGATCTCGGGGCGAAGGCAGCGACGCCGGTCGTGGAGGGCAAGGCGGCGCACTTCAAGAGCATTGCCGACATCGACTCGATCGATATCGAGATCGACACCCGGGAGGTCGACGAGTTCGTCAACTGCGTGCGGTTCCTGCACCCAGCCTTCGGCGGCATTAATCTCGAGGACATAAAGGCGCCCGAATGCTTTGTGATCGAGGGGCGGCTGCGCGCGGCGATGCAGCGGTTCGATTCGGGCGGCCAACGCTAACGCCAGCCGTTGAGACGGCGGGCGACGACCTGCGCGGTGCCGCCTAGGCGATCCGGCTTCTCGTCCTCCGGCATGACTGCGATCAATATCGGGGAGCGCTCGGCCAGAACCACTCCGAGCTGCTCGTAGTGCTCGGTTCCGGGCTGGGTTCGACACATCCGGTTCCCGGCGCAGGTCTTCCGCGGCGCAGGGCGTCGCGGATGCCGAATGTCGTGCAAGGGTCTGCAACGGCATCAGCCGGATCAATTTCCGCTGGTCATCGTCGAGCGCGTGGTGCCACCACGCGCCGGGAGGAAAATCGTCGAGGAACGCCTCTTCGGGCATCGGCAACAGGCCGACGACCGACCAGTTGTGGAATTCGCGCCGGCCCGGATCGTCCTCGCCGCAAGCTTCGATCACGAGACGAGCGGCGATCTCGTCGACACCGTCGGCCATGCCGCAGAGCAGCAGCTTTGGGCTGTTCGGCGCCAGTTGCTGCAACAGCGCGAAGGCGTGCCGCAGCTTCGTACGAACCAGCGCTTCGGAGACGCCGAGCTCGTCGAGCCTGGTCTTTCGTTTGCCGGTGATGCCGACGAGGATCGGAATGCTGACGGGTTGGATGGCCGAAGGCGAAGGGATAGCCATGGTTTCCGCGGAGGTTGCGCGACTATAGGGGCATGATGCCCGGCAACTAGCAGGGTCGGCAAACCCTCACCCGCACCCGGGCTGTGATCCGCGGGTCGGCACCCTCCCTCGCGGTAGAAGAGCCCCTCTCCGCGCTTCAGGGGGGAGAGGGAGGGGCCCGCGAAGCGGGAGGGTGAGGTGGGCGATGCCGCAAACCGGCTCCTCGGCCCCCCTCACCCTGCCCTCTCCCCCCGGCCGGCGGGGGGAGAGGATAAGTAAACGGGGTCGGGGGTGCGGCTTTGACGCGGTGGTGCGCGTCCTCTAGATTTGGGTTAACACGGGCGGTCGGCGCGGGCCGATCCGGGCTCAGGGTTACGAGGAGCGTCGGCAGGCATGGATACCGGCAGCATTCGCGCCACCGAAGACGAGGCGCTGCAGTTTCATTCGAGCGGGCGGCCCGGCAAGCTGTCGATCGCGCCGACCAAGCCGCTGACGACGCAGCGCGACCTTTCGCTCGCCTATTCGCCCGGGGTTGCCTTTCCCTGCCTCAGCATCCATCGGCAGCCGAGTGCAGTCTTCGATTACACCTCGAAGGGCAATTTTGTCGCGGTGATCTCGAACGGCACCGCCGTCCTCGGCCTCGGCGATCTCGGGGCGCTGGCGGCGAAGCCCGTCATGGAGGGCAAGGGTGCGCTCTTCAAGCGCTTTGCCGATATCGATGCGATCGATCTCGAGGTCGACACCCGCGATGTCGACGAATTTGTCAATTGCGTGCGCTTCCTTCACCCGGCGTTTGGCGGCATCAATCTCGAGGACATCAAGGCGCCCGAGTGCTTTGTGATCGAGGAGCGGTTGCGCGAACTGCTCGACATCCCTGTCTTCCATGATGACCAGCACGGCACCGCGATCATCGCGGCAGCTGGACTGATCAACGCCCTCCATTTGACCGGCCGCACACTCGACCAGGTCAAAATGGTGGTCAACGGCGCGGGCGCTGCCTCGATCGCCTGCGTCGATCTCTTGAAGACGATGGGCCTGCCATCGCACAACGTCGTGCTGTGCGATACCAGGGGTGTGATCTATCGCGGCCGCACGGACGGCATGAACCAGTGGAAATCGGCGCACGCGGTCGAGACCACGGCGCGCACCCTCGCCGAGGCGATCGAGGGTGCGGATGTCTTTTTCGGCTTGTCGGCCAAGGGGGCGGTCGATCAGGCGATGGTGCGGTCGATGGCGGACAAGCCGATCATCTTCGCGATGGCCAACCCCGATCCCGAGATCACCCCTGAGGACGTGCGGGCGGTGCGCTCCGACGCGATCATCGCCACCGGGCGTTCCGACTATCCCAACCAGGTCAATAACGTGCTGGGGTTTCCCTACATCTTTCGCGGCGCTCTCGACGTGCGCGCCTCGACGATCAACGACGCGATGAAGATCGCCGCGGCCGAGGCGCTCGCCCGGCTCGCCCGCGAGGATGTGCCGGACGAGGTCGCGGCGGCCTATTCCGGGGAGCGCCTGACATACGGGCGCGACTACATCATCCCCGCACCCTTCGATCCACGGCTGATCTGGGCGGTTCCGTCGGCCGTCGCCAAGGCGGCGATGGATTCCGGGGTCGCGCGCAAGCCGATCCTCGACATGGCGGTCTACCAGCGCCGCCTGCGCGGCCGCCTCGACCCGACCGCCGCCGGGCTCGAGATGATCTTTGCCAAGGTGCGGGCCAATCCCAAGCGGGTCGTCTTCGCCGAGGGCGAGGAAGAAAAGACGATCCGCGCCGCGCTGGAATTTGTCGGGAGCGGCTACGGGACGCCGGTTCTGGTCGGACGCGAGGAACGCATCAAGGCGACGATGGCGACGATGGGGTTGGGTATGCCCGAGGGGCTCGAAATCCACAACGCTCGCCTGTCGCACAACAACCGGCGCTATACCGACTTCATGTACTCGCGGCAGCAGCGCTACGGCATGCTCCATCGCGACTGCCAGCGGCAGGTGAACCAGGACCGCAACGTCTTCGCCGCCTGCATGGTCGCCTGCGGCGACGCCGATGCAATGGTCAGCGGGGTGACCCGCAATTCGTTCGACGTGCTCGACCAGGTTTCGCGGGTGATCGAGGTCAAACCCGGTAGCGTGATGTTCGGGCTGACGCTATTGCTCGGACGCGAGCGTCCACTGTTGCTCGCCGATACGCTGGTGCACGAGACGCCGAGCCCGCTGCAGCTCGCCGAGATCGCGATGCAGGCGGCGGCGAAGGCGCGCGAGATCGGCCTCGTGCCGCGCGTCGCGATGTTGTCCTACGCGAATTTCGGCAACCCGACGGGACCGGATTGCGAGCGCGTGCGTCAAGCTGTGGCATTGCTCGATGAGCGCCGGCCCGATTTCGAATATGATGGCGAGATGAGCCCCGACGTGGCGCTCGACGCTCGGCTGATGCGTGAGCTCTATCCGTTCTGCCGGCTCGGCGATGCTGCCAATATCCTGGTCATGCCCGGTCTCAACAGCGCCAACATAACGGCAAAGCTGCTGCCCTATCTCGGTGGCGGGACAGTGGTCGGGCCGCTGCTGATGGGGCTCGACCGGCCGGTCCAAATTGTCAATATCGGCGCCACGGTCTCGGACCTCGTCAACCTCGCCGCCCTCTCGGCGCACGACGCGATCGGCTGATTGGCATACGCGGGCCCCTACCCCACCGCTGACGCGGGTCCCCCGGCGGATCGCAGGGTCGTCCGGGGAAAACTCACGGGCAGCTTCGACGAGCGTTTTGCACCGAATTTTGCACGCGAAAGCTCCTTGCCCGGGCTTGACCCGGCCATCCACGTCTTGAGGCAGCGACAATCTCCGCGCCGGAGGCGTGGAGGGCCGGGTCAAGCCCGCCCACGGGAATACTTTCCGCTGGCCCAGGAACCATAGCCTTGCAACCGGTTTCGATTCCCCGGACAGCCCTGCGTGTTCACGCGGCAAGGCCGGGGTGGGGGCGTGCCGTCGCGCTTATCCTGACGACGTCGGCACCCGCCTTGATCGTGCTCGCGGCACTCGCTCTTTGGGGCACTCTCCCGATAGCCCCCACGCTGACCGCCGGCGCTGCGACCCTCGCGGCTACCCTTGCGGCAACGGGGTTCATTGTCGGTCGTTGGGTGAGTGCCGTGGAGGCGCTGCGCGATGCGGTCGAGGCCTTGGCGCGCGATGACGGAGCCGCCGCTCCGGCAGCGCGGCACATCGCCCCGATGGTTAGCGAGCTGTGGCTCGCCATCGTCAGGCTGATCCGGGCCTTGCGCGACCAGGTCCGCAGCGCCGAGGCGCGGCTCGCCGCGGCAGAGGCCGTTATCGCAGCCGTGCCGGACCCACTGATCCTGCTCGACGACCGGCGGCGGGTCGTCCGCGCCAACGCGCAGGCGGCATCCTTTGTCGGCATTGTCGAAGGTCCGCGCGACCTCGCCGCCGTATTGCGCAACCCCGCGGTGCTGGCCGCAGCGGATGCCGTGCTGCGCGGCGAACCGGCGCGCATCGTCGATTTTACCGTCACCGTACCAATCGAGCGGCAGTTGCGCGCGCGTTTGGCTCGCCTCGACCGCCCCTCGCTCGACGGTGCGGTCGTGGTGCTCAGCCTGCACGACATCACCCAGCTCAAACGCGCCGAACAGATGCGCGCCGACTTCATCGCCAATGCAAGCCACGAATTGCGCACGCCGCTAACCACGCTCACCGGGTTTATCGAGACCTTGCGCGGGCCGGCGCGCGAGGATGCCGAGGCGCGCGAGCGCTTTCTCGCGATCATGCACGAGCAGGCCGCTCGCATGACCCGCCTCGTCGAGGATCTGTTGTCGCTGTCGCGGATCGAGCTCAACGAGCATGTCATGCCGCAGGGGAGCGTCGTGCTCGGATCGTTGCTGCATCATCTCGCCGACACGCTCGAGCTGCGCGCCGCCGAGCGCAACATGCATATCCGGCTGGATATGCCGCCCGATCTGCCCGACGTGATGGGCGAACGCGACGAACTCGCCCAACTGTTCCAGAACCTCCTCGAGAACGCGATCAAATACGGCCGCGCCGGCAGCGAGATATCGGTGGTGGCCGGGACCGGGACCCGGCCGCCCCACGGCGGCGAGGCCGGAGACGCCGCATTTTTATCGGTAGCCGTGCGTGATCAAGGCGAGGGTATCGCGCGGGAGCATCTGCCGCGGCTGACCGAGCGCTTCTACCGCGTCGATACCGCCCGCTCGCGCGAGATGGGCGGTACCGGGCTCGGGCTGGCGATCGTCAAACACATCCTCAACCGCCACCGCGGATTTCTCGACGTCGACAGCACTCTCGGCGCCGGCTCGGTGTTCACCGTCTTTCTGCGCCCGCAGCACACCGCGAATCAGGGGCCCGGCGCAGATGGATGATCGGCTCGAGCCTCGGCTGCGCATTTTGCTGGGTACCTCGATCGCGATCGGCCCGGGCAAGGCAGCACTCTTGGAGCTGATCGGAGAGACCGGATCGATCGCCGCCGCGGGACGGCGCATGGGCATGAGCTACCGCCGCGCCTGGGTCCTCACCAAGACCATGAACGCCTGTTTTCGAGCGCCGCTGGTCGAAGCGGCGAAGGGCGGCGCCGGCGGCGGCGGTGCCCGGCTGACCGCGACGGGTCGCGAGGTTCTAGCGCTCTATCGGGGTATGGAAGACCATGCCGCCAGCGCGGTTGCCGCCGATATGGACACGCTCCGCAAGCTGATGGTCGACCAGCCGCCCGAGGACTGATTGCCGACCCGCGATATGCAGCATTTGCCATATCGGGGCTAGTATCCTGACGTGATCTATTAGGCGAGCACTGGTTCAAGAGGCTCGCCTTGCATGACATCGTCGATGCGCTCGCCGCGGCTTGGCAGCTTGTTTTGTCGAGCGATCCCACTCTTGTCGCGATCGTATCGCTTTCGCTTGGAGTCAGTCTCAGCGCGGTCCTGCTCGCTTCGGCCCTCGGGCTGCCGCTTGGCGCAGCGCCTGCGATACTCCGGTTTCCCGGGCGGAACGCTGTCGTCGTCATCGTCAATGCCCTGATGGGGCTGCCGCCCGTTGTCGCGGGCCTGTTGGTTTACCTCCTCCTCTCGCGCGCCGGGCCTCTCGGAAACCTTGGATTATTGTTCACGCCTCCTGCCATGGTTATCGCGCAGATGGTGCTGGTCGCGCCGATCGTAGCGGCGATCACGCGGCAAATCGTCGAAGATCTCTGGCGGCAATATCGCGAACTCTACATTTTTGACGGGGTCGGCCGGATCCGCACCGTCTGTTCGCTGCTGTGGGTCGGCCGCCTGAGCCTGATGACGGCGGTGTTGGCCGGTGTCGGTCGGGCGGTCGCCGAAGTGGGTGCGATCTTGATCGTCGGCGGCAACATCGCCGGTATCACCCGCACGATGACGACGGCGATCGCGCTCGAAACGAGCCGGGGCGATCTCGCTCTCGCCCTTGGTCTCGGCATCATCCTGGTGAGCTTGATCCTTGTTCTCAACGCCGCTGCCCACTTCCTCCGAGTGGCTGCCCGGAGGGTAGCGGCATGACGGGGTCATTGCGCGCTTTCTTCGCCGTATGTCTCGCCGCATGTCTGATTGTATGGGCGACAGCATTCGGTGCCGCCGCCCAGCAGCAGTTCATTACGGTTGCCTCGACCACTTCGACCGAGCAGTCGGGGCTTTTTGGGTACCTCTTGCCTGCATTCACCAAAGCCAGCGGCATTCAGGTCCGCGTCGTCGCGGTCGGCACCGGCCAGGCGCTCAAGATCGGCGAGCGCGGCGACTGTGACGTGGTCTTCGTCCACGACAAGCCGGCAGAACTGGCCTTTGTGGCGCGGGGGTTCGGCGTCGACCGGCGCGAGGTGATGTACAACGATTTTATACTGGTCGGGCCGCGTAGCGACCGGGCTCACGTCCAAGGCATGAAGGACATTGTTGAGGCGCTGCGCAAGATCGCAGCCGCCCGCGCGCCCTTCGTCGCCCGCGGCGACGATAGCGGCACCAGCAAGGCCGAGCTGCGCTTTTGGACCGAAACGGGCATCAATCCCAAAGCAGCCGAAGGAGGTTGGTACCGCGACACGGGCTCGGGGATGGGTCCGACCCTGAACATGGCCGCGGCCATGGACGGTTATACATTGTCCGATCGTGGGACCTGGCTCAATTTCAAGAATTGTCAGAATCTGACTATTCTTGTGGAAGGAGATCGCCGGCTTTTCAACCAATACGGGGTGATGCTGGTGAACCCGGAAAAGCACCCGCATGTAAAACAAGACCTCGGACACCGCTTCATCGAGTGGCTGATCTCGCCGGCAGGGCAGCAGACCATTGCCGATTACAAGATCGATGGCGAACCCCTGTTCTTTCCCGATGCCAAAGGCTAATTCAGCCAGCAGTGCGTATAACAGGCCAAATCCAGCATAATCGAGGGCCGCAACCCGCGGCCCGACAAGCGGTCTCGTAAAGCTGGCACCCCATTAAATATCTTCCGCTACAATCGCAAATTGTGTCCGCAACGGCTTGCTGCTCGATCTGCCGCGAATCTGCAGCAAAATTTCTCCCTTAGATAGAAATGCCTGGTAGGATGGTCGAGCCGCCATCTCGCGACCTTGCCATCGGTCGGGAGTATGGGATGGGAATTCGGCAATTCTATGGATGGCTCAAAATCACAATCGTCGATCTCCGTGAGATAGTGCCGGATCACGATGCTCGTACCATCCGCGGGTGCGCAGAACGATCCCTACGACTGAGAGCATGACCGGAACCTCGACCAGCACGCCCACCACGGTCGCAAGCGCAGCCCCCGACTGGAACCCGAACAGCGCGATTGCGGCGGCGACAGCGAGCTCGAAGAAATTCGAGGCGCCGATCAGGGCTGAGGGACAGGCGACGTTATGCGGCACGCCCAGTGCCCGGTTGACCGAATAGGCGATCCCGGCGTTGAGATAGACCTGGATGATGATCGGTACCGCCAGCAGCGCGATGATGAGCGGCTGGCGCACGATCTGCTCACCCTGGAACCCGAACAGCAGAACGAGCGTCGCCAGCAGCGCTATCAGCGAGATCGGCTGAAGCTTGCGCAAGGTCTGGCCGAGCGCTGCGTCGCCGCCACGCGCGAGCAACGATCGCCGCCAGAGCTGCGCGGCGATCACCGGCACGACAATGTACAGGACCACGGACAGGAAGAGCGTCGACCATGGCACGACGATGGACGAAAGTCCGAGCAACAGGCCCACGATCGGGGCAAAGGCGAAGACCATGATCGTATCGTTGAGTGCGACCTGCGTCAGCGTGAAGTTCGGCTCGCCGTCGGTCAGGTTCGACCAGACGAACACCATCGCGGTGCAAGGCGCCGCGGCAAGGATGATCAGCCCCGCAATATAGCTGTCGACCTGACTCGCCGGCAGCCACGGGCGGAACAGCCAGCCGATGAACAGCCAGCCGAGCACAGCCATGCTGAAGGGCTTGACCAACCAGTTGATCCCGACCGTCACGGCGATGCCGCGCCATTGTTCGGCCACCCGGTGCAATGCGCCGAAATCGACCTTCAGAAGCATCGGCACGATCATCAGCCAGATCAGCACCGCAACCGGTATATTGACCTCGGCCACGGTCATCCGGCCAAGAGCCTGGAACGGCCCGGGCAACACCCGGCCGAGCACGATGCCGGCAAGTATGCAGAGCGCGACCCAGACCGTCAGATAGCGCTCAAAGGTTCCGAGCGCCGGTGCCGCACGGCGCCGGCCGCTTTCAGTAACAGATGTCATGATCAACCCGGCAACGAAGTTGCACCACCCCGGCCGATCTCACCGACCTGGTTTCCTCGTCAGTAGGCAAGGCCAGCCAAGGCTTGGGTGCCCAATGCCGTGACATCAGGAGCCAACGGGAGGTAGCCGAGTTGCGCGCCGTAATTTTGGGCTTGCTGCGACAGGGTCCATTCGGCGAAATCGCGGATGGCCTTTCCCTTTGCGCGATCGGCATAGCGCGGATAGAGAAACATCCAACTATAGGTCGTGATCGGATAAGCACCGGGAGCAGCGGGATCCGCAACCGAAGCGTCGAGTTCTTTCACCTCTGCGACCCGACCCGACAGCGCGAGCTCGCCGGAATGCGCAGTCGGCGTAATGTATGAACCGGCTTTGTTTTGCAGCGCTGCCATCCGTAGCCCGAGCCGCTGCGCAAACCAGTATTCGACGTAGCCGATCGACCCTTCGCTGATCTTAATGCGACCGGCCACGCCCTCATTCCCCGGCGCGAACATCGTCCCCTTTGGCCAATCGATCAGCTTGCTGACGCCCATCCCCTTGGCGCCCCATCCGGGACCGATCGCTGCGAGGTGCTTGGTGAACGCCGCCGTTGTCCCGCTGCTGTCCTGTCGTGCAACGATCGCGATATCGCGGTGGGGAAATGCCAGACCGGGGTTCGCCGCCTTGATACGGGGATCATCCCACTGCCGGATCGCGCCGGCGAAGATGTCGACGTACACGTCGCGCGGCAGCTTGATCTCGGTCGTCACGCCAGGAATGTTGTAGGCAAGGGCGATCATTCCGGCAGTGACCGGCAGCATCAGCGCGGCTTCGCGAAGCTTCGCCGATTCGCTCTTCGTCAACATTTCATCGCTGCCGGCGAAGTCCACGGCATCCGCAACGAACCGCTTGACCCCCTCGCCGCTCCCAACTGCGTCATAGGAGATCGAGACATTGCGGTGTGCAACACCATACTCGTCGATCCATTTCGTGTAGAGCGGTGCCGCAAATGTGGAACCGGCGCCGTGTAGCGAAACGGCTTCGCTGGTTTGCAGGTTTTGCGCCCAACTCGCGGCGCTCGGGACCCCAAACAGAGCAAGAGCGATCGCCAAGATGCGCCCCAAAGGGCGCCAGCCCCGGCTACGAAGGATCACTGCGTTGATCATTTCCGTTCTCTCCGTAGTCTGCCAGCTCCCAGCGGTAAGGTAGCGAAGAAGGCTGGACCCTGCGGCCGTTTGAGGATGACGACGGCGAGAGGCCGTCCTTACCGGATCAGCCGGCCACAGGCACTCGCCGAGCTTCGGAACCTGTATGCAGCCAGAACGTCAAGGCGAGGCAAATTCCGAGCATCGCCGCCGAGCCCCACAGGCATGCCGACAATCCGCCATATTGGGCCAATGATCCGGACAACAGGATGCCGATCAGCCGGCCGGCGGCGTTGGCCGCATAGTAGAAGCCGACATCTTCGGCGGCCTTCTTAGATCCGGCATAGGCGAGAATGAGGTAGGAGTGCAGGGACGAGATCACAGCGAAAACAAAGCCGAATACGCTTAGACCGGTCACGACGAGCAAACCCGGGCTCAGTGACATCTTCGATCCCAACAGCAGCGCAAGCATCGCCGGAATTGCGATCAATACCGTCCCCCAAATCCGTGCTTCGGGGATCTCGCGCGACAGGCCGTCAGCACTGCGCCGCACCACCGAAGGCGCAATCGCCTGCACCAGCCCGTAGCCGATGGTCCACGAGGCGATGAAGCCTGCTACCTCCATGTACTTCCAGCCATTGGCATAAAGGAACACCGGCAGGCCGACGACAAACCAGACGTCTCGCGACCCGAACAGAAAGATGCGCGCGGCGGCCAGCAGATTGATGGCGCGCGATTTGGCGAAGAGCTCGCCGAAAGACTTGGAGGCCTTCGCTTTACCCAATTCGGCAGGCAGGCTGAGCATCACGTTCACCAGGACGACGGCAAGCATTCCCGCCATCAGCCACAGCGCCGGCTTGAACCCGGCAACCTGAAGCAGCGCGCCACCGAGGAAGAAACCAAAACCCTTCATCGCGTTCTTCGAACCGGTGAACCACGCCACCCAGCGGAACAATTGCCCGGCGCCGCCCTCGGAAGTCGCCTTGATCGCGGATTTCGAGGCCGTTTTGGTGATGTCCTTGGCGACGCCAGAGACGCCCTGTGCCGCCACGACCCATGCGACGGAGAGGGCCGCGCCCCAACCCGGGTCGAGTGCGGACAGCATTAACAGGCCGCCGATTTGCAGCACCAAGCCCACCGCAAGCATGCGCGGGATGCCGAAGCGGGTCGCCAGCCAGCCGCCGCCGAGATTGGCGAAAATGCCGGCCGCCTCGTACAGCAAGAAGAGCGAAGCGAGCATGAACGGGGTGTAGCCGAGCGCGTAGAAATGCAGCAGCACCAGCATGCGCAATGCGCCATCGGTCAGCGTAAAGCTCCAGTAACTGGCGGTGACGATCAGGTAGTTGCGAACACCCGACATCATGCACCTCTTTCGATAATAATATTCGCCAGGTCGACCATGCGGCAGGCGTAGCCGACCTCGTTGTCGTACCACGCGTAGACCTTGAGCAGCGTGCCGTCGGTGACCATCGTGCTCGGTCCATCGACAATCGCACTGCGGGTATCGTTAAGGTAGTCGGCGGAGACGAGCGGCCGATCCTCGAAGCCGAGAATGCCGGCGAGAGGACCGCCGGCCGCGGCGCGAAACAGTTTATTCACCTCGGCTTCGGTCGTGGTGCGCTCCAGCTCGAAAACGCAATCGGTCAGCGACGCATTGAGCACCGGCGCGCGCACCGCATGCCCGTTGAGCCGCCCCTTCAGCTCGGGATAGATCAGCGCGATAGCCGTAGCGCTGCCGGTCGTGGTGGGCTGCAGCGACAGCATGGCCGATCGGGCACGACGCAAATCGCGATGCGGCGCATCGACGACGACGTTGGTGTTGGTCGGATCGTGGATCGTAGTGATCTGCCCGTGCCGGATGCCGATCGCCTCGTGCACGACCTTGACCACCGGTGCGAGGCAATTCGTCGTGCACGAGGCTGCCGTCAACAGGCAATGCCGGGCCGGGTCATAAACCCCATCGTTGACGCCGACTACGACATTCAACGCAGCGGGGTCCTTCACCGGGGCGGCGACGATGACGCGCCGAACGCCTCGATCGAAATAGCCCGCCAGCTGATCCGGCTTCAGGAATTTCCCGGTGCATTCGAGCACGATGTCGCAACCGAGATCCCCCCAAGGCACTTCGGCCGGTACGCCCGCCGACGTAAAGCCGAGCCGGCGATTACCGATAACGATCGTACGATCGTCCTCGACCCCGAAGGTTTGCCGCCAGCGGCCGTGCAGGCTGTCGAATTCGAGGAGGTGGGCGGTTGGCGCAGCTCCACCCTTGATCTCGTTGACGTGGACGACGTCCAACCGGTCGGCGGAGCGGGGATCGTCGTCTTGCCGCTCGATCGCGCCGAGGGACGCCCTAAGCGCCAACCTACCGATGCGTCCCATCCCGTTGATGCCGACACGCATGTCTAGCGCCCTCCGGTTCGCGCTATCGCGCCGACCGGTCCCTCGCCGATTTCGTCGAGGCGAGCCTTCAGCGCCATACGTTCGAGTGTGGCAAAGGGCAAATTGATGAAAATCATGATCCGGCGGTGAAGGCTGGCATAAAGCTCGTTGAGCAGCGCGGTCCGCTCGATCTTGCTGCCGGTGAACTTGGCCGGATCGGGCAGTGACCATACCCCGGTCACCACCTTGTCGCCGAAATCGGGGCAGGTCTGGCTGTCCTGGGTATCGCAGAGGGTGATCAAAAAATCGACCCGCGGCGCATCCGGACCCGTGAACACGTTCCACGACTTGCAATGCAACCGCGACACGTCATGGCCGAGGGCATGGAGTTTATCCATGACCTCCGGCATCGGTTCGTCACTCGGCTCCGACCCGGCGGAATAAGCGCGCAAGCGTTCGCCGCCGACCTTGGCGAGGATGGCCTCAGCCATGATCGACCGAGCGCTATTGTGTGTGCATACGAACAGCACGTTAAACGCTGGGGTCATCGACGGGCTTTCTTTGGGAAGGGGCGGCAGGAGCTCGGAGATGTCCCCGCAAAGCTCGGGACGGCCGCCACAGCAGGCCTCGGTCAAGAAGACCAGCAGCTCGCGAAGCGTGACGATCCGCACCGCGTAGATGATCTGGCGGCCCTGTCGGGTGGCGGAGATCAAGCCGGCGCGCTCGAGGGCACTCAGATGAAAAGACGTCGTCGATGCCGGGGTGCCGAGCCGGTCGGCCAGCTCGCCGGCCGACAGCCCGTTTGGGCCTTGCGCGAGCAGCAGCCTCAGGACCTCCAGCCGACTGCCTTGCGCCAGGGCCCCGAAGATCCGCGCAGCATCATTCGCTTCCATGATTCTGGAATAATAGATATGGGCAGCCCGCGCACGTCTTTTTTGTGAGGGGCGGGAGCCGCCCTGTCTTCGCGAAGCCTGCGTCGCCGGTTACCTCACAGGCCGCTGCGTCACGGGCCGCTCTTAAACCCGAAAGAATGACGAATTCTCAGTGGGTTATCCGTCATTCCCGCGAAAGCGGGAATCCAGGGGCCCAAGACTTAAGCCGTTGCCCTGGACCCCCGCTGTCGCGGGGGTGACGACCCTTTGATAATGTTCGCTTCATTTTTTGGCGAGCCTCTTAGATTAGGCGGGACAGCAGGTTGGAGCACAGCAAGCCTCCGCTTGAACAGGCTCCGGGACGGGTTGCGCGCGCGTAGCCGGCTCGCAGCATACCGCTCGCTCGTTTGCTTCCTTTAGCTTCGTTAGCGAGTCTCTGTCGCCGTAGACGGTGGCCTCGCCGTATGTCAGGAAGGTTTCCCAGGGAACGCCCTGCGGGTCGGCAATCCATTGCTTGTCGGATTTGGCGTAGCAGCAGGTCGTGGCCTGCTGCTCGACGATCGGCCGCTCGGCGCGGCTCAACCGGTCGTAGACCTCAGCGAGCTCGCCCTCGTCCTCGGCCTGGATGCCGAGATGTGAGAAGCCGGCGGCACGGCCGTCGGGTCTGCAGCCGTTGCTGATCGCGAAATTGACCCGCGGATCGTCAAGCATCCACTTCGCGTAATCATCCTTGACGACGGTCGGCTCAGCGGCGAACAACGCCGAGTAGAACCGGATCGACTGAGCCAAATCGTCAACCGATACGTGCACGTGCAGGCGCTTCATCATCCTCTCCTTTGGCAGGGCTGTCGGCGGGATTGCAAGCCGAGACGCAGGAGGCGCCGCGGCCGCAGCAATTTTCGGTCAGGTAGGCCATGAGCTCGCTCATGGTGCCGTACTCGGCGGAATAGATCAGCTGACGGCTCAAACGCCGCTGCGTGATCAAGCCGGCATGCACCAGCTGCTGCAGATGAAAGGACAAGGATGAGGGCATCACCCCGAGCCTCTCGGCGATGACGCCGGCCGGCAACCCCTGAGGACCGCAAGTCACCAGCAACCGGAACAGCTCGAGCCGGGTTTCCTGCGCCAGCGCGCCGAGCGCGGCAATCGCGTGTTTCTGATCCATCAGGCCGTCATGAGTTCCAACTTTTCAACGAATATCGAATATATGTTGACACCCGGGCCTGTCAAGCATATTTCACGAACTATCGAAATCGCCTGTCCGAGGGAGCGATCATGAACACGATCAAGTCGAAGGAGCTGGTGCGCGACTGGTACGGCGGAGTGGCGACCGGCAAAGCAGGTTGCTGCGGGCCCACCACCGCGTCGCAAGGCGCCTCCCGCAGCATGGGCTATTCCGAGGCGGACCTTGTCTCCCTACCGGAGGGTGCGGATCTCGGGCTCGGCTGCGGCAACCCGCAAGCGCTCGCTGCGATGCGCCCGGGCGAGGTGGTCGTCGATCTCGGCAGCGGCGCAGGGATCGATTGCTTCCTTGCGGCCCAGCAAGTCGGGCCCGCCGGCCGGGTGATCGGCGTAGACATGACCCATGAGATGCTCGCCAAGTCGCGGGCCAACGCCGAACGGGTCGGGGCCGCGAATGTCGAGTTCCGTCTCGGCGAGATCGAGCACCTGCCGATCGCCGACAACACCGCCGACGTGGTGATCTCGAATTGCGTCATCAACCTCGTCCCCGACAAGGCGCAGGTCTACCGCGAGGCGTTCCGTGTTCTGAAGCCGGATGGGCGCATCGCCATCGCCGACGTTGTAAATACCGCACCGCTGCCCGCCGACCTTGCCTCGGACGCGACGTTGCTCTGCACGTGCTTGGCCGGTGCCGCCACAACCTGCCAGATCGAGAACTGGCTGGCGGCGGCTGGCTTCACCGACATTCGCATCACCACCAAGCCGGGCAGCCGCGAGCTCGTCGAGAGCTGGGCACCGGGCCGAGGCATCGAAAATTACGCTGCCTCCGCCATGATCGAAGCCCGCAAGCCCGACAGCACCGCTTTCTAATTGCCGGTTCCCTTTCGTGGCGCCGCTCCATTCGAAATAGATGCGAGCACACCGAAGCTGAACGTTTGATCCACTTCGGTGTACCGGCGCGACGCTGTCATCAAAATGAAACTAAAATGTCATCAAACTTAACGAGTGGATCATTAAGAAGCGCTCCTGACCCGTTTGGGTCGGCCTCCCTCTCCGATGAAGGAGCACGCCTATGATCGCTTTTCGTACTGCCGTGCTTGGGATAGTTGCTGCCGCAGCTTTCGGCTTCGTAGCCAACGCAGCCGAGATTTCCGGAGCCGGCGCCACGTTTCCCTATCCGATCTACGCCAAATGGGCGGAAGCCTATGCGGCGAAGACCGGATTGAAGATGAACTATCAATCGATCGGCTCGGGTGGCGGCATCAAGCAGATCACCGCCAAGACAGTCGATTTCGGCGCATCGGACATGCCGCTCAAACCGGCCGATCTCGAAAAGGATGGCCTTACGCAATTTCCGATGATCATGGGCGGCGTCGTGCCGGTGGTCAATTTGCCGGGGATCCAACCCGGTCAGCTGAAGCTCGATGGTAAGCTGTTGGCGGATGTCTACCTGGGCAAGATCACGAAATGGAACGATCCGGCGATCGCTGCCCTCAATAGCGGGCTCAAACTCCCTGACCAGGCAATAGCGCCCGTCTACCGGTCCGACGGATCGGGCACTACCTTCATCTTCACGCACTACCTCTCGCAAGTAAGTCCGGAGTGGAAGGAGAAAATCGGCGAAAACACCTCGGTTCAATTTCCGACCGGGATCGGCGGCAAGGGGAACGAGGGCGTCTCGGCGATGGCGAGCCGTACGGCCGGCGCGCTCGGCTATGTCGAATATGCTTACGCGAAACAAAACAAGCTGACCTACGCGCAGTTGCGTAACAAGGATGGCCAGTTCGTCAGCCCTGAGATCAAGGCCTTCCAGTCTGCCGCGGCAAATGCGGATTGGGCAAAGACGCAGGACTTCTACCTGTTGCTGACCGACCAGCCGGGGAAGGACAGCTGGCCGATCACCGGCGCGAGTTTTATCCTGATGCACAAGCAGCAAGCCAAGTCCGAGGTCGCGCGCGAAGCGCTCAATTTCTTTGCCTGGGCTTATCAGAACGGCGACAAGCTGGCAGAGGGCCTCGATTATGTACCGATGCCCGACAGCGTCGTTAAAATGGTCGAGCAGAGCTGGCAGCTGATCAAAGGTCCCGACGGAAAACCGGTGTGGAACGGCCGCGCATCGTAGGGCTTTCGCCGGTTTGGGGACGTCGAGGTTACGGGCAGGGATGACACGTGGCCGCTGAGATTGCGCTGCCGCGAGTTGCTGCGAGGGGGCGGGGCGGCGCGATCGGCGACCTCCTGTTCCGCCACCTCACCTTCCTGTTCGCGCTTCTCGTTCTGCTGATCCTCGGCGGCGTTATGGTCGCGCTCGTCGAGGGCGCGCTGCCGGCGTTGCGGACTTTCGGGGTTCCGTTCCTCTTCACAAATGTGTGGAACCCGGTGACCGAGAAGTTCGGGGCGCTCGCCCCGATCTACGGGACCCTTGTCACCTCAGCCATCGCGATGCTGGTCGGTATTCCGGTAGCTTTCGGGGTCGCAGTGTTCATAACGGAGATTTGCCCAAGATGGCTGAAGCGGCCGCTCGCGACGATGATCGAGCTGTTGGCGGCGATCCCCAGTATCATCTATGGCATCTGGGGCCTCTTCGTGTTCGCGCCGTTCGTCCAGCAATACATCGAGCCGGCGATCATCGGCTCGCTGGGGCAGGTTCCGGGGATCGGCGCGCTGTTTGCCGGCCCGCCGCTCGGCATCGGCGTGCTCACGGCCGGCTTCATCCTTGCGATCATGGTGCTGCCGTTTATCTCGTCGATCATGCGAGATGTCTTTGAGACGGTGCCGGCGATCCTCAAGGAAAGCGCCTACGCGGTTGGCGCCACGCGGGGCGAGGTGGTCAGGTACATCGTTCTGCCCTTCACCCGCATCGGCGTCGTCGGCGGGATCATGCTCGGTCTCGGCCGTGCACTCGGCGAGACGATGGCGGTCACCTTCGTCATCGGCAACGCGCATCGCATCAGCGCCTCGATTCTGCAGCCGGGGACGACGATCTCGGCGTCGTTGGCCAACGAGTTTACCGAAGCCGTCGGCGATCTCTATCTTTCGTCGCTGATCGCGCTGGGATTCATCCTGTTCGTCATCACCTTCATTGTGCTGGCGATCGCCAAGGTGTTGCTGCTGCGGCTGCAAAAGCAGGCGGGAGGGCTGAGCCAATGAGCCTCTATGCCCGACGCCGCATCGCCAACGGCTTGGTCATGAGCCTGTCGGTCGTGGCGACCGGGTTTGGCCTGTTGTGGCTCGTCCTCGTCCTCTGGACGCTGCTGGAAAACGGAATCGCCGCGATCACTCCGGCATTGTTCGCGCAAATGACCCCGCCGCCCGGCAGCTCAGGCGGGCTGTTGAACGCCATCTTCGGCAGCGTGGTGATGACCCTGATCGCGACCCTGGTCGGAACACCGACCGGCATCCTTGCCGGCACCTACCTCGCCGAATACAGCCGGGGCAGCCGCTTCGGCGAGGTGGTGCGTTTTATCAACGACATCCTGTTGAGCGCGCCGTCGATCATCGTCGGGCTCTTCATCTACGAGGTCATGGTCGTCCGCATGGGCCATTTCTCGGCCTGGGCGGGGGCGATGGCATTGGCGATCATCGTGATCCCGGTCGTAGTGCGGACGACCGAGGATATGCTGAACTTGGTTCCGGACACGTTGCGCGAAGCAGCCTCGGCACTCGGCTCGCCGAAGTGGAAGGTGATCGTCATGATCTCCTACCGCGCGGCGATCCAAGGAATGGTGACCGGCGTCATGCTTGCTGTCGCCCGGATTGCCGGCGAGACCGCACCACTGCTCTTCACCGCACTCAACAACCAGTTCTGGAGCACCAACCTGAACGCGCCGATGGCCAATTTGCCGGTCGTCATCTTTCAGTTCGCGATGAGCCCGTATGCCGATTGGCAGGTGCTCGCTTGGGGCGGGGCGCTGCTGATCACGTTCACCGTGCTGTGCCTCAACATCGGCGCTCGGGCTCTCGCCTCGTGGGGTACATTCAAGCAATGAGCCCAGACGACCCTATTGCTCGGCTTGCCGTGCCGACCGTTCCGTCCAACCGCAATATCTCAGTTGTCGAGCCCACGCCACGGCAAAAGGCCGCGATGCGTAACGTGGACTTTTTCTACGGCAGTTTCAGGGCGCTGAAAAACATCAGCGTGCCGCTGCATGACAAGCGTGTGACCGCCTTTATCGGCCCGTCGGGCTGCGGCAAGTCGACCTTGCTGCGCATCCTGAACAGGATCTACGAGCTCTATCCCGGGCAACGAGCAACCGGTGAAGTTTTGGTCGACGGCGAAAACATTCTGACCGCAGGATTGGACTTGAACCTGCTGCGCGCCAAGATCGGCATGGTCTTTCAGAAGCCGACACCCTTTCCGATGTCGATATATGACAACATCGCGTTCGGTATCCGTCTCTACGAGCGGATGGCGCGATCCGAGCTCGACGAACGGATCGAATTGGCACTGCGCAGGGCCGCGCTCTGGGACGAGGTAAAGGACAAGCTCCGGCAGAGCGGTCTCAGCCTCTCGGGCGGACAGCAGCAGCGCCTGTGCATCGCCCGCGCTATTGCGGTCCAACCCGAGATCCTACTGCTCGACGAGCCGGCTTCGGCGTTGGACCCGCTGTCGACTCAGCGCATCGAGGAGTTGATCGCCGAGCTGAAGTCCGATTACTGCATCGCCATCGTCACCCACAACATGCAGCAGGCGGCACGCAGCTCCGACTATACCGCCTTCATGTATCTCGGCGAGCTGATCGAGTTCGACGAAACCGAGCGCATATTCACCCACCCGGCGCAGAAGCAAACCGAAGACTACATCACAGGTCGGTTCGGCTGAGCCGAGTTGCGGAGAATTTGACCGATGGCGTCCGAGCACATTGTCAAAAGCTACGACGAAGAGTTGCGCAAGGTCAGCAACACGATCACCGAAATGGGGGGGCTCGCCGAGAGTCAGCTCGCGGCGGCGATCGACGCCGTCGTCAAGCGCGACAGCGAGCTGGCCGCGAGCGTCGTCGAAGGCGATGCGAAGGTCGACCAGCTGCAGCGCGATCTCGACAATCTCGCGATCCGGCTTCTGGCCCTACGACAACCGATGGCGCGCGATCTGCGCGAGATCTTTGCTGCGCTGAAGATTGCGAGCGACCTCGAACGCATTTGCGATTACGCAGCCAATGTCGCCAAACGCTCGATGGCGCTCAATCAGACGCCGCCGGTGCGGCCGGTCTACGCATTGCCGCGCATGGCACATCTGGCTGAGCTGCTGGTCAAGGAGGTGATCGACGCCTACGTCGCTCGCGACGCGGAAAGGGCGTATGCCGTGTGGATCCGAGATGCCGAGCTCGATGAAATGTATTCGAGCCTGTTTCGCGAGCTGCTGACCTACATGATGGAAGACCCGCGCAACATCAGCGCCTGCACGCATTTGCTGTTCATGGCCAAGAACATCGAGCGGGTCGGCGATCACGCGACAAATATTGCCGAGGACGTCTATTATCTTGTCCATGGGACGCCCCTCACCGAAGCACGGCCGAAGGGCGACCTGTCGAGCCTCGAGATCGTCAATCCAGCCCGGAGAGCGGAATGAGCAAGCCCATCGTCCTTATCGTCGAGGATGAAGCACCGCTCGTTATGCTCTTGCGCTACAACCTCGAGAAAGAAGGCTTTCAGGTTTGCGAGGCCGCTGATGGCGAAGACGCGCTCGTCCAGATCGCCGAACGTAAGCCCGATGTCGTGTTGCTCGACTGGATGCTGCCGCTCGTTTCCGGGATCGAGGTGTGCCGTCGGATTCGGCGAGCACCCGAGACCCGTGCGCTGCCGGTGATAATGCTGACGGCGCGCGGCGAGGAAAGCGACCGCGTGCGAGGACTCGACAGTGGCGCTGACGACTATGTCGTCAAGCCGTTCAGCCCGAGCGAACTCGTCGCGCGACTGCGCGCGGTGATCCGAAGAGCGCAGCCGACCACCGTGGATGAGGTGCTCCATTTCGCCGACGTGACGATGGATCTCGCCGCGCACCGGGTATCGCGCGCCGGGAAGGCGGTCCATCTCGGCCCGACGGAATTCCGCCTCCTGCGTCATCTCCTGCGATACCCCGGTCGGGTCTTCTCGCGCGAGCAGTTGCTCGACGCGGTGTGGGGGCACGATGTGTATGTCGAGGCACGGACTGTGGATGTCCACATCCGGCGGCTGCGCAAAGCATTGAATGCGGATTGCGTCGACGACATCGTGCGCACGGTTCGCTCCGCCGGCTACGCGATCGATCGCCCCGGACCTTAGGCTCCCTCTGCGGGCGCCAATCGAGCATTCCCGGTGCAATTAAGAACTTGCCGACACCAGGCAAGTCTTTAATCGACGACGATCCGGATGAGCCGATCGGTGTCCCGGCGGCGCGCGGTCTGAGCCAGTGCCTGGCGCAACACCCTTGCGGTAGCCTCGTCCGGCGCTGCGACGCGCACTTCGACGCCGGATGCGCAGGCGCGCACCGCGGCTGGGCCGACACGGTCGATCGCCAAGACCGCCAGCAACACCGGGTCGGGCGTTGAGATCGCCCTGCGTGCCGCGAACCGGTGCAGCAGAGGGAGATCACGCAGTCGATCGAAGTGCTGCCGGCCGACGAAGCGCGCCAACTTTGCCGCCAAGGCGGTTCGCTTTCGGGCTGGCTTGACTAGTTTCTTCGCCCGCATGACGCGCTCCTGTCGCTTGGCGAGCGCTTAATACCACGCGCAGATGACCGTTTTGAGACAATGGCCGCAACATCTAGCGCACGCAAAACTGTAACATACAACAGATAGAATAACGCCATGGGCTTATGAGAGGTGATCTCGTGAACGCCGATGCGAATGTGTTTTTTGCCCTTTGGCTACAAAAACCGTTGCGGATCGCTGCGGCCAATCCGAGCGGCGCTCGTCTTGCAGATGCAGTTGCGCGTTACATCGACCGGAAGCGGCCGGGCCAATTTCTCGAGCTCGGCGCTGGCACCGGCAGTCTTACCCAGGGCCTCCTGCGCGCCGGCTGCCCGCCTGAGCGCATTATCGCGCTGGAGAGCGAGCCGGCCCTGGTCGCGGTCTTGCGACGCGAATTTCCGGCGATCACCGTCATCGAAGGCGACGCGACCCAAATCGGAAGTCATCTCGCGGGCAAGGTCGAACGACTCGCCAGCGTCGTCTCCAGCCTGCCGATCAAATGGTTTTCGGTTGAGGCCCAACGCGCCATCGTCGGGCCATGTCTCGATCTTTTGGGACCAGGCGGGCGATTCCTCCAGGTGACAAACGCCTTCACCTCGCCGCTGGCGGTCGGACCCTTGGGGATCGCCGGCCGGGAGGTCGGCCGGGTCTGGCTGAACCTTCTTCCGGCGCAGATCTGGGCCTACTCGAAACACCCCGAATCGGCGGGGGGAGGAGCGCGGTGACGCACCTTTCATCGATCCCCGAGTATCGCACGATCTGGATCTCGGACCTGCACCTGGGGACCCGCGGTTGCAAGGCCGAGTTTCTTCTCGACTTCCTCAAATACACCGAAGCGGAGACGATCTACCTCGTCGGCGACATCATCGACGGCTGGCGCCTGAGGAAGTCGTGGTACTGGCCGCAGGCGCACAACGACGTCATCCAGAAGGTCCTCCGCAAGGTCCGCAAGGGTACGCGAGTCGTCTACGTCCCCGGCAATCACGACGAGTGGCTGCGCGACTTCACGCAGTTGCAGTTCGGCGGGGTGGAAGTCGTGGAGGATGCGATCCACGTCACCGCGGACGGACGCCGGCTGCTGGTGATCCATGGCGATGCGTTCGACGCCGTAGTCATCACGCCCGTTGGCTGGCCTTGCTCGGTGACGGCGCCTACACCGCTACTCTCTGGCTCAACCGGCACTTCAACACCGCACGGCGCCGGCTCGGATATCAGTACTGGTCGCTATCGGCCTATCTCAAGCGGCGGGTCAAGAACGCCATGCAATACATCGGCTCGTTTGCCGACGCTGTTGCCGACGAAGCTCGCCGCCGCGGGGTTGAAGGCGTTGTCTGCGGCCACATCCACCATGCCGAGTTGCGCGAGATCGGCGGCATTCTCTATTGCAACAGCGGCGACTGGGTCGAGAGCTGCACCGCTCTCGTCGAGCATTTCGACGGCCGGCTTGAACTGATCAATTGGATCGACCGCTGGGCGCTCGATCCGCTGACCGGACGGATTGCCTTGCCGGACGACTTCGACGAAGAAGCTTCCGCGCTGGTCGACGCGGGCTCGTAGGAATTCAAACACCAGCAAAAGCTCAGTGGATCGGCTCACTGCGTAAAAGGAGGACGTGCACTATGCCGGATGTGCTGGTGAGTTTCGTGGTACCCGCATTCAACGAAGAGGTGCTGATCGCGTGTTGCCTCCACTCGATTCTAGCGGAGATTTCACGAAGCCAGTGCGCGGCAGAAATCATTGTTGTGGATAACAACAGCACCGACTCTACTCGTCGTATTGCCTCGTCTTTTCCAGGTGTTACCGTCATAGACGAAGCCCAAAGAGGGCTTGTTCAGGCCCGGAGCGCCGGGTGTCTGGCAGCTCGCGGAAAGCTGATCGCCAATATCGATGCCGATACGATGCTTCCGCCGGGCTGGCTGGATATCGCACTTGCAAAATTTGATTGTTCTCCGCGTTTGGTCGCTCTTAGCGGGCCGTTTATTCACTACGACCTGCCCAAACGCATCCGATTAATCGCTGCCGGCTTCTATAGAGTTGCTTTCCTCACATCGTCACTGATCAGATTAATGGCTGGAACCGGTTCGATGATGCAGGGGGGTAACTTCATCGTATCCAGAAAGGCCCTTGAGGCTGCAAACGCGTTCAATCCCGATTTCCGCTTCTACGGCGAAGATACCGAACTGGCTCGCTCCCTCAATAAGGTCGGCGTGGTCAAATTCTCGTTCGCTTTAACTGCATTTTCGTCGGGGCGACGCCTTGCCGGAGAAGGCGTCCTACGGGTAGGAATACGATATGCAGCCAATTACGTATGGACCTTATCGTTCAGGAAACCCTTCTCATCGAGTTGGCTGGATTTCCGTCACGCCACCGACGTTAGCGACAGCAGGGCCTCCCTTAAGGTAACGCCTGTCCAAGAATATCCTCCTACAACCCAGTAATAGCCGAAGCCTGTCTACATATTTCGGTCAATCCCTTGTTTAGATTAACTCTGCAACTCTCAACAATAATTTCCCATATCGCTCAAAGAGGTATACTTGCTTAATATAAAGGGGAGACGACTTAATTTTCGGGGAAGGCTTATGCCTTTGCTTCCGGTGAAATCAACATCTTGTAAGGGAGCGGCTGGTGCGCGGCGGCAATGCCGAGCAGGGATCGAAACGCGGCGTGCCGGGTGCGCCGGCGGTTGAAACGGAAGACGAATTCGTCGAGGTAGGATTGGAGGTGCTTGCGGCGCAGCCCGTGATAGACCCCAAGGCCCAGACCTTGAGGTTGGAGAAGATCCGGTGAACCCAGGGCAGGACGATGTGGGCGGCCATCTTGCCGACGACATGGGGATCGTGGGTGAGGCTGGCGGCACCGGGATATCCCGACCAGCCGTCGGTCTTGGCGGTGGCGCCGGGGGCGAGGTTGGCGGCGAGGAAGGCATGGAGGCTGGCGGCCGAGTAATCGGGCACTGGGCTCAGACGGATGCGGCCGGGGCCGCGACCGCCGTCCTCGACCTCGACGGCCCCGACGACCAAGATCTTGCCCTGATGGCTGCGCCCGCCGCCACCGGTGACCGGATCGTGTTGCTGCGGCAGGCGATTTCGGTCTCATCGACCTCGACGAGGCCGGCCAGCGGGCTGCGGCCCGGGGCGAGCATGCTGCGGCGCAGCTTGGCGCAGATCAGCCAGGCCGTCTTGTAGGAGCCGAACGCCAGCTGGCGCTGCAGTTGCAGGGCCGAGATGCCGTTGGAGTGGGTGGCCATCAGATAAGCGGCCCAGAACCAGGCGGTCAGCGGCAATTTGGAGTGATGCATGATGGTGCCGGCGGTGACCGAGGTCTGCCGACCGCATTTGGCGCACTCATAGGTCCAGGCCTTGGTTTCCAGCCGCCACGCTTTGCCCCCGCCGCAGCCCGGGCAGACAAACCCGTCGGGCCAGCGCGTCGCGGCAAGGTATCGAGCGCAGGCGGCCGCATCGCCGAAGCGCTGTTGGAACTCGATCAAGGAGCGGGGAAAGTCAGTCATCGCAGCCACTCAGAGCAGATATGTTCGTGATTTGTTCTATCACGAAACTACACTCGCGACCACAACATTCTGGGTCCCCGGACGCAGAGGGATAAGCCTTTTTCGGGGCTAAGACTGGGACGTTGTCGGTCGCCTATCTGAGCTTGATGCGGGCTGCGGTGCAGCGGATTGATGAATGATCGCTTCTCCCACGTAAAATCGTCTCAAACTATATTACGAGCGCCCATCAAATAAAAAAAGCGCCTGTGTCCTAGCGCGCTTACCGGCAGTTTCCGGGTGACACGGTCCCGATAGAGGCGAGGACGCCGTCATTGCGCCTCGGCCTGCATCTCTTGGCGGCGCAGCGCGCGGCCGGGGCGCTCGCCGGTCGGCTTGCCCTCGCTCCACACCGGACGGCCGTTGACAAAGACGTGCTCGATCCCGGCCGCCGGGGTCGTCGGGTTCTCGAAGGTCGCGCGGTCGGCGACCGTCTCCGCATCGAAGACGGTGACGTCGGCATAGCCGCCCGTCTTGAGAACACCCCGGCCGGCAAGACCGAAGCGATAGGCGGAGAGGCCGGTCATGCGCCGCACCGCCTCTTCGAGGCTGAAGAGGCCGAGCTCGCGGCTGTAATAGCCGAGGACGCGCGGGAAGGCGCCCCACAGCCGCGGGTGCGGGTGGGTGTCGTGCGGCAGCCCGTCCGAGCCGATCATCGTGTATTCGAACTGCAGCACCCGCTGGACATCGGCTTCGTCCATCATCCAGTAGACGGCACCCGCCGGCTGCAGCCGGGCGACCGCTTCTTCGAGACCGACGCCCCAATCGGCGGCGATCGCCGCAAGCTCGCGGCCGGCCTGCTCGGGGGCGTTCTTCGACCAGGTAACGAGGACCTTTAATGCCCGCTCCGCCTGTGCAGCACTCAGCACCGTCGAGGACGCGATGTAGGGGTAGGCGTCGAGCCCGGCCTCTTGCCGCGCGATCGCTGCGGCGATCACGGGCAGGGTCTCGGTAGTGCGGCCGAAATTCTGCCGGCCGATCGTCTTGTGATGCGAGATCACGACCGGCACTCCAGCCGCCCGGCCGGCGGCAAAGCTTTCCTCGAGGCTGTCGAGGACGGCGTCGGCCTCGTTGCGCATATGCGTCGTATAGAGGGCGCCAGCTGGCCGCAGCAACGCCGCCAGCGCCGCGATCTCGGCAGCCGGCGCGTGGGCCGCCGGGGCGTAGGCGAGCCCGCTCGACAGGCCGACCGCACCGGCGTCGAGCGCCTCCTGCAGCCGCTCGCCCATGCGGGCCAGCTCGTGCTTCTCGGCCGGCCGATCGAGTGCCGTCATCGCCCCGACGCGCAAGGTCGAATGGCCGACGAGGCAGGCCGCGTTGAGTGCGGCCGGTGCCCGGTCGAGTGCCGCGAGATAGTGGGCGAAGCGCTCGTAGTGGTAATTGGCGGCATCGCCGATCAGATCGAGAGGCGGCGGCGGGGCCGTCTCGAGCACCAGAGGTGCGAGGCTCACCCCGCAATTCCCGGTCACGACGGTGGTCACACCCTGGCTCGCTTTGGCCGCCATTTCCGGGGTCGCCAGGAGCGCCCGGTCGTCGTGAGTGTGCACGTCGATGAACCCGGGGGCGACGATTTTCCCTGCCACGTCGATCTCCCGCGCCCGCGCCACTTTGCCGACGACCCCGACCGCGGCGATACGGTCGCCGGCGATCGCGACATCGGCCCGGCGACGCGGTCGGCCGCTGCCGTCGATCACTTCACCGCCGCGAAGAATCCACTCGGTCATTCGAACCTACCCCCTAGCCTCACGATCCTGGGACAGCCGCCAGGCATGCTTCGAGGCGACGCCGCAATTCCTCGCCGTCGAGACCGCGGCCGATCAGGACCAGCGTGTTCCTTCTGGGTCCGTCCCAGCGGCTCTCGTCGAGGGAAAACCTCTTGCCGACGAGGTGAAAGACGTACCGTGCGTCGCTTTCAGCCACCCAAAGGATGCCCTTGCCGCGAAATACGCCCTCCGGAAGGTCCCGATTGAGGAAAGTCTGAAATTTGTCGACCGCCAGCGGCAGCTGAGAGGCGAAGGAGACCGCGCTGAATCCATCGCTCGCCACATGGTCATGATCCCCGGGCTCATCGACGAGAGCTTTATCCCCTTCACGGGAACCCACGCCGAGCACCAACGGAAGCGGAACCTGCGACCGGGTCGTACGGAGAATCCGTGCATCGCCCTTCAGCTCACGAATTCTCGCTTCGATCTTGCACAACGCATAATCGTCGACGAGGTCGCATTTGTTGACCAGGACCGCATCTGCGTAGCGAAACTGATTATGGGCGGCAACACTGCCGAAGATATCGGGACGAAAGTTCTCCGCATCGGCGAGCGTGATCACTGAGTTCGACGCGAAGCCGATTGCGGAACTCTGAGCGCAGGAACGTCAGAATGATCGGCAGAGGATCGGCCAAGCCAGTGGTTTCGACAAGCACGTAATCGACAGGTTCGCGACGGTCGAGCACCCGGAAAATGCTGTCGACCAGGTCATTGTTGACCGAGCAGCAGATGCAGCCATTGCTCAACTCCATCATGCCGTCCCCGACAGCGACGATCAGCTCGCCGTCAATTCCGATCTCGCCGAGCTCGTTTACAATGACGGCGAACTTGAGCCCGTGTGGGTTCGCCAGAATGTGGTTCAACAGCGTCGTCTTCCCGCTGCCCAGGAAACCGGTGATGATGGTCACCGGCAAACGACAGAGGTGCGAGGCCGCCATCAGCCTCCGCTTTCCGGGCCGACAAATTTGTACGTGGTGCCGACTGCAGACTGACTGACGGCGTCGCCGAATTCATTGGCCAAAGCATGCAGAGCACGCCAGCCCGTGCAGTGGCCGGTGATGATATGCCTGATATTGAACTGCCTCAGAGCCGCCACCGTGTCTGGGATAATCCTTTCCATTACGCCGCCGAGATGCAGCCCTCCCATTACGGCATGGATCGGGATCTCGGGGAAAAGGCTCTTGGCATGCGTGCAGACATTGACAACGCCGGCATGAGAGCAGGTGGTGAAGATGATCAGTCCCAGCTCGCGGACCCGAGCCACAAGCATGCGCTCGTCCATCAGCAGGGGGTCCGGCTGCCATGGGGCCTCAGGTCCATTGCGGCACAGATGGTCGTCGCGGCCCTTCTCAAAGGCGGTGACCCGGGGGATCACACCGCTGTAATAGAAATGCTTTTCCAGCAGCAACCGCTCGTCGGGACTGTTGACCACGGTTGCTCCATGGCTCTCCAGCTCCTCCGGCAGCGGTACCTTCGCTACCGGCACGATCCTGCCGCTTTGCAGTCGGATGGCCCGGTCGTTGAACATTCCGGGATTGACATGGACGGTCACTCGTCCGCCCCGACCAACGATTTCGTCTACGGCCGCCGGAAGGGCCGCCATGTGATCCCAGTGGCCGTGGCTGACCGCGATCGCCTCGACCTCGCTCAGTGGAACGCCGAGGTTTGCGCAATTGCGGATGAAAATGGCACCCTCCGGCCCAGTGTCGAACAGCAGCGTGCGCCGCACGCCGTCGACCGCGGACACCAATCGCAGCCCGAACCCGAGATTGGCGCAGAGCAGCGCTTCGCCGGAGATGACCGTCGCGCCGCCGCGAATGATGTTCGCAAACTCGGAGACGGCAAACAGCGTCTTGCTCACATAGTTGTCGCTGACATCGTCAGTCAGCACATCGACGGTGAGTGAATTGAGGGTGACGAGCGAGAGCGAGGGCGGCATGGTCAGCCCGCGGCTCGGTTGGAGATCAACTTCCGTCCCGATCGACCGCCCCGGAGCATCCTTCGCCACCAGGCGCGGCTGTGGCCGACGGCAAAGCCCATTTCGGCCTCGAGGGCGTCGAGGTCAAGCTTGACGAGATCGGCGAAGCGCCCCTTCAGCACAAAGTCGGGAACACTGCGCGCAAATTGCATCGCCTGGTTGGTGTCGCCGCCGAAGCTGATGGTCAGCTCGCCGGAGCTCCGGTTCACGGTCACCCGACCCTCTTCGTCGCCCAGCATATCGGCCAGCTGGTCGCGGAACCGGCGGTGCCGGATGCCGAAATAATCCTCGAAAGCAAGCGGCCGCGCCCAGGCCGGCACTTCGCCCAGCGCATCGCCAAGGATCCCGCGCAAGGTTTCGGCCGACAGCGCCAGCAGATCCGGAAACGCTTCTGCCTCAGCATCGATTTCGGCGCGCATCCTGCATACCTCGGGGATCAGGCGCTGCAGATAGGCGCGGTAAAGGGCGGTGCCGATCTCGCGCTGCGCAAGGCGGGCGACGCGAGCGGTGACCGAGCGGTTCTCGGGGATCGCGGCGTCGATGTGGCAGGTCACCATGCGCTTGGTCAAATCCGGCGGGATCGTGCTGACGTCGCGGTTGGTGGTCAGCACCACCGGCGCGTAGAGGGCAGCGGTCTCCTGGTCGGTGCGCACAAGGTCGGGGACGTGGCTGGTGAACTTGTCGCGCGTCACATCGTCGATCAGCAGCGGGATGGCACCCAGCCGGTCGCGCAGCCCCAACGCCCGGTTGGCGGTGAACTGGCCGCTGCGGATCATCTTCTCGAAGCCGAACATCGAGCGCGCCGCGACCCGAGTGAATACCGTCTTGCCGCCGCTCGAACGCCCGAACAGCACGGCGTAAACGGGATAGACCCACGGATCGATGCCGACGGGGACGGCGGCCTGCCGCAGATAGGGTGCCGTCGGTGCCGCGTAGATCCACGCGAGAAAGGCCCAATAGACCTCGACGGCACCACTGGCGTTGCCGAAAAACGACAGAAAGCTCGACAGGTATTGGCTCAGCATGCGGGCGTCATGCGCGACCTCCCCAGCGGGGATGGTCTCGTCGATTCGCAGCCAAGGTGAGTTGTCCAACCAGACCGTCCCGTTCGAAAAGTCGATCTCGGCGCGCGGAATTCGGTCTTCCGACGCCTCAGCGAGCGGGCGGGCCCGCCAGCTGCGCAGCACGCGCAGCGCTGTTGCGGCATTGACGACGGTGCGGCCGCTCTTGTCCTTCGGGAGTGCCAGCTCTCTCAGCTCGGTGCCGAGCGCCGATGCCGCGCGCAGCGCCTCGGCGGCAAATCCGGTCGGTTGCGGCCGCGCCGGCGGATCGATAAGTGCCACGCCGGCGTTAAGCACTCGCACGATCGGCACCTCTTCGAGAGGGAGGGGCGTGGTACGCGCGACTTCACCTCCGTCGGCCTCGCGGGTGACGAGGGCCTCGGGCTCTATCGCGACGCTGTCGCGCCAATCGCGTTGGTAATGGCCGTCGAACAATGCCCAGGCCGGCTGGCCGTCGAAAGTGACGTAGATCTCCTGCTGCCGTCCCTCGAACGCGGCGAGGCTCAGATTGGCCGAGCCGGTGACAACCCGCCAGCTGGCGGGACCGGACAGCAGGTACAATTTCTCGTGGCTGGGTCGGCCGCGCAGCAGACGAAACCGCAGCGATCCCGCGACGACGCGCGCAAGCAACGAGCGGCCACTGCGCCCCAGCAACCGCGCCAGAGCCTCAGTCAGCGCCTTGTGATCGGCGAGCGCATCGGCGAAGCCATAGGCGGAAACAGTCTGGCTCGCCTGAGCGAGTGCGAGATGCTCCTTCGAGAGTATGCTCTCGGAGCCGAACACGATCTCGGCGTCGTCGAGGCGATCCGCCAGTCGCACCAGGAATTCGATGCTGCTGGAGAAGGTGATGGCCCTCAGCCGGGTGAAGCCCGCGAACAGCTCCTCCCAGGTAGCGTCCTCGCAGCCGATCAGCTCGGCGCGAAACACCGTCAAGGGCTTGGCCGCGGGGCGCAGCCCGGCATCGGCGAACAGATCGGCGGGCATTGCTATTCAGAATTCTCGGCCAGCGGGTGCTTGCGCAGGAAGTTGAAGTCGCAGCCGCGATCGGCCTGCAGGATCTCGCGCCGGTAGAGCTGGGCATAGCCGCGCTCGGGAATCGGCGGTGGCGTGACCGAACGGCGCGCCAATTCCTCCGGCTCGACCAAAAGATCGAGGCGCCGCTCGGCGACCGAGAGCCGGATGCGATCGCCGTTGCGCACCTTGGCGAGCGGACCGCCGCCCGCCGCGTCGGGGGTCACGTGCAATACGATCGAGCCGTAGGCGGTGCCGCTCATCCTGGCGTCGGAGATGCGTACCATGTCCTTGACCCCGGCGCGGGCCAATTTGCCGGGGATCGGCAGGTAACCGGCCTCGGGCATCCCGGAGGTGCTCAGCGGGCCGGCATTCTGCAAAACCAGGAAGTTGTCCGCGGCGACGTCGAGATCAGGGTCGTCAATTCGTGCGGATAGGTCTTCGAGCGAGGTGAAGACGACCGCACGACCCTCTCTCTCGAACAGCTTGGGGTCGGCGGCCGACCGCTTGAAGATTGCGCCCTTCGGGGCAAGCGACCCGAACAGTGCCACGAGTCCCCCTTCGGCTGAAGCGGATCCGCGAGGGGTTTGACCACCTCGCGGTCGACCGGCCCCGTTTCAGACGCAAGGCGCTGGCCCAGCGTCTCGCCGGCGACGGTCATGCAGTCGAGGTGCAGCAGCGGCTTCAGCTCGCGCAGCACCGCGCCGATCCCCCCGGCGGCGAACAGATCCTCCATGTAATGCGGGCCGGTGGGCTTCAAATCGACGATGACCGGTGTCGCGTCGCTGATCTCGTTTAGTCGGCCGAGGTTGATATCAATGCCCGCCCGCCCGGCGATCGCGGTCATATGTAAGACCGCATTGGTCGAGCCGCCGATCGCCATCAGCACGCGCAAGGCGTTCTCGACCGATTGGGGCGTGACGATGCGGTCCGGGGTGATCCCGCTGCGGGCGAGCCGTATCGCGGCGCGGCCGGTCGCCTCGGCGGCGCGCAGCCGGTCGGCATGCACCGCGGGGATTGCCGCGCTTCCGGGCAGGATCATGCCGAGCGCCTCGGCGATCGAGGCCATCGTGCTCGCCGTCCCCATCACCGCGCAGGTTCCGGCGGTCGTCGCGAGGTTGCCCTCGATCTCGCGGATCTCGACGGCGTCGATCTCGCCGGCGCGGTATTTGGCCCAGAACCGGCGGCAATCGGTGCAGGCGCCGAGCCGCTCCCCATGCCAGCGCGAGGTCATCATCGGTCCCGCGACGAGCCCGATCGCCGGTCGGTTTGCCGAGATGGCACCCATCAGCTGGGCCGGCACAGTCTTGTCGCAGCCGCCGACCAGCACGACGGCATCCATGGGCTGGGCGCGGATCATCTCCTCGGTGTCCATCGCCATCAGGTTGCGGAACATCAGGCTGGTCGGGCTGAGGAACACCTCGCCCAGCGAGATCGTCGGGAAGCGCAGCGGCAGACCTCCTTCCGCCAGCACACCGCGTTCGACCGCGGCGATCAGCTCGGGAAAATGCCGGTGGCAATTGTTGAAGCCCGAGGAGCTGTCGGCGATGCCGATCACCGGGCGGGCCAAGAGATCGCTGGAATAGCCCATCGAACGGGCGAAGGAGCGCCGCAGATAAAGGGCGAAATCGGGGTCGCCGTAATTGGTGAGCCCGCGGGCCAGGCCGACCGGTTCCGTCATGGGTTCCTCGCGATCTCCGGATGCAACAGCTTGCCGCGGCCGGGCGATGAGAGGCAAGCGCGACGACGGGCGGGTCAATCGGGCTGCGGCAATACCAGCGACCAAGCCGCAAGAAGCGTGGCCAAGGTCACGGGAACCCAGATTGCCAGTTGCGCCAGCTGCAGGTATGCAACGCAGCCAATTGTTGCACCGGCCACCATCCCGACCCACGGCGAAGCTTTCACAACCCAGCTCCGCCCGGCAGTCCGTCTCGTCAAGAAATCGCCTAAGCCCTGGCCGAAGCGAACCAGCACGCCGGTCACGAAAGTCAGGCTCACCGGGATATCTCCGGCGCGGTGCATCGACGCGTTCAGCGCTCCCATCGCGAAGGCCATCGGCTCGGGAGCGGTCGCCCGCATCGCGGCGATCGTCAACAGGATCGCCACGCCGGTAAGCACCGCGGTCATGTGCCACCTTCCGACCGTACTTGCGAGTATCTGGCCCGCGGCCGCTCCGAGGACGAAGAGTGCGATCAGTTTGCCAATGGCGGCGGCTCCAGCCAGGTCCCCTTGGCCGAAACTGACCGCGAGCTGGGTGCTGTTGCCGCTCATGTAGGAGAGGAAGAGGCCGCCGAGACTCAGGTAGCCGATCGCGTCGACAATGCCGGCCAACGCCGCCAGCAGCCCTGCCAGCGCAAGGCCGCGTGCCGCCCCCAACGGTTCGGCCATCGGGTCCCTCTCTCGTCATGAAGGAGTTGGCCAGATTGCCGTCGCGAGACGGCCTCAGCAAGCTCGTCGGGGAGCCATTCTCGGCCCCGTCACGTTCACGGGATGGCTGAACGACAACGGCGGGGAGAGCGAATGCGGTTCGACTTAGAGCGTGTGAGGTCCTGGGTCATTGCACCCGTCGGTTTGCCCCGGCTTTGCGCCGGGGCTCTGGCGCTCTCCTCTACCAGCATGATGGCCGTCGCCGCCGAGGGAGGCGGGCCGGCGTCGCAGGCCGGGTCCTCGGAGGTCGTGTTTTTGTGCCAGATCATTCTGCTCCTGGTCGCCGGGCGCGCCTTGGGTGAGGTGATGCTGCGGATCGGTCAGCCCGCGGTCATGGGGCAGCTGATCGCCGGTATCCTGCTCGGCCCTTCGGTGCTCGGCGAGCTTTGGCCCGATCTGCAGCACGCCATTTTCCCGCCCGATCGTGAGCAGAAGGCGATGATCGATGCCGTCTCCCAACTTGGCATCCTGATGCTGCTGCTCCTGACCGGCATGGAAACAGACCTGTCGGTAGTGCGAAAGTCACGCAGTACCGCATTGAGCGTGTCGCTGACCGGCATCGCCTTGCCCTTTGTCTGTGGCTTTGTGCTCGGCCAATTGCTGCCCGCAAGCATGCTGCCGCACCCGGAGCAGCGCCTGATCACATCGCTGTTCCTAGGCACCGCGTTGTCGATTTCCTCGGTGAAGATCGTCGCGATGGTCGTGCGCGAGATGAACTTCATGCGCCGCACGGTCGGCCAGCTGATCATCACCTCGGCGATCATCGACGACACCACCTGCTGGATCATCATGGCGGTGACGTTCGGTCTGGCACTGCATGGCGGGGTCGACCTGGCGGCGCTGGCGCAGAGCGTCGTCGGCACCGCGCTGTTCCTGGTCGTCAGCTTCACCCTCGGCCGGCGCGTGGTGTTTTTCCTGATTCGCTGGGCTAACGACGCGCTGGTAAGCGAGGTGCCGGTCATCACCACCATCTTGGTGGTCATGGGGATCATGGCGCTGATCACTCACGCGATCGGCGTCCACACCATTCTCGGAGCCTTCGTCGCCGGCATTCTCGTTGGCCAATCGCCGATCCTGACCCGCCACATCGACGAGCAGCTAAGGGGGCTGATCACCGCCCTGTTCATGCCGGTTTTTTTTGGCGTAGCCGGGCTCAACGCCGATCTTCGGGTACTGGAAAATCCGTCGCTACTGCTCCTTGCGCTGGGCTTTATCGCCATCGCCAGCATCGGCAAGTTCAGCGGAGCCTTTATCGGCGGCGCCTTGAGCGGTCTGACATGGCGGGAGTTGCTGGCCCTTGGCTGGGGCATGAACGCCCGTGGCTCGACCGAGGTGATCGTCGCTTCCCTCGGTCTTTCGATGGGGGCGCTCAGCCAGGACCTCTTCACGATTATAGTTACCATGGCGATCGTTACAACTATGGCGATGCCACCGATGCTGCGCTGGGCGCTAGCTCGGCTGCCGCTCCGAGGCGAGGAGAAGGAGCGGATCGAACGCGAAGAACTGGAGGAGCGCGGCTTTGTCAGCAATGTCGAGCGTCTGCTCGTCGCGGTCGACAACAGCGAAGACGGCAGGTTCGCGTCGCGCCTAGCGGGGCTGCTCTCGGGCTCGCAACGGATCCCGAGCACGGTCCTCCAATCGGCATCTGATGCCGACATTGGCGATCAACCGGCGCAGATCAGAGGCGCCGGCAAGGCCGAATCAATCGTCGAGGAGACGGCCAGCGCCGCCGAGATCGAGAGCGTGCACGGCAAAGCCGCTGCAGCGACACCGGTCGAGATTATGACGCGACCGCAATTGGAGCTGACCGGGCAGGCAATCGCCGAGGAAGCTAAGAAGGGCTACGACTTCCTGCTGATCGGCCTTGAGCCAGTGGTCGCTGCCGACGGCGAAATCGACCCGAAGATCGCGGGCATCGCTGCGGCGTTTGACGGTCCAGTCGCGATCGCCGTCGCACGAGGACCACACCGTCGCGACCCGGCTGTCGCATCCCACCTCGACATTTTGGTGCCGATTACCGGGACCGGGCACTCCCGGCGCGGTGCCGAGGTTGCCGTGGCGCTGGCGCGCGCCAGCCTCGGTCGGGTCACGATGTTGCATGTGGTGAACCGTGAGCGGTTATCCTGGCGCACTGGTGCCAATGAGGCGGCGATCCTGCGTGACGCCGTCCAACTGGGCGATCAGTTCGGCGTGCCGGTACGGACGGCCATCGGCGCGCATGCCGATGCGGACGAGGCCATCCTCGCTCAGTCGAAGGGCGGTGAGTACGATCTCATTGTCATGGGCGTCAGCCCGCGGCCGGGAGCCACACTGTCCTATGGCCGCGCGGCGGCAGCCATCCTCCAGCGGTCCGACCGGTCCGTTCTGTTGGTCGCGAGTTGACCTGGATCAGGCGAATTTCGCCGCGGCTCGATCAACCGAGTACCTTGTCAAGGCAGCCGCAGTATACTATTTTCGCGATTATCGGGCGCCCCTACACCCGCATTCGCGGGTCGTGGTGCGTTTGGCGTGCCGCTGATCACGTTCTCCATCGGCCCGGTCGGGCTGGTTGGAATTAAATGGCTTTGATCGCGTTGATGGCGATAGAGGCCACGATCAGCGCGTTTTGGGTACACAGGCAGGATGAGCAGCATGGCAAAGCCGAAGAGAGGGCGGTCGACAGCAGCGATCGACGATCATGTCGGAGCGCGCATTCGCGAGCGCCGCATTATGTTGGGCCTGACCCAGCAGCAGCTGGCCGAGATGATTGGCGTGACTTACCAACAAGCTCACAAATACGAGCGCGGGATAAATCGTGTCTCAGCCGGCAGGCTGTTCGAAATTGCCCGCGCGTTGAGCGCGCCGATCACCTACTTCTACGAAGGCATCGGACAGGAAGGTCCACGTCAGGTTACGCCGCACCAGCGGATGCTGCTCGAAATCGCCCGCAACTTCGCCGAGATCCGGAACGAGAAGCATCAAGAGGCGGTAAGCCAGCTCGCCCGGGCGCTGGCGAGCCGCTGACGCCGAGGCTATTTCAAGGCGGCGTACAGCGCCTTCTCGAAAGCGTCGAGCAGTGCCAGCGCCTTCGGGTCGGCGAAGGGAAGCAGCTGCATCAGGATTACGCCGGCGACGCCGTTCGCAGGGTCGATCCAGAAATAGGTATTTCCCAGCCCGGCCCAGGCGAGGCTGCGGGGACCGCGTCCGTCCGGCACCGCCTCGGTAGAGATCATGAACCCGAGGCCCCATTTCTTGACCATGCCCGGGAGGAACTCCGCGTCGTTCGAATAGGCAGGAACGGCGGTTTCGAGCCGCCCCACATTGAGATCGCCCATGGCATTCTGCGACATCAGGCTTACGGTCTCAGGCCGCATCACCTGCCGGCCATTTGCGCGGCCCTGGTTCAGAAAAATTTGCTGGAAGGCGAGATAATCGGCGGCCGTGCCGTAAAGCCCGCCGCCGCCCATCTGAAATTCCGGCTCCTGAGGAATTTCGAACGGAATCGGGCCGAGCCGGCCGTCCTCGCTCCGCGCATGCATGCCCACCAGTCGGGCGCGGTGTTCGGCGGTCAAGGCAAAACCGGTGTCCTTCATGCCGATCGGTCCGAAGATATGCTCTGCGAAATAATCGCCGAGGGATTGGCCGCTCGCCCGCTCCACCGCTTTGCCGACCCAGTCGATGTTGATGCCGTAGTCCCATCTTTCGCCTGGCTCAAAAACTAGCGGCAACGTCAACGCGGCGTTCTGGCAAGAGATGATTCCCGGGGTGTCGGTCTTTTCCATGTACCGGCTCATCTCCGGGCACCAGATGTCGTAGACGAAGCCGGCCGTGTGGGTGAGCAGGTGCCGCAACGTGATCGGCCGGGTCGCCGGTCGCAGCTTGGGCTCATCCGACGCGTCAAAACCTTCGAGCACCTGGGGGACGGCGAGCTCGGGCAATAATTCCGCGATCGGCCCATCCAGGGAGAGCTTTCCCCCTTCGACAAGCTGCAGCGCCGCCGTCGAGGTGATCGCCTTGGTCATCGATGCGATCCAGAATACCGAATTGGCGGTCATCAGCGGCCCGTCAGGCAAGGCGCGCCTGCCAAAGGAACCCTGATAAACGAGACCTTCTCGGGTCGCTGCCATCGCGACTACCCCCGGCACGTCGCCGCGGTCCGCGGCGGCCTTGAGCAGCTCGTCGACTTGGCGCAATTCGGGCATCGCGTTTCTCCCGGAACCTTCACCTTACCTTTTGGGTAAGGGGAATTCTTCGAGGTAGGAGAGGTGATCCTCCTCGACATCGACCTGCATCGTCTCGAGCAGGCGCACCAAGCCGTTATAGAAGGCGATCGTGACCACGAGATCGGTCAGCCGCTCGGTGTCGAGTTCCTGCCGCAGCACGGTAAAGGTCTCGTCGGAGATAGCGAGGTCGCGGGTCATTTCCCGCGCCGCCCGCAATACCGCCTTGGTGAGCGGATCGAGCGCGGTCGGGCGCCCGGCGGTCTCATCCGCGACCGCTCGTATCTCGTCGTCGGTAAGACCGATCTCGCGGCCGATCCTGACGTGGTGCGAGAACTCCCAGGCCGAACCGGTCAAATAGCCGACCTGCAGGATCGCCAGCTCGCGCAATCGCGGATCGAGGCGGCTGCCGTCGCGGATGTACCGCGCCAGGGTATTGAGACTGCGGGCGGCGCGCGGACTGTGCGCGAGGACGCGGTAGAGGTTGAGATTTCGCGCCAGTAGGTCCTGATGCTCGGGCAACAGGTCCGATTTGTCCAAGTAGGGTAGGCGCGCCATTTATCCACTCCTCCCTGCGGCTGGCGTCAGTCGGGCGCCCTGCCCGGTCCGACTAAGGTAGCGCCGCCGTCGACCACCAAGGTCTGCCCGGTGATGTAGCGCGCCTCGGATGACAACAAAAAACGGACCGCACGACCGATGTCCCACCCTGTGCCTTCGATAGCGAGCACCGAGGCCTTGCGCCGCGCTTCCCGCGCCGCGGGGGTCATCTGCCTCGAATACACCATCGGCGTATAAACCGGCCCCGGCGCGACGCAGTTGACGCTGATGCCCTCAGGCCCATGATCGACCGCCATCGCCCGCGTCAGCGCAATTACCGCGCCCTTCGAGGTCGAGTAGGCAGTGAGCCCGCGCGGCCGCAACGCGGAGATCGACGAGACGTTGACGATCGCCCCGCCGCCGGCCGTCTCCTTCATCGCCGGGACGGCATGCCGCGAGGCCAGAAACATGCTGTCGATATTGACATGCATGACTCGTCGCCAGCTCTCTGGGGTCATGTCGACGACGCTGCCGCGGCCGCCAATACCGACATTATTGTCGAGGCAATCGAGCCGGCCGAAGCGCTCGATCGCTGCGGCGACCATCGCTTTGGCTTGCTGCTCGTCGGTAACATCGGCGACATAGGCGGCGGCGCTGCCGCCTTCCTCCGCGATCATCGCCACGGTCCGCTCGGCGCGCTCGCGGTCGAGATCGACGACCAGCACCCGGGCGCCGGCGCGCGCCAAGAGGATCGCCGCCCCCCGGCCATTGCCGATCCCGTCACCCACTGCGCCGCCGCCGGTGACGATCGCCACCTTGCCGTAGAGACCGAAAGGATCGTCACGCGTTATCGTTGCCGCCACTCGTCCCCTCCCCTTTCCCCTTTCCCCTCCCCGGTCTACCATCCCGGGGTCGGCCCGAAGAGTCAGGCGTTACCGCGCTGCTCGCGCCAGAGGCCGAGCTTTTCCTGGACCGGGCGGTCCGAATAGCTGAACAACACGGTCTCGTCATCGGCGTGATGGCTGACCGGCATCCAGCTCGGTACGACAAAGACGTCGTGTGGTTGCCAACGGAAAACCTGCTCGCCGACGCGGCTCTCGCCCTCCCCCTCGACCACGACAAAGACGGTGCCGTCAGTCGCGCGGTAGGGCCGGGTCGCATAGCCCTTGGGCAGGAGCTGGATGAAGGTGCCGATCGTCGGCATCGCGAAATCGCCGCTCGCCGGGTTGACGTAGCGCAGCTTGTGCCCGTGGCAGGGGTCGGGATCCTCGTTCCGGCTCAATGTGTCGAGCGACTCGCGCGAGCGGACGTAAGGATAGTTGAACACCGGCGAGGTCTTTACTTGCGGTTTCCAGTCGACCGGCAAGAGATTGTTGGCGAACCGGGCGGCGCTGTCGCCCTCGGGACGGATGACGGTCTGCACATCGGCCTCGCCGGGCTCCGCGAAACTCGCGTCGAGCAGGCGCACGATTGGGATATCGAGCCCGTCGAGCCACACCATCGGCTCCTGCGTCTTATTGCCGTGGTCGTGCCAGGTCCACGATGGGGTAATCACGAAATCGCCGGGCCGCATCGTCGTACGCTCGCCGTCGACGGCGGTGTAGGCGCCCTCGCCCTCGATGATGAAGCGCAACGCGGATTGTGTGTGGCGGTGCGCCGGTGCCACCTCGCCGGGCAGGATCAGCTGCAAGCCGGCGAACAGCGAATGGGTGATCGAGGTTTGACCCTTGAGACCCGGGTTTTCGAGGATCAGCACCCGCCGCGTCGCCTCCTGGGCGGTGATCAATCCGCCGGACTGCATCAGATGGGGTCTGATCTCGCTGTAGTGCCAGATCGCCGGCAGACACGGGGTCGTCGGCTGCGCCGTGACAAGTGAGTGCAGCCGCTCCCATAACGGCGCCAGATTGTGAGCGCCGATCCGGTCGTAAAAGGCTTCGCGCTCGGGCGTCCGCGCCGCCAACTGTTCCATGGTCATCGTCGTTCCTCCCCTCTTTTATTATTAGCCCTATGTCAGGCCGCCTTCGCCTGCGGCCGCTCGCCGAGCGTGAAGCCGATCTTGTCGAGGTCGGCGATCAGCGCCCGCGATTGTACTGTATCGAGCGGCACCAATGGCGGCCGCACAGTGACCCAAGCCGGGTCGTTGTGGTAATGCGCGACCACCCGCTTCAGCGCCGGGACCATCGGATAGGCCTGCAATGTATTGCGCAGCGCCGTGATCTCGACCTGCAGGGCATCGGCCTGGGGCCCGCGCCAATTGTCGTAGACCCTCTTGATGCCGGGCACGTTGACGTTGCCCGAGGCGGTAATGCAGCCGGCCGCCCCTTTTCTCAGCCCGTCGAGTAGAAACACCTCGGAGCCCGGGAACACCGCGAAACCCGGGTACCGCTCGAGCAATTGTGCGGTGTTGTTCCAATCCCCCGAGCTGTCTTTGAGCCCAAGGACAGTCTGCGGGTAGGCCTTGATGAAACGGCCGACGAGGTCGAGCGAGTAGCCGACCACGGCCATCGGCGGAATATGGTAGAGAAAGAGCCGCAGCGCCGACGAGCCGACCTTGTCGACGACGCCGGAGATAAAGGCGAAGATGCCGTCGTCGCCGACGCCTTTATAATAAAAGGGCGGCAGCATCAGCACCCCCCCGCACCCGCGATCGACCGCGTGCCGCACGAGGGTCGCCGCGTCGGTCATCGCGCACGCGCCGGTCCCCGGCATCAGCTTTTGCGCCGGGGTCCCCGCCTCGATCAGCTGGTCGAGCAGCTCCATCCGCTCTCCCGGCGACATCGAGTTCGCCTCGCTCGTCGTACCGAAGATCGCGAGCCCGCCCGCACCTTGATCGAGCAGCCAGCGGCAGAACGCGATAAAGCGCCCGGCGTCAGGGTCGCCGCTCGGCGTGAACGGGGTCAGGACGGGGACGAGCACCCCGCTAAACGGCTGCGATGGCATGTTATGCTCCTCAGCGAATCGGTGTCGCTTGCGGCAAGTAAGCGACGGGGCCTCGGCCGGCGTCAACTCCCCCGTGCGGGCCAACGCGCCGCTCCGGCGGCCGGGCTTTCCCTGCCATTCCCCGACGGCAGGGAGAAAATCGGCGTCTTTGGCAAATAATCATACAAAATCAATCTGTTATGCCTCGGTTAAGACGCTTCAATGACGCCGTGGCAGGCGATTTTTGACAGGTTCTTGACGCCGCAGCCGGGAAAGCGACCCGGCGCGGCCGCCGTTCTGGAATGCACGATACACCGCAATTTTGGCGCGAGGACGGCGCAGGTCCAGGCGCGCCGGGCAGGTCAGCCGCCAGATTCACAGCACGCTCAGCATTTCGCCGACCAGCGGGTGCCGGACGATGTCCCCCTCGCCGAGCCGGATTACCGCGACCTGCGCGATCGGGTCGAGGCGGCGCGCGATCTCCGCCAGCCCGGAGAGACCGTCGAGAAGATCGCTCTGGTCGGGGTCGCCGGTCACCACCATCGTCGAATGCCAGCCGAGCCGCGTCAGCATCATCTTGATCTGCCCGTAGGTGCAGTTCTGCGCCTCGTCGATGACGATGAAAGCGTTGTTCAGGGTGCGCCCGCGCATATAGGCGATCGGGGCGATCTCGATGGCGCCCTCGGTCATCAGCTGCTTGACCCGCCGGCCGCCGAGCCGTTCGTTCAGCGCATCGCTGAGCGGGCGCAGATAGGGAGCGAGCTTTTCGCCGATGTCGCCCGGCAGGTAGCCAAGCCTCTCGCCGGCCTCGACCGCCGGGCGCGTCAGCACGATGCGGCCAACCTCGCCGGCCTCGAGTGCAGCCACCGCGGCGCTGACCGCGAGATAGGTCTTGCCGGTTCCCGCCGGACCCAGTGCGACCGTCAAATGGTAACGTTCGATCGCCGCCATCAGCCGCCGCTGGCCATCGCTGTGCGGGCGCACCCGGCGCACGTAGCCCTGCTCGCGCTCGGCGTCCGGCCCGCCAATCGGCGGCCACCGCTCGACCTTTGCAGCATGCCCGACCTCGGCGAGCCGGATCGCCAATTCGCCGTGCGAGGAGCGTTTTCCCATCGGCGTCCCCCGATTTGATTTGCCGAGATTACTACTAATCGGGTTCCGTGACGCTTTCGCTACAGCATATCGAAGCACGCGCCGCCAAGATTCATTTCGTCAGTAGCGCCGCGAAGCTGTACTCCACCAGCCGTTTCGCCAGGATCGCGTTGTCCGCGAGGTCGGCGAAGGCAATCTCCGGCTCGATCATCCAGAACTCGGCAAGTTGGCGGCTGGTGTTCGAGTTCTCCGCGCGGAACTTCGGCCCGAAGGACCTTGGAATCCACCTTGCCCTACCGCGCTAACCGCATGGTCACCCGAGGGCGAGATAATTTACTGGGAGAGAATGCGAATCCCGCGCAACGGTTGCATCGAAAGCAGGTGACGAGCGTCGCTGCTCACGATGACGTCGGCTCCACCGGCGGCAGCCAGCGCCAAATACTAATCGTCCTTTGGATCGTGGCACTCACGCACAGGCTCAGTCGGTTCGATCCGTTCAGCCGCAACGACGACAATGTCGAGAATCCGCTGGCGCCGCTCGACCGAGACGAAGCGGGCGAAAGATGACCGCCCGGTACTCGTCCTCGACCGCCTGCGAGAGGATAAGCCGGCTAGGGGGATCGACGGCACGCAACAGGGCTCGCTCCGGCAGGCTATTTGCCTTGAGGGCCGCGGAGACGAACGTCGAGGCGTCGATGACGACGATCAAGCCCGCCGCTCTGCCCGCCATTCATCGAGTTCGGCATCGATCTCTTCCTCGGTCAGGCCATGTGCGCGCGCTTCGCGCTTGGCCTCATCGATCGCCTCGGCAAGGACATCGCAGGCGCGCCCGCCTTTCAATAGATTGCTCAGGTAGCGGCCGACCGCTTCGCGCCGGGCTGGGCTCTCGAGCGCCTTGGCAGCCTCCGCGTCGACCGGGATCATCACGTCAACCGTATTGTCCATACGAATCTCCTCGGTGGCGCTTATAATAGTTCCCGCTGAGCTACGCACATATGACGATTCGTCCGGATTTGGGCAATTCTGGCCTTCGGAGAGGTCGGCGAAGGCGACCTCCGGCTCGATCATCCAGAACTCGGCGAGGTGGCGGCTGGTGTTCGAATTCTCCGCGCGGAAGGTCGGCCCGAAGGTGTAGACCTTGGTCAGCGCTACGCAATAGGCCTCGACATTGAGCTGCCCCGAGATCGTCCGGAACGCCTTCGCAGCCAAAGAAATCCTGCGCGAAATCCACTTTGCTCTCGGTTGTGCGGGGCAGGTTGGCGAGGTCCAGGGTCGACACTCGGAACAATGCCCCCGCCCCCTCCGCGTCTGAGGCCGCAGATGCGTACCTTCCATCTGCGCCTTGGCGACGCCGCGGTCGCATTTTCAATTCGGCCGCTCCTCGCGATCCCCTATGTGATCTTCTCACCGACCTACGCTCGGAGGTCACCACATGAGATTGTGTTCGATTTTTGTTCTAGGACGCCTCTACAATTCAAGATAGATTATGAGCCCTTTGAGCTGTCTCCGGTCGTCATAATGCTGCGGGATGAGGGTAGGGTCGTGAAGATCTATGACGATTTATCGAACGACGATCTCATCGACCTCCTGATCAAGAAAGGGTTTCGCCCGAGCCGCCGGGAAGAGCGCGACTGTCGCACGGGGAATTTGGAGGCCCTTGCAGTCGAAGCAGAGGTTGAGCAAGATGCCCATATGGGGGAAGGGGGAGTAGCTTCGGCTGATCTCCAGGCTTCTGAGCGGCCTGCGCCCAGACAATATCGCCCGCTTAAATCGGTGTGGTACGGCGAGGACGATGCCGAACTGATTGAGCAGTTGCTCGCATTCTATCCTCATACAGAACCACGCCTAATATTGGACTCTACAGTGAACGGCCGCCGTTTTTGGCGCGGCAGCACCAGGCCCGTGATCGGGGTTGATATCGACAAACGGCACCGACCGGACGTGTGTGCAGACCACACCGCCATGCCCTTCCATCCGGCTTCGTTCGATGTTGTCGTCTATGATCCGCCCCACATTCCGAACCAGGGAAATGACCGCTCAAAGGACTTCAATACTCGTTTTGGCCTCGGCGCTCGCTCTGCCAAGGAAAATGGTTATAGTTTCGCGCATACTTATCCGGCGTTCATGGCCGAGGCGTGGAGGGTCCTGGCCGAAGATGGAATTCTGCTCTGCAAGATCGCGGATTATATCCACAATCACCGTTATCAATGGGCGCACGTTGATCTGATCCGGGCCGGGCAGGACGCGGGTTTTACGGCATGCGACTGCATTATCAAAATCCGAAAGGGACCCATTATCGACCCCAAATGGAAGATCGCCCACCACTCACGTCGGCAGCATTGTTATTGGATTGTCTTTCGTAAGTCCAATCGTTGTGAGTGATCGGTGAATTGGTTATACAACTTCCGCTGCCTCAGCTTCAAATAGATTTTGCTTTCGCGTTAGAGCAAATTCGCGGGTTGTATCTACAGGAGGCATTGAGCAAAGCTGTCGTCACGCTTAACATTACTGAAATCGATGCGGAACTGGCCAAATTCGCTCCGGGCGATAGCCTTGTCAACCTTGCTGGTCACGGGCTACGCGGGGAGCTGATGTTTGCCGTACCCTGCGTTCTACGCGCGGCGCCACGCTTGCTAGGATACTACCGATTGCTCTTGGGATACAGTCAGAAGCAGTTTTACGGCACCACTGGGATAGGCCGATTCAGGTCTATGGAAGAATCGGGGTCGCTCAATAGGGTGAAGGAGGACTTGCTTGGACCTCTCTGCATGGCCTTGGCTGACGCGTCTCGCCTGTTGCTCGACGGCATAGGGGCAAAGCGAATTAGTAAGGATTTGTTGGATGATCTTTCGTTATTGACAGTGGGGCCGCAGTTACGCGGTGGCCACAACGTGAGGGCAGGAACAGCTGGTATCGTGAAAGTATTCGACGCTATCTCGGCAATCGTTGCTCATGCAACGCTTGGGACCGGGCCGCAGTTGATCGAGATGAAAAACGCAGCTGGTCGGCGTGTGCTGATCCGTTTTGCGTCCGACCCCGATATCAGGATCCAGGAAGAAATGACACCGACGAGCCTGCGAAACATTATTGCAATCGAGGTTAAAGCTGGCGTGGATTTTTCCAATATTCATAATCGTATTGGTGAAGCTGAGAAAAGTCATCAAAAAGCGAGGGCTGATGGCTACGTTGAACGTTGGACCGTGATAAATGTCGATCGCATGGATATGGCGATGGCGCATCGAGAGAGTCCCTCGACCGATCGGTTTTACAGGTTGTCGCAGATTGATGCTGGGACCGGAGAGGAGTTCCAGGATTTCTATAATCGGGTGGTGGCGCTGACCGGGATCGTCGCGCTTCCAAGGCAGCCAACTGGATTATAGCAGCGAGACGGAGGCGAGCAGGGTAGTACAGCGTCAACACCGGGCGTTGCCGGGGGTTCGCGGGAAGGGGATGGCGTCGCGGACGTTGGCGAGGCCGGTGATGTAGGCGAGGGTGCCTCCTGCGAAAGCCGGGGCGAGGCCGAAGCCGGCGTGGGGGTGCAGTGCTCCTGGTCGATGTGGCGCTCGGCCATACGCGCATCCAGCACCGCGAGCCGCCCCTACGGCTGGCTGCCGCCGGCTACGTCGCGTCGGCAGCTCCGTGAGAATTGCGAACTGCGACGGTAGAATTGCCATAATGGCATGCGATCCTCGTCCCATCGAGGTGCCCTGCGCGTGGGGTGCGGCGGGCCGGAGGAGAGGGGTGATGCCAGATCTCGACCTGATAAAACAGGCGGAACAGGAGCCCGGCGGGCGCTTCCGGCGAGCCGATGGGGCTCCGCCGCGACGCGAGTGCAGTGCCTCGACACCTCGCATTTCCTGGCGTTCGCGGGACGGGGATGGCGTCGCGCACATTCGCAAGGCCGGTGACGTAGGCGAGGGTGCGATTGAAGTGCTCCGACTGCAGGTTGATGCCCTGCTTGACCGGGAATTCGAATTTCTCGTTCGCCCGCTCAAGGCGCGCGGCGAGAAAGCGCTGGCCGGCCGGGGTGAACGAACGCATCGACGGGCCGAAGCCGGCGTATGAGGAAGGAGGGCTTGAGATGACGACGGCCGATCGCTTTAATCTGGAGCGCTTCGTGACGGCGCAGGCGCCGGTTTTCGAAACCGTCCTCGCCGAATTGCGTGCGGGCCGGAAGCGAAGCCATTGGATGTGGTTCATCTTTCCGCAGTTGGCCGATCTCGGTCGATCCTCGATGGCGCGCTTTTACGGCATCGGCTCAATCGATGAAGCGCGCGCCTATCTGGGCCATCCGCTGCTGGGACCAAAGCTCGAGCTCTGCACCGCTATCGTGCTGGCCAGCGAGAGTTCATCGCTTCATGCGATGTTCGGCTCGCCCGACGATATGAAGTTCCGGTCCTGCATGACTCTGTTCTCGCTGGCGACGCAGGATCACGACAATCCGTTTCGTCAGGCTCTCGAGCGCTGGTGGAGCAACAGACCTGACGAGCGAACCCTGGCGCTTATCGACGCGGACCGATCACCTGGTTGACGCCGCTCGCCCTATGGAAAAGGGGATCAATTCAGCCGGACATACTCGTAATCGGGGGGCGCGTTGTTGATGCCGATTTCGGGCGGGGCGATCCAGCCGGCCACTTTGCCGGGCTCGATGACGTGCTGCATCAGGGCGGTGACAAAGGCGCGGTCCTCGGCCGACGGCAGCCAATCGCGCTGGCGCAGGCGCCACTCCTCGCCAGTGATCAGGCGTCCCTCGGGGTCGGACGATACGCCGGCCCAGCCGCCGATCGAGCGATGGAAGCGCGGGCTCGGCAGAACCAGGCGGAAATCATATCCGGCCTCGCCGATCAGCCGGTTCCAGCGCTCGACGCCGATGCCGCAATCTTTGACATAAGCGGCGCGCGTCACCTCGTTCATGGCACTGCGCATCGGCACCTCTTCGGCCGCCACCCTGCCCTTCCCGTCCGGCAGCTCGATCCGCAGCGTCTCAGTGGTCGCCGAGTGATCGGGATATTGCGCCTCGTCGGGGCGGCCTTTGAGGCCCGCGGAAAAATAGCTCGCGGCGTTGGACGAGATCTCGGCGCCGAAGAGATCGAGCGACGAGCTGAACCAGAAATTGACGTAGCGCTGCAGGGTCGGCAAGTCGATCGCCCCAGCGTTGCGCACGGCGGCGGGATCGTCGCTGCCGTGCGCCTTCATGACCTCGATCGTGCGCTTGACGACGCGGGTGATCCCGCTGGCGCCGACGAACATGTGAAAGGCTTCCTCGGTCAGCATGAACCGGCAGGTCCGCGACAACGGATCGAACGCGCTCTCGGCCAGGCTCTTCAGCTGAAAGCGGCCGTCGCGATCGGTGAAATAGGTGAACATGAAGAAGCTGAGCCAATCGGTGATCGGCTGGTTGAACGTTCCGAGGATGCGCGGCTTGTCGGGATCGCCCGAGTGACGGGCGAGCAATTCCTCGGCCTCCTCGCGCCCGTCGCGGCCGAAAAAGCCGTGCAGCAGATAAACCATCGCCCACAGATGGCGGCCTTCCTCGACATTGACCTGGAAGAGATTGCGCAGATCGTAGAGCGACGGCGCGGTATGGCCGAGCAGGCGCTGCTGCTCGACCGATGCCGGCTCAGTGTCGCCCTGGGTCACGATCAGCCGCCGCAGGGCCGAGCGGTGCTCGCCCGGCACCTGCTGCCACACCGGCTCGCCGTAGGCGTCGCCAAAGCCGATTCGCCGGTCGGGCACCGGGTCGGCGAGGAAGATGCCCCAGCGGTACTCCGGCATCTTGACCATGCCGTAGCTCGCCCATCCCTTCTCGTCGACTGCGGTGGCGGTGCGCAGATAGACATCCGCACCGGCAAACGCCGCCGGTCCCATCTCCTTCCACCAATCGAGAAAGTGCGGCTGCCAGTGTTCGAGGGCACGCTGTAATGCGCGGTTGCCGCCAAGGTCGATGTTGTTCGGGATCCGTTCTTGATAGTCGATCGCCATCCTGGGTCTCCCGTCCTAAATTCGTTCCCAGTCTAGACTCGTTCGCGGTCGAAGCGCGCTCTGATGCCGCTGCCGTAGCGTTTCAACGCGCCATTCGCGCCGACCGCGTTCGGTCGGGAAAAGATCCAGTTTTGCCAGGCCGAAAGCCGCCCGAAAATCTTGGTGGCGACCGTCTCGCCGCCGGCGAAGCGCAGATTCGCCTCCATGCCAGTCAACGCGTCGGGCGAAAGGCTCACACGCTCCTCGATCGCCAGGCGAATCTCGTCCTCCCAGTCGAGTTCATCCGGGGTAAAGGTCACCAGACCGAGCTCCAATGCCGCGGCCGCGTCGAGCGCGGTGCGGATATGCCGATCGAGGCGCGCGGCCCGCACTTTGTCGGTAAACCGGGTTTCCAGCCGGCTCCGGCCGTTCACCATCGGGAAATGGCCGAAGTTGAGCGCCGACAGCGCAACGCGCGCGCCTTCGGCCGTCATGTAGCTACGGTCGGCGGCGAGCGCCAGCTCGAAAAGGGAGCCGGCAAAGCAGGAGTCGGCCTCGATCACGGCGAAGAGGCTGCGCGAGGTAACGTCGAAGCGCTGCAAGGTGCGGCGCAGAAGGCCCTTCGTCTCGCGCACGAACCAGTGGTCGAGATGGTCAATCATCGCTGCGTCGCAGGCCAGCACGGCGCCGATCTCGCCCGAAGTCTTGAGCACCCAGGTCCCGATTTCGTGATGGTTGGCGCGCAGCATCAACAGCGCGTCATCCAGTTCTCGGGCCATCGCCAGCGGCCACCAGCGGGAGCCGGCTGCGAGAATATCGCCGAGCGCGCCGGGCGTCTCATTGGCGCGCGGCCCGGTAACGGTCAACGTTGCGGTGCCGTCCTCGGGCGCGAGCCCGACCTCGACCCAGCCGTAATGATAGCCGCGTTCGTCAATATCTCGCTCCAGCGGTAGCAGCGGGGTGCCGCCGACGGAGGTTAGACGATCGTTCTCGACCGCAAGTGCGGCGGCGCGTTCGGCGACGAGATCACCGAACTGGGCGGGCGGTGCGATATGATCAACCAGCCCCCACGCCTTGGCACGATCGGCTCGAACGCCCTCGGCGGTGGTGCAGAACACATCGGCGAGGTCGCGCCGGACCTTGCGCTTGTCGACCAGCCGGGTCAGACCGCCGGTGCCAGGCAGGACACCGAGCAGCGCCACTTCGGGCAGGCTGACCGTGCTCGAACGGTCGTCCACCATGACGATCTCGTCACAGGCGAGCGCCAGCTCGTACCCACCGCCGGCGCACGCGCCGTTGACGGCGGCAATGAATTTGAGCCTGGAATGCGTGCTCGCGTCCTCGATGGCGTTGCGCGTCTCGTTGGTGAATTTGCAGAAATTGACCTTCTCGGCGTGGCTCGCTTGGCCCAGCATGTAGATGTTGGCGCCGGCGCAGAACACCCGCTCCTTGCCGCTGGTCAGCACCACAACGCGCGCTTCGGGATGCTCGAAGCGGATGCGGTTCAAGGCGTCGTGCAGCTCGATGTCGACGCCGAGATCGTAGGAGTTGAGCTTCAGGCGGTAGCCCGCGGCGAGCCCGCCCTCTTCGGCGACGTCCAAGGTCAGGTTCGCGACCGGGCCGTCACAGGCAAAGCGCCAATGACGATAGCGAGAGGGATGGGTGTCGAAGGTGATCATCCGAATTTGGCGTAGATTGTAGCAAATAGACGATGTCATTCACACTGCAAACCCGCGCTTATTTCGCGCTGCAGCCGGCCACAACCTGAATCTGCACCAGCGGTCGATCCTCGCTGTACCTGCCGCGGCGCAGACCCTGCTTGCTCCGGGCATTGACGAGACCTTGACGACGGTCTGGTACTGGGGGTTCGGAATGCATGTAGCGTTTCGGTCGAGCCGAGTGTCTCGCATCGAAAACTCACTCCCCGCGAAGTCCTTCGTTTTCAGAGTTGCCGTCCTGATCGGCCGTCGGACCAGGCCGAGCCTGCCATAGGAGATTGCGGTGCACATTGCTGCCGCTACAAAACAGTGCCTTTTCGCAGTCCTGACCTTCATGACATTTGCTGTGCCGGCTGCAAGCGCTGCTGATACGCCGGCTTATCTACAAGCGATTGCTGGGCCTGTCATTTCCACCCCGGCCGAGACGGCGACCAAGAACGTCCTGGCCCTGAACACCGCGATGTTCGGGCTTTACGACGCTGCAGGCCAGGTCTTCCAGAAGAACATCCTGACCGAGCACCCCGTCATCCTCGGCCTGTTTTCCGGCGCGGGCGGGCGGTTCATTCTCTATCGGCCGGGAATGGCCACGCTCGAAGCGCCCTCGGTGCCAATCGTTTATCAGCTGATGAAATCGGTCGGACACAGCGTCATGGCGCTGAGCGAAGTCGTCATGCCGTATTTGGACAACCCGGCCAACCAGTCCTGGCGTGGGCCGCTATTGGCCTATCGCAGCCAGATGCAGACGGCCCTCGATACTCTCGATGCCACCGACATGCAGGTGGATTGGCGGGACACCAGCCGCACGCTGTTGCAGAACAATATCGCTTTCATGGACGCGTGCGCCGAGACCGGCGCGATATCAACGGCCGACCTGCAAAGCTTTGCTCGCAAGCAGGCGCCATTGCTGAAGGGGAACATCGCCTGGGCAGCCGAGACCCAGGTCAACCATTGGATGGGCGTGATCGCCGGGTGGAAGAGGCTGCTCGGCAGCGACTGGGATAAGACGTACGCGGCCAGCAATACAATCTATGTCGCACGCCAGAACAATGTGCTGTTCAGCGTATTGGCGCAGTTTTTTGGTCCCGATGCGATCAACAGCAGACTGATGCTGATCGAGACGATCTCTTTCACGACGACGCCGCAAGACATGCTGGAGGCGATGACCCGGGTCATCGCCGACCGTTCGGTGGGCGCAGTGTTCTTTGGCAACTACTACCTGATGGATTACGAGCTGATGGGCGGAGATGGGCGGAAGGCAATCATCGCGCAGAGTGCCAAATCCGGCATCAAGCCGTTCCTGCCGCCCGCAGTGCCCTTCGGCTCGCATCAGTGGCCGACCCTGATCACCCCTGGTACCGGGCCCGCCTCGCTCGACGATCTGCCATAACCGGCTGCGGAGCGCGAGATGAACCTCAACACCGTCACGGCACTGCGCCAGCCCACATTGGCCACCGAGATCGCGCAGTGGCGCAGCGGCTTTGCCTGGCTTGCCGGCGACACGTGGCTCTTCTCCGAGCCGCAACCCGCCATCGACACGCTGATCGATCTCGACCAGCTCGGCTGGCCGGCGCTGGAAGCCTCGCACGCCGGGCTCGAGATCGGCGCGACCTGCCGCATTGCCGAGCTCTATCGCTTTGAGGCGCCCCGGGAATGGTTCGCCGCTCCGCTGATCCGCGCGTGCTGCAACGCGCTCCTTGCTTCGTTCAAGATCTGGAACGCGGCGACGGTCGGCGGCAATATATGTATGTCGCTGCCGGCCGGGGCGATGATCTCGCTGGTCGTCGCTCTCGAGGGACGCTGCACGCTCTGGCCGCGAGATGGAGTGCCGCGCGAGGTGCCGGCGGTCGATTTCGTCACCAGCAATAACAGCAGCCTCCTGCGTCCCGGCGAACTGCTGCGCAAGGTTCACCTGCCGGGTTCGGCGCTCCGGAAGCGGGCCGCGTTCCGCCAGGCCTCGCTCACCAAGCTCGGTCGCTCCGCCGCGTTGTTGCTCGGCACGAGCGACCCGGCGCAGGACGACCTGCTGCTCACGGTCACTGCCGCGACCCCCCGCCCGGTACAGCTTAGCTTCAATGAAATCCCATCCGGCGAAGCGCTGCGGCAGGCGATCGACGCGCGGATTCCGGCAGACGGTTACTTCGCCGACGTGCACGGCAGCGCCGCCTACAAGCGCCACCTGACATACCATTTCGCGGAACAGATCCGCGCCGAGCTGGCGCGGACCGGAGCCAGGGCATGAACGACATCACGCGCCCTATCGGCCAGGTCGCCGGCAGTCTCGCCTTCAGCGTCAATCAGCGCCCGTTCGAAGCTCGCCCGGAACCGGGCCAGTGCCTGCGCACCTTCCTGCGCGAGCACGGCTGCCTCGGTGTGAAGAAGGGCTGCGACGCCGGCGATTGCGGCGCTTGCACCGTCTGGCTCGACGGAACCCCGGTGCACTCCTGCCTGATGCCCGCTTTCCGTGCCGCCGGGCACGAAGTGACGACCATCGAAGGCTTAGCGGAGAAGGGCGCACTGCACCCGGTGCAGCAGGCCTTCCTCGATGCGCAGGCTTTCCAATGCGGCTTTTGTGCCGCCGGCATGATCATGACTACAGCTGCGCTCGATACCCATCAGCGCGCCGATCTGCCGCACGCGCTCAAGGGCAATCTTTGCCGGTGCACCGGATACCGCGCCATCGCCGATGCGCTTGCCGGGGTGCGCGCCGCCGAGGAGGACGTGGCCGGCCAAGCTTGCGGAGCGAGCCTGCGCAACCCCTTCGCCGAAGCGATCGTCACCGGGCGAGCCCATTACACGATGGACGTCGCGATGGATGGGCTGCTCCACCTCAAGGTGCTGCGATCGCCGCATGCGCACGCGCGGATTCTCGGCATCGGACGGGAGCGGGCGGCGTCGGTGCCGGGCGTCGTCGCGGTCTTCACCTGGGAGGACGTCCCGCGCCGCCTCTATAGCAGCGCCACCCACGAGGACCACCTCGTCGATCCGGACGACACCTATGTGCTCGACAACGTCGTCCGCTTTGTCGGGCAGCGCGTTGCCGCGGTTGTCGCGGAAACCGAGGCCGCGGCGGAATCCGCCTGCCGGCTGATCGAGGTGCAGTACGAGATCCTGCCTGCGGTGTTTGACCCGGAGGCGACAATGCGCCCGGAGGCGCCGCTGCTGCATGAGAAGGGAATCACCGCCTACGGCAACGTCTATGCGGATATCCATGGCGAGGTTGGCAGCACGGCAGCGGGTTTCGCCGCCGCCGATGTCGTGCACGAGGGCGTCTATTCCACCTCGCGCGTGCAGCACGTGCATCTCGAAACGCACGGCTCAATCGCCTGGTCCGCGCCCGACGGGCGCATCCATGTCCGCACCAGCTCGCAGGCGCCGTTCATTGCCCAGCAGAAGCTCTGCCACATCTTCGGTCTGCGCCCGCGGGACGTGCACGTCTTCACCGAGCGGGTCGGCGGCGGGTTCGGCGGCAAGCAGGAGATGCTGACCGAGGATCTCTGCGTACTCGCCACCATGAAGACGGGGCGACCGGTCAAATGGGAATTCACTCGCGAGGACCAGTTCATGGGCGCCACCACCCGCCACCAGATGACTGCGAAGGTTCGGCTCGGCGCGCGCTCGGACGGCACGCTCACCGCAATCGAGGTCAGGGTCGTCTCCAACACCGGCGCCTATGGCGGCCATGGCGGCGAGACACTGGCGGCAGCACTCGCGGGCCCGCTCGCGGCCTATCGCTGCCCGAACAAGAAAGCCGACGGCTACGCCGTCTACACCAACCTGCTGCCGGGGGGCGGCTTTCGCGGCTACGGCTCCTCGCAAACCACCTTCGCCGTCGAATGCGCGATCGACGATCTGGCAAAAAAGCTCGGGGTCGATCCATTCGAGATGCGCCGCCACAACATGATCCGTCCCGATGACTGGATCGGATCCGTCTGGGGCGACCCCTCGGATGTCGATTTCGGCAGCTATGGGCTCGACCAGTGCATGGACCGCGTCGAGCACGCGCTCGAGAGCGGGGGCGGAATGCCCAAGCCGGAAGGCGAAGAATGGGTCGAGGGCACCGGTGCGGCACTCGCCATGCTGGAATGCGGACCGCCGACCGAGCACCGTTCCGGCGCCGAGATGCAGTTGTTGGCCGATGGACGCTATCACCTAGCGGTCGGATCGACGGAAATGGGCAACGGCTCGGTCACCTCGCATCGGCAGATCGCCGCCGAGGTATTGCAGACGCGGGCCGGGCGGATCGAGATCGTCAATGCCGACACGGACCTGACCCCATACGACACCGGCACGTTCGCGAGCACCGGTACGGTCGTCGCCGGCCAGGCGGTGGCGCTGACGGCGGCGGCATTGCGCGACAACATATTGGATTATGCCAGCCGGCATATGGCGGTTCCGCCGGTGGAATGCCGTCTCGCGGACGATGAGGTGATCTGCGGCGAGCGGCGCATCCCGCTCTGCGAGCTCCATGCCGCCGGCACGCGCGAACGACACCGCTTCGAGGCGCGGCGCAAATCCTACCTTTCCCCGCGCACGGTTGCGTTCAACGTCCACGGGGTTCGTGTCGCCGTGAACCGCATCACCGCCGAGATCCGCATTCTGCACAGCGTACACGCAGCGGATATCGGGCGGCTGATAAACCCGATGCAGTGCCGCGGGCAGATCGATGGGGCGATCGCGATGGGCTTCGGCTGGGCATTGACCGAGAACATGGTGCACGGCCCGGATGGCGCCATCGTAAACCCCAGCTTGCGCAACTATCGCATCCCCGCCTTCGCCGACGTGCCGCCGAGCGAGTTGTTCTTTGCCGATACCTATGACCGCATCGGCCCGCTTGGCGCCAAGTCGCAGGGCGAATGTGCGATCAATCCGGTTGCGCCGGCGATCGCCAATGCCGTCGCCGACGCCACCGGCGTCCGCTTCGCGCACCTGCCCCTGACGCCCGACCGCATCTTCGCGGCACTCTCGCCACCGCCGTGAACGACCACGCGCCGGGACCCGACGCGGCCGTGACCCTCGTCACGCAGAGCCGCGTGCGCGAGGGCATGGCCGAGCAATTCGGCCAGTGGCAGAGCACGATCAGCGCCGCGGCGGCGGAATTTCCCGGCTTCATCACGCAAAGCGTGCTGCCGCCCAACCCGCCGTTACAGGTGGATTGGGTGATTCAGCAGCGCTTCGCCGATGTCGAGGCCGCCTCTGCCTGGTTGCGTTCGGAGAGGCGGGCGCGGCTAGTGGACGCCGCGCAGCCGATGCTGGCGGGCCATGATGATGTGCATCTGGTGCGCGACAGCACTGCGGGCGTCCGGCCGGCGCCGGTCTCTGCGGTAATTTCGTCCCGCATCAGGCCGGGCCAGGAGGCGGCGTTCCGCGCCTGGGAGCAGCGCATCGCCGCTGCTCAGGCAAAATCACCCGGTTTCCAGGGCTACCGGTTCGAGCCGCCGATTCCCGGTGTGCAGGAAGACTGGCTGGCGATCCTGCGCTTCGACGCCGAGCGCAATCTGCAGGCCTGGCTCGACTCGCCTGAGCGGCAGAAACTTCTCGAGGAGACAGCCCCGTTTCTCGAAGAGTTTCACGCCCGTGTGGTGCGCACCGGCTTCGAGCAGTGGTTCCCTTCGGCGGCAGATGGCGGTTCGGTACCGGCGGCCTGGAAGCAGAACATGATCGTTCTGCTGCTGCTCTATCCGGTGGTGTTCCTCTTCGGCCTCTGGGTGCAGACCCCCCCCTTGATGGGCAAGGCCGGACTGCCGTTCTGGGTCGCCCTCTTCATCGGCAATGTCGTCAGCGTATTGCTGCTCAACTGGCTCGTGCCCTGGGTCAGCAACAGCTTCGCCTGGTGGCTCGCGCCGGCGCGCGGCGCAGACAGACGGATCAGTCGTGCCGGCGCGGCGCTGATTCTGCTGCTCTACGCCGGATGGCTCTTCCTGTTCTCGAAGCTCTGATAGTAAAAGGCTCGCCCCCGCGGCGAGCGCCCAAACCACCCCTGCCGCAGACGCTGCGAGCTCGGCGATTGCCGGCAATTCGGGCGCGGTCAATATTGTGCGCGGGAACCGGCGCTCTGGGGCGGCTGTTCGGTCTGGAGCCGGAGAGCAGACTGCGCCTGGGCGGCGTGCTAGTCAGCAACGGCAATTATCTGATTTCCGGCGGCAATGCTCCCGGAAAGACCAGCTTCAACAATTTGCTGGTGGCCGATCTCGACGCAGATCTCGACAAGCTCGCGCAGATTCCGGGTGCCAGCTTCGGCACCCCACTGCTTCGCTTCGACGGGCAGCCGACCAATCGGCAAGCCGGCGTCGTGACCGGCTATAACGGCCTGACCGGTGCGCCGCCGCTCGACCGGACGGAACTCTACGAACTCTGGTGGCGGCAGTCCCTGTTTGCCGACGAGCTCGTGGTGCGCATCGGCAAGACGGTTCCAACCTATGATTTCGGCAACGTTGTTCGCCCGGTTCCCGTCCAGGATCCGTTGCTGCGGATTCCGGCGGTGAGCGGGCTCCTCTGCACGCCGGTGTTCGTGAACCCGACGATCCTCGGCGCGCTCCCCGGCTATTACAACTCGGCCTATGGCCTCACCGCTACGGTCGCGCCGAGTCGGCGTTTTTACCTCTCTCTCGGCGGCTACGAAGGCAACGTTGCGCGCGGCGAGCAGACCGGCTTGCAAATCGGGCCGAGGTTCAACGGCTACCGGTTCCAGATCGGCGAGACGGGAACCGCCTGGCTGCTCGGGCCTGACGATCTACCGGGCGCCATCGGCGGCTGGGACCAGACGGGGACGCTCACCCTATCGAGGCCGCAAGGTGCGGTCACTCAGAACGGAACCCACGGCGCTTATGCCTTCGCTTCGCAGCGGCTGTGGCGCGGCAGCGGGGAGGGCGATGCGCGAGGGGTCTCGGGGTTCATTCAACTGGGCATCAACAACTCGCGAACGATGATCGCAACCGGATATGTCGGGTTCGGGGTCACCGCTTTCGGTGTGATCCCCGGCCGCCGGTGGATTCGCTCGGCGCCGGAATTGCCTGGTCGCGCCTCAACCGCAACCGCGACCTGCGGCCAAGCGAAACCCTGCTGCAGTTCTACGACCAGATCCGAATCTGCGGTGCCGTTTATGTGCAACCCACATTGACGCTGTCGCCAAACCCGGGCGAGAAGACCGCCCGCGCACCCGCCATTGCCTTCACGGTGCAGTCTACGGTGCTGTTCTGATGCGCCGGATGGTCGTCACATCGGCTTGCCAGGCTTAGCCTCGCGCAGCGGGGTGCCGGCCTCGGCGAGGCGGCGGAGGAGGGGGGCGGGGGCCCAGCGCTCGCCGTATTGCTGGTGCCAGGCTTGGATCTGGCGGTAGACTTCGGCGACGCTGATGCCGTCGGCCCAGTACATCAGCCCGCCGCGGTAGCGCGGAAAGCCAAAGCCGTTGAGCCACATTACGTCTATGTCGCTGGCGCGGTAGGACTTGCCTTCTTCGAGGATCTTGCAGGCCTCGTTAACCGAAGCGAACAAGAGCCGCCTCAGGATCTCCTCGTCCGTGAAGCGGCGCTGCTCGACCCCCATCTCGGCCGCTTTTTCTTTGATGATGCGGGCGACCTCGGGGTCGGGGTGGGGGGTGCGGTCGCCCTTCTCGTAGCGGAACCAACCGGCCCCGGTCTTCTGGCCGAGCCGTCCGGCCTCTACGATCGCGTCCGCGATCGGCATCTTGCGGTAGTTCGGGATCTGCGCGGCGCGGCGCTGGCGGCTGTCATAGCCGATGTCGAGACCCGAGAGATCTGCCGTCGCGAAGGGCCCGATCGGATAGCCGAAATCGACCATCACCTTGTCGACCTGCTCGGGCAATGCCCCCTCCTCGACCATGATGTTCATCTCGGTGCCAAAGGGCGTGCGGCTGCGGTTGGCGACAAAGCCGTCGCCATTGCCGGCCATCGCACTGATCTTGCCGATCCGGCGGCCGAGCGCCATCCCTGTCGCCAAGGTGTCGGGGGCGCTCTTCGCTCCTTTCACGACCTCGAACAGTTTCATGACATTGGCCGGGGCGAAGAAATGCGTGCCGGCCACGTCCTGCGGCCGCTTCGTGGCATTGGCCATGATGTCGATGTCGATGCCCGAGGTGTTGGTGTAGAGCAGCGCCCCCGGCTTCATGACCTCGTCGAGCTTCTTGAAGACCTCCTCCTTGACCGGGATGCGCTCGAACACCGCCTCGATCACGACGTCGCATTGGCCGATATCGTCATAGCTCTTTACCGGCTCGATCAATCCGAGCCGGCGGCTCATCTCGGCCTCGGTCAGGCTCCCGCGCTTGACGCTCGTCTCGTAGTTGCTGCGGATGCGCGCCAAGCCGCGATCGAGCGCCTCTTGGCTTGCTTCCAGGAGTTTTACCGGAAAGCCGAATTCGGCAAAGCTCATCGCGATGCCGCCGCCCATCGTGCCGGCGCCGACGATCGCCGCCGTCTCGATCGGCCGCAGCGACGTCTCGCGTGGGATGTCCGGCAATTTGGCGACCTCGCGCTCGGCAAAAAAGGCATAACGCAGAGCCCGCGCCTCGGCCGAATTCTCGAGTTCGTCGAAGAGTTCGCGCTCGCGTTTGACGCCGTCGTCAAAGGGCAGATTGCACGAGGCCTCGACCGCGGCAATGCAGTTATAGGGCGCCTTTTGGTTGCGCGCCCGCCGGGCGATCGATTTGCGCATCGCCTCGAAGATGCCGGGATCGGCCTTGGCCTCGGCTAGCTTGTCGTCACGGTCGCGGATGCGCGGCTGTGGCCTGGTATCGGCGACGCGACGCGCCATGACGATCGCCGCCGCTTTGAGATCGCCGCCCTCGGCGACGAGTTCGTCGATGATGCCGAGCCGCTTGGCTTCTTCGGCCGGGACATGCCGGCCCGAGACGATCAGCTCCATCGCCGCTTTCGGCCCGATCAACCGCGGCAGACGCTGGGTGCCGCCGCTCCCGGGCAGGATGCCGATCAATACTTCGGGAAGGCCGACCTTGGCGCTCGGCACAGCGATCCGATAATTCGATGCGAGAGCGATCTCCAGCCCGCCGCCGAGAGCATAGCCGTGGATCGCCGCGACCACCGGCTTGGCGCTCGCATCGAGCACCTCGTGGGTGCACTTTCCCGGAACCGGCGGCGGGCGGCGGGTGCCGAACTGGCGGATGTCGGCGCCGGCGATAAAGCTGCGCCCGGCGCCGATCAGCACCATCGCCTTGATCGCCGGGTCGGCATTGCCGCGCTCGACCTTCTCGACGATGCCCTCGGGCACCCCGGGGCTCAGCGCATTGACCGGCGGGTTATCGATGGTGATGACGCCGATCCCGTCGGCGTTCTCGAAGCGAACCAATGCGCCTTCGGCCATTTCGATTCCTCCCTGTTAGAGCGTTACTGCGGTCCCTAGGATGACCGTGCTTTGCGACGACAGTACGCCGCCATTGCCATGCGCGATCGCGGTCTCGCAATCAGCGACCTGACGCGCGCCGCATTCACCACGGAGCTGCCGGGTCGCCTCGATCAGCAGGAAGAGACCATACATGCCGGGGTGGCAATAGGAGAGCCCGCCGCCGTTGGTGTTGACCGGCAGGCTGCCTCCGGGCGCGATGCGGCCGCCCTCGACAAAAAGCCCGCCCTCGCCCTTCGGGCAGAAGCCGAGATCCTCGAGAAAGAGGATCGTGTTGATCGTAAACGCGTCATAGAGCTCGACAACATCGATGCCCTCGGGGCCGAGCCCGGCCATTGCGTAAGCCGCGCGTCCCGACGGCAACGCACCGGTCACCGTCAGATCCGGCATGCTCGAGATGTTGGCGTGGGTGATCGCCTGGCCGCAGCCGAGGACATAGATCGGCGGCTTCTTCAACGAACGGGCACGTTCGGCGGAGGTCATGATTACGGCACCCCCGCCATCGGTGACGAGGCAGATATCGCGCACGGTGAACGGATAGCTGATCATCCGCGCCGACAATACGTCGGCGACGCTCAGCGGCTTCTTCTCCCACGCGACCGGGTTCAGCAAGGCCCATTCGCGCGCCGCCACCGCGACCGCGGCCAGTTGCTCGCGCGTCGTGCCGTATTGGTGCATATGGCGCGAAGCGGCGAGCGCATAGGCGGTCGACGGCAGGAACGGCCGGAACGGGGTCTCGTAGGGATTGTACTCGCGCACCGATGCCTGCCGGCGCCCGATCGTGCGCTGGGTCGAGCCGTAGGCGATGACCGCGACCTGGCACAGGCCGAGCTGCAGCGCCGCCTGGGCATGGGCGACATGGAACATGAACGACGAGCCGCCGAGGATCGTGCTGTCGATAAAGGCCGGCGAGATGCCGAGATATTCGGCAAGATTGAGGCCGGAGGTGCGGCTCTGCGCCGTCGCGCACAGCAGGCCGTCGACGTCGCCCAGCCGCAGCCCGCAATCATCGAGCGCCCGCCGGATGCCCTGCGCCATCAGGTCGATCGCGCTCATCTCCGGGGCGACCGCGCCGAGATCGGATTCGGCGACGCCGACGATTGCGGCCGAGCCGCGCTGCAACCCGTCCATCACCCCGCCTCCGCCGGCCCCCTCCCTGACCCTCCCCCGCTCGCGGGGGACGGAAGGGTGGGGGCTACCGGGACGAAGACCGGGTAGGGCGGCTCGTCACCGCCGGGGCGATGGACGCGGAGCTTGACCCGCATACCGGTCTTGACCGCCTCAGGAGCGATGTCCTCGACCCGGCTCATCAGCCGGAAGCCCTCGTCGCAATCAATAAGCGCGACATTGTAAGGCGCCCCTTCGCGGGGATGGGTGATAGTCGTCGCATACACCGTGCCGAGCCCGGCGCTGACCCGCCATTCGAGCCGATCGCTGCCGCTGAACGGACAAATGACCCGGGGGTAAAACACCGCCTTGTTTGCGTCAGGGCTCCACTGGTAGGCCAGTTCTCCCTTTTCGAGGTGCGCCTGATAGATTGCCAGGGGTGATTGGTTCATCGCCACCGTCGCTCGTCGCCTCGCCGCCGCATTGTGGCCGCTCGCCAGCACGGCAGCAAGGGGGCGGCCGCGAGCGGCCCGGCCTGTGCCGGCGCCGAAGTGCCCGGATCTCCCCTAATTCCGAGGGAGACGGCGTGTCAAAAGCACGGCGGCGCCCGAAGGCGCCGCCGCACGGATGGGAGTGTCGGATTTCTTTACACTGTGTTGCGCCGGCGTCGGGTGAACCAACCCAGTCCGATGAGTGCCGAGCCGAGAAGGGTCAGCGAGGCCGGCTCGGGGACGCCCGGCGGGTTGGGGAGCACTTCGCCAGAAGACCACGTCCCGGTTGTCGAGGCTCCTGTGGCCAGACCTTCCAGGGTTGTCCCGGCTGGGAGATTGAGGGTGAAGTCGACGCCGGCTTGGCTGCCAACCGGGAAATCCGCGAGAAAGGTCCCGGAGCAGGCGCAGGAGGTGACGGTTACAAAAGCATTTACGTCAAACTGCGGTGTGCTGGTGCCATCTTTGATGCCCGGCCCGCCGGTCCATGTGATGGTGCCGTTAAGCGTATTGCCGCTCCCGGTGAATGAGAAGAACTCTGTCGCCGGAACCTGGGTAATGATCGGAAAGATGTTGCCGGATTCGGGGCCGGTGGTGCCGCTCAGCGCCCCCAAGTTGGCACTTCCGGTAAACACGATATTGCCGGTGGGGACCTGCCAGTTTGCAGCGCCGGCCGCAAATGTAAACCCCGTGGTCGTGAAGCTGAGGCCGCCCGTGGCTAGCTTGGTAAACGACATTGTACCGGGCGAGGCGCTCAATCCGATTAGATCCGCCTTCGCCGCCGATGCCCACAAAAACGGGCCGGCCGCCAGTGCGACCACGGTTAAAAGCTTCCTGTTCATTTCCGCACTCCAAAGGGGGTCACGCCTGCGTACTACCGAGCAAACCACGTGCCAATGTAGGTTATTCTTTTATAATCAATAGGATGGGCAAGCCGCACGGACGCAGGCGGACAACTACCTGTAAAGAAAGCCGACACTCGTGGTCAGCCGCAATGCGCACTGTTAACCCTATTCTTAGGGAAAAACCTCGGACTTGGGAGGGAACAGGGTGGGGTCGTTGGTCAGATACCTGTAAAAAAAACCGACACTGGTGGCCGGCGACCTGCGCAGTGTTCATCCTATTTTTAGGAGAAAACCTCGGACTTGGGAGGGAACGGGGCGGTGTCGTTGGTCAGATACCTGTAAGGAAGTTCGACACTCGCGGCGAGCGTTCGCACCGATGGGAGGGCGGCGCGGCACGCTACGTGACGGCGCTCGCAGTCTCCCGGCCAAGTTATGCTACCCGGATCACTCGTTAGCCGCGCCTCAATTGTTGCAGCAGGGTTTCGGCTTCGGATTTGTCAGGAAAGGCCACACCAGACCCGAGCAGCGTCTCGAGCATTGCTCGAGCGTCGGCAGTCCGCCCGAGGCGATTGAGAGTGGTAGCTAGGTGATATTGGATATTAGGGTTCTGGGGCGCGGCAATCCCCGCGGCGCTCAGATATGAGAGCGCGCGGTCGGCGTCGCCTTGAGCCAACAAGATCCATCCCAGAGTATCATGAATCTGAGGCGCGAGCTGAGATGCGCGTGGAGCAGCGGCAACCGCTCTCTCGGCCAGTGCTCGCGCTTCCCCGAGATCACCCTTTTGTTGATAGAGCCACGCTAAATTGTTCAGCGTCGCGGCATCGGTCGGGCGCTCGGCAATGACGCGCGTGTATTCGGCCATGGCATCGTCATATTTCTGTTGCCCTATATAAAGCGAAGCCAAGGCTGAACGGATCGCGACGTCCTTTGGTTCGTTCTTGAGGTGGGTCTTCAGCACTGCCTCCGCCTTCCCGAAGTCGCCTGCCCGAACATACAAGCCGGACAGCGCCGCGATCAGGGCGCCGGCGGATGGTCGGCCGGCAACGGCCTTTTCGAGCAAGTCGACCGCATCGTCCCGCCGCCCAGCCTTTTCGTATAATTCAGCGGAAACAATATCATAGAGCGGGTTTCCCGGATCCTCCCCGGCTAAGGCGCGCGCCTTTGCCAAGCCCGCGCGCATACCGCCGATGTCGGCTTCGAGTCTCATCAACTCGCCCTTTATTGCGTCGCTTTTTGGATCGCGTGCGAGCGCGGCTTGCAGCACCGTTTGTGCTTTTGAGAACTCCTTTGCCTCCTTCAGCAGAGCGACATAGCCCGTCAAGGCGGGAATCGAGTTGGGAGAGAGTTCATATATACGCTTATAGGTCGCAGCCGCGCCGGCCGCGTCCCCGGAGGCGATCTGAGCTCGTCCTCTGGCGTCGAGAACCTCGGAATTAGTCGGAAATTGCTCGGCAATCTGAGCCGCTGCAGTCGCTGCATTTTTCCAATTGTGGCGCGAAAGCTGCAGGTTAACAAAGGCGATCGCAGGCGCCGGGTCATTTGGCGCCGCCTTGCGAGCGCGGCTGACGTAATCCGTCGCTTCCGGCCAATTCCTCTCCGCGATCGCGATTTCGGCGAGGCCGAGCAGGGCGACGACGTCGTTGGGACGCGCTGAAAGGATTTCGGCAAATAGTTTCTTGGCATCCCACGTGCGGCCGGTGCCCCAATATTGCTGCGCCAGAGCGGTGCCTATAGCGACGTTTTTCGGGTCAGCGTGGAGCCGGGATGCGAGCACACTGTCCGCCTTGAGAAAATCTCCTGAGCCGTTATAGAGCCGAGCCAGAACGATCGTCACACTGTCGTCGGACGGTCTTGCTGCAGCAGCCTTTTCGAGCACGGCTATCGCGTCTCGACCACGCCCTGCCTTTTCAAAAAGCTCCGCCGAAACGAGGTCGTAAACGTTGTTCTCGGGCTCACCCGCGGCCAAGGCGCGCGCTTTGGCGACCGCCGCATCGACACCATTTATCTCCCCTTCGACCCGGATCAGGTCGGCCTTCAGGGAGGAGTTCCGCGGGTCGCGCGCGACCGCTGCCTGTAATACCCCGCGGGCCTCGGAGAAATACTTTGCACTGTCGAGCGAGAAGAGATAGCGCGACAAGATCGCTGCGGAATTCGGTGCCAGTTCGTAAGCCCGCTTGAAGCTGGAAATCGCGCCGTTTGCGTCGCCTGCCGCGAACTGGGCTTGCCCCTGGGCATCGAGGATATTGGCGTTCCCGGGAAATTGCGCAGCGAGCTCCGCCGCTACCGTCTTCGCACTGCTCCAGTCCTGCCGCGACTGGTAAACCCCGACTAGCTTGAGCCCGGGCGCCGGATCGTCTCGCGCCACCGTGCGCGCCCGGTTGAGGGTATCGATCGCTTCCGTCCACTTCTGCTGGGATATGTATGTATCGGCAAGGCCGAGAAGGGCGGCAATCTCGTTGGGCTCCTTGGCAAGCAGATCGCTGTAGAGATTTCTCGCTTCCTCGGCGCGACCCGTGGCCGCATACACCTGCGCCAGATCGCGCATGGCGGCGGCGAGGTTCGGACTGATCGCCAGAGCGGCGCGGAACGCGCTTTCCGCTGCAGAATAATCCTGCTGAGCGGCGCGGACTTCGCCAAATAAGGTGTGGTAAATTGGGTTTTGGGAGTCGCGCTTGAGCAGCGCGGCGGCGATTTCTGTAGCTTTGTCCAGTCGCTGCGCCCGCAGTTCGGCGATGACCAGAGCGGGTCCGGCAATCGGTGCGCCCGCCTCGGTGCCGAACACTTGTTCGAGCGTGGCGAGACCCTGGTCACCGCGCCCGGCATCAATCTGCGATATTCCGACTTGCGCCTTAATGGCCGAGTTGTCGGGATCGAGAGCGGCAAGCTTTTGGAACTGCTGCAGCGCGAGATCCGGCTTGCCGTCCGCCATATAGGCATTCCCCAGAAGAGACGACGTCGCTGCATCTGCGGGCGTCTTGTCGGCGAATGGCTTGAGGTAAGCGATCGCCCGCGACGCTGCGTACTGCTGCAACGCGGCGGTCGCGATCAGCTGCGCGGCCTTGGGATCGTCGGGCGCATGTGCTCGATATTTACCCAAGCTGATCTCCGCCTGGCCGTATTGTCCGAGCTTTAGCTTCGTCACCCCCTGTACATAGTAACCCCGCCAAAACCCGCCGAAACCTGGACTGATTCGATCAAATATGCGATCGGCTTCCGCGTACTTTTCCTGCTTAGTGAGCTCCAGTCCTCGCAGATAATTTGCCATAAAATGCGTTGGCGCGGTCTTCAGAATGAGATCGATATCCTCGTCAGCCGCCTGGTATTTTCCCAGCGCAACATTGACATCGGCACGGCTTAGACGAGCCGCGACATTCTTGGGGTCGACCTTAAGGGCCTCGTCGAACAGCCGCATGGCGCCCTCCGGATTGCCTCGGCTGCTGAGCATTTCGCCCTTAACCCGGAGCGCTTCGGAGGAGCGCGGGTCGGCGGCAATCGCTTCGTCGATCAACCTCTCAGCCTCGGCCGGCTTGGTTCCAGTGAGCAGCCGTGTGAGCTGGATCTTTGGACCGACGGCACGAGGATCGAGCTGGATTGCCTGGCTGAGCAGCGTCTCGGCCTTGGCCTGATCGCGCGAACCCGCAGCCGCGATTCCGAGCGCGGTCCTGACCCTGCTCTCGAGCACCGGATCCCGATTACCCGGCTGCACCAACTCCGTGAGATCAGCAAATTTTCGCTGACCAAGCAGAGCGTCTGCCATTACTGGCAGGTAATCGACTTCTTTGCCATTGCGCTCGCGGGCGGCTCGCGCCTCGCGCTCGGCCGCTGGGGCATCGCCGAGCTGCAGATACACATCGGCGAGACGCGCCCGTAGAACGGGATCTTGCGGTGCCTCACGGATGGCGTTGCGCAACTGGATCTCGGCGGCTTTGAGGTCTCCTTGCGCTTTATATTGTTCTGCCTCCTTTAGGTAGGCGCCAGACTCTTTGGAGTATGCGGCCGAGCAGGCGAGTGCGGCAACAGCACCGGCAACGACTACAGAGCGCCACGCACAGCGCCTTTGACTACTCGGCATCGGCCTCCCTTTCTTCCGTAAACGCCCCTCTCGCATCGAGCCCAATCTGGTGCCGTTACATCAGGTCGTAAAGCGTGGGCCGGCTGATTTCGAACCGGACGTAGGCCTGTTCCGATCTAGCACCGGTTCTCTGCGCTGCCGCCCTCATTATGCCAGGGCGGTTGCAGCGATCCTGGCGACGCCCGCAAAGAGCTGTGCCACAGGCTCACGCGAGAGCCCGCGGGTGACGAAGACCAGGCGCGAGCGCCGATCCGCGTCCGGCCAGTCCTCGAGCTCGACCGGCGGATGGGCGACATGCTGGACGAAGTGGACGACGACCGGCCCGCGGCATTCGGCGAGCGCGACAAGACCCTTGACGCGTAAGAGATCGGCTCCGCGCAGGGAGGCCAATACCGCCATCGTCTGCTCGAAGCCCGGCCAACTGAACGGCTCGTCGAACACCAGCGAAAAGCTCTTGAGCCCGTGCGTGTGCGCGACCTCGCCGATCTCGAAGCTGGCTCGCGCCGCAGGTGGCTCGTCGAGCAGGAAGGACGGATCGATCTCGCCGCGTTGCGCGCATATGGCCGGGGCAGAGCTGAGCGCTGCAATAGATGCAAAAAGCCGCTCGACCGACCCCGGATCGGCGAGATCGCTCTTGCTGACGACAATGCGGTCGGCGAGCGCTGCCTGCCGACGGGCTTCGGGCATTCCTGCTAGATTGGCGATCCCGGAGACCGCGTCGACAACGCAGATCAGCGCCTGCAGGTAAAACTCGCGGCCGAGCGCGCGATCGGTGGCGAAGGTCTGCAATACCGGCCCCGGATCGGCGAGCCCCGAAGTCTCGATGACGACACGCTCGAAGCTCGGCACCGCGCCGCGGGCACGGTCGGCGAAGAGCCCGCGCAGAGTCTCCTGCAGATCGCTGCGCACATTGCAGCACAAGCAGCCATTGCCGAGCAGGACCGTCACATCGCTGCTTGACCGTAACAGCGCGTGATCGATGCCGATCTCGCCATATTCGTTGACGACGACCGCAGTGTTCGCACCTTCGGGCTTGCCGAGCAGCGCGCGGATCAGGGTCGTCTTGCCCGAGCCGAGAAAGCCGGTCACCGCAACGACCGGCAGACGTGGCCCCCGTGCGCGCCGCTGACGCCGCCCGAAAAGCGGCGCGTCCTTACCGCCGAAAAGCGTCTCGGGTCCCGTCTCAGAACTCCATTTCGAGCGTGTAGAGCCCGCCGACATGGCGGTCGACCGTGTAGACGATCTGCCGCTCGTCGACGAACACGTCGTTGATCTGGATGGCACCGCTTGGCGCCCGCGCCGGCGGCTCGGGCACGAAATACCCGACCTCGGCCGGCTGGTAGGGGTTCGAGGTGTCGTAGGCGCGCAGACCGCCGTTAAAGAAGGTGGCGAGAACGATGCGGTCGGATTTCCACGCGTTCGGCTTGGGCAGGTTCTCATAGAGGTTGTGGGCGCCGTAGCGGGCGCCGCGGCGCATGAAATTGTCGAGCGGCGGCAGCGGGCAGGTCGATATCGGCACCGGATTGGTTTCGGTCCGTCCGTCGACCACCCAGACGAGCTTTGGCCAATCAGCCCCCTCGGTCCGGGTGCATTCGTCGCTGACAATCAGCAGATTGCGGTCGAAGAACGGCACGACCGTGTGGGTGAAGCCGAAGTAGGGAGGGTGATAGTCCCAGCGCGCCACCATCTTCGGATGCGCCATGTCGGCGATGTCGAGGATGACGAGGCCGCCGTCGATATAGCCGAGATAGGCGCGGTCCGGCCGCTCGGGATAGACGTTGGTGTTGTGCGGGCGGAAGCCGGTGTCCGCCGCCTCCGGATGCCGCTCCGGCGGCGGCTCGCTATCGCCCTCGCGGGTCCCGGGAAGCCACCAGCGGCCGACCTCGACCGGCTTCGAGGGGTTCTTCACGTCGATGATTCGGTAGAACTGGTCGTCCTTGGGATGGCTCGGCACGAAATCGGGCGCGCCGGAACTCATGTGGATGTATTGCCCGTCGGCAAACCACAGCTGGTGGACGCCGCGCGAGTGCGGACCGGAGCAGTCGAAAAAGGTGATCGACCGCGGGTTCTCCGGCACGGAGATGTCGAACAGCTCAAAGCCGGCGGGCTGCAGTCCCGGGCGCGTCGTTTGATAGGCGACCGCCATGATGTCGCCGACCGTCTCCAGGGAGTTCGAACGCATATGCGATTGCGGCAGGTCGGCGCGGGCGACAAGTTTCGGCGCGCGCGGGTCGCTGACATCGACCGCGGTGAAGTTTTTCGGCGCGCTCTCATGGGCGAGCCACAGGATGCGCCGCCCGTCCTTGGCGATCTGAATCGACATGCCCTCGCCGATGCCGCCGAACCCGTCGAGCTCGTGATGCGCGAGCTGCTTGAAATTCCAAATCGCCGTCTCGGTCATGTCCGATGCCTCCTGATGCCTTCTTCCAACCCGTTTGGGGATCGAAACACCCGATGCAATCGACCGTCAAGTGGCGCTGGAAACGGAGTGATGCGCCACGACCCGCTCGTCCCTCGCTTAGCGCCCCGACGCTATGCGTGGCTCTGATCCGGATCAGGCGCTACCGGCATCGATCGGCAGTGCATGGCCACCGCGCCGTCGCAAACCTTTGATGGTGTCTGTTAATCGCGCGTAGTTAACGACGAGATATGTACAACGGTTGAGCATGCTTTACCCATCGGCAGTGCCGAACATCGAGGCGACCGTATTGAGCCGTGCGCCGCCGTGATCCGGAACCCGGACCTGGGCAGTGCAAATCGAGCTTGCAGGTCGGGCGAACCTCCCTAGTAGAGCGTTCTTGTGATTTCACGAGCCGAAGAGAACCTGGATATGAACAATAAACCGCGGCTGAAATACGCTAGGCTCAGCTCCGCGGCGCGTGTTTGGAGAGGATGCGTTGCAATGTGCGGCGGTGCATCTTGAGCCGGCGTGCCGTCTCCGAGACGTTGCGGTCGCACATCTCGAACACCCGCTGTATGTGCTCCCAGCGCACCCGATCGGCCGACATCGGGTCTTCGGGCGGCTCGGGTGTACCGTCTTCCTGAGCGAGGAGAGCGCGCTCGACCGCGTCGGCATCGGCGGGCTTCGGCAGATAATCGATCGCTCCGGCCTTCACCGCTGCAACCGCGGTCGCGATGTTGCCGTAACCGGTCAGCATCACAATGCGGGCCCCAGGACGCGCCCGCTGGAGCGCGCTGACGACATCTAACCCGTGGCCGTCGCCGAGCCGCATATCGACCACGGCAAAGGCCGGAGGGTAATCGGTCGCCGCGGCGATGCCGGCGCCGACGCTGTCCGCTGTGGCTACGACGAAGCCGCGGCGGTCCATGGCCCGGGCGAGACGCTGGCACAGCGGCGCGTCGTCATCGACAATCAGCAATGTCCGCTCGGATTCGGGCAGACTGCGCAGGACGGCTGAAATCCCTTCTGCGGAGCCGACACGGTTGGATCGGTCACTCTCACTCATGACATTTGCCCTTGACGGCGTCCGAGGCTCATGATCCACGCGCGACGCCGAGGCACCGCCGGGGTGGATGGACGGGTTCGTTCCACGTTTTCCAGATTGGCACGATTCCAGGAAACCGCAACATGTGCGCCGCCATCGCCAAGGTTGTCAAAGGCGAGCCGTGCGCCGCTGCGCTCGAGCAGGCTTTGGGCGATGAAGATGCCGAGTCCCATGTGATTGGCCGCACCGGTGCGCGTCGAAAGGTAGGGCTCACCGAGGCGGCCAAGCAAATGGAGCGGAAACCCCGGCCCGTCATCGTCGATCTCGACCGTGACGGTGACCGCATCCCAGTAGGTGGTGATGCTGACCTCCCGAGCGGCAAACTGAACCGCATTTTGAACGAGGTTATTGAGCCCGTGCATGATCTCCGGGCTGCGTCTGACGAGGGGCTCTTCCCCGGCGGGCTGGCCGGCGGTTGCCAGGATCAGCCGCACCCCTTGATCGCGGTGGGGTGCAGCAGCCGCCTCGACCAAAGCCGAAATCGAGAGCCGCGTATAGAGGGATCCGCCGTCTTCCTCAGGATGATGGGAGAGTTCCGCGAGAATCTTGCGGCAGCGCTCGGATTGGCTCAGTAGCAGCGCGGCATCTTCGGCATGCGGGCTGTCCTCGGGCAGCTCACGAGCCAGCTCCTTGGCAATGACGGCAATCGTGGCAAGCGGGCTGCCGAGTTCGTGCGCAGCCGCAGCCGCCAGTGCGCCGACCGCCGAGACCCGCTGTTCGCGGGCGAGCGCCAGCTGCGTGGCCGCCATCGCGTCGCGCAGCCGACGAGCTCCTTGGGCGATGCTCCAGGTATAGGCGCCGATGAATAATGTCGCGAGCACCAGAGCGATCCAGATCCCGAGCACGAGTTCGGGAGGAAACACCAGGGGGTTGGCGCGCCATGGCAATGGCTGATGCCAAAGCGCGAGGACACTGATCGTCGCGGCGGCGAGGACCGAGAGCGCGACTACCGCCCGCCGCGACAGGATCGTCGCAGCGACGGTTACCGGGGCGAGGATCAGAATTGCAAATGGATTTTGCAGCCCGCCCGTCAAATGAAGCAGGGCAGCGAGCTGAAGTATGTCAAAGCCGAGGTAAAGCGCGGCATCGCGTTCGCCGAGCCGGGCGGCCCATTGCCGATGTGCGATCAGGATGAGATTGAGAAGAGCCGAAGAGGCGACGACGGCGAGCGCTGGAACAAGAGGAAGGCCGAAGCCGAGACCGTAACGGACGATCAGAAGCGCCGAGGCTTGTCCCGCAATTGCGACCCAGCGAATAAGTATCAAAGTGCGCAGATTGATCGGGCTTGACGGCTCGCTGGAGGAAATCAGGCTAGAATCGGTCACCGATTGATCTTTCTGGTCGCATTTGGCAGAGAATCCGGCGTTGGGTGGCATCGGCGCCAGCCCGATGCTGGCCGCTCGGGCTGGCATCCTCCATATAGGGGCGATGCTCAACCTCGCCGTTAAGGTGGAAAATCTCGTCAAGCACTATTCGGGCACCGTTGCGGTAAACGGGCTCAGCTTTGCCGTCAGGCGCGGCGCGACCGCGGCATTGCTGGGCGGCAATGGTGCGGGCAAGACAACGACCCTCTCGATCCTCCTCGGCCTCTTGCTGCCGACCGCAGGCCAGGTGCAGGTTCTCGGCGAAGATATGTTGCGGCACCGCTATCGGGTACTGCCGCGGATGAATTTCTCCTCGCCGTTTGTCGACCTGCCGCACCGGCTCACCGTCCGCCAGAACCTCTTGATCTATGCGCGCCTTTACGGCCTGCCAAGCCGCGGCGAACGCATCGAGAGGCTCGCCGACGATCTGCAGATCGAAGAATTCCTCGAACGTCCGGCCGGCAAGCTGTCGGCCGGGCAAAAGACCCGGGTGGCGCTCGCCAAAGCGCTGCTGAACGAGCCCGAACTGTTGCTGCTCGACGAGCCCACAGCCTCGCTCGACCCGGATACCGGCGATTGGGTGCGCAGCTATCTCGAAGACTATCGCGCTCGCACCGGTGCGACGATCCTGATGGCCTCGCACAATATGGGCGAAGTCGAGCGGCTGTGCTCGGAGGTCATGATGATGAAGGCCGGCCGTATCGTCGACCGCGGCAGCCCCGAAGAGCTGATCGACCGCTACGGGCGGACCAATCTCGAGGAGGTGTTTCTGCACATCGCCCGAGGATCCCGGGCGGCGTTGGAGCCGGCGGCGTGAACTCAAATGGGTTTTCGGCAGGCCGGGTCTGGGCGATGTTGCTCCGTTACCTCTATCTTCTCCGCAGTTCATGGCCGCGTACTTTGGAGCTGACCTACTGGCCGACCTTGCAGATGCTGATCTGGGGTTTCATGAGTCAGTTCCTCTACGTCAACAGCAGCTATGTCTTCCGCGCCTTTGGCGTGCTGCTCGCCGCGGTCATGTTGTGGGATGTGCTGTTCCGCGGCCAGCTTGGCCTGTCGATGTCGTTTCTCGAGGAGATGTGGGCGCGCAATCTCGGGCACCTGTTTGTGACGCCGCTGCGTCCTTATGAATGGGTGCTGTCGCTGCTGTCGATGAGTCTGATCCGCGTCCTGCTCGGCATCGTGCCGGCGGCGCTGCTGGCGATCCCTCTTTATCACTATTCGATCTTTTCGATGGGGCTGCCGCTTGTCGCGTTCTTTGCCGTGCTCCTGGTGATGGGCTGGGCATTGGGCATGGCGATCTGCGGGCTGATCTTGCGCCAGGGAATGGGGGCGGAGGGTCTGGCCTGGACCGTCGTCTTCACGATCTCGCCGATCAGCGCGGTGTACTATCCGGTTTCGGTCCTGCCGGGCTGGCTGCAGCACGCTGCCTGGGCATTGCCGTCGACTTATGTGTTCGAAGGAATGCGGGCGATCCTGTTCTCCGAGACTTTTCGCACCGATTACCTGTTCGCAGCGGTAGCGCTCGACGTCGTCTACGTGACCCTTGGCGCCGCCGCGTTTCTCTTCGCTTTCCACGACGCCCGCCGTCGCGGCGCGTTATTGCAGATGGGCGAGTGATGAGGAAGGACCGGCTCGGCTCGGACCGCTGACCCCAGCTTCGGAGAACGTCGCCATGCCATTGTGGCAGGCGACCGCTGACCTCAGCACCGCAAAGGCGAGCGTCGCCCCTGAAGCTTCGCCTAGCCGCATGCCAAGATCGAGGAGCGGACGCTGGCCGATCTGCTCCAGCAGCCGTCGATGACCAGGCTCGGTCGAGACGTGTCCGACCACGCAATGGTCGAGCGCATGCCGGTCGGCAGCGTACAGCACGGCGGCGGCGGCGGTCGAGGCGAAGCCGTCGAGCACGACCGGGACCCGGCCGAGCCGCGCCGCCATCACCGCTCCGGCAATTGCAGCGAGCTCGAGCCCGCCCAGGCGGCGCAGCATATCGAACGGATCGCGGGCCGGTTGGCGATGCCGTGCGACGGCTTCCTCGACCGCACGCTGCTTGTTCTCTAGAGCGTCTCCGGCGACCCCTGTGCCGGGGCCGGTCCACAGCTTCGTGTCGCCGCCGAAGAGCCCGGCGCAAAGCGCCGCCGCCGAGGTGGTATTGCCGATGCCCATCTCGCCCAGCGCCAGGGCGTCTATTCCAGGTTCGACCGTCATCATTCCGTAGGCCATCGCCTTGGCGCATTCCGTCTCGCTCATCGCCGGCTCGACGACGATGTCTCCGGTCGGCGTGTCGAGGTTCATCTCGTAGACCTTGAGACCGGCATCGACGACGCGGCAGAGTTGGTTGACCGCCGCCCCTCCGGCGATGAAGTTCTGCACCATCTGCGCGGTGACCGCAGCGGGGTAGGCCGAGACGCCGCGGTCAGCGACGCCGTGATTGCCGGCGAAGACCAGGGTTCGCGGCTGGTCGAGCCGCGGTGGGTGCCGCGCCTGCCAAGTTGCAAGCCAGATCGCCAGCGCGTCTAGTCGGCCGAGCGAACCGGCGGGCTTGGTCAGCTGTGTTTGGCGCAATGTCGCGGCGGTACCGGCTTCGAGATCGGGGCCCGGCAAATGGGCCAACAGCGCGCGGATCTCATCCAGATCGGCAACCGGGTCAGCCATGGCATGTCCTTCTGTTGTCGGGTCGCGAGGGTTACCGTCAAGGCCATGAATCCTACCAGATTGTTCGCCGACTTCGCGGCCGCGGCCGCCTTTTTCACCAGGATTCCGGCCCCACGGCCGGGCGGCCACGCCCGATTGCTGGCCGATGCCGCCTGGGCCTTTCCGCTGGTCGGGGCTGGGATCGGCGCGGTCTCCGCACTCACGTTTCTGCTGGCCCAGCTGCTCCGCCTTGGGGATTGGCCGGCGGCGCTCTTGGCGGTGCTCGCCGGTCTCGCCTTGACCGGAGCCTTGCACGAAGACGGTCTCGCCGACACTGCCGACGGGTTCATCGGAGGCTGTGATAGCGAACAGAGGCTCGCGATCATGCGCGACAGCCGCCACGGAACCTTTGGGGTGCTGGCGATTGTCTTGAGCTTGCTGTTGCGCGCGGCAGCGCTCGCCGCGATCGGCGAGGCGATCCAGGCGGGGCTTGCGCTGGTCGCGGCTCATGCCGCCTCGCGCGCTGCATTGCCGCTGGCGATGCGGATCTTGGCACCCGCGCGGGCCGAGGGTCTGGGCGTCACGGCGGGAAGGCCGCGGCTGACGCCAGCAATCGCGGCTCTCGTCATCGGCATAGTGATAACTTTGGCAGCCCTCGGCCCCGGGCGCGGTGCGCTCGCGATCGGTCTGACCGGCTCGGCGCTGTTTGGCTTGGGAGTAACAGCACAGCGCCGGATCGGCGGTTATACCGGCGACGTGCTCGGCGCCCTCCAGCAGGTCGGCGAAATCGTGATGCTGCTGACCGCGGCGGCGAGATGACCGACTTCGAATTGCCTGACTTGCAGTTGAATGAGCAAAAGGGCGGTTGTCGGTTCTAACGCGAATCAGCAGCAAAATCTTGCCTTTAGGTTGAACAGCCCGTCCAGGCCGGCGAGCGACGGGCCTCGGCCGGACCTCTCTTGTCGAGCGGCCCCGCTTGCGCCTGCACCGCGGTGAATGTAGCGATATGAATTGGGCAATTTGTTGGTCATGATTTTCGCAATGCACGATGGGTCCGCTCTGCACGGTTTGGCAGATCTGCTAGGCGGTGGCGCACGTCTCGGCGGGAGGTTAACATAGCGCAGGCTACAAGGTCAGAGGAGCCGGGAGATGCGCTGGGTACGATACGAGACTAATACGCATCCCGTTTACGGGATCGTCGAGGGCGACACGGTCACCGAGGTGAAGGGCGATCCCTTCGCCGGGTACGAGCGGACAGCGATCCGTCAGCCCCTTTCGGGGCTCAAACTGTTGGTGCCCGTCGAGCCGCGGACCTTTTATTGCGCCGGGCTCAATTATGCCGAGCACGTGATCGAGGCGGCGCGCAAGCGCGGCCAGGAGCCGAACCTGCCAAAAGCCGCCGATATCGGCTATCGCGCCAACAACGCGCTGGTGGCGCACGGCGAGGCAATCGTTGTTCCGGCCGATGCGACCGAGCGCGTGCAGTACGAGGGCGAACTCGTCGCGGTGATCGGACGCAAGGCCAAGAATTTGTCAGAGGCCGAGGCACTCGGCTGCGTCCTCGGGTGGACGATCGGCAACGACATGAGCGAGCGCACCTGGCAAGCGGCCGACCGCACCTTGTGGCGCGCCAAGAACACCGACACCTTCAAGCCGATGGGGCCGTGGATCGAAACCGAGTTTAACCTCGGCGCGGCGCAGACGATCATCCGCGTCAACGGTGACGAGAAGATTCGCTTCAAGACCGATCATATGCTGTTTGGCCCGGCCACCTTTATCAGCCGGATGTCGCAATACCTGACCCTTTACCCCGGCGACGTTGTCTGGATGGGCACCGAGGGCGCGCCGGAAAACGTGAAGCACGGCGACACGATCGATATTGAGATCACCGGGATCGGGACCTTGAGCAATCCGGTCGTGCGCGCCGGCCAATAGCGGGCGAGAAAGGCTCCAAGGCCGGCCGGGGCGCGCGGAGGATGCGTTGAGCGGCTATCCGCGCTCGCCGGCGGCAGAGCCTTGCCATTTCTTGTCGTGGTTGCTCCGAGCCGAATGAGCCTGCGCGAACCGGGAAATCAGCAGCGGGCCGTCAGCGCGTAGCGACCGGCTGGTCTTGTCCGTCTCGTATCGGATCTTGGGGTGTGTTGTCTGACACCACGCTGAAGTCTTTGAAGCCTTTTAACGCCGTTGCTTGGTCACAAAGAACCCGAAACTGGTAGTACTTACCAACGGTCGGCCGTTTGTCATCCGCCAGCGGATTTAGATAGTCCCACGCCCAAGGCGCGGACGCCAACGCGGCAAGGTTGGGAGCGAAACGATAGATGGCGAATATTTTGCCGGCACTTTCTGGAGATGCGTTGACCCTGACGCCGAACTTGCGTCCGTCGATCTTGAACGCCCCGCTTTGGAAGCTGCCATAGATTGGCAGGGTCCGATGGTTCCAGTCCAAAAAACCCAACGACATTTCGCTGACCACCAAGCGGTTCTGCCCGGCCGCCTTGTCGACAATCAACCGGATCTCCGTCACGATCATTGGTTCAAAATAATAAGAAATAACTCGTCGTGACCGAACCTTCTGATAGGTCACCTCGGTAAAATCATCTTTGTCTCGCTCCTTGAGGAAGAGGCGCAGCTTCTCCGGATACAGGTCGACATTATACAAAGTAAATGCAAGTGCATTTACTTTGTCGGGATGTTGCAATTTTAGAACGATTTCCGTTGGCCCGTCTTCCGCTGGAGCTAGATAGGTTGCTTCCTCTTTGTCAAACAGCTCGTCAATCCCAAAATCTTGTATCATCGGCGTAGATGATGCGATAGTATAGTTGCCGGCTAAGACATTATTCGGTACAGCTGCCGTCAGTCCCGGGAGTAAATGGTAACCTCTGTTTTGATCGGAGACCATATTTCCTTGAGGACTGACATGAGTACTCGAATAAAACGATGCCCATCGTAAGCCGACGGCCAGGAACAATGGGTCCTTGGTCAGTTCCCACAAGGTCTTCAGCTGATAGACATAACCCAACGCGTAACCATCGTTGGATTTTGGATAAGGGGGTGCCCGGAGATCAAGGTATGTCCAATCCCCGGAATCATAATGATGCAGCGACGTCTTAATGCTGTTGATGGCGGCTGACAGCTGATCCCGAGCCATCGTGTTGTCCGGGAACAATTTGGTATATTCATAAAGGCCGAACACGGCAGAAATGCAGCCGTTCAGCACCAACGAGGGCGGGTCTGAAGGATATTCCTCGATCCAGATGCCGCCGTCGCTGGTCGTAACTCCGAGACCGCCCTGCAATTCAGGCAGCATCATCAGCCGCTCCAGTGCGCGGATCAGCTTCAAAACCGAGCGATCGCCGGTGTCGTAATGGTATCGGATCAATGCCGATATCGCTTGGCCTTGTGCCAGACCGGAACGCCATCCCGGCTCCAGACCGTACGACCACGGGAAATGATATTCGTAAGCCGCAAGGTCGGCACCCGGTTGGCTATAATTATTCATTAACCAATTGATTTGATTGAGATAGATCCTCCGTTCCACCGGGTTTCCGCTGCGCTGCTGACTGCGAAAGCAGCTGAGCGCGGTTTGCGCGATCGTCACCGGATTATGTTGGATACCAATCGTTCCCCCGTAGTTGACGATCCTCACCCCGTTCGCATCCATGTCGGTTGTTGCATATTTACAACCGGCATAGCGGTCTGAGGCGTAAATCGGAACGAGCCGATCGGAGAAGTCCGGCAAAGATTCCAGCACAACGCCGGTCTGATCGGGGGCCGCGGGTTGCCTAGGCCCGGCTCCACAAACCGGAAAAAATGAAAGGACCCCTACCAGCGCGGCCGCCGCTACCCAAATGCGAGGGCGCATATGATTGACAAGGCAGGGAGAGCCTGCCGGAGCCGGTGCGCGGGGCGGCGTCGCCGAGGGTGGTCTGATGGCATTGAACATTTCAACCAGAAGAGGAGCTCCCGCTGCAGACCCGCTGCAGGAGCAACGGGCCGTCGCATGGCGGTCATATGACGGACAACCACAAGCTGCAAGATCGGAAAGCCCCATCAGATATCGGCTGTGCGATCTACTCCTGTGCCGAAGATCAGATTAAACAGGCGGACCGACTTTTCCCACAACCGCCGGCACCGCTTGCCGCGGCAACCAAATATGTTCGCCGTCGTTTGCTGTCGGGGTTAACGCGTGCCAGGGGTGAATGATGGCCATCACAGCCTCCGCTACGGTCAAAGCAATCCGGCGGAACCCTGTCGGGGAGATTCTGTGGCTCGCGGTGACCTTGGTCGAATCCGCGGTCATCATGGGCATCGTATGCCTGCCCCTCTCGGCAGATCTGTTACCACGATCAGCCACGGGTGCGGCTTCCGGGGACCGAATCGTCACCGTAGTCGCCGCGACGAGCGCAGCCGCGGATGCCGCGCCCTCTCCGACCTACCAAGTCAACCGGCTCCCCCTGCCGGAGGCATCGTTGCCGAGTATGGATTTGGCCACGGAGGAGTTGAGCGTCGACGTTCCGACGCTCGCGCTCGGCGCGCAACCGGAATCAAGCGGGGTGCTACCGTCACCCCACGACACCGGGGCACCGGCCCCGGCCGCCCGCCGGCCGCAACAAGCCCGGTCGCACTCGGCGACACGCAAGAAGGCCGCTTCGACCTCACCGGCGGCCCCGAGTTTGAGACCACCAGCCCCGAGTTTGACACCACCAGCCCCGACTTTGACACCACCAAAGGTCATTGATCAGGGTTGGTAGCGGGAGAGGGATTTGAACCCCCGACCTTGGGATTATGATTCCCCTGCTCTAACCAGCTGAGCTATCCCGCCGCGAGGGGCTCGCATATAGGAGATGGACGGATGCGGGTCAAGCGGCGGGCCGCCGGATCCAGCCGCCCGCGAGCACTCGCTCGCATTCATAAAGTACCGCGGCTTGCCCGGGCGCCACCGCCTCTGCCGGAGTGGCGAGCACGAGTTCCGCCTCGTCGGCCGACGCGCCAGGGAACAGCATCGCGGCCACCGGCGGCTGCGTCGAGCGCAGCTTTGCCGTGACCGCGATGGCGGACGACGCGTGCGGACAAAGCCAGTTGACCTCGCCGAGGGAAAGCCGGGTCACGCCGAGCGCCGAGCGCGGGCCGACCACCACGCGCCGCTCCTCGGGGTCGAGACGCAAAACGTGAAGGGGTTCCTCGGCGGCGATCCCGAGCCCCTTTCTTTGGCCGACCGTGAAGCGTCCGATGCCGCGATGGCGGCCAATCATCCGACCGTTGAGGTCGACGATGTCGCCGGGCTCGCCGGCCTCCGGCTGTAAGCGTTCGACGAGATCGACATAAGATCCCTGTGGAACAAAGCAGATATCCTGGCTGTCCGGCTTGTCAGCGACGGCAAGGCCGAAACGCCGCGCCAGCTCGCGAATTTCCGTCTTCGCAAACCCGCCGAGCGGGAAGCGCAGATAGTCGAGCTCGGCGCACGTCGTCGCGAAGAGGAAATAACTCTGGTCTCGTGCCGCTTCACGAGCCTTATGCAGCTCGGGTCCATCAGGGCCCAAGATGCGGCGCACATAATGTCCGGTGGCGAGTGCCGAGGCGCCGAGATCGCGTGCCGTGGCCAGAAGGTCGCGAAATTTGATCCGCTGATTGCAGCGGATGCAGGGGATCGGCGTCTCGCCGCGGCGATAGCTAGCGGCGAAATCGTCGATGACTTCCCGCTTGAACCGGCTCTCGTAATCGAGAACGTAATGCGCAATGCCCAGGTGCTCGGCGACCCGCCTCGCATCAGCGATGTCCCGCCCGGCGCAGCACGCGCCCTTGCGCCCGGTCGCCGCACCATGGTCGTAAAGCTGCAGCGAGATGCCGACGACCTCGAAGCCGCGCTCGACGAGGAGGGCCGCGGTTACCGAGGAATCGACCCCCCCGGACATCGCGACGACGACGCGATGGTCGGCTGGATTGCCGGCGAGGTCTAGATCCACCGTGGTCACCGGCGTGCCTCCAGCCCCATTTGCCAAAACTCGGCCTCGAGCCGAGCCGCCAGGGAGAAATTGGCCGCAAGAGAGGCGAAGCGCCCCTCTCCGCCGCGTCGGATGAACTGCTCGTCGAGTGCGGCTTCAGCCTCGCGGGCGAGTGTCTGGTATTCGGCTCCCGCGTACATCTCGAGCCATTCGCGGTAGCGATTCTGGTCGAGCCGCGTTGCCGGATCAGCCATCCGCTTCGCGGCGATTACCGCATAGCCGACGATACAGGGGGCGAGCGCCACTTCGAGGTCGAGCCGGTCGCCTGCGACACCGCGGTCAAGCACGAAGCGGGTATAGGCAATCGTCGCCGACGCCTCGAGTTCGGCGGCCATTGCCGCTTCCGATAGGCCCCAGCCGCGGCAATATTCGATGTGTAGCCCGATCTCGACATCGAGCGTCGCCGCGACCAGCCCCTGCGCCCGGCGCATCTCGCTCAGCGTGTCCGATTTGTAGATCGCCAGCCCCCAAGCACGCGCAAAATGGATTAGAAACAGATAATCCTGGACCAAGTAGCGCCGAAAGCACGGCTCCGGAAGCGTGCCAGCGGCGAGCTTCACCACGAATTCGTGGCTGACGTACGCGCGCCAATCGTCGTCCGACGCCCGGACCAAACGCGGGAAAAGTGCCGGTTCACCGGTCACCTGCTGGTCCGGGTCAGCCGAGAAGTAGGTTTCGAGTGGCCGCGGGCAGTCGCACCGTCAAGCCGTCCAGCTCCTCGGTAATGATGATTTGACAACCGAGCCGCGAGGTCTGGGTCAGATTGAAGGCGAGATCGAGCATATCGTCCTCATCCTCGCTCGCCTCCTTCAATAGGTCGTACCATTCCGTATCGACGATCACGTGACAGGTCGAGCAGGCGAGCGAGCCCTCACATGCGCCTTCGATGTCGATGCCGTGGCGTCGTGCGACTTGGAGAACTGAGGCGCCGAGCGGCGCGTCGACCTCCCGTCTGGTCCCGTCACGTTCGATAAAGGTCATCTTCGGCATCAATCGGGGTCCGGCGCATCAAGCTGCGACGGCGGCGCCAAGTCCTCGGCGAGCATTGCCGCGGCGAGTGCCGGAGACGGACCGGCCGGCAATTCAGGCCTGCCGACGAGACGCAGCACGCTCAGCCCCGCGCGTTCTGCCGCCTCCAGAATAGACGCCGCGCTCTGGCCATCCGGCGTCGCGGCGAGCACGATCACCGCATCCGTCACCGGACGCGCCAGCGCCCCCTCGGCGCGCATGCGCGCGCCTTCGAAGAGCTCGTGCCACGCCGCCGTTCCGATCGAGTTCACCGGTACCGGCAGCACCTGCTCAAACCCTTCGCGATCGTCAAGAACGAGCGCATTCCCGCCGACTGAGAACGCGACCTCGGCGCGAATGCCGCCCGCGTCAATCCCGATTGCGGCGCCCGACGCTCGGGGATCCACCGGCCCGCCGTCCGGCTCCTCGATCTGGAACAGCTTCACGCGAGGTTGCCGCAAGGGCTCGCCAGAGCCTTGCTACACGTGGAAGGATTCACCGCAGCCGCAGCGCCCCTTCTCGTTCGGATTGCGGAAAGTGAAGCCGTTCTGCAGCTTTTCCTCGACGTAATCCATTTCGGTCCCCAGGATGAACATCACCGCTTTCGGATCCACCAAAATCGTCACCCCCTTGTCTTCGACGACCTCGTCGAATTTGCCCTTCTCGTCGGCGTATTCGAGCGTGTAGCTGAGCCCTGAGCACCCGCGTGAGCGCACACCGACCCGCACGCCGACCGACGGCTTGCCGCGCTTGGCCAGCAGCGCCTGGATGCGCTGCGCCGCGGCGTCCGTCACCGACAAAGCCTGCTTTCTCGCCAACATCCGTTCGTTCTCCAAAAGGTCGGTCCGATACCATCGACGCCAGCCGCAATGTCAGTTTCTATATGGGTTTGCGTCCCTCTCCCGCCATCCCGGTTTCCGCCGCAAGGCGGCTTGCGGCCGCGGCCAGCGCATCGACGGCGAAATCGACCTCCGCCGGGGTCGTAAACCGGCCGAGACCGATGCGTATTCCAGTATTGGCGTCGGCGTCCGACAGTCCGAGTGCGCGCAGCACGTAAGAGGGCTCCACGCTCGCCGATGTGCAGGCCGACCCGGTCGAGATCGCCATTCCCGGGCAGGCCTCGATCAGCTTCATCGCCGGGATCCCCGGGAAGCAAAAATTGAGGCTACCCGGCAGGCGGCACTCGGGATCGCCGTTGAGGCGCAGCCCGGAGACACGGCGGGCGAGACCGGTCTCCAGCCGCTCGCGGAGCCGCCGCAACCGTCCTGCTTCCTCCGTCATCTCCGCCGCGGCGATCGCGGCGGCACGACCGAGGCCGACGCAGAGCGGCGTGGGCAGGGTTCCCGAGCGCAGGTCGCGCTCCTGGCCGCCGCCATCGAACAGCGGCAGCAGGCGCACTCGCGGCCGTCTCCGAACATAGAGTGCGCCGATGCCCTTTGGGCCATAAACCTTGTGGCCCGAAATCGACATCAGATCGATGTGCATGGCCTCGACGTCGAGCGCGATCTTGCCGACCGCCTGAGCGGCATCGGTGTGAAGCAGTACCCCCTTGGAGCGGCACAGCTCGCCGATCTCTGCGAGCGGCTGGATGACACCGATCTCATTGTGCGCGGCCATGACCGAGACCAGCAGCGTCCGCTCGGTGAGTGCCACCGTGAGTGCCTCGAGCGAGACCAGACCGTTCGCTTCGACCGGAAGATAGGTGATCCGGAAGCCTTCATGCTCAAGCCGACGGCAGCTCTCGAGCACGCATTTGTGCTCGGTCGTCAGGGTCACGATGTGATCGCGGGGCAGAGCGCCGCGCGGATGGTCGCGGACGAAATGCGCTGCACCCTTGATCGCCAGATTATTCGCCTCGGTCGCCCCCGACGTAAAGATCACCTCACGCGGATCGGCACCGATCAGCGCTGCGACCTCGCCGCGCGCGCGCTCGATCGCCTCGGCGGCGACGTGGCCATACGCGTGGCTCGCGCTGTGCGGATTGCCGAATTGCTCGGTGAAATAGGGCAGCATCGCATCGAGCACGCGGGGGTCGAGCCGGGTCGAGGACTGATTGTCGAGATAGATCGGCATATCGTTGGGCCGAGCCGATTCCCGACCTGAGAGCGGGGCTGCGGCGGTCGCGGTCACGCGGCGCGCGCTCTCGGCGCTCGACCACGGCAGCGGCGATAGAGTGCTGCCCAGGCTTCGAGGAAATGGGCGACATCAGTCTCGGACGAGGTCCAGCCGAGGCTGACGCGGATCGTCGAACTGACGAGTTCGGGTCCAACTCCCATCGCCTGGAGCACATGGCTCGGGCCGACCTTGCCCGAGGAGCAGGCGGCTCCGGCGCTGACCATGACGCCGTCGAGATCGAGGGCGATGACTTGAGTCTCGGCGGAGAGACCCGGCATCGCAACCGCCGCGGTGTTGGGCAACCGCGATACCGCGGCGCCGATAATCACCGCGTCGGGTGCTATGGCGGCAATACCCGCCTCCAAACCGTCGCGCAGCCCGCGGATGCGGTCGTAAACCGCAATTTGCGCCGCCGCGGCCCCCGCCGCGCCGGCAAAACCGGAAATCCCCGGCAGGTTTTCGGTGCCGGCACGGCGCCCGCTTTCCTGGCCGCCGCCGCGCACCAATGGCGTCAACTCCAGCCCGCCGGCCACAACCAGTGCGCCGACGCCAGGCGGGCCGCCAAGTTTGTGCGCGGATAAGCTGAGCAGATCGACGCCGATCGCCGAAGCGTCGAGAGTGATCCTCCCGGCGGCCTGTGCGGCATCGCAATGGAACAGCGCATCGTGTCCTCGTGCAATCCTAGCGATTTCCGCGACCGGCTGGATAACCCCCGTCTCGTTATTCGCCAGCATGACCGAGACAAGAGCCGGCCGTGGATCGCCGGCCAGAAGGCGGTCCAGCACGTCGAGCTCGACGATCCCGTCGCGGTCGACTGGTATCCGTTCCGCCTCGGGAACCGCACAAAGAACCGAATCGTGCTCGACCGCAGAGACGAGTATGCGATCGCGCCCCGTCCCCAAGAGCGCAAGATGGTTCGCTTCTGTGCCCCCGCTGACAAAGATGATCCCTTCGGGGCGGATGTGGAGCAGAGCCCCAATCGATTGCCGGGCACGCTCTATCGCCTGCCGCGCCGCGCGGCCCCAACGGTGGACAGAGGACGGATTGCCGCAATGAGAAAGTGCTGACGAGATCGCCGCCGCAGCTTCGGGTCGCAATGGTGCGGTCGCATTCCAGTCAAGATAGGTCTGACTTTGGACCTTCCTGCCAGAGCATCCGCGGGCATCGCCGCTCATCTGGCACCTGTAGCTGTGGTGCCAACTCGCTCGCAATGGATCCGGCCGCTGGTCCCGAGCACGCGACGCTCGCAGACGTCCGCCAGAGAAACCGAACTGAGATAGAGATGGATCTGGTTGCCAAGTTCCTCCCACAGATCGTGGGTCAGGCACCGTGTCCGATCGCTGCGGCAGCCGGTCGCCGAGCCCGGAGGGCAGCGTGTCGCGCGGATTGGCTCGTCGACGGCGAGAATGATGTCGGCGATGCGAGTTTCGCCGCGATCATGGGCTAGAAGATATCCGCCACCCGGGCCACGCACGCTCTTCACGAGTCCGGCCTTGCGCAGCATGGCAAACAGCTGCTCTAGGTAGGATAGCGAGATTTCCTGGCGCTCGGCGATCTCAGCAAGCGAGGTCGGCTCGCCCATACCCTGTTGCGCGAGATCGACCATCGCCATGACCGCGTAACGCCCTTTGGTACTCAGCCGCATCGTTGGATCCTCAGGCCACGCTCTCCTTGTCGCCGGCCCCGTTGCCGCGTTGAACATCCGGCGGCGGCCCGCCGGTGCTGGAGCTCGCTATGGCGTCATTCTCGAGCTCGGTCAGACGCGCCCTGAGGCTCGTCACCTCGTCGAGCAAACCGTTTAGCGCGCGGGCGATCGGATCGGGGATGTTCTCGCCGGGAATGCCGTAAGCCTGGAACACCGTCTCGGATTGCGTTTCCGCGTTGCGCTTGGCGACCGGGCGGGCAGGTAGGCCGACCATCGTCACCCCGTCGGGCACTTCCGACAGGACAACGGCCTGCGGTGCGATCCGGGCGCGGTCGCCGACGTGGAACGGGCCGAGGATTTGTGCGCCGGAACCGACGATAACGCCGCTTCCAAGGGTCGGGTGTCGCTTCTGGCCGAGTTCACCGCGCCTCGGGGCCCGGCCGCCCAAGGTCACGTCATGATAGAGTGTGCAGTCGTCACCGATCTCGGCGGTCTCCCCGATCACGACCCCCATCCCGTGATCAATGAACAGGCGCTTGCCGATGCTCGCACCGGGATGGATCTCGATGCCTGTCATCATCCGTCCGATATGCGACACCAAACGCCCGGCGAGCAGCCACCGATGCTGCCATAGCCAATGAGCGAGTCTATGGAATAGGAGCGCGTGAAAGCCGGGATAGCACAGCACGACTTCGAGGCGCGAGCGGGCGGCGGGATCGCGGGCGAGGGTGGCGTCGATTTCGTCGCGCAGGTTTTTAAAGAGCATCGCTGTCACTATGTTATGCTTGCCTTTGATGCTGCGCTGTGTGACCGCGCCGCATCGGCGGCGAGAGCAAATATATAATTGTCCGACGAAAATGATCAAGAATTGCGAGGAACCTATGGTTCTGTGGCCTACCAGTCTCCGACAATTCAGCTGGGGGATTTGAGCTCGATCGATCATGCCTGATGTGATCATCAATGGCCCGGAGGGCCGGATCGAAGGGCGCTACCATCACGCGCGCACGCCGGCGGCCCCGATGGCGCTCGTCCTCCATCCTCATCCTCAGCATGGCGGCACGATGCACAACAAGGTGGTCTACACCTTGTACCAATGCTTTGTCCGCCGCGGGTTCTCGACCTTGCGCTTCAATTTTCGGGGAGTCGGGCGCAGCCAGGGCAGCTTCGACCGAGGCGAGGGCGAGCTGTCCGACGCCGCCTCGGCGCTGGACTGGCTGCAGACCTACAACGCGAATGCGCAATTTTGCTGGATCGCCGGCTTCTCGTTCGGCGCCTGGATCGGCATGCAACTGCTGATGAGAAGGCCGGAGATCGAGAGCTTCATCGCCGTATCGCCGCCTGCAAACATCTATGATTTCACCTTTCTCGCGCCCTGCCCGTCATCGGGCTTGGTTCTGCAAGGCGATCAGGATACCGTGGTGCCGGTGGAGTCGGTGCAGCGGCTGGTCACGAAGCTGGCGCATCAGCGTGACATCAAGATTGATTTCCGCAAGATCGCGGGCGCCGATCATTACTTCGCCGACCGTCTCGACACGATTGCCGGCCACGTCGATGGATATATCGGCGAGCACTCCAGGCTCGGTAAGACTGCCGCCGCCCCCCAGGCCCGGGGCGTCCGCTAATCGGCGAAGGGGTCGCGCACCAATACCGTATCCTCGCGCTCGGGGCTTGTGGAGAGCATCGTCACCGGCGCGCCGATCAGCTCCTCCAGCCGGACGATGTATTTGATTGCGGTCGCCGGCAGATCGGCCCACGAGCGCGCGCCGCGCGTGCTCTCACGCCATCCTTCGGCAGTTTCATAGACCGGCCGGAGGGTCGCCTGGGCTGTCATCCCCGCCGGGACGTAGTCATAAGTTTCGGCGTCGCAACGGTAAGCGGTGCAGAATTTGACTTCCTCGAACCCGTCGAGCACGTCGAGCTTGGTTAGCGCTATCCCGTCGATGCCGGCCGCCTTGACCGCTTGCCGAACTGCGACCGCGTCAAACCAGCCGCAGCGCCGCGGCCGTCCGGTCACCGTGCCGAACTCGCGGCCGCGCTCGCCGAGGGTCTGACCGACCGCATCGGTCAACTCGGTCGGAAACGGGCCGGCGCCGACTCGCGTCGTATAGGCCTTCGTGATACCGAGGACGAAGCCGATCGCCGAGGGCGCGATCCCCGAGCCGGCCGCGGCCTGGCCGGCCACCGTGTTCGACGAGGTGACGTAGGGATAGGTGCCGTGATCGACATCGAGCATCGCGCCCTGCGCCCCCTCGAACAGGATGCGGCGGCCGGCGCGGCGCGACTCGGCGAGCAGCCGCCACACTGGCGCGGCATAGGGCAGCACTTGGGGCGCGATCTCGCGCAGCCGGGCGAGCAGCTCGCCGCGATCGAATTCCGGCGCGTCGAGCCCGCGCAATAGCGCGTTATGATGCAGCAGGAGATCGTCCACCCGGTCCTCGAGCGCGGGCGGGTCGGCCAGGTCGCACACCCGCACCGCGCGCCGCCCAACCTTGTCCTCATAGGCCGGGCCGATGCCGCGCCCGGTGGTGCCGAGCTTCTTGTCGCCGCGCCGTTCCTCGCGGGCGCGCTCGACCGCGCCATGCGAAGGCAGGATCAACGCGGCGTTGTCGGCCAGCCGCAACGTATCGGGCGAAATCGTCAGCCCCTTCCCACGCATCACATCGATCTCGGCGATCAGCGCCCAGGGATCGATGACGACGCCGTTGCCGATGATGGACAGCTTGCCGGGGCGCACCACGCCCGACGGCAACAGGCTCAGCTTGTATTCGACATTGCCGACGACGAGCGTGTGGCCGGCATTAGCGCCGCCTTGAAAGCGAACTACGACATCCGCGCGCTCCGACAACCAATCGACGATCTTGCCCTTGCCCTCGTCGCCCCATTGAGCGCCCACGACTGCGACATTGCCCATATCGGACCTCCCTCAGCCGACCGCCACCGGCGCCCCGCCTTCAAGGACATGGCCGCAGCCGAGGCGGCGTGCCTCGGCCCGCCAATCACTTGCCGGGTCGAGCGCCGCGACCGTGACCCAGCCGGTGGTGCGCAGGACACCGGCCCGAGCGCGATCGGAGCCAAGCGGCAGCAATACGCGGCGCGGCGCGTTTGCCTCCGGCAACACCCGAAGGATCGTATCGGTATAAAGAGTGAAGCCTGTCGCCGGCTCCGCTGCGGCTGGATCGCCTGCATCGTATCGGCCGCCGCGGCCGAGCTCACCGGGTGGGCCGTCGGCGGCAGGACCGCCGGCAAAGAGGGTAAAACTGATCCCCGTATGGTACTCGAAACCGCGGTTCTCGACAGGATCAACTGTAACTTTGAGCTCCGGAGCAGCAGTCGCAAGCCCGTCGAGGACGGCGCCCAGCCGGATCCTCTCGGCGCGCGCCCGATCCGGCAGAACCAGGCGATCGAGGGCGGCGAGGGTCGTCGCCGCCGGACCGGCAGCGGCAAGCAGCGGCTCCAGGAGCTCCCCAGCCGCCCCCGCGACTGCAGCGACGGCAGCAGCGTCCTTGTGGTCAAGTGCCGCGCGCAACGCCGCGGCTCGCGCGCCGTCGATGCCGTATGCCTCGGCGATGGCCGGCACCAGTCTCGGCAATGTGATATCGACCGAGAGGTGACAGACGCCGAGCATGGCAAGTGCCTCGCCGGCTACTGCTATCGCCTCGATATCGGCAGCCGGGCCTTCCGCACCGATCAGCTCGCCGCCGACCTGGCCGATCTGCCGCTCGGGTCGGATCTCGGAGCCCTTGACCAGCAGCACCTGACCGGCATAGCTGAGCCGTAGCGGTCGTGGCGCGTTGCCGAGCCGGGTTGCCGCGATCCGCGCGATCTGCGGGGTCATATCGGCGCGGACGCCGATCATGCGGTGGGAGATCGGATCCATCATGCGGAAGGTCGCGGTCGCCATCGCCGCCCCGGCCCCCGAGAACAACGTCTCCTCGAACTCTACCAGCGGCGGCTCGACGCGCTCATAGCCGTGCGCTGCCAATGTTGCCATCAGTTTCGAGACGGCCGCCGCCTCGGCTTCGGCCTCGGGCGGTAACAGATCGTGAATGCCGGTAGGGAGCAGAGCCGGATGGGGTGTGTCACTCATAACCCAAATAGCCTAGCGGAGCTGCGCTTCGACTAGAAGCGCAACGCTTTGACCTGGATAACGTTAGGCAGAGCACGAACCCTGTCGAGGATCGGCGGGGTCACAGCCTGGTCGACCTCGACGAGTGCGATCGCCTCGCCGCCCGGAGCGGTGCGACCGAGATGAAAGGTCGCGATGTTCACCGCCGCCGCGCCGAGCGCATTGCCGAGCGCGCCGATGAATCCCGGCTTGTCGGAGTTGCGCACAAACAAAACGTTGCGGCCCAACTCGGCCTCGAGCGCGATGCCTTCCACCGAGACCAGGCGCGGCTTGTCGCCACCGAAGAGCGTGCCCGCGACCTCTCGGCAGCGGCGCTCGGTCTCGACCACGACCCGGATCAAGGTCTGGTAGTCGACCGGCTCGACACGCCGCGTCTCGCTGACCCGGATGTCGCGTTCGCGGCAAATGACCGGCGCGTTGACCATGTTGACCGAAGCGAGCTGGGGTAAGAGCAGCCCGGTCAGCGCGATCGCGGTCAACGGCTTGACGTTGAGCTCGGCGATCGCCCCTTGGTATTCGACCGCGACCGATTTGATCCCGGTCTCGGTCAGCTGTCCGGCGAAGCTGCCGAGCTGCTCGGCGAGCTTCATGTAGGGGCTGAGCCGCTGGGCTTCCTCGGCGCTGAGCGACGGCATGTTGACCGCGTTCGAGACCGCGCCCGTCAGCAAGAAATCGGCGATCTGCTCGGCAATCTGCAGGGCGACGTTCTCCTGCGCCTCACTGGTCGAGGCGCCGAGGTGCGGGGTGGCGACGACATTGTCGCGCCCGAAGAGCGGGCACTCGACCGCCGGTTCCTTTGCGAAGACGTCGATCGCGGCACCGGCGACATGGCCGCTGTCGAGGGCGGCGGCAAGGTCCGCCTCGACAACGAGACCGCCGCGCGCGCAATTGACGAGGCGCACCCCGGATTTCATGGCGGCAAGCGCACGGGCGTCGATCAGGTTGCGGGTCGCCTCGGTCAGGGGCGTGTGCAAGGTGATGAAATCGGCGCGCGCGAAGAGCGCGTCGAGCGGCAGCTTCTCGACGCCGAGATCGCGGGCGCGCTCGCTTGACAGGAATGGGTCGTAGGCGATCACCTTCATGCGCAGCCCGAGGGCGCGCTCGGCAACGGCGGCCCCGACATTGCCGCAGCCGATGACGCCGAGCGTCTTGCCGCTTAGTTCGACCCCCATGAAGCGCGACTTCTCCCACTTGCCGGCTTGGGTCGAGCGGTCGGCAGCCGGGATCTGCCGGCACAGCGCGAAGAGCATAGCGATCGTGTGCTCGGCGGCGGTGATCGAGTTGCCGTAGGGTGTGTTCATCACAACGATGCCGCGCTGCGTCGCCGCTTCGACATCGATATTGTCGACCCCGATACCGGCGCGGCCGACAACCCGAAGCCGCCCGGCGCGGGCCAACAGCCCTTGGGTGATTTTGGTCGCTGAACGCACCGCGAGCCCGTCATAGCCCGCGATCCGGTCTTTGAGCTCGTCAGCCGGTAGCCCCGGCGCAAAGTCGACCTCGAGCCCGCGCGCAGCTAGGATCTCGGCCGCGCGCGGGCTCAAGGCATCGGCGATCAATACCTTCGGCATCGACAGCTCCAATAATGGATCCACGCGGAGACGGTGAGACAGCGAGGGTTTGGCCTTTCGCGGCGAAAACTCTGTGCCTCATTGCCTCATGTGAATTTAAGCGGCTTTCGCCGCTTGGCGCTGTTCGTCCCAGGCCCAGTCTAGCCAGGGCAGCAGCAGTGCCACGTCGGCAGGCTCGACCGTGGCCCCGGTCCAGATCCGCAGGCCCGGCGGCGAGGCGCGGTGGCTGGCGATGTCGTAAGCCGCCCCCTCTTCTTCGAGCCGCTTCGTCATCGCCCGCGCGTTGCCGAAGCGGTCCTCCCACGACATCCGCGCGAACCACGGCTCGATGATCTCCAGCTGCGGCGAGGTCGAAGAGATCGTTGCCGGTTCTTCGGCGAGGAATCGCGCCCACGAGCAGCTCTCGACCCAAGCCTTGATGATCCCCAGGCTCTCTTCCGAGCGGGCGACGAGCCCATCGAGCCCGCCGACGGATTCGGCCCATTTCAACGAGTTCGAGCGCGTCCTCGACGCACAGCATCGACGGCGTGTTGATCGTCTCGCCGCGGAAGACCCCGTCGATCAGCTTCCCCTTCGAAGTCAGCCGGAACAGCTTTGGCAAGGGCCAGGGCGGGGTGTAGCTCTCGAGCCGTTCGACGGCGCGCGGCGAGAGCGCCAGCATGCCGTGCCCCGCCTCGCCGCCCAGCGATTTCTGCCACGACCAGGTGGCGACGTCGAGCCTGTCCCAGGGCAGCCGCATCGCAAAGACCGCCGAGGTCGCATCGCAGATCGCGAGCCCCTTGCGGTCGGCGGCGATCCAGTCGCCGTTCGGCACCCGGACACCGGAGGTCGTGCCGTTCCAGGTGAAGACGACGTCGCGATCCGGATCGACCTCGCTCAAATCCGGGAGCCGGCCATAGGGCGCCTTCAGTACCCGGACATCGGCGAGCTTGAGCTGCTCGACATCGGCGACCCAGCCCTCGCCGAAATTCTCCCAGGCCAGCATGTCGACGCCGCGCGCACCCAGGAGCGACCACATCGCGATCTCGATCGCCCCGGTATCGGAGCCGGCGACGATGCCGACCCGCCAATCGGCCGGAATGCCGAGGATCGCGCGCGAGCGGTCGACGACCTCGACGAGCCGGGCCAGCCCGACCGCGGAGCGGTGCGAGCGCCCGGTCAGCGCCCCTTCCAGCACGGCCGGCGACCATCCCGGCCGCTTGGTGCAAGGGCCCGAGGAGAAGCAGGGGTTAGCCGGCCGCCGGTTCGGCTTCATGGCAGTCTTTCTTGAAAGTCCGCGGGCAACTTATGAACGCAACCCGCTCGCGTCAATGCGGCGAGGTTCGGCGGCGGCGCGCCCAACCGCGGGGCCGCCGCCCCCGGCCCCAAATTCCCCTGCCGGCAGCGGAAAAAACCTGTCGCGGCACCCGAAAAGCATCGTGCGACGTCAAAAAATCGCTTGATGTCAAATCCTTGGGCACGATCTCCTCGATCGGTCGGCAGCGGAATTCCGCACGGTCCTCAGCGGAATGGCAGCGGAATTTGACGACCCGACCTCGGTGTTGCCCGATGGGCATATCTGGTAATCTCATAATTGACAATATCGCATACACTGCAAATATGTGAGCGCTGCCCCGGTCTGGGCAAGGGGCCTGCGAGGGGGGTCGATCTAGCATTCGACGCGCAGCTTCAACTCCCAGAACTGGCCGGCGAGGTCACGTCCGAAGCTGCGGCGCGGCTCCTCGCGCACCGGGCGGAAGCCGGACGCCTATAGATATGGCGGGCCGCGACCAGCAGGTCGTTGGTCCACAGCGTGATCTTGCGCCCGGCATCGAGATCAAGCTCTGCCCCGAGTTCCGATGTCGTCGCCCGCTCGCGCTGCGTCAATTCTCGGATCGCCCGGCCTTCAGTCAGCGGCAGCGGGCTGCGGAGCAGCCCCTGATGCATCGCCCGATCCGGCGAGTATAAAACCGCTGAACCGCCGGAGCTGCGACGCGATCTTCGAGCCCGCTCATGGTCAAACGACCTTAGTGCATTCAATTCACACTATCAGCTAATCTAGGTGAGAATGTTGACGATAGTCGGGCAGTCGACATGCGCGAACCAGCTTAAAACTGATGCGCTTCATAGAGGCGCGAGCGCCGGGGAGAATCCACCGCCAGGAGGACGATCTTGATCAGACCAACCATCAAAACAGCATGGACGATCCTGGCGCTTGCCGCCTCCGCCACGATCGCCTGGCATACCTATGCACAACAGCCGGAGACGCGCGGCAAGTCGAGCTACATGCCGGTGGACATCACCGAGTCGTTCGCAGCGCTGATGGCGCGCTTGTCGGCAGCCAAGCCCGGCGTCGAACAGCGGCACAATGCCCTGCTCAACGAACGGTACGACCTCAGCAACCGCCCCGCTCAAGGCGTCACGATGGACCGAGGAAAGCCGATACAGGAGGGTGTCCGCGTCAAATTGCCTGCCGGGGCGACCTGGGAGGGGCTGGCGGCGATGACCCCCGACCAGATCCGCGAGCAAAACCTGTTCCCGAAGGGCTTCTATCCTTTGCCGCATCCCAAGCACCAGGAAGGCGGCTTTGTATTTCCACACTTCGTGATCGACGCGATCAAGCAGCAGGATGGGCGGGACCTGAAGCGGTTCGACATCGACTTCGATTTTCCGGACCAGTTTCTCGCCGGGTTTCCTCCGGCCATCTATCTGAGCCCGCGGCCCGATCTCGGCGACGTGTCGCAAGGCAAGCTGATCTCGCTGACCAATTACTACGAGCTGTTCAATGGCCTGCTCACCCCACGGCAGCTGGAAGGGCTGCGTCTGCTGCTGACCCCCTTCCCTCAGCAACAGTTCAACGCCACGGAGGATCGCCGCGCGGAGCTTCCCAGCCAGGGTGCGGCTTGCTTTGATTGCCATTCCAACGGCCACCAGAATGGTGCCACACACCTGGCTCCGGATACCCGTCCACAGCAATTCCGCCACCGCATCAAAACGATCTCGCTGCGCGGCCTGAACATCCAACGGCTATTCGGGTCGCAGCGGGCGCTGAAAACGGTCGAGGATTTCACCGAATTCGAGCAGCGCACCGCCTATTTCGACGGCGATATCGTGATCGCCGCAAAGAAAGGGGTGAACCCGCTAGAGCGCGGCAGCCAGGTCGACTTTATGGCCGATTTTCAAGAGATGCTGGATTTTCCGCCCGCGCCCAAGCTCGATGTTCTCGGCAAGCTCGATCCCACCAAGGCGACCCAAGCCGAGATGCGCGGCCAGGAGATCTTCTTCGGCAAGGGGCAATGCGCGGTCTGCCACCAGCCGCCGTTCTACACCGACAATCTGATGCACAACTTGCAGACCGAGCGCTTCTTCAAGCCGGTGATGATTAACGACATGATGGCGATCGGGGACGGGCCCATCAAAACCTTTGCCTTGCGTGGCATGAAGGACAACCCGCCCTACCTGCACGACGAGCGTCTTCTGACCATCGAGGACACGGTCGAGTTCTTCAACCTGATCCTCGGCACCAAGCTGACCGCCGCGGAGAAGCAGGATCTGGTGGCCTTCCTGCGCGCCTTATGACCGGCGACAACAGGCATCAGGCGTGGTGACGGAGAGATCGACGATCTCGATCCTGTGCGACGGCGTGCGTGGCGACGCGGGAATTTGACTGGCTGACGCCAAGAAAGCCCGGCCAATACATCCGGCTAGCCCGCGCCAAAGATGCCAACGGGACCGTTCAGCCGGACGAGCGCGACTAGATTCTAGCCCCGAGAATCGTAGACAAAAAAAGTTCAACAGTCGGACGCTAAGGTCAGGCGGCGAGGAGATCGACGATCTGTTGAATAGCTTTATCGGCGCGGTGGTAGGCGGCTTCGAGCTTGCTGGCCGGCTGGTGATGAGGGTCGGGGCGGTGGTGGAAGCGGCTGTTGGCGAGTGGGCCGCAGAGTCGTTTGTGGAAGAACAGGAAGAGCAGCGCAACCTGAACCCCCTTGGGGGTGAGACGGTAGGCGTAGCGGGAGCCGTCGCGCTGCAGCAGACCGTGGCCTTTGAGCTTGCGCAGGTCGTAGCGAAGTTGGTTGAGGCCGTAGGCGCGGTCGGAGAGGTGGAAAGTGGTGAGAACGGCGTGGTGGATTTGCTTGGCGGTCCAGCCGCCGACGTGGCTGCCGCCATGGAGCAGCACTTCGAGCAGGCGGATGACGCGCGGGTCGTGGATCTTGATCCCCGGATAGCGGACCGCGCCAATGGTGATCGGCAGGGCGAGGCGCTGCAGCAGCGGAAAGTCGACGTGGACGTTGAGCCATTGCGCCTGGAAACCGGCGAAGCGGCCGGTGATGGTTTGGAAGCGCTCGCGAACGGCATCGAGATGGTCCAGTCCCTTCTTAAGACGGAAGTCGGCGAGGTTGTTGGAGACCAGTTCGTTGCGCAAGAAGGTGGAGAACTTTTCGTACTGCTTGAGGAAGGCGTTCTTGAAGTAGGCGCGGAAGACATGATGGCCATGCTCGATGCGATCGATGACGGTGGCCAGCTTGCCGCGCATCCTGCGGTTCAGGCGAGTGCCGAAGATGTCGGTGATCTTGTCGCCGGTTAACCGCCACAGGCCGAGTTCGCAGCTGCGTTCGAAGAGTTTGTGGATGGGAAAGTTGCGCTTGAAGATGAAGTTGCGGCAATACTCAATCTGGGCGATCGCGTAAAAGCGCGAGAGATTGAGCTGCTTGCGCTCCTTGGCGGAGAACTTCGGTCCCAGGATCAGGGTCCAGTAGTCGAGCTGTTGGCGGATGATTTGCGGGCTGAGTTTGTCGGCGGCGGCTTGCAGCGCGGCGACGTCGTCGACGGCGAGGAAGGCGTTGTCGGTCTTGCGGAAGCCGATCTGCGCGCGCGTCAGCTCCTGCTCGATGAAGCTATGGCCGTTGAGGTAGTAGGTGGTCTGGAACGGGAAAAACGAGGCGACCCGCATCACCATTGGGCCCAGGGTTTCGTCGCGGAGGTAGAAGTAATAGTGCGTGAAGCGGCTGCGTTGGCGGGCGAGGATGCGGTAATTTGGATCCTTGGTGGCGTATTTGGGGACGCTGATGCGAAAGCTCGGCCCCTGCTCCATGCTCTTGAAGATGAAGTAGACGCCGTAGGCGTCGTCCCTGGCCATGCGGCGTTGCCAGGGCAGGACATGGTCTTCCTTGCGCACGCCTTTCTCGGCCCATTCGATCGGCAGCCGATGATTGCGGGCGAAGGCTTCCACCCAGTTCTGGTAGTCGGCGGTGCGCTGGCTCAGGATCTCCTTGCCGACGACCGGTACGCCGACCACCTGACGGAAAAAGTGCACGACCTGCTCGGGCCGCGAGAGCCCGCTGAGGTAGCCGTAAATGACAATGCGGTCGAAGCAGTGGTAGACAAAGGCCAGCAGATCGCCGAACAGCTGGGTGAACAATTCCATGGCAATCCCCTCCAGGCCCGCTCGGGGTCGAAAACCCATCAGGCGTCGACCAGGCAAGCGGATTGTGGAGGGCAAGAGTTTTCGTCTGGCCGATGAGGTGCGCTATATCCAGCGCCGGGCAGCCGATCATGACGGCCGCATCGTTACCGTGGGTCAGCTGGTCCTGTTCTCCACCGAAACCGGCGATGCCTGGCTGCTCGACCCCGCCGATCGGCTCGCGGCAAGGCTGGCTCGAGACGGGGAGAGCGAACCGATCCACATCGAAGAAACCGATACCACGTTCGCCATCGGTTGGAAGGGCCGCTATCGCATCGACGGACCGGCTTTCGTCTACTCCGATCACGATACCGGCCGGGTCGCCACCATCCTCGGCTACCCGACCGATAAGCTCAACCAGATCTCTTGATCGGAAAATTTCAAATATTTTTGGCTAGAACTACGGCAGCTACGTGATCACCCATCTTCTGCCAATCGAAGTGCTTGTAGAGGACTCCGGGCACCCGGAACGATGAGGCCCGCTCTCGGAGCCGAGATAGACGGCCGACCTGTCTGATCGTGTCAAGTGCAGCACTCTGGAACCAAATACGACACAGGGCGACCGCAGTGGTCCCTCGGGAACGCGGTCCGGTCAACCAGGACAGGATGAGGTCGATCGAAAGCTTTACCGAGAAATCGAAGCTCTGATTCCACGTATGACACGCTACGTGGGTGGTTACGCGCGCGATGTCGTTGCTGCAATCGATCTCGCCCAGGACTGCCTCGCGCGCCCTCTCGGGAAATCCACCTCTGGGAGCAGGGAACCGATATTTGGGCCTGGCTATTCAGACATCCCGCACCATCAACACATCAGCCTCACTCGCCGGCCCACTTACCCTCATTTACCGAGTTTTACCAAGCTTAAGTAGGCCTCGGGCGCAAGGCGCTCCAGTTCTCTCCTCAGCAGGAAAGGAGATCGCCACATGTTTTCGCTCACGTCGTCCAACATCGCTCAGACGCAAAGGCATGATTTGTCCGCTCGACTCAGCCGCCGAACGACGCCTTTGGCCATAATAGTCGGCGCAGCGGCTGTTGTTCTGCTGGCCTCTGCCAACACCTTTGCCAATGCGGCAGAAAACTCGACGCGAATGGCGCAGGAGCACCATGCCTGCGCCGTCGTCATGGGGCTCCCTCAACCCGGGGACCTTTACGACACATGCATCAGAAGCCTCGATAAGACCTTGTCTGAGTTGGATCAAGCCCGACTGGTTTCGACAGACCGCAGCGAATGTGCCAAGGAGAAGCTCAAGCCCGGAACGCCGGCTTTCGCGGTCTGCGTGGTAGACACGGAACAATCCCCTGCCGATGCGGGCCGCTAAGGGCCAACCGCCGCTATCTGTTGGAACGACTTGAAACACCTGTAGATTGGAGATAGCAATGTCACGGACGATCTTGATGTGCTCTTTTGCCGCATTGCTCTGGTCATGCGGCGGCGCGAGCGCCGATCAGGGCGGTTGGGCACAGGCCCGTCTGGCCTGCGCTGATGTCGGTATCGCCCCGGGCAGCGGCGCCTTCGGTCAGTGTGTCGCCGATCTCTACTATTCCCTGTGGGACGAGCAGAACGTGCGTGACGACTGATAGGGATCAGTAACTGCTCAGAGCAGAGGCGCCGCTGTCAGCTCAAGATCGGCGACCTGCCAGCGCAATATCTCAAGGAGATTTGTAGTGAAAGGATTGAGAAAGCAGTACGTTGACGAGCCTCGTCAGTCCTCTCCGGCAGGCCTCATCATTCGACAGAAGGAGCCGGCCAATTTGGAGATGCCGTTCGATCGGGTCGATTCGTACCTGACCCCGACGGAGCTCTTCTATATACGCAGTCATTTCCCGGCGCCAAAGATCGACGCGGCCGATTATCAGCTCACGATCGATGGCGCTGTCAGGAACCCGTTGGCGCTGAGCTACCAGGAATTGCGGGAGATGCCGTCTGCGACGCGGACCGCCACTCTGGAGTGCGCGGGTAATGGTCGGGTCTTTCTCGTCCCCCAGGTTCGCGGAGCGCAATGGGAGCTGGGCGCAGTCGGCAACGCGGAATGGACGGGTGTGCCACTGCAAGCATTGCTGGAGCGGTCCGGCTTGGAGGACGATGCGTGCGAAGTCGTGCTCGAAGGAGCTGATCGCGGCATCCCTACGGAAGAGCCCATACCTCCGGGTCGGATCTCCTATGCCCGCAGCGTGCCGCGGGAGAAGGCAATTCAGCCCGAAGTCTTGATTGCTTACCAGATGAATGGACGTGATCTTTCGCGCGACCACGGATATCCGGTGCGCGCGATTGTCCCCGGTCATTATGGCATGGCTTCCGTCAAGTGGTTGACCCGCATCCAGGCGGTGCGGGAGCCGTTTCAGGGTTACTGGCAGACATCAGACTACGGCTATTGGGTTTCTCTCGATGGCAAGCCTGTGCGGCGCGCGCTGGCAGAGATAAAGCTGAAGTCCGCCATCGCCCGGCCACAGGTTTACGAAACTCTCTCGCCCAACCAACCCTATACCGTCTTCGGCGCTGCATGGGCAGGCGAGATCGAGGTAACGGAGATCGCGGTGAGCACCGATGGCGGCCAGACCTGGGCCGAAGCGTATTTTCTCGATCCCGCGCGACGACATGCGTGGCGGCGTTGGAAATTTGATTGGCTAACGCCAGAACAGCCCGGCCAATACACCTTGCTAGCCCGTGCCAAAGATGCGAGCGGTGGCGTCCAGCCTAACGAGCATGATCCTAACTACGGCACCTACGTAATCAATCATCCTCTGCCGATAGAGGTGCTGGTAGAGGCCCCCCTGCGCCCGGAATGATGAGCTCGCTCCCGCAGCCGAGATAGCCGGGCGACCCTCCGATTAAGACTGCTTTCATCGTCGGACGTTTCGGACGACCGCTGAGGTTTTCATGATCCGCGGCTACAGTGATCATGCGGCCAACGAGCGAACCTTTCTCGCTTGGGTGCGCACCGGCATCGCCACGATAGCGTTCGGCTTCGTCATCGAGAAGTTCAACCTGTTTATGCTGACGATGGCAGATGCGAACTCGCTCGATGTGGGACGCCGATTGCAACTCGAAAGGCTGTCGGGGCCGCTCGGCCGTTACGACGGGCTCGCCTTAATCCTGCTCGGGATTGCCATTCTTGTGGTTGCAGCCGCGCGCTTTGTCCGTACCGGGCAGCTGCTTGATGACGAGGAAACACATTCCGTCGGCGGCGTCCGCGCAGAGTTGCTCTTGTCGGCGGCGTTGGCGCTGATCGTAGCCGGGTTCAGTACGTGCCTCGCGCTCGGTTAATGACACGGCAGCGGTTGAGTGGACACGCGGTGAAAGCGCCCGTTCGCTAGACAGCACCCCGCGCCCTGACCCTCTCCCCACGACCGTATCGTTTCGCGCTCCCTTCAAAGCACTTTACCCCTTGCCGGCCCGCAGCGGCCGCCTGCGCCTGCGGCGGTCCCCACCCTTCCCTTCCTCGCGGGCGGGGAGGGTTATGGAGGGGGCGCCAGCTTGTGTTGTTTGGGGCCCGTTCGCGCTCGCCCGAGGTGCAAGCCTAATATGGTGTTTGAATCCATATCAGGATGGATCCATAACTCGATGGTGGACTGAAGCGTCACGTTCGCCGACGAGTTCGAACCGGAATTCGATGCCCTGTCGACGGAGGTCCAGGACGAGTTGCTGGCCCAGGTGCGTGTGTTGGCGCAGTTCGGGCCGATGACCAGGCGCCCGGTCGTCGACACGCTAAAGGGGTCCAAGCACGCGAACATGAAAGAATTGCGCTTTGACATGTCGGGCGGGGCCTGGCGGGTGGCCTTCGCGTTCGATCCGCGGCGACAGGCTATTCTGCTGTGCGTCGGAGACAAATCGGGCCAGGCTCAAAGGCGGTTTCACCGACGATTGATTGCAACGGCCGACCGCCGGTTCGACGCGCATCTGGCGCGTCAAAGATTGCGAGGAGGATGAAGTATGGCACGAACGCTTACGGAAGCAATCGACGCGCTCCCTCCCGATCGTCGGGCCAAGGTCGAGGCGAGGGCGGCCGAGCTGATCGCCGAGGAATTGTCGCTCCAGGAGCTGCGCAAGGTGATGCGGCTGACGCAGGTCGAGCTCGCCGATCGGCTCGGCGTCCGTCAGGACACGATCTCCCGTCTTGAGCAAAGGGCAGACATGTTGCTGTCGACCTTGCAGAGCTACGTCGAGGCGATGGGTGGCCGGCTTTCCATTGTCGCGGAACTCCCGAACCGCCCGCCGGTGCGCATCCGGCGATTCACGATGCTGGCCGGTGAGGCCGAGGATTACGGCGAGGAGAACCAGCCTTCACGCCCCCGGCACGACGCGGCTTGAGTTTCAAACATCGCGTTTCCCGGTCACTCGACCTTCTCGAGTTTCTGCAGCAACCGCAGCGCAGCGCTGCTCGGGCAAGAGTGCCATGACCTTGACGTTGTCCATCGTGATCTCGCCGAGCACCGACTCCTTGCCGCCATAAGGCTCGGCGCAGAACGAGGCGCATTCGAGCACCTTGCCGGTAGAAATAGCCGACGCGAAACCTGGCTAGCCGTGCTTCTCGGCGAGGTCCTGGATGATCCCGACGAACAGATCGACGCAGCCGTTGCTCCCGGTGTCGCCGGCCGAGCCGACGATCATCGGCACGCCGAGGCGCCGCGACGCGAGCAGCATCGTCTCGAGATCGTCCACCTCCATTGCCCGCGGGCTCGACGAGATGTCGGCGCCGAGGGGCACCGGCCCGACATCGCACGACCCGAATCGGCGGAGATCAGATCCGGCTCGCTCTGGCAGCCGATGCGAAAGCTGCCGGTCTTGATCGGCGCGAAGCCGAGATGCCCGTTTGGGCACGCAATCCGCAGCGTATGATTGGCCGACCGCTGGTGCTGGATCGAGGCGGGCATGCGGAGCTGTCCCTGTTAGTGCAGCTCACTCGACCTTTTCGAATTTCTGCAGCGAGCGCAGATTGGCGGGGTGCGGCTGGCCGGGGTAGATCTGCGGCCAGGCGGTCCACGAAACTTCGCCGACATAGATGTCGCCGTGGCGGTCGACCGCCAGGCCGTGCGGTGCGAGGAACTTGCCGAGTTCCATCCCGGCCGGCGTGTCGCCGAAGCGGCCGATCAGCTTGCCCTCGTGGTCGACTATGCTGACCCGCGGTCCGAGATTGGGGATGTCGCGGCTGACAGCGGCGGCGGGGCCGACCTCGCCGATATAGCAGATGGGGTCGTGACCATAGGGCATGTACATGCCGCACGGGCGGTGCAGGTTCTTCCACTGCGTCTCGAATTTGCCGTTGCCGTCGAACACCTGGACCCGGTGGTTCTCGCGATCGGCGACATAGACCCAGCCGTCGGCGTCGGTGCAGATGTTGTGGACGATGTTGAACTCGCTCTCGCCGGTGCCGGGCTCGCCCCACGACATCAGCAACTTGCCGTCCGGCGAATATTTGTGGACGCGGGAGTTGCCGTAGCCGTCGGAGACGTAGATCTCGCCCTTCGGCGAGAGTGCGGTGTGGGTGCAGCGGTGGAACGGCTCGCCGCTCATATAGGGTGCGGGCTTGCCGGGAATGCCGAGCTCAAGCAGGACCTTGCCGCCGAGCGTCACCTTGCGCACGAAATGGCCGCCGTCGTCGGTCAGGAACATCGTGTCGTCCGGCGCCATATGGACGCCGTGGGCCCGCGGATATTGGCCCTCGCCCCATGACCGCAGGAAGTTGCCGGCGCGGTCGAAGACCATCATCGGGTGCTCGCCGCGATTGAAGACATAAACGTTGTCGCGGCTGTCGACGCCGACCCCGCCGACCTCCTTGAACGACCAACGCTCGGGCAGCTTCGCCCAGTCGGCGTTGACCTGGTATCGGAATTGACCCGTTCCGACGATCATCACCGGTTCTCCTTCAGCCCGCGAAAGGACCACTACTCCTCGGCAATGCGCTCCCAGGTGATCTCCCGGTACTCCTCGCGCTCGCCGGTGCGGCGCGGCGGGGGCGAAAGAACCATCCGCCCGTCCTCGAAGCGCACGCCGCGCACCTGGTCGCTGCCGATACGGCCCGGTTCCGAGGCGGCATCAACCCGGGTGACGAGCCGCGCGCCGTCGAAGGTGTAATTGCCACAGTAGGAGCTGTACTCGCGTCGGGCGCCGGTCGGCAATTCCCGCCGCCCATCGCACACGACCGACATCATCCGACCCTCCGCGGTGAAGGTCACCCGGCCGATCCCCTCTCCGCCGTAGGGCTCCGGTAGTGCCGTGCCGGCCGCGTCGCGAGCTGTTGCACGAGCCAATTTCCAGGTCCCGACGATCGACGGCATTCGATTACCTCCCGGTTATTCGGCCGCGGCGCGGATCGGCTCTTTGCCAGCGTTCATATAGGCGAGGCTGACCGGCTGGTTGGTCTCGAACGGGCTCTCGAGGCCGAACTCCTTGGCCATCTCGCGCACCGCGGGAAACACCTCCTGGCCCATCAGTCGGATGCAGGTCTTGGCGTCCTCGTGGCTGACGGTGCCGTCATTCCCCCACATGCCGAGAATGCCGGGCCGCGTCTCTTCGAGGAGGATGCGCAACTTAGCGATCACTTGCTTGGGCGTGCCGGCGATGATCATCAAATCTTCGAGCTGTTTTTCGAGCTCCGGGCGGTAGCGCGGGTTTTTCGACCGGCCGGAGGCAAACTCGACAAAGGCGCGGCGGTTTTCCGGGCTGCCATAGCCCGACGGCGTGCTCCACACCGGATGGGCAAGGCCGGTGAACTCGCCCTGCATCCAGCGGAATTGGGCGGCGTTCTTGAGCGCCTTTTCTTCGGTCTCGGCGACGTGGATCTGCTTCAGCATGCCGTGATAGTCGGGGCCCGGGGTAAAGCCGGCCTCGACCGCCACCTTGTCGTAGATCTGCCAGATCTGCTTGGTCCGCTCGATCGGCGTGTTGAGCGCGATATAAGGATAGCCGTGCTCGGCCGCCCAGACGATCGTCTCGGGGCTGATGACCCCCGGGATCCAAACCCGGGGATGGGGCTTCTGCAGCGGTACCGCCCACGGGTTGACGACGCGGTTCTGGTAATGCGTGCCTTCCCAGCGAAACGGGCCCTCGCGGGTCCAGGCGGCGACAACCAAATCGTGCGCCTCCTGAAAGCGCTCGCGGTTGAAAGCGGGGTTGACGCCGGCCGCCAGCTGCTCCTGTCCGCCGCCGCGGACAAAGCCGGAGACCAGCCGACCCTTCGAGATCATGTCGATCATCGACAATTCCTCGGCGAGCCGCACCGGGTTTTCGGCCAAGGGCAACGGGTTGCCGAGCAGGATGATCTTCGCCTCTTTCGTCACCGCGGCGAGGATCGAAGCGAAGATGTTGCATTTGGCCTGCATGCAGAACGGCGCATTGTGATGCTCGTTCAGCATGAAGCCGTCGATGCCCATCTCCTCGGCATAGATGTAATGCTCCAGGTACTCGTTATAGAGCCGGCTGCCGGCGACCGGATCGAAGTACTTGTTGGAGAACATCAACGCGGTGGCGCCGAATTCGAGCCCGATCTCGGCGGGATAAGCCGACATCGGCTGCTCGGTGAAGTACATCAGTTGCATGGCTCTCTCCGTCTGCGGCGTTGCACGGCGGAGGGGAGTATAGCGGCCGCCGCAGCCGGTCGCACCTCTCCTCGTTGGGTCACGGAGCCGGGAGCTCCTTCTCCTTTGATACCGCTTCGGAGACCACCCAGCGCTTGACCAAATACATTCCCGTGACGACCGCGACCGTGAACCCGAACGTGATCGACGCGAGGACATAAAGTCCGGCGCCGCAGGCGAGCCCGACCGCGCCGCAGAGCCAAATATTGGCCGCGGTGGTTAGGCCCTGCACCTCTCCATTGCCGCGAATAATGGCTCCGCCGCCGAGAAACCCCACGGCGGTAACCACGCCCTCGATTACCCGCAACGGGTCGCCGGCAACATTCTGATGGCGCGCCTGCAGCACATCGTAAAGCTCGAAAGCGATGATCGTCATGACCGCGGCGCCAAGCGCCACGAGCATGTGGGTGCGTATCCCGGCATCCTGACCTCGGACTTCTCGATCGAGCCCCAAGAGCAGGCCGAAGATGACCGCACAGCCGAGCCGAAGAGCAACCTCTACCGGGTCGACGTGAACTTCAAACTCCCCAGTCACCTGCGTAGTCTTTTCGGCTAATCGCGGCGCTGGCCGCAACGGGTTCGCTGCCGCTGGATCCATTCGATGACACGATCCGTGAGCCGCCGCAGGAACGGCACGTCCTCGGCCAGCAGCACGACCCCGAGCGGCAGCATCCACAGCCCAAAGACGGGGAGTATGCTCAACACGCTCCCGATGATCAGGAGTGTCCCGACAGCTATCCGCAGCCAGCGCCGAGAAGGCTGGCGCAACCACCCTATGGCGGCCCGCCAGCGTTTCGGCAGCCGTTCGATCAATTGCTCGAGCCGCCGCTCGTGATGCGTCGCCTGGTCGGTCATGGCTTCTGCCCGGCCGCTCCATTTCCATGTCGATAGTCGTGCCGTCCTTTCCGGTTAACAACAGAGGGTCAATCGAGTTGCAGAGGGTCAATCGAGTTGCTCGGTCACCGTCGGTCGATGGGCGCGGTTTGCCGTGTCGGATTTATCCTCATGTTGCCGCGGCGAGCAGGATCCCGCCCCGGCTGCTGCGGATCGGCGAACGGGCCGTGATCATCGCATCGAGACCGAGGCAGCGGCCGTAGCGGTGGACCGCGAAGATCAGCATGACCAGAAGCAGGAAGAAGTAGGTCCACGGCCATTCGTTCTCCGCGTTGTAGAGGCCGAGCCACAGATTGGCGATCTGCACCGCGCCGACGAGGCTCCAGAAGCGTACGAAGACACCGAGCAGCAGCGACATCGCAGTCAGCACTTCGAGGCCGTAGACGATCGGCGCGAACAGATAGAAATGGGGCAGCACGATGTTGTTGACGAAGTCTGACTGCAACGGGACGGCCGCGGATTTGCCCATCACGCCGATCCAATAGGCGAGACCGGTGTCGCCAAAGGGCTGCTCGGGGTGATCGGTATAGAACGGCGGCAGCTTCCACAGGGATTGTTGCCACCAAATGCACCCAATCAGAAAGCGAAAGGCCCAGTTGCTGACATGCACTAGGCTGCGTTGGCCGGGTATGGTGCGAAAGGCGTAGACCGCGACGGCGATGCTGGCGAGCGCGAGTAGCCAGAAGACGGCAGTGGTCCAGCCGGGCTGCAGCAGGAAATCGGCGACGTCGAAAAGCGGGTTGCGGTGCATGTGACGAACTCCTTGCTCGCTGCGATGCAATATCGACATCGGACTACGCCAATGTCGTCACCGAGGCTGCAAAGACAAAATTCCGGTTGGTTATGGATTCGATGATGTGCGCGGCAACTTCGCTCACATCTCGTATCCGGTGATCAGCCGGGCGCCGCGCTGATAGGTCAAATAAGACCACAGCCAGTCGACGGCGACCGCGACGCGGTTTCTGAAGCCGATCAGGAAATAGATGTGCGCTAATCCCCAAACGAGCCAGGCAAGCCGGCCCGACAGCCGCAGCCACCCGAAATCGGCGACTGCTTCCCGACGTCCGATCGTTGCGAGATTTCCCAGACTGCGATAACGGAACGCCGGCGGCGCCGGCTTTCCCGACAGCCGCGCCGCAATAACCCGCGCGACGTATTTGCCCTGTTGCTTGGCAACCGGCGCCACGCCGGGCAATGCGCCATTCGGCCCCTCGGCATGGGCCGTATCGCCAATCACGAAAATTTCGGGGTGTCCGGGAACCGTTAGATCGGGGCCGACCAGGACGCGTCCGTTGCGATTGCGTTGCGCGCCGAGCCAATCAGCAGCGGGTGACGCTGCCACACCCGCCGCCCAGATCAGTGTGCAGCTGTCGATCCGTTCGTTTCCGAGCACGACCCCGCCGCCGTCGCAATGCGTGACCGGCGCGCCGAGACGTAGCTCGACGCCGAGCCTTTCGAGTGCGCGCTCTGCTGTAGCTGACAGGCTGGGTGGAAAGGTCGGCAGCAGCCGCGGCCCTGCTTCGACTAGGATAATGCTCGCGGTCTTCGGGTCGATGCAGCGGAAATCGCGCGCGAGCGCCGCTTTGGCAAGCTCGGCCAGAGCGCCCGCGAGCTCGACCCCGGTCGGGCCGCCGCCGATGATGACAAAGGTCAGAAAGCGACGGCGTTCCGCTTCGTCTTCGCTGTCCTCGGCGCGTTCGAAGGCGACCAGGATGCGGCGGCGCATGCCGGTTGCATCATCGATCGTCTTAAGACCCGGCGCTATCGCCTGCCAACCGTCGTGACCGAAATAGGATTCGCGAGCGCCGGTCGCAATGACCAGCTGGTCATAAGGAATTCGGCGATTTCCGATCAGCACGGCGCGGCTCCCCGTATCGATCCCGGTTACGGCGCCGAGCGTCACGCGCGCGTTTGCTTGCCGGCTCAGGACGCCGCGTATCGGCGCCGCGATATCGGCGGGCGAGAGTGCCGCAGTCGCGACCTGGTATAGCAATGGCTGGAACAAGTGATAATTGCGCCGGTCGATGACCGTCACCGCGGCCTTGGTCCGCGCCAGCCGCATCGCAGCGGAGAGGCCACCAAACCCGGCACCGACGATCACGACACGCGGCGGAGACGACGCTGCCGAGACGAAGTTGCACTTTGCGGTGATGAAACCCTCGGTGATCCCGTCCATTCTCTCGTTCTCCAATGTCGCTCGCGGCGCGCTGCACGAGGGGATCCCTGGGGCGAGTCGTGCCGCTCTCAATCGAACAGATGGCCCTCCGGTGGGGTCGCCGAAAATACCCCTCTACGATCGTTTCGATGCCTGGGGTCTATCGCGCGAATTGTTCTCGCGCCGTCGTGACTTGTACCGGCGATCAAACCGCGGCAGGTTCCTGCGAGGGAAATGCACCAGATCCGCTATTTTGCGGCCGATTTCTGCGGCGTCTCGCAGCCGGCGTTGACGCGGGCCATCCAGCAGCTAGAGGAGGAGCTTGGCGGATTATTGCTGCGGCGCGAGCGCAAGTTGACGCATCTGACCGATTTCGGCCGGCTGATAGAGCCGCATCTACGCCAGCTGTTTGCTGATGCCGACGCGGCCAAGACGACTGCAAAGCGCTTCCTGAGCCTGCAGCAGGCGCAGGTCCGCCTCGGGGTCATGTGCACCGTCGGGCCGGCGCGCTTCATGAGCTTTCTGGCAAGTTTCCACAACGCCAACCCCGGCTGCGAATTGACCCTCGTCGAGGGCGTGCCTGCCCGGCTGTCGGAAAATTTGCTGCAGGGCGAGCTCGACCTCGCGGTGATGGCGCAGCCCGAGCCGTTCCACGAGCGGCTCGACGTTCTGCCGCTCTATGACGAGCGCTTCTGCATCGCCTTCCCGACCGGACATCGGCTCGAGGAGAAAAATCGTGTGGAGATTTCCGATGTCGCCGACGAGACTTATCTGCGGCGGATCAACTGCGAGTACCGCGATTATCTTGCCGATCGGCTGCGGGCGCTCGGGCTCGCCGTGCGCGTCGGGTTTCAAAGCGAGCGCGAGGACTGGATCCAGATGATGGTCGCCGCGGGTTTCGGGGTCTGCTTCCTTCCCGAATTCTCGCCGACCATACCGGGCGTGCGGACCCACCCGGTTACCGATCCTGAGGTTACGCGCCAGATCTCGCTGGTTTCGATGTCGGGTCGCCGCTTTTCCCCTGGGGTGATGACCTTCATCCGCGCAATGCGATCTCACGACTGGTCGAAGGGTGGCCGCATCGATCCGGGTGACGACCGATAACAGATCATTGGGCCGTTCCACAGGCTCGTTGGGACCATCGCCGGGCATCGGCGGCATTTCAACTTGGGGAGAAATCGTTCGCCTTACTTACTGCAGGTACAACGACCAACTATGAGCGATGCGATTTATAATTGCGGCCGGCAAGTTGTCGCTTAGCCCGCGGCAGAGCGATCGCCGGAGGGAGTGATGCGAGCGGTCTGGACCGAACTTGATTGTATCGACCCGAAGGCGCTGGTCGAGGCTCGACTACAAGCCCACCACGCGCTGCAGTGGGTAACGCGAGCCGCTCGCGCCAACGTTGCACCAAAGCCGGACGACAGCCACTCGAACCTAGGGTGGGATGAGGGTCTCCAGGGATTGGTGTCCCGCGACCTCGTAGCAGCCGGAGGCGGCATTTACCGCTGCGGGCTCAGCGTCGACAGGTTGACCTTATTTGTCGCAAAAGGTTCGGAGATGCTGGGCAAGTTCGAGCTCGATGACCGCATTGACGCGGATGCCGCAACCTGGATCGACAAAATTCTCGCCGATCTCGGTCTCCACCCGGTCAGCGGTATCACCCTTCCCTACGCCATCCCGACGCATTCGGTCGCGGCCGGCGGGCGATACTCCTTCGCATTGGCTCGGCCCGCCTTCAGTGGGCTGGCGCACTGGTTCGATGCCGCCGACGAGATACTCGAAGAGACGACGTCCAAGCTCATCGGAATTGGGGCGGGACCCAGCGAGGTCAGGTGCTGGCCGCACCACTTCGACATTGTAGCGCTGCTGTCGCTCGAAACGGGCGATGCCGAGACTGCCGCCGCGATCGGGATCGGGATGAGCGCCGGTGACGCGTATTACGCTCAGCCTTATTTCTACGTCAGCCCGTGGCCAGGGCCGGCGGTCGACGCGCTGTCGCGGCTTCCTGTTCCCGGGCGGTGGCACGCTCAGGATTTCATCGCGGCGGTGGCACCCGCCGAGGCGGTGCTCGCCACATCCGAGCCGCCCGCCCGCCTCCGCGAATTTATCGACGCTGCCGTCGATGTCTCGCGGAGGCTGGTGGCCGGCTGAAGGATATAGGGCAGACACTTCGCTCAACGGAAGCGCATGCCGCAAGCTCAAACGAACCCGCCCGGTGCTTTCCGCCGCCGGGCGGGTTCGTTCAACTCCAGAGGTTGACTACTGTTGATGCGCCCCGCTGGCTAACGCCTCGGGCACCCAATGTCCCTCCCATGATCCATTATGTCCGTAGTGGTATTCCCACACATGACCACGGCCATCAGACGTAGGCGTGGCAGCATTCACGCCGTTCTGGCCCAACATGTCGCTGCTGTCCGTCGACCGCGTGTCGAAGGGACCGAGCCGGTTCGCCATGGCTGGCGAGAGGCTCGCGACAGTAATAACCGCCAGTGCTGTGGCGGCAAGCAATCCGGTCTTCATGTCACTCCTCACTAGGTTGACACGACGAGGACCTTCAGCGCGGCCCTGCCTCGCGTCGGTGGAAAACCGCCTTCGGCTTTCCTCATTGGCGTTATTTGGAACTTATTGGCCCAGCGAAAATACCGATTGGCAGTCGTTTCGATGTTTTCGCTGCATGGCAGACCCTAAGAACCCGGCGAGCCGACAGACGTTCCGCTCCGCCTGCGCGGCGGAATGCCGCGGCAGCGTCAGCTTTTTCTCAAGTCGCTATTGCCAGCCAGAGCCGGCCGAGCATGCCTCTGGTTCGCGATCGCGCGAGGATGATCGCGTCAAGCCCGAGCCGGCGGCCGTAGCGATGCAGCGCGAAGATCAGCATCAGCACGAGAAGAAAGAAATAGGTCCAAGGCCACTCGTTGGGGGCGCTGTAGAGGCCGAGCCACAGATTGAGGATCTGCAGTGCGCCGATTACGCCCCAGAACCGCACGAAAATCCCGAGCAGCAGCGACACCGCGGTCAGGACTTCGAGAGCGTAAACGATCGGCGCGAACAAATAGAAGTTCGGCAGCACGATGTTGTTGACGAAATCCGCCTGCAGCGGGATGGCGGCGGATTTCCCCATGACTCCCATCCAGTAGGCGAGACCGGTTTCGCCGAACGGCTGTTCCGGATGGTCGGTATAGGCCGGCGGCAGCTTCCATAGAGTCTGCTGCCACCACATGCATCCGATCAGGAAACGAAAGGCCCAGTCGCAGATATGGCTAGCGCGGCGTTGGCTCGGGATCGTGCCGAACGCATAAACCGCTATCGCAATGCTGGCGAGGGCGAGGAGCCAGAATATTACCGTGGTCAGACCGGGTTGCTGCAGGAAACCGAGAACGTCGGAAATCGGGTCGGGGTTCATTCGCTGGACCTCCTTTCGTCGGCAAGGACCAACTCGTGCACGTCCAAGTCGCGCCACGCGCTGGCTGCGGCCGCAATCACGCTTAGCGAAGCAGCGCTGCCATCGGCTTCGCCTTTTTCAAAATCACCCTCGACGACCGCCATCTGGTTGGTGACGTGGGCAAAGCACAAGACCGGCTTGCAGCACGCACGGGCAAACGCGTAGAGCGCCGCCGCTTCCATCTCGACCGCCAGCACCTGCTGCGCGCGGCGACATGCGATGGCGGCGGCGGTCTCGCGGAACGGCGCATCGGTCGTCCAGCTGGCGCCGCGACAAATCGACTGCGCGGACAGCGCCAACGTCTTCATTGCCGCTTCGGCCAGCCTTTCCTCGGCGTCGACGAATTCGGTCGGCGGCAGATAGTGATAGCTCGTGCCCTCATCGCGCAAAGCGCGATCGATCAGCATGAAATAAGGTGGCGGGGCCTGTTGCAGGATTTGTCCCGCCGAGGTCATGCTGACGAGAAACCGGCAGCCCGAAGCAAAGAGCTGTTCTGCGACGAGCACGGCGAAGGAGGCACCCACCGCACATCCGATGATGCCGAAGCCTTCGCCCGCATGCTCGAATTCGAAAAGATCGGTGTGGTAGCACGCCCACCCGGGCGAACGGCGGGTCCTTCCGGCCCTGTTTAGAGTGCGGACGATGTCGCCGTCCGGGTCGAGGATGCAGATATCCGGCACTGTGGCGCTCGGCAGATTTTTCTGGCGCCGCGCCTCGCGCAGCAGATTTCCTGGTTCGAAGACGGACGGCGCCGCAAAATCCTTTCCGGCCAAAATCGGCGGCAGCTTAGACACGGTGCCTCCCAAGACGCTCAGTTCGAGGATATACAAACCGGCAGAGGGCCGCGATGCGGCTCGACTTAAATCGGAGAACGCGGATGGGCATGCTCGTTAACGGCGTCTGGCATCAGGAGGACCCACCCCGCGCAGAGTTAGGGGTGACGGGCAGCGACGGAAGCTTTGTGCGCCCGGACTCGCGGTTCCGCGACCGCGTCAGTCGTGACGGCTCGTCCGGCTTCAAGGCCGAGGCTGGGCGCTACATGCTGGTCACGGCACCCTCCTGTCCATGGGCGCACCGCACCGTGCTGATGCGCAAGCTCAAAGGCCTCGAAGGCACGATCGGGCTCCTGCAGTCCGACCTCCCGAAGGGCGAGGGCTGGGCCTATTCGCGCGGGCTGGACGATATCGAACCGATCGGCGGCGTTTTCCATCTGCATCAGGTCTATCGCGCCGCCCGTGACGATTACACCGGGCGCGCCACGGTTCCGGCGCTGTGGGACCGCGAGGCGCGCACCATCGTCAACAACGAATCATCGGAGATCATCCGCATGCTGAACTCCGATTTCGACGAGTTTGGCGATGCGGGGGTCGATCTCTATCCAGAGGCGCTCCGCAGCACGATCGACGCGCTCAACTCCATGGTCTACGAGGGAATCAACAACGGGGTCTATCGCTGCGGGTTTGCGCGAAGCCAGCCGGCCTACGAAGCGAGCTTTCGCAAACTGTTCGCGACCCTCGACGAGGTCGAAGGACGGCTCGGCCGCCAGCGTTATCTCGCCGGCGACCGTTTCACCGAAGCGGATTTGCGGTTATTCCCGACATTGGTGCGGTTCGACGCGGTCTATTACTCCCACTTCAAATGCAATTTGCGCCGGATTGCCGACTATCACAATCTGTCGAGTTACATGCGCGAGATCTATCAGATGCCGGGCGTTGCCGAGACGGTCGATATCCCCGGCATCAAGCTCGGCTATTACGGCGGTATGCCCAATATCAATCCGAGCGGCATAATCCCGCTTGGCCCCGAACTCGATTTTTCGGCGCCGCACGACCGCGGGGACTTCGCCAACGCCGCCTGAGCAGTTCACCGGAGATCGGGTGCGCTGCGGAAGCGCTCGCGCAGCGCGTCCCACTCGTCAGCCCCAAATCGCCGGAACATCTCTGACAACATGATCTCCTCGAGAGGCCGTGGATGGCGGCCCATCGAGCGCAAATCGGCGAGCATCTGCTCACAAATGCTGACCACGCTCTGAATCAGAAGTCCCGGCACAATGGCGAGCTTGTAGCCCATCGCCTCGGCCTCGCGCAGATCGAGCTCCGGCTTCTTGCCGCCGCGCACCACGTTGAGGAGGCAAGGCCCATCGACGAGCCGCGGCACCGCGCCGACCTCCTCCAACGTCTGCGGCGCTTCGACGAACGCCATGTCGGCACCCGCCGCCAGGGCGGCGTTGGCACGAGCGATCGCCTCCTCGAAGCCGGCAACGGCGCGCGCGTCGGTGCGCGCGATGATCGTGAAATCCGGATCATGGCGAGCGGCCACGGCAGCGCGGATCTTCGCCAGGTAATCCTCTCGCGGGATGATCTCTTTGCCTTCGAGATGACCGCATCTCTTCGGGAATTCCTGGTCCTCGATGTGAACGCCCGCTACCCCGCTGCGCTCGAATTCGCGTACGGTGCGAAAGACGTTGAGCTCATTGCCGTAGCCGGTATCGGCATCGGCGAGGACCGGCGCCTCGACTGCGGCCGCAATGCGCCGGGCATTGGCCACCATCTCCGACATGGTAACGAGGCCGAAGTCGGGGTAGCCGAGGCTCGCCGCCGTGCCGGCTCCGGTCATATAGACGGCGGCGAACCCCGCCTGTTCGATCAGTTTGGCGGTGATGCAGTCATAGGCGCCCGGTGCCACCACGATCCCGTCCCGCCGCAACAATGCACGAAGGCGTCTTGCCTGGGTCATCCCTTCCTCCTTTGCAGCGCCCCGGGGAGGCTAGTGCTCACCCGATATTCACGTCCAGCATGATCGGTGGCCGCGACTTGCCGATTGTTCGCGGAGCGGATTAGCTTGCGGGCAATTCCAGGAGATCGGAATGTACAGTTTCAAGTTGCAGGCTGAACAGCGGTTCGACGCGAAAAAGCATGTTGAGAGGGTCCTCGGCACGATAGGCGAAGGTGATGTGACGATCGCCTGCTGGGAATCGGGCCAAACGAGCCCCTATCACTGCCATCCCGACGCAACGGAGATCTACTTTTGCTTCGAGGGCGGCGGCACGATGCGGACCCCGACCGAGACCATTGCGCTCGAGCCGGGCAGTTTTGTCGTGCACCCGCGCGGCGAGCTCCACGAATACATCAATGGCCCACGGCGCACCCTGCTCTTCCGGGTGCGGTACGGCGACGAAATGTCCGGACGTACCAAGGAGTGGCCGAGCAACCCGCAGTGGCAGCCGCGTCCCGAAGACATCCTGTTTTTCGAGCGCAAGCCACCTGCATAACGGCTGGACGGCACGGGGGTGAACCGGCCTATCGCGCACGACCGCCGATTTGCTAAATGAGCCGGGCGGTCCGGGCGCCTCGGCGGTCGTACGCGCCCTCAGGGGCTATTGCGTCGTGTAGGTATCGGAGCTTTGGGCCGCCGCGACCGTTGACCCTCTGGCGGCAGCAGATGCCGTGATGGGTTCGACCACGACGGGCACCACCCCGGCCTGTCGCATTTTGAGCTCATGGGCAGCCCGCGGTGAGAGATCGATGATAAACCGTCGTCTCCATGGGCCCCGGTCATTGATCTTGACGATCACCGAACGGCCGCTATCGAGATGCGTTACCCTGGCGTAGGACAACAGCGGCAGCGTCCGGTGGGCAGCGGTCGGGGTCACGGTGTCGAGGCGTTCTCCGCTCGCTGTGCGACGACCGACATGGTTGTACCAAGCCGCTTTGCCGATCTGTCGACCTCCCAGCAACTCCGCGGGCGCCGCGTCATGGTGATGAGCGGCATGGAGTTTAGCCGCCTCATGACGCCGCACGCTTGAGTGCGCAGGTCTGACCGATACCACGTGGGTTTTGCCGGTCCGCTGTGCTGCCCGCTTGGATTTGTCGCCGCATGGCTGATTGGTAAGGTAGGTAGCCGCCGTTTCGGGCGGTGCAGCCATCGCGCCAGTGGAGATCACCATAAACGCGACGGAGATGCCGATGGTTCGACGCATGAGCATCCGGCGTTGTCTCCTTTTTGCTGACATCCCGGCACAAAGGCGAGCTAGTGCGCTGCCACTCCAATGGTATTGGGCCGGCCTAGGGGATGGAGATCGGTGTCGTCCCGGATTGTTGCCGATGCATCCGGGTAGGACAGGGGGGAACGGGCCAAGCTAAACAGGGCAAAACTCAAATGTCAACACTGCCCGCTCCTTTAGTTTTTAACCATGGTTTTCCCGACCGTCGCCGGCTTCCGCTAAGCGTCACCCGGTCCCTGCGAAGGCGTTGTTCGGTTGTGCGGAAACTATTACTGGCAGCACAGGAGTTTATTTGCCGGCATCTTTGATGTTAAATGTTTCAAAAGCGAAAGCGCGAGGCCGGAAAATCTCAGCCTCAGCGTTTTGTTAATAAAGTGTCCCAATGCGGTATGAATGCCGAAGGAGCCGCCCTCTCGTCATCGTGCCCTTCACCGCCCAAGGATCGGCGTAGTTCCAAGCGGTGACGGGTCCCCCGCGCGTGCTTTGTTGCGCGGGCCGCTCAAAGCCGAGAAATAAGGCCCGGTCCTCTGATCCTGCCATCCCGAGCATGATATATTCGACTCGGGAACCAAAACCCGGAGGTCGGCATGTCGCTTGCGGTCGCTATCCAGATGGATCCGATCGACACAATCAACATTGATGCTGATTCAACCTTTGCGCTGGCCCTCGAAGCGCAGCAGCGCGGGCATGGTCTGTTCCACTATTTACCCGACGCCCTGACCTTACGGGACGGGCGGCTCTATGCTCGTGGTTGTCGGCTCGAGGTTGCCCGACGCCATGGCAACCATCATCGTTTCGGCGCCTTCGAAGAGCTCGATCTTGCGGCGTTCGACGTCATCTTGATGCGGCAGGACCCGCCGTTCGACATGGCGTACATCACGGCGACGCATCTTCTCGAACTGCTTCCAGAAGACGGCCCGCTCGTCGTCAATAATCCAGCCGCGGTACGCAATGCGCCGGAGAAACTCTTTGTGCTGCGCTTCAGGGAACTGATGCCGCCGACTTTGCTCACCCGCGACCGCGACGAGATCCGCGCCTTCTGGGAGGAGCACGGGGACATCATCTTGAAACCGCTCTTCGGCAATGGCGGGGCCGGAGTTTTCCGATTGAGGATGGGCGACGAAAACTTGACGGCACTCCTCGAAATGTACGAGCAGATCCAGCGCGAGCCGGTGATGGTGCAGCGCTACGTGCCCGAAGTGCGTCAGGGCGACAAGCGCATCGTCCTCGTCGAGGGTGAGCCCGCAGGTGCAGTCATGCGGGTGCCTCCCGAGGGAGAGGCGCGCGCCAACCTCCATGTCGGCGCCCGCGCTGTGAAGACTGAGTTGCGCGACCGCGATTACGAAATCTGCGCTGCGATCGGGCCGACGTTACGCGCCCAGGGGCTGGTCTTTGTCGGCATCGACGTGATCGGCGACTGGCTGACCGAGATCAACGTTACCTCGCCGACCGGCATCCAGGAAATCGCGCGGCTCTCCGGCATCGAGATCGCACCGAAGATCTGGGATGCGATCGAAGCACGGCTGGCCGAACGCGCGGAACGCCGGCCGGCGTGAGTTCAATTAAGAGCATTCACCCTGGCGGATGGCTCGGGAGATTTCACATGCGCGTAAACTCTCGTCCACCCAAGATTTCAGATATTCAGAGGCTCAGGATATCTAAGGAGCATTGCCCATGACCGATGCCCGCAACGTCTTCGGCGAACCTCTCGCCGAATGCTGTACCAAGCCGATGACCGGCTTCTACCGCGACGGTAACTGTAACACCGGGCCAGAAGATTTCGGGCTGCACACCGTATGCACAAAAGTCGATGCCGCCTTTCTGTCGTTTTCTAAATCGGCCGGCAACGATCTTTCGACCCCGGTACCCGAATTCGGCTTCCCCGGCCTCAAGCCGGGCGACTGCTGGTGTCTCTGCGCGGAGCGCTGGAAGGAGGCGCTCGAAGCCGGCAAGGCGCCCAAGATCAGGCTGACTGCAACACACGAGGCGACCCTGGACGTCGTCCCCCTCGAGGTGCTGAAGCGTTACGCAATCGATCTGAGCTGAGGGGCGAGGCTGTTCGCCTCCCTGAACTTGCCGGCCAGGTCCGCATTCAACACGTCCACCGACGGAGCCTGCTGGGCCCGAGATAGCGCACTCCGAGACTTTCCAAATATTGGCCGATCTCGGCAAGCGTCCATTGCTCGGCCTTCGTCCAATAACCACCCGACAAGGCAGCATCGGTATAGGTCTCGGGGGTGGATGAAGGACACCGTGCCGGTGCCGGCAACGACCGGCCAAGTGCATGCCATCAGCAAGCAGGAGAAGGTCAACGAGACTATCCGGCGCACGGATGTTCCCAGACGGAAGCGTAAAATTGCCTTGCTGCGAATAAGAATGGCTCTCATATTGCCCGTCAGTTGACAGCGGCGAGGAATGCGCACGATGTTCATTTGGCGGTCCCTTGACTTCTAACCTTACGGCTCAGGTCATCCTGAAACTCGCGCGACAATTTTCACGTATGGGGGATAGGGCCATCAAGCATGGCTTTCGTGAGTACCGCGCCCCGCCTGACAAGTTCGCGGCGCCGCGGATCCCAATCCGAAGATACAATCCGGGCTCCGAGGATTAGCCAGCTTGCAAGGCGGCGCAGTCAGAGCGCCGCCGCTCTGTTGCCGTCACTCCCTGGGCGGACACAGCCGAAACTACTCGGTGTCGCCGGACTGCAGCGGATAAAATTTCGATGCCGATTTTAGGAATCAAGTCTCGCTGTGTCTTAGTGAAATCCACGTGATCCTCCTGCGCCTCGAGAACCTTACTAAACAGGTCGCGAGTGCCATCGCGTACACTTTCGCAGTGGGAGATCCCCTCACGTAGTATAGGCAAGATGGGCTGTGGCGGCATCTCGACCACCTGCCGCAGCAACTGCCTCAAATAGGGGACGCATTTGCCGCATCGCGGCTTTGTGCCGAGTGACCTGTGGACAGCCGATATCGTGCAGTTCTCGTCCGCGACAAGGGCGCGAAAGTCGCGATCGGTAATCACGTTAAAGAGGCAGACGTACATTCGGCACCCTCTGCTCTCTAGGGTTGTAACCTCCCCTTGTAGCCGAGCTGCGATCAATTCGCGATATCAGCAGGGATGCGGACAGACCATTGCAGGAATGTGCAAAGACCGTTGCGTCGGAACGCCGCAGGTTTGCGAGGATACGTGACTGTGTCGCTGCGAGCGATTATGAGTTGCGGTCCGCTTCAGGATATGCGAATGCAAATCGAAATCAATTATCCAAACCCGCGATGACCCCTGCCAACCCCAAGGAGCGCAAAGAAGATGCCGGAGAAGGCGAGCCCGCTACGGTTTCGAGCCGCGATCTGCTGGTCGGTCATCGGCAGCTGATCATCCAGCACGGCCGGGAGCAGTATCGGCTCCGGCTGACCAGCAGCAACAAATTGATCCTGACCAAATAGCGCCCACAAGCTACCCGACCTCCTACCATCGGATACATCGCCAAGCCAGCCCGTCCACTCGGACAGACGCCAGCCAGGGATAGCCGATGCGGCCTGTTCCTCGGAGTTTGCCCTTTGAGCACGTCGCCCAACGACCTTGATGCCAGAGATGACGCTGCCCTATCCGAAATGCGCTCACGCGCGAGCCGGCTCCGAGCGCTGCGCGCCGCGCTGCTCGGCTCGGTCGCGAGCTTGGTAACCTCGGTGGACTCGGCACCGGGGCTCGCGCAAGGCTATTCCCCCCCTGCGCCGACTGCGCCCACGGGAGAGGCGGGTCCGATGCAGCTGCCGACGATAGCGGTCGAAGGCACCACGGCGGCTCCCCCATCCGGTTACAAGGCAGACCAGTCCTCGCTCGGCAAGCTCACCGAGCCGCTGCTGAACACCCCGTTCACGATCGAGACCGTGACCCGCCAGCTGATGGACGACCAGGGTGTGACGACCGTGCGCGAGGCCTTGCGCAATGTTCCCGGTATCAGCCTTGCGGCCGGCGAAGGCTCCTCGCAGGGCGACAGCCTGACGATCCGCGGCTTCACCGCGCGCAACGACATCTTTCTCGACGGCATGCGCGACTTCGGCAGCTATTATCGTGATCCGTTCTATCTGCAGGACATCCAGGTGCTGAACGGGCCGGCGTCGATCCTGTTCGGACGCGGCTCGACCGGTGGGGTCGTCGAGCAGGACAGCAAGCTGCCGACCCTCAACCCGTTCGCCAACGGCACCTTGATGTTCGGCACCGGCATGACGAGGCGCGCGACCGCCGACGTCAATCAGCCGCTGCCCGATCTCGGCACCGGGACGGCGCTGCGCCTCAATGTGATGGCCAACCAGAACGGCATCGCCGACCGCGATGTCGTGCAATACAACCGTTTCGGCATCGCCCCCTCGCTGGTGGTGGGGCTCGGCACACCGAGCCGACTCACGCTCACCTATCTGCATCTTACAGAATATAATCACCCGGATTATGGCCTGCCATGGCTGTACTCAGGGCCCGCGGGCGCATCGACAGGGATTTCTCGACCGCCACCACTGTCGCTGACGCAGACTAATTATTACGGGTTTGAGCACGGGAACTACCTGCGTACCAACGTCGATGTGCCGACGCTCAAGTTCGAGCACGATGTCAATGATGCTCTAACAATTACCGACCAGCTGCGCTACGGCCATTATTCAAGGCAATTCAATATTACAGAACCGCAGAACTACACTTTGGCCAGCGCATCGCTCCGCGGCGGGACCGGGACGCTAATGCGGCTAGCGCCCGGTACGCCCTATGGGTCGGTGACGATCTCGCGAAATCAACTCGTCGGCACCTCGGTCGAGACCTTGCTCGACAATCAGCTCGACGCGACGATGCGGTTCAATACGGGGTTTGTCGGTCATACTCTGAAGGCCGGCATCGAGGTGACGCACGAGACATCGGACCCGATCCGCTACAGCACGATCGGTCCCTACAGCACCACGCCGCTACTCTTCCCGAACCCCGACGATACCAACAACTCGAACATCTTCCTGTCCACCAACACTGCCACCACTGCCAATACGGAATCCGTCTATGGGCTCGACACCCTGACCTTCAACGAGCAGTGGCAGCTCATGGCGGGGCTGCGTTACGACCGTTTTAAAGCCGATTTCGGACAGGATACCTTTCCCAACCCCGTCACCGGCGCCCAGGCGAATGGCGCGGTCTTCCATCAGATCAATGGCATGGTCAGCTGGCGCAGCGCCCTCATCTACAAACCGCTGCCCAATGGCAGCGTCTATGTCGATGGCGGCACATCGTTTAATCCCTCGGCCGAGGCTCTATCGCTGTCGCTCGCGACGTCGCCTTTGCCGCCGGTAGAGAACCGGACGGCCGAAATCGGCACTAAATGGGAATTTCTCGACGGCGGTTTGTCAGTCAACGGCTCGTTGTTCCGCACCGTGCAGCTTAATGCGCGCGAACCCGATCCGAACAACTCGCTGTTCAACATTCTCGCCGGCACCGCCGTCGCCAAGGGTGGCGAGTTGATCGCGGCCGGCCATCTGACACCAAAATGGGAGATCATCGCGGGCTACGCCTACACCTACAGTGAGATCACCAAATCGCCGACCCCGGGGCCCGCTAGCGATCTCGGCCATCCTTTGGCCAATGTGCCGAGACACACGGCGAATTTGTGGACCACCTATAAGCTCCCCTGGAAGCTGGAGATCGGCGGCGGTCTCAACGTCGTTTCCAGCCGTTTTGCCTCTTCGACCGGGACCACGGTCGGCGGCACTGCCTTCTTCAAGGAAACGCCTGGCTATTGGACGATCCAAGCCATGGCGAGATATCCGGTGACCGACCACGTGTCGTTGCAGCTCAACCTCTACAATCTGACCAACACCCAATATTACGATCTGCTGCATCCGTCCCATGTCGTCCCCGGCGCCGGACGGACTGCCTTGTTCACACTGAACTTCAATTATTAGGAAGCTGGCATTGCTGGCGCGCATCCCCGGCGTCCTGAGCGCGGAAGAGATTTCGGAATGCCGTCAGGCGCTGGCGACGGCGGAGTGGGTCGACGGACGCGTCACCGCCGGCCATCGTTTCGAGCAGGTCAAGCGCAATCGGCAGCTCCCTGAACTCCATCCGACGGCGCGCCGCCTCGGGGCGTTGATCCTGACCGCGCTCGAACGCAGTCCTCTGGTCTTGTCGGTAGCGCTGCCGTTGAAAATCCTTCCGCCGCTGTTCAACCGGTATGAGAACGGCGAGACCTATGGCGATCATGTCGACGGCGCGATCCGGCCGGTCGCCGGCACGCCGCATCGGATCCGCACCGACCTGTCGGTCACCTTGTTCCTGAGTTCTCCTGAGGAATATGAGGGCGGCGAGCTGGTCGTCAGCGACACCTACGGCACGCACCGGGTCAAACTCCCGGCAGGCGATCTGATCCTCTACCCCGGCAGCAGCCTGCATCGGGTCGAGCCGGTCACGCACGGGCTGCGCTTCGCGTCCTTCTTTTGGATCGAGAGCATGGTTCGGGACGACGCCCGGCGCGCCCTCCTGTTCGACCTCGACACGTCGATCCAGGAACTTACTGCTACGGTGCCGCAGAGCGCGGCAATCGATCGACTGCTCAACGTCTATCACAACCTGCTGCGGCATTGGGCCGATACGTGACCCGCGAAATCACCGCCAAGGTTCATTTGTGGGTAGGACTCGCACTGTGCATCCCGCTGGTGATCATCGGCTTGACCGGCAGTGTGCTCGTCTTCGAGGACGAATTGCAGGGGGCGACCGCCGGTCGCGCCGCCGCTTCGGGCGCGGCGCGGCCGGTGGGCGAAATCGTTGCTGCTGCTCGCGCCGCCGTCCCCGTGGGCTATATCCCGGCGACCTATGTCGCACCCGCCGAAGCGGGGGCAATGGCCTCGGTGCGCCTGCTTCCGCCGCAGCGCGATGCTTCGGGCTTTGATGCGATCCGAGTTCGCGTCAATCCGGTGACCTTGGCGGCGACCGTCGACCGACAGGACGGGGTGCTGCGCCAGATCTTTTTCCTGCATTCGACCTTGCTGCTTAAAAATCGAGTTGGGCGTCAGCTCGTCGGCTGGCTGGGCGTTGCCATGCTCGCCATGGGAACCAGCGGGTTGATCAATTGGTGGCCGCGACGCGGACAATGGGGTTCTGCTTTCGCGGTCAGCCGGCGGGCCCAGGGTTTTCGACTGCACCGGGAATTGCACGGCGCCACGGGAATATGGGCGTTACTGGTGTTCCTCACGGTGAGCTTTGCCGGCGTCTATCTCGCGTTTCCCGAGACCGTACGCGGCATCGTCGATCTGGTATTGCCCTCACGCGATCTTCGGGCGCAGGCCGCAGCAGTGCGCGTAAGTGAAATCGCCGGGGCCGAGCCGATCGACGTCGATGCGGCGATTGCCTTGGCCAGCGCCGATCTCCCGGGAGCCCGAGCGAGTTTCGTCTTCCTGCCGGCGCGCCCGGACCGGCCCTTCCGCGTCGCCGTACTCCGTTCGGACCAGGATCGGAGAGCACCGGCGATCACGGTTATCGTCGATCAATGGTCGCGGCGAGTGATCGAAACCTTCGATCCACGCCAGTTCACTATCGGCGAGAGGGTGCTCGCCTGGCAGCACGCCGTGCATGCCGGCCAGGCCTTGGGCTGGGTATGGAAGATTCTGGTGTTTTTGTCGGGGCTCCTGCCGCTGTTGTTCGCGCTTACCGGCACGACGATGTGGTGGCTAAAGCGCCTTCGACCATCGGTCAGCGCTGCCGAGGATCTTGCAACCAGTCAGGCGAGGACGGCCGGGAGGGCTGCTGAATGAAAAGGGTATTCGGGTTGACGGCAGGCCTTCTAGTCGTGGCAGCGACGGCCGCGCCGGCGTTGAGCCAGGATCAGCCGGCTGAGCGCCTTCGCGCGATCGCGGCGACATTGCCGAGCGAATTGTCGCCGTGGAGCATGTTTCTGTCGGCCAACGAAGTGGTCCAAGCCGTCATCGTAGGACTTGCTCTGGCCTCGGTCATAACCTGGACAGTAGGGCTGGCGAAGGCCCTGGAACTGCTTGTGCTTGGTCGCAGACTGCGACGGGCATCAGCGGCACTGGACCGCGCGCGATCTTTGGCCGAGGCGGCAGGCGCTCTCGGCGGCGGCGGTCCTGCCAGCGCCTTGGTAGAGGCCGCCGCTAGCGAGACCGCGCTATCGGACGGGGGCTCACCAGAGGGCGTCAAGGAGCGTGTGGCCTCGCGGCTGGAACGGATCGAGGCGGGAGCCGGGCGCAGGATGGCGCGCGGTACCGGTGTGCTGGCCACGATCGGTGCGACGGCGCCCTTCATCGGGCTTTTCGGCACGGTGTGGGGCATCATGGACAGCTTCATCGGGATATCGAAGGCCCAGACGACAAATCTTGCAGTCGTTGCTCCCGGCATCGCCGAAGCCTTGCTGGCGACGGCGATCGGGCTCGTCGCCGCAATCCCGGCAGTGGTAATCTACAATGTGTTTGCGCGGCGTACCGGGCATTGCAGGGCAATGCTCGGTGACGCTGCGGCCGCGGTGATGCGGCTGGTGTCGCGCGATTTGGAGCGCGATGTCGATCGCACCGGCATCCTGCCCGAGTTGCGCGCAGCGGAGTAGCGGGCGTGGCGATCCGTCTCGACCACGGTGCGGACGAAATGTCCGAGGTGCACGAGATCAACGTCACGCCGTTCATCGACGTGATGCTGGTGCTGTTGATCATCTTCATGGTCGCCGCACCCCTCGCGACAGTCGACATCGCCGTCGATTTGCCGGTATCGACGGCGACGCAGCAGCCGCGGCCCGACAAGCCGCTGTTTCTAACACTGAAAGCAGATCATTCGCTGGCGCTTGGGGATGAGACGGTCGCCGAGGATCAGCTTAGCCAAGCCCTGGACGCCGCATCCGGCGACGACAAGGAGCAGCGCATCTTTCTGCGGGCCGACAAGCAGGTCGATTACGGTGCGTTGATGGAGCTGATGAACCGGTTGCGCAGTGCGGGGTATCTCAAAGTCGCGTTGGTCGGGCTGGAAGGCAGCGAGGCTAAATGACGATCGCCTCCGATGCATTCGGGCGCCGCGACTCTGCGGAATTCGCCCGCTGGACGACGTGTCTGCTGATCGTGCTTGCCCTGCACTGCGCAGCGTTCCTGCTGATTGCGCGACATCGGGTTCCGTTCGAGCCGGTTGGCCTGCCACCGGCGGCGGTGATTATCGACCTTGCACCGGCTCCGCCGGCCGTCTCGCCCGAGCCAGCGCCACCCCCCGGACCGACCCCGCCGCAACCGGAGCAGCTTACGCCGCCCGAACCCGAGCCGGTGATCCCCGAGGTCGAGCCGAGCCCGGCCCCGCACCCTGAGGTGGTCCTGCCAAAACCGCAGCCGCCCAAGCCCAAGCCAAGAGCGAAGCCGGTCGAGCGCCCCCCGGTGCCACAACCGGTCGCTCCGATCCCGGCCGCTCCGACACCCGTTGCTCCCGCGGCGCCCACTCCGCCGGCTCGCTCGACTGCCAATGTGCGCGCTACGTGGCAGGCACAACTTCTCTCGTGGCTTGAAAGACATAAGCGCTACCCGCGGGTGGCGCTTGAACAGCGCCAGCAAGGTGTGGCTAACCTCCGCTTCGCCCTCGATCGCCAGGGCCGGGTGCTCTCCTTTCGGCTCGACAAAAGCTCAGGCTTCACTTTGCTCGATGAAGAGGTGCTGGAGCTGATCCAGCGTGCGCAGCCGGTGCCGGCGCCGCCGCCGGAAATCCCCGGCGACCGCATCGAGGTGCTGGTGCCGGTCGCCTTCTCGCTCCACGGTGGCCGATCATAGGTACCTGTCGTCGCCTCCAGCCGCGGATGCAACTGCCAGGTGTCGGCCGATCCATGAACGCTGTTGCCATCACCCCTGCGCGGCACAGCCGAAAGCTATTCAGCGTGTCCTGACTGGAGCTGGATGTAATTCTCGATGCCGATTTTGACAATCAGGTCGAGCTGGATTTCGATGAAATCTACGTGGTCCTCTTCCCCTGCGAGGATCTTGCTGAACAGCTCACGAGTGACAAAATCGTGCACTGTTTCACAGTGGACGATCCCCTCGCGCAAAACCGGCAACGCCTGCTTCTCGAGCTGAAGATCGCATTCGAGAACCTCCGGCACGCTCTCGCCGATCAGCAACTTATCGAGATCCTGAAGGTTGGGCAGCCCGTCGAGAAAGAGGATGCGTTCGATCAGCATGTCGGCATGCTTCATTTCATCGATCGAACTCGGTGTACTCATAGGCTCCGAGCTTGGTGACGCCCCAATGCCGAAGCATGCGGGAATGCAAGAAATACTGATTGATCGCGGTCAACTCGTTTTTAAGGACCGCGTTCAAATCCCGTAAGACGGTCGCATCGCCACGCATGGTAACCCCCAAAGGAGACCTAGCCTGGAGCTATCTTTGGCGGCGACGTTGTCCGATTGCAAGGTCGGCCTCGCGGCCGTCAACCGGTCGCGGCTGTGACCGGCTGTGGATGCGGCATCTCCACCATCTGCCGCAGCAACTGTCTTACATAGGGGACGCATTTGCCGCACCTCGGCTTGGTACCGAGGGACCGATAGACAGTTGATACGGTGCAGTTCTGGTCGGCAACACCGGCGCGAAAGTCGCTATCGGTAATCGCGTTGCACAGGCAAACGTACATTCGGCGCCCTCTCGCACACTACAGAAATCCAATATCCCAAATGCGATCCATTCGCAATCTCATAAGCAATGCAGATGCACGATAGCAGGGGTGCGGAAAAACCGATTGCTCCCGAAGACCGAAGGCGGATCTGGCTACGCGCCCGTCCAGGGAGCCATAGCGAAGGCCTTAGAAATCTCTTGGTCTGCCTGGCGATCCCTGGATCCCAAAGCCACAGCTGAGGTAGTCCTGATACTGGCGCAGCGATATCACGGGTGAGGAGGACACCTAAAAATACGGCAGGCACGCGCCGCCCTGGACGTCCGCTCGAAAAGTTTCTGGCGAATTACCCGAGTAGGACGCCGGGGACCGTGGGTTAGGCCGCGAACCGGGCGGCCGGAAGCCCGTTCCGGAGGCAGCTTTCATCTGATAATCCGACATGGGAGGGAGCAGTATCGGCCGCAACCAGCTCATTCCCACGAAGTAGCTGTTGGAATCGCTTCATCTCTTTAGGTCCCAGCGCATGTGGGTGATCGGCGACGGAACCATAAATTGAGAATGCATGCGGTCAGATCGGCGAATCGCTATCCGAAAATCAGGGAGCCACATCATTGCGGCCGGCAACCCGACGGAGGGTACGGAGATCTGCCAACCGTGTTTCAATGGTGTTGTTCTACCTTAACAGACTCATGTAATCTATTTCTGATGTAAAGTTGTAAAGTAGCGGTTTTTGCTTGGCCGCAGCGTTGCCCTGCGATAATGAACATAACCGGAACAAAGCGCTGCTGGTGAAATGGAGATTGCTGACGTCATCGGTCTCGGCGCCCTGCTGGCAGCCGCCGCTGTTCTTACCGGCGCTGTGCTAGGCCGCCATGTGTGGCCGGCAACCCGGCGGAGCGATGCGGCAGCGTTGGTCGGGCAGCAAATAGAAGCGGCGCGGCTCATGGAGGAATGCCGCGCGCTCCGTAGCCATGTCGATCAGCTCGAAAGCGCGCATGGGGCGGCGTTGACCGAAGCGAAGACGGCGGCGGTCGAAGTAGCGCGGCTGAAGGAGCGCGAGAGCGCTCTCTCGGACAGGATCACCGCGCAAGTGGCACAGCGGGCCGATATGCAGACACAGCTCACCGCCGAGTTTGAGAATATCGCGAACCGAATTCTCAAAGCGAATGCATCGGAGTTGTCCGAAAACTCGCAAAAGGCGGTGGCGGCCATCCTGGAGCCGTTGCGCGAGCGGCTGCACGATTTTGAGAGCAAGATCACAAATACCTACGCGAGCGAAGCACGCGAGATCTTGTCCCTGAAAGAGCAGATCAAGCTGATTGTCGAAACGAGCCATGCCATCGGCACTCAGGCCGATGGTCTCGCGAAGGCGCTGCGGGGCGATTCCCAGTTGCTCGGCCGGTGGGGCGAAATCGCTCTCGAGCGTATTCTCGAGGCGGCCGGCCTGACCGAGGGCCGGGAGTACATTTCGCAGGGGCGCGGGCTCGGTTTGCGCAATGACGCCGGCGGGCTGCAGAAGCCGGACATCGTCATCGTCCTTCCCGAGCAGCGGACGATGATCATCGATTCCAAGGTTCCGCTCACCGGTTACGAGCGTCTGATCGCCGCCCAAGAGGAAGCCGAGCGGCGCACCGCCAGGGACCGGTTCCTGCGAGATGTGAAGGCGCATATCGACGGCTTGGGAGGTAAGCGATACCAAGACAACGATAAGCTCCTCTCGCATGACTGCGCGCTGATGTTCGTGCCGATCGAGGGTGCGCTTGCCGCGGCGCTCGCGCATGAGCGCGAGCTCTTCACTTATGCGTGGGATCGCCGGGTCGTGCTGGTCGGCCCCTCGACATTGCTGATGACGATGCGCACGGTCGCATCGATCTGGCGCTACGAGTTGCAAGGGCAGAATGCGCAGGAAATCGCCCGCCTGGCCGGCGACCTGTGCGACAAGGTGAGCATGAGCCTCGCCGACTTGAACGGCGTCGCAGAGAAGATCACAGCCGCGCTCGGTGCACACAACGAAGCAGTGAAGCGGCTGTCCACCGGACGGGGCAACGCCTTGTCCATCGGAGCCCGCATCCGCAGCTTGGGCGTCAAGCCCAAACGGCCGATGCCGGCGATATTGGCCGATGGCGATATGATCGCCGCAACCGCCGAGGAGTTCGGCGGGGCTACTCCTCTTGAAGATCTCGAGACCGGCGAACTACCACACGCCTAGAGCCAGCCCCGCCGGCAACCGGCGGGAGGCAGCCGTGCCCTCGTTCCTTCCCACCCGGAGACCCGAGGACTGAGTGAGCGGGCATTCTCCCCGCGCGGCCCTTGGACCGCACATGGAATTGCCACAACTCGACGCTATTATGGTTTTTGAATTAGCGACGGATGAAGGCAATGGGGCTGTTCTCGAGGCGGCTCGTGCCGTTTGAAGTGACGATTTGCGGCATCGACGAGCTCGGCTTGCACTGCGAAGGGCGCGTCACGCACGTGCTGTCGATCCTCGACCCCGGCTGGCCCGAGCCCGAGGCGTTCGGTGCGTTCGACCCGCATCAAAGGCTCGAGCTGCGCTTCCACGACGTCATCGATGCCGGTGCGGGCTGGACGGCGCCGGAGCGGCATGATGTCGAGCACCTTCTCGCCTTCGGACGCGAGCTGACCGAGGCGCGGGACCCCCATCTTCTGGTTCATTGCCACGCGGGCGTATCGCGCTCAACCGCAGCGGCAGCGTTGATCCTGGCACAGGCGCGCCCCGACCGGCCAGCAGATGAGGCGCTGCTCACGGTGGTTCGCTGGCGCCCGCGCGCCTGGCCCAATCTGCGGATCATCGAGCTCGGCGACGCGCTCCTCGGCCGCCGCGGCGAAATCGTCGAGGCCGCTCGAGCGCATTACCGCCGCGTCCTCGAGCGTGAGCCTTGGATGATCGACCAGATGATCGAGGGCGGTCGGGGCCGCGAGGTGGCCGATGCCGGCAAGACCTCCTAGCGATCTCCCGCGCCTATTGCGCGTACCCGACCTGCAGCACGACGAAGTAGTTGTGGTCGGGGTCGAGGACGATGCCGTCGGGCCCCGCCAGACGGCCGTCGGCAGTGGCCGGAATCCGCTTCATCGCGACGGCATTGTCGACATTGCCGCCGATGACTTCCAGTTCCCCGGGCTTGATCGCCACAACGAAATCACAATGGCCGGCAAACCGGCGGCCGGTCGGCAAATCGTCGAACGTGACCGGCTGCCGCCCCCGCCAATAGCAGATCAAGTCACCACGCTGCGGCGCATAGGCTTCCATCCGCTCGGCCGTCAGCGCGACGCCAGGCTCGATACCGAGCCCATGGCGGCGCGCGGCATTAATATAGTCGGAGTGGGTTTCCGTATAGAGAAAGCGGCTACCGGCGCCGGCGATCCGCATGACATATGACACGAAGGCGGCGGACCAAGCGTAGTTGCCGTCCTGGCTCTCCGGAAAGACCTGGCCGTTTTCGTTATGAATACCGGTCCAGTTCTGCTGGCGCCAGTTCGGATCGAGGCCAAGCCACCAATATTCGCCGACCCGCTGCCACAGCCCTTCCTGCCTTTCCTCGTCCACCGGCAGCTCCATATTGGGAAAGACGACTTGTTGGCCGAAGGCTCGCCACTCGCGCAGCGCAATCTGCACGGCTGCTTCGCGCGAGAACGGCTGATAGGGCCAGCGCGCGAAGGGCGGAACATGGGCGTTCAGCGATGTCGTTACGCCGGGCCTAGCACCGAGCCCCGGCTCTTCTCTCGGCGGTGGAGCGCACCCAGCCAGAAGCAGCGCCGCCAGCAGCGCGAGCTGTCGTCTCACGGGAAGCGGGGATTAGGCTGGCGCTTAGATCGGCGGTTGGGGAGCAGCGTCACTCGGCCGGTCAGATGGCGGTTCTGCCGACGGGCTTTCTTTGACGTCTGGACGCCATAGCCTGATGCCGCCGGTCAACCCATCGGTGTTCGGCACGATCGAGACACCCGGCGGCAGCGCAAAGCCGATGTCCTTGGCGTTCCCGCCGCCGATATAAAGGTGGTCGAAACGGACGACCTCCCGCAGGATCTCGATCACTTTTGCCACTCGCTTATTCCAAGTCTTCTTGCCCTTCTTCTCCCGAGCGGCGTTGCCGATGTATTCATCGTAGGTCTTGCCCCCGCTCACCGGATGATGCGCAAGCTCGAGATGGGGCATGATCTCGCCGTCGCGAAAGATCGAGGTGCCGGCGCCGGTGCCGAGCGTCAGCACCATCTCCACACCGCGGCCCTTGACCGCGCCAAAGCCCTGAACGTCGGCATCATTGAGAACGCGCACCGGCTTGCTCCAATGGTGCGCGAGCGCGGATTGCAGGTCGAACCCGGTCAATGCCTCGGTGCCTAGATTGGGAGCGGTCAGCACCCGTCCGTCGCGGACATAGCCGGGAAAGCCGACCGACACCCGCTCGAACGCGCCGAGGGGTGCTGCCGCTTCGTCGATGGCTCGGACGAGAGCTTCCGGCGCGACCGGCTTGGCCGGGGTCGGCACCCGCTGTCGCTGACCGACCATGTTCCCGTCCTCGTCGAGCAGGACCGCTTTGATCCCGCTGCCGCCGATGTCGACGGCAAGCGTCCGCGGTTCCGTCATGGCGCGGCTTCCTCCATCCAAATGTGGAGATGCGACGATAGCGCAGCCGCCTGTTCTCTGCCACCGCCGAATGCGAGCCAGTCTTTCTTCCTTGCCTCCAATTCAGTGGCTCACGAAATCATGATTGGGTGGCCCTCGGACGACCCCATTTGAGGTGGTATGCTTCCGGGCGAGAACCTGTCGGATTGGATATGAGAACAGCCTCGATCTTCCGGGTCGCGCAGCTCGTGGCGCTGGCGACCGCGTTTAGCGCGGGGTCGGCCGCTCGGGCAATCGAGCCTCCGAACCCGCAAGAACTCGTCCGGGTCGAGCTTGTCGCCGAGACCGCATCGGTTGCTTCGCCAGCGACGCTGTGGGTCGATGCGCATTTCACCATCAAGCCGGGCTGGCACATATACTGGCGCAATCCCGGTGATTCCGGGCTGCCGACCGCGATCGAATGGAACATTCCGCGGGGCTTTTCGGCAGGAAGCATCCTCTGGCCGGTGCCCGAGCGCTTCGTCCAGGGGGGGATCGGCAATTACGGCTATGCCGGATCGGCCGACCTGCTCGTGCCGATCACCGCCGCAAAGGATCTCGCCCCGGGCAGCACCGCTCGGCTGGCGGGCGAAGCATCCTGGCTCGTTTGCGCCGATATCTGCATTCCCGGCAGCGCCAAGCTGTCGTTAAGTCTTCCGGTCGCGGCGGGGCCGATCGCCCCCGACCCGGCTGCCGCGGCGCTGTTCGCTAAAATACGCCGGCAGTTGCCGCTCCCGGCGGCGTTCGAAGCACGCTTTATTGCGAACGCAAAAGAGTACGTTCTGCGGGTTCCGGAAAGCGCTCTCGTCGACTTGCACGACCCGAAGGGGACGTTCTTTCCGAACGACGACACGCTGATCGACCACGCCGCCGAGACCCGCGCTAGCCGCCGCGGCGACGGCCTCGAAATCGCGCTGCCGAAAGCCGCGGCAGCCGCCGCCGTGCCGGCGACCCTCGACGGCGTGCTGGTGCTGCGCGGTCGGGATGGCGCCGAGCGCGCGTTCGAGATCAGTGCGCGCCCTGCTCCCGCGACGCCTACCGAGAACGGCCTTGCCTGGTGGGAGGCATTGCTGCTGGCTTTTCTCGGCGGTGTCGTGCTCAACGCCATGCCCTGTGTCTTCCCGATCCTCTCGTTAAAGCTCTTGAGCCTCACCCGGCAGGCGCACGGGCACCGCTCGGAGCGCCTGGCCGGCGGGTTCGCCTATACGGCAGGGGTGCTCGCGAGCTTTGCGGCTCTCGGCGGCGGGCTGTTTGCACTGCGCAGCGGCGGCCGGGCGATCGGCTGGGGCTTTCAGCTGCAGACGCCGGTCTTTGTTGCCGTCCTCGCCTATCTGATTTTTGCGATGGGACTGAGTCTTTCCGGCGTAGCCGCATATGGCGCGAGCTACGCGGGAACCGGCGGGAGGCTGGCCCGCCAGTCGGGGCTGACCGGCACATTCTTTACCGGCGTATTGGCAACGATCGTCGCCACCCCGTGCACAGCGCCTTTTATGGGTGCAGCCCTCGGTCTCGCGCTGATTGCGCCGGCCGCGCTCGCGATCGGGATCTTTCTTGCGCTCGGCATGGGGCTTGCGGCGCCTTATCTGATCGCGGCCGTCATTCCCGGCTGGGAGCGCGTGTTGCCCAAGCCTGGCGCCTGGATGGAGCTGGTCAAGCAGTTGCTCGCCTTCCCACTCTACGGGACGGTCGCCTGGCTGCTTTGGGTGCTGATCCAGGAGGTCGGGCCGGGTGAGGCGTTGGGTGCGCTGTTCGGGCTGGTGCTGGTCGGCTTTGCCGTCTGGATCTATGGGCGCACGCGGCTCGCGGCCCCGCTCGGCCGCTCGGTCGGCACCGGTCTCGCCGTTGCCGGTGCCGCCGCAGCAATCCTGCTGGCCGTTTCTTCGACGACGGCCGCCGACCGTACGGCAGCCGCGACGACTCCGGACGGACTGGGGTACGAGCCTTACACCGCCGACAAGCTGCTTGCTCTCGAAGCCGCCGGCAGGCCGGTTTTTGTCAACCTAACAGCGTCGTGGTGCGTCACCTGCCTGATCAATGAACGTGTCGCCCTCGACAGCGCCGCGGTGCGCGGCGCATTCGCTGCGCGGGGCGTCGTAGCGCTCAAGGGCGATTGGACCAGCCAGAACCCGGAGATCACCGCTCTTCTCCAGCAATTCGGGCGCAGCGGCGTCCCGCTCTATCTCCTTTACAGCGGCAAGGGCGAACCCGTTATTCTGCCGCAAATTCTCACCGCGTCGGCAGTGCTCGACGCGCTCGGCAAGGTTTGATCCAAACGGAGGTGGACTATGTCCAGGCTTATTGCGGCCACCACCATACTCGTTGTCATCGCCGCTACCGCATTACTATCGATTGATCAGAGGGTCGCGGTCGGTGCCGCCACGGTCAAGCCCGGCGCGACGGCGCCCGCGTTCACGGCACCCGATGTCTCCGGCAGAATGGTCAACCTCGGCCAATATGCCGGCCAGATCGTCATTCTCGAATGGACCAATGACGGCTGCCCGTTCGTCCAAAAGCACTACGACAGCGCCAACATGCAGACGCTGCAGCGACGATACACCCAAGGGGGCAATGTTTGGCTGACCATCGCCTCTTCGGCCCCGGGCGAGGAGGGACATGTGACGCCGGCGGCAGCGAAGGCTGATCTTGCCCGCTGGCAGGCCGCACCCACCCATTATCTTCTCGACCCGGACGGCGTGGTCGGCCGTCTCTACGACGCGCGGGCGACGCCGCACATGGTGGTAATCGACCGCACCGGCAGGATCGCCTATATGGGTGCGATCGACGACACGCCTTCGACCCGCCTCGCCGACGTCAAGACCGCCAAAAACTATGTCGTCGCGGCACTCGACGAGATCGCCGCCGGCCGGCCAGTCACGATCGCCTCGACCCGCGCCTATGGCTGCTCGATCAAGTACAAGACGAGCTGATCCGACCGCCCGCGTCCTCTCTGCGCTACTACCTTAAATTGTCGCGCCTGCTCGCCGCGCGTGATATTGCAGGGCAGGATCAGGTGCATTTCCCTCTGTGATTGCAATGAGGGCCGTAGCGGCGGCGAGAGCTTGCGCTGATAGCCACGTTTTCGGTCCTTGAATGCGGTCTAAAGCCGAGCCAAGAGAAGATATAATGCCATTGTGGCTATTTTCAGCCACGCGCTATTGCGTCGCAATGACGGACGAATAGGCCTACTGTGGTATGCTTGAGGCGTCGGAGATCCGCCGCCGACTGGCGCAGGACAACCCGGCGCGCTTTGCTGCTGCCCTGGAGAGAAGCGTTAAGACCCTCGAAGCGTTCGAGCGGAACTGACTTCAGAACTTGTGAAGAATTCAGTCCGGCTCGTTTATTCGCTTCCCCGGCGAAAGCCGGGGCCCATTGCCCCGTTGCACGAGTTGTTGATCGGTTTGTAAGACCTTGCGATTGCTTCATGCGCCGGCGTCGGTGGACGAATCGATCCCGGCTTTCGCCGGGAAAGCGGCAACTGACTTCCAAGCCCGCGGGCCGCGCTCGGCATTTCTTCACAAACTCTCAGCTCTGTAATGCCTGGGTGACGGCGCCGCCGGTGGCGGTGCGGCCGCCATCGATGACGTATTGCGCGCCGGTGATCGCGGAGGCGAGGTCGGAGCACAGGAAAAGGACAGTGTTGGCGATCTCCTCCGGCACAACGTAGCGGCCCAGCGGGATCGCCGATTGATAGCGGCGGCTGACGCTGGCTGGATCTGCCGGGTTGAGTTGCGCTTCGAGCGAGTGGATCATCCGCGTGTCGACCGGGCCGGGGCAGACCGCATTGACCCGCACACCCTGACGGGCGACCTCGCCGGCGGCGGTCTTGGTCAGACCGATCACCGCATGCTTGGAGGCGACGTAGGCAGGCATTCCGGGGGTCGCCACCAAGCCTGCGACCGAGGCGGTGTTGACGATTGCACCCCGTTTCTGCCGGATCATGACCGGCAATACGTGGCGCAGGCCGAGGAACACGCCCTTGACATTGACGCCGATCACCGCGTCGAACATGTCCTCGTCATATTCGGCCGTATGCGCCCACTTGCCCTCGATGCCGGCATTGTTGAAAAAGCAGTCGATGGCACCATAGGCGTCGAGCGCTGCTTTCACATAGGCTTGGACATCGGCGGATTTGGTGACGTCGGCAGCAACAAAGCGCGCCTCGCCGCCCTGCTGCCGGATGACCCCGGCGGTCGCCTCGCCGGCCGCGGCGTCACGGTCGACGACGACAACCTTGGCCCCGCCTGCGGCGAAGGCGAGAGCTGTGGCGCGGCCGATACCGTTCCCCGCGCCGGTGATCAACGCGACCTTGCCGGTAAAATCCAGTTCCATGGCGTTTCCTCCAATTCGTGTTACGCCCCCGGCGTCTCCTGCTCCCCTCTCGGTGCGAAGATACGCCCTGGCGGTAATCGTCACACCGGCGCAGGCCGGTGCCCAGTTCCGCCATGGGTCCGGGCCTGCGCCGGGAAGACGACTGAGCGAGATGTCATTTCTTGCCGATGAGGCGGGTCCATTGCTCAAGCGCCACGAGCAGATCGCGAATAAACCCGCGCCCGGCCTCGTCGGTGAAGCGGCCCTCGGCATCGAACTTGGTCTGGGCCTGGCCGATCAGCACCTCGGGCTTGTTCAAGGGGTGCATATCGAGAAAGACGCAGCAGCGCCGCAGATCGTATTGCGCGCGTGCGCTCCCGGCCATTCCGGCTGCCGCACCCATGATCGCAACCGGCTTGCCGGCAAAAGGCTGATCGGGCGGGCGCGAGGCCCAGTCGATCGCGTTCTTCAGCACCCCCGGCATCGAATAGTTGTATTCGGGGGTGACGAAGAGCAGCGCATCGGCGGCAGCGATCTGCCGGCGCAATGTCTCGACCGGCGGCGGAAATCCCTGGGCGCGCACATCCTCGTTATAGAGCGGGATCGCCGAGATGTCGGCGGTCTCGATCGCCATGCCTGGCGGCTTTAGCTCGATCGCGAGGCGCAATGCCGCGCGGTTGAACGAGCCAACGCGCAGACTGCCGCAGATGGCGAGAACGTTGATCCCCTTCGCGTCGCTCACGGGCGTGCCTCCGGTGTAGCCGGTGCCCCCCTTATCGCACCCGCGGAATTGCTGCAAGCCGTTCCCGCGGAGCGGTTAACGCCGGCCCGGATGCGGCTTGTGCGGCCGTTTGGTTGGCTCTAAACATCTCCCCTGCAAGCGCAACGCGTCCAACAAGCGCGAGGGAGGAAGGACCATGGCTCGCATTCACCGGCGGAAATTCCTGAAGCTTTCAGGCGCCGGCGCCATCATCGCAGGCGCCGGTGGAGGGGTGGCCGCGATCCTCGCCTCGGGGCGCGCGCCGGCCTATGCCCAGGCGACCACCGTGCACTATTTGCGCTGGTCCGACTTCGTGCCGGCCTCCGACAAGCTGTTGAAGGAGAAGATCGCGCCGCAATGCGAGAAGGATCTTGGGATCAAGCTCAATATCGAGATGGTCAACGCCAACGACCTGCAAGCGCGCATCACCTCTGCCATCCAGTCGGGCTCCGGTCCCGACGTCATCTATGCGATCGGCAACTGGCCGCAGCTCTATGCTCAGAGCGTTGCCGATGTCAGCGACGTCGCCGCGGCGATCGGCGAGGCGCAGGGCGGCTTCTACGAGGTCGCGCGGCTCGTCGCCACGGTCGGCGCAAAATGGATCGGGATGCCGTGGACCATTGGCGGCGGCCTGGTCACCTATCGCAAATCATGGTTCGAGGAAATCGGCTATGGCGGCGGCAAGTTCCCACAGACCTGGGAGGAGTTCCGCGAGGCCGGCAAAAAGCTCAAAGCCAAAGGCCGACCCTTCGGCCAAACCCTCGGACACACTTTCGGCGACGCCCCCAGCTTCTGGTACCCTTATCTCTGGTCGTGGGGCGGCAAGGAGGTCGAGGCCGACGGCAAGACCGTGGCGCTGAACAGCAAGGAACTGGTCGAGTCGATCAAGTTTGCAACGGGTTTGTGGAAGGACGCATGCGACGAAGGCGGGCTCGCCTGGGACGATTCGAGCAATAACCGCGCCTATCTCGCCGGGACCATCAGTTGCACCAACAACGGGGCCTCGATCTATCTCGAAGCCAAGAAGAAGCCCGACTCGTATTTGACCGAGAAGGGTACCCCGCTATGGCAAGACACCCTGCACGCGCCGTTGCCCAAGGGTGCCGGCGGCCAGTTCGCGCTGCCGTTTCCGTCCACCAATATGCTGATGGGCTACTCGAAGAATCAAAAGGCCGCGAAGGATGTCCTTCGTTGGATTAGCTCGAAGGAGATCTTCGGGCAATGGTTTACCTCGCAGCAGGGCTACAGCGACGGATCGACCAAGGATTGGGAGAAGGACCCGGTATGGAATGTCGACCCGGTATTGCTGCCGTTCCGAGACTTGCCCAATAAAGGTCGGTTGGCGGGTTATGCCGGGCCGCCGGACCGCGCCTCGGCCGAGGTGATTACCAAGTATATCATCGTCGACATGTATGCAAAAGCGGTACAAGGCATGCCGGCCACAGACGCCGTCAAATGGGCACACGACGAACTTGTGAAGATCTATGCGTGACAGGGGGTCTACACGCCAGCTGAGTTTGATCCTCTCCCCCCGCTGGCCGGGGGGAGAGGGTAGGGTGAGGGGGGCCGACGGCCCTGTTCGCGGCGCTGCCCACCTCACCCTCCCGTCGCTCCGCGCCGGGCCCCTCCCTCTCCCCCCTGAAGGGCGGAGAGGGGCCGTTGTCGCCCTTCGTCGGGGTGAGAAGACCGTGAAATGACCTATCCCACGGTAGCCGCCCCGAGCGCCTACGCCGGCAGCCCGAGGCGCGGGCCGGTCACCCGATTGCTCGAGGACGAGCGCTGGCTGGCAATGACCTTATTGCTGCCCACCATCGCGCTGCTCGGGCTGTTCATCGCCTATCCCTTCATCGAAGGGGTGCGGCTGGCGGTGACCGACGCCAAGGTTGGGGTGCCGGGCCATTTCGTCGGACTGCAGAACTTCGAAAAGATCTGGGACGACGACATCTTTCATGTCGCAGTGTGGAACACCTGCGTCTACACCGCCGTCGCCACAATATTCAAACTGGCGCTGGGCCTGTGGCTGGCGTTGCTGCTGAACCGCCATTTCAAGGGCAAAGCTTTTACGCGCGCCTTCATTCTGCTGCCCTTCATCATCCCGACGGTGCTGTCGACTCTGGCCTGGAAGTGGATGTTCGACCCCACCTTCAGCGTCATCAACTGGATCTTGTTCCAACTCGGCATCATCAAGACGCGCATCAATTGGCTCGGCGACCCGAACCTGGCGCTGATCTCGGTGATCATCGTCAATGTCTGGCGCGGCGTGCCGTTCTATGCGATCAGCCTGCTCGCCGGCTTGCAGACGATCAGCCCCGAACTGCACGAGGCGGCGGCGATCGACGGGGCCAGGGCGTGGCAGCGCTTCCGTCACGTGACGTGGCCGCTGCTGTTGCCGGTGACGCTGGTGATCGTGCTGTTCTCGGTGATCCAGACCTTTGCCGATTTCCAGCTGGTTTACGTGCTGACCGGCGGCGGGCCGGCCAACGCCACCCAGCTCTTTGCCACCTACGCCTATCAGATCGGGATCGGCACCGGCTTGCTCAGCGAGGGGGCGACGATCTCGCTCGCCGTCTTCCCGGTGCTGCTGCTCGTCGTCATCGTCCAGTTGCTATACATCCGCCGGGTGGAGACCCACTGAGTGATGGCTGACCTCATCGGAAGCTCCCCCGTGGCCGGACTTGGTCCGGCCACCCACGTCTTCGTCAAACAATCTGCCGAGCAGGGAGAAGACGTGGATGGCCGGGACAGGCCCGGCCACGGGGGTCTTGGGCTACGCCCACAGACCGCGGACGCTGAGCGATGGTCGAAGGAGCGCTGTGGCGGCGCTGGGTCTTCTTTTACATCCCGCTGACCGCTTTCGTCGTCTCGCTGTTGTTCCCGTTCTACTGGATGATCATCACCAGCGTGCGGCCGGACAGTGAACTCTACCGGCCATGGAACGCGCCCAATTACGCCCCGTTCTGGACCGCCAATCCGACCCTGGTGCACATCAGGGATCTGCTGACGGAGACCTTGTTCACCACCTGGATGCTGAACACGATGATCATCTCGATCGCCGCCACGGCGATCTCGCTGTTCTGCGGTCTCTTGGCCGGCTACGCGCTGTCGCGTTTGAAGTTTCCGTTTGCCGGCAGTCTCGGCACGATAATCTTCATCACCTATCTCGTGCCGCAGACATTGCTGTTCATTCCGCTCGCCGACATTATCCGCAACTTCCGCCTCGGCGATACGCCGTGGGCGCTGATCCTGACTTACCCGACTTTTCTGATCCCCTTCGTCACCTGGCTGATGATGGGCTATTTCAAGGCCGTCCCCAAAGAGCTCGAGGAGTGCGCGCGGATCGACGGGGCGACGCGCTGGAAGGCAATGGTCTACATTATCTTTCCGATTGCCGTGCCGGGCATTCTGTCGGCCGGCATCTTTGCCTTTACTCTATCCTGGAACGAGTTCCTCTACGCGCTGGTGTTTCTGTCCTCGCCCGAAGAGAAGACGGTGCCGGTCGGCGTGACCTCCGAGCTGATCCGCGGCGACGTGTTCTATTGGGGTCAGCTGATGGCCGGGGCGTTGCTGGGCTCGATCCCGGTCGCCTTTGTCTATTCCTTCTTTGTCGAGCACTACGTCGCCAGCCTAACCGGTTCGGTCAAGGGATAGCATCCGAGCACGAAAGAGCGATGGCAGAGGTCCATATCCACAGCCTGAACAAGAAATTCGACGAGGTCCACGCGGTCAAGGACGTGAACCTCGGCATTCATGACAAGGAGTTCGTGGTCCTGGTCGGTCCGTCGGGCTGCGGCAAGACGACGACGTTACGCATGGTGGCCGGGCTCGAGTTGATCACTTCGGGAAGGATTCTGATCGACGACAAGGTCATCAACAATCTGCCGCCGATGGATCGCGACATTGCGATGGTGTTTCAGAACTACGCGCTCTACCCGCATATGAGCGTCTACGACAACATGGCCTTCGGCCTCAAAATGCGGAAATTCTCGCGGCCCGACATCGCCAAGCGCGTACAGGAGGCCGCCGAAATCCTCGGCATCCAGGAACTGTTGCGGCGCAAGCCGCGGCAGCTATCGGGCGGCCAGCGCCAGCGGGTGGCGCTCGGACGGGCGATCGTGCGACACCCGCAGGTGTTCCTATTCGACGAGCCGCTATCGAACCTCGACGCCAAATTGCGCGTGCAGATGCGGGTCGAGCTGAAGAAACTCCACGACCGCCTCGGTACCACCGCGATCTACGTGACCCACGACCAGGTCGAGGCGATGACCTTGGGCGACCGCGTCGTCGTGATGAGAGACGGCTTGGTGCAGCAGGTCGGCGAGCCGCTCGAGCTCTACAACGAGCCTGCCAACCTTTTCGTCGCCGGGTTCCTCGGCTCGCCGGCGATGAACTTCGCGACAGTGCAGATCAGTGAGACCAACGGCGCAATATGGGCTACGAACGAGGGCCTGCGCATCAAGGTGCCGGCCGAGGCGGCCGCGCGGCTCGGCCGCCACGTTCGCAGTGAGGTCACGATGGGGATCCGTCCCGAGGATCTCCACGTGGCATCGAGCGCCGACCCGGCCGAACTCGGTTTCGATGCCTTGGTCGAGGTCGTCGAGAAGCTCGGCTCCGAGATCCTGCTCGATGTGGCCGCCGGCCCGCAGTCGATGGTCGCATCGGTCGATCCGAGCATCCGCGTCAATGTTCACGACCGGCTGCGCCTGGCGCTGAACCCGGACCGGCTGCACTTTTTCGACGCGCGGTCCGAGGCGGTAATCTGACAGCGTAGTAGATGGCCGATCGACTAACCCTGGCGCGCGCCCTCGAAGAAGGCGGCATCGGTCGTGATGCTGCAGAGCATATCGCTACAGAAATCCTCGACGCGATCCACGAGAATGTCGCGACGAAGACCGATCTGCGGGCCGCAGAGACGGCGCTCCGCACCGACGTAGCTGCAGTTAGTGCCGAACTCAAGAGCGAGGCCGCCGCACTTCGTGCCGAACTCAAGAGCGAGATCGCCGCACTCCGTGCCGAGCTTGCGCTCGTTGAGCACCGGCTGCTGACCAGGCTGGGCAGCATGGTCGTCGTCGCGACCGGAATTTTGGTCGGGATCCACTATATCCATTAAGTTGCCCCGGAGGAGAGACATGACGCGCATCAATCGGCGCAGGCTGTTGCAGCTTTCCGGTGGCGGCGCGCTCGCGACACGCACTGGCGGAATCGCCGCGATCCTCGCATCCGGGCGGGCGCCCGCCTTTGCCCAGGGCACGACATTGCACTGGGTCGCGCAGGCCAACTACGTGCCGGCATCCGATCAGCTGCTGCGGACAAAAATCCTCGAACAGTGCCAGAAAGACCTCGGCATTAAATTCAACCTCGAGGGCGTCGATGGCCTGACGATTCAGGCGCGTGTCACCTCCGCCGTACAATCCGGCACCGGCCCTGACATCATTCAGGCGATCAACAACTGGGCGCAACTCTATGCGGCCAGCGTCGTCGATGTCAGCGATGTGGCGGAGGAGATCGGGAAGGCGCAGGGCGGCTTCTACGAAACAGCGCGGGCGATCGCCAACGACGGCAGCAAATGGATCGCGATGCCGTGGATCATTGTCGGCCTGCAGATCGTCAACCGGAAATCTTGGTGGGCGGAAATCGGCTACGGCCCAGAGAAGTATCCGCAGACCTGGGAGGAGTACCGTGAGGCCGGCAAGAAGCTGAAAGCCCAGGGCCATCCCATCGGTCAGACGCTGGGTCACGCGTTCGGCGACGGACCCGCGTTCTGGTATCCCTACCTGTGGTCGTGGGGCGGCAAGGAGGTCGAGGCCGACGGCAAGACCGTCGTGCTCAACAGCCCAGGAACGATCGAGTCGAGTGAAATTTGCGGTCGGCGCGTGGAAGGATGGGTATGACGACGGCGGCTTCGCCTGGGACGATTCGGGCAACAATCGCGCCTACCTCGCCAGCACGATCAGCGCCACCAACAACGGTGCCTCGATCTATCTCGAAGCCAAGAAAAAGCCCGACAGCTATCTGACCGACGCGGGTAAGCCGCTTAGGGACGATTGTTTTCACACCCCACTTCCGAAGGGCCCAGCCGGTCAATTCAGCTGGCACGTGCCGTTCGCGAACATGGTCATGGGATATTCGAAAAACCAGAAGGCGGCGAAGGACTTCCTCCGCTGGATTCACTCCGAGAAAATCTATGATCAATGGTTCGTCTCACAGCAGGGCTTCTCCGTCGGACCCACCACGGTTTGGGAAGAGCACAAGATGTGGAGCATCGATCCGATAATGACGCCATTCCGTACCGCGGCGCGCAGCGGGCGGTTTGCCGGATATGCGGGGCCCGCCAACCGCAAGGCGGCCGAAGCCATCTCCAAATACATACTCGTCGACATGTATGCCAAGGCGGTCCAGGGCATGCCAGCCGAAGACGCCGTCAAATGGGCGCATGGCGAGCTGGTGAAGATCTACGCCTGACCCATCCGGCTGCAAGCCCTCATCCACCCAGCCCCACCCTAACCCTCGCCGCTCGCGGGGGAGGGAACGGGAGAGGGCCAACCCGGATCGGAGTCCAAGGGCATGCGGGTGCAGGGTCCAGATGTCTTGACAAATTGTAGGTTTAATGCTATTTCAGCAACATCCTGTGCCTGAAATGGGTGCCGAGCAGCATGGAGGCTGTTATTCCACTGTTTTTTGTGCGCCAGACCGCCGGCGGTCGAGGATTACGCGGCGGCGGAGCGTCCGTCGCTGTTAATTCCCTGTAAATAACAGCGAAAACAGCGGAGGGACGATCCCATGGACCTGATCGTACGCAACGTGCGGCTCGCCGATCGGACGGCGGACGAGCTGCTGGATATCGGCATCGTCGGCGGCGACATCGTTGCGATCGAGCGCGGTCTAACGGGAGCCGGCGAGAGTTACGATGCCGGCGGGCGGCTCGCCTGTGGCGGTCTGCTCGAGACGCATATTCATCTCGACAAGTCGCGGATCATCGACCGGTGCCCGCCGGAGACGGGGCGCGAGATCAGCCCGATGAAACAGGTCGCAGCGCTGAAGCCCAGCTTCACCGAAGAAGACGTGCGCGCAAGGGCCGAGCGTACCCTCGTTGAATGCATCCTCAACGGTACGACGCGCATGCGCACTCAGGTCGAGGTCGATCCGGCAATCGGGATGCGCGGGTTCGAGGGAGTGCGGTCGCTGATCGCCGACTACCAATGGGCGATCGACATTGAGATGTGCGTCTTTCCGCAGGATGGGCTGACCAACTATCCGGGCACCGACGGGCTCTTGGTCGAGGGCCTGAAACAGGGCGCGCGGGTGATCGGCGGCGCCCCGCGGTATGACACCGACCATGCGGGCCAGATCCGCCGGATCTTTGAACTCGCCCGCGAGTTTGACGCCGACATCGATATCCATCTCGATGTTGGCAACTCGCCTGACGAGATGGATATCCACGTCGTCTGCGAACTGACAGAACAATACCGGCGCGGCGGGCGGGTCGTGGTCGGGCATATGGCCAAGCTTTCGACGATGCCACCCGACCAGCTGACCGGGTTGGCGCGCCGCCTCGCCGATATCGGCATTGCCGTCACCGTCCTGCCGGCCACCGATCTTTACCTGATGGGCCGCGATCAGGACCACAATGTCCGCCGCGGCGTGGCCGACGCCAACTTCTTGATCGATCAGGGCGTCAATTGCTCGCTGTCGACGAATAATGTCCTCAATCCGGCAACACCTTATGGCGACTGCTCGCTGATCCGCATGGCCAACCTGCATGCCAATGTCCTGCAAATCGCCACGCCGGCACAGTTGCGCGAATGCTTCTCGATGTTGACGGATCGTTCGGCCCGGCTCCTCAATCTTAAGAATTATGGGCTTGTCGTCGGCAACCCCGCCGATATCGTCGTGATCGACGCCGTAACTCCGGAGCAGGCGATCGCCGAAATTCGCCAGCCCCTCGCTGTCTTCAAGCGTGGGCGCCAGACAGTCGTCCGGCACCCCCCAGAACTCGTTCGACCAAATTGAGCAAGAGAAAGATTTTCGTCCTGGCGGCATGCACTCTCGCCGCGGCTTGCATGCCCTTGCTCGCCGCTGCTCAGGGCCCCACCAAATGCACCGTCGGCCAGCCGGTAATGGATAGCGAGGGCAACACCGGCATTGTCGTCTCGGTCGACAATCATTTATGTAAGGTGAAATATCTCGACGGGCAGGTTTACGGATGGATTTATTGGAACCTCCGCCCCGCCAATGCACCCGCGACCAGTCTGCCTCAGGTCAACCCGCCCGCCCCGTTGCCGACCATCCTCAGGGCCGCACCTGCTGGGCGTAGCCTTGTCTATCGTGCCGATAAGCGCGGCCATGTCGCGCTCACAGCCATGGTCAATGGGACGCCGGTTCGATTTCTCGTCGATACCGGAGCGAGCCGGGTCACGCTAACCACCGAGGATGCGCGCGCCGCCGGTGTTGACCACGGCGCGCTGGTCTTCAATCAGCGCTCCCAGACCGCCAATGGCTTGAGCCGAGAAGCCCCCGTAACGCTGCGTGAGATCCGCATCGATCGGCTCTCGCTCGACAACGTGTCAGCCGCCGTCAACGAGAATTTGACCGTGTCACTGCTCGGGATGAGCTTTCTCAGACGCCTCAAAAGCTTTGAGATGCGGGATGGACTACTGACCATCAGCTGGTGAGGGCCGCCCGCGGCGCCACTGTGTCCGGCAGGGGCTTGCCCTTAGTCTCGGGCAAGAAAGGCGCCGCCACCACGCCGAGAATGAAGAACAGACCGACGATCGTCGCTGCTGGGCCATACCCGCCGAGCCCGACAATCAAGGTGCCGGCGATCAACGGACCGACACAGGAGATGAAGCGCGGCGCATTGAAGCAAAACGCGACCGCAGTGGCGCGCATTCGGGTCGGAAAGAGCTCGGGCAGCCAGATCGGCGCCCACGCCCAGATCCCGAGGGTGAAAAACCCGAAGACGCCGACGCAGAACAACAGGACGGTGAAGTCCTGCGCCCACAGATAGACCACCGGCGTCAGGATCAGGCACATGAAATAGAACAGCATCGCCGCCACCCTCCGGCCAAAGGCATCGGCAATGAAGCCGAGGCTGATGAAGCCGGCGACGCCGCATACACTGGTGATCAAGCCGGCCCAAGCCGACCAATACGGCGCCGAAAGTCCGCTCTTGGCCGCGACCGAGCCGACATAGGTCGGGATAAAGGTACCGACGCCCCAAAACGCGAAAGTGACCGACAGCATCATCAGGAACGCACCGATGAGGTTCCGCCGAACCGCGCGCTCGGTAAACAAATCATGAACAGTAAATCGCGTCAGCGCGTGGTCCTCGCTTTCGAGCACCGCGCCGCTGCGCCGCAAGGCGTGCGCCGCACGACGGCGCTCGCTCGCCTGCTCCCAGCGCGGCGATTCCGGGATACCGCGCCGGATCCAAAATGTCATCAACGCCGGCAGCACGCCGATCAGGTACATCCACCGCCAGGCGTTGGGACCGACCCCGCCGATCGCCAGCCAGACGAGGGAGGCGAGGATGCCGCCCAGCCCGGCGCCGCATTGCAAGAGGCCGCCGCCCTTGCCGCGGGCGTGGTCCGGCCACAACTCGGAGACGATCGACGCGCCGGTCGCCCATTCCGAGCCGATCGCGACCCCGACGAGAAAGCGCAGAGCGGCAAAAGAAACCCAGTCCCAGGCGAAGGCACTCAGCCCGGTGGTCAGTGAATAGGCGAGGATCGCCAGAATCATTGTCCGCTTGCGGCCGATATAATCGGCTACGATGCCGCCGATGACTCCGCCGGTAGCCCAGCCGAAGACGGTCGTCGCGAGGACAAAACCGGCATATTGGGGGATGTCAGCGTAGTGCGCCACGTCGAGCAACTGCCGCAGTGCGAAACCGACCGTCAGGAACAGCGCAAAGATCTCGAACCCGTCGAATAGCCAGCCGAGGTTCGAGGCGACGAGCACCCTCCATTGCTCGCGATTGAGCGAACGGTACCAACGTGGCGACGCAAGGGCGGCGTTGCTGTCCATTTCCGCGATCTCCCTATCCACGGTCGTGCCCCATCCGTTAGGGCGGCGGGGCTTGATCGTTACTATCGGGAGTATACGCCGGCGTCGAGGACCGGCAATACTTGTGCAACGTGGTGAGCCGCCCCGCCTTCAGGGCTCGACGATAATGTCAACCCGGCGTTCGGTGACTGTCGGATCGTTCGAACCTGTCTGACCGATCGGCTCCTGGTGGATGATCGCGCGGGCAATACCATCGGTTTCCAACTGATCGGTGACGATCGAGCTGCGCGTCTGCGCGAGAAACTTGTTGGTCTCCGCCGTTCCGGTGGCACTGGCCCGGGCCTGCACGACAATCCGGCGAGCGCCCGACGCGCGTGCCCGCTTTGCAGCATCGGCGATGATCGTCTTCGCTTCATTCGAGAGGAAGGCGCTAAATTCATCGAAATATACCAGGAACCGCGCATCCCCCTGACTGGTCGTGGATGGGGTCTGAGCGCCGGTTGGCGCGGCGACACTGAGCGCCGACACGATTAAAGCCACCTGCGAGAACCGCCAAAGTGCGTGCACCATCATGTTGCTCCGTTGCGATTGCATATTGAATTGTCCCCGGCCCAACCGCCCGGGGCGGACAGGAGGTCAGCGGCCCGTTATCGTCCCCCAGTTCGCCGGCGTCCTGTCGCGACTTGGTCGCGCGACATTGTTTCCTCGGCCATCCAAGACTGAAGCAAGGTGTATCCTACCGCCAGCACTACCGGACCGAGGAAAATACCGACCAGCCCAAAGGCGATCAGGCCGCCGACGACGCCGGCGATGAGCAGGACCAGCGGCAGGTGAGCGCCCTTCCTCATCAGAATCGGCCGCAGAATGTTGTCGAGGCTGCCGACCAAGAGGGTCCACACCAGCAGGAAAGTCCCCCACCCCGATTCCCCGCTCCAATAGAGCCAGATCACCGCCGGCACGAGCACGGGCAACGGCCCGAATTGAGCGATGCACAGCATGAACATTACTGCTGTCAACACACCGGCGAATGGCGCGCCCGCCAGTGCAATGCCGATGCCGCCGAGCATCGACTGCGCCAGTGCCGTGACCACCACGCCGAGCGCCACGCTGCGTATCGCCTCACCGGCGAGCAGGACCGACTGCCTGCCGCGCTCGCCCGCAAGGCGGTAGCCGAAACGTTGAGTGGCGGCGGCGGCATTCTCGCCGCTAACGTACATGATGGCGGCAATGACCACGGTAAGCAGGAACTGCACAAAGACAATCCCCAGACCGCCCAACGCGGCCACAAACCAGGTAGCCGCGCCACCGGCGTAGGGCGCCGCCTTGGCGACGAGCGCATCCAAGCCGCTGGCGGCAGTGCTCTCCCAGAATTGCGCGGCCTTTGCACCAAACAGCGGGACGCCGGTCAACCACTCCGGGGGTGGCGGCAATTTGAAAGATGCCAGGGAGGAACCCCACCCCACAATTCGCTCGAAATTGTCGGCAATGGTGGTGAAGGCAAGCCAGAACGGTACGACAAAGACGAGCAAGAGAGCGAGGGTCATGACCGCGACGGCGAGCACGCGGATATTCCACAGCCGGCGCTGAACTTGGATCATCAGCGGCCAGGTTGCGACGACCAGCGTCGTGGCCCAGATGACCGCCGGAAGAAACGGCCGCAATATCCAAAAGCAGGCGGCGATCAACCCTGCGACAAAGAGCACCGCGAGGGTTGTTCGAGTGAGGTCGGACCGGCCTTCCATTCGCCGCCCGCGCCTCCAGGCGGGTTTCCGCTCTAGCCGCTCACTTGCGCATCATCAGCTGCAGCCGGTGGCCGTCCGGGTCGAGGAAATAGATGCAGCGGTCGTCGCCCGGGCGGCCGGTGACGGTCACGCCGTGCCCCTCCAGCTCGGCCTTGAGAGTCTCGTAGGTCCCCGACGCCACGTTGAGGGCGAGATGGTTGAGGTCGTTGCCGGCCGCAAACGAGGCTCCGCCTTCCCTCTCGAACAGCGCCACCCCTTGCTGCCCGGCGTGCAGAAATACCTGCCGGTCATCCTCGCGATAAACGGTCATACCGAGCACGTCGGTGTAAAACTTCTTGGCGCGTTGCACATCGCCGACGTGCAACACGACATGGTCGACCCCACTGGCCTGGATCATCGCTTCCGCCTCCTCCTATCGCTGACCATCAGCCCACCTTCGGCAAAACTCACGCCTTCGGCAAAACTCACCTTCTGGCGTCCGCGCGCCGGTGTCGAAGTTGCGGATAGAATCCGGTTTCGAGATGACAATGTCCAGTGGGATTGGGGAGTGGAACCCTAGGCGCGGGGCAGCGCAGCCAGCTCGTCGCCATCGCGTGTACCTTCGGTGCGCTAGCGGGTTTTGCCGCGGGGTCGCTGAGGCGGGCGCGGGGTAGAGCGGCAAAGTTGCAAGCTTGACCCCGCGCCGTATGTTGCTATAATGATTATATTGCGTATCGGATACTCGGAGCGGTGAGGTGCTAGGACCGAACTACGACCAGAGCAGGGCCTCCTGACAGCCCGAGGCAAACTTGATCCAACTTCAAGGGGGTGATTTTGCTGCAGACTCGCTGCAGGTGCGCCTTTAGGCGATTGCCCGCACAACTTCTTGTTGCGGTATGGCTAACCCGATTGCAGCTTGCGCGCTGCCGCCGGCGCTGTGCAACGCTGGTTATTTATCGAGCCAAACATCCTCCATACGCCAGCCATTGAACAGGCTGTTGATCATGATCGTCAGACCCTTCAGCCGGGGTTGCCAGCAGGTCGCAAAGCGATTGTGGAAAAGGATTGGCCGGGCGCCATCATCCTGTAATTTCTTGTCGATTTCCCAAACGAGAAGCCGGCGCTTCTCTTGATCTCGCTCCATCGACTGCTGATCGAACAGCTTGTCGATCTCGCGATTGCAGTAGCCGGTGTAATTACGGTCCGAGCCGCAGGCGTAGTTTTCATAGAACTGCGCGTCGGGGTCGTCCACGCCCAAGCCGGTCAGATTGAGGCCAACCTTGTAATCCTTGCGGTAAACCTTGGGGAACCAAGTGGCGGTTTCGACCGGCTCGAGTTCGCCGTCGATATAGATATCCCTAAGCTGATCGATCAGAATGATCGCGGGATCGCGGAACGGCGGGGTGTTGCGGACGGACACCTTGACCGCGAGCCGCTTATCCGGCCCGTAGCCGGCCTTCTCCATAAGCCCGCGGGCTTCGGCGCGGTTCTTGGCGACATCGGGACCATAGCCCGGCAATGTCCTGAGCATTTCCGCCGGCATACCCCACACACCTTGCGGCGGCGGTTGCATGGCGCTGCCGATGTCTCCGTGCCCCTCGGCAAGAATATCGATGAAGCTCTTGCGGTCGAGCGCCAGGGCCATTGCCCGCCGTATCTCCGGATTGTCGAAGGGGGGTGCATCGCGGTTTACGATCAAATTGGTGCTTTGGTTTGCCGGCTCCAAATCGCAGACTGCCTTTGGCGCTTCTGTCTTGATATTTTTCATCAGCGGCACGGTAATCCCGAACGGGAACGTCAAATCGAACTTGCCGGAGACGAAAGCCAGCATTGCCGTCGCGCGGTTTGGAATTATCGTCCATTCAATACCGTCGAGATAGGGACGTCCCTGCTTCCAATACTGTTCATTGCGCACGATTTTGATGGATTCATGCGGGTTGTAGGAGACAAATTTGAACGGCCCGGTGCCGATCGGGTGCTGCCGCATGTTCTGCGGCGATACGTGACACGGATAAACCGGCGAATACCCGGAGGCCAGCAAGCTGATAAAGGCCGGCTGCGGTCTCTTCAGGTGAAACGTTGCCGTGTCGCCTTTGGTGCTGATAGCTTCCAGGTTGCGGTACCAAGCCTTGCGCGGGTTGGCGCGCAGCTTGTCCGCAGCCTTCCCCAAGATAAGATCCCAGGTGCATTTGACGTCGGCGGCGGTAAACGGTTTGCCGTCGTGCCATTTTACGCCGCGCCGAAGCTGAAATGTCAGTGCCGTCATGTCGGCATTCCAGGACCACTTCGTCGCCAGATCGGGCACGATCGTGTCCAATCGGTTCTGCGGCTCGTCTTGTTTAAACATAATCAGGTTGTTGAAGACGGCCATCATCGGATTCTGGGCCGAGTTGAGCGCCTCCTCGTGGATCGACATGCTTGCCGGGCTGTCGTACTCAAAGATGCGGAGCAGCCCGCCCTTCTTTTGCGCGGATGCCGGAGTGGCCGCGAGCAGCGCGCCCAGCCCGACAACCGCGCATACCAGCAGAAATCTCTGCATCATCCTGCCTCGTTCTGTGTCCACGAATCCTGATGTTACCAGACCGAAGCGTCATCGTCCCGCCAGACCCGGCACGATATCTCGCACCACACCGAGGAAGCAGGGCCGCACGCGTTCAGCCATCAGGCCGCGCCGGACCGCCGAGTGAGCCTATGTAGGGCGGGTGCAACCCGCCATATGTGCTCTTCGGCGGGTTCCGCTTCGCTCCGCCGGCTCTAGGGCGCTATAATGCCGCCGCGGGGGCACGAACCCCAGTGCATCGGCACAAACGACGTGTCGGAGATGCACATCCGGTGAGAGGAGACGCGAATGATGTCGGAACAGCCACAGCCGCAGCGGATGCAGCAGACCATGCCCGAGGACGGCGGCGGATGGCACCAAATCGATGCCGGGCCGCATCTGCATATAATGTTCCACCCCAACCGGCTCGGCCGGGAGCCGGACGGCATCGAACGGCCCTCGATCGTGGTTGCCGTCGCGGGCAAGCCGGAGCAGGCGCTCCGCTTCGACCCCTTCAGCATGGGCAGCCACTATCACATCCGCCCGACCTTGCGCGGCAGGCAGCTTCCGCTGTGGGTCGAGGAGGGGCAGAGGCCGCTCGACATCGCGCTGGCATTCTTCGAAAAGCCGTTGCGGTTTCGCGGCCTCCTCGCACAGGCCGAGGAAGACGACGTGGCTTCGCGGCTGGACGACGGCGACCTAGCCCGTGCCGCCCGGCAGATCCGGCAACTCTACGGTGCTGCGGCAGAACACAAGACGGCTGCTTGACTGCGAGGAGCAAGCCGACGGGGGCGGCGCATTCCGCCCCTTGTGGATAGGCGGATTACCCGGCCTTCAAGCCCGCGGGTCAGCGGCCTACGATACTGCCCCTCGCGGCCTAACGCCGCGGATAGCAGGTGCCGTTATAATAATTAAATCCAGGGCCGCAGGCCGGCGACGGTGGTGTCAGCATATTGGCGGTGCCGGCAACCGTGCCGGTAGCCGTACCAATCGCCCCGCCGACGACGGCACCGACGGGACCGCCCGCAGCATAGCCGCTCGCGGCTCCCGCCGCCTCCCCGGAAACCGCGCCGGACACCGGGTTCGACGGATAGGCAGGAGCCGGGACCGGCCGGCAAACTCCGCCGTAAAGTGCGTATCCCGGCGCACAGGTATGTTGCGCCATCGCCGCGCTCGAGGTGCCCGCCGCCAGAGTGGCGACGATCGCAAGAACCTTGAATTTGGTCGGCATCGTTCTCTCCACGTAGCATACAAAGATCCTATGCCAACAGTTTATGAGGCGATCGCGTTCCGCGCCGGTGACGGAGCCCATACTGGCCACCCGCCTCCATGATTCCGCCCAGGAGCAAATCGTCCTCGCCGATATTGTCGCCGCTCGAAGGGCGCAGCAGCTCTGCCAAGCTACCCTAGGCGGCCAGGAGCGGCTTTTGAGCCTGGGTGGTCTTCTTCTGGTAATCGGCGTAGGGCGGCCAGAATTTTAGCGCCTCTTGCCACAGTCGGGTGCGCTCCTCGCCCGTGGCGGTCCGGGCCCGCGCCTTCAGCTTCGCGGTGCCGACCTGCACTTCGGCATTGGGGTCGGTGAGAAGGTTGCGGCCCCAGCCCGGGTGGGCGCCGCCCTTCGAGGCGACGATGTAGCTGTCGCCCGCCTTCCCGTTTTAGAGCGGGAAGATGAACTTCTCTCCCGATTTGCGGCCGGTCGACGTCAGCAAGAGCCGAGCGGCGGCTGGCGTGCGGCGATGGTTTTATTCGTCACCGTCCGCTACCATCTCGCAACCGAGCGGCGATCGGGAAGAGGATGGCGATCTGTGCGCAAGGCTTTCGAGATCACGGCGCAATGGGACGGCGAGGCCGGCGCGTGGTGGTGCTCGAATGACGAGCTGCCGCTGACGACCGAGGCACCGACCTTTGAGCAACTCGTCGCGCGCGTGCTCGAAATCGCTCCCGAGATCGCGGCCGCAAACGGGCTCGCGGCGCCAGGCAATGAGATTGAGCTGCGCGTTTTCGCCGAGCGCGTGCAATCGGTTCCGGTGGTGGCCGCGGCGTGAGAATGCCGCGAGCCTCGATCGCGAGCGGCACCCGCTGTTGCAACGCACCGGCTGTACCTTCGTGCGGCCCGGCAAGGGAGTCATCAAATCTGGTACAGCCCGATCACCGAGAGGCGCTTTCCGGTGCCGGTCGGGACCGTCAGCCGGCATACCGCGAACGGCGTCCTCGAACAGGCCGGCTTGCCGAAGGCATTCTGAGACGATCGGATCGACCAAGCGGGCCGTCGTAAGTGGGTGTCAGCGAATGGGGTCCAGCACGACCACCGGGATCTCGCGCTCGGTCTTCTTCTGGTAATCGGCGTAGGGCGGCCAGAATTTCAGCGCCTCTTGCCACAGTCGGGCACGCTCCTCGCCGCTGGCGGTCCGGGCCCGCGCCTTCAGCTTCGCGGTGCCGACCTGCACTTCGATATTGGGATCGGCGAGAAGGTTGCGGTACCAGCCCGGGTGTTGCGGGGCGCCACCTTTCGAGGCGACGACGATGTAGCTGTCGCCCGCCTTCCCGTAATAGAGCGGGAAGATGAACCTCTCTCCTGATTTGCGGCCGGTCGTCGTCAGCAAGAGCGACGGCACGGTTATGTCCGGCCGGCCGGGCTGGGTCGGCTTGTGCATGTGCCCGTCGGTGCCGCCGCTGGACAGGTAGCGGTTGGCATGCTCCACCATCCAACCCGGCAGGTTTGGCGCTAGCTTGGCCTCGGTCATCCTTCGAACTCCCTCTGAACGCAAAGAGCATAACACAAGGGGACCACATGCGCGCCGACTACCGGGGGCCTCGGGAACGCTCGATCGGCTTGGATGGGACGCGGTAAATTACGAATTGGACATTCATAAAATTGCCCAATTGTCATAATATAAGGGCGCAGATGGTTTGTGGCGAGGAAGAAACCGTCGGCGCGGATGCGCAGGCGGCCCGTTTGCGGGGGTCGGCATCACCCATTCGAAGCTTTCAACCTGAAGACGAACTCCCGCTGCAGACCCGCTGCAGGTGCAGCGGGCCGTCATATTGAGGACAACCACAAGTGGCGCCATCGAGCCTGCATCGGGCACACGCGCGGCGATGTGCGGCCGCCGGACCTCTAACTTCTGAAAAAGGAGAACAGTGGTTCTTCGACCCGACATGCCGTACGGTTCTTGGCCCCTTCGCCGCCGAAAGGGTGCCAAGCGCCGCCGAGTTGTTGGCTATCTCAGTACGGGTCGCCGACGAAGATGAAGGTCGTGCCGGTCACGATCGGGGCGCTGGCGCCGACGAACGAAATATTAGCGTCCTTGACTTGGCGCGAGCCGGCGCGACCCGAAGCCTGCAAGGCGCCCTCGATGATGTGCCAGAGCCCGTGGATGCGTCCGGTGCCGAGGCTGCCGCCGAAAGTGTTGAGCGGCAATTCGCCGTCGAGCTCGATGCGGCCGTCCTGGATGAAATCGAGTGCGGTTCCCTCCTCGCAGAAGCCGTAGGATTCGAGACCGTAGATCACCGAGGCCGAGAAGCCGTCATAGATCTGGGCCACGTCGACATCCTTCGGGCCGAAGCCGGAGCGCTCCCAGGTCAGCTTTGCCGAGCTGCTGCCGCCCTCCATGTAGTTGCTGAGGCTGCCGATGCGGCCGGCCACCTCGAAATGCAGCCGCTGGCCGTAGCCGGCGAGGTAGGCCGGCTGCGGCTTCAGGTCGCGCGCCCGGTCGGCCGTCGTCAGCACGATGGCGACCGCCCCCTGCACCGGGATGTCGCAATCGAACAGGCAAAACGGATACGCCACCATCCGCGAGTTCAGATAATCCTCGCGCGTCAGCTCCGTGCCGTAGAAGTAGGCGTGCGGATTGTGCTGGGCGTGGCGGCGCTGGGTCACGGCCAAAGTCGCCATCTTCTCGCGGTTCTGGTTGTGCCGCTCGAGCCAGCGGGTATAGGCGACCGCCATGCCCTGCCCCGGGCCGCCAAAGCCGTAGGGTGCGGTGAACTGGGCCGCACCCTGCGCATAGGCGCCGGGAAGGTTCTGGTAGGTGCCGCGTGGGTTGTGCATCGCCCGCCACACCACCGCGTATTTGCACACCCCGGCGAGCAATGCGTTGACCGCCTGCTGCACGGCACCGCCGATGTTGGTCGTGCCGACCTGGATGTGCCAGCGGAGATCGGGCAGCTTCAGCATCGCCATCATGCAGTTGACCGACACGATCGAGATGCCGTCGACCTCCGCGTGCCCGGTGGCCGGCAGTTCCGGATAGGTCGCCAGACCGTCGATGTCGGACATCTGCAGCCCGGAGTCGGCGACCGCCGCCTTTACGGCGGTCAGCGCATGGGCGGCGAGCGGGATATCGGCCGAGCGCGTGACTTTGGAGAAGCCCACGCCGCTGACCGCCACTTTGCACCGGTTCTCCCACATGTGGCTGTCTCCCTCACTCGGCCCGCACTCGCGCGAGACGGAACTGCGGCAGGGTGATGTCGTCGTTGAGCCTCTCGAAGACGATCTCCACACGCCGCCCGACTTTTGCCTCGGTGTATTCCGCTTCCAAGAGGTTGCCCGGCCATCAGCGCGCCGGGCGCATCATCGAGCTCGACGATGATGCTGGCATAGGGCACGGCGGAGGCGAAGCGCTTGTCGCCGGTGTGATACATGATGGTATAGGCGTAGATTTTTCCGGCCCCCCCTCACCACTGCGCACGGGTTCGAACTTCAGGTCTGTCGAGACGCATCGGGTACAGGTCGCATAGGGCGGGTGCTGGAAATGACCGCAACTCTGGCAGCGCTGCAATTCCAGGACGCCCCGCTTGGCCGCGTCCCAGAACGGCTTCGTCCACTCGTTCGGAACCGGGATCGGCCGGGTCACCTTGCTCCAATCGCTCATTCATTTCCTTTCGCGATCTCGCAAGTGCGGCGGCAAGGGCATCCGCGGCAATAGCGTTTCGAAGACCGGCTTGGCCCGGCTCGAAGCCGGAGATCCCGGTGTGACCGAGCACTTATCGAGCTCCTCCGCCACAATCTTGCGAATTTCAGGAAACCCGGCGGGTGCTTTAAGACCGAATTGGAAAATCTGTCGGAACGAGTCAGGGTGACACCAAATAGCGGCTAACACGGCATACCGCATATTCGGGGCAGGATGCCTGATGGCGCATTCGACCAGATTGGCAACGTCATCGCCATCGAGCGTTACCTCTGTTGATGTTTCCGGCTGCATTGGACGATCGGTTGAGGTGCCAGTCAGACGGATTTGCGGCAGCTGTGTATAATAGTCAGGCGTCACCACACTATCGGCGGGCTCCGCTTTGGCCCGAGCCTCCAGATCGATGTGCTCGCCCCTTCTTACCAGCACCGTTCATCGTCTCCGACAGCATTCGCGGGACACCAGGGAGCCGTCGAGCGGGCGAAACGGACCGCCTGCTTGACGGCGTTGGCTCTGCCGGGCTTATCCTCTGTCCGCTCTCGAGGCTAGCCCAGATCCATTTGAAAGGAGAACGTCTTGGCGAAGCAAGCGGTGATCGCGCCAAGCTCTTTGTCTGCCGGACCGGGCGAGATGATGGGCAATGCCGGACGCGGGATGCTGGCCGGCCTGCGGGTGATCGAGATCGCCGACGAGCGCGCCGAGTATGCGGGCCTGCTGCTCGCCGGGCTCGGCGCCGAGGTGATCAAGATCGAGCCGCCCGAAGGCAATGCGACGCGGCGCATCGGGCCGTTCCTCGAAGACCAGCCGGGCCTCGAGCGCTCGCTATTCTTCTGGAACTACAACCGTAACAAGAAATCCGTCGTGCTCGATCTGGATGGAGCCGGGCGCGAGCATCTGCTGCGTCTGCTCGGCGGCGCCGACATCCTGCTCGATGCCAGCTGCGGGGCGCTCAACGTGGCCCTTGGACTCGATCGCGCCGCGCTCAACACGCGCTTTCCTACGCTGGTCACGGCGCGGATGACGCCGTTCGGCGATGACGGCCCGTGGAAGGATCTGAAGAGCTCCGACCTGATCCATCTCGCGTTAGGCGGGGTAATGATGAATTGCGGTTACGATCCCGACCCCAACCTCGAATACGACACGCCGCCGATCGCCCCACAAATCTGGCATGCTTATCACATCGCCGGCGAGCAATTGGCGACCGGGATCATCGCCGCGCTGATCCATCGTGAGAGGAGCGGAGAGGGGCAGGACGTCTCGGTGGCAATTCACGAGGCGGTGTCGAAGAACCCCGAGCAGGACATCATGTATTGGGTCATGCGGCGGGTGCCGCTGTGGCGCCTGACCAACCGCCACGCCGCCGAATTGGCCAACCATAGCCCGAGCATTTGTCATACGAAGGACGGGCGCTGGTTCATCACCCACGGCATGGGAGCGCGCGATCTGAAAAACCTGGTGCCGTTGCTAACCAAATACGGCGCGCAGGCCGATTTGCAGCCGCCCCCGCCCGACGCCGATCTCAGAGCGCGCCAGGTGCCAGGCACGGCGGGCAGCGACGAGACCCGCGCCCACATGCTCGACGTTGTGCAGCGTTTCGTCCGCGCCTGGACCTACGATGACATGCCGTGGCGCGAGGCGCAGGACGCCGGCCTGCTGTGGGCGCCACTGCGCAAGCCGCACGAGAACGCGCTCGACGAGCACTGGCTCGCCCGCAAGACCTTTGCCGATGTCGAGCACCCCGAGCTCGGCCGCAGCTTCCGCTACCCGACCAGCAAATGGCTCGCCACCAAGACGAGCTGGCAGGTCGGCCGCCGAGCGCCGCTGCTCGGCGAGGATACCGCATCGGTTTTGGGTGAAGCGATCCGGCGCCCGGGCGTTCCGGCCGAGCCGCGTCATGTGACGAACCCTAGGTTGTCGGCATTGCACAACAGGCCGTTCCCGCTGCAGGGGATCAAGATCCTTGACTTCGCGTGGTTTCTTGCCTCCGCCGGCGGCACGCGTTTTCTCGCCGCAATGGGGGCGGAGAGCTTCAAGGTCGAATGGAAGGACAATCCCGACACCCGTCTGGCGGCGATGGCGCCGGTCGGCGGCCGCGCCGCACGCGATGTGGCGACCGGCCCGCTGCCGGGCGTGCGCGACGCCGACATGGGCGGCCAATTCAACAACAAGAATGCCGGCAAGCGCGGCATCTCCTTGAACATCCGGCATCCGAAAGGGCTCCAGATCGCCAAGGACATGGTGCGCATCTGCGACGTCGTGGCGGAGGGTTTCTCGCCCGGCGTATTACAGCGACTAGGGCTCGGCTACGACGTGATGAAGTCCATCCGGCCCGACATCATCTACATCCAGCAATCGGGCATGGGCGCGCATGGCACATACGGCCGGATGCGCACGGTCGGTCCGGTCGCGGCGGCGTTTGGCGGCCAGGGCGAGATGTCCGGACTGCCGGAGCCGGCGATGCCGGTCGGTTGGGGCTATTCCTATCTCGACTGGATGGGCGCCTACGGCTACGCGCTGGCATTACTCGGCGCGATCTATCACCGCGAGCGCACCGGCGAAGGCCAATGGATCGACGCCTCGCAATGCGAGTCCGGCATTTTCCTGACCGGTGCCACGATCCTCGACTGGTCGGCCAACGACCGCGTCTTCCGCCGCTGCGGCAACCGCTCGCCCTACAAGCCGGCCGCACCGCATGGCACCTATCGCTGTGAAGGCAAGGATCGCTGGATCGCTATAGCCTGCTTCACCGATGAGGAATGGCGCGGGTTGGCGCAGGTGGCCGAGCATGGCGAATGGCTCGACGACCGCCGCTTCGACACCTTGGAGCACCGGTTGCAGTTCCAGGATTCGCTCGATGCGCTGGTCGAGACGTGGACGCTCATGCAGGACCGCTATGACTGCATGATGAAATTGCAGAAGGCTGGGGTGTCGGCCGGGGTGTGCCAGAACGCCGAGGACCGCGTTGACGCCGACCCGCAGCTCAAGCACCTCAAATGGCTGACCGAGGTCACCGGCACCAAAATCGGCACCTGGCCGATCTATGAGCTGCCGATGAAGTTCAGCGAGACCCCGGCCTATATCGGCGGCCTGACCAATCGTGGCGCGCCGTGCTACGGCGAGGACAATATGTGGGTGTTGAGCGAGCTGCTCGGCCGCAGCCCAAGCGAAGTCGAGCGGCTTGCCGAGGAGGGCGTCATTTGATCCTCGAATCAACGGATTGAAGAATGAGATCGCCGTCATCGGCGGCGGCAACACGCCCTACGGAAATTTCCATTTCCCTGGGGAGGGCTGGACCGGACCTGGAACGAAGCTTGCCTGTATCCCGAGAACCCTATCTGCCTTTTCGCTTCCGAGCTTTGCGGGCGGCGTAGCGGGCGTCGCGAGCGGCCTGCCGCTCGGCCTCCACGACGGCTTCCTGCGCCGCCTGCTCAGCGAATTCCGCATCGCGGGCCTCTCGCTCGGCCTTCAGCGCGGCTTCACGCTCAGCAGCCTCGGCAAGTTGCGCAGCGGCTAGGGTCGCAGCCTGACGAGCTTCATCGGCCAACTTGGCGGCACGACGCTCAGCGAAACGGGCATCGCGAGCCACCCTGGCCGCCTCTCGCGCCTTCCGCCGCTCGACGGCGGCGGGGCTCTCAGCCGCAGACCTCGCTCGGGCTGCCCGCTCCAGTTGAGCCTTCTTCGCAGCCTCGGCTTCGCTCAGGCGGTCGGCAAAACCGGTGTTCTTGGACCTGTCCATCTCAATCTTATAGGCTCAACGGAAGCTGCTCCTGACCCACGAGGTCGATGGTTTCACATCGGCGTTCTTCACGCCATATTCCAGACCATGGACAACTTCTTTGCGGAGGAAATAGGATTCGATCTCTCCGAGGATGCGCGGTTCGGGTTCGTGAAAGTGGAGTGGAGAATGAACTCCATCAAGGTCATGCCGTCGAGCAGGTCATCGAGATGCGCCCGGCGCCAGCGTTCCCATTGCACCCTGCCTGCTTGCCCTCGGTCGATGCTCCCTTTGCCGCACCACCGCAAGTGACGATGCCCGCGCCCCTCTGAGCGGCAGTGGCGATCGTCGCCTCGTGTTGTCAACCGACTTCCGGAACTGGACCCTTTTCGACATTGAGAACTGGACCCCCGGGTTAAGTGATGTAGCCCCGAGGCTCGGTCGGGGCAGCTTGTCCAGGTAGTGCACAGGAGGGACCCGCGCGCTGCGCAGCGACCGCCAAGAGTCTGGCGGAGCAGCGCGCGGGAGGTTCCTGTGTACCCACCTGGGCAAGCTCCTGGTCATGTTGGTACTGGCACGCTCTGCGCGATGGGCGGCGCCTTCAGCAAGCCGGTGCGCCGCTTCTCGCGGAGCCGGTAGCTGTCGCCGCGAATGGTGAGGACGTGGCTGTGATGGAGGAGACGGTCGAGGATGGCGGTTGCCACCACGGCGTCGCCGAACACCGTTCCCCACTCGCCGATGGATCGATTGCTGGTGATCAGCATGCTGCCCCGCTCGTAGCGCCGCGAGACGAGCTGAAAGAATAGATGCGCCGCATTGGGCTCGAACGGCAGATAGCCGAGCTCGTCGACGATCAGCAGTTTCGGTTTGCCAAAGTGGGTGAGGCGATCCTCGAGCCGGCCCTCGCTATGGGCCTTGGCGAGCTGGGCCACCAGGGTCGGCGCCTGAGCGAACAGCACGGTATAGCCTGCTAGGATCGCCTGGCGCCCGATCGCCACTGCCAGATGCGTCTTGCCGACCCCGGGCGGACCCAACAACAGCACCGCCTCGGCATTGGCGATGAAGCGCCCGGCGGCGATCTCGCGGATCTGCTTCTTGTCGATCGAGGGCTGGGCGGCGAAGTCGAAGCCGTCGAGATCGCGGACGAATGGGAAGCGCGCCAGCCCGATGCTCATCTCGATCCGCCGTTCATCCTTACGGCCGATCTCGCGCTCGCAGAATAGAGAGAGCGCCTCTCGAATGGTCAGCTCACGCCGGGCCGCCTCATCGATCAGACTGTCGAGCTGATCGCGGATCGCCGTCAGCTTGAGCCGGTTTAGCATCGCGACCAGGTGATCATGCTCCATCACCAGCGCCCTCCGACCACGCGCTCGTATTCGAGGAGCGGGCGCAATAGCTCATCTGCGCCGATCGGTTCGGGAGTTGGGACGGTCGCGAGCCGGGCCTTTGAGCCGAAGCCGACGACGCCGTCGAAGTGGACCGGGTCGACAACACGCTCGAACCGGCCGGTCCGGCGATGGTGAACCGCGACCTCCCGCCCGGCATGGCTGATGCGGAGCAGATCGCCGGCGATTACCACGCGCACGGTTTCACCGATCAGCCGCCACGGCACCGAATAGGCATTGCTATCGACCTCAATGACGCAATCAGCCTGCACCTTGCGCACCAGCTCGCGTGCCATCTCAAACGGGCGAACCTCAGTGATCGAGCGCAACGCGCCAGCCTCGGCGCGCCGAAAGCGCTCAATCGGCGCCTCGCCGGTCGTGCCGTGCACCCGCTGATCGGCGACGTCGCGCGTCCATCCCTCGAGATGGGCTTCCAATGCCGACCAGCTCTCGAACTGCCGTCCAGCAATGGCGTTCTTCTTGACATAGCCGACGCCACGCTCGTCCTTCCCCTTGGTGCGCGCCCGGTAGGGTGCACAGGCGCGCGGCCGAAAACCCCAATGCTTGGCGAACGCGTGAAGCCGGGCATTGAACTCGACTTCCCGAGTCACCCGGTCGTGACGAGCGACGAGCCCGCGATCATTGTCGAGCAGCACCTCCTCGGTAATCCCGCCGAAGTGACGGAAGGCGCCCTCCACGCCAGCAAACCAACTCTCCTGGCGCTCGTTGCGGAACGGCCGGACATAGAGCCGCCGCGAATAGCCCAACGTCGCCACAAACAGGTACACCTTGACGTTCTCGTCGCCGATCATTGCTCGGCGCTCGCCGAAGTCGATCTGCAGCTGCTTGCCAGGCGGCGTCTCAAAGCGGATCGTCGCCCGCGCTTCCGCTTCCAGTTCGCGCCGTAAGTGACGCACTTCGCGCTCGACCGTCCGCAGCGTCAAACGGATCCCCTTCTCGCGCTCGAGCTCCTGTCGAACCACATCGGCATTGCCGGCATGCCGGCGGAAACGCTCCGCCACCCACTCCTCGAGCCCGGTCAGCGTCCGCGGCCGACCGCGACCGCGATACGCTACCCAGCCGCCTTCTGACAAATACCGACGAACCGTCATGTGGCTGCATCCCAGCTCGCCCGCGATCCGCCGAACACCCCACCCCAGCGCCTTCAACCGCAGCATCGCCGCGACCTCGTCCGGCGTCTGCATCACCTCCCTCCGCGGTAACTCCCCCCGCGAAGTAGGCTGTACCCAATCGTCCATTATCGAACCCTTCTCTTCAAAGAGGGGGTCCAATTCTCAATGTCGCTACAGGTCCAGTTTTATCTGTCGCCCGACACGTGTTCACGCTCGACCGCCGAGTACGGGATCTGAAAGACATCGAAAACACCCATGGCAATGTGCTCCATCAAATGGGGCAATGTGCCCGACATGCCGATAAACCGCACTTTGCCAGTGTCTCTAAAGCTCCAGGAGGGCTTCGAGCGCGCCGTGCTCTTCCAGGGTTTGCCGAGATGGTGAGGAGTGGAACTGCACCACGTCGAGATAGTCGGTCTTCATCCTCACAAGACTTTGTTCGACCCCCGGGGACGACGTTGTCGCGGGTGAGGACGTGTTGCCCCCGCTGCCCGCGTGGCGCGCCGACCAGACAACCGCATTTGCTGGCCAGATAATATTCAGCGCGCCGGCGCAAGATGTGCCGACCGATCCGCTCCTCGCTCAGCCCATAATCGATCGAGGTGTCGATGTAGTTGATGCGTGCGTCGAGCACCGTGTTGAGAATGGTTTCTGCCTGTGCCTCGGTGATGTCACGGGCACGGGGGCTCCACGCAGTTCCATCGCCCCATAGCCCAGGGTGGTTACCTGCAGCCCCGTCCGCCCGAGCTCTCGCTTTGCTACGGCCATCGCCGTCCTCAACTCGCAAGGTCGGATCATGTTAGATCGTCGGCCTCGAGCGGTCGAATGGCGATATCCGACCCTCGAGGCGCGAGCAGAATGACGAGTGGCTGCTCCAGCACCGCTACATGCAGATCGAAGGCATGACCGAACTTACACCGCCCGCTGGTCGACGCCGATCCGGCAGAACTTCTACCCCTGGCGGCCTGACCATGGCCATGTGACGCCCGGCTTGTTGCCGAGAAAAGGGGAGCCCGCCCCGCTGGTCTCGATTATCAACGTTACAAGCATCAGAGCCTGGGCACTGAGGGGTAAATACTCTGTTCGTTTCTGTTTGGTCTGATGCAAGGGGTTTAGTCCAGGTCCCACGATGTAGATAGAAGTCTTCTTTGCGTGAGCTCAGAACCTTTCCGAGCCTGGCACCAGTCAATAGCTGCAGGCACACAGCATTAGCCGCTCTCGTGTTTTGGATGTTCGTCGAGCACCGCACAGAGACAGCGAAGTTCCTCATCCCATAGACATCGCTCCCACTTTTGTTCTTGATAGCGTTCGATGCTTTTGGCCGGGTTGTCCGGCCGCCACTAGCTTGAACACCTTGAACAGTAGCGACGGGACCCGGTTTACCTGATAGGGCCGGTCCTTCATGGCAACTTGGATCGCGGATACATCGCTCTAAAGTCGTTGACAGACGGAGCCGCCAACAGAAGAACCGCAGCAGCTTCGCGCCGCTCCTGGTGGGCTTCACTGCTTCCCTGCGCGGCGGTTGCGGTGGGGACGGCTTAATCTCGCGGTCTATGTGAAGCCAGACCGGATCACTGTCGAGGGGCACCCCGCCGCAGTCCTACGATCAGCTGATTTCGTATTATGGAGAGCTGCACGACGAGTTATTGTATAACAGAGGAGCCTATAAGGATGGGACGAGCCATTCCCGCAGCTGCGGTGCTGCCGCGTCGCAACGACTGATCCTAGCACCCCGGACGGGCCTGTATGGTGCGCCGTACGGTGTTACTGAAGAGATTTCTGCTCAAGTGTGCCAATCTGACATCGAGCCTCTTTGAACTGTGGAGGGTGGGGTCGTAGCGCAGACGAACTCGCCTTTTGCCGCTCCGTTGCTGCCTCTGCATCTGGCGGCTCCACCTGAAGAATATTGGTTTCGCGCGAGATATATGGCACCGTACAATTCCTGCGGTTTGCCGCGACGAGCGGCGATCCCAGACAGAGAGCGCGGAGCCCGCCCGTAACAGCGATATGCGGCTGGAGGCGAATCGTGGCACGCCCATTCCAAAACGGGGGTGGATCTCCGGGAGGAGCAGAATAACGAGAGGCCGCTCCAGCACCGCTACATGAAGATCGAAGGCATGACCGAACTTGCACTGCGCCGATCGACGCCGATCCGGCAAAACTTCCACCCATGGCGGCCTGACCAATGGCCCTCTCAAACTCCACCCCGATGTACACCACCTTGACGGACGTGACCAGGTCTGTCGCCGTCTGATACTTCGAACCGCAGCCGTTTTGCCGGAGCATTGGCGGCTCCGCAGGTGGCGAACGGATTACCCTAGTACAGAGTTGAGCATGAGCATGTGTTTTCCACACTTGTCCCGCACCTTGGAGCGGAACGCTGTGCAAGGTATGGCAATGGGACCTGATTTCGCCCGACGACGATGCGTTTTGCCGGGGGGCGGCGCGGGGGCCGAACCGGACCTCCCCGGTTTCGGAACCCGCGCGATACCGGACGCTGATCACTACATCGTCATTGGCCACAAGAGGCTATGCAGCGATTAGAGCAGAAGAATCAGGCGACTGGCTGGAGGCTCACGGCTCCCGCTCCGCCGCTCACCTTCCGGATTGCGGCCAAGATCTTTTGCAGCGTGGGACCCGATGCCGAATGGCGCTAGCGCACTGAGCACAGCCTGCGCGCTTGGGGCGGGCCGATCGACATGCAATTTCGCTATACCGGGCATTCGTCACGATCAAGACGGTGGACGAGCCGCTTGCGGGCGCCGATCCCTCCTACAGGTCGGCGGTGGAGTTGTTCGCCAACAGATCGAGCAATCTTCGGCCGACATCCGCGTTCCGGGGCACGCCGGCTGCTGCCTTCGCTTGTCTGAGGGCGGCGTTGATTTTCTCCGCTGCCGCCAGACCATTGGTTTGCGCGCTGAGCGCCTCGCGCAATGAGAGGATCTTTGCCTCAATGGTCAACGCACGGTTCAGTGCTTCGGTAAGCTCGCCGGCGGCGGCTGCCGCCGCCTCGACTGTGACGGCGTTTAATGCCGCATCACGCTCCGCCGCTGCCAGGCGAACCCTCCCTGATGCCGCTTCCTGTGCAGCTCGGGCAGCCGGCAAGGCCGAGTTGACCGCACGAACCTCCGGCGCCAGTTTCCCAAGGCTAGCGTTGGCCGCGACCGTTGCTGCGGATGATTGAGGTCGGTCACCGCCACCGCCTTGGGCAATCCATTGCCCGAGCTCCGCCTCATCTTTAACTTTGGAACAACCGAGCTCGCGAGTGAGGCTCTCCACCTCGGCGAGAACGGCATCGAGTTGGCGCACCGGTGCGGTGGCCTCTGTCAGATCACGCTGTGCCAAGGCGAGCGCTTCGATTGCCGTGCGCAGCCGCTCCCGGGCCAGAGAAGACGCGACGGGCGCATTCGCTTCCCCCGATCGGGTGAGCCACACCGGCCCAACTTCCACCATCAGTACCTCCTTCTCGCTTATCCTGGAAAACGCAATTAAGCAAGACAAAAGTGGCGCCGTTATGGCATTATGGTCGGAGAGAAGGTCGGCATTTCATGTTATTCCCGCAACGGAGCAACGCTTCGCCCGCTTGCATGGATCAGCCGAGCCGGATCGCGCTGGCTTCCGGCCCCTTGCGGCCCTCGACTATGTCAACGGTGACGCGCTGCCCCGGGCTGAGAACTCTCAATGCCCGCGCGCTGGAGCACCGAGGCGTGCACGAAGATGTCCTTCCCGCCATCGTCCCGAACAATGAACCCGAACCGCTTGACGGCACTGTACCATTTGACGGTGCCGCTTTCCTGAATGCTCGCTTCAGCTGCCGACGAAACATAACCGGGCAGCGGTGATTCGAATGAGAGCCGAGTGCTGCTGTCCACGCCGAGAACCTCGGTAACCTGCAGTCCGCGCTGCCCTTGGGCTACGCGCAGATCGAGCGTCTCGCCGGGTTGTACCGCCTCGATGCCCAGGCGCTCGAGTGCGCTCGCATGGAGGAAGGCGTCCCCGGATCCATCGGCAAGCTCCACAAATCCATACCTTTTTTCGGGGTTGAACCATTTGACCTTGCCGGGGACCGGCGGGTCGGAGGGCTGCTCGATCTGTGTTTCCGTAAATGGCGAGGGCACCTCGGAGTTGGCGAGCGGCTGGAGCAAGCCCTCGTCCTCCACAACCTCCTGTCGCGCCCGACTCGGGGCTCTGGCTCTTTCCAGAAATCTTCTTATTACCTGTAGCATGGACGCCTCGCCCGTTAGGCCGGACTGTGGAGTCTCGCGGCTACGGGCGGGCACGTCAACGCCTCCCATCTTCTCGCCGGATCATCCGCGCGCTGCCCGCAGACGACCTTCGGTTGCCAATGTGGCAACTCGCGACAACCTGCCGCCACCGATGATCTCGTCGAGATTGAGAGCTAGCCGACGGCGCCAATTCGGATGTTCGTCCGTCGTGCCGGGAAGGTTTGCCTGCTCGGCTTCACCGACCAAATCCTCTAGCTGAATCAGCATCAGGCGCGCGCGCGAGCGTGCCAGAAAGCTCAGGATCAAGTCGCCGAGCTCCGGCGCGTAGGTCGGCGTTCCGTCATCGGCCAGAAACTCACCGAGCCGCTCCGGTGCGAGCAACCGCTCCCCGACAAGCGCATCGAGCAGCAAAGCGCGGTCCCGGCGGCGTATCGTCGCGTCCGCCCGTGCCGCCCCGGCATCGGGATAAAGACCTAGGCTGCGGCGCCAAGCGATGTCGGTGCCGAGCCAGAATCCCCGAAGAGTGGCCAGATCATGCGTAGCCGCCGAGGCTGCGGCGAGGGCCGGGTATTGGGCGGGCGCCGCAAAGCCGCCGTCCGACCGGCGCTCGAACATCAAGATTTCGGCAAGACAGCAGGTCAGCCGATCTCATCGTCGCGCGAAAGCCTTCGGGCACGGTGCCAAGATCCTCTCCGACGACGGCGCATTGCTGGCGACAGCTCTCAAGGGCGACGAGCCGGAGAAGATCGCCGAAAGGATAGATCACATAAGCTCCCTCGGTTGCTTCCATCCCGATCGGGACCCAATAGAGCCTATCGAGCGACATGACATGATCTATGCGCAGCATTCCGGCATGGCGCATATTGGCGCGGATCGCTGCGATGAATGGCGCGAAACACCGGCGCCTCAGGGCTAGAGGATTGACTGGGGCCAAACCCCAATTTTGTCCGGTCTGATTGAACGCGTCGGGAGGCGCGCCGATTGATGCACCGGTTACCACCAATTCCTGATCGGCCCAGGCATCTGCCCCGTTCGGATCGGCACCCACAGCGAGGTCACGATAAATTCCGATGGACAATCCTCCCGCTCGGCCGGCCGCTGAGGCGGCGGCGAGCTGGCGGTCGGCTTCCCACTGCAGGAATTGAAAGAATTCGATTCTGTCACAACGTGTTGCGGCGAATTTGGCAACTTCGGGCGACCGCGGATCTTGCATCGCCCTAGGCCATCCCCGCCAACCGACAGCCCGATCCTGGACACCATGATGCTCATCGAGAGCCTCGAACACGGCAAAATCACTAAGCGCTCGTCCCCCGTCACGTTGAAACTGGCGGAATGCCCGACCGAGGTGGCCCCGCGGCGTCCCATCTGCACCAAACTCACTCACCCGGAAGCGTCGGAACAGCGCTTCCAGTGCCGGGCGTTTGCAGGCGGCGACGGCGCCATAATCGATGACATCGGAGGAACGAGCGGCGCTGTGGGTCGCGGCAAACCATTCTCCCCCGGTAAGGGCGCGCACGGTTTCGTCTTCACCGAAGCCGGGGACGGCGGTCACATCGATATACAAATAATTCAGCCAGCTTCGGCTCGACGGCGAATAGGGACTGATATGCAACGGCTCGGCCATGAACAGCGCGTGAAGCGGGTTGATGCCGAGCACCGCCGCCTTGGACGAACCGCCAGCGCGAGCTAGCCGGCCGAGGTCACTGAAATCGCCAATTCCCCAATTATGCGCGCCGCGTAGCCCATAGAGTTGGCAACTCAAGCCCCATCTGCGGCTGCCGGGTCCGAGCTCGGCGGGGAGATAGCAGCGATCCGGAGCGACGATCAGGCTGAGACGCGCTGTTGTGCCGCCAGCATCGAGATCGAGTTGGTGGTAGCCAAGCGGCAGTCCATCCGGTAGCGGCATCAAGAACCGCTCGCCGTCTACCTTCGAAATCCGGCCCGAGCGGTGCTCCCCGTTCTCGATCTGGCAGGACCAGAGAATTTCCCGGCAACCTACAGGCAGGCGTAGCGCCAGAGACTTGCGCGTCGCCTCGGCGGCAACAAGATGGACGGGTCTCAGCCCCAGCGGCGACTCTCGTTCTTCCGCGGCAAGCGTTCGCATAGCCCGCGCTGGGTCCGCTGGAAGACCGAACGACTCGATCAGCGCGAGGAGCGTATCGTCGGATACCTCACGGGTTCGCCCGAGCCCGTCCACATAACGCGCCTCGATCCCGACGAGCCGAGCGACGTGCTCGATCGCGGCGCGGTCGTTCATGTCACCAATGCGGGCACGCCAGTCTCCGGCGTAGTCGAGCAACGACCCGGCCGCTCAAGTGTCTTCCATCTGCGCATACGGATCCTCTCGTTGCACGATTCTTACCGATTGCAAACTTGTCGCCGGCAATTCCGATCGCGGCGAACGATCAACAAAGAGCGCAAATGAACGCGCTTGCAGCCGATAAATATCTCCGGGCGCGAAAAGCTTACCATCCGCGACAAGCCCGGATGGTTGTGCGGTATCGACCAACGGTTCCCATACCATCGGGGTGGCCAGTGACGGAAAATGAAAGTCGAGATCTTCGTGATATCCGTTGATCATCACAAAAAAGCTGTCGTCGATGTCACGTTGTCCGCCCCGCGTGAAAAACTCGCCCGCCGCGCCACTCAGGACATACCCAAGTGAAAGAGCGACCGGGTTGCTCCAATCTGCGTCGGTTGCCTCATCACCCGACGGGGTCACCCATGTAATATCTTTGACCCCCGCCTCGGAGAGCACCTCGCCGCGCAGAAAGCGCGGGCGCGAGAATACATGATGCCCACGGCGCAGATGGATCAGATAGCTGACGAAACGGTGAAGGTCCTCGTCTTCGGGTCTGACATCCTCCCAATCGAACCACGATATCTCATTGTCCTGGCAATACGCGTTGTTGTTGCCTCGCTGTGTTCTTCCGATCTCGTCACCGGCGAGCAGCATCGGAACGCCGAGCGATAGCAGGAGCGTGGCGAGGAGATTGCGCTTCTGACGATCTCGCAAGGCGACTATGGCGGGATCCGAGGTCGGCCCTTCGACGCCACAATTCCAGCTGAGGTCGGAATCGCTTCCGTCGCGATTGTCCTCGTTGTTGGCCGCGTTGTGCTTCTCGTTGTAGCTGACCAGATCGTGCAGCGTGAAACCGTCATGAACGGTAATGAAATTGACGCTTTCCCAGGGACGCCGACCCCGCCGACCGTAGATGTCGGAGGAGCCGGCCACGCGCGATGCGAGATCAGCGACGAGACCTTGGTCACCCTTCCAAAAGCGCCGCACTGTGTCGCGGTATTGCCCATTCCATTCGGCCCAGCCCGGGGGAAAATTGCCGAGCTGATAGCCGTAAGGACCGAGGTCCCACGGTTCGGCAATAAGCTTTAACCCGGCCATAACCGGGTCCTGACCAATTGTGTCGAAGAAGGCGCTGCCTTGTCCGTAGTCGCCGTTCTCACGCGCCAACGCAGTGCATAGGTCGAAGCGGAAACCGTCGACATGCATCTCTACCGCCCAATAACGCAGCGATTCCATTACCAGCTGCAATACCCGAGGATGATCGAGATTCAATGTGTTTCCCGTGCCGGTGACGTCGTCATAAAAACGTCGGTCGGCATCCAATCGATAATAAGAGGCATTGTCGATGCCGCGGAATGACAGCGTCGGACCGAGGTGATTACCTTCGCCACTGTGATTGTAAACGACGTCGAGTATGACCTCGATTCCTGCGTCGTGCAGCCTCTTGACCATGGTCTTGAAGCCGGCAATCGAATTCGTCGCCAATAGTCGCGGATCTGGCGCAAAATAGGCGATCGAGTTATAGCCCCAATAATTGGCCAGCCCTCGCTCGATCAGATGGCGATCATCGACCGACGCATGTACTGGCAGAAGTTCAACCGCAGTCACTCCCAAGTCGACAAGGTAGTCGATCATCGCCGGCGAGGCGAGCCCAGCGACCGTGCCGCGCTGCGCGGGATCCACATTGGGATGCTTGATCGTGATCCCCCTCACATGCAGCTCGAGTATGATTGTTTCTGCCCACGGGGTTTGCGGACGGCGATCCTCGCCCCATGTGAAGGCGGGCTCAATGACCCGGCATTTTGGTATCTGGCGCGCATTGTCGCGGCGGTCGAAGGACAAATCAGCCCGTTGACTGCCGACTCGGTAGCCAAACACTAAATCGCTCCACCGCAGCCTGCCTTGCAGCGACTTCGCGTACGGGTCGATCAGAAGCTTGTAGTGATTAAAACGGTGCCCATTCGCCGGATCGTAAGGCCCGTAGACGCGGTAGCCGTAAAGGAGATTCGGACGCGCATCCGGCAGGTAAGCATGCCAGACTTCGTCGGTGTATTCCGGAAGCACGATCCGTGCCTCCTCGCGGTTGCCCGAGCGATCGAACAGGCACAGCTCGACTTTTTCGGCGTGCGCGGAAAAAAGGGCAAAATTGACGCCTTCGCCATCCCAAGTCGCGCCGAGCGGATAGGGACGCCCCGGCCATACTTTGGTCGGTGAAGCCATCCGCCCTAGTGTGTGGTGAAGATCAGGACGCCGAGCGGCGGAAGCCTCAGAGCTATCGAATAGTGCTGTCCGTGGATCGGATGAGGCTCGGCATGGATCTCTCCGGCATTGCCGACCCCGCTACCGCCATATTCCGTCGCGTCGGTGTTGATGCGCTCGCGATACCGGCCGGGACGCGGAACCCCAATCCGATAGTTTTCGCGTGGAACAGGCGTGAAGTTGCAGACGACGACACCAAGCTCGTTGGGGTTGCGGCTACAGCGGACGTAAGAAACGATACTCTCCGCCGCGTTCGCCACGTCGATCCACTGGAAACCCTCGGGATCGCAGTCGAGCTGGTGCAATGCCGGCGTATCGCGATAGAGAAAATTGAGGTCGCGCACCAGCCGCCTCACCCCCTCGTTCAAGGGATCGGCAAGGAGCTGCCAATCGAGTCCGATATCGTGGTTCCACTCGCGCTCCTGCGCGAATTCTCCACCCATGAACAGGAGCTTCTTGCCTGGGTGCGTCCACATATAGGCGAAATAGGCGCGCAGATTGGCGAAACGCTGCCAACGGTCGCCCGTCATCTTGCCGATCAACGACCCCTTCCCGTGTACCATTTCGTCATGGCTGAGGGGTAGGACGAAATTTTCGTGAAAAGCATAGAGCAAACCAAAGGTTAGATCGTTGTGATGATACTTACGGTGGATTGGGTCAAGCGACATATAGCGCAGAGTGTCGTGCATCCACCCCATGTTCCATTTGTAGCCAAAACCCAACCCGCCAACATACACGGGGCGCGATACCATCGGCCAAGCCGTCAATTCCTCGGCGACCGAGGTCGCGCCGCTCGATTCGCTGAAAACCAGCTCGTTAAGCCGCCGCAAGAACGCGATCGCCTCGAGATTTTCGCGCCCTCCAAACGCGTTCGGGATCCATTCGCCTTGTCTGCGACTGTAGTCGAGATACAGCATGGAGGCGACCGCATCGACCCGGATTCCATCGATATGGAATTCACGCAGCCAATAAAGCGCGCTCGACAATAGAAAATTGCTGACTTCCCGCCGGCCGAAATTATAGACCAGCGTGTTCCAGTCGCGTTGGAAGCCCTGACGCGGGTCGGCATGCTCGTAAAGTGCCGTCCCGTCGAAATGCCCGAGCCCGTGCGCGTCGGTCGGGAAGTGACCGGGCACCCAATCGAGTAGCAAGCCGAGCCCAGCACGGTGACAGGCATCGACGAAGGCGCGGAAATCATCGGGCGTTCCATACCTGCTGGTCGGCGCAAACAACGAAATCGGCTGATAACCCCACGAACCGTCGAACGGATACTCGGTCACCGGCATGATCTCGATATGGGTAAAACCCATGTCGCGCACATAAGAGACCAATTGATCGGCCAGTTCGCGATAGGTCAGGTACCGTCCGCCTTCGACGAGATTGCGCCGCCATGAACCGAGATGAGCCTCATAAATCGAAATCGGCGCACCGCGGTCATTGTTCCGCCACCGGTCGGCCATCCATGCGCCGTCCTGCCAGACATGCCGGGACGGATCAGCGACAACCGAGGCGGTGCCGGGTGGTCTTTCGGATCGCTCTGCCTGCGGATCGGCCTTTAGCGGCAGAAGCTGGCCATCGGCCCCGAGGATTTCATATTTATAAAGCTGGCCGCCCCTCAGCCCAGGGATAAACAATTCCCAGAAGCCCACCCCCTGCCGGCGCCGCATCGGCATCCGCCGGCCATCCCAGTCGTTGAAGTCGCCGACCACGCTGACTCGGCGCGCGTTGGGCGCCCAGACCGCGAAGGCGACCCCCTCCGCACCCTCATGGACAAGAAGATGTGCGCCGAGCTTGCGATAGCTCGCGAAATGATTTCCCTCGCCGAGCAGATGCAGGTCCAACTCGCCGAGCACCGGAGGGAAGCGGTAGATGTCCTCGAACTCACGTGAAATCGCGCCGCTTTTTGTGCGCAACCGATAGCGGAACGGCTCCTTGCGATCGGCAATTGTCGCGATGAAGAAGCCGTCCGGGTGCACCGGATCGCCCTTGGCCGCGACCTCGCCGGTGGCCGAGTCGACGACCGCCATTTCCTGCGCCGCAGGCAGCATCGCGCGAACTTCGATGCCGGCGGCGGTCTGATGCATCCCCAGGATTGAGAACGGGTCATCGTGGCGCGCTTCGACAATTGCGGCAACCCCCGGGTCCGGACGAATGGGGACACGGGTTTCAGCGGTGGGCCACGGCTTCGGATCAGGGCTTCGGAGCACTCGCGCTCCCCTTCGTCATAGTCAGAATATCGAGAATGCCTCGGAGCGGAATGCCAACCCAGGTCGGCCGATTTGCCAGTTCGTACGACACTTCGTAGACCGCCTTATCAAGCATGAAGAATGCCGTAATCTCTCCCGCCCGCCGCCTGCTCGAGGGATAGGAGACGCAACCGCGCATCGTCTTATGGTAGGCGGCACGAAAGCCCTCTACCGCTCGGTGCCGCCAGGATCCCGCCAGCTGCGCGCTCCTTGCCTCTGCCGCCGGGCGGGCCTCGGCCAGGTGCCGAACCGCCGCAGCCGCCGCGTAGTCGAAGGACCGGATCATCCCGGCGACGTCGCGCAATGGCGACGCCTTGGCTCGCCGCATGGCCAGTGGCCGGGCTGGCTCTCCCTCGAAATCGATGATGAAAAAATCGTTCTGGACGACGATAACCTGGCCGAGATGGAAATCCCCATGCAGACGGGTTTTTTGCGCGTCAATATAATCCGGGATCAATGTGCGGATGTGTTCGAACAAATCGTCCCGCATGGTCAGAATCTGCTCGGCCAGCTCTTTGCTGGCGTCCGGCAGCCTCTGCCGCTCTCGTTCGAGTTTGCCAAGCATGTCGGTCGCGGCGGCTTCAAGCTCTTGCCGCCATGACACGACATCTTCTCGGGTGATCGGTTCCGGGACGAAATCGGGGTCGCTATCGGCGTGCTCGGCCAATGCACGATGCATCTCCCCCGTGCGAATGCCAAGCTGGCGCGCCAACGCCAGAAAGAAAACGTCGGGAGGCTCTGCTTCGTGCTCCTCCCCGCTGAAGGTCAGTGCGTCATCGAGATACCGGCCCAGATGGTTCAGTGCTTGCGTCCAGCCATCTCCTTGATTGCGAACAAAGCTGAACAGCACGCCCAATGCCGTCGTCTCCGGTGCGTCGACACCTAGCGCCAGTTCGATTGTGGCCAAGGGCGGCGGCGTATTGGCGAAGCCGGCGCGCTCGACGAGAAATCGCGACATTTCGATTTCCGGATGCGGGCCGGCCTGAAGCCGCCGATACAGCTTCAGCATCCCGTATTCCTCGAAAAATACGGAGCTATTGGACTGCTCGCCTCCCAGGCGGCGAAGAACGAGCCGTTCAGGCTGAGCCATTCGATCGAAATTCGGCGTCTTGCGGAAACGGATTTCTCCGCCTTGCAACGTCACCGTAGCTTCGCGGCCGATCGCCTCCATTACTGTCATCGGGAAATTGTCCTGGGAGACCGCGTCGACGAGGGCGCCCTCCTTGCGCAGCTGGCGCAGTTCCGCGACGGTGACCGGCACCAGCCCTTGCCGAAGCTCGGTCTCAGCCGGGGACCAGATCGTCGCCAGTGGGAGGAAATAACGCTGGCGGCCGGCCCTGCCGAGATCCGGCTCGATGACCACGGCCAAGAAGGTTTCCGACGCCGACCCGTCCTGTGGCGCTCGGGTAATCTCGCCGCGCGCGAGAATGGCTGCGCTCCGGATTCGCAGATCCTTCGCCCCGAACCATCGCTGACGCGGCAGAAAAGCCGGGATCGCGTCGCTTTCCAGCTGTTTCAAATTGTGTTCGCGGAACAGATCGGACCAGCTGTGCGGCATCACCATTGTGATGAATTCCAGCGTCGCCGCCTGCATCGCTGCCTCTTCGGGATGGGGCAGCAGGTCGAACCAGTAGAAACTGTGTGGCTGCAACGTCAACAGGTAAGGCAATTCGCCGATCGCGGGAAACACGCTGCGGGCGAGCTGCTCGACCGGCTGGCGGCCGCGAAACTCGGACAGGTCGAGCTCGACCGCTTGGGGCGAGCGCGCCAAATTGGCGACGCAGAGAATGATCTCGTCCTCGAAAGTGCGCAGATAGGCGATGACTTTGCGATTCGACGGATAGAGAAAACGCAAAGCGCCACGACCGAATGCGCGCCTCAGACGGCGGGCCGCGATCAGCCGCTTCATCCAATTCAGCAGAGATGACGGGGAACGGCTTTGCGCCTCGACATTGACCGCCTCGAAACCGTACACCGAATCCATGACCGGCGGCAGATACAGGCGCTCGGGGTCGGTTCGCGAAAACCCGCCATTGCGATCGAACGACCATTGCATCGGCGTGCGCACACCATCGCGATCCTTCAGGAAGACATTGTCCCCCATGCCGATCTCGTCACCGTAATAGAGAACCGGCGTGCCTGGCATCGACAACAACAACGCGTTCAGCAATTCGATCTTGCGGCGGTCATTCTCCATCAGCGGCGCCAGCCGGCGACGAATCCCGAGATTGATCCGAGCCCTTCGATCGGCGGCATAGTAATTGAAGAGATAATCGCGCTCACGATCCGTAACCATTTCGAGCGTCAGCTCGTCATGGTTGCGCAGGAACACTGCCCACTGACAATTCTCCGGGATATCTGGCGTCTGGCGCATGATGTCGGTGACCGGATGCCGGTCCTCGGTCGAAACCGCCATGTAGATGCGCGGCATCAGCGGGAAATGGAACGCCATGTGGCATTCGTCCCCCGAGCCGAAATACTGCAGCACGTCTTCCGGCCATTGATTGGCTTCGGCAAGCAGCATCCGGTCGCCGTAATGCGTATCGAGGTCGTGCCGTAGCCGCTTCAGGACCTCGTGAGTGTCGGGCAAGTTCTCGTTGATCGTGCCCTCTCGTTCTATCAGATAGGGCACAGCATCGAGCCGCATCGCGTCGACCCCGAGATCGAGCCAGAACCGCATGACACCGGCGACGGCGTGGAATACTCGCGGATTGTCGAAATTAAGATCGGGCTGATGCGAGTAGAACCTGTGCCAGTAATAGGCTTTTGCGACCGGGTCCCACGCCCAGTTCGACTTCTCGGTGTCGACGAAGATGATCCGCGTCTCCGGAAATTTCTGATCCGTGTCGCTCCAGACGTAAAAATTCCGCATCGCCGAGCCAGGCTTGGCCTCGCGCGCGCGCCGAAACCAAGGATGCTGGTCCGAGGTGTGATTAATCACCAGCTCGGTTATGACCCTAAGGTTACGGCGATGAGCCTCCCGGACGAAGGCCTTGAAATCAGCCATCTTTCCATAGGAGGAGTTGATGTTCTTGTAGTCGGCGATGTCGTAGCCGTCATCGCGCAGCGGCGACGGGTAGAACGGCAGCAGCCACAATGCCGTGATGCCAAGGTCCTGCAAGTAATCGAGCTTGCGGCACAGTCCCTGGAAATCGCCGATGCCGTCGTCGTCGGCGTCAAAGAACGCCTTTACGTGCAGTTGATAGATGATCGCGTCCTTGTACCACAGCGGGTCCACGGTCACAGGTTGCGCGAGTACGCCGCCCCGGGAAAGCGGAGCGGGGGCATCGTCGGGTGGCGTCATTAGGTGTCGGCTCGAAGAACGCGGAAAATCATCGCGGGGTTGGTCTCGGGATCGAGGTGGAGGCGCTGGCGGTCGCCGCGGCAGATCACGACGCGCCGCGAGAACGCCTCCTCGAGTGAGAATTCGGCGTCCGCCGCCAAGCCGAACTCGGCGAGCGGCAACTCGACGTCGCACTCGTGCGCGGCGTGCGGATCGAGATTGACGGCGACAATGACGGTATTGGCTCGGTCAGCCGAAGTCTTCGCATAAGCAAGAATGTTCGGGTCCTCACAGGTGAGAAAGCGCAGGTTCAGAAATTCCTGCAATGCTGGGTTGTCGCGCCGGAACCGGTTAAGGACAGCGATATCCTCCTTGATGTTTCCGGGCCGATCCCAATCCCATACCTTGTATTCGTATTTTTCTGAATCTCGATATTCCTCGCGTCTGACAACCGGAGTTTCGCCGTAAAGCTCGACGAATTCGGGATCCGTCGGGTTGACCGCTTCGACGCTCCCGGGAACGGGTGTGTTTTCACAAAGCTCGAACCCATTATAGATCCCATAAACGCTAGACAAGGTCGCTGCGAGCACGAGCCGGATCCGGAACGCCGGCCGACCCCCGTCCTGCAGGAAGATCGGCAGAATGTCAGGCGTATTGGTGAAGAAGTTCGGCCGATAATACTCCTTCGCCGGGCCCTGCGTGAGCTCGGTCAGATATTCCATCAGCTCCGCCTTGGTGATCCGCCAGGTAAAATAAGTATACGATTGGGTGAACCCGGCTTTGGCAAGGGCCCGCATCATCTTTGGCCTGGTGAAAGCCTCTGCTAGAAAGATCACCTCCGGGCATTGTGCCTTGATCTCGCGAATCAGCCACTCCCAAAACGGCAAAGGTTTGGTGTGGGGGTTGTCGACGCGGAAGATCCGCACACCCTGGGCGATCCAGAATAACAAGATGTCCCGCAACTCGTTCCACAATCCCTCGCGATCGGGGTTGTAAAAATCGACGTTGACGATGTCCTGATACTTCTTTGGCGGGTTCTCGGCATATTTGATCGTACCGTCGGGTCGAAAGCGAAACCATTGCGGATGTTCGCGCACCCATGGATGATCGGGAGCGCATTGAATCGCAAAGTCGAGCGCCACCTCCAACCCGAGCGCCGCGGAAGCGCTGACGAAACGGCGGAAATCCGCGAGCGTGCCGAGCTCTGGATTGACGGCTCGATGGCCGCCCTCCGCCGAACCGATCGCGTACGGGCTGCCGGGATCGCCCGGCTGGGCCACGGTGCTGTTGTTTTTGCCTTTGCGGTTTATCCGGCCGATCGGATGGATAGGAACGAGATAGACGACGTCGAAACCGAGGCTCGCGATCTCGGGAAGGCGGGCAATACAGTCATCGAAGCTGGCACTCTTGCCGGGTTTACTTCCCTGGCTGCGCGGGAACATTTCATACCACGCAGCAAAGCCTGCCGCGTTGCGGTCGACAACGATCTCGAGCTCGCGGTGATAGCGAACGACGTCGGTGCGCATTGGACACCGCACTGACAGCTCTCGTAGCTCCGAGGAGAGCATCACCTCGCTGCGTCGCGCGGGGTCACCGCCGTCAAAGATCCGAAGGGTCTTGCGGATTTGCGCCGCATCTTCCGGCTTAGCTTCGCGCAACATCTCCGCGACGATCCCGCGGCCTTCAACGAGTTCGAGCTCCACGTTCTGGCCGGCTTGGCGCTTCTTCTCGAACTCGTCGCGCCAGCTTTCGAAGCGATCGATCCACGCCTCGAGCGTGTAACGCCACAGCCCGAGCCGATCGAGACGGAAGTGACCGAGCCAGCGATCGTTGTCGAATAACACCAGAGGCACTTCGCGCCAGGCTTGACCCTCAAGCGCAAATTTCACGACAGCGCGCAGCTTGTCGTGCCCGTCGCAAAAGACGTCCGCTTGAACCTCGAACTCGTCGCCGAGAACCCGCTTGAGTGGATAGCGGCCCTCGTCGAGCTGGGGACAGACGTTCTCGACAGCAATCCGTGCATCCGGCCGCCACAGCGGATGAAGACTTACACCCGCCTCGCTGCGCTCGATACCCTCTACCGCACTTCGGGAGCGCGAGGAGGACCCAGCGCGCAGCGTCGGGTGGGTGAGGGTACCACGCAGAACGCGTGCTTCCAGCGGCTTCACCACGAGACGAGGACCGATTGTCGCGTCGAGGCCGCTCGCTTGACGGCCGGGTGAGAGATCGACGAAGCCATGACCCCTTACCGCTAGCGTTTCGAGCGACGCCTCGCGCGGTTCGCGCTCGTTCATATTGACGAGGATCAACGCGCACTCTTCACCGCTTTCCGTTTGCTTCTCTAACACCACTAGTGAGTCACCTTGCTCGGTTAGCAGCCGCTGCGGACCCTCCTCGTTCAACGCCGGTATCGCCTTCTTCATCATATTGACCTCGGCGATGAATCCGCTGAGGTCAAAGCGTTTTGGCTCGGGCTCCTCTTCGCGGCTGCTGGTCGGGTCGAGGGCACGCGACCAGCCGAATTCGAACCCCATCGGCATCAGAACGCCCGTCGAATATGCCGCGGCGAAGGCGTAAGCTTGGCGGTAATGTGGCTCCATCGCGGCTTCCGGGATGCCGCGGGCAAGGAGCTCGGTCGCTAACCGTTCGGTGTCGTGACTTTCAGGAAAACCGATCGACGGCGCGATGAGGCGAAATGCTTCATATTGTTGGAGCAGCCACGGGCTCTCAAAATCCCACCATTTGACGCTGTTGAAGAGATAGTCGAAACCGGCATCGGAAAGTGCCAGAACTGCCTCCAGCGGTGCGCCCACCGTCTCGGCGCAAAAGATCACCTCGGAGGAAGCCTCCTTAGCCGCCTCGGTCAGACCGCGCCAGACCGCGGCTGGCACCTTGTAGGCCGCGTCGCAGCGGAAGCCGTCGAATCCGAGGCCGACATAGTGCCGCACCAGCTGCTGGAAGTAGGCCACGATTTGACGTTGCCGAGGCGACCGGTAATCGAGCTCTGCGAGATCCGCCCACACCGTCTTGCGGGCAGGATCCGCAGGGTCGGTGGCATAAGGAGAAACCAAATCGCCGCGCCGATCGCGAGCAAACCAGTCCGGATGACTGACGACGAGATCGCTGTCCTTGGACGTGTGATTGACGACCAGGTCCATGATTACGCGCAGCCCATGCCCGCGTGCCGCGTCGGTGAATCGGTGCAGCAATGCGTCATCGTCGCCCGGCTCTCCTCCGCGGAAACGCGGGTTCAGGCGGTAATAGTCCTTGACGGCGTACAGGCTCCCGGAGAACCCCGGATAATGAAAAGGATTGACGTAGACAGCATTGAATCCCATCCGCGCAATTCGCGGAAGATGCTCCTTCCAGTCCCGGATGGTTCCCGCCAAGGTCGGGAAGAGATTGTAGATTCGCAGCCCTTCGCTCATCGCAATAGCTTTAGTTGATACAAGCGCATCCCCGATCATCTTCCCGATTTAATGACGTCGCCGCGGTGAACAAGGCGCGCCGCGCTAAAGTTCCTCCCTCGAGAGAGCCAGATTTTCCAGGATTGTGCCGCTCGCTTTGCCCAAAAAATTCGCTCGTTCGCAACGGTGGCCGGTAGTCTGGCATTTGGGCCGGCAAACACCCAGCATACCGCACCGAGGGTTGAGTTGAACGGAGTCTTTGCCGATCATCGCTCGACCGAGGAAGAGAGGCGGCGATGGCCAACCGGATAGAATTGTCGATCACCGAACGCTTTCCTTTTGCCGAGGGATATGAGTTCAGGGCCGTCGGGGCTTATGAGCGGATCACTGGCCGCGCCCACTTCGCGGTCGATCCGGGCGCGGCGGCACAGCGCGGGATCACCGATCTCGACAAGGCACCAACCGATTCCAACGGGTTCGTTCGGTTCACCGGCGATTTCTCGATCCTGAAGCCGGCCGAACTCGGGACGCGGCAACCGGCGGCTGTTCTTCGACTACGGCAACCGCGGCAACAAGCGGATGCTGCAGTTCTTCAACGACGCCCCGGCCTCGAACGATCAATGCACCTTGGCACATGCCGGAAACGGCTTTCTGATGCACGGCGGTTATACGGTGGTCTGGCTCGCCTGGCAGGGCGATCTCCTGCCGGGGAACGAGCGGATGCTGCTCGACCTGCCGATCGCCCGCGAACATGACGGGCCCATGACCGGGCTTGTCCGCGTCGAATACATCGCCGACCGAGCGGGCATCACGACATTTCCGTTGAGCGGCCGCGTCCTGGTGCGCAGTCATCCGACGGTATCGTTCGACCCACGCGAGGCGCGTCTGACGCGAAGGCGCTATCCCTATGACGAGCGCCTCCCGGTGCCGCCGGAAAGCTGGTGCTTCGCCCGGGTCGAAAGTGGCACCGGCCTCGACAATCAGGGCGCGGTGCGGGCGGTGATCCCGTCCGACAGCCATATCCACATCCCCGGCGGGTTTGAGCCGGGATGGATTTACGAGCTCGTCTATACCGGCCGCGACCCACTTGCACTTGGATTAGGCCACGTTGCGGTGCGCGATTTCGTCAGCTTTCTGCGCTATGGGACAGAAGACCACGCAGGCCGCATCAACCCGCTGCGCCAACAGGGCGGCACCGTAGAAAAGGCCTATGCATGGGGCCGTTCGCAAACCGGGCGTGGTCTGCGCGACTTCGTCTATCGTGGGTTCAACGTTGACGCCGATGGACGGAAGGTGTTCGACGGCATCCTACCGCATGTCGCCGGAGCCGGGCGGATGTGGCTCAACTATCGCTTCGCCAATGCCGACGTCTCGGGGCGGGCAGCAATACGAAGACCATTTCAACCCAGCAGACAGCTTTCCTTTCTCCTATGCCGAGTTCGACCGATCATCTGACCGGGCGCCGCGATGCGATACTGAAGCGTCCGGAAACCGACCCCTTGGTGATCCATACACAAACCGCGACGGAATACTGGCAGCGTTGCGGGTCGCTCGCCCATACCGATACGCGCGGCAACGATTTGCTGCAGCCCGAGGGAGTGAGGATTTATATGTGGGCGAGCTCGCAGCATTTCGCCGACCCGTTACTCACCATGCCGGACCGCGGGGTGTGCCAGAATTATCGCAACACGGTCGCGACCTCGATGCTGTTCCGCGCGATGATCGACGCCATGGATCGCTGGGCGCCGAGCGGGGTCGCACCGCCCGACAGCCGCACTCCGCGCCGGGCAGACGGCACCCTGGTGGCGGTGGACGATTGGCGGCGCCAGTTTTCCCGACGATCCCGGGAGTGGCGACGCCGCGTGCGCCGAGCGCATTGCCGCTGCTTGACTTCGGACCGGACGCGGAGCGCGGGATCTTGCAGGAGCCGCCCGATATCGTGCCAGGCGGCGGCTACACGATCCTGGTGCCGGCGGTCGACGAGGACGGCAACGACAAGGCCGGCGTCAGGGCGCCGATGGTGGCCGCACCACTTGGCACCTATTGCGGCTGGAACATGCGGGCGCGCGGCTTTGGTCAGGGTGCGATGCACGAATTCTCGGGCAGCTGCATCCCGCTCCCCGAGACCCCCGAAGAGCGGCGTGCGACGGGCGACCCGAGGCGATCGATCCTCGAGCGCTAGCCCAATGCGGAGGCCCATGTCGCGGCAATCGAGGCGGCAGCTCGACAGCTCGTCGAGCAGGGGTTGATGCTGGAGGAGGATGTCGAGCGCGCCGTCGCGGCGGCAGCCGATTGGGGTCGCCCGCGCCACGACCTGCGCTTGCCTGTGACTTCGGTCTGAGCCCCGATAAGGATCGCGCATCGACCCCTCAGAGATGACACCGCGCCCATCACACCCGCCGGCCTCGATCTACGTCGCCGGGCTGTTCGCGCAGGGATATACGGAATTTTATACGTTCTTGATCCCGCTTTACGGTCTGTCGCTGGGGATCAGCGCGGGCCAGATCGGCCTGTTGGTCGGCGCGCGCTCGTTTCTGTCGGTATTTCTGTCGATCCATATCGGCGTGCTGATGGACCGGTATGGCACCCGCCGCGTCACCTTGTTCTTTATCTGGGTGGCGATGGCCTCGGCGCCGCTCTTTCCGCTGATCCCGTGGTTCTGGCCGTTGCTGTTGTTGCAGACACTCAATGGCGGCGCGTTGCAATTCGCCTGGTCGGGTTCACAAACCCTGATTGCCCAGCTATCCGAGGGCGAAGCCGAATATATCGGCCGGTTCAGCTTCTTTGCGCGCATCGGCTCGATGGGAACACCAATCGCTGCGGGCATCGTCTGGGACTTCGGCGGGGCGTGGCCGTCATACCTGATCGGGGTTTCCTGGGGCATGATGCTGACGATGGCGCTGTTGCGCGCGCCGGAAGCGGAGATCACCGGAGCAGACGGGCAGGGGCAAAGCCGGCCTGCGAGTTTCCGCGCCCGCGACGTGATCCCGCGCCTCCCCGACTACATCCGCTGCTTCGCGCTGCTGGCGATCCCGGCGGTGGCGACGACGATGGCGATCATCTTTCTGCGCACCGCGACCAACGGCGTCCAGAGCTCGCTGTACATCGTCTACCTCGACGGCGTCGGGCTCACCGGTACCTCGATCGGGATCCTGTTCGCGGCTGTCGAGGTGACGAGCGGTCTCGGCTCGCTGCTCGCCGGGCGGGCGATGCGCCTCGGCGACCCGCAGCGCACGATGTTGAGCGGCACCGTGCTCTCGATCGTGCTGATCAGCGCCACACCGTTCCTTGGCGGCATCTTCCTGCTGCTCTTCCTGGCGCAGGCCGCGCGCGGCTGGCTGCAGGGTGTCGTCCAACCGGTGATGTTCTCGGTGCAGGCCAAGGCCGTCGGGCGCTATCGCCAGGGCTCGGTCGTCGGCCTGCGCCAGACGATGAACCGGCTGGCGGCAATCGTGATCCCGCCCACGATGGGTGCGATCGCCGACCGCTGGGGCGCCGGCGAGAGCTTTGTCATTCTCGGCGGCATGATGCTGCTTCTTTCCGTCCCGGTCGCGCTGATCACCCGGCGCGCCGCCCGGGCCGCCACGACGCAGGAGCCCGCACCCAGGCTGGCCGACTGATCGGCCACACCTCTCCCCAGAGAACCGCTGCCGGACTATGCTGTCGGCAGTCTCAGAACGGTGACGACTATGCCCGACGGACCGCGTTACGAGGACGACTTCTTTGCCTGGACCCAGCATCAGGCGATGGTGCTGCGCTCGATGGCGGTCGCCGACAATCGTTTCGACCGCGAGAACGTCGCCGAGGAGATCGAGGATTTGGGCAAGAGCGAACGCGACGCGGTGCGCAGCCAGATCCGGCGTACTATCGTGCACTTTCTCAAGCTCGCCCATTCGCGTTCCGAGCAACCACGCTTGGGCTGGATGGAGACCGTCGACGACGCGCGCGAAGCGCTCTCCGACAAGCTGACGGCGAGCCTGCGTCGTGATGCGGAGGCGAGCCTCGAAGAGCTTTATGCTGACGGACGGCGAAGAGCTGGGCGCGAGCTCACCAGGCATGGCGAACTCGAAGCCGCCCGACAACTGCCCGCGGTCTGTCCCTACTCACTCGACGATATCCTTCGGGAGGATTGGTATCCCGAGCCGCTGGGAGAGCAGCCATGACCCGCGACTTCGTCGGCTACGGCGCCGAGCCGCCCCATGCCGGGTGGCCGGGAGATGCGCGCATCGCCGTCAACTTCGTGATCAATTTCGAGGAAGGCTCGGAGCTTTCCTATCCGATGGGCGACGGCGTCTCCGAGAGCGGGCTGACCGAAATGCTCGGCAGCGACCTCGGGGTCCAGGGCCGCGATCTCGGAGCCGAAAGCATGTTCGAATACGGCGCCCGGGTCGGCTTCTGGCGCCTGCATCGGATCTTCACACGGTTCGGGGTGCCGGTGACGATCTTCGGCTGTGCGAAGGCGTTCGAGGCCAACCCGCCCGCCGCCGCGGCGATCGCCGCCAGCGACTGGGACATCTGCAGCCACGGCTGGCGCTGGACCAATCATCCCGGGCTCGCCGAGGACGAGGAGCGCCGGCAGATCGCCGCCGCGGTCGCGCTGATCCACCAGACCACCGGCAAGACCCCGCTCGGCTGGTATTGCCGCTATTCGCCCTCGGAAAACACCCGCCGGCTCCTCGTCGAGCATGGCGGGTTTCTCTACGACAGCGACACCTACAATGACGAGCTGCCCTATTGGGTGCGGGTCCCCGGGTCGAGCCCGGGGACCTCCAAGCCGCACCTCGTCGTTCCCTATTCGCTGACCACCAACGATTCGAAATTCGGCCGCGGCGTCTTCGGCTCCGGTGAGGATTTCTTCGCGTTTCTGCGCGACACCTTCGATCTCCTCTACGAGGAAGGAGCCGAATGCCCAGGGATGATGTCGGTCGGCCTGCATATGCGCCTGACCGGTCATCCGGGCCGCGCCAAGGCGCTGATCCGTTTCATCCAATACATCCTCGGCCACCCCCGGGTGTGGGTCTGCCGCCGCGAAGACATCGCCCGCCACTGGATCGCCCGCTTCCCCGCCCCGTCGTAACCGAGCCGACAGCCCACAACCATCAATTGCATCGATTGTTGCAGCCTCCGCCATCTGGCGCGAATCTGCAGCAAAACCTCTCCTATAGGTTGTAGTACCCGCGCAGCGGCGCCTGCCGGCCACTCGCTCCCCTTGCCGGACTTGATCCGGGCATCGACGCCTTCTGCCGCCCCCGCCCACAGCTGTTGGCTGCACATGGATGCCCGGATCAAGTCCGGGCAAGGGGCTGTCGATCTCATTGCGGACGACCTCTCCATCGGTGATGGCATTCAGAAATTTCCTCATTCTGAGAGGCTGTGAAAGGATCGGGATTGACGCATCCTTTTGGTCGCTTTCCCGGCGAAGGCCGGGACCTATCTTTCCATCGACTCGAACTTTTCACGTATTACCAATGACTTGCGGATACTGATCGGCTCGTGCTGCGATGAGATCGAGTAGGGAGGTTCCGCACGGTTCCCCCCTCGCACACCACCGGGCGTACGGGCCACGGACCACGGCGGTTTGCCCGAGCATTGAGCGCGGCATGGCGGGCGGTCGGATCGAGCAGTCCGAGTTGGCCGAACCAAGCGCGGTTGATGGCGATCTTCGCCTGCAGCGAATTAGCCAGACACCCCCACCCGCGGCCGGAGGAGGCCAGCTCGCGGGCGGGTCGCGGCGAGACCCCGTTTTGAGCGAGGAATCGGCGCCGTCCCGCGGGCTGCTTGCACTGTTTGAGCCGCACGCAGCGCAGCTTGCGGCGCCGCCAGCCATCCAGGCCGCGCAGCTGGCGGTGTGCCTGGGCGTGACGGAAGGACGTCACCCATCCGGTCAGGTAGGCATTGGCCTCGTCGATCATCTGCCCCAGGCTGACCGCCGGTTGCGTGATCTGACGCAGGCGCGCCTTGGTGCACTGGACACTCTTCGGCGCGATGCCGAGGGCGCCGTCTGCGCTCAACCGGTAGTCGAGGAACTGGCGCTCCCCGACCGGGGCAGAGATGCTATGGGGCGAGCGGCGAGGTCATGGCACCATCGTCGCTGCAATCGAACCAACGAGGGTGCCCGATGCCACAGGCCAATGATCTCAGCCGATGCCTCACCGCTCTGGACCAGGATAGCACGCTGATCGCCGTCATTGAGATGAGCCAGTCGAGTTGGCTGGTTGCTGGGATCGTGCCGGGGATCGAGCGTCACCCGGCCAAAAAGCTCGAACCTGATCCGGCAGCGCTGCTCCGGCTGCGGCAGCCCCACGGGACAAGCCCGTGGGCTGAAGGCTCACGGCGGGGCGAAGCGGAGCGGAGCGGGCGGCAGATCAGCCGGATTGCGGTCAGCTTTGAGGCCGGTCGCGACGGCGTATGGCTGGCGCGCTGGCTGCGGGCGCGCGACGTCGAGGCCCAGGTGATCCATCCCAACAGCATCGCGGTCTCGCGCGAACATCGCCGGGCGAAGACCGACCGGCTCGACACGGCACTGCTGAAGCGGGCCTTTCTCGGCGGGCTGCGCGGCGAACCCGACCATTGCCAGATGATCGCGATCCCGAACCTGGAAGAGGAGGACGCCAAGCGACCGGGGCGCGAACGCGAAGCGCTGGTCGGCGAGCGCACCCGCATCATCAACCGCTTCAAGAGCATGCTGGGGTGGCTCGGCATCCGCGGGTTCAAACCCAATTTGCGCAACGCGGCGGCACGGCTCGAGAGCTTGCGGACGCCCGAAGGGGTGCCGCTGCCGGACAACACGCTGGCCGAGTTGCCCCACGGGTCAAGCCCGTGGGCTAAAGGTCCTCGTCAGATGGCGCGGCTGCAGCTGATCGCGGCTCAGATCCGCGAGATCGAGACCGCGCGTGCGGAGCGGTTGCAGCAGCATCCGAACGCCGGCGCCCACCCCATGATCCGAGTGCTGGCGCAGGTTCGCGGTCTGGGTGTCGAGACCGCCGACATGCTCGCCAACGAGGCCTTCTCGCGTCCGCTGCGCGATCAGCGGGCGGTGGCGCGGGATGGCGGGCTGACCGGATCGCCGCAGGAGAGCGGCCGCCGCCGGCGGGAAAAGGGTCTGGCCGGCCTGCCCCTGGCAGCGGAACAGGGGGCCGGCAATGCCCGGGTTCGTCGCGGCATGATCCAACTGGCGTGGCGCTTTCTGATCTTCCAAAAGGACAGCGCGTTGGCCCGCTGGTATTGGCGACGCACCGCCGAGGCCCGCGGCGGCGCCCGCAAAACCATGATTGTGGCCCCCTGCCTCCGCAGGGGCAAGCTCTGGCCCGCAAGCTGCTGATCGGCTTGTGGCGGCTGGCGACCATCGGCGAAGTTCCCGAGGGTGTCGTGCTGCGGCCGGCGACGTGAGTGGCCGGCCGGCGGGTGATTGTTAAAGCCCAAGCGGTGCCCGTTGGCCTCATGACCACCGGGCGCCGGTAACGATCCGAGGTGGCGGTGTCCCGAGGCAGGCATGGCTTTTACGCCGTCCCAGAGAATGGGCCCGCCGCCCGGAGCCTCGTTGCCGATGCGCATCACTGCATCATGGTCCAGGCCCACCCGAGGCCTACCGAATACAAGTGTGTTGGGCGCCACCGCCCCGAGGACGAGCTCCCCTTGGATCATCCGACCCGCTTCCGCTCCGCTCCATCACGCCGGCCGACGACAAATCGACAGTCCGAGGGCTTGACAACCATCACCCCATACAAGCCTGCCCCGGCGAAGGCCGGGGGCGCTTTTCTGCTGATTGACCCGAAGCCGCAAACGGCTTTCCAGAAACCGCGTCGCCGACGCCATGACCCGCTCCCCGGCTGCCTGCGAGCGCACGTCGATGTTACAGTCGTCGGCCCACGGGTCCGGCCGTCGGCCGGCCCGAGGACAGGCGCCACGGCAGAAGTGGTGGCCGCGGCGTTCGAGTTCCTTGTCGAGATCGTCCAGCAGCAGATTGGCCAGCAGCAGATTGGCCAGCAGCGGCGACAGCGGACCGCCTCAGCCCCCGCGTTAAGGCTCGTTCCCGTTGCCCCGCCGTGTCAGCTTGCCGCTCCGCGCGCGCTCTCGCCTCGGGTCTGCCGGGCCGGGTCCGCCGTGGCGCAGCGTTGCCTTCAGGGCCCGTCAAAGAGGTCCAGCTGCTCGCCGCTGCCGTGCTGCTGTCACCGAGTGGCTCTGGTCTGCTCCCCCGCTTTCGCAAGGGCAGGCTCTTGGCTCAGAGACTCGGCCCTTCGCGCCGGCCCCGCGGGCAGGCGCTACGATGGCCTCGGCTGACCCCTCCCCGACCCCCATCGGATGCCGTCACCAGCACCCTGCTCCGGCTCGCCCCGGAGAGCCGGGGAGGTCTCCCACGGTAAGACACTGCACTTTCCCGGGGTAGCCGCCAGATCTACCCGTGCGATGAACAGAAGGAGTACCGGGCGTCCCCGTCCCATGCCGGGTTGCCCCACCGCACTGGCCCCTTGCCTTCGCAGGGGCAGGCTTTGTATCCGGTTCCTGTTCGTCGGCTCCCCGTTTTGCCGCCGGCTTCCTCCCCACCCCGCATCACTGCGAGGCAGTTGCCCCCTGTTCAAGCCAGGGGCAGGCTTTTGGCTATCGGTTCCGCTCCTTGCGGCCCGAAGAGGACTTGCACCTCCAAGTTCAGCCCCATGCGTGGCACACATGGGCCCCGGCCTTCGCCGGGAAAGGCTTGGCCGAGATATTAAACCCAAAGGCGAAATCCCGCTGCAGACCCGCTGCAGGTGCAGCGGAGGTAAAAACGCCGACGCAACCGATTGTTGAGATCGACTGACCACGGCGGATTTTGACCGATCCGCCGGCACTCGGCCAATGGCGCTCGGCCGTTTGCGGCGATAAGCTGCCTCCCGCGATGGCTCGGCGAGGGAGGAACAGCCGATGGCAAACCGGAACCGACAGGTGCTGCTGAAACGCCGGCCGACCGGCGCCCCGACGCCCGCCGATTTCGAAATAGCGGACGCGCCGTTGCCCGACTTGGCCGACGGGGCGGTGCTGGTGCGCGGGATCTATCTCTCGCTCGACCCCTATATGCGCGGCCGGATCAGCGGGGCCAGGTCTTATGCCAAGCCGGTCGAAATCGGCGCCGTCTTGGAAGGCCGGGTGGTTGGCGAGGTCGCGCGGTCGCGCGATCCGGCTTTCCGCGAAGGCGACTTCGTCTTGGGCGGTTATGGTTGGCAGCTCTATAGCGCGGTGCCGGGCAATGGACTGCTCAAGCTCGATCCAGCCGAGGCGCCGCTCTCTGCCGCCCTCGGCGTGCTCGGCATGCCCGGGCTCACCGCCTATGTCGGGCTGAGCGAGATCGGCCGGCCGCAGCGCGGCGAGACCGTCGTCGTCTCGGCAGCTTCGGGGGCAGTCGGCGCGGTCGTCGGTCAGCTGGCAAGGCGCGAGGGCGCGCGGGTCGTCGGCATCGCCGGCGGTGCCGAGAAATGCCGTTATGTCGAGGCCGAGCTCGGCTTCGATGCGTGTCTCGATCATCGCACCGCCGATCTTGGCGCAGCACTCGACCGGGCCTGTCCGAAAGGGATCGACGTCTATTGGGAGAATGTCGGCGGGGCGGTGCAGCAGGTGGTCTTCCCGCGGTTCAACGATTTCGGCCGCATGGTGATGTGCGGCATGGTGGCGGAATACAACGACATCGAGCCGCGCCCTGGCCCCAATCTGATCTCAGCGGTGCGCAAGCGGCTCAGGATCCAGGGCTTCATCGTCAGCGACCAAAGGCAGCGCTTTGCTGAATACCGGGCGATGGCGGCGCCATTGCTGAAGAGCGGCGAGCTCAAATATCGCGAGGACGTCGTCGACGGTCTCGACCGGGCGCCGGAGGCATTTATCGGCCTCTTGCAGGGCCGCAATTTCGGCAAGCTCGTGGTCAGGCTCGGCGACGGTCCGACAGCGGGGTAGCGATGCGCCGGCTCTCGATACTGGCGACGATCTTGGCCTGCGGGGCGTGTCAGCCCTTACCCGATGCGACGGTCGCCGGGACGACGGCAGCTGCCGAGAACCCGAGCGCACAGCCTGCCGCAGCGGAGCCTGCGTGCAGCAGCTACACCGTCCCGGTGGCGGTCGGGGGTCAGCAGCAGCAGGCCAACGTCGAAGCCTGCCAGCAACCCGACGGGAGCTGGCGGATCACCCAGAATACGCCGGGATTGCCGCCGCAGGTTTATGACGTCCCGGCGGCGTCCTATTCCCCTTATCCTGTCGGTTCTGCTTATCCCGACTACTTTCCCGCTTCGTGGGATTCTCCCTGGGATTTCGGCCCGGGGTATTTCGGCCCGGGGTATTTCGGCCCGGGGTATTTCGGCTTGGCCCCGTCGATCTTTGTCGTGCAGCGGTTCAACCGCTTCCATCACGGTTTCCACAACGGCTTCCACCGGGGCCTCCACCGGGGCTTCCACGGGGGGTTTCACCGCGGCTTCGCCCATGGGCCAGGTCGTTCCGGGTTCCGACATGGCTTCGCCGCGGCCCACACGGGCGGCATGGGCGGGCGCCGCTAGCTGACACAGGATCGAGACCCAGGATTGAGATAATGAGCGTGCAATCGATCGGTATGCCGGTACTCCGCGAAGAGGATTTTCGTCTGTTGCGGGGGAAGGGGCGCTACGTCGATGATGTGAGGCTGCCGCACGAGGCGCGCGGCTATGTCATGCGCTCGCCGCACGCCCATGCTCGCATCATCTCCATCGATGCTGCGGAGGCGCGGACAGCGCCGGGGGTGCTCGCGGTCCTCACGGGCGATGATTTGACGGTGCGCGGGCTCGGCACCTTGCGCCCGCTGATGCCGCGCCGGCGGCGGGGCGGTCGCCCAGCCTTCGTCTGCTCGCAGCCGATTCTGGCGCAGGGCTATGTCCGCTACGTCGGTGATCCAGTTGCCTTCGTCGTCGCCGAGACGCTTGACCAGGCCAAGGATGCGGCCGAACTGATCGCGGTCGAATACGAGATCCTGCCGGCGGTGACGACCGCCGAGGCCGCACTCGCCCCCGGCGCGCCTGCCGTGTGGTCCGATAACCCGGGCAACGAGGCATTCTTCCACGAAGCCGGCAGCAAGGAAGCGGTGGACGCCGCCTTTGCACGCGCCGATCGCATCGTGCGCCGCAAAACGGTGATCAACCGGATCACGGCGAACAGCATGGAGCCGCGCGGCTGTCTCGCCCAGTACGATCCCGACGATGACCGTTATACGATCCGCTGCACGGTGCAGTCGGTGCACGGACCGCGTGCCCTGCTCGCCGAGCAGATCTTTAAGCTGCCGCACCACAAATTCCGGGTCGTTTGCGACAATATGGGCGGCGGCTTCGGGATGAAGGGCGGCACCTATCCCGAATACGCGCTGTCGTTGTGGGCATCCGAGGTGACCGGCCGGCCGGTGCGCTGGATCGCCGAGCGCTCCGAAGGGCTCCTCAGCGACGAGCAGAGCCGTGGCAGCGTCATCGACACCGAGCTGGCCCTCGACCGTGATGGCAATTTCCTGGCGCTGCGGGCGGACTGGGCGGCGTCGATCGGCGCCTATTACTCGACCGACCGGCCGACGATCCCGCTGACCGTGGCGCTCGGCTGTCTCGTCAACACGTATGCGATCCCGGCGGTGCACGTCGAAGTCACCGCGGCGCTCACCAACACTATGTCGATCGCGCCCTATCGCGGCGGCGGGCGGCCCGAGCCGATCTTTGTCATCGAGTCGGTCATCGAGCAGGCGGCACGCGAGCTGGGGCTCGACCCGGCTGAACTGCGGCGGCGCAACACGATCCCCGCCGCTTCGATGCCGTACAAGACGACGATGCAGCAAGTTTACGACAGCGGCGATTTCGCCAAGAACCTCGAGGATTGCCTCAGGCTCGCCGGATATAGCTCGGCGGCCGAGCGGCAGCGCGCCGCGAAGGAACGGGGCAAACTGTACGGAGTGGGCGTGGCGACCGCAGTTGCCGCCAGCGGCGGGCGCGATTACGAGCACGCCGAAATTCGTTTCGACCCGGCTGGTGCGGTCGTGCTGATCACCGGCAGCATGGACCATGGCCAGGGCCACGGCACGACGTTCAAGCAGGTGCTTTCCGATAAGCTCGGCATCGACGCGGATTTGATCCGCTACCGCTATGGCGACAGCGATTTGGTGACGATGGGGATCGGCACATTCGGCTCGCGCTCGGCGCAGCTCGCCGGCTCGGCGATCGTCATGGCGGCCGACAAGCTGATCGACAAGGGCCGGCGCATCGCCGCCCACATGATGGAGGCGGCTCGCGACGATGTTGTTTTCGAGGGCGGCAAATTCGTCATCGCCGGCACCGACCGTGCCGTCGACATCTCCGAGGTGGCCAGGCATTCGTTCCATGCCGCGCAATTGCCCAACGAGATCGAGACCGGATTTACCGAGCGGGCCAATTTCGGTCCGAATGGCGCGGCCACCTTTCCGAGCGGCGTGCACCTTGCCGAGGTCGAGATCGATGGCGAGACCGGCGCGGTGCAGCTGACCCGTTACGTCGCGGTCGACGATGTCGGCACGGTGCTGAACCCGCTCCTGTGCGAGGGGCAGATCCACGGCGGCATCGCTCAGGGTGTGGGTCAGGTGCTGATGGAAGACATCGCCTACGATCCCGACACCGGCCAGCTTCTATCGGGATCGTTCCAGGATTACCGGATGCCGCGGGCCGACGATTTCTGCGACTTCACGCTCGGCAGCAACCACTCCTTCACCGACCGCAACCCGTTGGGGGTCAAGGGCGTCGGCGAGGCCGGAACGCTGGGCGCGATCTGCGCGGTAATGAATGCGGTCAACGATGCGTTGGCCCGGGTCGGCGCACCGGCGATCGAGCTGCCGGCGACTTCCGAAAAAGTGTGGCGAGCTGTCCGTGCGGCACGCGCAGCGGGGCCGCGGCTTCCCTGAGCTGCGATGGCTAGCGCGGCTTTTCTCGCGAGAACAGCTCGCGGATCGAGCTGCGGAATTTCGCCTTTGGCCGCATTTGCTCGGGAGCGCGCTCGGTCTCGCGTCGCGCCCACAGCCGGAAGCGTGGCGACTGCGACGCATGGCCGCTCTTGCCATGCTTCCGGCTGCCCATCCCGCCGCGCCCTTGCTGCATCGCCGAAGTGTAGCCTCGGGGAGCTCCGCGGTCGATTGGTTCTGGGGCCACCGGATGTGGCGGGCCATTCTGCCGTCACAGAAGTGTAAACGTTAATAGAGATACTGCGAGCCTCGCTGACATCGGGGGGCCGAGAGGAAATGGCTGACGCTGCGTTGCACACTCAGATCGGCACGGGGATTCACGCTGTTCGCCCACAGCTCGATCACGCGCTCGATCCGCGGACCGCGATCATCTTCCTCCTGCTGCTCGCGGGAGGATTGCTGTACGTGGCGTACAGCCTCTACGCAGACGTCGACGCCAGCGGCACTAGGGTAACGACGTTTCTGCTTTTTTGCTGCTTTTCATCGCCCTGCTGATCGCGCTCGGCTTCGAGTTCGTAAATGGCTTCCATGACACGGCGAACGCCGTGGCGACCGTCATCTATACACACTCGCTGCCGGCGCAGATCGCGGTCGTCTGGTCGGGCTCTTTCAATTTTCTGGGGGTCCTGCTGTCGAGCGGTGCCGTCGCGTTCGGAATCATCTCGCTCTTGCCGGTTGAGCTGATCCTGCAGGTCGGAAGTTCGGCCGGGTTTGCGATGGTGTTCGCGCTGCTGATTGCTGCGATCATCTGGAATCTCGGCACCTGGTATCTGGGGCTGCCGGCGTCGAGCTCGCACACACTGATCGGATCGATCATCGGGGTCGGCATCGCCAACGCCTTGATGCACGGCCAAGACGGCACCTCCGGTGTCGATTGGGGGCAGGCCGCCAATGTCGGAAGGGCGTTGCTGTTCTCGCCGCTCGTCGGCTTTGTCGCCGCGGGGCTGCTGCTGCTGGTCATGAAGCTTCTGATACGGCAGCCCGAACTGTACCGCTCACCGGAGACCGATCATCCGCCGGCGTGGTGGGTCCGCGGATTGCTCATCTTTACCTGCACGGCGGTCAGCTTTGCACATGGTTCAAATGACGGGCAAAAGGGCATGGGGCTGATCATGCTGATCCTGATCGGCACGGTGCCGACCGCCTACGCCCTCAACCGCGCCCTGCCCGATAGCCATCTCGCCCAATCTCTGCCGCCTCGGCGGCCGCCTCGAAAATCGTCCAAGAAAAAGCCGCCGGTTACAACATTCTGGGCGATCCGCGTCCTGCTGTGATGGAGTACGTCGCGCATCACAAAATCAACGAAGGGACCTACCCCTCGCTTGCTGTGCTGATCCGAGACATCGACAAGCAGGTCGAGGAATACGGCTCGTTTGCGAAAATCCCTGCCGAAGCGGTCGGAAACACCCGCAACGACATGTATCTCACGGACGAAGCTCTTCGCAATCTGATGAAGGACAAGGATAACGATCTGACGAAGGAAGAAGTGGCGACGCTGAACACCTATAAGCAGTCGCTCGACGCCTCGACGAGGTTCATCCCGACCTGGGTAAAGGTGTCGGTCGCGATCGCGCTCGGCCTCGGCACGATGGTCGGCTGGAAGCGGATTGTCATCACGGTCGGAGAGAAGATCGGCAAGACGCATTTGACCTACGGCCAAGGCGCGGCTGCTGAACTCGTCGCAGCGGGCACCATTGCCGCGGCCGATATGTACGGGCTGCCGGTGTCGACCACCCATATCCTGTCATCGGGGGTTGCCGGAACCATGGCGGCCAACGGGTCGGGCCTTCAATTATCGACGATCCGCAACATCGCGATGGCATGGATTTTGACGTTGCCTGTGGCGATGATGCTGTCAGCGAGCCTTTACCTATTATTCGTCAGCATATTCTGAGGCAAGCCGGAGGAGCGGAGATGCGAGCCTTCGATGTCATGGTCCGCGATGTCGTGACCGTCCAACCCGATACCGATGTTGCAGAGGCGATCAAGCTCTTGGCGGAGCACGATGTGAGTGCTCTTCCAGTTATTGACGATGCCGGAAAGCTGGTTGGCGTGCTCAGCGAAGCCGACCTGATCCACCGGGTCGAAATCGGGACCGAAAAGCACCGCCCGTGGTGGCAGGAGGCAATAACGGGAGCTAGCACGCTGGCCGCGGAATTCGCCAAATCGCATGGCAAGAGAGTGGACGAGGTGATGGCAACCGGTGTCATCTCCGTTTTCGAGGACACGCCGCTCTCTGAGATTGCGGCGCTATTCGAGCGCAAACGCATCAAGCGTGTTCCGGTGGTCAAGGACGGCAGGCTCGTCGGCATCGTCAGCCGCTCCAATCTGATTCAGGCACTGGCGTCCGTCGTCGGTCATATCGACGAACCGGACGAGAGCGACCGCCAAATCAGGCTCGAACTGCTGTCTCGCCTGCAACAGCAATCGTGGACTGATTTCGGCAGCCGGAACGTCACCGTCAGCGGTGGGGTCGTGCACCTCTGGGGACTGGTCGTGTCGGAGGAGGAGCGCAAAGCCCTGCTGGCGCTGGCGGAAGGCGTCCCTGGAGTGGCTAGGGTTTCCGATGAAATGATTCCGTCCTACTAAGGGATGCTCACCCGCGGGAGCGCCAAATCTAGGCCCAGAGCGCGTCGGCTGCGGTAATAGGGGTACGCATGTCGGAATTGGCGATCGATCGGCTGCCGCCGGATGACAGCGCAGCGCCAGTGCTGCTGCACCCGTCGGAACGATATGTCAATCGCGAGCTGTCCTGGCTCGCTTTCAACGAACGGGTTCTCGAGGAGGCGAGCAATTCGGGTCACCCGCTGCTCGAGCGGGTGCGGTTTTTGTCGATCTCGGACAGCAACCTCGATGAATTCTACATGGTGCGGGTGGCCGGCCTCAAAGAGCTGGCGGCAAGTCGCGTCTCGGTGAAGAGCGACGACGGATTGACCCCGGAGCAGCAGCTGACCGCAATCGCGGAGGTTGGCGCAGGCCTGGCGCAGAGACAACAGCGCTGCTGGGCTGATCTGCAGAAGCGCTTACAGGCCGAAGCCATTTCCATTTTCGACCATGCCGCGTTGACGGACAACGACAGATCTTGGCTCAAGCAACTATTTGTCGATCGACTGCTGCCGGTGTTGACGCCGATCGCGATCGACCCGGCGCACCCGTTCCCGTTCATCCCCAATCGCGCCTTGGCGATGGTTGTGGAGTTGCGGCGAGACGACGGATCCCAAATCAATGCGCTGGTTCTCGTCCCCGAGCGCGTTGAGCGGTTCATCCGGCTGCCGGGCGAGAAGGGACGGTTCACGCTGGTCGAGGAGGTTCTGCTCGCCGTGGGATTGGCAGAGTTGTTTCCTGGCATGACCCCGCTCGGCCATGGGCTATTTCGCGCATTGCGCGATAGCGACATCGAGATCGAGGAAAAGGCACAAGATCTGGTCGTGATGTTCGAATCCGCGCTGAAGCGGCGGCGGCGCGGTCAGATCATACGCCTGACATTCTCGGCCGGCACCCCGCAGCGTCTCCGGGATTTTGTGATCGAGCAGACCGGCACTCAAGCCCAAGATGTCGTCGTGCTGGACGGGATGGTCGCCCTTTCCGATGTCCGGCAGCTAATAACCTCCGATCGGCCCGATCTGCTGTTTCCACCGTACACGGCCCGCTTTCCGGAGCGAATAAAGGACTATGGCGGAGATTGCTTTGCTGCGATCCGCGCTAAGGACATCGTCGTCCATCATCCATACGAGTCTTTCGATGTCGTCGTACAGTTCCTGCGGCAGGCGGCAGATGATCCGAACGTTATCGCGATCAAGCAGACGCTGTACCGGACTTCAGAAGATTCGCCGATCGTCGCGGCCCTGGTCGACGCTGCCGAATTGGGCAAGTCCGTCACCGCATTGGTCGAGTTGAAAGCACGGTTCGACGAGGAGCGTAACATCCGCTGGGCCCGGCGGTTGGAACAGGCCGGCGCGCAAGTCATCTTCGGCTTTGTCGATCTGAAAACCCACGCCAAGATCTCGCTAATCGCGCGCCGCGAGGGCGAGATACTCCGCTCCTACGTGCATTTTGGGACCGGCAACTATCACCCAGTAACCGCCAAGATTTATACCGACCTGTCGTATTTCACCTGCGATCCTGCCTTGTGCCGCGACGCGGCTCGAGTGTTCAACTTCATTACCGGATACGCTCGCCCCCGGCACCTCGAAAAGCTGGCAATCTCACCCGAAGGGATCAGGGCAAAGCTGCTGAAGCTGATCGAGGCCGAGATTGCCCACGCCCAGGCCGGTCGGCCGGCGGCGATTTGGGCAAAGCTCAACGCGCTCGTCGACGTCGGTATGATCGAAGCTCTTTATCGTGCCTCGCAAGCTGGAGTTGCGATCTCGCTCGTGGTCCGCGGCATGTGCTCCTTGCGGCCGGGGGTAGCTGGGCTCTCTGAAAAGATTTCGGTCAAGAGCATCGTCGGGCGTTTCCTGGAGCACGCGCGGATCGTATGCTTTGGTGCCGGTCATGGGCTCCCGTCGCACGAGGCCCTGGTATTCATATCATCGGCTGATTGGATGCCCCGCAACCTCGATGGCAGGGTCGAAACCTTGGTTCCTATCGAAAACCCGACGGTACACCAGCAGATCGTCGACCAGATCATGGAGGCGAACCTTCACGACGATGCGCAAAGCTGGATTCAACACCCCGACGGATCTTGGCGGCGGGTTCCCCCAGGTGCAAAGCCTCGGAGCGCGCATGTCTATTTCATTACCAACCCCAGCCTTTCGGGCCGCGGCAGTGCGCTCCATGGACACGGCGCACACACCCAACGGTTAAGAATCTTTGACTGAACTTCTTGACCTCACCGTCTCTGCTGACGATGCAACCTCGGGGCGGTCCGGGGTTGTTGCCTGCGTGCTCTATCGCGAGGGCCACCGGGTACGCGATATCGCGGTCGAGGAAATCGGCTCCTTTGCCGGCCGCGAGGGCGGGATCGTTTGGCTGGGTTTGCACGAGCCGGATGCGGCGTTGCTAGGCACGATCCAGGCGCAGCTCGGTCTTCATGAATTAATGATCGAGGACGCTAATCAGGCGCATCAGCGAGCCAAGCTGGATGTCTACGATAACATCCTGTTCATCGTGTTACGGACTGCTCAGCTCACCGCCAAGGACATCACGTATGGCGAGACCCATCTGATCGTCGGAAAGGGTTTCGTCGTCTCGATCCGGCACGGCGCATCGGCGTCTTACGCTGACGTAAGGCAGCGATGCGAGCGCAACCCCGAGTTGCTACGCCTCGGCGAAAGCGCAATTCTATACGCAATTCTAGACTTTGTCGGCGACAATTATTTCCCGATTATCGACAAAATTAGCGAGGAGCTGGAAGCCATTGAGGGCGATATATTTTCAGTCATGCCGGCTCGGGACAAGATCGAGCGAATCTATCGCTTACGCGCCGGGCTCCTCAACATGCGCCACGCGGTCGGGCCAATGATCGAGATTTGCAATCAGTTGCGGCGCCACGATTTCCCGGCCAGAGATTCCGCTATAAGGCCGTATCTCCGTGACGTGCACGATCACGTGCTGCTGGTGAACGAGGCGATCGTCGATCTGCGCGAGCGGCTGACGGCCGCGTTTGAAGCGAGCCTGCTGCTTTCGGCGGCCCGGCAAAACGATATCGTCAAGAAGCTCGGCAGCTGGGCGGCGATCCTTGCGGTCCCGACCGCGGTCGCCGGGATCTACGGCATGAATTTCAAGTACATGCCGGAGCTGGAGTGGTCTTTGGGCTATCCCGCGGCGTTATTGTTGATGCTGGCGATTTGCAGCACTCTGTATCATTGCTTCCGTAAGGCAGCTTGGCTCTAGTGCTCGGGCGCGCATCCGGATGATTGCCGCGCCGCGCCGCGCCGGTTCGGCGAAAGAGCTACGATCTCCTGCCGTCTGATAAGGGCTTGCGTATCATCCTGCGACTTTTGGTTGTTTGATATATGACAACCCACTGTACCTGCAGCAAGCCTGCAGCGAGACCTCCTCTTCAGGTTGAAAAGCTTGAACGCGAGCAGATCGGTCCTTTAGAACAACCGCCCGCGGCGACGCCTCACCAGGCGCTGCAGTCAGCTGTCTTATAGTAGGCCCAATTGGGCAATTTTAGGGATGCGTAATACGCAAGCCATGGCGGCCACCTTGGCCAAACCCGACCGCCTTCGCTCGACCATGACCGACGAGGGCAAGTCGCCACATCGGCGCCAGTTCGACCGCATCGTGCTGATTGCGGCGGTCGCTCTAACTGCCGTCTTCGTGCCGTTAGGGTTCTGCTGCGCTGCGTCGCCGATTACTTTGCAGGTCGCTATATCCGAGACCCTGCCGGGATTTCGCCGCGCCGACTTGTCGCGTTATCTCGCGCAACGGATGGCCGAAGCGCAGCTTCCCGACTGGCGCTTCGCGCCTGCCGCGGACGATGGCGCGGCGCGCGACCGGATCGAGTGGAGCTTCAAATCGAACCCGTATGCGGGAGGTAAGGCGCACAGCTTTGCCCCCTCGCGCTCGACCGAACGGGCCTTCGGCGTATACCGTCCGATCACAATCGAGGCGCGGCTCTACCTGAACGGGGAGTATCAGGCTCTCGTTGAAAAACAGGCGATCATCCAAGGCGGGCAAAACGATCCCGATCTCGCCGCGACAGTCGCGAGTGTTACGCAAAATCTCCTCGGTCCCTCTGGGGCCTATCGTGCCATCGACACCAGGTCTCGTCCGGCCTATGGCCCGCGATAGCCCTCGGGATGCTTTGCGGTCGGCGCGGACGTCTAATTTTCATTCGAGCCGGTCTCTCTGCGCTGACGATTCTTTGCACCGCCATTCTTGGCTTCGCCGACGAAGCGGCAGTGGCACAGGAGGGGTTCTTCGAAAAAGAGAGTTTTACTGGCGACTGGGGCGGTGTGCGCAAGCAATTGCAAGATGCCGGCCTCGAGCTCGGGATCGCCAACGTCTCGGAAACTTTGGGGAACCCGACTGGCGGCATCAAGCAGACAACGATTTACCAAGGCCTGGTCACGGCAGCTCTCAGTCTCGATCTCGAGAAACTCGCGCGGTGGCCGGCTGCGAGCTTTTACGCCGATGCCTATCAGATCAGCGGTCGCGGTTTGTCGCAAAACGCCATCGGCAACATACTAATCTTCAGCAACATCGAGGCCCTAGCCTCGACACGCCTCCATGATTTGTGGCTGCAGCAGGAGTTCCTCAACCGCCAGGCCTCGCTTCGCATCGGCCAGATCGCGCTGGAAGACGATTTCTACCTCAGTCAATACTCGGCCAACTTCGTCAACTCGACGTTTGGGTGTCCGGATATTCTGGCGGCCGATCTGCCGAGCGGGGGACCGTGCTACCCGTTCGCGGTACCAGGCATCCGGCTGCGCACCGCACCGACGACCGACTTGACGGTGTCGGCGGCTATCTTCAACGGCAATCCGGCACCGCCCGGGCCGGGAGATCCGCAAGTCCGCAACGCTAGCGGGACCAACTTCCTGATCGGCCAGGGCGGCTCTCTCGCATTCGCCGAGCTTGCCTATGCGTTCGATGAGGAGCCGATTACTGCTCTGCGGCTGAGTGAGGTAAAGCTCGGCGCCTGGCACCATACCGCCGATTTTCCCGATCTCCGCCGCGACACCTTGGGGCGATCGCTCGCTGACCCGACCAGTAACGGGATCGCGGCAGCCCATCGCAGCAATTTCGGGCTCTATCTGATCGTCGACAAGATGCTGTGGCGGCGCCCCGATACCGCAACCCAAGGCCTCGCCGGGTTTCTCCGCGTTGGCGGCGCCCCGGCCGGCCGCAATCTGGTCAGCCTCGAGGTCGACACCGGCCTGACGTTCAAGGGGCTCTTTCCGGGCCGCGGGCAAGACTTGCTGGGCATCGCGGCGAGCTATGCCCGCATCGGCAGTGCTGTCCGCGGTCTCGATCGCGATACAATTCAATTCGCCGGCATCGGACAACCCATACGAGATTACGAGATGGTACTCGAACTCACTTATCAGGCGCAAATTTCGCCGTGGTGGGTTCTGCAGCCGGATCTGCAGCTGATCTTTCATCCCGGTGGTCATATCGCGCCGCCGTCACCGGCGTCCGTGGCACGGCCCATTCCAAATGCCCTAGTCCTCGGCTTGCGCTCCTCGATTAACTTTTAACGATTTGTCCAGGTTTGAGCTGGCGCAGGCGCACGCCGCAAATCCTCTTTAGTACGGACTCTCACCGCAAGCGAGGCGAGGCGACTGAGCGCGCTGCCACTTCTTTTCACAGCCTCGAGGTGCGTTGATCGCCGGCTGCGCACCGCCTTGGGGTTTGAATTTTTCAGCCGGAATATGCTATTATAGCAAATAGTAAAGTGTCATGTTCATAATAACGGATTCACCGGAAAGCGGGGCAAAATGCCGACGCAAGTTGTCCTACAGCCTCCCTCAGAAGCGCCAAACGGCTCCCTGCTGCCCGGGCGCTGCTCTGGATGTCTAACCATTTGATTTGGATGGTCTTATGGTCGATCGGACGAGTGATTTTCGGTGTTGGATCGAATTTCTCCCTGCTCTCAGGGAGAGGCGCGTTACCGGGCGGCGTCGAGCAGGCGCCGGCCGCACCTTCCTGCCTTCGGTTGCAAGGAGAGAGAAGTTGCTCTGCTGGACGACGTCGCAACTTTCTGCTACTATTATCGGGCGATCCTGCGCTCCGCCCTAGAATAGGGCCTCCGGTGTCAGGGCGTTAACCTTTCGCGTCCGCGATGCAATTCAGACTATTCCGACATTTTATCCCGATTTCAGTCGTGCTTCTCGCATCATCAGACGCTCTGCTGATTACTTGCGCGTTTTATCAACTGTTGTCTACCTCGGAAATCAGCACCCCAATACTCCTTCGGGCTTCAACTTTTGCTGTTCAATTCTCCGCGGGTTTGGCGATCGCCGCAGTGACCGCGATGGTTTCGGTCGGGTTGTACGGGCATCAGAGCTTCATGGATTTCCGCCTCCTGTTAGGCAAGATAACCGTCGCCACAATACTCGTGCTGATGCTTGTCTCTTTCTCCGCTGTATATTGGCGAGAAGGATTGGATTACCTGCCGGACGCAGGTAGCTTTCCCTTGAAGGCGACCTTGATTTGGCTTGTCTGCGTGTCGGTGACGCGCAGCACCTTCTCAGTGACCTTGGGCCGCGGGATGCTGAGGCGACGGGTCGTCGTGCTCGGCAACGGGACCCAGGCCGCGCGCATCGCCCGGCTGGTCGAGGACGCGGACAACGAGCACTTTTTGCCGATTTCCTATCTCGCGGTCCCCAGTGAGCGGCCGAGCGTCCGTCCGGATGCGATCGACTGGACGACTGCCGAGCCCGATGCTCTGGCGGAACTTGTCTATCGCCTGGGGGCCAGCGAGATCGTTGTCGCGGCCGATGACCGTCGTGGCCTGCCGGTGCGGCAGCTTCTTCATTGCAAGCTCGTCGGCATCAAAATAATTGACTTTCTGGACTTTTGGGAGCGGGAAACCAGGACCATCGATCTCGAGGCCCTCAGGCCGAGCTGGCTCTTCTTCTCTGACGGGTTCCGCTGCGGTCCGCTTGACGAGTTCCTGAAGCGGGCATTCGACATAGTGGTCAGCGTGAGTCTCCTCATCCTGACGCTGCCGCTCCTCGTCGTCACGGCGTGTGCAATCAAACTCGAGAATACGGGGCCAATTCTCTATCGGCAGCAGAGAGTAGGACTGCACGGGCGCTCCTTTACCATCCTGAAGTTCCGAAGCATGCGAGCGGACGCCGAAACCGACGGCCCTCGTTGGGCTGCAGAACAGGATCCACGCATCACCCGAGTCGGGATGATTATTCGTAAGCTCCGGATCGATGAGTTGGCCCAAATCTTTAACGTGCTGCGCGGAGATATGAGCTTCGTTGGGCCTCGCCCCGAACGCCCGTTTTTTGTCGCCGAGCTGGCGCGAGCCATTCCGTATTACTCCGAGCGCCATTGGGTGAGACCAGGAATTACCGGCTGGGCGCAAGTCAATTATCCCTATGGCGCCTCGACAGAAGATGCATGGATCAAACTGACTTACGATCTTTATTATGTTAAAAACCGCAGTATTTTTTTGGATTGTGTGATCCTTCTGCAAACTACTCGGGTGATCTTTTGGAATTACGGGGCAAGATGAGGCGGCGAATCTGGATATCGAAATAACAGAGACCGTTTATGCGGGGTGTGCGTTAGCGTTCATCCTGGTGATCGCGCTGATGATTGTGCGCGGCCGGACCAGCAAGACCGGTCTCGCCATCTTGGGGTGCTGCCTCGCCTCGGTCGCATGGGCGGGTGCAACCGCCGCTGCTCCGCAGGGGCCGGTCGCCGTTCTGGCCCCGTTTGATAGCGTGAGGCTGTCCGCATGGCTGCTGTTCGGGGTCGCACTGGTGACGAGACGCGCCGGCGACGGCTCCAGGCTCGGGCGGCTCTACCTCCTCGGCGCCCTCACATTCTGCGTCGCGGCTGTCGGCTATGACGGTTACCTGCTTGTCGTAAATCCCGCCGAGACGGCCTGGCACACCCCGCAACTGTTGGTTCGCATCGGGTTTGGCGTCCTTGGGCTGTTGGCGGTCGAGAACTTGTGGCGTAATACGGAGCCGCATCAGCGCTGGCACGTCTGGCCGTTGTGTCTCGCCCTGGGTGGCCTCTTCGCCTATGAAATGTTTTTGTTCTCGGACGCGTTCATCACCCGCGGCCGAGTTGATCCCGGCCTCGGTCTCGGGCGGGCGATCGCGGCGGCCTTCATGACCCCGTTGCTTGCCCTAGCGATGGCGCGCAACCGGGAATGGCGCGTCGACATCCACGTATCGCGTCAGATAGTTCTACACACCGCCACTCTGCTGGCGAGCGGTTGCTTTCTGCTGGCCGTAGCGGTCGTCGGGATGGTGCTGCATCGGGTCGGCGGCGAGTGGGGGCTCGTCCTGCAGCTTGCAATGTTGTTCGGCAGTATTGTGGTGCTCGCCACGGTACTCTCTTCCGGGAGCCTGCGCCGGCGCGTCAAATTCCTGATCTCGCGAAATTTCTTCACCCATCGCTACGATTATCGCGTCGAATGGTTAAAATTCATTGACCTCGTTTCCGACCCCAGGCAGGCGGAGGAACTTCAGGTCAGGATCATTCGTGCTCTTGCCGAATTCGTCGACAGCCCGGCGGGCGTGCTGTGGTCGTTGAATCCTGGGATCGGTTACTGTCCGACCGCCGGGTGGAGGCTGGCCGTTCCGGAGGAACCGAAGTTGCGGCCGGACGACCCGTTTGTTGCCGCGTTCCGGGACGGGAGCTGGATTCAGGAGAATTCAGGGGAAAGGACTGCGGTGGCATGGTCGTTCGCGTCGTCAAAGGCGTGGTTGGCGGTGCCTCTGTCGCACCGTGGCGAAGTCGTCGGCTTTGTGCTCCTCAACCGCGCGAGCCGAACAGTCACCCTTGATTGGGAGGCGTTTGACTTACTCCGAGCGGCCGGGCGTCAAGCGGCTAGCTATCTTGCCGAGGAGGGATCGACGAGGGTATTGCGCGACAATGAACTGTTGAACCAATACAGCAAACGCTTCGCCTTCGTCATCCACGACATCAAGAACCTGGCGAGCCAACTTGGCCTGATAGTCTCTAACGCGAAGCGCTACATTGAAGATCCCGAATTTCAGCGTGATATGCTCCAGACCGTCGAGGATGCGGTGTCGCGAATGAATCATCTTTTAAGCCAGCTCAAGGCTAACGCCGCGCCGGTCGCGCCGCGCCGGGTCGCCCCCGATTCGATCGTCGAGACGGTCGCAGCCGGGCTTGCCGACGGGCCGGTAGACGTCACTACCCGGACCGATGCGGAAGATTGTGCGGTGGCGATCGATCCCGAGCGCTTCCGATCTGCTCTTATCCATCTCGCGCACAACGCCATCGAGGCTTCCCGGCCGGGGGATGGGGTTATCATTTCGACACGCCGACAGGACGCTCAGCTGATCATTGAGATCACCGATCAAGGCCCCGGCATGGACGCGGCCTTTGTGCGCGATGAGTTGTTCCAGCCCTTCCGCTCGACGAAATCCAGCGGCTACGGCATCGGTGCCTTTCAAACGCGAGAACTGATCCGGGCGGCGGGCGGGGATCTTGAAGTAATCTCCGAGAAAGGAGTTGGCACTACGATGCGGATACTTCTACCGCTTGTGATGGAAAGTGAGCCGGCGGCATCCTCCGCTGCGATGTAAACCCAATGGCGCCGAACGAAACACCGTTGCTGATCGTCGATGACGATGTGGGGCTTTTGCGCCAGTTGCGTTGGGCATTTTCAGACCACAAAGTGTACACCGCGAGCACCCGCCAGGAAGCCGTCGCTCTCGTCGAGAAGAACCCTATCCCAGTGGCAATCGTGGATCTCGGTCTCCCTCCCGATCCGGATGGAGCTTCCGAGGGATTGGCGATCCTGGCGGAGATCTTGGCGGTTGCGCCGGCAGCGAAGGTCATCATCGCCACTGGCAACGAAACTCGCGAGCATGCGCTACGGGCGATCGCCCTCGGCGCTTACGATTTTTATCAGAAACCAATCAATATCGATGTTCTACAATTGATTGTTTCTCGCGCCGGCCAGCTGTTCGAGTTGGAAGCCGAAAACCGACGGCTCCTCGAAGCCGCAGTAGCATCGCCGATCGATGGTATCATCGCGAACAGTGAGGAGATGTTAAAGGTCCTCCACACCATCGATAAAGTTGCACCGGCCGACGTCGCTGTACTACTGCGAGGCGAGAGCGGAACAGGCAAAGAACTGCTCGCTCAGGCGATCCATAATTTGAGCGCGCGCGCGATCAAGCCCTTCGTCCCGATCAATTGTGCCGCGATCCCGGAGACGTTGCTCGAGAGCGAGCTTTTCGGGCACGAAAAGGGCGCCTTCACCGGTGCGCTGAAGCAGACTATCGGCCGAATTGAGAGCGCCGATGGCGGGACCTTGTTCCTCGACGAAATTGGCGACGTACCGCTACCGATGCAGGTGAAACTGCTGCGCTTCTTGCAAGATCAAGTCGTTGAGCGGATCGGCGGGCGAAAGCCGGTACAGGTCGATGTGCGAATCGTATGTGCAACCAATCAGGATCTCGATCTGATGATGGCGGAGGGGCGGTTCCGCGAAGATCTGTATTACCGCTTGAATGAAGTCACCGTGCGGGTGCCCCCGCTGCGTGAGCGGGCGTCCGATGCGCTCGTCCTCGCTAGCTTTTTCCTAAAGCGCTTCGCCGCGGAATATGGACGCTCGGTCCGCGGTTTCGGCAATGCGGCATTGGCTGCGATGAACGATCATCCATGGCCTGGAAATGTGCGCGAGCTCGAAAACCGCGTGAAGCGAGCCGTTGTTATGACCGACGGTCCGTTGCTGTCGGCTGCCGATCTGGGCCTCGCCGCGTCCGGCGAGAAGCAGCAATCGCTTGGCATCCGTGAGGCGCGGGCTCGTGCCGAACGCGAAGTGCTGCAATTGGCTCTAGCCCAGGCCGGCTCCAATCTGTCAAAGGCGGCAAGACTGCTCGGGATAAGCCGACCCACGCTTTACGATCTGATGCAGCAGCACCAGATCGGCCTGGATGTGTGATCATCAGCTGCGGATGAGAAGATAGGCAATGCCTCAAGCTCAACGTCCATGCCCCTGGCTGTCTTTCGCTCTGGCCGCCGCGGTTTTCACAGCTATCTCCGCCACCGCGGTTGCAAAGGAGGCGCCTGTATCCGTCAAGGAGGCGGAACAGTACGTCGCTAAAGGGGATCTCAAGGCTGCTGAGATCGAGTTGAAGAATGCCATTCGGCAATCGCCGCGGGATCCGATCCTTCGCGTTCGCCTCGCCCAAGTGTATCTTCAGCTCGGCGACGCTGGACTGGCGGAGCGCGAGGCGCGTGCAGCACGCGAACGCAACGGTGACGAGGCGGATTACTTGCCCATCCTTGCCGAGGCCTTGCTCCAGCAACAGAAATTTGCGGATATTCCGGACCAGATCCGACCGGGCGATCGGCCCCCGGGGCTGGAAAGCAAGGTCCGGACAGCGCTTGGCGCAGGAGCGGTCGGTCTCGGCGACCGAGAGAAAGCCGAAGCGATGTGGCGTGACGCGATCCGACTGGATCCGACCGCCGTCATGCCAAAGGTTCAGCTCGCCCGGTTCCTGACGAAGACAAACCCGGACGAGGCGGACAAGCTGATCGATGAGGCGATCTCGGCAAACCCGCGCTCGGCGGAGTTTCTTCAGGTAAAGGGCGAGATGCTACAGCTGCGGGGGGATCCGAGCGGAGCGATCCGTCTCTACAATGAGGCGCTCACGGTCGATCCAAAGAACCTTCCGGCTCATCTGAGCCGCGCCAACGTCAATATCGCGCTTGGTAATTTCCCAGCCGCCGACGAGGATCTCGATCCAATTCTGAAGACCATGCCAAATCACTTTATGGCAAATTACCTGAGAGCCGTCGAACTCGTCAAAAAAAAGCAATATGAAGACGCCGATAGAATACTAGATCGCATCAGCTCAGTTTTTCCTAAATTTTGGGGAGGATATTATTCACAAGGGGCGACAAAACTGGCTCTCGGACAATTTGCGCAGGCGGAGAGCCTCCTGGGCAAATACCTTGCCCGTGTTCCCGACGACCATAGGGCAGCAGGCCTCAGGGCGAGGGCCGCGCTGCAGCAGCACGCGGCAAACCGGGCGATCGATTATCTCAAGCCATACATCGAAAAGCCGACGGTCGATGCGGCGACGCTGAGCTTGCTCGGTAATGCCTATATCGTTGCCGGCAAGCCGGAGCTCGCCCTTCAGCAGTTTGAAAAGGCTGCAGCTCTAGATCCGGAAAACCCGTCCATCAAAGCGCGCGTTGCGATCACGGAGATAAACACCGGGCAAGGTCGGGAAGGCCTTGCTCAGCTTGAAGAAGTATTTGCCAGCGACGGCGGCGCGGCAATCGCCGGGCCCGCCTTGGTGCTTAGTGAGCTGCGCGCTAAACGCGTAGAGAAGGCGGCAGAGATTGCTGCTTCCCTCGTTAAACTCGATGCGGCGAATCCCCTCTATCAGACCTTGCTTGGCGTCGTCGACGTCGCCCAACGCGACTATGCCGGGGCGGAAAGCGCTTTCAGAGCCGCGTTGGCGCGCAACCCGGAATTTGCGGCGGCGGCGCGCGACTTGGCGCAGCTTTATCTGGCGACCGGGCGCGCCGAAGATGCCAAGAAGGTCTACCGTGAACTTTTATCAAAGAAGGCCAACGACGTCACCGCGCTGGTCGGTCTCGCCGACATCGAGATTGCAGACAAGAAGTGGTCCGAGGCGATTGAGTATATCAACCGCGCACGCACGGCCGCGCCGAAGGATCCGGCGCCCGGGACCAAGCTGGTCCATCTTTACGAGCTGCGCCAGGATTGGGATAACGCTCGGGCGGTGGCGGGGGAGCTCGTCACCCAATTTCCGCAGGATTTGAACGTTCAGATAGCGCAAGCCACAGCCCAATTAGGAGGGGGCGACTCCAAGAGCGCACTATCGAGCTTCAGGCGCGCGCATCAGCTCGCTCCCGGCTCGATCCCCGTCCTAGCTCGCTACCTGGCCTTGTTGAATTCGCAGAAGGAGTATCGCGAGGCGCGCTCGGTATTGGCTGATGCTGTTGCCCGCGACCCGAAGAACGCGCCGCTCAAGGGTGATCTGATTCGGGCGGAGGCGGCGGTTGATGGACTAGATGCAGCTCTGTCGAAGGCGCACCTCTTCGCGAAGGACGATCCGGAGAACAGCCTTTACGATCTGATCTCGGCCGAGCTTTACGAAAAGGCCGGACGGGCGAAGGACGCTCTAGCCGTGCTCGAAAAGGCGGTCGCGGCGCGGCCCTCCGACGATCGCTTCACGGTGTCCTTGTCCCGTCTCTATACCGGGGTCGGCGACCTGAAGAAGGCCGAGGCCGTCCTGACTGGCCGCTTGGCGGCTGACCCGAACAATCCTGCTGTGCGAGCGGCTCTGGGACGTCTTTATCTGACCGCGAGGCGCATCGACGACGCCGAGAAGACCTACGAGGCGCTGCTCGCACAGAGGCCGACCGATGTCGCCGCCCTTCTCGGCCTCGGGGAAATCGCCGTCGCCGAAAAGAAGTGGGCGGAGGCCGCTGATTATATCGGCCGCGCTCGCGCCGCCGCACCCAACGACCCAGCGCCCGGGCTGATGCTGGTCAATATGTACGGGTTGCAGCAGGACTGGAAGCACGCGGTACCGGCCGCTGTGGAGCTCGTCACCAAGTTCCCGGCTAGCATCGAGGCTCTCGACGCACAAGGGCGAGTGCAGATCGGAGCCGGCGATACGGACGGCGCCGTTTCGACTTACCGGCACGCACATGAATTGGCACCCGCTTCCACCCCGTTTCTATCGCGCTACCTCGCGCTGCTGAAGGGGGCAAAGAAATTCCCCGAGGCGCGGAGCATGTTGCAGGCTGCTCTCGATCGCGATCAGGGTAACGCGTCTCTGAAGGGCGAAATGGTCCGCGTAGAGGCCGCCATCGGCGGCCTGGAAGCTGGGCTCGCAAAGGCTCGCAGATTTTCCAACGAAGACCCTGGCAACAGTCTTTACGATGTGGTGTCGGCGGAGATCTACGAGAATGCCGGGCGGAGGCGCGAAGCGATCGCTCTAGCCGACCAGGTCGCCGCGACCCGACCGTCAGACAATAATCTCACGCTTGCGCTATTCCGCGTGTACAGTCGCGCGGATGATCTCGCGAAGGCCGAGGGGGTTCTGACCGACCGATTGAAGGCCGAGCCGAACGATTATACCATCCGCGCGATCTTAGCGGGGTTTTATCTGGAACAGAAGAGATACGATGCGGCAATCGCCGAGTACGGTCGGCTGGTTGCCGAGCACCCGCGGGATCCGATTGTACTGAACAACCTAGCTTGGCTCTATCAGCGTGAGGGCAACCTTGCAAAGGCTCGCGAACTAGCCGAGCGAGCCTTTGCCGCTTCGCCCGCCACGGCGCAAATCGACGACACTCTGGGATGGATCCTGCTCGCTCAGGGCGAAGCCGACAAAGCCATCACCTATCTCAGCGCCGCCAACTCGGCGGCTCCACGAAACCCGGACATCCAATATCACCTTGCGGTGGCGCTCCACCGTGTCGGCCGCCCGGCTGATGCCCTATCTATGCTCGAGAGCCTGCTCGGGTCGGGCATCTCCTTTGCGGACAAGGCGGAGGCGGAAAATCTGCTGCAAAAACTGAAGCAGGGTTGAGCGTTCAACGGGCTGTCTCGATCTCTTGCAAGAGCTTGCGCAGTTCGCGGGCAAGCCGCGGCTCCTGTGCGCGGGCGCGGGCGGCAGGATCAGCCCCGATAGGTGGTTGATCGGCAACATTCGGCGATGTCGTCAGCCCCTTCAGAACCGCAGTTAAACCCTCGACTGCATCCTGTAGATCTGTAAATTTGTAGTTGTCGAAGTCACCGTTGTCGGCTGTCGTCGACAGCCGCGCCTGGGTCAAGCTCATCGCCTCACCGAGCGCCTCCACAGACGATCGCATCGTGGCGCCGAGCGCATCAGTGGTCGCCGACAAATGCCTGATGGCATCGAGCAACGTGCGCTGGTTTTCCTCGTTGACGGCATCGAGCCGGTCGGGTAGCGGCAGGGTCGCTACAGGCCCGCGTAAATTGACCTCCGCGGCGGCTGCTTCGAGAAGCTCAACGGTGCGGCGAAGGAGCCTGATCTCAACACCTTCGGCCGGCAGCTCAGAAATCGCCTCAATCAGCGGCTCGACCGCGACATCGACAGCAATTCGGCTGAGGATAGCAAGAAGAATCAACCCGATCAGGATCAGCGTTGCTGGCGTTGTGGGGATCGTCACCAACGCTAACCGAGCGGCCTCATGATCTTGCGCAATACCCAATCCGACAAGCGCCGTAAGCACGATTAGCGCGCTGAAAAAATGTGCGCGCGCCAGCCCGATATAATGCAGACGTAAGATTTCGCGTCTCGCCATGCCGGGATCGAATCGACCGGGGAATTGGATCGTCGAATCCGCCGCTGCCTCTTGGATCGGCTCGACGGCGGGCCTTGCGATCAGGCGCCGCAGCCCATTCGTGCCGAGAGCCTCGATCCACTCGCTCGCGGCCAGAGTACGGTATCCGCCGGCACGGCCAAGACGATGGCGCGCGACGAGCGTCTCGGCGAGAAGGGTCCCCGTGGCCAACAGCATTGCGCAAAGCGCGTACACCGCGAGGGCGGCGACGACAAGCATCGACACGCTCGATGTCAGCGCCGTCCAGGAACCGGTACGCGCGGCGCCCAACACCTCGGGCCCGGCCAGGCCGGCCGCGACGAGAATCGCGCAGGCCATACTCAACAAAACGATCAGCCATGGTCGCATTGACGGTCCTCTATTGCTCGCACATCGCACATCCGGCGTTCGCGGGACGCCGCCATCAGGTGTTTTTGGGCGGTCGCCTCACTGAAGGCCGCTTCAGATCGGTGCGGCTCAGCCTCATCCTGCGGCGACCGAATTCGCACGGTCAGGACGACTATCTCGATTCGGACGTCGCCCCCTTTCGGGGCGAATATTTAATATCTTTCCTTAACAGACCCTAAGCACCGCCCCCCTTATCTTGGCCCAGCTGTCGCGCAGCCCGACCGTTCGGTTGAATATTAACCGCGTGGCCGTACTGTCCGGGTCAATACAGAAATAACCCTGCCTTTCGAATTGCATCGACTCACCGGGTACTGCAGCAGTCAGTGTCGGCTCGACTTGCCCTTCGGTCACCGTCTCGAGAGACGCGGGATTGAGCTCGGCCATAAGATCGCCGCCCGTATCCGGTTCGGCATGGGTAAAGAGAGAGTTGTAAAGACGGATCTCGGCGGGCAACGCATGCGCGACCGAAACCCAATGTAGGGTCGCGCGGACCTTGCGCCCATCGGGTGCGTTGCCGCCGCGTGTCCGCGGGTCATAAGTGCACATCAGCTCGACCACCTCGCCTGCGGCATTTTTCTTCACCTCGCGGCATGTGACGAAGTAGGCATAGCGTAAGCGCACCTCTTGCCCCGGCGACAGGCGATAAAACTTGGGCGGCGGATGCTCCGCGAAGTCGTCGCGCTCGATATAAATTTCGCGCCCGAACGGGATGCGCCGCGTGCCGGTGGCGGGGTCCTCAGGGTTGTTGACGGCGTCCAGCGCCTCGCCGGCCACGGCGGCATAGTTACCAATGACGAGCTTCAAGGGGCGCAACACGGCCATCCGTCGCGGGGCGGTCTTGTTCAATAACCCACGTATCGAATGCTCGAGCATCGCAATATCGACGATGCTGTTCGCTCGAGCGACGCCCACGCGCTGGACAAAATCCCGGATCGCCTCGGCAGGGACCCCACGACGGCGCAGCCCTGCCAATGTCGGCATGCGCGGGTCATCCCAGCCACTGACATGGCCGTCTCGCACGAGCCGGGTCAGCACCCGCTTCGAAAGGACCGTATGGGTGAGGTTGAGACGCGCGAACTCGTACTGCCGCGGCCGCGACGGCACCGGCAGATTGTCGATCAGCCAGTCATAGAGCGGCCGGTGATCTTCGAACTCTAATGAACACAGAGAGTGGGTGACGCCCTCGATTGCGTCCGACTGGCCGTGCGCGAAGTCATAAGTCGGGTAGATGCACCATTTCGTGCCGGTGCGCGGGTGGGCGGCGTGCAGAATGCGATACAGCACCGGGTCGCGCAGATTGATGTTTCCGGACGCCATGTCGATCTTGGCACGCAGAACGCGTGCTCCGTTCGGGAATTCGCCGGAGCGCATGCGGCGGAACAGATCCAGGTTTTCGGCGATGCTCCTGTCGCGAAATGGGCTGTTGCATCCGGGCTCGGTCAAGCTTCCGCGCATCGCCCGCATCTCTTCGGCGGAGAGATCGTCGACATAGGCTTTACCGGCGCGAATCAGATGTTCGGCCCAATCGTAGAGCCGGTCGAAATAATCGGATGCGAAGTGGAGGTGACGGCCCCAATCGAAGCCGAGCCACTGCACGTCGCGTTTGATCGCGTCGATATACTCTTGCTCTTCCTTAGTCGGGTTGGTGTCGTCGAAGCGCAAATGGCAGCGACCGCCATATTCTTGCGCCACCCCGAAATTGAGGGCAATCGCCTTGGCGTGCCCGATGTGCAGGTAGCCGTTGGGTTCGGGCGGGAACCTAGTTACCACCTTGGCATGGCGTCCGGCTGCGATATCGGCGTCGATGATATCGCGGATAAAGTCGCGACCTACTTCCCCGACCGTTTCGCTCGCCATCGCCGCTCCCGCTTTGCCCGCCAGTCATGTCGTTTGCCAACCCAATGTGGCTAAATTACACCGGTCGGCAACCCGGAGCGTAGACCCAGACCTCCCGGACGTGCCCCTCGGATTTGGCTGCCTCGGAGATGGCCTCGAAGACGGCGACGGTGTCGAGGATATCGCTCATCGAGATCGGATAGGGCGCACCCCCGGCAACCGCATCGGCGAAGGCCTCGAGGTTGGCCCTTACCGAGTCGACCGGCGGAAAACTCAATTGCCGCGGCTCGGCGCCGCTCCGCCGCAGCACCAGCTCGGTCCTACTCAGCACCTCGGCCGAGGCATTGCGACCAAAGGCGTGGAGCCGGAAATAGGCCGGGCTTGAACGCACCATCGCCAAGGTTCCGCTGACGCCCGAAGCGAATTCGAGCAGCGCCGACAAGCTGTCGAGCGGATCGGGAGGCGGTTTGTGGGACAGCAACAAGCTCTGCACCCGCCGGACCGGCCCGGCAAGGGCGACGAGCGCATCGAGCATGTGGATCCCGGTCCCGGTCATTCCGCCGGCCGGCGACTCCTCGGACGAGTATCGCCATTCCGCAAAGGTACCGGCGACCTCGTTGCTGAAGTGAGCCTCGAGGTGCAAAATTTTGCCCAGTTCGCCGTTCTTGGCCAGCCGCAGCAGCTCGCCCACGGCCGGAAAGAAGCGCTTGTCGGTGCCGATGCCCAGCACTACACCGGCCTCACGGCAGGCGTTGATCGCCTGTTGCGCATCGGCCTTTGTCAGGGTCAGCGGCTTCTCACAGAAGACGGCCTTTCCAGCCGCGGCAGCCGCGATGATCTGTTCGCGGTGGAGCGAATGCGGAGTAGCCAGCACGACGGCGTCGATGCTGGGGTCGAAAAGCACCGCGTCGAGCTCGCTGACGAGCGCGAGCTGATATCGGGCAGCCTCGTCGCGAAGCTTATCCGGATTGCGGCTGACGGCGCGAGTGAAGCGCAGCCTGTCGCTCTTGCCCTGGACCGCTTCGACGAGGGTCTTGCCCCACCGGCCGAGGCCGACGATCGCGGCGTCGATCATCGGCCGGGCCACGGGAGCTAAGTCCGGGGAGCGCCGAGATGCCGGCGAAAGAAATTAAAGACCTTGTGCCAGCCGTCCACCGCTTGCTCGGGGCGGTAATTCGGGCGGTAATGCGCAAAGAACGCATGGCCGGCGCCGTCATAGCGGTGGAACTCGTAGTTCTTGCCGAGCCGCTTCAATTCTGCCTCGGTGCGGTTGACCTGGTCCGCGGTGGGGTTCGGGTCTTCGTTGCCGAACAGGCCGAGAAGGGGACAGTTGATCCCTTCCGTCAGGTCGACCGGCGCCACGGGCTGTGCCGGGGTCAATCGCGATTTGTCGTCGACGACGACATTGCCGCCCCAGCAATCAACCGCCCCTTGGATCAGGTGCGGCAGCTTGCAAGCCACCAGGTAAGTCTGCCGACCGCCCGAGCAGAAGCCGATAACGCCGACCTTGCCGCTGGCATGCGGCTGCGAGCGCAGGAAGTCGATCGCCCCGGTCACATCGCCGAGCATCTGCTCGTCCGGAACGCCACCGCCTTCACGCACCTTGGCGACCACCGCCTCATCGGCACCGTCGCCGACCCGGAAATAGAGGCTCGGCGCGATCGCGGCATAGCCGTGATGGGCAAATTTCCGAGCGACCTCGCAGGTCCACTCGTCCCAGCCTGGCATGTGGTGGATCACGACGACGCCGGGATGCGGCCCTTCATTGGTCGGGTGCGCGTAGTAAGCATCGCCGCGCGCCCCGCCGTGCCCGCGATAGGTCGCCATGCTGGCCTGTACGTTACGGAACGCCATGTTTAACCTCCCTAAGAAATCCCGCGGCTCTCTTGGCATCTAACCCTGCCAAAAGCAAGCTGGTCGAAACCCGCGCGAAGACGCCCTCACCCTGTCCTCTCCCCGCAAGCAAAGCGAGGGAGTATCGCGCGGGTCTGACCCACTGAATTGATACCGCGACTTGTGGTTGTTTCCTTTTATGAGGGCCCGCTGCTCCTGCAGCGGGTCTGCAGCGGGGTTTCCTCCTCAGGTTGCAACGATGAAGAGCCTCGGCGCATCCGCTCGCGCTGACGACGCTTCTATATATTATGCTAGTGAGGCAATTTTATGGATGCCGAGCTCGCAATCAGCCGAGGCTCTCTTGGCCAAACTCGATCACTCCCTGTACCATCAGTTCGAGCCAGTACACTTGGTCGAGATTGGGAGAGAGCGGATGAACGGCGCTTTGGAAGGCCTTCGCGTGCTCGATTTTACCACGACGATCGCCGGCCCCCATTGCGGGCGCATGCTCGCCGATCTCGGCGCCGAGGTAATCAAGATCGAAGCACCCGACGGTGATATGATGCGCACCCGGCCGCCATTGCGCAACGGCGCCAGCACCAGCTTCGGCCAGCTCAATGCCGGCAAGAAGAGCATCGCGCTCGACCTCAAATCGCCGAATTCGGTCGAGGCGGTCCGCCGGCTCGTCGCCACTGCCGACGTGTTGGTCGAGAATTTTCGGCCCGGCGTCATGCGGCGCTTCGGGCTCGACTACGAAGCCCTCAGGCCGATCAAGCCGGATCTGATCTACTGTGCGATCTCGGGCTACGGCCAGACCGGCCCCTCCGCCGCATTGCCGGCCTATGCCCCGGTGATCCATGCCGCCTCGGGCTACGATCTGGCGCATATGGCCTACCAGGGCGAAGCGCGCCGGCCGGATTATTGCGGGATCTATATCGCCGATGTGCTGACCGGCACCTATGCCTTCGGCGCCATCACCGCGGCCCTCTACCAGCGCGAGATGACCGGCGACGGGCAGATGATCGACGTCTCGATGCTCGAAAGCATGCTGACCTTGACCTTGAGCGAGATCCAGGCGGCGCAGTTTGCGGTAGCGCCGCTCGGCCGGCCGGTCTTTGGACCCATCGCTACCAAGGACGGCTACGTCAATCTGTCGATCGCCAGCGAGCGGACATTTCAGAACCTGGCGGCCGCGTCGGGCCATCCGCACTGGCTGACCGATCCGCGTTTTGCCGAATACGCCAACCGCCGCGCCCATTGGGGCGAACTGATCGACGAGCTCGAGCTGTGGTCGAAGGAATTGCCGACTTCCGAGGTGCAGGCAGTGTTCGACCGGCACGGCGTGCCGTCCTCACCCTATCGCACAGTCAAAGAAGCGATGGCCGATCCGCAAATCGCCCACCGCCGCTCGCTCGCCGAGGTGCACGACACAGGCGGCACGTTCCTGGCCCTCAACCCGCCCTTCCGCATGTCTGCCGCTGCCGTCGCGGCTCGACCGTTCGTTGCGGCGCTCGGCGAGCATACCGAGGAGGTGCTGGCCGAGATCGGCTTCACGTCGAGCGGCCGCTAGGCGGCCAATGGCACGATTGATGAGCCCTATTTTTTGCCGTCGCCCCCGCGAAAGCGGGGGCCCAGAGCCTGCCCCTGGCTTGAACAGGGGGCCTTAGGCGCAGTATCGGTTGCCCCTGGGTGCCCGCTTCCGCGGGCATGACGAACGAAAAGGATGGGCACCAACCGTTCGGTTCGCACCACTAAGCGTCGCGCATCCGCTCGCGGGTCACGACGACCTCGCCCGTGGTGGTAAGCCGGATCAGATTGACGGTTCCGGCGAGGTCGGGCGAGCCCGAGTAATAGGCTGGAACGACGCCGTTGCCGACCCGCATCGGCCGGTCCCAATGGCCGAGCGCCAAATAGTCGGCGGCGGTCGCGGCGATCTCCTCATCGCCGAAAACCCAGGACGGCCGCAACGGGTTGGCGCGGGTTTCGGGCGGCTCGTAGTGCCCGTGCGCCATCGCTACCTGCCAGCGTGTCGAACGCCGCCGCGGCCCGCGCAGCGGCGCCATGCTGAAATAGTCGCGATGCGCGTGCCCCCAGATTTCGAGATCGTGGGCGAGAAACGGCACTGCCTCATCATGCGTCACGCCGAGGACACTGACGTCGGCGATCGCGGCAAACCCGCCTCTGACAAACACGGAATTCGGCTGGGCCGGATCGTGGTTTCCCGGCAAGATGACTATGGGCATACCGGCCTGGGCGAGGAGGCTCTCGGCCCGACTGAGAACGGCAGGGCTGAGCTGATTGCTCTCGAAGGTGTCGCCAGCCAGCAGCACGACATCTGCCTGCAGCACTCTCGCCATCGCCAGCACCGAGCGCAGCCCCGCGGTCCCGTCGCCCCCGGCGCGGTCTTCATCGACATGCAGGTCGGAGCTGTGAACCAGAACGATGTCGCGGGCCCGGTCTTTCTCGCACAAAATATCCATCGTTGATCTATAATGCCCGCGGCGCGCAATCCGGCGCAACGCCGTCTGCTCTCGCGCTGCTGCGGCGAATTAACTCCGTGGCAAACCCTAGGCAAAGCGCCGTCCCATCGCTACTCTTGCTGCTTCTGCAGGAAATTTGCAGCGAGGCACCTCTCCACCCCCGCAGAAACTCTCGACTCCGGCGAGGCCGCAAACAAAATAACAGCGGATAACCGGGCTGCTCCGCACGACCGTCATCGCCGGCATAGCCAAATCGATATATTTCAAATTATCCCACATCTCTTCGAATTTTTCAAGCAAAAATGCTAATATCGTAACGTCAGCTCGCCGGTCACCGGCTCGACAACGATACGGGGCGCCGGCGCCAATCGGCAGCCGCGTCCGTCGGCGCTGGCGCCGGTCCGCAGATCGAACCGATAACTGTGCCATGGGCAACGCAGGATACCGTTCTCCGGCATTACCTCCTCGAGCGGCCCGAGCCAGTGCGGACAAATCGTCGAGTGCGCGACGAGCTCTCCACCCTCGAGCTCGAGAATACGGAACGGCTTGCCATCGAGCTCGACGAGGAGCGGAAGCCTCGGTCGCAGCTCGGACAACAGACCGAGCCTCAGCGATGCCCCCGATCCCCCGCTGCGCATTCGCGATCGCGCCAAGAGAGCCTCCCGGCGCATCATCATCGCTTCGTCCTGGTCCCAGAGCCGCGCATAGCTCGACCGGTATTTCTCACCGAGTGCCGCTAGCCTTTCCGGCCGGTGCTCCGGCAAATAAAACCGCACCTCGATCGCCGTCCGCCGCGGCCCGAGCGCCTCGAGCAGGGTCCAGATCTCTGTTCCCATCCCGTCGCCCGCCAGGATCCGCACGCGGTAGCGCGCTTTCGACCGGTCGATCTGCAGCTCCAGGAGCATCCGGCGATCTGCGGTGCCAGCTTTAGTCAGCTCGACCCGCCAGCCCCAGCTACCGATTTCGATCAGGACAACATGATTGAAATAGGTGTCGTGCAACGCCGGCAGGTGCTCCCAGTCGAGCACATTCTCCCAAATCCGCTCGATACCCGCGCGGACCGCACGGGAGTAGCTCGCGGCGAGGGCCAAGCCGGAAGCGATGTCGGCGGGGGTGGGCTCCCAACTCATGGGTCGAGCGGTTTCCTGGTCCGGCTTGCCGGTCGGCACGGGCAAGTGTGACCTGGCTCACGCCTATGGCCTCTGGCCCCTTGTATATTATGGATGTACAGGTTGGTATCCTCTACCGTGTAATCCACGTTTACGCTAAATTTAACTAAAGGCATCGATTGGGAGGACATTGAATTGGAACTCTCGTTGCAGATCACCGCGGTGGGTGACACGACGGCGCGAGAGATTTCCGCCGCGTCACAGGAAGTGCGCGATGTTCTCGAACGCCTTTCCGGCGTGCAGCGGATTGAGCCGCAACGCGTTCCCGCCCCGGATCACGCCAAGGGTGGGCTGGTCGAGGCGCTGGGAGGGCTCGCGGTTTCGCTCGTTCCCGACGTCCTGAAGGGGGTCCTCCAAGCGCTACAAACCGTCCTTTCCCGCCAGCCGGCGGCAACGAAGGTCTCGATCAAGACCAAAGACGGCGAGTTCAGCTTCGAATTCGATCCAAAGAAGATCAGTCTTCGTGAATTGGTCAACGCGGCCGAGCGCTTGCGCACGGCCCCGCCTGCCTAATTGGTTACGCCGTGGCCCGGCACGCCCTCCTAATCGGGGTGTCCAAGTTCGCCGACAAGCGGTTGGCTCGACTGAATGCGCCCGAGAACGACGTGATCGCACTTCGCAGTATCCTGCGGGACAGCTCTCGCGGCGGCTTCGACAGCGTCGAGCTCAGCCTGAACGAAGATTTCCTAGCGGTCCGCGATCACCTCTCCCGCTTCTTCCACGACCGCGCCCCCGACGATCTTCTGCTCCTCTACTATTCGGGCCACGGGATCCTGGGTCGCGGTAACAGACTATTCTTGGCTACAGCTGGCTCCAACCTGGACACACCCCGCGACCGCAGCTTGTCCTCCCAGGAAATCCGCGACTTCCTTGAGGAGAGTCGTGCCGAACGCAAGGTGGTTGTGTTGGACTGTTGCCACAGCGGGGCTTTTGCCGAGGGCGCCAAAGCCGCTAGCCCTGCGCCGGCAGTCACTGCGGAAACCTTTTCAAACGCTGATGCCGGGCTCTTCGTCCTGACTGCCGCAAACGCACTACAGTTCGCCTGGGATGGCGCAGAGCTCCGCACCGGAGATTTAGTTACCGATAGTCTTTCCAGATTCACCTCTTGGATGGTCGAGGGCTTGGAAACCGGTGATGCCGCGCCGGATGATGATCAGATCACTATGGACGCGCTACATCGGTATTTATCCAGGCGAGCGCGTTCGGAGGGTGCGACCGCCACACCGCAGCGGTTCGTGAGCGGTGGTGTAGGCGATCTGGCAATCAGTGCCAATCCTCTCGCGGGCTCCTCGCACGTCGATCCCGAAACCATCGCAGCACTGGCGGCCGAGAACTGGCGGACACGGCTAGGCGCTGTGAGTGAACTTGCTCAACAGATGCGCGAGGGGGGCACGATCGCAGCGCGAGCCGCCCGCCTAGCACTCCGACGCCATCTGCAGCAGCCTGAGCCCCAGCGCGAGCACGACTACCGGGTGCGCGACGCCATCAACAAGGCCTTGGAGGAGGAAGAGAAGCAACGCACCGAGGCGGCACGGCTGGCCGAGGAAGAGAAGCAACGCGCCGAGGCGGCACGGCTGGCCGAGGAAGAGAAGCAACGCGCCGGGGCGGCACGGCTGGCCGAGGAAGAGAAGCAACGCGCCGAGGCGGCGCGGGTGGCCGAGGAGGGAAAACGAAGGGCCGAGGCGGCGCGGCAGGCGAAGGAAGAGAAGCTGCGAGCCGAGACGGCGCGGCGGGCGAAAGAAGAGGAGCAACAGGCCGAGGCAGCGCGGTCGGCCGAGGAGGAGAAGCGGCGCGCCGAGGCGATACGCCAAGCAGCGGCGGAGCTGCGAGCCGAGGCAGCCCGGCAGGCCGAGGGGAAAGGGGGGGCTCTCGGGACCCAAACCGTTCCGAAGAAACCACAGGAGCCATTCGTAGCGCCACTCGATCAGGAAACTAAAAAGAAAAAATGGTGGGAGTGGGCTATTGTCGGTTTCATAATCTACCTTGTAGCAGGTCTTTTATATAATTGCAGATGACGAACGAACAGTCTACATTTTGGAAAAATACAGATCTATATTTCATAGTCGTCTACAAAATGGGAACCGGGCCCTAGGGCCAGCATCCTCACGCCGCTCTTAAGCTCGTTTGTGTCTTGGTCACGAAGGCCCACTTATTTAGTGTATATAATCAGAAAGATGGTACCACAAGAAACGAAGCGCTGCGCAAGGTTGAACTGCCGCGGGACGCAGCTGGCAAAATGGTCGATTTCGGTAGCCGCCCGCGTCCACATAGAGGGAGGACATCTCCTGGGTCGAGAATGTCGCCAGACTTTGCAGGGCGGTGAGTTGCTTGCTTCGCAAAATTCACCGCGCTGCTGGAGCCGATCGCCCAAAATGCACGATGGATGAGGACACCCGCGAGCTTGCTCAGAACAATTCCAATACGATCTCAGAAAACCCTTGCCAAAGCAAAGGAGTTGCCCGGCATCCTCCGACGTGGGTTGCTTGCACCGCATCCTGGGTTCGTAACGGGCTCGGCAAGCGAGGCGGCTCAAAGATGATCAGTACTGTAAACCGAGCCCGCGTTCGGCTCGCTTGTGAAGTAGCGCCATTCCCTACAGTCCGTTGCCATAACCAGGTGAGCAATCTCGACCCGTTGGGACGGTGAAGGGGGAGGGTGCTGCTTCGCTATCGTCGGGTTCACCGCGGCACAAGTTCAGCAACTCGTCCAGCCAGAACGTGCTGGACTTATCCAGCAAAAACACCTCAGAGTTTACTGAATTGGCTTAAAAATTGAGCGCGACGCCAGAGGCTGCACAGGCAATACCCAGGTCGACCGGCCATCATGATGGCCAGTCGAGTGGCTAAGTACGCAAAAAGCCATCAGCTCGCAGACATTGTGTTTAACATCTTTCCGTCTACTTTACGCTGACCGAGTGTTCACGATGATCGAAGAAGATGACATCCACCGCAAGCTCGCAGGCTGTCCTATCGCCGTAGTCGCATCTGGCCGGCTAGATCGGCAACTAGGCAGTGTTACGTCAGCAATGCTCCCCTGCAACGCAAACGCAAATCAAACCCGCTCGAAATCGGTGCGCTCGGTGACGGGGAGGCCCTGGAGGTAGCGGCGCAGGCAGTCGAGGCTGAGCTCGACGGCACCGAGGCGCAGCCAGTCGCGGCCGCCATAGATGCGTGAGCGGCGGGACTCGACCCCATCCTCGGCGGCGATCGCGAGATGAATGCTGCCGCCGAAATCGATGCGGTCGGGGCCGTCATCGACCTCGATCAGCACGGCAAGCGCGTGGGAGGCGCCGGTTTCCCGGCGCACGGCCTGCGCCACCGCCTCGGCCGCCTCGCGGCTCATTTCGCCTGATATCAGCCCGCCGTCGAGACCGAGAGTCGCCGCGATCTCGGCCGGGTCGCGGGCGACGAGACCGCGGCGGAACACCTTTTCAGCGCCGGGCAGATGGGCGATGCGGGCGGCGATCTGGCCGGCGGTGAAGGTCTCGACTACTGCCAGAGAGCCGTTGCGGGCGGCGAGGGCAGCCAGCACCACGCCTTCGAGCGTCTGGTCGTCCTCGCCGAGGATGAAGTTGCCAAGGCGCTTGCGCACCTCCGCCTCTACCGGAGCGAGCTTTGCGTGAATCTCGGCCATATCGGCGCCGCGTACGGTCAGCTTGGTCTCGATCTGCGGATAATGGGTGCGGAAGCCGAGCTTGACGCTGCCGTCGAGGACGAGGTCCTCGACCCCGGTCAACAGCTGGTCGACATGCAACTCGCCGAGCCCATAGGAGTGGAAGCGCTTTAGATGGATCGCCGTCGGTGTGCCGCCGCGGGCCAGAAGGCGCGGGATGATCTGCTCCTCGATCATGCGGCGCAATTCGCGCGGCACGCCGGGGGTGAAGAAAAACCGCGCCTTGCCGATGTCGAGGGCAAAGCCGCAGGCGGTGCCGATCGGGTTGTCGAGGATCTCCGCGGTCGTGGGCAGCATCGCCTGTTTCTTGTTGTTTTCCGACATGACGCGGTTGCGCCGGCGAAAGAAATCCTCCATGCGCTGCAGCCAGTCCTGGTTGAGGACGAGCTCGACGCCGGCGGCACGCGCGGCGATCTCCTGCGAGAGATCATCGACAGTCGGCCCGAGACCGCCATTGACGATGACCGCATCGGCGCGCTCGGCCGACAGCCGGAAGGCGGCGAGCAATTCCTCGCGATCGTCGCCGACGGTAGTGCCCCAGGCGACCGACAGCCCGAAATCCTCGAGCTTCTGGGTCATGTAGCTGAAGTTGGTGTTGACGATCTTGCCGGTGAGCACCTCGTCGCCGGTGCAGATGATCTCGATGCGCATGCTTTTCCCTCGTATGAATTGCCGTTCTCGTCACCCCCGCGAAGGCGGAGGTCCAGGGCGACCTCCGAGACCCGGGCGCTGGATTTCCCGCTTTCCGCGGGAATGACGGATTACCGCTGAAATTTCGAGATTTACTTGCCCACCCATCACTCAAACGCTCGCTTGATCCGCGCCCAGTCTTCGAGCGCCCGTTCCTCGCCCGGGGCAATGGCGATCACGAGCTGGCTCCAGCCGGCGCCGCGCAAGGCCTCGACCCGCTGTTTCAATTCCTGCTCGCTGGCGGTGAAGGTCGTGCGCCGGATCAGCTCGGTGGTAATGAATTTCCGCTCCTCGGGCTTGACGAACAGGAAATGGCCGCGGTGGTTGGTCAGATACCGCGCGTCCGGCGGCTCGTAGCCGCGCGCCATCCCGACATAGCCGGCGACCTCGGCGGCCACGTCCTCGGGGACCGGCGAGGTGTTCTGCCAGCCCTCCATGTCGAAATCGGCCGCCCGGTGCAGCAATACCGCGGCACGCGGCCCGGCTTGCGCCATGGCGCGCGGGCTGTCGGCCGGCTCGCCGTCGCCGAGCACGCAGCCGCAGGTCCAGGCGGTGGCGTAGAGATCGCTCTGCACCCGCCTTGCCGCTTGCCAGCTCTGCTGAATGCTTTCGAGGGCATCCATCGCCCCCGGGACGTCGGAAACAAAGCTCTTCCATCCGGCGCCGAGCTTGGCCGTCAACGCCCGGGATCGCGGCCCATAAGCGGAAATGTGCAGCGGGATCGGGTCCTTCGTATTGATCGACCCGACCTCGGGGTTGAGAAACCGGATCTTGCGGCGTTTGCCTTCGATCGGCGTCTCGACGGTGTCGCCGTTCAGCAAGCCATAGACGACGCGGATATATTCTTCCATCTCGGCGAGCTTGACGGCCCCCAGTCCCATCGCCCGGCGCGCCGAAAAGCCGGTGCCGATCCCGAAATCGATGCGCCCCGGCGCCATCCCGTTCAACGTCGCTAAGGCATTGGCGGTTACTGCGGCAATCCGGTTCGACGGCACCAGCACGCCGGTGCCGAGGCGGATGCGCGAGGTCTTGAGTGCGGCCGCCGCCATCGCGACAAAGCAGTCGCCGGTGATCATCTGCGTGTCGAAGAACCAGGCATGGGTGAAGCCCAGCTCCTCGGCGCGCTGCGCCAATTTCCACGAGGCGCTCGAGGTCGCAATGCCGATCCCGAAATCCATCCGCACATTCCTTTCGCGGTGCCGAGATTAGCGGCTCGCGCGCTTTCGTAACAGGCTCCCTCACATCGCGATGTCGAAGCCGGTCTGGCGAAGTAGCTTTTGCACATGGTCGCGGAGGTCGCTCACCGAGATCTCGCCTTGCAGGGATAGCAGCAGACGATACACCAGCGCGCCGATCAGCATGTCGGCCAGCGTTTCGAGATCGACATCTGGCGTGAGCAACCCCTCATTTTGCACCCGCTGCAAGGCGCGGATGAAGGCGAGCCGACGCGGCAGAAAATACGTCTCGAGATAAACCTCGAGCAATTTCGGGTGGTCGGGGAAGGAGCCGATCAGCCGCGCCACGAGCTTGCGGATTTCGGGGCGCGCGATCATTTCGCAGGCGCTGATCAGGAGCGTCGCGAAGTCGCGCGGCGGCGTGCGATCCAGGAGATCGATCGTAAACCCGGTGGCGTTGCGGAAGACTTCGATCGCCTGTGCAAGCAACGCCTCGCGGGAGGGCCAGCGGCGGTAGATGCTGGTTTTTGCGACCCCGGCCCGCTTGGCGATCCGCTCGATGCTGGCGCCGGCGACCCCATGCTCGATGAAGAGCTCCAGCGCGCTCCGCATGATCGCTTGATCGATGACCGGGCTGCGCGGCCGCCCTGCGGCGTTTTTGGGGTTGCGGGGATCAGCGGGCGCCTCCATTTACAGAATAGATACGATCACGTATCGTATTGTAAAGGGTGGGTGGTGTGTGCGCCTCGCGGTCATCGTCATAGTCATCCTGGTGGCGGGGATCGGCTGGCTGTGGTGGGCGCAACACAGCAATACCACGACGCCGGCTTGGCAGGGCTATGTCGAGGCCGATTACGTGAAAGTCGCGCCGGTCCAGCAAGGGAAGCTGACCGTGATCTCCGTGGCACGCGGCGATGAGGTCGCCCAGGGCGCCCCGCTGTTCACGGAAGACGACACAGCAGAACGTGCCGCCCGCGATCAGGCGGCGCGACAGCTCGGCCAAGCCCGACAGCAGCTGGCCAATCTCGAAGCTCCGAGCAAAGCGACGGAGGTAACACAGGCGGAGGCCAACTTGGCGGATGCCCGCGCGACCCTGGCACGGGCGGAACGCGATCTGCAACGCGATGAGACGTTGGTGGGCCGGGGATATGCCACTGCCCAAACTGTCGATCAGCGGCGGGCCGACTTCCGTTCGGCGGAAGCCAAGGTGCAGGCGATGGAGGCGGCCCTCGCGCAGGCCAAGGCGCCGATGGGCCGCGAACGGGAAATCGAGGCGCAACGGGCAGCGGTCGCAGCCGCAAAGGCGGCGGTCGCGATGGCCGACTGGCGGCTGGCACAGCGCACCGTCACGGCTCCGATCGGCGGCCGTGTCGCCGATGTGCTGGCGCAGCCCGGCGAAACGATGGCAGCAGGAGCACCGGTCATATCGATCCTAGCGCCCGAAAATATCTTTGTGCGTTTTTTCGTTCCCGAGACCGCATTGTCGGGACTGCACCGCGGCGACCCTGTCGCCTTCGGCTGCGATGGCTGCCCGTCCGGCCTCGCCGGAACCATTTCCTATATCTCGCCGACGGCCGAATATACCCCGCCGGTCATTTACAGCGAGTTGACGCGGGCGAAGCTCGTTTATCGGATCGAGGCGCGTCCGCGACCCGACCAGGCTGCCCTGCTCAATCCCGGCCAGCCGATGGATGTTCGACTGGTCGATGCTGGAGACCGTCAATGACCGACCTCGTTATCGACGTCCGGGACCTCGAGAAGAGCTTTGGGGCGCGCCGCATTGTTCACGGCCTCGATTTACAGGTCGCCGCCGGCCAGGTGTGCGGCTTCCTCGGCGCCAACGGCAGCGGCAAAACGACAACGATCCGCATGCTCTGCGGTCTGCTGACCCCGGACGGCGGCAGCGGAACCTGTCTTGGATTGGACATCATTGCGGACGCGCCGCGCATCCGGCGCCAGGTCGGTTACATGACCCAGCGCTTTAGCCTTTACGAGGATCTCACGGTCTTCGAGAATCTCGATTTTGTCGCCCGGGTTTATCAGGTGCGCAACCGCCGGCAAGTCGTGCAGGAGATTTTGCACCGAATGGCGCTTACCGGGCGGGCGGAGCAACTGGCGGGACATCTTTCCGGCGGCTGGAAGCAAAGACTTGCACTAGCCGCCTGTGTATTGCACGAGCCAAAACTGCTACTGCTCGACGAGCCCACCGCCGGGGTCGACGCCGAAGCGCGGCGCGAGTTCTGGGACCTCATTCACGACCTGGCCGGCGAGGGCCTGACCACGCTCGTCTCGACCCATTACATGGACGAGGCCGAGCGCTGCGAGCGCATCGTCTACCTCTCCGACGGTCATATCGTTGTGCAAGGCGCACCTGATGAGGTGGCGCGCAAATCAGGGCTCGTCACCTATGAGGCTTTGGGAGAAGCCAGCGACGGGGCCGCTCGCCGATTGCGGCGAATGCCGGGTGTCGAGGCGGCGGCGGTCTTCGGGCGATCGGTCCATGTCGCCGGCACCGACCGCAAGGCTCTGGAGCGGGCGATAGCCGATTTCGCCGACCCGTCCTTCACTTGGCACGAGGTCGAGCCGCGGCTCGAGGACGTCTTCGTCCATCTGTTGACCAGCGCGAAACTGCCCGAGCCAGCCTCTCAATCCAGCCCTCTCCCCGCTCGCGGGGAGAGGGAGGGCCCCGCCTCGGCGGGAGGGTGAGTGGCGACCGGTGACTGGTCTGCGGCCCTTTTGCCGATCGGAGGTCCCTGGCAATGAATGGCTTTTCTTTCGAGCGCTTCCTCGCCGTGCTGCGCAAGGAATGGATCCAGGTCCGGCGCGATCCGATAACCTTGCGTCTGATCATCGCCCTGCCGGTCATGCAGCTCTTCTTGTTCGGCTATGCGATCAATGCCGACCCGAAGCATTTGCCGACCGGGCTGTTAGCGCCCGATCATTCAACCTATGTGCGCACGATTGTCGCCGCGCTGAAGAACACCGGCTACTACGACATCCGCTCGCTCCCATCGGAAGCCGCCGCGGAGCGGGCTTTGGCGGAAGGCGAGGTTCTGTTCGTCATCAACATCCCGCCCAATTTCGAGCGCTCGGTCGATCGCGGCGAGAGACCGGCGATCCTCGTCGACGCCGACGCCACCGATCCGTCGGCAATCGGCAATGCAACGGCAGCACTCTCTGCGCTGACCGCGAGCATCAACCGTGACCTGCCGCCGAATCTCCAATCGGAGCCGACGAAGCCGCCCTTTCAATTCGTCGTGCATGCCCGCTACAACCCCGAACAGCTGACCGTGCTCAACATCGTGCCGGGTCTCGTCTGCATCGTCCTGATCTTCTCGACATTGCTGATCACGACGCTGTCGATCACCCGCGAGCGCGAACGCGGCACGATGGAGAACCTGCTCGCCATGCCGGTCAGGCCGATCGAGGTCATGATCGCCAAGATCGTCCCCTATATCGCCATCGGCTATGTTCAGGTCGTGCTGATCATGGCGATCTCGGAGGCGGTCTTTGATCTGCCGATCCGCGGCTCGCTGGTGCTTCTAGTCCTGGCATTGGGGCTGTTCATCGCCAGTAATCTCGCGCTGGGCTTTACGTTTTCGACGATCGCGACGAGCCAGATGCAGGCCATGCAGATGGCGCAGTTCACCCTGCTGCCGTCGATTATTTTGTCCGGCTTCATGTTTCCGTTTCTCGGCATGCCAGTCTGGGCGCAGTGGACGGGCGAGATTTTCCCGACGACGCATGCATTGCGCATCGTGCGCGGCATCCTGCTTAAGGGCAACACTGCTGCCGAGATCCTCCCGGAGCTGTGGCCGATCGCTGCCTTCACCCTAGTCGTGGGCGCGATCGCGATCTGGTGTTATCGCGAGACCCTGGACTGATGGGGTCGGGCTAGAGTGCGCCGGCGAGAAACCTCAGCATCCTGGGCGCGGCAAAGGCGCCGAAGCTGCCGGGCTCGTCGAGCGGATCCGAGCTCCAGAAATGTCCCGCACCCGGCATCACGATCGTGCGAGCGAAAAAGCCGGCCTGCCTCAGCGCGGTCAGGAGTTTTTCCGACTGGGTGGCCGGGTCGACGATGTTGTCCTCCCGGCCCCAGATCAGCAGAAAGCGCGCGGTGTTCTTGTCCACGATCGCGTAGCTCAGCGGCGAGGCCTCGAAAAAGACCCGGCGGCTGACCATCGGTGGGCTGCCGAGAAGTTTCTCGGTAATCGGGTCGCGCGGTCGCGAAATTTGGTCGTGCTCCCATTGCGCCAGCATGTCGTAGACGCCGTAGAAGCCAATGACGGCTTTGACATCGGCCGGAGTTGCGGCATGGGGGTCGCCGCGGTATTGGCTGGAAAACAACGGCTCCTCGCCGGCCAATGCCACCAGCGCAGACAGATGTGCGCCGGCGGAGTCGCCGATCAGCCCGATGCAATCTGCGTCCACTCCGAGCTCGGTGGCATTTGCGCGCACGAACTGCACGGCCGACTTGCAGTCATAGACGACACCCGGCCAAGTCCTAACCCCCGGTTTCATCAGCCGGTACTCGATGGCAAAGACCGCATAGCCGTGCTTGGCGAGATAGCCGCCCCAGTGGCGGTAGAATTTGCGGTCGCCGACCTGCCACCCCCCGCCATGGGCGGCGACCAGGACCGGCGCGTTGCTCAGTCCCTGCGGCGAATAAAAGTCACCGAGCAGCCTCACGCCATCGTGCTCGGCGAACACGATGTCCGGTTTGATCGCGACCTCATACTCATCCATTGCCGTACTCCTCAATCAGATAGCTGCCCGCGGCGCCGCCCGGCGCTTGTGCGCAGCAAGCCCTACTGCCTGTAGTATCTCCGGATAGGCGCCACATCGGCAAAGATTGTCCGACAGGTAATGCCGGATCTCGGCACCGCTCGGGTCCGGGTTCTCGTAGAGAAGCGTCTTTGTCATCAGGACGAAGCCCGACGTGCAGAACCCGCACTGAAAGGTCCCTGCCTCGATAAAGGCTTCCTGGACCGGGTCGAGGCGCTCTCCCCGAGGAGAGATGCTCGATTGTGACAATATCGGCAGCATTGGCAAAGAAGGCGAGGGTGAGACACCCCGAAACCGGAAGTCCGTCGACCATCCCGGGATCTTGCACATTCATGCAACTCGGCTTCGTCGACATGTCGTAGAGCGTCACATCGGTATCGGGATGAACGACCCACACGGCTTCGGCCGCGATGCCGACATCGGCCGACATCGTTCGAATCATGTTTATCGCGGCCTGGCAGATCAGTCTGGGGTCTTAAGACCAGCGTTACTTAAGCTTTGGCGGCTATCAGATCGTCGACCTCGCCCATGGCGGCCTCGTGGCGGGATGGGACGACCACAACCGCGGCTACGCGCTCGAAGGGTCAAACAAGACCCCTGATCTTTTTGGTGTCGCGCGTCTCACGAGCCGGAAGCTTGCCCTGAAACGACTGGAGCGATCAGAGGGTTAGATTTTATCCTCTAACCCTCTGACAATATTGGCTCCCCGGGCCGGACTCGAACCAGCGACCAAGCGGTTAACAGCCGCTCGCTCTACCAACTGAGCTACCGGGGATCAGAGCGCCTATGAAAGCGCCTGCCTCAGCAAAGTGAGGCGAGATATAGGCCAACGGGTAGGCGGACTGCAAGGCTGGAACACCCGGTTCCACGCGCGGCTAAATTCCGCGTTCCGTCCGGCCCGTGTGTTGCGAAGAACGAGCCGCTAACGTACAGGACTACCGTCCGCAAGCACCTCGGTAAGCTTCGCAGCGAGTTCGGCCGGACGATAAGGCTTGGGAAGAAATGAGAATTCCCCCCGCACCAGGTCGTGCCTTGCTTCGTCTCCGACGTATCCGGAGCTTAATACGACCTTGAGCTCGGGTTTTAGCTTCCGCGCCTTCCGAGCCAGCTCGATGCCGCTGAGGCCGCCGGGCAGCAACACGTCGCTGAGCAGAAGCTCGATCGACTTTTCCTGCTGCAATATCGCGAGGGCTTCGCGGCCCGCGGTCGCTGTCAAGACGCGATAGCCAAGATGCGACAAAACCTCGGTGATGGTCTGCCGCACATCGCCATTGTCTTCGACGATGAGGATCGCCGCCCTACCGTTCCGAGCACGTGAGGCCCGAGAGAGATCGTTCAATGACCGGTGCTCGCTGACCGCACCCTCGGCTCTTGGGAGGTAGATGCGGACGGTCGTGCCTCTCCCCCTTTTGCTCTTGATGCGCACAGTCCCGCCATACTGCCTCGAAAATCCATAAACCTGGCTCAAGCCCAGGCCGGTGCCCTTTCCGGGCTCCTTGGTGGTGTAAAACGGTTCGAAAGCACGAGCCATGACCTCCTTGGTCATACCGCAGCCCGTATCCGACACCGAAATTACGACATATTCGCCGGCCAACTCGACGTCGTCCTTGGCGCCCATGACGACGTTTCCTGCTTCGATGGTCAGACACCCGGACCCATTCATTGCGTCTCGGGCGTTGGCCGCGAGGTTCAAGAGCACCGCCTCTAACTGGCCAGGATCAATGCGGCAGGTCCACAGCTTTGGTTGAGGGCGGATTAGAATCTCGATGCCTTCGCCCACCGTCCTTTGACATAAGAGGAGGATATCGCGGAATAGGGCATCGACATTGACGATCTCCGGACGGATTTCTTCGCGCCGTGAAAAAGCGAGGAGCTGTTCGGTCAGCCCCGACCCGCGCCATGCGGCGGATAAGGCTGCCTGCAAGCAGCGAGCGGCCGACCCTCGTTCCGGCACCTTGGTCGCCAGGACCTCTAGATTGCCGATGATCGCAGTCAGCAGATTGTTGAAATCGTGAGCTACCCCGCCGGTCAGTTGACCGATTGTCTCCATCTTTAGCGCGTGGTGCAGCTGGGCCTCAGCGGCGAGCTTCTCCGTCAAATCTCGAATGAAGCCGTTGAATAGGCGCCGTTTGCCTCGGCGCAGCGCGGTGATGCTCAACTCAACCGTGATTTCCTTGCCATCGCGCCGCAACGCCCGCAGCTGCACGCGCCGACCCAGGTTCCGTTCGGCTGCGCTCCGGAGAAAGCGCTCGAGGCCCCTTCGGTGACGGGCTCGGTCGGATAGCGGCAGGATCAGCGTTCCTAAACCCTTTCCAATCGCATCTTGTCGGGACCACCCGAAAAGAACCTCCGCCTGGGTATTCCATTCCAACACAGTTCCGGTGTCGTCGATCTGCACAAACGCATCGAGGGCGTCGTCGATGATGCCGCGAGCCAACTCCGCGCTTTCGGCCAAGGCTTCCGCGGCCTTGTGGCGCTCGGTGATGTCGCGCGTAACCTTGGCGAAGCCCATAAGCCTGCCGGCATCGTCGCGGATCGCGTCGATAATTACGTTTGCCAAAAAAAGCCCGCCGTCCTTGCGCACCCGCCAGCCTTCGGCCTCGCACCGGCCGTCGCGCGCCGCAGTAGCCAGAGCGCGCTGGGGTAGGCCGTCCGCGCGGTCCTTCTCGGAATAAAAACGCGAGAAATGCTGGCCAACGATCTCGCCTGCCTTGTAACCTTTGATACGTTCGGCACCAACATTCCAGTTGATGACGAACCCGTCTTGGTCGAGCATGAAGATCGCGTATTCGGACACACTCTGTACGAGCATGCGGAAGTCGCGTTCGCTCTCGTTGAGTTTGACGGATGCTTCCTCCAACTCCTGGGTGCGTTCCTCGACATTTTGCTCCAGCATAGCATTGAGACGACGCAGCACTTGCTCGCCCTTCTTGCGGTCCGAAATGTCGACCAACATGTTCACGGCCCCGACAAGCTTGCCCGACTCGTCGTGTAGCGGAGTAGGGTAGGTCAGTATCGGGATACGGACGCCGTCGGGTCGCTCGGCAATCAACTCCGTTCCTCTGATAGCGCGGTCTTCTCTCAGCGCGATCGCCATTGGGCATTCATCATGCGCCATCGGGGTGCCGTCCGGCCAATACAGGCGCCAGCTGACGCACCATCGATCGGATCCCAGCTCTGGCGTGCGACCGGCCAATGCAGCCGCAGCTTGATTATAAAATGCAACCCGCCCCGCCGAATTGGTCGTGTAAATCGCAGCGGGTAACGCCTCCAACAACTCACGGTAAGAGCGTTCGCGGTTTAGCAGTTCATAGTTGGTGATCGGCTCTTGCAGGCGGCCGACGACTGCGTCCGAAGCGGATTCTATTAGGGTTTCTACGGACGTCATCTTCGATCTATTCCCCCGCTGCGTTGCAGCAAAATTCAGAAATCTGCCCTAAGAAGACCGATTTGCAATGACAGGACGAACAGCGAGCTTGTAAAGGATTTCTCGCTCGGCGAGGATCGAACGGAAAGCACGGGGTAAAGTTCCGTTTGGAGCGATGCTCGGTTGTCGATTCTTAATTTCTTAGAAGCCGGGTCATTATCAATCAACCTTGCCGTGCATCGGACGACATCTGTCGGCACTGAGGACGGAGTGTTTCGCAGCGGTAGCCTGTTCTAGTACGCGACGTTCGGGAGATCAACGAGCCAGAAGGTTAGTTTGACCCGCGGCGCGGGGAGCATCGCTCCGAGCGTGCAATCGGAACGAGGAACATTATGGCCGATCAGTCGCAACCAACGAATGATACCGGCCCCGCAGAAGCGCGAACAGGCCTTTCCACGACCCTGGCCTTGCTTTCGACGGCTGTGGTGGTCGGCTTCCTTTACTTCGCTCGCAATGTGATCATCCCCATTACGCTCGCGGTTCTCCTGAGCTTTCTGTTAGCACCCGCGGTCCGCGCCCTCTGCCAATTGCGCATCGGCCGGGTTGCCGCGGTAGCTCTGATCGTATCTGCCGCCTTTGCAATTATTTCCGGCTTTGTTGCAGTCGTCGTGCATGAGGTTTCGTCGCTCGCGCGCGACCTGCCGGAAAATAGATACAACATGGAAGCCAAGGTTCGCTCACTTCCCGATCTCGTCCCCGGCGGAGCCGTCTTCCATCGGTTCACGGGGATGCTGCGTGATCTTCATAGGGAATTGATGAAATCCGAGACCGACACCTCGGCCCGGCTAGAGCGTCTGTCGCCCGGCGGCAGCTCCGAAGCCGAACCGGAGAAGCCGCTCCCGGTCGAAATACGGCAGCCTGACCTCGAACCCCTTCAGCTCGTCCAGAGCATCGTTGGACCATTGCTTCAACCATTGGCCGCCGGCGGGCTCGTGATCGTCTTTGTCGTGATGATCCTGATCGACTGGGAGGATCTGCGCGACCGGCTACTGCGACTCGGCGGTCGGCACGACCTACATCGAACGACCGAGGCGATGAACGAAGCGACACAACGCGTTAGGCAATATTTGATACGGCTGCTTATTGTCAACCTGACCTGCGGCGTGCCGATCGGCGTGGGCTTGACGGTGATCGGCATTCCGAACGCAACGCTATGGGCGATTTTTGTCGTGTTGCTGCGCTTTGTTCCCTATCTCGGCATCGTCATTGCAGCCAGTTTCCCGGTCGCTCTTGCCATTGCCGTAGACCCCGGTTGGACGCTCTTACTGTGGACCATCACACTCTTCGTGGTGGTCGAGCTCATCGTCACAAACCTAGTAGAACCTTGGGTGTACGGATCCGGCGCCGGCCTATCGCCGGTCGCATTGATCGTGGCGGCGGTGTGCTGGACCTGGCTTTGGGGGCCAGTCGGCCTTTTTTTGTCGACTCCCCTGACGGCTTGTCTTGTCGTCCTCGGCCGGCACGTCCGGCACCTGGAGTTTCTGGATGTCCTCCTCGGCAATCAGCCGGTCTTGACGCCCGAAGAGACGTTCTACCAGCGGCTCCTTGCCGACGATTCCGATGACGCAACCGAGCAGGCGGAAGAGTTCGCTAAGGAAAGGTCCTTTATCGAGTTTTTCGACGAGGTCGCAATCCCTGCTCTGATGAGAATGCAAGCTGATAGGGACCGCGGTGCAATTTCAGGCGAGCGTTGTGCAAGGGTAAGACGGGTCATCCAAGCTATGCTCGAGAACCTCTTCGATGCGGCACTCGAGGAGCTTGCTCCGATGCCCAATGATCCCGCTCGGCCGGAAGTCGAGCCGGTGTCGGCCATCTATTGCATTCCGGGTCGCAATGAGCTCGACGGTGCTGCGGCGCTGCTGCTGGCGTATCTTTTGCGTCAAGAGGGAGACGTCCAAGGGGAAAAAGTGTTTTGTTCCGACGAGCCACTTTCGAGTGCCGTCTACCCGAGGCTCTTCGCGCAGTCGCGGCTCATTGGCTTGTCGCTTATCAGCACGAGCGCCCCGGCACGGGCGCGCTATCTTGTGCAGCGCCTTCGCCGACGCGCGCCGGGCACGAACGTGTTGATCGGGCTATGGGGATTGTCACCGACCGAACTGGCTGCTGCAAGGGCAGCGATCGGCAGCTCCGTCCATATCGTTACGAATTTACGCGACGCAGTCGCTGAGGCGCCTGCCCTCGTAAGCGGGTTCGTAGGGAACCTCGGTTCACCGGTCGACGCTTGTCTCAATGCGGGCGAAGAAGACTTGGCGTCCGGGTGATCAGAGCGAAACGCCGGGCGGAAAGGTTCTCGGATGGGTGGATTTTTCTTCCCATCTACGCTTCAGGAAAAGCGGTGCCGAGAGCCGGTTAGGCAGCCAAATCGTCGCAACGCTCGCTCCGGCGACCATTCGCAGTCGTGGCCCCATCCATCAGCAGACGGAGCGTGGTTCGAGCGCGCGAGAGGCGGGAGCGAACGGTGCCGACCGGAATGTCGAGAATGGTTGCAGCCTGTTCGTACCGCATCCCTTCAAGGCCGACGAGTAGAAGAACTTCTCGCTGTTCATGAGACAGAGTGTTGATCGCCCGTTGCAGATCTCTGAGCTGCAACGAGGCGTCGGCAACCGGCTCCACACGTGATATGGGATCGCTATCTTCTGCCGGTCCCAGCGATCCCTGACGAAGCGAGTGACGAACTTCGTTAACATGTTGATTGTGCAGGATGGTGAACAGCCAGGCACGGAGGTTTGAGCCAGGCTCCCAGAGATGCTGTTTTTCGAGCGCGCGTACCAAGCTGCTTTGCACAATGTCATCGGCCCTAGCCGCATTTCGAGTCAAGGCGCGGGCGTAACGTCGCAACCGAGGAATTTCATTTTCTAATAGTCGACCAAACTCGTTCATCTGAGACTCCATTCTGGAAGAGACGGCCCATCACGGTCGGGCAGCCCTGTCCCGATGAACGAGAAGTTAATGCGCCAACGTAACTCTCGTATGAACCAATAACTACGACGCAGTAAAATGTTGTAAGCGTACGTGAATCCGGGCCGGGGTTTGTAAAGCGACGAGATGCTTTGTAACGAGGCCGATACTGCCGCAACACCGAGGGTGAGAAGCGTTTCGTCTTCAGGAGGCGTGCTCGGGACCATTCTTGCGGCGAGATTGCGGCGTTCGCTGGCCGGGTTTCAGTCGCAACGGCGCGGTGGTGGCGGCAGCGGCCGGCGGCGAGTGCTGTGAGCGTGCCGATCGGGCGGAATTGCGGCGAGATCAGACATCATTCCTCGATGCTGAACTCGCCTGCGGTGGTGTGCTCCTCCGAGTGCGCGCTCCCGACTTCGATGCCCAACGTCTTGGGCCCAGAGCGCGGCGCTGAGCCACAGCATGCCCATCGCCGCGGCGAAGAAGAGCGTCCTGACCGGGGTCGGCGGCATCATGAAATAAGGGGTGAAGGCAAAGGCGAGCAGGGTGGAGAGGAGCCCCAAGAGGATGTGCCCTGGGATACCTGCCGCCGAGCCAGCCGGCGAGTAGAGAGCCGAGGCAGTTCGTGCCGCCGATGACCGCAAAAGCCTCGGCGCTCAGCATCGGATCCTGCCCTCAGATCGCCATATAGGTAGGCGGGTGTGTGGCCAGCAAGACGAGGTTCTGGCCACAGACAAAATCGGCCCCCGACATCGCCAGGAACGGGCGATGCGTTTTTCCGATGCTCTTACCGATCCGCGCTACCAGGACTGGCGCGACGAGCCGCGGTTCGTGCTCGCGGTGCGACGTTCGACCGCGCTCTATTGAAGCCGCCGCAAGTAGCCGCGGAGCACACTCGACAGAATCAGAGCGACGACAAGCACCCCAGCCAGAAGAACGGCGATCAGAAACACGCTTAGGGCGAATACGAGGATAACAACCAAAAGCGCGCCAAGCACAATTGCCGCGACAAGGGCGGTAATCGGTCCGGGCTTTGCGAAATAGGTGCGCCGTCCGCTACGCCCAATCACGAAAACCCGTATTCCGGGTTCGCCGCCCGCCCGTCGCTCAAATCTGTGATTGGGCAGGATGATCTCCGGTTCTGTTCGAGGTCCCCTGGTCTCCGGTGTTCCTCGGTGGGACATGAGCCTCTCCTCTGACGCTGCGCCTCTGCCCTTGTGCCTCGTTATTTGCGGTCAACTATGAGCAATACAACGACCAAAACGAAGCCTATTATGCCGGGACCCGATCTCGATCGGCGGCTCAAGGACGATCAGAGCTATCGCCACCAGTTCAGCAAACCTCAGGTCGCGATGATAGAGCTTGGGCAGATTTACCGGGTCGAGTGGCGCCGCGGCGTGATCACAGCAGAGGGTTGGGATGCCTGAGGCAAGGGCGATGCGATCCAGCGGCTGACCGAGATGCTCGACCTATGCTGCGTGCAGGTCTGGCCGATCCGCAAGCGCCAGAAAAGTGGCGACCCTGCTCCTCCGAGCGACGCTTTTGGCAAAGGCTCGGCGGACGCCCACCCTACAGAGCTTCCCCAGTGCAGGCTTCATGCACCTGCAGCACGGCTCGGGCATCGAGGCAGTGATCACGCAGTGCGGCCAGCGCTTCCCCGGCCCGATCTAATGGGAAGGTCGTCGCCGCCTCCGGCTGCAGTTTTCCCTGCTCATAGAGAGCGAAGATCTCTGCGTAGCATGCTGCAACCTGCGCCGGGCGCCGCTTGCGATAGTCGCTGACCTGCAATCCGCTCACCTCGATGTTCTTCAGCAGCAGGTAGTTGGTTTTGAGCATTGGGATGTCGCCGACGGCGAAGCCGATCACCACCAGACGACCGCACCAGGCGAGCGCACGCAGGGCGGCGCTAAACACCGCGCCGCCGAGGGGGTCGAGAATGATGTCGGCACCACGCCCGTCAGTCGCGGCGTTGACTTGCTCGCGCAATCTGTCGTGCAAATTCTCCGGCGAAAGATAGACCACCGCGTGGGCGCCGGCGGCAAGCACCGCCGGACCCCTTTCCGGCGCCCGCCGCGGATGATCACGTCCTTCAAACGCCCGGTAATGCGCAGGTAGCCGGCGTCGTCCAGCCAGCCGAGATCGCCGGTCATGAACCAGCCTTGCGCGTTGAACGCGGCCTCGGTCGCTGCTTGGTCGTCGAAATAGCCGAGCATCAAACTGGCGCCGCGGCCGCCGATCTGGCCGATCTCGCCGCGTGCCGCTTCGACGTCCGGATTGTCTTGGCGCCAGATGCTGATCTCATAACCTTCGCAGCAACGGCCGCAGGTGTCGATGATCCGTCCGGGCATATCATTCGGCAGCGTATATTGATGCGAGCAGGTTTCGGTCATGCCGTAGCCGCTTTGCGGCACCACGCCATAGCCCATCAGCTCGGTCACTGCCGAGGCCGGCGCCGCTGCGCCGGATATGCGGAAGCCACGCACTGCGCCCAGGCGCTCGACGCGGCGCGCGCGCATTTCGCTCAACAGGTCGATCGCATGGGTCGGCACGCCAAACAAAAAGGCGGCGCCGGTCTCCTCCAACCGGTCGAGCAGGCCGTCGCCACGCGGCAGATCGTGCACCACCAGCTCGCCGCCGCCAGAGAGAGCGCTGATCAGCGCGCCGAGCCCGAGATTGTGGCTCAGTGGACTGAGCGTGTAGAGCACCGCGCGCTGCAGTCTCCAGTCACGCACCATCATCCGCGCGGTGGCGAGCAAAGTGTTGTCGCTGTGCAGTACACCCTTCGGCTGCCCGGTGGTGCCCGAGGTGAAGGGCAGATACATGATCTGATTTGCATCACGGCTCGCCGAAATTTCGAGGGCCGATCCTGTCAGATCGCCAAAGGGAGCCATCGCGCGCTCGGGAGGGCCGATGCTATAGACAGCTCGCTGAAAATCGCGATCCGCCAGCTGTGCGAAGAGATCATGCCGGTCGGCGTCGATCCCGTAGCCCGGTTGGGCGATCACTGCAGCTGCACGAATTCGGTCCAGCAGCGCAATGATCTCGCCCACCCGATGATCACGATGCAACGACGGGCAACAGACATAGCCGTTGCGCGAACAGGCGAGCAGCGCGATAGCGGTCTCGACCCGGCTCGGCAGCCAGACGGCGACCCGCTCACCAGACCGGACGCCATGGCCGGCCAGGCTGGCCGCCAACCGGTCAGCCGCCTCGACCAGGGCCGGATAAGTCAGTCGGCGGTTGCGGTCGCGTATCGCGAAGGCGAGCGGCGTTTTCCGCGCATGCCGAGCCGCCAGCTGGTAGATTGTCTCCTCGCCCCATAGCCCGGACGCGGTGTAGGCCGCCAAGGCCGGGACATTCAACAAGGTCAGCAAGGCGCCGGTCATGCGCCTTGCCGGTTTCGCGACGCGCGCAGCAGCGCCTTCACGCGTTGCGGTGTGGCCGGGAGCTGCGTTACGCCGCCGGGAACGCCGATCGCTTCGTCGATCGCGGCTGCGATTACGGCTCCGACCGGGGTGATCCCGCCTTCGCCGACGCCCTTGATGCCGAGCGGGTTGAGCGGGCTCGGCGCGTCCTCGGTGACCCGCAGTTCCACCGGCGGCGTTTCGCGCACCGTCGGCATCAGGTAGTCGGCGAGCGTTACGCTGAGCGGCTCACCGCGGTCGTCGTACAGAAACTCTTCGAACAACGCGCCGCCCAGCCCCTGCACAAATCCGCCCACCAGCTGCCCCTCAACCAACATCGGATTAATCGTCCGGCCGATGTCATAGGCGATGAGGAAACGCTCGACTGCCACCTGCCCGGTGTCGGCGTCGACACGCACGACACCGATCTGCACGCCGTAGGGGTAGGTCATGTGCGCCGTGCGGAACCAGCCTTCCGCGGTGAGGCCGGGATCGCGATCGCCAAGGGTCGGCGAGTCCGGCGCCAGATGCTGTGCTATCTCCGCCAAGCTGATCGATGGGCCACCCGGCCGGTCGCGATGGATTATCGTGCCGTCGACGATGTCGAGGCCATCCGGCGTCGTCTGCAGCAGCGAGGCCGCCATCTCCAGCGCCTTGTCGCGCAACTTCAGAGAGGCCGCATGCGTAGCGTTGCCGGTCATCACCGAGGCGCGCGACGCATGGGCGCCGATGCCGTATTGAATGCGGTCGGTCTGTCCCAGCACCACGCGCACCCGCCGGTAGTCGACGCCCAGCGTGTCAGCACAGATCTGCGCCATGGCCGTGCCGATACCCTGGCCGACCGAGGAACCGCCCGTCACCAGCTCCACGGCTCCGCTGGCGTCAATGCTGACGCGGGTGCCATCGAGGGGACCCAACCCGCCCTTCTCGACGAAGATGCCGATGCCGGCCCCGACCAGTTCTCCGGCGCTGCGGCGCTGCCGCAGTTCGGCTTGCAGCCGGTCCCAACCGATGTGGGCCAGCGCCTTATCCAGCAGCAGCGGGTAGTCGCCTGAATCGTAAATGACCTCGGTTCCCAGCGCGCTGAGCGGCCGGGTAAACGGCATCTCGGCCGCGCTGATCAGGTTGCGTCGCCGCACGCTTATCCGGTCGAGGCCGAGGCGCTCGGCGACGGCGTCGAGCAGCCGTTCGCGCACGAAGGTGCCCTCGAACCGCCCGGGCGCGCGGTAGGTCGCCGCCGGCGTCTTGTTGGTCAGGCGAAAATGGCACACCGCGCGATAAGCCGGGATGCGGTATGGCCCGGGCAGCATGCCGATCGTCAGTTCGGCGACGCGGGCGCCGTGGGTGCGCACATAGGCGCCCTGGTCGAGAAAGAACTCGTCATCGAGGGCCAGGATACGTCCCTCCGCGTCCACTGCCACACGGGCATGGTGGCGCTGCTGGCGCGAGTGGTTGGCGGCCATCAGATGCTCCCGACGGTCCTCGATCCATTTGACCGGCCGTCCGAGCCGCATGGCCGCCAGACACACCAGAAAATCCTCGGGATAGAGCTCGCCGCGGACGCCGAACCCGCCGCCCGTATTGCCCTCCTTAAGGACCACCGCGGCGGTGCTGCGGCCGAACATGCGCGCCAGCGCGTCGCGATTGCGATGCGGCACCTTGGCCGCACCGTAGAGCTCCAGCACGTCGCGCGAGGGGTCGTAGCGCGCCAGCGCGCCGCGGGTCTCCATTGGCACCGCGCTGTGCCGGCCGATCATCAAATCGAGTGTTACGACGGCGTGCGCCGAGGCGAAGGCCGCGTCGACCTCGCCGTAATCCGTGCGCAGCACCAGCGCCTCGGTCGATTGGCCGGGCGCGAAACTGCCGGGTGGCGCGTCGGCCGCCAGTATCGGCACGAGTTCGTCGGCATCGATCGTGACGAGATCCGCCGCGTCCTCGGCGAGATACGCGTCAGCCGCGAACACCGCAGCGACCGGCTCGCCGACATATCGCAGCCGCTGCTGCGCCAGCAAGGGCTGGCGGTAGGGCCGCAATGCCTCGGCTGCCGGATCGCGAAAATCGATCGGTGGCAGATCGGCAATGTCGGCGCTGGTCCAGACGGCGATCACGCCCGGCGCCGCCAGGGCTGCCGCGATATCCAGTGCGCGCAATGCGGCATGCGCATAAGGTGAGCGTACGACGCGCATGTGGAGCTGGTGAGGAAAGGCGATGTCGCCAATGAACTGGCCGCGCCCGGTGAGCAGCGGCGGGTCCTCGAGCCGCGGCACGGCGCGGCCAACCACGCGGCCCGGCGGCGGGTTCGGGTCCACGCTCAGACTTCCGCCCCGCGCAGCTCGGCTATAGCTGCGCGCACCGCAGCGACGATGCCCTGATAGCCGGTACAGCGGCAGAGATTGGACGCCAGCGCCTCCAGCAGCAGATCATCGCTGATATCGGGCTCGCGTTCCAGCACGCCGGTAACGAGCATCAGAAAGCCCGGGGTGCAGAAGCCGCATTGCAGCCCATGATGGGCCATGAAGGCGCGTTGCAGCGGATTCAAAGTCTCGCCGTCTGCCAGACCTTCAACGGTGCGAATGGCACTGCCCTGCGCCTGTACGGCAAATATCAGGCAGGCGCGCACCGGGTCGCCGTCGAGCAGCACGGTGCAGGCGCCGCACACGCCGTGCTCGCAGCCCATATGCGTGCCGGTCAGGCCGCATTCTTCTCGGATCGCATCGAGCAGGGTGCGGCGCGGCTCCAGCTGCAAGCTGTAGGTCTGACCATTGATGACCAGGGTGACATTTGCCAGTTCACTCATGCCCGGCCTCTCCCATCCGGCATGCACGCCTGGGTCAGGGCGCGATACACCATGGCGCCGACCAGCTCGCGCCGGTACTGCGCATCGGCCTGAGCGTCCTCGATCGGGTCGATCGCCGCCGCAGCGGCCGCCGCCGCTTCGCGGAAGGCAGCGTCGCCCGGCCGCCGCCCGAACAACGTCGCTTCGGCAGCTTCGATGCGGCGCGGCATCGCCTCGACCGCACCGACGCCGATCCGTGGCGCGGCAATGGTGCCGCCTTCGATGCGCAGCACGGTCAGGGCCATCGCCAGCGCATAATCACCCATCCGGCGACTGAACTCCTCAAAGCCAAAACGGGTGCCGTCGGGCAGAATAGGCAGCCGGGACTCGGCAAGCAGCTCATCGGGTGCGAGCGCCGTTGCCAGGGCGCCCCGGAAGAAGTCTCGCGCAGCAAGGCGCCGCTCGCCACGAGCGCTGAGGGCAATCAGCTCGGCATCCAAGGTCGCTACCAACAGGCACCACTCCGCCGCCGGATCGGCGTGCGCCAGGCTGCCGCAGAACGTGCCGCGTAAGCGGATCGGATAATGCGCGATGTGACGAACGACAGCGGCAAGCATCGCGCCGAGCGGGCCGTGCTCGACAGGACGATGAAACGCGGCATGGCGAGTACGTGCACCGATGTGCAGGGCCTCGTCACGAACGGCGAGCGCCTCCAGCCCGGGGACAGTGTTGATGTCGATCAGATGCGCCGGCCGCGCGAGGCGAAAAGCCATGATCGGCACCAGGCTCTGGCCGCCTGCCAGGACGCGGCCATCCTGCGGCGCCAACTCCGCCAATAGCCGCACCGCCTCCGCCAAGGTCGCAGGCCGATGGTAGGTAAACGGTGCCGGTTTCAGCGGTCACTTCTCCCAAACCGGCATTGATCGAACACCAACGCCAAGACCGCTATCTAGCCTGCGTCCAGCTTTCGCACAATCCCAGTACGCAGGTGCTGGAGGGACGACCTTCGCCCTTCCTCGGCCAGGGCCGACCTTCGGCCTCGACGCAATTCCGGGTCAGCCGCGCACCGAGCGCCGGGACAAGCACCGTGCACATCCCGTAGGGACGCCCTGGTATAGAATTAGCTTGAGTGTGGACCAATAACGGCTCGCCCATCTCATACCAAGTAAGCACGATCTGTTCCGCGCCGGTGTCCAGACTTTCGGTCCAGAAATCGCGCACATTACCGGACTTGCTGAACCGGGCATCGGTCACCGCGATGGTCTGGTCGAAGAGCTGAGCATTGATCGCACCAAGCACGGTAGACTGCAGCCAACGCGCCATCGCAATGTTGTCCGAGTATATTCGCCAGCGAGCTTCCGTCAGCTCGCATTCAGATAGAGAACATGGCCCGGCCCGCCTGGAGAAGACTGGATACGCCAAAAGGTAGCATTCGTCGTAAACGTATCGCTGTCGTTCTTACTGAGCCGGATCACAGAGTTTTCCCCGGTCAGGATCACCCGGTTGCCATCTACAGTGCTCACCGCGGACATCTCCAGGTTTTTGAGCGCGGTCCTCAATTCGTGACGACCACATTCTTCAGTGGCTCACCGCGGACGAAGCGGTTGATATTGTCTGCCACCTCACCCCAACGCCGCGCCACCATCCCTCCGGTCCAACCCGAGCAGTGTGGGGTCATCAGGATGTTCGGCAGCTCGTGGAAAGGATGACGCGATGGCCGGCGCTCCGGTTCGCTGGCATCCGGATATTGCCACCACACGTCCAGCGCCGCTCCGCCAATCCCGCCATCGCGCAACGCGGCGTAAATGGCATCCTCATCGACGACCGAGCCGCGCGCGATGTTGATGAGGAACGCCGAGCGCTTCATAAGCGCGAGGCGAGGCGTATCGATCAGCCCTTCGGTTTCCGGCGCGAGTGCCGTGCACAGTACGACGAAATCACAAGCTGGAAGCATCTGGTCGAGTTCGGTCAGCGGGTAAATTCGTTCGATCCCGCCGTCCGGCGAGCGCGCGCTCCGATTGGCAGCGATCACACGGCAGCCGAATGACGCAGCGCGGCGCGCCACCTCTCGGCCGACCTTGCCCAGCCCGATGATTCCGACCGTGCTGCCGAAGATTTCGCCGTGCGGGACTCCGCTCTGCACCCAGCTCGACCGCCACGAGGAGCGAGCACGAAACTCACCCTCGATCTCGCGGAAGCGATGGCTCCATACGAGCATCGTCATCAGCACATATTCGGCGATCGCCGTTTCGTGGCCAAAAGCGTTGCAGATCACGATCCCGGGCGGCAACGCGGCAACGTCGATCAACTCGATGCCGGTGGCTACCGACTGCACCAGACGCACTCGCGGCGCCGGTGGATACTCCGGGCGCCAGTGATTGGTGACAAGGATGTCTGTATCGGCTGCGACCCCTGGGGCTTGCAACAGCGCCTGCGGCTCGGCCATGATCTCGATCTGCAGCCCGCGCGGCAATTCCGCTCTAATGCCGTTTGCCGTGTCAGCCGCGACATTGCCGAGGAACAATGCCTTCATTGAGCTCTCTTGATCGACGTTGACCAATGCTCGCCGTGAACACGCCGGTCCATTGCGGGGCAATCCCTCCGAGTATTGTTCGACGGCTCCTTTCGCATCGGCGTGGAGATCGCTATCGGATCACGAGCCCAGCGAACGAACCATGCGGGCCCAACGGTCGAGCAGCGGGAGGACTTCGTCCGCCTTGGCCGCCGGGAGGCTAATGTTGACGCGACTCACGCCGAGATCGCGGTACCGCTTCAACCGGTCCGGGTCCTCCGGAGCTCCGCCCAACGTTATCGACAGCGATTTGGGATCACGCCCGGCCTCCTCCGTCATCCGGTGAAAGCGCGGCAGATAGTCGTCGGGATCGCCACTGCTGGCATTCGGGTACCAGCCGTCACCATAGCGGATCGCGCGGCGCGCGGCCCAGGGAAAGGCGCCGCCGACTATGATCGGCGGATACGGCTTCTGCGCCGGCTTGGGCCAGGTCATTATCGTCGCGAAATCGACGAGGTCGCCGTGATATTCTGCTTTGTCCTTGGTCCAGATCTCCTTCATCGCCTCGATCTGCTCGCGCATGAGTTTGAAGCGCGTCGTGAACTCGGTACCGTGGTTTTCGATTTCTTCGGCATTCCAGCCGCCGCCGATGCCGAAGAGGAAACGGCCGCCGGAAACTTGGTCGATCGAGGCAACGAGCTTGGCGGTCTGGATCGTATCGCGCTGGATCACCAGGCAGATGCCGGTGGCGAGCTTGAGGCGCTTGGTAGCGGCAGCCGCCGCGGTCAGCGTGACGAAGGGATCCATGACGTCGTAGTAGCGCTTCGCCAGCTCGCCGCCGCCGGGTGCCGGGGTGCGTCGCGGGACCGGGATGTGCGAGTGCTCGGCAGCCCATAGCGAGTCGAACCCGCGCTCCTCCATCGCGACCGCCAACTCGGCCGGAGAGATCGAGTAGTCGGTAAAGAAGATCGAAGCACCGAATTCCATCGACCCATCCCCCGCTGTCGGTGTTACGCGTTGCGATCCTAGAGCGCCTCGTTCTTCCGGGCAATCTCGCCGGGCAGTGGGGGTGGAGTGCCCGCTCTTGCATCGATCGGGCCACTCGAAAACCGAAGAGCTTGACGCCTTCGGCTTATCGCGGCCACGGTTGCGGCAAAGGGCGGAGGAGTGGGCGATGGAATTCGGCATCTTCAATCTGATGGGGTCACGCGACCCCGAAAAGCCGACGGCGGAGGTTTTCGCCGAGGTCGCGGAACAGACGCGGCTTGCCGACGAGCTCGGCTATACGATCGCCTGGTTCGCCGAGCACCATTTTTCCAACTATTGTCTATGCGCTTCGCCGCTGATGATGGTCGCGCATTGCGCCCCGATCACCAAACAGATCCGGCTCGGCACCGCGGTCGTCGTCTTGCCGCTCTATAACCCGGCGCGGCTCGCGGCCGAGATCGCCACCGCCGATGCGCTGTCCAACGGGCGCCTGATGCTCGGCATCGGCGCCGGCTACCAGCCCTACGAATTCGAACGGTTTGGCGTCGATATCAAGGCCAACCTGGAGATGACCGAAGAGTTCTGCGACATCCTCGACCGTGCGTTTTCGCAGGATTTCTTCAGCTACCAGGGTAAGCACTACCAGATCCCGGTGACCCATATCCCGGCCCGGCCGGTGCAAATGCCCTTGCCGATCTACGTCGCGGGCCATACCGAGGCGATGTTCCGGGCTGCGGCGCGGCATGGCTATCGGGTGCTGTCCTCGGGCAGGGTCGGCGGTGCCGCGCTCTTGGCCGAGCAGTACCAGTTCATCGAGGACGCTTTTTCCGCGGAGGGCGTGCCGCTGGCGAACGCCCACATCACCGTCAACCGTTTCTGTCACATTACCGACAGCAAAGAGGAGGGGCTGCGCTTTGCCGAGAATGCGCGTTACCAGAGCCGCCTCGCGTCGAGCCTGCGACGGCGGCAGGAGGTCATGCAGGGAACTGTACTGGTCGACAAACCGTTCCCCGACGAACCGCCGCTCGAACAGATCTACAACGATCTCTTGATCGGCGATGTCGAGACCGTGGCCGAGAAGCTGGTCGGCGAAATCCGGGCGACCCATCCGGTCCATATGTGCTTTTCTTTCAAGGTCGGTGCGACCCCGCACAAAGCGGCGATGCGGTCGATGGAGCTGATGATGAGCGAGGTCGGACCGCGGGTCGAGCGGGCGCTCGGTCCGTCCGCCGTGCGCGCGGCGGAATAATCCGAACTCGCGGCCGAAAGAAGGGCTTCCTCCGCTATCATCCCTCGGACTGACGAGAAGAGTCGATCGTTGGGGCGGCTAGGGAAGCGGCGGATACATGCGGGTCTTGATTGCCTCCAATTGTGTGATCACGTCCGGGTCGACGATTCTCGTGAACCGCGACACTGCTTTCCCCTTCCACTCGGCCGGTTCAAAAAACATGTGCAGAGGGCGGAGGTCGAACAGCCCACCGTTCCGGTAAGCATATGCTTCCTCGTATAACGGCCGGTATACCTGCATGAAAGCATCTTCGGTTCGGCAATCATCTTCGGTGTGGTGGCCGACGCCATAGATATAATAGGCATAGTTGTTTAGCGGCCCGTCCGGGTCATGTTTGAAATGATAGTAATATCCGGGCTCGGGCAGCTTCTTAGGCGGTGATATCTCGTACGCCATATCGTAGTCCCTGGTTATGCTGCGAAGCACCATACCAGTTGCCGTGCGGCGAGAGGCAGAGACAATATCTCGACGCGGAGCTGTCTAATATAAGCTGCGTAACAAGGCGCGCGGCTGATGCCTAAAATTGCGGCATCGAGCGGCGGGCGTCTTCGGGTATCTACCACCTATGCTCGGCGCGCGCGCAACGACGCTCGATACAGGCATCGCCAAAGGCTCCTGGAGCGAAATATTTCGCAACGGGCTCGGGCTTTATTCGGCGCTGGTAATCGGCGGCATCGCGATGAACGCGACGCAGATGTTGGTTATTGCCATCATCATGCCGACCATCGTTCGCGATATCGGCGGGGCGAGCTTCTACACCTGGGCGGCAATGCTCTACACGATCGGCTCGATCATCGGCGGCGCCTCGACCGGCATGGTGTGGTCGTGGCTCGGTGCGCGGCGCGCCTATACGCTGGGCGCCGGCGTCTTCGCGCTGGGCACGGTGTGCTGCGCAGTGGCGCCGGACATCGGCTCGCTGATCGCCGCGCGCGGGGTGCAGGGGTGGGCCGGAGGGCTCGTCTCGGGAAGCGGCATGGCGCTGATCGCCAGCGTGTTCGCCCCGCGCTTGCGGACCCGCATCATCGCAATCTCGCAGGGCACCTTCACCGCCTGCCATCTGAGCGGACCGATCGTCGGCGGCATGTTCGCGGCGCTGCAGTGGTGGCGCGGCTCGTTCTGGATGATGGCACCATTGATGCTGGTCTTCGCCGGGCTCGCCTATTGGAAGATCCCGGACCGCCTCAGCCGCGAGGCCGAACACGTGCGCTTCGCCGGCGTGCCTTTTCTCCGTCTCGGGACGTTGGCCGGCGGCGTGCTGTGTGTCGCAGCCAGCGGATCGGTGTCAGGGGCGGCACTGCGGGTCCTGCTGATTGCGGCGGCGATCACGCTTGTTGGCGTGACCTTTTGGCTCGACCGGCGGGCCGCCGACAACCTCTTTCCGCGGGGCGCTCTGTCGGTCAATGCGCCGATCGGGCTGGCGCTGTGGATTCTGTCTTTGCACGGAATGACGCAGACCTCGGTGACTTTGTTCCTGCCGCTGTTGCTCCAGGTTGTGCACCAGGTGTCGCCGGTTGTGATCAACTTCCTCAGCATCGTCATTTCGATAGGCTGGACCACCGGCACCTTCACTGTTTCGGGGTGGTCGGGGAAGCGTGAGCGCTTGGCGCTCGCCTCGGGGCCGGTCATCGCCACGACCGGGCTTGCCTGTCTGACTGCGGTAGCTCTGCTGCCGGGGCTCGCGCTGATGACCTTGAGCGCCTTCGCGATGGGGATCGGCATCGGAGTATACAACGTACACCTCGTCGCCCGGGCGATGGACAGCGTGACCTCCGACGAACATCGCAGCACCGCGTCCGCCTTGGCCTCGGTGCGCTCGATCGGCACCGCGTTCGGCGCGGCAATTGCGGGGGTGGTGGCGAACGCTGCCGGATTAGGCGACGCTACCGAGCCGGACGCAGTCGGCAACGCTGTCAGCGTGGTGTATTTATGCTGCTGCATACCGTTCGGGATCGCCGCGCTGCTGATGTTCCGCTTTGTCCGCATCGCGCTCGGCAAGCCGGAGGCGATGGCGGCGGCGGGTGGGGGACTAACGGGTCGCGCACAATAGGCAGCCCGATCCCCAATAGCCGCCACCAACTCGGCGTTCGTGGCCATGCTGATCCGCCCCACCCCCGGCCGCTGTCGAGTTAGCCCGTCGGCAGGATCGCTGCGGAGACAACAAACTGAACCAGTAACATTCAGGCGGAGGCCGGCGCGAGGACCGCAAGATTGCCGTGGTCGCTATCCTTTCCTTAACCCTTGAGCGTTAAGACTGAGCGCGCCATGACTGCGCCCTTCGCGATGCACCTCGTGCCGGCCGCCGGGTTCACCGGTTTGATGGCGGTGGCAGCATTCGAGGATCTCCGCCGGCTGGTCATCCCCAACCGGTTGACGCTGGCGCTGTGCGTCCTTTGGCCGTTTTATCTAGCGAGTGCGCCGAACCTCGGTCTGGCGTCGGGCGGGCTTGCCGCCGGTTGCGCAGCGGCGGTCTTTGTCGTCGGCGCTCTGCTCTTCGGTCGCGGACTAATCGGCGGTGGCGATGTCAAGCTGCTGACGGTTGCGACACTGTGGGCTGGTCCCGCCGCAACCCCGGCGCTCCTCCTCTGGACCGCACTCCTGGGTGGGATGTTGAGCCTCGCCCTTCTTACCCCGCTGCGAATGGTCCTACCAGGCCCAGCCGGCGTCGCCGCCGATGGTGCGCCGATCGCCGTCCCTTACGGCGTTGCGATCGCGGCCGCCGCGATCATCGTCACCATTCCCCCCAACTTCAGCTGGTAGCAAGCAAATGCGCATACGCACCCTGGTCCTATTCCTCGCCGCCGCGGTGCTCGCCGGCGGCACCGGACTGCTGGTCCGAAGCTACCTGGCGCAAAAGACCGCTGAGGTCGAAGCCGTGCCGTTGGCCCGCGCTCCTGCACCGCAAAAATCGGTCCTCGTTGCACGCAACGCCATAACCCGCGGCCAGATCCTGAAACCGCAGGATTTCTCCTGGCAGGTTTGGCCCGAAGGCGGGATCGACCGCAACTACATCCAGTCCGGAACCCGGCCGGCCGAGGAGTTCACCGGCTGGGTGGCGCGCGACCCGATCGCGCCGGGCGAGCCGATCATCGAGGCCAAGATCGTCTCGCCGGGGAGCCGCGGCTTTCTCGCCGCGGCGCTGGCTCCCGGCATGCGCGCCGTCTCGGTGCCGGTCACCGCGACGTCCGGCATCTCGGGCTTCGTATTCCCGGGCGATCAGGTCGACATCCTGATCACCCACCCGCTCCCGGCTTTGGCCAACAGCAACGAATCCCACAAAGCATCCGAGACGGTGTTGCGGGACGTACGAGTTATCGCGGTCGATCAGAAGCTCGACAGCAAGGGTAGCGAAGCGGTCGTAGCCCATACCGCGACGCTCGAGGTCACGCCAAAGCAGAGCGAGATCATCGCGGTCGCCAGCGAAATGGGCAAGTTATCGCTCAGTCTCCGTAGCCTCGCCGTCGCGGAGCAGAAATCGCCCGCCGATTCTGCCGGCGGGGGCGAGCGAGGGACGTTCACGCTCGACAGCGAAGTCAGCCAGCTGTTAACCACACAAGGAAACTCTAGCGCGGGTGGCGTGACGATATTGCGCGGAAACAGCAAATCAGGCTAGACTGGAACCTCGACATGCGTTTCGAGGTTCGCGATGCGCTTATTGCCGCTATCCGGCATTGCCGGATCCGCCATCTTCGTGGCGCTTGCAGTCTCTCTGGGCGCAGCCGAGGCACAAGCACCGGCTGCCGGGCCGCGCGGCACCATCGTCGACGCGCCGCCGGCCGATAATCCGCCGCCGGCCCACCCGCAGGCGTCGCGCGGCACCGGCGCCACGCAGATACCGGCGAATGGCGGGCGGATCGTGCTCGAAGTCAACAAGGGCACGCTCGTCCGCCTGGGTGGACCCGCCGCCACGGTCTTCGTCGCCAATCCGGACATCGCCGATGTCCAGGTCAAGTCGCCGACGCTCGTCTATATTAGCGCCAAGTCGCCGGGCGAGACGGTCATCTATGCCGTCGATGCCAGCGACAGCGTATTGCTGAACGCGCCGATCCTCGTCCAGCACGACGTATCGCGGCTGCGCTCGTCGCTGAGACAACTCGCACCGGGTGAGCAGGTTTCGGCCAATTCAGTTGACGGCAATCTCGTGCTGAGCGGCGTCGTGTCGGACTCCGGGAAAGCAGAGAAGGTCCGTGCCCTCGCCAGCTCGATCGCCAGCGAGGTCAAGGGCGCGCAGGTCATCAACCGAATGACCGTCGCAACGCCGAACCAGGTCAACCTGCAGGTCCGCATCGCCGAGGTGAATGTCACCAAGCTGAATGAGATCGGGGTCAATTGGGCAAAGCTCGGATCGAGCCTGAGCTTTTTGACACAGAACCCGGTGACCCTCATGGCTGAAACCACCAACTCTCTCCGTGTCGGGAAGCTCACCGGCGAAGCTGCCAGTGCCGTCCTCAGCGCCCTCGAGCAGGAGGGTTTCATTACGCTTCTGGCCGAGCCGAACCTGACCGCGATGTCCGGTCAGACCGCAAGCTTCCTCGCCGGCGGCGAGTTTCCGGTGCCGATCTCTGGCTCCTCGGCGGCAACCAATGGCTTCCCCACCATCACCGTCGAATTCAAGAGCTTCGGTGTCAGCCTCGCCTTCACACCAACCGTCATCGACGCTGGCCATCTCAACCTTCGGGTTCGGCCCGAGGTCAGTCAGCTATCGCAACAAGGCGAGGTGTCGGTGCCACTTACCTCGACGGCCACCGTGACGATCCCCGCGTTGACGGTCCGCCGCGCGGAAACCACGGTCGAGCTCGGCAGCGGCGAAAGCTTCGCGCTCGCCGGGTTGCTGCAGCACACTTCCACGCAGCTTGTCTCGAAGGTTCCTTGGATCGGCGACATCCCGATCCTCGGGGCGGTTTTCCGCTCCGATCGTTTCCAGCGCGGCGAGACCGACCTCGTCGTTATCGTCACCCCATATCTGGTGCGGCCGTCGCCGACGCGGCTGGCGGCCCCGACCGACGGCCTCCAGTTGCCCAACGACGCGCAACGGGTGTTCCTCAGCGACAAATACCGCCAGGGGCTGCCGGGACCCGGGCGCGGAACGGTCAGCGGCGGCGGAAGGGGTCTGATCGGTCCCGGCGGTTTCCGGCTCGATTGAGGGAGGAGCAGGGTCATGAAATTCTACCGCTTCCCGCTCGTCCTCCCGATAGTGCTCGGGCTCGCGGCGTGCGCGGCCGAATACAGCAAAACCGAAGCTCCGGCCGATCTGCGGGTCGACGGTGCTGAAAGCCGGCGCGAGCTCGCCTTCGCAGCCGGATCCGCTTACCTGCCTCCGCGTGAACTTCGCAAGATCGATCAGTGGGTGCTCAGCGGTGCCATCAGTCCCGCCGATCGGGTCGCAATCGCGGCCGGCGGGCCGCCGCGCCTCGCCGAGCGACGTGCCGCCGCGATATCGGGCGAGCTCTTGCGCTACGGGATCGTTGCCACCCAGCAGGCACTGGCAACCGTGCCCGCCAACCACGCGATCGTCTCGATCGGCCGCTATGCGGTGACGTTGCCAACCTGTCCGAATTGGAGCCAGTCGCTCACATTCGAATTCACCAACGCGCTGACGAGTAATTACGGCTGCGCCAACCAGACAAATCTCGGCCTGATGGTGGCAAGCCCGGCAGATCTTGCCAGCGGGCGCCCGCTCACCGGCACCGAAGCACAGCCCGCCGCCAGCGCCGTCCAACGCTACCTGACCGATAAGGTCAAGCAGCCGCCCACACCGACCGCATCGCCATTCGCGCCGTCGACCGGCGGGGGCGACGGCGGCGGAGCCGCGCCCGGTGTAGCCAACCCATAGCGCAAACCCAGCGTTCAGCCGCTCGGCTGCCGCTGAATATGCGTCTATTTGCGGGTTCGATCATCTACAGCCTATGATTGTCCCACTAAATGAGGGCCCGCTGCACCTGCAGCGAGCCTGCAGCGGGAGGTCATCTCTAGGTTGTAGGGCTCGAATGCTCGGAAACGGCAGCTCCGCGCTCCGCACCCCAGCGGTTTCTCCGTCACCTGATCTATCATATTTGCCCCTTCGCGTTAGTGACAACCCAACTTGGCGCCGCGATGGGCCTGCGTATATCATGCTAATTGGGCAATTTTGTGGACGGCCAGTTCGCAATCCTACCGCGGCACCCTGACCAAACTGGACCGTCTCTCTGCACCCGAGGGTACACGAGCACTGCGTCGGCCGGCCGATTCAAAGCGGCCGGGGCGTGGCGGGATCTCGACCAAGTGCTTGATGGCTGGGAGCAGCCGACGATCGAGTAGTGGCGCACAATCCGCCCTGTGCTGATCCGAACAGCACCCAGTTTCCGCATTTTTTTTACGAGGATGTGCGCTCCGTCCGTCGCGAAAGCCGCCCCTGGGTGGGTCGATCGCCCGATCTTCGACCGCTTATCCGTCGCTTAACTATACGACCCAAGATGCAGCGTTAGTAACAATCGCCACGGAGCTCATCATGCCCCCTACCTAGACCGATGAACCTAGCGGGCGGCACCGTCATCTTTCAGTGCGGAGGCTCTTCGATGAGAGCATCTCGCTCCGTTGCTGCGTTCAAGCCCGAACGGACGGGTGTTCCTGCCGTCGCGCAGGATCAGCCGACGCGACCGCATCGCCCTTCGCGCCGTCGGCCGGCGGGGGCGACGGCGGCGGAGCCGCGCCCGGTGTAGCCAACCCATGACGCGAGAGGCCGGGCGCACCGCCGCGGCGCCGGCTGTTGTGAGCCGGCGCCCGTGATGCGAGCATCGTAGCGGGCGACCGCACCCTGGTCCAACCTGAGAGGCCCGCCGGTTCCCTTACCTTTCGGTAACTGTTGCAGTTTACGCTGCCGCGAGGCCATCGGGCTTCCTGATGCCACAACCATATTCCGGCAGCGCGCACGTGTCCCAAAACGATCCGATTAGCGCCGCAGTGTGTTCCCAATGAGAATATTTCGGCGCTTCGCCCGCGCGCAATCGGGCGCCATCGCGATCGAGATGGCGGTCGTCGGCCCGGCCTTCTTCCTGATATTGCTGACGATCATAGATCTTGGGCTGATGCTCGCCAACCAATCGCTCCTCGACGGAGCTGCGCGCGATGCGGCTCGACTGATCCGCACCGGGCAAGTCCAGGCTGCGACCGACCCCATTACCACGTTTCAAAACTTGCTCTGCTCGGATATGGGCCCGGTGATGACGACCGCGCAATGCAGCGCGAATGTCATTTTCACCGTCCAGACCTTCAGCACCTTCGGCGTCGTCAGCTTCACGCCGTGTGCGCGGAACAATAACGACACAAGCGGAACCGGCACGCAATGCAGTTGGACGCCGGGCACTGGCGGCCAAATCGTCGGCGTGCAGGCGACCTATAATCGACCGTTTATCATTCCGTGGGTCGGCGGGTGCTTGTCGGGAGGCTCTTGTTGGGCCGGGATTGGCACCGCCAGCGGCTCGAGCTCCGGCACCGGCACTGTGCCGCTGGTCTCGACTGTGATCTTTCGCAACGAGCCGTTTTTATAATGATCGGACGGCACCGCCTGGTTAACGTCGCGCGTGACCGGTCCGGCACTGCGGCAGTCGAATTCGCGCTGGTCCTCCCGGGTCTGCTAACTCTGGCGATCGGCTGTTACGAGGCGGCCAATCTGATCCTCGCTGACCTAAAGCTCGAGGCGGCAGCGGAGACCGCTGCCGATCTGGTTGCCCAGACGCGAGTCAATACGGTGCTGCTGAGCACCGACTTCACCAATTTCACGAACGCCGTGAAAAAAGTGATGACGCCGTATCCGACGAGCGGCAGCCAGCTCAAGATCGCCTATGCGAGTGTCACCTACAGCACCGGGTCTCCGGTCATCAACTGGCATGTCGAGGTGAACAGCGCCACCCCGATCAACGCAGCAAGTCTCCCCAACAGCGCAGTTGCCGCCAACCTCGGCGACGTAACAGCGGGATCCACGGACAGCGTCATCGTCGCCAGGCTTACCTACGCCTACACCTCGCCGGTCAGCTACGTCCTGAATGCTTCCTATACGCTCTCGGAAGCCGCCTTGAATCGGCCTCGCTACATGAGCTGCGTGTCGACCTACCTCAATACAGGCAGCCAGTGCCCATAAACGCAAGTGGGTAGAAGATGGGAACCCGAAGGATGCTCCATTATCTCGCCGCTGCTCTTGCCGGTCTTCGCTTGCTCGCACGCAGCCGCGAGGGGAACGTGGCGATGCTCGTCGGCCTGTTCGCGATCCCGCTCGTCATCGCCGGAGGCATCGCCACCGATGTCGGACGCGCCTATCTGGTGAAGATACGGCTCGGCGCAGCGCTCGACGCGGCGGCGCTGGCTGTGGGATCGCAGACCAATCACAACTCTACACAACTGGCAGCCGACCTGCAGAATTATTTTACCGCGAATTATCCATCGACAGCCTTGGGCACGAGCGTCACGGTGGCGCCGGTCCCATCGACCGCCAATTTGGCCGCCACAACCGTCAATTATCGGGCGCAAGCGACCGTTCCGATGGTCTTTATGCCGCTGATCGGGATCAACGACATCAACGTGTCGGTAACCGCCCAGACCAAAAAGACGACCGGCCTCGAAGTCGCCGTGGTGCTCGACAACACCGGCTCGATGCTGTGCGGCGCCAACGACGCCAGTTCACAGTGCGACGACGATGTGGTGCAAGCCGACACGACCTGCACGAACTCGAGCAACAACAGCCGTATCTGCACCCTGATCAATGCCGCGACGGACTTTGTCGACACGCTGACCAGCGCGATCAACAGCTCGCAGCAGCTCTATTTGAGCATCGTGCCCTATGTGACGACGGTCAATGTCGGCGACAGCTTCTGCACCGGCGCGACCAGCTGCACCCACATCACATCGACCAGTGGCAAGTTTACCGACCTGCGCGGCAACATGATGCCGGTAACCCCGATCATCGGGACCACGACCAGCGGCAGCAGCACGATCTCGAGCGTCTCGATGCTTACGCCCAGCGGGTCGGTCTCGGGCACGGCCGCCATTCAGCCCGGAATGTATATATACGGACACGGCATTACGAGCGGCGCAACGGTCAGCAGTGTCAGCAGTACGTCGATTACGATTTCCTCGAATGCGACCCTGACCTTCACCGGCAACTCGCTCGCGGTCGGGCCCAACAGCGGCAACACGAGCACTCCCTACACCGACCCGACGACGTGCACGACCACGGGGAGTTGGACTAGCAGCAACACGCTGGTTACCTCGGTAGGCAACACCACCAACACCTGCGTAGCAACCGGGATGGTCGTCACCAGCTCGAGCAGCGGCATCAGGACCTCGCCGGCGACTACGGTTTCATCGATCAATACTGGCCTTAACCAGGTGACGCTGTCGCAGTCCGCGAATGCGACCCAAAGCAATAAGCCGATAATCTTCAGCCTGGCCGGCAACACCACGAGTGGTTCCGCGACGATCACCACCCTGAAGGGTACCACCGCCAGCCTCAACAGCATTGTTGTCGGCATGGGAATTTCCGGAACCGGAATACCCACCAATGCTTATGTCAAGAGCACCACCGGGTCCCCGCCGACGTCACTCACGATATCAGCCAACGCGACGTCGACGAATACCTCCGACATCGTAACGCTTACCAATCTCGGGGCGACGACGACGACCGGGAGCAGCACAATCTCGAATGTCTCTTTCACGACACTTCCGAGTGTGGGGCAGATCATCATCGGCAACGGCATCCCGGCGAACACGACGATCTCCGCCGTGACGGGCAGCGCGGCAGAATTCACGGCCGGGACCGGCACGCTGACGATCTCGCAAAATGCGACGACGCCGAGCAATTTCTCCAGTTCGACGGGCACGTGCTGCAACACCACGCTAACGGCATTCAGCCCGATCACTTATGAGTTCGGCATATAACACGGCCAGCCCAGCGGGCTCCTCGACCACGACAAACTGGGGCGGCTGCGTGATCGAGCCGACCAGCTCGGGCGAGAATGCCTCCGGCACCGGCGTGCTCAGCGTCTCAGGCAACCCGGATACGTCCGAGCCGACGAGTGGAGCGAGCTGGTATCCGTACTACTGGGTCAAGGATTCAGCGAATGACTGGGCGAGTGGGACAGTGTCGCGGCAGGATACCACGACCGAGCTCCAGGGCCAGATAACCGCGGAGTGGCTGACCCAGGACGGCCCCAACCAGGGTTGCCCGGTATCACTGCTGCCGCTGACCGATGTGACCAATTCGACCGGCAAGACCAAGGTGCTCAACAAGATCAGCAGCATGTGGGTGCGTGATGCCGGCGGCACTCAGGTGCATATCGGCATGGCCTGGGGCTGGCGCACGCTGTCGCCGACCGGGCCGTTCACCGCCGTCAACGGCCATCCGCTGAGCTACGCCGACACCACTACCACGGGCTGGAAGAAGGTGGTGGTCCTGATGACCGACGGCCACGAGCAATGGCCGGCTACCGCTAACATGACCGGGCTCGGGCAGATTGCGGATGGAAAGATCGGTACGACCAGCAACACCACGACCGCAGAGAGCAATCTCGACACCCGGTTGGCAAGCGTGTGCACCAACATGGCTGCCCAGGGCTATATCGTCTACACGATCGGGTTGGGCAATAACGGCGCCACGAATACGGAGCTTCAGAACTGCGCGGTGAATGGCGGCTTCTTTGAGGCCGCTACTCCGAGCAATTTGAATAAGGTGTTCGACGACATCGCACAGGCGCTCATCGCCCTGCGGCTGAGCCAATGATCGCCGCCTCTAAGGCCGGACGATTTAACGGTTATCCGTTGCTTAACGATTGCGGTCCAGGATGCTCGCCAATGCCTCTTGCTCGGAGTTGATGATGTCCACCCGACCGGCGCGTTCATGCCAAACCCCAGTCACCGTCGTGGAAGCCGAGACCGTGTGTCAGATCAAGTCCAATCGGGTCGGAGGTCCGTCATGAGAGCATCACGCTCTTCTGCCGCGCTCAAGCCCGAGCGAGCGGGTGTTCTGGCCGTCCTGCAGGAGCAACAGACGGCCGATCGGCTGCAAGAAATTCGCCGCGATATGCAGTTGGACGACGAACTGGTCATCGCCGACACGGTCGATGCCGCGTTGCGGCGCATTCGCTCGGGTTACATTCCGCGGGTTCTGCTCCTCGACCTCGCCGATTCAGCAGCGCCGATCGCCGAAGTTAGCGCCGCCCGGACGGTCGGCGGCACCGAGCTCAGGATCATTGCGCTAGGCGCCGTCAACGACGTCACCCTGTTCCGCGACCTGCTCGCAGCCGGTGCCAATGACTACTTGGTCAAGCCGCTGATTCGCGAGACGCTTTCGGCTGCCCTCGAGAAACGGTCACACGCGCCGGGGACGGTTGCTGATGGGGGTCTGGGGCAGGTCATCGTGTTTACCGGGAGCCGCGGCGGCGTCGGCACGACAACGACCGCTGTCTCCTGCGCCTGGCTGATCGCCGAGGAGCGCGGCGAGCGGGTGGCGCTTCTCGATCTCGATCTTCACTTCGGCACCATCGCTCTCAAGCTTGACACCGATCCGGGCAACGGGCTGTGCGAGGCGCTGGAGCAGCCTTCGAGGATCGACAGCCTTTTCATCGACCGCGCAATGGTCAAGGTGACCGACAATTTGCGGGTCCTGGCTGCGGAAGCATCGGCGACCCAGCACATGATCATCGACGCCGGCGCAATCGATGTGTTGCTCTACGAGCTGCGCCGTAAATTCTCCAAGATCGTCGTTGATCTGCCGCGCGGGGCCACGCCGATCCAGCGCGTGGTGGCGGCCGCCGCGACCCACGTCGTTATCGTCTGCGAGCGTAGCCTCGCCGGCCTGCGCGATACGATCCGGATGCAAACCGTGATGCGCGAACAGGCGCCTCAGGTTCGGGTCTGGCTCGCCGAGGCAGGTGCGACAGCGGGCCGGGCCTTGATCGGCAAGAGTGATTTTGAGAAGGGGATCGCCAAGACTCTCGATTTCTCCATTTCCTACGATGCGAAGTCGGCGGGTGCGGCGGCCAATTCCGGCCAACCGCTGCCCGTAGCTGCGCCGCGCAGCCCGATCGTCCGGGAGTTCCGTCAACTCGCCGAAGTCCTTGCTGGCCCGGCAGCGCCGGTCGCGAAACGTCGGTTGTTTGCACTGCCATGGTAGGCCGCTTCAAACGATCGGAGAGCGAGGGCAGCCTCGACGCACGTATCGCGGTGCTTTCGGCGCGCCGCTCCGCGGCGGTCGAGGCCGTACCCGCCCCTGCTCCCGCCCCCGCACCGGCTCCCGAGGTCGAGCCCACAAGGAGCTCTCCGGTTGAGGACCGTCTGCTGGCGGCAAAGGAGCAGCTGATCGCTCGGCTGAACGCGGAAGTTCGGCCCGAACGCAGAAATCTCCTTAGCCGTGGCGAGCTCGCGAAAGTCGTAGATGCGGCAGTGCAGGCCTATCTGATACGCCACGGCATCGAGGCGAACCCGCTAGATCGCCGCGATCTCGTCACCAACATCATCGACGCGCTCCTCAACCCGGTGCGATCGGAAGCCCCATCCGACGGCCCCGGCTCCCGCCGGTCCCATCGCGCTTCGATCGATGCAGCTAAGGCTCACATCCAGCCGCTCGTGCTCGAACACATGGATGTAGCGGCGGCCGCCGATATGCCGCGCCCAGTGTTCGAGGCGCAGCTCAGCGGCTGGGTCAAGGACCTCCTCACCGAGAGCAAGATACAGCTGAATTTTATCGAGCAGCGCGAGCTCGTCGAATCGCTGATCGCGGACATGCTCGGGCTCGGACCGCTCGAACCGTTGATCGAGGACGAGACCGTCACCGACATCATGGTCAACGGTGCAAAGCAAGTCTATGTCGAGCGACGCGGCAAGCTCGAGCTGACCGACGTCAGCTTTCGCGACGATGACCACGTTATGAATGTGGCCACCAAAATCGTCACTCGGATCGGTCGCCGGATCGATGAGTCTCAACCACTGGTCGACGCTCGACTGATGGACGGAAGTCGCGTCAATATCATTACCCCGCCGCTTGCGATCGACGGGCCAAGCATCTCGATCCGTAAGTTTTCAAAGAAAACAATAACTCTCGATACCATGGCCCAGCAGGCCAACATCTCGGCTCCAATGGCGACGCTTCTCAAAATTGCGGCACGCTGCCGGCTCAACATTTTGATTTCCGGCGGTACCGGCTCGGGCAAGACGACATTGCTGAACGCGCTGTCTCGGATGATCGACTTGGCCGAACGAACGGTGACGATCGAGGACGCCGCCGAATTGCAACTCCAACAGCCGCATGTCGTGCGCCTCGAGACCCGCCCGCCAAATCTGGAGGGTACCGGCGAGATCACGATGCGGGATCTGTTGCGCAACGCCCTGCGCATGCGCCCCGACCGCATCATCCTCGGCGAGATCCGCGGCGCAGAGGCGCTCGACGTCCTGCAGGCGATGAACACCGGGCACGACGGCTCGATGAGCACGATCCACGCGAACTCGCCACGCGAAGCGCTGACCCGGCTGGAGAACATGGTCGGCATGACCGGCATCAACCTGCCGTCGAAGGCTGTGCGCACACAAATTGCCGCCGCCGTTCATCTGATCGCGCAGGTCAACCGCATGCGCGACGGGGTCCGCCGCGTGACGCATATCATGGAAGTGGTCGGGATGGAGGGGGACACGATCACCACTCAGGAACTTTTCTCGTTCCAGTTCCAGGGCGAATCGGCCGATGGCATGCTGCGCGGAGTTTTCAAATCGAGTGGCATTCGCCCGTTTTTCCTGCCGCGCGCCGAGTATTACGGGCTCGATCGGCCGCTCATCGAGGTGATCTGAATGATGGGCTTCGATCTCGACCCGGACACCTCGATCGCGGTCATATCCGCGATCGGCGTCGGCCTGACGTTTTGCGTGGTGGGGTTAATACTGACTGGCAGCGCCGGCGGCAGACGATATCAGCGGCGGCTCAGTTCAATGAAGGAGCGGGCGCAAGGCATCGTCACGAGCGAGTTGGCCACGGCTCGGTCGCTGTCGCGGCAACAGGGCACCACGCGCATCGATCGCCTCGCCCGCAACTGGCTACCTAGGCGCGATCTCCTCCTGGCCCGGCTCGAACGAACTGGGCGGACGATCAGCATCGGCAAATACGCGATGACTGCGATCGTTCTAGGGGCGCTGTCAGCGATCGGCCTTGCGGGCGGCATGCGCATCGGCATTGTGCCTAGCCTGGTGATTGGCCTGCTGATTGGCACTGCAGTTCCGCACTTGGTCATCGGCCGAATGGGCAAGCGCCGGCTGGCCGCTTTCATCAGCTTGTTCCCCGACGCTATCGACTTGATCGTGCGGGCGCTGCGCTCGGGCCTTCCGGTTACCGAAGCAATCGTCGGAGCAGGCCACGAAATCGCCGATCCGGTCGGCGCCGAGTTGCGCCTCGTCGAGAGCGGGATGCGCATGGGGCGCGACCTCGACAGCCTGCTTTGGGAAACAGCCAAGCGCATTGATGCCTCGGAATTCCGCTTCTTTGTGATTGCCCTCAGCGTGCAGCGCGAGACCGGCGGCAATCTCGCGGAAACCCTCGCCAATCTCGCCGACATCTTGCGGCGGCGCAAACAGATGAAGGCGAAGGCCCATGCCATGGCGAGCGAGACGCGGGCGACGACAATGATCCTCGGCGGATTGCCGGTTGCAGTCATTCTCGTGCTGATGCTGACCTCGCCCGCCTATTTGAGCCCGCTCTTCAACGATGTTCGCGGGCTGATGCTCGACGGGATCGCCGTATCGATGCTCGTAACCGGCATCGTCATCATGAACAAAATGGCAAAGTTCGAAATATGAGGAGCCACAGCCTCAGCAACTTTCAGCTCGCCGACTGGCTGCCGGCGGGCGTCGCCCTCGACGACGTGATCACTTTGCTTGCTGCGCTTGCGGTATTGACCACCGTTCTTGCGATGTGGCAGGTGCTGCGGCCGAGTTCCGTCTTCGAGCGGCGTCTCGACGATATCGTCCAGCGCAAGGAGAGCTTGCGTCAGCAGGCGCTTGCGACGCGCCGCGGCCGCGGACTGGCCGCTGTCGGATTGATGCGCGAGGCGGTGACACGTCTCAACCTGCTGCGTTCCCGACACGCCGCAGATGCACGGAACATGCTGGTTCAGGCCGGGATTCGATCGCGTGACGCGATGGTCGGCTTTCTGTTTGCACGGATCAGCCTTCCATTCCTGTTCGGGATCATGCTGCTGGCCGACACCAAGCTGTTTCACCTCCTGCCGATCACGCCCGCATTCGAGTTCGTGCCGCCTATGATCGGCGTGCTGCTCGGGTTCTACGCTCCCACCATATACCTGCGGAATGCCGCGGCGAAGCGGGCCAAACAGCTACAGCTTTCGCTGCCGGACGGGCTCGACCTGATGGTCATTTGCGCTGAAGCCGGGCTCAGCCTCGACGCGTCTCTCATCCGCGTGTCGCGGGAACTTGGCAACGGCTCCCCCGAACTTGCCGAAGAGCTCGCCATCACCGCCGCGGAACTGACATTCCTCCCGGACCGCCGCCAGGCATTCGACAATCTGAATCTCCGCACCAACTCGGACGGGATCCGCGCCGTCGTCAATACGCTGCAGCAAACCGCCAAATTCGGTACGCCGCTTGCCCAGTCCCTGCGCGTCCTCGCTTCCGAGATGCGCGCGGCGCGCATGACGCGGGCAGAGGAGAAAGCGGCGCGGCTCCCGGCGCTGCTGACTGTGCCGATGATCCTTTTCATCCTTCCGACGTTGTTCATCGTGCTGCTCGGTCCGGCGGCGATCGGCATTATCGATACATTCGCGCAACGCTGACGTTCGCGGCAGCTTTAAGAAGGAGAAAACGCCGGCTGGTTTTTAGGTCTTCCCTCCAGAGGACAATATCGCCCGATTGCGGGCTTCGGGCGGGAGCGCGCGCAGCGTGGCGTAGTAGGCGAGATTGTGCTCGGCCGAGGCGTCATCGAGATCGATCCGATTGAGCCGCGCCGCCTCGACAGCATTTCCGCGCAGACCGTAAATCAGCGCCAGGGTTTGCCGTTCCTGCGCGGATCCGCGCGGTCCTATGGCGATCGGCTGCAACATGGCGATCGCGTCTGGATAATCGCCGCTCAACGCCAACGAGAGGGCGAGATTGACGGTCAGCGCCGTATCGCCGGGAGCAAGCTCAAGGCCGCGCCGATACCAGGCCTGCGCTTCCCGGTGCTCTCCCGACAGATCCTTGCTGACGCCGAGCAGAAGCAAGACCTTCGGATCGTCGGGGTTCAGCGCGTAGGCCTTGGAGATGGGGTCGAGCGCGAGTGCAGGCTTGCCGCTCTTCAAATAGGCCCTGGCCAGCCCGAGCAGCGTCGGCGGATTCTCGCTGCCGCGGAGCAACGCGTTGTTATAGGCAACGATCGCTTCGTTGACGGACCCCATCTCAAGCAACACATCGCCAACGGCGACGAGGGGAGCCGGATTGAGCGGGTCGACCTCTGAAGCACGCCGGTAGACGCCGACGGCATTGCTGAGATCGCCACCGTCTCGCGCTGCGGTTCCGATCCTCATCAGCGCATCGTAGCTCGGCACGACGCCACCGCCGTCTCGCCCATCGGCACTCATAACGTCGAAATGCTGTGACGAGGTGGCGCAGTTCGTCAGGCTCAGCAGGGCTGATATCCCTAGAATCAGGGCGGGCGCAGCAGGACGCCTTCTTGTGCTCCACTTTGAGCCGAGAGCCGACCCGTGATGATGTCTTTGATGCAAGTGATCCCCCTCACCGCATTATCTATTAATTATGAGTAGCGCTCGGATGTCCCGTTCAGAATTTTCGAATGTCTTGTTGATACAAAGGCTTGGGGTTCTTGGACCCGGCCGTGCAACGCCGATTTTCAAGCGAATTGCAAGATCGGACGTGCTGTTTATACGGTAGCCTCGACCCTGGCGGCCACAGCGCGCTCGACGGCCGCCAGCGCGTGCTCGGCACGCGCGGCATTCGGGCCCCCTGCCTGAGCCATGTCGGCGCGGCCGCCGCCGCCGTTTCCGCCCAGCGCTTCGGCGCCGCGGCGGACCAGCTCGACCGCGTCGAAGCGGCCCGTCAAATCGGGCGTAACGCCGACCACGATCGCCGCCTTCCCGTCGGCTCGCGAGACGATCGCGACGACGCCCGAGCCAATCTGACGTTTCAGATCGTCGGCCAGGGATTTGAGCTCGCGTCCGGGAACACCCTCGACGACGCGTGCATCGAATGCAATCCCACCAATCCGCTTATCCGCGGATGGACGGCTGGACCCGGCATTGGCCAGCGCCCGGCGGGCATCGGCGAGCTCACGTTCGAGCCGGCGGCGCTCCTCGACGAGGCCGACGATGCGAGCGGGCAACTCGGCGGGGCCGGTCCGCAACGCCGCTGCGGCACGACGCAGGAGGACCTCTTCCTCGGCGACGAAGGCCTCCGCCGCGGCACCGGTCAATGCCTCGATCCGGCGCACCCCGGAGGCGATCGCTGTCTCTCCGACGATCTTGAACAGCCCGATATCGCCGGTGCGGCTGACGTGCGTGCCACCGCAGAGCTCGACGGAGAAAGCTTTGTCCTCATCGCTCGCTCCGCCCATCGCGACCACGCGCACCTCGTCGCCGTACTTCTCGCCAAAGAGCGCAAGCGCCCCCTCGGCCACCGCACGGTCCGGGGTCAAAAGGCGCGTGCGCACGCCGCCGTTGGCGCGAATGCGCTCGTTGACATCGGCCTCGATCGCCAGAATATCGTCCGGGCTCAGCGCCCGAGGATGGCTGAAGTCGAAGCGCAGCCGGTCGGGCGCCACAAGCGAGCCCTTCTGCGTGACGTGCTCGCCCAGACGCCGGCGCAGCGCCTCGTGCAGCAGGTGGGTCACCGAGTGGTTGGCACGCAATCGGCGGCGGCGCAAGCCGTCGACCCTCAGCTCGACGGCATCGCCTACTTTCAGCCCGCCGCGCGTCACACTGGCGAGATGAACATGAACATCGCCCGCCTTTTTTATCGTGTCGCGCACGGCCAGTTCTGTCCCGGAGGCTGAGAAGATCACCCCCGTGTCGCCAACTTGCCCGCCCGACTCGCCGTAGAACGGCGTCTGGTTGACGATCACCGCGACGTCGTCGCCGAGGGTTGCTTCTGCGACGCGCTCGTTGCCCCGCATGATCGCCAGCACCACGCCTTCGGCAGTTTCGGTTTCGTAGCCGAGGAACTCGGTCGCCCCGACTTCATCGCGCAACTCGAGCCACACCGCCTCGGTCGCCGCTTCACCCGAGCCGACCCAGCTCCTACGGGCTTCCTCACGCTGCCGCCCCATCGCCTTCTCGAAGCCTTCTACCGCCACCCTGCGGCCTTGTCCGCGCAACACGTCCTCGGTGAGGTCGAGCGGAAAGCCATAGGTGTCGTAGAGCCGAAACGCGATCTCGCCGGGCAGCGGGTCGGCGGGACCGAGCCGAACGGTCTCCTCTTCAAGGAGGCGGAGACCACGATCGAGCGTCTGCTTGAAGTTCGTCTCCTCGAGCCGCAAGGTTTCGGCAATCAGCGGCTGAGCCCGCAACAATTCGGGATAGGCGGCACCCATCTGCTGTACCAATGCCGGCACCAGGCGCCACATCAGTGGCTCCCGACAGCCGAGGATATGGGCGTGACGCATCGCCCGCCGCATGATCCGGCGCAGCACATAGCCGCGTCCTTCCTTGCTCGGCAGCACACCGTCGGCGATCAGAAACGCTGCGGCGCGCAAGTGGTCGGCAATCACGCGATGGGAAACGGCGTGCTCGCCGTCGGCGGCGACGCCGGATGCCTCGGCAGACGCCAAAATCAGCGCACGAAAAAGGTCGATGTCGTAGTTGTTGGTGACGCCCTGCAAGATTGCGGTGATGCGCTCCAGGCCCATCCCAGTGTCGATCGAGGGCTTCGGGAGATCGATGCGCGTGTTCTCATCGACCTGCTCGAACTGCATGAAGACGAGATTCCAAAACTCGAGAAATCGGTCTCCATCCTCGTCCCGCGAACCGGGAGGGCCGCCGACGAGCCTGTCGCCTTGATCGTAGAAGATCTCCGAACAATAGCCGCAAGGACCAAGTAGTCCCATCGCCCATACATTGTCGGGGTGGCCAACGATACGCGCATCGGGCAGCCCGGCGATTTTTTTCCAAAGATCGCGAGCCGCGTCGTCGGACGGGTGGACGGTAATCCACAATCGGTCCTTGGCTAGGCCGAGCTCCTTCGTCACCAGCTCCCACGCCAGTTCGATCGCCCGTTCTTTGAAGTAATCGCCAAAAGAAAAATTGCCGAGCATCTCGAAGAAAGTGTGGTGTCGGGCGGTATAGCCGACGTTCTCCAAGTCGTTGTGCTTGCCGCCGGCGCGTACACATTTCTGCGCGGTGGTAGCCCGCTGATAGGGCCGCTTTTCGAGCCCGGTTAAAACATTCTTGAACTGGACCATCCCGGCATTGGTGAACAGCAACGTCGGATCGTTGCGCGGCACGAGCGGACTCGACGCCACAGCCTCGTGGCCGTTGCGGACGAAATAGTCGAGAAAGGCGGCTCGAATGTCGTTGGCGGTCTGCATAGACAGATTCTGGCCCTCGGCGGCGGCCATACAAGAGGTGTGGCACGGCGTTATCGCAGCCCTCGATCGAACGTGTCCAGAAATAGCCTTCCCGCTTTCAAAAGACGTGGTAGCCAGGACGCGCGCCTATGGCTGTCCGGTTCGAGACGGCAGCCGTATACGTCGGTTCGGCACCCCTCTTCACCTCTTGGGCGGTCGGCTAACTGCAATCATGAATTGAACCGATTATTTCATGCCTCGCCATCTGCAGCAAATCTGCAGCAAGATATCGCCTATGGGTTGTAGTGGTAGTAGCCATTCGGGCCGACGCCGTTGATGCCGGCGGCTTCCCCCGGGTGGTTGAAGTGGTCGGCCTCGACGAGCCGCAATCGGCGTTCGAAATCGCTGGTCTCGATCGCCCGCACAAAAGTGTGGACCACCGCCGCGATCGTCGCCGCCTCGCCCGCGAGCAACGCCGCGGCGGCGATCGTCGTCTTGTTGCGGCAGCCGACCCGGCGGCCCAGCGGATTGCCCGACCGGCCCTTTTCGAACGGCAGCCCACGCACCCGTGCCGGCGCTTTTGGGACAATTCCATCAGTCATCGTCATCTCCGTGGTTCAACGGGCGGGCCAATCCCGCAACCGCTCTGGGCCAGGAGGATGCATTACCAATCGGGCAATTTTTTGATCGTAATTATCGCATCAAATACCACCGCTCTTCACGCGCTTGGTCGCGCGCCGGGTATATTTAACCTTGCCAACGCCGCCGAGAGCGGACATTCGTGCTAGAGATAAACTATAAACTAAGATGGCTCCCCAGTTGGTGTCTCGTGTCTCTCCTGGGCTCCAGGCGTGAGGACCGGGTGCTAACGAGACCAGGCAGAACGATGGCGGCTACGCTTCACAGAGGAGACGGAAACATGGCACAAAAAGGTCGCGGGATTTTCATGGTGTACGTTGATATCGACGCCCAGCACGTGCAGGAATTCAACGAGTGGTATAACAAGGAACATCTACCGGAATTGCTGTCGGTGCCCGGCATTCTCTCAGCGGCCCGCTACGAGGCGGTCAAGGGTGGCCCGCAGTACCTGGCATGTTATGAACTGGAAAGCGTGGCGGTGATGCAGACGCCGGCGTTTACCAGCCGGCCGCGGACGCCGTGGGGACAGAAAGTCTCGCCGTCCGTGATTGGGAAGAATTTGACACGCATTGTCGGGGAACAGATTTACCCGGACGGCATGGAAATGCCGGAGCGTGGCATGGCGCCGGTGTTGCAGATTGGCCGCATGTCCGTCCCCGCCGAGGTCGATGCGGAGTGGAACGCCTGGTACAGTAGGGAGTATGTGCCAGGCTACCGCAAGGTGCCGGGAGTGATCTACGCCCGCCGCTATCGGGTTCTCGAGGGTACCAGCGGCTACAGCACGGTCTACGAATTTGCCAGTACGGCCGTGCCCGAAAGCCCGGAGTGGAAGGAGCAACAGCAACATTCCTCGCCCAATTCGCCGCGCATGCGGCAGGCCATGACGCATGCACCGGGTTCTGCCGGGGTATACGTACGGGTGAATCCCTAAAGTCCAGGGTGCGCTAGATGACCATTTTGTAAGTCCTGTGCCGGCTGTCTTGGAGCCGCGTGCTCATTTCACCAGAAAGTACGGTTTCACGCGACGAGCAAACGGTGAGGCAAAGCGCACCCAGGGCCGTCAAGTCTCCTATAGCGGGTTCAGCGTTCGTCACTCGTTGCATTGAAGCCATGGTGCGGGCCTCGTGGAAGAAAACAGTCGGCTACTGTTGGCGAACTCAAAAGTGTCGGCTGGTAGGTTGAGGCGGACAAGACGAATTTAGAAGGGGCTGCCGAGTTATCTGCGGTTGAGCGGATCCAGAGATGACATCACGTAGTCCACGCCGGCGAAGTGCAACTTGATAGTTAATGTACAAACCTCAATAGCACGTGAGATGTTTTCACCCCTCACGTGCTATTGAGGGGCAGACCCGTTGAGGTTAATAAAAAGGCGCGCGCTGCTGATGTGCCGCTACCCGGAACATAGTGGTCGGAGACTTTTGCGAGGTCCGCAGCGGCTATCCGGTTCAGGCTTCTTGTAGCAAGTAGACCGATGAGCCGAAGACACCGCACAGCTTCGATCGAAATGGCTCTTTCAACGGCCGGGAGCTATGGATGGTCGGGTTATGCCAGATAAAGAGTCTCACGCCGCAGGGGACGGCCAAGATGCTAGCTCGCCTGTTGAGTTTGCACAGTCTGCATTGCAGCAAACCCAAGCCGAGGAGCGGCGCGTATCGCAAATTGAGACCGCACTTGATAGTGCATTGTCACTAACCAACAACCGGCTGACCAGTCGGCAGGCCTCTGTTCATGCCGCCCTGTCGGATTTGGTCTGCAACAGCAACGAATTTCAGTCGCTGCTCGCTCAACATACCGCCGCCTGGATGCGTTTACGCACAGTGAAGGAGACGCTCTCCAGAAGGCCCTGCACGGGTAAATGCCCCAGCGGCTGGCCGGCGAGGCGAGCCGCAGCGAGCCATTGGAAGAGCGGATCGGGTTCCCGATAGATCGCGATTTCCTTGGTGCCTGGAGCACAGCACCGGAGAACTTGCTGCACGACCCCGATGCGCCATTGCCCAACATTTAACAAGTAACTGCCGACAAGTTGGAGCAACTCTTCGATTGGTCCGAGGGGGCGGTCAAATTGAGGCAACCAAGCGTCCCAGCCACAAAAATTTCTCAGAATGAGCAATTTTGACCAGACACGGCTTCGAGATGGGTGAATACGATCCGATGGGGTTCGGCCAACCCCCGGCTAAACCCCTTGCTGACGCGGCGTCGGGTTTCCCCACTCGACGCCGCTTTTTCCATCGGCGTGCTTCGCTAAAGGGTTCCCCCATCCTGAAGCTGTCACGCGCGCGCCGCGCCGATAGCAGAAGAAATCGGCTTAACTAAGATGACGGCGCAAAATCAGAGGGTGGAGCCCATCACCGTGGGGTCGACCACGATTTTGCCAATCACGCTTTTGCCCTGGGTGTCGGCGCGGAGCCAGGTGAACTTTCTGTGATATTCTCTGCCGTTCTTGATCAACAAAAGGTGCGACGGTAGATTATTGGCTGATTCCAATGCTTGAAACGGCCGGTTCCGTGAGGGCCAGCATAGATGAAAATCGAGGGAAAGCCGCCGCTTTTCGATCCTAAGATCTTTTTGGCAAGGGTCGGGGCCGGAAAAACCAGGGCCGAGCTGCACAAGCGGCAAATCGTCTTCTCTCAGGGAGATCCTGCAGATGCCGTCTTCTATATCCAGAAGGGCACGATCGAGCTGAAGGTCCTGTCCGCCCGAGGCAAGGAAGCGATCCTCGGCATTCTGGGTGTCGGTGATTTCTTCGGCGAGGGATGCCTTGCCGGTCAGCCGCTGCGCATGGCGACGGCTGCCGCCGCCACCGAGTGTTCGCTCATGCGTGTCGAAAGATCCGCGATGATTGCGGTGCTCCACGACGAACCGCGCTTTTCCGCGCTTTTCATCTCATACCTGCTGACGCGCAACATTCGTTTCGAAGAAGATCTCGTCGATCAGCTTTTCAATTCGAGCGAAAAGCGGTTGGCCCGGCTCTTGCTGCTGTTGGCCAACTTCGGCAAAGAGGGGAAACCGGAGTCGGTGATCCCCAAGGTTAGCCAGGAAACCTTGGCCGAGATGATTGGCACTACGCGGTCGCGGGTCAGCTTTTTCATGAACAAATTCCGTAAGCTAGGGTTCATCGAGTACAACGGTGGTCTGAGCGTCCACAGCTCTTTGTTGAACGTGGTCCTGCACGACTGACGAGCAGATCGTCTCTACCGGCAGCGTCCTCGCTGTTACCGGCAAAAATTCCTGAAAGTGAGCAAAATTGACCAAACTCCGGTTGGGAGGGCTGCGTTAATACGATTAGCGCATCGCTGCGGAAGGTGCATCGTCGGTTGCCGATGAAGGTGCCGATGGCGTCATATGCTCAGAGCCTCCGCCACTTTCACGCCGGCAATCGACGCACCTTTGGAGCTTCAAAATGATCCGACGTTCTTTGCTGCTGTTGGCTTTCGTCCTATTGTCCAGCATCGTCGGGGGTGCCACGAGAAGCTTGGCCGCCACGGATGATCCCGCGAGCCTTATCAGAGATCTTGGAAGTCGCGCCCTCGCACCGATGCCAGAGGGCGATACGGCGGCGGCCAGGCAGGAGCGTTTTCGCCAGCTGTTCCGCCAGTATTTCGACGTGGCAGCCTGCGCCCGTTCCGCTCTAGGGGCACATTGGTTAAAGACGACAGCGCAGCAGCGGCAGGAATTCGTCAAACTTTACGAGGATTACGTCGTCATCGGCTATTCCGCCGCCCTCCGCGCCCTCGGCAGTGACAGCTTCCAGCTGCTGGGGAGCCGGCCCGATAAGGAAAGGGCCATCGTGACGAGCCGGATCCAAATCAGCGACGCTGCGCCGGTCAGTGTCGATTGGCAGCTCAACCCGACCAACCATGGCTACAAGGTGACCGACGTGATCGTCAACGGCATCAGCATGGCCGCCAAGCAGCACTCCGAGTTGGTCTCAGTGATCCAGCGTAACAACGGGAGCATGCCTCTCTTGCTGGTTGCCTTGCGCGACAAAAACGCGAGCAACGGTATCCTCCGATGATCGCCAGGGTTTCGCGCTAGTTCCGCTTGTGTAACGACAGAGGAGTGAATGCGTCAAGGTTGGCGACAAGGTTGACATCACCTGGAACACAGACGTCACGATTGCGGTGAATTAACTCCAGATGAATGTGTTCTGGCTAAAGTCTGCAAGAATTCCCCAAAGGAGGACCAAGACGTGACACCTGAATTCGTCTCTAGATCGTTCAGGATCATCAGATCATCCATGATCATTCTCGGCATGATCGTTGGCATGTCCATCACGACGAACGCAGAAACTGTCAAGGTGATGGATGAGGCATCAACTGACGGCTCGTTCACCATCGCCCAAACCAGAGGCCAGGACCGCCGGGATACCCGGCAGGACTGCCGTCAGGGGGAAGGGGCCGTCGGCGCGGACAAGCGCAACTGCAAACAGCAGGGACGCCAGAAGTAGTCGCGGCCCTGCCCCGCGTGGCGTGTTCGGGGCAGCTTACGGTGGACACGCCGGCGTGGTGGCTGGCTGTCCACCCCAAGCCGACCCCCCGGCGCAGGTATCAAGCGTCAGATGTTATCCACTCTCATGTCCGCCTTTTCCATATGCAGGTAACGAGGGTTGCGCCGGGTTGGCCGGTGCCGAGCCCAGGTATGACGCCTCAGCGGCTTGTGCCCTCAATTTAAGACCGTCATTGCCGGGTTTGACCAGGACGAGACCGGCCATGGGTTTGCATCGCTTCCGTCCCTCTGGTGTCGGGTTGATCGCGCGATCTCGCCTCGTTAAGGTTCCGGCCATGCTGCACAAAGAAAGCTCTTCGCTAACCGATCGGCTGGTTGCGCTGATGGATCACCTCGGGATCGGCTCGGCGCATTTCGGAACCCCGATCCCGCGCGATATCTCCGGGATGGCGGCGGCATACCCCGACCGGCTCGCCGGGGTTGTCCTGTGCGTGCCGAGCCGTCTCGATCCCGCGCCCTTCAGCGATATCGCCGATCGTGTCTTGATCATCTCCGGCGAGCGCGGGCCGGCGGCTGAAGCCACTGCGCGCGCCGCCGCGCGGCTGCCCTCCGCCGAGCGTTCCGTCCTAGCCGGCTACTCGGCGCCGGGCAGCTGGAGCGATGCCGTCGCTGAACGAACCGATCAGATCATTGAGCAGATGGTCGCGTTTCTAGGCCGGCGCCATTCCGACATCCCGCGCCCCACTGCGCCCAGGGGTGGAACCCATGCCGGCATTTCTTACCGGATCGAGGGCGCCGGGCCTGCGCTCGTCCTATTACCTTTCTTTCTTGCTCCGTCGCAGTGGGACCCGGCCATTCCGCGCCTTGCCGAACGTTTTACAGTAGTCACGACTAGCGGGCCGCATCTGGGTGGGGTTGCGTCGCTCGAGGATCGGGCGCAGATGGCGAGCTATCAGGCCATGTTCCGGACGCTGATCGCCGCGATCGCTCCGCAGCCCGGGGAGTTGATTCTCGAAATCGGCTGTGGTGCCGGATCGCTCGTCCGGCTGCTGGCACGGCGGCTCGGCACCGCCAACCCGATCACCGCCGCCGATGTGAACCCGTTTTTGCTGCGCGAGGCGGCACAACTGGCCGAAGCGGACGGGCTCGCCAGCGCGATTGAATTCCGGCATGGCAACGCCGAGAAGCTCCCGTTCGAGGATGACGCCTTCGAGTGCGTCTACTCGGTCACGGTGTTCGAAGAATGCGATGCCGAGCGGGCGATCGCAGAGGCGGTGCGGGTCGTTCGGCCTGGCGGCCGGGTCGGGCTCGTCGTGCGGGCGCTTGACATGCGACAGTGGTGGAACCTGGCGCTACCCGAGGCCATTCTGCGCAAGGTCGAGACCCCGCCCCAATCCGTTGCTCCGCGAGGGGTTGCCGACAAAAGCCTCTATCCGCGGATGCGCGAGGCGGGGCTAGTCGACCTCGTCTGTTTTCCGACAATGGTGACGCTCGATCGTCCGGGTGGCCCGATCTGGCGCAACCGCGAGGATCACATACTGTCCTTGCTTTCGCCGGACGAGCTGGTGGTGTGGCACACCGAGCGCGATCGCGCCGAGGCCGAGGGGCTGCTGTTCATGGCTCACCCGCTGCACTGCGCGGTCGGCACCAAGCCCTAGCGGCGCCATTATGACGCCTTCTAGGGACTGCTCTGCGTCAGATGTCGCAGGGCGGAAAAGCGCCAGCGTATTTCGCCAATTTTCGATCACCGCGACACTCGTTTGGGCGGATGATCGACCATCGCTGCTTATCGTCCGCGAGGTCCCATGGCGGAATACGCTTTGAGCTTTTCCGCCCTACACGCGGCTACGCAAGTCGTGCCTTGCGGAAGCCGTCCATCAGGTGCTCGCGATCGTCAGCACGGATTTCGTGCACCTCGTTCAGAGGCAGCATCTGGATGCGAAATGCTTCTCCAAATCTTGCTAACGCATCGTTCATCACCGCGTGTGCCTCATCGACATTCCCCATCTGGCCAAGAGCAGCGATCAACGTGTAATAGGGCAGGCGGAAATTTGGAAAAGATTGGCGCAGTTGGCTTGCGGCGATGATTGCCTCTTTATGATCCTCGATCAAATAATGCGCGCGCGCGATGAAGTGTCGCCATAATGGCGTGAGCGGATCGGACGGGCTTAGCCGTGTTGCTGTTTGCAGCGGTTCGATCGCTTTGCGTGGGAAGCCTCCCCAGACGCGGGCGCCACCGCGAGCGCCGTGGGCCGCGGCAGAATTGGGGTCGCAGCGCACCGCGATATCGGCTTCAGCAAGGCTCTCGGCATGCCGTCCCGACATCCAGAGTGCGCGCGCCAGCGCGGCGTGGGCTGCCGCTTCCGTCGCGTTGATATTCACCGCGCGCACTGCATGGTCGAGCGCCAGCGGAACGTTCACCGCGCGAAGGTCAAGCCGGAAAATCGTCATTTCATTCAAATAGTTGAGGGATAGAGCAGCGAACGCCCGGGCGAATTGCGGATCGAGCTCGATCGCGCGCCGAAAGAAGGTCCGCGCCTTCTCGTTCTCGGCCACATCGACCTTCGCGAAATGCCACATCCCGCGGTAATAGCACTCCCAAGCGTCAAGACTGTCGGGCGGCCTGCGCGCCGCACGCTCGCGCTCGCTGCGCTCCATGGTGGGCAGTATCGCCGCTGAGACGCTGGCCGCGATTTCGTCCTGCACTGCGAAAATATCGGTGAGATCGCGGTCATAGCGTTCGGCCCAAAGATGTCCGCGGGTCGCCGCCTCGATCAACTGCCCGGTCACCCGGAAGCGGTTGCCGGCCTTGCGCACACTGCCTTCGAGCGCGTAGCGCACTCCCAGTTCACGGCCGACCTGCTTGATATCGATTGCGGGGCCCTTGTAGGTGAAGCTCGAGTTGCGGGCGATGACGAACAGCGCCTGCGATTTCGACAACAAGGTAATGACATCTTCGGCGATGCCGTCGGCAAAGTATTCCTGCTCCGGATCGCCGCTCAGGTTCACGAACGGCAGCACCGCGATCGACGGTTTGTCGGGTAGGGGCAGCACGGTTTCAAGCTTAGCCCGCTCCGGGCTGGTCGCGCGATCGACGCGCACCGGACCCGCGATGTTCTCGACCTGGTGTTCGCCGAGACCGTTACCGGGCCCGGCGTTCGGGAATCCGGAGCGGTCCGATGATGGTGTTTCGCTGACGGGTCCGACGAACCGGAAGCCTTTGCGGGCAATCGTGCGGAGCAGGCGCTGCTCTCCGCCGTTATCGCCAATCGCTTTGCGTACCGCATTGATATGACTCGCCAGGGTTGATTCAGAGACGATCCGCCCGCCCCAGACCGCGTGCAGCAGGTCATGCCTGCTGACAACGCGCTCGCGGTTCTGCACCGGGTAGACTTGCAGGTCGAAGACTTGCGGCCCTGTTGCAATCACCCCGGATCCCCGGGTGAGCTCCCGCCGATCTGTATCGAGCACGCAGTCTCCGAATACAAACCGCATGCGGCGCTCCTACACTGGCGTGCGCACGCGCCGCGTGCGTAATCGAGCCGACCGGGCGGCCGCCGCCAGCGCGGACAAGCTATTGATAGCACGGTCGCGGCATTGGTTCTTGGACAAAAATCCAAGCCCAACTCAACAGCAATTCAAGGTCGCTGCAAAGTCTTCCGCCCAGCGCGTAGTCATTTTCCCGCTCACACCGGTCGGGATGGGTGTGGCCGATGGTCGGACGGAGGAGAGAAAGATGAAGATCGTAGTAATTGGAGGGAGTGGCCTCATCGGGACGAACCTTGTGAACAGGCTTCGTCAGCAGGGTCATGACGTCGTCGCGGCGTCGCCGGCCTCTGGTGTCAACACCGTCACTCGTGAGGGGCTGGCCGAAGCGCTTTCAGGTGCGCAGGTTGTCGTCGACGTCGCGAACTCGCCGTCGTTCGAGGACAAGGCGGTTCTGGAGTTCTTCGAGACGTCTGGCCGCAATCTGCTTGCCGCGGAAGCGGCTGCTGGCGTCAGGCATCACCTCGCGCTTTCCGTCGTCGGCACCGACCGGCTTCCCGACAGCGGCTACATGCGGGCGAAAGTGGCCCAGGAGAACCTGATCAAGGCCTCCGGCATTCCCTACACGATCCTGCGCGCGACGCAGTTCTTCGAGTTCATCAACGGCATCGTCCAGTCCGGTGTCGTCGGCGAGGTAATCCGCCTGTCGCCGGCGCTTCTGCAGCCCATCGCGGCAGACGACGTCGCGGCCGCATTGGCCGATCTCGCGGTCGGACCGCCGCTCAACGCAATCGTCGAGGTCGCCGGCCCCGAGGCATGTCCTCTCGACAAGCTCGGCCAGAATCTCTTGGCCGCAAACGAGGACCGGCGTCAGGTGATCGCGGATGTTCACGCGCGCTATTTCGGGGCGGAACTGACCGATCGATCGCTGACCCCCGGCGATCACCCGCGCATCGGTTCGACCCGCTTCGACGACTGGCTAGCCCGTTCACTGGCGCGCTGAGCAGGGATTCACTTTTCTCAACGGGGTGCCTCTCGCCATGAGGTTTGTTGGGCAGCCCGGCCACCGTTACGGCCGGACTGCCTGCCGCCACCAAAGTCCGGACAGACCGAACGAGACCTTTTCTCTTCTCACCCAAGTCAAAGGACCTAAGACGATGAGTACGATCACAATAGAACGTAATCGTGCCATTTTGATGGTGGTCCTTATAATGGTGGCGTTCAATGGATTATTCTTATCCGCAAACGGGCTCTTTATGCTCGTCGCACCAGTGGTGTGGTACGAGTTAGTACCAGGCGTGACCGACACTGGTTTCTTCAACCAGCACTTCATTCGCGATATTGGAATCATTCAGCTGTTCCTCGGCGTGGCTTTCGGCATCGGCATGATCCGACCGGAACACCGTATTGGGCTGTGGGCCGCCGCCACCTTGTGGCTCATCGCGCATGCCGTATTCCACCTCTGGGAAGTTGCAGTCGGCATCTGCTCTCCATCGGTCATCCTCCGCGATTTTCCGGCTGTCAGCCTGCCGGCGATCATCGGGGCGATGCTTACCCTCTGGGCGATCCGCCACGCACACGCTGGAAGAACCGCGCGTGCTTAAGACCAGGCATCGCGCGGCTCCCAGATCCGACAGCAGTGATTGCTTCTTGCGCAGGCTCGAAAGTGGTTAGGTAAAGCATGCGCCGTCTGTGACCCATCGTGGAGGTGAGCCGTGGTTGGTGAGCGGGTAGAGCGACGCCTTACAGCCATTCTGGCCGCCGATGTCGCTGGCTATAGTCGCCTGATGGGCACCGATGAGGAAGGCACACTCGGCCGATTAAAGACGCATCGGCGGGACCTCGTCGATCCGAAAATCAACGAACATCGGGGACGGATCGTGAAGACCACCGGCGACGGCATGCTGGTGGAGTTCGCGAGCGTTGTTAATGCAGTGCACTGGTGCTATCGATATCCAGCGCGGCATGGCCAAGCGCAACGCCGGGATCCGGCCAGAGAAGCGGATCGAGTTTCGCATCGGCATCAATGTTGGCGACATCATCATCGATGACGGCGATATCTATGGCGACGGCGTGAATGTGGCGGCGCGCCTGGAAGGCATTGCGGAGCCCGGCGGCATCTGCGTCTCTGGCCGCGTCGAGGAGGACGCGCGCGGCAAGCTTGACGCCAACTTTGAGGATACGGGCGAGCAACAGCTCAAGAACATTGCCTGGCCGGTGCGGGTCTACAGGGTTCAGCCCGGTAGTGAAGCGGCGACGGAGGCGCCAGTTTTGCCGCTTCCGGACAAGCCGTCGATCGCGGTTCTTCCATTCGCCAATATGCGCGGAGACCCGGAGCAGGAGTACTTCGCAGACGGCATGGTGGAGGACATCACCACGGCGCTTTCGCGGGTGAAGTGGTTCTTTGTCATCGCCCGGAACTCCAGCTTCACGTACAAGGACGGAGCGGTCGACGTGAAGCTGGTCGCCAGCGAGCTCGGGGTCCGCTACGTGCTCGAGGGCAGCGTGCGCAAGGCGGGAGACCGAGTGCGCATTACCGGCCAGCTCATTCAGACGGAGACCGGCATGCACATTTGGGCCGACAGATTTGATGGCGAGCTCTCGGACGTCTTCGATCTTCAAGGCAAAGTGGCCGCGAGCGTCGTCGCGGCCATCGAGCCTTCCCTACGCCAGGCCGAAATCGACCGGGCCCGCCGCAAGCCAACCGAGAGGCTGGACGCCTACGATTGGTACCTGCGAGCGCTACCGCATTTTTACACGCTGACGCGGGAAGGCGTGGACGAAGCGACGGTCCTTCTCGATCGCGCAGTCGCGATCGACCCGCACTTTGCTCTGGCGAAGGCGCTCGCCGCCCGCTGCTATGCTTGGCGCAATCCTCAGGGCTGGGCGGTCGCACCGGAAGAAGAAAAGGCAACCGCCATCGGGCTTGGCCGGGAGGCGCTCCAGGATGGCGCGGACGACCCAACAGTCCAGTGGATGGTGGGTTTCACGATGTGGCAGCTGCGCGTCGATCTCGAGGGCGCCCTCGAGTTATACGAGAGGTCGCTCGCCTTGAACGCCAACTGCCCGCAGGCGCTCACCCTGCGCGGCTGGGCGCTGGGAACGGCCGGGCGGCTCGAAGAAGCGACCACGTCGCTATTGCAAGCACTCCGGCTCAGCCCATTCGATCCGGAAGCAATCTTTACGATGTCGGCCCTAGGGTGCACCTATCTGATGGCCGGATGCTTCGACGAGGCGATCAAATGGACCTCCCGCGCCCTGATGGAGCGGCCATCCTTTGCGCCGGCTCTTCGTTTCCATGCTGCATGCTTGGTCGGGCTCGGTCGAGTGGACGAGGCGCATGATACGATGGCGCATCTACTGCAGCTGGAGCCCGAATTAACAATCTCAGCCCTTCGCCGGCGGGCGCCGATTTTTGATCCGAAGCTGATGAATGCTTATCTGGCTCGCCTACGCAACGCCGGGCTTCCGGACTGATGCAGCGATCGTAGGGCGGGTCCCGACCCGCCAACTTCCAACAATGGCGGATCAAGATCCGCCCTACGATGCGGCGGCATCACCCTCACCCTGGCCCTCCCCCATCATGGGGTCATGGGGGAGGGAAGTTGCCGCTCTAGCGTCGAATTCCGTTCTGAAGATCGCGAGCACTATCAACCGATCGCTGGGGCGCCCTCCGCCGGCGGGCGTTCGGCCGCGGCATCCCACATCAGCCGCGGGTCGAAGGTTTCCGCGGCAAACATGGTCAGGATCACGACGGCGCAGAAGGCCAGCGCGCCGACCCCGGGCTCGATCGTGATTACCGAGCCGAACGCGACGAGTGCCCCGAGCAGCGACTCCATAAAGATGTCGATCATCGACCAGCGGCCGATAAAGCGTACGATATGATAGAGCCGGGTGCGGTCGCGCAGCCGTCCGGCGCTGCCGGTCTGGATCGAGATCAGCATGATCGAGAGCCCGAAAAGCTTCAGCATCGGCACCGCAATGCTGGCGAAGAACACCAATGCCGCGAGCGGATATTGGCGGGCCCTCAACAGCTCCTCGACGCCGCCGAGGATCGTGCTCGGCTGTCCGGCGCCAAGCTGCACCACAGACAGCACCGGGTAATAGTTTGCCGGGATGTAAAGAATGGCGGCGGCAATGACCAAGGCCCAGGTCCGCGCCACGCTGTTGGGCTTGCGTTCGTGGAGTTTGCTCTCGCAACGCGGACAGCGCGGGTCGTCCTCTCGCGGCGCGCTGACCAAGCCGCAAGTCTCGCATCCGATGGCCTCCGCCAAGGCACGCGGGCCGCGGGACAGATCGCGCCGGTCTAGCCTCTCCCACACCGGCTCGCGGTCGAGTGCAGAATCCACCCAGACGAGAACGAACATCAGGGCCAACAGAGCGTAGACGCCGGTCATGAGCCCGATCGTCACCAGATCGCTGAGCTTTACATAGGCGACGAACACGCCGAAGACGAAGACCTCGATCATCGACCACGGACGCAGCCGCTCGGCGAGCGCAAAGACACGGCGCAGATGGCGCGGCGGCCTCCCTTCGCGCAATCGGGTCAGCACATAAAGCGTGCCGCTCAGCCGGGCGAGCGGCGCCAATACGGTAACGAACACGACCACCGCACCGAGCGCCGCCATGTTTTGGCGAACCAGCTCGTCCGGCCCCGAGAACAGGTCCGCCGTGCGCTTGATGCCGGCGGTTTCAACGCTCATCAACGGCGTCGAGCACATGATCACCAGCAGCACAAACGCGGCTGTGACGAGGGCGATTATGTGGTCGAGGCGATGGGCGCTGGTGCGGCGCAGGGTCGTCGGACAACGCACGCATTGCGCCGTCATGTCTGGCAAGAGGGGCGGAACAGCCTGCAGCAGCCCGCAGCCGGGACATTCTCGCAGTTGGGGCTGCGTCGCGGGCCGATCCGCGGCGGATCGCATCATCGTCCCAGCAGCATCGACGCCAAGCCGTCGGCAAGCTGGCCGACGGCGGTGCTGATCGCGTTGACCTCACCCGGAACGTCCGGCGCGGGCGGCGTCACCACAAAGCGGAAGCTGCGCAGCGCCGGCCCCCCCTTCGGCTCTTAAAGCTGACGCTGGCCTGAGCCTGCAGAACGAGGTTGCCGGCTGCATCCTCGTCGAGCCGCTGCATGTTGACCTCGATCGTCGCGTCCGGCGATACCGTCACGGCGCCGCTCTCACCGATGACCACGCTCTGCGGCAAGCGCTGGCCCAATTCCTCGATCAGCACCCGGCTCAACATCGCCCCGAGCGGCTCGCCCCACCAGTCGTTCGACATCACGTCGAGGCGGTAGTTTTCCGACGAGCGGACGATCTGCGAGCGCTCCAGGTAGCGCGCAAGGCTGATCTGCTGAAGGGCGACGACCTTGGGTCCGCCGCTCTGCACCGCACCGGACACAGGCGCGATCGTGTAGAGGGCCGGGCTGGGCGACGAGCAAGCGCCGAGGGCGGCTGCCCATCCCACAGCGACCAGCCATCCAATCCTCATTCGAGCGGTCCTTCGGGCCGGCCCTTGAGCAATGCCTCGGGATGGCGTGCCAACAGATCGGCGAGAGCCCGGATCGAGCGGACCGCGTCATTGGCCTGCACCATCAGCCGATCGAGGTCGCGGTTGAACTTGGTGTTATCGCCATAGCCGCTGTCGAGCGACAGGACGAGCTTGTTGGCGCTCGCTAGGGCCTTCTGCAGCCCGGCGGTTATTTCCGGCAGTTGCTTGGTGTCGAGGCGCTGGATCATGCCCTGGGCCGATGCGATCATCGCAGAGAGATCGGTCAGCGCCTTCTTGAGCTGCGGACCCTGGGCCGCATCGTTGACCGACTTCAGGATCCCGTTGAGGTTTGCGCCGATCTGGTCGAACGGCATCGAGTTCACTTTGTTGAGCAGCTCGGTCGCGGAGGATGCCAATCCGGCGAACCCGCCGCCTTCCACGGTCGGCAGCACAAAGTCCTCGCCTTCCATCGTTACCTGCGCCGGCGGCGCGTCATGGACGAAGTCGAGCGCGATCACCTGCTGCCCGGTGATCAAGCTGGCGCTCTGCAGGCTCGCTCGCAGTCCTTTGTTCAAGACCGCTTCCACCGACTCCTGGTCGGTCTTGAACACCCGCTGTCCCACGCCGACGATCCGTTCGGGTTCGATCTCGTAGCGAACGGGCGCGACGACCATGTCCTTAGCGCGGTCGTATTCGAGCCGTACCTCGGTGACGTACCCGACCTGAAGGCCGTGCATCGTAACCTCGGAACCGGGCGCCAGCCCCTTCACCGAGCCGGGGAAGTAGGAAATCACCGGGATTTTGCGGGTATACGAAGCATTGTTCGCCGCATCGCGATCGGCGAACAGCGGAAAGACGTGGTTCTCCGGCGCGGCAGCCGCGCGGATCTCCGCAGTCGGCGTCTCGAACGCGATGCCGCCGAGCAGCAGCGCCTTCAGGGACTCGAGCTGCACTTCGACCCCGGTGCCACCGAGCTTGATCGAAACCCCTGAAGCATTCCAGAACCTGGTTCTGGTCCCGCACATAGCCATCGTACGGCGCTCGGACAAAAGCGCGGATCGTCACATATTCGGCCATGTCGGCGATGTCCCAGCCGAGCACCTCGCCGACGTTGAGGTCGCGATAGAACACCGGCGAGCCGAGCGAGATCGAGCCCAATCGTTTGGCCTTTAGTAGGAAGGTATGCCCCGGGACGTTGGCCTGCAGGATCGGCGGGTCCTCGCGGCCGACAAATTCCCGCTGCTCCTTGCCTTCTTGCCCGGGCAACATGCCGATGTAGGTGCCGGAGAGGAGCGTCTCGAGACCCGAGACATTGCCGGCGAAGAGGCGCGGCTTTACCACCCAGAAGATCGTCTTCTCGGTCAGGAGGGGCTTGGCCTCGCGAGTTGTGGCCACGGACACGATGACATGCGTATGGTCGGGAGCAAGTTCTAGGCTCGAGACCTTGCCGAAGACGATGTCCTTGAACTTGAGTTGCGATTGCCCCGCCTGCAGGCCCTTCGCCGCTGTCGAAGGAGATCTTGATCGTCGGCCCTTCCTTCGACCATGTGTCCCAGGCGAGCCAAGCGCCGATTGCGACGGCGACCAGCGGGATCACCCAGATGACCGAAATGCGCCGCGACCGCCGCGTCGTGGCGCGCGGAACCGCCGCCGCCCGCTGCTCGGCGACATCATCCATTGGCAAGCTCCCTCAGTGTCCCGAGCCGCGGCATTCGCGGCTCGCAATGTCGCGCCGGCCGCCGTCCAGGTCAATCCGAGCCCAGCGTTCATATCGAGGCAGATAACTCACCCCAGCGCCCTTCGACGATGCATTTTTGGCAGAACCTCGGTAATCGGCCCTGATGTCGCGCGGGCGGCGGGTACCCGCGTCGCCGAGCCCTTCGGCCTAACGTGGGCTATGCCGGTCGGTGCCGGCCGAGCACCGCGCTAAGAGAGGCGCGCGATAGGCCCGCATCCGGTTCGGGAGGGGTCTCGATCACCAGCGTGCGCGTAGGGAAGGCAAAATCAATGCCCAATTGTTGCACGAGATCCATGATTCGTAACAGAATTTCCTCTCGGGCCTCTAATTCGGCGGCTAAATCTGCTACTTCGAGATAGAAATATACCAAAATATTCAGACTGCTTTCGCCGAAATCGTTGAAGCGGACATGAAAACTCTTCTTGTTCGTGAGCGGGTGATCTGTGATCAGCTGTTTGATTTCAGCCGCCAGCTCCTCGAGTTTTTCGCGAGGGGTATCATAAGTGACCTGGATGAAAAAGCGCTGGCGGCGCATCACCCGCAGGCTGAGGTTTTCAACCGTCGCATTGACCACGGAATTGTTCGGGATCGATATCAGCGAGTTATCCAATGTGCGGATGCGGGTGCTGCGAAAGCCGACATCCTCGACCGTACCTTCGCCGCCCGACACCTTGACGTAATGGCCGACGCGAAACGGCTTCTCGATCATGATCAGCATCGAGCCGAGCAGGTTGGCGAGGCTGTCCCGAGCCGCCAGCGCCACTGCCAAACCGCCGACGCCCAGCCCGGCAAGCACCGAATAGGTCGGGAAGCCCAGCTCGTAAGATCCTTGAATCAGCAGCCCGACGGCGATCGCGAGGCCGGCGAACCGCATGCCGAGCCTGATCAGTTGGCCATCCAAGCTGCGAGGTCGCAGCTGCTCCGATTCAACGATAGCTTCGGCGAAAAGGCTGGCAGCGACTACGGAAAGCCAGGCGGCGCTGAGGTAGAGCGTGCCGGTTTGGATAAAGGTGATGAGAATGCGCGGGGTTCCGCCGATCCGGAAAATTGTGCAGAGCAATGGCACCGGGACAGCGGATATCAGGATAATGGCCAGCGGGGTCAGCAGAGCATGCCAACCGGGACCTGCATCTTCAGGCCTGTCTCTGCCGAGACGTCGGGCGAGGCGAAAAATTCCATAGACGAATCCCACGCAGACGGTGAGTCCGATGATAAGACCGAACCATTGCCACGATGCAGCGCCGGCGATCCGGGCCTTGGCCCAGGCAGGAAGATTGAGCATCCAGCGCACTGGTACAATGCGCTGCAGCCCGACCGGCGAGCTCAAATAAGCCTCGTAGATGGTGGCAGCGCCCCCCGAGCTCATTCGATGGTAAACCTCGCTCAGTTCGGCTGCCGGCCCCGGCTTGTAGGGCAGCTTGCGGACGCGGTCATAGAATCCGGGGAGCCGATCCACGGTCTCGGCAGTAACGAGATATTCTCCCGAGCGTGGCCCGTTCTCGATAAGCGCAATATCGATTTCCGTTCCCGGCAGGCGCCAACGCTTGGCTGAAGCTCGTGACATCGCATCTTGAGCCGGGATGCTCTCGAGGGAAGGGATCTCGACCCGATCGAGTATTTCCTTCAACTGGAGCACCCTTTCGGGCGCGACGGTATCCTGGAGTACCGGGGGGATGTCGGACAGGTCTAAAACCTTTATCGCCTTTGCTGGTTTGGAAAACGCCTCAACCAGTCTGCGTCGTTCCTCGGGGGTGTGGTATAGCCTTTGCGATGCCGAATACTCCTGCAAGATATCCTTTAAATTGCGATACATATCGTCCATCGTCCCAATGAAGCCTTGTAGCGCCGCTCTCGGACTGGAGGTGTCTACCGGACGAAGCGGATTAAGGTCTTCCGCCTTTGCCGCGTTAGGCAAAGCAAAGATAAACTCGATTACAAGGACTATACGCAGATATTTGACGTAGCGCGCAGCAAGCGTCATTGGATGTCCGGCCATCCCGTGACGGCCCCCGCGTCGGCGATCAGCCCGGCGTTGCCGCCATTAAATAACACGTTGCGGGTGGTAATGTCGGTGCCGACCGGTAGGTGGATCGCACCGCCGAGCAGGCTGAACGGTCCACCGTGGATCTCGATCGTGCCCGGAAACGGTACCGCGTTGAGGTGTCCCAACAATTGAAAGGCACCGACATCCGAAATGACTTGGGGTACTCGTTCTATCGGCGTCAAGATCGTGCTGTTGACGTTGGCGAGCCAGAGATAGGGGGTCAACAAAATTCGGACGGGCCGGAAAGGAGGAGATGCCGGGCGTTGCCCGCGGCCCGGAGAACTCTTCGCCGGTCCCGGTCAGGATGACAATGCGGTTCTCGCGATCGGAGCCGATGTCATGGAAGGCCTCGGGCAACTCGCCGTGCGGCAGAAAACCCCAGCGCAGCGACTGGTCCTCGGTGTGCAAGGTCACCTGGAGAATACCGGTGCGGCGTTCCATTCGCGCCGACTTGTACTTGTTGGCGTATTCTTCGAACGAACTCATTTCAGCCTCCCGAGAGCGAGCATCACCTCTTTCGGAACTTGTCGAGGGTCACGATTTCGGCGGCGGGCCGGGGAGACGGAGACGGCTCCGGGGCGGAAGTCTTCGCGGGCAGCGCGAGCGTGTCCGGCGATGTCGCCGCCGGGACTTCGAACCGAAGGGCGAAATTGACCGAGGGGTCGGCAAAGCCCGCCACCGCGGCAAAGGGGATGGTCAATTGCTCCGGCCGGTTTTGAAAGCTCAAAGTAACGGAAAAATCCCGTTCCCGGACTTCGAGCCCCCAGAATTGATTTTGGAGAACGATCGTCATCTCTTCGGGGTATTTGGTCAATAGGTAGTCCGGGATCGTTACCCCGGGGGCGCCGGTGCGAAAGCTCACGTAAAAGTGGTGAGCGCCGCGCAGACCCTCCCGCTCCGTCCGCTCCAGCGCTTCGCGCACGACACCGCGCAACGCGGTCTCGACCATCTTGGGGTAGTCGAAAAGATCCTGGGCCATATCCGGCGGCTCGCTTCTTCGCAGGGCGGGGCAAAGCGCGGGCGAGTGAGGGGCTTCTGTTGCCCGGTGCCCCTCGAACCGCGAATTGCTCTAGGCTTTTACCCCGCTAGGGGTTAGGCCGCGAGCGCCTCTGATGCGAAGTTGTCGTTCGCAGCTAGATTATGACCCGATAACGGCGGTATCATGCCGGGCGACGGATCTTGCCTTTACCACGCGCGTCGAGCCTAGTTCGCCCCCTCGAATCGCCGGCACCGAGGCCCGCGGAGATTTGGTGGAGGCGCCGGGTACTGCCCCCGGGTCCGCAACGCTTATTTCACAAGCCGTTTATCGCCATAGTCGGTTGCCCGACAATGGAGATATAGGGCGGCAGGCGATCCGAGGCAATCCCGCAGGCTGGCCGTCTCCGAGCAAGGAGTAGGCGATGCAGCTAACCCCGGGACAGCAGCACGAGATCGCGGTCCGGCGCGGCGAGACCCAGCCGACCCGGCGGGCCACAGTGCCGGCCCTGGAGGAGATCCTCTACCAACCGCTGCCGGTGCTCGATCACGGCTTCATTCGGGTCATCGACTATATGGGCGACGATGCGGCGGTGGTGCAGGCTGCTCGCGTCTCCTATGGGAGCGGCACCCGCAAAGTCAGCGAGGACCAGGGGCTCATCAATTATCTGATGCGTCACCACCACACGACACCATTCGAGATGTGCGAGATCAAGTACCACGTCAAATTACCGATCTTTGTCGCGAGGCAATGGATCCGGCATCGCACGGCCAACGTCAACGAGTACTCGGCACGATACTCGATCCTAGACAACGAATTCTACATTCCGGCCCCCGAGAACCTGGCGGCGCAGACCACGACAAACCGGCAGGGACGCGAGCAAGTGCTCGATGGCGCCGAGGCACGGCGGGTCCTCGACCTCTTGCGCACGGACGCCGAACAAGCCTATGCCGGCTATGCAGAACTCCTCAACGAGGACGCGTCGGGGGCGCCGATCGACCCGACTCGCCCCAGCCTCGCCCGTGAACTCGCCCGCATCAACCTGTCGCTCGGCTTCTATACCCAGTGGTATTGGAAGACCGACCTGCACAATCTGATGCATTTCCTGTCATTGCGCGCCGATCCCCATGCCCAATACGAGATCCGGGCCTATGCCGAGGCGATGCTGGCCACGCTGGAGCGGTGGGTGCCGATGACCCATGCAGCGTTTCTTGAGTACCGGATGAACGCGGCAACCATTTCCGCGACCGGGCTCGCCGTGATCCGCCGCCTGCTCGCCGGCGAGCCGGTGGCGCCGGAGGCGAGCGGTCTGGCGCGGCGCGAGTGGCGCGAGTTGATGACGGTGCTCGGCCGCCCGCTGGAGTGACCATCGCGGGGGCGCAGGCTTGCCGGTCGGCGCGTCGCCAGCAACCCGTTCGCTTCACGCAACTCGCGAGAAGTGCCTCCCGGGAAAGAACAGGAGGGTGCCAACTTGCGGTTAATCTACTTGCGGGGGATGGTGTGCAAGAGATCTACCAGATCGATGACGGAGACGCCGTCGGATCCGCCGACTGACGGGTCGACAGCTTCCCCACCGCCATCGCCACGAATAGGGATCACCCAGCCATGCGCACAATCGATAACGAGATCACAGAGTTCCGGGAGCATCACTCCATGCGCCGGGTGGAATGCGTAAACCGTGAAGGCTTGATAGCTCCTCTCCTCGCTCGACATCGCTGTTCCCAGGTGACGACCGAGGATCTCAACATTGATTTTCGCCATGTTCCTCTGGTCCGTGAGAGTAGGTTTCACATTCGCCAAGTGTTCGCGAACAAGACTTATCCATCCGCATTAGCGGGGCTCTTGGTCGGTCGCCGAGCCGTACTCAGAATGAGACCGTGGCCTAAAGCGCAAGTCCCGGTTAGCGAGTGTCTGTCATGACGTAAGGATTTAGCAATTTTGCACGACAATGTCAATTGAAAAAACGCTAAAAGCGCACGGAAAGACCCATTCGAGCTGGTGGCGGGGACGTACCGGCCACATCCCGAGCGCACTCAGGCATTCGCTTCAATCAAAGCCGGCCAAGCGCAGACCATCCAGGATGTGATCGACCGCGACCTGGTCGTTGTACAGCCGACGCAGGTTGCCCTCTACGAAGACAAGCTTCGGGTTAAGGAGCCGCAGCTCCTCGAGCGCGGCCTCGGCCTCCTCGAATTGACCGAGCTGGGCCAAGCCGGCGACGACATAGCGCAGGCCGGCCGGCCAATTCCGATTGAGCGTCCACGACCGTCGCCCGGCCTCAATCGCTTGGGGATAGTGTCCTAGTCGGTAGTGCGCGCCCGCGAGCGCAGCCAGCCAGATAAACACGCGAGGATCCTTGGGGCTGAGGCGAATGCCCTTTTCGGCAAGCGTGATCGCCTCCTCCGGATGGCCACCGTAGAGGTGCATCTGCCCAAGAAGAACATGGGCAGCGGCATAGCTGGGGTTGAGCTTGGTCGCTTCGTTGAACGACGACCTCGCGCGATCGGAGCGATGCGTCCACATGCAGACGAGGCCGAGTGCGAAATGGGCTGCCGGATAGCGGGCATCGAGACTAACCGCTCGTTGGGCTAGTTCGTAAGCCTCGACGTAATTGAGTTGGTCGTTATCTACCCAGCCCAGATAGGCGGCGTTGCAAAGTGTGATGGCCAATTGCGCGACGGGCTGCGGATATTCCGCGTCGATCGTCAACGCGCGCCGAAATAAGCCCTGTGCTTCGACGCTGTCCTCTTTGGTGTAGCGGTAGAAGTGCCACAACCCGCGCTGATAGAATTCGTAGGCGTCTTCTCTTGCGGCCGGTCGGCGGGCGAGGCGATCACGTTCGGATTTGAGTAGCTCCGGCTCGATGGCGCCGACGATGGCAGTGGTCACCTCGTCTTGCAACTCGAACAAATCCGAGAAATCACGGTCGAACATTTCCGCCCAAAGATGCGCATCCGCTTCGGCGTCTATCAACTGGGCATTGACGCGCACACGTTTGTCCGAGCGGCGAACGCTGCCTTCCAGCACATACCGTACACCCAATTCGTGACCGATTTGCCTCGTGTCGAGCGGCTTGTCCCGATAAGTAAACGCGGTATTACGCGAAATCACCAACATGTTCGTGAACCGCGACAGATTGGTTGTCAAATCCTCGGTGATCCCGTCAGCAAAATATTGCTCGCCCTGATCGCGGCTGAGGTTTTCGAAGGGCAGGACGACGATTGACAGACGTTGCTGCAGGCCGGAGCCAACCTCTGGAATTATTGGAGAGGCCGGCTGCCCATCACCGTCACCGTCCATACGAATCACCGGTGCTACGAAGCAATAGCCGCGTCCGGGAAGGGTCTGGATGCAGCTGCCCTCCGCCCGGTTCTGATCGAGTATTTGGCGGAGCTTTGAAACCTGCACGTTCAAGTTGGCTTCTTCGACCGCCCGTCCGAGCCACACGGCCTTTATAATCTCGTCTTTCGAGACCAGCTCGCCTTGCCGTCCAGCCAACAGGCCGAGCAAAGCAACTGTTCGCGCGCCGAGCGCAACCGGCATGCCCGAGGCCCCGCGATCCAATCGATACAAGACGCCGCCCCGGCGGTCGAGGCGAAAGCCTTCGAACAGAAGAATGTCGGCTGAACCCAGCACGTCCATGCAGTTGCTCCCGACCGGTCCGGCCATCAACTCGCATCTATATTCCTATACCCATCGCAACAACGTCAGATGCGCGTCCGCCCAGACCTGGAACCCACTCAAAGGGAGCGAGTTGAAGGGCCGAATTGGCATTTGTTTGGGAAAAATTTGGGTCGGCCACATAGCCTCGCCGCCAAGAGAAGTCGGATGGTTGCCGTCGATCAGGGTTGAGGCGGGTTAGTCGATACCCGCCTAGGCCCGCGCGGATCGACGACTAAATGGGCGCAGTCGCCGCGCGGGGTACCGTCGAGATGCTCAGCGCACCCGAACGGGTGAAAGTCTCCACCGACGTGCCGTCTCAACCCTTATCCGTCCTCGGGACGATTTTCGCGATAAAGGGTGCACTTATGGATATCCATGTTACTATAACAAATACTAAAGTGCTGTTTTGCAATGATTAACACAATGGCCAAACAGTGTGTCATGTCGACACGCGCGAGCGGAGCAGGCGCGGCGCCGTCTATTCGATGACGATACGCGGCGCGGCGCGGCGCTGGCCCTCGCCAGCAACCTTCTCCCAAACCCGCGCGGCCATCTGGCGGAAGACGAGGGCGTGTGGGTTGCCGGGCTCGGCGATGGTAATTGGCGTTCCGCCGTCGGAGGTCTCGCGGATCTTCAGATCGAGCGGCACCTCGCCGAGAAACTCGACGCCGAGCCGTTCGGCCTCGCGACGCGCACCGCCATGCGAAAAGATCTCGCTTCGGCCGCCGCAATGCGGGCACAGGAAATAGCTCATATTCTCGACGATGCCGAGTACCGGCACGTCGACCTTCGTGAACATGTTGAGCCCCTTGCGAGCATCGAGCAGGGCGATGTCCTGCGGGGTCGAGACGATGACCGCACCGGCGAGCGGCACCTGCTGGGCCATCGTCAGCTGCGCGTCGCCGGTCCCGGGTGGCAAGTCGACGATCATGATGTCGAGCTCGCCCCACTCGACCTCGCGCAGCATCTGCTGCAAGGCGCTCATCACCATCGGCCCGCGCCAGATCATCGGTGTGTCCTCGGGCACGAGGAACCCGATCGACATGCAGCGCAGACCGTACCTCTCGATCGGGGACAAGACCTTGCCGTCGCGCGAGTGGGGCCGTTGGCCGGAGATGCCGAGCATCCGCGGCATCGAGGGGCCGTAGATGTCCGCGTCGAGCACGCCTACGGAGAGCCCGTTTGCTTTGAGCGCCAATGCCAGGTTGGCGGCGACCGTCGACTTGCCGACGCCGCCCTTGCCGGAGGCGACTGCGACGATCGCGTTCACCCCTGGAACGAGGCCGCGCTGGGTCCGGCCACCCGCCGCCGGGTGCGGCGCGTTGCGGCCGCGCGCCACAGCCTGAGCGGTCAGCACCGCAGTCACCGACAGCACATCGGGGAGCGACTCGACCGCCTTTTCCGCAGCTTTGCGCAGCGGCTCGAGCCGCGGCCCGCGTTCAGGCTCGACCTCGATCGCGAAGGCGACGTTGCCGTCGCGCACAACGACGCCCGACACCATGCCCAGCGAGACGATGTCGGCGTCTTTTTCGGGATCGACAATCCGCCTCAGCGCATCGAGAACCTGTCGCTCGGTGACGGCGGCCATTTCGTTCTCCTACCCGGACCGCGCGCCAATACGGTCGTTGACAGCCACTCGTCGTCGACCGAAGCGTCGGCGCCGCTGGATACGCGGGATTTGGGGCGGGCGGCGCCACTTGACAACACTCGCTCGCGCGCCCTCTATCGGACGGGCGCCGGCGCGCCGGAAGTCCGGGCGACCGTAGCCATTGCGTGCGCGGCGCGGATGTGAGCCCGCGGAAAGGTTTCGAGGTCGATGTTCTGGCAAAGTCAGGGCGGTGGCCCGTGGGGCACCGGTCCGCGCGGCGGCGGACCGTGGGGCGGCGACCGTGGCAATGGCGGCGGCCCAGGTCGGCGCGGGCCGCAGCCGCCCGATTTCGAAGAGCTGCTGCGCCGCGGCCAGGATCGCTTCCGGCGGGTGTTGCCACCAGGCCGCTTCGGCAACCGGCGCTGGATCGGCATCGGTGTAGCCGCCATCGTCGCCATCTGGGTGGCGAGCGGCATCTATACGATCGACCCCGACCAGTTGGGTGTCGTCCTGCGATTTGGCGCCTACAATCGGACAACCGGGCCCGGCCTCAACTACCATCTGCCGGGCCCGATCGAGAAGGTGCTGACGCCGAGCGTGACTCGCGTCATGAGGACCGAAATTGGCTACCGCAACGCTGAAGGGCCGGCGATTCGCGGGGCGGTGACGCGCCAAGTGCCGGAAGAAGCCTTGATGCTGACCGGTGACGAGAACATCGTCGATATCAATTTCGCCGTCTTCTGGGTAATAAAGGACGCTAAGTCCTATCTTTTCAACATCCGGAGGCCAGACGAGACGGTCAAATCGGCTGCCGAGAGCGCAATGCGCGAGGTGATCGGCGAGACCCCGATCGCTCAGGCGCTGGCCGAGGGACGCGGCAAAATCGAGACCGATACGCACAGCCTGCTGCAGGGGATTCTCAACGCCTACGGATCGGGGATCGAAGTGACTCAGCTACAGTTGCTGAAGGTCGATCCGCCGGGTCCGGTCATCGACGCCTTCCGAGACGTCCAGCGCGCGCTCGCCGATCGCGAGCGGCTGCGCAACGAGGCCGAGGCATACCGCAATGACATCATTCCCCGGGCGCGTGGCGACGCCGTGCGGATTAAACAGGAGGCGCAAGCCTATCTTCAGGAGATAGTCGCCCGCTCTCAGGGCGATGCCGATCGCTTCAACTCCGTTTATAGCGCGTTCAAAGCGGCGCAGGACGTCACTCTCGAACGGCTCTATCTTGAAACCATGGAAGAGGTCCTCAAGAGCAGCAACAAAGTGATCATCGATCGCTCCGCCGAAGGCGGGACCGGCGTCCTCCCGTTTCTGCCGTTACCGGCTCTCGGCGGCGCCAACTCGGCCGGAGGTCCTTCGTCTCACGGAGGCGCCGCGGGAGCACCGGCGCCGACCGTCGGCCCAGGGCAGTCGCCGGCAGCTCCCGCCGTACCACCCCTGCGCGGCCGCCAGTGATGAGGTGAGCGTGGACCGTCGCCTTCTCATTGTCCTCGTCGTCGTCCTCGTGGTCGCGGGCCTCGCCTTGACGAACGCGCTGTTCATCGTCGACCAGACCCAGCAGGCTCTGGTGCTGCAGTTCGGGCAACCCCGACGGGTCATCCGCACACCGGGCCTGTGGACCAAGCGGCCGTTTCTCGAAGACGTGAGGCGCTACGACAACCGCCTGCTCGACTATGAGCCTCCGCCCGAAGAAGTCATCGTCTCGGATCAGAAGCGCCTCGTCGTCGACACTTACACGCGATATCGCATCACCAATCCCTTGCTGTTTTACCAGACTGTCAATAGCGAGGCTGCGGTGCGTGCCCGGCTGAGTGCCATGGTCAATGGCAGCCTCAGGCGGGTGCTCGGCAATGTGACCTTGTCCGCCCTGCTCTCCCATGATCGCTCAGCGATCATGGGGCAGATCCGGGACGAGGTCAGCGAGCAGGGAAAATCCTTCGGCATCGAAGTCGTCGATGTCCGGATCCGGCGCGCCGATCTGCCGGAGGAAAACAGTCAGGCGATTTATGCCCGTATGGTGTCGGAGCGCCAGCAGCAGGCCGCTCAATACCGAGGCGAGGGCGCCGAGGCGGCGCAGACCGTTCGCGCGAACGCGGACCGGGAACGAACGGTCATCCTCGCCGAGGCGCAGCGGAGCGCCCAGAAAGTGCGCGGCGACGGCGATGCCGAAAGCATCCGGATCTACGCCGCTGCTTTCGGGCAGGACAAGGAGTTCTTCGCTTTCTATCGCTCGATGCAGGCCTATCGCGACGCGCTCAACGGCCGCAGCACATCGTTTGTGCTTACTCCCGGCAGCGGCTTTTTCCGCTTCTTTGAGAAGCCGAAAGCGGCGGCCGGCGGGGAGGCGACCCCGGCAGCGAGGGCCAACTCGCCGTAATGGCCTGCGGCTCGCACTTTGGCCGATGAGGGATTTGTGGACGGCGCTGGCCCTCGTTCTGGTGATCGAGGGCGCGCTCTACGCGCTGTTCCCGGAGGCCATGAAGCGGGTGGCGGCGCGGGCTCTTCTGGTTCCCCCGCAGGCACTGCGGTTGGCCGGGCTCGCTGCCGCCTGCCTCGGTGTCATCCTCGTCTGGGTGGTGCGCCGCTGACACGGGCCCACATCGGCGTTGCGGCGATTGCCGATGGCCCGCTTCTCCCATAATCTTTGTGCTAGCCTAAAACGGCCCAGATCGATCGGTCGAAAAGATCATGCGGCGTTGCCGCGAGGAGTTGCTTCCAGTGTCGTCCCATCCGTCAAATTTGGCCCGCGGCGCCGTTCGGGCGCTCGCGCCCTTGCTGATCGTCGCCGCAGCGGCTCTCTCCTCGGGATCGGCGGCTGCCCGGCCGGCGCCCGATAGCTTCGCGGAGCTTGCTGAAAAGCTTCTCCCTTCGGTGGTCAACATCTCGACGACGCAGACCATGAAGTCCGAGCGAGGTCGCGAGCATGCCGGCCCCGAGATCCCGCAATTTCCGCCGGGATCGCCTTTCGAAGAGTTTTTTCGCGACTTCTTCGACCGCCGCCTGCCCAAGGGCGGCGGGCGCCCCGAGACGCAGCCGCGCAAGGCCACCTCGCTCGGTTCGGGCTTCATCATCGATCCGGCGGGCTATGTCGTCACCAACAACCATGTGATCGCCGATGCCGACGAAATCACCGTTATTTTGCACGACGACACGAATTTGAAAGCCGAACTCGTCGGACGCGACGCCAAAACGGATATCGCGTTGCTGAAGGTCAAGACCGACAAGCCGCTGAGCGCTGCCACCTGGGGCGATAGCGACACCGCGCGCGTCGGCGACTGGGTGCTGGCGATCGGCAATCCGTTCGGACTGGGCGGCAGCGTCACCGCCGGGATTCTTTCGGCGCGCCAGCGGGACATCAATTCGGGCCCCTATGACGATTTCCTGCAGACCGATGCCTCGATCAATCGCGGCAATTCAGGCGGGCCGATGTTCAACATTGACGGCAAGGTCATCGGCATCAACACGGCGATCTACTCGCCCTCCGGCGGCTCGATCGGGATCGGCTTCGCAATTCCGTCCGCTCTCGCCAAAATGGTCGTCGCCGAGCTCGAGCAGGAGAACGACCACACGGTGCATCGCGGCTGGCTCGGGGTACGTATCCAGGCCGTCACCGACGAAATCGCCGAGAGTCTCGGGCTCGACAAGGCGCGTGGGGCGCTGATTGCGAGCGTTAATGAAAACGGGCCCGCTCACATGGCCGGCATCCAGGCCGGCGATGTCGTCGTGAGCTTTGACGGCAAGCCGGTGGGGGATATGCGGCGGCTGCCTCGGCTTGTCGCGGAAACACCGGTCGACAAGACGGTACCGATCACAATTTGGCGCAAACGCGGCGAAACCACCCTCCAAGTCAAGATCGGCCGGCTCGAGGAAAGCGATCAACCGCAGGCGAATGCGCAGGAGCAGTCCAGGAAGGGCGGCAGAGAGCCGACCGGCGTGGTCACAACGCTCGGCCTGACACTGTCGAACGTCACTCCCGAGCTGAAGGAGAAGTATTCCATTGCCGAGGACGGGAAAGGTGTCGTCGTCGTCGATGTCGCCAAGGACAGTCCCGCGGCCGCCAAAGGCGTGCGCCCCGGAGACATGATCATGGAAGCCGCGCAAGAGGAGGTGAAGAGCCCCGACGAAGTCAGCAGCAAGATCGACGAAGCAAAAAAATCCGGGCGCAAATCGATTCTCCTACTGGTCGAGCGTCAGGGCGATCTTCGCTTTGTCGCCCTGCGACTGGACCAGGGGTGAGCGCTTACCCGACGATTTCCTGTTTTCGGTATCCTTGAGCATAGAGCAGACCCGTCAGATCGGCATGGTCGAGGCGCCACCGTGCGACCTCCGCAACTCTGGGCTTGGACCGAAAAGCGATGCCCATGCCGGCGGCATCCAGCATAGGCAAGTCGTTGGCGCCGTCACCGACGGCGATTGTCTCGGCCGGCGCGAGGCCGAGTTCAGCTGCCAATGCGCGAAGCGCTTCGCGCTTGGTATCCCCGGTTACGATCGGGCGGACGATACCGGTGATCCGACCTCGCGCGAGCGCGAGCCGGTTGGCGATCACGTGGTCGAAGCCGAGCGCCGCTGCGACCGGTTCGGCGAAGGTCGCGAACCCGCCGGAGACCAGCGCCGTTGCAGCGCCGCCGCAGCGCATCGTCGCGACCAGCGCGCGCGCCCCCGAAGTCAGCCGGATCCGCGCGACTGCATCTTCGAGCCGGCGGGCCTCCATTCCCCGGAGCAGAGCAACGCGGGCTTCGAGCGCAGCGGCGAAGTCGATCTCGCCGTTCATCGCGCGTCGAGTGATCGCTGCAACCTGTGGGCGAATCCCGACGAGCTCGGCAAGCTCGTCAATCATCTCGTTCTCGATGATCGTTGCCTCCAGATCGGCGACGAGAAGCCGTTTGCGCCGTCCTGCCGCAGGCTGAACGAGAACATCGATCCCGGCGCCAGCGATCAGAGCGCGCGCCGTTTGCTCGACTTTCGCCGGGGCTTGCCCCTGGACGGCCGCGTCGAGGACGAGATCGCAGGCCTCCCCGGCGGCAAGCCAGATCGGCCCGCCCTCGATCCCCAAAGCCTGTGCGATCGTCGAGGCGAGACGAGGCAGTTTCGCCCGGCCGTAGCGCCCCGCGATCAGGGTCAGCACCATCTCCATAGGCCGGCGTCCTACTCCGGAAAACGCGCCTGCCACAAGCCGGCCTCTTCAAGCGGCCACAGTGCCCCGCCCGTCCTCGTCATCGCCGGTCCGACGGCAAGCGGCAAATCGGCGCTCGCCTTCGAGTTGGCGGATACATTCGGCGGCACCATCATCAACGCCGACAGCCTGCAGGTCTACCGCGATCTCCGCGTCCTGACGGCGCGTCCCGATGCCGCTGCCGAACAACGCGCCGCACACCGACTTTACGGTTTCTTGGATGCCGGCGAGCGCGGTTCCGTCGCTCATTGGCGTAGTCTGGCGCTGGACGAAATTGCCGCCGTCATCGCCGCCGGACGCCTGCCAATTGTGGTCGGCGGCACCGGTCTTTACATCCGGGCGATCGAGCATGGTCTCGCATCGGTTCCAGAAATCCCGGAAGAAATTCGGAGTGAGGCGGCCGAGCTTCATTTGGTTCTCGGCGGCGCCGCGTTCCGCGAGCGACTGGGGCAGCTCGACCCGTGCGGCGCTGGGCGTCTTGCTCCCGGCGATCGGCAGCGCCTGGTGCGAGCCTATGAGGTCGTGCGCGCCACCGGGGTTCCGCTTGTGATGTGGCAACGACGACCCCATCCGCCGTCCCCATACCGCTTCGTCATGATCTTGCTAGCGCCCCCACGGGACAGACTCTATGCCGTGTGCGAGAGCCGTTTCGTCCGGATGATAGCAGCGGGAGCGCTCGCCGAGGCAGAGGCGCTCGCTGCCCGAGATCTGGATCCCGATTTGCCGGCTATGAAGGCTGTCGGATTGCCCGAACTCTTGGGTCATCTGCGCGGCGAGATTGCGCTGGCGGACGCGATCGCGGCGGCTCAGCGCGCCACCCGACAGTACGCAAAGCGCCAGATGACCTGGTTTCGCCATCAAACCACGCCGGATTTGAAGCTGAACGAGCCTTTTTGCGAAGGTCTGCTGCCCTGCACGCGTCGTTTTGTCGATGAGTGCGTGTTGACCGGATAGGTCGGGCTGACTAGGGTGCGCGCCCCGTCCCGCGGTGCAAAACAGCGACGGCGCGAATGATCCGGCGGTTTGTTGCCGGAGAGGAGGGTGTCATGTCGGCCGAGCCGCTAAACGGAGCAGAAATCGTCATCCGGGCGCTGGTGGACCAGGGCGTTGATGTCGTTTTCGGCTATCCAGGCGGCGCAGTACTGCCGATTTACGACGCGTTGTTCAAGCAGAACTCGCTGCGGCATATCTTGGTACGCCAAGAGGGCGGCGCGGTTCATGCCGCCGAGGGCTATGCGCGCTCGACCGGGCGTGTCGGCGTGGTGCTGGTGACGAGCGGACCGGGGGCAACAAACGCCGTCACCGGTCTCACCGACGCACTGATGGACTCGGTTCCGATCGTCTGTCTAACGGGCCAGGTGCCGACGCATCTGATCGGCAATGACGCCTTTCAGGAGGCCGACACTACCGGCATCACGCGGCCCTGCACCAAGCACAACTACCTCGTCAAGGACGTAGGCGAATTGGCGCGGATGCTGCACGAAGCCTTCTATGTCGCAAGGAGTGGCCGGCCTGGGCCGGTCGTCGTCGATCTTCCCAAGGACATCTTGTTTGCACCCGGCCCGTACAGCGGGCCGGGGCAGGGCAATCATAAGAGCTACCGCCCGCAACTGCGCCCCGATCCGCCCCGGATCGCCGAAGCGGTCGCGATGATCGGGGCGGCAAAACGGCCGCTCTTCTACGGCGGCGGCGGACTGATCAATTCCGGGCCCGAGGCTTGCGCGCGCTTTGTCGAATTGGTACGGCTGACCGATGCGCCCTGTACCCTCACGCTGATGGCGCTCGGCGCGTTTCCTGCCGCGGACCCGCATTTCCTCGGCATGGTCGGCATGCACGGCACCTACGAAGCGAATATGTCGATGCATGACTGTGACCTGATGATCGCGGTCGGGTCGCGCTTCGATGATCGGGTGACCGGGCGGCTCAATGCCTTCTCGCCTGGTTCGAAGAAAATCCATATCGACATCGACCCGTCCTCGATCAACAAGAACGTGCGCGTCGATCTGCCAATCATCGGCGATGTCGGTCAGGCGGTGTCGGCGATCCTCGCCGCCCGGCCGGAAGCGTCACCCCACACCGATCGAGCGGCGCGCGCCGAATGGTGGCGGACGATCGACGGCTGGCGCGCCCGCGACTGCCTGCGCTACGACAAGAGCCGCCGCGACCTGATCAAGCCGCAATATGCGATCGAACGGCTCTACGCCGCGACCCGCCAGCGCGATGTGTACATTACCACCGAGGTCGGCCAGCATCAGATGTGGGCCGCTCAGTTCTTCAAATTCGATGAGCCTTACCACTGGATGACTTCGGGCGGGCTCGGCACGATGGGGTATGGCCTGCCGGCGGCGATCGGCGTCCAGATCGCCCATCCCGCGGCGCTCGTCATCGATATCGCCGGCGAAGCCTCGATCCTGATGAACATCCAGGAGATGTCGACCGCAGCCCAGTACCGGCTGCCGGTCAAGGTGTTCATCCTCAACAACCAGTACATGGGCATGGTGCGGCAGTGGCAGGAGCTGCTGCACGGCGGTCGCTACTCCGAGAGCTACACGGCTGCCCTTCCTGACTTCGTCAAACTGGCGGAGGCGTTTGGCGCGGTCGGGCTGCGGGTTGAGCGCCCGGCCGACCTCGACGCGGCGATCGGCGAAATGTTGGCGGTCGACCGCGCCGTTATACTCGATGTCGTAGTCGATCAGGCGGAGAACTGCTTCCCGATGATCCCGTCCGGTGCGGCTCACAACGAGATGCTTCTCGGCCCCGAAGACAGGGCCGAGAAGCCGGTCTCGGAGGAGGGCATGGTTCTGGTTTGAGAAGCCGGGCGTGGCCGATCTCGAGCGACATGCCATCGCCGTTCTCGTCGACAACGAGCCGGGCGTCCTGGCGCGCGTCATCGGGCTGTTCTCGGGGCGCGGCTACAATATCGAAAGCCTGACCGTCGCTGAGGTCGACCGCGCCAAGCGGCTGTCGCGGATCACCATCGCAACCTCTGGGACGCGGATGATCATCGAGCAGATCAAGGCGCAGTTGTCGCGCCTCGTGCCGGTGCACAAGGTTCACGACCTGACCGATGAGGGCCCCTTCGTAGAGCGCGAGATGGCGCTGATCAAGGTCGCGGGCAAAGGCGAAACGCGCATCGAGTCGCTCCGTCTCGCCGACATCTTCCGCGCGAGTGTCGTCGATTCAACAACCGAAAGCTTTGTCTTCGAGGTGACCGGGTCAAGCGAGAAGCTCAACGCCTTCATAACCCTGATGGAACCCCTGGGACTGGTCGAGGTGTCACGCACCGGTGCGGTCGCAATCTCGCGCGGCGCCACCAGTTTTTAAGTCAGGCCGGTGATGGTGCAGTGGCGGCGTGCCCGGTGCCGACGGCATCTGCGATCGAACCAAAACCGTCACTTCGAAGCAGGTTCAAGAGCCCGGATTTAATCTCACCGACGAGATGGGGGCCGGCGAACACCATCGCCGTGTAGAGTTGGACGAGACTGGCGCCTGCACGGATCTTGGCGTACGCATCCGCGGCGCTCGCGATCCCGCCGACGCCGATGAGCGGCAGCCTCCCACTGGTCCGACGATACATGTCCGCCAGAAGCGCAGTCGAGGGAACAAGCAACGGGCGACCGCTCAACCCGCCAGCTTTATAGGCGCATCGGCCAAGAGCACCGGGCGGACGTGCCGTCGTCGTATTCGACACGATCAGGCCGTCGATGCCTGTATCGAGGGCTACGTGCGCGATGTCCCGGCGCTCTTCGGCGGTCAGGTCCGGTGCGATCTTGACCAGCAACGGCACCCGCGGACCCGCTTCCTCTCGCGCCCTCATCAGACGCTGCAGCAGCATCGCGAGCATTTGGCGGCCCTGCAGTTCGCGGAGCCCAGGCGTATTCGGTGAGGAGACGTTGACGGCGAGATAATCCGCGAGGGCAGCGGTGCGTGAGACGCCCTCGACGTAATCGGCGAATGGATCTTCCGCATCTCGGTTTTTACCGAGATTGACGCCGACTACCCCGGAGCAGGCCCGCTTCGACATACGGCCGACAACCGCGTTGAGTCCGCCGCTGTTGAAACCCATCCGGTTGATGATCGCTTGGTCTTCCTCGAAACGAAACAGCCGCGGCTTGGGATTGCCCGGCTGCGGGCGCGGCGTCACGGTACCGACCTCGACAAAGCCGAAGCCGAGCCGAAGCATTGCGTCGGTAACGCGCGCGTCCTTGTCATAGCCGGCGGCGAGCCCAAGCGGGTTCGGGAAATCGAGACCCCAGAGACGCTGCGCCAAAGGGGGTGCATCTCGCTGGCGGCCGGCGGACTCGCCGAGAAACCGACCCGCGCCCAATTCGAGCGCCCGCAACGTCAGCTCGTGTGCCGCTTCCGGTGGCAGCCGGCGCAGGGCAGGACGGATCAGCCGATAGACGCTCGCCATGGCTATAACTCGGTCGCCGATCGCGGATATGATAGATCATAGGGTTCATGTCCCGAGGCAATCGCGAAGTTTCACCCTCGCGGGTCCTGGTGCCAAAGGCCTCGGTGCTCGTCGCCGGCTTCCGAGAAGTGCTGTGGCTCAACCCGGACGGCGAGATCGAAGCGCTGACGCCCAGCGAGGCGCGCAGCAGGGTCGAACAAGAGGCGCCGATCCTGTGCCATGCGCGGGCCACCGCGCGGCGGCTCGACATACCGCTCTTTCCGGCCCTCGATGTGCTCGAGCTGTTCGCCTTTGTCCGCCCAGCGAAGTTTTGCGTGCCGACGCCGCGCGGCCTTGCATCTGTGCTCGGCTTGGATCTGCCGCGCCGACTTGCGGAAGGATGCGTGACCCTCGCAACCGCAGCTCGTGCCCTGCTCCAGGAACTCGGGGGCGAGGTCGACCCCGGAACTCGTGCCGTGGCGGAAGCGATGGATCGTGGCAGCTGGCTGTGGGCCCCGGCCGTCATCGCCGCACTGCCCGCTGCTGACCCGGAGGCACTTGGAAGGGCAGCGGGATTGCGCGTTTGGACGCGACTGGCGGAATGGACCGAGCCGGCACCCGGCCCGGCGCTCGGCAACGAGGCGGTGCGGCCCGAGGAGGCACGCTCGCGCCTCGCCGAGCTGCTCGGCGCTGCCGCCGAGCCGCGTCCGCAGCAAGCCGATTACGCCGCAGCGGTCGCCGCTGCCTTTGCCCCGCGCGACCAGCCCGACCATCCGCGAGCGGTCCTCGCCGAAGCGGGGACAGGGGTCGGCAAGACGCTCGGCTATATCGCACCGGCGAGCCTGTGGGCGGAAAAGAACCGGGGATCAGTGTGGATCTCGACCTATACCCGCAACCTTCAGACCCAGATCGCCGCCGAGCTCGACCGGCTCTACCCCGACCCCGAGCTGAAGCAGCGCCGCGTCGTCGTCCGCAAGGGGCGCGAAAACTTCCTCTGTTTGCTGAATTACGAAGAAGCGGTTGGCGCGGCACTGATGCGGCCCGGGAAGTCCGGGGCGCAGCTCGGGCTGGTCGCCCGCTGGATCGCTGCGAGCGAAGCGGGAGATCTGATGGCCGGGGACTTCCCGGGCTGGCTCACCGAGCTCATGGGCAGCGGGCGAGTCAACTGGCTCGCCGACCGCCGCGGCGAATGCGTGCACTCGTCCTGTCCCCATTTCCGCCGTTGCTTTGTCGAAAAGAACATCCGCAAGGCACGGCAGGCGCGCATTGTCGTCGCCAACCATGCCCTCGTGATGGCGCAAGCGGCTCTCGGCGGGCTCGACGATGCGACCGTCCCAACCCGTTTCGTCTTCGACGAGGGCCATCATCTGCTCGCGGCGGCCGACGGCGCCTTCGCCGTCCGCCTCTCCGGCCGGGAAGGGCGCGAGCTGCGCCGCTGGATCGTCGGTGCCGAGGGCGCCCGAAGTTCTCGTGCGCGGGGTCTGCGGCGCCGCATCGGCGATCTCGTCGAAGGGGATGACGACGGCGCCAAAGCGCTCATCGACGTTCTTGGCGCCGCCCGGATTCTCCCCGGTGACGACTGGGCGCAGCGCGTCGCCGAAGGACGCGGACACCAAGCCTTCGAAAGGTTTCTCGTGCTGGTCCGGCAGCAGGTATTGGCGCGGGCCGTGCTCGCCGACAACGGCTATGGCCTGGAGGCCGAAGCGCGGCCGCCGATCGAGGGGCTGACGGAAGCTGCACTGCTGCTCGCCGAAATGCTGGAACGCCTGGCGGCGGCATTGATGCGGCTTTCCGGCCAATTACGGACCCGCCTCGAGGACACGGACAATCCGCCCGAACCCGGCCTGCGCCAGCGCCTCGATGCAACGATCCGCAGCCTCGACCGGCGTGGAGAGCTGCAGGTTGCCGCCTGGAGCCGGCTGTTGTGCGACCTCGGCGCTCCGCCCCGGGGGGAAACCGTCGAGTGGCTCGCGCTCGACCGGATCGACGGGTCGGAGTTCGATCTCGGGGTGAACCGCAACTGGGTCGACCCCGGCGTTCCGTTCGCCGCGCTGGTAGCGCAACCGGCGCATGGGCTGGTCGTAACCTCGGCGACGTTGACCGACGGCGCTGCCGATCCCGATCAGGCCTGGCGCAGCGCCGAGGCGATTACCGGTCTGCGCCATCTGCCGGCGAGCCCGGCCGCCGCACGCATCGCATCGCCCTTCGACTACGCCGCGCAGACCAGAATATTCGTCATTACCGACATTCCGCGTGACGACATCGGCCAGATCGCGGCGGCTTATGCGGCGTTGTTTGTCGCGGCCCGCGGCGGCGCGCTCGGCCTCTTCACTGCGATCACCCGGCTGCGCGCCGTCCACCAGCGCATCGCCCCGGCTCTGGAGGCGCGCGGCGTCTCATTGCTCGCCCAGCACGTCGATGCGATGTCGACGGCGACCCTCGTCGACATTTTCCGCGCCGAGGAGGATTCCTGCCTCCTCGGCACCGATGCCGTGCGCGACGGCATCGACATTCCGGGCCGCTCACTGCGATTGCTCGTTTTCGACCGAGTTCCCTGGCCGCGCCCGGACATACTGCACCGTGCGCGCAAGCCGGTTTTCGGCGGCGCTCAATATGGCGAGAGGATCGCCCGGCTGCGGCTCCGTCAAGCCTATGGCCGGCTGATCAGGCGGGCCGACGACCGCGGCGTCTTCGTCATGTTAGACCGCGCCCTGCCGTCGCGCCTGCTGAACGCCTTTCCCGACGGTGTCACGGTGGCCCGGCTGCCGTTGGCCGAGGCGACTGACGCCGTGACCGAATTTCTTGAGATGCCCCCACCCTGCCCTCCCCCGCCTGCGGGGGAGGGTAGGGTGGGGGCTTGACAGGCAGGGGCAGGGTCTGGTCTGTCGGTTTGGCGACCGCAGGAGGATGCTCCATGCTCGACCATCACCGCGGGCTGATCTACACGATGGTGATCGTGTCGGCGGCCGACAGCGACATGCCCGACGAGGAGCTGCGGATCATCGGCGACATCGTCGGCGACCTGCCGATCTTCCGCGATTTCGACCGCCGCGCTCTGCCGAAAGTACTGAATGACTGCACCGAGCTGATCAACCGTGAGAACGGTCTCGAGGAGACGTTGAAGGTAATCAAGGCGGCCCTCCCGGCGAAATTGCGCGAGACCGCCTATGCGATCGCCTGCGATCTCGTTGCCGCCGACGGCGAAGCGACGCAGGAGGAATTGCGGATCCTCGAGCTGATAAGGCATCGCCTCAACATCGACCGGCTGGTCGCCGCCGCGGTCGAGCGCGGTGCCCGAGCGCGATTTCAGACGCTGTAGCGCTGGTCGTCGCGCTCGCCGTCGGCGCTCGCCGAGCGCGGCAGTGCGCGCTTGACCGCGGCCTGGATCTCGGGCGGCTGGGAAGCCAGTGCATCGCACAGGCGGCCGAGCTGCCGCCGCAAGTCATAGACTTGGTCGAGCAAACCAAGGACGAGCGACAATGCATCGTCCTCGATCGCGAACTCCTGGCGAATTTCGAGGATCAGCTCGACCCGCGCGATATCGACGTCGTGGAAGATCCAGGTGTTCTCCTGTCGTTCCGGTAACACCCAGCGATTTTCCACCCACGCGACGAGCTGGCGCCGATCGAGAGCGGTGTGGCGACGCAGCAGATCTTCGAGGGAAATCATCATGCCGAGGCCATCCCCTGCCGCGGGTCGAAGGGGTGCCGCGCTCTCCATTTCTCGATGAATTCCGCCAGTTCCGGATCACCGCTCGGGCCGATCACCACCTTCAAGGTGACGTACTGATCCCCAGGGTTTTTGGAGCGCTGAACCCCTTTGCCGCGCAGCCGCAATTGTGCGCCGGTATCCGAGCCTTTCGGGATGGTCATCGCCACCGGACCGGTGACCGTCGGCACCGTCACTCGCGCCCCGAGCACTGCCTCGGCGAGGCTGACCGGCAGCTCGATCCTGACATCATCGCCGTCGCGGCGAAACAATGGATGGGGGGCGACATGCACTTCGATCAGCGCGTCGCCGGCGGGACCGCCGCCAAAACCCGGACCGCCTTTCCCGCGCAGGCGAAGAACCTGACCGTCCTCAATTCCGGGCGGTATCGTCACGTCGAGCCACTCTTCGGGGGCCAGCGCGAGCCGTTTCTTCCCGCCGGTCGCCGCCTCGACGAAGTCGACGGTCAGGGTGAAGAGGCGGTCGCCGCCGCGTGATCGGAATGTTCCGCGCCCTGTCCCGGCGCGCCCAGTTGAACCGAAAGCCGCGAAAAGGTCCTCCAGATCACCCAAATCCATTTCGCCTTCGGGCTGGTATTTCCGGCCGCCGGGGCCTTCGGCGTGAGCCCGATAATATGAGCGCTGCGGCCGCTCGGCGCCGCTCTCGTCGATCTCCCCGCGATCGTAACGCGCCCGCTTTTCCGGGTCCGAGACCAAGTCGTAGGCGGCGGAAATCGCTTTGAACCGCGCTTCGGCTTCGGGTTTCCCGGGGTTCAGATCCGGGTGAAATTGTTTGGCGAGCTTGCGATAGGCCTTGCGAATGTCCTCGGCATTGGCATCCGGCTTGACCCCGAGCACCTCATAGGGCGTCTGCGCTGCCATTTGGTGTCAGCGCTGCCTCAACCCGCGGCGTTGGGTAGTGGTGGTAGGGAGTTGTTCGACGCGGACGGCCAGCGTGCGCTCAGAGCCCCGCCGATCGATGGTTAGCTCGACCTCGTCGCCGATCCGCGAGAGCCCGACGCGGTTGCGCAACTCGGTCCCGCTGCGCGTCGTCGCACCATTGACCGCCACGACGAGATCGTTGGTGCGCAGCCCGGCGCGTTCGGCCGGCGAGCCGGGCTCGACCCGCGCGATCACCGCACCCTGCGTGTATTTCGTACCCAGCGCCTGAGCGATGTCCGGAGTGAGATCCTGGATTGCGACGCCGATGCGGCCGCGCTTGATCTCGCCGTAGCGGGTCAACTGGTCCATGATCTGGCGCGCCATGTTGATCGGCACGGCAAAGCCGATGCCGACATTGCCGCCGCTGGGTGCCACGATTGCGGTATTGATGCCGACGATCCGCCCCTGCAGGTCGACGAGCGGACCGCCCGAATTGCCCGGGTTGATCGAGGCGTCGGTCTGGATGAAGTCCTCATAGCCTTCGATGCCCGGGCTGCGGCCCAAGGCGCTGATGATCCCCGAAGTCACAGTCTGGCCGAGGCCGAAAGGGTTGCCGATCGCAAGCACAAAATCGCCGACCTGCAGACGATCCGAATCGCCCATCGGCAGCGCCGTCAAATTACCGCTCGGGACCTGCAGCACGGCAATATCCGTTTCGGAATCACGACCGATCAACCGTGCTTTCAGGCGCCGATTATCCTTCGTCGTAACTTCGATGCTGCTCGCATTTTCGACGACATGGGCGTTGGTCAGCACATAACCTTGCGCCGCATCGACAATGACCCCGGAGCCCGTCGCCTGGATTTCACGCTCGATCGGTTGCTGCTGCATGTTGAAAAACCGCCGGAACATCGGGTCCTGCAGCAACGGGTTGTCCTCGCGCACCCGGCCGTGCACCGCGATGCCGACGACACCCGGGGTCACCCGGCTGACGACCGGCGCGATGCTGTGCAATGGAGCGCCGCCCACCTCCGGTATCGGAGCGCCTGCAGATGCGACATTGTGCGCACCGCCCGTCAGAGCCATCGCGATTGACAGGAAGAGCGCCGATAAGACCCGCTTCATCGTCGTGAGGATCCCAGGGGCGACGAACGTCCTTTCGACGATCGGCACCTCATCTATAAGTTTCGGCCGCTCTCTATCTAACCCCTCCCGCGACCGCTTCAAGGGAAGCGCCGAAAGGGGTGGCAGCAGCCTCGATAATGGGCTGCTAACATACTGCAGCGGCGTGTTTTTTGTTGCAGACGAGCGCAAATCTTGTCCATGCTCGTTGTCCGGCGGTGCGGAATACGGAGAGGGGAAAATGAGCCACCTCAAATCAGAGCTTAGCGAATATCGGCTGACGACCGCGGAGATCATATACCATCTCCCCGATCATCCCGACCTGCTGCAGAGCTTCATCTGGCAAAAGGTCGATGTCGCCCCCGACTTTCCCGAGCTGCGCCGGTTTCTCGAGTTTTGGAGTCGTAACATCGATGGGAAGCTCCACTCCGTAAAGATCGGCCAGGCTCGATTTGATGGGCGGCGGTGGTTCCGTCACGTAAGAGCCTCTGCGCTGTTGCATTAGAGACTGCCGGCGCTGTCGTTTGGCGGGCCCACCAGGCGCAACAAGAAGTTGTGTCATTGAGCCCCGTCGCCGCCATCTGCCGCGAATCTGCAGCAAAAACTCGTCCTCAGGTTGAGCTGCTGGTCCCGCTCCCGGCACTGCCTTTTGCGCCGGTATGAAGAGGGCGTGCTCAGTGGGCGTGCGAGTTTGGCTGAACAATTAGATTACGGTCTCTTTCGACGGGGTGATGGAGCATGCGACAACGGAATTGGCCGCTGCGCCTCAGAAGGATGCAATATGAATTAGCAATTTGAGGATCGGACCTCTTGTCGACCTTGATCACGACTGCCCTCAAACGGGTGGGCCGGACGCCAGCCGTCGGCGCGGCAGCGGCCAACCGCGGTGCGGTCGCCACTTGGCTGTTTGTATGCTGTGCGCTGATCTTTTTGATGGTGGTGGTCGGGGGCATCACCCGTCTCACCCTCTCCGGTCTATCGATCACCGAATGGAAGCCGGTAGTCGGCATCTTGCCGCCGCTTTCGTCCGCCGACTGGGCTGCCGAATTCAGCAAATACAAGCAAATCCCGCAATACCAGCTCATCCATCACGCGATGACGCTGGACGAGTTCAAAACCATTTATTTCTGGGAATATTTGCATCGGTTGTTGGGGCGGCTGGTCGGCGTCGCCTATGCCGTGCCCTTTGTCTGGTTTCTCGTGCAGCGGCAGCTGCCGCGCTCGATGATCCTGCCGCTCGCCGGCATTCTGCTGCTCGGTTTCGGCCAGGGCGCGCTCGGCTGGTACATGGTCGAGAGTGGCCTAGCGGACCGCACCGAAGTTAGCCAATACCGGCTCGTCGCCCATCTTGCGCTCGCGCTCCTTATTTACGCCGCCATTCTCTGGGTCGCCCTCGGCCTATTCCAGAGCCCCTCTCTGCCCTTGAGGGGGGAGAGGGAGGGACCCGTTGCGAAGCAAGGGGAGGGTGAGGTGGGTGATGCCGTGCCACCAACGCTTGGCCCCCCTCACCCTACCCTCTCTTCCCGGCCAGCGGGGGGAGAGGGATTTAAAGGTGCGGCATTCCCTTTCTGCAGAGGCTGGCGCCGGGCCGCCGAGGCCGTCATCCTGCTCATCGCCGTGACGATCGCGGCCGGGGGATTGGTCGCCGGGACTCATGCCGGGCTCGTGTACAACACCTTTCCACTGATGGACGGGCAGCTGGTGCCCGTCGGCTACGGCCAGCTGCACCCATTCTGGCTGAATTGGTTCGAGAATGTCGCGGCGATCCAGTTCGACCACCGTGTGCTTGCGCTGGCGACTGCGGTTTTGGTGCTGCTGGTGTGGGCTGCCGGCATGAGCGCGGCCCTGCCGAGAGCCATCAGGTTGGCACTCCACGCGCTGCTCGCCGCTGTCGCGTTGCAGATGGCGCTCGGTATTGCGACCCTGCTCCTCGTCGTGCCGATCACGCTTGCGGCCGCCCACCAGACCGCGGCCATGCTGTTGCTGACCGCGGCGATCGTATTGCGGCACACCTTGCGCCGGAGCGCCGACGTGGACGCCGAGCCGGAGCCGACCATATAGTTTTCCGCGCGCGCTGGAGTGAACGATGGCGGACGAGAACGGGTTTCCGGCAACTTCCTTGGAAGAGTGGTCGCGTCTGGCGCGTGCGGAGCTCAAGGACAAACCGCTCGACAGCCTCGATTGGCGGACGCCGGAAGGGATCCGCATCAAACCGCTCTACACCGCCGAAGATCTCGCCGGCATCGAAAGCGGCGAGCTGCCCGGGTTCCCGCCCTATTTGCGCGGTCCGCGCGCGACAATGTACGCTAACCGGCCGTGGACGATCCGGCAATATTCCGGCTTTTCGACGGCCGAGGAGTCGAACCGGTTTTACCGTGCGAATTTGGCGGCCGGCCAGATGGGGCTGTCGATCGCCTTCGATCTCGCGACCCATCGCGGCTACGACAGCGACCATCCGCGCGTCGTCGGCGATGTCGGCAAGGCGGGGGTGGCGATCAACTCGGTCGAGGACATGAAGATCCTGTTCGACGGCATCCCGCTCGACCGGATGAGCGTGTCAATGACGATGAACGGCGCGGTCCTGCCGGTGCTCGCCGGCTACATCGTCGCCGCCGAGGAGCAGGGTGCCGCGCAAGACAAGCTCACCGGCACGATCCAGAACGACATCCTCAAAGAATTCATGGTCCGCAACACCTATATCTACCCGCCCGGACCGTCGATGCGGATCGTCGCCGACATCATCGAATACATCGCCCGTTACATGCCGAAGTTCAATTCGATCTCGATCTCCGGCTATCACATGGAAGAGGCCGGGGCGACTTCGGTCCAGGAGCTCGCTTTTACCTTGGCCGACGGGCTCGAATATGTCCGAGCCGCGCTGTCGCGCGGCCTCAAGATCGACGAATTCGCGCCGCGTTTGTCGTTCTTCTTCGGGATCGGCATGAACTTCTTCATGGAGATCGCGAAACTGCGCGCCGCGCGGGTATTATGGGCGCGGCTGATGCAGCAATTCGCGCCTCAGAACCCGGCGAGCCTCGCCTTGCGCATGCATTGCCAGACCTCCGGGGTGAGCCTGACCGAGCAGGACCCGCACAACAACATCATCCGCACGACATTGGAGGCGCTCGCCGGGGTGCTCGGCGGCACCCAATCGCTGCACACCAACTCCTTCGACGAGGCGCTGGCCCTACCGAGCCCAGCCTCGATGCGCGTCGCCCGCAACACGCAATTGATCCTCGCCGAGGAGACCGGCATTCCGCATGTCGTCGATCCGCTCGGCGGGAGCTATTACGTCGAGCGTCTGACCCACTCGATCGCCGCGGCGGCGATGGCTTTGATCGACGAGGTCGAGGCCATGGGCGGCATGACCAAGGCGGTCGAGGCCGGGATGCCGAAATTGCGCATCGAGGAAGCCGCCGCCCGACGCCAGGCCCGCATCGACCGCGGTGAGGAGACCATCGTCGGGGTCAACAAATACCGCTCGAGCGAGGCGACTGCGGTGGAGCTGCTCGATGTCGACAATAGCGCGGTGCGGGCGGCGCAGGTGGAGCGCCTCGATCGCATTCGCCGGCTGCGCGATGCGGGCCGGGTCAACGCCGCGCTTACCGCACTGACCGAAGCGGCGGCGAGCGGAAAGGGGAATCTGTTGGCATTGGCAATCAACGCGACGCGGGCGCGGGCGACGGTCGGCGAGATCTCCGACGCGCTCGAAAAGGTGTTCACCCGCCACCGCGCCCAGATCCGCGCGGTCTCGGGTGTCTATGGCGGCCAATATGAGGGCGACGAGGGGTTTCGCCGGGTGCAGCGCGAAATCGCCGCCTTTGCCCGCGAGGAGGGCCGCCGGCCGCGCATGCTGGTCGCCAAATTGGGCCAGGACGGCCACGATCGCGGCGCCAAGATCATCGCCACCGCCTTTGCCGATATCGGCTTCGACGTCGATATCGGGCCCTTGTTCCAGACCTCGGAAGAGGCCGCCCGCCAGGCCGTCGAGAACGACGTCCACATCGTCGGCGTCTCCAGCCAGGCCGCCGGCCACAAGACCCTCGTCCCATCATTGATCGAGGCGCTGAAGCGCGAGGGTGCCGGCGACATTCTCGTCGTCGTCGGCGGCGTGATCCCGCCCAAGGATTACGAATTCTTAAAGAAGGCCGGGGCCAGCGCAATCTACGGTCCCGGCACCAACATCCCCCGCGCCGCCGCCGAGATCCTGTCGCTGATCCAAAAACAGCGGCTGGCGGCGTGAGGTCAACTAATAGGTGCCAGAGGTTCGGCGTAAGATGTCGTGCACCATTACAACACGGCTCCGGGCGTCGAGTTCAAAAATAAGGCGCCACGAACCGACACGACGCCGGAACAATTCCCGGTACTGACCTTTAAGAGCTGTAACGTCGCCGGCGAACGGATCGCTCTTCATTTCATTGAGCGCGGCGTTGATCCGCTGGCGATCTCTTGTCTGAAGCGAACGAAGAGCCCGTTCGGCCGCCTTACTTAGACGGAAGTCCCAGTTCACGCTGGAGATCTTCGAGGCGAACAAAATCCCCGCGGGCGAACTCCGCGCGCGCGCGTTCGATTGCTTCGATCTCGTCCGGGCGGGTATCGTCGAGCGGGATCAACCGACCGCGCCCGTAGGATAGGTAGCGCCGCAGCGCTTCGCGGATGAACTCGGAACGGCTCCGCTTCTCGTGCCGTGCTGCCTCGTCAATTTCCGGAAGCATTTCCTCGGGGACATTCACTGAAATCGTTTTGCTGCTCATGTTCGTTTTCACTCTTGTTTACCGCCGGAAGGCGCGGATGACCCCACGCGCTAGTGTTTACCGCCGGAAGGCGCGGATGACCCCACGCGCTCCCTCGGCCCCGATCGGCGGGGAGAGGATCGGCAGATCGACGCCGGCGGCGCGAAACGCCGCGAGCTGTTCGTGGCACCGCGAGATCGGGCCGATCAGGCAGACCGCGTCGAGCAGCCGGTCGCTCAGCGAGGCGCCCCCGGCACCCGCTTCGGCCTGCGCCGCCTCTTCGGCAAAGCCGCTGGCGCGAAACATACGCTGGTAGAAGGGAAAGGTGGTGAACAAGGCGAGGTTGGCGCGGGCGGCGTTGCGCATCTCCTCAATGTCGTCGCCGATAAAGGTCGGTATGCCGTGTGCGATGTCGAGCGGGCTGCGGCCCGGCGCCTTGGCGCGCCCGCGCGCGGCCCACACCTTGCTCCGCGTGACGCGTGCTGCCGACCACATAAAGGGCATCATGCCGTCTGCGAACTCGCCGGCCAATTCTACGGTCGGCGAGGTCATTGCCGCGAGATAAATCGGCACCTGAACGGGCGCCGGTTGCTGAGGCAGGTGCGTCGCCGGACCCTCCCCGCGCAGCCAACCCGCGACCTCGGTCGTGTAATGACGCAATGCCCCGAGCGGTGACGCCATCTCGGCGCCGAGGGCAGCGTTCACGGGCTGGTGGCTCACGCCGAGACCGAGGATCATCCGTCCCCCGGTGGCATCGGCGATCAGGCTCGCGGCCTTGGCAGCGGCGTAGGAGTGGCGCATGTGGATGCTGGCGATCCACGTGCCCACTTTGATCTGTTGGGTTGCTTCGGCCATCAGCTGCGCCGTCGCGAGCGCGTCGCTGTTGACTTCGGCGGTAAAGATCGCGTCGAAGCCGGCCTCTTCGGCCTCGAACGCGATCGTCCTGATCTCGGCGGCGCGCCACCCCGCGCCGGGAATGATCCCGAGGCCCAGCCGCTCAGCCATCTCACTCTCGCTTGGGTTTTGTTGCACTGACAGTACCTCGGCCAGGGAATTGGGGAAATGGGCGCGGAGGAGTGTTCCGTGAATGAGGGCGATGAGGGCTTCCTTCGGCGTGTCGAGCCCCGCCGCCGGGCGCAGGACCTTACTCCCGGCATTGATCGAGGCGCTGAAGCGCGGGGGGAGCGGGCTATAGTCTCGTCGTCGACGGCGTCATCCCCAAGGACTGCGATTTTCTGAAGCAGGCTGGTGTCAGCGCGATCTACGGCCCCGGTACCAACATCCCTCAAGCCGCCGCCGAAATCCTCTCACTGATCCAAAAACGCCGCCTCGCCGCCTGACCGGACACGAGCCGATCATGCAGGTCGAGCACGGTGAACGCCGGTTCGATACTGACAACTGCGATCAACAAATCGGTAACGGTTCGACGATATTCTGATCATTCGCGCCTGGAGCTATCGAACTCAACGGCAACAACTGACCGAAGCGACAAGTAGCGCTCTATGCCAGGGGATGCCGTCTACGGCCTCATACTTATCTCCGCTGCCGCATGGCTCACGCTTATTTATTATGTGACTGCTCGCCCACGGCGGCCCTTGTCCGTTCCGCCTCGGCGTCGCTTTTATCGCGGGCCACTCCGGTCTGAAAAAACCTCGCCATCCAACCTGCAAGAGGCTGACCAACAACTGAACGCCGTAATGGCGGGCTCATTCGAAAAGCGAAGGCTGCTTAATCGCTCCGAATATCAAGCCTTTAAGATTATCGAAGCCGATATAGCAGCAGCGCGTCGCGGTTACCGCGTCTTCGCGCAAACTTGCCTCGGGGAAGTCCTCACCTCGCCCGATGAGGACGCCTTTCGCTCGATCAATAGCAAGCGGGTCGACATGCTCATCGTGGATGAGGGTGGCTGGCCGATAGCGGCTGTCGAATATCAGGGCGATGGGCATTACCAGGGCACCGCGGCAGCCCGGGACGCGATCAAGAAGGAAGCCCTCCGCAAGGCCGGCGTACGCTACGTCGAAATCACCGCGACCGATAGCGCCGAGCAAATCCGATCACGCGTGCGCGAGCAGCTCGCTTGGCAGGTCCGAGCGGTGCCCTGTGATGTGCCGACGCAGGACCCGGCCCGGCACCTGGCTCGCCCGCCCGTATTCGTTCCCGGACCCTGGTCCCGGAGCCCGAAGTCGTAGGCGGAGCTCGTGCGCGATGACGGTGATTTAGGCACGCGCTGTCCGGTGGCTAGCTGTCACCTAATACTCCCCCAAAATGTCGACGCCGGGTCGTGTCGTCATGCGGCGCTTCGAGACCGAGCGCTATGAAATCGGCGAGGCGCGGCGGATCAGCCCAGCCGCCGTTGGACTGCAAAAAAACCGTCACACTCTCGCTATACCCTCGCACTCGGTGGTGCGGTTGAGCACCGCAGCGCGAATTTCGAGCCAACCCGGACTGGTGATATGACGAATTTTCCCGATGCCTCACGCCGCGCCGTACTTCGGATGCTGGCCGGGACACCGCTTATTCCAGTGGCGGGGTTCACAACAGTGTCGGCACTCGGCGGAAGCGCTGCGGGCGCCGCCACTCCCGCTGCCAAATCGGCGGAGTTCATCGGCATGCCGGCGCCGGACACGCCGGCCGCGCGGGCGACGACCACTGTCGGGTCGAGCCTCGTTGTGACCTACACTGACGGCTCGCAGCAGAGTTTCAAGCTCGATTATCAGCCACTGTTCCTAACCGGCGACCAGGTACCGGACGGCAAAGGCGGCACGATCTTGGCCGGCGGCTATTACGACATCAACGGCAAGCCGATTATGGATCCGTCCGCCGAAACCCCGACGCAGTTCTTCTCCGACTGTCCGGACGGCTATTCTCTGCTCCAGCTGCCGGGCGCCAGTGTGCCGGGCGTCAAGGGGAACCCCCTCTTCGCAGTCGTTCAGTTCGAGTACGCGACGCGGGATGCGAAAGACGCGAAGATGTACGCCCAGCTGCCGTCGCCGATCGCGGTGCTCACTCTCGACCAGGACAAAACCACCGGCGCGCTGAAGCTCGTCAAATACCACACTGTCGATACCAGCAAGGCGCACGGGCTGTGGATTACCTGCGGCGCCAGCCTGTCGCCGTGGAATACGCATCTGTCGAGCGAGGAATATGAGCCCGATGCTGTGACCATCGACAAGAACACCCGGTTCCAAGCGTTCAGCAAGAATTTGCTCGGCGACCCCGCCAAGGCCAATCCCTATCACTACGGCCATATCCCGGAAGTGGTCGTCAATCCCGATGGCACCGGCACGATAAAGAAACACTACTGCCTGGGCCGCATCTCACACGAGCTGGTCCAGGTGATGCCTGATCAGCGCACCGTGATCATGGGCGACGACTTTACCAATGGCGGGCTATTCATGTTTGTTGCCGACAAGCCCTCGGATCTCTCGGCCGGAACCTTGTACGTTGCGAAGGCTACGCAGCGGCCGGGCGTGGCGCTCGACCAGGGCGGCGCATTCGATCTGCAATGGGTCAAGCTCGGCCAGGCCACCAGCGCGGAAATCGCCCAGCTCGCCGACACGCTGAAGGCGGCCGATATCGTCGACGTCAAGACCAGCGATCCGCAGGACAGCACCTACACGGCCATCCCCTACAGCGGCAAGACGGAGTGGGTGAAATTCAAGCCGGGCATGGAAAAGGCCGCAGCGTTTCTCGAGACCCATCGGTGGGCGGCAAAGGCCGGCGGGACGGTGGCTTTCACCAAGATGGAGGGTGTAACCCTCAATGCAAAGGATAAGATTGCCTATTTGGCAATGTCTTATATCCAAAAAGCGATGGCCGATGGCGCCAGCGGTATCAAGGTCGCTGCGATCGAAGCCGGGGCGACCTACCAGCAGCCGCTTCGGGCGGGCCAGCGCGACAGCGTTGGTGCGGCGATCGACAGCGAATGGGTGCCCGTCGCGATGGCCGCTATCCCGGCGCTGGTCGGCCGAGACCTCGAGGCCCCGGACGAGGTCGGCAACAAGGCCGATGTCGATCGCGTCGCGAACCCGGACAACCTCAAATTTTCCGAGCGCCTGCGGACATTGTTCATCGGCGAGGACAGCGGCACCCACGTCAACAACTTTTTGTGGGCCTACAATGTCGACACCGGCAAGCTGACGCGCATCCTCTCCTGCCCGGCGGGGGCGGAGTCGACCGGCCTGCAGGCGGTCGACGACCTCAACGGCTTCGCCTATATCATGAGCAACTTCCAGCATCCCGGCGACTGGGAAAAGCTGCACGACAAGGTCAAGGACAGCCTCGCCCCGCTTATCGACAAGCAATACCGCAACCGCCGCAGCGCGGCGGTCGGATATATCCACGGCTTGCCGCCGGCCGTCTAGAACCGGTCACGCGGATCGGCGAACGGGTTGGAAGGCGGCTACTTCTCCGGGTATGCGAAGCATCTTGTCCACCTCGCTCGCATGCAGCTCCTCGGCGTAGACCATCTGTCGAGCGTATTCTTCGAGAGCCACCGAGCGCCCCTGGGCACAGTGGAGCAGCTCGCGATAGAGGGCGAGCGCCTTGCCTTCCGTCTCCAACGAATTCCCGCAGCATCGCGCCAATATCGTGCTGATGGCTGTCGAGCAGCGGGCCGATCGCCAACGACGGATAGGCGCCCAGCAGAGTGATCATCTCGCCTGCTTGCTGGGCGTGCGTCAGCGACTCTGCGGCCTGCTCCCGCAGCCATGAAACAATCGGGATTCGGTTATGACCGAACACAAGAAGAGAGTAGTGAGTATAACGTACCACTCCAGCCAACTCTTGCTCCAGAATGCAATTCAATAGACCGATGACTTTCTCTTTGTCGAGGTCAGCCATTGCGTACTCCTTCAGCATCCGAGGAAACGGGTTGCCCTGAAACGGGTTGCCCTCTTGCAATAACTGCTCTCTGGCGAGATCGTTCCGCGGGGCTGTCCTCACGGCACCAGCAATATCTTGCCGATGTGACGGCTCAACTCCATCAAGCGATGAGCTTCTGCAGCCTCGGCCAGCGGGAATTGCCGGTAGGTGAACGGACGCAGCCTGCCCATCTCCCAGAACGGCCAGACCTTTTCTCGTAGCGCGGCGATAATCGCGGCCTTCTCGGCAATGCTGCGCGACCGCAGGGTCGAGCCGGTTACCGTTAGGTGCTTGCGCTGGATCAGGCCGAAATCGGTCTCGACCCTGCTGCCGCCCATCAGCGCAACAAAGCAGAGCCGGCCCTCATGTGCCAACAGATCGAGCTGGCGCGGGATGTAGTCGCCACCGACCATGTCGAGGATCGCATCGACGCCGCGGCCTTGCGTGAACTCCTTGCCGATTTGGACGAAATCCTGCCTGCGGTAGTTGATCGCGACATCGGCGCCGAAATCCAGGCACGCCCGGCATTTCTCGTCGGACCCGGCGGTGGCCAAGACCTTGGCGCCGAACGCCTTGGCGAGCTGGATGGTGGTGACGCCGATGCCGCTCGACCCGCCCTGCACCAGGAACACCTCTCCCGCCTGCAGGTGCATGCGCTCGAACACGTTCGTCCACACGGTGCAGAACGTCTCCGGCAGGCCACCGGCATCGGCCAGGCTGATGACTTCAGCCGGCACCGGCAGGCATTGCACCGCGGGAACGGCGGCATATTCGCCATACCCGTCGCCGATCATCAGCCCGCAGACCGGGTCTCCGACCTGCCAGTCCGCGACACCCTCGCCCAGTTTCACCACCGTGCCCGAGCATTCGAGACCGGGAATGTCCGGAGCCCCGGGCGGCATCGGGTAGCGCCCCATGCGCTGCAGGCAGTCGGCGCGGTTGACCCCGGCGCCGGCGATCCGGATCAGCACCTCTCCCGCCTTGGGCTCGCGCACCGGCCGCGTCGCCGGCACCAGCATCTCGGGTCCTCCGGGTGCGGTGATCTCGATGACGGTCTGGGTCGCGGGAATGTTGGCGAGCATGGCCGGGTCCTCTCGCTGGTCGGATGCTCTGGAGATTATATACCCTGGCTTGACCCGATATCATGTGGTATTGACAACTAGAGAGTTGCCATAGTCACACTATATCTATACGGGGGTCGACACCCTGAGCGGGTGCGGATCGTCCTTGTCGGAGTTGGCGACGCCTGATCTCGACCTGATAAAACAGGCGGAACAGGGGGGTGCGGTACCGCCTGGCCCAAGGTTGAGTTAAGTTCGCAGCGCCATCTGACGCCGTATGGTCGCAGCCGGTTTGAGGAAACGCGGGAGGAACATATGTCGATCCTACGGGAGAAGGTCGTGCTGGTGACGGGTGCGGGTGCGGGGATCGGCCATGCCACGGCACTCGCGATGGCCGAAGCCGGCGCGACGGTGGCGGCCGCCGACATCGACCTCGCCGCGGCGCAACGCACGGCGGAGCAAGCGGCCGGTAATGCCCGGCGGTCGATTGCGATCGCGGTCGATTGCGGCGATGTCGCGCAGATCGATGCGATGGTCGCGCGCACCGTCGCCGAACTCGGCCGGCTCGACATCATCGTCAACAATGCCGGGGTCACCCGTTACGCGCAGATCATGGATCTGACCGAGGCGGATTGGGACCGCATCCACCGGGTCAACGCCAAAGGAGTGTTCTTCTGCCTGCAGCGCGCCGCGCGCGAGATGATCCGGCAGCATCAAACCGATGGGAGCGGGGGCCGGATCATCAACATCGCCTCGATCTCCGGACGCGGCTATCCCGGCGCCTCGAACGCCGCCTATGCCGCCAGCAAAGGTGCGGTCATCTCGTTGACCTGGATGGCGGCGCAGCAGCTCGGACGCCACAACATCAACGTCAACGCGATCTGCCCGGGGGTCACCCGCACCGAGCTCGGGGCCCGGAATGCCGTCACCCGCGCCGCCGAGCGCGGGATCACCGTCGAAGAGCTGCAGGTCGAGCAGGAGGCCGGAATCCCGATCCGCCGCGCCAACACGCCCGAGGACATCGCCGCAATGGCGGTCTTTCTCGCGTCGCCCGGCGCCCGCAACATCACCGGGCAGGCCTACAACGTCGACGGCGGGCTGGTGCCGAGCTGAGGCGCGGACCACCGGCACGTGTATACCCGGAGGAAAAGCCCCTCCCCGCCCTTCAGGGGGGAGAGAGAGGGGCCCGTTGCCCAGCAACGGGAGGGTGAGGTGGGCGCCGCCGCAAACCCGCTCGTCGGCCCCCCTCACCCTTCCCTCTCCCCCCGGCCGGCGGGGGGAGAGGGTAATCAACCGTCGAGAAGCGGCGCGCTTCCCCGCCTGCTGAGTGCGCGGCTCCCCTTCTTCTACGGCTGGGTCATCCTCGCCTGCCTCTGCTGCGCCGGCTTCTCCCGTCAGGGACCTGCCGTCGCCACCTTGTCGATCTTTGTCGAGCCGCTGACCCGCGAGTTCGGCTGGTCGCGGGCCGCCTTGTCCGGGGCGGTATCGCTCGGCGGCCTATTGGCGGCATTGGCCTCGCCGCTGATCGGCCCGATCCTCGACCGCCACGGAGCGCGCCTGGCATTGTGCCTTGCGGTGCTTGTCACCGGCGTCACGATGATGCTGCTGTCGCTGACCCAGTCGCTGCTGGTGTTCTACCTGCTGTTCTGCACCGCCCGGATGAACTGGGCTGGGCCGTTCGATCTCGGGATCTACAGCGGCGTCAGCAATTGGTTTGTAACCCGCCGTGCCTTGGCCACCTCGGTGGCGACGGTGGCGCAGATGGCGGGCCTCGTCGTGATGCCGCTGATCGCCCAGCTGGCGATGCGGGAGCATGGCTGGCGCGGCGGCTGGCTGGCGATCGGGACGATTACCTTGCTGGTCGGGTTTCTGCCGGTGTGGCTGCTGATGGTACGCCGGCCGGAAGACATGGGGCTGCGTCCCGACGGGCGGTTAGGCGGCATTCCTGCTTTGTCGGCCGCCCGAGCCGATATCCCCGAGCCGAGCTTCTCGCGCCGGCAGGCGATCGGCACCGCCGCTTTCTGGCTGCTGTTGCTTTACACGGTGCTGGTCTACCCGGTGCAGGCGGGGGTGAGCCTGCACCAAGCGGCGCATTTCATCGAAAGCGGCATCGAGCCGACCATCGCCGCAACGATCGTCGCCACCTTCTCGCTGATGTCGGCGGTGGCTGCGATCGCTTGCGGGCTGCTGCCGCGTTGGCTGCCGATCCGCTATCCGCTGGCGCTGATCGGCGGCTTCCTCGCCGCGGGCGCCATCGCGATGATCGACATATCCTCGACGGCAGAAGGATATGTCGCCGCCGGTCTGTTCGGTTTCGGTGTCGGCGGCATCCTGACATTGCTGCCGATTGCCTGGGCCGATTATTTCGGCCGGGCGAATTTTGCCGCGATCCGCGGCCTCGCTCTGTCAGCGCAAGTGCTGGCCCAGGCAACGGGACCGCTGATTTCGGGCGCGTTACGAGACGCAACCGGCGACTACACACGCTCGCTGCAGTGCTTCGCCCTGCTATCCGTTCTCAGCGTCCTCGTCGCCCTTGCCGCCCGCCGGCCCCGATATTGAGCCGGCGTCAGATGATCTTTCTGTCCCGGAAATCGTCGATTTGCGCTGGGGTGTAGCCGAGATCGGCGAGGACCGTGTCGGTGTCGGCGCCGAGTTCCGGGGCGATGCCGATATGGGCGGGCGTCTCCGAGAAATTCCATGGCGAGCCGTGCACCTTCAGCCGCTTGCCGTATTTCGGATAGTCGATCTCGGTCACATAGCCGTTGGCCAGCACGTCGGGGTCGTTGGAGGCTTCGAGCAAGCTATTGATCGGTGCCGCGACGATGTCGGCGCAGCGCAGCCGAGCCACCCAATCGTCGCGCGGCCCCGTTGCGAACAATTCGTCGAGCATGCGCAGCAACGTCGCGCGCTGCTGATCGGAGCCGATGATCACGCCGAGATCGCCAAAGCCGGCATTTTCGAGCATCTCGTAAAAGCCGAGCGCGGTCATTGCGTCGCGCCATTTGCGGGCGCCGTTCAGCTGGAACACCAGCGGCTTGCCGTCGCGGTCGTTGAAGCTGGCGCTGATGCCGGGACGCGCGGAGGTGCCGGTGACGCGGGCCTGGCCGGTGACCGGGTCGCGGTTGCGCCACATCGCCGTCGTCAGGGTCCAGCCCATCAGCCGGATCTGACCGCCGAGCAGCGAGCAATCGACTTTCTGGCCGATCCCGGTGGTCCGCGCATAAGTCAGTGCCGCAAGCGCCCCGCCAAAGGCGAGGATGGCGCAGGTTTCGTCGGCGACCGACACGATGCCGGTTTTCATCGGCTGCCCCGGCGTCGAATAGGCTTCGGCTATTCCGCCCAAGCGCCTGGGCCATCGAGTCGGTTCCCGGCAAGGCGGCGTGCGGCCCCTTGGGGCCGTAACCAGAGACCGACATGTAGACGAGCCTCGGGTTGACCTGCCGCAATTCCTCGTAGCCGAAACCGTTCTTCTCGGCAGCACCGGGCCGGAAGTTCTGGCCGAAGATATCCGCCCGCGCGACCAGCTTGCGGAGGATCCTGCGGCCTTCCTCGGCTTTCAGGTTGAGAGTGACGCTCTTCACCCCGCGGTTGTTGGTCTCGAAATAGGTGCTGGGCATGCCGGGCAGCACGGTCGAGCCGCGCGAATTATCGCCGACCTCCGGCACCTCGATCTTGATGACCTCGGCGCCGAGATCGGCCATCAGCATGTAAGGGACGGTGCCGGCCTGCGCGGTCGAGCAGGCGACCACCTTGACGCCGTGCAGTGGGCCGTGGGGTTCAGTCATGTCAATGGCCTCCGGACCAGGGCGATGAAGATGCGGTCATGTGACCGCGATCGGGCAGCCGTTCGAGCCGGTCGCGCCCTTGACCGGCACCGGCGGGAAGATAAAGACGAACTGGTATTTGCGGTCGGCGATCAACTCATCGAACACCAGGTTCTCGTGATTGACGATGCCGAGCTTGGTCTGCAATTCCGAGTGCACCGGGAACGCCAGGCCCTTGTCGGGGTTGGGCACTACCTCGACCGCCCATGTATCGGCGCCGGTCAACGACAGGTCCTTTTCGGCCACCCAACGGGCGACTTCCAGCCCGATGCCGGGCTCGCCGCTGTTGAAGCGATCGTTGTTCTTCATCCACAGTCGGCCCCACCCGGTGTTGAAGAAGATCGCATCGCCCGGCTTGATGTCGGCTTCCTGCATATTTTGCCTAGCCAGCGCCGCCCGCAGGTCGGCCACCGTGATCTCCTCGCCGACATCCATCATCCGGCCTTTGACAGCCTCGATGTCGACGAGGTGGCCGCGAGTGAACAGCGGTTTCAGCTTCTCGACGCCGAGCTTCTTGAGGCCGTAGGGGTCAGCCATCTCAGCCATCGTAAAGCCATTGTAGAACACCATCTGACCGAGGTCGCCGGGATTGCCGAGCTGGATGCCGATATGGCCGAGACCGTCGAATTGCGTGCCGGTCTGACCGATCTCGGTGGCGAGATATTCGTCATTGTACACCAGCTTGTTCTCGCCGAATGGCCCCCCGGTCGGCGCGGATGGCATGCGCAGCATGAATGCGCGCTTGCCGAAACACGGCATCGCCTGCTCGTAGTTGCGCGCCAGCTTATAGATTTTGCCGTCCTTGATGTACTTGACCGTATCGAGAACCTTTTGCGGCGTGCAGTGGTTGGTGGAACCGGCCTCGTCGCCGGCGCCCCATTTGGACGGCCACCATTTCTGCTCCGACATGCGCGGCGCCTGCGTGGTCTGCGCGGCGGCGGGCGAGGTCAGGCTCCACGAGCCGTGGGTCGCTCCTCCCGTGAATACTCCCGCCGTAGCCAGCCCTGCGGTTTTCAGGAAGTCGCGGCGGTCGCCGCTCGGTGGTCCGCCGTCACGATTCATATCGGTTCCTCCCCCATTTTGGTCCGGAGCTTGCGGGCCTCCGGTCGTGACCGGAGCGCTGGGTCCAGCCGATCATTCTCGATGGTAGGATCGTCTTCAACCGAAAACCACTGGTACGGAGCAGGTGCAGGTGAGCTTGTTCGAATCCGATAAGTCGCCTGACCGGTTACCAGTTTCGGTGATCACCGGCTTTCTCGGCAGCGGCAAGACCACCCTGCTTAACCGGCTGCTGCGCCACCCGGAGATGTCGGACAGCGTGGTAATCATCAACGAGTGGGGCGAGGTCGCGATCGATCACCTGCTGGTCGAGAAGCTCGAGGGTGAGGTCGCGGTGTTGGCGAGCGGCTGCGTTTGCTGCACCTTGCGCAGCGATCTGGAGGCCACGCTCAGAGAATTGCTGGTGCGGCGCGATAAGGGTGAGGTCCCGCTGTTTCGCCGGGTGCTGGTGGAGACGACCGGTCTTGCCGACCCGGCCCCGATCATGCAGATGCTGTTGAACAACCCACTCGTCAGCCACTTCCTTCGGCTCGATGCGGTGGTCACGACGATTGACGCGGTGAATGCGGAGCGCCAGCTCGACGAGCACCCGCAGGCGGTCAAGCAGGCAGCGCTAGCCGACCGCCTCCTCATCAGCAAGACCGATCTCTCCGACCCCGCGAGCCTTTCCGTACTGCGCAGCGAACTGGCGCGCCTCAATCCGGGGGCGACGGTGATCATGGTGACTTATGGCGACGTGTTGCCCGACCGGCTGTTTGGCGCGGCGTTATTTGATCCGTCGCGTAAGACCCCGGATGTCCGGGCGTGGCTGCGGGCCGAGCAGCACGAGGCTGACGGCGACCCGCATGACCATGACGACCGCGGCATTCGCTCGTTCTGCCTCGCCTTTGACGACCCGCTCCCGTGGCAAGCCGTTTCGGCCTGGTTGATGATGCTTCGCCAATGGCGGGGCGAGGACCTGCTGCGGGTCAAGGGGATCCTGCACCTGCGGGAGGAGGCGCTGCCGGTGGCAATTCACGGCGTCCATCACGTGTTCCACCCGCCGGTGCAGTTGAGCGCCTGGCCGGAAGGCGATCGGCGATCCCGCGTCGTGTTCATCACACGCGGGCTCGAGCGGGCCGAGGTCGAAGCGACCTGGGCGATGCTGCAAGGACGATAGGATATCGGCGATGCCGCCGCGCGCCTCGGGAACCGATTTGTCAGGCTATGCCGCACCTACCGGAAGCTCGCGGAGGAAACCGGTGCGTTGCGCTGCACCGGCCGCCATGAAGGCGCCGTCCTGGCCGCCGAGAACGAAACGCGCGCCCATCTCGATATAGCGCGGCATGATGGTCTCGTTGTAGATCCCGGCCATCCCCGGAAATTTGCCGTGCTTGCGCGCCGCCGCGATCATCGTTCCGTAGGCGTCGGCGACGCGCGCGTTGCCGAAATCGCCATGAATACCCATCTCGGCGCACAGATCGTTGGTGCCGATCAGCAGCACGTCGACCCCCGGTACCGCGGCGATCTGCTCGGCATTGGCGATCGCCGTCGGCGTCTCCAGCATCACAATCGTCAGATTGGCGGCGTTGAGTGCCGCGGCAGCCTCGCTCGAACCGGCTGAGCGCAGGCCGTAATGCGGTCCGATGCCGCCCATCGAGCGGTGGCCGACCGGCGGGTATTTGAGCCGGTTCACGACCTCTGTCGCCTCGGCCGCGCTGTCGACATGCGGCATCACGATGCCGAGCGCGCCGTTGTCCAGCGCTCGGGTGGCGATCGCGTATTCGCCGTTCGGCACCCGCGCGATCGGGGCTATGCCTGCGTCGAGTGCGGCGGTCGAGATCTGCGCGCATGCCTCGAGCGACATCACTCCGTGCTCCATGTCGAGAAACAGCCAGTCGAACCCGGCGACCGCCATCGCCTTGGCGATCTCGACGCTGCGCGTCATGCGAATGCCGACGCCGAGCGCCAGTTGGCCTTGTTCCAGTTTCTCGCGGGCGACATTGCGGACGGCGGCGGGCATTGGCGTTCCCCCTCGGGTCATCTGGCGATGACGGCAGGGTGCCCGTTCTCAAGATCGTCCGCAAGGTCGAGCTATTCGCGGAAGGGCCCGCTATTCGCGTGGTTCGACGATCACCATCCACCTCACGCCGAAGCGGTCGGCGACCATGCCAAAGCGCGGCGAGAAGAAGGTCTTGGTCAACGGCAGCTGCACCTGCCCGCCATCGGAGAGGGCTCCAAAGACCCGGTCGGCCTCGGCCTCGTTGGCTGCGGTCAGAGACAGCGCAAAGCCCTGGAAAGTCGGCTGGCCGAGGCATTCGCCATCCGACGCCATTACCGTCGTGTCACCGACGCGAAAGCTCGCATGCATGATCTTGTCGCCGCCGTCGGCTGGAACCATGGCCTGGTCCGGGCTTTCCTTGAACCGCATCATCATTTCGACATTGGCGCCGAGCGTCTTGCGGTAGAAGTCGAGCGCCTCCTCGCAGCGGCCGTCGAGAAACAGGTAAGGTTGAACCAGCTCGTCTTCTCACTCCTTTGGTTGGGGGAGACTCAGTCGTCGATGGCTTGGTAGGCCAAGGTCCAGAAATCGCGGCTCACGCGCGGCGGCATCGGCGAGGTCCAGGAGGCCTGGGTCAACAGGATCGTGACCATGTCCTCGCTTGGGTCCGAGCGCCACGACGTGCCCAGGCCGCCACTCCAGCCATAGCTGCCGACGGGCGCAGAGATGTCCTCGCGCCGGGTGATGACGGCCACGCCGAACCCCCAGCCATAACTATCGAAATCGCCCGGGACCAAACCCGAGATTGCCTTTTGCGCCGAGGTCAGGTGATCCGTCGTCATCGTTTCGACCGACGGGCGCGACAGAATGCGCTCGCTGCCGTGTCGGCCATGGTTCAGCATCATCAGGGCGAAGGCGAGGTAGTCGTCGATCGTCGAGACCAGCCCTCCGCCGCCCGACGGGAACGCCGGCGGCCGGCTCCACTGGCCGTCCTCGGCGGCATCGTAGAGCGCTAATACCCCGGTTTTGAAATTCCTCGAATAGGCCGTCGCGAACCGGTTCAGCTTCGACTCCGGTACGCTGAAGGCGGTGTCCTTCATGCCCAGCGGATCGAAGATGCGCTCGCGCAGAAAGGTCTCGAACGGCTCGCCCGCGGCGCGCGCGATCAGTACGCCCAGCACGTCGGACCCGGTGTGATACAGCCACTTCCCGCCCGGCTGGTGCATCAGCGGCAACGTGCCGAAGCGGCGAATCCACTCGTCAGGCGCCGGCGGCAACGACGGCTGCGGCGGCCCCTGGCCGAGTTGCAGCTCGGCGATTGCGCTCTGGACCGGATGGGTGCCGGGCGGCGCCATGACAATGCCAAAGCCCATGCAAAAGGTCAGGAGGTCGCGCAAGGTTATCGGTCGCTTTGCCGGCTCGGTGTCGTCGAGCGGCCCGTCGAGGCGCTTCAACACCCGGCGACCAGCCAGTTCGGGCAGTAGCTGGTCCACCGGATCGTCGAGCCGCAGCTTGCATTCCTCGACCAGGATCATCGCAGCGGCGGCGGTGATCGGCTTTGTCATCGAGGCGATGCGGAAAATCGTGTCGCGCTGCACCGGACTGCTGCCGCCGAGCGCCGTTATGCCGAGCGCCTCGACATGCACCTCCCCGCGCCGGCTGACCAGCGCGACGAGCCCCGGCACCTCGCCGCGCTCGACAAACCCAGCCATCACGTCGTGAAGGCGGGTGAGCCGCGTCTTCGACAATCCGCCTGAGTTCATCGTGCGGCCGTCCTATATTGCGCAACAACATGGCGAGTCGTTGGCCGTGTCGTATTCGTCAACCACGCTGTCCTCCCAAGTTCCAAAGGCAGACGCAGCGCCCGGGCAACACGCTGACCTGATTGAAAGATACGTTGAAATCAACTAATATCGCGGGATGTCAATACCCGATGCCATGCTGCCGTTCGATGTTGCGCGCCGGGTTCGTGACACCTGTCTCTGCTTGCACCTCCAGCAAGCGGCGCGGTCGGTGGCGCGGCGCTTTGATGCGGCCTTGCGGCCGCTCGGGCTCACCAACGGCCAGTTCTCGCTGTTGATGTCTCTCAACCGTCCCAAGGCTGCGAGCATCGGCGACATATCGGCCCTGCTCGCGATGGATCGCACGACATTGACCGCCAATCTGAAACCGCTCGAACGCCGCGGTCTGGTCACCGTGTCGGTCGACGACGCTGACAAGCGCGGCCGCCATTTGACGCTGACGCCTGCCGGGCGGGCCTTGCTCATCGCGGCCTTGCCGGTGTGGGAAAACGAGCACGCGTCGATTGAAGGTCTGCTCGCCGACATCGATCCGGATCGCCTGCGCGCCGATCTCCGCGCGCTCTACTGACCGCCGCTGGTCGCCGGTTCCTGCTGGTATCGTGATATCCATGGGATAGATCGAGCGGCCATGTCAGCAAAGGAGAACCCGATGGAGCTCAGCGCCCGCAACCAGCTCAAAGGCAAGATCGTGGCGGTAACCAACGGTCAAACGACGGCACATGTCCGCATCGATATCGGCGGCGGAAACACTGTTACCTCGTCGATTACTAATGAGGCGGTGGACGATCTGGCACTCAAAGTCGGCGACGACGCGGTTGCCGTGATCAAGGCATCGGACGTCATGGTCGTCAATTGAGGCGCCACGACCTTCTGAGGTGTCCGCTGTCTCGGGGTGATTGCCGCCCAGCACATGAGGGTAGTTTGACGAGCGCTCAAATTCCGGTCTCAATAGCTGTTCCGCGACGAGGCGGGAGGGAGCCGTCCAAGGTGGCGACGGCACGACTTACCTTGCGCGTTGATCTCAACGAGGATCGGGCGATCGGCCCGGGCAAGATTCGTCTGCTGGAGGCGATCCGTGACACCGGATCGATCACCCAGGCCGGTATCGCTCTGGGCATGTCCTATCGCCGCGCATGGCTGCTGGTCGACGACATGAACAATTGCTTCCAGGAGCCGGTCGTGGCCACTCAAGCGGGCGGCAGCCATGGCGGCGGTGCGGCACTGACGTCCTTCGGCATCAGATTGATCGACCAATATCGCGCCATCGAGGCAGAGGCCCACGCCGCGACCGCCGCGCGGCTGGGCGAACTCGAAGCCGCCTGTAAAGGCGTGCCGGAAAAGACGACAGTAACCAAATCGCATGCGGCGCCGCGGCGCCGCACGATCGCCCGGTAGCCTCAATTGGCCGGAAGAGTTCGGCTGAGCCGCAGCGCGACGAAATCGGCGGCGAGCAATGCCAACATAGATATCCCGATCGATATCAATGTCAGGCGGAGAGCCCGTCATCACCGCACAGGTGAGTGCCGCACACGTCCACCGAAACGCGAAGACGATCCCAAAATGCTCGTCTAGGAACTGGCCGATTGGCTGCCGAGGAGGCAAGCATGAGCAATCCTGCGTTCAAATTCGATCACGTGCACTTCATCAGCGAAAACCCGCGAGCATCGGCCGAGTGGTATGTAGAGATGTTCGGCGCCACGATCGCGGCCGACACGATGGCGCGCGGCGCCCCGCAGATCTTCGTCGATCTCGGCGGAATGACGATCCTGATCCGCGGCCGGCGGCCGGGCGAAGCTCCGGAGCCCGCCCGGCCGATCCGGCGTTATGCCGACTTCTCCAGCCACAACGCCTGGGGCACCGATCATTTCGGCTTCCTTTATCAAGGCGATCTCACCGCCTTTTGCGCCAAGCTGCGGGCCAAGGGCGTGACCTTCCCGGTCGAGCTGAAGAAGGGTGCGGGCGGCAGCCTCTTGTGCTACGTCGCCGCACCCGACGGCGTCAGCATCGAGCTGATGCAATGCTGAGTGCCTAAGGGCAGGATCGCATGTCCTACAACCGTGAATTGAGACCATAGTATAATCACTTCGCCACCTGCAGCAAATCTGCAGCAAAACTTCTCTTTAAAGTAGTCGATGCGCTTCTGCTCGCCGCGCCAGCGTCAATCGGGCAATCCGCTTGAAAGCATCCGGACTGAACCATGGCATGCAAAGCAGGCAATTTGACGATCGCTTCGCTAATCGGATCGTCGCCCGGTCAAGCCGCCTGTTTGGCGACCTCTCAAGTTGGATTTCGGTTTCCAGACCACATCGGAACACCGGACTTTCAACCGACCAGCACATAGTCAGCGACTGCCAAGAACCGACGTTCACCCGATAGTCGGGAGCGTAGATCGTAGAGCGGGTTAGCGAAGCGCGACCCGCTGTGGCGCCCCACGGAACCAATGGGGTTGCGCTGCGCTCCACCCGCTCTACGCTTGCTGAGTCCGCCGCGTAGTGTCGGCTTCCGCAGGGGATTATGGGGACACAGGATTACGGGCAGAACCGCGAGAGCCTCGCCCACCGCAAGCAGCCGCGACCCACGCGGACGGACGGTCGACCTGACGAAGGACACGCAGACCCGACTAAGAATCGTGTCCTCGGAACTCGAAGAAGGGAGGCGAGACGACAGGGTCAACCGCCGGCCTCGCCCTGTCGCCTTCTATAGTAACAGTTCCGCTTCCAGCTCAACTAGAGCGGCCTCTGCTTGTTCAGGATCGATTTTCCCGCCCTCGGCGGCAGTTTTGCCGGCATCGAGAGCAGCAGAAAACTGCTCATTGGCGGCTTCCGCGTCGGCCAAGTCGCCAGCCGCCGCCGAGACAAGCTGTCTTAGCTTTACCGCGACGGAAGCAACACGCTCTTCGGTCACTTGCTCGCAACAGGAGGCGGCCCCGATAACGACGCCAAGCGTCTGAGCCACTCTCTGCGCTTCGGTCATGCGGTTGGTGGACGTCATTTTACACCTCTACCGGACTATTGGCCCGAAGGATGGATGCGTTGGACGAGCTTCTGGCGAATTGTGGGGTCGTTGTGCGCCGTCTGCACTATCGTGTTGTATTCATCCACGGGGAGGCCCTGGTCAGTGACCGCCTTCTTCATGGCGTTGTTTGCCTCGTCGGCGATGTGTTGCTTATCGGACGGCTGCGCCGCCGCAATCTTCTGATCATAGTTCTGCTTGATGCTGGTTATCTGCCCTATGGCCGCCGCAGCCGCGGTCAGCTTCTGGTCCGAGATAGTCGGCGATGGTGATTGCCCCGGTGATTGCCCCTGAGGGCGAGCCTGCGGCTGGTTCGGCGGTTGGTTCTGGGCGTGTGCCACCGGCGACAGAAGCAGGCAGCCGAAGACCCAATATGGCCGCCGCAAGAGGTTGCGACAGACGCGGTCTGGTAGCATGATGTTCGGTAGAGCGCATACGGTGTCTCCATTATTGTGGTGTACTCCGGCAACCCGGGCGGATTGCCTGGTTCAGAGCCGATGGCCGATCGAAGGTTCGATATTCGGCGAGACGGATATCCGGTCACCAAAATGACACACCGGCGATGGATGACTTGGCGACAGATCCTTACGCCTGGTCACCCAATAGCCTCGAAATGTTCGATTGAAATGTGCCTTCCCCAGAGGCTCACGCCAGTATTCTCAACGTTGAGGTCCCAATCGACCGCCGCATGGGGAAATGTGCCGGCGTCGCAAGTTTGTGACGTAGGCAAGCGGCACCGAGCTTCAAGTCTCCGCTTACATCAAACAAGATTCTCCCGAGGCCCGGCTCGGCGTTGCGGATCGGCATAAGCTTCCGCTACTTGGGATCGAGTAACTTGTCGAGATGAGCGTGCCGCGCATCGATGTGCAGGTCGCCTCGAGCTTCTCCCCCGGCCGTTCGGCGGTGGCGAAGCTGCGGCGGCTTTCGCGGAAGCGCTTGAACTCCGCATACTCGTCGGGGCCGACGGAGTAGCCGATGATCCGGCTGTGGCTCGAGACGGCGACCACTTCGGGCTGCGCCAGCATGCGGTAGCGACCGAAATTGCGGGTGAACTCGGAAGCCGGGACGGTTTCGGGCATGTCCATGGGTCCCCTCTTTTACAAGGAGCTCGCCCGGGAGCACAGACAGCCCGGCCCGCGCCGCTATGACATCTTAACAACACTGCTCATCCGCGCGGATCTTTGCGAGCCTCTGCTTACTGGCGTCACATGGTTTTCTCAGCAGCGCCGATGAATTCGAATTTGGCTGCGCTATACGGACTGCCAGGCATGATCGTATCGGAATACGGCAGCTGCCGATCCAAATGGGGCAACGCCCAGTCCGCATTCCAGGCGTCGCTGAGAATCAAGAGCAACCATAGCTCCGAAGCCTAGGCGTTTCGGGCCCCGAATGATCCGATTACCCCAGCCCTCTCAGCTCTCGGCGGCGGCTTGCTGGGCGTGCCAGTGGACGGCCGTGACGAACGGCTCGAGGCTCATTCGGCCGACAATCTGTTCCAGAGCCGTGTCGTGACGGCTGGGCGAGACGAGAAGCGCGCTGACCGTCACTTGCGGGGAGTCCTCGAGATTTTCGCTGGTCAGCCGCCGTAGACCCAATGCCGCACCAGCTGCTTCCTGCAGCAGTAGCGCGCGGACGTGCGCTTCTTCCTGGCCATGGCAGCGGATCTCAACCGCGTATTGCGTCTCGACCTCGACCGCCCCGAACGGCTGCTTGTTGATCAGCTGGACAATCGGCCGCAGAAAAAGATTTGTGGATACGACAAAGGCCGCGGCGAGCGCGCTCGCAACGATCTGACCCGCGCCGGCGAAGGTTCCGACCATTGCCGAGCACCAGAGCGTCGCTGCGGTATTGAGGCCGCGCACATTGAGCCCTTCGCGAAGGATCACCCCGGCGCCGAGGAAGCCGATGCCGGACACGATCTGGGCTGCGACCCGGGTCGGGCTGTCCTCGCCTGAGAAGCTCGCCGAAAACACCACGAATCCGGCGGCCCCGATCGCGACGAGCGCGTTCGTCCTGAGCCCAGCCATGCGCTGCCGCCACTGCCGCTCGAAGCCGATGACGGCGCCGAGCAGCAGTGCGGCGCCGAGGCGGAGAACGATCTCGTGCAGATCCATAGCGTGATGCCTCCCGAACCCGGGGTTGATCAGGGACGCCTTGACCCTCCGCTCGCCCAACGTTCAATATCGCTCCGAACAACCGACGACGCACCAAGGAGCGGATCATGGCTGCACGCGTGCCGTTTCTGAATACCACCCACAGCGCTTATCACCATCGCGCGCGGCCGCCGGAAGACGTGGAGCTGACCCGCGTCGGGCCGGGCACCCCGTGCGGGGAATATCTGCGACGCTTCTGGCAGCCGGTGGTCCTCGGCAGCGAATTGGGCGACCTGCCACGGCGCGTCCGCATCCTCGGCGAGGACCTCGTCGCCTACCGCGACAGGAGCGGCAGCATCGGCCTGTTGGAGTTGCATTGCCCGCATCGCGGCACCTCGCTCGAGTTCGGCCTGATCGGCGAGCGGGGCATCCGTTGCTGCTACCACGGCTGGCTGTTCGACTGCGACGGCGCGATCCTCGAGACTCCCGGCGAGCCCGCCGACAGCACCCTGAAGGACCGGCTCTTTCACGGCGCCTACCCGGTGCATGAATTCGCCGGGTTGGTCTTCGCCTATATGGGGCCACCGGATAAGCAGCCGCCGTTTCCGGTTCTCGACACCTACGACCTGCGGGGCTACCGGCTCGCCGCGCGCGCCCCGACCTTGTGGGAGTGCAATTGGCTCCAAGTCAAGGAAAACAGCATGGACCCGGCGCATCTCGCCTTTCTGCATACCTTGCCCGGGAGCGAAGGGTTTACCGAGGATTTGAAGGAGCTGGGCGAGTGGGACTGGGTGGAGACCCCGGTCGGCATGGTCTACATCGACACCCGCCGGCAAGGCGATCGGGTGTGGGTGCGGGTCGCCGATTTCATCCTCCCCAACATCCATCAGTTCCCGCCCAATGCCGACCCGATGGCTTTGCGCAATTCGATCAACCGGCCACAAGCGACAACCTGGGCGGTGCCGCTCGATGACACGCACACGATGCAGATCGGCTATTACCGGACACCCGAGGGCAAGGAGCCGCGCCGAGGCTCCGGTTTCGGTCAGGATGCGAGCCGGTCGTATGAAGAGCGCCAGAGGGTGCCCGGCGACTACGACGCCCAGGTCAGCATTCATGGCGGCACGGCCCAGCACGGGCTCGAGCATCTCGCCGCCACGGACCGCGGCATCATCATGATGCGCAACATGATCCGGCGCGGCATCCGCACAGTCGGTAAGGGCGAGCAACTGGAATCGCCGATGCTGCGCAATGGGTTGGCGGTGACGACCTACAGTCACGACCGGATAGTGTCGGGCATCGCTGCAGCCGCGACGCCGGAGGCCGACCGGCAATTACTGCGCAGGGTCGCGCGGGGCGTGCTTAAGGAAACGGTAAAGAACGGCTGGACCGAAGCCTGACCTCCCCCGCGCGAACGGTTCAGGATTTGGGGCTTGCCGCGGACGGGGCGGCACCGGAATGTTCACTGGCGCCGACCCGACCCTGCCCGCTTGCGGGTCTTCACCCGCCACCACCGACGCTACAGGGTTCCAAGCCTACTGGCCGGATCAAATCGTGCGATGAAAGCTGGCGCGCATGTACGGCAGCTAACTGCACCTCATATTTGAGGAGCAGGGCCAGTCGAGCCCACGAGGGCTAGCCTTAAATCCCGCCAGTCGGTCGAGTCTAGTCACAAAGCATCCAACGCTTATGGCTGAGCCGACATGCGGTCTTCCTGATTCTTGTCGCCTTCCAAGTCTTGCTGGCTCGGCTGTGGTGCAGCCACTACTCGTTCGACGGAGAGATTTCAGTTTTGACCCTTTAACCCGTTATCCGGTCCGGCTTATCCTCCGGCTGAGGCACAGGCCCTCTAAGGCGGCAAAGAGGTGCCAAAAATTGTTGATAATTTTTTGAGACGATGACCTCGATCATCTATTGACTCAGCGACGGATGGAAAGTGCTCACGAGAAAGGGGCGCAAATCTTAAGCGTGAGAGACCACAAAACGGGGATTCTGCTGCCGACTCTGCTTCGATGAAAGTTTTCGTCGGAGTCTGAGGACTCTCTAACCTTACCCAAATCCTCCCTGACGCCACGAGAACTAACCACGACCGGATTGACCCGAGGCGAAATTTTGATGTGTGCTAACTGCATTACTGCCGACTTGCCGCCCGCCGACACCAAGCACTGGGTCGCACGGCGCAAGGCTGCGCTCGTCGCGGCAGTGCGTAGCGGCGCCATCGGTCTCGAGGAAGCTTGCCATCGCTATGAACTTTCGGAGGAGGAATTCCTTACCTGGGAGCGAGGGATCGAGAATCACGGCATCCCTGGTTTGCGGATCACGCGCCTGCAAATCTATTACGGTGCCCCAGCCAAAGCCGCGGTACTGAGCACTAGAATCCAGAAAACGAAGGAATGAGGCGCTGTGATCTACTGGAAAAAACTGGAGGATGTTATGTGCCAGGAGCAGTCAGAATCGCATATTCGGACGGGCAGGCTGGTGGTGAATCTCGCGACACGCGTTGTCTCGGTTGACGATCATCCGGTGCGTTTGACCGCCAAAGAATACGGGATACTCGAACTACTCTGCCAGCGCAAAGGTACCACCTTGACCAAGGAAATGTTTCTAAACCATTTATATGACGGAATGAAAGAGCCGGGGCTCAAAATAATCGACGTCTTCGTCTGCAAGCTACGCAAAAAATTAGCCCAGGCGACGGGTGGAAAACATTATATCGAGACCGTGTGGGGTCGCGGCTATGCGCTGCGCGATCCGGCCGGCATCGAAACAACTCGAGGGGAGCCGAATCATCATCCCGGCGATAAGAGGTTCCAGGCTGCCCACCAACCCGCAGACGGCCTGACGCCTCATCCAGCCGAGTAACGTGGCAAAACTCTGCCCTCGTCCATTACGATCACAGTTCCAGCGAATTGGGGTGCAAACCCCTTCCGACAGAACGGAGTCTGAACTGTTGGCCCTCACCTGAGGGGTAGGCTTTCCGAATTAACTCGATGACGGCCGTGATAACCCGATCTCAGCCCGCTTGGTGGTGGATGAAGTCCGCAATCAGGCTGAGCGCCCGCACGGCATCCGGGGCCGCGGGATCTCTCGCGATGAAAGCATGGGGTTGCCCCTCGAAGCGGTGGAAAGAAATCGAGCCGCCCGCCCGGGTGTAAGCGTCGGCGAAGTTCGCCGCCATGTCCGGGGTCAGATTGTCGTCGGCGGTGCCCTGCATGATCAGCGCCGGTGGTTTTTCGATCGGCTCGCCGCGCTCGACGATCAGCTGGGGACTGCCCTCGGCCATCGCCTCCTCGGAGGGCCAGAACTGATGGTGGGCTTCCGCTAGGCGCTCATTGCCGCGCTCCCGCACGGCCTGATAGCGCGCCAGCGGATCGGCGACCGGCCAGCAGACGACGGCGAAGGCCAAGCCGGCATCGACCCCGGCGAGCGGCAAGGCGGCGTAGCGCGCATCACGCGGGCGCAGCGCGTTGAGCAGCAGCAAGTGCCCGCCTGACGAGGTGCCGAGGCCGCCGACAATATCGGCGCGCGTCGAGAACCGTTCTGCGTTGGCCTTCAGGAAACGGATGCCGACATTTACCTCGGCGACGGTTTCGGGGTAGCGCACGGCCGGCGGCATGCGGAAATCGATCGACAGCACGACGACGCCGTGAGCCGCGAGATACTCGCCGATCGCGACGTTGTTCAGCCGGTCCCCCGAGGTCCACGCGCCGCCGTGCACCTCGAGCACCGCGGGAAAGGGGCCAGGTCCTTCCGGGCGATAATAACGGGCGAGCAGCGGTGCGGAGCCCGCAGGGTGGTAATATTCGAGGTCCTCGGTGTGGATGGCCATTTCGGTCACTCGGGTCGTTAGGAGCGGGCGCGCCGATAGCGGCTGTCGAGGGCCGGCGGCCCGTCGCTTTCAACGATGCCGCGGCCGACGAGATCGATCAGATGCGCATGGACCGACCGACCCGCGGCGCGGCGCAACCCCGGCTGCAAGCCGACGTAGAGTCGTTGGACGATCGCGTCGATATCCCCGAGGCCCTCGGAGAGGCAGTCGAGAATGCCGGTCTCGCGTTCGCGGCGATGGGCGATGAAGGCGCGGACGTGGGTTTGCGGCTCGGTGATCGCCGGTCCGTGGGTCGGCCAATAGACCGCGTCGCTGCGGCCGAGCAATTTGTCGAGCGAGGCCATGTAGGCGGCCATGTCGCCGTCGGGCGGCGAGATGACGCTCGTCGACCACCCCATGACGTGGTCGCCGCTGAACAGGATGCCGCTGTCGGGCAATGCGAAGCAGAGATGGTTCGAGGTGTGGCCCGGGGTGTGGACCGCCTCGAAGGACCAACCCTTGCCGGGGACCCGTTCGCCGTCGCCCAGCGTCAAATCGGGAACAAAGTCCCAGTCGCCACCCTCCTCGACCCCGGGCTCGCCGCGCTGGCCTCCGGCATGCGGGCCGAAACCCCAGGTCGCCGCACCAGTCGCCGCCTTGAGCGCCGCGGCCGCCGGCGAGTGGTCGCGATGGGTGTGGGTGATCAGGATGTGAGTGACCCGCTCGCCCGCGAGACCGGCGAGCAACGCCTCTACATGCTCGGCGAGATCGGGGCCGGGGTCGATCACCGCGACCTCGCCACTGCCGATGACATAGGTTCCCGTACCCCGGAAAGTGAAGGGGCTGGGGTTGCGCGCAACGATGCGCCGCACCCCCGGTGCGACCGGCTCGAGCCGGCCGTATTCGAACGAGAACTCGCGGCGAAAGGGAATCTCGACAGCCATGACCGGAACACTACACGAGTTCGCCCGCCCGCCCCAGAGGTTAGCGTGGTATCCTTAACCGCCGAGGGAGGTCGGCCGCTATGAAGATCAAGCTGGACATCGATTGTACGCCGGAGGAGGTGCGGCAGTTTTTCGGGCTGCCGGAAGTCAAGCCGCTGCAGGAGGAGCTGCTCAAAGAAGTCCAGGAGCGGCTGCGCTCGAACATCAAGGCGATGGACCCCGAGGCAATGCTGAAGACCTGGCTGCCGACAACCCTAAAAGGGTTCGAGCAGCTGCAGGAAATGTTCTTTGCGCGGATGAGTGGCGGCGCCGGCGGCACGAAGAAATAGCCGTGGTCACAGCGCTGCGGACGTCCCGCCTGTTGCTCCGCCCGTGGCGCGACGCGGACATTGCGGCCTTCGCCGAAATGTCCGCCGATCCCGCCGTCATGGAGTATCTCTTGCCGTTACCGGGCTGGGTCGCTCGAAAGCGCGCTCACTGGCAGGAGCACGGCTTCGGGCAATGGGTCGTCGAAATCCCGGGAGAGCCGGCATTCATCGGGGTGGTCGGTCTCGAAACCGTCTCTTACCAGGCGCACTTCACCCCGGCCCAGGCGCACTTCACCCCGGCCGTCGAGGTCGCCTGGCGGCTCGCGCAAGCCTATTGGGGGCGAGGTTATGCCACCGAAGCGGCCCGGGTCGCGCTCGATTACGGATTTGAGCAGCTTGGTCTAGCCGAAATCGTCGCCCTGACGGTTCCCGCCAATCAGCGCTCGCGCCGGGTCATGGAACGCCTCGGCATGACCCGCTCAGCCGAAGATGATTTCGACCATCCGCGCCTGTCCGAAGGCCTGCTCAAACGCCACGTCCTCTACCGCCTGCGCAACCCCAAAGGTGGGACAACTTAGCTGCCCGGCCGGCAGGGATAGACCTCCCCGACCACATCGTCGATCCAATGTGGGGCAAGGCCGGGAACCTCGACGATCTCGGCTTTGAGCGTTCCGCCGTCGATCTCGTAAACGACCGCCCCCAGCCGCTTTTCCCCCGGCATCGGCGGCGCCATTTTCCCGACGAGAAAGCTCGAGGCAGGGGCCCAGATGTAACGGGTGCCCTCGTTGAGGAAATCATAGGCTTTGTGCAGGTGGCCGCTGGCGACGAGGGCGACGCGGTGCCAGCGGGCCAGCTCGATCAGCCGAAAGCGCGGTTGCGGCTTGACCGACCAATACCCGGTATCGCCCTCGTCCGGGCTGTGGAGAAACAGCGGGCGGTGGAGAAACCAGGCGATCTGCCGTTCGCCGGCGTCGTTCATCACGGTCTCGAGCCAGCGGGCCTGCGCCGCCTCTTCGGGCTCGCCGCTGCCCAGCAGCAATGCGTCGAGCCCGATCAGGCGATAGTTCTCGACATCCTCGATCCACCGGTCTGGGCCGAAATGAGTGCGCCAGCGCCGCAGCCGCTCGTCGTTGATTGGCTGATAACGGTGGCCGGCATCGCCGACATCGTGGTTGCCGGGGACCGCGCGAAACCGCACCCCCAGACCGGCCATCAGCCGGGCGGCATAGCGCAAGTCGGCCTCGACCTCGACGCCGTCCACGGTGACGTCGCCGCTATGGATGACGAGGTCGGGGCGCTGCTCGGCAATCCAGTCGGCGAGCGGCCGCCAGTTGTCGATAAAATGCGCCTTGCCAGGGCTTAGATGCGTGTCGGAGATCTGGATTATCCGCATGGCTCCCCGCGAAGGTAGGCGGCCAGATCCGTCATCCGAGCGAAGACGCGCGAGCATCCGGCCGCGCTCAATCGATCGGCGTGACCATCCGGGCAGTGGCTGCCGCCGCAGAACCCGACAACCGACATTTGGGCTGCCATCGCCGCCTCGACGCCGGCGACGCTGTCCTCGACCACGATGCAGTCGGCGGGCCCGGCGCCGAGTCGCCCCGCAGCAAACAGGAAGAGGTCGGGGGCGGGCTTGCCGGCCGCAACCTGGATGGCACTGAACACATGCGGGTCGAAAAAGCGCAGCAGACCGGTCAGCGCCAGCCTCTCGCGGACCCGATCGAGATGCCCGTTCGAGGCGACGCAACGCGGCCGGGGCAGCGTGTTCAGCAATTCCTCGACGCCGGCGATCGGCTGCAGCTCGCGCTCCAACACCAGGGCCGTGCGCGACCGCATCGTCTCGAAGAACTCGTCCGACAGCGGACGCCCGAACCGGCTCTCGATGGCGGCACACAGGGTTGCGCGGTTCTTGCCAAAGCCGAGCGCTAACGCCTCCTCGACTGTCGCAGGAAAATCCGCCTCGACCAGGCACTCGCCGAGCACCCGTGCGAAGATCAGCTCGCTGTCGACCAGCACACCGTCGCAATCGAAAATCACGAGATCGGACACCGGGCGCCTTCAGTCCATCATTCGTCACTGTCATTCCGGGGCGCGGGCGCAGCCCGAGAGCCCGGAACCCAAGAACACCGACCTACGACAGCTTCGAAATAGCGGGTGTTCATGGGTTCCGGGCCTGGCCTGGCGGCCATCCCGGAATGACGAAAAGGGTCGGCAGCTATGAACAGCATTTCCTTACGCCTGAGCAAGCGGGAAGTACCTCGGGCTTCGGAGCGGTGGTTTGCCGGGTAGATGGCGCCGGATATAGTGATCTGTCACCCATGGAAAGGAGCAGCGCGATGCCGCGTTTCTGCGCCAATCTCGGCTTCCTGTTCGGTGAAGTGCCGTTTCTCGAACGCTTCGACGCCGCAGCACGGGCCGGCTTTACCGGGGTCGAATATGGCTCACCCTACGACCACCCAGCACCCGAGCTGCGCGCCCGACTGAAGGCCGCCGGGCTCACTCAGGTGCTGATCAACAGCCCGGCGGGCGACCGGGCGGCGGGCGAGCGCGGCATGGCCTGCCTGCCCGGACGGGAGGCCGCGTTCCGCGACGGGGCCGACCGGGCGCTCGATTATGCTGTGGCGCTCGACTGCCGGCTCGTGCACGTGATGGCCGGCGTCCCGCCGCAGGATGTCGCCTGGGACACCGCCGCGGCACTCTACGCGGCCAACCTCGCGTGGGCGGCGGAGAAGGCGTCTGCCGCCGGCATCCGGCTCGTCATCGAGCCGCTCAACCCGCGCGACGCGCCGGGTTATCTGTTGCGCACCCAGGAGCAGGGTGCCGCGATCGTCGCGGCGATCGGCCGCGACCGTCTCGGACTGCAGTTCGACGTCTACCACTGCCAGACCGCCCAAGGAGATGTCACCCGGCGCATCGAGACGCTGATGCCGGTCATTGACCACATGCAGCTCGCCGACGTGCCCGGCCGCCACGAGCCCGGCACCGGCGAGATCGGCTGGGACTACGTCTTCCGGCGCATCGACGAACTCGGCTACGCCGGTTGGGTCGGCTGCGAATACAACCCTCTTGGCGACACCATGGCCGGGCTCGCCTGGCGCCAACGTTACGGAGTCTGACCCTTCAGCCGCGGCCATTCCGCGACTGCCGATGCTCGCTCGGAGCGCCGTAAGCTTCGCTTCGAACTCGGGAGAGGGCGTAAGCAGGCCGGGGCACGGCGCCGTTCGAAGGCGGTACTGCGGAAGGGGTGCCAGAAAACGGCAGGTCATTCCGCCGCCGGCTGGGCGAGCGACCAGGCGAATAATTCGGCGAAAGATGATTTGGCGAAATCGGGCCGCTGACCGCCGGCAAAGCGCCGCGCCATTGCCAGGATCTTGGACTCGAAATCATCCGCCCGAGGGCTGTCATGGGCGTCGGAGGGCGGTCCGCCCGTCGCGTCGTCGCGCTGCGATTGCGCGGTGTCCGGATTTGCCGCCGGGGGCGGTGCTGCAGCTTCGTCGGCCAAACAAAGGCGGGTTGCATCCGCCGCGTCGACCCCGGCGCGCGCCAGCGCGCTGCGGATCACCGCACCCATCGCGACCTCGGCGCGCAATTTGGGGCGGACCGCGACCGAGCCCGGCTCAGCATCAGCCGCCATCTTCCGCCCCTCGACCCGGTCGAGGCGGGTGTCAAGGGGACGGGACATCGGCCGCCTCCAGCACCCGCAGGCGCCGCTCGAACTCGGTCGCTTCGACCGCGCGGACATAGGCTTCGAACACCTGACCCAGCTGCGTTGCTTCGCGCGGGGTCACGGCACCTTGTGCCGCCGCGTCGGCGACCGCAGCCATCGCACCCGCGAGGTCGGCGGCGTTGCGGATCGGCGGCATCATGAATTCGACCGCGCGTTCGCGATACGGCCCGACGATGCGTTCGAGGCACAACCGCAGTGCCGTCGGGTCGCCGGCGAGCGCCAATTCGACGGCTTTGCGGGTCAGCGCCTCGCCCTCGCCGGCGAGCAATAGCCGAGCTGCGCGGTTGATGTGGTCGCGGCAGCCGCGCGGCCGGCCGGCGGGATTGCCCGACCGCCCCCTGGCGAACCGGCCGCGCCGGTCCCGCACCTCCTGTTTCTCCTGTTTTATCAGGTCGAGATCAGGCATCGCCAACTCCTACATAACAATCCCGCACCTGCCCCGGGCGCCGATGCCAATTTCTGTATTATAGGAATATGGCAATTATCGGGTTGTCAGTGCGGAAGTCAGGAACGCCGGCGGTGAGTTCTGCTCCCCCAGTATCAGGAGTTATCCGCCCATTCCCGCGAAAAGAGGCTGCCAGCGAATCCTGCAGACAGCCATATCCGTCGTCCCCGCGAAAAGAGGCTGTCAGGAAATCCGCCGGCGCCCCGCAGATCTCTCGTTTCGTCGTTCCCGCGAAAAGCGAGAACCCAGGGGTTTCAGTCACTTGCCCCCTGTTCATGCCAGGGGCAAGCGCTGGGCCCCCGCTTTCCGCGGGGGCGACGATTGGAGAGGGCTGCCGATTTCCTGACAGCCTCGGAAAGCGGGGACCCAGGAGCAAGAGACCGGCCGGCACGAGTCCAGCCCTTCAGCCGCGCCGCGCCGCCTCGATCGCGGCGACGTCGATTTTCTTCATTCCCATCATCCTATCGAAAGCGCGCTTTGCTTCATCGCCGCCAGCCGCAAGCGCGTCGGTCAGCGCGCGCGGCGTGATCTGCCAGGAAATTCCCCACCTGTCTTTGCACCACCCGCACTGGCTCTCCTGCCCGCCATTGCCGACGATTGCGTTCCAGTAGCGGTCCGTCTCTTCCTGATCTTCGGTCGCTATCTGGAACGAGAAGGCTTCGTTATGCTTGAACACGGGACCGCCGTTGAGGCCGAGACAGGGTATGCCGAGGACTGTGAATTCCACCGTCAGCACGTGGCCCTCCTTTCCGCCGGGATAGTCGCTGGGCGCATGGTGCACGGCACGGACCGCGCTGTCGGGAAAGGTTGCAGCATAGAAGCGGGCAGCAGCCTCGGCGTCCTTGTCGTACCACAGGCAAATTGTGTTCTTGGACATTGCTTGGCCTTTCGCTTTGGAAAATATTCACACCCCCACGGCCGCTGGATAACGATAGTGGCCCGATCAGGCTATGCAGCCCTCCTGAAATCCCCAATCTGCGCATCGAACGCTCGCTTGAAGGCAGGCCGCACGGTGCAGCGTTCGACATAGGCGGCCAGGCGCTTCTCGCTTGTGACGATGTCGGTGTGCTTCAGGATTCGCAGCACGGTCGCCATCATCAAATCGCCCGCAGTGAACCGGTCGCCATCGAGGTAGGGTTTGTCGCCCAGCGACTTGGAGAGCGCGGACAGGCGCTTCTGCACAAACTCCACCGCCCCAGGGCGGCGCAGCTTGGCCCATTCCTCCTTCGCGTAAAAGAGATCGATCAGGGCGACGTTCATAACAAACGGCTCGATGGAATTGAGCGCCGCGATTAGCCACTGCATCGTGCGTGCGCGGCCGCCCGCGTCCTTCGGCAGGAGCATCTCGCTCCGTTCGCCGATATGCAGCACAATGGCTCCCGATTCGAAGAGCACGAGGCCGTCTTCCTCAAGGATCGGCACCTGCCCGAAGGGCTGCAGTGCGCGATAGTCCGGTTTATCCTGATCACCCATTTCGAGCAGGCGGGTCTTGTAGGGCAGACCGGCTTCCTCCAGCGCCCAGCGCGCGCGCAGATCGCGCACTTGGCCCTGGGCAAACTCCGGAACCCATTTGAAAGCAGAGATTGTGATCATGCGGTATGCTCCTTGGCGATTTTCGTGGCGCAGGCTGAAGCTCATCGACACCTTCGTTCCAGCGATCCGATGGCTGTCGCAACGTTCGGCTTTGCGGCGGCTGCTTGGTCACGGAGAGCTCTGTTCGATTGCAAGAAAATGGCGTTCCAGCTTGTCGAGCGCCCCGGTCCAGCCTTCCTGGTGGCCGCGGCGGCTCTCCTCGTCGTGCAGGCGCGAATGTGTCAATGTGAGTTCGGTCCCGTCGGCAACTCCGCGAAGCCTGATCTCGACAAGCGACTCGCCGGGATCTTCGGCGCCGCCCGTCCAGCGCCAACTCATGCTCAGCCGCTCGGGCTTCACGACTTCGAGATATTCGCCGCTGCTCTCATGCTCGCTTCCATCGAGCATGCGGAAGCGTACCCGGAAGCGGCCGCCGACTTGCGGGTCGGTTTCCGCCACAAGCACGGGGCCGTCGTCGGGGCCCCACCAGCTGGCGATGCCTTCGGGTGTGGTGAGCGCATCGAAGACAATCGATGGCCGCGCTTTGATCCGGCGCACGAGCGTTAGACTGGTCATCGTCTTTTCTTCCTCGCTTCGGCTTCCTTGCTTTCCGCATAGGCCGCGAGCCGATCGAGGCTCTTCGACCAGAAGCGTTCGTAGCGGCGCAGCCAATCCATCGCTTCCCGCATGGGCTCGGGTCGGAGCCGTACCGTTACGGTGCGCCCGACTTTCGACCGGGTGATCAAGCCGGCATTGTCAAGCACGTCGAGATGCTTCATCACCGCCGGCAGCTTGATCATGAAGGGCTGCGCCAGCGCGCTGATGGATGCGCCGTCTTCGCGTTCGAGCCGAGCGAGGATCGCCCGCCGAGTCGGGTCGACAAGCGCCGCAAACGTCCGGTCGAGCCGTTCATTATAGTTCACCATATAGGAAAGTATTGGTCAGCAAGGGCTGACTGTCAACCCCGGCACTTCGCATCGATGAGCTTGCGTACTGGCCGCGATGTGCACATCCGCCAGTCTAAGGTGGTAAAGCGCGTCGCCTTTCGGCAAAGCCCGAATTGGCCGCTCCTGAAAGACATTCATTTTATAATTCGCCCGCCCCCCGCGCGGCAGCAGACAGCGTCTGCTCGCTTCGCGCTGACGACCCCGTTCAATTTCGGGCGTCACCGTTTTTTCCATCATATTCCTGTCGGTTAGAAAGCCGCAGCCGATGACGTAGGCTTTGCCGGCCCGAAATCAGCGTTTATAGTCGGCGCCCGTTTCACCCACCCCGAACATCGCCAGGAAATGACCGAGACCACTATCGACGTCGTCGGCATCGGCAATGCCATTGTCGATGTGATCGCCCATGCCGATGAGGCGTTTCTCGCGCGCGGGGCGCTCGTCAAGGGGACGATGACGTTGATCAACGCCCCGCGGGCGGAGGCGCTCTATCAGATGATGGGGCCGGCGATCGAGGCTTCGGGCGGGTCGGTCGGCAACACCATGGCGGGCCTCGCCTCGCTCGGCGGCACCGGCGCCTATATCGGCAAGGTGCGCGACGATTTCCTCGGACAAGTGTATCGCCACGACATCACCGCGATCGGCGTGCGCTTCGACACACCCGCGGCGACGAGCGGCCCGGGCACGGCGCGCTGTCTGATCCTCGTCACCCCGGACGGGCAGCGGACGATGAGCACCTATCTCGGCGCCTGCGTCAAATTGGGATCGGCCGATATCGATCCCGATGTGATCACCGGTGCGCAAGTGACCTATCTCGAAGGCTATCTGTTCGATCCGCCGCAAGCCCAGGAAGCCTTCCGCAAGGCAGCCGCTATCGCACATGCCGCAGGACGAAAGGTGGCGCTGAGCCTTTCCGACCCGTTCTGCGTCGGCCGCCATCGTGCGCCGTTTCGCGACCTCGTCGACGGCCATGTCGATATCCTCTTCGCCAACGAGGCCGAGATCTGCTCGCTTTATGAGACCGGCGATTTTGCGGCGGCCGCCGCTGCCGTGCGCGGCCATGTCGCAATCGCCGCCTTGACGCGGAGTGCCGCGGGCAGCGTGATCCTGGCGGGCGGCGCCGAGCACCGCATCGATGCAGCGCCGGTGGCACGGGTCGTCGACACCACCGGGGCGGGTGATCTTTACGCCAGCGGTTTCCTCTACGGCTTGACCCGCGATCTGCCGCTCCCCACCTGCGGCATGTTAGGCAGCTTGTGCGCTGCCGAAATCATCAGTCATGTCGGCGCCCGCCCCGAGACCGCCCTTTCGCATCTCGCCGCCGAAGCCGGCTTGGTCTGAGCCTCGTCGTTAATTTGGCCGCCGGCCTCGGGCCGGCCTTTTTACGCATGGACATTCGCAACATCGCAATCATTGCCCATGTCGACCACGGCAAGACGACCCTGGTCGACGCGATGCTGCGTCAGAGCGGCACGTTCCGCGCCAACCAGCAGGTGGCGGAATGCGCCCTCGATTCCAACGAGATCGAGCGCGAGCGCGGCATCACGATCCTGGCCAAATGCACCTCGGTGGTCTGGCGGGAGGTCCGCGTCAACATCGTCGACACCCCCGGCCACGCCGATTTCGGCGGCGAGGTCGAGCGCATCCTCAGCATGGTCGACGGGGTGCTCGTGCTGGTCGACGCCGCCGAAGGGCCGCTGCCGCAAACCAAGTTCGTCGTCGGCAAGGCGTTGCGCCAGGGCTTGCGCCCGATCGTCGTCATCAACAAGGTCGACCGGCCGGACGCGCGGGCGATCGAGGTCCACAACGAGATCTTCGACCTGTTCGCAGCGCTCGACGCGAGCGAGGCTCAGCTCGATTTCCCGACGTTGTTCGCGTCCGGGCGCAACGGCTGGGCAACGGCCGACCTCGACGGATCGCGCAAGGATCTGTCACCGCTTTTCGAGCTGATCCTCGAGCATGTTCCGCCGCCCCGCGCCGATCCCACCGCACCGTTCTCGATGCTGGCGACCACACTCGACTACGACCCCTATCTCGGCCGGGTGCTGACCGGGCTGATCCACTCGGGAGTGGCGCGCGTCAACATGCCGGTCAAGTCGCTCTCCCGCGAGGGCCGCGTCATCGAGCAGGCGCGGCTGACCAAGCTCCAGGCCTATCGCGGGCTCGAACGGCGGCCGATCGAGGAGGCCCAGGCGGGCGACATCATCGCCGTTGCCGGGCTCGGCCTGACCACGGTCGCCGACACGATCTGCGCCCCCGAGGTGGTCGAGCCGCTCGCCGCCGATCCGATCGACCCGCCGACCTTGGCGATGACCTTCTCGGTCAATGACAGCCCGCTTGCCGGGCGCGAGGGGACGAAGGTCACCTCGCGGATGATCGGCGAGCGGCTCTTTCGCGAGGCCGAGGGCAATGTCGCGATCCGCGTGCGCGAAAGCCGCGAGAAGGACGCCTTCGAGGTCGCCGGCCGCGGCGAGCTGCAACTCGGCGTCTTGATCGAGACGATGCGGCGCGAAGGGTTCGAATTGTCGATCTCGCGCCCGCGGGTGCTGTTTCAAAACGACCCGGCGACGGGTCGCAGGCTCGAGCCGATCGAAGAGGTCGTGGTCGACGTCGACGAGGAATTCGCCGGAATCGTCGTCGACAAGATGAGCCGCCGCAAAGCCGAGATGCAGGAGATGCGGCCGTCGGGCGGCGGCAAATTGCGCCTGACCTTTTTCGGCCCGACGCGCGGCCTGATCGGCTATCAGGGCGAGTTTCTGACCGATACCCGCGGCACCGGGGTGATGAGCCGGCTCTTCCACGGCTACGCCCCGCACAAGGGGGGTATCGAGGGACGGCGCAACGGCGTCTTGGTCTCGACCGCCAACGGCGTCGCGATCGCCTATGCGCTGTGGAACCTCGAAGATCGCGGGCCGATGTTCATCGACCCGGGCGATCAGATTTACGAGGGGATGATCGTCGGCGCTCACACCCGCGGCAACGACCTCGACGTCAACCCGGCCAAGGGCAAGCAGTTGACCAACATCCGCACCACCTCAAAGGACGAAGCGGTGCGGCTGACCCCACCGCAGACAATGAGCCTCGAACAGGCGATCGCCTATATCGGCGACGACGAGCTGGTCGAGGTCACCCCCAAATCGATCCGCCTGCGCAAGCGCCTGCTCGACCCGAACGACCGCAAGCGCGCCGGCCGCGCCGCCGCCGCCGCCGAGTAGCCCTCTCCCGCCCTCACGGCCAGCCGTGGGTGGTGGTACTGCCGTCGGAGAGGCTCGCTAAGCCGCGGGGCGGATCGCGGCATCCTTGACTTCGCGGCCGACGAAGGGCTCGAACTCGGCGAAATTGGCGGCAAAGCGCCGGGTCAGCTCGCGCGCGGTTTCGTCATAGGCCTTCTTGTCGGACCAGGTGCCGCGCGGGTCGAGCACCTCGCTCGGCACCTCGGGGCAGGCCTCGGGCACCATCATCCCAAAATTGGCGTCCTGGCGTACCGGTGCGGCGGCGAGCCGTCCGTCGAGGGCGGCGCGCAGCAAGGCGCGGGTGTAGGCTATCGGCATGCGCTTCCCGACCCCATAGGTGCCGCCCGACCAGCCGGTGTTGACGAGCCAGCATTGCGCGCCCTGCTCCTTGATGCGCGCGCCCAGCATCTTGGCGTAGACCGCTGGGTGGCGCGGCATGAAGGGGGCCCCGAAACAGGTCGAGAAGGTCGCCTCGGGCGCGTTGCTCAGCCCTTTTTCGGTACCGGCGACCCGTGCCGTATAACCCGAGAGGAAATGATACATCGCCTGCTCGGCGCTGAGCTTGGCGATCGGCGGCATCACGCCAAACGCGTCCGCGGTCAGCATCACGACGTTGCTCGGATGCGGACCCATGCCGCGCGGATCGGCATTGGGGATGAAGTCGATCGGATAACAGGCCCGGGTGTTCTCGGTCAGGGTGCGGTCGTCGACATCGACGATCCGGGTCTCCGGATCGATCACGACGTTTTCGAGCACCGTCCCGAAACGGCTGATCGTCGCATAAATCTCGGGCTCGGCAGTGGGTGACAAATTGATGACCTTGGCGTAGCAGCCGCCTTCGAAATTGAAGATGCCCTTCGGGCTCCAGCCATGCTCGTCGTCGCCGATCAAGGTGCGCGAATTGTCGGCCGACAACGTCGTCTTGCCCGTCCCCGACAGCCCGAAGAAGATCGCACAGTCGCCCTTCGGGCCGACATTGGCCGAGGCGTGCATCGGCAGCACGTCGCGCGTCGGCAGCACGAAATTGAGATAGCCGAACACGCATTTCTTGATCTCGCCCGCATAGGCGGTGCCGCCGATCAATACCAGCCGCTCGGCGAAGTTGACGAAGATGAAGACGTCGGAGTTGATCCGATCCAATTCCGGGATGGCGAGGAATTTCGGGGCGTGCAGGATCGTGAAGGCGGGTTCGAACCCCTCGAGCTCGGTCACCGGCGGGCGGATGAACATGTTGCGCGAGAAGAGGCTGTGCCAGGCGCTATCGGTGACCACCCGCACCGGCAAGCGATATGCCGGATCAGCCCCGGCATAGAGATCCTGAATAAACAGCTCGCGTCCCTGGAGGTAGGCGAGCATGCGCTGGTGCAAGCTGTCGAACCGCTCCGGAGCGACCGGCTGGTTGATCTGACTCCACCACACCGTGTCCTTGGTGCCGGGTTCCTCGACGATGTACTTGTCCCGGGGCGTGCGTCCGGTATAGGGGCCGGTCGAGACCGAAAAGCTGCCGCCGAAGGCGAGCTCGCCCTCGCCGCGCCTGATCGCATGTTCGTAGAGCACCGGTGCTAATTGGTTCCAATGCTGCGTCCCGGGGTGGCGCATGCCCTGCCGTTCGAGCCCAAAATAGCTCCTGGCTCCGGTCATCGGATCGCCCTCTTCATTGCCGCTTCCTCCCTGGATAGCCAGGCTTTTGCGAAGTACGTCTCCCCGATTGGCGCCGTACCATACACGGGAGACTATGTCAAAGTCCCCTCAACGCGTGCGCTCATTTGCGCGCCGCCTCGGCGAGTTGGACGAGTGCGGCGCGCGCTGCTTCGAGGGTCAGGACGGGAAACGCGATTGGGGCGGTGAAATCGAGCCGCGCGGTCTCGCCGTCGCACCGCAGGTCGATGCCCTCCGGATCGATGCCGGTCATCCGCCATCCCGAGCCGCTGCGACCAAGTAGGCGGTGAGCATACTGCGCTACTGCGTCGGCATGGTCGTCATTCATATGTTTCAGGATCTCCGGCTCGGCCGCCGCGAGCGCGCCGACATCGCCTGCGAACCGGAAGTCGCCGCCGTCGATCCAGTCGATCTGGCCGAACCCGCCAACGAGGTGCCCCCGCTCGACCTCCACTCGGTAGAGTTGGAAGTCGCGAAAACCGGCATAACCGCCGCTCGAGGGGTGGTGGGCGATGAAGCGCGCCAGGCAGCGCCGATCGTCGGTCGACAGAGCGTGGCCGAGGAGGCTCAGGCGAGGCCCGGTCAGCGGATCGGGGTGCCCCTCGGTTGCGTCGAGCAGCAGCGACACCCGCGGGTCGAAGGCGATGTTGCGGCTGTGCTGGGCAAGGTCGGAGAGCAGCAGCAGCGGGCTCGCATCGAGGTCAACCGCGAGCAGCACCAGAGAAGCATAGGGGGCGCCGCCGAGGCTGGTGGCCAGAGCCGCGCGGATGCGGCTGCGAGCCAGGCTACGGGCGAGATCGGCCCGAGCGCGGCTCGATCGGGATTTGCTCATGTGTAGAGTGAGACGTGACCGTGCCATCGGGTCAAGCAGTATCCCGCGTGGGCGTTTCGATGACGCAAAAACAGCTAGATCATATCAAATAAGGCAGCTGGGTTTTTGTTTGCCCCTTCGAGGCCATATTTATTCGCCACAGCACCCGCGCGACGGCCCGAGGTTACCTCGGGACGAGGAGGGGGGATTACCTGAAGTGCCGAACACAATTGCTCTTGTCGACGACGATCGCAATATCTTGACCTCGGTGTCGATGGCGCTCGAGGCAGAAGGCTTTACCGTTCGCTGCTACAGCGACGGAACCGAGGCGCTTAAGGGCCTGAGCACTCAGCCTGTCGATATCGCCGTGCTCGATATCAAGATGCCGCGCATGGACGGCATGGAGCTGCTCAGCCAGCTGCGGCGCCAAAGCCACATCCCGGTCATCTTCCTGACCTCGAAAGACGACGAGGTCGACGAGCTGCTCGGCCTGCGCATGGGCGCCGACGACTATATCAAGAAGCCGTTTTCGCAACGTCTGCTGATCGAGCGGATCCGGGCGCTGATCCGGCGCGGGGAGCTCGCGCGCGAGCGCGACGAGCCGCAAGGCGAACCGGTCATCGTCCGCGGACAGCTGGTTCTCGATCCGGTGCGCCACCTGTGCACCTGGACCAGCGCGCCGGTCGAACTCACCGTGACTGAGTTTCTGATTCTCAAATCGCTCGCCCACCGTCCGGGCCATGTGAAGAACCGTGACCAGCTGATGGATGCCGCCTACGGCGAACACATCTATGTGGATGACCGGACGATCGACAGCCACATCAAGCGCCTCCGCAAAAAGTTCAAGGCAGTCGATGCGGATTTCGCCCAGATCGAAACCCTCTATGGCGTCGGGTATCGATACCGCGATCGCTGAACCCGTCTTCCGGCTGGCTCATCGGCTCGGCCGCGGGATCACCCTGCGGCGACATAGCGGCGGAGGGCATTGGCCGATCTCGCCGCTGACCCGCCGGATCCTCGCCGTTAACGTATTGGCGCTGGCACTTCTGGCGGGCGGATTTCTCTACCTCGGCAAGTACCAGGCGAGCCTCGTCGGCCAGCAAATCGAAGCGTTGAAAATGCAGGGCGAGGTTTTCGCCGCGGCCCTCGGCGAGGGCGCCGTGTGGGAATTGGTCGACGAGGGGGAGATCCTGCTGCCCGATCTCGCCCGCCAGATGATGCGCCGCCTAGTCGAGCCGACCCGGGCGCGAGCGCGGCTTTTCGACACCAAGGGCCAGCTGATCGCCGACAGCCACATCCTGCGTGGTCCGGGCGACAGCGTTCAGGTGTTCGAATTGCCGCCGTCGCACGCAAGAGGCTCGATCGTGCGGATGGCCGACGGCGTCTATGACTGGGTCGTCGGATGGCTGCCGCGCCGCAAACACTACCCGGCCTATTTCGAGAGCCCTTCACCGCGGGCCGAGGATTACGCCGAGGTCGCGCGCGCGTTACTGGGCGAGACCGGTTCGGCGATCCGCAGCGATCCGGCGAGCGGTGGGCTGGTGCTCAGTGTCGCGATCCCGGTCCAGCGCTATAAGCAAGTGCTCGGCGTGGTCATGCTGTCGACCAACAGCGGGGAGATCGAGGAGGCGGTACGCACCGTGCGCCTCGAACTGCTGCGGATCTTCAGTGTGGCGCTTTTGGTTACGGTGCTGCTGTCCTTCTATCTCGCCGGCACGATCGCGCGCCCGATTCGTCGGCTGGCCGCCGCGGCGGAGCGCGCGCGCGGCCGCGGCGCCCGCGTCGAAATCCCGGATTTCACCCGGCGCGGCGACGAGATCGGCGAGCTCTCAGGTTCGCTGCGCGAGATGACCGATACGCTGTGGCAACGGATGAGCGCGATCGAGAGCTTTGCGGCCGATGTTGCGCACGAGATCAAGAACCCGTTGGGATCGCTGCGCAGCGCCGTCGAGACTGCCGTGCGGATTGAAGACCCGGTAAACCAGCGGCGGCTGATGGCGATCATCCTCGATGACGTCGAGCGCCTCGACCGGCTGATTACCGATATTTCAGACGCATCTCGCCTCGACGCAGAACTCGGCCGCCTAGAACTCGCTCCCATCGATATCGGGGCAATGCTGGAGGCGCTTGTCGAGATTCACGAATTCGACGCGGGGGAAGGAGACGCCGCGTCTGATGATCGATCGTGCCGACCACGGCCGCGGGTTCGTTGTTCCGGGCATCGAAACTCGATTGTCGCAGGTCTTTCGCAACGTCATCGCCAACGCCATCTCCTTCACCCGGCCGCACGGCGAGATCTGGCTCGCGGCGCGGCACGACGGCAGGGCGGTCCTCGTTACTGTCGAAGATGAAGGACCCGGCATCCCCGAGGACAAGCTGACAGCGATATTCGACCGCTTCTATACCGAACGCCCCGCGGGCGAGAAGTTCGGCACCCATTCCGGCCTCGGATTGTCGATCTCCAGGCAGATCGTCGAGGCGCATCGTGGCCGGATCTGGGCCGAGAACCGCAAGGACGTGAGCGGTGCCATCTGCGGCGCGCGCTTTTGCATTCGCCTGCCGTCGGGCTCATGACCGGCTCTCGCTGGGCGTCGCCTCGCGCCAAGCGCGTTGGCGACGGCGCCGACGCCCGCTATACTCGGGCGATGATGACCGGCGGTGGTCGGGAAATGTCGTGCCCCGCAAACGCGATGGGGGGCGCCCGCGTGCTTGTCGTGACCGGAATGTCGGGCGCCGGGCGGTCGACCTCCCTCAAGATACTCGAGGATATAGGTTATGAGGCCTTCGACAATCTGCCGCTCTCGCTCGTCCCCGCGCTGATCGAGAACGCCGCGGCCGATGCACCGGCGATCGCGGTCGGGGCCGATACCCGCACCCGCGGTTTTGCGATCGAGAGCATGCTCGAAACCCTGGACACCCTTGCCCGCGGGAGCGCCCTTCAGCTCAGGATGCTGTTTGTCGATTGTGATGACGAGCGCCTCGAACGGCGTTATACGGAGACCCGACGCCCCCACCCCCTCGCCGGCGACCGCCCGATCATGGATGGAATCCGGCTCGAGCGCCGAGCGCTCTTCCCCCTGCGCGACCGTGCTGATCTGGTGATCGACACCTCCCTCTTGACCGCCGCCGATTTGAAGCGCTTGCTGACCGGCCATTTTGCGCTTGAGCAGTCGGGGCTGCGTGTCTTTGTGACCTCGTTTGCCTACCGCCGCGGCATTCCGCGCGATGCGGATTTGATCTTCGACGTCCGCTTTCTCGACAATCCTTATTATGTTCCGGCCCTGCGGCCGCTGACCGGGCGCGATCCGGCGGTTGCTGCACATATCGAACAGGACCCCGACTGCGAGTCCTTCTTTGCCGGGTTGTGGCGCCTGTTGGACCCGTTGCTGCCGCGCTACGAGACCGAAGGCAAGACCTATCTGACAATCGGCATCGGCTGCACCGGCGGGCGCCACCGCTCGGTGTATGTCGCTGAGCGGCTGACCGCTCGGTTGCGTGAAGCCGGGCGGCATGCCGAGGTGGCGCACCGCGATCTGGCGCCTTCTGGTCTTGTCGCTTCGGGTTCGCCCGGCATCGTGAACTGCCCGGCATCGTGAACTGCCCGGCATCGTGAACTGCCCGGCATCGTGAACTGAACGACGGCGGCTGGCTCCCACAAGAGGCAATTGATGATCGGTATGGTTCTCGTAACTCACGGGCGGCTCGCGGCCGAATTTGCCGCCGCGCTGGAGCACGTGGTTGGCGCGCAGGCCCAGATCGCGTCTGTCTGCATCGGTCCCGATGACGACATGGAGCAGCGCCGCCAAGATATACTGCGCTCGATCGCCGAGGTTGACAGCGGCGATGGCGCGGTGCTGCTGACCGACATGTTCGGGGGCACGCCTTCGAATCTGGCTATTTCGGTCATGGACCGCGGCAAGATCGAGGTCATCGCCGGCATGAATTTGCCGATGCTGATCAAGCTCGCCAGCTTGCGCCAGACCGAGAGCCTCGAACGCACCGTGCTCGGCGCCCAGGAGGCCGGGCGCAAATACATCAACGTCGCCTCGCAGCTGCTGAGCGACGCCCGCCGATGAGTTCCGGTTCCGCAAATGATCCAGCCGCAGCGCGCGCGCCTCTGCCCGACGGCGCGGCACACGCGGTCGTGACGATCTGTAACCAGAAGGGCCTCCACGCCCGAGCCGCCGTCCGGTTCGTGAAGACCGCTGGACAATTCGACGCCGACGTATGGGTGCGCAAGAACGGGACCGAGGTGCCCGGCAGCGACATCATGGAGCTCCTGATGCTGGGCGCGGCCCCGGGCGCGGTGATCGAATTGACCGCGACCGGACGCGAGGCGGCGGCGGCGGTGGCTGCACTCGCGCGGCTGATCGAATGCAAGTTCGATGAGGATTGACAAAATCTCCGAGGTCGCTGACCAGGGCGCCGCCACTGAGCGCAAATTGCGGGGCCTTGGGGTATCCCCGGGGATCGCCATCGGAATCGCTCACATCGCCGAAGGCGGCGACCTCGCGGTCCGCGAGAGCCATCTGCCCGAGAGCGACGTCGAGGCTGAACGCAGCCGCTTCGCCGAGGCGGTCGCGGTTTCGCAGCGCCAGCTGCGCAAGCTCAAGGCGAAAGCCTCGGGACTCCCCGCATCGGCCGCCGAAGAGATCGGCTACCTGCTCGACGCGCATCTGGCGATGTTGTCCAACTCGCGCCTCGTGCGCGGCGTCGACCAGCGCATCGCGCGGACCCGGATCAACGCCGAGCGCGCGGTCGAACTCGAAATCGACGAGATCGCCGAGAGCTTCGCGTCGATGCGCGACGCCTATCTGGCGGCGCGGATCGAAGACATCCGGGTTGTCGGCAAACGGCTCATACGCAATCTGATCAAGAAGCCCTACATCCCTTATTCGGCCATGGGCGAGGGCGCGGTCATCCTCGCCGACGAGCTGTCTCCGGCCGACACCGCACTGATGGATCCGCAACACGTCGCCGGCTTCGCCACCGAGGTCGGCGGTGTCGAAAGCCACACCGCGATCGTCGCGCGCGCTCTTGGCCTGCCGGCGGTTCTAGCCGTTCCCGGCCTGCTCGAATGCGCCGAGGCCGACGACCGGGTCGTGATCGACGGGACGGAGGGCACGGTCATCATCGGCGCGTGCGCCCAAACGATTGCTGAATACGAGGCGCGTCGCCACGCCTTCGAGCGCGAATGGCGCCACTTGGCGCGTCTGCGCAAAGTGCCTGCGGTGACCCGAGACGGGGTCGAGATCACGCTGGAGGCCAATCTCGAATTGCCCGTCGAACTGCCCCAGGCCTTGGCGAACGGCGCCATGGGGCTGGGCCTTGTCCGCTCCGAGTTCCTCTACATGAACCGCGACGATCTACCGAGCGAGGACGAGCAATACGCGATCTTCTCGGCGTTGGTGCGCGGCATGGAGGGCCGGCCGGTGACGGTGCGCACCTTCGACCTCGGCGGCGACAAGATCGCGCGGTCGCTGAGCGGCCACACCGCCGAGCCCCCCAATCCGGCTCTCGGCCTGCGCGCGATCCGCCTCTCGCTGCGGCACCGCCGGCTGTTGGACCCGCAACTCGCGGCGATGCTGCGGGCAGCGAGCGACGGGCCGCTGCGGATTATGTTGCCGATGATCTCGACTGTGGAAGAGGTCCGCCAGGTGCGCGAGGCGCTCGAGCAGGTCGCCCGCCGGTTGCGCCGCCGCGGCGTGCGGCTTCCCAAGGCGCTGCCGCCCCTGGGGGTAATGATCGAGGTGCCGGGGGCCGCGCTGGCCGCCGACGCGCTGGCGGCCGAGGCGGACTTCTTCGCGATCGGCACCAACGACCTGGTCCAATACACCTTGGCGATCGACCGCAGCGACGAGCAGGTCGCCCATCTCTACAACCCGCTGCACCCGGCGGTATTGCGGCTCATCCAGTTCGCGATCGAGGCCGCCTCCCGCCGCGGCATGCCGATCAGCGTCTGCGGCGAAATGGCCGGAGAGCCGCGCTTTGCCCCGCTGCTGCTTGGCCTCGGCCTGCGCAACCTGTCGATGACGCCGCGCAACATCCCGCGCGTCAAGCAGCGCATCCGCAGACTCGACATGACCGACGCCACCCGCCGCGTGCGGGCGATCATGGACCAGTCCGACAGCACCCGGATCGCCGCCCTGCTCGACGATTTCAATAACCTCGCCCTGCCGCATTGATGCACCGCGGCCGCGCCGGCGGATCCACCGAGCAGCGTTCGCGTGCGCCGGCACGCTAATGCTATGCTGGCCGGTGCTGCGATACGGCGGCTTTTGAGGTGCCCGGCATGGCAATGCCGCGTTAATCGACCCGCGTGAGCTTTATTCGGAGCCAAGGTCCTGCCAGGGATCGGGCCTCTACGTGATAATCCGATCGATTTCCTAGCGTCGAATTCGAGAATTTTCATCAGGGAACTTGCAACTGGGATAAAAACCGCAATTCATCCCGTGTCCCTATCATTTTTCGTTTCGGCACGTATCTTTCAACAATTAATTTGCATCCCCTGATCGCCGAACCCATTCTTGTACAGAAGATCTCGCTGAAGTGTCGATTGACGCCGTTGAGATTGCAGGGGTCCGGACAGTCCGCAGGCCCGGTTAAGGGGCGGCAGGTTTGATTAGGACATAGGCCGCATTCGGAGCCGACGGATCGGCAAGCGGTGGCTATGCGCTCCACCACGCGCATTGGCTGAGGCGCCTGAGGAGGAAATAGGACCATGCCCCAAGGATCAGTCGAGCCGTTCTTTTTAGTGATGTAGAAAGGCACGCCAATGCGTTTCCAACCTCTGTCGGGTGAAGCGAGCCGTCAGCGTGCGGAGGAGCAGTTCAAGACGCCAAAAAAAGTAAACGCCAAGATCAAGGCGCAGACCTCCCCACGGCAAGCCGAGGCCGAGAAAATAGCGCGATTGCGCGCACTTCGGCTGGCCAAGGAAGCCACCGACAAGGAATCGGCTATTCGCGACGCGGCGGCAGCGAAAGCCCGCAGATCCGAGACGCAGTCGCGCGCTACAAGACCGCAGGCTTCCAAGTAAGGGCATATTGCGCAAACAGGCGTCTATGCCGGCTGGCTACTCAAAAGCAAAGCCTGGCCGGCTAACCCACGGGTCCAGCAGTCGACCAAGTTCGAACTGGTTATCAAACTCAGGACCGGCACAGTTCTTCGGGCACACTCGATTTCTCCAAGATGCCGCGGTAACGGCGCGCACCATTTAGGGATATTCATATATTTTGCAAAATTAATTCCTACAATTTACCCGCATTTCGTTGTAAAGATCATCAACAAGCCTCATATAGACTTATCAATATGTTTTTGGGAGGTGACGATGCAATTGCCAAAAATACTACGTAAAGAATATCGAGCACCCGTTGTTCTAGCGGTGATTCTTACCTTTGGCGCGTGGAACGCCGTCGGGTTCGGCTGGTTCGGCTTGCCAAACCTTGGTTTTCTCACGGCGGGCGGCGCCGAGGAGCTCGCCATTGCCAAAATGGAAAAGGTTGCCGTGCCGCTTGCTGCCCAACTCTGCGCAATCAAATTCAACGAGCAGCCGGCGGCGCTCGTTGCCGCAAAGAGAGCAAAGCTCGAAGCGGCGAGTTATAACTATGCGAAGAGTGAGCAGTTGGATAAGACATGGTTGATGCTGGGCGATCGTCCACAAGAGAATCAAAAGGTCGTCGAAGCCTGTACCAATCTGATCCTCGCAGCGCAGACGCAGAAATCCGCTGATCTCACGAGGTAGGAAGCTTTGTGCCGCAATGACCAGAGGCCGAAATGACATACGAACGGTTGGACGAAGCGCTTCGACAGCTGAAAACCGATCGCGAACGTGTTGAGGCAGCTGAACAACGGCGACAAAAGGCGGATGCAGAAACCAGAGCGCAGTTCATGCAAATAAAATCCGAGGTGATCGGGCCGATATTCGATGAGATTGTTGCCCGGTTAACAGCCCAAGGTTTCTTCGGAGAAACGATGGACGAACAAAACGACGCCTCTTCTCCAATTTCTCTCAACGTTAACTTATCGGACGATGACGGATCCACTCGGCAGGGCAGTCTCCAGGTACGATTTGATCCAGATAACTCTGCCTGCGAGTTTGGAAAGTCGACAATGGCTAAAAAAGGATCGAGTATAACATCAGGCCCTATTCCAACTTGATCTGAAAAAAACGGCATCGACACGTTTGCCAGCATATTTGCCTCATACAGCATTCTATTTATATCCGAATTTAGACCGATAGACTCATTCGTAATTCTATTACCTCTTGCCCCCTCATCGGCTGTCCATTGGGGGCTCGCTCCTCGCGGACCCGGTTCCGCACTCAAGGAAATAAATTGATCTGAAACCGCGACAAAGCGAGTTTTGTTTGCCGCAGCTAGGTCTTCGATTCTCTTCGATAAGTTGTTACAAGTCCACACGTACAATTGTAGTAATACGAGCGGGATTATCATAAAAAAAAGGGCTATCAGGTATCGCCTTGAGGATCGTTCGGCAAGGGATCTTTTTCTTTGCGCACGACCTGAGAACGGCAAGCGGTAAGCGTTGATGTTGCGATGCGCTGCCGCAAGACAGTCCATAGTGGTCGGCTGTATTAACTCGCATAATTTTGCAAACGCCGTCCAAAATCTCTCTGAGATTTCAGGAGACCACGTATCATTTTCTGAGGCTATACGCGCCTCCGCGATCGCTAGGCTTGGGTCCGAATTTAAATCCCGCACATGTTCTGCAGCAAAACGAAGAAGCGGTCCCGCTTCTCCCAGGGCTTTGGATTCGGCTTCGCTGACCTTAAGGCATTATCGGTACTACCCCTTCGAAACCCCGGTCCTTCAAATCAACGGAATTCGTTAAAAGCCTTCAGAAGCTTCATCGTTGCCGCCATATTCAGCTCATCGCCCGAATACCGACATTCATAAAGTCCCTGAAGATTAGAAGGCAGCTTTACTCGGTCTTCGACCAACAAGATGAACTGCCTACGGTAAAGGGCCATCGCCGCTCCGATCTCAATCAAAACGTTTTCATTGACCTGCGGATGCTCGTTACCCTCACTATCTAACAAGACTCTCTCAAGCCCGACATGGATCACCGCAGCATGGCATGACCGCATCTCGTCCATGACTTTGTCAGGCACTGGCTTCGCAGACGTTTCGCGTTCTTGGGCAACCACTGGCTCAAACTTGCCAAACGCAACCAGTTCCTTAACCTGTTCAAGTATCTTCCTGTTTTTGCCGTGAGTAATGAATACCCTGTTGCCAGGTTGCGGTATTTTCTCAGGTATCCTAATTTCCTGCGTCAGGAACATCGGCAGGTGGTGGTGGCTGTATCGAACCCTTTTGGGTTACATCCTCATCGTCCAAATCCTCCGCTAGTTCGCTATTGGTGACGAAAGCATGAGCGTTTAGTTCATCGAAGACAAACCGGGTCGATTGTCCCTTCCGACCGATTATCAGCTTACCGAGGTCAGCACCCTCAGCGAGCTGAAAAAAGCATACAGCTTGATCATTCAGGATCCTGTCGCTGTCTGACGCATCGTCTTTAAAATGCTGGTGCCAGTGAGCTGCAACCTCAGTCCCGGTAAAAGTATGTTCACTACGGTGGACGGCGCGTTCGATAATTGAGACATAGGGGCGAATAGAACCTACTGCCTCTTTAAAAGCTTGTGAACGTTTTGCTCCCTTATCTTTGGAGATAAGGCGTCCGCGCTCCGTAAGCCGCATTTTGCCGTCACGTTCCTCGATCAAACCCCAGGTTTTCATCGCAGATAGCTTGCGACCGTCGAGGACTTTTTCGTTCAAACCGCTTTTGCTTCGGCACTGGTGGCACCAGTCGGCTTTGTAATGAGGTAACCGCACAAGGTGTCGACGTCAGCAAGAGTGGTTCGTATCGGCAGCATGTTAACAATTCTCTGAGACTGTCTATTGCATGTCGCCATTCATAAGCCGCTTGCGTTAGAACGACAGGCATTTTCTGCGTCATGACTCAACTATTGCACCCCGGCGGAAGAGCGTGGTCTAACGAGATCGGCGGCGAGTTCACTTCGAACTCGGCCGTCCGCAGGCTTACCTTCACGGACTTGACCGAGGTCGGCAAGTTGCTGATGCAGCAATGCGCTGGCACGGTCAAGTAGCTGTCGCTCGAACTCGGCGAAAACGCGCCGTTCATCGTCTTCGACGCCGCCGATATCGAGGCAGCGGTCAAGAACCTGCCCCTGCGAAGGCAGGGGTGCGATCGCCTCGAAATACCGCAACGCCGGCCAGACGTGCGTCTGCGCCAACCGCATCCTGGTGCACGACGGCGTCTACGACGTCTTCACCAAACGGCTGGCCGAGACCGCGGGTGCGATGAAGGTCGCCGACGGGTTCGAGCCGGGTGCGGTGATCGGCCCGCTGATCGACATGAAGGCGGTCGAGAAGGTCGAGGCGCACATCGCCGATGCGGTCAAGAAGGGATCCAAAGTGGTCACCGGCGGCAAGCGCGCCGCCCCATCAACATGAAGTCGGGTCGGCAGCTTCTTCGAGCCGACCGTGTTGACCGATATGACGACCGACATGGTCATCACCAAGGAGGAGACGTTCGGCCCCGTCGCCCCGCTCTACCGCTTCAAGACCGATGACGAGGCGATCAAGATGGCCAACGACGCCCCCACCCTACCCTCCCCCGCTCGCGGGGGAGGGTTAGGGAGGGGGCCTCGCCTCCTATTTCTACAGCGGCGACATCGGCCGCATCTGGCGCGTCGCCAAGGCTCTCGAATACGGCATCGTCGGCATCAACGAAGGCATCATCTCGCCCAAAGGCCCGCTGGCGAGATCGCCCCCTTCGGCGGCATGAAGGAAAGCGGCATCGGCCGCGAGGGCTCGAAATACGGCATCGAGGAATTCCTCGAGGTCAAACACCTCTGCATGGGCGGCATCGACTGCTAGTGCACTGACTTAAACGGATGGTACAGGGCAGCGGTCGAGTTTGGCCAGAATGGCCTGGGCGGATTTAGTCCAGACGAAGGGCTTGGGGTTGGCATTGTGTTGGGCAAGATAAGCATTCATCGCCGCCTGCAGGTCGACAACCGAGCGGAAGATGCCGCGGCGGATGCGCTGCCGCGTCATCTTGGAGAAGAAGTTCTCCACCGCATTGAGCCAGGATGCCGAGGTCGGGGTGAAGTGAAAGGTCCAGCGCGGATGGCGCGCCAGCCAGGCCAACCCCCCCCTTTCGCGAGGACAGGCTTTTAGGATGCTGGTGGGTGGCGTAATTGTCGAGGACGACGTGGATCGACTTGTCGGCGTCAACCTCGCGCTCGACAGTGTTGAGAAAGCGGATGAATTCGACATGGCGGTGGCGCTGCATGCAGCGGCCGAGTCAGGTGGGGCGCGAGCCGTCCGTGGCGGCGTCGATCGCCGGTACCGGAGGAGATGATTTATTCTCCACGTACCCAATAGACGGATCACCTGTAGATCACTTATACAAATCACGTATGAGTGATTATCTTCAGGAACTGTCCGTGTTCGTCCGGGCGGCCGAAACCGGCAGCTTTTCGAAGACCGCCCGGGAGTTCAGCCTGTCGCAGCCGTCGGTGTCGCGTATGGTCGCGAGCCTGGAGGCCCGGCTCCGCATCAAGCTGCTGTTGCGGACCACCCGACGGGTCACGCCGACCGATGCGGGCGCCGTGTTTCTTGAGCGCACGCGTCGCGTTCTCGGCGACCTCGACGAGGCGGCGCACGCCGCACGCGGGGTCGACAGCCTCCACGGCGTGTTGCGCCTCGTGATGTCCGGTGCGTTCGGTGCCGGGTTTCCTGGCGCGTCATCCGCGGTTGAAAGTCGAGCTCGTCATCTCCGATCGTACCGACGATCTGGTGGCCGAGGGGGCCGACATGGCGCTGCGCCTCGGCCGTCGAGTTGATTCCGGTTTTGGGGCGCGCCTACTGGCGTCGGCGCCGCGGTTGGTGATCGCAGCGCGCGCCTATCTGGCGCAGCGGGGTGCACCGGAGGCGCTCGCCGACCTGTCGCAGCATGATTGCATCGTCGGACCGGGTCTGTCAGGCCGCTCCGGCTGGAGCTTCACGCGAGCGGGTGCCGTGACCTCGGTCGTCGTCGAAGGTCGAGTTCAAGTCGCGTCGGCCGAAGGCGTGATGGCTTGTGTGAGGGCCACCCTCGGCATTGCCGTCGTATCGCGATGGATGTGCCGGGCCGAACTCGAACGCGGCGACGTCCGTCAGATCCTGCCGGACTACGAGCTCGACTAGGTCGACGTGCACGCCCTTGTATCCGGCGGGCCCGCGGCCCTCGCCCAAGGTTCGCGCCTTCTCCGACTATCTCGCCGCCGAGCTCGGAGCCACGACGCCGGATCCTGACCGGCGTTAGCCGGATCGTATTGCGGTCGTGTCACCCAGCAAACTGCGACACGCGATCGGCAGGTTTCCAGGGCGCCATTGATCCCCGCTTTCCACTTGGCGGAGACAGTCCAAGCCGGCACGAAGAAGGGCCGAAATGGGGCATGAAGAGCGGTTCCCGCAGACAAGGATGAGTGCCGGCTGTGGGTTCAGAAAGGAGATGATCGTCGGAATGCACCGCAACGGGCGAGACGCGCCGATGGACTAAACCGCTCCCGCGGTAATTTGTAGCAAGGCAAGGGTCTCGGGGAGTAGCAGAAGCAGGCGTCCTGTCTTGAGATCGAGGGGCTGAAGACCTCACCCAAGACAGGAGCCCCCAATGACCGACAAGGCCATCAGTCCGTTACGCCGGCGACTGATCGAGGACATGACGATCCGCCGGCTCAGCCCCAAGACGCACTACCAGTATATCCGCCACGTCAAAAAGTTTGCCGATTTCCTGGGCCGGTCTGCCGACAAGGCCACCGCCGAGGATGTCCATCGCTATCAGTTATGGCTGGCCTCGATCGGGACGTCGGTGGGAACCGCCAACGTCAGCGCCACTGCACTGCGGTTCTTCTTCAAGATCACACTGAAACGCCACGATCTTGCCGAGGAGCTCATCTCGACCCGCGAGCCTCGCCGCCTGCCCGTTGTTCTGAGCCCGGAGGAGGTCGGTCGGCTGCTCGCCGCGGCAACGAACACCAAGCACAGGGCGATCCTGAGCTTGGCTTATGCCACCGGCCTGCGAGCCTCGGAGGTCGTATCGCTCAAGCTCACCGATATCGATCGTGACCGGATGCTCATCCGGGTCGAGCAGGGCAAGAGCCTGCCCTCGCGAAGGCGGGGGGCAAGAAGGATCGATACGTCATTCTCTCGCCCATCCTGCTTGAGATATTGCATGAATGAATGGTGGCGCGTCGCGCGCAAGAAGGGCTGGATGTCTCCCGGTCAGCCTTGGTTGTTTCCCGGCTACCGCGGGCAGCATACGAGTGCGCGCCAGCTGCATCGGGTCGTTCGCCTGGCAGCCGGGCGTGCCGGCATCACCAAGCGTGTCGGCGTTCATACGCTGCGGCACTGCTTCGCCACGCATCTCCTGGAGCAGAAGACTGATATTCGGATAATCCAGGTTTTATTGGGACATAAGAAACTCGACACGACGGCGCTCTACACCCGCGTCGCCATCGGCACGATCGGCCAGGTGACCAGCCCGCTCGACTTTCTGCGGAAGATGCCCGGCTGACGCGCGGCCGTTGTCACGGCCGTGGGCCTTCAGCCCACGGGCTTGTCCCGTGGGGGTCGAGGTGGCGGACATCTTCCGCCATCGCGGGCCGGCTTGGCGTGCGTCCCATGCCGGCCATGTGAGCCTCGGCCAACTCAAGGTCATGTCGGCGATCGAACGCTGCCGAACGGCGGCGTTGGGCGGTCACGTCGAACGCTGCGAAGACTGCGCGCACCTGCGCATCTCCTACAACTCTTGCGGCAACCGGCACTGCCCAAAGTGCCAAGCCGCGCCGCCAAGGAATGGCTGGCCGATCGCCAGGCCGAACTCTTGCCGGTGTCCTATTTCCATGTCGTTTTCACCCTGCCGGGACCGGTCGCAGACATCGCCTACCAGAACAAGGCCGTCGTCTATGACTTGTTGCTCAAAGTCTCCGCCGAGACCCTGATCGCCATCGCCGCCGACCCCAAGCACCTCGGCGCAGGCATCGGGCTCACTGCCGTGCTGCATACCTGGGGATCGGCACTCACTCACCATCCGCACGCCCATATCATCGTACCCGGCGGCGGCGTCTCTCCTGATGGCGAGCACTGGATTGCCTGCCGGCCCGGCTTTTTCCTCTCCGTTCGGGTGCTCTCGCGCCTCTTTCGCCGCCTGTTCCTGGAAAGGCTAAACGCCGCCTACCAGGCCGGGCGATTGCAGTTCTTCGCCGACCAGGCCGCCCTCGCCCAACCGGCAGCCTTCCAAACCTTCCTCGCCGCACTGCACAAGGTCGAATGGGTCGTCTATGCCAAGCGACCTTTTGGCGGACCCGACGCCGTCCTCGCCTACCTTTCCCGCTACACACACCGCACTGCTATTGCCAACAGCCGGCTCGTCGCCTTCGCCGGCGAGCGCGTCACTTTCAAATGGAAGGATTACAAGGGCGACACTCGCTATAAGCTTATGACGCTCGACGCCGACGAGTTCATCCGCCGTTTCCTGATCCATGTCCTGCCCGACGGATTTCATCGCATCCGTCACTACGGCCTCTTCGCCAATGCCAACCGGGCCAACAACATTGCATTGGCCCGCCGGCTCCTCGCCGTACCCGACCCAACTCCGTTGAGCCCGGGCGAGCGATCACGCCGAAAATGGTCGCGACGACGAAGACTGGAATGCTTGCCCTTGCTGCGGCGGGCGGATGATCATCGTCGAGGCCTTCGAACCCGGCTGCCAGCCCCGCTTCTGGCCCGCCTCCTCGATCGGGCTCGATAGCTCATGAGCAACACCCTGTTGTCACCGCTCCCATCGCTCTGCCTGTCCGACGACGATATCCCACCGGCAACAGCCACACTCTGCCGATGGCACCCTCAGCCTCGATCTCGGCCGCCAAAACCCAGATCCTTCAGCACGCCGGCACGGGGCCCACGGCACGCACGCCAACCAAAATCACCGACCCCGCTACCCATTCAAGCCGGCAGTTCCGTCCCAGAGCAGCCAAGTCGCGCAGAACCTCGCCTTAAATCCCCATAGACCGACACTGCCGCCGGCGCATACTCCCCCCGCGGTTTCCTCCTTCGAGGCTTTTCGGACGCCTGCCTCCGTGCAGCCCCTCGCGCAGTGACTGGCAGGCATCCGAAAACCCTTAACGATTCCAGCCATCCGCTGTCCCTTGTAAAACCGGCGGCTCGCCGCCGATCAGTGTGACATGCGTCCTCCAGACAACCCTGTAGGGGAGGCCGATCTAGGTATGATCGAGCCGGGAAGCACGGCCCGACGAGGTCCGCAAGTGAGCCCTACGCCTGAAAGCACGTTGGCCGATCCTCGACGGCGCAACGCCGTTCTTCGGCACGAGCTTGCCGAGGTGCGGCGCGCCAAAGCTGAGTTGCAGCGGAGGTTAGACGGGGCCACCGCCGAGCGCGACGCCCTTAAGCGTGAACTCGCGAATGCCGGAGAGCAGCAGACTGCGACCGCCTAGGTGTTGGGCGTCATCAACTCCTCGCCCGGCAACCTCGCCCCGTCTTCGACGCGATGCTCGAAAAGGCGATGCATCTTTGCGAGGCGGCCTCTGGGATCCTCCTCGCTCATGGCGTGGCATCTAATATAAGAACGTCCCGGAAGCCGTCGAGGCGCTCGAGCCGGTTGGTGATGGCCTTCGGCTTTGTCCTATCGGGTGACGCCTTGCCCAGGCCCAGGATTTGACGGAGGCCTTAGCAGCCCCTGGTCAGGGCAGTGGTCGGCCCAACGATCCAAACCTGTGGAACGGGCTCCGGTGACCGTAGACAGTCTTTCGACTCATGTTCGTACGTGACTTACCGCTGGAGGAAACCGGATTCGAACCATCGGTTCCGCGGGGGAAGGGCCTGACACTTTCGTGTGTCGGTTCTCTTTCGCTCCGACTTCCTGGCCGATCCCCTATGGGAACTGACCCCGAGCCTGCGAGCTGTCTGTTGTGGGGCCCGCGGCAAAAATTTTTTGAACGGCCATTGCCTATGAGCGAGCGCCCGACGCCCAGTGAGGTCAAGAAGTCCGCCCTAGGCTCGCACCTTTCCAAACGATGCCACCAGCGGCCGGCCGGCGCTTTTGTTCAGATCACACCAGCGGGAAGCCAGTCGTTAACGAATTGCTGAGCTCAAACGCCGGTTCTCGGCTTGGACGCGGGAATGCACTCGGATGCGATCGCCCAGATTGGGGAGCGACTTGCTGATCAAGCGAGCCCGCAGTGTTCGGGATAGTTCGGTTGTGCTAGTTGGCTAAGCCGCTTGCAAAGGAAAACCTAAGCAGCTGTGCGCGATCTCTCACTGGCAAGCTGAGTATTTCTTCGAAGCGAGCACGAAACATCCTACAAACCGTTGCATGGGAGTATTTGGAGGAGTGCGGATGGGCCAGCGCTAATATAAGATCCCTGGCGCAGCTGGGGAATCCGTACCTGGAGCGAGCCGAGGCGCGTGTCGAGGCTGCGCTCGCGGTATCCGTTGCGGTAATTGAGCCGGTCGGCCGAGCGCTCATGCCGGCCGGCGCCGATCACGCCTTCGACATCAGCTTCCATTAGAATTTGCAGTACCGCCTACGCCACGGCTCGCAGGAAATCGTCATCGCCGCTCTTCTGCAGCAAGTGGTGAAGCGTCGCAACTCCACCTTAGCCGCCCTTCTCGGTGATCACCTCTCGCTCACGCGCGCGCTGGGCTCGAAGTAAGCGCCACGAAGGGCGCCGCGACGATTGTGGCCGCGGTGCCGACAATGGCGCCCGCCACGCAAAACGGCCAAGCCAGCGGGAATGGCGAGCAGGGGGGATAGTAGTATTGCGCCTCGGCGGTCGCCAGCGGCGCAGTGGCGAGCCCGGCGGCGAACGCGATCGAAACAACAATTCGGCAGTAACGCATTGGGGGTCTCCCGGGTTAAACCGGTCGGTGCCCGGCGCTGCAGCGTGACCCTACACGCGGCCGGGCGCACACTGCTATCGCGAGCTGTGGCGCGAGCCCGCAAAAGGCTCGTCCTGACCAAAGCTGGCGACGCAGCTGGCATGGAGCTGCGGATCGTTGATGGGACCGCACTCCTTCTTGATCCGTGCCTGGCGGAAAGCCCAATCGGTTTCCAGAAGTCTATCGTATTGCCGGCTCTCCTCGACATTCTTGCGTGGCGACCAGGCGGCGGGCGGTGAGCCTGGCGGCCCGTTGGTCACCAGCTCGCTCGCGCCGGGATACCCCGGTGCCTGCGCCTGCGCGACGGTGATCGAGGCCAGGCAAACAGCCGCAAAGGCCAAGTTCGTTGCAATCTTAATGATCATCGCTGAGTCATCCTTGCGTCTACGAAGTGGTTGCGGAGGCAGGATTTCGTGTCCGTACCTCTCGGGGACAAGGTGAATTGCGAACCATGCGGTGCCGAGGCTTCTATTGTAGAAAAATCTGCATGTTCTGGAAGTCGAAGGTCACTGCATAGGGCTTGAAAAAGTCGTGGCCGACCATGCCCGCAAGGTAGAAGCCAAAGGCGTATTCCCATGGGAATGGCCCATCATAAAGGCCCGGGACGTTGTGTTCCTCGATGCCGCCGAAGGAAAGTTGGCGCACGGTATAGGGCACGATCTTCAGCTTTCCGCCTGCTCCGGCGCCTTCGGAAGCTTTCTCTTCTTCGAGCCTGATCCCGGCTTGCTTGATCACCGCCTCTATCAATTTGACGCCCGCGCCCTGCAATCCCGTGTCAACGAAGAGGAGTGCGGGCGGCAGCGTCTCCACACGACCCCAGCCGGCCATGAAATGGTCGCTTGCCATCCAGAAAGGAACAGCGAACTCTCTTGCCTGACGAGGTTGCCGCATTCTCTTTCAGGCTTTCGGAAGTCTTGGGGCGCAGCACAAGCTCGCCGCGTGGATAATCCATCGTCGCAAGAAAGCGGTACAGCAGGGTGGTCCCGAGGCATCCGTCGATGCGTTTGACGCCCAAATCTTTCGAGAGCTGGCGAAAGGGAAGCATTACCGTCGGCAGGTTTTTGATGGTCCAGTCGCCGACGGCGAGTGTCGCAATCCGCCCTTGCTGAACTTCGGCGTGCTCGCCGCCGGAAAAGACGCCTTGCACCGCCCGAATAGCGGGACGCCGAGCTCCTTCGCCACCTCCGAGCCCCGGTATCGATGAAGAAGCTAACTTCGTCGCCGCCGTTTATCCGCACGCTGACGACCGGCAGCGGGTCGGTCCTTAGGAACTTCAGACGCGTACTTGCTCCGTCGCCCTGCAGTTCGTAGGGCGTCTGACCCTTGAAGCTCTCCAATTTCGCAACGTTCAGCGTCGGATACTGTGACAATACCAGCTTGTTGCGGCTCACGTCGACGCCGTCCAGCCACGCTGCAGCCCGTTGAAAATCATCGCGCCGATAAAACGCCTCGGTCAGCATGATCTTGACGTCAGCGTCCCCCGGCCGCAGAATTATTGCCTTCTCCAGCCATTTCTGCGCCTCGTCGAGCCGATTGGCAAGCAATGCAATGCGGCCCAGCTGGATCGTTGCCAAATAGTCCTTAGGGTTTTTGGCGGCGATTTGCGTGTATATCGTTCCGGCTTCGGCAAACTTTCCAGCGTGAAAGAATTGGTTAGCCGCATCAATTTCCGATTGCTTGGGTTGTGACGAGGCTGGTCCCGAGAGACTGAAAGACGCGATGATCGCGGCGAGGACGATGCAAGTTCCGGCAGATTCCATTCATGATCCCATGATCGGCGCTGCGCAGCACATTTCGCTAAATGTATCGGAAGCCGACCGCCAGGACGAGTTGCCCGCCCCCGCGCTTGCCAAGATCCGCGACGTCACCGCGTTTCCGTGCAGCCCAGAGGGCGGGTCGATTTCGCGCAGGATTTCGTCGGCCGCGAGGCGTTCCTGACGGTCTCGGGCCAGCCGACGTCGAGACGTCCTGCCTGGTGCTGACCAGAGTTTGATGGCGAAACCAGCGGTCTGAAGCAAACGGGTGGTCCGCTAGACCCCCGCCTGCGTTACCCGTGCGAACTGGTTGTACTCAAATCGTCGCAGAAGGCTGCACACCCGACCGTCGCCTCCTACGGGTTCACGATCAGCAGCAGATAGGTGGCAAACAGAATTAGATGCACGGCACCCTGCATCACGTTGGTGCGCCCGCTCGCAAAGGTGATAACGCTCACGAGCAGCGTCAGTGACAGCATCACTATGTCCGTGTGTTCCAGTCCCAGAAGGATGTCCTCGCCCACGAGATGACCGATCAGCACCATCGCAGGGATTGTCAGGCCGATCGTCGACAGGACCGATCCCAGGAAGATGTTGATGGAGCGCTGCAGTTGATTGGCCATCGCCGCGCGCACCGCGCCGATCGCCTCGGGCGTCGCCACCAGCACCGCCATGATCACGCCGCCGAGCGGAGCAGGGGCGTGAAGCGTCTCGATCAGATAATCGATCGGATGAGCCAATTGCTCGGCGAGGAATACGACCGGCACTAAATACGCAATCAACAGGGCAGCGCGCGCGAAGAGAACGGCCGTCGACGCGCTTTCGCGGAGTGGCCGCTCGACTATCCTGTCGCCTAATGTGAAATAGCCCCGGTGGCGGCTCATCTGCATCGCCAGAAACGCGCAGTAGAGGCCGACCGAGACGATCACCAGAAACATCTCCTGCGGAAATGAAAGGAACGGCCCCGGCACCGTCTGCGTGAAAACGGGAAGGATCAGGCCAAGCACGACCAGCGGTATGATCACGCCGAGATAGGCGTTGGCGCCCTGGAGGTTGTAGTTCTGCTCGCGGTGCAGCCAGCCCCCGAGCAGCAGCGACAGGCCCACCATCCCGTTGAGGATGATCATCACCACGGCGAACAAGGTGTCGCGGGTCAGCGTGGGATTGCTCTCGCCGTGCAGCTTTACCGCTGTAATGCTGGTGACCTCGATGAACGTCACCGACAGAGTCAGGATGAGCGTCCCGTACGGCTCACCGAGCCGTACCGCGAGATGATCGGCGTGGCGAACGACGGAGAGGGCCGAACCGAGCACGACCGCGAAAAGCCAGAGGAAGATGAAGGCGAGATATGGAGGGCTCGACAACTCCTCCAGAAGGGCGCCGCGTGAGAGGAAGAACACCAGGCAAGTCGCGGCACTGAGGACGAGAACCCACTCATGTCGAACGACAGCCGAAATCGCTCGGACCGTCATTTCGTAAAACTCATAGCACCCGTGCCGCGAGCGAGCCGCGTATGCTGGATGCCTATTTTTGCGGACCGTAGAAGATTACCCAGACCGAGAAATCCGCTGAAATGTCCTCGAACGCATGCGCGACTTGGGCGGCGCAGAAGAGAATGTCGCCGGGGCCAACGGCGGTCACGTTGTCCCCTACCCGGTAACGACCGGTCCCCGCGGCGACGAAATAAAGTTCGTCGCGCAGATGCGGAACCTGTGGACCATTGGTGGGTCGAGCGGCGAACCTGACCTCGAGATCTCCGTCAACGAACACCTCAGCCGATCGCCCCGGTGTGCGAGGGAGGGCAAGCGCGGCAGCAAGCGATAGTGGCGGCGGCGTGCAATCCATCGTGGGTCCTTCCGGCGCTGGGGAGCTACCTCCTACAAATCCACACGTTGCAAAACAACCCTCGCGGGGAGTCCGCGCGGACGGGAGAACTAACCGCACGCGGACCTCGGCCTTGAGCGCAGCGCTGCGTACGTCACCGGCCTCTCCAACGCGCGTGGGGCCGAGGTTCCGGTTGCCACTCTGTCGCCGCTGGCCCATCATAAAAAGTGCCCGGACCCCCGGAGGGATCACGCCCATGAGTCTCTCGACCCAAAGCCTCTCGCCGAACCTGCCGCCCGACACGCAGCGCGAGATGCTGCGCCGGATGCTGACGATCCGCCGCTTCGAGGAACGCGCGTCAGCCGACTATCTCGCCGGCAAGATCTACGGCGTCGTGCATTGCTACATTGGCGAGGAGGCGGTCGCCGTTGGCGTGTGTACGGCACTCGATCGCGAGGACCGGATCATCTCGACGCACCGCGGCCACGGGCACTGCATCGCCAAGGGTGCCGATCTCAACCGTATGATGGCCGAGCTCTACGGGCGGCAGACCGGCTACTGCAAGGGCAAGGGCGGCTCGATGCACATCGCCGATTTTGGGATCGGCATGCTCGGCGCCAACGGCATCGTCGCCGGCGGGATCGCGATCGTCACCGGCGCCGGCCTTGCCGCACAGATGGAAGGCAAAGGAGGTGTCGCGGTGTCCTTCTTCGGGGATGGGGCATCGAATGCGGGACCGTTTCACGAGTGCCTCAACATCGCGGCGACCTGGAAGCTGCCGATGCTCTATGTGTGCGAGAACAACATGTATGCCGCGCAGACCGCGGCCGCCGCGACGCATGCGCTGAGCGATGTGGCGGGGCGCGCGGCCGGCTACGGCATTCCGGGCGTCGTCGTCGACGGCAACGACATCTTCGCGGTCTATCAGGCGGCAAACCGCGCCGTCGAGCGGGCACGGTCGGGCGAAGGCCCGAGCCTGATCGAGTGCAAGACCTACCGTTGGCGCGCCCACACGGAGCGCCGCGGGCAGCCCGACCCTCGCGACCCGGCGGAACGCGAAGGGTGGATGCGGAGGGATCCGATCGCGCAGCTCGAGCGGCAGCTGAGGGAGCAGGGTTACCTCGACGACGCCGAGCTGCAAACCATGGAGCGCGACATCATGGCCGCGCTCGAGGCCGCGGTTGCCTTCGCCGAAACGAGCCCGTTCCCGACCCCCGAGCAGGCCACCGACGACGCCTTTGCCGCGTGATTCCGATCGAGGGGAAGGGACGATTCCCCGTGGACCAAACCGCTCAGAAGCCGCTTTCCGGGCGAAGGCCGGGATCCACCGACCCGCCGCTCTTGCCGCCAAGAGATGGGCCCCGGCTTTCGCCGGGGAAGCGTTCGATATATCTGCCGTCCCAGTCGCCTTGTTTTTTGCGAGGATGAGACGATGCGAGAGTTGACGTATAACGAGGCCGCCCTCGAAGCCGTCGCCGAGGAGATGCGGCGCGATCCCAGGATCTTCTACATGTCGACCGACGCGCTGCCGCCGCTGCTCAAGGAGTTCGGCGCCGAGCGCATCAAGGCGACGCCGATCACCGAAGCTGCACTGACCGGCATGGCGATCGGTGCCGCCGGCTGCGGCTTCCGGCCGATCGTCGACTGGCGCCAAGTGACGTTCTGCTTTGTCGCGATGGATCAGATCGTCAATCAGGCCGCGAAGATCCACTACATGTTCGGCGGCCAGGTGAGCTTCCCGATCCTTTTTCGGGCAGCCGTCGGTGGCGGCGGCCAAGTCGCGGCACAGCACTCGCAGTCGCCCTATTCGATGTTCATGAATGTGGCCGGCTTGAAGATGTTCCTGCCGTCAACGCCCTACGACATCAAGGGGCTCCTGAAGACGGCGATCCGCGACAACAACCCGGTCATCTCGTTCGAGTTCGAGCCGGCTGATGGCACGCAAGGGACCGGTGCCGGACGAGGACTACACGATCCCGCTGGGCAAGGCCGACGTCAAACGCGAGGGCAACGACGTGACGCTCGTCGCGTTGGCCTGGCTCGTGCACGAGGCGCTGGCCGCAGCCGAAGAGCTCGCCGAGGACGGGATATCTGTCGAAGTCGTCGATCCGCGCACGCTCGTGCCGCTCGATGCTGAGACGATCCGCAAATCGGTGCAGAAAACCGGTCGCCTCGTCGTCGCCGACGAAGCGGGTCCAACGGCCGGTTTCTCGGCGGAGGTCGCCGCCGTTGCCACCGAGGATGCGGCGACCTTCGCGCGTCTCGATGCTCCGGTGAAGCGGGTGTGCGCCCTGCAGGTACCGATCCCTTACAGCCCCGTCCTCGAAAGCCACGTATTCCCGGATCGCAAGCGGATAATCGCCGGGGTCCGCGAGGTGCTTCAAGCGCGGCGACCTGCCGCGGCGGCGTGATGGCGGCAACGGCGGTGGGAGCGTGAGATGCAAATCGTCGACGCCCAAATTCACCTCTGGGGTACCGGCTTGCCAAGTAACCTGTCGCATCGACAGGTGACGGCCTTCACTCCCGAGGAGGCTATCGGCCTGATGGACGAAGCCGGTGTCGATGCCGCAGTCATACACCCGCCAGGCTGGGACCCGAATTCGACCGAGATGGCATTCGCGGCGGTTCGGAACTACCCCGGCCGGTTCGCGATCATGGGCTCGGTGCCGCTCGATCAGCCGGAATCGCGCGCCCGCATCGCAGGCTGGAGAGACCAACCGGGAATGCTCGGTCTGCGCTATGGGTTCCTCAATGATCCGGCGCGGCGGTGGCTGCACGACGGCACTCTCGAATGGCTGTGGGCGGCGGCCGAAGTGGCCGGCGTGCCGATCGCCGCTCTGGCGACGGATTCGTTGACGGAGCTCGGCCGGATCGCCGAAAGCCATCTCGGGCTTCGCCTGACGATCGATCATCTGGGCGGCCGGGGCGGCACGTCGACGCTGAAGGATGCCGCGGCGATGACCCACATGCCGGAGCTTCTGGCGCTGGCGAAGTTCCCGAACGTCGCGGTCAAGGCGACCGGCGTGCCGCACTATTCCGGCGAAGCCTATCCGTTCCCGGCGCTGCACCCCTATCTGCGACAGGTCTACGACGCATTTGGTCCGCACCGCATGTTTTGGGGCACGGACATCACGAAGATGCCTTGCTCATGGCGCCAATGCGCGACCATGTTCACCGAAGAGCTGCCGTGGCTCAGCGAGGAAGACAAAAAACTCGTCATGGGCGAAGCCCTCTGCGCCTGGTGGGGCTGGGACCGATCAACATGACAAGCGTCGCGGCCTCGATGCTGTCGCCTGCCTTGATCAACTGTTCTCGCGGGGGCGACAGATTAACGGCGCGACGCGCGTCTGCCGCGATCGATTAGCCAAAGGGGAGGAAATGCAAGATGAACCGATGGCAGCGGTTTGCCTCGGCCGCGATCCTGTCATGGGCAATGACAGTCGGCGGCACAGGCACCGCGACGGCGCAAACCAAACCCGAAGGCGAGATTCGCTATGCGGTCTACGTGACGATATCGCCGGCCTGGCTCGATCCGGGGGAGACGGTCCCGGGCACCGGAACGGCGTTCTGGTTTATGTATGCGCTGCACGATGCACTGGTGAAGCCGATGCCGGGCAAACCCATGGCGCCGAGCCTCGCGGAATCCTGGAAGGAGAGCCCGGACCACCTCTCTTACGAATTCACCCTGCGCAAGGGCCTCAAGTTCCACAACGGCGATCCGTTCACCGCCGAGGACGTGAAATACAGCTTCGAGCGTTCGAAGGCGGCGGTGCTGAAGGACCATGTCAAGGAGGTGGTGATCGTCGACCCGACCCATGTCCGCTTCGTCATGAAGGAGCCGTGGCCGGACTTCATGACGTATTACGGGACGCTTGCCAGCGCCGCCGGCTGGATCGTGCCGAAGAACTATACCGAGAAGGTCGGCAAGGACGCCTTCAGGCTGCATCCGGTGGGGCTCGGCCCCTACAAATTCGTCAGCCAGGAGCCGGGGATCGAGCTGGTGATGGAAGCCTTCGACGGATACTGGGGCGAGAAGCCCTCGATCAAGCAGCTGGTGTTCAAGAGCGTCCCTGAGGCGACAACCCGCGTCGCCATGCTGAAGCGCGGCGAAGTCGATGTCGCCTACTTGCTCGATGCCTCGCTGGCGCAGGCGGTCAAGGAGGATCCGAACCTGCACGTCGGCTTCTCCGGCGGCCTCGGGACCTACTATCTCGACTTCTTCGACATGTGGGACCCGAAATCGCCGTGGCATGACGAGCGGGTGCGCAAGGCCGCCAGCCTGGCGCTCGACCGCAAGGCGATCAGCGACGCCGAGACGCTCGGCGCCTCCAAGCCGACCGGCAGTGTCGTGATCAAGAACTTCGAATACGCGGTGCCGATCGAGCCCGACCCGTACGACCCGGCGCAGGCGAAAAAGCTTCTGGCGGAGGCGGGCTACCCCGACGGGTTCGACGCCGGCGACCTCTACCCCTGGCCGCCCTATTTCAGCACCGGCGAGGCAATCGGCGGCTATCTCGGCGCGATCGGCATCAAGACGCGGATCCGCACGATGGAGCGCGCCGCCTTTTACGCCGCGCTGCCGACCAAGAAGCTGCACGGCATCTGCATGTGCATCGCCGCCAGCGCCGGCAACGCCTCGACCCGCCTCGCGCCGATCGTGCCGAGTAGCGGCCAGTTCGCCTACGGCGGCTGGCCCGATGTCGACAAGCTGTGGAACGAGCAGCTTAACGAAACGGATGCCGAGAAGCGTGAGGCGCTATTGCACCAAATTCAGAAAATCCTGCACGAGCGGACACGGTTTGCGCCGATCTACGACTACTTCTGGGCGAGCGGCATCGGGCCGCGGGTGGCAGACCCGGCGCTGATGAAGATCAACCCCTATCCGTGGGCGGCGCCGTACCAGGAGGTGCGCTTAAAGCGCCAGTGAGCCTAGCGAAACTAGCAAGGGAGCGAAGGGCGAAGGGTGGAACAGCCTTTAGCCCCCGCAAGGGCGGGGGAAAGCGCTTTGCGCCGACAGCTGGGGAGGAAATGCACGATGAATCGATGGCAGAGGTGCGCCTCGGCCGCGATCCTGGCTTGGGCCGTGATCGCCGGCGGCACGAGCTCGGCGGCGGCGCAGGCCAAGCCGGAAGGCGAAATGCGGTTCGCGCTTTATGTGACCGTGCCGCCGCCCTGGCTCGACCCCGCCGAAGCGACTCCGAGCTTCACAAGCCCGTACTGGATGCTGTACGCGCTGCACGACGCGGTCGTGAAGCCGATGCCGGGCCAGCGGATGGCGCCGAGCCTGGCCGAGTCCTGGAGCGAAAGTCCGGACAAGCTGACCTACGAATTCAAGCTGCGCCGCGGCATCAAATTCCACAACGGCGACCCTTTCACCGCCGACGACGTGGTCTTCAGCTTTGGGCGCACGAAAGGCGCCGAACTGCACGAAAAGGTGAAAGAGGTCATCGCGGTCGATCCCTACACGGTGCGCTTTGTTCTGCACGAGCCGTGGCCGGATTTCACGACGATGTACGGCACGCTGGCGAGCGGCGCGAGCTGGATCACGCCGAAGAAATATTTCGAGACGGTCGGGCTCGACGGCTTCCGGAAACACCCGATCGGCCTCGGACCCTACAAATTCGTCAGCATGCAGCCGGGCATCGAGCTGGTGATGGAGGCCAACGAGGAATACTGGCGCAAGGTGCCGTCGGTGAAGCGTCTCGTTTTCCTGAGCGTCCCCGAGGGAACGACGCGCCTCGCGATGCTGAAACGCGGCGAAGTCGATGTCGCCTATCTGCTCGAAGGGCAGCTCGGCGAGTTGATCCGGAACGACCCGGAGCTGAAGCTCGTCTTCTCGGGCGGGGTCGCGACGTTCGTGCTCGATTTCTTCGACATGTGGGACCCGAAATCGCCGTGGGCCGACCAGCGCGTGCGCAAGGCGGCGAGCCTGGCGATCGACCGGCAGACGATGAGCGACACCGATAATCTCGGCGCGTCCAAGCCGAACGGCAATATCGTCCGGAAAACCATGGAGTTCGCGCTGCCGATCGAGCCCGATCCGTATGATCCGGAGCAGGCCAAAAAACTGCTCGCGGAGGCCGGCTATCCGAACGGGTTCGATGCCGGCGATTTTTATGCGGTGCCGCCCTATTTCGCGACCGGCGAAGCGATCGTCAACTATCTCGGCGCGGTCGGCATCAGGGCGAGGCTGCGCACCATGGAACGCGCCGCGTTCTTTTCGGCATTGGCGTCGAAAAAGCTGAAGGGCGTGTGCTATTGCCCCGGCGGGTCGAGCTACGGCAACGCCTCGACCCGCATGGCGACGACCGTGCCGAGCGACGGCGTCAGTGCCTATGGCGGCTGGCCCGACGTCGATGAACTCTATAAGAAGCAGCTCACCGAGACTGATTCTGAAAAGCGCGAGGAAATGCTGCACAAAATCCAGAAGATGCTGCACGAGCGCACGCGCTTCGCGCCGGTCTGGGACTATTACTGGCCGAGCGGGATTGGTCCGCGCGTCGAGGAAGCCTCGCTGTCGAAGATCGATCCGTTTCCGTGGGCGGCGCCGCTTGAGGATGTCCGCTTGAAGCGCCCGTGAGCCTGGTGAAACTCGCAAGGCGAGCGTAGGCGGAAAAGCCTTTAGCCCGTGCAAGGCCGGAATAAAGCTAGCCCGTGCAAGGCCGGAATAAAGCGCTTTCCGCCATAGCTGGGGAGAAAATGGCACGATGAATCGATGGCATAGGTTTGCCTCGGCCGCGATCCTCGCGTGGATCGTGATCGCTTGCGGCCAAGGTCCGGCGATGGCGCAAACCAAGCCGGAAGGCGAGATGCGGTTTGCGGTTTACGTGACCATCGCGCCTGCGTGGCTCGATCCGGGAGAGGTCACCTAGGGCTTCGTTTCGTCGTTCTGGTTCACGTACGGCCTGCATGATGCGCTGGTAAAGCCTATGCCGGAAAACCGGATGGCGCCGAGCCTCGCGGAATCCTGGACGATGAGTCCTGATGGGCGGGTTTACGAATTCAAGTTGCGCAAGGGGCTGAACTTCCATAACGGCGACCCGTTCACCGCCGAGGACGTAAAATTCAGCTTTGAGCGCGCGAAGGGGGTGGAGCTCCACGAAAAGGTCAAGGAGATCGTGATCGTCGACCCGCACACGGTCCGGTTCGTGTTGGATGAGCCGTGGCCGGATTTCATGGCGTATTACGGCACGCTTGCGAGTTCCGCCGGCTGGATCACCCCCAAGAAATACATCGAAAAAGTCGGCGTCGACGGCTTCAAGGACCATCCGATCGGCCTCGGCCCCTACAAGTTCGTCAGCATGAACCCGGGCGTCGATTTGGTGATGGAGGCGAACGAGGATTATTGGCGCAAGGTGCCGTCGGTCAAACGCCTGGTATTCAAGAGCGTCCCGGACGCGACCACCCGCCTCGCGATGCTGAAACGGGACGAGGTGGACGTCGCCTACCTGCTCGAAGGAGAGCTCGGTGAGGCGATCCAGAACGACCCGAAGTACAAGCTCGTCTTCTCCGGCGGCATCGGCACCCACTTCCTCGACTTCTTCGACATGTGGGACCCGAAATCGCCGTGGCACGATCAGCGGGTGCGCAAGGCGGCGAGCCTCGCCCTCGACCGCAAGACGCTGAGCGAAGCTGCTAACCTCGGGGCCTCCAAGCCAACCGGCAACATTGTGTTTCCGAACATGGAGTACGCGCTGAAGATCGAACCCGACCCCTACGATCCGGCGCGCGCGAAGAAGCTGCTTGCCGAGGCGGGGTATCCGAACGGGTTCGACGCCGGCGATCTGTATGCCGTGCCGCCGTATTTCTCCACGGCCGAGGCGGTCGGCGGCTATCTCGGCGCGATCGGCATCCGGACGAAACTGCGCACGATGGAGCGGGCCGCTTACTTCACCGCGCTCGCGGCCAAGAAGTTCAAGGGCGCTTGCTTCTGCGGCGTCGCCGTCTACGGCAATGCCTCGACCCGCATGGCCGTGGTCGTGCCGAGCAACGGCATCTATGCCTATGGCGGTTGGCCCGACGTCGATGAACTGTTCAAGAGGCAGCTCAGCGAGACAGATTCCGAGAAGCGTGAAGCAATGCTGCACGAGATCCAGCAGACCCTGAACGACCGGACGCGGTTTGCGCCGATCTGGGAATACTTCTGGCCGAGCGGGCTCGGGCCGCGCGTCGAGGAGGCCTCGCTGATGAAGATCGACCCCTTCCCGTGGTCCGCGCCGCTGGAGGATGTCCGCCTGAAGCGCCAATGAGTTCTGCGCATCTCTTTCCATCCACCAAAAAGCTGCAAACAAAGAAGGAAATTCCCGAATGAAAACCAACACGAAGGGCAAGCAAGTCGCCGTGGTGATCGGCGCCACCTCGAAGTGGCAGGCCGAGGGCCGCAATACGTTGCTGGCGCACGGCCACGCTGTGGACGACAGCGAGCTGCCGGTCGGCGTGCGCTGGGGTGTGGGGGGCGCCGTTGCGCAGAAATTCGCGAGCGAGGGTTTCTTCACCGTATTGACGACCCGCACCGCGGCCAACGCATCGGCGCTGGCAGCGGCGATCCGCGAGCAGGGCGGCGACTGCATGATCGTCGAGCTCGATCTGGTCTCGCAGGACTCGATCTCGTCAGCATTCGCCACGATCCGCCATGAAGCGGGCGACCCGGACGTGCTGGTCTACAACGCGGGTTACCTCGAAGGCCGCGATCTTCCGCCCGACAAAGAGCTGCTCGAACACGTCCCGGTCGAAATCCTGGACACGGCACTGCACATCGCCTGCCGCGGCCCCTTTCTCGTCGCCAAGGAAGTGCTGCCGGCGATGCGCAAGAAAGGCCAGGGGTCGTTCTTCTTCTCCAACAACTCTAGCTCGCTGCGCGGGAAGAAGCGCATGACCGGACAGTCGCTGTACTACCCCCGGGTCATGATGCGCACCCTGGCGCAGGTGCTGACCGAGGAGTATTCCGAGCACGGCGTGCATGTGGCCAACGTCGTGATCGACGGTACCATCGACTCGCCCGGCACCCGGGCATTGCCGAGGAATCAGAACCGACGCGATCACATAATCAATCCAATAAAGATCGCCGAGGCGTTCTACTACCTGCACACCCAGGACCCGTCGTGCTGGACGCACGAGCTTCAGCTCACGCCGTTCCCGACCAAGCCGAGCTACTGAGGCCGCATCGCAGATCCTCGCACCAGTCCAGAAACCAGCTTAGGGCGTCAAAGGGGGCGCCTAGAAGTACTGAGACCGACGGTGTATTGGAATTCGTTGTCGCCGGCACCACCAGCAAACTCAAAGCATTACAATGTGCCGGAGAGCCGTCTGCCCAGTACGCCTTTATGAGATCCCAGACGGGTTTAAGTCTTCTTCATCTGCGTAGCAGATGCGGGTGCTCGTCACCGCCCTTGATGGGAAACCTTGCTGGGACCGACGCAGCGTTGCGCAAGGCCGGCTCGTCCTTGCGAAAAATGCCCGAAGTCCAGGTCATCCTCGCGCATCCGAACAACCCGGATATGATCTTCGTCGGGACGCAGGACGGCCCCTACCGCAGCACCGATGGTGGCGACAGCAACCCGATCGACGCCCGCGCGGAAGAAGGGGGCGCGGCAGCAGCTTCGGTCTGGCCGTCGAAAATGGGCCATGACGGTATGACGAAGGCATTGTAGACAAACGAGGAAAACAATAAGTCTTCGAGGGGCAAGTCCTTGCTTGGGGTCCTTTACGCTGCTCTTGGCGCGTTTACGTTTGCGCTGAACAACGTGACGATGCGCAGGGGGGTGGTGACTGGCAGTGTGCTGCAAGGCATGGCGCTGACCGTGCCGATCGGCGGACTTTCTTTCCTGGTCATGACCATCGCATTCGGCGAGCTGCACCAGCTCGCGGTCTTCCCGATGGCGGCGCTCACCTGGTTGGCATGCCAGGGTGTGGTGCATTTCGTCCTTGGCCGCTATTGCAACTATAAGTCCAACCAGCTGATGGGCGTGAACCTGACCGCCCCGGTCGTCCAGCTGCAGGTGCCATTCGCGATGCTATTGGCGGTGATGATATTGCACGAGAAATTCACTGTGCTGCAGGCAATCGGCTCGGCTTTGATGCTCGGCGGCTCCTTGATCACCCAGGGCATCACCCAAGGCAATACCGGCAAGGGAAGGAGGAAGACATCGGCGCCGCCAACGGCGGCGGCCCCGGTAGCGAAGCCGATCTTCCAGCCGCGCGTGTTTTCCGGCTACACCTTCGGTCTGGGCGCGGCGATGTGCTATGGCAGCTCGCCCCTGATGGCTCGACAGGCCTTCCTGCACGCACCCGACATCAGCACGGCGGCCGGCGGCTGCCTCGCCTATACGGCGGCGACACTGTTCTTCCTGCTGATCCTGCTCAAGCCCGGCTCCTGGGCCGACATCAAGTCCGTGAAGCGCGAAAACCTGCCGTGGTTCCTCTCCTCGGCGGTGCTGGTCGCCATCTCCCAGGCCTTCGTGTACGCCTCGCTTGCCGTAGCGCCGCTGATGGTGGTGACGCCGATCCTCCAGCTCTCCCTGGTCTTCCGGCTGTTCCTGTCGCAATTGATCAACCGCGATCACGAGGTGATGAACGCCGCCGTCTTGATCGGAGCGTTCACGGCGGTGCTGGGTTCGATTCTGGTCTCGCTCGACACCGAAGCGCTCACGGCGTTGCTGGACTTGCCACCGTCGCTCGCCAACTTCCTGCGGTACCGCCTCGCCAGCGGCCCTCTGGACACGAACCTGCCATTATAGCCAAACTCGCGTCGCACAAAGGAGCCTCCCCGATGACGATCATCAATTCCCAGGTCCATGTCTACGAGGCGAACACTCCGAAGCGACCCTGGCACAGCGTGCCGAACTGGCCGGATCACGTCACGGGCGACGAGATGGTGGCGGCGATGGACAAGGTCGGCGTCGACGGTGCGATCTTCATCTCCGCCTTTTCGATGTACCAGTACGACGCCAGCTATGCGGTTGAGGTGCAACAGGCCCATCCCGGCCGCTTCGCGATCGTCAAGCCGGTCAACCCGGACGATCCGGCGGTGGCCGATGTCATCGCCGACTGGAAGAAGACGCCGGGTGCCGTCGGCATCCGCATCATGCTGACCAAGGAGGCGAACCGGGCGCCGGACGACCCGGGCCTCGACCGGACCGCAAATGCGGCCGCTCGCCACGATTTTCCGGTCAATGTCCTGTTCTGGGGCAATCTGGACGCGGGGACCGCGCTGATCGATCGCCACCCCGACACGCGGTTCATCATCGACCATCTGGCCATCATGCAGCCGCGCGTGCCGCCCGCCCCGCCTCAGCCCTGGGCCGACCTGCCCAAGGTTTTGGAGCTCGCCAAGCGCCCGAACGCGGTGATCAAGGTCAGCGGCGCCTGCACGTTGTCGCACGAGCCGTATCCGTTCCCGGATATTTGGGACCCGCTCGCCCGCGTGTTCGATGCCTGGGGTTTCAACCGCTGCTTGTGGGGCACGGATTGGACGCGCGCGTTCGCCGTCGTCAATTACGAGCAGGCCGTCGAGCCCTTCCAGAAGACCGACCGCCTGAGCAACGACGAACGGGCGGTGCTGATGGGCGGCGCCTGTGCCAAGGCTTATGGCTGGTCGCCGAAGAAAGGTTAGCGGTCGTCGTTCGTAGGGCGGATGAGCGCAGCGTAATCCGCCATCCGCCGCGGCGGAACTCATGTCGGCGGGTTACGCTTTGCCAACCCGCTCTACGCTGGTTGCTTACGGGATGACACTGGACGGAGACGAAGGGAGGCATCGTATGGCAGCGGATTACAGTATATGTCTTGGAACGGCGGGCTGGGGGGTATGGCACAGTCCGGATGCTGGAAAGTCGTGGACACGGCATCGCGCCCCGTTTCCGCTCAATAGCCGCATACAGGCGCTAGTCGCCCATCCTACCGAGGCGCATACCGTTCTCGCAGGTGGCGATACGGGCTTGTTCGTGAGCCGCAATGGCGGGGCGCGGTGGGAGCGCATCAGCGACAATGGGGTCAATGGGGCTCTGCCGACGATCTGGTCGCTGGCCGTCGATCCGGTCGATCCCGATATTCTCTTTGCCGGGACGCGCCCGTCCGGGGTCTACCGCTCGCGGGATGGCGGACAGCGTTGGGAGAGATTGGCCGTAGACCTCGCCCACGAGTGCTCGATCGGCACGCCCTTTGTGACCAGCCTCGTCGTCGACCCCGACGATCATCGGAGAGTGTGGGCTGGGGTGGAGATCGATGGCGTCTTCCGCAGCCTGGACGGTGGAGACACTTGGACTCACCTCGAGACGGGTTTGTACGATCCGGACATTCACGCCGTGACGATCGCGACAACTCAGCCCAAGCGCCTTTACGCCAGCACAGCGCGCGAAGTGTTTACCAGCAGTAATCTGGGAGAAACCTGGCAGCCATTGGGCATCAAGGAGAAATGGCCGCTGCCCTACGCCCGCGGCATGGCGGTCAAGGCCGATGATCCCGGCGTGCTGTTCGCCGGGTGTGGCGAGACCACGACGGGTGAAAAGGGCCATGTGCTCCGCACCACAAACTGCGGGGAGACCTGGGAGATCCTGCCGCTCCCGACCCAGCCCAATGCCACTGTGTGGGGCCTTGCCACGCATCCCGCCGACCCCAACCGCATTGTCGTGTTCAGCCTCTTCGGCGAGGTGTACGTCACCGAGGATGCCGGCGCCTCCTGGCGCAAGATCGCACGCGAATTCGGCGAAATCCGGGCCGCAGTCTGGGTGCCAAACTGATTTTTATGGTCCTAGTCAAGAATGACGACGTGACAATGCCTCTGCTATCTAGGCGCGCCGGCGATCGCTCAGAACCGCCGAAATTGCGAACACGACGAGCAAGCGTAGGGCAGAAAAGCGCAGCGCCTTCCGCCGTTCCAAAAGCTCGGGCACATTCCCGCCATGCCAGACTACCGCCGCAACCGCGTTCCGGGCGGAACCTGCTTCTTCACCGTCAACCTGCTCGACCGTCGTTCGGATCTGTTGGTGAAGCAGATCGATATATTGCGCGACGCAGTTCGCTGGGCGCGCATTCGGGCGCCCTTCCACATCGATGCCTGGGTCGTCCTTCCCGACCACATGCATTGTCTGTGGATCTTGCCCCCGGGCGACGCCAATTTCCCCGCGCGGTGGCACGCAATCAAAATCGCCTTCGTGAAATCTTCGCCTGCCGGCAAGTCACGATCACCCGTGATGACCAGTCGCGGGGAACGGGGGATTTGGCAGCGCCGGTATTGGGAGCACACAATACGTGACGATGGAGACTTTGCAACTCACATGGACTATACGCATTTCAACCCGGTGAAACACGGTCTCGTGGCGCACCCAGCAGATTGGCCATATTCATCGTTTGGCCGGTGCGTAGACGCTGGGCTGTACCCTCAGGGGTGGACAGGCCGGAGCGACGAACCGCAAGAGACGGGCGAGCGGGTCTGAGATACACGACCGAGGAACCCAACGACGATAGCGGCGGAATGCGCGACAGCTTGTCCGCCTACGCTTGCTAAATTCATGTGCCGTTTTCCAAAGAAATGAGAATGCCGATTGCCGAGTGCGGACAAATCTGCAAGCCCCGCGGGATCGATGGCACCGAGCTTCGACCTGGCTGGGTCGGTGATCAGCCAAGCACTTGATCACGACCACCGGGCTCAGCGGCTGGTCAGCAAAGCGAGCACGTGGTTGCTGTTTGCTACAAGCCAGTCACAGAGCCGCTTCAATGCTCTGATCCCCTCAACGACCTTCTCTCGTTGCTCGTCAAACATGGCGCCGTCGGGAACGAGTCCTGGCGTCCGGATGCAAATCATCAGACTTGTAGGGCTCTGCTCCGGGTAAATTGAGCCGTCCGCTGGAAACAATCGGTCCGCGGACTTGAAGCGGTGCATCAAGTGCCCCGCGCGCGTGAATTGTAGGTTCGCGTATTTGACCGGCTCGCCGTTGCCGAACTCGTGTTTGAGGGCGAGGGCATACGGAAATTCGCCTTTGCCGGGGAAGCGGTCGAAAAATCGCGTGAACGCCTTCGGGCCATCCGTCGATGTGCGAACTTCTAGTTCCGGAGCTAATTCCTTCACGAGCGCAGCATACGCATCGGCAAAACTACGCTTTTCCCCGATTGTTTGCGGTGTCCATCGGCTGTTTGGACGCTTGCCGCACAGGGCTTCAAGAAGCTCACGCTTCACCTCCAGTCTGACTCTCGCCTCAGCATCGAGGTCGCCTGCAAGCTGACCCTCTATGTGTCCAGCCATGCTTTCGAGCGATATTGAAGCGTGGAAGCAGGTATGCCTCAGCACTGTGGTATTTGCGGCCGGGGCAACGATGACGGCAGCCGCATGATCTCGACCGTGCTGCCCGCGCAGAGCCTCAGCCTCTCGCATATACGCCTCTGGCTGGCCGTCTTGAAAATCGGCGGTGACCTTGCTTTCGATCAGGATCGCACCGACGAGATTCTTTTCGGCATCAAGAAATGCGAGTAGCACGTCCGTTTGGCGAGTGTCCGTTTGCCGGAGCGGAGATCGCTGAGCCGAGACCGCCACGTGCGGCGGTGCCGTAAAGACAGGCCGCAGTCGATCCAAGAACCACGAGCGGAAGGTGGTTGAGGCTTGCAGTTCTTCGATCAGAAAGTGATCGAGGTCACGCTCTCGAACTCGGTCGTCGAACATCGAAATTTATATCCTTAAGCAGACACAGTCAGCCTCGCCACGTCAAAATTGTACACGCGGCGGTGTTGCCGCCGGCGATCTCCGGATCGTGGTCCGGGGTAGGCTTGGCCTGTTCGTCGTCCGGCACCCCGGCCAGGATCTCGCCCGATTGGGGAAACGTCAACTCGCTGTACGGATAATCCGAGCCCCACATCATGTCGTCGGCAGGCGAATGCCGATAGCGTCCCCTCCTGAAAGCTTAAGACGATGTTGCGGCGGAAGAAGTCGCTCGGGAAAATGGCGCATCTAGCTATACTCGTCCTCGCTAGGATCAGCTCCGTTAGGACTGGCATCAATGGGAGGAAGGGCCATGAACTTATCACGACGTGATCTGGCCGCCGCCGCGGGGGTGTTTGCGGTCGGGGCAGCGGTCTTTGCCGGGCCGGTGCTGGCCAATACCGAGGATGAGGCGGCGGTAAAGAAGGCGGTCGAGGAGTTGAAAGCCGCCTATCTGAAACAGGACAAGGCGAAGCTCGAGGCGATGACTCTGCCACAGCTGAGCTACAGCCATTCCGATGGCCGGATCGAGGATAAGGCCAAGTTCATAGAGGGGGTCATGGGACGGAAGGCGACCGTCAAGTCGCTCGAGTTCCCCGAGATGACGGTGCGGGTGGTCGGCGACACCGCGATTGTCCGCCATCTTTGGGTCTCGCAAAGCGAGCTGGAAGGCAAGGTCACAGACACCAAGATCGGCGTCATGCATTGGGCGGCGGGTTGGAAGCTCCTGGCGCGCTCCTCGTACCGGCTCCCGCAGCCGGTATAGCGGCGATTGGGTTCCAATCTCGGCTTGAGCCCGTCCCGGGTAGGCGCGGCGGCGACCTCATCGGCCAAACCCGAAGCCCTTCGATCGAAACGATCAGGCTCGATGGCGCCGCCGTGAGAGCGCAGCCAAAGCGATTAGTGCCGACGTATGCCTATGCCCGCGTATCGCTGGGCCAGGACTGGCAGTTGCGGCGGAAGAGGTCGCTCGGGAGCATGCCACCCCCCGCCTTCGCGAGGGCAGGCCTTGAACCGGTAAATCGCTTCGCCGTGGCGCTCAGGGTAGGTGTAGTCCGTCGTCGAGAGATGGTGCGGTGCCCACGCCAGTTCGAACTCTACGATCGCCAATGTGAGGCGGGGATGACGCTCGAAGACGCCGGCGACGATCAGATCGCACAGCGACAGCGCCGGATAGAACCCCTTCGTCGCACGGCCGCTCGCGTCGCGCAGCGTCTTGTCGCGGTGTGCAGGCTCAGTGCGGGGCAGCCCGCCGCTACGACGGCCTGGTCTCATCCCGGTAGAGGCTCAATGCCTTCATCACCGGTGCGTCGCTGAAGCTGAACAGGAAGGCCGGGCGGTCGCCGGTATTGACGTGCTCGCAGAACGTCCAGGTCGGCACCGTGAACACGTCCTTGTCTTCCCAGTCGAGCCGCTCGTCGCCGACTATCGAGTAGCCGGCACCTTCGACCACGTGATAATTTGTGCAGCACACACGGCGATGCGCCTGCGTCTTCTCACCGGGGCGCAGCAGCTGCATGTGGCAGGCGATGGTCGGCATCACCGGTCCGCCGGTGGCCCGGCTCTTGTATTCGAGGACGATCTCCGCGCCGGTGCCTGCGGTATCGGCGGCAGCCAGCCGCTGGAGGGCGGCCCGCATCTCCGACATCGGGTAGTGCCACTGCGAGGCGTTGACCGCCGCACCAATGTCTTGCCGCTCCTGGTGGTACTCTTCGTAGAACCCGGCCTCGAGCATCCGCACCAGCGGGGTGTCGAGGCCGTCGAGCCACATCATCGGCGCATCGGTGTCGTTGGCGTGGTCGTGCCATGACCAGTTGGGCGTGAGGACGAGATCGCCCGGATACATCGGCACGCGCTCGCCGTTGACGACCGTGTAGCCGCCCCCGCCCTCGATGATCAGGCGCAGCGCCGTCCGCCGAATGGCGATGGGCCCGGGCAATCTCGCCCGGCATCACGATCTGGATGTTCGCGACGAGCGTGTTGCTGGCTGCCCCGGGCAGCTCGGGGTTGGTCAGGCGAAGCACCCGGCGTTCGGCCTGCTGGGTGCCAACCAGCTCGGCCGCCCGCATCGCCTGCGGCCGCAGATCGCGCCAATGCCACAGGTAGGGCACGGCCTTGCTTTGCGGCTCGATGCTGATGCCGCCGCCGATCCAGGCCGGCGTGATGTGCTGCGCCGCGCAATTGCGCGTAGTAGTCCAAGCAGCTCCTCTTCCGAAGATTGGATGTCCGAAAGCTCCAGCATTGCAGATCCTCCCTGGGACAGTGTTGTGATCGTGCTCTCCAAGAGCGGCCAGGCCGGTCAGGCCAGCGCCGCGCGTACCGCGGCCAGCCGCTCCAGGGAGCCCAGGACCTTCGGCTGATCGTTCGTCAGATGGCGCACGAGGATGTCGGTGTACCCGATTTCCCCGAAGGTCCGAAACTGTTCCGCGACCTCGTCGGCCGAGCCCGCGATCAGGGCTTCCGCCGGCATGCCGCGATAGCTCCGGCTCAGCGCCCCCTGCAATACCGCCTGCGCCTCGGAGGACGACTCGCCGATGTAGATGTCGCGCCGCAAGACGATGGCGCCCGGCGTTCTGCCGTAAGCGGCACAGCGCTCGCGATAGAGATCGGCCTGCACGCGCGCCTCCTCGCGGGTGAGGCCGGGGCTCGCGATCCAGCCCTCCGAGAGGCGCGCCGCGCGGTCGATGGCCGGCGGGGCACTGGCGCCGACCCAGACCTCGACGGGCTCGGCCGGACGCAGCGCTAGGCTCGCTTGCGTGATCCTGAACCGGCGGGAGGAACTCACCGTCTCGCCCGCCAAGAGGCGCCGGACAATGTCGAGAGCTTCCTCGAAAGCCGAAGGACGCGTCCTGATGTTGGCGCCCATGGCGGCGAACCTTGTGTCGCCCCAGCCGAGCCCGCATTGCATGATGAAGGGGCCTCGAGCGATGGCGGCCAATGTGCCGATCTGCTCGGCCACCAGCACCGGGTGCCACAAGGGGAGCAGGAACAGGCACCCGGCCGGGGCCTCGCCCCACTCCGCGAGCAGCCGCCCGAGCATCGGGGTGTTCTGATAATAGGGCGTGGGCGAGACGTGCTGATCGCCGACAAACATGCAATCGAGCGCCGCACGGTGCGCCGCCGCGGCACGCTCGATCATCCAGTGCGCCCCCTGGCGCGGATCTGTCGCGTCCGGGTGATTGCTCGTCAGCGAGATCCCGACTCTCATCGTCTCATCCTTGTCGCGGGCTTGTCGCGGGCGCGGCGGTCAGTTTTCGAGCTTCATACCCTTCTGCACGCCGGGCCGCGAGCCGATCCGCTCGCCCCAGGCTTGCAGATGCTTCAGACCGGCATTGTCGGGGAGCGCCTTGCGGCCGGCATAAATCGGGTAGATCGCCAGATCGGCGGCGGTGATTTCGCCGCCGGCCAGATAGGGCGTCTTGGCGAGCTGCTCCTCGGCAAAGCGCCACAGATTGACGAAGCGGTCCTCGTAGAACTTGACCGCCGAAGCCGGCACCTTTTCCGGCATCCGCGCGCCGAGAAAGAAGATGGTCTGGTTGACCGACGCATAGTCGGCGGCACCTTCGGCCATCCATTGGGACACCCGTACCCGGGCTATCGGGTCCGCCGGCAGGAACTTGCCGGTCTTTTCGCAGAGATACATCAGGATCGCCCAAGACTGCGTCACGGTCAGGGGCTTTCCGCCCGGCCCCTCGGGATCGATCAGGGTCGGGATGCGCCCGGTCGGGTTGATCTTCAAATAGTCGGCGGCCTTCTGGTCGCCTTGGCCCAGATTGAGCACATGGATCTGGCACGGAAGGCCGCATTCATTGACCGCGATCGCGGCCCGTTGCCCATTGCCGGTGCCGGCGGTGTAAAGCTCCATTTCTCGCCCTCCTCATCGACCGGAGTTCATCATAGCGCCATGGCACAGCTACGGATGCTCGGCACATCCAACGATGGGCACCGACGCCGAACCTGGCTGCTCGACAATCGATAGCACACCTTGGCCACCCTCGGTAGTCGACGCTCTGCAGCCGATGGCAGCAGGGCTCGCCGCGGGGTCGGGCTCACCACCGAGTGCCGCGCCCGGACCCTCGATCGCGGCACGGTCGTCGCCAGCGACAACGAGGCGAAGGTGCTGGCACAGCGCGGCCGAACCGGCGCGGAGCGGGGTGGGGCGCCGAACCATCGAGGTTGCATTTATATCAGGTTTGTGCTATTTTATCAAATAATATAGTGCGTTTCCGACATCAACTATCATCGGCGAGCGACGCGAAATGCCCACCCAAAACCTCCCTGCTGCCTCCCTCAGGACCGGCAATCGCCTCCCTGCTGGCCGTGTTCTCTTTCAGGTGTCTAAGTATTTGGTCTGGATGGCTTTATCGTCGATTTATTGGTCCATTCGCGGCGCCGCACCGATTTTTCTCCCTGAGGCAGGGAGGCCCGGGGTGCCGCGGGCTCGGTCGCTGCGCAACTGCGTCAGGGCGCGTCGTAGGGGTCCTTGCCCTTGCATCGACTTACCAGCCTATCCTTATCGTGACGAATGGCCGTGGCAAAGACGCGGATTATCTGTGGGGCGCGCTATGAATTACCAACTGCACGTCCCCTGGCGCGAATCTCGGATGAGGAGATGTCAGAGCGGAAACGGTGCTCGGGGATTTCGGTAAAGAGATCGGCATAGCGCCGCGACACGGGGATGTCGCTCAGCGCGTGTACCCGCCCCGCCGCGTCGATGCGGACCGCCACCAGAAATCTGCTCCCGGAATTGGCGATTTCCTCGAGCGCCTCATGCATTCGGAGCTCGTCATCTCCGTAATATTTCGGCGCAACCAGCCGCTCCGCCGTATCCGCGCCAATCACAAATGTAGTGCTCGGAAACAAGCGCGACTTTTCGAGGAAGGTGGGCGCTCGCGTGAGTTCGACCGGCGCCTTCCAGACGAATTGCGTGAGCCGGTGTCTGACCGTCTCGCCCGCCAGCGGCGGCTTGTCGACGTTGGTGACGGAGATTTCGAACGCCAGGGGCTGCTGCCTGAGCTCTTCCGCGACCCGGGCCAGCAATACATGTCCCTCGTGCATCGGGTTGAAAGAACCTGGAAACAGCACAAAGGGCGGCGGCGCCGACAGCATTATTTGGCCATCGGGCTGGATGGTGACGCGGTTGAGATCGCCCACCAAGAGCTGATCGATCGTATCGACAGGGGAGGGAGCCGCGCTGGGCGCCACCACCGTCTCCGCATAATGTTCATCCGCATCGAAGAGGCTGCGCGGCGAGGGTGCCGCAATCCCGCATGCGCGGGCCAGCCACAGGACGATCGCGCGCGAAACGAGGTCTTCCTCGGCGGCGCGATCGCGTCGGCCCTTGGCCATCACGCAGGTGCATTGCGCGATGCCGGCCGCGTTGGCGGCTGCGATGTGAAATCGATGCTCGCCTCTGCGCGGGCGATCGCTCACCAATGCCGCCGTGGCACCCAGGCCTACCAGATCGGTGCCCACCCCAACGTCAGTGCTCGGCACCAGCCCGGCAGCGCGCCCCCGTGCGCTTTGCGCCATCGCGATTGCGGTGTCGGAACTGCACGCCTGTGCCGGTGCAAAGCCGAGAAACGCCGCGAGCGCCAGTTCGTCATACGGAACTTGCGCCTCGATCAGCAGCCGAGAGCCGCCGGGAACACGAAGCAGCTCGCCGACCGCCCCACTGCCGCCCCCGGTGATCGCGAGTGCCGCCTTGCGGCCGGACCCGTGCAATGCCGAGATCAATTGTTGCCACGCAGCGTCCGACGGGCTCATGGTGCGTGTGCGGTCCGAGGTTGAAAAATATCTCGCGAACGGTGAAAGACAGTGCGGACAGAGTCAACAGACTGCATGGGCGTGCCAGCAAAGCTGCCGGCGTGCGCTCCCATGACAGCTCGATCGAGGTCCGCTCTCGGGTAGGGTTTCGGATGTCGGCCCGGTGCGAGGTGATTGATCCGGTGTAGTTGGCCGGCGTCCGAAAGCCTCCGAAGAACGAACCCGCGGGACAGCGGCGAGCAGTTGGCCGTCTATGGGGATTTGGTTGCGCAGCGGCGTTGGCAGGGGGTGGTTTTGCGAAGATCGGAAAGAGCTGAATGCCGCTGATGATTGCGGACTGGGCCCTGCCGGCGCAGCCGACGGGCTGATCCGGGACTGATCAGTGATGTTGTGCCGGCGCTTGTCGGTGCCGGAATGAAATGGGCACCGCGCCGGGAACGAGACGTTCCGGCGAATGGATGCTGCAACGAGAAGACAGGGATTGTCATCGCCTCAAATCCCGCTCGTGGCGCCGGAGGGCGGGCCGCGCGGCGCGCCGCTGCGCCCAAAGACTTCGAGAATCATCATGCGGCCGCCGCAGCAAGGGCATGGCGGGCGATGATCGGAGGCGGTGTCCGGATCGGCTGCGTCCTGTGCTGCCGCCGCGACCTCTGGGATTGGAGCGGCCATCAGCTCCTTGGCGCGCGCGATATTGGCCTTGCAGCTGGCGCTGGCCAGCAGCCCGTAGTGGCGGATGCGATGAAAGCCCTTCGGCAGAACGTGGAGCAAGAAGCGCCTGATGAACTCGTCTGCTCCGAGCGTCATTGTGCGGTACCGCGCCTGCCCGTTGCGGCGGTAATCCTTGTACCGAAAGGTCACGCCGCGCTCGTCGAGAGCGACGAGCCGGCTGTTCGCGATGGCGACGCGATGGGTGTAGCGAGCGAGATAGGCAAGCACTGCTTCTGGCCGGAGAAGGGCGCCTTGGAGTAGACGAACCAATCCTTTCTCTTGAGCGGCGCGAGATGCGCGGCGAAGGCGTCGCGGCGGCGCAAGTCCTCGATCTGGCCAAAGAACGCCAGCCGGCCGGCCGCGTGGGCATCGGCGAGCGCCGCCAGGAAGAGCCGCCGGAACAGGCGGGAAAGCACCCGCACCGGCAGGAGAAAGCCCGGCTTGCAGCGCACCCAGCGCGTCCCATCGAGCGATATTCCGCCACCCGGCACAATCATATGGATGTGCGGATGGTGCGTCATTGCCGAGCCCCAGCTGTGGAGCACGGCGGTGGCGCCGATACGAGCGCCGAGATGCTTGGGGTCGGCGGCGATCGTGAGCAGCGTCTCGGCGGCCGTGCGGAACAGCAGGTCGTAGACGACCGCCTTGTTCTGGTAGGCGATCGGAGCGATCTCGGCCGGCAGCGTGAAGACGACGTGGAAATAGCCGACCGGCAGCAGATCGGCCTCGCGGGCCGCGAGCCAATCCGTCGCCGCCGCGCCCTGACACTTTGGGCAATGGCGGTTGCGACACGAGTTGTAAGCGATGCGGCTGTGGCCGCAATCTTCGCAGCGCTCGACATGGCCGCCGAGGGCCGCCGAGCGGCACTGCTCGATCGCCGACATGACCTGGAGCTGACCGAGGCTCACATGTCCGGCATTGGCCCTGCGCCAGTCGGCCCCATGGCGATGAAAGACGTCTGCGATCTCCAGTCTCGGGCGGCGCACCGCCGCCCGGCTAGGCCTCGGGTCGCGGCCTCCCCTCGATCAAAGGTGCGAGCCGGTCGAGTGGGCTGGTTACGGCCCGGATCGTGGTATTGGCGACGCGGGTGTAAAGCGCCGTCGTGTCAAGCTTGGCATAACCCAGAAGCGTTTGGATCACACGAATATCGACATCTTGCTCGAGGAGGTGGGTGGCGAAGCTGTGCCGCAGCGTGTGTGGCGAGACGCGCTTCTTGATCCCCGCAGCCTGGGCGGCGGCACGGACGGCGCGACAGAGCTGGCGGGCCGACAGCGGCTCGATCGGATTGCGACCCGGAAACAGCCAGCCTCCCGGCAGCAGTAGGCTGCGCCGCCGGCCCTCCCGCCACCAGACGCGCAGCAGTTCGAGCAGCTGCGGCGACAGCATCGCAAGGCGGTCCTTGCCCCCTTTGCCGCGCTCGACGCGGAGTAGCATCCGCTTGGAATCGATATCACCGACCTTGAGCGCCACAACCTCCGAGACGCGCAGCCCGGCGCCGTAGGCGGTGGCGAACGCCGCTTTGTACTTCGGCGCAGTTGCCACGCGCAGCAGCAGGGTCACTTCCTCGACGCTGAGCACCGCCGGTATCCGCCGCGGATACGGTACAACGGTGAGCCGGCGCGCCAGATCCGGCCGGTCGAGCGTCACCGTGAAGAAGAAGCGCAGGGCCGAGACCGCGCTGTTGATGCTCGGCGGCTGCATGCCGCTCTGCGTCTGGTGCAGTTGGAAGAGGCGCAGCTCTTCCGCCGTCGCCGTGTCGGGCGACCGGCCGATGAAGGCCGCGAATGCTCGCACGTGTCGCACATAGTCGCGGCGTGTGTCCTCCTTGAAGCCGCGCACGGTCATGTCTTCGATCATGCGCGCCCGCAATGGGCTAACGGGCCGAAGTGAAGTATCGGATGCCCCGACCGTCACGCGCTACCGCGCATCACCTCGTCGAAATTGCACCGGCCCCGACGTGCGCTCCACTCCCGCGCGAGCGGGTTCGTTCTTCGGCGCGATGCCGCCCCTCCTGATGGTCGATGTTTGACGGGATTGCCCCACAGCAGTCATCCATTGCGAAGCGCCCAGCGATTGGAACTCCGATCCTCGAAGCCGCGCTTACGGTCATCAGCGCGGGGTCAAGGAGCTTGATCGCGCAATTGCCTTCAGATCGTGGCGCATTATCGGTCGAGCCGATGCGCGGCGAGCGACCACCTTAAATCCGGCGCGTGCGAACGCAGCGGCGGTACCGGTAAAGATATTCGATGTGCCCTTCGGTGCGCTTGTGTCGATAGGATAACCTTCGAGGCCCGGCGCCCTCGCGCGCTTTGCGGTCTTCAAAGCCGCGAAGATAAGTTAAGTCATGACCCCTTGCCGACGGTAGCCCCTTTGCACGAAGAAACTGGAGATCGACCAGACCGGCACGGCGTCCACACGCACAAACCACCACATGTGATCAAGCCACGGCAGCGCATCGCGGGGCGTGAGCTGGCACCAGCCCACCGGCAAATCCCCGTCGAACGCGAGCAATCCCGGTGGTGAACCACGTCCGACGATCTGCCGTAATGCCTCTCTGTTTGCCCCGCGAGGCGCCTCCCGATAGGCGCCTCCGAGCCTCCAATACATGCACCAGCAGCCATTGCTGGCACCGGACTTGCCAAACAGATCCTCGAGCGCGGGCCACAGATCGGGCGTGAGTGGGAGGATTCTAAACCTGATGGCACCAATCTTCTTTGCCATGTCGCGCCCGCACGGTTTATCGACAGAGACTCTGCTTTCGGGCGCAAGTTTCCTGATGCGACGGATTGGGTCAACGACCGCCTTTCTCATTCCGAAACTACGCCCTTGCGCCCCCAATGGCGGCTTCGGGTTACGATGAGCCATGCCGATGCTGAACTTGAACGACAGCTTTGGAGTTCCGAACCCGACGCAGCCTGGGTGACCGCCGCGGCGATTCAATCCGATATCGCTGGCAAGAGCATCAGGACCGGATGAAAGCCGACTTACTGGTTGCATCAAGGCCTAGAAACTCTGGGCAACCAGGCTTCGCTTGAAGGCAGCGTGCCTCGAGTTTACGCTCGCCGACCACATGAGCCGCTGGCAAGGAGCTCGAATGTCGAACTCGTAACCTGTCCTGGTAACTGGTGCTGCTGGTCAGGTCGGCGGCATCGGCGGCCGTATCGTGGAACTTCTGCGCGCGGCTGACATGCCCGTGCGAGCACTGGCCGGCGTGACGACGAGCGAGCGACCCGCCTCCGACGCCTCGGCGCGGAAGTCGTCGTCGCTGGCCTCACTTAGCCCGGCCAGGTCGTTTCCGCCCTGGAGGGGTGCAGGCGCGCTTACTTCGGCATGGGGGTCTCGCCGTCTTACCTAGAGGCGACGCTAGTGGTCGCGGCTGCCGCGCGCCAGACCAGCGGTTTCGAGTTACTGATCAACATGTCACAAATGACTGTTTCGGAGATGGTCGGCTGGATGGTCGCCCGGTTGATGGTCGCGACGATCTTTGGCTTGTCGCCTGCGCGGCGCTCCTTTGGGGTCGACTTGGGCATTGCTTGCCCCTATTGCGCGCAGTCGCGCAGCGCCACTCGCTGCCGCTAAGCGATTTTGTCTCTGCTGTCGCGACTGCGTGCGTCGGTATCGGTAAATCGTCGATCAGCTGCCGGGCGCGCGCCGTTACAGCGCCGTCAATCGCGAGGGCGAGATCCTCGACATGCTGATTCAGCGACGGCGCGACAGTCGGGCGGCACTGCGGCTGAGCTGCCCGCATGAAGTCGAGACGGTCGCATGCGCCATTGCCGGCACCAAACCAGCGGATCGAGTAGCAGGATTTCACCCCACCGTGCATCATCCGACGAGCGGTCGCGCGGATGCATCCAGATGCCGTGCTGGATATGGCCGACGCACGCCATGTCGAAGGCGTCGAGCCGTATCGGTCGGATTGCTGTCACCGGCGCTTCTCTTGCCTCCGCCTTTTCGATCCCGCAGCCGGAATGTGTCGAGTGTTATGCCTCTACCGCGTGTCCGCAACGCGGAATCCGGCGTTGCGGCCTTTTGGGTGGGGGTGTTCACTCATTGCGAAATCGAGGGATCGGAGGGCGAGCGCATGATCCAAATTCGCCGAATGGGAGCGCAGATCGGCGTCGAGGTCCTCGGCGTCGACGTCAAGACGATGGACGAGGCCACCTGGAACAAGATCTACCGGTCCTGGCTCGACCACAACGTGATGGTCGTGCGCGACCAGGATTTGACCATCCCGGATTTCATCCGCCTACAGCGAGCGCTTTGGGCCGGTGACGCCGCATCCGTCGAAATCGACCCGGCATCCCGACCATCCCAAGATCACGATGCTCGGGATCGACAAGTTCGACGCCGAAGGGAAATTGCGCGACGAGATCTACCGGCGCGGCGCAGAGGGCTGGCACACCGACGGCGCCTACAACCAGGCGCCTTTCAAGGCGACGCAGCTCTACGCGCTGGCGGTGCCGACCCGCGGCGGCAACACGCTCTTTGCCAATGCTTATGCCGCCTATGACGCATTGCCGCAGCGTCTGAAGGAACGGCTCGACGGGGTCGATCGGCGCCTTTTCCTATGGCGGGCGGCGCGGCAAGGCTAGGCTGCTCAATCCCGAAGACCAGGATTGGAAGCCGGTCTTCCACCCGATCATCCGCACTCACCCGGAGACCGGCCGCAAGTCGCTCTACTTCGATCCCGGCAAGATCTGCTATTTCGTCGGCATCGACGGATGAGGAAGGCGACGCGCTGATCGCCGAATTGAAAGAGCGAATGGTCGTGCCTGACGCCGAATACCATCATGTCTGGCGAAAAGGGCGACATCGTGATCTGGGACAACCGCTGCTCATATCATCAGGCGGCCGGCGACTACCCGCCCGAGGAAGACCGCATCCACTGGCGCGTCTCGATCAACGATTATGGGTTCGAGGCTCTCGAGGCGGCGGAGTAGCGGCAATGAGCGTCACTCTCAGACCGTTCGCAGCCGGGCTCGGCGCCGACATCTCGGACGTCGACATCCGCGAGCCCTTGAGCACCGCCGACCGCGACGCGATACGCGCCGCCTGACTTGCCAACCTCGTACTGCGCTTCCGCGGCCAGCCGATGACCGACGAGCAGCACATGGCGTTCACCCGTCAGTTCGGCGAGCTCGAATTCAACCCCGCGGCGCTGATCGCCAAGCAGTACGGGGTCGAGACCCAGACCGCCGGCCGCAAGCGCGACATCCCGCCGGAAATCTCAGTGATCTCCAACATCATCGAGGACGGCAAGGCGATCGGCGGGCTCGGCGACGGCGAGGCGTTCTGGCATACCGACAGCTCGTTCGTCGACGTGCCGCCGGCGGCGAGCCTCTTGCGTGCCCTGGAAGCGCCACCGCCCGATGCGGGTGGGGCGACCTCGTTCCTCAACTGCTACAGCGCCTATAACACCCTGCCCGAGGAAACCAAAAAGCGGATCGACGGGCTGATGATGATCCATGCCGCGACCCATTCGAGCGCCGGCAAGGCGCATAAAGGGTTCGAGAACGTAGCTGATGTTAGCAAGGTCCCGGGAGCGTTCCAGCCGATGGTGCGCACGCATCCGGAAACCGGCAACAAGGCGTTGTTCCTCGGCCGCCGCATCAACGCCTATGTCATCGGGTTGCCGGTCGTCGAGAGCGAGAGCATTGCTCGACGAGCTGTGGGCGCATGCGACCCAGGGGAAGTTCACCTGGACGCAGGAATGGCAGGTCGGCGACCTTGTGTGGTGGGACAATCGGTGCGCGATGCACCGCCGCGACGCCTTCGATTCGTCAACGCGCCGGCTGATGCACCGCACACAGCTCAAAGGAACACGTCCCGCCTGACCGTCCGGCGGACACGGCCGCCGGACGGTCAGTTGGCTCGCGCGTTGGTGCCAGAGGACGTTGAAGGTCCACCTTCGGCAACGCAGATTTTCCTGCAGCTACCTGGGGAGCCGCCGCCCGGCGGAGCAGAGGGGACTCGAACTGCCGGTCTTGTTGCGAGAATGTCCTTGATTTTTTCCGGAAGAGAAGGGGCCTCAGGCCGATCAGAGCGGTCAAAACAGGCCATCCGTTTTACAGGGGGCCAGCGGTTCGAAATCCCCCGCTGCGGAGGCGCGCCGGGGACGGATCGACATCCTGCACAACAATGTCGGGGTAAGCATCGCCGGCGGCGACAAACCGCTCGACGAGATCACCGAAGAGGCTTTTGACCGCATCTGTGCGATCAACTTGCGCGGCACGATCATGGCGTGCAAGCATGTGGTGCCAATCATGCGCCGGCAGCGCTCGGGCGTCATCATCAACATCTCCTCGGTCGCGGCGCACGAGAATTCCTACCCGCTTGTTGCCTATAAGGCGACCAAGGCGGCGATGGTGGCGTTCACCGAGCAGCTGGCGCTGCACAACGCGCCCTACGGCATCCGCGCCAACTGCATCCTGCCCGGGCTGAGGGACACGCCGATAGCGGTCGATACGCGCGCCCGCGCCAGCAACCGCAGTCGCGCCGAGGTCGCCGCCGAACGCGACGCCAGGGTGCCGCTGCGCGGGCGTTTGGGGACTGCCTGGGACGTCGCCAACGCCGCCCTGTTCTTGGCGTCGGACGAGGCCAATTTCATAACCGGCGTGGCGCTGCCCGTCGATGGCGGCGCGCTTGTGCGCGTCGGCTGAACCGCTGCTGCACCATGGATGGCAAGATCAGCGTCGAGAAGGCGATCATGGCGAACCGCATCAACCGCGCCATCGAATTGTTGGCGGGCGACCAGGCGATCTATTACGTCGGCGGTCATAGCGGCCATGTCTTGAGCCGCGCACAGGGGCGCGAGGACGCGGATACCTGGGCCGATTATATAAACATCGGGATGGAGCACGGCTCGTTCGACATGGCGGGCCTTGCCGAATACATGCAGGGTCTGATCGAGCGCGGCCCAACTCGCTCGGGGCACCGCATGCCGACCGTCATCGTCGAGGCTCCGGTTAACGGTACCGACGCCGCCAATGTGCGCTTCAACGCCTGGCAGTTCCGCCAAATCCTTGGTCGCGGTGTGCACGGCGTCCTGCTGTGCCAGGCCGAGTCGGCGGACGCCGTCCGCGCCTTTGTCGAATCCTGCCGCTATCCGCACCAGTCGACCGGGATCGATCCGACTCTCCCTTCTCCGGTCGAGCGGATGCATGGCGCGACGCGCGCCATAAACGCCGCCGGGGGTTCGCTCGGCCTGGGGACGCGCGGCCGCGGCTCGGAAGCGACGGCCGCTCCGGTGTGGGGGATTTCTCCTGAGGAATACCTCGCATGCTGCGATCCCTGGCCGCTCAACCCAGAAGGCGAGCTATTGCTCGGGGTCAAGCTGGAGAGCCCTGAGGGTATCACCAATAGTGAGGAGATCATCGCCGTGCCGGGTCTCGGCTTTGCGGAATTGGGTCCGGGCGATCTCGGCCTGGCTCTCGGCTATGTCACGGTCCCGCGCGATCCTTACCCTCCAGAGATGCGCGACGCGCGCGAGCGCGTCTTTGCCACCTGCCGCAAGCACCGCGTCGCGTTTCTCGAGACTGCGGCACCGGAGAACATCGTCGGCAAGCTCGACGAGGGTGTGCGGGTAATCGCCGGCCACCGCGAAGAGACCGCGATCCGAGGCCGCGCACACCAGAAACGCACGATGCCGGTGTAGCCCGAGCCCAGGCCGACGGTGACACCCCCAGCCCCCAACGCAGGCGACGCCCAGCCTTGAAATAGTGTCGGTCTGCAGGAAGACGCCACCCGATACGTCCAAACAAACGTCTAGGCTCCCATTCGGTGATAGCAATATAAGGCGTTCGCTGCTGCTCCGCCTCGAAGATCCAAGATTTCCGAGCGGGAAAGGAGATTTATGTTTTTGTACCAGACACGCCCCGGTCAGACTGCCGACGACCAGAAGCCAGAGTAAGAGCAAGGTGATCGATGGCTTCTCTACATCTCGTAGATTTTCTGGTTGTCGGCGTGGGCGCCGCGGTCCTCATGACGTTGAGATAGAACCAACCGTGACGGCGAAGCGCTCGGGGTATTTGGGCATCGCCTCGATCGCCTGCTCGTTCCCTTTCTGCTTTTCGGCGTGAGTGAATTCGCCAAAAGCTCGCGCACAACGCCGCCAAGCGCTACGCTCAACGGAACCGAACACAGCGGCGGCAATGAAAATTTCGATCCGGAGCCTGTTGGACGGGGCCAGGAACGCGACGGGCGCGGTGGCAGTGATCGACACCTTCCGGGCCTTTACGACCGCCGCCGTCGCCTTGGCGAATGGCGCAGCAAGGATCATCATGGTCGGCACCGTCGAGGAAGCATTGGCGCTGCGCGAGGCCGAAAGCGGCACCATCTGCATGGGCGAAGTCAGGGGCCAGGCACCGGACGCCTTCGATTACGGCAACTCGCCATTCGAGATCTCCGGCATTGACTTTGGCGGCAGGACCGTCGTCCAGCGCACCAGCGCCGGAACGCAGGGCATCGTTGCTGCGAGGGCTCAAGCCGAGCGGCGTTATGCGGCCTCCCTGGTGACTGCCGAGGCGACGGTCCGCGCGCTTCTTTCGGGCTCGCCCGGCCGGATCACCCTCGTCGCGATGGGCGACAACGGCATCATCCGCACCGACGAGGACGAGCTCACCGCCATCCATCTTCGAAACCGGCTCGAGGGACGCCCCGGCGACAAGGAGGCAGTGCGGCACGTCATTCTGGCCGGCAGCGAGGTGCTGCGGTTTTATGATCCCGCCCGGCCGGGTCACCGCGCGGAGGATGTCGAGATCGCCCTCGATATCGACCGCTATGACTTTGCCATTCGGGTCGGTTGCGAGGACGGTCGACCGGTCGCTCGTATCGAGCGGCCCGCGTGATTTCCTCTCGCACACCCGCAGAACCACCGCATCATGGAAGCAGGAACGCCTTGGAGAACGGTACACTCGGATCTTCGCCGGTGCAGGGACTGGCATCTCAGGCCAAGGCGTCTCGTTGCGGGGCGAAATATTCCGCTGCACTTCTGGGGAAAATCAGTGGTAGGGGCTGCGCGTCGGGCGGAGCACAATCAGTGAAACCATGAGGTAGGAAATGACAAAGGGGAGAGCGACGATGACTTCACGCGTGCCAATGGTATCGCTCGAGCGCGCCCGCGAACTCGGTGAGGCGATGGGACTGTCCGCGCGGCGTACGCAGAGCGAGGCGTTTCGCGTACTAGCCAATAATCCCGGCGTGGCCCGGGTTGCCCACAGTCAATTGATACAGTTGTTGGAGAACAACAAGTTCGACACCCGGCTGCGCGAACTGATGATCATGCGGATCGGCTGGGTCACCGGCTCGGCCTACGAGTGGACGCAACACTGGCGGGTGGCGACCACGGCAGGGATATCGACCGAAGATATTCTGGCGGTGCGCGACTGGCGGAACACAGATCGGTTGAAACCAGCGGACAAAGCGATATTGGCCGCCACTGACGAATGTCTCGCCGGCAAATCCATTTCGGACGCGGCCTGGGCCGAGGTCGCGAAGCATGTCACCGAGCCGGCACAGCAGGTGGAATTCGTCATCGCCATGGGCAACTGGATGATGTTTTCCCTGTTGTTTCGAAATTTGCGCATTCCGCTGGCGGAAGGCGTCGTGATCTGGCCACCCGATGGTCTGGTGTCTCCCGCGGCGGAAGGATAGCCTTGGCCGGCGCCCCGCGACCGGATCGGCGGCAGGAGGAAGCGATGGACACGATTATGGCCGAAGAGACGCGCTTGCCGGCAGATATCGACGCGCAACCCGTGGTGCAGGCGGCGGTCGCGCTCCAGCCGGTGCTCCGCGGCTATCACGAGGAGATCGAGCGCGAGCAGCGCCTGCCGCCAGCCCTGGTTGAGCAATTGCGTGCGGCCGGCTTCTATCGGATGGTGATCCCGCATGCGCTGGGCGGCCTGCAAGCCGACCCGCTGACCTATTTGCGCGTCGTCGAGCTCCTCGCCGAGGGCGTCGGCTCGGTCGGCTGGAACCTCGCCAACAACAGCATCGGTCAACTCGTCACACTCGGGTTGCCGGACGAGGGCGTCGAGGAGATCTATGCGCACGGGGCCGACACCGTCATCGCCGGCACCGCCGTGCCAGGCGGCGGGCAGGCGGTGCCGGTCGCCGGCGGCTACCGGGTCAGCGGCCGCTGGCAGTTCGGCAGCGGCTGTCAGGAGAGCGCCTGGATGCTCGGCAGCTTCCAGGTTTTGGACGGAAATCGGCCGCGCCGCCACCCTAACGGCTCACTTTATTGGCGCGGGATCTTTCCGCGGGCGGAGGCGGAGATCGTCCCGGGTAGCTGGGACGTGGCCGGATTGCGCGGCACCGGCAGCTTCGACTGGACGGTCGAGGACGTCTTCCTGCCGGAGCGGCGGACGATGCCGCACGCCGGCATCCCGCTCGACAACCAGTGGGAGCGCTGGCCCGGGATCACCTACGCCTTGCCGGTCCAGTGCTGGGTCGGGCCGCACCACAGCGCCGTGATCACCGGCATCGCGCGAGCCGGCATCGACGCCCTGATCGAGCTGGCCGGGGGCAAGCAGCCGCGCGGCCGGCCCGCCGGCCTGCTGTGCGAAAACCCGCAGGTGCAGGACGCCGTCGGGCGAGCCGATGCGATCCTGAACGCCGGTCGCGTCTACCGCAGCGCGATGATTGCCGAACTGTGGAACATCGTCGCTTCCGGCAAGCCCACCACCCTCGAGCAGCGGGCACGCTGCCGGCTCGCCTCCATCTACGCCGCCGACAATGCACGCGAGGCGATGGACCTGATGTACCGGCATGGCGGCAGCACCTCGTTCAAGGGCGAGAGCCGCCTCGCCGAATGCTGGCGCGACCTGCACGTCGTCGGCCAGACCGTCACGATCGCGCCGGAGTGGTACCCGATCGGCGGCCGGGTGTACCTGGGCATGGACCCGGGCCCACGTCTGCGCTAGCTCGCTGCCCGCGTTAGCGGCGTACGCAGACGGGCGCTTTCCTCGATCTCGGCCGCCGCAATCGCCCGGGCCAGGGCGGCGTTCAGCTCCTTGGCCGCCTCCAGCGTCAACTCGACCGCGACCCGCGCGCCAGGGCCCAGCGCGCAGTTCACGAAATCGATCGTGATCGCCTCTTCTAACAAGGCATGGTGCGGGTGGTCATAGGACACCACCGAGTGGGTCAGTTTGAACCATTCGCCGTCCTCGCCTTTGCCGGCGCCGTCGGCGGCGACGATCTCGACGATCGAGGTGCACATATCGGCGGCGCCCGCCTCGACTATGCCGACAGGTGCTTCTTCAAGAACGCGAACACCTTCTGCCAGCCGTCGAGCGCCTGCTCGATGCGGTAGGCCGGCCGGTCGTAATAGAAGAAGCCGTGCCCGGCGCCGTCATAGCGGTGAAACTCGTACTGCTTGCTGTACTTTTTCAGCTCCGCCTCGTGCTGATCTACCTGCTCGGGGGTCGGCGCCCGGTCCTCGTTGCCGAAGAGGCCGAGCAGCGGGCAAGACAGCTTCTGCGTGTACTCGATCGGCGCCACCGGCTGCTTCGGGTTCAGCTCTTCCTTACTCATCACCACCCGTCCGCCCCACAGCTCGCAGGCGGCGTTAATGCTGTTGGTGTGGCAGGCATAGAGGAAGGTCTGCCGCCCGCCCGAGCAGGTGCCGAATACCCCGACCTTGCCGTTGAGCCAGGGCTGAGCCCGCAGCCATGCCACGGCACCTTCGGTGTCGCCGATGACCTGGGCGTCGGGGACGCCGCCCTCGGCGCGCACTTTGGCAGCCACGTCCTCGGCTTTGCCCTCGCCGGCGCGGTGGTAGAGGTTATGGCTGATCGTCGCGTAGCCGTGATGCGCGAACTTGCGGGTCGCCTCGCGGTACCACTCGTCCCAGCCGGGCGCATGGTGAAGGAGCACCATGCCGGGGAAGGGGCCTGAACCCAACGGCCGCGCAACATAGGCCGAGATCGGCTCACCCTTGTCGCCGTTGATCGACATAGTCTCCGCAATCATTCCTTCATAGGCCATTCGTCGCTCCCCTCATCGATGCAAAAAGTGGCAGCCGCCGCTGCTCGGGCCATCATCTCGCCTTCGGGCCGCCGGCGCAACAAGCGTCGCCCATCACCGCTGGACTGGGTAGTGAACGCCGGAGCAGAGGGGGTTACCCTCGCTGAGGATCGAGCAGAGGCCAGAGACATTGACTGATCAATTTGCCAACACCTCGAAGCTGGACCCCAATGCTGGCTCGTCAATACGCGTGGTCGGGCGGAACCTACGGTGTTGGCCGGCGCATTCCGATCGCCCCCACGCGGGCATTGCTGCGCGCCGCCCTCGAAGGAAAGCTCGCCGCCGCACCGGTGCGCAAGTATCCCAATTTCGGAATGTCTGTCCCGGAGGCTTGCCCCGAGGTCCCGAGCGAGGTGCTTGACCCGCGCGGCACCTGGTCCGACAAGAAGGCCTATGACGAGATCGCGCGCGGACCCGGCGGTTTGCGGCCAATGTCACCGAGTTCGAGCCCTTCGTCGGCCGCGAAGGCAATGAAGCCGCGATTGGCCCTGCAGCCTGACTAGGGTCCAGGGTCAGCCGACTAGCTGAAGCGGCGCAGGGGGAGCATTGACAACCCACCGGCCGGCTGTTGTATGGCCGGAATATGAGGCTGTGCTCAGTCGGGTGTCCCGGTCTTGCGTTTGCCACGATGCTCGGCGCGGCGGCGGCGAACGCCGAGGAGCCGCGGCTCAATATTTACAACTGGTCGGACTACATCGCGCCGGACACGATCCCCAAGTTCACCACTGAGACCGGAATCAAGGTCACCTACGACGTCTATGACGGCAATGAAGTGCTGGAGGCAAAGCTGCTGTCCGGCCGGTCGGGCTATGACGTTGTTGTTCCTTCGGCGAGTCCGTTCATGTCCCGCCAAATTGCGGCCGGGGTCTACCGGATGCTCGATCGGGAGAGACTCCCGAACTGGAAGAACCTTGACCCGCGCATCCTCCAACTGATCGCGCCCTCAGATCCGGGGTATGCCCATGGGGTGCCCTATCTGTGGAGCTTCACCGGGATCGGCTACAACGTGACCCAGCTCCACGCTGCTTTGGGTGAAGCGGCGCCGGAGGACACCCTGGCGCTGATCTTCGATCCAGCGGTCGCGGCAAAGCTCGCCCCCTGCGGGATTTCGCTGCTCGATACCCCGCAGGAGATCTTTCCGGCAGCGCTCGCCTATCTCGGGCTCGACCCAACGAGCCGCCAGCCAGATGATCTAGACAAGGCGTTGGCCGTCCTCGAAAGGGTCCGTCCCTACATCCGCAAGTTCCACTCCTCGCAATACATCAATGATCTGGCAAACGGTGATCTGTGCCTCGCCTTCGGCTATTCGGGTGATATCGTCCAGGCTCGCGACCGGGCGCGCGAGGCCGGGAACCAGGTGCATATCGACTTTCAGGTCCCGAAGGAACGGGTGCAGATGGCGGTCGACATGCTTGCAATCCCGGCCGACGCGCCGCACCCCGATAACGCGTTGCGCTTCATCGACTATATTTTGCGCCCAGCGGTCATCGCCGACATCACTAACACCGTCGCCTACCCGAACCCGAATTTGCCGGCAACGGCGCTGGTCAAGCCCGCAATCCGCGATGACCCGGCGGTCTACCCGCCGGACGGGGTGCGCCGGCGGTGCTATATCGATCTGCCGGCTTCGCCGGACTTCGAGCGAGTGCGTACTCGCGCCTGGACGCGGCTCAAATCCGGCCGCTGACGCTCGAAAACCCGGAATCGATTGATCCCGTTGATGTCGAGTTCCGACCGTCCGCTCGGTTCCCCTTGCGAGGCGGCCTGCTGAGATGGCGCTGCTCGAAATAGCCGGCCTGTCGAAGCGGTTCCGCGCGGCGGCGGCGGTCGAGGACGTTTCGCTTACCATTGAAAAGGGCGAGCTTTTTGCGTTGTTGGGACCCTCGGGATGCGGCAAGACGACCCTATTGCGGATGATCGCCGGGTTGGAGACCCCGGATAGCGGCGATATCGTCATCGACGGCGTCGACGTCGCGGCACTGCCGCCCTATGAGCGGCCGGTCAACATGATGTTCCAATCCTATGCGCTCTTCCCGCACATGGACGTCGGCGCCAACATCGCCTTTGGCTTGCGTCAGGAGGGAATGGACCGGCGCCATATCGCCGCCCGTGTCGCTGAGATGCTGGAGCTGGTGCAGATGTCGGATTATGGCGGGCGCCGACCGCACGAATTGTCAGGCGGGCAGCGCCAGCGTGTGGCCTTGGCGCGCGCGCTGGCCAAGATGCCCAAGTTGTTGCTGCTCGATGAGCCGCTGGCAGCTCTCGATCGCAAGCTGCGCGCGGAGACCCGACTCGAGTTGATCGGCATCCAGGAGCGCGTCGGCACCACCTTCCTCTGTGTTACGCACGATCAGGAGGAGGCGCTCGGTATGGCCACGCGGATCGCGGTGATGAACCACGGTCGTCTCGTCCAGACCGGCACTCCCGCAGAGATCTACGAGCGCCCGGGCTCTCGGTTCGTCGCTGATTTTGTCGGTGAGGTGAATCTGTTCGAGGGGGAGCTGACCGCCGGCTTCAACTGCTTGGCTCTCGTTGTCGCCGGCTTCGATCGGCCGATCCCGTTGCCGCCCGTCACCCCGTTGCCGCAGGGCGGTGCGGCGACGCTGGCATTGCGTCCGGAGAAATTGCAGCTGTGTCTCGAGCCTCCAGCCGGGTTTGCGGTCCCGGCAACAGTGTCGTCGGTCGATTATCTCGGCGGAGCTTCAATCGTGCATCTCACGGTGCGAAAGGGGCGCTCCCTGATTGCACGTCTGCCTAGCTCGGCCACCGCTTGCTTGAGCCGCGGGGCGGCGGTTTGGGCGAGCTGGTCCCCGGATGACGGAATCTTGATCACGCAATGATCGGGATCGGACGATTGGGCCGGCTGGCGCTGATCGGCCTGCCCTTCGCCTGGTTGGGGTTGTTCTTTCTGTTCCCGCTGCTGATCGTCTTGAAGATCAGCCTGGCCCGCAGCGCCATCGGGATCCCACCCTATACGCCCTTCTTGTTCGACAACGGCAGCGGTCTTAAAATCCAGGCAACATTGGCGAATTTCACCTTGCTCGCAGGCGACGATCTTTACTTGCGCGCTTATCTGGGTGCTGTCTGCAACGCGGCTTTGGCGACGGCGTTGTGTCTCGTCCTCGGTTACCCGATCGCCTATGCGATCGCCCGCTCGCCCAGCCGGTGGCGGTTGCTGCTGCTGTTCCTGGTCGTGCTGCCGTTCTGGACCAGCTTCCTGATCCGCGTCTATGCCTGGATTGCGATCCTCAAGCCTAATGGCCTGCTGAACCAATTGCTGATCGGCATCGGGCTGATCACGACACCCTTGCCGCTCCTCAACAACGCATTTTCGGTCGAGCTCGGGCTCGTTTATTCCTACCTGCCGTTCATGATACTGCCACTTTACGGCAGCCTGGCCGCACTCGATGAGACCCTCCTCGAAGCTGCTGCGGATCTCGGGGCGCGCCCTGTCCGGACGTTTCTCGCCGTAACATTGCCGCTGTCGCTGCCGGGGATCGCCGCCGGCTCCTTGCTCATGCTGATCCCGGCGATCGGTGAGTTCGTGATCCCCGACCTGCTCGGCGGCGCCGACACCCTGATGATCGGCAAGGTGCTGTGGGACGAGTTCTTCAACAACCGCGACTGGCCCGTTGCATCTGCAGCCGCAGTGGTGCTCGTCGCCGTTCTGGCGATCCCGATCCTGCTCGCACAGAAATTCCTCGCACAGGAGGGCGCGGGGTGAGGAGGAGCGGCGGAGCATTGGCGCTGCGGGGCGGAGTGTTAACCCTCGGCTTCGGTTTTCTCTACGCGCCGATTGTGCTGCTCGTTGTCTACTCCTTCAACACGTCGCGGCTCGTCACCGTGTGGGCGGGCTTCTCGACCCGCTGGTACAGCGAGCTTGCGAAGAACGAGGGCTTCCGCGCAGCGGCGCTGACCAGTCTTGAAGTGGCGCTGATGGCGGCGAGCCTGGCGCTTGTGCTCGGGACTTTGGCGGGCTTCAGCATGGCGCGGTTTTCGCGTTTTCCCGGCCGAGCGTTATTCGGATTTGCATTGGTGGCGCCGCTGGTCGTGCCGGAAGTTATCCTCGGCCTGTCACTGTTGTTGCTGTTCGTTGCGGGCGAAAGCGTTCTCGGATGGCCGCACGGGCGCGGCATCGTGACGATCACGATCGCGCACGCGACGTTCGGTGCCTGTTTTGTCTCGGTATTGGTACGCGCCCAATTGGCCGGGTTCGACCGCGCTCTCGAGGAGGCCGCACTCGACCTCGGCGCGCGGCCCTGGACAGTGCTGGCACGGATCACGCTACCAGGGATCAGCCCCGCCTTGGTCTCGGGTTGGCTCTTGGCGTTCACGTTGTCGCTGGATGATCTGGTAATCGCCAGCTTTGTCACCGGCCCGTCGGCCACGACCCTGCCGATGGCGGTGTTTTCGAGCGTGCGGCTCGGCGTCAGCCCGGAAATCAACGCGCTTGCGAGCTTCTTCCTCGCTGTCGTCTTTGTGCTGGTGTCGCTCGCCTTCTGGCTAATGTCGTGCGCCGAACGCCGGCCAATTATGAGCTAAGCAAAGCTCCACCACGGAGACACAGAGAGCACGGAGGGTTTGGCGGCCTGCGTCTGTGTCCTCCGTGTCTGCATGGTGGAGACTGCTATTTCGCCGCGACCGGGAGTTCCTCGGCGTACATTTCCGGCAGCACGGTTTGGCGCCAAGTGTCTTCGCGAGGGAAGATCTTCTCGATTGCCCGCGCCGAATAATAGCTGGCGTCGGCACCCGGCGGGTCGCCGCCTGTTTGCACCGTCTTGACAGCGTCGAGCAGCAGGCGCCGCGTTGCGATGATCGCACGGTCGGCCGGCCCGAGATGCTCTTTCGACCGGTCGACGACCGGCCCCATCCCTTCTTGGACCGCGCGATCCTGGGTGTTGATGCCGTCGATGCCGGTGAAGGTCTCGTATCTCTGCACCTGACGGTCAATCATCCAGTCGTTTCGCTTGTTGCGGAAGGAACGGAACTCGCCCGATTGCTCGACGTAATCAGGGCCATTGCCATTGCCGCGTTCCATCCGGTCGTCGTCGCTGAGCCCCTCATCGCCGAAACTGTACATCCAGTTCCACACCATGCAGTTGTGATCGTCGATCGGCACCCAGATGTGCCCGGCGATGTTGGTTCGGTCGCCGCCGCCCATGGCGCGGCCGAGCTGCTGCGGCCGTATCTGGGTGAATGGCATGACGAAATGGTAGGAGCGTACATAAGTCTTGTCATCGTCGAGCGGGCGGATCCCGACATACCGGTAGCCGTAATCGGTAACGTCGACCTCCAGGATCGGCGCCTTGCCGCGGACAAACGGACCCTGCACCGGGATGCCCGGGCGAGAGGTGTTCGGGGTGATGGCGCGATGGAGGATCGGCGCGTGCGAGGTATCGATGCCGCCTTCGAGCGCCTGCAACCAATTGCACTCCTCCCATACCTTCGAGCAGTGTCGGTGGGTTTCCGGCACCTGCGTCCACTCGAAAGCCGGTGGCGCCGGCATCTTCTCGCGCGGCCCCAGATAGGCCCAGATCACCCCGCCCATCTCGGCGGTTGGATAAGCCGTTAGGCGAACCTTGTTACAGAATTGCTCAGGCTCGTTCATCTGATCGATGCAATTGCCTTCGACGTCGAACTTCCAGCCGTGATAGACGCAGCGCAGGCCCGATTCCTCGTTGCGCCCAAACCACAAGGAGGCGCGGCGGTGCGGGCAGAACTCGTCGACCAGACCGATGCGGCCTTGGCTGTCGCGAAAGCCGACCAGACGCTCGCCCAGAAGCTGGACACGAACCGGCGGGCCGTCGGGCTCCGGAAGCTCATGCGTAAGAAATGCCGGGATCCAGTAGCGTCGCAACACGTCACCCATTGGGGTCCCCGGTCCCGTCCTCGTCACCAGTTCGTTGTCTTCGCGCGGCAGCATTACTCGACCTCCTTGTCTTGCAACCGTCGGTGCGCAGAAGCGATGCACTCCGCCCGATTGCGATCATCCTCCGATCTGAGGCGGGCAGCAAGAAGCGAGTGAAGCGGCGATGGCCACGCCGACCGTGGCTTCGAATCGGGCGTCGACTTTGCCCTTTTTCTGGCCCGGTATTTGCCTCGGCACGATTATCGACGCCTCCGGACCTGAGGAGGCGAAGTCGTGTTGCTGAAATGATCATAATATTGACGAATTGGCATCTACTGCGATAGGTGCACCGTATCACCGAGCGCCACCCTCTGGTCCGAGCGCGTGCTGCAAGCGGAGGCAGGCATAAATTTGCGTAGGCCGCGGAGGCGGATAATGAGGCGGAGACGCTGAATAAGCATTATATTGTACGATGATCGGATTGCATCGGTTCCTGTGAGCGCCCCTGAGGAGGGCCAGGTGGTAGAGGCCCAGGTCGTCGAACGAAAGCTCGCGGTGATCCTTGCGGCAGACGTCGCCGAGTACAGCCGTCTGATGGGTGCGGACGAAGTGGGCACTCTGCGGACGCTTCAGGCCTACCGGGCGATTCTCGATCGGCTGATCGCGGCTCATCACGGCCGAATCTTCAACACCGCCGGCGACAGCGTGATGGCGGATTTCGCTAGCCCCGTGGACGCGGTCGAGTGCGCCGTCGACGCGCAAGAGACAATTGCCAAGGAGAACGCGGCTCGCGCGGCGGGCGAGCAGATGCGCTTCCGCATTGGAGTCCACCTCGGGGACGTCATCGTCGACGGGACAAATCTGTTCGGTGACGGCGTCAACATCGCTGCCCGGCTGGAATCGATGGCGGCGCCGGGTGGGATTTGCCTGTCGGGCGCGGTCCGCGATCAGGTTGGAACCAGATTGCCGGTCGCGTTCGTCCCGCTCGGCGAGCAGCGGGTAAAAAACATAGCCGATCCCGTCCGAGCATATACGATCGCAACCCCATCATACGGCCGGGTGTTGGTACCGGCCTCGGGCAACAAATGGCCTTTGGTCCGCACGCGTGTCCTTGGTCCCGTGTTGGCCGGATTGCTGATCGTCGCTCTCGCGGGCGGCGCTTGGTGGCTCTGGTTCCCTCCGCAGCCCGGATCACAAACGGAGATGGAGACGGAGCCGATACCGGTCCGCCCAACGTCGCAACCGTCTTCCGCGCCTCGGCTGTCGATCGTCGTGCTGCCGTTCACCAATCGCAGCAACGATTCAGAGCAGGAGTACTTTGCCGACGGGATCACCGAGGATTTGACGACCGACATTGCGCGGATCCAGGGGAGCCTCGTGATCGCGCGCAACACCGCGTTTACCTACAAGGGCAAGTCGGTCGATGCCAAGCAAATCGGCCGCGACCTAGGCGTGCGTTACGTCCTCGAAGGAAGCGTCCAGCGGTCCGGTAAGCAAATCCGCGTCAACACGCAGCTGATCGACGCGGAGACCGGCGCGCATCTCTGGGCTGAGCGGTTCGACCGCGACATCGGTGATCTCTTCGCCCTGCAAAATGAGATCACCGCGCGCCTCGCCGCCGCACTGCAGTCACAGCTCGCTCTCGCCGAATCACGTCGCCCGACCGACAACCCGGACGCGCTGGATTATATATTGCGCGGCCGCGCCGTGCTGACGCGGCCGATCTCGAAAGAGAACAACGAAGAGGCGGTAACCCTGTTCGAGGCTGCGCTGGCCCTCGACCCGAATTCGGCTGATGCGGCGGCTTGGTTGGCGATCGCGCTGACGGTTCGCGTGAACGACGAGTTCAGTGACTCACCGGACGCCGATCTGCAGCGTGCCGAGCAGTTTGCTGGACAGGCGCTGGCGGCGGCGCCCAACAGCGCGCTGGCGCATCATGCGAGGGGCCAGGTATTGCGCGCGCAGGGGCGTTTCAAGGAAGCCATTCCCGAGTACGAAAGAGCGATCGCCCTCGACCGCAGCCGGGCCCCGGCTTATGCCCATGTCGGCTGGTGCAAGTTCCTGACCGGTTCGCCGGACGAGGCGCTCCCGTATTTCGAGCAAGCCATCCGCCTCAACCCTTACGGTCCGGGGATCGCACCATGGCACGGGCGGATGGGGGTCATCCAACTGCTCGAGGGACGCATCGACGAGGCGATCACGTCGCTGCAAAAGTCGAGCAACGAGAATGCAAGGTTGCCTTTCGTTCACGCTTATCTGGCGGCGGCCTACGCGCTCAAAGGAGATATCGAGCGCGCTCGGGCAGAGCTTGCCGAGGCCCAAAAGCTCGGCAAAACCTACTCGAGCCTGGCGAATGTTGAGAAATCGAGCTGGTTCGACGATCCCAAAATCCGCGCGCTCGCCGAGGCGACCTATTTTCCTGGCCTGCGCCGGGCCGGGCTGCCCGAGAGTTGACCCGGCGGGCACCGGCGCGTGGCCTGCTTGAGGCTACTCGGTTGGCTATTGCGCTGGCGCTGTTGGCGTTATTTCCGCTAAGCGGTGCTGTCGCCCAGCAGGGGCCGGCGCGGCAGGCCTGTGGTGGGGACATCAGCCGAGTGTGCGCCGGGATCCAGCCAGGTGAAGGCCGGATTACGGCGTGCGTTAGAGAGCACTTCGCCCAGCTCTCGGCACCGTGCCGAAATGCCCTGATCAGCGGCGTGACAATTACCAAGGCTTGCAAAGCCGACTACCACCGGAAGTGTGCCGGCATCGAGCCCGGGGGCGGGCGCAGCCAGGCGTGCATGAAGGATCATTTTGCCGAACTCGACGAGCCCTGTCAGAAAGCGCTGCTACTCGCCAAACTCCAGAGGCAATAGTTCGCGCGGCCGGCTCGCCGCCGGCCGCGCCGCGTTCCATTTCGCGAGGCGGCTTTACGGCGAGAGCGACGTCTGCCAGATCGCCTCGGCGTAGCCGCGAATGGCGCGGTCGGAGGAGAACCAGCCCATACCGGCGATATTCATGATGCAAGCCTTTGCCCAGTCCGCCCGCCGCAGGTACAGCTCATCCACGCGGCGTTGGGTGTTGAAATAATCTTTGAAATCGGCAGTCACCAGGTAGTCGTCGGCATTCCGCAAAGCTTGGGTCAGCCGCACGAAGCGCTGCGGATCATCGGATGAGACCGCGCCCCTCTCGATCGCTTCGAGCGCACGAGCCAGCGGCGGCGACCCGGCAATAACATCCCCCGGATTCCACCCGCTGTGGCGTCGTGTGGCGACCTCGTCCGCACGCAGGCCGAAGATGAAGATGTTGTCGGCGCCTACGCGCTCGCTGATCTCTATATTGGCGCCGTCGAGTGTTCCGATCGTCAGAGCGCCGTTCAGCGCCAGCTTCATGTTGCCGGTTCCCGAGGCCTCCATCCCGGCGGTCGAGATCTGTTCCGAGAGATCGGCGGCCGGGATCACTACCTCGGCGAGGCTGACGTTGTAGTTCGGCAGGAAGAAGACTTTTAGCAGGTCTTTGACCCGAGGGTCGGCGTTGATCACAACGGCGATGTCGTTGGCGAGCTTGATGATCAGCTTGGCCATGGTGTAGCCCGCGGCCGCCTTGCCGGCGAAGATCTTGACGCGCGGTACCCAATCGCGCTCCGGTTCACTGCGCATCGCCTGCCATAGCGCGACGGTTTCGAGCAAATTCAGCAGCTGCCGCTTGTACTCGTGAATACGTTTGATCTGCACGTCGAACAGCGCGCTGGTATCGACGAGGAGCCCGAGCCGGTCGCGGATGGCGCGGGAAAGCGCGATTTTATTTGCTCGTTTTACCCGCTGAAGAACTCCTGCACCGTCGCGTCGGCGCAGTGATCCGCAAACCGGGCGATGGCAGCCGGATCTTCGAGCACCCGCGGGCCCACCACGTCGCAGAGGAGCCGGGTCAATCCGGGATTGGCCTGGTAGAGCCAGCGTCGGAAGGTAATCCCATTCGTCACGTTAACGATACGGCCCGGGTAGAGGGCCTGAAACTTGGCGAACAGTGTGGTGCGCAGCAACTCGGTGTGCAGTGCCGACACGCCGTTGGTGTGATGTGAGCCGACAAGAGCGAGATGGCCCATCCTGACTCGCCGGCCATCGTATTCGTCGATCAGCGAGACGGCGGCCGCCGTCGGCTCGTCGATCGAATGCAGGCGCTTGGCCGCCGCCAGATGATGCTGGTTGATCTGGTAAATAATCTGCAGGTGACGTGGCAGCACGTGCTGGAACATTGGTACCGGCCAGCTTTCGAGAGCTTCCGGCAGGAGTGTATGATTGGTATATGAGCAGGTAGCGACTGTGATCTCCCAGGCCTGCTCCCAAGGCACGTTGTGCAAATCCATTAGGATGCGCACCAGCTCCGCAATGGCGATGCTCGGGTGAGTGTCGTTAAGCTGAATGGCAGCGTGATCGGGCAGGGTATAGATCGAGCTGTATGAGCGGCAGTGCCGCTGCACGAGATCCTGGAGCGAAGCGGCGACAAAGAAATATTCTTGCCGCAGACGCAGCTCGCGTCCGGCCGGTGTGGCGTCGCTTGGGTAAAGAATCTTGGAGAGGGCCTCGGCCCGAGTCTGCTCGGTCCGCGCGCCGACGTGGTCGCCGAGGTTGAAGACGTCGAGGCGCATCGGGTCGGCAGCCCGCGCGGACCACAGGCGCAGCGCGTTGACATAGGCGCCGCGCCACCCGACGATCGGCGTGTCGTAGGCGACGGCCCGGACCAATTCCGCAGGGTGCCAGATATGGCGTATACCGCCGGCGCGCGATGCGGCGGTCTCCACCCGGCCGCCATAGAAGATGTCATAGGTGACCTCGGGCCGCTCGAACTCCCAGGGGTTCGTGAAGGACAGCCACTCCTCGGGGTATTCCTGTTGCCAGCCGTCCTTGACGATCTGGCGGAAGAGGCCGTGGTCATAGCGGATGCCGTAACCCCAGGTCGGCAGGCCGAGGCTCGCCATGCTCTCCATGAAGCATGAGGCGAGCCGGCCAAGGCCGCCATTGCCGAGAGCGGCGTCGGGCTCGATTTGGCGCACCCGATCAAAATCGACACCGAGGTCGCCGAGCGCTCGCGACACGACCTCGGTGAGGCGCAGATTGCCCGCGACGTCGTTGAGCAAACGGCCGATCAGAAACTCCAGCGAGAGGTAGTAGACGCGCTTGCGGCCCTGGGCGACGGTTCCCCGATCGGCGGCGAGCCAGCGGTGAATGATGCGCTCGCGCAGCGCCAACGCCGTTGCGACAAACCAATCGCGGCCGGTTGCGGCGGGCGGATCCTTGCCGATGGTGACGGTGAGCTTGGCGAGGACCGAGGCCTTGAACTCTTCGATCGCCTCGTCGGTCGGCGGCTGATCGGTGATCGGCGTCAAGGTGCTCGGCTCAATCGCATCCGGCCCATGTTGTGGTCGCATCGACCGTTACCCAAAAGTTCGTGGCGCATCGCCCGCGAGCGTTCGAGCCGCGGCGGCTTGGTCAAGACGACCATCGTGATCCCCGACAACGACTTAGCACCGGACCTCTTTCGTTCCAAGGGTTCGTCTCGCGCCGCGCTCGCGATCGGTGCGGCACGAAGCCGCGGTCGACAACAACGAGTCTCGCCCTGCTCCGAGTAGACGGGCGAACAAAGAAAAATCCGTAAACCCGGGATCGGGCTGTCGAAAGACGGCCGAGCGCCGTGAAAAATTCCAAACGACAAGCTGGGACACAGCCTTGCCACAGGTAGCGCAGCAGCGAGGCGGCGCTGCCGGCGAAGCGAACTGGCCGTCATCGACCGGGCGTAATAGCCTGGGGTGCTCCGAGAGGGACTGAGCCCATGACGACGTCAAGAATGGCGGCACTCGGTGCCGCAGCTTCCCGAACCGCAGAAGGCTCACGCCTCGAAGAGATCCACCGCGGGGTTCGCTGGCGGCGTTGGGGACCGTATTTGAGCGAGCGGCAATGGGGCACGGTGCGCGAGGATTACAGCGAGAACGGCGATGCCTGGGGCTATTTCCCGCATGATCACGCGCGCAGCCGGGCCTATCGCTGGGGCGAGGATGGGCTGGCCGGGTTTGGTGACGACCAGCTGCTGCTGTGCCTGGGGCTGGCCTTGTGGAACGGCCGCGACCCGATCTTGAAGGAACGCCTCTTCGGGCTGACCAATGCCGAGGGCAACCACGGCGAGGACGTCAAGGAGCTCTACTACTATCTCGACGGCACCCCGACCCATTCCTACATGCGCATGCTCTACAAATATCCGCAGGCGGCCTTTCCCTACGCCCGGCTGGTCGAGGAGAACCGGCGGCGCGGCCGGACCGAACCGGAATTCGAGCTGATCGACACCGGCGTGTTCGACGACAGCCGCTATTTCGATGTCGAGATCGAATACGCCAAGGCCGATGCCGACGACATCCTGATGCGGGTGACGGTCCACAATCGAGCGGCGGAAGCCGCGTCATTGCATGTGCTGCCGCAGCTCTGGGCCCGCAACATCTGGTCGTGGAAACCCGATTCGATGCGGCCGCTGCTGATTGACCGCGAGGATCATTCGATATCGATCGATCATCCGCAGCTGCCCGAGCTGCGGCTTCACTGCGACGGCCGTCCGCAATTTCTGTTCTGTCAAAACGAGACCAATATCAGGCGGCTCTGCGGGATCGAGGCGCCCGACCACCACTTCAAGGACGGCATCAACGATTATGTCGTCAACGGCGACACCGAGGCCGTCAGGCCGGACCGTCGGGGCACCAAAGTTGCGGCGCATTATCAGCTGAGCCTGCCGGCCGGGAAAAGCGGCCGGCTGCGGGCGCGACTGAGGCTCGCTGACCACGATGGCGGGTTCGACGATTTCGACCGCGTATTAGATCAGCGCCGAGCCGAGGCCGACGAATTCTACGCGGCACTGCAGCAGGACATCGCCGACCCCGATGCGCGTCTGGTGCAGCGCCAGGCGCTCGCCGGCATGCTGTGGAACAAGCAGTATTACTATGTCGACATACCCGAGTGGCTGAACGGAGACCCGCTGCTGCCGCCGCCGCCTGCAGCACGCCGGCACGGACGCAATTCCGACTGGCTGCATCTCAACAATGCCGACATCATCTTGATGCCGGATAAGTGGGAGTACCCGTGGTATGCCTCCTGGGATCTCGCTTTTCACGCCGTGATAGTGGCGCTGATTGATCCGGGTTTCGCCAAGAACCAGCTGCTGCTGCTGACGCGCGACTGGTACATGCACCCCAACGGCCAGCTGCCGGCATATGAATGGGCCTTCGGCGACGTCAATCCCCCCGTGCATGCCTGGGCGGCATGGCGCGTCTATGAAACCGACCGCGAGCACCGCGGCGGCGAGGGCGACCGAGATTTTCTCGAACGCGTCTTTCACAAGCTGATGCTCAATTTCACCTGGTGGGTCAACCGTAAGGATGTCGAGGGGCGGAATATTTTCCAGGGCGGATTTCTCGGGCTCGACAACATCGGCATATTCGACCGCAACGAGGCGCTGCCGACCGGGGGTCACATCAACCAGGCCGACGGGACAGCGTGGATGGCGATGTACACGCTCAATCTGATGCGCATCGCGCTCGAGCTCGCGCTGACCGACCATGTCTACGAGGACATCGCTTCCAAGTTCTTCGAGCACTTCCTCTACATTGCCGAAGCCATGACCAATATCGGCGGAGACGGGATCGGGTTATGGGACGAGGAGGACGAGTTCTATTACGATGTCGTGCACTTGCCCGACGGGGAGCGAATTCCATCGCGGGTGCGCTCCATAGTCGGGCTGATACCGCTCTTTGCCGTCGAGGTCCTCGATGCTTCGGTCTTCACTCGACTGCGGAGATTCAGCGCCCGGACGCACTGGTTTCTCGAGCACCGTCCACAGCTCGCGCGCCTCGTGTCACGCTGGCATGACGCAAGCACCGGCGAGCGGCACCTGTTGTCGCTGCTGCGCGGCCACCGCATGAAGCGTTTGCTCAACCGGATGCTCGACGAGACCGCATTCTTGTCCGACTTCGGGGTTCGATCGCTCTCCAAATTTTATGGCGAAAATCCTTACGTGTTGGAGCGTGCCGGCCACCGGATCGAGGTCCGCTACGTCCCGGGAGATTCGGACACGGGCATGTTTGGCGGCAATTCCAATTGGCGCGGCCCGATCTGGATGCCGATGAACTTCCTGATCATAGAGTCGTTGAAGCGGTTCCATTCCTATTACGGCGACGATTTCAAGATCGAGTGTCCGGTCCGATCCGGGAGGCTGGTGCATCTCGGCGAGGTGGCCGACGATCTGTCCCGCCGTCTGTGCCGGATCTTTCTGCGCGACGAGACGGGGCGCAGGCCGGTGCTGGGCTCCTCGCGGATCGAGCAGGAGGAGATCCATTTCCGCGATAACGTGTTGTTCTACGAGTATTTTCACGGCGACACCGGCCGCGGCCTCGGCGCTGCGCATCAGACCGGCTGGACTGCTCTGATTGCACTACTGCTGCGCTCATCCGGTGCCGCCGATGCAGTGCCGAGGGGGGCAGCCACGCAAGCAACCTCAGACCCCGTTTCGGCCGTCGCACAGTGACGCGCTATAGGGTGCGGCACCATGTGACCCTCACCTGCCTCGCTGTGCTCGGCGCCCTCTCCCGTAATACGGGAGAGGAAGGGGCCCAGCCCGCAGCGCTGGGAGGGTGAGGGGAAGCCTATGCGCTCACGCTCTGTTGAAGCCGGTCGCCGAAGCATCGATGTAGTCTGACGGCCATGATCAAAACTTGCGCGCATCTTCTCTCGCTCTGCCTGGCGCTCGCCGTCACGCCGGTACGGGCGGGCGAACGGCCGATCGTGGTCGAGCTCTTCACCTCCGAGGGATGCTCGTCGTGCCCGCCGGCCGATGCGCTGCTGGTCGAGCTCGCTCGGCATCCCGACATATTGGCACTCTCGTTTCACGTCGACTACTGGGACCGGCTCGGCTGGAAGGATCCGTATTCCAGCCGTGCCGCGACCGATCGCCAAAACCGCTACGCGACGCTCCTTAATCTTCCCACGGTATATACCCCGCAGATCGTCGTCGACGGCAGGTGGCAGGCGGTCGGCTCGGACCGAGCCGATATCGAGCGCGCGCTCGGCCTGGCGCGCCGCGAACGACCTGAAGTCGCCGTCACGCTCGCTCTCGATCACGGCCAGGCACAGATCGCGCTCGGTCCGGGCAGCGACGGGGTGGCGGCCTCGGTCCTGTTGATCGGCTTCGATCGCCGCCATGTCACAGCGGTGAGGCGCGGCGAAAACAGCGGGCGGACCCTGGCGCATGTCGATGTCGTACGCGGCGTCGAAGATGTCGCGCGATCCGGCGTCGGCGAGATCGCCGTGCCGATCCCATGGACCTGCGACCGCATTGCCGCCGTGGTGCAAGCCGCCGACGGCCGTGTTCTGGGCGTCGCCGTCCGCGACGCTGAGCCGCTTTGAGCAGCTGGCTGCGCCTGTGCTCCGTTGGCCGCAGTCGACCACGAGCACGGCTCAGCGGAGCCCTTGATTAAGGGCGTTTGAACCGCCCGATCAACCCGGCCGAGCCCTTGACATGGTCCTTGAGGGCAGCCGCCAGCTCTTCGCGGGTCATGCCCGGTTCCAGCGCCTTGGGGTCGAGGTCGGTCGCGACCAGGGTCAGCGTATAGTGGTGCCAGTCGGTGTTGGGGCGGCGTGCACGGGCCGACATAGATCTCCACTCCCATCAGGTTCTTGCTCACCCCCCGACAGCGATGAGCGAGAGCGGACCTACGCTGATCGAAACGCGCTGCGAAAGGCCATGGGGGTGGTGTACGGTGTGGTCCGAGGGTTCTCCTCGGACTAGGAGCCGCCGATGCGCGCGAACAACACGAATGAAGCCGTACAGATGCTCGAGCTGTTGTTGGAGTTCTTCGACGATGGCGCGCGCTGGACACGCGGCCGCTATCATGACGGCCACGGCCGGCGCTGTCTCGTCGCCGCTCTCCAATATCTACGCGGCGAGCATGGCATCCCGAGTCGCGCAGCGGCCCGGTTTCTCGAAGAGGCAGCGCCCGGTCAGTTTGGGCTGGTATATCTCAACAACTCCTACTGCCAAACCTTTGGCGAGTTGCGCTCGGTCATCGTCATGGCCCGCGCCATAGCGCTCGGTCAGACAGAACGGAATCGGGCCGCAGCAGCGGTAGAGCGCTGGCTGCTGGCCGAGGTGGAAAAGGAACGCGCCGCGCGCGCCGCGGCCGATGGCGCTGCCATGGGGACTCCGCCGGGCCCGCTCGCGCAACGCCGGCAATGCGAGGTCGGTGCCGAGGAACACCCCGGTCAGGTTGAAGGCGCAGAGCCGCTACCATTCATCGAGGCCCGCCTCCTCGACGCCCTTGCCGAGAAAAAGGCCGGCGTTGTTGACCAGGATGTCGAGCCCGCCGAAACGGGAGACGGTCGCGCCGATCGCCACCTTGGCGCCGGCTTCGACCATCAGCCGCGCGGTCGCCGCACCGATGCCGCGCGCCGCACCGGAGATCAAAGCGACCTTGCCATCGAGACGGTTCATCCTATGCTCCCTTTCGCTGCAGGACCGAGGGAAGGGGTCGACCCATCCAAATCGAACGCCTCGATCATCTCGTGCTGACCGTCGCCGATATCGCCCGGACCTGCGAGTTTTATACGCGGGTCTTGGGGATGGGGGTCGTGACCTTCGGCGAGGGGCGTACCGCACTGCGCTTCGGCCAACAGAAGATCAACCTGCATCCCGCCGACAATATCCCCGGCCTCGTCGCCGACAAGCCGACGCCGGGCTCGGAAGATCTCTGCTTTATCACCAAGGTGCCGCTCGCCGAGGTGACTGCGCATCTCGAAAAATGCGGTGTGCCGATCGTGGCAGGACCCGGACCGCGGGCGGGGGCGATCGGTACGATCCAGTCGGTCTATATCCGCGACCCCGATCAAAACCTCGTCGAGATCTCGAACTATTGAACCATCAATCTTCGATCGAGGCGGCGAGAATCAGGCTCAGCTGAGAGAGCGGCCGGCCGATTTCGGCAGCCCAGGCGTTGAAGCACGACTGGACTGCCGCGCGGTCCTTGCGGTTCTTGGGCGTGGCATCGACCGCACCCCAGTGCTTCAGCGCGGCAGTCACCGCATATGTCAGGATGAACGTGTCCTTGCCGACCATGCGCAGAAAGGTCGGACCGGAATTGCCGCCCATCTGGCTGAAGTGCTTGGCGAGCGCCTCCCACAGCCCGACGATGTCCGTCCCCGGCCAGTCGGCGAGCCAGGCGCCGAAGCTGCCGTGCTCCTCGGCGACTTCGAGCATCGCGGCGGCGTTGTCGCGGACCGACTTGAGCTTGCCCCAATGCCGGATCAGCCGCCTGTCGCCCAGCAGCGCCTCGAGCACTTCGTCCGACATCGCCCGCACGCGGCGCGGCTCGAACGCCGCGAAGACTTCTTCGAAAGCCGGCCATTTCGCGTCCACCAGACTGTGCTTGAGGCCGGCGCGGAAGATCCTCAGCTCCATCTGCGACAGATAACGGTCGTCGCTCGTCGATCTCAATTCGGCTGGCGAGCGCGGTTGTGGCAGCCGCGCCTCCAACGCGGCGACACCGAGGCGGGTGCGCGCCGCTTCAATAATGGGGGCGAAAGAGGGGGCCGTCATCTGCGCCTTACCGGTCGAGCTAAACGTTGCCGGGCATTATAGAGGCTGTCGACCTTCACTCCATGCGGTATCCTCAATCGGGAAATTAAGGAGCCAAAGCCATGAAGCTGATGTGGTTTCACCTAATGCCATACACCGAGCTCCCCGACGATTTTCGCGAGAAGCACCCCTCGGTGTGGGTCGACATCCATTCCTCGCTGTTCGACCCGCGGCGCGCCCATCACATGTACAACGACTTCATGGACGAGCTCGAATTCGCCGCCGAATGCGGGTTCGATGCGGTCTGCGTCAACGAGCACCATTCGAACGGCTACGGGCTGATGCCGTCGCCCAATCTGATTGCCTCGGCACTGGCGCGGCGCACCACCGACACGGCACTGTGCGTGATGGGCAATTCCTTGGCGCTCTACAACCCGCCGACCCGGGTCGCCGAAGAATTTGCGATGATCGACGTGATCTCGGGCGGTCGGCTGATCGCCGGTTTCCCGGTCGGCACGCCGATGGACACCTGTTTTGCCTACGGGCAGAACCCGTCGATGCTGCGCGACCGCTACCACGAGGCGCATGACCTGGTGTTGCGGGCGTGGACCGAGCCGGACACCTTTGCCTTTAACGGCCGCTTCAACCAGCAGCGTTACGTCAACATCTGGCCGCGTCCGGTGCAGACGCCGCACCCGCCGGTGTGGATCCCCGGTGGCGGCTCGGTCGAGACCTGGCAGTGGTGCGCCAAGATGGACTACGTCTACGCCTATCTCTCATATTTCGGCTACAAGGACGGCCGCGCCACGATGCAGGGCTTCTGGGACGAGATGGCGCGGCTCGGCAAGGACCGGAACCCGTATCGCGCCGGCTTTCTGCAGTTCGTCGGCGTTGCCGAGAGCCGCGAGGAGGCGATGCGGCTCTATCGCGAGCCGGCGGAATATTTCTACGGCCGTTGCTTGCGGGTCGATCCGCGCTGGGCGATGCCGCCCGGCTACATCACCGAGGCGACGCAGCGCGCCGGCATTGTCGGCCAGGTCGGCCGCGCCGCGAGCCTGCAGGCGCGCCAGCAGGCACGGGCGACAACGCAGATGGAGGACATCGTCGAGCGCGGCTATGTGATCATCGGCTCGCCTGAGGAGGTAGTCGAGCAGTTGACCGAGGTGGCGACCGACCTCAATGTCGGGCACTTGCTGCTGCTCTTACAATTCGGCAGCATGGGCAAGGAGCTGGCGGCCTACAACACCAAGCTCTTCGCCGATCGGGTGTTGCCGAGGCTCAAGGGCCTGTTCAGCGAATGGGAAGATCGCTGGTGGCCGCAGCCGATGGCCCGCCCGGAACGCGCCCAGGTCGCAGAGTTCCACGCCCCTCGGGCCGCGGAGTAAGGCGGCCAAGGCCGGCTCGCGGCGCGGATCAAGACGTCAGGCAGTGCCGCGGAATGCCGTGCTCGTGGGGCTCGAGTTTGGGACCGTCATAGGGCACCCCCTCGTCGGGATCGGCGTTCACCATGTTCAGCCCATCGACGACGGGGTCGGCTTTCGGATCGCTCCCGGTCGTAATTGTACCGCCCGAGACTACCTCGTCGCGGTGCGGCCAGAACATTTGAAACCGCTCCATCTTGCGGTCCGTGCCACCGTGAACGTAGATCGTGGAGGAGAGCCGAAAGCGGCGATCGGCAATCTCCGGACCAACGACCTGATGCGTCTGCGCCCAAACCACCTTCTCGCCGCGGAACCACGCATTTAGCGCCGCAGTATCGTCGTGCTGTCCATCACCCCACAGGGCCGGAGGTGCGGCCGCGCATTCCGACAGCACTTCGGCCACCGCTGGCGAGACCGCGATCAAAATGGCGAAGAATGCGGCGACGGCTATGCGCATCATGATGGGCCGAGGGCAGGGCTAGACGGTCGGAAGCTGCTCTGCGCGAGATGAGCGACCGACGAAAATTTTCCCACAACGCGACTGGGCATACAATGTTCATCTATGCCCTAAACCGCCGACGAAAAGCACGTCACGATGGAGAACGACCAAATCCTCCTGCTCCGTCGCGGGGCCGAGGCCTGGAACGCTTGGCGGGGGGAAAACCCGTCGCTTCGCCCGGAGCTTCGCAGCGCGAACCTCAACGGCGCCAACCTCAGCGGCTTTTTGCTCCGTGGCGCCGATCTCGGCGAGGCAAATCTCGGGCGTGCGAATCTCGCCGGCGCGATAATCGACGGCGCCGACCTTAGCGGCGCGAATCTCAGCGGTGCGAACCTTAGCGGGGCCAATCTCGGCAAGACGAACCTGAGCCGTGCCAACTTCAGTAGGGCAAATTTCAGCGGGGCGCATCTAAGCGCTGCCAATTTTCAGGGAACAAACCTTAGTTTGGCGAATTTCGCGGGCGCGAATCTGTCCGACGCCAATCTCGATGGAGCGAGGCTGAGTGGAGCAATGTTCAGGGGAGCGAACCTCAGCGGGGCCAATCTCGCCTCGGCCAACCTCAGCGAGGCGAGCCTCCGCGGTACGTATTCAAGTCGCGCGATTTTCGATCGGGCAAACCTCCGCGGCGCCGATCTCGGCATCGCAAATCTACTCGACGCAAGCCTCGTCGGCGCAAACCTCGGCCTGGCCGACCTCGCCGGCGCCAACCTCAGCGGGGCAGACCTCAGCAACGCAGACCTCAGCGGAGCGAACCTCACCGGGACGAACTTCAGCCTGGCAAATCTCAGCAATACGCAATTGACCGACGTCGTGTGGCGACTGCGCGCGATGCGGGGACGCTATCTTGGTGTCCGCGGTCTCGATTCGTGCTTCGGCAACGCCATTTTCAAGCGTGCGGCGGCCGACCAGGACTTTCTCGACACGCTGGAAGTGCACTTGAAAGGCTCCCGTCGCATGGCTCTGTTCCGGGCTTGGGGAATAATTGACTACGGCCGCAGCATGTTGCGCGTCGCTGCGATCTCGTCTGGAATTGCCGCAATTTACGGCGTGATCTATCGCATCTTTCCCCACCTCCTCGATTACACGAGCAGCGCCAACAGCTGGTTCACCCCCTATTACTTCTCGATCGTGACTTACACGACGCTGGGCTTCGGCGATGTCAAACCGGTCACACTGGCAGGTGAGCTCATCGTCGCCAGCGAGGTCATCCTCGGCTACACAACGCTCGGTCTGCTGCTTTCCGTGCTCGCGCAAAACATCGCCCGCCGCAGCTGAGCGTGCTCGAGAGGAAAGGATCACGCCCACCCCGTCGCGTCGCGACCGCGCGAAGACCTTGCCAATGCCGTTCGTGCATCCGTAGTCTGCCGAGGGCTGCTTCTAGCCCGTGCAAAGACAGTGAGGGCACGGTATGGCAGACCATAACGATCCGAACGCGGTAAATTCGATCTTCTCGGACATCGATGTCAGCGCCGCCGACCTCTATGACAACTTCGGTTTTCCGAGTGACGATCGCACCGGCAGCGACAAAGTCGCCATCGCTCTGACCTTCGCTGCGGCGCCGCAGACCGGGGTCTTCGACGCCGACATGCTATACCGGTTATTGATCGCGCCGGACCGTCGGATCGCACGGACCAACAGAGACGATACCAGCCTCGTCGGCTTGTTGGCCTATTTGGAGGCGGTCAAAGAAAAGTATCTGAGGATATTGAAGCCGTCGGAGGTTCGGGTAACGGTCGATCACAACAACCGGGCGAACCTGCGGTTCATCGGTTTTCCCGGCGGCAGTTTTTCGGCCTCTATAGCGACCAATGAGAGTGTCAGCGTGCAGTCGCCCGGCGGACACTCGATCAACGTCTTTGTCGGAGGACGTGACGACGCGTTTTTCAACGATCTGCCGGGCTTCTTCCGATCGATCAACTATGCGCCGCAGTTTTATCACGTTCCGCATACGAGGCCGGATGTGCGGGAGCTTGCGATCCCAAAGACGTTTCTCGAACTGGAAGGCAACGACCTCTTCAATTACGACCCGCAATTGCCGCAGTGGGGACACGGACTGAAAAAGGAATTGCCTGCCGGCCCGCTGACCTGGAGTGGCAATCGCTTCAAGAAGGACCAGAACGGCAATTACCGGTTCGTCTATTCGGGCCAGGATGCAAGAGCCGGACAGAACTGCAATGCGATCATTTTAGAGCTGCCGCTATTATTCTTGACGGCTACGCCCGACGAGCACCGTGTGGTCAATACCTGGGGCGAAAGCTGGATATTGAAGGCAGCAAACAAGGTCGAGACAATTCCCGACGATCCGCTATGGATCAAGCACCCACATGTGCTCCTCGACGCGCTGACCCTCGACGAAGAGCTGAAGAGATACAAGCTCGTCGACACCGACGGCCAAGCCTTTGCCGACGCCGCACTCAGCGAGCGGGAAGACAATCGGCAATTGGGAGCCAACAATTTCTGGCTGGCGCCGCATTTCATCAAGCGGCTGGGTCATCTCGGCTGGGGATTTGGTCCGTCGATCACCGCACCCGGGCTCGCCAGTGCCTTCGATCACGACAATTCGCCGGGTTTCGGTTCACCGGACTTATTCGAGCGTCTTGGAGGCTTTTCCGCGGGTCAGAAAGATCCTGTTTCAGGAACTCAACATGCCGGATGATTCCTGGAACAAGAAGGGATTGCCGATACCATTGCGCCGAGCCGTCGACGTCTTCATCCCCAATGTGAACTCAATCGATATGGACACGACCGGGACTTGGCCTTTCGGTCGCCGCCTGGAGGACCAGGTGGCCACTCGCTTCCTGTCGACATTCTTGGACATGAGTGCCAGCCTCAACATGAAACCTTATCACGTAGATCTGCTCAACGACCCGGCGCTGTGGAGCAGTGCCCCGATCGAGCCCAAAACGCCGCCCAATCCGCTGAAGAACGATAAGGAATTCCTGGCGGATTTCCCGTATCTCGCGGACCCCTGGTGAAACGATGGCGTCTGCTGCCGGTTACGCTGCGGAGATGCAGCGTATCAACGAAGATATCGCCAAGACAGATGACGCGGTATGCTCGATCCCGGCCAACCCGGAACGGATAACGCGACGAATTTATCGTCTCTACCAGAAAGCTTCGCTCTCCGGCGATTTCGCAGGACTGACCGCCGTCGAACGCGCCATCGACGATGCAATACCGCTACTGGCGAACCCGGGCGATCTTTGCCTGCTCAAGGCCCATGCCGCATTCAAGCTTCACAAGCTCACGGACGTCGAAGCCGCGCTGCGTGCCGTTTCGTCGGTTTATGAAAGCGACGAGGGGCGGCTAATCCGAGCGGATCTCGACTTCCAGCATGGGCACTATCAGGCGGCGGAAAGGGCCTATCTCGATGTCCTACGGCGCGAGCAATCCTGGGACGCTCTCGCTCGATTGGCACATCTCCGCGGCAAGATGGGCGATGCAACCGGCGCTGACCGTCTTTACGAGGAAGCAGAAGACCAACTGACCGCCAAGGAGATGCGTGCCTTCGCATGGCTCGAGGTGCAGCGCGGCTTTTCGGATTTCGCTCGCGGCCGGGACGACGAGGCGCAATTGCATTACCGGCGCGCCGATGCCGCTTATCCCGGATATTGGCTGGTCGGCGAGCATGTCGCTGAATTGCTCGGCGCTCGAGGCAGACACGACGAAGCCGCTGCAATGTATCAGTCGATCGTCTCGAACGGTCAACGGCCGGAACTCGAACAGGCGATCGGCGAGCTTTGCGAGCTTGCGGGCCAGGCGGGACCCGCGGCCTACTGGAAAGAGCGAGCTCTAACCGCGTATTTGCAGTCTGCAGAGCGCGGCGAAGTCCATTACTACCATCACCTTGTTGATTACTATTCTGACGTGGCAGAAGACGGTGCAGAAGCTGTTAAATGGGCATTCAAAGACTTGCGACTAAGGGAAAATTTTGCCACTCAGACCGCGGTCGCCTGGGCACTTTATCGCGATAGGCGGTTCAGCGAGGCGGTCCACTGGATTGATTGTGCGCTGGCATCGGGCGCTGTCGATGCACTGGTGGATTTTCGTGCCGGCGAGATCTACAGCGCGGCTGGCAACGAGGTTGCGGGTCGCAACCTTCAGGAGCGGGCATTGGAGCTCAACCCGTGCGTGGGCCGCTTTCACGTGCACCACTGAGGTCAAGAGGCAAGGATCGCGTCTGCCGCCTTCTCGGCAACCATGTAGACGGCGCTGGCGATGAAAAAGCCTGGGATGCGTGGAAAGACGGAGGCGTCGACAACGCGCAGCCCCTCGACGCCGTGCACCTTGAAATCGCTGCCCAGTACTCCGCCCTCGGCACGCGGCCCGATGGCGCAGCTGCAGGAGGCGTGGTGGCCCCAGGCAGTGTTGCGAACGAAATTTCCCAGCTCCTCATCGCTCTGCAACGCGTCGCCGGGTTGTTCCTCCTCGGCGATCAGCCCCTGCGCCCTCAACTTGGCGGTGAGCTGACGGACAAAGCGGATGCCGGCGACGACGGACTGCACATCCTCGCCAGCCGTGTCGCTGCCCTCGTCGAAATAGTGGAAATTTATCAGCGGCGTGTCCCGTGGATCAACCGAGCGCAATACGACCTCGCCGGCGCGGTTCTGGGTGTGCCCCTTCAGAATCGCCCAGGTCAGATAATTGGGCTTGGTCAGCTCGGCCGCGGAATAGCCCGGAAAATAGCCGCCAAAGAGGCCGAGCAGCGCGAAGCAGAAGAGGTCGGGGAGCGGCCGCTCGGCCTTTGACTTCAGGATTGCCGCCAATACCGCCCCATTGCTGGTGTAGAGGCCCTCTCGTTGGTCAGCCCATTCCTGATAGGCGCGGTCGCCGTGGCTGAAGGTGAGGCCTTCCAGGATTTTCCACTGGTCGAAGCTCATGCGATTGACGACGCCGACCTCGTACCGGTCCTGCAGATTCTTGCCGACCCCCGGCAGCTCGATGCGAACTGGAATGCCCAGCGGCTCCAATACCGCGCGCGGCCCGATGCCGGACAGCATCAACAGCTGTGGCGTATTGAATGCGCCGCCGCAGAAAATCACCTCGCGCGTGGCCTGGGCCTGAGCGAGTACGCCCGGCGCGGTTGCGGGCTGGCCATGGGCGCGGTACAGGCGCTCCCCTTTGAGGTATTCGACCCCGGTTGCGCGGTTTTGCTCGTCGAGATTGACGCGGGTGACGAGGGCGTCGAGCTCTATCTGAAGGCGATCCGGGTATTTCTGCGCGGTCTCGAGCACCCGCTCGCGCGCGCCTATCCGCACATGATTGCGCGTCGTCAGCGGCGTGTAGCGCACGCCGACGGCGTTTTCGGTCACCAGCCGCCAGTCGTTCGGGTCGGCCTTTGCTTCGACCAGGTCATGCAGGCGTTCGACCGGCTGCCCGATCTCGGCGAAAGCCGTGGCTGCGGATTCGAGCAGCACCTGGACGAGGCCGTGATCGCGAAGCGCGGCCGCGGGGGGTATCGCCTTCTCCACCTGCAGCCAACCGTCCCAGCCGTGGCGCGAGCGGTCGACCCCCACCTTCGCGAGCCAGCGCTCGATCGGACGATGCCGGCAGTCCTCCAGCTTGATGAAATAATGCCACATCGCCTCGGCGTTCCATGACGCGTCGCCGGTGAGACGAGCAATCCCATCCCAGTCCGCGTTGTGCGGATAGACGAAGATCATCGCGTTGTGCGCGGTGCAGCCGCCGAGGGTGCCGGCGCGCGGGTAGAGGATCCCGTTGACTGGGACACCGCGGTAATCGCGCACGTATTTCGGGTCCTTCGCCTGCAGCTCCTCGGAGCCGTAATGCCGGACGAAGAAGTCCCAGCGTATCGCGTCGTTCTCACTGGCGAAGCCGTGGAACGCTGGCACGTCGTAGTCATCGGGGAGCCGGTTGATGCCGGGCTGGTAATCATTGGTGCCGGAGAGCCGCCGAGGATCGCCGCCCGCCTCGAGGAGAAGGACGCTGCGCCCCGCCTCGGCGAGCCGTGCGGCGAGCGTGCCGCCGCCGGCGCCGGATCCGACGACGATATAGTCAAATTGCTGATCCATCGACTATGCCCCTCCCTGCTGAACCGCCTCGGAAACATCGATCGGGATCTCGCGCCTGCGCCCTTGTTGCTTTCTGCAGAAGATTTGCAAGCAGGCGACTGAATAATACCAATTACGCAATAAATGGTCAGAACGTCTTGAGGAAAGCGATCAACGCCTGCTTATCGGCATCGCTCAATTCGGCGCCGAAATAGTGACCGCGATTGACGACGTAATCCGGGCATTTGCTGAGCGCGAACAGCTCCTCTCCGACGTTGGCGAAGACCTGCCGCGCCTGTTCGTCACTGGCGCCCGGCGGCAGTGTCTTGAGATCGTGCAAGAGTTTTGCGACGACCTTCACCACCGCCTTGTCGTGAGCCAGCCGCTCGCGCAGCCTGCCGGGTGGCGCCAGCGGGTCGAAATTCGCCAGCAGATTAACTGGAGTGCCGGCCGGGATCGGACCGATCTCGATCCCTTTCTGATCGAAGACCGGGACAACCCAATTGAGCACGTCCCGCGAGTTCTTGATTAGATTGGGTAAATAGCCGGTAGGGATGCGCAGCCAGCTCGTCACCGTCGTCCGGTCGATCACGCCGGGAATTTTGCTGCCCAGTACAGCGTCCTTCTCGCGCTTCTCCGGCCACAGCATCTTCGTGATCGAGTCCTGGAAGACCGCCAAGCGGGCCTCGACCGAGGGACTCGAATCGAACCGCCCGACGCTGTTGTTCAACAGGAAGGGTGCGGTGGACCAGGCGCTGACGAGCGAAGGGACGCGGGTATAGCCGCGCCCGCCCGCCGGCATCTGGTACTGCTGCGGCTGCCCGGTAAAGGGATTGTAGACCGTTATTGCGCCGACCGAAGGAAGCTGCTTGTAGGAGGCGGAAGAGAAATTGTCCCAGATATTGCCGCCTATTGCGTTGGTGGCGAGCGGGCTGCAGGCGTTGGTCTGCAGCAAGGTCACCGGCACACGGCCGTCATTCGACAGGAAATTGCCGTCGAAAAAATTGTCGGCCACAACGATTTGGCGCATCTGGTTGCGGAACGAGTCGGTTTTGGTCCACGTCCAATACCGGTTGAAGCAGTTCAGATAATTCGGACCGATGCAGGCCGCCGGGTCGGCACCAGCGGGCGGCTTCGGGGCCTTGCTCGAATGACAAGCCGCGCAATTGTCGGCGAAGACGAGCTTGCCCTGATTAACGGTCTCCGGCGCATCGTTCAAGAAGGCCGCGCCGCCCGGTGCGTTGCTGAGTTTGTGAGGATATGAGGCTTTGACCAGGAACAGCGCCATGGCTGGCGTCTGCATTTCGGTCGCCTGCCAATAGGACGAGTTCCCGCGCGCTGTCGTGAGTGCAAAGGGCGTGACGGGCTTGCCGCCGAGCACCGGGTTGAAGTGGCGCAGCCACTCTTCGCTGAAGAGACCAATATTCACGTAGACGCGGTTCAGCGCACCGAGAGCGCCCACGGAGTCCGCCCCGTCTTTCAGCACATGCGGCGTCCACACCGTGTTCGGCGGCTTGAAGAACTGGGTCAGCGGCCCTTGGCTGACAAAGTCGTTGAACTGCTTGTTCGCCAGATTGGTCGGGCCGAGCGTCTCGCGACCCCAGCGCTTGGCTGCTTCCAGACGCGGCCAGAGGTTGTAGACGGCGTTCATCGTGCGCGGATTGTTGATGTTGTCGCTGGATACGAGCGAGGTGTCCAACGAGCCCGGCCGGGCGGTGTGCAGCAGCTGAAACAGAAAGGCCGACGGATCGGCGTCCCACGCCAGTATGCGGTCGACCCAGAAGTATTGCGCGCCGACCGTGCCGCTGAGGTTCTCCCATTGCGGAGCCTCAGCGTTCGCCGGCGTCTTTTCCGGGTTTGGCCCGACGTGGCAAAACCCACAGGACATCCCGACCCGGTACGGCCGGACCAGATCCTTGGACAAGTAGTAGTCGGGGTCGTTGTAGAAGCGTTCGGGGTTCCACCGCGCGGCGGCAGCTTGATCGAAGGCGGGATTGGGAAAGAGCCGCAGCCCGACGACCCCGCTGGGATAGCCGTAATAGGATCCGACCGGGATGTTCTTGCCGCGCGCACCGACCGCGACGCCGGGATATTTCTGGGCGTTCTCGAACGGGTCGGGCGGACAGTCGGTGTTGCGGACGTCGAGCCACAGCCCATAGCGCTCAGGGTTCGGTGCAGTGGCCTTGGTGAAACACGGCTCGTTGACTAGGCCGAGATAGGTCCACCGGTTGTCTCGGCTGTATTTGAGCCCAGGCGACGAGGAGAGGATCTTCAAGAGGTCGAAGGAGCCGAAGGTCAGGTTCGTCAATTTGTCCCACAGCCGGTCGTTGCCGCCGGTCCACACCAGCCACATGTTGCGTCCCTTGACCTCGTCGGGGGTCAGTACCACCCCGCCATCCATGCCCTTGAAGTAATCCTCGTCGGCCGCGGGGAAGGTCGAGGCGGCGCGCCCGGCCTGCCGCGCCTCGTCCATTACCTGGGCACCGGCCGGCGGTCCGCCGACGATCAGAAAAATTGACATGAGGAGCCAAGCTGCCCCGGAGCGGCGTGCTGCCATCACGTTCCCCCTTTTCCCGCCGGTGACGTACCGATCCCGGTTCCCGCTTAACCTTAACTCAACGGTTTTGAAACGGCCAAGCGGAGCCGATCACTTCGTTCGGTTCCGTTTCGCCCGAAAAGGCTGCGACCCGATCCGTCCCCGCGGCTGCGGCGTACCGTATACTCCCGTCGAAGGGTTGGGTTCCATGGCGCGGTGGTCGCGAATTTGGCACTGCTGCATCTCCGACGGTGTGCCGCGGCGCTCGCTTGTCGTGTCCCTGATCGTCGGGACAATTCTCAATCTGATCAATCAAGGCGATGCCCTGTTTGCCGGGAGTCGGCTCAATTTCTTCAAACTGATCCTGACCTTCCTCGTGCCCTATGCGGTCGCCACCTACGGTGCGGTTTCGTACCGTTTGCGGGCGGGATCGACGCCGGGGGTAGGGTCCGAAGACAATTGCTGAACCCGCATGTTCATCCCGGTTCCACCGTCTCGTCCGAAAGTCCGAAGACCAATTGCGTTGCGCTAAAGCCGGCGAGACCATATTCGCCGAGAGCGGTAAATTCGCCCGGGCAGTGGCGTGCGAATTCGTCCGAGGCGAGGATCGCTCGCCGCAATGGGCTCGTCAGCTTTTCGATGCGCGCAGCCAAATTGACGGCCGGACCGATGCAGGTGAAATCGAGGCGATTGCCGCTTCCGATATTGCCGTAGAGGACGTCGCCGATATGCAAGGCCAAACCGAAGCGCAACCCCGGCAGCGCCGAGCCGGCGAGTGATGCGATGTTCGCCTGTGCCTGGCGAGCGGCGGCCAGCGCGCGCTCGCACACCTCGGTCTCGTTCCCGGCGATGGCAAATATCGCCAGCAGCCCGTCACCCATGAATTTCAGCACCTCGGCGCCGTGGTCGAGGATCACCGGCACCTGGCAATCGAAATAGCGATTGAGGAGGTCGATCAACACGCGCGGCGGCAGCCCGTCGGCCAATGCGGTGAACCCGCGCATGTCCGACAGCCAGATCGCAGCGTTTATTTCCTCGATGTCGCCGCGCCGGATATGCCCGGCGAGGATGCGCTCGCCGGCGTCATGCCCGACATACGTATCGAGCAGATTGCTCGCAGTCCGGCGCAAGGAGCGGATCTCGGCGACCCGCGCCAGCGGCTTGATCACGGCTTCGAGGACGGCGATCTGTGCGTCGGTGAAGCCGTCCGGCTGCCGCGTCGTGCAGGTCACCGCATGAACGGCGCCATCGGTGAAGATGAGTGGTGCCGCCAGATAGTCGGTGACTTCTTCGGCGCGAAGATCGGCGAGCACCGGAAAATCATCGGGACAGTCCGGATCGGCCAGCTTGCGCCTAATTGCGACACCGGTCCGATAGACGCGGGCAATCGGGCTGTCGCGGAAATATTCGGTTGCGAGCATCTCGAACGGGGCCTCGGTCACCTCGACCTCGGCGTCCGGACGCCAAAGGAGCCGCCGGCCCATGACATTCGGGTGCAGGGTGCGGACGAATACGGCGACCCGCCACAGCGGAATGCCGCAAGCGACGAGCCGTTCGGACAATTGGCTCAAGACTTGTTGTGGCTGCGGCGCCGATCGTGCGCCGTCGATCAGCCACTCCACCACCGCTCTGATGTCGGAAGTCGGCATCGCGTCCGAATTGATCGCCCTACAACGGACCTCATATTACGGGCGCCCTCGAAGATGGGGAGGAACATGACGATCGAGCTGACCCCGCTTCACCCGACCCTCGGCGCCGAACTGCGCGGCCTCGATCTCGCCCGGCCGGTGGGATCGCAAGTCTTTGCCGAGATCGAAGCGGCCTTCAACCATTACGGCATCCTCGTCTTTCCCGAGCAGCCGCTGACCGATGAGCAGCAGCTTGTCTTCAGCCGGCTCTTCGGTCAGCTCGAGGTCAATCCGAACTATGCCGGCACAAAATTGCGCCTGCGCCCCGACCTCGCCGACATTTCCAATTTAGACCCCGAAGGACGAGTGCTCGCACGCGACGACCGCCGCAATCTGTTCAATCTCGGCAATCAGCTCTGGCACACCGACAGCTCGTTCAAGCAGATCCCGGCGAAATGCTCGTTGCTGTCGGCGCGCGAGCTTCCGTCGCCCGGTCCCACGGGCGGCGGCGAGACCGAATTCGCCGATATGCGGGCGGCCTGGGACGCCCTCCCGGATCGGCGCAAACGCCAGCTGGATGGGCTCGTCGTCGAGCACAGCATCTTCCGCTCGCGCAGCCAGATCGGCTTTGCCGATTTCAATGACACGATCTTCACGGAATTGCCGCCGGTACGACAGGCGCTGGTGCGCCACCACCGCTATTCGGGCCGCACCAGCCTCTACCTCGCCTCGCACGCCTCGCACATTCTCTGCCGGCCAGTCGAGGAGGGCAGGGCATTGATCGAGGAGCTGATCGCCTTCGCCACCCAGCCGCAATTCGTCCACCGGCACCGCTGGACGGTCGGCGATCTCGCGATCTGGGACAATCGCTGCACGATGCACCGCGGCCGCCCCTACGACATGACGCAACGCCGCGTCCTGCACCGCACCACGGTGTCGGACGTCGCCAACACGCTGCAGCAGGAAGGACTGGTCGCAGTCTCCGCGCTGTGACGGCCTTGCGCGGCTCCGGCCTTCAGCGTTCCCAAATGGGACCACTCCATTACCGCTCGCCCCATCTCTGTTCTTCGACGGTCTCTTCCTCGATCGCGTAGAACGCGTCGAGCCCGAAAAGGCTCTCGATGTCGTGGCGCGCAGTGACGCATTCCTCTTGGCTGAGGCCGGTAAAATCGCCGGTCGCCCTCAGCTCCCCGAGCGCACGCTTGTTGTAATGAAAGCTGACCAATAGCGAGAGCAATGCGTCGAGCGCCACCTTGTAGCCCATATCGGCGAGCTGGGCCGCACTCGCGACTGGCCGGTTGCCGCGGCTGATGACGTAGACCAGCGGGACCTTCGACAGCTTCGGCGCCTGCTGCAATTTGCCGAGGTCGCGCGGGAAGATCATCCCCATGTCGGCGCCGTGCTCGGCCGCCAGATTCACCCGCCCGATGGCTTCGTCGAGCCCCTCGAAACGGCAGGAATCGCTGCGGGCAATGATCACGAAATCCTTGTCGCTCTGATCGCGCTGACGGCAGGCGAGCCGGATCTTGTCGGCGAACTCCTTTCGCGGGATCACGTGCGCCACGTATTTGTGGTAATGCGCGCGTTTCGGGAACAGCTGGTCCTCGATATGGACGCCGGCAATGCCTGCATGGATGAACTCGCGCACGGTCCGCATGGTGTGCAGCGGCTCGCCGAAACCGGCGCCGGCATCCGCAATCACCGGAATGCCGACTGCCCTCGCGACATCGCCCGCCACCCGGACCTGCTCGTCCAATGTCAGCAGCGGCTCCGAGGTGCAGCGCGAGCCGCCGGTGACGAACCCGCCGACATAGGCTGCTTTGAACCCGGTGTTCTCGATCAACCGGCCGCCCAGCGCGTCATAGGCGACCGGGGCATGGATGAACGCCTCCTCGGCAAGCAGCCTGCGCAACGCTGCGGTTTTTCCGGCCATGATCTCCTCCTGAAGAGAGCTACACTCGACCCCGTCCCGCGATCTGGTCTTCCTGAGCGCGGCGGGCAGCTTGCGCCGATGTCGTCAGCCGATCAACCGCGGGCGATCCCGGCGAGCGGCTGTGGCATTATCCCCAGCCCGACTTAGGACCAAGGTGATCTCATGTGGCCACGCACTGATTTCCTCGAATTGTTGGGCATCGTTCATCCTGTCGTTCAAGCGCCGATGAGCGGCTTCACACCTCCGGCGCTCGTGACGGCCGTCTGCAATGCAGGGGGCTTAGGCTCGATCGGGAGTGTGGGGCAGCCGCCGGACGTGGTGCGGGAGCAGGTCGCGGCTGTGCGCCAGGCAACCAACCGCCCATTCAATCTCAACTTCTTTGCCCATCGGCGTCCGCGAATCAATCCCGAGGCGAGGGCGCAGGTGCGGGCAAAGCTAGCACCCTATTTCGACGAATATGGGCTGGGGCCCGTACCTGAGCCAAAGGAACCTTTTTCGACCTTCGATGCGGAGCAGCTAGCCCTCGCTCTCGATCTGCGACCGCGCGTCGTTAGCTTTCACTTTGGTCTGCCGGAGACTGCCGCAGTGCAGCGGCTCAAAGCAGCCGGCTGCATCATCCTCAGCTCGGCGACCACCGTCGCCGAGGCGCGTTCGCTCGAAGCAGACGGCGCCGACGTGATCATAGCGCAAGGATTTGAGGCCGGCGGGCATCGCGGCAGCTTCAGCGACAGTGCGGGAGCCGGCATGGTCGGCACGATGGCTCTGGTGCCGCAAATCGTCGATGCCGTGTACGTACCGGTTATTGCCTCGGGGGGCATCGCCGACGGTCGGGGGATCGCAGCGGCCTTCGCCCTCGGTGCGAGCGGGGTCCAGATGGGCACGGCGTTCTTGGGTTGCCCGGAAGCCACCGTCTCGCCGCTTCACCGCGCTCGACTGCGGGCTGCCGCCGACGACGGCACCGAGCTGACGCGCGTCTTCACCGGCCGCCCGGCGCGCGCTATGCGCAACCGCTTCATCACCGAGATGGCCGAGACCGCGCCATTGGCTTTTCCCTTGCAGGGGAGCCTCTTAGACCCCCTTTGGCGCCTGCCGAACGAGGAGGCGAGGGCCGCCTTCATGCCGGTCTGGGCGGGTCAGGCTGCTCCGCTGGTGCGCGAACTGCCGGCCAGTCGACTGATCGAACAGCTCGTGGCAGAAGCCCAGCCGATCATCGGGCAGAAAAGGTCAGCGCCCTAAAGCGGCCGCTGGGCCGCCGGGATCGCGCCTGGTATTTTTGGTCGTATGTACTACTGTGTAATCCCGGGGGGCACAGGAGGAACCGTTTGCCCGACGACAACGCCGGATCGACACACGTTTCGCTGCGCGTCCCGAACGATCTCATTCAAGCGTTCGATAAGCTCGCTGCGATACTCGAACGTCCGCGCTCCTGGGTGATGGTGCGTGCCCTGCGCCAGTATCTCGAAGAGGAGGGTGCCGAGATGGCCGAGGACGTCGAGAGTTTGGCGGAGCTTGACCGGGGCGAGATCGTCTCGACGGAGGATATGCGGCGGCGGGTCGAGGAGATAATCGCCGCCGCTGAGAAAGGGCGTGCGCAACAGAAATGACGAGCCGCGTCGTCTATTCGCGACGCGCAGCCGCTGAAGTTGAGGAGATAACGGCCTCCCTCGCCGAGCACAGTCAGGCGGCAGCAGATCGTTTTTCGCGGGCCCTCGAACGCGCCGAGCAACAGCTCTCCCAATTTCCCAATTCCGGCGCGCCCGGCCCACTGGCCGGCACGCGCCGGCCTATTGTCGGCAATTATGTCATCTTGTATCGGCGACGCGGTACCGATGTCGAGATCTCGCGGTCAGACACGCCCGCCGAAGGGATGTTCGCGTCTAGATGTTCCGCTCGGCGCGGGCATGGCTTGCTGCACCTCCACGAGCGTGCCTTCCTCGTCCGCCCCCATCAGCCGCGAATACCCCACCACATCGGCGGCCAGGATCGCGGCAAGGCGGCGGGTCTGGGTCATGTCGCCTCGCCCATCGCCAGGCGCAGACCCGATAGGTAAAACTCGCGGCAGACGGGGTCGCGCCAGTTCTCGGCGCTTGGCACTAACACGTTTGTCAGAGTGCGTAATCGCCGGATCACTTCCCGCGCTTCGTCAAGACGACCCAAGTGCGCGTAACAGAACGCGAGAAATCGATAGGTCGGAACCCAATTCGGCTTTTCTTGCAATGACCTCAGCAACGTCGCCCTGGCTTCCTCGAGCCGTCGGGCGAAAAAGTGGGCCACGCCGATCCCCATGAACGGGTTAGCTCGTTGCTCGCGCGGGTTGAGGCGCAAGGAAGTCTCGAAATGCTTTATCGCGAGATCAGGCTCCCCTGCCCACAGCCTTAGCCAGCCGCACCACTGCCAACCACGGGCGGAGCTTGGATTGAGTTCCAGGCCGCGATCGAGCAAGCCAATGGCGATATTGATTTCTTCGCCGAAATAGCCGAGCGTGTACCCAGCCTTACTGAGGACATTCGGATCGTCGCCGGCTACCTGAAGTGCCTGCTGGGCGAGTTCGATGCCCTTCCGGCAACTTATATCCGGGTTCTCGGACCATCCGTTGACATGCAGCTCGAAGTGGCGGGAGGCCGCTTCTACCAGAGCTGAGCCGTAGCGGGGATCGCGCTCGATCACCTGCTCTAGAAGGTCGAGTGCCTGAATGATCCGCTCTCTTTCCCAGGGAAAAAGCAAGGCCGAGAGCCCGCAAGTACATATCGTATGCGGTGACGTCGCTGGTTGGTCGCTCGGCAGATCGACGAATTTCTGCAGCTTGCAGCGTTGGTTCAATGACCCCCGTCACGCTGATCGCTACTTGATCCTGCAGCTCGAAGATGTCATCGAGCGGGCCATCAAAGCGGTCGGCCCGGAGATCCGCGCCGTTTGTCGCGTCGATCAGCTGGGCGGTGATGCGTACGCGACCGCCGCCTTTGCGTACTGAGCCTTCGAGCACGTAACGGACCCCGAGCTCGCGTCCGACCTGCTTTATGTTGACGGCTTGGCCTTTGTAGGTGAAGCTGGAATTGCGCGCGATGACGAAGAGCCAGCGGATGCGGCTGAGCGCGGTGATGATCTCCTCGACCATGCCGTCGGCAAAATATTCCTGCTCCGGATCGCCGCTCATATTCTGGAACGGGAGCACCGCGATCGACGGCTTGTCGGGTAATGGGAGCGGCGGCTCGACAGCGCCCACCCGCGCGCTGCGCGCGTTTCCCTCCCCCGTGATCCCCGGGTCAAGCCCGGGGAGGGGAGGGCTAGGCAGGGGGCCCTCAGGTCGCACCCGGTAGACCCGGACGGGCCGCACGATGTTCTTGACCTGCTGCTCGCCCAGATCCTCAAAGACAAAGGGCAGCCGGTCGCGAACGTGGTCGTGGACCGTATTGGAGATGAACACCCTGCCGGCATCGGCTAAGGCTTCGATCCGTGCCGCGATATTGACGCCGTCGCCATAGAGGTCGTCGCCCTCGACGATCACATCGCCGAGATTGATGCCAATGCGCAGCTCGATGCGGCTGTCCACTCCGACAGAGGTGTTCCTCTCTGCCATCGTCTGCTGCACCGCGACCGCGCAGCGCACCGCATCGACGACGCTGGAGAACTCCACCAGCAACCCGTCGCCGGTGGTCTTGACGATGCGGCCATGGTGCTCGGTGATCTTCGGATCGAGGAGCTCGCGGCGCAATACCTTGAGGCGTTCGAGCGTGCCTTCCTCATCCGCGCCCATCAACCGCGAATACCCCGCGACATCGGCCGCGAGGATCGCTGCCAGCCTGCGCTCGACCCGCTCCCCTTGCACGTTTGTCCTCCTCGGCGCGGAGTTTAGCTTGCGCCGATGTTATCAGCCGATCAACCGTAGCGATCTGGCATTTTCCGAGCTTTAGGGGACTCTATAGTACGCGGTGTTACAGGAGTAGTCGATGCCTGACGACCACGGCGGTTCGAGCCACGTTTCGCTCCGCGTCCCGGATGACCCCATCGAGGCGTTCGACAAGCTTGCGGCCGCTCTCGATCGGCCGCGCTCCTGGGTGATGCTGCGGGCGCTGCGTCAATATCTCGAGGACGAGGGCGCCGAGATCGCCGAGGACATCGAGAGTCTGGCGGAACTCGACCGGGGCGAGAGCGCCCCTCTTGAGGAGTCGATCCGCGAAGTTCGGGAGATTATCGGTAGAACGCAGACGAAGCGCCCGCGCGAGAAATGACGATCCGCGTCCTCCGCTCTAGCGGTGCGGCAGCGGAAGTACGAGACATCGTGACCTACCTGATGGAGCAGAGCCAACCCGCGTCTCAGCGTTTCTTGGAAGCCCTCGAGCGTGCCGAGCAACAGCTGACCCAGTATCCCAACTCGGGTGCGCCGGGCCTTCTTCCCGGCACGCGGCGGCTTGTTCTGGGAAACTACATCGTCTCCTACCGGCGGCGCGGGGACGATGTCGCGATTTTTGCCGTCAGGCCCGCCCGGCGGCGGGATGCGCGTGCACCGACGACATCCTGAGCCCACCGGCACGACGCAACAGGCTGCGCTGTGCTTGATTGCGTTGATCACGAAATTGTCCAATTGACATTATAGGATTGCTATCCTTATTGGCAAAGCGGACGCGGCAGCCGCTCCCAAGGAAATAGCGATGGTACAACTTTGGCGGGGAGAATTTTGCTGCAGATTTGCTGCACATGGCGGCGGCGTTAATCACTCTCACAACCAGACAGCGCAGGTTCCGGCAATTCAACCAGCCTCAGCCGGGACCCGGAGGCGCGTCCTCCTCGCCGATCAGGGTCAGGATAAGCGAGCGCTGATGCGGCGCGGCGCGGTGTTCGAAGAGGAAGATGCCTTGCCAGACGCCGAGCTGGAGCCGGCTGTCGGTGACCGGGATGGTCAGCTGCGTCTGGGTCAACGCACTCTTGATGTGCGCCGGCATGTCGTCGGGCCCCTCGTCGTTGTGGCGGTAGAGGCTCATATCCTCCGGCACGATCGGGCGCAGGAAGGCGTCGAGATCGTGGCGGACGTCGGGCGAAGCATTCTCCTGGATCAAGAGCGAGGCAGAGGTGTGCGGTATGCAGAGGGTGAGCAGACCGAGCGCGATGTCCTGGCGCTCCACCCAGCGTGCGATCTCGGCGGTGATCTCCTTGATCTCGCGCGGTGCGGTATCGATCGAAAGACGGATCTGGGCGATGCGCATCGTAATCCCTTCCGGGATTAGAGATATGAGGGCCGAAGAGGCGTTTGGCGACGCCCTTTCGCCGGGTGGCCTTCCGGTCGTATCCTCGCCCCCCGTGTCAAGGGGAAACCCGATGAGATCTGCTATTTCCGCTGCGGCGTTTCTGGCGATGCTGGCCCTCTCCGCGGGGGCGGGTGCTCAGAATACCGACCTGCTGCTCGTGCTTGCCGCCGACGTCTCACGCAGCGTCGACGAGGGCGAGTTCGACCTGCAGCGCAAGGGTTATGCCGCGGCCCTGACCGATCCGCGCGTTCTCGCCGCGATCCGCGGCGGCAACACTGGGACAATCGCGGTATGCTTCATCGAATGGTCCGGGGCGGGGGAGCAGCTGGTCGTTGTCGATTGGACGATGGTCCATGACGAGGAGGATGCCGGCGTTATCGCCGCGGCCATCCTTGCCGCCCCCCGATCCTTTATGGGACGGACCTCCATCAGCGCAGGCATCGACTTCGCGATGGAACGCTTTGCTGCCGCGAAGCCGCACAGCGATCGGCGCATCATCGACGTATCGGGTGATGGGACCAACAATTCCGGGCGGCCGGTTACCGAGGCCCGCGATCAGGCGGTGTCCGAGGGTATCACGATCAATGGCTTGGCGATCATCAACGACCGGCCGAACCCCGGCTACGCTTTCCACACCCAGCCGCCTGGCGGCCTGCCTGAATGGTACCGGCAGAATGTGATCGGCGGGCCGGGTGCGTTTCTCAGCGTGATCGACGACTTTCGATCTTTTTCCGACGCGATGACCAACAAGCTCGTCAGCGAGATCGTAGCGCTCGCCGGGGAAGAGCAATCTGCGTCGATTCGCTGACTATCCGCGCAGCTCGGCTCGGTGCGCTTCGATCAGTTCGGCCATGCTCGAAAAACGGAAGTCCCAGTGCACCCCCTCCGGCGGCAGCGGTGTAGCACCGGAGCCGCCGATGCCGGCGCGGCGATCGATCCAGGCAGAGCTCAGACCGACCGCGTTGGCCGGCCCGTGGTCGTGAAAGAGGCTTTGTGCGGTGTGCAGAATGTCGCTCACGGAGTGCCCGGAACGCTGCAGCCCGTCGATCACGGTGTGGAAGTTTCTGAGGTCGGGTTTGTAGGAGCCGATGTCTTCGGCGGTATAGACCGCATCGAAGGCGACGCCGAGCCGCTTCCGGCTCTGCGCGAAGCTGTTGCGGTCGACATTCGACAAGATGACGAGCTTGTAGAACTGCTTGAGATAGGCGAGCGCGGCGGCCGAATTGGAAAAGGCCGGCCAATTGCCGACCGAGCTGCCGAACGCGTGATGATCCGCCGCCGTTGCGGCGATGCCCCATTCGACGGCGAGCTGGCGATGGACGCGAGCGAGCAGCTCCGAATAAATCATGTCCGGCGTCTCGGCTTCCTGTGCGGTCTCCAGCCGGGCGAATGCCGCCAGAATGTCGTCGCGCGAGCGCTTGACGAGTTCGTTGCCGAAAAGTGGGCGCAGCGCGTTGACGATGCCGGTTTCCCAGTCGATCAGCGTGCCGTAGCAATCGAAGGTGAGGACTTTGAAATCGGTGAGGCGCATGGCGGCGTTTCGGCGGTCGTCTGATGGGTTATGCTAGCCCTTGTTTCGGCCGGCAGCGAGGGAGCAGATGACGGACTTGCAGTCCCAAGTCGATGTCGCGGTGATCGGTGCCGGTGCCGCCGGGATAGGCGCGGCGCGGCGCTTGCGCGAGGCCGGCATGGTCTCCGTCCTGGTGCTCGAAGCGCGGGATCGAGTTGGCGGGCGGGTCAATACGATAGAGCCGGCCGGCTTCCCGCTCGATCGTGGCGCCGAATGGCTGCACTCGGCCGATCGGAACCCGCTCTCCCCGATTGCCAAACGCCTCGGATTCTCGGTCCACCGCCGGCCGCCGGAATGGACGACCCGGCTGCGCCGCAGCGGCGAGACGGTCGAGGCAGAAGCCGATTGGATCGCGGCCCGCGAAGCCCAATCCCAGGCCCGGAGAAAAGCGGCGAGGGAGCCTGGCGACCGGTCGCTGGCAAGCCTGCTGGTTGCGGGCGAACGCTGGAACGACCTGCTCGACGCGACGAGTACCTGGGGAAACGGCGCCGAGCTCAATCGAGTGTCGGTCAAAGACTATGTCCGCTACGAGGATAACGGGACCAACTGGCGGCTCCAAGAGGGGTATGGCCGGCTATTCGAGACGCTCGCGGAGGGGCTGCCCGTGGTGCTGGAGGCCGCGGTGTCGCGGATCGACCACGGCAGGCGGACAATCCGGCTCGAGACTGCGCGCGGCGTCGTTACCGCCGCGCGGGTGGTTGTCACGGTACCAACCTCGATCATCGCCGGCGAAATACTCCGCTTCGACCCGCCGCTGCCGGACAAGATCGCTGTTGCGGCTGGCCTGCCGCTAGGGGTCGACGACAAGCTCTTTATTTCCTTGAACGGCGCGCTTCCCGGGGTCGAGCGCGATGCCTATCTGGTTGGCTCGACCACTTCGCGGGAAACCATGAGCTACCAGGTGCGGCCCTTCGATCGCCCCGCGATCTACTGCTTTTTCGGCGGTCGCTTTGCGGCGGCGCTCGAACAAGAAGGCGAGGCCGCGATGTTCTCGTTCGCCGCCGTCGAGCTCGCACGGCTCTTCGGCAGCGGGGTCCGCAAGCAGCTCGCACCGCTCGCCTCCACCGCCTGGTTGCGCGACCTGTGGGCGCGCGGTTCCTATTCCTACGCCCGTCCCGGTCATGCCGATGACCGCGCACTGCTCGCCGCCCCGGTCGACGACCGTCTGTTCTTTGCCGGCGAGGCCTGCTCGCCGAACTTCTTCTCGACCGCGCATGGCGCTTGGCTGAGCGGGATCACCGCCGCCGAAGCCGCCCTCGCCAGCCTCCGAGACACTGCGGTGGGGGCGGCAGCCGCGGCGCCTCGTTGAGGGCGAGCACGCGAATGCCCGAACCGTCGAGCCGGATCGTGCTGATCGAGGCGAGCGCGATAGCGCGAGGCCGCTCCACCCTCCCTGCTTAATTTCCCTGCTGGACAGGGAAATCACTGGGAAAAAATTGCACCAGCGCCGCGTCTCCATCAAAAATCTCCTTTACATCAGATATTTCGTGTCCGGATCGGACGCTCACGGGACGCTTCGGCAGGGAAGCTCTGACATCTGTTTGACACACGCTTTCATCCAGCGAGGCGATCGATATCGATCACCACGACGCGCAGATTCGGCGCCCCCGGCGCATGCCTTTTGATGTTGAGCTCGGGGGGCGGCGCCGGTCTGGGAGCCTTGGGCGGCGCGCTAAACCTACGTTCATCCTTGGCTTCCGTTGCTCGTTTATAGAGCTAATATAACAATTATTTGATTGACAATCAAGGGTATATCGGATAGATTCCCTACCATCGGTTCGCGGCGAAGATCGGCCACGGCTAGGCCGAAACGGGACTGCGGCTGGGCCTGTGATGGGGCATTGGACAATGTGGGAAGCTTTTAGTTACTGCGAGGTCTTCGCAGGTCGGTTCAGCGCGGAGGAATGCGAGCGCATCATCGCGCTGTATCAGGAAACCGGCGCGCACCAGAGCAGGATGCCGCGGGGCGACAGCAGTTTGATCAGGGACAGCGATCTGTTCTGGGTTCCGCGGACGACCGAGACCGCTTGGATATTCGAGCGCATCTGGGGCGTCGCCACACTCTACAATTCGCGGTACCGGTTCGGCCTGTCCGACGAAATGGGGCAGCTGCAGCTGACCCGCTGTGCGGCGGGCCAGCTTTACGACTGGCACATGGATCTCGGCGGCGGCGCGATGAGCTTGCGCAAAATATCGATTGTCGTCGAGTTGGCAGCTGACGGATATGACGGCGGTGGGACCGAAATCTTTTACGGCGAGGGGACAAACAACCGCATCGCTCTCGGCCAAGGAGACGCGCTGGTCTTTCCGTCCTTTATCATACATCGGGCACTACCTGTGCAGAGCGGCAGCCGCTGGACCCTGGTCTCCTGGCTGATCGGGCTCGAGCCCCTGGAGTGAGTGGCGAAAGCTGTCTCGATGATCATTCAGGTCGAGGATACCGTCAGTGACGACGACTGCCGTCGCCTGATGACAATCTATGATCAACACGTTCAACAGGCGAAGGTCAGGGATCAAACGGGTCATCCCCTCGTCTATTGGGACGCGCTCCGGGACGCGCCGTACGCCGACGAAATTATTCCGCGTCTGGTCAAGCAATGCCTGTGTGAAATAACTACTCGGTTGCAGCGGGCGGATCCGCTTTATCCCGAGACGGTGATTCTGGCCGCACTGGGTGCGGGAGGGCACCACAGCCGACATGCGGACAATTGTCGCCAGACCGAACAAGGCAATTGGGTAGCCAATCATACGCCCCAGCGCGACGTAACAGCGATCTATTACCTGAATGATACGTTCGAAGGCGGCGAAATCGTCTTCGAGCGGGCACAATTAGCGGTCAAGCCGCGCCGCGGGCTTCTGTTGGTCTTTCCCAGCGACGCCGTCCATGAACACGAGGTTTTTCCGGTGCGAAGCGGCGTCCGATACACGATGCCGATTTGGCTTACGAAGCAACAACGTTTCGCACTGGCAGATTTTCCGATTGGCATGTCGCCCCAAGGGACAGCGGTCCGGACTCCCGGATGAAAAGCGCGGCGTCCGCGTCCGCTAATCGATGCGCCGATGCCGCTTGGTTTGCTCTTTGATTACCGGCGTCGGCGCGCCACCAATAACCCGAGAGCACCGCTGAGCAAGATCAGCGCGGTGCTGGGCTCCGGAGCGGGTGTTACCGCGGCTGGGGTGACCGTGATCGTGTCGATCAAGAAATCCCAACCATTTGCGGTGGCGTTCGGCGTCGTGATCGTCACCGAGGTGATCGGCTGTGCCGCGCCAGAGCTAAGAAAAAAACTGCCGAAGCCGCTGGCGGAGGAACTGGCTGCCATGCCGGTGAAGGTATTCATGTCGACCAGGGTTGCCCCGGAAAACGCATCGACGACGTAGTTCTCCGCGAGCGGCTGACCGTTGAAGAGCACGCCCGTCACCGAAACAACATCCTCCGCAATCGGGAAGGTCAGGGTGATCGTCGAAAGCAGCGACGGATCGGCGAAATCGGCTGTGCCGTGGGTGTTGGGCGGAGTCCCGTGGGCCGGAAACGCGCCCAGAAAGGTCGGGTTGCCGAGGACCCCGGTAAGCGGCGGAGAATTATAGGCAATTCTCGTGCCAAGCCTACCAATCACCAAAGTTAACCTAATATTCCTATTCAACATGCAGGGTTAGACATTGCGTGTACGAACGACTGCGGACCCGGTTGGTGTTGTCTGTAAATTTTTCCGACACCTGGCTCGCGGCGTTAAGTTCGGCAAGCCCTTCAATTCACGCGTAAACCAACGTGTAGTAGTGGATACAAGACGTCCACACGTGTAAAAAATTCCGACCCTAGGGCCCGTGGGGTCAGGTGCGAGAACCGCAGCAAACAGCTGATTTGCAAACTTCCCGCCTGGAAATCGCTCTAAGATGTGTAAAAAATTCCGACATTGGTGAAATGTCGACGGCGATGCCCATATCCGCCCCACCGATAGGTTTCAGGGAAGCACATCGGCGGGCAGGCGGGCTGCGACAGCTTATCAATACCCGAGCAAAGTGGGACAACAGGTGGAAATGAGGTGGGGGTACTCTCTGCTGGTGTTGTCCGCCGCGTGTGGGATCGCCCATGCAGCACCAAAGGCGCGCGCCTTCGAGTTTGCTCAGGGTGTGGTCGTCGACACGCTGCAATCCGTCGCCTACATGTTGAATTCGCAGGCCAGGATCGATGCTGTCAGCCTGTCCAACGGTGGGGTGATCGCAACCTCGTCTCGTGGAGCAAAAGCCACTGCTGCTCTACCATAATGTTTTGCTTGTAGCAGCTCGGGACCGAAGCGATGCGCTGAGTGTCGTTGGCCTCACGACAAAGGATCTCACGTCGAAATTCGAGCTGGAGCTACCGCTTCCTAGTCGGGTAGAGACGCGTTCCATTCTCCACTTTTATGTCGGCGCACGCATCGACGGCAATGAAATCATCGTGCAGTGGCGATCCGTTCGGCGCCCGATGAGGGCCATCCCAACGCACGAACCTGCGGATGTCACAGCCGGTTTCGCGCGCCTCGATACGGCAACTGGGCGCCTGATTGCCGCAGCAGAGGGCGAACATCCGGCTCCGGCGGCACGCCAATTGGAAATCCCGGCTGCTGTTCAAAAGCTGGCAGATGACGGAAGATTGGCGAGCCCGCTGTGTCCGGTCGACAATCTCGTTGCTGCACTCCAATCGGGTGAAGAAAATGGCAAGAGACATATGATATTGCGTCGCTGGGTTAGAGACACCGGCGAAAGTATGCCCACCGAAACTCTCTTTGGTAGCGAGTTCACCTTTCGCAATTTTTCGCGGGATTGCCGACACTTGTTGGCCAGCAAGGCAATGGATGGGTGGGTCTGGCACATCTATTCGACAATCACTGGAAAGCAGACAGCAGAAATTCATAATGCTTTACCTGGGCCCGAATTTTTTATTTCTGGGGCCACCCTGATTTATCAATCACCGGCTGGCGGTGAAGAAATTGCCGGGCGTCTTAAGATCGACCCGCCGAGGCTCGTCGCAATAAACCTCAATAGCGGAAAGGAGCTGTGGGCCCGACCCATCGGCGAAACGACCTACGTTGGACCGTATCCCGGTAACCCCCGACAGGACAGATGGGCAATGGGCGACAGTGAAACGCGAACTGCGGCCTGGCCACCAGCCGCTCGACGCCCTCGCCAGCCTCCGGGACACTACGGTGCAGGCGGCACCCGCGGCGCCTCGTTGAGGGCGAGCACGCGAATGCCCGAACCGTCGAGCCGGATCGTGCTGATCGAGGCGAGCGCCACCTCGATCCGCGAGTAAAAATCGAGCGGCATGCCGAGCGCGAACAGTAGGGCAGCACGGATAACATCGCCGTGACTGATGATCACCACCCTGCCGTCGGGATGGACGCGCCGCAGATCGAAGAGGGCGCCAACGACCCGGTCCTGCACTTGGCGCCAGCTCTCGCCTCCCGGAATGACTGCGATGCTGCGGCAGGTATTCCACGGCTGCCAACGCGGGTCTTTGCGGATTTCGTCCGCTGTCAATCCCGTCCACTCGCCAAAATCGAGCTCGATCACATCCTCGCGGCAGCCCACCGGCAGGCCGAGCCGCTCGGAGAGGATTTCCGCGGTTTCCTGTGTACGCTCCAGCGGGCTTGAATAGAGCGCCTCGATCTGCTCCTCGGCGAGACGCGACGCGACCGCGGCGATTTCGGCGCGGCCCCTTGCTGAGAGCCCGACCCCCGGTAAACGCCCGTTGATCCGGCCGAATACCGTTGGTTCGCCGTGCCGCAGCAGATGAAGGATCGTCATGCTGCGGCGCCCGGATATTGCTTTTGCCCGGTCTCCGAGGCATGCACGATCGCATCGAGCAGGCGATGGCGGGTAACGGCCGCGTCAAAGCCGGGGCTCGCAGGCGTGCCGTCGCGGATGGCCTCGCCAAGCTTCGCGTAAAGCTGGGCGACGTTGTAAGGGTCTTCCGCGGGCACCCCTTCCGGCACCCGACGGTATTTGCCGGGCACCGGCAGGTCGGCAAGCGCTGCGCCGGCGCCGCGCGCACCTTTCAGCACAAGCGTCTGGCGCTGCATCGAGTTACGCGTGGTCGGGGTCAGCACGAGGTCGCCTTCCTCGCCATGTATCTCGAACAGAAAATGGGTGCCGCGTCCCATGCCGCCGCGCACCTGAAACGACACGACCGCATCATTGCCGGCGATGCCGTTGACCGCCACCTGGTCGGGCACGGTCTTGGTGACCACCTCGCCGGTCCCGGCGAGCGGGATACGGGCGCGCTGGCTGACGACAAAAGCGGAAAGTTCACTGAACTCGCCAAGGCAATGGCACAGCACATCGATCGTGTGCCCGCCGGTGATCGTCAACAGATTGGCGCCATTAGCGCGATCGGCCTGATAGGCGCGGTCGATCGTAGCACCCCAGTTCGGCGCGCAGCCGATCATCGTCGCCGACAGGACTCTTCCGACATAGCCCTCGGCGATCAGGTCCTTGAGGTAGTTGATCGACGGGGACATCTGGCCTTGCAGCCCGACTGCGTGCCGGATCCCCCTGGCATTCGCAGCGTCACGCATCCGGACGGCCTCGTCGGTGTCGCGGCCGAGCGGCCATTCGCAACAGACATGCTTGCCGGCGTCGATCGCGGCCATCACCGGCCGGTAATGATCGGGGACCTTCACGCTGACCGTGACCAGATCGACATCGGGATGTTGGGCCAGCTTTTCGGGATCGCAAAACGCCAAAGGAGCCCCGTAATGCCTTGCCGCGGCATCGGCCGAATCCTGGCGGGAGGTACAAACGGCTGCGATCTCGAATTCCGGAAGGGCCTGCAGAGCGGGGATATGAGCAATTGAGGCAAATCCCCGCTGCGGATTTGCGCCGATAATCCCCACCCTAATTTTGCTGCCTGTCGCCATGAAACCCTCTCAAATGTCGCCATTCCGGCCGTAGCGAGCCAAAGCTCCAGAGCCGACGACCGATCGATACTCCGCCTTCCGCAGGGGCACCGTCAACTTGAGGGGAGAGTGAGCTGGATCCGGTTGGCGAGCGGGTTGCGAATTTGCGCTCCGCTGGTGACTAATTCTGTGATTGACAATTTGCTATTATCCAAATAGACTGATCTGCCGTTGGGTTTGCTCGAGGATCGGCCCGGGCTGACCGAAGCTGCGGTTTGTGCATCAGGGCGGTTAATATGTGGCGTGCATTTCATTACTGCGAGGTCTTTGCAGATCGGTTCGATCCTCAAGAGTGCGATCGCGTCATCGCATTGCATCAGGAAGAGGCGGCGTTGCGCAGCGTGATGCCGCAAAGCAACGGCGGTTTCATCAGGGACAGTCATTTGTTTTGGGTTCCACGGACGCCGGACACCGAGTGGATCTTCGAGCGCATCTGGGACCTCACGACGCTCTACAATGCGGAATACGGGTTTGAGCTTTTCGCAGAGATGGGCCAATTGCAGCTGACCCGTTATGCCAAGGATCAGCTCTACAACTGGCACATGGATCTCGGCTCCGGTGCAATGAGCCTGCGCAAAATCTCGGTGGTCATCGAACTGGCCGCAGGCCGATACGACGGCGGGGGCATCGAGGTATTCTATGGCGAGGGGACGAGCAACCGGATCACTCTCGGTCAGGGGGACGCGCTGGTTTTTCCGTCCTTCATCATGCATCGGGCACTGCCAGTGCAGAGCGGCACCCGCTGGACCCTGGTCTCCTGGCTGACCGGGCCCGCGCCGCTGAAATGAGAAGCCAGAGCCATCACTAATGATCATTCAGTTCGCAAATGCGATCAGTGACGATGATTGTCGCCGACTGACGCAGCTTTATGATCGACAGGCGCAGTCGATCGCCGTCACGCAAGATACTGGACATCCCGTCCTCTATTGGAACCAGTTTCGCAACCGGGCCGGGGCCGAAATCGTTCCAAGATTGGTCGCGGAATGTTTGGGCACGATGCGCAGCCAGTTGCAACCCACCGATCCGCTTTATCCGGAGACGGTGATCCTGGCCGCTCTGGGCGCCGGAGGGTACCATAGCCGACATGCGGACAACTGTCGGGAGAATGAACAGGGCGTTTGGGTCCCCAATCACACTCCGCACCGCGACGTAACGGCGATCTATTATCTCAATGACGAATTCGACGGCGGTGAAATCGTCTTCGGCTCGCAGCAACTGGTGGCAAAGCCGCGCCGCGGGCTTCTGCTGGCATTTCCGAGCAACGCCGATCATGTGCACGAAGTTCTCCCGGTGCGAAGCGGCGTCCGATACACAATGCCGATCTGGTTAACGAAGCAACGATCCTTCGCGCTCGCAGATTTTCCTTGCCAACATCGGGAGATCGTGACCGGACCTAGGCGCGCCCCCAAAGCCGCTGCGAGGCGACTGCCGCGCCTTCGACCATGGCACCCAATTTCTTGAACGAGATGTCGGGATCGATCTTGCCGTAGCCGGCAAAGGTGCCAAACCCGCAATCTGTGCCGGCAATCACCCGCTCACGCCCGACGATGTCGGCGAATTGGCAGATCCGCTGGGCAACGAGCTCCGGGTGCTCGACGTAATTGGTCGAAGTATCGAGGACGCCGGGTATCAGGATCTTGTCGTCGGGCAATTTGGTTTCCTGCCACACCGTCCATTCATGCGCGTGCCGCGGGTTGGCGGCCTCGACGACCAACGCCATCGGCTTGGCCTTGACCAGGATCGGGGCGACCTTCGCGAACGCAATGTCGTGGTCGTGCGGCCCCTCGTAATTCCCCCAGCAGATGTGGATGCGCGCCCGGTCCGCCGGGACATTGCGCAATGCATGGTTCAGCACGTCGACGTGAAATGCCGCGCGTTTGAGAAACTCCGCCTCGCCAAGTTCCTGAAAGCTGGTGTGGCGCGCCATTGCGAGATCGGGACAATCGAGCTGCAACACAAAGCCGGCATTTGCGATCGCCTCGTATTCGGCTTGCATCGCCGTGGCTATGGCTTCGACATAGGCTTCGTGCGTCGGGTAATAGCTGTTGTTCTGGAACACCGGGACGAGACCAGGGGAGGCCGCGGTCATGAACCCTTCGACGACCGGGACCCGGGCGAGGGCGTCGCGCAGATTGGCGAGGTCGTGTTCGAGGGGCTCCCGGTCGCGCACCGCCACCGGCCCGACGCACACCGAGCGTCTTGCCACATTGGCACCCGTCATCCGCTCGTAGGCGGCGAGGAAATTGGGGTGGTCGCGCGTATCGAGCCGCGGCTTCGCCGGCTCGTGGCCGGCAAACCCCGAGAGCCGGTCGGCGACATAGGTTGAGTAGCCGGGTTTCGACATCTCGCCGTCATTGACTATGTCGACCCCGGTCTCGGCCTGGCGGCGGACGATGTCGACGACCGCCTGCCGGGTCAGACGATCCAGTGCGGCCTTGTCATAGGCCTCGCCCTGATCCTTGCGGACCAGCAGCTCTTTGAGTTCCGGCGGGCGCGGCAGGCTGCCGACATGGGTTGTCAGAATGCGGTCCTGGCTCGTCTTCATTGCCGTTCACCCCCTTATGATGCCTCACAGAATGCGCCGCTTCGCCCCCGCCGGCAAGCCGCCCCTAACCCCGCTCAGGCTGTGTCCCGCAAGGCCGGCAGGATCAGGTCGATCTGTTCCAATGGCAGCCGCGGCTGGGAGGGAGCATAGCGCATATAAGCCGCCAGCCGCTCCGGCGGCAGGTGGCCGACGATCCTGCCTATATCGGCAAAGCGGATGCCCTGCCGCAGCAAATAAACCAGATAGGTGTGACGCAACGCCCGCGGCGTCACCTCGTCGGCGCCGCCCAGGCCGGCGTCGTAGGCCGCATACATCACGAGACTGCCGACGTCGTCGGCCGGCAAGGGACCGCCTGACGGGCCGCGCAACAGTGTTCCCTCTCCCTGCGGCTCCAATGCCCGGCGCGCGGCAATCAATTTGCGCAGCGGATCGTTGAGCGGCAGGGTACGGGCGGACCCGCCGGCCACCCGGATCATGCCGGCATCGAGATCGATCTGATCCCAGTCGAGCGCGACGATCTCCTCGGCGCTCAAGCCGCTGAGCAGACCCGTCAAGATCAAATGCCCGTCGTCGCTCGTCACCCGCATCAGTGCGGCAATCTCCGCATGGCTCAGCTCCCGTGGCTCCGGGTCGGGCGCCGCCAAGCGGGCAGTCTCCGCTGCGAGCAAGGGTCGCGGATCAGAAGCCAGTTCCCGACCGACCGGCACCGGCCACCACGGGTGCTGCTCGACGCCGGCAGGCAGCGGCTGCGGGCGGGAAAAAAACTCGACCATCCAGACGGCGAGGAACCCGAGCGCCACCGCTGCGCCGAGGCTGATGCCGGCATCGCGAGCGTAAAGCGGGCGCCAAGGCAACTGCGGTACGCTCGCTGCTTCGAGGATTTCCACGTGGGGAGCGGCTTCTCTTTCGGTGACTTCCAGTTTCGCCAGGCGGTCCGAGGCAGTGCGGTGCAGCTGTTCGAGATGGGTGAGGTCCTCCTGCATCGCCTTGTATTCGCCAAAACGCGCCATAAAGGTCTGCACCGCACGGTTGTTCTCGTTGATTTGCTGCTGCAAGTGATCGACGGCTTCGCGGGCGCCGGTCACTTTTCCTTCTGCCTCGGCAACCGCGGCGCGCTGGCCGGCAGCTCGTTCCGCTCTGATCTGCTGTTCAAGATTGTCGAGCCGTGCTCGTGCCGCCTTGATCGCCGGGTCAAGAGCCAGATACTGCGGCGTGAACCTTTGCTGGAGGTCGTGCAGCTCCTCACGCAGCTGCGAGGCGCGCTGCTCCAAATTTGCGATTGTCGGGCTGTCTTTGGCCGCGACCAGCGTCTGGCCTGCCGCGGCGGCGTTCCGTACCGCGCGTAGCTGTCCCTCGGCCGCCGCCAGCTTGCCCTTGGCCTCATTGAGGGCAGTCGCGAGGCCCTTCGCTGCAGAGAGTAGCTGGTTTTCGTCCCGCTCCGCCGAAACGATATCGTTAGCCGACCGGAATGCCTCGACATTTTGGCGTTTGGCCGCCACCTTTTGGTCCAAGGCCTTTACTGTATCGCGCAGCTGGTCGCCGCCGGTATCCGTCGATTTCTGATAGGCGGCGGCCAGCCGCTCCTGGTAGACACTGGTCAAAGTATTCACCAGTCGAGCCAGGAACTGCCGTTGCGGCCCCTCGGCCCGCAACTGCACCACCTCGGTGCCTTCGACCGTTTCCGCGCTGAGCATGCTCTGCACGACGCCCACCGGGTCGCTTCCGATATCGCGGGGTAGATCGCCGGATGTCGACAGCCGCCCGACGACCTCTTCGAGCAGCGGGCGGCTGGTGAGGACTTGAACCTCGGTCAGAAAGGGTTTGGCGCCGCGTTCGACAGGGGCTCTCGTGTCGGCCCCGGTAGTCGCACCCGCCGTGCCGTCGACGGACGCCGGTGTGGCTTTGCCGGGCATGATTTCCAGGCGTGCCGTCGCCCGGTACTCCGCCGGTTGCTTGGCCGTATAAATCAAGCCGAGCGCCAGTGCCGCGAAAAAGACACAGCAAAACACCGCGAGGCGGCGAGCGCGGGGATTGCGCACCGGTCTGCTCTGCGAGCCCGGTGATACGATCCGCATCGCCAGCTCGCGCTCGTCGCGGAAATGGGGGAAGTTCACCATGCCGTATCATAGCAGAAGATCCCTCGCGAGATCGTGACCGCGACAGCAGCGGCTTGCCGGGGTATGCCGGCACGGCCTACCCTGGCCTGATAGGATCAGCCACAGGAATCCCGCGATGATCTGCGACGTCCACGCGCACTATACGCCGAAGAATTTCAGCCAGTTCATGGGCGACCGGTTCGCCTCGCCGGTCCATCTGCCGGTCAAGCGCGGCATGGCGCGGCACCCGTTCTCGGATTCGCCGGAGGACATCGAGGGCCGGTTCAGGCTGATGGATGAGGCCGGGGTGGAAAAGCAGGTCCTATCGCCGAACCATCCGCCTTACCTTCCCGACGAGGCGGAGTGCGTCAAAGCGGTGCAGATGCTCAACGACGGCTACGCCGACCTGGCGCACCGCCATCCGCAGCGCATCGCCTCCTACGTGATGCTGCCATTGCCCCATATCGACGCGGCGCTGAAGGAGATGGAGCGCGGCTTCGACCAGTTGGGCTGCGTCGGCGTCAACATGAACATCATCTGCCTCGGCCGCTCGATCGCCGAGACCGAGTTCGAGCCGATCTATGCCGAGATGAACCGGCGCGGCGCCGTGTTGTTCGTGCACCCGGCCGGATCGGGGATCTGCTCGCCCTTCATCGTCGATTACGGCTGGCGGTCGTCGGTCGGCACCTCACTCGAGGACGCCACCTTTGTGCTGCACATGATCGCCAAGCAGATCCCGCGCCGGTATCCGAGCATCAAATTCATCGTGCCGCATTTGGGCGGCCCGATCCCGATGCTGTTGAACCGGCTCGACCAGCAGGGCCAGAGCCAGAGCGGCCACAGCAATCTCGCCGAGGCGCCGAGTGTCACGGCCAAGAAATTCTGGTACGACACGGTGTGCTACGGCTCGAAGGCCGCCTTCACCTGCGCGCTCGAAGCCTTTGGTGCGGATCACCTGGTGACCGGCAGCGACTACCCGGTATTGCAGGATTACGAAGCCTACAAGGAGACCTTCGCCTATATCGAGCGGCTCGGCCTACCCAAGTCCGACACCGACAAGATCCTGCACCACAACGCGCAGGCGCTGTTCGGCTTTGCTCATTAGAAGATATTCTGAGGCGCGACTGTACATTACCTGGACCGCTAAGCCCTTTGCCATACTCAGAGTTATTCCAGGCACCCGCGGGGTCGACCAAAATCCGGAGGAGTGTCAGTTCAAACCGGCACCCGGTTGACATGTTGATCGGGCGCCTACAACAAAATGTCGGATAAGTTGCCTTATGTCGAATTATTTTAGGTATTTGGAAAGTCCCACTCTCACCTGTCCAGTATTTGTCAGGGTCCACTCGGTTATCACCTGGTCAAAAAGGGCAGCGAGTCTGGGGCATCAATACTTTGCGTCATGCTATCGGTCGGCGCACGCGACGCAAGATTTAGGTGATGGCCGAAATGAAAAGGCCGGTCGATCGGCGTACATCGCTTTCTTGCAATAATGGTCAAGCGCGCAGCTTTTGCGACAGATCGGGCAGACCATCGACGATTTGACCGCTTCGAACGGGCCGAACGAACTGCCCCTTCGGGCCGAACCTTCGATGCTTTCTCCACAAGGTATGTGGTGGCCGATGCATTCAGATGGTGCACCCGCGGCGACCCTCTATCGTCCACGCCCGGCCTTGGGCCGGGCATCCACAGGAGCTGCAGGGCCTGTGGGAGTCCGTGGATGCTACTGTTCAAGTCCGTGGGCTGAAAACCCGCAGGTCGAGCCCAGCCAAGACCACGAAGGCGGAAGGCGTTGTCTTGACAAATTGCGCTAGTTATGCGATTTTGACAATCCACTGATCTTGCATCGTGGATGGGTGAAGCCCGCTCGCCGTCAGGCCAATGCGCATCCCACGACATTGGCCATCGGGTCGATGATTCGTCGCGGGGCTGCCCGAACCCGCTGTTCTTCGGGTCGTCACGGCGCCGGAAGACACGATTTCTGCGGAGGAAAAGTTAATGGCTGCTGTTAATTTCCTGCAAAAACAGCAAAAACAGCGGCGCCGTCCGTTTCTGAGCCGAACGCCGGATGAACAGGATTTCATCTGAGCTGCCACGGTTTTGTCATCATTCGGTGGTAGGCGAACGTCGTCTGCCGCAGCGTGTCCATGACCGCGAGGCAATACTGGCTTCGCTGGATGTTGGATCGATGGGGCCAACTTTATACCGAGGTTAGGGTCGGGCAAAGCATTGCATAGCTAGATCAGCAGGTTGCTATACCCTTGGCGCAGCGACGCTAACTGCCGGAACGCGACCTTTTCAGCGCAAAGGGCGAACAGCCTATGCCTCGCGGCGCTTTCGTGGCTCAGTCCTTTCCCAACGATACCTCACTGGAAATGCCCTATCGGCCCGTGCCCGAGCAAAGTCATGCTGAGTAATGCAACGTCGCCCGTGAGCATCAAAAAAGGTAGCAGTCCTGTAAGGGGGTTGTGGTCCGAGCCTCGCCCACTCGTCGTAGCTTTCAAACTCTCCATGCCAATCATCTGTTACGATCGTCGCTCGCCGGTATTTCATCTCGCCGTCTCCTGAGCCTTCTGTCCGCGTCCCTTAGGGTTCGTTTTCAGCGAAAACGATCCTCAGCGGCGATCGTTCACTTCGGCCACATGGGATGTTTCCATAGATGAATGGTGGACTACTTGATGGCGAAAATCGGGATCGGCGAAGCTGCGCACCGTGATCCCGTAGGTGTTAGGGTTCGGTCTCTTTCCCAAACCTTGCTGCCTGCCCGTTCGGGGCAGCCAGTGCCACGAAGTTTTGCTGCCGCAGTTCGGGCAGAAATTAGCCCGAGTCCCGTTAATCCGTTAACCCTAAATATCGTTATCAGGAGCGCGCTACAATCCTCCCGATAGTGAACGGAACTTTTTCTCAAAAACATTGTTTTCAAACCGATTGGGGAGATATCATTTGGAGGGTGGATAGTGGACAGATGTGCAAACGTAAACCGAGCTATATTAATGGCATTCTGCGGTCTGTTTGCTTCAATCCAAGCTTGGGCGGACTCGTCTCAGGAGGATCAATTTCAAACCGACCAGTTTCAGCACGACCAGCCTCAGGCTAAACACAAGAAACCGGTGGCGCATCGGGTGGACCCGGCAACCCAATGGCGTCACGCGATGCGCGACGAGATAAACTCTGGTCTCCTCGGCATCGTCTCTGAAGGAACCGACTACACGGTCGATCTGGCACTCAGTCTTGCAGGAGAACAGAACCGCTTGCGCCTTCTGCCGATCGCCGGGGCCGGGGCACTGCAAAATGCCAAGGATGTCATCTTCGCTCGCGGCGTCGATTTCGGCATCGTACAGACCGACGTACTCGATGAAATCAAACGTAATCCGCCCTTTCCAGGGGTTGAAAAGTACCTGCGATACGTCACGAAGCTTTACGATCAAGAACTTCACGTCCTGGCTGGGCCAGATATTCAGTCGATCAATGACCTCAGAGGGAAAAAGGTGAATTTCGGGCTGCATGACAGCGGCACCTATACGACTGCAACGGCTGTTTTCAACGTTCTAGGAGTCCAACCCGACGTGACAATCTTACCTCAGCCGCTAGCCCTCGATAAGCTGCGGCGGCGAGAAATTTCCGCATTAGTATATGTGGCCACTAAGCCATCACGGCTTTTTCAAGACATCAGACAGGATGAAAACCTACACTTCCTGCCGTTTGCAGGTAATCTTCCCCCAAATTATACCCCAATACAGATAACTTTTGACGATTATCCAGAGCTTGTTTCGAAAGATGGCCCGGTCAACACTGTCGCAGTGGGAACCGTCCTGATGGTATATAATTGGCCTACCAAGTCAGACCGCTATCAGCGAGTAAATCGTTTCGTGCACGCCTTTTATGCACATCTCAACGAGATAAAAGCGCGCCATCCGAAATGGCAGGACTTCGATATATCTGCCACCGTCTCGGGTTGGACCCGGTTTCCATATGCCGAGCAGTGGTTAAAGAAGGCCGGACCCACTGCCGGCGACAACTCAACTGCGCAAGAGCGCGTTGATCCGAAAGAGCGCGAAGCCCTGTTCCGAGAGTTCACCGATTACCTGAGAACCCCCAAGCCCAGGAAGGCAGCAATCCACCTCGATCCAACACGGCGCGAAGCGCTATTCCAGGACTTCGTTGAATATCGGAAACGCCAACAAGCTATCATCGCTTACTACGACACTACCCCCAATCATTGATCGGGTAGTCCAGCCCGCCGTAATCCGAGGTTCATCGTTTTTCCTGCAACGCCCAATGTCCCGCATTGCTGAGCCACGGATTCTCGGCCCGCATTCGGGCGGTAGGCTCAGCCTTACCAGGATCTGGAGCGACCCGGAGCACCCCTGCGTCACTCTGACAGGCTCCGAAGCTACAGTGTTCCTGATCCCACGTCGAACGGTGTTGAGCCGGACGATATTGGCATCTTCGTCCGCTCGACCGCGGGTTTGACCTTCCGCGAGAAGTACAGCTTTTTGATGCTTCATCCGGTGCAACGGCTCGTGTAATATGGTTAATAGCCGTCTGCGGACGTTACGGCTCCGAGGCACTCAGATGCCAGGACAGGAGCAATCTGGGAAAGACGATCGAGGGAGGACCGAATGCTGTCGATGTTGAAAGAAGCTTTGGAGTGGCTCAATCGCGCCGAGCAAGCGCGGGAGGTAGCTGGGCAATTGACCGATCCTGGCGCAAGAAAAGCGGTATTGGAGCTTGCCGAAAGCTTCGATCTGCTCGCCCGAGCCGCTGCTACCCCGGCTGTGCTCCGGAGAAGGGAGTTGGCGAGCCAAGACTGCGAACGAAACTGTTGACTTCTTCCGTGCGTTCCTCAGTCAAGCAGCAAGCGCGCCTTGGGAGGGCGAAAAGAATGGGTCAGCACAGAGGGATTCTAACTCCAGAGGAGCGAACCAGGATCACGGAGCTTTAAGACTTGCTGATGGAACGCTTCGTCGAACACAGAAAGGCGGTGGCAGAAGGGCAAGAGGAACGCGTCAAGACGGTGGAAGCGGAAATCGACAGTCTTCTGCGCGAAAAGGAAGAGATCGAGAAATGGGCGGCGGTAGGCTTGGCCTAGCCGCCCCAACAAAGGCAAGCTCACGCTGATAGAGCCGAAGCACCGGATCGTTGGGCTGGAACTCGCCACATTTCACTCCGTGTTCCCTGAGACGGGATGAAGACTGAATCGCGATTTAAAAGGGCACCGGCGAGTCGAAAAACCACCCTTGAAGATCACTCGCCCATGAATACGCGATGACCATAGTGTAAAAAACATTTCCTGCCTGGCGAGGATCAATTATCCGTTTCTACTTGATAAAAATAAATTTCGGCACTAACTTTTGGAGTTCTCTACAGATATATTTAAATCATCCAAAGGCTTACTTGGAAACGTGCCTGACGAGTGATTTGAAACTCAACCCATCGTTGCTTGCGGTGTTGGAGCCCGTCGAGCGCCATAGCGGCTCCCTTCTGGTGCTCGCCGTAACGTCCAGTGGTGGTCAGAACGGCAAGCGTAACAGCTGCGGGGCGCGGGATATCTCGTGAAGTGCGACCACCCGAGCGTCACGGGTTACCCTCGCTTGACGACCGCACCCACCCGCCAGGTGTGTTACGGTTGAAGAGAGGTGATAAACAGACCGAATGTCCCAATAAAGACTCGGTCTTCAACGGTATTCGAATACGCGACGCGCCAACTTATATTAGATGCCGCCGTTACCGCACCGCAATATTGCGCTATTAATTTGGGTTATGAGGGAATTTGAATGTCAGTGAAGGCTTATGCCTTTGCTTCCGGTGAAATCAACATCTTGTAGGGGAGCGGCTGGTGCGCGGCGGCGATGCCGAGCAGGGATCGAAACGCGGCGTGCCGGGTGCGCCGGCGGTTGAAGCGGAAGACGAATTCGTCGAGGTAGGATTGGAGGTGCTTGCGGCGCAGCCCGTGATAGACCCCCAAGGCCCAGACCTTGAGGTTGGAGAAGATCCGGTGAACCCAGGGCAGGACGATGTGGGCGGCCATCTTGCCGACGACATGGGGATCGTAATCGACGACGTCGAGATTATGCCGAAATTGAATAGCCGACCGCGGATCACACCCGGCACCCTCGGTTCGACAGTGGAACGGCCAGGTGGATATGCCGAGCAGTGTTACTTCGGTGTTCAGCGAGGCGGAGGATTTCGAGGTTGCGTTACGCGAGGAGGGCTGCCTCGGCCTGCTAGTCACCGGACCTGGCGCGTTTCGAGCGCGGCTCACCCGGGTCGCCTTGCACCGCCTGCGGTTGTCAGCTGCCGAGGAGCACCTGCCGCGGGTCGCCCTTGTTGCCGTGCCGGCTGACATGATCCTGGTGTCATTGCCGAGCGGCAGCGGACCCGCGCTGATCTGGGGCGGAGTCAGGTTGGGAGCGGGCGATATCATGACGCTCGGAGCGGGCCGGCGCCTGCACATGCGAACCGACGGGCCCTGCCGCTGGGGGCCGATCTGGTTGCCGGCCGCGGAGCTGGCTCGCTATGGCGGCGCGATGATGGGAGCCGCCTTCGCCGTTCCTTGCGCCGCCCAATCGTGGCGGTTGCGGCCGGCGATGATCAGGATCTCCGCCACCTCCATTCGGTCGGCATTGCCGCGATCGAACGTCGGTCAAACGTGCTGATTGCCGGCGAAACCGCCCACGGGCTGGAGCAGCAATTAATCGATGCCCTCGTCGAGTGCCTCGCGACGGGCTCGGCCATCGAGGCGCCGCGCGCAACAATCGAGCGCCAGGACGTCGCGGTCCGCTTCGAAGCGCTGTTGGAAGCGGAGCCGGAGCGGATCTTCCGGACGGGCGAAATCTGTCAGACGCTCGGCATCCCGGTGCGAACCCTTCACCTATCCTGCGACGAACAGCTCGGCATGGGGCCGACCGAGTACGTTCGCCGCCGGCGCGGACCCCGCATGAAGATTTCGTGACAGCGTTGACTTGGTTAGACGCAGAGGCGCCGGTCACTCAAGCACATGCGTCGAATCCTCCGGGGGGTCGAGATTCCGTCGAGCGCAGTCCGCACATTCATCGACTCAGACGATTACGCATCTGCGATCCGCGCGACAAGGGCCGAGTTCACGGTCACCGGGCGCGGAGAATTCGCTGCGAAACTCATCCGAATCGATCTGCATCGCCTGTGGATGCAGCGCTTCTCGGAGAGCCTGCCGCGGGTTGCGCAATCGGCTTTTTTGCCCAGACGAGCAATCATCACGTTCCGTACACAGTCTGGACCGAGCCTGCTTTGGAGCGGTGTGGCAATGGAGCCGGCTAACATCACCCGGCACAGTGAGGGTCATGAGGCACATCAGCTTTCATCCGGGCTCGCTTGCTTCGGTGCCATGTCACTTCCGGTGGAAGATATGGCTTGCGGCGGGACAATAATGGCCGGATGCGACCTCGCCCCGCCGAAAGATATGCTGAGCCTTACTCCCGCACCACACGCATTGGCGAAGCTCCAGCAGTTACACGCGGCGGCCGGGCAACCGACGGAAGACGCTCCCGCGGTCATTGCCCATCCCGAGGCAGCCCGCGGTCTTGAGCAGGCACTGATCGAAGCCATGGTCGGTTGCCTCGGCGAGGGGTGTCGGGCGACAGATAAAACTGGACCTGTAGCGACATTGAGAATTGGACCCCCTCTTTGAAGAGAAGGGTTCGATAATGGACGATTGGGTACAGCCTACTTCGCGGGGGGAGTTACCGCGGAGGGAGGTGATGCAGACGCCGGACGAGGTCGCGGCGATGCTGCGGTTGAAGGCGCTGGGGTGGGGTGTTCGGCGGATCGCGGGCGAGCTGGGATGCAGCCACATGACGGTTCGTCGGTATTTGTCAGAAGGCGGCTGGGTAGCGTATCGCGGTCGCGGTCGGCCGCGGACGCTGACCGGGCTCGAGGAGTGGGTGGCGGAGCGTTTCCGCCGGCATGCCGGCAATGCCGATGTGGTTCGACAGGAGCTCGAGCGCGAGAAGGGGATCCGTTTGACGCTGCGGACGGTCGAGCGCGAAGTGCGTCACTTACGGCGCGAACTGGAGGCGGAAGCGCGGGCGACGATCCGCTTTGAGACGCCGCCTGGCAAGCAGCTGCAGATCGACTTCGGCGAGCGCCGAGCAATGATCGGCGACGAGAACGTCAAGGTGTACCTGTTTGTGGCGACGTTGGGCTATTCGCGGCGGCTCTATGTCCGGCCGTTCCGCAACGAGCGCCAGGAGAGTTGGTTTGCTGGCGTGGAGGGCGCCTTCCGTCACTTCGGCGGGATTACCGAGGAGGTGCTGCTCGACAATGATCGCGGGCTCGTCGCTCGTCACGACCGGGTGACTCGGGAAGTCGAGTTCAATGCCCGGCTTCACGCGTTCGCCAAGCATTGGGGTTTTCGGCCGCGCGCCTGTGCACCCTACCGGGCGCGCACCAAGGGGAAGGACGAGCGTGGCGTCGGCTATGTCAAGAAGAACGCCATTGCTGGACGGCAGTTCGAGAGCTGGTCGGCATTGGAAGCCCATCTCGAGGGATGGACGCGCGACGTCGCCGATCAGCGGGTGCACGGCACGACCGGCGAGGCGCCGATTGAGCGCTTTCGGCGCGCCGAGGCTGGCGCGTTGCGCTCGATCACTGAGGTTCGCCCGTTTGAGATGGCACGCGAGCTGGTGCGCAAGGTGCAGGCTGATTGCGTCATTGAGGTCGATAGCAATGCCTATTCGGTGCCGTGGCGGCTGATCGGTGAAACCGTGCGCGTGGTAATCGCCGGCGATCTGCTCCGCATCAGCCATGCCGGGCGGGAGGTCGCGGTTCACCATCGCCGGACCGGCCGGTTCGAGCGTGTTGTCGACCCGGTCCACTTCGACGGCGTCGTCGGCTTCGGCTCAAAGGCCCGGCTCGCGACCGTCCCAACTCCCGAACCGATCGGCGCAGATGAGCTATTGCGCCCGCTCCTCGAATACGAGCGCGTGGTCGGAGGGCGCTGGTGATGGAGCATGATCACCTGGTCGCGATGCTAAACCGGCTCAAGCTGACGGCGATCCGCGATCAGCTCGACAGTCTGATCGATGAGGCGGCCCGGCGTGAGCTGACCATTCGAGAGGCGCTCTCTCTATTCTGCGAGCGCGAGATCGGCCGTAAGGATGAACGGCGGATCGAGATGAGCATCGGGCTGGCGCGCTTCCCATTCGTCCGCGATCTCGACGGCTTCGACTTCGCCGCCCAGCCCTCGATCGACAAGAAGCAGATCCGCGAGATCGCCGCCGGGCGCTTCATCGCCAATGCCGAGGCGGTGCTGTTGTTGGGTCCGCCCGGGGTCGGCAAGACGCATCTGGCAGTGGCGATCGGGCGCCAGGCGATCCTAGCAGGCTATACCGTGCTGTTCGCTCAGGCGCCGACCCTGGTGGCCCAGCTCGCCAAGGCCCATAGCGAGGGCCGGCTCGAGGATCGCCTCACCCACTTTGGCAAACCGAAACTGCTGATCGTCGACGAGCTCGGCTATCTGCCGTTCGAGCCCAATGCGGCGCATCTATTCTTTCAGCTCGTCTCGCGGCGCTACGAGCGGGGCAGCATGCTGATCACCAGCAATCGATCCATCGGCGAGTGGGGAACGGTGTTCGGCGACGCCGTGGTGGCAACCGCCATCCTCGACCGTCTCCTCCATCACAGCCACGTCCTCACCATTCGCGGCGACAGCTACCGGCTCCGCGAGAAGCGGCGCACCGGCTTGCTGAAGGCGCCGCCCATCGCGCAGAGCGTGCCAGTACCAACATGACCAGGAGCTTGCCCAGGTGGGTACACAGGAACCTCCCGCGCGCTGCTCCGCCAGACTCTTGGCGGTCGCTGCGCAGCGCGCGGGTCCCTCCTGTGCACTACCTGGACAAGCTGCCCCGACCGAGCCTCGGGGCTACATCACTTAACCCGGGGGTCCAGTTCTCAATGTCGAAAAGGGTCCAGTTCCGGAAGTCGGTTGACAAGGGGTCGACTGGCGAGGACAGGTCGGCGCTGCGGCAGCATGCGCTGATCATGCGTCGGTTTCGCAGGGCGGCGGAGGAAAATCCCGATCAACCGCTTTATATCCCGGAACTCTGCGCGGCGATCGGGGTGGCGGACCGGACATTGCGGGTGTGCTGCCAGGAGCAGTTGGGGATGAGCCCCAAGCGATACCTGCTATTGCGCCGGATGCATCTCGCGCGACGGGCCTTGCGCGAGAGCGCTCCGACCGCGACAACAGTGACCGAGGTCGCCACGCGGTACGGCTTCTGGCAATTCGGACGCTTTGCCGGCGAATACAAGTCGCTGTTCCGGGAAGCGCCGTCCACCACACTTCGTCGGCAATACGAGTAGCAGCGGCATTTTTCTGCCGAAAGTGAATAGTCGGCCAAACGGTCGGACGCCCAACGTTGAGCGTCGGGCAAGCCTTGCCCTTCGACCGTAGACCCATTTGGAGACCGCGCCATGATCAAGTTTACAGCCGCGACAGCATCCGTCGTCCCGCTCACGATGCTGATGTTGTCGGCCTGCGTATGGCAGAGCGACTATGACAAGCTGCAGGCGCAGAACCAGCAGCTACAGGCGCAGAACCAGCAGCTGCAGGGGCAGGTCGCGGGGCTGCAGCGCGAGGCGCGGTTTGTCGAGGCCGGCGACCTGTTGTTCCCGGAGGGCGGTTATCAGCTCAGCCCCGACGGCAAGGCCGAACTCAGCAGCAAAATCGTCCCCAAGCTCACCGGGCTGCAGAATGCCAAGGTCGTCGTCTACGGCTACACCGACAATTTGCCGGTGGGAGCGCCGCTGAAGCGGGCCGGGATCAACGACAATCTGACCTTGTTGTCCCGGCGCGCCGGCGACGTCGTCACCTACCTGGTCGCGCAGGGCGTCAACCCGAACATCATCTCGGCCAAGGGGTTTGGCGATACCCATCCGGTTGCCCCGAACGACACCCCGGCGAACCGGGCGAAAAACCGGCGCATCGAAATCATCGTGCAAGGGCCCGGAGCGCCCGGCGCCTGAACTCAAGCCGACGCCGTAACCCCGTCCGCGGGCTGGGTAATTTCGCTCGATAACAGCCGCTGTTTCGGCAAACTGGAGGTAAAAATGCAAGTTCGGCACCTTACTTGGCCAAGGCTCGGTGCGTTCGCCGCCGGGGTAGTGCTGGCCGCAGCCGGGGTTTTGAACCCGGCGCAGGCGCAGCAGAAGCGGCCCAACGTCGTCATGCTGATGAGCGACGACACGGGATGGGCCGATCTCGGTGCCTATCTCGGTGGCGCCGCGCTTGGCCATCCGACGCCAGATCATCGCGACGCGCCAAGCGCTCGTCACCCAGTTGCCGGTGACCGGAGAGATTCTGCGCGGCTCGCTGTTCGAGCGGACCGTGCGCCACACCAGCGGCTGCACGATCTGCGCCGGCGGCGGCGGGCACCCGCTGTGGGTTCTGACCATCAGCTATGCCGGCGGCCGTACTCGCCAGTTCAGCCTGCGCCGCGAACAGGTTGATGAAGTGCGCCGCTGGCTCGGCAATTACCACAAGCTCAAGGAAGCGCTCGAGGACATCTGCGAGCTCAACCATGCACTGCTGCGGCCGGACGACGCCGCGCCAAGACGCGCCAGGCAGAACCGTGATTGAGACACGGCGGTCGCAGCGCAGCTTTGGCGACGGGCTGATCGCCGACGAAGTCAAGGGTCTGCACGAAGAGTGGATGAAGCACGCCGATCGGGTGCTGGCCGACAAGGAGATCGTGGCGACGGTCTACGAGGCTCTCGCCAAGCGGCATCCGCAGAGCCGCAGCCGCGGCCGGCCGGGCACCCCGGCCGAGGTGGTGCTGCGTTTGCTTGTGCTCAAGCCCATGCGCAACTGGAGTTATGGCGTGCTGGAACGGGAGGTGCGGGCCAATCTGGTGTATCGCGACTTCACCCGGGTAGGCGGCACCAAGATGCCCGACGCCAAGACCATGGGCCGTTGGGGCCTCGCGGTGGGGCCGCTGGTGGTCAAACAGATCCATGATCGGATCGTGCAGATCGCCCGCGACCATCGGGTGGCGCAAGGCCGGCGGATGCGCGTCGACACCACGGTGGTCGAGGCCAACATTCACTACCCCACCGACAGCAGCCTATTGGGCGACGGGGTGCGGGTGCTAACCCGCACGATGAAGAAGATAACCGGGATCGCTGGGGCGGCCGGCGCCCAACTGCGCGACCGCAGCCGCAGCGTCAAATGGCGGGTGCTGGAGATCGCGCGGGCGGCCCGCGCCAAAGGTCGACAAAGCGGCGAGAAGTTGGCGCAGGCTTACCATAGATTACTGGAGGCAACCGGCCGGGTGGTGGGACAGGCAAAGCGCTTCGCCAAGCAGATCGGCGACGGCGTCAAGCGGGCGGCCGACATCCGGCGGCAGGTCGTGCTGGAGGGGCTGAGCCGGCAACTGGAGAGCATGGTGCCGCGCGTGCGGCAGGTGATGCGCCAGACCAAAGCGCGCGTCTTCGCCGGTGACACCCATGCCGAGGGTAAGATCGTCAGCTTGTTCGAGCCCACGACCGAGGTCATTCGTAAAAGCCTGCCCTCGCGAAAGCGGGGGGTAAGGCCGGCAAGCCCACCGAATTCGGCAAGATGGTCAAATTGCAGGAGGCGGAGAACCAGATCGTCATCGCCTACGAAGTCTACGATCAGCGGCCCAGCGACTCGGATCTGCTGCTAGCCGCGATCGAAACGCATCAAGCAACGCTGGGCTGCACACCGCGCCTGGTGGCGGCGGATGCCGGCTTCTACTCGGCCAAAAACGAGGCGGCCGCCAAGGCCAAGGGCGTCAAGCGCGTCTGCGTCCCCAATCGCTCGACCAAGAGCCCCGAGCGCAAACGCGAGCAGAAGAAGCGCTGGTTCCGCAACGGCCAGAAATGGCGCACCGGCTGCGAGGGTCGTATCAGTGTGGTCAAGCGACGGCACGGCCTGGGTCGTAGCCGATATAAGGGCGACGCCGGGATGAAGCGCTGGGTTGGCCTCGGGGTGATTGCCGATAACCTGGTCAACATCAGCCGCGTCATGGCCAAGCAGCCCAGCCAGTAATCCCACTCACTTCACACCCTGCCGGCGGCAACCTGCCGGCGGGTCCGCGTGCCCAGCTTCGTTGCACGGTCGTCCCAAACGTGCTTTTTGCGCCGGAAAGTAGCTAGAGGCGCCGCCGGCAAGGCTTGCTGGATTGAGTAATTGACAGCGCGGGCACCTCTCTACCGGGGTGCCCGCCAAATTCTCAAACCCTTCTCAAGGGCCGCTTTGACCAAGCGGAGACAGCTAAATGACCAATCCCCGCCTGCTATGGGGTTGTCTATTTGCGGCCGCGTTTTGCTTGGCCTCGGGAGCGCCGGCGCCGGCGTTCGCGCAGACTGATGCGCTGCCCTCGTGGAACGAGGGTCCCGCCAAGCAGGCGATCGTCGAGTTCGTTCACGCAACCGCTGATCAGTCGAGCTCACAGTTTGTGTCCCCGGCGGATCGCATTGCCACCTTCGACCAGGATGGAACGCTGTGGGTCGAGCACCCGATGTACACGCAGGTGCTTTATTGCCTGGACCGGGTGCCGGCGGTCGTGAAGCAGAAGCCCAAGTTCGCGAAGGTCGAGCCGTTCAAGACCGTGTTGTCGGGCAACCGGGGGGCGATGGCCAAGCTCTCTATGGACGATCTGTTCAAGATCCTCGCCGCCACGCTTACCGGGATGAGTATCGAAGATTTCAAAGCGGAAGCCAAGAGGTGGCTCGACACGGCCCGGGACCAGCGCTGGAAGCGGCCCTACACCGAACTGACTTACCTGCCGATGACCGAGCTGCTGAAGTATTTGCGCGCCAATGGTTACAAGACCTACATCGTCACCGGCGGTGGCCACGATTTTGTGCGGGTATACTCCGAGCAGGTGTACGGCATCCCGCCCGAGCAGGTCGTCGGCACGGCCGGCGGTACACGCTACGGCTATGACAAGAACGGCCGGCCGTTTCTGACGAAGGAGCCAAAGCTGCTCCTGAACGACAACAACGCCGGCAAGCCGGAAGGCATCCACCTGATGATCGGGCGCCGGCCTTACGCTGCGTTCGGCAACTCGACCGGCGAACCGGCAGATGCTGGAGTACACAAGGGGCGGCGACGACACGCGGCTGGCGATGCTCGTATTGCACGACGATGCGACCCGCGAATACGCATACGGTCCTGCGCTCGGGCTGCCGGACACCAAGGTCGGCACCTTCACTCAGGCCCTCTACGACGAGGCAATCAAACAGCGCTGGGTCGTCATCAGCATGAAGAATGATTGGAAGCGTATCTTCGCCTTTGACGGTGGCTCGTAGAGGGAGGTCGAACATGCGACTGAAGCTGATGCCGGCGATTGTCGTGGCGGCCAGGGCGTCGCCATCCTCTTCGGCATGGCCAAGCCGGTGCGTTCGCCGCAGATCGGCCCGGCGCGGCAACTCCACTACCGCTGCGCCGATCCGGCTCCACTTGGAGTAGAACGCGATGAAGATGGCCTCGGCTGTAGAGAACCGCAACAATTGCGGCGCTCCTGCGCATCCGACAAGCGAGATGGTGTGGATCGAGGGCGACGAGTTTCGGATGGGCTCCGATGATCACTACCCGGAAGAGGCCCCGGCACACCGCGTGCGGGTCAATGGCTTCTTTATCGATCCCCGGCCTGTCACAAACCGTCAGTTCGCCGCGTTTATCGCTGCCACTGGTTATCGGACAGTCGCCGAGCGCGCCCCCAATCCGGCTGATTACCCGGGTGCGTTGCCGCATATGCTCAAACCCGGCTCACTGGTTTTCCGCAAGACGCGCGGGCCGGTGGATTTGCGCAACGTCTCGAATTGGTGGGAATGGAAGCCGGGCGCGTATTGGCGCCATCCGGAAGGCAAGGGCAGCTCGGTTGCCGGAAGGCTGGATCACCCCGTCGTGCAGATCGCGTTCGAGGACGCCGAGGTTTACGCTCGTTGGGTGGGCAAGGTCTTGCCGACCGAGGCCGAATGGGAATTCGCAGCGCGCGGCGGATTGGACGGCGCCGAATTTGCCTGGGGTGACGAATTCGCCCCGGAAGGCCGCCAGATGGCAAACACTTGGCAGGGTGAATTTCCGTGGCAAAACCTCTGTGCCGACGGTTTCGAGAGGACCTCGCCGGTCGGCGTCTTCCCGGCAAACGGCTACGGGCTATTCGATATGGCGGGCAATGTCTGGGAATGGACGACAGATTGGTTCAGCGCCCGCCACGTATCGGACGCCGAAAGCCCTTGCTGCATACCGAGCAATCCGCGGGGCGCGCCGGTAGAGGCCAGTTTCGATCAAGCACAAGCCCAGTTCTCCATCCCGCGCAAGGTCGTCAAGGGCGGCTCGTTTCTCTGTGCGCCGAACTACTGCCGGCGGTACCGCCCGGCGGCGCGCCACGCGCAAATGGTCGACAGCGGCATGAGCCATATCGGCTTTCGCTGTGTTGTGCGAGCCTGACCATGACCGATGCTGAACCACAGAAACTGAGCCGCCTGGCGAAACTGATCATTGCGGCCATCCTTACGCTGATCGTTGCCGGTATCGTCTGGCACGGCGTTTCGATCCCTACCTTCAGGCGCATTTGGCACGATCTCATCGAGCGGCCGGACGCGCCGATGAGATTCCGCTTTATTCTGCAGCCGTTGATGGCGGCCATCGTCGCGATTCGCCATGGTCTCAACGACGCGCGGACCGGCCGCTCACCCTACTTTTGGACGATGCTGGGCAACCCGGGCGAGCGCGCTCAGCGGCTGAATGAAGGGTTGAACGCGACGGCCAGGATCATCCTTCTCGGGCTTGCGATGGATGCGATCTACCAGATTTTCGTGCTACAGCGGTTCTATCCGGCCGAAGCAGTCATCGTCGCACTGCTGTTTGCGTTTATCCCGTATGTGATCATCCGCGGGCCGGCCGCGCGCATCGCTCGCCGGTGGCGCCGCGCATCCCCGCATCAAACCTCGTGAGACCACCGATTTGAGCCATCGGTAAAAGGGCACCGGGCATGTCAGATCCACGCACCGCCGCAAGCACGGGCAGGTTCGAAGTAAGGGCAACGGCAGACAGCCATTTCGGCTGGATTCGCACCCAACTCAGCGTCGAGCGCACGATGATGTCGTGGCAGCGCACCGCCGTGGCGCTGATCGGTTTCGGCTTCGCGATCGTCCAGTACTTCAACCACTTGCAAGAAATCCCGGGAGCCCGCCAAGCCTATCTTCCAACCGCGCCGGAATATTTGGGGCTCGCGCTGATCTCGTGCGGCATCCTGGCGCTCGTCATTTCGCTTTGGCAGTACCTCTGGACGGTTCGCTATCTGTGGGGCGGATCGTTCGCGCCGATCGCCGGAATGACAAAGGAGGGAACGCAATCGCCGGTTATTGCGGTCGCCATCCTCCTCATCGGCATCGGCCTGTTCGCCTTTTTTGCCGTGTTGTTCCGCCTCACCTAGTGGTGCGAACGAGACAGATGAGTTCTTACCTTCTCTTCACCGTCGCCCCCGCGAAAGCGGGGGCCCAGGGCCTCAGGCACAGCATCGGTTGCCCCCCTGTTCAAGCCAGGGCAAGCTCTGGGTGCCCGCTTTCGCGGGCATGACGAAAGGAAAGGGCGGGGTACCAAGCGTTAGGTTCGCACCATTGGCTCCACGGCCAAGCAACCTAGACCAATGAGCACTTTCGACACCACCCGACCAACGAAAGGAGATCGAGATGGCTAGATCCAGAACAGCAGCCAAGCCAAACATCGTCGTGATCTGGGGCGACGACATCGGCATCGCCAATTTGAGCTGCTACACCCACGGGCTGATGGGCTACCAGACGCCGAATATCGACCGCATCGCCAATGAAGGCATGCGTTTCACCGATTACTACGGCGAACAGAGCTGTACGGCCGGGCGGGCATCGTTCCTCACCGGTCAGCACGGCTTGCGCACCGGGTTGACCAAGGTCGGATTCCCGGCGGCCACGGTCGGCCTGGCCAAAGAAGACCCGACGATCGCCGAACTGCTGAAGCCCTTGGGCTATGCGACGGCGCAGTTCGGCAAGAACCATCTCGGCGACCGCAACGAATACCTGCCGACGGTGCACGGTTTTGACGAGTTCTACGGCAATCTCTATCACCTCAATGCCGAGGAAGAGCCGGAGCTGCCGGATTATCCGAACCCACGGGATTTTCCGCACTTCCGCGAAAGGTTCGGTCCGCGCGGCGTCATGGACTGCAAGGCTACCGGCAGCGATGACGCGACGGTCGACCCGCGTTTCGGCAGGGTCGGCAAGCAGACCATCCGCGACACCGGCCCGCTGACCACGAAGCGGATGGAAACGATCGACGACGACGTCGCCGGCCGCGCCGAGGAATACATCAAGCGGCAGGCCCAGGCCGGCCAACCGTTCTTTCTGTGGGTCAACTTCACGCATATGCATTTCCGCACGCATGTGAAGCCGGAGAGCCGGGGGCAGGCGGGCCGCTGGCAGAGCGAATACCACGACACGATGATCGATCACGACAAGAATGTCGGCCAGGTGCTGAAAGCGCTCGACGATGCCGGCATAGCCAACAACACTTTCGTCATGTACGGCACCGACAACGGCCCCCACATGAATTCCTGGCCCGACGGTGCGATGACGCCGTTCCGCAGCGAAAAGAACACCAACTGGGAAGGCGCCTATCGGCTGCCGTGCCTGGTCCGCTGGCCGGGCAAGATCAAGCCCGGCACCGTGTCGAACCAGATCGTCGCGCATCACGACTGGCTGCCGACATTTGTCGCCATGGCCGGTGATCCCGAGGTCAAGGATAAGCTGTTGAAGGGCCATACGATCGGCGACATGATCTACAAGGTCCATCTCGACGGCTTCAACCTGGTGCCGTACCTGACGGGCGAGGTCGAGAAGAGCCCGCGCGAGTGGTTCCTCTACTGCAATGACGACCAGCAGCTCGTCGCATTGCGCTACGACAATTTTAAGCTGGTATTCTCGGAGCAGCGGTCGCCCGGCACGTTGGAGCTGTGGGCCGAGCCGTTCACCAACCTGCGCGTGCCGAAGATCTTCAATCTCCGCACCGACCCGTTTGAGAAGGCCGACATCACCTCGAACACCTATTGGGATTGGATGATCGGCCACGCCTACATGCTGGTGCCGGCGCAGGCCTTTGTCGGGGAATTCCTGCAGACCTTCCGGGAATATCCGCAGCGCCAGAAGGCCGCCAGCTTCAACCTCGACGAGGTGCTCCGCAAGATGCAGGAGCCCACCCACTCCTGACCCGGGCCAACCGGAGAGAGGGCGGCCGCGCGGGTACCTCCGGCGGACGCCCAACTCGGGGCTGGAGGAGCGGCCGATGGAAGAATGGCTGCATCTCGTCACTAAAGAAATTGTCGTCATCATCGATGCGATGGCGTTGATCATTGTCGCCATCGGAACCGCCGAGGCCTTTTTTACCGGGCTATGGGCGGCGTTTCCCGCCCCGGCACATCGCCGGTTCCGAGAGATCTTGGTGCGCTACGGGCGCTGGCTCGTCGCCGGCCTCACATTTCAGCTCGCGGCCGACATCATCGAGACATCGATTGCGCCAAGCTGGCAGGAGGTCGGACAGCTGGGGGCGATCGCGGTGATAAGAACCTTTCTGAACTATTTCCTCGAGCGGGACTTGGCCGAGCTTGGGGAAGGCACTGATCCGCGCTAAGGCACGCGAACGGACAAAACATGGTTGCGCGAGAGACAAGAACACAATCGCCCATCGATCGAGCCGACGAGGTGCGCGCTTTTTACGAGAGCCATCCATATCCGGCGCCGATCGGCAACCTCGATCGGCATCGCGAGCTCTATCGAAACCCGGATCGGCGCCGGGCACTGTCCCTGCTGCTATGGCCGACGGAGAAACAGCGGGCAAATCGAGAGATCCTGGTTGCCGGCTGTGGAACATCCCAGGCTGCCACTTATGCGCTGCGCGAGCCTGACGCTCGGGTCACGGCAATCGATATCAGCGAAACCAGCCTGCGTCATACGCTCGATCTTCTGCAAAAATATCGTTTGCGAAACCTCGACCTCCATCGGCTGGCGATCGAGCAGGTCGGGGAACTCGGCCGGATCTTCGATCAGATCGTCTGCACCGGCGTGCTCCACCACTTGCCCGACCCGGATATCGGCCTTCGATCGCTGCGCGATGTCCTCGCGCGCCAGGGCGCGATGCACCTGATGGTCTATGCGCCATATGGCCGAGCCGGCATTTACATGATGCAGGAGTACTGCCGCCTGCTCGGGATTGGCGCCACTGAGGCGGAGTTGCTGGAGCTTGGCACGACGATCGGTGCGCTGTCTGCCGACCATCCGATCGCCGGTGTGTCGAGGCGGGCGAAGGACTTCAGAAATCCGGATGCGCTCGCCGATGCGCTGCTCCACCCCCAAGACCGCGCCTATACCGTGCCGCAGCTCTATGACTGGTTGAAGCGTGGCGGCCTATCCTTCGGGCGTTGGTTCGAGCAGGCTCCCTATCTCCCGCAATGCGGGGCGATAGCGAGCTTGCCACACGCCGCGCGTCTCGCCTCGCTTGCGCCGCCATTACAACACGCCGCGGTCGAGCTGCTGCGGGGGACCATGGCCAAACACAACTTCATCGCCTATCGCCACGATCGCCCGGGCGGGATCCAGCCGATCACCTTCGATGGCGATGCTTGGCGGGAATACGTTCCTCTGCATCTGCCGTGGACCCTGTGCGTCCGCGACCGGGCGCCGCCCGGCTTCGTGGCCGTGCTGATCAACCGTGCCCACACCTACCCCGACCTTGCCCTCCCCATCGATGCGGCACAACAGCGAATCTACGCCGCAATCGACGGCGAACGCTCCATCACCGAGATCCTTCGGGACGTCGCGGGAGCGAATGGCGATGAGCAAGCCCGCAGGTTTATCGAGCGGCTCTGGGAATATGACCAGATCGTATTCGATGCGACAAGCTCACATTGACCTTTCAGTTTCCCATTGGGCGGGTGCCGATCTTGATGCGAGAGGAGAAGCCAAAGATGCGGCAAATCTGCAAACTGGTCATCGCAGTCTTTGCGAGCATTACCGCAATAGCGTGCGGGCTGCATGCGGCCTCGGCACAGGACGTATCCTCCCCAGGCGGATACCAGTTCTACGTAACCCCCTATCTGTGGTTATCGAGCGTCCACTCGACCACGAAGACGCCGCTTGCGCGTGTGCCCGATGTTAATTCCAACGTCAGCACCATCGACCTCTTGTCGCATCTCGACGGGGTTCCGGTCATGGGATCGGTGGAGGTTCGTTATGGGCAATTCGGCTTCCTCGGCGACGTCATTCACCTGCCCGTGAGCACCGACATCACCACCCGCAACGTCCTTTTTCAGGGCGGCAATGCCAAGCTGCGGGCGAATACCGGCACCGGGGTCATTCTCTACCGTGCGCTCGAGGACCCTGTGCAATTTGCGGATGTCGGTGCGGGGTTTCGCGCCTGGGGGTTCTCGATGGATCTGAACCTGAACGCTGGGCTGCTCGCCGCAAGGTCCGTAGACCGCTCAGCGGGCTGGACCGATCCGCTCATCGGCGGGCGCTACCACCGAGAGATCGGCAACGGCTTTGGTCTGACTGCCTATGGGGATGTCGGCGGTTTTGGGATCGGTGCCCATGTTGATTGGCAGGTCATCGGCACGGTCGACTATGCACTCAGCCCGTCGTGGAACTTGCACCTCGGCTATCGCAGCCTCAACTTCAATTACCAAGCTAGCGGCGGCAGAGATTTGGGCTTCGACGTCCATATGAGGGGACCGATCCTCGCCGGCACCTTTCGTTTCTGACGCGCCATCAGGAGCGCCAGCGTACAACCCTACGTAGCGCGGCCCTCAGAGCCAAGATCCTGTGTCGATCGTGCGACCCGGGGGACTTTGCCGCGCCAGAAACCAGGCAGCGTCTCGGTCGATCAGGCGATGGAAATGCTGATGGACGATGAACCAGAAAGGCAGCAATTAGACTCCGGTCTTGACAGCTGTATATTGTTGCTATAATGACAACGTCATACCCGCAATAATGCGGCGTGTCGCTGTCGACTCGTACCTTGGAATAGCAACATGATGATCAATCTCGCCTCCCTGATCGAGGCGTCAGGAGCTTGTCAAAATTCCCCTGCCAGGGCGTCAACTACGCTTCCAATACGGAGCGTAGTAACTGATGAACGATATGTTTTCGACGATGAGCCGGGCTTCGATGCAGATTTCCCCTGCTGGCAGGGGAAAGCGCGCCAAGGGCTAGCGATGAGCGGCGTTGAAGCGGGCGAGGATTTCCGGGCCGGGGCAGAGCTCGGCCTCGCCGAGCGCGTTGAGCGGGGTCTCGATGGTCTCGAGGAACTCGTGCATGTCGCCAGGGTCGGGCTCGACAAACAAGAGACCGGTGACGACCTCGCCTGCCGCGTGGCGCTGCTGGAGATAGGTCAGCGCCGAGATCCGGTCACAGGGGTCGTAATCGACAGCAAGCTTTCCAAGCCGCAACACGGAACCATCGTGCTGGACCACGGTCTCGACTGTGCCGGGCGCGTAGTCGGCGGTGATCTCGTCGCGGTCGACCATGACATCGAGCATATTGACCGCCTCGTTGTGGGCGCGGACATAATCGAAGCTCTTGGTCGATTCCGGGTTGTTGTTGAAGGCCACACAGGGCGATACGACGTCGATGAAGGCCGCCCCCTTGTGCTCGATCGCCGCCTTGATCAGCGGCACCAGCTGCGCCTTGTCGCCGGAGAAGCTGCGCGCCACGAACGATGCGCCGAGCTGTAGCGCCAGCGCGACTAGGTCGATTGGTGAATTGGTGTTGACCGCACCACGCCGGGCCTTCGAGCCCTTGTCGGCGGTCGCCGAGAATTGTCCCTTGGTCAGGCCGTAAACACCGTTGTTCTCGACGATATAGACCATGTTGACGGCGCGGCGGATGCAGTGCGCGAACTGGCCGAGCCCGATCGACGCGGAATCGCCATCGCCGGAAATACCGAGGTAGATGAGATCGCGATTGGCGAGGTTGGCGCCGGTCAGGACCGACGGCATGCGGCCGTGCACGCTGTTGAAGCCGTGCGATTTGCCGAGGAAGTAGGTCGGCGTCTTCGAAGAGCAGCCGATGCCGGAAAGCTTGGCGATCTTGTGCGGCTCGAGGTCGAGCTCGAAGCAGGCCTGGATGATCGCCGCACTGATCGAGTTGTGACCGCACCCGGCGCACAAGGTCGACACCGCCCCCTCGTAATCGCGCCGGGTATAGCCGAGCGCATTGATCGGGAGCTTCGGGTGATGCAGCCGGGGCTTGGCGATATATGTCATACGGTCCTCATGCGCTCACGGCAGCGCTTTTTTCAGCGGGGCGAGGGTGACGATGGCGAGCATGTCGGCGATCGCCTTGACGATGAAGCGCGCGGTGATCGGCGTGCCGTCGTAATGGAGGATCGGGACGAGCCGCGCCGGATCGAGATCGCCTTCGCTGATCATCAAGGTGCGGAGTTGCGCGTCGCGGTTCTGCTCCACGATGAAAATCTTCTCGTGGCCGACGACGAAATCGAGCACGTCGTCATGGAACGGGAAGGCGCGGATGCGCATCGTATCGAGATGGATGCCGCGCTCCTCGAGCGCTTCGAGAGCTTCGGTCATCGCTGGCGCGGTCGAGCCGAAATAGATCACGCCAAAACGCGTCGGCCCGCTGGCGTTTCGTTTAACAGGCCGGGGCACCAGCCGTTTGGCGGTCTCGAATTTGTGGAGGAGGCGCTGCATGTTCTCGACGTAATCAGGGCCTTCCTCTGAATAGCGCGCGTAGCGGTCCTTGCTGGTGCCTCGAGTAAAGAAGGCGCCGCGCGTGGGGTGGGTCCCTGGAAGGGTGCGAAATGGGATGCCGTCTCCGTCAACGTCGAGATAGCGGCCGAACTCGACACCCGCCTCGAGCATCTCGGCGGTCATCACCTTGCCGCGGTCGTAACGCCGGCTCTCGTTCCACTGGAGCGGCTCGACCAGCCAGTTGTTCATGCCGATGTCGAGATCCATCATGACAAAGATCGGCGTCTGCAGTCGGTCGGCGAGGTCGAGCGCCTCGGCAGCAAAGGCGAAACTCTCCCGCGGATCCTCGGGGAACAGCAGTACGTGCTTGGTGTCGCCGTGCGAGGCAACGGCGCAGGACAGGATGTCGGCCTGCTGGGTGCGCGTCGGCATGCCGGTCGAAGGGCTGCCGCGCTGAATGTCGAAAATGACCGCCGGGATTTCGGCGAAGTAGGCGAGCCCGATGAACTCCTGCATCAGCGAGATGCCCGGGCCGGAGGTTGCGGTGAAAGCTCGTGCGCCGTTCCAGGCGGCGCCGATGACGGTGCCAATCGCGGCAAGCTCATCCTCGGCCTGGATGATGGCAAAGCGCTTCTTCTTGGTCTCGGGGTCGCGGCGATTGCGGTTGCAATGGGCCGAAAATGCCTCGGCGAGCGAGGAGGACGGAGTGATCGGATACCAGGCGGCGACGGTCGCTCCGCCATAGACGCAGCCCAGTGCCGCGGCATCGTTGCCGTTGATGAAGATCCGCTCGCCGACCTTGTCGGAGCGTGCCAGGCGCAGCCCGATAGGGCAGTCGAGCTCCTCGATCGCCCACTGCCGGCCCAAGTCGAGAGCGTGGAGATTGGGCCTGATCAGCGTATCCCGGCCGCGAAACTGCTCGCCGATCAGCTTTTCGATCGCCGCCACGTCGATGTTCAGCAACGCCGACAGCGCGCCCAAATAGATGATGTTCTTGAACAGCTGGCGCTGCCGGGCATCGGTGTATTCGCGATTGCAAATCGCCGTCAGCGGCGCGCCGATGACGTTGATGTCGTCGCGGAACTTGGATGGCGGCAGCGGCTTTGTCGAATCATAGAAAAGGTAGCCGCCGGGTTCGATCTCGGCGAGGTCCTCGTCCCACGTCTCGGGGTTCATCGCGACCATCATGTCGACGCCGCCGCGACGCCCGAGATGACCGCTCTCGCTTATTCGAACCTCGTACCAGGTCGGCAAGCCCTGGATGTTCGAAGGGAAGATGTTGCGCGAGCTCGCTGGAATTCCCATCCGGAGGATCGACTTGGCGAACAGCGAATTAGCGCTCGCCGAGCCCGATCCGTTGACGTTGGCGAATTTGACGACGAAGTCGTTGACGCTTTGGATCGCGGCGGTTTCGAGATTCGATTGTGATGCCATCGGCTCAGGGCTCGTGAAAGACGGTCATCGGCTGCGGCATGCGGATCCGGCCATCGTCAAATCGAAGAGAAATTTGCGCATGTCCCATGCTCCTGTCGGACAGCGCTCGGCGCACAAGCCGCAATGTAGGCAGACGTCCTCGTCCTTGGCCATGATACGGCCAGTCTTCAGCGAATCTCCGATGTAGAGGTCCTGCTCGAGGTTGAGGGCAGGCGCCATCAGCCGTCCGCGCAAGTCGTCTTCGCTGCCGTTTTCGGTGAAGGTGATGCAGTCCATCGGACAGATGTCGACGCAGGCATCGCATTCGATGCACAACGAGCCGGTAAAGACGGTCTGCACGTCGCAATTGAGGCAGCGCTGCGCCTCGAGATAGCCGAGCTTCTCGTCAAAGCCGAGCTCAACCTCGACCTTGATGTTGTTCAGCGCGACGGCGGTATCGCGGAGCGGTACCCGATAACGCAGGTCGTTTGAAATGTCGTTATCATAGCTCCACTCGTGGATGCCCATCTTCTGGCTGACAAGGGTGACCCCGGGCGGCGGCCGCTCGTTGACATCCTCGCCGTGGCAGAATTTGTCGATAGAGATCGCCGCGTCGTGGCCGTGGGCGACGGCCCAGATGATGTTTTTCGGCCCGAATGCGGCATCGCCGCCGAAGAAAACATTCGGCAAGGTCGATTGCATCGTCTTCGGATCGACCTTGGGCATGTCCCAGCGATCGAACTCGATGCCGATGTCGCGCTCGATCCACGGGAAAGCGTTCTCCTGGCCGACTGCGATCAAAACATCATCGCACGGGATGTGAACGTCGGGCTCACCGGTGCGGACGAGGTTGCGGCGCCCGCGCGCGTCGTATTCGGCCTCGACCTTTTCGAACAGCACCCCGGTCAGCTGGCCCCACTCGTGCGTAAATTTCTTCGGTACCAGCCAGTTGAGGATCGGGATGCCTTCGTGCATCGCGTCCTCTTTCTCCCACGCCGAGGCCTTCATCTCCTCGAAGCCGCTGCGCACGACGACGGTAACTTCCTCGCCGCCGAGGCGGCGCGAGGAGCGGCAGCAATCCATCGCCGTGTTACCGCCGCCGAGCACGACGACGCGGCGGCCGATCTTGTCGATATGGCCGAACGAGACGCTCGACAGCCAGTCGATCCCGATATGGATGTGGTCGGCTGCTACCTCTCGGCCCGGAATGTCGAGATCGCGTCCGCGCGGCGCGCCGCAGCCGACGAAAACCGCACTCCAATCGTGCGTCAACAGCGATTTGAGGCTGCCGACATGCTCGCCGAAGCGGGCCTCGACCCCCATCTCGAGGATCAGGTCGACCTCCTCGTCGGTGACCTTTTCGGGCAGACGAAAGCGCGGGATCTGCGTGCGCATCATCCCGCCGCCCTTGGCGTCACCGTCGAACAAGACACAGTGATAGCCGAGCGGCAGCAGATCGCGGGCGACAGTCAGAGAGGCGGGTCCGGCGCCGACGAGGGCGATGCGCTTGCCGTTCTTCTCGCTCGGGATGGCGGGCAGATAGGGGCGGATGTCACCCTTGTTGTCGGCGGCGACGCGCTTGAGCCGGCAGATCGCCACCGGCTCGTTCTCGACCCGGCCGCGTCGACAGGCCGGCTCGCACGGGCGGTCGCAGGTGCGCCCGAGGATGCCCGGGAAGATGTTCGAGTACCAGTTGACCATATAGGCATCGGTGTAGCGCCGGTCGGCGATCAACCGGATATATTCCGGCACCGGAGTATGCGCCGGGCATGCCCATTGGCAGTCGACGACCTTGTGAAAATAGTCGGGATTACTGATGTCCGTAGGCTGCACTAGGCTCCTCCTGGCGAGCGGGGCGGCACCCGATCGGTTCTTATCTTACCGTCGCGTATGCTTCCCTGCGCGGGCTCGCCGGGTCATCAACACCGCCTTATATGTGCCTCTGGGTCTGCCCATCACCCTCGTTTTCGCCCGATCCGCCATATGCTCCCTGCATAACCGCCTCGACCTGCGACAGCTTGCCTCATCCCCGCCGGGCGCGCAATCGTGCCGAGCTATAGCTCAATCCGGGCCTCGATATGGGATCGGCGGATGTTCCTTCCTAGCCCGATGCTCTTCACCCGACAACGCTTTAGCGCAGATGGTGCCGAGGGTACGCGCTAGAGCATTAATTTTTCGGGGTAAGATGGGCCACTTTGGGCATCACTTCCTCGGCTAGGAGCCGCATCGATTGGTGCCAGGGACCGGGGTCTTCGCTGTAGTCGAAGCAGAATAGGAGAATCGCGCCGAACCCGCCGACCTCGTCATACATCCGTTCGATCTTCTCGACGACGGTCGCCGGCGAGCCGATCAGCCAGTTGTGCCGGGCGCAGTATTCAGGAGTGACATCGCTGTCGGCGACGTCGGGATCGTGCTTTAGGAATTGGATAACCCCGACATCGGTCAACAGCGGCAGGAAGTATTCGCGCATCATCCGCCCCATCATGCTCTCGACGGATAAGCGCCATGCCGCGGCGTCACTTTCGGCGACAAAGATCTCCCGTACGAGGCGCCAGTCGGCCCGCCGCGGCGTGCGCCCGGTGCGCCGCGCTCCTTCTTCGACCGACTCCCAATGGCTCGCGACATAACTTGGGTTCAGGTTGAGGCTCATCGGCAAGAACCCGTGCTCGCCGGCGAGCTTCAAGGTCTCCGAGCCCTTGCTCACGCCGGCGACCCCGATCGGCGGATAAGGTCTCTGCAACGGCCGGATATGCGGCCGCAGGGTGCGCAGCATCAGGTCGGTCTTGCTCACTTTCCAATATTTGCCGGGATAATCGAACGGTTCCTCTGTGGTCCACAGCTTGAGGATGATGTCGAGCGCTTCGCGCGTCATCTCCCGATGTTGCCCGGAGTTGCCGTCGACGTTGAACATCGCCCAATCGCTCGGCAGCCCGCTCGCCGCCACGCCAAAATTGAGCCGCCCTTGGGCCATGTGATCGAGCATCGCGACGCGGTTGGCAAGCTCGGCTGGGTGGTGGTACGGCAGCAAAAAACCGCCGGGGGCGAGTTGGATTTGGCGCGTCTCCATCAGTGCTTGTGCGATCAAGAGGTCAGGCGAGGGATGCGGCTCCCAAGGTGCGGTGTGGTGTTCGCCGATCCAGGCTTCCGTAAAGCCGAGCTCGTCGGCCCAGCGCAAGGTTTGCAAATCCCAGCGGTGGCCGTCGAAGAGGCCGCGCTCCGGCGGGTGCGAGGGCATCGTAAAGAGGCCGTACTGCATCGTCACTCTCCCGACTGACGGCTGGTGGCCGGGCCATCTTAAGCGACGGACGGCAGCTTCGCACCTATTGGCTGTTGGGCCGGCTAGGTGGGTCCAAATGTATCAGTTTGTAAACAGCTTTTGTCGTTAACCGCCTTTTTTTTGCCATAACGGGGCGTTTCTCTCTGCGCCAGTTTGACGCAGCCACCGCCCCCCGCGGCAAGCGTCATACCCAAATCCGCTAGAGATCGGAGGTCTTGCATGGCCAAGGTAACCTTGTCTCGGCGCCGCACGAAGCGACGGCACGTTCGAGAAGAGGCGACCATAGAGCATATGGCCCGTGTCCTGTTCGAGAGGACAAAGGGCACCGTCCACGCCCCGTTCACGCTGTCCGGTCTGTCGGTAGAGGAGCAAGTTCGCAAGGAATGGCATCCGAGCATGGGAGGCCTCGCACTTTTTTAGGATGCCGCCGCGCTAGGCAAACACCTAAGCTGCTACAGTCAAAGAGCCGGTGCTAGCACCGGCTCTTTTGTTACGGGAGTACCGCCATGGAGCTCGCCGATCGATCCGGCGGCGCTCGCGCCTGTCAGACTTTTGTAACGATGCGCGACGGCACCAGGCTCAACACCTTCGTGTTTCTGCCGGCGAGCGGCGTGCCTCGCTGGCCCGTCATCCTGCACCGAACTCCTTACGGCATCACAGCGTCCGATGCGGTTGAGAAGACAGATTTCACCCGAGCCTGGCTGCCGAGCGCCGAAGAACCGTTCCGCGGTTCGATCCTACGCGGCTGGCGCAACATCACCACTCATGGCTATGTCGCGGTTTACCAGGACACCCGCGGGCGGCACGGGTCGGAAGGCGAGGATCGCGTCTACGCCGATGATGCCGCCGACGGATACGATACGCTCGAATGGATCGCCGCTCAGCCGTGGACCAATCAGATGGTGGGCATGTCGGGCTCGTCTGCGGGTGCCACCACCACCTTCGCTGCCGCATCGACGCGGCATCCGAGCCTGCGCGCCATTTTCGCCCAAGCCGGAGGCTCGAGCATTTATGACGGCGTGGTCTATGAGGGCCAGTCGATCGAGATGGAGCGGCTTTGGCTCTGGGTGGCGCGCAATATCCCCGGGCTTTCACGCTCGCATCGCGAGGCGGTTGTGCGGCGCTCCGGCATCGGTGCTGCGGCGCTCGACGCGGCCGCCGCCTCGGCGTCGGCGCGCTATGCGCGCCTCGAGGCCGCGCGCCACGCCGAGCTGCCATTCGTCGGGTCGGCGGATTGGCTCCACCTGCCGCTGACCCGCTATCCTGATTTCGCCGCTTGGCAGCCCTTTCTCGACGAGATCATCAGCCATCCGGCACCCGATGCCTTTCGCACCCGGCATAACTTCCGCCATACGATCGACATCCCGGGATTTCATGTCACCACTTGGTTCGACATCTTTCAGACGAGCGTGCTGGCGGCGTTCAACGACATCCAAGCCCGCACCGGTACCCAGAAGCTGTGGATCGGTCCGAACGAGCACCACTTTGTCTATGCCGCAAATTTCTGGCCGCGCGACCCGTATTTCGCGTGGTTCGACCATTGGCTGAAGGGCAAGCAAACCGGCATCATGGACGAGCCGCCGGTGCTCTATTCGCCGCGCGCCTGGGTCGAGGACCGTGCGAGCTACGCCCCCGACGATTGGCCAGCACGGAGCGCTGGCCGCCGCCCGGAGCCCGGCCTCAGCGGTTCTATTTGCGCGGTGACGGCAGCCTCTCCGCCGCCGGGCCGGGCGGCATGGCGCGCAACTACGATTACGACCCGCGCCGGCCGATCCCGACCCTCGGCGGCCGCAACATGCTGATCGATGCCGGCCCGTGCGACCAGCGGCCGGCTCAGTCATCGCCCGGCTACGGTTTGATCTACCGCAGCGAAGATTTGCCCGGCGAGCTGACGATCGCCGGCAATATTCGGGTGACCTTGCACATCCAATCAAACTGCCCCGACACCGATTTCGTCGCCAAGCTGATCGAGGTGATGCCCGACGGCCGCGCCATGCTGCTGATGGACGGCGTCGCGCGCGCCATGTACCGCGACGGGTTAACCGAGCCGCGGCACCTGGTACCGGATCGGGTCGAGCAGCTGAGCATCGACCTCGGCCATATCCATCACACCTTCAGCGCCGGCCATCGCATCGAGGTCGATGTGACCAGCAGCAACTTCCCGCGCCGCGCCCGCAACACCAACAGCGGCCATCCGGTGCTGGCCGATGACGGCGAGAACGACATCCGGGTCGCCACCAACACCGTCCATCACGCCGAGGGGACCCCGTCCTTTCTCGAGCTTCCGGTGTTTGGGCGGGGATGAACTCCGGCCCGAAGATCCGTGTCGGCGTCGGCGGCTGGGTCTTTGCGCCGTGGCGTGGCGTCTTCTACCCGCCTGGCCTGGCGCAAGCGCGCGAGCTCGGTTATGCCAGCCGCCGGCTCACCACGATCGAGATCAACGGCACCTTCTACGGCCAGCAGAAACCGGCGAGCTTTCGCCGCTGGCACGACGAGACGCCGGAGGATTTCGTCTTCTCGCTCAAGGGTCCGCGGGTTGCGACGCATCGCTCCGATCTTGCCGGCGCAGGTCCGGTGTTCGAGCGCTTTGTCGCGAGCGGTATTGCCGAGTTGCGCGACAAGCTCGGGCCGATCCTGTGGCAATTCCCGCCGAACATGCCGATTGACGAAGGTGCGCTCGCAGCTTTCCTCGAACTGTTGCCGCCTCATATCGACGGCCGCGCGCTGCGGTATGCCGTCGAGTTTCGCCGGTCGAGTACCGCGACCGCTCCCGTCATCGAACTGCTGCACAGGCACAAGGTGGCGCTCGTCGTCGACGACAGCCGCCCCGACTTCGCGATCACGGCGGATTTCGTCTATGCCCATTTGAGGCGCTGCGCCGAAGATGAGCCCGATGGCTATCCGCCTGATGCCCTCGACGCCTGGGCGCAGCGTCTGGGCGAGCAATCGGCGCAAGGCGGCTGCGACTACTTTGTCTACTTCATTAGTGGTGCCAAGATCCGTGCTCCTGCCGCGGCTCAAGCTCTCCTTCAACGGCTGGCGTCGGCGGCGTAATGGAGTTGAGGTCGAAATGGCCAAGGACAACGATGGCGCACCGCTAAGAGTCGCGGTAATCGGCGGCGGCATCGGTGGACTCACGGCCGCACTGTCGCTGCGTCAGGCCGGGTTCGAGGTCGACGTCTACGAGCAGGCGCCGGAGCTCACTCAGATCGGCGGCGGCATCAACATGGGTCCGAACGCGGCCCGCATCCTGCGCCGGTTGGGTCTTGCCGAAGGGCTCGACCGCGAGGGGGCGCGCCCGCTCTTCACCCACCAGCGGCGCTGGCAGGACGGGCGCACTCTGCAGCGCGCCCCGCTCAACCCGCTGTGCGAGCAGCTTTACGGCGCGCCGCACTTCACCATTCATCGCGCCGACCTGCTCGCGGTTATCGCTTCGGGCTTCCCGGCCGAACAGGTTCATCTCGGCCATCGCCTCGTCGGCCTCGAGGACAAGGGCGGCGGCCCCGAGGCCTGGTTCGAGAACGGCGCCCGGATCACGGCCGATGTTCTGGTTGGCGCCGACGGCATCAATTCGACCGTGCGCGCCGCCCTTTTCGGCGAGGAGGCGCCGCGCTTTGCCGGCTGCGTCGCTTATCGCGGCCTCGTCCCGGTCGAGCGCATTGCCGATCTTGCGCTCGAGACCGGCAATCAGTCCTGGGTCGGTCCCGGCGCGCATCTGGTGCACTACCCGGTATCGCGCGGGCGGCTGCTCAACTTCGTCGGCTGGACCGAGCACGATACCTGGAACCGCGAGGACTGGACCGACCGGGCCACAGTGGAGCGTGCGCTCGCCGCCTTCGAGGGCTGGCATCCTCAGGTCCGGCGGATCATCAGCGCGGCCGACACCTGCTTCATCTGGGCATTGTTCGATCGCGACCCGCTGCAGCACTGGTCGGTCGGCCGCACGACCCTGCTCGGCGACGCCTGCCACCCGATGTACCCGTTCATGGGTCAGGGTGCGGCCCAGGCGATCGAGGACGGCGCCACCCTCGCCGCCTGCCTCGGCGCGATCGCCGACCCCGCGGCGGCGCTGCGGCATTACGAGCGGCTGCGCCTGCCGCGCGTCACCCGCCTGCAGGACATGTCGCGCGCCAACAAGACCCGCTTCCATATGCGCGACGGTCCGGCGCAAGAGGCCCGCGACGCCGAGTGGGGCAGGGCCGCCGACCGCTCGCCCGACGCCCTGCGCTGGCTCTACGCGTTCGACCCCGGTGCCGTCACCTCGTTGCCGGATTAAACCCCGGCTCCGCAATTGGGGCACCATACGGCGGCTTCGCTGTTTTCGCTGTTCTTTGCAGCCAATCAACAGCGAGCGGCCTGGCCTAGCCGCAGACATCCTGGGGCGCTGGCGGTTGGTACATAAAATAACAGCGAGCGCCGGGCCCGCTCTGCCGCCGCGAACCGACAAGGACAGCTCGAAGGCCGGGCGCACCCGCATGAGGACGAGCAAGCAGATGACGATCGATGAAAGCCAATTCGGCATATTGCTGATAATGCCACATTGTGGCGAATATATCAAGTGATAAATGCGATTGCGATGTTATACCCGGCAGAAACGACCGCTTGACGGGAGATCGGGTCGGGTTTACACTTAACCTTTACGTTAAGCGTTGGATCACCGATAGGCGGGAGGAAGGGATGCTCGATCCGGAGAATAGCGCTCACACGCAGCAATCGCTGTACAAGCGCCTCGGCGGCTACGATGTGATTGCCGCCTTCGTACACGATCTCATGCCGCGGTTGCGCACAGATCCCGCCCTCGCCGTGTATTGGAAAGGGATCAGCGAAGACAGTGCACGGCGTGGAGATCAGTTGTTGATCGACTTCATCTGCGCCGCCTTTGAAGGGCCCGTCTATTATTCCGGCCGCGACATGAAGATCTCGCACAAGGGTCTCGGCATCACCGAGACGGAATGGGATATCTTCATGCCTCACGTCGCTTCGGCGCTCGACAGCGTCGGGGTGGCACCGCGCGAAAAGGCAGAGTTTCTGGAGATCACTGCGGGTTTGAAATGGGACATCGTCGAGGCGCCGCGCCCCGCCACCGCGTGAGGGCATCGTTCCGCCGCGCGGCGCGAGGCGGTCGACGCCGGTGAAGGCCCCGCCGCAGCTGGACGGCGCGCCGCGACCGGTCGCTCCGACCGACGAAACCGCACGCGCTCAGCGAAATTTTCGCCGCGCTATCGGACCCGATCCGGCGGGCCATCATCGTGCAACTGACGGGCGGCCCTCGCTCCGTCACCGAGCTGGGCGCCCCCTTTGCGGTATCGGCGCCGGCCATATCGAGGCACCTAGCTGTACTCGAACGCTGCAGTCTGATCGTGCGCTGGAAGACCGGCCGGGTGCATTATTGCCGGCTTGTTGCCGACCCATTGGCGCAGGCCGGCGCCTGGATAGAGCAGCATCACGCCTTTTGGGAGCGCCAGCTCGACGCTCTCGCCGACTACCTGGACAGGGAGCAAAGACACATGCAATCCGCCACAGCCGAGCCGTCAAGAGTAGGGATCGAACTGCAGCGCAGCTTCCGGGCATCGCCCGAACGGGTGTTCCGCGCCTGGACGCAGCCGGTGGCACTGCGCGAATGGTGGTGCCCGCCAGGCTGGGTCGCGGGTGAGATCGACATCGATCTTCGCATCGGCGGCGCCTATCGCATCGCGATGTCCCGCACCGGCGCTGCCGGTGCCGGGGTATCTGTCAGCGGTCATTTCCTGGAGGTGAAACCGCCGGAGCGGCTGGTCTATACCTGGCGCTGGGAGGGTGCGTTTGCGGAAATGCCGGAAACGCTGGTGACGCTGGAGCTGCGCGGGTCGGGCGACGAAACGCTGCTGACATTGCACCACGACAATTTCACCGATCTCGGCCTGCGCCAACAGCACCGCAGCGGCTGGATCTCGGCCTGCGATCGGCTCGACCGTGTGGTGACCCCGCCGGAGGTGGTGCGCGACCGCCCCGCCGCGCTCTGAGGCGGCTCGCACTGTCGCGCCGTGGCTGATCTCGCCGTATGGCTGGCCGGTCTGGGGCTGGAAAAATACGCGGCTGCGCTCATCGAGCAGGAGATCGATTTCGACCTCTTGCCGCTACTGACCGAAGCGGATGTCAGAGAGCTCGGCCTACCGATTGGGCCGCGGCGCAAATTGCTCGAAGCGATTGCGGCTTTGCGCGGCGCGGCGCCCAGCTCAGGCACGACAAGCCCGAGCGGCGGAGCGAGGCCGAGCGGCGCCAGCTGACCATCATGTTCGTCGACCTGGCGAACTCGACGCCGTTGGCGCTGCGGCTCGATCCCGAGGCCATGCGCGAGGTATTGCGCGCGTTTCAGGAACGCGGTCACCGGCGAGATCAGCCGGCTTGGCTATGTCGCCAAATTGATGGGCGATGGCGTGCTCGCCTATTTCGGCTGGCCGCGCGCGCATGAGGACGATGCCGAACGGGCGGTAGCTGCGGCCCTCGCCATCACCGACGCTGTCGCCCGGCTGGCAAGCCCGATTGACGAGAAGCTGGCCTGCCGCGTCGGGATCGCCACCGGGCTGGTTGTCGTCGGCGACCTGATTGGCGAAGGCGCGGCGCAGGAGCATGCGGTGGTCGGTCTCACCCCCAATCTCGCGGCTCGCCTGCAAGAGGCCGCCGGCCCGGGCGAAGTCATGATCGCCGAAACGACGCGGCGGCTGCTGGGGTCCGGCTTTGTGGTCGAAGCCATCGGTGAGCGCCGGCTCAAGGGTCATGACGAGCCGATACCCCTGTTCCGCGTTCTGCGGCGAGAACCCCGCGAGAGCCGCTTTGGCGCCCGTGCCGGCGAAGATCTGGGGCCGATCGTCGGGCGCGAGGCGGAATTGGCGGCGCTGCAGCGTGCCTGGGAACGGGCAAAATCGGGAAGCGGCCAGGCGGTGCTGCTGACCGGGTGAAGCCGGCATCGGCAAGTCCCGCTTGCTGCAAGCGTTGGCCGCCGCTGCCGCCGAGGACAAGCCGGCGCGGCAGGTCTTTCAATGCTCGCCGCTCCACAGCGACAATCCGTTCTGGCCGGTCGTGCAGCAGTTCGCACCGGCGGCGGCGATTGTTGAACGCGGCATCGATGAGGCTGACGGCCGCGATCGCCGGCAGATCCGGCGCGAAACCGTCGATGCCCTGGCGGGACGGCTGCTGGACACCACCCGGGCCGGGCCGGCGCTCATCGTGTTCGAGGATGCCCAATGGGCCGATCGCGCGACCGTCGAGCTGATGCGGCACCTCGTCGATGCTGTCGCTGATGCGCCGATGCTGCTGATCGTCACGAGCCGTCCCGAGGGCGAGCCGCGTCTTGGCACGGCAGCAAACTGATCCGCCTCGCGCTGCCGCGGCTGGACCCGTCGGCGGCGGGTGCGTGGTCGCCGCCGTCGCCGGTCGGCACCAGCTTGCCGCCCGGCTCGACAGCGAAATCCTGGCCGCAGCGACGGAATCCCGCTGTTCATCGAGGAAATGACCAAGGCCGTCATCGAAACCGCACCTGTCGGAGAGGCAGTCTCGGTGCCGGCGACGCTGCGCGACTCGCTGATCGCCCGGCTCGACGTATCGCCGGCGATGAAAGCGGCGGCGCAGATCGCCTCCTGCATCGGGCGCGATTTCGACGAAGCGCTGCTGCTGCGTATCGCCGACATCGCGCCCATCGAGCTGCAGGAGGGGCTTGCCGCACTGCTGCAGGCCGGGCTCGTCGTCGCTGCAGGCCGGCGGGCGCTTCCGGTTCAAGCACGCGCTCCTCTGCGACATCGCGTACGAAACCCTGCTGACGCCGCGGCGGCAAAAGCTGCATCAGCGCATTGCCGAGGCGCTCGAAGCCATGCCCGCCAATCTCGCCGAGCGCGAGCCGGAATCGCTCGCCCGCCATTGGTTTGCAGCCGGTCAGAACGGGCGGGGCGAGGCCTATTGGCTGCGGGCGCGGCACCGCGTCGCGCATTGGCAGGAGCAGCTCGACGCGCTGGCCGACTATCTCGACGCCGATGGAGCCGAAATGATCCCGATCCAGGGCAGGCCGGGGTCCGCAAACTTCATTAGATCAAAGGAGCTTCCTGAGGCGCCGTGCTGCCTGACTACGCGTCTCCTTGGCTACCCAGCCGAGATGATTTGGATCTGAATGCGATCCTCTGACCGGGCCAGAGGATCATGCCGGCGCTTATTCCGGCTTGAAGCAATAGGCCGCGATCTTGTTGCCGTCGAGATCGCGGGCATAGCCGGCATATGCAGTCGGATGCCAGCTGCGCGGTCCGACGGCACCCTCGTCCTTGCCGCCAGCGGCGAGTGCGGCCTTGTGGAAGGCGGCGACCGCCTCGCGGCTCGGCGCGACGAAGCTGATCGTGCCGCCATTGGCGGATGACGCCGGCTGTCCGTTGGCCGGCTTCAGCACAAAAAATTCCTCGGAGCCGATTTACCCCAGATCGAGCCGTTGTCGCCCAGATCGTTCAGGCGCTTGTAGCCGAGCGGCGCCAGCACGCTGTCATAAAATGCGCGAGCCTTGGCCAAGTCGTTGGTGCCGACTGCGACATGAGTGAATATCGCCATGACTTCTTCCTCCGATAGTGGTTCGGCGGGCTGTTATCGATCGGCGCACGATGCCCGCTTCTCTCGCGCCGTTTTTGCATCAGGAAACGCAGTTCAACCGCTTCTCGCCGCCTGCCAGCGCGCCAGTGCCTCATGCGGTTTCGAGATCGCGGGATCCATGATTTCCTGCTGGATTCCCGGTGCTGGCGGTCAGCTCGATTACGTAACCGTTCGGGTCGCGGAAATAGATCGAGCGGACAAAGCCGTGATCGACCGGTCCGCGAGATTTCCCGGCCCTGGCTCCGGGCCTTCTCCAGCATATTGTCGAAAGTGTCGGGCTCGACGCCGAGCGCGATGTGCAGATCCAGGGCATTCTGTTGCTTGAAATCGAAGGGCGTACCCGGGACCTCGAAAAATGCGAGGCATGAGCCGTCATCCATCTCGAAGAATGTGTGCAGCCCGCGGCCCCCGTCGATCTCGAACGCACTGACCAAGCGCAGACCGAGGAAATCCTCGTAAAACCCTCGCGTTTCCTCCGAGTTCCGGCAGCGATAGGCGTTGTGATGCAGACCTTTGATCATATCGGCCTCCATTCCTCCGGATGATTTGAGGATACCGCCGATCGCCGGTAAAGGCACCTGCGATTACGCTGCACCCGGCGGCGGATCGAAGGCTTTCACCGGCGGTGCCGGGCGGTCGTAGCGCTCGAGCTCCACCAGGCTGAGTTGGCCGGAACAGCCCTGCGCAAGGCGAGAGGTGCCGATATCACGGGTCAGCACATTCGGATTGCCGTGCACGCAGAGCGGTTTCTCCGCCGCGGGGTCCTCGGGGTCATACCAAGCGCCGGTCGCAAGCTGGATGACCCCGGGCCGCAGCGCTTCGCTCAGCACAGCACCGGCGAGGCACGCCCCGCGATCATTGTAGAGCCGCACGATATCGCCGTCGCGGATGTCGCGCGCGGCGGCGTCGCGCGGATGGATGCGGACCGGCTCGCGGCCGCCGACTTTCGAGGCCTGGCTGGTAGCGCCGAAATCGAGCTGACTGTGCAGTCGGGTCGAGGGCTGATTGGCGACGAGCTGCAGCGGAAAACGCGGCTGTGGCGGGCGAACCCGCTCCCTCGCTGGCCGGCAGCCACATCGGATGCCCCGGGCAATCCGGGTAGCCGAAGGATGCAATGGTTTCCGACCAGATCTCGACCTTGCCGCTCGGCGTCGGCAGTGGTGCTGCGTCGGGGTCCCGGCGAAAGGCGCGAACGATGCCGCCGTCCGCGGTCAACGTCGGCAACAACAGCTCGCCGATCTCCCAGAACCGGTCGAAATCGGGCGCTTCGATGCCGCGTTCCAGCAGTGTGCGGCGGGTTGAATCATAAAGATATCGCAGCCACTGCCGTGGCGAGCGGCCCTCGCTGAATTGCTCGGCGAACCCGAGCCGCTCCGCTAGCCCGGTGAAGATCTCGTAATCGTCGCGGGCCTCGCCAAAGGGGGCTACCGCCCGATGCATTGCCACCAGCAGAGGATCGCCCGCTGCGGCGCCGAGATCCTCGCGCTCCAAGGTAATGGTCGCCGGCAAGACGACATCGGCATGGCGTGCGCTCGCAGTCCATGCCGATTCGTGCACGACAATGGTATCGAGGCGGGCAAAGGCGCGGCGCAGCCGATTCAGGTCCTGATGATGATGGAACGGATTGCCTCCCGCCCAGTACACCAGCCGGATGTCGGGATAGATGAGCCGCTGCCCGTTGTAGTCGAAGGACTCTCCCGGTTGCAGCAGCATGTCGGCAACGCGCGCCACCGGAATGAAATCGGCAATGCTGTTGCGGCCTTGCGGCAGGGTCGGGACCGCCACCGCCAGGGCCGGCTTTCCGGTATTCGAGGTCGAGCCCAGCGCATAGGCAAAGCCGCCGCCCGGCAGCCCGATCTGACCGAGCGCGGCCGCCAACACCACGCCCATCCAGACCGGCTGCTCGCCATGTTCGGCGCGCTGCAGTGATTGCGAGCAGGAGACGAGGCTGCGCCGGCCCGTGACCCGGCGAGCGAGCGCCATAATCTCATCGGCTGCGATGCCGCAAATCGCCGCCGCCCAGGCGGCGTCTTTCGGCTGGCCGTCATCGCGGCCCGAGAGATAGTCCTCGAACACCCCCCAGCCGACGCAGAAGCGTTCGAGAAACCCACGGTCATGCCGCCCTTCGGTCACTAGGGTATGCGCTAGGCCGAGCATCAGTGCCACGTCGGTGCCGGGACGGATCGGATGCCAGATTGCATCGATCTCGGCCGGCAGATCGTCGCGTATCGGGCCGATGAGATGGAATTCGACCCCCCGGTTGCGCGCCTCGCACAATTGGGCGCAGGCAATGTGCCGGCTCGTGCCGCCGCCGCCGACATCGTTGTTCTTCAGCGCCATGCCGCCGAAAGCGAGGACCAGCGCGCTCTCGCTCACCAGCTCGGCCCAGCTGACATGGTTGCCGGCTACCGCCCCCTGCGGGCCGAGAATGTGCGGCAGGATCACCGTCGCCGCCCCCGAGCTGTAGCTGTTGACCGAGCGCACATAACCGCCGGCCAAATTCAGGAAGCGGTGGATCTGGCACTGTGCGTCATGAAAGCGCCCGGCGCTGGCCCAGCCGTAGGAGCCGCCGAAGATCGCGCGCGGGCCGTGTTCAGCATAGCAGCGCCGCAGCTCTGCGGCGACGAGATCGAGCGCGCGGGACCACGAGACCGCTACGAACTCGTCGCGGCCGCGCCGATCATCGGGCGCCGCGCCCCGCTCCAGCCAGCCGCGCCGAACCATCGGCCGGGCGATCCGCGCCGGGTGCAACACGGCGGCCGGGATGTTCGCGAGCAGCGCCGAAGGATCGGGGTCCTGCGGATGCGGCACGACCTCGATCTCCCGGCCACGAGCCAGCACCGAGAAGGCGCCCCAATGCGAGCTATGCGGCAGGCCGCGGACGGTCATTGCCCCTTTTGGATCAGAGTGGCTTCCGGCGAACCTATATGGCGCGGCCGCGCAGTTTGTTGTTCGTGCCGCGGTCGCCGGCCAGCCAGCGTGCGAGTTCGCTGTGCGCGTCGCTGCGGCGGACCGCGTCGATTTCGGCGACATCCTCCGGGTCCTGGGTGAATTCGACGACCAGCCCGTCGGGCGAGTTGACATAGATCGATTTGCAATAGCCGTGATTGGTTTCGCGGTATTTCTCGCCGGCGCGCTCGAGCCGCTGTTTCAGCTCTTCATAGGTGTCGGGCTCGGCCTTGAAGGCGATGTGGTCGTAGCGGCCGATCTTGGCCGGCTGCTCGGCCTGGGTCAGCTCGTACATCTCGGGGTCGGCGAACTGGAAGAAGGCCAGCGCGCTGCCATCGGCCATGCCAAAAAAGGTGTGGCAGAACTCCACCTCCTTCTGCAGCTCGGTGCTGAAATTCTTCTCGCACCACGTCGCCACCAGTGGAATGCCGAGCAGGTCCTCAAAGAAGCGACGGTTGACCTCGTGGTTGCGCACCACGAAAGCGTTATGGTGCAGGCGCGACGGCAGCCGCGAGAGCAGCCGGGTGGCCGTGGCTTCAAGTGTATCCATTTTGCTTCCTCCCGTTTCCTGATGAGGGAACCGATAGCATAGACGTGGGCGGCTTGACAGCCGGCGCGGCGGGGGCATGCTGTCTCTCAGTCGCCGTTCCTTTGAAAGCTTGCTCAGATGATCAGCGCCGACCTTTCTGGCAAAGCCGTGCTCGTCACCGGCGCCGCCTCGGGCATCGGGCTCGCCACCGCCGAGATTTTTGCCCGCAACGGCGCCGCGGTGGCGCTCAACCACCTGCCCGAGGACCCGCGCGGACCCGAACAGGTCGAGCGCCTAAAGGTGCAGGGTTACCGGATCGCCGCGGCACCCGGCGATGTCGGCAAGCCCAGAGAGGCGGAGCGCATGGTGGCGAATGCGATCGAGGGGCTCGGCCGGCTCGACGTTCTGGTCAACAATGCGGGGACGCCGGCGACGTCGACACCGATCCCGTTCGCCGACCTTGACACCCTGACCGAGGAGTTCTGGTCGCGGATCCTGACCACCAACCTGATCGGGCCGTTCCGTTGCGCCCATGCCGCGGCCGCCGCACTCAAACTGGCGCGCGGAGCCATCTGCAACACCGCCTCGATCGCCGGGGTGATGGGCTCGGGCAGCAGCATTCCCTATGCGACGAGCAAGGCGGGGCTGATCAATCTCACGCGCAGCCTGGCGCGGACCCTGGCGCCGGAAGTGCGGGTCAATGCGGTGGCGCCGGGTCATGTCGACAGCCCGTGGCAAAAGGACTGGCCGGAGGACAGGAAGCGCGCCACGATCGAGCGCACGCCGCTCAAGCGCGCCTGCACGCCCGAGGATATCGCCGAGACGATCTTCTTCCTCTGCGCCGGGGCGGCGATGATCACCGGCCAGACGGTCATCGTCGATGGCGGGCTGACGCTCTGAGGGAGGAAACAGAGGTGAGCGAACAGAGAGAAATGAACGGCGCCGAATGGCTGGCGCGGGCCCTGGCCGGAGCCGGCACGACGCATGTCTTTTTCGTGGAATCGGTGCTGCGCCGGACGTTGCTGCAGCTGAAGGACCTCGGCGTTACTCCGATCCTTGCGCACAGCGAGAAGGCGGCGGCCTACATGGCCGACGGCTATGCCCGCATTGCAGGACGGCCGGGCGTGTGCATGGCGCAGGCCGTCGGCGCCGCCAACCTTGCTTCCGGCTTGCAGGACCCCTTCCTCGGCCGCAGCCCGGTGGTCGCGCTGACCGGACGCAAACCGCCGGCATATCAGCACCGCAACGCCTATCAGGAAATTTTGCACTCGCCGCTTTTCGCGGCGGTGACAAAGTTCTCGACGACGGTCGATTCGACCGCCGAGCTGCCGCGGTTGCTGCGCCACGCGTGGCGCGCGGCCTTGGCGGACACGCCGCGCCCGACGCATCTCGATTTTTCGGGGCATCAGGGCGACGAGATCGAACTCGGTCAGACCACCGAGCCGCCGACGATCGACCCGGAGGCGCGGCGCATTCCGGCGCACCGGCCGGTCGCCGACGCCGTCGATATCGAGCGAGCCGCCGCGACGCTGACCGCTGCCCGCCGCGTCGCGATCGTCGCCGGCGACGGAGCCGCCGCCTCGGATGCGGGACCGGAGGTGCTCGCGTTGGCGGAGGCGCTGCAAGCGCCGGTCGCCACCACACTCGGCGCCCGCGGCCTGATCCCGACCATGCACCGGCTTTCGACCGGTGTTGCGGGCAGCTATTCGGCGCCGCCGGCCAACCGTATTGTTCACGGTGCCGACCTCGTGCTGTTTATCGGCTGCGACACCGGCGACCAGGTCACCCTGAACTGGACGGTGCCGCACCGCGACACAAAGATCGTGCAGATCAACTCGGACCCGCTGGAGATCGGGCGCAGCTACCCGAATACGACAGGGCTCGTCGGCGACCCGAAGGCGACGGCAGCCCGGCTCGCTCAGGTAATCGGGCATCCAGCGCGCGACACCGGCTTCGCCGAGGAGGCGGCTCGGATCGTCGCGGATTGGCGGGCCACGATGGTGCCGCTTCGCGACGGCGACACGGCCCCACCCCATGTCGAACGATTGTGCGCCGAGGTTACGCGGGCGTTGCCGCCGGACGGGGTTCTGGTGGCGGATACCGGATATTCCGGCATCTGGACCGGGACGATGGTCGAGCTCGATGGCGCCGGCCAAACCTATTTGCGTGCGGCGGGATCCCTTGGCTGGTCATTTCCCGCTTCCCTCGGCGCTAAATGCGCTGCGGGGGGCCGCAAGGTGATGTGTTTCACCGGCGACGGCGGGTTCTACTATCACCTTGCGGAATTGGAGACGGCCCGTCGCTGCGGCATAGCAGTCACCGTCATCGTCAACAACAATTCGGGCTTTGGCCAGAACCTGACCGGGGTACGGCGGATCGCCGGCAATCGGCCGAGTAGGGGGGAGGAACTGGTCCGCTTTGGCCCGACCGATTTCACCGAAGTGGCCCGGAGCTTTGGGGTGCGCGGGATCCGTGTCGAGCGGGCCGATGCGCTCGCGCCCGCTCTGACCGAAGCGTTACAGGCGGATGAGCCGGTGCTGCTCGACATAGTTACCGATATCGAACCCCGTGCCCCGGCTCCGTGGGCTCCGGTGCACGCGTAACGGTCAGGTGATAACGCCGAGGTCGCGAATTTTTTCGAACACCGGCTGGATCTGAGCGCGGTAGGTGGCGCAAGGAGACCGCGAGAGCCACAGCTGGTGGAACGCGTTAGCCGGATATTCGGGGTATTGGGCGCGGAAGGTTTCCGCTGTGCGGGCGGCCTCGTCGGGGCGTCCGGCGATGGCCTGGCCGGCGGCGAGGAAGAGCTGAGTGGCGCCGTAGCTCGGGTTGCGCTGGAGCGATTGGTGGAGCAGGTGGATGGCTGTGTCGGTGCGCCCGAGCAGCAGCTCGGCAAAGCCGCCGAAGAAAAACCAGATGCTACGGCGGCGTTCGGTCGGGTCGAGCGCCATGGCCCGCTCGATCGCTGGCAAGGTTTCGCTGGCGCGGCCCAACAGGGCGGCGTTGTAGCCGGCAAAGCCGTGAGCGGCGCTGAGGCCCTGATCCATGGCCAGCGCGTGGTCAAGGGCACGTGCAGCTTCCTCGAGCTGTCCTGCGGCGGAATACAGCATGCCCTGGATGCACTTGGCTAACGCATGACCGGGCGCCACGGCCAACGCAATCGCCACCGCCTCTCGGCCGAGGTCGGCGGCGGCGGCGGCGGCCCGCGGATCTCCCCACCAGGGGTTGCTCACCAGTTGCTGGCAGGTGCGCGCCAAGCCGACCAGCGCCTCGGCATTGCGCGGGTCCCGGGCCAAAGCGGCGAGAAACCAGCGTTGCCCCTCGGCCGTATGCTCGGCGCGATAGGCGCCGCTGAGGGCCGATTTGGCGCGCGTCAGGCACTCATTGAGGCCGAGTTCGGCCCCGGTAGTGACGGCGGCGCGGCGGCTTGCCTCCTGTAGAGCCAGGACGTGCAGCTCGCGCGAAATGCGACGGGTGATCTTGGTCTGGATCGGAGCCAGCTCTTCCGGACGGAACTCATGGCGACCCGCCCAGAGATACTCGGTCGTCGTCGCGTCGGTGATGCGCATGTTAACCCGCAACAAGCCGGGTGTGCTGCGCTGGGCGCTGCCGGTGACGACGAATTCGAGGCCGTTCTCGGGCTCACGTAGCGGACCGCCCAAGACGCCGCGCGCATCAGCGGTGGGCTTGAGCGAAAGCCCGCGGCTGTGTCGCAAGAGGTCGGTTACGAGGTCGTCGGTGAAGGCCTCGACCAGATATTCCTGATCGGGATCGCCGGTGAGGTTGCGCAATGGCGCCACGGCCACAGCGATATTCGACAATACGCACGGCCAGGCCAGCTGCGTGGTTCCGGGGCCCGGCGCCGCCGGTGATGCGATGATCGGGTGCGGTGGCCGCTCGCGCGAGCCAGCTGTGTCTGCAGGAGCGTACGCCGGGCCGCCGCGGGCGGCCCCGTGGGATTCCTCTGAACCGCACGGACGAGCAATCTCGGCGGCCAGGGCCTGGGTCTCGGCGTCGGGCGCCACCCCGAGCTCGCGCTTGAGGATCTCCGCGCAGCTCCGATATTGGCGCAACGCCTCGCCGCGCCGTCCGGCGCGGGCATAAGCGCGCATTAGGGCACGTTGGCCGTATTCGGAGAGCGAGTCGAGTATCACCAACCGGCGCCCGGACTGGATGGCGGCCTCGCTCTCGTCGGGCTCGGCGGTTGCAGTCAGCCGTTGAAGAACGTCGCAGACCAGGGCTAGCGCGCGGTCGCGTTCGGCCGCCAGCCATTCCTGAAAGGGTTCCGAATCTATGTGAAAATCGGCCAGGAATTCGCCGCGATACAAATCGGCGGCAGCTTGTAGCTCGCACCTCTGCGGCTCCCGTCCTAACCGCTCGAAGCGGTCGAGATCGACCGCGACATCGCGGAGTCGGCAATGGGCGAAATCGCAGACCAGATGTTGCGCCGCCTCCGGCCTGAGCGCCTTGCGCAGTTCCAGAAGGCAGTTGCGAAGGCTGTGACGCGCTTGCTCGGAACCCTGATACGGCCATAGCAGATCGGCCAACCGCTCCCGACTTACCGGTTGCCCCCCTTGCGCCGCCAGAAACGCCAACAATGCCCGGGCCTTTTTAGGGATTTTCCCCAGCCCGCTCTCCTCGCTCTCGATTACCAACGGCCCCAATAGCCCAATTGATAACCCCATCACGATTATCCTAGGACAAAATCAAGAAGATGCTGCTTAAGGCATACATTAGGTAGGGAATTCTTGGCGGACGAATCCGGTCATTGGCGAATGCTCTCCATCTCCGAGTGTTTCTTTGCAGAGGTTCTCCTCGCACGACCGTCAGCCAACTGGCAGTTCGTGCCGCGAAGATTGGGCAATATTCGAAATCGGCTGGGCACGACGGCTTCCGCTTTGTAAGCATCGAGGCTCCTGCCGCTAATTCGTAGTGTATCGATTTGCGTTTGTAAACCATAAAAAAGGCGGAAATACGTCATAGCCACTCAGTTTGTCGTAAAAATCGCGGGTCGCGCCATATTTTTGCCGTAAAAGAATGCTTCGCCCCGCGACACGTCGATCCCATAGGAGCCAGGGTGGCGTGTCGTTTATTTAAAATCCGATTCAAATAATCGCCGCCTTTTTGACATCTCTTGCGACATGAAATTGACGGCCCACTGACAGAGAACCGTTAAGATCAGGCATGCTGCTGCGCCGCGTGATGTGCTGCTGCTGAACCGGGGCAGGAGCCTACTGACCGGCGAGCCTCAGACTGGACGTCGAGCAACATGGGTTCGAAAGGGACAATCAGAGACGTCGTGACGCTGAACATAACTAATAGCGTAATTTACGCGTCTCAAGTGGAACGCCTGTATAATCAGACGCCTATGGTATTGACCGTCAATTTAGTCAATTCCACACTGGTCGCAGTTGTGCTGGCTTTATATTCGGGCGAAACGCCGTGGCTGATCTTTCTGGTGCTGACAGTGGCGTTGACGGCGCTCCGGTTAGTCGGCTGGAGACAATACTGCTCGCGCTGTCGGTCTGGCGGTGCGACAGCGAAATGGGCCATTTTGGCAATCGCAGGATCGGGATTATCAGGAGCAATTTGGGGCATAGGAAGCGCCGTTCTTCTGCCCGGCAATCTTATCGAGCAGACGTTTGTCGCCTTCGTTATCGGCGGCATGTGCGTCGCTTCATTGATTTCTTTCTCTTATTATTTCCCGGCATTTGTAGCTTATGTCTTTCCCGCCGTGTTGCCAATGGCGGGGCGATTTTTCTGGGACGGTTGGTCGATCCATGGCGACATGATGGTGGTGTTCGGGGTGACGATAACGCTCGCGGCGTACAACTCCGCTCGCGGCTTCGCGACGAGTTTGCACCTCAATCTCGACTTGACCGAGCGCACCAGGGAACTTACTGCAGCCAATTCCCGGCTGGAACTGGAAATGGTGCAGCGCAGAGCCGTTGAGGATCAGCTGCGGCAAGCCCACAAGATGGAAGCCATTGGCCAACTGACGGGCGGGATCGCTCATGACTTCAACAACCTGTTGACGGCGGTCATCGGTCACCTCGAAATGGCGGAAGCAAGGATTTGCGACGATCGCGGAGCCGCCGCGTTGCTGCAGGCCGGGCTTCGGGCAGCAGACCGCGGCGCCACGCTGACAAGGCATCTCCTTGCTTTTGCCCGTCGCCAGCGCCTGGAGCCGATGCCTGTTGACCCCGCCGCCGTGGTTGACAGCGTCGCAAAGATGCTGCGACGAACGATCGGGACGGATATCCGGTTAGCTGTTCACAGCGAGCCCGGTTTGCCTCCGGCCTGGGTGGACCCAAACCAATTGGAACTGGCAATTCTGAATTTGGCGTTGAACGCGCGTGATGCCATGCCGGAGGGTGGTGTCTTGCGGGTTGATCTCGCTTGTACGCAAGATAATGGCGACGGCTCGCCATCGGATGTGGAACCCGGCGAATACGTAATCATCTCCGTTTCGGATACGGGAACCGGAATGAACCCCGAAACTTTGGCGCGCGTATTCGAGCCGTTTTTTACAACCAAGGAAGCCGGTCGAGGCTCTGGCTTGGGATTATCGATTGTGCACGGCTTTGCCGCCCAGTCGGGTGGGTCGGTCCGGATCACCAGTTCCCTCGGAAAAGGCACCAAGGTCGATCTGTTGTTGCCGCGTGCCACAGGGGAGGCAATCAACTACACCGAATGGAAACCAGATCATTGCGGCACGCAGCCTGGTTCAGCGCGGATCCTCGTGTGCGATGACGACACGGATGTACGGACAGTGGTCGGTTCGTCTTTGCGCGACAGCGGTTATGCGGTCTGGGAGGCTGAGAGTCCGGCGCACGCGTTCGAGATCCTGGAAAGGGAGCAGCCCATAGACCTCCTGGTTGTCGATTATGCGATGCCCGATATGAACGGCTTAGCTGTCATCGATCGCGCGCTGGCGTGCCACGAGGGGTTGAAAGCCTTGCTAATCTCAGGGCACGCAGAAATCCTGCACGCGGGGGTCGCGAGCGGGGTCCCGCTGTTGGCCAAGCCGTTCAAGGTTGCCGAATTGCGCAGGCGAATCGCAGAGACATTGTTTGCGTCGGCTCCTCACGCTGACCTAGGTACGCTCGACTCTCGGGTCTTGGCGGTCCCGGGTTGAGGCGGCTGCTGCGCGTTAGAAGCTCAGCGCGGCGGGCAGGGAGGTCTTTTCCGGTGCCTCCTGACCCTGGCCCGGCGGTTGCGTCTCTCGTTCTAAGGCAGGAGCTTCGGATCGATTGATCCATAAACTGATCTAGCGGCAACCCGACACCGTACTTTACTGTTTATTCGCGGTTGGGACGATAGCCTCCGATCGGGATCCCCCGGTTCGGAGCGGCCGATGTCGTCGGAAAAAGCCTGGAATTCCGCGCGTGGGCGCTCTCACGTGCGTTTGGTCACGGTAGTTGCCGATGCGCGCGGCGGGCGGCTTCCACCACTCAACTGGGCACTATTGATCCTCTTTATCGCCCTTCAGGTTGCCGACGTTGTCACGACCAATTACGCATTGGCGGTACCGGGCAATTGGGAGCTCAATCCGCTGATGGAATTCGCCCAGGCATATTTGGGGCCGTCCTGGTGGATACCAAAAATCGCCGCCGCTGGGCTCGCCGCCGCTGTGGTGTTACATATCCGGCGCCCATGGCCGATCGCCTGTGCCGTGTCCTATTATGTATTGATCGTATCCGGCAATCTGGCGTGCCTTTGACGTGCCGCCTTCGGGCTCGTCAGAGATGCCCCATTAGCGGCACGGTCACCTGGCTTTTCAGGCCGAGAGGGCCGTAGGGCAACAGCGTAGGTGCAGCGAAATCGAAGGTATGGCTGGTGCATACGGTTATTGTAGCGGGGGAGGATGTCTGGTCCTCCTTGACTGATATTGCGACATTCGCCACCCGATAGGCCGATAGAACCCGCTGGGCGAGCGCTGCCACGCAATTGGCGAGCGGCGTGTCCGAGGGTGTCGGACACGATGCAGCCGGGCTCTGGGCGCCACAGCTGAGGGGTAGCGCAGCATCGCTGATCATTGCGAAGCGGCCTGCCTCCTGGACAGCGAGCAGCATCGTGTTCTCGGTCCACACGGCGCGCCCGAATTCGATGCTGCCGACAATCATCAACAACAGTGCCGAGAGGATAATGCTGGTCTCGACGGTCACGGAACCCTGATCGGTGAAATATCGCAGCCGTCGGGCGGCGATCACTGTAAGCGTATCTCGGTCGTAGAACTCACTGAATTCGGAACCACCGGCCAAGATACCAGGAGGGCCACGGCCTGAAATGCAGTGATGCGCATGGAGACGTGGTTGGGGCCAGGACGGCCGACCGTTGCGCACGACCTGCTGCAGGCGATAGCCGTCCCGTCATTGCATTCGCAATTCCAGGGAAAGGTGTCCGGAAAAGAGAGTGGGGGACTGAAGCTCATCGAGTTTTGCATAGCATTCTTGATGCCGGTCAAATCGGCCGGATGAAATCTCGCATATTCGGCGCCGATGCGGGTCGCGCCGGCCAATGCAGCAGACTGCCTGACGAGCGATCCAAAGTCGGCAATACCGGTGATTATGAGGATGAGAATCGGCGCGATTATCGCGAACTCCACGGCAGCGCTGCCGCGGCAACCAGTTGAGTACAGCCCCCAGAGACGTGGTCGTCGCCCGCTCTCTTGATCGCGTCTCACGACGATCTCATTCGACGAGGGCGGCAGTGTAGATGGGCGGGACGCTGCTGAGCCCTGCGCCCACGCAACCCGATGCCGCGAAGCCGGCGGCCCCGTCAATGACGACCCGGCTTGCGATCAGCAGTGTGCAAGTTGCACCCGGATTGCCTTCGAACCGAACCTCCGTCGTCGGGAAATAGAGGAGGCCGGTAAGGTTCATGCTGGAACCTCCGGCCAAGACACTGTCCGGGGTAGCTCCGCCGTTGGACGTCGCCAGCTGGTCTTGGATAAAAAGCAGACCTGAAAATGTTCCGGAATTGGGAGCGCGCAAGGTTACCGTAGCCCCCTTCGCAATCCGAACACTCCCGATCGAGCCGGGGCCGGCGGTGGCGCTCGTGAGGACAATCGTGACGCCACTGGCGCCGCACGTAGTGCACGTAACCGTGGCGCCAGCGGCGATCGAGAAGTCACCCTCGGTCACATAATATACCCCTGGCCGCAGATCGACACTGGCGTTTGTCCCGACCGAAATCCCCCCGCTGTAATGCCCGGGAATGAGGGTCATAGCACCCGTCAGCAAGGAATTGATGGCGGCATCGGTTGCGGGGATTTGGCTGCTGAGAAATGCGTGCGCCGACATGTTGGCGTAAGGGTCGGGGATACTGGTCGCGCCGATCAGCATGCGCGGTGTCGGGCCGAACGCCGATGGCGGCGCTGCCGGATCGATCGGGCTGCCCTGCAAGGAGATCTCGCCCGGCGTAGCGAGGGTTGCGGCAATCAACGCTCCGCTGTGATTGCGGATGTTGATGGCGTTTTGACTTGTCGAATTTGCCGCGACGGCGCACCCGGGCGCCTGGAGGTGGGAGGCACTGTCGACCTCTACCCCCGCACCCGTACTGGACAACGCTAGTACGCATACGTCGTCGAGCACGCGGAGCACCGCGACGGCTCTGCTCGCTATTGTGACGTCGGGCAGGAAGCTTGATCCGAATACCTTCTGCGATCGCTGCAAGGCCACCGCGACTCCATTGGCCACGATGGCGTCGTTGTAGGGATAGACGAGCTCGGGAGCGGTTCCCGTATAGCCATTCTGTGCAGCCGCCGAATTGGCCGCAAGGGTCAGTTCGCCGGCGACATCCGTCCTGCCGGCGATGATTTCGTGCACTGCCGCGACGGCGGCGGCATCGGCTGCCGACTGACTCTGGCGTTTGATCATGTACCATAGCCCGGTCTCAACGCCGAGCGTCTCAAAACCGATCAGCACGGGGAGGGCAACGGCTACGATGGTCGCCGCAGCGCCCCGGTTGTCGCGCAAAGACCGAAGAATCTTATCGAGCATTGGACGAACCGCTCAGGGAGCCTGTCCCAGCATGTCCAACGTGCGCAACACCAGGGGCGTTGCGATAACTACCATCAACGAAGGGAGGACGAAGATCATCAGCGGCAGCGTCAACATTACAGGCAGCCGAGCGGCACGCTTCTCGAAGCTGGCGATACGGTCGGAGCGCATCTCCGCGGCGAGAACCTTCAGCGATTCCGTGAGAGAGGTACCGAACTTGATCGACTGGTTTAGGGTCACGACCATGCCCCGTAGGCTAGCGATGCCCGTCCGCCCAGCCAGGTTTTCCAGGGCCTGACTGCGAACTGGCAAGACCCGCATCTCGGCTGCCGTCGCGGCAAATTCTTTGGCGACTTCGGTGTTGCAGGGCCGCAGAAATTGACCCACTTGATCGATTGCGTGATCGAGGCTGAGGCCGGACTGAGTACAGATGACAAGGAGATCGAGTGCATCGGGCATGCCCGTTTCGAGGCGGGTTCGCCGCCGTGTGGCGAGTCTGGAGAGGATGACTTCAGGGCAATGCCAGCCGATAAGACCCGCGCCGGCCAGAATGATAAATCTTGTTGCGGGTGTTGCGACGAACAACTGGCCCCACTCGAGCAGCAACCAGCAGAACGGTGCGAGGGCCATTCCGGTACAGAACTTGGCCGTGATCAAGGTGGAAAGATGGCCGTGTCCTCCGACGCCTGCTGCGCCAAGCGCGGATAGCAGCCTCTCCTGCTTGGCGGTACCGATAATCCTTGTTGCCGCTATCTTGGCGCCAAGTCTCTGGTACCAAGGCGCGCGCGCAATCCGTACCGCTTCCCTGTCATGACGCAGGCTTCTCTGCAGCGCTCCCAAGAGCCGCGTTTGTCGATCCTCGCGCGCTCCGATCCGCCAGAGGTTGAGTGCTGAGACGAGGGCTGCGGCAAGCGCCAGGACAACGATACTCGTATCGAGCGGTCTGAAGTTTATCTCGCCGAGGTGTAAGGTGAGATAGGTCTCGGTTAGGGCTCCCGGCGGTGTGATGTCCAGAACGCCGAACATCGCTAGCGCAGGCTCCTGCTGATCATCGCCTTCATCACAGCGAGTCCCAGAAGCAGGCTAACCACCGCGATTCCCAACATGAAACGACCACGAGGGTCGACGAGTAGGACCGACATCACCTCCGGGTTGATGACGAACAACCCGATCGCCGCCACAAAGGGCATCGTCGCCACGATTCCGGTCGATGCCGTAGTCTCGGCAGTAAGGGCGCGGGCCTTCATGCGCACGGCTCTGCGCTGCCGAATAATGGCGCTGAGATTGGAAAGTGCCTCGGCAATGCCGCCGCCTGTCTGCCGCTGTATGAGAAGACTGGCGACGAAGAAACGAAAGTCGGGCACGCGAATGCGCTCGCCGGCTTGCTGCAACGCGTCCTCCAGCTCAACGCCAATGCGGACCTCACCCAGCATCCGTCCGAACTCGGTGCTAACAGCACCGCGAACATCATTCGCTGCGACCTCGATCGCCTCGAGGATCGGCAAGCCGGCTCTGACTGCGCGGACTATGAGATCAAGCGCGTCCGGGAAAGAGTCGAGGAACTGGCGTTGGTTTCGACGTTGTGCGAATTGCACCAGGAGGCAGGGAGCATACAGCGCAGCTGCGCCGGCCATAGCCATCGAGAGACCCGCGGGAGTTTGCATGACGCCAGCCGTGCAAACCACTATCGCGGCCGCGAGGCTTCCAGCGACGATCAGGTGAGCCAGCCCGATCCGGCCACCAGTCGCTGCCAGCGCGGCATCGAGCCGCGCCAGCGGCACCTGGGGTAGCGTGTTGCGGCGCGGCCGCGGTCTGCGTAACGACACGACAGCTTGGCGCGGCTTAGACCCCCGCCCCACGATCGCCCTCAATCGCGGTTCGAGAATTGCCTTGCGGCGCTCGGCGCGCAGCACCACCCAAAAGAGCGCCGCGCCAAGCAAAAGCGTTGAGCCAAGGGCGGCAAGGAAGATCTGCTCGTACAATTTCAGGCAACTCCGATGTCGAGCGCAGCCAGCAAACTGCGGCTGAACCCGTAGCGTGCGGCGCGTTCGACAAAATCCGGCCGCATCCGAGTCGACAAGAACTCGCCGTCGATCGTGCCGTCCTTCCGCTCGCCCCGATCATGGAAGGCGAACAGCTCGCGGGTGGTGGTAATGTCGCCCTCCATTCCGGCAATCTCAGTGATGCTCTGGACGCGGCGGATGCCGTCGCGCATGCGCTCGATATGCACGATGAGGTTGAGCGCGCTGGCGACATGCATGCGGATCGCCCGCAACGGTATGCTGAGGTTGGCCATCATCACCATATTCTCGAGCCGATAGAGCGCGTCACGCGGCGAATTGGCGTGAATCGTCGACATTGAGCCGTCATGCCCGGTGTTCATCGCCTGCAGCATGTCGAAGGCCTCGGGCCCGCGCACCTCGCCGACGATGATGCGGTCGGGCCGCATGCGCAGAGCATTGCGGACAAGCTCGCGCTGCGGGACATGACCGACGCCCTCGATATTGGGGGGGCGCGTCTCCATTTGGACGACGTGCGCCTGCTGCAGGCGTAGCTCAACCGCGTCCTCGATCGTGATCACCCGTTCGTTGCGATCGATGTATTGCGAGACCGCGTTTAGCAATGTCGTCTTGCCGGAACCGGTCCCGCCCGAAATCAAAATATTGAGTCGGGAGCGTGCTGCGATCTGTAGCACCCTTGCCATTTCGGGCGAAAGATTGTCCTGCTTCACCATCGTTTCGAGGGTGAGAGGCTCCCTCGGGAATTTGCGGATCGAGATGGTGCCGCCGTTGAGCACGAGCGGTGGCAGAACGATGTTGACCCGGCTCCCGTCAGCGAGCCGTGCGTCGACCATTGGGCTCGCCTCGTCGATGCGCCGGCCGATCGCGCTGGCGATGCGCTGTGCGATGTTGACGAGGTGAATGGCATCGCGAAATCGGGCGGTGGTTTTTTCGAGCTTGCCGCGGCGTTCGACATAGACGTCGAAAGGCCCATTCGCCAGGATGTCGGTGATCTCGTCGTCATCGAGAAACGGCTCGAGCGGCCCCAGCCCGATCATGTCGTCGCTGAGGTCCGCGGCGAGCGCGGCTTCCTCAAGCTTGTTGAGTTGCACCCGATCCTCTGTCGCGATCTCGCTAACCAGCTGCGCGACCTCACCGCGCAGGCGAGCGCGCGGGATGCGACCAGCCACTGCCGGGTCGATCCTGGTCATCAATACCGCCCGGATCCGTTCCTTCAGTTCGACGAGTACAACCGCATTGGCAAACGGCGGGAGCGGCTTGGCCTGCCTCTCGGTTACGAGCATCAGACCCGAGCGCCCCCCTTTACCTACTGGCGTCTCAGATCCGGTCGTCATGATCAGCCCCACTCTGGTATCCGATTTTGCATCGGCAGTCAGCGGCCACTAGGGCTTTACCGCTGCGGATTTGCTGCCGCGAATTACCTCCACTGTCGGTCGCTCGGCAGTCGTCGCTTTATTCAGGTGCGCCGCGCCAGCAAGCGCAGGTGAAACGTCACCCGCCCAGGTCGAGCTGACACTTGCTGCTTTGGCTAACACGAGCGAGAAAGTCGCGCCATTCGCGGTGCTAATACTGCGCAACGTCAATGACAGCTTACCCAGCTCAGCAGCCACATTGATCTTTTCCGCTTGTTCGGAAGTGACCTCCAGTGTCACTGTTCGGCCAAAGCTGCTGCTCGCCCCGGTAGGCTTGGCGTCGGCGGCGTCGATCGCCAGCACCCGTAGGCTTTGAACGACGGTCTCGCTGACGGAACGGCGGGCTAACGGCAAGTCGTTCTTGAAGGTCTGCGTTAGGACGACGTCGACGCGATCGCCCGGGTATAAGAGCCCGGTGCTCGCTCCCCCGGTGGCCACTGGAATCGAGATCGCCCGAGCTCCGGGGGAGAGCACGACCTGAAGAAACTCCCGATCGCCCGGCTTGACAATTCCGTCGTGCCTGATTGGCTCCCCGCTCGCGAGGTCGATACGTAACGCTGCGCCGTAAACCTCTGTTCGGACCTGTTTATCTATCTCGGCACCGACGTTGCCGAGCGCGCCACCAGCGCGGAGGATCTGGCCGGGCTCAGGACTGTTTGTTGTGGACCATCCGACATCTTTTGCCCGCAACAGCGTGCCGGCGGGAAGCGGTACCGTCGCGACCAGGATCTCGTCCCTCCGAGCAGTTTCGGCCTTGACCCGTTGGGGTAATGCGTGCACGGAGACGATGACGATCACGCCAAGCGAGATCAGAAAGAGAAGCGTCAGTATCGTTTTGGCCGGCATGGCAATCACCTCACCGTGCATCGTTCACAAGACAGGTTTCAGGATCAGGATGACAATGCCGGCACCTGCAATCGCGACCCCATAGGGGACGGTCGGCCGTAGCGGCTCCCCGTGGCCCGCGCAATGCATCGGTGACGGCCTTATCATCTGCTGTGAGATGTGACTGCCGTGCGGGTGAAATCTGTCACGCGCCAGGACTACAAGTGCAACGAAACAGCCGCAGACGCTCATCAACAAGAGAAAGTCGAACAGGTTGCCGAAGCCCACCAGAAGTGCCATCGCGCCTATGAGCTTCGCGTCGCCGCCGCCAAATACACCGCGCCAGAAGAGTAGGAAGGCGACCGCGAGCACTGTTGCGCTTGCCATCAGAGTATGAACTGCCGCAATCCGTTCATCGGCCAGAGCCATTCGTGCCAATCCAAGTATGGCGATGACGGCCGCGAGCGTATTTGGGATGCGGCGCGTCCGAATATCGCTATAGACGATGATGAGGAGCATACCTATTGCGACAGCCACGACTATCGTCTGCACTGTTTCATCCGCTGTCAGAGTCACCCTGAGGCGGCCGTTTGAGTGCCGGAGATCGCCTCGGGGACCCGCGGTTTTGCCCGCTTACGGGCTAGGAATGGTGACGCCAGTGACGGTGGTGGCTATATTATTTAAAAGATTGCTGAGCCCACCACCAAGCGCCTGCGCGCCTACGGCAATCGCAAGCGCGATAAAGACAATAAGCATCGCGTATTCAGTAGCGGATGCCCCGCTTTCTTCCCGGCAGAAGCGCTTGACCAAAAGGAACATCTTCCCTCTCCTCTGGGAACGTTGGAGTGCGGCCTTGGTTGTCAGTGTGCGTGGATTACCATTGCCACTTGCCGGTGCCGTTTTAACCATGATTCCATCAACGCACTGTCCACTCCGTCGTCAGAAACTCGTCCCGTCCGAAAGATTTGATTAGATTTTGACGCGATTGCGCGGGATTTTTTTTGCGAGCGATCAACCGCTGTAAAGTGACTGGTGAATCAGAAAGAACGATCAACGCGATACAATGGGAGTTTTCGTGAGAAACTCCTACGGCCCGGCAGCATCAGTTGCGATCGGAATCCAATTCTGTATTGGTTCAGGAGCTGGCCGAACAGTTGTCCCCCGTTAGATGCCCGACCACCGGGCACCCTGGGCGACTCCCTCGTGGTAGGCATCAATTCTTTCTTCGAGTACTCGACACAGTGCACTTAGGCCTTGCGCCCGCAAGGGCCCGAGTAGGTCTTTGTATCGGATTGCACGGTCACCAACCGGCTGAGGGACGGCCTGATCCCACAGCTCCACTGGGGTGAGGCTTGGACCGAACGCCCTCGTCTCCTCCACACCGGAGGCCAACAGTTCGAGGCGGGTCCGCAAGCACTTCTCGCAGCGCCCGCAATTGGGTCGATTACCCATGTTACCGGGGCAGACGCGCAAAGCTGCGAGCGCTGTTGGCCATTGAGCTAGCTCGCGCACCTTCTCCAGGCGAGAAAACCGCGAGCCGTCGTGGATCACTGTTACGCGCTGGCTTGAAAACAGGCCGTCGACGGCGGGATGAGATCCGACCGGTACAGGATCGGATACGTGGTACGTACCGCCGATGAAGAGAAACGCTGGGCCGAGCGTCGCTGCATGACCGACAGCGGCTAGGGCTGCACCGTTGTGCCGATTGGCCCAAAAGCCCGGTTTTGATGGCAGATGACGCAAGTTGGTCCGGCATTGAATAAGCCGCAACCCGGTTTCCGCCGCCACTGGCTCGAGGAGCGCGAGCGCCATTCGAAAATGCTCGCTCTCAGGCCGGCGTGGCCGCTTTCCAATATCAAAGCCGTGGACGAAGAGTGCCTCGCTAATATAGGCGGGGTCATTCGGCCGGTAGAGTTGGCGGTTGCGCAGCAACATATGGAGCCCGTCGACGCCGCCCGATAAGCAGGCGACGGCGCGTCGTGGTGTCGTAAGACCAACGGCCCTTCTGCCTGAGAGGCTTTCGATTACCGGGGCGTGGGGAGGCAATCCGCCCCAGCTTGTCCACCAGGCATGAGCCGTGCGCAGCCCCTCGGCCAGCATCGGACATGGATGCCCGTCGATTCTTACCCTCGCTTCCCCGTGTAATGCAGCGAGCGGAAAGCATCCCGCGAGCAACGCGTCCGCACAGGGCTCATCAAACTCGCCCGTTTTGGCCATCTCGCCGTGGTCGACTTCGAATGAGAGCACCTGATCGGGGAAGGGGCGATCTTCCCACTCGACAGTAGCTGAGGTAATCCTCGTGTTCGCGACGGCTATGGCTAAGTTGCGGATTATCATCGAGGCCGTCCATTGCCGACACGGGCTCATATCGTGTATGGTTAATTATCGGCATCCGCGTCAAAAAAGCGTCCGATCTCAGTCATAAAGAAGTGGATTGGCACACCTGGCGACTTGTTCGGTTGACCTGACTGACCGCGCGACCGCGCGCGAACCCCTTGCCATGGGATCCAGCGCCGTATACCTCCCGCCGAGTTTTGGTGATGTCCGACAAGAATTCGCGGAGGAAAGCGGCATGAGCGATGAACTCCCGACCGCCGCTCGCGTGTCGGACCCCGGCATTCGCGCGCTCTACCGGCTCGAAAACCGCTGGCAGGCCTGGCTCGACGTCGAGGCGGCGCTGGCCAAGGCTCAGGCCGAACTCGGCATCATCCCGCAACCTGCGGCCGAGGCGATCGCGCGCGCAGCTCGTCTGGAGCTCTTGGACCGGGTACGAATCGACGAGGGCTTCGCGCGCACGGGGCACACCATCGTGCCGTTGGTTTGGGAACTCAGCCGGATTGTCGGCGAGCCGCATGGCGGGTGGGTGCATTGGGGCGCGACCACGCAGAACATTACCCAGACGGGCGACCTTCTGGTGCTGCGCCGGGCCCACCGCATCTTCCTCCAGCTGATCGCTGAAGCGCTTGTCGCAATGGCCGATCTCGCCGAGCGGGGCGCCGAAATGCCGATCGCCGGCCGCACGCATGGCCAGCACGCCGTTCCTGCAACCTTCGGCTACAAGCCCGCGGGGTGGATCGACGAAATGATCCGCCACGTCGAGCGCTTTCGGCAGACGGCACCGCGCCTCTTTGTCGCGATGCTAGGCGGCGGCGCTGGCACCTTTGCCTCGCTCGGCGCGCAAGGGCCGGCGGTGCAGGCCGGCATCGGCAGAGCGCTCGGAATGCTGCCGATGACGGTGCCGGCGCGGACGATCGGCGATCATCTCGCCGAGAACCTCTGTCTTCTGGGCCTCGTGGCCTCGACCTGCGGCAAGATCGCGCGCGAGATCTACACCTTGATGAAGACCGAGTACGCCGAGGTCGAGGAGCCGGTGCCGCCGGGCACGGTCGGCAGCTCGACAATGCCGCAGAAGCGCAACCCAAAGCTCTGTCAGGACATCATCGCCGCCGCGGCCGAGGTCCGCGCCGCCGTGCCGCTGGGCTTGGAGGCGATGCAGACCGAGCACGAGGCCGACCGCACGACGAGCCTGATCATGGAGGCAGCCGAAGCGCGGGCCTGCATTGCCGCGGGCGATATGCTCAGCCGCCTTGTCGAGGTCCTGAAGGGGCTGCGGCTCGACCCAGACCGAATGCGCCGGAACCTAGATCTCGGTGGCGGCCTGATTATGGCTGAGGCCGTCATGCTCGATCTTGGCACGGCGATCGGCCGGCAGCATGCGCACGACGTCGTCTACGACGCCGCCCAGGCGGCGTTCGTCGAGGGCCGCTCGTTCGGCGCGGTTCTGGCGGAAGATCCGCGAGCTACCGCGCATCTCGACAAGCAAGCGATCGAGAGGCTGCTCGATCCGACCGCCTATACCGGCCTCTGCGCCGAGATGGCGCGTGAGGCGGCCGTCCGGGCTCGCGCCACGGCCGATGAGATCGACCGAGAAGGCACCGCGAAATAAGGGGGTCATTTCCATGGACATCGGCGCTTCGATCTTCTTCACCGAATACTCGATCTCCTCCACCGAGCTCGGGGCGGCGCTCGAGGAGCGCGGTTTCGAGTCGCTGTGGGTAGCCGAGCACTCGCACATCCCGATCACCCGCCGGTTTACCCACCCGCAGGGCGAGGCGGCGCTGACCAAGGAGTACTATGACGTAATGGACCCCTTCGTTACGCTGAGCGCGGCGGCGGCGGTCACCAAGCGCCTCAAGCTGGGCACAGCCGTCTGCCTTGTGATCCAGCGCGACACGATCCAGACCGCGAAGAGCATCGCTTCGCTGGATCAGGTGTCGAAGGGCCGCTTTCTATTCGGTATCGGCTGCGGCTGGAACGCCGAAGAGATGGAAGATCACGGCACGAACTACGAGAGCCGCACCCTTAAGATGCGCGAGCAGATCGAGGCAATGAAGGAGATCTGGACCAAGGACATTGCCGAATACCACGGCCAGATCGTCGATTTCCCGCCGATGAAGACTTGGCCCAAGCCGGTGCGGAAGCCACATCCGCCCATCATCGTCGGCGGCGCCTTCCGCCTCGCGGCGCGGCGCGCGCTCCGCTACGGCGACGGGATATTACCGGCGGCGCCGAGCGCGGGTTCCGGCAGCCCGGAAGAGTTCATGCCGCGCTGGCGCCAAATGGCCGAGGAGGCCGGCCGCGATCCAATGTCCTTGTCGGTGACGCTGGGCGGGGCGCCCGAGGATCTCGACCTCCTGAAACGCAACCACGATCTTGGCGTCGCACGGATGAATGTCCGCCTGCCGCCGGCGAAGGCAGACGAAATCCTGCCCGTGCTCGACCGCTGGGCTAAGCTGATCCCACAAGTCATATAGCGAGGAACCCAATCCCATGGCCAAAACCGAGCAATACGCCGCCCGCGAGGTCTTCGATCCGCCGACCTATTCACAGGCCGTCAAAGTGACCGGCGGCGAAACGATCCTCTACCTATCGGGCCAGGTGGCCTATGACGACAATGGCGGTGTCGCTCATCCTGGCGACTTCAAGGCCCAGGCCCGCGCCGCCCTGCAGGCGGTAAAGGCGCAGGTTGAGGCCGGCGGCGGCACGATGGCCAACATCGTCAAGGTCAACACCTACTTGACCGACATCCGCCACCGCGCCGATTACGGGCCGATCCGCGAGGAATTCTTCGGCAAGAACAAGAAGATGCCGGCGAGCACCTTGGTCGCGGTCAGCGCATTGGCGCAGCCCGAGTTCCTTATCGAGATCGAGGCGATTGCCGTACTCTAGGTCTGCTTGAAGCAGCGCGTCGCATTCTCCCAGAAGAGCTTGCGGCGAACCTCCTGCCCGAGGCTCTGCCATTCGAGGATCTTGTCGATCGAATGCGGGAACCAGGACTCGTAGTGCGGGTAGTCCGAGCCAAACATCAGCACCCCGTCACCGAGCGCCCCGGTGACCATGTTGAACATCGGCTCGTGCTCGTGAGCCTCGATGTTGCAGAACACCCGACCGGCCGCGAAATGCTCGCTCGGCAGGTGCTTGAGCTCGGCCGTGCGGCCGACGTAGCTGACCTGCTCGTCCATGCGCCGCACCCAAAACGGCAGCCAGCCGAAGCCGCATTCGAGCACGCAGAGGCGCAGAGCAGGATAACGGTCCAAGATGCCGCCCGCGAGAAAACCGGCCATAAAGCGCATCGCTCCCCAGGGATGGGAGCAGAGCCGCGCTAGGTAGACATTGTCCCACATATCCTCGTAGCCGGGGAAATAGGGCGGCGACCAGGTAAAGCTGTGATGCACGATCGCCAGATCATGCTCCTCCGCGGCGCGCCAGATCGGTTCGAGATCGGGGTGATCGACCGGGCGGTCGTTGTCGAGCAGAGGCTGCACCGCGACCGCCCATTTCGAGTTGCCCCATTCGCGGATCTCACGCACGGCCTCGCCGATATCGCGAGTCGAGGCGACGATCGGCCCCTTGAGCCGGTCCGGAAACGGCCCGCAAAACTCGTGCATAAAGCGGTGGTAGGCGCGGATCAGCCCGATTTCGAGTGACACGTCGGGCAGCCCGACGACACTCGTCCACACCGAGGGGACGAGGAAATGCACGTCAGAGCCTTCGGCATCCATGTCCAGAACGCGGTTGTCGGACCGATCGTCGACCACGCCGGGGCTCGGCCGCCTTTCGCCGCGCCACACCCGGCCGTCGGCCGATCCGGGGCGCGTCTCGGCCTCGCCCAGAGTACGCTCATAGGCCTTGTGGGCAAAACTGTAGGTATGGCGGATGGCGCCATCGGCGCTGCGCGATTTGATCGCGCGGCGATAGGGCGCCAGATCGTCGAGGCGCGGGCGAAAGCCTGGGTCGACGTATTTCTCTAGCACATCGGCCCCCGGGTCGATATGCGTGTCGGTATCGTAGATGCGAAAGCCCTCTTTCATTCCTCGTCTCCTTTTCGGCTTCTGAGCCCGCTGCCGGATCGGATCATTTCAGCTGATCGGCGACCTTGTCGATGCCATCCTGGACGCACGGCTCGTCGGCACCGGGCGAACCGGAGACCCCGACCCCGGCGATGACTTCGTCGCCGAGCTTGACCGGCAACCCGCCGGGGATGGCGATGACGTTGGGCAAGGTCACCTGCTGCCGCACCACCGGGTCGTTGTCGGCGAAGCGTTTGGCGTAAGCGGTGGTCGAAGTGCGGAAGCTGCGCGCGGTATAGGCTTTGCGCCGCGCATTCTCCATCGTGTGCGGCCCGGCATTGTCGGCGCGCATCGCGACCATGACCTCGCCGGCGCGGTCGACCACGACCGCCGAGACTGCGTACCCTTTGGCCTTGCAGCTGGCGATCGCCGTCTCGGCGATCGTCTTGGCCATCGCATAAGAGAGGTCGCGGTGGGTCAGCAATTGCGCCTGAGCCACCGGAGCGACGGCAGCCAGCACGCCGATCAGCACAAGACGAGGGAAAACTGTCCGAAACATACCTGACCTCAATTCAGCGGCACGGCCTCGATGGTAATGCGGTGCAGCAGGCGGCGCTCGCCGTGGTAGTCGTTGACCGCAAAGTGCCAGGTCGAGCGGTTGTCCCAGAAGGCGAGCGAGCCCTCGCGCCAATGGAAGCGGCAGGTGAACTCTGGCCGCACCGCGTGCCGGTAGAGGTATTCGAGCAGCGGGCGTGACTCCTCGTCGGTCCAGCCGTCGAAGCGCACCGTGAACCCCGGATTGACATAGAGCGCCCGGCGGCCGGTCTCCGGGTGGCGAATGACGACCGGATGGATGGCGTCCTGAGTCGCCAACTCGGAATTGCCGATGCGGCCTTTAAGGTCGCCGCGCCGGGCCTCGGCCTTGGCACCAAAAACGTGCCGGCTCGAATGCCATGCCTGCAGCCCGTCGAGGGTCGCCTTCAGCCCGTCCGACAGCGCGTCATAGGCCGCGTACATGCTGGCGAACAAGGTGTCGCCGCCGGTCGACGGCACCTCGCGGGCATAAAGCATGGAGCCCATCGCCGGCGCTGCATCATAGCTGTGGTCGGTATGCCAGCCATTGCCGATGTTGCGGCGCTGCTCGGGCTCTTTGCGCACCTCGGCAATCGTCGGATAGCCGGGGACGGTCGCGAAGAAGCGGTTGACGTCGATCCCGCCAAAACATCGGGCAAAGGCGAGGTGCTGCTCCGGCGACAACTGCTGGTCGCGGAAGAAGATAACGCCGTACTCGCCGAAGGCATGGCGGATCTCGGCCAGCACCGGCTCTGTCGGCGCCTCCGCCAGATCGACGCCGCTGATCTCGGCGCCTACTGCCGTCGCAAGCGGCGCCACCCGGATGTGGTCGTATATCATCGGTTTCTCCGTTTGCATTTCTGTCACCGCCACCAATCGAATGCGACATGCGGCGCGGCCAGCAAGTCGGGCAGGCAGCGCCGTGCGATCTGCGAGTGCTGCACCGGCGAGGCCTCGACCCGATAGCGGCGACGCAGAGGTTCGGCCAGCGCCGGATCGACGGCCGCCAGATGGCGCGAGATCAACTCTGCGACCTTACGTGAAAACGCCCCCGTCTGCTGCTCGATATAGACCACCCGCAACGCTCCATGCCGGTCCGGCTCGCGCTCCAGCCGCTCGCCGAGCCAACGATCGATGGTTTCAAGACCCCGCATCGGGTCGCCGCCCGCAGGGTCCCTGCCGTAGAGCCCGTCGAACACGTAGAATTCGTCGGGCGGCCGGCGTGCTCCGGCGATCGCGTCGACGGCCGGCATGCCGCCGCCCGAATGGGCCGAGAGAATAAACCGGTCGATCGCCAGCGCGCTCCGACCCGCCGCCACGGCAAAGCGGTCGAGGCCATAATCGATCAGCCGATCGAGGCCGCCGGCGAGAAGAGCAGGGAAGTCGTACCACGTGTATCTCAGCCAATTGCCGCGCGGCAGCAGCGCCAGGGTCGGGCGGCTGCGGTGGGATAGGTCGAGACCGCTGCTCGCCACCTTTTCGGCGAGAGGCATGCCGTCCCGCTGCTGCGAGAAACCGTGCAGATGGACGACAATATCGACCGCGGAAGCGGCGGGCGGGATCGCATTCCAGCACAGGAACAGATCCGGCTGAGTTCCGGTGTGCCACCGCAGCACCGGTGTATCAGCGAGATAGGCTTCGCCCGGTCCGACGCTCCCATCGGCAAAGGAAATATGGATTTCGCGCAACTATTCCCCACCCTTTTCTCTGACGTCTCGGCACTACCCTAAATTGAGCCAATCATTCAGCGTTTCGGCATCTGCCGTGAGTTTGCAGCAAAATCTCTCTCTAAGGTTGATGGTCGCCTGGCAGCGGCTTGCCGACCTAACCGACGCGACGTTCGGCGGATCGTCTGCCGATTGTCACGGGCAATAATATGCACTGCGAAGTTGGCGATTTTTAGAAGCAACAGCTCTTGAAGTTGCGCCGAGCAGCCCGCGGCCACCACAAAGCTAGCCGCCGGCCACGGGAGCGCCGCAGCGGCCGCCCACCGAGCCCTCGGCGGGCCTCGGCTTCGCGGCTGTGCGATGCGGCTCGAATTCTTTGTTGCGGGCGCGATCGCGAGAGCCCAGATCAGGAGCAGGGGTAGGGCAGACACCCCGTTAGACGGCCGCCGTCCAAGTCTGCGCCGCTCGGTTGTCGGGGGTGCGCAGCTATGGACGAGGACAGTCTTTCGGTTCTGCCGATCCGGACAATTCCTTCATGAATGCGTTGGCGACTTCGTCGGCGCCTCTCGGCATCGCCCTGCATCGACAATCGCCCACCAGCTCAACGCCGATAAGATCGGCTACCGCTTCCCGCTCGCGGTTTATCCGCGCCAATGCGCTCGAAGAGAACGTCAGGTTCTATCGCGCCGTCAAAGGCCGCCGTTTTGAGATCTCAGGCGCCGACGTAAAGGTTGCATCCGACCAATGACACACGCTCACGCTGCACGCCGAAGGCGAGCGTTTTGCAGTGTCGTTCGATGGCAAGCAGCTGTTCATCGCCCCGGACAATACCTTTGTCGAAGCCGGCAAAGTCGCGGTGTGACCAAGGCCGACAGCGTGACCTATTGCGACACGCTCTGGATCACGCCCCTCAAATAGTGTGGAGAGCGAAATCTCACCTGCTAGGGAGAGAACGATGATGAGGTCCTATCAGCAGACCATGATGGCGGCGGTGCTTCTGACGGGGGTCTCCGGCTTGGCCTTCGCCGAGGATTGGCAAAAGTAAGTCGGCGAGGCGCTCGGCAAGCCCGGCTCGATGGCGGCGGGCGGGGTCTACCGCGTCGCGCTGCCGCGTACCGATTTGCGGGCGACGCTCGACGGCGTCCTGTTGAAGCCCGGCTTTGCTCTCGGCGGCTGGCTCGCGTTCGAGAAGATGGAGGAGCAGGGCATGGTCATGGGCGATCTCGTACTGACCGAAGGCGAAGTCAATCCGGTCATGACAAAGCTAGCCGCAGGCGGCATCGAGGTGACAGCGCTGCACAATCACATGCTCGGCGACCAACTGCGCCTGTATTTCATGCATTTTTGGGCCAATGACGACGCGAAGAAACTCGCGGAAGGGCTGAAGGCAGCGTTGGCGCAGATCAATATCGCAAAGAGCTGATCTATGCTTGCGCGGGCGGTACTGGTGGCGGCGAGCCTCATCGCGCCCGCCGCTGCGACAGCGCAGACGACCGGCGCGCCGCTGGTGCTGGAAACAAAGATCCCACTCGGCGAGGTCAGCGGCCGGATCGATCATCTGAGCACCGATTTGAAGCGCCAGCGGCTGTTTGTCGCCGAACTCGGCAACGATAGCCTGGGGGTGGTCGATCTGGCGGCCGGCAAAGTGTTGCGCCGGATCACTGGGATGAGCGAGCCGCAAGGCGTCGCGTATGTCCCGTTCGCCGACAGCGTCTGGGTGGCAAACGGCGACGACGGCTCGGTGCTGGTGCTGCGCGCCGAAGACTTGGCGCCCGCCGGACGCATCGAGCTCGGCAGTGACGCCGACAACGTCCGGGTGGACGCGCTACACCATCGCGTGCTCGTCGGTTATGGCAAGGGGGCGCTCGCCGTAATCGACCCGACAAGCCGGGCCAAGACTGCCGATCTCCGCCTCAAAGGCCATCCCGAAGGTTTTCAGCTCGACGAGACCGGGACTCGGGCCTTTGTCAATGTCCCGGATGCCCGCGAGATCGAGGTCGTCGACCTGGCATCGCAAACGAGCCGATCCCTGCCGCAAGGCGCGGGATCGAACTTCCCGATGGCGATCGATCGCGATGTCCACCGGGTGCTCGTCGTCTTTCGCAGCCCGCCGACCTTGATGGCTCTCTCCAGCCGGGATGGAGTAGTCGCCTCCAAGGTCGCGACCTGTGGTGACGCCGACGACGTGTTCGTCGACCCCAAGCGCGGGCGCGTCTATGTAAGCTGCGGCGAGGGCGCGATCGACGTTTTCGAACGGCGGGAGGCCGACTACCGGCCGCTGGCGCGAGTGCCCACCGTGTCGGGGGCGCGCACCTCGCTGTTTGTTCCCGAGCTCGACCGGCTGTTTGTGGCGGTCCGCGCGCGCTCGGGCGAGCCGGCGGCGATCTGGGTGTTTCGGTTCGTTCCATGAGGCCAGGCGGCGGCGCACTGCTGCTTCCGGCAGCGGTTCTTGCCTGCTGGTGTGGTGGTGCGCAGGCCTATCGCCCCTTCGACGGCACCGACGCGGCGGTGGCCGAAACCGGTGAAATGGAAATCGAGCTCGGGACGCTCGAATATCTTCGCGAGGGACCGGATCGCCTGCTTTTCTCTCCGGACCTCAGAATGAACTACGGCTTCCTTCCTGGTTGGGAGGCGGTACTCGAAGGAGTCCTCGCGCATGGACTGAGCGCCGGCATTCCCGGCACCAGCCTGGTCGCCAACGGAGCGTCTCTGAAGAGCGTACTGCGAAAGGGAGTACTGCAGGAGAAGCCCGGACCCAGCATCGCAGCTGAATTCGGCGTACTGCTGCCGGGCACCCCTGTCGAGCACGGCACCGGCGCGAGCCTCACGGGCGTCCTCTCGCAGCGTTGGGACTGGGGAACGATGCATTTCAACGGCGCGGTCGCGCTGACGCGACAGCAGCATGGAGACCTGTTTCTCGACGCGATTATCGAGGGTCCGCGCGATTGGCCAGTGCGGCCGGTGGCGGAATTCTTTCACGAGCGCGATTTCGGGCAGTTCGAGACCGGCTCGGCGCTGATCGGGGCGATCTGGCAGGTCAAAGACAGTATCGCGGTCGATTTTGCCGTGCGCGGCGCCCGCGTTAACCAACATACCGCGGGCGAGATCCGTGCCGGCGTGACTTTCGCATTCGGCGCGACGGGGGGGCCCGACATTCTATCCGGCCTTGGTTCCCGCGTCCCTCTCCGCAAAACGCTGCTCCAATGATTCCGCTCATAATCAAAGCCCGAGACGAGATCGGTGGTGGGTGGTGGCGGCTGCTGTCGCCGGGGGCTTCTGCCGATGCGCTGCGGATATTGACCGCCCGCGGTCTGCGCGCGTTCTGGTCCAGTCGTTGCTGGTGTTGTGGCTCTACCAGCGGTTCGACATCACCGTGGCCGCGGCGGCGACGATCCTGTTCTGGAGCGGCATCTGCTCGGCAATCTCCTACCTGGGGGCGGTGCCGATCGCCGCCCGCATCGGCTTGATCAATACGATGGTGTTTACCCGCTGCCGTCCAACCTTCTCCTCGTCCTGGTCCCGTTTTCTCCCGATGTGACGATCGTAATCCGCGCTCCTCCTGGCGCGCAGCGCGCTCTCGCAAAAGGGACGTGCCGACCCGCGCCTCCTATGTGATGGCGGTTGTAGCCCCCCAGGAGCGTCCGGCCGCGGCGAGCGTGACGGCGATCCCCAAGACTTTCGCCTGGGCGGCAGGCTCGCTGATTTCGGGCTATCTGTTGACTCTGTCGAGCTTCGGCTGGCCGCTGCTGATCGGCGGCATCGTCAAAGGCGTCTACGACGTCCTGCTGCTGGTCAAATTCCGCAAGGTGCGTCCTCCGCAGGAGGCGCCAGCCGGCGCGAGGTAGCTGAACTGGGTCGCGGCAGCGAGCGGCCAAGAACCGCCGCGATTTCCGCCATCGGGCGTCGATCCTTGCAGAACCTGCGGCGACTACATATCTTAACATTTGTCGCCGTCTCCATGGTTCGGCCTGCCTTCCCAAGCGCGATCGAGCGCCGGACCGCTCCCCGTTCGATGTGGTGGTACGACCCGCCGTCGCTGATCAGCGGCGGCGCGTTCTGATTATGCGAAGGACTGAGATGTCAATTGGAACCGTGAAGTGGTTCAACGCCCAAAAGGGCTACGGCTTCATTCAGCCGGAGGACGGATCGAAAGATGTGTTCGTGCACATCTCGGCGGTCGAGCGCTCCGGCATCGGCAATCTGCACGAAGGCCAGAAGGTGAGCTTCGAGCTGGAACGCGGTAATCAAGGCAAGACTTCCGCGGTCAATCTGCGGCAAGCCTAGTTTCCCAATCGCCTAGCTTACGAATGAAGGAGCCCGATGCGCGCGGCTCCCCTTTTTGCCGGGGACCGATCGGGCGGCACCTGCAGCAATGGACTATCCGTCAACTACACCCCCCCTTCCCGCCGAATATTATCGCCGCCACGCTGAGCGGATCCGGCAGCTCGCCAATGAAGCTACGACGGCCGCAGTCAAGGAGCATCTACGAGCAGTGGCGCTTCAGTACGAGCAGTTGGCCGAGCGCGTCGGTAACGGCATGCAGCCAACCGACCCCTGACGGCTATAGGAAGCGTCGGGCCTGCGCCTTACGCACGCGCCCCGGGCCCCGGGGATCGAATGTCAGCGTGCCGGCTGCTGGGGCGATCAACATAACTGGTTGAAGAGCCAGTTGGACGGTCACGAACGCGTTGCACGCGAGGACCGACTGAAAAAGATCACGAGGAGCGTAACCGGTGCCCACCATCTCCCTCAAGGTCACGCGCGCGCCACCCGGTGCGGCTACGCGCCCGCCTGAAATTGACAAGCCGCTATTTCGGGGCACGGGCGATACAGATTATCTGTGCGGCAATTGTGGATTTGTCATCGCTGCGAGCATGGGGCCGACTCAGCGCGTAATTATCGACGCGGCGATCTGCTCCGCCTGCGGCGCGGAAAACGAGTTCCCCTCCAATTTACGGGCATGATCGCATCCGGCGGGCTCTGAACGGCCAATGCCAATATCGCGTCTGATGAAATGCCAAAAACTCACCCCCACGCCGAGGCAACCTATCGCGTCATTCCGCTAGACGAGGGGTTGTTCGGTGTCGAGGTCAGTATCCCCGGCAGTAATCCGACCACGGTCAGCATGTTCAAAACCGAAGCCGACGCCGAGACTTGGATCGAGGAGCATCGTCGCCGGGTGAGCGCCCAAACCGGGGCGGGTCGTTGGTTTCGCCGGCCAAGCGGATTCCATCGTTAGCCTCGGCGCCCTCGCACTGGTGCGCGCGCCGAAGCCGAGGTCGTTCGGGCATTTTTAATGGCTGCCGACACTCGGCGGGGTGATTGAGCCCGCTCCTATCCGAAGCGTTGCCGCGTCGACTTCGTACGCTTGCCGGGGTCCCTCGCATAACGCTGCCTCGTCAGGATGACGGGCTACGCATGTGTTAAAGGCGCGGACATCGCGGCCTGCCGGCAAGCCGCAGCCGGTCAGAGTGATGGCGAGCGTCGACAGAATCAGCAGCTGCTTGACGAGTGTTTCGGCCAATAGGCCAGTCCTACCCGCCGTTGGGCAGGTACTTTGCGGATCGGATTTCATTGTGCGGATCCTCCGGGGGGTCGAGGAGATGCCGCACCTTACCGAGTTAAGGTTAAGAAAGGCTTAACTTGACTGGGCGCCGGCGGTCCTGGGAGTTCCTCGCCAGACTTTATAGTCTTGCCGGATTCACGCCGGGCGGCGTGCGGCGACGAGAAAGATGGTCGCCGACATCCGAATCGGGCCGGAACGGGCTTCAGCGGCGAACGCCGCCTCGATCTCACGGGCGATCGTCTGCCGGATCGCCTCGTTGGGGTTCTTCGCCTCGATCAATCTCGCCGTCGGTCCCATCAGTAGCGCCTGACGCGCTTCGTCCTCGGGGCTGCCGCCGATGATCGTCGGGTGGGCCCGGTCGACCGTGATCTCGGCGAAACCGGCTGCCGCGAGAAACCCGCGGATGTAATCGGGATCACCGAAGGCAAGCGGGCCCGGCTCGTGAGCAGAGGGCGGCAGCGGTGGCCCCAGATGGCGCAACCCGATGTCGTAGGAAATGAGCCAGTGGGGGTTCTCGGCAAGCGGCGCCCAGCAGGCGAAGACGAGACGCCCGACGGGCTTCAGCGCGCTGCCGATATTGCGGAAGGCCGCCGCCGGATCGGCGAAAAACATCACGCCCATGCGCGAGGTCGCGAGATCGAAGGCGGCCGGTTCGAGCGCGAACATTTGCGCGTCGCCGTGCAGCAGTGTGACGTTGGACAGCCCGCGCTCGCCGACTCGCTGCCGCGCCGCCCCCAGCATCGGCTCGGAGATGTCGACTGCGACAAGGCGACCGCGTTCGCCGATCGCCTCGGCGACCGGCACGGTCAAGGCGCCGGTGCCGCAGCCGATCTCGAGCACGCTCTCGCCGCCGGTCAGCTCCAAGCGTGCCAGCAATAATGCGAGGCTTTCCTGGTTGCGCCGCTCTCTGAACCCCGGGCTGGCCACCCAGCGCGGCCCGGCGACGGTATTCCAATAGCGGCGCTGGGCCGCATTCGCATCGAGAGCTTCTCCGGCCATCCCGCAGAATCCTTATATCCCGGTCCTCATCCCGCTGACCGTAGCGCAGCCCCGCGCGCCGCGGCCAGCCTCTTGTCTCAGGTGTCCACCGGATCTTTCGAGTTTAACGAGCCACCTGGCTCCGCGATCAGGAGCCGATCGGGCGGACGACGACGCAGGGCAGTTGTCGCTGGTTGAGCTGTGCACAAGCGCTTGACGCGGCACTCGCCGACAGATGAGCGAGGCGGGCGCGATAGAGAACCGTGTGTCCGAAAGGCGCCGTCGGCTGCAACGCCAGAGTGGCGGAGTGGAGCTCGTCTGGCGCCTGAGCGCGGGCGCCCTCCGCCACGACGCGGGCCAAGCCCGGATTGGCGAAGGCGCCCACCTGGATCGCCCAATCGCCGCCCGACTCGGGAGAAGGGCTCGGCTTCTGGCGCGGTAACGGTGCGGTGGGGAGCTGGAGGGCGGCGGTTGTTGCGACGGTTACCGGCTGGGCCGGCAGTGGCCTCGATACCAAAGGCTCTCGAGTTGCGGGAGGTACAGCCGCCATCTGGGTCAAGGATGTGCAAGGACGGTTCGGGTCGTAGGCCGCGTTCAAGTCACAACCATTCGCGCCGAGCTGCGGGATCGCGGCGGTTTGCGCGGGCGCCGGCTCCGCTGCAGCCCGCTCCAGAGACGTGCAGGGGCGATTTGGATTATACGCGGCGTTCAGGTCGCATCCCGCCGCCAGGCTGGCCACGGTCGGGGTGAATTTGTGCGCCCGACCGGAGCGGGCGGAGGCGTAGACCGCAAAAGGCCCGGAGCGTGGCACGGCGGTGCCGAGATTGGGCGTTATCGCGGCGAGGTAATTCACCGTCTCGTCGGGCAGATTGGCTCGTCGGGCCAGGTAGCGGTCGACCCTTTCGGGACCGGCATTATAGGCGGCCAGAAAGCCAGGCGCGCCGAATTGGTCGTACATTTCTCGAATGTAGGCGGTGCCGGCCAGAATGTTGTTGTGCGGTTCATAGGGGTCGTCGCCAAGTTGATAACGCACCCGCAGCTGCTCATAGGTGCCGGGCATGACCTGCATCAGGCCCATCGCGCCGGCCGAGGAGGTGGCCTGCTGCTCGCCGCCCGATTCCTGCTTCATCACCGCCCGCACCCAGCGCTCGGGGACGCGGTGTCGCGCCGAGGCCTCGCGGATATAGGGGCCCCAGGGATCCTCCGGCGGGCCCGGTGGCGGATAGTAACGCATCGGCCTCCGCCAGCCGTCCGCCCCGATCTCGACCCGTCCGCCCGGACCATATCCCTCTTGCTGGGCGCAGGCGGCGAGAAGAAGGATCGGCAATAGCCGCAATATCGTTCGTGAGCGGCGCGCTGCAATTGATCCGCGGCGTCGCACGTCAAACCCGTTCCTGATTACGCATGATCGTCAGCCAATTTGAGGAGGCGGTATGGCATCGGCGGGGTTCGGACTGCGACATGGCCGAGGCGTGGCATCATGGCGGCGAGATCGTATCGGCGGTTGAAGCGGTACTCGAATTCGGCCAGGTAGCGGGGTACATGCTTGTCGCGGATGGCGCGGTAAGTGCCAGCGATGGCGCTCTTGATGTTGCCAAGGGTAGTGTTGACCCACTTGAAGGCAGGGTTCAGGGCGGCCTTGCGACCGGATCCAGTGATGATCGGCTGGTGGACGCAGCCGGCCTTGCCGACCCCCGTGAAGCAGTGCAGGCCGTCACTGACAACGGTGCTGGCAGGATGGAAATTGCGCTGCGCCAAGCGCGCGATTTCGGCATGGCGGAAACCCTTCACGCGGCGCAACTTCAAGCGGATTGGCTTGCCCTCTGGTGTGGTTTCGACCGCCGCCACGATCGGCGTCTTGCCAGGCGAACCGCGGCCCCGCTTGCCGCCGTTGCGCTCCCCGCCGAGATAGGCGTCGTCGATCTCGATCCGGCCCGTCAGGCGCTTTGTGGCGTCCCGCTCCATCATCGCCTGCATCAGCTTGTGCTTGATCTTCCAGGCGGTGGTCTGGGTGACGCCAAGCCGGCGGCCCAACTCAATGCTGGAGATGCCGCCCTTGCTCTGAGTGAGGTGGTACATGGCGCGAAACCAAGTGCACAGCGGCACCTTGGTCGCCGCGAAAATCGTTCCGGCGATCACCGATGTCTGCCGTCGACAGGCGCTACATTGGTAGAGCGCCCGGGTCTTGACGACGCTGTGAGGCTGCCCGGCGCAAACCGGGCAGACAAAGCCGGATGGCCAGCGCCAGCGCATCACCGCCTCCCGGCACTGATCTTCTGTTCCGTAAAGAACAGCAAACCGGGCCTCGCTGAGCCCCTTTTGAAATTGCACCTTGTTGCGCGCCATCATTCAAACCCGCAGAAACGCCCGTGTGTTCCTGTTTTGTACTATACCTTGATGGCTGAGGATAGTGCGTAATCAGGAACCCGTTTGAAGCGCATTCGGCACCCACTTGTCGTTCGGGAAGGAGGCGGAGATCCCGAGTTCGCTGGTTTCGATCGAAAATCGTGCGGATGGTCGATGAGAGCGCCTTTAGCGATCTCCAGCCCGCAGGACAAGTTCAGCTGTTCGCGGGCTTCGGTAGACCAAGGTAGGAGAGCTGTCGGCTGGGTGAGCGAGGAGGTTCGGGCGTGCGCAGAAACCTAGCGAATGTGCGGCGCGCACGACCAATCGCTAAGATAGCTACAGGGTCCCGATCATGCCCGGCGATGCCGCGCGGTGAAGTTGGAGAGGGGATGAGCATCCGGCTGTCCGGGGCGGTGCAGCCCGGAAAGATGCGAATTGGCAGCGGGCCTACAGCGAACTCGAAGTAACGTCGCCGTGGACGTGGTCAGTCGATCCATTTGCCCCGGTCCATTACTCTCGGTTGCCCTAGCTGGGCCACCAACGTCTTAACCGCGCACGACAATGTCGCAGTTGCGTCGTTCGGTTGCCGCTTTCGCCTGCCATTTGGTGCTCTCGTTAAGCGGGAGATTTGACCTCTCACATTCCCGCGCAACGGCATCGTGGAGGAAATGCGGATGGCCCTCTATTTTGCCACCGCCTGGGCCGACGGGCGCTGGGTGCATCGCAACAATCTCGCGAAATAGCGGCCGCGCCGGGACCATCAGCTCGCCTTAGTGAAACCTTTGGCGAGCATGCAGTTGTTGAGAACCCGGTCGGCCAAGCCGGCGGCCTGCTGGCTCATCGCCTGATCCTGGATGCCTAGGGTGCTGCCCATCTGCCAATTACGTCCAAGGGTCGCGTTGATGTCCTGGTTGATCCCGCGCTCGCTCGCGAGCGCGGCATTGGCCTGTTGATTGCAGTCGCGCAGCTCGCGGGCGATCGCCTCCTCGTCGGTCCCGGTCTTGACCCAGCGGACCGTAGTCGGCGCGCCGGCGCAACCAGCAAGCTGCAGGCAGATCACAATGCCGGCCGCCGCGCTGCGGTGCTTCTTCCCGACGATCATGTGAAAATCCCCTTCGCCTCAAGAGCCTTTTGCGGGTTCGAGCAGATCGGAGAGCTTGGTCTTCAGCGCGGTGGCTTTGTAGGAAGGGACTGCATAGGTCCAGCCCCCTGCTTTTGCGTCGATCTCCCTGGCCTCGCCTTCGGCAGCGCCGGTACCGACGGCCGACACCTTGATCCAGTGCAAATTATCGCGGTCGAACAGCCGCACATCGACCGTCAGCCCGTCGAAGGTGACGAATGACGCGGTGAAGACATCCTTGTCGGGCACCGGCATGTCGGCCGCCGGTTTGACGTCGTCGAGATCGAGTGTCTCGAGCGCCATGGCCGGCTGGCGCGTCGCGGTTTCGCTCTTGAATTTCGCATCGGCGGGCGCGTCTTCCACGGTGAACTTGGCGTCGGCGGTCGGGCGCGTGATCACCAGCCTTGCGCCGTCGGGTTGGGTCAATGTCACTTTGGCGATGCGTTTTTCGGGGAGGTCGATAATGCGGCGGTCGAGCCAGCTCGAAAGCTGATCGGAAAATTCGAGCGAGCCGCGGGCGAGCCACGCTTGGGTGTCGCCGGGCTTGCGGATGTAGACCCCGTCATTGCCCGCACCGAGCCGGTCGTATCGCCGCTTGCCGATGATCATTTCGGCGAGCGCCGCACCGGATTTGTCTTTGAGGGTGACAAGGGTCGATTTGCCCTTGCCCGGGTCGTCGAGCTCGAGGCGTGGATAGAGGTCCAGCTTTTGCGTCTTCGGCTCGACAAGCGCCAGATCAGCCATCCCGAGCACGATCTGTCGGACCTTGTCGGCGGCAGCGGGGAAGTTGTCTTTCTCGGCGACGAACCAACCGTCGCCGTCGCGCACGAAGGTCAATTCGAGGGCGCCGTGCTTCAGCCCGACCGAGGCGACCTCTCCAAGTTTCGCGGGAAGGGCAGGGAGGGCGGCTTCGCCGGGCGCGGCGCGGCTGACGGTCCGGTCTCCGGTGGCGATTGCGACGATTGCCAGCACCACCAGAACCAACGTGGCGGCGGCGAGAAGGATCAGACCTCGTTTTCGCATTTGACAGTTCGCAGGCCGAAGAATGCGCCGGGTTAGGCTTCCGCCGAGCGGTGGCCGCGCCGCCTCAAGCGGACAATGCCGAGAATGACGGCGACGGCGGCAACGATAATCGGGATCAGCGCGATGTCGAGAAATTCGAGGCCTGCCTTAAGCCGCCCGATGTCGCTGCGCAAGGCGGCCTGAACCTCGCGCAGTTGGCGGCGGGTCTGCAGCATCTGCGAGCGAAACTCCTCGATCGCCTTCTCTTGCTCCGGCGACAGCGTCGCTGGCGCGTTCCCGCGATCCTTGCCGGTGAGCTCGGCGAGCTTGGCCTGGGTATCCTTGAGCTTCTGTTGCAGAGCGCGCTCCTCGGCGCTGTAACGCTCCTGCGCGCTGCGCTCGATTTCGCTGACGACGTCGAACGGTCGTGCCGACGTGCCGCGGCTGCGCAGACCGACCAGATCGTTGCCGCCGGCGAGCACCTCGATCGCATTGGCGACAAAGTCGCCGTTGTTGGCGGTCGGGATAACCACCCGCTGGCCGAAGAAATCCTGGGACTGTACCCAGAAGCGGTCGTCGAGCATGTCGGTGTCGGCGACGACGACGATGTTGATCGGCTGTGCCGAGCTCTTGATCCATTCGGCCTCGGGTGCCGCCGATGTCTCAGGGGGATTAGGCGGCCCTGCCGCGGACTCGGCAGGTTTCGTCTGGTCGGCATCGCCGTCGGCTGGGTCGTGTTTGTCGGACTTCTCTGCCGCCTGCGGTTTGGCGGCTTCCGCCTTTGGTGGGCCGTCGGGAAAGGCGGTGTCGACCATGCCGGTTACCCGGGCGGAGAGAATGTAGCGTTTGTTGTCCGATTTGAACTGGGAGAGGAGTCCGGCGACATCCGGCAAACCCGCCAGCTTTTCAGCCGGGATCTTGGTCGAGTCGGCCGAGGTCGTGATCAGCGGCTCGATTGTCGTCTTGGCGCCGTCGATCGGTTGGATGACGCCTGACGAGGCCATAGTTATACGGCTGAGATCGCCAGTGATCATGTCGTCGCGATTGAGGTTGGCGGTCTTTAGATTGAGCCATGCGATATAATCGAGCGGCCGCGTGGTACGACCCGCGTCTGGGACGCCGACGCGTTGCGCGGCGCGCCGATCGCCGACCACCGTGTTGGCCGGCACCTCAAACCCCCAAGATTTGAACAGCCGCTCGAGCTCGCTCGCGGTGGACGTACCAGGATTACGTGGGTTGGGGTGCGAAGCCTGAAGTTCGGAAAGCGGATCGACGAAGACTAAAGCCTTACCGCCCTTCAGGACGAACTGGTCGACAGCGAACAGCGTCTTCTCGGACAGCTTTTGCGGGTGCACCAGCATCAAGACGTCGATGTCGGCGGGGATCGCATCGATGTCGGAGGCCAGTGATTTGATTTGATCGAGCTGCTGCAATTGCTCGATCACGGTCATCGGCGGGCTCGGCCGGCCTTGCATCATTGCCATCATGTCGCCTTCGAGCGGCAGCGGAGTCATCAGGCCGACCACAGTCTTCTTCGGAAAAGCGAGAGCGTGGACGAGCTTAGTCAGATCGTATTCGAGGAAGCGTTCGCGCTCGGGCGCAAAGAAAGCAATCACCTGCTGATCGTCCGTCGAGTTGGTGGCGGCGAGACCGAAATAGACTTGCTCGCCCTGCGCATTGAGCGGCACGCCTTTCAGTCCGAAAGCGACGGCCCGATCCTCGGCATCGGAGAAGGCCTGCGGGTTGTAGACTTCGAGGCGGATCTTGCCGTGCGCCGCTGCGACATATTGATCGAGCAGCTCGCGGACCCGCTGGGCATAGACGCCGTAGGACTGAGCTTCGTCGCCGAGGCGCGTCGAATAATAAAATCGCAGCGTGATCGGCTCGTCGATCCGCGCGAGCGTCCGCCGTGTCCCCGATGACAGCGTGTAGAGGCGCTCGGCAGTAAGATCGAGGCGCGAGGCAAGAAAGCGGGCCGCCACGATGTTGGCCGAGACCAGCATCAGCGCAATCATGACGAGCGCCGTGATCGCGACAGCCCGTCTCGAGGCGAACAAGGTGCGCAGGCGAGCCGGGAGGCCCATCTCACTCGGCTTTCTCAAGGTCGACCAGGATGGCATTGGCGCCGAGGAAGGCGATCATGATCGATAGAAAATAGAACACGTCGCGCAGATCGATCACGCCACGCGTGATGGCGCCGAAATGGCCGAGGAAGCTCATCTGGGTGGTGGCGCGGATCAACCACTCCGGGGCCCAACCCTGAAGCATGCCCAGCACGATCGACGAGCCGGCGACAGTGAACAGAAAGGCGAGGGCGGCGGTGACGATGAAAGCAATGACCTGATTCTTGGTCACCGCTGAAACGCAGGCGCCGATGGCAAGGAGCGCGCCGGCCATCAGCCAACTGCCGAGATAGCTGGCGAGGATCACCCCGTTGTCGGGTCGCCCGAGGAAGTTGACCGTGATCCAGAACGGGAAGGTCAAGGCGAGGGCGATTCCGGCAAAGCACCAGGCGGCGAGGAATTTTCCGATCACCGCCTCGGTCATGCGTATCGGCAAAGTCAGAAACAGCTCGATTGTGCCACTCTTGCGCTCTTCGGCCCACAGCCGCATCGACAACGCCGGAATCAGGATGAGATAGAGCCAGGGATGAAAGGTGAAAAAGGATTGCAGGTCGGCTTGGCCGCGCTCGAAAAAATTGCCGACGAAGAAGGTCAGCACCCCCGCCATGACGAGAAAGATCACAATGAACACGTAAGCGAGCGGGGTGGCGAAATAGCTCGCGAGCTCGCGGCGAAAGATCGTCGAGATGTTGTGCATCGTCTTCAGGCCGCGGCCGCGGGGGTCGGTGCGGCCGGTACCGTAGTGATTTCGCGAAAGACGTCGTCAAGCCGGCCGCGCTCGACCTGCAGTCCCGTGACCTCCCAGCCATGGGCGCGCGCAAGATCGGTTACATGAGCGACTACGGTGCGGCCGGGTTCGGCGAAGATCATCAGCGCTTCGCCCTCGTCGTCGTGGATCGGTTCGACCGCAGCCACTCCCGGCAAGCGCATGAGGTCGGCACGAACCCGCGGGTCGGCGGCGGTGACGCTGAGGCGCACGGCGTTGTGGTGGCGCGAGCGTCCGACGAGCTCAGCCGGGGGTCCGTCAGCCAAAATGCGGCCATGGGCAATAATGATGGCGCGGGTGCACACCGCCTCGACCTCTTCGAGTAGGTGAGTCGATATGATGATCGCCTTCTCGGGGCGCATTACCGAGATGATCTTGCGCATTTCGTATTTCTGGTTGGGGTCGAGCCCGTCCGTCGGCTCGTCGAGGATCAGCACGTCGGGGTCGTGCAGCAAAGCCTGCGCCACCCCGACGCGGCGCTTGTAGCCCTTCGACAATGTCTCTATCGGCTGATGCATCACCTCGGCGATCCTGATCGTTTCGACGACCTGGGCGATGCGGCGCCTCGCCTCGCTGCCGGCAAAGCCGCGGATATGGGCGATGAAATTGAGAAAATCCGCCGGCGTCATGTCGGGGTAGGCGGGGGCGCCCTCGGGGAGATAGCCGATGCACCGCTTCGCCGGGATCGGCTGCGTGGCGATGTCATGACCGCAGACGATCGCAGTGCCGGAAGTCGGGGCGAGAAAACCCGTGATCATCTTCATCGTCGTCGACTTGCCGGCGCCGTTCGGGCCGAGAAACCCCAGCACTTCGCCGCGCGGCACCGTGAACGAGATGTCATCCACCGCCTTGAGCGGACCGAAATGTTTGACGAGATGCCGTATCTCCAGCATAGCCGGATGGTCCCCGATCGTTCGTTTCCGACCGATGCTACCTTCGGTCGGGATTGCGGAAAGACTGTATCAAAATGAAGGCACCTTCGTGCCTTTGCGGCGGATCTGTGCACCACGCGCCACGACGCCAGAGCAGCGCCCGGATAGGCGAAGTTGGGGACCTATGACAAGAGGTTTGGTGCTGCAGCGTTGCGTCCGGCGGGCTTCCTGGTGATCGCTCGGCTGCGTCTCTTTTCGGGTTTGGTGATGCTCACATACGTGACGATGCATCTCCTCAACCATGCCGCCGGCCTGATCTCTCTGGAGGCGATGGAGGATGTGCTCTGGTACATCTTCCGCATCTGGACGAACCGGCCGGCGCAAGCGCTGCTCTATGGCAGCTTTCTAGTGCATTACACACTGGCCCTCTTCGCGCTGTGGCAACGGCGGACGTTGCGGCTGCGTGCGAGTGAGCTGGCACAACTGATCCTCGGCTTTGCGATCCCGCTACTGCTCGTCCGCCACGTCGTCGGAACGCGCATCTCCGACAGCTTCTTCCATACCGATGTCGGCTATTACGCTTATTTGCTGTGGATATATTTTGTCCGATCGCCCGATCACGGCTACCTGCAGATGGTGGTCCTGGTCGTCGCCTGGGCACACGCCATGATCGGCCTGCATTTCTGGTTGCGGGTGCGGCCGTGGTACGGGCGCCTGCAAGCACCGGCTCTGATGGTTGCTGTGCTCGTCCCGGTGCTGTCGCTGCTCGGCATGATCGAGGCTGGCCGGCACCTCGCTGCACTGGCAACGGATCCCGGCTGGACCCAAAGAGCCTTCGCGAAGATGACCTTGCCGACCCCGGAAGCCGCTGGGAACCTGGCGGAAATCACGAACACCCTGACCTGGGTTTTCGCGGTTGCGGTGGCCGCCGTGCTCCTCGCCCGGCTCGTCCGGCGGGCCTGGCTGCGCCGCCGTGGCCTCGTGCGCATCGGCTATCCGGACGGTCGCTTCGTCGAGGTCACCCCCGGCACCAGCGTGCTCGAGGCCAGCCGGATCGCCGGAATTCCGCATGCACATGTGTGCGGCGGGCGTGGCCGCTGTTCGACCTGCCGCGTGCGGGTTCGTGGGGAAAGCCGCAGCCTCGATCCACCCGGCGAGGAGGAGGCGCGCGTACTCCGCCGCATCGGCGCCAGACCCAACGTGCGCCTCGCCTGTCAGCTGCGTCCGCGCGGAACAGTCGAGGTGACACCGCTGCTGCCAGCTTTTGCACATGCCGCGGACGGGCAGCGCCGGGTCGATTTCGTGCAAGGCAGCGAGCGGGAAATCGCGATTCTGTTCGCCGATATCCGTGGTTTTACCGGGCTTGCCGAGGGACGGCTCCCCTATGATGTCGTGTTTGTCCTCAACCGTTATTTTGCGGCGATGGGGCGTGCCGTCGAAGCGGCCGGAGGGCGGGTCGACAAATTCATCGGCGATGGTGTTATGGCGCTGTTCGGTGTCGAGAGGGATGCCCAGGCAGCGTGCCGGGACGCACTGGCAGCGGCCCGGCTGATGTCCGAGCGCCTGGAAGAGCTTAACCTTTCGCTGCAGGGCGAGCTCGATCAGCCGCTGCGCATCGGTATCGGCATCCATGTCGGACCGACGATCGTCGGCGAGATGGGCTATGGCAGTGCCACCGCGATCACCGCGATCGGCGACGCCGTCAACACCGCAAGCCGGCTCGAAGCACTGACCAAGACTTACGGTTGCCAACTGGTGGTCTCCGAGGAGACGGTACAGGGTGCCGGGTTAGACCTTTCGGGGTTTCCGAGCCACGAGATCGAAATTCGCGGCAAGCGCGACATGCTCGTCGTCCGGACTGTGGCAAGTGCGACCGAGCTGCCAGATCCCAACGCGATCGTGGTCCGCGAGCGCCATCCGGTTGCTGGGTCACTTGCTCCAGGCCCCCGCCCATTCCCTCCCCCGCGGGCGGGCGGGGGGTTAGGATAGAGGCGCCAGCAGGGCTTCGATCTCGGCGGTGATTCGACGGTCGGTGGGGGGCACCTGCGCCGGCCATGTGCCGGCGGGCTGGCCATCGGGACCGATCAGGTATTTGTGAAAATTCCAGCGCGGCGTGCCGGCCTCGCCCAGCGTCTCGGCGATCCAGCGATAGAAGGGATGGGCCTCGCCGCCGATGACGCGGGACTTTTCGGTGAGCGGGAAGTCCACCGCATAACCCGCGGCGCAGAAGCGCTTGATCTCCATGGCCGACCCCGGTTCCTGCGCCCCGAAATCGTTCGACGGCACGCCGAGCACGACGAGCCCGCGGTCGCGGTAGCGCTGCCACAACGTCTGGAGATCACTGTATTGCGGGGTATAACCGCAATAGGAGGCGGTGTTGACCACGAGGACCGGCCGACCGCGCCAATCCTGCATCGCCAGCCTGTCGCCGTCGATCGACGTAAATTCGAATCGATACGCATCCTCAACTGTCATCGGTGACCCCTGCGCAGCTCGACTGACGTAACTTTGAGCATAACCGTCAGCCGACGTTATTGCACCGCCGCATTTCGGGTTGCGCCCCCTCGGCGGTTCCCGGAGACTGGCGCCCGCTCCGCCCCGGGGGTTCCATCCGGATGCTTTTGCTGTTTTTTCTGAAAGGCGTCCTGGTCGGGGTCATCATTGCGGTTCCGGTCGGTCCGGTCGGAGTGATGTGCATCCGGCGAACCGCCGTCGAAGGAAAGCTCGCCGGCTTTGTCTCAGGGCTCGGCGCTGCCACCGCTGATGCCGTCTTCGGGATCATCGCCGGGTACGGCCTCACCGTCGTCTCCGATTGGCTGATCGGCTACCAGCGATGGTTGCGCGTTGCGGGGGCCTGCCTGCTCCTTGCCGTCGGCAGCCGCGCCCTGTTCGCCAAGCGGCCCGAGGCGGCCTCGGCCTCGGATCCGCAAAGCCTTTCCTGGTACTACGCTTCGACCTTTGCACTGACTTTGACCAATCCGATAACGATCCTCGCCTTCCTCGCGATTTTTGCCGCTGTCGGTCTGAGCGGCGCCGAAGCCACACTGGGACGCGCTGCGATCTTGGTGCTCGGCGTTTGGGTCGGCTCGCTGCTGTGGTGGCTCGCCCTCAGCTTCGGCATCGGGCTATGGTTGCGCTCGTTCGAGCCGCATCATCTCGCTTGGATCAACCGCGGCTCGGGCGCCATCCTACTGCTATCCGGAGCCGCGCTGCTCGTCGACCTCCTTGCTACGCATATGGGCTGACGCCCGAGCCGGAGATTGTCTCGTGGTCTATTTGCCTCTCGCTTTCGCCGAAACGCGCCCCGCGGTGCTGGTGGAGCACATTGAACGGCACGATTTCGGCCTTCTCCTCAGCCACGGACTAGGTGGGCTGGTGGCAAGCCACATTCCGTTTCTGGTCGAACGCCGCGACGAGGAGCTGCATCTGCTCGCCCACCTTGCGCGCCCGAACCCGCAGGTCGAGGATCTCGGCCAGGGGAGTGGCGAGGTGCTGGCAATTTTCAGCGGTCCGCACGCCTACATCTCGCCGAGATGGTACGCCGGCGCCCCGAGTGTCCCAACCTGGAACTATGTCGACGTCCACGCTTATGGAACGATCCGGCTGGTTGAAGACAGTAAATGGCTGCATCGGTTGCTGCGCCGACTGGCGGATCGACACGAAGCCGGCAGCCCAACTCCCTGGCGGATCGAGGACCTGCCCGAGACTTACCTCGACGGCATGCTGAAAGGGATCATCGGCCTCGACGTCACCGTGACCCGATTAGAAGGCAAGTACAAGCTGAGCCAAAACCGACCTGCCGCCGATCGCCCGCGCGTCATCGCCGCGCTCGAACGCCGGAACGATGCCGATGCTCTTGCCGTCGCACAGTTGATGCGTCAGCGGGAACCCAAGTGACGGTCGAGCGTTCCGAACAGAACCACAGGGGACGGATTGGGCGATTGGGGTATCGGGCCGCCTTTTTGCTGCTGCTCTGCGTTGCCGCCGCCGTGCCGCCCGTGGCGCGAGCGGAGCCGGCTCCACCGTCGGCACAAGCCGCGCCGGTGTCGGTCGACGAGCTCGAGCGGCTCGTCGATACCCTGCAGAATGACTCGGCGCGCGCGAAGCTCGTCGCAGATCTGCGCGCGCTGATCGCAGCGCAACGCGGCAGCGCTGAAGAGAAGCCGGCGGCAGTTCCGCTTTTCGGCCAGTTGTCGCAGCAGATCGATGCTCTGACCGGCGAGATTCTCGCTGGTGTCGCGGTCATCGTCGATGCGCCGCGTCTGCTCGGCTGGGCCCGTGAGCAGATATCGGATCCCGGGGCGCGAGCGCTCTGGCTCGAGGCCGCATATGCGGCAATCCTGGTCTTCGGGTTCGCGCTTATTGCCGAGAGAATTCTGCGTTGGGTCCTCGCCAGGCTGGCGCCTCGCTTGCCGACGCGCCGCAGCGACGCTCGTCCGATCCGAGCCTTGTTCGCGTTCTTCGGCCTCGTCTTGGACGTGCTGCCCATCGTGGTTTTTGCGGCGATCGGATACACGGCCTTGTCGATGGTAGTCGAGCCGCTCTCCCGCGCCCGAATCATTTTGTCCGTGCTCCTGACTGCGACAGTCGAGGCCCGCCTTCTTCTCTGTGTTGCTAAAAATATTCTGCTGCCTGCCGATGTCGGCACAGTATTTTTGCCGGTCGAAGCAGAAACCCGCAACTATCTCTACATCTGGATCAGGCGTTTCGTCTTCTGGGGAATCTTCGGCTATGCGGTCCCCGAGGCGGCATGGTGGCTCGGCGCTCCCGGAGCGATTTATGCACTGATACTGAACGTGGTTGGCTTGGTGCTGGCCCTCCTTGCAATAATCTTCGTGCTCCAAAACCGGACGCCGGTCGCTAAATGGATCGGCGGCGGATCAGCCTCGGCGTCGGGTTGGGCACGTATTCGACGCAGCCTCGCGGAAATCTGGCCCGTCCTTGCTCTTCTCTATATTTCCGGTGTTTACCTGATTTATGCGCTGCGGATCGAAGGCGGCTTCCTCTACGTCGCACGCGCCACCACGCTCAGCCTCGTCGTCATTGTCGCTGCGCAACTCATCGTCCACTTCATCGGAGATTTGAGCCGGCGCGGTTTCGCGATCAGTCCGGAGCTGCAGGCGCAGTTCCCGACACTCGAGCAGCGCGCCAACCGCTATCTTCCGATCCTGACCATGTTGATCAGCATCGCCGTTTATGTGGTGGCTGCGCTGACGGTGCTCCAGGCTTGGAACTTCCAAGCCTTCGGTTGGTTCGGCTCTGATTTCGGCCGGCGAGTAACCGGAAACCTTCTCTCGATCGGCATCGTGCTCGCCGCGGCCACTGCTGCGTGGGAAGCAGTCGCCGCCGCGATCGAGCGCTATCTGGGGAAGATCGACGCGAGCGCCGCGCCGCGCCGAACCCGCGCCCACACATTGTTGCCGCTGCTGCGCACCGCGATGCTTGTCGTTATCATCGTGCTGACCTCGTTGATCGTCCTGTCCCATATCGGCATCGACATCGCGCCCCTGCTGGCTGGCGCCGGGGTCGTCGGCCTGGCGATCGGTTTTGGCAGTCAGGCTCTGGTCAAGGATATCATTACCGGCCTGTTCATCCTGATGGAGGATCAGCTTGCGGTCGGCGATATCGTCGATCTCGGCAAGGAGCATGCGGGGGTTGTCGAAGCGATCACGGTACGCACGATCCGGCTGCGCGACCTCAGCGGCGTCGTCCACACCTTGCCGTTCAGCGAGGTCACGACCGTCAAGAACCTGACCAAGGACTTCGCTCATGTCGTGGCCCGGATCACGATCTCTTATCGCGAGGACATCGATCGCGTCGTCGAGATACTGCGCGGGGTCAGCGAGGAGCTGATGAGCGATGAGGAGCTACAGCCGCTGATCCTGGAGCCCTTCGACTATCTCGGGGTCGACAGCCTCGAGCAGCTCTGGGTCGTGCTGCTGGTGCGGATCCGCACGCTGCCGATGCAGCAATGGAAAGTCGGGCGTGCCTTCAACCGCCTGGTCAAGATCGCATTTGAAAAACATGGCATCGCCATGCGTGATCCGAGCCCAGTGGCGATCGCCGGCCCCGCCGCCACCCTCGACCACCTCGCGCAGCCGAGCGAGCGTCGGCGCGCGTGATGCGGTTCAGCCGATCCCGTCGCGGGCGAGTGCCACGACCGCCTCCTCGTCGGCGCAGGCGAGTACGGCTTCGGCGACGCGGCGGCTGAACCCGGCCCGGGCAAAGGCCCCAAGCTCGCGCGGACGGTCTACAGCCGTTCGGCGGAACACTCCGAGTCGGCGTCGGCGGGCAAAGGCGCAGGCGGCGGCGAGGTCGGGGTCCGGGTCCAGTTCCTGCAACGAACCGACCGCACCGGCGACCACTTCGGCGGCAACTCCCTTGGCGGCTAGCCGGGCGCGGATCATCCTTAACGAAGCGCCGCGGCGGTGCAGCGTCCCGGCCCGCCCGGCGGCATAAGCGGCATCGTCGAGCAATCCTGCTTCGCGATAGCGGATGAGGATCGCCTCGATCAGCGGCCTGGCCGGCGGCACGGCTTCGGGGCCGTGCCGCCGCACCCGTCGCATCAGCACGCGCTGCAAATTCTCGGCGGAGCTAGCATACCGCCCGAGATAGCCCAGCGCCCAGCGCTCCAAGAGCTCCGTTCCGATTTCGCGAGCGCTCGCCATTATCGCGCCACCCGAGGTATGCGATGGGCTATGGTCTCACCTGCTCTTGGTGTCAACGGCCACTCGCGCGATACCTCATGACGTCGACCGGCACCACGAGGGAGCCTCGGCTCAGGATCCTGATCCCGCTCGTCATCGGCTGCGCCTTTTTCATGGAAGGCCTCGACTTCGACGATGATCGCGGTGGCGATCCCCGACATGGCACAGAGTCTGGGCGAGCATCCGCTGCGGCTCAATCTGGTGATCACCAGCTATTTGTTGAGCCTCGCCGTCTTTATTCCGTTGAGCGGGTGGATCGCCGACCGGCTCGGTGCAAAGGTGGTGTTTTGCGCCGCGATCGCGATTTTTGCCGTCGGCTCGGCACTCTGCGGGCTGTCGACGAGCCTGCCGATGATGCTGCTGATGCGCGTCGTGCAAGGATTTGGCGGCGCGATGATGACCCCGGTCGGGCGGCTGATCCTGCTGCGCAGCTTTCCGCGCTCGGGGCTCGTCTCGGCGATGAACTGGATGACGATCCCAGCGATGATCGGGCCGACCGTGGGGCCGATCGTCGGCGGCTTCCTGACGACCTATTTCTCCTGGCGCGCGATCTTTTATCTCAACGTCCCGATCGGCATCGCCGGTTTCGTTCTGACCCTCTACTTGATCGACAACTACCGCGCCCCGGCGCCCACCCGATTCGATCTCCGCGGCTTTGTCCTCGCCGGAGTGGGGCTCGCTTTTCTCGAATTCGCGATCGAAAATCTCGGACGCCCGATCATCCCCGCCGGCCTCGGTGTGTTGCTCTTTCCGGCTGCTTTCGCGATCCTGCTGGTCTATGTCTGGCACGCGCGGCGGCGCGAGGATCCGATCCTCGATCTGCGGCTCCTACGCATCCGCACCTTTCGCATCGGCACGGTGACCGGGAGCCTGTGCCGGATGGGCCTCGACGCGACACCGTTTCTCTTGCCGCTCTTTTTTCAGGTCGGCTTTGGGCTGAGCCCGTTGCATTCGGGCCTCTTGACCTTCTCCGCGAGCCTCGGCGCGATGCTCGTGCGCACCTTCTCCGGCTGGTTCCTGCGGGTTTTCGGCTTTCGCCGCCTGCTCGCCGGCAATGCCTGTCTCGCCGCTGCGGTGACCGCCGGCTGCGGGCTGTTGCGCCCGGAGACGCCGGTCTGGCTGGTCGTCCTTCTCCTCCTTCTCTCCGGGTGCGTCCGCAGCATCCAGTACCTCGCTCTCAATACGGTCAGCTATGCCGACGTCCCGCCGCCGCTGTTGAGCAAGAGCACCAGCGTCGGCGGTGTCGCGCAGCAGCTGGCGCGCGGCTTTGGCATCGCGGTCGGCGCGGCCCTCTTGGCGGTGATCGCCGGCTCCGCCCAGGTAACCATCGGCGATTTCGCTCTCGCCCTCCATCTGATCGCGCTGATCCCGCTCCTCTCCGCACTAGGCTTTCTGCGCCTCTCCCCCCTCGACGGCGCCGAAGTCAGCGGCTATCGCCGGGCCCAGCCCGGCTCGGCTTGAGGACCACCGGCGGGTCGGGGACAGGTGGCGAGCCCAGCGGATTGTGGCATTCGCTCGGAGCTTGCAAACAAGACCCGAGGATTATCTGGTCGCCTCGACACCGCTGTCCGACGGCGCCAAAGTGAGCGGCCATCGCCAGCCGCAGCATGGCACTGCCAGACCGGCCCAAACGAGCGAAAGACATTGTCTAACTCTTGATCAAGGTAGCGCTCGCACCAGCTGGTAAGGGGGCGCTGGCGGACGTGGCCACGAAGCTCACCCGCGAGATCGCGAAGATAGACGAGGGTTGCGTTCGATGGAGCAGTCTGCCCCGCCGGATGATCCTGATTGGCTTGTCCTGACTTTAAAGAGGGGAATCGGATGATCGAAAAACGTTCTGTCGAGGAGGCTTTGGCCGAGCTCGAAGGCATACTGCGCCGTTACCATCTCGGGCCTGCTGCACCGCGCTCCGATCAGAGGCTGACCCACCAGGAGGCACTGGCAGGCTTGCGAAAACTCGGCTTCACTGTCGGTGAGGCGCTGCGCTTGCTCAGGCCCAAAGCGGGGCAGCAATAGGGGTACGTCCGGTCACAAGGGCGGCCAGTGACTGCTTGACACTGCAGCAAGACGCCCCAGCTCACTAGAAGCGGGTCGACCGAATCTGAGAGCGTTTGACCACCTGGCGGTGGGAGGCGCCCGCACTGCGTGCAAGACTGCACGGCTGTTTTTCTCAATAGGCAAACCCGACTAAGAGGAGTGCGTGATGAAGCTAGCCTCCGCGATGATCGATCGAACCCTGGATGAATTCGAAGCCGAGGCCCTACCCGACAATCACCCCGCGGTTGCACGGCTGAACGAGATATTCGGAGACCATACGTACTTTCTCGACCGCAGCGGGCTCAGTATCGTGGAGCCAGCCGACACTAGCCCGGTGGCGGCTCCGGCATGGCAGGTCGTTAAGATTGCCCGTTGGAGCGATGAGACAAAGACCAGCTTGTCGGCTCACGAGCCTGAACCGACCGATATCGTCTTCGCGGTGCAGCCCAATGGCCGGGATGGCGCCGCCTGATGCGGGCATAATGCCGGTCTCAGAATGCCCGTGTTCAGAGGCGGCTTGATAATTTGAGGCCGTCCGCACGGTCGAGCATGTCAAAAGGGTCCGGTGCTTGGGACAACGAGTGCCGGAACTCTCTCGCGGGCCGCGCCGTCGGTCTTGCGTCAACTCGCACAGCAATCTTGCGCAGCCACCGGGGCGGCGCAGAGCACGAGCAACGCCGCGAGAATGGATGGTTTCATCCTCCGATCTCCGCCAGACCAGTTGCTCTAACGGGGGATTACCACCGCGCATCGGCGCGAATTGACGGGTCAGGATGCGATCCCCATGCTCCGGCACTTGCCTTCTCGATGACGGGCCGACTGCGCCGGTGCCGACGAGCCAAGGAGAGCGCTCATGATGCGCGACCCCGGCACAGGGAGCCGCCGTTCGGAAGGGCGGAAGAGCGCTCCGGGCGGGAACCGGTGCCGACAGTAGCCGCCGCAACCTACTCGGCTTCAATCGATGAAGCGCAGGTCGAAGCCGCCTCCGCGCAGCATACCGAGGTAGCCCTGGACGGCGCCGAATTCGGTGTCGAACTCCATTCGCACGGGTGCCATCTGATTGCTTCCCACGCGGGTATACCAGATCTTGCCCCGCTTGTAGGTCCCTGCGCCTTGATCGGTCGGGAACCCCTCGACATCCTCGCGGCTGACGCCGCAGGCGTGCGTAGGCCCGGAGAAGTGTTGGCGCCCCTCGGGTGAAAGCGTCTCAGATCCGGCATTGGTAAAGCGGAGATTGTAGCGGCTGAGACCATCGAACACCGGAACAACGAGTGCACAGTCATCGCGCCGGGCAAGTTGTCGCTCGAGCATGTAGAACGCGGTTAGCTGATCAACAGTGCCGCGCATCTGATCGGTAGCCGCCGCACTTTGCAAAGCCGCTACGGGCGGTGCCTGGTCGCTCGCCACCGAGCCGTCTGTGCGATAATCGATACGGTAGTAACGGTCGGTGCCGTTCCGCCGCACCTCGGAACGGTACCCGGTGGGCTGAGCCCCGGCCTTGACGAGCCTTCCATGAACCTCGGAGTGGCTCGTCAAATCGATGAAGATAGTGGCGATGCCTCGTGTGTCCAGATCCGTTGCGATGGTATACCCGTCCGCCGACGCAGCGACCCGGGTACGATTGGTCAACACATGGAAACCGGCGAAGCCGTAAACTTCAATTCTCAGCTCGATGGGATCCGATTCCTGAGCCGGCGCAACGGACGAGGCAAGCGAGGTGAGGACCGTGGCTATGATCGCTGCCACGCTGGTAATGCAAGACGAGGGCATGGTTCACAATAATCCCGTGGCCGGTGCGCCGCTGTCCAGGTAGGGTGCTTCCGCGGAAAATGAAGGAAGCGCACCGAGCGTTCCTGTCGGGAGCGGATGCCCGGGCGTCAAAGGCCTGAAGGCTGGAGAAAGTTTCGTCGCTGGGGGTGAAGTCCGGCAAATGACACAGGGAGAAGTCGGCCTCGGCCGTGTCAGCCGGCCGGCAAGGGTTTGGCTCGCTTGGCGCATACTGATGCACGACAAGGCCCGCACCATGCTCGCGGTCGCCGGAGTTTTTATGGCGATTCTGCTGATTTTCGTCGAGCTGGGTTTTTTTTTCGCCGTCCCACAGGGCGGCCTGCTGCTCTACGACAACCTGCGATTCGATTTGCTGATGTGCTCGAACCGATACCAATACCAGGCGCAGCCGGGCCAATTCCCGCGAGGCCAGCTCGATCGGATTCGGTCGGCACAGGAGGTGGCGCGGGCAACCCCACTCTATTTCGGGTCCGCGAAATGGCGCAGCGGTGAGGATGGCAAGGCACCGGACGTCTTTGTTATTGGTATCGATCCTCGGGCACGCATTTTCAAATCCGACGACATCAACCGGGAGCTTGCAGTGCTCGAGCGGGACGATGTGGTGTTGGTCGACAGCGGTACGCGCCCCATGTTTGGTCAGCTGACCGTCGGCCGCGTTGTCAAGATCGACGAGCGGGACGAAACAATCGGTGGGCGCTACGTCCTCGGCACTGGCTTCATGGGCCTCGGCGTCATCCTGGTCAATGATCAGAATTTCGTCCGTCTGTTTCCTTACCGCAGTTTGGATCAAGTCAATCTGGGCCCGATTCAACTGAAGCCGGGAGTCGACCCTGATCTCGCTGCCGCAGAATTGCGCAAGGGGCTGGGGCCAGACACACAGATCTTCACGCGCAGCGAACTCGAGGCCCGCGAGGTTGCTTATTGGACGACGCGAACCTCGGTGGGCCTGGTCTTTGGGTCCGGCTTGATCATCTCGTTTGTCGTCGGGATTATGGTCGTCTACCAGACTTTGGCGACGCAGGTCAGCCGACAACTACCGCAATTTGCGACATTGAAGGCCATCGGTTACCGGGACCGCTCCCTCGATCGGACGGTCATCACGATATCTTTACTGATTGTGATCGTCGCGTTCTTGCCGGCGGTCGCGGCGGCTCTCGGGATTTATTCAGTGATTCGCGACCAGACGCTGCTCCCGGTTGAGATTACCTGGCCGCGCCTTGCCGCCGTATTCGTCGCTACCCTCGTCATGGCGTCTATCTCGGCGCTGCTTTCGCTGGGTAGCCTGCGGCGGGCCGATCCCGTCGAGTTGTTCTGAGAGGAGGTCTGGTGTCGACGGCCGACACATCAACTACCCAGCGCGGTCGACGGCCGCCCGGCTTTGTGCCGCTGGCTTGGCGCAATTTTCTGGCAAACAAGCCCCGCCTCGTGCGCTCCAGCGGAGGCATCGGGTTCGCGGTGCTGCTGATGTTAATGCAGCTCGGCTTCGAAAGAGCCTTCTTCAACGCCTCGCTGGAGATCATTCATCGGCTCGACGGCGATATCTTCCTGCAGAGCGCGAGCAAATACCGCTTTGCCACGCGAGACCCGTTTCCGCGTGGCGAGCTCGATGCCGCCCGCGTCGTATCGGGTGTAGCGAGCGCCTGGCCGCTATATGCGGATTGGTTCAACATCTTTTGGAAGAACCCGCTCGACGGAAAGACTTTTCTGGTCCGGGTGTTCGCTTTTGACCCCGACCAGCCGGTCCTGCAACTTCCGGGGGTCGAAGGCAGGCTCGCGGAGTTACGCGATCTCGACACGGTTTTGATCGATCGGCGAGCCCGGCGATTTCTGGGGATGCAGGAGGCTGCCACACAATCGGAGTTGAATGGCAGAAAGGTCCGAATCGTCGGCAGCTTTGCTCTTGGTCCAGACTTCGAGAGCGATGGAACGGTGGTGATCGGCGATCGCACGTTTGCGCAGCTGCTGCCCGGGCCCGGCGGCAGTCAACCGGCGATCGAATTCGGCGTCATCAGGCTGCACGCTGGCGCCGACTTGGAGACTGTGATCCGCGCTCTCCGCGCGGCGCTCTCGCCTCAAGTGGCGATTTTCACCAAAGAACAGCTCCTCGAACTGGAACGAAAGTTTCAAGCCGACGTCTCTTCGGCAGGTCCGATCTTCGCGATGGGGACGTTGGTCGGCTTTGTCGTAGGCATGCTGATAGCTTACCAGATCATCTACACTGACCTAAGCGAGCAATTGCCCCAGCTGGCGACGATGAAGGCGATTGGCTACCAAACCGGTTATCTCATTCGCGTAGTGCTCCAGCAGGCCGCCTTCAGCGGGCTCGCCGGCTGGATCCCTGCTTGGTTGCTCTCGCTTCTGCTTTACCGGGCTGTCGGCGAAGTGGCGCTTCTCCCCATGCAAATGACTGTGGAACTCACTCTGATCAGTCTCGGACTAACCCTCGGTATGTGTCTGATATCAGCAATCCTCGCGGTGCGGCGCGTCATCGCGGCGGACCCCGCGGAGGTATTCTGATGTGCGCGGCGATAGTCGGTGATGCAGTTTCGACGCTCGATTCTGCCGACATCGCAGTACGGCTGCCAGTCGTTCGGGTCGAGGCGCTCAACCATTTCTTTGGTCACGGCGACTCGCGCAGCCAAGTGCTGTTCGACAACGGAATCGAGATCGAGGCGGGCCAGCTCGTTGTGATGACGGGGCCCTCGGGAGCGGGAAAGACCACCTTGCTGACCCTGGTCGGGGCCTTGCGCTCGGTCCAAGAGGGGAGGATCGAAGTGCTCGGGCATGATCTTTCGAAGCTCGGCCGCAGCGAGCTTGTGGTGACCCGGCGCCACGTCGGGTTCATCTTTCAGATGCACAACCTGTTCGATGCCCTGTCCGCCTTTGAGAATGTGATGATGGCAATGCAGCTGCGCGGCGGTCGAGCTGCAGAGATGCAGCAGCGCGGCACGGCGATCCTCCAACGCCTCGGGCTCGGGCATCGGATCGATCACAAGCCCAGGTCGCTGTCCGGGGGAGAACGCCAGCGGGTGGCGATCGCCCGGGCTCTCGTCAATTCCCCCAATCTCGTCCTCGCCGACGAGCCGACCGCCGCCCTCGATCGCGACTCCGCTTACAAAGTCGTCGATCTCCTCAAGGAAACCACGGTCGAACGAGGCTCAACGGTCGTGATGGTCACGCACGATCACCGGATCATCGAAAAGGCCGACCGCCTGGTCCACATGGTGGACGGTCGGATCGCTTCTGACGTGGTTCTGCACGATCAGCTGAGGATCTGCGAGTTCCTGAAGACGGTGGATTTGTTCAAGAATTTGACGCCGATCGAATTGACCAATGTCGCCGAAAAAATGGCCAAGCGGCAGTTCGTCGCCGGCGATGTTGTCATCCGCCAGGGCGAGGCGGGCGAAGAGTTCTTCCTGATCTCCGACGGCTCGGTCGAAGTCATGCGCGAAGGCCATGACGTTGCGCGGCTGGGCGCCGGCGATTTTTTTGGCGAGGCGGCGCTGATTACCGGCGAGCCGCGCAATGCGACTGTCGTCGCCAACGACAATCTCGAGACTTATATGCTCGGCAAGGACGAGTTCCGCTCCGCGATCGAAGCGAGCAGAAGTTTCCGCGACCAGCTCTACCGCGTATATTTCCTGCGCCACTAAGCGTCGGACAGTGAATACTCGCTCGGAAATTACACCGTCATGCCCGGACTTGTTCCGGGCAGAGGGCACGTGTCGTGCTCGACATCTAACCCGACGTGACCTGGACCGCCGAGGTCGACACGATCAGCCCAGCGACCGGCGCCGAATTCGCGATCCTGCCGCCACAGAACGCCTCGGGCAATTGGGTCAAGGTCGTGCAGCGGCTGCCGGTGCTTGTTCGCCTTCTGCCGCATCAGGGCGAGCCACCGCATCAGGGCGAGCCACCGTTGAGCGCCGGCATGACCGCAACGGTGACGATCGAAATTGGCCGGCAGCGTAGCCTCAGCGCGCTGCTGCGCGGCAGCGCCAGCGCGGCCAGCCCGGGATAAGCGCGGTCAGCATGGATCGAATCGCCAGAGGTCGAAATGCGCCCTTTCCGGGCGATTCATAAGACCGACATCGGGGCTGCGGCCAATCGCGCTAATCCGCTGATGCCGCCTGGTCACCCCGATAAGACCCGGAAGGAAGCACTAACCTTTCTTTGGCGACCAGCCATAGGCCTTGGCGGTGGCGCCGCCCATCAGCATTGCCCGCTCGCTGTCGCTCAGGCGGTCGGTCTTGAGAAAGGGCTCGACGGCCTGTTCGTAGTTGACGACCGCGAACGCGCGCGTCCAGTCCGTGCCCCACAGGCAGCGGTCGAAACCCCAGGCGTCGAACACGCGGGCAAGCGGATCCCAAATGTCCGGGTACGGAAACGGTTCGTGAGACAGCGTGCAGGCGCCGCTCACCTTGATCACTGCGTTCTTGCGCTTGGCCAGGTCCAGCACCTTCGGCAGGTCGGCCCAGGGCTGCGATGGCGCGGGCGGCGCGTTCGGCTGCAGGATGCCTAGATGGTCGATGACGAAGCGCGCATCGGGATGGCGATCGATCAGCGCGGTGCCCGCGTCGAGATTGTCCCCAGAACAGGATGTTGACCGGGAAATCGTGCTTCACGGCGGCACGCAAGATCCGGTCGAGGCCCGGGTCGTCCGACGCACGGTTCGCCTCCTTGGTCATTATGATCCGGATGCCGACCGTGCCCGGGATCTTCTTCCAGTCGGCTATGACATCGGCCACCGCCGGATCGTCCGGGTTCACCGGCTTGACCAGCGCGAACCGGCCGGGATGGGCCTTCTGCACTTCCACGGCATAGCTGGCGTCGTACTGATACATCGAAAACGGGGAAACGAAGATCGCGCCATCGACGCCGACCTTGTCCATCGCCGCCACCATCTCGTCGCCGGTCACATGAGCGGGCCAGTTCGGCACCCTGAACCAGGGTCGCTTCGGCGTGTTCGCCTCGTAGGCATGAACCTGGGAATCGATGATCATCTTCGAGGACCCTCCTCCCGGCCGCGGCTGCGCTTCGGTCTGGGCCCCGCGCAGCAGCGCCGGCCCGGCCGCCGCCAGCACCGCCCCGGCCTGCAGCACGCAACGCCGATCGATACGTTTGATCGCAGCAGTTGATTGATTGGCCATTTCCCCTTCCATAGGCTCGAGACAGCGCCCTTTGGTTCTTCGAAGATTGCGAGCTTTCGTTCGCGCCGGTCAAGGGAACCGGTCTTTTGGAAGATTGGGCGGGCCCGGCTTACCGGGAGACCTGCCGTGAAAGTGCGTAGGTCCGGTTTGGGGCATCTTCACCCATACGCCGCGTCGTCAGCCATCGGTTGCAGAGCGCCGATTTCCGGACCTCCTTGCGGTTGCGAGTGCGATGAGACCTCAGCCCAATGCTTGGTTCAGATCCACAATCAGGTCGTCGGGATCCTCAATCCCGACCGAAATGCGAATAAGCGTCGGCGTGATACCCAGCCGCAACCGTTCTTCTTCCCGGATGTCCGAATGCGTCATCGCCGCAGGATGCGAAGCAAGCGTCTCCGTACCACCCAGGCTCACCGCGAGCTTGATCACCTTGAGGCGATCCAGGACGGCAAAGGCTTCGGGCTCACCCCCTTTCACTTCGAAGCTGAAAGTGGAGCCTGAACTCTTGCATTGGCGCTCGAAGACTGAACGATCAGGATGGCCCTTCGGCAAGAATCCAAGATACCAGACCGACGCGACCTTCGGATGAGTACTGAGGAAGGCCGCGACCTTGCCTGCGCCTTTCGCCGCGGCCATCATTCTGAGCTTCAAGGTCTCGAGTGAACGCATCAGCAACCAACCAGTGTGCGGATCGCACATCGTACCCAGGATCGTGCGCATGCCACGGATCGGTTCAAGTACAGCGGCCGCTCCCGAACATCCGCCGGCAATCAGGTCGGAATGACCGCCGACATATTTGGTAAGTGACGTAACGACCAGATCAGCACCATGTGCCAGAGGGGTCTGATAGACCGGTCCCAACAACGTATTGTCAACGACGACAACCGGCGGCTTGCCGTTTGGACCGTGGAGGGCGGACACAATCTTCCGAGCACACTCGAGATCCACCATTCCGTTTGTGGGGTTTGCTGGCGTTTCGATATAAAGTGCCGCAATTGGCCCCTTTCCGCGTGCCAACTCGACGGCTTCTTCCATCGCCCTGTTGCCGCCCTCGCTAAGAAAGCCGATCGAGGTCACGCCAAATTGCGGCAGGATCTTCTTCAATAGGAAATCGGTGCCGCCATAGACGGGGCCCGAATGGATGATCACCGTGCCGGGACGCGCATAGGCCCAGAGTGTGGTCGAGATCGCCGCCATACCCGAGGCGAAGACGAGACTAGCTTCGGCCTGATCCCAAATAGCCAATCGATCCTCAAGCATTTCGAGATCGGGATTGTTGATCCGGCTATAGATCAACCCGGGCTCTTCATTGGGGCGCTTTTGCCGCAAGCCGTAGGCCAGCTCGAAAAAATCCTTCCCGTCCTGAGCCGATCGAAACACGAAAGTCGAGGTCTGGAAGACCGGCGGTTTGAGAGAACGCTCGGATAGAAAAGGGTCATAGCCGTAGCCCATCATTAGGGTTTCCGGTGACAGAGCGCGATTTCCGAGAAACCTATTGTGGCTGTTTGTCATGAGCCTCGCTCCGATTTGCCTTCCAAAGAAGAAGCTAGAAACACACAGCGGTCCTTTCGAGACCTCCGGCTCGCAAGCAGCAGGCAACGGAGAATTCTCAGTGCAAAGTGTGACCGTAAACCATAAATGAACGCATTTCAGCGGTCCCGGCCGACCCGTGGAACTGCTCTGGAGGACCGCCTTGGGGCAACTCCGGGCATCGTCGCCCGGGTAGTTGCGGCCCCGCCAAGTGGCAGGGCCGCAACGATCCGTCAAAGTTCGACCTGCTCCGAGATGCTGAGAGCGTCATCCACCTCGATCCCGAGATACCGGACGGTGCTTTCGTTCGAGCTTCGTATGTCCGAGCAGAAGCTGAACCGCGCAAAGGTTACCAGTCTTTCTGTAGATTTGGGCCGCCTTCGTCCGGCGCATTGAATGTGTACCGTAGGCCGAACTGTCGAGCCCCGCACTATCGACCCAGGCATGAACGATGCGAGCGTATTGCCGAGCAGAGAGATGCGGTTGGGCGCGGAAACGGCTCGGGAACAGGTAACGCCCATTCCGGAGATCGACCTTCGACAGCCAATCATGGATCAGGGTCCGGGTCTGTTCGGTGATTTCGAACTGGACCGGTCGCTCCGTCTTTTTCTAAATCACGGTGCCATGGTCTCGCACCCTGCCGCCGGCGCATACGTCGTCGACCTGCAAGCGGACGAGATCGCAGCCTCGGAGCTTGCTGTCGATCGCGAGGTTGAACAAGACGAGATCTCGTTTCTGACCCTGCAGCTGGAGCCGAACGCGAATGGCCAGACATCTTTGGGCTTGAGAGGGCGCTTTTGCCCGATCAAGCGGCCCCCGGAACGTGCGCTTCTCACGATGGCCGGTGCACGAGGCCGGCCTCAAATGAGGAAGCCGATCGCCTTATATTCACGAGTCGAAGAGATCTGCGCGAGATCCCCGATTGCGATAAGTTGAGCCGGCGGAAGGCCGGCGACCAGAACGTGCCCGCGACGAGCTCGCGGCGCCAGCAGAAGGAAACGCAGATAATGGCGAATTTGACGCGACGTTCGGTGCTTTGCAGCTCCCTCGCTTTTGGCGCGTTGGCGCGGCCCTATATCGCCAATGCGGCGGCCACGACCATTAACGTGTGGTGGACGCAGGGTCTCGCCCACGAGGAGGATATTGCATTCCAAAAGGTCGTGGAGGATTACCAAAAGGTCAGCGGCAACACGATCGACTACATGATCTTCCCCTCACCGCCGCTGCGCCAGAGGATCGTCTCGGCGGTGACCAGCGGCGCCGTCCCCGACCTGTTCCAGAACAACCCGGCCGAGATTATTGCACTCTACGCCTGGAAGGACATGCTGGTCGACGTGTCCGATGTCGTGGAGACGCAACGGGAGGAATACACCGACACCGCGCTGCTGACGGTCCGCTGCTACAACAACGTCGAGAAGAAACGAAGCTTTTACGGCGTACCCTATACGGTCGATGTATTTCTCAACCATGTCTGGCAGCCTCTGGTCGAGAAGTCCGGCTACAAGATGGAGGACATCCCGAAGACTTGGGATGCCTTCTACGATTTCTTCAAGGCCGTGCAGAAGAAACTGCGCGAGCAGGGGTTGCGCCACGTCTATGCCCTTGGTTTCCAGCTGACGACCAACGGCGGTGATTGCAACGCCTTCTTCAACCAGTTCCTGATCGCCAACGGCGGCCAGGACATCGTCACCAAAGACGGCAAATTGCACCTCGACGATCCGAAGGTGCGCGAGGCCGCGCTCAAGGCGCTGACCTATCCGACAACGGCGTACAAGGAAGGCTTTGTGCCGCCGGGGGCGATCAACTGGAACGATGCCGACGACAACAGCGCCTTTCATGGCAAGCAGATCGTAATGGATCTCGACGGCTCGCTGTCGACCGAGGTCGCGATCATCAAAAATCAGCAGGATTACAACGACATCGTGACGATGGGCCTGGCCCTCAGCAATGATGGCAAGCCCGTGCCGAGCCAGGCCAGCAGCCTCTGCGGCCTGATCCCAAAGGGTGCCAAGAACGTCGCTGCGGCCAAGGATTTCCTCAAATATTTGATCCAGCCGACGGTTTGCAATGAGTATTTGCAGTCCGGGCTCGGCCGTCGGCTGCCGGCCATGTCACGGATCGTGAAGGACAACCCGTGGTGGCTCGACCCGAAGGACCCGCACCGGGTGGCTTACACCACGCAAGGCCTGCTCGGTCCGACCGTGCCGACTTTCTGGACCTCCAACCCAGCCTATGCCCAGGTTCAAAACGAGCACGTCTGGCAGACGGCCTGGGCCGAGATCATGAAGGACGGAGTGGCCCCGCAGGCGGCTGCAGAGAAGGCATTCAGGCGGGTCGACGAGATCTTCGCGAAATACCCGATCGCACAGGGCTGAGCCAAGAGGCGAGATAGAAACCAGAACGCGTCCGCGACGGAGATCGGGCGGCGCCAGCAAGGAAGAAGCCGGCAATGAGGGCTATTGGGCATGAACAGCGGTTCCCGGCGCGAAGCTGAGCGGCAGTTGTGGGGTCGAAGGCGGACGGTGGCGGCAGATGCAGATGAGTAGGCGACGTAGGCTTTGGGTCAGGTTCTAGTGGTACGAACCAGACAGATGGTTCCCATCTCCTCAACTTCGTCGCCCCCGCGAAAGCGCTAGGGTATGCACTTATTTTCTGCTGGCGACCATCCTATCGCGAGCCTTTGCCCCTCTCCGCCCGCTTGCGGGGGGAGAGGGAGGGACCCGGCGCGCAGCGCCGGGAGGGTGAGGTGGGTGGTGCCGCTGGTTCGGAACGGGAGGGCTCCCCCCACCTCATCCCGACCCTCTCCGCCCTCGAGGGCGGAGAGGGAGATTTTAGCCGTCAGATGTGTGCATGCCTAGCGCGAAAGCGGGGGCCCAGGGTCATGGGTGCGGAGTCGGTTGCTCCTGGGTGCCCGCTTTCGCGGGCATGACGGAGAAGCTGCGGGTACCAAGTTAAACTCGGACCACTAAAAAGAAACAGGCGGTTTGTGACGACGGATAATCTTGAATGCTTCCGCAGCGAAAGCTGGGGTCCACCACTCAGCGGCAGGAGCGGCAGGAGCGGCGGATATAGGGGTCCCGGCTTTTGAGGTTGTCAGGATATCGGGGATCGGCTGGATCGGAGGCGTGCGTTCTTCGAGACAGCTGCTTCGCAGCTTCCTCAGAGCCTGTGAATGTATCCTGACAATCCCGATCAAAGATCGCTTCCCCGGCGAAGGCCGGGGTCTATGTCAGCGCGGCACAAGCCGGTCAGAACGCGCAAGTCATTGCTAATTCGTGAAAAGTTCGAGTTGTGTGGAAAGATGGGTCCCGGCCTTCGCCGGGAAAGCGACCACAAATATGCGTTAAGCCTGATTCTTTCATGGCCTATAAGGATGAGGAACATTTCTTCATGATATCAAAGGCTCCCTCATGCGCCCGAGGGGCGCGCGTCTCGAAGCACGCTCAGCCGCGATGCAGCCAATTTCCTTACAGCCTCTTTCGCCGGGATAGCGGGCGCCAACGGTTTCATGCCCTGGGGTCGGCGACGCCGAGGCCGTTGGTTGCCATTGACGCAACATAAAAATTACCTAAATAGCATCTCCTGCCGGTCGCAGTGCCCGTGTGTGCCGGCGGTCGAGCCGAAGGAGATGCCGATGACTGATGCGCTTTCACTAAAACCGAAGGGGTTGGTGCGCGGGCGGCCGTTCGCCAAGGGCCCATCGAACCGCCCTCCCGGCCGCCGGGCCGGCTCGCGCAACACGAAGACGCTCGCCGCTGCGGTATTGCTCGAAGGCGAGGCCGAGGCCTTGACCCGAGGGCCGTCGAGCTGGCATTTGCCGGCGACCCGACCGCGATGCGGCTCTGCATCGACCGCATCCTGCCGTCCTGCCGCGAACGGGCGGTCAAGTTCGCATTGCCGCCGATCGAGAGTGCGGCCGACATCGCGCCGGCGATGAAGGCGGTCACCTCGGCGCTTGCCGGCGGCGTCATCACGCCGGGCGAGGCGGGGACGATCGCGGCGGTGGTCGACACCTTCGTGCGGGCCATCGAGACCAGCGACTTCGACCGCCGCCTGAAGATCATGGAGGCCGACCTTGCCGAGTGCTCCCCGCAGGCGAGCGCGAAATGCTGGGTACCGGGTGATGCGGGCTATTCTACCTATGCGCGGGAATTTGCTGCAGATTCGCGTTAGATCGTCGCGACGAACAAATTCTTGTTAAACTTATGATTGTTTGGCTGGCGAACCACAGACCCCGTGGCCGGGCTCGTCCCGTGGGCCTTCAGCCCACGGACGTGATCCGTGGGCATCCACGCATTCTTTCCATTCGATGGAGCACTTGGCGAAGACGTGGATGGCCGGACCAAGTCCGGCCACGGGGATCCTCTGCGGTACTCCCGTGTGTCTGCTGCGTAATTTCGGACTCACAACCCGACGAGGCGGGCGCTCTCGTCCCACAGGCGGCGCGCCACACTGCTGTCGAGGGCGGCAGGGTCGGGGCGAGCCAGGGTCTTGGCAATGACGTAGCCCCCATGGAATGGCTGTGGGTCGGAAATTGTCGCCAAAAACAGCGATGTTTCCGCACCTTGCGCGGGGCTCTTCATGAACGGCTTCATCATGCGCCAGACAATCTCGGTCAATCCGCCTCGCTCGCCGATCGCCGTTGCAACAACTCCGGGATGCAAACAGGTCGCAACCACCCCCGAGCCATCAAGCCGTACCGCCAGCTCTCGCGTGAACAGGATGTTGCAAAGCTTGGAGCGGCCGTAGGCCTTCAGAGTGCCCCACTCCTGTGGTCGGGCAAGGTCGGAGAAATTCAGGCGGTGGCCGCGATGCGCCTCCGAGGCGACATTGACGATCCGCGCCGGAGCCGACCCCCTGAGGCGATCGAGCAGGAGATACGTGAGCAGAAATGGCGCGAGGTGGTTGACCGCGAAGGTCAGCTCGAACCCGTCGAACGAAAACCGGTATTGACGCGACATCAGCGCGGCATTGTTGACGAGCACATCGATCCGGTCGTGGGCGGACAGGATTTCGTCTGCCAGGCGGCGCACCTCGGCAAGGCGAGAAAAATCGGCGAGGAAGACCCCGATTTGGTCGGAGCCGGAACGCTCGCGGACAAACCGCCGCGCGGCGTCGGTCCGCGCATGGTCGCGACCGATCATGACCACCCGCATGCCGGCATGAGCAAGGCCGAGCGCGGTATACAGCCCGATCCCGGAGCTGGCTCCGGTGACTAGAGCGAGCCGCTCCGGCGCCGCCACTCGTTATTTAGCCGGCTCCAACCCCTTTGCTTTGTATACCGCTTTGGCGGATGGGCCCGCGAGAAAATCGATCAACGCCTTCGCCTCGAGAGGCTGTTCGCAAGTCCATGGAGTACCGGCAACGTAGGTTAGGTCCGGGGTCTGCAGCTCGGCCGGCAGCGGCCCGACGACGTCAATTCCCTGAACCTCCATCAGCTCGCTGATCGGTTGCATGCCGATCTCGGCCTCGCCGGCCTTAACGGCATCGCCGACCTGTTGACCGGCGCGAGGAGAAACAAACTTGATCTTCGACTTCAGCTCGGCGGCGACGCCGAGCTTCTCCAAGATTTGCGCCAAGTGGACGCCGCTGGTGCCGCCGCTCGACGGGTCGATGTAGGCAATCGATTTGGCATTGAGCAGCGTCTTCTTGAACGCGTCGACCGAACTGATATCCGGCTTCGGCGCGCCGTTCTTCACCGCCAGCCCGATCAGCGCGCTTGCCAGCACCTTCGTGGTCCCGCCCACCATCTTGGCGGCGCGCACGAGCTTATCGGCACGCGGCATGGTCAGGATTGCCAAATCGATCTCGTCATCTCCGACGACCATCTCCTCGACTTTGCCGGCGGTCGCATATTCGATGACCAGCTTATGCCCCGAGGATTTCTCGAAGGCCGGAGCGAGCTCCTGCAGTGCGCCGCGCATCGCTCCCGCGCTCACCACCTTGATTTCGGCCGCGCCGGCCGACAGGCTGGCGAGCAGCGCGGGAACGACGAGTAATGGGATCGATCTTTTCGACATCTTTTCCTCCATTGTTGGGCGATCGACCCAGCCAATCCGCGACGATTACCTCATCTCACCGGCTGCATGGGGCCGCAGAGGGCGAAGTTCTGGATCGGAATGCGGCGTGGATGTCGTCGTTCGATCGATAAAATTCCCCAGCCGCTGTTCTTCAATATCTCTGCTAAGAATTCAAGAGTATAGACCCTGTTCGCGGTCGCGGTCTTCCGGAAGCATATTCCGATAGCCAAAATCGCGCGCTCCGTCAGAGGACTCATCATGCAGGTCATAAAACGTATCGCGCAAATTCATGACGATCTGACGAGCTGGCGGCACGACATTCACGCTTATCCTGAACTCGGTTTCGAGGAGCAGCGCACCTCCGATTTAGTGTCGGCGAAGCTCGCCGAGTTTGGCTGTGAGGTCTATCGCGGTATCGGCAAGACGGGCGTGGTCGGTCGGTTGCAAGCCGGCGATTCTCTCCGCTCGGTGGGTCTGCGGGCCGATATGGACGCCTTGCCGATCCACGAGGCCAACAGCTTCGATTACCGTTCGCGCCACGACGGGCGGATGCACGCCTGCGGCCACGACGGCCACACCGCGATGCTGCTCGGCGCCGCCTGTTACCTCGCCGAGACGCGCAATTTCGACGGCACTGTAAATTTCATCTTCCAGCCGGCAGAAGAGGGCCTCGGCGGCGCCGAGGCGATGGTCAAGGAGGGGGTATTCGACCGCTTTCCGTGCGATTCCGTATTCGGAATGCACAACGCGCCGATGCTCGCCGTCGGCAAGTTTGCTATCCGCGCTGGTCCCATGATGGCGGGAGGCGCCTTTTTCGATATTACCGTTGATGGCCGCGGAGCGCACGGCGCACGCCCCGAAACCGGGGTCGATCCAGTGATCACGGCGAGCCACATCGCAGCGGCGCTTCAGACGATCGTGTCGCGCAACGTTCGGCCCGTCGATACGGCAGTGGTCAGCGTGACCCGGTTTCAGGCTGGTGACGCCTACAATGTCATCCCCGAGCGGGCGGTGCTCGGGGGGACAGTACGCGCCTTCGATAACGAGACCTTGGCGCTGATCGAGCACAACATGAGGCGGATTGTGAAGGGTGTCGCCGGCGGGTTCGGCGCGACTGCGGAGATTGATTTCCGGGTTGTGGCGTTACCGCTGGTCAATGACGCAGCAGAAGCAGGCTTTATGGCCGAGACCGCCACCGAGCTGGTTGGCGCAGGAAACGTCGACCGTCACAGCACCCTGATCATGGCCTCTGAAGACTTCTCATATATGCTCAACTGCACCCCCGGCGCCTATATCCGCATCGGCAACGGCGACGAGCCGGGCGGCTGCCAGGTTCACAACCCCGGCTACGATTTCAACGACGAAATCCTGCCGCTCGGCGCCAGCCTGTTCGCTCGCCTGGTCGAGCGGAAGCTCGCTCGGACCTAGACGCTGTCGCGCCCGAACGACCAGCGGCGGCAGATTTGGTGGGCGATGGCGACCGGCCCCGGCAACGACGGCACCGTCGTCGCGGGGTCGGGATCGCCGGCAGCGGCGCGGGCAACCATGTCGCGGATCTCACCGCGATCGAACCAGCGCGCTTCGACGAGTTCCTCGGGGTCGACTGTGATTTCCTCGCTCAGCGCCTCCGTCAGAAAGCCCATCATCAGGGTCGACGGGAACGGCCAGGGCTGGGACGCGAGATAGCAGACGCGCCCACAACGGATGCCAGACTCCTCGCGCACCTCCCGCCGGACAGCGTCCTCCAGTGTCTCGCCCGGTTCCATGAACCCGGCGAGGCAGGAAAACCGGGCGCCGGGGCGGCGGCGGCCGCGGCCGAGCAACGCGCGCTCGCCTCTGACCGCGAGCATAATGACCACCGGGTCGACGCGGGGAAAATGATGTGCCTTGCAACTTGGGCAGCGCCGTGTCCAGCCGCCAGCTGCGACCTCGGTCGGGGTCGCGCATTGCGCGCAAAACCGGTGTCGCGCGTGCCAATCGACGACCGAGCGCGCCTCGGCCAGGATCGCCGCCTCGGATCCGGAAATCAGCGGAGCCAAGGTCCGGACATCAATGTTCTCGGTCGCCGAGTCGGGCGGCAGGTCGGCGCCTGTCGCATCGAGCGCGAAATGGGCCCGCCCCTCGGCGATGCCGAGGAGAACCACCGTGGCACCTGCCGCGATCTCTTCGCGCCACGGGTCGACCGGCTGCCAGTCGAGCGTCATTTGGCCGCCGTTGTGGATCGGCGGCTTCAAGTCTCGTAGCGGGATCACCTTCGTGCTGGGTTCGTCGAGCAAGGAGGCAACCCAGCTGGCGTCACGCCGGCGCTCGCTGACGCGGTCGAGCGGGTTGCCGGCAAAGCAATAAATTTCTTCCATCCCCGCAGGATATCCACCGGAAGCGGGCTTAAGTCAAATAGGGGTTTAGCGTTAGACGGAGCAATGATGCTTTTCGGAGTCTGGCTTCTCCACTCGGTTCGGCTTGCGGCGGCGCTCGCAACAGCGATCGTGGTGATGCAGGCGCCTGCGGTCACGCGCGAATATCAGGCGGCGCTCCTGCAGCTGGTGCGTAGTTCGAGTGAGGACATCGCCCAGCGCAAGGCCTCCGTGCAGCGCTTCTATGGCATCCCGATCGAGAACGAGGAGCGCTTCATTGCCGGGCTGCGCGCCGTCGAGCCCTCGAATGCCGAAACCCTGGCTGACGCGGTCGTGCGCGAGAAGAGCCTACGCGCGTCCTATGACCTAATTGAACGTGACCCGAGCCTGTTGCGTCCGATCACCGCCGCCAGGGATGTTCTCAACGACGACGCCGGGGTGCGGCGTCAGATCGTCCAAACTGTGTTCGAAAGTTTTGTGCCGCAGCTCGATCTGTCATTCGCCGCAGCCATCTACGGTCTTGCAGGCCTGTTCTTAGGCTCGCTGCTCGTCGAGCTCATGACTGCCGCGTTCTTCTCCCGGCAGCAGCGTACGGCGATCTAACCTCGATCGCGGTCGATACGGCCGGATCGGGTCGAAGATTCCGGTGTCGCCGAAGGGTGGCCCGCTCGTCCGCGCAATAGCGTCCCTCTTCTTTGGCTTTGTCAGTTCATGGAGGCTTGCTGGTGATGCCGCTCGAGGCGTTGGAATTGCGTGATCACAACCTTGCAGGCGGGGATCAACGTGTCGCCGTCCCGGTCCGGGTGTGCGCTGGCTGTGAAGATCTGGGCAAAGCGCGAGCCGGCAGCAGCCTCTTCTGTTGGATCCTGCGAGGCGGCGGCTACCACGCGATGAATGCGTCTTCTGGCGTCCTCGACGCGCGCGGTCGGGACGCCGCAGCGATAGGCGTTGCCTAAAAGAAAGCCGCCCATTTCCGCAATCCGAATGGCGTCACTTGCCTTAGCGGAGACGACATTCGAGAGGATCAGGGCAGCTGCGAGAATGAGAGTTGGGCGCATGGAAAGCTCCGAACCGATCCGCCCCCCGGTAACCAACAACGGAGCAGTCGTTTCGTCCCGGCAACCGTCCAGCGCCAAACGCAGATTTGCCACTTTCGCTGGGTCTTTTTTTGGACATGGACCTGGGTAGGCCGCACTGCTCCGGCTATCGCGTTCTCTACCCGTTCATTCTGACGGGCGTCGCAGCCTTACGACGTTTCGACCTGCCGCGCGGGCAAAGGCTTTAGTGACGGGCGCCGCAGGACGAGATAGCCGCATATCGCCGACATTACCGAAGCAAGCAGCACGGCGATGCGGATATCTACGTCGTAGGCGTCGGCGGGGAAGGCGAGGGTGCCGGTGAAGAGGCTCATCGTGAACCCGATCCCGGTCAGCAACGACACGCCGTAGATTTGACGCCAGTCGGTCCCTTCCGGCAGGGTTGCGAGCCCGATCCGGGTTGACACCCAGATCGATCCAATGATGCCCAGTTGCTTGCCGACAAACAGTCCCAATCCGATCCCCAGCTGGATCGGATGCAGCAAGTGACTGGGAGTGATGCTCGCTAATCCGACCCCGGCATTGGTGAAGGCGAAGATCGGGAGCACGCCGAAGGCGACCCATGGGTGCAGATCTCGCTCCAGGTCGTGAGCCGGTGAGGAGCCGCGCACCCCCCGCAGAGGTATTGCAAGCCCGGTAATTACCCCCGCCAAGGTAGCATGGATGCCGGACTTCAGGACGCATACCCAAATGAACACGCCGACCAGCAGGTAGGCGCCCCGATGGGACACGCTCGACAGATTGAGGACAATCAGTGCGGCGATCCCGAGGCCGGCAAGGATCAGCGCGACCGACGACAGCTCGCCGGTATAGAAGACCGCAATGATGATGATCGCGCCGAGGTCGTCGATAATCGCCAGCGCCAGCAGGAATATCCTGAGCGATGGCGGAGCTCGCGGCCCCAGCAAGGCGAGGACGCCGAGCGCGAAGGCGATATCGGTCGCGGTCGGGATCGCCCAGCCACGGAGGGCCTCCTGATCGCCCCAGTTGCAGGCAACGTAAACGAGCGCGGGGCCGGCCATGCCGCCTACAGCCGCAACCACGGGCAGTGCGGCACTTGACGCATTCGACAGCTCGCCTTCCATGATTTCGCGTTTGATCTCGAGCCCGACCAGCATGAAAAAAACTGCCATCAGCCCATCGTTGACCCATAGCAGCAAGGGCTTGGCGATGGCGAGGCCGCCAACTTGTATTGCCACCGGCAGTTCGAGGAGCTGCTCGTAGAGAGCCTCGAGCGGCGAATTGGCCAAGACGAGCGCGATCACAGCGGCTGCACAGAGCACGATGCCGCCGGCGGATTCGAGCTTCAGGAATTGTTGAAGTAGCGACAGAGCCGCATCCCCTTTCGGGGTACCGCCGGCACCCTGTTTACCCTCTCTCCCCGTTGATAGGGAGAGGACGAGATGACAAGGCGTTTCAGTGGTGAGGGTTTACGCAGGAGCTGGAATCGCGCGCTGGTTGTACATGATTTTGCGCATCTGCTCCCGTTCCTCGGCGGTCAGGGTGCTGGGGTCGACCCGCAGATTGTTGCCGGTCTCCATGCCGCGCTTGACCGCCGGTCGGTTGCCGACCTCCTCGAACCAGCGCTTGAAATGCTTGAACTCGTTGATGTCCTGGCCCTGAGCCTCGGCGTTGACGCTCCACGGATAAGAGATCATGTCGGCGATCGTGTATTCGTCGCCGCAGAGGTAGCGGCGGTCATAGAGCCGGTTGTTCATGACGCCGTAGAGCCGGTTCGCCTCGTCGGTAAAGCGGCGGATCGCATAGCTCAGGTCACCCGCATCGGGTCCGGCGCGCCGGAAATGGCCGCATTCGCCGAGTTTCGGGCCCTGATTGGCCATCTGCCAAATGACCCATTGGGTGACCTCGTATCTTGCGCGGGTGTCCTGCGGAAAGAAGCGGCCCTCCTTCTCCGCCAGGTACATCATGATTGCGCCCGACTCGAAAATGCTGATCGGCGCCCCACCGCCTTTGGGCGCATCATCGACCAGCACCGGCATGCGGTGGTTCGGATTGATCTTCAGGAACTCGGGCTTGAACTGATCGCCGCGACCGATGTTGCAGGGGACAAGGGTGTAGTCGAGGCCGAGTTCTTCGAGCAGGATCGTGACCTTCTTGCCGTTCGGAGTCGGCCAAAAGTGGAGATCGAGCATCGCTGTTTCCTTCCGGTTTGACGGCTGGGGCCAGTCGGCGCGGACGATAACGTCTCGTCGGACGGCTGTCACCGATTGGAGTTAACGAGTCCGCGACGGCGGATTTCAGCTATTCGCGCCGGAAGGTTGCCACCAGCACGTCGCGATAGGCCGGGAGGCGCGGGTCGATCGGCGTCACCGCAGTGACGCCATGATAGACCCGGCCGTCGTCAACCAGGGCCGCGTCGAGCGGTATTGTCAGGGTGAAGCTGCCGAGCGGGCGACTCGCGAGATCATAGATCGTGGTCTCGCCGCTCGCGATATTCTGGCGGCGTACCATCAGCACCAGGACCCAGTCGACGCCGTCGCGGTGCATCCCTTCGGGGGTCGGGCGGCCGTCCTCGCCGGGCCGGGCCTCGATGCGGAACTGATGCAGCTCGACATGCCATGCTGCGGGTCGGACCTCGGCCGGCGTCATTCGGTCGAACAGCGTCTGGCTGACGCGCAGGATCGCTCTTAACGCCGGGTGGCTCGCAACGACCTCGGTGACCGGCTCGAACCAGCGTTCGATGCCGCCGTTGAGCAGGTTGTAATCCCGACTCTGATAGTGCGGCTGATGCGGCTTGCGCATGATTCCTGCCGCTGATGCACGAAACGCGGCGAAACGGCGGCGGCGGTAGCGGCCGCCATCGGCCATATAGGCGTCGACGTCGAGAGCGTCCCAGCTGGCGGCAAAGGTGCCCCAGTCGCGCAGCCCGGCGGTCTCCAGGAGCGCGTGCATTTCCGGCGCCTGGACAAAGGCAAAGCCGTTACGGCCGATCGTCTCGGCGATTGCGGATAGGAAATCGGTCATCGGCGGATCCTCCGTCCAGGGCAGTCTTATGTCGTCGCGTTCGCGGAATTTACCCGGATCAGTCCAAGCGCCGTCGCTCCCTGTGAAGCGGATCACCTGAAGCTGGAACAATCTTGGATAAATACAAGGCATAGCCATGGCTATTACGAGTACGTTTCTCTTGAAAAATTCGTTGTCATATATTATTAACTATGATAGGTTGTGTTATTGATTAATTTTCGCTCCAAAAGGAGATAGCCATGGCGGCGACAGCGACGAAACGTCTTCTCCCCAAACGTAGTAGAAAAGCAGCCGCCACCAAGCTGCCAATCGCCATCTTTGCCGCCGTCGTGTGCGGGGTTGCGGCCACTCCGACCCGCGCCGATTGCAATCCGTCCGGCCGGATCGACGCACACTGCTATTCCAATCTGAAAGACGCGACCGCGGCCGCCCTCGATGCAAATCTTCCGCTCTGGTTAAAGGCCGGCAGTTATGCACTCGATCAAGAGCTCATCATTGATTACTCACACCTCGCCGACACCGGATTTCAAATCATCGCGGACGGTGCCGTCATCGATGCGACCAGAACCGGAACGCGGGCCATTACGATCCAATGCAGCGGCGGAACCCCTGACAATCCCAAGAGCTGCTTCTATTTCCACCTCCAGGGCACGCTGTTCGTCAATGCCAACACGTGGCAGGCCGCCGTCCGGTTCGGACAGAACGACTATTCGGACGCCCACAACTCGGCGAAGATTGATCACCTGATCGTCAACAACGCCGGCTCCGGATACGCAGTCCGGCTGAACTACGTCCTGAACGCCGACATTTTTACCGTCGCTGTGACGACCGGATCGGCGGGCCTTGTGTTGGACCAAGTTCAGTTCTCGCGCATCTCGGGTGCCGCGTCGGCAACGGCCGGGACCGCAATGCTGATCCAAAATGGCTACACCATGGCGAACACGATCCAGGCTATGGATCTCGAGGTGGCCCAGACCTGTCTGGCGATTACCTCTCCGTCGGCCAGCCACAACACCTTCCTCTCGCCCTATTTCGTGTGCCCGACTGCGGTAACCGCCGTGGGCGGCTCATCCAATTTGCTGTTTAACCCTCTTTATGGTGGCGGTACCCGAGCGCCAACTCCAGGATCGCAGACGGGGATTGTGACCCTCCCGTGACGTACAGGTCTCACAACACGGCTTCGGCGACGACACGCAATGCTTCGGTCGTGGCCCCGGTGAGCACGAGCGATCCGATCCGGTGGTCTTTTGCCAGTTCCTTCCAGGCTGCGAGGCGGTCGCGGATCCGCTCTTTGGATCCGGTCAGCGAGATCTCGTCAATCAGCGCATCCGGCACGGCTGCTTCGGCCTCCCTGCGTCGGCCGGCGAGGAAATGGTCTTGGATTGTAACGGCCGCCGCTTCGTAGCCGAAGCGCTTGATCAGGTCGTTGTAGTAATTCTTCGATCGGGCACCCATACCGCCGATATAGAGTGCCAACTGTGGCCGGATCGCATCCCTGCAGGCGTCGAGATCGTCGCCCATAGAGATGCGAACATAGGGGGCAAGGTCGAAATCGGCGAGGGTTCTGCCAACGCCGGCCTTCGCCATCCCCTCCAGCACCGGCGCGGTGATCGCCTCGGGCTGCTCGGGCGACATGAAGATCGGCAATGTGCCATCCGCCACCTCGCCGGCGGTTCGCAATCCGGTGGGAGCGATTGCCGCCGTGTAAATCTTCAACGCCGGATCGCCGTGGATGATGCTGCGCAGCGGCTTGCCGAGCCCGGTGGAGCCAGGTCCGGTACAGGGGATTTGATAATGCTCGCCGCGAAACTCGAGCGGCGCCTTGCGTTCGAGAATTTGCCGGATGATCGCGATGTACTCGCGGGTGCGTAAGAGCGGCTTGCCGAACGGCACGCCGTGCCAGCCCTCGACGACCTGCGGGCCGGAGGGCCCGATACCGCACAGAAAACGATTGCCGGACATCGCCTGCAATGTCATCGCGGTCATCGCCGCGCAGGTCGGGGTGCGCGCCGGCATCTGCATGATGCTGGTTCCGGCCTTGATCTTGGTGGTCTGCGCCAGCACCCAGGCGATCGGCGTCACCGCGTCGGTGCCGTAGGCCTCGCCCGCCCATACTGCCTCGTAGCCGAGCCGTTCCGCCTCCCAAACGAGATCCATATTGACGCCGGAGGCCGGCAAAAACTTCAAGGTCATGGCCAATTTCATGGTCAAACTCCTTCCGCCGCACGCGCGATCCGCTCGACGGCGCCCAGCCAATCCTCGAGCCCGCGTTCGGCCGGCTCGACCAGGACATGGTCGACGCCGCCTTCGCCATAGGCCGTGAGCCGGGCGCGCAGCGCGCTGTCCTCTTTGCCGTCCCACCCCGAGCGCAGCGAGATCGTAAATTCGGGCTCCGGCCGCTTTTCGCGCAGATGCCGGACAATCGGGGCAGCCTCCTGCGGCGACAGACGCGAGCCGTGCCAGCCGTCGAGGCGTGCGGCGCGGGCGAGTGCAGCCTCGGAGCTGCCGCCGATCCAGATCGGGATGGGCTTCGCCGGCTGCGGCAGCATCCGCATGTCCTCGATGACCGCCGGGATATGACGGGAGGAAAAGCTGACCGGGTCTTCGCCCCAGACGGCCAGCATCATCGCGATGCCCTCATCCATCCGCCGCCCGCGCTCGCGGAACGGCACGCCCAACGCGGCGAACTCGGCCGCCATCCAGCCGACCCCGGCGCCGAGGATCAGCCGCCCCTCCGAGAGGTTCTGCAACGTCGCCAGCTCCTTGGCGAGCGGCAGCGGGTGGCGCATCGGCAAGACCAAAACGCTGGTGCCGAGCCCGATCCTTTTGGTGAAGGCCGCCGCCCAGGTTAGGGTCAGGACCGGGTCGTAGAAAAGGGCCGAAGGCGGGTAGGGGGCGCCCTTCGGAATGATGATGTGCTCGCTCGTCCAGGCGTCGGCAAAGCCGAGCTCCTCGGCCTGGATCGCCGCCCGCCGGATCGCTTCCGGCCCCGCCTTGCGCCCGATATGCGGCAGATGAATCCCGATCCGCATGACCCGTTCCTCCAATCGCGTCGTCGACTAAAGGTGCTTCCGGAACAGGGGAAGACGCAAGCCGGCGATGCCGCCCGGGCCGCAGTCGCCTGCCGGGGAGCTTGTCGCTACAACCAAGATCTGTATTGCCGAATTGGCCTCCGCTGCACCTGCAGCGGGTCTGCAGCGGCGGCTCTCGCGAGGGTTGTGAAGGCCAGCTTCGGAACTCGGCCCTAAACCTGATTTTGTCGACCATCATTGTGCACCGAGAATGAGGCAAATTTCCGGCCGTGTCAGGGTAGAACGCTCGACGTCAGCCCGAGGACCTGCGAATTGTAGCTTGCCGGAAGAGGCTCGGTGCTCAGCCGTTGGTCGGCCGTCACCAAATCGCAGGACAAAACTCTCTGCCAGCGCCAGATAGGTGCAGTCGTAAGCCGGATGGTTGAGCGCGATCGCAAGCATCGTAGCGGGCTCCAGGAGCGGGCGCATCGGCGCCCGCTCGACATCGACGCATTGCAGCAGCCGAGCGGCGAGCAGAGCCTCCTCCACGCTCAGCTCATTCCGTCACGTCTTTTCCACAGGACTTTGGCGCACTCGGCCACCAGCAGATCCGGCGCAAAGAGCCGGTGCCTCAACAGCGACAGGGCCTCCGGCGTGCCGTGCTCGTCGATGACCCACTTGACCGCGACGCTTGCGTCGATGACCAGATCGGTCATCGCTCATCGCGTCCTTCCCGCAACAGATCTCGGCCGGCGTATGCTGCCGCTCGGAGGTGAGGGCGTGCAACTCGGCCGCGAGGATTTCAAAGTCGCTCTCGGCCTCGCCGCTCAAGGTCCGGCGGAGGATATCGCGCACCTTTGCCTCGGCGGAACGCCCGTGGCGCGCGGCCCGGCGCTTGAGGCGGGCGGCCGCCATCTTCGCTCGTCCACATCGGCAAAGCCAAGCGCCTCGGCCCGAATGGCCGCCCGGCGGATCGCCTCCGGTCCAGCTTTGCGCTTTATTTGCGGCAGATGAGTCCCGACCCCATGCCGATTCTCCGAGAAATTGGGTTCTCCTAAGTTGCGGCTGGAGATAGGTCGGACGCAAGCGCGCTGCCGCGGTTTCTAGGGGCGGCGTCCGACGGCCAATCACGGGGGTGTCGGTTTTCTTTACACACCGCACTACCGGCTGCGCCGACGGAACTCGTTAGCCGCTTATCAACGGCGCTAGTGAGGGGTGCCGGAAACAGAAACGGCGCCCGAGGCGCCGCCCGTTCGTCTGGTCACCTGTCTGTCGGTTGTCCTTACGCACTCTTGCGTCGCAGACGGGTCAGGCCGAACCCTGCAAGGCCAGCGCCGAGCAATGCGAGCGAGGTGGGTTCCGGCACGGTACCGCCACCGCCACTGGTTAATTCTCCGAATACAGAGAGACCGAAAAACTGGGAAGCGGCGGGGACTTGCCACTGCTGATCAATTGCCCCGGTGGCGATATCGACTTGCCACACGTTGAGGCTGTTCGGGTCACCGGTCCAGAAATGTATTCCGTCAGGGTCGAGGTTCAATGCGAAGTCCTCTCCGCCATTGCCCGGAAGCGTGTAGGTCTTGAGGATACTGGTGCCATCGGTAAGTATAGCGGCCGACGAGTTCAGCTACGAGAATATCTCCGACGAAAGCCCCGTCAGGAATAATCCGCAGCGCAAAGGCGGCACTTCCCGGCAAGGTGACGGCCAGATCGGCCAACTGGCCCCCGAAGGTATCGAACTGTTTGATCTTGTTACCCTCACTGGTGTACACGAACGTCGTCTGGTTCGCAGACAGGTCGGTCCAGTCCGTGCCGCGCGGTCCAATCGCTAGCGTAAAGGTGGTCGTCGGCGGACCACTGGCCGCGCCGGCAAATTTGCTGAGTTTATTGGATCCGGCGTCGCCGACAAAGGCGTCACCGGACTTATCGAACAGGATCGATTCGTAGTTCACGCCACCGGTGAAGAAGGTGCTGGGGACTTGAAGAGTGCCGCTGTTATCGAACTTCGAAACGCTACCACTGAAGTTCGTTACATAAAAATTGCCGGCAGCATCAAACGCTGAGCCGGTGGTGAAAGTGGCCCCGGTCGTATCGTTCAGTGTGCACACCAACGTCCCGGTAGGCGTGAAGACATCGACTGTCGAGTCGCCTACAGACGCAAAGACGTTGCCTTTAACAAACGGGGTGTTGCAGGGCGCAGCACTGGTACCGTCTATCGCGCCCCAAGCGCATGTCATGGCAACAGATGCCAACAGCCTAATCACCATTGTTTGCGAAATCATCAGGTTCTCCCCCTCGCCAAGTACATTGGACGCATTACCGAGGTCCTCGTAGCGGACCAAGCGCAAAATAGGCAGGCAAATCTCGTGCCAAAATATTACGGCGTTGATTTGATGGGATAAATCCGGTTCACTTGGTTGGCCGAACAAGAAGGTGTAAAATCTCCCGTCACACCATGCCACGGTATCGCGTTGATTTTTCACAATTCGCCATTCCGCTCAGGGTGTTCGAGTGAGTCAGTTGTAAAGTTTTCCGACACCCAAGGGACCGAGGCAACTCGACTTTACGGCAAAAGGCGGCGTGGGAAGAAGTCTGGCCCCGGAATGGTCGCACAAAAGCGCTCAGCAGCATCTTCTTGCCGCTGCAGGTCAGGCGGTGCATCCTATTAAGAGGTCGAAATCAAGAGGGTGGCTGATGCTGCGCGATCTTCCGCATGGCGGCTTGGTGGCGGTCGTAAAGCGCGACTGTCCGACCTGTGTGCTGACGGCGCCGGTGCTCGGCGATTTGGCGCGGCAGGGCGGGCTGACCGTTTTTACGCAGGACGACTCGTCGTTTCCCGAGACTGTGCCGAGTCGGGTCGATGACACGGACCTCGACGTCTCGCATCGCCTCAGGATCGAGATCGTGCCGACTCTGATCCGGTTCGAGCAGGGCCGCGAGGTGGCGCGCACTTACGGCTGGGACCGCGGCGAATGGGAGCGCTTGACCGGGATTGCCGGGCTCGGCGGCGACCTGCCGCAGGCGCGGCCCGGCTGCGGCGCCAAGAATGTCGAACCCGGTATCATTGAGCGCCTGAAGATCCGCTTTAACGAGACCGGGCTCAGGTCGCGCCGGATCGAGATCGGCGCGGACGAAGACGAGCAGGAGGCGATGTACGAGCGCGGCTGGTCGGACGGGCTGCCGCTGGTGCCGCCGACCGAGGAGCGCGTCCTGCGCATGCTCGACGGTACCGCACGCGATCCGCAGGAGGTGATCGGCCTGGTGCCGCCCGACATCGCGCCCGCCACGGTCGAGAAAGTGGCGGTCAACGCGGTGATGGCCGGCTGCAAGCCCGAATATCTACCGATCGTGCTGGCCGCGGTCGAGGCGGTGCTCGATGAGCGGTTTGCGATGCACGGCGTGCTGGCGACGACAGGCTTTGTCGGCCCGGTCGTCGTCGTCAACGGCCCCGTTCGGCACCGCATCGGCATGAACGCCAAGGGCAATGCGCTCGGCCAAGGCAACCGCGCCAATGGTTCGATCGGCCGGGCCTTGCAATTGGTGATCCGCAATGTTGGCGGCGGCCGGCCGCGCGAGGTCGACCGGGCAACATTGGGCAATCCCGGCAAGTACACTTATTGCTTTGCCGAGGACGAGGAGGGGTCGAGCTGGGAGCCGCTCGCGGTCGAGCGCGGCATTGCTCCCGGCCTCTCGGCGGTCACGGTATTCGCCGGCTATGGCCTGCAAGGGGTGGTCGACCAGAAATCGCGCGACCCCGAGAGCCTGTCGCGGAGCTTTGCCGAATCACTGAAGGCGCTGCAGAACGTCAAGCTGGCGCCCGCCTGCGATGCGGTGCTGGTGGTTTCCTCCGAGCACCACCGCACCTTCAAGAACGCCGGCTGGTCGAAGGCGCGGCTCTTGGAGGAGCTCTACCGGCTGTGCGAGATCCCGGGCGCCGACCTCGTCGCCGGCGCCAGGGGCATCGCCGAGGGCGGCCCGCCCTCGCTTGCCGGCAAGACCATTAACAAATTCCGCCCGGGCGGCCTGTTCCTCGTCCGCGCGGGCGGCGATGCCGGCATGTTCTCCGGCATCATCGGCGGCTGGTCCGCGGGCGGCCCGCGCAGCAGCCTGCCGGTAACCAAGGAGGTGAAACCGTGATCGATCGATGGAGGCGCGCAATCGTGCCATGGCAAACCTCCATCGTCGCGACAGCGGTATTCTTCGCCTTAGCCAGCGCTGCGTCCGCCACCGAGGGACTGGTTACAAAGCCGAGCAGTCATTCGGTCGACGAGACGCTCGATCGACTCGAAGCCGCGCTTAAGGAACGCGGGTTGATAATCTTTACCCGTATCGACCATGCCGCCGCAGCTCAGTCGTTGGGTCTGAAAATGCCGCGCTCGACGGTTTTGGTTTATGGCAACCCGCGCGTTGGCACACCTCGCTTTCTCCAGCACCCGACGCTCGCGATAGAGTTCCCGCCCAAGGCCCTGGTGTGGGAGGACGCAGATGGCAAGGTTTGGGTGAGCTACAACACGTCGGCATGGATTAAGGTGCTCGACAGCCGCCACGGCGCGCCCTCGAATCCCAACCCAGCGCAGGCGGATGCTGTGCTCGACGCAGTGACCGACGCGGCGACCAAGTGAAGGAGGTAAGACCATGACTGTACTTCTCGACCCGACCTCGGAGCGAAGTCCGACAATCCGGCCGCGCCTGCCCCGGCCGGAGCGCCTCGACGGGCTGACGATCGGGATACTCGACATCGCCAAATCGCGCGGCGACGTCTTTCTCCACCGGCTCGGCGAGCGCATCAGCGAGCGCGGCATCACCGTCAAGCATTACGCCAAGCCGACCAATACGCAGGCCCGCGCCGTTGCCGCTGCGGCAGCAGATCGCTGGCGAAGTCAACCTCGTCATCGAAGGACTGTCCGACTGAGGCTCCTGCATTTCGTGCTGTACGCATGATATGGCGGATCTCGAAGGGCGCGGCATTCCGACGGTCGGCGTAGCGACAACCGAGTTCATCGAAGGGGCAGGCGCCGGGGCCAAGTCGCTCGGCATCGACCCGGCCTTGGTATTCGTTCCCCATCCGGTGCAGGACCGCACCGACGACGAACTGAAGAAACTCGCCGACGACCACCTCGAGGCGATCCTGGCTTTGCTGGTAAGAGGCGGCTGACCCTTTCACAACGAAAACGCCCCCGAAATTTCGGGGGCGTTCCGTGTGCTTAAGGTCGGCTTTAGGCGGCCTGCTTCTGCTCGACCATCTGCGGTTCGCCGCCGCCGATCTGGATCTTCCGCGGCTTCGCGGCCTCGGGCACCTCGTGGGTCAGATCGACATGGAGCATGCCGTTGACCAGGCTCGCGCCGACGACCTTGATGTGGTCGGCGAGGCTGAAGCGCCGCTCGAAGGCTCGCCGGGCGATGCCGCGATGCAGATAGCGGCCGTTCTCGTCTTCCTTTTTCGCCTTGCCGGTCACCAAAAGCGCATTCTCGTGCACGGTGACATCGATCTCCTCGGGGGAGAAACCGGCCACCGCCATCGTCAGCCGGTAAGCATCCTCACCGGTCTTCTCGATGTTGTAGGGCGGGTAGGCGAGGGCGGTGTTGTCGACGCGGGCCGCCGCATCGACCAGACGCGTCAGCCGATCGAAGCCGATCGTCGAACGGAACAGCGGAGAGAAATCGAAACGATCCATGACCACATCCTCCTTTGAGCAATATGGATCTCGGCACCGGCTGTTGGAGCCCGATGCCAGCTACCAAGTCGTGCGGTCCCGGAGTGGCAACCGCACGAGATCTAGATAGTGATCGTCAGGCGAGGGTCAAGAGTGGGCTGTCAGTTCTTGATGCCGAAGCCCTGGAAACGCTTATTGAATCGAGCAAGTTGGCCGCCGCTGTCGAGCAGACGATGCTGGCCGCCGGTCCACGCCGGATGCGATTTCGGGTCGATGTCGAGGCGCAGCGTGTCCCCGGCTTTGCCATAGGTCGAGCGCGTTTGGTAGGAGCTCCCATCGGTCATCACGACCGTGATCTCATGATAATCCGGGTGAATGCCTTCTTTCATCGCGACGACCCTCTAAAGCGGGCGGGCTTATAGCAAAGCACTGCCGCCCGCGCAATTCACGTCAGCTTTCCGCGGCAAGGTAATCCATCGCCGCCTGCACCCCGCCCCTTCCATGCGGGACCCCGGCCAGCTCCAGCGCCATTTCGACGGCGGCGAGGGCACCCAAGATCATCGGCTCGTTCAAATCGCCGAGATGGCCGATCCGGAGCACGCGGCCGCGGAGCCGGTCCAGTCCGCCGCCGAGCGAGACGTTGAACTTGTCGAGGGCGAGCTGGCGCACCCTGTCCGCGTCCGCGCCCTCCGGCACCTGAACCGCAGTGATCGTATCGGATTGCGCGCGCGGGTCGACGGCGAAGATCTCCGGCCCGTCGTTTTGGCGCCAGGTGCGCACCGCGCGCCGCGTCGCCTCGGCGAGGCGGTGATGACGGGCGAAGACCTGGTCGAGGCCCTCCTCCTCGAGCATCCGCAACGCCTCTTGCAGCCCGTAGAAGAAGTGCACTGGAGCGGTCCCGTTCCACACCGACTGCGAGCTTCCGCCGAGCAACCGCCGCCAGTCCCAATAGACGCGCGGCAGCGTCGCCTCGGCAGCGGCGGCGGCCGCCCGGGCGCTGATCCCGGTAAAGGCCATGCCGGTCGGCAACATCAGCCCTTTTTGCGAGCCGGCGACGACGACATCGACGCCCCACTCGTCCATGCGAAAATCCATCGATGCCAGGGACGAGATGGTATCGACCAAAAAGAGCGCCGGGTGCCGGGCGGCATCGATCGCGCGGCGCAATTGGGCGACGTCGTTGACCACCCCGGTAGAGGTCTCGTTGTGCACCACGAGCACGGCCTTGATCGCATGCTCGCGATCCTCGCGCAGTCGGCTCTCGAGCTTCGCCGGGTCGGCCGCGGTCCGCCAGTCATTGGGCAGCGTCTCGACCTCGAGCCCGAAGGCTTCGCCGCGCATGCCCCAATTGAGCGAGAAATAGCCGCTCTCGACGACCAGCAATTTGTCGCCGGGAGAGAACAGGTTGACGAGTGCCGCCTCCCACGCTCCATGCCCGGAGGCGGCATAGGCGAGGATCGTCTCATCGGTCTTGAAGATCCGCTTGAGGCCGTCAAAGCATTCCTCGGCAATGGCGCGGAACTGGGCACCGGTGAAATCGATCGCGCCGCGATCCATCGCTCGCAGGATGCGGTCCGGGATATTGGTCGGACCGGGGTTGATGAAGAAGTGGTACCCTCGACTAACCGCCATACCCGCTCTCCGGTTTCATCCCGTCGTGTTCCAGCCCGCGTCCGGCATGCGCCCTCCCCGCTGCGCGGCGCGTCCCGGAAACGCGAGAAGGCAGGACGACGTCCTGCCTTCTTCTTGCGTCAACGATACTCCCCAAACTTGGGCCGGTGCGCTTGCTCAGGAGATTTTCTACGGTGTGGATATTATGCGACACTGCAGCCATGGTCACGTCATTTTTAAGCATTATGGTGCCGGAATTGTCGACCACTAAAACGTCAATTTTGCGAAAATAATTCAATCTCCTGGTGTATCCTCCACTGCTGATTCGCGGCAGATTCAGCGGGGCTCGATGGACAGGCCTCGGTGTCTTGCCTAGAGTGCGGTGCCTGATCTCGGGTGAGGTTTGATGCGGCTCTCTGAATATTTTCTGCCGTTGTTGCGCGAGAATCCGAGCGAGGCCCAGACGGTCTCGCACCGCCTGATGCTGCGCGCCGGGATGATCCGGCAATCGAGTGCCGGCATCTATTGCTGGCTGCCGCTCGGCCTGCGGGTCCTCAAGAAGATCGAACGAATTGTCCGTGAAGAGCAGGATCGCGCCGGCGCCCAGGAGATCCTGATGCCAACAATCCAGCCGGCCGAGCTGTGGCGCGAGAGCGGCCGTTACGAGGACTACGGCAAGGAAATGTTGCGCATCCGCGATCGTCATGACCGCGAGATGCTGTACGGGCCGACCAATGAGGAGCAGGTGACCGAGATCGTCCGCACCTCGGTCAAGAGCTATCGCGACCTGCCGAAGCTGCTCTACCACATCCAATGGAAGTTCCGCGACGAGGTCCGGCCGCGCTTCGGTGTGATGCGCGGGCGCGAGTTTCTGATGAAGGACGCCTACAGCTTCGATCTCGACACAGCCGGCGCCAAGCGGTCTTACAACAAGATGTTCGCTGCTTATCTGAGGACCTTTGCCCGCATGGGCCTGAAGGCGATCCCGATGCAGGCCGATCCTGGACCGATCGGCGGCGACCTCTCGCATGAGTTCATCATTCTCGCTGACGCCGGCGAGAGCGACGTGTTCTTCGACCGGCGCTGGCTCGATTTCGACATTCCCGTCATCGAGGTCGATTACCGGGGCGATCTCGAACCGATTTTTCAGCGGTGGACCGCTTCCTATGCTGCGACCGACGAGAAGCACGATCCAGCCAGCTGCCCGGTCCCGGAGACAGAGCTCGTGACAGCGCGCGGCCTGGAGGTCGGCCACATCTTTTACTTCGGCGATAAGTATTCGCGGCCGATGCAGGCCCTTGTCGCCTGTCCCGACGGCGCGGCCGTGCCGCTGCAGATGGGTTCGTATGGTATCGGAGTGTCGCGCCTTCCCGGCGCACTGATCGAAGCAAACCACGACGATGCCGGCATCATCTGGCCGGAGAGTGTTGCACCTTTCCGGGTCGGCCTGATCAACCTCCGAGCCGGCGATGCACGCTGTCTGAGCGCCGCTGACGACCTATACGCCAAGCTCCTCGGCGCTGGGGTGGAGGTGCTTTACGACGATCGCGACCACTCGCCAGGTGCGAAATTCGCGACGATGGATCTGATCGGCCTGCCCGATCAGCTCGTCGTCGGCCCGCGCGGGCTCGCCGCCGGAACCGTCGAGATCAAGAACCGCCGAACGGGCGAGCGGCGCGATATGTCGCTCGACAAGGCCCTCGATCGACTAGCCGCGGATGTTTAATCGTCATTCCCGCGAAAGATGCTGTCAGGAAATCGACGGGTGCCTGATCAACGTCCCGCGTCCCTCGAGACGGCCGCTTCGCGGCTCCTCAGGATGAGAGAATTCTTAATGCCATCAATGGGTTCCTCATGCTGAGGAGCGCCCTTGGGCGCGTCTCGAAGCACGCACCGCCCTCACTGCAGATGATCTGTTGGTGCGTCAATCAATTTTCTGACAGCCTCGAAAGCGGGAACCCTGGGGGGCTAGCGTTCACCAGTAGCCCCCTGTTCATGCCAGGGGCGGGCTCTGGGCCCCCGCTTTCGCGGGGGTGACGAGGGAAGGGGTGAGCTTCAACGCCTTCGAGCGAATGGTGGCGTTCCGCTATTTGCGGGCGCGCCGGCAGGAGGGGTTCGTCTCGGTCATCGCGATCTTCTCGCTGCTCGGGATCGCTCTCGGGGTCGCTACCCTGATCATCGTCATGTCGGTAATGAATGGGTTTCGCGCGGATCTGCTCGGCCGCATCCTCGGGCTCAACGGCCATCTCGGCGTCTATGCCTTGAGCGGCCCGCTCGCCGATTTCGACGCGGATGCACAAAAGGTCGCCGACGTCCCGGGCATCACCGACGTCACGCCGCTGATCGAGGGACAAGTCATGGCCACCTCCGAGGCCGGCGCCGCGGGCGCTCTGGTGCGCGGCATCCGGCCCGATGATTTGCGCCGTCGACCCTTGCTGGCCGGTCATATCGTCCAGGGATCGCTCGCCGATTTCGACGATGACGGCATCGCCGTCGGCGACCGCTTGGCACGGCGGCTCGGGGTTGCCGTCGGCAGCACGATCTCGGTGATCTCGCCGCAAGGGACAGCCACCGCGTTTGGCACGATGCCGCGCATCAAGACCTACCACATCGTGGCCCTCTTCAATGTCGGCATGTACGAGTACGACAACAGCTTCATCTTCGTCCCGCTCGACGCGGCTCAGCTGTTTTTTCGCCTCCCCGATGCGGTCACTAGCCTCGAAGTCTTCCTCGCCGATCCCGATCGGGTACGCGAGGAACGGCGGCTGATCGCTGCCGCCCTCGGCGGCCATGTCAGGATCGTCGATTGGCAGCAGGCCAATTCGAGCCTGTTCAACGCCGTCGAGATCGAGCGCAACGTCATGTTCCTGATCTTGACCCTGATCATCGTCGTCGCCGCGTTCAACATCATCTCCAGCATGATCATGATGGTGAAGGACAAGGGCCGGGATATCGCGATCCTGCGCACGATGGGCGCCTCGCGCGCCGCGATCCTACGGATTTTCATGCTCAGCGGCGCCAGCATCGGCATTCTCGGCACGATCGCAGGGCTGCTTCTCGGCGTTGTCTTTACGCTGAACATCGAGGCGATTCGCCAAGGGCTGCAGAAAGTTATCGGGACCGACCTCTTCGCTGCCGAGATCTACTTCTTCACCCGGATCCCGGCGCGGCTCGAAGCGGGTGAGGTCGCGGCCGTCGTCATCATGGCGCTGGCCTTGTCGTTTCTCGCCACGCTCTACCCGTCCTGGCGAGCGGCACGGCTCGACCCGGTCGAAGCGCTGCGCTACGAGTGAGCTCGCCGACGCCCCTCGCGACGGCGCTCGAGCTGCGTGGGGTTCGGCGTGTCTTCAAGCAAGCCGGGACCGAGCTCGTCGTGTTGAACGGGGTCGACTTGGTCCTGCGGCCCGGCGAGGTCGTGGCGCTGGTGGGGCCCTCAGGTGCCGGTAAGTCGACAATGCTGCACATCGCCGGCCTCCTGGAGCGTCCCGACGGCGGCGCGGTGGTGATCGGAGGTGAAGATTGCGGCAGCCTCAACGACGAACGGCGGACCATGCTGCGGCGCTCCGAGATCGGCTTTGTTTACCAATTCCATCATCTGCTGCCGGAGTTTTCGGCGCTCGAAAACGTCATGCTGCCGCAGATGATCGCCGCCGCGCCGCGCCGCCAGGCGCGGGAAAAGGCGGCAGCGCTGCTCGATAGGGTCGGCCTTGCGGCGCGCTTGGGGCACCGCCCGGCGCGGCTCTCGGGCGGCGAGCAGCAGCGCGTGGCGATCGCCCGGGCGCTGGCCAACGATCCCAAGATCCTGCTCGGCGACGAGCCGACCGGCAACCTCGACCACGCGACCGGCGAGAGCGTGCTGGGCACGCTTCTTGGTCTAGTTCGCCAGACCAATCTCGCGGCCCTGATCGCGACCCACAATCTCGATCTCGCCGGCCGCCTCGATCGCATCGTCGCACTCGAGGATGGGCGGCTGAAGACCGTCTCTTGAGACGGCGATTCGACGAGCGGGTCTTCCCGGTGGAGCCTGGTCTAGCCCGTGCGGGCCCGGCAAAGCCGGAGGTGTGCGACTGCGGCTGAAATCTCCCGCAGCTCGTGTCATGTTGTGCGCATGCTGCTTGCCGACTTCGTCCATCTCCGGGTTCACACCGCTTATTCGCTGTCGGCCGGGGCGATCCGGGTCAAGGAGCTCGTCGATCTGTGCAAGTCCGAGCGCATGCCGGCGGTGGCGGTAACCGATACCGGCAATCTGTTCGGCGCGCTCGAAGTCGCAACAACCTGTGCCGGCGCAGGTATCCAGCCGATCATCGGCTGCGAGATTGCCCTGGTGCGCAACGGCGCCCAGGACGGGAGCCGGCCGGGTAAGGGTGGGCGCGAATCGGACCGGATCGTGCTTTTGGCCCAGAGCGAGACGGGCTATCGCAACCTGCTCGATCTCGTCAGCCGATCCTATCTCGCGGGCGAGCTGCCGACCGAGCCGGCGATCACCGGTTCGGATCTTTACGCGGCGAGCGCGGGACTTCTCTGCCTCACCGGAGGGCCGCGTGGTCCGATCGGACGGCTTCTCGCAGAGGGGCAGGTCGAGGCCGCCGAAACGGCCCTGATGCACCTCGCAGGCGTGTTTCGCAACCGGCTCTATGTCGAGCTGATGCGCCATGGAACGCCGGAGGAGGCGCGGACCGAGCCGGGTCTCGTCGAGCTGGCATATCGTCACGATCTCCCGCTCGTCGCCACCAACGACGTCTATTTTCCCGACCGCGATTTTTACGAGGCGCACGACGCGTTGCTGTGCATCGCCGACACGACTGTCGTCGCCGACCAGGAACGCAAGCGGCTCACTCCGCATCATTGCTTTCGCTCGGCCGAGGAGATGCGGGCGCTCTTCGCCGATTTGCCCGAGGCCTGCGACAACACCTTGGTCATCGCTCGCCGCTGCGCCTTCATCCCGCAGCAGCGCCAGCCCATCCTGCCCGCCTTCCAGACCGCCGAGGAAGCCGACGAAGAGACGGCGCTGCGCTGCGCTGCCCGGGCGGGGTTGGAGGAACGGCTCCGCCGGGCCGAGATCGCGGGCGAAGCCGCTGCACCCTATTGCGAGCGCCTGGAATTCGAGCTCGATACGATCGTCCGGATGGGATTTGCCGGCTACTTTCTGATCGTCTCCGACATCATTCAGTGGGCGAAGCGACAGGGCATCCCGGTCGGTCCCGGGCGAGGGTCGGGCGCCGGGTCGGTCGTCGCCTGGGCGTTGACGATCACCGACCTCGACCCGCTGCGCTTTGGCCTCTTGTTCGAGCGGTTTCTCAACCCCGAGCGGGTCTCGATGCCGGATTTCGACATCGATTTCTGCCAGGACCGGCGCGACGAAGTAATCCGCTACGTCCAGCAGAGGTACGGGCGCGACCGGGTCGCTCAGATCATCACCTTTGGCAAATTGCAAGCCCGCGCGGTATTGCGCGATGTCGGACGGGTATTGGGCGTGCCCTACGGGCAGGTCGATCGGCTGTGCAAGCTGGTGCCGAACAACCCCGCGCACCCCGTCACCCTCGAACAGGCGATCGCCGGCGAACCAGCATTGCAGCAGCAACGCGATACGGACGAGAACGTAGCGCGGCTGATGACCATCGCGCTCAAGCTCGAAGGGCTCTATCGCCATGCCTCGACCCACGCCGCCGGCGTGGTCATCGGCGATCGCCCGCTCACCGAGCTCGTTCCGCTCTACCGCGACCCGCGCTCCGATATCCCGGTCACCCAGTTCAACATGAAGTGGGTCGAGCTCGCCGGCCTCGTAAAATTCGACTTCCTGGGGCTCAAGACCCTGACGGTGCTGGCCCGCACGCGCGATCTGCTCGCTGCCCGCGGTGTGGCACTCGACCTGGAGACTCTGCCGCTCGACGATCGCGGCGCCTACGAGCTCTTGGCGCGCGGCGAGACGGTCGGCGTGTTCCAGCTCGAAGGTGCCGGTGTCCGGGACATGCTCAAGAAGCTCCGGCCCGACCGTTTCGAGGACATCATCGCTGTCGTCTCGCTCTACCGCCCCGGGCCGATGGAGAACATTCCGCGCTATATCGCGGTCAAGCACGGCGAAGAGGCAGTCGGCTATTTGCACCCGGCCCTCGAGGGGATCCTAAAGGAGACCCACGGGATCATGATCTACCAGGAGCAGGTCATGCAGATCGCCCAGGTGCTCGCTGGTTACAGCCTCGGCAGCGCCGACCTGCTGCGCCGGGCGATGGGCAAGAAGATCCCGGCCGAGATGGAGGCCCAACGTCAGCTGTTTATCGAGGGGGCGGCCGCACGCGGCGTCGGTGCCGGACTTGCCGACCACATCTTCGACCAGATGGCGAAATTCGCCGGCTACGGCTTCAACAAGTCGCATGCCGCCGCCTATGCGCTCGTGGCCTATCAGACGGCCTATCTGAAGGCCAACTTCCCGGTCGAGTTCCTCGCCGCATTGATGACGCTCGACCTCGGCAACACCGACAAGCTCAACGTCTTCCGGCTTGAGGTGGATCGGCTCGGCATTCCTCTCTTGCCGCCGGACATCAACCGGTCCGAGGTAGCCTTTTCCGTCGAGGCCGAAACCCCCACCCCCCCTTCTCCCGCAGCTCCCGGGTCGAGCCCGGGGAGGGGAGGGCAGGGTGGGGGTAAGCCGGCGATCCGCTATGCCCTGGCTGCGGTCAAGGGGGTGGGAGGGCAGGCGATGAGCGAGCTTGTCGCCGAGCGCACTCGCGGCGGCCGCTTCAAGGATCTGGCCGACCTGTCGCGCCGCCTCGACGCCAAGAGCTTCAACCGCCGGCAATTCGAGAGCCTCGCCAAGGCCGGCGCATTCGACTGCCTGAACCCGAACCGGGCGCAAACCTTCGCCGCGGCCGAGCTGCTGCTGCGCCAGGCGAGCCTGGCTGCCGAGGAGCGCGACAGCCGTCAGGAGAGCCTTTTCGGCAAGCTCGACCCGAGCTTTGTGCCGCGCCCCTCGTTGCCGTTGGTGCCCGACTGGCCGTCCGTCGAACGGCTGCAGCACGAATTCGCGGCGATCGGCTTTTACCTCTCAGGCCACCCGCTCGAACCCTACGGCAAGAGCCTTGAGCGCGCCGGCGTCATCCGTTTCGCCGAGTTGCCGGCGGGTCTGGCGGCGAACGAGGGAGCTCGCTTCAAGCTCGCCGGCATCGTCGTCGATCGGAAGGAGCGCACCTCGGCTCGGGGCAACCGCTTCGCCTTTGTCCAGATGTCGGATCCGAGCGGGATGTTCGAAGTAACCCTGTTCTCGGAGATGCTGAGCGAGGTTCGGGGGCTGCTCGATCCCGGTCAACTGCTGGTCGTTACCGTCGATGTGCGCAGCGAGGAGGAGAATTTGCGCCTGACCGCACAGAAGATCGAGCCGCTCGACGCGGTCGTGGCGCGAGCCGCTGCCGGCCTGCGGGTCTTCGTCGGCGAGGCCCGCGCGCTCTCCAGCCTCAAAAGCGTGATCACCCGCCAGGTCGGCGGGCGAGGCCGGGTCACGGTGGTGCTCGACCTGCCGCCCTCCCGCGAGATCGAGATTGCCATTCCAGGCGGCTTCAAGGTCGACCCCAGAACCCGCGCCGCGGTCAAATCCCTCCCCGGCATCATCGACGTCCACGAGATCTGAGCGGGCACTCCCCACTGCGCCGGGCGCCCCAACGGGCGGCCTTATCGCTGCTTTTGCTGTTTCTGCAGGAAATTTTCAGCGGCCGGCTCTCGCGTTTGGCGGATATTCTGGGCTTCCAACAATCCGGCGCACCAGAGAACAGCGACGCTTCCGCTCTTTTGGAGCGCAAATCCTATCGCCTGAATTCGCTTCAGTCCTACGAGCAATGAGGTTCGCATGACTGCAACGATACCAAGAAATTGCGTATAAGTCAATCTATAATAAATGAGTGATTAGCATGGCAGGACGCGGTCACTCCGGTCGAGCCAAAGGCTGACCACATGAAGGATGGGGTCACGCAGTCTGTCAGGGTAAATTTCTAAGCTTAAAAACCTGCCGGCCGAGCAATGACTGCCATCCGCCGCCTCGCCGCGATCCTCGCCGCCGATGTCGTGGGCTACTCGCGGCTGATCGGCGATGATGAGGACGGGACCTTGGCAAGGCTGAAGGCGGTCCGGGCTGAGCGGATCGAGCCGCGGATCGCCGAGCGTCACGGCCGGTTCGTCAAGACATACTGGTTGAATTCGGCAGCGTGATCGACGCGTTACGTTGCGCGGCCGAAAGGCAGGCGGGCATGGCCGAGTGGAATACGGCGGTACCGATGGACACCCGAATTGAATTCCGAAATCGGCATTCACCAGGGCAACATCTTGGCGACGGCGTCAATGCGCGGCCCCACCTCGAAGGCCTGGCCGAGCCCGGCGGCATCTGCGTCTCGGCGCGCGTGCGGGAGGTCGCCGCGCGCCAACATCAGCCTTGTGACCCAGATGGAGCCCTGCGTCTCGGCGCGCGTGCGGGAGGTCGCCGCCGGCAATATCGATCTCGCCTTCGACGACGTCGGCGATCAGGCGATCAAAAACATCACCCGCCCGGTGCGCGTCTCTGTTCCTGAACCTCGGGACCGCCAAGGCCTTGCGCCTGACAGTCCCACCCCCGGTGCTGTTGCTCGCAGATCAGCTCGTCGAGTGAGTGAGGCGGTGCCCGCTCCGCAAACCGGTCTAGGCGTTGATCGAGGCCAGCTCCTCGATGCGCAGGCCGGCGCGCACGCGGCTGACCAACTCGTCGGGCTGGTAGACGATTCCGACTGGATTCTTGTCGTTGACCGAGCGCCCGCTCATATAGGCCCGACCCTCCGTCGCGGTCGCGAAATTGTCGATCAGCAGCTCGACCTGATTGCCGTCAGGGTCGTGGTAATACATCGAGGTCGTCACGCCGTGATTGACGCAGCGGTTCGGTTCGATGCCGATTTCTTTGAGCCGCAGGTAGTTCTCGGTCAGCTCATCGAGGCCGGCAAAAGTGAAGGCGACGTGATTGAGCCCCGCCGCGTTAGGCTGGCGCTCGGTGAGCGGCCCGGGATCGAGGAAGGCGACGCGGTGATGCTCGTCGTCATAGCTGATGAACGAGATGCGCTCGGCCTCGTAGAGGATCTCGGCGCCGAGCACCGTGCAATACCAATCGATCATCTCGCGCCGGCGATTGGTTTGCAGCACGATGTGTGACAGCTTTTTCGGGGATGACATGATCTCCTCCTGCTCCGCTCGGGTTTGTGGCGCGATCGGTGCATCAGCGGACGAGGCAAGTCAAGAATTACACGCGATCCCGGTTCGCCCCGCGCTAGTCGGTCAGGAGGGGATGGTCAGCGCAATTAGCTTCTCCGCTGCGCGGTCGGTGCGGTCGAGATGGCGGCAGGTGTCGATCAGCTCGACGAACTGTGGCTCGCTGATCGCCAAGCCAGGGATGATGGGTCGGATGCGGCGGGCTTGTTCCTCGAAATCCCAGATGAACTCGCGGCCGGTGCCTTCTCTGGTGAAGCTGCGGCCGTCCTTGGTGAAGACCGTGATCCGCGGGCCGAAGAGGGTGCGGCGGACGGTCGGGATCAGGGTAACACGGTGCATCAGGTCGAGCACTGCCGGCGGGTCGGTCTCGCCGGGGCCGGGCCTGTCGCCGCGCAACAGCGGATAATGGCGCTCAGCCGCACCCCAGGCCGTGAAGTATTGCGTGCTGCCGACCTGCGGCGGGTTGTCGATGCCGCGGCTGGGGAAGGCCGGGCTCGGATATTCGGTCTCCAGCCAGTTGACCAGCGCCTCGATGCGGTCGATGTCGCCGGGAGCGATGTCGTGCTCCTCACAGAGCCGTGCGGTCACATCGACATGGGCGATGTTGTAGCCGGCGGTCGAGTAGATGCGGTAGAGCGTCTCGAGGAAGATCCAGTCACGCCCGAGACCTCGGGTGAGCTCGCCGAGCTCGGTGCGGTTCAAGCCGGTGAAGCTGAAGCGCAATTCGCCGCGGTTGTTGCCGGCATAGGCATGGTAGAAGCCGGCTTCGCCTTCCAGCGTCGTCTCCCCGCTGGGGGTGCCGTGGCGCGCCAGGGCGACGGCGAGGAGCGCATTGCGGACCGCACCACCTTCGCGCAGGGACCGCCCGCCGCTGCGCGCCCCCTCGAGATTGCCGGCGGCGAGGTTGACGCATTGCGCGATGGCACTGTGGATCTGGTTCTCGTCCAGGCCGCCGAGCTTGGCGGCGGCGACCGCGGCGCCGAAGATGCCGAACACTGGCCCGGCGTGGAAACCGCGCGACATCACCGTGGGAATGAACTCCGCCGCCATGCGCTCCATGATCTCGTAAGCGGCGGCGACGGCTGTGAGAAAACCCTTGCCGGAGGCGCCGGCGGTCTCTGCCGCCGCGAAAGCCGCGGGCAGGATTGCGATGCCGGGATGGGTCAGCATGCGGAAGGTGTCCCACTTGCCGCCAGCGAAAATTGTTTCCGCATTGACGAAGGCGGCTCCCGCCTTGGTCAGCTTGCTGCCGTTGGCCAGCACCGACGCGACCCCGCCACCGCCGGCCTCCTCCTCCTGCATCAGCGCCAGCGCCAGTCGGCTCGCCGGCATCGCGTGGGCGACGAGCGCCGAGGACACAGCTTGCAAAGTGACGCCCTTGGCCCGGTCCACCACCTCGGGCGGCAAGTCGTCGTATTTGAGATTGGCGACGAACGCGGCGAATTCTCGACTCAAAGACATGGCGGCCTCCTGCGACAAGCGCGTCGTCAGAGCAGGCTCAATTCCCGGCGGTCACTTTGGCGACCACCTCTTGTAGCCCTGACGCAGGGCCTTGCCCAGCCGGTGAGCATTGTCCGTCCAGTCGCCCTTGGGCGATGCGGGTGACGCGGAGCTCTTCATTTGCCCTGCCCATTTGCCGAGGCGAAAGGCGGTGTCCGTCCAGTCTCCGGCGGGGACCCCGGCCTCTCTGAGTCGACGCTGAAGGCGTTCCTTCAGCGCTGCGGCGTTGGCCCTCTCATGCTCGGTCGCGGCCGGATCACCGATAACAGCGCTCACCGCACGCAGCTTGCGGCGAACGCTCAACACCGAGCCAATCAATCCACCGATCGGCATGTCGGCACCATAGCACCGCGGGTGACAATATGTCGATGTCCGAAACCGAATGTGCCCGAACGGCAATACTGGGGCTGATCCCAAAATTGCCTTATTCGCATGGCATTCTGGCCAATCGAGGATCGCGAGGTGAGGCGGAGGAAACGCCGGCAGACAGCTCAGCTTCGGCGCAGCAAGAAGATCAGCTGTGAGCCGTAAGACAGCCAGATCCGCCGGGATCGCAGAACATCGATCCCCAGCACCAGGTCGGCATCGCTGAGCCTCAGATCGGCCACCATTATTTCGGGATTGCGGATTGCCTCGGCGCCAATTTCCAGCCGGGCGAACCGATGGACGCGAGCACTCACCTGCTCGGCCGCGGCGCCACGTAAGACCACGGCCCGATCCCGGGACAATTGCCCCGCGGTCACCCCCAGAGCCAACGCAGCGCTAGTAGAAAGCACGGTCAACTGCGATCCGGTATCAACGAAGGCGCTGATCTTATGGCCGTCGAGCCGCACCGGAAAAAACAGATGGTCAGCCTTCGATCGGCCGGCAGCAATCGTGACATAGGGCTCGTTCCAGGCCGGCGCAGCATCCGAGCAGGTTTGTTTGCTGTAGAACGTTATCCGGTTATTCGGCAGGTCGAGATCGATATCGAAGCTGTTCAGACTGTCGGCTCCGAGCACGCCGTCCAACGGTCCGGAAAAGACGCTCGCCACGCTGATCGAGGCGACGCGGGCCCTTCGCCATGGTATCGCCACTCCGCCGATGCTGAAGCTGTGCAACTCCACTTCGCTGGTCTGCAAACTGCCCGCGACGCCGCGCAGCTGCCGTTGAAACTCCACCCGGGGCCGCTGAGCACCGATACGCTGGGCGACCGCAGGTGTCAGGGTCGTCGTTTCGGCCCCGGTATCGAGCAGCACGGTCAGCGGCTTTCCATTGGCCAACAGGGTGACGATCGGTGCGTTGCGCAAGGTCGCCACCGTGGTTTCGCCGAGCCGAACCGTCCCGCAGCCGCCCGAGGCAGCGGCGATCTGCAGGTATGCTTGTGGGGACCCCCAGGGAACCGGTCGGCCGGTGATGCCCGCCGCGCCGAGCCCGCCACGCAACGATAGCTGGGTCGCGATCGGCGGTTTGCCGGCTCCGCCGGCGGAGGACGCCAGCGCCATCAACGCGATTGCAGCGCTGAGCCAACGGACCATAGAACGCCCACCTCGCTTGCTCTGATAGCGGAGGTGACATCCGTTATCGAGACACGCAAGGAGCAGGTTAGTGAATTGCCCTTTACCGGGTTGCTAATAGGTCCGAGGCACCGTAAGTAATCCAACATTACTCACGCAGGGCCGCGGTCGCCGTACAGCTACGACGACTGCTCCGGTGCCGGCTGCTTCCGCGACTGACGGGGCGCTGGTGTTCCCTGCGGCGGCTTAACCGGAGAAAGGACCGACGATGCCGATACCATCTGCCTCAATGCGCCAGCTCCTCGAGGCCGGCGTTCATTTCGGACACCACACCCGTCGATGGAACCCCAAGATGTCGCCCTACCTGTTCGGCGTCCGTAATGGGATTCACGTCATCGACCTTGAACAAACCGAGCCGATGCTGCACCAAGGGCTGCAGGCGATCCGCGATGTGGTGGCCGCCGGCGGTCGTGTCCTGCTGGTCGGCACCAAGCGCCAAGCGCAGGAGCCGGTCGCCGAGGCTGCCAAACGGTGCGGCCAGTATCACGTGAACTACCGATGGCTCGGCGGGATGCTGACCAACTTCAAGACCATTTCGGGCTCGATCCGGCGGCTCCGCGAGCTCGAAGAGCGGATCGCCCAGGATCAGAGCGGGCTGACCAAGCGCGAGTTGCTGGAGTTGACGCGCAGCCGCGACAAGCTGGAACGGGCGCTCGGCGGCATCAAGGAAATGGGAGGGCTGCCCGACATTCTTTTCGTCATCGATACCAACAAAGAAGCCATCGCCGTCGCCGAGGCAAATACGCTTCGCATCCCGGTCGTGGCGATCCTCGACTCGAATTCATCACCCGACGGCATCGCTTACCCGATCCCGGGAAACGACGATGCGATGCGGGCGATCCAGCTCTATTGTGATCTGGTGTCCGGCGCGGTGCTCGACGGATTGCAGGCCGAACTCGCGGCTTCCGGGGTCGACGTCGGTGCCCGCGCAGATGTCCCCGAGATGAACTTTGGGGAACAGACCAGCGGTGAGGACGAAATGGACAGCGGGCTCGTGGGCGTGCTGCCGAGTGAGGCAGAGGCAACTGCGGCCGACGGCGCATAGACGGGAGCAAGAACAATGGCGGAGGTAACCGCGGCGCTGGTCAAGGAGTTGCGCGAAAGGACCGGCGCGGGGATGATGGATTGCAAGAGGGCTCTGGGCGACAGCGCCGGAGATATAGAGGCCGCCGTCGACTGGCTGAGGAAGAAGGGTTTGGCAGCGGCCGCCAACAAGGCTGGGCGCGTGGCTGCCGAAGGGCTGATCGGGGTGGCGACGCGCGGCCCGGTCGGCACGGTCGTGGAAGTCAATTCCGAGACCGACTTCGTCGCGCGGAATAAGGAATTTCAGGCTTTCGTCACGGGTGTCGGCGAACTCGCGCTCGACGGCGATGGCGAGATGGCAACGCTCAAAGAGGCTGTTCTCCTGAGTGCGGGTCGAACAGTCGAGGCCCAACTGACACATCTGGTCGCGACCATCGGAGAGAATTTGGTATTGCGCCGGCTACAGCGGTTGGCGGTCCAAGAAGGCGGCGTCTTCTCTTACATTCATAATGCGCTCGGACCCGGAATTGGCAGGATCGGCGTCATCGTGGCACTGGCTTCGCATGCCGGCGCCGATCAGCTGGCCGGCCTCGGCAAGCAGCTGGCCATGCATATCGCAGCGGCGAGCCCGCTGTATCTCGACATCGCCTCGGTACCGCAATCCGCGCTTGACCGCGAACGCGGGGTCTTGCTTGAGCAGGCGCGTGCGAGCGGGAGGCCCGAAGGCATTGTGGAGAAAATGGTCGACGGACGGTTGCGCAAGTTTTACGAGGAAGCCGTATTGCTTGAGCAAATCTTCGTCGTCGACCAGAAGACCCGGATCTCCGATGTCGTCGAGGGGGCGGCAAAGGCAGCCGGGACGCCGATTCGCGTCGCCGGGTTCGCACGCTTTGCCCTCGGCGAGGGAATTGACCGCCATCGTCCCGATTTTGCCGCGGAGGTGGCCGCTCAGCTCAAGAGCTGAGGCACCGCACCGATCTTCGGCAGGCAGCGTTGGCCTCTGGCGGTCTCTGAAAGTCGGACGTGACCCCAGGAGGCGAGCGACGGTCGAAAGAGGCTGCGAAAAAGTCCTTTTAGTGTATCCTTGGCCTATCGCGAAACGGGATCGTCTGAACGGATCAGCGTAGGCCTCATGTCAGCCGATCTCAGATACCGCCGTGTCCTGTTGAAGGTCTCCGGCGAGGCGCTCATGGGCGCGCGGGAATATGGCCTCGACCCTGCGATGCTCGCGCGCATGGCGGACGAAATCGCGCCGGTGCACGCGCTTGGCGTCGAGCTGTGCCTGGTGATCGGCGGCGGCAACATCTTCCGTGGCATCTCGGGTAGTGCGATCGGGATGGAGCGCTCGTCGGGCGACTATATGGGCATGCTGGCCACGGTGATTAATTCCATCGCTGTGCAGAACGTGCTCGAACAGCGCGGGGTGACGACCCGCGTCCAGTCCGCGATCTCTATGCAGGCGATCTGCGAACCTTATATTCGTCGCCGGGCGCTGCGCCATCTCGAAAAAGGGCGTGTGGTGATCTTCGCGGCCGGGACCGGGAACCCATTCTTCACGACGGATACAGCCGCGGCACTCCGGGCCTCCGAGATGGGATGCGATGCGCTCCTGAAGGCGACGAAAGTCGACGGCGTATACGATGCCGACCCGAACAAGGTGCCGAGTGCGGTCCGCTTTGACCGGCTCAGTTATCTCGATGTTTTGTCGCGTGACTTGCAGGTGATGGACGCCTCCGCGGTTTCGCTGGCACGTGAGAATCGCATACCGATCCTGGTGTTTTCGTTGTTTGAAAGCGGCGGGTTTGCCGAGGTTCTTCGCGGGCGTGGGCGGTATACGATCATCAGGGAACCAGATTAGGCGGCAACAGGGAAGGAAGGCCATGCTGGAAAACTCATTGCTGACGGATCTGCGGCGCCGCATGGATGGCGCGATCGAGGTGTTGCGCAAGGAATTTACAGGATTGAGAACCGGTCGTGCCTCGGTGAGCCTCCTCGAGCCAATTATGGTTCCGGCCTATGGCAACACCGTGCCGCTCAATCAGGTGGCCAGCGTCAATGTTCCCGAGCCACGCCTGATCACCGTGCAGGTATGGGATCGCGGCGTGGTGAAGGCGGTTGACAAGGCCATTCGCGAGTCGGGGCTCGACCTCAACCCGCAGACTGAGGGCCAGGTAATTCGTGTTCCGATTCCCGACTTGAACGAGGAACGGCGCCGCAATCTTACCCGCGTCGCTGCCAAATACGCCGAAGACGCGAAGGTATCTGTCCGCAATGTCCGGCGCGATGGTATCGAGGCGCTGCGCCGGCTCGAAAAGGAGAGTGAGATTTCGCAGGACGACCACCGCAAGCTGCAGCGCGATGTCCAGCATCTCACCGACGAATACGTTAAGCGCATAGACGACGCGCTGGCGCAAAAGGACAAAGAGATCTTGCAGGTCTGATGACCGATTTGAGGAACACCGCACCGGGGCCGAGGGCGCTGCCACGACACATTGCAATTATCATGGACGGCAACGGTCGCTGGGCAAAGGCGCGCGGCCTGCCGCGTATTGCCGGTCATCGGAGCGGAGCGGAGGCGGTCAGGCGCACCGTCACTGCTGCGGGTGAACTGGGCATCCCCTATCTGACGCTCTTCGGATTTTCATCGGAAAATTGGAATCGCCCTTCCGCGGAAGTACAGGATCTGATGGTGCTGTTGCGCCATTATCTCCGTGGTGAGATCGCGGAATTGCAGCGCAACGGCGTTCGCTTAAAGGTAATCGGGCAACTCACTCGTCTCGCCCCAGACATTGTCGACATGATCGCGGGCGCGGAATCCATGACGCGGGAGAATTGCCACATCACTCTCACAATCGCATTGTCCTATGGCGGGCGCGCTGAAATCGTTGCGGCCGTTCAGGCAATCGCAGCTGAAGTGGCGCGCGGAAGCCTGGCTGCCGAAGATGTCGACGAGGATTGCCTAGCAAGGCATCTATTTACCGCAAATATTCCGGACCCGGACCTGCTAATTCGCACCAGCGGGGAGCAGCGTATCAGCAACTTTCTCCTTTGGCAGTGCGCCTACTCGGAGTTAGTCTTTACGAAGACTCTGTGGCCTGATTTCTCCAGGAATGATCTCGAACAGGCGATCGCCGATTACTGTGGCCGAGAACGACGGTATGGAGCGTCGGTTGGCTCTCGCTAAGCCAGATCGTTTGCCGTTGCGTATTCAATCGGCAATTGTGCTCGGGCCACTGCCGATTGCGGCGATTTGGTTCGGATCGCCCTGGTTGCCCCTGCTGACGGGGATCGCCGCAGCCGTGATGGCCTGGGAGTGGGGTCGGCTGTGCCGCCAGGGCCACTTTGATGAAACCGGGGTTGTCCTCGTCGGTGTCGTCCTTGCAGTGGTCGCGACCGCGGCGCTGCTGGGGACCGGGCTTGCGATCGCGGCTGCCGTGATCGGGGCGGCGGGGGTGTTCTGGACTGCGCGAAAGCACGCCGATTCCAGTCCGCAATGGACGGCACTCGGCGCGCTTTGGGTAGCGCTTCCTTGTGTCTGTCTGCTGTGGTTGGCGCGCGAAGATGCGGTCGGTCGAGCGACCCTCCTCTGGGTCCTAGCCGTCGTTTGGACCACCGATGTCGGCGCCTATGCAATCGGCCGGACGCTCGGCGGCCCGCGTCTGGCGCCATCTTGGAGCCCGGGAAAAACCTGGGCCGGCCTCGCCGGCGGCATGGTCTGTGCGGCGCTGACCGGGTGGGTTACCGCGGCGTGTCTCGGGATTTTTCCGGCTCTGCCCGTGATCCTGATCAGCGCAGGCCTTGCGGTTGTCGAGCAGTTCGGCGATCTTGCCGAGTCCCTAGCCAAGCGCAGGTTCGGTGTGAAGGATACAAGTGGCCTTATTCCTGGTCACGGCGGACTTCTTGACCGGCTCGACGGTTTGCTCGCTGTGGTTCCGGTGGTCGCCCTGCTGACCTTGATCGACGGCCGAAGCATTTTGACGTGGCAATGAACGCGCTCCACAGCGGCGGGCGGAGCAGCAACGGAGCGCGTCGCGTCACGATCCTCGGCTCGACCGGATCGGTCGGACAGAACACGATCGATCTGCTGCTGCGCAACCCCGACGGCTTTGCGGTGGAAGCGCTCACCGCGAATCGAAACCCTGCACTTCTGGCCGAGCAAGCACGTGCTTTGCGCGCGCGCTTCGCCGTGATTGGCGATCCTGTCCATTATAGGGAACTCAAGGCGGCGCTCGCGGGAAGCGGTATCGAGTCGGCGTCAGGCGCCGAGGCACTAGTCGAAGCCGCGCGGCGCCCCGCCGACTGGGTGATGGCGGGGATCGTCGGTGCAGCGGGGCTGGGCCCGACGTTGGCTGCAATCCGGCGCGGGGCCATTGTCGCCCTGGCAAACAAGGAGGTGCTCGTCTGCGCCGGCGCGCTGGTTATGCAGGAAGTAAGCCGCTGCGGCGCAACTTTGCTGCCGGTTGACAGCGAGCACAATGCTGTCTGGCAGTGCTTCGATCATGCCCACAGCGAGACGATCGAGCGGATCATCCTGACCGCGAGCGGTGGGCCATTTCGTGAGCGAACATTCGAGGATATGCGCGAGGTGACGCCGCAAGAGGCGGTTGCTCACCCGAATTGGAGCATGGGGGCTAAGATCTCGGTCGATTCTGCGACGATGATGAACAAAGGGCTGGAAGTGATCGAGGCGCACCACCTGTTTCGACTTTCGCTCGAGCGCATTGACATCGTCGTGCACCCTCAGTCGATCGTCCACAGCGCGGTAGTGTATCGGGACGGCTCGGTGCTCGCGCAACTCGGATCGCCCGACATGCGGACGCCGATCGCCTACGCGCTCGCTTGGCCCGACCGCATCGAGACGCCGGCAAAACGGCTTGATCTGGCGGCGGTTGGCCGCCTGACCTTCGAGCTGCCAGACGAACAGCGCTTTCCCGCGCTGCGCGTAGCCCGGGAGGCGCTGATGCGCGGTGGTGGGTCCCCGACCGTCTTGAACGCGGCGAACGAGACCGCCGTGCATGCTTTTCTGGAGGGGCGCATCGGGTTCCTCGACATCGTCGAAACAGTGGAACGTACTTTAGAGAGCATGCCGGGGGGCGAACTTGAATCCCTCGATGACGTCTACAATTTCGACACAACGGCGCGGGAAGTTGCCGCGCGGCTTACAGGTGTTCACGCTTCGCGACGCGTCGCCGCATCAATGGGTTTGCAATGACGATACTCGATACGCTCCTGCAGGGCGGCTTCTATAACTTTCTCTGGACCACTTTCTGGTTCTTGATCGTGTTGACCGTCCTCGTCTTCGTCCACGAGTTCGGTCATTACGCGATCGCGCGCTGGAACGGGGTACGGATCGACGTTTTTTCGATCGGATTTGGCCCGGAATTATTCGGCTGGTGGGACAGTGCCGGGACCCGATGGAAGTTCAGCACGATCCCGCTCGGCGGCTACGTCAAGATGTTCGGCGATAGCGATGCGAGTTCAGGCCAACCCGTTCCCGGCTTGGGTCGGCTGGCCCAAACCGAACGGAACGTTTCGTTTCACTACAAGAGGCTCGGCCAACGGGCCGCGATTGTCGCCGCCGGGCCGGCGGCGAATTTCGCGTTCGCCATCGTCGTCCTGGCCGTTTTGTTCATGACCTTCGGCCAACCTTATACACCGGCCGAGGTCGGACAGGTACAGCCGGGGAGCGCGGCCGAGCAGGGTGGGATTCGGGCAGGCGATGTGATCCTCAGCATCGACGGCCAGAGCGTCGCGCGGTTTGAGGATGTCCAGCAGGCGGTTCGCATGAACCCGGGCGTAACGATGGCTATCGCCGTCAAGCGGGACGCCGGGACGATAGCACTGCGAGTTACCCCGAATCGAACCGAAGTAACCGACCGGTTCGGCAATCGCTATGAGATTGGCTTGCTCGGCATCGCCCGCAGCGGGATGGAGTACATTAAACGGGATCCGGTAACCGCGCTCTACCAAGCTGTCGGGGAAACCTGGAACCTGTCGGCCTCGACGCTGCAAGCAATGTGGCAGATGGTAAAAGGAACCCGTACGACAGACGAACTCGGCGGTCCGCTGCGAATTGCACAAATGTCAGGTGAAGTCGCCCGCGGCGGGATTGCACCAATACTTACGTTTATGGCGCTCCTCTCGGTGAGTCTTGGATTAATTAATCTGTTTCCTGTTCCCGTCCTTGACGGGGGTCACCTCTTATTCTACGCCGCTGAGGCGATTTGCGGCAGGCCGCTGGGGCAAAAGGCGCAGGAATACGGGTTTCGAATCGGGTTGGCCTTGGTGCTCACATTAATGGTCTTCACCACCTGGAATGATCTTGTCCATATCGGGATTAGGGGTTGGTTCAAGTTGTGACCTGAGACGATCGCAGATCCAGGGGACCGATGTCGGGTGGGGGTGGTGTGTATTGTATCCGTTGGGCCTCTGCGCTGGGGGTCGTGTTTTGCACGGTAGTGCTTGTTGCTCTTTTCTTAGCGCACCGCGTCGATGCTCAAACCGCTACGCGTGGTCCTTCTCTTGCGCAGATGGGTGGTGGGACGATCAACGATATTCGCATCGAAGGAGTTCAGCGGATCGAGCCTGAGACCGTTCGATCCTATCTGCTGATCCAGCCGGGGGAGCCGTGGGACGACGAGCGCGTAGACAAGTCCCTCAAAGCGTTGTTTGCCACCGGCCTGTTTGCGGACGTCAACCTTAGTCGGGTCGGTAACACCCTGGTGGTTAAGGTTGTCGAGAACCCGATCATCAATCGCATTGCGTTCGAGGGAAATCGCAAGCTCGATGACAAGGACCTCAACGCCGAGATACAACTGCGTCCGCGCGTGGTTTACACTCGGACCCGAGTGCAGAACGATGTAAAGCGCATCCTCGATCTCTACCGGAGGCGCGGCCGGTTCGGCGCGACTGTCGAACCAAAGGTGATCCAGCTCTCGGAGAATAGAGTCGACCTGGTATTCGAAATCAATGAGGGCGAATTTACCGGCGTCAGGAGCATAAATTTTGTCGGGAGCCGAAAGTTCAGTGACAGCAAGCTGCGAGGGGTGCTCCAGACGAAGGAGAATCGCTGGTATCGATTTCTATCGACTGACGATAGCTATGATCCGGATCGGTTGGCCTATGACCGGGAGCTACTACGGAAATTCTACCTCACAGAAGGGTATGCCGATTTCCGCGTGGTATCGGCAGTTGCCGAACTGACCCCGAATCGGGACGGCTTCATCATCACGTTCACGCTCGACGAAGGTGAGCGCTATCACTTCGGCAAAATCGATGTCAACATAACGCTAAAGGATTTGCCGCCCGAGGCAGTGCTGCCGTTGCTGACCGTCCATTCAGGCGATTGGTACGATGCCGATGCCGTCGAGAAATCGATCTCTCTGTTGACAGATACACTTGGTAACCGAGGCTATGCGTTTGTCGAGGTAAAGCCGAATATTACGCGCAATCGTGAAGATCGCACCGTTGACATAACTTTCGACGTCCGGGAGGGTCCCCAGGTCTATGTCGAGCGAATAGACATCGTTGGGAACGTGCGTACTCTCGATAAGGTAGTTCGCCGCGAGTTCCAGCTGGTCGAAGGCGATGCCTTCAACACCTCAAAGATGCAGCGCTCGCAACAGCGCATCAAAAACCTCGGATTCTTCAAAAAAGCAGAGGTGACGAATGCGCCAGGTTCGGCACCTGACAAAACCGTCGTCACGGCGGAGGTGGAGGAACAGTCGACCGGGGAACTAACGTTGGGTGTTGGCTTCTCGACCACCGACGGTCCGCTCGCCGATGTCAACATCCGCGAGCGAAATTTCCTCGGCCGAGGACAGGACTTGCGGATTGGTGGCGTGGTTTCACTGCGCTCTCAGCAGGTAGATCTAAGCTTTACGGAGCCGTATTTCCTGGACAAAAACATTGCGGCTGGAATCGATCTCTTCGAAATTAAGACCAGCCCCACGGCGAATTTTTTTTCCGGCATAACGCCCGCTTATCAGCAATTCTCCTATGGTGGGGCACTGCGCACCGGTTACCAAATTAGTGAAAATCTCCGTCAAACACTCAAATACACGGCCCGTTCGGATGATATTACGGATCTTCAATCTAACACCTCTTTGTTTATTGTTCTGCAGGCAGGACAACACCTAACGTCAGAAATTGGCCAGGTTTTGCTCTACGATCGACGAGATAACCGGCTCGATCCTACGGATGGGTATTATGCCTCTCTTGGGAATGATTTCGCCGGAATAGGATTTGGTGTGGATTACGTACGCAACAAGGTAAGTGCCGGCTATTATTACAGTGTTCTGCCTGAATGGGTGCTGAGCCTTACCGCCGAGGCCGGCTATATCTTCGGCTGGAATGGTCAGAATGTGCTGATTCAGGATAGGTTCTTCGTAGGCGGCGACAATCTGCGCGGCTTTCAGAGCGCCGGCGTTGGACCTCGCGATTCGGTGAGCAGTGATGCTCTTGGCGGCCAAAAATATTATCTCGGGTCGGTCACTTTGGGCGTGCCATTGGGCCTACCAAAGGAACTCGGGGTGAGTGGACGCGTCTTCACGGATTTCGGTACCCTTTACCATATTGAACCCACGAACATCGTGCTTACGCCGAGCCAATTGGCGGCGACGGGAGGAATTCAGCCGATGGTCGAGCAATCGGCGGCGATCCGGGCAAGCGCCGGAGTGGGTGTGTCGTGGAAGTCGCCGGTCGGTCCCATTCGACTCGACATTGCTGTTCCGATCCGCAAAGAGTCATTCGACAAAACCCAGATCTTTCGGGTTAGTTTCGGCACGAGGTTCTAATGTTTCTATCTTATTTCCGATCGATGGTCCTTGCACTGCCTTTCCTTTGCGCGTCTGCCGGCAGTGCGGTCGCGCAAGCCCCACCTGCGCCCCCGACCCCTGCTCCCGCGGCGCCGCAGGCTCCTCTACTCGCTGCGCAGAACTTGACGGTCATGGTCGTTGATTATCAGGCGCTGCTGCAGAATTCGAAGGCGGCCAAGATGGTTCGCAGCCAAATTGAAGAGAAACGCGGCGAATATACGAAAGAGATTTCGCATCAGGAAGAGCTGCTCCGCGCAGAGCGCGACAAGCTGCAGCGACAACAGGCCTCTCTTACACCCGAAGCACTAAATCAGAAAGGACGAGATTTCCAACAGAAGGTCAATGAACTTGAGAAAAATGTACAAGGTAAACGTCAAGCTTTGGAGAAGTCAAATGGCGATGCCCTTCAAAAAATTCAGGAACAAATGCTAAAGATCATCGCTGATATTGCAAAACAACGAAAAGCTAACTTGGTATTCCAACGCGCAGACCTTGTTTTATTCGATCAAGGATTTGATGTGACGGACGAAGTGCTCCACAAGCTCGATGAGGAAATGCCGGCGCTCACAGTTAATTTCGTCGCGCCGACTCCACCTTCCAGTGCGAGTGCCGCACCCGCGGAAGCAAGTGACCCTGCCGCTGCGAGCCCTAAATCTAAGAAGAAGAAATGAGGCTCGCCTCACCGACCTGCCGAGACAAATGGCAGATCCGCGCTTCTTTGACCGGGCAGGGCCCTTCGCGCTCGGCGCGCTCGCCGAGCTGAGCGGGGCCAGACTGCTCCGTCCAGATCAGGGCGGGCGGCTTTTCTATGATGTGAGCCCGCTTGAGACCGCCGGCCCCGGAGAGGTGAGCTTTCTCGAGAATCGGAAATATGTGGAGGCATTTGTTCGGTCTGCTGCGGGTGCCGTCATTGCCGACCAGTGGGCGGCCGAACGGGCCCCGCCCGCGATGGCTCTGATCGTCAGCGATGCCCCGTACAAAGCGTATGCTCTGATTGCCCACGCGTTTTACCCCGAACGTGCTGCCATTCCCCGTCGGGTATCATCGGCGCCGATCGATCCGACGGCTCTGGTTCCGGACGATTGCGACATCGGACCAAATGCCGTCATCGAGCGAAGTGTGCAACTCGGACGGCGTTGTCATATTGGCCCCAACGTCGTGATAGCGGCGGGTGTCGTAGTCGGCGACGACTGCCGAATCGGCGCCAGTGTAACTCTCAGCCACTGCCTGATCGGATCGCGTGTTGTGCTGCATCCCGGCGTGCGGATCGGCCAGGCCGGTTTCGGGTTCGCGCCCGATCCGACCGGTCCGATTAAGATCCCGCAGCTCGGTCGGGTTGTGATTGGCGATGACGTAGACATCGGTGCGAACACGACGATCGACCGCGGATCCGGTCGCGATACCGTGATCGGCTCGGGTTCAATGATTGATAATCTGGTACAGATCGGGCACAACGTCGTTCTCGGTCGGTGCTGTATTCTCGCCGGGCAGGTTGGCATCTCCGGGAGCACAACCCTCGGTGACTTCGTCATGGTCGGAGGTCAAGGCGGGCTCGCCGGGCATCTCCATATCGGGAGCGGGGCGCGCATCGCCGCCAAGAGCGGGATCATGCGCGACGTGGCGGCTGGCGAAACGGTATGCGGCAGTCCGGCGGTTCCACTCTCTGAGTTCATGAGGCAGACTGCGGTGCTGCAACGCCTCGCTAAAAAGAAAGACCGGTGATGATCGCTCCGGTTTGTACAGAACAGCAAGTCACACAAGTAGATGTTCAGCGGATCATGGAAATGATCCCGCACCGCCATCCCTTTCTGATGATCGACAAGGTCGTCGACATGGTGGCGAACGAGCGGGCGACCGGGATCAAGAACGTGTCCATCAACGAAGGTTATTTTCAGGGCCATTTTCCGGCGCGCCCAGTCATGCCGGGGGTGCTGATAATCGAGGCGATGGCGCAAACGGCGGCGGTGCTCGTCGTCCACACGCTGGGTCCTGAAGCGGAGGGCAAGCTCGTTTACTTCATGAGCGTCGACAACGCTCGCTTCCGACGACCGGTTTTTCCGGGAGATCGGCTTGATGTCTACGTCGCAAAGCAACGAAATCGCGGTAATGTTTGGAAGTTCGAAGGCCAGGCGAAGGTCGGCGACAATCTGATGGCCGAAGCAGTCTTTGCGGCGATGATCCTCAGCGAATAGCCATTCGCCATATGCGTCAGATCCATCCGACGGCCATCGTCGCTCCCGGGGCCGTGCTGTCCGAGGGAGTGACAATTGGGCCATACTGCATCGTCGGCGAGCATGTCTCGCTCGGTGCGGGGGTAACGCTTATGTCGCACGTCGTCGTTGACGGCCGCACCACGATTGGTGAAGGCACTCGCATTTTCCCCTTTGCCGCGATCGGGCTCGAGCCGCAGGATCTCAAATATCGAGGTGAGAAATCCGCGCTCGTCATCGGGCGGGACAACTCGATCCGGGAATACGTGACGATGAATCCCGGAACGAGGGGGGGCGGAATGGTAACGCGGGTCGGCGACAACTGCTTGTTCATGGTTGGCGCGCATATCGCTCATGACTGTCAGATCGCAAATCACGTGGTAATGGCCAACAACGCTACTCTTGCCGGTCACGTGGTCATCGAGGATTACGCCGTCCTTGGGGGCCTCTGTGCGGTCCATCAATTTGTCCGGATCGGCCGGCACGCGATGATCGGCGGAATGTCAGGCGTTGAACGCGACGTCATTCCTTACGGCCAGGTGATGGGGGAGCGGGCGCGACTCTGCGGACTAAACATCATCGGCATGCAAAGACGCGGCTTCAGCCGCGAAGATATTCTAGGCTTACGCAACGCCTACCAATTTTTGTTCTCCTCCGACGGCACGTTCGGCGATCGGGTGAACGAAACCGCCGAGCGCTTTAGCGGCGTCGCTCCGGTTGAAGATATCCTCCAATTCATCCGTGCCGATTCCAGCCGCGCCATCTGCCAGCCTAAGGAGGCGAATGGCGAATAGGCTCGGCATCGTGGCTGGCAGCGGGGGCTTGCCCTTGCGTCTGATCGAACGCTGCCGTGCGGCTGAACGAGACGTCTTTGTGCTCGCCATCGAGGGAGAGGCCGAACCGGAGATCGTGCGCGGCGTGCCGCACGCATGGTGCCGCGTCGGCGCCGCCGCTACAGGTCTCGCCTTGCTGCGCGAAAACAGGGTGACCGAACTCGTGCTGGCCGGCGGTATTCGACGCCCTTCACTTCTCTCACTCCGTCCGGACCGGCGTGCAGCCAAACTTTTTGCCCGGATCGGTTATCGTGCGCTTGGCGACAATGGTCTGCTTTCGGCCGTGGTTGCCGAACTCGAGCACGAGGGCTTTCGGGTGATCGGGGCCGACCAGTTGCTTGGCCCCGAGATCGCGCCCGAAGGGCCACTTGGCGCAATTCGACCGAGCGAGCAATCGCAGGCCGATATTGAGCACGGCTTGCGGATCGCGCAGACCTTGGGCGCTCTTGACATCGGGCAGGCCGTGATCGTCCAGCAAGGTCTCGTGCTTGGCGTCGAAGCTATCGAAGGGACTGATGAACTTCTGAGGCGATGCGCCGCATTCAGTCGCGAGGGTCTCGGCGGCGTGCTCGTCAAGATTGAGAAGCCGGGTCAGGAACGCCGTGCCGACCAGCCGACGATCGGGCTCCGCACCGTCGAGCTGGCCGCGCAAACCGGGTTGTCGGGCATCGCGGTCGAGGCCGACGCGACCATCATCCTCGATCGCCATGAGGTCATCCGATCGGCTGATCGAGCCGGTCTGTTCGTGGTCGGCGTTCGTCGATCTTGAGCGCATCCCGACCGCCGTTCATTTTCCTGGTTGCAGGCGAACCCTCTGGTGATGCCCTTGGCGGCGCTCTGATCGCTGCGCTACGTCAGCGCACGGGGGGCCGTCTCCAAATCGCCGGGATCGGCGGAGAGCGCATGCATGAGCAAGGCCTGACCAGCCTCGCTCCGTTGAGCGATATTGCCGTTGCAGGTGTCGCCGAAGTCGTGCCGCGAGCGCCGGTTATTTTGCGGCATGTGCGCGAGACTGTGGCGGCAATCCGTGCGCTCCAGCCTGATGCTGTCGTGACGATCGACAGCTCGGGGTTCAGCTGGCGCGTCGCACACCGCCTGCGCCGTAGCGGCGAGACCTTGCCTCTTATTCATTATGTCGCCCCAATGGTCTGGGCGTGGCGTGCCGGCCGAGCCCGGCGGATGGCCCGTTGGTACGATCATCTGATGACCTTGCTCCCGTTCGAGCCGCCCTATTTCGAGCAGGTCGGGCTGTCGTGCTGCTATGTCGGCCACCCGGTGCTCGAGAGCGGTGCCGACCGGGGGGATGGGAAGCGGTTTCGGACCTCGCACGGGCTCGCGGCGGATGAGCTGCTGATTACGGTACTGCCGGGCAGCCGCAACGGGGAGGTAATACGTCTGCTGTCGATTTTCGGCGAAGGCCTCGAGCGACTGAAGAGTCTGATTGGCCCCTTCCGTGTAGCCGTGCCTACTGTGGCCACAGTGGCGGCAACGGTCGCCGATGCGGTTCGGGCCTGGCCCGGTGCTCCGATCATCGTCCGCCGACCCGAGGTTAAATACGACGCGTTCGCCGCCAGCAAGGTGGCGCTCGCCGCCTCCGGCTCTGTTGCACTGGAACTGGCGTTGGCCAAGCTGCCGATGGTTGTGGGATACCGTCTGAACCCGCTGACCGAGGCATTTCTCAATCGGGTCCTCAAGGTCCGGCAGGTCAATCTCGTCAACCTCCTTCTCGGCAAACCGCTTGTCTGCGAGCTGCTCGGGCACAATTGTACGCCCGAGCGAATAGCCGCTTCGGTCGCTGAACTCGTCCGAAACGAACGGGTTCGCGCTGCACATTACGAGGGGTATGATGAGGCGAGGCATCTGCTCGAAACCGGTGGTGCTTCCCCCAGCCTTCGGGCAGCCGACCAGGTCCTGGATATTGTCGCCGCACGCCGGCGACGATTGGGCAACCACAGCCTTCCGACAGAGGAACCGATCATGGCAATGACCGAGACAGCCGAAGCGACGAAACCGACAGCCGGCGCCGAAAGGATGCGGCTGCTGCACACGATGCTCCGCGTTCGCGACCTCGACGCTTCGCTGAAGTTCTATACCGATCAGCTCGGTATGAAGCTGCTGCGCAAACGCGACTATCCGAGCGGGAAATTTACGCTCGCCTTTGTCGGCTACGGCGACGAGGCCGACAACACGGTCATCGAGCTGACCCACAACTGGGATCAAGCCGAGCCCTATAACCTGGGCAGCGCCTTTGGTCACCTCGCGGTTGGCGTGCCGGACGTCTACAAGACTTGCGAGCGCCTCGCCGCAGCCGGTGTCAAGATCCCGCGCCCGGCCGGGCCGATGGCGCATGGCGGTTCGGTCATCGCCTTTATCGAGGACCCGGACGGCTATCGCATCGAATTGGTCCAACGCCCCTAAAAGAGCGGCGAGGGTAACCTCATCCATCCATCCTTACTCCCCGCACGCGCGCGGGGAGTGAGGAACCCAAGTCAGGGGGAGGGAGCGCAACGTAGGAGGGTGAGGGCTTCCTATAGGGGAACGGTTGGGGGAAATGAGTGAGGGAGTATTTCAAGGCAGTCTGTTTTCCAGTGACTTCTTGCAGGAGTCGATCACCCGCCTAGCCGACTGGTCGCACTTTGACGATGGTGCGCTTGAAGCGCTTCGTGTGGATTTCCGGCATATCTTCGACCGGTTTCCGACCGCGCAATCCCCGAACGAAAGCCAGACCGAGGACGACCTGATCTGGCCGATACTGACCCGGCTCGGATGGACCGAGAGCCTGCGTCAGCAGAATCTCGCGCCACGAGGCCGCGAGGACGTGCCCGACGGGCTGCTCTTTGAAGACGGCTCAGCAAAGGCCCGAGCCAATGCCTTCCCGCACGAGTGGAGACGCTACGAGTTCGGTCTCGCTGTCGTCGAATCGAAACGATGGCGCAGGCCGCTTGACCGCCGGTCGGGCCGGCGGGGGGAGGACACCGCTCCCTCGACGCAGATGCTCCGCTACCTGCGGCGTGTGGAAGACCTCACCACCGGCAAACTGCGGTGGGGCATGCTCACCAATGGTGGACAGTGGCGACTCTATTACCAGGGGGCGCGTTCGGTCTCAGAGCAGTTCTAAGAGATCGATCTGGCCATGGTCCTTGCCATCACCGGCCATGAGGGCGGCCTGTTCGCCCTCACCGAGCAAGAACGCCGACACTGGCTGAAGGTCTTCGCCCTCGTCTTCGTGCGTTCTGCTTTCCTGCCGACGCCGAGTGATAACCGCCCTTTTCATCAGCGAGCTCTTGAGGAGGGGCGATATTACGAAGAGCGTGTCGCCGCCAACTTGTCCAACCTGGTTTTCGGCCAGGTCTTTCCCGACCTGGCCCGCGCCATCGCCGCGGCCGTCCCGGCCGCTCCCTTGCAGGAGGTGCGCGAGGCCGCGCTGATCCTGCTCTATAGCCTTTTGTTCATCCTCTATGCCGAGGACAGGGATCTCCTGCCGGTTCGTGACAACCGCTATGACGATTACGGCTTGCGCGAGCAAGTCCGTGGAGATGTCGGGCGGCGAAAGGACCGCAACGATACGTTCTCGGACACTGCCGCCCGCTACTGGTCGGCACTAGACGATCTCTGCCGCGCGATCGACCAGGGCGATTTGTCGATCGGGTTGCCGCCCTACAATGGCGGCCTGTTCGACGCCGAGCGCACGCCGCTGCTCACAAAGATCCGCCTCGGCGACGCGGTCATGGCAAACGTGATTGACGCACTCTCCTTCGAGCGCACGAGCGATGGGCGCAAATACATCAATTATCGCGATCTCAGCGTCCAGCAGCTCGGATCGATTTACGAGCGCCTGCTGGAGCATGAAGTCATTCGCGAGCAAGGCGAGATCCTCATCCGCCCCAATGTTTTCGCCCGAAAGGGATCGGGCAGCTACTACACACCGGACGACCTTGTCCGGCTGATTATCCGTGAGACCATCGCCCCTCTGGTTGCTCAACGGATAGAACGCTTCAGGACGAGGGCCGAGGAGTTGGCGAGGGGCAAGCAGCCCGAGGACTATCGGCTCGGCGCCTTGAAGCGCCTCGACCCGGCCGAAAAGCTGCTTGAGCTGAAAATCTGCGACCCCGCGATGGGGTCCGGCCATTTCCTCGTCAGCCTGGTCGATTATCTGGCCGATCAGGTGATCACGGCGATGGCCGAAGCCGAGGCGATCGTCTCGTGGGGAGATTACTCTTCTCCGCTGGGCGACCGGATCGAGGCCATCCGCAACACCATTCTCGGCAATGCCGAGGAGCGCGGCTGGACCGTCGATCCGGCCCAGCTCGACGACCGGCACATCATCCGCCGCATGGTATTGAAACGCTGCGTTTATGGCGTCGATAAAAACTTGATGGCGGTCGAGCTCGCCAAGGTTTCCTTGTGGCTCCATACCTTCACCGTCGGCGCGCCGCTGAGCTTCCTCGACCATCATTTGCGCCATGGCGACAGCCTCTTTGGCTCGTGGGTCAGAGGCGGGATCGGCAAGGCCGCGTCCTGGGGCAAGCCGCTCCTACTGCACGAGCCAATGCGCCGCGCGATGCGTGCCGCCGCATCGATGCAGGTCATCGAGGGACTGACCGACTCCGAGATCGCTGAGGCGGAGCGGTCCGAACTGATCTTCGAGGAAGTGCGGGAGATGACCGCGCCGCTCGACGCTTTCCTCTCGTTCATTCACGCGATCGACTGGCTCGACCCCAAGGCGAAGGAGGACAAGGCCGCGCTCCACGCCTTCTTCGACGGGCAACTGGGCGATCCGGTCCAGATCGCGCTCGGCAGCGAGCCGGTCACGAATGGCCGGTCCGAAGCTATGCGCTTATCGGAGCTATTGGCGAGGGCGCGGGAGCTGATCGAGGAAGAACATTTTCTCAATTGGCAGGTCGCCTTTCCTGGCGTGTGGTCCATCTGGGAATCCGCGAAGCTGACCGGCGGGTTCGACGCGATCATCGGCAATCCGCCATGGGACCGCATGAAGCTGCAGCAGGTCGAGTGGTTCGCCGCCCGCCGGCGGGAGATCGCGCTGGCAACACGCGCCGCCGACCGCAAGCGTATGGTGGCTGCCCTGGAGACAGCCGGCGATCCGCTCGCGCAGGACTATGCCAAGGCGGAGACGCGAGCCGAGGCGGCCTTTCGTCTGGCCCGCGGCTCGGGCGACTATCCACTGCTCTCCGGCGGTGACATGAACATCTACTCGTTGTTTGTCGAGCGGGCGATGGCGATCGTCAAGCCAAGTGGGATAGTCGGCCTTCTCACCCCCTCCGGCATCGCGTCCGACAAGACCGCAGCGCCGTTCTTCAAGGGTGTTGCGACCGGCGGTCGGCTAAAGGTTCTCTATGACTTCGAGAACAAGAAGGTTTTCTTTCCCGATGTTCATGCATCATTCAAGTTTTGCATTTTCGTGGCGAGCCCATCGCCAATAAACGAGCCCACTAAATACGCAGTCTATCTCCACGACGTCGCCGAACTGGATGATCCCGCGCGCTGCTTCTCACTGACCGCCGACGATTTCGCCGGCGTCAATCCTAATACCGGCACAGCGCCGATCTTCCGCACTCGGCGGGATGCCAAGCTTACGACGGCGATTTATTCCCGCTTGCCGGTTTTGGTGGACCGCTCCGCGGGCCGCGAGGTCAAGGCATGGCCGGTCAGATATGTCCGGATGTTTGACATGACCAACGACTCCCACCTCTTCCGCACGCGCCAGGAGCTGCAAGAGCGCGGAGGCGCCTATCCCGTCGGCGGCAACCGTTTCCGCAGCCCATCAGGGGATTGGGTACCGCTTTATGTCGGGCGCATGATCCACCAGTTCGATCATCGCGCGGCGTCCGTCGAGGTCAACGCCGCGAACCTGCACAATACCGCGCTGAGCGAGGCTATCACTGCCGATCAAAAGGCTGATCCGGACTTCCTGCCGACCCCACAATATTGGGTCCCATTGCGGGAAGTCGCCCTACCTGAAGGGCTCGAATGGACGATTGTCTTCAGAGACATCGCGCGGGCTACGGACGTACGGACAATGATTGCCGCTACCGTCCCGCTTGCCGGCTTCGGGAACACGGCGCCTGCGCTGTTCCCAGAAAGCATTGCGGAATACAAGTGCCTATCGCCTCTCCTTCTCGGTAATCTGGGTGCTGTTGTTCTCGATAATATCACCCGCCAGAAGGCTCAGAGCACTCATTTAAATTGGTATATCGTCGAGCAGCTTCCGGTCATACCCGCGCAACGATACGGGGCCGTTCGGTTCGGTCGGAAAACCACCGCGGCAATCGTCCGCGAGGCTGTGCTTGAGCTGACCTACACCGCCCACGATATGGCACCCTTCGCGCAGGACCTCGGCTACGTTGACGACGACGGCCGCGTGAGGCCGCCCTTCAAATGGGATGAGGAACGCCGCCTGAAGCTTCGGGCGAAGCTGGACGCGGTTTATTTCCACCTTTACGGCGTCCCCGACCGCGACGACGTGCGCTACATCTATTCGACCTTCCCGATCGTCGAGCGCGAGGAGACGGCAGCCTACGGCTCCTACCGTTCCCGCGACCTTTGCCTTGCCTATATGAGCGCACTCGCGGCCGGCGACCCGGATGTAGAGATTAGGTTGTGAGACGGGCCTCACTGGCCGGGTTCCAGAGGGCACAGCCATCGGCGACCGTTCTGCGCCCGATTGACCGTTGCGATTTAGGTCTTTGACAAATTGCTCAACGTATGTCATTTCAGAAACATTATCCGATCAGCAATGGACACGGTTTCGTCGCATGCGAACACCGCCTCGCGCCATTTGCCTCGCCAACTTCAGCGGACCGGCGTGCCGGTTTTCGCTGTTCTTTGCTCCACTGCGCCGTCCGCGCTCCAGGATTTCTGCGGCGCCGACGACGTCGATTGCTGATAATTTTCCTGCAAAAACAGCGAAGGTGCCGGCCGTCGCGCCGCATTTTCGAGCCCTACAACCTGAGGACGAAACCCCGTTGCAGACCCGCTGCAGGTGTAGCGGGCCGTCATATATCACACAACCATAAAACGCAGGATTCTCGATCCTAGATCAGAGCCCCCGCCCGCAAATGCGCCGGCGAGGAGGGAGGCCCGGTGTCAGCCGCGCCGTTCTACCGGCACGTAATGACGCGAGGCCGAACCGGTGAACAACTGACGCGGACGGCCGATTTTAGAATCCGGATCCTCGATCATCTCGGTCCATTGCGCGACCCAGCCGACAGTGCGTGCGATCGCAAAGAGGACAGTAAACATCGAAACCGGGAACCCCATAGCCCGCAGAATGATCCCGGAATAGAAATCGACGTTTGGATAGAGTTTTCGCTCGATGAAATAATCGTCGTTGAGCGCGATTTTTTCGAGTTCCATCGCGAGGTCGAGTAACGGTTCGTCCTTGATGCCGAGCTCGTCGAGGACTTCGTGGCAGCTTTCGCGCAGCACATGGGCTCGAGGATCGTAGTTTTTGTAGACCCGATGGCCGAAGCCGAACAGCAATTCGTGGTCGTTCTTGTCCTTGACGTGGCTCAAGAACTCCTTGATCCCGGATTTGTCGCCGATCCGAGCCAGCATTTTGAGCACGGCCTCGTTGGCGCCGCCATGCGCTGGGCCCCACAACGAGGCGATACCGGCGGCGATGCAGGCAAACGGGTTGGCCCCGCTCGACCCGGCGTTGCGCACGGTCGCCGTTGACGCGTTTTGCTCGTGATCGGCATGAAGGATGAAAATACGGTCCATCGCCCGCGCCAGGACCGGATTGACCTTATAATCCTCGCAGGGCACCGCCCAGGTCATATGGAGGAAATTCTCAGCGTAGCTCAGCGAGTTCTTCGGGTAGATGAAGGGCTGTCCGGCAGAATACTTGAACGCCATGGCCGCGATCGTCGGCATCTTGGCGATCAGGCGATACGACGCAACCATCCGTTGATAAGGATCATGGATATCGGTCGAGTCATGATAAAAGGCTGAAAGGGCACCGACCACCCCGCAAAGAACAGCCATCGGATGCGCGTCGCGGCGGAAGCCGCGGAAGAAGGTCGTCAGCTGCTCGTGCACCATCGTGTGATGAGTGATGTCGTAGACAAACTGTTCCTTCTCCTTGGCAGTCGGCAGCTCGCCGTTGAGAAGCAGATAGGCGACCTCGAGGAAGTCGCTCTTGGCAGCAAGCTCTTCGATGGGATAGCCGCGGTACAGCAGGATACCCTCGTCGCCGTCGATATAGGTGATGCTCGAGCGACAGGCGGCGGTGGCCATGAACCCGGGATCGTAGGTGAAGTGCCCGGTTTGCGCATAAAGCTTGCGGATGTCGATAACGCGCGGGCCGATCGTTCCGCCCATCACCGGGAGCTCGACCGATTTTCCGGTAGCGTTGTCGGTCAACGTCATCGTTCCGGTGACGATATTGTTCCCGTCCATCGATCCACCTCTTTCGCTGTGCCCGCAGGCGGTTGCCGACTTTGATCGGGAAAATAAGCTTCTCTCGCGCGATTGGCAAACCCGCGCTGGCTAGGTCATCGCCACTGCCTCGGCAGCGTCGGCGATCCGACCGCGGCTCTCCTCACGCCCGAGCACCTCCATGACCCAGAAAATACCGGGAGATGCTGCCGAGCCGGTGAGCGCAGCGCGCAGCGGTTGGGCAACAGCGCCTAGCCCTAACCCCTTTTCGTCCGCAAATTTTCGAACCCTTTGTTCGAGCGAGCTCGTTTCCCAAACGATCTGCTCAAGCGCGTCCAGCAGCTCGGCGAGGACTCGGCGAGCTTCCTCAGTAAGCAATTTTGCCGCTTTGCCGTCCGGGGAGATAGGCCGTTGCGTCACGAAGAAACGGGCGTTGGCCGCCAGTTCAGCTAGGGTCTTCGGGCGCAGCTTCAGTTCCGGCATCGCCCGGCGCAGCCGAGCGCGATCAGCCTCGGACAGCGGCTGACCCAACATCTCTTCGAGCCGCTCCGCGACCAAGGCTGCCAACCGGCCGTCTTCGGCTAACCGGATATAATGGCCGTTGAGATTGTCCAACTTTGCAAAATCAAAGCGGGCCGGCGCCCGGCCCACGGCATCGAGGTCGAACCATGCGATCGCCTGCTCGGTCGATATGATCTCGTCGTTGCCGTGGCTCCAGCCCAGGCGAAACAGATAGTTGCGCACGGCCTCTGGTAGGTAGCCGAGCTCGCGGTAAGCATCCACACCTAACGCGCCATGTCGCTTCGACAGCTTTGTACCGTCCGGACCGTGGATCAATGGGACATGGGCGAATTCCGGCACCGGCCAGTCGAGCGCCCGATAGATCTGCGTCTGCCGAAAGGCATTGTTGAGATGATCGTCACCGCGGATGACATGGGTGACCGCCATGTCGTGGTCGTCGACCACGACTGAGAGATTATAGGTTGGACTGCCGTCGGCGCGCAGGATGATCAGATCATCGAGTTCATTATTGGCGATCGTCACGTCGCCTTGAACCCGATCGTGGATTGTCGTTTCGCCTTCTTGCGGCGCTTTCAGTCGAATGACCGGCAGTACGCCGGGCGGAGTTTCGGCCGGATCGCGATCTCGCCACGTGCCGTCATAGCGCACCGAGCGCCGCTCGGCGCGGGCCCGCTCGCGCATCGCCTCGAGCTCAGCCGGCGAGCAATAGCAATTATAGGCGCGTCCCGCAGCGAGCAACTGGCGTGCGATCGTGGCATGTCGTGCCGCCCCGGTGGATTGGTAGACGATTTCGCCGTCCCAGGAGAGGCCGAGCCAGTCCAGCCCCTCAATGATCGCGGAGACCGCCGCGGGTGTCGACCGCGTCCGGTCGGTATCCTCGATCCGCAGCCGAAAGACGCCGCCGTGGTGCCGCGCGAAAAGCCAGTTGAAGAGCGCCGTGCGGGCGCCGCCGATGTGGAGAAAGCCGGTGGGCGAGGGGGCGAAGCGGACGGTGACGGTCATTCCCGGAGGATGGGGAGCGGCCGAGCCAATATCAACAATCGGGCAGCTCGTGGTCCCGAAACATCTCGCGCAGGCGGGTTTTCATCAGCTTGCCCGTCGCGGTGTGGGGAAGCTCGTCGACGATCACCACATCATCCGGCAGCATCCAGCGCGGAAACTGCTGGCTGAGGAATCCAATCAATATACCACGATCCGGCCTCCTGCCGGGCAGGGCCGATACGATCAGCAACGGCCGCTCGCCCCACCGCGGGTGAGGCACGGCAATCGCCGCGGCCTCGGCGACATCGTCATGCGCGACAGCTGCGTTTTCCAGATCGATCGAACTGATCCATTCACCGCCCGATTTGATCACGTCTTTGCGACGGTCGGTGATCTGCATGTAACCATCGGGATCGATCGTCGCGACGTCGCCGGTATGAAACCAGCCGTCACTGTCGACCGCATTCCCGCTCGCTTCGGCATCATTGAAATAGCCGCTGACGATCCATGGGCCGCGCACCAGCAACTCGCCCATCGACTTGCCGTCATGCGGCTGGACCCGACCGTCATCGTCGACGATCTTCAACTGGACGCCGAAAGGTGGTCGGCCCTGCTTCAATTTCACCGCGCGCTGCGCGTCAGGATCGAGGCGGAAATGCTCGGCTTTCAGCGCGGCGACGGTGCCGAGCGGGCTCATTTCGGTCATCCCCCAGGCATGCACCAACTCGATGCCTCGGCGTTCGAACGCCTCCATCAATGACGGCGGCACCGCCGACCCGCCGCAGACCAGCCGGCGCAATGTCGAGCATTGCCGGCCGGCGTCAGAGAGATATGCCTCGAAGGCGAGCCACACGGTCGGCACACCGAGACTTACCGTCACCCCTTCGGTTTCGAATAGCTCATAGAGGCTCGGCCCATCCAGGCGCGGGCCAGGGAGGACGAGCTTCACCCCGTTCATCGGCGCGGTGTAAGCCACACCCCAGCCGCAAGCGTGAAACAGCGGCACCACCGGGCAAACACTATCCCGCGCCGCTGCCGGTATCGCATCTGGAAGTGAGGCACCGAATGCGTGTAGTACCGTGGAGCGGTGGCTGTAGAGGGCACCCTTGGGATTGCCCGTGGTGCCGGAAGTGTAGCATAGAGACGCTGCCGTCCGCTCGTCGAACTCGGGCCATTCGAAGTCGTCCTCCTCGGCCGCAACCAGCTGCTCATAGCACGCGATTGTCGGCAGGTCGTTTTCCGGCTCGCCTCCCTCGTCGGTCATCAAAACGATCCGGCAATCGGTGGGTAGGCTTCGGGCCAAGCGCTCGAGCAACGGGAGAAAGGTGGTGTCGACGAACAGAAGCCGGTCGGCGGCATGGTTCACGATGTATATGATCTGCTCATCGAACAGACGCGGGTTGATCGTGTGGCAAACAGCTCCAATGCCCGAAATGCCGTAATAAAGCTCGAAATGGCGGAAGGTGTTCCAGGCTAGAGTGCCCACTCGGTCGCCGGGTTTGATGCCGAGCCTCAGTAGCGCGCTGGCGACGCGCTTGGACCGGCGTTCGGCCTCGGCATAGGTGTAGCGATGGATGGCCCCCTCGACGGTTCGCGATACGATCTCGGTATCGCGGTGATAAAGACCGGCATGCGTGAGGATCGCCGATACGAGGAGCGGCCGGCCCGACATCAATCCGTGCATCGTTTCCTCCCGCATTACGCCTGCGGCTGCCGGAGTCTGTAACTGGATCCGCTCTTCAGCCGCGCCGCCAAAAGGCGCAAAAGATCATGGCATTATGTTTCGAGATTATCGCGGCTGCTCCGACAGCGATCAGAAGCGCCGCATCAAGGCAACCAGGCGGCCCTGAACCTTGACGCGGTCGGGCCCGAAGATCCGAGTCTCGTAGGACTTGTTGGCCGGTTCGAGCGCGACCGAGGCACCGCGCCGGCGCAACCGCTTCAGGGTGACCTCCTCGTTGTCGATGAGCGCGACGACGACCGAACCGCTTTCCGCGGTGTCGCTGCGCTGGATGATGACAGTGTCGCCATCGAGGATCCCGGCCTCAATCATGCTGTCACCGGCGACCTGAAGAGCATAGTGGTCGCCGCCCCGCCCGAGCAGGCTCGTCGGCACCCCGACCGTCGTGCTCTGATCGCGCAGCGCCTCGATCGGGGTGCCCGCAGCGATCCTGCCGTAGAGGGGCAGATCGACCGCTTCGACGTCCGGAGCGACCGCTGTACCTGGTAAAGAGCCGGTGAAATCTCCGCGAATGACGGTCGGCGAAAAGCGCGCGCGTTCGGCCGGTGGCGCAGCGACAGCACTCTCCTCAGGCAGCCTCACCACCTCCAACGCTCGGGCGCGATGCGGCAGCCGCCGGATGAAACCGCGCTCCTCGAGCCCGCCGACGAGCCGGTGGATTCCGGATTTTGATTTGAGGCACAAGGCATCCTTCATCTCGTCGAACGACGGCGAGACACCCGTGGCGGTCAGCCGCTGGTTAATGAAGATCAGAAGTTCGCGTTGCTTCTTGGTGAGCATGGCACACCCCCTATTCCGCAGTGCGGAACGAATCCTAAACGCCGGGGTGTGTTCTACTTGCGTTCGCCTCCGCCGTCAAGCATCGGCAGAGCAGCTCAGATCGGCAGCGATCCGCCAGGAAATCGAACGATCGGCACTACGGTCCCGGCCGCGACAGCGGGGGCGTGGGGCGGGCGGACGACCAGGCAGTCGGCGGCGGCAAGCGTTCGCATCATCGAGCTGTCCTGCACCTCGAACGGGAAGGCCTCGAGCCCGCCGTCCGCAGATTGCGCGAGGCGTGAGCGGAGATAATCCTGCCGCCCGTCGTTCTTCGGGAGCGCCCTGCCAAGTCGCGCGGTGTCCGGTGCTTCCGTCTCTGCTGCGGCGCCGCTCAGGCGGTCGAGCGCCGGCTTTAGAAAGAGCAGAGAGCAGACCAGGGTCGAAACCGGATTGCCGGGGAGGCCCACCATCGGCGTTCCGCGATAGCGCCCGACCATCAGCGGCTTCCCTGGCCGCATCGCGATCTGCCAGAAATCGAGCTCGAAACCGTCTGCGGCAAGCGCCTCGCGCACCAGGTCGTGCTCGCCGACCGACACCCCGCCGGTCGTAACCAGGAGGTCGACCCCGCTCGTCGCGAAGGCGATCCGACGAAGCGCTTCGGGATCGTCCGGGGCGTTACCGGCCGACACCGGCACGCCGCCGCAAGCGGCGACAAAGGCGGCGAGCGAGAGGCTGTTGGAGCTGACGATCTGATGCGGTCCGATCGGGTCGCCCGGCATGACGATTTCGTCGCCGGTCGACAGGATGCCGATGCGCGGCCGGCGATGGACGAAGAGCCAGGGCCGGTTCATCGCAGCCAGTAAGCCGACGTCGCGTGCAGTCAGCCGCCGCCCCAAGCGCAGCAGTTCGTCGCCTTCGGCGAAATCGAGTCCCTCGCGGCGGACATAGCGGCCGCGTGGTGCGCCTTCGAGCACCCGGACCCGATCGCCGTCGCGTTCGGTGTCCTCCTGGATTACGATCGTGTCGGTGCCTGCCGGCAAGGGTGCCCCGGTGAAGATGCGGGCTGCCTCGCCGGTTCCGACATGCCCGCCGAATCCGGCCCCGGCCGGCACCTCGGCGACGATGCGCAACTCGACCGGGATGCTCGCCAGATCCTCGGCGCGGACCGCGTAGCCGTCCATTGCCGAGACGGCAAAAGGCGGTTGTGTGCGGCGCGCCGCGACATCTTCGGCGAGGACTCGCCCCAACCCGTCGACCAGGGATATTTGCTCGGGCGGCAGCGTCTCGAGCGGTTCGAGCAAACGCGCCAGCGCTTCTTCGACGGAAATCACGGCTCTGCCTCCCAGTCCCCCGACCGCCCGCCCGATTTGCGCAAGAGGCGCAGATCGGAGACGACCATTCCACGGTCGACGGCCTTACACATGTCATAAACGGTCAGGGCGGCGACACTTGCCGCGGTCAGCGCCTCCATCTCGACCCCGGTACGCCCGCGTAATCGGCAGGTCGCGGTGATCTCGACCGCCGAACGTTCCGGCACGCAGGCCAGCTCAAGACCAACCGAGGTCAGCGCAAGCGGATGGCATAATGGGATCAGTTCTGACGTGCGCTTAGCCGCCATGATGCCGGCGAGTCGTGCGGCCGCGAGCACGTCGCCTTTGGCGACGTCGCCCGATCGGATGCGATCGAGCGTCTCCCTGCGCATCAAAACGCGCGCCACGGCGACCGCCATTCGATCGGTCTCCGCTTTGTCGGAAATGTCGACCATCCGCGCCCGGCCCTCCCCGTCGAGATGGGTGAACGCCCGCTCCCTACCCTCCTCCGCAAGCGGGGGAGGGTAGGGAGGGGGTGGAAGGCGCAGCAAGTGCAGCGTCGCCGCAGCGAGGTCGGTCTCGCGCATCAAGGTTTCGCCGACCAGAAAACAGCGCGCCCCGGCGACAGCGAGGCGGTCGAGATCTTCGGGCCGGCGGATCCCGCTTTCGGCGACAACGAGCCGGTCCGGGGGCACCTGGGGGGCCAGCCTCTCGGTCTTGGCAAGATCCGTCCGGAGCGTCTTCAGATCGCGGTTGTTGATGCCGATCATCCGCACCCCAAGCCGCAAGGCGCGGTCGAGCTCGGCCCCGTCATGCACCTCGGCCAGCACGTCGAGGCCGAGTTCGGCCGCGGCCGCGGCAAGCTCGGACGCCATCGGGTCGGACAGCGCCGCCATGATCAGCAGGACGCAATCCCCACCGATGTAGCGGGTCTCCACAATCTGGTAGGGGTCGAGAATGAAATCCTTTCGCAGCACCGGCAATTCGACCTGCCTACGTGCCGCTCGCAGATCGTCGTCGCTGCCCTGGAAATAGGGCTCATCGGTCAGCACCGAGAGACAGCTCGCCCCGCCGGCCGCGTAGGCCCGTGCCAAGGCCGACGGGTCGAAGTCGCTGCGGATCAGCCCGGCGCTCGGCGATGCCTTTTTGATCTCGGCGATCAGACCATAGCGTCCCTCGGCGAGGTGGCGTTCCAGCGCGGCTGCGAAGGGCCGCGGCGGCGGCGTCTCGGCGAGGGAGGCGAGCAGTGCGTTCTCGGAGAGCACGGCCTTCGCCTGAGCGACATGGGCGCGCTTCTCGGTGCAGATGTCGGCGAGCACGTCCTTCATTCGGCGCTCGCCTCGGCTTCGACCGGCGCGTTGGTGCGGGAGACGAGCTCCTGCAATACGCGCCGTGCCGCGCCGGAATTGATCGACCGGGCGGCCAGCTCGATCCCAACCTCCAGATCCGCCGCCTGCCCGGCCACGAGCAGGGCGGCACCACTGTTCAACAGCACAACGTCGCGCAACGGGCCGCCTTTGCCAGCCAGCAGATCCCGCATCAGGCCGGCGTTGTACGCGGGCGTGCCGCCTCTGAGATCCTCGACCCGTGCCGGCGGCAGCCCGAAATCCCCGGCAAAGACTTCGAATGTCTCGACCGCGCCGTCTTCGAGGGACGCCACGGTCGTCACCCCTGCGGTCGTCAACTCGTCGAGGCCGGAGCCGTGCACGACCCAGGCGCGCTCGAGCCCGAGCCGCCCCAGCACCTCGGCCATCGGCCGCACCCATTCCGACGCGAATACCCCGACGAGTTGGCGCGGTGCGGAGGCCGGGCTAGACAGCGGGCCGAGCAGGTTGAAGATCGTCCGGGTGCCGAGCTCGACGCGGGTCGGCGCCACGTGGCGGGTGGCGCTATGGTGGCGCGGTGCCATCAGAAAGCCGATGCCGATCTCCCACAGGCATTGGCGCACGATCGCGAGATCGGCATCGATGTTGACGCCGAGTGCGGTCAGCACATCGGCTGAGCCCGATTGCGAGGAGAGCGCGCGGTTGCCGTGCTTGGCGACGGGCACCCCGCAGCCGGCGACGACCAAGGCGCTCGCGGTCGAGATGTTGAAGCTGCCGGAGGCGTCGCCGCCCGTCCCGCAGGTGTCGATCGTCCCCGGGGGTGCGTCGACCGCGACCGCCTTGGCGCGCATGATCCGCGCCGCCCCGGCAATCTCCTCGACGGTCTCGCCGCGCACCCGGAGCGCCATCAGAAACGCGCCGATCTGCGAGGGTGTCGCATTGCCGCTCATGATGATCTCGAAAGCCGCCTCGGCTTGGCTCTCGCTCAAGCTGCGGCCTTGGGCGACATGGCCGAGAAACAGTTTCAGGTCGCCGCTCTCGGCGGTCATCGGGCGGACCCGTCGTCGTGGTCGATCGGCAGCATGTGTCCTTATATCAGCCCCGGCGCGGGGACGGAAACGCCGCGTCTTTTCCCTGCCGAGCAGGGGATCTTAGGGAGAAAATTCGAATTCGGCACCGAAATCGATCGAGTTCACCGGCGATAACAGGTCTATATCAATCACTTAATGGTCTCCTTTCTTCGAGCGAAGTCCATGCGCGTTCTTCCGATCTTGTGCCGGCGCTCTCGGACCACCGAGCGGATCACCGCCCGCCGCGACGCAACGCGGTAACTTCGCGGATGACCCACGCCGAGCCTCGACAACCGATGGCACATCGAGTATTATTGTCGTTGCCGAATCGCGGTGGCGCTTAACTGTAGCGTGCGTCCTCCGTGCCTACCGGATACTCTAGCTTGTGATTTCGTGTTCCGGTGCCTTATGGGAGCGGCTTTGACGGGCTACGGACCAAGCGAAGCCTCGCCCCTTCTGTGACGCGGCGTCGAGCCGGGGCCGAGCGCTCTGGAAGCCATCGCAAAGTATCATGCTATTTCATGCTGCTGGACATGAATACTGATCCGTTATGAGCCTCGAGGCCACTATTTCTTCGGTCGCCGAGAACCCTACCGAGGTGCTCGCCCGGCTTGGTGGCTCTCTTGTCGACAGCGGAGCGATAGACCGGCGTTCGCTGGACCGCGCGCGTCGTGTCGCAACCGAAACCGCCGGCCGGCTCGACCATGTGCTGACCCAGCTCGGGCTGGTCAGTGAGCGCGGACTTGCCGAAGCCTTTGTGCAGCTGATCGGAGCCCCGCTCGTTGGGCCCGCGGACTATCCCGATGCTCCGCTCTTCGCCGATCGGCTAAAGGTCAAGTTTCTGCGTCGAGTGCGGGCGATGCCAATCGCTGTTGCTGAGGATTGCGCAACCCTCGCTATGGCCGACCCGTTCGACGCCTTTGCCCGGGATGCAGTCGCGGCAGCGCTACGCTGCCCCGTGCGCGTCGCGGTCGCTGTACCAATCGAGCTGGAAGCTGCCTTTGACCGGCTCTATGCGACGTCGGATGCGAGCGGCGACGAAGCCGCTCTGCTTGACGAGATGATGCCCGACGCCGAACCGGCTGAGGAGGATGCCGAGCGCCTGAAAGATCTGGCGAGTGAGGCGCCGGTGATCCGGCTCGTCAACCAGCTGATTGCGCGAGCGGTCGAAACCCATGCCTCCGATGTCCATCTGGAGCCGTTCTCCGACCGGCTGCGGGTGCGCTACCGCTATGACGGGGTGCTGCACGAGGTCGAGCCTCCGCCGGCGCGGCTGCAGGCCGCTATCATCTCGCGCATCAAGATCATGGCGCGCCTCGATATCGCCGAACGGCGGCTGCCGCAGGATGGCCGCATCAAGCTGACGGTGCGCGGTCACGAGATCGACTTTCGCGTCTCCTCTATACCCTCGCTGCACGGTGAGAAGGTCGTGCTTCGGGTGCTCGACCGCACCGCGGTCGAGTTCGATTATGAGAAGCTCGGGCTGCCGCCGGACATCCGGTTGGGGATCGAACGGGCGCTCGAGCTGCCCAACGGCATGGTGCTGGTCACCGGCCCGACCGGGAGCGGCAAAACGACGACGCTCTACACCGGCCTCCTCAAGCTGAACACGGTGGCGCGCAACGTCGTGACCGTCGAGGACCCGATCGAATATCAGCTCGGGGGCATCAACCAGATCCAGGTGAGGCCGCAGATCGGGCTCAATTTCGCCAGCCTGCTGCGCTCGATCCTGCGGCAGGACCCGGACGTCATAATGATCGGCGAGATCCGCGATCTCGAAACCGCGCAGATTGCCGTACAGGCGGCGCTGACCGGCCATCTCGTGCTGTCGACCGTGCACACGAACTCGGCGGCGGCGACGATGACGCGTCTCCGCGATATGGGGCTCGAGGATTATTTGATGACAGCGACTTTGAAAGCCGTGCTGGCGCAGCGACTGGTCCGACGGCTGTGCGCAGAATGCAAGGCGGTTGAAATGGCGCCGGACGCGCTGATCGAGCGGTTCGGCATGACCCGGCTTGCGCCGGAGAGAGCGATCGTGCTTTATCACCCAGTCGGCTGCCCCCAATGCCGCGGCACCGGCTTTAGCGGGCGGCGGGCAATCGCCGAGCTGTTGGTGCCCAATCGCGCGATCGATCGCTTGATCTTCGAGGGCGCCGACGATATGGCAATTGAGCGCGCCGCGGTCGAGGGCGGCATGCGCCCTATATTTGACAATGGCCTACTGGCAGTGCTGGAGGGTGATACGACAATCGAAGAGGTTGTTCGTTGCATCCGCAGTGAGGCATAACTCATGTACCAGTCTCCGCGGCGACCGTGGTCATGCCCATCAATATCGTCACTGGGTTGACTGCGATTTTCCGTCGTCTTCCTTGGTTTTCTCCTCGTACACGACTGTCATCTTAGTTGTTGAATTTGCATTTAATATAATTTTGGTTGACGGTAGATCCCAGGTGAATATGAAATATCCACGTTTTAATTGAGTGGCTTGTGGCAAACCATACAAAGTTTCGAGGAACTCTTTCATGTTTGCGAACGTTATATTATCTTTACCGTTCTCTGGTTTTGCATACATAGATACTGCATGCAAGCGCTTATCGTGCCTCGTGAACCAGAAACGAACGACGAAATGTTGACCATTCAAATCATAGTCGTCTAGCTCCAGGGCGGCTCCTTCAACGCATTTTGGGCCGCAGACCTTCGCCAAATCCGCTGCGAATGTCGGATAGCTCAGTGTCCTCTGGACTTCATCGGGCGTCATCCCCCACTTCGCCCCCTGCCAGCCGCTAACATCCTCGCCGTAGGCCGTCGGCGCATATGCGAGGGTTGCGAAGACGAAAATCCCCAGAACGGCTCGTTTCACCTGACAACCTCTGACTTGTGGTATGGCTGAAGGCGCTCGCCGGCCGCCGATCGTCGCTTTGTCGCAGACCAATAGGCTATGTTCACAGCTAGATCCAGGAACAAATCCCCTCCGCAAGGGCGCCCGAAGCCAACCTATCAGGGTCGCGGCATCAACGGCCGCACCCCGAGCACCGCCTTCATCGACAGCATCGCAACGGGCGGATACCCCAGGAAGAAACCGAAATCGGGAAGCCGCCCCGCCATGGCAGCTCTTGTCGGCCGACTACCCCTTCTGTCAATGTTTACCTCAGATCGATAATCGTATTGTCACGGAACATAATTTTTTTGACTTCCAACTGAGCGTGTACGCTTTCCAGCGCTAACTCTTTCAATTTCATCTCGCTGTCGATGGATTTGTCAATCCCATGGTAGGTCCTAAGGGATGCTTCTTTTCCAGGTTCAATCTTGGCATAGCGGTCTAGTTTTATATTGATGATATCGGCTCCGGAAAGATCGAAAAATCTGATACTTCCATCAATCAGCTTAACTGGTTTGTCATAATTATTCAGAAGAGTGTAGTTAATCTCATAATAGGACCTTGTATACTGCCCTTCTTTAATAGACGCGGACCATTTCGTAAGCTTTAGAAGCATTTGTCGCTTATCTTCTGCCTCGGCCGATGATGTCGCGCGGCCGGGTACAGGAGCATCCGCAGGAATTCTAGCAGCGGGCATGCGCTGCCGACCGATGATGGCTTCAAGCGCCCGCACGCGTTTTTCCAGGGCATCAATCCTGTCCGCCGTCGTATCTTGACCAAATGCTGCCGAGGCCATAACCGTCGAGAGGAATACCGCCAACGCCGCCCGCATGCACCCCTCCACGCACCCGGTCCGGACGGGTGCTACATTAGACCATTTCGGGGACTAACCTAATCTGAGAAGGCGGTCTCGACGATAGCTGTTACCCATATTTGCGCCATCGACGGCGCAACCGCCGCACCGAGGCGAAGGCGCAGCGATAAATAGGCAGCAGTCATTAACAAGTTTTCGTCGGACGTAACAGTCATCGGCTTGTGTTGTTAACTATGTCATACTTGTTAAGGACAAAAGATGTTGATTTTTTAGAATAAGACGTGATTATGCCAATGCAACAACCAAAGCTTCGGCTGCGCTCGCCCCGACCGTTAGCCCACAAGGAGGGGACCGAGCGGAGCGGCAGGGGAGAGCGTCTGTGTCGTGCCGCAATGGGCATCCGGATCACGCATGGATTCCTCCTCGCACGGCTGGCGCAAGGGAGCCCGAGGCCAATGTCAAGCACCATGCTCATTTCAACAGTCATTCGAGCAGCGTCTTCAGGATCGCCATCCGGCTCGCCGGGAGCGGCCATGTCAACGCATTAGGGGCGCGGCCGTGACGGCCCGGCTCTGGCACATCGCCGCCTGGCCCTTGGTGGTAAAGGTACCGGTATTGGTCGCCGGCCTAATGGTCACCGTCGCCGTCGCCACTTCGCAGGTCGTTCTTTGGCGGTTCGCCCAGGATCAGAAGACAAACCTCGAACTGCTCACGGGCGCCTATCTCGACGGCCTCTCTGCGGCCGTGCTCCCGGCCCTCGTTCGGAGAAACGCACGAGGGGTGTTCGATGCCCTGGATCGTGCGCAAGGCGACCGATATGCCGGCGTCGAACCACGCTTCGCCATTGTTGAGTTGCCGAATGGGACGATCCTGGCTTCGTCCGATCCGCGCCGCTTTCCGGTCCAAAGCGCAGTGCCGGGCGAGTTGCGCAGCCGGTTTCCGGCAGGCGACGGCCTGGAGCTCGACCCCGATACCGGCCGTGCCTGGCTGGCGAGGACCCTGCGCGCCGAGGGTTACCCCGCCGGACGCCTTTTCGCCGAGGTGGACGTCGCCGGCTCGCTGCGGGTGCGTCGCAAAATCCTACTCACGCTCGTCCTGGTGAATGGATGCTTGACCCTCGCCTTCGCGCTCGGCGGATACTTCGTTCTGAAGCGAATGCTGCAACCATTGGGTGTTCTCACCCGCTACGTGGAGCAGATCCGAGAAGGTCGGGTCGAGCCCGTTCCGGCGGGTTACCGTTATAGGGTCGCCAGCGAGTTCGGTCAGCTGTTCGACCGGTTCAACGCTATGGCGCGCGCCTTCAGCGAGCGCCAGACCCTCGCGGCCCATCTCGCCGAGCAGGAAAAATGCGCGATGCTCGGACGGCTCGCCTCGGGGATGGCGCACGAGGTCAACAATCCGCTCAGCGGGATGCTCAACGCGATCGACACCATCGAGGCGCATGGGCACGATCCCGCAGTGCGGCAGGCGTCGCTGGACTTCCTGAAACGCGGGCTCGCCGGAATCCGCAACGTCGTGAGCGCGACCCTGGTTACCTACAAGGGCACTTCCGATACCTCGGTTTTGACGAGAAGCGATATCGACGATCTGCGCTTTCTCGTGCAGCATGAGACCCGTGCTCGGCGCCTGCGTCTCGACTGGGACAACCGCCTCACGGAACCACTGGCGATCGACGGGCCTGCGGTGCGCCAAATCACGCTCAATCTGCTGTTGAACGCGTGCGCCGCCTCGCCTGACGAGGGTTTCGTCGCCGTTAGCGTGGCACGCGCTGACCGGGAGCTGGAGATCACGGTTGCTGATCAAGGTCCGGGGCTGCCCGAGGGTATGGCTGCCTTGCTCAATCAAACTACGCCCGCTCCGACATCTTCATCGGAGAGTAAGGGTCTTGGAATCTGGACCATCAGTCAACTGGTCCGCCGCCTCGGCGGGCGCGTCGACGTCGAATATCCCGGCGTCGGGACGCGCATGGTGGTAATTCTTCCAATCAAGTCGAGGGAGACGCTCCATGTCGTCGCGTGAGAGAGGCCGGATCGGCGTCATCGAAGACGATCCGGTCGTGGGCGGTACCCTTGTGCAACGGCTGGAACTCGAAGGCTATAGACCGTTTTGGTGGCAAACGGGGCAGGAGGCGCTCGAAGGATTAATTAGCACGCGTCCCGATCTCGTCGTTTGCGATATCCTTCTTCCGGACACGAGCGGCGAGGAGATTTTTCTGCGAGCCCTCCCGCGGCTCGGCAGCACGCCGTTCTTGTTCGTCACCGCCCATGGGAAGATCGACCAGGCGGTTCGCCTCACCAAGGCGGGTGCGGTCGACTATCTCACCAAACCATACAAGATCACCGATTTACTCGAACGCATCGCCGGGCTGATTGCGGTGCAGCCGAGAGCCACCGGCGCGCTCGGTGCCTCGCAGGCGATGCGCCAGGTGGAGCTACTTTTAAGGCGCGTCGCCGATATCGACAGCTCGCTACTGATTACCGGTGAGAGCGGCGTCGGCAAGGAGGTAGCGGCGAAATTCGTTCACCGGATCTCGACCCGCGCGGAGGAGCCGTTCATCGCAGTCAATTGCGCCGCGATCCCTCATGAACTGGTTGAGAGCCAGCTGTTCGGTCACGAGAGGGGCTCCTTCACCGGTGCCCAAGCCCGCCATCACGGCCATGTCGAGCGCGCCGGCAACGGGATTCTGTTTCTCGACGAGGTCGGCGAGTTGCCGATGCCAATGCAGGCGAAGCTGCTCCGCCTGATCGAGGAGCGCGCCTTCACCCGCGTGGGAGGCGAGGCGGCAATCAAGACGGGTGCCCGGATCATCTGCGCGACCAACGCCAATCTCGAAGCCGCGGTCTCCGATCGTCTCTTTCGACAGGATTTATACTTTCGAATCAATGTGATAAGGATGACAATTCCGCGACTTCGCGATCGGTCCAACGACATCCTGCCGCTCGCGCAGCTGTTCATAAGAGAGTTTTCAAAGGCGTTTGCCCGCGATGTCGACGGCTTCACGCGGGAAGCCGAGCAGGCCTTGCTCGCGCATCCTTGGCCGGGCAATGTGCGCGAGCTGCGTAACCGCGTCGAGCAGGCGGTGGCGCTCTCGCTGGCGCCACGGATCGGCGTCGAAGCGCTGTTTGCCGCCGAAACCACGGAGCAAGCGGTGGCGCTCTCGCCGATCGCCGTCGAAGCGCCGTCTCCCGCTGAAGCCGCGAAGCCGGATACCGCCGCGTTTCCGACGCTCGCGGAGGTCCGCGAGCGGGCCGAGCGCCACCATATCCGCGCGGCGCTCGCCGGTGCCGACGGCATCGAAGAGGCTGCGAAACGTCTAGGCGTAGGGCGCTCGACATTGTTCGAGAAGATGCGCAAGTTCGACATACGCTCCGAGGTCTAGCGCCTGCCCTGCTCGCGGGACAAGCCCGCCCTCCCCACAAGATCACCGAATATCAACCTATTGACGCTAGAAGCGGAGACGGCGAAGCAATCATGAAAGTTGTGATGAAAGGCGCGGGTTTTTCCCTGTTGCTGACGGTAGCCCTTGGAATGCCATTGCCGAGCTTGGCGCAGCCTCCGGAGGCAACGCCGAGCAGCGCCGAGGCGCCGGGAAGCGTAGTCGTCTTCCCCAAGTTCATGAAAGGGGTGGTGGCGGTCGACGGCGTAACGAGGGCCCAAACCGAGATTGAGGTTCGCACGCAGTGCCCGATGGGCGCCACTTGCCCTGAGGACGAGCGGGTCAAGATAAGATTTCACTGGGTTTGCCCGGCGAGTGACGACTTCGAAGGTAAGTATATCTGCAGAGAGGCCCGATTCGACATTGTACTCCCGGTCGACGGAAAGGCCGTGATCAACCCCGAGAACCCCGCGTTGACGGGGAGCAATCTTGCTTCCGTGGCCCCCTGCCCGACGGGTTATCTGCTCGGGTATGTGATCAGTCCGACCAATCAGCCGATCAAATATGATGGGTTGATCGGCAGCGCTTTGCTAAGGGACGGCAAGGGCGCGACCCAGTCGTATGACGCGATTGCGATACCGGCAGAACCCAATCTGGCTACCCGTGCCGATATCGCTACCGATATCGATCCTCGCACCGGAAGTCCGGCCCTGGTCTTCGACGGTGGTGCGGGGCATTACCAGGCGGTGGACAGAACGGTCCCGGAAAATCTCGAATACCATAGACTAGAGGGCCCCCTCTCATCCGCCGAGGCTTTTCTCATTCTGCTCACGCTGGACGTGCGATCGAACCGGCCCAACTACCCGACCTTCGTCGATCTCGACTTCCGTAGTGACCAAGGGATCGATGCGTCAACCGGCCGAAACTTCATCTGCTGGACCGAGATGAAGGATCCCAACCTCGATGAAAACTTCACGCTTGTCGGAGCGCGTACGCCCAACGGGGTCGTCCTTTCCGGCAGGGCGGTAAGGGTGCCGGTTCGCGGGATCTCCGACATCCCCGGGCCGGTCAGGCTGCTGGGGCTCGTCCCGACCGACGCCGACCATGGCCGGTCGATGGATCCGGTCTATGTCGTCAAGAAATCCGGCGGCAGCAGGCCGATGACGGTCTTCGTACCGTTCGATTGACCTTCCGTCGCCCCGACGGATCGCGACGACGGCCAGGCTCCCGGTGCTGTTTCGAAATTTCCGGCCAGCCGTCCAGAAAATCGGACCCAGGACAGGTCGAGTCCTGCCTTTCAGACCAATCTTGCGACTGCCGCTCCTAAGCCGTTGAAATCGCGGTGCGCTACCGCGCCAAGAACTTGGCATGGCGGTTGCAACTCGGTATCGCCTGCTGAGTGTGGAGAAAGGAAGACAGCGTGAGATTTATGAACAAATGGGGCTTGCTGCTGATACCGGCACTCGCCCTGGCTGCGCCGGCCGGCGCGCAAGTCCGGTCTGCGCTATTATCCGATTCGCAAGAGCCGGGGAGCGTGATCATCTTCCCCAAATTTATGAGTAACGGCGCGGTAAGTGTCGACGGCGTGGATCTACCCCGAACGGAGATCGAGCTCGGCGTCGTCTGCCCGCCCGGAGTCACCCCGTCGACGGGCACGAGTGGCAACTGCTTTGAGCATCAGACGATAAAGGTCAAAGCACACTGGGTTTGCCCCGGGAGCCAGGAGTTCACCTCCAAGTACATCTGCCCGGAGGTCGACTTCAACATCTTCTTGTCGATCAACGGGACCCTCGCGTTCTCGGCCGACGGCAAGTCGTACTGGTCGAACTCGATCCGGGTTCCCAAGCCGCCCTGCAAGAACGGCTATCTGATCGCATGGGTGGTCGATAATGCGGATCGTGCGATCAAGTGGGATGGGCTGATCGGCGACGCCGTACTGCGCGGCCCCAACAACGCGGTGGCCACCGCCAATGTGCTCCCCGGCACAAGCAGCGCGGTCTCGGCGTATCAGGGGATCACGATCCAGGCGGACCCCGCGCTGGCCACCGGCGCTCTTATTGACGTCGGGGGCAATGGGCTCCACTTCAGCGGCGCACCCGGTCAATACCTGGCGGCAACCTCGACCCTCTACGGCACTGTGAAGTTCGACAACGAGGCGCCGGCGCACACGGGTCTTCCGACACCGGCCAACGCGTTCAGTCGGACGTACCTCACCTTTTTGACCCTGGATGTGCGTTCCAACCAACCGAACAACCCGACCTTTGTCCCACTCGTGTTCTACAATGAGAGCTTGAACACGGTTTCGACCAGCAACCCGCTCTGGGAGAACCGGACGTCGACCTTCACGGAGTTCCTGTGCTGGCAGCAGAGACAGCTGTCCAACACCGCCATGGGCGGCATCGACGATAACCTGACGCAGGAATTCCAGGGCTCGCGAAAGGGAAGCGTCATTGCCGGACCGGCGGAGAAGTTCTCGGGGCCATTCGGCGGCGACGAGACCGGGCGCGTAACCTTGCTCGGGTTGATTCACACCGTCGAAGGTACTGCCGGCAACAACTACCAGGAGAGAAGCTACATCTACGGCATGTATAACGACAGCGACCCAGAACCAACGGTACTTCAATTCCTTCCAACTTCTGGCTCTGGTGGTTGATCAGGCATAACGCAAGGGACTTGCCTGGCCAGTCTTAGGCAAATCGAGAGGGACGGCGCGAGCGCCGTCCCTCCTTTTTCCCGCAAAGCATAAGTGATCGGCGGGGTTCGCCCGTCTCCCGGATACTCCCTACCATTGAAGTGATTTAAGTCGGATAATCTGCGGGGCGCCGCGCGGGTTCTCCCTAACCGGCACGATGGGTTAAAGAAGGCGCCCAGTTTCTCCGGGGGTGGAGCAGATGGACAGCGATAGCGGGCCGGAGTGCGTTGGTTGTACGGTTCGGCATCCATCGTCATCCCGCCAAATCGGATGCGGCCCGACCCTCCAGCTGAGCCGCGGCGAGGCTGTGATCTTGGTGCTGCTGTTGTCATTCGGGCTGTGGGCGGTTGTCTGGGGGAGCCTCTCCCTGTTGGCTCAATGCGGGTCGTGGTAACCGATCAGTCGAGCGCATTGGGTCACGTGGACCGCTTGGAGCAGGCCGCAAGACGGCCGTCACGAAGGGCGCATCTCGCCAACGATCTGGATCCACGAGAGCTTCTCAATAAACGGCAAATCGGGTTGATCAATGAGATGTTTGCCGAGGAATTTGACACCTTCGAATATGAACCGTCATAGCGACCGATGAGGATTGCCGTGCGACAGCGGGTGCCTCGAAGTACTTCTGCGTGGGCGCGCATCCGGCACCGCGCGCCAACCTCGATCTCGGTCTGGGCCCTCCTTACGCCGTCGAGCGCCACCACCCCTTTGATGAACTTGGGCGAAGACGACTACCTTCCCGGTGCTGTTCGAAATTTCCGGCCGGCTGTCTGAAAGCCGGGACCGGAGTCTGATTTTCTGGACGGTCGCGCGAGGGTCCTGGTCTTCCAAGCTATTGAATTAACGTTAATAATCTCTGTTGGCATGACAGTTGCTCTTAGGGTATTGCCCGCGAGGGCGTAGCAGAAAGGGAGACAGCATGAGATTTATGAACAAATGGGGCCTGCTGCTGATACCGGCACTCGCCCTGGCGGCGCCGGCCGGGGCGCAAGTCCGGTCTGCGCTATTATCCGATTCGCAACAGCCGGGGAGCGTGATCATCTTCCCCAAATTTATGAGTAACGGCGCGGTAAGTGTCGACGGCGTCGATCTACCCCGGACCGAGATCGAGCTCGGCGTCGTCTGCCCGCCCGGCGTCACCCCCACGACGTCAGTTTGCCAAGAGCATCAGACGATCAAGGTCAAAGCACACTGGGTTTGCCCCGGGAGTTAGGAGTTCACCTCCAAGTACATCTGCCCGGAGGTCGACTTCAACATCTTCTTGTCGATCAACGGGACCCTCGCGTTCTCGGCCGATGGCAAGTCGTACTGGTCGAACTCGATCCGGGTTCCCAAGCCGCCCTGCAAGAACGGCTATCTGATCGCATGGGTGGTCGATAATGCGGATCGTGCGATCAAGTGGGATGGGCTGATCGGCGACGCCGTACTGCGTGGCCCCAACAACGCGGTGGCCACCGCCAATGTGCTCGCCGGCACGAGTTCCGCGGTTTCGGCGTATCAGGGGATCACGATCCAGGCGGACCCCGCGCTGGCCCTCGGCGCCCCTGTCAGCACTGCGGGCAACGAGCTCCATTTCGACGGCGCGCGTGGTAACTACCTGGCGGTAACCTCGACCCTCTACGGTACTCTGAAGTTCGACAACGAGGCGCCGGCGCACACGGGTCTTCCGACGCCCGCCAATGCGTTCAGCCGGACCTATCTCACCTTGTTGACCCTGGATACCAATTCCAACCATCCGAACAACCCGACCTTTGTCCCGCTCGTGTTCTACAATGAGAGCTTGAACACGGTTTCGACCAGCAACCCGCTCTGGGAGAACCGCACGTCGACCTTCACGGAGTTCTTGTGCTGGCAGCAGAGACAGCTGTCCAACACCGCCATGGGCGGCATCGACGATAACCTGACGCAGGAATTCCAGGGCTCGCGAAAGGGAAGCGTCATTGCCGGACCGGCGGAGAAGTTCTCGGGGCCATTCGGTGGCGACGAGACCGGGCGCGTAACCTTGCTCGGGTTGATTTCCACCGTCGAAGGTACTGCCGGCAACAACTACCAGGAGAGAGGCTACATTTACGGCATGTATAACGACAGCGACCCGGTAGGGACGGAGTTCGAATTTCTTCCGTCTTTCGATTAACCGCGGGCAGTCTTAGGGAATTGGAAGGGGCGGCGCGAGCGCCGCCCCTCCTTTTTCCCGCAAAGCGTAACTGACCGATGGGTTCTCCGCCTCCCCAGATCGGTCGCCCCGAGTTCTCCCGACCATCGAAACGATTTGCGTCGCACGCATCGCAGGCTCGGCGCGGGTTTCCCCTAACCGGCACGGTGGGTGAAGGAAGGTGCCCAGTTCTCTCCGCGAGGGTTGGAGGAGCAGATGGACAGCGATGCCGGGCCGGAGTGCGGTTGCTCTACCGCTCCCTGCACGGTTCGGCATCCACCATCCTCATCCTGCCCAATCGGATACGGCCCGACCCCCTGGCTGAGCCGTGGCGAGGCTGTGATCCGGGTGCTGCTGTTGTCGTTCGGGCTGTGGGCGGTAATCTGGGGGGCCCTCTCCCTGTTGCGCTAGATCGTCCGGCCGCGTATGCATGAGTTGCCTGCGTCAACGTTCCAATTAGTGATGTCCGGAATAACCGTCGTTTTTATCCTTAGCTGCCCGCATTCCGGTTCGACTTGGCTCGGTCTGGTGCTTGGCAGCTGCTCACACGCCTATAGTCTCGGCAAGTATCACCGGCCCTGGATTTTGCCCGGCCGTGGGGTATGCCGCCTGTGCGAGGCGGACGGCCTGGCGTGTACGGTGCTGTATGGCATCGAAGAGGTGCCGCGCCGGGATGCCTTCCATTTCGCTGCGGCGCGCACGGGTCGGCAGATCATAGTCGATAGCTCGAAAAGCATCGCGTGGTGCGCGGAGTTTCTCGGCCGCGCCGATCTTGACGTCCGGCTCGTCCATCTCGTGCGGCACCCTTGCGGATTTGCCGAATCACATCACCGCCGACGCGCGCCGGGGATCAGCCTGGATGAACTCTTGGCCGAATGGGAAACGGTAAACCGGCAGATCGCCGAGTTCACCGCGAATGCGGGCGCGCCCGCCACCCTCGTCTGCTACGATGATCTCGCCGATGCCCCGGAGCAGGATTTCCCGCCGCTCTGCAGCTTTATCGGCATGCCGTGGGAAGAAGCCGCGCTCGCTTACTGGAAGTTCTCGCATCACGGTCTCGGCGGAAACGGTGCGGCCTCGCTCTACCTGCGCGGCCGCAAGATCAGCCGGTTCAACACTGGAGACGACGGGTTTTACGCGGATATGAAGGATCGACCCGTCGCCGCCGATCGTCGCTTCTACGAGCGCCTCCCCGAGGAATTTCGCCGCCGCGCCGTCGAACATCCCTATGCGCGCTCGCTGCGCGAGCAGCTTGGCAAGGAGCCGTCGTGGCACCCGTAGCTCAAGCGATGACCCCCCAAGGCGCCGAAATCGAAGCGGGCGCGATTGCGGGCTGAACGATGGTTCATTAACGGGATCGAGATTTTTGTTCTCGTACGAGACAGCCGCAATTAGTTCATCTGCCGGCGGGCGATCGTCAACTCCTTCACAAGCAGAATTTGGAGCATACCACAAGACAACGCCCAGCCAGGACGTCGCGATCACGCTGCATTCGGTGGCCTAATCGTGCGGCAGGCTTTAAACATCCTCCCTCCGGCTCCGGTGGAGATCGGCGTCGTCAAAACGCTCCCGGAGTGACCGTGTGTTGCCATGATCTTATCAAAGACGCATCGGTTCATTTTCATAAAAGGGGTGAAAGTCGGCGGCACCAGCGTTGAGATTGCGCTCTCGACCATCTGCGGGCGCGACGACATCATTACCCCGATTACACCGATCGATGAGCTGAAGCGCCTCGAACTCGACGCCGGAGCGCAGAATTACTCCGCAGATCGTGTGGCCGAACTCGCATATCTTAAGTCCGTGCGGCGCACAGCCGTCTCGGATCTCGCAAAATTGGCAATTCCGCCGAGGATCTACTTCAACCATATGTCACTTCGCGATGTCTTCACACTATACGGTCCCGCGGCCCTGGATTATCGAATGGTGTGCGTCGAGCGGCATCCCTACGCGAAGATTCTCTCGTTGGCGAACCACATGCTAAGCTTCGATATCTATCAGACCGGTGGGGAAATGCGGTGCGACTGGGGCAAGCTGAAGAATTATCTAGACCAGTCAATCGAAGATCGGAGCATCCTGATCGTAAAAAATATCGATCGCTATCGTCGGCCTGACGGTTCGGTTTTGGCACATATCATCCGCTTCGAGAACCTGGCTGCGGAAGTCCAGGAATTCATCGGCAGCTTGGGAATGGAGTATCGGTCGAGGTTTCCTCACGCAAAAAAGGGCATTCTCGCCGACGATCTAGATCCACGAGACCTTCTCGATAAACGGCAAATCGGGTTGATCAACGAAATGTTTGCCGAGGAATTTGACACCTTCGATTATGAACCGTTGTAGCGAGGGATGAGAAGCGCAGAATGCAGGTGACCGCCGCGGGCTCGTCGGCCGCTCTCGCCAGCGATCCAGCCGCCGTCGGGCGATACGGGACGGGCATATGAGTTGCCGTCGCCGACAAAGAACCGGCGGCGATCTTTCGGTTGGAGCGCTTTTATTTTGATCGCCGACAAGTCAAATGCGCAGTCGACCAGGGTGAGCACCGCAAGTCGGTCGGGGGACTTTGGGACGAAGTCGGAAATCTGGGGTGTCGATTTCTTATCGACCACGGTCTTCACCCGCAGCACACCTTGCTGGACATTGGGCTGCGGGAGTTTGCGGCGGCGTGCGTTTTATCGAGTACCTGGAGACAGGAAACTACATTGGGGTAGACATTAACCAATCGTTGCTGGACGCTGGCTTTGCCGTTGAATTGCGGGCAGCAGGGTTGCAGGGCAAGGTGCCCCGCGAGAATTTGGTTTGTTTTTCGGCATTTGAACTTCTTTTCGCGCGTCGTTGCCCGTCAAAGACCTCGAAAATCTCACTCACCCCTACATCGGTGAGAGACCGCCAAGACGGAAGCCACGCTCTCCAGCCTGGCCGTCAAAGCGGAAAGTCCGAGACGAGGCCGAATTATTATTCAGTGCGGCAGAAAGACAGCATTCGTAGGGCGCGAGGATGCCCCCAATCGCCAATGTAGCGCACCTGCCATGGCAGTTCTAGCGCGGCGTAGAACATGTCCGAAAGCCAATAGTGATAGGGATCGGCAGCACTATATGTCGTTACGTCGCCGGGAGAGTGAAGATGCGGACGCGCGGTGGACATGGTCCGCGGCAACTCAAAGAAGCTTGCAAAGAATATTCCGCCGACCTCGACAACTTGCGTTAGACGGGTCAAGCATTCCCGGATCTGGTTAAACGTCAGATGTGTAAACAATGATTGCGCCATAGCGAAATCAAACTGACGATCAAGCTTGGTGAAATCAAAAGCGTCGATGCGGATTAGATTCTCGCGAGGCATCCGCGACTGGAGGTTTAACATTCGCAACGTGACGTCATACCCGGCGTCAAGAACGGACTGATTCATGTCAACCCCGACATAATTCCCCTGCTCCAAATATCTGATGAAATGCACACCGCCGCGTAGCGCGCCACAGCCCACATCCAGCAGGCAGTGACAAGCCTGCAGGCCGTTGTCTTTTAGAAACTCAAACTGGAGTTGACCGATTTCCTCCCATACGTCGTCGATATCCGTTCGGTGGTCACCCACCGCTGCTCCCTCGCGTATTCGCGCGGTACCATCATAGTAGGTGCTGATTTTTACAGCGTTGGCGGCAGCATCGTCGCGCTTCCATTTATCGGCTACGACGATGACCGTTTCCCTATGGAAACCTATCACTTGGATATCGATGAAGTTACCGGTGTTTTTCAATGCTTGCGTAAGAGGAAGGTGGTAAGCGGTAATTTCCGAAGTGAAGCGTGGCGGCGCTTCATAACCGCCGACGACAAGCCGGCGGCGCGTCGCGCCGGCAAGTTGTTCGATCAACGATAGGAATGCCGCCTCCGTCTTTTGGTGGATCAAAACGTCGATGCATAATACGATATCCGCCTCCGGCACGCCGGCACCCAGCGGTAGGAGCTCGAATTTCCAGTCGGGCCGCTTGCTGCTGGCGAGCTCCAGCGACGCCTGTGAAACATCGACCCCCAGGTAATCGGCGAGAGGCAGGTGGCGGGTCAGCTCGAGGTCACCGCAACCGACGTCGACTACGCTCACATTCGTGGCAAGAAAACCGCCGAGCGCCTTTTCGAGCAGTTCGGTCTTGTTCGACAACGCTGCGCCGCGTGAGCCTACTCCGCTACCGAATTCGGGATGCGCAGAGTAGCGAAAATCCCAGAACACGCTATTGAGTAAGGTGTTGCTGACGTACTGCTCGATTGCGCTATTGAATTTGTCGATTTCATCATCGACCCTGCGCCGACCAACCTTCTTAAGCTTGAGATGCGGTGTCAGCTCTCGATGATAATGCAAGAGCTGTGGCGGGATATCGGGCAGCAATTCGGTTGCTACGTTGGTCGGATAATTCCACACCAGATCCAAGTGTCTGACATTGGCACCGATGTCGCGCATCGCGAGCGCAAAGCTTACCTGATCGGTAAAGAACGCCCACGACGCGAAAAGATCGTGACGATCCAAGGCCCATCTCGCCCATTCGCGCCATTTTGGTTCGAGCGTTGAGACAAAATCCTGCTGAATTATGTATAATCCACCATTGCAATTATTCCTGTCGGATAACTCCCGCCCCTCGCCGTCGGCGAAGAACACGGGAAACCACTCCGGCGGCCCTAGAGTTGAAGCGGCAAAAATGTCCGATAATACCTGCTCCGGCGGATTCGCTTGGTGGACAATTGAAGCCGCGACCGGGGCTCCGACCGGCAGAGCCCTGTCGCCAATCCACGCGGTGTCGCAGTCCATGCAGACGACCTGGTCATAATTGGAGTGCACAAACGTTTTTAGTTGCTCAATCTTGTTACTATGCGGACTGCGTTCGTCGAATGGCTCGATCTCGATGACATTGACCTTGGAAGATCTTACCCAATTGAGGAATTCCGTATTGGCAAGGTCGGTAATGTGAACGAAGATGTCCTCGTCCCGGAAGCCGCCTCGGCTGCGCATGCAGTTTAGCCAGATGAAAGCCTGCGCAACGAGGACCGGATCGTTATCGACAACACAAGAAAAGGCAAATCTAGTCATTTATCTTGTATAACGTTTGGTAGGGCAGAGCTAGAGCACCACGGGGGTGTCCCACTCTCGTGTACGATCGCGACGCTCGTGTACGATCGAGCGCCGAGGCGCGTCGACAATAGAGTCACGGCGCGGACCGTCGGTGGAGATGGGGAAAAGGCATCGATGGGAAGGGTGCGCCGAGAAAGGGGCAGAGCTTATCCCATCCGTCGCCGGCGATGATGTTCATTTCCAGGAGGTCGTCTGACCTGGCGCTGAAATAGCGTTTCACATCTCGGTGATGCCGTTCGAAGGCTGCAATGAATGCTTCGCGTTCAAACATAACCGATTTGTAAATTGCCATCCGCCGCATTATAGGAATATCGTCATCGAGAGATGTGATTGGGGCTTTATTTGTTATATACTCTATAGACTCGAGCCAACTAGCCAAATCCCGTACCGTCAAGATGAACTTCGATCCCGGAAATTTATAATCCAGATACTTGTAGAATACAACGACTCCATTGTCTGCGCCGGCATCGGCGGTGGCAAGTGCCTCGAACGGAGGGTTATGCATCACGTTGGAATAGCCGAGTATTCGAAATGCTTCGCACAGGGTGGTCGTGCCGGTGCGCCCCAAGCCGATCCCCCAACACCTGCTAATCGGACGCCTTTGTGTTCCCACCCTTACTCTCCTTCCTTCAGTCTGCAGGAATCTCGTTAAGCCGCACCCGCTTCGCTCCAGCTTCGGTATTGAGTGCTACGTCGTCGATCCCAAAACCGGACCTTGATCGTAGGCGACGGCAGGTTTTTTATAGAATTCGACCGCTTGGGTCGGCAATTTGATTTCGCACTGCCCCATTTGCTGTTCACCCACCTCACCTTTCAATCGCATCGGACGTTGTCTTGAACGCCTCGCGCCGGCAATCGACCCCGCCATCTTGGCGCCACGATCGGCAGCCATAATAGGCGCTTGGATCGGAATCCGGGGGGCCGCCCGGAGACTCCCTGAGGTTAGTTGTTTGCCTCCCTGCAGGATGACCGAAGATCGGAGCGTCTAAGGCTTGATTTTCAAGGGTTATGAGCGTTATCCGGAGCGCTTTTCCGGATCCGTCCGATTTTTCTCCCTGATGCAGGGAGGCGAGGACCAAGCTTCCGAGCGAGGCGGCGGTGTTGACCGGCGGCCGATCGGCGCTTAAGGGCTACGACGGATTTCCCTTAGCTTGGCGGCAGCCCGAATGAGCCCGCTGGCGAGAAGCTGAAATGCCTTCGTTTCGCTGGTCGGCGGTCGACGGCGGCGGCGATGTCGTTCACGGCGTCATGGAGGCGCCCGATCGCGCCATCGTGGTCGAGCGGCTGCAGCGCCAAGGGCAGATTGTGCTGCGCGCCGATCCGGCCGATCGCCGCCGAGGTCTGAGCGATCTGCTGCAGCTTGAGTTCGGTGGCGCCCGTGGTCTTGATAAGGCGGCCCTCGGCGAGGTCACTCGCGAACTCGCCATCATGCTGGCGGCCGGACAGGATCTTGACCGCGCTCTGCGCTTTGTCGTCGACAACACGCGCAGCGCCCGCGCCCGCACCATCCTCGGCAATGTTCGCGACAAGGTGCGTGGCGGCAGCCCGCTGGCGGCGGCACTGGCAAGCGAGCAGCGCAGCTTTTCCAGGCTCTATATCGGCCTCGTCCGTGCCGGCGAAGCGGGTGGGACCTTGCCGGAAACGCTTGACCGCCTGGCCACCCTGCTCGAGCGGGAGCGCAGCCTCACCGACAGTCTGCGGTCCGCCCTGATCTATCCGGCTCTGCTGGTCGTTGCGGCGATCGGCTCGATCGTGCTTTTGCTCGAATACGTGCTGCCGCAGTTCACGCCGATTTTCGAGCAGGCGGGTGCTCAACTCCCCGCCTCGACGCGCGCGCTGATGTTGCTCGGCACGGCAATCGGCGTGGCCGGGCCGTGGTTTCTCGTTGGCGCCATGGCGGCGGCCTTGGTCGCGCGCCAGCTGCTCGCTCGGCCCGCCAACCGGCTCAAGCTCGATCGTGTGCTGTTGCGCCTGCCGGTCGCCGGCAGTCTGCTCCGCGAGACGCTCGCCGCTCGACTGACGCGCACCCTCGGCAGCTTGCTGCAAAACGGGGTGCCGCTGATCACGGCGCTCGGAATTGCTCAAGAGGCGCTCGGCAATCTTGCGGCCGCGGCAGCGGTCGAGGCCGCGGCTATCGCGGCCAAGGGCGGCGCAGGGTTGGCGCGGCCGCTGGCTGCCGCCGGCCTGTTTCCGGCGCGGACGATCCATCTCTTGCAGCTCGGCGAGGAAGCGGCGCAGCTTTCGGCGATGGCACTTAAGGCCGCCGAGATCCACGACGAGCAGGCGCGGCTGATGATGCAGCGGCTCGTGGCACTCGTCGTGCCGCTGATCACGATCGTGATGGGCCTTGCCGTCGCCGGCATCGTCAGCGCGTTGCTGACGGCAATGCTGAGCCTCAATGATCTCGCGGTGTGAGCCCGCGCAACGCCTGCCGCGGGCCTGGAACGAGCGATACGGCGATCGTTCTGGCGGCTTCACCCTGATCGAGCTGCTCGTAGTGCTCGCCATACTCGGCTTGGCCTTGGCGTTGGTCTCCGGCTACAAACCACCCTGGAGCCGCGGGTTGGGCCTCCAGGCGACCGCCGCCGAGCTCGCCGCGGGTTTGCGCCTGGCGCGGTCAGAGGCGATCGTCGGCAACCGTTCGATCGTCTTCGACCTCGATCTTGTCGGCCACCGCTATAGGATCGGCTCGTCGCCGCCGCGGCGCCTGCCGACCGATCTCTCGATTGAGCTTTTGACGATCTCCGGCGAAGCACGGAGCGCCGGGGAAGGCGATATTCGCTTCAACCCCGACGGCAGCTCAACGGGAGGCAGAATCTCGCTTATCGATGGACAGCGCCGCGTCGGCGTCGGCGTCGACTGGTTGACCGGAAGGGTAACCGTCGCCAATGGTCGCTGAGCCCAGCTGTCAAGCCACCGGTTTCACCTTGCTCGAGGTCGTCGTAGCACTTGCCATCGCAGCGCTTGCCATCGTCGGGCTTTTTCAGGCGGCCGGTGGAGGATTGTTGGCCGTCAACACCGCTGGGCGGGTCGAGGAAGCGGTCCAGCGTGCGCAGTCTCATCTCGCCGGGGTTGGGCGGAGCGCCGCTCTGATCCAGGGGGAATTGACCGATGATGATGGCGGAGGCTATCACTGGCGGTTGCGCGTCCGCCCGATGGGAACCCGCCAAACGGTGGCCCCGGACGGAAATCCTACCGGGTCAGTGACACTATTCGATGTCGAGGTCGCCATCTCGTGGCCCGGGCGCGGTGGTGAACGATCGGTGGTGTTGAAGACGATGCGACTCAGCCCGACGGTGAGCGGCGAATGAACGCCCTGACGCTGAAGCCCAGCATGTCCGGGCGGCAGAGCGGCTTCACTCTGCTCGAGATGCTAGTCGCCCTGGTTGTGCTCGGGTTTCTGATGGTCGGACTCACTCAAGGCGTGCGAGCCGGTCTTACGATGTGGGGCGCACAGTCGCGGATGGTCGGCGAAACTGCGAATCTCGATGCCGGCGCCCGTGTCTTGCGCAGGCTCCTAAGCGGGATTTCGCTGCTGTCGGCGGGCGACATCGTTATCGGTGCCTCCAGCGCGGAGAAGTTCGAAGCTCGCCCGGACAGACTAAAGTTTGTTGGCGATCTGCCGACCGGGTTTGGCACAACCCGCCGTGTCAACATCACGCTCGAGGTCCACGAGGCACGACTGGTCCTGCGCTGGGCCCCGCGTCGGCACGAGCTATCCACCGCACCGCCGCCCGAGCCCATTGAGACCGAGCTGATCCGCGGGGTAGAGCGCTTTGAACTCGCCTATTGGGGCCCGCCGTCACCAGGTGAGCCGGCAAGCTGGCAGTCGCACTGGGACAGCCGCGATATCCCCGAACTCGTTCGCGTTCGCCTCGGGTTCGCAAAGGATGACAGACGCCGTTGGCCCGATTTGATTGCTGCGCTCCGGCCCTAAACCATGGCGCCGATTCGCATCCGCAGATATCGTCGGCAAGGAAATCGCGTTTCGTCTTCTCGAATTAGAAAGAATATATACACCATAAACTCGAATTGCGTGTATTGCGCCTGATTTCAGCTATAATTTTGCCACCTTTCCGGGCCTTTGTGGCTATGATCGCCTCAATGCGGCTGCTCCGCCTTCCCAGCTCGTGCGGCCCTCTATAACATTGGCGTGGGTATGTAGACGGATTTGGGTCGGCTTCATTTCGGATTACAATGCGTGAGTTCTTTGTCTGGTGGTTCGGACAGCTTGGCGAACTGCTGCCACAGGGGTTGCGCCGGTCCGCGCTGACGGCCGCCGACGCGATGGTGATCAGCCCGATCGGACAGCTGGGGCGCGGCATCGATGCGGTTGCGGTTGCTGTTCGGCGAAACAGAAAGGAGACGCCGCTTGGCCTCTTTGGGCTGAACACGACGCATTTGGCGGAACTGCCTCGCGCAACCGGGCGGGTGACGGTCCTGCGTCTCGGCGAAGCGGACGTGCTCGGCAAGACGGTAAATTTACCGCTGGCCGCGGAGCGCGAGCTCGACCAGGTCCTTGCTTTCGAAATGGACCGTGAGACCCCGTTCAAAGATGAAGAACTCTACTGGAATCACCGAATTGAGGGAGCCGACCGGAAAAACGGACGATTGTCGGTTCGCCTCGTTCTCGTGCCGAAAGCCAACCTCGCGCCACTGCTAACGGCCCTGAGCCAAGCAGGAATCCGACCTGAACGAGCCGAGATTGCCGATGGTCCACACGCCGGTTCCTATCTGTCGCTAGAGGATAGTGGACCCCGGCATCACTCCTCTAGACGAACTCATGTGGTCTGCGGCCGTGTGCTTGGTCGCTCTCGGCTTCGCGGCTGTCGTGATACCTTTTGTGCGTCAAGAGCTTGCTCTTGCTTCCATCGAGCAAGAGACCGCAGCCGGTCGCACCGCCGCGGCCGAGGCCGACAGCCTGCGCCAGGAAATCGATCGGTTGGCGGGGAGCGCCAGCTTTGTCGAAAGCGAGAGCGAAAAGTCCGGCCGCCCGCTGGCGGTTTTGGCAGCTGCGACCCGGATCCTTCCGGACGATACGTACCTGACCGACATGGAGCTGCGGCAGCGCAAAGTGACCTTCAGTGGCCGGTCCGCGGCCGCTGCGCGATTGATTGGACCGCTCGTTGCCGGCGGTGCTTTCCGAAACCCCGGGTTCGCGGCGCCGGTGACGCGGGTCGAAGCGCTTGGCATGGAGCTGTTCACAATCAACGCGGAGGTCGCGCCATAGTCTCGCTCGCAACGCTGCCGACCGGCCCTCGCGGCCGGCTTTGGGCACTGCTGTTGATGCTGATAGCGCTGGTGGGCGTGTATTTTCTGGTAGTGACCCCGCTTGTGGATCTGTATGCGGAGCGCCAATCGGTCCTGGCGAACCGACGCATGCTGCTCCCGCGACTGAAAGCTGCCGCGGAGGAATTGCCCGGGTTGCGCGCGAGGGCGACCGAATTGCGCGCTGCGGTAGGCAAGCGCACGGTCACTTTGGACGGTTCTAGCGATGCCGTTGCTGCGGCTAATCTGCAAAGCCGCATCGAGGGACTCGCCGCTTCCGTGGGCGCTAAGATCAGCAGCACCGAAAGCCTCCCGGCGGAGATCCGTGGAGGTTACCGCCGGATCGGCCTGCGCTACGTCTTAAACGGCCCGTACGAGACCTTGGCGAAGCTGCTTGCCAAACTCGAGACGGCGACGCCGCCGCTCGTGGTCGACAACCTGCACATCCGTGGCAGATTGCGGTCTCCGAGACGGGGCGCAACCGAGACAGCGGAGCTCGATGCCGGGCTCGACGTCTATGGCTACCGCGCCAACGAAAACCCGGTCGCTGCCAAGCCATGATCAGCCGCCTCCCGATTTACTTGCTGCTTTTCGGGTGCCTGGCCTTGGGCGCAATCGTTCTTAACGAGCTTCAGCCCGCTGCCACCGACGAATCTACGCCGAGCGAGCTCCCGAGGCAGCCCAATATGCCTCCTGCAGTCCACCCCCAACAGCGCGCGCACCTAGAGGAGCTCCTGGCGACGGTTCTTGGCCGACCGCTGTTCAGCAGCTCCCGACGTCCGCCGGAGGTTGCTGCCAACGATGGCGGCGGCACCCCCGATCTCGCCGACACGCGCCTGACTGGGATTGTCACCGAACCTGGGCACAGTTTCGCAATTTTCGCTGTGAATGGCGCCAAGCCGTTGAAGCTGACCGAGGGAGAGGACGTGAACGGCTGGCGCATCGAGAGTATCACACCGCGCGAGGTTGCGTTGAGCGGTCCTGGCGGAGCCACGACCCTCGCGCCCAAATTCGATCCGAACCTCGCCGTACCACCGTCCGGCCCGGCTGGGGCTGCTGCGGCGGTACGCCCTCCCATTCCGCCGTCTCCTGTGGCGGCTCCGCCGACGAGACCCGGTGTCCCGCCCGCCCGCAGCCGCCCGCCGGGTCAGCGAGCGCGGATCGATCGGCAGCGATGAGCCGCCGGCCGATCTTGGCGCTGGCGCTGGTCTTGCTCGCCGGCTGTCAAGTCTACCCCTCACCGCCCGGTCTGGAGCCGCTCGAACAGCCACGAGTATACGAGGCAGCGCCGCCGCGTGTGAATAGCACGATCCCTAGCGATCGCAGCCGAGGCGAATTCGTGGCGCGCGGTGTCGCAACGAAGCTGGCGGTGGAACCGCCGGCGGCGCCGGGGGCAGCGGGGCAAGCCGGCGAGGTCACGCTCAATCTCGTCGATACTGACATTCGTGAGATTGCCCGCACGATCCTCGGCACCACACTAAAGCTTAACTACACCATCGATCCCAACGTTCACGGTACTGGCTCGATCGACACCACTACGCCGCTGCCGCGCTCGGCTCTGCTGCCAGCCCTGGAGACCTTGCTCAACCAAAATGGTGCAACCCTGGTCGAAAGGAACGGGGTCTACGCTGTCGTTCCGATAGCCGTTGGCGCGGCTAGCAACCAGTCTTCTAACGCTAATCCGATAGGTGCCGGCACTCAGGTGATCGAGCTGCGCTATGCCGCCGCGAAGGACCTCGCCAAGACGCTCGAGTCATTTGTCGCCGAGGGCGGCAAGATAAGCGCTGACCCGGGGCGCAACGCGCTCCTCGTGCGCGGCGACGCCGCGGTTCGTGGGACATTGATCAGTCTGATCCGCGCCTTCGACGTCGATCTCCTGGCTGGTCAATCATACGCCCTCTTTCCGGCGGGCGACAGCGATCCGGCTAAGCTCGCGAGTGAGCTCGAGAGAGTGTTACAGGCCCAGAGCGATGGCGCTCTCGCAGGGATCGTCCGCGTGCTGCCGATGGCACGGGTCAACGCGGTTCTCGTGGTTTCGTCACAGCAACGATATATCGATGCGGCCAAACGATTTGTCAGCCTCATGAATCGGGCCGAGGATGCGACGGCGCGCACCTGGCATGTTTACTATGTGCAGAACGGTCAGAGCGCTGATCTCGAGCTTCTCCTCCAGCGCGCCTTCACGCCGCGCAACGTTTCGCCCACTGGGGCTCCGCCTGGCAGCACCGCCCCCGGCGCCGAGCAGCTCACGCTCGGCGGAGGACGCGGTCCCGGCGCCGGCACGACAGGCTTCGGTGGCCAAGGCTCAACGGCAGGCCTCGGCGGAGCCGGCGGAGGGGCCGGTACTACGACTGGCGCGGGGGGCGGGGCGGCGGCCGCCGGAGCAGCAGGCGGGCTGGGCACGGCCATCCCCGGCCCGGCGGCTGCGCCCGAAGGTGCACCGCCCGCCACCGAACCGCTATCGACCGAGACGAGCGCCGGGCCCGAGAACCGTATCCGCATCATTGCGAACCGGCGCAACAACGCTTTGCTGATTTATGCTACGCCCAGCGAGTATGCTGTCATCGAGGGGATGCTGCGCAAGATCGATATCATTCCGCTGCAGGTCCTCATCGAGGCGACGATCGCCGAAGTCGATCTCAATGATGACCTACAATACGGCACGCAGTTCTTCTTCAAGGCCGACCACGTCGCCAACACGCTGGGTCCTGCTTCTTCGAGTTTTCCCAGTCTGAGCACCCTGACCTTTCCGTCGACCAGCAACTTCTTCATCCTGAGCAAGATGCCCAATTTTGCGCTTGCGGCACTTTCCTCGGTAACCAAGGTGAGGGTCCTCTCGGCGCCGCAGGTCATGGTGCTCGACAACGAGCCGGCACGTCTGCAGGTCGGCCAGCAGGTGCCGGTCCTCACCGGAACCGCGCAGAGCACCATCACCACCACCGCTCCGATCGTCAACAGCGTCGATTATCACTCGACGGGGGTCATCATGCAGGTGACCCCGCGCGTCAATTCGGGCGGACTCGTCACCCTCGACATCGCCCAGGAAGTGAGCGACGTCGCTGCCCAGGCAACAAACACGGTCCAAGGCTCGCCTACCTTCAACGATCAGATCTTTCGCACTCGGGTCGCTGTTCAGGACGGCCAGACTGTCGGGATGGCCGGACTGATCCGAGACAACGCCTCGGAGGGAAATGCCGGGATTCCGTTGATCAAGGACCTCCCGGTTGTCGGCACGCTGTTTTCGTCCCAGAGCAACACGCGGAGGCGTACCGAGCTGCTCGTGCTGATTACGCCTCATGTCGTGCACGATCAGCGCGATGCCCGGGCGCTGACGGAAGATTTGCGCAGCCAGCTCATCAACGCCGGGCTCATCCCTCAGCAGCTTCAGCACAAGGGTGTCCCTGGCTTGGCCAACCCGAACGGGCTCTAGCCCGTGACAGGGCCGTGCCGATCATCGGCGGCTTATCGCGGCGACGATGGGTTCGCGTTGATCATCGTATTGTGGACGCTGGTGCTGATCGCATTCATCGTCGCCCATGTGACGGCGAATGGGCGAACCGAGGTCCGCATCGCCGGCAATATGGTCGCACAGGCGACTGCCGAAGCTGCCGACGACGGCGCTATCGCTGCCGCCATCTTCAATCTGCTGGATCCGAATCCGGATCGGCGCTGGCCCTTGGACGGCTCCCCGCACGAATTAACAATTGGCGCCAGCCGCGTGATGGTACAACTTCAAGACGAGTCCTGGCGGATCAATCCAAACTCGGCGTCACCGCAGCTCCTCGAAGCGCTATTGGGGGTTATCGGCAGCGACCCGGGGAGCGCACGGCAGCTGGCAGCAGCGATCGGCGAATGGGTCGGATCCACCGGGGCAGACGCGCCGGAACAAGGACAGCCCGCTGCCTATCGAGCAGCAGGCCTCGATTACGGACCCCCGAGAGAGCCCCTCGAAACCATAGACGAACTCGGTCGCGTGCTCGGTATGACCCCGGCCGTCCTTGCTGCAATCCGTACCCATCTGACGCTCTTCGGTCCCGCGGAACCGAACCCGATGACCGCCGATCCGATCGTCAGGGCCGCCCTCTCTCTGATCGGACCAAGTGCAGCGTCGGGAAATCAGGCGTCTGAAGATCCGCTCATCGTGCGGATGACAGCGACTGCGTCGGGGCCGCGTAATGCCCGCGTTGAGCGCTCTGCCATTGTTCGTGTCGGGACGACGGTGCCGGGCGGGTATGCCGTGCTCGCCTGGGGTGACCGCTTAGATTAAGCCGTGGTTCTCTTATTCGTTCAGGATCATGGCCGAGCTGCCCGGGCTGCTGGGCTGTCCGGTCGGCCCGAGCGAATAGAGATCGAATTCGTGGCCGGCGCGCTGGCTCGGATTATGGTAGACGAACGGTCGGCCCCAAGGGTCTTCAGGCACTTTATCTCCCGTCATGTAGGGTCCTCTCCAATTGGTGACCTCTGACGGCTTGGTCATCAGCGCTTGCAATCCTTGCTCGGCCGTCGGATAGGTCCCGACATCGAGTTTATACATATCGAGAGCCGTCGCGAGGCGCCCGATCGATAGGTGCGCGACCTTCTCCTTGGCGGATCCGAATTGCTGCATCACCCTGGGACCGACCAACCCGATCAGCAACCCCAGAATGGCAAGCACTACCAGAAGCTCGAGCAAGGTAAAGCCGTGCTGCCGGCGCTCCTCGATTCGGTGCGACGGGCCCAACAGAGATAGTCGTACACTCCGCTCACTCGGCAGCAATGCGGACGAATCGAGCCGTGATATCATTGGCGCGCACAGTCGTTGAATGACCCTACCGCGCTCTCTGTAGGACAAAATTCCGGCATATTCGCGGCGGACAGTTGCCCCGCTACGACGCCTCTCGGCCGTCAGTGGTGGAAGAGGTTCAGGGCCGAGCCTTTGCGGAACCACTCGAGTTGGGAAGTGCTGAAGGTGTGGTTGAGCTGCAAGGTCTCGCTCGTTCCGTCAGCATGTTTGATGCGGCATTCGATTGGTTTGCCAGACGCCATCCCGGCCAATCCGACTAGACTTAGCCGATCGTCCACTCGGATGCGGTCGTAATCGGCCGGGTCTTGGAAGGTCAGCGCCAGCAATCCCTGCTTCTTCAGGTTGGATTCGTGGATGCGAGCAAAGCTGCGGGCGATCACGGCGGCGCCGCCAAGCAAGCGTGGGCACAGCGCGGCGTGCTCGCGGCTGCTGCCTTCTCCGTAATTGCTGTCGCCGACGGCCACCCATTTTACTCCCTGCGCCTTGTAGTGGCGGGCGATCTTGGCGATCGGCTGGTCCTTCTCGCCGCTCAGCACGTCGATGCCTTTGCCAGCGTCGTCGTTGAAGGCGTTGATCGCGCCCATGAACATGTTGTCGCTGAACTTGTCGAGATGGCCGCGGAAGCGCAGCCAATACCCGGCCGGGGAGATGTGATCGGTCGTGGTCTTGCCTTTGGTCTTGATTAGCACCGGCATGTCGAGGAGATCCTTGCCGTCCCACGCCGGCCACGGATGCATGACCTGAAGCCGCTCGCTGTTCGGGTCGACATTTATTTCGATGCCGCTGCCGTCCTCGGGCGGGGCGATGTAGGTGGCGTGCCCATGATCGAAGTCGCGCGCCGGCACCTCGGGTGCCGGCTTCGGCGGGTCGAAGCGGAACGGCTTGCCGTCGCTGCCGGTCAAGGTGTCGGTCAGGGGGTTGAACGACAGCCGCCCGCCGAAGGCCATCGCGGTGACGATCTCGGGGCTGCCGATGAAGTTCATTGTCGTCGCCTTGCCGTCGTTACGCGCCGGAAAGTTGCGGTTGTAGGAGGTGACGATCGTGTTGGGCTTCTCCGAGGCCTCGGTCGAGCGACGCCACTGGCCGATGCACGGGCCACAGGCATTGGCTAGCACGGTGCCGTCGACCTCCTGCAACGACTGCATCTGCCCATCGCGCTCGATCGTCGCCCGCACGAGCTCCGAGCCCGGCGTCACCAGGAACGGCACCGCGGCTTTGAGGCCGCGCGCCTTAGCCTGCTCGGCGACTTCGGCTGCGCGGCTCATGTCCTCGTAGGAGGAATTCGTGCAGCTGCCGATCAGTGCGGTGGAAATTTCATCGACAAAGCCGTTCTTCGCTTCCTTCACTTCGGCGGCGAGCTTCGAGACCGGCCGCGCCCGATCGGGCGAGTGCGGTCCGACGATGTAGGGTTCGAGCTTCGAGAGGTCGAGCTCGACGACGCGGTCGTAGAATCTCGCCGGGTCGGCCTCGACCTCCGGGTCGGGCCGCAGCAATTCGAGGTTTGCCTCCATCGGCGGTACCAGATTGCCGCGCCCGGTGGCGCGCAGATACTTCGCCATGCGCTCATCGGCGGGGAAAATCGAAGTCGTGGCGCCCAATTCCGCGCCCATGTTGGTGATCGTCGCCTTGCCGGTGGCGCTTATCGTGCTGGCACCTGGGCCGATATATTCGACGATGGCGTTGGTGCCGCCGGAGACGGTCAGCGCCCCGGCGACGAACAAAATTACGTCCTTGGGTGCCGTCCAGCCGTTCATCTGGCCGCTCAAGAAGACCGCGATGTGACGCGGATAGAGCACCTCCCACGGCAGCCCGGCGATCGTTTCGACCGCATCGGCGCCGCCGACCCCGACGGCGCAGGCCCCGAGTCCGCCGGCATTCGGGGTGTGCGAATTGGTGCCGATAATCAGCTCGCCGGGGAAAGCGTATTGCTCCAGCACGACCTGGTGGATGATGCCGGCGCCCGGTCCCCAGAAGCCGGCCCCGTATTTGGCCGCGGCCGAACGGAGGAAATCGTAAACTTCCCGGTTCTCGGCGAGCGACTCGCGGAGATCCTGCCCTCCCTCATGCCGCGCCTGGATCAGATGGTCGCAATGCACCGTCGTTGGCACCGCGACCTTGTCGCGGCGCGTCTGCATGAACTGCAATAAGCCAGTCTGTCCTAGTACGTCCTGAAAGACGACACGGTCGGGGCGGGTCAGCAGATAGCTCTTGCCTGCCTCGAGTTCTTGGTTCTCCGGGTTGTCGAGGTGTCCGAGCAGGATTTTATCGGCCAAGGTCAGCGGCCGCTGAAGTCGACGCCGGACGACCGCGAGATTGCGCGCCATAGTTGCATAAACTGCAGCCGCCATTTCCGGGGTCGATTCGATAGCAACCATTGTCACGCCTCTCTGGGAATTACTTGCACGCCCGCAACGTCAGGAACGGTGAACCAGGCCCGATAGCGGGCCCTGCCTTCCGCCCCTACACCGGCTGCTCAGATCGCGTCGAGCTGCCAGGCGACGTCGTTGGCAATACCCCAAAGATAGCCGATATCGGCTTGCCCGACGAGTGCGTAGGCTCGCCCCTGATGCCGCCAGTACAGCAAGTTGACGTCCTGACGACGATCGAAGGTCGGCGAAATGTCCGGCAGCTTTGACGATCCGATGATCAGCGTCAAAGGACCGATCGCTTTGTTTTCGGTCGTATAGGCGAGCGCGGCCGCCGGCCGGCCTTCGGCCACGACCAGCTTAGCGCCTCGAAAACTGAGCCCCCAGGGCTTCAGGTTCGGCAAGCGCACCTCTTGGGGCAGGCTCTGGCTGATTTTTTGCAGCGCTTCCCGCGGGTCTCCCGTACCCGCCACATCAAAAGCCGGGCTATCGCCGGCATTGACGAAAAGCTTGAAATAGCCGGCGGCGTTGTCGAGCCACGCGCCATTGACCGCGGCAGTCTCGACCGTCGGCTGCTTGCCGGAATTATGGTCGGGCAAGAGCTTAGCGACGCCGAGGTAAACCGCACCCCCGCCCACGAGGAAGCCGAGCAGCGAAGCAGCAACGGGCAGTGCGATCCACCAGCGATTGGACGCCATAGACCGGGCGCTCGGGCGGCCGTGGAACGGGAGGATCTGGGCAGGAGTTTGCGCTTCGATCGTCTCCCCTCGAGCGGCAGCGATCAGCCGGTCCGGCAGCGCCTCGCGCAGGACATCGTCGTAGGCGAGCCGCAAGAGGTGCGTCGAATCGGCCAGTGCTGCCAGCTGTTGGCGTGCGGCCGGATCGGCGTCGAGCCAACTTTCGACTTCGCGCCGCTGCGCCGTCTCCAGCTCACCATCCAAATAGGCGACGAGACGGTCGTCACCGAGTCTCTGCATCCGTCCTACTCCTGTCCACCCCCCGGCCGGCCTCCAGCTGCGCCTGCAATGCCATTCGGGCCCGTGCCAGACGGCTCATAATCGTTCCGACCGGCACCTGCGCCACCTCCGCGGCCTCCTTGTAGCTGAGCCCCTCGACAGTCACGAGCAACAGAGTTGTTCTTTGATCCGCCGGCAGCAACTCGACGGCGCGGCGCACCTCGGCTAGGGCAAGGCGCGCTTCGGCGCGGCGCACGGGCTCATCCGAACCGAGCCGCTCCCCGGGGATATCGCCCCCTTCTTTGCGAACGTCACGAGAGCGGACCTGATCGATCCAAATCGTTTGCACGATGCGAAACATCCAGCTGTCGAACCGCGTACCCTCCTGGAACTGGTGTTGACGTGCGAGCGCACGTTCGCACGCAGCCTGAACCAGATCGTCGGCATCGCTAGGGGAACCCGAAAGTCCGCGAGCAAAGCGACGCAGCCTCGGCAAGACGGCGATCAGCTGGTCGCCGAACTGGGTACTCGCAGGATCCCTACTCGAAACCAAGCGTACCGGCGATCCCGCCAATCCGTGGCGAAATGACAACGCGCCTCCTGAGCATTTATTCCCGGCCGTGCTCGCCGGGTAGCATCCAAGACTGATAGCGAACGAATAGTCGAGCCGGCGTCTCCGGCAGGGTTCGGCGCGACGTCAAACAGCTCGCCTCGATGGGCTATATCGGGACCTGAAGAAGGCAAAAGCAAGATTGCGCAAGATTATTTTTCGATGCGTCCTTCAAGAGGGGAGGGAGGGGGTGGGGGCGCTCTGCCGGGTTCACTCTTCACAAATCTCGGGACCCGCGCCATTGTGCGCGCCGGGTGCCGGTTCGGCCGTTGGGGAACAATCGCGCGATGAAAGTCGCCGTCGTCAAGGAGAGGCGGGCGTTTGAGCGCCGGGTGGCGGCGTCTCCGGACTCGATCAAGCGCATGGTCGAGATGGGGCTCGAAGTTGCCGCAGAGAGCGGCGCCGGCGCCGAGGCCTCCTTCACCGATGACGCATTCGCTGCGGCGGGTGCCTCGATCGCCCCTGACGCGGCAGCTGCGCTCAACGGTGCCGATATCCTGCTGAAAGTGCAGCGTCCGCTGATCGGTGGCGAGGCGGGCAGTGACGAGTTGCGACACCTGAAGCGCGGCGCGGTATTGATCGGGCTGCTACAGCCGCTGCGGCATCCTGCCGACATCGAAGCCTATGCGAATGCCGGTATTAACGCCTTCGCGATCGAGCTGCTGCCGCGCATAACCCGGGCACAGGCGATGGACGCCCTCTCCTCGCAGGCCAATCTCGCCGGCTACAAGGCCGTGCTCGAAGCCGCCGACGAATTCGGCAGGGCCTTTCCGATGATGATGACCGCGGCCGGGACGATTAAGGCGGCGCGAGTGCTGGTGATGGGGGCCGGGGTGGCCGGATTGCAGGCTATCGCCACCGCTCGTCGGCTCGGCGCGATCGTCTCGGCGAGCGATGTCCGCGCGGCGGCGAAGGAGCAAGTCGAGAGCCTGGGTGCCACCTTTATCACTGTCGATGAGGCAGCCTCCCGAACGGCCGAGACCGCCCAAGGCTATGCCCGCGAGATGGAGGAGGACTATCAACGCCGTCAGCGGGAGAAAATCACCGCGATCCTGAAGCGGACCGACATCGTCATCTGCACCGCGCTCATTCCCGGGCGCAAGGCGCCGATCCTGCTGACCGAGACGATGGTCGCCGAGCTCACTCCCGGCTCGGTCGTGGTCGACCTCGCGGTCGAAAGCGGCGGCAATGTCGAGGGCAGCCGTCTCGGTGAAGTCGTCACCACACCGCACGAGGTCAAGATCATCGGATATGCCAATACGGCGTCCCGCATCCCGGTCGATGCAAGCCAGCTCTACGCCCGCAATCTATTGAATTTCCTGATGCTCCTCGTTGACAAGGAGGGCAGGCTCAAGATCGACCGGACCGACGAGATAATCAAAGGGACGCTGCTTACGGCCGACGGCGCAGTGGTGAACGAAGCGCTCGCGCCGCCGGCCCCGGCCCGAGCTGCAGCGAGCTGACGGAAGCGACGATGGCGGACCCCGTTTCCTTGGCCGAGCGGGCGAGCGAGACTGCCAGCCAGGCCAATGCCCTCGCGCACAGCCTAGACGTCCTGGCCCAGCAGCTGGCGCTGCACACCCAGCCAGTGGTGGCCGCCGGTACGCCCTTCGTCTTCGAGCTGACGATCTTCGCGCTCGCGGTCTTTGTCGGCTATCACGTCGTGTGGCGCGTGACCCCGGCATTGCATTCGCCGCTGATGAGCGTGACCAACGCCATCTCCAGCGTGATCATCGTCGGTGCCCTCATCGCGGCGGGTCCCCTCGGCCTGAGCTTTGCCAAGGTCATGGGTTTCGTCGCCGTGACCCTCGCCGCAGTCAATATCTTCGGCGGCTTCATCGTCACCCAGCGCATGCTCCAGATGTTCCGAAAGAAGCGATAGCGGGGCGCGGTGAGCGAGAGCCTTTCCGCCGTTCTCTATCTGATCGCCGCGATCTGCTTCATCATGGGGCTGCGCGGCCTATCCTCACCGGAAACCGCACGGGCGGGGAACCTATACGGCATCGCCGGCATGGTCATCGCGGTGGTCACGACCTTGGCGACCCCGCACGTCGTCAGCCTGTGGCTGATCATCCTCGGCATTCTGATCGGCGGTGCGATCGGCACCTATATCGCGCTGCGCATTCAGATGACCGCGCTGCCGCAGCTGGTCGCGGCGTTTCACAGCCTGGTCGGTCTCGCCGCCGTCTGCGTCGCCGCCGCCGCCTTCACCTTTCCCGAAGCCTACGGGATCGGGGTGCGCGGCTCGATCCACGGCGCGAGCCTCGTCGAAATGGCGATCGGCATGGCGATCGGCGCCGTCACCTTCACCGGCTCGATCGTCGCCTTTGGCAAGTTGCAGGGCCTGGTCAGCGGCCGGCCGCTGGTCTTCCCCGGCCAGCATCTGCTGAACGCGGGGCTCGGGGTGCTCCTGCTATTGCTGATCGCCGTGTTCGTCGCGACCGAAGCGCCCGCGACGTTCTGGCTGAGCCTGCTGGTTTCGCTCGCCCTCGGTTTCCTGTTGATCGTGCCAATCGGCGGGGCCGACATGCCGGTCGTCATCTCGATGCTGAATTCCTATTCGGGCTGGGCGGCCTGCGGCATCGGCTTCACGCTCTCGAACAGCCTCTTGATCATCACCGGGGCGCTCGTCGGCTCGTCGGGTGCGATCCTCAGCTACATCATGTGCAAGGGGATGAACCGCTCGATCTTCAATGTGATCCTGGGCGGCTTCGGCACCGAGGGCGGCGCTGTCGCCGCGGGTGCCGACAGCGGCGACCGTTCGGTCAAAGCCGGCAGTGCGGAGGACGCCGCCTTCATCCTGAAGAACGCCGCCTCGGTGATCATCGTGCCGGGCTATGGCATGGCCGTGGCGCAAGCCCAGCACGCGTTGCGCGAGGAGGCCGACCTGCTGAAGAAGGACGGGGTCAACGTGCGCTACGCGATCCATCCGGTCGCCGGGCGCATGCCCGGGCACATGAACGTGCTGCTCGCCGAGGCCAACGTCCCCTATGACGAGGTCTTCGAGCTAGACGAGATCAACCGCGACTTTGCCGCGACCGATGTCGCCTTTGTCATCGGCGCCAACGACGTGACCAACCCGGCGGCGAAGGATCCCTCCTCGCCGATCTACGGCATGCCGATCCTCGAGGTCGAGCGCGCCAAGACTGTGCTCTTCGTCAAGCGCTCGATGGCCTCGGGCTATGCCGGCGTCGACAACGAGCTGTTCTATCGCGACAACACGATGATGCTCTTCGGCGACGCCAAGAAAATGTGCGAAGACATCGTCAAGGCCCTCGAATAGGAGGGCTGCGGCGGCCGTTCCCTGACGGCAGGGAAAAAACCCGGTTCGGCACCCGAAAATCGCCGCTTTTTGGGAGATAATCGTTGGATATGAAGGGCTTGAACGCCGTTTCGCGAGTCCTTTCCGGCAGCCGAATTCCGCAGTTGGCAGGGGAATCGGCAGCGCAAATCGGCGCCGCCTGTGTGGTTGTGTTAGCGGCATTGATGCGTCATAGTTTAATTGATAATATGGCATCATTCCCTTACATAGGTGCAAACCTGGCCTCCGCAAGGGCGGGCAGCCGGAGCCGGCGGCGCCGGCTTTCGCCGGCTGTGACAGGGCGCCGGCCGTGACAGGGAGAGGAAAATTGGCGCTGCGCGATATCCTGGTTTGTCTCGATGCCACCGCGGCGGGCGATGGCCGGCTCGAGCTGGCCCTCAATCTGGCACAGGCCAAGAACGCGCATCTGACCGCCGTCTACGTCTTGCCGGAGCCCCGCGGCTGGGCCGCTCCGCTGGCCGGCATGGGTCTTCCGCCGACTGTTCTCAGCCCGGTTTCGCCGGAAGGTGCGAGGGCCCTTGGCGGGCAGCCGATAAGTGCGACCCCGCCGGCGGAACGGGTTTTGCTCGAGGCCGAGCGGGTCGACACCGCCGAGCGGCACTTCCGCGAGGAACTGGCGCGGCGCGCGCTCGACGGCGAATGGCATATGCTCGACCACACCGGGCTGACAGAACTGATCGAGCATGCCCAGGCGGCCGATCTGGCGATCCTCGGGCAATCTCCGGGTAACGACCCGGACGGTGTCGCCGTGCTCCGGCCGGATGATGTGATGATCGACACCGGACGGCCGGTTCTCGTCATCCCCCATGCCGGGACCTTCGAGCACGTCGGCCTACGGGTGCTCGTCGCCTGGGACGGGACGCGCGAGGCCAACCGCGCACTCCACGATGCGCTGCCATTGATCGCCGGCGCCGAGGCGGTCACCCTTATCCATGTCGGGGCACGGCAGGCCGACCTCAACCGCGACCGCCCCCGGCTCGACCGCATCCTGCGTCACCTGGGGCGTCACGAGATCGAGGCGAAGGGCGAAGAGAGCCCGCAAGGCGGCCTCCGGATCGCCGATGTCCTGCTGTCGCGCGCCGCCGATCTCGGCGCCGACCTGCTCGTGGCCGGCGCCTACCACCACTCGCCGGCGCGCGAGACGTTGCTCGGCGGCGTCAGCCGCGACCTCCTCGCTCACATGACCGTACCGGTGCTGATGTCGCACTGAGACCAGACTGGCGCCCGAGCCGTGGCTGCGGCGGATGTCGGCAGCCCGTCGCGGCTCGTCGCGCCCACCGTCATCCCACGCCACCCCGACGAACCCCACACCGACTGTCGAAGCGTGACATCTCTATCGGTGAGGCCGGTGACGTTTCTATCGGTGATCTACAAAAAGAGTCCGATAACGGCGATTCTGGAAATTCGGCAAAGCAACGCTATACAGCTGCATGACACAGAAAACAGAGCCGACACCAAACTCCCTTGAGATTTTAGAGCTTCAAAAACAGGTTGAGGCCGCAAGGGCTGAAGGCGTGGCGGCGAAAGCGCGCGGAGATACAGCGGCCGCCTTGAAGGCGGCCGAGAAGGAAACCGCTTCAGAAGCGAAAATTCGCCAGATCGTAGAGCGTCAGGTGTCGCCCTATCGCGACACAGAATAATCGCGCTCTACACGCGTTTTGGGAAGGCTAGTCGTGAACGCCGCTACCTAGTGGCCCGTGTTCCCATTGCCGCAAAACAATTCGACTGTGTCGTTTTAATTCCTCTACCGCATCAGGAAACTTGTCGAGCTGCCTATTACCCTCGAACAACGTATGCCTCACCCTGTCAAGGCTACGAATTATGGAACTGTGACTTTCCTTTTCGGGGTCTAACATCAGCTCTGCTTGGCTTATTAAAAGTGTTAGCTTGATGGTCATAGTCTGCTCGTCGCAAGCGACCATTGTGTTTTTCATGCTGGATCTATAGAGAAAGGTAGCAAAACTGATAACTTCGGAGACACAATCGCGGAGAGAGTCGATAGCCTTCTGGCGTACTGGAACAATAATTTGATTATTCGCTGTCCTAAATTGCAATCGTCCAATGATTATTGCTACTGTAGGGCCAAGGATTGCCGCCGCTAAAGCAGTTCCGGCGGTTAAACCTTGCGTCGTGACCTTATCTAGCACCGCCTCAAACATTAATGCCTCCTGATAGCACGGAGTAAAAGTGGGCGGGCGGGGCAGGTCGGCGAAGGCTCGTTGTCATAGTCTCGAAATCGTGCTTTTGCCCACGCCGTAGCTGCGCGCGAGTTCAGCAAGGGTCGCGCCCAGCGCCCGCCGCCGCCGTGCTTCCGCCTTCTGCGCGTCGGTGAGTTTCGAGGGTCGGCCCATGTGCTGCCCGCGCTTCTGCGCCCGGGTGCGGCCTTCGGCAGTGCGGGTGCGGATAAGGTCGCGCTCCACGTCGGCCAGTCCGCCCAACACGGCGATCATCAAGCGCCCGGTGCTGGTGCCGGTGTCCGCCCACGGCTCCGCGAGGGAACGGAATTGCGCCTCAGCGTCCACGATCTGCTTGACGATGGCGAACAGGTCGAAGGTGCTGCGGGCGAGGCGGTCGATGCGCGTGACCGTCACCACGTCGCCGGGGGCGAGGTGGCCGAGCATTTTGAGAAGCTCGCGCCGGTCATTGTGCGCGCCCGTCACCTTCTCGCGGTAAATCTTGGTGCAGCCCGCGCCGCGTAGCTGCTCAAGCTGGGCGTCGAGCGTCTGCCCGTAGGTGCTGACGCGGGCATAGCCGAGGCGGCGGTTTTGCGGGTGTGTTCCGGTCATAACTTACGGGAGGTCTAAGCCCTTGATTCCGCAGGGTCAAGAATTTTTCCCAGAAGTCTTCTTTTCTGCAACGCCTGAGGGAGCGTCACCGGACGGCCGAGCCGCTTATGGCGGCTCGGGGCGCTCTGCGCCTAGCGCCCGGCCCCGGAAGGGGACACGCCCAAAAGTCGCGGAATTTCTCGAAAATTGACGACGCGGGGTTGAACCCGTCACATATATTTTCGCCGTTTGAAGGCTTGAACATCCTCACGAGACAGAGAAAACCATTCCCCTTTGGTATTTTTTGCGGCAAACCGTCTATGCCAATATTCCTCTATTCCATATGCGTCGTCTGTGTTGATGGTGTGAACGAGGTCTAAGTCCTCTGGAAGCTGTAGCGATATTTGATCTCTCCTGCGTTCCACAAGAACGGCCTTTCCGATTTTGTAGCGCCTCTCCCGTCCGAGTTTTAGCAAGGCCAGATATACGTAGCCTTTTTTTGTGGTTGCAGCCGCATTGACTGGTGACGCGTCGATTTCAGACTCTTCGGATTTCTGGTGTTCAACCCTTGGTGCGCACAAAGCTATTACATCGTCATAACCGGTGCGGCCCTTGCAGTAGTCTAGAATGCTCGCGGCAAGCTGTCGTCTCGAACCAAAACGAGTGGCCCACACGGTATGTGATGGAAAGCTGTCATCGCTTCGTGCCCTCATCCGCAATTCTGCGCTAACCGGGAAACGGCCAAGATCGCGCGCAAGACCAATGAATTTCTCAATTAGCAAGTCTTCACTGTAAGCCGCCTGCAATTGGTTAGGCTCAAAGCCTGCTTCGCGAATTGCATCACCCCATCTAACCCAACACTTGCCATACCACTCGCTGTCTTTGATACCTGTCTCCTGAAAAATCTTTGCCTACCAAGGGGCACTCCGCCATTCGCTGCGGCAGTCCGCTTGATCTCGCTTAGAATGTGCTGTTTGTTCATGGCATTGGGGATTTGCGCCGCTTCTGTTACGGCGTCAACCCGGAAATCTATGTAGTGGGTTGACTGTCGCGCCAGCAAGCGTAGGGCGGAAAAGCGCAGCGCATTCCGCCGCCACCATCGGCCGCGGGATGATACCCCGCTTGCCGCCGCACCCGGGTCTCAGAGCCGCTCGCCCGTTTCCTGCGGTTCATCGCTGCCGCCTCTCCACCCTTCGGGATACAGGCCGCCGTCGACGCAGCGGCGGAACGACGAATATGGCCAATCCGTCGGGTACGCCCCCTCCCTAACCCTCCCCCGCAAGCGGGGGAGGGAAGGGTGGGGGCCGGGTTGAAATGTGTGTAGTCCATGTGCGCCGCAAAGTCGCGATCGTCGCGGATCGTGTGCTCCCAATAGCGGCGCTGCCAGATGCCGCGTTCGCCCCGGCTGGTCATGACCGGCGATCGCGATTTGACGATCGCCAAAGACTTCACGAACGCGATCTTGATCGCACGCCACCGGCCGGGGAAGTCGGCATCGCCCGGCGGCAAGGTCCACAGGCAATGCAGATGATCGGGCAGAGCCTGCCTCGGCGAAGGCCGGGGACGACCCAGGCATCCATGCGGAAAGGGCCGCGGGCGCGCACCCGGCGGACCGCGCCGCGCAGCAGGTCGATTTGGGCCGCCAACAGGTCCGAACGCCGGTCGCGCAGGTTCACGGGTGAAGAAGAAGGTTCCGCCCCGCACCCGGTTGCGGCGATGATCCGGCAGCCCGGCATGATGCCCGAGCTTCCGGAATGGCGGAAGGCGCTGCGCTTTTCCGCCCTACGTTCACCGATACGGGGGTCATAATGCCTTTCGTGTCCGAGCCGGTTTGCCTTGTGGCCGTTGCATGCTAAGCACAAATGATGGCCGGCAAAGAGACGATACAGATTCCCGCCGGTATTCGATTAGTGGAAGAGCTGGCTGCGGACGATGTCGTCGAGATGGCGAACCTGACGACTGCACCGGCCGGCGTGTCCGGCATTATTTTCATCTCGACTCCGCCGCGGCGAAGGCCGGAGCCATGGCCGCCGCCTTGTCGGCGGAAGTTCTCGGCTGACCCTGGCGACCTGGACTGGGGCCGCACCGTCGGCCTGCCCGTCGCGGCGTCTCGTCGAGGGCGCGCGGCGCCGGGCTGGCCCTGACAGCCATCTGGGGACGGCGGCTCAAGACCTAACGGAAACGGTGGGCCGCCGCCTGGGCCTTGATCGAAACAAAGCAAGAACACATCTTCATCCGACCGTTTCACGTTGCGAAACTCGCCGATGCCCGAAGCCTTTGCCGACCTGCCCACCCCTCCCGTTATTCTGCTGCTTTTTGAAGCCGGAATTGGGATATTTCAACGAGTTGGTCCTGATCGCTTTTCGCCTCGCGCGCACGCGCGCGCAGCAAAGCGGAGCGGCAGCCCCCGCCGCCGCGTCCCCTGGTCAAAGGATGCTGGCTCCGCCTCGTTCGCGGCCCGGCCCACGGGTGAAGCCAAGCCATGGCGAATAAACAAGGTATTGAACGTAGGGGGGCGCGCCAATTGCGGTCATGCCGGCGGGTTCCGCTTGCGCTGCACCTGCCCTACGGAGTTCTCCAAAACCCTCGCGCGTGAAGCGGCGGCCTGGAAAGCGCAGCCAGCGGGCATTGCAACTATTAAATGTAATCTCGCTGCAGATTTACTGCAGATGGCAGAAAGGAAAATTTTTGATGCTAGCTGAGGTTGCAGTCGGCCGCTATGGCCCGCGACCGGTCGAACTCAGTAGCCCTCGCGCTCCATCCGCTTGCGCAACAGCTTGCGATAGCGACGGACAGCTTCGGCCCGTTCGCGCGCTCGCCGTTCTGAAGGTTTCTCGTAATTCCGCCGTAATTTCATCTCTCGGAATACCCCCTCGCGCTGCATTTTTTTCTTCAAGGCTCGCAGAGCCTGATCGACGTTGTTGTCGCGGACGAGGACTTGCACGGGGGCGGTTCTCCACGATGGACGCACCAATGGGGCGAGCCGTGACGGCGGCTCGTCCGTGGTAATATCTAGCACCTTCGACGGAGGCTGTGAAGGAGCCCGCGGACGCTTTACCCGAGCTTGGCCAACACCACATATTCCAGCCATGGCACTATTGAAAATCGCTCGCATGGGGCATCCGGTGCTGCGCGCCCGTTCCGCCGTGGTCGACGACCCGACTGCGCCGTGGGTGGGCCGGCTCGTCGCGGACATGGTCGAAACGATGGAGGATGCCGGCGGCACCGGGATTGCGGCGCCCCAGGTGCACGAGCCGCACCGCATCGTCGTCTTTCGGGTTCCCGAGGAGCGGGTCACCGAGCTGCCGGGCGATGGCGTCCAGGATCTTACGGTGCTGATCAACCCGGTGGTCGAGCTCCTCGGGCAAGAGCGGGCATTCGGCTGGGAGGGTTGCCTCTCGGTCCCCGGGCTGCGCGGTGTCGTGCCGCGGCACCTGCGCATCCGCTATCGGGGGGCGGATCTGGAAGGAAACATCATCGCCCGCGAGGTCGAGGGTTTTCACGCCCGGGTCGTCCAACACGAATGCGATCACCTCGATGGGATTCTCTACCCGCAACGGATGCCCGATCACCGGCTGCTCGTCTTCCTCGAGGAACTGCAGCGAAACCCGATCGATCTGGCGGCCTTCCTCAGTGAGCAAAAAGCCGCATGAGGAGCCCGCTCGCCGAGAGCCAACGCGCCGCGCTGATCGAAACGATGCTGCCCGAGGTGGCGTTCGACGGCTGGTCGCGCCCGGCGTTGCGCGCGGCGGCGCGGCGGATCGGAATGCCATCGGGCGAAGCACTTGCATTGTTTCCGAGGGGGGGCGCCGACCTCGTTGCCTGCTTCAGCCGATGGGCGGATCTCGGCATGCTCAAGCGGCTCGAAACTCAGACCCTCGATCCCCTTCGCGTGCCGGAGCGCATCGCCCGCGCGGTCATGACCCGGTTGGAAATTGTCGCACCATGGCGCGAGGCGGTTCGTCGCGCCTTGTCGCTGCTTACCCTGCCTCAGCACATGCCGCTTGCCTTGCTGCTGCTGTATCGGACGGTCGACGACGTCTGGTGGGCCGTCGGCGACCGCGCGACCGACTCCAGCTTTTATACGAAGCGGTTGACCTTGGCCGGGATCCATACCGCCACTGTCCTTTACTGGCTCGAAGACAGCTCCGAGGACTTCGCCGACACCCACGCCTTTCTGGAACGGCGGCTCGCCGGGGTAGCGCGCATTGGGAAGGTGCGCCAACAACTCGGGGCGACTGTCGAGCGCTTGCCCAACCCTGTCCGACTGCTGCGCCAATTCCGTTAGCGATGGGGAATGAGCCGGGTTACGTGGCCCATCTTGCGACCGGGTTGAGTTTCGGTCTTGCCGTAGAGGTGAAGCTTTGCCAGCGGGTCGTTGAGCGTATCCCGCCATTTCTCGACATCGTCGCCGATCAGGTTTTTCATGACTGCGTCCGAATGATGCTCGACAGAGCCGAGCGGCAGGCCGCACAACGCTCGCACCAACTGCTCGAACTGGCTGGTGATGCAGGCGTCGATTGTCCAATGCCCTGAATTGTGCGGCCGCGGCGCGATCTCGTTAACCAGAATATCGCCGGTCTGGGTCACGAACATTTCGACGGCGAGCAGCCCGACTAGATCGAGCTTTTCGGCGATATGTCGGGCGATGACCTCGGCACGCATGGCAATCTCGGGGGCGATGCGGGCCGGCGCGATCGTCGTGTCGAGGATGTGGGCGGTGTGTTTGTTTTCAACCGGCGGATAAGTGGCCCAGGCCCCGTTGCGGCCGCGGGCGACGACGACCGAGATCTCGCAGGCGAAATCGACAAAGCTTTCGAGGATGCCGATCTCGCCACCCATTCGCTGCCAGGCTTCCTCGGCCTTGGTATCGGGGGTCAAGGTCACTTGGCCCTTGCCGTCATAGCCCAGGCGCACGCTCTTGAGCACGGCCGGATAGCCGAAGTCGCGCATCGCCCGCAGCAGCGCCGCCCGGTCGACAACCTCACGATAGGCGGTGGTGTCGACATCGATCGAGCGGAGGAAATCCTTCTCCCGCAAGCGGTCTTGAGCGATTTCGAGAATTTCGGGGCGGGGCAGCACCGGGCGTACGGCGGACACCCATCGTACCGCCTCGGCCGGTATGTTTTCGAACTCGAAGGTGGCGATGTCCACGTCTGCGGCAAAGCGCTCGAGCGCCTCACGGTCGGAGAATTCGGCGACTGTCGCCGCACCGCACACTTGCGCAGCGGGGCTGTCGGTATCGATCGCAAAGACGTGGCAGCGAAAGCCGAGCCGCGCCGCGGCGAGTGCCGTCATCCGACCGAGCTGCCCGCCGCCCAAGATGCCGATCGCCGCACCCGGGGCCAGCATGGTCGCCGGCATCATCGCCGATCCGGGCGGTCAGCGACACTCTGTGTTTGCTCGTTTCTCCACTTGTCGAGAGCGTGTCCGGCGGCGACGTCCGACACGCCAAGTATGGCCGCGGCGAACAGTGCGGCATTGACCGCGCCCGCCCGGCCGATGGCGAAGGTAGCGACCGGAATCCCGGCGGGCATTTGTACGATCGAGAGCAGGCTGTCCATACCCTTAAGGGCCCGGCTCTCGATCGGGACCCCAAGCACGGGGAGCGGCGTTAGGGAAGCGACCATGCCAGGCAGATGCGCGGCTCCCCCGGCTCCGGCAATGATCACGCGCAATCCGCGCGAACGCGCCGTGCGCGCATACTCGTAAAGCCGCTCGGGCGTGCGATGCGCCGATACGATACGCGTCTCGTATCCGATGTTGAGCCGGTCGAGGGCATCAGAGGCGTGCTCCATAGTCTCCCAATCGGACTGGCTTCCCATGATGATGCCTACCGCTCGGTCGGCGTCGCTCATTCGGGTTCCTTCCAGGATGCAACCGCGAGGTCGGACTAATATTAGAGACAGAGGCATTCGCACAAGCACCCCCGGCGGACCGGCCGTGGCAGCTTGCGCAAGCCGTCAGGCGATGATATCGGGTAAGAGCTCGCTCTCGATCTTCGAGATCTGGTCCTTGAGCAGCAGCTTTCGCTTCTTTAGGCGCTGCAGCTGGAGTTGGTCGAACGGGGCACGTTCGGCGAGCCGCGCAATCACCTCGTCGAGGTCGCGATGCTCGGTCTTCAGGACGGCGAGTTTCGCTTTGAGGGCTTCTACGTCTAGATCCATGGCCGACGGCACTAGAGTTTACTAAGACTATAGCATGTTGAGTAGACATCGTGACGAAACCTTTGCGTCCACCTCGAAACGCGATGCCTGAGGCGGTCCGCGAACTGTCCGGCGACGAGGGCCAAGTGCTTGGGTTGTGGCGTTTTTCATGCGCGTTCTACGCGCAGCCCGGAGTTGCCGAAGCGCTGATCGCACTGCACGACCGCAAGGGTTTAGATGTCAATCTCATACTGTTCGCGCTGTGGCAGGGCGCGTGCCGGCTACGCCGCCTGTCGCATGCAGAGCTGATGGCCGCCGAGCGCAGCGCCGGCCCGATCAGAGCGACGATCGTGCTGCCCCTGCGGGCGCTGCGACGAAAGCTCCGATCCGATCGCGATGCCGATATCCAGCGCCTCCGTGAGCGGATCAAGATGCTCGAAATAGCGGCGGAAAGGATCGTTCAACGCCGCCTCGCGCGCCTCGCCGCGGCGCCCATCTGCGACGCCGATCCAGCAGCACGCGTCGCCGCCGCACGGGCGAACCTCACGCTCGTTCTTGGGCCGAGAGTAGCGGGGACTGCCGAGGCGACAACGATCCGGGACGCGCTCGTGGCATTCCTGGGGATTGAGACCAAACCGACTTCAAGCTCCTCCGCGCCGTGGTTTCGAGCGAAGCGGGGGTGCGCCTGCTGCGGCAGCCTCGCCCCAGCGTCGCACTCGTCCAGTTTCGAGACCAAACAGATCGAGAACCCGGCCCAGCGTCTGATCGATCATCTCGGCAAGCGACAGCGGCTTGGCGTAAAAGGCGGGAACCGGCGGCGCGATAACCGCACCCATCTCCGAAAGTGCTGTCATCGTTCGCAGGTGACCGGTGTGCAGCGGCGTCTCGCGCACCAGCAGGACGAGCCGCCGGCGTTCCTTCAACGCGACATCCGCCGCCCGGCTCAGCAGCGTCGTCGTCACGCCGCTGGCGATCTCAGCCATGCTGCGGATCGAGCAGGGCGCCACCACCATGCCCATCGTCTTGAACGAGCCGGAGGAAATCGGCGCGGCTATGTCGCCGATCGCATGCACGACATTCGCCAGAGCGCGAACCGCCGCAGGTTTGAGATCGGTTTCAACGGCCAAGGTCACCTCGGCGGCCCGACTGATGACCAGGTGCGTCTCGATCGGCAATGGCTGCAACAGCTCGAGCAGCCGGACCCCGTAAATGACGCCGGAGGCGCCGCTAATGCCGACGATCAGACGCCGAGGCCCAGGCTCTTCTTCGAGATCCGCCTCTGTCAAATCCGGTGGCGCAACATATCTGCGGTTCAACGTTCAGCTATCCACTGGCTGAGCGCTGCACCCGGCGGTACTATCAACCGGCCATCGCCTATGAGGAGGAACGTGCATGTCGCTGCAGGATCACATCGAGGCGCTCAAAGCAAAGCATGCCGAGCTCGAACGCGCCATCGATGAGGAGAATTGCCGTCCCCTTCCGAACCGGGAAGCGGTCTCAGATCTGAAGCGCCAGAAACTCCGCATCAAGGACGAAATTTTCCAGCTCGAGCGGACCTGAGCTGCCGCCTCGAGGGGTTCCGACCTGCGCAAACCGCGGGCTGGAGGCGCAAGGAGGCACTGCCGAAGGACGGATGACGCCTTTTCATCATGGCTCGCTCGTGGCGCGTTCGCGCAGCACGTATTTCTGGATCTTGCCGGTCGAAGTCTTGGGCAGCGAGCCGAACATTACTGTCCGCGGCGCCTTGAAATGTGCCAGGCGCTCGCGGCAAAAGGCGATGATCTCGTCCGCCGTCGCCGTGGCGCTGGGCTTCAGGGTCACGAAGGCGCAAGGGGTTTCGCCCCACATCGGGTCCGGGCGGGCGACCACCGCCGCCTCCAGCACTGCGGGGTGGCGATAGAGCACGTCCTCGACCTCGATCGTCGAGATGTTCTCGCCGCCGGAGATGATGATGTCCTTGGAGCGGTCTTTCAGCTCGATATAGCCATCGGGATGCATGACGCCGAGATCGCCAGTATGAAACCAGCCGCCGGCAAAGGCCTCTTCGGTGGCGCGCGGGTTCTTCAGATAACCCTTCATGACGATGTTGCCGCGCATGAAGATCTCGCCCATCGTCGCACCGTCGGCCGGCACAGGCGCCAGGCTTGTCGGATCGGCGACCGTGAGGCCCTCCAGCACGGGGTAGTTGACCCCCTGCCGCGCTTTCAAACGCGCCCGCTCAGCGCCGGGCAGCACATCCCAGTCATCGTGCCAGGCGCAGACGACCGAGGGTCCGTACACCTCGGTCAATCCGTAGACATGAGTGATGCGGAAACCCAGCCGTTCCATCCCCTCGATGACAGCGGCCGGCGGCGCCGCCGCGGCGGTCATCATCTCGATCGGGCGCGGCAGCTTCTCGTTGCGCGCGTTTAGCAGCATGTTCATTACCACCGGTGCCCCGCACATATGGGTGACGCCGTGGCGCTCGATCGCGTCATAGATCGACTCGGGCTCGACCCGCCGCAGGCAGACATGGGTTCCGGCCTGGGCGGTGATCGTCCACGGAAAGCACCAGCCGTTGCAGTGGAACATCGGGAGGGTCCAGAGATAGATCGGGTGCTGCCGCATGCCCCAGACGAGAATGTTGCCGAGCGCGTTCAGATAGGCGCCGCGGTGGTGATAGACCACACCCTTCGGGTTCCCGGTCGTGCCAGAAGTGTAGTTGAGGGCGATAGCTTCCCACTCGTCCTCCGGCCTCAATTCGGGGAATTCCGGGTCGCCGGTAGCAAGAAACGACTCGTAGTCGAGTTCGCCGAGCCGGTCGCCGCCCGGCCCCATCACGTCGGCGATATCGACCACCAGAGGTTTGTGTTCGAGCCGCGCCAGAGCGTCTGCGATCACCGCCGAAAACTCGGTGTCGGTGATCAGCACCTTGGCTTCGCCATGCTGTAGGACGAAGGCGATCGTTTCCGGGTCGAGCCGGATATTCAGCGCATTCAGCACCGCCCCGGCCATCGGCACGCCGAAATGGGCCTCGAACGCCTCGGGAAGGTTCGGCGCCATCAGCGCGACGGTATCGCCGCGCCTGATACCGCGTGCCGCGAGCGCGCTGGCGAGGCGACGGCAGCGCTCCAGCACCTGGCGCCAACTGTACCGCCGCGTTCCGTAGGCGACGGCGAGCCGCTCCGGGTAGATGGACGCGCTGCGCTCTAGAAAACCGATCGGCGTCAGCGGCACATAGTTTGCGGCGTTCTTGTCGAGGCCGATTTCATAAGGGCTTTCGGACGACATCACGCTCCCTCCTGAGCGGGCCATTTTGGCACCTGCGGCGACGCTGTACAGCGTCTTTGGGCGGCACATCGGCTGGAAGTCGCCGCCGGGCGTGCGGGATTCCGTCACCCGCCGCAGCAATAAATAGTTGAGTCGATGATTTCAGAGCCCGCCATCTGCCGCGAATTTACAGCAAAACCTCTTCCTGTGGTTGCAGTGTCCGCCCGGCCGGCGGAATCGCTCTTCCGCGCAAACAATCCTTGCTCATCGGGGCGGTTTCAAAGCCGATCAATCTGAAATCCTTCGTCGGCCGTCGTCGGTTCGGCAGCTCTGTCCGACCGGAAGACTGCAGTATGAATTAGGCAATTTTTTGATCCTGATTATCGCAACGAGGGGCCGCTTGTCCCAGCGATCGGTGTCATGGGGACGAAGTAGGTTCTTTGTCGAGCGTCTCATCAAGATTGGCGTCTGCCGCGCTCATCGGCTCAGGCGTTCAGGAGCGAGACTGCGGGAAACGCGCGGCGCCCGGCGGCAATCCGAGCCAGGGATGCATCGATTCCTCCCAGCCCGACGAGGTCGGTGCTGGGAAATCGGGGTCGGCGAAGCAGCCGACGGCGATGCCGCAGGTCGTCGGGCTGCGATCGCCCTCCCAGAAGACGCTGCTGCCGCAATCGGGGCAGAAATGAAAGCGGAGCTCGAAACCGCTGTCGGCGATCCGGCCGTAGACCTTGTGCTCGCCTTCGATCCGCACCTGGGTCTTCAGCCAGCGGCTGCCGTTATGAATGACCGCACCGGTGCGGCGCTGGCAGGCCTTGCAATGACAGACATAGACTTGCTCCGGCTCTCCCGACGTGACCGCCCGCAACTGTCCGCAATGACATTCCGCGATCCTGTCCATTTGCTGCCTCCCGATGTGATGGGTTTCTCCGGCTTTCCGCCGGGTCGACCCATCCTACAACGTTCTGCCCGTGTAGGCTGGGTTGAGCATCTAGCGAAACCCAGCAAAGCGGCGCAGAATGCTCGGGCGGACCGGATCGCCAGGGAGGACGGATTGAGCGCAGAGCGGGTCGAGCGCCGGCTCGCGGCCATTCTGGCGGCCGATGTCGCGCGATACAGCAGCCTGATGGAACGGGACGAGGCCGGCACGCTTGCGCGCCTCAAAACCCTACGCCGCGATTTGATCGACCCGAAAATCGCCGAGCACAAGGGGCGCATCGTCAAGACCACCGGCGACGGGCTGCTGATCGAGTTTCCGAGCGTCGTCGAAGCGGTCGCCTGCGCCGTCGCGGTGCAGCGGGAGATGGCGGTCCGGAACGACGCCACCGCCGAGGACGAGCGCTTCCAATTTCGCGTCGGCATCAACTCCGGTGACGTAATCGTCGAAGACGGCGACATTCACGGCGACGGCGTCAACGTCGCCGCGCGGCTGGAGGGGATCGCCGAGCCTGGCGGGATCTGCGTCTCGGGGGTCGTGCACGACCAAGTCCAAGGTCGGCTCGACTGCGCCTTCGCGGATATCGGCGAGCAGAGCTTGAAGAACATCGCGCGCCCGGTTCGCGTCTACCGCGTGGGACCGAAGGGCCCCCTCCCTATCCCCTCCCCCGCATGCGGGGGAGGGAAGGGTGCGGGCAGCCGGCCCGGCGCCGCCGCTGCCTGACAAGCCGTCGATTGCGGTGCTGCCGTTCCAGAACATGTCCGGCGACCCGGAGCAGGAATATTTCGCCGACGGCATGGTCGAGGAGATCATCACCGCGCTCAGCCGCATCCGGTGGCTGTTCGTGATCGCACGCAACAGCACGTTCACCTACAAGGGTCAAGCAGTTGACATCAAGCGAATCCGCCACGAGTTGGGCGTGCGCTACGTCCTCGAAGGCTCGGTCAGGAAGGGCGGCGGGCGGGTGCGCATCACCGCGCAATTGATCGAGGCCGAAACCGGGGCGCACCTCTGGGCCGACCGCTTCGACGGCTCCCTGGAAGACGTGTTCGAATTGCAGGATCAGGTCGCCACGAGCGTCGCCGGCGTCATCGAGCCAACCTTGCAGGCTGCCGAGACCTCTCGATCGGCCAACCGCCCGACCAACGATCTGACGGCTTACGACCTTTATCTGCGCGCCTTTAACATGTTTTACGCTTCGCGAACCCAAGTCGGGCCGGCTTTCGCGCTGCTCGAGGAAGCGATCGCGCGCGACACGCAGTACGGGCCGGCGCTCGCTTTGGCCGCCGCTCTCTCTATGAACCTCTTCAGCTCCGGCACCACCCCCGATCGAGACGTGATCCGGCGCAAGGGGATCGACTTTGCCCACCGCGCTCTGCGAGTTGCCGGAAGCGATCCGGGAGTCCTGGCCGATGTCTCCTATACTCTCGCCTGTTTCGGCCAGGACATCGAGGCGATGATCGGGCTGGTCGACCGCGCCCTTGCCTTCAATCCCAGTTACGCGCGCGGCTGGCACGTCAGCGGTTTTCTCAGGCTGTGGGCCGGACAGACGGAACGGGCGATTGAGCATGCGGAGATGGCTCTGCGGCTCAGCCCGCGCGCCCAGGTGGCAATGAGTTCGTATCTAATCGGCGCGGCGCTGTTCTTTGGTCGGCATTTCGAACAAGCGGTTCCCAAGCTGAGGGTTGCGGTCGAGGACAGCCCTCTTTTCCCGACCCCGTACCGATTTCTGGCGGCTTGCTACGCCCATATGGGGTTGCTCGACGAGGCCCGCGCGACGGTAACTCGCCTACGGGAGATCACGCCCGAGGTGATCCCGACTTTCCCGCTCCCCTTCCGCGACCCCCGGCATCGCGAGCTGTATTTCTCGGGCCTGCGGCTGGCGATGGGCGAGGCGGAATGAGCCCGGCGGGCGGCCGGGTCACACCTTCCGGACCGGCGCCGGGTATTGCGCGACGAGCCTGTCAGATGTCAGCAGCGTTATGGCTTCAATGATGCTCTGCGCGATCAGCAGACGATCAAACGGGTCCTTGTGGATCGGCGGCAGCCCTTCAATGGCAACCGCATGCTCGCCAGTGACGGCAAGCTCGCGATATCCGTTGTTCAACAGCCCGCGTCGCAGCAGCCGCGCGTCGAGCGGGAAATCGTCGCGGCGCAGGGCTCGCTTTATCGCGATCTCCCAAAGGCTGGCTGCACTGAACAGCAGCTCGTTTTTCGGATCGTCGATGAGTTCGCGGGCAGCAGCTGACAAGCGCGCGACGGAACCGGCTGCCCACAGCAGCAAGTGCGTGTCGAGCAGCAGCCTCACTTCTCGCCATAGAACAATTTTTCGATCTCGTCGGCGCACATCGTGTCGAAATCGTCGGGCACAGAGATCTGCCCGGCCATAAAACCGAGCCGCTTTGCTTCGCCCGTCGGCGGCGCGTCGAGCGGCACCACCTTGACCAGCGGCCTCCCGGCTTTGGCAATAATAAAAGGTTCGCCTTTGGCAGCGCGATCGACCAGCCGCGACAAATGCGTCTTGGCTTCGTGAATGTTGACAGTGCGCATCGATCTGAATCTCGACTAGACTAAATGAACTTAGTCAATATCGCACCCGGGCGCAAGCTCGGGACCGTGAGGAGGGAACGCCGATGACGGGTTATGCCGAGACCTATCGCCGCTCGCTCGAGCAGCCAGAGGAATTCTGGGCGGAAGCCGCCGAGGCGATCGACTGGGAGCAGCGTTGGGATCGGGTGCTCGATACGAGCCGGCCGCCTTTTTATCGCTGGTTTTCCGGTGCAAGGCTCAACACTTGCTGGAACGCCGTCGATCGCCATGTCGCGGCGGGGAGAGGCGACCGCACCGCGCTGATCTGGGACAGCCCGGTAACGGGCCAGGTCAGGCAATTCACCTATCGCGAACTGCAGAACGAGGTCGCGCGGCTCGCCGGCGTCCTCACCGCGCTCGGGGTCGCCAAGGGCGACCGCGTGCTGATCTATATGCCGATGGTCCCCGAGGCGGTGATGGCGATGCTGGCCTGCGCCCGTATCGGCGCTATCCACTCTGTCGTCTTTGGCGGGTTTGCTGCGCACGAGCTCGCCAGTCGGATCGACGACGCCAAGCCACGAGTCATCCTGTCGGCCTCGTGCGGCGTCGAGGTCAGCCGCATTATCCCCTATAAGCCGCTGCTGGACGCGGCGATCGCCGAAGCCAGCGCCAAGCCCGAGCATTGCGTAATCCTCCAACGGCCCATGTGCCATGCCGAACTCATGTCCGGGCGAGACCGCGATTGGCACGAGCTGGCCGCCGCCGCCCGGCCGGCCGACTGCGCTCCGGTGCTCGCTACCGACCCGCTCTACATCCTCTACACTTCGGGCACGACCGGAATCCCGAAAGGGGTGGTGCGCGACAATGGCGGCCATGCGGTGGCGCTCCATTGGTCGCTGCGTAACGTCTATGGGGTGAAGCCCGACGAGGTGTTCTGGACGGCGTCCGATGTCGGCTGGGTGGTAGGCCATTCCTACATCGTCTACGCCCCGCTGCTGCTCGGCTGCACGACGGTGATGTACGAGGGCAAGCCAGTTGGCACCCCGGATGCTGGGGCGTTTTGGCGGGTCATCGAGCAGCACCGGGTTAGCGTCTTCTTCACGGCTCCAACCGCCTTTCGCGCGATCAAGCGCGAAGATCCCGATGGCCGTTTGATCCGGGAGCGCGATCTCGAGCGGTTCCGGGCATTGTTCCTTGCTGGTGAGCGCGCCGACCCGCCGACCGTCGCCTGGGCCGAGGAGCAGCTAGGCATCCCGGTCATCGACCATTGGTGGCAGACCGAGACCGGCTGGCCGATCGCCGCCAATTGTCTCGGCATCGAGCGGCTGCCGGTCAAGCACGGCTCGGCAACCCGCGCCGTGCCCGGCTGGAACGTTCAGGTGCTCGACGCCGAAGCCGAGGGCTCCGCGCACGAGTTGAAGCCCGGCGAAATTGGCGCGTTGACGGTCAAATTGCCGCTGCCGCCCGGCGCGCTGCCGACCTTGTGGGGGGCCGACGACAAATTTGTAGCGGCCTATCTGAGCGCCTTTCCCGGTTTCTATCAGACCGCCGACGCCGGGTTCATCGACGCCGACGGCTACGTCCACGTGATGACCCGCACTGACGACATCATCAACGTCGCCGCCCATCGCCTTTCTACCGGGGAAATCGAGGAGGTTTTGGCGGCGCATCCCGATGTCGCCGAATGCGCGGTGATCGGGGTCGCCGATGCGCTGAAGGGGCAGGTGCCGCTCGGCCTCCTGGTGCTCAAAGCCGGTGTCGAGCGGCCGGCGAGCGAGGTCGAGGACGAGGCGGTGCAGCTTGTACGCGACCGTATTGGGCCGGTGGCGGGCTTCAAGACGGCGCTGGTGGTTGCCGGTCTGCCGAAAACTCGATCGGGCAAGATCTTACGCGGCACGATGCGCAGGATCGCCGACGGCGAAGAGTACCTCATGCCGGCGACCATCGATGACCCGGCCGTCCTCGGCGAGGTCGACGCGGCCTTGGCAAAAGCGGGATACGGTACCGCGACGGTGTTACGGCATCAGCCCGGCTAAGTCGCGCAGGCTGAGGCCGCATCGCTGCAAGCTCTCAGAGACCCGGAGCGTTTGATCCAGCCGCCAGCCTGAAGCTTCGTCCTGAAGGAGTTGAATCATCCGCGCTGCATATAGCGGACCAACACGAACCACGACGCGGAAGCACATCCGGTCGGAGGGCTTCGGAAGCCGCTTTTGAGCACAAGATGGAGCGCAGTCGCGGAAGCGGCGCTGGCGCGTCAAATCTTGCAACGGCGACACGTCGACTGAACTGGTCACCCGCTGTCCGCCCACCCGATCGCTGATAGCGGATCCCGCTCGACGCCGGCGAGAATTGGCGACCCCGCTGTGGTGGAAGTAATAGACGGGGTCCTCGCCAGAGCCGGCTATGCCGGACGCGGCACCTCTTAGGTCTGTGCCTCTTCGGCTTCCTCGCTGCCCAGCGCGGGCTCGTCATCCGGGCGCCTCGCTCGCAAGCGCGCAATCACGTTCTCAAGCTCCTCGAACGTGCACAGACCGAGCTCGACCGGATGGCGCGGCTTGATATTAGGACTATTCCAATGCGTGCGGTCGCGCACCGCCGCGATCGTCGGCTTGGTCGTGCCGATCAATTTCGAGATTTGCGCTTCGCTGAGCTCGGGATAGGTCTTCAGCAGAAAAGCGATCGCATCGGGCTTGTCCTGACGTTTGGCGATCGGGGTGTAGCGCGGCCCCTTGTGGCGAAACAGCTGCGGCGGTAGCGCCTTAGGAGAAAGTTTGAGGCGCGCCTGAGGATCGGCCTGGCAACGCGCGAGCTCTTCCGCGGTGATCTGGCCGTTTGCCACCGGATCGAGACCCTGCATCTGGTTGGCCACTTCGCCGTCGGCGATAGCTTGGATCTCGAGCGGATGCAGCCCGCAGAAATCGGCGATCTGCTCAAAGGTAAGTGATGTGTTCTCGACCAGCCACACGGCGGTCGCCTTGGGCATTAACGGTGCAGCCATGTCGATTTCCCACACTCGGGCTGCCGCCGGCACTCACGAGGCGGCATGCCTGAGGATTCTACGAAATTATGGATTATATAATCTCCCGGCCCCGGCTGGGGAAGTACGGCGAACGGAGGGGGCATGGACGAAACGGAACTCGAACCGCGCAGCAAGCCGGCGCAGCCAAAGGATCTGACCACGCTGGGGATAGAGGAGCTCGAAAATTATATCGCCGATCTCGAGGCAGAAATCGCCCGCGTCCGAGTTGAGATCGCCGCGAAACGCGGGCAGCGCCTGGGCGCCGAAGCACTGTTCAAGCGCTGAATCGGCCACTGGGGCTGGAGGCTTTTGGGATCACGTTCGGTTTATAGGAGAGCATATGTCGGGCAGCGCCGCGCAGCTATACGACGAGGACTTCGTCCGCTGGACCGAAGAGCAATCGAGCGCGTTACGTGATGCGGCCGGAGTTGGCACGAATTTGCCTCTAGACTGGGAGAATCTAGCCGAGGAGATCGAGAGCTTGGGTCGATCCCAAAGACATGAACTGCGCAGCCGGATCGCCGTGATCCTGGAACATCTGATGAAGCTCGAGCACTCCCCGGCGATCGATCCGCGCACCGGCTGGATGGACACGATCAGCCGAGAACGGTTGAACATCGAAGATTTACTAAGGGACAGCCCGAGCCTCGGAAATGAACTCGGATCGATGATCGAGCAACTGAAGCCGCGGGTGGCACGCTTGGCGATGGCCAGCTTGTTTGGTTATGGCGAGACGGTGAAGAAGCTCCCGGCTCCCGGCTACAGCGAAGATCACGTGCTCGGCGATTGGTTCCCCGGTGATGCCCCTCTCCCCGCGGGCGGGGAGAGGGAGGATCCGGCTTAGCGCTCTGTCAGCCGAGGTGCTTGCGGAAGAACGCGGCGACCGGGTCGAACGAAGCGCCGGTCGTGCGCGCGTCGTAGGGGACATAGACGATGTCGATGTCGCCGCCGGCCTTGCGGTAGTTCGACACGAACCGCTCGGGCTCGTTGCCCGGGAAGTCGGAATCGTCGTCGTGATAGTCGTGGACGATGTCGGGGCGCCCCTGGACCCACAGCGCCGGCGGGGTTGGCACTTTCTCGCCGCGCTCGAGGAGCAGGATTGGGTTGCCCTCGGTCATCGCGGCTTCGGTGCCCCAATACAGGTCGTGCTTTTCTTTCATGCCGATAGAGAAGGCCGGCGGGTTCGGCCCCTTCGCCAGCTTCTGGGCATTGCGGTAGCGCGACAACGGGTTGATGACAGGCCACGACATGGCGACCGCGCGCACCGTCGCGTCGACCGCGGGCGAGCCGGCTGGAAGCGGGACCGAGGCGTATCTCGCATCGTTCGGCCGCATCGCCGCCAGCATCGCGAGATGCCCGCCGCTCGACTGACCCGCAATGCCGACCTGGTCGGGCCGAATCTTGAGGTCGCGGGCATGCGCCTTGACCCAGCGGACCGCATAGTTGATGTCGATCAACGAGGTCGGATATCCATCGGCGGCGTGGCGGAAATTCAGTGAGACGGCGACGAAGCCGTTCTTAGCCAACGTTTCATCGAGGCCCTGAGTGCCCGTCAGTTCTCCGCTGGTCCAGGCGCCGCCATGGAGGTCGACGACCGCCGGGAAGGGGCCGTCGCCCTTGGGCTTATAGAGACGCGCGATCAGCGCCTTGTCGCCGTGGCGCAAATATTCGACATCTTCCGTGGTGATTTCATAGGTCGGCATCGTCACTCCCTTTCCGGGCTGCGGTCGTGCTCATGCCTCAGGCGAGCGGATAAACAACCGCTCCGAAATTCTCGAGGCTGACCCGCTAGCCTACTCGCTATCGGCAGACCGCGAAAGACCCGCGGGTGAAATCGTCGGCGCTTGACGAGCGGACATTGCGCGATAGCGGGATCTGCTGCAGCGAAGAGCGATACCTCGACCGCGAGCAAATCGAGCGTGACGCTTGGCTTGCTACATTGCACTTCCCGCCCTTTTGACCCGCGTGCTGCACGACTGAGGGGGATCAGGTGACGACGCTCGAGCAATGTGCTCGGCATGCTACTCTGCATGAAGCACGATTTGCACGAGCGGCCAGGTGCTCCTCGTCGATGGCAGGATGTCAGCAACCTAATCCCACGCGACTCGATATACACAGGTGATCGCTATGGAACAGAACGGCCAAGTGCAGGCGAAGCCGATAAAAATACCCGGCCCCGAGCATCCGATCTCGGTCGAGGGCAACTCGATCCGGGTCGTCGTCTCGGTCGCGGGCCGCGTCATCGCCGACACGCGCGAAGCGCTCACGCTCCGCGAGGCGCACTATCCAGCAGTCCAATACATCCCGCGCAAGGATGTCGATATGGCGCAGCTGACGCGGTCAGACCGCTCTACCTACTGCCCCTACAAGGGGGACGCCGCCTACTTCAGCATCCCCGTCGGCGGCGAGCGCTCGATCGATGCGGTGTGGAGCTACGAGATGCCCTATGCGGCCGTCGCAGGCATCAAGGATCACCTTGCATTCTACCCAGATCGGGTCGACGCGATCGAGATACGGTCATGACCAGTCTTGCGCGAGGTGTATCCAAATCGATGTCAACTTTCTCGCTTGACACCGGCGAATAGGGCCCCATCTGTCGGCTGAAATAGGCGTAAATACACTTATCTTCATCGTGCGTGGCTAGATGACCGACGATCCCATCGTTTCCCCCACGCGGGGATTCCCCACTGCGAGTGATACCGTCGCGCCGCTCGATCATGGGACACGCTTTTCAGACTGCGTGCAGCCGCACAGCGTCCGGGAACACTCCCCTGGATTTGCCATTGTGGAGCTTGCCAGGGTCATCACGATAGCGATAGCCCTTATGGTGACCGCGGGATTGTTGCTGACGCCGCGTTTTGCTGCGGCCGGCGAGGATCCAGCCGATTTCATCCGCATCCTGGGCAATCAGGGACTCGCGGTGATCCGCTCCAGCGCGACACTGGAGCAGAAGGCGACTTATTTCCATCAGATGCTCCGCCAAGATTTCGCTCTTGCCGAGATATCCCGCTTTGTTCTTGGTCCGTATTGGCGCGTTGCGAGTGGGGCGCAGCGGCGGGAGTTTCGCAGCCTCTTCGAAGACTTTCTTGTGCACTACTATGGTCAGCAGTTTTCACAATATGGCGGCGAAAGCCTCATGGTGAACGGTAGCAGGGTCGGTCCCACTGGCGTGATGGTGAGCAGCCAAATCATTCGTCCCCAAGGACCGTCGATTAAAGTTGATTGGCGGCTCGCGGTAAGCGACGGGCGCTACAGGATCAGCGATGTTAGCATTGATGGCGTGAGTATGGCGCTGACCCTGCGCTCTGAGTTTGCGGCGATCGTTCAGCGCAATGGCGGGCAAATCGCCAGTCTCCCCGCGACGATGCGCGAGGCGATTTAAGGCCGCAGACCTGCTCCAGCCTTAATTCGCAAGGCTGCCACAGGATCGGCCGCCCATTGGCAGACGCGATTGCTAGCACCGGCGGCAAAACTGCGGCGAACTCCAGAAGGCTGCAATGACCAAGCGATATCTCGAAGACTTCGCGGCGGGCCAGACGTTTGGCTCGGACGAGTGCGGGTCGATGAGGAGCGGATGAAGAGATTCGCAGCCGAATTCGATCCTCAGCCCTTCCATCTCGATGAGGACGCCGCGCGCGACACGATCTTCCGGGGATTGGTCGCGAGCGGCGGATACACGGCTGCGTTGACGATGAGGCTGGTGGTTGACAGCGATCTCAAGCCCGCGGGCGGTATCATCGGCGCGGGCTTCGAGGAGTTGCGTTGGCCGCTGCCGGTGCGGCCCGGGGACGAGCTGCGCGTCGAGAGCGAGGTGCTGGAAGTAAGGCAGTCAAAATCGCGGCCTAATCAGGGGCTGGTCAAGGTGCGGACGACGACCTTGAACCAAAACGGCGAGACCGTGCAGGTTTTCGTCGCCAATCTGATCGTCCCGCGCCGCCAATAATCGACCAATACCATCGTCCAACAGATTTCGGCTTCACGCTGGTCTGATCGTCCATCAAACCCGATTAAATCGGAACGGAGCTCGTCATGGGGATCGTGCGTTTCGCGCTGCGCTGGCCCTATACGTTTCACGTATTGGCCCTGCTGATCCTGTTTCTCGGCATCACGGCGTTCCGGTCGATGCCGACAGACATTTTTCCGGAGATCGATATACCGGTCGTTACTGTCATCTGGCAATACACTGGGCTTAGCACGCCCGAGATGGAGCAGCGCGTCACGACCTACAGCGAATACGCGATGAGCACCGCTGTCAGTGGGATCAAGGATATCGAGGCGCAAACCCTGGACGGCATTTCGGTCCAGAAAATCTATTTTCAGCCGGACGTCAGCATCGATCTCGCGATCGCGCAAATCATCAACGCGACCAATTACATCCGGGTGCTGATGCCGCCGGGAATTCAGTCGCCGCTCGTCGTGGAATACAACGCCTCCAGCGTCCCGGTGCTGCAAATCAGCCTGAGCTCGGATACGCTCAATGAGCAGCAGCTCTACGATTACGGGTACTACACTCTCCGCCAGCGGCTGGCGCCGATCCACGGCGTCACCTTTCCGACGCCGGCCGGAGGTAAATATCGCCAGATCATGGTCGATCTCGACCCGGCAAAGCTCTTGGCCAAGGGTCTCACTCCGCTCGATGTAGCGAATGCGGTCAACGCCCAAAACCTGACCTTGCCCTCCGGCACCGCGAAAATCGGCGACACCCAATATACCGTGCGCACCAACGCGGTGCCGGCGACGATCGATGACCTGAACAACATTCCAGTCAAATACGCCAATGGCGCTACGGTTTACGTCAAGGATCTCGGCTATGTTCGCGACGGCTCGGCGGTGCTGCAGAACGTCGTGCGCGCGGATGGCCGGCGTTCGGTCCTGCTGAGCGTCATCAAGAACGGCAACGCCTCGACTGTCGAGGTCGTCAGGCAGGTCAAAGAGGCGCTGAAGGTCGCCCGCGCCTCGGCCCCGCCGGGCATGGAGATCAAGGAGCTGTTCGACCAGTCGGTGTTCGTCAGCAACTCGGTCGACTTGGTATTGCGCGAGGGGGCGATCGCGGCCGGGCTGACGGCGCTAATGATCCTCCTATTCCTCGGCTCATGGCGATCGACTCTGGTGGTGATGATCTCGATCCCGCTATCCGTTCTGTCGTCGCTGATCGTGCTCTATTTCCTCGGCGACACGCTCAACACGATGACCTTGGGCGGGTTGGCGCTCGCCATCGGCATCCTGGTGGATGATTCGACAGTGACGATCGAGAACACGCACCGCCTGTTGACCGAGGAGGGACAGCCACTGCCGCAGGCGGCTTTGCACGGCGCCGCCGGTATTGCCGTGCCGACACTGGTATCGACATTGGCGATCAGCTGCGTCTTTACCTCGGTCGTATTTCTCGAGGGCCCGGCGAAATATCTGTTTACCCCGCTGGGCCTCGCCGTCGTGTTCGCGATGCTCGCTTCCTATGGCCTCTCGCGGACACTGACGCCGATCACGATTGGGCTCTTGCTGAAGGGCGAAGTTCGCGGCTCTGAAGGAGGCTGGTTCGCGCGGTTCCACCATCACCTCGAGCGCGGTTTTGATCGCCTGCGCGACGGTTATGCCGAGCTCCTCGCCACTTTGCTAACCCGCCGGATCATCGTGCCGATTGCCGCCGCGGCGATCCTCGCCCTCGGCACGGTGATGTACCTCTTTGTCGGGCGCGACTTCTTCCCGCTCATCGATGGCGGGCAGATCCAGCTCCATGTCCGTGCGCCCGCCGGCACCCGCATAGAAAAGACCGAGCAGATCTTCGAGGCCATCGAGAGCAAGATCCGAGACATCATTCCGGAGAGCGAGCGCGAGTTGATCGTCGACAATATCGGGCTGCCTTTCCGGCTCTATAACCTGGCGTTTAGCGATGGCTCGACGATCGGCATCAATGACGGCGTGATCCTGGTGTCGCTGAAAGACGGGCACCGGCCCACGGCCGATTATGTGCGCAGGCTGCGGCAAGCGCTGCCGTCAGCCTTCCCCGAAGACACCTTCTATTTTCAGGCTGCCGATATGGTCACCCAGATCCTGAATTTCGGGGTGACGGCTCAGATCGACGTGCGCACCGTCGGCTATGACCGCGTCAAAAATCTGCACATCGCGCGACAGCTCCGGCGCCGCATCGGAGCCATCGCGGGGGTTGCCGACACCCACCTGCAGCAGGAGGTCGATGCGCCGGCGTTCTTTGCCGCGATCGACCGCACCCGCGCGGCAGAGCTCGGTCTCAATGCCAGCCAGATCGCCAACAACCTCAACGTCAGCCTGAGCTCCTCCGAGCAGGTAACCCCGAATTTCTGGACCGATCTGACAAAGGGGATACCCTATTACCTGGCGGTTCAGACCCCCGAGCCTCAGGTGGCCTCGCTCAATGCGCTGACCAATACACCGGTCAGTACCGCCCTCTCGCCGCAAGGGGATCCGGTGCCGGGCCTCCTCAGCAATGTGGCGACCCTCACCCGAACTGCGCTGCCGACCAACGCTAACCAGGCGAACATTCAGCCGATCTATGAGGTCTACGCCAATCTCCAGGGCCGCGATCTCGGCAGTGTCGCGGGCGAGATCGGCAAGGTCGTCGCGGGGCTGCAGAAGGAGCTCTCGCCCGGCAATTCGATCCAGGTACTGGGCCAGATCCAGAGCATGAATGACGCCTTTCGGGACATGGGCATCGGGCCCTTGTTCGCCGCCGTTTTCGTCTACCTGCTGATGGTCGTGAACTATCAGAATTTTGGCGACCCGCTCGTCGTCATCCTGGCGCTGCCCGCGACCTTCTGCGGCATCGTCACAATGCTTTACATTACCGATACGACCTTGAGCGTCCCGTCGCTGATGGGTGCCATCATGGCGGTCGGCGTCGCCTCCGCCAACTCGATTTTGCTGGTGACGTTCGCACGCGAGCAGCAGCTCGCCGGCATGAGCGCCTTCGATGCGGCCATCTCCGCCGGACGCACGCGGATCCGGCCCGTGCTGATGACAGCCGCCGCAATGATCGTCGGCATGATCCCAATGGCGATCGGCGGCCCCGGCGAGGAGCAGAGCGCTGCACTCGCGCGCGCGGTCATAGGGGGCTTGCTGTTCGCGACACCGACCACCCTGCTCGTCGTGCCCTACCTCTTCGCGGTGCTGCGTAAACGCAACGACGGCAGACCCGCGCAGGGCGTCTTTGCGGAGGAACTATAAATGCCCGACCGCGACCATTGCGTAGTCGAGTATCCGGTCCAGAGCCGGGATATTAAGCGGCCATCCGGCGAGCACGATCGCCGGAGTGGTTCCGGTCGACGGCTGCTCGGCTTCGGCGTGCTGCTGCTCCTCTTCGGTGGTCTGGCGGTCGGCGTTTGGCAGCATTACGCGCGGCACCTCGAGGTCACGGCTGCCGCAGAGCAGCGTCGCGATTTCGTGCCCACTGTCCGCGTCGAAGCGGTACGAGCGAGCCCCGGCACGATGAGCGTGACCTTGCCGGCCACGACCAATGCCTTCCAAGCCGCCAACATTTATGCCCGGGCCAGCGGCTATATCACGGAACGCAATGTCGATATCGGCTCTCGGGTGAAGGCGGGCGATCTCCTGGCGGCGATCACCGCTCCCGAGCTCGATCATCAGATCGCCCAGGCCGAGGCCAGTCTGGCTCAGGCCAAGGCATCGCGCCGGCAAACCAAGGCGAACCGTGAACTGGCCCGGGTCACTTGGGGCCGCGACTCTGTTCTGGTAAGGCAAGGCTGGGCCACCCAGCAGCAGGGCGACACCGATCGCCTGAACTATGCGGCTCAGCAGCAGGCGAAGCAGGTTAATGACGCCGCCATCCAGGCGCAGCAGGCGCAATTGCTCGTGCTGCGCCAGCAGAAGGCCTATCAGCAGGTCGTCGCCCCGTTCGACGGCGTCGTGACCCGGCGGAACATCGATGTCGGCAGCCTGGTCCAGGCCGATGCAACGAGCGGCACCTTCATGTTCACCTTGACGCAGAGCGACGTTATGCGGATCCGGCTCTACGTTCCGCAGGACGCGGCCATCGGAGTGAAGCCCGGGGTCGATGCCGTGGTCCGGGTGCCCGAGATCCCCGACCACAGCTTTCCGGGCAAGGTCGCGCGGATCGCCGACGCCCTGGATCCCGGCACCCGGACCCTGATGACCGAGATTGACGTATCCAACCCCGACGGAGAGCTGAGCCCGGGGCTCTACTGCACGGTTGAGCTCAAGGTCCCGCGCCGGACGCCATCACTGATTGTGCCGGCTGGCGCGATCGTCTTCGACCGCGACGGCCTCCACGTGCTGGTGGTCGAGAACGGCATCGCGCACAGCCGCAGGATCACCGAAATTCGCGACTTAGGAACCGAGGTCGAGGTCAGCGACGGCGTGAGGCAGGGCGACCAGCTGGTGCTCAGTCCACCCGTCGACCTCGAAGATGGGGGCAAAGTACAAGTTCGTGTCACCTCGACGGCCAAATCGTCATAGAGCCTTCCATCGCCTAAACGAAGGCATTCAGCGATTCTGGACTGTCCATCTGCGAAGATCCATTTCGGACAACTGAGTCCGATATGTTTGGAACTATGGCTCATTTTTCGAGCCCCTGGGAGAAATCATCTGTCGAGCAACCAGGAAGGAAGTCCCAGATGAATGCAACGCAGTTCGCAAAGGCGAGCGGTCAAAGAGTTAGACGTGCTGGTGGTCGGCGCCGGGTTCGCCGGCCTCTACCAGCTCGATGGCTTGCGCAAGCTCGGTTACAAGATAAAGGTATTCGAGGCCGGGTCCGACATCGGCGGCGTCTGGTATTGGAACTGCTATCCGGGCGCCCGGGTCGATTCTGTACGGGCCGCTGTACCAGTTCTCCAGCAAGGAGCTCTGGCGGGATTGGAACTACAGCGAGCTCTATCCCTCTTGGGAAGAGCTGCGCGCCTATTTCCATCACGTCGACAAGAAGCTCGGTCTCAGCCGTGACATCCGGTTCAACACCCGCGTCACCTGTGCAGAGTTCGACACGGATCGCGACCAGAGGGTCGTAGAGGCCAACGATGGCAGCGTGACGCGGGCGAAGTTCTTCGTGCTCTGCACGGGGCTCTCTGCGAAACCCTATATTCCGCCGATCGGGGGCTGAAGGACTTCCGCGGCATCTGCCGCCATACCAGCCTGTGGCCGCAGGAAGGCGTGGACTTCAAGGGCAAGCGCGTCGGCGTCATCGGCACCGGGGCGAGCGGGGTGCAGGTTATCCAGGAGGTCTACCAGGACGTCGCCGAGCTTACCGTGTTCCAGCGCACGCCGAACCTGGCGCTGCCAATGCGGCAGCGGAAGCTCGACGACGAGACCAACCGTCGGATGAAGGAGACTTTCCCCAGGCGCTTCCTCAAGCGCGCCGAGACCTTCGCCGGGTTTGACTATGATTTCATTCCGCAGAACGCCCTTGATGTTTCCGACCAGGAACGATTGGCGACGTACGAGGATCTGTGGAACCGAGGCGGCTTCTTCCCTTGGCTCGGCACCTACCAGGACGTGCTGAGCAACCATGAGGCCAACGCTACCGCCTATGCGTTCTGGCGCGACAAGGTGCGCGCACGGATCAAGGATCCCACAGTTGCGGAGAAGCTTGCGCCAATGAAGCCATTGCATCCGTTCGGCGTGAAGCGGCCGAGCTTGGAGCAGCACTACTACGAGGCATACAATCAGCCGAACGTCCATATTGTCGACCTGCTCGAGTTCCCAATCGAACGAGTGACGCCGACGGGGTGTCAAGACGAAGGAGGGAAGTCGAACTCGACATTCTCGTACTGGCGACGGGGTTCGATTTCCTCACGGGCGGCCTGACCAGCATCGACATTCGCGGCACGAACGGCGAGACGCTGCGGGAGAAATGGTCCAGCGGCTCGCGCGCGCATCTCGGCATGGCGAGCGCGCACTTCCCGAATCTGCTCTATATCTACGGCCCACAAAGCCCGTCGGCGTTTTGCAACGGGCCGACCTGTGCTGAGCTGCAGGGCGACTTCGTCGTCGCGTGCATCGAGCACATGCGGCGTAACAACCTCCGCCGGATCGAGGCGACGCAGGAAGCGGAGGAAGCCTGGCAGGACCATGTCGCCGAACTCGTCAGTGCGACTCTGTTCCCGCGCGCCCAGTCCTGGTACATGGGCGCCAACATCCCAGGCAAGAAGCGCGAGATGCTGGTCTACCCCGGCGGGCTGTCGTTGTACTTGCAGAAGTGCAAGGAATCCGCCGACGCCCGTTACGCCGGTTTCGTCCTGAGCTAAGACTATGAGCACCCCCGTTGTGTTGATCACCGGCGCGCTAACTGGAATTGGGCGAGCGGCGGCTCTGGCTTTCGCGAGGGAAGGTAGCCGGCTCGTCGTTTCTGGCCGGCACGAGGAGGCCGGGCAGGCATTAGCCATTGAGTTGCGCGCTCTCGGCGCCGAAACCGAGTTCGTCCGTGTGGACGTGCGCCACGAGGATGATATGCGCGAGTTGGTTGACCGAACGATCGCTCGTTTCGGTCGGCTCGATGCTGCCGTCAACAACGCGGGCACCGAAGGTCACCCTGGCCCGGTGACCGAACAGACCGCCGATAGTTACGCCTCGACGTTCGATACCAATGTGCTCGGCACGCTCCAGAGAGCCTGTGAATCTTTCCCCTTCAGCCCTGCATTTTGTATCGAATTGCTTGCGAGGCGCGAGAGGTTGTGTTCTTTTGCTTGCGGCACTGGTTGCGAGGGGGCGATGTCGGAACCGGGGTGCTTGTTTGGGGAACTGCCGGAGCAGGTTGCTGATGGCCAGCCGGAGGCTGAACCGGCACCGCCACGGCTGCGGCAGCCGCAACGCGAGCAGATCGAATTGCGGGTGGTCGACCTGGATGGCCTGCTGCCACTGGATCACCCGGCGCGAGCCGTGTGGGCGTTTGTCGAGCGATTGGATCTGAGCGCGGTATTGGCCGCGATCAAAGCGCGTGAGGGGGAGCCGGGTCACCCCCCGGCAAACCCACAGATCCCGATGGCGTTGTGGCTTTATGCCACGATCGATGCGGTCGGCAGCGGGCGGGCACTGGCGCGGCTGTGCCAGAGGCATGTCGCCTATCAGTGGATCTGCGGCGGGGTGTCGATGAACCATCACACGCTGGCGGATTTTCGGGTCGCCCATGCGGCTCTGCTCGGTCCTGGAACCAAAGCATGGCGCCAGAGGATGTCGAGCGCGGAAGGCAAGGCGGTCTACCGCCATCGTGCCAAAGCCGAGTGTGTCAACGCCGATCTACGCAACCGTGGTCTCCAGCGCTTGATGCTGCGCGGGCGTGCCAAAGTGCGGGCGGTGCTGTTGTGGTTTGCGGTGGCGCACAATCTGATGCGCGCCATGGCACTGCGTGCCGCCGCGGCGCGGGCCGCGGCTCTGGGGTGAAGTGTGTCCAGAGCCTGCCAAACAGCAGCCTGAGGTAGTGTCATAATTTGTCAGACCCGATATCATTGCCGTCATATCCAATTGGCTTTCCGCCTGCAGTCAAAGTGGGGCGGCCTCCGGCCCGGGCGCCCGTCATCTCGACCCTCCACCAAAAATGCCTAGGCGGATAGGTCCACAGCCTCTGAGCATGAAGCATGAGCTGCGGGTGATGCTCGCTCAGTGCAGCGGCGCCATCGTCAACATCTCCTCGAGCTATGGCCATGCTGGCGCCCCCGGCGCTTCGGTCTATGCCGCCAGTAAGCACGCCGTCGAGGGCTCACCAAATCCGCGGCGCTCGAAGTCGCGTGGTCTGGCGTTCGCATTAATGCGGTAGCGCCGGGGCCGACCGAGACGGGAATGCTCAATCGGTTTGCCGGGAGCGCGGCAAGGAAGGCCGGCCTCGTCTCGACCGTGCCGCTCCGCTGCGTCACAGCCGGACGAAATCGCCAACGCGACCCTGTTTTTTTGCTCCGAGGCGTCCTTTACCACCGGCCAAGTACTTCCGGTCGATGGCGGGAAGTCGGCGGTGTAGGATGTGGAACCGAAACCAGACACAACGAGGTGAAGCCGTGGAACCGAATATCGCAATCGCAGCAAAGCCGGTCAAAACTCCCGGGCCGGATCATCCGATCACGATCGAACGCAATCCCGCTCGGATCATCGTCTCGGTCGCCGGCCGGATCGTCGCCGACACGCGAGAAGCGCTGACATTGCGTGAAGCAGCGTATCCCGCGGTTCAATACATCCCGCGCAAAGATGTCGATATGGCGCTCCTCGACCGCACCAACCACACCACTTACTGCCCGCACAAAGGCGATTGCGTCTATTACAGCATCCCGCTGGGGGGCGAGCGCTCGGTCAACGCGGGGTGGAGTTATGAGGCTCCCTACGCCGCAGTCACGCCGATCAAGGATTATCTGGCCTTTTACCCCAATCGCGTCGACGCGATCGAAGAACGGCCAGAGGCCTGATCACCCCTCCCTTCCCCAAATACGTTTTGACCCTCACAACCTCGTGGCGGTGAGTGGTCCGGAAGTGGCACAATCCTGCCGCGTTGGCCACGGTGTCAACGCCGGTTGAATCCTGACCCACTTTGCTCGATATCGCCGATTGAACCTTGACCCAGTCTCGTTGCTCGAGGGCTTGTCCCGGTAGTCCACAGGAGGGACCCGCGCGTAGCGAAGTGACCGCCATGAGTCCGACGTAGCGCAGCGCGGGAGGTCACTGTGGACCCACCGGGGCAAGCCATGTTGATGCCGGTGCCGGCGTTTTCAGCAAGCCGGCGCGACGCTTGTCCTTGAGCCGATAGCTCTCGCCCTGGATGCTGACCACGGTCGAATGATGCAGCAGCCGGTCGAGCATCGCCGCGGTCAGCACCGGGTCGCCGGCGAAGGCCTGATCCCACGAACCGAAGGTCAGGTTTGAGGTCAGGATCGTCGCTCCCTTCTCGTAACGCTTGGCGACTACTTGGAAGAACAGGTTGGCCTGTTCGCGCCCCAGCGGCAGGTATCCGATCTCATCGATGATCAAGAGCTTGTAGACGCTGACGGTGCGGTGCAGCGCCTCTTTCCAACGACCCTGGCGCTGCGCCGTCTCGAGCGTCATGACCAGATCGGCGGCTGTGGTGAAGCGCACCTTGTGGCCGCGCTGGGTGGCCAGGTAGCCGAGCGCGATCGCCAGGTGCGTCTTGCCGACACCGGACGGACCGAGGAAGACGACGTTCTCGGCGCGCTCGATAAAGGCCAGGCCGGCGAGCTCGTGAATCTGGGGGCGCGGTACGCCGCTGGCAAGCCGAAGTCGAAGCCGTCGAGCGTCTTGATCGTCGGAAAGCCGGCGACCCGCGCAAACATCTCGCGGGCTCGGGCGCTGCGTGCATCACGCTCGGCCCGCAGCGTCTCTTCAAGGAAGTCGGCGAAGGAGGCCGCTTTCGCCGCCGCGCTCTGGGCGATGCCGGAATACAGGTTGGGCATCGCGCTCAACCGCAGCTCCTGGCACAGCTCGAGGATGCGCTGATGCTGCAAATCGCTCATCGGACGCCGCCGGCAAACGCGTCGTAAAACGACAGCGGGTGCTGCAGGCCGATGATCGGTGCTGGCACCGGCTTCTGGAGCGAGCGCACGCTGCGCCCGCCATAAGGCGTTGGCACCGGCTGCAACTGCACTCTCTCGATCGCCAGACGTTCGGCCGGGATCTCGCCGGTGGTGCCGTGCACGCGGACGTTCGCCACCTCGCGCAGCCATCGGCCGACCGTCAGGTTCGCGGTCTCGCGGTCGACGATCAGGCCCTCCTGCGCCAGCCGGCTGGCCAGCGGCACGTAGAAGCTGTGCCGCAGATAGCGGATGAACCGCTCGACCTTGCCTTTGGTCTGTGCCCGATACGGCGCGCACAGCCGCGGCCGGAAACCGCAATGACGGGCGAAGTCGAGAAACCCAGGATGGAAACGGTGGCGACCGCGACCGTAGCCGTGCCGCTCCAGCACGACGGTGCGCATGTTGTCATAAAGCACCTCGCGCGGCGTGCCGCCGAACGCCAAAAAAGCATTCTCGTGCGCGTCGATCAACGTCTCGACCCGCTCGTCGGTGACGAACTCGACATAGGCGGCCCGGCTCCAGCCCAGCGTCGCGACGAATACCGAGAGCCGGTTGCTGCCGCGCCGAATGACCGCCCAGTCCACCTGCATCTGCTCGCCTGGGCCCGTCTCGAATCGGATCACTGGCTCGACCGCCTGTTGCGGCCGCAGCGACGCGACGAACAGCTTCAGCATCGTGTAACCGCCGGAATAGCCGTGCTCGCGCAGCTCCATTAGCAGCACACTCGCTGGTATCCACTCCGGCGCCGCCGAGCCCAACCGCTCCGCGACATAGGCCTTGAACGGGTCGAGCTTGGCCGACCGAGGCGGACGCGGCTTGTAGCGTGCCGCTTCCTCGTCGCGCAGATAGCGCCGCACCGTGTTGCGTGCGACCCCCGTTTCCCGCGCGATCTCGCGGATGCTCTTGCCGTGCCGATGCAATACCCGGATCTCCAATGCCGCCTCCACTCCCACCATCCGGCCCCCTCCACATCGAGGGAACCAGCCTAGCCAGTGGGTCAGCTTTCAGTCGGCGACCTGGGTCAGAATTACAGCGGCGCTAACAACGGGCCCGCGAGTCCGCTTGCGGGGGGAGTGCGGCTTTCTCTGATATCCTGCGCGACGGAATGTGCCTGGGCAAAATGCCAATCAATTGCTCTTACCCTGGCCGCAACTGCTGCCATGTCGAGCTTAGGCTGCTCGCCGCTGGTCAAATAGTCGATCGGTGGCAAACCGTCGACCAGACCTTCGATCGCCAGCTGACATAGCCCCGATTGATGCCGGTTAACTCGGCGAGGCGCGACATGCTAACACTGGCGTGGTCCTCGCTATCGGCATGCGCAGCAATGGCGATTAATGTCCGCAACGCAGGACCACCGACCCATATCGGGCAGCGGGCCGCACCGGTACGCGGGCACTACGGTATCGACGACCGCCGGCGCTTCTCCGGTCATAAGCGCAGGCACTCAGGAATGGCGGCTCGCCCTGGTCGTGATCGGCAAGCAACCACCTTTCCTTAGCAAGCGGGCGATCGGTTCTCGAGCGCCAGCCTGATCTCAGCGGCCCACTGCTCGACCACCAGCCTCCATATTGTCAAGCGCTTCTCTGCGGTTAGGTCTCGCATCTTCGCCAGAAAAGTGTCAAGACGCTTGCCACTGGGGCTTGCAGCACGACCCGCCCGCCGGGCGCTCGTTGTCGCCGTTTTCTTTCCTTCTTCGGCCAAAGCCGTAACAGTCGGCGGGGAATCACTTTCGACCGCGGTATCGAAATCCTTTGCCGGGAGGTTCGCGACGCGCAGTGCGGTCTTGCGCCGATGCTCAGACAGACCGGCCTCCGCCGCCGCGTCTTTGTGTGGTCCCCCTCCTTAATCCGAACTTTGGCCAGATTTTGAGTTAAGCCACAGAAAATAAATGATATTGGATGGCAGGCAGTCATGTAAGGTGGCAGATTTTGATTGACTACTGACGCCGATTACGCTTCGGTCACCGCATGTATGTGGCTGTCGTCCCGAACCGAGGCTCACCGCCGGCTATCCTGCTGCGGGAGAGCTACCGCGAGGCCGGCAAGACCAAGAACCGAACCCTTGCCAACCTGTCGCGCTGGCCCGCCGAGCGCATCGAGCAACTCCGCGCCGTGCTGCGCGGCGACCCACTGCTGCCTGCCGCCGAGGCGGTAGAAATCGTCCGCGCATTGCCGCACGGCCATGTGCTCGCCGCGCTGGGTACGGCGCGCCGCATCGCGCTCGACACGGTGCTGCCGCGCCGGGCGCCGCAACGCCGGCGGGATTTGGCACTGGCCCTGATCGTCGCTCGGCTGCTCGAGCCGGCGGCCAAGCTGGCGACCGCGCGGATGCTGGACCCCGCCACTGCCAGCCATTCGCTGGGCGAGATGCTGGGGCTCGGCAAGGTTGCCGCCAAGGAGGTTTATGCCGCGCTCGACTGGCTGGGCCGCGAGCAGCGGTTTATCGAAGCCCAGCTGGCCCGTCGCCACCTGAAGGACGGCGCGCTGCTGCTCTACGACGTAACCTCGACCTATCTCGAAGGACGCTGCTGTGAACTGGCGCAGCATGGCTACAGTCGCGATCACCGTGGCGACCGGCCGCAGATTGTCATTGGCCTGATGTGCGCGGCCGACGGCTGCCCGGTCGCGGTCGAGGTGTCGGGGCCTGCCCCGGCGCAGGCCGGGGGCAACACCGCCGATCCGGTGACGCTGGCGGCACAGATCGATAAGCTAAAGCAGCGCTTCAAGCTGCAGCGCGTGGTGATGGTCGGCGACCGCGGCGTGCTGACCAGCGCGCGGATAGAGCAGACATTGCGTCCGGCTGGTCTGGATTGGATCACCGCGCTGCGCGCTCCGGCAATCAAGCAGCTCGCCGCCGCGGGCGGGCCGTTGCAGCCCTCGCTGTTCGATGATCGCGACATGCCCACGGGTCAAGCCCGTGGGCTGAAGGCCCACGAGATCACCAGCCCCGACTATCCCGGCGAACGCCTGGTGGTCTGTAAGAACCCGTTGCTGGCCGAAGAGCGCGCTCGCAAACGCGCCGAGCTGTTAGCCGCCACCGAGAAGGAACTCGCGCTCATTGTGGGGCGCGTGCAGCGGGCGCGCAGTCCGCTGCACGGCGCTGCGGCGATCGGCCAGGCCGTCGGTGCAGTGCTGGGACGGCGCCACATGGCCAAGCATTTCCAGATCCGCATCACCGACGATACGTTCAGCTTCGCCCAAAACCCCCTCACCATCGCCGCCGAGGCCGCGCTCGACGGCATCTCTGTGATCCGTACCAATCTGCCGGCCGCACAGTCCGATGCCCCCACGGGACAAGCCCGTGGGCTGACGGCCCACGCCACGGTGCGCGCTTACAAAAGCCTCAGCGGCGTCGAGCGCGCCTTCCGCTCGCTGAAGACCGTCGATCTCGAGCTGCGTCCGGTGTTCCATTGGACCGCACCGCGGGTGCGCGCCCACGTCTTGCTGTGCATGCTGGCCTATTATCTGCAGTGGCACATGCGCCAGAGCCTCGCCCCGATGCTGTTCGATGAGCCCGACCCGGCCGCGCGCGAGGCGCAGCGCACCTCACCGGTGGCCAAGGCCGAACCCTCGCCGGCGGCGCAACGCAAGGCCGCCCGCAAACGCACCGACCCCGCAGAGGGCGAACCGCTCCCGGTGCACAGCTTCCACACCCTGCTCGGCGATCTCGCCACGCTTACCCGCAATGTCGTGCGCCTCGGGCATGACCACCTCACCGCCGTCCTCGCCACCCCCACCCCCACCCAACACCGCGCCCTCGATCTACTCGGCGTCACCCTCACCGCGTAGACAGACCGATGCCATCCGCCGCGAATTATCCCAATGGCTTGCCGTCAAAACACGGCAAAGTTCGGCTTAATGTTTTGGTTCGCTCCACGACCATCCTTGATTCTCTGCAAGAGTTCGCCGTATCGCCTCACCGCCCGCGCCTGGATGCGATCCGCCATCTTTAGGAGTTCGTCGTCTTTGGCCTACCTCGCATAGCTTGCCAAGGCTTCTGCTTTGTCCGGCCAAGTTTGGCATTCATCGATGGCCGTGCACTCGCTCAAGGCGGCTTTCGCCGTAGCGTAATAAGCTGGCAGCTTAGCCGAGGTAATTGCCGGCAAAGCGATTACTGGATCATCGGCGATCCCCACCGCATCGATGGTCGTTGTACTTGGCGTCGGTGAAACAGCGTTCGCGCCCTTTTTCGTCGGCCAGCGGCTCGGTGGTTGCGCCGCCAACCCACACAAATGACCAGTCCTCGCGCATTTCAACGTCGCCGCGATCCACGGCATTGGAAGCGTACTCCCGCAGAACCCAGCATTTATGATTGTTGCTTGATCGGCGCCATTCGGATGCCGCTTGGTCAGAAATTCCTCTAGGGGGAGCAACAGCTGAACGATGTCGCCGGCGGCAGACAACTGAGGTGGACCCCGATCGTGAGACAGCCGGGGCCGTTTTCTAAGGTGTAGCCCGGCCGATTTCAGTACCGGCTTCCGATCGCGCTTTGCGCGACGCTCATGACATTGCTTCTACCTTCCCCCTCGTCAATATCAATCCTGTGGTTGGCGGTTGTGCCGGTGGGGATGTGGGCGAAGGCGCCGCCGGTCGGCGAAGCCGATCGTCCACATATCCACCGGCATTCTGCTTCGTAGGCCTGACGCGGCGTGCGATAGCCCAGGCTCTGGTGTTGGCGCTCCTCGTTATAAAAGCCGAGCCAGGAGCCGATGCCCGCCTTGGCCTCGGCGACACTGGCATAGGCGTTGAGGTAGACCTCCTCGTATTTGAGGCTGCGCCACAGCCGCTCGACGAAGATGTTGTCCATGTAGCGGCCCTTGCCATCCATGCTGATGGTGATCGCGTGGCGCTTCAGGGTGTCGGTGAAATCGTCGCTGGTGAACTGGCTGCCCCCAGCCTTCGCTGGGGCCGGCCCTGGTCGGTATTGAAGATCTCCGGCCTGCCGTATTGGGAGAGCGCTTCCTCGAGTGCCTCGACACAGAACTCCGCGCCGAGCGTGTTCGACAGCCGCCACGCCAGCACGGCACGGCTCACCCAGTCCATGATCACCACCAGGTAGAGGAAGCCCTTGGCCATCGGGATGTAGGTGACGTCCGCGCACCAGACCTGATTGACCCGCTCGATTGAGAGCCCACCCAGCAGGTAGGGGTAGATCTTGTGAGCCACCGCCGGCTTGCTCGTGTTCGGTCGCTGGTAGATCGCCACCAAGCCGGCGAGCCGCATCAGGCGCTGGACCCGTTTGCGATTGACGACATGGCCTTGGGTCGCCAGCCATGCTGCCATCCGCCGCGAGCCGTAATACGGCCGCGCCAAGTACTGCCGATCGATCAGCGCCATGATCGTGCAGTCTTCCTCGCTGATCTCGGCCGGCTGGCGGTAGACCGAAGCGCGGGAGACCGCCAACAGTTGGCATTGGCGCGATACCGGCAGCGCCGAAGCCTCGCGCTCGACCAGACCGCGCCGTTCCGCCCGGCTCATTTGCCGAGCTTTCGTGACAAAAAATCGTTTTCGACCTTCAGCTGGCCAATCTGCCGGTACAGAACATCAACCTGCGCTGCGCTGGCCGTATCCTCCGCTGCTGCGCCGCCGCCTTCGAAAACCCTCGTCGCTCCGTCCAGCAGCTGCTTCTTCCAGGCGTAGATCTGGTTCGGGTGAACCCCGTACGCGCTCGCCAACTCGGCGACGGTCCGGTCGCCTTTGATCGCCGCCAGCGCCACCTTCGCCTTGAACGCCGCCCCGTGCTTCTTGCGTGTCTGCTTCATGTCCTGCTCCCGCGCCATCGGCGCTTCCTAGGGGCAGGGCTCCACCTTAGCCAATTGTCTCGTTTTCGGGGTCCACCTCAAACTTACTCACGGATAAGGAGTTCAAATTCGCCACTGTCGTCCTCAATGTTGGTCACCTGTCTATATTCCGAGTTCCACGATCGCCCCAAGACAACCGCGATTGCAGATCTTTTAGGGAGAGCTCTTCATACGAGGTCGAAATCGAGAGGCCGACCGCGGCCAGCTCGGTTACAGCGGCGGCACGCCACTTCTGTCCGTCGGCAATCACACAGTTGCGGCGATGGGGAAGAGCACCAAACCGGGCGCGTGAGGGGCTCGGGTGCCAATTGGGTGCCAATTTCCGATCTCGTTCTCTTGATGTTCCGAGCGGGGCCATGTTAAGTCATTGTCGCCGTTTATACGGAGAGGTGCCGGAGCGGTCGAACGGGGCGGTCTCGAAAACCGTTGTCCCTCTTGCGGGGGACCGAGGGTTCGAATCCCTCCCTCTCCGCCAGCGAGGCCTTCTCTGCACCGTCAATTTCGCGATGGGAGCTGCAAAGCGCCGCTTTGTGCCCCGATGCGGGCGAATGGGGACGGGAGAACCCGACGAACCAGCCAAGATGTGGCTCTCGCTGACTGTGTTTCTCTGTCGGCGATTGATCCAGTCCCACCGGGGGAGAGCGCCCTTCGGCAACTGCCACGCGGGCCGCGGTCGATGCCGGACCCACGACGCCTGCCCAGTTATTACTGTTACCGGCGAGCAGTCGCCGCTGGTCGCTCCAGTCGAACGGCGGATCCAATTCGGTCAGCCGCGTCGTGCTCTGCCCGATGGGTTGGCGAGCGACCCTGCAAAAATCGCCTCGACCAGGGGTGGCTCAGAAGAGCGAGGCTGAGCAGACTACGAGCATCGTGCCGGCTGATGCTTTCGAGAGTGGCCACCTCGTGCAGCGATCGGGCCCGAGCGGTAGCCAGCTCCGCAAACCATTGATTGATGCCCAAGCGCGACCGCCTTGGTCAGCGCCGGATCGCACTTAATCTCGTCGTTCTCGGCGACGCGCATCTTCTCCCTCTCAGCCTTGGACTGATCGCGATCGCCGGCTTCGGCAAGTTGAGGGCGCCATTGGGATTGCTTCCTCGGCAAGGTATCGCAACTCGTCGCGCGGGCGCGTAGGCTGAAATTTATCATTTCCTACCCCTAAGCGCTGAGCATCGGTGCGTTTGGAACCAAGACCTTAGGCTACCGTTGAGCCTGCGAGCACTCGCAGTCTTGGTTCAGCTCGAGGAGGTCGCGCCTGATGGTCACAATATTTGCCACTCGCAGGGATGGCCGCGGTTTTCGAGCCGAAGCGCACGGTCGAGGTTTGGAGACTGCTCAGGCATGACCGTGTACTCAGTCTCGAACATCTTGTCCTCCTGAATTTTGATAGGGATAAAGGTGATCAACAGTTGGAGGCGGGAGATGACCCGGGCGAACAACCGACACTTGGTCCGCTCGAGGGATAAGCAAGCGGAGCAGACGATCGGTCTAAAGCAGGGGACCGCGCCATCGCCGGCCTTCTGCGACCGGCAGTGGCACGAGCTGCTCGACGCCCTGCCCGCGGCCATCTACACAACCGATGCAAGCGGCCGAATCACGTTTTTCAATCGGGCCGCTGTGGAGTTCTCCGGTCGTACACCCGAACTGGGTAGCGATCAATGGTGCGTCACGTGGCGCCTCTATTGGCCCGATGGTCGGCCGATGGCGCACGAAGAATGCCCGATGGCCAGGACTCTGAAGGAAGACCGACCGATCCGGGGCGAGGAAGCGATTGCCGAGCGGCCCGACGGAACGCGCATTCCGTTTATGGCCTATCCGACGCCGATCCATGATAATTCGGGTCAACTCGTCGGAGCCGTGAACATGTTGGCCGACCTCACCGCTTTCAAGGAAACCGAGGCGGTGCGAAGTGGGCTCAACGAAACTCTCGAGCGGCGTGTCGAGGAAAGAACCCGACAGCTGACCGAGGCCTCGACACGGCTTCGTGAGAGCGAACGCCGTTTCAGGCTGTTCGTCGACGGGGTTACGGACTACGCCATTTACATGCTGGATACGGCAGGCGTTATCAGCAACTGGAATGCCGGGGCTGAGCGAATCAAGGGCTATCGGGCAGACGAGATTATTGGTCAGCACTTTTCGGTGTTCTACAGCCCCGAGGACCGGCAAAAGGAGTTGCCGGGGCGGGCGTTGATGATTGCCAACAAGGAGGGTCGATTCGAGGCGGAGGGCTGGCGCATACGCAAGGACGGTTCGCGGTTCTGGGCCAGCGTGGTCATCGATGCCGTGCACGACGATGACGGCGCCTTGATCGGGTACGCCAAGATCACACGCGACATGACGGAGCGCCGCGCGATCGACGAGCAGCTCCGTCAGTCGCAAAAGATGGAGGCCGTTGGCCAACTCACCAACGGGATCGCTCATGACTTCAATAACCTGCTCGCAACGATTATCCCGAACCTCGAATTGGCTCAACCTCATATTAAAGACGAGCGCGTTCTTAAATATTTGGCGGACGCGATACGCGCCGCCGAGCGCAGTGCGCAGCTGACAAACCAGCTTCTCGTTTTTTCGCGCCACCAGGCGCTGACTACGGAGCCTGTGGATGTCAACCAAGTCATGTCCGATCTCTGCGAGATGCTACCTCGGACGATTGGGCCTACGATCGAGATCAAGACAGCTCTGGACAAAGATGCCTGGTGGGCAATGACCGAACTGGGTCAGTTGGAACTCGCCATTCTCAACCTTGCGATCAATGCGCGCGATGCCATGTTGGCGGGTGGAAAATTGACGATCACAACCAAAAACGTCGCTGGGGGGTATCGCAGCCGGCTTCTCGGCATCGATGCTGGTGACTACGTAATGATCTCTGTGGCCGATACCGGAACCGGCATGAGCGAGGAGGTTCGCACTCGCGCCTTTGAACCTTTCTTCACCACGAAGGAAGTGCGCAAGGGCACCGGGCTTGGACTGAGCATGGTTTACGGGTTTGCTAAGCAGTCCGGCGGGACTGCCACGATTGACAGCGAGATCGGCACAGGAACTACGTGTCGGATTTATCTGCCGCGCGCCCCGCGTCAGTCGGACGTCGCCGAACCACCAGATCGCCAAAGCCAAGAGAATGCCGGACCGCCGTCTCGAATTCTGGTGGTCGATGACAATAGCGCGGTCCGCACCATCACAGGGATCCTGCTTCGAACATTTGGTCATGATGCTATCGAGGCGGCTAGCGGTCAGGACGCGCTTGAGCTTCTGGAACGGGACCGCCAGTTCGACCTGTTGATCGTCGATTTGGCTATGCCAAACATGTACGGCGACGAGTTTGTGGCTAGGGCCAGAGAATTGGTCCCGGGTGTGCCGACACTGTTCGTGACCGGTTATGCCGAGCCGGGCCGGGTCGCGCTGAGAACTGAAGGCGATCTACTGAAGAAGCCATTCCGACGTGCTCAACTTGCAGAAAGATTGCGGCGCATCTTGCGCGCCCGGTCATGACGCCATCACCGTAATATACGGTCGAGCAGGGGTAGCAAATCCAGAGACGGGCTGGAAGCGACGCTCGCCCACCGTCGGCTGCCCTTAAGACACAGGGGCTCCCGACTTATATCGTTCATTAATTCTCGCGATCCGATCCCCAGAGTTCCAGCTGTCGTTTCCCGGTAGATTGCCGCTTCAGCATCCATAAAATTGCCCAATTGGCATAATATAACCACGCCAGCCGCGGCACCTGACGGTGACACTAACGCAAGGGAGGCGCATTTGGTTGATGCGATGAGTGAGGTGCGCGGGCGGCCGTTTCCGGAGGAGCGGTTTGACCGAATTCGAGCCTTCAACCTAAAGAGGAACTCCCGCTGCAGACCCGGTGCAGGTGCAGCGGGTCCGTCATGAGACGGACAACCACAAGTCGCAGCATCCCACGCCTGCAATCAGGTGGCATGTAGTGAACCATCTGAATGCTCCCGGCGGGGACGTCAGACTCTGGCAAGAACGCGCCTCACCTCATCGAGGAGGCAGGTATCGTCAATCGGCTTGCGCAGGACAGAACCGATCGAACTCGTCCTCAACCCCTGGGATATCATAGGCGGTGAGATAGATGACTTTGATGTCCGGTCGACGCATACGCGCCATACGAGACAACGCGATGCCGTTGACACGCTCCGGCATGACGATGTCCGTGATCAGCAGATCGATCGGCAAGCTGCTCTCGAGTTCTTCGAGCGCGAGACGGTAATCAGGCGCGATAACCACCTCGAAACCAGCGGCGCGCAACGTTCTCGCGGCGGCGTCGCCGAAAACGACATCGTCGTCGACTACGAGGATCCTCGCCGTCGCGACGGGGGGCTGGTGGAGACTCGTCTGCGAGGACGTTGCGGCCAGTCTAGGATTTCATGTTCATATCTTAGCGGCTCGCCACCCGGGAGACAACGGCGCATAGCCGACCGGTGAACTCTTCCGCCCGACGAAATGGGGGAGAGAGTGATGGCGGACGCGGACGCATCCCATTACGCTAATTCTGAAAAACGCTAAGGGGAAGCATGGCCGAAGAATACGCAACGATCATTCCTCAACTGCTGAAAGAAAATCAGCAGACCCTGTTGCGCGATTGGACGGATTCCCAAAAAAAATCAGGCGCGCTGCGCAGCGGCCAGATGAGCGAGACGGAGCTCACCGAGACCTCTCGTCGCCTGCTCGCCGCCTTGAGCGCCGGGGCAGCGACGGGGCAGTTCGAGAATATTACCGCGCCGGCATGGGATCAGAGCCGTACGGTGCTCGAGGATGTCTCCCGCGCACGAGCGGCGCTCGGGCTCACGCCGGCAGAGACAGCCACCTTCGTATTTTCCCTCAAGGAGTCGCTCTTCGCATTGTTGCGACAAAAAATCGACAAGGATGCGGACCGGCTCTCGCATGAGATATGGACTGCAACACTGCTCCTCGACAAGCTCGGACTCTACGCCGTAGAAGCTTTCCAAAAGAGCCGCGAAGACATCATCCGACGCCAGCAGCAGGAGCTGCTCGAGCTGTCCACACCCGTCGTGCGATTGTGGGAGGGCGTGCTCGCCCTGCCATTGATCGGCACGCTCGACAGCGCACGCACCCAGACCGTCATGGAAAGCCTGCTCGAAGAGATCGTCATCTCGGGCGCCGAGATCGCCATCATCGACATCACCGGTGTCCCGACGGTCGATACATTGGTGGCGCAACACCTGATCAAAACCGTGGCGGCCGCCCGCCTGATGGGGGCCGACTGCATCATCAGCGGCATTCGGCCGCAGATCGCGCAAACCATCGTCCATCTCGGGCTGGAGCTCGGTGTCGTTTCCAAGGCGACGATGGCTGACGCTTTCGCCTTGGCGCTCCGCCGGCTCGGAAAAGCGGTCGTCGAACGTGCGCCAGAGCGGCGGGAGATCTAATCCGCATGGCGGAGATACCGGTACTCAAGATCGGAGACTGTCTCCTCGTCTCGATCCAGGTGGACATGCACGACCGCTTGGCGATGGAACTGCAAGATGACCTAACCAACCGGATCGTCGCCGACCGGGCGCGCGGCGTGATGATCGATATATCTGCCCTCGAGATGGTCAACTCGTTCATCGGCCGCATGCTCAACAACATAGCCGCGATGTCGCGGGTGCTCGACGCCGTCACCGTGGTCGTCGGCATGCGGCCCGCCGTCGCGATAACCCTCGTCGAGCTCGGGCTTTCACTAACGGGCGTGCGGGCCGCGCTTAACGTCGACAAGGGGCTCTCCTTGATCCGCAAGGCGATCGATGATCCGGGGGGCGCGCTTGGTCGTCGAGAAGGATGAGACTATCGCGGTGCGCACCTCGGACGATGTTGTCCGGGTGCGGCAGGCTGTTCGGGCTCGGGGAATCGAGGCAGGCTTCGGGATTGTCGACCAGACAAAGCTCGTCACCGCGGCGAGCGAAATCGCCCGCAACACCGTCGATTACGGCGGCGGCGGCACTTTGCGCATTGAGATCGTACGTGAGGGCGCACGCCGTGGGGTACAGCTCACCTTCTCCGACAATGGGCCGGGTATAGCCGATATCAAGGCGGCGATGACTGACGGCTACACGACCGGTGGCGGTCTCGGGCTTGGGCTTAGCGGCGCCAAGCGCCTGTCGAATGAATTCTCAATCAAATCTTCACCATGCAAGGGGACGACCGTCACGCTCGCGCGTTGGAAGCGGTGAGATGACGGTTGTCAATTCAATCCGGGATGCGAGTGAAGTTGGCGAGGCACGACGAGCGGCGGTGGGGCTGGCGCGCCGGAAAGGTCTTGCACAAGATGCCGAGGCGCGGATCGCCGTTGTCGCGACGGAGTTGGCGACCAACCTTTTAAAACATGCCGGCGAAGGCTTAGTCGTTATCAACGAGTTCGCCGATGCGGATGGATCGGGCATCGAGCTGCTCGCGCTAGACAAGGGACCAGGCATGGCCGATGTCGCACGTTGCCTGGTCGATGGCTTTTCATCGGCAGGCAGCCCTGGTACGGGATTAGGGGCTGTCGCACGGATTTCCGACAGCCATGCGATTTATTCGCGACCCGGTATCGGTACGGCGGTGATGGCCCGCTTTCTCACTGCGAGCGCGGTTCGCAGTCTTGCCCCCGAGATCGGTGTCGTCATCGACACTTATCCCGGCGAGGGCGTCTGCGGCGATGGCTGGATCACCGAAAACGGTGTGAGGGGAGCCACCCTGCTGCTTGTCGATGGTTCCGGCCATGGGGTCCATGCGGCGCACGCCGCCCAAATCGCGGCGCACGCATTTCTCGCCAACACTGACAAGGAATGTGTCCCGCTGGTCGAGGCGATCCATCGCGCGCTAACGCCAACGCGGGGTGCCGCACTGGCGGTCATGCGCATCGATAGAGGCGCGCAGGTGGTACGCTTTGTCGGCGTCGGCAATATCGGCGCCGTACTGGCAAGCGGGGGCGAGGCTCGCCGGATGGCCTCTTACAACGGCACGGCCGGGCACGTGGCGCCGCGCATTCGCGAGTTCACCTATCCCTTTCGTGGCAAGCCTCTGGTGATCCTGCATTCCGACGGTCTTTCGGGGCGATGGGAGATCGGGGACTATCCTGGCCTTGCCGCGAGCCATCCCTCTCTCGTCGCTGGCATGCTCTTCCGGCATCACAGGCGGGGCCGCGACGATGCCACGGTCGTCGCCATGCGAGCCGCGACGTGAATACCCGCCTTCTCCTCTTGGCGCTCGAGCGCGAGCCCGACATCGTGCTCGTCCGCAAGCGGACGCGCCGGCTCGCCGAACTCCTGGGCTTCGAGCGCCAAGATCAGACGCGCATCACAACTGCCGTCTCCGAGCTGGCGCGAAACGCCTTCGAATATGCCGGCGGCGGCCGAGCCGAATTCCGCATCAGGGACGACGCCGCGATGCCCGCGTTGGAAATCATTATCAGCGACAAGGGGCCGGGCATTGCCGACCTCGATGCGGTGTTATCGGGAAGTCAACCTGCCGAGAAGGGGTTGGGTGTCGGCCTGCGCGGCGCGCGCCGACTAATGGACGCTTTTCACATCGAGTCGCCGCCCGGTCTGGGCACGACCGTGCGCGTCGCGAAGTCACTGCCGGCTCGTGGGACTGCCGTAAACCTGGCGATGCTGACGCGTATCGGCCAGGCGCTGGCTGCGGACGAGCCAGCTGATCCGGTCGACGAGATCAGGCGCCAGAACCAGGAAATGTTAGCGCAACTCCATCAGCTCCAGGACAGGCAGGAGGCGCTCGCTCAGCTCAATCAGGAACTGCAAGACACCAACCGCGGTGTGGTCGCGCTCTATGCCGAGCTCGACGAGCGGGCCGATCATCTCCGTCGCGCCGACGAACTGAAGTCGAAATTCCTCTCGAACATGAGTCACGAGTTTCGTACGCCGCTGAACTCGGTCCTTGCCCTGTCGCGGCTTCTGCTCGCCCGCACCGACGGCGATCTGACGCCGGAGCAGGAAAAACAGGTGCAGTTTATCCGGAAGGCGGCAGAGAGCCTGACGGAGCTGGTCAACGACTTGCTCGACCTCGCCAAGGTGGAGGCCGGCAAGACGGTGGTGACACCGGTCGAGTTCTCGGCGGAGGACTTGTTCGGCGCGCTTCGCGGGATGTTGCGGCCGCTGCTCGTCGGTGATGCGGTCGCGTTGATCTTCGAGGACGCGGTGGACTTGCCGACGCTCTACACCGACGAGGGCAAGGTGTCGCAGATCCTGCGCAACCTCCTGTCGAACGCGATCAAGTTCACCGAAAGAGGAGAGGTGCGCATCTGGGGCACCGCGGATCCGGATGCCGACACCGTCACATTTCACGTCCGCGATACCGGCATCGGCATCGCCGAACAGGACCTCGGTCTCATTTTCGAGGAGTTCGGCCAAGTTACGCATCCGATGCAGTCGCGCGTCAAGGGCACCGGATTGGGCCTGCCGCTGTCGAAAAGGTTGGCGGAACTGCTCGACGGTACTATCGCGGTCCAGAGTGCCCCCGGGGAGGGTTCGGTCTTCTCCGTGACCATTCCGCGAGTATATCGCGCCGCCGAGGTTGTCGAAGTGGGAGAGGAGGACTGGGCCGTTGATCCAAGCAGCATCCCAGTTTTGCTTGTCGACGACGATCTCGCTGACGTCTTCGCGATACAGCGGCTTCTCAGAGGTACCCGTTATCAGCCCATCGTCGCGCGTACCGTCGCCACTGCTAAGCGTGCGTTCGAGCGCGTGCAGCCGGCTTCCGTTTTGCTCGACGTTGTGCTGGCTGGCGACGAGTCTTGGCGATTGCTACTGGGCCTGCGGGAGGGGAAAGCGACCGCTAACATCCCGATCGTCGTCACTTCTTCGACCGGCGAGGAGCGCAAGGCGCTTCATCTCGGTGCTGACGCCTACCTACGGAAGCCGATCGATCGCGAGCGGCTGCTAGATATTCTCGATCCGCTCACCGGCAACCGATCGGTGACCCGGGTGCTGTTGGTCGATGACGAAGAAGTGACACGATACCTGGTCCGCCAATTGTTGCCGCGCGGTGTTTACGATGTGCGCGAGGCTACGACCGGAAACGAGGGCTGGGCGCAGCTCCTGAACGAGCCGCCGGATGTCCTGCTCCTCGACCTCAAGATCCCCGAAATGACCGGTTTCGAGCTGCTCGACCGGATCAGCGGCAAGGCAAGCCTCGATGCCGTTCCCGCTATCGTGTTGACCTCGGCGATCCTTACGTCGGCAGAGCGGCAGCGACTTCGGCGCGCAGCGCGCATCTTGTCGAAATCGGACTTGTCCGGGAGCGGGCTCACCGGCGCCATCTCCGACGTCCTGAGCGGTTTGCCCTCGAAGACGGTATGAGCCTGAGATAGCATGGAGACTTCCGCCGCCGAAGCTACTCATAACTCTCCCTATTCTTTCCCGTCTCCACTCGTTGGCTCTATTACTCCTCTGGGGCTCAGCAAAAAACGCCAAGAGAACAGGAGCACTCTTGCCAATGGTGCCGGGCCGTCCGGCAATCGCTGCCGGTTCCCTTCCGCGCGTCGGCGACGATAAGATGCCCGCGGCTCGGAAAGGGGAGAGGATGCCGGCGATCGGAGCAAAGCGGGTCGCAGTGATCGGCGCCGGGATGGTCGGGGTGTGCACGGCGGGCTGGCTGCAGCGCGATGGGCACAGCGTCTTTCTGATCGAGGCGGGAGAACCGGGTCGGGGCGCCTCCTTCGGCAATGCCGGCTGTTTGAACGGCTCGTCGGTGACACCCGTGTCGATGCCCGGGGTGATCCACAATGTGCCGCAGTGGCTCCTCGACCCGCTCGGTCCGTTGTCGCTGCGCTGGAGCTATCTTCCGGCGATCGCTCCGTGGCTTGTCCGCTTTATCCGTTCGGGGACGCCGGAAAAGGTGCGCGCCCAGGCGCGGGCCTTGCGCCCGCTGGTCGGCCCGACCCTCGACGCCCTGAAGCCGCTGGTCAGCGCGGCCGGTGCTGAGGATCTCGTCCATCGGCTGGGCCATCTCTACGTCTACCGCTCCACCGAAAGTCTCGCAAAGGATCGCCTCGCCTGGGCGTTGCGGCGTGAAAACGGGGTCGAGATCGACGAATTCGACGCCGACGAGCTGCGCCAGCTCGAGCCGGCATTGTCGCGCGAATATATCCGCGGGCTGCTGGTGCGCGAGAACGGGCACATCTCGAACCCGCTTGGGCTCGTGCAGCGCCTACTCGAGCACTTCCTGCGCTCGGGAGGCGAACTCGTACGGGCACGGGCCCACGGGTTCCGCCTGGACGGTGTGCGGCTCGAGGCGATTGAAACCGACAGCGGCAATCTCCCGGCCGACGTCGCGATCGTCTGTGCCGGCGCCTATTCGAAGCCGCTCGCGGCAGCTCTCGGCGACAAGGTGCCGCTCGAGACCGAGCGCGGCTACCACCTGATGATATCGGATCCGGAAGCAATGCCGCGGATCCCGACCGCCGATGCCGACGGCAAGTTCGTCGCTACGCCGATGGATACGGGGCTGCGCTTTGCCGGCACCGTCGAGCTCTCCGGCCTTGCGGCACCCCCGGATTGGCGCCGTGCCCGCATTCTGCTTGAGCAGGGGCGCAGGATGTTGCCCGGCCTCGCCTCCTCGCACCCCGAAGAGCGGATCTCGGTATGGATGGGCCACCGCCCGAGCCTGCCGGATTCCCTACCGGTGCTGGCTCCGTCGAGCCCGACCCCAGACGTGATCTATGCCTTTGGCCACGGCCATGTCGGGATGACCGCTGCGCCGATGACCGGGAAAGTCGTCGCCGACCTAGTCGCCGGGCGTCCGCCCGCGATCGACATCGCGCCATTCGCCCCCGGCAGGTTCCGTTGACCGGCGCAGGATTCGTCAGCCGCGCAGCTGTCCGCCGGTCGCCTGTTCGACCTCGGCGATCAGGCGCTTCGAGAAGCCCTCGATCTCGCCGTCGGTCAAGGTGCGCTCCTGCGGCTGGAGCACGACGGTGATGGCGAGTGACTTTTTCCCGTCCGGCAGCCCCGCGCCCTCGTATAAGTCGAAAAGCCGGATCTCGGTAACGAGCTTGCGATCGACGGCGCGGGCGGCACGCAATAGGGTCTCGGCCGAGAGATCGCGATCGACGATAAAGGCAAAGTCGCGCTCGATCGGCTGGAATACTGACAAGTGAAGTGGCGGCTTGGCGCGGGCGGCGCGCGTCTCGGGCACGGCGTCGAGGAAGATCTCGAAGCCGGCGATCGGCGGCCGAGCATCGAGCGCTTCCAGAACCGCCGGATGAAGCTCGCCAAACGCGCCGAGCACCTTCGGCCCGAGCCGCAAACTGCCGGCCCGTCCCGGATGGTACCAAGCCGGCGGATCGGCCACGGCCTGAATGTTGTCGGCGGGAGCGCCCATCGCGGCGAGCGCAGCCAACGCATCTGCCTTGGCGTCGTAAAGATCGGGTTCGCTTGCAGGCCCGCGCCAATTCTTGTGGCCATTCCGCCCGGCACGCAGCCCCGCCGCCACCAGCGCCTGGCCCTCGGGCGTATCGTCACGGTAGAGCGGGCCCAGCTCGAACAGCGCAGCATCAGAAAATCCCCGATCGGCGTTGCGCGCGCGCGGCCGATACCAGCCCAGGCAACAACGATGGCCGCATCACGTCGAGATCGGCGCTGATTGGGTTGACCAGACGCAACTCCGCCTTGGCGCCGCCAAACAATTCGGCCTCACGCGCGGAGATAAACGAGAAGGTCACTGACTTCGACGAACCCGCGCGCGGCGAGGGTGCGGCGGACAAGTTCGGCGCGTCGCTGTGCTGGGTTCAGGGACGGGCGCGAGAGTGCCGTATCGCGATCCAACGGTACCGCTGGGATCCGGTCGTAACCCTTGACCCTGAGGACTTCCTCGACGAGATCGGCCTCGCCCTCGATGTCGCCGCGCCAGGGGGGCGGCTCAGTGACGAGGTCGCCACCGGCGAGGCCCTCTACCGCGAAGCCGAGCGCCGTGAGGATCGCGGCACTCTCCTCTTGCGGCACGTGCAGCCCGCCGAGAGTTGCCGAACGCTCGCCGCGCAGCATGTAACGGCGGCGCCAGTCCGGCTCAGCGCCGGCGGTCACGATTTCTGACGCCTCGCCGCCGCAGAGGTCGAGCATCAGCCGTGTCGCGATCTCGAGCCCGTCCCCGACAAAGGCCGGATCGAGCCCACGCTCGAAGCGATAGCGCGCATCGCTCGATATGTTGAGCTTGCGGCCGGTCGCCGCGGTGCGCACCGGGTCGAACAAAGCCGCCTCGATAAAGACCTCGGTCGTCCCCTCGGTGCAGCCGGTCGCCTCACCGCCAATGACGCCGCCGAGGCTCTGCACGCCAATCTCGTCGGCGATCGCCGTCATCTCCGCATCGAGGGCATATTCCTGGCCGTTGAGCGCTAGCAGTGTCTCGCCAGGTCGCGCGAAACGCACGGTCAAGTCGCCCTTGACCCGGCCGGCATCAAAGACATGGAGCGGCCGGTTGAGATCGAAGGTCAGGAAGTTAGTAATGTCGACCAACGCCGAGATCGGCCGCAGCCCGATGGCTTCGAGCCAGCGGCAGAGCCAGTCGGGGCTGGGCCTGTTGCGGACCCCGCGCAGATGCCGTCCGAGAAACAACGGGCAGGCGGAGTGGTCTTCGATAAAGACGCCGACAGCAGAGCGAAACCCGCCCGGCACCGGGGTCGCCTCGAGCGGCTTCAGCCGACCGAGCCCCGAGGCCGCGAGGTCGCGTGCGATGCCACGCACGCCGAGACAGTCGGCGCGGTTCGGCGTCACCTTGATGTCGAAAATCGTATCGCCGAGACCGGCATAGCTCGCATAATGCGCGCCAACCGGCGCGTCCGTGGGCAGCTCGATGATCCCCTCGTGATCGTCACCGAGACCCAGCTCGTAGGCCGAGCACAGCATGCCGCGCGAGGCGACGCCGCGGATCACGGTCTCCCGCAACAGTGCGCCGGTCCGCGGAATCACGGTGCCGGCAGGGGCGAAGACGCCCTTCATGCCGGTATGGGCGTTGGGCGCGCCGCATACGACCTGGACCTGTGCCGTTCCGGTGTCGACGACACAGACCCTCAGCCGGTCGGCATTCGGATGCCGTTCCGCTGAGATGACCGACGCCACCGTGAAGGGCTCGAGATTTTCGGCGCGGTTTTCGACCCCTTCGACATCGTGACCGAGCATGATCAGCCGCTCGGCGATCGCCTCGGGCGCAGCATCGGTCTCCAGATGGGCCTTGAGCCAACCGAGCGTCGTCTTCACGACAGCGACCCGCGCACCAAGGACGGGATGTCGAGTGGGACGAACCCGTAATGCCGCAGCCAGCGCAGATCCAACTCGTAGAAGGTGCGCAGATCAGGGATGCCGTATTTGAGCATCGCCACCCGCTCGATCCCCATGCCGAAGGCAAAGCCCTGATACTCGGCCGGGTCGATGCCGCAATTCTTCAGTACTTGCGGGTGCACCATGCCGCTGCCGAGGATTTCGAGCCAATCGCCGCCCGTGCCGATCTTCAATTCGCCGCCCTTGCGTGAGCAGCCGATATCGACTTCGGCCGAGGGCTCGGTGAACGGGAAGTAGCTCGGGCGGAAGCGGACCGGGAGGTCGTCGAGGCCGAAAAAAGCGCGGCAGAACTCGACCAGGCAGCCCTTGAGGTGCCCCATATGGGTCGTCCGGTCGACCACTAATCCCTCGACCTGATGGAACATCGGTGAATGCGTTGCGTCATGGTCGCAGCGGAAGGTCCGGCCCGGCACGATGATCCGAAGCGGCGGCCGTTGCGCCAGCATCGTGCGGATCTGGACCGGCGATGTATGGGTTCGCAGCACGAGGCGGGTACCGTCCGGCCGCGGCGGCAGGTAGAAGGTGTCGTGCTCCTGGCGCGCGGGGTGCTCGGGCGGAATGTTGAGCGCGGTGAAGTTGTAGAAGTCCTCCTCGATATGCGGCCCTTCGGCGACGGCAAAGCCCATCTCGCCGAAGATCGCGACGATCTCGTCGATCGTCTGACTGATCGGGTGGATTCGGCCGGCTTCGGAGAACGCCACCGGTAGGGTGACGTCGGCGCGCTCGCCGGCGATCCGCTCGGCGAGTGCCGCGCGGCCGAGCCGCGCCGCCGCCTCGGCGAGTGCGGCGGTGATCCGCTCCTTTGCGGTGTTCAATTCGGCCCCGATTCGCCGCCGCTCATCGGGATCAAGGGCTCCGAGCTCCCGCATCGCCAGGGTTAGCGTGCCACGGCGGCCGAGTATCTTGATGCGGACGGCTTCGAGCGCATCCGGCGACGAAGCGGCGGCGATTTCACCGAGAGTATCGTCAGTCAGGTGCAGCTCCGACATTTCTTATTCCGACATAAAAGGGGCCGAAATTAAAAAGGGGCCGGTCGATACGGCCCCCTATGGTGCGGGACGCCTGAGCGCGGGGCCTCAGCGAGCACACCCGCTGATAAATCGGTCGGAAACGAGGCGCATCGACATCAGTCGGCTGCTGCCGGCATTGCCTCGAGCGCCGAGCGCGCCGTGGCCGCGATAGCCTGAAACGCCTCGGGCTCGCGGACTGCGAGGTCGGAGAGCACCTTGCGGTCGAGATCGAGCCCGGCGAGCTTGATGCCGTGCATGAATTGCGAATAGGTCAGGCCGTGCTCGCGCGCCCCGGCATTGATCCGCTGGATCCACAACCCGCGGAAGTCGCGCTTGCGGTTGCGTCGATCGCGATAGGCGTATTGCAGCCCCTTCTCGACCCGCTCGATCGCAATCCGATAGGCGGTCGAGCTGCGGCCGCGATAGCCCTTCGCGAGATCGAGGATTTTCTTGTGGCGGGCGTGGGTCGTCACGCCGCGTTTAACGCGCGCCATGTCTCACCCTCTGAGATAGGGCATGTACGTCAGGACGAGCTTGGCGTCGCCCTTCTGCAAGGTCGTCGTGCCACGGGCCTTGCGCTTCATCTGCTTGGGCTTGCTGATCAGCCGATGGCGCTTGTGGCCGTGGTTCATCTTGATCTTGCCGGTGGCGGTACGGCCGAAGCGCTTCTTGGCACCGCTCTTCGTCTTGAGCTTGGGCATGTCAACATCCGCATCGAGGGCGCGCCTTATACCGGCGCACGCCGGCTAAAGCAAGCGGAGTGGAAGGGAGAGGGCCCGCCGGCCAACAACAACCAGTTAAGTCGATGATTAACAGTCTTGCCATATACTGCAAATCTACAGCGGGGCACCCTCTTGAGGTTGTAATTCTCTTCCAACTCGACGAGCCGTGCCATAGATCCTCCAGAGCCGATCGGTCAAATTCTGCATATAAATCCGGCAAAATTCGGGTCCTCATTCGGCATCGGGCTGCTTCGAGGGGTGGGCATCGGCGAAGGCCGGGATGGCCATGCAGGTGTCATAGACGCGCATGACCCGCGTATAGGGGTCGAGCGGGCAGTTGAAGGTCTTGGCCGGAGTCACCTGAGTAACGAGGCAAATGTCTGCAATCGTCGGCCTTTCGCCGTGGCAGAACCGGCCGCTCGCCGGATGCTCGGCGAGCAGGGCCTCGATCGCCTGCAACCCGGCGCCGAGCCAATGCTGGATCCAGGCCAGCCTCTGCGCCTCGCTGACGTTGAGCACGTCGGTCAGATAGTGCCGGACCCGCGGCACGATCAGCGGATGCGAGTCGGCGGCGTTGATCAAGGCGATCCCGCGCACCCAGGACCGCCCCTGTGGATCGGACGGCAACAGCGGTGGCTCCGGGTATTTCTCGTCGAGATATTCGAGAATCGCCAGCGACTGGAACAGCTTGGTCTCGCCGTCGAAGAGGGTCGGCACCACCATCTGCGGGTTGATCGTCCGGTATTCCGCGGCGAACTGGTCGCCCTTTTCGAGGTGCAGAAAGCTGTCCTCGCGCGCGATCCCCTTCAGGTTCAGCGCGATGCGCACGCGGAAACTCGCCTGCGAGCGGTAATAGGTGTAGAGCTTCATCTCACCCCTCAGGTTGTCGCACAAGGCGCATATTGTCGACGCCATGGCGCGGAGGATCTATAGTCAAAACCGGCTTCACGGAACCTCGGGAGCATCGGTGCTGCGTTGGCGCCGAGTACTGCCGGTTTGCGCCTTACTTTCCATAGCGGGTGGCACCCTTGCACCCGCTATGTTGCCGTTGCCTGATAACAAAATCGAGAGCGTAGAGATCTACGGCACGGCGTTCCGCGTCAGGCTCGCCGGCGGTACTGTGCTGGAAGGACAGGAGCTCGCGGGCGCAACGATCTCGGTGGCGTTGCTCGCCGATGCTCAGCCCCGATACGTGCGGCTGGCAGAAATCACAGCCGACCCATCGGATCCGCAGGGGGATGTCCTGCTCTACGATATGGAGGTGCTCGACCCCGCAACGGGCGTCGCCCAGCCGCTCTGCGAGCGCGATGCAAAAGGCGAACGCTGGGCGTTTCCTCTGCGAGGCCAATGGGATCGCGAGGGGCGGCATTTGACCGACGCGGGTTTCACGCTGACCTGCACCGCCGGCGCCCTGGGCAAATGTGTGCGCTTCGGCTACAAACCATGGAAGATTTTGCCCGGCGGGGTGAATTTGGCCGATTATCATCAAGCCTGTGTCCGAATGGTGCGGGCCGATTATTGCGGCGATCGCGGGACTACCAAGGACTCCATGCTGATTGACCTCTACGACGCGATCGGGATCCAGCAGCCCTCCCGGACGATAGGTCGCGACCGCTTGCGGTTCGAGGCCGCTTGGAACACGGGTGGAGCTGTTTGCGTTGCGCATACTCGGGTTCCAGAACATGTGACGATCGCGCGACTTGCGAAAACCTGCCCACGGCTTCGCGGACGACTTGGCCGGCACGCGTGCACGGAAGCACGAGCGCAAACCGGCGAATACGGACCGATATTATTATTCAACCGCTCCAGGTAAGTGGGAGAAAGACGATGAAGGCACCGAAAATCCTCGTGCTCGCGGGTCTGATCATTGGGTCCGGCGCGGCGGCCCAGGCTGGAGACGCCACCAATAAGCTCGCGGCCAACAAGCTTGCGGCGAATCTCATCGCGGCAAACAAGCTGGCCGCAAACGGAAACGGCTTGGGCCAGCCCGGAGCGGGAGCCGCTGCCGACATCCTCGACATCGAGCTTCCGAATGGGGTGCGGCTCGAGCGCTAACGTTAGGGCCTCGGGGAGGTCGTCGACGGTAGGCACCGCGCCGATCATGATTAGGCGCATCGCAATCATTGGCCTATCGTGAGCGACAGCAGCCAGCAGCCGCGAGGACGAGACTGGCCGCAGTCAGATAACGGCAGCCTGCACAGGCAAAGCGGTTTGATGTCCGAGAAAGGCCCGGCGGTATTTCTCGACTACGACCAGGCCGCGCTTGATGCGGCGTATGACCAGGCGGCCTATGCGGCGAACCGCGAGCAGCTGATCAGGCGCCGGGTCCGCGACAGCGAATTGGCGCGCCGGCGGATCGGCGAGCCCGAGCGCGTCGCCTACGGACCGGGCGAGATCGAGCGGCTCGACATCTACCGCACTCGGCGCGAGTGCGCACCGGTCTTCATCTTCATCCACGGCGGCGCTTGGCGGAGCGGACGGTCGCAGGATTTCGCCGGGCCGGCCGAGATGTTCCTCGCCGCCGGCGCGCATTATCTCGTTCCCGATTTTGCCTGGGTGCAGGATGCCGGCGGCAGCCTGATGGTGCTCGCCGAGCAGGTCCGCCGCGCCGTCGCCTGGACATACGAGAATATCGCGCGTTTCGACGGCGACCCGAGCCGGCTCTATCTCGGCGGCCAATCCTCGGGCGGGCACCTCGCTGCCGTGGCGCTGACGACCGACTGGCGGCGGGATTTCGGCCTGCCGGCCGACATCCTCAAAGGCGGCTTGTGCATCAGCGGCATGTACGATCTGGTCCCGGTGCGGCTCTCGGCCCGCAGCCGCTACGTCGCGTTCGACGACCATACCGTCGCAGCGCTGAGCCCGATCCGCCATCTCGAACATCTGCACGCGCCGCTCGTCGTCGCCTACGGCACGTGCGAGACCCCCGAATTCCAGCGGCAGAGCCGCGAATTCGCCGCCGCGGTCGAAACCGCCGACAAGCAGGTGCGCCTCCTAGTCGGGGAGCACTACAACCATTTCGAATTGCCCGAGACCCTGGTCAACCCTTATGGCCTGCTCGGACGCGCCGTGCTCGAATTGATGGGGGTCAACACGGGAGACATCCGATGACTCGCATCGACCTGCGTTCCGACACCGTAACCACACCTTCGCCCGGAATGCGGCGGGCGATGGCCGAGGCGTCGGTCGGCGACGACCAGTATGGCGAGGACCCGTCGGTCAACCGGCTGCAAGAGCGCATCGCCGATCTGCTCGGCAAGGAGGCTGCCCTCTTTGTGCCGAGCGGCACGATGGCAAACCAGATCGGCCTCAAGATCCTGACCCGGCCGGGCGACGAGGTCGTCGTCGGCGACGAGGCCCACATCGTCTGGCATGAAAGCGGTGCGGGAGCGGCCAATTCCGGGGTGCAGTTCTCGGTAGTCGGCGGCGGCGGACTGTTCACTGCGGCCGATTTGCACGCGGCCTACAAGCCGCCGGGCCATATCGTCTTTCCGCCGACGACCCTGGCCGCGGTCGAGAACACCCACAATCGCGGCGGCGGGATCGTGTTCCCGCAGCAGGATGCCGTCGCAATCTGCGATGCCGCCCGCGAACTCGGGATGGCGAGTTATCTCGACGGGGCGCGGCTGTTCAACGCCGCCGCGGCCTCCGGGCGGAGCCTCGCCGAGCTCGCCGCTCCCTTCGACCTCGTCTCGGTCGCCCTGTCGAAGGGGCTCGGCTGTCCGGTGGGCAGCGTCGTCGCCGGCCGCCGTGCGGACATTTCTCGCGCCGTGCGGGCACGGCGCATGTTTGGCGGCGCGATGCGCCAATCGGGCATTCTCGCGGCGGCCGGCCTCTGGGCGCTCGACCACAATCTCGACCGGCTCGTCGAAGACCACGCCAACGCGCGGCTGCTGGCGGAGCGCCTCGTCGGCCAGCGCGGGGTCAGCCTCGACCTCGCGACGGTGCAGAGCAACATCGTGATCTTTCGCATGGACGAGGGGGCACCTAACGCTGCAAGCATTGTCGCCCGCGCGCAGGAGGCAGGCGTCCTTGTCTCGGCGTTCGGCGTGCGCACCGTGCGTGCCGTCACCCATTTGGATGTCTCGCGCGCCGATTGCGAACTGGCCGCCGATTCCCTCGCCGCAATCTTGAAATAAGGTAACCGGAGGGTACGAGCGATCCGCGATTCGGCCTGCCGACCTCAGTCGCTCAACTGACCGCTTTGGCAAGCCGCACCCGCGTTGGCATTCCATGCGGAGCGCCGCGGGCGATGCGCTCGCCGTCCGCACCGAACACAAAGAGCTGCTCACGCGCGAAGGTCAAGGAGACATGCTCGCCTGCCTCCATATCGGCCATCGACAGCCCCTCGCTGATTGCAATGAAGGGGCGGTCGGTCCCGACATCGAAGTAGAGCAACGTGTCCTTGCCCAACGGCTCGACCAGCCGGACTGGAAAGTCGATATCGGCGGTCCCGACGCAACCGCGCCGGACGATCACATGCTCGGGCCGGATGCCGAGAGTGGTCGCACCGGCCGGTATGTCGTTCAGCAATTCGGGCAGGCTCAGTGAAATCCATGGGGCTCGAAAGTGCGGGCCGCCGCCGTCGTGGCTCACCTCGCCGTCGACCAGGTTCATTGAGGGCGAGCCGAAAAAATCGGCTACGAACTCGTTCGTCGGGTTGGAATAAATCTCCATCGGCGAGCCGGTCTGCTCGATCTCGCCGGCGCGCATCACGACGATGCGGTCGGCGAGGGTCATCGCCTCTTCCTGATCATGGGTGACGTAGATAAAGGTCTTCTTGAGCTCCTGGTGCAGCCGATCGCATTCGGCCCGCAACTCGCGACGCAGCTTGGCGTCGAGGCTGGACAGCGGTTCATCGAGCAGGAATGTCGATGGGTTGGTTACCAACGTGCGCGCCAAGGCGACGCGTTGCGATTCGCCGCCCGAACAGGCAGCGGGCAACTTGCCGAGGAGCGGCGTCAGCCGCACCATCTCGGCGACCTCCCGCACCCGACGCGCCCGTTCGGCGCGCGGCACTTTCTTCATCCGCAGCCCGAACTCGATGTTCTGCGCCACGGTCTTGTGCGGAAACAGCGCATGGGTCTGAAACACCATGCCGAGGCCGCGGTCGCGCGGTTCGAGGTCGTTGACGACACGTCCGTCGATGCGGATCTCGCCGCCATTGGGCTCCTCGAACCCGGCGATCAGACGCAAGGTAGTCGTCTTGCCGCAGCCCGACGGACCGACGAAGACGACGAACTCGCCGTCCTCGATGTTGCAGCTGAGATCGCGCACCGCGCGGATAGGGCCATAGGATTTGACGAGGTTGACCAGCTCGATCCGGGCCATGCCTACCTCCGCACCATGCCGAAGCTGAAGCCGCGCGCGAGGTGCTTGCGTATCAGGATGCCGACGATCATCAGCGGCAGGGTGATGCCGACTGACAGCGCCGCCTGACGGCCGAACAGACGACCCTCGGTAGAGCCCTCATACTTCGACAGCTCGACCGGCAGGGTGACCACGTTAGTCTTCGACAGGATCAGCGCCAGCAAGTACTCGCTCCAATTGAGGATCAGGATGAATATGAAGGTCGCCACCAGCCCCGAGCGGATCAGCGGCAAGACCACCTCGAAGATCGTGCGCCAGCGCGAGGCCCCGAGGATTTCGGCGGCCTGCTCGACCTCGCGCGGCACCTCGTCGATGAAGCTCTTCGTCATCCACACCGCGTAGGGCAGGCTGCTGAGGAAATAGAGCACGCCAAGGCCGAACATCGAATCGAGCAGGCCGATATACGAGTAGTAGAGCGACAGGGGCGCCACGATGACGATCGGCGGCACCATCCGCAGCATCAGCAGCTGGAACATGCGGACTTCGCTCAGCAGGCGGTAGCGGGAGACCCCGTAAGCGATGATCGACCCATACAGCACGGCTAGGGTCGTCGCGCCGAAGGCGAGAAGCAGGGTATTGCGCAGCGCCAGGAACGGCGTCTGCGTCGAAAGGGAATACTGCCCACCGGCCTCGACAGAGGTGGCGCCCAGCCACACGTCGCGGTAGTTCTCCAGGGTCGCAGGCGACGGGAACCACACCGGCGGCCACGAGAACCATTGGTCGCTCGGCTTGAATGAGGTCGTCACCATCCAGTAGAGCGGAAACGCCACGAGCAATGCCCATAGGGTCAACGCCGCATAGCGGGCTGCGGCGGCGGTGTGGCGCTTTTGGCGTCTGGTCATGCCGCTTCGCCCGCTTCGCCGGACTTTGCATACATTGCGTCGAGCGATCGTTTTTCCCTGCGCAACAGCCGGATCGCCGCCAATACGATCACCACCATCATCATCATCGTGATGTAGGACTGCGCCGCCCCAAGCGAGACGTTGAAATCCTGCCAGGTCGTTATGTAGATGTAGACGCCCAAGGTCTCGGTCGCGGTGCCCGGACCGCCTTGCAGCAATGCCCAGATGATCGGGAACGCGCCCATGGCGTCGAGAAAGCGCAATATCAGCGCCAGCAAGATCACCGGGCGCAAGAGCGGCAGCTGTACCTCCAGAAAGATGCGCCACGATGACGCGCCGAGAATCTGAGCAGCTTCGATCGGCTCTTTCGGCAGCGATGCCAGACCCGCGAGCATGATGATGAACGAGAACGGCGTCCAGTTCCAGATATCGAGCAGGGTCACCGTCAGCAGGGCGACATTCGGGTTGGACAGCCATAACACCTGAACGTCATGGCCGCTCAGCCTCGATAGGATATCGTTGAGCGGCCCGCTGCGATCGAGGAGCATCTGCCCCGTATAGGCGATTACGATCGGTACGGTCAGCATCGGCAGGATAAACAGCGCGTAGTAGAGTGCCTGTCCGCGAAACGGCCGGTAGATCAGATAGGCGAGCAGAAAGCCGAACACGAAGCAGCCGATCGTCGAACCGCCGGCGAAGGCCAGCGAACGCAACAACGCCCAGCCGAAGCGCGGGTCGGTAAAGACATCGGCGAAGATGGCGAAGCCGACGAAGTCGGCGTTCCACCACGAGCTAAGGTAGACGGTCCACTGATGGAACGAAAAATAGAGCTGCAGGAGCAGGACCGGGGTCAACAGGCTGAACAGCGTCAGCAGCAACGGCAGGAGGATCACCCACTTGAACCGCTTCAGCGCGCGGCTGCGCGAGACCTCCCGCCGCCCCGCTGCCGTTCCGGCTGGGACGGCGCCGGCCAGGACTTCCGTCATTCCCCCGATCTTCCTACCCTAGCGCGGACGGGGCGGCTCCCGCCGATGGCGTGCGGCGGCATCAAGCCGGTTTGGTGGCCGTCGGCATGATGGCGGCGTAGGTCTTGTAGTCGCCCTTCAGCTTGGCGGTGCCGATCCGCTTGACGACCTTGGCAAAATCCTCGTCGATGCTTTTCAGGACCTCGTCCGCCTTAAGCTGGCCGACATAGCCCTGACCCAAATTCTTGTCGAGTACGTCGACAAATTCCTGGTTGCCGGTCAGATAGATGTTGGGGGACGCGACTTCGAGGTTCGCTTTGATGGCCTTGATCCCGGCCGGGGTGTAGGCCTCTGCGACGCGCGCGTCGGTCATCTCCTGCACGGTCCACGCGTCATGGAAGGTGTTGACGCGGTCCGAGACCATTTCGACGCTCGCCTTCTCGGTACCGAGCCAGCACGCCATGTAGGCCGCCGCCGCCTTGCGCGGGCTGTGGCGGTTGACGACCAATACCACGACTGGCATGCCAGCCGCACGGAACAACGGCTTGCCGTTGGCCTCGCCACCCGGCACCAGCCCATAGAGCCATTTGCCCGCGGTTTTTGACTTCGCGGGGTTTTCGCAGAGCTTGATCAGGCCGCCCCAGTACTGGCAGGCGGCGACGTCGCCGGCGGCGATGTGCGGGATCATCTGCGAGGTGCCCCAGCTCGGCGAGTTCAGGGAAGGCGACCTCCTTGTCGCGCAGATAGACCTCGATCGCCCGATGCCCGGCCTCGCTGTTGACGGTCGGCTTCATGTCGGGGTCAAACGGGAACCCGCCGAAGCTATACAGGTACATCAGGAACCAGACATAGCCGAACCCGCGCGCCCGCAAATTGCCCGAGCCGAAGAGACCCTTGTCCGGGTCATGAAAGAACTTCATCAGTCGGAACTCATCGTCCCAGCTCTGCGGCCAAGCGAGCGGCTTGCCGAACTTGTCCTCGAATTTCTTCTTGTTGCCGGCATCCTCCATCAGGTCCTTGCGGATCTGCTGGACGAAGATGTTGCCGTCGGTAATGATGCCGTAAGTCTTCCCGTCGTAGGTTGGCAGCTTGCCGTAGTCCCCGACCGCATTCATCTTGTAGCTGGCCTTGCGCATGTATTCGTCGAGCGGTTCGAGAAAGCCGGCCGACACCAGCGACGGGATCATCTCCGAGCCGACATGGATCAGGTCGAAATCGGGCGAGCGCGTCAGCGCCTCGGCCATCGCTGCCTGAGGAATCGTCGGGGTCGAGAGGTCCTTGATCTTGGTGATTCCGATGCTGGTCGCCTTCTGGAACTCCTCCATCGGCGGCTTCATCGGCACAAAATAGTTCGACCACATGATCGCGCTGAGATCGGTGTTGCCGATCCCCTTGGCGGCGGCGATAACGCTGTCGCCTTCGTCGGCCGCGAGCGCCGAACGCCCGAATGGAACGCCCCCCAGAGATGCAAGAGCGAGCCCGCCCTGAATGAGCCGGCGGCGGTAAATCGATTGGCGGATCACAGCGGCCCTCCCTTTCCTGCGGTTCAGCGAGCGCGCCCGCTACAGCCACGCAATGCACATGGTTCTCTTTGTGCGATGCGCGACGTTGCGGTCTAAGCCACTCTTCGGCGAAAAATACTCGCTCGCTAGTTCAGCGCTGTCAACTCGACGGGCCGCGGCGATCGTGCTTGCGCAAGAGGATCTTCTGCTTGCCGGTGAGGACAAGTTCGCCATTCTGCTTGTGAACGGTGGCCGCGAGCGTGACAACGCCGGTCGAGCGCTGTGGCGTAAGCTCGGCGATCTCCAGCATCGGGTAGAGGGTGTCTCCGGCAAAGACGGGCCTCAGGAATTTCGACGATTGCTCGACGAAGGCGATCGGTGCATCGCCGACCGCATGGGCGAAGGTGCTCGCACCCGCCGCCGTGAAAGCCAAGATCTGAAAGCCGTGCGCCAACGGCCCCTTATGGCCGCGTTCGCGGCAATACTCGACATCATAGTGGATCGGATGATTGTCGGCGGAGACCGTCTGGAAGACGCGAAATGCGCCTCGGTCACGCTGCGGCTCGGAATGTAGAAGCGCTCGCCGATCTCCAGATCCTCGAAACAGCGCGTTGCTCCCAAGCGATGCCGGCTGCGGTCGAAGCTCTCGGTCATAGCGCCTTCCATTCCCGCGCTGGTCTAGCCTGGCACGCGACGACCGGTTCGTGCCCAATTGAGGGTGACCAGCCCGAGCCCGATTACGGCTGCAAGCTCGGTCCATAGGAAGACAAACATATCCGCGCGCACTCCGAGCGGCGGTGTGCCCGGCAGAGCATTGCGCAGCACCGGCAGCGCAAAGGCGATGCTTGCCGATGCCCCGACAAGCGTGGCTTCAGCCCGACGATCGACAAACGTCACCGAGCCGATCGCGAACGCGCAAGAGCCGAGCACGATCATCGCGCCGTAGGCGGCAAACGCGAAGAAGCTGAAGGCTCCGCTGCGGCGAACCTTGAGGCTCAACCTCACTTCGCCCGGAGCGGAGGCGGGTTGCTGGGTCGAGCGCAGATGGAAACCGAGCAATCCCTCCCACACGGTTACTTTGGCAGCCAGCAGCTGTGCTTCGTTGGCAGGAGCTGTTGCTTCCTCGAACAGTTGGATGCGCAGCTCCGCACGATAGGTATCCAAGGGGTAGTCAGCAACACTGCCCTCGTTGAGGTCTACCGCGAATGTCGCGGTGGGTGGCGGTCGTTGGCCGCAACCTTAATCCTCCTCCACCGCGTTGTCATGCGTAATCACCAATCGCAGACTGCGCTCGCCAGGTGCGAGCCGCTCTCCGTAAAGGGTTCGGCTCGGCGCGAGGCTGACGCGCACCTGCATCACGCTATTGAGCGCGTCGATATTGATCGGCTCGAGATAGATTTGCGCCGGCGGGCCTCCTGCACCCTCGGCACCAAATTGCCGCTCGCCCGGCACCCGCGAGACGTCAAAGTAGCGCGCGAGAAATGCATAGCCGACGGCCAGCACGATCAGTATCGCGCCGACTGCCGCCAACCGCGCCGTTCGTGCTGCCGGGCGAAGGCTCACAAGGAGCGCCCGAGCCAGGTGCCGAAGCACTGGGTGGCGGCTTGTTCAGCGCGACGCTCGATCTCCGCTTCGGTCAAGGTGCTCAGCGGATGATCGATCACGACTGGCGTCAACTCATGCATGCCGAGAGCATCGCGCTGCATCTCGGCCTCGTGAAGAAACTCGGTGGTGACGATCACCGCCGTCGGCCGGCCCGACGCTTCCAGTCTGATGCCGTCATGCGTACAGCATGAAGTGCACGACCCTCAGTCGCCGATCGCCGTCACCACGATGTCGTTACCCGCCGCGATCGTCGCGATAAGCGCCGGGTCGGCATCCTTGGAAAAGCTCTCCTTGCGGTAATAATTGACGGCGGCAAAGGAGAATTTGTCTTGGAGCCCGGCAACCGTCTTGCGCAGCAGCCGGTTGGCGTTCCATTTGGTGTTGTCGAGCACACCCAAGCGCAGCCCGTCCAAGCGGCCGACGCGGGCCGCAAGCGCCAGCGGCATGGTCTCGACCACCCCGCGCGGATCGAAGGCGATCATCTCTTTCCGTACAGCCATCCGATGTCGGTCTCCGTTGATAGGGCCAGATTTCGAACGTGCAGCGGGCAACACCATATTCATCGCCCACGCGTCCTGCCAGAGAATGTGATCGGGGGGCGCTTCGGACTCGCCTCTTGAAAGACCCTCCTGCGATCCATTATTTCAGGTTCAACGATTGATCCGGGCCCCTCTGGCGAGGACGCTGACATAAGGTCGGCCAACCTTGCGATGTCGGATCACCGTCTCGCAGGGCTTACGAGCGCTGGGAGCGGTCGATCTTGCGGGGGCTGACGGTCAACTCGATGCTCCCGACAGACCTGGTCTCCGGCGCACTAGGGCGCGCATGCGTCGGCTGGCGTGCATTGCCAGCCGCGCCAGCGAGTTAACTTTGTGGAAAATCGAGGAGGCATGATCATGAGGAGCATCGACGATCGCCAAAAGGGGTTTGAAGCCCAATTCGTGCACGGGCAGGAACTCGCCTTCCGCATAACCGCCCGACGCAACAGGCTGCTTGGGCTGTGGGCAGCGGAACGACTGGGCTTGCCCGCCGGCGAGCCGACAGACGCTTATGTCAAGGAAGTAATCGCAGCCGATTTCAAAGCGCCGGGCGATGACGATGTCGTCGAAAAGGTGAGGGGTGATCTCGTCGCAAAAGGCCTTGACGTCACCGAGGCCGAGATACGCCTCGAATTGACGCGTGCTGCCGCGCGCGCCCGCGAGCAGCTCACAGAGCGTTGACCCGTAGCGGCTTCGGAAACCATTCGGCACCGCGTCGCGGTCGGATTAAGCGACCACGAAGGCGGTACCCGATACCAGCCGATTGACCCGCTGCCGAACGTTGAACGTGGATTGGCTTAGCGATCCGCAGATCTGGGCGAGCCTCTTGACGCTGACGGCGCTCGAGATCGTGCTCGGCATCGACAACCTGGTGTTCATAGCGATCCTCGCCGGCCGCTTGCCGGTGGAACGCCAGGATCGGGCGAGAAAGGTGGGGCTGGCGCTGGCGCTGATCACCCGCCTTGCGCTGCTCGCCTCGATCACCTGGATCATCGGCCTCACTCAGCCGCTGTTCGAGGTGGTCGGCCATGCGGTCTCCTGGCGGGACGTCATCCTGATCGCCGGCGGCTTCTTCCTGCTCTACAAGGGCACCCGCGAGATCCACGAGCGGCTCGAGGGCGACGCGCCGCACGAGCCGGCGAGCCGCGCGCGAACGAGCTTCAGCGGCGTCGTCGCGCAGATCATGGTGCTCGACATCGTGTTCTCGCTCGACAGCGTGATTACCGCCGTCGGCATGGCAAACGAACTGTGGGTCATGGCGGCCGCAATCGTCATTGCCGTGGCGATAATGCTCGGAGCCTCCGGGCCGCTCTCCGACTTCGTTGACCGGCATCCGACGGTGAAAATGCTGGCGCTGAGCTTCCTGCTGCTGATCGGCATGACACTAATTGCCGACGGGGCGGGCTTTCATGTGCCCAAGGGGTACATCTATGCCGCGATCAGCTTTTCCGTCGGCGTCGAGCTGCTGAACCAGCTCGCCGCACGCCGGCGCAGGATCCGGCACGATGCCCGGGTGTTGGAGCGCTGAGCCACTAGATGTAGCAGGTGCCGTCGACGCAGATCGGCGGCTTGCGGGTGCCGTCGCCATCGCCGGCTTCGATGCTGCGCAACGCCGGGGAGGACATGTGGCCCCAGCCAGGAATGAAGGCGGAAAACCGGCCGGCCTCACCACCAATCACGAAAAGGTGGATATGGTCGGCGCTCGGCACGATCGGAATGCGGGATCCTTGCTCGCGCTTGTACCATCTCGGCAGGTTGCGATTGTAGATCTTGCCGTAGCGCTCGTTGAAGGTCAGCTCCGAAAAGAGATTGTAGGCGTGCATCGCCAGATAATTGCGCACATCGTGCCGGGTCCAGCCTTTGCCGACAATGGTGCGGGCGTGCTCCGGGCCGATGATCACCGCGCAATGGCCGCTCGACACCGCATTGTTATTGGCGATCGTGCTCATCGCCGAAGCGATGCTGTCGAGTATGCCCTCGGGATCGTTGGCGACATGGTTGGTGACGCTGTGCGGCGGCTCCGCGGCCAGCAGGAAAACTGTCGAATCTTCGGCAGAGAAGCCCTTTTCAACGTGGTAGGGCGCCCACGGGCTCGCCGTTTCATTTTCGGCGACGCAATAAGTGTACTTGCCGGGCTGCCCCAATGTGCTCTTGTCGAGCTCGCCGGGCCAGCCGCCGCCGACATTGAGCAGAACCAGGCGCAGCGCCCGCCCGATCGTCGCATTGGCGCGGTTGCCCGAGCCAAACGCATTGCAGTCGCCGTTCATCCCGATGGCGCGCGCGATCGGGCCGTTGACGATCAGCAGCGGGGCGGCCATGTGGGTTGTCGCCTGGACGCCATTGAGATTGAAGGCGTCGGTGGCTAGCGCGAGCATCGCGGCTCGCACCACCGGCGCATATTCGGGCTTGCAGCCGGCCATCACCATGTTGATCGCCAGCACCTCGCGCGACAGGCTGCCGTGCCGCGGCGGCACTTTGCATTCGACGAAATGTGGATCGCCGCCGAGCGCAGCGACCAAGGCATCGACCCGCGGCCGGGTTGGCGGGACAACCGGAAGGCCGTCGGTCCAACCCTGCTCGAAATACCACTCGATCAGGTCCGTCGCTCCAGGCACCCGGACAACATTTGCTTCCGCCTCGGCTGACGTCACCGCCTGAGTCTGTTGCGCCATCCTTTTCTCCCGTCATCCGGCCATCGATTTTTGCCCGATCCAAAAGCGGTTCAGCAGTCGGATCATTGCCCCCGGCCGCTGCCCGGCGAGTCGCGCTTGCGCCTCCTGGTATGGACCGACATGGCACAGCGGGTCCGGCGTCCACGGGTAGATCCGCTGCAGCGCGGAAAGCGCACGGTCGGTCTTGCCGGTCTCCGCTGCGCCGTAAGGCAGTCCAAAATCGGCGCGCAGCCGAGCCGGCAGCAGCCTCGCGGTGAGGGCGCGATACCAAAGGGGCAGGCGGAACCGGGTCCCGGCACCCGAGAGGATTGCTCCAGCAATTTTGCGGGCCTCGTCGGACACGGTAAGCATATCCGATCGCCACATGTTCTCATTGTAGCGAGCAAACTCGACCCAGCTCTGCGGTAGGGCATCTTGCGGAATGCCGAAGAACGCGGCGAACAGCCGGGCTTCGCCCCAATAACGCTCGCATTCCTCGGCCGAAAGCGGCGGATGCATAAGTTCGTAGGCAACCAGCGCGGTGTCGATTAGCGTGGCGTGAACCCAGCGCAGTGCCGCGACATCGTTTGCGCGGTATCGGGAGCCAGCGGCAAAGGGTCCGGCCGTTTCAACCAACCTCCCGCCAATGCAACCATGGCGACGGTGCAGGCGCTGGGCAGCCGCCAACCCCTGCTCCGTCGTGCCGAACACCATCGTAAACATGAAATTGAAGGTGCCATGAAACCGGCCGATCGGGTCGGCTAATATCCGCGAGTGCCGGGTGATTGCGGCCGCAACCCAGGGATGGGCGAGCTGCAGAAGCAACGCACGGCCGGCTCCAAGGAATATCGCCGCCTCTCTGTCGATACGCCACATCACCGAACCGGGCCCGAACACGCCCGCGCGGTTCTCCGCTCCGGCGTTGCGGACGATCGCGAGCTCGCGATCGAGATCGGCTTCGCCGACGACTTCGGGCGCGGCCGGCCACAGAGCAGGCGGGTGCAGCTCCGAGGCCGTGGCTAGGGGCAACCGCCTCAACCTCTTCGGAAATCCTCGAGCGAGAGGCCGAGGGCGGCAGCACCTTCGTTGAGGTAGTCGCCCAGGAGCGGGGTGCCCAGCAGATAGTCGGTCTCGGTTGCCGACTGGGTCTCGCGAGCCTGCTGCAATGCTTCGGACCAGCTCCCGGCGTCGTAATCGCCGCGGCCCAGCCACATCAGTGCGAGCAACTCCTGACGCTCAGGGATGCCGAGCCCGTCTATTGCGTCCCGCAGCTCCTGCTCCGTCGGATTGTCCGGCGTGTCAAAGAGGATCTGCCGCTCATCGTCGTCGGCGGCGTTGGAACCCTCCTCTGCATCGCTCGGCACCTCTGCGTCGAACTCGCGTGCCTTCTCGATGATGTAGGCGAGCGTCTCCAGGGGGATCGTCAACATCCTGTTATCCTTCGCTTGCGTGCTTGCTCGCGCCGGCGCCCTCAATGCGCCATCAAAACCGGCACCTCGCACTCGCGCAGCACATGCAGGGTAAAGCCGCCGAAGATCCATTCGCGCAATCGGCTGTGGCCGTAGCCGCCCATCACCAGCAAGGCGTCATACTCGCGGGCGGCAGCCAGCAGAGCCTCCGCAGGGCTCTGCCCATCCGGCTGAAGATGACGAACCGAGACCGGGACCTCACGCCAGCGCAGACCGGCCATCAGGCGATCCGCCTCTTCCCCGGCTGCGCGGCGATCCTCAGCGACGGTTACGATGACGATCTGTTTGGCGATCTGCAAGAACGGCAATGCCGCGGTGACGGCGCGCGCGGCTTCGCGAGTGGCCTTCCAGGCGATCACGACGGCTTCGGGAAGGGTCGCCATGGGTGCTTTGGGCGGTATCAGGAGCGGCCGTCCGCTGTCGACGAGAGCTGCCTCGATGGTCTCGAACGAAACACCGTCGTCGTCGCTCGGGCGCCCGATCACCACGAGATCGGCGGCGCGTCCGTATTCGGCGACCCAGTAGGGTTCGGCACCGATCTGCCGGAGCCACCGAGCCGACGGACCAGGAGGCGCGGGCGGGGTTTCGCTGAGCGTGAGCGCCTCGCGCTGGCAAAAGCTTTGAAACTGCTGGCTCGCCTTTGTCTCGCGCTCTTCAGCCTCTTCCTCCAGCCGGGTGATCAGACTTCCGATCATCGTGGCGCCACCGCCATCGGAGGCCATGCTGACCGCCACCGCCGCCGCGTCGGGGCGCACATGCAGGAACTCGAGATGCGCATCGAACCGGCGCGCGACAGCCAGAGCCGATGCGAATACCGGCATGTCACCGTCGCCGCCGGTTGCCGGAACGAGTATGGTCTTGATCATCGGGTCTCCCCGGGTTGGTCGGAATTGATCGTGGGCAGCAGGCTTCCAGCAAGGGCAGTCAGCATTGATGAATATCAACGACACGTCCTCGCATAGAGATAACACCAAGCGCGTCCTGCGTCACCGCGGGGGCCCGCAGTGTAAAGACGGATCTTAGGAGCCCGGTTGATGGCACGATTTCGAACTCTCGAGGACTTCGATGTCCATAACAAGACCGTGCTGCTGCGTGCCGATCTGAACGTCCCGGTCAAGGACGGCGTCGTCACCGATGCGACCCGCATCGAGCGGCTGGCCCCGACGATCGAGGCGCTGGTTGCGAGAGGCGCCAAGGTCGTCGTCATGTCGCACTTTGGCCGTCCAAAGGACGGACCGGACCCGGCACTTTCTCTGCGGCCGCTGACAGCGCCGCTCCAAAAGGCGATCGGCGGCCGTGAGGTCACCTTCGCGGCGGACTGCATCGGCACAGAAGCGAAGCGGGTGGTCGCGGCGCTGCGGCCAGGACAGGTGGCGCTCCTCGAAAATCTGCGCTTCCACAAGGGCGAGGAGGCGAATTCGCCCGAGTTCGCTCATGCCCTTGCCGAGCTCGGCGAGCTTTACGTCGACGACGCATTTTCGGCCGCGCATCGCGCGCATGCCTCGATCGCGGCGCTGGCGCATCTGTTGCCGGCCGCCGCCGGCAAATTGATGGAGGCCGAGCTTTCCGCCCTGACGGCCGCTCTCGAAACCCCGGCGCGGCCGGTTATGGCTCTTGTCGGCGGCGCCAAGGTATCGACCAAACTCGACCTTCTGCGCTTTATCATCGGCAAGGTGGATTGCCTGGCGATCGGCGGGGCAATGGCCAATACTTTGTTGTTCGCGCAGGGAACCGAGGTCGGCCGATCGCTCTGTGAACGCGATATGGCGGATGAGGCGCGCCGGCTTATGACACTCGCGCGCGAGCGTAACTGTCGCGTGATCCTCCCCGAGGACGCGGTGGTTGCCGCTGAACTCGCGCCCGGGAAGCCGACGCAGATCGTCGCGGTCGGTGCGGTCCCGAGCGATATGATGATCCTCGATGTCGGACCTAAGACCGTGGACCGGATTGCTACTGCACTCGAAGAGGCGCGCACTCTCGTCTGGAACGGGCCGCTCGGCGCGTTCGAGACGCCGCCCTTCGATCAGGCTACCCTGGCGGTGGCGAAGAAGGTTGCCATCCTGACCCCTGCCGGGAAGCTGCTTAGCGTCGCCGGCGGAGGCGACACGGTGGCGGCACTCGCCGCAGCCGAGGTGACCGAGGAGCTGTCCTATGTCTCGACCGCTGGCGGCGCCTTCCTCGAATGGCTGGAAGGCCGCGAGCTGCCAGGCGTGGCGGCGCTCGCCGCGGGAGGCGCACCATGAACGCGTCCGATGTGATGTCCCGCGATGTCATCTCGGTCGGCCGCGAAGCGACGATCGCCGACGCCATTCGGCTGATGCTCGACAATCAGATCAGCGGGTTGCCGGTGATCGATGCTGGCAGCCTGGTCGGTATTCTGACCGAGGGCGACCTGCTGCGCCGCGCCGAGACCGGTACCGAACGGCAACGTCCTCGCTGGCTCGAAATTCTGATGGGACCGGGGCGGCTGGCCGGCGAATATGTCCGCACCCACGGGCGTAAGGTCGAGGAGATCATGACCCGCGACCTCGTGAGCGTGACCCCGGACACGCCGCTCGATGAAGTCGTATCGCTGATGGAGCGGCGTCGCATCAAGCGTGTGCCCGTGCTCGAGGGCGATGTGCCGCTCGGCATCGTCAGCCGGGCCGACCTGCTGCGTGCCCTCGCCCGCGTACTCGAAGAGCAGCCCGCCGCAGCCGCCGGCGACGAAGAAATCCGCGAGCGCATTCTGGCCGAGCTGGCGAAAGTCTCGTGGGTGCCGCGCGACGGTCTGACGATTACCGTCGCCGACGGGATCGTCGGCCTCGACGGCGTCCTTCTCGAAGATAAAGAACGCGAGGCATTGCGCGTCGCCGCCGAGAACGTACCCGGAGTCAAGGCCGTCGAAGATCGTCTCGTCTGGGTCGAGCCGGTCTCCGGCACGATCATCGAGGCCCCGACCAAGCCGTCGCGGTGACCGGTTACAGCTGGCATCCCGCGAAGCGCGGCATCACCCGATCGGCGAAGAAGCACATCGAGGCTTGCGCTCCGGCGAGCGGCATCAGGTTGAAGTTGACCTGCAGCAAGGCATGCTCGAAATCGCCAAGCGCTTCCCGGGTGCGGGTAATCGCGGCGATGATCTCGTCCGGCGAGCCGATCCAAGCGGCATCGCTCGCGATCTGGTCCGGTGCCGTCGCGATCTGGTCCGGTGCCGTTGTCTCGCGCAGCTTGGCGATCATGCGGTCGTAGCCGGATAGTCGCCGGTTCGACACGCGAGAATCTGCGCCGGGCTACCCCGATGCGGTCGCGGTGTGGGCCCCGCAGGTCGGGCATTCCGGGTCCTTGCCGATGCGGATCGTATGAAAGCGGGCGCGCAGCGCGTCGTAGAGCAACAACGTGCCGTCGAGGCCGTCGCCGAGCCCGAGCAGTTCCTTCAGCACCTCGACCGCCTGCAAGGTGCCGAGGACGCCGGCGATGGCGCCGAGGATCCCGGCGGTCTCGCAGCGCGGGACGAGGTCGGGAGGCGGCGGCTCACGGAACAGGCAGCGGTAGCACGGGTGGCCCGGGCCGAGATAGGGCCTGAAGGTCGAAATCTGGCCCTCGAAGGGTGACAAGGCGGCCGCGACGAGCGGCTTTTCGAGACGGTAGCAAAGATCGGTCAAGAGATAGCGGGTGGCGAAGTTGTCGCTGCCGTCGGCTACGAGGTCGTAGCTGCCGATCAGCGCCTCGGCATTCTCCGGGCCGAGGCGAACCGGATGGGCTTCGACGCGCACACCCGGATTGACCGCGGCAAGGGCCTCTTTCGCGCTTTCGACTTTGAGCTCGCCGATGCGTTCGGTCGCGTGGACGATCTGGCGCTGCAGATTGGTAAGGTCGACCCGGTCAGGATCGGTGATGCCGATCGTCCCGACCCCGGCGGCGGCGAGGTACAGCAGCAGCGGCGAGCCTAGACCGCCTGCGCCGACGACGAGGACGCGCGACTGCAGCAGCCGGATCTGGCCTTCCTCGCCGACCTCGTCGAGGATCAGGTGGCGCGCGTAGCGCTGAAATTGCTCCTCGCTCAGCTCCATCGCTCTCAGATCCCGTCGAATAGTGCCGTCGTCAAGTAGCGCTCGGCAAAATCCGGCAACACAATCGTCTTGCCGGCCATGTCTGCCCGCGCACCCACTTCGAGTGCCGCGGCGAGGGCGGCGCCCGAGGAGATCCCAACCGCGAGACCTTCGAGGCGCGCGGCCTCGCGCGCAAGGCGGACGGCGGTGTCGAAGCCGACGCAGATGATCTCGTCGATCAGGCCGATGTCGAGGATCTCCGGGATGAAGCCCGCGCCGATGCCTTGGATCCGGTTTGGACCGGGCAGCCTTCCCGACAACACCGCGCAGTCCTCGGGCTCGACCGCGATCACCCGCAGACCCGGCTTGCGTGGCTTCAAGACCGAGCCGACGCCAGTCAACGTGCCGCCGGTGCCAACGCCGCTAACCACGACGTCGACCGCACCGTCGGTATCATTCCAAATCTCTTCCGCTGTCGTGCGGCGGTGGATCTCGGGGTTGGCCGGGTTGCGAAATTGCTGCGGGATGAACGCGTCGGGCAGGGAATTCACGATCTCCTCGGCCTTGGTGATTGCGCCTCGCATTCCTTGTGCGGCGGGCGTCAGCTCGAGTTCGGCGCCGAGCACCTTGAGCATCTTGCGACGCTCGAGAGCCATGCTGTCGGGCATCGTCAGGATTAGCCGATAGCCCCTTGCGGCGCAGACAAAGGCAAGCGCGATCCCGGTATTGCCCGAGGTCGGCTCGACCAGCACCGTCCCAGGCTTTATCCGGCCGGCGGCCTCGGCGGCGGCGATCATTGAGACGCCGATGCGGTCCTTGACCGAGCCGAGCGGGTTGAAGAACTCGCATTTGCCAAGGATATTGGCCTTGGCCCCGGCTTCTTGTGTCAGGCGGTGGATGCGGACGAGCGGGGTCGCGCCGATCGTATCGATGATGCTGTCATAGATGCGGCCGCGAAACTCTGTGTGCGGCGGCGCGGTTGCGATGGCGGTATCCATGCGCTCCTCTCGCTCCTTCAGCGTCCGACTCCGAGTGGCATGCGTTGTGTCTAGATGCTACCCGTCATCCCGGCGAAAGGAGGTGTAATCCAATTCCGATGACTATGTCAGCGCGGCAGTCGTTGCGAGAACTTGTTCCCATTCTCCCGTATGCACCTATTCGTGCACGCGGCGGCGGACCAGCTTCCACTAGACTAGACCAGATTAGCCAACCAAGCGCCGCCTCATCCGCGGCGGGCATCTGCAGAGGTACAATCGCCAATTGTACCGAGGAATCCGTCGTCGCTGCTCCTGCAGCGGGTCTGCAGCGGCAACTCTCTTCCAAGTTGTAGTTCGACCTCATCGCCCATCCGCGCCTTCCCGATGCGATCGAGACTCTCCAGAACCGTCGTTAGGCGGCAACATGCAATAACAATATGGCGATGTTAAGATTGACGATATAGCACGAAAAACTGCCTCACAACATCTCGTCATGCCGAAGGGAAGGCCGGAGTCCATCGCAGCGCCGCGAGGCGTGACAAAGGTCATTGAGGTAATGGTATTGTTGAAACTCCGGAACGACGGGATGATGGATCCCGGCTTTCCTAGCGGGAATGACGGTCGGTCAGATTTCGAAGTCGCCGCATTCTGCGGTCCGCCCGGCAATGCCGGCGCGGTGAGCGCGGCCGCACAGCTCCTCCAGGGTTAACGCATCGAGCCTCTGCATCATCTCGTCCTGCATTTCGACCCATAGCGGTCGCACGACCTGGTGGCCAAGCGCGCTGCCGGCCGGATCGCTGATCGGGTCGTCGGCAGTTTCCAACCCGCGCACCGTCCGGACGATGTCGCCAAGGCTGATCCGACGCCGTTCTCGCGCCAATCGGTAGCCGCCGCTGGGGCCACGGACCCCGAGGAGGATCTTGTGGCGCACAAGCTCCTGCAGCACCGGTTCAAGATAGCGGCGGGGGATCCCCTCACGCTCGGTTATCTCCGACGAGCGCACGGGCGCTTGGCCACCGTTGTAGGCGATATCGAGCACCGCCTCGATCGCGAAAAGTAGCTTTTTGGTCAGCCGAATCATGTTGTCCAGGCCGCCATCCCGTAGCTCAGATTTTGGTTGTTACGAGTTTCGCGCCGGAAGCGAGCCGGGACAAGCGGCCTTGAATGCGGGGGACCCGCCACACGGCGGTCGCGTCGGTAACTTGGCCAGAGCCACCGCTAAAGCTATGAACGCGACCAGCGTTTGAACCGAAGTCACCAAGGCAACATTGCGATCGATCCAATCGCGGGCGAATATCTTACCAAAGCGCTGTTTGGGAAACGCGACCAACTCTTCAGTTTGGATGATCACTGCCGTCCCAGGAAGCAGATTGATCCTATCGTTGGCGCCAGGGGTCTGCCACTTTTGATTACGGTGGTCATGAAGTATGGAGCCGACATGCAGGTCGTATCCGGTATTGCAATGTTTGGTGTCAGCTTTTAGCCGCTCGTCGTGCGCGTTCTGGATGCGGATCGCAGCCCCGCCGGCGTTGAAATCGGTACTAGAGGTCACAACCGACAGCCGTCCCAAAACCAGATCCATCGTTAGTGCAATCAATGACATTCGTCTCCCCGAATTGCGCAGGGTCCTTTGCCGAGGCATTGCATAGGGTTCACCGGGCCCGTTCGCGTGCAAAATGGTGGGCGATCCGCTCGGCGAGCCGGGCGGCGACCTCGTGCTTGGTCATAATCGGCCAGTCCTCGATCCCGTCGGCGTCGACCAGGTGGATCGTGTTGCGGTCACCGCCGAAGGTGCCCGACCCGGGCGAGACGTCATTGGCGAGGATCCAATCGCAGCGCTTGCGCAGGCGCTTTTGCCGACCATTCTCGACCACGTCATCGGTCTCCGCTGCAAAACCGATGACGAGCGCCGGCCGGTCGTTGCTGCGCTGGGCGATAGATGCGAGGATGTCCGGGTTCTCGGTGAGGCGCAGCACCGGCGGGCCGCCGCCGTCCTTCTTCAGCTTCCGATGGCCCGTGGTCTCCACGCGCCAATCTGCAACGGCCGCCGCCATCACCGCGACGTCGACCGGGAGCGCGGCCTCGCAGGCGGCGAGCATGTCCGCGGCGGTTTCGACTGGTACGAGAGTGACCCGGGCTGGTGCGGGCTCATGCGTTGGCCCGGAGACGAGCACCGTTTCGGCGCCGAGGGCCGCGAGCGCCGCGGCGATCGCGTGGCCCTGCTTGCCCGATGAGTGGTTCGAGATGTAACGCACGGGATCGATCGGCTCGCGGGTCGGCCCGCTCGTCACCAGCGCCCGTCTTCCGGCAAGCCTCGTGTCGCCGGCCAAGACGCGCTCGATCGCTGCGACGATCTCCAAGGGCTCAGCCATCCGGCCGGAGCCGACTTCGCCGCAGGCGAGTTCGCCCGAGCCTGGGCCCACCCGCTTGACGCCGCGTGCCTCGAGTGTCGCCAAATTAGCCTGGGTCGCCGGATGCGCCCACATCATCAGGTTCATCGTCGGCGCCATCAGCACCGGTTTGTCCGAGGCGAGCAGGGCCGTCGTCGCGAGATCATCGGCCAAGCCCGTCGCCATCCGCGCGATCAGATCGGCGCTCGCCGGTGCCACGACGACGAGATCGGCCTCGCGGGACAAGCGGATATGGCCCATTTCGCTCTCGTCGGTCAGCGACCATAGGTCGGTATAGACCTTGTCTTCGCTCAACGAAGCGACCGACAACGGCGTCACGAAATGATGCGCCGCCGCGGTCATGATGCAGCGCACCGTCGCCCCCCTCTCGCGCAGTCGGCGGATCAGCTCGAGGCTCTTGTAAGCAGCGATCCCACCGGAAATGATCAGCAGTAAGCGCCTATCCTGAAGCAACTCGATCCTCCGTTGCCGTCGGCCGGCGCCAGTATGCTACCGCCCGAAGAAGAGAGCGACAGCGATGGCGACCAGGGCGGTGGTGACGAGCCACACCGGAACCAGCAAGATCGCCAGATGGCGGGCTCGCTTGGCGGCATGGGCAGCCAGGGTCTCAGCGTGCATGACGACACCTTCACGCGACCAATCGCTGACCAAAAACTCCAGGCTGCGTATCAGCCGGGGAACTCCATCGATTAGCTCGCCGAGCGTGTCAAACCGCTGGCGTAGTCTCGCCTCGGGGCCGCGATTATCGCGCATCCACGCCTCGATCAAGGGCCGCGCCAGCACCCAAATGTTAACCTCCGGATCGAGGCGTCGGCCCAGCCCTTCTACCTGCATCATCGTTTTTTGAAGCAGCAAGAGCTGCGGCTGGGTCTCCATCTCGAATTGCTCGGTAACCTGAAAGAGCTGAGCGAGCAAGCGAGCGAACGAGATCTCTTGCAGCGGCTGGCCGAGGATCGGCTCGCCGATGGCTCGACAGGCTTGAGCAAAGGAGTCGACCGACCGCCGCGGCGGCACGTAGCCTGCGGCAAAGTGGACTTCCGCTACCCTCCGATAGTCGCCGGAGAGAAACCCGAGCAGCATATCGGCGAGGTAGAAGCGGGTCGCTCGGTCGAGCCTGCCCATGATGCCGAAATCGACGACGACGATCGCCCCCGAGGTCTCGACGAACATGTTTCCAGGATGGAGATCGGCGTGGAAGAAGCCATCGCGAAACACCTGATTGAAAAAAGCCCCGGTGGCTTTGACCAACAGATCGTCGATCCGGTGCCCCGCGGCCGTCAGCGCCGCGCGGTCGTCGACGCGGACCCCGGAGATCCATTCCAATGTCAGCACGCTGCGGCCGGTGCGCCGCCAATCGACCCGCGGTACGCGAAAATCCAGGTCCCCGGCGAAATTCTCGGCGAGCTCCGACGCCGCGGCTGCCTCGAAGCGCAGGTCCATCTCGAACTGCACCACATCGGCCAACATCTGCACGACCTCGACCGGTTTCAGCCGCCGCAGCATGGGCTGGAGACGCTCGCTCAATGAGGCAAGCCACAAGAAGAGGTCGAGATCGCGCGAAAAAGCCTTGATGATGCCTGGCCGTAGCACCTTTACAGCAACATCGCGCCCCTCGGTGGTCCGGGCGAAATGGACTTGGGCGATCGACGCCGCCGCGACGGCGGTGTCGTCGAACGAGGCGAACAATGTCTCGGGCGGTCGGGCGAATTCGGCCTCGATCAGCGCCCGCGCCTCGCGTCCCGGGAACGGCGGCAGCCGGTCTTGCAGACTCGCTAGATCGAGGGTGATCTCCTCGCCGAAGAGATCGGCTCGGGTCGACAGAAGCTGGCCGAGCTTGATGAAGCTCGGCCCCAACTCGCCGAATGCCGCGGCGAGCCGCTGACCCGGGCGCGGCGCGGCGGCAGTAGCGCGGCGCGCAAGGACGCGGGCGATCCGCAGGAAGGGTGCGGCGGCGGGGAAGGCATCGAGCGGAAACAGCGCATCGTGCCGCGAAAGCGTTATCCCAATTCGAATCAGCCGAGCGAGATTGCGGACACTCCGGAGCATCCCGAACCCAGGCCGCAGCGTGTCAGAGGCGCCAAGCCGAATAGAGCGCAGCGACGCCCCCCGTGAGATTGCGCAGCCTTACCTGATCGAGCCCGGCGTGCGCGATCATTTCAGCAAGCTCGCTCTGCCGAGGGAAACGCCGGATGCTTTCCACGAGATACGCGTAGGCCTCGCGATCACCGGTGACGATCTGGCCGAGCAGCGGCACGATCTGGAAGCTGTAGAGGTCGTATAGCGGCTGGAGGAGCTGCGTGATTTCGGGGGCAAATTCGAGACACAGAAAGCGTCCGCCAGGCTTGAGCACGCGCCGCGCCTCGGCGAGCGCGGCATCGACCCGGGTGACGTTCCGCAACCCGAAGGCGACAGTGTAAAGATCGACGCTGCGGTCGGCTGCGGGAAGTCGCTCGGCATCGGCGCACACCCATTCGATCCCCGTCAAAACTCCTTTGTCGAGAGCGCGGGCCCGTCCGATAGCGAGCATCCGCTCACTGGTGTCGCAGACAACTACTCTCCCGGAAGTCGGCCCGTCGGGGGAAGCAAGGCGTGGGAGGGCACGCAGCCCGATGTCGCCGGTGCCGCCGGCGACATCGAGCAGAAGCTGACCGGGGTGCGGGTTCAGCCAAGCGACCATTTCGGTCTTCCACCAGCGGTGGGCACCGCCGCTCATCAGATCGTTCATCAGGTCGTAGCGCGGTGCGACGCTGTCGAAGAGGGCGCGTACCAGCGAGGCTTTCTCCCCTTCGGGTACGCGGCGCGCTCCGAAATCCACACCGCCGCTTGTTTCGTCTTCGCTCATCGGGCAGGAAGATAACCGCACGGGGTCCCATATGCCACGGCACGCGGACGCCGGCGCATTCTACCGGCGGAGCGATGCCCGAACTGCCCGAAGTTGAGACCGTCCGACGCGGCCTGGCGTCGAAGATCAGCGGACGCCGGATAGTGCAGGCGGAGCTGCGCCGGCCCGATCTGCGACGGCCGTTTCCGCCGGCTCTCGCCGACCGGCTCGACGGCGCCCGAATAGGCGCGCTCGGCCGCCGCGGCAAGTACATCCTGATCGAGCTCGATTCGGATGGTCTCTTGCTGGTCCATCTCGGCATGTCAGGCCGCGTCACCGCTGGCAGCGCGGCATCGCGCGCCGCGCCCCATGATCATGTCGTGCTGACTCTCGACGACGGCACCGTCATCCGCTTTAACGACCCGCGCCGCTTCGGTCTGATCGACTACGTCAAGCGGAGCGAGGCGGCGCGGCATCCGCTGCTCGCCGGGCTCGGCCCCGAACCGCTCGAGCCCGGCTTCGACGGAGCCTATCTGACGGCCAAGCTTGCCGGGAAGCTGACGCCGATCAAAGCGGCGCTGCTTGATCAACGGACTGTCGCCGGGCTCGGCAACATCTATGTCTGCGAGGCGCTCTACCGCGCCGGGCTGTCGCCGCGACGGCTCGCCGCGTCGATCAGCCGAGGACGGGCGGACCGGCTCACCGCGGCGATCAGATCGGTTCTGACCGAGGCCATCGCGGCAGGCGGTTCGTCGGTGCGCGATTATGTCCAGGCCGATGGCGCGCTCGGCTACTTCCAGCATCACTGGGCCGTTTACGGCCGAGAAGGAGAACCCTGCCCCGGCTGCAGTTGCGCCGAGGGTGTACGGCGGATCGTGCAGTCCGGGCGATCGACCTTTTATTGTGCAAATCGTCAGCGTTAGTGAGGCCAGCCATGAGCGACATCCCGGGCTACCAGAATCTTCTCGTCGAGCGGCGCGCTGCGGTTGGGATCATCACACTCAACCGGCCACAGGCGCTCAACGCGCTGAACGCGGCGCTAATCTCCGAGCTTGCTTCGGCATTGGATGATTTCGAGACCGATACCGCGATCGGCGCGATCGTCCTAACCGGCGGCGAAAAGGCGTTTGCTGCCGGCGCCGACATCAAGGAAATGGTGGCGAAGACCTATCCGCAAATCTATCTCGATGACTTCATCACCTGCGGTTGGGAACGCGTCGGACAATGCCGCAAACCGGTTGTCGCGGCAGTTGCCGGGTTCGCGCTTGGTGGCGGCTGCGAGGTCGCGATGATGTGCGACATCGTCATCGCTGCCGATAATGCCCGGTTCGGGCAGCCTGAGATTACCCTCGGCACCATACCGGGGGCGGGCGGAACGCAGCGTCTCGCCCGCTTTGTTGGCAAGGCAAAGGCCATGGATCTGTGCCTGACCGGGCGAATGATGGACGCCACCGAAGCCGAGCGAGCAGGCCTGGTGAGCCGGGTAGTTCCGGCGGCGGAACTCCTTGCCGAGGCCGTCAAGGTCGCGGAACGCGTAGCCAGCATGTCGCGGCCAATTGCTATGATGGTGAAAGAGTCTGTTAACCGCGCGTGGGAGACGACGCTAACCGAGGGCGTACGCTTCGAGAGGCGGCTCTTTCATGCCACTTTCGCCACCGAGGACCGCAGGGAGGGCATGACCGCCTTTATCGAAAAGCGGACGCCAAGCTTCCGCGACGAATGAACGGCGGCGATCCCGATGTCCGGTCCCTCCCTATGTTGACGGATCCGCTGCGTGCTGACATGGTGACCGTTCCTTATCGGTAGGCGAACATGGCCACTCATAAATCGGCGGAGAAACGTATACGCCAGACCGCAAAGCGTACCGCGATCAACCGCGCCCGCATTAGCCGCGTTCGAACTTTCGTAAAGAAAGTCGAGGTGGCGATCGCTACCGGCAACAAGGAGGCGGCACGGTCTGCATTTCAGTTGGCCCAGCCCGAACTTCATCGGGCAACCACAAAGGGCCTGCTACACAAGAACACGGTCTCTCGGAAGCTCTCGCGCCTCGCCACGCGCATCAACGCGCTCTGATTGCGTCCGCGGCCTGACGATGCGACAAAGTGTCGCGAAAAGGCGTCGCTTTTGCGGCATCGTCCATTTACGGGCGCTCCGTTGCGCGGCACGTTGACATTCGGCGTAGAGCTGAACCCACGTTCTCTTTTCGATCCTGTTGCCACCCCCGCGCGACCTAAGCTAAGTTCTTGAGTAATGCAGCCGCAATCACGCTGCTGTCATGTAAATACGGATGAACGTGAAGAAAATGTGCTTTTTCTTCACAAGAAGCAACAGTAATTAAACTGTCGGCACTGTAAAACTCGCCTGCGCGGGGGTGATCGCGCAGAGCCGATAATTGCGATCCGTCAGGATATTTCTTGCTGGGAAAGAGCCTGTCGGCGGCTTGGGTTTACTTTGGGGGATGGGGGCGGTGGCAGAAGAATCTCGAGGAGATCGGGCTGATCTATCGGCAAAGTCCTGGAATGGGGAGTGGACCCGAGTTCTGGGTCACATCAAGGAGGAGGTCGGCGAAGCTGCCTATCGGAGCTGGCTGCAGCCGACGACCCTCTCGCGGTGTGATGACGGCCACGCCATCGTCGCCGCACCGACACGCTTTCTGCGCGACTGGGTTGCGACGCATTATGCAGATCGCCTTCTTGCGTTGTGGCGGGCGGAAAATCGGACGGTCACTCGAGTCTCGGTGGTCGTTGGGGTATTGCCCAGGCGAAATGGCATCGACCATGCGGGTCGATCCGCAGGGGGACAGGAAGGCCTTGGCCTATCCGATCCTCCTCTCCTTGAGCCCTCCTTCGGAGCAGAGGGCGAGGACAAGGCGCAACCCTCCGCTCTCGACCAACGCTTCACCTTCGAAAATTTTATCGTCGGCAAGCCCAACGAACTGGCCCACGCCGCGGCCCGGCGCGTCGCCGAGGCATGCGCCGGCCCGGTTCACATGGTGCCGTTTAATCCGCTATTTCTCTATGGGGGCGTCGGTCTCGGCAAGACCCATCTGATGCATGCAGTGGCTTGGCACGTTCGCCGCAATGCTTGCGAGCGCAAGGTCATCTATCTTTCGGCCGAGAAATTCATGTATCAATTCATCCGCGCATTACGATTCAAATCAACAATGGACTTCAAGGAGCAATTCCGTTCGGTCGATTTGTTGATGATCGACGATGTCCAGTTCATCAGCGGCAAGGATTCGACGCAGGAGGAATTCTTTCATACCTTCAATGCACTGGTCGATCAGAATCGACAAATCGTGATTTCAGCCGACAAATCACCCTCCGACCTCGAAGGGCTTGAAGAGCGGATGCGCTCCCGGCTTGGCTGGGGGCTCGTTGCCGATCTCCACCCGACCACTTATGAGCTGCGTTTGGGCATTCTCGAATTCGAAGATCGAGCAGAGTGGCATAACGATACCCCGCAAGGTGATGGAGTTCCTAGCCCACAAGATCACTTCGAACGTCCGGGAACTCGAAGGTGCCTTAAATCGAATCATCGCGGATATGCAGCTGATCGGCCGCGAAGTGACGCTGGAGAGCGCGCAAGAGCTGTTGCGTGACTTGTTGCGTTACTGCGAGAGGCGGGTGACGATCGACGAGATCCAAAGGCGCGTCGCCGAGCATTTCAACATTCGTTTGAGCGAGATGACCTCCGAACGTCGGGCGCGCGCCGTTGCCCGACCGCGTCAGGTCGCAATGTATCTCGCCAAGCAGCTGACGACGCGTTCGTTGCCGGAGATTGGTAAGAAATTCGGCGGCCGCGATCACACCACCGTCATGCATGCGGTGCGCAAAATCGAGGGGCTCATGCTCGCCGATGCGGCCCTCGCCGAGGACGTCGAGCTGTTGCGCCGGATGCTGCAAAGCTGAATCTGCCGCACCGCACACACCGTGGGACTGTCCCAAAAGCGATGCTGGGGCCGGTGCCGTTTGATGTTATAGTCGGTTCCCGTTTACCGCCCCTGCCTCGGGAACACGGTGACGGGGTGTTGGCCTTCCTTGGTTCCCGAGGCGGGGGTCCATGGGACCAACGCTGCCACGCTAACCTCCCCTGTAGAAACCATGAAATTGACCATTGAACGGGCGGCTCTACTCAAGGCCCTGGGCCATGTGCAGAGCGTGGTCGAACGCCGGACGACAATTCCGATATTGTCCAGCGTATTGCTGCGAGCCAGCGCTGGAAGACTGGCGCTCAGCGCCACCGACATGGATCTCGAGGTCGTCGAACGCGTACCCTCCCAGATAGAGCGGGACGGCTGGACGACTGCACCGGCGCACACGCTCTACGACATCGTGCGAAAGCTGCGCGAAGGCGCGCAGATCGAGATCGAGGCAAGCGGCGAGCGCAATTCAATGGTGCTGCGCTCGGGCCGGTCGACGTTCACACTCCAATCCCTGCCGCCTGAGGACTACCCGGTGATGGCCGGGGGCGAGTTCCCGCACAATTTCGCGTTGTCCGCCTCGGAGCTTCGGACCTTAATCGATCGCACTCGCTTCGCTATCTCGACGGAGGAGACGCGCTACTATCTGAACGGCATTTATCTCCACGTGATGAAGAACGAGGGGGTGCCAGTTATCCGCGCGGTCGCGACCGACGGGCACCGGCTTGCGCGTGTCGAATTGGTGCTGCCCGAGGGCGCGGCCGCGATGCCCGGCGTCATCATCCCGCGAAAGACCGTGCTTGAGCTGCGTAAGCTCGTTGACGAGAGCCAGGATGAAGTTCAGGTGGCGCTTAGCGAGACAAAGATCCGCTTTGCCATCGGCGAGGCGGCGCTGACCTCCAAGCTGATCGACGGAACCTTCCCCGACTACGACCGGGTGATCCCGTCGAACAACGACAAGATCCTCGAGGTCGACTGCAAATCGTTTGCCGAAGCTGTGGACAGGGTGTCGACGATCTCGACCGAGAAGAGCAGGGCAGTCAAGCTCGCCATCGAGAACGGTGGCCTCCGCGTCTCGGCGACGAGCCCGGAAAACGGTTCCGCGGAGGAGGAGCTCGAGGTGCGCTATCTCGCGAGCCCGTTGGAAATCGGTTTCAACTCGCGATATCTCCTCGACATTACCGAGCAAATCGGTGGTGAGGGTGCGCAATTTGTCATGTCGGATGCTGGATCGCCCACGATCGTCCGCGACAGTGCCGATGCTAGCGCGCTTTATGTGCTGATGCCGATGCGGGTGTAGCGCCGGCAAGAGGCGCTGAATCCTGGCAGAACCGCGCTTCCGACCCCATCTATAGCCTATGTTGGCCGAGGCACAGGAAGCCCGCGGCAGCGCCGGTGCCGCGGTGCGGCGCGTCGGCGTAACGCAACTCGTATTGACCAATTTCCGCAATTATCGCGTGGCGCGGCTGACCCTTGGCACCGAGCCGGTGGTGCTGACGGGGCCGAACGGCGCCGGCAAGACCAATTTGTTGGAGGCCCTATCATTTCTTGCTCCGGGCCGCGGCTTGCGCGGCGCTAAATTGACCGAGATCGATCGCCGGTGCGGCCCTGGATGCGAGGCTTCGGATTCGGGATGGGCCATTGCCGCGGTCCTCGCGACGCGGCACGGCCCACTTCAGGTCGGGACCGGTCGCGATGGTGCAGCAAGCGAACGGCGGGTTGTGCGAATCGACGGCGAGCCGGCGCGCAGCCAGGCCGCGCTCGGCGAACGATTGGGCGTGGTTTGGCTGACGCCGCTGATGGATCGGCTTTTCCTCGAAGGTCCGAGCGGGCGACGCCGGTTCCTCGACCGGCTGGTGTTCGGCTTCGATCCGGCGCATGCATCGCGCGTCAATGCCTACGAGCAGGCGCTGCGCGAACGCTCGCGGATATTGCGCGACAGTCCCGCCGACCCGGCTTGGCTCGCGGCGCTTGAGGAGGTCATGGCGGAGCAAGGCGTTGCCGTGGCGGCGGGCCGGCGCGAAACCGTGCAGCGCCTCGATCGAGCTTGCGCAGAGGCCGAAGGTCCGTTCCCGCGCGCCCGGCTGATGCTCCTTGGCACCGTCGAGGGGTGGCTCGACGCGATGCCGGCACTCGCCGCCGAAGCCAAGTTTGCATCCGCACTCGCCGGCAGCCGGCAAAGCGATGCGCAGGTTGGTGGGGCGATAATCGGTCCGCATCGGTCTGATCTCGCCGTCGAGCTGGCGGAGAAGGGAACCGCCGCCGAATTCGCCTCGACCGGTGAGCAAAAGGCGTTGTTGATCTCGATAGTGCTCGCTCATTCCACTTTGCAGCGGGCGATTCGCGGCGAACCCCCGCTGTTGTTGCTCGACGAGATAGCTGCCCACCTCGATGCAGGCCGGCGCGCGGCTCTGTTCGAAGCGCTGCTTCGGCTCGACGGTCAGGCCTGGCTCACCGGTACGGATGAGGCGTTGTTTGCGCCCTTGCGGCATCGGGTCCAGTTTTTGTCGGTGCACGATGGAAATCTGGCCGCTGCCCCTTCTTGACCCGAAAACCCTCGATTAAGGACGAAATGGCAAACACTTCAGCATCCGATCCCCTTGGGCGTCCTGAAACTGCCGCTGCCAAGCGCGCTGCGAGCATGGGGGCGCCGCAAGAGAATGGCGCCGTCACCCCGCACGGGAATGGCTCCGCCAACGGCGAGGATGCGAGCTACAACGAGCAGTCGATCGAGGTGTTGCGCGGGCTCGAAGCGGTGCGTAAGCGGCCGGGGATGTACATCGGCGACACCGATGACGGTTCCGGCCTGCATCACATGATTTATGAGGTCGTCGACAACGCGATCGACGAAGCGCTCGCCGGCTATTGCGACACGGTCACGGTGACGTTGAACGCCGATGGCTCATGCACCGTCGCCGACAATGGCCGCGGCATTCCGGTCGGGATTCACGACGAGGAGGGAGTGTCCGCCGCTGAAGTCATCATGACCCACCTCCATGCCGGCGGTAAGTTCAATCAGAACGCCTACAAGGTTTCCGGCGGCCTGCACGGCGTCGGCGTTTCGGTCGTCAACGGTCTGTCTGCACGGCTCGACATGCGCATCTTCCGTGGCGGCTCGGAGTGGTTCATGCGCTTCCGCGACGGCGTGCCGGAAGCGCCGCTCGCCGAGATAGGCCCCGCTCCCGACTGGCCGGCCGGCACCGACCGCGAAGGATTGGCCACCGGCACCGAGGTCACCTTTCTGCCGAGCCCGCAGACCTTCAGCAAAACGGAATTCGACTTCACGACGCTCGAGCACCGGCTGCGCGAGCTCGCCTTTCTGAACAGCGGTGTCACCCTGGTATTGAGCGACCTGCGCGGGGTCGAGCCGAAGAGCGTCACCCTTCACTTCGAAGGCGGGCTGGAGGCCTTTGTGCGTTATCTCGACCGCTCCAAGCAGGTGCTGCATTCGGCGCCGATCGCGATCCGCGGCGAGCGCGACGACATCCTGCTCGAGGTCGCGATGGAGTGGACCGACAGCTATCACGAGACGATGTTGTGCTTTACAAACACGATACCCCAGAGGGATGGCGGCTCTCATCTCGCCGGCTTTCGGGCGGCGCTGACCCGAACCGTGAATGCTTATGCAAACGACAGCGGGATCGCCAAGAAGGAAAAGGTGACTTTGGCGGGTGAGGACATGCGGGAAGGTCTGACCTGCATTCTCTCGGTCAAAGTGCCGGACCCGAAATTTTCCTCGCAGACCAAGGATAAGCTCGTTTCCTCCGAGGTCCGCCCGGCGGTTGAAGGCATCGTTGGCGACAAGCTGACGCAATGGTTCGAGGAGCATCCGGCAGATGCCAGGAAAGTCGTCGCCAAAGTCGTCGAAGCCGCGGCCGCTCGCGAGGCGGCGCGCAAAGCCCGCGATCTGACACGGCGCAAGGGCGCACTGGACATCGCAAACCTGCCGGGAAAGCTGGCCGATTGCCAGGAGCGTGACCCGGCCAAGAGCGAGCTTTTCATCGTCGAGGGGGACAGCGCCGGCGGCTCGGCTAAGCAGGGCCGCGACCGGCGGTTTCAGGCGATCCTACCGCTCAAGGGCAAGATCCTCAATGTCGAGCGTGCCCGCTTCGACAAGATGCTGAGCTCGGCCGAGATCGGCACCCTGATCGCCGCACTCGGCACCGGGATCGGGCCCGAGGACTTCGACCCGGAAAAGGCGCGCTATCACCGCGTCATCATCATGACCGACGCGGATGTCGACGGCAGCCATATCCGCACGCTGTTGCTGACCTTCTTCTTCCGCCAGATGGCGAGCCTGATCGACAGGGGGTTTCTCTACATCGCTCAGCCGCCCCTCTACCGCCTGCAGCGCGGCAATGCAAAGGCGGTCTACCTCAAGGACGATACCGCGCTCGAAGCCTATTGTGCCGACGCAGCCCTGCGGGATGCGGTGTTCACCCAGCACGACGGGGTCGAGCGTGGGGGCCTCGATTTGCGCGACGTGCTGGAGCAAGCCCGGGTTCACCGCCGTTGGCTGCAGCCGCTGTCGGCCAAGGTGGGGAGCATCGAGGTCGTCGAGCAGGCGGCGATCGCCGGCGCCTTGTCGAGCTCGTTGCTCGCCGACCCGAACCGGGCGATCGCGGCCGCCCATCGCACCGCCGAGCGGCTCAATCTGTTGGCATCGGAACATGAGCGCCTGTGGCAGGGCGACGTCATAGCCGGGGAGGGATTGGTGTTGAGCCGCCTCCGCCAGGGGGTCGCCGAACGGTACTTGGTCGACGCCGCATTGCTGCGTTCTAGTGAGGCGCATCGGCTCGACGCCGACGGCGAGAGGCTGCGCGAGGTCTATGACCGGCCGGGCACGCTCACCGCGCGTGACAAGACCCACCCGATCAGCGGGCCGACGAGCCTCGTCGAGGCGGTCATGGAGCTCGGCCGCCGCGGCATCGAGGTCCAGCGTTACAAGGGTCTCGGCGAGATGAACCCGGATCAGTTGTGGGAGACCACACTCGACCCCGAGGTCCGGTCTTTGCTGCAGGTCAAGATCAGCCACGCCGACTCGGCCGAGGAGACCTTCTCAACCCTGATGGGCGACCTCGTCGAACCACGCCGCGACTTCATCCAGACCAATGCGCTGAGCGTCGCCAACCTCGACGTGTAAGCCACCCCCACCCGGCCTCTCTCGCAGGCGGGAGGGGTAGGAGGTGCCTAAAATCCCTCAGTCGTGGTGGAACCTCGTGGAGCGGTCGGGATAAAGTCACGTCCGAGTAGCCGTCGAATGGGAAATCCGAGCTGGGCTTCCGACGAATTTACTTGGTAATGCTAGTTTGTATTGTCTGGCTGGGCTGCAGCTCGGGACCGACCGTGCGCCATGCGGGATCAGTAGCCCACAATGACTTGATTTATCTTATCGTCGGCGGCTGGCACACCGAGCTCGCCATCGGCTCGCAGTTGATCAGTGGTCCGTTGGCGACATTAAAGTCCGGTTTCCCCAACGCAAAATACTTTGTGTTCGGATGGGGCGCCCGCGATTATTACATGGCACAAAACCCGGGTATTAAGGAGTTGCTGCAGGCGGTTGCTCCAGGTCCGGCGGTCATGCTCGTCATTCCGCTGGAAGTATCGCCCGAAATCTTCGCCGGCGCCGTTGAAACTTTTATCCTACCGATATCCCAAGATGGGGCCCAACGTCTATCGGAGTTCCTTTGGAACGATCTAGGCAAGGACCAGGAAGGGACACCCCGCCGCATCGGTCCCGGACCTTTCCCGCAAAGCACCTTTTACGCCTCCAGCAAGACGTATGATTTTACTCACACCTGCAATACCTGGACGGCGGCGGCATTGCGCGTCGCCGGGCTCCCGGTCAGCGAGGCCGGGGTAATCTTTTCCGGTCAGGTGCTCGATCAGGTTCGGCCGCTTGCCGAGGTAATGCCCCAACCCGTCCAGAATAGACGGTAGCGCGCACCGAAACACCGGGCCCATAGGGGATCAAGGAATTTCGTACACGGCGACCTCTTCGGTGATACCACGCAAGGCGCGGCTCTGTGCCACCGGGCTGAGCCCGCTGGTTGCGAGCAAGCTCGACGACTGCGGATGCTTGACGACCGGCCCGGTCGCCAGGATCGAGCGTGAATTGGCGAGACCTTGCACGCGCGCGGCGATGTTGACCGTCCGCCCGAAGTAATCCTGCCGATTGTCGAGCACGACCGCGAGGCACGGCCCCTCATGGATGCCGATCTTGAGCAAGAGATCGTGTCCGCTATGCCCGTCGTTGAGGTTGTGTATCGCCTCGCGCATGCGCAGTGCCGCGGCGAGCGCGCGATCGGGTGTCGGAAAGGTTGCCATCACCGCGTCGCCGGCAGTCTTGACGATGGCGCCCGCCTCGGCGGCGACAATCCCGTTCAGGACCTGGAAATGCGCTCTGACGAGGTCGAACGCCGCGAGATCGCCGACGCTTTCATAGAGTTCGGTCGAGCCCCTCAGATCGGTGAATAGAAACGTCAGGCTGGTAATCTTGAGCCGCTGGTCGACGTCGATCGTGTCGGTGCCGTAGATGTCGCGAAACACTTGGTTGGTCAGCAGGCGCTTTGCGGTCAGGAATGGTCGGCGGCGGGCGAGCAGCTCGTGGAGCTTGTCTCCGGCAATCCATAGCCCTGGCAGCACTCGGGTATCGGTGCGGTTTTCGAGCGCCAGGCGCAACGGTCCGGGACGCAGCTCGACGGTTTCGGTCGGCGCCCGCACCTTGTCGAAGGTAAAGGACAGGTTCTGGCGGTCGCGGGTCGGCTCGCCCTTGACGTCGAGGAATTGGGTTGCGTGCGTCACCGGGTCGAGGAGGATCACGAATTCCGCCGGCAGCTGCAGCGACAGCAGCGCCCTCTCACCGGCTGCCAGCTCGACGGTTTCGAGGGTGATTTCTTCGATCAGCCGATCGAAATCTTCCGGTATGTCGATCGCCGAGCCCCAGAAGATCTGGCGGAAATACTCGGCGAGCGGAAGCTCGTGCGGGTCGTGGGCGGTGATCCGTCGTACCCGTCGGCTGACGGTGAATGTGACCTCGACGATTTCGTCGAGAATCGGCGCATAACCGGCGGCACACCAGGCGCAGTGATAGTCGTCGCGATCGACGCTCTTCAGCGTCTCGCTCGCCTCGAGCACGCCACCGCAGCCCGGGCACAACACATTCCACGACAGCTCGAAAATACCGAGCCGGGCGGCGTGCAGAAACGCGGCGATCGCCCGCTCTTCATCGAGATGCCGCCGCGCCGCGAAATCCAGCACGTTGATGCGGCAAAGCGCGCGATCCGGGGCGTCTTGGACCAGCGCCTCGATGGCGTCTACCACCTCGGCATCGGCCGACTGGCGCAAGACCGAGAACAGATTTTTGGCTTCGCTCATGCTTGAATCCTATCCCCATCGCTGGGCGGTGAGATCCCGCCGAGCTTGCGGCGCGGAACCGACAACTCGCCATCGCAATGCCGTCGTCACCCGAACAAATATTTGGTAACGAACCGAGAAGGTACCAGCTTGCCTGCCGCCACCTGCTGCCATAATGCTGTCAGCATCATAAGCTGATAATGGCTCATGAGACGCGCCGACCGGCTGTTTCAGATCATTCAGATCTTGCGCCGCACCTCGAAGCCGGTAACCGCCGGGGCACTCGCGGCCGAGCTCGAGACCTCAAAGCGAACTGTCTATCGTGACATCGCCGATCTGATCGGCCAGCGAGTGCCGATCCGGGGTGAGGCCGGCGTCGGTTATGTGTTGGAGGCTGGGCTCGACCTGCCGCCGCTTATGCTGATACCCGACGAGATCGAGGCTGCCGTGCTGGGCGCTCAATGGGTCGTGCGTCACAGCGATCCGGCGCTGGCTCGGGCGGCCGAGGATCTGATTGCCAAGATCGGCGCCGTCGTCCCCGAACGGCTTCGGCCCTATGTGCTGGAGCCGGTGACCGAAACGCCGGCAGCGCGGAACCTCGCAGCCGACGGCCTCGATATGGCGCGCGTGCGGAGCCAGATACATGCGGGCCGGAAGATCGCGCTGTGCTACCGCGACGACCAGGGGCGCGAAAGCAAGCGCATCGTTTGGCCGGTGACGGTCGGCTATATGGAGACTGTCCGCCACCTGGTTGCATGGTGCGAGCTGCGCCAGGATTTCCGGAGCTTCCGCACCGACCGGGTGATCGCGGCCGGATTTCTCGACGAGCGCTACCCCGAGCGGCCGAGCGCACTGCGCGCGAAATGGCGGCGAAAGCTGGAGGCGATAAAGCGACAAATACCCGACCAGGCGCGTCTGAATGGCGCCGCGAATCTCAGATCGGATCGAGGGGCCAGATCGGGCGGCGGACCCGAGTGAAGAGCTCGGGGGTGTAGATTTCCGAGCATAGCGCGCCGGTGTCGACGAGGATCACCTCGCGGGCGATCGGCTCGAAGGCGGCGCGGAAATGCTGCATCGACTTGACCGCTACGGTGCGGTAGCGGATCGGGTCGACGCCCAACGAGGTGAACTGGCCGAGATCGACGGCCTGGCCGTTGTTGGTGATGACGATGATGTCGATGCCGCCGACCCGGAACACCATCGAGGGCCCGTAATCGCGCTCGACCCCGCCGCCCATCGGGCCATAGGCGACGAACCGGCCGTTGGTCAGGCACACGACCTCGCCGAACAAGGCGAGCGGCTCGCCGCCCATCGCCGGGTCGGTCTTGCCGCCGAGGGCGAGCGTCAACCTGGCGCCGATCCCGGCGCGCATCCCCTCCTGCACGGCCTCGGGGTCGCAGATTGCGTGAAAGGCGACGCTTTCGACCCCGCCCTCGACAAGGCCCCTCAGGAACGCGGTCGCATCGCCATAGCCGCCGCCTCCGGGATTGTCGGTGTAGTCGGCGACGACCAGCGGGTTGTCGCCAGGCTTGCCTTGTCGGGCGAACGCCACCGCCTCGGCGACGGGCAGCAGTTTGACCGTCGTAAAGTTGCGCGTCTCCCAGGCGTAATCCATGAAGTCTTCGGCGATCGCCTGAGCCCGCTCGGCGTTTCCGTCGACGGTCACCGTCACCGAAGGGCCGACATCGCGGATGTTGGCGCGGCTGAAACCGGCGCAGATGCTGACTGCGAGCGCCTCCCCGCTCACTTCGAGCGCCTCGCTGCGGGCGATCAGCTCGGCCATCGGGCCGCGCTGGGTGCGGCCATGGTCGAGGCCGTAGAGCATCGGTCGGCGCGCGATCACGGTCCGGGGCCTGATTTCGCCCTGCATTGCGCGCTCCAACAGTTCCGCACCCTGCCAAGCCCTTTCGTGCTGATCGATGTGCGGGTAGGTGCGATACGCGATCAGGGCATTGGCATTGTCGGCCATTCGCTGCGTCACATTGGCGTGCAGATCGAGGGTAACGACGACCGGCACCTCCGGGCCGAGCCGCCGGCGCAGCCGCGCCAGAAACTCGCCCTCGGCGTCCTCGTGGCTCTCGCCGACCATCGCGCCGTGAAGATGCAACAGCACGCCGTCGATCGGACCCTTGGCGTCGATCGCGTCGAGGATCATCCCAGTGACCGTTTCGAACGCCGCGTCGGTGACAATGCCGGAGGGGTTGGGGTTGGCGGAGACCGGGTGAACCAGCGTCCAGCCGAACTTGTCGGCCGCTTCGAAGGTGGCGCCAAAGGCCGAGCGGGTGCCGCGAAACGCCACGGGGATCTCGTTTTCGAGATGGAAGTCGCGGCGGCGGATCATTGCCATGTCCGTCGGCACGCGGCTGAAGGTGTTGGTCTCGTGCATGAAACGGGCGGTCAGAACGCGTCTCACGGATCATCTCCTCCGTTGCAGCGGCGCCAACTCCGCCTGCCGGAAGCAGTCGACAATATGGTCATTGACCATCCCCGTCGCCTGCATGAAAGCGTAGCGAATCGTGGTCCCCACGAACTTGAAGCCGCGCTTTTTCAAGTCATTGCTCATGGCGTCCGACTTGCTGGAAGAACTTGGAACTTCACCCAAGCTCTGCCTTGCATTTTGGATCGGCGTGTGATTCACGAACTGCCAAATGTAGCTGTCAAAGCTGCCAAAATGTCGCTGCACCTCGATAAATGCTTTGGCGTTCACAACCGCGGCTGCGATCTTCAGTCGGTTGCGAATGATCCCGGGATTGTCAAGCAGCTGAGCGAGCTTCCCCTCTCCGTATGCCGCGATCTTGTCTGGCTCGAAATTGTCAAAGGCAGCCCTGTAGCTCTCGCGCTTTCGCAGTATGGTAATCCAGCTCAGCCCTGCTTGCGCGCCTTCGAGAATCAAAAGCTCAAACAATCCTCGATCATCGTGGAGAGGCGTACCCCATTCCTGATCGTGGTAGGCGACGTAAAGGGGGTCATTGGTTGCCCAGCCGCACCTTGAAAGAGTGGTAACGTGCATCGCCTCTATGGTCCGCAAATCAGGATTACGCAATCGGGACGCGGCGTTTGGTCAGTTCCGCCTCGTCGATGTGCAGACCAAGGCCGGGCCCATCAGGAAGCCGGAAAAGGCCGTCCACCGGCTTTGGCGGATTTTGGAACACCGCGTGCTGCCGCAGCGACGGATCATTGAGCTCGCACGGCTTAGTGGCATGCAGTTGGCTGGCCGCCAGATGCAGATTTGCCATGTGGCCGATCGTCGGCTGCGTTTGATGCGGAACAAGCTCGACGCCATGCGCATGCGCCAGCGCAATGCACCTGGCCAATCCGGTAATTCCGCCCATTTTGACGATGTCCGGCTGCACCATGCGGACCCCTGCCGCAATAAGATCGGCAATGCCTGACAGGGTGTAGGTCTGCTCGCCGGCGGAGACCGTGATGTCGAGCTTTTGCGCGACCTCCCCCATCGCCGTTGCATGATAGTGCTGCACCGGCTCCTCGAACCACCAATAGCCGAGCTCCTCCAATGCGCGCCCGACGCGGATTGCGCCGCCCACCGAATAGCCGTTATTGGCGTCGAAGGCGAGCGGGAAGCCGTCGCCCACCAGTCGACGCACCGCGCGCGCCTTGGCGATGTCGCCCGGAATGTCGAGGTCAGGCTTGGTGCGGTCATTGTCGAAACGGATCTTGACCGCCGCCGGCGCATCTTTGAGCCGCGTTTCGACGACCCGCAGCACCTCGTCGACGCTGCGCTCGCCGTTGCCCCCGATCGACGCATAGAACGGCAGGGCAGTACGCCAGGCGCCACCGAGCAGCTTATAGATCGGCTGGCCGAACAGCTTGCCCTTGAGGTCCCACAGTGCGATGTCGAGGGCGGCGAGAGCGCCGGTCAGCGCTCCCTCGGGTCCGAGCTTGGCGAGGCTGTGGAACAGCGTGTCGAGCAAGACCGCGTGATCGAGCGGGTCCCTGCCGATCAATGCCGGTGCGAGATTACGCTCGACGATGCCAAGCGAGGCGAGTCCGCCCTGCATCGGCGAGGCCTCTCCTATTCCGGAGAAGCCGTCATCACAATGGATCCTGACCCAGGCGCTGCGCTGTTCCGGTTTGTCTTCCGACGCCCAACTGACTTGGAACACCTCGATCTCGCGAACCTTCATGCCCACTCCTCCGGAATCTTGTCTAGAACCGCTTTAGCAAGCCGGCTTGCTTAAGGATCGCGTTGGCGGTATGGCGTGACTTGATCCGATTGTCGACGACGATCGGCCGTCGTGAGTTTGGGCACAGCCAGATCTCGTGATCACCTTTGCCATAGCGATCGAACCGACATCCTGCCAGACGTAGCGCCTCGCGCACGGGATCTGCGTAATCGGCCATCAGGCCGCGGCGAGATCCACCCGATCGCGACGTAACAACGTAACGCGTATTTCCGGCAGAAGCCCTAATGCCAAATCTGGGCTGTAGGAGAGCAGCTCAGGGATCATCGTCCGGAGTTTTTCGAGCAACAATTCAGCGGTCTCCGCCTCGGTGACCAGGCCGGGCAGATTTATGCTCTCGGCGACCCAGACGCCGGCTTCTTGATCCCACTCGGCTCGCACCCTGACGGCCGCCTTCCTCTTGCCCATGTCCAACAACCCCGTTAGGAAGTTCCGCCTGACGAAAACTTGAGCCGCAATGCCCGTCGCGCAAGTCCTGGCATCACCAGGCGAGTGCCCAGCCGTCGCGGCGCGGGTCGGAGCCGGCGAGCAGCATGCCGGTCGCCGCATCGCGGCGGATGATCTCGACGCTGCACGGGCCTTCGAGATCGCCGACCACGTTTACCGGGTGGCCGCGGCGCGCGAGCTCGCGGCGCACCTCGTCCGGAAAGCGCTGCTCGATCGTCAGCGCGTCCTCGCCGTCATGCGGCCAGTTGGCGTATTGGCCCGGCACATTCGAGGTCCAGCGCGGCATTTCGGCCGTCTGCTGCGGGTCGAGCCCGAAATCGATCATCGCGGTCAGCACCTGCAGGTTGACCTGTACCTGGTTGTCGGCGCCGGGGGTGCCAAAGGCGCACCACAATACGCCGTCCTTGAGCACGATCGGCGGGTTCATCGTGTGGCGGACCCGGCGCCCGGGCCGCAAGTAATTCGGATGCCCAGGATCGAGGTGCCAATAGCTCATGCGGTTATTGAGCAGGATGCCGGTATCGCCCGCGATGACGCCGGAGCCAAACCCGCTGTTGATGCTCTGAACACCCGAGACCGCGTTGCCGTCGCCGTCGGCCGTGCAGAAATAGGTCGTATCGCCGTCGGCCGCCGCAGCCATATGGGTGGTGGCAGCGGCGCGCCGCATGTCGATGCTGGCGGCGAGCCGGGCGGCATAATCGGTCGAGAGCAGCCTCTCGAGCGGCGCTGCGAGCGTGCGCGGGTCGGCGGCCCAGCGCTCGCGGTCGGCAAAGGCGAGCTTCTTTGCCTCGACCATGACGTGGACGGCGTCGGCCGATAACCGCCCCATCGCGGTGAGATCGAAGTTCTCCAGAATCTTCAGCTCCTCGAGCAACACGAAGCCGGTCGAGTTGGGCGGCGCCTCGAGAACGGTGAAGCCACGGTAGTCGATCGCGATCGGCTCCTGAATTTCCGGCGTGAAGGATGCAAGATCGGCCGCCGAGACCAGACTTCCTGCCGCCTCCAGACCCGCGGCGAGGCGCCGAGCCAGCCGCCCGCGGTAGAAGGTTTCAGCACCTTCCGAGGCGATTTCTTCGAGAGTGCGGGCGAGATCGGGTTGCACGATCAGCGCGCCGACCGGCGGGGCTTCGCTTTGAATTAGAAAAGTTGTTTTGCTGCGCGCATCGAGATTGAGCGTCGCGTGATACTCGCCCGCGAAGTGGCGGTAGTGCGGAGTGACAGCAAAGCCGTCGCGGGCGAAGGCGATCGCCTCGGCGAAGAGATCGCACCACGGCAATCGGCTAAAGCTCCGATGCATCGCCTCGATTCCGGCCAACATCCCCGGAACCGAAACCGATAATGGCCCGACGCGCGGGATACCGCCGGCGTAGCGCTCCGGGGTCGCCGCCTCCGGGGCCGGACCGGAGCCGTTGAACACGACAGCCCGTCCGGTCGCCTGTTGGTAGACCTGGTAGAAGCCGTCACCGCCGAGGCCCGACATCATCGGCTCCACAACGGCCAATGTCACCGCTGTCGCCACTGCCGCATCGACGGCGTTGCCGCCCGCGCGCAATGCCATCAGCCCGGCTTGGGCGGCGAGTGGATGGTTTGCCGCGACCGCGCCGCGCCTTCCGATGATCAGCGGCCGATAGCAGCGCAATTCAGCGGTCATACGGGTTCCCTCGTCCTCGTGGCTTGCGGTCGTCGCAGACGACAGCTTAACTTGCCCAGCGCAGATAATGAAGGAAGTCCCGCCAAATGCCGAGACTCGATCACCTGTCTCTGCCGGTTCGCGATTGGCGCAAATCGCACGATTGGTACAAAGATCATCTCGGCTTCGAAGTAGAATTCGAAGTGCTCGAGCGCAAAACCGCAGCGATGCGCGACGATGCCGATCTGACGGTTTTTCTATACGAAGGGGAAGTCGTCGCTTGTCCCGGTATTTCATTCACGATCCAGGTGGACGATGTCGAGGCGAAGCATGCGGCACTCGTCGCGGCAGGCGTGCCCTTTGTTCATCCGCCGATGAAGGTGTTCTGGGGCTACGGCGCCGAGCTGTGCGACCCCGACGGGTACAGGCTGAGGCTGTGGGATCCGAAATCGATGAAGGAGAAGTAGGCGGCAGGCAATGCGCATCAAAATCCCCTGTTGGCCCTCCTTGCTCGGGTTTGTGGCGGCGCTGCTGGCGGCGGGGTGCGCCGGTAGCGGCTATGCCCCGTACAGCAGCCAGCGGGACCCGGTTGGCTGCTGTATCCGGCCCAACAATTGACGGCGGCGAACGCCGGAGAGGTCACCTGATGGACAGGGGTTTATGGCCTGCCCTGGTAGGGCTCGCGCTGTTGCTGCTGGCGGGCTGCGCCGCAGGCGATACCGCCTCGGACGACGACAAGCGGGGCGGTTTCTACGGTGGCGTTTCGGCCGGCGGCACGCGCCCATGAGGGTGCGGCAGACGAGCTGTGGGGTCATCGTTACCGATGGACAACGCATCCTGCTCGGCCATGCGACGCGCTCGCCGCGCTGGGATATTCCCAAGGGCGTAGCCGAGGCCGGCGAAGACCTCACTGCCGCTGCCGCACGCGAACTTCGCGAAGAGACCGGTCTTGTGGTCTCGCCGGGCGACCTCGTGGCGCTCGGCGTCCACGCCTATCTGCCGGGAAAGGATCTGGCACTGTTTGCCTGGAGGTCGCCGCAACTGCCCGACCCCCAGAACCTCACCTGCTCCTCGCATTTCGCGCTCCCGAACGGGACGCTGCTGCCGGAATTCGACCGCTTCGGGCTGTTCCCATGGGAGGAAGCGTTGTTGCGCGCCGGCAAGAATATGGCGCGGGTGTTGGCGTCGATCCGGCAGACCGTGCTAGGCTGATATACGCCGCAACCAAGGAGGTTCCCATGCCCAAGCTGCGTCACATCGCCATTGCCGCGGAAGATCCGGAGAAGATGGCCGAGTTCTACCAGAAAGCCTTCGACTTCAAGGAGGTTGGGCGGCCGAACGGAATGCTCGCCGACGGCGTGTTCCTCAGCGACGGCACCCTCAATTTGGCAATTCTCAAATTCAAGACCGACCAACTCGGCAAGGGTCTCGATTACCGCGGCATCCATCATTTTGGGGTGCTGGTCGAGGATGTCGCCGAATTCTCAAAGCGGCTCGAAGGCCTCGGCGCCGATTATTACATCGACCGCAGCCAGCAGGAGCCGAATGCCGGCTATTTCGAGAAGAAGTTCTACGGCCCCGAGCGCGTACTGTTCGACATCGCCGAGCATCCCTGGGCCGGGTGCGAGCCGCTTCCCGCCGGCCTCAAGGAAGCAGCCGAATAATCCGCAATCACTAGAGGAGACCTCCATGGCCAAGCTTCGTCACATTGCCATCGCTGCGAAAGATCCCGACGCGATGGCCGAGTTCTATGTCAAGGCGTTCGACTTCAAGATCGTCCGCTCGAACGACGGGCCGCTCGCTTACGGCCACCATCTGAGTGACGGCACGATTGACTTGGCGATCCTGCGGTTCAAGACCGACCAGCTCGGCAAGGGCCTCGACTACACCGGCCTGCATCATTTCGGCATTCTTGTCGAGGATGTCGACGAGGCCGCCAAGAAACTCGAAGGGCTCGGCGGCGAACATTACATGGACCAGGACGGCAACCGCGTCGGCGGCTTCGAGGTCAAGTTCTACGGCCCCGAGGGTGTGCTGTTCGATGTCGCCGAGCACCCCTGGACAGGCACCGAGCCGCTGCCGCTGGAAAAGGCCGAAGCGGCCGAGTAGCAACCGGGGACCCGTCGGCGTCCCTGCGACCCCCCGCCGCCAGGACTGACATCGTTCTGTCACAGCTTTGCGGCAGCTTACCCCTCTGGGTCATCTAACCTGATCGAATGCGAGGGGGGGAAACCGCATGGGACTGCGCTGGACGGGCTGGTTTTGCGTGCTGCTGGCGACGGGTTCGGCCGCGCCGCCAGCGAGCGCCGCCATTGCGCTGATCGCCGACGGGGCGCTCACCGGCAGTGCCGCAGGGCCGAACGCCGACCTCTCCGGACTGACGGGGACGCTCGAGAACGGCCTGCCGGCCAATCTGCTCGGCGGGGTGGGGTCGGGCATCGCCTATGCCGGCGGCAGCACTTTTCTCGAGGTACCCGACCGAGGTCCGAACGCGACGCATTACGATTCGAACCTGGCAGACGACACCGTCTCCTACATCAACCGCTTCCAGACCCTGACGTTGAACCTGACGCCGAGCGTGTCAGGTGCGGGCCTGCCCTACGCTCTGACCCCGACCTTGACCGCGACGACCTTGCTGTCGAGCCCGACGTCGCTCGCTACGGCAGCGGAGCAGGCCTCGGCAACCGCATCGACGGCGTCACTCCGATCGGCTCGGGGGCGCCGGCGCAGAACACCGCCAGCAAATTCTACTTCACCGGGCGCTCCGACAATTTCGATCCGAACCGGAACTCCGGCAATTCGAACAACGCCCGCTTCGACCCCGAGTTGATCAGGGTTTCGAACGACGGCAAGAGCGTATTCATTTCCGATGAATACGGGCCCTATGTCTACCAGTTCGACCGGGCGACGGGGCAGCGCATCAAGAGCTTTCAGCTGCCCGAGAACCTCTATGTCAGCAAGCTCTCGCCGCAAGGCGACGTCGAAATCGACCACGCCAACAATCCCTCCGGGCGGGTAGCGAACAAGGGAATGGAAGGGCTCGCGATCACCCCGGACGGCAAGACTCTGGTCGGCATCATGCAGGCCGAACTCGAGCAGGATCCCAGCAAGCTGGTGCGCATCGTGACGATCGACATCGCCACCGGGACAACGCACGAGTATGGCTACCAGCTGACCACCGGTTCGGGGGTCAGCGACATCGTGGCCATCAACGACCACCAGTTCCTGATCGACGAGCGCGACGGCAAGGGGCTCGGCGACGGCAGCGCGGCGGCAGTCAAGCAGCTCTTCGAGATCGACCTCACCGGCGCAACCGACATCACCAATCTGACCGGCGACGCAGCGAAGAACGCCGCCGTTGGCAAGACGCTGTTTCTCGATCTGCGGGCCGCGCTCAACGCCAACGGCTTCTCCGACACCCAGATCCCGGCCAAGATTGAGGGTCTCGCCTTCGGCCAGGACGTGACGCTCAACGGTGTCGTCGAGCACACGCTCTACGTCGCGAATGACAACGACTTCGTCGCGGATATTGCCGGCCCGAACCAGTTCTTTGTCTTCGCCTTTACCGACAGCGACCTCCCGGGGTTCGTTCAGCAGCAGCTCGTTCCCGAGCCCTCGTCTATTGCGGTGCTATGCACCGGGCTGTTGGCGCTGAGCTGGTTGCGCCGCCAGCGACGCGGGCGGCGTTGTGAGGTGGGTGTATAGGGCCGCCTCATGTCGTTGTCCTCATAGTCGAGGATATGTGCCAGCCGAGCATAACGACCGCGAGCAACAGGATTGTTGCGTTGAATAGTTGCTGGCCGGTGCCGGAGACCGCAGCGGCAATATTGCCGAGACCGCCGTCCACAGTCACTTGGGCTAGAATCGCTAGCTGTTCTAGCCTTCATGGCTAGCGTGCAAAGGACAGGTGTTGTGCGAGTCAATATTTTCGAAGCTAAAAGCCGGCTATCGCAGCTGATCAAATCCGTCCAGGCTGGGGAAGAGGTGGTCATCGCCAATCGCGGCGAGCCGGTGGCGCGCCTGGTGCCGGCGCGTGAAACCTCAAGCGCCGCGGACACGGGCAGCGTCGCTCTCATTCTCGACTGGCTCGAGCGGCACCGCCTGCCCGACTACGCGCGGCGCTCTGCTGCGGAGATCGATGCCGCGATCGAGCAGGAACGACAATCGTGGGATTGATCTACCTCGATGCGTGCCTGGTGATTTATCTGATTGAGCGCCACGAACGATGGGGCGGACCGGTTGCCCGACGCCATGGCAGGCGCCGCAGACGCGCGCTTCGGCATTTCACCGCTGGTGAAATGCGAATGCCTGGTGGGGCCACTCAAGCGTGGCGATCCGGTCTTGGAACGCGCTTATACCGAACTGTTCGCGGTTTTCATGTCACTGGCCATGCCCGAGCTGGTGTTTCTCCAAGCCGCGCAGCTACGTACCCGCTTTAATTTGAGGACACCCGACGCTCTTCACCTCGCCTGCGCTCAATACCATCGCTGCGCGGCGCTGTGGACGAATGACGGCCGGCCGACGCAGTCCTCGCATGGGCTGGCGTGCGATATTCTAAGGTGATGGCGGCAGCGAGCGGCCGCCGAGCGCGCTCCAGCCGTCCCGGGCGACGCTCATTCCCCGGGCATTCCGGCCTTGCGCAGGCCGGCGAAATAAGTGGTTTCGAATAGCGCGCAAATCGTCGGTATCCCCCAATATTGGGAGTGCTCCAAAGCGGCGATGCTCGAATAACGATCGTCGCCGCTCAGGCTCCGGGTTTCGGCGAGCTCGGCTGTTGCGCGTTCAGTCTCGCCATTGAGGGCGTATGCAGAGGCGAGCTAGCCCGGAATTCTCAAAGGGGTAGGTGCATCGGGGCCCTGGATCTGAGAAAATCGAGTTGGCAAAACGGTTTATCTCAGGACCAGGGGGAGTCCCGATGCCGACAGAGTGTAGCGCGGATCTGTTTGGGTTTACACCCGTCGAAGGGCGCAAAGTCGTGGCCGGGTTTGACGGCGGCATGATGACCTCGGAGGCCGGGGCGATGCTGCTGGGCGCCACCGATAAGCAGATCAGGGTGATCGAGCGCTTTGCCGACTGTTTCACCGATTATCGGGCGGCTGAGCTGGTCGAACACACAGTGTCGGGCCTGATCGGGCAGCGGGTGTTTGGGATTTCCTTGGGCTACGAGGACCTGATCGACCACGATCAGTTGCGTCATGACCCGGTGATGGCGGTGCTCGGCGGCAAGCTGGTTGCAAAGCGCGCGGATTGTGCGCCATTGGCCGGGAAATCGACACTCAACCGGCTGGAACTGAGCCGGGAGGAGCCGAGCCGCTACCACAAGATCAGCTACGACGCAGCGGCCATCGAGGGGCTGTTTGTCGATCTGTTTCTCGACGCCCATTCCGCACCGCCGCCGCAGATCACGCTCGATCTCGACGCCACCGATGATCCGCTGCACGGGCATCAAGAGGAGCGTTTCTTCCACGGCTATTATGACAGCTACTGCTATCTGCCGCTTTACGTGTTCTGCGGCCGGCATCTGCTGGCCGCCAAATTGCGCTCCGCCAACATCGACGCCAGCGCCGGCAGCCTCGAGGAGGTGGCGCGGATCGTCGCGCAAATCCGCCGGTGCTGGCCTAAGGTGCGCATCCTGTTGCGTGGCGATTTGGGCTTTGCCCGCGAGGCGCTGATGGCCTGGTGTGAGAACCACGGTGTCGATTTTCTGTTCGGCTTGGCCAAAAACAGCCGACTGGTCGGCGAGATCGAGGCGGAATTGACCGCCGCGCAAGAGCAGAGCCAAAGGACCGAAAAACCGGCCCGCCGCTTCAAGGATTTCCCCTGGCGAACCCGCGACAGCTGGAGCCGGGAACGGCGGGTCGTGGCCAAGGCAGAATGGACCGCGGGCAAAGCCAATCCTCGGTTTGTTGTCACCTCGCTGGGGCGCGAGGAACACGAGGCCCGCCACCTCTACGAGAAGCTCTACTGCGCTCGCGGTGAGATGGAAAATCGCATCAAGGAGTGTCAGCTCGACCTTTATGCCGACCGCACCTCGGCGCACACGATGCGCGCCAACCAACTGCGGCTGTGGTTCGCGTCAATGGGCTATGTCTTGATCTGCGCGTTACGCCGCATCGGCCTGGTTCACACCCAGTTCGCCCGCGCCTCGTGCGGTACCATCCGCCTCAAGCTTCTGAAGATCGGGGCGCTGGTGCACACCAGCGTGCGCCGCATCAAGCTCGCGATGCCCTCGGCCTTCCCCCACCAGGCCGAATACCGCGCCGCCCACGCTGCGCTGACCACAGCGGCCTGAGCAAACCAGAAAACGCGGCGAAAATAACCCTTAACCTACCCGAAGGATCACTGTCCCCAACACGACTCGCAAAAGTTGAAACCGAGCCCCCTCAACCTACAACCGTCATCTCATTCAGCTGGTCGGTCGAGCAGGCCCTTGTCGCCACCTAAAAATCAACCCGGTAGTAGAGTCGAGGACGAGCGCGGTAGCGGCGTGCCGCCCCGTTTCCCGTCCCCGCTCATCAAACCGGACGTGCGGATTTCCCGCATCCGGCTTTCCGACGGGCTTCATTGCGAGGCCCACGGCGGCGGTCCCAAATGGACGCGCCGGAGGTGCAATACTCCGAGCGCGCCAAACACCGCCTCCCGCGGGAAGCGGCGGGTGCCGTGCGAGGGCACCTTGTGTCGTCGAACCAGGAAGTGTCGGACGCGGTCGTAGACATGGTTGTCCACCGCCCGGTACGCCGGCAGCCGGGTGCCGTAGCCGAAGTACGTGCTCCAGCCGCGCAGCAAGCGATTGAGCCGGTCACGCACGTCGGGCCAGGCGCCGATGTTGCCGGGGACCAGGATGTCGCTGACCTTGGCCTTGAGCCGCAGCACACTCTTCGCCGACGGGCTCGCCCCCAAGTACCAATGGCCGTCCTTCCGGTAATGGTGCGGGCCAAAGCTGTAGCCAAGAAAGTCGAAGCGTTCGCGCCGGGCATCCCGGATCGTGGTCTTCGTCTCGTTGAGGACGAGCCCGAGCTTGGCCATCACCCGGCCCGTCCACGCCAGCGCCCCGGCTGCGTGCCCGCGGCTGAGGATGACGAAGTCGTCGGCATAGGAGACGACGTGTGCTCGGTAGATCTCCCCTCTCCCGGTGCCACGCCAATGCTTGAGGAAGCGGTTCATGTACAGGTTGGCGAGCAGTGGGCTGATCACTCCCCGAACGCAAAAGGTAACTTTCATCGCCGACCCGGAGTTTGCCGTTTGAGGGTAGCGGCGCGCCGCCGGCGGGCGACGTTGCTGGTTGGGCCGGTATCGAGTGCCGGATCGTGATGGTGTCAATGTCGACCAAGACTTCCTTGACCAGGAGGCGGACGACTTTCTGCCGCTCAGCGATTTCCAGCGTTTCCGCTGACTGGCGTAACCGCTGGAGGAACGCAATTAGGGTTTCGGCCAGTCGGAGAAACGACATTTGGTCGGCTGCCTGATCGAGGATCGCCTGCCGTTCCGCCCGCACGGACTGCTCGCGGGCGCGCAGTTCCGGCATCCGACGGCGCAGTTCGTCGAGGGGCAGGAGATCTTCCTGGTAGGCCGTAAGCAACCGTTCCATGCTTTTCCTGATCCGTGTCAGCTCGCGCTCGAGGGCTTCTCGCCTTCGCTTTGTCGGTTCCGCCGCGCGGGCTGCGTCAAGGCGCCGATCGAGTTCGGCCCGAATGAGCGTTGGGTCTTCAATCAGGTGAATAACTTCCTGCCACACGATCTGGTCGAGCAGGTCTTGGCGGATCGGCGGGCTGTCGCACACCGGCCCGCCGAGATGGCGCCAAGCATCGGAGCCGAGGCAGCGATAGTAATGGATTTTGCGCGCGGCGGTGCGGGCTGACGTCCGCGACAGCGCATAGCCGCATTTGCGGCAGGATACCAATCCTTGGACGATGCTGGGCTCGATGGTCCGGCGAGGCGCGAAGCGCTTGTTGTCAGCCAGCCGCTCCGCCGCCAGAGCGAAGGTGTCTTCGCTGACAATCGCCGGGACCGGTATTTCGATCCATTGGTCACGGGGCCGTTCGTGACTGCTGCTTTTGTCCCCATGGACCGCCCGCCCCGACAAGCGGAACGGCTTTGTTACCTTTTGCCTCGGACCGATCTGCGTCTTGTTAAAGCAGGCTGTTCCCTTATAGGCCGGGTTGCGCAGGATCGCCCAGACGACCGATCGTTCCCAGCGAACCCGCCGACGGGTGGGGACTCCCATCCCGCGTAGCAGCCGGGCAATCGCGCCGATGCTCAGGCCGCCCACCGTATACTTGTCGTAGACCAGCCGCACGACTTCGGCTTCAGCGGTATCGATCTCATAGCGTGCCGGTGCCTCGCTGGTCTTGCGGATGTAGCGGTAGCCATAGGGCGCACCACCCAGAACTGAGACCTCCCCGGCCTTGGCGCGATGGCGCTTGCCGCGGCGGGACCGTTCGAGAATCTGCGCCCGTTCGTATTCGGCAATCATGCCCTGGAACTGCAGCATCAGTTGATCTTCGGGCGTGCCGGAATGCGGCGCCTTCAGAAAGATCGTCTCGGCTCCGTGACGGGCAAACTCTTCGGTCAGCAGGACTTGATAGGCATATTTTCTGCTCAAGCGGTCGGGTGAATGGATCAGAACCGCCTGAATGTGACCCTCGGCAGCGAGATCGCGCAGTCGCTCCAGCCCTGGCCGCAAAAGACTGGCGCCGCTAAAGCCTTCGTCCTCGATCACCCAGTCATCGGGTACGCTGTAGCCCTGCTCGCGTGCGAAGTCGATCAGCGCCGCTGTCTGACTGGCGATCGTGTTCTCCTCCTTCTGCTGCTCGGAAGATACTCTGGCGTAGATCGCGGCAGCCTTCATCGCGCTTCCCCCTCACGCTCTGGTCGACGCCAATGGCACGAACCCATTCGGGAACCAGGATCCCATAGACCTGCTCCAGCTTGACGGCGAGGAGACGGTCAAACGCATGCTCGAATTGGACGCTGCGATCGTGGCCGCGCCGTTCAGCCATTGCCGCCGGCTTCGCCGAGAAACGCCCGCAGCGCTCGGCTCACCATGTCGCTGATCGTTGTTCCTTCGGCCGTCGCCCGCGCTCGGACTGCGTCCACTAGGCTGGGCTGCAGCTTGAACGTCACTGCCGTCGCCGTCTCGACAACCGGCACCGGTCGGCCGATCAACTGGGCCTCTTCGATGTATCGATAGGCCTGACGGCGCGACATTGCGAACTGGCGCGACAACGACAAGGCAGCCTCCCCCACGCTCTGCCCTCGCGCGAGCAACCTGTGGGCCGCATTGAGACGTTCCGCCTTCTGCGCATCGGTCGATCGCGACATCTGTCATATGAATATTACCTTTTGAGGCGTAAATCAAGCACACAACGAGAACGATCGAGCGCAATCACGCGATCAAAGCAGAAGTTACCTTTTGCGTTCGGGGAGTGAGCACTCCCTGAACGCAAAAGGTAATTTTTTCCCGAGGCGAGGCTGGAATAACTGCCGTTTGGCGAGGAGTCATGACCGCCCGATGGTCCGGTTGGGAGGGGAATGGAGTGCCGGATGATGATCCTGTCGTCGCTGACCAGGATCTCCTTGACCAGCAGTCGAACCACGCGCTGGCGCTCGATTATGTCGAGGGTTTCGGCCGACGAGCGCAGACGGGCGAGAAACGCGGTCAGGGTTTCAGCGAGACGCAGATAAGCGGCGCGGTCGGTCGGTTGGTCTGCGATCGATTGCAACTCGGCGCGGGTCGCGTACTCGCGCCGACGCAACTCGGGCATGCGGCGGCGCAACTCATCGAGCGAAAGAAGGTCTTCCTGGTGGGCGGTGAGTAGGCGCGCGATGCTCTTTTGCAGACGAGCAAGATCGCGCCGAAGCCCATCTTCGCGACGCTTTGTCGGATCGCTGTAGCGTGCGGCCTCCAGCCGGCGGTCGAGCTCGCTCTGGATCAGGCCGGGCCCTTCGAGTAGCTTGACGATCTCGGTCCATGCGACCCGATCGAGAAGATCTTGGCGGATCGGGCGGCTGTGGCAAATCGGTCCGCCGAGCCGGCGCCAGGCATCGGAACCGAGACAACGATAGTAATAGATCGTGCGCGCGCTCGATCGCGTCGATGTCCGGTACAGCGCGTAGCCGCAGTTGGCGCAGGACACCAGGCCCTGCACCACACTGGGCACGACCGTACGGCGCGGTGCGTGCGTTTTGTTGGCTTCCAGACGCTCCTGGGCGAGGGCGAAGGTCTGCTCATCGATGATCGGCGGCACTGGAATGGCGATCCACTCGTCCTGCGGCCGCTCATGGTGTGCACTGTCACGCGACACAATACCGCCGCGCAGGCGCAACGGTCGGGTGATTCGTTGCCGCGACGCGGTCTGTGTCTTGCCAAAGCCAGCGGCGCCTTTATAGGCGGGGTTGCGCAGCATGGCCCAGACCGTCGAGCGTTCCCAGCGGCCTGTTTGCTTGCGCGTCGGGATCCGCTGCCCATTGAGCAGGCGGGTGATCGCACCGATGCTGAGGCCGTCAACGGTATAGCGCTCGTACACCCATCGAACGACCGGCGCCTCCACCTCGTTGATCTCGTAATACGCTGCCGACAGCTCGTTCTTGCGAACATAGCGATAGCCGAACGGCGCGCCGCTGAGCACGCTGACCTGCCCTTGTCGGGCGCGATGCCGCTTGCCGCGACGCGAACGTTCGAGGATCTGTGCCCGCTCGTATTCCGCGATCATGCCCTGGAACTGCAGCAACAGCTGATCCTCAGCTGTCGTCGCCCGTGGCGAGCGGATAAACAGGGTCTCGACACCAGCCCGAGCGAACTCCTCGATCAGCAGGATCTGATAGGCGTATCGTCGACTGAGCCAATCGGGGGCATAGACCAGCACGGCGTCGAGCTGGCCTTCAGCCGCCAAGTCGCGCACACGCTCGAGGCCGGGACGGATCAAACTCGCGCCACTATAGCCTTCGTCTTCGAATATCCATTCCGCTGGAACAGCGCAGCCTTGCTCGCCGGCGAACGCGATCAGCGCCGCCGTTTGGCTGGCGATGGTGTTCTCCTCCTTCTGCTTGTCCGAGGATACCCGCGCGTAGATTGCCGCTGCCTTCATCACCCACTCCGACCAGCTTGCTGCCGTCGCCGACGAGCCGAACCCGATCGGGGACGAGGATCTGATAGACCTGCTCGAGCTTGGCGACGAGCAGACGGTCAAAGGCGTATTCGAGACGGACATCACGCTGACTGCGCCGCTCAGCCATGTCCGCGCGCTGCTGACAGAAACGCCGATATCGCGCGTCGTACAATCTCGCTCAGGGTCAGCCCGCTGCTCGCGGAATAGGCCCGCAACTCCCGAACGGTGTTGCGCGGAATCTTGAGCGTAATCGTCACCGAGGCCTCGGCGATCGCCGGCACTGGCGCGACCGCCTGAGCCTCTTCGAGGTAGCGATAGGCTTGACGCCGCGACAAGGCAAAATCGCGCGACAAAGCGACGGCCGCTTCCGCCATGCTGGTCCCCTGCGCGAGCAACTCCTGCGCCGCCGTCACCCGCTCGGCTCTTTGCGCCTGCGTCGATCGCGCCATATGACATAATCGTATTACCTTTTGCGACGCAAATCAAGCACAAATCCAGAACGCCAGTTCAGGACCGTCCGCTCAAAGCGGAAGTTACCTTTTGCGTTCAGGGAGTGATCACGCCGCCTTGCGGCGTTCCCTGCTTGCTGTTCTTACCCCCCGTCATGCGCCGCGTCCCGTCGTCATCGCGCTCCTCAACCGGCGCTTTGAGCCACAGCTTGATCAGCCGCAGCACATGCCGGTCGACAATGCGCCGCGCCACCGACCGCATCAGTTCCTGATGCGGGATCGTGTCGAAAGAAGGGGCGACAGACTACCCATCACCGGGATTTTCCCGATTCGGTAATTATCACGCGCGAGCGCCATCCCTTTGAGGGCTGCGCGCTCGCCGTCATCGGCAGTATCCGCCGCCGCGGTGTTCTGTTCGTGCTGGCGTGCCTCCCCGACGGCAGTCGCGCGCTGATCCCGGCCCAGTGGACTGACTGGGACGAGGGTCTTGGTGGCGGCGTGCGCGCGTGCCGGGAAGCCAACGTTGGCTCGCGTGCTCTGGGCAGCCTTGGCGATTTGCTTCAGTTGCGCCATCTCGTCGACGCTCTCCGCGGCCGATCGATCGGGGTCGGCACCGCCACAGAAGGGGAGCCGTCGTGCAACTGAACCTGGCTTTTTTCGACCCGCCCGATCCACCGGGGGGTCCTCCTTGGGAGAGCCTCGCACCGAGCCTCTGGGAACAGCTCGACGAGCCCGCGCGCTGCGCTGCGCTCGAGATCCTGGCGCGCCTGATTGCCCGCATGCTGGTGGCGGCAGCTAACGAGGCGAGCCATGAATGAGAGCGCCAAAATCACGGCGAGCCATCTCGCGCGCCACGCCGTCGTCTATCTGCGTCAGTCGAGCGCCGCTCAAGTCGAGCACAATCGCGAATCGACTGAGCGGCAATACGCGCTCGCCAGCAAGGCCCGCGAGCTCGGCTGGCCCGCCGAACGGATCGTCGTCATTGATGAAGACCTGGGCCTGTCTGGCGGCGGAACCGCGACCCGCTCCGGCTTTGCCCGGCTCACTGCCGAGGTGGCGCTCGCCCGTGTCGGCCTCGTGCTCGGTCTGGAAGTCTCGCGCTTGGCCCGCAACAATGCCGAATGGTACCGCCTCATCGATCTCGCCGGCCTCACCGACACGCTGATCGGCGATGGCGACGGCCTCTATCACCCGGCGGTGTTCAATGACCGGTTGTTGCTAGGGTTGAAGGGCACCATGAGCGAAGCAGAGTTGCACATATTGCGCGCCCGCCTCAATGGCGGCATTCGCAACAAGGCGGCGCGCGGCGAACTCCGGCGCGGCCTGCCCGTCGGCTTTGTCTGGGGCGAGGAGGAGGGCGAGGTTTGTTTTCACCCTGATGAAGCCGTCTGCACCGCCATCCGCCAGGTCTTTACCCAATTCGCCGAGACCGGCTCGGCCCGGCGCGTGTGGCTGTGGTCCCGCTCGGAGGGCTCAAATTCCCGCTGCAGATGCATCAAGGCGGCGAGATCCGATGGGTCGAGGCGAGCTACACCGCCATCCACCAGGTGCTCACCAACCCCGTCTACGCCGGCGCTTACGTCTATGGCAGAACCCGCCACGAGATCGTCCTCGATGCCACCGGCGGGCGCAAGAAGCGCGTGCGACACCTCCCGCGCGCCGAATGGCAGGTGCTGATTCCGGAGCATCATCCGGGGTTCATTGACTGGCAGACCTATGAGGCAAACCAGGAACGCATCGCCCGCAATACAAAGCCTGGACCGCACCAGGCGGGCGGCGCCGTGAGGGAGGGCGGCGCACTTCTGCAAGGGCTGGCCCGCTGTGGCCATTGCGGTCGCCGTCTGCACACCCACTATCGTGGTCGCAACGCCTCGCCAGGTTACCACTGCCCGGGCAAGGTTCTCGTCGAGAACCGCGGCGTCTATTGCCTCAATATCGGCGGTATCCAGATCGACGAGGCCGTCACTCGGACCTTCGTCGCTGCCTTGGAGCCGGCTGGACTTGCCGCCACCCTTGCCGCCGCTGAGCGGCTGGAAGCCGAACGCGAAGCCGCTTTGAAGCAGTGGCGGCTCGGGGTCGAGCGAGCCAATTACGAAGCGCAACGCGCCGAGCGCCGCTATCGCGCTGTCGATCCCGACAACCGGCTGGTGGCGCGCGGCCTCGAACGCGACTGGGAGGAGCGCCTGCGCGGACTTGAGACGGCCAAGCTCGAGCTGGAACGCCGCGAAAAAGAGAGGCCGCGGGTGATCTCGCAGGCCGAGCGCGATCGTCTCCTCGCACTCGGACCCGATCTCGCCGCCGTCTGGAACGCGCCAACGACCACGCCGCGCGACAGGAAGGAGCTGCTACGCACCCTCATCGAAGACGTCACGATCAAGGTCGATCGCGACAAGGCGGCCGCCCATCTCGCGCTGCGCTGGAAGGGCGGCGCGCTCAACGAGGTCGACCTCACTCTGCCGCGCTCGCGGCCGGCCACCGTCCGCACCGACGAGGACACGATCGCGCTGCTGCGCCGGCTCGCGGCCCATTACCCCGATGGTGTGATCGCCGGCATCCTCAATCGGCAGGAGCGGGCCACGGCATATGGTCATCGCTTCACCGCCGGCCGCGTCGGCAACCTGCGCCGCCACTGGGGTATTCCTTGCTTCAAGCCGACGGCCTGTGCACCGGAGGGCGAACTACTGACGATCAAGAAGGCCGCTGTCGTGTTTGGCGTCGCCCCATCGACCATCCATCGCTTGCTCAATGACGGCATTATTGCCGGCGAGCAGCCGACACCCGGCGCCCCTTGGCGTATCCGCCTCACCAAAGATCTCCAGGATCGCTTCAACGGTGATGCCGGCGAGGACTTCCTGCCGATGCGCGAGGCAATGCGCGTGCTCGGCGTCTCGCGCCAGACCGTATTGCAGCGTGTCAAGCGCGGCGAACTCGCCGCCGTCCATGTCATGCGCGGCAAACAAAAAGGCCTGCGCATCAAAGTGATAGGCCGACACCCCGACCTCTTCGATCCTATCTCATGAACCAGGGGGCATTATGCAGTGTCTTCCAAGTACTTCGACAAATCGGCGTCCACCACATCGGTGTAGCCTCGGCAGAGCAGGACATGCACCGCCTTGATCGCCTCGGTTCCGCTCCGCCCCGGCCGGTAGCCATGGGCTGCCGGGTCGAGGTCCGCCTCGAAGATCGGCTCCAGCACCAGCTTGGCGGCGGTCTGCACCACGCGGTCCCGGATTGTTGGGATGCCGAGCGGCCGCTCGCCGCCGCCGGGCTTTGGGATCATCACCCGCCGCACCGGGGCCGGTCTGTAGGTCTTCGCGACGAGGTCCCTCCTGATCTCGGCGAGCCACTCCTCCAGCCCCATCGCCTCGACCGCCGCGAACGTCATCCCGTCCACCCCCGGCGCTCCCGCATTGGCGCGCGCCAGCGCATAGGCATGGGCCAGAATATCGTCGCGATGGATCTTGTCGTAGAGCAGATAGAAGCGGTACGCCGGTTCCGCCTTCGCCTTGCAATACAGCTTCCTCTGAAGGGTCCGGATACTCTCTGGTGTTGTCAGGCTCATCGCCAATCACCGATCCTCGTCTCCGTCAGAAGCGCACCCGAAGTCAGGGTCCTTCCCTCCACCGGCATTACCCGGCCTCAGCGGTACCATGACCCTGTCCGACTCCCGCCGCGGGCCGCCGCCAATTGCGGCGTCGGAGACGCAATCTCCGCCCGCTGCGGGTATCCCCCGATTACCCGGATCACCCTTCCGGCGTGCCGTACCCAACTACCCCGGCGGATCGCGACAGGTGCTCGTGTCGGTTGCTTCCCTGTCTCACGCGGCCTTCCCCGTTTCTCAGCCGGGTCGGCATCCGCAACTTCACTTTCGAGGCCTGCTCAGGCTTCACTCACGTTACGGCCCGTCGGATTGCTCAACCGCCCAAGGCGGCCTTTGTCGCAAGGCTTCAGCCCAGCCGGTTACCCCGCCAAGCCGCTTGCCAGCTACCAGATCAAACCGACATCTATCTGGGTGGAACCCTCCTCCACTGGTGACCCGCGCCGTCGGGGCGCACTGAGAAATCCGGGCTAGGCGTGAGGGGCCAGATGTCCCGGGTTAGCGTTGCGCGCCTTTTCGAACCACAAGATCGCCTCATCGGTGCGCGATTGCAGCAGATGCCCAGCCCCAATACGGCTATACATATTGCCGATTAAAGGGTCGCGAGGGCTGAGGCGCAGGGCCTGTTCCTGCAACGGGATTACCTCGTCGATCGGCCCCGCGAACAACTTGCAATCGGCAAGAGCGGATATGGCGGCCACCCAGTTTCGATCGAACGCGATCGCCGGCTCGTATTCGGCAATAGCCTCCTCGTATCGGCGCTGCGCTCATAGGAGCTGACCTCTAGCGTAGCGGACAAGCGGGCTGCGGGGCGATGCCGCCAAAGCTCGCGCGGCCAGTGCTTCTGCGCGTTCGATATCGACAGCGCGTGAGGCGGTCATTCCATCGAGCACGCGACCTGCGCGTGCGCTAACACACAAGCTCTGTGCCTCGACAGAGCGGGGGTCGAGAGCCAAAGCGCGCTCGTACAGGCCGATCGCCTCCGCGTAGCAACGCACAGCGTCAACAACGCTGGCGAATTCCGCCAGCAGGCCGTCGCCGGTGTTTTTGACAATCCGGCCCCGATGCTCCGGGATCTTCGGGTGGACGAATTGGTGAAAATGCGCCTGGAGGCTCTGGTGCGTGGCCTCCTCATCCGCCCCCATCAGACGCGAATACCCCGCCATATCGGCGGCGAGAATCGCGGCGAGACGGCGGGTCGATGCCATGGCTGCGGCAGCCCCCCAGGCTGTTGACGGGCGCACTATACAGTATCGCACGCGCGCCGCGATAAGACGGTCGCGAGCCTCAACCAGCGTTGAACGGGTTCAGCGTCTCGACCCCGAGCGGATCGAAATGCCGCAAATTCAGGGTCAGGATAACGAGCTCGCGTGACCTGGCGATCGCCGCGATGGCGACATCGGCGAGACCGGGATGTCGCCCCTCGGCCAGCGCCGCGTCGCTGAGCGCACCGGCGATCCGGGCAGCGGGAAGATCGAATGGCAGCACGCGGTCGGCATAAAAGCTCAGCATGCGTTCCAACCAAGCGTGCAGTTCATCCGCTCTCCGCCCGGAGCCGGTTCGACGTGCCTTCGAAATGCCGGCTTCGATCTCGGCGGCCGTAACCGCCGACAAAAACAGCTCGTCGCTACGCTCGTTGAACCACCCGGCTATTGTCGGTCCAACGGCAGGCTTGCCGGGGGCGAAAGCGCTGAGAATATTGGTATCGAGCAGCCAGCCCGTCACAAATCGGCCTCCCGCAAGGGCGACCGGTCGCGCTCGGTCTCCACAGGATGCGGAATCCCCATCAACAGCACGGCGAAGCTCGGCCGGTCGGGCGGATAGATCCGTTTTGCCTCCTTTACGGGGACCACGACGGCGGCAGGTCTGCCGTGTTTGGTGATGGTCGTAGCCTCGCCCCGCTCGGCCGCTTCGACAACGGCGGAGAGAGAGGCCTTGGCATCGCGCAGACCCAACGTTTTCATCATTGCTTTCCATTGTGACTACAGTAGTCACATACCTCGATGCACGATCGCCGCAAGTGCCCGTCAACTCCAGCAGCGCCTCCGTGGCGGGGAGGGGTGTGTGTCGCCTTCTTGGCAACACGATCGAGGCGTATACGGGGTCATCGTTGTTAAGGCCGCTGAAGAGGAAGGAGACAGAGCGCTTGCATTCCCCTGCCAATTCCCTGCTGCGGCGAAATTGGTTCCCTGCTCGCCGCACGCCGGTGAGCCCGGCGCGGCGTCGCAAGTATTTGATCGAGCACGGTTTATCGGCGGTCGGCTGCGCCGATTTGCGGCCGAATTGCGAATTTCTCCCTGTTCTCAGGGAAAATACGGGTGGGACGAGAGTCAGCTCGTTTTCGAGCGGAACGGCTCGACGAGGACGTTGACGCCGCGGGCGGCGACGGTGAGCTCGCGCCAGGTCTCATCGTCGATCGGCACGCCCTTTGTGAGGCGCTCGGCACGCGAGATGCGCTCGGGGTCGCCGGGGATCAGCACCGGCTCGTCCGGATTTCGCGGCGGCGAAGCGGTGATGTAGGCGGCCATCGCCGCGATCTCGTCGCGCAGCCACTCGCGGTCGATCAGCCGCGACGGGTCGATGACGATCGACAGCATCCCGTTGGTCGCCGTGCCGCGGCCCTGCCGCTCGGGGCACATCGTGCCGCTGCCGCAGAGCGCACCGGCCAGCATCTCGCAGACAAAGGCGAGCGCATAGCCCTTGTGCTCGCCGAAGGTCAGCAGGGCACCCCGCCGCTCGCCGTACATCGCCCCGGGGTCGGTCGTCGGCTTGCCGTCGCCGTCGAGCAGGATGCCGGGTTTCATCTGCTCGCCCTTGTTGCGGGCGACCCGCACCTTGCCCATCGCGACCACACTCGTCGCCATGTCGAGGATGATCGGCCGCTCGGGCTCGGGGCCCGGCATGGCGATGCAGACGGGGTTGGTGCTGAAGCGCGCATCGCTGCCGCGCCACGGCGCCACCGCCGGCCGCGCGTCGGTGACGTTGACGAAGTGGAACGAGACGAGGCCCGCCTCGGCGCACATCTCGCCATATTTGCCGACCCGGCCGATGTGATGCGGGTTGCGCAAGGCGACGACCGCGACGCCGGTCTCGCGCGCCTTCTCGATGGCGATCAAGGTCGCTTCGCGCGCGGCGATCTGGCCCCAGGCACGCTCGCCATCATAGACGATCAGCGAGCCGTTCTCGCTGACGACGCGCCCCTTGCGGTTGGCGACGACCGTGCCGCCCGCGAGATGCTGTAGATAGTTCGGGATCAGACCGACGCCGTGGCTGTCATGGCCGCGCAGATTGGCCTCGACGAGGTATTCGGCGATGGTTTGCGCCTCGTCGGACTCGCTGCCTGCCGCGGTGAAGATGCGTTCGGCGATTCCGTGCAGTGCGCTGTGATCGATGACCGGCATCGGCATTCTCCCTACTGGATTGATGGGTGCTGTCAGCTCCGCGCATCGGCGATCGCTTCGGCAAGATCCTTGTATTCCTCGCAACTCGTGCCACAGATCTTTTCGATCGCTTCCAGCTGCGCCTTGGCGCTGGCGACGTCGCCCTTTTGTACAAAGGCCTCACCCAAATATTCGCGGACTTGGGCATATTCGGGGTCGAGGGCCACCGACTTCAGGTAATAGCCGATCCCTTCCTCGACTCGGCCGAGCTTGCGGGTTGCATAGCCGCGGTAGTTGAGCGCTACCGCCGAATTCGGGTCTTGCAGCAGATCCAGCACCGCGAGCGCCTCGGTGTAACGCTCCGCCTTGGCCAGAGCAAATGCGTTCTCGGCCAGTGCCTTGTCCGGAAGCACGCCATTCTCGGCCTTAACGCATTTCTGGGTCCTGCTGTCCCACACCTGGCCACTTCCGCAGGTCGTCGTGTTCGTCCCGCCATCGCCACCCCGATCGCTCCCGCCATCGGCAAGAACTGGGCCGGCGGCGATGGCGCAAAGCCAGAGTGCTGTCGCTAAGCTCGGTGAAACTCTCATGCCTCTCTCTCCGTTGCGGGCCGCAGTCGAGATGCGCGACCTAAGGTGAGAAACTTCCGGGGGCGCCCTTTATTCCTGGCGCGCCGAGGCGGCGATGCGCGCCGGATGGGCGGGATAGACGCCAAGAATTTTGACCTCGCGCGAGAAGAAGGCGAGCTCCTCGAGCGCCAATGCCAGGGAGCGGTCCTCGGGATGGGCCTCGACATCGGCGTAGAATTGCGTCGCCGCGAAGGCGCCGCCGACCATGTAGCTTTCGAGCTTGGTCATGTTGATGCCGTTGGTGGCGAACCCGCCCATCGCCTTGTAGAGCGCGGCCGGCACGTTGCGGACGTTGAACAGAAACGTCGTCACTGTCGGCGTGCCCAAGGGCGGCTGCTCGGGCTCGCGCGACATGATCAAGAATCGCGTCGTGTTGTGCTCGGCGTCCTCGATGTTCTCTTTGAGGGAGACGAGGCCATAGATTTGCCCGGCGAGCTCGGAGGCGATCGCCGCGACGCTCGGGTCGTTGCGCGCGGCGATCTCGGCCGCGGCCCCGGCGGTATCGGCCGCCACCACTGGGGTCAGCCCGAGCGAGCGGACCAGCTTGCGGCATTGCGACAGCGCATGCACGTGGCTTCTGACCGTGCGGAGCGTATCGATCGTCGCCCCGGGGACGGCCAACAGATGATGGTTCACCCGCTCGAAATGCTCGCCGATGATGTGGAGCCCCGATTCGGGCATCAGGTGATGGATGTCGGCCACGCGGCCAGCGACCGAATTCTCGATCGGGATCATTGCGAGCCGGGCGCGGCATTCGCGCACTGCGGCGAAGGCGTCCTCGAACTGAGCGCTCGGGAGCGTGACCATCTCGGGGAAGACGCGACGGCAGGCGAGGTCGGAATAGGCTCCGGAAGCGCCCTGAAACGCAATCGTTTGCTCGGGCATGGGTCTAACGCGTCTGTCGGAAGAGGTGACGGGCGCGTTCGAGATCGGCCGGGGTATCGACCTGCACCCCGAGCCGGTCGGCATCGATCAAGCTGACCGAGATATGCATACCGGCCTCGAGCGCGCGCAGTTGCTCGAGCCGCTCGCGCTGCTCGAGTACGCCGCGTGGCAGCCCGACGAATTTCTCAAGTGCCTCCCGTCGATAAGCATATAACCCGATATGCTCGTAATGCGGCCCGTCCCCCCACGGGACGACGGCCTTGCTGAAATAGAGCGCGCGCGCTGGCCTAGTCGGGTCCGAGAAGCCGGCGACCACCTTGTTTACGCTAGTGTCCACGAGCGTCGCTTCGTCCTCGATGACCGCGGCGAGGGTTGCGATGTCGACGTCGGGGCAGCCGAGGCCGGCAAACGCGTAATGCACAGCCGCCGGATCCAACATCGGAAGATCACCCTGGACGTTGATGACGGCATCGAAGGTGCCGTCGGGGTCGAGGCGGGCAATGGCCGCGTGGATGCGATCGGACCCAGTCGGGAGTTGTGGATCGGTCGTTACCGCGCAGCCGCCTGCCGCTTCGATTACATTGGCGATCGGTCGGTCTCCGCAGGCAACGACCACCGGACCGATTTCAGCCGCGACTGCACGGCGCCAGACATGCACGATCATCGGCACTCCGCCGATGTCGGCCAGCGGCTTGCCGGGCAGCCGCGCCGAGGCGAGCCGGGCGGGGATCAGGATGATAGGATTTGCGGGCGCAGCTCTGGTCACGGGAGGTCTTGGCAGTCGATCGGGCAGCGACAAGATGCCCGGTTCGCTTGCTCATCGGAAGCGTGATAATTCACGGGCGCTCAGGGGAAGCTCGCCGATGTCGTCGTTCGAATGGAACAAGATAATCGCCTCGATCCTGACGGCGATGATCATCGCGATGGCGTCCGGGATTTTGGCCAGCCAGCTCGTTCGACCGAAACCGCTCGAAAAGGCGGTCTTTCTCCCGGCGGGCGCGGAGCAGGTCGCGGCCGCGCCGGCGCAACAGGGTGCCGCGGCCGGGCCGGAGCCGATCGAGCCGCTGCTCGCCAAGGCCGACCCCAAAAAGGGCGAGCAGCTAATCAAGGTTTGTGTCCAATGCCACACCTTCAACAAGGGTGGCGCCAACAAGATCGGCCCGAACCTCTGGGGCATCACCGAGGAAAACATGGCGGCGGTACCGAACTACCAGTTTTCCGCGGCTATGGAAGCTCACAAGAACGAGAAATGGGACCCGGACAAGCTGAACCAGTGGCTGTGGCGCCCGCAATCTTTGATCAAGGGCACCAAGATGACCTTCGCCGGCATGCCCAAGGTGGAGGATCGAGCCGATGTCATCGCCTATCTCGAGACGCTAAAATAGGCCTGTGCCCGAGGTCGATCTCGACCCTTTTCTAGCTCTTGCGCTAAGGCTGGCCGATGCGGCCGGCGCTGAGATTTCGACCGCATTTCCGGCAGCCGCTCCTCGTCGACGACAAGCCCGATCTGACCCCGGTGACTGCCGCTGACCGTGCGGCTGAAGCAGTGATGCGGGCGCTGATCGAATCGAACTTTCCCGAGCACGGCATTATCGGCGAAGAGTTCGGGGGGGCGCGCCAGGATGCCGAGTTCGTCTGGGTCCTGGACCCGATCGACGGAACCAAATCGTTCATCAGCGGGGTTCCGCTGTTCGGCACGTTGATCGCCCTGACCCACCGCAGCCGCCCGATTCTGGGCGTCATCGATCAGCCAATATCGCGAGAGCGCTGGGTCGGAGCAACAGAACGACCGACAATATTCAATGGCGCCCCGATCCGCTGCCGAGCATGCCCCACACTTGCCGCCGCGACCCTCTTTGCGACGACCCCCGATATGTTCAAAGGCGATGATGCGACGGCCTTTGCAGGGGTATCGGCGGAAGTCAAGCTCACGCGCTTCGGAGCGGATTGCTATGCCTACGGGCTGCTGGCTGCCGGCTTTATCGACCTCGTTCTTGAAGCCGGCCTCAAGCCGTACGATTTCTCCGCGATGGTTCCGATTGTCGAAGGGGCAGGGGGCATTGTTACGGATTGGCAGGGCCAGGCTTTGGACCTCGCCTCCGACGGCCGCATCCTCGTTGCCGGCGATCGCCGTACCCATCAGGCGGCGATCGCTCTGCTCGACGACTGACAAAATCGTTTGGAGGCAGGCAATGCACAGGGCGCCCGTAGTAATCGCCGGGCTCGTCTTATCTCTTCTGGTCGCCGCTGCCGCCCAAGCTGCGGTAACGCCTGGGATGTCGCTCTATGGCGACCTGAAATACGGACCGGACTTCAAGCATTTCGATTACGTCAACCCGAACGCGCCGAGCGGCGGGACGATGCGCTTCGCCGCGATCGGCACGTTCGACACGCTCAATCCCTTTACCATCAAGGGTATCCCGGCGGCCGGAATTGGCGGCACGATCGACACGCTCATGGTACGCTCCGAGGACGAGCCGAGCAGCGAATACGGGCTCGCCGCCGAAAAGGCCGAGCTGGCGCCCGACAAGCTCTCGGTGCTCTATACTTTGCGCAAGGAAGCGCGGTTCCACGACGGAACCCCGATGACGCCGGAGGACGTCATCTGGACCTTCGAGGCGCTTCGCGCCAAGGGACAACCGATGTATCGATCCTATTACGGCGATGTGACCAAAGTGGAGAAGGAAGGCGAGCGCGGCGTTCGCTTCTCATTCAAATCGGCGAACAACCGCGAATTGCCGCAAATCATCGGCGAGATGCCGGTCCTCTCGAAGGCTTATTGGTCGGGGCGTGATTTCAGCAGTACGACGCTCGATCCGCCGCTGAGCAGCGGGCCATACAAGATTGAGTTGCTCGATCCCGGCCGCTCGATCACCTATCGCCGCATCCCCGATTACTGGGCGGCCGACCTGCCGGTCAGCAAAGGCCGCCACAACGTCGATGTCATCCGTTACGACTATTATCGCGATGGCACGATTGCACTCGAAGCGTTCAAGGCGGGGCAATACGATGTCCGGCAGGAGAACTCGTCGAAGAACTGGGCAACCGGGTACGACAGCCCGGCATTGCGCGCCGGGCTGATCAAGAAAGAGCAAATGCCCCACGAGCGGCCGAGCGGCATGCAGGGGTTCGGATTCAATTTGCGCCGGCCGCTGTTTCAGGACCCGCGGGTGCGCGAAGCCCTCGCCTATGCCTTCGATTTCGAATGGTCGAACAAGAATTTGTTCTATGACGCCTACACCCGCACCCGCAGCTATTTCGACAATTCGGAGCTGGCGGCAACGGGTGTCCCACAAGGGGAAGAATTGAAAATTCTCGAAGAGTTCCGCGGCCAAATCCCCGAGCAGGTGTTCACGACCGAATACGACCCGCCCAAATATGACGGCTCGGGCAACATTCGTGACGGGCTGCGCGCGGCGCTGAAGCTTTTGAAGGAGGCTGGCTGGACCTTCAAGGGCGAAAAGCTGGTCAACGAAGAGACGGGACAGCCCTTCGAGTTCGAGATCCTGCTGGTCCAGCCGGAATTCGAACGCATTGTCCTTCCGGTCAAAAAGAACCTCGAACGGATGGGCATCACTGCTCATGTCCGTACGATCGACCCCGCGCAATACGAAAAGCGGATGCAGACATTCGACTACGATATGGCGGTTGTTTCTTTCGGCGCGTCGCAGTCGCCAGGAAACGAGCTCCGCGACGATTTCGGATCAGCGGCTGCCGACGATCAGGGAAGCCGCAACGTGCTCGGCATCAAGAGCAAGGTGGTGGACGAACTGATCGAGGAGTTGATAAAGGCGCCCGATCGAGCAAGCCTCGTCGCTCACACGCGCGCGCTCGACCGCGTGCTCCAGTATGGATATTACGTGATCCCGCATTACCACGTCGCGGCCTTTCGCGTGGCCTATTGGGACAAGTACCGGCGACCGGCCATCTCACCCAAATACACGGTCGGCCTCGACACCTGGTGGGTCGATCCTGCGGCCGAGGCGTCGGTCGAGGCGAAGAAGGACGAGGTCGTCAATCAGTGATACCGGGGACCCTCACCCCGTCGCTCCGCTGTGGGTCTTCTCCCGGGGGAGAGGGTGAACCCAACGCGAAGCGGTGGGTGGGTGAGGGAGGGGTCTGATGATCGCCTACGCGATCCGCCGCATCCTCCTGATAATCCCGACTTTGCTCGCGATCATGGTCGTGAACTTCGTGATCGTGCAGGCGGCTCCGGGCGGGCCGGTCGAGCAGATGATCTCGAGGCTCAAAGGGAGCGCTGTCAGCGCGACCGAGCGGGTCAGCGGCGAAGGCGGCGAATTCAAGCCGCAGGCGGGCGGCAACGATGCCCGCTATCGTGGTGCCCGCGGCCTCGATCCGGCTCTCATCAAGGAGCTTGAAAGGCAATATGGCTTCGACAAGCCGCCGCTCGAACGCTTCCTGCTGATGATGCGCAACTATTTGACGTTTGATTTCGGCAAGAGCTTTTTCCGCGATCGCCGGGTCGTCGATCTGATCAAGGACAAATTGCCGGTGTCGATCTCGATCGGATTGTGGACGACGCTGATCACATACTTTGTCTCGATACCGCTCGGCATCAGAAAAGCGGTGCGTGACGGCAGCCGGTTCGACGTCTGGACGAGTACGGTCGTCATCATCGGCAATGCGGTGCCGAGCTTTCTGTTCGCGGTGCTGCTGATTGTGCTGTTCGCGGGCGGCAGCTATTTCTCGATATTCCCATTGCGGGGTCTCGTCAGCGACAATTGGGTTGCGCTGTCGTGGCCGATGCGCATTGCCGATTATTTCTGGCACATCACATTGCCGATCACGGCGCTCGTCATCTCGGGGTTTGCCACCCTGACGATGCTGACCAAGAACTGCTTTCTCGAAGAGATCAACAAACAATACGTGTTAACTGCCCGCGCCAAAGGCCTGACCGAGCGCCGGGTACTTTACGGCCACGTATTTCGCAACGCGATGCTGCTCGTCGTCTCCGGCATTCCTGCCGCGCTGATCCACATCCTGTTCACCGGATCATTACTGATCGAGGTGATCTTTTCGCTTGATGGTCTCGGCCTTCTGGGCTTCGAGGCGGCAATCAACCGCGACTACCCGATCATGTTCGCCACACTCTATGTTTTTACGCTGATCGGGCTCCTGCTCAAATTGATCAGCGATTTGACCTATATGCTGATCGATCCGCGGATCGACTTCGCGTCCCGGCAAGTCTGACCCGGCACCTTCGTTACCGACTACTCCGGGCAAACCGATTTGTCGGGTGCGAACCCGGCGTGCGCTACGTCCTCGAAGGCAGTCTGCGAAAAGCCGGCAACCGCATTCGGGTCACCGCGCAGCTGATCGAGGCAGAAACCGGCAACCACGTCTGGGCCGAGCGCTACGATCGCGATATCGCCGACATCTTAGCCGTCCAGGACGAGATCACCGCGACGGCACCCGCTTCGTTTGATTTTATGTTTGTCGCCGAGCCTCTGGCACCGCCCGGAAGGCCACGCTCATACGCTCGAACGCCTGCGCAAGGCCGGGTGTCAGGATCGACTTGAGTACAGTCAGCTCCGGCGCGGTCTCGTACCGCCCGTCATTCCCCCGTCGATCACGAGTTCTGCTCCGGTCATATAGCTCGACGCGTCGGAGGCCAGGAACAGCACTCCATTGGCGATATCCTGTGCCTCTCCGGCCCGGCCGAGCGGCACCTCAGCTTTGGCCACCGCATGCGGATCGATCGGCGTGTTGCGTCCGGCGGAGCTTGGTATCTTCGCCCAGATCGGCGTATCGATCACGCCGGGATGGACGGTATTGATGCGAATATTGTCTCCGGCTGCGGCGCACTCCATTGCGACGGCTTTGGCAAATAGCCGCACGCCTCCCTTCGTGGCGCAGTAGCCGGCCAACCCGGCCGACCCCCGAATTCCTGCGACGGACGACATGATGACAATAGAGCCACCGCCTGCGCGTCGCATGGCGGGAACAGCGTATTTTACCGACAGGAATACGCCGTCGAGGTTCACGGCTGTTTGGCGACGCCAGTCGGCCAACGACATCTCGACCGCCGGGCACATGATCCCGATCCCGGCATTGGCGACCATCACATCCAAGCGGCCGAAGCCTCGCTCGGCGGCTTCGATCACACCGCGCCAGCCCTCCTCGAGACTGACGTCCTGATGAAGAAACGTGGCTGTGCCGCCTTTACTGCCGATGCTGTCGACGACCGCTTGACCGCCCGTGTCGTCCAGGTCTGTTACGACGACTTTTGCGCCTTCGCGGGCCAATGTTGCCGCACACGCTGCACCGAGGCCGGATGCACCGCCGGTCACGATCGCAACCTTGCCCTGCACCTGGCCCACGGGGTCGTCCCCTAACGCGTCACTTGTGCCGGGACGCGTTCCCTTCCGTCGATGCAGAGTAGGAAAGGGCGCGTTCGATCTCGTCGATGCCGACGCCATATAGCTCGGCCACCTGCATTAGCGTCATCCCATAATCGGCCAAGGCACGCACACGGCCCATTTGAGAGGCTGGTATTTTATGGGTCGCACGTCTTTCGGCCCGCTGCCGTGGCGCCCGGACCCTCGCCGTGGGTCCGTCGCTCTTTGCTTCAGCCATCGGGACCACCGGCGGAATTCTGAAAACACGCGGCGGGCGCGGCGGATGGAGGTCAGCCGGCGAGCCCCCATTCACCTCGGCCGTTTCCGTATGCGACGCCGCCTCTTTTGGCCGGAACAAGCTTTCCGCTTCTTGCCGCGCCCTGTCGATCCTGTCGCGATCATTACGCGCGTCCGCGCTCTGCCAGTCGGTTTGCAAGGGTAGCCCCAGAAGAAATCGTTAACGGTGAATATAATCGGCAACCCAAAGGCCGCAAGGCATATTGAAACTCCAGGGCAGATCCGTCACGAACTATCGTGTAGCGCCGTCGGATCGGCCTCATGCGATGTCCGTGAACCGCCGTTGCGCGTCGGCCTGTGCGATCGCTGGGGCTAGTACATCGAGTTTGCACGGTCTGCGCAAGTCCTCGACAACCTGTCGGGTCGCCCACATCACCATCAGCGACATCGCGTTGGCGGTGCTCGCGCGCAACGCCGAGCGCTTCGAGCGCAGCCACGCCCGGCAGGCCGGCGCGAACGTTGATGTTGATGGGCACCCCGAGCCCCTTGACCATTCGCCCGATCGTGGCGGTTTGCGCAAGCTGATCGGGTAGAAACAATCGGCGCCGGCCGCGAGATATGCCTTCCGCGCTCCACAGAACGAGTTGCCTCGTCCCCGATGTTGGCGTCCGCGCCAAGAATGGTGGGAAAGTGTTAACACAATGCACACGGATAAATGCGGCAACATCCCGAATTGTTCTCTTCCGGAGTAAGACCGAATCGATTACCATCGGCCTACGGGGAATGCAGGGACACGGTGAACTTGGATGAGTCCTGGATATGCCGGGCAGGAACCCGACGATCGGGTCGTCGCCCGGTTCTTGTGCGAATACCATAAGATTTGGCAAACCCACTTTCCGGGCTTGAACAAGCGGGCCCATTGGCACGTGATCTTTTCAGCACGAACCGGCCCCGCGGAAGGCGTGTCGTGCAGATTGATCCATCGCGCCCTTTACGGGTTTTACGGCACCGACATCAGGACTTGCATCGAAAGAGTAAAGGATTGCGAACGTGACGGGTTCGTCAGGATCGTAGACGCGTCGAACCGGCCTTGTGCCGCATCTCCGGGATGCATGATCGCCGGGACGGGTGAGTTAAATGAATGCTTTGATCGTCACTGCGGCGACACGCTTGCCGAACTCTGTGCCGCATTTGGCGGCCTCGAACGCAGACACCGGTCATCGTTGAAATGCGATCGGGAGGCAATCGCCGGGATCTTTAACTTTCTCGGCGCTTACGATCAGAAATGGCGGGAAGCGAGCGAGCTCGTCGTCAGGCAAAAGGGACTTACTCCCGCGCATGTCAACGATGCGATGGACCATCTGGTTACCTACCAGTATTGGGCGATTATCATGCTGCTGTGGCAGGCGGGCCCGATCGGCAATGATCAGCCGAGATCGCCCGCCCTCGTCATCGATGAGATCAACAGCAGGATGTGGGACTCGCTCCACCTCGGGCATCTCGCAATCAAGGAGCGGGTCGACAACCTAATCCGATGGGGATTTTTTGCTGAACAGACGATCAAGCGGCATAAGGCCGTGGCGCTGACGTCCGTCGGCGGCTCGGCCACCAGCAGGAGCCTGTCGGAGGCCAAGCCGCTGCTCGAGGATCTGCATGCCAAGCTGTTACCGAAAGCAGCCGAGGTGATCCCGGCACGCTCCGCCTAGCTCGAGCAGCAAGTATCGCGTTTCAGTAAAGACGCGTCCGATAGCCTTCTGCAGTGTACCGCTCGGCTTCTTCGACACTGATGCCGCCAATCTGGTCGGCGAGGATGCGGCCGAGTGAGGGGAAGTCCGAGCGCTTGATATGCTTTTCGGGGTTCCACAGGTCGGAACGGATCAGCGCCTTGCCGCAGTGGAAATAGATCTCCTCTGCCGAGATCAGTATCCCGCTGCGGGGGACCTTGCCACTGACCGCCAGCGGTTCGAGAAGCTCGGGATCGGTGGTGATCCGCGCACGGCCGTTGACCCGCAGGGTCTCATTTATGCCGGGCACAAAGAAGATGATGCCGATACCCGGTCGTTCCACGAGGTTGCCGAGCGTGTCGACCCGGTTGTTGCCGAGCCGGTCGGGGATCAGCAAGCTCGTCTCGTCGATCACCTGGACGAAGCCCGGTGCGTCGCCCTTGGGGGAGGCGTCGCAACCGCCTGCCGGATCGGCTGAGGCAATGACAAGAAACGGCGAGCGGGCAATGAAATCGCGGCAGTGTCTGTCGAGTTGGTTCAGCTGCTTCTTTACCGCGCGTTCACTCGGGGCACCATAAGCGGCGTGCAGCTGCTCGACATCGTCAATCACGTCCATGTCCGGCTCCTCGTCAAAGCCCTGCCACTATGCCCGAGCTGTGAAGAGACCGCCATTGGCTTTCTCGGCAGGCGCGGGTATCACTCGCGAGTTGGCGCTGGAGATTTCGCCTTATGAGTGTCCTGGTTCGCCGCGAGGAGCGGCCCGAAGGAGGCCACCTCGTACATGTGACGATCGATAACCTTGCCAAGCTGAACAGCCTTAACCAAGAGTTGATGACCGAGATCGTCGGGATCGTCGCCGGGCTCCGCGATGATCCCGAGCTCCGGCTCGTCTTGCTGAGCGGTGCCGGGGAGCGCGCCTTTATCGGGGGCGCCGATGTCGGCGAAATCGCTGCGCTCGATCACGTCACGGCCCGCAGCTTCATTACCCTGGTGCACCGTTGCTGCGATGCGTTCCGTCATCTCCCTGTGCCGGTCATCGCCCGCATCGACGGCTTCGCGCTCGGCGCCGGGCTGGAGCTTGCCTGCGCGTGCGATCTGCGGGTCGCCAGCGACCGGGCGATTTTTGGCATGCCCGAGGTCAGGATTGGTATCCCGTCAGTCGTCGAGGCGGCCTTGTTGCCCAAGCTGATCGGTCAGGGCCGCACTCGCCGCCTGTTGCTGACTGGCGAGACGATCGATGCTCAGGAGGCGCTCAGCTGGGGTCTCGTCGATGCCGTAGCGCCGCCGAGCGGTCTCGACCAGGCGGTCGAGCGCTTCGTCCGGCCCATTCTTGCCGCCGGTCCGCGGGCGGTTCGGCTGCAGAAATCGCTGATCCTCGAATGGGAGGAATTGCCGACGGCGGCAGCGATCGAACGCGGGATCGATTGCTTTGTCAGCGCCTTCGACAGCGACGAGCCGTCGCGCATGGCGGGCGCCATGCTTTCCGAGCTTCGTTCGCGCCGCAAATGACCACCTCAAAAGCTCGCCGCCGGCCGATGCACCTCGCCGAAGCGGCGGACGAGGTGCCGCACTATTACGGACATCGCGAAAGGCTGCGCCGGCGGCTGATCGCGGCCGGGGCGGACAATCTTCCCGATTACGAGCTTGTCGAGGTGATCCTGTTCGCCAGCAATCCGCGCGCCGACGTGAAGCCCCTGGCCAAGGATCTGCTCGACCGCTTCGGCGGCATCGCGGCTCTCTTGAGCGCCGACCCTGAGGCGCTTGCCTTAGCGGGGCTCGGCCTCGCCGGGATCGCTGCGCTCAAGGCAGCGCGCGAGGCGGCACTCAGATTGATGCGGTCGGAACTGCAGGAGCGTCCGGTGGTCGGCTCGTGGGACAAGCTCATCGATTACTGCACGGCGCATATTGCGCACGGGCAGGTCGAGGAGTTCCATATCCTGTTCCTCGATCGCAAGAACGTGCTGATCAAGCATGAGCAGCAGCAGCGCGGAACCATCGACCATACGCCGGTCTATCCCCGCGAAGTGGTCAAGCGGGCGCTCGAGCTGCAGGCCTCGGCGCTGATCCTGGTGCACAATCACCCCTCGGGCGACCCGACCCCGTCCAAGGCCGACATCGCCGTCACCAGAGACATCGTCAAGGCCGCTCAGCCGCTCGGCGTCACCGTGCACGACCACCTGATCATCGGCCGCGGCCGGCACGCGAGTTTGCGCGACCTCGGCCTACTTTGAGAGGCGCTCGATCGCGTTCAAGAAACTGTCGCATACCCAAACTATCGTCCGCGCCATCCGAAGCCGAGGTTCATGGCATGGTCAAAGCAGCATCGCGCATCCTTGTTGTCGTCGCGGGTCTGAGCTTGATTGCAGGCCAGCTCGCCGCCCAGACGATCTATCCGATCGACCGGGCGGCGATTCTTGCCGGACCCGAACGAAACAGTTGTAGCCTTCAACTATGGCCTAATCGGACATTGACGGATGGGGAATACTTTGCGCATTCTCTCGTTTAACGAGAATACGGATTTCAGTCGGTCCGGTCAGGTAGCCTAAACTGTACACAGGGGATGTAACTAACTGTAACGCAAATGTAAAGTGTTTTGGTAAATCATAAAAATTAACTATTGCGTTCAAATATCTAAGAAGATCAATCATTTATGCGTTGCCTAAATTTTAGGCATTTATGTAAAGCAGCTGACATCCTCCCGATTTAGGCTCCACGGGACTTCGCTTTTCAACAGAGTTATCCCCCGCTCCAGTGGATGATCGGAGTTCAAGTGGAGTTGTACATGCCACTGGCGCGTGCGAGGATACAATTTTCATGCCTTGCGTTTTGGATCCTGGTTACTCGGCGGAAAGCCCGCCGAATCCGCGGCTCCGGCTCATCCTCGCGTCTCCTAAACGGCCTTTGGCGGTCTCGACCTTGTAGTAGCCGATGCGCCAGAGCGTGATAACGCGAGTTGGCGGCGGGAATGCCTTGTGAAATATAGAAAATGCGTTTATGATACGATGGATGATGGTAAGCCCTATCACAAGGACGGACCGGTGCGAAATGCCGACATCAAGTCTCCCTGAAAGTCTCCCTGCCGACTCGCGATGGCCAACTTCGCGGCTGACGCATTGTGCCTGCCGACCGGTCAAACGTAAAATCGTGCCGCGGAGGCTCGGAGCGATTCAGCGAGGGTGCACTTCATGATCTCCATATCCAACACGGCGCTATCCCAGATCCACATGCAGATCATGTGGAGCCGGCTGATCGCGGTCGTCGAAGAGCAGGCGCAGACTTTGGTGCGCACCGCGTTCTCGACGACCGTGCGCGAGGCAGGGGACCTCTCGGCCGGGGTGTTCGATTGCGAGGGCAACATGCTGGCCCAGGCCGTCACCGGCACCCCCGGCCACGTCAATTCGATGGCGGCGGCGGTCAAGCATTTCCTCGATGCCTTTCCGCTAATGACGATGCGTCCGGGCGACCATTACATCACCAACGACCCGTGGCTGACTTGCGGGCACCTGCACGATCTGACCGTCGTCAGCCCGACCTTTTTGCGCGGCGATGCGGTCGGGCTCTTTGCCAGCACGGTCCATGTCGTCGATATCGGCGGGCTCGGCATGGGTCCCGACGGGCGGCAGGTCTTTGAAGAGGGGTTGGCGATCCCGCTGATGGCGTTGGCGCGCGAAGGTCAGATGAATGAGGATCTGCTGCGGGTGATCCGCGCCAATGTCCGCGAGCCGCTGCAGGTCGAAGGCGACGTTTACGCGGTCGCCGCGTGCAACGACGAAGGCAGCCGGCGGCTCGTCGAGATGATGGAAGAATTCGGCATCACCAATCTCGACCGGCTCGGGGACCACATCATCGAAACTTCGCGTCAGGCGACGATCGAAGAAATCGGCAAACTACAGAAGGGCTCATATCGCAACACCCTGACGATGGACGGCTACGACCGGCCGCTGACCCTCGCCGCCGAGATGACGATCGGCGACAAAGGCATCCACGTCGACTTTGCCGGCACCTCGCCGGCGAGCGCCTTCGGCATCAATGTCGTGCTCAACTACGCGACTGCCTACACCGCCTTCGGGGTCAAGTGCCTGGTCGCCCCCGAGGTGCCGAACAACGCCGGTTCGCTCGCCCCGATCACCGTCAGTGCGCCTGAGGGCTGCCTGTTGAACGCCAAGCGTCCGCGCGCCGTCGCGGCCCGGCACACGGTCGGCCACATGCTGCCGGATGTCGTCTTCGGCTGCCTGCATCAGGTCATGGCAGGCGGGGTGCCGGCCGAAGGCGCCTCGTCGCTGTGGATCCCGCAGATCTATGGCGGCGCCGACGTGCTCGACGAGCTCGGCGTGGAGGAGGGGAGGGCGCCGCCCGACATCAAGCCGTTCAGCACCGCGATCTTCCATTGCGGCGGCGCCGGTGCCCGGCCAGGGAAGGACGGGCTCGACGTCACCGCCTTCCCAAGTGGCGTGCGTACGATCGCGGTCGAGGCGACCGAAGTGGTGGCGCCGGTGCTGTTCCGCCGGCGCGAGTTCCGCGAGGGCTCGGGCGGGGCTGGGCGCTACCGCGGCGGTCTCGGCCAGGTCATCGAGCTGGGCGGCAGCGACGGCACGCCGATCGCGATGCTGTGCAATTTCGAGCGGGTCGGCAACCCGGCCCGCGGCCGCGACGGCGGTAGGACGGGGGCCCCCGGCCGGGTCAGCCTGGTTTCGGGCAAGCCGATTGGTCCCAAAGGGCGGCAGAGCGTCCCGGGCGGCGATTTCATCCGACTCGAATTGCCGGGCGGCGGCGGCTTCGGCGATCCCGCCGAACGCGATCCCGAACAGATCGCCCTCGATGTCGCCGACGGGCTGATCTCGCGCGGGATCGCCGAGCACGACTACCGCGTTGCGCTTACCGTCGATGACCGGGTCGACGGTGCTGCCACGGGAAGGTTACGAGCGATCCGGAGCCAGCCGAACGCCTAGGTTGATCCTTGGTACAGCTGGCTTTGCCGGATCGATAGTCGGTCCCGGCAGGAAGAGGGCGGCGCGCCGCTCGCGATTCCTCCGAAAGATCCGCCGGCTCAGGTCTGTTTGAAAAACCGGTCGGCGTTGCCGCCGAGAAGCTTCTTCTGCATCTCCGGCTTGAGGCTCTTCCAGGCGAGGATGTTGTCGACCGACTCGGGAAACTGGCACTCCGAATGAGGATAGTCGGAGGCGTACATCAGCACGTCGTCACCGAGGAACTGACTGACATGATTGAACATGTCCTCGCCTTCGTGATGCTCGATGCTGCAGAAGAACCGGCCGCTCGTCATGTATTCGCTGGGCTTCTGCTTGAGCGGCGCGGTGCCGCCGACATAGATCGCCTGCTCGTCCATGCGCCGGCCCCAGAACGGCAGCCAGCCGAAGCCGCATTCGAGGACGCCCATGCGTAGGCTCGGATACTCGTCGAAGAGCCCGCCGCCGATGAACGACCCGACAAACCGCATCGCCCCCCAGGGGTGGGCTGCCAGACGGCTGAGGAAGATGTTTTCCCAGAGATCCTCGTAGCCGGGGTAGTAGGGCGGGTTCCAGGTAAAACTATGGTTCGCGATCGGCAGATCGTGGTCCGCGGCCGCCCGCCAGATGGGGTGCAGGTCGGGGTGGTCGGCGGGGAGGTCCTTGGCGAGCAGCGGCATCACCGCGACCGCCCATTTCGAATTGCCCCATTCACGGATCTCGCGCACCGCCTCGTCGACATTACGGGTTGAGGCGACAATCATGCTCTTGAGACGCGTCGGGTGCTGCCCGCAAAAATCTGCCATGTGACGATGGTAGGCGCGCATTATGCCGACCTCGAGGGCCGGATCCGGCAAGCCGACGAGGCTGAGCCAGGAGGTCGGGATCAGGAAATGGACATCGGTCCCCTCGTCATCCATGTCCTTAACCCGGTTTTCGGCCTGATCGTCCTGCACCCCGGGCCGCGGCATCTTGCTGCCCATCCATCTCGTCTCGCGACCGGTGAAGGTCTCGCGGGGTGCCTTTTCGCCGAGTACCCGGCGGTAGTATTTCGTGCCGACCCGATAGTTGTGGAGGCCCTCGACGCCGCCGACTGCGCCTGCTCCGACGGCGAAGCGATAGGGCTCCAACTCGGTGAGCCGGGGCTGAAAGCCCGGATCGACGTAGCGCTCCAGCACCTCTGCGGCGGGGTTGACGTGGGTATCGGAATCGTACACGCGGAAACCGTTCTTCATGCTGCCTCTCCTCGGTCGCACTCACCTGGAGCGCAATCATAGGATTACGGCTCGGAACATTCAAAGCATTAGGGGAAGTGGTGCTCGGCAGCGGTTCCCCTCGACCCGCCGACGCGTTCTACACGCGCGTTTCGTCAAGCGGTTACAGGATTTTACAGCCTGACAAGAGAGGCCGCGATCGGCCGTTCGGCCCGGGGCATGTCGCCATTGGCGGCGAGATAGGTTGCCTTGTTGGTGTCGACGTTGAATGCCAGGAGACGGTTGTGCAGTTCGAATTGCGGGCGAGAGAGAATGCGTCCGGCCAATTCGAGGTGATTGCCGATGTCAAAGAACTCGACCATGTTCGGGTGATACTTGGCAAACTGCAAAAAGGTGTGGGTGCGCGATGCGATCACCCGGCAGCCAAGCTCGAGCGATTGCGAGATCGGGCCGGAAGAAGTTTGCCCCACTTCCATGTAAGGAAAGACAACGGCATCGCAGATCGCCATTCCCGCTAGGAAATCGGCATCGGTCTGCGCACCCAGGAAATGAATGCGGCTCGACAAGTCTTTCGGATGCTCGACGAGCAGATCGCGCATGGACCCGTCGACGGCAACCGACACGACGGGCGCCGCCGCCCCTGGCTGTGCCCGCGCCCGCTCAGCGACGCTCGTATCAATGTAGCCGGCGTCGAACAGCGAGGAGACAACCGGGTCGATCGTCTGGTGCGCCCGGATTTCGTTGGGATGGACGCCCCCGAAAATCACCAGATGGTACTCTTCGGGCAGGTGGTGGAGCGCCCGGATGACGGTATCGAACCCCTTATAGCGGCCGAGGAAGCCAAAGACTCCGATCAGCTTGCTGTGCGCCGGCACCGCCTCGAGGACGGGAAATTTCTCAGATGATGCAGCGCGGCGGATTTCCTGGGCTTCAGCGGCACCGAGGAACGAGAGCGGGTGGTCGTAAACGTTGCTCATGCCGTGCACATACTTCATGTGCAGGAGGTCCCGACGCGTGTGCACAATGACAGAAACCGGCTTGAATCGCTGGGCGCGGCGCAGTCGACAGGCAATTCCCGCCGACAACCGATTGGCGCGCATATAATGCGCCCGCATGGCAATCGCTTTGGCGAAATTGAAACGGCACACTTCCTTGAACCATTCTGCGAAATCGAAACCTTCCGATTGCATGATCGAATGAAACGTTACTGAAAGCTGGGGTGATGACCGTAAAATCCAGCTGAAGCGTCGGAAAATATCACTGCAGCTCCGCCCCAGCGTGCCGTGCTCCAGCTGCAAATTGACGGCATCGTAGTGCCTGATCTCACGGCAGATCGCCTGAATATGTTTATCGCCGAATTTTTTGACCCGACGATGTGTGCTGCGCAGCAAAAACTGATTCAAATCGAAGACGGTCACATCGAAAATATCGCCGAGTTGTCTTTCCAAACTTCGCGTGTAGGCTGCAATACCGCATAAATCGTCGTAGGTGGAGATCACGGCGAGTCTAGCGCGAGCAACGTGGTTGACCCGCCGCAGTGGCACCGTGCTAATCGCGGCTGCGTCGAATACGGGGGCTCGGGACTCGAACTCCAGCGTCGTCATGATTTCTTCCTCCACCGGCGCCATTTAAGAACGCAGATGGTCACGCACAGATTGAAAGATCGCCCCGCCTATTGCCCAAATCGAGAAGGCAATCAGGAAGACCACGCCGATCGAGCGCAGCCGCCGCGGATAAAGTGCTTCCTCGGGCAAGGTCGGCTGGACAAAGCTGGCGACATAGACCTGCTGCCGGTCGGCGTTCATGCGCGAGCGGTCGAGCGATTGGAGCGCATGCTGATAGGCGTTCTCCGCGAACGTCCGCTCACTTTCAAGCTGTTCATACGAGCCCATCACCCGCGAGAGGGCTTCCGATCGCGTCTTCTCGGTATCGGTGACTTCGCTCTCCACCGAGCGGCGCTGCGCTTCAAGCGATCGTATCCGCGCTTCCAGAATTCTAATAGAAGGAGCGTCGTCGCGCATGTACTGCTTTAGTGTCGCCAGCTCGGTGTCGGTGCGAACCAGTTCGTCGCGAACGCGTCCCGCCAGAGCGACAGTCGCATCGGCGGTCTTGCGCGGGTCGATGATCCCTTCCTTGTCGCGGAATTCGCGCAGCCGTGCGAGCGCCGCTTTGAGTCGCCGCTCGGCCCGGGCGACCTCGCCCTCCGCGTCGCGCAATGTACCTAGGCGCGCCCGCGCCGACAGCTCGTTTACCAGGCGTTCGGACGAGGCAAGGATGCCCTCCGCGAGTTTGAGAGCGTCCTGCTGTGTAAAGGCCCGCGCCTTGACGACAATCGTTCCGTTGGTGGCGTCGAAAAACGCATCGACCTGACCCTTCCAGTATCGGACCATCTCTTCGATCGACACCGGCAGATCGAGGCGCGCGAGCCAATCGGCCTCGGAACGCGAAAACATCTCCCGCAGGTCGAGAATTCTGCTCAGATCGTCGACGATCGCGCGGCTGGCGAGGTATTGGACGACGACATAGGAGTCCAATCCGATCGGGGAAGACCCCACGCTTTCCTGAAAGAACAGCAGCGGATCATGGCGCTCCGGTTCAGCGGAGCGCAAAGCAAAACGGAATTCTGCTACGTATTGGTCGGCAGCAACTAGGTAATAGTACGCGCCCGCGAGCACTACCGGCAACGCCACGATGATCAGGAACCATAACCAGCCCATCGACCGCCGCCGGCGGGCGTGGGCGACCGCACCCTCCGGGCCATCTAGGATCGCGATATGCCTGCCGCCACGCGACGGGGCAGCAACCACCGCTGCAGTCGCCGGCCCGACCACCGGCCGATTGGCCTCTCCCGAGGATGCCCGGGATATCCGCGGGCCTTGCGTGCGCTCGGTCGCCGGGGCCGCCATCACAGACTTTCCTGCACCATGCGGTGATAGCTGCCGAGCGCTGTGCCGATGTCGTCATAGAGCGTAATCCCGCCATTCGCGAGAATTGCCCCTCTGTCGCAATATTGGCGGAGCGTTTGGGGATTATGGGTCACGAGGATGATGTCGGCCCGCGCCATCCGTTCGCGGAATGCCTCGGCGCATTTGCGGCGAAAGCGTTGGTCGCCGATCTCAGTGACCTCGTCTATCAGATAGACGTCGAAATCAATGGCAAGACAGGTCGCAAAGGCGAGCCGGGCCCGCATTCCTGCCGAATAGGTGTTGACAGGCATGTGGAAGTATTCACCGAGTTCGGAGAACATCTCGACAAATTCGATCGCGGGCTGCATTCGCACCCCGTAGACCCGGGCGACAAACGCAACGTTCTCACGGCCGGACAGGGTGCCGTGGAATGTGCCGCCGAAGCCGAGCGGAAACGATACACGGGCGTGTCGCCGGACGACCCCGCGATCCGGCAGCTCGGATCCGGCGAGGAGCCGGATCAATGTCGACTTGCCCGCGCCGTTCACCCCGAGGATGCCAAAATTATGGCCGGGTTCAAACGTCAGGCTGACGTCATCGAGTACGGATCTTCGCCCGCCGCCGCGGACGCGATAGGCCTTGGAAACTCGATCGAGCCTGATCATTGCGGCTCATAGAGATGGCGGCGCACGCCGCGCTCGAGACCGAGGCCAACGACGAGGCTCAAAACTGCGACAGTGGCGAGATAAGGTCGGTCGAGCCAATGCGGCTCGTACTCGGCAAAAAAGCTCGAACGAAACCAGTCGACCGCGTGCAATATCGGGTTCCAGACCAGGATGTCCCGCACCCAGTCGGGCATCATTCCCGGCACATAAAAAATCCCCGAACAGAAGTACAATATGCGGGTAAGCTGCGCCCAGATTTTGTCCCACGATTTGAAGAAGGCATTGAGAACTGCGTTGACGAACCCGATGCCGCACGCGAACAGCCATACGGTGATGACGGAGGCGGACAGGGCCGGAAGGTCGCCTGGCAGAACGCCGAGCCCGACTGCACCAAAGCCGGCCAATAGGATGACAGCCACCAGGGTGTCGGTGATCAGCTCGAGCAGTCCGCGGGCGAGGATGAGGTCGAAAGGGCTGACGAGCGGCAATTGCAGCAGCGAGAGATTGCTGGTCACCGCATAAGTCATGCCGCTGCTGGTGTGGACGAAGAGATGATACGGGATGATCCCGGTGTAATAGAAGATAAAGAATTCGTTGCCGATCGGCGGCCGTCCGCGCATCATCACTGCGAACACCAGCGACAGCATCAGGATATGGAGAACCGGCTCGAGCAGCGCCCAGCCGTAGCCGAGCTTGGAGTCCCCGAACCGTGTGCGGGTCTCGCGAATAATCAGGGCGTGAATGACACGCGCCTGGGTCTGCATCGCCGCGCAGATGGAGGGCCGCCGTGGTAATTCGCGAGGCGCGCGCAATGGGCGCTCACTTAGTACCACGTAGTCGCCGTCGAGCGTTTCGAGCCGGCAATTCAATACCTGGAGGACCGCCTGGGCGTATTCTTCATTGTCCGGCGAGGTCCGGATCAATTCGCCGCCGACGGCGAGCGCCTCGGTAAATCGCCCACTGTCGAAGTACACCGTCAATTGCGAGCGTTTGGCCTCGTCGTTCGAGGGATCCAGCGCGGCGGCATGCCCGAAGGCCAGGGCAGCGTCATCGAAGCGGCCCAGCCGGTAGAGGAGGTTCGCTCGATGCAAGTGGTATTCGGCCGTTTCCGGCGCGAACCTCAGCGCGCGGTCGATCGCGTCGAGGGCATCCTCCGTGCGGCCCCGCAGCATCTGCGCGGCCGAGAGCAAGCGAAGGGTGATCGGGTCGTCCCGATGGGTATTGGCGGCATCGAGGATGATCGAGGCGGCTTCGTCGTAGCGCTCTGCCCGCAACAGCAATTCGGTCGCATGCAATGCGCTGTGGCGATCGGCAGGCGCCAGGGCGAGCGCGCACAACGCGAACGTGACTGCCTGCTCGGTCTGCTCGAGGGCGTAGAGGGCGCTCGATAGATGGCGCAACACGCGGGCATCGGCAGGGTCGAGGGCCGTCGCGCGCATCAAATAGTCGACCGAATGCGCGTGCCGTCCGGCCGCTTCCAGCAAGCAGCCTGCATGAAACGCGAATTCAAAGGAATTCGGAGCAAGGTCGCTCGCTCTCCTGCCATGGATTACGGCGCGATCGAGCTGCCCGGCGGCGGCGAAGGAACCGCTGGCGTGACGGTGTCCTTCCGCCCATTGAGGCCGCAATACGAGCATGCGTTCGTAGGCCGCTGCCGCCTCTTCGTGTCGCCCGCAATTGCTGAATACCCAGCCGCACAAATTCGCGACTTCGTTGCTCGCGGGCTGCAAATCAAACGCGGCGCCGGCGCATTCGATCGCCTCTTCAAAGCTCTGCCGGTGGTACAAGGCCTCGCTCAGGCGGCAATAAAGCAGTGCGCGTTCGTGGTCGGGGAGATCGCCACACTCAAGACGAAGGCGGCATTCTTCGACCTCGCCAGGACCGGCCGCGGCTATCGCCATTTGCCGAATCTCACCAGTGTCGCTCAACGGGCGGTACTCTCGACGCGGTGGGCGGGCCGAGATTCACATGCGGGCGGCCGGCGCGCGGGGCCGGGACGGGATCGGTAGGGTTGCATTGGCTCGACCCGTTACCCGCCAGCATGCGTGGCCGGATTTACCTCTCATTAAGAACTGCTCCACGACTATGCGTAACTGCCCGCCGAAAGCAAGTCTAATTTTGGTCATGGATCTATAAAAAGCGAGGGTCCATGGAACCCGTCATAGAATGTTAAGGAATTAACTGAAACATTTTTGCTAAAATTATCAGTAAATTTAAGAAAAATTCTTTAGTTAAACGATCAGCGCCTTCAGCGCTGCCGATTCCGGCGATTTTTGCGCTCAGTGCGACGGAGCTTTGAGCCGATCCGGAGTCGACCGAAGCCGCGTTAGGAGCGCCATGGCCAATTCCATTTTGGACCGCCCGACAATCCTGTCCTACGGTGCCCAGACCGGGCGGGATGATCAGGCGGCAAGACCTACAATTTTGGCCCCAGCGTCAGCGGTGATGAATATCCGACGGTCAACTGAGCCGTCGTGGGCTATGACGGCGTGGCGATAGCGAATATTATGCCGTCTCTGTCCGGTCGCGACAGCGCTGATCGGGGCCGGTCATCATGGGCGTCGGACGGCGGCAAGCGCATGTGGAGCGAGGGACGATGGGCGAGCATCATGCGGCTCAACCTTTGAAGACCTTGGCCTTTGCCCAGCCGACCCAATGCCGGCGCTATGAGGGGCGGGTTGCGATCGTGACCGGTGCCGCGCAGGGGCTCGGCCGCGTCATCGCCAAGCGGCTTGCCGAAGAGGGAGCAAGGCTCGTCGTATGCGACATTCAGGAGGACCGGTTGGCGACGGCGGCGCGCGAGTTGCGCGAGGAGACCGGGATGCCGTTCCTGGCGGTCGGCGGCGATCTGAGCGAGCCGGGGATCGCCGAGCATATGGTCGAGCGCGCACTCGATGCCTATGGGCAGATCGACACCCTGGTTAACAACGCCGCGGCGTTGATCCGCCTGAAGCTCGTCGATTTCACCGAAGAGCTGATGCAAAAGGCAGTGCGCTGGAATGTCTGGAACACATTGCGCTGCTGCAAGGCAGTGTTGCCGCACATGATCGAGCGCCGCTACGGGCGGATCGTCAATATCGGCGGCGAGGCGTGGCGCACCGGCGCGCCGTTCCACACGCTCCTCGCCGGCATCGGCAAAGGGTCGATGATCGGGTTGACGATCACCTTGGCGGGCGAGACCGTGCGGCAGGGCATCACCATCAACTGCGTCTCGCCCGGTGCGATCGAAACCGAGGCCGACGGCGCCCATAACCCGGCGCCGCCCGGTTTCCGCGAGCCCGGCTGGACCGACCCCGAGTTTTTTGCGGAAATGGCGCGGATGGCCGCCGGGCGGGTGGTCGGCATGGGGCGGCCCGCACATCCTACCGAAGTCGCCGCGGCGGTCGCTTTTTTCGGCTCGCCCGAGGCGTCCTTTGTCACCGGCCAGCATCTCGGCGCCAGCGGCGGCGTTGCGATGCTGTGATTAGGGAGGAACGCTGATGGAAACAGCTGAAATGGACGACCTGATCGTCGACGACCGCGCGCGGGGCATCTTCCGCGTCAACCGGCGCGCTTTCACCGATCCGGAGATCCTCGATCAGGAACGGCGTGAGGTCTTCGATCGCAGCTGGCTCTATGCCGGTCATGAATTGGAGATCGCCAACCCGGGCGACTTTGTCGCCCGCAAGGTCGGCGGGCGGCCGCTCATCCTGGTGCGCGACGGCGACAGCACAACGCGGGCGTTCCTCAACACCTGCCCGCATCGCGGCAACATCGTCTGTCGCGAGCGCGCCGGCTCGACGCGGCTCTTCCGCTGCTTCTACCACGCCTGGGCCTTCGATCTCGGCGGACATCTGGCCGCGGTGCCGGGCGACGATTCCTACACGCCGGCCTTCGACCGCGACGCTCTCGGGCTCAAGCCGGTGCCGCGCTTCGAAAGCTACCGCGGAATGATGTTCGTCAGCTTCGACCCGGCGATCGAAAGCTTGGTCCGCTATCTCGGTAACGCCCGCGAATACCTCGACTTGATGCTGGAATTCGGCGGCGAGGAGGTCGAGATCGCGCAGGGTTCGCAAGCCTACAGCATGAAGGCGAACTGGAAGCTGCTGGTCGAAAACAGCATGGACGGCTATCACGCGATCCCGACCCATCAGCGCTTCTTCAACCAGTATCTCGCCGATATCGGTATGGACACGTCGAGTTGGGCCGGCCCCAACCGTATCCAGGGCATAGGCCTCGCGCTCGGCGGCGGCCATGCGGTAATAGAGAACCGCGCGCGGGCGTTGCCGATCACCGGCACCGCCAAGCAGGAGCTCGATCAGATCCGCGCCCGGCTCGTCGAACGGGTCGGCCCAGAGCGCGCCCATCGCATCGCCGACTACAGCCGCAACCTCTTCGTCTTCCCAAATCTGATCCTGATCTCGTCGTGGCACACGATCCGCACCTTCTATCCACTGGCGCCCGATTACATGGAGATCGACGCCTGGGCCAACCTGCCGCGCGGTGAGTCGGCAGAGCTGCGGCAGCGGCGCTTTGAGAACTTCATCTCGTTCCTCGGGCCCGCCGGGTTCGGTACGCCGGACGACGTCTACGCTCTCGAAGGCTGCCAGCGCGGCTTTGCGGCGTGGCGCGAACTATCGTGGTCGGACATCTCCCGCGGCATGGGGCGCGAACAGCCGTCGAGCCAGGACGAGTTGCAGATGCGCGCCTTCTGGCGACGCTGGCACGCGCTGCTCCAGGGAATGCGCGGGCCGACCGACTGCTCCGATCGGCAGGAGCAGCTTCAGGCGGCCGAGTAGGGCGAGCGCAATGGCGGAGGATGCCGCGCCGTTCACGGTCGGCGAGATCGAGCGGTTTCTGATCGAGGAGGCGGCACTGCTCGACGAGTGGCGGCTTGAGGAGTGGCTGGCCTTGATGGCGCCGGATGCCCGCTATCTGGTGCCGCCGCTCGATGCACCCGACGCCGATCACCGCGACACCCTGTTCCTGATCGCCGACGACCGGCGCACCCTCGCCTCGCGCGTCCGCCAGTTGCTGAGCGGCACCACCTGGGCCGAGAACCCGCGTTCGCGCACGCGCCGGCTGATTACCAATGTGCGGCTGCTTGCGGCCGAGGGCGGCGAAGCGCGCGCTACCGCCAACTTCGCCGTCTGGCGCTTCCAGCACGAGCAGGCCGACGTCTATGTCGGGCGCTATCTCAATGTGCTGGTGCGCGGCCCCTCCGGGGTCCTGTTCCGTGAGCGGAGAGCGGTGCTCGATCTCGAAACCCTGCGCCCGCACGGCAAGCTGAGCTTCATCCTTTAGCCTCGCCGCGCGGCGAGGGATCTATGCGATGCAGGCATGCGACATGAGGGGCAGGTGCTTGCAATGGTCGCAAGGTCGGCAATATGTGCGGCATGACACCGCAAGAATTGACAGAATTCCGCACTCGCATGGGGTGGTCTCAGGCCGAGCTCGGGCGCCGGCTCGAGCTTAGCCCGTCGCGGCTGGCCGATTACGAAGCGGGGTTTACCCGCGGGCAGGAGCGGCGCCCGGCGCCCATCCCCAAGGTGGTGGAGCTCGCCTGTGCATGGCTCGAGGAACACGACGGGACGAAGCAGCCGCTGTCGGACGCCGAGTGGCTTGCCCTCCTGCGCAGTCTTGCGGTCAGCGATGGGGTGATCGAGGATGATGGCCGCGAGGCGATCTACAGCCCGACGCGCGGTCTGTGAGCGTCCTCCTCGATACGAACGTGCTGCTGCGCCTGGCGCAGCCGAACCATGGACAATATCGGGCGGCAACCAACGGCGTCGCACGCGCGCGCCTCGCCAGCGAGACACTATGCCCCAGAATATTGGCGATTCTGGGCGGCAGCGACGCGCCCGGTCGGAGCGGCCAACGGTCTCGGTTTGACCGCTGCGGCCGTCGCGGCAGAGATTGCGACGATCGAACGGCTGTTTCAGCTGGCGGCGGACGATCCGGCGATCTATCCGATATGGAAGGGGCTCGTCGTCACTCGCCGGGTGCTAGGCATCCAGGTCTATGACGCCCGCCTGGTCGCAGCGATGTTGGCGCACGGCATCGACCGCATCCTGACCTTCAACGTCGCCGATTTCTCCCGCTATGGGTTCGCGGTGCTACATCCTGCGACGGTGCCATGACGTCGTTCCTCCCGACCGCAACTACGGGAGGAAATCCTCGGGTTGGAGCACGATGGGCTTGCCGTGCGGAGTACGGTCGGCGGCATGGTCCCAGGCGTCGCGATAGCACTCTAGCGCCGCCGCGTCGGTGATGCCCTTCTCGGCGACAATGCGCTCGAGGGCGGCGAGCCAGTGCCGGTAATAGGTCTCGCCCGTGTCGGGATCGCCCTTCGCCTGCGCCCGCCTGATCTCGTCAGCCAGGATAGAAGTCCATTCGCTCCAGGCGAAAAGGCCGCGCTCGTGCAACGCCAATGTCATCGCAAAGGCTTCGGCCTCCCAGGGCTCGCGGAACACCGGACCCTCGGGACCGCGCGGGATGCCCGGCACCGCGGCGATGGCTTGGGCGATGCTCATGACGGCACGAGGTAGGGCTCGAAGGCTTCGATCGACACCTTGATCGAAGGGTCGGCTTCCTCGCCCCACAATTCGCGGGCAGTGAAGACGACCGTGTAGAGCCATTGCGGGTTCTCGCCTGCCCCGACCGCCGCCGTATCGGGGAACACGTGGCAGCCGCGCACGGCCTCGACCGTGCCGAGCTTGCCGCGCGCGTAGCGCGGCAGACGGGTGTGGGTCGGCGGGTTGATGTTCCGGGCGCGTACCAGATCGCCCTGCTTGAAGCGCGCCGGACCTGGAGCGGGCCGATCGAAATGAGCCCAGCTGAACTCCTTCGCATCATCGAGGGTCAATTTGCGGTTCAGCCTGATCCCCGGCCGCAACGAATGGCCGGCGGCGATCTCGTCCTCGCCGACTAGGCTGTGGACCACGACGCGGCGTTCCAGCCCTAAGAACCAGCGCTTGTAGTAGGAGGCGGCGAGATAGGCGAGCGGCGGCAGACTCTCCAGCGAGGCGCGCCCGCCGTCGATCGTCCACAGCCCGGTGGCTCCCATCGCCCGCTGCAATGCCAGTACGCGCTTCTCCCAATCGGCGTGGAAGACGGGCTCATTGGACTCGGGCACGACCGGGCCGAACCCGTGCATGCCGCCCATATCGTGGATCGAATTGGTCATCGCGCCGCCTCCGCCTCGGTCTCCTCGGGCGATTTCGGCAGGCCGGTCCCGACCATGCTGTCGCGGGTAACGAGTGCAGCGAGGTGCTCTTCGCTCCACTCCTCGGTGCCGGCGGGACGCATCGGGACCACGAGGAAGCGGGTCTCTGCGGTCGAATCCCAGATCCGGATGTCGGTACCGGGCGGCAAGCCGACGCCGAACTCGGCGAGCACGCCCTTGGGGTCGATCACCGTGCGCGAGCGGTAGGGTGCCGATTTGTACCAGACAGGCGGCAGTCCCAGCACCGACCAGGGGTAGCAGGAGCACAAGGTGCAGACGACGATGTTGTGGGTTTGCAGGGTGTTCTCGACGGCGATCAGATGAGCGGACACCGGGTCGAACCCCGCCAGCGAGTTGACCGCCGCGCTCGCATCCTCGAGCAGCTGACGCTTGAAGTCGGGATCGACCCAAGCCCGGGCGACAACACGGGCCCCGATATGCGGGCCGATTTTGGTCTCGACATTCTCGACGATCTGATCGAGGGCCGCCGGATCGACATAGCCCTTCTCGGTCAGGATGGTTTCGAGCGCCTTCACCCTGAGCTGCATCTCCGACAGCTCCGAGCCATGATCATGAGCGTGGTCATCTGCAGGCATTGCGGAACCTCTCGTGGTCGGCTCGCGCAGGCTCGCACAGCCCGCGGCCAGCTTCAACACGCATGGTCTCGGGGCGAGTGCCCGGCTAACATTCTCCGACACGAACAAGGCGGGAGTGCGGAGCGATGATCGGCTGGCGGGCGAGACTGGGGTTTCTGGTGCCGCCGGGGAACCCGACCGTGGAAACGGAAATGATCGCCTTGGCGCCGGTGGGCGTCTCGGTGCATTTCCACCGCATGGTCACGCGGGGGATGGGAGGCGCGATCGACGGTCAGAGCGAGCGCACTCAGATGATGATCGACAATCTCGATGCGAGCGCCGAGTTATTGGCGATGGTCGAGCCCGATGTGATCCTCGTCGCGCATACCGCGACGAGCTACCATCTCGGCCGCGGCGGCGAAGCCGATCTGATCGCCCGGCTGGAGCGCTCGACCGGCCGGCGCATCGTCACCGCCTTCGGCTCGGTGGTGAGTGCATTGGAACGCCTCGGGGTCCGAAAGCTCGCGCTCGGGACGCCGTATTCGGCAGGGGTCACCTTGCAGGGCAAAGCGCATCTCGAAGCCCACGGATTTGAGGTGGTGAATTTCGACAACCTGAAAGGCATCGATAACATCTACGAGACGACCGCCGAAGACGCTTACCGGCTCGCTCGGTCGGTTGACGCGGGGGATGCCGAGGGAGTTTTTCTGAGCGGCACCGGCATGCCGACGGTCTCCGTCTTGGAAGCGCTCGAGCAGGATCTCGGCAAGCCGGTGATGTCAAGTGCATCGGCAATGATGTGGCACGCGCTCCGCCTCGCCGGCGTCGGTCAGCCGATTGCGGGGTATGGGCGCTTGCTCGGCGACACCTAATCGGTTTCGGCCGAAAAGCGGATCAACATGCGATTGCCATAATCGCATGTTACTTCCGCGATATCGCGCCCACGATCGGGCGGGCCGTTCGCTTTGGAGGGAGTTGGCGATACCTGATCTCAACCTGATAAAACAGGCGAAACAGGTGGCGCAGTTAAGGCGATACCTGCTCGATCCCAGGGATTGCCTGCTTTACCGCGGCGACGGGAATAGCACCCTGTTGTATTTTTCCTGCAAAGCATGAGGTGCGCAGGGGGCAGCGAAAGGCCGGGCCAAGGCGATAGTCGGTTGCGGTGGGCGGAGCTTTCGCCGGGTGACGGGTCACGGCACCTCGCCGTGCAGCAACGGGCGCTGCAATAATTCCCGGATCCGGCCTTTCATTTCCTTCTGGTCGAAGCTGCGCAGCAGGTTGATGCGGTTGCGGTTGGGGTCGCCGCCGTGCCAGTACTCGTAGACCTCCTGGCGCAATCCGAAGGACGAGGCGGCGAGGTCATGCGCCAGCCGGAAGAGGCGCGACTTGTATTCGACATCGACGTCCTTGCCGCGCATGTAACGGTCGAGATAGGGGCGGATCTCGGGGCTGGCGAGGTCGTTCTCGCTCGGCTGCATGATGATGCCGGAGGCGCAGATCTCGCGCGTCAGCTCGACCATGCGGCCCGAGACCTGGGCAAACCAGATGTGCATCGCCCGGCCCGGACCGAGCGTCCATTGCCCGCTCGGGGTTGGGCCTGCTCGGTGCTCGATGCCGTCCATCGCGTAGCGCCAGATGTTGCAGTAGGTCGCCATCTCGCCGAGCTTGGCGGCAACCTCGCGGAACTCGATGACCCCGATCGCCTCGGCGACCATCGTCGCCACCGCGGTCAGGAGGCGCATCCGCACCTCGACCCGGCAAAGGTTCGACCAGCCGAGAAAGTTGAAGCTCTCGCCCTTGCCGTCGGCGCCGAGCATGCTGACGATCGGCGACGGGTCGTAGAGCATGAACAGCCGGTCCCACGGGATCAGCACCCGTTCGAAGAACAGCATCGCGTCCTGCTCGTCGAGCATCTGCAGCGGATGGCCCCATGAGCCGAACCAGCGCGACACCGGCTCGCGCGCCAGGATTTTGAGGCCCGGCGTGTCGGTCGGGATGGCGAAGGCGAGCACGCATTTGGGGTCGTTGCGCCGGGCAAAGGTCGCCGACAGCGACACGTAGACCTCGTTGCTGTGCGGGGCGGCGGTCGAAAGCTGCTTGCCGCCGCTGACGACGACGCCTTCGCTGGCCTCCTCGACGACGTGCAGCACCACCTCGGTGTCCTCGGCGGTCTTGCGTTGCTCGTTCTGCTGCTGGCTGCTGCGGTCGACCTGCGGGTCGCCCAGCGCATGGGTCAAGAACAGGTCGTCGTCGCGGCAATATTCGTAATATTTCTGCAGGTTATCTCCGAAATCGCAACGCGGGTGCTGCACCGCGCTGTACGCCTTCTTGAGGTGCAGCGCGGAGAGGATATAGGGCGCCAGGATGTCGGGACTGCGGCCGAGCTGGCCCCAGCTGAGCTCGTTCCACAGCTCGCTGTTGCGGCGCTTGCGCTTGAGATCCTCAGCCGAGCGCGGGTAGAGCCACGACACCGAGATGCGGTTGCCGCTGGCGGGGTCGATGCAGGTCATCTCGTCGCGGTATTGCGCGCTGTTCTGCAGATCGTAGATCCGCGCCAGCTCGGCGATCATGTCCTTGAACGCCGGATGGGCGGTCACGTCGTCGACCCGCGCGCCGTCGATCCACACTTCGCGGCCGTCCTTGAGGCTCTCGATGTAGCGCCGCCCGGTCATCGGGCCGAGCGCCTCGCCCGCGCGGCTCCCCGCGGGATTTTCCGAGGGACTGATCGTCTCGGCGAATGCGGCTGCCATCTCTGCGTCCCTTTGTATACGTCGCGACACCAAGCCCGAGACTGTATCAGGACCCCGGGAAGTTTCGAACCTCGACGGCGCTTCGAGTTCTGCTCCGTCATGATAAGTTCTCGAACCGGGAGCAAGATTTGACCGTTAGCGTTATCCACGCAGGCTGAACACAGGAGAGCGGCTATGGCTAATCCATTCGTCCACGTCGAGCTCGCCACCACCGATCTGGACAAGGCAAAGTCCTTCTACAGCGCGCTTTTCGACTGGCAGCTGCAGGACATGGATATGGGCGGCGGCATGAGCTACACGATGATCGGGGTAGGGGAGGGCACCGGCGGGGGCATGATGAAGCATCCGGTTCCCGGCGCGCCGTCGGGGTGGCTCGCCTATGTCCTTGTCGACGATGTTGCCGCCGCGACCGCCAAGGCCAAGTCGCTCGGAGCGACGATCATGCGCGACGTCATGGAGGTGGCGGACTACGGATCGTTTTCGATCATCGTCGATCCGACCGGCGCAATGCTCGGGCTTTGGCAGCCGAAGAAGAAGTGACGACGACCGGCGCCACCGACGAGATGGTGGCGTTGTTCACCCACGACGTGGAGATCGACCGGCTGCTGTCCGGTGTGCCGCCGGCCGGGCGCCATGTCTGATATTCCCCGTTAGCGACGGAACCCTCGAAAGGAACCCCCGGGATGGCAGCGATCCCCGACAAGTATCTCGACCTTTTGCAGCAGAAGAAGGCATTCGCCAACCTGGCGACGTTGATGCCCGACGGGTCGCCGCAGGTGACGCCGGTCTGGATCGACTACACGGGCAGCGCCATCCGCTTCAACACCGCCAAGGGGCGGGTCAAGGCGAGCAATCTGAAAGTCGGGTCGCCGGTGGCGCTGGCCGTCATGGATCCGGACAATGCCTACCGCTATCTGCAGGTCCGCGGCCGCGTCAGCCGTGTCGTCGAAGAGGGTGCGGACGCGCATATCGATGCGTTGGCCAAGAAGTACCTCGGCAAGGACAAGTATCCGTTCCGCCAACCCGGCGAAGTCCGCGTCATTTACGAAATCGAGCCGAGATCGGCCTCCGGAATGGGTTGAACTGGCGGCCCTAAACATCGGAAAGCAACCGCCGTCGAGTTCGTGTTTGGACGCCTGATAGGCAGGTGAGAAGGTCCGGCGCGGTCGGCGTGCGTGGGGGTGGTTTGGGATGCGAGAATTGGAAAGCGCGCGTTCCGGAAATCTTTTCGCAACCCCGGTGCTGTCGCACATGTGGCCCGACGGTTCGGAGCTAAACCCGCAATTGCGCGAAAGCATTCTGGAGCATGCGCGCCGGCACCCGGGCAAGACACGGACCAACGTCGGCGGCTGGCACTCCGAACCTGGAATGTTGGAGTTTTGCGGAGGCGCCGGCCAGCGTCTGATCGGTCATATGAACGACATGATCGAGGAGGCGACGTTCCGCCTCTACGCCGAATTTTCTCGGCCGCCTCAACCCACAAACTGGATCTTTAGCGCCTGGGCGAACATCAACCGGCGAGGCGACTTCAACGAGGTGCACACGCACCCGGGCGCCACCTGGTCGGGAGTCTATTACGTCGATCGTGGCGAATCGAACCCCGCAGCCGACGGCACGGCAATCCATCTTTACGACCCATACCCCGCGCGCACCAATATCTTCTTCCCCGAGCTCTCAACCTCGAATGTCCTGTTCAAGCCAGAGCCCGGGCTGATGATCCTGTTTCCGAGCTATGTGCCGCATGCCATCCCGCCGCACCGCGGCGACCGGGAGCGGATCTCGATCGCCTTCAACGCGCGCCGGGAGCCCTTCCCCTGAATGTCTTGCAAGGAAAGTTAGTCCGCGGGTCCGGATTGTAGCTGGATGTAATTCTCGATGCCGATTTTTGAGATCAGATCGAATTGAGTTTCGATGAAATCCATGTGATCTCCTTCCCCTTCGAGAATCTTGGCTAAGAGCTCGCGCGCGACGAAATCGCGCACCGCTTCGCTGTGAGTGACCCTCGAATAGCGTCGGCAGCGCGATCTGCTCAAGCTGAAGATCGCGCTCGAGAACCTCCTGTACGTTCTCGCCAGTCAGTAACTTATCAAGATCCTGCAGGTTCGGCAGACCGTCAAGAAAGAGTATACGCTCGATCAACATATCGGCGTGCTTCATCTTGTCGATCTGTGGGCTCGAGATTTCCACCACCTGCTGCAGCAATTGTTCCGCGTAGGGGACGCACTTGCCGCACCGCGGCCTGATGCCAAGGGCTCGATAGACCGTCAATACCGTGCAGTTCTCATTCGTGACATGAGCGCGAACGCCGCTATCGGTAATTGCATTGTAAAGGCAAATGTACGTTCGGCTACCACCCGAAGCTACTCATCCTTGTCCGGCGCTGGGCTTGGCTGCGGGCGGAGGCGGCAACGGGTCCAGCCCCGTAGGTTGCACAAAGGATAGCGTGGTCACGAAATTGGTGACTTCGAAGCTCTTCCCACCACGGCTGCCGGGCGTGGTGTCGGGGTGGGACACCTGGATCACATAAGACCCCTTCCACGGGAACGCAGCCTCAAATGTCCCGGTCTGGTCGGCCCGCACTTCGCGCTCCCAGCCGGAAGCCGCCATGATGCTGACCTTGGCCTTGGCGAGCGGCGCCCCTCGAAAGATGACCTGGAACCGTCCGGGCCGGCTGGTCGGCACGATGTCGAGGGTGAGCACCGGCTGACGTGCGGTGAGATCGCTGACAAAACGGGCAGCGGGATGGTAGACCGACCGGGTTACTTGCTCGCCCGATTTGCGCTCGCGAACGGGCGCGCGCGGGTCTTCCGCAAGGACGCATTCGGCCGGTCCGACGCCGCTCGAGAGGCTGATGCCATCGGCGCCGTGCCGCGCCTCCAGCGGCGCCTCGCCCTTCGGCGAAACGAGCCGTGCAGTGACTTTTATGCGGTCGAGCAGGCCGGGCGACACCTCCTTCAGGTTTTCGGCGATTTCGCTGAAATGCACAACCGGCTTCCCGTCTGCATCGGGCAAGATCCAGATATGATGCGCTCGGGCGGGAGCGCCAAGCAGTACGGTCAGGATCGCAACGGTAACGAGGCGGCAAAAAAGGCTCACGAGTGTCGCCTCCAGTATATTGGCCCGGGAACCTGAAGGGTCCGTAGCTAGAATTGCCGGCAATCGCCGGAATGCTCCGCGCTACCGCTGCCGCTTGATCATACGGAACAGCAGCTTGTCCTCCGCAGGGTAGATCAACGCGTCGACGGCTTTGGGGTAGTATCGGTTTTCCTTGGGCGCCGGCACGAAATCGTCATATCCGAATCTCTTAAAGGAGACAGAAAAGCCGGCGGATGCGAAGGCGTCAACGTAGTCTTCCGGAGAATAATCGTGCACTGGGGCGTTGCTCGTCTCGCCCAGCACGCTGCGCCAAAGTGGCCACAGGTGGCAGTCGGTGTGACAGCCAGTGACCGCGTAATAGACGCCGCCATCGCGTAGAACCTGGTAGATCTGCTCGGCATGATGCGGCAAATCCGGCAGCAGATAGATGACCTCGTAGCTGAAGGCGACATCGATTTTATCGGCCCATGGGGTCAGGTCGGTAGCAACTTGATAGTCGATCGGCAAGCTCCCCTTCAGCGATTTCGCTGCGGCGATCGATTTGCGAGCGATATCGATCCCGAGGCCCTTTCTGAACGGCCGCAACGCCTGCAACAGCCGTAGAAAACCGCCTTGATTGCAACCAAAGTCGAGCACTGACTTGTCGGACATATCCGTCTTGGGAATAGTTGCTATGAAGTGACGCCAATAAGGCAGATGCCCAGCTCCCATTAACGGCTCTAGCGCCGGCTCTCGGTGCCAGGTGCCGTAAGTCACCAGCTTCGCATCCATCATCGTCAAGCTCACACCACCTCAACGCGCGATCGAGATTACACCCTATGGACGCTTTTGCAACTCATTCGCAAGCCCGATAGTGTCGGTTGGAGGGTTGGGCTACGCCTCAGCCCTGCATCAGCAATGATGCCAGCACATCCGGGTCCGACAGCATTGGGTAGTGACCGGCGTCGATCTCGAGGTATTTGCCGTTGAGCTTCTCCGCGGTGCGGCGCTGATGCGCCTCGGGCGGGTTGGCGCTGCGGCGGCAGCGGATCACGATCGTGCCCGGCCAGGATTGGCTCCAGAAGCTCTTGAGCTCGACCGGCTCCTCCATCGCGGCGATCGGGTGCGGCGAATAGCGGGCCAGCGCCCAGGCGCGCAATGCCGGTTCGAGATGAGCGAAGGCGCGGTTCTCGGCATCCTCGCGCGTCGGCCCGACAGCCAGCGCCGTCGTGACGCGCGTTCCGCTGCGATTGACGATTTCGCCGATCCGCTCGCCGTCGAGCAATGCCAATGCATCGACAAAGACGAGCCGCGCGATGCGCTCGCGCGCCAGTTCCGCTGCCCGGCACAACACCATGCCGCCGCTGCTGGTGCCGGCCAGCACGACATCGTGCAGATCCTCGTAGAACATCAGCTCGGCGATCTCGGCGGCGTGCGTCGCCGTGGTAATTCCCGGTCTGAGCGAGTGCCGGCGCTCGCCGCAGCCGTCGAGCGAAGGGGCATGGACGAGATGCCCGGCGGCGCGCAGGCGCGCCGCCGTTGGCTGCCAGATCCAGCCGCCCTGATTGGCCCCGTGGATCAGCACGAATGTTGTCATCGTCTCACTCCTGTTACTAGGGTTCAGACTTCAGATTCCCGGAAAGGCCCGGGCGGGTCCGTGGATGGCAGGGCCCGGCCAACGACGCGGGAGTGCAAGGCTGGCTCGGGGCCCTATCTGATTGCATCCGAGCACTAGCCCCGGGCGATCGCGACGCCGGCGTTGCGCTCGAACAATTTGATTAGGGTAAGCCTGTCCTTGTCGGCACCTTGCTGGTTGATCACGGTCTGGAGCAGCTCGCGCACGACATTGACCAAGACTATCGGCGTCGCGCTGCCGGTACCGAGCTTGGTCGCCAACCGCACATCCTTGTGCATCAATGCCAACGTAAAGCTGACACTGAAATCGCCCTTGAGCAACCCCCGACGCTGAAGCTCCGAATAATCATGCAGCGCGCATGTGTACGCTCCTCCGGTACGCGTTAAAATGGCGGCCTCGAAACGAGATGTCATGCAGCGTATACATCCGCCTCAGCCGACATGCCGCTTCATCTCAATCTGAAAAGCACCGCTCATCATGAAATTGTCGCATTAGCATTCCGTACTCCCAACTGCGGGCGCTTGCTGGTCCAGCCGTTGGACCAAGCCGGTGCCCGATGATCGATGCTGGTACATTCCAAGGATTATCGCGCGGGTTAGAAGCGCCAGCGGGCAATTTCGACGCACCCTCGTGGGCTGCTGGAATTTAGTTTGTAACCGGCAGCCGGCGCGCCCTCTGCCCGTGTGCCCGAGGTTGGCGCCGACCCGGCCGACATCGAGGTAATCCGGTGCAACCAACAAGCGAGATTTTGCTGCAGATTGGCTGCTGATGGCGAGACGTGCAACAATTGCTTCTATTCCTGATTGTAGCTGCAGGCTAGGTCGAGCCCGCCGACCGCGGGCCGGCGAAGAACACCGCCATGGTGACGATGCTAATCGGCCTGGCAAACTTGATGCCTTGCGCCGAGGCTGGCCGCGGCATAGGCATCAACATTAAATTATACTTGCTCTGGGAAAACGGCCAATGGATGCACCGTCAAACCGGTAAATCCGGTCGGCTGAACCGGACACGCGCAACCCTGGCTTCCCCGAAATCCTACATCGGCATCAGGAACAGCCACAAATGCCAATCGATCAGCGGTTCCTTAGCGGTTTTCGGCTAATCTACGCACCCATGCTGCGGCATGGGAACACCGGCAAATCTTGGGTTGGGTGTGGCGCCATCCTCGGAGTTCTGCTATGGTCCCGCCCACGGTACAAGATACCGATCATAACATCACTTTTACGTTTTATCTCGCAGAATGCCGATCGAATGCGATCATACGATTTTGTGATGGCGATGATTAATATGACGCGTTAACGACGCACACTTCCGATCTGAAGGAATTAGTTTACCTTGCGCGGCCTGCTGTTCTTCCTGGCGTTTGTCTCGAGCCTGCCGTTCATCTTTATATCGCCGTTTAACGGCGTGTTGGTATGGTATGCGTTTTCGTTAGGCAATTTTCATACAATGACCTGGGGGTTTTTCAGCAATCTATACTATGCGTGGATTATATCCATACTTACTTGTATTTCCTGGCTATGGTCTCGTACCGATCCAAAACGGCTTCCCCTGACGCCGGTTGTCGTTTTGACTTTGTTGTTTGCAATGTGGATGACGATCACCTCAATCTTTGCCTTGGGACAAAGCGATGACGTCTGGCGAGAATGGACCCGCGACCACAAGATGTTGTTCATGTGCCTAGTCGCGTACGCGCTGACGACGACGCGCGAGCGCGTCAACCAGCTCATATGGGTGGTCCTCCTCGCGGTCGGCGCCTGGGGAGTGAAGGGGGCGGTGCTGGGTTCCGTCGGCGGGTTCCACATGATCCACGGACCGGACGGAGGAATGAACGGACCCAATAACGAATTTGGCGTCTCCCTGATCATGATCCTGCCGCTGGTTTTTTATCAGTGGCAGCTTGCGACTAACCGACACCTCAGACACGCCCTGATGATCATGGGGTTCCTTTTAGGCTTAGCAGTGATTCTGACATACTCCCGGGGTGCCTTGCTCGGTGTATGTGCGATGGCCGCGGTCTTATGGCTCAAATCTCGTGCGAAGATCCCGGCGGCCTTCTTGATTCTCGGAGTCGCAATATTCGTTTACAGTTTTGTCCCCGAGCAGTGGTTCGATCGGATGAACACGATCGAGAATTACCAAGGTGACGGGTCGGCGGAGGGGCGGATTTATATTTGGAAGGTTTCCCTAAAGATTGTCGAAGCACACCCGTTAGTGGGCGGCGGTTTTAGGGTGACGCACTGGCCGGACGCAACAAATTCGATACTCGTGCGCACCGACCTGCCAAGAATGATAACTGGAAAAGCCGCGCACAGCATCTATTTCGATGTGCTGTCGGAGCATGGCTGGGTTGGCCTCGCCCTCTTCTTGATGATTGGCGCTTATTCGTGGCTGAACTGCTCCTGGTTGATAAAGCGATCACGCGGCCGGCCGGAGCTCGCCTGGGCAAATGCACTCGGAAAAATGGGCCAAGCCGTGCTCGTCGGCTTCTGGGTCGGCGGCGCCTTTCAGTCGCTCGCCTATTTTGACGAATATTGGTGCCTGTTGTTCGTCTTCGACGCGGCACGACGGGTGGTTGGCAAAGCGATCCCCACGCCGGTCGGCGCGTTCATTCCCCCGACATTGTTGCGCCCACCCGCTTTAGGCATCGGCGCTGCCGCACTGGCGCGACCCGACGCAAATTCCGGCTACGGTAAAGGGCGCTCGTGAACTCGGAATCCTCAGGGCGACAGCCCGTCAAGATATATCCTATCTCCTCGCGGCCATGCTGATCCTGCCCAGCACTTCATAGACGCGCGCTGCGCCCGTTTTGACGGTCGCCTGGTGAGCTTCATCTTGCTCAGAGCCGCGCGGTTAGCTGCCCCGTCGGAGCGAGCCGCAACTTCGTCGGCTCGCGTCTTTGACGGCGGGCGGCGAGACAGCCTCAGCTAGCCACATCATGTCCCGAGCACGACTCAATTCAAACCAATGGTCGATCTTGGGACTGGCAGCGGCGGCTCTCTCTACTTCAGTTTGGTCCCTGTACACGGTCGAGCATGTCAAGAATTGGGCGATCGACCTTGCCGCAAGGGGCGAGACTCCCGCCCTCGCTCGGCTCGCAGGCGCCTTGCGTCCGGTCGATATTGCCCTTGCAGGCGTGTCGCTCGTTGTATGCATATTGCTGGTGATGAGGGAATGGCGAGCACACGCGTTCTCCAAACTCCTCCGCACGGCAACGCCGATACAGAATTTTTATATTCTCACGATCCTCGGCGCCTGGCTCGGCCATAGTTATCTGTTTCCGGGCCTCCTTCTCGCGGGAGATACCGGCAGCCATATCGCCCGGTTCTTGGAAATGCGCGCCGGATTTCAAGAAGGCGTGTTTCCGGTTTGGTCTAATTATCAATATCTTGGGAGCCCGCTTCTCGAATTCACCGGACCGCTCACTTATGTTGTCGGCGGATTTCTCGACCTTACGGTTAAAGATCCCGTTTTCACGGCCAAAGTTCTACTGTTTGTTGCTCATTTGGCAACCGGCTGGCTGTTTTACGGGTTAATGCGGCGCTTCGGTATCATTCCTCCTGCTTCACTGGCCGCGGCAATCGCCATGTCCGGCTCCTTCGCTCTTCTTAGTCTTTTTCTCTATCGCGGCGTGTTTCCCCAAGCGTTTACGATCCTGTTTGTCATTCTGCTGTTTTACGCTGCGGAAGGATTGATGCGTGACACGAAACATCAGGCGCGAGACTGGCTTTTATTTGTACTCTCCACTGCGGGGATCATTATCAATCATCAACCACACGGGTTTTTTGCTGGCGCCTATTTGGGGTTATTCAGCATTGCGAGTTTACTTCTCGGTCGTTGGCTCTGGCGCAATCTACCTGCTTTGATCGGAGCCGGCACGATTGGCGTTATCGTTTCGCTGTTTGCCTTGGTGCCGATGTTAGCGGAAGCCGACCGCGTGATGATCAGTCCCGAGTTGGGGCTCTATCATTTCCACTTCCCTACATTGCATCGATTGGCACTTCTGGTTCTTTGGCAAAATACCCGGATGCCGCCCGGAGGCACAGAGTGGTGGGCCTATCTTGGCCTCGTGTTTGTTGGCCTTGCGCTCCTCGGCGCGTGCTCTGCGCTCCTGTCGCCGACGCAACGGGCCCATCGCAAGCTTGCGCTTGTCGTGTTTGTTTGCCTTCTTCTTAGTCTCACGCTCTACACGCCGGTTGTCCGCGACATCATTTTCGTTGCGTTTTTCGTCGGCATCTTTGCCGCCATCGGCATGGAGAGGCTGTTCTCGCTTGCAGGCCCGAAAAGTCGGCTCCCGCTGATCGTGTTTGTTGCCCTGGTGCTCGATGCCACGAGCACCTCGATACAGCCGCTTGCACGAAGCGACAAAGACCACTTCATCAGGGCGGGCGAGTATCTTGCCTCCACAGCGCCCAATGAACGCGTGATCGAGGCGATGATCAGCCGCGATGGCTCCTTCGCGTTCGATATAGGGCCGGATGCAACACCTCTGAGTTACTACACGACAATTCCACGCGTTGCTGGAGATCACAACCTTGCTGCGACTCACGTCCACAATTTTGCAGAAACAATTGTTAAGATGGCCGAACGTGATCTGAGAAGTGACGGCTATCTTTCGCCGAGTACGCAGATCCTGGTGGGCATCCTTAATGCACCGCGAATAGTTTGTTTCGGCTTTGCTGTTAATGGCTGCCCGAAAAGCTTTATCACCGCGACTCCGGAAGGTCCGCTGGGAGAAGTCGTCCATATTCCGAATGCAGCCCCTGTTCTATTCAGTCAACACTTAACATTGCTTGAACCCTCTACTGAGCTTGAGAAACCACTTTTATGGAACGAGGATTATTATGCCTTCAGCGGTGATCCGAGGGTTACGGCCGTCGAAGAATTTCTTCGTCGATACCTCGATGCCGCCAAAATAGATACTGCCTCACATACCGCCCGGGCGATACCGGTGCGTACATTGCCCTCCCCTTTGCCCTTCGCAACCACAGGCGATTCTCCGAAGCAACAGGTCACACGATATTCCGTGTCCCTTGGAAAGATTGCGCTGAGGATCGAGAGCGATGCGTCCGGTTACGTGCAGCTCTCGCATCCCTGGTATCCGGATACGGAGGTTCAAGTCAATGGTAGGAGGATCGTACCAATGCGCGGCACGTTGGACCTCATGGTTCTCGCGCTTCATTCTGGGACGAATGACATTGAGATCCGTCCGTTGGCCACCCCGCTCCGACTAGGCCTCGCGAGCTTGTCGTGTGTCGCCTTGCTGGTGACCTTTGCGGTAGCCTATAATATGCATCGCCGTCGAGCGAGACGCGCACTAGCTTAGCGGCTCCGAATTTATCACGCTCGTCTGAGCCTTGCGCGGCCCACCTCTGGGGTAGGGCGGCTCCTTGGTCGGCTGTCGGAAGAGTGAGGCCCGGCACAGTCAATTTCGGTCCCCGCCTCACAATGAATACCGAGGCCTGCCTCGACGCCGCGTTTGACATATCTAATCGAGACGGTGACGACGGAGCATCCAGCCGACGACTTCCGCGCATTCGCTGACCACCGTTCGCCCGAGTACGAAAAGTGCGCCGAGATAACTCACAATGCCCGTTAGCGAAAATAGGATTAACTCGATCAGTGGGAAGTCGTGCAGCCCCGCTGGCACCATCTCTTGAAGCAGGAGTATAACGACGACCATCAACCCTGTGGCGGCCATGATCGGCCAGGTCTCTGACCACAGCTCCAAAAACCTCCCGTTCAATTCAGCCAATGTTTCCTTGGTGACGATCGCGGTCAGCCCGCAATACACCGGGGTTAAGAGCATGACCGCCCCCGGCGCCCCCCGCCATAGGGCGCCAAGCGATACAGCCGCCGGCACCGCAAGCAGCAGCGCCAGGAAGTACCAAAACAAAAATCTTTGGCGGCGTCGCGCAACCAGGACCGGCGGCAGCAACACATCCACTGCACGTACCGCGGCGTAAAGGCAGAGCAAACGCAGGACGGTAACCGCCGGCAGCCATTTGGGTCCGAGCAGCACCGCGACCATGTCGTCGGCGACCAGCGCCATTCCAGCCGATGCCGGAAACGCGATCGCCGAAGTCAGTCGCACGGCGCGAAAAAATGCCCTACGCATCGCTGCGATATCTGCTTGCAGCTCCGCCATCATCGGCGCGCTCAGCGCAAACACCACCGACGAGATTTTGGCAGTCGGGAGCATCGCCAGATCTCTTGCCATCGAATAGAGGCCGACCGAAACCTGACCGGTGAACTTCCCGATCACCGCCACATCCGCCTGCTCCCGAAATGCCCACAGAATGCTGATGCCAAATGTCGTCAGGCTGAAGTGAAGCATCTCTTTCGCACGCTTCCCACCGATGCTGGGCCCCGGAAGCCAGGGCGCTAAAGCCAAGATGACGGCGCCGCGGACGACCCAGCCGACAAGCGAGCCGATGACCAATGTCCATACCCCCCAACCGGCGTGCGCGCAGCCGAGCATCACCGGTAGCGCCACCACCGCAGCAATGATCTCCGCCTGAGATACCCGGTCGAGGGCGACCCGCTTACGCAACAGGCTGGCAGACACGACGCTGCAGGCGTTCAAGGGTAATCCTAAAGCCAAAACCGGCAGCACCTCGGCGAGACGCGGGACGGCAAACCATTCGGCTAACACTGAAGCGCTTAGGGCGAGGATGGCATAAATAATGGCTGCGAGCGTCACTGTGATCCAGAAGCAGGTATTGAGTTCCCGCCGGCCCAGATCGCGGAACTGGACGATCGCTCCACCCAAGCCCATTTCCGCCACCACGCCCGCCGTAGCAATAAACATGCTGGCGAGCGCGATCACGCCATAATCGGCGGGCACCAGAATCCGCGCAACCAGCACCGTCGTGGCAAAAGAAAGCAGCTGGACCGCACCGCGCGACCAGGCCAGCCAGAAGATCGAACGGGCCACACGGGTCCTGAGGGGTAGCCCGTCGGACCCAGTTATCATATTCTGTATCAGCTCATGGGTGGGTTTTGACGTACCCGGGTGCCCTCAGATCGGTGTTCGCAGGCACGTCGATTCCGATGCCGGCTTCGGGCGGCGGCAGCATGCGCGGGAACTCCGGGCGCTAGCGAGAAAAACAGCCAATGAAGCAAGCGACGATCGCAATGATGTAGCATAGTTAGATCAAAATGAGAAATGGGATTTCCGCTGCGAGAACACGTCCCATGTCAGCGAGCCGTTGAACAGGATACGAATACGAACCGCAAACTCGACGCGAATGCCACCACAACATTAAGCGGCACATACAAGGCTGACCCTTGCCGAAGGCGGGGAGTACCCTCCGACGGAAGCGAAAATCAATTCCTGTCGGTTCAGGACCCCGCAAAACGCTGGCTCCAGTAGCACAATCCTGATTTGGACTCCAGGGTGAACCCGGGGGAATGTTAAGAACGTAGGAACGCATCCCGACGGTACTTCTCATAACGTTATTCATCGGCAACTTAATAGCGAGGTGGAAGTCGCTTTTGGAAAGGCGACGATAATTCTGATTGACGACATACGATCATTGCCTTACAGCGGCAAGAACAGTGTGATCAGCGAAACCTGCGTATTCTAACGAATAAGCCAGATTACTTAAGGTAATTATAGATAATAATATTTGCAATTGACAAGCGTACCGGAACCCAAATTTGGGAGGGCTGATAGCTCCTTATCAATTATGCCCAATCGGCTCGAAGGGCTCCTCGTCTGAAACGCTTGTCAGCTTCTTAGCTCTTTTCCATAACGCCTGGATCCGTGCGTGAAGCAAAAAGAGACCCGAAAATATAACTGTAGCTAAGCTGAGCAGAACCAAGATAAGAAGTAGCTTCGGATCTTCGAGCATTTTGGGTCGCAACAAAACTTCCGGTTGGTAACCCATCAGCCGCAGCGTGGCCGCGACACTCCGGGTTATAATATTCTTGTCCCAATTGATCGCCACGGCATAGTCGAAACTCGCTTCGGCTGGCGGCATATGCGCGATCTTATCCGTAGCGCCCCGTTGATGCTGGAGTTCAGCAATCCGCGCTTGACCGCGGTTTGACCCTGCGAGATCCGCTACCCCGAGAAAGCGACCATCTGCGGTCGGATAGTCGATATCCCAGGTCGGGTCCACCACCATCCGTCCGCCTTCGTAGCGGGCCTCCACAACCGTATGGATAAAGTAGCATCGCCGGCATGGTGCGATCATCACCAAACCTGCATCAATACCCAGATTATTGAGCATTGCCGCAACGAGCCGGGACTTGTCGGCGCAGTCGCCTCCTCGCGCCATCACCTGGAGCGGTGTCGGCCCGAGCGCGGAGACCACAAAATATTGATCGTTCTTGGCAAAACCGTGGTTGTGGTAAACCCAATCGTTGACGGCGCGTATTCTTGCGGAATCGACTTCCAGATGCGCCGTGATCGCCATAGCTTGTTTTCGTAGCACCGCATTGTCTTGCCGCCAATCAACGATCAGGCTGACCGCAACCGCGAATGGGACCATTCCTGCGAATATTATGAGAGCCTTCAAAGACCGACGCGAATTAAGCATTCTCTTCCAGATCGCAATTTCAAGACTTGATTTCGGGCGGGCCGTAGCTCCTGGACGAAAGGTTCTCATCCCTCTCATGTTAAGGTTTGTAAATAGCAATACAACAGAGGCAAGCCAAATTGGCCGGCTCCGACAAGATCGCTACATTCTTTGCTAGCGGCGTAAGACACCGACTGAGCCACGGCTGGCGCATGTGATGAAATGTATATCTTCGATCGAAGCCGGGTCGCCAGTTCCGTTTCTCGCGTTTGCAGAGGGGCGCAGATTTGAGATTGATTGCACTGTGGGTCCATTTAATGTCGTGGGAAACCTCGAACCGGCACGACCGCATCATGCGCGGCGCCAGGTGAAGACCGATGATACTGCATAATTCCAAACTACGCCGATTGCCGAACCCGCTAGTCCGGAGATCCACCAGGAATAATGCTGCCCGAAAAAGGTTGAGGCAATCCCTACATTCGCGACCGCTCCAATGCCGCAGATCGCGTAAAACGAAACCAATCCTGTGACCAGCTCCCGACCGTGTAGCCTCTGGTCTCGGTAAGTAAGCATGTTGTTCAAGAGAAAGTTGGTCGTCATCGCGCAGACGGTGCCGAAGGCTTGCGCGAGCGGGAAAATAAGATAGACGAGCGCCAACCGGAGCGCGGCGAGGTGGACAATAACGCCCGACCCACCTATGGCGGCGAAAAGGGCGAAGCGGACCGGTACCCAGCGGCCGATTCGCTTCTCCAACAATAACATCAGATATTCCCAGATAACCAGGCAATCGAGCTTGCTCTCGCCGTGTATGCGTTCACCAAATACGTAAGGCAACTCGGCAAACCGGTAGGGCGTCGGGGCCGAAGCAAAGAGGTCGAGAAGAATTTTGAACCCGTTCCCCGACAGCCGCCGGGCAGTGTACTCAAAGGCGTACCGATGCAGCATGAAAAACCCGCTCAGAGGGTCAGCGATCTCGGCCGAGACAACCATTCGAGCAAGCCGCGTTGCCATGCCGCTCATGACTGCGCGGCGCTTGTCCCACTCGCCAATCGCGCCCCCCACGATGTAGCGACTGCCAATAACGATATCGAGCCCATCCGATTTGAGGGTTGCAAGCATGCGCGGCAGCAGCTTTTCGTCATGTTGCAAATCGGCATCGATGACGGCGAGGTAAGGGGCGCTGCTCGCGAGCATGCCCTCGATAACGGCGGTCGAGAGCCCGCGCCGGCCGATGCGCTGGATACATCGGACGCGCGGGTCGGTCTGGCTCAATTCGCGAACCTTGGCGGCCGTACCATCGGAAGAATTGTCGTCAACATAGATAACCTCCCATACGATCCCCTCGAGTGCGGTACGGAGACGCTCGACCAATGGTTCGACGTTGTCGATCTCGTTGAAACTCGGTACAACGACGGTGAGTTCGATCGCTGCCATCCTTGATAGCTGGCTTGGGAGCACATCCAAATATTTGGTCCCAGGATCCAATGATCGGCACTCTTTTTCCAGGAATCACAACGTATAATTTATTGATCTGAACAATTTATCAAACCTGAGTACTTCCCTAACATGCCCACCCGTCGCGCAAAATGCAAGGCGCAATCAGTGCGATAACCATCTCGCCTTCGCACCGAAACCGCTGGGTCGGAGTGGCGAGCTGCTTGTAGTGCGGCTGGCAAACGAGGCCTCCTCGCGTGAACCAATGAAAATCAGCGCGAAAAGCCTCCGGGCCGTCGGATTTCACTGGATCTCGTCTTCCGCATGCTAACTGCCCCTCTTTAAACGGCGTTCCTTGAGGCGTCGCGTAGGCGGAGCAGCCGATATTAAGTAGCCGAGATTTTCCAAGGGTCGGTTCCCGAGCAACAAGCCTCGGAGGACGAGAGCGGCCCCCCGCCCGTACTGTCCTAGCGCGTAGATGTTGCGCCCCGTAGCGGCATATCTCTGACCCAGGATCTGTCTCGTTTCTCGTTTCGAGAGCCGAAGGGCCAAGCTCGCCACATTTTTACGAATCATTGGGAGCGTGAACTCCGCCTCGCGTTCCCCGTAACGTGCCGCCAGGCTGTCGGGCATGTCATGGATACGAACAAGAACCTCAGGCACGAAGCCGGTTTCACCGTTGGCAGCGAGCTTAATCCACATGTCTTGATCTTCGCTGACCATGAGTTTCTCGTCAAACCCGCCAACCTCGAGCAGCTTCGTGCGACGAGCGATAACGCAGGATCTGTGGAGGTACGTTTTCAGCAGTAGAGCTCGCCAGAACTCGCGCGGAGAATGGGACGGTAGCTCGGTTCCAAAGGTCTCGAAAACGCTACCTTCTGGGCCGACAGATTCGCCCCCGCAGGCGATCAATGTCATCTCGGGGCGGGCGGCGATGATCGGAAGCTGCTTTATCAGTTTATCGGCCATCCATTCGTCATCGGCATCTAAGAACGCGACGTAGTTAGTGCTCACCTGTTGAATTCCGGCATTCAACGCACCGGATACGCCGCGATTTGTCTTCAGCCGGATCAGGCGAAGATTGCCTCGGGCCATTTCTCGAATGTGGACACTGGTATCGTCCGTGCTCGCGTCATCTACGACAATCACTTCCATCTCTGGGTAATGTTGACGCCACACCGACTCGAGCGCCCGTTCGATTGTGCCCGCAGCATTGTATGCTGGAATGAGCACCGTTACTGGGGGGTAGGGCATGTCGTTTTGCTATCCTATTGGTATCGAATGCTTTGGTGAATTATATCAACCAAGCTTATCGCATTAGGAAACGTCGGAACAACGGCGCGTGGATGAGAGGGACGGAGAGCTCCTCGGCCGGTGACGCGTCGGGGTAATTGGGCAGTTTTGGAGCCGAATTGAGGTGTCTCACGGCTGGACTGCATGGTGCAGACACGCGCTGCGCCTGTTGGTGATGCAGCAAGATGCCGGCATGCCATGAACAGATGGCTAACGCGCAGCTTACGAGGAGGCCATGAGCGTTTTCTTCAGCACGCGATAGCGCACCCTGGCGAAGGCAGGCCCTTGGCCCGTACTCCGGACTGGTGCGATTTTTTCGCCCGCTCGACCTCATCGACGCCCCGCCGCGGTCGGTGATTGATGAAGTCCTGCGCCGTGCGCGGGCGTCGGCGGATCGCGCTGACCTAGGTAACCCCGCGCGCGGGGTGTTGTTCCCATGCAAGAGATCGGGCGGTACCGCGCTGTCGGCGATATTGGCCGGGGTGGTCACCGCCGCATGGATCAGCTTGCTGCGGCTGTCGCCGCCGATCTGCGCCTTCATGCCGAGCCATCTATGGCTATTTTATCTTCGTCTTATACATAAGGATCGCGTGTGTCGGAATTGTTGGTCGACGAGGGCGCATTGATGATTGTGGCATCGACGATTTGCCCGTCGCGATCTTCGGTTCCTTGGCCGCGACATGCCCCTCAGCTTGTCGAACAGCCGCACCGTGGTCTCATCGGTCATCGGCTCGCGGCTGAGATGGATCCCGACGAAGTGGCGCATCACCTGCACGCTGTAAAGCCCCTATCCGCCGCCGGGTCTGACAGGTTGAACCATTGCTGCAGGAAATGGATGCGCAGCATGCCACACCCGACCGGCATCGGCCATTGTTCGGCTTGGAATAGACTGGCGCGGTCAACCCGCATAGCACCAGCGACGGAGCCACCTGCTCTATCGCGGCCAGAAGAACCGCCCGCCGCGTCGTCTTGCCGTAACCCTCAAACCCCCGTAGCCAGCGTTATCGCATTCATCGGTGCAATCCCGCGCACAATGCGACCTTCCGTGCATGATACGTGATCAGTCGCAAAGCGCTTTTGCAGAGGTTCCTTCGTTGTCGAATGCACCAAAATCACACCCGGGGTCGATCTGGAAGGGTGCGGTACATGGGGATAAGGCTAGCCGCAGACGGACACTGCGAGCATTCCGCACATCGCCTAGCCGATCGGGGCCGATCGGGCTTGCTATCCGGCCAACCACTCCGCTTGACACTTCAACAGGCTTCTTCCAAAGATCGGGTATGCTCGCCGCGCAAATTGGTTGGATCACTCAAAATGAGCATAGCAAAATTGTGGCTTGCCGTGTTGACGATGGCGGCAATTTTGATTTCCGGTCCCATCCATGGCGACACCCTCAAGGTCGGTCCGAACCAGACATACAAGGTCCCATCGGCAGCGGCCGCGATTGCTAAGACGGGGGATCATATCGAGATTCAGCCGGGGCAATATTTCGACTGTGCGGTGTGGCGGGCCGACAACCTGGTGATCGAAGGCACCGGCCCCGGCGTTGTCGTCACCGACAAGACCTGTGAGGGAATGGGGCTTTTTGTAATTTGGGGTAAAAATACGACGGTGCGAAACCTGACCTTGACACGCTCCCGTGTGCCTGACATGAACGGAGCAGGTATACGCTTGGTAAAGGGCAGTCTGACAGTCGAAAGTGTGAAATTTATCGATAATCAAAACGGCATCCTCGGTGGTGAGCCTGATACGACGGTCACCATCCGTAACAGCGACTTCGACAAGAACGGTACCTGCGCAGAGGCGTGTGCGCACGGGATCTACATCGGCAACGTGGATTTGCTGCGCGTTGAGAATTCGCGCTTCTCCGGCACTCGCCAAGGCCATTCTATTAAGTCACGGGCATTACGCACCGAGGTAATTGGTTGCACCATCATTGACGGTCCAGAGGGTACATCGAGCTATCTGATCGAGATCCCCAATGGCGGTGCGCTTATCGTCCGCGACAACACGCTAGAAAAGGGGCCAAGGGCAGAGAACCATAAGGCCGCGATTGCGATCGGCGCAGAGGGGGTCACTCATCCGACGCCGGAGATCGCGATTGCCGATAACACGTTCCGCAACGACGGCAGCTACGAGACCACGCTGCTGTGGAATATTACGGCAACACGGGCGACGCTGAAAGGTAACAAGCTGTCCGGCTCTGTGATCCCATTGCAGGGCGATGGTAGCGTGCAATAGAATTACTGCTGGATGGTCCGGGCCTGCACTTTCGCCCTCCCGTTCAATGTGATGATGCTCGCATTTCGGAAATCGCAACAGTGGACCCGTCGCGTTCGGCGTCGAGCCTTTCATGGACGCACAACGCACAGCTCCTGCAAATTGCGCCCAGCGACCGCGCCGGCTGGAAACTGGTCGGCGGGTTCCCGAATACAAAAGCCGAAACCCTAGTATTTAAAGTATCGGTGCCGGATGGGCGATCTGCCGATCGCGCGGAACTGCTTTCCGAGCCCAAACCCGCAAGAAAGCTTGAACGTTAATAACCATGGTGACCCCAGTGGTGGTCAATGCACAATATAACATCTCTGCTCCTAGCTCATTAGCTGTGAGAGTTGCCGGTTATCAACGTTACAAGATGTTCAAGGCGTTTCTTGGCATCGGGGTCACTGCGTCAGACACAATTCTTGATGTAGGAGTTACTAGTGATCGCTCTTACGACCATTCAAATTATTTAGAGTCTTGGTACTCATATAAGTCCAAAATCACGGCGCTCGGGATCGACGAAGCTGCCGCCTTTTTGCGAGAGACCTACCCCGGTATTCGATTTGTCAAAGCCGATGGTCGATTTCTTCCGTTCGCTGATGACTTGTTCGATTATGTTCATTCAAGCGCCGTATTGGAGCACGTCGGAAGCGCCTCTGAGCAAATGGAATTTATTGCAGAGGCAAGACGCGTCGCGCGGAAGGGCTTGTTTTTGACTACGCCAAACCGATGGTATCCGATCGAATTTCACACTGTCCTCCCGTTCGTCCATTGGTTACCGCGAAAAGTATTCCGCCGCATTTTGGTGGTAATCGGGAAAGAATTTTTTGCCTCCGAGCAAAATCTGAATTTGCTATCAGCACGTCAACTGCGGCTCATGGCAAAGTACAGCGGGTTACCGGACGATTATCGAATTTACGGGATACGCCTTGCGGGACTTGTATCAAACGTGATTTTCACGTTACGGAAAAAAATTGAATGCGACAAGCAATACCCTTAGAAGCATTCGAATGTCGTCTGAAGTGAGCCCAAATAAGAACCAGGAGCCCCGAGTTGATATCGTGCAGGGCGATTTTTTTGTACTCTCGGCGAATTGGTTCGTGTCCCACTGGTGCATGAGGGGCATTGGACACTATCTCGAGATTGACGGAGAGTCAGTCGAGGAACCCGAGAAACGACATCTTATCTGTTCGAGTTGGTCGAAATCGTATTCTTGACTATTATCTTTACTATTATGAAGACTGCCGCGCATATCAAACTGTGGAATCACGCGTTGGAGCCGGACGCGAAGCACGGATCTCCAAAACACTCAAGAAAAACGCACCGTAGGCGATTTGGAATGCGAGAAGGATAGCCGTGGCAGAAGGGATCACGAGCCGCATGGTATCCCGGGGCTCAAGGTGGCCGAAGCCGACGACATTCCACGACGTCAAAGCGACAACGCCCAACGTCAGCCCGAGGATTAGCAAAACCAGACCAACGGAAAGTCCCACCTCAAGGGTTACGAGGCCTACCAGCGAATGGAACCACGGGTCCCAAGGCAGTATTCCCTCTCGCATGCCGTATACCTTAGCAAATGCCCAAAACAGGATCGATTGGAAACCGATGGTAACCGCGGCCGAGGCGTAAAGCAGCGTATGAACGTCGAGGGTAACACCGCCGATGGTGCGCGAACTGGGCAAAAGCCAGGCCATTGCCATCAGCCCTGCTGCAAAAGTGGCGAAGCCCGGATAAAGGAATAGCGATCGCGGGCTAAACAAGAGGAGAAAGCGCAGGTGCCGCCAACCATCCCGCCAACTGCGCAGATGCGGCGGACGGCCGCGACCGTCCGGCGACAGTGTCGTTGGGACTTCAGCAATTCTTAGCCTCGAAATGCTCGCCTTCACAATCATCTCCGAAGCGAACTCCATGCCAGAAGCCTGTAGATCGAGACCGAGAATTGCCTCTCTGTCAAAGCCCCGGAGCCCACAATGGAAATCGCTGCACGGGCTACCGAAGAACAGTCGCCCGATTGTGGTCAAAACCGGATTGCCGAGATATCGGTGGAGCAGCGGCATCGCGCCCGGCTTGATGCCGCCGCGAAACCTATTGCCCATCACGAGTTGACACCCTTCCCTGAGCTTGCCGACAAAGGGATCGAGATCGCAGAAATCATAGCTGTCGTCGCTGTCGCCCATGATCACGTATCTTCCGCGGGCGGCTCGAATGCCACCAACAAGGGCTGCCCCGTAGCCGGGGACGGGGACGGCGACGACCCGTGCGCCATTGGCCTCGGCGATTGCTTGCGAGCCGTCGGTACTTCCGTTGTCAGCTACAACTAGCTCGCCGTCGATGCCGCTGTGTGCGAGATAAGTGTGTGCCTTGGCGAGGCACCGTCCGAGTGTCTCCGCCTCATTAAGGCACGGCATAAGAATGGTCAGTTCACAGGGGGAGTTGCTCATCGTGCGCCATCCGAAAGTTGGCAGCTTTGTTGGTGAGTCCGATTGGCCCGGGGATCGCATCTTTCTACAAACTGGATTGTGGTTTGAGCACGGGGCCTATCGCGGAATCGCTTCTTCCGCCTTCGATCGGCAATCGGGCGGCAAATGCAATGTTTCGGTCGAACACGAGTGAAGCTGGTCCCGGGTAGAGCCCGAGGTGGAATATCATCTCGTCCGGCTCGAGCGACAAGGATTGAAATACGGCAAACCACTCCCGACGGCTTGACCGCCTGCTTATTTGAGGGACGGCAAGCTGCCAGATCACGCGTTGGCTCCCTTGTAAGTCGCGGCTCTTAGAGACCAGCCCGCGAACAGGTGAGCGCAAATCGAGTGCTGTCTTCGATTTACCTCAACATAACGAATAGGGTACAAGATGGAGAACCTGGATGGGCGAAAATCTTTTGCCGTTCCTCCACGGAGGGTGGCACGACATGGATAATTGAATGATGCCCGACACCAAGGCACGCGTAAGTAACGAGGTCGAATTCTACGATGGCGACCTGTCGGGGCGGACGGCGTTTGACCACGCTCTAACATATCTCAACGACGGCATCGGACGACTGCGGCGAAATGAGGTGCTTCGTGCCGCAATGCGGGATGCAAATGGTATGCGCGTCCTTGAGATCGGCTCGCAATCATGGGAATGGTGCCTCTTCCGGTACGATTACCAGCCACGGCAACTCACCTGCATCAACATCTCGCAAGCCGAGCTCGAGGTCGGTCGGCAGCACGCCGAGACACTCGGGGTCTCTTGTGACTTCCGTCGAATGGACGCGCACGGCCTCGAATTCGTCGACGGCAGTATAGACCTCGTGTTCGGGGTTGCCATTTTGCACCACCTCGATTTCCCGTGCGCGTTGCGCGAGATCCACCGTGTCTTGCGAAATGGTGGAAAGATCGTCTTTGTCGAACCCCTGCGCCACAACCCGGTGGCGCGCCTGGTGCGCTGGATGACTCCGCACGCTCGCACGCCGGACGAACTGCCCCTCGGCCGCCCGGAGCTCCAGCTGATCAAGCGTAATTTCGTGGTCGACAATTACTACAGCGAGCTGTTCACGGTGCTCGGCGCGATGATTACCCAGCCCTTCTTCAAGAGCCCAATCAACCCTGTCACCAGATTTTGCAGCCTCGCTGACGAATTGCTTGTGCGGCTTGTGCCAGCTGCCGGCGCCTACTATCGCTCGGTCGTTATCCGCGGCACCAAGAGGATTGAAGCTTGGGCGCCATGACGCTGCATGAGAAGTCCTCTATCGTTCCAATGTTTGTCGCGGAACCCCCGTGCTGCGCGAGCTCTCGATGGTGGAATTCCAGACACCGCGTCGGATCGATGACCCATTAGGGCACTAACAGTTGACTTCGTCGGCGATGCCCAGAGGGTCGGCTGAGAGTTCAGCTGCCAGCGCTGCCCAAACACGTGATTAGCGGGCGGAGCAACCGTTGATGGGTGGCTTCTTTTTGTTATGCAAGAGACCGAACGAGAATCGGGAAGATGAGGAATCTCTGCTGCGGAAGGCCTTCGCGGAACTTGGTTTTTCCCCGCCTGAAATCGTCGAGGCGGAGGAATACCTCTTTGCTGCTTATCCCAAATTCCAGAGCAAATCTGTCGCTTTGAAACATTTTCCGGGTGGCGATTTCGCGTTTGTCTGCGGCACCCGCCTCTGTGAAGGCGAGGGCTTAGCCGATATCGCGTCGCTGTATGAAGGAGCTACCGGGCGCCCGCCCATGAGCGAGAAGATCATGGGTCAGTACGCCGCGGTGGTCAAGAAACACGGCCGCACTGAAATCAAGCTGGACCCGTTTGGGGGCTACCACCTTTTTTACAATCTCGACGCGCGTATCGTCTGCTCATCATTTTACGCGATTTGTTCGGTTCTTCACTCGCTGACCGTCTCGCACCAGAGTGCATGCGAGTACGTGTTCAACGGTGTCGTTTCCGGTAACGAAACGCTTTTCAATGAGGTGAAGCTTGCTCCGATTTAAGCGACAATCATTGCCAGCGCGCACGCTCTGGAAATCATTCGGCCGCCGCTCCGCGTAACTCGGACCTTTGCCTCGCGCCGCCTCGATGCCTCGCTCAGGGAGAGCATTGCGCTGCTCGACCGCTATTTCAGCGCTGTCGCGCGCAGTTTTGGCGACCGCGTCCGCTGTGCCCTCTCCGGCGGCTACGATTTGCGCCTGATACTGGCCTTCTTGCGCCGCCATGGCATAAAACCCAGCCTCTACGTCTACGGCAGAGCAGGGGACAGGGATGTGCAACTCGCAGCGGAGATCGCGCGTCGAGAGAGCTTCCCGCTCGATCCCATCGACAAGGATGACCGGCCGGACATTCCGACCACGGAATTCATCGAGACTGCGCGCCGTAACTTTCTCGCCACAGACGGGTATGGATATGCCGGTATTTTCCATAACGGCGCCGAGACCGAGGAAATGGCGCGTCGCGTGCTCGGCGACGCTATTGCGATCCATGGCGGCGGAGGCGAGATCTTTCGAAATTTTTTTTACCTTCCCGATCGAGAATACGCGATTCGAGAGCTGTTGTGGAGCTTCTACAGTCAGTTCGATCCGGCCGCCTGCACGGCGGTGTTCGATAGCAGAAGTTATTATCGCGGCCTCGAACGGAAGGTGATGGATGTCTTGGGTAGTGAGGAGGCCAGCTTGCCGCGCCCCGCCATCGAATGGCTGTACCACGGCTTTCGCTGCCGTGCGTGGAACGGCAAGGTCGACAGCGTCGCGGCTCGATACGGATTTACCGGAATGCCATACCTAGAGAGATCGATCACCCAGCATGCAAGCGCACTTCCGCTGCGTTGGAAGAACCATGGTGCTTACGAAGCTGAGCTTATCCGGCGCGTCGATAGGCGACTCGCTGGATATCCTTCGATATACGGGTACGATTTCAGCGGAGCGCCGCCGATTTCAGGCCGGCTTTCCGATTATCTGACCTATCTCCGCCCGCCGTGGCTGCGCCGCTACACTTACCGGATCAGGCATTTTCGACGGTTGGGCGAATGGCCTGGCTATCTGGCCTCGCGATACCGAGATGTTGTGCTTCCTGGCGGGATCACCATCGCGAGCCGATTATTTCACGTAGACCGGGTCGCTGACCCGCTGCAGTATGCGCGAAGTCTTTCGCTCGAATATGCACTTCGCCAATTCGGCGGCCGGGTTAAAGTCGATTTCTAAAGAAGTCAGCCGCGGTATTGGCGATGCGCTCCGTGCCACCTAGCGGGCGGCCGCTGCGGCTGCTGAGCTTTACGACGCTGTTCCCAAACTCTGAGCAGCCGAGCCACGGCGTTTTCGTGGAAAATCGATTACGCCATTTGGTTGCAACAGGGGAAGTAGAAAGCCTCGTCGTCGCCCCGGTGCCGTATTTCCCGTCGAATGCTCGTCTATTCGGCGACTGGGCCCGATGTGCCCGCGTCGACAGGCAGGAAATGCGGCACGGCCTTGTTATCCATCATCCACGTTTCCCGGTGATACCACGAGTTGGCATGTCCATTGCCCCGGTCCTCTTGGCTATGGCGACAATAGGTGTGGTCCGTCGGCTGCTGACAAAGGGCCCGGGTTTCGACGTTATCGATGCTCATTACTTCTACCCGGATGGGGTGTCTGCTCTTTGGATAGGCCAGCGCCTGCGGCGACCAGTTGTGATCACCGCGCGCGGCAGTGATATCAATTTGGTTCCCCGATACGCCTTACCCCGCCAGATGATTTGCTGGGGGATCGCCAATGCAGACCGGCTCATCGCTGTCAGCGAGGCACTAAAACACGCGCTGGTTGATCTCGGCGCTCCACCTGACAGCGTCGAGGTGTTGCGCAACGGGGTCGATCTTTCCATGTTCCGACCGACCGATCGGGGCGCGGCCCGCCGGGGCTTAGGGTTGACTTGCCCCACATTACTTTCCGTTGGCCACTTGATCGAGCGGAAGGGGCACGATCGTGTAATCGAGGCGATGCGCCAATTGCCAGACTTCGAACTCGTCATCGTCGGTGACGGTCCGGAGCGCGAAGCACTCGGCCACCTTGCGCAGCGCGTTGGGGTAGCACATCAAGTTCGCTTTCTGGGCTCCAGACCGCATAACCTACTCCCGGAGGTATACGGCGCGGCGGACGCCCTTGTACTGGCGTCGAGTTCGAGAGGGTTGGGCGAATGTGCTTCTCGAAGCGATGGCGTGCGGCACGCCGGTGATAGCCTCCAATATCTGGGGGAATCCCGAGGTCGTAACGACACCAGCATCCGGTGTGCTCATGGAGCAGAACACGCCTGACGGCATCGCCCGCGCGGTCCGCACTCTCTTTGCAAACCTGCCGCCACGCGCTGCAACGCGAGCTTTTGCGGAAAAGTTTAGCTGGGATGACACGACACGAGGACAGATCGCGTTGTTCCGAGGTGTAATCGACCGCCATCCGAACTTGGCGACGTTGGACGCAGTCTGACTGGACTTGGTTGGTTTGACCCTTTCTTACCGAGTAATTTCTAAGCGGAGTGCACGAAGCCTACTGTGGGGACTTGAGATCGGCCAAGACCGTTCGGTCCGCATTGCGCAAGCCGCAGCTGAAAGACGGGGATGCCCGTAGACCGTACGATTATGGCCTCCTGATTTTTCTATAAAGCCGATTGAGCTGAACTCATCATGATTAAGACTGTCGCCGTTACGGGATCGTTATCTCTTGGGGATATCTCTATCGAGAAGGACATTAAGCTAGACCACATGTCCGCCTGAGCATTGGCGACCCCCTAGCAGGATTGCAGGTGACGAGAGTTGCGCCGGGTTCGCCGGCCCCGAGCGTCATGCATTGGCGACCGGTTGGAGCAAGCCCCACTGGGCATTTTCGATGCTGGTCGCGGGCGTACTGGAATTTGGTTTGTGACCGGCAACCCGCGCCGCTCTCGTCGGTGCGCGCCGGGTTGGCGTCGAACCGGCCGACGCCGAATTAATTCGACGCAACCGACAGGCCAAGTTGTGCTGCAGATTGGCTGCTGATGGCGAGCGATGCAACAGTTCCGTCTATTTATCGTTGCAGCCAACCGAGCCAAGCCGGTTGCAACCTACCGGTTCGGCCAGCCGCGGTATTTTTCTGACATCCGGTTTCCGGGAATCCGACTCCGCCCTGAAGGCGGAGAGGGGGCGCGCGAAGCAGGAGGATGAGATGGGCGATGCCGCGAATTGGTTTGGCCCCCCTTCACCCTGCCATCTCCCCCGGTCGGGCGGGAGGAGAGGGTAAGCAAGCGGTCATCGAGCTTGGCTTGGGGCCCTAGGCTTCGCTAGGTTCGACGGATCTCGGCACAGCAGGAGTACCCCATGGAATTCGGCATGTTTCACGAGTTTCCGTCGCTTCCGGGTCGGAGCGAGAGCGAGGCCTTCGAGGAGGCGATGGAGCAGGTCGACGCCGCCGAGCAGCTGGGGCTCGATGTGCTGTGGTTGGCTGAACTCCATTTCGAGCCGCGGCGGTCGGTATTGTCGGCACCGCTCAGCATCGCCAGCGCGATCGCCGCCCGCACCCGCCGCCTTAAGATCGGCATCGCCGTCCAGGTATTGCCGCTGTGCCACCCGTTGCGATTGGCCGAGGAGGCGGCGACGGTAGACCAGTTGAGCCACGGGAGGCTGATTTTCGGGGTCGGCCGCAGCGGGGTCGCCCAGACCTACGAGGCCTACGGGGTCTCCTATGCCGAGAGCCGCGACCGCTTCCGCGAGATCCTCGATATCGTCGAGCGGGCGTGGACCGAGCCGAGCTTTTCCTACGAGGGCACCTACCACCGCTTCAAGGACGTCGCGGTGGTACCCAAGCCCTACCAGAAGCCCATACCGCCGATCCGCATCGCCGCCAGTACCCCCGACACCTTTCCGGCGATCGGTCGGCGCGGGGCGCCGATATTTGCTTCGGTCCGTCACACCAGCTGGTCGACGCTCGCCGAGCAGATCCGCACCTATCACGACGCCTGGGAAGCGGCGGGCCATCCCGGCAAGGGCCAAGTCTTTGTCTCGGCGCCGACCTATCTCGCCGAAACCGATGAAGCCGCGTTGGCCGAGCCGCGCGACAGCATCATGCATTTCTATCGCGAGCAGGCAAACCTGCTCGAAGGAGCCGCAAGGCTGGTCGACCCGGAGACCGCAGCGCGGCGCATGCGGCGGGTCGAGCAGCTGCGCCGGGTCGATTACGACGAGGCCGCGCGCACCAATGCGCTGGTCGGCAGCCCGGATACGATCGCCGAGAAACTACGGGTCTTGCAGGCGGAAATCGGCTTGACCGGCATTCTCGCCGAACTCAATTGCGGCGGCCTAATCCCAAACCGGCAGGTGATCAGGGCGATGCAGCTGCTGTGCGAGGCGGTCAAGCCCCGCTTTGCCGTCTGACGGCTATTCTGCTGCTCGCGCCTCGATCTCCGCGCCGGGCATCATCCCCAGAGCCCGCTTGTAGAGGTCGAGAAGGCTCTCCTCCTCGTCGACCTCCTCCTTGTCCATTCTCCGAAGCTTGATGATCTGACGCATGATCTTCGGCTCGAAGCCGGTTCCACGAGCCTCGGCATAGACTTCCTTGATGTCGCCGCTCAGCACACGCTTCTCTTCCTCGAGCCGCTCGATGCGCTCGATAAACGATTTCAGCTGCTCGCCGGCGACGCCCCCGACATCTGGCATGGACCCCCTCTTTCCCCGTCACGATGCTGCCCCCGCAGCAAGGTGCCGGAAAATAGCGGCCGCTCCCTGCCGACGCAAGCGGAGGCGCCGGACCTCAGCGGTTCTGGGAGGCGGCGAAGGCGGCTCTCTGCTCGGCGGTGGCTTCTTCCTGATACTTCGCCCGCCACTCGTCGTAGGGCATGCCGTAGACGATCTCCCGCGATTGCGGGTCGGAGAGCGGGATGCCGCGTTCGTCGGCTTCGGCGCGATACCATTTCGACAGGCAGTTCCGGCAGAAGCCGGCCAAGTTCATCAGATCGATGTTCTGGACATCGGTCCGCTCGCGCAGATGCTCGACGAGGCGGCGAAAGGTTGCAGCTTCGAGCTCGGTGCGGGTCTTATCGTCCATCAGGACCTCCAAATCATTGCCGAGCCTTATGTAGCGCCGCGCCGGGCCCGATTGAAGCGCTAGCTGTGCTGAGCGGGCGCGCGGCGGCGGATCTCGTCCATGGTCAGATCCTCCTTGTGGGTGGCGATAAACCAACGATACCCGAAGGGATCCTCGATGCCGCCGACGCGATCCCCGTAGAACTGATCCTCCACCGGCCGGATAATTTTTGCCCCCGCCGCGACGGCGCGCTCCACCGCCTTGTCGACATCTTCGACATAGAGATGGATCGATACCGGCGAGCCGCCGATGGTCTTCGGGCTGAGCGCCTGGATCTCGGGGTGCTCGTCGGCCAGCATGATCCGCGAATTGCCGATCCTGATCTCGGCGTGGCCGATCCTGCCGCCCGGGGCGTCCATCCGCATCACTTCTTCGGCCCCGAGCGCTCTCTTGTAGAACGCGATCGCCTCGCCGGCGCCGCTAAAAATCAGATAGGGCGTCACGCTGCGATAGCCGTCGGGGATCGGTTTCACTCCAGGCATCTCGGCCTCCTGTCGCAATTGTCCTTGGTAAACGAAGGCTCGTTGATCCCGTGCCCGCGACACCCGATTTTATTTGACCTGCCCCCACCCGGAGGCGCTCCTCATGTTAAAACATCATGGCGTTCGGTCCAGAATCGCCTCAAAATGCCGGGTCACATCGCGGAGGAAGACGAATGAGCGCGCATAAAGATTGGCAACCTGAAAAGGTCCGTGCCGGCCTCGACCACCCGGTCATCGATGGCGACGGCCATTGGATCGAATATGGCCCGGTATTCGCCGAGCAGGTGCGCAAAGCCGCCGGCGACAAGGCGGCCGATGGGTTGCTCAGACACATGCGCCGCATCCCGGACGCGCTGTCGCTCTCCGTCGCCGAGCGCCGCCGCCGCGGCATCGCGATGGAAGGTTATTGGGGGCGCCAGTCCACCAACACCCGCGACCGCGCCACGGCGATGATGCCGCGCATGCTGTACGATCGCCTCGACGAGCTGGGGATCGATTTCGGCGTGATCTATCCGACCGCGGGGCTCGGCATAACCCGCATCGAAGACGAGGAGACCCGGCGCGCGGTGATCCGCGGCTTCAATATCGTCACCGCCGATTATTTCCGCGACCTCAGCGACCGGCTGACCCCGGCGGCGGTGATCCCGATGCACACGCCGGAGGAGGCGATCGAGGAGCTCGAATTCGTCACCAAGCAACTCGGCTCCAAGGTCGGGATGTTTGGCAGCGGCATCCGTCGGCCGCTCCCGGGGGCCAAGGGCGTCGACCCCGAAATCGCTCGATTTGTGGCGCATTACGACCAGCTCGGTCTCGATAGCGACTACGATTACGATCCGGTCTGGCAGAAATGCCGGAAGCTTAAGATGGCGCCGACTTTCCACACCGGCGGCCGCGGCCTGGGTTTGCGCAACACGGCGAGCAATTTCACCTACAACCATATCGGCCACTTCGCTGCCGCTGGTCATGCCGTGGCCAAGAGCCTGTTCCTAGGCGGCGTCACCCGGCGCTTCCCCGATGTCAATTTCGGGTTCCTCGAGGGGGGTGTCGGCTGGGCCTGCCAGCTCTTCGCGGATCTGATCGAGCATTGGGAGCGGCGCGGCAAAGCGGGGCTCGAATATATGGACCCCAAGAAGCTCGACCGCGCATTGCTGGGGCAGCTCGTCGACAAATACGGCTATCAGGACATCGCCGCGGAACTCAAGCGTCGCGACGGCTGGCCGAACCCGAAGGATGACGAGCTCGACGGCGGGGTCGCCGAGCACGACGATTACGCCGCGTGCAAGATCACCCGCAAGGAGGACTGGATCGACCTCTATGCGCGGCCCTACTATTTCGGCTGCGAGGCGGACGACCGGATGAATGCCGTGGCGTTCGGCAAGGTCAACCCGTTCGGTGCCCGGATCAACGCGATCTTCAGCTCGGATGTCGGCCATTTCGACGTCCCCGACATGCGCATGGTGCTGCCGGAAGCGCACGAGCTGGTCGAGGACGGGCTGATCACCGCCGACGACTTCCGCGACTTCACCTTCGCCAACGCCGTGCGCCTCTGGGGCACGCAGAACCCGGATTTCTTCAAAGGCACCGTCGTCGCCCGGCAAGCCGCCGAGGTGCTGAACCAGACGCCGATCCGCGCCGCAGCGGAATAGCTGCCGCCTACTAACCCGGCGGGCTTAGTCCCTCTCCCGCAATGCGATGCGGGAGAGGGCCGACATCCCGATCGTTTTCGTCCTAGCCCGTCGTCTTCGGCTCGGCCCGCACGCACTTGTTGAACCAATCCAGCGTGGCTGCCAGGCTTCCTTGGCTGCGGCCTCGTCGTAACGCGGGGTAGTGTCGTTGTGGAAGCCGTGATTGGCGCCTTTGTAGATATGACCCTCATGCGGCACCTGGGCCTGCGTCAGGGTGGCGTCGGAGGCCGGCCATCCGTCGGTGATGCGCGGGTCGAGCTCGCCGTATTGCGCATTTATCGGCGCCTTGATCTTGGCCGCGTCGGCCGCGTTCGGTTGAGCTCCGTAGAATGGGACTCCGGCGGCAAGATCCGAGCCCATCCACACCGCGAGCTCATTGACAACGCCGCCGCCGAAACAGAAGCCGACGGCGCCAAGTCTCCCGGTGCTGTCCGGGCGCGATTTCAGCCAAATTGCGGCGGCGAGGAAATCTTCTCCCATCTTGGCTCGATCGCAAACAACCGATCTCGCTGAACCGAACAGTCGTGCGCGAAACCGGGGCAAGGCAAATGGCAAAGAGCCCTGCGGCGCCTGATCAGCCTATCGGACCAGACCGCACGTCTCGCCTTCGAAGAGGCCGGTCTTCGCCGGAAATTCACCAGGATCAAACTTCTCCGCCGCGCCCACACCCGCGGCATATTGCCTCCAGGCTTTTGAAATAATGGAGAAGTCTTTTTGCGCTTCCGTCTTTTCGACCGCATTGTTTGGCCCTTCCAAGGAAGCCATGTAATCATTTCTGGCCTCCAGCAGCACGTTCAATGCATCGTCGGGCCATAAGGAGATCGTCATTTTCGCACTAACAGGCCTGCCGTCAATCAATCGAGGGGTGCCGTCCACGTTCCGCTGACCGATGCCGTCATTGATGTTTAGGATATCCTTCAGTTTGGCGCACTCGACCGATTCGGCGGCGTTGTAGGACCCGATCACGGCGTCTTTCGCCGCTCGCAGGATGGCCGTTCTTTGGGCCGGGGACAGGCTATCCCAAACCGGCTTATCGACATGCATCCATGACACCAAGAACGGTTGATGCCACGACGGGTGATGAGCAAATCGGGCGCCGATCTGGCCGATATTCTGCGAGCAGTTCATATCAGTGCCAGCCGGAATTGGGAACCCAAGGACTGGACCACAATTCAGTTCGCCGGCATCCGGATCGCCGAGGGGACGGGCAGGTGTTGCATTCTTGATCGGAAAGAAGTCGACAAGATCATCAAATGGGTTAACGTATTCGAAGCCCTGGATGGTCCGCCTTTGCATGGGCAACAGCACCGACTGGCCTCCGACTGCGGGATAGAACTGCAGGTTCCTCGAGCGGATCACCCCTCGTCGCACCAACAGGTCGCAGGCGCGGTCTACGACATCTTGCGGCGGTGCCAGGTAGCGGATCCGCCAGCCTGAGGTGCACAATCCGGCCAAGCCAATTCCATTGCCCTGGCTTTCGCAGTCGGCGTCACTCGCGTTGCAATTCGGCTTGCCGATGGGTTGGGGAAAATAGCCCGACCCCTGCATCGTGCTTCCCACGACCGGGAAGACGATTTGAGTCCCCGCCTCGGCTATCCAGGATCGTTTGCGCCAATTCGATGCCGTTTCTCCCGTCTCGATCTAACCTTGCATCATAAAGAAATCCAAGCATTTGCTTGAAACCCATTCCAAAAGGCACCGAATTATAAATAAAGCCCCAGCTAGGATCTGAAACGATCGGGAGAGATTCGGCGGTCTTGCTGGCGAATTGTAGGCCTGCCCTGAGCGCATTTACCTCCCGGCCAGTTTTCTGATCGCGTTGGAAGATGACCTTCTGTCCACTCGGTAGCGCATCTGGTCCGTTTTCATCGGTGTAATCCAAGACCTTCTCTATGAATATTCTCATGGCACCGTAGCCGGGACTTTTCGGGTCCGTAGAGGCGCCGTTGCCGCGCCCGATTGTCGGAGAGCCGCTATATTCATAGTATTGAATTATGGTATCCGCAATACTGGATTTAAAACAAAATGTGCTGTATACTAAGACCAATGCCGACAGCGTTGGAGATAATTTCATTGGTGACCCCGAGATTAGTCGCAGTAGTTGACGGCACGATCACTCTACCTTGGCGCTGAATTGTTGTCGAGAAAATCAGTCGAAAGTTTGTGTCTCGCCGTATTCGTGTAAGTTAATAAGAGATCTTGGAGTACGCCGTGCGGCGGTGATGAGACCGCGGCGCCCACAGGCCCTCACCCTCCCGGCCCCGATCGGGCCGGGCCCCTCCCTCTCCCGTGATACGGGAGAGGGGCTTTTCCTTCGGGGCAGTGTGTAGCCCCTCTCCCGCCTTTGCGGGAGAGGGTGCCGAGCGGAGCGAGGCGGGTGAGGGTACTCCGCAGCGGCGCGGATCGGCGTTTCGTTCAACACCTCGGCGGCCTGCCGCGCGATCACGGTGCCCTTGAAGAAATCGACGTTCTGCGTGCCCCAGAGGCGTCGTCGATCTTTCCCGCCGGGAGCTGCGCGTCTACATTGAAGGCAAAGACGCCGTCTCCGGCCGCCCCTCTATGCACGAGGTGGCGGAGGGTTTGACGCGCCCGCTGACGCGGAAGAGCGATCGACGCGCGGCGGTTAACTGTCAGCAACCGAGCCGGCGACCCTAAAATAGTCAAATTCACTTAGTAGGGTGCGTTTCATTGCGGCGTTGCGGCCGGGCGGCGGCAACGACAATGCGTTGCAATCAAAACGGGTAATCCACCTGATCTTCTCCAGTAAAAACAGGCGGATCAGGACGAACTTACTCAGTTCAAAGTTGTAGCTCTGCGGGCATCGTCACGGCCCGTCGATCGCGCTAGTCTGCGCCAGCGATAATTCTCGGGAGGGAGCGCGATGCTGCAGATGGCCGGGCGCATGGCGGTTCTAGGGACCGAGACGGCGTTCGAGGTGCTGGCGCGCGCCAATGCGCTGGCCGCGCAAGGACGCTCGATCATCAATCTCGGAATCGGCCAGCCGGACTTCCCGACCCCGGAGCACATCGTCGAGGCCGGCCGCAAGGCTCTTGCCGACGGTCATCACGGGTATACCCCGGCAAACGGCATTCCCCCGTTGCGCGCTGCGGTGGCGGCTGATCTCTTTCGCCGCCACCGGGTCGAGATCTCCCCCGAGCAGGTCCTCGTCGTCCCTGGCGGCAAGGTAACGATGTTTTTCGCGATCCTGATGTTCGGCGAGCCGGGGGCGGAGATCCTCTATCCAAACCCGAGCTTCCCGATCTACGAAAGCGTGATCCGGTTTTCCGGCGCAACACCAGTGCCTATCCCGCTCTACGAAAGTGCCGGCTTCTCTTTCAACGCCGAGGAGGTCCTGGAGAAGATCACCTCGCGCACCCGCCTCCTGATCATCAACAGCCCAGCCAATCCAACAGGCGGGGTCGTTCCGCGGGAAGAGCTCGACCGGCTGGTCGTCGGACTCGAACGGCATCCGCAGGTCGCCATCCTCAGTGACGAGATTTATGGCGAGATCCTTTACGACGGCGCCGAACACGTCAGTCTGCTCGGCTACCCCTCGATCCGCGACCGCGTGATCCTGCTCGACGGCTGGAGCAAGACCTATGCGATGACCGGCTGGCGACTGGGGTACGGGATATGGCCGGAGGCATTGTTCGGTCCGGCCGAACGGCTCGCGATCAACTGCCATTCCTGCGTCAACGCCGCCGCCCAATTCGCCGGGATCGCGGCTTTGGAGGGCCCGCGCGATCCGGTTCACCGCATGGTCGAGGCCTTCGCCGACCGCCGCGAGACGATCGTCGCGGCGCTCAACAGTCTGCCGGGATTTCGCTGCGCCCGGCCGGGCGGCGCGTTTTATACTTTCCCCAATGTGAGCGGCACGGCGTTCGACGCCCGCACCTTGCAGAGCAAGCTGCTCGACGAAGCGGGAGTCGCGACGGTGGCCGGTACGAGCTTTGGTGAGTTCGGCGGAGGCTATCTGCGCTTCTCCTACGCCAACAGCCGCGAGGCGATCGTGGAAGCGATCGACCGGATTCGTCAGGTTCTCGGCAACCTGCCGGCCAGAGATGTGGCAAAATGAGCAAAAATTAAGCAAATTGACCGCTAGCGCGACCGGCTTCACGATCGCGGAACCGAGTGGCATGGGTTATGCTAGGCCCAGTTCCGAAGCGGCGCGTCGCGCTGAGAAAGAGATCCGAAGTTGATGAAAAAGATCGAGGCGATCATCAAACCCTTCAAGCTGGACGAGGTGAAGGAGGCGCTTCACGAGGTCGGCATCCAGGGGATCACGGTCACCGAGGCCAAGGGGTTTGGCCGCCAGAAGGGCCACACCGAGCTCTATCGCGGGGCCGAATACGTGGTCGACTTCCTGCCGAAGGTGAAGATCGAGGTCGTGATGGAAGAGGCGCTGGTAGAGCGCGCGGTCGAGGCGATCCATCAGGCGGCGCATACCGGCCGGATCGGCGACGGTAAGATCTTTGTCACGACGATCGACGAGGCCGTCCGCATCCGCACTGGCGAGCGCGGCCCCGATGCAATCTAGTCTCGATCTGTCTACCTCCATCTGCTAGGAGCGCCACGATGCGATGCGCCGTGAGACGCCTGACATGGCCCCCGGGTCGTAGTGGGCCAAATTCTGACCAATGAGCGAGTGAGCGATGTCCGATACCGCAAAAGTCATGGATATGATCAAGGAGCACGACGTCAAATTCGTCGACTTCCGATTCACCGATCCGCGCGGCAAATGGCAGCATCTGGCGCATCACGTGCGCACGATCAGCGAGGACTTCCTCGACGGCGGAGTGATGTTCGACGGTTCGTCGATCGCCGGCTGGAAGGCGATCAACGATTCGGACATGATGCTTGTGCCGGACTGCGCGACAGCGGTTCTCGACCCGTTCGCCGCACAGACCTCGTTGATCATCTTTTGCGACGTGCACGAGCCGCTGAGCGGGCAACCCTATGTGCGCGATCCGCGGTCCACCGCGAAGAAGGCCGAGCAGTATCTCGGCTCGACCGGCATCGGCGACAAGGCCTATTTCGGCCCCGAGGCTGAGTTCTTCATCTTCGACGACGTGCGCTATTCGAGCACCATGAACGGCGCCATGTATGCGATCGACAGCGAAGAAGGCCCCTACGTCAGCGACAAACAGTTCCCCGATGGCAACACCGGCCACCGTCCGCCGATCAAGGGCGGCTATTTCCCGGTGCCGCCGGTCGATGGTCAGAGCGATCTCAGAGCCGAGATGCTGTCGGTCATGCACGACATGGGGCTGCTGGTCGAGAAGCACCACCATGAGGTGGCGCCGAGCCAGGCCGAACTGGGGGCCGAATTCGACACCCTGGTGCGCACCGCCGACAACATGCAGATCTACAAGTACGTCGTGCACAACGTGGCGCACCAATACGGCAAGACTGCAACCTTCATGCCGAAGCCGATCAAGGGCGACAACGGCTCAGGCATGCACGTCCACCAGTCGGTGTGGAAGGGGGAGCGGCCGACCTTTGCCGGCAATCTCTATGCTGATTTATCCGACACGGCGCTTTACTACATCGGCGGCATCATCCGCCACGCCAAGGCGATCAACGCCTTCACGAACCCGACGACCAACAGCTACAAGCGGCTGATCCCCGGTTTCGAGGCGCCGGTGCTGCTCGCCTACTCCTCGCGCAACCGCTCGGCTTCGTGTCGCATCCCCTATACAGCGAGCCCCAAAGGCAAGCGGGTGGAGGTCCGCTACCCCGATCCTGCCGCCAACCCCTATCTTGCCTTTGCCGCGATGCTGATGGCCGGTATCGACGGCATCCAGAACCGGATCCATCCCGGCGATCCGATCGACAAGAACCTCTACGACCTGCCGCCGGAAGAATTAACCGACATCCCGGTGGTGTGCGGCTCGCTGCGCGAAGCCTTGGGAGAGCTCCGCGCCGATCACGCCTTCCTGTTGAAGGGCGATGTCTTCAACATGGACCAGATCGAAGCCTATATGGAATTGAAGTGGGAGGAGGTGTACGCCTTCGAGCACACCCCCCACCCGATCGAATTCCAGATGTATTACTCTGTTTAAGGTCGGCTTACGCGGGCGGCTGCGCGCTCTCCGCCGGCGGGCTGGCCGAAGCGCCGCCGTCGGCGCACCGCTTCCTCCTTTTGCCGAACGAGCTACGGGCGACTGCGCCGCCTTCCTGCAAGGCGGCCAGGGCCTTGTTATTATCAGTCGTCGCTTGCGGATCGGCAGAAACAGGGCGGCGTTGCCGGTCTGCAGACGTTCTCCGGCACTTTTATGAATCCCCACACCGCCGAGGGCGCCCGAGGCCGCGCCGATCGCCCCACCGGCCAGCGGCATCGGGAAGATCGTGCCGAACGGGGCACCCCAGAACGTCCCGGAGACGGCACCGGACGCGGTTCGGGCTGGCACCCATCGCCGGCGGAACTTAGATATCGGCAACCGGGATGGGTGGCCGAGCGGTTTAAGGCACCGGTCTTGAAAACCGGCGTGGGTGCAAGCTCACCGTGGGTTCGAATCCCACCCCATCCGCCAGTCCTCAGCCGCGGGCGAGGGCATAGATCTGGGTGCCGCCCGGCGGCGGCTTGTGGGTGATCCAGCTCTCGCCGCCGTCAAGGCTCGTATAGACCTCGCCGCCGTTGGTCGCGCACGACATGCGGTCCGGTCGGCGCTCGTCGAAGGCGAGGGCGAACATCGTATGCGGCGGGCTGAGCCCCATCTCGACCCGGCTCCAGCTGTCGCCGCCGTCGCGGCTGTGCAATAACACGCCGACCTCGCTCTGGAAGCTGCCGCCCGCCGCTACCCACAGCTTGCGCGGGGTGCCCGGCACCGCGCGGATATCGCGGCAGTAGATCTGAGCCTTGGCGTTGAGCGGCTCCAACGGCACGTGTCGCCAATGGTCGCCGCCGTCAGCGCTGGCGAACATTCCGGCGCGGCCGATGCCGAAGACCGTACCCGGCCGCCAGCGGCTGACCAAAACGCCGTGCATGTCGACAGCGTCGTCGTTCACATACTGGCCGTGGCTCAAATTCTCCCAATGCTCGCCGCCGTCGATCGAGCGAATGGTGCCGCCGACCTCGATCGCACCATAGAGGAGCTCGGGCTCGCCGGCGCTGGCATCGAGCTTCAGGACGCGTTTGGCGGGGTTGGCGCCCGCTGCAGTGGTGATCTCGGGAAAGCGAACGGCAACCGGCAGGCGTGTCCAGTGCTCGCCGGCATCATCGCTGCGGTAGATCTCGCAATTCTCGCAGCCGACAAGGATCACGTCGGGATCGTGCGGGTGGAACAGCACCGACCACACCGGCAGACCGTGGTCGGGGAGCTCGACCTTCTCCCAGTGCTCGCCGCGGTCGGCACTGCGATAAGGTCCCGACTGCGTGCCGGCATAGAGGATCTCGGGCCGCTCCGGGTGCACCGCCAATGCGCGGATCGCCGGCATCTCAGGAAGGCCCCGCCGTAGGGGCTCCCATTCCTCGCTGCCGTCAGCCAGGCGAAATAACCCGGAATGCACCACGCGGCCGGCCCCGGTTTCGCCGGCGAGGCCAAGATAGATGTAGGATAGGTTCGCCATGTTGTCGTCCTCCCTCATCGCCTGTGTATGAGGATAGGGCGCGGAAGGGCATTACTACAAGAGGGCGGCGGCTCCCGCTACTTGATCGACCGAATTCCACGGAATTGCCTTATTCGCATGATATAAGGAAGCTCTTCGCGGTTCCTGGTGGACGCCGCCAGCGCCCAGAGCGCAGATGGCTGATGAGGTGACGGAGCGACCGCCGAAGCCGATGCGCGGGCGGCGGCCTTTTCCCAGCAGTCAAGCCTTACAACCTGAGGGGGAAACCCGCTGCAGACCCGCTGCAGGTGCAGCGGGACGTCACATATCGGACAACCATAGGTCGCGGGTACTCAGTATGCATCAGAAGGGCGGAGACCGGATCGAGCCGAACATCCAGACATCAAATGACGAACGGGCCGAACAGCCATACGAGCCAGGTTGCGAGAGCCAGGAATGGGCCGAAGGGAAGCGCCGAAAGTGCGCCGAGCCGGATGCCGGCGAGCCGCAGGCAGGCTGCCGCGAAAAGTCCCGTGATCGCCGCGCCGAAGACCACCTCGGGTAGCGCAGCCGCTCCGACCCAGGCTCCGGAGGCAGCCAGGAGCTTCGCATCGCCGTGGCCCAATCCTTCCCGGCCACGCAGCACCCGGTAAAGCAATGCGACCGCCCGCAGACTGAGATAGCCGAGGACGGCACCGAGCGCGTGTTCTGTCAGCCTCGGCGGGTCGAAGATGGCGGTAGCGACGAGCCCAACGATGATGAGCGGCAGGGTCAGCGAGTTGGGCAGCAGCCACCGGCGAATGTCGATCCAGGCGAGCGCGAGAAGCCACCAGCCCAACAGGCAATCGAGCCAGATCTCACTGCCGCGATCGACGATCGCGGCAGTGAGCGGGACGGCGATGGCGGTAATTTCGATACCGGGGTAGAACCAACCCAGGGAATGCCCGCAATAGCGGCAGCGGCCACGGGCGGCGAGCCAGCTGTAGAGCGGCACGAGGTCGCCCACCCTGAGCACCTCCCCGCACCATTCGCAGCGTGATCGTGACCAAGCGATCGGGAGCCCATCGGGGAGCCGATGGATGAGGACGCCGAGAAAGCTGCCGACGAAGGGCGCGGCGAGCAGCGCGCTCCACATTGCGGTGCTGGCGGCGACCGGCTGGAGCAATTCTAACCCGAACACGCACCGGGGCTCCGCCCAATGGTTGTGCTAATCTAGCTCAGCTATCCGGCCGGATATAGTGCTGAAATGCCTTTCGAGGTCCTTACGATGGGGCCGAGATGCACCGGCAGGGGAAAGCTGGAGCGAGCCCGTCATCACGCCAACCAGCGGATAGTATGCCGCGATCATGGTGTGCAGTTGGCGAGGTACGTTCGGCGCCGGCCGCGGACAACATGCGAAACGACCGAGCGTTGCCTTGCTTGCGGGTTTGCTGTCGAATTGCCGTCCCTGGGCGGGGAAGGGGTCCGATGGCGGCGGATTTCCGCCTCTTTCTCTCGGCGGCGACGAGCGAGCTCGGTCAAAGCGGTGAAGAGCGAGTTCGGTCGGCGCGCGACGCGCTGGCGAACGATCTCCGGGCGCGCGACGGCATTTCCGCGCATGAAATTCGTGAACAGCTTCGAGCGGACATGCAGGGGTTGCATCTCCCGGTTCGCTTAGTCGTCCGTGAGGCCTAGGTTACCGTCGCCGACATTCGCGGTATTCGCGTCCCTTACGCCGTTCAGGTATCCGATGCCGTATCCAAACAGCGCGGCTGATAATGCGCAGCCCGAAAAGAGGAGCCAGAAAAAAGTCATATTACCACCAGGCATCCTAGTTCGGCCGTAGCAACTCAATACTGGGACAACAGACATAAGAGCTTTGGGGTTCCCTGAGACTGTTGGGCGATGTTGCAAGGACCGAAGCATCAAGCTCAAAAAAGGACCTCGCCTGGCGCGTTTCGCACCACCCAACGCGCCCTTGGCGGGCTTACTTTTGGCCGCTCGGCTTCGTGGTTAGCGTTGCTTCGTCTCCGTCGCCCAGTGCGGCCCGAGACAGGAACCGCTCGATACATCAGTCGTTTGCCGTGCAGCATTGGCAGTTGCGCTCGGGAAGAAGCGAATGAGAAAGCAATCGACTATCGCCAGCGTCATCGGTATGGGGCTGGTGATCGCCACCGCGGCCTTCGCGGACCCATACAATCCTGCTGACCGCGCGATAGGCGGCGGTCTGGTTGGAGCCGGCACCGGAGCCGTCATCGGTGCGGCGGTCGGTGGGGGTGTCGGGGCTGCGGCTGGTGCCGCGACTACACCTCCGCGCCCAAATCGCCATCACCGTAACCACCGCTCCACCCATCGCCCCTATTGAGCTGGACGGGATTTGGGCTGCTCGCACCGGGAGCGGCGGCACGCGCCGACGTGACCGGCCCACGAGAGGCAAAACTCCTTCCCCAATAACCCGGCGTTCAACCTGACCCTCGGCTCATTTCGCCTTGGCCGCCTCGGTCAAAGCCAGCGCCACGTGGAGCATTTCGGTCAGTGGCAATTGGCAGCTGACCTTTGACTTCCGGCCAACGAGAGCGGCCCCTACTTGCGGCGCCGTGATGGCGTCTGCCGGTGCGTCGGTCAGGTCCGCATGTAGCCTTCGAGCTCGCGTTCGCCGAAGGTGATCGCCTCGTCGATCGACTTTCCCCGCTGGGTGCACTGGGCGATCATCTTGCACATCGTTCCTTGCGCGTACATCTGCACCCCGATCCGCGGCGGCGCCGGAGAGCCGGCGACCGACACGATGACCTCGCCGCGCGGCGGGAAATTGTAGAGCGTGCCCTTTGGCGGCTCGGCCTCGGCCCATACCGGCGAGTTCGAGCTTCTCGAACGGCGGCACATCGAAACCCTGGCCGGCCTCGAGCAGCTTGCCGATCGCCTCGCGTGTCGACAGGTAGAGCAGCAGGCTCTTCGCCGCCGATTTGTTGGCGGAAAAGTTCCAGATCCCCCAATAGCGGTATCGGCCGGAGATGTGCCGGCCCTTTGGCCCCTTTGGCGCCGGGAAGGTCCACAACTGCTCGGCGACCTTCGGCGCGTCGCGCTTGGCCACCGCCCAGGCCGATGGCGCGTTGAAAATCAAGGCACTCTGCCCGGAGATCAGCGCCTTGTTGTTCGAGGAATCGTCCCACGAAAACACACTCGGCGGGAAGAACGGCACGGTCTTTTTGAACCACTCCAGTGCGGTTCTGGTGGCGTCGCTGTTGACTGTGATCTCACCCTTGGCGTTGACCAGCTGTGCACCGTAGCTGTTGAATAAGGCGCCGACCCATTGGACCGCGTCGCTGGTGGTGCTGAGCGGCATGCCGAACGGATAGCCGGCCTTGAAGCATTGCGCGGCGGCCTGCGAGAAGAAATCCCAGGTCCACACCGCCTCCAGCTCACTGTCCGGTGGCGCCCCGGCCGGGTACATCTTGGTCACATCGAGCCCGGCGATCTGTTTCATCAGATCGATCCGAGCGCAGGGCGGCGACAGCGTGCTGCCGAACGAGGTCGGTACCGCGACCCAATGGCCCTCCTGCTCGCCGAGATATTCGGCGCCGGCGCTAACTGCTCCGTGCTGCCGGATCAGCTCCGCCATGACGTCGTCGACCGGTTCGAGGTTCTCTGCCTGCCCCGGCGCATACCAGGCGGTGAAGCTGAGGATATCGTGGCCGGATTTCGACTGCGCCTCGGCCGCGACGGTCAACAGATCCTTGTCGCCGTTGGAAGTGATAAAGTCGGTCTTCAGCTCGACCTTTTCCTTCTCTGCCCATTCGCGGCACAGCTTTTCAAGCGGTTCGTTGGCGCCGGGGACCCAATGATCCCAGAACCCGACGCTCAGCCTCCCGGCGGCACGCGCGCCGCGCATGAAGGGCGTCGCCAACAGGGTTGTCGCCAGTGCGGCGGTCCGCAGCACGGTGCGGCGTGTCGTCGTCATTCTTTCCTCCGTCGATCATTTCGATGATGCGCCCGCCCGCTCGCCGCGGCGGCAGCCGTCGCCGCAAGAATACCCGTAACGCGGAGGCTCGTCAGCGCATCGTCGTTTGTGCCGAACAGCGGGTCCGTGTAAATGACCCTGGCCCAGTTGAAGGAGAACAGTTTGATGCGCCGCTCAACTTTGATTGCGGTCATGCTGCCGGCCGTCGGCGCCGCGCTGCTCGCCGCGCTCCCCGCTCACGCGGCCGAATACGGCGCGATTGCATGGGACAAGCAAACCGGCAAGCGCGGTTGGAGCTGGAACCAACCGACACAAAAACGCGCTGATGAGGTGGCGGTGAGCGAATGCGGCGCCAGTGATTGCAAGGTCATCATCCGCGCCGGCCCGGGGATGTGCGCGGCACTGGCGTCAACAGATGACGGCAAGCACATTGGGGCCGCCTCGCGCAAGGACCGCGCCGCCGCGCGGGTCGCCTCCCTCAAAGAGTGCAAGGGGGGCGAATGCACCGTCCGATTCAGCGACTGCAACAAGTGATTCGGGGACGGACACGAGCACGGTGCGCAATGACCCGAGGGCTGGCCACTATCTTATTGATCCTCGCCGCCATCATTGGATGCGGCGGCGCCGTCGCCAATGCCGCTTCGTCGGGAACGGGATTTGCCGTCGGCAACGGAAGTTCGGTCATTACCAACTTTCATGTGGTTGACGGCTGCAAGAGTGTCCGTATAGCCAACGCCGGCACCGGCCAGATTAAGATCCTCGACCGCCGCAATGACATCGCCGTCGTTCAGCCCGACCGTCCGATAGACAGACCTTTGCGTTTTCGCTCCGCTGATCAGCTGAAGCCGGGGGAGGAAATCATCGTTATCGGGTTTCCTCTAAAGGGTCTGCTGTCGTCGGCGCCGACGGTCACGACCGGCATCGTGTCATCGCTTGCCGGGCTGCGCGACGACCTCACCCGCTTCCAGATATCAGCGCCCGTTCAGCCGGGAAACTCGGGCGGTCCGGTTCTGGACAGAGCGGGCAACGTCGTGGGCATGGTCGTCAGCAAGCTGAACGTTTTGCGCATTGCCCGGATGACCGGGGACATCCCGCAAAATGTGAACTTTGCCATCCCCGTCTCGATCATCACTTCGGTCTTGGCTGACAACTCGGTCAAATATCAGGTCGGAATGTCCGATGGCGAGAAATCGATAGCCGAGGTTGTCTCCGGCGCGGCGCCGGGAGTTGTCTCGCTTGAATGCGTGGGGCGAGAGCGCCCGGCCGCCGCCTTGCCGGCCGCTCGCGGCGACTACGGTGCGATCGCTTGGGATCAGCAATCCGGCCGGCGCGGCTGGAGCTGGAACCAGCCGACTATGCAGCGCGCCGAAGAAATCGCGCTTAGCGAGTGCGGTGCCGGCGGCTGCAAGGTGATTACGCGCACCAGCCGGAATATGTGTGCGGCACTGGCGACGACCGAGAATGGAAAATACATCGGCGCCGCCTCGCGCAACGAGCGCGACGCCGCCCGGCTTGCCGCCCTCGCGAATTGCAGGAAAGGCGAAGCGGGCGAGTGCGTTCTCAGAATGACCGAATGCAACAAATGACGCTAATAATGCAGGCTTTTGAGGGTTGTAATTAGCGGGCACAATTGCCCGAAAGGCGAGACTCTGCGCTACAAGCCGTTCACCCGAATTTTCTTGCCTTGTCAGGCTTGGAGGGTTTTTTTGGTTCTTGTGAAGACAGAACCTTTCCGATCGCCGTGAAGCCGATCCGGAACACCGGCGCCGCCACCGAGGTAACGAAGACGACCTCGATCAGGGACGGAGGAAAGCGTCGTGGGTTACCAACTCGAGGGCCGCATGCTCGAAGAAGCATGCAGCTGCAACGCCATATGCTCTTGCTGGGTCGGTGAAGGCCCGGATGGCGGCAAATGTGCCGGCGCCATCGCGTGGCACTCCGACAAGGCGGTCACCCCGGGGCGCCGACCGCTCTCTCCGAAGCGGTATTGCCCGTCAACGCCGGTGCGCCATATTATGTCGGTAAAGTGCCCAGGCTGCGTCAAGTAGTGCCGGGATTGGGCCGGGACTGCCTGCTCGAAGGCCAGAGCGCGGTGCAGGGTCCTTCCGCTTCGAAGCCTAACACCGGTCTGCGGGGGCCGAGGCGCCTTGGCCCTCTCGGCTACGAGCAAACGTGCGTCGCCAAGACATCTTTCTGCCGCTGGTCGGATTGCTGATCGCGATCTCCTGGGCCACGCTGTGGTTTTGGGAACAATCGCCTTATGGACGCTACCTAGATCACGGTGACTGGCTGCAAATCGGCCTCGCTGGCGCGATCTGCCAGAGCTTGCCGGCCGGCCGGATTCTGTTCCCGGCGCTGCTCTACATCGGCGGCTGGCTGTTGATGACCTCGGCGATGATGCTGCCGACGACCCTGCCGCTGCTGGCGATGTTCCGAAAGATGACCGCGCGGCGAGGCGACCGGCATCGGCTGCTGGCATTGCTGATCGGAGGGTATTTGAGCGCATGGGCCGCGTTCGGCCTCGCCATGCACCTGTTGGATTTTGGTCTCCACGAGGCGGCGGCCGATAGCCAGTGGCTGACCGCGAACAGTTGGTCGATCGCAGCGGTGGTGCTGATCGGCGCCGGGTTGTTTCAGTTCAGCCCGCTCAAATACCGCTGCCTCGACCGCTGTCGCTCGCCACTCGGATTCCTGGCGGGGCATTGGCACGGCCGCGGCGCCGGTTGGGAGGCCTATCTGCTCGGCATCCTGCACGGGGCGTTTTGCGTTGGTTGCTGCTGGGCGCTGATGCTCGCGACTTTCGCGCTCGGGATGGGAAACCTCGGGTGGATGTTGCTCTTCGGCGCCCTGATGGCCGCCGAGAAGAACCTGCCCGGGGGGCGTCGGGTCGGCCCGCCGCTCGGAGTTGTGCTTGCGCTCTGGGGAATGGCGGTCGCTGCTGCAGGCGTGGGCTTGCTACCGTAAGCGCAGTTTCCGCGCGAGGGTGGCCCGTAAAGGCCGAAGGAGCGCCGAAAATATCCCTTCGGATTAAAGGCAATCATCGGCAGATCCCGGTCTCGGAACCTCAAGCTGCGGTGCGGACGACGCCGGTCCCGGAGTGGCGTACGATATTGAACTGGCCGTAGCTGTCGGTCAGTTCGAGGCCAACGAGGCCGGTCGCCTTGGTCGATGCGCTGCCGATCTCGGCGATTTCGAATTCGATGCCGTTCGGGATGTCGATCCGAACCCGGCGTTGTTCGCCCGTCGCGGGGCTGACGATCGGCCGGCCGGTCGATTCGAGAGGGCCCGGGGATCGAGACGCGCGCGGGGCGAGCCTCCATGTCCATCTCGAAATCGATCGGGGCTGAAGATCGGCTCGTAGATTGTCGTCGACATCGCGTGATAGACCCACCAATGGGTCTTCGCCTCCTCGGTCTCGCCGCCATGGACCACGGTCGCCAACGCCTTACGCTGTTGCTCGTCAGCGCGTTGGTCGATAATCGCCTGCATCGTACCGTCGCCTTCGAACACCGCCCCCGGCCAAGCGTAGAGGAGGCCGTAGCAAAGGCCATCAAGCGTGACGCTGCCGAAGTGGCCACGTTCGATCCGGCCCACCTCGAAGCCTCGGCAATAGCCGTGGCTGGGGCGGCGCTCGAACTGGCACGGGCAGCCGTAATCGCAGTTGCAGTTGCCGAACGAGACAGCCTCTATGCTCCAATCGATCATGGTCTCGAGCCCGCAGCTTTAGTTGCTTTCGACGACGCCCTTATTGCTGAGGTGAATATGGGCGAACTGACCGTAGCTGTTCTTCAGGTCGAGCTTGATCGCGCCACTCGCCTTGGTGGTGCCGCTGCCCATTTCGGCGATGCGGTACTCGAAGCCGTGCGGTAGATCGATCCGGGCGCGGTGCTCGGCGCCAGTTACCGGATTGCGGATCGGCTCGCCCGTTGTTTCCAAAAGACCGGGAATATTGAGACGGGCGCGCCGAGCTTCGACATCGACCTCGAAATCGATCGGCAGGAACAGCGGCTCGAGCTTGTTTGGTGACATGACACCGACCACCCACCATATGGTAGCCATCTCCTCTGTCTCTTCGCCCGACAAAATCTTGACCAGAGCTTCGCGCTGACGCGCATCGGCCCTCTCATCGATCACCAGCTGCATCGTGCCGTTGCCTTCGTGGATAGCGCCGGGCCAGCGGGCGAAGAGCGCTGCGTTCAGGCCGTCGAACCGAAGGTCACCGAAATGACCCTCATGGATCCTGTAGCCGCAGGCCGCCTCGCAAAATCTCTTCGTCGGGAGCGCATTGAACTGGCACGGACAGCCATAGTCGCAATTGCAATTGACGAACTCGTCGGCGCGTACTTGCCAATTCACAAAAGCCATCGTAGGAGCCTCCAAATTTCGGTCTTTACTACCGGTAGCCAGGCTGGGGCGGCTGGACGATATCGCCCACCATAGGCACCTCACTGGTAGCGTCGGGTTTGATCCTCCCGCCTGGTCTCATCGATGACGTCGAGCTGCTTGAGCAAGGCTTTTCCGTCGCCATTCGTGACGTCGAAAGCAACCTTGACCTCGTTCATTCCGGAAAGTGCCGCCTTATCATTAAAGCTCTCCGCTCGCACTGGCGTTATGGCGATAGCCGAGAGCACAACTACCGCAATGAAGGCTTCACCAAAGTGGCGCATTGTTCTCCACCCTTGCACAGGAAACAATTCAGACTCGACGCTACCCGCCGTTATCACACGATCTCGGCTCGACGAACCTGGGCCCCTGCACGTAGCGGGCGACAAGCTTACAGTTCGTACCCTGCGAGAAAGGTGACTTGCAATGTTGGGAGGCGCTATCAGTAGAGGTGACATGCCACGGTGTGACCGGGACTCTGCTCGGCCAGCGCGGGCTCTTCCTCCGAGCAACGGGGCATTGCGAATGGACACCGCGTATGAAAGTGGCAGCCGCGCGGCGGGTCGAGCGCGCTCGGCACCTCGCCACTGAGGACTATCTCCTCCCTCGCCTCGTCGGGGTGTGAGGGGAGCGACGCCGCGAACAGGGCCTTGGTGTAGGGATGCAGCGGGGCGGCGCATAGCTCCAGGCTGTCGGCTACCTCGACAAGCTTGCCGAGATACATGACGGCGGTCTGGTGGCTGAGATGCGAGACGGCGGCCAGATCATGCGCAATGAACAGGTAGCTGACGCCGAGGCGCTGCTGAATGTCCTCCAACAGACGGATGATGTGGGCGCGGATCGACACGTCGAGCGCCGAAACCGGCTCGTCGAGCACAACCAATCGCGCATCGGTCGAAAGCGCCCGCGCAATCGCCAGCCGCTGGCGTTGTCCACCGCTGAACTCGTGCGGGAACAAGCGAGCCATGTCCGGTCTCATCCCGACCAGCTCCAACAGCTCGCCGACCCGCGACTGTATCTCCTGGCGCGACAGCGGCTCGTGGGCGTGCAACGGCTCGGCGATGATCTCACCCACTCGCATTCGCGGACTGAGCGAGCTGTACGGGTCCTGGAATACGACCTGAACCTTGCGACGATAATCCCCCAGCCGCCTATCCGAGAGAGAGGCAATGTCCTGCCCCTCGAACTCGATGACTCCGGCAGTCGGCCGCTCGGCGGCGAGAACCAGCTTCGAAGTGGTGGTCTTGCCGCAGCCCGACTCGCCGACGAGACCGAGCGTCTCGGCGCGATTGACCGTGAAGCTGATGCCGTCGACAGCCTTGACCGAGCCCTTCCTCCCCAGCAGGCCGGCACCCTTCACCGGGAAATGCTTTTTTAAGTCGCGAACCTCGAGCAGCGGCTCAGCCATGCAGGGCCTCAGGCATCAGCTCCGGTGCGTTCGTCAGCCAGCACCGTCTTATCCCGCCTGCATCGTCGCGCTGCTCAGGGGGCTCCTGGTCACGGCAGCGAGCCATCGTATAGCGGCAGCGCGGGTGGAAGCTGCAGCCGGAAGGAAGAGCCGAGAGATCGGGCGGCTGACCCGGCACCGCGTAGAGCGGCTCCTTGGTCCCGAGCTTGGGGATCGAGTTCGAGCAACGCCTTGGTGTAGGGGTGCCGCGGGGCGTAGAACAGGCCGCGCACCGATTGCATCTCGACGATCTTGCCGGCGTACATAACGGCGACCGTGTCGCACATCTTGGCGACGATGCCGAGATTGTGGGTGACAAAGATCAGCGCCACTCCGCTGGCGCGCTGCAATTCCTTCAACAGGTTGAGGTACTGCAATTGAATGGTGACGTCGAGGTTGGTCGTCGGCTCGTCGGCGATGATCAGCCGAGGACCTCCCGCCTGGGCGATGGCGCCGACGATACGCTGGCGCATGCCGCCGCTCATCTGATGGGGGAATTCCCGCCGCCGCTTTTCCGGCGAGGGGATGCGGACCGCCGCCAGAAGCTCGGTGACGCGCCGACGCAGCGCCCCGCCGCGCAAGAGCCCGTGATAGTAAGCGGGTTCGGCCACCTGGTTGCCGATCGAGAACAAGGGGTCGAGCGAGGCCATCGGGTCCTGCAGAATGCTGGCGATCCGCCGCCCGCGGACTTCACGCATTTCACGCTCACTGAGGTCGAGTAGGTTCTCGCCATCGATCTCGATGCGACCCCCGACGATCTGGGCACTCCCCGCCAGCAGGCGGACGATCGAGTGGCAGGTGGTGGTCTTGCCGCAACCCAACTCGCCGACGAGGCCGAAAGTCTCGCCGGCTTCGAGCGTAAAACTGACCCCATCGACCGCCTTGACGACGCGGCTGCCGCCGAACCCGAAATAATGTGTCTTCAGCCCTTCGACACGCAGCAGGGGAGGCACCGAGGCCACCTCAGCGTCCGACCAAAGAAATAGCGCGCGTCTCCGCCACCCCCGGACGGGCCAATTCGTCGTCCCCCCGAAAGCGGGGACCCAGGAACCAGTGACTGAAATCCCTGGGTTCCCGCTTTCGCGGGAATGACGCGTAATATGCTGATTTCGGTCGGCCCTGCATTCGGCCAGCGCCTCAGCGGTTCCGCAACTGTGGATCGAGGTGCACGCGCATCCAGTCGCCCAGCATATTGGCGGAAAGCACCAGCAGGCTAATGCAGATGCCGGGGAAGACCGCGAGCCACCAGGTTCCCTCCATTAGGGCGTCACGCCCCTCTGCCATCATCAATCCCCAGGAGGGCTCGGGCGGCGGCACGCCGACACCAAGAAAACTCAGCGAGGCCTCGATGATTACTGCCACGCCAACTTGCAGGCTGAACAACACCATGACGGTGTTCATGACATTGGGTAGGAGGTGGCGGAAGATGATCCGCAACTTGCTGATGCCGTTGATCTCCGCCAATCTCACGAAATCGCGCTCGCGCAACGCCAGCACCTCGCCGCGGACGGCGCGGGAATAGCGGCTCCAGAAGACGAGGGCGAGGATGACCACGACATTCCACACGCCCGGACCGCGGACGCTGGAGAGCAGGATAGCGAATACCAGCGACGGCAATGTCAGCCAAGCATCGGTGATCCGCATCAGGATCTGGTCCCACCACCGGCCCATATAGCCCGCAAGCAGACCAACGAACGTCCCGATGGCACCGGCCACCACCGTGCCGGTCAGGGCCACCAGCAACGAGATCCGCGCGCCGTACATCAGCCGGCTGAGGACGTCGCGACCGAGGAAATCGGTGCCAAGAGGTGTCGAGAGATTGCCCCCGGCGCTCCAGAACGGGGGCGCGCCGTCGACATAGGGGCAGCTCTCGAAGCCGAATTTCTCCAGGCACTGCGCCTTTGTAGGTGTTACCGGATCGAGCGGGCTGTGCGGTGCGATCACCGGCGCAAAAAGAGCAGCGAAGGCCAAAAGACCAAGCATCAGCGCCGGGAGTGTCGGTAGCTGGCGCAAAACACGAAGCGGCCGCCAGGCTCGCCATGGTATGGTGGCGACGGAGCGGACATCGTCAAAGACGGTCGCCATCCTGAATTCTCCTACCGAGAGAGTTCTGACGCGGGGGTCGACATACGCGTACAGCACGTCGATCATGAAGTTCAGCAGCACGATCATCGCGCCCATCATGAGCACCACGCCCTGCACCATCGGGAAATCGCGATTGGTCAGGCCGTCGTAAAGCAGCAGGCCGACGCCGGGCCAGTTGAAGATGACTTCGATCACCACGGCCACATTGATCATGATGACGAGGTTGAGCCCGGCAATCGTCAGGACCGGGATCATCGCGTTCTTCAGCGCGTGTTTTGCCGTCACGATCGCTTCGGGCACCCCTTTAAGGCGCACCAGCTTGACGTAATCGGTGCCGAGGACGTCGAGCATGCCGGAGCGGCTGATGCGCAACATGGCGCCGGAGAAGTACCAGCCGAGCGCGAAGGCGGGCATTGCCAGGTGCCGCCAGTCCTGAAACCAGAACGACACCCAGCTCGACGGGTCGCCGGGGCGAAACGTGCTCGTGCCTTTGCCGAGCACCGGGAGCCAGCCGAGGTCGACCCCGAAAATGATGATCAGCACGAGGCCGACAAAGAAGCCGGGAACCGAGAGCCCGAGCAACGCAATAAATTTTCCGGCACCGTCCCAGGCGGTCCCCACCTTCAACGCCGACAACATGCCGAGCGGCACGCCGATGACAAGGGAAATGGCGAAAGCGGCAAATCCCAGCTTCAGCGAATTAGGCAGTCTCTCGAAATAGATTTTGCTGACCGGCAGCGACTTTTCGAAAGAATGGCCGAAATCGCCGCGAACCAGGTTCTCCAGAAAGCTCGCGTATTGCAGGTAGAACGGCTTGTCCAGGCCCCAGTCGTGCCGCATCTGCTGCAAGAAGGTGGGGTCCGCGCCGATCTCACCCTTCATTGTTACCGGGTCCCCGGTGAGCCGGACCAGCGCGAAAACGATCGTGACGAGCAGCCATAGCGTGACGACGCTGTAGAGAGCGCGCGTCAGGATGTACTTTCTCATGTCGTGCTCCTGCCGCTCAGCCCTCGGCCTTTACCTGCCAGATCTCCCACGGCCACGGGTAGGGAGCGTGCTTCGTGTCCCAATAGCGATGGAAGCCGTCGCCCGCCGGCAGCACGCGCGGACCCACTGCGTGCACGAATGGATTCAGGTAGATCGGGACGAAGTAATATTCATCGATCAGGATGCGCTGGATGTCCGCGGTTAGCACGTCGCGCTCCTCGGGCTCGAGGCTCGCCTGGTGCTTTTTCCATAGATCCTCGATCTTCGGCTCGCACACGAACGAGGCGCTACCGCCGCACACGGCGTAGACCCCGATATTCGCCTCGGACCCGCCCGGCCGCGGATCAATGTTCTGTACGATCGTGTTGTTGCCGGGGAAGCCCTTGCGGCCCTGCCCAATTTTGGACCGGAACGCCGGTCCTTCGAGCACTTCGAGCTTGCCGCGAATGCCGACCGCACGCAGATCGCCGAGGACGCGCTGGCCCATGTCGAAATACGGCACGAACGGCACGTACCAGTCGAAATCGAAACCGTTCGGGAACCCGGCCTCGGCGAGCAGCTTCTTCGCCTTCTCGGGGTTGTATTCGGGCACCGGCAGGCCCTTACCGTCACCGCGCAACGCGTCTCTGAGCTCGGCGCTCAGCCAGTTTCCCCAGGGAATGCCGATGCCCTGTGTTTCCTGCTTGGCAAGGAAAGCCCGATTGAGCGCCAAGCTCACTGCCTCGCGCACCCGCTTGTCGTGAAACGGGCTATTCGGCTCGTTGTAACCGGGGAACATCAGCCACCATGGCGCGGTAAAGTTCGGGTCCCAGCGCAAATTCTTGTCGGCCATGACGCGCGGCAGGAGCTTGCCGGTCATGCCGTAGGCGAGATCCAACTCGCCGGTCTGCAAGCCGGCGAGGCGGCTTGCCGGATCGCGGATGCCCTTGACGATAATCGTCTTGGTCGCCGGGACGCGGCGCCAATAGTCGTCCCACGCCTCGAAGGTCATTTGCGTGCCGGCCTCCTGGCTGACCAGTTTGTACGGGCCGGCCCCGATCGGATGGCTCTTGAAGCCGTCGCTGCCCACCTTCTCGTAATAGGCCTTGGGAATGATCCAACTGATCCCGCTGACCACGCCGTTGTAGAGATCCATGAAGTCGATAAACGGCTCCTTGAAGTGGAACACAATGGTGCGGAGGTCGATGATCTCGATGTGATCGAGCTTGTCGTGAAAGATCTTGGCGTTGGCGCCCTTAAAGTTCTCGTAGGTCCACTTGACGTCTTCGGTGGTCAGCGGTGTCCCATCTTGGAACTTCAACCCTGTGCGCAACCGAAACGCGGCCTTCTTGAAGTCCGCGCTCATCTCGGCGTGCTCGGCCAGGCTGTAGGTCGCCTCGCCTTGCGGCATCGGCTTGATCAGCGCGTCATGCACGAAATAGTCGTATTGCACCTGCGTGATGACGTACGAGTGCTCGAGCGGATTGAGCCAGCCGGGGTCGAGCGCGAAGTGCTGCGCGATGGTCAGGGTCCCTTGGGGCTTGCCGCGAGTAGGATCGATCCCGGCATCCTTGATATTCAGGTTCACCAGCGGGCCCGCCAGGATCGCGTTGGTCGTCTGTTGCGCAAAGGACACGCTTGACGACATCATCAACCCAACCGCAACGGCTACCAGCACCAAAGACCGCTTGAGCACGCCGAACCTCCCTGTTCCCGACCCTTGCGCAAAGTGTAGCCCAGCCATGCGCGAATGTCTTGCCCTTCTTTCCCCGGGAGTCACGCCGTGACTTCTCAGACGCGGGTTAACCAATAAAAAAAGCTTCGTCATCCGCTAGTCTTGACCTTCCAGATCTCCCACGGATAGGGGTAGGGAGCGGTCACCGTGTCCCAGTAGCGATGGAAGCCATCGCCCTCCGGCAGCACGCGGGGCCCGACCGCGGCCACGAAGGGGTTCAGATAGATCGGTACAAAGTAATACCCCTCGATCAGCAGATGCTGGATCTGTGCGCTGAGCTCATCGCGATCCTCAGGGTCGACGCTGGCTTGGTGTTTCTTCCATAGCTCGTCGATCTTGGGCTCGCAAACAAACGAGGCTCTGCCGCCACACGCCGCATAAATGCCGATTGCTTCCGCGGCACCGCGCGGATCTATGTTCTGCACGATCGTGCGATTGCCGGGAAAGCTTTTGCGCCCCTGGCCGATCTTGGAGCGGAACGCCGGCCCTTCGAGCACTTCGAGCTTGCCGCGTATGCCGACAGCGCGCAGATCGATGAGGATGCGCTGGCCCAGGTCGAAATAGGGGACGAACGGCACGTACCAGTCGAGGTCGAAACCGTTCGGGAAGCCGGCCTCGGCGAGCAGCTTTTTCGCCTTCGCGGGGTTGTATTCGGGGACCGGCAAATCCTTGCCGTCGCCGCGCAGCGCATCGGGCTGCTCGGAATTGATCCAATTCCCCCACGGAATGCCGATGCCCTGGGTCTCCTGCTTGGCAAGGAACGCTCGGTTGAGCGCCAGGCTCACCGCCTCGCGCACGCGCTTGTCGTGAAATGGGCTGTCCGGCTCGTCGTAACCGGGGAACGTCAACCACCACGGCGCGGCCAGGTTGGGCTCCCAGCGCAAATCCTTGTCGGCCATCACTTGCGGCAGGACCTTGCCGGTCATGCCGTAGGCCAGATCCAACTCGCCTGTTTGCAATCCGGCCAGCCGGCTGGCCGGGTCGCGGATGCCCTTGACGACAATCGTCTTGGTGGCCGGGATGCGCCGCCAGTAATCCTCCCACGCCTCCAAGGTCATCTGCGTCCCAGCCTCCTGCCTGACGAGCCTGTAGGGGCCGGCGCCGATCGGATGTGACTTGAAGCCGTCGCTCCCGACCTTTTCGTAGTAGTGCCGGGGGACGATCCACCCGATCCCGCTCACATTGCCGTTGTAGAGGTCCATGAAGTCAATGAACGGCTCCTTGAAGTAGAGGATGATCGTGCGGTCGTCGACGATCTCGATGTGGTCGAGCTTGTCGTGGAACAGCTTGGCGCGGGCGCCCTTGAAGTTCTCGTAGGTCCATTTGACGTCGGCGGTGGTCAGCGGCGTGCCGTCTTGGAACCTCAGGCCCGAGCGCAGCCGGAAGGCGGCCTTTTTGTAGTCCGCGCTCATCTCGGCGTGCTCGGCCAGGCTGTAGGTTGCCTCGCCTTGCGGCATCGACTTGAACAGCGCGTCATGCACGAGATAGTCGTAATGCTGCTGTGTGGCGACATACGAATGCTCGAGCGGGTTGAGCCAGCTGGGGTCGAGGGCAAAGTGCTGGGCAACGGTCAGGGTCCCTTGCGGCTTGCCGCGGCCGGGCTCGATCTTGGCGTCCTCGATGTGGAGATTCGCCAGCGGGCCCGACAGAATCGCGCCCCGCGCCGCTTGTTGCGCGACAGGCGTAGTTGACGGTACCCCGAGTGCTATCACAGCACCCGCGAGCACGATAAGCCGCTTGATCATGGTGCACCTCCCCGAGGACGAAACACGGCCTTACTGCCAACTTGGTAGCCTAATAGCCGCAAACCCGCTCAAGGCAGGACGGCGAGCCGGTAGAGGATCACCCGCTCGCCTTGACCTCCCAAATCTCCCAGGGATAAGGAAAAGGTGCCCGCTTGGTCTCCCAGTAGCGATGGAAGCCGTCGCCCTCCGGCAGCACGCGCGGCCCCACCGCATGCACGAACGGGTTCATGTAGATCGGCACGAAGTAATAGCCCTTGATCAGCAGGTGCTGGATCTCGGCGTTGAGGCTCTCGCGCTCTTCGGCGTCGAGGCTCGCCTCGTGCTTCTTCCACAGCTCGTCGATCTGCGGTTCGCAGACCATCGCCGAGGGCGCGCTGCACACCGCGAGGATCGGGATGGCTTCCCAGGCGCTGCGCACATCGATCCGCTGGACGATCGTGCGGTTGCCGGCGAAACCCTTGCGCCCCTGGGCGTTCTTGGCTTGGTAGGCCGGCCCTTCGAGGACCTCTAGCTTGCCGCGGATGCCGACAGTTCCAAGATCGGCGAGGACGCGCTGGCCCAAGTCGAAATATGGCGGGAACGGCACGTACCAGTCGAAGTCGAACCCGTTCGGGAAGCCGGCCTCGGCGAGCAGCTTCTTCGCCTTGGCGGGGTTGTATTCGGGCACCGGCAGATCGGTCCCGTCGCCGCGCAGCACGTCGGGCTGCTCCGAGCTGAGCCAATTGCCCCACGGCGGGCCGATGCCCTGGGTCTCCTGCTTCGACAGAAAGGTGCGGTTGAGCGCCAGGCTCACCGCCTCGCGCACCCGCTTGTCATGAAACGGACTGTCCTTCTCTGTGTAGCCGGGGAAGGTGAGGAACCAGGACGAGGTGAAATTCTTGTCCCACCGCAAATTCTTGTCGTTGATAACGCGCGGCAAGAGCTTGCCGGTCAGGCCGTAGGCGAGATCCAACTCGCCGGTCTGCAGCCCGGCCAGGCGGCTCGCCGGCGACAATGCGATCGCCTTCACCACGATCTTCGCGACGCCCGGGGTCCGCCGCCAGTAGCCGTCCCACGCCTCGAACACCATCTGTGAGCCGGCTTCCTGGCTGACCAGCTTGAACGGGCCGGCGCCCATCGGGTGCTGCTTGAAGCCGTCTGGCCCGACCTTATTGTAATACTTGCCCGAAACGATCCAGCCGATACCGCTGGCATAGCCGTTGTACAAAGCCATGAAATCGACGAAGGGCTCCTTGAAGCGGAAGATGATCGTGCGGTCGTCGACGATGTCGATATGGTCGAGCTTGTCGTGGAACAGCTTGGCACGCGCGCCCTTGAAGTTCTCGTAGGTCCATTTGACGTCGGCGCTGGTCAGCGGCGTGCCGTCCTGGAACTTGAGCCCGGGGCGCAGCCGGAAGGCGGCATTCTTGTAATCGGCGCTCATCTCGGCGTGCTCGGCCAGGCTATAGGTCGCGTCGCTCTGCGGCATCGGCTTGATCAGGGCGTCCTGCACGAAATAGTCGAAGGCCTGCTGCACGCCGGTCAGCTGGTGCTCGACCGGGTTGAGCCAACCGGGATCGAGCGCAAAGTGCCAGCCGATGTTCAGGGTGCCCTGGGGACGGCCGCGACTGGCCGCCACTTCGGCGTCCTCGATGTCGAGCCGCGCCAGCGGGCCGGAAAGGATCGGCTGTCCGCCCGCCTGCTGGGCGACAGGCGCAGTTGATGGTATTGCGAGCGCAATCGCGGCACCGGCGAAGAAAATAAGCCGCTTGGTCATGGCGCACCTCCCAAAGGACAAGACGCGGCTTGCTGCCGCTTTAGTGGTGGAACCCCGTGAACCCGCCCGGGCATGACGGCGAGCGGGTAGGATCAACCGCTCGGCTTAACCTCCCAAATCTCCCATGGATACGGGTAGGGGGCTGTCACCGTATCCCAGTAGCGGTGAAAACCGTCACCCGCCGGCAATACTCGCGGCCCCACCGCATGCACGAACGGGTTCATGTAGATCGGCACAAAGTAATACCCCCCGATCAGCATACGCTGGACCGACGCGCTGAGCACTTCGCGATCTCGATGTCGACGCTGGCTTCGTGCTTTCTCCATAATTCTTCGATTTTCGGCTCGCAGACGAACGATGCGATGCCTCCACACACGGCGTAGAGGCCAATCGCTTCCGCGGCGCTGCGTACGTCGATGCCCTGCACGATCGTGCGGTTGCCGGGAAAGCCCTTGCTCCCCTCACCAAACTTGGCACGGTAAGCCGGCCCTTCGAGCACTTCGAGTTTGCCGCGAATGCCGACTGCCCGCAGATCGGCCAGGATGCGCTGACCCATGTCGAAATACGGCACGAACGGTACGAACCACTCGAAATCGAAACCATCCGGGAACCCGGCTTCGGCGAGCAGTTTTTTGGCCTTGTCAGGGTTGTACTCGGGCACCGGCAGGTCGGTGCCGTCGCCGCGCAGCACATCACTGCGCTCTGAGCTGAGCCAATTGCCCCAAGGGATGCCGATGCCCTGGGTTTCCTGCTTGGCCAGGAAGGCGCGGTTGAGCGCCAGGCTCACCGCCTCGCGGACGCGCTTTTCGTGAAACGGGCTGTCCTTGTCGTCATAGCCGGGGAAGATGAGAAACCAGGCCGAGGTGAAGTTCTTGTCCCACCGTAAATTCTTGTCAGCCATGACGCGCGGCAGCAACTTTCCGGTCATGCCATAGGTAAGATCCAGCTCGCCGGTCTGCAGGCCGGCCAGCCGGCTGGCCGGGTCGCGGATGCCCTTGACGATAATGGTCTTGGTGGCCGGGACGCGGCGCCAGTAACCGTCCCATGCCTCCAAGGTCATCTGCGTGCCGGCCTCCTGGCTGACGAGCTTGTACGGCCCCGCGCCCATCGGATGGCTCTTGAAGCCGTCAGGGCCGACCTTCTCGTAATAATGGCGGGGAACGATCCAGCCGATCCCGCTCGTCCCACCGTTGTAGAGGTCCATGAAGTCAACGAACGGCTCCTTAAAGTGGAAGACGATCGCGCGGTCGTCGACAATCTCGATACGGTCGAGCTTGTCGTGGAACAGCTTGGCCCGGGCGCCCCTGAAGTTTTCGTAGGTCCATTTGACGTCGGCGGTGGTCAGCGGGGTGCCGTCCTGAAACTTGAGCCCCGCGCGCAGCCTGAACGCCGCCTTCTTGTAATCGGCCGTCATCTCGGCGTGTTCGGCCAGGCTGTAGGTGGTGTCGCTCTGCGGCATCGGCTTGAACAGGGCGTCGTGCACCAGATAGTCGTAATGCTGCTGCGTGCCGGAATACGAATGCTCGAGCGGGTTGAGCCAGCCGGGATCGAGCGCGAAGTGCTGCGCCATGGTCAGGGTCCCCTGGGCCTTGCCACGGGCGGGCTCGATATCGGCATCCTTGATGTTCAGCTTCGCCAGCGGACCCGCGAGGATCGGGGTCGTCCGCGCCTGCTGCGCGACAGGCGCTGTAGACGGTATTGCGAGCGCAATCACGGCGCCCGCGATTACGATGAGCCGCTTGGTCATGGCGCACCTCCCAAAGGACAAGACGCGGCTTGCTACCGCTTTAGTGGCGGATACCCGTAAAGAAAGGCCCCGGGCATGGCGGCGAACGGATGAGATCAACCACTCGCTTTGACCTCCCAGTCCTCCCACGGGTAGGGGTATGGGGCGTTCTTGGTATCCCAGTAGCGATGGAAGCCGTCCCCCTCCGGCAGCACACGCGGTCCCACCGCATGTACGAACGGGTTGATGTAGATCGGTACGAAATAATAATCCTCGATCAACATGCGTTGGATGTTGGCGCTCAGCACGTCACGATCTTCGGAGTCGAGGCTCGCCTCGTGCTTCTTCCATAATTCCTCGATCTTCGGCTCGCACACGAACGAGGCGGTGCCGCCGCACACCGCATAGATCGCGATATTCTCTGCTGCGCTGCGCGTATCGATGTTCTGAACAATCGTGCGGTTGCCGCTAAACCCTCCTCGCCCCTTGCCGACCTTCGAGCGGAAGGCCGGCCCCTCGAGCACTTCGAGCTTGCCGCGGATGCCGACAGCGCGCAGATCGCCGAGGATGCGCTGACCCATGTCGAAATATGGCACGAACGGTACGAACCAGTCGAAATCGAAGCCGTTCGGAAACCCGGCCTCAGCCAGCAGCTTTTTCGCCTTCTCGGGGTTGTATTCGGGCACCGGCAGGTCCTCGCCGTCGCCGCGCAACGCGTCGCGCTGTTCCGAGCTGATCCAGTTCCCCCAAGGGATGCCGATGCCCTGCGTCTCTTGCTTGGCCAGGAACGTGCGATTGAGCGCCAGGCTAACCGCCTCGCGCACGCGCTTGTCGTGAAACGGGCTGTCCTTGTCGCCATAGCCGGGGAAGGTGAGCCACCAGGCTGACGTGAGGTTCTTATCCCAGCGCAAATCCTTGTCGGCCATGACCCGCGGCAGCAGCTTTCCGGTCATGCCGTAGGTCAGATCCAGCTCGCCGGTCTGCAATCCGGCCAGCCGGCTAGCCGGGTCCCGGATGCCCTTGACGATGATCGTCTTAGTGGCTGGGACACGTCGCCAGTAACCGTCCCACGCCTCGAAGGTCATCTGCGTGCCGGCCTCCTGGCGGACCAGCTTGTATGGCCCCGCGCCAATCGGATGGCTCTTGAACCCGTCCGCGCCGGCCTTCTGGTAATAGGCCGCGGGGACGATCCACCCGATCCCGCTTACATCGCCGTTGTAAAGATCCATGAAGTCGATGAACGGCTCCTTGAAGCGGAAAACGATCGTGCGGTCGTCGAGGGTCTCTATATGGTCTGCCTTGTCGTGGAAAATCTTGGCGCGGGCGCCCTTGAAGTTCTCGTAAGTCCATTTGACGTCGGCGGTGGTCAATGGTGTGCCGTCTTGGAACTTCAGCCCCGGACGCAGGCGGAAGGCAGCCTTTTTGTAGTCGGCGCTCATCTCGGCGTGCTCGGCCAGGCTATAGGTCGCCACGCCCTGCGGCATCGACTTAATTAGCGCGTCATGGACGAAATAGTCGTACTCCTGCTGCGTAATCGAAAACGAATGCTCGAGCGGATTGAGCCAACCGGGATCCAGCGCGTAGTGTTGGGCGATGGTCAAGGTCCCCTGGGACTTACCGCGATCGGGCTCGATCTGCTCCTTTTGAATGTCCAGCTTCGCCAACAGACCCGAAAGTATCGGGGTCGGCGCAGTCTGCTGAGCATAGGGCGCGCTGAGCGGCACTACGAGCGCGGCCACCACGTAACAGACAGCGATACGTTGGCTCGCCGACATCAAGGCCTCCCGTTCGTCAGTTCACACCAGCTGCCGTTTCCCGGCATTGTACTCGACTGCGCCCAGCGTATAGCAGCTATGCACGCAGGAAGGTAGCGGTTTTGTGGAAAGCCCCTCGTGGGGCCGCAGGGGGCGCCCTGGAGGGGCTTGAAATCCAAGACCGCATGAAGCCTTCGAGTTCGCTTTCGGCGAAGTTTATCGCGGCCTCGATCGATTTACCGGATTGCATGCACTGGGCGATCATCTTGGGATCGTCGCTTGGGCGAACATCTGCCTGCCGATCTTCAGCGGCGCCGGGTAGCCGACAATCGACGCGGCCACATCGCCGCGCCTTGACCCGCCCGCGGTCCGGCATGATGTTGCGCAGAACTCGGCTGATTGCTCGACGATGGAACAGCTTGTTCAACCGGCTCTCAATTTTATCTCGACGCATTCAGCCTGGGCTGTAGTCATCCTGTTCGTCACTGCGTTTGGCGAGTCATTTGTCTTCATCGGTCTATTGTTTCCGGGCACCTCGCTTCTCATTGCCGCGGGAACATTGATGGCGGCTGGTTCGCTGCCATATTTCCCGATCCTGATGGGGGCGGTCACCGGTGCTGTACTCGGCGACTCCGTGTCGTTCTGGATCGGTCATCGCTTCGGACCCAGCATTGCTGGGGTCTGGCCGTTCACCCGCAGCCCGGACCTGTTGCCGAGCGGGATCCGCTTTTTTGCCAGACACGGCGGAAAGAGCGTGTTCATCGGCCGCTTCTTGGGGCCGATGCGGGCGGTGGTGCCGCTGGCCGCCGGCGTGATGCGCATGCGGCGCGACCGCTTCTGGTTCGCCAACATAACGTCGGCGCTGGTCTGGGCGCCGATGCTGCTGTTTACCGGTGACGCCGTCGCCGATGTCGGGGACCGCCTGATCGGTCCGGCAAATACAGTGATGCTCGTCTTTGCCGGACTCACCATGTTCGGCATCGCCGGCGTGGTCTGGGCGGCGATTAAGTCCGCGCGATCAAAGACCTGAGCCTGCCTCTTACCGGGAGGCGCGCGGCTGCCCAGATTGACAGTGGTCAGCCGATCGTTCGAGCATTCATCCGCAATGCCCCCGTTCTTCTCACCTTACAGCCACGACTTCATCCGCATCGGCGCCTGCGTGCCGCATGTGGCGATCGCTGCGCCGCCCCGTAACGCCGAGAATGTCCTCGACCTGCTCGCCGCCGGCGACCGGGAGCAGATCGCCTTGATGGTGTTCCCGGAGCTCTGCCTTTCGGCTTATGCGATCGACGATCTCTTATTTCAGGACGCGGTGCTCGACGGGGTTGTGCGACAGCTCGATCGGCTGATCTGTGCGAGCCATGAGCTCTTCCCCGCTTTTGTCGTCGGTGCGCCGCTCAGGCAGCAGGGCCATCTCTATAATTGCGGTGTCGTCATTCACAATGGCGCGCTGCTCGGCGTCGTTCCCAAGGTGTTCCTCCCGAATTACCGCGAGTTCTACGAGCGGCGTCATTTCACCTCGGGCGACGGCACACTTCGCCAGTCGATCACTATCGGCGGGCGTGAAGCACCCTTCGGCCGCGATCTGCTGTTTGCCGCGCGCGGCAACGCGCCGTTCACCTTCCACCTTGAGATCTGCGAGGATTTGTGGGTGCCGCAGCCGCCGAGCGCAGCGGCCGCACTCGCCGGGGCGGAGATCCTCCTCAATCTCTCCGCCAGCAACATCACGATCGGCAAGGCACAAATGCGCCGCCTGTTGTGCGCCTCGCAGTCGGCACGCTGCATCGCGGCTTATGCGTATTCCGCAGCCGGCGCCGGAGAGTCGACCACCGACCTCGCCTGGGATGGTCAGGCCGGCATCTTCGAATTGGGCGACGATGTCGCTGAAACGCCGCGTTTCTCGGCCGAGCCCGAGATCGCGTTCGCCGATGTCGATCTCGGGCGCATCCGCCAGGAGCGCATGCGGACCAACACCTTTGGCGATTGCGCTCGGGCCCTCGGCGAAGGCCATGCGCCATTTCGCACGATCGCCTTCGACTTTGCCGCTTCCAGCGAGACACTCGAATTGCGCCGCGAGGTCGAGCGATTTCCTTATGTCCCGTCGGATCCCGCGATGCTGCGCGAGAATTGCTACGAGGCGTACAACATCCAGGTCCAGGGCCTTGCCCAGCGGCTTTCGGCGACCGGGCTGAAAAAGCTCGTGATCGGGGTTTCGGGCGGGCTCGATTCGACGCAGGCGCTGATCGTCTCCGCGCGCGCGATGGACCGGTTGGAGATGCCGCGTACCAACATCCTGGCCTACACCTTGCCCGGGTTTGCGACGAGCGAGGCCACCAAATCCAACGCCTGGCGGCTGATGCGGGCGCTCGGCGTCAGCGGCTCGGAGATCGACATCCGGCCGGCGGCGCTGCAGATGCTCGACGACATCGGCCACGCCTCGGCCAAGGGCGAAGCCCTCTACGACGTGACCTTCGAGAACGTCCAAGCCGGGCTACGCACCGACTATCTGTTCCGGTTGGCGAACCATAACGGCGCCCTGGTGGTCGGCACCGGCGATCTCTCCGAGCTCGGTCTCGGCTGGTGCACCTACGGGGTCGGCGATCAGATGTCGCACTACAACCCGAACGCCTCGGTGGCCAAGACCCTGATCCAGCACCTGATTCGCTTTGTCGCCGCGTCGGGCGACCTGGGAGAGGAAACCGCACCGATCCTCTACGACATCCTGGCGACCGAGATCTCGCCGGAGCTGGTTCCGCGCCGGCGCCGATGGCGCGATCCAGTCGACCGAGAGCATCGTCGGCCCCTATCCATTGCAGGATTTCAACCTCTACTTCGCAACGCGCTACGGCTTCCGCCCGTCGAAGATCGCCTATCTGTCATGGAATGCATGGCACGACGTGGGCGGCCGATGGCCTGCCAACACCCCGGAGGCGGTGCGCCGCGCCTACTCGCTTTCCGAGATCAAGCACTGGCTGCGGGTCTTTCTCTACCGTTTTTTCCAATTGAGCCAGTTCAAGCGCTCGGCGTTGCCGAACGGCCCGAAGATCTCGTCGGGCGGATCGTTGTCGCCCCGCGGCGACTGGCGCGCCCCCTCCGACGCCACAGCCACCGTCTGGCTCGAGGAGCTCGACGCTGGTGTTCCCGACAGCGAGAGGGAGGAACGGCCATGAACCGGCTCGACGGCAAGGTCGCGCTGATTTCCGGAGCCGCGCGCGGGATCGGCGCGGAAGCCGTGCGGCTGATGATCGAGGCCGGGGCAAAGGTGGCGATCGGCGACGTGCTCGACGAGCGCGGTCAGGCGACCGTGCGCGCTCTCGACCAAACGGGTGCTGGGGCGATCTACACCCATCTCGACGTCACCCGCGAGGAGGACTGGAGTGCGGCACTCGCGGCCGTCACCGGCCGCTCCGGCGGGCTCGACATCCTGGTCAACAACGCCGGGGTCTTCTTTCTCGGCATGAGCCTCGAGGAGACGAGCCTTGCCGACTGGCATCGGCTGTGCGGCGTCAATCTGACCGGCGTCTTTCTCGGCAGAGACAGGACGACAGGAACGCAGGACAGCATCAAACGCTGCCCCGGCGCAGGCCGGGGCCCACCCGTCGGCCGCACGAGCAGCGGCTCGATGGATCCCGGCTTTCCCCACGGAACTTGTCCGTGGGCTGAAGGCCCACAGGACAGCGGGCTGCGCGTGGGTTTTCATTCAAGCCGGGTCGGCCAGACCGGCCGCAGAATTCGCACTGACATCCATCCTTTCTTCTGAGAAACGGCTCTTCTGAGAAACGGCTCACATCGCGTGCCAACCGGATCGGAAATCCGCCCTAGCATATACACCAGCTTATAATTGCGTTTATCGCACATATCCGATATATGGGCGAAAGCCCAGCTCTGCAAGGGCCTGGCAGAAATCGATGCGGGAGAAATTGAGGAGGCGACATCTCCGACGCAGACCGCCAACACGAGGACGGCTACGGCCAAGTCGCCGGCGGGCAGGCGCTTCCGAAAGGGTCAGTCCGCCAACCCGTGCGGCCCGCATCGAGGATCCCGGGCCGGGGCCGGCGGAGCCTTTCGCAATCTCTCTGCGACGCTCCGGCATCATCCGAGCAGCGCGAGCATTGCCGCCGCGCGAGCATTGCCGCCGCGCGGTCCGAGTTCTGCTGCAGCCGATCGTGCCGAAGCCGGCAATTCCTCGGTTTCCTCGCCGGTCGCGATTCGTATTACCATGACGGCGTTGCTTCAGGGGGTGTCATGGCGTTCTGGACAGAACCACAGATGGCGTCGATCCACAAAATGCTCAACCCGCGCTCCATTGCGATCGTGGGTGCCACGCCGCGGATGCAGTATGGCGGGCGGTTTCTGGCTGCCGCACTCAAGGCCAAAGACGGGATCAGGGTTTATGCCGTGAACCCGCGCTATGACGAAATCATGGGGGTGAAGTCCTACCCGAGTGTGACGAGCCTGCCGGAGGCCCCCGATTTGGTGGGCATCGTGGTGCCCTGGGACCAGGTGCTCGATGTCCTGGAGGAGAGCCACCGCAAGGGGGCGGGATCGGCGATCGTGATCTCGGCGGGTTTTGCCGAGCGCGGCCTCGACGACCGGCGCGATCTGCAGCGGGAATTGGGCGCCTTTGCGAGCACCTCGGGCATGCGGATCAGCGGCCCCAACTGCCTGGGGCTGGCGAATGTCAAGGACGACATCTGGGCCACCGCTTCCTCGCGCGGGGCGGAAGGTCTGACGGGGCCCATCGGCCTCGTATGCCAAAGTGGTGCCACGGCGTTCGGGCCCTTCCTGGTGCGGGCGGTCGAGAACGGCATCGGCTTCAGCTACATCATCTCGACAGGGAACGAGGCAGACCTCGACTTTACCGATTTCGCCCGCTATCTGCTGGACGATCCGGATACTCGGGTCATTGCCGGCTTTGTCGAGGGGTTCAAAGCTGCCGATAAATTTCTCGAAGTGGCCAAGCTCGCCGCCGAGCGCGGCAAGCCGATCGTCCTGATCAAAATCGGGCGTTCGGAACTGGGCGCGCGGGCGGCACGCTCGCATACGGCGGCGCTGACGGGTGCGGATGCCCGGTACGATGCGATCTTTGCCCAATACGGGGTGATCCGGGTCCAGGACTACGACGAGCTCCTGGAGACGGCACACCTGCTGGCCCACACCCCCGAGCCCCTAGTGCCCGGCATCGCGGTGGTATCCCACTCGGGCGGCATCAGCTCGCTGACCGCCGACATGTGCGGTCAGGCCGGTCTCGATCTGCCGCCGCTCGGGGCGGAGGCGCGTGACGGCATCAACGGGATCCTGAAGGGCTTCGGGTGGGCTGCCAATCCTGCCGATGTGACGGGCTTCGCCAACAGCGAGTCCTTCCCGCAAATCATGGAGCACATGGTCAATGATCCCCGGATGGGGACGCTCGTCGTGGCGAGTGCCGGGGCGGATTCCCAAGCTCAGCAGGTCATCAGCCAGCGTGATCGGACCGACAAGGGCGTGGTGTTCTTGTGGACCGGAAGCCGGGACGCCAAACCTGGCCTGGCCCAGCTCAAAGGAGCCCGGATACCGATCTTCTACACGCCGGTCACGTTGGCCCGAGGCCTGCAGAGCCGCCTCTGGTATCACACATGGCGCGAGCGTCGCCTGGCCGACGGCTTTGCCGCGGCCCCGCCGCGCACGGCACCTCAGGATCAGGCCATCGCCCGGGCTCTCGGGCGGGGGCGTGCGACCCTCTCCGAGTCCGAGAGCAAGCAGCTGTTGGCAGCCTGGGGCGTGGCGAGCGCGCGCGAGCACTTGGTAATACCAGCGGTGCCGAAACCTGACCCCTTGGCCGCCCCCGGACGGCCGGCCCTTACGGGCCGTTCCGGGGGTGACCCGGCCACCCACGTCTTTGCTGCTGAACGGAAAGAAGACGTGGGTGCCCGGCTCAAGGCCGGGCAAGGGGAGTCCCGAGACGCCGTTGGTGTAACGTCCGCGGAGGAAGCCGCCCTGGCCGCAGAAGAGCTCGGGTTTCCGGTGGCTCTCAAGGTCGATTCGCCGGATATTCCGCACAAGACAGAGGCCGGGGTCGTTCGGCTGAACCTCGGCGATATGACACAAGTGCGAACCGCCTACGCAGAGATCCTGGCCAATGCCGAGGCCTATTTAAGTGCCCTCCCCCTTTTGAGTGCCCTCCCCCTTGATGGGGGAGGGGTGGGAGGGGGTGATGCCGCAGCATCCCCGGCGGATGATCGCAAGGAGGAGGCGTCACCCCCACCCCGGCCCTCCCCCATCATGGGGGAGGGAGTAGATGCGGCAACTGCGATAGCGCCACAGGCTCGGATCACCGGCGTGTCGGTGCAGGAGATGGTCGGAGAAGCTGTCGAAGTCATCATCGGCGTCAATTGCGACCCGCAATTGGGCCCGGTGCTGCTGTTCGGCAGCGGCGGCGTGATGGTCGAGGTCTACAACGACGTGGCCCTGCGACGCTGCCCGATCACGCGCTCGGAAGCCGAGGCGATGATCGCCGAGGTCAAAGGAGCCCGGTTGCTCCGGGGCTTTCGCGGACGGCCGGCGGCCGACCTCGAGGCGCTCGAGGATACCCTGGTGCGCGTGTCGCACCTCGCCATGCACCTCGAAGGACACTTGGCAGAGTTGGACATCAATCCGCTCATGGTGCTGCCGTCAGGTCAGGGCGTGAAGGCGGTAGACGCCCTCGTCGTATTTCGCGCCACATAGCACCGCGCGTGGCTGAGAGACCCAAAAGTTTGCACGGACTAATTGTCGGCAGCAGCGGACCGCTTTGGAACCCACAACCGCCGCTCAGCCTTGGCGGCGCGGACCGCTCTTGATGCCCGATTGCGGTCAAAGCCAGTGTCCCGCTGATTTCCAATAACAGAGATCGTCCATTGCCGATTTCACATCAAGACAATGGAATCATTTGTTCCACCACGTGAACCCCGCTTGCGGTCGACGCTGCCGCTCAATCTCCCTTGGCCACTATCTGGCTCAATCGGTACCGGCACACGGAGGAGAGCGCATCGCAGAGCAGAATGAGGATTGCGATCAATATTAGCCCTGCGATCGCCCACTGCTGTGGAATCGTGACCGGCTGGGAGCCGCGCTTTAGCGCTTCCACATCTATCGCGGCGATTGGTCCGACAAAGTATAGCAACGCGGCAGCGATTAGCAATATGGCACTGAGAGCGGCTAGCAGGTATAGCCACGAACGAAACTTTGAGGCATCGGCCTCAAGCGTCGGCCGTAGCTTGGTTCCCTTCGGGAGCAGGAAAAGTCCTGTGAGTAAGCTCTTCGCGATAGTGAACATTCCTCCTAGTCCCAGGAGAAATGAGAGGCTCCCTTTTAACTGGAGCGCCACTTCGGTGAGAAGGCCTCTCATTTCAGGTTCTTCGAATGCCGAAGATTGGGGACAGCGCGAAGCTCACTTGGGAGGACCAGCTCAAAATCCGCCGGAACATCGCCAGAATCGAAATAGACGCGTGCGAGGTCGACGAGTTGGCGCTGCATATCGCGTATATCCCTATGCTCAAACAGATCCTGACATGAAAGCGTAATGGCTTTTGCGTACCGCTCCGCCCCTGTGCGTATGCCACGCCTCGATAAGGCAATTCCGCCACCGACGAAGAAAGCGATATCAGGCCCCAACACCGAGAGCATCGCATGCACGGAATTGATGAACACGCCGCCTGCGACGCTGAGCATCGGATAACCGCCCAGGTCCATCGCCCGATAATGCTCCTGAGCGGCAGTGACTTGTTGAGTGTCTATGCGTCGATCCTTCCGAAAGCTCGGGCTTTGGCCAGGGTAGATAATATCGACGCCGCTCAGCGCCAGCATTCGCACGAAGCCAGTCCGGCCAAGCGCCGATTGGAGTGCGTATTTCAGGACCGGATAACAGGTGATGATCGGCTGTCTATGGAGTTCGAATTTTCCTGAGCGAATAGCCTGAACGGTCGAAAGTCCATCAAGATTGCCATCGATTTTCACCACCCACGGGCCCTCGGGGTTTACCTCAGCATGCAATGTACTCAGCCTTTCAAGTACCGGTCTAATTACATGGGATGGGCCTGATAGATTTGCGGAGAAGCGGCACACTCGCTCCCTCGACAAATCGAGCGCAGTCTGGGACAGCTCCGCAAGTAACGCCAGGCGATCAGGATCATCGAAAACAAGGTCGCGGGTATCAAGTTCGACGAGGTGACATCCACCCTCAAAGGCCTCGCGAGCGATCCGGCGATATTCGTCGTCGAGAAGGCATGCACGCGGCTTTAGGCTAAAGGCCAAGAATGGTTCATCGGCCTTCAGCGCGAACGCCTGCTTAATCTCGGCGATCGTGTGGCTCCGATCCGGCTTGCGATAGGCCGCTTCATAAGTCTTCTGGAGCGCCGACAGGTCAACATCCGTGACCTCTACTCGGCCCCTGATCCCCTCGATCCTGCGTTCGAAAAGATCACTGGCGAGCGTGTGGATTAGACGTTGCAGGCCGTAGGCCGGGTCAGCGAAGAGATGAGCGGCGAGATCAAGCCGGAAATCGAAACGTCGCTGGGCTGCATGCTCGTCCCGGCGTGCGTCATAGCAGCGAGCAGCTTCTTTGCTGCGTTCCACAAAGGCAGCGTGCGCCGCGTCGTTCTCAAAGATAGAGCGATCATAGTCTTCGAATGTGCCGGCCACAGCGTCCCGTTCAAGCTGTCGGACGAAGTCGCCAAACGCCTTTTCGAACCCATCGTGCGGCGCCGCGTCGGCCTGGTAGTAACCCTGGACAGTGACGCGCGCGTCCGCTCCGAGCGTCATTGAACGCGCTCGAAATAAACGATGCTCACCGGATCGGAGGGTCTGATTCGCGGATAGAAACGGCGGAGTGCTGCTAAGAGCGCTTCGCGCGTGGCGAACCCGTCGGTTTGGGCGTCTTCCTCGGTCAGCTCATCCACACGTTTTACGATGGTCTTCATGACTTGGACCGGAATTGCCTGAGCGCCGCAGACCACTTCGGCCCAGCCTGGATCAATCTGCCGCACTCCTGCACGGACCGTCGAGCGCTTTGCCCCGCGCGCCACCAGGTCCATGTATTCAAGCTTGAGCGGAAGCCGGTTCATCGCCGGCTGATCCCTACGCGAAAGCCGAGCACCGGTGTACGCTCGGGATCGTCAATATTGAGGATGCGAATAGTTTCCGCGATGGCACTTTCCATCGAATCACTTTCGGGAAGCACAACCTCCCAAGGAACCACTTCAAAAAAAGCCTTAACGCTTGGTGCCTCTTGAACGGCGACGATCTCACCCCAAAGCGCCGCCTTCAAATCACTGTACCCGCGTCGCAGTTCGACATCCCGGCCGGGGCGCACATGAGTGTGCGTATACTGACGACCAAGCTTACGCAGCTCCCAGTGCTTCTTGCCTGAGCAGAACCAGTCAAATGGCTTAGCCGCTAGCGGAACAAATAGCCGGTCCGCACCCGCATCCTTGGGCTTTCTGAATGATTGCCGGGCGAGATCGGTGGGACACGTCGGCGTAGTAGTATCCGGGGATTCTACGAACGGTAAGCGCATTTGGTGCTGTGGCATTCACCTTTCCTCGCATCCATATGGCTGGCTGAACGGGAACGTAGCCTGACCGGGTTAGAAAGTCCTGCTGACCTGCACAACAGATTCCATAGAACTCGCCCTCATCCATCCAACGGCTGACCTCGACAACGCGGGCGGGCGGCCATCGATAATTTGCAGCGACATCCAGTACTTGGGCCGCAAGAGCCTCTCCGAGCCCTTCACCCCTACGATCCTCGTGCACCGCAAATCGCTTCCCCGCCGCAATCGGGATCGCCTTGATAGCCTCTCCGCGCGAGAGCAAATCATACCCCTTGCACAGCTTGCGCCCAAAGATCGTCCGCTGCGGGAAGGTGGTGTGATTATATTCCCCGATCTGCGCAACCCCTATAAGGCGGTCGATCCCTCGGTCTCGCTCGGCAATCGAGCGCATGCAGAGCAGCATGCCGCGCGATGCCGAAAAACTCGGATGGAATGTGTTAAGCAGCGCTTGCGCGGCTCGGACGTCGCAGTTGTTGACGGCGGCCCACATCTCGAGGCGCTCCCCGTTATGCAGCAGCTCGCACGAAAACGCGGGCCAGATCTGGGCCCACCAATCGCGCACGGGATCGGCAGCGATCACACGCAGGCCGGCCGAGCTGGAGGCATGAAGTATCCGCAATTCGAAAGGCTTATAGCCGAGCGCGTTGCCCCGTGCGAGCTCAAGGGGTGCCCGCTGCACCTGAGGAAGGCGCACGCGACGGTTATCTGCGTAGAAGCTATGGGGGGTCACCGGTATCCGCATCGTCTTCTTACATAAATTGGACCTATACACCTCCATTTTACTCATACGCCAATGAGCTGATTTATTTCGAGCGCCATTAGCCTTGCGGCGACGAGCCTCACAGAATGTTTGCTGGGCGTTGAGCGATTGAAGCCATGCCGCGCCGACATGGCAGCTCCGGGCGAGGAGCCACCCCAGTCCGGCGATGGCCGCTTACGGCGCGACCCCGCCGTTGCCGCACGCTACGGCGGAGGTCCGTTCACAATCTGATTTGCCGATCTTAGCTCTCGCTCGCCCGCCATTTTTGGGTCAGGGTCTGAGAGTGATCGCCGCGAGCCGGTGGTCTCCAGTGTCACAGGCCGTCAGCTCGAGGATTTGCCGAACATGATCCAGCCGCCGCTGCTTGGCGTGGTGAATGCCGCCAGCGCAGTCTCTGCCCGAACCCTGACCTGCCGTGCGCCGGCCGTGCCGCGGAGCTGCTCTATGCTGTCGGTGTACATGGCCGTACGGGTGCGCCCGTTCCCCAAATTGCCGCCGCTCGAAGAGAACGGGTGCGGTCCCTCGACCCTGATGTCGCCGGCGTAGAATGCGAAGGCATCGCCGCGCTTGACGCCGTGCCACTGGAAGGCCTCCAGGAAGAACTGCGCCATCGGTGCATAGCCGTCGTAAGGATTGAAGATATCGACGTCGTTGGGCCCAAGCCCGGCGCCCTCGTACATTCTCCGGGCGGCGCGGTCGGTCCAGTCCTCGATCTCGTCCAAATCTTCCTGTGTGGTGCGCTTCCTGAAGTTGTGCTGCGAGTGATTGAGCACATAGACCGGCGGCTGCCGCATGTCGCGGGCGCGCTCGGCGGTCGTGAAGAGATACGCGGCCGATGCATTGACCGGCCGGTCGCAGTCCCAGAGCCTAAGCGGGTTCAGGATGTAGCGCGAATTGACGTAATCCTCGATGGTGAGCTGCGGCACGTTGTGGGTGGCATTGTACCCCCACGGCGTCAGCAGCCCGTTGCGGTGCTGGTTGACGACAAAGGGGGCGAGGTCGTCGTGCTTGCCGCCATATTTCAGGCAGTACTGACCGTGCGGGAAGATGTTGATAAAATCGTTGCCGCCGTGATTGCCCCAGGGTGCCGTCCATTGGCGTGCGCCGCGGGCGTAGTCGTCGGCGTTCTCGCCACCGCGACGATAGCGGCCTTCGAGATTGCCTGTCGGGTAGATGACGAGACAGGTGGAGCAAACGCCGTCACCCACGGCCTGTGCCGCCATGCCCACCATTTCGCTGATGGTCGGCACACCTGTCGGCGCGAATTTGACGTTGGGCAGGCGCATCTGCGCGATCAGCCACTGCGCGTTGACCAGAGTGAGCCCCAACTCTAAATCGTAGGGCGGGGCGAAGTAGGGCCGTGGCGCCCACTGAGACGCGGAGCCGCCGCTGCCACCCGCAATATGGCTGTCGCAGCAGATGACGCCGTCGATCTGGTCCGGCGTCACGCCGGCCTCGTCCATTGCCTTCCGGCAGGCCAGGATGGAGCAGGCCCCCAGCGTCTTGTCCATCGAGACGCCGTCCCAGCGACGGTCGACCGGTGAATGTCCGACACCAGCCACGGCGACCTTGCCGCGGTGCTCCCAGACGCCGAGCCCGTCCTTGTCTCGCCGCCACTGATACCGGTCTGGCGCGCTCATGGCTCCCCCTTTCCTCTATGCTCTGGATTATTCACAGTGAGACACCGAGACAGTGAGATTGATTAGAGAACCAGGCGTCGGAGCCCGTCCTTCAACACCGCCGAATTAAAGTTCAGCAACAATCCTGTTCGGATACCGCTTAGCTTCATATACGTCAATAGCTGCGCATTGTGGATCGGCTGCAGTTGTTCTACCGTTTTGATCTCAAGTATCAACCGGTCCTTTACCACAAGATCGAGCCGATAGCCGCAATCCAACTTAATTAATTTGTAAATAATCGGCAGTGGCACCTGCCGGCGAAACGGCAGGCCGGCTTCCTTCAGTTCGAGGCAAAGGCACTCTTCGTACGCGGATTCCAACAATCCAGGGCCGAGGTAACGATGAACCTCGATGGCAAGGCCGATGACGTGTTGGGATAGCCCGTCATTCTCGTAAGACATTGTCCCAGCCTCGCTGTCTCACTGCCTCACTGCCTCACTGTGAATCCATAATACTACGCGACGACCTGCCACTCGTGGATCAGCTGGCCTGGGGCCACCTTCTCGAACGTCGCCTCGACGGCGGCGCCGACTGGCGCCTGGTAGGGCGGGGTGCCCGGGAGATTGGAATAAAAATTGACCCGCGGGTCCGCGTCCAGCGTCACCATTGCCAGGTTATAGGGCTGATCGGGCATGCGCCGGTTGAGGCGGCCGTCCTCGATCACGATGTAGGTCGCGATATGGCCTCTTCCCTCGACGTCTTTCCACGTCAGGCCGGCGGCCGAGTTGCAGACCTGGCAGGCCTGCTGCGGCGGGTATTGCAGCCGGTCGCAGTGAGCGCAGTGCTGCAGGACGAGCCGCCGTTGATTGACGGCGTCCCAGAAGGGCTTGCTCAGCGAGTCGGGGACCGGGATCAGCTTCGCCATCGTTTCACTCCGCGCCCCGTCCAACCCACTGGCCGTAGACGGGGTATTGGCAGCAGATGAACTCGATATAGGCCGGGCGGCCTGAATTATTGACGTCGAGCGCCCGCCGCAGCGCCGGGATGATTTCGGCCGGCTCGCTGACCCGCTCGGTGTGGAAGCCGAGGGCGCCTATCACCTTCGACATATCCACCTCGTCGGGCCCCAGCACCCGGTGGGTGAAGGGATCGTGCCCCGGCCCCCAGAAGCCGGGTCCATAGCCGGCAAACCCGCCATTGCTGATGTGCACGACCGTGATCCCGAGTTTCTCGCGCAGCAGAACCTCGAGGTTGCCGAGCATGTAGCCAAGGCCCGCCTCGCCGGTCACCGCCACGGATGCCCTGCCCGGAAACGCCTTCTTGGCGGCTATGGCAGCAGCCAGGCTGAAGCCGAGCGTGGAAACGTTGCCCCAGCCGAGGAAGCCGCGCGGGATCAGCGTGTCGAAGACGGTGCTCAGCTGGTCGCGCGTGTTGCCGCTTTCGTGCGTCACGAACGAATTGCGCAGATCCAGCACCTCCATCAGATCGCCATACACTCGATAGGGGTTGATCGGCGTCTCGTCGGAGTTCATGACCTGCCGGTATCTGGCAAGCCCCTGGTCGCGTGCCGCCTTCACTTCCGCCGCCACATCACCCGCATTCCGTCCGGCGCCAGACGTGCGGTCGGACACTTCCTGGCGGAGCGCCTGCAAGGCCAGGCGCGCATCGCCGATCACCGCGTGCGCCGTGGGATACATCTTGTTGATGTGCAGCTCGTCGACGTTGCAGTGGATGATGGTCTTCGTCGCCGCATCGGGAATGGCGTGGCTGAAGCGGCCCGGCGACAGGCTCGAGCCGACGGCGAGGATGAGATCGCTTTTGTTCAGGTAGTGTGCCACCTGATCGCCGCGCACGCCGACAAACAGCGGATGGTTCTCCGGGAACGCCCCTTTGGCCTTGAGCGTCGTGATCACCGGCACATTCACGAGTTCCGCCAGCGCTTTCAGGTCTTCCGAGGCACCCGCGTAGATGACCCCCTCGCCGGCGTAGATCAGCGGGTTACGAGCTCCCAGGAGCTGGTCAACTGCAGCGCTCACATCCGCCGGGTCCGGCGCCGATTTCCAGCCCTTCACAGGACGGTAGGGGCCGGCGGTCTCGTCGTATGTGGCCGTGGCATTGGGAATAGCCAGGATCACGGGGCCCGGTCTGCCGCTGCGCAGCATCGTGAAGGCGCGGCGCATCAGCTCAGGCGTGCGCTCGGGCTTGTCGAGATAGCCGAACCACTTCGACACCGTCTTCATGGCCGATGCGACATCGTATTGGCTGTTGCCCGAGCTGCCGGCCGGCACGCCATCGGTGATGCACAGAACGGGCGAGCCATCCTCATAGGCCTGCGCCATCCCGGCGTAGGCGTACTGCATGCCGGCGGCATTGACGCCCCCTTGAAAGGTGCACACCCCGATCCGTGAGCCCGCGGTGATGCGCGAGAACGCGTCGGCGACCGCAACGGCGTAGCGGTCGTCGCGCATCATCAGCATCGGCACCCCTTCGCGCCCCAGCGCGTTGTTCACCCGGCAGACAGGGAAGGTCGAAACCCAACCCACACCCTCCTCTTTGAGGATGCGGCTAATGCCGGTCGCTACATCGATCGTCATGGATGTGGTCTCCTTTGCATCGAGCCGAGCCGTCAGCCTCCGTGTGGCACTGAAGCATGCAAGCATACAATGATCAGTCGCCCCCGATCCAGCGCGCGACTCCGGCAGAAGGCTCCGTGGGAGGGTAGGGGGCGCATCCACGATACCTCGATGCGGCTGGCTACGGCGACGACGAGCAAGGGCCGCTGTTCCGGCCGATCCGCAACAACCGCACCGGCCGCATCGATAAGGCGCTCGTCACTGAAGGCCATCGTGGCGCCGTCCGTCATGCGACCGTGTTCCGGAACTCCACCTACATCGCCGCCGCCATCGCCCATCTCCGTGCGACTGAACAATCGGTGCCCGATGCCAAGGGCATCGTCTTTCTCGCTTCGGACGATGCCGCCTTCATGACCGGTGCCGGTCTCGTCGTCGACGGCGGCATCACCGCGCAGTAGCCCGAGGTGCTGCCAGGCCAAGGCGGACCCCTCCGGCATTTCCCTGCCGTCAGGGAGAAAACGCGTTTCGACCCCGAAAATCGCCCTTCCAGAACCCACGAATAACGCAATATCAACAGCTTGAGCACGATCTGACCGAGTCCGCCGGCAGCGGAATTCATCGCCGTCGGCAGGGGATTGGCAGTGGAATTCGACCGCATATCCGCGGCTTCTAATATTGGACCACTGTCCGACCAAACCGGATCGCGGTCCCACCCTGTCAGAGACAGGACGACAGGAACGCAAGACAGCATCAAACGCTGCCCCGGCGGAGGCCGGGGCCCACCCGTCGGCCGCACGAGCAGCGGCTCGATGGATCCCGGCTTTCCCCACGGAACTTGTCCGTGGGCTGAAGGCCCACAGGACAGCGGGCTGCGCGCGGGTTTTCATTCAAGCCGGGTCGGCCAGACCGGCCGCAGAATTCGCACTGACATCCATCCTTTCTTCTGAGAAACGGCCTACATCGCGTGCCAACCGGATCGGAAATCCGCTCTAGCATATACACCAGCTTATAATTGCGTTTATCGCACATATCCGATATATGGGCGAAAGCCCAAGCTCGGCAAGGGCCTGGCAGAAATCGCTGCGGGAGAAATTGAGGAGGACACCTGTCCGACACGGGGTGAGTACGGCAAGCCGCCGGCGGGCAGGCGTTCCGAAAGGGTCAGTCCTGCAACCCGCACGGCCCGCGCGGGAGGAGCGTGCCGGCGCTGTGGTCGCCGGGAAACCGACTGCTCGGGCTGTGGCCGAGCGAGCCTCACCCAATTGCGGGCGCGTTCATCAACCGCGGGGAGGGACACGACTGGTTTCCGGGCGTTTTCCGGTATATGCGTCTATCGGAGTCAAGGAAGGCCGACATGCCGGCACCCATTCCCGAGCTCAGCGTTGTGCGGCTCACGCTTTCGTCTGAGCGCCAGGCAACAAAGTCGCCCGAAGGCACCCTTGGGACGGTTGTTCATGCATGGCGTGATGGCGAGCAGCCTTGCACGGGCCGACATTCAGCCCGCGTGAGCCGAATTGGCGCAACTGCCAAACGTCGGAAATGCCGTTCTCGACGATGCGAAGATCACCGGATATCTACTTAACGGCGTTCACCTAGTGGTGCAGATCAAACAAATGGTTCCCGTCCCGCGCTATCGGATCAATTTGGGGAATGCCCGTTTAGCGCTCTCTAAAGCCGTATCAATATGCGCAAGAGCGATCAGAGGGACTTGTTCATCTAAACTTGGGTCGGCGACCTGTGAGATAATGGCCTGCGCAAGTCGACATGTGATTATCAAACTACTTGCAAGTGTCTCCGCTTCGTCACCCGGCACGAGAGCACCAGCATCGCCGGGATTCCCAACCGTAATGGTCTGAATGGCTTGCTGTATTTCTACTAACCGTGTGTAAAATTTAACCACAAATTGTGGGTGAGAAAGAAGCCCGATACGGTCTGCGACCGCTCTATAGATTATCGGGTCGAGATTTATCATTATAGTGTGCGCATTTTTCCTCATTACTGACGCATCTCGAGATTTTATGTGTTCACAAATACTCAATGCCGTTAGGACCATTTCATTGAATTCGATGATTTCTCGACGTATCGCGTCGGATACGTTGTTTCTTTCCTCAAGCCGCTGCCGATTGATGAGGAAGTAGACCGCACCAACGGCACCACCTGCACCAACAATCCCGCCTATGACACTTCCGATAGCTGCTGCAACCTCGCCAGCGTGGGATTGGATCAACGAAGGCACGAAGATAAACAAGAGAAGCAACCCCAGTAGGATCGCCACCATGACAAAGTAGTTGTATCGGTCAGTCGGGTCGCTCGGTGCTAGTTTGAAAGTCCCCATGATGCAACCCTTCATCGAGAATCACGCTTTTTGAGCATAATCAGGGAAGGGTTTCAAGGACAATAGCGCAACATTCTGGCCACAAGGTCTGTCGCATCATCGGTGGTTCCCGATCCTATGTAGTTGTCAAGGACGATCTCCTTGGGGTTGTCGCGTTGTTGCTTCCCGTTTGGTGATGTTGGTTCGCGCACCTTCCATTATTAAGGCTACGACCTTGGCTGCGGAAGAAAGCCCGAGTCTAAGCGGTGGACCCGAGTTGCTTCTTCATGCCCATTAGGATGAGCGGCAGTCGTTAAGAATTGCTTTGGTCCGAGAGCCGCGCGTAATTGGTCGGTAAAGCGGATTACGCAGCCGCTACGATTTTTATTAAGGCAAGCAAAATCGCGCAGCCGCGCTCAGTTACGGAAAATTAAACTCAAGCTGATCCCTTGTGTGCACTTCGTTGGGAGGTGGATATGTGGCTCAGCCCGTTTTCCTTTGCCGCTGGGTAGGTAGGGCGCCATGAGCCTGTTTCGTAGGTTTTTCCCGACCGCGCAGGAGCGCCGTGATGCCGAACAGGTTCGGCAAATCATTGAACACGCCCTGCACAAATCTCGGAAACCTAAGGGGTGCGCCAAATCAGCAGAACTCGGGGCTGACATCCGGGATCGGTTGCTCACCTTGGTCTACGAAATTGAAGGGGAGACAGGGCAGCCTGCGGTAGTCTTTGCTGCGGATGGGACGCTCATAGATCCCCGACTAATCGAAGCCCTAAGTAAACGAAGTGATGATGGTGAGCTATTACGACTGTCTATCAACTTTTGTTTTGTTAATCCTCATGCTACACAGTATGTGAACGAGCCGTGGCCTGCTACAGTGAAACAGTATCATTGTCGCCCTAACAGCAGCGAGGTAATCCACGAAAAAGCTACTCTATTGGCAGCATTCGTAGTTCATAATCTCAATGTCGCGGTAGAAGCTCGCGAGCAACTCAAAGCCGCAGGTTTCGAGGGCGTCGACCAATCGTTAACCGAAGAACAGGAATTGCTGGTAAAATGCGAAGAAGCCGCGTTATGGTATCGAATTATAGATGAGTTAGCATATGGGTTTATTCGGGAATTTAGATCTCTATTCATAGATTATTTTTTAGATACCTCGGCGCACCTCCTTGGTCTCCAAGGGGCGTCGCCTGAGTTGATCTGTCGGACGATGGTCGAGCGGTCAGAGGAATATGCTCGATATCGTGAATGGACAGCGGATGTCGATCGCATGGCGGGGACGCTCTTGTGGAAGGCATCAAAGCATGTTGGTGGACCATTCGGCTTGGAGTGTCATTTTATGTGTACGACGATGTTTGGGACTCTGTTTCTCATGCGCGTAAAGCGGGCCTTGGTTTACGAACTTCTGATGGGGCAGCAGAAAAAGGAATAAGCCCTTCATGGTAGCCTCGATGATGGGCAATCGGGTTTGGTGGAGAGGGGACGCGCATTACCGCGATCTCGCCACAAGGCTCCGCGAGATCGCCCTTTGAAAGGCAAACTCAAGAAGTTGATAGATTTCGAGAAGTACCCTTATGGCTTCAGATAATCTGTGTGTCACGAAGGCGCATTGCAATTTGTGCGGTCATTCTACCCATCACGATATAGCTGGTATAGAACTACTGGAACAGCAACGCACGGAGGGAACCAAAGATTTACTTTGGGATGATGTATTTGAGATGTTGAGGTGTCGCGGATGTGATAATATAATGATGCGCGTGACTATGACTGACCCATCTTCTCGTGATACTCCTACGATTATTTATTACCCACCAGCTATTGCACGTCGCACACCCGAGTGGCTGTTGTCAGCGGTCGGTTCACTTGAAAAGCCGGCCGATATCCCAGATCCCATCTACCATTTGATGAGCGAAGTCTATCTGGCAGTCCAGAATAATCTTGGACGGCTCGCAGCTATGGGCATTAGGGCAACACTTGAAAATGTTATGAAAGAGAAAATTGGAGATTGCAATTTCAAAGTGGCTATAGACGAGTTCCAGAAGGCCGGATACTTGTCAATGCGCCAAGCTCTGAGCCTCGACTCGATAATAGAGGCCGGTCATGCAGCGGTTCATCGTGGTTGGGAACCCACGGACGATGATATTAACACTCTTCTCGACATTACGGAATTGATCATCGAGACGGTATATCTTCACGAACACCGCGCGCAAGAGTTAGACAAGAGGGTTCCCAGGCGTCAAAGAGCCTCGCGCCGGGATTGATCCGCGTGATCGCCGTAGCTCCCAGGCGCAATGAACTTGCTCCGGTATGTGACCTCGGGACCGTGTGCAGATTTATGCGGTGTAATCGACTTGACATTGGTCAGCTCGATCCATCCCGGGGCGACCGAGACTGAGATGGGCGATCGGGTGCTGACGATGCGGGCGCGCAATCTCGGCACTAACGACCTCGAACCAGCCCGCCGCCAGGCGCTGGCCCGTGCCGATCGGCCGCACGGGAACGGTAACCGACATCGCCAAGGGCGTCGTCTTTCTCGCCTCCGACGATGCCGGCTTCATGACCGGGTCCAGTCTCGTCGTCGACGGCGGCACCACCGCGCAGTAGCCCGCGACGCGATCCGGTCCGACGCGGACCCCATCGCATGTCCCTGCTGTCATGTGCAGGATTTAACCATTTCTGGTCAGTATCGCTTTCTCGTGCAAAGCGGTGCTGAAGGCGACGAGAGGCGGTGTTCGTCTGGCATGGCGATGTGACGCCAGATGATGGTTGGCGAGCGGTTGAGCGGCGATGCGACCGTTTTTCGCTCTTTTCCAGTATATATTACGAGAGCCAAAAATACCTATCAGAGCCAAAGGAGAAGCTGACCGTGCCGACCGATTTGATTCCTGAGCTTAGTGTCGTAACGCTGACCCATCCGGTTGAGCATGGCGCTAGAGAAGTCCCACGAGGCACCAAGGGCACGATCGTCTTTGCCTATGAGGGTGGCCAACATTACGAAGTTGAGTTTTTTTGAGCCATTCCCGTGTGTGGTAACGGTGGCGCGCGCCGATATTCAGGCCAGATGAGCCCTCTGTGGCGCAACTTCCGGGGTTCGACAATGCTGTCGTGGCGGACGCCAAGCTTACCGACTATTTACTGAATGATGCTCACCCGAACAATGGTGGTAAGGCTAAGAGCTTGGCTCGAAATGAATTTCCTGCTCTCAATCACTTACCTTTTTCTGGTCGTCTTTCCCGCGAAAGCGGGAACCCAGGGGAGCAAGACCGCAGCGCTTGCTCCTGCTCCTGGACCCCCGCTTTCGCGGGGGCGACGATAACCTCTTGGGGAGACCAGCTTCATTTCGAGCCAGGCTCTAAGTTCTTGATGGCGTTTGGCTTCACTCCCGCGAACTGGCAAGAAGAATTGAAAAACGCCCTGCTCGACCATCCGAGAAATAACCCTTATGTGAGCACGTCGACGACACCCGTATGGGGAAAAATATGAAGTTCAATGTTCGCTGTTGACGCCGGACCACCCAGAACCCTTGCGTCCGATCGTTTTGGATTGTTCTTGCGGCGAACCCATACCCGCAATTTATCACCGGATACGCCGCGCCGCTCCAAGGGGGACGGTCGGCGACCCTCTAATGCTGCGAGTCATTCACACGATTCATTGCGCAACGGCGCACCCTCGTTCATAATAAATCCCGCTACACTGGCGGAAGCCGGTGCCCACGGCAAAAATCGAGTAGGGGGGTTCCTCACGGTTCCCCCCTCTCACACCACCGGGCGTACGGGCCACGTACCACGGCGGTTTCCCTGGGCGTTGAGCGCGGCATGGCGGGCGGTCAGGTTGATCAGTCCGAGTTGGTCGAACCAGGCGAGGTCCATGGCGATCTTCGCTTGCAGCGAATTGGCCAGACACCACCACCCTCGGCCGGAGGAGGCCAGCTCGCGGGCGGGTCGCGGCGAGACCCCGTTTTGCGAGAGGAACCGCCGCAGTCCCGCGGGCTGCTTGCAATGCTTGAGCCGCACGCAGCGCAGCTTGCGGCGCAGCCAGCCATCAAGGCCGCGCAGTTCGCTGTGTGCGTGTGCATGACGGAAGTACGTCACCCATCCGGTCAGGTAGGCGTTGGCCTCCTCGATCATCCGCCCCAGGCTGACCGCCCGGTTGCGTTTGGTGATCCGACGCAGGCGCGCCTTGGTGCGCTGGACGCTCTTCGGCGCGATGCCGAGCGTGCCGTCCGCACTCAACCGGTAGCCGAGGAACTGGCGCTCCGCGACTGGGGCGACGGCGCTCTTCTGCTGATTGACCCGAAGCCGCAAGCGGCTTTCCAGAAACCGCGTCACCGAGGCCATGACCCGCTCCCCCGCCGACGGCGAGCGCACATAGATGTTGCAGTCGTCGGCGTAACGGCAGAACCGGTGGCCCCTGCGTTCGAGCTCCTTGTCCAGATCGTCGAGCAGCAGATTGGCCAGCAGCGGCGACAGCGGACCGCCTTGCGGCGTGCCCTCATATCGCGCGGTGCTGACGCCGTACTGCATCATCCCCGCCGTCAGAAAGCGGCGGATCATCCGCAGCAGGCGCTTGTCGCCGATGCGCCGGGCCAGGCGGCCCATCATCACGTCGTGGTTGACCCGGTCGAAGAACTTTTCGAGATCCAGATCGACGACGATGTCATGGCCGCCGGCCACGTACTCCCGGGCTCGGCGCAGCGCGTCATGTGCCCCCGCCCCGGGCGGAAGCCAAAGCTCGAGACCGAGAAACCCGGATCGAGCAGCGGCTCCAGGACTTGCAGGATCGCCTGTTGGACCAGGCGGTCGGCCACCGTCGGGATGCCCAATTGGCGCTTGCCGCCACCAGGCTTGGGGATTTCCACCCCGCGCACCGGCTGCGGTTGGTAGCTTCCGTCGAGCAACGCGGTGATCAGCGCGTCCTTGTTGGCGGCGATCCAGGGCCGCAGAGCGTCGACGGTCATGCCGTCCACCCCTGGCGCCCCCCGGTTCGCCTTTACCCGCTTGTAGGCTTGGTTCAGGTTCGCCGAACTGGCGATCTTTTCCATCAGCCCCCGCGTCAAGGCTCGTTGCCGTTGCCACGCCGTGTCAGCTTGTTGCTCCTCGTGCGCTCCCGCCCCGGATCCGCCGGGGCCGATGGCGCCGTGGCGCATGGTTGCCATCCGGGCCTCATCAAAGAGGTCCAGCTGCTCGCCGATGCCTTGCTGCCGCGCCGCTGTCATCGAGTGGCTCTGGTCTGCTCCTTGGCTCAGAGATTCGGCCCTTCGCGCCGCCAACACGGGCGGGCACTACTATGGCCTCGGCTGACCCCTCCCCGACCGTCAGATGCCGTCGCCGACATCCTGCTCCGGTTCGCCCGGAGAGCCGGAGAGGTCTCCCACGGTAAGATACTGCCCTTTCCCGAGGCGGCCGCCGGATCTACCCGCACGCGTGACGGAAGGAGTATTGGGCGTTCCCGTCCCATGCCGGGTTGCCCCACCGCGCTGGCCTTGTATCCGGTTCCTGTTCGTCGACCCCCCGTTTTGCCGCCGGCTTCCTCCCCACCCCGCATCGCTGCGACGCAGTTGCCTTTGGCTATCGGTTCCGCTCCTTGCGGCCCGAAGAGGACTTGCACCTCCAAGCTCAGTATCATGCGTGGCACACATGGATCCCGGCCTTCGCCGGGAGAGCGCGGAGGGGATGTCGAGCTGCATCGACTGAATGAATTGGTGCACTAGCTCCGCAGTAAGCGTCCGATCCAAAGTCACTGACGGTGCCGTCGCCGCCGATCAGGTGGCGCGATCACCGGAATGCGCGGATCGTTGGTGAAATCGTCTCGGCCAAACTCAAGAGACAGCCTGGGGTTTTCGCACCAAGCCCGCACAGAACGCGCCCCCGGAAAGACATGCCAAGTCTGCTCATTCTTCGGCTGATGGGAGGAAAACGCGCGAGGCGAGAGTACCGCAAAATTCGCATTCCCCTCCGGATCCCTTACCGACTTGTAGCGAATTATTGCGACGCCTGCGGTTCGGGCCGAATCGGCCAGTTCTTGGCATGGGCCATAACTTGTCGGGTGGGTCCACAAATCCGCGTCCCGATCCAGCGGCGGAGAAGCCAAGTCGATAAGCCGGTTCGAAGCACAACCAACGCTGAAGAGTGTGTGCTCGACCGGAGCGGACGGAAGGATCGAGTTGGGCGATTCGCTAAAGAACAGGATCCTGTAAAATGCAATCTCGGCAATGGCGGTCGCTAGCTCTTGTGAGCCATAGAAGACGCCCTCTCTCTGACCGGGCCGCCGAAACCGCGAGCCGATGGGGTATGGTGCGTATCGAAAGGGGGTATAAAGCAGATAATGAAAGCCGGCGCACTCTTCAGGTATGGGCGGCTTGCTGCGATTTAGAATATCCTCCAGTAAACTTTGCTCCTCGAGAGTGTCGGTAAGGCGCATCGTAGATGCTTTGTACTGCGTTTCCACAGCGCGCCAAATGTCGAGATTACAAGTGCGAAGCTCAGAGCGGAGCGCGTCGGGAGTCCACATACTGGAGAACGGTCATAAGTCCGGTCAGCGTCTTGATCAGCTCAATCGGTTTCGCGCTCAAGGCCGTGTTATGACCCTGGACCCACGAACGGGATGCCGCGTCGTCACTACCCGTGATGGCGTCCAGGCTCCGGAACAATCTGACGAACAGCTGAGCCAATTCAAATGGCTTGGTGTCTGGCGAGAGAACATATTCTCCCCTTCTCATCCGAGACACCGAAGCCGTCGATAGACCAAGGATTTTGGCTAGGCTCCTATCGGGTATATCAAGGAATTCCGCCGCCCGAACGGCGGCTTTGCTCAAGACCGCGCCTTCTCTGGCGGAGTCCGAGGTATCAATGACGCGGAGATGATTGGCCCTTTCGCCTCGCATGCCCATTTCCACAGAAACATTTTTCCTAGATTCAATCTCCAGCAACGCCATAGCCCCGGCACCGGCTCCTGTCAATCCGAAACTTGCCGACGCTGACGATGAGTCCAGCCCGACCCGTCATGTGCGGGTCCGGAGAGATGCGAACAGTCGCTGGTGAATTCCGCGCGTTTTTCCCTGGCGCGTTCTCAAAACGTGCCGCTCACCAATATCGAGCGTCTCTGTTGGATCAAATCGCCTCGGACGATGCCGGCTTCATGACCGGCACCGGTCTCGTCGTCGACGGCGGCATCACCGCGCAGTAAGCGCCTCCGTCCCGGCGGCGATCGGGACGCTGCGGCGCCGAACATGCGAATCCGCGGGTTCGACGGCCTCGGCCTCGAGATTTGAGACCAGGGTGCGGAATGTCGCGTCGCGTTCGGCCACGGCTGAGGTGAACTGCTCGAGCGTGTCGCAGGTCAGCGCCGGAAGAGGGCGCCCGCGCTTGCGGGACCTGATCTCGGCGTTCCGCGCGTAGTGGGCGTCTTCGATGCGGCGATACGCGTAGCCGCAGCTCAGCCCCTCTTCGGGCGTCCAGATGTCGAAGGCGTAGCCCCCTTCCTTGGTCAGGATGGGGCCGACAAGGGTATGCATGAGAGGGCTCCGAATCAGCTCTGGGAATCGGCGAGGTGCGGGGACAGCAGCAAGCCGGCGTGCTCACGAGCGCTACCGCTGGTAGCCGCCGGCGGTGCCGGTGCGGCCGGCACGCTCTTGGCGATCAGAACAGCCAAATCGAGCATGCCCAGGCCGATCGCGATCACCAGAAGCCAGGCGTTCATCTGGCCGGCCATCCGGTCCAGGCGCATCAGATGCTGCTTCATCGATCCCTCACGCATTATGCGTCCACGCAAGGATAGACTCGTCCTATGCTGCACCGCAACATTCAATTTCTCCTAGGTTTTAGGTTAAATTCTTTAAGATTTTGTTGCGCCGCGGGAGCGCCGGGATGCGACGTCCCTGCAGGACGCCCGAATTACGACCCGCCGTAAACCGGGATGACCGCGCCGCGGGTCACGCGATTGGCCGGGGAAGCGAGGAAAACGATGATTTCGGCGAGATCAGCCGGAGCGACCCATCGCCGCTGGTCGGCGTCCGGCATCGCCGCCCGATTCGCCGGCGTGTCGAGCACCGAAGGTGCGACTGCGTTGATCCAGATCTCCTCCTCGGTCGTCTCTTGCGCCAGCGCCTGGGTCAGCGCCGCCACGGCGGATTTGGAGGCGGCGTAGGCCACCATGCCGGCACCGAGGCGGGGTTCGAGCGCCGGCCGGGCCGTGACGTTGACGATTCGCCCGCCACCCAGACCGCCCGGGCCCGGTTGCTGGCGAGTGCGAAAGGCGGCAACCGCCGCCGCCGAGCACAAGAAGCACGACAGCGCATTCAAGCGAAACTGGGCGACGAAATCGGCTGCCGAGATCTCGGCGATCGGGGCCATGGCAAAGCCGCCAGCCAGATGGATCGAGGCCCAGAGCGGCGGCAGCGCCTGGTAGAAGCGATGAACCGCCGCCTCGTCGGCGAGATCGACGCCAGTCGTAACATGGACGCCGGGGTCGGAGGCATGGGGAAAATCGTTCAGTTCCGCGGCCACCAGGTTCGGCACGTGGCAGACGGCACCAGCCGCGCGCAATGCCGCTATGACCGCTCTGCCGAGAGCCCCGGTGCCGCCGGTTACGACGACGTTACTGCCCGCAAAATCGACCATCAGCGATCCCTGCAATTTCGCCTAAATCACATACATTAGGGCCCGTCAACCGGGCGTCACGCGTAAACGCGGCGATAAAGCGCGACGATCTCCTCGTTGGTTGGGATTCTCGGGTTGTTGCCGGGCGAGCCCGAGGCGAGCGCCTGGCTCGCCATTACCGGCAGCAGCTGCTCGTAGCGCTCGGCATCGATGCCCCAGGCACGCGGAGTCGGCACCTCGAGGTCCTCGTTGAGGCGGCGCAGTTCGTCGAGAAGCCGCGCCACCGCACCCTGGCTCCCCTCCCCATCCTCCGCTACTCCCATCGCCCGCGAGCAGTCGGCATAGCGTTCGAGCGCCGCCGGCGCAGAGAAGGCGGTGATTTCGGGCAGCAGCATCGCATTCGACAGCCCGTGCGGCACGTGGAAGAACGCGCCGATCGGCCGGCTCATGCCGTGCACCAGGCAGACGCTGGCGTTCGAGAAGGCCATTCCGGCGGTGGTCGCGCCGAGCATCATCGCCTCGCGTGCTGCCCGGTTACCGGGCTCGGCGCAGGCCGTCCGGATATGGCGGGCGATCAGCCCCATCGCATTTTTGGCGAGGCCGTCGGTGAAGGGATTGGCGCGGCGGCTGACATAGGCTTCGATCGCATGCGTCAGACTGTCGAGCCCGGTATCCGCGGTCAGCCGCAGCGGCATTGTCAAGGTCAGCTCGTAATCGACGATCGCCGCCAGCGGACAACAGGCGAGCCCGGCGATAAGCATCTTCTCGTCGGTCGCGGTGTCGGTAATCACGGTGAACCGCGTCACTTCCGAGCCGGTGCCGGCGGTTGTCGGGATCGCCACGATCGGCGGTCCGGCCTGCGGGATCTCGGCCGGGACCTTGTAGTCGCGCATCTGCCCGCCATTGGCGGCGAGCGTCGACATTCCTTTGGCTGTATCGATCGAGCTGCCGCCGCCGATCGCGACAAGGCTGTCGAAATCGCCTTCGATAAGACGTGCGGTTCCCGTCTCGACGACGGCTGTCGTCGGGTCGGGCACCGTATCGGAAAAGACCTGCCATGGAATGCCCGCCCGGTCCAGCTGGTCGGTCGCCCGGACGAGATGCCCGGAACTCACGAGAAAAGGATCGGTGACGATCAGCGGTTTGCCGAGCCCGAGCTGCCCCAGCATGCTCGGCAGCTCGGCGAGGGCGCCCCCGCCGACGGCCATCAAGCGAGGTGTCGTGATCATCGCAGCCATGGGAACTCCCGTTCACGCGTAGACGCAGGATCGAATAGCTCCAGATAAGAAAGCTCCGGACATAATTCGGCAAAACCGCAGCGCAAATAAAGGCTTTTGGCGTCCTTGGTGACCAGCAGCCAGCGGCGCAGGCCCTGGAGGGGCGGGTGGGCCAGGATCGATTCGATCAGCCATCGTCCAAGACCGGCATTGCGCTCCTGCACGACGACAAAGACGTCGGCGAGGTAGGCGAAGGTTGCTTGGTCGGTGACGAGGCGGGCAAAGCCGACCTGGTCGCTATCGCGATAGAGGCCGAAGGCGAGCGAATGAGCGATCGCGCGCCGCAATGTCTCGAGTGGGATATCGCGCGCCCAGTGCGAGCATTCGGCGAGAAAATGATGGATCAGCGCGACGTCGAGGCGGGTCGGGTCGGTGTCGATTTGGTAGTGCCGGCCGCCGATCACGCGGCGGGCGATGACGGTCTCGGTCATCGGGGTAACCCCTGCTCGCTGGCTCTGGACGATGCCGGCGCCGCGAAGGCGCGGCGCGCGGGTGCAGCGCCGGCAACGTACCGGGGCTGCTAGCGCATTCGTCGTCGCAGGGTGAGGACCGAGCCCAACATAGCCGCGGGGAATTGGCGATGAACCGGCCGATGTCAACCGGGCTTTTTCAGTCGGAAGCGTAAGACGCCCCCGGGCTGCTCGCTCGCCTCGAGCAGCTCGCAGCCGGTGGTCTCGCAGAAGTGCTCGAAATCCTTTGAGGCACCGGGGTCCGTCGCGAGGATTTCGAGCACCGCGCCGGGGGCGAGCGGCTTCAACGCTCGGCGCGCCTTCAGCACCGGCAGCGGACACAGGAGACCGGTGGCGTCGAGGGTAGCGTCCACCGTCACGTTGCCAGCTTGCGTCATCCTAAAGCACCTCTACAGAACCAATCATAGGGATGCTAACAAACCTTCCGGATTACCGGCAACCAGCGCCCCCGTTCGCCCCGAGGATCGAGCAAATACTTCCACAGTCAGTCTTCTCGCATCGCGGCTTGAAAGACGCGCTTGCTATTACCATTATATCAGCAATGACTTAATGATGAGCCCATGGCAAACGTCGTCACCATCAACCGACCGGATGTCATCGCCTTGATCGAAGAGGCGGCCAGAAAGCTGACCGGCGGGAATAAGACCGAGGCGGTCGCTGCCGGAATGCGGCGTTTGCTGGAGCAGGAGGCTCGCTCGGGCTCTCTGTTCGGGGCTCACCCGGGATCAGTTAGAGTTCGCGAAGGAGTCGACCTGATCTCTTCGGCCCTCGATGTCGAACCGGATGCCGAGACCGGTCGAGAGATCCACCGGTGACGGATAGGCTGTTGCTCGATACGCATGTGGCCCTTTGGCTTGACAGCGGCAGTGATCGGCTCCGTCCATCGACGCGCGGCCTGATCGATGGTTGCTGGCAAAACGACGGAACCATCTGCCTGAGTGCCGTCTCAGCTTGGGAGATCGCTCTGCTCGTCGATACCGGGCGAATAGAACTGGACCTTCCGGTCGAGGATTGGATCGCCCGCTTCCTGGAGCGTCCGGGGATCGAGCCCGCGCTGCTTGGTCATCGCCCGGCGTCGCGGAGCTACCAGCTTCACCACTTCGAGTACCGGGATCCCGCTGATCGGCTCCTGATTGCGACCGCAATCGAACTCGGCTGCCCGCTCGTCACCTACGACGAGCGCATCCTGCGCTTCGGCAACCGACATGGCAGACAACAGGGGTTTACCGCAATTGCATGACATCGGGCGGTGTTGCCGCCTCGCGACGTCCCTCGACCAGGATTTATCTCTTTCCCAGTTGGGTGAGCTCGGCGCCGCAATGGATGCATTTGGCCAAAGTGAATGTCACCTTGCCGGTGTCGTCATCGGCCAAGAACTTCACCGGCACGCCGCGTCCGTCGATCCAGACGGTGTATCGGGTGCTGCCGTCTATCTCGAACTTGACGGCGGGAATGACCGCCCCATCGAGTTTTATCGTGGTTTCCTGCCCTTTGCCGATGCGCACCTGCTCGATCTGACCGGAATCGGGACGCATCATCGTGTTGGAGCTGAGAAAATTGGCCGACCACGGGTTGGCCGGATGGACCGAGGCCGGTGCTGTGACGAGGCCTTGCGAGGATGAGATGAGGAAGCTGTTGCCGCGCGCCTCGCCCTTGACCTCGACCGGGCCCTTGCCCTTGTCGGTGATGCTCCGAAACGAGACGAGGCGATCACCTTGCCACTGCTCGGTGCGCTCGGCGTTCTCGCGGTACATCCTTACGCCGAGCATGCTTACCTCGAAATCCACCCGCGTCTGAACAGTGACGCCGTCCCGGGTGGGCTGGATCGTGTTGGCGTAGGAGCCGATCTCGCCAAAGGTGGAATGCGACACACGGTAGACGAATTGAGCGGGCGTCTCGGCAGCGGCAGTGCCGATGGCCATGACATAGGCGACAACGCCGAGCACTGCAGCGAACATCGGCGTATTCCAGCGCCGCCTGCGCGCGCCGCCTGGATTGCCCCTGGTCATGATCAGCCCCCTCGCCAAGATCGCCCGGGATCGGATAGTCGACGCAACTTAACCCTCTATTTTCCCTAATTCAAAGGAAATATCGAGGTAGATGCTGTCAGGGGTGATGTTATGGACGTCCTCGTCAGGTGAAGACCATTGTGACCCGACCGTTGTCCCGGATGTTCAATCGGAGAATTTATTCGGTATTTTCGTTATATGCTATGATAAATCTCTTCTAGTACTTGTGTCCTCGACTGTGCGCTTTAGTCATATCGGGAAATTGAATACCTTTGGCTGCGCATGGCTGCGGACCCGGGATCTTTAATGGCGCCCTCATTTTGCTCCGGCGGGGGTCTCGCGGATATTCCTGGCAATAATTTCCTTCTGCCGATCGAATTCAACCCGGAGGCGCTGAATTTCGTCCGCCGACAGGCGCTCTATATTGGAGTAGTCGAGCTTCCATGAAGGATCTGCGTTCCACCGCAGCGGCAATTGCACAGTCGTACGCGCTGCTGGTGCCGATTTGAGTACGCGCAGGGCGAGCTCCAGGGTAAAAGCCTGGGACTGCAGATCCTTTGGACGCCCCGCCGCGTTGCCCAGCGGGAAATCGCTGAACAGAAACCGCGGCACGCCACAATATTCGACGATGTCCTTGGCGCACCCCATGACGAGGGTGGCGATGCCGTTCGCTTCCAAATGCCGGGCGGCCAGACTCACGGTCTGGTGGCACACCGGTCAATTGGCGACGAGGATGGCGGCGTCGACACCGTCGGCGCGGCAGCGCGCCAGGAGTTGGGGGCAATCCTTTTCTAGGGTAGTGCGGTGGCTGCGGTTGGTCGGCACGCCGTGAAAGCGCGGCGCCACCTCGCCGACGAAGCCTGCCGCAGCGCAACGCCGCAGTTGCGGCAACGGAAACCAGGTATTGCGGTCTTCGGCGGTGGTATGCGCGCGGTCGATGGCGAGGTGGGAGATGCGTAAATCGTGGTCGACTGCACTATCCCCCGAATAGACGGAGTAGAACTTGGCAGCCGCATTATAGGGCGCGCCCGGGCCCTGATCGCCCTTGTCCGGCTGATAGGGTGCGGCCGTGGTGATCATTGCGACACGGCAGCGGGCGAGCGACTTTTCAAGCGGCTGGAACGGCACCTCCGCATAATGCGCCCAACGGTAAGGCGTGGGATAGCCCAACGCCAGATAATAGTCGCGGATCCGCTGCATATAGGGGATCGGCGCGTCCTCTTCCGGTGTGAACCCCAAATCATCATGCGCGCTCATCTCCGCCTCCTTAGTGCGCAAAGCCGAAGCTCTTCGGAATGTAGTGGGCGTGGACATCCAAATTATGCGGCCCGTTCCCTTCGCTCCCAATTTCCGGTCAGGGTAGGCCGCAAGAGTTGACGAGAACAAGCGGTGCTCGCGTCCGGTGTGCTTGCCCAGTGCTGTCCGAAGATCGCAATATCGCACCCGCCGGCAAATGAGGGAAGGAAACTGCAATGCCCAGCACTGTTGAAGAAAAGGATGCGATACGAGAAGTATTGGCGGAATATTGCTTTCGGCTGGATGACGGCCGGTTCGCCGAGATGGCGGCCCTGTTCACCGAGGGTGGGACCTGGGACACGGCGTTCGGCAAGGCGACCGGCCGCGCGGCCATCGCTGATTTGGCCCGTAGCCTACGGGAGCGCGCCGAGCAGCCGCGCCCGCGCGCGATCCATCTGGTCACGAACATTGCGATCGCGCTTGACGGAGTGCGCGCCGAAGTGCGTTCCAACTGGATCGTGGTGCAAAACAGCCCGCAAGGGCCAAAAGTGGGCTCGGGCGGCGCATACGTTGACGATATGATAAAGGCGGACGGGCAGTGGCTATTCCGCTGCCGAAAGATCGACCGCTTCATCGCCGCTTGACCATCACCAGACAAGGCGTGTTCCGGCGCTTCGAACATACAACCTTGCATTGAGACGAATGAGCCTGCTGGCCTGCATTTGCAGGCACGATTCAGGTCATTTCTCGCATTGGCTGTAACAGTAATAGGTTTATTCGCGAGTTAGCTCGGCAAGGGGACCATGCCCATCCAGAACATCGTCCTGTCGCCGACATCGACGTCGTGTTTGCGGACGAAGTCGAGCCTGCCGGCGTCATCGATCCGGAAGAGAGCGAGGCTCGCGGGGACGGTCCGAAGGGCGGCGCCCTCCCGCACAAGGAGCGGCATGATGTGCGCGGCGACCAGGAGGCGCCCGCTCGGGTCGATGTGAAAGGTTCGGCAGTGGATCCCGTGCGTGTCCACATGCTGGATCAAGCTCGGTTCGCCCGTCGCCGGGTTGATCGAATACACGGCAAAGGTGTTTTCGCCGCCGGCGAAGACGGACTTCCCCTCGAAATCCACGGTGCTCGAGGCGCGGTTGACGGCGTAGACAGAGCGCCCATTCGGATGGACGCGAACGGTTCCAGCGACCTGCCGGCCGTGCGGGGTGGGCGGCTGGGAAAGAGTGTCCTGGCGAGATACAGGTGCGGCGGACAGCTTCTCGCCGGCTACCGCAAACATGTCGAGCCGGTTCTGCCGCTCCAGCGAGACGTAAACCCAGGGCTTGGTCGGGTGGAAATCGAGATGACGCGGCCCGAATCCATAGCCGCCATTCGGGGCGACCGAGGCTTCACTGGCCAGCTGCCCGTGATCGTAGGCGAAGACCTTAAGGGCGCCCGGTTCCTCGGGTTTCCCGGCGACAGCGTCGTGGCCGCGGGTGACGAGAATGACTGCCCGGTTGTCCGGCCTCACCCGCACCTGGTGGGCATAGATGCCGGGGTCGATCGGCTCTCGCTGTCCGACCTCGGTGCCCGGTGTCGCGTCCGGGTTGATCCGGTAAACCCGAAGCCCGCTCGGATTGCTGAACGCGACCAACAGATGCTCGGAGGGAATGTCGGTGGTCATGTGGATCGGCCGGGTCGGCAGCGCGATCGAAGCGCCATGCGGATTTAGTGCCCCGGAGCCCGGATCTATGCGGAATGCGGTCACGTGGTGCTTATCGCCAGCCGGTCCCATTCCGGAGGCGCTGTTGCTCGACGCCACATAGAGATATTCCCCCGAAGCATGCGGCCAAGCGTAGTGGACGTTCGCCGGCAAAGTCACCGCGCCTTGCTTGACCAACGTGGCATTGTCGACATCGACGTCGTATTGGGTGAGTTCCGGCCCAACGCTGGCGTAGAGCGCTAATTTCCTTGATTCGTCCTGGGTCCAAGTGGATTGCGGCACGGCGGCAGCCCCCGAAACGGCGATCGATCCGGCATCCGACATGCCCAGAGCCGAAAAGGCAAGGCCGATGAGCCCCCGACTGCTGCTGTTCCTCCTTGTGTCGGGCCTGGGGATGACGCCTCAGGGCTGGGGAACGGAGCAAGAGGTGACGCCAATCATCGGCTTCGGGAATCCGGCCGATGCTGCGCGCATCTCAGCAATGAACGCACGCCTCTCCCGCGTCGGGGGTGTCGGCACTCGCGATACCCTTCGACAACCCGACGGCAGAGCCGATCGACCTGATCGTTCGCGTCGACAATGACCTGCGCCGACGGGAACACCACTCGTTGAGCGGCAGCTCAGTTCGCTCCAGTGAGCTGCCGCGGGTCTCCTGCACTACTCGATCCTCGGTAACGACCGTAGATAGGTGACCAACGCTGCCATGTCGTCGGCGGCCATATTCCGATATGCGGCAAACGGCATCGGCGGGAAGAGTTTGTGTCCGTCGCGCGCAATGCCGGTGCGGATCGCCTGCTCGATCTCCGCGCCATTCCATTCTCCGAGCCCGCTTGGAGTCAGATCGGCTGAGACCGAGATGCCCCACGGCCCGTGAAACTCCTTGCCGCCGGCCCCGAGCCTGAGGGGTTCTCCTGGCCGTGGGGGCGCGGTGTGGCAGTCCAGGCAGCGCGCGAGCGGTCCGGCGAGATAGGCGCCGTAGGCGAGCTTGTCTTCCTTGGTTGGCGCGTCGATCCGGCCGACGGGCGGCCCCCAGTTGGGCGGCAACGGCAGGTCGTAATGCGATTCGGCGGTGATCCGATTGTAGATTGGCGGTAGACTGCGCAAGTAAGCGACCATCGCCTTGACGTCCTCGTCCGCCAAATTGCGGTAGGATCGCGACGGCATCGCCGGACCGAGCAATCTGCCGTCCGGCCGCTTTCCTTCGCGGATCGCGAGAAATATCTGGTGGTCGGTCCACCGGCCGACGCCGGTCTCCGGATCGGGCGTAATGTTGGGCGTGACCGCAGTGAAATCGGCGTGCTTGATGACGTCGCCGCCGGCAAATTTCTTGCTCAGCACCAGGCCGTTCGGGCCCTTCGGCGTATGGCAATTACCGCACGCCGCAAGGGTTTCGACGAGATAGCGGCCGCGTTCGACCTCGGTCTCGGCATGGCTCGTCGTGGCGAACAGGACGAGCGATGCCGTGATGGCGACAAACCATTGTCTCATTAATATCTCTATATTGTTATAATGGCTAATTGTGTGGGATGAGCGACACTGACCGGCTGCCTCAACCGGCTTCTGCGCCCCGCTCGATTTGCGTGGAGAAAAGCAAAGGCCGTGTGACGAGCCTAGCCTATGCCCCTGGTATCGGTTGGATCAGGTGTTGATCGACGAGGTGTAAGCCCGGGGACTCCGGGCGGCCGTCCTTCGCCCAATCTTGCCAATCTAGAAAATTCGTATCACATCGATCCGGATTGGTCAATTGCGAATTATGTATATATCAACAACCCTCCGGACAGCGTGGGCGTTCAATGACGCCACATTGACGACCCGGGTGCCAGGTTCGGCGGACGGTGCGCTTAACGCGGGGCGTTTGATGCCTGTCTCTCTCGTTGAACAGGACGGCCGCATCGCGGTCAGGAGCCCGTATCATCCCCATTTCCCGGCGAAAGCTCGCAGTCTCGGCGGAATATGGGATGCCGCGCAGCGTGTCTGGCTCTTCGATGCAGCCGACCAGGAGCGCGTGAGGTCGCTGTGCCGCGAGATATACGGTTCAGACGATCAGGCAAACGGTCGAGACATGACCGCTTCGTTCCCGAGGGCCGTGGCGCATGGGAGGAACGAGTTCGCCGAGGGCGCGCCGCTGCCGCACTACTATGGCCATCGCCGCAGGTTGCGCGAGAGGCTGATCGCCGCCGGGGCCGAAAACCTGCCCGATTACGAGCTCCTCGAAATGCTGTTGTTCGCTGCCAATCCGCAGGGCGACGTGAAGCCGACGGCCAAATCGCTGCTGGCACATTTCGGCGGTTTTGGCGAAGTGATGAGCGCCGATCCCGACGCGCTCTCCGAGGCCGGGCTTGGCCTTGCCGGCATCGCCGCAATCAAATCGGTGCGGGAAGCCGCACTGCGGTTGATGCGAAGCGAATTGCAGGAACGGCCGATCGTCAGCTCATGGGACAAGATGATCGATTATTGCAACGCGCACGTCGCCCACAACAAGATCGAGGAATTCCACATCCTGTTCCTCGACCGCAAGAACGTGTTGATCAAGCACGAGCGCCAGCAGCGCGGCACGGTCGACCACACCCCGGTCTATCCGCGCGAGGTCGTCAAGCGCGCGCTCGCTCTCGGCGCCTCGGCGTTGATCCTAATGCACAACCACCCTTCGGGCGATCCGACCCCGTCCAAGGCCGACATCGCCGTGACCCAAGACATCAAGAAAGCCGCGGCAGCCCTCGGCGTGGTGTTGCACGACCATCTGATCATCGGCCGCAATGGCCATGTCAGCCTGCGCGAGCTTGGGGAGATTTAGTGTGCCGCCGTCGGCCGCGTACCAGGCGGCCGCGCAATAGCCCGCGGGTATTGCTTCAAGAGCACGCCTACACTTGGCACGGATTGGGCGCGCGGCGATCTCGTCTTAGTTCTACTAATCAGACGCCTGACAGAACACCCATCGTGGTCTTCCGGGGTCTACCTCAGCCATGGATACGGGCCTTCACCGGTATAGCGGACGAACGTACCTTAAGTTAGACCTGGGGTATTAGATCAGCGATTCCGCGCGGGCTTATCCTGCCGCGTCCGTCAAATGTAATTAAAAAACTTCGCGATTTGTGAAGTGCCTCACAAATCCCGCATCGGTTGTAGCCCAAATTACGTCTCTGACGGGACCAGCTTGGTTCCTGGTCAATCAATCGCGCCGCTCTGGAGCTGAAAATGTCCAAGATCGCAGCTTGCACGATCATATCGGGGTTAATCCTGTGCGCCGGAGAGACCGCTACCGGCCCGCCCGCTTTGGCGCTGGATCGTTACGTCGAGCTCACCAACAACACACGGATGGCCATTGTAGAAATTTATGTCTCTCGGGTCGGCGCCGGGCGCTGGGACGTCGATTTATTGGGTACCGATATCTTGGCGCCGAAAAGTTCTAAATTGATAAATATAGACGATGGAGAGGGCTGTCGTTTCGACTTCAAAACCGTCTTCGACGATGGAGCCACTCAGATCCGCCGGAACGTCAACGTATGCGTGGATAAATATGCGATTTCCTATCGCTAGGGAACCGCTGATCAACGGGCGTTGTGGCTGTTCCTGGTGCCGATGCGGCATTTCGGGAAGGTAGGGTTGCCATCACCCGTCCGATCGACCGGATTGACTGCTTTGTTGGGGTGTCCAGCATAACAATCCTTCCTTCGTCCTAGAAAGAAACCGGTCCTGGCCTACCCTGCCAAGGGGGCGGGGATCGAAATAAGCCGCTTCTGCTTGATGCCAAAGATGATGTGTATCTGCAAGTCTTTGATCAACTGCGGCTAAAGGGCATGCTGTTGGTTGCGGAGGGTGCGCTGTCATAACGTCGAAAATGATCTCGCTAGGGTTAATTTTCCAGAACCGCGTTCTACGACTCTTGGCGTGTCACCTTCGGGGCCGGGCGCTAGGCGCAACACCGCCCCGAGCCGCAGCGTGTCTCAGCCATTCGGTGACGCCCCCCTCCGCAGCGTGACGACATTCCTGTTGCCAAGCGAATATTGATCACGGCCAGGCGGGCTTTCAGTGGCCCGCCCCATTTTCCAGAATCATTTGTCATACGACTCTGACAGCTGACGCAGCACTGGCGCAGCTAACAGCGCCGAACCGGCGCCCTCTTTTGCGGAGCCCGGGCTGATGGCTGCGGTCGGCGCCGATGGCTTCGTGATCGTCCCCGAAGGAAGCGAAGGCTACCCGCAAGGTGCGCGGGTGACCGTCTACCTATATGAGGGGTGCTGAGGCGGCGCTGCGGAGCCTCGCACGCCCGCGATCCTGGGTTAGTGATGAAGTTCATTCGGATAATGCATCTGGAATAACCCACGATCGTCCATGCCGGGCCTTGTGCCACGGCTGTCCGGTTGAACGAAATTGTTTATTTCTAGCGATCCCGATACAACCCCTATCCCCGTGGCCGGGCTTGGCCCTGATCTTTCGCCACAAGTGCCTCTGGACACAGTCGTATCGAAGGTTCACGACGGAGCCCGTGGAGGGGGAAACCTGGATCAGCGTTGTGCGTCCTTGTATGTCGCCGAAGGCTGCGATGAGCGATCATTGGGGCCGTCCGGGAGGCCGCTGCGTCCCAAGGACATCGGTGAGGATGATCCTGTTCGAAGAGCGGCCCCCCGCCCTAGACGTCGAAGCCGAGGAGTATCCCAGGGCCCACCAGGAGCCTGTGTACAAGGCCGGTCGACGGTGGTGCAGGGTCGGGGGACCGGACCGGATGGTGAAGCAGGCGAGGCCCCGATGTCCAGTCACGAGATTGTCGGTATCGATGTTGCGGCGCGTAAACTGGTGGCGATCGGCGAGCGGGTGGTGCTGGCTGCGGCGTACGAGAATACCCCGGACGGCCGCGGTCGGTTGATCAAAGCCTTGTGCCGGAGCCCGCTTCCGGTACGGGTCGTGCTGGAAGCGACCGGCATTTATTTTCTTGATCTGGCCTGCGAGCTGGCGGCGGCGGGGATTGCGGTGATGGTGGTCAATCCTAAGGCGACGCACCATTTTGCCGAAGCGATCCTGCAGCGCCGCAAAAACGACCCGGTTGATGCGGCAATGCTGCGCGAGTTTGGCCGGCGCATGGATTTTGTGCCCTGGCAGCCGCCTCGGCACGAGCTGTTCGCCTTTCGCGCGCTGACCCGCGAGGCACAGGCGCTGAGCAAGGCGGTGGCGGGCGCCAAGAACCGGCTGCACGCAGTCACCGCCACCAAGCTGGCGCCGGACGCGCTGATCCGCGCTCTCGAGCAGCAGATCGCGCAAAATCGGGTGCTGATCGACGAACTGGTTGCCGCCGCGCTGGCGCAGACAGAGACCAATCCCGAGCTCGCGCGGTTGGTCGCGCGCACCGACAGCGCTCCCGGCTTCGCCGCCAAGGCCGCTGTTTTGGTAGTCGGCGAGCTTGCCATCCTGCCGCCGATGACCGCCCGTCAATGGGTCGCCCAGGCCGGGCTCGATGTCCGCGAGGAAACCTCGGGCACCAGCCTGGCGCGCCGGCCGCGGCTTTCCAAGCGGGGCAATAAGCGGCTGCGCGAGGCCTTGTTCTATCCGGCACTGACCGCGGCGCGCTGCTGCCCGGCGGCCGGCGCCTTTGTCGACCGGCTGGTCGCCGGCGGAAAGACCCGACTGCAAGCGATCGTCGCGCTGATGCGCAAATTGCTGCACGCATTGCACGCCATGTGGCGCCATGACGAGGATTTCGATGCCAAGAAGCTCTTCGCGCCAGTCTGAGCGCGGCACCGCCAAACGCATCCCTTTGTTCGATCGAACGGGACCGTCCCTTCGTCCCGACCTGCAAACCGCCAGAGCAGCGCGCGCAATGCCGGTCAAGGCTGGCCGCAGGCCACCGCCAAAGGCGGCGCGCAGCGGCCTTGACGGGCGCGAGCACGCTGCTCCAATCGCTTCAGGTTGGGCGCCAATCATGCCGCTTGACTACCAACAGAGTATCTTCGAGACGGCCGCTATGCGGCCTCCTCAGGATGAGAACATTTCTTAATGCTATCAACGTTTTACCTCATTCTGAGGAGCGTTCGCAGAGCGCGTCTCGAAGCACGCACCCACATCGATGCAGCCTTTCATGCTCCCCGTTCCGCGCTGAGACCGACGATGAGCATCGAAATTTCACGAGAAACCGCAGCGCGCCTTGCCGCCGAGGCCCGGCGACGCGGTATTTCCGTAGAGGCGCTGTTGGAAGACTTCATCAGCGACCGTACGGCGCAGACCCATCCCGCGCAACCGGAATTGCCGGTCTGGCATCTCGGCGGCGCCGGCGCCCTTCAACGTCGAGACCTTTACAGCGATGTCAATTGAGCCGGGGATCGTGGACACCAACGTTTTGGTCGATGCGCTCGACGCCGACGCTCCGCAGCATGAAGCCGCGCGGGCCTTGCTTGAAGGCGCACGCGAGGCGTCCACAACTCTTTTCGTGAACTCGCAGATACTCTGCGAGTTCTATTCCATCGTGACCAATAGCCGGCGCGTTTCGAAGCCGCTCCCGGCCGCCGATGCAGTGGCCGCGATTTCCGGCCTGCTTGGGTTTCTACTTGTGCTGCCGGTTCCCGGCGCGGTTGACGTATGGCTGGACTTGCTGCGCGGTCATCCAGTGACCGGCGGCGACGTGTTCGACTTGCAGATCGACGCGACATGCGGGCCAACGGTATTCAGAGAATCTGCACGTTCAACACCGCCGATTTCGCGGCGTTCTCGGAACTCGTCATCGTGACACCGCAGGCCGGCGCGCCTTGACGAATATCTTGTGGCGCGCAGGCGGCGAGCAACGGCGCAGCTGGCGAAGTCTATTGCAGCGCCAGGCCGATCTGCTCCGCAAGTCGAAACGCGCCCGCGCCGTGTTTCACTTTCCCGCCGTCACGAGCATTTCACAGCGATTTTGCCAGGCTTTCCGTAATGCGCAGTTATCAGACTTTTTGCGCGGTCGCATGGACCCGCGAAACGCAATATGTAGAGCGACGGGCGGCGGAGTCGCAGAACGGGTGTTATGGGAAATGCCGCAGCTCCTTCACCGAGCCGACCGGCACAACATCTAGGTCTAGGCGGCGCGAGTGACCGGCACAGGCAGGCGCGGCAAGTAATCCGGCCCGCCCCGCGTACCCTCAAAAACAGTGAAACACACCTCGCGCAACCCGGTTTTCACTTTTCCAAAGGCGCGGAAATTGTTCAGCTTGATATTTTGCGTATCGCGGCGGCGCTTGCCGTGGGGTGCCTGCACATGTCTCAGCCGGTGTAGTTCTCCAACCCCACCATATACGAGGATGCCGCACCCGATCCACCGAGCGCCATGCCTCGGCCTGTCGGAATTCTTTGAGGCCGACCATCAGGGTTTTTCGTCCGACGTTTGCTGCCGTGCGGTGCGCTCACCTGCATACTGGCTCATCGCCTGACTGAGCTTTACTGTCAGCGATATGCACTTCTTGGTGTTCTCATCAATTTCGGCGACCGAAAATACTCGCGCTTGGTAACGGAACTTTTTATTTGTCGGGCGGAGTTTTTGCCATTTGTCGTGGTATTGCTCCCAGCCTCCCCAAGCATCGTGCAGAAGCCATGTCCGGTACGCATTCAAGTCGCGCATCTCTCTGATGCATTCTCTCAATGTCTCACGGATGGCTTGTTGCATGGTCATGCCGTTCACGAGGCATTCAAGAATTTCAAGGCGTGTGGTTAAGCTCCGTATTGAAGAGAAAAGAAGGTCTTGTATCTTTCGATTGTCTAATTCTATGAAGACGGCGACTGCCCAGAACGCCCATCGCTCCACACGTACAAATTCTATAGTGAATCTGCCTATTGAAGAGGCAAGACGAGTTTTCGCTTTATCCGTCTCATGCCAAAAGGACTCTATATCAAACTCAGGTTTTTGATCTTTATCTGCCATGAACAAATCGGATACAAGCACGAGGCGCGGGGGTATGGAACTTCGACTTCATCGGCCCGGATTATGTAATTTACCGCCGCTGATTTCCAGAATCTCGAATTATGCGTCGGCGACCGCTAGTCGCGCGCCGATTGTCAGTGCGGCGAGCTGGTAGACCGCATTGCGGCCAGCCTGCCAGTCCGCAAGTTCGTCTTCGTCAAGGCGCTCGGGCATACGCGGGTGCCACTCGCCCCGCACCGGCCGGATCACCGCGCTGGCGTCGAGCTGGCTGCAATCGACGCGCATCGTGCAGCGGAAGCGGCGGCCGACCTCGAACGTCGAACTCGATGATGGTGTTGCGCGCGAGGTGTGGTGGGACCGGTTCGAAATAGGTGACTTTGCGGGGCGGGGTGCGGCGGGCCATTCCGTTCCTCCTCGTCACGGCGGGTAGGTGCGCAAGGTCTCGATTCTATGCGGACGACTGGCTCGACATCCAAGGGGAAAGAGAAAGCGCCACGTCGGGGGGGAGCGTGGCGCTTTCGGGCTTGAGAGCACAGCGTGGCGCGGTTGAGGGGCCACACTTCCACACGGTCGCGGAAACTGCTCTCTTGATTCTAGGAACACGGCGGCCGCCGCAAGGGTTCCGCGATCCCGGATTGGAGCGGCGCTCTACGTGATAACCCGGTGTATTGCGTAGAGTAGCAGCAGCAGCCGATCAGTTTCCAACATGATCAATAATGATCTTGTCATCTACTGACGCGAACACCTCAAACTGATCCCAAATCCTAAAGAGGTAGACGTCGGCTCGCTTCGATCGGTCATTCGTAGTCAAATAGGTGACCTGGATGCCTGATCCGGCGTCCAAGCATTCTCTCTGCGCCCAAAAACAGCCGAACGCAGTAGCAGCATCTTCTTCATGAATGTGGATCAGCGTTATTTCACCAGCCGGACTCACGGATCGTCCGTGAATGCGATAGTGGATACCGCGCGCCCACTTCTCGACCAGGGGGTTGATTTTATTAGCGTCTATGTTGATGCCACATCGAGAACCTTTCTCGAAGTTTGTGATTGAGAACGGCAGTGTGTGAGGAGGAAGCTGCTGAAGCTCGGTCATATCACGCTGAAACGCTCGACGCTGGAGGGCACGCTGCTTTCGATCCCGATCGCCATGTGCCTGCTTTGGGTCTATAGAGCGCTTGGCGTTGTCCCACATCCCCGCCGCGGCCGGATATGTCGGGTCAACGCAAAACGCAAGCCGAGTATGAACGTACCGCTCGATTGAGCTGAAGTGATTGTTGCAATCCAAACAAGCTGGCGCCGTCCAGCGCTGTACGGTCGAGGGGGTCGTCGCGGGGTACCACGAGCCTGCAATGATATGATCATCAGTTATTTGCGCGCGCGGAAATTCACCTAGACAATATATGCATTGGCGAATCTTCGGTCGGCGAAGATTGTCACTCACCTGAAATCCTTTTTTCGCACTGCTGAATTCCACCCTTTGAGTTCTCAAATCACGATCCGTTCGACCTCATCGCGGCTAACGTCATCTAGCCGGCGATCGTAGAGTGCGGGTTGAAGCATGGTTCGCCATTCGCCGCGGCTTTTTCCAGCGTCCCGCCGTTCTTGAGATAGGCCGTGATCCCCGTCGCCCGGAAACTGTGGTTGCCGAGCTTGGTTGCGATGCCCGCGCCGGCCTGGCCGGCGACGAGCCAATCGAACAAATGACGGATCGCCGCGAGCCGTTGCTTAACGCTCGGCGCCGCGAGCTCGCGCGTGCCGGCTTCGATCCACGTAGCGACGTGTACCGGCTGGACGGCGGCGATCGACGGCAGGCCGGCGCTAGCGCTCGAGGTCAGGAATTCCTCCGCGGCACGGGCATAGGCCCGGCGGGTGTGAGGGTTGCGGATATTGGCCGTGAAGAATTCGAGGAAACGCATGCCCGCGCGGTCGCCAGCGGCGGCAACAATGGCCGGGACCGAAAAATTGGCAGAGAAAATCAGAGCCGTCATGCGGCCTCCGAAAGTAGGTTGTCGCCCTGAAATCGAGAAACCCATTTGGCCCAGAGCTTCACGAAGCGCAAAAATTCATCCTCAGTCGTCGTAACTAACCGATATGTCTCGGCTTTTGCTTTCTGCTCCTCATTTTCTTCATAGCGAGATAAAAAGCCTAGAAATTGAAGCTCTGTGCCGCGCTCCTCAAAGCCGCTCTCGTTAAGATATACTATATTCCCGTGAGCAAGCGCGTTTCGTATGACCCGTAATACGTCGTCTGCGCTGCGATCCTGTACCGAATTCGTAGCCTGCGCTGTCATAGGATGATGTCCCTCCTCATCCACCCACCCCGCAGTATCGTTTGCATTGGTCATGACGCGCGCAAAGCGCCAAGCCTTGGGCGGCGCCCCGTTCCAGAATGGGGCCGTGATGAACGGTTTCTTTCGAAGAGACTTGAGTGCGCGGAACAGATCGACATCCCGCGCCGGCTTATGCAGCGGGTGTTTTTGCGATCCCATACGCTCGTAGGGGATTAGGAACACCGCTGCCGCAACCAAGAGTGAGAAAGACCCCACGATCTCGCGCTTGCGAGCGGTCGGCTCCAGCGCTTCGATCAGATCCAAACACCGTTGGGGATACTCGACAACAAAGCGAGCGGGAATCATCTTCTCTCCTAATACGATAAACGACATTATCACATGAAGGAGGATTTCGCGACCGGCGCCCTCTCTCGCCGAGACTGGGCTGATTGGCTGCGGTCGGCGCGGATGGCCTTGTAATCGTCCCGGAAGGAGGCGAAGGCCATGCGCGAGGTGCACGGGTGACCGTCTACCTATATGGGGAAGCTGAGGCGACGGCACGGTGCAGCCATGAACGACATTCCGACGGCTCTGCGGAGCCTCGCTCGCCAGGAGCAGTTTCTCGACGTTGTCGACCGTGAGGTGGCCGCGGCGCGGTTTCACCGGCATATCAATCGGCACCCGCTCGGTGCGGAGACCGTGCCGCTGTCGCGGGCGCTCGGCCGCGTATTGGCGCGTGCGGTCATCGCCGATGTCGATGTTCCCGGTTTCGATCGATCGAGCGTCGACGGGTTCGCGGTGCGTGCCGACGATACGGTGGGCGCCAGCGAACGCGCACCGAAAGCGCTGGCGTTGAACGGCGAGATCCTCACCCCCGGCACGGTGCCGCAGCTCACTGTGGCACCCGGCACTGCGACGTTGATCGCGACCGGCGGGATGGTGCCGCGCGGGGCCGACGCCGTCATCATGGTCGAGCACACCGAAACGCGGGATGACGCCGGCGCTACGGTGATCGAGGTATGCCGGGCGGCGGCGGCCGGGCAATTCATCGCCTTTGCCGGCGGCGACCTGGCGCGCGGCGAGACCGTGTTGCGCTGGGGCCAGGTCTTGACCTCGCGCGAGATCGGCATGCTGGCGGCGGTCGGTTGCGCCGCCGTCGAGGTCTGGCGGCGGCCGCTTGTGGCCATTATCTCGACCGGCGACGAGATCGTCGCACCGGGCGAGCCGATCCGCCCCGGGGCAGTCTACAATTCGAACGCCGCGATCCTTGCCGCCGCCGTCGAGGAAGCCGGCGGCACCGCGCAGCCGCTCGGCATCGGACCCGACGACGAGATCGCGTTGCGGTACCTCGTCGACGAAGGGCTTGCCGGATGCGACATGGTGGTGCTTTCGGGCGGCACATCGAAGGGTGCCGGCGATCTCTGCTACCGCGCGATCGCCTCGTTCGATGACCCCGGCATCGTCGTTCACGGCGTCGCGTTGAAGCCGGGCAAGCCGCTCTGCCTGGCGGTCACCGGCGGCAAACCGATCGTGATCCTCCCGGGTTCCCGACCTCGGCGATCTTCACCTTCCACGAGTTCGTCGCCCCGGTGATCCGCGCCTTCGCCGGGTTGCCGGCGGAACAGGCCGAACGGCGGGCGGCAATATTGCCGATGCGCATCGCCGCGGAGCGCGGCCGCACCGAATATCTGATGGTGTCGCTGGTGCGCGGCGAGGGTGACGGGCCGCTCGCCGCCTATCCCAACTCCAAGGGCTCGGGTGCGGTCACCGCCTTCAGCCAGGCCGACGGGTTCATCGCGATCGGCCAGCATGTCGAGAGCGTGCCCGCCGGCACGCCGGTCGAGGTGCAGTTGATCGGCCGGGCGCAGCTCGCCGATCTCGTCGTCATCGGCAGCCACTGCGTCGGGCTCGACGTGCTGATCGGCCGGCTGCAAGCCGAAGGGATCTCGATCAAGTCGCTCAATGTCGGGAGCACCGGCGGGCTCGCGGCCGCCAGGCGGCGCGAGTGCGACATCGCCGCGATCCATTTGATGGATCCGGAGACCGGCGAGTACAATCGCCCGTTTCTGACCCCGGCGCTTGAGCTCGTCTCCGGCTATCGCCGCCTGCAGGGGATCGTCTACCGCAAGGGCGACCCGCGTTTCGAGGGGCGGTCCCTCGAGGACGCCATCGGCGGGGCAATTGCCGGGCCGGATTGCCTGATGGTCAACCGCAACGCCGGCAGCGGCACCCGCATCCTGACCGATCGCCTGCTCGGAGGTGCGAAGCCGCCGGGTTACTGGTCGCAGCCGAAGTCGCACAACGCCGTCGGTGTCGCCGTCGCGCAAAACCGCGCCGATTGGGGGATCGCGATCGAGACCATCGCCCGGCAATACGGGCTCGGCTTCATTCCGGCACAGGATGAGCACTACGATTTCATCGTGCCCAAGGCGCGCCTCGCCCGCCCGGCGGTGCAGCGCTTTCGCGCCGTGCTCGAAGACCCGGCGACGCGAGACGCGCTGACAGCACTCGGCTTCAAGATCTGAGCTGTCGGCGCCCTTGCGAAGGCCTGGCTTGCCTTCCAAGGGAGATAATGTGATAATATCAATTATTAAAAAGGGTATATGATGCGAAGCGCCGAATTCCGCTGCCAATACCGCTGCCGACCCGGTTTTGGCATCGCAAATACCGCTGCCGGCCGGTCTGGGAGATCTAGCCCAAGCCCTTGATTTCATGGGATTTTTATATAAGGAGCGCGGAATTTTGGGTGGCGAAATCGATTTCCTCCCTGATGGCAGGGGAAACAAGCCGGGCGGCAGCCGGCTGGCGCGGCCACCCGGCGTTGCCCATATGGGCTGCATCTGACATCATCGGCCGCTGGGGATTGCTCTTGCTATCGAACCGCGACCTTGTGAGGCCCGATCCCGATGCTGCTTGACCTCGGCTGGTCGGAAATCATGCTGATCGGGATGGTGGCCCTCGTTGTCATCGGACCGAAGGACCTGCCCAAAGCCCTGCGCGTTGCCGGCTTTTGGGTGCGCAAGGCGCGCACCTTGTCGCGCGAGTTTCAGAGCAGCGTCGAGCAGATGGTCCGCGAGGCCGAGCTCGACGAGATGCGCGAAGAGCTCAAAAAAGCGAGCGAGATCAATCTCGACAAGGAGTTTCGCGAGACCGTCGACCCCACCGGAAGCCTCGCTGAAAGCCTGAAGCCTCCCGAGCTGCCGAATTTCTCTAACCCGGCGCTGCCCGTTGCGGATCACGACGTGCCTACCGCCCCCGAACCGACCGAAGCCGAGCCCCCTGCGATCGCACCCGCGGGCGGCGGTAGTCCCGATCCCGATCCGCCCAAGCCGTAGGGTTCCAGCGTGGCCGACGATACGGAGGACGAGCTCGAAGAGGGCAGGATGCCGCTCCTCGATCACTTGATCGAGCTGCGCAACCGGCTGATGTGGTCGATCGGCGCCATCCTGGTCGGCTTCCTGATCTGCTATCAGTTCAAGGAGCAGATCTACGGGTTTCTGGTCCGCCCTCTCGCCGACATCTTCGAGGGACAGGAGGGGCGGCATCTGATCTACACGGGTCTGACCGAGGCCTTCTTTACCTACGTCAAGGTGTCGTTCTGGGCGGCGATCTGTCTCGCGTTTCCGATCGTGGCGAGCCAGATCTGGAAATTTGTCGCTCCCGGGCTCTACAAGAACGAGCGGCGGGCATTTTATCCTTATCTCTTCGCCACGCCGGTGCTGTTTGCGTTGGGCGGGGCGCTTGCGTATTTCGTCGTGATCCCGGTCGCATGGCGCTTTTTCGTCAGCTTCGAATCGCCAACCGGGATCGACGGCGGGTTGCCGATCGTCCTCGAGGCTAAGGTCAACGAGTACTTGTCGCTGGTGATGACCTTGCTCTTGGGTTTTGGCATCGCCTTTCAGTTGCCAGTGCTCCTTACCCTGATGGCGCGGGTCGGGCTGGTCACCTCCGCCGGCCTTGCCTCGAAACGCCGCTACGCGATCGTCATCATGTTTGTCGTGGCGGCGGTGCTGACGCCCCCCGACGTCGTCAGCCAAACGAGCCTCGCCATCCCGCTGATCATCCTGTTCGAGGCCTCGATCATATCGTGCCGCATGGTCGAGAAGGCTCGGGCTCGGCGCGAGGCCGAAGAGGAGGCCGAGCTGACCGGCAAGGCCAAGCCCGCCCCTGGCAGTTGATATTGCGGGCCGATAGACGCGACTAAACTGGCTCTTTATATCCCGCGCTGATATGCACGATCTCAGATGGATCCGGGAGCACCCGGGCGAATTCGACCGCGGTCTCATGCGCCGCGGTCTTTCGCCGCGTGCCGAGGACATCTTGGCACTCGACCGCGATTGGCGCGCCGCCGAGACTCGTGCCCAGGAAGCCCAGGCACGGCGCAATCGCGCTTCCCGCGCAATCGGAGCAGCCAAGCAACGCGGAGAAGACGTTGCGCCATTGCTGCGGCAAAACCTCGAGGATAGGGAAACTGAGACCGACTCAGCTGCCGAGGCCACCCGTCTCCGCACGGAGATCGATGGGATTCTGGCCGAGTTGCCGAATTTGCCGGCCGAAGAGGTGCCGGACGGTGCCGACGAGAACGCGAATCGGGTCTTGCGGTATCACGGCGAAAAGCCGCATTTCGATTTTCCGGCACTGGCGCACGAGGCGATCGGGGAGCGGCTCGGGCTGATGGATTTCGCCCGGGCGGGCAGGATGTCCGGGTCGCGCTTTGTCGTGCTGCGGGGGGCATTGGCCCGGCTGGAGCGGGCGCTGGGCCAATTCATGCTCGATCTCCATACCAGCGAGTTCGGCTATCTCGAGGTCTCGCCGCCGTTGCTCGTCCGCAAGGACGCCGTGTTCGGGACCGGTCAGCTGCCCAAGCTCGAAGAGGATCTGTTCCGCACCACCGACGGCCGCTATCTGGTGCCGACCGCCGAGGTGCCGCTTGCCAACCTCGTCGCCGGCGAAGTCTTGGACGAGCCCCTTCTGCCGCTGCGCTACACCGCCTGGACGCCGTGCTTTCGCTCGGAGGCTGGTGCTGCCGGCAAGGATACGCGGGGCATGATCCGCCAGCACCAATTCGAAAAAGTCGAGCTCGTCTCGATCACCCGACCGGAAGAATCGGCGGCCGAGCACGAGCGCATGACCGCCTGCGCCGAGGAGGTGCTGAGGCGGCTCGGGCTTGCCTATCGCGTGGTGCTGCTGTCCACCGGTGATATGGGCTTTGCCGCGCAGAAGACATACGATTTGGAGGTCTGGCTGCCGGGGCAAGACACCTATCGCGAGATTTCCAGCTGTTCGAATTGCGGCGCCTTTCAGGCCCAGCGGATGAAGGCGCGGTACCGCCCCGCCGAAGGGCGAGGAACGGCGCCGGTGCACACCCTCAACGGGTCGGGTCTCGCCATCGGCCGCACCTTGATCGCGATACTGGAGAACTTCCAGCGGCACAACGGCACCGTCGCGTTGCCGCCGGCGTTGCAGCCATACATGGGAGGGCAGGAGGTCATCGCACCCGATGGCTGAAAGTGTGACTGTGGCTCCGTCCGGACCGGGTTTCGCCGAACCCGGGCTGATCGCGAAGAAGCTACGGCTGTTGATGGAGTTGCGCCGGGCCGGGATCGGCGACGCGCGAGTGCTCGGCGCGATCGAGAGGACACCGCGCGAAAAATTCGTGCCGCCGTCCTTCGAGGATCGTGCCTATGAGAATGTGGCCTTGCCGATCGGCCAGGGTCAAACTGTCAGCCAGCCCTATGTAGTGGCGCTGATGACCGAGAAACTGGAGGTCGCCGAACGGCACCGGGTCATCGAGATCGGCACCGGATCGGGCTACCAGACCGCCATACTCGCGCGGCTTTGCCGGCGGGTGTTCTCGATCGAGCGCCACCGCGATTTGCTGCGCGATGCCGAACGCCGATTCGCGGAGCTGCGCCTGCGCAACATCGTTTGCCGGTTTGGCGACGGGACAAAGGGCTGGCCGGAGCAGGCGCCCTACGACCGGGTCATCGTCACCGCCGCGTCGGCGGACGTTCCGAAAGCTCTCGTCGACGGGCTCGCGTTGGACGGGATCTTGGTTGCGCCGGTCGGCGAGGATCACCGCGATCAGCAGCTCCTGCGCGTCCGCCGCAAAGATGACGGATTTTCGACCGAGGATCTCGGTCTCGTTCGTTTCGTCCCGCTGGTCGCAGGACTTCCGCGGCGAAGCGCTGGCTAGGACTTGACATGATTCTGGCGTAACGTACCGAATAGTGGTTCTTGCGCGTCGGGGGGCGTGCAGGGGGAGACATGCGGAAAATCAAGGTTGGAACATGCGAAGGCGCCTACGGGGCGTGGGCTGCCGCCCTCGCGTTGATAGTTTCGGCTTGCGCCCTGCGGCCTGATGGGCCAGCACCGGTGATCAGCGGCGAAGCATCGGCCCCGCTGGAGCCGGAGCGGGTTAAGGTGCGCCCCGGCCAGACATTGTCCGGGATCGCTCATGACTATCACGTCCCGATGCGGATCATCGCCGAGGCGAATCACCTCTTTCCGCCCTATCGCATCGAGGTCGGCAGCACCTTGACTATTCCTCGGACCGGTCAGCCAGCCGCCGCACCGCCGTCGGTGTCGTTGGCGGCGCTGCCTCCGCCGCCACCCGCGGCGGCAGCTGCATCCGCCCGGGTCGAGGCCACCGCGCTGGACCGTCCACCGCCCGCTTCGCCGGAGAAGCCGCCTGTTGCTGCCGAGGCCCCGGCCGCGTCAGCCGCGGCGCCTCAGCCTGTGCGACCCGAAGTAAAAACCCCTGCCGCGCCGCCGGCCCCCAGTGGCACTCTGCCCGAGCCCGCTGCAATAACACCCGCGCCGGTACATAGCGGCGGCACCTTTCAATGGCCGGTTCGCGGCCATGTGCTCGCGGGTTACGGCTCGGGAGATGACGGCACCCATAATGACGGCATCAACATTGCCGCGCCGCGCGGTGCCGCCATCGAGGCGGCAGACGCTGGCGTGGTCGCCTATACGGGAAACGAGCTGCGAGGGTACGGCAATCTCATCCTTGTCAAACATCCGAACGGTTGGATCTCCGCCTACGCCCACTGCGACTTGATTCTGGTCAAGCGCGGCGACAAGGTTGCCCGCGGCCAGGTCATTGCCCGAGTCGGCTCGACCGGCAATGTCCGCGAGCCGCAGCTGCATTTCGAGCTGCGCCGGGGGAATCGCGCGGTCGACCCGGGTGAATTTTTGGCACCGTTGCCGGCCGCGGCCGGGAGGGAGAACTCTCGCCCCGGTTAGCGCGGGAAAGCCCCGGCCATTGCTCTTTATCCGGGCATCGCGTACCAATTTCGAGTCGTGCGGCCGCCGATCCCTGGGGCTGGCGGCGGCGCTGCTCTTCTGGGTCGATGTGGCGCATGACCTCGAGGCTCGATGCCGATGCTAATCTCCACCGCCTATGCTCAGGGTACGGGCTTTCTCGACAGCCAGGCGCTAGTCCAATTCCTGCCCCTGGTCCTGATTTTTGTCGTCTTCTACTTTTTGTTGATCCGGCCCCAGCAGCGCAAAGCAAAAGATCAAAAGGCGATGCTTGAAGCACTACGACGCGGCGACCGGGTCGTCACCGGCGGCGGCATCATCGGCACGGTTGCCCGGGCGGACAATCCGGAGGAAGTCACTGTCGATATCGCCGATGGCGTTCGGGTTCGGGTTGTCCGTAGCACCATTACTACGGTGCTAGCCAAGCCTGATCCGGGCGCGACGCGCGAAGCTGCCAGACAACGCGAAGAGACTCGGGTGAAGGCGGAGACAAAGGAGTAGAGCGAGGGGGATGACCCCGCTCGGGGGGCATTGGCTAGCTGGAAGTCGATGGCATGCTTTATTTCGCAAGTTGGAAGGTTGTCCTGATCTGCGCTGTCTGCGCGCTCGGCGTGCTGCTGTCGCTGCCGAACTTGTTTAGCCCCTCCTCGCTCGCCGGGCTGCCGAATTTTGTGCCGCACAAGCAAGTGGCGCTCGGGCTCGATCTGCGCGGCGGATCTTATCTTTTGCTCCAGGTCGATGTCGCCGCGGCGCAGCACGAACGGCTCAACTCAATGATCGACAATGTGCGCAATGCGCTGCGCGACGCCAATATCGGTTACACGGGTCTCGAGGTCGAGGGCGATGCGATCACCTTCACGATCCGCGAGCCCGATCGAATCGACGATGCTCGTCAAGCCCTGCGCAAGATCGATCCGGACCTCACGATCGAGATCGCCAGTGGCGGGGCAGGGGCAATGCGATTCAGCACGGTTGCGACCGAATCGCGGCGTCGCCAGGCGGTCGATCAGTCGATCGAGATCATTCGGCGTCGCATCGACGAGACCGGAACCAAGGAACCGACAATCCAACGGGAGGGGTCAGACCGCATCCTCGTCCAGTTGCCCGGGGTCGACAACCCCGAGCACGTCAAGGCGCTTCTCGGTCGTACCGCAAAGCTGACCTTTCAGCTGGTCGACACCAGCGTCTCGGTCGAGGACGCGCGCCGCGGCCGACTGCCGCCCGCCGACATGATCCTGCCGGCGGAGGAGGGGCGGGCCGGGCATGTCGGGCCGCCAGCTTACGTCGTGCGCAAGCGTGTGATGGTCGGCGGCGACACACTGGTCGACGCGCAGCCGACCTTTCAGAACAATGAGCCCGTCGTCAGCTTCCGATTCGACTCCGTCGGCGCCAAACGCTTTGGTGACGCCACGCGAGACAACGTCGGAAGGCCTTTTGCCATCGTGCTCGACAATAAGGTGATCAGCGCACCCGTTATCCGTGAGCCGATCCTCGGCGGCAGCGGGATCATCTCCGGCAGCTTCACCGTCCAATCGGCGAGCGATCTTGCCCTGCTGCTGCGCGCCGGCGCGCTACCGGCGCCGATCACGATCCTCGAGGAGCGCACCGTCGGACCGGATCTGGGAGCCGATTCAATTCATGCCGGTGCTGTCGCCTGCATCGTCGGGGTGGTGCTGGTTGTCGTCTTCATGATCCTGTTCTATGGACTTTTTGGTATATTTGCTGACATCGCACTGCTCTTTAATCTGTGCCTGATGCTGGCTAGTCTGTCGCTGCTCGGCGCCACCCTCACCCTACCGGGCATCGCCGGGATCGCGCTGACGATGGGTATGGCGGTCGACGCCAATGTCTTGATCTATGAGCGCATCCGCGAGGAGGTGAGAGCCGGACGGACGATGCTCTCGGCCCTCGACGCTGGTTTCAAGCGTGCCTTCGGTACTATCCTCGACAGCCATGTGACGACCTTGGTCGCCGGTTTCTTGATGTTCTGGCTCGGGTCCGGGCCGGTCAAAGGGTTCGCGGTGACCCTCAGCATCGGGGTTTTGACCTCTCTTTTTTCAGCAATCCTAGTGACCCGGTTGCTGATTGTCGGTTGGCTGCGTCAATGGCATCCCAAGGCGATCCCAATTTGACCGGCCGCCATCCTGCGACACCGGGGCTGAGATGAAACCGCTGATCGTCATCCGGCGAACGCCAAACATCGACTTCATGGCGTGGCACAAGATCGGGTTTGCTTTGTCATTGCTGCTGACCCTGTCGTCGATCGTGCTGTTTTTGATCGTCGGGCTCAATTACGGCATCGACTTCGTCGGCGGGACCTTGATCGAGGTGCGGTCTACGACGGGCCCGGCTGATCTTGCCGATATGCGGCAAAAGCTCGACGCGTTACACATTGGCGATGCCTCTCTTCAAGGTTTCGGCCCACCGACCGATGTGCTGATCCGGCTGCCGCGTCAGCCCGGCGGTGACGCGGCGCAGGAAAAGGTGATGCAGGTGGCGCGCCAGGCGCTCGGCCCGGGGATTGAGTACCGCCGGATCGAAGTGGTCGGTCCAAGTGTCGGCAGCGAACTGATTCGCGCCGGCGTGATTGCCACCGTCCTCGCGTTGCTTGCGATTGCCGCCTACATTTGGTTCCGTTTCGAGTGGCCATTTGGCGTCGGCGGGATGATCTCCACCTTGCATGACGTGGTCACTACCGTAGGGCTGTTTGCGCTGCTTCAGCTCGAGTTTAATCTTACGACATTGGCTGCGATCCTGACGGTCGCCGGTTATTCGGTAAATGACACGGTGGTGATCTACGATCGCGTGCGCGAATCGATGCGGAAATATCGAACAATGCCGTTCCGCGATCTGATCAACCTCGCGCTCAACGAGACATTGTCGCGGACGTTTCTGACCGTAAGCACAGTGGCACTTGCTGTTCTATCGCTGCTGTTTCTCGGTGGCCAGGTATTGCGCGGGTTCAGCATCGCGATGCTGTGGGGCATAGTCATCGGCACCTATTCCTCGCTCTTTATCGCCGCCCCCGTCCTGTATTACGTGCAGCCCAACCGCGCGGCGATTGCTCGTTCGGCTGAAGGCGCGAAAGCCGGCGCCCCCGGAACCCCGTGATCGTGCGCAGAGCCTGCAATGGAACTGACCCCGCTCGTCCCCGCCGACCGCCAGGTCATCGAGCGCTATGGGAGGAGCGGCTTTCGGGTGACGGGCGTGGTGTACCGCGGGGCTGTTCTAGTGTTTCCTGATCGCACGCTGCCGTGGGAGGCGACGGGTACTGTTGCAGTCACCTGGGAGAGCCTGACGCCGGTCGTCGAGCATGGCGGGGTGCAAATTCTACTGCTCGGCCTCGGCCGCACGATGGGCGCGATCCCCCGCGAGCTACGCAGCGCATCTCGAGCCGCTGGGATCGTACTCGAGCCGATGGACACCGGTGCGGCATGCCGCACCTACAACGTGCTGGTCGCCGAGGACCGCCGCGTTGCCGCGGCGCTGTTGCCGCCGTGATTGCTGCACACGACGATGACTGGTGACGCACGTCGCTCTGCGACTATCCGCGTGATCCGCTGTTGACGGCGTTGTCCGGCGCGTAAAATAAAAGGAGGTTTCGTGAGTCATTATCTGTTGATCGAGTCCCGCGATCCCTTCGATTCTCCTGATACCGGCTTCGTCCACGATCTTTCGCGCAAGCTGGTAGAGGGCGGTCATGAGGTTACGGTTTTCCTGGTGCAAAATGGGGTGCTGCCAGCGCGGCCCTGCATTCACTCCGCCGCGCTGACATCGCTCGCGCAGACCGGGGTGACAATACTGGCAGATGACTTCTCGTTGCGGGAGCGAGGCATCGCAGTGGATTCACTGGTTCAGGGAGTGAGGGCCGCTGCGCTCGACGTCGTGATCGACGGCATGGCAGGCGGCGCCAAAATGATCTGGCACTGAGCAGCGAGGGAATTTCCGATGTCAGAGACCAAGACCCTCACCTTCGCGGTGATGGACCCGCCCTTTGAGACCGCCCGGTCGACGACGCTGATGCGGCTATTGGACATCGCCGTCCGTCGCGGCCACAATATCAATGTGTTCGCATACGAAGGCGCCGTCTACTTGCCGTTTGCGTTGCAAAAGGCGCATCCGAACCCGGCGCATGGCCGCAACGCGCAAGAAGAGAGCCATATGCTGACGAAGGACCTGATCGCCGCGATGATGGCGACGGCGGAGCAGACGGGGACGAAGTTCGACTGGGTCAACTGCGGCATGTGCGTTGATGAGCGCGGCGCCGACCAGGCGATCCCGGGGGTCCGACGCGGCTCACCAGCAGATTTGCTGAAGATGGCGCAGGAATCGGACAACACCCTGGTGATCGGAACACGGTAAGGGACCCGCAATGAAGATCCTCAACATCATCGAGGCCGCCTATCGAGGCACGATCGAGGAGCAAGACGATACCATCCTCTGGCTCACCACGATCATGAAGGGTGCCGGCGGAGACTTCACCGTGCTTGTCCGTGGTAACGCGATCAATCATTGCGTCACGTCGCAGGATTGCTCGGGGCTGTCGTTCGGCGGTTGGGAGCAGATGCAGCCGCCGAGGTTGGCCAGCGACACGGCTAATCTGATCGACAAAGGAGTGGAGGTTCATTACGTCGCCGAGGACGCGGCGGAGCGGGGACTCCATCCCGGCGATATGGTTCCGGGCGTCAAGCCCATCAGCCGCGATGCGGTTGCTGATTTATGCAACGCGCACGACCAGGTCTGGCACTGGTAAGAACCCTACGTGACGCGATTGGGTGCGGACGATGCCGCGCGACGACGGGGCGGTGCCTTCGCCTCGCCAGGCGTCGGGCATAACGGCGGCCCCCCGCTCGATCCCGGAGCCGACTGGCGCGCCTTCTGTTGGCGCAAGGCTCATGCGCGGGCATGGCGAACGCCACCACGAGAGATCGCGCTCGCCCGCCTCGCCCGTGCTCAGGCAATTGGCATGACCTATCAGCAATACACTTCGGTTCTACTGGACCTGGGAGTGCATCTCTGAGAGAGGCCCCGTCGAGGCGGAGCCTTTCTCAGAATCAGCAGGCAGGTTAGCCGGCCTTGCGCAAATTCTGGGCGACGAAGTCCCAGTTGATCAAGTGGTCGAGGAAAGTCTGGACGAAGTCCGGCCGACGGTTTTGGTAGTCGAGATAGTAAGCGTGCTCCCACACATCGCAGGTGAGCAGAGCCGTCTGGCCTTCGGCCAGCGGATCGACAGCGTTCGGTGTAGCGGTGATCTTAAGCTTCCCGCCGTCGCTGACGAGCCACGCCCAACCGCTGCCGAACTGGCCGACGGCCGCCGCCTTGAACAGCTCTTTGAACTTGTCGAGGCCGCCGCAATCGCGCGTGATCGCCGCCGCGACATCACCGCTCGGCGAGCCTCCGCCGCTGGGCTTCATCGAGTTCCAGAAAAAGGTGTGGTTCCACACCTGCGCGGCGTTGTTGAACACGCCCGTCTTTGACGTATCCCGGTAGCTCGCCTTGATCAGGTCTTCGAGCGACTGGCTCTCCATCGGGGAGCCCTTGACGAGGTTGTTGAGGTTCGTGACGTACGCCTGATGGTGCCTGCCGTGATGGAAGTCCATCGTGCGCTCGGAGATGTGCGGCTCGAGCGCGTTCTTCGGGTAGGGTAGGGGCGGCAGTTCGAAAGCCATGGCGACCATCCCAGGTTATGTGAAAGTGATCGGTGGAAAAACGCCGGCCCGGGACCGACGTTCCGCCAGGACGGATCGCCTGTCGCCGGTCGCGGCGCTGGTGCGGCGCCACGACCGCGACCGGTTTCAAACGGTTTTGTTTGCACCGGCCACGCATCGCGAGGCACTCTTCGCGCTCTACGCCTTCAACTACGAGATTGCAAGGGTCCGCGAGAGAGTCACCGAGCCGACCCTCGGCCGAATGCGCCTCGAATGGTGGCGCGAGACCGTAGCCGCCGCTTACGAAGGTGGACCCGTTCGACGCCACATCGTCGTCGAAGCATTGACCGCCGCCATCCATGAGCACGCGCTGGCCCGAGAGCATTTCGAGAGGCTGATCGACGCGCGCGATGACGACCTCGTCGCCGAGGCATCGAAGAGTTTACCCGACCTCGAAGACTATGCCGAAGCGAGTTCGGCCCGGCTGACCTATCTCGCCCTCGAATTGCTCGGCGTGGGTGAGCCGATAGCCCATCAAGCGGCGTTCCACGTGGGCATCGCCTATGCCTTGGCCGGCCAGCTGCGCGCAATGCCCTATCACGCGCGTGTTGACCGATGTCTCGGTCCGGCCGAGATAGCGGCGGCGGCCTCGCGCCACCTCGCCTTGGCGCGGGCACTGCGCCCTGCTCCACCGCGCCGGGCCATCCCCGCGTTGTTGCCGGCCATCGTCGCGGCGCGCTACCTGAGGCGACTGTGCCGAGCCGGCTACGATCCGTTCGACGGAACCGTGACGGTCCCGGACCCGCTGCAGAGCTGGCGCTTCGCCGCCGCGGTTCTCTTCAACCGCTTCTAGCGGCCCTGGAAATCAGGGAGGCGGCGCTCGCCCATCGCCTTGACGCCCTCCTTGAAGTCGTCGGTCCGGCGCAGCCAGTCTTGCTCGACGAGCTCGCGCTCGGTGGCGGCTTCGATCGCATCGCAGAGGCCGCGGCGCACGGTCTCGCGCGTCGCCATGACGGCGAGCGGTGCGGACTGCGCGATTTCGAGCGCCAACGCCTGGGCGGCGCTGCGCACCTCGTCAAGCGGCACCAGCAGATCGGCGAGCCCGATACGGACGGCTTCGCTGCCGGAAATGCGGCGGCCGGTATAGAACATCAGCGCCGCCTGCTGGGCGCCCACAAGGCGAGGCAGGGTTGCGGTGAGGCCGAAACCGGGATGAAAACCGAGACGATTGAAGTTCGCGCTGAAGCGAGCTTCATCGCAGGTGACGCGGAAATCGGCGACCACGGCCAGACCGAGCCCGCCACCCACAGCCGCACCCTGCACCGCGGCGATAACCGGCTTCCGGGTGCGGAACAGCCGGATTGCCTCCTTGTAGAGGTGTCGGCCGGCGCCGCTGCGGCTACCCTCGGCGACCGTCCCGGTCTCCATGCGCTTGGAAAAATCGGCGCCGGCGCAGAACGAGCGGCCTTCGGCGGCAAGCACGATCGTCCGGCATTGCGCCTCGGCGTCGAGCCGCTCGAAGGCCTTGCCGATCTCGGCGATGAGCTCGCTGTCGAAGAAATTGTGCGGAGGCCGGCGCATCTCGACAGTCGCGACAAAGCCGTCCTGGCTGACACCGATATCGCTCATTTCCGGATCTCCTCAGGGTTCCGTTTGACGATCAGAGCATCGACGACGCTTAGGCCCTGGCCTTCAGGGTGCACGATGACGGGGTTGAGGTCGATTTCCTCGATCTGGTCGGCGTGGTCGGCAGCGAAACGCGACAGTTTCGCCATCAGCTCGGCAAGGGAGCGGCGGTCGGCGGGCGGCATGCCGCGCATCCCGTCGAGGAGAACCCCGCCCTTGAGCTCACCGAGCAGCGACAGCGCCTCCTCGGGTGCGATCGGCACCGGCGCAAAGACGACGTCGCGCAAAACTTCGACATGGATGCCGCCGAGCCCGACCATCAGCATCGGGCCGAAGGTGGCATCACGCGTGATGCCGAGAATGATCTCCTCGCCCGGCGGTGCCATCGCCTGCACAAGCACGCCGCGAAGTGTCGCGCCGGGGTGGGCTCCCTCTGCGCTCGCCACAACCCGCCGATAAGCTGCGCTCACGAGCAGCTCGCCCCAGACGCCGAGCACCACCGCACCGGCCTCGGTCTTATGGGTAATTTCCGGTGATTGGACTTTGAGCGCGACCCGACCGCCGATACGGTCGGCGGCTTCGACCGCCTCCTCGTCACTGTGCACGAGCACTTCCGGCGGACGCCGAATGCCATAGGGCGCGAGCAGCGCCTTGGCGTCGTCCTCAGTCAGCACCGGGCCAACGGCGGCGAGGGCGCGTCCGACCTCCTCGCGCAGGCCGGGCGGCGTTTCGGCAACCGGCTGCCGACCGCGCCGCCGTTCCTGAAACCGGGCATAATCGACCAATGCCCGGATGGCGCGCGCGCAGCTCGGCATCGAGGTGTAGCAGGGGATGCCGGCCTCAGCGAAAGCGGCCATCGCGCCGGGCGTCGCCGTCGTGTAGGTCGACAGGATGATCGGCTGCTCGGTATCGCCGGTGACCGCCGCCAATTCTTCGGCGCGTTGCGTGGCGGTCGCTTCGTTGGCGAGCGAGCCGATTAATAGAATCGTGTCGATCCGCTGCGATTCACGCACGATCTCGACGAGCTTGGCGTAACCGACTTCGTGGATTGCTTGGGCGGTACCGTCGACCGGGTTCTGCGCGGAGGCGTAGGACGGCAGCAAGGCCATCAGCCGCTGTTGCAAATCCTCCTCGAGCACGGGCAACTCGAGGCCGTGCGCCGACAGGATATCGGACATCCACACGGCACTACCACCGGAGCCGGTGATCACCGCGACGCGGTTGCCGCGCGGTAGTTTGCAGAAGGCGAAGGCGGCGGCCATGTCGAGCATGTGGTCGAGATCCTCGCCGCGGATAATCCCATGATGGCGAAAGATCGCATCGTCGACGGCACCTGAATGAGCCAGCGAGCCGGTATGGGAAACGGCAGCGCGCCGGCCTGCCTCGGAACGGCCGACCTTGGCAACGATCATCGGCTTGCCCGCCTCGGCCGCCTTGTCGGCGACGGCACGGAACCGGCCGCTGTCACGGATACCTTCGAGATAGGCGAGGAAGATGTCGGCGCCGCCGGTATCCAGCAGCCAGTCGACGTAGTCATGTGCTTCGAGGCAGGTCTGGTTGCCAGCGCTGGCCTGGTATGTGAAACGCAATTGTCGGGGCCGCCCTCGGCTCAGAAACGCGAACGTCAACGCGCCGCTCTGGCAGCTCACCGCAATCGCCCGGCTTTTTTTGCTTTCGGGGAACAAGCTCTGCGCCGGGTCGTGGAACACCGGGCTGAAGGTCGCGACGAGCGGTTTCGCCGGGTTGACGAGGCCCTCCGAATTAGGTCCGCAGACAACGATGCCGAAGCGGTCGATAACCTCGCGCAAGGCCCTGTCGCGCTCCTGCGCCGCAGCGCCGCGCTCCTCTGCAAAGCCGGAGCTGATTATGACCGCGGCGCGCACGCCCTTATGCCCGCACTCCTCGAGCGTCGGCACGACGTAAGCCGCCGGCACGACGACGACGGCGAGGTCGGGCGCTTCCGGCAGTTCAGCGACCGTCGCGTAGCTTCTGAGCCCGAATACTTCCGGCAGACTGCGCGTCACCGGATAGATGCGCCCGGGATAGCCGTGCGCGATCAGGTACTGGGTCGTTCGCCCGCGCAGAGTGTGGGTATCCGCCGAGGCGCCGATGATCGTGACGCTCTCGGGCGAGAACAGGGGCTCCAGATCGGGCATCGGGCTCAGCGCAGCCCGAGGCCGCGGGCGATGATGCCGCGCAACACTTCGCGGGTGCCGCCCTGGATCGTCAGTTTTGGCGCGATCAGGGTGGCGTAGCGCAATGCTTCTTCGAACCGGTCGTCGTTGCTGTCGGGCTCGGAATCGCCGGTCTGCGGCGCGAGGAGACGCACTTTGTCGGGCAGGGCCTGCTCGAAATTGGTGCCGAGATCCTTGACCACCGCAGCTTCGACCGCCGGTGTCTTGCCGGCCTGCAGCATGCCGGCGACCGAGAGCGACATGCGCCGCAACGTCGCGAGATGGGCGACCTCGCGGCCGATGCCTTCGGCGAGGTGCTCGCCGGGCTCCTCGCCCGCCCGACGGACCAGCTCGACCAGCGCCGGGAAGGTCTCGATCCACCGGTCGGGCCCGCTCCGCTCATAAGCGAGCTCGTCGGTCGCCTGCCTCCACGCCATGTCGACCTCGCCGATCAGGTGGGAGTCGGGCAGGAACGCGTCGTCGAACACGACCTCGTTGAAATCGTGGCCGCCGGTCAGGTTGATGATCGGCCGGGTAGTGATCCCCGGTGTCTTCATCTCGACCAGAAACTGGGTCAGCCCGTGCCGCCGGTTTTCCTTGGTCGACGGCGAGGTGCGCAGTAGCGCGATCATGTAATCGGCGTGATGCGCACCGCTGGTCCAGATCTTGCGCCCATTGACCAGCCACCCGCCATCGGTCTTGGTCGCGCGGGTCGAGGCAGCGAACACGTCCGATCCCGAATTGGGCTCGCTGAGCCCAATGCAAAAGCACAGCTCGCCGCGGGCGATCTGCGGCAGGATCTTCTGGCGGATCTCCTCCTGCCCATAGCGCAGGATGACCGGGCCGCTCTGCCGGTCAGCGGTCGAATGCGCACGGGTCGGCGCGCGCGCCGCCAACATCTCCTCGGTCACCACATAACGCTCGAGGTGGGAACGCTCGTGACCGCCGTACTGCTTCGGCCAAGTCATGCCGATCCAGCCCTTTGCCCCGACCTTGCGGCTGAATTCCCTTGAGAACGAGCCTTTGCCGCCATCGGGCGAAAAGGCGCCGGCTTCGATCTCCTGGCGCAGAAAGGCGCGGACCTCTTGCCGCAACTCCTTGGCCTCGGGCGGCAGCTCGATCGGGTCGAAGCGGAAGCTGAAATTCATGATTCTCTCCACAGGCCGGGGTCACCAAGAGCCCCTCTCCGCCCTTCAGGGGGGAGAGGGAGGGACCCGTCGCGCAGCGATGGGAGGGTGAGGTGGGCGGTGCAGCTTGCTCGCTCATCGGCCCCCCTCACCCTGCCCTCTCCCCCCGGCCGGCGGAGGGAGAGGGTAATCTCAGCTCGGCGCTTTCGTAGCAATGACCGAGGGTGTCTCATCATGACCCCGAGGTGATAAAGGGCCAGAGCTGGTCGGCGCCGTGCGCCGTGACCATCTGCCCGAGGCGCCGGGCCCAGACCGCCTCGTTGCCGAATTCCTCGCGCCATGCCCAGAGCCGACGTGTGGCATGATGCAGCGAATGCTCGTAGGTGAACCCCATCGCACCGTGCACCTGGTGGGCGATCGCGGATCCGGTGCCGGCCGCCTCGCCGCCGCGCACCTTGGCGATCGCCACCTCGGCCACGGTGATCTCGGGGCCGGAACAGGCCTCGGCGGCCGCATCGGCGGCCGCGCTCGCTGCGGCGACCTCGCCCGCTAGTGTCGCCAGGTTGTGCTGAACTGCTTGGAACTTGGCGATCGGGCGGCCGAATTGTGTGCGATCGAGCGCGTGCTGGACCGACTGCTCGAGGATCTTTTCGAGCGCCCCGGCCATCTGCTGCAACCGCACCGCGGCACCGAAGTTCACCAGCCGGTCCTGGTCGAGGTCGACCGGCCGCACCGTCTCGGGCATCGCGCCGTCGAACGAGACATCGTCTTGGGGCTCGCCGGCGAGGCTCGTGGACTGGCTGATCGCCAGGCCCGGTGTGGCGACAAGGGCCACTGCCGGTTCGCTGCCCTGGACGAGGACGGCGATGTGGCCGGCATTGCGGGCGAACGGCACCCGGCGCGCTCGGCCGGAGAGCCTGCCGTCGGCGCCGAGCGCGATGCGACCGTCGGTATGCACCGGCGCCACCGTCATCGGCCCGTTCGGAACGGAGATGCCTGCTCGGCTCAGCAGCCAACCGGCCATCAATGTCTCGGCGAGCGGCACCGGGGCCGCGAAGCGTCCGGCAACCCGAAGTACGGCAAAGCCGTCGGCGATTGTCGCTCCGGCCCCGCCGAGCTCGTCGGGAACCCAGGCGAGCGGCAGCCCCGATTCCTCCAGCGTTTCCCACAGCGCTTTGGGCCACACGCCGTTTTCGGCGTCGTTGATCGTGGCCGGCAAGCACAAATCCTGGAAGATCCGGGTCGCGGTATCGACGATGATGTTGTCGGTGTTATCGCTCATGTCGGTGCCCGCTGCGGCGATCGATCTTTCCGATCGTAGAACAGCCGAAGAGGGACGGGAAGACCTGGCCTGGCGAGAACCGCCCTGGAGGGTCTCGCTGTTTCACTGTTATTTACAGCCAATTTACAGCGATGCCCCGTAATGGTAAGCGATTGAACTCAGAGAGGTTGCCGATATACTAACAAAAATGTGTATGATGCTAGCATTATTGAGGAGATCTGTCAATCCGCTGCCGTCTACCGTCTATCCGCTCACGATGCAGGGCCCTAAGCTGAGATCGAGCGCATCCACAGCTGACAGGTCGATCCATGTTCATAGCGATGAACCGCTTCAAGGTCGTTCCCGGCTCGCAAGTCGATTTCGAGCAGGTCTGGACGACGCGCGACACGCATCTGCGCGACGTCCCGGGCTTCGTCAATTTTTACCTGCTGCGCGGCCCCGACCGCGAGGATCACACCCTCTACTCGTCGCACTCGATCTGGCGCAGCAGGGCCGATTTCGAGGCGTGGACGCGGTCGGAAGCGTTCCGCCGTGCGCACAATACTGCCGGCTCCAACAAGCCGCTCTATCTCGGGCACCCCGAGTTCGAGGGCTTCGAGGTGATCCAGACCATGGACGCGCAATGACCTGAAGGAAGGGTGCGGGAACAACGGCAATTTGGGTTAATCTCGGGCGTTCCTTACCGAAACCTAGAGGACCGCGAGCTTTTCCTGTCGGGTCTGCGCCTGGCGGTGGGCGAGGCGACTGATCCTCTCCGACACGCGAGCCTTGCCGAATTGTTAGGGCTGGTTAGATTATCCAACTAGTCTAATTTTTGGGACGGCGATGATCACGGTGGGAGCCTTCGAGGCAAAGACGCACCTTTCGGCCCTCCTCGACCGGGTCGCCGAGGGCGAGGAAGTGCTGATAACCAAGCATGGGAAGCCCGTGGCCCGACTGGTGAGTGCCGCATATATCGACCGCGAGCGCGTCAACGACGCGTTCGAAAAGCTCAAGCTGTTGCGCAAGCGAACCACACTCGGCGGGCTCTCGTGGCAGGAGCTCCGCGATGAGGGGCGCCGGTGAGCGGTCTCGTTATCGATTCGTCCGCGGCGCTGAGCTGGTGTTTCGAAGATGAAGCCTCGCCGGCATCGGACGCGCTCTTCGAACGGGTTCGCGATCAGGGTGCAGTCGTCCCCGGACTTTGGCATCTCGAAGTCGCCAATGTCCTCTTGCAGGCCGAAAAGCGTGGCCGGATCGCCGCGGGCGATGTCGCGCTGCGCCTTGAATTAATCGCGGAACTGCCGATCGCGACCGACAACGAAACGACCGCGCGCGCCTGGCGCGAGATCTTGGCACTGGCGAGAGCCGAGGGACTGACGACTTACGATGCGACATATCTGGAACTTGCGATCCGCCGCGGCCTTCCGCTCCAGACCAAGGATGAGGCGCTCATTACCGCAGCCAAGCGAAGCGGCGTGGCGGTTCCCGCCTGACTTTGCGGAGATATTCCCCGAGTTGGATCCGATCGGAACGCTAGCGGCCCTAGTCCCCGGTCGGGGCTTACTTCAGGCGATCACCTTGGCCTGCCGCAGCTCGTCGAGGGTTGCGCGGTCATAGCCCAAGATTCGGGAGAGGACCTCGTCGGTGTGCTCGCCCGGGGTCGGAACGTGGCCGACCCGGCCCGGGGTCTTTGACATCTTGATCGTGGCGCCGGGCAGATACATCTCGCCCGCCACCGCGTCGGGCATCTTGACCAGCATCTCGCGTTCCCAGAGATGCGGGTCCTCGGCGACCTGCGGAATCGTCTTGACCGGCGCCACCGGGATCTCGGCGTCGAGCAGGGTCGTGACGATATGGTCGACGGTGTTTTGGGCGCACCATGTCTCGACCGCCTTGCGCCGCGCGTCACTGCGGCCGACCCGACTGGTCCAACCCTCGGCCGCGGCCTCCTTGTTGCCGGTCACGATTTGCATCAGCCGGGTCGCCATCGCGCCGCCCGAGGCGGAGATCACGACATGGCCGTCCTTCGCCTTGTAGGGCGGCCGCCCGCCTTCGCCGCCCTCCTCGCCGGTGGCGAGGTAGTATGACGTCGGGATCTCGACCATCGTCAGCGCTGAATCCATCAGGCAGCAATCCACCAGCTGGCCTTCGCCGGTGCGGTCGCGGTGGTGCAGCGCAGCGAGCGTGCCGATCGTGGCATGCAATGAGGTGTAGCGGTCGACCAAGGAGGTTGCTGCACCGAGCGGCGTCCCGACCGGCGCGCCGGTCAGCGACATCAGCCCGCTCATCGCCTGGCCGAGCGGATCGAAGGCCGGGCGCTCCCGGTAGGGGCCATATTGCCCGAACCCGGACACCGAGGTCAGGATGATGTCCGGCTTCAGCGCACGCAACTGGTCGTAGTCGAACCCCATTTGCGCCATCGTGCCGGGGCGGAAGTTTTCGAGCACAACGTCGGCGGTCGGCACCAGCGCGGCGAAGACCTCCTTGCCGCGCGGCGTGCGCAAGTCGAGGCAAAGGCTCTTCTTGCCGCGGTTGTAGACCGAAAAATAGACGCTTTGGCCGCGTACCAGCGGCTCGGATCGCCGCGTCTCCTCGCCGCCCAGCTTTTCGATCTTGATGACCTCGGCGCCGAGATCGGAGAAAATCATCCCGCCGCGCGGCCCGGCCTGATACCGCGCCAATTCGAGCACCCGCATACCCTCGAGGGATCCGACCATCGCCGCCTCCGCAAACCTGTAGTGGCGTCTAAGCTTTTGTATGGTTGAGCTAGCACCCCCTCCCGCATAGTGTCAAACGATGGCCGCGAAGAACCTGGCCCGGCCCATCGTCATGGTCGGGCTGGTCCGACACGGCTGTCCCGGTCCGGCATCTTTGCGGCGGCTATACGAAGGTACATAGGATACCTGCACAAGCTCCGGCTCCCCGTGGCCGGATTTGGTCCGGCCACCCACGTCTTCGAACGTGGCTCTATCGTCGGCCGGGAAGGCGCGGATGGCCGGGCCGAGCCCGGCCAAGGGGATTTCTGGTTGTATCGAGCACGCGCCATGATGACCGGCGTTTATAACTCAAGGAGAACTGAGCGTGGCTTACGAGTATATTCTGACGGAGCGTTTCGACGGAGTTGCGGTGATCACCTTGAACCGCCCCGACAAGCTCAATGCGCTGAGCTTTCCCTTGGTGCGCGAGCTCGACGAGGCGCTGACGCAGTATGAGGCCGATGACGACATCAAGGCGGTGATCCTGACCGGGGCGGGCGAACGGGCATTCTCCGCCGGTGCCGACATCCACGAGATGGCCGGGCTCAGCGCCGAGGAACTGGCGACCCGCCAGGAGGTCCGCGGCCATGCCACCTGGCACATCGCGACCTTTGGGAAGCCGCTGATCGGGGCGATCAACGGGCTCGCCTATGGCGGTGCGGCACTGCTGAGCTCGACGCTCGACCTGCGCATCGGCTGTGAGCGGACTGCCTTTCGTTTCCTGGCGGCTAGTTATGGAAGGGTCAATTCGACCTGGTCATTGCCGTTGCTGGTCGGGCTGCCGAAGGCCAAGGAGCTGCTCTACACGGGGCGGATCGTCGCGGCCGAGGAGGCCGAGCGCATAGGGCTGTTGAACCAGGTCGTCCCGGCCGAACGGCTGCTCGACAGCGCGCTCGAGATGGGGCGAGCGATCGCCAAGAACGACGCGCGGATGGTGCAGGGGATCAAGCGCCTGTTGCACGACGAGATCGGCATGGGCTGGCGCGACCGCTTCAACACCGAGGAGGACGCGCGCGCCACCTGGCTCGCCGCCGGCCACCCGCGCGAGGGGTTCAAGGAATTTCTCGGCCGCAAGGGGTAAGTCGTCGAGACCAGGCGGCTCTGGTCGCGTCCTCCGCCGGAACGACAAAGGGTGTGGCCGACGCTTGGTGCTGCAGATGATCAGCCCGGGAAATCAGTTATGACGACCTCTTCGCTCACCGTGTCGAGCACGGCGCAGCTCAATTGACGACCGTTGCCGCTGTCGCGGGCGTCACCGGCCGAGCCCGGGTTGATCACCAGCACTTTCCCGACGCGACGGACCAGCTGATGGTGGGTGTGACCGTACAATACAAAGTCGGCGTCGGCTTCACCGAACCGCTCCAGTAACGAACTGTGCGGATAGACATAGGTCCCGCGCGGCTCCCAGGGGGTCGAGTGCACGGCCAGCAGTTTCTTTTCGCCGACGTGCAATTCGAACCGATGCGGCCGCTCGGCGAGCCAGCGCAGCAGCGAGGGGTCGATCCACTCCGCCTGTCGCGCTCGCGAGCCGTGCGGACCGAGAAAGCCCTCCTCGTGGTTGCCGAGGATGGTGTGCACGCCGCGCTGCTGCAGGAGGCTTACGATCTCGTTCGAGAAACGGTATTCCCAGATACTGTCGCCGAGACAGATCAACTCGTCGACGTCGTCCATAAGCGACAACGCCTGCGTGAGCCCCCCAAGATTGCAGTGCAGGTCCGAGACGATGCCGACCCTCAAGGTGCGGCCCGCCGGCGAAAGATGTTCATCGGCTTTAAGCTCATGACCACATCGCGGTCTTGGTTCAGCACCTCGACCAAAGTGCGCACGACGCCGCGGTCGGGCCGTGACCGCGAGGGCGTCGCATCGAGCACGGTGATGCGGATGCGCAACACGTCGCCCGGCCGGACCGGTTTCAGCCAACGCAGCTCGTCGATGCCGGGCGAGCCGAGGCTCGCCGTTTTGGGCAGAAACCGGTCAACCAGCAGACGCATCATCAGCGCCACGGTGTGCCAGCCGCTGGCGATCAATCCGCCGAACGGACCGTCGGCCGCCGCCGCCCTGTCGATGTGGATGTATTGCGGATCGTAGCGGCGGGCGAATTCGATGATCTCGGCTTCGGTGACCCGGATGTCGCCATACTCGAAGACGCTGCCGCGGAGGTAATCCTCAAACCAGCGGTCTTCGGCTGATACGGCGAAATCGGCTGCAGTCATCGGGCGTCCTCGATCAAACGCGATGCAGACCGGGCCGCCACAATACGTCGGCTAGTCCCCGCTCGTTGACGTATCGCGCCAACACGAAAAGAAGGTCCGAGAGGCGATTGGCGTATCTGAGGGCCGCCGGGTTGAGCGGTTCTTGATAGGCGATTTCGGTCATGTATCGCTCGGCCCGACGCACGACCGTGCGCCCATGATGCAGGTGTGCCGCCGCGTGACCGCCGCCCGGAAGAACAAAGCTGTCCAGCGGTGCCAGAGCCGCGTTGAATGAATCGATTCGCTCCTCAATCCACCTAACCTGCCGTTCGCTGACCCGCAGCGGCTCCACTTTGCGATGCTCCCGTTCCGGACGGCAAAGATCGCCGCCGAGGTCGAAGAGGTCGTTCTGGACATGGGTCAGAACATCGCGAACCGCGGCATCCTCTACATGCAGCAGGGCGATGCCGATGACCGAGTTCGCTTCGTCGATACTGCCATAGGCGGCGACACGTGTGTGGAACTTCGGCAAGCGCGCCCCATCGCCGAGCGAGGTACGTCCGTCATCGCCGGAGCGGGTGTAAATCCGATCGAGTTTCATGGGGTTGTCCGATGCGGGCGAGTTGGACTGCTCCCTCCCGCGCCGCCACTTTGCCAAAGCGCGCCCTGCGTTTCAAGGATCAACGCAGATTCTGCGCTATCGCCGCCGCGGCCTAGGCATCGTGTCCATTCAGCGGGAAGGCGTTCGAGCCTTGGGGGCGCTTGCCATCGGCAAGCAGTTCTGCAAGGCGATAAAGGATCGTCGCGGCCGCCCCAGGGGTTTCCTCGGCGAGGATGCGATCGATGGCGAGGTTGAGAAGCGCGTTCGGAATCAGCGCCTGATGTCCCGGCGGCGCGGCTGCAGACACCTCTTCGAGCACAGCGTCGATGAGACGCATGACCGTTTGCAGATCGGCGACTTGATCAGCCGTCCGGCGAAGAACGCGGCTCATGGCGCGCTTAGTGCAGCAGAGCGAGGCCGCGATCGAGGTAAGTCGAGAGCGATCCCCGTCGGTACGGTACGATTGGTTCGTTGTGCCGCCAGGGCAAGACCAGCCCGGTTCGCGTCAGGGCGTTGGCCAAGCCCTGCGCAGGCAACATGGCCATCCGCGCCGCCATCATCGGCAACCATTCCGCAAGAATTCCTTCTGCCGCCTCGGTCCGCGCCCGCTGCAGCAAGCTTTCGAGTCGCAGAAAACGCCTTTCATCGTCGCCCAGAAAACGGCAATCCGGACAGCGGACGTCGAGCGGGCGTAAGGCCGCGACTGAAATAATCTCGAAGAGCGCGTTGAAAGCTGGAACCGCGCATTGGTCAATCGCAGCAGTGTGAAACCCGTCTCGCCAGTCCAGATGGGGGCCGGCTAGATTGCCGTACTGCGCGGCAAAGCGGCGTAGCGCCGCCACCAGCAGCAACTCGGCTGTCTCTAGCTCCTCGACCAGCACATCGGCGGAAATCGTGGCTTTCGGCGCAGGCGGCGGCCATCTACGGGCTCCCTGTGTGTGAACCGATTTTGACGTTACCCCGAGAGGGATTGCACTTGCAACTGAGTTGCAATATCATCTTGGAGAGCTGCAGGAGAAGATAATCGTGTCGGGGGGTCGAACTCGCTCGGAAACCGGTCTGGCTGCGTTAGGTCGAGCAGAGCATCTCCTGGTCTGGGCCTGGCGGAAAATCGCGACGGGAGGGGGCGGCTGTCCTCTGATCGCTCGCGAGTTCTCGCTATCCTGCGGGGAGGATGCTGGCGAGGTGCTGGCAACTCTGTACACTTTTTTGCAGGCATTGGCCTGCGCGGGGCGGCGGCGCTTGGAAGTCGGATATCCTGGTTACGCAGAGCTCACGATCGACGAACGGCGGATGCTTCTGCTGATCGCGGCGGGGCAAAGGGGCGAGGCGAGCCTCCTCGACGCCCATCTGCGAACCTTCGCCGGCGCCGCGCTGCGTCCCGCGCTGGCGATTGCGGCTCGCGCGCTCGGCACCGCACTCGATGCGCATGCACTGCAACTGCCGCCCCCTGCGTCAAGCTCCAGCCTATTGCAGACGGTTTCCAACACCGGCATTATGAACGCGATGGTTCCCTTCGGGGATCAAAAGGGAACACGGTGAGGCGGTAAGCCGATGCCGTGGCTGCCCCCGCAACTGTGAGCGGTGAGCCGCGCGCCAACTACGCCACTGGGCAACCGGGAAGGCGGCGCAACGCAAGGACCCGCGAGCCAGGAGACCTGCCATCGATCGTGGTCACGCACGAGCACATCGGGCGGGGTGCACCGATGGGGACCAGGGGCCGCCTCGGCTGAGTCGGCGTCTGGACTTTGGTTCGTGGTGGCGTGTCACGTTACCGCGAGGCCAGAGCCGTGCCCACCCCGTCCACTCCTCCGGCGCACCGTCGAGCGTTCGCCTTACCCTTCAGTCTGATCGCCTGTCTCGTCCCCCCGGCGACCGCCGCGGCCGCTGACCCGTCGTCATCGGTCTCGTTGCCGCCGCTGGTTGTGACGCCGACCCGGTTGCCGACACCGGAGAACGAGGTGGGCAGCAGCATCACGGTCATTACCGAAGAGGATATCCGGCGCAAGCAGGAGCGTACTTTGCCCGACGCCTTGAAGGACGTTCCGGGACTGAATGTCGTCCAAAACGGTGGCCCGGGAGGCGTCACCTCGGTTTTCATGCGAGGGGCGAACGCAAACCAGACCAAGGTCTTCATCGACGGCATCGACGCCACTAATCCGGCCACCGGCACGTTCAATTTCGAACATATTCTGACCTGGGATATCGAGCGGGTCGAGGTCGTGCGCGGCCCGCAGAGCGGGCTCTACGGCGCCGACGCGATCGGGGGCGTTATCAACATCATCACCAAGAAGGGCTCAGGGCCGGCCCAGTTTGCCGGCAGCCTCGAGGGCGGCTCATTTGGTACTTTGAACCAGAATGCTCGGATCAGCGGGTCGCTGGAGGGGTTCAACTACTATTTGGATTTTACGCATTACCACACGAGCGACATTCAAGTAACGCCGCCCGATCTGGTGCCAATCGGACGTTTGGTACAAGGGGACTCTTACGACAACAAGACATTTTCGGGGAGATTCGGTGCAGATCTCACCGAGAATTTCGACCTGGGGTTCGCAATCCGCTACATTGGTACTTCTCTCAATTTTACGGGAGATGACTTCCTTGGGCCGGAGGCCTTGAGGAGCAACGAAAGGGATCAGCAACTCTTTACCCGAGGCACGGCCCATCTCGTGTCGTTCGACGGCCTTCTCGATCAAACCCTCGGGTTCGCCTACACAAAATTTTACCAGCGCGACCTCGACCCGAATCTCTCGCCGCCCGAGCCGAGCTTCTTTAACGGCGACCGTATCAAGGCTGACTGGCAGGGCGACATCAAGCTGATGCCGGGGCAGATTCTGACGCTACGCGGCGAGCACCAGCGCGACGAGATCTCCACCCCTACCGCGGCGATCACCGACGATGCGGGCATGATCCAGCTTCAGTCGAGCTTTGGCGAGCGGCTCTTCAATGCGGCCAGCGTCCGCTATGACAGCTACGACACCTTCGGCAGCAAGACCACGTTCCGCGTGGCCCCGGCGCTGCTGATTCCCGAGACCGGATCGAGACTCAAGGGCAGTGTCGGAACCGGCTTCAAAGCACCGACCTTGACGCAACTGTTCCAGGACTTCCCGTCCTTCAATTTCTTCGGGAACCCGAACCTGAAGCCGGAAACGAGCATCGGCTATGATTTGGGCTTCGAGCAGACGGCGCTCGAAAGACGCGTCCAGTTTGGCGCCACGTATTTCCACAACAACATCGATAATCTGATCACTACAAACGATGCATTCACTACGTTCGAGAATGTCAGTCAGGCGACGACTTACGGCGTCGAGAGCTTCCTCGCCGTCACCCCCTGGGAACCGCTTACCCTGCGCGCCGACTACACCTTCCTGATCGCCAAGAACGACCTCCTCGATCAGGAACTGCTGCGCCGGCCGAAAAACAAAGTAAGCCTCGATGCCGCCTGGCACGTAACCGACGCAGCCCTATTGTCGGCGACCATTGTCTATGTCGGACCGTCGCGGGACGTGAACCGGGCCGGCACGATCACCGGCCTGACCGCGAGCGGGTACACGCTGGTAAATCTCGCCGGCTCCTACGATCTAGGCAATGGCGTGTCGGCTTACGCACGGATCGACAATTTGCTTGACCGGCGTTACCAAAGCCCGATCGGCTTCCTGCGGCCGGGGCTCGGGGTATTCGCCGGTGTAAGGCTCGCCCTCGACCCGATCGTGCCGGGAAGCAAGCCATGAAGGAAAGCGTGCGTGACCATTGCACCCCGCTCGCAGACCGTTGCCGACCCCGATGGTGCGACCGTCGAGATCTTTCCGCTCCCGACCGACGAGGGCAGCCTCGAAGAGCTGCTGCGCGAGCTCTTCGAGCGGCATTGGGACGAGATCACTTTCGGACCGCTGATCCAAGGGGCCGCATGGGAGATCCGGGCGCCCCACGCGCCGACGCAGATCGGCTTGCTCGACGGCTATCTTACGGTGGCCTTTGGCATATCGCACTTCCACCTGTGCATCGGCCCGCACAAGGGTACGCGGAGCAGTCCGACGCCCGCCGCGCTCGCGCGCCACCGCCGCACCGCGCGCGCCGAGCTCTATCGCCGCCTTGACAAGACCGGCGCGCCAGTCTCGTGGGGCCTGCGCCTGTTCAACGGCCACGATGAGCAGCAGGTCACGATCCTCTTCCCCAATCCGTTTCTGTCGGCGGACGGCGACAAGATCCTGAAGACGCCGGACTGGTCACGGCTCGAATTGTGGGACCGGCTGCGGGCGCGATGGCTGGGCGCTAGCGAGCCCGACCCCTTGGATCGCTCGTGCCGCGGGTTCAGTCACGGATAGGAAGATGCACATGATTTCGATGAGGAGACACATCATGCAGCAACAGGCTCAATCGCCGGTGGCGGTCTGGCGCCATTGGCTTTGGCTGGCGGTTCTGGTGGGGACTAGCGTTGCTTTCACCCTGGGCCTCGCTTGCGCGGTACCCCTTGCGGCGTTTGCCGCTGCCGCGGCGCTGACCCTGTCGCGACAGGATGCGCTCGTGCTGATCATCGCGGTATGGCTGGCAAACCAGCTCGTCGGTTTCACGATGCTGGACTACCCGTGGACGGCAAGCACAATTTCCTGGGGAATAGCGCTGGGCGCGGTAGCGATCCTGGCGACAGTCGCTGGCCAACAGACCGTCCGGCATTTGATCGATATGCCGCGAGCCGTCAGCTTTACCGCGACGTTCCTGGTGGCCTTCGTGGTGTATGAAGCGTTGCTGTTTGCGATCTCTGTGACATTACTTGGCGGAGCGGAGATTTATACCGTAGCAATCCAGGGCCGGATCTTTGTGGCCAACGCCGCGGCATTTGCCGGTCTCCTGGTGCTGCACCGCCTCGCCGTATCCATCGGGTTCGCCGTGAGGCCGGCGAACGGGCCTTCCATGGCGCAGAGCCACGGGTAGAGACCATGCGAACATCACTTCCTTTCGGCCTCATCGGCCTTCTGCTCGCCAGCCCGTTGCCGAGCCTCGCCGGGACGGTACACGTCTCCTTCGTCCATCCCGAGACCTACACCGACGCCAGCTTGTCGGGCGGCTACGGGACCAGGGCTGAGCAATGGACGCTGGACGAGTTTGGTCGATATTTCGAAAGCCTAGGAGCGCGCTACCTGGGCCCTGAAAAAGTTCTGACGCTGGAGGTGCTGAACGTCGACCTCGCCGGGAAAATCGAATGGTGGCGGAGGCCCGCTTACGACCTCAGAATATTGCGCGATGTCTATCCGCCGCGCTTTACGCTGCGCTATCGCCTGAACGAGGGCGGACGAACCTTGGTCGAAGGCGAGGAGACGGTGGTCGACCCGAATTACTTGGCCAACCCGGCGATCTACTTCTCTCCGAGCGATCCTCTGCGCTTCGACAAAGCGATGTTGGCGGGCTGGTTCCAGGCACGGTTCGGCTCCGATCGCCCGACTGCCAGCCTTCGATGAGCGGGTGTCGGCATCGCAACTCCTCTGATTTCTTGTAGACTGAGGCCGGGCCACAGAAGCCAAGGGGAGGGAGATGGATTACGACTTCATCATTGTCGGCGGCGGGTCGGCCGGGTCGGTCATGGCCAACCGGCTGTCGACGAAGAGCGCCAACAAGGTGCTGCTGTGCGAGGCCGGCCAGGATACGCCGCACGGCAAGGTGCCGCCCGAGATCCTCGACAGCTATCCCGGTACCGCCTATTTCGACCCGCGCTTCCATTGGACCGAGCTGAAGGTCCACACCGAGGTCATCTCGCACAACCGTCCCGAGGAGGACCGTCCGCCGCTGCGCAAATATGAGCAGGCGCGGGTGCTCGGCGGCGGCTCGTCGATCAACGGCCAGCTCGCCAATCGCGGAGCGCCCTCCGATTACGACGAATGGGACGCCCGGGGTGCCGCAGGGTGGAATTGGGACGCCGTGCTGCCCTATTTCAAAAAAGTAGAGCGCGACATGGATTTCGACGGGCCGTGGCACGGCAAGGACGGCCACATCCCGGTCCGCCGCATCTTCCCCGACATGTGGAGCGGCCATGCCAAAGCGATCGCGAAGGCCTTCGAGGAGGCCGGGTTCGAGTACGTCCAGGACCAGAACGGCGAGTTCAAGGACGGCTATTTCCCGATCACGATCTCCAACCTTTACGACCGCCGGGTGTCGGCGGCGATCGGCTATCTCGATCCGGGAACGCGGCTGCGCGAGAACCTGACGATCTCGCCCCTGACCCAGGTCGAGCGGCTGCTGTTCGAGGGGACCCGCTGTGTCGGCGTCAAGGCATTGGTCGACGGCAAGGAGACCGAGTTCCGCGTAGGTGAGTCCCGGGGGGAAGTCATCGTCTCGTCGGGCGCGATCCATTCGCCCGCACATCTGTTACGTGCCGGCATCGGCCCGGCCGGCCACTTGCGCGATCTCGGGATCGAGGTCGTGGCGCACGTGCCCGGAGTCGGCCAGCGGCTGATGGACCACCCGTCGATCTCGGTTTCGTCCTTCATCAAGCCCGAATGCCGGCTCAACGGAATGACCCGGCGACACATACTGCTCGCTCTGCGTTACTCGTCGGGCATCGGCGACGCGCCGCCGGGCGACATGTTCGTTGCCGGGGTCAGCAAATCGGCCTGGCATGCGGTCGGCGAGCAGATCGGCTCACTGCTCGCGGCCGTCTACAAGACCTTTTCGGAGACCGGCCAGGTCAAGCTCGCCTCGCGCGACTGGCGGGCCGAGCCGATCGTCGAGTTCAACCTGTTGTCCGACCGGCGCGACCTCGAGCGGCTGATGGACGCTTTTCGACGGCTCGGTGCGATGCAGATCAGCGCTGCTCTGAAAGCAGCGACGAGCGACCCGTTTCCGGCGAGCTATACCGAACGTGTGCGCAAGATCGGCGTCGTCAACCCGAAGAACAAGATGATTACCGACGTTATCGCCAAACTGCTCGACGGCCCGGCCTGGCTGCGCAAGATGATGATCGAGAAGGTCATCGTCGAAGGCTATCGCTTCGACGAGCTGATGCGTGACGACGAGGCGCTCGAGGACTTCATCCGCAAGGCGACAATCGGCGTGTGGCATGCCACCTGCACCTGCCGCATGGGGGCCGAGGACGACCCGATGGCGGTGACCGATCCCGAGGGCCGAGTGCGCGGCGTCGCCGGACTGCGGGTCGTCGACGCCTCGCTCTTTCCGGTGGTGCCATGCGCCAACACGAATTTCCCGACCCTGATGACTGCCGAGAAGATCGCCGACGCGATGCTCGCTGCGGCGTGATCGGCATCTTCACGCGGGCGATCAGGGCAGGCCCTACTCGCTCGCACCCTGAAGGACGGGCTGCCTCTTGCAGAGGGTGGCGGAACCGAGGCGCAACGCTATGAGGCGCTGATCAGGGCAAACCCGCTTCGACGGCGAGGAGCGAAAACGCTGTGCTGCGAGCGGTGCCCTCGTGGGAGCGGTGCCCCGGGGATCCCGACCGCTGGCGCGGCCGTCGGTCACGGTCCCGCATTATTTGCGAAGCGCGCGGACTTTCCGTTGATGGGTCGATCGCGAGGTACCGTCAGCCGCCGGCGGGAGCCTCGGACGACATGCGAAATGTCGCCGCGGCGAGAAAATAGAGAGCGACAGCGATCAGCACGACGGCGCGGAAGCCGAAGCTCATCGCGAAAAGGGTCGCGAGGATGGCGCTCAGCACCGAGGCGCATCCGTTGACGCCCCAGGCCCAGGGTACGAGGCCGGGCATCTGAGCGGCGAGGCGCGACAACGCCAGCGGAAACGGCATCCCCATGCAGCATGCCAGTGGTGCTATCAGCGCCAGGGCAATCGGGATCTTGGCAATGTCGGAGAGCGGCATCAGGAGATCGAATAGTGGTGGCAGGACGAGGAGGTGAGCCGATGCGACGAGCGCGATCCCACCGACGGCAACGGTGATCGGCGAGATTGTGGGCGCGACATGCCACGCCGTGAGGCGGCGTTCGAGTGCGGCCGCAGCACCGCCGCCGAGCCCGGCGAAGACAAGAAACCCGCACAGCACGACGGAAGTGGCGTAGATCGGGTGGCCAAGAAACAGAATAAAGCGCTGGATCGAGGCAATCTCGACAAAGAGGAACGCGAGACCGATCGCTAGGAAATAAAGAGCGACGCGCCACGTTCCCGAAATCTGCGCACGCCGGCCGCGCAGAAACCATAGCGGCGCCAGGATCAGCAGCAGGCTGAGGGCGCCCGCCTGAACCAGGGTCGCGACCAGGATCGGGTACCCCCAATCGAGCAGTGCCGCGCCACCCGAGGTGCGGCGCTCGACGAGCTCGGGTAATGCACGCCATTTGAAGAAATCGAAGAAATACGGCCGGTCGTCGGTCGCCGGCGACAAGTCGAATTTGTATCGGTCGAGGAACACCTTGCGATCGGGGCCGAGGAGCCCCATGACGCCGTCGAAGAAATAGGGTTGGCCGAGAATATTGAACCGGTTGGCTTCGGCGCGCTGCATGCCGGGGTAGTAGGCGAGGTCGAACGAGCGCGCCTCGGCGAAATTCCGCATCCGCGCAATATCCGCATCACTCAGCGGGCCGTTCTTGACAAGCAGAGTGGTGGTGGTCCAGCTGCGCAACAAAGCGAGCTGCCGCGCCGGTTCGGAGACGCCGATCCCGGAAAGCGCGTCGAACGCGGTCGCGACGAGCTTCAAGCTGTCGCGCGGCGGCAATTTCAGCCAGCGCGTGATCGCCAGGTAGCCACCCGGGCGCAGATGGCGCAGATACGCCGCGAACGCCTCGACCGTGTAGATGTAGCTCTCGGCAAGGGAAAGCGTGCCGGCGGCAGCAGTGGCGACGGAGTTGACGAGCGGCAGCTCGATCAAATCGTAGCGCTCGTCGCTGCCGGCGAGGAAGCCGCGTGCCTCGGCGACGATGATTTGGACCTCAGGGCGATCGTAAAGACGGCCGGCGAAGTCGGCGTAGGTCTTCTTTACGAGACGGACGAATTGGGGGTTGAGCTCGATTGCATCGATTTCAGGAGCGCCGCGGTAAAGCGCCAACAGCACCTCGGCGCCGCCGCCGGCGCCGAGGATCAGCACGCGGGGGCGCTCGACCAAATGGTAAGGAAGTGCCGCCGTCGTGTAGTCGAGATAGGCAAGGGGTTCCAGTTGTCCGTCGAAAGCGGTGATCGCGCTGAGCCCATCGCCGTCGGTGAAGACGCCGAGCTGAGGCGGCGGCTCGCCCGGATAATTCAGGCTGAGGCCCGGAGAGTGACGGAGCGGGATTGTCGGGGTGCGCAGGACGGTCAAGAGGCCGAGCGGGCTCGACCGTTCGGTCAGCACTTCGGCACCGGGGACAAGAAGCGCTTGCGACAACCCCTTGTACTCGGAGAGTTGCAGCCCGGTCCAGGAATGCGGGAGTGCCAGCGCCGCAATCCCGGCTGCCGTGTAGCCGGTCGCTGCCCACTTGCCTCTCGCCGCACCCGCGCCGAGGCTGGCAACGGCAGCAGCGGCCAGGCCGAGAGCGGCGACGGCGTGGAGTACCTGCGACGGCGACAGCACGAACAACCCGGCGACGATCCCCAGCGCGCCGGTACCCGCACCCAGCATGTCGGACCGGTAGATGCGGCCGATTTCGCTCGGGAACGTGGTGAGGGCGAGACCGATACAGGTGGCGCCACAGGCGAACGGCACCGTGAACAGCAGGTAAAGCAGAGAGAGGTAAAGCAGCTGGATCGGCTCCCAGATCACCGCGAGCGCGTTGAACGGCAGCCGCTGCGCCACCACGAAACTGGCGATGGCCGAGACCGCGAAGAACGCGGCGCACGACGCGAAGACACTGACGAAATGCCGGCCTAGTCGCTCCCGGGCGACTGCGAGAAACGTCCCGCTGGCACCATAGCCGAGCAGCGCTATAGAGATCACCATATAGGCGAAATGATGCCACTGAATGATCGAGAAAAGCCGTGTCAGCAGCACCTCATAGGCGAGCAGGCCGGTCGAGATCAGCGCGATCGCGACGACCGACATGTGCAACGGCGGCTTTCCGGCTAACGCCGGCCGGTTAGCGGCACGAATACGACCGGCAGCAGTTGGCGCGTCGTCGCGCGCCGCTCGGCGTCGAGTTCTACCAGCGTCAGATATTGCAGCGCGAACGGGCCGCCGACCGGGATCACCATGCGCCCGCCGGGCTTGAGTTGACGGATCAGTGGGGGCGGGATGCTTGTTGCCGCCGCGGTGACGATGATGCCATCGAAGGGTGCCGCCTCCTCCCAGCCGTAGTAGCCGTCGCCGACACGCGTCTCGATGTTGCTGTAACCGAGGCGGCGCAGTTGTTCAGCCGCCCCCTCGCCAAGCTCGGTGACGATCTCGATCGTGTAGACGCGGCGTGCGAGGTGCGCGAGTACGGCCGCCTGATAGCCGGACCCGGTGCCGATCTCGAGCACGACGCTGTTCTTTCCTATGCGCAGCAGGTCGCTCATCAGCGCGACAATGAATGGCTGCGAGATCGTCTGGCCAAAGCCGATCGGCAATGGACGGTCGGCATAAGCGTCCGCTTTGACGCGGTCGGGAACGAATTCGTGGCGCGGCACGGCGCCCATAACGCTGAGCACCTCCGGCGCAAGACGCCCACCGGCGACGGCAGAACCCCGGTCGCGAGCATAATGCTCGATGACGCGCACCATCTCGGCGCGTTGAGCCACGAGATCGGCCTCGGCCAGTGATGCGAACGGGTAAAATCCCACGATCCCGAGGACGACCGCCAGAGCCGATCGGCGCATCGCGCCACGCCGATAAGCTGCCGGCGGACCGCCGGCGAACTCCCGCGTCGAGGGCAGCGGCCGTGGTATGGCGGCGAGGAACCTCACCAGCCAATTCTATAGTTTCAGCCTCCGTCGGGAAGGCGCCTCGATGCTCGACGAGGATCTATCGCGGGTGCCGTCCGCGGCAAGGGACGTCGATGGCCCTCAGTAGCGCGGCGGCGGGTAATAGCCTGGCGCCGGCGCATAACCCGGCGGCGGGGCGCCATAGGGCGGCGGTGGCGCGCTCCGGGACGACATGCACTGCGCATAATACGCGTTGTATTGCTGTTGTACGTATGCCGCCGTGTTCTGGGCGTTGGCGGCTCCGGCGCTGCCGCCGACGATCGCACCCGAGGCCGCCCCGATGCCGGCGCCGCGGCCGCCGCCGACCGCACCGCCGATCGCCGCTCCGACGCCGGCGCCGAGAAGCGCGCTGCCGAACGCTTCCGCACCCGCCTGGGCGCCGGCCTGGTTGCGCAGCGGGGCAACCGCCGCGTCGGCATATTGCCGGCACGCCTGATCGTCATAATACGATTGGGCCATCGCGCCGGTGCTCGTCGAGAACATCGCTAAGACAGCGCCAATGAAACTCGTAGTGACCGATTTCATCGAAGATCATCCTCTGCAAACTTACTGAAATCCGCTCCATCGGCTAAGCGACCGATCGCGAGTCAACCACTATCACGAGCGACAACGTCGCTAAGGGCGTGTTGTGCCATCGAAAATTCTGCCATTTGGACATTAAGATTGAATGAGGGGTGGTGAACTACCGCCGTCCCCGGTGAGGGTCGATGGAGTTTGGCGCCGAAGATTGGTCTGTGCGCGCCGTTCGAGCGCCGCTCTATTCCGCGGGACGGTTTGAGCGCCCTTTGTTGAGACGCGCAGAATGGCGATGCTTTATTCGCTGCACGCCTCGGGGTAACATTGCCCTGCCAACACCACGGCGGGGCCAGATCCATGGAATTCGGCGCGTCGATCTTCTTTACCGATTACTCGATTTCGCCGGCCGAGCTGGCGGTAGCGCTGGAGGAACGAGGCTTGGACTCGCTCTGGGCGGCCGAGCATTCGCACATCCCGGCTTCGCGGCGCACGCCGACGCCCGGCGGCGGCGAGCTTGCCAAACGCTATTACGATGTGATGGACCCGTTCGTGACGTTGACCGCGGCAGCAGCGGCGACCAAACGGCTCAAGGTCGGCACCGGGGTTTGCCTGGTGATCCAGCGCGATACGATCCAGACCGCAAAGCTGGTTGCCTCGATCGATCAGGTCTCGGGCGGGCGTTTTCTGTTCGGGATCGGCGGCGGTTGGAACGCCGAGGAGATGGAAGACCACGGCACTGTCTTCGCCACCCGCTTCAAGAAGATGCGCGAACAGATCGAGGCAATGACCGAGATCTGGACCAAGGAGAAGCCCGAATATCACGGTGAGATCGTCGACTTCCCGCCGATGATGACCTGGCCCAAGCCGGCGCAGAAGCCGCGCCCGCCGGTGATCGTCGGCGGCGCCTTTCCCTGGGCCGCGCGTCGCGCGATCCGCTATGGCGACGGCTGGATCCCGCTCGCCGGCGGTGCGCGCTACGGCGATCCGCTCGATTACGTCCCGCGCTTTCGGCAGATGGCGCAAGAGGCCAGCCGCGACCCGGACTTGCTGCGGGTCATCGTCGGTGGTGCTCCGCAAGATCCCGACCTCTTGAAGCGCTACCGCGACCTCGGCGTGGCGGGGGTGAACTTTCCGGTTCCGCCGGCTAAGGCGGACGAAATTTTCCCGGTGCTCGACCGTGTTGCCAAGCTGAAGCAGCAATTGCACGCGTAACTCCACCACAGCCCCTCACCCCGGCCCTCTCCCCGCGAGCGGGGAGAGGGAGGGACCCGCGAAGCGGGAGGGTGAGGGGCTTGCTCCGGTGGAAAAGTCAATGTCGAAGTAAACAGATAGGAGGAAAACTATGGAACCGATCGTCGGCAGTGGTAAATACACCTACCGAGTTAACGAAGAGTGGCAGCACCCGCCGGCCGGGCTCGAGGTCCGCGCCTGCGCGGTGTCCGTCGATTCGCAGGACCGGGTCTACTGCTTCAACCGCAACCCCGAGCACCCGATCGTGATCTTCGACCGCGACGGCAAGTTCCTGTCGTCCTGGGGTGCGGGGCGGTTCACCTTTCCGCACGCGATCCGCATCGTCCAGGAAAACGGTCAGGACATCGTCTGGCTGTGCGACGAGCACCACCAGCAGTTCCAGAAATTCACTACCGACGGAAAGTTGCTGCAGACCATCGGGGAAAAGGGCGCGCGCTCCGACACCGGCGTGCCGGCAGACGATTTCAGCTCACAGGCCTTCCGCAAGGTCACGCATGGCGGCGGCCCGTTCAACCTGCCGACCGACATCGCCTTCGCCCCCGACGGCTCGATGTTCATGACCGACGGCTACGGCAATGCCCGCGTCCACAAATTCTCGCCCGACGCCAAGTACCAATTCTCCTGGGGCGAGCCGGGCACTGCACCAGGCCAGTTCAACCTGCCGCACGGCGTGTGGATCGACCGGCGCGGGCGGGTTTTGGTCGCCGATCGGGAGAACGACCGAGTGCAGGTTTTCGACCAGAGCGGCAAATTGCTGAACGTCTGGTCTACCGAGTTGATCGGCCCGGCGTTCTTCTACGTCGACGATGACGATGTAGTCTACATCCCCGAGCACAATGGCGGCATGATCAGCATCCTCACCCTCGACGGCGATCGTCTGGCGCGCTGGGGCGACGGCCCGGTCAATCGCTCGTGCCACGGGATCTGGGTCGATTCGCAGAGCGACCTTTACGTCGTGCAGCCGGGTGAATGGGGACGCGTGCGCCGCGTCGTCAAATACGAGAGGCAGTAAGGCTCTATTAGTCGAGATCGCTTTCCCCCGGGACGGCCCGCCGAGGCTGGCCATCCCCGGGGGTTGCATTGACGCCAAAGTCGTTGCGACGATTGCAGCCGCACTCGCCGCTATAGCTGCGGCAATCGCCTGAAGATGGATGCCTGAATTTAACTATCAATTGAATTGCAATTCTATAAAATAAGTGTAAGTTATCAGAAGCATAGATCGTTCCCCAGACGTCAAAATGACGATGTTGTTTTACTAGAAGACCGGGATCGATCGATTGTCATCAATACCCGAAATGAAGTCTGTAACTCAACAGCAATTTCTAACGGTGCCTTCAGGAGGGAGTAATGGTCACGGAACTTGATATATTGCGGGTTGCTCACCTGATGCTGCACGAATATGGCGGGCATGCCGAAAACGAAGCCGCCCGCCACGCCGAAACGTTGCGCGGACGCGGCGACTGGGACGCACTGCTGACCTGGATGCGCATCCGGCAAACCATTGCCGTGATGAACCAGGTACCAACCGGCCTGCCGAACTGACCCCGCCCGTGCCATCCATGTTGCCCCGGCTCAGAACAGGCTTGGGCAAATTTTGACATCAAAGCGGTCGCGACATTATGCCTTGATGTCTGAGGAAAGACCCTGTCAATCGATGACGATGTCGCCGCTGAGCACGGACGCTTGTACAAGGAAGCCGGCGATCGCTGAGCGTGAGGTCGCCGGCTAGCCTTGGAGGTCCCGCGGTGATCCTCGGGCCCGGCGCCGTCTGCGGGTAATGCGGTTTCGTCCGGGTCGATTTGCGCGGGCGCAGTGGCGCGCGGGCAAGCGGGCGTATCGCCGGCATATCGTCAAGCATCGTCGCGCCGTTATCATCGGGTCGCTGCTGCTGATCGGCGGCGCCGTGATCCTGGCGACATATCCGGCCCATCACGGTGAGCACACGCCGCAACAGAGTGGCGCGCCCTCTGTTGCGCCATCGGCTGCTCCGGGGGTGCCCGTCGCGCCTCCGGAGAGGCCGCCGCCGGCGCGGCCGCCGCAAGAGGCAGCGCTGCGTCCGCCGCTGCCGCCGCCGGCTCCCGCGGCCAAGCCGGCCTGGCTGCGCTTTGCGATTCCGGTGCCGCCGCCCGGCAACCGGCCGCTGGTGGCGATCGTATTCGACGATCTGGGGCTCGATCGGGCGCGGACCGCCGAGGCGATTTGCCTGCGCGGGCCGCTGACAATGTCGTTCATGACCTATGCGAGCGACCTCGGAGTGCAGACCGAGGCGGCGCGGCGGGCGGGCCACGAGCTTTTTCTGCACGTGCCGATGGAGGCCGTCGACCGCCATGCCGATCCCGGCCCGCACGGGCTCTTCACGGCGCTGTCGCGCGACGAGAACTTGGCGCGGCTGCGCTGGGGTCTCGGCCGCGTCGCCGGCTTTGTCGGGATCAACAATCATATGGGCAGCAAATTCACCGCAGACGCGAAGAGCATGACGCCGGTCATGGAGGAATTGCGCGCCCGCGGTCTGGCATTCCTCGATTTGCGGACCTCGCCTGCGAGTGCCGGGATTCGGCTCGCGGTCGCCTACCGGGTGCCGCACGCCGCCCGTGACGTGTTTCTCGACGACGACCAGACACCCGCGGCCATCGCCAAGCAGCTGGCCCGGCTGGAAGAGGTAGCGCGTCAGCATGGCAGCGCCATCGCCATCGGCCACCCGCATAATGTGACGATCGCCGCTCTGAAAGCCTGGTTGCCGCACCTTGGAGAGAAGGGGTTGGCTCTCGCCCCGGTCAGCGCGGTGATTTGCCAGCGCATGACAGAGGAAGGGGAAGCCGGGCGCTGACGCTGTGGCCTGTAAGAGCCTCCCCTGGCCTGCTCCGTGCGGGGAGAGGAAAGGACCCGCGAAGGGCAGGGTTGAGGGGATGAGTTGCGTCGCGCGCATCGACCTGCTAAGTTCGCTTTCGTGATCCGATTCATGCAGTCAGCAGCGTGGTGGTGGCCGGTCTGAAACAGGCGGCCATCGTTTTATTTTCCGAGAGAGGCCGCCGCGGTAGCACCGGGCGGCCTTCGTAGTTTCGGAGCGGACCTTCCCGGATCATCCCCGCGGCGGCCACGGCCCAGAGGGGATCGACATGTTCGAGAGCTACCACACCAAGGGCGGCATCCGCATTCGCCGCGGGATCGATGAATGCGCCTACCGCCCGGCCGACACCGCACTTGCCGACGCGCTCGACAAACGGCGCGGCGTTCTCTTTTCGTCGAGCTTCGAGTTCCCCGGCCGGTACACGCGCTGGGACATGGGCTTTGTCGATCCGCCGCTGGTGTTCACTGCGCGCGGGCGGGAGTTCTCGATCGAGGCGCTGAACCAGCGCGGCCGCATTCTCTTGGATCCGATCGCAGAGACCGTCGGCGGTCTCTCTACCACCAATGTCGAGCTGACCTCCGACGATCGCATTTCGGGGCAGATCCGCGAAAGCGGGGAGCGCTTTCCCGAAGAGCAACGCAGCCGGCAGCCCTCCATCTTTTCGGTGCTGCGCGCGCTGATCGACCTGTTCGGGAGCCCGGAAGACCAGCATCTCGGGTTTTACGGTGCCTTTGGGTACGATCTGGTGTTCCAATTCGAGCCGATGCAACTGCGGCTGCCGAGGCCCGCGGATCAACGCGATCTCGTTCTCTATCTGCCCGACGAAATCCTGATCGTCGATCACATGCGGCAATCGGCAGCGCTCCATCGCTATGATTTCGAGGTTGGCGGCGCTTCAACGGAGGGTCTGCCGCGCGACACCAGGCCCGATCCCTACCGCCTCGATCGCTCGACCACCGCCCGGCCGAACGAGAGCGATCACGGCCCGGGCGAATACGCGGCACTGGTCGAGCGTGCCCGGGCCGCCTTTGCCCGCGGCGATCTGTTCGAGGTCGTCGTCGGCCAGCTCTTCGCCGATGCCTGCGCCGACCCGCCGAGCGTTGTCTTCGAGCGGTTGCGCCATGCCAATCCCGCACCCTACGGCGCACTAATCAACCTCGGCGAGGGTGAGTTCCTGGTTGCCGCATCGCCCGAGATGTACGTCCGCGTCGAAGGAAGGCGGATCGAGACCTGCCCGATCAGCGGCACGATCGCCCGCGGCCGGGATGCTATCGAGGACGCCGAGCGCATCCGCGAGCTGCTCAATTCGAGGAAGGACGAGAGCGAGCTGACGATGTGCACCGACGTCGACCGCAACGACAAGTCGCGGGTCGCCGTCCCGGGCAGCGTTCGGGTCATCGGGCGGCGGCAGATCGAGCTCTACTCGCGCCTGATCCACACCGTCGACCATGTCGAGGGCATCTTGGCCGAGCCGTTCGATGCGCTCGACGGCTTCCTCAGCCATGCCTGGGAGGTGACGGTGACGGGCGCGCCGAAGCTGTGGGCGATCCGCTTTATCGAAGAACACGAGCGCTCGTCCCGCCGCTGGTACGGCGGGGCGATCGGGCGGGTCACCTTCGACGGCAATATGAACACCGGCCTGACCTTGCGCACGATGCGCATGAAGGATGGTGTGGCCGAAGTGCGCGCCGGCGCCACATTGTTGTTCGACAGCGACCCGCAGGCCGAAGAAGCCGAGACCCGATTGAAGGCGTCCGCCCTATTCGCTGCGGTTCGGGGGAACCGGGCGGCTGCCGAGCCCGCGCCGCTTGCGGATGCCGCCGGGCGAGGCCGGAAGGTGCTGCTGATCGATCACGAGGATTCGTTCGTGCACACCCTCGCCAACTACATTCGCACCACCGGTGCCGAGGTGGCGACGGTGCGCCCGGATCTCGGGCGCATGGAACTGCGGAAGGGGATGGCCCCCGACCTCGTCGTGCTCTCGCCGGGGCCCGGCCGGCCGGCCGACTTCGCGATGGCGGAGACGCTCGATCTACTCGTAGCACGCAAGCTCCCGGTTTTCGGGGTCTGTCTCGGCCTGCAAGGGATCGTCGAATATTTCGGCGGCATGCTCGACGTGCTCAACATCCCGATGCACGGCAAGCCGTCATTGGTCCGGGTGCTCGGCGGGCGCTTGCTGCGCGACCTGCCGCGTGAGTTTACGGTCGGCCGCTATCATTCGCTCTACGCCCGGCGTAGCGCTCTGCCTCCCGAGCTGGCTGTCACCGCAGAAACCGAGGACCGGGTCATCATGGCGATCGAGCACGCTCATCTGCCGATCGCGGCTGTGCAGTTTCACCCGGAATCGGTAATGACCTCGCCGGACGCGATCGGCATGCCGATCATAACGGCGATGCTGTCGGCTCTCGCAGCACGGGCTTAGCCGGCCAGGGCCTTCGTCAGAAGAGCCGGTCGACCACCTCGCGGTGGATTTCGACGGGAAAACGCCGGCGCAAGGCCTGAGTATATTCCTCCATGAGATCGCCACGCATCGCCGCGGTCAGTTCGCTTCCGAGGTCCTTGGCTACATCAGGTGGCGGTGCTTCAGGAATTTCCACCTTGGTGAGCTGGGCGACGTAAGACCCGGTCGTATCGGCGGCGGTGACGGCCTCACCCGGTTTGGCCGCGAAGAGCTTGGCCAAAAGGGCCGGCGATGTCGGGGTCGTCCCGTCGCGGGGGGGCTGGCGGGAGAGGGGCGGGGAGGTGGCTGCCTTGAAGCCCCTCTCGGCGGCGACGGCGGCGAGGCCGACGTCGGGCTTCACGGCGGCGGCGAGTTCTTCGGCCGTCTTGGCGACTTTCTCGCGCCGCTTGTCGGCCTGCCAAGCCTCGACCGCTTGATCCCTGACCTCGGCGAGGGGCTTGACCGCGGGAGGGGTAATCTTGCTCACCTGCACCGTGAAGATCCCGCCGTCCGGGCTCTCCGTCACCCGGCTCGTCCGCCCCTCATCCGTCGCGAAGACCAGCTTCAATACGGCAGCGGCAGGGAGCGGCAGTGCGACGGGTTTTCCGTCGAGATCCTTTCCGCTGAGATCGGCGGCCGCAACCAGGGTGGTCTTCAGGCCGAATTTCGCGGCAACATCCTCCAGGCTCGCGCCGCTCGCGAGGGCGTCATCGATGCGGTTAGCGACCTTGTAGATGCGATCTTCGGCCTCTTCGTGCGACAGTTCAGCCTCCAGCTTGGGCCGGGCCTGCTCGAAAGTTTGGTCTACACCCGGCTCGATCTTGACGACCCGCAGGATGTGCCAGCCGAGCGGTGTCTTGACCGGCGCGCTCGCCGTGTTCAACGGCAGATCGAAGGCGATGTCGGCCAGCACCTTCGGCATCTCTTTGCGCCGCATCAGACCGAGCTCGATCGTTTCCGGGTCCTGCCCGGCGATTGTCGTCGCAACGTCCTTCCAGTCCTTGCCGGCGGCGAGCGCCGCCGCGGCCTCCTCCGCCTTCTCCTCGGAGGGTGCCAGGATCTGCTGCACCTCGCGCTGCTCGGGGACCTGGAATTCCTCCTGGCGCTGATCGAATTCCTCCTTGAGCTTCGCCTCGGGAATTTCGATGCCTTCGATGTCCGACGGACTGAGGCTGACCAATGTGAAGCTCCGGAATTCCGGGGCACGGAATAGATCCTGATGGGTGTCGTAGAAAGCCGTGAGCTCGGTCTCGCTCGGCTGCCCGACATCACCGCCCTCGGCGGTCGGCAGCGCGACAATATCGGCAACGCGCTTCTCGTTCCGGTAGCGATAGAGCAGATCCACCAGCGATTGCGGCGCCGCCGCTCCCGCCGTCAACGCCACCAACAGATCGTTGCGTGGAATGTCGCGTCGCATGATTGCAACAAATTGGTCCTCGGTGAGGTGGTTCTGGGCGAGCACGGCAGTGAAAAGAGCGCGGTCGAAACGGCCGTCGGGCGCCCGAAACTTTGGATTATCGGTGACAGCGCCGCGGATGACTTCATCAGAGACTTCGAGCCGCAGTTTAAGGGCCTCTTGGTACGCGACGTTACGGTCGATCAGCGATTCGAGGACCGTGTCGACGATCCCCATCTTTTTGGCCTGCTGAACATCGACCGCAGCACCAAATTCCTCTCTCAGCCGATCGATCTCCCGTCGCACGGCCGTCTGTAATTCCTCGGCATGGATGCTCTGGTCGCCGACGGTGACGATCACCGTATCGGTCGAGCGGTTGCGAAAAATGTCGCCGATGCCCCACACCCCGAACGTCAGGATCAGAAGACCGAACAGCACTTTGACGACGAGAGAGCCCGCTCTCGAGCGGATGGCCTGGAGCATGGAGGCTGGTGGCCTCGTTCTAGCGGCGCGGGCTGGTTGACCAGCCCGCATGCCGGTGTGATCTTGAAGGCAGAAGATGGAGACGGACCCGTGGGGTCGCAACATGGCGGTTCAGACAAAACTCGTTGCCGGCAACTGGAAGATGAACGGACTGAGCGAGAGCGGCGCAGCGTTGGCGCGCGCCCTCGTGCTGCGGATGGCCGCGACGGGAGCAGCGGGGCCCGGCTGCCAGGTGCTCCTCTGCCCACCGGCGACCCTGCTGACGACAGTGGGCAGTCTCATCGCCGGCAGCGCCATCGCTCTCGGCGGCCAAGATTGCCACGCGGCCGCGACGGGAGCGTTTACCGGCGATATAAGTCCCGAAATGCTCGCCGATGCCGGTTGCAGCCACGTCATTCTTGGGCATTCGGAGCGCCGCCACGGCCACGGAGAGGACGATGCGACGGTGCGCGAGAAGACCCTCGGCGCCTGGCGCGCCGGCCTGATCGCGATCCTCTGCGTCGGCGAAACGAGGGCGCAACGCGAGGCCGGAATGGCGGTCGATGTCGTTGCGTCTCAGCTCGCGGGATCGATACCGAGCGACGCTATTCCCGACAACCTCATCGTCGCCTATGAGCCCGTCTGGGCGATCGGCACCGGCCTGACGGCAACGCTCGAAGACATCGCGGCGATGCACGTCGCCATTCGCACGCAGCTGCCGGCGGGCACGCGAATCCTCTACGGCGGCTCGGTCAATCCGCAGAACGCACCGGCCATCCTCAGCCTCGCCGAGGTCGACGGCGCGCTCGTCGGCGGCGCCAGTCTCGACGCCGAAAGCTTTTGGACGATTGCCCTGTGCTGCGGCGTAGAGGCTAACTAAGTGTTCCTCCGATGATCATCTTGCTGTTCGCTGTGCACGTCCTGATCGCCATCGCTCTCGTCGGCGTCATTCTGTTGCAGAAGAGCGAGGGCGGTGCGCTCGGCATGGGCGGCGGAGGCATGTCGGGCTTCATGACCGGCCGCTCGACGGCGAATTTGCTGACCCGCGCGACAGCGATTCTCGCTGCTGCGTTTATGACCACGAGCGTGTTGCTGGTGGTCGTGCACAATCGCGACCGCGCTCCGCGATCGATCATCGAGCAGGGGTCACCCGCTATTCCTGCGGCGCCGGCACCCACCCCGCAGCCACCGCCGCCACCCGCGGAACCGGCACAGCCGAGCGTACCGCTCGCCCGCTGAGCGCGATTCGTCATCGACGCCTGCGGTTAATGTGAGGCTCGGCATCGGCTCGCGGGGCTTTCGCTGCGCTCGGCATTTACCTTTGGGATGCAGCCGCTGGATGCTGTAGACTGAGATTCCATGACGCGGTTTATCTTCATCACCGGCGGCGTGGTTTCCTCTCTCGGCAAGGGTCTGACGGCGGCGGCACTCGGTGCCCTGCTGCAGGCGCGCGGCTTCAAGGTCAGGCTGCGAAAGCTCGATCCCTACCTGAACGTCGACCCCGGCACGATGAGCCCTTACCAGCACGGCGAGGTGTTCGTCACCGACGACGGCGCCGAGACCGATCTCGATCTCGGCCATTATGAGCGCTATGTCGGGGTCGCCGCGCGGCGCAGCGATTCGGTCACCACCGGCCGGATCTACTCGACGGTGATCGGGCGCGAACGGCGCGGCGAATATTTGGGGGCGACGGTCCAGGTCATCCCCCACGTCACCGACGCGATCAAGGAGTTTATCCAGGCCGATCTCGACAACGAGGATTTCGTGCTCTGCGAGATCGGCGGCACAGTCGGTGACATCGAGAGCCTGCCTTTCCTCGAAGCGATTTGCCAGCTCGGCAACGAACTTGGCCGCGAGCGGGTGCTCTTCGTCCATCTGACCCTGGTGCCCTGGATCCCGTCGGCGGGCGAGCTGAAAACCAAGCCGACCCAGCATTCGACCAAGGAATTGCTTGGCCTCGGCATCCAGCCGGACATCCTGCTGTGCCGTTGCGACCGGCCGATACCGCCGGCTGCCCGCAAAAAGATCGCGCTGTTTTGCAATCTGCGCGAAAGCCGGGTGATCCCAGCCCTCGACAGCGACACGATCTACGCCGTTCCCGCGGCCTATCACCTGGAGGGGTTCGATCGGGAAGTGTGCCTCCATTTCGGTCTCGACGCGCCCGAGCCCGATCTCGATCGCTGGCATTCGATCGTCAACCGCATTCACAAGCCGGAAGGAAGGGTGACGATCGCCGTCGTCGGCAAGTACACCCAGCTCCCGGATAGCTATAAGTCCCTGGCCGAGGCGATGACCCATGGCGGCATCGCCAATAATGTCGGCGTCGATTTCGACTGGATCGAAGCGGAGGCATTCGAAACCGAGGCGCAAGCGCTGCGACAACTCGATGGGGTTCACGGCGTCCTCGTTCCCGGCGGCTTCGGCGAGCGCGGGTCCGAGGGGATGATCGAAGCGGCGCGGTTCGCCCGCGAGCGCCGTCTGCCCTATTTCGGGATCTGTCTCGGCCTGCAGATGGCGGTGATCGAGGCGGCGCGGCATCTCGCGAACCTCCCGGGCGCGGGCTCCAGCGAGTTCGGCCGGTGCGATCATCCGGTCGTCGGTTTGATGACGGAATGGGCGCGCGGCAACGCGCTGGAGCGTCGCGAAGCGGATGGCGATCTCGGCGGGACGATGCGCCTCGGCGCCTATGAGGCGGTGCTGGCCCCAGAAAGCCGCGCGGCGCATATCTACGGCACGACCCACATCAGCGAACGGCACCGCCACCGCTACGAAATAAACATCGGGTACAAGGATACGCTGGAGGAGGCGGGGCTATGCTTCTCGGGCATATCACCCGACGGCACGCTACCCGAGATTGTCGAGCTTTCCGATCATCCCTGGTTCATCGGCGTCCAGTTCCATCCCGAGCTCAAATCGAAACCGTTCGAGCCGCACCCGTTGTTCAGCTCGTTCGTCCGCGCCGCGGTCGACCAGTCGCGTCTTGTGTAAGGGCAGCCGATGACCCCGCGTCACGTGGCCGTCGGCGACATCATGATCGGCAACGATCTGCCGCTGGTATTCATCGTCGGGCCGAACACACTGGAATTGCGCGCCCATGCGCTGGAGATGAGCGCTGCCCTCGCGGAGATCGCACGCGTCCTCGGCATCCATCTGATCTACAAAACCTCGTTCGACAAGGCGAACCGCTCGTCGATCGCGGGCGCCCGCGGCATCGGGCTGAACGCGGGGCTGCCCATTCTCGCCGAGGTGCGCGAGACGACGGGGCTCGTCGTATTAACGGACGTTCACGCGCCCGAGCAATGCGCGCCGGTCGCCGAGGTGGTTGATATCTTGCAAACCCCGGCGTTTCTTTGCCGCCAGACCGATCTGCTTTTGGCGGCCGGCGCGACCGGTAAGCCCGTCAATATCAAGAAGGGCCAATTCCTGGCACCTTGGGACATGGAGAATGTCGCAGCCAAGGTCGCCTCGACCGGCAACGAGCGGATCCTGCTGTGCGAGCGCGGGGCTAGCTTCGGCTACAACACGCTGGTGGTCGATATGCGCGCGCTGCCGATCATGGCGCAGACCGGCTACCCGGTCGTCTTCGACGCGACGCATGCGGTGGCTCAGCCGGGCGCTCTCGGCGATCGTTCGGGCGGGGAGCGCCAATTCGCTCCCGTCCTCGCTCGAGCCGCGGTTGCGGTAGGCATCGCCGCCGTCTTCATCGAAACGCATCAGGACCCCGACCACACCACCGGCGCCGAGGGGCCGACCATGGTGCCGCTGAAGGCGCTCCCCGAGCTGCTCGAAGAGCTGATCGCCTTCGACCGTCTCGCCAAGACCCGGCCACCGCAGGTTGATCTCGCGCAAACCAAGCTCGGCCGGGCATCCCCCGCTACCTCGTAGAACCAGGGTACAAATCAACTAAGCTATCATTGTAGCATCCGAGTGAAGTTGGTCTAGGATAATGACAATGTTGATCGATGATGTCGCACACAATGAAGCCCTGATGGCGTCGATCGGCAGAATTGCCCTACGCTCCGCTGAACTTGGTGAGATGGTTGATCAAGTTGCGCGACAACTTAATACCGAAGCGGGTAAAAAATCTCGACAATTGATGCTCGGCTTCAAGCTTCGCCTAGCCAAAAAGATCGCTCAATCTGCCTTTCCGAACAACCCCCGACTGCGTGATCATTTTCTAGCATTTTGTGATCACGTAACTTCGCTTCTTACAGAGCGGAATAGCCCTATTCATTCGACCTTCCTCGCTGATGACATTGAGGGGACCTTCATTAAATGGGATTCGAAAGAGGGGCCAGAGTTAACCTGCGTTGATGACCTGAACGAGAGCGCCGCCAAATTCAAGCGAGCGACCACGCGATGCCGACAATATCTCTTTGATATTCAGAGTTTTCAGAAATCTGGAATTGTCAGTGGCCCTTACGACCCAACTCAGTAGGTTTCTGATCGCTTCTGTCCGGTGCCTTGCTTGGTTGGCTCTGGCGATAGGGACAAGCGCTAACGTTTCGGCGTCAGACTTGTGGTTTTTTAACGGAAAGTGCAGCAACTCCATTGTAAAAATGGGTTCCCCGGATCAGGACATGAGTAAGATCAGGTGTACAAGAATTTACCGTGATGCTGCTGTCTTGATGGAATTGGATAACGGCCCAAAATTAATACAGTTCGCCGAAAAACGTGGAACGCAGAGCACCCCGCTAGGATTTTCTGGCAGCAGTTATCAACCTCAGGGAAACATGCTGCGGCTGCCCATAGATAAGGTATACCCGCGGCGCGCAATGGGAGCCACCCCGGAAGAAACCTTCGCCCAATCTCTAGGTCTAGGCGGTGCAATAAATAGCCATTTCAGCATGGTGGCGGGCTAGCGCTGCCCGATCGGCTTCGGAGCGCGCTTTGCTCATGCCGGCGGCTCTTCGAGGACGCGCAGCCGGTCGAGGATGCCGAGCTGCTGCTGCACCATCGCGCGCAGTTGCTCGATCACATCGGGCCACATGTGATCGAGCCGCAGCACCATTGCCGACATCACCCGCAGTTCGTCGCGCATCTCGCGGAGCTGCCGGCCTAGCGCCGTGACATCGACATTCTTGGCGACACCGGCAAGATCGGCCTTGGTCGCCAGCCCGACGACGGCGTTTGCGATGGCAACTTCGAGATCGGCCTTGGTCGCCAGCCCGACGACGGCGTTTGCGATGGCAACTTCGAGATCGGCCTTGGTCGCCAGCTCCGCCAATGCCGCTTCAATCCGGGCGAGACGATCCTCGCTCATCCCGCAGCCTCCGCGACGGAGGGCGGCGAGCACCGGCAGTGGACGCCACGCGAGCGGGGATGTTTCCGGGAAATAGCCATTGGGGTCGAGGCCCTTCGATCCGTGGTCAGGGCTGGCCTGGCGGCTGCAATCCGCCGGGCTGGCCCGCCGTCACTCTACCAGCCGCCGAGCTGCGTTGCACCTTTGCGCGGATCTGTGATCCGCACGGGCAATCCCGCACACTGGCGGAAATGCTAGTTGACAAGTTTGTCAACGGCGAGTGAGCCCGTCTGAGCGCACAGCGCGGAAAACGCTTGGCAAGTGCGGACAGCTTGACAAGCAGCCGCCGCATCGTCACCTCTATGGTGACGTAACCCCAAAGGTTGCGCGCGAACACCCCGAGGAGAGCCTCATGAACTGTAGTCTCCGCTTCATACGAGGTTTTCCGTGTCGATCAAGACCTTCGCGCACAAAGGCGTGGAAGAGATTTTCCTTACCGGGCGGTCGCGCCGCACCGGGGCGGAATTTCGGCAACGCATGAGCTTGATGCTCGACGCGATCGACGGGGCCACCTGCGCCGGCGACTTGCGCGGGGCTCGCGGATTTCATGCCCTGCTTGGCGATCGATCCGGAACCTTACGCGATGTCGGTCAGCAGCAATCGACGGCTGACTTTCCGCTTCGAGCACGGCGATGAGGGCGACGTTCTCGATGTCGATTTCGAGGATTATCACTGAGGCGAACATTATGACGAGGAGCAGTCAGCGAACGAGACGGCCGAGCTTGCCGGGCGAGATCCTGGCCGAGCTCTATCTGGCGCCGCACGAAGTCTCGATCGCCCGGTTTGCCGAGGCGTGCGGGGTCACCCGCAAGCACATGAGCGCCATCGTCAACGGCCATGCGGCGATCACCGCGGAGATGGCGGCACGGATGGCCGCGGTGCTCGGCACCACGGCTCAGTATTGGCTGAATTTGCAGAACGCGGTCGATTTGTACGACGCACAAGAGCGCCTTGCCACCAGCGCGAACCGCCCGCGACTGATGCCGGTTTTCGGATGAGCCGCGATAAGGCCGGGTGCATCGCCGAACAATGATCGTTTCGGCCGCAATCCTCGGCGCCGCACTGGCACTATTGGCCGCCGTCAGTCCGGCACTGGCCGCAGCGCCGGCACCCGAACGCCGCTACTGCTGCCGATTGCTGGACGATGCCGCGCGCAAGTCCGCCTTTGGAGCATGCGATCGGCGCGAGCGGCTCACAAAGGAATGTCTGCGCGACGGAGGCCGGTCGTGAACGAAGCTGACGAACGCTACGAAATGGTGAACATCTATCCCGCCGACAGCGGGTTGCCGATGACCGTTTGGGCCGGGCCGCGCGGCAATGCCCGGCATGATGTCCGGGTAAAGGTCAACATGGCGCACGGCAATCAGATGTCGATCAGCAACACTGCCGTGGTCGCGGTGCGCCCGGCGCCGCGACTGATCGCCGGCCGGCTGTCGTCAGCCGATCTGCAAGCGGTGAGTGATTGGCTGCGATTGAACGGGGCGGCGCTCGTCGCGCACTGGGATGGCCAGATTTCGGGTGTGGAACTTGGCCGGCGACTGCAGCGGCTGCCGTGAACCGCAGCACGGCGGGGCCACGAGACCTGGCGGAAATGCTGGTGCGCGCGGCGGCGCCGCGATCGTGTCCGACCGGCTGCTGGCGAACTGAGATACTTACCATGTGGGGGCCGACGTTGTCGTGCCGAAAGAGCGATGATAGAATTGCCATAATCGTGTCGCACGCTCTGCCCCATTTGGCACCCGCGATCGGGTGCCGCCGGGGAGGGGGCCGATGCCTGATCTCGACCTGAAAAAACAGGTGAAACAGGTGCCGCGAAAGGGTAGGGGCCGCTTCCGAAGGGGTCGCGGGGGGTGGCGTCGGGCGGCGGCGCTCGCCTATAAGATCGGGCATCCTTCCCGGCTTGCAGCATCGGGGGCCCCATGACCGCCATTGCCGATATTCATGCACGCGAGATCCTCGACAGCCGCGGCAACCCGACGGTCGAGGTCGATGTCACGCTCGAGACCGGGACGCTCGGGCGCGCCGCGGTACCGTCGGGTGCCTCGACCGGGGCGCACGAGGCAGTGGAAAAGCGCGACGGCGGGACGCGCTTTGGCGGCAAGGGAGTTCGGCAGGCCGTCGATTCGGCAAACGGAGAAATTTTCGACGCACTCTCGGGCTTTGACGTGGAAGATCAGCTCGGCGTCGATCGCGTCATGATCGAGCTCGACGGAACGCCGAACAAGGGCCGGCTCGGCGCCAATGCAATCCTCGGGGTCAGCCTCGCCTGCGCCAAGGCTGCCGCCGCCGAATCCGGTGTCCCGCTCTACCGCTATGTCGGCGGGGTCTTTGCCCGTACCCTGCCGGTTCCGATGATGAACATTCTCAATGGGGGCGTTCACGCCGACAATCCGATCGACATCCAGGAGTTCATGGTGATGCCGGTCGGCGCGAGCTCGGCATCGGACGCCATCCGGATCGGCGCCGAAATCTTTCACACCCTAAGAAGCAAGCTCGCCGACGCCGGTCATAACACCAATGTCGGCGACGAGGGCGGTTTTGCGCCAAACCTTGCCTCGGCTGACGCAGCACTCGGCTTTATAACTCAAGCGATCGAGGCCGCCGGATACCACCCGGGCGACGAGGTAATGCTGGCCCTCGATCCGGCCGCGAGCGAATTCTACCGCGACGGCGCCTACCACCTCGCGGGCGAGGGCAAGACCCTCGATGCCGCCGGGCTCGCTGCGTACTGGGCCGATCTCGTCCGCCGATATCCGATTGTCTCGATCGAGGACGGCATGGCCGAGGACGATTGGGAAGGTTGGAGCCTGCTCGCGAAGGAGCTTGGGGGCAGCGTTCAACTCGTCGGCGACGATGTCTTCGTCACCAATCCGCGGCGGCTGCGCGATGGGATCGAGCGCGGCATCGCGAATGCGCTACTCGTCAAGGTCAACCAGATCGGTACCTTGTCCGAGACGCTCGAGGCGGTTGAGATCGCCCAGCGGGCAGGGTGGGGAACGGTGTTTTCACACCGCTCGGGAGAAACCGAGGATGCCACCATCGCCGATCTCGCGGTCGCGACCAATTGCGGCCAGATCAAGACCGGATCGCTGTCGCGATCCGACCGGCTGGCCAAGTACAACCAGCTGATCCGGATCGAGGAGCAGCTCGAGGCCTCTGCCGTCTTTGCCGGGCGCGCTGTGCTCCGCGGATAACCCGTGCGTCAAATCTTTGTCTGGACGCTCGTGATGATTGACCGCCGGAAGCGCAGGTGATCCTTTACCGCCATGATCGTGTTGCGCGAGTTGCGGCGGCGCGCCCATCTGATTGTCGGCCCGGCGCTCGGGATCGCGCTGACAGGTTATTTCGCTTACCATCTGATCGAGGGCGATCGCGGATTAATTGCCTGGCTGCGTCTGACACAGGAGATTCGCGCCGAAAGCGCCAATCTCGAAGCGGTCCGGGCGCAGCGCCAGGCACTCGATCTGAAGGTGTCCAACCTCAAGCCGGATCACCTCGACCCCGACTTGCTCGACGAACGGGTGCGCGCCACCCTGAACTTCGTCGCGCCCAGCGAGACTGTTATCATGCAACCCGCGACCTCGCGTTGAGGGGTGCAGCCCGGCTCGGAGACGCGGCGTTTCCCAATCCGGCGCGAGGTTGCAATGGGACGGGTTTGCCAGCATGTTTCGGGCAGGTTTTGCCTTTCCCCAACCAGCCGGGAGGGTGGGGAGAGGCAGGTTGCCCGGAGGGAACGACATGGCTGTCAAACGCGACGCCGCACCCGTTGATTTCGCCGATCTCGGCATCTCGCCAAAGGAGCTGCTTCAATACTACCGCGACATGCTGTTGATCCGGCGCTTTGAGGAGCGCGCAGGGCAGATGTACGGCATGGGACTGATCGGCGGGTTTTGTCATCTCTATATCGGGCAGGAGGCGGTCGTCGTCGGCATGCAGGCGGCCCTCAGGGAGGATGACACCATCGTCACCTCCTACCGCGATCATGGGCACATGCTGGCTTGCGGCATGGACCCCAAGGGGGTCATGGCCGAGCTGGCGGGGCGCCGCGGCGGCTACTCGCACGGCAAAGGCGGCTCAATGCACATGTTCAGCAGAGAAAAGAACTTCTTTGGTGGGCACGGCATCGTCGGTGCGCAGGTTCCGATCGGCACCGGGCTCGGCTTCGCCCATCATTATCGGGCCAACGGGGCGATCTCGGTCACCTATCTCGGCGACGGCGCGATCAATCAGGGGCAGGTTTATGAGAGCTTCAACATGGCCTCGCTGTGGAAGCTGCCGGTCGTTTATGTGATCGAAAACAACCGTTACGGAATGGGGACATCGATAGACCGTGCCTCGGCCCGCACTGACTTATTTCACCGCGGCATGGCGTATGGCATTCCGGGCGAGCAGGTCGACGGCATGAACGTGCTCACCGCTCATGAAGCCGGTCTCGCCGCCACCGAGCACGCCCGCTCCGGCCAAGGCCCGATCATCCTCGAGATGATGACCTACCGCTACCGTGGCCACTCGATGTCCGACCCGGCGAAATACCGTACCCGGGAAGAAGTCAACCGGGTGCGGGCCGAGCACGACCCGATTGACCAGGCACGGCAGCGTCTGCTCGACGGGGGAACGACGGAGGCGGCGCTGAAGGAGCTTGACGGAGCGGTCAGGGGCCTCGTGGCTGAAGCCGCACAATTCGCGCAAGACTGCCCCGAGCCTGATCCGGCGGAGCTGTGGACGGATGTATTGGCGGAAGCCTGAGCCTCGCCCGCAGGAGATTCGATAACCCATGGCCACCCAAGTCCTGATGCCGGCCCTGTCGCCGACAATGACCGAGGGGAAAATTGCCCGCTGGATCAAGAATGAGGGTGAAGCCGTCAGAGCGGGCGACGTGCTTGCCGAGATCGAGACCGACAAGGCGACGATGGAGGTCGAAGCGATCGACGAAGGTGTGCTCGCCAAGATCGTGATCCCGGAAGGCACCGACCACGTCGCGGTGAATACGCCGATCGCGGTGATCACAGGTAACGGCGAGGATGCTGGTGCCGGCGAGAAGATGGCGCCACCGACCAAGTCTCGTCCTCGGGCGCCGGCAGAAGCTCGGTCACCCGCCCCAGCCCAGCCGCCGAAAGCCCCGCGCAGCGCGCCGACGACCGAGCCCGAATACGCCGGTAAGACGGCAACCATCACTGTGCGCGAGGCGTTGCGTGACGCGATCGCCGAGGAAATGCGGCGAGACGACACAGTGTTTCTGCTCGGCGAGGAGGTCGGCGAATATCAGGGGGCCTATAAGGTCAGCCAGGGCCTGCTGCAGGAATTCGGACCGCGTCGCGTCATCGACACGCCGATCACCGAGCAGGGCTTTACCGGGCTTGGCGTCGGCGCCGGGTTTGCCGGGCTGCGGCCGATCGTCGAGTTCATGACCTTTAATTTCGCGATGCAGGCGATCGATCAGATCATCAACTCGGCCGCCAAGACGCGCTACATGTCCGGCGGCCAGATGAGCTGCCCGATCGTCTTTCGCGGCCCGAACGGGGTCGCGGCGCGTGTCGCGGCACAGCATTCGCAGTGTTATGCGAGCTGGTATGCGCATGTTCCGGGCCTCAAGGTCGTGGCACCCTATACCGGCGCCGATCACAAGGGATTGCTGAAGGCGGCGATTCGCGATCCGAATCCGGTCGTCTTCCTCGAGCACGAGCTGGTTTATGGAGAAAGCTTTCCGGTGCCGCTCGACCCCGAGTTCATTGTGCCGATCGGCAAGGCGCGGATCGCCAGAGCAGGCGAGCATGTCACGATCACCGCGTTCTCGCGTGTGGTAAAGCTCGCCCTGCAAGCCGCCGACGAGCTCGACAAGATCGGCATCTCGGCGGAGGTCATCGATCTGCGCAGCCTGCGCCCCTTCGATGCCGCTACCGTCGTGGCATCTGTCGAGAAGACCAACCGAATCGTGTCGGTCGAGGAGGGATGGTCCTTTGCCGGGATCGGCGCCGAGATCGCCGCGCTCGTGCTTGAAGAGTGCTTCGACTGGCTCGATGCCCCGCCGAAGCGCGTTAGCGGCAAGGACGTCCCGCTACCCTATGCCGCAAATCTCGAGCGCCTCGCCCTGCCTCAGGTCGAGGATATAGTCGCCGCGGCGCGCGAGGTCGCCTACCGCTAGTCGGCATAATAGGGGAGGGCGATCATGCCGATCGAGATCCTGATGCCGGCGCTGTCGCCGACGATGACCGAGGGCAACCTCGCCAAGTGGCTGAAGAAAGAGGGCGACGAGGTGCGCTCCGGCGATGTGCTGGCCGAGATCGAGACCGACAAGGCGACGATGGAGGTCGAGGCCGTCGACGAGGGAACAATCGGCAAGATTCTGGTCCCAGAAGGCGCCCAGGGGATCAAAGTCAACGCGCCGATCGCATTACTGCTCGGCGAGGGCGAGGAAGCCTCGGCCTTGACAAATTTGCCGGCCGCCCCGCCGGAGCCGCCGCCGGCCGCGCCGTCCCCGCAAGAACAGGAAAGCCCCCCGTCGGCCGACGTTACGTCCGAGCCCGCGCCGCCACCGGCACCATCGGGGCAGCACGGCGACGGCCGGATCTTCGCCAGCCCGCTGGCGCGCCGCATGGCGCAGCATGCCGGCCTCGATCTCGCCGCGATCCGCGGCTCGGGACCGCAGGGCCGCATCGTCAAGGCCGACATCGACGCGACCCTTTCAGCTGCCCGCGCCGCTCCCGCTGCGCCTCGGCCTGCCGCTGCGCCTTCCGCGCCGTCGGTGCCTCCGGCCCCGGCGACGCTGTCGAAGGAGCGAGTGGCGGCGTTCGCCGGGAACGCGCCCTACACCGAGCGGCCGCTCAATGCAATGCGGCGTGTCATTGCAAGAAGGCTGACGGAATCCAAGCAAACCGTCCCACACTTTTATTTGACGATCGATTGCGAGATCGATTCACTGCTAAAGATCCGCGCGGAGCTCAACGCGAAGGCCCCCGCCCCAACCTCCCCCGCAGGCGGGGGAGGGCAGGGCGGGGGCTACCGCATTTCGGTCAACGACTTTGTGATCCGCGGCGCGGCCCTCGCCTTGCGCCAGGTGCCGGCGGCCAATGCCTCGTGGAGCGACGACGCGATCCTGCTGTGGGATACGGTCGACATCGCGGTCGCCGTTGCGCTCGATGACGGGTTGATCACGCCGATCGTCAAGGCAGCCGATCGTAAGGGCCTCGCGGCGATCGCCAACGAGACCAAGGATCTCGCCGCCCGCGCCCGCACCGGCAAATTGAAGCTCGAGGAGTTTCAGGGCGGGACATTCTCGATCTCCAATCTCGGCATGTATGGCGTGCGCGATTTCGCCGCGGTCATCAATCCGCCGCATGGTGGCATCCTGGCGGTCGGCGCCGGCGAGCAGCGCCCGGTGGTCAGGGATGGGGCGCTCGCCATTGCCACGGTCATGAGTTGTACGCTCTCCTGCGATCACCGTGCCGTCGACGGTGCCGTCGGAGCACAGTTCCTGGCGGCCTTCAAGATGCTCGTCGAGGATCCGCTGACGATGCTGTTGTGACCGGACGGGCGGAGACGGCGCGATGGCCGAGACTTCCTTCGACCTGATCGTCCTGGGCGGTGGCCCGGGCGGCTATGTCGCTGCCATCCGAGCGGCACAGCTCGGCATGAAGACCGCGCTCGTCGAACGCGAGCATCTCGGTGGCATTTGCCTAAATTGGGGCTGCATTCCGACCAAGGCATTGCTGCGTGCGTCTGAGATCCATCACCTGCTCCATCACCTCGACGAGTTCGGATTTTCCGCAAAAGACATTCGCTTTGACGCCGGGAAGGTCGTCGCGCGGTCACGCGCCGTGGCCAAGCAGCTTTCCAACGGCGTCGCCTATTTGCTGCGGAAGAACAAGGTCACCGTCTTCGACGGTCACGGGCGCCTAGCAGGTAAAGGACGGCTTGCCGTCGTGAAGAACGGCGCGCCCGTCGACGAGCTGACCGCCGAGCATATCGTGCTCGCGACCGGGGCCCGCGCACGCTCTTTACCGGGCCTGGAGCCGGACGGCGACCGGGTCTGGACTTATAAGGAAGCGATGGTCCCGACGGCCATCCCGCAGTCGCTGCTGGTCGTCGGCTCGGGCGCGATCGGGATCGAATTCGCCAGCTTCTACCACGATATGGGAGCAGAGGTGACGGTGGTCGAAGTGCTCGACCGCGTGCTCCCCGTCGAGGACGAGGAGATTTCGGCGTTCGCCCGCAAGTCGTTCGAAAAGCAGGGGATCAAGATCCATACCGGGGCGACGGTCGCGGCCCTCGAACGCACCGACAAGAGTGTCTCTGCCCGCATCGAAGGGGGAGGGCAGGGGACCGAACTGGAGGTCGAGCGCATCATCCTCGCGGTCGGTATCGTCGGCAACGTCGAGGACATCGGTCTCGAAAACACCGGTGTCGCGGTCGAGAAATCGCACGTCGTCGTCGATGAGTGGCTGCGCACCGGCGAGCCCGGTGTCTATGCCATCGGCGACCTCGTCGGGCCCCCTTGGCTGGCACACAAGGCGAGCCATGAAGGGGTGATCTGCGTCGAGCGGATCGCCGGGGTGAACGATGTCCACCCGCTCGACCTCCGCAACATCCCGGGCTGCACCTATTGCCGCCCGCAGGTCGCCAGCGTCGGCCTTACCGAAGCCGCCGCCCGGGAAGCCGGGTACGAGGTCAAAATCGGCCATTTTCCGTTCATCGGTAACGGCAAGGCAATCGCGTTGGGCGAGCCCGAGGGCATGGTCAAGACGGTGTTCGACGGCAAGACCGGCGAGCTCTTGGGTGCCCACATGGTCGGCGCCGAGGTTACCGAGCTTATCCAGGGCTATACGATCGCCAAGACGCTGGAGACGACCGAGACCGAGCTCATTCGAACGATCTTCCCGCACCCGACCCTGTCGGAGACAATGCACGAGGCCGTTCTTGACGCCTACGGACGGGCCATCCACTTCTAGCCGATGATTGACCCGCGCGGGATAACGGCGCACTCCTCGCTGCGCCATCCCGAAAAGGCGCATCGTCCCGACAGCCCGATCCCGCGCAAGCCGGATTGGCTGCGCGTCAAGGCGCCGGGCGCGCCCGAATACCAGGCGACACGCCGGCTGATGCGTGACCTTTCGCTCAACACAGTGTGCGAAGAGGCGGCCTGCCCGAATATCGGCGAGTGCTGGAAGCAGAAGCACGCGACGGTGATGATCCTCGGCCGCGTGTGCACCCGGGCCTGCACCTTTTGCAATGTCGCGACCGGGCTGCCGGATCTTCTCGACCCGCACGAGCCAGAGCGCGTGGCCGCCGCAGTGGCGACCCTCGGGCTGTCGCACGTCGTCGTTACCTCGGTCGATCGCGACGATCTCGATGACGGCGGCGCCGAACATTTCGCCCGCACGATCACTGCGATCCGCGCTGCCGCTCCGGCAACGACGATCGAAGTTCTGACTCCCGATTTCCTGCGCAAGGAGGGGGCGATCGAGATCGTCATCGCGGCCAAGCCCGATGTCTTCAACCACAATATCGAAACAGTTCCACGCCTTTATGCCGAGGTGCGGCCCGGGGCCCGCTATTTTCACTCGCTACGGGTCCTCGATCAGGTCAAGCGGCTCGATCCGGCAATGTTTACCAAGTCCGGGATCATGGTCGGTCTTGGCGAAGACAAGACCGAGGTCGTGCAGGTGATGGACGATCTGCGCGCCGCAGGGGTCGATTTTTTAACCATTGGCCAATATCTACAACCGACGCCAAAGCATCATCCAATCGCTCGCTTTGTCACGCCGGAAGAGTTCGGAATTTATCGGAGGTTTGCCCTGGGCAAGGGTTTCCTGATGGTCTCGGCCTCGCCATTGACGCGCTCCTCATATCATGCCGGGGAGGATTTCGCGCAGTTGCGCACGGCCCGCGCCGCAAAACTCGCCTCCGCCGGCTGAAACCCACGCATGCCGACCCATGCCGAGCAGCGTGTGCTTTGCTACACGCCGGAGCAACTCTATGCGCTCGTCGCCGACATCGAGCGCTATCCGGAATTTCTGCCGTGGTGCCTTGCTGCTCGCGTCAAGGAGCGCCGTGCGGACCTGATCGTTGCCGATCTGATAATCGGCTTTCGCATGTTCCGCGAGCGCTTTACCTCGCGCGTCGCCCTCGATCCGCCGCGGCGGATCAATGTGACTTATGCCGAGGGACCATTTCGCCGGTTGAACAATCACTGGGTCTTCGAGCCTGCGCCGGACGGCTGCCGTATCGACTTCTACGTCGATTTCGAATTCAGATCCCGGCTGATGCAAAAGCTAATAGAGGTGCTGTTCAGCGAGGCGGTGCGCCGCATGGTCGGCGCCTTCGAAAAGCGTGCCCGCGACCTCTACGGTTTGCCCTCGTCAGGCAGCCCAGGTCGCGCAACGGTATGACCCTGATGCCTCTGGCACCTCATTCTTCGATTGTCCATTCGTAAAAGAGCGGGCCGGCAAAAAATTGGGACTGTTTGTCTCCAGCGCGAAAGCGGGGGTTGTTCGGCAGGTGCTCGTCATCGATCCGCACCACCGTCGCACCTCGGTCCCGGAACGCGTCGATCAGCCCGGGAAGCGGCATCCCATCCCAGCGCTTTTTCACCGCCATTGCATGGTCGACAGGAATGAAGGCAGTAAGGTTATGCGACATCAGTTCCAGACCGTTCTGTCGGAGCGTCGCATTATGGCTGCCGTGGTGGCCCACTTTATAGAACACCGTGCGCTTTAACAGGTCTTCACCGGTCACGGTCTTGCCGCCGTCCAATGTCCACTTGACCTCTCGCCATGACAGCCAATTGCCGACCTGTGCATCAGCGGGAAACAGTAGCACCTCGCCGGCGGGAGAAAGCTCGATCGCCAGAACGAGGCTGGTATTGTTGGTTGCCGCGTCGAGTTTCAACGCGAATTGTGCGGCACTGCCCAGCCAGTCCTCGTCGATCCGGCGCCAGCTCTGATCCTGATCACCCATATCGCTACCGGGACCGTAATAATGGCGCTGTAAAAACTCTGCGGTCACATCGGGCATCCTCAGATCCCCGCCTTGCTGCAAATCGCGCAGCTCGCGGCCGTAGGCCCTGTCGAACGGGCACCATTTATCGCCTTCTTCTGTCGCGCCGCTGCCGTCCAACGCCGCGGCGCCGAAAAATGCATTGTACCCAGCGTCGCTCGCTGCGAGGTGATAGACCTCGTTGGTGGCAAACGTCTTCTTCAGCAGCGCCTCGTCGCGCGGCGGACCCAATGCATAGATCCGCACGCCGGGCAGGTCGGGGCTGACCCAAGGCATATCGGCCGGCTTCCAGTATCGCACATGCTCGCCGTTCTTTCCGCCGAGAGCGCGGGCATTCTCCATCGCCTGGGCCGTCGCGCCGAGATGCTTTTGTCGTCTACCTCCGCTGCCGTTCGCCGCCATCCCTTGGTTCGCCAAGTTCACCCCAGACTGCTCGAGATCCTCCGGGCCGAGGCCGAAGAAGCTCATCAGCTCGGCCACACCTTTTGTCACCGACGACATCCTGTTGTTGGATTGCAACTGCCCGACCATTGCAGCGAGCCGGTTGACCTGTACAGCTCGCGCCTTATTCAACTTTTGGCCGAGAGGGTCGTCGGGGTCCTCGGTCCAGGCGAACCACACCTCCCCAACCTGCAGCTGCCCGTCTGCGCGTTTCTCGCTATCGCCGCAGAACGACGCGCTCAATGCCGCGAAGGCAGCGACATGGTCATAATGCTCGTGGGTGATTACCAGCACGTCGACACGCCCGCCAGTGTCTTCGACGAGGTTTGCGATCACCTCGCGCAAACGGTCGTTGACGTCGTGCGTTCCGAGAATCACGCCGCAATCGATCAGCATCCGCCAAGCACTACCGTCCTGCTTGGGTAACGTGACCAGGAAGCAATCTCCCAATCCTTGCCGATACATGCGTACCGAGGCTTGCCGCAGGCCTGAGGCAGGCGATGCCTTCGATCTGAGCGCCGGCGTCGGCTTTCCGCTGCGTGCCATCGTAAATCTCTCCCTTACGCTCGATGCAGCATGGCGAACGGCTCGTTGATCCCATAGTCGCCATATGGACCGCGCGCAGCCGTTGCTGCTACCCGGTTCTGCAGTGCACCCCGTGCTCGGTTGGCGCTCGAAACTGGTATTGTAATGCAGTAGCGGACTGGCAGTGCGTCCTCACGGCGATCCAATATCAAGGTACAGCCGCCGCGGAACTCTTCATCTGGAAAGCCTTCGGTTGCCAGCCTTCGCCGCTGTGTAATCACCGCGATGATGTCCGTCCGCATTTCTCCATCCTCGGTCAGCCGTCGCGCCGGGCGGACCGAATGGACCTCGAACCGGGGACGCTTATACGCCTCGTCGCGCCGTGGGAAATCGTCCAGGCCGTTGGCCGGCGGCAGACCCCGATTGAGGCCAAAGGCTCTCGCATGCTCTTCCGAGAAGTTGATCGGATCGGAGAGCCATTGGTGCAATAGCGCGGCGTTGACGCGAGCTGCTTGCCAGGCGGTCTGCCGATCGCCGCGTACATCCCAACCGAGATCGATGTTCTTTCTAATGAACTCCCCAAGCCCTCGCGGCTGCGCATCGGGCTGCAAAGTCTGCCACCGCAGGCTCTCGGGTGACAGCGTGCGCACGCCATCGGCCGGGATGCCGCGAGCGCCGAAGGCCTCGATAAAGGCAATGCGGTAGCCAAACTTATCGTTGGGGACGAGGTCGGAGTTGGCGGTGACCAGCGCCCTGAGGAAATCCCCGAATCTCGGATCGACCGGCGGCATGTAGTCCAGGGCTCGGATCGACAATTTCAGAACATGTTGCGCCGATTTGGTCGCAGCTTCGGCCAATCGTCCGACGAGGTCGGGATGCAGGGCACCGGGCTGCAAGATACCGCTGCCGCCGCTCGCCAGCCGCATTAGATCCTGAGTGCGCCGGTCGTAGATCTTTAGAAAAGCATCGAAGACAGCGGCGAGGAGCACTCGCCCGCGGTCGTGCGCCTCCTGCGCATTGGCGTATTCGTCACGGTTGGGCGGGGTGCCGATTGCGCTGCGCAGTGCGTCTCTTTGGCCGATTGCCCGGCCAAACTGCCTGGCCAACCCAGCCATCAGCTGGCCTTGCGTCAAGGCGCCGTGCGATCGCTGGAGTTCGTACTGCAGCAATTCGGGGAAAGTGAAGTGCTGAAAGATCGCCACGATGTCGGCAAACGCCTCGTGGAACGCCGGCACGTCGATGTTGGTCGCTTCCTGATAATAGCGGTGAATGCCATCGAGCAGCGCATGCGTCGTCTCGTGTGCGATAACGTCATGGGACAGCGCCGTAAAGACGAGCTGTCCGCTCTCCAGCGCGTTTTCGGCAGGAAAATAGCCGAACAGCAGGGCTCGCTTATCCGGGCTGTAATAGGCGTTGGCCTCGCGCAAAGCGTGAGGATAGAGCCGCAGACGACGCACGAACGCGCGGGTCGTGCGCGCCGGGCTGTCCGCCTCGCTATTTTCGTCGTTGGCGGCGATCGGCACCTCCCGTTCGGCCCATAATGCCCGCCGCCCCAACGCGATCTCGAAGTTGCGGATCGTGCGCATCGCGACGGCGTAGACCATCTGCTGATGGAATTGCGGATTTCCCTCGGATGGCGACAATCCGTCCTGAGCCAGCAGATAGGGGTTGTTCAGATCGACCGGATCATAGATGCGTGCGCTCGGCGGATCGACGTCGACCACTTCCAGGTACTCGCCAACCGGCCCCGGAGTTAGCAGATTCTCGATGTCCCGGGCCGTCTCCCAGGGGACCTCAACGGTCGCTTCGTTGATGAAGGCGGTGTTGAGCTCCACGCTGGCGCCTGGATCGGTGGCAAAAATACGCAGACGACGGCTGGCTGGCGGCGCCGGGAGCATCTGACGCCAAGCCGCGGTGCGATCGGCTGGGGCCGGCGCCGCTGGCGCCAAGGCGGCCTCGGCGGACGCTGGAGCTTGGTGGGACGGAGGCACGGTCGCCGTGGCGGTGTGGCCCAATGTGCGCGAAAGGTAATCGCGCAGTGTCCGTGACGCCTTGCCCTCGTCAAGAAGCGCCTGCAAAAAGCGGCGCCGTTGCAGCGGCGTGATCTGATTGATCGGCGCTTGGGGATCCGGCATCGCATCTTGCGCGGCCCGCGAATAGAGGGCGAGCTGCGTCAATTCGAGAGCGAACAGATCGGTGGGCTCGCTGCTCGTTACCCCGAAGACGCTGCTCAGCAGATGCAGAAAGGCGAAGCTGGCCGAATCACGCTCCAGCTCGGCGAGATCATCAACCCGGGCGATTGCCAGCGCTTCCCTTGCCCGCAGCAGGCCGCTACCGAGATAGGGATCGGGCCGCGGTGCGCCGGCGCGCAGGAATGCGCTGTCGAAGATGGCGCGGCGCGCCGCCTCGGCTCGCCGCCAATCCCGCGTCTGATAGTTGCCGCCGTTTTTGTGAAGCCATAGTGCCGCGGCCGCAGCCACCTGCGGCGTCGCGGCAGAAGTCCCGCCGCCATCGAGATCGACCCAATCGGAGAAGCCCAGTCGGGCCCAAGGGACATTGGGGGTGTAGGCGGCAACGGAGGTCACCATCTTGCTGGGCGGACCGGCGTTGCCTTCCATCTTCTCAGGGGGCAGGTTCAGATAGGGCGTCTTGTCGGCCATCACGCCGCACGCGGCGATGACCCGGTCGAAACGCGCCGGGTAGACAACCAGGCTGGTCGGTAGGCCGCCGAAATTATTCCCGGCAGCGCAGACCACGACGATCCCGGCCTCGTAGGCCTTGTTCACTGCGTCGGCCCAGGCTTGGGACGGCAGGCCGCCCATGCTCATCGAGACGACATCGGCATTGATTTTAATCGCGTACTCGATCCCTTGCGCGACCGTGCTGGTGCCGAAATGAAAGACCCGGTCGGCGATTCGCACGGGCACGATCTTCATCATCGGCGCGCCGCCCAACACCTCTCCATTGAGCGACTTCCCGCTGGCGGTGGCGAGCAGCCCGTTGACCTGCGGCCCAGCGAGGATACCGATCGTGCCGGTGCCGTGACCGCGGTTCAGCAGCACGCCCGAGGTCGGGGTTTCATCCTCGGCGTTATTGGGACGGGACAGGTCGACAAAATTTCTTTCCTCCTCGTGCACGATGTGCGCGGGACACGCCTTGTGTTTGGGGTCGTAGCCGGTATCGAGATGGACAATCTTGATCGGGCTCGGAGCCGGACCGATTTCCCGACGAGCCACATCGAGCTGACTGAAGTCGTCGCCGACGTGCCAATTCGGCTTTGGTCCCGGCGCATAGGGGCGCCCGAGCTGATCGTCCGGCTTGGTCCGGTCGGTCTCGCGTGCCGCCATTGCCCGCGGATTGACGTCGGTCCGGTCCGGCCGCCAAACCTGTTCTAGATCGGGTTCGGCGGCGAGTACCTGCTGGCCTCTCGCCGCGAAGTGGCGGTGAACCTCATACACCATGTCCCAGGGCCGAGCCTCCGCCCGCGCCGCCATGCCCTCGGTTCGCGGTGTGACCAGAACCCAGCTGTCTTCGGTTCGCGTCGCCGCCCCCCGGCCGAGGGTAGGGCGATCGGCCGATATTGTGAACAGCGGTTTGACATCGTGACCCGCCGGGGCCATTGCCGCGAGCGCAGCTGGCCTCCCGCCTGGTGACCCGGCCAGCTTCAAGAGAACACCGGTGCTTTTCATCGAAAGCCCTCCCCAACTCCCCGGAGATTATGCGTGCTGCCCTCCGACCAGTGTGAGGCGGATCACATCGCAGCGATTTTATAGTTAATTAGGTTTACCCAAATTTCCGACGGTATGCGAAGGCGGGAGGCGATTGCCTTGGGTGGAACGGTACCATGAGATCGGGGATCAAGACCTGAAGCGAACCTCGTTCAAGGCTCGGTCATTGCGGCTGTCTCCCGAGGGACACGACGAGGCTCAGCCGCGGCCAACCAAGTCGACCGGACCAGGCACCGCCGGCGACACCGAGGGCATTGATCAGACCGAACACGACGAGCGCCGCGGCGAGAGCGGCAAAGACACCGGGCAGTTCGCCCGTCAAATGCAATGCAAGCCAGCCGCCGCCGACCGAGACCACGAAGCGGGTGCAGTTGGCGAGCAACGGCCACAACAAGCGACCGGCACCCTGCGAGGCAAAATAAAGCGCCAAGCCGAGGCCGAAGAACCCGTAAAACGGTCCGACTGTGCGCAAATACGCCGATCCCGCGTCGATCATCACCGGGTCGGTGTCGAAGAGCGAAAGCCAGGCCCGCGGGAAGACGGCGGCAGAGAGGCCGATCACTTCGCTCAGACCGGCGGCAATGGCGCCGCCGACCCATGCCGTGCGCAGGGCACGCTCGTGTCGGTTGGCGCCGATGCTGGTGCCGACCATCGCGACGAGCGGGGCCCCCAGGCCGAAGATCAACGGCACCAGCAGGTACTCGAGGCGTGATCCGATGCCATAGCCGGCGATGGCGCCGGGCCCGAGCCGTCCGACGATGCCGGTGGTAATGGCGATCGTGAGATTGGTCTGAACCGTGATCAGCGCTGCGACCGCGCCAACGCGCAGGATGTCGCGGAACAGCCGCCAGCGCAGGCCGACCCCGCGCAAGGCGGGTCGCACGACGTTCCGGCCGGACCACAGGTAAGCCACGAGCGCAACAGTGCCGGCGACATAGTAGGCGAGAACCGCCACCGCGCCGCCGGCGACTCCGAGCCTCGGGAAGGGCCCCCAGCCAAAGATCAGGCACGGCGACAACGGGATCAGAGCGAAAACGCCTGCGAGCGAAATGATCGCCGGGACCAGCATGTTGCCTGTTCCGCGAACGACATTGGCGAGAGAATTGAAAACCCAAATCAGGATGGCACCGCAGAACACCACGTTCGAATAGGCCAATGCGGCGGTCAAGGTCGCCCCACTGCCCCCCATCGCCGTGTAGATCCAGCGGCCGCCGTCCAGCATGACCAGCATGAAAACGAGGCCGAGGATCAGAGCGATGGCGAGCGCATGGAGAGCGAGCGCATTCGCATCGGCCCGGCGTCCGGCGCCGAGCGCGCGGGCGACCGCGGCGGAGATGCCGCCGCCCATGGCTCCGGCCGACATCATCTGCATCAGCATCACCAGGGGAAAGACAAGCGCCACCCCGGCGAGCGCATCGGTCCCGAGCCAACCCACGAAGTAGGTTTCGATCAGCCCGACCGAAGCCTGGGCCAGCATGACCAGCATATTCGGAGCGGCGAGGCGGACCAATGTTGCCGCGATCGGGGCGTCGAGCAGAAGACGGGTGCGCGGGTCGTGCCGATTGCCTGCTGTAGGAGAAGCCGAGCTCAATCCCGGGGATCTCGCGGCGTCGTCAAGTGCCTGCCTGGTCAGTGACATGGCCAAATCCTCGGTCGGCGGTTGATTTAGGCGTAGTTGCGCGTATGTTGGAGTATATACACGTAGTTCAAGAGGAACTTGTCAATGACCGCCGAGACCCGATTAGGGCCTGAGCAATGCAACTGCCTGGTAGTGCGCCAGGCCGCCCGGCACATCACCCAGTTCTATGACCAATGCCTGGCGCCGAGCGGGCTGCGGACCACCCAGTTCTCGATCCTGGCGAAGCTCAAACGCCTGGGGCCGATGACGATCAACGCCCTTGCCGCCGACCTTGTGATGGATCGGACCACGCTCGGACGCAACATCCTGCCGCTCCAGCGTGAGGGCCTGATCGCCGTCGTCAAAGGGAGCGCCGATCGCCGCAGTAAGGAATTGCGAGTGACCGAGGCCGGTGCCGAGCGGCTGCGCGCCGCGCTCAAAGGCTGGGTCGAAGCTCAGACCCAGTTCGAGGCGGCGTTTGGCGCCAAACGCGCCTTGGAGCTGCGCACCCTGCTGCACGCCGTCTCCGCCAGCGATCTCGGCGCCGCACAGCTCGACCGCTGACGCCGCTCGCTTCCGTCTATTCGGCTGGCACCAGCGCAAGCGAGGGTGCGCGACGCAGCCGCCCCGGCAGGAATGGGCGCCGGGACGACAGAGAGGGAGTCAGACCGGGGCCAGCGGCTGGTGCGGCTCCGGCGGCAGCTCGATGCGGATCGGGTCGCCCGCCTGAACCTCGCCGTCCCTCAACACGACCGCCATGATGCCGGCCTTGCGCACAAGATTGCCCTTCTCGTCGCGTGCCAAGGTCGCACCCATCAGCCCGGGTTGGATGCGGTCGAGCTGAGCGCAGGGATTACGCAGGCCGGTCACCTCGATGACCGCCGTGGCGCCGAGACAGAGGCGGGCGCCAGTGGGCAGCCCCAGCAAATCGACGCCGCGCGTCGTCACATTTTCGCCCATCTGCCCGGCCGAGACCGCAAACCCCTTTTCCTGCAACTCTTCATGCAGTTCGGCGTGGATCAGATGGACCTGGCGCAGATTGGGGTGGCTCGCGAAACGTGCCAATCGGGAGCGGTGCTTGACCGTGGCGCCGGCATGGGCGTCGCCCTCGACACCCAGCCCGGCCAGCAGCCGGATCCGGTCCTGGTTCGGTTTGGCCAGCGTATGGCCGGCGCTGCGGCCGACCGCCGCCACGATCCCGCTCATGACGATCTCCCGATCAACGGCGCGCCTCGGCCTCGAGGAGGCCGAGAGCGTGGTGCAAGGCGGCCAGGCGGATTGCCGAGCGGTCGCCGGCGAAGATCTGGCGCTCGGTCCGGCACGGCCCACCGCGCCGCGCCAGGCCGAGGATCACCAGTCCGACGGGCTTCTCGGCGCTGCCGCCGCCGGGCCCGGCAATGCCGGTCGCCGAGACCGCGAGATCGACAGGCGCCCGCGCTACGGCGCCCTCCGCCATTGCCGCGGCGGTCTCGACGCTGACCGCACCGTGCGCCGCGATGGTTTCGGCCGGAACGCCGAGCAATTCCGACTTCGCTGCGTTCGAATAGGTGACAAAGCCGCGCTCGACGACGTCCGAGGAGCCGGCGATCGCGGTCAGCGCCCCGGCGACGAGCCCCCCGGTGAAGGATTCGGCGGTTGCAATATGCCACCCGCGGGCCCGGCAGGCATCGAGAACCGACCGGGCAAGATCAAGGGTTTCAGCTTCGAACACCGGTCACTCCGCCGAGAGCCAGCAGAACCGATAACATGAGAATAGCGTAGACCGCCGCAAAGAGATCGTCGAGCATGATGCCGAGACCGCCCGCGACGTGGCGGTCTGCCCAGCGCGCCGGCCAGGGCTTCCAGATGTCGAAGATCCGGAACAGCAGAAAGGCGAGAGCGTAGGGGAGGGGGGCAGGGGGTGCCGCCAGCAGCACCAGCCATTGCGCCGCGACCTCGTCGATTACGATCGCGCCGGGATCCTCGACGGCGCTCGTCTTGGCGACGGTCGCTGCAGCCCACCAGCCGACGAGAAAGGCAATCGCGGTGGCAAGGCCCAGTCCGGTGATGCCCCACAGACTGGTGATCGCCCAGGCGAAGGGCAAGGCGGCGAGCGATCCCCAGCTCCCCGGTGTGATCGGTAGGAACCCGACGCCAAACCAGGTCGCGACCAGCACCGCCGGATGCCGGAACGGCAGGCCCAGATGCTCACGCGTCATCAGCGCGTTCTCGCGCTGCGCTGCTCCGCACATTGCCTGTCACCTCGGCGAAAGCAGGGCCCATTTCGCCGGGCACGAGCATTGGGGATCGGCAAGTTATCGCCAATAGCTGGGAACTCCGGAGAGGCACGCTGGGCGGTTCTCACGAAATTGGTGAAACCGGAAAAGGGAATTCCCTACTATTTCGAAACGGCGGGGAAAATCGGCATCAGGGTGTCGCCTGATGGATCGGCCTGGGCGGGCCTTTGCGATCTGCGCTAGGGTCCTCAACCGTAATCGGCGGAATGCCGACGATATCGTAAGTGACCGAGGCGATGCCGATGCCGGCCTTGTCGAGTTCGGTGATTATGTGGCGGCTCATCGCGTCCTTGGAGGCGCGGATCCGGTGCGTGCCGACGATGAAGCGCACCGTCAGTTCGAGCCAGTTGTCGGTGATCCGGTAGAACACCCTCGGCTCCAGATCGATCGGCTCGACGCGGAAGCGGCGCTGCAGATCGTATTTTGCCTCGGCCGCCATGGCGTCCGGATCGATGGCATGCCGCTTCGCGGCGTCGAGCAAAATCGCCTCGACCCGGGCGCGGTCCGCCCGGTAGGTGATCGGTATCGACATCTCCTCCCAGATGAAGGGGAAATCGCGGGTATAATTGAAGACCGGTTCGGAGAAGATCTGCGAGTTGCTGACGGTGACGATCCGGCCGGTAAACTGGCGGCTCCTGACCCACATGGCGGGATCGACAGCCTGAACGCTGGGTGGTTGCCCCATCTCCATTATGGTCGTCTGGATAAATCCCAGCCGAAGCACGTCGCCGCGCACCCCGCCCATCGAGATGCGGTCGCCGACCGTGAAGGTCGAGCCGCGCAGGATGACAAAATAGCCTGCCACCGCGGTCACCACTTGCTGCAGCGCGAAGGCGAGGCCCGCCGAGACGAGACCGAAGGCGGTCGTCAGCCGGGTCGGGTCATTGAACCAGATCGACAGCAATCCGAGGATCAGGACAATCGCCGTGATCAGGCTGACGCCCTGCCGCGACCAGAACCTCGTCTGGATGCTCGCCTCGTCCCGGTGCCCGAGAACGAGCCCGACCAGCGCCCGCAGGATCGCGCTCAACACCAGCACGGCCGCGACGAAGATCACCGAGAGCAGCAGCTTGCGCCCGTTCTCGGGGTTGACGCCGACCCAGTCGATACCAAAGAGCCGCACCCCGCTTCTCCCCGATCTGATTGCGGCGCGATAGTTGGTCCGGTCGTATGCAAGGCTCAAACACCTGGTCGACGCGCCTACGTCCTATGAATCCCCCGGTATGGCCAAAAGTTCACGGCTCTTCAGGCACACCGACTGGTCGGGGTGCGATCCCGCTGCAACAGCGTCAGCCCTCGGGCCCTCCGATGTATCCGCGCGTGCCATATTGCTGCACGGCTGCGAAGCGCTCGTGCCGTTTGCGAATGTCGTCCAGATCGGCCGGCGTGGAAATATTCCGTTCGGCGTCGCCCAGCACCAGATCGGCATGGCGCCGCAGCGCCGCCTCTCGCGCGGGGTCGTGCTCGCAACTGACCACAGCGGTCAGCACCACCAGCAGGCGGATCAGCACGGCGGCATTGCCACCTGCGTTCTGCCGGATCATGTGGAACATCGCGTCGACCAGGCCATCATAGTCGATGCTGGGGACCACCAGGGCGGGCCAGTCGTCGCGCATTGAGACGCCGGTCGGCAGGTGCAAGGGCACAACGTCGCATAGCGCTGCGCCCAGCCGATCCAGGACGCTGATCGCGGTGTGTGGGTCGTTGATGCCCGGTGACAACGCCCGCACTGCCACCTCGACCAGCTGCCGGATCGCGAATTCGAGGTCGGCCGAGCCCACGCGCTGCGGCCCCAAAGCCGTGGCGTTGCGGATCGCGGCATCGGCCCTCTCCGCGGGCGGGGTCATCACCGCGACCGGTGCGCCCGGGAACACGTAATCTCCCGGTCGGACCAGCAGGCGGATGGCGGTATCGTGCGCGGCCGCCCAATCGGCGAGGCCACGATCGTCAAGCTGCTGCAGGTAACCGCGGCGGTGATCGGCTACCGGAACGGCATTGTGCCAGAAGTCGGCGGGTGGTGGTGCGGGCTGCCGCGCGTCGGTCATCAGCCGCTGGATCGCCGACTGGACATCCTCGCTGACCAAGTCGATCACCGTGTCCACATTGATGCGCCCGGCCATGTGACCAACGAAGAACACGAGCGTCGCAACGCAGACGAACGCCAAGAGGATGCCGACGCTGAGCGAGAGATGCGGGACGAAATCGCCCTCGTTGGGCGTGCGGACGCTGCGCAGCACCATCAACGCATAGGAGAAAGTGCCGAGGAAAACGCCGAGCGTGATCTGGTTGCCACGATCCCGCGTGAAGTTGCGGAGTAGCCGCGGCCCCATCTGCCCGGCTGCCAGAGACAACGCGGCGATCGTGATCGAGAATACGGTCCCCGCGACCCCGATCGTCGACGCCGCCACTGCGCCCAATAGGGTGCGGGCGCCCGTCGCCCCGCCATTGTAGAGCCACGCGCTGTCAATCAGCCATCGAGGGACGGCCCCGTTGCGATCGAGGCTGACGGCGCCGACCGCCCCCAGCACGCCGGCTGCGACCAAGAGCCCGGGGATGAGCCAAAATGTCTCGCTCAGATCGCTGAGCAGCTTGCGAATACGCGCTATCAAATTCGGTCCATCAGGATGTGACACGGTTGTCGTGCGCCACCCGCGCGGACAACACAGGTCTAATTACCGCCGGATGGTATCTTCCTGGAACATCGGAACGCCGCCCTTTGAGAGAACGGCCACGCCATCTCCTCAGAGCGGCAGGCGCACGGTGGCGACCGCCTGCGCCGCGATGCCCTCGCCGCGGCCGGTGAAGCCGAGCCTGTCGGTGGTCGTCGCTTTGACGCTGACGCGATCCACTGCGATGCCGAGGATCGCAGCGACCCGCTCGACCATCGCCGCACGATGCGGGCCGATCTTCGGCCGCTCGCAGATAATCGTCACATCGACCGCGGCGACCACCCCGCCACGTGCACGGACGAGGTCGGCCGCATGACGGAGGAACCGGTCGGAGGCCGCACCACGCCAACGCGGATCGCTCGGTGGGAAATGCATGCCGATGTCGCCGGCGCCGATCGCCCCAAGCACTGCGTCGGTCAGGGCGTGGAGACCGACATCGGCATCGGAATGGCCGGCGAGGCTGCGGTCATGCGGGATTTTCACGCCGCATATACGGACATGGTCCCCGGCGGCGAAAGCGTGCACGTCGAAGCCCTGCCCGACGCGAAGATCGCAGCGCCGTGCCGCGATAAGCCGTTCGGCAGCGGCGAGATCCTCTGCCGTCGTCACCTTGAGATTTTCTTCGCTGCCGGCGACCATCAGCGGCGCCATTCCCACCGCCTCCGCGACCGCAGCGTCGTCGGTCAGCTCGTGCCCCCTGGCGGCACGATGCGCAGCGAGGATTGCGTCGAAGTGAAAGCCCTGGGGGGTCTGCGCGCGCCACAGCGCTGATCGGTCCACGGTCTCCCGGATCATCCCACCTTCGGCGCGCTTGATCGTGTCGCGCAAGGGCAGGCAGGGGATCGCCGCGGGCGCCTGGTCGAGCCCGGCGATAACCCGGTCGATCAGCCCAGCATCGGGAAACGGTCGCGCGCCATCGTGGATCAGCACCCGCTCCGGGCGATGGACTGCCAGGGCCTCCAGCCCGAGCCGCACCGACTCTTGGCGTGTCGGTCCCCCCGCCACAGGCGCCATGACACCGAGACCGGCAACGGAACGATCGAACAGCTCCCGGTCCTCGGGACGGATGGTCACCATCACGTCGGTGACCCGTGGATGCTCGGCAAAGGCCGCGACGGCATCGCGCAATAGGCTGACGCCCCCGAGCGCCAGGTATTGCTTGGGGAGCTCTCCGCCAAATCGGCTGCCCCGACCGGCCGCTACGACGAGGGCATACACCAAAGCCATGACGTGAACTTATCGCACGATCGGTCGTCCCGCCATCGCTCGGTCTGAACTTTGTAGGCCTCAGGCGTTCGACTAGGGGGGACATCCGGTGCCAGGGACCTGCAGGGCGAAAGTGATGGTCGGCAATAGCTTGGATGTGCTCTAAATCTGAATGGCGGCCACCCCTTTCACAGGAGTCTACATGCCCACCATTACCACCAAGGACGGCGTGGAGATCTTCTACAAGGACTGGGGTTCGGGCCAGCCGATCGTGTTCAGCCACGGCTGGCCGCTGTCGTCGGATGATTGGGATGCGCAGCTGCTGTTCTTCCTGCATCATGGCTATCGCGTCATCGCCCATGACCGCCGTGGCCATGGTCGCTCGACCCAGACCGCCGACGGCCACGATATGGACCATTATGCCGACGATCTGGCGGCGCTGACGGCGCATCTCGACCTGAAAAACGCCATCCATGTCGGTCATTCGACCGGTGGCGGCGAGGTGGTGCATTATCTGGCGCGGCATGGCGAAAGTCGGGTGTCGAAGGCGGCGCTGATCAGTGCGGTGCCGCCGATCATGCTGAAGACCGCGTCCAATCCGCAGGGTCTTCCCAAGGAGGTCTTCGATGACCTCCAGGCGCAGCTCGCCGCCAATCGTTCACAATTCTACCGCGACGTGGCGGCTGGGCCATTCTACGGCTACAACCGGTCGGGCGCGAAAGCCTCGGAGGCCGTGATCCAAAATTGGTGGCGCCAGGGCATGATGGGCGGCGCCAAGGCGCATTACGACGGCATCGTGGCCTTTTCCCAGACCGATTTTCACCGAAGACCTCAAGAAGATCACCGTCCCGGTCCTGGTCATGCACAGCGAAGACGACCAGATCGTGCCCTATGTCGCCGCCGGGCCGCTGTCCGCCAAGCTGCTGAAGAACGGGATCATGAAAGTCTACAAAGGCTTCCCGCACGGCATGCCCACCACCGAAGCGGCCACCATCAATGCCGACCTGTTGGCGTTCATCAAAAGCTAGCCCGCGGGGTTCAGAAATCTCGGGTGCAGTAGCTGGGGCTCGAAATATGTTATGGGGTGGGAGCATACCTTTGTTGCCGTAATCATGATCCAGAAATTGTCGAAATCATGTGGCAAAGTCCGACCGATGGCGAATCCGGGATCGGGTGGCGAAGGAGGTTCAAGATCGAAGAGGATCCGGTCGGGCGATTCTGTTCGCCGCCGGGTCGGACGGATGTTTCAACCGTAACGTGAGCCTCCGCTGCAGACCCGCTGCAGGTGCAGCGGGGCCGATTTGCTGATACAACTGTTCATTGTAGCAGCCCATAGCCCGGCCCGGTCGGTATCACCCGAAGCCGATATTGCAGTGCAGCAGAAAAGCATGTAAAATCTGCCCAAGGGCTAGGCAGATGGCATAATTGCGTAAGAAATGGGCATTTCGGTCGGTTTATTGATGCTCGAGGAGCCGGTCATCCTCGCGCCGATGTCGGGGGTGACCGATCTGCCGTTCCGGCGTCTCGTCAAAGGGCTCGGGGCGGGTCTCGTGGTGTCCGAGATGATCGCCAGCGAGGCGATGATCCGCGAGACCCGGCAATCGCTGACGATGGCGCGCAATTGTCCCGAGGAGCAGCCGATGGCGGTGCAGCTCGCGGGCTGCGATCCGCAGGTCATGGCCGACGCGGCGAAACTCAATGCCGATCGTGGCGCTCGGATCATCGACATCAATTTCGGCTGCCCGGTGAAGAAGGTCGTCAACGGTCATGCCGGCTCGGCATTGATGCGGGACGAGCGCCACGCCGCGCGGATCATCGAGGCGACCGTCCGGGCGGTCGACCTGCCGGTCACCTTGAAGATGCGCACCGGATGGGACGAGCAGCATCGTAACGCGCCGCGGCTCGCCCGAATTGCCGAAGCATGCGGCATCCGCATGATTACGGTGCACGGACGCACCCGCTGTCAGCTCTATGCCGGCTCGGCTGATTGGCGGTTCATCCGCACAGTCAAGGAGACCGTGAAAATCCCGGTGATCGTGAACGGCGACATCACCAGCCTCGACGACGCCGACCGAGCTCTTCAGGAATTGGGCGCCGATGGCCTGATGATCGGTCGTGGGTGCTATGGACGGCCCTGGTTCATTCGCCAGGTGGCGGATTGGATCGGAAGACGGGCTCGCATTCCCGACCCGCCGCCCGCTGAGCAGCTCGAGATCGTGCTGGGCCATTACGAAGATATGCTGACCCATTACGGAAGTGCGGTCGGGGCGCGGATCGCCCGCAAGCACATCGGCTGGTATTCCAAGGGTTTTCCCGGCTCTGCGGAGTTTCGCGCGGCGATTAACCGGACGATGGAGGCGGCCTGCGTCAGGCAACTGATTCACTCCTTTTATGAGCCGCTGGTGGCTCGCCCCGCGGCGTAGCCATGAACCGGCGTCGTCGTCGGGGCGAGACGGAGCCGGAGCCGGGCAAGCCAGCCGAGCGCGAGTTTGAAGCGGCGATTATCCTGGCGGCGCTTCCTGATCCCGTGATTGTTATCGATCGCGGCGGGCACATCCAATTCGTGAATACCGCCGCGGAACAGTTTCTCGGCTCCGGTGCCGCAGCCATATGCGGCAGTCCCTTGGCCGGTTTTGTTGCGCCCCATAGTCCGCTGCTCTCCCTCGTCGACTCAGTCTGGCGCGTCGGCAACACGATGTCGGAACATGACATACTGCTCGAGGGACCGCGGCTCGGTGCCCGCTTGGTAACGATCCAGGGAGCCTTGACCGGGGAGGGGGCGGACATGCTCGTGCTGACGCTGCACGAGCGCTCGATGGCGGACAAGATGGACCGTCATCTGACCCATCGGAACGCCACCCGCTCGATCACGGCGATGGCGGCGATGCTCGCCCATGAGGTGAAGAACCCGCTTTCCGGTATCCGCGGCGCAGCGCAACTGCTTGAGCAGGACGCCGACCCCGAGGGACGCACTCTGACGCAGCTGATCTGTGACGAGACCGACAGGATCGTCGCCCTTGTCGATCGCATGGAAGCCTTCTCCGACGACCGGCCGATCGAGCGACAGGCAGTCAACATCCATCAGGTGCTTGAGCGGGTGCGCAAATTGGCGCAATCCGGTTTTGCCCGCCATATACGGCTCATCGAGGAATACGATCCCTCGCTTCCTGAGGTGGTCGGAAATCACGATCTCCTTGTTCAGGTATTCCTCAATCTCGTCAAGAACGCTGCCGAGGCGTTACACGACGGAGATGGCGAGATTATTCTGACGACAGCCTATCGTCACGGTCTGCGGCTCGCGATTCCGGGCGGCAAGGGTCGTCAATTTCTGCCGCTGATGGTCTCGGTTACTGATAATGGCGCAGGCATTTCGGAAGATCTGCGCCCTTACCTGTTCGACCCGTTCGTCACAACAAAACGACGCGGTTCTGGCCTCGGTCTTGCATTAGTGGCCAAGGTGATCGGTGATCACGGCGGCGTTATCGAATTCGATAGCCAGCCCCGGCGCACGGTGTTCCGGGTGTTCTTACCCGTGGTCGCGCAAGACGGTATCGGGTGATGACCTCGACGATCCTGGTTGCCGATGATGATCGCGCGATACGGATGGTGCTGAACCAAGCGCTGATCCGGCTCGGGCACGATGTGCGGATGACCGGCAATGCCGCGACCTTGTGGCGCTGGGTCGCCGATGGCGAAGGCGACCTTGTTATCACCGACGTGATCATGCCGGATGAGAACGGCCTCGATCTGATCCCGCGGATCAAGAAGATCCGCCCGGAGCTGCGCATCATCGTCATGAGCGCGCAGAACACGTTGCTGACGGCGGTAAAGGCGACTGAGCGTGGCGCCTTTGAATATCTTCCCAAGCCGTTCGATTTGCGCGAGCTCGTCAGCGTCGTCGAGCGCGCTCTCACCGCCCCACCAGATCTGCCGCCGTCCGAGGACGATCTCGAAGAGCAGCTGCCCCTGATCGGCCGTTCGCCGGCGATGCAGGAGATCTATCGAACGCTCGCCCGGTTGATGGGCACCGATCTGACGGTGACGATCCTGGGCGAGAGCGGCACCGGCAAGGAGCTGGTCGCCCGCGCTTTGCACAATTTCGGCAAGCGCCGAAACGGCCCGTTCGTCGCGATCAACATGGCCGCGATTCCCCGCGAGCTGATCGAGAGCGAACTCTTCGGCCACGAGAAAGGGGCCTTCACCGGGGCCACCGCGCGGAGCATGGGGCGCTTCGAACAGGCGCAAGGCGGCACCCTGTTTCTTGACGAGATCGGCGACATGCCGATCGACGCCCAAACCCGGTTGTTGCGCGTGCTGCAGGATGGCGAGTTCACAGCCGTAGGCGGGCGTGTGCCGATCCGCGCCGATGTGCGAATTGTCGCCGCCACCCACAACGACTTGCGACAACTGATCCGGCAAGGGCTGTTTCGCGAGGATCTTTTTTACCGTCTGAATGTCGCGCCGGTACGCCTGCCGCCATTGCGCGAGCGAACGGCGGACATACCGGCGCTCGTCCGGCATTTCGCAGCACTCGCCGTGCGCGAAGGCTTGCCGCTGAAGCGGCTTGACGAAGCGGCGATGGAACGGTTGCGCGCGTATCGTTGGCCGGGGAACGTGCGCGAGTTGGAAAACCTGGCACGGCGGCTCGCGGCACTGTATTCGGAGGAGGTCATCGGTGTCGATGTCATCGAGGCTGAGCTCGCCGACGCCCTTGCCCCGGCGGACCCGGTCGAAGCAGTTGGCGGGGAAGGGCTCGCCGCCGCCGTAGGACGCCACATCAAAGACTACTTTGCCGCCCACAAGGGCGAACTGCCGGCTGCCGGGCTTTACGATCGCGTGCTGCGCGAGGTCGAGCGGCCGCTGATCGCACATACCCTCGGTGCCACCCGCGGCAATCAGATCAGGGCGGCCCATCTTCTTGGTCTCAATCGCAACACATTACGTAAGAAGATCCGCGAGTTGGACATTCCGGTAGTCCGCGGCCTAAAATAACCCATGATCCTTCGTTCCCCTTGCCGAGGTATGGGGGCGGAGGGGTGAGGTGCAACGGGGCACGGATCGGTCTTGGCTGTCGTCATCCGCGTTAGGGCCCGATCGACGGGCGGGGGCTTTGCATGGGCCTGATGCGGCGGCTTCGTATCTGGACCGGCAGCGTCGCCTTGCGGCGCAACATTGCGATCGCGCTGGCGATGGCGGCTCTCGCTTCGGGGATCGCCACTTACTTGGCGCTGACCGAATTGCCGCCCTTCGGTCCGGATCCGAGCGCCGTCCTATCGCTCCTCAACCTCGATCTGGTCCTCCTGCTGCTTCTCGGGGCGGTGGTCGCCTGGCGGCTCGTCGAGGTCTGGGCCGAGCGCCGCCGCGGCCTTGCCGGCTCGCGGCTGCAAATCCGTCTTGTCTTGCTGTTCAGCCTGATCGCAGTGATGCCGACGATCATCGTCGCGGTCTTTTCCTACCTCTTCTTCAGTTTTGGCGTCGAATCCTGGTTCAGTGACCGGGTACGCACGGCAATATCCGAATTGCTGGCGGTCGCCGAAGCATATTTGCACGAACATCAGCAAGCAATCCGCGCCGACGTACTCGCGATGGCGAACGACCTCAACCGTGACGCGATGAAGCTGTCGCTCAACCCACAACATCTCGAGCAGGTCGTCTCGGCTCAAGCGGCGCTGCGCGGGCTGAGCGAGGCTGTGGTGTTGGACCGCAACGGTCGGATGCTGGCGAAATCGAGCCTCTCGTTCACCCTCGGCTTCGAGCGGGTCCCCGAGGCCGCAATGCGCCGCGCCGAAGAGGGCGACGTGGCGATCATGACCAACGACAGCGATGACCGGGTACGGGCGCTCGTCCGCCTCAACCAGCTCGGCGACGTCTACCTGTTCGTCGGCCGCTTCATTGAACCTGGGGTCCTGAACCACATGGAAGAGACCCAGCGGGCGGCCGCCCAGTACGCGCAGCTCGAAGGTCAACGATCGGGCTCTCAGATCAAGTTCGCCCTGATTTTCATGTTGGTGGCATTGCTGTTTCTGGTTGCGGCAGTGGCGATCGGGCTCCACTTCGCTACCCAGCTGGTGGTGCCGATCGGCCGGCTTGTGGCAGCAGCCGAACAGATCCGTAGCGGCAACCTTGCTGCACGCGTTCCAGAAGGGGAGAAGGAAGACGAGCTAGCGTCGTTGAGCCGCGCGTTCAACCGCATGACGTACCAGATCGAAAGCCAGCAGCGCGAGCTCCGGGAAGCCAACCGTCAGCTCGATGAACGCCGCCAGTTCACCGAAACCGTGTTGACCGGGGTATCGGCGGGGGTTATCGGGCTGGACCGATCCGGTCGCGTCAATTTGCCGAATCGTTCCGCCTCGTCGCTTCTTGGGGTCGATCTCGAACAATCGATCGGCCAGGACCTGGCCCAGGTCGTACCTGAAATGGCCGGGCTGCTCGACGAGGCCGAGCGCCGTCCGGAGCGACTTGCCCAATCGCAGGTCCAGCTCGTCCGCGGTACCAGCACCCGCACCTTGCTCGTCCGCATCGCCGCCGAGCACTACGGTCGCGAAATCAGTGGTTTTGTGGTTACCTTCGACGATATCACCGAGCTGCTGTCAGCGCAGCGCAAGGCGGCCTGGGCCGACATCGCGCGCCGCATTGCGCATGAAATCAAGAACCCGCTGACCCCGATCCAGCTAGCGGCGGAGCGGCTGCGACGCAGGTACCTAAAAGAGATCAGAGGAGATACCGAAACCTTCACGGTCTGCACCGATACGATCATCCGACATGTTGGCGACATCGGTCGTATGATAGACGAGTTCTCGTCCTTTGCACGCATGCCTGCGCCAGTACTCAAGCCAGAAAATCTGAGTGAAATCGTGCGCCAGACCGTGTTTCTGCAGCGCACCGCCCAACCGGAGATCGCTTTTACGACGGTTTTCCTTGATCGGCCGGTTACCGTCCGTTGCGACGCCCAGCTCGTTGGACAGGCGGTGATCAATATCGTTAAGAATGCAATCGAATCGATCGAGACGCGGATCGCCGAACGGGGCGGGGGTCCTGCCGGGCAAATCCGCGTGTCGGTGATCGAGGAGTTGGGACAGGCCTCGGTGATTGTCGAGGATAATGGCAAAGGTCTGCCGCGACAGGGCCGCGAGCGGCTCACGGAGCCTTATGTGACGACCCGTGCAAAGGGAACCGGATTGGGTCTCGCTATCGTCAAGAAGATCATGGAAGATCATCTTGGAGAGCTGGTGCTGGAAGACGGCGAGCCGGACGGTGCGCGGGTGCGGCTTGTCTTTGCCGCTACCGAGATCCGCGTGCAGGGATTTGCGGATGCGACCGACCAGCCGACCGAAATGAGCATGGCCGTTCATGGCGCATGACATCCTGATCGTCGACGACGAAGCGGACATCCGCATGCTGATCGGAGGCGTGCTCAGAGACGAGGGCTACGCTACGCGGGATGCCGCGAACACCGCGCAGGCTCTGGCGGAAATGCAAGCCCGTCAGCCAACCCTCGTCATTCTCGACATTTGGCTGCAGGGTGGCGGCCTCGAAGGAATTGAGATCCTCAAGCAGCTGCGTGCCGACATGCCGTCGGTGCCGGTGGTCATGATCAGCGGACACGGGACGATCGAAACCGCGGTCGAGGCGATCAAGATCGGCGCCTACGATTTTCTCGAGAAACCGTTTAAATCCGATCGGCTGCTGCTGGTGGTCGAACGAGCGATTGAGGCGGCCCAGCTGCGGCGCGAGAACGAAGAGCTGAAACTCCGTGCCGGAGGCGACATTGACCTCGTCGGCACCTCCGCCGCGGCAAACCAGCTGCGGCAACAAATTGAGCGGGCGGCACCTACCGGTAGTCGAGTGATGATTACCGGCCCGCCTGGCGCCGGCAAGGAAGTCGTCGGACGGCTCCTCCATTTGCGCTCGCGGCGGTCGAAGGGGCCGTTCGTGCCGGTCAACTGCGCAACGATGCGGCCCGAACGTCTCGAGGTCGAGCTGTTCGGGACCGAAACCCGCATCGATGGAGCGCCGCGCAAGGTTGGCACCTTCGAGCGTGCGCATGGCGGCACGCTGTTCCTCGACGAAGTGACCGATATGCCGCTCGAAACCCAAGGCAAGATTGTCCGGGTCCTGCAGGAGCAAACGTTCGAGCGGGTAGGGGGGTCCAGCCGCGTCGAGGTCGATGTCCGGGTCGTTGCTTCTTCCAACCGCGAACTCGGTGCCGAGATCAGCGTCGGCCGGTTCCGCGAAGATCTGTTCTATCGGCTGAGCGTGGTACCGATCAAAGTCCCGCCGCTGCGCGACCGCCGCGAGGACATCCCGCTGATGGCGCGCCACTTCATGGCGCGCTCGTCGGAGGCCGCACGACTCACTCCGCGCGAGTTCGGCGAGGACGCGATGGCGGCGTTGCAGGCCTATTCCTGGCCGGGCAATGTGCGGCAACTGCGCAATGTGGTCGATTGGCTGCTGATCATGGCGCCGGGGGACGCCCGTGAGGCGGTGCGCGCCGACATGCTACCGAACGACATTACGGCGATCGCGCCGACCGTTGTCAAATGGGACAAGGGCAGCGAGATCATGACCCTGCCGCTGCGTGATGCGCGAGAGGTCTTTGAGCGCGAATATCTGATCGCCCAGGTGACCCGCTTCGGCGGCAACATCTCCCGCACCGCCGCTTTTGTAGGCATGGAGCGCTCCGCCCTGCATCGCAAGCTGAAATCGCTCGGCGTCTTCGGGAACGACCGCGCACTGAAAATCGGAGTGTAAGGTTTGAACGCGATGGGAGGAGAGCAAGGAGCTGCGCGCACTCGGATTTCCCTGCCGGACAGGGAAAATCGGGGAAAAAAATCGCATCGCGACCGAACCTGCCACCGATAAGCGTTCACGAACAAAGACTTGCCAGCCCGACCTTGACCAGTTCCGACCGGTTGGCAGGGAAATTTGACGATTTCTCGACGCCGAAAACCGCGAAGTAGTCGAGGCCAAAAATGCATATCGAGGCTCCTGATGGATGCCCATGGATACCTCCAGAACTTGACGCCATGATGGCGACGGTAGGGGCCGCTGATGAGAGCGGACCGTTAGCGGAACTGGCGGCACCTTTCCGCCTGCCGCGGCCGCGCGCGATCCTGTTCGACTGGGACAACACGCTCGTCGACAGCTGGGTTACAATCCACGAAGCGCTGAACATCACAATGGCTGCGATGGGTAAGCCGCTCTGGTCGATCCAAGAGACCAGAGAACGGGTCCGGCTGAGCCTGCGCGAGAGCTTCCCGCGGCATTTCGGCGAACGCTGGGAAGAGGCCCGGCAGATCTACCTCGACAAATTCAGCGCAATACATCTCGACCGGCTGACCGTATTGCCGGGCCGCGACGAATTGCTCCAGGGGCTCGCTGGTGAGGGCATTTATTTGGGGGTCGTCAGCAACAAGACCGGGGCTTTGCTGCGACGCGAGACGGAAGAATTGGGCTGGTCGGCGCTGTTTGGCGCGATCGTCGGAGCCGGCGACGCCGCCGCTGACAAACCCGACGCCGCCCCGGTCCTGTTGGCCCTGGAACCAAGCGGCATCGGGACCGGCGAGACCGTGTGGTTAGTCGGGGACACCGGAATCGATATCGAGTGTGCCCGCAACGCCTGTTGCGTACCCGTCCTGCTGGGCGGTGAAATGCCGGAGGAGGAATTGGTGCGATCCGCGCCGCGCCTTGTCTTCGACGACTGCTCCATCCTGTTTCGCTTCGTCCAGGGCTTGTGAATCATCGAGGCGGTCCTATCTTCTAGCCTGAACTCGGTAGCTTTGACCGAGTACTCGCAGGTTCGCCTATGAGCTGGCCCGTTCGGCTCCAAGAAGTACTGGGGGAATACCCATGACACCGGAAAAGTCGCAAAACGTTCAGGATGTCTTCCTGAATCATGTCCGAAAGAACAAGACACCGGTCACCGTATTTCTCGTCAACGGAGTAAAGCTGCAGGGCATAATTACTTGGTTTGACAATTTCTGCGTGTTACTGAGGCGTGATGCACATTCCCAGCTTGTCTATAAGCACGCGATATCCACAGTGATGCCAGGGCAACCGATCCAACTTTTCGAGTTGAACAAGGAGATCGCGGAATCCTGAGCCCTGCAGACAGGCGCCAAACCGCGGATCGCAGCTGTACCGGCCGAGCGCTCGTCGTTCACCCAACGCCAAAATCGTTGTCGCTGCGGCGGCCGACTAATTTGGCTGGTCGTTCAGTTGAAGCCCGGCTGGAGGAAGCGGTTGGTCTGGCACGGGCGATCCGCCTCGATGTGGTGGGCGCCCAGATCGCGCCCATCGCTCGGCCGCGGCCGAGCAGCTTGCTCGGGAGCGGGACTCTCGACACTCTCGGGGAAGTAATCAGCGAAAATGGGGTCGGCGTCGTCGTCATCGACGGCGCGCTGAGCCCGGTGCAGCAACGCTATCTCGAGAAACACTGGCATGCGAAAGTCATCGACCGGACCGGTCTGATCCTCGAAATTTTCGGCGCGCGAGCGCGCACTCACGAGGGGCGACTCCAGGTCGAGCTGGCGGCGCTCTCCTATCAGCGATCGCGACTGGTTCGCTCGTGGACCCACCTCGAACGCCAGCGCGGTGGGTTCGGCTTCCTCGGCGGACCCGGAGAGAGCCAGCTCGAAATCGATCGCCGTTTGATCGGCGAGCGGATCGCACGGCTCAAGCGCGAGCTTGACAGCGTCAAGCGGACGCGGGCGCTCCATCGCGAGGCGCGGCGCCGGGTCCCCTACCCGGTGGTTGCGCTAGTCGGCTATACGAATGCCGGAAAATCGACGCTGTTCAACCGATTGACCGGATCATCGGTCGGTGCGGGGGACATGCTGTTCGCCACCCTCGATCCGACCATGCGGCGCCTCGAACTTCCTTCCGGCCGGACCGCCATTCTGTCGGATACGGTGGGTTTCATCTCCGAGCTGCCGACCCATCTCGTCGCGGCGTTTCGCGCAACCCTCGAAGAGGTCACGGAAGCCGACGTGGTCGTCCATGTCTGCGACAGCCACAACCCGGACAACGATGCGCAGCGCCAGGACGTGCTGACCGTCCTTGCCGATCTCGGTCGCGGCGACGTTGCCGGAAATGGGCTCATCGAGGCCATGAACAAAATCGATCTGGTCGAACCGGCAAATCGTGCTGGCCTGGCGGTCCGGGGGTCCCATGACCGCGATAGGGTGGGGCTCTCCGCGGTGACCGGGGAGGGATGCGGGGCGTTGCTGGCGATGATCGATCGCCGGCTCGAAAGCGACATTCGGCCGGTGCGGCTCGACGTCCCTATAACCGACGGTAAGACTTTGGCCTGGATCTATCGACACGGTGAGGTGGTCGGCCGGCGGGACGACGCCGAGGCGGCCCACTTGTCGGTTCGACTCTCCGAAGCCGATATCGCGCGGTTGCGCCACCAACAGCGCCTGCACTGATCGTCTCTCACGTATCCTGCATGCGGGGGCAGGGTGGCGGCTGGATTTACTCGTCGCGCTTCACCTGCTGCCACAGAGCATCGAGCGCGTCGAGATCGGCGCCGATCGCATTTTCGGCGGCGAGCAACTCTACCCGGCGAAAGCGACGCTCGAACTTTGCCGTCGCCCGGCGCAGCGCTTCTTCCGGATCGATCTCGAGCTTGCGTGCCAGGTTGGCGACGGCGAAGAGGATATCGCCCAACTCGTTCTCCAATGCGACGCGCTCCGCGTGACGCTCCATTTCCGCCCTGAGTTCGGCGATCTCTTCAAGAACCTTTTCTGTGACCGGCCCGGCATCGGGCCAGTCGAAGCCGATCCGCGCCGCCCGCCGCTGGACCTTTGTCGCGCGCAGCAGCGCAGGCAGGGCCAGGGCAACACCGTCGAGCACGCTTTCCGGTGTACCTGCGTGCCGCGAACGAGCCTGCCGCTCGGCGGCCTTGTGTTCCTCCCAGGCATCGCTCTGCGCCGCGGCCGTGGCGATCTCGGCGTCGCCAAACACGTGCGGGTGCCGACGCAACATCTTGTCGGCAATCGCCACGGCGACGTCGTCGAAGCCGAACAGCCCGGCCTCTTCGGCCATCCGGGCGTGAAAGACCACTTGAAACAGCAGATCGCCGAGCTCGTCCTTCAGCGCGGTCTGGTCGCCACGTGCAATCGCATCGGCTACCTCGTAGGCTTCCTCGATCGTGTAAGGTGCAATCGACGCGAAATCTTGCACGCGATCCCAAGGGCAACCGCACTCCGGATCGCGCAGCTGGGCCATGATTGACAGCAGTCGGTCGAGGGGACGCGTCATCGGTGTCTCTATAAGGCTGATGGGCCGTTCCGTGCCGAGAGTATCACGGAGTTGGCGAGCCACCCGCACGGCTGAGAAGACGGCAGCTCGGCATCAGCCGAAGACACTTCGATTGGGCCCTACACCTGATGTCCACGCAAAATACAGATGTCAGGGCTTTGTCAATTTAGAAGTGTCGGCGCGCTGGGGGGCGGGCGCGTAGCCCCGGCCTAGCGCAGCGCCCGACCGTCGACCGCGGCACTGCGCTCGAAATCGCATCGGTTGTTTTTACCGGGCGGCGGCTCGTAGAACGGCGCAGCAGACTTTTGAACAGACGAGCATCCGCTGATCGCGCCGGCCCCGTGCTTTCGTGCTGCGCCGCTGTGGTTCACGGCGAAGCTGCTCCTCGCGGATCAAGGTGAACGCGGCGCCGAGCCGTTTGTTCTCGACAATCGCGCCCTGGTCGATCTGTTGGATCTTGTCGAAGGTGCGGTAGGCCAACGCGATGCCCCCCACCTTCGCGGGGGCAGCTCTTGTAGCGAATCGACAGCCGGCCATCGGGGTAGTCCACCACAGTGACCCGCTTGCCGATTGCCGCCTTGGCCTGCTCGACCGGTTCCAGAATGAAGAGGATCTTGTCGTATTGCGGGGCCAGCGCCTGCGACAGGGTGCGCTCCTCCTTCCAGGCAAAGCGCGCGTTGTAGTCAGCCATGAAGGTCGGGAGCGGAGGGCATTGCCACCGGCCAGCGTTGCCGCGCCGGCCAGCCCTGTTCGCACGCTCGACCCGACCCTTCGCCGGGCTCGAATTGGCGCAGATGATGTCGATGTTCAGCGCATGCAATGCCTGGCCAAACTGGGTCATGCCATCACCGGCGAGTGCGCCTGGATGGTTGACCCGGAAGACGGCGATCGGCTTGCCCTAGGCCTCCAGATAGGCGCGCGCCGCGTCGAAAATAGGCAAAGAGATGCTATGGGGCGAGCGGCGAGGTCATGGCACCATCGTCGCTGCAATCGAACCAACGAGGGTGCCCGATGCCACAGGCCAATGATCTCAGCCGATGCCTCACCGCTCTGGACCAGGATAGCACGCTGATCGCCGTCATTGAGATGAGCCAGTCGAGTTGGCTGGTTGCTGGGATCGTGCCGGGGATCGAGCGTCACCCGGCCAAAAAGCTCGAACCTGATCCGGCAGCGCTGCTCCGGCTGCGGCAGCCCCACGGGACAAGCCCGTGGGCTGAAGGCTCACGGCGGGGCGAAGCGGGGCGAAGCGGAGCGGAGCGGGCGGCAGATCAGCCGGATTGCGGTCAGCTTTGAGGCCGGTCGCGACGGCGTATGGCTGGCGCGCTGGCTGCGGGCGCGCGACGTCGAGGCCCAGGTGATCCATCCCAACAGCATCGCGGTCTCGCGCGAACATCGCCGGGCGAAGACCGACCGGCTCGCCACGGCACTGCTGAAGCGGGCCTTTCTCGGCGGGCTGCGCGGCGAACCCGACCATTGCCAGATGATCGCGATCCCGAACCTGGAAGAGGAGGACGCCAAGCGACCGGGGCGCGAACGCGAAGCGCTGGTCGGCGAGCGCACCCGCATCATCAACCGCTTCGCATGCTGGGGTGGCTCGGCATCCGCGGGTTCAAACCCAATTTGCGCAACGCGGCGGCACGGCTCGAGAGCTTGCGGACGCCCGAAGGGGTGCCGCTGCCGGACAACACGCTGGCCGAGTTGCCCCACGGGTCAAGCCCGTGGGCTAAAGGTCCTCGTCAGATGGCGCGGCTGCAGCTGATCGCGGCTCAGATCCGCGAGATCGAGACCGCGCGTGCGGAGCGGTTGCAGCAGCATCCGAACGCCGGCGCCCACCCCATGATCCGAGTGCTGGCGCAGGTTCGCGGTCTGGGTGTCGAGACCGCCGACATGCTCGCCAACGAGGCCTTCTCGCGTCCGCTGCGCGATCAGCGGGCGGTGGCGCGGGATGGCGGGCTGACCGGATCGCCGCAGGAGAGCGGCCGCCGCCGGCGGGAAAAGGGTCTGGCCGGCCTGCCCCTGGCAGCGAACAGGGGGCCGGCAATGCCCGGGTTCGTCGCGGCATGATCCAACTGGCGTGGCGCTTTCTGATCTTCCAAAAGGACAGCGCGTTGGCCCGCTGGTATTGGCGACGCACCGCCGAGGCCCGCGGCGGCGCCCGCAAAACCATGATTGTGGCCCCCTGCCTCCGCAGGGGCAAGCTCTGGCCCGCAAGCTGCTGATCGGCTTGTGGCGGCTGGCGACCATCGGCGAAGTTCCCGAGGGTGTCGTGCTGCGGCCGGCGACGTGAGTGGCCGGCCGGCGGGTGATTGTTAAAGCCCAAGCGGTGCCCGTTGGCCTCATGACCACCGGGCGCCGGTAACGATCCGAGGTGGCGGTGTCCCGAGGCAGGCATGGCTTTTACGCCGTCCCAGAGAATGGGCCCGCCGCCCGGAGCCTCGTTGCCGATGCGCATCACTGCATCATGGTCCAGGCCCACCCGAGGCCTACCGAGTACAAGTGTGTTGGGCGCCACCGCCCCGAGGACGAGCTCCCCTTGGATCATCCGACCCGCTTCCGCTCCGCTCCATCACGCCGGCCGACGACAAATCGACAGTCCGAGGGCTTGACAACCATCACCCCATACAAGCCTGCCCATGGCTTGAACAGGGGTCGACTCGCTCTCGACGGATTGCAGATGCATCAGCCGGCTGGTCGCATCGTCGACGAACACCAGCAAGGTGCATTGCGGCCCGCGATCCTCGAACCACCAATGCTCGCTGCCATCGATCTGCACTAATTCGCCGACGCAGTCGTGCCGCGAGCGCGGTTGATGGATCCGCTTTTGCCGCTGCTTGCGATCAAGCCATAGCCCGTCGGCGATCATCCACTTCCGCAACGTCTCGCCGGAGAATGCAAAGCCGTGCTCGGTTGCGAGCTTCTCGGCAGCCAGCGTCGGACCGAAATCAGTGTAGTTGTGGCGCACGATCCACAGCGCCGCCGCGCGCACCGTCGCCGCCGTCTCGCGGTTGCTTGGCCGGCCGCGCTTCTTGGAGATCAAGCCCGAGACACCAGCAACCCGAAACGCCTCCTTCAACAGTCGCCACTGCGCCCCAACAGTTGCGCCGCCGCGCGCCCGGCAGCCCACCCCGATCGACATCCCGCAACACCTCGAGACGCTTCAGTTCCGCATCGCTCACGCTCAGCACCGCCACTGCTGTCGCCCCCCGCAGCCCACCAAAAAGCCGGTGAGACTGACATTTTTAAATTGGACGGCACTGACATTTGCACGTTGGGGCTACATCCATTGTGTCCACCATTTAGAGATGTCACTCTCTGTGCCATTTAGAAATGTCACTGTCGGTTGGGGCGGGCGGCGGGCGGGCGCGGAGCCCCGGCGTAGCGCAGCGCCCGACCGGTGGCCGATGCACCGGAGCTCGCAGCGGCACTCGTTTCCTCTACCGAGCGAGCGCCAGCTCGCTCGGCTCGTAGAGAAGCTCACCCGACCTTGAAGAGGCGGGCATCGCGCTGATCACGCCGGCGCGGCCCGCTGCGACGCTCGGGCTCGCGACGCAGCTGCTGATCGCGGATCATCGCCAATACTGACCCCAGCCGCTTGTTGTCGGCGATGGCCCCTTGATCGACCTGGCGAACTTTGTCGAAGGTGCGGTAAGCCAGCTCGACGCCCTTGTGACGGATCGCCAGCCGGCCATCAGGATAATCGACGACGGTCACCCGCTTGCCGATCGCTGCCTTGGCTTGCGCGCTCGGCTCCACGATGAAGATCACCTTGTCGTATTGCAGTGTCAGCGCTTGGGAGAGGGTGCGCTCCTCCTTCCAGGCAAACGCATCCTCCAGATCGTCGCCGGCGCGCAACGGGCGGTGCAAGTCTTTCTTATTGGCCGGCGGCTTGCCAAAGCGCGCGTTGTAATCGGCCGTGAACGCCGGGAGGAGGGCATTTCCCGCGGCCAGGGTCGCCGCTCCGGCGAGCCGCAGCTCCTTGACCAGGCGGTCCTGCAAGGTCTTGTGCGCGCGTTCGACCCGCCCCCTGTTCAAGCCAGGGGCAGGCTTTTGGCCTGGCTCGAATTGGCACAGATGATGTCGATGTTCAGCGCATGAAGCGCCCGGCCGAATTGGGTCATGCCCCCCGCCTTCGCGAGGGCAGGCTCTGCCACCGAGCGCCCCCGGATGGTTGACCCGGAAGACGCCGTGCTTGTCGCTGTAGAACGCCACCGGCTTACCCCAGGCCTCCAGATAGGCGCGGGCGGCGTGGAAATAGGCGAAGAGCCTGCCCCTGGCTTGAACAGGGGTCGACTCGCTCTCGACAAACTGAAGCTGCATCAGCCGGCTGGTCGCGTCGTCGATGAATACGAGCAGCGTGCATTGCGGCCCGCGGTCCTCAAACCACCAGTGCTCGCAGCCGTCGACCTGCACCAGCTCGCCGACGCACTCGCGCCGATGGCGGGGCTGGTGGACATGCTTTCGCCGCTGCTTGCGGTCCGCCCAAATCCCGGCCGCGATCATCCACAGCCGCAGTGTCTCGCGGCCGAGCGCGATCCCGTGCCCCTCGCGTAGCTTCTCGGCCGCCAAAAGCCTGCCCCTGCGAAGGCGGGGGTCGGACCGAAATCCCAATACCGCTCGCGAATGATTGCCAATGCTTTGTCGCGAAGTTCTTCGGGCTTGCGCCGGTTGCTCGGACGACCACGCCGCTTCGAGATCAGACCCGCCGCGCCCTCCGACCGGTAGGCCTTCAACAGCCGGAATACCTGACGGCGCTCGAGCCCCAGCAGCTGCGCCGCCGCCTCAGTCGTCAGCCGCCGCTGATCCAAATCCCGCAGCACCTCGAGCCGCGTCAGTTCTCCATCGCTCATCAGCCGAACCGTCACCCCAAACACCCCCCGGATAACCCCCAGGCAGTGTCATCTCTAATTGGCAGACGGGTGACATTTTGATCGGGCGCCTACATCCATATGTCGCATAATATATATTATGGAAAGTAAATGCCTTTTCTCCCTGGGTATGCCGATCAGCGGTTCCGGGCCTGAAAGTACCGATCGGAACACGGCGATGTTGTCGAGCACCAGGGTCCGACAATGTTTCCGTCAGCTCTGTCGCGATGCCATACCTTTCCCGCCCCCGGGCATCGCAACGTTGCAGCTAAACTTAGAAACTCTCCGAGTTCCCAAATCTGATCGAGGATGTCTTCATCATGGCAACGTGTCGGATTTTTTGACGTATTGCAGAGCGTTTAAAGCGGAGCTCTCGAGCGGGCCGAGGCGTGCGCGGCCTTGTGCATGAACAGCCATAATTGGAATGCGTGCCCGGTTGCGACTGTACTAGGTTGTAAAAATTTCTGACAGGCCCACCTGTCGCCGGTTCCAAGCAAATGCTGCCCCGACAGCATAGTGGAAAATACCTCTTATATCAATAAGTTGCTGACGATGAAGCGGATTTCACCCCGTAGCAGTTGGGCCCGCTCCGAGCCCTTGTCCGAGGGATTGGTGTCGGAATATTTTACAACTTCCGATGAGACATTGCCGATAGTTCAACCGTAACCCGTTGATAGATGTTCTCTTTGTGCCTATGGCATGCTTATTGCTCGTAAGGATTGCGAGGGACACAGTACCCCAAAGGATGAGATGAACATGCTTCGAAAACTCTTATTTGGCGCCGCCGCGGTCGGCGTGCTGGCACTTACCGGGCCGGCCAACGCCACTTTGTTTCAGGTGGGGTTCCTCCTCGACAGCTCAGGGAGCATTGGGTCCAGCGGATGGAACACAATCAGAACAGGCCTGGCAAACTCAATCCCATTGTTTTTGGCCACGAGCCCGACTGACCAGTACGAGTTGTCGGTGATGTTGTTCTCGAGTACGACGCAAACGATCGTCAACAAGACCATCATTACCGCCGCCAACCTGGCAACGTTGCAGAGCCAGATCACGTCTGCATCCTTCCTCAACGCTAACACCAACTTCAATCTCGCCTTCACCAATATGACTGCGCTGATGAACCCGGGGAGTACCAGTGCCGCCGCGTCCTATCTCAACTTCTCGACTGACGGTATGCCGAACGAGGGTGGTAACGACGCCGGCGGCGTGACTGCCCGTAACAACGCGATTTCAGCGGGCATCGACAACATCAGCATTGAAGGCATCGGTAGTGGGGTCGATACTGCCTATCTAACTGGCAGCATCTGCTATCCGCAGGCCTGCGACACGACGATCCCGCTCAACTTCCCGGCGCAAGGCTTCTACCTTCCTGTAGCCAGCACGGCGGATTATGAAGGAGCCGTGAGGACCAAGATCGCCACTATCACCGGCGTCCCGGAACCCGCCTCGCTCGCTCTCCTCGCTACTGGGTTGATCGGGTTGGGCGCAGTGGCCCGCCGCCGCCGCAGCGCGTAATCGGCACTCGACAAGCTTTAAACCCCATTGGCTCTTACGAAAGCGGCGCCCGCGGGCGCCGCTTTTTTATGTCGGATCCGGCAATGCGACGACTAGTCCGTCCCGGCCGGGCTCGACGCCCTCCGGCAGCTCGGCACTGAGCTCGCGATAGTCGAGGTTCTGATCCATGTGCGTCAGCACCGCACGTTGAGGTCCGATGCGGGCGATCCAGGACAACGTTTTGGCGAGATGAGAGTGGGTTGGATGCGGGTCGCGGCGTAGGCAATCGACGATCCACAGCTCGACCCCTTCGAGGGTGGCGAAAGCGTGGCCGTCGAGCTCGGTCACATCGGTCGAATAGGCAAATGCGCCTATGCGAAAACCCAGCGTCGTACTGAATCCGTGATCCTGGACGAACGGGACTATCGGGATGCCACAAATCTCGAATACGTCGGTGATCTCGTGCGGTACCAAGGTTGGCTTGTAATACCGGCCCGGCTCCTCGATCGGTCTAAAAACATAGTCAAAACGTCGAGCGATTTCGGCGAGCGTTTTTCGGTCCGCAAAGAGCGGGATCGCGCTGCGCATCAGCCGGTTGACCGAGCGTAAATCGTCGATACCGTGGAGATGGTCGGCATGCGCGTGGGTCAGCAGCACGGCGTCGATCCGCGCTACCCTGGCATCGAGGAGCTGCTCGCGCAGGTCGGGAGAGGTATCGATCAGAATTATCACCCCACCGACCTCGACCAGCACCGACGCGCGGCGGCGGCGGTTGCGCCGATCGTTGGGATCGCAACGGCCCCAATCCGGCCCGACCGCCGGGACCCCGGTCGAGGCGCCGCAGCCGAGCATGGTGACCTTCATTGGGCCGGGGCGTTCGCCTTCGCGAACAGCCGGAAGAAGTTGGCGTTGGTCACCGCGGCCAGGGCTTCCGGATCGAGCCCTTTGAGGTCTGCCACCGCGCCGGCAGTGGCGGCGACAAAGGCCGGTTCGTTGCGCTTGCCGCGATACGGCACCGGAGCGAGATAGGGAGCATCGGTCTCGACCAACAGCCGTTCGAGCGGCACGTCACGCACGATTGCCCTTAGCTCCTCGGCATTGCGGAATGTCACGATTCCGGAGATCGAGATGTAAAAGCCGAGTGCCAGCGCCGCTTCGGCGAGCCCGCGCCCGCTGCTGAAGCAATGCATGACCCCAGGCGGCGGCCGCTCTTCGTCGAGAATGCGGGCAACTTCGCTATCGGCCTCCCGTGCATGGATGATGAGCGGCAAGCCCGTCATGCGCGACGCTGCGATGTGGGTGCGAAACACCTGCTCCTGGACATCACGGGGGCTCAGATCGTAGTGGAAGTCGAGCCCGGTCTCGCCGATCCCAACGACTTTCGGGTGGGCGGTAAGTGCAACCAACAGCTCGGGCACGAGAGCAGCGTGATCCTTTGCCTCATGCGGATGGGCTCCCACCGAGCACCACACCTCGTCGTACGCCTCGGCGATGGTCCGCACCCCGGGGAACTCGTCGAGGCGCGTGCCGATCGTCAGCATCGTCATGACCCCCGCCGACCGCGCGCGTGCGATGATTGCGGCGAGCTCCGTGGCGAAATCCGGAAAATCCAGGTGGCAATGGCTGTCAACCAACATGGCGCCTCGCCCTCGCCGTCTATCCGGCACGGACTTCGACCAGGCGCGGAAAGATCCCTTCCGGCTTGGGTAGCCGCGTTCCCGGGGTCAGAGGCGTCGCATCGAGTGCCCCAAATCGCCGGGCGTCGTCAGGTACCGCGAGTTGATCCAACAGTTTACTTGCGGCAGTCGGAATAAAGGGTTGCGTCAGTATCCCAAGATACCGGATCACCTCGGCAAGGGTATAGAGCACTGTCCTCATCCGTCCGTCGTCGGTGCGGCGCAAGGCCCAAGGCGCCTGCTCGTCCACGTATCGGTTGGCGTCTCCGACGACGCGCCAGATCGCCTCGAGCGCGAGATGAAAGGCCTGCTCCGAAACATGCTGCCTGACGGTTTCGAGAAGACCGCAGGCGGCGCCCCGCAGTGCCGTGTCGGCTTCAAAAAACCTTGAAGGTTCCGGCACTTGCGCCTCACAATCGCGGTTGATCATGACCAGCACCCGCTGCGCCAGGTTGCCCAAATCATTAGCGAGGTCACCATTTAGCCGACCGACCACCGCGCGATGCGAGAAGTCGCCGTCGCTGCCGAACGGCAGCTCGCGCAACAGAAAATAGCGGGCCGGGTCAACACCGTATCTCTCGACAAGGACATCGGGCGGGATGCCGTTTCCCAGGGATTTCGACATCTTTTCGCCTTCTATGGTCCACCAACCGTGGGCGTAAATGCGGCGCGGCGGCTCGATCCCGGCCGCCATTAGAAAAGCCGGCCAGTAGACAGCGTGGAAGCGCAGAATATCCTTACCTACAATGTGAAGAACAGTCGGCCAATAAGTTGAAAACGCAGGGTTGTTCAGGTCCGGATATCCAAGGAAGCTGATGTAGTTCGTGAGCGCGTCGAGCCACACATAGATGACGTGCCGCGGATTGCCGGGCACCGGGATCCCCCAACTGAAGCTGGTGCGGGAGATCGACAGATCCTTCAAGCCGGCCCTGACAAAGCTGATGACCTCATTGCGACGACTGCGCGGGGCGAGCGCGTCGGGATTGGCCTCGTAAAACGCCAACAGCCGATTCTGCCAGGCGGAGAGCCGGAAGAAATAGTTCTCCTCCTCGAGCCATTCGACTTCGGCCCCGGTCGGGGCCCTGGGTCGCCCATCTGGGCCGTCGATCAGCTCGCTCTCGTCATAGAAGGCTTCGTCGCGCACCGCGTACCAGCCGGCAAAGGTGCCGAGATAGATTTCGCCGCGGCGCTCCAGCTCTTCCCAGATCGCCTGCACGGCACGGATATGTCGATCCTCGGTGGTGCGGATGAAATCGTCGTTGCTGATGTTGAGCAGCCGCGTCATCTCGCGGAACGCTGCCGAAGTACGGTCGGCGAATTCCTGCGGCGAAATGCCGGCTGCGCGCGCCGATTGTTCGACCTTCTGCCCGTGTTCGTCGGTGCCGGTCAGGAATTTGACCTGCCTCCCATCGAGCCGCATAAAGCGTGCCAGCACGTCAGCGGCGACGGTCGGATAGGCATGGCCGAGATGCGGCGTGTCGTTGACGTAAAAAATCGGGGTTGTGACGAAGAAGGGCCGATCGGTGCTCATCACTGTCTCCAAACCCCAGATATGGGCCGGGGCCTGCCGCGATCCAGCCACGGCCCGCGGCGCGGTTCTACCCCGCCAGCGCCTCGATCGCCAAGAATGCGCCGAGTATCGCTTGCTTGCGGTCGAGATTCAGATCATCGACGGCGGCGAACCGCTGTCCTATCTCCTCGCGCAGCGCCGCCCAGCGCGCGGGATCGGCGCGAGCAGCGAGGCGCCGCATCGTCTCGCCCTCCCCCGCGACGATCTCCTGTTCGCCGAACCGGGCGCGCGCCGCACTCACCGTCACCTGGGCGAGTATCCGCGCCAACAGCTCACCGCCAGCGCGATAGGCATCCTCGGCATCCGCGCGGGCAAGCTGGTCGCCAAACCCGTGCAGCCGGGTGAGATCGATCCTCGGAACTTGCGCTAGCATTTCGACGATCGAGCGGTAGAGCACCAGCCCGCCCGCCTCGGCGAGTTCGAGCACACGGCCGATGCTGCCGTCGCCCAACATTGCCAGCGCCTCGGCCTCGGGGTCGCCGATCTCGGGGCGGTGCCGCCCGAGCAGTTGCATCACCAATGGGCGCCGGAGTGCCGCGAGCGGAAACCGCCGGCAGCGCGAACGGATCGTCGGCAGCAATCGGCCGGGACTGTGGCTGACCAGCAACAGCAGCGCTCGCCGCGGCGGCTCCTCGAGCACCTTCAGGAGAGCGTTCGCAGCACTGCGGTTCATCTCCTCCGCCCCGTCGACGACGACAATCCGCCAGCCCTCTTCCGCGGCGGTCAGGCGAAAAAAACTGGTGATCTCACGGGCGTCCTCGACCACGATCTCGCCGCGCAGGCGCCGGCGGCGCGCATCATAGGCCCGCTCGACGGTCAAAAGGTCGGCATGGCCACCCGCCGCCACCCGGCGAAACACCCCACTCTCCGGATCAATCGTCAATCCTTCGTCGGGCGTACCGCTTCGCTCCTCGGGCCTTGCCAGCAGAAAACGCGCCAAGCGGAAGGCGAGGGTTGCCTTGCCGATGCCGCGCGGCCCGCACAATAGTATGGCGTGCGGCAGCCGGCCGATTTGATCGAGCCGCCGCAACTCGCGCTCGGCATCCTCGTGACCGACGAGATCGGGGTTGGCCCGCGGCGTGAGAACGGCGGGAGCGGGCTCAGAGAGCTGTTCGGCGCCGCGCGCCATGCAACATGCCCTTTAGTCCGATATCGTCGACGGTAGTCCTCACTCCGTTGCTACCTGACGTTGTTCGGCGATCGAATGCCAGCGGCCAGGCCGCTGCACCTGCAGCGGGTCTGCAGCGGACACTCCCCGAGAAGTTGAACCCCTTCCTTTGATTTCAGACATCTCCTGCAGTGCCGATGCTTCAGAGGATACCCCGCAAATCAGGCGATATTGTAGTCACGGAGCATTGATTGTTTTTATCGCAGCGCCACTCCGAGGCGCTGCTCGACCGCATCGAGTGCGGCGCGATGAACGGTTTGCGGATCGCTCGATGCATCGAGCAAGACGCAGCGCACGGGCTCTGCCTCGGCAATTCGCAGGAACCCGCGGCGGAGCCTTTCATGAAAGGCCGGATCGAGGCGCTCGAACCGATCGGCGGGATCCGCTCGCGCGGCCGCTCGCGCCAGCCCGATCTCGACGGGCAGATCGAGGATCATCGTGAGATCCGGAGCGAAGGCGCCGAGGGCGAAACGGTGCAAGACGGTGAGCGCATCGAGAGCCAGCTCCCTCCCGTAGCCCTGATAGGCGAGCGTCGAATTGGCGAAGCGGTCGGACACGACCCAGATCCCTTGCGACAGCGACGGCTGGATCAGTCGGGTCACATGGTCGCGCCGGGCGGCGACCAGCAACAGGGCTTCACCCACAGCGTCCCAGCGCTCGCCGTCGCCTTCGAGGAGCAGCCGTCGGATTGCTTCGGCGCCCGGTGATCCGCCGGGCTCGCGTGTCGCGTGAGCCCTTATCCCCGCCCGCGCGAGAGCCGAGACGAGCAGCCCGACCTGGGTCGTCTTGCCGGCCCCTTCCCCGCCCTCGAAGCTGATGAACCGGCCCCGCGCCACAATCAAATCCTTCTGGCAAATCCACCGGGGTCAGCGTAGCTGACCCCAAACAAGATAACCGGCAAGCGTGGCGATGCGACCGAAGGTATCCATCCGCTCGACGCTCGCGGCGGCGATGAGCGGCGCTTCGACGGGCGGAGAGTTCTGGTACTTTCACGACCACCTTGCCGACCGTCGTCCCCTTTTCGATCGGGGCCGGGATCGGGCGATCATATTCGACGGTGACCTTCATATCCTTGCGCGCCTTGCGCGGCAGGGTGACGATGAGGTCCTTGCCGACCGAAAGCGGCACCTTGGGCTCGGCGCCGAGCCAGACCTCGCCGTCATCAACCTTGTCGCCGGCGCTAAACAGACGATAATTGTTGAACTCACGAAACGCCCATTCGATCAGCCGCTCGCTCTCCTGCCTCCGCGCCTTCATCGTCGGCAGGCCGCTCAGCACCAGAATGATGCGGCGGTTGTTGCGCGCCACCGAAGCGGTCAAGCTGTACCCCGCTTCCTCGGTGTGCCCGGTCTTGAGCCCGTCGGCGCCAACATTCTTGTAAAGAAGAGGATTGCGGTTGCCTTGCTTGATATTATTGAATTCGAAGTCCATTTCCGAGTAATAATGGTAGTACTCGGGAAAGTCTTTAATGGTGCGAATCGCCAGGGTCGCGAGATCGCGCGCGGTCATCCAATGGTTGGGGTCGGGCAGACCGCTGACATCGGTAAAATGGCTGTCCTTTAGCCCGATCTGTCGGCCCTTCTCGTTCATCAGCTCGGCAAAGGCCTCCTCGCTGCCGGCCAGGCCTTCGGCGAGAACGAGGCAGGCGTCGTTGCCGGACTGGATGATGACCCCCTTGAGCAGATCATCGACTGAGATGCGGCCGCCGATCGGCACGAACATCTTCGAGCCCTGCAACCGCCAGGCCCGCTCGCTGACCGGCAACTCGTCGGTCAGCGCGGCGCGCCCTTCCTTAAGCATACCAAAGACGACGTAAGCGGTCATAATCTTGCTCATCGACGCCGGCGGGATGCGCTCGTCGGCACCCTTGTCGAGCAGCACGGTGCCGGTGTCCGCTTCGAGGACCAGCGCGTGCTTTGCCTGGGTCTCGATGCCGCTCTCCGGCTTGAACGCCGACGGGTCGGCGGCAGCGCTCGCCTTGGCCTTGGGCTTAGGCTTGACGCTCGCAGCCTCTATCGGCTGACTAGCGAGGCCGGCGCAGAATACCGCAGCGGCGGCGAGAACTCCCGACAGTCGCAATAGATGATGTATTCTCATTAGATGATGTATTCTCATTTCTCGCTCGCTCGTATCCTGCCGCTACATCAATCGACGATGAGCCGCGCTTCGGGGTAGCCGCTGTCGACCACGCGCGCCAGCACCTGATCGGCCTCCTCGACGCTCGCCAACGGACCCAGTCGCACGCGGTACATTTCAATCCCCTTGACCGAGGCGGTCATCAGCTGAACGCTGCCCAGGGACGCGATGCGCGCCTGCAGCCGCTGGGCGTTGTCGCGCATCGCGAACGAGCCGGCCTGGACGAAGATTCGCGCCGACGCCGGGATCGGAACGACCTTCACCTTCTCGGGCAATGGTGGCAATTCAGCGACAATCGGAGGCGCCGGCGTAGCGCCGATCGACGCGGCCGACGGCGGTGGTAGCGCCTGCGCGCGCCTTACCGGCACGGAAGCGGCAGTGACTTTGGCGACGCTCGGCGCTTCGGCGACAAGGACCCTTGCGTCGCCGCCATTGCGCTTGGCCAGCTCGGCGACCTGGATGCTTTCTTCCTTCATGATCTTGACGCGCACCATGGCAGTGCCGTTGGTCTCGAAACCGAGGAGCTGCGAGGCGCGCCGCGACACGTCGATGACACGGCCGGGCGCGAACGGACCGCGATCGTTGACGCGGAGCTGGAGCGCCCGGCCGTTATTGAGATTGGTGACCTGGACAATGCTTGGCATCGGCAACGTCCGATGTGCGGCCGTCAGGTCGTTCAAATCAAAAATCTCGCCATTGGCGGTGTATTTCTGATTAAGCCGTTCACCATACCAGGAGGCAACACCGGTTTCGTCGTAATTATAATCGACCGACGGACGGTACCAGACCCCGTTTATTTGATATGGCGCGCCGACCTTATACATCGGCCTGCCGGCGCGATACTGTCCTTCGCCTCGGTGGCTGCTTGAACTGCATGCCGACAGCAAGATAGCGATCACTACCACCGTCCATGCTCGGCCGGCGGCAGGCATCGCCGTCGCCGCGTCCGCAGTCACCCCCGCTCTACGCTGTCCGCCAGATAGCCGACCGATACCGCAAAATAGGTCGACGGGTTCCATTTCATGATTGCGCGGAAATTCGCGTAGACTAGCAGGGCCGGCCCATTGGAGCCCTCCGGCATCACCAGGGAGGCCTCGCTCTCGCGGCTCGGCAGCGGTCCGGCATCGATCGTGCGAACCCCGAGGCGGCTCCACTCCCCGGTCGGCCGTCGCGCCTTGAGCCCGGCGAAGCCGGGATCCAAGCCGCTCGGTACCAGCACGTCCTGACCCCAGCTCTGACCGCCGCGCCAGCCAAGCCCGCGAATATAGTTGGCGATGGACGCCAAGACGTCGCCGCGGCTGTTCCAGATGTCGCGGCGTCCGTCGCCGTCGTAATCGACTGCATAGTCAAGAAAGCTCGACGGCATGAACTGGGGTCCGCCCATCGCCCCGGCCCATGAACCGGTCATTTGCTCGACCCGGATGTGCCCTTGATCGAGAATCCGCAGGCCAGCCATCAGCTCGCTGCGAAAATAGGCGCCGCGACGCCCGTCATAGGTCAAGGTAGCGAGTGCCGAGATCGTCGGGAAGTTGCCGGGCAGCCTGCCAAAGTCGCTCTCGAGTCCCCATAACGCGACGATGATGGCGGGCTCGACATTGTAGCGCCGCGAAATCGCGTCGAGCAGAACCCGGTTGTCAGCCAGCTGACGGCGAGCATCCTCCTTGCGCTGTGGCGTCACCACCTTGGCGATATATTGGGTAAATGTCATCGTCCGCTCGGGCTGCTTGCGGTCGAGCTCGACAACACGGGGCAGGAACTGGGCATTGCGAAATGCGGCATCGACGGTCGCCGGGCGGATGCCGTGGGCAATTGCATCGCGCCGCACGCCGGCCAGAAAGGCAGAAAAATCGCCTCCGGCGGCGCTCGCCAGTCTCGAGATTGCGCTCGGTGCGGCACAAAACGGGACCCCGAATATGATCCGCCGGCTCACGCGGAGCGTCATCGAGCAGCCTCTTCGATCCATAAACCCTCTGTGCTTCTTGCCACGACCGCCCTGACCCGTGCAACTATCCGGCGGGATGCCGCGGAATCCGCTCCACCCCCTCCCCTCATCGGGCTTTGGCGCGAAAATCTCCGCCGAATCGCAGGAATTCCCGCGTCTCCAACCAAGCGATCTATGCTTGTTCCGGGTTCGGACGAAGCCTATTCTCACCGTACGATATCTTTTGGGAGGAGCACGACATGGGCGAGATCCTGGGCCTCGGCGTCACCCACTTTCCGCCACTTTCGGGACCGGACGAAAACATGGGGCGCATCCTGAAACGTGCACTCGACGATCCCGCGATCCCCGAGGCGCTCCGTCATCCTCAGGGGTGGCCCGAACCGATGCGACAGGAATACGGCGACGATGCAGGGGCAACAGCCGCCCGGCGCCATCGCGAGGGCCTGCTGGCTGGATTTCGCAACGCGCGCCGCGTTCTCGACGAGTTCGACCCTGACTTTGTCGTGATCTGGGGTGACGATCAGTACGAGAACTTCAAGGAAGACGTGATCCCGCCGTTCTGCGTGATGGCCTATGACGAGATGGCCCCCAAGCCGTGGGCTGAGTATCGCGGCGCCAATGTCTGGAACGAGCCGAAGGACAAGACCTTTGTCTACAAGGGCCATCCGGCGGGTGCGAAGTTCATCGCCACGGGGATGCTGGAATCGGGGTTCGACGTCTCCTATGCCTATCGGCCCTTGCACCACCAGCTCGGTCACGCCTTTCTCAACACGCTGCTGTTCCTCGATTACGACCGCAAGGGGTTCCCCTACCCGGTGGTCCCGTTCCAGGTGAATTGCTACGGCCGCCGGGTCATCGCCCAGCAGGCCGGGGTCCGCGGGCTGAGCGAGTTTCCCTCGGAAAGCGAGCTCGATCCCCCCTCCCCTGCCCCATGGCGCTGTTTTGACCTGGGTGCCGCTTGTGCCCGGGTCGCCGAGAAGAGCCCGTGGCGGGTGGCGCTGATCGCCTCGTCGAGCTGGTCGCATGCCTTCCTGACGCCCAAGCACTATCTGCTCTACCCCGACATCGCAGCTGACCGGGCGCTCTACAACGCGCTGCAGGCCGGCGACTACGCGGCGTGGCGTGAACGCCCGCTGAGCGCCGTCGAGGACAGCGGCCAGCAGGAAGTCCTGAACTGGATGTGCCTGATGGGCGGGATGAAGGAGCTCGGGCGGCGACCGTCCGAAACCTCCTATGTCGAGAGCTGGATCTTCAACTCCAACAAGTGCTTCGCCGTCTACCCGCCGTCGTGATGCCGGATCGACACTCAACTCGTCATGCCCGGACTTGTTCCGCGCATCCACGGAAAGCGGACGAGACAGCGCTGCGCCCTCGTGGATGGCCGGGCCAGGCCCGGCCATGACGGGATAGGCGGTCGGCTAGCGAGGGCGAGTGATGCCAGAGCTGCCGGGAAAGGAATTGGCGCGGGAGCTGATCGACAAGAGTTCGAGCCGAAAGCCGCTCGACTCCGGTCGAGGCGGTAATTGCAGCGGTGCGCCAGGGAGGCTTTAACGACGACCAGGCGCACCGCCTGATCGGGCGGCTGTGGACCCTGGAGCGGATGTTTTACTACATCTATGGCGGCTGGGGTCAGGGGCTGGAAATGAACGACTTCCCGCCCTCGGTCAAATACCTGTTTTCCAAACAGATCGTCGATGAATCGACGCACGAGATGCTCTACCTCGACGCGCAGCTGAAGAAGGGGTTCGTCGCTACGCAGAAGGACGCCTTCCGCCATCGCTATGGCGGCTTCTCCGTCGATTCGGGGCTGGCCTATTACGTCTTCTCGCTGCGCAATCTCGCCACCTATCCGCATTCGATCCGCATCGCCGCCCTCAATCTCGGCCCCAAGATCCTCGAGCTCGGCTGGATGGAGGGGATGGCGACGGCGGCCGCGGACGCGGAGCTGAAAGGTGTGTTCGAAAGCCAATTCGTCGAAAACCGCAGCCACATCAATATGGGCCGGCGCATCGTCGAGGAATTCGTCAGCAAGCCCGTCGACGCCGAGTTGTGTCGCTGGGCATGCATGGTTGCCAAGCGGGATTACGGACGGTTCATGGGTGAGATGAGCGCCTTTGTCCTGGGGCATGAGGCACCGGCGCCGCCGGCCCCGCGCCGGCAAGTGACCGATTGAGGAAGACAGGCATGCCTGCACTGAAGATCAATCACGAACGCTGCACCGAGTGCCGGATGTGCTACATCGTTTGCCGCGAGATCGACATCAACGCGGTCTATGTAGCATTGGAGCCGTTGCACCGCATCGAGATCGACATGGCGAAATGCACTTATCCGGGATGCACCGCATGTCTGATGTATTGCCCGGCGGAAGGCTCGATCATCGAAGTCGAGAGCGGGCGCTCGCTGGTCCCGCCCCCACTCGAGGCCTGGCAGGAGGCTTGAGATGCATCCGATTCTCGAACAGTTTCTCGACAGATGGGTCTGGCCGACCATGCCAGGGGCGCCGGGCGCGGAGTTCCGGCTGCGGCTGACCAAGGAGCAGTGTGTCAAGGGCTGGGAAATCTCATTGCAGCGTACGCTTGGCGAAATCGAAGAGGAACTCGCCAGCAATGACGAGGGCTGGAAGAAGGATCGCGCCCTGCGCGGCTACGCCGCCGAGGGTGTGCACATGTCGATCAAGCAGATGTCGGGCCAGCTGCTCTCGGTCGATATCGCCGATCAGGAGCGTTACATCGATCTGCAGCGCATGCGCGCCCGCCAGATCTGGGACGAATGCAAGCACAGTAAATTGCACGCCGACGTGCTGCTCGGCAAAGGCTGGATCAAGGACGAGCGCGAGCTGATGGACATAGCCCAGGCCAACACGCAGCCGCTGCCGGCCTATTTCGGCATGTCGATGATGTTCCCGCACATCCACCCGCTGGCCCGCGCGGCGCAGAACTATTACCAGGAAGCCAATGCCTGCATCGGCATCATGGCCTATCTCGACCGGGTCGACGATCCGCTGGTGCGGCACGAGCATCTGAGCCAGCGCGACGAAGAGCTGATGCACTTCATGGAAGGCAAGTTCCAGATCGATTTTCTGTGCGGGACGCCAGAGACGCAGAAGCCGGTCAAGGAGGCGCTGGGCTATCTGTTGCACCAGGTCGGCGGCATCAGATGAAGGTGCGGATCGACTACACGATCTGCAATTCCTGCGGTCTCTGCCGGGAGGTGTGCCCCGAATTGGCGATCCGGCCCACCCTGCTGGAGCCGCGGCATCTCTACGAAGTGCAGGAGCCGAAATGCACCGGCTGCGGCGAGTGTTTGGAGTACTGCCCGGCGCCCGGTGCATTGGTGCAATACGAAGCAGCTGTCTGACGAGCTGGATTCAATAAGATCGGAGGTTGGAATGGCGCGGCAATATAACCTGATGTCGAGCGATGGGCATCTAGAGGTCCCGCCCGAGCGGTGGACCCACCGGGTGCCGGAGAAATACCGCGACCGCGCGCCGCATACGGTTCATCTCCCCGATGGCGGTGACGCGCTGATGATCGAAGGGCAGCCGCTGTTGGAAGCCAATTTCCTCGATCTGCGCGCCGGCCGCGCCGAAGGGACATGGCAGCCTTTCGGCCTCAAGGTCGCCGACGCGGCCGGCACCGGCGGCCCCGAGCAGCGGGTCAAGGAGCAGGACGATGACGGCATGGACGCCGAGGTATTGTTCGCGGCGATGGTCGCCGGTCCGGTCTTCTGGCGCAACATCGCCCATGACGAGGTCTACAAGGCCGTGATCCGCGGCTACAACGACTGGCTCGCCGAGGAATATTGTGCTGTGGCACCCGACCGGCTGATTGGCATGGGGGTCATCCCGATCACCAATGTCGAAGACGCCATTGCCGAGATGAAGCATTGCAAAAAGCTCGGCCTCAAAGGCGTCCTATTGGGCGCATTGCCCAATGCCAAGGGCTATCCGACCCCGGAAGACGACAAATTCTGGGCCGCGGCCCTCGACATGGACATGCCGGTGACCGTGCATGTCCAGCTCTACCGCACCGGGGCCCGCGCCAACCAACCGACCTTCAAATACCCCAAGGAAGACCCGGTAGTGATGCAGCGGCTGCGCCGCCCGTTCCTCGAATGGCTGTGCAATTTCGGTCTGGCTCCGGCGACGAGCATTACGCAACTGGTCTTGGCCGGCGTCTTCGACCGGTTTCCTAGATTGAAGATCTTTTTTGCCGAGACGCGGCTCGGTTGGGTTCCATTCTGGCTCGAACACATGGATCTGTGGTACCAGCGCCATATTGGCTGGGCCGAGGAATACCTCGGCTTCAAGCCGCTGAAGGAACTGCCCGGGCACTATGTCCGCGAGAACGTTTATTTCAGCGTCCAGTACGAGCGGATGGCCATCGAACAACGCCACAATGTCGGCGTCGACCATATAATGTTTGCCACCGACTTTCCGCATATCGAGAACGAATGGCCAAATTCGCGGCCGATCATCGACAAGATCTACGCCGACATCCCGGAATCCGACAAGCGCAAGATCTGGGCTGGCAACGCCGTCGAGTTCTTTCATCTGGGAAACTGAAAGGCCCTCACCCACCAAGCCCTAGGGCTTGGTGGGTGAATGTTCTTCCTGGTGGTGGCTCAATTCGCGAGGAAACTTTTGGCTTCGGTGAGTTCGGGTCGCTCCGTGTGGGCGCTCACCAGCTTCATGACCTTGCCGTAGGCCTCGCGCGCCTTTGGGGTATCGCCGGTCTGCTCGGCGGCCCGCGCGACCCCGAGGATGCTACGGAAGCGGTTCCGCTCGGTGCTCAGGGATCGCTCGTATTCCTTTAACGCCGCGGCCGGGTCGTTGAGCTCAAGCAGCAGGTCGGCGAGCAGTTCGCGCGCCGGCAGGACTTCGGCCGGAGTTGCCGGGTGCTTGTCCATCGAGGCGTCCAGATCGGCCGCAGCGCGGACGAGCTCGACGGCCTGTTTATCGTTGCCCTGGGCGTGCGCCAGCATCCCGGAGGCTCCTAGCCGCTGGACCTCGACCTGCTTGGCCCAATAGTCGTCCTTGGCTTGAGCGAGCTTTTCCTTCAAGGACTGAAGCTTGGCAATTTCGGTCTCTGCACCGGTGATGTCGCCGGTGCGAGCAGCTCCGAGCGCCCGCGTGAACGAAATCATCCCCTCTGCCCATGGGAACCGTTCCCAAGGAAAAGCCATCGCTGGCGGTGCAAGGACAGCGGCTTCTGACCAGTTCCGGCGTTCAACCGCGTAACGAGCCGGGATCGCCGCGAGGGCATAGGCCATCGGCAAGTTTGGCCCCTTAGCTCGCCCAAAGGACTGCAACTCCTCGACGACCTGCTTGGCGTCGCGGTCCTGGCCGGTCTGCAGGTAGGCGTATTCGAGGTAATCCAGCGAGTGGACGGTCTCGCCGTCGAATGCGTCCGGCCCGAGCTCCTCTCGGACATAGCCGAGTGCAGCAGCCGAGGAGGCTCGGTTGGCGTCGATCGATTGCCGCCACATTCCCAGCCGCGTGAAGATGTGCGACGGCATGTGCAGCGCATGCGGCACCGCCGGCGCGATGCCCGCATAGCACAACGCCGCTGTGAGCCCATCCTCGGCCAGCGCCGGCGAATCATTGGCGTGGATCAGGTAATGCGCTACTCCCGGGTGATTGGGCAGCTCCGCATTGACCTTATCGAGGATCGCCCTCGCCTTTTTCTGATTGGCGTAAGTCTTGTCGGTAGGCGGCGCGGTCGCGAGCAACGCGAGGGAATAGAACACCCCGCCCTCCCGATCGTCGGGATAGCGCAGGTGGACCTGCTCCATCGCTTTCTCATAGGCGACCGCGCGGGTGCGATGATCAACCTTGTCGCTGTCTCGGTAGAACGTCGCGATCGCCACGATGTAAGCGCTTTCGCGATCGGTCTTCTGCTTCGCGGCCATCGCCTTTTCGACCGCCTCGGAGCCCGCCTTCAGTGCCGCTGCATTGGGCGGGTACCAGAGCGGGTACCAATGGCTCATCGCGACACCCCAATAGCCCATGGCGCAAGCGGGCTCTGCCTCGCTCACCGCAGTGAAGGCTTTCACGGCCTCGTCGTACCAGAAGGAGTGCAAAATCCAGACGGCATGATTGAATTTTTTCTGGGCCGCCGAGCTGCAGGAAATCGGGAAATCGACTTCGCTGGACTTTGCCTCCGCAGCGGGTTTGTTCCCAGCCTCCGCCCGCGCAACGGGCAGATGAGAAAGTCCGATGAGCGCCGCTGTGGCGAAGATCAAGGGAAGGCGATTTCGTTTCATTGCCGCCTCCTTCAGTGCGGGACAAGAGCCCGGCACTTGGATGGGGGAACCATCTTAATCATCATTCCCGGGCGACGTGAGTGTGAACTAGCTCACACTTGTTGCCCTCGAACGAAGAATTATTCGGCCATGCCAGGAATCTCTTGATGTCCTTGGATAACCGGGCTTCCGCGGTGAACGGTGTCCTAGCCAATCTAGTCTGACGTCGCGAGGCGCGGAAGCCGGATCGCCCTCAGCGCCGCGAGAGTACCCTCCTCGTCGGCGCCCATCAGGCGCGAGCAGCCCGCGACATCAACCGCCAGGATCGCCGCCAGCCGCCGCTCGACCCGTTCTCGCCCCTCGGTCTTCATCAAGGCGATCATAGCGTGCGCATCGCTTTCGCAACAGGAAACCCGGACCCGTTGAACAAGACGGCGCTTGACGGTGTCCCCGCCGCCGCCCGCGCTCTCGGATGCTGCTACCTCTATTCCGAGGACATGAGCCACGGCCGCGAAGTCGAGGGGGTCACCATCGTCAACCCGTTCCGATAAAATGGTCAACTCGTTTGCGGTGATGAAGATCCCAGAATTGCCTTCTTCGCATTGCATACAGGAAGAACGCAACGTCTGGCACCGATGGTAGAAAACCGCGTTGCAACCGCTAGGAGAGACTTTGCTGCAGACTTGCTGCAGGTGGCGGCGACCGGTAACAAGTTGACTCTATTTAAGATTGCGGTTGCCGACAGACTTTGGTCGCGCCGAACGACTGAAAGGCGTCTATTATTCGACCGGCTCCGTTAGGTTTAGCGAGTGAGCCGGCACATCGGTCGGAGGGGAATATGGGTGATTTCGCATTGGGGCAACCGGTTCCGCGGTTCGAGGATCCGCGGCTGTTGCGCGGCGGCGGCCGCTATGTCGACGACATGGTCCTGCCGCGGATGGTGTTCGGCCATGTCTTGCGCTCGCCCCATGCCCATGCCCGGATCCGCGCGATCGATACCGCCGCCGCGAAGGCCATGCCGGGGGTGCTCGCGGTGCTGACTGGGGCGGATTGGGAGGCTTCGGGTTGGCGCGACCTGCCCTCGGCAGCGGGGAACAGGCGGCGCGACGGTTCGCGCGCCTTTCGGCCGCGCTTCCCGGCATTGGTCAAGGATCGGGTGCGCTGGGTCGGGGATTATGTCGCCTTTGTCGTCGCCGAGACCCGCCATCAGGCGGCAGACGCGGCGGAGCTGATCGAAGTCGAGTACGAGCCGCTGCCTGCAGTCGTCTCGACGGAGGACGCGGCAAAGCCAGGCATGCCACCGGTTTGGGACGAGGCCCCCGACAATATCTCCTTTGTCTATCTTGAAGGCGACAAGGCGGCGACCGACGCTGCCTTTGCCGGTGCCGCGCACATCGTTAAGGGCAAGTTCGTCATCAACCGGGTGACCGCCGCGACGATGGAGCCACGTGGCTCGATCGGCGACTACAACGCCGCCGAGGACCGTTATACGATCTATACGACGTTGCAGCGCACCCACGCCTATCGCACCGAGCTGTCGAATATTCTGAAGGTGCCGGAGAGCCGGGTACGCGTCGTCGCTGGCGACATCGGCGGCAGCTTTGGCATGAAGTCGGCGATCTACAACGAGGTGGCGCTGGTACTGCTCGCCTCGAAGCTCGTGGGCCGGCCGGTCAAGTGGACGAGCACGCGTTCGGAGGCCTTTCTCGGGGACGCTCAGGCCCGCGACAACGTCACCGAGGCCGAACTGGCGCTTGATAGCAGCGGCCATTTTCTCGGCCTGCGGGTCAAGACGACTGCCGCCGTCGGCGCCTATCCGCAGGCTGGCTCCAATGCCTTTGTCGCCAATCTTGGGACCCTGGCGGGCGTCTATCGCACCCCGGCGGTGCATGCCGACGTCACTGCCGTCTACACGCATACCAACCCGATGCGGGCCTACCGCGGAAACGGGCGGCCGGAGGCCGGGTATGTCATCGAGCGGATGGTCGACGAGGCCGCCGACGAGCTCGGCATCGACCGGGTCGAATTGCGTCGGCGCAATACGATCCCGCCCGAGGCGATGCCGTACAAATCGGGCCTGACCTTTACTTACGATTGCGGCGAGTTCGAAAAGACCCTCGACATGGCGCTCGAACTCGCCGACGCCGCCGGCTTCGAGGGCCGCCGCGCGCAATCACGGCGCCACGGCAAGTTGCGCGGCTTCGGCCTCTCCAACACGATCGAGCGCGCCGCGGCGGGCGGCTTCGAGGCGGCCGAGATCCGCTTCGACCGCAGCGGCACGGTAACTCTGATGTCGGGCTCGATCACCCAGGGCCAGGGCCACGAGACGGTCTACAAGCAGCTCTTGTGCGACCGCCTCGGCATTCACCCCGATCAGGTGCATTATTTGCAGGGCGACACCGACAAGGTGGCGATCGGCGAGGGCACCGGTGGCTCGCGTTCGGCTGCACTCGGTGGGTCGGCGGTCCACCTCGCGACCGAAAAGATCGTCACCAAGGCCAAGGCAATCGCCGGCCGCATGCTTGGCGCAGACCCCGGCGAGATAAATTTCGAGGAGGGCCTCTTCTCTGCTCCGCGTTCGAACCGAACCCTGACCGTCGGGGAAATCGCCAAGGAGTCGCTGAACCCGCAGAACCTACCCGAGGGTATGGACCTCGGCCTCATCGCGGGCGCCACCTTCAGTTGCAAGGAGCAGAACTTTCCGAACGGCTGCCACATCTGCGAGGTCGAGATCGACGAGGAAACGGGCGAGGTCGAGATCCTGCGCTACAGCGTCGTCGACGATGTCGGCACGGTGATGAACCCATTGCTGCTCGAAGGCCAGATCTGCGGCGGGATCGCGCAAGGTGTCGGCCAGGTGCTGATGGAGGACATCCGCTTCGACCCGGATTCGGGCCAGTTGCTGACCGGCTCTTTCATGGACTATGCAATGCCGAGGGCGGATACCCTGTCGGCGATCGATTGCCAGAGCAACCCGGTGCCGACCGAGACCAATCCGCTCGGCGTCAAGGGTGCGGGGGAAGCCGGGAATGTCGGCGCCCTGCCCGCGGTTGGCAATGCGCTGGTCAATGCGCTCTCCCCGCTCGGCATCCGCCATCTCGAAATGCCCGCCACCCCGGAGCGCATCTGGCGAGTGATCAAGGAGGCAAGGGCATAGGAAAGATAGGCTTAACTTTCGAGCCGTGCGTATCAGGCCGGTACGCTTCCGCCCAGGTTCACCTGCGCAGAAATCACCCCCGCTAGCCGCTCGAACAAACCTGAAGTGCTGGCCAGCAGCGGTCCGCCGCTCGTCAGCATCACCGGTCCTGGCACATTGTTTGTTCGACCGCCGGCCTCGCGGACGATCAGCAAGCCGGCGAGGCAATCCCAGGGCTGGACGTGCGCTTCGTAATAGGCTTCGGCAGTACCCTCGGCCACCATCGCGAGGGCAACGACACAGCTCCCCATGCAGCGCATTGCACTGCCGCTGCGCATGACCGTTTCGATCATTCCCAAGGACAGATCTGGAGAAGTACGATGGGAGAGACCGACGAGGACCGTCGCCTGCGCCAGATCGCCGATCTGGCTGGCCTTTATCGGCATGCCGTCGCAGCTGGCGCCTCGGCCGCGAACGGCTGAATACAGCCGGTCGACGCACGGCAGGTAGATAAGGCCGATTGTCGGCTCGCCGGCGATCGCATAGGCGATGGACACGCCCCACAGCGGAAGCCCGCGCAGGAAATTGTTGGTGCCGTCTATCGGATCAACCACCCAGCAGCGCTCACCGGCGACACCGCCGCTCTCCTCCCCGAGAAAGCCGTCGGTCGGAAAGGCGTTGGCCAATCGGGCGCGGATCAGCGTCTCGACTTCGCGATCGGCAATGCTGACGAAGTCCTGTGGTCCCTTGGTCTCACGCACCAGATCGGTTCTGCGGGAGAAATACCCGGCAGCAAGTTCTCCGGCTTGGCGGATCACGGCGGTAGCCGTTGCGAGGCGCACGTCAATCGTCATGGGCGGCCGGCTCCTCGGTTCCTATCCAGCCTTAGCTATACGCAGCTTTTTTCGTTGTCGCGATAGTCGTCTGGGCGCATCTTTGGTGGGCGATCCGGATGCGCGAAACAAAAAGGGTTTTCCCCGAATGAGCACTGCCGCGATACGTCGTTTCGCCATACCGACTCCGGAAGAGCTGATCGGCCGAGCGCGCAGCATGGTGCCGGAAATTCGGGAGCTCGCCGAGGCGACCGAGCGCAATCGCAATGTGTTGTCCCACATCATCGACAAGATCCGCGACGCCGAGCTGTTGCGCACCTGCCGGCCGAAAGAGTTTGGCGGCTTCGAGTATGACGGGGAGGTCGCGCTCAAGATCGCGATGACGATCTCGGCAGCTTGCGCCTCGACCGGCTGGGCGGTGAATGGTGCGGTCTCCAACGGCCGCTCGATCGCTCACTTCCCGATCGAAGCCCAACGCGAGGTGTGGGGCGGCGATGCGGACCCCTTTACCTCCGCCTGCTTTGCACCGACTGGTATCGCCATTCCAGTTGATGGCGGATATGTGCTGAGCGGCACCTGGTCGTTCGCCAGCGGCTGTGACGCTTCGAGCTGGACCAAACTCGGTGCCTTCATCACACCCCCTGATGCCAAGCCCCCTTTCGAGGGAGCCTTCTTTCTGCTGCCGATCGACGATGTCGAAATCGTCGACAACTGGTTCGTTTGCGGCCTCGCCGGAACCGGCAGCAAGGACATCGTTGTCCGCGAGGCATTTGTGCCGGCGCACAGGGTGCTGCTGTTCTCCGATGCGCGGTCGGGTACCGCACCTGGTGCGAAGCATCACCGCAGTCCGCTTTACCGAATGCCGCTCCTGATCCATGGCGCCTCGATGCTGGCGTCGACCGCGGTGGGTGCTGCTCGCGGCGCCCTCGATGCTTATCTAGAGATGACGAAGACGCGTAAGACCCGCGGGGCATTGGCCGGCGGTCAGCTCCCAATGGTGGAGTTTGCCACGATTCAGCTACGCTACGCCGAAGCGGCCGCGGCGGTCGAGAGCGCTGAACTGATCCTGCTGACCGACATGCGCAACATGACCCAGAAGCTTTATGCGGGCGAGGAAATCACGGTCGCCGACCGCATCCGTTGCCGCCGTAACCAGGCCTGGGTGACAAAGCTCGCCGTCCAGGCGGTTGAGGCGCTCAACGCTTCGACCGGCGGCTATGGCTTGCATCTCAGCAACCCGGTGCAGCGGGCATGGCGCGATGCCAATGCGGTGGCCCGCCACGTCAGCCTCAACTGGGACGCGGTCGGAACCATGTACGGCCAGCACGCCTTCGGTCTCGAGCCGAAGGGGCAGTATTAGCGGCGCCAATAGGATCAACCCAACGGAAGGAACAGGAAGATGGCGGAAATACTCGGTCTCGGCGTCACCCATTGGCCAACCCTATGCTCACCGAATGAGGGGTTGACCGGGGTCTTCAAGACAACCTTGCGTGCCCCCAACGTCGAGACCGCGCGCAAAGACCCGGCCAACTGGCCGGCAGAGCTGATCGCCGAGCTCGGCAATGATGACGGGCTGTCGGCGGCCAATCGCTGCGGCGAGCGCTTCGGCAACGATTTTCGCGCCATCCGCAAGATCCTCGACGACTTCAACCCCGACCTCGTGCTGGTGTGGGGCGACGACCAATACGAGAATTTCCGCGAGGACATCGTCCCCGCCTTCTGTCTCCTGGGCTACGACCCCGATTTTGCAATCGAGCCCTGGCACAATGGTAATGGCGGCAAGCCAAATCGCTGGGACGAGCCGGCGGATTGGGCCTTGCGCCTGCACGGCCATCGCGAGGCCGCCAAATACCTCGCAACCGGGCTCATCGAGCGCGGTATCGACATGGCCTACGCTTACCAGCCGCTGCATCACCCGATGGCACACGCTTTCACCAATACTTTTCTTTATCTCGACTGGGACCGGGCGGGATTTCCGTACCCGGTGATCCCGTTCGCGATCAACTGCTACGGCCGGACATTGCTACACGCGAAGGGCGGCCTCGCTCATCTGTTCCAGCCGCCGCGGCCGGCCGACGAAGCCGAGGATCCGCCGGCACCGGCCCCCTGGCGCTGCATGCAGGTTGGCGCTGCGGTTGCCGAGGTGATGGCGGCCTCGCCGTATCGGGTGGCGCTGATCGCGTCCTCGAGTTGGTCGCATGCATTTCTGTCGCCCAAAAACGGCTATCTATGGCCGGATCACGAAGGCGACAGGCTGCTCTTCGACGCGGTTTCTCGCGCTGACTATGACACCTGGCGCAAGCGCTCTCTGGCCGAGATGGAGTTTGCCGGGCAGCACGAAATGCTGAACTGGATGGCGCTGATCGGCGCGATGGAAAGGCTCGATCGTCGCCCGGTGATCCAGGATTACATGGAGACCTATATCCTGGCATCGGACAAGTGTTTCCTATCCTTCCCGCCGTGAGAAGTAGTTATACCCCGCTTGAGGAATTACTTTTCATAACGAAAGGACACCGCCATGCCGAGCTTTGAACACCACGGCGCCCATATTTATTATGAGGAGTTCGGCCAAGGGTTCCCGATCCTGACCTTCGCGCCCGCCGGCCTGCAGTCGGTGATCGCCGTCTGGAGCCAGCCCTCCGCGCCGATCAACCCGACCACCGAATGGGCAGCCAACTATCGCGTCATCGCGATGGATCAGCGCAACGCCGGCGGGCAGTCGCGTGCCCCGATCACCGCGCAGGACGGTTGGGATGCGTACACCGCCGATCACATCGCACTGCTCGACCGCCTGCGCATCGATCGCTGCCACCTCTACGGTCAGTGCATCGGCGGGTCGTTCATCCTGAACCTGATCAAGGCACAACCTGAGCGCGTCCAGTCCGCTGTGCTCGCGCAGCCGATCGGGCGCGTCGGCGCGATGGCTCCGGGCCGGCCGGCCCGGTTCGATGGGTGGGCAGAAACCCTCAAGGACCACCCGGAGGCTACACCGCAAGTGCTGGACGCGTTCTGCCGGAACCTCTACGCGCCAGGCTTCGTCTATTGCGTCGACCGCACCTTCGTCTCGACCGTCCGCACACCGTGCATGGTGCTGGCGGGCAATGACGAGGCGCACCCCTACCCGATCTCCGAGGAGCTCTCGAAGCTGCTGCCGAATTGCGAGTTCATCGCAGATTGGAAGACGGGTGCGGCGCTAACCTCGGCCAGAACTCGCGTCAAGGATTTCCTGGCGGAGCACACGCCACACTAGTTTCATTTGTTTCCGGCTGCGTAGTGGCCACCCCCAAAATAGGGGGCCACTCGCAGCCGCCTCTTGCCCTTGCCCGAGATCACACATGCCCTCGGGTGTGCCGGTTGTTTGCGCCGTCGAGCGCGGTCTCGGTCTTTCCGGCCTTCTTTAGCCGGCACCGGTGCTGTTGGCGGAAGTTTAAGGACCGGGAACGCCCCAGCGGGTGCTCTGTTAAATACCCCAGCGCTGTTAAACACCCCAACGCTAACAGCCAAGTTCGCCTCGCTTAAGCGGGGTACCTCGTTCCCATCAGAATAGATCATATTCTTCTCAATTTTATTCCAATTTTATGGAACAATAGACTGGTCCAACCTAAAGTTAATCGTAAACATTTGTGACAATTTTTCAGACAAACGCGAGGAGAATGATTGACGGAACCCTAATTAGGTCGGATGGTGATTGATGAAGAGTGTTGCTGACCGTCTGCACTAAACGAGAACCTTTATTCGAGACTGGCGAGGTGGGAGGAGTCAATGGACCGCAACATTGTATCGGACCGTCTCCATTGCGCTGAACTGCGCGATCTCCATCAGAGGCCGCCGTTATCCGCCCGGTCGACTAGGGGGGCCACGACCCGGGAACGCGGAGAAATGGCGGTCGGATTGCTAATGCTGCTTGGGGCTTGGGCGGCAGGCTGGGCCGTTCTCGTCTCACTATCATCATGGCTGAGGTGACGTGGTCTCCCGATTTGTGCTGGCCCGCGGTGGCGCCGGCAGCGCGGGAGGCCCGAACGGGGAAAAAAGCAGCCAAGCGAGCGGTTGCGAAGCCGTCATCGCCGAATTTATCCGGACGAACGGAATCACCCGCTGCCCGACCGCCTGCGTCTTGCCTACTCAGGGTTCGGTCGACGCTGCCGATCGCGCTGCCCTGGAACAGCACGCCATGACGCAGGAGAAATTGCGCCTGGCGAGAGCAGCGGCGCGAACGCGACTGTTTTGGAACGCTCCGTTCCAATCGAAACGGGATAAATAGGCGGGCCAACGGCCGCTCAGCCGGTCATTCGGGCGAATTCCGGCGAGACGTTCAGCGGGCGATGGGTGTCGACACCGATGCCGGTGCGGCTGCGTCGCATCCCCGGCCTCCGCTGAGCCTGAAACTCCGCGCGAAATGCCTCGTTCGCGCCGTGCAAGACGCCTTGCGGCGTGAACGAGAAACCGCCCGGACGACGACCCTGCGGGTCCTCGTCGGCATGGGTCAGCATGACCTCATCCATGTCGATGTTGCGGTGATAGGACGGCAGCTCTTCGGCGTTCAGATCGCCAACAGCGATCTGCGGCAGGAAGCTCAGGACAGCGACACCCGACGCCTCGAACGTCACCCAGGAGGAGGGCGCCAAATGGATGCGGTCGGACATGATCGGCCGGATGTCGCGGACGTTGAGCTTGAACGGAAAGAGGTCGCCCTTCCAGCCGACGACATTCATCGGGTTGTTGCGATAGAAGATCGAGGTGTGGGCGCCCTTGTGCTTGATCCGCAGTTCCCATTCGTCCTGCTTGGGCCAACCATAATCCACGACATCCGGCACCTGCAGCACGGTCGGATCGACCGGAGTATGCCGCCCGACCTGCTCGTGCTCGCACAGCCGGATGGGTTGCAGCACTTCGACGACCAGCAGAAGGCTCTCTGCATCGTCGGGCATCAAGCGGAACGTGGTCCCCTTGGGCAGCAGCACGTAATCGCCGGCTTCGTATGAGAGCGGCCCGAATTCGGTGGCGAAAACCCCGGTGCCGCGATGGACGAAGTAGAGCAAGTCACCGTCGATGTTGCGGTAGCAGTAGGGCATCGCCTGCCGGCGGCGGCTGATCGCGATCGCGACGTCCTCGTTGGACAGCAAAGTCAACGGCCCGCCGCGCGGGTCGGTCGCGTCGGCGGCGACGACATCGGCGCTGTCGATCTGGCGCGGCCGATAATCGCCCTCAATCCGGACAACCTCGTTCGGCCCATCGGGGCGATAGAGCATCGCAACCGGGCCGGCAAACCCATGGCGGCTGAGGTGTTCTTCCCTGAGCTCGCCAAGCCCGACCCGCGCTTGGCGCACAAAGCGGCCACGCGTAAAGTGAATCCATGAGCGCATCATTCAAGCTCTCCCCGAGAAAGGGCCTTTGGCCATTGGCTCGACGATCATAGCACCCATGCGACAAGGAGCGATGCGATGGCAAAACGACAAAGCGTAAATTTCCCCGGCTTCGCCCACCAGAACCCGATCCCTAACGCCAGCCGGATCGGCAATGTGATGATGACGAGCGTGATTAGCGGCGTCGATCCGGGAACGCGCGACCTGCCCCCTGAATTGGCAAAACAGGTCGCCAATCTCTTTACCCATGTGCGTGCCGCCATCGGAACGGCCGGCGGAACGCCCGACGACATCATCAAGATGACGTTCTGGATGAAGGAGCCGGGGACCGGACGTGCGGCACTCAATGAAGAGTGGCTCAAGATGTTCCCCGATCCGGCATCACGGCCAGCGCGTCACACGATGGCGCTCGGCGCCGAGAGCAATGCCCTGGTGACCTGCGAGTTCGTCGCGGTATTCAGCTAGAGGCTGCACCGGACGAGACACGGTCAAACCTTCGCGGGTTGCTCGCCCACGAACTCCCGCAACTTCACGCCGTGATCAACGGCGATCATCTCCGCCGCCTTTTCGCCGATCATGATCGACGGCGCATTCGTGTTGCCGCTCGTCACGTTGGGCATGACGCTGGCATCCGCTACGCGCAGCCTTCCCACCCCCAGCACCCGCAGCCACGGATCCACGACGTCGCCGATCCGGCAGGTGCAGGTATGGTGATAGACCGTTAGCGAAAAATGCAGGGCGAGATCCTCCAGCAGCGCGTTGCTCGGCTCGGTGTCGGCCACATACCCGTGCTTTGCCGCGAGGAACGGCGGCATCATCACCGGGCCGATCTTGCGGTTTCCGGGCCAATGCGCGGCGATATCCAGGGCCCGGCGTATCACCGCGACCATGACCTTCATGTCGTGCGGATCGTCGTAATAATTCATCCAAATCGACGGATGAACACTAGGGTCGGCGCTTTCGAGAACAATCTCTCCTTCGCTGTGCGGCAATACCGGATTGGCCAGGAGGTAGACGCTTTCCGCGTCGGGCGCCAAGCGTTTGTCGGCGTTATCGAAATAACGCGCGGTGTCGACGTTTAGGCATAATCGCACCAGGTCCTCGTTGCCTCCGGTGGCAAAGCAGATGATCTCCGTGTCGTGACTGTGCGTGTCGCCAAGCCCGGTCGAGCAAAAGGCCACCGCATCGACCAGGGATGACGAAATCAGGCCGCGCCCGGTCGTCTCCCACTCGGCGAATCGCCGTTCCGCCTCCTGCTTCATCGCCTGGAGGTCGGCCGGCAGCCTCGCATCGTCGGCGGGATCAGCGGGCAACGGTCCGCGGGGTCCGCGCAGGGCCGTAGGACCCATCGACAGCACGACCTCGTTCATCGACACACCTGCCCCCGGCGCGGGAAAGAACAAAGGGACCTCCAGGTGGTCCTTCAAATGCTTACCGACATGAGGCTGATCCAGAAGGCAGCGAACCCCAACTGCTTCCAATTCCCGTCGTGGCCCAATGCCAGACAGCAGCAGCAGATGCGGCGAGCCGATGGCACCCGCGCTCAAGATCACCTCCTTCCTGGCATGGGCAGTCTCGATCTCGCCCGAGGCCTTGCGATATTCGACTCCCTTGGCTTTCAGCCCATCGAGGATCACACGCGTGGCCTGCGCGCCGGTGATGATCGTAAGGTTTGGCCGCTGCTCCGGCTCTCCTTCCAGGAAGGCCTGATATGTGCTCGATCGTTTGCCGCAACGCGTAGTGTACTGCGTCAGCGACACCGCACCTGCCGCCCCGCCCCTCTCGCGTCCATTGTAGTCACCGCGGGGGATGCCCGCAGCCGCCGCTGCCTCGACGAAGTCCTTTGCGACGGGGAGCACTGGGGAACAACCCGAGATCCCAAGCAACCCGCCGGTGTTGTGCGCCGATGCATCAATTGGGATCTCGTCACTGGGGGTAAGACCCTCGCTCTTGCGAAAGTAGGGCAGCACGTCGGCGTAACTCCATCCGACAGCACCGCCTTCAGCCCAGGAGTTGAAGTCGCCGGGATGGCCACGCACATACATCATGTAGTTGATGCTGGACGAGCCCCCGAGCATCTTGCCGCGCGGCACCGGGACCCGGCGGTCGTTGAGCCCGAGCCCGGCCTTCCCTGGATCGGCGGTATACATCCAATCGGTGGCCGGGTTCCGCTGCATAGCAGCGGGGGCCACCGGCATTGACGACACCTCGGGCGGCCGCTCGCCGGCTTCGATCAGCGCCACCCGGCACGACGGGTCTTCGCTGAGACGGGAGGCGATTACCGCGCCGGCGGACCCCCCGCCCACGACAACAAAATCGAAATCCTCGGACATCCTTTCCTCCCGTTCTACCTGCGCCGACCGGCATATGCGTTTCGCGCATAACGCGAGAGGCGTCTCCTGTTCCACCTGATAGATCAGGTAGACATCAGGTGCTAACCCCAACCTATGATTACCTTACCCAGATCTGGCTGCGACAGGCGAGCGTCGGCCAGCGGCAATCCAGCCCATCGGTAGACCCGATTGAGTATGACGCGTAAGTTTACCACATTATTGTGAACATATCAATTTTTTCCAGCGCCCACGCCAGCTTGCTCTAAGCTAAGCTAATCCGCGCGGGAGCGGTTCTTTTTCCACGTTTCGAAATCGCGCTTGGCTTCATCCCCCGCGCCCGGGAAGAGACCGACCAGCGAGCGGCCGCGTGCTACCTCCTCCTCGGCAAATTCGTCGTAGAGGGTGGTCGCGAGCGCTTCCTCAGCGACCGCGTCGACGATGTCCGGCGGGATCACGACGACCCCGTCGCAGTCGCCGACGATGATGTCGCCCGGATAGACCGCTACTCCGCCGCAGGCGATCGGCAGATTGAGGTCGGCCGGCTGATGGACGATCCCGCTCGGCGGCGATGACGGGCGGCGGTGGTAGGCCGGCAGTCCGGTCTTGAAGACGCCTTCGGTGTCGCGCAGCCCGCCATCGGTCACGATGCCGGCGCAGCCGCGCGCCTTCAGGCGGCCGCAATAGATGTCGCCGGCCGAGGCCGCCCGCGGGTCGCCCCGCGCGTCGACAACGAGCACGTGGCCCGGCGGACATTCCTCCATCGCCCGCTGCTGCACCGGCCCGCGTCCGGTCGCCGTCTTGTCCTCGCGTGCCGGGATGAAGCGCATGGTGAACGCCGGACCGACCATCCGCGGCGTTTCCGCTCGGATGGGCCAGACCTCCTGCAGGAACATATTGCGCAGACCGCGCCGCGACAGAATGCCGGTCAGGGTCGATGTTCCGACGCGCAGCAAAGCGTCGCGGGTCGCCGGTGACAACTCTGTCATACCTCCCTCCCACTCTCCCCTCGGACCGGTCAGCGTTTTGGAATCATGGTTAAAACGTGCTCGGCAGCGGCAAAGTAGACCGGCGAAGGGCTGAGCCTGTGCCGGTGCAGGCATGCCTCGGTGAATTTGATGACGTGCTCGTCGCCATGTGCGATGGCGCGACCGACCAGCTCTTCGGCATCCGCGTCGCGGGGCTCGATGTCCTCGGCCATCGCTGTCTCCCCGCCATAGCAGGCAAAGAGCGCGCAGCCCGACTGCCAAGCATAGCCGAGCGCGGCACGCGTCGTTTCTTCGCCGAGCTGCGAAGCGATGTTGCCGAGGGCCGAGGCGCTGGTCACTCCGTGGATGAAGGCGATGGTCGTGCGAATATCGTGCGCGTTGGCCAAGTGAACCCGCGCAAACACCTCGGTCACTTCGGCGACCAGCGGGACAATCACGCCGCTGGTGTCGATCAGCCCGAGCGGCGGGGCAAATTCGGGCATGTCGTCGAGTGCGCGCAATGAGGCCGTGATGTTGCCGACAGGATTTCGCCGCTCGGGCGGCACGACCTTCACGCGACCGATGGCCTGGCGCGGCGTCATCCTGCCGTTTGCTGCCCGGCGGCCGGCCGGCAGCTCCTGATAGGTGGCCGACCAGCTGGCGAGCGCATCGGCGAGTTCGCGCAGGCGCGGCGGCGTCTCTGCGTCGGCAAGGCTCCGCGCGGCGTGTCCGGCGCGGATCACGCCATGTGTCGCCGCGGCGCAAAAGCCCGGCGCCAGACGCTCCATCCAGCGGTCGAGTACCTCCCGCCACGGCGCCCCCCGCAATTCTTCAGCGAAGAACCCACTCCAGTCGGCGAAGCGGCCGCGCCCGCCGAGCGCTCCGCGCTAGTCTTCGCGCCGAATTCGAGCGCCCTCGTCCGGCCGCGTCAGCATCCGCTCACGATAACGCGCGATCCACGGCATGACCGCATCGGGACGGCCCATCGCGCAGAGCGCCTCGGCCACCATGGGGGCGTGGTTGCTGTTGCCGTTTTTGAGCTCGATCCCGTAGGGCGCGAGGACCTCAAGAGCCTCATCGAGCGGCGCATAGCAGGGTGCGCGCATCACACATCCTCCCCCGGGCCCTTCGATGTGGCGTCCCAGCGCGGTAATTCCAGGTGGGCGCCCGGTGCCATCGCTGTGCGAATCTAGTTCAGGCGCTCCTGTTTTTGCAGGTCAGAAACAGGCCTGGGCCTTTCCAGGGTCGCAAACGTTTGAACATAACTAGAACTCCGTGCAGCGTCCTCGCGACCAATTATCGATCACAATTACTTACCATATTAATGCGTATTACCCAATCATCTTTTATTCACAATACGTTCCTAGGGCCGGGCTTCGAGAATCATGTTGAACGGCGTCTCCGCGGCGCGTCTTACATTGGTGAACCCGCCGGCGGTGATGACCTCGCGCAATTTGGCCTCGCCCGCTTGCGCGCCGAGGGCGGCGCCGACTTCCTGCGACAGTGAGGTCGGTACGCATCCCATCGTCGAGCCCGCGTAATAGATACGGCCGACCGGGTTCAAATTGTCCTCGAGTTTGTCGCCGGCCATCGGCTCGATAATCATCCATGAGCCGTCCTGCTTCAGCGACTGCCGGACATGCGCCGCAGCGCCCGCCGGGTCGCCCATGTCATGCAGACAGTCGAAGAAGGTGACAAGATCGAAGTCCTTCTCCGAATACCCCTTTGCCGTCGCGACCTCGAAGCGTGTGTTTGCCGTGACCCCATGGTCCCCGGCATGCGCCGCCGCGTGCTCGATCGAGCTCGGATGGAAGTCGTAGCCGATGAATTCCGAATTCGGGAAAGCCTTGGCCATCAACACGGTGGACCAGCCATGGCCGCACCCGACATCGGCCACCTTGGCACCGCGCTGCAATTTATCGACGACCCCGTCGAGCGCCGGCAGCCAGCTGCTCACCAGATTGTTGTGGTAGCCGGGGCGGAAGAACCGTGCGACCGCACAGAAGAAGCAACCGGTGTGCTCGCTCCACGGCACACCCCCGCCGGTCGGAAACACCGCCTGAACCTGATCCTTGCTCTCGGTCATCCACGTCATCAGGTCGAACGCGCCCATCATGTAGACCGGGCTGTCCTCGATCGCGAACACCATTGCCTGTTCCGGCGGCAGGGCGAATTTCTGCGTCGCCAGGTCATAGGAGAGGTAGTTCGAGGCGGCCTGATGCGACAGCCATTCGCGCAGGTAGCGCCGATTGATGCCAGTCGCGGCAGCAAGCTCGTCCACGGTCGTCGGACCGCCCTTGTACAAGGTCTTGTACAAGCCGAGGGCATCGCCGATGCGGACAAGCGCCACGCTCGCGGCGCCACCGAGATCCGATAGCATTTGCCCCATGAATTGATGCAGTTTCGCGTCGTCGACCATTTCTGAGTTCTCCCTGTATGAGTGTGTGATCCCCGATCGCGGCCGCGCCGCGCAGGCTTTGGGCGCCGATCAGCCCGGTTCGGCAGAATTATTCGGCGGCCAGCCGCGCAATGTGAGGAAGATCACACTTCGAACGAAATATTCACCGCTTGAGCATCTCACGGCCTTCTCACCACTCCGGTCAAGGGCCCTCCGCAAAGCTCACTTCTATTGCCCTTAACCCGATCGTAACGGCCGCGGCGACACGATGCGCTACCCCCCAATACCGGAGTAGCCAATGGACAAGATAAAGCTGGTAACCGTATCGACGATGCTGAGCCTGTGGGCGATCTCGGCTGGCGCAGTCACCGTGACTCCCGCGGATGCGATGAGCCAAGTCGGTCACGCTGCCAAGGTCTGCGGTGTGGTCAGCGCTGCGGTCTACGAGGCCAGTTCCCGCGCCCACCCGACATTTGTAACGCTGATCAGCCCCGACCAGCCGAGCGCGAACCGGGCATTGACCGCGGTGATCTACGGAACCGACCGCGCCAAATTCGGGGGCAACCCTGAAGCGGTCCTGCAAGGGCAGCGTCTCTGCGTGACCGGGTTTGTCAGCTTCTTTCGTCAGAGGCCTGAGATGATCCTGAGCGATCCGGCGCAGGTGAGCTACGTCTCCCCGCAGAGCATCGCCGAGCTTCATTGAGGGCTCGGAGCAGCATTTAACAACGCGGTTGCGAGGGCGAAGGTCTAGCGGGCTTCGCTCTCCTCCCCCGACACCGTCATACACCGAAGGTAAAGCGGCTTCCGGTGTTCCAGTCGACCAGGCGATCGGGCATTTCGGTGCGCATTCTGGCGATAAAATCGCGCCCGGTGCAATGCATCGGGATCACCACATCGGGTGCCAGTTCTTTCAATTCCGCTATGGTGTGCTCGACATAATCGGGCGGTGCGACGCCCAGATGAAAGCCGCCGAGCACCGCGTGCAATCTGTCGACGCCTGAGACCGCCATCGCTGTCTTGATAGCGTTGAGCACGCCGCAATGGCTGCAGGAGGAGATCACCACGAGGCCCCGCCCCTGCACGACATAACAGGTGGCATGCTCGTCGGGATGCCAGTCCGGGACAAGGCGCCCGCGCCGCTCTTCCTCGCTGAAGTGATCGACCGGGGTCGGCTCGACCAGGGTGTTGGGCAAGACCCGCTCGAACGATTGGCGCGCAATGTTGCCGGTGGTGAACGGGCCCTCCAGGGCACTTGCCGCATCGCAGAAGACGGTGCCGACTCCGACGGCCTCGAGTGCGGCGCGGTCGAGCGCGCCCCAGGAGCGCGGCTCCTCGTCGCGCGAGCCGACCCATTTCTCGCGAAAGGTCTCTTTGCCGCCGGCGAAGAGCTGCAGATCGTCGCGCATGCGGTCCCGATAATGGGCGACAAAGCCCGGCAGCCCGCCGTAATGGTCGCGATGCCCGTGGCTCAGAATAAGCCCGTTGAGCCGCTCGGGCTCGATGCCGAGCAGAGCGAAATTGCGCAGCAGCACCTCGGAGGTGTAGCCGAAATCAAGAAGGTATTGCCTGGTTTCACCCGCATTGCGGGATTCGAGATGGAGCGACAGCCCCCATTCGCCGGCCAAGGTCGAGTTCAGATTGCTGCGAATGCGGCCGACATGCTCGATGGCGACCATCGGATGCGTCGCCTTCGGCATGAACTGGTCGAACACCGAATCGACAACGACCCGCACCGCGAGCGATTCAACCACCGGCGCCTTGAACGGTTCGGCCGATCTCATCCGACACTCCCTCTCCTACGAGATTCGGGGCTTTGATCTTAGCTCCGCGCGAGGCCCGACGCGCGGGCAATCTGCTGAGGCGACGACCAGCGAGAACGCGACTATGCCCGCCAAACCGGCTAATCTCATTCTCGGCTCCTATCGTCGGCACCATCCCTTGCCATTTGTCATGATCCGGGAGATTAGCGAGCGATGACCTCTTTGTGCTGCGCAGTTGGTCTCGTGCTGGGCTTGGCAGGCGCGGCCAGCGCGCAAACCATCCACGAGCTTTCAGCCAGCTCATCGGTTCGCATCGAGACCAAGCAAGACGGTATCGTCCTGTCGCGGACGCGCAATGCGCGATTCGTGCCATATGCCGTGTTCGACGGCGAGAAGCACCACGCCCGCCTGGCGACGATCACCACCGACGTCCGGACCCGCACCGACGCCGAGGGGGTCGATCCGAGCTCCACCGTGTCGATCACCGTCGACGACTTGTCCGGCACCGAGCCGAAACGCTTGTCGTCGTTTAGCGACCCTGGCGCTAAGGCTGCGATTCTCGGTGAAAGATATAGCGTCGTGACGATGCCGGGGTGTTGCACCGCCCCGGATATACATCGAGTGCGAGCGCTCGATACCGGCCGCTCGCTGTTCCGTTCGACCGGCCCCCGGTCCGCGGGCACATCGGCCTGGGCCGAGACGCCGAACACCACGCCGCCGACCCTTCGGTGGGCCGCCTTCGACGGCGTCGTCACAGCCAAGGAAACCGAAAAGGGCCTGTTGGGCCGGATTGCTTATGGCGGCAGCGAAGGCGTGCTCTCGGTGGTCGAGCTGCGCGCAAAGACGTCCAACGACGGCGATCTGGTCCTCGGACTCTCCCACGCGGCTAGCCTCGTCTGGATCGATTCGAAAAAAGAAGATTCGGGCGAAACTCCGTCCTCGGGCGAGCCCGGCTTTCCGCAGTCGATCTGGGCGACCGAGGGTATTTCGGACCCGGCGGGGCTAGGCGGCTTCCAGCTGGCTCTGATCTTCGACGGCCGCCGCTTGGTGACGATCCCGATCACCGGCGACCGGCTCGCCACCGCCGAGGCCAAGACGGCCGACGACTTGTCGGTCGCCGCCGCCCCGCCCTAAGATTTAGAGCGGCGTAGCGAGGAGCGTGGGTACCGCGAAGGTATCGAGGAGAACCAGCTTGTCGCGGATCTTGAGGCGGCTTCCCTCGAGCGCCAAACGGTCGCGATAGAGGCCGGTCGCGAACAGGCGGGTCTCGCCTTCCTGGTCGGTCTGATAGACCGCGAACGGCGCCTCGGCCGCGCTGCCATCATCGAAGATGCGGGGTAGGCCGATCACATGGCGGTCGGTGTGGATGTTGTATTTGTTCGCCTCGTGCAATGCCCGGATACGGTCCTCGAGCACCGCGCGGCTGTCGCAGAAAACGAGGGCCGCCGGCAGCCCGCGGTCCAAATTCTCCCGCGGGACGATCTGGTAACGGCACTCTTCAGCAAAAAGGTCGAGCCATTCGTCGAGCTGTGCCGTGTCGATCAGGGCACCGTATTCGGCGAAGAGGTCGTAGACGGCATCACGACCGATCGTCATCGCACCGCACCCGCCGGCTCGATCCCGAGCAGCTCGGCATAATACGACCAGAAGCCGCGCAACGGCACATCGGTGACGCGGTAGTCACGGTCGGAGATGACCCCTCCGCCGCCCAGCTCGATGACCGTGGTCCGATCTTGATCGGGCTTGGAGGCGCGATGAGCGATCTCGATCGCCTCGCCATCCTCCATCGAGACCAGACCGGCCGGACCGACGAGGTTCGCTTGGCGCAACCGGTGCAGGGTCATCTCGGAGGAATCGTCCTCGTAACCGAGCATGGTCTGGAAGATTTCGACTTCGTCGACGCCGCGCGGTCGGATCTGACGCACCGCCAAGCTGTTGCTGATCTGCACGAAGACCGCGGATGGGAACACCGAGGTGATCGCAATGTTCAGATTATCCGCGTGCTCGGGATGGAAGGCGACGAGTGCAGGCTCTTTCAGCGACAGGAAATCATTGCGTATCCCGGCATTGCCATAGGCCTGATGGGCGAATTCGTCACTGTCGCTTGCGGCCTCCGCCCAGGTGATGTTGTGCCGGTGGCGCGCATCCATCTTGACGCCGCCGACCTGCGTCGAGCGGTCGAGGCCGAAGGTCACGAGAAACTCGTGCAACAGGCTCGCATGGTAATTGTCGCGGGTATTCTCGGCATAGAGCTTCCAGTTCCCGCGGATCCGTTGCCGATTGTAGCCCAGCACCTTGACGGGTTGGTCGAAGAGGCGCCGCAGCTGAGCCAGGACCGGCGGGCCGAGATAATCTTCGAGCGGCTCGGCATCCTCGGCCAGTGTGCCGAACAGCGCGCCATTGACATTGCCGATCTGCAGCGGCCGCAGCCCGTGTGCGCCCATCTCGAAACTGGGGTCGAGCCCGCCCTTTCCTCTGATGCCGCGGCGGAACGGGATCGCCGTCAACCGGCCGTCGAGCCCATAGCACCATTGGTGATAGATGCAGATGTGGTTGGCGGCATTGCCGGAGAGCTCGCGCCGAACCAACGCCCCGCGATGCGCGCAACGGTTGACGAAGGCCTTGACCGCGCCCGTCTCGTCCCGATTGAAAATGATCGGCATCTCGCCGATGTAAGTCGCCCGGAAATCGCCGGGGCTAGGGATCTCGGCCTCGAGCCCGAGAAAGCTCCACACCGGACCCCCAAAGATCTGCTCCTGCTCGCGCGCATAGACCTCGGCGTCGTGGTAGAGCCGATAGGGCACTCGGCTATAGTCGAGCGCCGGCCAGATCGCAGCGGTTACCATCGCCGACAAGCCTCCGAAGTTAGAGCGCCGGATGCGCCCGGATATCGCTGCCGATCTTGCGCGCCAGGAACTGGCCGTCGCTCGGGCTCGCCAGCAAGGCGCCGTCCTCGACCACCATCTTGCCGCGCAGGATCGTCATGCTCGGCCAAGCCGCCACTTCGTGACCCTCCCACGGCGTATAGTCGGTCCCGTGCAGATCCTCCTTGCGGATGACACGTCTCGAGCGCGGATCGAGCAGCACGATGTCGGCGTCCGAACCGATCGCCAGCGCCCCTTTCCGCGGATAGAGCCCCATGATGCGCGCCGCATTCGACGAGACGAGCCCGACGAAGTCGGCGAGGCTGTAGCCGCGTTTTTCGACCATGTGCGTGTACATCAGCGACAGCCGCGGCTCGACCCCCGAATTGCCGCCGGTCGTGTCGTCGATGCGCCGGCCTTGGAGCTTGACCTGCAGCGGACAGCATACCTCGTCGGTGGCGATCGCCTGGATCGCGCCATGCGCCGTTGCCGACCACAAAACCTCCTGATCCTTGGCGAATTTGAGTGAGGGGTAAGTATGATACATCTGCCCGCCCGGGCGCTTGTAGTCCTCGGCGTTGTAGAGCAGGTATTGGTGCAGGGTTTCGCCATAGATCGGGAAGCCCTGGGCCCGTGAGCGCGCGATCGCCGCAACCCCGGTCGCGGCCGAGACATGCACCATGTAGAGTGCCGCGCCCTCGACATTCTCCGCGAGCCGGATCACCCGATTGAACGAGAGATCCTCCGACAGAGTATTGTGAACCTCGGCCATGTTCTCGAAGCCGACCCGGTCCTCGCGGATCAGCTTCTCGTACATGTGCATCACGATGTCGTTGTCCTCGGCGTGGATGGCGGCGATCCCGCCCTTGGCCGCCAGAACCTGCAACACCTCCCAGATGTCGCCGAACTGCACCATGCGCCCTTGGCGATTGGGCCTGATGTCGGTGGTGAACATCTTGACCGAGGCGTGCCCCGCTTCGATCGCCTCGGGCAGTGCGCCGAGCACGCCTTGCGACAGCTTGCCGTGCAGCAGCAGGTGAAAACCGTAGTCGCAATAGCACGCACCGGCCCATTCGCGTTGGCGCAGCTCGATCGACTGCTGCAGCGGCTGGTCTGAGGGGCATTGGGCGAAATCCAGCAAGGTCGTGGTGCCGCCGTAAAGCGCAGCACGGCTGACCTGCTCCGGCGGGGCGCTCAGCAAATCCTCATTGCGGCCGGAAAACGGGATCGGCATGCTGCAATGGATGTGCGGATCGACGCCGCCCGGAATGACGATCTGATTGCTGGCGTCGACGATCCGCGCGGCACCGCCAGACTGCAGACTGCCGGGTGCGCCGATAGCCGCAATCTTGCCGTCCGAGACGCCGATATCCGCGGGTTCCGCGCCGCTCGGCATGACCGCCGTACCGCCGGTGACGATCAGATCGAACATGCCGCACCCTCCGCTAGCGGGTGCGGTTGTACTGGTAGTCTTCGCGCTCGCCGCTGCCGATTCGGAGTTCCGGGCGCAGCCCAGGACGAGTGCTGTTCAATTTCGCGTGTACATCGAGCGCCGCCTGATCGCTCCAGCGCTCAAGCAATGCCAGCTTGTCCGGGTTGAGCACGCTTTGGAACACCTCGAATTGCTCGCAGCCCGGCTCTTTCATGCATTCCTCGCACCGTGCCTTATACGCGTGCGCGAGCTCAGTACCCTTCCCCGGCGCGGCAGTGATCGTTACGACCAGTCTTACCGACATTTCGGCCCCTCTAGTTGGTGCTTCGCGGAGCCAAGGAGTAGCCGTCCCCATGGCTCCGCGTCAAGCTCCGCCGGTAATCGTGTTCTATTCAATTCTCAAGACGACCGCGGTTGTTCTGTCCACTGGTCACTGCCGGTACCAGATCGAGCCCGGCCTGCCAATTCGTAACCAGATTGTAGGCGTCGATGGTGCCGATACCGGTGGCGAAATCCCACCCCACCCCCGTCTCATAAGCAGGTTTATAGGAGCTCGTAGAAGTCGACAGCACGCCGTAAACTCCAGTAGGGTGGTAGCAATTGAATGTCCCAGTGCACTCGGCGTCATCATCACCTACCGTTACGTCGTGGAAAATACACGAGCTTGCGGAGGTATTCCCCTTGCTGGAATTGCATTGCGGACTGCCGGTCTGGCCGTATTGGCTGGCGGCGAGCTGATAGTAGACATAGTTCGGGTTACCCTGTCGCTCTCCGGTCCGCTGGTTGACCAGCGCCTGGAGGCCGGCCATGATCGGGGCTGCAAACGAGGTCCCGCCGGAGTAATTCCAGCTCCTGGGGGCGCCGCCACAGCCGAAGCCCCCGTTGGCGTGATCGGACCAGCAAATGACGTAAGCATGCCCCCAGACCCCGCCCGGCCCAGCCGGTGTCGGGCCGGCGGCGAACAACGACACATCCGGAACATCGCGCACACCGTCATTCGGGAGCCCGACCACGCCGGTCTGCCAGGATGGCTTGGGGTAGCCTTGGCAGGTGCCGCTAACTACGCCAGGGATCGACGCCTGTCCCGTCGCGCAGCTGCTTGGGCCGCCATTACCACCGCCGAGTTTCAGGTATCTTTGGCCTGAGGCGCTGTTGCAGAACCCGGACGAGCCATAGGTCGTGCCGAACCCATTGTAGGTCGCCAAAAGCTGACTCGCGCAGGTGTCGTTCCAAGGGATTTCAGGGATGTAGGATTTGGCCGAGCGAAAGGCCACACCGTTATTCAAATCCCAGTAGGCGCCGTTGATGCCGGCGTAGGTATCGCCGAAATCCGTCCCGCCGACCGCAACGTTGTACGCTGTTGAAGCGAGCGCATTGACATTGAGGCCGTGGGAAGCCCCGTTGTACGAGAAAAAGCCATCGCAGAACGCCGCATTCGTATCCCCCGAGGAAACGAAGATCGAGATCCCCTCGGCAACGCCCTGTTGATATGCGTATTTGTACGCCGCATTGTTTGTTTCTCCGGAGAGAACCTCGCAGCCGCCGTAGCTGATGCTCATGATGGCTGGCGGATTGGCGCTGTTGACCACGTTCAGGATGGCGAGCATCACGCCATAGGTCGAAGCGGTATCGGCGCAAGAGGCGACGACGATCTCCGCGTTGGGGGCGGCGGCGCTCGCCCATTCGGCATCGAGGGTCACCTCGGCGCTGAATTCCGGCACTACGCCGGGGTCAGCGCAATTGTCGGTACCCGGGATTTGGGGGTGGATCGTACTCAAAGAGCCGCCGCTGTATCCCTGTAGGCCGAGGACCGAACGAAAGGTCGTCCAGTCGCTGCTGGCAAACATGTTGGTGTCCTCGATCACAACGATTTTCTGTCCCTGACCGGAAATACCGGCGCTGAACAGCGGATTGAAGTTGTAGATCTTAGCGAGGTCCGCCGGCACAATCCGATAGGTGCCATCGCCGACGGAATATTGTGGTCGCGGCTGAAAGTCGTTCAGCGATACGACACCAAAGACCGCCGGGGCAAGCGCCGCCGGTATCTGCGGGTCGCTCATATTGGCGATGTGTTGAACGCCCTTGACCATAAGCTGGTGGATCTGGGTATGGAGCGCGGTGCGAACCTGGCCCGCGGTGCCCGAGAAGTCGATCACCATGCGGCTGGGATAAACCGCATTCACGCGAAAGCCTTGCCCTTGCAGCCAGCCGATGATCATCTGCAGATCCGCGTCTGAAGGGCCGTACTGGGCGAATTCGGCCGGGCTGAGCCACTGATGAAAGTTGGGTGAGGCCGGGCTGTGCAGCTCATCGATCACCGCCGCCAGCGACTGCTCCTGCTCGGCCGAACGCCGCAGCTGGAGCAGCATGTGCGGCATTAGCAAATCGTCGGCCACCGCACCGCGGTCGTTTGCAGCCTTTGCCTCGGGACGCGTGTTTCCGGAGAGCGTCACCAACCGTGCATCGTTGATCTGCTCGGTGAGCAGCCGAGGCGCAGCCGCCGGCGTTTGCGCGTGCGCCTGACCCACAGTGCCGAATGCGAGCGTCGGCACGATGAGTACAGAAAAAAGGAGGTGTCGCATCTTGTCCCCCCGGTAGCTATTGTTGCCTGACCCAGCTTGCAGTGCTGAAATGCGTAACGTTTTCATGGTCTCTCTCCTCGATCGACCGCGACAACGTTGCGGTCCATGAAGGAATGATGCCCGAATTCGGAGCGGGAGACTGTGAGGTACGCCTCATTTAGCCTTAAGATGAGCTTGTTTTTTTCTTAAGAAATGACCTGTCAGGCCGAGCTCTGCCGGGGAGGGCGGTGATCATGGCGCCGCGAGATTGGAGGATCAGTCGGCGGTCAAAATCGGGCCTTAGCGTCCGTACCAAATTCGGACTTTTCGTTTCCCATCGACAGCCCGTCGGGAGAAGGCTTGTTTCGCGGCGCGTCTTTGGGCTTAATTCGTGGAGACGATAAGATATGACGGCCTTCTATGGACAACAGCGAGAATTTTAATCTCCCCCACAAACGGCAGAAGCTTCTTTCAATAATTACCTGCAGATCGCTATTGCGGGGAGATTTCCGTCTCACCTCCGGTCGCTCCAGTAATTTCTTCATCGATTTAAAGAAGACGATGCTTGATCCCGAGGGGGCTTCGTTGCTCTCGGATCTGTTGTTCGAGATGATCAGAGCCGAGGACATCGACGGTATCGGCGGCATGGAAACCGGGGCGATTCCGATCGTGGCGGCTCTCTGCGTGCGGAGCTGGCCCGAGAAGCCGCTAAACGGGTTCTTTATCCGCAAAGAATCCAAGGGCCACGGCACCGACCAGCGGGTCGACGGGCTGCTCGACCCGGGATCGCGGGTCATCCTGTTCGAGGACGTCACCACCACCGGCGGCTCGGCCTTGCGGGCCGTCGAGGAGGCTCGCCGTAGTCAATGCACGATCACAAAGGTGATCACCGTCGTCGATCGCCTCGAAGGGGCCGAAGGAAATTTCCGCAAAGCAGGAATTCCGTTCGAGGCCCTCTTTACTCGGCGCGACTTCGATTGACGCGTCGCGGCCGCCGGCTCATAGCAGGTTCTTGCGTAGCAGAGAGGCAAGACGTACTCCCGCCTTGGCCAGTTGCTCCTTGACGGCAGCGACGGCGCGGTCGCGGTAACCGGCGTCGACGTGGTAGAGGGGCACCGGCCCGCAGGAATCTTTCTCGCCCTTTCTGGTTGGGAAGCGATATTTGCTCACCGAATCTTTGGACTTGTCCTTCGCAAAACCGTAGGTCACCTCCTTCGCCACTTTGTAGGATTCCTGCGCCCAGTCGGCCGGCGAGCCGTCCGACCATCTCGCGATATCGTCCGGCGTCAGGCCGGCGACGATCTGGGCCGCGGCCTTCGCCGGGTCCTTACCCACGGCCTCGACGACCAGAGTATTATCCCAATAGGTGCTCAGCCGCACCGGGGTTTTCGACGCCGGGGGCATCACCGCGACGCAGTGGCCGCCCTGATCATGGTGCTCAATCGTGAGCAGCGGATCGTTGACCTCACCGACAAAGTTGAGAAGAAACTGGAGGGCCGTCAGCCGCTCTCCCGGCAAGGTGGCGGGGTCGCGCAGCTCTTTGGCGAACTGCTCGATCTTGTCGACGACGCAGTCGTCCCGAGCACCGCGGCTCGCCGGCGCCATCCACGGCAGAGCGGGTCTGCCGAAGCAGGCCTTCGTCAGCTCCGGGTTGTCGGCATCGAGTTTAACGTAATGCCACTTCGTCGTCGCCGCCGGCCCCTCGGCGCTTTTTGCCAGCAACACGTCCGCCCAGGTCGCCTCGCTGGCGATATCGGTCTTCGTCCAAGTATTGGACTTGTCGGTGGCGAGCAGTTCACCAAGCTTCTTGTGTACCGAGGCATCCTGGGCTTGCAACAAGCGATCGGCAACCAGGGCTACGATCATGTGGCCTTCGGCGCTCCACGCCCGGCTCTCCGGAGGCATCAACAAGACAATGCTCGGCACCAGGCACAGAATGGCAAAGCGAGAGCGAGACGGGTTCATCGCGGTCCCCACGGGCTGGGAGCGTGGTCGAGGATCGGAACCCTATGTTACCATCCTGCCGGGCACGACGGGAGGCGAGCGTGGATGAACGAGCTGACGACCGCGGCGTCCACTTCCGTTCCGACGGCTTGGCGCTGTCGCCGGCCGAATATGCGAACTTGTTGGGCCGGCTGGCCGAGGTCGATGGGATCGCGGCGGACGAATTCTCGCGCGAGGGGGCCGTCGCAGGGCTCGAAGAGCGCATGGCGGCACTGCTCGGCAAGGAGACCGCACTCTTCCTGCCCAGCGGGACATTGGCCAACCACTTGGCTTTGCGCGTCCTGGCGCGCGGCGGCCGCCGGGTTCTGGTGCAGCGGGAAAGCCACATCTACAATGACTCCGGCGATTGCACGCAAGAATTGAGCGGGCTGACCTTGATCCCGCTTGCACCCGACCGCGCCACCTTCGATTTGGCAGAAGCGGCGGTCGCGGTCGAAGGCGCCGAGGAGGGTCGCGTGTCGACCCCGGTCGGGGTGATCTCGATCGAGTTGCCGGTGCGCCGCCTCGCCGGCGAGGTCTTCGACTTCGACGAGATGCAGCGCATCGCAGGCTTCGCTCGCGAGCGCCGGATCGGGCTCCATCTCGACGGCGCCCGGCTGTTCCTGGCCGCACCCTATACGGGGATAGCGCCGCATACCTACGCCGCCCTGTTCGACACCGTCTACGTGTCCTTGTACAAATACTTCAACGCCGCCGGCGGCGCGGTGCTCGCCGGCCCGCGCGATCTGCTCGCAAAGCTCTACCATCAGCGCCGCATGTTCGGCGGCAGTCTGCGGCAGGCCTGGCCTTACGCCGCGGTTGCCCTCCATTATCTCGACGGCTTTGCCGAGCGCTTCGAGCGCGCGGCGATGCTCGCCGAGACCCTGTTCCGCGCGCTCGGCGAGCACGAGCGTTGCCAGGTTCTGCGATCCGTTGCGGCGACCAACGTTACCCGGCTGCGCGTTTGCGGCAGTGATGCCCCGCGGCTGCCCGAACGGCTGCGCGCATCCGGAGTGTCGATCCGGCCGGCGTTGCGCTCCGCCGCCGACGGGACCGAATTCGAGCTGATCACCAACGAGACGATCTTGCGGCGCCCCGTGCAAAAGACGATCGAGATCTTTATCGAGGCGCTCGGATCCGCCTGAGCGATCTCCTACCTTTGGTTAATTCGTCGCTAAGCGGTACAGATCTGCGGCGCCACCGAGATTTTGCACCTCTATGCGAAACGGTCCGGTCCATTTCGGCCACCAGCGACAATATTCACGATCGGTGCTCGCGCTGCTGCGGCAGACGAGGTTGCCGTTCTCATCGTAGACGAAGAGGTCGAGATCGCCTACTCCATCACCGGCGACGCCCGCTTCGGCCAGCTGCCCGCCGTTGAATACCACGCTGTAGACATCCGTGGCACGGGCCTGGACCGTGTCTTGATGGGTTTTGGGTTGTTCGATCGTGGCAGAGGTGCCAGCTGCAACGGTCTGGTCGATCAGGAGGTTGATGATCTTGTCGCCTTTGGCAAAGTCGCGGGCTTCGACAAGGATCGAATTGGGCGATACCGGTAGACCGGACTTCTGCGCAAACCCCGATGCTGCCCTTCCTTCCGGCTTGAGGTCGACCTCGGAACCGCTCAGCGCTTTCATGATCCGCGCTGCGGCGATCAGCACCAGCGGGTCTTTGGTGTCGCGCCCAAAGGCAAGGAGGTCCGACGACATCTGCAGCCGTGCGATCGGCTCGTAAGTCGCCGGCGCCTTGGGTCCGCTGGAGATATTGACCCCCTTTTGCGGCGGCGGGAGCGGTGTCCCAATGGCTACCGAGCCCGCCAGTGCCGGGGCGCCGAAGCCCAAGCCGATCGCAATGCTCGATGCGGCAAGAAGCTTGGTCGGAGTGAGCTTGGCCAGGCAAGCCATCGATCTGTCTCCAATAACGAAATCGCCGGACGCAGCAGACCCCTCTTATCGCGAATAATGGTTAAGGATTGCTCGACGTTCGGTGCGCCGCCAGGATTCAATGATATTGACGACAAATGCCCGAGATCCTACGTAGAGCCAGCTCCCATGGCACAGCTACCGATCATCACCGCTCCCGATCCGCGGCTCAAAATCAAGGCGCGGCCCGTCCCTGCGGTCGACCCCAAGGTGCGGCGGCTGATGGACGACATGCTCGACACGATGTATCAGTCTATCGGCATCGGGCTGGCGGCGCCGCAGGTCGGGCAGTCGAGCCGCGTCATCGTTCTCGATGTTGCGCGCGAAGGTGAAAAGCCTCAGCCTTTGCGACTGGCCAATCCCGAGATACTATGGCGCTCGCCCGAGCTGGCGACCTTCAGCGAGGGGTGCTTGTCGCTGCCGGAGCATTATGCCGACGTCAGCCGGCCGGCGGCGATCCGTCTGCGCTATCTCGATCACGAGAACGAGATCCGCGAGATGGACGCCGAGGGACTCCTCGCCACCTGCCTGCAGCATGAGATCGAGCACCTCGACGGCATCCTCTTCGTCGACCACCTCTCGCTGGTGAAGCGTGGAATGATCCTGCGCAAGCTCGCCAAGACGAAGCGCAGCCGGGTTCCCGTCCCTGCCTGAGGGCGGCGTCGGCGGTGATCGAACGATGACCGCCACGCCACCAGGCGAAGCGCTCAACCTCGTCTTCATGGGCACGCCGCCGTTTGCCGCGACGATCCTGGAGGCGCTGATTGCGGCCGGGCACCGCATCCGCGCCGTCTACACCCAGCCCCCTCGCCCCGCCGGTCGCGGCCATCGGCCACAACCCTCGCCCGTGCAGCTGCTCGCCATGCAGCACCGGATCGCCGTCTTCTGCCCGGTCAGCCTGCGGCCGCATGAAGCGCAGGCCGAGTTCGCGGCACGCGGCGCCGATGCCGCAGTGGTGGCCGCCTACGGTCTGATCCTGCCGCGCCAGATCCTCGCCTCACCGCGGCTCGGCTGCCTCAATGTGCACGCGTCGCTGCTGCCGCGCTGGCGCGGTGCAGCGCCGATCCAGCGCGCGCTCCTTGCCGGCGACAGCGAGACCGGGATTACGATCATGCAGATGGAGGAAGGCCTCGACACCGGGCCGATCCTGCTGCAACAGGCGGTGCCGATCCTTCCCGGCACAACAGCCGCTGATCTTTCGGGCGAGCTTGCCGCCCTCGGCGCACGGCTGATCGTCGACGCACTCGACGGGGTGGCCGGCGGCATGCTCGCGGCCCGGCCCCAGCCGCAAGAGGGCGTCACCTATGCGCACAAGATCCGCCGCGAGGACGGCAGGCTCGACTGGCGCCTCCCTGCGCCCGTCCTGGCGCGCCAGGTGCGCGCCCTCGACCCCTGGCCGGGTGCCTTCTTCGAAGGCCCGCGCCTCACGGGCGAGGGCGAGCATATTCGGGTGCTCGCCGCCCGCACCTCGCCGGATATCGCAGCGCATACGCCGGGGACGGTGCTCGACGACGAGCTGTCGATCGCTTGCAGCGAAGGTGTGTTGCAGCCGATGCGCGTGCAGCGGCCGGGCCGCGCCGCACTCGACGTTCCGGCCTTTCTGCGCGGCCACCCGATCGCCGCCGGGACGGTACTCCCCTGCCCCGCTACAAGCTGACGATCGAATATGACGGCGCGGGGCTCGTCGGCTGGCAGCGCCAGGCGAACGGCCTCTCGGTGCAGGAAGCGCTCGAGACTGCGATCACGCGCTTCTGTGGCGAGCATGTCACCGTCCATGGTGCGGGCCGCACCGATGCCGGCGTGCACGCACTCGGCCAGTGCGCACATCTCGATTTGCCGAGGCCGGTCGAGCCCGACGTGCTGCGCAGTGCCCTCAATCACCATCTGCGGCCCGCCGCTATCAGCATCCTCGCCGCCGAAATCGCTCCCGAAGATTTCGATGCGCGGCTTTCCGCGACCGGCCGGGTCTATCTCTATCGGATCCTGAACCGGCGAGCGCCGCCGGCATTGGAGCGCGGCCGGGTATGGCACGTCACATCGAAGCTCGATCTCGCGGCGATGCAGGAGGGGGCCCGCCATCTCGTCGGCCATCACGACTTCACGACCTTCCGCTCTTCGCTGTGCCAGGCGAAGTCGCCGCTCAAAACCCTCGATGTGCTGGAGTTGCACCGAGCCGCCGACGAGATCCATATCGAAGCGCGCGCCCGCTCGTTCCTGCACCACCAGGTGCGCAACATGGCGGGCACCCTGAAGCTGGTCGGGCTCGGCCGCTGGCATCCCGACGACGTCGCCCGCGCGCTCGATGCCCGCGACCGCCGCGCCGGCGGCCCGACCGCACCGGCCGAGGGCGTCTATCTGGTCGAAATCCGCTATCCCGCCGGCTCCGCCGCCCTCACCGCAGAGAAGGAGAAGGGAATCAGCCCACCCAGGCTGCAATAGCGATGAACGCTCGATCGGTCAGGCAGTCGCGACGGTTTAGTTACGCCGCCCATTTCGCTTCGCCACACCGAGAGCGCCGAGGGCGACCAGCATTATAGTCCAGGTCGCGGGCTCGGGAACCGCAGGGGCAGTGGCAGTGGAACCGGTCACTTCGATGTTCAACACACCGGAGTTGTCCTGGGGTAGCGTTCCGAAATTCGTGTTGAAGATATCGTCGTTTACGCCCAACTGCAGCGCCACTGCACCGATGGGGGCGGTGATCGTAAACGGCCCGTTTCCGGTCGCGAACGCGTCGAGAACCACGCCAGACGAATTCACAAAATCGCCGATCAACGCGTTGAGTGCGATTTGCGGGCCTGTATTCGCTGGGTCGATGGCATGACTAGGGAGAAACGTGCCCGAAGATCCGATGCCGGTGCAAGGACTACCGCCGCAGTCGGCGCCGCTGCCGAAGATAGCACCGGCATAACCCAGGGCGTCCACGGTCGGGGAAACGCCGTTAAAGGAGCTGGTCAGGCCGGACTGATAGGTGATCGTGATGTTGTCGCCAGCATTGACCGCGACAACGGTAGGCGCGTCTTGATCCCCGACGCCATAAGCCGGATTGCCAGCGATCGTCGGATCCCAGGGCCCGGAGGTGCCATCCACCGCAACCACCAACGCTGAAGCGCCTCCCGCCATCGTAATAGTGGCCAGGAACACCCCACCCAAAAGTATCTCACGCAACCTCATTGAACTCCTCCAATGAAAACGCTTCATCACAGTCCTTCCAACCCCGCAAATGTTTAATTGCATCATTGGGTCAACCGCTTTGAGAAAAGCACAAAGCGTGCCAAATCTAAAAAGTACAGCTTTTAAAGGACATAGAAGAACGAGCATCCGTCATGGCTGACCGATGTGTAAAAAATTCCGGCACTACTGTACACCGTTAACAATGTTTAATCCCCCGGAAGAATTTCGTAATCTTAAGTACTTATCAGAAAAGTCATAGGAGGCGGTGGTTATTCCTTCCGCAGAAAGGTGTCCAAAGTTGTAAAAATTACCGACAATGGCGGCACCGTTCGTCGGTCCGCGGGGGCCACGGGTGGGACTGCGGGCATCGACTACCTCGCCTGTGCGGTCGTTCGCATCCGGCCGGTCACCGGCCGTATATCAGTCGGGGCGGGATTCGTGGAAAAATCATGTGCGGGAGGCCACGGAGTATTTGCGCCAGCGTTGCAGCGTTCGCGGTCGGCGATGTTGGCCATGCATTCGAGCCCAGTTGAGGGTCTCCAGTCATCGACAACGGAGGGTAAGCCATGAAGATCGTCGTCATCGGGGGCACCGGGCTGATCGGCTCGAGGACCGTCGCCATTCTGCGCCAGGGCGGCCACGAGGTCGTCGCCGCCTCGCCCAGCAGCGGCGTCAACACCATCACCGGCGAGGGCCTCAAAGAAGCCATGGCCGGTGCGCAGGTGGTGATCGACCTCGCCAATTCGCCCTCATTTGAAGACAAGGCGGTCCTGGAATTCTTCGAGACCTCCGGCCGCAACCTTCTCGCGGCGGAGGCCGCAGCGGGCGTCCGGCACCACGTCGCGCTCTCCATCGTCGCAATCGACCGGACCGACAATGGCTATTTCCGCGCCAAACTCGCCCAAGAGAAACTGATCGAGGCCTCCGGCATCCCCTACACGATCATCCGCGCGACCCAGTTCATGGAATTCCTCCGCGGCATCGCCAATTTAAGCGCGGAAGGAAACACGGTCAGGCTTCCGCCCATCCTATTCCAGCCCATCGCGGCGGACGACGTCGCCGCCAGCGTCGCCGATGTGGCGCTCGCCGCACCGCGCAACGGCACCGTCGAGATTGCCGGCCCCGAAAGAGCGCCGTTCAACGAAATCGTCGCCCGCTATCTGAAGGCGGTCGGCGACCCGCGTGCGGTCGTCAGCGACCCCGGGGCCGGATACTGGGGCGGCCGGGTCGAGGAGCACTCGCTGGTGCCGCTGGCCGAGGCGCGGCTCGGCCATATCGGCCTCGACGAATGGCTGCGCCGGTCGCAGGCAAAAGCCTGACGCTGCATCCGCCAACCGAAGGCCCTAAAGCGGGCGGGCCGGTGGGCTCGCATGAGAGAGGGCGAGAAGGAGATTGTCGGCACGGGCTTCCATGAGCGCGCCGTCATCGATCCGGCCAGGTTCTTGGCCAGGGAGAAGACGGCGGCAAGATGAGCTGCGGCGAGCGCCGCCCGGATCGAGGCCGAGGAAACAGGAGGGTCGGATGGATTTTCGCGATCGTCACGTGGTGGTAACCGGCGGCACCGGCGCCCTGGGGCGCGCGGTGGTGGGCGCCTTGCTGGCGGCGGGCGCCCATTGCCATGTGCCCTATCGGCAGGAGCGGGAGAAGGAAGGCCTCCCCACCGGGGCGCTGAGCCTGATCCCCGTGCCGAGCCTGGCGGATGAGGCGGCGGTGGTGAAGCTCTATGGCGGGCTCCCGTCGCTCTGGGCCTCGATCCATATCGCCGGTGGCTTTGCCTTCGCCCCGCTGACCGATACCAGCGGGGAGCTGCTGCGCCGGCAGATCGACGACAATCTCGTGAGCTGCTTCCTTTGCTGCCGCGAGGCGGTGGCGGCGATGCGCCTGGGGAAGGCGGGCGGGCGCATCGTCAACGTGGTGGCGCGCCAGACCCTGGAGCCGCGCGACGGGGCGAAGATAAGCGCCTCTACCGCCGCCAAGGCCGGCGTCGCCGCACTCACCGCAGCGCTGGGCGAGGAGCTGGCGGGAGAGGGAATCCTGGTGAACGCCGTGGCGCCCTCCATCATGGATACTCCCACCAACCGCCGCGCCATGCCCAAGGCCAATTTCGATGCTTGGCCCAAGGTGGAGGAGGTGGCGGCGACGATGCTCTTCCTCGCCTCGCCCGAGAACAAGGTGAGTTGGGGCGGCGTGGTCCCGGTCTTCGGGGCTGCCTCCCAAACGGCGGCGTCGTAATCGCGCGGCAGAGCCAGCTGAACGCGATGACCACGTCTCGGAGGTTCACGCCCCTAGAACATCCCAAGCGCGGGAGGCGATGCGGATCATGCGTGAGGACTGTGACAAGACAAGCCTCGCGTCCCGTCAACCCGGCAGTGAGGTCCGGCACCACCCGGCGCTTAGGAACTCCAACTTTGGGGATGGGAGCCTTTCCACTCCGATACTGGGGCGGCCGGGTCGAGGAGCGCTCGCTGGTGCCGTTGGGCGAAGCGCGCCTTGGCTATATCGATCTCCACGAATGGCTCCGCCGCTCGCAGACAAAAGCCTGACGCTGCGTCTGAGGTACACCCACTGATCTCACCCACCGGCGCGAGCTGGCTGGTGCTCAGAGCCATTCAGACGATTCAGCTCGACATCCCCTCCGCGCTTTCCCGGCGAAGGCCGGGATCCATATGTGGACGGCCCCGTCTCGCAAGGAGTGGGCAGCTGCGATGGCTCTGGTCGATTGCGGTCATATGTTCGGCCTGTGTGGTGCGGTCGGCGTGACCGCTGGCCCAGATGGGTTACGCGGATCGGGTCCCTAACACTTCCGTGATGTCGAAGCACCAATGGATCCCGCGGGTTGTCCCGATCCTCGGATCGACCGATTGCCATCTTGCTGCGGCTGTCCTTGCCAGGTTCAGGTGTGCCAGGTTTCGCGGTGGGCAGGTTTAGGCCTCCTGCGGACGCCGGTAAGTCTCGCCGCTCACCATCATGGCCCAGACGATACGGGCCATTTTGTTGGCCAGCGCGACCGCCGCGAGCTTCTTTGGCTTGCGCGCCAGCAATCCCAACAGCCACGGCGCGGCGCGGCCTTTCTTGGCCTGCTGGATGACCGCGGTGGCGCCGAGCACGAGCAGCCGCCGCAAGTCCTCGTCGCCCTGTCGGCTGATCCTTCCGGGCCGGGGCTTGCCGGCGGTGGCGTTCTCGCGCGGGGTGATGCCGATCCAGGCGGCAAAGTGCCGGCCCGAGCGAAAGGCTTTTGCGTCCGCTACCTTGAGGGCAAAGCTGAGGCCGCCGATCGGCCCGATGCCGGGGATCGTCGCCAGGCACTGGCTGGTCTGGTCTTGCCGATGCCAGGCCATCAGCCGCGCCTCGATCGCTTTCAATTTGCCATTGACCGCCTCGAGTTGGCCCGCCAGCAGATCGAGCATCTCGCGCGCCAGTGCCGGCACCCCTTCGTCGGTCGTCAACCGCCGCAACAGCTCAACCACCTGCTGGGGTCCCCCGCTTTCGCGAGGGCAGGCTCTTTAGCCACCGTGACGCCAAACTCCGCCGCATGCCCGCGCAGGGCATTGATCAGCATCGTGCGCTGCTTGACCAGCAGATCGCGCACCCCGAGCATCGTCAGCGCCGCTTGCTGCTCGGCGGTTTTGACCGGCACAAACCGCATGGTCGGCCGGCTCATCGCTTCGCAGATCGCCTCGGCATCGATCGCGTCGTTCTTGCCGCGCTTGACGTAGGCCTTGATGTATTGCGGCGGGATCAGCATCACTTGGTGCCCCAAGCCGCGCAGCAGCCGCGCCCAATGGTGCGAGGCGCCGCACGCCTCGATGCCGATGCGCGTCGGCGCCAGCTTGGCGAAGAATCTCTCGACCGCGCTGCGCCGCAGCTGCCGTCGCAACACCGGCTTTTCGTTCTCGTCAACGCCATGCAGCTGAAAGACATGCTTGGACGTGTCCAACCCAATCCTGATAATCGTCATTCGGACGGCTCCCCTTGGCTGCGTTGTTACACCTTCACAGCCTGGCACATTCGATGCCGTAGGGGGCCGTCCACCCCAACACTTTCGCCATGGGCACCGGCTTCCGCCGGTGTAGCGGGATTGAGCGAGGTGCGTCATGGCCTGATGAATTGTGAGTGAATTTAACCAATGGTAGGTCCGCGGCACTCGCCTAAACACTCAGAGTGAGTATCGAGAGTCATCGATTCTGCGATAGCGCGCCCGGACCATGATGCTGAAAGGAACAACGTATGAAGAGACCTCATTTGTACTTCCGCGCCTGCGTGGCGGCGCTCCTGATGCTCGCAGCCGTTCCGGCCAAAGCTGCAGACGTGAAGGAACTGTTCGCGATCGATCTCGCGGACTCCCCGGGCAAGGAGGGTCGCATGATTGAGGTGTCGTATCCGCCGGGCGCACAAGCGGTGGTCCATCGGCACGACGCCCATGCGTTCGTCTACGTGCTCGAAGGCCAGATCATCATGCAGTTAAAAGACCAACCTGCCGTTACGCTCAAGGCAGGGCAGACGTTCTACGAAGGGCCCACCGATGTTCACGTCGTGGGGCGCAACGCCAGCAACACGGAGCCGGCCAGGTTCGTCGTGGTGCTGCTGAAGGGTAAGGGAGCTCCCGTCCTTACGCCAGTGAAAGAATGATGCACAGCACCGGGCGCCCCGTGCCCTCCGCCTTTAACGGGCCCTTTCCCCATCTGGGCTAGGTCGGCTGTGGGGGCAAACCTGTGCTCGACCCTCTAGCGCGTTCGTGCCGCAGCTTCTCCTGGCGTCCTCGGATCACGGGAAAATCGGCGGCGGCGTGGGGACGAGACACAGGTACCTGATTTGGTTGATGGGTACGCCGACGGCAGCTCCGGAAGATTATGGTTAACATGGTAAAGGGGTCCGTAGCTCGGGCACCCGACTCCAGCGCCCCTAACCCATTGATCTAGCGAGGTGCAACATCTGGCGTTTGGTCGCTACCCTGCCGTCCGGCAGCGTCCTCGCGGCTACGCCGAGACGAAGAGCGCCAGGATCACCCTCGTCTGCGAGCACGAGCTGCCGAACGTCGCCGGCAAGAGCATCAAGGGCGTGCTCGTCGAATACGGCCCGGGCGGCTACTCGCCTGGCCACACGCATGCCAAATCCGGCTTCATCTACGCGACCGTGCTCGAGGGGCGATCCGCAGTCAGGTCAACGACGGACCGGTAACGACCTACAAGACCGGACAGAGCTTCTCCGAGCTGCACGGCGACCGCCACGCCGTCAGCGCCAATGCCAGCGAGACAAAGCCGGCCAAGCTTCTCGCGGTGTTCGGGGTGGACACGAACGAGACGCAACTGACGATCCCATTCGGGAACTGAGGCCATAGTCATAGCGTCAGCTGTTGGAGCAGCCGATGCCATAACTTCCATTATGCCCCCGCGTTGCTGTCAACCGACTTCCGGAACTGGACCCTTTTCGACATTGAGAACTGGACCCCCGTGTTAAGTGATGTAGCCCCGAGGCTCGGTCGGGGCAGCTTGTCCAGGTAGTGCACAGGAGGGACCCGCGCGCTGCGCAGCGACCGCCAAGAGTCTGGCGGAGCAGCGCGCGGGAGGTTCCTGTGTACCCACCTGGGCAAGCTCCTGGTCATGTTGGTACTGGCACGCTCTGCGCGATGGGCGGCGCCTTCAGCAAGCCGGTGCGCCGCTTCTCGCGGAGCCGGTAGCTGTCGCCGCGAATGGTGAGGACGTGGCTGTGATGGAGGAGACGGTCGAGGATGGCGGTTGCCACCACGGCGTCGCCGAACACCGTTCCCCACTCGCCGATGGATCGATTGCTGGTGATCAGCATGCTGCCCCGCTCGTAGCGCCGCGAGACGAGCTGAAAGAATAGATGCGCCGCATTGGGCTCGAACGGCAGATAGCCGAGCTCGTCGACGATCAGCAGTTTCGGTTTGCCAAAGTGGGTGAGGCGATCCTCGAGCCGGCCCTCGCTATGGGCCTTGGCGAGCTGGGCCACCAGGGTCGGCGCCTGAGCGAACAGCACGGTATAGCCTGCTAGGATCGCCTGGCGCCCGATCGCCACTGCCAGATGCGTCTTGCCGACCCCGGGCGGACCCAACAACAGCACCGCCTCGGCATTGGCGATGAAGCGCCCGGCGGCGATCTCGCGGATCTGCTTCTTGTCGATCGAGGGCTGGGCGGCGAAGTCGAAGCCGTCGAGATCGCGGACGAATGGGAAGCGCGCCAGCCCGATGCTCATCTCGATCCGCCGTTCATCCTTACGGCCGATCTCGCGCTCGCAGAATAGAGAGAGCGCCTCTCGAATGGTCAGCTCACGCCGGGCCGCCTCATCGATCAGACTGTCGAGCTGATCGCGGATCGCCGTCAGCTTGAGCCGGTTTAGCATCGCGACCAGGTGATCATGCTCCATCACCAGCGCCCTCCGACCACGCGCTCGTATTCGAGGAGCGGGCGCAATAGCTCATCTGCGCCGATCGGTTCGGGAGTTGGGACGGTCGCGAGCCGGGCCTTTGAGCCGAAGCCGACGACGCCGTCGAAGTGGACCGGGTCGACAACACGCTCGAACCGGCCGGTCCGGCGATGGTGAACCGCGACCTCCCGCCCGGCATGGCTGATGCGGAGCAGATCGCCGGCGATTACCACGCGCACGGTTTCACCGATCAGCCGCCACGGCACCGAATAGGCATTGCTATCGACCTCAATGACGCAATCAGCCTGCACCTTGCGCACCAGCTCGCGTGCCATCTCAAACGGGCGAACCTCAGTGATCGAGCGCAACGCGCCAGCCTCGGCGCGCCGAAAGCGCTCAATCGGCGCCTCGCCGGTCGTGCCGTGCACCCGCTGATCGGCGACGTCGCGCGTCCATCCCTCGAGATGGGCTTCCAATGCCGACCAGCTCTCGAACTGCCGTCCAGCAATGGCGTTCTTCTTGACATAGCCGACGCCACGCTCGTCCTTCCCCTTGGTGCGCGCCCGGTAGGGTGCACAGGCGCGCGGCCGAAAACCCCAATGCTTGGCGAACGCGTGAAGCCGGGCATTGAACTCGACTTCCCGAGTCACCCGGTCGTGACGAGCGACGAGCCCGCGATCATTGTCGAGCAGCACCTCCTCGGTAATCCCGCCGAAGTGACGGAAGGCGCCCTCCACGCCAGCAAACCAACTCTCCTGGCGCTCGTTGCGGAACGGCCGGACATAGAGCCGCCGCGAATAGCCCAACGTCGCCACAAACAGGTACACCTTGACGTTCTCGTCGCCGATCATTGCTCGGCGCTCGCCGAAGTCGATCTGCAGCTGCTTGCCAGGCGGCGTCTCAAAGCGGATCGTCGCCCGCGCTTCCGCTTCCAGTTCGCGCCGTAAGTGACGCACTTCGCGCTCGACCGTCCGCAGCGTCAAACGGATCCCCTTCTCGCGCTCGAGCTCCTGTCGAACCACATCGGCATTGCCGGCATGCCGGCGGAAACGCTCCGCCACCCACTCCTCGAGCCCGGTCAGCGTCCGCGGCCGACCGCGACCGCGATACGCTACCCAGCCGCCTTCTGACAAATACCGACGAACCGTCATGTGGCTGCATCCCAGCTCGCCCGCGATCCGCCGAACACCCCACCCCAGCGCCTTCAACCGCAGCATCGCCGCGACCTCGTCCGGCGTCTGCATCACCTCCCTCCGCGGTAACTCCCCCCGCGAAGTAGGCTGTACCCAATCGTCCATTATCGAACCCTTCTCTTCAAAGAGGGGGTCCAATTCTCAATGTCGCTACAGGTCCAGTTTTATCTGTCGCCCGACAGTTGCGGCTCGGACACCTTTCTTCACTTGCGTCAGGAAAGGGGTATTTTCGCCCATACGCCGCGTCGTCACCCATCGACTGCAACGCGCCGAATAGCGGTCATTAATGAAGTAGCGATGCCAATGCCAAGGCGGGCCGAAGAACGAACCCGCTCGCGCGGGAGGGGAGCACGTCGCGGTCGGTGCGTTTTTGGCGAGGTGACGCGCGGTAGCGCGTGACGGTCGGGGCGTCCGATCCCGAGCATTGAAGGTCCAGCAACCTTCAGCTCGGGAGAGCCCCGATGACCTCCGATACGTCACCTCAGCCCATCAGCCCGTTGCGGGCGCGCATGATCGAAGACATGAGCGTGCGCGGCTTCAAGGAGGATACGCGGCGCGATTATGTCCGCCACGTGCGCGCCTTCGCGGCCTTCATCGGCCGGTCACCCGACACGGCGACGGCGGAAGAGCTGCGCCTCTTCCAGCTGCACCAGACGCAGAGCGGTCTGCAACCGCCGAGCATCAACGGCGCGGTCTCGGCTCTGCGCTTCTTCTTCACGGTGACGCTCGACCGGCCGGATCTGGCGCGCCGGCTCACCGTCGTGCCGTACCCACGGCGGATACCGACGGTGCTCAGCGTCGCGGAGGTGACGCTGCTGCTGCAGGCGGCATCGGCGCCGAAGTACAAGGCGGCGTTCGCCACCGCCTACGGCGCCGGGCTGCGCGTCTCGGAAGTCGTTGCACTCAAGGTCGGCGATATCGATTCCGAGCGCATGCTGCTGCGCGTCGAGCGCGGCAAGGGAGGCAAGGACCGCCACGCGATGCTGTCGCCGCAGCTGCTCGAACTGCTGCGCGCCTGGTGGCGCGAAGGGCGGCGGCGCAGCCTGCTGCTGCCGGGAGGCTGGTTGTTTCCCGGCCGCAACCCGGTCGAGCCGCTGTCGGCCCGCCAGCTCGGCCGCGTCGTCCGCGCCGCCGCCCAGGCCGCGGGGATCAACAAGCGCGTCTCGCCGCATACGCTGCGGCACAGCTTTGCCACCCACCTGCTCGAGCAAGGCGTCGACATTCGCGTGATCCAGACGCTCCTCGGCCACGCCAAGCTCGACACCACGGCGCTTTACACCCGCGTTGCCAGTACGACGATCCGGGCCGTCACCAGCCCGCTCGACCGGCTCGCATCATCGATCGAGGAAGGGCCGCGACCCGGGGCGTAGCCGGGCGGCCGTGCGCCGCCCGAGGCTGGAGGTCGCCGACGTCTTTCATCGCCATGGGGCCGACTGGCGCCGAGCCAATGCCGGACATGTGAGCCTGGGGCAGCTCCAGGTCATGTCGGCGATCGAGCAGTGCCGCTCGGCCGCGCTCGGCGGGCATGTCGAGCGCTGCGAGGATTGCGGCCACAGCCGCATCGCCTACAACTCGTGCCGCAATCGCCATTGCCCCAAGTGTCAGGGCGCGGCGGCGCAGGATTGGCTCGCGGCCCGCGAGTCCGATCTGCTGCCGGTCGGCTATTTCCACCTCGTCTTCACGCTGCCGGCCGACTTCGCCCCGATCGCCTACCAGAACAAGGCGGTCGTCTACGACCTGCTGTTCCGCACCGCCGCCGAGACGCTGCTGACGATCGCTGCCGATCCCAAGCACCTCGGCGCGCGCATCGGCGCCACCGCCGTGCTCCACAGCTGGGGCTCGGCGATAACCCACCACCCGCACGTCCATATGATCGTACCGGGCGGCGGGATATCGCTCGACGGCACGCGCTGGGTGCGCTGCAAGCCCGGCTTTCTGCTGCCGGTGCGGGTGCTGTCCCGCCTGTTCCGGCGGCTCTTCCTGACCGCGCTCGCCGACGCCCACGCGGCGGGCCGGCTGAGGTTCTTCGGCGAGATCGAGCGTCTCGGTCGTCGCCAGGCCTTCGCCGGGCATCTTGCACCGCTCACGAAGAAGAACTGGTTCGTCTATGCCAAGCCGCCCTTCGCCGGGCCCGAAGCGGTGCTCGCCTATCTCGCCCGCTACACGCACCGCGTCGCCATCGCAAACAGTCGGCTCATCACGCTCGACGAGCGCGGCGTGACCTTCCGCTACAAGGATTACCGCCGCGACGGGCAGGCGCGATATCGCACCATGACCCTCGCCGCCGACGAGTTCATCAGGCGCTTCCTGCTCCACGTTCTACCCAAGGGGTTTCACCGCATCCGTCACTACGGGCTGCTCGCCAGCGCCGGCTGCAAGGCCAACATTGCCCGTTCCAAAGAGTTGATCGCCGACCCTATGCCGACCGCCGAGCCAACGGCGGCGCAGGACACCGCCGATCCGGGTGTCGCGAGCGATCATCGTCCGCCGTGCCCGTGCTGCGGCGGCCGCATGATTATTGTTGAGGTCTTTGGCCGCGGCGGCGCACCGCGCGGCCCGCCCTCCGGCGCCGGGATCAGGACGTGATCCGATGACCTTCCTTCTTGTCTCCTGGCAGCATCACTTCGCCAGAACATTCCGTTCCCGGCGTCGCGACCATTTACCCTGCTACCTCCGAACGCTGACACGACATCACGGAGCACTCTTCAATCAGGCCATCGAGCACCGCCCCAGTGGCCACTCCGCTGTCATCAGCGGCGCGCAGCTCTCGCCGATCTTCCCAAAACCCATCCCTGAACTCCAGCCTCTCCAGCGCCAAATCCCCATAGACGGCCAAGCACCGCCTTCCCGCGGGTTCGTTCTTCGGAGGCTTTCGGACGCCGGCCCCTTACCCCGGGTCGATCGCTCACGCCGGGCCGGCATCCGAAACCCTACCCGATCCGAGACCCGCCTGCGCGATCAGTTGTGAACGACAACCATCTTGCCGCGGGCCTCGCCGGCGTCCATCACCCGGTGGGCCCTCACGGATCTCCTCAAAGCGGAAGATCCTGGTTGGCTTGACGTCGAGCCGGCCGGGCATCTGCGGCGATCTGTTGAAGAGGCACGTCTGACAGAGGAAAGCCCGGTGTTCCGAACACGAAGCTGCCGAAGAACGTCAGATAGACCCCGCTCGCCACTTGCAGCAATGGCTTGAAGTCGCGTATCGGATCGAGACCGCGGAGCCAGCTGTATGACGCCATGCCATCGTGGCCCTGCATGGCCCTCGTCAGCGCGACGTTACCATCCAGTCGACGATGGCCTTTCCGATTTCGTCCGGCGAATCTTCCTGAACGAAATGGATCCCCGCCACCGTCTTCTCGGTCAGCGCTGGCCACCCGCGGACGAGGTTGACCAGCTTATCATTGGCGAGGATCGCACCTGGCTCAGCCTTCAGGAACAGCTTGGGCACATTGCTCGTCCCCAGCCAGTCCGCGTATTCAGTCGCGATCGCATGCACATCGGCGGGCTCGCCCTCGACGGGGATCTGCCGGGGCCATGTCAGTGTCGGCCGTCGCCCCTCGCCAGGCTCGGCGAACGGCCGTCGATACTCCGCCATCTCCTCGTCGGAGAGCTTACGCAGGACGGCGTTCGGCAGGATCTCTTCGATGAAATAGTTGTTCTGCAGGACCATCGCCTCGCCGGCCTCCGAACGCAGCGCCTGCAAGGCTTGACGCATTCCCATCTTGTCCCAATGGTCCCGGCCCTGCGGCGCCACGATCGCCTCCATGAACGCGATTCCCTTCACGGCCTCGCGGTGGCGGTTGGCCCAGTCGAAGCCGAGGGCCGAACCCCAGTCATGGATGACCAACGTGACCCGCTCGTGCACATCCAGGGCCTCGAGCAGGGCATCGAGGTAGCGGCGGTGCTCGACGAAACGATACGAGCCGGGGCCACTGTTAGGCAGCTTGTCGGAGTCGCCCATGCCGATCAGGTCGGGGGCGATGCAGCGGCCTAGTGGCTGCAGGTGCGGCAGCACGTTGCGCCAGAGGGTACGACGAGGTGGGATTGCCGTGCAACAGCACGATGGGATCCCCCTGTCCCAACCTCTACGTACGCCATCTCGCGGCCGAGGATCCGCCGCCGCTGTTTTTGGTACGGAAATGCCGCGGAGATCATTTTCGCTTCCTCCTTCTTTGTAGTAGCCGAATATCATCGACGCCCACGTCGTAGACCTTGGACCCCGGTCGTTGCAGGGGCCATTGCACTTTCGAATTTCGCACCAACCGGAAACTCGCCCCCGGGACAGGATTTCACGAGGCCGACGCATTGATGCCGCTCACCGGCGTAGACCAGGCTGTCGAGCCCGCCGAATTTCTCCAGTACAATCCGCGCCCATCGGAGTTCTCCAGCTCTGTCAGGAGGCGAGAAAGTCCCGGATCGCCGCAGAGATTTCGGCGGCGTGCGTCTCCAAGGCGAAGTGACCGGTCTCGAAGAAGCGCACAACTGCGTTGGGGATATCGCGCTTGAGTGCCTCGGCGCCTGCGGGGAGGAAGAACGGATCGTTCCTGCCCCAGGCTGCCAGGAAGCGCGGCTTGTGGGCACGGAAATACTCCTGGAAGGCCGGATAGAGCGCGACGTTACTCTTATAGTCTCCAAACAGATCGAGCTGCACCTCGTCGGCGCCCGGGCGGGCAAGGTAGAAGTTATCGAGCGAGTAGCCGTCGGGAGAGACCGTAGTCGTGTCGGGGACGCCGTGCGTGTACTGCCAGACCGTCGTCTCGGGCGCCAAAAACGCGCGTAACGCATCGCGGTTGGTCTGCGACGAGTCTTCCCAATAGGCTCGGATCGGTTTCCAGCCGTCGCTTAGCCCCTCCGCATAGGCGTTTCCGTTCTGCGAGATAATGGCGGCGACGCGCTCCGGGTGCCACGTCGCCAGCCGGAACCCCGTCGGGGCGCCGTAGTCGAACACATAGATCGCAAAGCGATCGAGCCCGACTACCTCCGTGAACCGGTCGATGACCCGCGCGATATTGTGGAATGTGTAGGTGAACGCGCTGCGGTCCGGCATATCGGACTGTCCAAATCCCGGAAGATCGGGAGCGATGACGTGAAATCGATCGGCAAGTCCCGGGACGAGGTCACGGAACATATGGCTGGCGCTCGGAAAGCCATGCAGCAACAGCAGCGTTTGCGCGTCCCTCGGCCCTGCTTCGCGATAGAAAATATTGAAGCCCTCGACATCGGCCTTCCGAAAGCTGACTTTGTGCATGATAGCCTCGCGCTCCAACAGCCCGCTAGCGCGCTCACGGCAGTTATATCCGGCAAGAGCGCTTAAAGATAGACGGCCGGTCATCGCATCTCAGGAAGTCGGCTTTAGGATGCGCCGAGACCAGACATAGGCACTATGTCCGGTAACGGACCGCGAGGCCTCCGGCATCCCCTACACCATCATCCGCGCGACCCAGTTCCTGGAATTCCTTGGTGGCATCGCCAATTCAAGCGCGGATGGAAACGTGGTCAGGCTCGCGCCCTGCCTGTTCCAGCCCATCGCGGCGGACAACATTGCCGCTATGTCGCCGAGGTGGCGCTCGCGCCACCGCGCAACGGCATCGTCGAGATCGCCGGCCCGGAACGGGCGCCGTTCAACGAAATCGTCGCTCGCTATCTGAAGGCGGTCGGCGACCCGCGTGAAGTCGTACGCGACCCCGCGGCCCGATACTGGGGCGGCCGCGTCGAGGAGCGTTCGCTAGTACCGTTGGGCGAAGCGCGCCTCGGCCACATCGGTCTCGACGAATGGCTCCGCCGCTCACAGACAAAAGCCTGATCCCGCATCCGCCAGCCGAAGGATAGGAACTCCATGAAACGCATCCTCTGTTCGCTGCTTGTCGCCACCCTGCCGTTCGGCAGCGTCCTCGCGGATATGCCGAAGGAGAAGAACGCCGAGATGACCCTCGTCTGTCAGCACGGGCTGCCGAACGTTCCCGGCAAGAGCATCAAGGGCGTGCTCGTCGAATACGGCCCGGGCGGCTGCTCGCCCGGCCACACGCACCCCAAATCCGCCTTCATCTACGCGACCGTGCCAACTACGCGATAGTGCTTGGGGGGGCGATCCGCAGTCGGGTCAACAACGGGCCGGTGACGACCTACGAGGCGGGACAGAGCTTCTCCGAGCTGCCCGGCGACCGCCACGCCGTCAGCGCCATTGCCAGCGAGACGAAGCCGGCCAAACTCCTCGCGGTGTTCGGGGTGGACACAACCGAGACGGAACTGACGATCCCATTCGGCAACCGAGGCCATGGTCATAGCGCCGGCTTCTAGGTAGACCAATTCAGCAGATGATACCCAGGTTCGTCACACCGTCGAAGGCCGGTGCCTATAGCCAATATGGGTCCCGGCCTGCGCCGGGATGACGAAAACTGGGGAGGTGCCTCCGATTCCGAATGTTAGATTGGTACCACTCGCCGTTGTGTTTCCAACATCTGCATGCCTCGCTCTCAACCTCACATAGGTAGAACCGGCGCCGTGGCGATGACCCCTACTGATCAAAGCCTCAGGACTAAGGAGGAGAAACGGGCATGGGGAAGAGCGGGTCGCAGAAAAACGAGTCTCCGTCTCAGCTGATAGACGCGAGAATCGAGGAGCTGGGCGACCGGCGGGGCACGATGCTCAGCCGGCTGCGCACCTTGGTCAAGGAAGCCGATCCCGAAGTCGTCGAGGAGTGGAAGTGGCGAGGGGTTCCGGTGTGGGAGCACGACGGAATTATCTGCACAGGCGAGACTTACAAGAACGTCGTGAAGATGACCTTCGCCAAAGGGGCGGCTCTGCAGGATCCTTCGGGCATCTTCAACTCCAGTCTTGACGGGAATACACGGCGTGCCATCGACCTTCACGAGGGCGAGAAGATCGACGAGGAGGCGTTGAAGACTCTCGTTCGCGCCGCCGTGACCCTGAACAAATCCAGAGCCCGACGCTAATCCACGGAATCGAACATTTTCCGTGGGATCATCCTGCAAGGAGTCGCCATCTTGATCCCATTATCGAATCGGGTAACAGGATCACAACCCTGCGGGCGTTGCATTACATCTTTGTCTACCGGCTGCTCGCGAAGACCGGCGCGCGCCTGGGGTCGGAAGCTTTTCAATCCGTCCGTCAAATTGCCCACTTCGCGTGGCATAAGTCCGGCTAGATGTTGGCGCTCGGACGCACCGCCGGGCGATCACTGCAACCCATGGGCGAGATTTAGCTGCAGATTTGCTGCACATGGCGGGGCGTGAAATGATCGATGCAATTCCCGATTGCAGTCGCAAAGCGGTTGAGGTGATGTTTATGTCAAGCGGCGAACCAGAAATCAGCCTACCTTGTCAACCATGACCGAGCACTATGACGTGGTCGTTATCGGGGCCGGTCCGGGCGGCTATGTGGCGGCGATCCGCGCCGCTCAGCTCGGGCTCAAGACGGCCTGCATCGAAAGCCGCGGCAGCCTCGGCGGGACGTGCCTGAACATCGGCTGCATCCCCTCGAAGGCGCTGCTGCAATCCTCGGAGAAATTCGCCGAGGCCGGGCGCGACCTCGCCGAGCACGGCGTCAGGGTCGGCGAGGTCTCGCTCGATCTCGCCGCGATGATGGGCCGCAAGGACAAGGTGGTGACGACCTTGACCCGAGGTGTCGAGTTCCTGTTCCGCAAGAACAAGGTCGACTGGCTCAAGGGCAAGGGGCGGATCGCCGCCCCCGGACGGATTGTCGTCGCCGGCGCGGACGGCAGCTCGCAGGAGATCGAGGCGGCTTCGATCGTCATTGCGTCGGGCTCGGAAAGCACGCCGCTGCCGGGCCTCGAGATCGACGAGAAGCGCACCGTCTCCTCGACCGGCGCCTTGGCGCTGGAGCGCGTGCCGGAGCGGCTCGTCGTCATCGGCGGCGGTTATATCGGGCTCGAGCTCGGCTCGGTATGGCGGCGGCTTGGCGCGAAGGTGACCGTCGTCGAGGTCCTCGACCATATCGTCCCGAGCATGGATCGCGAGCTCGGCACTGTGCTGCAGCGCGTGCTTGCGCGGTCGGGGATCGAGTTCAAGCTCGGCACCAAGGTGGCGGGTGTGCGACAAGGGCCGGACGAGCTGACCCTCGATCTCGAAGGCGCCGAGCAGCAGAGCCTAACAGCCGATGTCGTCCTGGTAGCGATCGGCCGGCGGCCCTGCACCCAGGGGCTGGGGCTTGAAGCCGCGGGCGTCGCGCTGGACGAGCATGGCCGCGTTGTCGTCGACGCCGGCTTCGCGACGAACATCCCCGGCGTCTACGCGATCGGCGACGTGATCCGCGGACCGATGCTCGCGCACAAGGCCATGGATGAGGGCATAGCCGTCGCCGAACGGCTTGCCGGGCAGAAGACGACCCTCGACTACGACGCGATCCCGGCGGTGGTCTACACCTGGCCCGAGGTTGCCTCGGTCGGCCGGACCGAGGAGGAACTGAAGGCGGCAGCGATTCCTTACCGGGTCGGGAAATTCCCGTTCACCGCCACGCCGCGGGCCCGGACCAACGGCTACACCGAGGGCTTTGTCAAAATCCTCGCCGAGGACGGGACCGACCAGGTGCTCGGCGTCCACATCATCGGTCCCGACGCAGGCACGCTGATCGCGGAAGCTGTGCTGGCGAAGGAATTCGGCGCCTCGGCCGAGGATATCGCGCGCACCTGCCACGCCCATCCGACCTTGAGCGAGGCCTTGAAGGAAGCGGCACTCGCGGTCGACGGACGGGCGATTCACATCTGAAGTCAGGCGGGCAATTTATCGCCGTCGGGGGGTGCCGGCACTTCGAACGGATTGACCATGCCGGAGAGGAAAGCGAAGTAGTTGGCGACCTCGGTCAGCTCGACCATCCACTGCGCGTCATGCCGGTTTTTCAGGCGATCGAAGACCGCCTGGTCGACCCGGTTGGTGCGCATCAGTTGGCGAACATAGGTCACGACATCGCGCTCCTCCTCGGAGAGTGCCGCCGGGTTGCCTTTGGCCCGGAGCAGGTCAATCGTCGAATCCGGCACCCCGGCGCGTCGCGCCGCGCCGACTTGCGCCGACCACACATAGGCGGCCTCGCGCTCGCGCACCGCCGAGAGGATAGCGACCGAGCGCAGCTTGGGCTCGACGACATTGTCCTCGCGGTTGAAGGTGACGAGCCTCAAAAGGCGCTCGGCCAATTTCGGGCTGTGCAGCAGGATGCTGAACGGTCCGCGAATATTGCCAAACACCTTGAGCACATCGTCGACGACGCCGTGGAATTCGGCAGGGACGTCGGCTTTCCCGGTAACAGGTGCAATTCTCGGCATGAACTTCTCCCTCCTGGTCGCTGCCAGCCGTGCCGATTATAGTCCGGTTGAGCAGCGGGAGAGACAGAATGTCGGTTGATCTGACGATCGAGGGTGCGGTCGCGAAGGTCGTGCTGAACCGCCCGGAGAAACTCAACGCGCTGAGCGTCGAGATGCGCCAGAGCCTGTGCGACTACCTCGCCCAGCTGCGCTTCGACGACGCAGTTCGGGTCATCATTGTCACCGGCGCCGGGCGCGGGTTCTGCTCCGGTGCGGACGTCGACCGCATGGCCGGGCAGCCGCACGATCTGCGCGCCGACCGCGAGCGCATGCAGCGCGGCGGGCATACCTTCATCCGCGCCCTGCACGCCATCGAAAAGCCGGTGATCGCCGCGGTACGGGGGCCGGCCGTCGGCATCGGCTGGAGCATAGCACTCGCTTGCGACCTCGTGGTGGCGTCCCAGACCGCGCGCTTTTCGCAGATCTTCCGGCGTATCGGCTTGGCGCCCGACGGCGGTGCGATCTGGTTTTTGACCCGCCGGCTCGGCATGGCCAAGGCCAAGGAGCTGGTGTTTTCGGCGCGCTTTGTCGAGGCCGAGGAGGCGCTGGCCCTCGGCCTGGTCAACTATGTTGTCGAGGACGACGAGCTGATGGCCAAGACCGAAGAGTTCGCCGCTGACCTTGCCGAGGCGCCGACTTTCGCACTCGGCCTGGCCAAGAAGCTCTTCCACGCCGCCGTCGGTCCCAGCCTCGATAGTTACCTCGAAATCGAGAGCCTGGTGCAGCCTCAGCTGCACATGACCACTGACAATGCCGAAGGGGTCGCCGCCTTCCGGGAAAAGCGCAAGCCGAGATTCATCGGCCGCTGAGGGACAATTTCGTGGCGGGCTTTATTCGACACGAATTCCGGCCTCCCTGGCGACCCGAATCCACTTCGGAATCTCGTTGTGAATAAGTGAAGCGAAAAGCGTCGGCGAGCCCCCGACAGGCTCGCCGCCGATTGCCGCAAACTGCTTCTCGGTCTCCGGTTCGTGGACAATGCGGTCGAACTCGGCGCTGAGACGGGTTATCACAGCGCTGGGCGTACCAGCCGGCGCCACGACCCCGAACCATGAGATCGCGGTAAAGCCAGGAAACGTCTCAGCAATCGTCGGCAGCTCAGGTGCGGCAGGGGCGTGATTGGCGCCACTTACCGCCAGGCCGCGTAGCCATCCGTCATTGATCATGGGCAACGCGGTAATGATCGGCGCCAGCATGACTTGCGCTTTGTCGCTGGCGACGGCCTTTAGTGCCGCGGCAGCCCCGTCAAAGGGAATATCATTTATGTTGACGCCGGTCGTGATCTTGAAGAGCTCGAAGGCGAGCTGCGTCGGGCCGCCGCGACCGCCCGATGCGTAACGAAGCATGCCCGGATGGCTCCTGGCGTAAGCAATCAACTCTTCCACCGAATTGATGGGAAGCGCCGGGCTGCTAACGAGGATCAGCGGCGCGGCGACCAAGAGCGAGATCGGGGTGAACGCCTTTTCCGTGTCGAACGGCAGCTTCGCGTAGGTTCCCGGATGGATGGTGTGCACGCTCGACGCAAGCAGCAAGGTGTAGCCGTCGGGTGCAGCCTTGGCCACGCGATCGCTGCCGATGATGCCGTCGTCGCCGGCGACATGCTCGATGTCGACCTTCTGGCCGAGACGCTTGGCGAGCTTCGGCGCGACGGTGCGGGCCACCAAGTCGACCGGTCCGCCCGGCGGGAACGGCACGACGATGCGGATCGCCCGATCCGGATAGGTTGCGCCGGCAGTACTCCCTCCCGCTCCGAGCATGACCAGCAGCAGGCAGAGCCGGATTGATGCCCTCATCATCTTCCTCCGAGGCAAAGGGCAGTCTTGCGCAGCCGCCGCGCCGACGCAACTCAAGCGTTCAAAAGGCGAAAGCATAGAGCCGACCGTCGGCGCCAACGTAGAGCCGATCATCGGTAGCCAGCAAAGTCTGGAAGTGTCGCAACCCGGTCATGGCGTCGGCGGGTCCGCCGCCGGCAAAAAGCTGCTCGCCGTTGTCGCCGCGAAAACCGTGCAGCCGATCGTCGCCTTCGGCACCGAGGACCCAAACGATAGGATTCGAGTGGCCATCGGTGGTCGTGAAGATTGGCGAACCTTCGCCGCGCAGGGCGCCGCACCAGGCCGTGGCTAGCGAGGGCGGCGAGCCCGGGCGAACTTGCACGACGGTTAGCCCGTTGCCTGGGCTCGTTGCCGGGCAATGCGAGCCCTGTCCCTGGAAGGCCACGTAGACCCCGGCGCCGCTGGAATAGGCTGCCGGCGCAGTGCGGATCGAGCGGGTCGCTACGGTCTCGGAAACGAGGCTGCCGCCGATCCCGCCGAGCCGGTTCCGATCGAGCAAGTAGGCGCGGGCATCCTTGCCGAGTGCCAGAAGCAGCGCAGCACTCCCGCCAGCCTGGGGCACATCGAGCGGCAGCGGGTTGGTGCCGCCGAGATCGGCGTCGCGGTCGTCGAGCGTGCGCCAGTCGGATGGCGCGAAATAGCTCTGCGGATTGTCGTCATGACGCAGATCCGGGGCGAGGCGAAGGATCGCCTCGCCATCGCTCCAGGTCGTAACGTCGATCGTATTGCCGGTGGCAACGAAGAGCGAGCGGCCGTCGCTGGCAACCCCGCCCGGCGCCCAGATCCCGCCGCCCCGCCCGCGCGTGCTCCAGCCGACGACATCGCGCGGGTCGCGCAGGCGAATGCCGACGACCCAGCCGCGATAGTCCCCGCAATCGCCGAAATGCCCGCCATAGGGCACATAGACCCGGCCGTCGTGGATGACGAGCGCGCCGCGTTGGTTCTGATAGCGGGTATTGAAGTGCTGGCCCTGCGCCGCGAGCACGCCGGCGACGTCAACCGGCCACCCGGGCAGCAGGGTTCCATCCTTCAATGAAAGGGCGAACACCCGATGAAGCGGCCCCGCCCCATCATCAACCATCGCCGCGAGGTATACCGCTTGGGTCGCTTCGTCGATGACCGGCGTGCCCGTGATGCCCAGCGGATCGATATTGCCGCAGGGCTGCGTCGACAGCGGCACGGGTTTACCCAACGATCGTGCCCAGATCTGGCGCCCCGAGCGGGCGTCGATCATGTAGACATTATCGTCCTCGGTGGCGACGAGGAGCTGCCCTGAAGGCGACTCTCGCGGTCGCCAGTAGAGCGGCTGGGCGTAGAGGTGACCGGCAAACCGCGGGTGAAAGCCCGGGTCGAGATGGACCGAGCGGGCGCGCTCCCAGGTCAGCGCCGGGACGACGTAATGGCCGCTGCGATCGGGGCTGCCGTGGTAGGTCAGCACCGACTGTGCGCACGCCGCTCCGGAGATCACGATCCCCAGAAGGAGGCCGCCGAGCCAGCTGACACCAGATTTCCCTGAGAGCAGGAAAAAGAGCCAATTCGGTGCCGAGGGAGCGCGGCCTGGGATCGTCTGCGACCGATTTTCTTCGACCCGACGTCCGAAACCGAGTTCCAAGGGCACAAGCGGGGAGTTCCGGCGGCGGTTGAGAAGCATCTTCCACCAAGCTACGCCGAGAAGGTGTTCGCAGTCATTTGTGAGATGGGCTTACAGGATTTGGGCAATACAGCATATCCTTCTTCCTTCCAAGCCAGATCCGTCGGCTGTAGCGATCTGAGTATGAGGCCCGTATTTCTGAATGGGAGGCTCGTATGGGGATTCTCATGCTAGGCGGGGAGCTTGCGTTCAGGCGCCGGATGCCTCTGTGCCGTATACGAAGATACCCTCCAGACCATTTCCGATACGCCCGAAAGATCGCTCGAAATCCTGACCAGCCGTTGCTGCCTTATGGCTAATTCGCCGGCATTCTCGGTCTTCTGATCGGCCCCGTCGACGTTCTCGGCACGACAGTTGTGCGTGCGCTGCGCTACGACCGATAGCGCACGCCCATCCGGTGCGGGCTGCGGAAGAGGTCGGATGCGCAGGTCCCAGTTAGCTAGTTCGCCACCGGCATTGCCGACCCCGGGGCATGAAACCGGCTCGCCCGGCGTGATAGGGTAGCGCCGCGCCGGACCGGCGGTGAGGTCGGGGTTTCCTTGGTGCGGTCGATCCCGTCAGTTAGTTGGACCCGGGATTCCCGAGCACCCCGGAGTGCGCCACGGGTTGACGACAGCCCGTGAGCGCGGTTTCTCGAGTTCTGTGAAGGGGATCCCAAGCCGGCGGCGCGATTGGAGGAGATCCATGGAAACGCTGCATCCGCATTGCGCCGGTCTCGACGTTCACAAGAGCCTGCCCTCGCGAAAGCGGGGGAGACGGTGGTGGCTTGCGCGCCTCACATGCTGAACGGCACCGTGGACCGCGAGGTGCGGACATGCAAGACGACGACAAGGGACCTCCTGGCCTTGTCGGAATGTCTGGCCAGCCAGGGGATCACGCACGTGGCGATGAGGCGACCGGGGTCTATATGGAAGCCGGTTTGGCACATTTTGAGCGACGGCGATTTTACCTTGGTGTTGGTCAATGCCGGGCACGTCAAGAACGTCCCGGGACGCAAGACCGATGACAACGAGGGCCACCATCCCGATCAGCATGATTTCCGACCAGCCGAGGTCAAGCAGCATCGGGATCGGGCCTCACAAGGTCGCGGTTCGATAGCAAGAGCAATCCCCAGCGGCCGATGATGTCAGATGCAGCCCATATGGGCAACGCCGGGTGGCTGCGCCAGCCGGCCGCCGCCCCGCTTGTTTCCCCTGCCATCAGGGAGAAAATCGATTTTGCCACCCAAAATTCCGCGCTCATCATATAAAAATCCTATGATATCAAGGGCTTGGGCTAGATCTCCCAGACCGGCCGGCAGCGGTATTTGCGATGCCAAAACCGGGTCGGCAGCGGTATTGGCAGCGGAATTCGGCGCTTCGCATCATATACCCTTTTTAATAATTGATATTATCACATTATCTCCCTTGGAAGGCAAGCCAGGCCTTCGCAAGGGCGCCGACAGCTCAGATCTTGAAGCCGAGTGCTGTCAGCGCGTCTCGCGTCGCCGGGTCTTCGAGCACGGCGCGAAAGCGCTGCACCGCCGGGCGGGCGAGGCGCGCCTTGGGCACGATGAAATCGTAGTGCTCGTCCTGTGCCGGGATGAAGCCGAGCCCGTATTGCCGGGCGATGGTCTCGATCGCGATCCCCCAATCGGCGCGGTTTTGCGCGACGGCGACACCGACGGCGTTGTGCGACTTCGGCTGCGACCAGTAACCCGGCGGCTTCGCACCTCCGAGCAGGCGATCGGTCAGGATGCGGGTGCCGCTACCGGCGTTGCGGTTGACCATCAGGCAATCCGGCTCGGCGATTGCCCCGCCGATGGCGTCCTCGAGGGACCGCCCTTCGAAACGCGGGTCGCCCTTGCGGTAGACGATGCCTTGCAGGCGGCGATAGCCGGAGACGAGCTCCAGCGCCGGGGTCAGGAACGGGCGATTGTACTCGCCGGTTTCCGGGTCCATCAGATGGATCGCGGCGATGTCGCACTCGCCGCGTCTGGCGGCCGCGAGCCCGCCGGTGCTCCCGACATTGAGCGACTTGATCGAGATCCCTTCGGATTGCAGCCGGCCGATCAGCACGTCGAGCCCGACGCAGTGGCTGCCGATGACGACGAGATCGGCGAGCTGCGCCCGGCCGATCAACTGCACCTCGACCGGCGTGCCGGCGGGCACCCTCTCGACATGCTGGCCGATCGCGATGAACCCATCGGCCTGGCTGAAGGCGGTGACCGCACCCGAGCCCTTGGAATTGGGATAGGCGGCGAGCGGCCCTTCACCTGCGCCGCGCACCAGCGACACCATAAGATATTCGGTCCGGCCGCGCTCCGAGGCGATGCGCATCGGCAATGTCGCCGGCAGCCGTTCGGCCTGTTCCGCCGGCAACCCGGCGAAGGCGCGGATCACCGGGGCGACGAACTCGTGGAAGGTGAAGATCGCCGAGGTCGGGAACCCGGGCAGGATCACGATCGGTTTGCCGCCGGTGACCGCCAGGCAGAGCGGCTTGCCCGGCTTCAACGCGACGCCGTGAACGACGATGCCGGGGTCATCGAACGAGGCGATCGCGCGGTAGCACAGATCGCCCGCACCCTTCGACGTACCGCCCGAAAGCACCACCATGTCGCATCCGGCAAGCCCTTCGTCGACGAGGCGCCGCAACGCGATCTCGTCGTCGGGTCCGATGCCGAGCGGCTGCGCGGTGCCGCCGGCTTCCTCGACGGCGGCGGCAAGGATCGCGGCGTTCGAATCGTAGACCGCACCAGGGCGGATCGGCTCGCCCGGCGCCACGATCTCGTCGCCGGTCGAGATAATGGCGACAAGCGGCCGCCGCCAGACCTCGACGGCGGCGCAGCCGACCGCCGCCAGCATGCCGATCTCGCGCGAGGTCAATACCTGGCCGGCGCGCAACACGGTTTCGCCGCGCGCCAAATCGCTGCCGGCAAAAGCGATGAATTGCCCGGCCGCCGCCGCCCGGCATACCTCAATCATCGGGGCGCCGTCGTCATCCCGCGCTTCGGTGTGCTCGACCATGATGACGGCGTCGGCCCCGCGCGGCACCATCCCGCCGGTCGCGATCAACGTCGCGGTGCCGGGTGCCACAGTGAGCTGCGGCACCGTGCCGGGGGTGAGGATCTCGCCGTTCAACACGAGCGCCTTCGGAGCGCGTTCGCTGGCGCCCACCGTATCGTCGGCACGCACCGCGAACCCGTCGACGCTCGATCGATCGAAACCGGGAACATCGACATCGGCGATGACCGCACATGCCAATACGCGGCCGAGCGCCTGCGACAACGGCACGGTCTCGGCGCCGAGCGGGTGCCGATCGAGATGCCGGTGAAACCGCGCCGTGGCCGTCTCGCGGTCGACAACGTCGAGAAACTGCTCCTGGCGAGCGAGGCTCCGCAGAGCCGTCGGAATGTCGTTCATGGCTGCACCGTGCCGTCGCCTCGGCACCCCTCATATAGGTAGACGGTCACCCGTGCACCTCGCGCATGGCCTTCGCGTCCTTCCGGGACGATCACGAAGCCATCGGCGCCGACCGCGGAAATCAGCGCGGTCTCTGCAAAGTGGGCGCAGGTTCGACGCTGTCAGCTGCGCCAGTGCTGCGTTCAGCTGTCAAAGTCGTATAAGAGCGATTCTAGAAAATTCGGTACGCCCACACTCGTCCGCGCTTCTTATTTTAGGACTCTGGGGTCGTACGCCAACACGGCGTCGAGTTCTTCCTTGAACGCTTTCGGCCGCCCTTTGATGATATACGTACAACCCAATATTTGTGCCTGTTTCTGTACCTCGCTATCTTGGTGCACTGAGTAGATAATGACCTGCCTGTCGCTATATCCCTTATTCCTCGCAAACGCAGCCGCGTATAGACCAGGGTATCTCGCGTGCGCGCCGCTTTTCTTCTTAAGCTCCGCTTCCATTGGCTCTAAAACCGGCACATTCAAGTCAATAATTGCTGCCCGGAATAACCTGTCGGTAAGTGCCTCGACGCCGTCGTTTAAATTAGTGCATTGCTTGACACTATAACCACGCGACTGGAGGTAATCTTGTACCCAAAACATATTGTACGGTTCGTCATCTATACAAGAATGGTCTCTTTGTCATACGGCTGTGCCATCTTACCGCTCCAGAACTCATGTTAGTCCGCTTTTGGAAACGCCAGCAGAAATGTGAGTTTTCCGTCTTGTGCTGCCTCCACCCACATCTTGCCAGAGTGCACGTCTTCAACAATCTTTTTACAGATGTAGAGCCCGAGTCCCGTGCCCGATGCAATAATTTGCTTTGCATTCTTACCACGATAGCCAAGATCAAATATCTTACTGACATCCTCTCGATCGATCGGCTTCATGCTGACACTCTTCACCGTAATGAGGATACGGTTACGCTTAATTTGTATCCGCTGTTCTATTGTGACATCTGTACCATGTTTTCCATATTTGACCATATTATCGAACAGGTTCATGAACACTTGCCGAATTAACTCATGGTGACCGAAAAGCTTATTCTGGTCACGGGGATTAACTAAATCTATCTTTAAGCTTCTATTCTCCGCTTGTTCTTGAAACACCTGAGCTGCTTCGATGATAACTTGTGGAACAATGACTGCGCGGCGCTCTTGCGGCCGTAACTCGGCAAACCCCTGCGCGAAGAATGCTAAATTTCGTACTAACGAAATGCATTGTTCCAGTTGTGCTCTCGCTGCCCGCAGTCGTTGCTCCGGCCGCCCATGTCCTTCTATTTTGTTTTCAAGAAAATTATCGAGTGTTCCAGCTACCCCATTTAGGGGGTTAACGACTTGGTGAATGAAATTTGCAAGGAGCTGCAAATCAAAAGGCGGCGGCGATACAGAGACGTCTGTCGATAAAGCCGCATTATGGGCCGGCAACTCGTCGACCGCGTCGCCCTCATTCTTTCCTGCCTCAACAAGAGCGGCCGTGGTTGCGATAACCGTTTCAGAGATGTTACCGGCTTTCCTCAACCCGGCAACGCGAGTGCTAGGTTCAGGCGCATATGTGCCCCTAGCCATTTTCGGCCTATCCCTCTTCTCCCAATTCTCGCGTCGCAACGCTTAAAGCGTCGTCTGCGAGCGGGGTGATTTCAACATTCGACCAGAAGCCGACGCGCCGCAAGACGGAGAGCGAAGCGCTTGTCGTCGTGAGCCGCTTCTCCTTCGGCAAGAAGACGAACACGCCATCTTGCTCCTGCACGCATACCGATGAGCAACGGAGAGTGGCACGAAATACCGATGCCAGCGCTCTAAATCCGAACCGGTCTAACGGTAGCGCTTTTCCCGCGGAGGAAATTGTCAGCCACTCATATTGGTCTACTTTAGGGTCAATCTCGGCTACTACTATCCTTGCAGCAGTCTCAAAATCCGTCATTCTCGCTGATAATAGCTCGGCAAGAGCCGCAGCTGCCTCTAAAGAGATTCTATCATTTTGGTTCATCATCGATGCAGCATAGGAAGCCTGCGTGAATTTAGTGGCATCTATCGCAAGTGAAACAAAGCTGGCCCCCTTGTCATCGGACGAACTCAACAATCCATATTTCAATCTTATTGCCGGGAATCGACTCAGTATCCCCTGTAGTTGGTAGCCGCGCCATGCCCTGATTATGGGTCGTCGTTTCTGAGTATTCCATCTTGATATCTCTGTTTCACAGACCGGTGACAATGTTGTCGTCGTGACAATAAGCAGGAAATCTGCGTGGATATTTTCGGCATATGACACTTTGTTCCACACCGTCGGCCAATCTATTGAGCTGGTGTAACGCTTGCACTCTACAAACCAACGCTGGTGTGTCAGCGAACCACTTAAATCCCTTGTAGGAAGATCGCCCTCTATATCTCGGCCACCGTCGGAACCAGGAGTTCGCCATACAAGATTCTCCAATCCGTGTTCCTGAATTAGATCAAACGTCAAATTTTCAAATTCTGTCGCCGTGAGCGAAAGTAGCCGCGCAGCGAAATCGTTATCCATGTCTCGTGACAATCCTCGTCAGTAAACTCGGCGCAATTTGCGGATGGATATCTAAGCAGAGGCATTTTAGCGACGCTCCTGGAATTCCTCCTGCTGTTTCGTTGTGACGCGTGAAATCGTGTTCTTGCCGACATCGTAGCTGCGGGCGAGTTCAGAAAGTGTTGCGCCCCCCGCCCGACGCCGCCGTGCTTCGGTCTTCTGCGCGTCGGCTTCGAGGGTCGGCCCATGTGCTGCCCGCGCTTCTGCGCCCGGCTACGGCCCTTTGCCTTACGGGTGCGGATTAGATCGCGCTCCACGTCCGCCAATCTGCCCAAGACGGCGATCATCAATCGCCCGGTGCTGGTTCCGGTGTCAGCCCACGGCTCGGCCAGTGAACGGAAATGCGCCTTGGAGTCCACGATTTGCTTGACGATGGCGAACAGGTCGAAGGTGCCGCGCGCGAGGCGGTCGATGCGCGTCACCGTCACCACGTCGCCGGGCGCGAGGCCCTTGAGCAGTTTAAGCCCGCATTCCCCCGATGAGGCCGGCATTCTGAGCGCACTCGCGACGATTGTCGTTTAGAATGCAGTAGCTTGTGGGGGACCAAGCGGGGCGGCGATGGCGGATCCGACGGGGGAAGCGGATAGGGGTGCGCTGAGGCTCGATTTCGACCGCCGTCTGATGCTCCAGTTTCGCGGCTCCGCAATCACTTCGGATGGCGGGTTGCTCGCGTATCGGGAGCTGGATGACGCGCTGAGCCTCACCGATACAGGTGCCGATGCCCTCGCCGATGCGCGCACTGGCAAGAATGGCCGACACCTACTGGTCGGCTTGATGCGCCAGTCGGTGTTTGGACGCCTTGCCGGCTACGAGGACGTGAACGATGCCGACCGGCTGTGCCGTGACCCGGCGATGCGCTGGGTGGTCGGCGACCGGGCGATCACCGGGTGTGCCGCCTCCGCCAGCCAGATGGGCCGTTTCGAAACGAAGTGGCTAAGTCGACCCGAGAACCTTGCTGCTCTCGCCGATCTCCCCGGTCAGTGGATCGACAAGGTGCACCAGCGGCGACCACCGAGGATCGTCGTGCTCGACATCGATTCGAGCGAGAGCCCGACCTATGGCGAGCAGGAAGGCAGTGCCTACAATGGGCACTTCGGCTGCACCTGTTATCACCCGCTGTTCGTGTTCAATCAGCTCGGCGATGTCGAGCGGTGCGCTTTGCGACCCGGTAACGTCCATAGCGCTGATGGCTGGCGCGTAGTGCTGGAGCCAGTGGTCGCCCGCTACAGGGACACGGTGAAGCGTCTCTATTTCCGAGGTGACGCAGCCTTTGCCAACCCCGAGATCTACGAGTTCCTCGAAGCGGAGGGCATGGGTTATGCGATCCGGCTGCCGACCAATAGCATCTTGCAGAGCAAGATCGGATACCTGCTCAAGCGCCCGGTTGGACGACCGCCGCACGAGCTGCGCCGCTACTTCGCCAGCTTCAGCTATCAGGCGCAGAGCTGGAGCAAGCCGAGGCGTGTCGCCGCAAGGTCGAGTGGCACCCCGGCGAGCTTTATCCGCGCGTCGGGTTCATCGTGACTAATCTAGCGCGGCCGGCCGAGCGCGTCGTGACCTTCTACAACCAGCGCGGCACGGCGGAGCAATGGATCAAAGAGGGCAAGGGCGCGATGAAATGGACTCGGCTGTCGTGCCATACCTTGGCCGCCAACGCCGTCCGTCTTCAGCTCCATGCGCTCGCCTACAACCTCGGCAATTTCACGCGAACCCTGGCGATGCCCAAGGCGGCGGAGCCGTGGTCACTGACCAGCCTGCGCGAGAAGCTGATCAAGATCGGTGCCAAAGTCGTCAGCCATGGCCGCTACGTCACCTTCCAAATGGCCGAGGTCGCAGTGTCGCGGCAGATGTTCCAGGAAATCCTGTCGCTGATCGCCCGGCTGCGGGCACCGCCCGCGCCAGCATGAGGAGCGCCAGGTTCAGATGCGATGCCACAGACCACGGGAGAGGTGCGTCTTCAATCGCGCCCAAGCGCCGTCAAACCGGGTTTCATCATCTATTTGGAGGAAATGGATCTTCATTTGGAGGATAGAGGCCGCTTTGCTAATGTTTTCGGCTGTTGTAGAATGGGACTAAGCCTATCCGGGGTATTTCGGTTGAAGTGTGAACTACGTCACACCCATCGACCGATTCCTCAACGATGCTGCCGAGCGTGGGCGAATGGACCGGCCGTTCATCTGGAAAATCCAGCGATGGCATCTTCTTTAGTAAGGCGTCACCCGACCCGACATCACCCCCGAACTGGAGCACCCGTATGCCCGGACCGTTGACCCCCTTGCCGGGGAAATTCGCCATTAAGACGTACAACGGCCACCGCCTCACCGCTGTTGATGGTGGCGGACGCAGTACCGACGCCATTCATACGGACTCTGTTCTTGGAAGCGATATCGGGCCGTTTGACATATTCACGCTGTGGCGTGACCCGAGCCGATATCACCCCGACCCGTCCGATCCGGAGAAGTGGTATCACCAGTATGCCATTCAGACTGCGAACGGTAATTACCTCACCGCTGACGCCGGCGGCGGCAGTAATAGCCCTAACGCAATCCAAACCGACCGTACGCAGGCTCTCGGGTGGGAGATGTTTGGAATCCTGAACGAGTTTACTCCGGGGGTGAGCCCCTTCAGCGAGATCGAGCCGGGGGTCCGCGCGGCCATTGTTGTCGCCAGTGGTAACTACCTCACCGCTGTCAGCGGGGGTGGCAAGAATTTTGACCCACTCCATACGGACGCCACGGAGGTCCGCCAATGGGAGCTGTTCCAACTGGTGCGGCTCGACTACGACCTGGGATCCGCGCTGTCGTACTTCATCGTGCCGAGTTCATTTGGGACGCCCCTTACCGCGGTCAATGGCGGCGGCGAGACCAAGAATGCGATTTTGCCCCTTGGCGTTGGGCCGCAACAGCCCCTGTCGCGCGCAGTCTTCCGCTTGGAGAGACAACCGAACAATACTTACGCGCTGCGGACGAGTAACGGCCACTACGTCACGGCGGATCAAGGTGGCGGCCGCGAGGCCACCGCCGATGGGGACACTTTGCAAACAAACCGCACGCAGCCGCAAGCATGGGAGCAGTTCGTCTTTTTTCACGGCGGCAAAAACGACGGCACGTTCGTCATCCAGACACATGAGGGCAGCTGTATCGGGCGCAATTATAATTTCAATTACAGTTGGGCGACCAACGTTCCCACCGCGAAGGCAGAACGCTTCACACTCGTCCTAGCCGGCTTCTGACAGTGCGGCCGGGTCCGGGTCGTACCTGCGGGCGCTGAGGCGCTGCCGCATCGACGGCGGTTTGCGGCCGCCCTCCATCGCTGCTCTTGCGCTAAGCCGCTGACCTGAAAATCAGTCATATCCTTTTCTCCCTGCCCGCTCATCCCCGCAAGGCCTTTCAACCCGTCACGGTCGCATGCGCGGGCGGACCAATGGGCGCAAGGGGTCGCCGCCGTATCCCCATCAAGAAGCTCGCGCCGGTCAACGCGCGCGCCCGTCACCTTCTCGCGGAAGATCTTGGTGCATCCCTCGGCGCGCAACTGCTCAAGTTGGGCGTCGGGTGCTCGTGACGGCGGGAAAGTGAAAATACGGCGCAGGGCGCGTTTCGACTTGCGGAACAGGTCGGCTTGGCGCTGCAATAGATTTCGCCGGCTGCTCCGTTGCTTGCCGCCTGCGCGCCACAAGATATTGATCAAGGCGCGCCGGCCTGCGGCGTCACGATGACGAGTTCCGAGAATGCCGCGAAATCGGCGGTGTTGAACGTGTAGGTTCTCTGAATGCCGTTGGCCTGCATGGTCGCGACGATCTGCAAGTCGAACACGTCGCCGCCGGTCACTGGATGACGGCGCAGCAAGTCCAGCCATACGTCAACTGCGCGCGGGAACCGGCAGCACATGCAGAAACCCAAGCAGGCCGGAAATCGCGGCCACTGCATCGGCGGCCGAGCGCGGCTTGGAAACGCGCCGGGGGTTGGTCACGACGGAATAGAACTCGCAGAGTATCTGCGAGGTCACGAAAAGAGTTGTGGACGCCTCGCGTACGGCTTCAAGCAAGGCACGCGCGGCTTCATGCTGCGGAGCGTCGGCGTCGAGCGCATAGACCAAAACGTTGGTGTCTACGATCCCCGGCTCAACCGACATCGCTGTAAAGGTCTCGACGATGAAGGGCGCCGGCGCCGCCGAGATGCCAGACCGGCAATTCCGGTTGCGCGGGATGGGTCTGCGCCGTACGGTCGCTGATGAAGTCTTCCAACAGCGCCTCTACGGAAATACCGCGTCGCCGGGCCTCGGCGGCAAGGCGCGCTGCGGTTTCTCGTGAAATTTCGATGCTCATCGTCGGTCAATTCCCCGTATATGTGCCGTATATTATCGCACGATGGAGGGCTGAATGCATCAGAGCACTCGCTCTAGGATCGCGGGCGTGCGAGGCTCCGCAGCGCCGCCTCAGCACCCCTCATATAGGTAGACGGTCACCCGCGCACCTTGCGGATGGCCTTCGCTTCCTTCGGGGACGATCACGAAGCCATCGGCGCCGACCGCGGCCATCAGCCCGGTCTCGGCGAAAGAGGGCGTGGGTTCGATGCTGTCACCCGCGCCACAGCAAACCGGGCAGATCTCGGTTATGCCGATAGCCGACACGATTTTCCGCGCCGTGATCATCTCGCGCGATCGGAAAGGGAGCTCGCGACCACGCCCGCCGAGACGGCGAATTGCCCGTCCGGCGAAGAGCTCGTAGCTCCACAAGCAGGCTGCCGGCATGCCCGGCAACAGCACGACCGGCGCTCCGCCGGCGGTGCGGCCGAGACCGGCGGTTTCCCCTGGACGCAGCGCCACGCCATGGATCGCGAGTTCGCCCACCTCGGCGAGTGCTGCAGCCGAGTGATCGTCGCTTCCCGGCCCGGTCCCGCCGATGACAAGGAGAATATCTGCGCCGGCCTCGAGCAGCGCGGTCCTGATCGCCGTCAGGTCGCGTTCGACCGCGACGCATTCTCCGACGACATCCCCGTCGCGCTCGACCGCAGCGCGGATCATCGGCCCGTTGCTGTCTGCCCATATGCCCGCCTTCGCCGGCTCAGCAACCAAAATCCGCACGCGCGGCCGGCGGACAACCACGACCCGGGAGAGGTCGGCAATCGTCAGCAGCCCGATATGGCGCGCGACAAGTTGCGTCCCGGCGGGCACCAGCGTCGCGCCAATCGCCGCGACGGCGCCCCGATGTTCAACATTGTGACCAGCCGCCACCGCCTCGACGATCTCGATGCAGGCTCGTCCATCGGGCGCGGCCAGATCGAGCGGGACAACGGCGTCGGTCCCCGCCGGCAAGGCATCGCCGGCAGCCACGGCAATCAACGGGAGGCGAACAGGGTTGTAGGCGCTCGCTCCTAAAGACGCGCTCGCCTCGACGGCAAATCCGTCCAGTGCGGCGCGATCGCTGCCGGGGATCGGCCCGGCGGCACGGATATCTTCCGCGAGCACCCGTCCCCGTGCTGTAGACAGCGGGGCGTCTTCGGCATCGAGAGAACGCACGGCCGCGTCGACCCAGGCGATCGCCGCGTCGACCGAATGGTGGTTGGGCACAGGTTGCGAGCCTTCGGGCGCCTCTCAGAGTGCCGGCAAGCCGAGCACCCGTCATTGTTCCATCCCGCCGCGCGGCACCGACACGTCCGACGTCCCGGCCTCCTGCAGGGCGCGATCTGCCGAGCCTAGCCGATGAGAGAACGCGGTCCAACGGCAACGAAGCTGCGCAAGATTGCTTCCAAGATGATTTCTGGCTTCACGGGACTTTCCGGCGCCAGCACCATCATTCGTTTATCGTCACCCCGCGGAAAGCGGCTGTAATCGAATTCCGAAATCCAGCCCTCTCACTTTCTTGTCCGTCATTCCCGCGAAAGCGGGGACCCAGGGGCAACCGGCTGAAATTCCTAAATTCCAGCTTTCGCGGGAATGACGAGAGAGGTACGGCAACTCGCTGAGGTTTCTGCTCTACGCGCTCGCGTCCGGCGGCTCCGCGCCATCCGCCGCCGAGCCAAGGTCGAGGAGGCCGGCGGCGCTCAGCTCGTCGACACCCGGCAGCTCGGCCAGGGTGTCCAAGCCGAAATGCGCGAGGAAGGCCGGGGTGGTCGCCCAGAGGAGCGGGCGGCCGGGGCTGGCGCGCCGCCCCTTGGGGCGGACCCACCCGGCTTGCATCAAGGTGTCGATCGTGCCTTTGCCGAGCGCCACCCCGCGGATTTCTTCGATCTCGGCGCGGGTCACCGGCTGGTGGTAGGCGATGACGGCGAGCGTCTCGACCGCCGCACGCGACAGCTTTCGGGTGACCCTTCGCTCGATCCGCAGTCTGGCAGCAAGATCGGGAGCAGTGCGAAACGCCCAGCCGCCGGCGAGGCGGACGAGGTTGACGCCACGCCCGGCGTAGCTCTCAGCGAGCTCGGCAAGTAGGTCCCGCACATCAACGGCCGGATCGAGATACCGGACGAGGGCTGCATCGTCGAGCGGCTCGGCCGCGGCGAACAGCAACGCCTCGAGGAGGCGCAAGCGCTGCGCTCGTTCGCTCACTCCCCTGCCCCGCCGGCCAACGTCGAGGGGCTGCGCAGATAGATCGGTCCGAAGGCGCGGTCCTGGCGCAGCTCGATGCGGCCGTCGCGCACCAGCTCGAGTGTGGCGGCGAAAGTTGCGGCGAGGGCCGATCGGCGAAATAGCTCGCCGCGCACCTCCGGTGGCAGAAAGCTCGTCAATTCGCGCCAATCCGCGAGGTGGCCGACAAAGGGCGCCAAGCGCTTTAACGCGTCGTCCATCGACTGGAACGCGGAAGGCTCGATGGACAGCCGCGGCGCCTGGCGGCGGCTCTGTCCGTAAGCCCGCAACAGCTCGTAAAGGGAGAGGTCGTAGACCGGAACCGGGACGATCGCGAGCCCCTCGGGGGAACCGCGCAAAAACACCTCGTGGCCGAGCTGCGGGCGGGCCATCAGCCTGATGCCGGCGGTTTGCATCGCCTCCAGCAATCTCAGCCGGTGCTCCAGCACGGCAGCGAGCGCGGCAGCGCTCGGCTCGTCATCATCTGGTGGCTGCGGCAGCAACAGCCGCGATTTCAGGTAGGCGAGCCAAGCCGCCATCACGAGATAATCGGCGGCGATCTCCAAGCGCAGCTGACGCTGGCGAGCAATGAAGGCGAGGTATTGATCGGCGAGCGCCAGGATCGAGATCCTGCCGAGATCGACCTTCTGCTCGCGCGCCAGCGCCAGCAAGAGATCGATCGGCCCCTCATACCCGTCGAGATCGAGCACGAGCTGCTGAGGCCCGTCAGCAACGTCCGGCTTCACTCGCCCTGCCCAGTGATCGTCAATACGAAGCGGATCAGCGCCTCGGTGGGCGCCCCGATTAGCCACCCGAGAATGTCGAACCCCGCGCCCTGGGCAGCATAGGAGACAACGAAGAGAAGCATCACGATCAGCAGGCCAAAGGGCTCGAGACGCGCGAGGGGCAGAGCGAGCCTATCGGGCAGGAGCCCGACTGCCACTCTCCCGCCGTCCAAGGGGGGTAGCGGCAGCATGTTGAAGACGCAAAGTACCGCATTGATCTGGATCGAGTGGATCAGGTTCAAGGCCAGCCACTGCCCCGGATTGGGCGGCACCAGATCCAACCCGTGGAACAGCAGCGACGAGGCGATGGCGAGCAGCACATTGGTCGCCGGCCCGGCGAGTGCCACCCACACCATGTCGCGCCGCGGGCTATCGAGCCTCTGGAAATTGACCGGCACCGGCTTGGCGTAGCCGAACAAAAAAGGCGAGCGCACCAGGATCAGCAAGGCCGGCAGGATGATTGTGCCGAACCGGTCGATGTGCTTGAGCGGATTGAAGGTCACCCTTCCCGCCCGCCACGCCGTATCGTCACCGAAGTGATAGGCGACGAACCCGTGAGCGGCTTCGTGAAAGGTTACCGCGAGGACAACCGGCAGCACCCAGGTGCTCGCCTGATAGAGCATCGCAGCCAGACCACCAGCCGAGTTCACTGATCTGCGAGCCCCGAAACTCCCGCACCCGTCACCAAATTCTCAAAACGCTTCTCTGCCTCGAAACGGTCGAAATGCCTCGGCCCGGAGGAGCGGCGAATTGCCTCGGCCCGCACCAGGCGTGTTGCTGCAGCAGGGGTAATCGGCCCGGTCGCCGTCACGATCTCTTCCATCTCGCGGCGGTCGCCGTTGCAATGCAGCACGAGATCACAGCCGGCAGCGAGCGCGCGCGCCGCCCGCTCCGCGACCTCGCCGCCGAGCGCCTGCATCGACAGATCGTCGGAGACGAGGACGCCATCGAAGCCGATCTCGCCGCGGATCGCTTGTGAAATTACGCGCTCTGACAATGTTGCCGGCGCTGTCGGATCAATCGCCATGTAGACGATATGGGCAGTCATCGCCCAGGGCATACCTGCGAGCGCGCGAAACGGTGCAAAATCGGTGTGCGACAGTTCGTCAGCATCGGTCTCGACCACCGGACAAGCGTGGTGGCTGTCAACCCGGGCGCGGCCATGGCCGGGAATATGCTTCAGTACCGGCAGCACCCCGCCCTCGAGCAGCCCCTGGCAGACGGCTCGGCCGAGGCTGATGACGCGGCGCGGCTCGTTGCCATAGGCTCGGTCGCCGATCACCTGATCTGCGCCGGGGACCGGAAGATCGAGCACCGGCAGGCAGTCGACCGTGATGCCGAGCTGGCGGAGATCCTCGGCGATCAGCCGTGCGCCGAGCCTGGCGGCTTCCTCGGCTCGGGGATCCGGCAACGACCCGAGGCAGCCGGCCGACGGATAGCGGCGCCAATGCGGCGGGCCCAGCCGGGCCACTCGTCCGCCCTCCTGATCGATCAGGATCGGCGCGTCATCGCGGCCGATTGCGTTACGCAACGAGGCGATCAGATCGCGGACCTGCTCGGGGTCGCGGCAGTTGCGGCGGAAAAGAATGAAGCCGACCGGATCAGCGGCGTGAAAAAAGCGGTGTTCTTCGGGGCTAAGCTGCTCGCCGGGGCAACCGAAAATGGCGGCCCTGGGTGCCTTCTCCGGGCCACTTGGATCAGTGGACAATAATGCATCCGACGCTGCGTTGCCTCAGCTCGCCGCAGATCCGCTCCGCCTCTGCACGATCCGCGACGGGCCCGGTTAGGACTCGATAATAATTCCTCTCTCGCCGAGATCGGCACGGATTGGCTGCGCCGATAGGGCGCCCAGAAGATCGGTGTTCCTGCGCTTGATCCGATCCCATTCCTGACGCGCAGCTTCTTCGCTGCGCACCGAGCCGAGCTGCAGCCGGGTGCCGCCCGCCGTGGCAGGTGCCGTCTTGGGCGGCCCCGGCTGTGCCTGAGGCGCCCCGCCGGGCGACGCAGCCGCTGCCTGCTGCGTATGGGTGGCAGCAGGTGGGGCCGCCGGCGGGCTTACCGGTGTGTTTGATGCGGGCGCCGCATCAGCAACCGAAGGTTGCAAGGCGCGCGGTGCGGGGCTAGACGGCGCCACCGGTCGGGGCATCGGCTTCTCGGGCGGCGGCAGTAGATGCTCGACCACCGGGCGCATCGGATTGTAGATCAGCTTGTCTCGATCGGGGATCTCCATGCCGCCCGGACGCTCCGGCCTCACTTTCGTCGGACGCTCGTCGGCGCGGATCAACGGCACGTTGCCGCCGCCGGCACCGCCGACGGGGTGTCTCGCGCCCTGTGTGTAGGCGAACCAAAGGCCGCCGCCGAACAACCCCATCACGAGCAACGCCAGCGCCGTCGCCAGCAAGCGGCGGGGGCGCGACTCGGGTTCCCCGTCGCGGGGATCGGCAAAAAGCTCGGGCCGGCGATCGGGGTCGATCGGTCCGAGTTGATAGGTCATGGCTACATCTCCTCCACCGGCTCAACGCCGATGATGGCAAGACCCGAGGCGATGACGATGGCCACCGCCCGTACCAGAGCAAGGCGCGCGCGGGTCAGCGACGGGTCGGAGGCGATGATAAAGCGCAATTCGGCCTCGTCCTTGCCCTTGTTCCACAGGGCATGAAACGACGCCGCAACGTCCTGGAGATAAAACGCTATCCGATGCGGCTCGTGCGCCTCGGCCGCACTCTCCACCACCCGAGGCCAGCCTGCGATATCGCGAATCAAGGCGAGCTCCGCCGGGCCCGAGAGCCGTTCGAGAGGCGCATCGGCCAATGCCCTATCGGACAGCTCGTCTCCTGGAAACTGCTCGTACGCGTGGCGCATCACCGAGGCAGCACGCGCATGAGCGTACTGTACATAAAAGACCGGGTTGTCCTTTGACTGTTCGGTGACCTTGGCGAAGTCGAAATCCAAGGCCTGATCGTTCTTCCGCGTCAGCATAATAAAACGAAAGACGTCCTTGCCGACTTCCTCGATCACTTCGCGCAACGTGACGAAGGTCCCGGCGCGTTTCGACATCCGCACGAGCGTGCCCTTATCGAAAAGGCGGACCAACTGGCAGAGTTTGACGTCGAGGGAGGCGGCGCCGTCGGTCACTCCCCGTACCGCGGCCTGCATTCGTTTGACGTAGCCTCCGTGATCAGCGCCCCAGACATCGATCAGTGTCTTGAAGCCGCGGCGGTACTTGTCGCGGTGGTAGGCAATGTCGGCTGCGAAATAGGTCCATGAGCCATCGGATTTCTTGAGCGGCCGGTCTACGTCGTCGCCGAATTGGGTGGCGCGAAACAATGTTTGCTCCCGCGGCTCCCAATCGTCGGGCAGCTTGCCTTTGGGCGCCTCCAACACGCCGACATAAATGAGCCCCCGCTCCTCCAGCTCCGCCAGACATTCGCCCACGGTACCCTGCTCAACCAGCTTGCGCTCCGAGACGAACACGTCATGGCTCACGCCGAGCAGGGCGAGGTCCGCTCGGATCAGCGCCATCATCTGCACGACGGCAAATTCGCGGACCGGCCGGAGCCACTCCGCTACGGGCCGATCGAGCCATTTCCGTCCGTCTCGGTCGGCCAGCGCGCGCCCCGTTTCGATCAGGTAGTCGCCCGGATAAAACCCCTCCGGGATCGGGCCGACCACTTCACCGAGCGCCTCGCGGTAGCGCAGGTGGGTCGACCGCGCCAGGATGTCGACCTGAGCGCCGGCGTCGTTGATGTAGTACTCGCGCGCCACGCTGAAGCCAGCCTTGGACAGCAGTCCGGCGAGAGCATCGCCAACCACCGCGCCGCGGCCGTGAGCGACATGCATCGGTCCGGTGGGGTTGGCGGAAACGAACTCGACATTGACGCGTTCGCCGCCACCGATCTGCGAATCGCCAAAGGCGGTGCCGGCACGCAGAATCGCGCGCAACTGGGCATGCCAAACTTCAGGGGCCAGTGTGAAGTTAATGAACCCCGGTCTCGCTGCGGCGGCGGTGAACCGTTGCGCCTCGCGTCCCGCGAGCCTGGCGGCGACCATCGAGGCGAGCTCCCGTTTTTCGAGGGAGGCCACGATACGCTCAGCTAGCGACATCGGGGGCTCCTTGACGCTGCCGGCGAGCACCATCGAGGCGTTGGTCGCGAGATCGCCATGGGCAGGATCACGCGGCGGCTCCACCGTGACCCGACTTAGATCAAGCCCTCTCGGCAAGCTTCCGTCCGCCATCAGGTCCTCAAGCGCAGGCAGCACTACCTGGCAACGGAAGTCGCTAAAGATGTTGGTCATGTTGTAGAGCAGCTGCCGAACAACCGACGGTGCTCCTCGAGAGCAAACCGGTCGGTCATCCCGGCGAGATAGTCGGCGGCGACGCGGGCAGTTTGCGGATCGTCGGGAGCGGCGGCGAGCCGGCCCCATTCGCTCGGTAAAGACTGCGGCTCGGCGAGATAGAGCGCAAATAGGTCATGTACAACGCGGTGCGCTTTCTGGCTCATTTGCGTGACGCGGCAATGGCGGTACATCCGTTCGTAGAGGAAGGCCTTGAGCACCCGATCGTTGTGTCGCATCTCAGCGGAAAAGGCGACAACGGGCGTGCCGAGCGCCCGGACCTCCGTGGCCGATTTGACCTTGCTTGCGGCGAGGAGCGATTGCGTCTCGCTAATCAGGTCCCTGACCATCCGGTCGATCAGCCGCCGGATTGCCTCGTGGATCAGCCGCAACTCCTCGATCCCTGGATACCGTTCGGCGACCCCATGAAATACCGGGCCGACCAGCGGTACGTCAGCGAGATCGGCGATCGAGAACAGCCCGGCGCGCAGCCCGTCGTCGATGTCGTGGTTGTTGTAGGCGATGTCGTCGGCGAGTGCGGCAACCTGCGCCTCGGCGCCGGGAAACTGGTCGAGGGCGAGCGGGTGGCGACGGTCGTATTCGACGATCGTCGGCGGCAGCGGTCGGTCGATGCCCGTCCCCCGCAGCGGGCCGTTGTGCTTGACGGTGCCCTCCAGCGACTCCCAGGTCAGGTTGAGGCCGTCGAACTCGGCATAACGACGCTCGAGCCGGGTCAAAATGCGCAGGGTATGGTCGTTATGCGAAAAGCCGCCGAACTCGGCCATCGCCGTGTTGAGAGCATCTTCGCCGGCATGGCCGAACGGGGTGTGTCCGAGGTCATGAGCGAGGGCCAGGGTTTCGGCGAGGTCCTCGTCGAGTTCGAGCGCCCGGCTAATTGTCCGCGCGATCTGCGCCACTTCGAGACTGTGCGTGAGGCGAGTGCGGTAATGATCGCCCTCGTGGTAGACGAAGACCTGCGTCTTATGGGTCAGCCGGCGGAAGGCGGTCGAATGAATGATGCGGTCACGATCGCGCTGAAACGGCGACCGCATCGAATGCTCCGGCTCCGGATGGAGGCGCCCGCGGGTCTCCTCCGGCTTCGACGCATAGGGCGCGAGCGGTCGGACCATCGGCGCACCCTACGTCGGACCCGCTCCGGCGTCCACTCCCCGGCGCAGAGCCCGAGAGAACGGCGGCGGCGCGACAAACGACACGTCGCTTCCCGAACCCGCGCGACCCGGTCCGATTCGCGATAGCCCGGCTCCCCCACAGAACCACCACCGATGCGCAAGCCGCCCGGCAGCCTCGATCCCCACAGCCCCCACTATTTACGAAACCGCTTGCCGTTCTGGCGGCCCCGTGCCTGTGCGCACGTGCTCCAAGGCCTGTAAGGCCCGCCGGCAACCAGTCAGCCCCAGTCACTCTGCGGCGATGGCCGCGCCGTTGTGGCGCCAGGTGGCGAGTTCGTCCCAGCTGTCGGCTTCCATGAACTCGGCCCAGCGGCGGTAGAGATTGCGCAGATTGTGCTCGCTCGACTTGGCCTCGGTGATGTCCATCACCGTGCCCGGGATGCGCAGCCCTTCCGACTCGTAATTTTCGACCTCATAGCCGAGGCCCTGCTCGTAGCTGTAGGCGTAGCGGCGCGCGATCGTACCCCGGCTCGCGGCGTGCGCGTAGTTCCAGTTCTCCATGTCGTCCTGCTCGGTCATCCCGCCGGGGCCGGAATAGCGGATGTAGTAGTCGCGCAGGAAGTCCTTGACCTCCCAGGGTGCGGCCTTGTCGACCAGATACCATCGCCACACTTCGGTCTGATGCGTCCCGCGCGGATGCCAGACGGCGATCGTGCGGGGCTGGCGCGGGTGCAATGCCGTATTGGGGAAAATTTCGCCGGGGCTGCCGATCAGCCGCGCCCACTCGCCGCGCTTCTTGCGCCGTTCCTCCTCGCAATGGGCGAAATATTCGGAGACGAGCGAGGAGTGCTGATAGGAAGGCGGCACCGGGCGGTCCTTGGGAAAAAGATAGACGCCGGTCTGGTGGCCGCGCTCGTAAAGCGTGACCTGCAGCCGGCGCGCCAACAGCCGTTCCTGCATGTCGCGGCGGCCGCTGCCGCTCGGGCCAATGCCGACCAGATCGACCGAGCGATGGCTGATATTGTGGTAGCTGTCGCCGCAGAAATTCTCCGCCGGGAATTTCCAGTTGCACGGGATCCGCCATTTCTGAATCCCGCCCAGAATTTCGGTACCGCCCTCGCTGCCGTCCCAGCCGTCCAAGGTCAGATCGAGATAGCGGACAAAGTCGCCGAGATACTCGAAAAAGGACGGTGCGTCGGGATCCCAGCTCGCCCACACGGTGCCCTTGTAGCAGCAGAGCTGCGGGACCTCGACCAAGCCCCATTGCGATTTGTCGAGCTTCTCGTGATAGGCCTCGCGGAAATACGGCACGCCGACGAGCTTGCCGTCGGTGCCATAGCTCCAGCCGTGGTACGGGCAGGTGAAGACCGGGGTGTTGCCGTCGTCGTAGCGACACACTTTCATGCCGCGGTGCCGGCAGGAATTCAGGAACACGCGGACCTTGCCCGCGCGATCGCGGCACAGGATCACCGATTCCTCGCCCATGCCTGAGACGAAGTAGTCGCCCGGGTTCGGGATCTGGCTTTCGTGCCCGACGAAGAGCCACGCTCGGGCGAAGAGCCGCTCCAGCTCCTGCTGGTAGATCTCGTCGTTGACGAAGATCTCGCGGCTGATCTGGCCCGCCGCCATGTTTACCAGACCGGGCCGATAGCCCTGCTCGCATACCCTGGTCATGCCCGTGCCTCCTGTTTATTCACAACGCGGCAGTGAGGCGGTGAGGACCAACATTCGTCATTCCCGCGAAAGCGGGAATCTAGAGCGACCGGGCTCCTGCGGTTGCCCTGGACCCCCGCCTTCGCGGGGGTGACGAGTAATTTTGTCACCGCCTCATTGTGGACCTTCATTGCTGTTGCGAATCTCGACGATATCCTGGGCAAAAATCATGTCCTCGCTGCCGACCCTACTCGGATCATCAGGGGATGACAGGTAGCGCGCGAACACCCACACGCCGTCGGCCGGGTTCGAGACGATTTCGGCCAGCGCCCCGTCGACGAGCGTGATCTTGGTGCCGGGTGCGATTTGCCGGATGTTAACGGGATCGCTCATTCCGCCGCCTCGGCCCGCGCCGACCCGCGCCAGCTTGTCAGCTCGTCCCAGTTCGCCGCACCCATGAACTCGGCCCAGCGCCGGTAGAAATTCCTGAGATTGTGCTCGCTCGACTTTGCCTCGGTCAGGTCGCACACGGTGCCGGGCACGCGGAACCCCTCCCACTCGTAATTCTCGACCTCGGCGCCCATTCCCTGCTCGTAGGTGTAGGGGTAGCGCCGCGCGATCGTGCCCCGGCTCGCCGAGTGCGCGTAGTTCCAGTTCTCCATGTCGTCCTGCTCGGTCATGCCGCCCGGGCCGGAATAGCGGATGTAGTAGTCGCGCAGGAAATCCTTGACCTCGGCCGGCGCGTTCTTGTCGACCAGAAACCAGCGCCACACCTCGGTCTCGTGGGCGCCGCGCGGATGCCAGGCGGCCAAGGTGCGCGGCTGGCGCGCCAAGTACGCGGTATTGGGGAACACCTCGCCGACCAAAGCGATCATCCGCCCCCAATCGCCGTGCTTCTTGCGCCGCGCCTCCTCGCATTCGCGGAAATAGTCGGAAACGACCGAGGAATGCTGATAGGCGGGCGGGGGTGAAGCCTCCTTGGGCAACAGATAGCTTGTGGTCTGATGACCGCGCTCCGGAAACGCGATGTGCAGCTTGCGTGCCATGTTGAGTTCCGGCATGTCGCGACGGCCGCTGCCGGAAGGCCCGATGCCGACGAGGTCGACCGAGCGGTGGCTGATGTTGTGGTAGCTGTCGCCGGAAAAATTCTCGGCCGGGAATTTCCAGTTGCACGGCACCCGCCATTTCTGGATGCCGCACAGGATTTCGGTGCCGCCGTCGCTGCCGTCCCACGAGTTCGAGTGTCAGGTCGATATAAGGCAGGAAATCGCCGAGATATTCGAGAAAGGGCGGGGCTTCGCGGTCCCAGGTGGCCCACACGGTGCCCTTGTAGAGGGACAATTGTGCGACCTCGACGAGGCCCCAGGCCGACCGGTCCAATGTGCTGTGATAGGCCTCCCGGAAATAGGGGACGCCCACCAGCCTGCCGTCGGTAGAATAGCTCCAGCCGTGATAGGGGCAGGTCAAGACCGCCGCGTTGCCCTCATCGTACCGGCACACCTTCATGCCGCGGTGCCGGCAGGAGTTCAGGAACACATGCACCTTGCCGGCACGGTCGCGGCACAGGATCACCAACTCCTCGCCCATCGACGAGACGAAGAAGTCGCCCGGGTTTGGGATCTGGCTCTCGTGCCCGATGAGAAGCCAGGCGCGAGTGAAGACCCGTTCCAGCTCCTGCTGGTAGATCCCGTCATTGACGAAGATCTCGCGGCTGATCTGGCCCGTCGTCATGTCGACGAGCCCCGAGCTATAACCTTGTACCCGTGCGCTCACTGGCTTCCCTCCAATTCAGTCACAATGAGACAGTAAGGCGGTGAGACCCCAATACACGTCATTCCCGCGAAAGCGGGAAATCCAGGGCGCAAAGGTTGCCCAGGTTGCGTTGGACCCCCGCTTGCGCGGGGGTGACGAATTTCCTATCTCACTGCCTTACTGTCTCATTGTGCAATCCTAAAAGAAAAAGGTCAGGTTCTTGCTCAGCAGGACATTCTGGTCGAGCAGGATCTTGCGGCGGGCGATCCGCCACTCCGCTCCGTCGCGCCGCAGCAGATCCTCGCGCTTGCCGACCAGAATGTCGGTCTCGGTCTCGACCCGGTTGCGGTAGACCAGGAAGCGGCATCGGACCGACACCTCGGCCGGTTCGGCCGACGACGGATTGACCTCGACCAGCTGGATGTTCGAGAGCAGGTGCGATATGCGCGAGACCGGCTCCTCGGCCCAATGGATGCCGGTCTGGATCTGCCTCACCCGGCGGGTCAGGGTCTCCTTGCCCTCGTCGAACCAGCTGATGTCGCGCCCTTCGCGGGTGAACTCGCGCTCGCGGTCATCGAGTTTGACGTTGCGTCGCATCGGCATCCAGTAGCGGACATCCTCGGCAAGCAGCGCCAGCCATTCGTCATATTGCCGCTCGTCCAGGAGGTCGGCTTCGCGATAAAGAAAGTCCTCGATCTCCTGCTTCAAGAGCGCGCGGGTGATGCGGTCGTCGCGATCGGTCATATCACTCTGCCGTTAGAAGGCATCGTCGTCGCGCGCGAGGAAGTCGAGAACACGGTCCATGACCTCCTTCTTCGGGTAGATCGACGCGATCGCGCGCGCCCGGGTCAGCGGGTCGCTGGCGAAGAACCGCTCGTACAGCACCTGGCGGCTGCCGAAGGCATTGCCGGCGATGTCCCAGGCCAGACGGAAGAGCTTGACGCGATCGCGCGCGTCCATGTTGTCGGTCGCCAGATATTGCTCGATGTGGTCGGCGAGCGGCCCCTTAAAATCGGCTTCCGTCGGGGTCAGCATAAAGCTGCTCGATCCCAACAGTTGCAGGATCTCGACCATCTTTGGATAGGCGGTCATGAAGAGATTGCGCGGGCTCTCGACCATCAACGGCTCGGGGCACATGACGCCCCATTCGTCGAGCTGAGCGTCGGCCTCGGCGGCGCGCATGCAGGCCCGCGTCAGCTGGGTGATCAGCATCAACTCGCCGACGCGCTCTTCGACATGCGGCAGATGCGCATTGCCGAGCGCCTGCGTCATCAGCAATGCCACGCCGAGCACGAACTCGGCTTTGGCGAGGTTCTTGACCGCACCCTGATGCGCCGAGTGCGCGGTCGAGTGGGTCACCGTGGCGGTGCGGTTGAGCAGATCGACGTCGCCCAGCAGAAACACCCGCTCCCACGGCACCTTCACGTCATCAAAGAAGACGACGCAGTCCATCTCCTCGAAGCGCGAGCCGAGCGGGTGGTCGAAATGCGAGCGGCCGAGATCGAAGCTCTCGCGGCAAAGAAACCGGAGACCGGGCGTGCCGCACGGGATCGCAAAGCTGACCGCAAACGGGCTGTGGGTCTCGGCGTGGCGCGCCATGCGCGGCGAATAGACGCCGATCTCGTCGGCGAGCGGCCCCAAGGTTGCCAGGATCCGGGCGCCGCGCACGACAATGCCGGCGTCGGTCTCGCGCACGACCTGTAGGGCCGTCCCCTCTTCGAGGTTGAAGATGCCCGAGACGGTGCGGCTGCGCTGCAAATTGATCAGCGAGTGGGTCAGGGTCAGGTCGTTCTCGCGGATGTATTCGTAGTAATTCCGCATGTTGTCGGCGAATTCGGGTCGCCCCAGCCCCTGGGCGAAGTAATCGGCGGCTCCGGCCCAGGCGGCGTAGGTGACGTTCATGAAATCGGGGGAGCGCCCCATCATGCCGCAAGTCGTGCGCGCCCAGTTGAGCATCATGACGCGGCGCCTTTCGAGGTCCTCGCGGGTGCGCGGAATGATGAAGGAGAGGCCAACGCGGTCGCCCGAGCTCGGCGAGACGTAGGTCATCTCGTCGCGCAATTTGGGGTCGGCCTGCATGTCATAGAGCGAGGCGATCGCGCGCGCGCCGTTCGCGAGCCCCGGATGGGTCGTGACGTCCTTGACCCGCTCGCCGGCGAGCCAGACCTCGCGCTCCTGCTCGCGCAACCCGTTGAGGTATTGCCGTCCCGTCCGCGCTGGCATGACCTCTCACTCCTCTGGCCGCAGGCCCGCGCGGGAGAGTAGGGCAAGGCCGGGCGAAAGGCCAGGGCTCCGCCCTTCTGCACGGTCTCGCTGTTTTGGCTGTTATTTACAGGAAATTAACAGCGACGGTGACTCCTCACCCGCAGGAATCCTCGATTTTTGGCGCATCCAGACGGAAATAACAGCGGCCAACAATTAGTTATTGCCAATATAGCATTTTATGCGGTCTCTGTCAATCATCTCCGAGCCGGCGAGGGCGATGGCCGTCGCTGCACCGAGCCCGGTCGCCGACCTAGTCGAACGAGTTCACGCTTCCCTCTCCAGTTCGTCGAGCAACGCTTTCGCCTCTTTTAGGTCTTGTATGTCGAAGCCTTCGGTGAACCAGCCATAGACTGGTGCGAGAAGTTCGCCCGCTTCGGTGTGGTAACCCTGATAGCGGCGCAGCCGGGCAAGGCTAATTACGGCGCGCAATTCCCAGAGCTTGGCCTCCTGCTCCTGGGCGATGCTCAAGGCGGTACGATAAAGTTCCTCGGCGGCTTCAAAACGCCCCTGCTGCCGCAGCAGCTTGCCTTTGTGCCGATTTAACTCCGCCTCGACCCAGCGCTCCCCGGTTCTTGCAGTGAGCTGCAGAGCATCATCGAGCAGCGCCAAGCCCTCGTCGACTTGCCCGGCTATCCCGTATGCCCTGGCCAGGAAGGTGATAAAATGGGACATCGCGCCTTCTGCCCCGGTGGCGCGATAAGCCGTCGAACCTTTGCGCAGGAGAGATATCCCTTCGACCACATCGCCATTTTTTGTTTTGACCCATCCGCGGTAGATCGTGCCCGCCGCACGCCAGGCGGGGAAACCCTGCTCGGTCGCGATCTCAATCAGCTGGGTCGCCCAGCAATCCAGCGTTTCGTCGTCTCCAATGAAGGACAGCAATATCGCACCGAGTGACAGGCTCGACACCAAAGATGCTGGAAGAGCCAGCCTTCGAGCTTCCGCGATTGCTGCGGTGCTGCTTGCCAATGCCTGGTCGGGAAAGCCCAGGCAAAAGAGGACGATCCCCAGATGGGCTAGCGATCCCACCTGGGGATGAACCGCAGCATCCTGGACTAGCGAGTGGTGAACGGTCGGATCGTGAAGCACAAGCATCTCTTCTAGATCCGATCGTGACGGCGCGAACCTGCCGGCGAACATCAGCGCTCGCCCGGAGGCCAGGTAACCCAGAACCAGTCCGGCAGCGTCGTTACGCTGACGGCTCAGACGCAGCAAATCCTCGGCCAATGACCGGGCCAGATCGAGCTCGCCGCGGTACACATGGTGGAAGGACTGCCCGAAGGGGATATGAACCAATTCCGAGGGCGAACCCAGCTGCTCCCAAAGCTCGCGTGCACGAGCGTAGGCCTGGCCTGTCTCCGGCGCCGCGAAGCCCTTGACGGTGATCAAGACCGCGCCCAGCGAACTGCGCAACTCGAGCTCCCGTCGCTGACGGGCGGAATCGTCGGATAACAACGCAAGCTGGTCCAACCCCTTTTGAAACTGCGCGCCCGCCTCCGCCATTGCCGAGCGTGCGACTGACCTTTGAGCAGCCTTGGTCCAAAAGAGAACTGATTTTTCGACGAGCCCTGCTTCGGTGTAGTGACGCGCAAAGAGCTCGGGCTGGTCGTCCATCATCTCCGGAAATTGAGCCTCCAGCGCCGCGGCTATCCGTTCGTGCAATTCCTGCCGGGTGCTCCTCAGTAGACTGCCGTAGGCGGCGTCCTGCACCAGCGCGTGCTTGAAAGTGTAGATCGCATCAGGGGGTGTGCCAGTTTGAAATACCAGCTCGGAAGCGACCAGGCGGGACAGAGAGGCTTGCAAGTCGTGCTCGGGAAGCCCGGCAACCGCCCGCAGCAATGTGTAGCGAAACCAACGGCCGAACGCTGCACCGATCTGCGCCAGATACCGCACCGAAGCCAAACGGTCTAGCCGCGCCGTCAGCGAGTCGCGAAGTGTGGTCGGGATCGCTAACGGCGGCAAAGGGCCGTCGAGAACGTAGTGACCGTCTTCCTCGCGCAGCAGCCCGCTCTCCAGGACACTCTTTGTCAGTTCCTCGACGAATAACGGCACCCCGTCAGTGCGCTCGACGATCTGGGTGACGACGTCATCGGGCAATACCTTGCCATCGGCGATCAGGGTCACCAGAGCGATCCGGTCGCGCCGATCCAGGCGATTGAGCGCCAGCGTCGTCACATGCGGTTGGCCGGACCAGGAGAACTCAAACTCGGGGCGGAACGTGACGATCAATAGCACCGGCAATTTGTGGATTCGCTCGACGGCGAGATTGAGCAATTCGAGCGAGGTCGGATCAATCCAATGGGCGTCCTCGAAAATAATCACGACGGGCCGCCTTTGCGCCAGGCCCTCTAGCCAGCGGATCACCGCCTCCAATGTCCGTTCCTTCTTGCGTTGCGGACTGAGGTTCGGCAGAGGGTGGCGGTGCGCAACCGGCAGTGACAGTAGATCGGCGAGTAATGCCACATCTTCTTCCGGCAATGATCCGCGGGCCAGCAACGCCTCAAGCTTGGCGAGCTTGGAAAGGGGCAGATCGGCCGGCGCAAACCCGGCGATCCGTCCGATTTGGTCGATAACCGGGAACAGCGCACTGTGCTGGCGGTAGACCGAGCAGAAATACCGCTGGCGGAGATGCGGCTCGGCATGCAGGCGTTCACCCAATGTCGCCGTGACGCGCGACTTGCCAAGGCCGGGTTCGCCGCAAACGAGCACGACTTGACCCTCTCCTGCCTTCGCTTGCGCCCAGCGGAGCAATAGCAAGTCGATCTCTTCATCGCGGCCGACCAGCGGCGTCAATGTCGAGCCGCGCAATGCCTCGAAACGGCTCGCGAGCCCGCTCGGGCGGAGCACCTGCCAAGCCGTGAGCGGCCCGGCAAGCCCCTTGACCTCGAGCTCCCCAAGGCTCTCGTATTCGAAGAGATCCCCCACCAGACGGCGCGTGCTCGCCGCAATGACGACGGTGTCGGGCTCGGCCAGCGCTTGCAGCCGGGCGGCGAGGTTCGGCGTCTCGCCGACGACCGACTGCTCCTGGGCCGATCCTTCGCCGATCAAATCGCCGACGACCACGATCCCCGTGGCAATCCCTATGCGTGCGCGCAGCTTGGCTGATTTGACATCGCGACCGCCCACAGTCTCGATGGCGCCCAGTCCCGCCCGCACCGCCCGCTCGGCGTCATCCTCATGGGCTCGCGGGTAGCCGAAATAAGCCAGAACGCCGTCGCCCATATACTTTGCGACAAAGCCATCAAACTGAAGAACGGCGTCGGTGACGCGTTGGTGATACGCGGCGATGACCTCGCGGAAGTCCTCAGGGTCGAGCCGCGCCGCAAGTTCCGTGGAGCCGACCAGGTCACAGAACATTACCGTCAACTGCCGACGCTCCGCGGCCGAGGCGAGCGCTGCCGGGTCTGGTGCGGCATCACGGCGCAACGCAGCGATCGCCGCGAGCAGTTTTCGGCGGTGTCCGACGAGGCTTACACCGAGGTCCTTGAGATCGTCGGCGGTCAGCTCCGGCAAGACCGCAGCGTCGACGGCGTTGTCGCGAAACGCCGCTTTGTATTGCTGCATCCCGAGGCTGTGGAGCCAGGCTGTGATATCCACGCGCGCCCCCTCCGGCTGCGACCCTCGCCGTATCTGGTTAGTCAATCGCAAATCGCCAGCACCCCGCCAGCCGGCACGATTGCTCGGCCGGCTGCGGACGCATGATCCGGTGGTCCCGGTTTTCCGGAGCACCGTAAAATCGTCGGTAAGTAGAATAATATACCCGTTCTGAAACTCGACCGCATATCCCAATATTGTCACAGCCAAGCCTCATTATATTTGATTCGTGCAATGTCGCTGTGATGACGGTGACGTTACGCTTCACCAGAGGAGAAAATCGATGGAAGATATGCTTCGTGAACCGGTAGAACTGACCGAAGCCGAGCTTGACGAAGTCGCCGGCGGCGGCTGCGACCGCGGCTGTCACGACGACTGTCACGGCGGTTTCGGCCTCGGGATCGCTGTCGCCGTCGCCGCGGCGGTGGCAATCTCCCTCTAAATTGAGGTCTGTCCCCTTCCGCAGGGCATACGGGGAGAGTACGGGCAAAGCCCAGCGCCCCACCCCCGCGGGCACCAGGCTCACACTACAAAATAGTCAGCGTCGGGCGTCCGACGGGGTGATTGCGACCGACAGCAGGAACCCGGCGTCGACCGGCACGATCGACCCCGTCATGTGACGCGATGCCGGGCCGGCGAGAAACGTCACGACCTCGGCGACGTCCCTCCGGTCACGAGGCGACGCGTAGCGGGACGCCGCCCTGACGACCTAGCGCAGCTTGTCGGCCGCTTCCTGACCCACGCCTTTCGGCCACCACGGCGTATCCATATAGCCGGGGCAAAATAGCCGGGGCAGACGGCGTTCACGCGAATGAGCGGGCCAGCAGCCGTGCCAGCCCGAGCGTCAACGTGTTGAGAGCCGCTTTGCTCGCCGCATAGGCGATCGACGAGCCGGCTCCGTTGAGCGCGCTGATCGTCGAAACATTGACCACCGAGGAGGCACGCTCGGCGGCCCGCGCCAGCCTCGAGCAAGGAACGCGCCGCGCGGATCATCTGAAACGGTCCGATCGTGTTGACGGCGTAGAGCCTATGGAAGTCCTCCGCCGAGAGGGCCTCGAGATCGGCAGGGTTCGCGACATGCTTGGTCGCACTGGCGTTGTTCACCAACGCATCGAGGCGGCCCCAATCGGAGGCCGCGGCCGCGAGTTTGCGACAATCGGCATCGATTGCGACATCGGCCTGAACGACCTTCACCGTCGTGTTCACGGTGCGGCAAAGATCGGCCGTCTCCTCCGCCTCCCGCAGGCTCGCGCGGTAATTGACGACCACCCGCTCCCCGCCACGGGCGAGTGCCACCGCCGTCGCCGCACCAAGCCCCGATGCCCAGCCGGTGACCAGCGCACACATTCCGTCGAACGAGTTCATGTCTCCCTCCCCAGTTCGTCGACAGGGCTTTCGCCTCTCGTCGATCAACCGTATCGAAACCTTATTGGTTGAACGAGCCGCGGCTGACGTTACTCGGACCCCCCGCTCCTAATTTAGGGTCACCCAGCGCGGCGACGCCTAGCGAGGCGATTGCGATCCCTCGTCTGAGCTGCGGAACAGGTTTCGCGCGGGGATGCCGCACAGCGCCTCGGTTCGTTCGCGCAGGACGGATGTATCCGTGCAGGGCCCCGTTATCAGGCTGATTTTAAGTCCTATTTCCGCAAGCGCGTGTTTCGCGCCCAGCGCGCCGAGCGCGTCTGCCGCGGCGAGGACGATCTTGAGATCGGAGCGGCGCGCTTTCAGACAGGCAAGGAGTTCGGGCGCACTGGCAGAGACTGGATCACCGGCGCATTCCACGACCACGGCGTCAGCCGGCAGCGAGAAGCAGAAATCAAGCATGCTCCCGAGGAGATTGTCGATCCCTCGGCGACCGGGCGGAAAAGTTGTCGGAAGGCCGAAATCGATGCAGTCGAAAGCCTGCGAGGCTCCGAAATCCTGGTATTGCGCGATCTCCCCGATCGATGGCGTGCCGGTTGCCTTCAGAGCGACCACCGTCGTATGGCCCTGCATGCGAAGCGCGCGCAACACGGCGACCCCGGCGGTAGTCTTGCCGACCTCCGATGAGGTCCCGAGTATCAGATATACAGGCGCGTTATGATCTGTTCCGCTGACGTCCGTCACCGAGAATTGCCGAATGTTCAGCGGCCGGCCACGGCGCCCGCATACCACCCCGAGATAGCGTACGCGCCCGAGGTACACCATTTCCGAAGCCGAATAGCAGCTGATCAGTTCGCCAACCACTCCGGAATAATAGAGCACCCAGTAGTCGCCGCCTGGTACGAGGCCGCCGGCGGGAATGCCGCCGACCGCCAACCGTCTCGTTTGAAGATAACCAGGCGTCGAAAGAAAAATGTCGCCGGGTGCAATCACCATCATGCGGCCGCTCGGCGACTCCACCGTGATCGGAACGGAGTCGGACGGTAACTCGAAGGCGCACAAGTCGCCCTCGTTACCCGGTTCCGATCGCAAGCGAATCTGCTCTATGAGCGGTACACGTCGCAACGCGGAGGTACGCTTAACATCGGCAGGAAGCCTTCCCCCCGTCATGTTTGTCGGCGGCTGGTCCTGCTTCTCGTCGATGGGGCACTACTCTCCGTCGATGAGCGACTGGTTCTGGCACGCGCCGGTCGCGGCCCATCACCAGTTGGCGGCGACGGCGCCTTAACAATAACGACCCCGTCCCTGAGGATACGATCCCGGTCAGTCTTTGTGGTAATGTTCAAAAGGTCGGCGATTTGTTCGAGCGTTTCCCTTTTAACGGTAACCCGGGTGTTGACCAGGCTGTATACAATTCCCATCGTTTCCTCCGATGCTATTGAGCTCGCTCCGACTTGCAGCCGGCACCAGGGAGAGTGTCGTACTCTAGCGGCTATTGCATTCCTGACAAGTCCCTTTGACCGGTGGTTGTGCTGCCGCGCAGGCGTTCAGACGGGCGGGGCTCATGCGCGGCGAGGTGCTTGGCTGTCCGGCGGACTTAGCCCAGATCGTCGAGCAACGCCTTCGCGCCTCTGAGGTCGAGTGTATCAAACCCTTCCGTGAACCAGGCATAGACCGGCGCAAGAAGATCGTGCGCTTCGGAGCGATGGCCCCGATCGCAATAAAGGCGGGCCAAACTGGTGGCGGCCCGCAATTTCCAAAGCTTCGCTTCTTGTTTCTCGGCGATCTCCAGAGCCTTGCGATAGAACTCCTCGGCGGCCCCGCGATCGCCCTGCCCGATCATCAGCTCGCCCTTGTTCCGATAGACCTCCGCCATGAACCAGCGCTCGCCAATGGCTTCAGCGAGCTGCAAGGCATCGTCGAGGTGATCCAACGCCTCTTCGACCTGCCCTTCGATCTCACAAGCCCTTGCGAGGAGGGCGGCATGGTAGCAAATTCGAGTTTGCGCACCCGTGGCGCGATATGCGTTCGAACCGCTGCGTAGCAGCGATATGCCCGCTGGCAGATCGCCGGTGTTAACCTTTACCCACCCGCGATAGATCGTCCCAAGCACCCGGTAGAGCGGAAAGCCTTGCTCGGTCGCCACCGCAATCAGCTGGGTCGCCCGTTCATCCAAGGCCGCGTTGTCTCCGGTAAGGGAAAGCAGGCGGGCGCTCTGCGCCAAGCTCACTGTCAAAGTCGGCGGATGAGCCAGCGCCTCGGCGATTGCCGTGTTACTCCGCGCCAATGCTTGCTCCGGAAAGCCGAGACAAAAAAGCGCAATACCCAAATACCCCTGTGACACCGCCCTGGGGTCGCTTCCGGTCTGGTGGAGAAGCGAACCGTGGGAAATCGGATCATAAAGCGCAAGCACCTCTTCAAAATGCGACCGGGACGACGCAAAGTCGCCCGCGATCAACAGGTCTCGACCGGAGCAGTCGTGACCCAGCACTATCCCGGCGGAATTGCCGCGCTCGCGGCTCAGGCGCAGCAAGTCCTCGTCCAGCCGCTGCGCCAAACCGCATTCGCCGAGGAATGTGTGATGGAGAGACTGGCCATAGGGAATGTGTAGGAACTGAGAGGGAGAACCGAGTTGCTCCCAGAGTGTTCGTGCTCGGGCGAAGGCGTGGCCCATTTCCGGCGTCGCCTGACCTTTGGCAAATCGAAACGCCGCGCCCAAAGCGCTCCAAAACTCCAGCTCTTGCTGCTGGCGCTGGCGGCTGTCAGGTAGCAGCGCGAGCTGGTCCAGCCCCTTTTGCAATTGCGCAACCGCTTCCGCCATCGCCGACCGCGCAGCTGACCTGCGACCGGCCCGGCCCCAGTACTCGACCGATCTTTCTACGAGCCCGGCCTCAGTGTAATGGCGCGCGAAGAGTTCGGGCTGGCTCTCCATCAACTCTGGAAAATGGGTTTCGAGCGCGTCGGCTATTTGCGCGTGCAGTTGCTGCCGCGAGCTGCGAAGCAGGCTCCCATGTGCCGCGTCCTGCACCAGCGCGTGCTTAAACGTGTAGACCGCTTCCGGCGGTGCGCCGCGTTGGAAGACTAGCTCCGAAGCGACGAGGCGGACGAGCGCCGCTTCCAGCTCCCTTTCGGAAAGGTGGGAGACAGCGCGCAACAACTCGTAGGAAAACTCGCGTCCAATCGCCGCGCCGATCTGTGCCACCAGCCGCACCGACGCCAAGCGGTCGAGCCGCGCCATCAGTGAGTCATGCAAACTCGTCGGGATCGCGAATGGCGGCAGCGCACGGTCGAGTGTGTAGCGATCTCCTTCCTCGCGCAGCAGACCGCTCTCCAAGACGCTCTTAGTCAATTCCTCGACAAAGAGCGGCACGCCGTCTGTGCGATCGACGATCTGGTCAACGACCTCATCGGGCAACGCCTTGCCGGCGGCGATATGCCTAACCAACGCTGTCCGGTCAGCCCGATCCAGGCGATTGAGCGTCAGCGCCGTCACCTGCGGCTGGCCGGTCCAGGGCGGTAGAAATTCGGGGCGGAACGTAACGACGAGCAGTACCGGTAGGCTACGGACGCGTTCGGCGGTAAGTTCAAGTAACTCGCGTGAGGTCGGGTCCATCCAATGCGCGTCCTCGAACACCATGAGCACTGGTTGCCGGCGCGCCAGACATTCGAGCTGCCGCGTCAGCGCTTCCAGTGTCCGCTCTTTTTTTCGTTGCGGACTGAGGTTGGGCAGCGGGTTACGCTCAGAAGCCGGCAATGACAGCAAATCGGCGAGGAATGCCACATCCTCGTCGAGCGTCTCGGCACGGGCGAGTAGGGCCTCGAGCTTGTCCAATCTCACGGGAGGCGGGTCGTCGCTCGCGAACCCCGCCGCTCGACCGAGCTGGTCGACAAAGGGGAACAGTGCACTGTGCTGGTAATAGGGCGAGCAGAAATATCGCAGGCGGCTAGCCGGCTCAGCGCCGAGAAGTTCGTATAATGCCGCGGCAATGCGCGACTTACCAATGCCGGCCTCGCCAGACACCAGGATGATTTGGCCATCGCCCTCTTTGGCGCGCGCCCAGCGCCGCAGGAGCAGCTCGATTTCCTCGTCGCGGCCTATCAGCGGGGTCAGCGTCGAGCCCCGCAACGCTTCAAACCGGCTCGTGACGGTGCTGGGACGCAATACCTGCCAAGCCGACACCGGCCTGGCGATGCCTTTCACTTCGACGATGCCCAGATCGCGGTACTCGAAGAGATTGCCGAGCAACCGGCGTGTGCCGGCGGCGATCACGACCATCTCGGGCTCGGCCAGGGCTTGCAGCCGGGCGGCTAGGTTCGGCGTTTCTCCGACAACCGATTGCTCCTGAGCCGACCCTTCGCCGATCAGATCGCCGACGACCACCAACCCGGTGGCGATCCCGACGCGGGTTTGCAGCTTGACCGATTTGACGTCGAGGCGGCGGACGGCCTCGATGCAGGCCAGCCCGGCCCGTACCGCCCGCTCGGCGTCGTCCTCGTGCGCTTGCGGGAAACCGAAATAGACCAAGACGCCGTCGCCCATGTACCTGGAGACAAAGCCGTCGGATTCGGCGATTATTTCGCCGACAGCGCGGTGATAGGCGGCGATGATCTCACGCAGATCCTCGGGATCGAGCCGCGCCGAGAGGGCGGTCGAGCCGACGAGGTCGCAAAACATCACCGTCAGTTGCCGACGCTCGGCCGTTGTGGCGGCCGCTACCGGCTCCGGTTTGGGATTGAGATCGTTGCGCAACGCCGCAATCGCAGCCAGCATTTTGCGGCGATGCCCGACAAGGCTAATACCGAGATCCTTGAGGTCGTCGGCGGTCAGCTCCGGCAATACCGCGGCGTCGATCGCGTTGTCGCGAAACGCCGCTTCGTATTGCTGCATCCCGAGGCTGTGGAGCCAGGCTGCGATTTCCACGCTTGCCTCCCCGCGCGACCCCCGCGCCGAGTAAACCATACCGACTATTTCTGCCGGGCGCGATTGCCTCAATGGAGTTGCCCACCCCAACCTCCCGCCGCGGGGAAGGCTGGGAGGCGCGTCAGGGGGTGTGTGGGGCGCTTCGGATCGTCCTAGTGCGCAATCCGCATCACGGAATTGCCTTATTCGCGCTGCATACTTCGACCCGGTTGCGACTACGGGGAGCGAATTTTGGTCAAGCGGCGAACGCGCCGATGGGCTGCAGACAGGAATGCAACCCATACGCGATCTTCCGCTGCAGACCCGCTGCAGGTGCAGCGGGGGCGTAATCGGCGACACAAATTATGATTGCAGTCCCGGCGAGCGACCGGATGGGCCTCAGCTGCCGCCCATTCTCAGTGGGGCTCGTCGCCGGCGAGGGTCACGCGATGCATGACGCGGCGGCCGCCGTGATAATCGTTGATCGGGTTGTGCTGGGCGCAGCGATTGTCCCAGAAAGCGAGCGAGCCGACCTCCCAGCGGAAGCGGCAGGTGAATTCCGGGCGCTGCTGATGGGTGAACAGATATTGCAGCAGCGGGGCGCTCTCCGGCTCGCTCATGTCCCTGAAGCGCACCGTGTGGCCGGGATTGAGGTAGAGCGCCTTCCTGCCGGTCTCAGGATGGGTGCGCACGACCGGGTGCAGGGCCTCGTATTCGTGCTGGGCATCGGCCCTCGCACCGTTGCGAATACGGTCCTCGCGCGTCTTGGTGACATCGGCCTTGGCCGAGGAGTTTACCGCCACGAGCCCGTCGAGCATCCGCTGCATGCCCGGCGACAAGGTCTCGTAGGCGAGATACATGTTGGCGAAGAGCGTATCGCCGCCGAAGGGCGGCACCTCGCGGCGACCAGCATCGTGCCCATCGGCGGGTGCTCGAGATAGGCGGTGTCGGTGTGCCAGAGCCCGCCGAAATTGACACGCTCGTGCTCCAGTTTGACGACCGGGGTGATCAAGGGAAAGCCCTCGATCCCATTGATGAACGGGTATTCGACGGCCTCGCCGAAACGCCGGGCGAAGGCGAGAAAGCGCGCGGGCGGCAATTCCTGGCCGCGAAAGAAGATCACCAGATGGTCGAGCCAAGCACGTCGGACCGCTGCGACCGTACCATCGTCGAGACCCTCGGAAAGATCGATGCCGGCGATCTCGGCCCCGAGCGCCCCGGCAATCGGACGGATCTCCAAAGAATTTCTCTGCATCGACTCGACCCGGCGGACCGCCACTCCTTGTCTTATCCTAGCAAATCCTCGACCCTGCGTTTACCGCCAAAGCGAGGAGCGATCGCCATGCCCGATGCCAAGGCTCCGATAACCGATCCCTATGCCCGCTATACGCGGCTCAGATTCGATCGTCCGCACGAAAAAGTTCTCCGCATCACGATGGAGAACGGGCGGATGAACACGACCGACGAGGCGCTGCATCGCGAGCTCGCCGAGATCTGGCGCGACGTCGACCGGGATTCGAGCGTCAATGCCGCGATCATCACCGGCGCCGGCCGGATCTTTTCGGCCGGCGGGGATTTCTCGATCATTCGGCAGAACATCGAGGATTTCGCGGCACGTGCCCGCCAGTGGAAGGAGGCGCGCGACATCGTCTACAACGTCATCAATTGCAGCAAACCGGTGGTCAGCGCGATGCGCGGGGTGGCGGTCGGCGCCGGCCTCGTCTGCGGCGTCTTGGCCGATGTGTCGATCGCGACCAAGGACTGCCGCATCATCGACGGCCACACCCGGCTGGGTGTCGCCGCCGGCGACCATGCGGCGATCGTCTGGCCGCTGCTCTGCGGGCTCGCCAAGGCCAAATATTACCTGCTGCTGTGCGAGGAGGTACTGGGCGAAGAAGCCGAGCGCATCGGGCTCGTCTCGCTCGCCGTCGAGGATGCCGAGCTCGATGCCAAAGCCGTTGAGATTGCCGGCCGGCTGGCCGAGGGTGCGCAGAGTGCTATCCGCTGGACCAAATACGCGCTCAACAACTGGCTGCGCGCGATGGGGCCGACCTTCGACACCTCGCTGGCGCTGGAGATGCTCGGCTTCAGCGGACCCGAGGTCAAAGAGGGCCTCGCCTCGCATCTCGAAAAACGCCGGCCCGCCTTCCCACCGGGCTCGCCGCTCTAAGGCCGCTAACCCCGTTATTCGGCCGCGCGCAGCCTTAGGTTGCGAACCGTCGCCGCAGTCCAGCTCCGGCCGCGTGCGGTAAGAATGCCGCGCTCATTGAGCGCAGCGGCGATCTTCCGCGGCGCGACGATCCCGGTCCGTTCAATTTCGTCGATGACGGCCGCCATCTCATGTACGAACCGATCCTCCGGTCGCCGTAACGCTCGGCTCTGCGGCTCCCGCACGATGCTGCTGAAGGAGCCGAAAACCAGATTCGCGCCGACCGGCAGGAACACCGTGCGATACAGCTCCCGCCGCCCATCTTCGCGCTTGATTTCGCCCGCCATACGCGCCGGGCAAGCCGAGGCGACAGCACGGACACAACCCTGGGCAAACAACTCCCAAAACCTCTTCGGTATTTGGCGGAACATCACCGAATATTTGAGGGGATCCTCCGAAAGCTCGAGCAGTCGAGCTACGTTTGATCCACACATCAGGAAGGTCGAGACCTCGGCGAGCCGGTCGGGAGCAATGATAAACCGATAGTCCCACTCGGCGGCACCGCTCGTCTGGCACGGGTCAAGCTGAGTCAGCGTAGGCCGAGAGTTGAATTCCCTCGCCTTCTGCTCCCAATAATCGACCGCGCGTTCCGATTGGCGCCGTTCGCGCTGCAAATTCGAAAGATCTTTGTGCGGCATAACAGATGCGCCGACAGGTTGGCGTGTCAGGCACGAAACCGCGCAACTGCTTAACAGTTAGTGAGCGAGTGCCGAATTTTCCTAAGGCGCGAGCCTCCGCTCTAAAGTCCTCGCGCGGTCTCCGCGATCAGCCAGTCGACGACGGAGGCGAGGGCATCGGCGTGTGTCGCTCCGTCGGAAAGGGCACGCTCGAAGACCGTCAGCTGGCGATGCGCGCTGGTCCCGCGGGCGAGGATCTCGCGGGCATGCGTTACCTCGTCGAGGCAGCCGAAGTGACGGGCGTCCTGATCCACGAGAGCGATCATTTCGTCGAGGAGCTCGGCGTAGGGAAAGATTGCACCGCGGCCAAAATCGACGAGGCCCTGGTCGGTGCCGTAGCGTTGCGCCCGCCAGCGGTTCTCGTCGATCAGCATGCGCGCATAGATACGCCAGCGCTGGTTCTCGCGCTTGAGCCGCCACAGCATGCGTAAGAGGCAACGGAAGAGTGCCGCAATCGACAACGAGTTCTTCGAGTGTCGTGCAGCTGTCGGTGATGCGCATCTCGAGCGTCGGGAAGCGGTCGCTCGGCCGCAGATCCCACCACAGTTTGGTGGCGTCCTCGATCAATCCGGCACCGACCAGGATGTCGACATGCCGCCGGTACTCGCCCCAGCTGGCGAAGCGTTCGGGGGTGCCGGTGCGCGGCAGCTCGTCGAAGACCGCGAGCCGGTATGATTTGAGACCGGTGTTCTCGCCCTGCCAGAAGGGCGAAGAGGTCGACAATGCCAAGAGGTGAGGCAGGAAATAGGAGGCCTGGTTCAGTAGGTCGATGCGCAGTTCGTCCTCGGGGATGCCGACATGGACATGCAAGCCGCAAATCGCCAAGCGCTGCCCCACCCCCTGCAGGTCATCGCGCAAACTGGCATAGCGGCTGCGCTCCGTCGTCTTTTGCGCGCCCCAGCGGGCAAAAGGATGCGTTGCCGCCGCGATCGGCGCCAAACCATAACGGGCGGCCGATCCGGCTACCGTCGCACGCAGCCGCCGCAAATCGGCGCGAGCCTCGCCGAGGGTGGCGCAAACCCGGGTGCCGACCTCGATCTGCGAGCGCAAAAACTCCGGGCTGACCTGGCCGGCCAGCAACGTCTCGCATTCCTCCAGCATGGCCGGAGGCGGATCGGTGACGGCATCGCGCGTGTTGCGATCGACGAGGAAGTATTCCTCTTCGATGCCGATCGTGAATTCCGGCCTCGATTCCAGCACCTTGGACTCACCGCACGCCGAGGATCGAGCCGGTGACCGAGCGTGGGTCGCGGCGCGGCCAGCGGCCGCTCTCGACTTGATGAAAAAACTCGGCACAGCCGCGGTTGAACAATTCGGGCTCTTCTAGGTTGACCGCGTGCCCTGTGTTGGGAAACACCACGAGTGCCGCGGTCGGGATCGTGCGCTTCATCAACAGGCCAGGTTCGAGGCAAGGGTCGTCCTCGTCGCCGGACATGATCAAGGTCGGGACCTCGAGGTTGCGCATGCGCTCGGTGAGATCCCACAAGGAGGGCCGGCGCGCCTGCACGCCGCGCATCGTCTTTGCCGAGCCGGCAGTCGAATGCTCGGCGAGGTGGGCCGCAAACTCGGCCCAGCCGCGCGGATCCTTGTTCTGGAACTGCACCCGGCTCGGGCCGCTCGCGTAGGTCTCCGAGGCGACCTTCATCCCCGCAGTCTCGATCAGTGCCGCGGTCTTGGCGGTCTCGTCGTGGAACTGTTGCCGCTTGCCCGGCTCGGCGCCATAGCCGCATCCGGCGACGACCAGCGACAGCGCCCTCTCGGGATAGGTCAAGCCAAAATGCAGCGTAGCAAAACCGCCCATCGAGAGGCCGACGACGTGTGCCTTGGCGATCCCGAGCGCGTCCAGCACGGCGCGGATGTCGTCGCGGGCGCGGTCCTGCGAGTAGCGCTCCGGATCCTCCGGCACATCGGACGGCGGATAGCCCCGCGCGTTGTAGGCGATGCAGCGATAACGCCGCGAAAAATAGCGGATCTGCGGCTCGAAGCCTCGGAGGTCATCGGCAAACTCGTGGACGAAGACAATCGGGGCGCCTGACCCCGTCTCCTCGCAATAGAGGCGGACGCCGTCATCGGCGGTGATGTGTGGCATCGTCATCCCTCACAGGAAGAAAGTTGCGATCGTAGGGTGGCGCGTCGCTGAGCCGCAAGCGGCTCTGCGTGGCACGGTTCTTGACCGGATGATGTCAGGTCTGGGCCTGGGCAGAGTGCGCACGGGCCGATCCGGGCCGGGACTGCCGGGTCAAATCCGGACCTCATTCCCGGACCAGCTTCCCTCGTGGCCAACCGATGAGCAGATGCGTAGGATCGTCGCACCATCCGACGTGAACAGGCCTCACAAACCGCATTTAGTACGGCCCCTTCTGCAGAAAATAGTGGACGCCGGGGGAAGCGCTTTGCGGTCCAAGCACCGAGGTGTTGTAGGCGACCGACTTCAGTTCAAAGCCGTCGGCGACGAAATCGTCCGTGCTCGAGTTGCTGACGACCTCCCATTTGTGGGGCTGACCTTCCGATAGCTGCTCGGCGCAAAGATCGAGGGCGCCATTGTCGCGGTCAGCGTTACCCCAGCTCGAACCATGCCTCGGCTCCTCCGGATGAGAGGGACCGGTTGGCTCCGCTAACCAGCGTCTGCGCTCGAAGTAGGTCAGAAGGTTCCTGCCGAGCAGAAGCGCCAGTTGGCTCCATCGAGCCCATAAAGCAGAGCCAAACGGTCCTTTCCGGCATGTGCGATGACCACCGTGAAACGTTGCCCCGCGCAGGACGACGCGGGGGATATTGGCGCAGGCATTTTCTTGGCGGCGGCACAGCTTGCGGCTGCCTCCGGGAGGGTCGCCGGCGCGGCAGCGAGACGCTTGCCCCCGGCGATCACAAAATAGTCGACCGCCTCGCCCTGCTTAACCTGAGCATGTAGTTCGAGCCTCGCATGACGCGACTTGTACGTTCCGGCCTGCTGCTCGCCGTCAGCCATGCCCGAGGGCACGGGACGAAACGCGATTGCTGCGCAAGCAGGCGGAGCTTTCTGCGCAGGTGGCGGCTTGGTAGCGGCGCCGGCGGTCGCTGCGACAACCCCGAAAACGAGGCCGATCCCGGCCACCATTCTGCTGCTCATCATCCCTCCCCCTTCTCGCAGGACGATTGCTTATAGCGCCGCCGGGACCTCCGCAGTAGAGTTAACCACATGGCCGCGATCGGGATCGCCGCGCTGATCGCAGTGATGCTGCAGGCGGCCCCGGCGCTGGGTGCGGCACTCGCTCTGGTACTTGCCGTCGATGTCTCGGCCAGCGTTACCCCGGATTCCTATTTTCTGCAGCACGAGGGAATCGCTCGCGCCTTTGCCGATTCCCGGCTCGTCGAGGCGATCGCGGGCGCTCCCGGCGGGATCGAGGTGCTCGTCCTCGAATGGTCGGACCCCGACAAGCTTGTCGTCGTCGTCGATTGGCAACGGATCAATGACAGCACCAGCGCCGCCGCTTTCGCCGCTGCTGTGCGGGCGAGCCGGCGCAGCTCGAATGGACTTACCGCGATCGGTCCGGCTCTGCTTGCCGCCGCGGCAGCCTTCGACCGCCTGCCGGAGCCGGCCGTGCGCCGCATCATCGACCTCTCCGGCGATGGGATGGCCAATTTCGGCGTGCCGGCGGCGACGGCGCGCGACAAGATCTTGGCGTTGGGAATCACCATCAACGGGCTCGCCATCCTCAGCGAAGAGCCATGGCTCGCCGACTACTACCGCAACAATGTTATTGGAGGCGCCGCTGCCTTTGTCATCACCGCGCGGACGTTCGGCGACTTCGCCGACGCGATGCTGCGAAAGCTGACGCTGGAGATCGTCAGCGCCTCGGCGGGCACTGCGCTCTCACCCTCCCGTCAGATACAGTAAGTCTGGATCGGCGAGAAGCCATTGAACCCGACCGAGGCATAGCTTGCGGTATAGGCGCCGGTTGACAGAATCTCGACCTTGTCGCCGACCTCAAGGCCGAGCGGCAGCCGGTACTCGGTGCGCTCGTAGAGGATGTCGGCGCTGTCGCAAGTCGGCCCGGCAAGGACGACAGGTCCCGACGCGCCGGCACGGCCGGGGGTCGTGATCCGGTACTTGATGCTCTCGTCCATCGTCTCGGCAAGGCCGTTGAACTTGCCGACATCGAGATAGACCCAGCGCCGGTCGTCGGCGCTCCCCTTCTCGGAGATCAGCACGACCTCGCTCTGGATGACGCCGGCATCGCCGACCAGCGAGCGTCCGGGCTCGACGATAATTTCCGGCAGATGGTTGCCGAAATGCCGGGTTATCGCCGCCATCACCGCCCGCGCATAGCCGTCGATGGCCGGCACGTCGCCGCGATAATGTGCCGGGAAACCGCCGCCGAGATTGATCATGCGCAGCTCGATATCGGCGGCGGCGAGCAAAGAAAACATCTCCGCCGCCCGGCCGACCGCGCCATCCCACTGCGCAAGATCAGTCTGTTGTGAGCCGACATGAAAGGAGACGCCATAGGGGTCCAGCCCGAGGTCGCGGGCGCGACGCAGCAGCACGACGGCCATCTCAGGCGCACAGCCGAACTTGCGCGACAGCGGCCAGTCGGCACCCTCGCAGGCGACCAGTATCCGGCAGAACACCTGAGCGCCGGGCGCTACGCGCGCCAGCTTGTCGAGCTCGAACGCGCTGTCGAAGGCGAACAGCCGCAGCCCCGCCTGGTACGCGAAAGCGATGTCCTTTTCCTTTTTTATCGTGTTGCCGAAGGACAACCGGTCGGCGGCGACGCCGTTGGCGAGACAGAGCTCGATCTCGCCACGACTCGCCACATCGAAATTGGCGCCTTTGCGGTCGAGCATCGCGACGATCTGCGGTGCCGGATTGGCCTTGACCGCGTAATAGATGCGCGCGAGCGGAAGATACCAGCGCAGTACGTCATACGCCTCGGCGATCACATCGAGGTCGACGACGAGGCAAGGGGTCTCGGGACGATTTTCGGCAAGGAAGCGCGCGATCCTTTCGGTCATGTCGGGGGTCATCCTTCGCGCCAGACGGCTGAGCACAAACGCGTTGCGGGGCGACACCCGAGGCCGCACGTCCGATGGGGGAATAACCCCCGCGCACGGGACCTCGGTCCGACCGAACGCGAACCGAAACAGCGCCGGGTTGCCTTTTCGGCGGTACCGGCGAGTGTATGTGGCTTAGCTCAAACTGCTCGGATCGATGACCCGGCTGCCCCGCCCGCGTAGACGCGTTCCGCGAAGATTGGCGTCAGGACAGGGCACCATCCCCCAAAGCCCGATAGCAACCATACCGACCTCCCTCTCGGGACCGGCCTCGCAGCCGGATGACCAAAAAGGACGCGTTACGTCGTTGCATAACCACCATGGGCCATAGGCACGTGCGAGTGCGTCGAGATCCCGATAAATACGCTTATGAGGCGGGAATGCAAGGGGAATTTCGGAAAAATGACAGTTGGATGACATCCCGGGGTAATGGTCCAATTCACAGACATCACAGCCAGGCTGGTGATCCCCGGCTTTCAGGGTGTCGTGCGCAATTCGACGATGCCGAGACGAGCACCAGTCGTCAAATCGATGACGAGCAGCTGCCGGCTCCCTTCCGGCAGCGCCACATTGAGCACGAGGCGGTCTGCCCCGGTTGCCATCGCTTCGATCCGCGCGCCCCGCGGGATGTCGATCGCGGTGGCGAAGGACCGCGGGGCGCTATTGTGCGAGAGCCTGCCGGCGATGACGGCGACCAAAGCGGCAAAGCCGGCGATCAGCATAATGCCCATGACAACGACCAAGGTCTTGAGCGCACGCATTCGTCCAGCCCGAGATTGATCGGAAATGATGGTTTGTTCTTATAGGACCCCGCGCGCCATTGCTTACAATTACGCTGGGAAAGTATCGCGGCGGGCCGGTGGAGGTGGCGGAGATTGTGTGATCGGGGGCCCTGTTGGCGAGCAGCTTGACAACTGAGGCTGCGGCCGCACGTCGCGCCGCGAGGACAATCCGTGCCGGCCCCGGCGAGACCGGACTGCGTGTGGACCGCATGCTTGCGCTCCGTCTCCCGGAGCTGTCGCGGACTCGGGTCAAGCGGCTGATCGCATCCGGTCGCGTAACATGCGCAGGTACAGCGATGCAAGATCCCGCGCAGCGGGTCCGCGACGGCCAGAATTTCGTCGTAATTCTCCCTGAGAATGAAGATCCGGCGCCGGTCGCGCAGCCGATGCCGCTGGAGATCCGCTTCGAGGATGAATATCTGATCGTCATCGACAAGCCCGCAGGATTGGTTGTCCATCCTGCGCCGGGAAACCCCGACGGCACTCTCGTCAACGCACTGATCAGCCATTGTGGGGCAAGTCTTTCCGGAATCGGCGGGGTTCGCCGGCCGGGGATTGTGCATCGCCTCGACAAGGACACCAGCGGGTTGATGGTCGTCGCCAAGACCGAGGCCGCCCATCAGGCGCTGTCGCGCGACTTTGCCTTGCGCCGGATCGACCGCGCCTATGCCGCTTTCGTCTGGGGAGTGCCGGCTCCGCGCGCCGGCGAGATCGTTGGCAACATCGGCCGCAGTCCCACCAACCGCAAGAAGATGGCCGTGGTCGGCGAGGGCCGCGGGAAACCGGCGGTGACGCGCTATCGCGTCGAGCATTCGTTTCGAGCACGGGCGGCACTCGTCGAATGCCGTCTGGCGACCGGCCGGACTCACCAGATCCGGGTCCATCTCGCCCACCACGGCCATCCGCTGATCGGTGACCCCCTCTATGGCACGCGCGCCGGCCGCGCCGTCGCCCGTGGCGGCGAGGTCGGATCCGAGATCGCTGTCTTTCCCCGTCAGGCCCTGCATGCGCGCCTTCTCGGCTTTACTCATCCCGCCGGGCGCGGGCATCTCGTGTTCGACAGCCCGCTGCCCGCCGATCTCGATAAACTAAGGGCTAATTTAGAGAGACTTTAAACTGGACAAAGTCCGACTATTTTAGTAGGGTTACGGAGCCGGCTTTTCACGCCGAGGGATCGGCACGCCGCCTCCAGCGTTTCTCTATCACCAACTCGGAGCAATGATCGTCAATGGCCACCCTTTCGGTACCTTCCCTCTCCTCGGAGGGAAATCTGACGCGGTACCTTCAGGAAATCCGCAAATTTCCGATGCTGGAGCCCGAGCAGGAGTACATGCTCGCCAAGCGCTGGAAAGAACATGAGGAACCGGAGGCGGCGCACCGGCTGGTGACGAGCCATTTGCGGCTCGTCGCCAAGATCGCGATGGGTTACCGCGGCTACGGGTTGCCGCTTTCCGAGCTCATCTCCGAGGGCAATGTCGGCATGATGCAGGCGGTCAAGCGCTTTGACCCGGATCGCGGGTTCCGGCTGGCGACTTATGCCATGTGGTGGATCCGCGCCGCCATCCAGGAATACATCCTGCACTCCTGGTCGCTTGTCAAAATGGGCACCACGGCGGCGCAGAAAAAGCTCTTCTTCAATCTGCGCAAGCTGAAGGGTCAGCTGCAGGCAATGGAGGAGGGTGATCTCTCGCCCGAGAACCTCAAGAAGATCGCCACCGAGCTCGACGTCCCCGAAGCCGACGTCGTCAGCATGAACCGGCGCCTGGCGAGCCCCGACCATTCCCTCAACGCGCCGCTGAGGAGCGACAGTGAAGGTGAGTGGCAAGACTGGCTGGTCGATGAGAGCGAAAGCCAGGAGACCCGGCTCGGCGAGCGGCAAGAGTTAGGGCTGCGACGCGACCTGCTCGAAAAGGCAATGACCCACTTGAACGACCGCGAGCGCCACATCCTGACCGAGCGGCGCTTGCGCGAGAACCCGACAACCCTCGAGGATCTCTCGCAGCAATACGGCATCTCGCGCGAGCGGGTGCGGCAGATCGAGGTCCGCGCCTTCGAAAAGCTGCAAAAGGCGATCAAGGCCGCCGCCGTCGAGCGCCGCCTCGTCACCCATTGAGCGTCTGCGTCGCAAATAGCATCAAGCTCGTCGCGATCACGGCGAGCACGCGGTGTCCCCTCATGGATCACCTCAGTTTAGGGTAGATCTCGCGCGCGCCGCGGCGGATCGGCTGCTGCATGCCGAAGACCCTACGGCGGCTTGCCCGAAGGCGCCACCGTGCCCAGAGGCGGAACGTCGGCGGTCGTTATGGTCAATGGAACCCCCGTGGCCGGACTTGACCCGGCCATCCGAGCTCCTCGCGCGAGCTGACCGTGGAGCTCCTCCCAATTCGGATTGTCTTTGAGGATCAACTCAATCTTCCAGGCGCGTGACCAATGCTTGATGTTCCGCTCGCGTTGTTTCGCCGTGAGTATGTCTTCGTGCCTCTTGGCACATAGGAGCCGACCGAGACCGTATCGCTTCGTGAAGCTGTCGGCGACGCCGGTTCGATGCTCCCAAGGCCTGCCTGGCGAGATCCGTCGTCGTGCCAACATACAGGGTGCCGTTCGGGCGATTGGTCATGATGTAGACCCAGCCGCCTCTCATTCCGGCAATCTCATTTGAGACGGGTCCAGCGGAAAGCGTCCTTCCCACACTGGGTGGCATCTCCGTCAACCGTGTGGGTGGCCGGGTCGAGCCCGGCCACGGGGTCTTTTCTGGTTTAGCGAAATATTAAGGAGCCGGGCGCGGCGGCGATTCGCGCGGGGTGACGGTGATATCCAGCTTTTGCGACAGCCGCAGCACGGTGATCGGCACCGGTCTGCCGACCCGCTCCTCGGTCATCAGCCGGTGCAGTTCGTCGACATCGCCGACCGCTATGCCATCGACCGCAACGATGGTGTCGCCGCTGGTCAATCCGCCAGCCCGCGCCGCCCCGTCGGGTGCCGTCGATTGTATGCGCACGCCGGTCTAGCGGGCGAGCTCGTGAAAGCGCACGACCCGCCGCGGCAACGGCACGTTCTGCCCGGCAACGCCGATATAACAGCGCCGCACCCGGCCGTCGCGGATCAGCCGCGACGCGACGAACTCGACCGTAGCCGCCGAGATCGAAAAGCAAATGCCTTGTGCCATACCGATGATCGCGGTGTTGATGCCGACGACCTCGCCCGAAGCGGTGACCAGCGGTCCGCCGGAATTCCCCGGGTTGAGTGCTGCGTCGGTCTGGATCACGCTGTCGATCAGCCGCCCCGAGCGGGTGCGCAAGGAGCGGCCGAGGGCGCTGACGACCCCGGCGGTCACCGTGCATTGAAAGCCGAACGGGTTGCCGATCGCGACGACGAGCTGACCAACCCGCAGCTTTCGCGAATCGCCGAGCTGGGCAAAGGCGGGCGTCTCGCCGTCGAGCCGCAACACCGCGAGATCGGTGTCGGGATCGTCGCCGACCAGGTTCACCGCGAGGCTGCGCCCGTCGGGAAAGGTCGCCTCGATCTTGCGCGCGGCACTGACGACATGGCTGTTGGTCAATACATAGGCGTCGGGGGTGAAGACGACGCCGGAGCCGGCGCCGTTGGTGCGCTCGCCGGCGCCGCTGACCTGGAGATGGAGCACCGCGGGCCCGACCCGGTCGACGGCGCCGATCACGGCCCGCGAATAGGCGTCGAGCAAGGCGAGGTCCTCCGCTGCGGCGGAAACCGCCCCCGCCGGAGCGCCCGGGTGGATGTCGCCGACGGGATCGTAAACAGGAGTTAGATCGCTAAGGTCGAATGTGTCCATGGCAGAATAAAGTAGGAACATTTTTAGGGATTGGTAAGATGCGCGATCCCGATGACCACGACAGGGCGGTGATCCGATGGCTGGCAGCGTCAACAAGGTAATTCTCGTCGGCAACCTCGGCCGCGACCCCGAGATTCGCTCGACCCAAGACGGCATGCGGATCGCCAATCTCGCGCTCGCCACCTCGGAGAGCTGGCGCGACCGGGTGTCGGGCGAGCGCAAGGAGCGCACCGAGTGGCACCGTGTCGTGATCTTCAACGAGCGGCTCGCCGAGATCGCCGAGAAATACCTAAAGAAGGGCTCGAAGGTCTATCTCGAGGGCGCGTTGCAGACCCGCAAATGGACCGATCAGGGCGGCCAGGAGCGCTACACGACCGAGATCGTGCTGAACCGCTTCCGCGGCGAACTGACGATGCTGGATGGCGCGGGAGGCGCCCGGGGCGTCGGCGGCCCGCCGATGGAGGGCGGCTACGACGAGGGCTATGCCGGCGGCGGCTTCGGCGACGAGCCGCGCACTTCCGCCACCCCCGTCCGCGGCCGCACCCCGATCAACGATCTCGACGACGACATCCCGTTCTGACGCGAGCGGAACTCGTCGCGGTCTCTCGGCAAGCTGGGCCCGCCGGCATCCAGGCTATCAAACCACTGGATTCTTACTTAGAAGGCAGACCCAACGGAGAGCGGTGGAGCTACCGTACAGCATAGTCTGGATTTTCTGACCCGATGACCAATGGACGTTGTAGAACGCTATCCGGATCCGTACAGAGTAGGTCTAGTCCGCCACCGCCCAAATGAGCGTTGTACTGCGAAACAGAACACTCAGCAGCCGGAGGCGGGTACCGACAGCTCAACACGGCGGTTCTGCGCGCGGCCCTGTGTTGTGTTGTTCGAAGCAACCGGGTCCGCGTCACCAAATCCCTTCGCCGAGATCAGGTCGGGCTTGACGCCCTGCGAGATCAGAAATGCCATCACGCTTTCGGCACGCTTTTGCGAAAGGTCCTGATTTGAGGTGATGCCTTGCCGCGCCAGAGCCGGACCCACCGGCTTGTTGTCGGTGTAGCCGCTCACCAAAATCTTGTTCTGCTGAGTTGGTGCCAGTTTCGCCGCCATATTGGCGATAATCTGCTTGCCACGTTCGCTCATCTCGAAGCCGCCCGACGGGAAGAGCAAGTCGCTGTTGACGGTGTATTTGATCGCTCCTGCCAGCCGACAGATCTGCGCTTTATCGGCGGTAACCTGCGACTGCAACGCTGCGTTCTGCTGCTGAAGCTGCTGATATTGCGTCTGGAGTTGGTCGTATGTTCTCTGGGAGACGCATCCGGATAGAAGGACCGAAGCCATTAGCGGGAGCAACAAAAACTTGCGTTTGATATCGGGCGTCATCGCTTCATGGTCCCCCTGCTGGTTGATGAATAGAGTGGCAAAGCGTGCCGGAGCCTAGCGTCCGAGAGACGCTCCCGCAACAAACGGCCTGGCCCGGTCGGCGGAGCGGGTGGCGACCAATTGCCGCGCTGGCAGTTTCGCGGCTTCGCTGCTCGTACCTCGCGGTTAACCCCGGTCGGCGGTGGAACCGCCGCAGGGCTCACCTGCTCTTGAGCTCGATGTCCTCGTATTCCGGCCACGGGCTGAGATAAACCTCGCCGGCCGTGTCCTTGGCGATGCGCGGACCGACGCCCATCAAGGCGCGGAAATCGTAGACCGGCGCGAACATCATCCGGTCGATCGTCAGCCGCTGGATCTTGGCGAGGATGGCCGCGCGCTTGTTGACGTCGCGCTCGCGCGCCTGCTGTTTGAACATTTCGTCGAGGTCGGGATAGCCGCCATCGGCATAGCCGCCCTTGGACTGGATCAAGACTTCGACGCGGCTGGCGGCATGGCCGGCGCTGCCCGACCCGGTCATGTAAAGCCCATGGAATTTGTGGGCTTTCCAGTCGGCGTAGAACGCGGCGCGCTCCATCTGGACCAGCCTGACACGAATGCCGGCCCTGTTACGGAAAGGGCCGAACCTGGAACGCAAACTCCATGACCCGTGGAATGATCACGCCGGCCGGCGGACAATGCCCGAGGCAAGATGCCTTGTTAATCCCCTCGCGGTTTATCGCATAGGCGACCGCCTGCCGCATCCGCAGGTCGTGCCACGGCGATTTCGTGTCGAACTGGTCCGGGAACTCGATCCACTGGCAGGAGGCGTGTTTGCTGGCGACGATCTTCGTCTTGGGGTCGTCGATCAGTCCTTGCGCGGCGATGCTTTGCAGCGCCACCCCGATATCTGCCTCGCCGGTCTTGACCATCAAGGCCCGCGTATCGCCGTCGGGGACACTGCGCATAACGATCGTCTTGATGTTGGGCGGGTGGCGCCAATAGTGCTCAAAGGCCTCGAAAACGACCTCGACCCCGGGCTGCTGGCTGAGGAATTTGTTGCCGCAACGAAATTCGATTGGAACAAACCCGTTTACGAAGAACTAGGCTGCTCCGGCAAATGGCCTCGGCTCCTGCGGCAGATTACGATCCGTCCCACAGTGCGAACGACAAGTCACAAGTTTCAGGGAGGTTTTGATGAACGCACTGTCCGGTCCGCCGTTCCGCGCCGACCATGTCGGGAGCCTGTTGCGGCCGCCGGAACTCCTGCGGGCGCGCGAGAGGCGTCAGGCCGGCCGGCTGTCGGCCGAGGGATTGCGCCGCGTCGAGGACTTGGCGATTCGCGATGTCGTGCAGATGCAGCAGGAGATTGGCCTCGAAGGGGTGACCGACGGCGAATTTCGTCGCGGCTCCTGGCACATGGATTTCCTCTATCGGATCGGCGGGGTGGCGAAGACCGACCAGAGCCTGAGCATCCAGTTCAGGAACGAGGCGGGGCCTGTCGAGGCGGCACTCGGCGCGTTTCGCATCGGCCGCCGGCTTACCCTCGACAAGACGATCTTCGCCGACGATTTTGCCTATTTGAAATCGCTGACACCGTCCGGAACCGTCGCCAAGCTGACGATCCCCTCACCCTCGATGCTGCATTACCGCGGCGGCCGAGCAGTGATCGACCAGGCCGCCTATCCCGAGATGGACGCCTTCTGGCATGATCTCGCCGAGGTTTACCGGACGGAGATCGCCGGCCTTGCCGCACTCGGCTGCACCTACCTTCAGCTCGACGACACCAGCCTCGCCTATCTCAACGACCCTGCACAACGCGCCTATGTGACCAGCATTGGCGGCGACGGCGCGCGGCAGCATCTGACCAACATCCGCTTGATCAACCAGTCTCTGGCCGGGAAGCCCGCCGGGATGACCGTGTGCACCCATATGTGCCGCGGCAATTTCCGCTCGTCCTGGGTTGCCGAGGGCGGCTACGACCATGTCGCCGAGGCCTTGTTCGGCGAACTCGCGGTCGACGGCTTCTTCCTCGAATACGACGACGCCCGCTCCGGCGGCTTCGCGCCGCTGCGCTTCGTGCCGCGAGGGAACAAGCGGGTGGTCCTCGGCCTTGTGACGAGCAAGCGGCCCGCGCTGGAAAACAAGGACGAGCTGAAGCGCCGGATCGACGAGGCGGCGAAATACGTGCCTTTGGAGCAGCTCTGCCTCAGCCCGCAATGCGGTTTCTCCTCGACCGTCGACGGCAACGCGTTGACCCGCGACGAGCAGGCCGCCAAGCTCCGTCTTGTCGTCGAGACGGCGCGCGAAGTGTGGGGCTGACATAATGCATTGGCTGTGGGTCATCATCATCGGGTTTCTGGCGGGGGCGATCGCCAAATTTTTCGTCGCCGGGCCGGGCGGGTTCATTGTCACGACCCTGCTCGGCATCGTCGGCTCGATCTTCGCGACCTGGCTCGGACAGCGTATCGGCTGGTATGGGCCGGGCGAGGCTGCGGGCTTTATCGGCGCCATTGTCGGCGCGGTGCTGATATTGGTGATCTACCGCGCGATCGTCGGTGGTCCCGTCTGACCCGCCGCCGCCATTACGCCGGGACGCGCAGGCAATCCTCGGCCCCTGCCCAGGCTTCGGACATCTGGCGCGCCCGCAGCAGTTTGGCCGGCGTCACCACCTTCCGGGGTCGCGCCCCAGGCGACGCATTCCCAGGCGATCAGCAAGGTATCGGGGAAATGGGCGCGAACCTGGTCGAGGTCGTGAAGGACGGCGGCGACCGTTCGACGTTCCCGGTGCCAGCTCTCGATCAGGTGCAGAAGATCCTCGCTGGTCCGCCAGTCGACCGCGGCAATGGGCTCGTCGAGCAGGATCAGTTGCGCATCCTCGACGATCAGCCGAGCGAATAAAACACGCTGGAATTGGCCGACGGATACGTTTCTATCGGCCGACGCTCGAACCCGTCTAGACCGACGGCGTCGAGCGCTTTGCGGGCTGCTTCGCCCATTGCTTCGGTCACCGCCCGGCCCAACCGATCTGCCGCCAATGTCCGAGCAGCACGGCATCGAATACCGAGATTGGAAATGGTCGTTCGATCTCGGCGTGCTGCGGCAGATAGGCGATGCCGCTGCGGCCGAGCTCGGCGCGTTCGATCATACCCTCGGCCGGCCGCATCTGGCCGACGATACCTTTCAGCAGCGTGCTCTTTCCTGCGCCGTTGGGGATCGCGGTCAGCGAACCGCGGGCCAGCACCCCGCTCAAATGATGGACCGCGGGGTGACGCTCATAGGTCAAGGTCAGATCGCGAAAGACGATGGCGTTTTCGAGGGCAACCGTTCATGACAGAGCCCACCAGATCGCCAGCCATAGAAAGCCTGCCATGATCGCCGCTTTGACCAGCCGCTCGACGACGCTCTGCTCGAGCAAGCCGCGTTGCAGAAAAGCCCGGACGGAGCGAGAACTCGGTCCAGCGGTCACGCTTGCCGTTGTCCTGTGCGGCAGGCGGGGCACAGCCCGCGTGCCTCGATTACCTGGCGCTCGACGGCAAAGCCCCGCCCTTCGCCGAGGCGGCGTAGGCTCCGCACGATCTCGTCGTCGCGGATCTCCTCGGTGGCCCCACAGTCCTCGCAGATCATGAATTGGCTCTCATGTGAGTGCTCGACATCAGCGCAAGCAACAAACGCGTTCGAAGTCTCGACCTTGTGGACCAGCTTGTGGGCGAGGAGAAAATCGAGCGCGCGGTAGACCGTCGGCGGACCGAGCTTGCCGCGTTCTTCCTCGAGCTGCGCGAGCAGCGCGTAGGCTTTGGTTGGCTGGTCGGCTCGGAGGATCAGTTCGAGAACCCGCCGGCGCACCGACGTCATTCGGGCGCCGCGCAGCGTGCAGATCCGCTGTGCCCCTAGAAGCGCGGTTTCGATTTGCTCAGGCGTCACCGCGGCGCTCTCCGAGATAAGGGCGATGGTATAGCCCAACGGACCGGCCGCGGCCAGGCACAGAGACAAGCGGCGCTATCGTCACACTGTCAAACTAATCTGCCGCGACCGGGCGGCGGCGCGGCTTGCTGCGTCCGTTGGCGAAGCGATCGAGCAGGCGAACCGCGACGCGGGGGCTGACGAAATGTGAAATGTCGCCGCCAAGGGCGCCGATCTCTTTGACGAAACGCGACGAGATGAACTGAAAGCGGTCCGAGGCCATCAGAAAGACCGTCTCGATCTCCGGGTTGAGGCGGGCGTTCATCCCGGCCATCTGGAACTCGTACTCGAAATCCGACACCGCCCGCAGCCCGCGAATGACCACGCTCGCTCCAACCGACTGGGCGAAGTTCACCAAGAGGGTATCGAAGGCGCGCACCTCGATCCGCTCGGCATCGCCGTTCTCGAGATGGGCGACCTCGTCGCGGACGATCTCGACCCGCTCGTCGGTCGCAAAGAGCGGCCCCTTTCCGTCGTTGCGCGCGACGCCGATGATCAGCCGGTCGACGATGCGGGCCGCCCGGCGAATGATGTCCGAGTGCCCGTTGGTGATCGGGTCGAAAGTGCCGGGGTAGATCCCGGTGCGCGGCTGGCTCATGTGTCCCCCTCGCTGCTTTGTTGGTCTTGCGCGGCATCGTCTGAGCCGTTCGCCTCACCGTTCTCCTCGGAGACCTCCGGCAGCCGTGCCACCGAGACCACCCGCTCACCTTCGCCAACCTTAAAGATGACCACCCCCTGGCTGCGCCGGCGGGCAATGCGGATGTCGTGGACCGGGCAGCGGATGACCATTCCGCCATCGGTCACCAACATGACCTGGTCATTGTGGCCCACCGGGAAGACGGCAATGATCGCATCGCGGCGGCGGCTCAGATCCATATTGTCGATGCCCTGCCCGCCGCGGCCGGTGATCCGGTAGTCGTAGGCCGAACTCCTGACCCCGAAGCCCTTCTCGGTCACGCTCAACACAAATTCCTCACGCGCCGCAAGGTCGGCATAGGTCTCCTCGGAAATCGAGGCTTCCTCGCCGTTGCTGGTGCTGTCGTCGGGATCGACCGGCAATTCGCCATTGCCGCCGTCGTGCTCGTCGCCGTTCTGGCGTCGCCGCTCGGCAGCGAGCTTCAGATAGGCGTTGCGCGTCTCCGGGGTGACCTCCTCGTGGCGCAGGATCGACATCGAGATGACCAGATCGTCGCCGAGCAGGCGGATGCCGCGAACGCCGACCGAGGATCGGCCGGAAAACACCCGTACATCGCTGACGGGAAAGCGAATGGATTTGCCATTGCGCGTAGCAAGGAAGACATCGTTGGCATCGGTGCAAGTGGCGACCGCAATCAGCCGATCGTCGGCATCCTCGCCCTCGAACTTCATCGCGATCTTGCCGTTCGCCATGACGTTGCCGAAATCGGAGAGCGCGTTGCGCCGGACATAGCCGTTGGCCGTCGCGAACACGACAGCGAGATCGGCCCAGCTCTCCTCGTCCTCGGGCAACGGCATCACCGCCGAAATCGCCTCGCCCGGCGCCAAATTAGGCAGCAAATTGGCCATCGGCCGGCCGCGCGCCTGTGGCGTGCCAAGCGGCAATCGATAGACCTTGAGTTTGTAAACCCGCCCCGAGGAAGTGAAGAACAGCACCGGTGCCAGGGTCGAGGCGACAAAGACCTGATTGAGGAAATCCTCCTCGCGAATTGCCATGCCGGCGCGACCGCGGCCGCCGCGGCGCTGCGCGCGATAGGTCGACAGCGGCACCCGCTTGATGTAGCCGGCGTGGCTGACGGTCACCACCATCGCCTCGCGTTGGATCAGCGCCTCGATGTCGGCTTCGAACTCGACATCCTCGATCGCGGTCCGCCGGGGATTGGCGAAACGTTCCTTGATCGCCAGGAGCTCGCCGCGCAACACTTCGATCAGACGCGCTCGCGAGCTCAAGATTTCGAGATAACCCGCGATCTCGCTAATCAGACCGCGCAATTCTTCAGCAATCTTGTCGCGCTCAAGCCCGGTCAGACGCTGCAGGCGCAGATCGAGGATCGCCCGCGCCTGCTCGTCCGAGAGGCGGTAGGCGCCATCGTCGGCAACGCCGCGACCGGGTTCACCCACCAATGCCACCAGCGGCGCGACATCGGCCGCGGGCCAAGCACGGCCAACGAGACCAGCCCGGGCGGTCGCCGGGTCGGGCGCGTTGCGGATCAGCGCGATGATCTCGTCGAGATTGGCGACCGCGATCAGCAGCCCGAGCAGTGTGTGCGCTCGCTCCCGCGCCTTGCCGAGCAGGTGGCTCGTGCGCCTGGTGATCACTTCCTCGCGGTAGGCGACAAAGGCGGCGATGATGTCGCGCAGGGTCAGCAGCTCGGGCCGCCCGCCGTTCAGCGCTAGCATGTTGACGCCAAAGCTCGTCTGTAGCGCGGTGTGGCGGTAGAGCTGGTTGAGGACGATATCCGGCTCAGCGTCGCGCTTGATTTCGATGACGATGCGCAGCCCTTCGCGATCGCTCTCGTCGCGCAGCTCGGAGATCCCTTCGATCACTTTTTCCCGGACGGTCTCGGCGATGCGCTCGATTAGCTTCGCCTTGTTGACCTGGTAGGGAATCTCGGTGACGACGATCGCCTCGCGGTCCTTGCGCACCTCCTCGACATGGCTTTTCGCCCGCAGGATGATCCCGCCGCGGCCGGTCTTGAAACCGGCATGCGTGCCGGCGCGGCCCATTATGATCCCGCCGGTCGGGAAATCAGGCGCCGGAACATACTCCATCAGCTCTTCGACGGTGATCGCACCATTGTCGAGATAGGCGCAGCACGCGTCGATGACCTCGCCGAGATTGTGCGGCGGGATGTTGGTCGCCATGCCGACCGCGATCCCCTGGGCGCCGTTGACCAGCAGGTTCGGAAAGCCCGCAGGTAAAACCTTCGGCTCGCGCTCGGTGTCGTCGTAGTTGGGCTGGAAATCGACCGTGTCGTTGTCGAGATCGTCGAGCAGCGAATCGGCGACGCGCGCCAGCCGCGCTTCGGTGTAACGGTAGGCCGCCGGCGGATCGCCGTCCATCGAGCCGAAATTGCCCTGCCCGTCGATCAGCGGCAGGCGCATGGCGAAATCCTGCGCCATGCGCACCATTGCGTCATAGATCGCAAGCTCACCGTGCGGGTGATACTTGCCGATTACGTCGCCGACGATGCGTGCCGACTTGCGGTAGCCGCGGTTCCACTCGTTGCCGTTGACCTTCATCGAGTAGAGGATGCGGCGGTGGACAGGCTTTAACCCATCCCGGACATCGGGAAGCGCCCGCGCCACGATTACGCTCATCGCGTAATCGAGGTACGAGCGCCTCATCTCGTCCTCGATCGTGACGGCGGTGACGTCGGGGGCGGACAGGGGTGCGGAGGTGACGGCCAAGGCTGCTCTATAAGAAAGAAAATCGCGACCGCGCCTCGGGGCGCCGCCGCGATCTCTATATGGTCATTCCCCTGAAATATTACCGCTTTTCGCGGGTGCGAACAAACGATTTGCCTGGCGAAACACTCCTACGCCGATGAGGTGACGCGGATGTTTCCGCTCAGATCCGGATGAGATGGATTTCGATCAGCGGCCGCTTCCCGAACCGCTCGTTGATGACCCGGCGCAGGGTGCGCCGAACCGCGTCGCGCACGAGATCGTCGTCTCGGCGAGTTGCGGTCGGCAGGGTTTCGACCGCTCGCTCGACAGCGTCGCAAAATAGCGGTGCGGCTGTGGTTGCTGCCGCTTCCTCGACCAAACCGATCATACTGATCGCGGGGGGTGCGGCGAAGCGGCCGTGACGGTCGACGACCACGGTGGCGACGGCACTGCCGTTCAAGGTAACTCGACGCCGATCCTTCAGCGCAGCCCCGCCAAGCGGCAACAACCCCTTCCCGTCGCTCGCCAGCCGACCGACAGGGACCTCATCGACGATTACGGCGCCGCTCGGGGTCAAGCGAACCATGTCGCCGTTCTGGATGATGAGCGGCTGCTGAACTTGGCACTCCTCGGCAAGGCGCGCGTGGGCGATCAGATGGCGCGCTTCGCCGTGGACTGGGATCGCAACCTGCGGACGGACCATCTGATACATCCGCACCAGCTCGTCGCGCGCCGGATGGCCAGAGACATGAACGAAATGGTCCTCCTCGGTAACGATCTCGATCCCGAGGCGGACCAGCGCATTCTGCAGCCGGTTGATCGCCTTCTCATTGCCGGGAATGATTCGCGAGGAGAAAATCACGACATCGCCCGTCTCAAGCACGATGTTCGGATGGTCCTCGCGTGCGATCCGGGCGAGCGCAGCCCGCGGCTCGCCTTGACTGCCCGTGCAGATCAGCACGATTTTGTCGCGCGGGATGTAGCCGGCTTCATCTTCGGTCAAAAATCGCGGCAGATCGGCCAGATAGCCGTTCTCGCGAGCGGCTTTGTCGATCCGCCACAGCGATCTTCCGACGAGCGCCACCTCACGGCCATGCGCAGCTGCCGCCCGCGCGATCGTTTCGAGGCGCGCGACATTCGAGGCGAAGCAAGCGACCGCAACCCGTGCGTCGTAGCGGCCGACGAGATCGATCAGCGAGCGCCGCAGGTCCGCCTCCGAGCCGGAGGTGCCTGGGCGCAATGCATTGGTCGAGTCGCCGATCATCGCGAGAACGCCCTCATCGCCCACCCGGCGTAGGGCCTCCTCGTCCGAAGTCGAACCGATCAGGGGGTCGGGATCGAACTTCCAATCCCCGGTATGAAGCACCGTCCCGACCGGGGTGCGGAGCGCGACCGCATTGGGTTCGGGGATGGAATGAGTGAGCGTGATAAGCTGAAGGTCGAACGGACCGATCGTGAAGCGGCCACACATCGGCACAACGTTGATCTTGACTTTGTCGGCGATGCGGGCCTCGACAAGCTTGGCGCGCAATAATGAAGCAGTGAACGGCGTTGCCCAGACTGGACAGCGCAGCTGCGTCCATAAATACGGTATGGCCCCGATGTGGTCTTCATGCGCGTGCGTCGCCACGATTCCGAGCAGCCGATCGCGGCGTTCGACGATGAACGCGGGGTCGGGCATGACGACCTCGAGCCCGGGCTGGGAATCATCGCCAAAGGTGACGCCGCAATCGAGGATTAGCCAGTCGCCTGCGTAGCCGTAGAGGTTCAGGTTCATCCCGATCTCGCCCGCGCCGCCGAGCGAAACGAAGAACAACGCGCTCGGGTCACCGTCCGCCGAACGGATGCCCGAGTGGAGAGGGAGATCGTTCATTTGTTGCTGTTTTGTTGATAGATCAGCCGAAGCCCCCACAACGTCAGATCAGGGTCGATACGGTTGATAGTTGGGGTCACCCCGTCGAACAGAGTCGCGAGACCGCCGGTGGATACGACATCCATTGGAGCGCTGAATTCCCGTTTGATGCGGTCGACGAGACCCTCGACCAGGCCGACATAGCCCCAAAAGATACCGGACTGCATGCACGCCACGGTGCTGGTGCCAATCACCTTGTCTGTCCGCGCGATCGGCACGCTGGGCAGCTTCGCCGCTGCCATGGCGAGCGCCTGCAATGATAAATTAATGCCCGGCGCAATCACCCCGCCGCGGTAATTACCATCGGCGTCGACCACGTCAAAGGTGGTCGCAGTGCCGAAATCGACGACAATCAGCGGTCCCTTGTACCGGTCGTGGGCCGCCACAGTATTGACCAGACGGTCGGCGCCGACTTCCTCGGGCCGGTCGACGAGCGACCGCGCACCAATCGCCACACCGGGCTCGCCGACGACAAGAGGATCTCTACGGCAATACTCGCGGCAGAGCCGGCGTAGGTTGAAATTCGCCTCAGGCACAACACTGGCGATGACCGCCCCGTCGATCTGCTGCCGCGACAAATTCTGAAGCCCGAGTAGATGATCGAGCCACACCACATACTCGTCGGCTGTGCGGCGCGCGTCCGTGGCGGCGCGCCACGCCCCGGTCAGGCGAGCGCCATCCCAGACGGCGAACACCGTGTTCGTGTTGTTGGCGTTGATCGCAAGCAGCATATGGTCTCGTCAGCGGTTCGCCGGGAATATTTCACCAGCCGAGATGCGCCGGTTCGCACCCGCGACTTCGAGAACCAAGGCGCCGTGCTGATCTATGTCGAGGAACCGGCCGCACAAGACGGTAGCCTCCAGCCGCACCCGAATCGGCCCGCCGAGAGACATCGCATTAGCGAGCCAAGCCGTGCGTATCGGCGCGAAGCCGTCCTTGCGCCAGCGCCTCTCCCAAACCTGGAAATTTCCGGCGAACTCTTCAATCGCCTCGGTCGGCGAGATAGACCGCAGGCCTTGTTCGGCGATCGATGTCGCCGGGAACTCGGTGTCTTGCGGCGAAGAGATGAGATTTACGCCGGCGCCGACGATGACAAATTCTGGGATATCGCCCTCGCCCAGCTCAGATTCGAGCAGGATTCCAGCGATCTTGCGGCCATGGACGAGCACGTCGTTCGGCCATTTGTGGGACACCCCCTCGCGCCGTTTGCAGGTCGAGCCAAGCGTATCGCCGATGGCCAACGCCGCGACAAAACCGACCTGCGCCGCCCGACTTGCCGGGCAACCGGGGCGCAATATCAGGGAAGTGTAGAGATTACCGCGCGGCGACGCCCAGGCATGTCCGCGACGCCCGCGGCCAGCGGTCTGCTCCAGCGCCCACACCAGCGTGCCCTCTTCGGCACCGGCGCGCGCAAGCCGCTTTGCCTCGTCGTTGGTGCTGTCGATCGTGTCATAGCGGACCAGTCGATAGGCCGGGGGGAGCCTCGGCTGCAGCGCAGTCATCGGACAAAGAGGGCAGAGGCTGCCGCCTCCGCGCCACTGACGACCGGTCCCGGGAACAGGAAGAAGAACAAGGTGACGACCGCTGTGACGAAAACCACACCCTTGAGCTCGGCTGCGATGGGGCTATCGAAGCTGCTAACGGGCTCGTCGAAGTACATCACCTTGACGACGCGAAGATAGTAAAAGGCCGAGACGACGCTGGTCAAGACACCAATCACCGCGAGCCCGGCAAGCTGCGCATTGATCGCCGCGAGAAACACATAGAGCTTGGCGAAAAAACCCGCGGTCGGCGGTATGCCGCTCAAGGCGAACATGAAAATCGCCAACGCCAGGGCAAGTCCCGGCTGAGATTGCGACAACCCGGCGAGATCCGAAATGCCCTCGAGCATGCGGCCGCTCCGGCGCATGCACAAGATCACCGCCCAGCTGCCCACAGTCATGAAGAGATAGATCGCCAGGTAGACCAGCACGCCGCGAATCCCATCGGCCGTGCCGGCGGCAAGTCCGATCAGCGCGTAGCCGACATGTCCGATCGAGCTATAGGCCATCAGCCGCTTGATATTCTGTTGAGCGATCGCAGCGACTGCGCCGAGCACCATCGAGGCGATCGACAGGAAGATGATGACTTGGCGCCATTCCTCGATCAGCGGACCGAACGGTGCGATCATGAAGCGGATGAACAGCGCGAGTGCCGCCAGCTTGGGTGCCACGGCGAAGAAGGCGCTGACCGGGGTCGGCGCGCCTTCATAGACATCGGGCGTCCACATGTGGAAGGGCACCGCCGAGACTTTGAAGGCTAGCCCGACGATGACGAAGACAAGACCAATCAAGATCCCGGTCTCGACCGGTGCGCCACCGGTCAACAGCTTGGTCAGTTCGTCAAAGGCGGTGGTGCCGGCAAAGCCGTACACCAGCGAGGCGCCGTAGAGCAGCATGCCCGAGGAGAGCGCGCCGAGGACAAAATATTTAAGCCCGGCCTCGCTCGACCGCACTGAATCACGGTTGAAGCTGGCGACGACGTAGAGTGCCAGATTTTGCAGCTCGAGGCCGACATAAAGGGTGATCAGGTCGTTGGCCGAGATCATCACCATCATGCCGGTCGTCGCCAAGAGCACGAGAACCGGGAATTCAAACCGCGCGATCCCGTGCTCCTCGTTGTAACGCACACCCATCAGGATCGTGACGGCGGAGCCGATCAGCACCAGGGCCTTGGTGAACAGGGCGAAGGCGTCGGTGACGAACATCCCGTAGAACCCGACCCGGCGGTCGCCCCCGCCGAGCTCGGTCAGCACGAAAACGACAATCAGCACGCCGATCGCCAGCCAGGAGACGAGCCGGGTTGAACCTTCACCGCGCCACACGCCCACGATCAGCAACGTCATCGCCGCCGCGGCGAGGACCATCTCCGGCAATGCCGGCCCGAAGTCAGGTAGCGGGAGGCTCGGTGTCACTTAGGGCAGGCTCGCGCGGTGCACGCCCGCAGCATCGGTGGCTGCGGTCACCTGCCGAACGAGATGATCGACCGATGCCTGGATCGGCCGTAGAAAGGAACTCGGGTAGAAGCCCATCCACAGCACAACAACCATCAGCGGAGCGAATACCGCCTTCTCGCGCAGACTCAGATCGAGCATACCACGCAAATCGGCGCGGGTGATCGTGCCGAAAATGACGCGGCGGTAGAGATAGAGCATGTAGGCTACCCCGAGAAACATCCCCGTTGCCGCTAGGGTGCAATAAAGCGTGCTGACTTTGAAAGTGCCGAGCAGGATCAGGAATTCCCCAATAAACCCGCTGGTGCCGGGCAGGCCGACCGCAGCGAGCGTGAAAACCATAAAGACGAAGGCATAGGCCGGCATGCGGTCGACCAGACCGCCAAAGCGCGCGATCTCATGCGTATGCAGGCGATCATAGAGGACGCCGACACAGAGGAAGAGTGCGGCCGAGACGAGCCCATGGCTCAACATCTGGATCAAGGCGCCTTGCACCGCCTCGCTCGTCACCGCAAAGGTGCCCATCGTCACCAAGCCCATATGGGCAATCGACGAATACGCGATCAGCTTCTTCATGTCGATCTGCGCCAGCGCCACCAACGAGGTGTAGATCACCGCGATGACGCTGAGGGTGAAGATCAGCGGGGTGAAGAAGCTCGAGGCGAGCGGAAACATCGGCAGCGAGAAGCGGATAAAACCGTAGCCGCCGAGCTTCAACAGAATGCCGGCGAGGATCACCGAGCCCGCAGTCGGTGCTTCGACATGGGCATCGGGCAGCCAAGTGTGCACCGGCCACATCGGGACCTTGACCGCAAAAGACGCAAAGAACGCCAGCCACAACCATTTCTGCAGGCCGGCGGGAAAGGCGTGGGTCAGCGCCACCTCGATGTCGGTGGTTCCGGTCTCGAAATACACCGCGATCACGGCGAGCAGCATCAAAACCGAGCCGAGCAAGGTATAAAGAAAAAATTTAAATGCCGAATATATTCGGTTTGACCCACCCCAGACCCCGATGATCAGGAACATCGGGATCAGCACACCCTCGAAGAACATGTAGAAGAGAATGAAATCGAGTGCGCAGAATATGCCGACCATCAATGTCTCGAGGACAAGGAAGGCGATCATGAATTCCTTTACCCGGTACTGTATCGCTTCCCAGGCCGAGACAATCGAGAGCAACGTCAGCAGAGTCGACAGCAGAACGAAGAACAGTGAGATCCCGTCGATGCCCATGTGATAGCTGAATTTGAACCCGCCGAGCGTGACCCAGTCCGCGCGCTCAACAAATTGGAAGTCAGCGGTATTGGAATCGAAGTAGACCCACAGGAGCAGCGACAGCGCGAAATCGATCAGCGACGTCCACAGCGCAATATTGCGGGCGTTGCGCGCGACGATCCCCTCCTCGCCGCGCGCCACCAATATGAACGCAGCACCGATAAGCGGCACAAAGGTGACGAGCGACAAAAGGGGCCAATTGCTCACGACGACGACCCCAGCCTCAACGCGGCAAGAGGTACCAAGTGACGAGCGCAACCAGCCCGATCATCATCGCGAAGGCATAGTGGTAGAGATAGCCGGTCTGCAGCCGGCTCGCTTGGCGTGCAAGATCGCGGGTCACGGCGGCAACCCCGTCGGGTCCGAGCCCGTCGATCACCGCGCCATCCCCCGACTTCCACAAACCGTCGCCGACCGACATGGCGGACCTGACAAACAGCCAATCGTACAGTTCGTCGAAGTACCATTTGTTGAGCAGGAACAGGTAAAGGGCACGCAACCGCGATGCGAGCCGCGTCGGGATCGTGTTGTCCACCATGTAAAAGACGTAGGCGGTGGCTATCCCAAGTAATCCGAAGATCAGCGGCATAAATCGGACGACCTGAGGGATCTCTTCAATCTTCGCCAGTGAATCGAGCTGCGGCAGAACCAGGATCGAATTCTTCCAGAATGCCGCGCGTTCGTGGCCGACAAAAACATTGTAGCCGATAAAGCCGAAGACAACCGCGCCGGTGGCGAGGACCAGCAGCGGTATCACCATCACCCAGGGGCTCTCATGCGCATGATGCATGGTCTCTTCACCGGCGCGCGGCTCGCCGTGAAAGGTCATGAACATCACCCGCGAGATGTAGAACGCGGTCATAAAGGCGGCCAGCGTGCCCAGGCACCACCCATAGCGGCCGACCGCCGTCCCCGCTGCCCACGTCGCTTCGAGGATCGTGTCCTTCGAGTAGTAACCGGAGAAAAACGGGATCCCGCTCAGGGACAGCGCGCCGACCCACATCGTCCCATAGGTCCACGGAATTTTGCGCCAGAGGCCGCCCATCCGGCGCATGTCCTGCTCGCCGCCCATCGCATGGATGACCGATCCGGAGCAGAGGAACAGCAGCCCCTTGAAGAAAGCGTGGCTGAACAGATGGAATATCGCCGCAGCGTAAGCGGAGACTGCGGCGGCGGCGAACATGTAGCCGAGCTGGCTGCAGGTCGACCACGCGATGACGCGCTTGATGTCGTTCTGCGCCATGCCGATGCTCGCGGCGAAGATAGCCGTGGTGCCGCCGATCACCCCGACGACCGCGAGCGCGGTCGACGCGTATTCGAACATCGGCGAGAGGCGCGCGACCATGAACACGCCCGCGGTGACCATCGTCGCCGCGTGTATCAAGGCGGAAACCGGGGTCGGCCCCTCCATCGCATCGGGCAGCCAGGTGTGCAACGGGATCTGCGCGGATTTCCCCATCGCCCCGATGAAAAGCAGGATGCAGGCGAGCGGAAGCGCGTCGACCTGCCAGCCGAGAAACTCCATCCTGGTATCGACGACACTCGGCGCCTTGCCGAATACGGTGCCAAAATCGAGGGCGCCAAAGATCAAGAAGACGGCGAAGATCCCGAGGGCAAAGCCGAAATCGCCGACGCGGTTGACCACAAAGGCCTTGATCGCGGCGGTGTTGGCCGAGGGCCGGTCGTACCAAAAGCCGATCAGCAGGTAGGACATCAGGCCGACGCCCTCCCAGCCAAAAAACAGCTGAACGAAATCGTCGGCGGTTACCAACGCCAGCATGGCGAAAGTGAACAAGCTCAAATAGGCCATGAAGCGCGGGATCGAGGGATCCTCCGCCATGTAGCCGATCGAGTAGACATGGACCATGGAGGAGACGATCGTCACGACGAGGATCATCACGCCGCTCAACGTGTCGAGTCTCAGCGACCACGTGACGTCAACCCCCCCGGCCATGATCCAACTCGCTAGCGGTATAACCCGCGGGACGTCGCTGGCGAGAATGTCGCGGAAGACGAAGACCCCGAGCACCGCGGACAGGAGCAGAGCGCCGCAGGTCACCAGCTGCGCGCCCCGATCGCCGATCACCCGGCCAAAGAAACCAGCGATTACAGCGGCGATTAGCGGGAGGAAAACGACGGCAACGGCCAAAAAGTCAGCCCTTCATCATGTTGATGTCCTCGACCGCGATTGTGCCGCGATTGCGGAAATAGACGACAAGGATGGCGAGACCGATCGCGGCCTCGGCCGCCGCTACGGTCAGCACAAACATGGCGAAGGCCTGGCCCACGAGGTCGTTGAGAAAGACTGAGAATGCAACGAGGTTGATGCTGACAGCCAGCAACATCAGCTCGATCGACATCAGCATGATGATGACGTTCTTGCGGTTCAGGAAGATGCCAAAAATGCCCAGCGTGAACAGGATCGCCGCGACCCACAGATAATGCGCGAGGCCGATAGCCGTCATCGCCCGCCGCTCCCGACCGGTACCTTGACAACTTCGACGGACTGAGCTCGGGTGCGGGCGAGTTGCGCCGCGATCGATTGGCGCCGGACGTCGACGCGATGGCGCAAGGTCAGCACGATGGCCCCGATCATCGCAACGAGCAGGATCAGCCCGGCGGCCTGAAACGCGAAGAGATAGCGGGTATAGAGGATATTACCGAGGGCTCGCGTGTTGGTCAGAGGAACCCCACCCCCGGTAGCAACCACCGCGGCGCTCGGCTCGCCGGGTGCGACGACCCAACTGCCGATCACGAGCACGAGCTCGGCCAGGAGGATGAACCCAACCAGGGCCCCGATCGGCAAATAGCGCACGAAGCCGCTGCGCAATTGCACAAAATCGATGTCGAGCATCATGACGACGAATAAGAACAGCACGGCGACGGCGCCGACATAGACGATAACCAGAATCATCGCCAGGAACTCGGCCCCGATCAGCACGAACAAGCCGGCCGCATTGAAGAAAGCAACGATTAGGAAGAGCACGGAGTGAACCGGGTTGCGGGACGACACGACCAGCACCCCGGCAGCCACCGCGAGAGCGGCAAAGATGTAGAACATGATGGTCTGAACGATCATCGCCGTCCCCCGGCCACTGGCCGGGCGCGGCGGCCCCCTCGCCTTTCATCTTCCGCGCGCCAAAAAGAGAAGCGCGGGTACAGCACGAGCAAATCCACGCGGCCTACCGGTACGGCGCGTCGATCTCGAGGTTCTTGGCGATTTCGGCTTCCCACCGGTCACCGTTTGCCAGCAATTTCTCCTTGTCGTAGAGCAATTCTTCGTGCGTCTCGGTGGCGAACTCGAAATTCGGTCCCTCGACGATCGCGTCGACCGGACAGGCTTCCTGGCAATAGCCGCAATAGATGCACTTCGTCATATCGATGTCGTAGCGCGTCGTGCGCCGGCTGCCATCCTCGCGGGGCTCGGCCTCGATCGTTATTGCCAGCGCCGGGCAAATCGCTTCGCACAGCTTGCATGCGATGCAGCGCTCTTCGCCATTGGGATAGCGGCGCAGGGCGTGCTCGCCGCGAAATCGGGTGCTGAGCGGGCCCCGCTCGAACGGATAGTTTACCGTAACCGGGCGCTTGAACATGTAGCGCAGGGTCAGCCCTAGCCCCGAGAGCAGCTCACTCAGCAACAGGCTGCGGGTGCTGCGTTCCAGGAATGACATCGATCAATCCTCCGTTCGGTCGATCAGCGCGCCGGCAGCCATCCCGCGGTGACCAACACACCGGCCGTCAGCACCAGCCAGAGAAGCGAAAACGGCAGAAACACCTTCCAACCGAGACGCATCAGCTGGTCGTAGCGGAATCGCGGGAAGGTCGCACGCACCCACAAGAAACAGAACAGCACAAAGGCGATCTTCAGGGCGAACCAGATCGGGCCCGGGATCCAGATGAAGGGAGCGACGCCGAACGGAGCGAGCCAGCCGCCGAGAAACAGCACGCTCGTCATCGCGCTCATCAGGATCATGTTGCCGTATTCGCCGAGGTAGAACAGCGCGAAAGCCATCGACGAGTATTCGACGAAATAGCCGGCCACGATCTCGGTTTCGCCCTCGACCAAGTCGAATGGCGCGCGATTGGTTTCGGCCAATCCCGAAATAAAAAAAATTACGAACATCGGCAACAGGGGAATAGCAAACCAGATGTGCCGCTGCGCCTCTACGATCTCGCTGAGGTTGAGCGAGCCGGCGCAAAGCAGCACGGTGACGAGAACGAAGCCGATCGCGACCTCGTACGAGACCATCTGCGCGGCCGAGCGCAGCGCGCCGAGAAAAGCGTAGCGCGAGTTTGAAGCCCAACCGGCCAGGATGATGCCGTAAACGCCGAGTGAGCTGATCGCGAAAATGTACAGGATCCCGACATTGATGTTGGATACAACCACTCCGGGATCGAACGGGATCACCGCCCAGGCAACGAGACTCAGCGTAAAGGTTAAGAGGGGTGCGATGATGAACACCACGCGGTTTGCCGCGCTTGGGATCACTGTCTCCTTGACAAGGAGTTTGAGGCCATCGGCAAAGGGCTGAAGCAGACCAAACGGGCCGACGACGTTAGGCCCTTTGCGAAGCTGCGAAAACGCCAGCACTTTGCGCTCGGCGTAGGTGAGATAGGCGATAGCGACCAACAGCGGGACGACCACTGCGATGACTTGGCCGACGGTAATTACGGTCGGCCAGGCGTAGCCGGTCCAGAAGTTAGCCATGCGTACCGATCCGCGCCGATGCTTGGGGACGCTGCAGCGGGAGGCAAGCCTCACTGCACCGCATCATCGTCTCACTGGCGCGGCTGATCGGGTCAGTCCGGTAGAAATCCTTGATCGGGTAGACAAACGGGGTCGGGTCGACCGGTCCGGGCTCGCCAAAGGCCTCCCAAGATGCGCCCCTCACCCGGTCGGTCTCGGCGAAGATCGGATACGCTTGCCGCATGCGGCGGCGCAACTCGCCGAGAGTGTCAAAAGGAAGGGGATGGTCGACCGAGTTCTGACAGGGCACGGAAGATCCGCCAATCCTCGCGCGCTTCGCCGGGCGGAAACACGGCGCGCCGCGCTAACTGCACGCGTCCCTCGGTGTTGACATAGGTGCCGTCCTTTTCCGTGTAGGCCGCCCCCGGCAGCACGACGTCGGCGCGTCGGGCGCCAAGATCGCCGTGATGTCCCTGATAGATCAGGAACGCACCGGCGAGATCGGTGGTGTCGATCTCGTCGGCGCCGAAAAGGTAAAGAACCTCGACCTCACCCGATTTGCACCCGGCGATGATACCGGCAAGATCGCGCCCGCCCGGTCCGGGCACAAAGCCCAGGTCGAGCCCACCGACCCGCGCCGCCGCGCAATGCAGGATGTTGAACCCGTTCCAGTCCGCACGGCAGAGCCCGCAGCTGTCGGCGATCCTACGCGCCATCCCCAGCACCTGGCGACCGTCCGGGCGCGCGAGCGCGCCCTGCCCAAGCACGATCATCGGGTTCTTCGCATTACGCAAACGCGCCGCCCAAGGATGGTCGGCGCCCGCCAGCGCGCTGAGCGTCTCACCGCCTGCACCGAGCATCTCGACCGGAAACGTTAGATCGATTGCGGGCCCGATCGCCCCCACCTGAAAGCCCCCCTGGAGATAACGCTTGCGCAGCCGCGCATTGACCAACGGGGCTTCCCAGCGCGGGTTCGTGCCGACGAGCAGACACACATCAGCCTTCTCGATGCCGGCGATCGTCGTGTTGAACAGGTATCCGGCGCGGCAGCGCGGATCGAGCCGGGCCCCGTCCTGGCGACATTCGAGGCTCGTCACCCCCAGCCCGGTAACAAGCTCCTTCAGCGCGAACATCGATTTCGGCATCGCACAGATCGCCGACAATCGCGGCGATTTGTTCACCCGGAGCGTTCGTCAGCCGATCCGCAACGAGATCAAGGGCCTCCCGCCAATCAACCTCGCGAAGTTGTCCGTCGCTGCGGATGTAGGGACGATCGAGCCGCCGCCGGATCAGCCCGTCGATCGCGAAACGGGTCTTGTCAGAGATCCATTCTTCGTTCACCGCCTCGTTGAGGCGAGGCAGTACGCGCATCACTTGCGATCCGCGGGAATCGATCCGGATGTTGCTGCCGACAGCATCGAGGACATCGACCGATTCTGTCTTCCGAAGCTCCCACGGCCGGGCGACGAATGCATAGGGCTTCGAGGTCAGCGCGCCGACCGGGCACAAATCGACGATATTGGCCGAGAGTTCGGAACTAAGCGCCCGTTCGATATAGGTGCCGATCTCCATATCCTCGCCGCGCCCGGTAGCGCCGAGTTCCTCGACCCCGGCGATCTCGGTCAGGAAGCGAATGCAACGCGTGCAATGGATACAGCGGTTCATGCTGGTCTTGACCAGCGGACCGAAATCCTTGTCGTGGACGGCCCGTTTATTTTCGTCGAACCGGCTACGGTCGAAACCGTAGGCCATCGCCTGATCCTGCAAATCGCATTCTCCGCCCTGATCGCAGATCGGGCAGTCGAGCGGGTGGTTGATCAGCAGGAACTCCATCACCCCTTTTTGCGCCTTGATTGCCTTCGGCGATTTCGTGTGGACCACCATCCCGTCGGTCGCCGGCATTGCGCAGGAGGCGATCGGCTTTGGCGATTTCTCGACCTCGACGAGACACATCCGGCAGTTTCCCGCAATCGCCAGCCGCTCGTGGTAACAGAAACGCGCAACTTCGATCCCGGCATGCTCGCACGCCTGTAGGATCGTGCTACCCGACGGCACCTCAACCTCGGTGCCATCGATCGTCAGCTTTGGCATGTTTAGGCCGCCTGCCGCTGACGCGTGGCGGCGTTGCGGTATTCGGTGATACGCCGCTCCATCTCCGGGCGGAAGTGGCGGATCAGCCCCTGAACCGGCCAAGCGGCGCCATCAGCCAGCGCGCAGATTGTGTGGCCCTCGATCTCGTAGGAGACGTCGAGCAAAGTGTCGATTTCCGCCACCGAGGCGTTGCCCGCGACCATTCGCTCCATGACCCGCCATACCCAACCCAGACCCTCTCGGCAAGGTGTGCATTGGCCACAGCTCTCGTGCTTATAAAATTTCGAAAGCCGGGAGATCGCCCTCACGATGTCCGTCGACCTGTCCATGACGATAACTGCAGCTGTGCCGAGCCCACTCTTGACCGCCTGCAGGCTGTCGAAATCCATCAACACTGTCTCGCAAATCGATTTCGGGAGAACCGGCACGGAAGAACCGCCGGGGATGACAGCCATGAGATTGTCCCAGCCGCCCCGCACCCCGCCGCCATGGCGCTCGATCAGGTCCTTGAGGGGAATGCTCATCTCCTCTTCGACATTGCAGGGCGTGTTCACATGGCCTGACAAACAGTAGATCTTGGTACCGGTGTTCCTCGGCCTGCCGATCCCGGCGAACCAGGCCGCACCTCTACGCAGTATCGCCGGTACGACCGCGATAGTCTCCACATTGTTAACAGTGCTTGGACAGCCATAGAGACCGACTTGCGCCGGAAATGGCGGCTTGAGGCGCGGCTGGCCCTTGCGTCCTTCGAGGCTTTCGAGAAGCCCGGTCTCTTCGCCGCAAATATAGGCGCCGGCTCCGCGATGCAGATAAAGTTCGAAATCATAGCCCGAACCGCAGGCGTTTTGACCGATCAGTCCGGCATCATATGCCTCGTCGATGGCTGCCTGAAGCCGTTGCGCTTCGTTGTAGAACTCGCCACGAATATAAATGTAGCAATGGTGAACACCCATCCCGGCCGAAGCGAGCAGACAACCCTCGATCAGTTTATGGGGTTCGTTGCGTATGATGTCACGGTCCTTGCAGGTACCGGGCTCGCTTTCATCGGCATTGACGACCAGGTAGGTAGGCCGGTCGCTCTCCTTTGGCATAAAGGACCACTTGAGGCCGGTCGGGAAGCCGGCGCCCCCGCGTCCGCGTAATCCCAACTCCTTGACCTGCTCGACGATCCAGTCACGGCCCTTGAAGATCAGCTCTTTGGTGCCATCCCAATCGCCGCGTCCCCGCGCGCCGTCGAGCTGCCAATCGCGCTGGCCGTAGAGATTGGTAAAAATACGGTCGCTATCAGAGAGCATTCATTGTTCCCATCACTCGGTCAAGGTGCGACGACCCCCGATCGGCTCGGAACCGTGACGTCCGATCGCCGAACCTAGGGGCGGGACATTCCCGGCGTGCAACGCGTCGAGCAGCACCTCTGTCGCCGGGCCGTCGAGATCCTCGTAGAAATCGTCGTTGACCTGAAGGACTGGCGCGTTGACGCAGGCACCAAGACACTCCACCTCGACCAGCGTAAAGAGACCGTCCGGCGTGGTTTCGCCGACGCTGACGCCGAGCTTCTTTTCACACGTGCTGACCACCTGATCGGAGCCACGGAGCCAGCAGGGAGTCGTGGTGCAAGCCTGCAACAGATACCGTCCGACCGGCCGCAGGTTGAACATCGTGTAAAAGGTTGCGACCTCATAAACGCGGATCGGCGCCATCCCGAGGATCTCCGCGACGCGATCCATCGCCGCTCGGGGCAGCCATCCGCCATGTTGGCGTTGCGCCAGATCCAACAGCGGCAGTACCGCGCTCGCTTGGCGACCAGCGGGGTATTTGGCGATATGGGCTTTCGCCCGATCGAGGTTCTCGTCGGTGAAATCGAAGCTCGCCGGCTGCTCGTATTGGCCAGGATCAGGTGGCGCGTTCATCGATCGATCTCGCCGAAGACGATGTCCATCGAGCCGATGATCGCGACGACGTCGGCGAGCATGTGGCCGCGACACATGAAATCGGTGGCCTGCAGAAAGGCAAAACCCGGCGACCTGATCTTGCAGCGGTACGGCCGATTGGTGCCATCGGAAACGAGATAGATGCCGAACTCGCCCTTCGGCGCCTCGACAGCTTGATAGACCTCGCCTGCGGGCACGTGATAACCCTCGGTATAAAGTTTGAAATGATGGATCAGCGCTTCCATCGAGCGCTTCATTTCGCCGCGGCTCGGTGGCGCCACCTTGCGGTCGTCGATTTTGACCGGCCCCTCGGGCATCCCGGCGATTGCCTGCTCGATGATTCGAACCGACTGCCGCATTTCCTCGATCCGAACTAGATACCGATCATAGGAGTCTCCGTTGCGCCCGATCGGTACGTCAAACTCCATTTTATCGTAGGCGTCGTAGGGCTGCGCCCGGCGGAGGTCCCAGGCGACGCTCGAGCCGCGCAACATGGGTCCGGAAAACCCCCAATCCGCGGCTTGCTCGGCGCTCACCACGCCGATATCTACGGTGCGCTCTTTGAAAATGCGGTTCTCTGTCAGCAATCCTTCGATATCGTCGATCGTCTGCGGGAAGCTGCGGCAAAACGCGAGGATATCGTCGATCAGACCCGTGGGCAAATCGAGATGGACACCCCCCGGGCGAAAGTAGTTGGCATGCATGCGCGCGCCTGACGCTCGCTCATAAAATTCCATTAGCCGTTCGCGTTCTTCGAAGCCCCAGAGGAACGGCGTGATCGCCCCGACATCGAGGCCGAAAGCGCAGATGCAGAGAAGGTGGTTGAGGATCCTAGTAATCTCCGCGAAGAGGACCCTGATGTATTGCGCTCGCCGTGGCGGCGTGATCCCCATCAGTTTTTCTACGGCTAGCGCGAAGGCGTGCTCCTGGCACATCGGCGACACGTAGTCGAGCCGATCGAAGTACGGGATGGCCTGCAGGTAGGTCTTGTGTTCGATCAGTTTTTCGGTCCCGCGATGCAGCAGGCCGATATGCGGATCAGCGCGTTCGATGACCTCGCCGTCCATCTCGAGAACCAGCCGCATCACGCCATGCGCGGCCGGATGCTGCGGACCGAAATTCATCATGAAATTCCGGATACTCGGCGGACCTTCGAGCTCTTCCACGGGCTCCTCGTCGCGCCGTTCGCTCATTGTCCGTCCCGACCCTCAGGTTCGCCGCCGCTGGGCTTAGCCTTTTCATCGCCGGGCAGGATCTTGGCCATCCCTTCCCAGGGGGACAGGAAATCGAAACTCCGGAACTCCTGCTGCAGACGGACCGGCTCATAGACGACAGCCTTCTGGTCCTCGTCGTAGCGCAACTCGACATATCCGGTGAGCGGAAAATCCTTGCGCAGCGGGTGACCCTCGAAACCGTAATCGGTCAAGAGGCGACGCAGGTCGGGGTTGTCGGCGAAATAGATGCCGAACAGATCCCAAGCCTCACGCTCCCACCAACCGGCGCTGTTGAAGACACCAACCGCGGAGGGCACCGGCTGCTCCTCGTCGGTATCGACCTTCAAGCGTACTCGCTGGTTGAGGAGCATGCTAAGAAGATGGTAGACGACCTCAAAACGCAACGGCCGCTCAGGGTAGTCAACGCCGCAAATGTCGCACAACACCGTGAAGCGGCAGTCTGGATCATCCCGCAGAAAGATGAGCACTCGGGGTAGAGCCTCGCGCGCGATGCGACAGCAGAGTTCGCCGGCGATGATCTCAGCGCCTATCAACGCATCGGACAGCGCCGCCGAGAGGTGCTCGGCCAGGGCTTTGAGTTTCTCCTCCATCGGGCAGATCAGCGGGCGAAATTACGGGTCCGGCGAATCTTCTTCTGCAGCAACAGGATGCCGTAGAGCAACGCCTCCGCCGTCGGCGGGCAACCCGGCACATAAACGTCAACCGGTACGATCCGGTCGCAGCCGCGAACGACCGAGTAAGAATAATGATAATAGCCGCCGCCGTTCGCGCAGGAGCCCATTGAAATGACCCAGCGCGGTTCGGCCATTTGATCATAAACCTTGCGGAGCGCCGGGGCCATCTTGTTGCACAATGTGCCGGCGACGATCATTACGTCCGATTGGCGCGGGCTGGCGCGGAAAACCACGCCGAAACGGTCGAGGTCGTAACGGCTGGCACCGGTGTGCATCATTTCGACAGCGCAACAGGCGAGCCCGAAGGTCATCGGCCACAGCGATCCTGTCCGTGCCCAGTTCACGAGATTGTCGAGCCTGGCAACGATGAATCCCCGGTCCTGAGCCTCCTGCGTTGCGGCTCTCAGAAGCAGGTTGTTCTCGCGACCGGATGGAATTGGTCGAGTGGGCGTACCGATTACTCCCATTCCAACGCCCCCTTCTTCCATTCGTAGATGAAACCGACGGTCAGCACGGCAAGGAACACGATCATCGACCAGAAGCCAAATGCACCCAAATCAGCCAGAGCTATTGCCCAGGGGAAGAGGAAAGCGACTTCCAGGTCAAAAATGATGAATAGAATTGCCACGAGGTAGTAGCGGACGTCGAAGCGGATCCGGGCATCATCAAACGGCTCGAAGCCGCATTCGTAGGGCGACAGTTTTGCTACGTCCGGCCGCTGCCGGGCGACCACGAACGAGGCCGCAACCATCGCAGCAGAGATTGCGCCGGCTATCGCCAGGAATACGAGTATCGGGAAGTAGTCACGGAGCAGGCTATCCATCGAACAACTAAATTGGTGATGCTGCCCAGCGGGCGGGCTGATTTCAGTCCGGACCGGCGCTCCGCGATCGATGGCGGGAGCGACGGGGCTCGAACCCGCGACCTCCGGCGTGACAGGCCGGCGCTCTAACCAACTGAGCTACGCCCCCGCAGCGTCGATCCCATGAAGGCACTCCTACTGCTCCCCCGGTAGGGTGTCAAGGCACAGCGGTCTCCGCATCCGCTGCAGTCGAGATGGTGGGCGATGAGGGACTCGAACCCCCGACCCCCTCGGTGTAAACGATCCCAGAGGCGCCGCCCTAGCCGCGGTGGCCGTTGGTGCCGCTGGCAGAAACCCGCAGATTCCCTTGCTTTTCGGGAGTCAGGTGTAGCAACATTGGCAGCGGCGGCAAGCGCAGACCAAAAATTCTGTTTCCCCGGCGTTTCCCCGGTTCAGCCGCCGAGAGCATCGAGTTGACCGCCGAGAAGGCGTCCTTTCGTTTCCCCGACGGCGGCGATTCCCCAGCCGAGAGGTTCCGCCATGCCGAAGTCGCGACGAGAGCCGGTCAACCTCACCGACTTCAAGGTGCGATCCCTCAAACCCGATCCCAACGGCGAGTACATCCAGGGCGACGCCCAGGTGCCGGGGTTCGGGATCCGCATGCGGCCGAACGGCACCGCCTCCTATCTCGTCATGAAGCGCCTGCCGGGCGACGCAAACCCGCTCCGGGTCACGCTGGGTCGGGTTGGTGAGATCACCCTTGCCGGCGCGCGCGAGTGGGCTCGTCAAGCCATTGCTGCGGTTCGCGACGGGGTCGATGTCAATGCGCAGAAGCGGCGCGCGCGTGAGCGCGGCAGGCGCCAACGCGAGGATGCCCGGGCGGTGCATGTCGCAACCGGTTTCCCGGCGGAGAGCTTCGGCGCTATCGCCACTCATTACATCGCGCAGGAGTGTAGCCGGCTCGCCCGCGGTGGGGAGGTCGAGAGCATCATCCGCCGCGGCCTGCTCTAACCCTGGGGCGAGCTGCCGCTCGCCGAATTGCGGCGCCGCGATCTGACCCGACTGCTCGACCCGATCGTCGAGACCGGCCGCACCCAGGCGGCGCACAAGCTGCGCGAGGTCGCTCTTCGAATTGTCAACTGGGCGGTCGACCGCGGCGAGCTCGAGGTCAATTTTCTGGCGTCGCCGAGCCGCGGCCGGCAGCGCACCGGCGGTTTGCGGCGCAGCAAGCGCGACCGCGTGCTGACCGACGCCGAGATTCGCGCGATCTGGGCGGCGTGCGAGACCGGCGACACGCCGTTCGGCGAGCTGATCCAGCTGTTGCTGCTGCTCGGCCAGCGGCGTGACGAGGTCGCCGGCATGGAGTGGCGCGAGCTCGACCTCGATCGCGGTCTCTGGCTGATCGCCGCGTCGCGTTACAAGACCCGGCTCGAGCACGCCGTGCCGTTGCCGGCGCTCGCGGTCGAGCTGTTGCGGCAGCTGCCGAGAGTTCGACGAGGTCTTCGTGTTTTCGACCGAGGCCGGCACGCACTTTTCGGGGTTCTCGAAGTCGATGCGGCGCCTGCGTCGGCTTTGCGGCTTCGCCGATTGGCGGATTCACGATCTGCGCCGCAGCGTGCGCACCGGCATGTCGGGCCTCAAGACCCCGGCCGGCCACCGCGTCGGCGCCGATATCGCCGAGCGCGTGCTCGGCCACGTCATCGGCGGCGTGCGCGGGATCTATGACCGTTACGCCTACCTCGACGAGAAGCGCGAAGCGCTCGAGCTCTGGGCGGCGCGGATCGGCGAGATCGTCAACCCGCCGCCGACCAATGTAGTGCCGCTGCGCCCGGGTGCGGCGGCCTGAGGGCCCGGGCGATGCCCCGCCCGGTATCGCCGCGGCGCGTGCTCGCGCGGATGGTCAAACAGCACGGCTACGACATGGTAGCCGGGTTGCTGCGCGATTTCGCCGCCGCGCCGCCGAGGCTCGTGCGCAAGCGCGGGCGACCCAAGCGACCCAAATACGACGATGCGCCGCTGGTTCGGGCGGCCGCCGCGCGCTGGCGCAGAGCCGGTGGCCATTGGGGTGGCAGCGGCGACGTCTGGTCGTATCTGCATGAGGTTGCCGGCGGAAACGAGTTAGTGACGCGGCGGCTGCTCCGGCGTTTGGACGAGTGGGGCGCGGAGGGCTGCGAGGAACGCGGTATCGGCGATTTCAATGCCGCGAGGTGGAAAGCCAGGCTCGGGCGCGCCTTAGAGCGCGCCCTCGACCGGTACGACGGTGACACCGTTTATATCGAATGGGCGCTGCACGTCCTCGCGGGAGGGTACCGGCGCGGGTACCACGTGGGCGCCGCGGACGCCGAGGTCTTGTTTCGAAGCATCCCGAGTTTCGCTGCGCATCTCAAAGGGAAATTCGCGGGGGTTTCAGACGGCGGGTTTGATTACGCCTGGGCGGCTGTTCGCCATTTGTCCGCCAGCCGTTTTACTACTGACAAAAAATCGGGGAAAACCGCTTGATTATAAATCCGTGGATTTCGAGCGGCAGCCTCCGCTTAGATGATCGCTGCGGCGAGCGCCGCAGCTACGGCATTTCCCACACAAGGGTGAGGCGCGATGCGGCTCATTTCCCCAAAGCAGGTCCACGTCAAAAGCAATGTCAGCGTCCGCCAGCAAGGCCGCCTGATCGAGCGCGGCCAATTTCCCAAACCCATCCCGCTCTTCGAAGGCGGCCGCCGGATCGCCTTCATCGAAAGCGAGATCGACGAATGGATGGCCGCCCGGGTCGCCGCAGCGCGCGGCGCCGGGGCCGCGGGCAAAACCGAGACGCCCGCCGCGGCGGTAAATCGCGCCGACCGTGACGGCAACAACGGTCACGGAACACAGCGCACCGAGCCGGAACCCCGGCACCCGCGTCCGCAACACCAGGCCCAACCGCCGCCGCGACGCCGCCAAACGACGAGCCGCGCCAAGACACTGACCTAAATTCGCGTCCTTCGGGGGGAGGCGGAACATGCGCTTCGCGCGCGTGGACGAGACCATTTGCCGTGATCGGCGGATTTCGAACGCGCAATTTCGCGTCTTGGTCGGCCTGCTCTTGCACGCCAACCGGGATGGCTACTGCAACCCGAGCGTCCGGGTGATGGCCGGTGAGTTGGGCCGCACCCGCCCGACCATCCGGCACCACCTGAAAGCGCTGGTCGAGCTCGGGATCATCACCCGCGACCCGCAACCGCGCAAGGATGGCAGCCGTGGCGCCAATCGGTATCGCATTCTGTACATCGCCGGCCACGAAGCCGACCCGGCGCCGGCCGATCGCGCCGCCGCGCAACATTTCGCACCCGGCGAATCCCTTCCCGATGCCGCCACGGTCGCCGCCGATCAGAGACCGCCGAGTGGCGTCACCCATCCTGCACTGCTGTTGCCGTTCGACGGCGGGCGGCAGCGCACCGCCAGCCGTCCACCGCGACGCCACCACCAGCGCGCCCGCGCGAGCCCGAACACGATCGCCACCTCGTCGCAGGCGACCGATTTTGGCCACCACCAGCGCGCCCGCGCGAGCCCGAACTTGATCGCGCAGGCCGCGCTTGCTGTGATGAGGGATGGGTGAGGTGATACCGCTACGACCCGAATTCGCGCCCGACGACCGCTTCCCGGAAAATTGGTCACATGCGTCATTTTCCGATCGCGCAGCGGCCCGCGACCGCGCACTGCCCGATCCCGGGGTGATCGACGCCTATTACCCGTTGCTGCCGGTCGACACCCTGGCGGCGCTGCGCCGCGAAATTGACGCGGACCTGCAGCCGGCGGGGCCGCAAGGAGCTGCCACGGTTGTCGCCGTGCTCTCCAACTGGCTTCTGGAGTCGGTCCTCATCAGCAACCCGGCGGAATTTACTCGGGGGATGATCGACGAGCTGCAGCACTATCCGATCGCGGTCCTGGAGGCGGCGGCGAGACAAGCGCGTCGCACCGAGAGACATTTTCCCTCGATCGCCAGAATGGTCGAACTCTGCGAAGAGCAGATGGCGCGCCCACGCAACGAGCGCCGCGCCGTCGACGCGATGGAGGCGGAGCACCGATGGCGCGAGCGCCGGGCGCAAATCCGGCTCGAAGAAACGATCGAGCGCCAACGGCGCGACAGCGAGGCGCTGACCCGGACCGAAGAACAGGCGCAACTCGCGGCCGGCCGGCTGCGCGACCTGCAGAGCCGCCTGGCGCGCGGCGGCGACACGCCGAGCCTGGCCGACGTCGAGCTCGTCACCACGAAAATGCGGCCGATCTTGTGGCGCGGCGCCGCCGCTTATCTGACCTGGTCTGAATACGCCGACCAGGACCCGCGCGCTGCAGCCGAGCTGCTTCAACGGCTGGCGCTGATCCGGCACACCGTTGACACCGTTGACGAGCCGGCAGAATACGCGGCGGCCATCGCCGACGCGCTCGCCGATGCCGGGTTCAAACCCCCCGATCCGGCGCCGCTGCGTCGCCACCGCCAGCGCCCGATGGAAGCGTCGCCGCCCCCGCTCTCCAAGTGCAAGGCGGCGCTCGCTTCGCTGCAAACCTGGCGGTTCCGCGACGCCGACGATCCCGCCGTCCAGCAAATGTTGCGCCGGATGGGAGAATAAAGATGATCGAAAGCCGGCGCCGGCGGCCCAATCGCACCCGCCCGCCCAAGCGCGACGCGGAGGCGCAGCGCGAGGCCCATTCGCAAGATCTTGCTAATACAGACGAGGCCGCCAGGTTATTTGCGACCGGGCCGAAGGAGGCGGCGACGACGACCAGCCGCCCGCGCCGCGCGGCAAAATCCTCCCTGGCACGGTTTCTGTGGCCGACGCCGATGAAGCCCAAACCGTGATCGGTCGTGAGCAGAGGGCCGGGCCGGGTCGAGCGTGCCATTCGCGAGCCGTTCGACGCGTCTCCCGATCTCGCTTTTGTTTCCGTCGAGACTCGTCGAGGAGGCCAATGGCTAAGAATTCCGGCATCGAATGGACCGACGACACCTGGAACCCGATCGTTGGCTGTTCGGTCCTGTCGCCGGGCTGCACCAATTGCTACGCGATGCGCCAGGCCGGCACCCGCCTCGCCGGCAACCCGAAATATCGCGGCCTGACCGTCAGCAGCAAAGCGGGTCCGGTGTGGACCGGCGAGCTGCGCCGTTGGAAACGCGTGCCCGACAAACCGCGACCGCGCGGCCGGCCGCGAATGTTTTTCGTGAACTCGATGTCGGACCTGTTTCACGAGGCCGTGCCCGACCACTGGATCGACGAGATTTTCGACGTCATGGCGGCGGCGCCGCAGCATGTCTACCAGGTGCTGACCAAGCGGGCCCCGCGGATGCGGAATTTTATCTCGTCCAGGCGCGGCGCGCTGCCGCCCAACCTCTGGCTCGGGGTTTCGGTCGAGGACCGCGTCCGCCTGCCGCGGGTCTACGAACTGCGCGCGACGCCGGCGGCGGTCTGCTTCCTGTCTTTGGAGCCGCTGCTCGAGGATCTCGGACCGCTCGATCTGCGCGGCATCGACTGGGCGATCGTCGGCGGCGAGAGCGGTCGCGCAGCGCGTCCGATGCATCCCGACTGGGCGCGCCGGGTGCGCGACCAGTGCGCCGCCGCCGGCGTGCCGTTCTTTTTCAAGCAATGGGGCGAGTGGATGCCGGCCCCCGAGCAGATGAATTTCGCGGAGGCTTCCGCATGGGCCGGCAAGCGGGATGTTGAGCACCATTCGAGCGGCCACACGCTCGTCCGCGTCGGGCGAAAAGTCTCCGGCGATCGGCTGGACGGCGTGCAATGGCGCCAATTTCCGACGCAGGAACGGCGCCTCTTGCGGCGGTAGATGATTGGCGACGAACCCGCCACACGACCAGGATCGTGCGGCACCTTCCCCCGAACTGCCAAAAATCCCGGCGCGCCGGTTTTGGCCGGGGTCAGCCCCATTGTGTTTGATCCTAATGGCGGGGTGCTGATCACGAGGGCGCGGGCAATAAATGCCCGGGGAGCGCCCGCAGGCTGTCAAAAGCGGCGCAGCCGGGCCGACACCGGCGCATCGATGAGCGCAGCCGGTCGGAAGCGCCGACGAAACCCGCTTGACAGTCCGCGCCGGGACCCGTCACAACCCGTTACGTAACGGGTTCGAGTAGGCCATGAGCCGGGGACCGAAGCCGCAGGGCGACCGGGCGATGACGGCAGCGGAGCGTCAAGCCCGCTTCCGGCAGGCTCATGCGGACGGCAGCCCCAAGGTCCGCTACCGGCGACCCGCCGACCGGCGCAGCCGCCCGCAGAGATGGCGGGACGCCGTGGCCGAACTGATCGGCTTGCAGGATGAATACCGGGCGTGGCTGGAACTCCTTACCCGAGAGCCTTGAAGGCAGCGCCACGGCGGAGGGCCTGCGCTCGATCTGCGATCTTGACCTGTCGGACCTTGAAAGTGTCGAGCCGCCGCGCGGCTTCGGGCGCGATTCATCCGCCCGGCGCCCCGAAGGGCGCACCTGCAAACCTCTGGTTCGCGTGCGCGATAGCGAGCAATGCTTCGTGACACGAAAACCGGTCGGGAGGCACCCGACACTCCTGCCGGGGAACACGGGAGACCTATCAAAAATGCTAGTCGAGTTCGCCAGCCTTAAACTCAGCCTTGTCACGGGCTGAGGCCACACTATGGTCTGACCGCCCGCTGATGGGAAGCGGCCAGCGAGGCCGGCGATTTTACGTCGGTGGCGCCCGCCCGCCGTCGAGCACCCGTAGCCGGCGAGACTGAGTGCTGTCCACATCGCGGGGCACTGCTACGCCGGCGAGCCGGTTACACCGCTGCCAGCGCCGATATCGTCAACCAATGGCTCGCCGCCGCCCTACGGTAGCCGCCGCAATTGCTGCACGAGCTGCGCGCCGTCGGTGAGCCCGTTCCAATGGTCGAGGATCGCGTTTTCATTCAGCGCGATCCATTGCGTGACGGCCCGCAGATCGGCGCCCGGGAGCCGGCCGGCGACGAGATGCGGCCGCGGCCGCAACGCCACCACCGCGAGATTGCCGGGATCCATCCGCGTGCCATGCGCCTGCATGACCTTGATGCGGACATCGTGCGGCGCGCCGTAGCTCGGGCCGACCCAAACCACCATCGGCAGCCCGGTCGTCGCCGGAAAGAGATTGGTCATCAGGAACAATTCGTCGGCGATGTCGCTGCGGTCGAGTTCGCTCATGACACTGCCTCGCGGGGGCCGAAGCCGATGGCTTGTTCGCCCTCGACGCGGCGCCGGACGGTGTCGAGCCCGGCGAGGATGATGGCGAGCTCCACCTCGTCGACGGAGGTGTCGTCGACGAAAAAGTGGATGTGTGCGGCGAGGCCGTCGAAGGTGGCCGCTGGCGTCGTCTCGATCTGTGTGTACACCGCCGACCTCACCGCCTCGATTTCCGCAGCCCGGCGGTCGAGCGCGGCGATGCCGCAGCCCTCTTCGGCACAAGCGACGGCCGTTTTGTACGCGGCGAGATCGGCGCGCAGCCGCGCCGCCCATTCGGCGGCGCCAGGCTCGTCGACCTCCGCGAAATACGACCGGATATCCTCCTCGCTGTAGAAGACGGTGTCGCCGCCGAGCTGGACGCAAGCCGGCCCGCGCAAATAGACGGGCAGCGCGAACCGCAGCGCATCGGCGCGCTCGATCGGCGTGAGGATATCGCCAAGGCGGTCGTATTCGGCGATCAGCGCGACAACCGGATCCGTCGCCCGGTCGTTAGGGGTTTGCGGTAAATTGGCAGCAGCCACGGTCGCACCTCCAATGCGATTTGCTGGTCAGGGGCGGCGTAGCGCGTTCAACGCTGCGCCGTCCCGCCACTTTGGACCACAAGGGGCGGAACGGAAAGCGATTAACCCTTGCTTCAGACCAGCCGGAGCACGCCCGGTTTGTCGCCGTGCGACAGCCGGAGCTAATCCCGCCCGCCGTCGATCACCCGCAGGCGGGAGCGCGCATCGGCGCCGTGGGCCTTCAGCCCACGGGCTTGACCCGTGGGGATCGGCGTCTGGAATGCGGTCAGCATGGCCTGGGCGACCGCAGCGCGGCTCGTCGTGCTGCCCTGCTGCGCGGCACTCTGCTCGGCGACCCGCGTCAGCACGTCGGCGATCTCCCGCCGGTCGAGCAGGCCGTTGCGCTCGAGCGCGAGGCTGAACGCGAAGACGACGTCAAGACACCCGAGCACGAAGGCGCCCATCTCCTCCTGCGGGCGCCACTCGTCGCTCACGACGGCCGCCAGCCGTTGCGGTGGGCACTCGCGGCCATGCGGCCGAGCTCGCCCTCATGCCGCGACAACAGCGAGCCGAATTGCGCGGCGGTCAGCTGCGCGCCGCGCGCGTCGATCGCCGTCGATATACTCACGGCACTGGGAGCGCCGCCGCCGCTGCGGCCGGCGGCGTTGACCAGCATTTGCGAGATATTGGCCGGCAATACCATTTCTTTAGAGTGCAGCTGCGCCAGCACGCCGCCCGGGCCGAGGGTCGGCACCGCCCAGCCGCCGGCCGCCGACGGCACGATGCCGCCCTTGTCAAACGCCAGCAGCGCGCCGAGCCAGCCGAATATCCCGCCGCCGCCCGAGGCGGCACTCGCCGCCCCGCCCGCCGCACTCGCCGCCCCGCCCGCCGCACTGCCCGCCGCCGAGGCGCCCGCGCCCGCGCCGACCGATGCGGCGAAGGCCGTCCCGGCGGCGGTGACCTCGCCGGCAAAAGTCGTGCCGGCGACCGTCACGGTGCCGGCGAATTCCGCACCCGAGGCAACCGTCGTCGCGGTTTCCGAGGCGCCGCTGAACAAGGTCCCGGAAAAGAATTTGCCGATAAAGCTGCCGGCGATGTCGGTCCCGCTGAAGGCGTTCATCAGCACGCCCTTCAGACCGTTTTCGACATTCTTCAGGAGCGGGTCGATCAGGATCCCCTCAAAGGCGCGCTCGAGGCCCTGCTTGAGGGTCGTCGTCCCCTGGATCCAGCCCTTGACCGCACTGTCGAAGCTCGAGGTGATCGGCTGGAAGACCTTGTCCCACGCCGCCTGGGCGTCAGCCGCCGCCTTTTTGTCGGCGGCTGCCTTGGCCTCGTTGTACTTGATGTCGAGGTCCTGCTTTTTGGTCAGGTAATTCTGGTAGGCGACAAGGTCCTGCTCGCGCAGCCTTTGCAATTCGCGGTCGTCGCCTTGCGCGACCGCCGTCTTCTGCTGGAAATAATTCTCTTCGGCCGCGCGCTTCTGCTCGAGCTGGTCGACGAGTGCGGCCTGTTCCTGGTCGAGCGAGATCTTGCCGGCGCGGTAATTGGCCTCGATCATCCGGGTGCGGCGGTCGGAAATCAGGTCGTCGACCCGCTCCTCGTTGGTGAGCCGCTCGAGCTCGCGCGCCTGGGTGTCGTCCTTGACCGGTTTCGGCTTGGCGCCGCCGCCGCCGTGACCTTTGGCTGCCGAGCGCTCGATCGCACGGATCGCCTCCTCGTTCTTTGCGCGCAGGGTCTCGCTGTCGCCGACGCGCGCTTTTTCGAGCTCGGCCAATTCGTTCTGCAGCGCGATCTTCTTCTTGGTGTCGTTGGTGTCGGCGATTTGGGTGCGCAGCCGCTGCTGGCTCGCCGTGTAGCGGTCGGCCTCGTCTTTTTTGACTGCGGCCGCGAGCTGCCGCTGGTTTTGCAGAATCTCCGGATCGACCACCGGTCCGCTCGCCGACGGACGCTTGGGCGGCAATGGCGTGCCGCCCGGACCGCTGAGCGGCACGCCGGCCAGGCCCTCGCCGGAGATCTCCAAGAAGCCGCGCCAGCTCGAAATGTAGTTCTTCAAGGCCGCGGTGGCGCGCTGCCACGGCCCGACCTGGGCGTCGACCGCACTGCTCAATGCCTTGACCGCCGCTTCGGCCGCGCCGAGCGCGTCGCCGCTTTCCTGCAGGGTCTTGATGTTCTCCTCGGCCGCGACGTCCTCGATGCCGTATTGCTTGCCGAGCTCGACGACCGCGTCGGCGCCCTTGTTGAACGCCTTTGCCAGTTCCCCGCTAACCTCCGCGAGGTCGAGACTTTTGGTCTGGGCGATCTGGACCGCCAGTTGCGCGAGCGCCTCCTTCTGTTCGTTGGTCGCCTTCGGCAACGCCCCGAACGCGGCGAGCAACCCTTCCGCCTGGCTTTTCGAGAGCGCAAAGCTCTCGGCCCAGCTGGCCTGCATTTTTTCGAGATCGTCGACCGTCGTCAGCGCCCCCTGGCCCATCAGGGTCAGGGAGTCGTGCACCCCTTCGAGGGCGGCCCTGCTTGCTTCCGCCTGATAGACCAGGTAGCCGATCCCGGCGGCGGCGGCGGCGAGCGCCGTTACGACAAGGCCGATCGGCGAGAGCAACCCGGCGAAGATCGAGCCGAGCCCGCCGGTGTTTTGGGCGAGGACCAAGAGCGAGCCGGCGAAATTCTGGAAATTGCCTTGCGAGAGCTCATGCGCCAGAACAACCAATTCGCGCCTGGCGCCGGCGGTCGCGAGCGAGAAATGCTCGTGCGCGCCAGAGCCACGGTTGAGCTCGGCGGTCAGCCCGGAAACCGCGGCCTTGGCAGTATTGAAGCGGCCGGCGATCTGCTCGAGCTGGCCGCGCAATACCCCCGAGGCGTCGCCGCCGGCGCGGATGTCGGTCGCCAGCTTGCGCGTCTCGCTGCCGAACGCCTTCAGGTCGGCTTGCGCGAGCGCCAGTTGCGCGCGCAACGCCGAGGTGTCGGCGGTGACGCTGACGCTGAGATTATCGGCCATTGAATTAAATCCTATTGTGCCGCGCTAGAGCTAGAGCTCGTCGGCGCCGGGCTTGACCCAGATCTCGTCGATGCGATCGGGCGGCGCGCCGCGCTTGCTGACCCGGATCATGTAGCCGTGATCGGCGTCGCGGCTGTTGCGGGGAAATTGCCGGGCGCGCTGGCGTGCCTTGCGCGCGGGGAGCCGGCCGGAGGAGGCGGCGCGTTTCATCTGGTAGCTGTGACCACTCTCAGGAATCTAGTAGAACAACACTTCAGATTTACTTGGCGCCTCCGCAGGTCCGGTTTCTCAACAAATGTCGAGAAACCTCTCGTGAAATCGCGAGACGTTGCGGTAAGCATGGGGCGGCCGGCCGCCGGCAAGGAGCCCACTCCCGGGCCGGCGGCCAGGCGCGACCGCGCGGAGGACATGTGCGCCGTTTTCTGTCGATTTACGCCCGCGTTGCCAATGTGATGAACGGGCTGCGGGTGGTCGTCGAATTGGCCGGGGTGATCGGCGTCGCGTATTTTCCTTTGCCGTCGACCCGGTAGGTCATCCGGAAAATCACCTGATCGGAGACAAAGGCGGCGTCGAAGCTGACCGCGCTTTTCGCCGCTTGGTCGACAATGCGGTATTGCTGCAAATCGGCGAGGATGATGTCGCCCTCCGTGCCGAGTGCCGGGTTGTGCTCTGTTGGGATGACCGGCAGGCCCAAGAGCCGCGGATAGGGTGAGGCGTCGTTGTTCCAGCTCCACAGCGGCGCGCCGGCGGCGCCGACGACCAGTGCCAGATTGCGCAGCGGTGGATCGCAATCGGGGTTGACGAACCATGCCGCATTGGCGCGGCAGTCGGCAACTAGCCGGTCGTACATGTTCACGACATTGGCGGCGACGATGGTTGCGGCGGCCTGGCCGATTTCTTTGGCGACCGAAATCGTGCACGGCGACGTGACGACGCCTTCGGGCTGACCGGGGGCGTCGCCGACCAGCACGCAATGATCGAGCGCGAAGGCGATCTCCTGCGCGAAGGCCTCGCGCAGTGCCAGCTCGAAGAGCTCGCTGTCGGCCATCATCTCCGACGTAACAACGGCGAGCCCGATGATCTTGCGCCCGGTGAAGCCGACCCGGCGCCAGCGCGGGAACGTCGTGCTGATGCTCGCCGCCTCGCTCGACCAATACGCCAGCACGCCGCCGAAGCGGCTGCCGTCGGCGCGCGAGCTCTCGTCGATCGCCGGCAATTCGACATCGCCGAGCGGCAACGTCGAGGTCTTGCGGTCGCACAGCCCGGCGACCTGGCCGGTCTTATAAATCGAGCCGATGAATTCATTGGCCCAGACTTCCGGCACGGCATAGCCGCCCGCCGTCGGATCGGCTTCCGACAAGCCGGTCGGCGCGCGCTGCAAGCGCCGGTCGACCGCCTCGCCGGATGCGGCTCTGACGAGCGCGTGTAGAAAATCGCTGAGCCTCTCGAATTCTTTCGCCTGCGGTGCGGCTGCAACCGGGGCGGGCCGTGCCGGGGTGCTCGGCGCCGCCGCCGGGGCGGGCTTTGCCGCGGGCACAGCGGACAGCCGCGGCGGGCTGCGCAATGGCGTCGAGAGCCAGCGGTCGACACCCAATCGTGGTGCGGGGGCCGGGCGCATTTTGCCGGTGCGGCGGTCGAGCGTGTAGTACGACATCGTTTATGATTTTCCTTTGGCGGGCAGCAATTCCGTCGACACGGCGGGCAGCGCGTTGCGCAATGCCTGCAATCTCCCTGGGACGAGCGATTGGTCGGGCTCGGCGACCGCCATCTCCTCGGCATCCGCCATTGCCGCACGGACCGCCGCAAGACGGCTCTGGACGCTCTCCAGATTGTTGAGCGTCAGCGTGCTGCCCCGGCCGGTGACCAGGTTGTGCTCGTGTTGGTGCTGGAATGAAAAGGCTTTGTGGGTGCGGTCGAACTCGTCGAGCATCGCACTGACGAATTCCTTGATCGCGGGTGAGGCGGATTTGCGCAGCTCGTCTTCGAGACGGTCGTGCTTGCTGGTAAACTGGCCTTAGCGCCGGCTGCCTGATCCAGGCGGCGGCGCGCCGCCAGCGCTGCTGCGTCGGCCTTCTTAACCTCGTCGATTGCCGCCAGGATTGCTGCCTCGAGGGCGGGATAGGTTTTTTGCACCTCGCGCTCGATGCGCCGCAGCTCGCCGATCATCGTCCGGCGATGCAGCGCCGCCGCGGCGCCGCGCTCGGCCAGCGCCTGCTTGACCAGCGGGACCTCGGCGATCAGGTCGATCACATTGTCGTGTTTCGGCAGGGCCATCCTCGTCCCCGTCTGCAAAAAAGGGATTGTGCCCGGCCGCGTTGCTAATTGCCTGCGTCGAAAATAACACCCGCAGCGCCGCCCGAGACGGCACCCGCCCGCGATTGGCGCGCAGCACATGCCAGAGCAGCGCATCGCGCACCGGTGCTGCAGCCCGGTAGCGGTCGACCGCGGCCTAGCGCGAGCTGGCATAGCGGAGGAGCGCCGTCCTGACGATCGAGGCTTGTGTCAATACCAGCAGGCCTGCGGCGAGCTCCCCGCGGGTCAAGCCCGTGGGCTGAAGGCCCACGGCGAGTGCCGTCAGCGCCCGATCGCGGATCCCGCGCCAGTGCACCGCCCGCGCCGTCGCCGCCAGGCCGGCGCAGGCCTCGAGCGAGTGCCCCTCGCCGGGTGCCAGCCACACCTGCAGCGCCCGCCGGGCCCGCTCGCCATCCGGCCCGAGCTCCGGGAGGCGTTCGAGCCACGCTATCGCCTCCATCACGCCCGCTTCACGCTCGCATTAACCTTGTTTCAAGGCCCGGGAGGGAGGCACTCGCCCAGGCCGACCCCCTATGTGCAATTTCGCGGCACTGCACGCGAAGGCCCGACGCGGTTCGCCGCGCGGGCCGCGCGCCGCGGCGAAACCCCCTACCCCTGCCAGCCCGCCTGGTGCTGGGGCAGGCCGCTCGTGATAATACTTATCGGCATGAGCCGCGGTCCCGGTCGGGTCGAAACGTTGGTCGGCGAGCTGTTCGCTTCCACCCGCAATCGCGCCCTCAGCGTCGCCGACTTGTGCGATCACGTCTTCGGGCTCGCGGGAGCGCCGGCGACCCGGTCGCAGCGCATCTCTGGGCTTCGCGCGGCGCACATGCACATGCGGCGCCGCGGCCGTTCCTCCTGGCCTTTCTGGCGGATCACGGAGACCAAGGACGGGCGCCTCTATTTTCACCCCGAAAATTTTCCGGTCCGCGTTTGGGCTGTCGAGCCCACCCCGGACGGCTTGCTCTGGAGCGAAGCGGAAATCGTCTCGATCACCGCCGAACGGGTCAATGTGCGGCACAACGGCGAGCGCGCCTCGCTCAATCGTGAGCGCCTCCGCCGGTCCGTGGCTTGGTGGCGGAGCGTCCGGTATTCCAGCGCGCGCGATAGCCTGGCGGCGATGCTCTTGGAGTTCGTTTGGGAGGTGCAGTACGGGGAGGGCGTTCCCGCCAAGGGATCGTGGATGCCGCTTCACGAGGCGTGCACGATCTTGAAGGTGCGCCAACCGTGCACCCGCCAGGAGATCATCGCCGCCTTTCGCCGACAGGCAAAACGGTCGCACCCTGACAAGGGAGGTACCGACGAGCAGTTTGCCCGTGTGATCGTCGCCCGCGACCGATTGCTCGCCTCGATCGCCAAGCGGCAGGACCGCACCGAGCGCCGGCTCGATCCTGGTCGACGAAGGTGCCAATCCGGGCTGACCCGACGATCACGGCGCCGGCGGGGCGGGCGGCAGGCCGCCGGGCCCGAGGCGGGACTTGACCACGACCAGCGGCTCGCGGCCGCCGCGCACGATCTCCGTCCACACCTCGATGTCCGGGTAGCCGAGGCCGCGCCAGTAGCGGCGCACGAGCCGGGCCAGGTCTGCGGCGCCGGCTTTTGTGGACCAATCCCGTTTGGGCGCCGGTTCGGCCGATCGGGTCGGCGGCGCGCTCTCACCCGAAGTCGTCGTCGGGTTCGTCGTCGGCATCGCGGATCAGGTCGGGGAAGCAGCAGCAATCGCACTCCTCGCACCACCATCCGGGGGCAAAGACCAGCGCGTGGCCGTGCGGGCAGGCGGTCGAGAGCGGTCCGTCGGCGAGTGCCGCCTCGAGGCGCGAGATCGTCGGCGAAAGCGCGGTCATGCGGCGGCGGCCGCGTAAGGCGGCAAGTGGCCGGCGATCAGCGGCACGAGCTCGGCGAGCCGGTCGACCAGCTGCGCCTGGTCGGCGATCGTCTCGCTGCGGGTCACCCGCCGTCCGGTGCGCAGATCAGGCGTGGTCGCCCACACCGTCTGCAGGATGACGCGGCCATGCGCGTTGACGACGTCGATCAGCAGCAGGTGCTCCACCGTTTCGCCCCGCCGCCCTCTTTGACCGCGCGTGTCGCGCGTCGGAGGATCATAGGCGCAGCGGGGTCAACGACCTGCAGGATCAGGGCCCGGCCGGCCACGGCGACCGCGTCCGGGACGTGGTCGGGGCAGTACGGCCGGCCGGGCGCGGCCTTGGCGCCGCACCATCGGAAACCGGCGGCGTCGATCTCGCCGATCGCCCACAAGCACCGCCCGCGAGCCGGCAACCCCGGCATCGCCGCCGTGCCGATCGGCGCCGCGAGCTCGGCGAGCTCGTCCATGCTTCACCCTCCGGAGTGATCTCGGTGTCGATACCACGACCGCCGTCGGCAGGCCGTCGACACATTCCGTCAAACGGTCGTTTCAGAGTGGAACACCCTCAAACCGCCCCTGCGGGCCGCGGCGGGCGCCGCCGGCGCGCTCTTCGCGCCGGGGTTATGAAAAACCCCCGCCGCCGGGCGAGCCTGTGCCAGGCGAGCGCTATGGGGGCGGCAAAGCGACGGTCGACGCTTATCTACCCCCGCAACGGCGCCGGTGTTCCCCTGCGGCGCCGGACGGCTCCTCCCGTTCCCCCCGATTGAGGGCCCGGCCGTCGCCGGTGCATTAACCATCATTCGCCAGGCTTAGCGGGCGATCCGACGACTGCCGCGCCGAACCGGGACCGACCCCCCGAGGCCAGCGATCCCTAGCCACCGATCGCGATCGCGCGCATATAGCCGAGCTGGGCGGCCGAGATCCTTTCATCCCCCCGAGGAAGGCGGGCCGCTGTTTACAAAGGCCGGGGCGATTGCGGCGGATCGCCCCGGCTCGCCGAACGGCTGGCCTGACCCACCTCTCGCCGGCGTCGTGACCCACCCCTGCGGCTGGCGTGACCCACCTCTCGCCGGCGTCGTGGCCCACCCCTCCCCCTCCCTGAGGGGGGCAGGGGGGTGTGTTCAATGGTCTGTTCTTTGGTCTGTTCTATGTAAATGCCCTAGCAGTCTTTCGACCACCTCCTGGCAGCCCTTCGACCACCCCCTGGGACTGGTTCGCCCGTACGGGCGATTCCTTCGCCCACCCCCCTATGGCGGCGGCTGCGGCATAGCTGGCCTGCGTTTCCCCGGCCCGGCTCTTCGATCCCGTTTCCCAGGCTGTTTCCCAGGAGGCCGTTTGGGCCGATTCTGCACCTCAAAAATCACCCTAAGTCTTTGATTTTTGGTGGGCGATGAGGGACTCGAACCCCCGACCCCCTCGGTGTAAACGAGATGCTCTGCCAACTGAGCTAATCGCCCGCCTCGCGCCTTATTGCAGTCGCTCGTGTCCCTTGTGCCCCGTCTTCGGGGGTCGGACAGCGTCAATTCAGCGAGTTGCGCAATCCCTTACCCGGCTTGAACTTAGGCTGCTTCGAAGCCGCAATCTTGATTTTTTCGCCGGTGCGTGGGTTGCGCCCTTCGGAGGCTGCCCGCGACGCGACGGAGAACGTGCCGAATCCGACAAGGCGCACCTCGTCGCCGCCCTTCAAGGCCGCCGCGATGGCATCAAACACCGCGTCGACAGCCTTGCTCGCCTCCGCTTTTCTGAGTTCGGTCTTGCCTGCCACGGCGTCGACAAGTTCGTTTCTATTCACGGGTAGCCCCCCTGAGCGAGTGTGCCGGATCGTTGCTGCCTATTCGCCGGAAAGTTTAGAGCGCGGCAACGGATGGGTCAACTGTGCTGCCAACGAAGAATCGAAGCGATATTGGGGGATTACGGCCCGTTGTGCATGCGCCATCTCAGTCCGTGACTCCCACGATCTAGGAAACAAACCGATCAATGCGTTACCAGTCCCGAGCGCTCTTCGCCAGTGGCGCGAATCACCGGCTCTGTTTCGCCCTCCTCGGGCCACGCCATTGGGGTCAGCGGCGACGCCAGCGCGTTGCCGAGCAATTCATCGACGGTGCCGACCGGAACGATCTTCAATCCCCGTTTTACGTTATCTGGGATCTCGGCGAGATCCTTCTCATTCTCCTTTGGGATCAGAACCGTCTTTAGCCCACCGCGGAGCGCCGCAAGAAGTTTTTCTTTGAGACCACCTATCGGCAATACTCGGCCGCGAAGCGTGATCTCGCCAGTCATCGCGATGTCGCGCTTGACCGGGATTCCAGTCAGTACAGAAACGATCGATGTCACCATCCCAACCCCGGCAGACGGCCCATCCTTCGGCGTGGCACCTTCGGGAACGTGCACATGGATGTCTTTCTTCTCGAAGATGGTCGGTTTAATCCCGAAGGCGTAGCTACGCGATTTGACGAAGCTTTCGGCGGCTTGAACCGACTCTTTCATGACATCGCCGAGCTTGCCGGTCGCCGTCACCCGCCCCTTGCCGGGGAGCGTAACCGCTTCGATCGTCAACAGCTCCCCACCGACCTCCGTCCAGGCGAGCCCAGTGGTGATCCCGACCATGTCCTCGGTTTCGGCCTCGCCGAAACGGAACCGCCGCACTCCAGCGTACTTCTCGAGGTTGCGTCGGGTCACCGTAACCCGTTCGCCCTTCTTCATCAAAATATCTTTGATCGCTTTGCGGGTCAGATTGGCGATCTCACGCTCGAGATTACGAACTCCTGCCTCGCGCGTGTAGTAGCGAATAATGTCCCGCACAGAGTCGTCACTGATCGACCACTCATTTTTCTTCAAGCCGTGCGCAGACATTTGTTTGGGGATGAGATGCCGGCGGGCGATCTCCACCTTTTCATCCTCGGTATAACCCGGAATACGGATGATCTCCATCCGATCCATCAGCGGCTGCGGGATCCGCAATGTGTTCGCCGTGGTGACGAACATCACATCCGACAGATCGTAATCGACCTCAAGATAATGATCGTTGAACGCGGAATTCTGCTCGGGATCGAGCACTTCGAGCAGGGCGGAAGACGGGTCGCCGCGCCAATCGGCACCAAGTTTGTCGACTTCGTCGAGCAGGAAGAGAGGGTTCGACGACTTCGCCTTCTTCATGCCCTGCAACACCTTGCCCGGCATCGAGCCGATATAAGTCCGCCGATGGCCGCGGATCTCGGCCTCGTCGCGCACGCCGCCAAGCGACATCCGCACGAAATTGCGTCCAGTCGCGCGAGCGACCGACTTGCCGAGCGAGGTCTTGCCCACCCCGGGCGCCCCGACCAGGCACAAGATCGGACCCTTCATCTTCTTCATGCGCTGCTGGACAGCAAGGTATTCGAGAATGCGTTCCTTGACCTTCTCAAGGCCGAAATGATCGGCGTTGAGCACCTTCTCTGCCCCTTTGATGTCTCGCTTGATCTTGGTACGATTTTCCCAAGGAACCGAGAGCAACCAGTCGAGATAATTGCGGACGACTGTCGCCTCGGCCGACATCGGGCTCATGCTCTTGAGCTTTCTCAGCTCCGCCACAGCCTTGTCGCGCGCTTCTTTGGAGAACTTGGTCTTGGCAATCCGTTCTTCGAGCTCGGCCATCTCGTCCCGGCCATCCTCGCCCTCGCCGAGCTCCTTTTGGATCGCCTTCAGCTGCTCGTTCAAGTAGTATTCGCGCTGAGTTTTCTCCATTTGCCGCTTGACTCGATTCCGGATTCGTTTTTCGACTTGAAGGACTCCAATCTCTCCTTCCATGTAGCCGAAAACCTTCTCGAGCCGCTCGGGAACCGCCTCGGTCTCGAGCAGTTCCTGCTTCTCGGGAATCTTCAAGGTCAAATGCGAAGCGACGGTGTCGGCGAGCTTGCCCGGCTCTTCTATTTGATTGATCGAGACTAGCACCTCCGGCGGAATTTTCTTATTGAGCTTGATATACTGCTCAAATTGCGAGACCACGGTACGCCCAAGCGCCTCGGTCTCCTGCTGCACTCCCGCCCTTTCGTCGATGGCGTCGGCAAAGGCCTGGAAGAACTGCTCGTTGTCCGCGAAGCGTTGGATGCGGGCGCGGTGCCTCCCCTCGACCAGAACTTTTACGGTCCCGTCGGGCAGCTTCAGCAACTGGAGCACGGTGCCCACGGTGCCTACCGTAAAGATGTCGGCAGTTGAGGGATCGTCCTGGGCCGCGTTCTTCTGGGTGACGAGAAGGATCTGCTTGTCGTCCTTCATTACGTCCTCGAGCGCCCGCACCGACTTCTCGCGCCCGACGAACAGCGGCACGATCATGTGGGGAAACACTACGATGTCGCGAAGCGGCAGAACCGGATAGAGTGCACCGCGCGCATGTTCTGACATGAGCCCTCATCAGCAAAGAAGCGTCCCGGGTCGCACCCGGAACAGGAGGAACACGAGTAGCATTCTTAGGTTGGCTTGATTTCGCCGGCAGTCAAGCCGTCCTGCGGAAGTTGCGACCGTCCGCAACACGGTGCGATCAATCGCCGATGCCGACATCGCCCCGGCGATCGGAATAGATGTGGAGCGGTCTTGCCCGCCCTTCGACGACCTCTCGATTGATCACAATCTCGCTGACACCGACAAGACTCGGCAGCTCGAACATGGAGTCGAGCAGGATAGCCTCGAGGATCGACCGCAGCCCACGGGCGCCAGTTTTTCGTAATATCGCTTTGTGCGCAACGGCCTTCAGAGCCTCCTCGTTCAACTCGAGGCGAACATCTTCCATCTCGAACAGCCGCTGATACTGCTTGACGAGGGCGTTTTTGGGCTTCGTGAGGATGTCGACCAACACCGCCTCGTCGAGGTCGTCGAGCGTAGCTATGACCGGAAGACGGCCGACGAATTCGGGGATCAGGCCAAACTTCAGGAGATCTTCCGGTTCGAGATCCTTCAAAATTTCTCCTGTCTTGCGCTCGTCAGGCCCGTGCACCTCCGCGCCGAAGCCGATCGAGGTGCCCTGTCGGCGTTGGGCTATGATTTTCTCGAGACCGGAAAAGGCGCCCCCGCAGACAAACAGGATGTTGGTGGTATCGACTTGGAGGAATTCTTGCTGTGGATGCTTGCGACCACCTTGCGGCGGCACCGACGCGATCGTTCCTTCCATGATCTTGAGCAGGGCTTGCTGGACGCCTTCGCCCGACACGTCGCGGGTGATCGACGGATTGTCGGATTTTCGGGAAATCTTGTCGACCTCATCGATGTAGACAATCCCACGCTGCGCGCGCTCAACGTTGTAATCGGCAGCCTGCAGCAGCTTGAGAATGATATTCTCGACATCCTCTCCAACATAGCCGGCCTCGGTCAGCGTGGTCGCATCCGCCATCGTGAAGGGCACGTCGATAATCCGCGCCAGCGTCTGGGCAAGGAGGGTTTTACCCGAGCCGGTCGGACCGACCAGCAGGATGTTCGACTTAGCCAGCTCAACGTCGTTGTTCTTTGCGCCGTGGGCCAGACGCTTGTAGTGGTTGTGCACGGCAACCGAAAGGACCCGTTTGGCGTGGTCTTGTCCGATTACGTAGTCGTCCAGCACCCTGCAGATATCGCGCGGTCCGGGGACGCCGTCGCGCGACTTGACCAGCGTCGTCTTGTGCTCCTCACGGATGATGTCCATGCAGAGCTCGACGCATTCGTCGCAGATAAAGACGGTCGGCCCAGCGATCAGCTTCCGCACCTCGTGCTGGCTCTTGCCGCAAAACGAGCAGTAGAGTGTGTTTTTAGAGTCGCTACCGCTAGATTTGGTCATCGCCACTCCGTCGACGGCGGCCCGGCCCCCGCTCGTACAATTATATGTGCTCCTGGCCGATCAACAACCAGTTAATCATATGATCGCGTGGCTATAGTCGTGTCGCCGTCAAGCGCCCGCCCGCTCTTATTTGAAGCCTCTTTCAGAATCGTCGCGGCCGGGCCGGCTCTCGACCACCTCGTCGATCAATCCGAACTCCTTCGCCTCGAGCGGCGACAAAAACTTATCGCGCTCGAGCGCGGCCTGGATCGCTTCGAGCGGCTGGCTGGTATGCTTAACATAGATCTCGTTGAGCCTCGCGCGCAGGGCCAGGATCTCGCGAGCCTGAATCTCGATGTCGGTAGCCTGCCCCTGCGCCCCGCCCGAGGGCTGATGGATCATGATCCGAGAGTTCGGCAGCGAGTAGCGCTTGCCTTTTGCACCGGCCGCCAGTAGCAGCGAGCCGGCGGAAGCAGCCTGACCTATGCATACCGTCGCGACTGGGGACCGTATATACTGCATAGTATCGTAAATAGCGAGGCTGGACGTCACGACGCCACCCGGCGAGTTGATATAGAAATTGATGTCTTTGTTCGGGTTATCAGCTTCGAGGAACAGGAGCTGCGCGCAAATAAGGCTGGCGACTGCATCATGGATCGGTCCAACCAGGAATATGATCCTTTCCTTTAACAGGCGAGAATAGATGTCATAGGCGCGCTCGCCGCGATTCGTCTGTTCGACAACCATCGGGACTAGGTTGTTCATATGTTGTTCGAAGTGTTCGGACATTTAGCGCTCCTCGGCCAAGCCGTGCAGTTGGAATGGGTCAACCCGGAACCGCATCTTCTCCAGCAGGCTCAGGCATGGCCAGCAGTTCCTCCGGGGTGATTTTGCGTTCCCCAATCTTCGCCAGCTCCACGATGAAGTCGATGACCTTGTCCTCGAAGATTGGCGCCCGAAGGGTATCGATTGCGCCCGGGTTCTGACGATAGAAGTCGAGGACCTGGCGTTCGTAGCCCGGGTGCCGTCGCGCTTCCCGGGTAATCGCCTGGTTCACCTCGTCAGGGGTTACGGTTATGTTGTTGCGTCGCCCGATGTCTGCAAGCAGGAGACCGAGCCGTACCCGGCGCTCGGCGATCTTGCGGAATTCGGCTTTGGACTCCTCCTCGCTCTCGTCCGAGCCATCGGGCTCCGCGGCGGCCGGGCTTGTGTCGGAGCCGCTTTCCTCTGCGGGCACCGGCGGCCCACCAACGGTGGTGTCTTGCTGTGACGGTGTATTCTGAGCTTGGTATTGCCTCCAGATGCTCTCGAACTCGATTTCGACCATCCCCGGCGGAACGGCGAAGTCGCAACCCTCCGCCAGTTTGTCGAGCAGCGCCCGTTTCAACCGCAATCGGGAAGCTGCATTATAGTCCCGCTGCATCTGCTGCCGCAGTTCCTGCCGCAGTTCAGCGAGGCTCTCAAGCCCGACCGCTCGGCCGAGCTCGTCGTCGAGCGCTATAGGCAAGCGCTCACGGACTTCTTTCACGTCGACCGTGAAGAGCCCGTCCTTTCCGGCGAGATCTGCCGCGGCGTAATCCTCGGGGAAGGTCACTTGTACCGTCCGGTGCTCCCCGGCGGCGGCACCGACCAGCTGGTCCTCGAAGCCGGGAATGGAGCTGCCGGCGCCGAGCACGATCTGTCGATCTTTGCCACCCGCACCCGCAATCTCCTTCTCGCCGATCTTGCCCTCGACGTCGATAACAACAATATCGCCGAGCTCGGCTGGGCGCTCGACTGTCTCGGATGTGCGCTGTTGCTCGGCGATGCGCTCGATCGCCCGGTCGACATCCTGATCCGGCACCTCGACGACGAGCCGTTCGACGGCGAGGTCGGCGAAGCTAGGCTCGGGGATCTCGGGCAACAGCTCGACAGCCATTTTGTATTCCAGATCGGCCCCCTCAGCGGCAGATACGATGTCGACCTTGGGCGGCAGGGCCGGGCGCAAATTGCGCTCGCTGATGGCTTCGGCCGAACTGGCCTGGAGAGTGCTCTGCAGCACCTCACCGCGCACCGACGGGCCAAAGCGTTTGCGCAAGATCTGCATCGGCACCTTGCCGGGGCGAAAGCCTGGCAGTCGCACCTGCTGGCCCAACTCATCCAGCCGACGCGTAATTTCCTGCTCTAGATCGCCCGCCGGGACCGTAACTGCAAATTCGCGTTTGAGCCCGTCGGCGCTAATTTCTGTCACCTGCATAAAGCGGAGCCCGTAGTTATCGAGTCGTGCCCTCCCCCAGACCGCGCCATGGTGCGGGCGGGGGGATTTGAACCCCCACGATTTACATCGCTGGAACCTAAATCCAGTGCGTCTGCCAATTCCGCCACGCCCGCCGCTGCCTCTGCCGGAACCGATCCTCCTGGTCCGACGCGGGGCCGTTCTTAGCGTCGTTCTTAGCGTTGTTCTTAGCATAGCCACCCGTTGCACCAAATACGAGGCGGATTGAATTAATCCGGCACCTAACGCGACCGATAGGGGCACCACCGTGAAGTTCTTAGGCCGATCGCACCAAATTACGGATCGCACTCGCCGCGACCACCCGCCCTTCTCCGCGATAAGCCTCGTGATTCACTTCAATATCGGCGAGGCGATACAGATAGTTGACCATGATTCCCGCGGATTGCTGGAGACCCTTATCAGAAATGTCACCCAGCCAGTTCAACCGCTCGACCCGCGCTCCGTTGCTCAGGTGAAAATGGGCGACCGGGTCGAGCGCGCGGCCGGAGGACGTCTTCTCGCGCAGAAGATACCCTGCGCACAGGCGGATCAGCGGATCCCGCAACACAGCCGCAACCTTTGGATCGGCATGGCGATCGAGCAGGCCCAGGAGCTCGCGTTCCGACCCTCCCTCGCCTAACGCCTCGATCGCCGTCCGCTCGGCCGGCAACAGGAGATCGTCTCGCCCGGCACGACTCTGTCCCTCGAGCCAGCCGCGAAAACCCGGGACCGGGGAGAGTGTAGCGAACACCTTGAGGCGAGGCAGCTCGATCGCCAGCGCATCCACGACGCGCTTGATCAGAAAGTCGCCAAAGCTGATCCCGGCGAGGCCGCTCTGGCAGTTTGAGATCGAATAGAAGATCGCGGTATCGGCCAGGTGGGGATCGGTGATCGGAGCCGCTTCGTCAAGCAGAGCATGGATGTCACTCGCCATGCCGGTTACCAGCGCGACCTCGACGAAGATCAAGGGCTCGTCTGGCATTCGTGGGTGGAAGAAGGCGAAGCATCGGCGATCCGCCTCCAGGCGGTTTTTCAGATCGGTCCAGCCGCGAATCTCGTGGACAGCCTCATAGGCCATCAGCTTTTCAAGCAGGGCCGCCGGCGATTCCCAGGTGATTCGTTTGAGCTCGAGGAAGCCGATGTCGAACCAGTTGGCGAGCAGCCGCTTCAAATCCCACTCGAGGCCCGCAAGCACGGGATCGCGATGCCCCAGCTCGATGAGCTCAGCACGACGATCGACCAGGAACTTAACTCCCTCGGGGAGCGCGTTGAATTGGCGCAGCAGGGTGATGCGCGAGGGCTCCAACGCGGCGCGCAACGCACGCTCGGCGGCAACGCGCTGGTCCGATCCGTCGGCGTCAGTCAACGCCCTGCAGCAGCGGTCGATTTCGTTGCGGTCGACGTCAAACTCGCGCGCGAGCAGCTGAAGGAACCGCTCGCGCCCCCCCGGCTCGAGCGACAGATAGGTGCGGCCGAGATCGGCGGCGCGAGCACGGGCGGTGACCTCGCCGCCCCGGCCGTCTAGGCAACTCAGCATCTGTTGGCGAATTCGATCGGTGTCGTGCCCAGAGTTGTCCGGCCGGGGCGCGCCGGCCAGTACACCACGCGCCGATTCCGCAATCTCCCGCCAAGCGCTCCGCAGGTTGGTCAAGGTCCGATCGAAGACGCCTTCGAAAAAACCGGAGGAAGCGGGATCGGTCATGCCGCCTCGGATAGGCTGGACGGCTCGGACGAGACGCGAGAACGCAACCGACGTCAATCCCCAAAAGAGGTTAGCGCCATGACCCCCACGTGCCCTCCGCCGATTGTCTCCGGCCCAGCTCGCGAAGCACCCGAGCCAACGCCTCGACGAGGTCCTCCGAAACGAGCCCGGGTCCGATCCGGCCGGCGGCATCGCCGTGCATCCAGGCCGCTGCGGCGGCAGCCGCGAACGGCTCCATCCCTTGGGCGAGGAGCCCGACGACGACCCCGGCGAGCACATCGCCGCTGCCGGCGGTTGCCAGCTCGGGCGGCGCATTTGCGTTGACCGCAGCGCGCCCGTCCGGAGCTGCGATGACCGTGTCGGCACCCTTGAGCAGCATAACAGCACCGCTCTGCCGAGCCGCGCGGCGCGCCCGCTCCAGCTTGCTACCCGCTGCGTCGAACAGGCGGGCAAACTCGCCCTCGTGCGGGGTCATTACACAGGGCGAGCGGATCGCCGAGAACAGCCTGTCAGGCTGGTCGGCAAACGAGGTCAGCGCATCGGCGTCGAGCACGGTTCGCTTTTCCGCCGCAAGCACTGCCAAGATTTTGTCACGGGTCTCGGCACCGACCCCGGCGCCAGGACCGAGCAGCACGGCGTTGCGTCTCCGATCTTCGAGGAGAGCGCAGAAATCGGCGAGACCGTCAACCCGATGGACGATGACGCCGGTCAGCGCCGCCGCATAAATCGGGAATGTGGCCTCGGGTGCTGCCAGGGTGACCAGTCCGGCGCCGATCCGAGCGGCACCCTTTGCCGCGAGCCGGGCCGCTCCGGTCATCCCGGCTCCGCCGAGAACGAGAGCATGCCCGCGGGTGTATTTGTGGCTTTCGAGGCCGGGGCGGGGTAATTCGGCGAGCCACCAAGCGGGATCATTGGCGGCAGCGTCCGCGACGACGTCGTCGAGAACCGCATCGGCAATGCCGATCTGCTCGAGCACGGTCTCGCCGCAGAGGCCACGGCCGGGCAGTAACAAATGACCGGGTTTCTTGCGAAAGAAGGTTACCGTCACTGCCGCCCACGGCGCGGCTCCCCGCACCTCGCCGCTCGCTCCATCGACGCCGCTCGGGACGTCGATAGCGATCACCGGCAACCGGCGCTCGCCGAGCGCGGCAATGACCGCCGCAGCGATGCCGTCCACCGGGCGCGTCAACCCGGCGCCAAAGATACCGTCGACGGCGAGCTCGGCGCCGTCGAGCGCTGCCGGCGCCAGCAACTCGACTGCGCCCGGCCAGCGGGCAGCGGCTTCGGCCGCATCGCCGCGCAGTGCCGCGCGCTCGCCCAGCAGCGCCACCCGCACCGTCCAGCCCCGCTCGGCGAGCAGACGTGCTGCAACAAAGCCGTCGCCGCCGTTGTTCCCCGGTCCGCAGAGGATGACGAGCGGTCGTGGCGACCAGCGCCGCGAGACGGCGTCGGCGACGCCGCGGCCCGCATTCTCCATCAGCGAGATGCCGGGTGTGCCGCCGGCGATCGTCAGCCGGTCCGCCTCGGCCATCTGCCGTGGCGTCAGCAGCGCCTGCTTGCGCCAGCCCTTATCAGAAATCGTCATCGGCGATGATGTGGGAAGGGCGGCGAGAGCGGGGAAGCCCGAACTTGACGGCATCCCCGCGAATCGCTACCTCCAGCACCGGCGGCGGGTGTAGCTCAGCTGGTTAGAGCGCCAGATTGTGGATCTGGATGTCGCCGGTTCGATCCCGGTCACTCGCCCCATTATTTCAGTAACTTATTTGATGCGAGAAATCGACCGCTGCCGGGAGTGACAAGGCGGTGTGGAGACCGCCGACTAGCCAGCGAGTTGCCGACTCTGGCCGTCATCCCCGTCGTGGGCAGTTCTGTCGGCGCGAAGCCTCATATCTGGTTACTAACGACGACTTTCAGTTGTACGATATACAACATTGCCGCTGCACCTGCAGCGGGTTTGCAGCCGGGTCTCCTCTTCAGGTTTTAGGTATCGAGGGCGGCAAGACCGTGAGCTGGCTGCCGCCCGCCGGCACCAGGCGCCGAGATCTGCGTGAATATATTATGCCAATTAGGCAATTTTATGGATGGGCAATTCACGATCTCCCCGAGGTCATCCTGAGGCCAGCCTGGCAGATAACTCGACCGGGGCCCGGGCTCAGTAGAACCCGGTGCCGCCATTGACGTGGAGGGTCTGGCCGGTGACGAAGCCGCCATCATCGCTGACCAAAAACAGGCAGGCCGCCGCGATTTCGTCGACATGCCCCTGGCGACCAAGGGGAATCCCGGCAGCGCTCGGCACATGGCCCCGATACCACTCGGGATTGTCTCGCCTGGTGTCGATGCTGCCGGGGGAGATCACATTGGCGCGGATGTTGCGCCCGGCGAATTCGACAGCGAGTGCGCGGGCCAGCCCCACCAGGCCCATCTTCGCCGCCGAGACGTGGGCGCGTCCGCTGCCGCCGGTGAAGGCGCCTTCGCCGGTGAAGAACAGAATGCGCCCATAACGGTTCTCGACCATCGAGGGGATGACCGCCCGCGTGCAGTGAATCGCCCCGTCGAGGACGACGCCCCTAACCTCCTCCCAATCCTGCGTCGTCACCTCGGTGAAGGGCTTGTGAGGCCGGATCGCAGCATTGTTGATGAGGATGTCGATGCGCCCGAATTCCGAGAGCGCCTGCGCCACCATCGCATCGACCTGATCCTTCCTGGCAACGTCGGCAATGAGGGAGAGAGCCTTCACCCCCCGGTCCCGAGCCTCGTCCGCGACCCCGTCGGCCTCGGCCTGGTTGCTCCGGGCGTTGACGACGACATGAGCGCCTTCGCCCGCTAGCTTCAACACGGTCGCGCGGCCGATGTTGCGCCCCGACCCGGTGACCAGCGCGACCTTCCCTTCAAGCTTACCCATCAGCGACCTCCCTTGACGATGTTCAAAACCTAGATGGACCCCGCATCTTATCGTGCCGAACACGATAGGTGACAGGATTTCAGCTTATAGTGCCGGCCACGCCAGAACGACAGAAAGGAGGTGTGCCGATTTGTCTACCGCCGGAACGAAATTGTGCGAGAGGGAGCCCTGCTACGTCGGAAGAGTGCAGCGACTATCAACCTCCTATCGCGACCTGTCATACAACTGTAGGAAATTAACTTAGAAGCGCGACACGCCGTCGCACGCGGAACAATCTTGCTAGATGGGCGTTTCGGCCGCCGATAGCTACAATTGAGAGCCCCAACAAACGCAACGGGGGTGACTCCATATGGAAGCACTACTTGAGAGCGCGCGCGCATACCTGGCAGGCCTGGAAGCTGAGCGACTGGCGGCACTCGCACTGAGCGAACAAAAGGCCGAAGAAGCCAAGCTGATCAAAGCCCGGCAGGAAGGGTTTCAAGCAGCGATGAAGATCCTCTGCGGCGAAGCCCTTGGCGACATTGTCGGATCTGATCGCCCGACGGCGTCGACCGCGGGTCGGCGATCCGATCCCGGGGAGCCGCGCCGGCGCGGGCGCCGGCCGATCCGGCAACTGATCTTGCGTGAATTGTTGTTTTCCGGCCAGGCGATGACGACAGCCCAGATCGCCAAAGCCATCGAATACCTTCCCGACCGAACCGGAGAGGCATTGGAGCGCATGGAAAAAGCCGGCCAGCTTCGAAATGAAGGAGGTCGATGGGCTACCGCGCTCTCGGCCGTCCCTCAAATGAATGGGCGCGCCGATGGCGCGGGAAATGGCGAAATTCCAGCGTGATCCGATGACGCGTAGATGGCCCCAGCGCCCGGCGCATGAAGCCAAACTCGGCGAATGGGCCGAGAGCGAGACCATATAGCGTCATCGACTCCATATCGATCCCAGCGCAGACCCTATCACCCGAGCGGGCGGGCGGCGCCGGCCGGCAAAGGTCTTGGTGTTGATGATCAACTCGTCCATCGCGATTTGGCCTCGATCGCCGCCGAGCCCATATGCGACGGCAGCACGCCATTGTCGAGCGCTTGCTGCGGAACTCGACCGCCACCTCGTACGCCAAAACATCAATACCGGCGGCCAAGCGGTCGATGTGAAGCAGGTCGGCCGCGAATTGGGCGTGCGCTACGTGCTCGAAGGCTCGGTGCGCAAGGAGGGTGGGCCCGTGCGGATCGCCAGGCAGCCGCCTGCCATGCCCTCATAGGGCGTCTCGATATGCACGAGGAAATGTCAAGCGGCTGCGCGCCATTACTTCGCTTGTGATCCCGGATCTCAGCTACCTGCGGAATTCCGAGCAACGAGAGCTGCATCTTTTAGGCCTGGGCATGGCGGCCGGCGGGTGACATGACATTCGTTAAGCTCGTTTCGGACGAGATTTAGTTAAGCGATGTGTTTAACTAAGAGAGCGTAAGGAGGAGGGAGACATGTCGAATATCACGTCAGTTGCCAAGCAATTCTTCGAGGCTTGTGAAGCGGGCAAGGGCTGGGAGGTGTGCCAAGCGTATTGCACGCCCAATGCGAGCTTCTCGGCGCAAGCTGAGCCGCTGGCTGACGCTCGAACCCTCCGGGAATACACCGACTGGATGAAGGGGCTGCTCACCTTCATGCCCGACGGGCGCTATGTCGTGAAGTCGTTTGCGACGGACGACGAGCGACAGAGCGTCTGCGGTTATGGCGTTTTCTCGGCCACCCATACCGGGGAGGGCGGCCCATGCCCGCCCACCGGCAAGAGCACAACGACAGATTACGTCTATGTCATGGATTTCGATGGGGACAAGATCCGGCATATGACCAAGATCTGGAACGCCGGGTGGGCTATGAGGGAACTCGGCTGGAGCTGACCCCCGGTTTCCGGCCTTGTCGCCCGCCGCCTTGCCGCGCATGGTGATTCGGGTTAAGACGCGCCCCGTTCCCTGCCCAGGCTCGCCGCCGGGCGATCCCAAGACGAGGCACTTTATGGCACGCAACAAGATCGCGCTGGTCGGGGCGGGGCAGGTCGGCGGCACGATTGCGCTCTTGGCCGGGCTCAAGGAGCTTGGCGACATTGTCGTCTTCGACGTCGTCGAGGGCATGCCGCAAGGGAAGGCGCTCGACATCGTCCAGGGTTCGACGATCGAGGGCTATGACGCGGTCGTCAAGGGCAGCAACGATTATGCCGACATCGCCGGCGCCGACATCGTCGTCGTCACCGCCGGCATCGCCCGCCGGCCGGGGATGAGCCGCGACGATCTGATCGGGACCAACGCCAAGATCGTCGCCACGGTCGGCGCGGCGATCAAGAAATACTGCCCCGAAGCTTTCGTCATCACCATCACCAACCCGTTGGACGTCATGGTATGGGTCATGCGCGAGGCCTGCGGGCTGCCTGCACAGCGGGTCGTCGGCATGGCCGGGGTGCTCGACAGTGCGCGGTTCCGTTATTTCCTCGCTGAAGAGCTGAAGGTCTCGGTCGAGGATGTCAGCGCCTTTGTCCTCGGCGGGCATGGCGATACGATGGTGCCGCTGGTGCGCTATTCGACGGTCGCCGGCATCCCGCTGCCCGACATCGTCAAGATGGGGTGGACGACGCAGGAGCGGCTCGACGGCATCGTCCAACGCACCCGCGACGGCGGCGCCGAGATCGTCGGCCTGTTGAAGACCGGCTCGGCGTTCTACGCGCCGGCCAGTTCGGCGATCGCGATGGTCGAGGCCTATCTGCGCGACAAAAAGCGGGCATTGCCGTGCGCGGCATTGCTCCAAGGCCAGTACGGCGTGCGGGACCTCTATGTCGGCGTACCGGTCGTGATCGGCGCCGGCGGTGTGGAACGCATCGTCGAGATCGAGCTGGACCCGCTGGAGAAGGCAGCCTTCGATAAATCCGCGGCCGCAGTCCGCGAGCTGATCGAAGTCGTCAAGGGCATGAAGATCCTGGTTTAGAGGGCCTGCATCAACATCCAGCGTGCTTCGAGACGCGACCCGAGGTCGCTTCTCAGCATGAGGTCTGCGGTTGATGGCATTGAGAAAATTCCTCATTCTGAGGAGGCCGCGAGGCGGCGGTCTCGAAGAACGCACCGAGAGCGGGATCCGATGAATATTCACGAGTACCAGGCCAAGGAATTGCTGGGGAAATACGGGGTCGCGGTGCCGCGGGGCGGGGTGGCCTACACCGCAGACGAAGCGATCGGGGTGGCACGCCGGCTCGCCGGGCAGCTCTGGGTGGTGAAAGCGCAGATCCATGCCGGCGGCCGCGGCAAGGCCGGCGGGGTCAAGCTCGCCCGCTCGGAAGACGAAGTGGCCACCGCAGCGCGCGCCATGCTGGGCCAGAAGCTGGTAACTCATCAGACCGGACCGGCGGGCCGAGAGGTCAAGCGGGTCTATGTCGAGGAAGGCTGCGACATCGCCCGCGAGCTTTATCTCGGCCTGTTGATCGATCGCGATACCGGATGGGTGACGTTGATCGGCTCGACCGAGGGCGGCGTTGAGATCGAGGAGGTGGCGGCCCATTCGCCGGAGAAAATCCTGAAAGTGCCGATCGACCCGGCGAGCGGCATCGAGCCGTTTCACGCGCGCAAGCTTGCCTATGGTCTCGGGCTGGGGGGCGCCCAGATCGGCGTCGCGGTGAAATTCATCACGGCGCTCTACCAGGCGTTTTGCGAGCTCGACGCCTCGGTCATCGAGATCAACCCGCTGGTGGTGACCGGTTCGGACCAGCTGCTGGCGCTCGACGCCAAGATGGGCTTCGACGACAACGCACTCTTTCGCCACCCGGAAATCGAGGCGTTGCGGGATGAGGACGAAGAGGACCCGACCGAGCTCGAAGCCGGCAAACACGGGCTCAATTACCTGAAGCTCGACGGCAATATCGGTTGCATGGTCAACGGCGCCGGCTTGGCGATGGCGACGATGGACATCATCAAATTGCACGGAGCCGGGCCCGCGAATTTTCTCGATGTCGGCGGCGGTGCGACGCGCGAGCGGGTGTCGACCGCTTTCAAGCTGATCCTGAGCGATCCCAATGTCGAAGGCATGCTGGTCAACATCTTCGGCGGCATCATGCGCTGCGACCTGATCGCCGAGGGCGTTGTCGCCGCGGCGCGCGAGGTCAACCTGCACGTCCCGCTGGTCGTTCGCCTCGAAGGCACCAACGTCGACCTCGGCAAACGCATACTGCAGCAGTCCGGGCTGCCGATCCTCGCCGGCGAGAACCTCGTAGACGCCGCCGAGAAGGTGGTTGCGGCGGTCAAGGAAGCCCGCTGATGGCGATCCTCGTCAACTCTTCGACCAAGGTCATCTGCCAGGGCTTCACCGGCGCCCAGGGCACCTTCCACTCCGAGCAGGCGATCGCCTACGGCACCAAGATGGTCGGAGGCGTCACCCCGGGCAAAGGCGGCACGACGCATCTCGACCTGCCGGTCTTCAATACCGTCCACGAGGCCTGCGCGGCGACCGGCTGCGATGCGACCGTGATCTATGTACCGCCGCCCTTCGCCGCCGATGCGATCCTCGAGGCGGCGGACGCCGAGATCCCGCTCGTCATCTGCATCACCGAGGGCATCCCGGTTCTCGACATGGTGCGCGTCAAGCGGTCGCTTTCGGGCGGGCGGTCGCGGCTGATCGGTCCGAATTGCCCGGGTGTGATCACCCCAGACGAGTGCAAGATCGGCATCATGCCCGGTCACATCCATCGTCGCGGAGGGATCGGCATCGTCTCGCGCTCGGGCACTTTGACCTATGAGGCGGTGGCTCAGACGACGGCCGTCGGTCTCGGGCAGTCGAGCTGTGTCGGGATCGGCGGCGACCCGGTCAACGGCACCAATTTTGTCGAAATCCTGGAGATGTTTCTCGCCGACGACGAGACCGAGGCGATCGTCATGATCGGCGAGATTGGCGGCAGCGCGGAGGAGGACGGCGCCGAGTTTCTGAAGGCGGCGCGCCGGAAAAAGCCGGTCGTCGGATTCATCGCCGGCGCCACAGCACCGCCGGGACGGCGGATGGGTCACGCGGGTGCCATCATCACCGGCTGCAAGGGCGGGGCCGCAGACAAGATGGAGGCGCTGCGCAGCGCCGGAGTTGTTGTCGCCCAATCGCCGGCCGAGATCGGCACGACGATGCAGGACGTGCTCAGGGGCCGAGGTGGTAGTTGAGGCCCGCTGCGCGCATATAAAGGCTCGCGCATTCCTAGCATTTGTCGCCTCCGCGAAAGCGGGGGTCCATAGGCAACTGGCACCGTGACTGCGGTCCCTGGGCCCCCGCTTTCGCGGGGGTGACGGTCAAGGGTACTGGCATGGCTGAACTCGACGGCACGACGTTTCTGACCGGTGCGAATGCCGGCTTCATTGCCGAGCTCTATGCGCGCTTTCTCGAAAACCCCGACGCAGTCGACGAGAGCTGGCGCCGGTTTTTCTCGGAGCTCGGCGATGATGCCCCCGCAACGCAAAGGATCGATGGCGCCGCACTGCGCCAGGCCAGCAGCGATTCGATCCGCGCGTTAAATCTGATCCGCGCCTACCGGGTGCGCGGTCATCTCGAAGCCGATCTCGACCCGCTGGGCCTGGACAAGCGCGGCCCCTACCCCGAGCTCGACTACCACAGCTACGGGTTCACCGACGCCGATCTCGACCGTGATATCTTCATCAACAACCTGCTCGGCCGGGAGCGCGCCACCTTGCGCGAGATCGTCGCGATCCTGCGCGCCACCTATTGCGGTCGGGTCGGCGTCGAGTACATGCACATTCAGGTGCCGGCCGAGCGCGCCTGGATCCAGGAGAGGTTCGAGAAGCAAAGCCGCCCGGCACTCGCCGCACCGCTCAGGAAGCAGATCCTGGAGACCTTGACGGCCGCCGAGACGTTCGAGCGGTTTCTCGACCGCCGCTATACCGGCACAAAGCGGTTCGGCATCGAAGGTGCGGAGTCGCTGATGCCGGCGCTCGAGGCAATTCTGCGCCGCGGCAGCGAGCTCGGCATCCGGGAGTTCGTGATCGGCATGCCGCATCGCGGCCGGCTCAACGTGCTGGCCAACTTCGTTGGCAAACCCTTTGCCGCGATCTTCTCCGAGTTTCAGGGCAATCCGGCGCAACCGGAACAGGTCCACGGCTCGGGCGACGTCAAATACCATCTCGGCACTTCGGGCGACCGCGAGGTCGGCGGGCAGACCGTTCACCTGTCGCTCGCTGCCAATCCGTCGCATCTCGAAGCGGTCGACCCGGTCGTGCTCGGAAAGGTGCGGGCGAAGCAGTATCAGCGCCGCGACAGCGAGCGGAGCCAAGTGGCCGGCATCTTGATGCACGGCGACGCGGCCTTCGCCGGCCAGGGTTTGGTCGCCGAATCGCTCGAACTGTCCGATCTCCTCGGTTTCTGCACCGGCGGCACGATCCATGTCATCGCCAACAACCAGATCGGCTTTACGACGAGCCCGTCGGCCGCCCGGTCCAGTCCTTACCCCTCGGACGTGGCCAAGGGCGTCCAGGCGCCGATCTTTCACGTCAACGGCGATGATCCCGAGGCCGTCGTCGAGGTCGCGCGCGCCGCCACAGAATACCGCCAAGAGTTCAAGAAGGACGTCGTCATCGATCTCTTCTGCTATCGCCGCCATGGCCACAACGAGTCGGACGAGCCCGCCTTCACCCAGCCTCTGATGTACCGGGCGATCGCGCGCCATCCGACGACGCGGCAAATCTACGCCGGCCGTCTCGTCGCGGCGGGTGTCGTCGACGAGGCCGAGGTCGCGGCGATGGCGACCCGCTTCGTGGCCGGCCTCGAAGCGCAATTCGAAGCCGCCAAGGGCTACCGGCCGAACAAGGCGGACTGGCTCGAAGGCGCCTGGTCCGGGCTCGCAGAGGCGCCCGAGGACGACCGTCGCGGCGATACCGGTGTCGCCATCGAGACGCTGCGCGAGGTCGGACGAGGGCTTGTCACCGTGCCGGAGGGCTTCCGACTCAACCCCAAGATCGCCCGCCAGCTCGAAGCAAAACGCGCTGCAATCGAGGCCGGCGAGGGCATCGATTGGGCGACTGCGGAGGCATTGGCAATCGCCTCGCTCTGCGCCGAGGGGACCCATGTCCGCATGTCCGGCCAAGACAGCGGACGCGGCACCTTCTCGCACCGCCACGCCGTGCTGGTCGACCAGGAGACCGAAGAGCGCTGGGTGCCGATCAATCACGTCCGCGAGGGTCAAGCGCCGTTCGAGATCATCGACAGCCCGCTCTCCGAGGCCGGGGTGGTCGGGTTCGAGTATGGCTACAGCCTCGCCGATCCGAGCACGCTCGTCTTGTGGGAGGCGCAGTTCGGCGATTTCGCCAACGGCGCCCAGGTGATCATCGACCAGTTCCTGAGCGCCGGCGAGGCGAAATGGCTGCGCATGAGCGGCCTCGTGATGCTGCTGCCGCATGGCTATGAGGGGCAAGGGCCCGAGCATTCCTCGGCGCGGCTCGAACGCTATCTGCAATTGTGCGCCGAGGACAACATCCAGGTGTGCAATCTGACGAGTGCTGCCAACTATTTTCACGCCTTGCGGCGCCAGATCCGGCGCAACTTCCGCAAGCCGCTCGTCGTCTTCACCCCGAAATCGCTGCTGCGCGCCGCGGAAGTGACCTCGCGGCTCGACGAAATGGGCCCGGGCAGCTCGTTTCACCGAGTGCTCGACGAGACCGACGGCATCGCAGCGGACGACAAGGTCCGTCGGGTCGTCCTGTGCAGCGGCAAGATCTATTTCGACCTTCTGAAAGCGCGGGTGGAACAGGGCGGCGATAGAGTTGCCCTGGTCCGCGTCGAGCAGCTCTACCCGTTCCCGTTCAACGCGCTTGGCCAAGTGTTGCGACGCTACCGCAACGCCGAGATCGTCTGGTGCCAGGAAGAGCCGCAGAACATGGGCGCCTGGAACTTCGTCGACCGGCGCATCGAAGAGGTGCTCGGCGGGCTCGACATCGCGGCCAAACGGCCGCGCTTTGCCGGCCGCGCGGAAGCCGCTTCCCCGGCCACCGGCCTCTTCAAGCGCCACGTCGAGGAGCAGAGGCATCTCCTCCGCGACGCGCTCGCCGCGTGAGCCGCGATGGCGACCGAGATCAAGGTGCCAAGCCTCGGTAAATCGGTAGCCGAGGCGACCGTCGCGAAATGGCTTAAACACCCGGGCGATGCGGTCGCGATCGATGAGCCCGTCGCCGAGCTCGAAACCGACAAGATAACTTTGGAAATCTATGCGCCGAGTGCTGGGACATTGTCCGAGATCCTCTTCGAAGAAGGGACCAACGTTCGGGTCGGCGCAGTGCTCGGCCGGATCGCCGACGGCGCCGCGCCCGCTGCCCCTCACCCCAGCCCTCTCCCCGCAAGCGGGGCGAGGGAGAAATCAGCTGAAAGCCCCTCGCCCCGCTTCGGCGGGGAGAGGGAGGGGCCCGCGAAGCGGGAGGGTGAGGGGCAGAACGCGCTCGAACGCTCCGGCCCGGCCGTCCGCAAGCTGATTGAAGAGACCGGACTGGACACCGGAAATATCGCACCGACCGGACCAGGCGGGCGAATCACGAAGGCCGACGTGATCACCGCCCGCGCGCCGCCCCCTGCCCCGCCCTCGCCGGCCCTCACGGCGATCGGCGAGCGCGAGGTCCGGGTGCGCATGACCCGCCTGCGGCGGCGCATCGCCGAGCGGCTGAAGGCGGCGCAGAACACCGCCGCGATGCTGACCACCTTCAACGAGATCGACATGACCGAGGCGATCGCGTTGCGCGATCGCTATCGCGAGGCCTTCGAGAAAAAGCACGGCGCCCGCCTCGGGTTCATGTCGCTCTTCGTCAAGGCATCGATCCAAGCACTGAAGGAATTGCCGGCGGTCAACGGCGAGATCGACGGCGACGATATCGTCTACAAGAACCACTACGACATCGGGGTCGCGGTCGGCACCGAGCAGGGCCTGGTCGTCCCGGTCGTGCGCGACGCCGACCGGATGAGCTTTGCCGAGATCGAGCAGGCGATATCGGCGCTCGCCCGCAAGGCGCGCGACGGCAACTTGACGATCGAGGACCTCTCCGGCGGCACCTTCACGATCACCAATGGCGGCGTATACGGCTCGCTGATGTCGACGCCGATCCTCAACCCGCCCCAAAGCGGCATCCTCGGCATGCACAAGATCGAGCGGCGACCGATCGCCGTCGGCGACAAGATCGAGATTCGGCCGATGATGTACGTCGCCCTCTCCTACGACCACCGCATCGTCGACGGCCGCGATGCGGTGACCTTCCTGGTGCGCATCAAGGAATGCGTCGAAGACCCCTCCCGCATCCTGTTCGACGTCTGAGCGGCTGACCCGAAATGTGGCGGCCAATCTCAATAAGGTATGGCCGCCGCCGCGAATTCGGGGGCCCAGAGCTTGCCCCTGGCAAGGACAGGGGCCACCGGCCGAACAATCTCAGCCCCCCGGGGTTCCCGCTTTCGCGACAGGGCTGTCCGGGGAAAATCTTCTTGCACGATTAACCTGCCTTAAAACCACATGAAACAGGTTATGGCCGTCTTGCGCGGGCTTGGCCCGCGTATCCACGTCTTCGTCTCGACAGCTCCAAGGCGTGGATGGCCGGGTCAAGCCCGGCAAAGACGAAAATTGGGGCAGCGATTTCTTTCCCGGTGTCGCCTGAGGTTTCCCCGGACAGCCCCGCGCTTTCGCGGGAATGACGGAATTTTGGTGGGGTACTGATGCAGTTGAATTTATTTCACGTCGGGCTCTGAGCATAAGCGCTGGTCTGGGCCTTCACAGATTGATGCCCTCGGCACGGATGGCGTACATCAGCGGCATGCGCTCGTCGTTGTAGAAGCCTGCGGGATAGGGCATGGCATGAATAAAATCACCACCGTTTTCGAGAATGGCGGTGCTGAGGTCGGCAAGGCGGTACAACTCGACGATGCGGTCGGGCATATCGCGGAGGAAGACCGCAACATCATAGTCGGAATCCGGGCGGGCATCGCCGCGCGCGCGAGAGCCGTACAACACGACGCGCTCGAGGCGCCGGCCGTAAATTTCATCCAGCGCGGCGCGGAAGCGTCTTAGCACAGGATCGTTTTGCGGTCTCGCGGCCATCCGTGCAATTGTAGCACAGGAGGGGACAAATCAAGATGTTGTGAGGAGGCCGGCGGATGCAGGTCAGCGCGGCAATGCTCGAAATCACGCGCGAAAAATGCGCATAACGCCGGTTCTAGAAAATTTAAGACTGGAAAAAGACCCAGCAACAGTCGATCAACGAAACCCTGCGGCGCAAGATGTTCGTTTCTTTCAAAACAGACCTTTCAATAGGTGCTGAACGGCCTCACGCACCGCCTCACTCATTCCCGCATCGGTCGCCTTAATTGCTAGCGGTTTGAGGACCTCAGAGAATCCTTGCTTTGAGGACCTTCCATTTCTGCGGGGAGGAAGGATCGGCGCGCACCACCTTAAGCTCGGCTTCGGCGTAATCGAGTAATGCCGCCTCCACCTGCGGCCTAAGTTTCCGCAGCGCTTCCTCGGCCCGATCCAGCCAATCATCTTGGATCTTCATATCTGAGCGGCTCAAAGAGAGATGCTCGATATGTATTAGCGCGTCCGCGCGAGCGGACGGGGTGACCTCCAACGATACTCCGATGTTGCTCTCTATCTGCGGCATCTTTCCCCCTCGCCATTCATTCTATTTATGTAAGGTTGAGCATCAACGCTTTCTAGATGTTCTGTCTGTGCCGTCGCCGTGTGCCGCTCTCAGGCAGATTCTAGGAAAATTCGCGCGATTGAGTGAAGCGGGACGTCGTTCTACCATCTATATAAGATGTGTGAATTTTGCACGGGGTAGGCTAAAGGCCCGATGCGGCGCAACTCTACATCGGCTTTTTCCGAGGTGAGATTTGGATATAGATCTGGCCGCTTTTTGGCAGTATTCTAACGCTTTCTTCAACTCCACTTTCTTCACTGCAATTTCCGCTTCTTGCGCAGGCGCATTCGCTGGGGCAGTTGCCGCTCAACGGATAGTCGAGCGTGGCAAAGAGCGCGCTGAAATATTAGTTGAGATGAATAATACGAGTGCCGCTACCGTCACTGCACTATCTCTGTGTAATACGTTCCTTGCTATCAAAAAAGTCCATGTTAAACCGCTTAGAACGTTATTCGACAGGCAAAAATCTGATTATTCAATTCGAGTGCAAAGGCAACCGTTTGGTCAACTAACTTCTGATACCCCTCCTCTGGTTTTTGACTTACAGATGCTTGTTTTGCTCCCGCTTCAACTACCTCTCGACACATTGCACCATTTGGTATTTGAAAAACTCTCCTTAGATGATCGACGCGCGTTGATGCTTTTGAATGCGCTGAGTGGCACAATACATACCCTGAATATATCGGTAGAAAACCGAAATCGGCTAATAGCGTCTTATCAGGCGGCGCGTATGTCGGTCGATGATCTAATTCCTTTGTATTTTGGTCTTCCAGACAGGAGTGAACATGTCGTCAATCAGGAATACCCGGCTTTGATTGAGGCGATATACCGACAAACAGATGAGGGTATTTTTTTCAGCAAATCATTGTGTGAAGATTTATATGATCACAATAGAACTCTTGCCGTGAAATTTAAGAAACTATTTGGCAAAGGTGCGCCTGGCACCATGGATAAGCCTGACTTCACCACGCCAGAAAGAGAGGGTCTTATACCCCTCGACGCGGAGTTTCCCGACTGGTTGACGTTATTCAGAAAGGAAAAATCTCCCGCTCCTCGCCGAAAATCTATCTATAGTGTTTTTTTGACCGCCATGCGCCGCATCAGAAGCCGCATAAGCGGCATTCTGACAAGCCCGGCAAAATCGTCGTGAAATGCTCGCGGGGCTTGCCAAATGGAAACACGGCGGGGCGCTCGTGTTAGACTTCTGGAGCGGTTCGGCGTGGCGCGGCGAAATACTTTGCCGGTTGCGTCGTTGCTTGGCCGCGCCGGATACCAAATCTAGATGGCGCGGGGCCTCGTCGTCACAGTTGCGAAATCGTACTCTTTCCCACGCCGTAGCTGCGCGCAAGTTCGGCAAGGGTGGCACCTTCGGCCCGCCGCTCGCGGGCCTCGGCCTGCTCCGCCTCGGTCAGTTTCGGTTTGCGGCCCATGCGCTGCCCGCGCTTCTGCGCCCGGGTGCGGCCTTCGCCGGTGCGGGTGCGGATAAGGTCGCGCTCCACGTCCGCGAGGCCTCCGAGAACGGCAATCATCAAGCGCCCGGTACTGGTGCCGGTGTCGGCCCACGGTTCGGCCAGTGAGCGAAACTGCGCCTTGGCGTCCACGATCTGCTTGACGATGGCGAACAGGTCGAAAGTGCTGCGCGCGAGGCGGTCGATCCGCGTCACCGTCACCACGTCGCCGGGGGCCAGCCTACCGAGCATCTTGTTGAGCTCGCGCCGATCGTACCGCGCACGCGTCACCTTCCTGCGATAGCTGTTCCGGCTGTTGCATCCGGCCGCGCGAAGCTGCTCAAGCTGGACGTCAAGCGTCTGACCGTGGGTGATGACGCGGTCAATGGATACGCATTCGAATCGCTGCTTAGTAATATACCGACCGCCCGGCCCCGCCGCTTGCCGACAGCAGCTCGCCGGAGACCGCCCAGGCTTTTTCCGAGGCCAGGAAGACCGCGACGAACGCGACCTCCGGGGCGTCCACCATGCGGCAGATGGCATTGCCGCGCGGAGAGTCCGGAGCAAAGTCCTGCCGCTCCGCCTCTTCCGGGGATACGCCCAGCTGCGTGGCGCGGGCGGCAACCAGGCTCGGTGTGCGCTCGGTGCGGGTGGTACCCGGATGGATGCAATTGACCGTGATCCCATGACGGCCCAGTTGGACCGACAGCGTTTTTGTCATGTGCACCAGGGCGGCATTGCGGGCGCCGCCGCTGAGATTGCCGGCGTTGCGGGCGTTGCCGCCGCTGATGTTGATGATGCGGCCCCAGCCCGCTTCCTTCATGAACGGGATGACGGCGCGGGCACAGCGCAGCGCGCCGACATATTTCACGTTGAAATCCTCGATTAAATCCTCGTCGACGACGCTTTCGATCGGGCCGGTCGCGGTGGTCGAGCCGCCCGGGTGGGACCCGCTGTTGACCAGGATGTGCAACCCGCCCAGCTGCTCTGCCGCCGCGGCGACCACGCGTTCCACCTGCTCCTTGCTGGTGACGTCAGCGGCAAGCGGAAGGATGCGCCGGTTCGTTTCGGCCGCGAGCTCCCGCGCCGTCGCCTCCAGATCCCCCTTGGTGCGCGCCACGATCGCCACATCGACACCTTCGCGCGCCAATTCCCGCGCAATCGCTTTGCCGATGCCCCGACTGCCGCCAGTCACGATCGCATGCTTGCCTTGCAATCCGAGGTCCATGGCACTCTCTCCTTGGCGGCGTGACCCGCGATTTATGGCTTCACGGATGATTGTTCTCTCTTAGGAAACATGGCGCAAGGATGTTGCCAAACCCAAGAGACGGAGGGAACGTCGAACTCTGCCATTGATACCCGGTCGCCGCCCTTGCGCAGACCGGGTGCGCACCCACATAGCGCTTGCATCAATTATGGCTGAGATTTCATGACAAATACGCAATCCAGACAGACCGCGAATTCCCGTGCCAATTCGCCTGCCGACCGCAAAACTGGACGAAAATACCGCTGCCGGCGAGTGCGGTCAAATCATACCCAAGCAACTGATTCTAGGTACGTTTTCGCCACTGAGAGAGGGCATTTTTGCCGGCTGAGAAGCGCTTTTTCCCTGCCGGCAGGGAAATCGGGTGGAGTGCGCGCGGCGAAGGCGTGGGTAGCCGGGTCAAGCCCGGCCACGGGGAGCGAGTGATCGGCAGCCTCGGCCAAGCGATCACCACAACCCGAAAGAGAGATTTTGCTGCAGATTCGCTGCACATGGCGGGGCGTGAAATCATCGATGCAATTCGTGATTGCAGCCGCTGGCCATCCGGCAGGCGCGGTCGCTCGCCTTGGGCTGACCCGCGATGCGATATCAGTAGAGGCTGCCGGCGACTTGGCTGATGATTATGCCGAGGGAGAGATCGACGATCACGATGAAAGCCGCGGCGGAGCCGGTGGTGTCGAGTGCCACCCGGGCGATGTACCACTCGTAGACAAGGGTGGCGATTACCGCCACGATGTCGAGGGATTCGCCGGCCCTGCTGCTCAGGATCCGGCTCTCGGTTCCGATGCCGACCAGCACGAAGAGGGCACTCTGCGGGACCTGGCACCAGTTGTACGGGACCATGAAGTCGAAGAACCGATTGGCGCGGCCGATCCGGCGCGTCAGGTCGAGCATGATCAGCGGGAAGGCGACCCAGGCGATGACGTAGGCGATGGTCTCGACGATGACGATCCACCAGCCGCCCGAGCGCTCCCACTCGACGACGCTGACCCGCATGGTCAGCAGCATCAGGTAGAGCGGGTAGGTGATCGCCGCGGCGCGAAACGAGCGCCAGAACCCGTCGAGCGAGCGATCGAAACAGGTGAGCCCGCCGCGATCGCCGTGCGCCAGCCGCCAGGCGCCGGCGAACGCCAGCGACACCTCGGCCCAAGCCGCGTTGCCCATCAGGGGGAGTCGAAAAACAAGCCGAGAAAGGCGTGGTAGATGTCGGTCAGAGCGGCGAGGTCAATCAGCGGTACGCGCTCGTCGATCTGGTGCATCGTCAGCCCGACCAGCCCGAACTCGGCGACCGGGCAATAGGCCTGAATGAAGCGGGCGTCCGAGGTGCCGCCGGTGGTGCTGAATTCGGGGGTTCGTCCGGTCACCCGGCGGATCGCCTCGGCAATGCGGTTGCCGATCGCGCTGGGCGGGACGAGAAACGACTCGCCGCTGACCCTGATGTCGAGCGTGTAGTGCCCGCCCACGCCGTCGAGCCGCTCGGTAATCCAGCGTTTCAGCGTCTCGCTGGTCCAGTGGTCGTTGAAGCGAATGTTGAAGACGGCCCGCGCGCTCGCCGGGATCACGTTCGAGGCCGGGTTGCCGATGTCGATCGTCGAGACCTGCAGGGTCGAGGGCTGGAAATGCGCAGTGCCGTGGTCGAGCTCGGCCGTGGTCAGCGCGTGCAGCATCGCGACGAGGCGATGGGCTGCGTTGTCGGCGCGCTGCGGGTAGGCGGTGTGCCCCTGCACGCCGTGCGCCGTCAGATGTCCGGTGAGGCTGCCGCGCCGGCCGATCTTGATCATGTCGCCGAGCACTTCCGCGCTGGTCGGCTCGCCAACGAGGCAGGCGTCGAGGGTCTCGCCATGCTGCGCCAGCCATTCGAGGACTTTCCTGGTGCCGTTCACCGCGGCACCTTCCTCGTCGCCGGTAATCAAGAGGCTGATCGAACCGGCGAACGTGGAGCCGCGTTCGTCGAGGAAGGTTTGCGTCGCCGCGATGAAGGCGGCGATCGCCCCCTTCATGTCGACCGCACCCCGGCCGCACAGCGCGCCGTCGCGGAGTGCGGCACCAAACGGATCGAACGACCAGGCCTCGGATGCGCCGATCGGCACGACATCGGTGTGGCCGGCAAAACAGAGATTGGGCCAGCCGACACCGCGGCGGGCATAGAGGTTGTGGATCTCGTCGCTGCCGTCCCCGCCGCCGAAGACGAGGCGGTGGCACGTGAAGCCGAGCCTTTCCAAAGCCTCGGCGACGACCGCGAGCGCACCCTCGTCCCGCGGCGTGACGCTCGGCCGGCGGATCAGCCGGGCGGCGATCGTCTCCGGTTCCACACCCGCTTGGGTCATTCGCGCAGCAGGTCGTTGATCGAGGTCTTGGCGCGGGTCTGCTCGTCGACTTTCTTGACGATAACGGCGCAATAAAGATGCGGGCCCGGACTGCCGTCGGGGAGTGGCTTACCGGGCAACGAACCCGGCACAACGACGGAATAGGCCGGAATCCGGCCCATGTGGATCTCGCCGGTGTCGCGGTCGACGATCTTGGTGGTGGCGCTGATGAAGGTGCCCATCGCCAGCACCGAGCCCTCTTCGACAATGACGCCCTCGACGACCTCGCTGCGCGCGCCGATGAAGCAATTGTCCTCGATAATGACGGGCTCGGCCTGCAACGGCTCGAGCACACCGCCGATCCCGACCCCGCCCGAGAGGTGACAGTTCTTGCCGATCTGTGCGCACGAGCCGACCGTCGCCCAGGTGTCGACCATCGTGCCGCTACCGACATGGGCCCCGACATTCACAAAGCTCGGCATCAGCACGACATTCGGCGCGATATAGGCCGAACGCCGCACAAAGCATCCGGGTACCGCTCGAAAGCCGGCGTCGCGGAAGCGGTTCGAGGACCAGCCGGCGAATTTCGACGGGACCTTGTCCCACCACCGCGCGGCACCGCGCTCGGGGTCGGTGGGACCGCCGGGGATCTCGACCATGTCGTTGAGTCGGAACGACAGCAGCACCGCCTTCTTGAGCCACTGATGGATCTGCCAGCCGCGGGCGGTCTTTTCGGCGACCCGCAGCCGCCCCTGGTCGAGCCCGTCGAGCGCGGCCTCGACCGCTTCCCGCGCAGCACCTCGGGTCGACGCGGTCAGAGCTTCGCGGTCCTCCCAGGCGGCATCGATGGTCGCGGCAAGATCGGCGTCGGTCATGACCTTCCTCGGCAGCTGCAAGGACGCCGGCACCATGATCGAGGCGGACCCGCAGTGTCAACCGAAGGCGCCCGCCACCAGGACGGGTCTCGAGAACATTCGGCAGCGGTCTGGTCAACGCGGTTCGACCGGCTCGGCGTGACGAAACCCGAGGAGCCGCAGGCTGCTCGCCACCGCACCCGCCGCGGCGAAGCCGGCGCCGACAAGCAGGGCCAAGGTGGCGCCGCGCCCGATGCCGCCGGGGCCGGTGCTCGTCAGGGTGAAGATCAGGCCGACCAGCGCCGCACCCAGCGTCTGGCCGACGAGCCGCGCGCTGGCGAGAATGCCGCTCGCACTGCCGGCGCGCTCGGGCGGCGCGCTGGCAAGAATGGTGCGGTTATTGGGGGATTGGAAAAAGCCGAAGCCTACGCCGCAGATCGCCATGCACCAGGCGATGCGCGACACCGCCGCGTGCGTTTCCTGGAAGGCCACCAGCACCAGTCCCAGGCCCAATGCGATCAAGCCGATCCCACCGAGAATGCCGGCCGGATAACGCCGGTCGACGAGCCACCCCGCAATCGGCGCGGTGCAGCCGACTGCCACTGGCCAAGGAGTCATCAGCAGTCCGGTCTCCACCGCCGATCGGCCGAGGACACTTTCGAGGAAGAACGGCAGCGAGACGAAGGTCAGATTCTGCGCGGTGAACGAACAGATCGAACTCACCACCGAGAGAGCGAATACCGGTCGCGAAAAGAGCTCGACCGCCAGCATCGGGTAGGCCAGCATGCGCTGTCGCCAGATGAAGAGTGCGCCCGCAACCGCGGCACCCGCCAGTTCGAACGCGACGCTTACGGTCAGCCGGCGAAGATTGTCGATGCCGATGATCAGTGCGCCAAAGGTTGCCGTGCTCAACAAGGCGCTCAGCCAATCGAAACGATGACGGGCAAGCGGGGTGCACGGCAGCGCGCGCCGCGCGAATACCAGGGCGACGATGCCGAGCGGCACGTTGATCGCGAACAGCCATTGCCACGAGGCGATCGAGAGAATTCCCGCCGCCACACTCGGCCCGATCGCCGCCGAGGTAGACCCGACCAGCGCATTGATCCCAACGCCCCTGCCCAGCTGGTCGGAGGGATAGATGAAGCGCAGCAGGGCGGTGTTGACGCTCATGATGCCGGCGCCGCCAAAACCCTGGAGGACGCGCGCGGCGACGAGGGTCGTCAGCGAGCCCGACAGCGCGCAAGCCAACGAGCCCAGTGTGAACACGGCCAGACCCGAGATGAAGACGCGCCGGTAGCCGCGCAATTCGCCGAGCGAGGCGAACGGCAACAGCGAGATCGTCACGGCAAGCTGATAGGCGTTGACCACCCAAACCGCGTTCGCCGGATCGGTGCGAAGCTCGGCGGCGATGGTCGGGAGTGCAATGTTGGCGATAGCGCCGTCGAGCACCGACATCGAAAGGCCCGCCAAGACCACGAGCATCGCGCGCCGCCGTTGCGGTTGCGGCAGACCGCCTCGCGACGGCGGTCGATTCATGGGTGTTTCCGGGACAGATGGAGACAGCCGCACGATGATCGAGCCGGCCCCTCAGTGTCAACCGAGCGCCCCCAGCGTCTTCTGGAACTCTTGCCCTCCGCGCGAGGCTTGCTTGACAGCCGGCTCGGCCTCCGGCAGGTGAAGGCCGATGCCCGGCACGGACTATCTCATCGCCGGCCTTCTCGGCATTGTCGAGGGGCTGACCGAATTCCTGCCGGTCTCGTCGACCGGACATCTGATCCTCGCCGACGCCTTGCTCGGCATCGAGGGACCCGCGAGCAAGCTGTTCGATATCGTAATCCAACTCGGGGCGATCCTCGCGGTGTGCTGGGTCTATCGCGAGCGCTTCACCCGAGCCGCCGCCGGCCTCGCCTCCGACCCGATCGCGCAGCGCTTTGTCGCGAACGTCCTTGTCGCTTTTCTGCCGGCGGCAGTGGTTGGTGCGCTGGCTCACAGAGTAATCAAGGAAGTGCTGTTCTCGCCGTGGGTCGTCGCCGTGAGCCTGATCATCGGCGGTATACTGATCCTGTTGATCGAGTGGTTCCGTCCAACACCGCGCATTGAATTTGTCGACGGTATGCGGATGCGCACCGCACTCGGCATAGGCTGTTGCCAGATCCTCGCGATGGTCCCAGGTGTCTCGCGCGCCGGGGCGACGATCATGGGCGGGCTGATGCTCGGCGTCGACCGCCCCGCCGCGACCCAGTTTTCGTTCTTCCTGGCGGTGCCGACGATGCTCGGCGCCGCGGTCTACGACCTCTACAAGAACCGCACGATTCTCTCGCTCGAAAACGGCACGGTGATCGCGATCGGCTTCGTCGTTGCCTTCCTGTGCGCGCTCTTCGTCGTACGCACCTTGGTCGGCTTCGTCAGCCGTCACGGCTTCGGCGTCTTCGCCTGGTACCGCATCGCCCTCGGCGGCCTGGCGCTTGCGCTGTTGGTCCTGTTGCGCTGAGCGATGGTGATCAACTAGGCTCGCGAGCCCTTCTACCCTGAGGCTTCCAGTGACCAAGTTTCTCTCTGTTTTTGTGGGCGCCGGCTTCTTGCTCGGCGTCACCGCTTGCGTCAGTCCGCAGCAACAAGCCGCGCAGAAGGAGGACCTCCTTGCCGCGGCGGGGTTTCAGGTCAGAGTTGCGGATACGCCGCAACGATTGGCGGCGATGAAGCGCCTGCCGCCGAACAAGTTCGTCACCCGCGTAGTAAATGGGCAGCCGGTGTATTTGTACGCCGATCCGCTGGTCTGCCGATGCGTCTATTTCGGCGCGCAACAGAACTGGGACGCTTACCGGCGGGAGATGCTCGCCAAGCAACTTGCCGACGAGGCCCAGATGACGGCGATGATGAACCAAGAGGCGTGGGAATGGGGTCCCTGGGGCTGGCCCTGATCAGGCCTACCCGGCTGCACTCAACCTTGCCCTCTTCGTTTAGGCGGATACGTCGACCCCGAGTGCGTGCATGTTGTTGCGGCGATCGTTGGCCGTGCGCTCGATCGTGGACTGCTCTTGGTTGATCTCGCTGACCTGTTGGTTGAGCTTGCTGTAGTTCTGCGCCAGCTGCCGTGTGTTCTGCGACAGCGGCTTCGCCGGCTGCGGCGCAGATGCGCGAGAGCCTCGGGGCGGCGTCCCTGCTTCGGAAAGAAGCTGGTTGGGGGTCGTGTTCAACCGCTGCGCCTCTTGGTCGAAAGCAACCTCGTATTGCTGGACGCTGGCGCGCGTCTTCTTGCCGTATTCGGCGAGAATGGCGCCGACTTCGCGCTCGCCTTGGTCGATTTCGGTGAACCGTTGGACGGCTTCAGGCTTTGAGATGGCACCGCTGCGCAGACCTGCCGCGAGCTGATTGTAAACGCTGCCGTAGCAGTTGTCGGCTTGACGGGCGGCGACGACCGCGCGCTGCAGCTCGCCGCTGTCGTGGTACATGTCCCCGGCAATCGTGGCGCGGCGCACGTCGTCGTTAGGCTGCTGCTGCAGACGGGCCGAGGCATAGGTGGCGGTAGCCGCGGTGACGGCCCCGGCGGCTGCACCGATCAGCGCGCTTTGCCAGTCGCGGCCGATCAGCCCGCCGAGTGCGGCCCCGCCCGCTGCACCGGCGAGCGTGTTGACCGCCATGGTCTGCTGAAACTGCTGGTCCTGCTGACGCAACAAGGCGACCGACTGGTAGCATTGCGGATAATAGGCAACCCTCGTCGTCTGGGGCACCGTGGTGCCACCCGGAGCAGCGCAGCTTGCCAGAGCGAACGATGCCGCCAGAACCTTTCCCCCGGCCCTGATCGAAGTCTTCATCGCTTACTGCCCGGCCAGTTTTCTGACCGCGGATGGTAGACGGAAGTCGCCGGTTTTTCAACCGTTAATTTTTGTTTAGACCGAACTTTGACCACTTTCTAACTGAAGCTGCTGAAAAGACCTGATATTCGTTGTATAAGCGGTCATGTAAGATATCAATTTTTTGGTTGACAAGGAAGCATATTTTTGATCATGACGGCGCATGTATGTGGCCGTCGTCCCTAACCGAGGCTCACCACCCGCCATCCTGCTGCGGGAGAGTTACCGCGAGGCCGGCAAGACCAAGAACCGAACCCTCGCCAACCTGTCGCGCTGGCCCGCCGAGCGCATCGAGCAACTCCGCGCGGTGCTGCGCGGTGACAAACTGTTGCCCGCCGCCGAGGCGGTGGAAGTCGTCCGCGCACTGCCGCACGGCCACGTGCTCGCCGCACTCGGCACCGCGCGCCGCATCGCGCTCGACGGCGTGCTGCCGCGCCGCGCGCCGCAACGCCGACGCGATCTGGCGCTGGCCCTGATTGTCGCGCGTCTGCTCGAGCCGGCAGCCAAGCTGGCGACCGCGCGGATGCTGGACCCCGCCACCGCCAGCCATTCGCTGGGCGAGATACTGGGGCTCGGCAAGGTCGCCGCCAAGGAGGTCTATGCCGCGCTCGACTGGCTGGGCCGCGAGCAGCCCTTTATCGAAGCCACGCTGGCCCGCCGGCACCTCAAGGATGGCGCGCTGCTGCTCTACGACGTCACCTCCACTTATCTCGAAGGGCGCTGCTGCAAACTGGCGCAACACGGCTACAGCCGCGACCACCGTGGTGACCGGCCGCAGCTTGTCATCGGCCTGATGTGTACGGTCGACGGCTGCCCGGTAGCGGTCGAGGTGTTCGAAGGCAACACCGCCGATCCGCTGACCTTGTCAGTGCAGATCGACAAGCTGAAGCAGCGCTTCCATCTGCAGCGCGTGGTGATGGTGGGCGATCGCGGAGTGCTGACCAGCGCGCGCATCGAACAGACGCTGCGCCCGGCTGGTCTCGATTGGATCACCGCGCTGCGCGCTCCAGCGATCAAGCAGCTCGCCGCCGCGGGCGGGCCGTTGCAGCCCTCGCTGTTCGATCACCGCGACATGGCCGAGATCACCAGCCCCGACTATCCGGACGAACGCCTGGTGGTCTGCAAGAACCCGTTGCTAGCCGAAGAGCGGGCCCGCAAACGCGCCGAGCTGATGGCCGCCACCGAGAACGAGCTCGCGCGCATCGCAGCCCGCGTGCAGCGGGCGCGCAGTCCGTTGCGCGGCGCCGCAGCGATCGGCCAGGCAGTCGGCGCAGTGCTGGGCCGGCGCCACATGGCCAAGCATTTCCAGATCAGCATCACCGACGAGGCGTTCAGCTTCACCCAAGACCCCCTCAGCATCGCTGCCGAGGCCGCACTCGACGGCATCTATGTGATCCGCACCAATCTGCCAGCCACGCAGTCCGACGCCGTCGCCACGGTGCGCGCCTACAAAAGTCTCAGCGGCGTCGAGCACGCCTTCCGCTCGCTGAAGACCGTCGATCTCGAACTGCGTCCGGTGTTCCATTGGACCGCGCCGCGGGTGCGCGCGCACGTCCTGCTCTGCATGCTGGCCTATTATCTGCAATGGCACATGCGCCGGCGCCTCGCCCCGATCCTGTTCGACGAGCCCGATCCGGCCGCGCGGGCAGCGCAGCGCACCTCGCCGGTGGCCAAGGCCGAGCCCTCGCCGGCGACGAAACGCAAGGCCGCCGGCAAACGCACCGACCCGGCAGATGGCGAACCGCTACCGGTGCACAGCTTCCACACCCTGCTCGCCGATCTCGCCACGCTCACCCGCAATGTCGTCCGCCTCGGGCGCGATCACCTCACCACAATCCTCGCCACCCCTTCCCCCATTCAGCACCGCGCCCTCGATCTGCTCGGCGTTACGCCCGCTACGTAGACAGACCGACACTACCGCTGCAAACTATATCAATGGCTTGCGCTCAAAAGAGGGCAAAGTTCGGTTTAGAAACAGCTTCGCGAATACAGCTGCTTTGCTCTCATGCTATTTCGTTGCCTTGACGAAGATACCGTCCCAGTCCACCGGAGACGTGGCGGCGAGCTCCGTGCAGCGGTTGGCCATGACCCATGGCGCCGACCTGGCAGCCCGGTCATGGCGATCCTGTTCGGCGAGGCATCGCCAGAGTTCCCGCGCAACGGGAAAGTCGCCGGCGCGATAGCGTTCCAGCGCCGCCTGGTATTGTGCCGGGTAGGCGCGTTCGGCCGGATTGGCCTTACTTTGCTCGGCGATCAGCTCATAAACCGGAAATGCGTCGTTCTTACCCTTTACCCTGATCCAGTCGAGCTCGCAGAGCACAAAGCGATCGTCGATTGCCGCTGCCGTCGCCGGACCAACGACGATGGCGCACCCGTAATCCTCGGGCACGCTCTCGAGCCGAGCGGCGACATTCACGGTCTCGCCGATTGCCGTGTAGTTGTACCGCTTCGCTGCGCCGACGTTACCGATCACGGCTGGACCAGTGTTGAGCGCAATCTTTATCGTGTAGCCGGGCTCGCCGCGCCGGTCGGCTTCGGCCTTCGCCCGCATCACGCCAGCGAGCGCACGCAACGCGCCCCGCGCGGCGCTAGCAGCGTGGTCGGGATCGGGAAGCGGCGCACCCCATAACGCCATTACTGCGTCGCCGATGAACTTATCGACACAACCGCCCGTAGCCTCGACAGCCTCTACCACCAAGCCGAGATAGAGGTTGGTCAGCTCCATAAGTTCTTCAGGACCGAGCCTGCCGGAGAGCGCGGTAAAGCCGGAGAGGTCGGCAAACATCACCGTGACCTCGCGCCGCTCGCCGCCCAGCCGCAATTCGGCTTCGTGCTCGGTCAGTCGATCGACAAGGGCCGGGGCAAGATAATAGCCGAAGGCTTCCTGGACGCGGCGCCGGCGGCGCTCCTCGACGAGCAACCGCACGACATACGCAAGCACCATCGAGATGATCGCCGCGGCCACTGGAACCGCTACCGGAAGCCACCAGCCGAAGGGCAGCAGAGCAAGCGTGAGGCCGAAAGTGGCGATTGCCAGGACGGCGACACCGACGGCCGCAATCCACGGTGCGACAGTGAAGCCGAGCAGCGCACCGCAGATGCTCCAGGCCACCGCGGCCACGGCTCGCCCGGCAACCGGCACCGTTCGGACCATGTTGCCGTTCATCACAGACTGGACCGCCGCGGCATGAAGGAAGACACCGGGCGCCGTTCCACTCCCGGGATGGGAGGCGCCGAGCTGGGCGAGAGTGCAGGGGCCGTCGCCTGCCGGCAGCGTCCGGGCCGCCGGCATGAACCGGTCTGGGGAGCGCCTGCGGTCCTCCTCGGGGAGGTTGGTGCCGATCAGGACGATCTTGCCGGCGAATACCTCATGGAGAGCAGCAGGTTGCCGATCAAAACAACGCAGGACATCGATCAGGCGATAGGTCGGGATCGCTTCGAGCGGAGCGGCGGGAGCGAGCAGCACTGGATCCGGCATTGTCGGAGCCTGTGCTCGGGCAAGCAGTGCCGCGGACAATGTCGGCAAAGCACGACCCTCGCCTGTCGTCACGCTTGCCGCCGCCCGGCGCTGCACCCCGTCGGCGTCGGGAACGAGCTCGACAAAGGCGACAGCAGCCGGCAGATCTTTCCCGGCGTCGCTGTCGAGGTCGTAAACCGCTGCTTCGATGGGCGGAGCAAGCGCAAGACCGGCAGACCGCGCCAATACCAGCCGATCATGATGGCGCGCCAGCGCGTTCAGAAATTCACGATCATAGTGAGGATCGAGGGCTGGAAAACGGTTGGCCGAATAGTTGAAAATGATGTCGAAGCCTATTGCCTTCACACCGGCGTCCGCTAGTCCGTCGATCAGCTTGGCCCAGACGGGAGCGAAAAATGCTCGCGGTATCGAAGCAAGCTCGTCCGCCGCGAGGCTGTCACGATCGATCGCGACGACCGCGACCGGCTCGCCGCCGATGCCCGGCCTCGCCCCGTGCACCGCCAGCGACAGGTCATAGAAGAACCCATCGAGCCAGCCGACCGAAGTGCCTGAGAATAGGCTCGTCGCCAAGGCAAGACCCCCGGCCAGGATCGTTGTAATCCCGCGATGATGACGCCTCAGCAAAACCCGGCCGGGCACAGCCTGCCGCAATCAGTCGATGCGCAAAACCACCAGAGAGCCGCTCGTGCCCGGTGCCACCGCGACAAAGCCGCGCTCGATGGGATCCGGATGATCCTTCATCTTCATTCTCAGCATATAGCGCCCGTCGACGGTCAGCGGCGCGGCGGCGGCAGGCTCGGTCGCACGACGATCAGCCAGGTCGAAGCGGAACAGCGGCCGATCGCGCCGGTCCTCCATGTAAACGGCAGCCTCGGCGATGCTGTCGGCGCGCTGCCCGGCAAAAATGATCTCGGGATTGACCGGCAGGCGCGGCGGCACGTCGCGGGCAACCCAGCCACCGGCACTCCCCGCCAGCTGGTAGACTCGGGGGCAAGGGCCAGGCTTCTCGCTCTCGACCGTTCCGTCAGTGGTGAAGTCGCGCGCGCTGAGCTCCAGCGTGCCGCCGGCGATGGTGACAAGCTTGCATTTGCGATAGTGGAGAAAGGTGAGTTCGACCGCCGGCCCGAGCTTGATTGCGGTATCTGCCGGGATTTCCGTCCGGACCGGCAGATCGGGAGTGGTCTGGCCGGTGATTTTCATAACGATGCCGGCGGGCTCGGGCTCGGCGGCGGGCGCCGGCGTGATTGTCCACCAGCAGGCAAGCAGGACTGCAGACAGAATAAATCGAACGTCGATCATTCGGACTCCGGTCACCGCCGCGATATGCGGCATACTCTTAACTACTTCCCCGTTTATAGCAGATTGCTCGAGTAAAGCCCTCATCGCCGGAACTGGTTGGACTTGATCCGCGCATAATTGCTATTGCAGCCGGGCGATCGTGATGTCGCGGATGGCATTGGGCTTCACCGAGGTCGGATGCTGCCGGTCCTTCGTCAATTCTTTGACGCGGTCGCTCAGCCAGAATTCGAGGCCGGCCACGGTGATCTCCCGCCGGCCGCGGAAGATGTCGGCTTGCCCGTTCAGCACTTCGAGCAATGCCTTGGTGAAGGCGCCATGCCCCCAGCTCTTTTCCTCATAGGCAACCTCCCTGCCCTCGGAGGCAGCAAACACCACAACCCCATTTTCTGCACTGGCAAAATCGTTGACCACGCCGGTGACGTCGGGCTGCCGCAGGCGCGGCCCGCCCATCACCGATCCCGATTGGCAGGTATCGAAGAAGAACAGCGCCGTGCCCCGGATCTGAACCAGCCGTTTGCGGATCTCGTCTTGCGCCGCGGCGGTTTGCTCGAGGCGTCCGATGTCCACATCGGCCGGCAGGAAGTAGTACTTGTTGTCTTCGGTCGTACCATGCCCCGCCATGAAGACTACCGCGACATCGCGCGCGGTCGTCTCCTGAACTATCCCTTTGAGGCCCTCCTCGACATTGTGCAATGTCGCGTCCTCGTCGCGCAGCACTTTCGTGACGACATCGCGGTAGATCCCCCCTTCCTGCGCCTTCAGCGCCGCCGCCACGTCGCCGGCATCGGCCGAGGCGAAAGACAGCACCAGTCCTGGGTCCTGGTACCGGCTGACGCCGATTGCCAGGACAAAAAGCTTCGGCTTGCGAAGATCCGCCTCTGCAATGCCTTTCCAAACCAGCCTGACGCTTGCCGCTTCGCCGGCATGCTCCCCGGTTCTGCTCCCCGGTTCGCGCAATCAGTGAGATCGTGCCGTCCGTTGCGAGCGGAACCGCAACGCTCGCTTCCTGCTCCGCCCCTCGGGTGACGAGCCCGCCATCAAGGTCCTTCCCGGCCTGGAGATCGGACAGCCGCCGCCCGTCGACCAGCACGTCCACTTCGGTAATCGGTTCTCCCGACGGCGAGCGCACCGAATAGCGTATCTCGATCGGCGAGCCCTTGACTGTGTCTCCGGTGCGCGGCGAGAGAATGCGGATGACCGGCGGCAGCACCTGCGGTGCCGGCGATTTTGGCGGCGCGCCGGCTTCCTGTTTCGCTCTGTCGAGATCGAGGGTGCGGAGCACCGCTCCGACCAGCTCCGGCCGGTAATAGCGATCGCGCAACCGGCTCGCCGGAAAGTAGTCCGCGGCGTTATCGAGACCCCGGTTGACATGCCAGCCGATCAGATCTTCGCCGCCGGCCGACGCATCGTAATATCCGTCAGGCGTCCACAGCACCCAGCGTTTGCTGTCCCGCGCCATGAAGAGCGCCAACAGCGGCCGGCCGTCCTCGAAGCGATACCAGCGGATCGTGCCGTTGCCGACCGCCGCCACCACAACCCGACCGTCGCCGCTGATCGCGACAGCCCAGGCGGCCGAAGGGAGCGGCACCGACCAAATCTCCTCGCCGCGAGTGCCGAAGCGGCGCAGGTACCAGTCGGTCCCCAGCACGAATGACCCCCGATCCGGCGCGATAGCCAGACTCCGCGACGTTTCGTTCTTTTCGAGTTTGAGCGGCTTGCCCGCCAGCTCGGGCGTCAGATCGTTGCGCCAGTCGCGCAGCGGCAGCCCCCTGGTTTCGGCCGGCCGCAAATCGCCGGGCGGGCTGCCCGCGATCAGTCGGCGCAAGCCGGCATCGAACCATTCCGGTTTGCCGCCGCCCTTTTCGAGGCCGAACGAAACCCGGGTGCCGTCGGCCGACACCCGGAGGCTCTCGATCTGCCCGCGAAGATCGGCAATATCGGGCGGCCGGTTGAGCACTCGCTTCAGCTGCTCGTCATAATGCCCGAAGCTCGGGTCCGCCGTGACATAGGCAAAGCCGCCGTCGGCCAACGGCACGATGCCCATGACGGTCTCGTCCGCGGCCGCAAGCGTTGCCCGCTTGTTCCAGCCTTTGTCGGCCCAGCGAAATATCGGCGAGCCGGTCGCGGCGGACCAGTGCGAGCCGCCCGCGAGCAATGCCCCGTCCCGGCTCCATGCGACCTGGCTGAGGCTGCCGCCCGACAAGCCGGAAACATTCGCAGCCCCGACGCGGCGCAGATCGGGGGCCGACAGGATGTCGACGGCCAGCGTGTCGTTGTATCCGACGGCAAGGGCACTGCCGTCCGGCGTCAGCGCCACCCCATAGGGTCGCTTCCCGCCCGGCGCCTTGGCTTTTGCAACGGGCCGCAGCGCGGCGTCGTAGAGCCGGACAAATCCGTCGAACGCGGCCACCGCGAGCCGGCCGGCTTCGTCGAAACTGAGCCCATAAACCGGCCCCGTGTAATCCGCGTCCTTGCCAACCTCGCTCCAGTTGCTCGTAGCCAACAGCCTGATCCCGTTGGCACCGGCGAGGCCGACCGCGACGTACCGCCCATCCGGCGACCAGGCCAGCCGGTTGATGACTTGCGGCAGGCCGCCGACCCGCCGGACGAGCCCCGACGCGGTCTCGAACACATAGAGGCTGTTCGCCTTCTCCCACGCGAATCCCGTCCACCCTCCGGTCACGACATATCGGCCGTCGGGCGACAGCGCCACGGCCTTGAGCTCACCCTCGGCCCCGCCGCCGATTTGCGGCCGCAACACCCGGATCAGCTCGCCGGTCGCCAGCATCCACAGCCGCAATGTCTTGTCGTCCGAAACCGTAGCCAGCACCCCCCCGGCGGCATCGGCCGCGCCGGCGCGGATCGGCGCCGTATGGGTGCCGGTCTCCAGCCGCAGCACCGGCTGCGGGTTCGCCTGCTGTTGTCCCGGGGCGGACCCCGCCGCCAGCAACCCCAATCCGGAAAGCACTAGGATGCGCAGGCCTTGGGTGAACGTTCGTTGTTCAATGGGCGAAACCCGCGTCGTCACGACGTAGGGCGCCACAAACCAATCAATTGCATCGGCGCTTCGTCGTCGTCGAGTTCTAACGCGGATCAGCAGCAAAATCTCGCTCGACGGTTGAACTGGCCGTCGCAGACGGCGCCGAACATATTGGGCACTTCTCTAGGTCTGGTGACCAATTTCTATCTCCTCCATTCGTGGGACAGCCGATTCTGATAGCCACGATTGGCCTCTAGTATGAAATGCGCTATGGGCAATTTTAAGGCGACAACTAAAGGATGCCGCATTAGGGGGTTAGCCCCGACTTCTCAGTGCGCCCCGACGGCGCGGGTCACCAGTGGAGGAGGGTTCCACCCAGATAGATGTCGGTTTGATCTGGTAGCTGGCAAGCGGCTTGGCGGGGTAACCGGCTGGGCTGAAGCCTTGCGACAAAGGCCGCCTTGGGCGGTTGAGCAATCCGACGGGCCGTAACGTGAGTGAAGCCTGAGCAGGCCTCGAAAGTGAAGTTGCGGATGCCGACCCGGCTGAGAAACGGGGAAGGCCGCGTGAGACAGGGAAGCAACCGACACGAGCACCTGTCGCGATCCGCCGGGGTAGTTGGGTACGGCACGCCGGAAGGGTGATCCGGGTAATCGGGGGATACCCGCAGCGGGCGGAGATTGCGTCTCCGACGCCGCAATTGGCGGCGGCCCGCGGCGGGAGTTGGACAGGGTCATGGTACCGCTGAGGCCGGGTAATGCCGGTGGAGGGAAGGACCCTGACTTCGGGTGCGCTTCTGACGGAGACGAGGATCGGTGATTGGCGATGAGCCTGACAACACCAGAGAGTATCCGGACCCTTCAGAGGAAGCTGTATTGCAAGGCGAAGGCGGAACCGGCGTACCGCTTCTATCTGCTCTACGACAAGATCCATCGCGACGATATTCTGGCCCATGCCTATGCGCTGGCGCGCGCCAATGCGGGAGCGCCGGGGGTGGACGGGATGACGTTCGCGGCGGTCGAGGCGATGGGGCTGGAGGAGTGGCTCGCCGAGATCAGGAGGGACCTCGTCGCGAAGACCTACAGACCGGCCCCGGTGCGGCGGGTGATGATCCCAAAGCCCGGCGGCGGCGAGCGGCCGCTCGGCATCCCAACAATCCGGGACCGCGTGGTGCAGACCGCCGCCAAGCTGGTGCTGGAGCCGATCTTCGAGGCGGACCTCGACCCGGCAGCCCATGGCTACCGGCCGGGGCGGAGCGGAACCGAGGCGATCAAGGCGGTGCATGTCCTGCTCTGCCGAGGCTACACCGATGTGGTGGACGCCGATTTGTCGAAGTACTTCGACACGATCCCGCATCAGGAACTGATGCGGTCGGTGGCGCGTGCGCATTGTCGACCGGCATGTGCTGCGGCTGATCAAGCTGTGGCTCAAAGCGCCGGTTGAGGAGCGCGATGACGACGGGACGCGGCGCATGACGGGGGGTAAGAACAGCAAGCAGGGAACGCCGCAAGGCGGCGTGATCAGCCCACTGCTCGCCAACCTGTACATGAACCGCTTCCTCAAGCATTGGCGTGGCACCGGGAGAGGGGAGATCTACCGAGCACACGTCGTCTCCTATGCCGACGACTTCGTCATCCTCAGCCGCGGGCACGCAGCCGGGGCGCTGGCGTGGACGGGCCGGGTGATGGCCAAGCTCGGGCTCGTCCTCAACGAGACGAAGACCACGATCCGGGATGCCCGGCGCGAACGCTTCGACTTTCTTGGCTACAGCTTGGCCCGCACCATTACCGGGGACGGCCATTGGTACTTGGGGGCGAGCCCGTCGGCGAAGAGTGTGCTGCGGCTCAAGGCCAAGGTCAGCGACATCCTGGTCCCCGGCAACATCGGCGCCTGGCCCGACGTGCGTGACCGGCTCAATCGCTTGCTGCGCGGCTGGAGCACGTACTTCGGCTACGGCACCCGGCTGCCGGCGTACCGGGCGGTGGACAACCATGTCTACGACCGCGTCCGACACTTCCTGGTTCGACGACACAAGGTGCCCTCGCACGGCACCCGCCGCTTCCCGCGGGAGGCGGTGTTTGGCGCGCTCGGAGTATTGCACCTCCGGCGCGTCCATTTGGGACCGCCGCCGTGGGCCTCGCAATGAAGCCCGTCGGAAAGCCGGATGCGGGAAATCCGCACGTCCGGTTTGATGAGCGGGGACGGGAAACGGGGCGGCACGCCGCTACCGCGCTCGTCCTCGACTCTACCGCGCGGCCGGCTCCGGCAATGCTGTGGGCGCCCGCGATTGCGCATCGATTATCTCCCTCGCCCCGCTTGCGGGGAGAGGGCCGGGGTGAGGGGCCATTTTTCGAGTTCGGACAGGAGCATTTGCAGAACCCCATCGAGGGTTCTCGATGACATCATTATTCCACCCGCCGTAATCAGCCCGGGATTGGTCTCGCCGTCATAACGGGTGTAAGAAAAGAAACCCCTGAAAAGTTCCTGCTCGGCCATCGCGTCGCTCGCATCTCGTTAGCCCACGCGGCTCTTTTGCGATCATATCGCATTTGGTCCCGGCGCGGAGCGCGAGGAGCCCGGCAGCAAATTCTCGCCTTCCCGGCGCAGGCCGGGATCCATGCTTCACCGCTGCAAAATCTTGCCGGTCGGCGAAGGCGGGTGCGGCGGCACGATGGACCCCGGCCCGCCGCCGGGGTGGCGTTCACCGCCCGTCGCCAAGCATTCACAGCCCGTGTCCGTGGGTTCCGGGCTCGCGGGCTGGGCCCGCGCCCCGGAATGACCGACGGTGTGCATTCTTTAGTCAGGACGCAGCGCGCGTTCGGCGGTGACCGTCGCGGAATGCCGCTTCAGGCGGCGACGAGATCCGGGCGCTGGCTGCGGAAGGGGGTGGCCTTCTCGAAGGCGTCGGCGATGCGGAAGAGGGTCGGCTCCTGGAAGGGCTTGCCGACGAGCTGGATCGCCACCGGCAGGCCGCCGGCGCCGAACCCGGAGCACACCGAGATCGCCGGATAGCCGGCGACGTTGAACGGCATCGTGAAGCCGGGCTTGTCGAAGAGGTCCCATTTCGGCACCTCGTCGATCTTCGCGGCCTCGGCCGGCTGGGTCGCGGTCAGCACGGCGTCGAGCCCTACCATCGCCTGTTGCAATTCGGCGCGTAATTCGCGGCGCCGGCGCACCGCCTGGACATAGTCGACGCCGGAGACCAAGGCGCCGAGCATCAGCCGGCTGCCCAGGCGCTCGCTGAAATCGCCGAGCCGGGTGCGCGACCATTCCTCATAGGCTGCCGCACGCTCGGTGATCGAGATCAGCGAGCCGCAGGCCGCCCAGTCCTGCAACGGCGAGAGCTGCACCTCTCTCAACTCCGCCCCGAGATCGCGGAAGGTCGCGAGGGCCGCGTCGATGCCGCGCTGGGTGCCATCGCTGACCTTGTGGTCGGTCTCGTGGAAATGATGGATCACGCCGATCTTGAGGCCTTTGATGTCCGCGCCCAGGCGCCCGGTGTAGTCGCGGAGGAGACGCGCCGCACTCGCGGGGTCGCGCCGGTCGTGGCCGGCGAGCGCCTGCAGCATCAGCGCACAATCCTCGGCGGTCCAAGCCATCGGGCCAATATGGTCGAGGCTGTAGGCGGCGGGGGCGACGCCGGCGCGGCTGACGAGGCCGTAGGTCGGCTTGATGCCGGCGATGCCGCACAAGGCCGCGGGGCCGCGGATCGAGCCGCCGGTATCGGTGCCGATGCCGCCGAGGATCAGCCCGGCCGCGACGCCGGCGCCGGTGCCGCTGCTGCTGCCGGCGGTGAAGTGCCCGGTGTTCCAGGGATTGCGCGCCGGCGGTGCGGGCAGGTCGAAGCTCGGACCGCCATCGGCGAACTCGTGCGTCGTCGTCTTGCCCATCAGCACGGTGCCGGCGGCGGCGAGCTTCTCGGCGCAGGTGGCGTCGGTGTCCGGGATGTTGTCCTGCAGGAATTTCGACCCGCAGGTGGTCGGAATGCCCTTGGTGTCGACGATGTCCTTGAGGCCGATCGGGATGCCGTGCAATGGCCCCTTGGGTCCGTCCGCCACAATCGCCCGTTCGGCTTCGCGCGCCTCGGCCAAGGCCCGTTCTTCGGTCAGGTGGACAAAGGCGTGCAATTCGCCGTCGAGGGCGTGGACGCGGGCGAAGCAGGCCCGGGTCAACTCGACCGGCGAGAGCTGCTTGGCAGCGATCAGCCGGGCCGCTTCGGCGATGGTCGGGATCGGGTCGCTCATGCGAGATCCTCCTCGGCGAAGCCGTAGGCGTGCGCCGGCTCGGCCATCCGGCCGCGCGGCTTGCGTACCCGCTCGGCCATCGCGGCGATCCCGGCATAGACCGACTTCAGCTCGGCCTTTTGCGCCTCGGTCAGGCTGAGCCCGGCGCGGGCGAGCAGGTAATCGAGGGCGGCATCATTGATTTCGAATGGCATGATTTCATTCTCCCGCAGAAGGCATTCTCACCTCGCCACACCGGCGAAGGCCGGTGCCCGGGGTCGACATGGGGTCCCGGCCTGCGCCGGGATGGCGGGTTGCGGCGGCGTGTGTCACTTAACCTTTCCATCTGGCTCCAACGCAGTCTCGATGCCGATGCCAATCGCCAGGAGGCGGCGGTCTTCACCGTGCCGTCCGACGACCATCAGACCCACAGGTGCGGCGCCCGGCGGCTCGATCGGCAAAGTCAGCGCGCAGCGATCGACGAAGTTGATGATCGACGTGTTGCGCAGCAGCATGGCGTTGAGGTGCCGGTAATCCTCGTCCCGGGCGAACGCCGCGATCGGCGGCGCCGTTATCGGCACGGTCGGCATCACCAGGGCGTCGAACCCCGCGGTCGCCGCATCGAAGCGGCGAATGAAGTCGCCGCGCGCCTCCAGCAAGCGGATGTATTCGGCCGCATTCATTTCCCGGCCGCGCTCGATGCGGGTTCTGATCCGCGGGTCGTAATCCCGGCCGCGGCGCTCGATCAGCTTCTCGTGCCAGGCGAAGGCTTCGACGACCGGGAGGCCGCCCTTGACGTTGATCTTGGCGAGTTCGCCGAGCATCTCGAGCGGCAATTCGACGATGCGGGCGCCAGCACGCGAGAGGGCGTCGACCGCGCGCTCGAAGGCGGCGGCAACCGGCGCTTCGAGGCCGTCGAGCATCACCGTCTGCACAATCCCAAGACGCAGGCCGTCAGGCGGCACCGCGGTCAGCATTTCGGGGGGCTCGCCGGCCATCACCGCGTCGGTCAGCGCGCAGCAGGCGACGCTGACGCCGATGGGTCCGATCGAGTCGAGGGTCGTCGACAGTGGCGTGGCACCCTCGCGCGGCACCCGGTATTGCGTCGGCTTGAACCCGACGAGCCCGCACAACGCCGCCGGGATGCGTACCGAGCCGCCGGTATCGGTGCCGATCGCCACCGCCGCCATACCGTCCGCCACCGAGACCGGCGCCCCCGCCGAGGAACCGCCGGGGACGCGGCTGCGGTCATAGGGGTTGCCGGGCGTGCCGTAATGCGGGTTGATGCCGACGCCGGAGAAGGCGAACTCGGTCATATCGGCGCGGCCGATGATGACCGCACCCGCCGCTTTGAGACGCGCCACAATCGGGGCGTCGGCCGCGGCCGGCGGCATATCATCGAGGGCTCGCGAGCCGGCGAGGGTGACTTCGCCGGCGACGTCGAAGAGGTCCTTGATCGAGACCGGGATGCCGGCGAGCGGCGAGGCGACGTAGCCGGCCTTGCGCAGCTGGTCCCGGGCGTCCGCCGCCATACGCGCCGCCTTGTCATAGACCTTGACGAAGACGCGCCTGCCCTCGCCCGCCGGGTCCGCGATGCGTTCGAGCGCCGCCTCGACCAAGCCACGGCTCGACGTGCGCCCGACCGCGAGATCAGCCGCGAGCCGCGCCAGGGTGGGCCTCGATTGAGGTGCCAGACCGGTCATCACACTCCTCCTTTGCCCTCTCCGCCCGCTTGCGGGGGGGAGAGGGAGGGGACCCGTCGCTGCTGCGACGGGGGGTGAGGTAGGCCACGGCTAGTGCTCTGGAATCCCCCACCTCACCCCAGCCCTCTCCGCCCCCGGGGCGGAGAGGGGAGGCTACCCTACGCGCTGACCCCGCTCGGCAGCTGCCCGCCGCGGCCGCGCGGCAGGGTATGAAGTTTCAACTCGACCGGGTTGCCGAGCCAGATCGCGTAACCGCTATGGTCCTCGACCGCGTCTGTGGTGAGCGGGTGGACCAGCACGTCGAGCCCGTCGCGGTTCAGCATCAAATAGGGCACGACATGCGCGAATTGCTCGGGCTTGAAAATGACCAGCGCATTGCTGATCGGGTGCGGTCCGCGCGGCGTATCACGGAACTCTTCGATCTCGACTTCGAACTTCTCGCTGACCGCGGCGCACACGCGCTCGGCGACGGCGCGCGTCTTTGTCGGGTCGTAATAGATGTGGGCGTGATAACCCAGGTTGGCGACGGATTGCGTGGTGTTCTCGGTCATCGGGCTGTGCTCCCTGCAGGCCTATCGCGGCACGCGGCATTTTTACACAGTGGTACCGGCAAGTCGATCCGGTCGAGCATGCTCACGCCGCCATCCGCAGCGGCTGGCGCACCATGTCGGCCGTCTTCTCGCCGATCATGATCGCCGCGGCGTTGGTGTTGCCGGAGACCACGGTCGGCATGATCGAAGCGTCCGCGACGCGCAGCCCCTCGATCCCGTGCACCCGCAAGTTGTCATCGACCACCGCCATCGGGTCGCTTCCCATCTTGCAGGTGCTGGTCGGGTGATAGACCGTGCCGCCACGGCGCCGGGCATAATCGAGGAGCTCCTCGTCGCTCTCGACCGTCCGTCCGGGCTGGAATTCCGCCTCGATGAAGCTCTGCATAGGCGGGGTCGCCAAAATCTGCCGGATCAGCTTGAGCCCGGCAACGATCGTGCGCTGGTCGGTCTCGGTCGCGAGATAATTCGGATGGACCGCCGGGGCGTCGAACGGGTCGGGGGTCTTCAACTTGATCTCGCCCCGGCTTTCCGGGCGGAGCTGATAGGCGATCGACGTAAACCCGGAAAATGGGTGCAGCCCGTCCTGCGGCCGTTCGGCGCTGAACGGCGAAATCGAGATTTTGACGTCGGGCGAGGCGAGCTCGGGGCGGGTGCGCGCGAACAACGCCGCCGGCGAGCTGATCATCGCCAGCGGGCCCCGGTGGAACATGTAATATTCGAGGCCGGCCTTCAGTTTCTTCGCGTTGCTCAGCATTACGTCGTTGACGGTGACCGGCAATTTGCAGCGCAGCTTGACCGGGGCCGAGTAGTGGTCCTGCAGGCTCTGCCCGACCCCCGACAAATGGTGCACGACCGTGACGCCGAACTCCCGGATGTGCTGCTCCGGACCGATGCCGGACAGCATCAGCAATTGCGGCGAGTTGACGGCACCGCCGCACAGAATGACCTCGCGCGCGGCGCGGGCGGTGCACAGCCGGCCGTCCCGGCGGAACGCCACGCCGGTGGCGCGGCGGCCGTCGAACAGGATCTTCTCGGTCATGGCGCCGGTGACGACGCGGAGATTGGCGCGCTGCATCGCCGGGCGCAGATAGCCCACGGCGGTCGAGCAGCGCCTTCCATTGCGTGTCGTCGTCTGGTGGTAACCCACACCATCTTGGCTCGCGCCGTTGAAATCGTCATTGCGGGGAAAGCCGAGGTCGGTCGTCGCGGCGATGAAGGCCTCGCAGATCGGGTGCCGTGCCACATCCGACACGCAGAGCGGTCCACCGCTGCCATGGAACGCGTCGCCGCCGCGAATCTGGTGCTCGGAGCGCCGGAAATAGGGCAATACGTCCTCGAACGACCAGCCGGCATTGCCGAGCTGACGCCAGTGGTCGAAATCCTCGGCCTGGCCGCGGATATAGACCATGCCGTTGATCGACGACGAGCCGCCCAGCACCTTGCCGCGCGGCCAGAAGACACGGCGCCCGCTGGCGCCAGGGTCGGGCTCGGTCTCGTAGCACCAGTTGACGCTGGGATCGGCGAAGGTCTTGCCGAAGCCGAGCGGGACGTGGATCCAGCGGTTCTTATCCTCGCCGCCCGCTTCGAGCAGCACCACCCGGGTCGCCGGGTCTTCGCTCAGCCGTGCGGCCACCGCGCAGCCGGCCGACCCGGCGCCGACAACGACGAAATCGGCCTCGATGCGCTCCGGGAGATCCTGTCGCAAAGTCATCTCCTCCCCTCCCTTTGTCCTGGCCGGCAGGCGGTATTTTAGCAGCCTCGACCATGATAGGGTGGCGAATCAGCACCACCAACGGACGGCACTGGAGAGGGACATGGTCGATAGCGAAATCGGCGCATTGCGCGCGAAATTGACCAGCCGGGAGCGTTCGGACGACTACCGGCAGCGGCGCAAGGATATGGACGCGCTGTTTTCGCAATATAGTATTGCGCACGACGTCACGGTCGAACCGGTCACCGCCAACGGCGTCCAGGCGGAGTGGACCTCGACGCCGCAGGACGATCGCGACGCCGCACTCCTCTACGTGCACGGCGGCGGCTATGTCATCGGCTCGCTCGACAGCCACCGGCATCTGGTTTCGGAAGCCGGGCGCGCGGCGAAGGCGTGGGCATTGGCCCTCGATTACCGCTTGGCGCCGGAGAACCCGTTCCCGGCGGCGGTCGATGACGCGGTGTCGGGATACCGCTACCTGCTGTCACGCGGTATCCCGCCGGGACGGATCGCGATCGCCGGGGACAGTGCCGGTGGCGGTCTCGTCGTCGCAGCGATGCTGGGGATCCGCGAGGCCGGGCTGGAGCAGCCGGCCTGCGGCTGGTGCATCTCGCCCTGGGTCGACATGGAAGGCATCGGCGAGACAATGTCGACCAAGGCCGAAACCGACCCGATGGTGCAGCGCGAGCCCCTGCTCGACATGGCCAAGCTCTACCTGGGAGGCGCCAATCCGCGTTCGCCCTTGGCTGCGCCGCTCTATGCCGATCTCACCGACCTGGCGCCATTGCTGATCCAGGTCGGCGCGGCGGAAACCCTGCTCGACGACGCGATCCGGCTGGCTAAGGTCGCCGGCGCCGCCGATGTCCGCGTCGATCTGCAGATCTGGCCCGAGATGGTCCATGTCTGGCACATCTTTCACCCCGAGCTCACGGCTGGCCGGCGCGCGATCGAGCAGGGCGGCGCCTTCGTCCGCGCCATGATCTCCGGCTAAGCAGGGCTCGCCACGGCAATTTCCCGCAATGCGAGGTTGGCGACTCAAGACGATGGATCGTCGATGGAAACGTAACCGGCCTCACCAATCGAGACTCCGCTCCCCACAGTCGGTGAGGAGCTTGTCGAGTTGCCGTGGGTATCGTCGCCGTTGAACCGCGCCGAGAAGGCCGCGGCCTCGACAGCAGCCCTAAAGCTCACATCAATCAAAAGATCACTGCCATCTTCAGAGTATTTGAACCTGGAGGGCTCGCATCGGTGCTCGTCGAGCCAGGCGCGCATCGCGGTCATCCGCTCGGCAAAATCGACCGCGCGCATTCTTATCGTGATGGTGCGCATTTCCCGTCCCCTTATATTCCGCACACGCCGAGATGGGTTCTGACAGTCGTCGATCAAGAGTGCTAAAAGTCGTCTCTCGCGACAAAGCGGCCAACGCCGGCAATTGACAATATCGCATCAATACAATATAATGCACGAATTTTTGGGGCGGCTAACATGACCGCTTTGGCCACGCTGCAGATCGGAGAAGAACTATAGGTTGGGCTCGCGCCTGAATTTCACCTGTATTTTCAGGCCGGGGAAAGCGGCTCGCGCGTAAAACGCGAACTGCGCAGGTGGCATGGTTGCTACATGATTTCGGGATTCTCCCCTGCCCCGCCGAGAAATGCCGCGAGCAATGTGCGCGCCGCGACGGTGGGGGTGCGGGTGCCGGCCATGACTTCTGCTTCGGCGGCGACAAGACGGCCGGCGACGGCGGGGGCGCTGCGGAAATGGTCGAGGAGATTGTCGCCGATCTCGGCCCAGAGGGCCGCGCGCGCCTGCTCGGCGCGGCGGCGCGACCAGGCGCCCGATTGTTCGAGGGCCGAACGAAAGTGCACCACATCGTCCCAGACCTCGCGGATGCCGGTCCCTTCGAGCGCCGAAACCGCGCGCACCGGGACCTGCCACTCGGGCAGCGGCGGCCGGAGCAGCCGGACAGCATTCGCGTAATCGGCGGCGGAGCGGCGGGCAGCCGCGGCGAGCTCACCATCGGCCTTGTTGACGAGCACGAGATCGGCCAGCTCGACGACGCCACGTTTGATCCCTTGTAGCTCGTCGCCGGCGGCCGGCGGCAGGATCAGCACGAACATATCGACGATTTCGGCGACCGAAGTCTCGGCCTGACCGACGCCGACGGTCTCGACCAGCACCGCGTCAAAGCCGGCCACCTCACAGAGCAGGATCGCCTCTCGGGTATGGCGCGCCACCCCCCCTCCCCGCTCGCCGGCCGAGGAAGGCCGGATGAAGGCGGCGGGCGCTCGGCCCAGCTCAGCCATGCGGGTCTTGTCGCCGAGGATTGCACCGCCGCCGCGCTTCGATGCCGGGTCGACGGCAAGCACCGCGATATGCCGGCCTGCCGCGATGCCGTCGAGGCCGAAGCGCTCGATAAAGGTCGATTTGCCCGCACCCGGCGGGCCGGATATGCCGATGCGGACCGCACAGCCGGAATAGGGCAGCAGCGCTTCGACGAGCCGTTCGGCTTCCTCGCGATGATCGGGACGGGTCGATTCGACAAGGGTGATGGCGCGAGCGAGCGCCCGCCGATCGTCCCTCCTCAAGGCCGCGATCAGCGCTTCGGTCGCCACGCTTGCGTCAATCCGCCGCGAGTGCCGCCTCGCGCTGCGCCGCCTCCTGCTGGCGGGTCCACATCCCCGCATAGACGCCGTGACGAAGCAGCAGATCCCGATGGTGGCCGCGCTCGACGATTTGGCCGCCGTCAAGTACCAGGATCTCGTCGGCATCGACGATCGTCGACAGCCGGTGCGCGATGACGAGGGTCGTGCGGTCCGCAGACACCTCGGCGAGGCTCGCCTGGATCTCGCGCTCGGTCTTGGTGTCGAGCGCCGAGGTCGCCTCGTCGAAAACGAGGATCTTGGGCGCCTTCAAGATCACTCGGGCAATCGCCACGCGCTGCTTCTCGCCGCCCGAAAGCTTGAGGCCGCGCTCGCCGACCATCGTCTGATAGCCGTCCGGCAAGACCGTAATGAAATCGTGGATGTGGGCATGGCGTGCGGCTTCTTCGATATCCGCACGCGGCGCCCCGGGGCGGCCATAAGCGATGTTGTAATAGATCGTGTCGTTGAACAGCACCGTGTCTTGCGGCACGACGCCGATTGCCCGCCGCAGGCTCTCCTGGGTGATGTCGCGGATGTCCTGGCCGTCGATCTCGATGGCACCGCCGTCGACATCGTAAAAGCGGAACAGCAGGCGGGCGATCGTCGACTTGCCGGCGCCGCTCGGCCCGACGATCGCGATTTTGGCGCCGGGGGGTACACGGAAATCGACGTCGGACAAGATGGAGCGGCGGGGATCATAGCCGAAATCGACATGGTGGAAGGCGACGGCGCCGCGGCCGACGATCAGTGCCGGCGCTGCGGGACGATCCTCGATCTCGGGCTTGACCGCCAACAGCGCCGTCATCTGCTCGAGATCGGTCAAGGACTGCTTGATGTTGCGGTAGACCATGCCAAGAAAGTTGAGCGGGGTGTAGAGCTGCATCAGATAGGCGTTGACCAGCACGAAGTCGCCGACGGTCATTTCGGCCGCGGCGACACCCCTCCCCGCCAGGATCATGATCCCGACGAGGCCCGTTGCCATGATCGTGCCTTGACCGAGATTGAGCAGGGTCAAGGTAGTCTCGCTCTTGACCGCGGCGCGCTCATAGGCCTGGAGTGCCGCGTCGTAGCGCAGCACCTCGTGCTGCTCGTTGGCAAAGTACTTGACGGTCTCGAAATTCAGCATTCCGTCGACGGCTTTAGTGTTGGCCTCGGTGTTGCGGTCATTCATCTCGCGCCGGAAGCGCACTCGCCAATCGGTGATCGAAAATGTAAAGCCGATGTAGAGCACGATGGTCACCAAGGTGACCGCGGCAAAGGTCCAGTCGAACAGCCGCCACAGGATCCCGCACACCAGCAGGATCTCGAACAACGTCGGTACGACATTGAACAGCATGAAGGACAGCAGAAAATCGATCCCCGCCGTGCCGCGCTCGATCGCCCGCGACAACCCGCCGGTGCGGCGCTCGAGGTGAAAGCGCAGCGACAAGGCATGAACGTGGCGAAAAGCAGTCAGCGCCAGCCGTCGCACCGCGCGTTGGCTGACCTTGGCAAAGACGGCGTTGCGCAGCTCGTTGAAGCCTTGCGACAACATCCGGGCGAGCCCGTAGGCGATGATCAGGGCGACCGGTACCGCGACAATGGCGTTGCCGGGTGCCAAGGCGTCGACCGCCTGCTTGTAAAGAAAGGGAACGTAGATGTTGACGAGCTTGCCGGCGAGCAGGAAGGCCACCGCCAGCACGACCCGCGCCCGCAGCTCGAACGAATTGCGCGGCCAAAGATAGGGCGCCAGCGATTTGAGGGCGCGCAGCTCGTCCCTTAAGTGCCCTTTGGGGGGCGCTGGACCGGCACCGATCGGGCGGCCGTGCGGGCTCATCGCGCCGGACCACCCTCATGGCTAAGCGGTTTGGCTTCGGCGGCAGGCACCGCGGCCAAGCGCGGAATCTTCAACGCCAGCAGCAGGCCGGCAGCGATCAGGATCGTTCCCGACCAAAAAGCGGCGCTACGGCCCAAGGTGGCAAAGAAGAACCCCGCGGCAAACGGGCCGAGAACCCGCGAAAAGCTGCCGACCGATTGCGATACGCCCATCACCTCGCCTTGTTCCTCGCGCCCGGCGCGGCGCGAGATCAGACTGTTGAGCGAGGGCTGGGTCAGCCCCATGCCAAGCGCCAACCCGCTGACCGACAAGCCGAGCGCCGCCATGCCGTGCGCGAGCGGCAACACCAGGAGACCCAGGCCGATCAGCGAAAGTCCGCAGAGCAGCAGTCGCTCTTCGCCAAAGCGGCGCGCGAGATGGCCGATCAGCCCTCCCTGCAGGATCGCCGAGAGCATGCCGACATAAGCGAAAACATAGCCGACTTGGCGGGGGCCCCAGCCGAATTGTTCGATCGCCCACAACGCGAAGGTGCTCTCCATTCCGGCGAACGCCAGGATGACCAAGAAAAAGATTAGGATCAGCCGCGACAGGACCGGCCGGTGCAGCGCGCCCACTACCGCATCGATGCGCCGACGTGGCCGGGTAATGCCGCGGCTCTCCGCCGGGAGGCTCTCAGGCAACAGAAAGAAAACGCCGAGGAGTGCCAGGAACGATAAAGCGGCAGCGACCCAAGCTGGGGTTTCGACATCGGCTGTTGCCGGATCATTGCCGGCGATCAGCCCCCCAAGCGCCGGGCCGATGATAAAGCCCAGTCCGAAAGCCGCGCCGATCAGTCCCATGCCCCGGGCCCGGTCCTCGGGTGCGGTGACGTCGGCGATATAGGCCTGGGCCGCGGCGATATTTCCGGCGCAGGCGCCGGCGAAGGCGCGCGCCGCGAACAGCATCCACAGCGCCGTCGAAGCCCCAAGCCACAAATAAGCCAGGACCGAGGCCGCAAGGCTAATGAGCAGCACAGGTCGCCGCCCGACGCGATCGCTGAGCCGACCCCACAGCGGCGCCGTCACCAGTTGGGCCAGCGAGTACATCGCAAGCAGCGCCGTCACTACCTGGGGCGAGGCGGCGAAGCGCACCGCATAAAAGGGCAGCAGCGGGATGACGAGACCGAACCCGACCAAGTCGACAAAGACGATGAGAAACAGGGTCGGCACCGCCCTGATATCGCGCGCTCCTCTTGGCGGGGCAAGCCCCCTGGAACCCGGGCGATATTTAGCCCGGCACGCCAGGCTATGGATTGTCGACTGCCGGTAGAGTGCGCAATTCGCGGTAAAGGCGGAATGCGAACACCAAGGCGAGCGTGCCAACCAAGAGCCAGAGTACGGGAATCGGTGCGCTGGCCATGAGGTCAACCGCAGCCCAGGCGATGACCGAAAACAGGATTATTGTCACGGTGGCGCTGACCAGCACAGCAAACACGCGTTGGTGGACCATCCGTCGCCCCTGCATCCACAGGACGGCGGTGGCGCTCGCGATCCCCATGCCGCCTGCCAGCATCAATAGCGTCAGCATGGCGCCGGCTCCGCCATCGGCCAAGCCGGCAAGTCGGGATTGCTGCGGTGCCGATCGGCCCAACCCCACCCGCACCCAACACGCTCGAGGAGAAGTTCGAGCTCGCGGCGGTCGACTCCGTCACTCTGCATGACGAGACCGACCAGGGGATCCTCCATCAGCTCGGCGAGCGAGCACTCGAAGTTGGCCATGACAACTCTCCAGCCTTTAGGCCCCCGAGATCGATTCATCCAGGCTACCAGTAGCTAATTCGTTAAACGCTCAATGCCATGTTGGAGGTTCACCGGGTGCGACGCGCCAAGACCAAAACCCCTTCCGCCGAGGCGTTGGTGTCGGAATAACGCGGCGGGAATTGGGCAGCGCAGCCCGGCAAATTTCCGATATGTTCTGCCTCTACGCCAGGGTGGAGAGTTGGAATCCGGCGCGCGAACTGGACGCAGCCGGTGTGCCGCTTCACACTGGCCGCAACACCCGTGAAGGAGCGCTCGGCAATGGAACTCGGCAAGCTCGGTGTTTGGGTCGGGATGGACGGTATGAGCGCCGCGCAAGCGGCAGTTTTCGCCAAACAGGTCGAAGAATGGGGTTATGGCGCGCTGTGGATTCCCGAAAGCCGCGGGCGGAACGCGCTCGTGCATTCGTCGTGGCTGCTCTGCCACACCCGGCGGCTTATCGTGGCGACCGGGATCGCCAACATCTACGCGCGCGACCCGATGGCCATGGCTAACGGTCAGCGCACCCTAGCCGAGCAGTCGGGCGGCCGGTTTCTGCTTGGCGTCGGCGTCTCGCATCGGCCGATGGTCGAAAATTTGCGCGGCCACTCGTATGGCAAGCCGGTCGCGACGATGCGCGCTTATCTGCAGGCGATGCGGCAGGCGCCCTATCAGGGACCCGAGCCGCCGGAAACGCCGCTGACTGTTGTCGCAGCGCTAGGTCCGAGAATGATGGCGCTGTCAGGCGAGCTGGCCGACGGCGCCCATCCCTATAATACGACCCCGGAGCACACCGCGCAGGCGCGCTCGATCCTGGGCCCCGGCAAGCTGTTGTGCCCGGAGGTCTGGGTGGTGCTGGAAACCGACGCAGCGCGGGCGCGCAGCGCCGCTCGCCAGGCGCTGTCTCGCTACATGCAGTTGGAGAATTACGTCAACGACTGGCATCGCCAGGGCTTTGGCGAGGCCGACCTTAGCGGCGGTGGTTCCGACCGTTTTATCGATGCCGTGGTGGCGTGGGGCGACGAGGGCGCGATCCGCGCCCGTATCCAACAACATTGGGACGCCGGCGCCGACCATGTCTGCATCCAGCCGATCAGCCCGGATGGATCGCACGACGGCGTCGCCGATCGGGCGCTCGAGCTCTTGGCGCCGGCGCGGTGATCTTGACGGCTTCCGGCACCCAGCCGACATTGTGCGGGTCGACCTCCGCATCGGCGCGGCTCGCGATTGTGCCGAGGTGGAAAGCGAGGAGCATCGGCGATGTATTCGGAAATCACGCGATCGATCAAAGTCAGCGTAAAGCCGTTCTACCTCGAGGACCAATCCTCGCCGGCCGAAGGTCGTTACGTGTGGGCCTATCATGTCCGCATCGAGAACCGCGGGCTGGAGACGGTGCAGCTGCGCAATCGGCATTGGCAGATCACCGACAGCCGCGGCCAGATGCAGGAGGTGCGGGGCGCTGGCGTCGTCGGCGAGCAGCCGGTGCTGGCTCCGGGCGAAAGCTTCGAATACACCAGCGGCACCCCCCTGCCGACCCCTTCCGGAATCATGGTCGGCAGCTACGAGATGGAAACCCCAGGGGGTGACAGCTTCTGGGTCCGGGTACCGGCCTTCTCGCTCGACAGTCCGCATCAGGCGGTCCGGCTCAACTGACCGCGGCGCGGGAGCCCAGGGCTTCCGCGTACATGTCCCGCAATTCCACGAGAGAATCCGATGTCGCAAGCCGTGGCTCCATCCTTGTCTCTGCACAGGCCGCTCTCCCGGCAACCGGTCTCTGTCCGGCGGCCGACGCGAGAAGAGGCCGAGGAGGCAGTTCGCACGTTGCTTCGCTGGGCCGGGGACGATCCGGCCCGCGAGGGGCTGCTCGGCACCCCGGACCGCATCGTGCGCGCCTACCAGGAATTCTTCAGCGGCTACGACGAGGACCCGGTGGCACTGCTTCAGCGTACCTTCGAAGAAACCAACGGTTATGACGAGATCGTTGCGCTGAAGGACATCCGTTTCGAATCGCATTGCGAGCATCATATCGCCCCGATCATCGGCAAGGTGCATGTCGCCTACCTGCCGGACAAACGGGTCGTCGGCATCTCAAAGCTTGCCCGACTCGTGGACGTCTTTGCCAAGCGTCTGCAGATTCAGGAAAAAATGACCGCTCAGATCGCCAACACGCTCGACGACGTGCTGCAACCCAAGGGAGTTGCCGTGGTGATCGAGGCGGCGCATCAATGCATGACGACACGCGGCGTTCACAAGCCCGGAGTAACGATGGTCACGAGCCGCATGCTCGGCGCGTTCCGCGACGACCCGTTGAGCCGGCGCGAGGTTTTGGCGATGATCGGAACGCCGAGCGGCACTAAGCTCGACAACGTGTGACCGCCCCCGAGCGCCATCTCGCCGCGACCTTGGGGGGCATCGCTCTGCACATCTTGCCTAGGAAGCAGCATTTGCTCGCGCCGCTGAACTATAGTGTGGCGGCGGAGCCGCCAAAACGCCGCACTCACGGTGGTCGATTCGCCGAGCACAGGATCAATCGGCGAGACGAGAAAAGCCACAATGGAGGTAGTGTACCTCCCCAGCTTACATAGTTGTATTGCGCCCGTCACTTAATAACATATAAATTCTAGTATTGTTAATAGTTTTGACGTCTTGGATGGTCATTTGCGACAGCGCTTGGCATAGTCCGCTCTACTGCGAGCTGGGACTGCATTCACGCTGCGTTATCCCTCACCCAGATAGGGTGGGGCGTCAGCTGTCGCGCGGGGGCTCGGGAGCGGTGATCTCGCGGGTATCGACAGCGCCGGGCGGGTCGCCGAAATCGAGCCGTATACGATAACCGCGCCAATCCCGCCGATATTCCACCGGATCGGGCAACAGGATCGATGCGGTCGATACCATCGCCAGGAGCGCCACCCTTTGCTGCGCTCCGCCCAGGGCCACCCCGGCTCGGATGTCGCCCGAGCCGAGCCCATAACCGGGGCTGCTGGCAAACTCTGGGGCGAAGGTGCCGCTCGGGGACGGGACGACATTCAGGTAGGAGGCCGCAGTCGCTCGACCGTCGGGAGCAATTAACTCGGCCTTGCGCAGCGGCAGACGGTCGACGGCGTCCACCTCGATGACATCGACGACACCGCCCGGAGGGAAGCGGGCCCGGACCTGATCGGTCGCCACCGGCGGCAATCCGTTGTCGCCACAGGCGATCAGGGTTGTCGCTGCGAAAAGTAAGACAATGCTGCGCATCGCCACATCGTACGACCGCGGCTGTGACATCGTCACGGCACACGTCGCAGAATTTGCGGGCGAAAGCGGGGGTGATGTCGATGCCTGCAGATCTAGGGACCGTCGAGGACCGAATTTTCACCTTGCGAACGCTCGGCCACGCGTGCGCGGTGCTCTATCGCGACGGGTGCGGCCCGCTCAAGATCTACGCGCTTTTTGTGCTCTTCCAATTCGACGAGTACGGTCATTTGCGAAACGTCACGGCGCTGCTGCGCTGGGTGCACCGGCGATCCGCTGCACGCTGCCGCGATTGCCTACTCCGAGGTCGAAAAGGACTTACCCATGATGCGCTCCTCCCTCCCGCCGCACCGCCTTTTTCAGGTAGTCGAAGGCCGCGGCGAGTTGCGCATCGTTGCCGGTTCCGATGATCAGCGGCTTGATTGGGTGTTCCGACATCTCGGCGGTTCCCGCCGGAGCTAGGGAGGCCGGAGACTTGGCCGGGCTCGGGTTGAGCGAACCCGCGTTTTTGAGGGCACGGTAGAGATCGCTCTCGTGGGTGGCGACTGCGTTGGCGACCTGCTGGGTCTTCGGCAAGTTGACGACGATGTCGGGGGCAATGCCCTGGCCCTGAATCGACCGGCCGGAAGGGGTATAGTAGAGCGCGGTAGTCAACCGGAGCGCACCGCGTCCGTCCAGGGGAATAATGGTCTGCACCGAGCCCTTGCCAAAGCTCCGGGTGCCCATCACCGTCGCCCGCCGGTGGTCCTGCAGTGCGCCGGCAACGATTTCAGCGGCAGAGGCCGAGGCACTGTTGATCAGCGCGACAATTGGCGTACCGCGCACGAGGTCACCGGTCGCCGGCGCTCGATAGACGCGGTCGTCGGCGCCGTTGCGCCCGCGCGTCGTTACCACGACCCCGCCATCGATGAACAAGCCGGCCACCTCGACTGCGGCGTCCAGGAGACCGCCGGGATCGTTGCGTAGATCGAGGATCAGACCGTTCAACCGTCCGCGCGCGCCCCCCTTCAGTCGGATGATGGCCGCAGCGAGCTCGGCCGGTGTGGATTCGGTAAAAGTCGTCACGCGCACGTAGCCAATATTGTCGCTCTTGAGATCCGACTTGACGGAGACGACACGGATGACGGCGCGCGTCAGGGTGAGGTCGAAGGGCGCGCGATCGCTGCGCGCGATCGTTAGGGTTACCTTGGTACCGGAGGCGCCGCGCAGTCGCTTGACGATCTCCTCGACATCCATCCCGGTCGTCGGCAGCGCATCGATCCTGACGATCCGGTCACCCGGCTCGACCCCCGCTTCCGCCGCCGGCGTGCCGTCGATCGGCGCGATGACCTCCGGAACCTTCGCTTCGAGCGTGAGCTCAACGCCGATTCCGCCAAATTGGCCGCGGGTGACCGACGTCATCTGCTGGTATTGCTCTTGATCCATATAGTCCGAATGCGGATCGAGCCGAGACAACATGCCCTTCAGGGCGTCCTTGACGAGGTCGGTGTCCGGTACGGGTTCGACGTAGTTCTTCTGGACCTGCTTAACGACATCCTCAAAGAGGCTGAGATCGACAGCACTGCCGACCGGCGGGGAAGCCCCGGCACCGGCACTGTCGCAACCACTAAGCGCGAGCAGCAATAGGACAGCTGCGACCGTCAAGGCCGAGCTATGCAGACGTGGAATTGCGATCATGGAAATCTTTCGCGGCGACGCGGCTCTCGCCCGGGGCTGGCCGAACAGCTACTACCGGGCGGCAGCAGAAATGTAGTCTTCAGGCCGCCGGCTTCCAGGGCACCCATGCCCCGGCGTCGTTATTCGAGGTTGAAGCCACGGGTGCGCAAATAGGCGGGAAAACTCTGTCCTTCGGGCGCCGTGGCTTGGCGCGCTTTGTCCTCCGACCACCCGTAGAATGCGGCCTGCCCGAAGATCTCCGGCGAGCGCTGCTGCTCATGAGGGATCGCGTAACGCGAGTTGCGCCTGATGTCATAGGCGTCGACCGCCGTGCCCAAATGGCGATCGTCATAGCGGTCGGCATGGAGCGTGACCGCGAGCGGCAGGCGCATGCTGATGTAGCCCGCAGCGGCGGGGTAGCCGGCGCACAGCCCAGCCACCGGAAACACTTTGTCGGGAAGGTGGAGTATCGACGCGACCGCGTCGGGATGATTGCGGAGGGCACTGATCGGGCAACAGCCGAGACCCGCCGTCTCGGCGGCCAGGGCAAAGGTCTGCATGACCAGCGCTGCATCGATGGCGGCGTTGAAGAACCCTTCGAGCTGGCCGTTGTCCACATTGCGTCCGCGCAATTCGCCGAGTCGCTCTAGGCGCCGCGCATCCCCGCAGAACACCAGAAACACAGGGGCCGTGCCGATCCACGGCATGTCCGGCACGAGCGCCGCCAGTCGATTCCTCTGGGCGCGGTCCTCGACGTGGACGACGGATGTTTGCTGGAAGTCCGATTTCGAGGAGGCAGAGACCGCAGCAGCCAGCAGCAGGCGCAGCAAAGGCGTGGGAACCGGGCGATCGGCGTAGCGCCGGTGGGTGCGCCGCATCAGGACCTGGCGCAACCACGCGACCTCCGGAACGTCTTCTGGAAGGGGCTCGTCTTCGCCAAAGCGGGCGCGCCATTCGGCTTCGTAGTTCGCGCTCATCCCTTCGCCTAGGAGTTCAGGTGGACGCGGCGGGGCAGGTCAGATCGGCATCAGCCGCTCGAGGTCGGCCTCGTCGAAGACGTAACTTTGATTGCAAAACTCGCAGGTCACGGTGGTGACCCCCTCCTCGCGCATCTCCTCCAGTTCGCTCGGCGAGAACAAGCGCAGGATACCCTCGATCCGCTCGCGGGAGCAGCGGCAGCGCGCTTCGAGAGCATGGGTGTCGTAGACCCGTACCCCGTCCTCGTGAAAGAGCCGATACAATAGGCGCCGCGGCGGCAAGTCGGGGTCGACAAGCTCCTCAGAGGTGGCCGAGCTCATCAACACCATTGCCCGGCGCCAGCCATCCTCGACATCGTCGGCGATGACGCCGTAACCGCCCTCGGGCGGCACGCGTTGCAGCATCAGCCCACCGCCGCGCCAGGTGCCGCCGCGCCCGGCCCGACCCACCGAGAGCTTGATCCCGGCCTGGATCTGCTCCGACTGGCGGAAATAGTGTTGCGCGCATTCGGCGAGAGTCGAGCCGGCGAGCTCGACGATACCCTGATAGCGATCGGTGTCCTCGCCCTGGTCAACAGTGAAAGCGATGTAGCCCGACCCGACGAGACCCGGTACCGAGTGCGACGCCGGCCGTCCGCTGAGAGCCGCCTCGAGTTTTGTAGCATCGTACTGGGCATAACCGCGCACCGCCCCCGCCGTCGAGACATCGGCAACCATCAGCTTGATCGGCCCGTCGCCCTTTGTCTGAAGCGTGAAGATCCCGTCGTATTTGAGCGCGCCGGCAAGGACCACGGCGAGAGTAATGGCTTCACCCAGCATCCCCGCGACCGGCTCGGGATAGGCATGCTGCGACAGGATCCTATCGATCGTCGGGCCGAGCCGGACGAGACGGCCGCGCAAGGCGAACGGGTCGATCCTGAACGGCTGGACGAGATCGTCGGGTAGAGTATCGGCAAAGGCTGTCAATTCTCGAGCGCTCCGGTGAACCTGCGGGCCGGCATCGGCAATCGCGTCAGCTGGCGCCGGACCGGAACGCGCCTCAGCCTAAGCACCAGGCAAGAATTCCCTTTTGGGCGTGAAGCCGGTTCTCCGCCTCGTCCCATACGACCGATTGCGGGCCGTCGATGACGCCAGCGGTCACCTCTTCGCCGCGTTTCGCCGGCAGGCAGTGCATGAAGATCGCGTCGGGTTTGGCGTGCGCCATCAGGTGCTCGTCGACGCGGTACGGCGCGAGCATGTTGTGACGATTGAAGTTGACTTCGTCACCCATCGAGATCCAGGTATCGGTGACGACGCAATCCGCATCCGCGACGGCTTCCAGCGGATCCGTGGTCAGACGCACCCGTCCGCCCTCCCGCCGCGCCCATTCGAAGAGCCGCTGCGGTGGGCTGAGTTTGTCCGGGCAGGCGATGCGCAAGCCAAAGCCGAAGCGGACCGCCGCATGAACCCAGCTTGCCACGACATTGTTGCCGTCGCCGCTCCAGGCCACGACCTTGCCCTTTAGCGGGCCCTTCTTTTCTTGCAGGGTCATCACATCGGCCATGAGTTGGCAGGGATGCGAGGAGTTGGTCAAACCGTTGATCACCGGCACGGTCGCATGGCGCGCAAGATCGTCCAACTTTCCCGGCTGGTTGGTGCGGATCATGATCGCGTCGACATAGCGCGACAACACCCGTGCGGTGTCGGCCACGGTCTCGCCCCGCCCGAGCTGACTGTCCGCGGTGTTGAGAAGGACCGTGTCGCCGCCGAGATGGCGCATCGCCACCTCGAAGGACACCCGGGTCCGCGTCGACGGTTTCTCGAAGATCATCGCCAATGTCTTGCCGGCGAGCGGCCGATCGCGTCGGCCATTCTTGTAGGCGAAACCGAGGTCGAGGATCCGGCGCAGCACAGCGCTATCGAACCGGTCGAGGTCGAGGAAATGGCGCGGCGCATCGGCCGACGTGTGCTGTCCGTCGATCAGCGTTGCTTGGCGTGCGAGGCTTCTCATGTGGGCCACTCCGCAGCCACCTTGTGCATGACGCCGAGGGCTTCGTCGATTTGGCGCTCGCCGACGATCAGCGGCGGCAGGATGCGCAGCACATTCTCGCCGGCCGTCAGGGTCAAGAGCCCATTCTGGCGCAGCTTAGCAACGAAGTCCGCGGCCGGCACGACGCAACGAATACCGAGCAGCAGGCCGGAGCCGCGCAGCTCCGCGAAAAGCTTCGGGTAGGATCGCACCAGGGCATCGAGACGTTCCCGCAACAGCTTGGCCATGGCCTCGACTCGGTCGAAAAACCCTGGCGCCAGCATCACGTCGAGGACGGCATTGCCGGCCGCGACCGCCAACGGGTTGCCGCCAAAGGTCGAGCCGTGGGTGCCGGCCACCATGCCTTTCGCGGCGCGTTCGGTCGCCAGACATGCGCCGATCGGGAAGCCGCCGCCGAGCGCCTTGGCGATAGCCATGACGTCGGGCGGAACACCTTCCCATTCATGGGCGAACAGTTTGCCGGTCCGGCCCATCCCGCTTTGCACCTCGTCGTACACGAGGAGCAGACCAAACTCGTCGGCGATCTCGCGCAACCCCTTGAGATAGCCGGAGGGGGCGGTGCGCACCCCGCCTTCACCCTGGATCGGCTCGACAAATATTGCCGCCGTCTCCTTGCCGATGGCTGCGCGCATCTCGTTCAGATTACCGAAGGCAACATGGTCGAAGCCTTCCATCGCCGGGCCGAACCCTTTGAGGTAGGCCTCGTTCCCCGCCGCTGCGAGGGTCGCCAGAGTGCGGCCGTGAAACGAACCCTCGCAGGCGACGATGCGATAGCGCTCCGGATGACCGGTCTCCGACTGGTATTTGCGCGCAACTTTGATTGCCAGCTCGCAGGCTTCGGCACCGGAATTGCCGAAGAAGGCGGTGTCGGCGAAGGTATTGTCGACGAGGCGCTGCGCCAGCCGCTCCTGGCCTGGGATCTGGAACAGGTTGGAAGTGTGCCAGAGGCGCTTGGCCTGCTCGGTGATGGCACCAACGAGGTGCGGGTGGCAGTGGCCGAGCCCGGTCACCGCGATACCGCTGGTGAAATCGAGGAATTTGCGGCCGTCGGTGGCCCAGAGATAGGGGCCCTCGCCCCGCTCGACGGCGACGTCCCACCGGCCGTAGGTCGGCATAACGGCTGAAATCACGGGCGTGTCTCCTGCGCGATAGGGAAGTGAAAGAAGCGGGTTTGCGCGTCTATCGTCGTCGCCGGCTTCCTGCCGGCACGACCTTCCGCCCTGCTCCCGAACGCCGGTGGCCTGTGCCGGGATCGCGCATCATCGACCCTCTCCTCGCCTCGGCGATCCCGGCACAGCCGGACCGCTCCCTAGCAGGAAAGCGGCGAAGTATGGGGATCGCGCGCAACCCTGTCAATTCGCGGCGGCGCGTGGAATCACGATCCCCAGTGGGAAATCCGGCGACGGTGACGTCGGGGCCGGGAGTGGTGCAGAGATCGCGGCGACCCGCCAGTCGCCACGTCGGGTGCCAGGTAGCGGTGCAAACGGGACATCGCCCCGCCGGTTGGCTGGATCGGGTGCGACGCCCTCGACAGGCAAAACCGGGAAAACTGGGGAAATTTGTTGCAGTTTCCGTCCCGTTCGGGGCCTCCCTGCGTTAACCTCCAAACCCGAGAGAAACAGGGTGATTTCGCGGCTTTTGGTGGCGCCCAGCGTGGATGAAGCTGATAACTGCGTCTGCGCTTCCGCACTCTGATATTCTCGCCACCGACGCGCAATTCCGACCGCGAATATCCAAGGCACGCCAAAACCACTACGATCCACCTGCTGAGCACAGCGGCTTCGGCGGCCCCAGTTCGTTCGGTCCATGACCGGCGAATGCTCGTCGTCCAACGGTCCCGCGTAGCAGCGATGCTACCGTCATCGAGCATATGATTGGGCTGCGGCTTCCAAAAAACCGAGCGTTCGGCAATTCGCTAGCTTACGCCGTCACAGGCGGCACCTCCCTCCGCACGATTAGTAAGCCAGACGGATAACTATTATTAACAGCCCCTCGGCGCGCATATATAGTTAGCCGTATGGATAACTTATCATCGAGTCTCGACCTTGTGTTCGGCGCTCTTGCGGACCCAACCAGGAGAGCGGTTCTTGAGCGTCTGGGCGAGGGCGACGCATCGATCGGAGAACTCGCCCAACCATTCGACATGGCGCTGCCTAGTCTGATGAAGCACGTCCGGGTGCTGGAGGCCGTCGGCCTCGTTGAATCCCAGAAGAGTGGGCGCGTTCGCACCTGCCGGTTGAAGCCGGCGGCCATGACCGATGCTGAACGTTGGCTGGTCGAGCAGCGTGCGGTTTGGGAGACTCGCCTGGATCGGCTCGAGGTCTATGTGAAGGCAATCGAGAAGAAGTCCCGGAAAAGAAGGTTGAAATGATTGAGTTCCGCAAACGGCGGACGCTCCTTGCTGGCGCCACGATCTCCGGGGGTTCGCCCGCGTCATTGACACCACTGTCACATGCCCATCCCAATCAAAGGATTTGATCATGACCTCGTCCACCAACGCTGCGCTCTCGCAATGGGCGCTCGATCGCGAAATCGTTCTCTCGCGGGTAATTGATGCGCGGCGCGACGTTGTCTTTTCTGCCTGGACCGACCCGAAACATCTGCCGAGCTGGTTCGGGCCAGCCGGTTTTAAAATCGAGACCAAGGAGATCGACATATGCGTCGGCGGTCTGTGGCGCTTCGACATGATCGCACCTGATGGCCAGCGCTTCACCAACCGGATGAAATTCCGTCGTATCGAACGACCGACTCTGATCGAGTTCGATCACGGAGCGGACAGCGATGACGATCCGGGGCGGTTTCGGACAACCATCACGTTCGACGAACAGGGCGATAGCAAGACCGTGATTACATTGCGTCAGTTGCATCCAACCAAAGCAAAGCGCGACGCGGGCATCGGCTTCGGTGCAGTCGAATACGGTTACCAGACGCTCGAAAAACTCGCTCGCCATGTCGAGGCATTGCGAGCTTAATTGATCTGCTGCCGGCGTAGAATCGGCGGCTGGTGGCGTTCGCAGTTTTATACCGAAGTGGCGCACCCGGCGAGATTCGAACTCACGACCTCTGCCTTCGGAGGGCAGCGCTCTATCCAGCTGAGCTACGGGTGCCCGCGCAGTCCGCACGACCGACGAGATTGGATATAGGCGGGCGGGCCGACATACAAGTGGGTTTGATCAAGCCACGCAACCCTCGGGCAAACCGGCGATGGAGCTAAGCGGAGAACCCTTAGTTCTAGCGTTTAAGTCTCGAGGCCGAAGCCGATACGGTGGTCGACGCAGCCGGCCCACCAAACTGCAGCGGAGGGACGAGGATGCGCGGGACCCAATCGCTGGCCGATGCGGTTGCTCTGGTCGCCGCTATATGGGCGGCCGAGGCGAGCGCGGCTGAATTCAAGTGCTGAGCGCCGCCGTCGCAGAGAAGAAGGTTGCCGCGGGCGATGAAATCGAGGTCGCGATCCTGACCAAGCGGCGCGTCGACAAGCTGGTCCGTGAGGCCAAAATGGTCGGCGGCTCGAAAAAGCCACTGGGGCGCGGCGAGGCCGAGATGGGCATACAGCTGATCAACGAACTGACGGTGGTGCAAGGCATCGACGTCGTTGGGCTCCTGCCGGCCGAGCCGAAGATCCCGGATTTGGCCTTTGTCGCCAGCGCTTCATCTTTAACGGAGCAGCCGATCGCAGCAAAGGCACTGATCGATTTCCTCACGGGTCCCAAGGCCGCGGCGGCGTACAAGGCGAAGGGCCAGCAACCCGGCTGACGCGGGAGCCAAGCGGATCGCCCTTCTTATCCGCCATTGGCGTCAGCGCTGCGGCATATCACCGGAATAGTGGCGCGGTGAATCGCGACCTAAAATTGCCAACTTTATCGTGCAAATTGCCGATCCCTACCCTTCCCTCCCCGCCTCTGTGAGGGGTCGGGAGGGAACCGGCGGCGGGACGGACCGCCGCTACAATTTCAGAGAGAATTTTGCTGTAAATTCGCTGCACATGAGGAACCGGCTGATCGTCGCTCAAGCAACGGTTGCAGCAAGGAAGGAGAAGGTCTTGCATGGGCAATAGCGGAACGACGGCGGCGGCCGCCGGGTTTGCCAACGAAGGCTCGGCGGAGGCAGCGCGATTCGCGATTGTCCGCCGGTCCGCCATCGCACTAGTGCTTTTATGAACGAGGACATCGTCGAACATTTGGAGCGGCGCCTCGGCCGGCTTCATGCGAGGCAGCGCATCGGCATCGAAGAGGACCACGAAGCCCGGGTGTTCGGACAAGGCCTCAACTATTTCCACCCGGAAAACTGGTATTATAGCCCGGCGATAATCCGCAACACCCTGAAGCTGAGCGGGTTGTACTGGTGGGCAAAGAAAAACGCCGAACGGATTCAGGTCAGACGCAACGACATCATCTTGCCCGAGCTACCGGCCAGGTTCGACGGCTTTACGATCCTGCAGATCAGCGACTTGCACGTCGACATGAATGACGGTGCGATGCAGCGCCTGGTCGAGCTGCTTCCCGGCTTGGTCTATGACCTTTGCGTGTTGACCGGCGACTATCGCGGGAAGACGTTCGGGCCGTTCGCCGCGACGCTAGAGGGATTAGTGCGGGTCTGCGCCCAGATCGTGGCGCCGATGTTCGGCGTACTCGGCAACCACGACACGATCCGCATGGTTCCGGGGCTGGAGGAGATGGGGATTCGCATGCTGCTCAACGAGGCCGAAACCCTCGTGCGCGGCGACGAATGCATCCACCTCGTCGGCATCGACGACGCGCACTACTACCGGGTCGACAACATCGAGAAAGCCGCTTCGCAGCTTCCCGGCAACGGCTTTTCGATCCTTTTGTCGCATACGCCCGAAATCTATCGCCAGGCGGCGCACGCCGATTTCGACCTGATGCTGAGTGGCCATACGCATGGCGGCCAGATCTGTTTGCCCGGCGCCGTCCCAATCACACTCGACGCGAAGGTGCCGCGGCGGATGGGATCGGGGCTGTGGAAGTATCGCGACATGGTCGGGTACACCTCGGTCGGCGTCGGGTCCTGCATCGTCCCGGTTCGCATCAACTGCCCGCCGGAAATTGTTCTTCATCACTTGCGCCGCGGTGCTGTCAATACGGGCGATCGCGCAGCCCAAACGCGTAGAGAACCCGTGAAAATATTAAATCGCCGATAGAAAATATCACTACGCACGCTGCGATGTCGGCGACCGTCAACGACAGCAGATGGCGGCAGGCGAGCAGCGGGAAGAGCGATTCCGGCACTTGATCGAGGCCACTTGCCCGGCTGCTGGGCGGCAGGTCCATGCGGCGCTTCACGAAGCTGGAGACGAGGTCGCCAGCCATTGCCATGCTGCCGACTAAAACCCCGATTTCCGGTTCGAGCCCAATCAGCGGAGCCCCCACAGCCGACGCCAGGACACCGAGAACGACTCCGCGGATCGTCTTGGAGCGGCCGAAGAGCGGCCGGCCGTCGGGGAATCTGACATTGCCGTCGAGGGGATAGGAAAGCCGGTTGCCGAGGATCCTTTTGGCGACCACCGGCGTACCATTAGCCAAGACCAACAAGATCAAGAGCTGGAGGACCACTACTGGGTGCACGGCTCAGCGTCCCCCGACCGACGCTTGGCGGGCGCCGTGCGAGAAGGCCTCCTCCGCCTTGCGGTCGGCACCGGAGGGCAGCGGCTCCCGGGGTGCCAGCATCCAGCTTGCGACATCGGCCGCGACGACTGGGCCTTCGAGATCGCGCAACAGCATATGGTAGCCGTCATCATACCAGGCGAGCCGCCGCCGGCGTTGCGGTTCGGGCGGCAATGCCTCGACAAAGCGTCGCACCGACGCTTGCGGCACGATCTCGTCCTTGGCGCCATACGCCACCAGCACCGGCGCATCGAATAGAGGGGCGGAAGCGAGCGTTGCGTCCATCAGGTCCACAAGGCCGTAGATCGCGTCGATCCTGGTCTGGTGGATCACCAGCGGATCATGCGCCAAGGCCCGCAGCATCGCGATGTTGTCCGAGGGCTTGATCTCCAACCCGCGGCCGGAAAGGGTGAGCCCCGGCATCAATCTTACTCCGGCCCACAACGCGAGGGTCGGCAGGAGACCCATCGTCGGGCGTCCCCAAACGGCGGGCGCGGTCAATATGATCCCGTCGACATCGGGAACCTGGGTGCCGCTCTCGCCGGTCATGGCGATCACCGCCACTGCCCCGCCCATGCTGTCGCCGAGAAGATAGACCGGCACTCTTGGGTAAAGACGGCGCAACACCTGAGCTGCGGTTGCGGCGTCAGCCGCCAACGCGGCGCGGCCGGGCCACAACCCACGCTCGGGTGCCGCGCCAAAGCCGCGCTGGTCATAGGCGTAGGTGGCAATCCCGTCCTTGGACCAGATCTCGCCCGGTCCATCAAAGGCGTTGCTGTAGTCGTTGAAGCCGTGCAAGGCGAGGATCACCGCCTTCGGCTGCCTTCCGCCACGATCTTTTGGGGGAAGCCATTTGCGCAAGGGCAGCACCGCGCCATCGGCAGCGACGAACGCGGTCTCGGTGAAATGCGGCGCCGGTCTTTGCTCTGGTGCCGCTCGCGGTGTCCCGATTCCCGCAAGCCGGGCGTCCTCGTCGTTGGTCGGCGCGCAGCCGAAGGAAAGCGTCAGCGCCGCAATAATCGAACCCCAGCACAGGCCCGATGCAATTCCCCGGCTGCTCACGCGTTCTCGTCGATGCCGCAAGCGCGAGGCTGCTCTCTGGAGTGGATCATTGATTGTCGAGCGGCAAAGGGTATCATCGTGCTTATAAAAACCGTCAGCCGCGGGTGGTCGGCGCCCGCGCCAATTCCCGGTCGCATATGGGGCCTTTCGAAACCATCTACATTAACGAGACGGTCGCTGCCTGCAATGGCGGCGACGAGCCGCTCGGTCATCCCAGGGTCTTTCTCAATCTTGGTCCAGACGGGAAGGTCGAGTGCCCCTATTGCTCTCGTCTGTTTGTCAACCGTGCGATGCAAGGATCCGCGCCAGGCGGCGTGGCCACGCCGGCAAAGGTATCGGAAGAGCGCAACGACTGAATAAAGGAAAGCCGTGAACGACCTCGTCGAACCGCTCGTCGCCGAGCCGCCCTCGACCCCCGCCGCGCAGGCCCCTTCGGCGGCGCCCCATCATGTGTTTCTGATAGACGGCTCGGGCTTCATATTTCGTGCTTACTTTGCCCGCGCCAAGGACCCCAAGGCGGAGCGGTTCCAGCGCAAATCCGACGGCATGGCGACCGAAGTAGTGATGATATTCAGCAATATGCTGGATAAGTATCTGCGGGAGACCGACGCCGACCACATCGCGGTGATTTTCGACGCCTCCGGCCGTAGCTTCCGCAGCGAAATCTACGATCAGTACAAGGCGAACCGCCGGGAAATGCCCGATGATCTCGCGCCGCAACTAGCGCATGTACGGCAGGCGGCGGACGCATTCGGCGTCTGCCGAATCGAGATGGAGAATTTCGAGGCCGATGATCTGATCGCGACTTATACGCGGCACGCCGTCGAGGCTGGCGCCAAAGTGACGATCCTCTCGTCCGACAAGGACATGATGCAGCTCATCGCCGACGGCAAGATCACGATGCGCGACCCGATGACCGATCGGCCGATCGCCGAGGCAGAGGTGCGCGAGAAGTTCGGCGTCGGGCCTGACAAGGTCATCGAAGTGCAGGCGCTCTGCGGCGACAGCACCGACAACGTACCGGGCGTGCCCGGTATCGGCGTCAAGACCGCGGCCGAATTGATCAACACCTATGGCGATCTCGAAACCCTGCTCGCCCATGCCGGGGAGATCAAGCAGCCGAAGCGGCGCGAGGCGCTGATCGAGAACGCCGCCAAAGCGCGCCTGTCGAAGGAATTGGTCAAGCTCGACGACAGCGTGCCGCTGCCCTGCCCGCTATCGGCGCTCAAAGTGAAACCCTACGACCCGGAGAAGCTCTTCCCGTTTCTCGACGAAATGGAATTGCGCGCCCTCAAGTCGCGCATCGAGCGCCGGCTCGACATAACCGCACCCCTCCCGACCGGCCCGAGCGAGCCGGTGATCCCGGAGGTTCCGCCCTTTACGGCGCCGCGCACATATGCCCTTATCGACGCCATCGAAGGTCTAGACCAGTGGGTCGAGGCGGCCTACCAGGCGGGGGTGGTCGCGATCTGGCCGGAGGGCAGTGCCGTTGCTGGCGGCCGGCCAGCTCTTGCCGGGATTGGGCTGGCACTGGCCCCGGGGCTCGCCGCCTACGTCCCGCTGGCTCATCGGGTGACCGGGGCCCTCGATCTGGGGGGAGGAGCCGTCGGGCTTGCCCCCGAAACCGCCATCGAGCGGCTGCGGCCGCTACTCGAAGATCCAGGTGTCCTTAAAATCGGCCACGATATGAAGACGGCCGTGCATCTGTTATCGCGCTACGGGGTGCAAATCGCACCCTATGACTGCACGATGCTGATGTCCTACGTGCTCGATGGCGGGCAGTTCGAGCACGGCATCGAAGATGCGACCCGGCGCGCGTTCGAGCACGAGCTCACTCCGCTGAAGCAGCTGATAGGCACCGGCAAAAGCCTGATCCCCTTCGCTGAGGTGTCGCCCGAGGCCGCACGCGATTTTGTCGCCGAGCGCGCCGACTCCGTCCTGCGCTTGCACATATTGCTGAAAGCGCGGTTGGTCCGCGACAGGATGACCGCGTTCTACGAGACGATCGAGCGGCCGCTGGTGTCGGTCGTTGCAGCAATGGAATGCCAGGGGATCAAGGTCGACCGCGCTGCCCTTGCCGAGCTGTCGCGGGATTTCACGCAGCGCATCGCCGAGATCGAGCAGACGATCTTTCGCGCGGTCGGCAACCAATTCAACATCGGGTCGACCAAGCAACTCGGCGATGTGTTGTTCGAAAAGCTCGGACTCCCTGGCGGCAAGAAGGGCAAGACCGGTGCCTACGGCACCGACGCCTCGATCCTCGAAGAGCTTGCTCCGCTGCACGAGGTGCCGAGAGAGGTCCTCGAATGGCGGCAGCTCACCAAGCTCAGATCGACTTATGCCGACGCGTTGGCGGAGGAGATCGACCGCGAGACCGCACGAGTGCACACCTCCTACGCACTCGCTGTGGCCGCGACAGGCCGGTTCTCATCGAACAATCCCAACCTGCAGAACATCCCGATCCGCACCGAGGAAGGTCGCCGCATCCGCCGCGCCTTTGTCGCCGAGCCGGGGCACCTGCTGCTGTCCGCGGATTACAGCCAGATCGAATTACGCCTAGCCGCGCACGTTGCCGACGTGCCGGAGCTGAAGCAGGCCTTCCGCGACGGGGTGGATATCCACGCGCTGACCGCGAGCCAGGTGTTCGGCGTGCCGCTCGCGGAGATGGACGCCAACACTCGGCGGCGCGCGAAGGCGATCAATTTCGGCATCATCTACGGCATCAGCGCCTTTGGCCTCGGAGCGCAGATCGGCGTGCCGCAAGCCGAGGCCGGAGCCTATATCCGAGCCTACTTCGAGCGCTTCCCGGCGATCCGCGCCTATATGGAGCGGATCAAGACCGATTGCCGCCGCACCGGCTATGTCGAAACGATTTTCGGGCGCAGATGCTTCATTTCCGGGATCCGCGACGCCAACCCGGCGCGCCGGGCCGGGGCGGAACGACAGGCGATCAACGCGCCCTTGCAGGGGTCGGCGGCCGACATCATCAAGCGCGCGATGGGCCGAATCCCGACCGCGCTCGCCGGCACCGGGCTCAAGGCCCGGATGCTCTTGCAGGTCCACGACGAGCTCTTGTTCGAGGTGCCGGAATCGGAGGCCGACGACACCGCACGCGTCGTCAAGGGAGTCATGGAGGGTGCCTGCGCGCCGCGCTGCGAACTCTCCGTGCCGCTGGTCGTCGAGACCGGGAAGGGCCAGAACTGGGACGAAGCGCATTAAATTCTAGCCCCGAGAATCGTAGACAAAAAGAGTTCAACAGTCGGACGCTAAGGTCAGGCGGCGAGGAGATCGACGATCTGTTGAATAGCTTTATCGGCGCGGTGGTAGGCGGCTTCGAGCTTGCTGGCCGGCTGGTGATGAGGGTCGGGGCGGTGGTGGAAGCGGCTGTTGGCGAGTGGGCCGCAGAGTCGTTTGTGGAAGAACAGGAAGAGCAGCGCAACCTGAACCCCCTTGGGGGTGAGACGGTAGGCGTAGCGGGAGCCGTCGCGCTGCAGCAGACCGTGGCCTTTGAGCTTGCGCAGGTCGTAGCGAAGTTGGTTGAGGCCGTAGGCGCGGTCGGAGAGGTGGAAAGTGGTGAGAACGGCGTGGTGGATTTGCTTGGCGGTCCAGCCGCCGACGTGGCTGCCGCCATGGAGCAGCACTTCGAGCAGGCGGATGACGCGCGGGTCGTGGATCTTGATCCCCGGATAGCGGACCGCGCCAATGGTGATCGGCAGGGCGAGGCGCTGCAGCAGCGGAAAGTCGACGTGGACGTTGAGCCATTGCGCCTGGAAACCGGCGAAGCGGCCGGTGATGGTTTGGAAGCGCTCGCGAACGGCATCGAGATGGTCCAGTCCCTTCTTAAGACGGAAGTCGGCGAGGTTGTTGGAGACCAGTTCGTTGCGCAAGAAGGTGGAGAACTTTTCGTACTGCTTGAGGAAGGCGTTCTTGAAGTAGGCGCGGAAGACATGATGGCCATGCTCGATGCGATCGATGACGGTGGCCAGCTTGCCGCGCATCCTGCGGTTCAGGCGAGTGCCGAAGATGTCGGTGATCTTGTCGCCGGTTAACCGCCACAGGCCGAGTTCGCAGCTGCGTTCGAAGAGTTTGTGGATGGGAAAGTTGCGCTTGAAGATGAAGTTGCGGCAATACTCAATCTGGGCGATCGCGTAAAAGCGCGAGAGATTGAGCTGCTTGCGCTCCTTGGCGGAGAACTTCGGTCCCAGGATCAGGGTCCAGTAGTCGAGCTGTTGGCGGATGATTTGCGGGCTGAGTTTGTCGGCGGCGGCTTGCAGCGCGGCGACGTCGTCGACGGCGAGGAAGGCGTTGTCGGTCTTGCGGAAGCCGATCTGCGCGCGCGTCAGCTCCTGCTCGATGAAGCTATGGCCGTTGAGGTAGTAGGTGGTCTGGAACGGGAAAAACGAGGCGACCCGCATCACCATTGGGCCCAGGGTTTCGTCGCGGAGGTAGAAGTAATAGTGCGTGAAGCGGCTGCGTTGGCGGGCGAGGATGCGGTAATTTGGATCCTTGGTGGCGTATTTGGGGACGCTGATGCGAAAGCTCGGCCCCTGCTCCATGCTCTTGAAGATGAAGTAGACGCCGTAGGCGTCGTCCCTGGCCATGCGGCGTTGCCAGGGCAGGACATGGTCTTCCTTGCGCACGCCTTTCTCGGCCCATTCGATCGGCAGCCGATGATTGCGGGCGAAGGCTTCCACCCAGTTCTGGTAGTCGGCGGTGCGCTGGCTCAGGATCTCCTTGCCGACGACCGGTACGCCGACCACCTGACGGAAAAAGTGCACGACCTGCTCGGGCCGCGAGAGCCCGCTGAGGTAGCCGTAAATGACAATGCGGTCGAAGCAGTGGTAGACAAAGGCCAGCAGATCGCCGAACAGCTGGGTGAACAATTCCATGGCAATCCCCTCCAGGCCCGCTCGGGGTCGAAAACCCATCAGGCGTCGACCAGGCAAGCGGATTGTGGAGGGCAAGAGTTTTCGTCTGGCCGATGAGGTGCGCTATATCCAGCGCCGGGCAGCCGATCATGACGGCCGCATCGTTACCGTGGGTCAGCTGGTCCTGTTCTCCACCGAAACCGGCGATGCCTGGCTGCTCGACCCCGCCGATCGGCTCGCGGCAAGGCTGGCTCGAGACGGGGAGAGCGAACCGATCCACATCGAAGAAACCGATACCACGTTCGCCATCAGTTGGAAGGGCCGCTATCGCATCGACGGACCGGCTTTCGTCTACTCCGATCACGATACCGGCCGCGTCGCCACCATCCTCGGCTACCCGACCGATAAGCTCAACCAGATCTCTTGATCGGAAAATTTCAAATATTTTTGGCTAGAGACTAACGAACGGGAGCGGGCCCCCGCTAATCGGGTAATCCCGAGATCAAATAGAGCGTCTGCAGGATTTGGCTCGGCTTGGCCTTGCCGCCAAAGGTGTGCTCGAAGATCCCGGCGATCTCCCCCGAGCGATAGATGTGGCTGAGGGCGCGGTCGACGGCCAGCCGAAAGTCGTTGTCGCCCTTGGGTAGCGCCAACGCGTAGGGCTCGACGCTCAGATAGTCGTCGGCAAGCCGTAGTTTCTCAGGCGCTTTGCTGTCCTTGATCAGAAACAGCAGGATCGAGCGGTCGGCAAAATAGGCCGAGATCTTGCCTTGGTCGAGCATCGCCAAGCCGTCGTCGTGGGTCTTCACGGCGACGACCTCGGCGCCAATCCCGGCGTCCTTCAGGGAGTTGCGCAGCGACTCCTCCGTCGTCGTGCCAGTCACGACTCCGACCTGTCGGCCCGCAAGTTCCTCGAGTTTCTCGGGACTATCGGCGCGGACTATCAGGCTAGCGCCGTCGAGAAAGGTCGGAATCGAGAAGTCGACTCGTTCGCGTCGGGACAACGTGGCGCTCGTCGGCTCGCAAAGGAGGTCGGCTTTTTGCTGGGTGATCGCCTCAAACCGGTCTGCGGCAGTGACCGGAACATAAGCCACGCTCAGCGACGGCAAGCCGCGCTCTTCGGCCAGTTTCTTGGCGACCGCCCGGCACAAATCAACCATGAAACCGGCCGGCTCGCCAATCTTATCCTTAAACGAGAATGGCGGCGCGTCTTCGCGATAGGCGATGCGGATGGTTTTCTCTTGTGCGACGCGGTCCAGTACGCCGGCCGAGGCGACCCCGACCGTCATCAGCAGCCCTATGGCAAGCGCTGCCGCGCGCCAAACTCTTTCGGGCAGGTTCATGATCATCATCAAAAATCGGCCGGACGCGAGGTCCGGCCGATCGAGGGTCGTTTCGGCGAAGCCGAAGCAGTTAGTCGCGGCGGGTACCGAGCAATTGCATCAACATCATGAACAGGTTGATGAAGTCGAGATAGAGCCGCAGGGCGCCCATGATCGCCTTCTTTCCGACCATCTCGTAGCCATCGCCCTCGTAGTACATCTCCTTGATCTGCTGCGTATCGTACGCGGTCAGACCAGTGAAGACGAGGACGCCGATTACTGAGATCGCAAATTGCAGCGCCGTGGAGCCGATGAAGAGGTTAACCAGGGACGCGATGACGATGCCGATCAGCCCCATGAACAGGAAGGAGCCGAACTGCGACAAGTCGCGCTGGGTCGTGTAGCCGTAGAGGCTCATCGCCGCAAAGGTGCCAGCGGTGATGAAAAACACGCGCGCGACGCTCGCCCCGGTGAAGTACAGGAATACCGACGCGAGCGACAATCCCATCAGCCCGGAAAACAGCCAGAACACCATCTGCGCTGTACTGGCCTGCATACGCTGGATGCCATAGCTCATCCACATCACGAGACCGAGCGGCGCCAGAATGACGAGCCATATCAATGGTGTTCGTGCGATCAACTCGTAAAAGCCCGAAAAAGCCGCGACATAGGCCACGATGCCGGTAAGCGCGAGCCCCGACGCCATATAGTTGTACACGCGAAGCATGTACTCCCGAAGACCGGCATCGACGCCAACTAGAGTGTCCGCCGGCCGCGTCGTCCAGCGGGGCTGCGAACCTAGAGCCATAAACCCCCTCCAAGGAGAGAAGCGAGAGCGAGGCCGATTCCTCGCCCCCGCGATATTGGCACAAAACGAGATCTTTTCAATAACCCCCAAGGCGGCCCTCTCCCCGCTCTCGACCGCCGTCCCCGAGAAAATTATTCCGAGAAAACTATTCATTGTGCAGATAAGGACCCGCTTTGGCGCCGAGCGCTCGCCAAGTCCCGGAAAAACCGAGCACCAAGGTCAGCGAGGTGGCGATCCCGACCGTCCACAACAGCGGAACCGGGAGAAAGACCCACTCGATCTTGATCAGCCGGGTGACCAGAAGATAGGCGGCGATAGTGCCGAATGCGCAAGCGACGAGCGCCGTCAGCGCGCCGAGCAGGCCGTGCTCGATCAGAAAAGCGCGGGTCACGACGGCGCGCGTCGCCCCCAGCACCTTCAACACGACCGTATCGTAGACGCGTCGGTGATGACCCGCAGCGATCGCTCCGCCGAGCACCAACGTCCCCGCGGCAACGGCAACAAGCGCCGTCAGAACGACAGCGTTACCGATCGTGCCGATCAGACGGTCGAACGCTGCGAGTGCCTCGCGAACGTGGATCGCCGAGATGTTAGGAAATCGCTCGGTGACCGAGCGCACCAGTCCTTCTTCCTCCGCCCGCGGCAGATAAACGGCAGCGAGGTGGGTCTGCGGCGCCGTTTCGAGCGTGCCAGGAGCGAAGACCAGGGTGAAGTTGATGCCTAATCGTTCCCAGTTGATCGTGCGCAGATTGGCAATGACCGCGGTGATTTCGCGGCCGAGCAGATTGACGCTCATGGTGTCGCCGACCTCGAGGCCCATTCCGTGCGCCAGATCGGCATCAAAGGACACCAGCGGAGGGCCGTTGTAGTCGGGTTGCCACCAAGCACCGGCGGCGATTTGTGAGCCCTTCGGCAATTTGGTCGCATAAGTGAGGCCGCGGTCGCTCCTGAGCGCCCATTGCGCCCCGGGCGCGATCGTCGCCGCCTCGACCGGAACGCCATTCAACCGCGTGATACGGCCGCGCAGCATCGGCACCTGGTCGAAGCGTGCGCCTGGCGTCGTCTGTACAAGCGCTTCGAAGCCGGCAAGCTGGTCGGGCTGGATATCGATGAAGAAGAAGCCGGGCGCCTCGACGGGAATGCGGTTTTCGACCTCGCGGGCGAGATTGCCCTGAACCAGCGCGATCGCGACGAGCACGGTCAGGCCGATGCCAAGAGACAGCACGATCTGCACCGTCGGCGCGCCCGGACGGTGCAGATTTGCTAACGCCAGGCGCAGTGCCGGGCGGCGCACTCCCGGAAACCGCCGTGAAGCGAAGACAACGGCTGCTCCCGCAGCGCGGAAGAGAGCGAAAGCAGCGGCGGCACCGCCGGCGAACCACAGCCCAACCGTGTGATCTTGGGAGCTTCCAACCGCTAGGGCGGCCAGCCCGAGCGCCGAGAGAGAGCTTACTGCAAGAGCCTTTATCGGCACTCGACGCCGGGTCCGGTCGACGGTGTCACGGAACAATGCCGCAGCCGGTACCCGGCCGATCCCGGCGAGCGGCCAGAGTGCAAAGAGAAGCGTCGTCAATAATCCAAATAGTGCGGCGAGCGCCAATGGACCCGGATAGATGCCGGGCTGCACGGCGGCCGGAAGCACGCCAACGAGGAGAGGCCGGGCGGCCGCCGGGAGCATCGCCCCCAGGGCTAAGGCCGCTGCAATGGCGGACAGGGCAACAGCTATGACCTGGACGAAGTAAACCGTAAAGATGAACCGCGTCGACGCGCCGAGGCATTTCAGTGTGGCGATGGTCGTGGTTTTGCCGGCGATGTAGAAGCCAACCGCATTGCCGATCCCGATTCCACCGACAAGGAGAGCGGTGAGCCCGACCAGATTGAGGTATAGCGCCAGGCGGTCGATCAGCCGACGCAGCGCGGGTGAAACCTCGCCGAAGGTGCGGACCTGCCAGCCGGCTGTCGGGAACTCGCTCCGCGCGCGCTCGGCCCAGGCGCGGGGGTCGGCCTCAGGCGGAAGCCGCACTCGGTAATGATAGGTGATCAGCGCGCCCGGCCGGAGCAGGCCGGTTTCGGCGAGTGCCTGGGCCGCGATGATGACACGGGGCCCGAACTGCAGCCCGCCGGCCGCGGCGTCGGGCTCCCGCTCGATCGCGGCCCGCAGCTGCAGCATTGTTTCGCCAATCTTGACGCTATCGCCGACCTGCAGACCGAGCCGATCGAGAATGGCTGGGTCAGCCGCTGCACCAAACCTGCCGTCGCGCCGGTCGAGCGTCGCGGCGAGATCTTGCACAGGCGACAGTGCTACGGCGCCGTAGAGCGGGTAGGCCGGGTCGACTGCTTTCAACTCGATCAGGCTGCGCCGGCTACCGTCTAACGTGCGCACCATCGCCCGCATCGTGGCGATCTCCGACACCCGCCCGCTCTCCTTGAGAAAGGCCCGCTCAGCGTTATCGGCCGCTCGCAGGGTGAGTCGTGCCTCCACGTCGCCGCCGAGCAACTCGCGGGCATCGGCCTTAATGCCGGCGATAACGGAGGAGGCGAGCGAGCCGATGCCGGCAATCGCAGTCACCCCGAGCACGAGACAGGCCAGAAAGACGCGCAAACCCCGGATCCCGCCGCGCAGCTCGCGACAGGCGAGACGGAAGGCATGAGGGACCGACAACACGGTCACAACACCCGGCGCACGACGCGAAGCAACAGCGCCGAATTAAGTAGCTGTCTCACCAACTTTCCTAGACCAGCTTCGCTGTTCTCGCTGATATTTACAGGAAATTAACAGCCAGAGACCGCGTCCATGCGGCAGCGATCCTGGGATTCTCGGTGCCGGGGGACGCAGCGAACAGCGAGATATCGGTTGTTGTCACAAATGCAACTTTCATTGCAGGAAGCGCGGCATGCCGCAAAAAACTAGTGCACCGATTCATTCAGTCGATGCAGCTCGACATCCCTCTGCGCTTTCCCGGCGAAGGCCGGGATCCACTTTCGCCGTGGGCACCGGCTTCCGCCGGTGTAGCGGGACTTGTGTCAGCGAGGGCTCGCCGTTGCCCGGTCAATCGTGTGAATGACTCGGAACACTAGATACGATAATTGCTATTATTACATCTTCATCAAGAATTGTCAATCATTCTTGCAACAAGGGCCTTACGCCTCCGAGTTGGGAGATTGCTTCCCCCCGCAACGGCCCGCCAAGCCCGGCCGTCCTGGGGTCGCAATGACACCGGGGTCATTGCTCGGAGCGCGGCGACAAAGCGATCCCGTTCCGCCTTGAGCCGGTTGATCGGGCATCCGCCGATCCTCGACGATCCGGCCGTCCAGCAGATGAATCTGCCGTGCGCAGCGTTCGGCGACGCTGGGATCGTGGGTAATCAGGAGCAAGGTCGTGCCGTGCTGCGCTTGATGCTCGAACAGGCAATCGATCACCAGGCGGCCGGTCGTGGCGTCGAGATTTCCTGTCGGTTCGTCGGCGAGGAGTAGCTTTGGTTTGGCGATAAAGGCACGGGCGATCGCCACGCGTTGCTGCTCGCCCCCCGAGAGCTGACCGGGATAATGGGTCAAACGGTGATCGAGGCCGACCGCCGCGAGACCTTCAGCGGCAACCTCGAACGCATCGCGGCGGCCGCCGAACTCGAGCGGGAGAGCGACGTTTTCGAGGGCCGTCATCGTCGGGATCAGGTGAAAAGCCTGGAATACGATCCCGATGCTGTCACGGCGGAGGCGGGCCAGCGCATCTTCGTTAAGAGCGCCGAGGTCACCCCCGTCAATTCGCACCCGTCCCGCGCTCGGTCGCTCCAGCCCGCCCATCACCATCATCAATGTTGATTTGCCCGAGCCCGACGGGCCGACGAGGCTCACGGTTTCGCCTGCGGCGATCTCGAGGGAAACTCCGAGCAGAATGTTGACGGGCCCCGCTGCGCTCCCCAGAGTGAGGCTGACATCTTCCAGCACCACGAGCGGGCCGCCGGAATGAAAAGAGCTGGTCATGTTCGGTCCGAGCCTGGGGAGCGGCGGCACCGACGATATGGCACGGCAGCAGGGCTTTTCAACGCGCTGCGACCGCGCGGCGCTACGCCCCTCACCCCAGCCCTCTCCCCGCAAGCGGGGCGAGGGAGCCCACGCTTGACTTCCCTCGCTCCGCGTCAGCGGGGAGAGGGAGGGGCCCGCGTCAGCGGGAGGGTGAGGGGCGTCGCGCAGCCTCGTCGGATCCTTGCCGCTGCAATTGCATGTCTGATCCTGGCCATTACCCCGGCTGCCGCGCACATCCCAGTGATCCTCGACTTCGGCGACAGTCTGACGGCAGGCTACGGGCTGGCACCCGAGCAGGCCTTTCCCCAGCGGCTCGAGGCCGCGTTGCACCGGCAGGGGATCGAGGCGCGCGTCATAAACGCCGGTGTTTCTGGCGATACCACGGCAGGGGGTCTGGCGCGGCTCGACTGGGCGCTCGCCGACAGACCCGATCTGGTCATCCTGGCGCTCGGCGCCAACGACGCGCTGCGCGGCATCGACCCTGGGGCGGTGCGCGGCAACCTCGATAAGATAATCCAAAGGATCGAGTCCAGCGGCGCGAAAGTGCTGCTCGTCGGCATGCTCGCTCCGCCGAATTGGGGAGACGAGTATAAGGTCGAGTTCGATCGAATCTTTCCTGATCTTGCACGCCTCTACAGCGTGCCGCTTTACCCATTCTTTCTCGAAGGGGTCGCAATGAAACCGGAACTTAATCAGCCGGACGGTCTTCATCCGAACGAACGCGGCGTCGCGGTGCTGGTCGATCGGATCGCGCCGGTCGTCGCCCAACTCGTCGGGGGCCCGTCGTGAGCGCGCGGTTCGCCGCCGCTGCAGCCGCCGGAGAACCCGAAAGCCTCGCCGCGCGGTGCATCGCCGGTCTCGCCGCCGTCGACGGAGCCACTCTGGGGATACTCTACACGACTGAGCCGGCGGCCGCGGCGCTTCCCGAACTCGTCCGCGCTCTGAGCGAGCACACGGGAATTCGTTCCTGGGTCGGCGGAGTAGGACTTGGGGTTTGTTCGGCGACCACCGAGATCTTCGACCAACCTGCTGCAGTGGTCATGACGGCGGCGTTGCCGCCGGAAGACTTCCGCGTGTTCGCGGCGACGGCCGATCCGGGATCGGATCTACCTCGTTGGCACTCGGGCTGGATCGACGGCGTACAGCCGGTGCTGGCTCTCGTCCATGCCGATCCACGTTGCCGCGACATGCAGAAAGCCGCGACAGATGCGGCCTCTGCCAGCGGCGCCTATCTCGTTGGCGGCCTCGTATCTCATCGCTGTCCCAGTCCGCTGCTCGCCAAGACCGCCGCGGGCGAAGACGCCGGCGAGAGTGAAGGAATAGCCGGGCTGATGCTGGCGTCGGGCGTCGCCGTCGCGACAGGATTGACCCAGGGGTGCGTGCCGGTCGGACCGGTTCATCGGGTCGATGAGGCGCGCGAGAACGTCTTGATGGTCGTCGATGGTCGCCCTGCGCTCGCCGTCTTTTGCGAGGATATCGGTCCGGAGCTTACCGCCGATCTGCGGCGTGTCGGCGGACTGATCTTTGCCGGGCTTCCGGTCGCCGGGTCGGACACCGGTGATTATCTCGTTCGCAACCTGCTGGCGATCGACGCCGGGCGCGGATATCTCGTGCTCGGCGCCGAGGTGGCCGCGGGCGATTCGATCTTGTTCTGCCGCCGCGACCCGGAGAGCGCTCGGCGCGACATGACCCGCATGGTTCAACAGCTTGCCCGCCGGCTGAGCGGGCCGCCGAAAGCCGGCGTGTATGTCAGCTGCGTCGCCCGCGGCGCGGCACTGTTCGGCGATCCCGGTGTGGAAACCGGTCTCATCCGCGAGGTGCTGGGTGATTTCCCGCTGATCGGCTTCTTTGCCAATGGCGAGATTTCGCGCGACCGGCTCTACGGACACACCGGCGTGCTCACCCTGTTCACCTGATTGCCCGCAGGCGGGCGGATCGGGTAGGCGATGTTGCGGCTTTTCGTCGGGATCGGCTTTCCACCGGAACTCAAGCTGCGGTTGTCGTCACTATGTTCCGGGGTCGACGGGGCAAGATGGGTGGATCCCGGCAATTTCCATCTGACCTTGCGCTTCATCGGGGAGACCGCGGAGGATGTCGCCGCCGATATCGACGAGGCATTGGCTCGACTGCGGGCGCGCCGCTTCACCCTGCAGCTGGCCGGTACCGGTGTTTTCGGCGGCGGAGACAAGCCGCGGAGCCTTTGGGTCGGGGTCGAGCGTTGTCCCGAGCTGGGAGCGTTGCGCGACAAGGTCGAGCAGGCGTTGGTTCGCGTCGGGCTGGCGCCAGAACCGCGCAAATTCTCGCCTCACGTAACCCTGGCGCGGCTCCATAAGCCAGCGCTCGACAAGCTCGCCGGCTTTCTCGCTGCGCATGCCCAGTTCCGGGCCGACCCGTTGGCGGTCGAAAGTTTTAGCCTGATCGCGAGCTTTCCGACGAAGGCGGGATCGGTCTACGAAGACCAGGCAGACTACCCGTTGCTCCACTGAGACAGGAAGAGATGAGATGGCCTACTGGCTCGTGAAATCGGAGCCGTCGAGCTATTCGTGGGATCAGCTGGTCGCCGATGGCCGTACCCACTGGAACGGCGTCCGCAACGCCCAGGCGTTGAATAATCTGCGGGCGATGAAGCCCGGTGACCGGGCATTCTTCTATCATTCGAACGAGGGCAAGGAGATCGTCGGGGTCGCCGAGGTCGTCAAAGATTTCTACCCGGACCCTAGTGACCAGAGCGGCAAGCTCGGCATGGTAGACGTCAAAGCGGTGATGCCCGTCGCGGTCAAGGTCGGGTTGCCGGCCATGCGCGCGAACCCCGAGCTCTCCAACTTATCGCTGCTGCGACAGTCTCGGCTCTCGGTCTGTCCTGTCAGCGAAAGCGAATGGAATGTGATTTGCCGAATGGCAGGAATTCCGGGCTGAGGACGCTTTTTTGACGATTATGATCTTCGTTACAAGGAATTACAAAAAGTTACCCTACTCGCGGCGTGCGGGCCCCATCCTCGGGCATCGGGAGTTGCCGGTTGGAGGGGGCGCGACTTGGACAGGGTCTTTGATTTCCGCGAAGCCGAGGCGAGCTTTTCGCACGGCGCAACCGGCAGGCTTATCGACCCGATCCGGCGCCACCTCGCCATCGTCGATCAGAGTCCGCTGCGCCGCGAATGCCTCAAGCTGGCTCTCGCCCAGCAACCTCGCCGTTGGCATGTGACCGATTTCTCGGATGCCGCCGAGCTTGCCCAGCTCGTTCGGCACGGGGCGGGTTTCGAGGTGATCCTGCTCGGCGCATCGACGAGCGCACATCTCGACCTCGCCGAGATCGCTTTGCTCACGGCGGCGGCGCCGGAAACTCCGATCCTCGTTGCTGCAGAATGCGACGACGCTGAAGGCGCGCGTGCCATCTTGCGCTCCGGCGCGCGCGGCTTTCTGCCGACGAGTCTCGGTCTCAAGATTTTGATGGGCGCTCTGGAGCGCATACGCACCGGCGGGACTTATGTGCCGTTGGCGTTGTCCGAGCCGATGTTGTCGGGCCCGGTCGAGCGCGAGCGGCCGACGCCTTGGCCCGAGCTGACCCGGCGGCAACGGGACGTTCTCGGATTAATCTCCGAGGGCAAGTCGAACAGGCTGATTGCCGACGCCTTGCATATGACCGAGAGCACGGTGAAGGCGCACGTCAAGCAGATCATCAAGCGCTTGCGTGTGGCGAACCGGACGCAAGCGGCGCTGATGGCGACCCGCGCAAACTGGGCGTCGCCCCGCCATTGATGCCGAAAGCCGCCCGAAGGGGTATTGTAAGGTCTTTCTAGGGCGGAATAATCTTCGGTGGCACCGTGCGCGGCACGGGTCAACGTCGCCAGCCGAGGAGGAACCGCCGCCATGTCAAGCCGGACCGTGATCCCGATCTCGGCGCATCCGCAGATCGGCAAAATCGACGAGAGCGCCTACCGCCGGCTTTACCGGGAATTGCTTGCTGATCCCGACCGCTTTTGGGGCGAGCACGGCAAGCGCATCGATTGGATCAAGCCGTTCACCAAAGTGAAAAACGCCTCGTTCGAGGGTGATGTCCGGATCGCCTGGTTCGAGGACGGAACGCTCAACGCCTCCTACAACTGCATCGACCGCCACCTGCCGCGGCGCGCCGAGCAAACCGCAATCCTGTGGGAGGGTGACGATCCGGGTGACGATCGCCGCGTCACCTATCGCGAATTGCACGAGGCGGTTTGCCGGCTTGCCAATGTGCTGAAGGCGCGCGGCGTCAAAAAGGGCGATCGCGTCACGATTTACTTGCCGATGATCCCCGAAATCGCGGTGGCGACGCTCGCCTGCGCCCGGATTGGTGCCATCCACTCCGTTGTCTTCGGCGGCTTCTCTCCCGACAGCCTCGCCGGCCGCATTCGCGATTGCCGCTCGACCGTGCTGATCACCGCCGACGAGGGTCGGCGCGGCGGCCGGACGGTCCCACTCAAGCGCAATGCCGACAATGCCCTACGCCAGTGCCCCGAGGTGCGCGAGGTCATCGTCGTCCGCCACACCGGCGGTGCGATCGACTGGGTCGAAGGCCGCGACACCTGGTATCACGAGGCCTGCGCCGCGGCCTCGGCCGATTGCCCACCCGAGGAGATGTCGGCTGAAGACCCGCTATTTATTCTCTACACCTCGGGCTCGACCGGGCAGCCAAAGGGGGTATTGCACACCACCGGCGGCTATCTCGTCTACACCTCGATGACCCACGAATACGTCTTCGACTACCGTGACGGCGAGGTCTACTGGTGCACCGCCGATGTCGGCTGGGTAACCGGGCACAGCTATATCGTCTACGGGCCGCTCGCCAACGGCGCAACGACCCTGATTTTCGAGGGCGTGCCGAACTACCCCGACCCCTCGCGGTTTTGGCAGGTCGTCGACAAGCACGATGTACGAATCTTCTACACGGCACCGACAGCAATCCGGGCGCTGATGCGTGAAGGCGAGGAGTGGATCCGGCGCACCAGCCGAAGCTCGCTGCGACTCCTCGGCACCGTCGGCGAGCCGATCAACCCCGACGTGTGGCTGTGGTATTACGATCATGTCGGGGAGCAGCGCTGTCCCGTCGTCGATACTTGGTGGCAGACCGAGACCGGCGGGATCCTGATTACGCCGATTCCGGGTGCGACACCGCTGAAGCCGGGATCCGCGACGCGGCCCTTCTTTGGCGTGGAGCCGGTCATCGTCGGCAATGACGGGAAGCTGGTCGAGGGCCCGGGCGAAGGCAACCTCTGCCTCGCCTGCTCCTGGCCCGGGCAAATGCGCACGGTCTTCGGCGACCACGATCGTTTCGTGGCGACCTATTTCGCGACCTTTCCCGGACTCTACTTCACCGGGGACGGTGCGCGTCGCGACGAGGACGGGTTCTATTGGCTGACCGGCCGGGTCGACGACGTGATCAACGTCGCCGGTCACCGGCTCGGCACAGCGGAGATCGAGAGCGCGCTCGTCGCCCATCCGAAAGTGGCCGAAGCTGCCGTCGTCGGTTTTCCGCACGACCTCAAGGGGCAAGGCATTTACGCTTATGTCACGTTGCGGATCGAGGAGGAGCCGAGCGAAGAGCTCAAACGTGAGCTTGTCGACTGGGTGCGACAGGAGATCAGCCCGATCGCCGCTCCCGACGTGCTGCAATGGGCGCCCGGTCTGCCGAAGACCCGCTCCGGCAAGATTATGCGGCGTATTCTGCGCAAGATCGCCGCCAACGAGCACGACGCCCTCGGCGACGTAACGACCCTCGCCGATCCGACCGTCGTCGACGAGCTAGTCGATAACCGGATGAACCGCGCACCATGACCCGGCTCGATGCGGCGGTGCACGTTATATCTTAATCGATTCGTCATGTTCATGTAACGCGCCGGTAGTCCCCTCCGCATCGCAACGCGCCACTGCCGGAGGGGACCATGCAACGTCACGACTCGCAGACAAAAAGCCGTCGAGAGCTATTGCGGATCGACGATGGCGATCGCGAAATCGCGCGACCGGGCTTGATAGCGAGCGAACCGGGGCGAGCACCGCAGAATGAGAAATTTGGCAGCGTTATGGCGCGGTACCTCGAACGGCGCACATTTCTGAAAGGCGCGGCGGCCTTGGTGCCGGCGATCGCGGCTTCCCGGGCGTTGCTGGCCACGTCTGAAGCGAAGGCGAATTTGGGGAGCACGCTCACTTTCGAGCCGCTTAGCCCGTCGACTGCCGATCAGGTAATCGTACCGGAGGACTACGACGCCAACGTGCTGATTTGCTGGGGCGACCCGTTGTTCCGAAACGCGCCCGAATTCGATCCGTATAATCAGACCGCAACGGCGCAGCGTCTACAGTTCGGGTACAATTGTGACTTCATCGGTTATTTTCCCCTCGGTGACAAGCACGACGATGATGACGACCATCATGATCATGACAAACATGATGAAAAGAAGCGGGCACTCTTGTGTGTAAATCACGAATACACGACCGGCGGAGACATGATTCCCGGCTATGTCGCCGGTAGCAGTAAACAGATCGCTGACATTGAGCTGGCCGCGCATGGCGGCTCGGTCGTCGAGATCGTGCTGAAAAAGGAGGGCTGGAAATACAAGACGAATTCGCGATACAACCGACGCATTACCGGCGAAACGCCAATCGCGATTACCGGGCCGGCGGCTGGTCATCGGCTTATGCGGACATCGGCGGACACGCGGGGCAGAACTGTTCTTGGCATGCTGAACAATTGCTCCGGCGGAAAGACCCCGTGGGGCACGTCGCTGACTTGCGAGGAAAACTTCAACCAATACTTTGCCAACAACAGTCTGGTCGCCGATGCCGACATCAAGGCCGCGCACACGCGATACGGTCTGACCAGCGAAGCCTCGTCCCGTCTTTGGGAGAAGTTCTACGATCGGTTCGATCTGGCGAAGGAGCCGAACGAACCATTCCGGTTTGGCTGGGTTGTCGAAATCGACCCCTACAATCCGGACTTCCAGCCGCGCAAACACACCGCTTTGGGCCGCCTGAAGCACGAGGCAGCGACCGTGGTGGTGTCCAAGTCGGGGCATGCCGTTGTCTATACCGGTGACGACCAGCAATTCGATTATGTCTACAAGTTCGTCTCGCGGGGCAGGGTCAACGAGCGGCGAGACGAAGCCAACCACGATATCTTGGAACACGGCACATTATACGTCGCGAAGTTCTACGACGACGGCACCGGCGAGTGGCTGCCGCTGACGATCAGCAACCCGACGCTCGCCGGCCAGTTTTCCAGCCAAGGGGAAATTCTGATCAAGACGCGCCTTGCCGCGGATGCGCTGGGTGCGACGGCGATGGATCGGCCCGAAGACATCGAGACAAACCCGGTGAGCGGCAAGGTGTATGTCGTGCTGACCAACAATACCGCACGCACGGAAGCTCGGGCCGACGAAGCCAACCCCCGCGCTCCCAATCCCAACGGCCACATCCTGGAGATCGAGGAACATCAAGCCGATCACGCCGCGACCATATTTCGCTGGGATGTTTTCATCCTGTGCGGCGATCCTATGAAGGAGCTCCTGACCGACCCCGCAGCGATCGTTCCCCCTCTTGCTTCGAACGCCACCTACTTCGCGGGCTACGGTGATGCCGCCAAGCTCGGGAAGGTTGCAGCGCCGGACAACATCGCCTTCGACCGCAGGGGCAATCTGTGGATCGCGACGGACGGACAGCCGTCAAACGCCGATATCGGACAGCCCGACGACGCCATCCACGCCGTTCCGACCGCGGGTCCGGAGCGAGGCTTTCTTCGTCAGTTCCTGAGCGGCCCCAAGGGCGCGGAGTTGTGCGGACCTGAATTCGACGAAGGCGACCGTACATTGTTCTGTTCAATCCAGCACCCGGGCGAGGACGGCGGCATCCCCGACGAGACCAGCACCTGGCCGGATGGCGACCCGATCCCGCGTCCGAGCGTGGTTACCGTCCTGCACCGCGACGGCGCACGGATCGGCAAATAAGCCGAGCGTTGCCGTTCGCCGCCGCGCCTCAGCCCAGCGTCTGTCGCAACTGGCGGGTGGCGACGACGAGCATCGCGAGATCCGGGGTGACGGCGACGCGAAGCTCGCGAGCAAGCGCCTCGGCGGCCGCGAGCGAAGTGGCCCGACTCGCGGTCCAGGCGGCGAGCGGGTCCGGCCCAGCAGCGCCATCGCTCGCCAGGATGCGCGCCGCGAGATCAGCCTGCAGCGCGAAGAGATCGTCGACCGTCGCATCGACGGCGAGCTTCTGCCAGACGGTTTCAGCCGGCAGCCGGCGCGCGGCGGTGCGCATCTCGTCTAGCGCGAGCCGGTCGCCCACGCAAAAATAGATCCGCGCGGCACGGTCGAGCGGATGGGCCGAGCCCTTGGCGAGCTCGTCAATGTCGGGCGAGGAACCGAGGAAGATCAGTCCCGCGACACGCTCGGCGAGTGCTTGAGGCAGGCCCGCTTCTTGGAGCCGCAGAGTGCGCTCGGCGACGATCGTCTTATCGCGCTCCGGCAGCAATTCGGAAAGCCCAAGCGCGAGGCTCCGGACGCTCGGCTCGAGCCTCGCGATCTCGCGGCCGAGATCAAGGCGCCGGCGGCGCAAGAGCCATGCCGCGGCCTGCTCGATCAGATCGATGATCTCGAGCAATATGTCGGTCTGCGCGCGAGCCGCCACCTTGTTGTCGAGCGCCTCGATCTCCGCCCAGAGAGTCCTCAGCTCGAATGCTTCGCGCGCGATTAAGTAGGCGCGAGCAATGTCAGGCGAGGCGCGGCTGGTGCGCATCTGCATCTCGTTGACAAAGGGTATGCCGGCCCGGTTGACGAGATCGTTGGTGACGAGGGTGGCGGTGATCTCGCGGCGCAGCGGATGCATGGCGATTTGGGCACTGAACCGGTCGCGTAGCGCCGCCGGAAAATATCCCCCGAGGTCCTCAGCCAGCTCAGGCGCGTCGGGCAGCTCGGAGGTCAGCAACTCGCCGTAGAGAGCCATCTTCGCGTAGGCGAGTAGGACGGCGAGCTCGGGTCGGACCAACCCGCGGCGCTGCGCCGCTCGTTCCGTCAGTGTCTCGTCGTCCGGCAGGAATTCGAGCGCGCGGTCGAGTCGACTGGACCGCTCGAGGTCACGCATCAGGCGGAGCTGTCGCTCGAATGCGGAGGCGCCCTGCGCCTCTGCCACCGACAAGGCAGCACCCTGGAGATAATTGTCGCGCAGCACCAATGCGGCGACGTCATCGGCCATCGCGGCGAGCAGTGGCCCGCGCTCGGCTGCTGTAAGCCCACCCGAAGCGATCGCGTGGCCGAGCAAGATCTTGATGTTGACCTCGTGGTCCGAGAGATCGACCCCGGCGGAATTGTCGATCGCATCAGTGTCGATACGACCACCGGCGAGCGCATAGGCGACCCGCCCGCGCTGCGTCACCGCGAGGTTGGCGCCCTCCCCGACAACCCTGGCGCGGACCTTGTCCCCATCGATGCGCACCGCGTCGTTGGCGCGGTCGCCGACCTGCGCATGGCTTTCATCCGGCGCCTTTACAAAAGTCCCGATCCCGCCAAACCACAACAAATCGACGGGTGCGGCCAACATTCGGCAGATCAGCTCGGCCGGGGTCAGGCGATCCTCCTGGATGTCGAAGGCCCGCCTTATCTCGGGGTTGATCGGGATCGACTTGGCACTGCGCTCGAACACGCCCCCGCCAGCCGAGATCAGCGCGGGGTCGTAATCTCCCCAGCTCGAACGCGGCAGGCTGAACAGGCGCTGCCGCTCGCCAAAACTCCGCTCGGGATCGGGGTCGGGATCGACAAAGACGTGGAAGTGGTTAAACGCGCCAAGCAGCCGCAAACGACACGACATCAGCATGCCGTTGCCGAATACGTCGCCCGACATGTCGCCGACGCCGATTACGGTCAGCTCGTTCGTCGCGATGTCTCGCCCGATCTCTCGGAAATGGCGCTCGACGAGTTCCCAGGCGCCGCGGGCGGTGATGCCCATCGCCTTATGGTCGTAGCCTGCAGAGCCTCCGGAAGCGAACGCGTCGCCGAGCCAGAACCCGTACTCTTCCGCAATCGCGTTGGCGAAATCGGAGAACGTCGCGGTCCCCTTGTCGGCGGCCACGACGAGATAGGGATCGTCGCCGTCATAGCGGACGACCCGGGGCGGCGGCAGGATCCGATGCCCGGTGGAGGGGTCCGCGGAGATCTCCGCAGCGATGTTGTCGGTGAGGTCCAGCAGACCGCGAGTCAGCGTCTGGTAGCACGCGATCCCCTCGGCACCCAACTTATCGGCCGAGACGGGCGGCTGCTTGACGACGAACCCGCCCTTCGATCCGACCGGCACGATCACCGCATTTTTGACCGTCTGGGCCTTCATCAGCCCGAGGATCTCGGTACGGAAATCCTCCTTGCGGTCCGACCAGCGGATGCCGCCGCGGGCGACTTTCCCGGCGCGCATATGGACCCCCTCGACTCGGGGGCTGTAGACGTAGATCTCGAAGAGCGGCCGCGGCTGCGGCATCAGATTGATCTCGCTGCTGGCGAGCTTCACGGCGAGATAAGGCTTGGTGTCGCCGGAAGGCTGCCGCTGGTAGTAGTTGGTGCGCACGGTGCGTAGGATCAGGGTCAGAAAGCCCCGAAGGATCTGGTCCTCGTCGAGGGTCTCAACCGCGTCGATGGCATGATCGATCGCCTGTATCTCCGCCATAGTGGAAAGTGATCGATTACCCCCGCGGTCGGGATCGAAGCGGATTTCGAACAACTGCAAGAGGCGGCGGGCAATTTCCGGATGTCCGCTAAGCGCATCCTCCATATAGGCCTGGCTGAATGCGGTCCCGATTTGGCGCAAGAACTTGGCGTAGAGCCGCAGCACGCTGATCTGGCGTGCCGACAGGCCGGCGGCGAGGACGAGGCGGTTGAAGCCGTCGCTCTCCACTCGGCCAGTCCACACCGCGACAACGGCCTCCTCGAACCGGGCGGCGATCGCGGCGGAGACCGTAGTCAGCAGCGCCACTCCGGCGAGCCGGAATTCGTGGATCCACACCGCGACGTCGTCGGCGTGCTGGATGCAGTACGGCTCTTCGGCGACAACCCGCAGGCCGAGGTTCTCAAGGATCGGAAGAACGTCGGAGAGCACGACCGGATCTCTGGCACGGTAGATGCGCAGCCCCGGCACCTCGCCCTCACTCTGCGAATGCAGCGACACTTCGAGTGGCGAACCGGCGAGCATCGCGTCGATCCTGCGCAAATCCGCGACCGCCTGGGCGGCATCGGTTCGCGATTGGTAGCCGATCGGAAGGGATGATACTCGGCGCAGTCGGGCATGCGCTTCCTCCTCGCCGAGGGCTGCCGTCGCGGCTTCCTCCAGCCTGTCCCACCAGCTGCGCCCTGCTTCGGCAAGCCGCTTTTCGAGTGCCGCATCGTCGACTGAGGGTACCTTGCCTCGAGTTGTGCGGATGATGAACTGGATGCGCGCCAGCGGCGAATTGTCGAGGTGGGTGTAGAAGGTCGACAGCTCTCCGGCGAACGCCTCTACGAGGATCGCGGCGAAGCGCTCGCGGAGCGCTGTGCCGTAACGCTCGCGCGGCACGTAGACGAGACAGGAGACGAAGCGTTCGAGGGGGTCGCGGCGGACGAACAGCGCGATGCGCTGTCTTTCCCCAAGATTGAGCACCCTGATGACTGTCTCAAACAGCTGATCTTCATCGGTCTGGAGGAGCTCGTCGCGCGGCAAGGTGTCCAGAATGTGCAGCAGCGCCTTGCCGTCATGGCTCGCCGGCGCCAGCCGCGAGCGATCGAGGATGTGGCGAACCTTGAGCCGCAGCAGCGGGATCGAGTGTGGGCTGCGGCTGTAGGCGAGCGAGGTGAACAGCCCAAGAAACAGGTGGATGCCGATCACCTCCCCGCTCGCGGCAAAGCGGCGCAACCCGATCGCATCCATCGGCGCCGTTCGGTGAACAGTGGCGCTGCGGTTCGATTTGGTGATTACCAGGAGCTCCTGGCGGCGCACAAAATTCTGCACATCGAGGGGAAGGGTCGACAGATCGCGAAGACCTCCGAACACCGGGTGAGCTTCGTCTCGCAGGATCCCGAGCGGTCTGAAGGCGGGTTCGGCTGCGCTGTCGAACAGGTATTCGCGATAGCCGAGAAAGGTGAAATTGTCATCGTCGAGCCAGCGGAGGAAATCCTCGACCTCGGCGAGTTCCGTCGGCGGCACTGGTGGCAAGGGGGGGCGCGACAGCTCGTCGAGAAGCTCCTTCAGACGCTCGCGCATCGGCAGCCAATCTTCGACCGCGACGCGGACGTCGGCGAGGACTCCCGACAATGTCTGAGCCAGCCGGGTGAGCTCGTCGCGATCCGACATGTGCGTGATCTCGACGTGCATCCACGATTTACGATGCCCCGGAGCATGAGAATCGCGCACCTTGAGGAGCCGCCCTTGCGGATCGCGAGCGACCGTTATGATCGGGTGAATGACGAGGTGGACGACGCGACCGCTGCGGTTGATCGCCAAACTCACGGAATTGACGAGGAACGGCATGTCGTCATTGACGATCTCGACGATCGTGTGCGGCGACGACCAGCCATCTGCCAGCGGGTCGGGGTTGTGAAGGCGAATCTTCGCCTGGCCCGGGCGACGCCGCTCGGAGAAGCGCCACAACGAAAGAACTGCGCCCCACAGATCGCGCGGGTTGCGGCCGACAATGTCGGCCGGCGGCACGTGCTCGTAGAATGCTTCGATGAGGTGCGCAGCCTCGGCTCTCTGGAACTCATCGACCATCTCGGCCGCAAGCGCCGCCGCCCGCTCCAATCGCGATGGCTGCTTCGCTCTGATCGTGCTCCCGGACCCTGCGTTCGTCGATGCAATCTGATCCGCTGTCATACCGCCTCCAGTATCGACAGAAACACTCGTCGCTTTGCCCCGTTGTAACAACCCGATAGCGAACACCCGGCCGTGTCGGCCTATTCCTTGAGGGGAAGGGGCGGTACGACTTGATTGCAGCCCCAGCGTCTCGAAATTGCCATATAAATAATGCCTAATTTCGATTAAGCGAGATTCCGGCAACAGCCCAACTTAGAGCGAAACTGGATGATTTAACCTAAAGGGAAAATTTTGCTGCAGATCCGCGCTAGAAGCAACAAAGAGCCATAAGAGACCCAACTAACCCGCGAATTTGGCCTCGTGCCGATGGACCATAACTTATCCAGTGCAACTGCGATGCCGACGATCACTGGAAAAATAGCTCGAATTCGGCGATAATTTTTGGAGATTAACACAATTTTCATTAATGGACGTTCTACCGACCCTTCGCCGCAGTCTGATCTATCTGCTGCCGCTCGCCCTCCTGGTGCTCGCGGTCGGTGCAAGGATCGCCTTCTCCGATCAGCTCGAGCGGCTCTCGCTGTTCTGCTTCGATCTTTACCAGAAGGCAGCGCCGCGCCAGTCGGGAGATGCGGCGATCCGCATCGTCGATATCGACGACAAGAGCCTCGCCAAACTCGGCCAATGGCCCTGGCCGCGCAGCATGATTGCGCAGCTCATCGATCGGCTGCGCGACGCCGGTGCGGCCGTCGTCGCCTTCGACATCGATTTCGCCGAGCCGGACCGGACATCGCCGAAAAAGCTGCTGCCGCTGCTCGCTCAGAATGGTGTCGATAGGGCGGCGGCGGAAAAGCTGCTGGCGGCGGTGCCCGATCCCGATCAGCAGCTGGCCGAGGCGATCGGTGCGATGCCGGTGGTGACCGGCTTTATCCTGACCGACCGCGGCGAGAGCCGCTTGCCCGCGCCGAAGGCCGGATTTGCTTTTGTCGGGAACGACCCGCTCGGCCATGTCGACCGCTTTCCGGCGGCTGTGGCCAATTTGCCGGAGCTCGAGCAGGCCGCCGCCGGCAACGGCTTTCTTAACCAATCGGTCGACTGGGATCATGTGGTTCGCCGGGTCCCCCTCGTACTGCGGCTTGGCGACAGGCCCTATCCCTCGCTTGCCGCCGAGGCGCTGCGCCTTGCTGTCGGGGCGCGCAGCTATGTCGGCCGAGCGGCGGGTGCGAATAACGAGAAGAGCTTTGGCGAGAACACGGGGTTGACGGCGATCCGCATCGGCCAGCTGACGATACCGACCGACCCAGCCGGCCGGGTCTGGCTCCATTACGCGAAGCGGCAGCGCGATCGTTTCGTGCCCGCGGTCGATGTCTTGGCTGGAAACTTCGATCCTGCGCTCTTCGCCGATCGCATCGTGCTGGTCGGCACCTCAGCCGGCGGGGTTATCAACGATCTCCAGGCAACCCCGATCGCGCGCGACGTTCCCGGCGTGGAGATCCACGCCCAGCTGCTGGAGCAGATCCTCCAGGACGAATTTCTCGTACGGCCCGATTGGGCGGTCGGAGCCGAACTGCTGTTCACCTTGCTTGTCGGGACCGCTCTGATCCTCAGCCTGCCGCGTATCGGTGCCCTGCCGAGCGCGCTGCTCGGCGGCGCTTCGGTGGCCGTCGCCTTCGGGACGTCCTGGCTCGCCTTCAAATACGCCCAGCTGCTGATCGATCCGGTCTATCCGTGGGCGGTGATGTCTCTCGTCTACCTCGTCGGCTCATTGCTCGGCTATCTGCGGACCGAAGCGCGACAGCGCGAGATCCGGGGCGCCTTTTCGCATTACATGTCGCCGCATTTTGTCGCCGAGCTCGCGGCCCATCCCGAAAAGCTCAGGCTCGGCGGCGAGGCGCGGATCATGACGATCATGTTCTGCGACATCCGCGGGTTTACGAGCCTTTCCGAGAGGCTCGATGCGGTGCACCTGACCCAGTTCATGAACAGTTTTCTGACGCCGATGACCGAGATCATCACCCAGCGGCAGGGGACGATCGACAAATATATCGGCGACTGCATCATGGCATTCTGGAATGCGCCGCTCGACGATCCCGAGCATGTCGAGCACGCCGTGCAGGCGGCTCAGGCGATGCGTCGCAAGCTCGTCGAGCTCAATCGCGTCTGGCAGGCCGAACCGGCCTACCAGGTCTTCCTGCCGGTGCGCATCGGCCTCGGGATCAACACCGGGGAATGCGTCGTCGGCAATTTCGGGTCGCAGCAACATTTCGATTACTCGCTGCTCGGCGATCCGGTGAACCTCGCCTCGCGGCTGGAAGGGCTCGGCAAGGTCTACGGCATCGATCTGGTGATCGGCGAAGAGACGGCCGAACGCCTCGGCGATCCGGCGCTGATCGAGGTCGACCTCGTGGCGGTCAAGGGCAAGAGCGAAGCCGGTCGCATCTACACGCTGCCGCCGGAGCAGATCGCCGAGCACCAGTTCATCAGCCAGCATTCCGCGCTCCTGGGGGCCTACCGGCGGCAGGATTGGGCGTCGGCGCTGCGCCTGCTCGACGACGGCCGCCTCGCCGCCGCCCGCTTTCTCGCGCCCGTCTACGAACTTTACCGACGGCGCATCGCGCAGTTCCAGATCGAGGCTCCGCCGGCCAATTGGGACGGGGTGTTCACCGCCGAGGAAAAATGAGGCCGGGGCTAACCAAGCGCAGCCAGCATCTCGGCATTGACGAGGACGACGCCGTTGTCGCTCCGGTGGAAGCGACTGGCATCGAGCTCGCAGTCCTCGCCGATCACGAGATCCTCCGGGATATGGCAGCCGCGATCGACCACGACGTTCGTCAGGCGCGCACGGCGGCCGACCTCGACATCGGGCAACAGCACTGCTCCCGACGTTCGGGCATGCGAATTGATCCGGCAATTCGAAAACAATAGTGAGCCGCGGACCGTGGCGCCGGAGATGATGCAGCCTCCCGACACCATCGAATCGACCGCCATGCCGCGCCGGTCGTCGTCGTCGAATACAAACTTCGCCGGCGGGAATTGCTGCTGATAGGTCCAGATCGGCCAATCGCGATCGTAGATGTCGAGCGACGGAACCGGCGTGACGAGGTCGAGATTGGCCGACCAGTAGGCGTCGATGGTTCCGACGTCGCGCCAATAGGCTTCGGCCTCTAGCGTGGTCCTGACGCAGCTCTCCTCGAATGAATGGGCGACGGCGAGACCACGGCTGACCAGATTCGGGATCACATCCCGGCCGAAATCGTGGCTCGATGTCGCATCGCGGTGATCGCGCTCGAGCTCGGCATAGAGCGACTTGGCCGAGAAGACATATACGCCCATGCTGGCGAGCGCGCGTCCGGGTTTACCGGCGCGCGCCGGCGGGTTCTTCGGCTTTTCCAGAAAATCGACGATCCTCATCGAGGGGTCGACCGCCATGACGCCGAAACCCGAGGCCTCTTGCAGCGGCACCTCGACGCAGGCGACCGTGCAAGCGGCGCCTTTGTCGACGTGGTCCCGCAGCATATTCGAGTAGTCCATCTTGTAGATGTGGTCGCCAGCCAATACGATGAAGTATTCCGGATCAGCCGCCCGAAATATATCAAAGTTTTGATAGACCGCGTCCGCCGTGCCGCGATACCAGGTTGCCTCGTCGAGCCGCTGCTGTGCCGGCAAGAGATCGAGGAACTCGTTCATTTCCGGGCGCAAAAAAGACCAGCCCATCTGCAAGTGACGCAACAGGCTGTGGGCCTTGTATTGCGTCAAGACGCAAATACGCCTGACGCCGGAATTGAGGCAATTCGACAACGCGAAGTCGATCATGCGGAATTTGCCGCCGAAAAACACCGCGGGCTTGGCGCGCCGGTCGGTCAATTGCTTCAACCGGCTGCCGCGACCGCCGGCGAGGACCAGTGCAAGCGTCCGCCGCGCCAACCTCTGTTGCTGGGGAGCGCTCGACAGCATGGGCTGCTCCTACTGGTTCGCGACCCTCCGCGGACAACCGAGGGTGCTCGCCTCGACGACACACGTCAACCGCAACCGTACAATCATCTCCCTGCACGAACGTCGGTAGGCGGTCGGCGCACGCGAGGATTAGAAGCTGAATTCATCCGACTAGCGAACAAAGTCAAATGCTCAGTGGCCGATTTCGCCGAGTGCCTGCAACTTGGCCTGAAGCACCTCCTGGTCGCGTTCGAGGCGGCGGAGCTCGATCAGCAGGCGTTCGCGATCGGTATCGGTGGCACGCGCGACCTGCTCGCGCAGGCTCGGCAAGTTTCCCTCGACGATGCGCAAATCGGATTCGATCCCGCCGCGATCGAGCGCATCAGGCAAGGCTGCTTCATCGGCGAGCACGGTGCAACGTTCCGCCGTGACCTCGGCGACACCGCTGACGACAAAGATCCGCCGCGTGACGGTCTGCCCCTCATAGATCTCGACCATCCCCGGCCTGATCGTCGAGATCAGCGGTGCGTGCCCCGGCAGCACTCCGAAATTTCCCTCAGTCCCGGGCACCACCACCATCTCGACCATTTCCGAGAACATAAGGCGCTCGGGTGTAACCAGCTCGAATTCCACGCGGTCGGGCATTGACTACCAGCCCCGCCCTAGGCCGCCTCCGCCGCCATCTTCTGGGCCTTGGCCACTGCTTCGTCGATCGTGCCGACCATGTAGAAGGCGCTTTCCGGCAAGTCGTCATAATCCCCGGAAACGATGCCCCTGAAGCCCTTGATCGTGTCTTCGAGGTTGACCAAGGCCCCGGGAGTGCCGGTGAACACTTCGGCGACAAAGAAAGGCTGCGACAGAAAACGCTGGATCTTGCGGGCCCGCGCCACGGTCAACCGATCCTCCTCGGACAGCTCGTCCATCCCCAGGATCGCGATGATGTCCTGCAGCGATTTATACGTCTGCAGCACGCGCTGCACATCGCGCGCTACTTGATAGTGCTCTTCCCCAATGATCCGTGCATCCAGCATGCGCGAGGTCGAGTCGAGCGGGTCGACCGCCGGATAAATGCCGAGCTCGGCAATCTGCCGCGACAGCACAGTCGTTGCGTCCAGATGGGAGAAGGTCGTGGCAGGTGCGGGGTCGGTCAAATCGTCCGCCGGCACGTAGATCGCCTGGACCGAGGTGATCGACCCCTTCTTGGTGCTTGTGATGCGCTCCTCCAGGGTCCCCAAATCGGTCGCCAGGGTCGGCTGGTAGCCGACCGCGGAGGGGATCCGGCCGAGCAGCGCCGACACCTCGGAGCCTGCTTGGGTAAAGCGGAAAATATTGTCCACAAAGAACAGCACGTCCTGGCCTTCCTCGTCGCGGAAATACTCGGCGAGGGTGAGCCCTGACAGGCCAACACGGGCGCGCGCTCCCGGCGGCTCATTCATCTGGCCATAGACGAGTGCGGCCTTGGAGCCCGGTCCGTCGATATTGATGACCCCAAATTCCATCATCTCGTGATAGAGATCGTTGCCTTCGCGGGTGCGCTCGCCGACCCCGGCGAACACCGAGTAGCCGCCATGCGCCTTGGCGATGTTGTTGATCAGCTCCATGATGATCACGGTCTTGCCGACCCCTGCACCACCGAACAGCCCGATCTTGCCTCCCTTGGCATAAGGCGTCAGGAGATCGATGACCTTGATCCCGGTGATCAGGATCTCCGCCTCGGTCGACTGGTCTATGAATTCCGGCGCCGGCCGATGGATCGGCAAGCGCCGGTTGGTCTGCACCGGGCCCCGCTCGTCAACCGGCTCGCCGACGACGTTGAGAATGCGGCCCAGGGTCTCTGGACCGACCGGCATCATAATCGGGCTGCCGGTATCAATCACCTGGGTGCCGCGCACCAGCCCGTCAGTGGTATCCATCGCGACCGTGCGCACGATGTTCTCGCCAAGCTGCTGCGCCACTTCGAGGACCAAAGTGTGGTCGCCCTGGTCGATATGCAGCGCGGTCAGGATTTCAGGCAATTCGCCGTCGAAGCGGACGTCGACGACGGCGCCGATGACCTGGGTGATTCTACCGATGCTGTTGCTGGGCATATTCGGGAATTTCCTGTTATAGCGCCTCGGCGCCGGAGATGATTTCGATCAGCTCCCTTGTGATGGCCGCCTGACGCGTGCGGTTGTAGTTGAGGGTTAGACGGTCGATCATGTCGCCGGCGTTGCGGGTCGCGTTGTCCATCGCCGTCATCCGTGCCCCTTGCTCGCTCGCCGCGTTTTCGACCAGTGCGGTGTAAATTTGCACCGCCAGGTTCTTCGGCAGCAAATCCGCCAGGATCTCCTCTTCCGAGGGCTCGAATTCGTAGATTGCCCCCCCGGCCAACGAAACCGGCTCTTCCTCGGCTGCTACCTGGAATGGGATCAGTTGGTGGGCGGTGACGATTTGGGTCATCGCCGAGCGAAAACGGCTATAGATGATCGTCGCGACGTCGAACTGGCCCGCTTGATAAAGAACGAGGATACGCTCGGCGATGTCGCGCGCCTCGTCGAAAGATATCTGCCGACGGCCGATATCCATGAGGCTGTCGTGGATCAGCCGCCCATAATCACGCCGTAACCCGTCACGACCTTTGCGGCCGATGGTCAACACCAAGACGGTCTTGCCCGCGGGCAGAAGCTCACGGATGCGGCGGCGCGTCTCGCGCAGGATCGAGCTGTTGAAACCGCCGGCGAGACCGCGATCGGAGGTCGCAACGACGAGCAGGTGGGTCTCGTCCCGATCGGTCCCGACGAGCAGCGGCGGCGCCCCGGGTAGACCCTCCATGCGGCCAGCGAGCGAGCCGAGGACGCGCTCCATCCGCTCCGCGTATGGCCTCGCCGCCTCGACCTGCTCCACCGCGCGGCGCAGCCGCGAGGCCGCGACCACCTTCATTGCCGAGGTGATCTTCTGGGTAGATTGGACGCTGCGGATGCGGTTGCGCAGATCCTTCAGGCTCGGCATCCGGCAGGCTCCGTCTATACTCTCACCGGATACGAAAACAATTCGTCATTCCCGCGAAAGCGGGAATCCAGGGCGGCAGCACCCCAGCGGTTGCTCTGGACCCCCGCTTGCGCGGGGGTGAGGAAAAACGGCTCCGCGTATGGGGCATGACTGTCAGGCGAAGGTCCTGACGAAGCCGTCGAGAACCTCGCCGAGGGTCTTTTCGACTTCGGGCGAGATCTCACCCACATCGCGGATCGCGCTGAGCAGCTCCGGATGCGTGGCTCTGAGTTCGCCGAGCATCGACGACTTCGAACCGGCCGACATCCGCGACCGAGACCGTATCGAGGTAGCCGCGGGTACCGGCGAAGATCGCCACCACCTGCTCCTCGACTGGAACGGGTGCGAATTGCGGCTGCTTCAAGAGCTCGGTCAGCCGGCTGCCGCGCGCCAGCAGGCGCTGGGTCGACGCGTCGAGATCGGAGGCAAATTGCGCAAAAGCGGCCATCTCGCGGTATTGCGCGAGCTCGAGCTTGATGCGGCCGGCGACTTGCTTCATCGCCTTGATCTGGGCTGCCGAGCCGACCCGGCTGACCGACAGGCCGACATTGATGGCCGGGCGAATGCCGCGGAAGAACAGCTCGGTCTCGAGAAAGATCTGACCGTCGGTGATCGAGATGACGTTGGTCGGAATATAGGCCGAGACGTCGCCGGCTTGCGTTTCGATGACCGGCAGTGCGGTCAGCGAGCCGGCGCCATGCGCGTCGCTCATTTTGGCCGCCCGCTCGAGCAGCCGGGAATGCAGGTAGAACACGTCGCCGGGATAGGCTTCTCGGCCAGGCGGGCGGCGCAACAGCAGCGACATCTGGCGGTACGCCACGGCATGCTTCGACAGATCGTCGTAGATCATCAGCGCATGCATGCCGTTGTCGCGGAAATACTCCCCCATCACACAGCCGGCATAGGGAGCGATATATTGCAGCGGTGCTGGCTCCGAAGCAGTTGCCGCCACGACGATCGAGTAATCGAGGGCGCCATAATCCTGTAATGTCTTGACGATCTGGGCGACAGTCGAACGTTTCTGACCGATCGCGACATAAATGCAATAGAGCTTGCGGGATTCGTCGTTGCCGGCGTTGATCTGCTTTTGATTGAGAATGGTATCGATAATCAGCGCCGTCTTGCCGGTCTGCCGGTCGCCGATGATCAACTCGCGCTGGCCGCGTCCGATCGGCACCAACGCGTCGATGGCTTTCAGCCCGGTCTGCACCGGCTCGTGCACCGAACGCCGTGGAACAATCCCCGGCGCCTTGACCTCGACCCGCGAGCGCTCGACATCGGTCAGCGGGCCCTTGCCGTCGATCGGCTCGCCGAGCGCGTCGACGACCCGGCCCAAAAGGCCGCGGCCGACTGGCACCTCGACGATGGCGCCGGTACGTTTGACGATATCGCCCTCGTGGATGCCGCTGTCCTCGCCGAACACGACGACGCCGACATTGTCGCTCTCAAGGTTGAGCGCCATGCCGCGCATCCCGTTCGGGAACGCGACCATCTCGCCGGCCTGGACAGTGTCTAGACCGTAAACGCGAGCAATGCCGTCGCCGATCGACAGCACCTGGCCGACCTCCGCGACATCCGCCTCGCTGCCGAACTGGGCGATTTCCTGCTTGAGGATCGCCGAAATCTCCGCCGCACGAATTTCCATCAATCCCTCTTCACCGCAGGGCCCAAATATTAAGGTATTGTATATGTATAGTCAGGTTATTCGTCATTCCCGCGAAAGCGGGGACCCAGGCCCGGGGGCCTCAGCCGTTGCCCCCTGTTCAAGCCAGGGGCATGCTCTGGACCCCCGCATGCGCGGGGTGACGAGTTCCACCAGTCTTCGCAGAACACTCAGCCCATGCCCTTCATCGCCAACTGCAATCGCTGCAGCTTGCTCCTTATGGATCCGTCGATCATCCGCGATCCGAGCTTGACGACCATGCCGCCGATCAGCCCCGGGTCGATCTTGACCTCGACGGAAACCCGGCGTCCGACCCCGCGCCGCAATTGCTCGCTCAAAAGACCGAGCTGGCTTTCGTTGAGCGGGAGCGCCGCGGTGACCTCTGCGGTAACTTCGCCGCGTCGCTCGGCGAGTTCCGCGAGATATGCCTCGATCATCGCCGGAACGGCAAAGAGACGGCGGTTCTTCGCGACGACTGCTAGAAAGTCGCGGACCAACGGCGTAAAGCCGGCACGTTCAACCAGCGCCGCGATGGCTCTGCCTTGCTCGCCGCGCGTCAAGATGGGGCTGCGCACCAGGCGCGCGAGATCTGCGCTTGCCGCCAGCATCGCCCGCAGCTGCCGCAGATCGGAGGCCACCTCGTCGAGCGTCCGCCGCTCGTCCGCGAGGTCGAACAAGGCCGCCGCGTAACGTTCAGCCAGCCCGGAAACGCCTGTCGCTTCGGAAGCCAATGAAACGCAGTCCTCGCTGGCCGCATCGGCGGAATGGCCGCAGCAGCATTTCCTCGTCGATTTCGGCTCGCGGAGAGCACTAGCGGGGCAATCGGCCCACAAAACCGGCGCGTTCCTAACACAGCTCAGCGCTTCCGCGCAACCGGGAGGACTTAGCAGAACGCCGGCGTATCAGCCGGTCATCGGCCAGCTGTTCGAGGTGCCGCATCCGGTGCGGCAGCGCGCTCGGCGAGACCCTTATAGGCGATCCGCCAAATTGTCCCACCGGTGTCATCGGCGACGAGTAGAGCGCCATCCTTGGCGACCGCGAGAGCGGCCGGACGGCCCCAGACCTCGGCGCGCTGCTCTCCGGAAGCCCAGAAGCCGGTAACGAAATTCTCGTAGTAGCCTTCGGGCTTGCCGTCCTTGAACGGCACGTGCACGACCTTGTAGCCGGTCGGCAGCGAGCGGTTCCACGAGCCCTTCAACGCCACAAAAAGATGGCCCTTGTACTCGGCAGGGAACTGATCGGCCTCATAGAAGACGAGGTCGAGCACCGAGGAATGAGCGGTGAACAAAAAATCGGGCTTAATCGTCGCCTCGACCTTGTCGGGGGCGAGCTTCGCGAACCCGGGCAGCGGGTGCTTGCCGAGATAGGCGTAGGGCCAACCATAGAACCCGCCCTGCAGCACCCGGGTCAGATAATCGGAAGGCAGATCGTCGCCGAGCCCGTCGCGTTCCTGCACCAATGCCCAGAGCTCGCCGGTCTGCGGGTGGAAAGCCAGCGCGGTCGGGTTGCGCATGCCGGTGGCGACGGTCGTCTGGTTCGAGCCGTCGGCGTCGAAGCGCTGGATCGTCGCCTTGGGCTCGGGCTCGACCGCGATATTGCCGGCCGATCCGACCCCGACAAAGAGCCCGCCGGTTTTCGGGTCGATCGCCAAATGGCGGTTTGAGTGGCCCTGGACGATGCCGAAGACGCCCTTTTTGGTCAGCATCTCGGACCTATAGGCACCCGGCATTGGCTTGCGCTTATCGGCCGGCATTTCGCCGGCCTTCTGCGGCGGCACCGGACGGCCGGCGCGCCAGATGCCGTCCTGATCGGCGACCAGGACAAAGTTGTCGCGCCAGGCGAGGCCATAGGGCCGGTTGAGATCCTCGACGGGGCGGCTGATCCAATTGGCCCGGCCTTCGCCATCGTCGCGCAGCAAGGTCAGATACCCCGCACTCTGCTCGGCGACCAGTACGTCGCCGTTGGGCAGCACCAGCAGGCGCCGCGGATTGGCGAGACCCGTCGCAAACGGGGTGGCGGTAAAACCCGGGGGAACCTCCGGCACCTGCCCGTCATAGGGCACGATCAGCGGCCGGTTGGTCACTACCGGCGGCGTCTCCGGCGCCGGCAGGTTGGCAGCATCGATCTGGTAGCGGCGGCCGATCTCATGCTCGGCCGCGAAATTCCGCGCCAAGTCCTTCTTCGCAGCCGGCGCCTGGTCCATGCCGGTGGCCAAAAGCGCAAGCGCGCCGGCGGCGAGCGCGGCCAGCGCGGCGAGACTTAGGCCGGCCTTTTTCGTCACGGCTCCTTCCTTGCACAAGCCCGCGCGACACAGCGCAGTACCCGTTCGGGGCGCCGCGGCCACTGGCGTCGACCCGGCCGATCCTATCAGTAGAGCGAGCCTCTCGCTAAGGTTTACGGCCAGCTCACTCGAACGTGACGAGCCGCTGCAGAAGGGTTCGGCGGTCGGAGCGCCGCAGTCGCAAAGCGCGTAAACGTGGCTCACCGGATTTACCAAGCGAGGCATACCCAGGTATCCGAAACAGAGCACGAGGCGAGGATGACCGGGCCGAAGCGAGCGGCGATTTATCTACGCACCAGCACGAGTGGTCAGCACACTGAGAACCAGCGGCTTGAACTTGCACGTATCGCCGAGTATTGCGGGTGGTTGGTCACCGAGGTCTATGAGGATTTCGGGATCAGCGATGCCAAAGGTCGTGATAAGCGTCCGGCGCTCGATCGGTTGCTCAGGGACGCCAACCGGCGTCGGTTCGACGTTGCGATGGCATGGTCGATAGATCAGGTTGGGCGCTCGCTTAGTGACTTTCTCGGGACGATCCAGCACTTGGAAGCAGTAGGGGTCGATCTCTACCTGGATCAGCAGCACATTGATACGACGACCCCGACAGGCCGGTTGCTCTACCAGATAACCGGCGCGTTTGCCGAGTCCGAGCGCTCGATGATCCGGAGTCGGGTTACCGCTGGCCTCGCACGCGCCCGAGCGCAAGGGAAACGCCTCGGGCGTCGGCCCGTCAACGCCGATGTCGTCGAGCGTATCCGCGCTCAGTTGGCGACCGGCGCGGGAATCCTCAAAACGGCAAAAGAACTCGGCGTCGGCACAGGGACGGTGCACCGGGTGAAAAGAGAGATGACTGTAGTGGCAGACGCCTTGTTGACGCTCTCGGGTCATTGTGTTGGCAGGCATTTGATTAAAACCCACGCGAGCTAAATCCTTGGCAACCACGACGGGTGTCGCAAGCCCGCACCCAATCGTGATCATGTTGGTAACCCGAGCGACCAGAGAGCGCCACGTCTTTTGGTGGACCAAGCACAGGGAGGGCAGCTAGCCGGGGGCCGAACCGCCACAAAAGATGAAAGGAATTCAGGTCGCATGAACGAACACAGCGGTCCCGTCCTGGTCGTCGACGATCAACTCGAAATATGCGAGCTTATCCAGGCTTATCTGAGCGGCGAGGGTTACCGGGTCTCGACCGCACATGATGGCGCGGGAATGCGCCAAGTCATGGCGCAATCCTCGGTCGATCTCGTCATGCTCAATTGGATGCTGCCCGGCGAGGACGGACTGACCCTGGCGCGCTCGCTCCGCCAGGAAACTAGCGTCCGGATAATCATTCTGAGCGGACGCGCCGCGATTACCGACCAAATCCTCGCCTACGAAACGGGGGCGGATTTTTTCATGCCAAAGCCGTTCCACTTGCGCCATTTGCTGGCCGTGGTCCAAAGCATGCTGCGCCGCGCCGTTGAATGCCGAGGCGAAAAATGAGGGGCCGTCGAATCGCAGGCGGCGATTAGATGGAACGATCCACGGCATCCGTAGGCACAGGAATCCGGCTGTCGCCCGGTGGTAGGCGGGTGGCTCAACCCTCAATGGGGTTGCCATCCCTGGGCGGTCGCATAGAAGATTTTCCCTCGGGGAGTCTTTTTGCCGGCGCGGCACAGAGTCTCATCGAGCCGGTAGGTCTCGGGCTCGGCGAACCGCACGCTCGTCAACCCGGCGGCGCTATCGGTCCGGTCACCACGACCAAATGGATCGTGCCGCTCGTCAAAAGCTCGCGAATCTCGCGCCAGAAGCTGTTCTGCTCCGACAGCCTTCCCGGTTTGAGCCAACTCTTGCGCGACAGGAACCGCTCGTGATGGCGAAGCTGGTAATCGTCGAACTGGTCGAGGAGGATCAGCGGCGTACGGCTGAGTTTCGCGGGGACCGCCTCGAGAACCGCGCGGGCGGCATTTGCTCCTAGCGTCGTCTTGAGTCCCATCAGATCCCGGGAAGCCTCTTCGAGCGCCGACCAGAGGGCAGTCGCCAGGAAAATCCGTGGATCCCGCTCTCAGTCGGACCCCGCAAGGCTCTTCACGTAAATAGGAAGCAAGCCGGCGAGGGCCCTTCAGGGCCGGCACGAGGCCGGCCTGAAGGAGGGCAGATTTCCCCGCGCCCAACTCGCCTTCGAGGAAGATCAGAGACTCCTCCCGGCACAACCGGATGAGCTGGTCGACGTCCTCACGCCGACCAAAGAGATGGGCCGGGTTGGCATGCTCGAGGCGGAGGGCTTCGGGGTGCAGCAATACCGAGCGGCGCCGCCGGGAGAGCCGAAACAGCCACCAGCTGACGGCAACCAACCCCAGCGCAACGACGCCGAGCTGCCACTCGTTGAACCCGGCGAAGATGCCGACAGTCTTCCGAAACGAGTCGGAGAGACCGTTGATCGCGGCAAACAGCCCCTCGACGCCGCCGGCAACGCTGGTCGCGAGCAGGATGGTCCGCTCGAGGCCGGTTTTGTCCTTTTCCATCACCCGCGGCTGGACGGTCTCCACGTAACAAAATGTATCAGCACCGCGGCCTCGGCGCCACCCGCCGAGAGCATGGCTCTTTCGCACCCATCCCGGCGGGCCGTGGATCGATTCTTGATGCGCTATTGATTGATTTCGGGCTCGACGAGCCTTGCCAAGTTTCGCAAGGACTCCTGCCAACCGAGATAACAGGCCTCCGGCGGAATGACGTCGGGGATGCCTTCCTGCACGATGTCGAGTTCGGTGCCGACCGACACCTTCCTCAGTGTCACCGTCACCTGAATGTCGCCGGCCAAGTTGGGATCGTCGAATTTGTCGGTGTAGCGCACGCGTTCGTTCGGAACGAGTTCGACATATTCCCCACCGAACGAGTGACTTTGGCCCGTCGTGAAGTTGCGGAAGGACATTTTGAACGCGCCGCCGGTTTTCGGTTCCAGGTGGTGCACGGTGCAGGCAAAGCCGTTGGGTGGCAGCCACTTCGCGAGCGCGTCCGCCTCGAGGAACGCGCGATAGACTTTCTCCGGAGTGGTTGCCAGAACGCGGTGCAAGCGCACGCTGTTGGGCATGGTCGTGTCTCCTTATGCTGAATTGGGGATGCTGAATCGGGGAAACGGACGTTGCCGCGCATCAAGAGCCCGGTATCGGCAGGACCGGCATGACCTCCACGGATTCGCCCGGAAAGATCGTGAAATGCGGATGCTTCTCGAACAGCTTGGCCGCCGCCTCGGACGATTCGGCACGCACGACCATGAAGGCGCCCATCTCGTTGCTCACGTCCTCGATGCCGCGCTCGGTGATCTTCTTCGTCTTGCCGAGCGGACCACCCATGACGGAAACCGCCGCGCAATGCTTCTCGACCCATTCTTTCCAGGCCGCGATGCCCGCTTGTTGCTTGGCGCGCATTTCGGCTTCGGGCAACGCTATCCACGCCTGCATGCGCGGGCTGGTTTTGCTGCCGAGAAAAACGGCGAGGTAGGTGTCGTTGGTGCTCATGGGGTATCCTTAGGGTTGTGCCTTGCGGGTCGGAACAACAGTTCGACATAGCGGCGCAGGTGATCGACGCTCGCAGCGGCGATGTCCGCGCTGTCTCTGGCCTTGGCCAATATGAACGCACCTTGCAGCACCGCTTGGGTGTGCAGCGCGAGGCTTCGTGCGGTCCAATCGGCGCTAAGGCCGTGAAGTTTCATGGCTTCGGCGATATCTGCCTCGACCTTCGCTGCATGGCCGCTAATGCTGGCGTCGCACGCGTCGCGGATCTCGGGATAGGTCTCGTAGACTTCCTGCACCATCGTTCCGACGAGACACGTAAATTCCCGAATTTTGCCGGTCAGGATCGCCTTGCGGAAATCGATGTAGCCGAGAACCCGGTCGAGCGGATCGGCATGCCGGTGATAAGGCGCGGCCTCGAAGAACGCGCCGGTCATATCCGACCAGTATTCGGCCGCCGCGACCCCGAGAGCCTCCTTGTTCTTGAAATGATGAAAGAAGGATCCCTTTGCGACGCCCGCTTTGGCGCAGAGTTCATTGACTGTCGTCGCGCCGTAGCCCTTGGCGCGGATCATCGACAGGGCGGCGTCGAGGAGCTTTTGTCGCGCGGCCGCCGTGGGGCGTTTGGCAAGAGGATCACTGCTCACAGGGATACTATACCGACCGGTCGGTATACCGTCAACCGGTCTTTGGGTCATGAAAATGGACGGAGTCCAGGCGGCAAACGGGTGCGGTTTCCGCGCGGTTCGCCGCCTTGAAGTGCCAAATTTCCCCGACCGAAACCGATCGGTATTGCGGGCTCGTGCCACCCGCCGAGGAGCTGAAACCTCGCCATCCTGTCGCCAAGATCGAGGGCTATCTTGTGACCCAAGGTTGGGGAGGTGACGGTGCTTCTATCCGTCCCTGGCGCCTCCCTCAGGGGGTCGCAAAATTCCCCTGCCGGCGCTCCAGAAAAAAGTTCATATACCTTTGATGTTGTTATATTTTATGCAGAAACCGTGCGCGAAAGCGATTTTTTCTCCCTGAGTGAGGGACTACAAAAAGCTGTAGGGGTCGATGTCGACCTGGATGCGGGCGGAGCCGGCGGTGCGGACGCGGGAGAGCCAATCGCGCAGTACCGCCTGGAGCCGCACCTCGCGCGTGGCCTTGACGAGGAATCGCTGGCGGTGGCGGCCGCGCAATATGGCGAGCGGGGCCGGCGCCGGGCCGAGCACCGTGAGGCCGGGGAGCTGGGGGGCGGCGCGGGCGAGCGCGCGGGCGGTGAAGTCGCAGGTCTCGGCGTCGGCGGCGCTGACGATCAATGCCGCCAGGCGCCCGAAGGGCGGCAGCCCGGCACGGCGCCGCGCCACCGCCTCGGCTTCGAGAAAGCGGTCGCGGTCGCCCGAGGCGAGCGCCTTCATGACCGGCTGGTCGGGCATGAAGGTCTGGATCAGCACCTGCCCCTTGTGCTCGGCGCGCCCGGCGCGGCCGCCGACCTGATGGAGGAGCTGATAGGTCCGCTCGGCCGCCCGCAGGTCGCCCCCGGTCAGCCCGAGATCGGCATCGACGACGCCGACCAGGGTCAGCATCGGAAAATGATGGCCTTTGGCGACAATCTGGGTCCCGATCAGCACGTCGTAGCGCCGCTCGGTCATCGCCTGGGCGAGCTGGGCGGCGGCGCTCGGCCCGGACAGGAGGTCGCTGACCATTAGTGCCGCACGGGCGACAGGAAAGCGCGCCGTCACTTCCTCGAGCAGGCGTTCGACCCCGGGTCCGCACGGGACGAGGGTACCGGCGGCAAGGCATTCCGGGCAGAACGGCGGTACCGGTTCGGCATGCCCGCAATGGTGGCACAAGAGCCGCCGGGTAAAGCGGTGCTCGACGAGCCAGGCGGTGCAGCTCGGGCACTGGAAGCGATGGCCGCAGGCGCGGCATAGGGTCAAGGGCGCGTAGCCGCGCCGGTTGAGAAAGAGCAATGCCTGCTGGCCGGCCTCGAAAGTGGCGGCGAGTTCGGCGACGAGCGGCGGTGACAAAAACCGCCCGGGCTCCATTCGCTCGCGCCGCATGTCGACGAGGCGAACCGCGGGAAGCTCCGCCGCCGCGTGGCGGCGCGGCAGGGCTACACGCTCGTAGCGCCCGCGCGCGACATTGACCACGGTCTCGAGGGACGGGGTCGCCGAGACCAGCACGATCGGGATTTGGGCGAGCGAGGCGCGCAGCACCGCCATGTCGCGCGCCTGGTAGATCACCCCGTCCTCCTGCTTGTAGGAGGGGTCGTGCTCTTCGTCGACGACGATCAGGCCGAGTTCGGCAAACGGCAGGAACAGTGCCGAGCGGGCACCGACAATGACGCGCGTCCGGCCGTCGGCCACGGTCCGCCAGGTCGCCCGGCGCTGAGCCTCGGCGATGTCGGAATGCCATTGTGCGGGAAGGACGCCGAATCGGCTGCGGAAGCGCTCGAGCCACTGCGCGCCAAGGGCGATCTCCGGCAACAGCACCAAGGCCTGCTTTCCGGCGGCGAGTGCAGCGGCGAGTGCCGCAAAATAGGTCTCGGTCTTGCCGGAGCCGGTCACCCCGTCGAGTACGGTCACGCGGAACCCGCCGGTCGTGACGCCGTCGACGAGCCGGCCCGCGGCGGCTGCCTGATCGGGCGAGAGGGCGAGGCCTGGCGAGCGCCAGTCCGGCGACGGGAGGGCGGGCAGTTCGGGCGGCACGAACCGTTCTTCCAGGAGGCCGCCGCGGACGAGTTCGCGGACGACCCCCGGTCCGCATCCGGCGAGCCGGGCAAGCTCGGCGGCGGGAAGCGGTAACCGGTCTCCGATGGTCTCGAGCACCCGCTGTCGAGCCGGTGTCAGTGGTGTTCCCTGTGGTGCGCCACAGAGCATCGCGCGCCCGGCAGAGGCTAGCGCACAAAGCCGCCGGGGACGTGGCGGCTCCAGGGCCGCGGCAACGCCCATAGTCATGCGCAAGACCATGCCGAGCGGCGCCATCGTGTAGGCGGCGACGCGTTCCACAAATCGGCGCAGTTCCGGCCGCAGGTGCGGAAGGGTTAGGGTTTCGAGGAGTGGCCTCAGGAGGCCGGCAGGCAGCTCGCCCTCAATGCCCTCCCACACCACGCCAACGAGGCTGCGCGCCCCGAGCGGTACCCTGACGAAGCTACCTGGCTCGGGCGGCGCTGCTCCCGCGGGAGCCAGGTAGTCGAGGGCTGTCGGCAACGGCAGGGGCAACAGAACCCGGACGCGGCAGTCGGTCCCGGAATTGCCTTCCGGCCGGACTGCTTCGCTGCGGTCGCAGATTTCGGCGGGAGAACTGGCGTCATTGTCGGGCATCGGCTAAACTCGCTCCAGAGTCAGCACCCGGCAAGCACCCATCGGCAAACGTGGATGCTGCTCAGAGATGGTTCCGGATGATCGCACTATGATCGCCTGCCGCACCGCCGGCCTGTCTGTTCGCCGCCCGAGCTGCCTCGCGGCAGGTTGGAATTAGACGTGGCCGATCGTCCGCAAGACAAGCCGAAGCCGACCCGCGCCGGCAGCGCGCTGCCGCCACAGCCGAGCGAGGTTGGGGCTCGCGACGTGATCGCCTATCTGCGCCAACACCCGGACTTTCTCGACCGGCACCCGGAAGCCTTGCTGCTGATGCGGACGCCCGCCCGCGAGACCGACGGCGTGCTCGATTTTCAGCATTTCATGCTCGAGCGGCTGCGCCGTGATGTGGTGCGGCTGGAGGATGAGCGGAACGGCCTGATATCGACCAGCCGGGGCAATCTCGCGAGCCAGTGCCGCGTTCACAAGGCGGTGGTCGTAATGCTGCGGGCAGCCAATTTCGAGCATCTCCTACAGATAGTGACGACCGACCTCGCGGTTCTGATCGACGTCGATGTTGTCACGCTCGGGATTGAGAACGAGGCGACGCGGATGACACGTTTGCCGGTGCCGGGCCTCCACCTGCTGCGCTCTGGAACCGTCGATGCGCTCCTAGGACCAAACCGAGACGCGTTGTTGTCGAGCGACATCCAAGCCGACCCGGCGTTGTTCGGCGCCGCTGCCGGCCTCGTCCGTTCGCAAGCACTACTGCGGCTCTCGATTAGCCGGTCCGGCCCGGCCGGGTTGATGTGCATCGGGACCCGCTACCAGGACTCCTTCCGTCCGGGTCTTGGCACCGAGTTGTTGACCTTCCTCGCCCGTGCCCTCGAGATTACCATAGCCCAGTGGCTCGAACGCGGCCGGTAAACCCAGACAAGGCTAGTTTTCCTCTGTTGCCGGAACCGGTGCCGCTAGCGCGGTTCGCGGCGGCTGACGATTTGCGTGCGGCAATCGGGTTGTGGGCTGCCTGGTTGGCCGGGGAACGCCGTGCCTCCGCGCATACGATTGCGGCCTATAGCCGCGACCTCGCCTTTTTTCTCGACTTCTTGACAGGGCACTTGGGAGAGCTGCCGAGCTTGGCCGCGGTGAGCGCGTTGCAGCCCGCCGATTTCCGCGCCTATCTCGCTGCCCGCGCTCAAAACCAAGTTGAGCGTCGCTCATTGGCACGAGGAATGTCGGCGCTACGTGGTTTTATCCGTTTCTTGGAACGACGCGAGTTTGCGTCGACAAGCGCACTCGCCGCAATGCGCTCACCTAGGCTACCGGAAAGCGTGCCAAAGCCGCTAACTGTCGACGACGCCATCGACGCTGTTGATGCCGTTGGCAGCTTGGCGGCGGATGACTGGCAGGGCAAGCGAGACGTCGCGATCCTGGCGCTGCTTTATGGCTGCGGCCTGCGGTTATCCGAGGCGCTCGGTCTCATCCGCGGCGAAGTACCATTGGGCGAGACGCTGGTGATTACCGGCAAGGGCCGCAAACAGCGCCAGCTCCCGGTGCTGCTGGCGGTGCGCGCGGCGGTTGCCGAATACGTGGCGGCCTGCCCCTATGCGCTAGCGAAGGACGGTCCGCTTTTCGTCGGCGCCCGCGGCGGTCCCCTCAACCCGCGCCTCGTCCAGCGCCGAATGGAGGTCCTGCGCGGATTTCTCGGGCTTCCCGACAGCGCGACGCCGCACGCTTTGCGTCACAGTTTCGCAACTCACCTGCTCGGCGCCGGCGGCGATCTGCGCGCGATCCAGGAACTTCTGGGTCACGCCAGCCTGTCGACGACCCAGCGTTACACGTCTGTCGAGACCGATCGCCTTCTCGCGATCTACAAGTCCGCTCATCCCCGAGCGCGGCTCGCCCCCGAGGACCCGAATGGATAAAGTGAGGCGAATCGAGAGGAGGCGAGCATGGCCTTGAAGCGTATGGTGCTGCAGATCGGCATGGGAACTGATATCCGCGGAGCGGATTACACCAAGGCGGCCGTGCGCGCACTACGGGATGCGCTCCGGCACAACGGGCTAAGCATCGCCGATGCCGTCGGCCTGCCGGTTGATGCCATGCAGGTGGAGGTCATGATCGGCGTTCCGCAGCCCGACCGGGTCGACAAGGAGGCGGTCCTGGCCGTACTGCCGCATGGCACCGGAACCGTGCGGGTCATCGAAGGCGGGCTGGAGATCCTCAACGATACGGGCACCAACAGGACGGTCATCGCCAACGCCGCCGCGATCGTGCGGCTTGAGATTCCATGAGGGCGGACAGCTATGAAGGGAAAGCGCGTCATCCTCGAGATGGGCAGCGGCAACGATCCGCACGGCGGCGACTACACCAAGGCCGCGGTTCGCGCAGTCGAGGATGCCATCCATCACAGCTCACTGACTTTTATTCGGACGCTCGGGGTCGACCCGCGGACGATGCAGGTAGAGGTGACGATCGGTGCGCAGCAGCCCGATAAAGTCGATGCGGCGGTCGTGAAGACTGCGCTGCCCCATGGTCAAGTCACGGTGAACGTAATCAAGGGCGGACTGGACGTCCCAGATGAAGAAGTCGGCGACGTCACGGTGATCGCCAGCGCTACCGTCGCAGTGATACTCGAACTACCTACGTAAGAGGAGAATGGGATGCCCGAGGGAACGGACGTTTTCGAGATCATGCACACGATGCGGGCGATGCGTCGGCTCAAACCCGACCCGGTGCCCGATGCGCTGATCCATAAGATACTGTTGGCGGGCCAAGCCGCGGCCAGCGGCGGCAACACCCAGCGCTGGCGCTTTCTGGTGCTGAAGGACCCGGAAATCAAAAAGAAGGTCCAGGTCTACTATAAGAAGGCCTTCGACGAAGTTGTCGGACCGCGCTACGCGACCGGCCCGATTCCGCCCGGGCAGTCGTCCGAGAGCTATCATCGCACCGGTGCTGCCAATGCATACCTGACGGACCATTACCATGAGGCCCCAGTGTGGATTGTCGCCTGCCTCGAGGGCGCCTCACCGACGCGTTCCGCCGGTGCATCGATCTACCCTGCGGTGCAGAATATGTTGATCGCAGCGCGTGCATTGGGGCTTGGCTCGACGCTGACGACGCGGCACCTCCAGTACGAGAAGGAGACCGAGGAGGCGATGGGTATCCCGCCCGGCTTCCACTCCTATGCCATCCTGCCGATCGGCTACCCGATGGGGCGCTTCGGGCCGGTCGGCCGTGGACCGCTGGCCGAAGTCGTTTATCTCGACGGCTGGGGCAAGCCATATCCCGGAATTTAGCGACAGGAAGGGACAGATGAGCGAGAGCAGCAAGCCGCGGCTCGTCGGCATCAACCACATCGCGATAGAGGTCGGTGATATCGATGAGGCGCTCGATTTCTACGGCAAGATCTTCGACTTCACCCTGCGGGACAAGCGGCCCGGAAACGCTTTCATCGAACTCGGCGACCAGTTCATCAACATGATGCAGGTCACCGACCCTCACGAGGACCGGCGCCGCCACTTCGGGCTTGTCGTCGACGATCGTTCGAGCGTGCGGGCGCGGGTCGAAGCCGCCGGGGGCAAGCTGCTGCCGGGGCGGTTCCTCGACTTTCTCGATCCTTGGGGTAACCGGGTCGAGGTGGTCGAGTACGCCAATATCCAATTTACCAAGGCGCCGCAGGTACTGCGGGCCATGGGCTTCGATCTCGACAAGAACGAGAACGCCCGGCGCGAGCTCGCCGAGAAGGGCATGGCGTCCTAGCGAACCGCGTCGCAGGCGTTTTCGGCTTGGTGATTCGGTGCCACACGATCGGAGGGAGCGGTTATGGCGAAAGGTGTTTTGATCGCGGCGATGGATTTCTCGAACGTTGCCGAGGACGAGTTCAACGACTGGTACGATACCGAGCACATCCCCGAGCGCCAGCGTGTGCCCGGATTTCTGGTTTGTCAGCGCTGGATCGGAGCCGACAATCCCAGGCAATCGGTCGCCACCTACGATCTCGAGACTGTCGCAGTGTTGCAGGGCCCGGGCTACCGGGCGATCGGCGGCGAGAACCTGTCGTCCTGGTCGAAGCGCGTGACGGCCCGCGTTCAGCGCCTGGCGCGCTTCGAAGGCGAGCAGATCCTCCCTGGAGATAAGACGGCGCCGGAGAATGCCGGCGGGCTGCTGCTGGTCGGGATGACCCCGGCTCCGGCGGTCGAGACCGCGTTCAACGCGTGGTACGACACCGAGCACGTGCCGGCGCTCGCCCGCGTCCCAGGAGTGCTATGCGCCCGCCGCTTCCGCACCGCCGCCGGAGGGGGCCCGAAATATGTCGCGCTCTACCACCTCACTTCCCCCGGTGTGGTCGATGGCGCGGAATGGAAAGCAGCAAGCGGCTCGACGCCGATGCCCGAGCACATCCGCCCGCACATCAGCGACCGCCTCCGTTTAGTCTGCCGCAGCTACCACCGCGTATAATAGGAGTACCGGTCGCCCAACCGGTCTAGTCCGCAAGCGCGAACCGGTCGGCGAACATCCTCTTGACCATGAGGTCGCCGACGACGGGCGCGTCCAACAAACGGCTCAGCAGGTTGCGGATGACGAGTCCGAACCGGGTCTTGGGTGCGAATTGGCCGGTGAAGCCAGCGGCCAGCTGTTGCTTGCGCTCTATGAACGGCTGAAGGCGGTCCTGATAGGCGGGATAGGCGGCGTGGTAGTCGCCGCCGGCGCGCTCCAGCTCGCCGGCGAGCAGATAGGCGCTTGCCATGGCAAAGGATGCACCTTGGCCGGCCAGCAGCGAGGGGCAGAAGGCGGCATCGCCGATGAGAACGACCCGGCCGGAATGCCATTGCCCCAGGCGGATCTGGCTGACGGCGTCGCAATAGACCTCGTCGGCCTGGTCGAGGGCGTCGCGGATTTCCCGACATTCCCAGCCCATCCCGTCGAGGACCCGATGAAGTAGCGCCTTCTGTGCGGAGGTATCGTGATGGGGCAGCGCGGGCTTAGCCGGTGCTGCAAAGATCACGAAGAACACCGTTCGCCCGTCGCGAAGGGCGAAGCGCGCGACCTGTTTTCCGGGCTCGCAGTAAGCGACATAGGTATCCTCGTCGCGGTGCGGGTACCCGCTCACAGCAAAGGAAGCGGCGCAGTAGCCCAAATAGGTCTCGAATTCGGCTTCCGGACCGAAAACGAGCGCGCGGGCTGCAGAGTGAAGACCGTCGGCGCCGACGACGAGATCGAAGCGCCGGGCCGGCGAGCGTTCAAACTCCACGCAAACGCCGTTTTGATCCTCCCGCAGGGCGCGGATACGGTCGCCGAACATGGTTTCTCCGCGACCATCCAAAGCACCGTAAATGGTCCTGGCGAGATCGCCGCGAAGTATGCTGAAGAAGCGGTCGTCCAGCGCTTCGCGGAAGTTCTTCATGTGGAAGCCGCCGACGCGCTGGTCCGAATCGTTGACGATGCGGACCTCCTGCACCGCGTAGCCGGCACTTTTCAGCCGCGGGACCAGGCCCATCCGATCGGCGACGTCGAACCCGACGCCCCAGAAGTCCGTTATGTAGCCGCCGGTGCGGAGCCCGGAGGCTTGCTCGACGAGAGTTGGGGCGAAGCCGTATCGGGCGAGCCAGTAGGCGAGCGTCGGGCCGGCAATTCCGGCTCCCGAGATCAGAACAGTGTTGTTCATCGGCTTGTCGTAAAAATCGATCGGTCAAGAGCACCTATCTGCTTGAACGCGCCGCTTAAGGTTTTCGTTCGCTGCCGGCGCGCTATACTTGCGCTCCGCCGACGAGGACCAAAGACATGCGGTACGAGCTCTATTACTGGGACGGGATCCAGGGGCGCGGCGAGTTCGTCCGCTTGGCCCTGGAAGAGGCCGGCGCCGACTATGACGATGTCGCCCGGAAGGCAGGCGGGGAAGGCGCGATGCTGCGCCTGCTCCAAGACGGGGACATGGAGCACCCGCCTTTCGCCCCACCCTACCTCAAGGCGGGAGATCTATTGATCGGCCAGACTGCCAACATCCTCCTCTATCTCGGGCAGCACCACGCCCTCGCCCCAGCGGACGAGACCGGACGCCTCTGGGCGCACCAGCTGCAGTTGACGATCGCCGACCTGGTCGATGAGGTGCACGACACCCATCATCCGATCGCCAGCAGCCTCTATTACCAGGACCAGCGCCCGGAGGCCGCGCGCCGCGCCGCGGACTTCCTGAACGCGCGGGCGCCGAAATATCTCGGCTATTTCGAGAAGGTGCTGTCACGCAACCAGGCCGGGGACGGATATCTCCTCGGAGCAGAGCTGACCTACCCGGATCTCTCGCTGTTCCAGGTGGTGGCGGGCCTGCGCTATGCCTTCCCGCAAGCAATGGCGCGGCTCGAACCGAAACACCAGCGGGTCGTGACGTTGCACGACCGCGTTGCAGCCCGTCCGCGGATCGCCGCCTATCTCTCCTCCGACCGGCGGATCGCGTTTAACGAGGACGGGATCTTCCGGCACTACCCCGAGCTCGACCCCTAGTAGGGGCTGCTGCCGGCGCCCGGCCGGGGCGCGTCCTTCATCTCGGCGATCGCCGCCTGCCCGCCCAAGGTCATGAAGCGGTTGTCGCCGCCGACCGTGACGAAGGTGAAGCCCATCTCGATCATCTTTTTGGCGTAAGCCGGAGCGCCGCAGTGGATGCCGGGCTGTACCTTGTGCCGCTTGCAGCCGTCGAGCACCTTTTTCAGCGCAGCCATCATCCATTCGTCGGGCTTGTCGCCGCCCGGCGCGTAGCCGAGCGAGATCGACAGATCCGACGGGCCGACATAGATCGCGTCGAGGCCCGGCGTCGACAGGATCGCATCGAGATTGTCAAGCGCCTCCTGGGTCTCGATCATGCCCAAGGCGACGACGATGTCGTTGGCCTTGGCGTGGTAGTCCGCTCCGCCATAAAGCGATGCGCGGATCGGCCCCGAGCTGCGATAGCCGAGCGGCGCATAGCGCATCGAGCCGACAAATTTCTCGGCCTCTGCGCGGTTGTTGATCATCGGGCAGACGATGCCATAGGCGCCGGCGTCGAGCGCCTTCTGGATGTGCGCCGGGTCGTTCCACGGCACCCGCACCAAGGGCGTTACATTCGTCGTCGAGATGCCCTGCAGCATCGTCACCATCATCTGGTAATCGATCATGCCGTGCTGCATGTCGACAACCAGCGAGTTCCCACCCCATGCCGGCCATGACCTCGGCCGAAAAGCTGCTCGGGATCCCCAGCCAGCTGTTGATGACCGCCCTGCCCTGCTGCCAGGCCTCCCGCACTCCATTGGGCCGCGCCATCTGATCCTCCTCGGTTTCCGCGACAATGATGGCCGATCCCGCCAGCTAAGCCGGCGAGTGTCAAGCGCCGTCGCCCAGTCGCCGACACAACCCACCGTTGTTCAAAAAATTAACAGCTGCCAAGTCTAGCGCAAATCTGCAGCAAAGTTCACGGGAAAGTTGAAATCCCTACCGGCTCGGCCAGAGCGGCAACCAGTCTGCTAACATACGAAAATGGCAATATTGCGAGCCGTGTTGCCGGTGGATAATCCCCAGAGTCTCTGCCTCGTCTCCCTCTCCGCCCCGGGGGCGGAGAGGGCTGGGGTGAGGCGACGATCCGGCGAGGGCACCCGGTAGCTGGCACCCAACGGCATTAAGACGCCGTTGAAATCTAGCCAAAAATATTTGAAATTTTCCGATCAAGAGATCTGGTTGAGCTTATCGGTCGGGTAGCCGAGGATGGTGGCGACGCGGCCGGTATCGTGATCGGAGTAGACGAAAGCCGGTCCGTCGATGCGATAGCGGCCCTTCCAACCGATGGCGAACGTGGTATCGGTTTCTTCGATGTGGATCGGTTCGCTCTCCCCGTCTCGAGCCAGCCTTGCCGCGAGCCGATCGGCGGGGTCGAGCAGCCAGGCATCGCCGGTTTCGGTGGAGAACAGGACCAGCTGACCCACGGTAACGATGCGGCCGTCATGATCGGCTGCCCGGCGCTGGATATAGCGCACCTCATCGGCCAGACGAAAACTCTTGCCCTCCACAATCCGCTTGCCTGGTCGACGCCTGATGGGTTTTCGACCCCGAGCGGGCCTGGAGGGGATTGCCATGGAATTGTTCACCCAGCTGTTCGGCGATCTGCTGGCCTTTGTCTACCACTGCTTCGACCGCATTGTCATTTACGGCTACCTCAGCGGGCTCTCGCGGCCCGAGCAGGTCGTGCACTTTTTCCGTCAGGTGGTCGGCGTACCGGTCGTCGGCAAGGAGATCCTGAGCCAGCGCACCGCCGACTACCAGAACTGGGTGGAAGCCTTCGCCCGCAATCATCGGCTGCCGATCGAATGGGCCGAGAAAGGCGTGCGCAAGGAAGACCATGTCCTGCCCTGGCAACGCCGCATGGCCAGGGACAACGCCTACGGCGTCTACTTCATCTTCAAGAGCATGGAGCAGGGGCCGAGCTTTCGCATCAGCGTCCCCAAATACGCCACCAAGGATCCAAATTACCGCATCCTCGCCCGCCAACGCAGCCGCTTCACGCACTATTACTTCTACCTCCGCGACGAAACCCTGGGCCCAATGGTGATGCGGGTCGCCTCGTTTTTCCCGTTCCAGACCACCTACTACCTCAACGGCCATAGCTTCATCGAGCAGGAGCTGACGCGCGCGCAGATCGGCTTCCGCAAGACCGACAACGCCTTCCTCGCCGTCGACGACGTCGCCGCGCTGCAAGCCGCCGCCGACAAACTCAGCCCGCAAATCATCCGCCAACAGCTCGACTACTGGACCCTGATCCTGGGACCGAAGTTCTCCGCCAAGGAGCGCAAGCAGCTCAATCTCTCGCGCTTTTACGCGATCGCCCAGATTGAGTATTGCCGCAACTTCATCTTCAAGCGCAACTTTCCCATCCACAAACTCTTCGAACGCAGCTGCGAACTCGGCCTGTGGCGGTTAACCGGCGACAAGATCACCGACATCTTCGGCACTCGCCTGAACCGCAGGATGCGCGGCAAGCTGGCCACCGTCATCGATCGCATCGAGCATGGCCATCATGTCTTCCGCGCCTACTTCAAGAACGCCTTCCTCAAGCAGTACGAAAAGTTCTCCACCTTCTTGCGCAACGAACTGGTCTCCAACAACCTCGCCGACTTCCGTCTTAAGAAGGGACTGGACCATCTCGATGCCGTTCGCGAGCGCTTCCAAACCATCACCGGCCGCTTCGCCGGTTTCCAGGCGCAATGGCTCAACGTCCACGTCGACTTTCCGCTGCTGCAGCGCCTCGCCCTGCCGATCACCATTGGCGCGGTCCGCTATCCGGGGATCAAGATCCACGACCCGCGCGTCATCCGCCTGCTCGAAGTGCTGCTCCATGGCGGCAGCCACGTCGGCGGCTGGACCGCCAAGCAAATCCACCACGCCGTTCTCACCACTTTCCACCTCTCCGACCGCGCCTACGGCCTCAACCAACTTCGCTACGACCTGCGCAAGCTCAAAGGCCACGGTCTGCTGCAGCGCGACGGCTCCCGCTACGCCTACCGTCTCACCCCCAAGGGGGTTCAGGTTGCGCTGCTCTTCCTGTTCTTCCACAAACGACTCTGCGGCCCACTCGCCAACAGCCGCTTCCACCACCGCCCCGACCCTCATCACCAGCCGGCCAGCAAGCTCGAAGCCGCCTACCACCGCGCCGATAAAGCTATTCAACAGATCGTCGATCTCCTCGCCGCCTGACCTTAGCGTCCGACTGTTGAACTCTTTTTGTCTACGATTCTCGGGGCTAGAATCTAAGGCGAGGCTCGGCGTTGTCGGCCCTCGGCGACCGGGCACGTTGTATTCCCACCTTTGATCAGCGGCTGAGAGTATAGTTTCCGCTGGATCGGGCGACGACGCCGGTGCCAGGGGAGGCGCTCGCTCGGGCGGAGACTCACATGGAGATCGCGGGTTGGTTGCGGGAGCAGGGCCTCGAACAATACGAGCCGGCGTTTCGCGAGAACGACATCGACGGCGATGTACTTCGGAGCCTGACGGCCGAGGATCTGAAGGAACTCGGCATTGCCTCGCTCGGCCATCGCCGGCGTCTGCTGGACGCCATTAAGGCACTGCCGGCCGACACTGTGCCGACATTTGCTGCTCCAAGGATCGAGACCGGTGCCGAGCGTCGCCAGCTGACGGTGATGTTTTGCGATTTGGCCGGCTCGACCGCGCTTTCCTCCCGCCTCGATCCGGAGGATCTCCGCGAGGTGCTGGGCGCCTATCACGCGACCGTCGCTGAGGTGGTCGCCGGGTTCGACGGCTACGTCGCCAAATACATGGGCGATGGCGTGCTCGTTTATTTCGGCTATCCGCGAGCGCATGAAGACGACGCCGAGCGGGCGGTGCGCGCCGGGTTGGCGCTCGTCGAGCGCATCGGCCGGCTGGAAAGCGGCGCGGGCACGTTGGCGAGCCGGATCGGCATCGCCACCGGGCTCGTCGTCGTCGGCGACCTGATCGGCGCCGGCGACACCCTCTCCGAGACGCCGAACCTGGCCGCCCGTCTGCAAGAGATGGCGCCGGCGAATGGGGTGATCATTTCCGAGGCCACACGGCGACTGCTCGGCGAGCTCTTCGAGTACCGCGATCTCGGCACTGCCGAGGTCAAGGGGTTGGAGGCACCGGTGCCGGTCTGGCAAGTGCTGCGCCGGAGCGCGGTCGAGAGTCGTTTTGAGGCATTGCGGTCGGCGTCGCTGACGCCGCTGGTCGGCCGCGATGGCGAAATCGAGCTTCTGCTGCGTCGCTGGGAGCGCGCCAAAGAGGGCGAAGGGCAAATCGTGCTGATCTCCGGTGAGGCCGGCATCGGCAAGTCGCGGCTCACCGCCGCCTTGCAGGAGCGACTGGCCGGTGAACCGCACACCAGGCTGCGCTATTTTTGCTCAGCGCACCATCGCGACAGTGCGCTGTATCCATTTGTCGCCCAACTCGAGCATGCCGCGGGCTTTGACCGCGAGGATGGGCCGGCGACGAAAGTCGATAAACTTGCAGCGCTGCTGTCGCGATCGGACGACAATGCGCTGGAGACAGCGGCCGGGTTTGCCGACCTGCTAGGGTTGCCTACGGCAACGCCCCCACCAACCGATCCGCGGCAAAAGCGTGAGCTGATCCTTGCGGCCCTGGTCCGGCAACTCGACGGACTGGCGCGCCGACAGCCGGTTCTGCTCGTCTGCGAAGACGCCCATTGGATCGACTCGACCTCGCTCGAATTGTTGGAGCGCATCGCCGAACGGGCGCCTCACCTTTCGGCGCTGATGGTGATTACCTTCCGGCCCGAGTTCCAGCCGCCCTGGACCGGCCAGGCGCAGGTCACCGCACTGACATTGAGTCGACTGGGTCAGCGCGATACGACGGCATTGGTCGAGAGCCTGGCCGGCGGCAAGACGCTGCCAGCGGAGATCCTAGATCGGATCGTCGAGCGCACCGACGGCATCCCGCTTTTCATCGAAGAGCTGACAAAGACCCTGCTAGAAGGCGGCTTGCTGCGGGAGGAGGACGGGCACTACGCGCTCGATGATTTATTGCCGCCGCTAGCAATCCCTTCCAGCCTACAAGACTCGCTGATGGCTCGCCTTGATCGGCTCGCGCCGGTCAAGGAAGTGGCGCAGATCGGTGCGGCGATCGGCCGTGAATTCTCTTACGCGCTACTGGCGGCAGTCGCACGCCGGCCCGAGGGCGAGCTCCGCGACGCGATCGACCGGCTGGTCGAGGCCGGGCTGATTTTCCGCCGTGGTGGCTTGGCCCAATCATCTTTCGTCTTCAAACACGCTCTCGTCCAGGATGCCGCCTATGGCGCTTTACTGCGGGGCCGGCGCCAGGAGCTCCATGCCAGGATCGCGACGGCGCTCGAACAGAGGTCCGCCAGCCCTTTGGATCAGACGGCCTCGGCAGCAGAGCGCGCCGGATTACTGGCTCATCATTGGTGTGCGGCCGAGGACTGGGAAAGGGCACTGAGCTACACGTTGCAGGCAGCCGAGCAAGCCGGGAAAATTTATGCTCGTCCCGAAGCGATCAGCCGTTACTGGCAAGCGCTGGATCTGTTCGAGCGGCTGCCGGGCAACGTGGAGCGGAACCAAGTCCATGCGGAAGTCATCCTGACACTCATCAATCTGCCAGGTTGCATGCCCGACGAGGGCGCGCAAGGGCGCATGTTGCGGCACATCGATCGAGCGTTCGAAAATGCAATATCGGACGGCAACGCCGCAGCGGCGGTGAGGCTGCAGGCGAGCAAGGGCTATTCTTGGGATGACGAGGCCCTTCTGGTGGACGCGCTTGCACGCGCCGAGACCTCGGGCAATGCCCCGGCGCTGGCGGACCCGGCCCACCGGTACGGCCAGTATCTCGGCAAGCACGGTCGGTTCGAGGAGTTCCTCGGACACACGGCTCGGGTAATCGACCTTCTCGGCGCCCAGGGGGAGCGCTTGCAGCAAGCCATCGTCATGACTTACGGCGGCCGGTGCTACGGCTGTCGCGCCGGGCGGCTGGACGAGTTGCTCGTATACGCCAGACGCGCATATGAGGCCGGTGATGCGCTGGATGACGCGCGGTTGCGGGCGCTCCGCGGCATGGAAGCCGAACCCCACATGTACCGAGGGGATTGGAACGCGGTAGTCCAGGTCGCGGAGGAGGCGTTGCCGGCGGCCTGGGAGATTTGAGAATGGAACGCGGTTCTTTGTTCATCCGCCTGGTTGGCTATTGCCTTCCTGAAGCTCGGGAAACCCAATGACGCCAAACGGATTCTCGATCGGGTGTTCAAAGAAGTTCCGCTTCGCGCTTTCAGCGCAGCCGGCGCGGCTGGCTCCGTGCACGGTGTCGCATTCTCGAAGATCGCCTTGGCTCAGCTCCACCTTGCTGTCGGCGACATTAGCCAAGCTCTAAATGCGGCCAACATGGCGCTGGAGTTTGCCGAGCAGTATCGGCTCGGTCTCGAGCAAGGCGCGACCCGCCGGGTCCTCGGGCAAGTCCACGAGGCCATCGGCAACCGGGCCGAGGCCAACGCCGCGTTCTGCCGCAGCATCGAGGTGTTGGAGGAAATCCAATCCCCTCCCGAGCTGGCTCAGACGCTGCTCGCCTACGGCCGTTTCCGGAGAGGCGACAATGCGCAAGAGGATCGCGCGATGATCGAGCGCGCCCTCGCCCTCTTCGAGGAGATGGGTGCTTCGGGGTGGATCGCCGAGGCGCGCGCCGCCCTCGGTTGACGCTAACCTCACAGCCGTTACCCGCTCGACGGAGCTCAGCTGCGCAGGTCAAGCCCGTGCATAACGGTCACAGGGAGGCTCTGCCACTCGATCGAGCATCGCGTTGTTGAATTGCCTTGTGTCGAGCATGCTGAGGATTTGCTCGATGCCGTCAATTCCCATGCGGCTTGCCCAACCGAACCATTTTTGGTACATCGGGAAGTGTGAAGAGGCTGCCAGCCGCCTTCTATCAAACCCGTGCCGGAGCGCAGCCTGTCCGCGATTGGCTGCGGGGCTTAAGTGCGGGAGACCGCAAGGCAATCGGTGACGATGTCCGAACTGTCGAGTTTGGTTGGCCGATAGGTATGCCGACCTGCCGTCCGTTGGGCGATGGGCTCTTCGAGGTTCGCACCAACCTCGGCGGTGGCCGGATCGCTCGCGTGCTGTTTCCGTAGAGCGGGGCAACGCGGTGCTGCTCCATGGCTTCATAAAGAAGTCCCAGAGGACTCCACAACGGGAGCTTCAGACGACGAAGACACGGTTGGCTGATTTAAGAGGAAGGATCAAGCATGACTGAAACAAAGGAGCATGAGCCTCTTGGAGCAACGTTTGAATCCTGGTTGGAGGAGGAAGGGATTCTCGAGGAAACCACCGAGCACGCCGTAAAAGCAGTCATCTCCTGGCAGCTTCAAAAAACGATGGAGGAACGCGGGCTTAGCAAGAAGACGACGGCTGCTCTGCTGGGGACCTCCCGGTCGCAGCTCGATCGGCTCCTCGACCCGGAGAGCGACTCCGTCACTTTGAAGAGCCTGATGCGCGCCGCCCGCCTAGTCGGGAAAAAAATCAAGATCGACCTCGTCGACGCTGCGTGACTGATCGAGCAGCGCCTTTGAGGAAATGAGCGCTACGGGTTGGATCGCGGAAGCGTGCGCCGCGCTCGACGGGTTGACGCGGCATTCGTTTTTCTTTGCTTTCCCGGCGCAGGCCGGGACCCGTGGCAGCCATGGCGCGGTGCTCTGCGTCTACCCCCTCGCGAGCAAATCGTACGGAACGCTACATGGCGGGACCTCTATCCAAGCCTATCAGCCGCTCGATGACGGCCCGTCGATGGGCACCGGCCTTCGCCGGGGTAGTGAACTTGTAAGTCGATCCTTTCGCAATTTGTAGACGCGGCGGCTCGTTCAACACCGAAACCCGCAAAGGAGCGGAAATGCCGGACGTGACGGAAAGCGTGCAGCAAATGACCCAGAGGATGCTCGGCAAACAACTCTATGTGGTTCACACGACGCCGGTGGCGTCGCGCGAGCAGATCATGGCGTTATTGCCGGCTCACCTGGAGCACCAAGTAAAGCTCGAGAAAGCCGGGATCATGTTCGGCGCCGGTCCCATGGTCAACGAGGATGGCAGCGCCGCCGGCGGGTTGATCGTCATCCGCGCCGAGTCGTTCGAAGCTGCCAAGAGGATCGCCGATTCCGACCCGCTCCACGAAGCGGGCTTGCGCAGCTATACGATCCGCCGATGGACGGTCAACGAAGGCTGCTACTCGATCCGCATCAACTACTCGGACCAGAGCGTGACCATCGGGTAGGCGACCCATCCTGGCAACACCGCCGGCCTTGTGCGGAGTGCAGGCCGAGTCCATATGGTCAGATCAAGATAACCCCTGGGTAGAAGAATATGGACAATAGGCACGTTGCCGCCACTGAGTTCAAGGCCAATTGTCTGCGCCTGATGGACGAGGTGGCTCGGGAGCGGAGGCCGATCGTCATCACAAAGCGGGGAAAGCCGGTCGCCAAGCTGGTGCCGGTGGAGGAGCAGAAACCGATCGACCTCTTTGGTTACATGGCGGGAACGGCCAAGATTTGCGGCGACATCATCGGTCCAATCGAGGACGCGGGGTGGACTGGCGATGAGGAGAACGTCTGAACCGCACGTGCTGTTGTTGGACACGCATGTGTGGATCTGGTTCATGCTGGCAAACGCCGAGTTGGCGGTTACCGGACGGCAGGCGATCAACCGCGCCGCCGACTCGGGTCAGCTCAGGATCGCGGCGATATCGCTTTGGGAGGCTGCACTCTTGGCGTCACGTGGCCGCGTTACGCTGGGCCGGCCGCTGGCGCAATGGCTAGCGGAAGCCGTATCCGCCCCGGGCCTGTCAATTGAGCCGCTGCTGCCGCAAATCGCAGTGGAGGCGTACTCGCTACCCCAAGAATTTCATCGCGACCCGGCTGACCGGCTGATCGTCGCCACGGCTAGGGTGGCGAATGCCACCCTGATGACCCGCGACCGGCGCATCCTCGACTACGCCGGCCGCGGCCACCTGACGGCCATCGCCGCCTGAGGTTCTCCGGCACCGGAAGGATAAAAGGCGCCTATAACTATCCGGCCGGCGCGTGTTCCTTCGCCAGCACCGCTTCGGCGAGGCGGACCCAATAGCTCGCCCCCAAGGGCAATATGGCGTCGTTGAAATCGTAATGCGGGTTGTGCAGCATGGCGCTGCTCCCCGCGTCGCCATTGCCGATCCAGATATAGGCCCCGGGTTTCTTTTCAAGGAAACAGGCAAAATCTTCGGCTGCCATGCTCGGCAGCATGTCGCGTTTGACGTTGCTCGCGCCGACGAGCGCCGTCGCCGCGGCAGCGGCGATCTCGGTTTCCGCCCCGGAATTGACCGTCGGCGGATAGCGCCGCTCATAGCGCAGCTGCATTTCCGCCCCGCAGGCGCGGCACACGCCATCGGCGATGCGGCCGATCGCGGGCTCGATCTGGTCGCGGACTGTCGGGCTGAACGCGCGCGTCGTGCCGCGCAGCACGACGGTTTCCGGAATGACGTTCCAGGTGTCGCCGCCATGGATCTGGGTGACGCTGACGACCGCACCCTCGAGCGGGTGCACATTGCGGCTGGTGATGGTCTGCAGACTGTTCACGACTTGCGCGGCGGCGACAATCGGATCGACCGCGAGATGCGGCATCGCTGCATGTGCACCGCGGCCCCTGATCTCGATCTCGAAAATGTCGAAGGCAGCCATCATCGGGCCGGGCTGAATGGCGAACCGCCCAACCGGCAGTCCCGGCCAGTTGTGCATCCCGTAGACGGCATCGACGGGATATTTCTCAAGAACCGCCTCCTCGATCATCAATCGCGCGCCGCCTTCATTTTCCTCGGCGGGCTGAAAGATCAAATAAATCGTCCCGGCGAAGTTTCTTGTCTCGGCCAGATGTTTGGCAGCCCCCAGCAGCATTGCGGTGTGGCCGTCGTGACCGCATGCATGCATACGGCCCGGACTCTGCGAGGCATACGCGAAGTCGTTGAGTTCTTCGATGTGCAGAGCATCCATATCGGCGCGCAACGCCACCGCGCGGCTGCTCGCCGCCGATCCCTCCAGGGTGCCGATCACCCCGGTACGCGCGACCCCGCGTTCGACTGAGATCCCGAAGGACTCGAGAAGCCCAGCCACCAGCTCCGCGGTGTTGTGCTCCTCGAAGGCAGTCTCCGGATTAGCGTGAATGCGCTGCCGCCACCCGGTCATCTCCCGATGAAAATCGGCGATCCGATTGATGATCGGCATGGCTCTGATCCTTATGCTCTCGCGCGCGCCAGCCTGGCGGCGGAGCTGTTGCGCTGTCAATCGCGATCGGTCTGCGGCGCTCTCTTCTTGTCGGTCCGGCAGCGCCCGGAATATATGGTCATCTCTAGATGACTAGAGGTCGGTCTTAATGGACGATAAGCACGTCGCCGCGGCGGATTTCAAGGCCAGCTGCCTGCGCCTGATGGACGAGGTCGCGCGCGAACGGCGGCCGATCGTCATCACCAAGCGGGGCAAACCGGTCGCCAAGCTGGTACCGGTGGAGGATCAGGAGCCGATAGGCCTCTTTGGTCGTATGGCCGGAAGCATCAGAATATGCGGCGACATCATCAGCCCGATCGAGGACGCCGGATGGACCGGGGATGAGGACAACATCGATCTCTCGAGCGCGAGCTGCGTCTTCTTCCTCCCGCAGCGCGTGCTGGCCGCCGTCGAGTTCAATCGCGAGTTTGCGACCGGGACAAGCAAAGTCAACGACGAAGCGACCAATCGGATGCTGCCGTCGAAAGCGGTGCTCCGTCGACAGCTCGCGCAGCGCCAGCCCACAATATTATCTCGGCTTCCGTCGCATCCCGCCGCAACCGGCGCGCAGTCCGCGTTCGCTCCCTTGCCTGCTTCAGTCCAAGACTTCCTTGTTGACGACGTTGTCGCGGATCGGCTTGCCGTCGAGCACGCTCAAGATGTTCTCGACCGCGGCGACGCCCATGCGGTCGACGGCCTCGCGGGTGACGCCGGCGACATGCGGTGCGGCAATGAAGTTCGGCAGGGTCAAGAGCGGGTTGTCCTGCGGGGTCGGCTCCTGGTCGAAGACGTCGAGTGCCGCACCGGCGATGCGGTTCGCCTTCAGCGCGTCGTAGAGTGCCTTTTCGTCGATGATGCCGCCGCGCGCGGTGTTGACGATGAAGGCGGTGCGCTTCATGTGAGACAGCCGCGCGGCATCGAAGAGGCCAACGGTCTCCGGCGTTTTCGGGCAGTGAACCGTGATGAAATCGGCGCGCGCCACGGCTGCGTTGAGATCCTGCACCGGCTCGTAGCCCAAGCCGTGGATTGTCGCAGAATAAGTATACGGATCGTAGACCAGCACGTTCATCTCCATGGCGGCGTAGCGCTTGGCCGCACGCGTGCCGATCTTGCCGAAGCCGATGATCAATACCGTCTTGCCGTAGAGGTCGACCGGCATCTCCTTGTAGCGGTCGTGCCAGCGCCCTTCGCGCACGAGCCTATCCATCGCGGCACCGCGTCGCGCCAACGACATGATCAGGAACACCCCGGCCTCGGCGACAGAGACCGAATTGGCGGTGCCGCCGATCATCAGCGGGATCTTGCGGCGGGTCAGCGCCGGCACGTCGACCGCGTCGTAGCCGACACCGATGCGCGAAACGACTTCAAGCTCGGGGGCGGCGTCGAGCTCGGGATCGCTGAACGGCTGGACGCCGAGCGCCACCCCGGCGATGTCTTCCAGCAGGCGATGCAATTCTGCCTTGGGTACGGTCGGCACAAAGGAGACGCCCTCGACATCGTCACGGGCCTCGACGAGCGCCCAGCCGGCCTTTGACATCGTCGTCGGCAGCAGCAATTTCTTTCTGTTGATCCCCGATGTGCTTGTCGCCATTGGTCGGTCCCTCTTGCGCTGTTGTGGCGAAACCCTATCGCGTCGCCGTCTTCCTTTCCACCTTGCCCGTGCTAGCTTGTCTCGCACGACCTGTGCCAGCCGGGAGGGCATCGCCATGCCGACCGAATTTGTGATGTTGCCGCCGCAGACGGAGAAGACGCGCGAATGGGGCGCCCGCCTCGCCGCCGCGCTGCCCGAGCTCAAGGTCGTCGTTGCCGAGAACCATACGCAAGCGGCGGGGGTCATCGCCCATGCCGATGCCGCTTTCGGCACGATCCCACCGGATCTTTTGCCGCGCGCGACGCGGCTGCGCTGGCTGCAGGCCCCGCAGGCGGCGCCGCCCGCCGGCTACTATTATCCCGAGCTGATCGCCCACCCGCTGGCGATCACCAATTTCCGGGAAATCTACAACGACCACATCGGTGCGCATGTGATGGCGTTCGTGCTCGCCTTTGCCCGCGGGCTGCATCGCTACATCCCGCAGCAGCTGAGGCGCGAGTGGAAGAAATTGCCGCAGAATACCGGGGTCGTTCACCTGCCCGAGGCGACCGCGCTCGTCGTCGGGGTCGGCGGCATCGGCAGCGAGATCGCCCGGCTTGCCGCAGCTTTCGGCATGCGGGTGATCGGCGTCGACGAGCGCCGCCGCGAGGCACCTCCGGGAGTGGCCGAGCTGCACCGTGGCGACGAGCTCGACGCGCTGCTGCCTCAGGCCGATTTCGTGATCCTGACCGTGCCTCACACGCCGGAAACCGAAGGCTTCATGAACCGCGCACGGTTTCAGGAGATGAAGAAGACCGCCTTCTTCATCAATATCGGACGCGGCTTGACGACCCGGCTCGACGACCTTGCCGCAGCACTCGAGGCGGGCGAGATCGCCGGCGCCGGTCTCGACGTCTTCGAGCAGGAGCCGCTGCCCGCCGACCACAAGCTGTGGACTTTGCCGGGCGTGCTGCTGACGCCGCATACCGCCGGCTACGGCCCCTATCTCGACGAGCGGCGCTACGAGATCATCCTCGACAATTGCCGCCGTTTCCTCGCCGGCCAGCCGCTGCGCAACCTCGTCGACAAGGCGCGCTGGTTTTGAGCCGCGACGCGCCAGACAACGTCCTCCCCGAGTGCGCGCACCCGAAAGCGGCGGTCAGCCCGAGTGGCGCCAATAATCGGCGGTGAGGCGCCCTAGAGCCGCGTAATAGCTCTCGATGCTGGGGGGTTCGGCCGCGCGCGCTTGAAGGAGATCATACATATGCTCGCTCAGCACGAGGCTGATCGCATGAATCGCCTCGTGCCGGTCGAGGCCCTCTGCCATCAGGCGATCGAGCGTAGCCCGGACCGGGATTTCAGCGCCGAGCGCGATTTGATTTTCGACGACGACGTGCATTGCGGCGTGCGCCTTGATGCTCGGCACCCGGATGCGCGCCCGTCGATGATAGCGCTCTGCGAGCCGGATACGCTCCGCCTCGTCCAGTGCCAGCCACGCCTCCGGCTCGGGCGCTTCAAGGGGATCGTAGCGTCTCACATCGGACCCTTCGCCGGTGATCACTCGAGGCAAATTGGATCGCTGAAGTACGGACGCAAGCGAGCAACCGCCGAGCCGGCTCGCGCGCGACCCGTTCAGAACGGGATTTCTTCCGGCAACTCTTCGTCCGCCAAGATTTGATCCCAAAGGTCGTCGTCGGCGAACTCGAGCTCATCGGCCGGGACGATATAAGTAAAGCCGCCGTCGCCGAGCCGGTTGCGAAGCTGCTGCACCGTCTTGCGGATCTCGCCCTGCGACTGGTTCGGGCCGGGAATGTAGCATGGCTTGCCCTCGCGGCCGAACCGGAAGACGGTGTCGCAGTCATCGGTGTCGACGTCGCCGAACAGGGTTTCGGCCTCAGTGAAGTCTCGATGCGGCCTGAAGCCGAGCGATTGGGCATAGCCGGAGGCCTCGCGCAGCAGCTTTCGCGCATAGCTCGGATCGACCGGCGCCAATGGCGCGGCGAGACCCACGCTGTCGATGAAGTCGGCGAACTCCTCCCGGCCGATACAATGGATCAGGGCGTCCTTGATCCCCAGGCAAAAGACGTCGACCAGGAAGACAGCCGTAGCCAATTCGCCGATGCCGATTTTGCGGGCCAGCACGACCATCCCGAGGCCGCAGTCAAAGAGGCCTCCCTGGATCAGGCAGGAATGTATCGGCCCTCTCGCCCATTGGCGCACCCGGTCGACCGCTTCCTCCCTCGCCTTGCTACCCTCTTGCCGACGCTGCTTCGCAAGGACCTTTCGGCGCCGAGCCTCCTTGAGAGCCCACCGCTGTGCGATAGTCGATGACATCAACCTCCCCCCTCGAGGAATGCCCTCTACAATATGATGCGTCGAGCGATCCGACTACCTCCATATCATGGGATAGTGCCGGCCTTTGATCCCGCGGCCTTGAGCGGATGACGGTTGGCGTTGAGCGAGGCATCCTGTCGGTAAGGAGCGAATCACCGCGGCGGCTTGATGAGTCTCGGCGGCTGAGCGCCCGACCGTTCGAGGCTGCTTTGTCGCGCAAAGCGCTTCATCAAGCATCGGTGGCAGCGCACTCCCGGTGTGAGCTGCTTCACACTCGGCCGCTGCTAGCCGGAGTTATCACGCTCTGGCGCGGCTGGTCGGCCTTCGTATAAGTGGTCGCTTTAGGGATCGCAGAAGAAGGTTCAACGGAGGCGTTGATGACGTCCACACCGATCGCCAAGCGGGCCATCGTGGTCGGCGCCGGAATGGCAGGCCTGCCCGCGGCGCGGGTCCTTGCCGACTGTTTCGAACAAGTCGTCGTGCTGGAGCGCGACGCCCTGCCGCCCAACGCCGCCCACCGCACGGGAACACCCCAGGCGTGGCACACCCATGCTCTTCTCCGCGGCGGCCAACAGGCGCTTGGTGATCTGTTCCCTGGTTTCGAACAGGATCTTGTCAGCGATGGAGCGGTGCCGCTGAAGGTCGGTCTAGACCTCCGCTTCGAGATACCCGGCTTTGATCCCTTTCCCCAACGCGATCTCGATTTGACCTTTCATGCGATGTCCCGGCCGCTGGTCGAGTTCGCCGTGCGACAGCGCGTGGAGCAATACGCCAACATTCTGATCCGCGAGCATTGCCGCGCTCGCGACCTCGTGGCCTCGGACGACGGCGCATCGGTTTCCGCAATCCGTTTCGAGAGCGGCCAAGGGCGCAGCGAAACCCTCACGGCTGACCTGATTGTCGAGGCTTCGGGGCGCGGCAATCTCGCCTCCGCCTTCCTCAAATCGATCGGCCGGGCACCACCCGAAGAGACCATTATCGGAGTCGACATCACCTATGCCACGGGGGTCTTCTCCATCCCGGACGATGCGCCCGGCGACTGGACTGGCGTAATAACGTTCGACGCGCCGGCTCAGGGAGGCCTCGGCGGCATAATGCTGCCGCTGGAAGGGAACCGCTGGATCGTCACCCTCGTGGGACGCCACGGCGAGAAGCCGCCAGACGATGCCGGCGGCTTTCTTGCCTATGCACAACAGCTGCGTACCCCGACGATCTACAATGCCATCAAGAGGGCCGGGCAACTCGGCAACATCGCCCGCTTCGGGTTTCCAGCCAGCACCTGGCGGCATTTCGAGCGGGTCGAAGAATTCCCTCGCGGGTTGTTGCCGTTCGGCGATTCGCTATGCCGCTTCAACCCAGTCCACGGCCAGGGCATGAGTGTAGCCGCCCAAGAAGCCCGCCTGCTCCACGGGCTACTCCAGAGGTGTGCCAGCGACCGGGGCACGCTGATCGGGCTTACTCCGGCCTTCCTCTCCGAGGCGGCCCAGCTGATCGAGACCCCGTGGGCACTGGCCGCCGTGCCCGATCTCGCCGATGCCAAGACGGAGGGAGAGCGCCCGGAGGATCTGGAAGAGAGGCTTGCATTCTCCGAAGCACTGAACCGCATCGCCGCCGAAGATCCCGCGGTCCACAAACTGTTGGTTGAAGTGCTGCACCTCCTCAAACCGCGAAGCGCTCTCGGCGACCCCGATCTCGTGGAGCGTGTGAAAGCGCTGGCAGCCGCTGCCTAGACCTTAGCAAGGCCGAGCGAAGGTAGCCGTGTGCATTCCGGCAAAAACCGTGTCCGGTGAATTAACCGTTGCCGCACTGCGCCAGAAACCAGTCGAGGATTTCTTCGCCGGTCCAGAACAGCACGCCGCTATGGTCGCGGATGCGGGAAAGCACATTGCGCAGGTATTTCAGCCGGTGCGGTGCGCCCATGATGTAGGGGTGCACCACCAGCGCCATGATCCGCGCCGACTGGGCTGCATCGGCATAAAGCTGCTCGAACTGATCGATCGCCCGATCGTAGTATTCGCTGGCCTTGTGATGCTGGATCAGCATCATCGCCACGTCGTTGCATTCCTGCGTGTAGGGGATGTTGACGATCGGCTTGGTGCGGGTCTTCAGCACCACAGGCTGGTCGTCGAGCACCCAGTCGCAGACATATTCGAACCCTTCTTCGACCAATAGGTCGGGAGTCTCCCAGGTTTCGGTCAGACCGGGACCGAGCCAGCCGCGCGGATGCCTGCCGGTGAAGTCCTTGATCGCCGCCGCGGTCTTGCGGATGTCGTCACGCTCGTCGGCGACCTTCTGCATGCTCTGCTGGGTGAAGCCGTGGCCGATGAACTCCCACCCGCGCTCGTGCGCGGCCCGGGCGATCGGCTCGTAGCGGGCGATCGCCGAGCCGTTGATCGCGAGCACCGCGCGGATGCGGAAATGGTCGAGCACCTCGAGCATACGCCAAAAGCCGACCCGGTTGCCGTATTCGTGCCACGCCCAGTTCGGAATGTCGGGCATCGGGGCACCACCCGCGGGCGGCGTTATCACCGTGCGCGGCATCGCCAGGGTGGGATCCCACTCCTCGACATTGACGATGACCCAGACCGCGAGGCGCGCCTCGTCCGGCAGCGCGAGCTTGGGCCGTTGGCCGATCGCCGAATAGTCGAGCCGCTCGGACGGCAGCATGACGCCCTCTCCGCTAATCACGCAATTGCTCTGGCCGACAGATACCAATCGAGGATCTCGGCTCCGTTCCAGTGCAGCACGCCGTCATAGCGGCTGATGTGCTCATAGACGGCTTCGAGGTATTTGATCCGGTGCGGCTGACCGCTGATATAAGGGTGAATCGCAATCGCCATGATTTTCGCCCGCTCGGCTCCCTCGCGGTGCAGCCGCTCGAAGCTGTCGATGCAGCGCTGGGTGAAATACCCGGACTCATGATGCTGCACCAGCATCATCGGGATATCGTTGAGCTCGACCGAATAAGGCAAGGTGACGAGCGGACCGTGCGTCGTTTTGATTTCGGTCGGCTCGTCGTCATAGACCCAGTCCCCGATATATTTGATGCCGGCAGCAGCCAGGAGGTCCGGCGTATCGTAGGTCTGGGTCAGACCCGGGCCGAGCCAGCCGATCGGCGGGGTGCCGGTGAAACGGGCAAGCGTCTCCAACGACTTGGCGATCATCTCCGCCTGATCCTCGACCTTATGGATCGGCATCTGCTCCCAGGCGTGGCCCATGAACTCCCACCCGGCATCGCGCGCCGCCCTGGCCACGCGCCGGTATTCGCGGCACACACGGGCGTTGATCGACAGGGTCGGGCGAATCCCGAGGCGCGCAAAGAGATCGAAGAAACGCCAGACGCCGACCCGCATGCCGTATTCATGCCAGGACCAGTTCGGGACATCCGGCAAGAGCACCTCGCCGGTCGGCGCCGGCAACACCTGCCGGGCCATCGGGCGTGAGATGGACCAGAACTCGAGATTGACGATTGTCCAAACAACGATCCGAGCGTTGTTCGGTAATTTGAGCGGCGGCCTGTCGACAATGGCTGAATAGGTGCAGCGTTCACGCGGGATCATCATCAATTCTCGCTCATACTCGGACAGGATCACAACCTCGTGATTGGGGTTTCACATGCAAGCACTCTTGCCCGAGCCGGAGCGGGCAGGAAACGCCACGCGATGATTACGCAACGCTCCTATGTTGCAATGCAGCAATGCAGAAGTGAACATTTTCTGCGGGGACGTTGCCCGACATGTTTCCCAATAACCCCCAGATCTAACCACCAAAGGTGAAGGCGGATGAGATTGGATCGTTTCCGCGGTAACGTTTTTGTTGCGAACCTGCCGCCCGAGTTCACCGACGACGAGCTGGCCGAAACCTTCGACTCCTTCGGCATGGTATTGCGCGCGTCGATCGCTCGCGATCCGGCAAACGGTAAGCGGTTGCGTTATGGCTTTGTCGATATCGCGACCGAGCGCGCAGCCAACCTCGCCGTCGCGGCGATGAACGGCACCAAGATCCATGGCTTTACCCTCGACGTCCGCATCAGCGAACGGCCGGCAGCGACAAAGAAGCCCTCACGCGCCGCTCGGCCGCCGCAGCACTCGATCCGGCTGATGCCGCGAGCCGATGGCGAGGGTGACAGGTTCGCAGATTTTTCCCATCGCAGCCTGCCGCCGAGAAAGCCGCCAACCTTCCAGGTCGAACGCCGCTCGCTGCCGCGCCGCGGGTGACGAGGGCGGACGCTCTCTCACTCGGTACTCTCTCACTCGGCGGGGACGCTCACCCCGGCGTCGCTCATCGAGCGCATCGCCCGCGCCAGCGAGCCGTCGATGTCGATGCCGCGACAGGCGGCGGTCACGATGGTGACTGCGAAGCCCGCTTGGCGCCCATCGATCGCCGAAAAGGCGACGCAGAAATCGGTGGCGAGTCCGCATATGGTAATGCGCTCTAGCCCGCGCTCCCTCAGATAGCCGGCAAGCCCGGTCGGCGTTAAGCGATCGTTCTCTCGGAAGGCCGAGTACGAGTCGATCGCGCGCCTGAACCCTTTCGCACGACCAGCTCGGCGTGGGGCACATCGAGCTTTGGGTGAAAGCTCGCCCCCCGGGTTCCCTGGACACAGTGATCCGGCCACAGGATTTGCGTGCCATACGAGACCTCGATGGCGTCGAATGGGCGCTTTCCGGCGTGCGAGCTGGCGAACGAAGCATGTCCCGCGGGATGCCAGTCCTGGGTCAGGATCACGTGGGCGAAGGATCTCGACAGGCGATTGACCGCCGGGACGATCGCATCGCCTTCGGGCACGGCAAGCGCTCCGCCGGGACAGAAATCGTTCTGGACATCGACGATTAGCAGAACGTCCCGATCATCTGGCGTCATCGGCTACCTCTCAACCGCGGAATGATCTCCCTGGCGATAATCTCGACCTGCTCTGTTTGGTACCTGTAGGGGATGAAAATCAGCTTCTGGACGCCGGCGGCGAGCTGGGCGCGCAGCTGGGCGACGCAATCGTCTACGGTCCCGAAGATCGCTGCAGCCATGGTCAATTCGCTCCACGCGGCGTAATCCCATTCCTGGCCGAGCCATTCCATCATCTGCGCTTCGACCGCCGCGCGCGAGGCGCCGACATAGATCGGCAGCTGATTGGCGTTCAGCAGCTCGTCGGGATCACGTCCGGTCGCGTCGGCAAAGTCGCGCACCTTGGCCCAGGATTTAGCGAAGCTTTCGGGGGTGTAGAAATAGGTCAGCCAGCCGCCATTGAGCGCCGCCCGCTTGAGCACGCGTTCGACATAGCCGCCAATCAGTGTGATCGGCGGAGATGACGGTTTTGGGGATAGATTAGAGCCTCGCAAGCGATGCGGCGGATACTCCCCATCCACCTGTTCCTCGGTCCATAGCCGGCGCAGGATCTCGAGGTTGCGGTCCATGATCCGCCCGCGCTGCTCGAATGGGACCCCGACCGCGTCGAATTCGCGGCGGTACCAGCCGGACGCCATACCGAGCAACAACCGCCCGCCGGCGATCAGGTCGAGGCTCGACAGCTCCTTGGCCAGCACGACCGGGTTGCGCAGCGGCAGCACCAGCACCCCGGTGCCGAGCTTGATCCGCGTCGTGCGCGCCGCGACCGCCGCCAGCAGGGTCAGCGAGTCGAGCACCGGGAAAGGCGGATCGACACCAAGAAAGATATGGTCCCAGACCCAGACCGAATCGAACCCCAGCGCTTCGGCCTCGACGGCGTAGGCGATCAGCGCCCGCGGATCCGGCATCTCCGGATATGTCGTGAAATTCCGCATCGTGAGACCAAAGGTGTTCGAAAAAATGGTCATCGCGACGGTCCTCAGGCCGTGTAGAGCCGCTCGGGGTCGAGATGGCGCAGGACGGCCAGCTCGTTCTCGGTCGGCGGCTCGGTGATCAGCAGATCAGCCCCGATCAGCAACGTGAAGCCGGTGTTCTGCTGCACCTCCTCGGCAGTGACGCCGGGGTGCAGCGCCAGCAGTTTCATCCGGTGCGAGCGCTCGTCGAAGCCGAGGAGCCCGAGATCGGTAACCACGCGGAACATGCCGTCCGCAGTCAACCCGGCCGTTCGACGGCTGTCCTCTCCCGCAAGGAAGCCGGGGCTGGTGACGAAATCGACCCGGTTCACGAACCGACGCTTCTCGTGCTTCATCGCCACGATCATCTGGGTCAGGCTGGCGATGTCGTTGCCGCCGCCGGTTCCGGGCAGGCGCGTCGCCGACCGACCGGGATCGCCGATAAACGAGCTGTTGAGATTACCGTATTGATCGATCTGCGCGCCGCCCATGAAACCGACATCGACATAGCCGCGTTGCAGCAGAAGCAATACGTCGGTGCTGCCCAGCACCATGTTGGCGCGACGCGTGCAGCGCTGCTCGTTGGTGGAGGGCGGCAATTTCCCCGGCTCGACAAAGGCGCCGACCGTGCCGCCCTCGAAGAGAATAGTGAGCCCGGGGGCGTGCAGCCGTTGCGCCAAAGTGGCCGCCAGGAGCGGAATGCCGACGCCGGCGAAGACGACCTGCCCGTCGCGCAACAGCCCCGCGCTGACCACCGCGAGAAGCTCGCTCGCTGTGTATGCTCCGATGCCGGCTCTCATTTCGGCCAGGCCTCCGCCGCGAGCATCATCTCCCTCTCCGCCCTTGGGGGCGGAGAGGGTCGGGGTGAGGTGGGGGATTCCAGGGCGCTTGCCAGTGCCCACCTCACCCTCCCGCACCTGCGGTGTGGGCCCCTCCCTCTCCCCCTAAAGGGCGGAGAGGGGCTCTCCACAGCCCTCGGAACCTGCATCGGCTAGTCGTCATAGATGCTCTTCCCGCGGCGGCTTGCGTCGAGCAATTCCTCCAGCCCAATCAGGTCGAGATATTCGGTCCACGACTTAGGCCTGTAAACATAGCGCTCGAGGTATTCGGCGATACCCTGCTCAGGATCCCGCCTTAGCTGAGCGGCGTAGAAATCGAGATGCCTGAACAGCGGTTCATAAACGCCATAGCACTCGTGCGGCGCCGACCCGAACGGGACCTCGACGACGGCCTCGACGGCGAGGAACGGGATTCTGGTCTGATCGGGCGCGCGACGGATTTGATCGTTCGAGACGATGCGCTCGGTGGTCAAGATCACCCGATTTGCTGCCATCGCAAGGTCGATGTCCATAAACGGCAGCCCGTCGATTTGCGCATTGCCGTAAGCGTCGCAGCGCTGGACGTGGATCAGTGCCACATCCGGGTTCAGCGCCGGCACGAGCACCAGCTTCTCACCGGTGAACGGACAATCGATCACCCGGGCATCGGGCAATTGTCCGATCAGATCCGAGCCCATCATCGAGCGCATAGGCAGAAACGGCACGCCCATGGCACCGGCGCGAAAGCGCAGCCCCACCGCCATATGGCTCCATTCCTCGAACCGCGCGCGCCCGGCCTCGGTATAGAGGCGCATGACCCGCGACACCCCCCACACGATGCCCTGGCTGAACCAGCTCGTCAGGATGTGCCGGCTCGCCTCGGAGGCGAACAACAGCTCGCCCTCGCTCGAGGTGATGCTGCGCGCGCACAAGAGGTCCTTGCGGCCCGCACGGATCAGCGCCCAGATCATCGCCATCGGCGTGCGCGACATCGTGCTGCCGCCAATGCCCACCGACGCACCATCGGGCACGAATGCCGCCGCTTCTTCGAGCGACATCACCTTCTCGCGCAGGCTGCGGTCGCGCTCGCGGGTGCGGCGGCAGAGTTCGTCATAGGCGAGCGTCAACAACCTTCCTCCAACCCGGCTACGGCATTGAACTCGGCGATCAGCCTGTCCCAGGCGGGTGCCGCTCGCCGCCGCTCAGCCCAAAACCCCTGGGCACGGCGCCGTTCGAACGCCTCGAGCGGCACGCCCTGCTGCTCGACCCAAGTGTAGTAGCCGAGATTGAAGATGCGCGAGCGCTCGACGTGGGTCAATTCGAGCACATCATTGTCGGCGATGCCGAGCAGATGCTGGCCGAACACCTCGCCGGCGCCGACCGCGTCGAAGCCGTCGGGGTAATGCGACGCCAGGTACTTCCGGCGCTCGCTGCCATAGAGTGCAGCACCATCGGTTGCCACCGTGACGATCATGTCCTCCTCACCCAGTTCCAAACGCTTGGCGGTCTTGATCGCCGCGACCAGGTTGGCAATGCCGGAAAGGCCGATGAACTTCAATCCGTCGAGTAGCTGCGGGTCGATATTGCGGCGCCCCGCCAGATAGGACAGTCCGGTTTTGCTGTTGAACAAGAGATCGAGTGCGTCGGTGCTGCGGTCCGACACGCCGACGACAACATCTGTATTCATGACATTGTGGATCAAGGGCACGTGCTTGTCGCCGATGCCCTGGATGTTGTGCTCGCCATACCCGTTGCGCAGCAGGGTCGGGCATTCGCTCGCCTCGGCTACGACGATACGGGCGCCGTACCGCTCCTTGAGGTAGTCGCCGGCCGCGAGGGTGCCGGCCGAGCCCGAGGCCGCGACAAAGGCCGCCAGCCGCAACCGCGGCCAGGCCGCGAGCAGCAGGTCGAAGACGCCCGCCAGCGCCGGCCCGGTGCATGCGCAATGGGCGACGTAGTTGCCGAATTCGGCAAACTGGTTGAGGACGATATTGGCCGGGTCGCGCGCCAGCTCGGCGCATTTGTCGTAGATTTCCTTAACGTTGCTCTCCGAGCCGGGGGTGCGGACGATGTCCTGCGGCCGGGCGACCCGGGTGCTGAGCCACTCGAAGCGCTCGGCGCTCATGCCCGCCGGCAGCACGGCGATGCCACGGCAATCGAGGATGCGCGAGAGCGCAATTCCGCCGCGGCAATAATTACCGGTCGACGGCCAGACTGCCTTCTGGCATGCCGGATCGAACCGGCCGGTCACCAGATAGGGGATCAGGCAGCCATAAGCCGCCAACACCTTGTGCGCGCCGATCATCGGAAAGAAGCACCCGAGCACCATGACGATCGGGGCGCGCACGCCGGTCAACGCCGGCGGGAAAACCAGATGGCAGGGAGCGGCGGCAACTTCGGCTCGTGACCAATCGTTGTACCAATGCATGCGAAACAGGTTGGCCGGTACGAGGGCATCCGGGTCGACAGACCCGAGAGCCGTACGTCGCCCTTCGGGAATGCTCGCCGGACAAGCCAGGTTGGCGAATGTCGGCAGCAGCACTCCCGCGCGGCCGAGCGAGCGCGCCGCGCGATCACGCACCCCGCGGTCGACGACGGCCGTCACTGCGCCGTCATACGTCATCGCGCTGGACGCAGTCGCGCAGCTGCTACCCTCACCTCGCTCAGACATCATAAACTTCTCGGAGTTGCTGCATCACCCGCGGATGCAGGCTTTCGCCTTGCTACAAGCGCTGCGCCGGGCCGGGCTGGCAACGATTCAACCTTAAAGCTAAATCCCGCTGCAGACTCGCTGCAGGTGCAGCGGGGAGAAAATCGCCTATTCAATTTTTGGTTGGGTCCGCCAACCCGACTGAGGCAGCTTCACCCGAAGCGGTTGGAGCGCGGGAAGCCGTTGGGGACGAGGCGGCCCACCCCACCACGGGCGCCGAGCCACGGGGCGAGATCGGTCTCGATGCGCGTGCGGTTCTCCCCTTGACGCCAGGAAAGGCCGTCGGCGAGACGGAACACTTTGGCGTCGGCGAGGCCGCCCGCCTTGTAGCGCTGCAGGATGACGCCGCGGCCGCGCGTCATCAGTGGGATGTCTTCGAGCTTGACGATCAGCATCCTGCGGTTGTCGCCGACCAAGGCGACGGCGTCGCCACTCTCGGCCTGGGCACAGATGCAGGCGGCAGCACCCTCTCCCGGGGTCAGCACCTGCTTGCCGGCGCGCGTCTGCGCTGTCGCCTCCTCGCCGTCGACGACAAAGCCGCGGCCGTCGCTGGCGGCGACCAGCAGCTCCATGTCGGGCCGGTAGGGGAACATCGCAACAACATCGTGCTCGTTCGGCAGATCGATCATCAGCCGCAGCGGCTCGCCCTGCCCGCGGCCGCCTGGGAGCCGATCGACCCCGATCGTATAGAAGCGGCCGTTGGTACCGAAGATGATCAGACGATCCGTGGTCTCGGCGGCGACAGCGAAGCGCGGGGCGTCGCCTTCCTTGTACTTCTGCTCGCTCGACGAACCATTGTGCCCTTTGACCGCGCGGATCCAGCCCTTTTCCGAGCACAGCACGGTCACCGGCTCGCGCTCGACCAGCGCCTCGGCAGGAAGCGCCACGGGCTGAGGAGCGGCGGCGAGCTCGGTACGGCGCCGGGCGGGAGGGGTGTCGCCGCCAAACTGCGCAGCGGTCTCGCCGATCTCCTTCGCGATCGCTCGCCATTGCCTCTTGTCGCTCGCCAGCAATCGGCTGAGCTGCGCCTCCTCGGCCGAAAGCGAGTCGAGCTCCTTGCGGATCTCGATCTCCTCGAGCCGGCGCAAGGCCCGCAGCCGCATGTTGAGGATCGCCTCGGCCTGGACTTCGGTCAGGTCCCAGCGCGCCATCATCTCGACCTTCGGGTCGTCGCCCTCGCGGATAATGCGGATCACCTCATCGAGATTGAGGTAGACGATGATCTGGCCGCGCAGGATCTCCATGCGGCGGGCGACAGCGGCCAGCCGGTGGCGGCTCGTCCGCTGCAGCACGACACGGCGATGGTCGAGAAAGGCCTGCAGCGCCTCCTTCAGGTTCATTACCCGCGGGACGCCGAGCGGATCGAGGACATTGAGGTTGAGCGGCACCCGGGTCTCGAGCTCGGTCAGGCGGAAGAGCTGCTCCATCAGCATCTCCGCATCGACATTGCGGGTTTTCGGCTCGAGCACGAGGCGGACATCCTCGGTCGACTCGTCGCGGACATCGGCGAGCAGCGGCAGCTTCTTCTCGTCGAGCAAGGCCGCGATCTTCTCGACCAGCCGCCCTTTCTGCACCTGAAACGGCATCTCGGTGACGACGATCTGGTAGAGGCCGTGGCCCAGTGGCTCCGTCGTCCAGCGCGCCCGCAAGCGGAAGCTGCCGCGGCCGGTCTCGTAGGCCTCGTGAATGCTCTCCGGCGGCTCGACCAAAACTCCGCCGGTCGGAAAGTCGGGGCCGGGAACAAGTCCGGCAAGCTCGGCGACCGCACAGGCCGGATGGTCGATCAGATGCAGCAGCGCCGCACAGAGCTCGCCGACATTGTGCGGGGGAATGCTGGTCGCCATGCCGACGGCTATGCCGGAGGCGCCGTTGGCGAGCAGGTTCGGAAAGCGGGCAGGCAAAACGACCGGCTCTTGGTCCTCGCCGTCATAAGTCGAGCGGAAATCGACCGCGTCCTCGTCGATGCCGTCGAGCATCGCCTGCGACACCGCCGAAAGGCGACTTTCGGTGTAGCGCATCGCCGCAGCGTTATCGCCGTCGATATTGCCGAAATTCCCCTGCCCATCGACCAGCGGGTAGCGTTGCGCGAAATCCTGGGCGAGCCGCACCAGGGCGTCATAGACCGCGAGCTCGCCATGCGGGTGAAACTTGCCGATGACGTCGCCGACGACCCGGGCGCATTTCTTGTAGCCGGAGGCGGGATCGAGGCGCAGCTGCTGCATTGCGTGCAGTATCCGGCGATGCACCGGCTTGAGCCCGTCGCGCACATCGGGCAGCGAGCGCGACATGATCGTCGACAGCGCATAGGAGAGATAGCGCTCGCCGAGCGCATCGGCGAAATCGACATTGCGGATCTCGCCGGATAGGTCCGTCACGGGCATGGCGATAGTCAGCTCAAGCTGGAATGGGATAGGCGGTGATGCTCAGATTAGTAGCGGATGCTATCAGCCCCCGCCGCTCGTCGCATGTGCTCGGCCAGCCGTTGTCGCGCCGCAGGCAGGCTGCGACCTTGCGGCGCAAAAACTTGGTGCGCCAGAAAGTGGCCTGTAAGGATCATGCCGAGGTCGAGCTGAATCTCGTCGGCAGGTCTGTCTTGCCACAGAAAATCAGGCAAACGCAGAAGCTTATCATGATAGGGCGCACCGGCAACGCGGGACACAGCGCGCCCGGTGCGGGGAGAAACATAGGCGAGATCGGTGGTCGCGCCCGACACAGCGCAGCGGCTGAAGTCGAGTCCAAACCCGAGTGCCGCGAGCAGGTCCCGTTCCCACCTCACATAGTGCGCACGCCAGTCGACGGCCGAATCGAGGGCTTCGAGCAGGTAAGCGAACGAGACGTAGACGTCCCGATAGGGCGCCCGCTCCGGCAACGTGGTCATCACCAATGCCGCCGCCGAGGTCAGGCCGCCGAGCCGGCCTGGGTCGTCGAGAACGCGTGCGGCATGGGCCCGAACCAGCTCGCAGCCGATCGTACCGAGATGCTCGTCGAGGCGTCCGCGCCACGCCGCGGCGACCTCGTTGCCCGGCTGCAGCGTCGCCCGCGCCCTCGGCGACTGCCCGCCGCGAACCAAACCGGCATGCCGACCGTGCTCGCAGGTCAGGAGCTCGACGATCAGGGCGCTTTCCCCGTGCCGCCGAGCCGCCAGAACAAACCCCGTGTCTTGCCACTGCATCAGACGTCGTAATCGAGCCCGAGCGCGGTGTAGCGCTCGCGGTCCTCGATCCAGTTCTCGCGCACCTTGACGAACAGAAACAGATGCACCCGCCGTTCGAGCATGTGCTCCAGTTCGGCCCGGGCGCGGGCGCCGATCGTTTTGATCCTCTGCCCGCCTTCACCAAGCACGATCGCGCGTTGGCTCGGTCGCTGGACGAAGATCACTTGCTCGATCCGCGCGCTGCCATCCCGTCGGTCTTCCCATTGCTCGGTCTCGACGGTCGAGCCGTACGGGAGCTCGTCACGCAGCTGCAGAAATACCTGCTCGCGCGTGACCTCTGCTGCGATCAGCCGTTCGGACATGTCGGACAGCTGATCCTCAGGAAACAACCACGGTCCGTGCGGGACGTTCGCTGCCAGATGCCGTTTCAAATCGTCCACCCCATCGCCTTTGAGGCCGGAGATCATGAAGACCGGGTCAAAGCGGCCCTCCCGCGCGAGCCGATCGGCGAGGCCGAGCAAGCTTTCGCGGCGCACCAAATCGATCTTGTTCAGAGCGAGGATCGATCCCCGGTCGCGCTCGGCGAGGCGCTCCAAGATCCGCCGCGTATCGCGGTCGATGCCGCAGGCCGCATCGACCAGAAACACCGTCAGGTCGGCATCTTCCGCCCCAGACCAGGCCGCCGCCACCATCGCCCGGTCGAGCCGCCGCCGCGGCGCAAAAATCCCCGGAGTGTCGACGTAAACAATTTGTGACCGACGTTCGATCGCAATACCGAGGAGCCGGGTCCGCGTCGTCTGCGGCTTGGGCGTGACGATTGCGAGCTTACGGCCGATGAGCCGGTTGAGCAGGGTCGACTTGCCGGCATTGGGCGCACCGATCAGCGCGACGTAGCCGCACCGCGTCGGTATATCCGCCACCTCAGGCAGCGTGATGTTTCGCCCAGTCGACGACCTCGGCATGGGTGGCGAACCAGACCCCGCTGCGGGCTTTGGCATGGCGGATGATCTCCTCGAGGATCCAGATCCGCGAGCGGTAGCCGATGACGTGCGGGTGCATGGTGAGTTGGAAGATGCCCCCCTCATCATAGGCCGCGTCGAACTCGCGGCGGAATATATCGAGCACGTCGGCCGGCGGGGTGTAGGGCCGCAGCGCGGAGAACCGGTTCATCATGAAATAAACGGCATCGTCGCGCACCCACTCGACCGGCAGCTCGACGACCCCGGTCGGCTGGCCGTCGAGCAGCAGCTCGTAACAATCCTCGTCTGCCATCAGCGACGAATCGTAGAGGAGCCCCATCTCCTCCTCGATCTCCAGAGTGTGTTGGCTGAAATCCCAGGAGGGCGTGCGCAAGCCGACCGGGCGGACCCCGCTGACCCGCTCCAGGGTGTCCGCCGAACGCCTCATCAGGTCGCGTTCGGCTTCGTGCGGCAGGACCGAATTGAGCTCATGAATCCAGCCGTGGATGCCGATCTCATGGCCTTCGGCCACAACCCGCCTCTGCTCGTCGGGGTGGAGCAAGGCCGTTACCGCCGGCACGTAGAACGAGCCCTTGACGCCGTATTTGGCGAGCAGGTCGAGAATTCGCGGGACCCCGACCCGGTTGCCGAACTGGCCCCAGGCCAGGCGGCCGATCGACTTGCCGCCATCGCGCAGATCACTGGTCTCGTGGTCGCTGTCGAACGACAATGCCACCGCGCAACGTGTACCGCCGGGCCATTCGGCCGGCCGCAGCCGCCGACCGGCGCGGACGCGGTTGACGAGCCTGCGCCACTGCTCCTCCGGCCACTGCCAAGGTTCGAGGTCCACCTGGGGAGCGCTCATGCCATCGTCCTCTTCGTCAATGCTCTTGATCGGCGAAGAGCCTGTGAGAAGGGGAAATAAATGGTCGGAGCGGTGAGATTCGAACTCACGACCCTCAGCACCCCATGCTGATGCGCTACCAGGCTGCGCTACGCTCCGACTAGGGCGGCCTTGCCGATGCCAGCGATCATAGTCAGCTGCCTCGCGCCCTGCAACTGGCCGCGCAATTCATCTTTTGGATAGCCTGTCGAGCAAAGCTCGGATTTCCAGGAGTTCACGCCGAACCTCCTCCAAAGCGGTTTGCAGCGCTTGCCTTGAAGGCGCAGGGGGGCTCGGCGCGGTGCCGGCGGGTTCGAGCCGAAACAAAGTCGGCGGCAATTCGATTGCGGGTTCTTCTCGCCGCTCGCGTTCGCGGAGCAGCTTTTGAACCCCGCGTATCGTGTACCCCTCTTGGTAAAGAAACTGCCGGATCCGCCGTAGCAGGTCGACGTCTTCGGGCCGATAGTAACGGCGGCCTCCCCCGCGCTTGAGCGGCTTGATTTCCGGAAACTTGGATTCCCAAAACCGCAGCACATGGGCCGGAAGGTTGAGTTCCTCCGAGACTTCTCCGGTGGTACGAAAGGCGGCGCTCGATTTACCGGTGCGCCGAGGGGCGGCCGCCGCGTTCGCCCGGGTCACCTCAGCGTGATGGCGCCTTCGCCGCCAGCGCGGAAGCAACGGAGGCGTTGTCGTCAGTCGTATCGGCAAGACCCTGATTGATCTGGTCCTTGAGCGCATGCGAGGCGCGGAAGACGAGAACCCGTCTCGGGCTGATGGGCACTTCCTGACCGGTCTTGGGGTTGCGGCCGATGCGCTGGCCCTTCTGCCGGACCGCAAAGCTCCCGAATGATGAAATCTTGACCATTTCACCGCGTTCGAGCGCGCCGGCGATCTCGGCGATCACCAATTCGACGAGCTCAGCTAACTCGTTGCGGGACAAGCCGACCTCTTGATAGACCGCTTCACTGAGCCGAGCGCGAGTAACCGTTTCTCCGGCCATGAGGCCCCTCCCCTTTTCATTAAGGGAAGGTTAACCCACTGGAAAAATTCCGTCAAATTCCATTGCGAAGGGTCGCAGCGTCGACGGAGCGATAACAGATGCTCGCTACCAGCGGACCAAGCTTGCTCCCCAGCTCAGGCCGCCACCGAGTGCTTCCATCAGAACGAGGTGTCCCGGCTTGATCCGCCCGTCTGCAACCGCGGTCTCGAGGGCGAGCGGAATTGAGGCCGCCGAGGTGTTTGCATGACGTTCGATCGTCACGACGATTTTATCTTCCGGCAGGCCGAGCTTTCGTCCCATCCCATCGATGATTCGGCTGTTGGCTTGGTGCGGAACAAGCCAATCGACATCTGCGGCGGTGAGACCGTTAGCCGCCAGTGCCTCGTCGACCACGGCACTCAGACGTTGGACGGCCTGACGGAAGACCTCGCGTCCCTCCATTCGAAGGAACCCGGTATGTCGTGTCGAGGACGGACCGCCGTCGACGTAGAGGATGTCGTATTGGCGACCATCGGAATGCAGGTGATTTGATAGAATAAAGCGGCCACCGGACCCTGCAGCCGGGATTGCCCGCAACACAACGGCACCGGCGCCGTCGCCGAACAGGACACAGGTGCCGCGGTCCTCCCAGTCGAGGATACGAGAAAAGGTCTCCGCGCCGACGACGAGGGCGGTTCGTGCCTGACCGAGTCGAACGGCGTTGTCGGCGATCGAAAGCGCGAATATGAACCCCGCACAGACGGCTTGCACGTCAAAGGCCGCTCCGCGCCTCATTCCCAGGCGGGCTTGCACCTTTGCCGCTGTGGCAGGAAACGTGTTGTCCGGGGTCGCGGTGGCCAGCACGAGAAGGTCGAGATCGCTGCCGCTCATTCCCGCATTGCTCAGCGCCCTTTCCGCCGCGCGCACAGCCAAGTCGGAGGTCAGCTCGCTAGGTGCGGCGACCCGACGCTCGCCGATACCGGTGCGTTGGCGAATCCACTCATCGGAGGTATCGAGACGGCTCGCGAGTTCGAAATTCGTGACAACTTGTTCCGGTAGATAGGCGCCACATCCGGCGATCTGGGATCGCACTGTCATCGATGGCGCGTCTAGAGAGCCGCCGGTTCTGACGCAGGCTGCGCCTCGCTGAGGCGGGCGAGATCGACGCGAATTTTATCGAGGAAGCCGTTCACCTTCAGATCAATCGCTACACCGATCGCGTTGGCGAATCCGAAAGCATCGGCCGAACCGTGGCTTTTGACGGCGATTCCATCCAAACCAAGGAACATCGCTCCGTTGTAGCGGCGAGGATCGCAGCGCAATCGGAGGTTCCTGAGCGCCCGGCGCGCGAAGATATAGCCAATGCGCCCCATCAACGAGTGGCGGAACGCCGCCTCAAGAAATTCGCCGAAGAGCTTCGCGGTACCCTCTGCCGTCTTGACCGCGACATTGCCGGTAAAGCCGTCGGTGACGACAACGTCGACGGTCCCCGCGGCGATATCATCGCCTTCGACAAACCCGTAAAAGCGAATAGGCGTGATCGCCATTCGCAGTCGTGCGCTTGCCTCACGAACAGCATCGTTCCCCTTCAAATCCTCCGCACCGACATTGAGGAGGCCCACAGTCGGTTCAACCAGTCCGAGGACGGTGCGCGCAAAAACGTCCCCCATGAGTGCGAATTGCACCAGATTCTCGGCATCGCATTCGATGTTTGCGCCGAGGTCGAGCATTACGCTCTCGCCGCGCTGGGTCGGGAAGAAGGACGCAATTGCAGGACGATCTATCCCCGGCAACATCTTGAGCGCGAATTTGGCCATTGCCATCAAGGCGCCGGTGTTTCCGGCTGACACGACGCCGTCCGCTCGCCCGTCGGCTACCGCATCGATAGCCAGCCGCATGCTCGATTGCCGCCCGGCGCGGAGCGCGAGCGAGGGCTTTGCATCGGCGGCCACGACCTCGCTCGTATGAAACATTGTTGCCGCTTCGCCAAGCCCCGGGAGCTTCGCAAGAAGAGGGCGGATCACCTCTTCGGCGCCGAACAGCAGGTACCGAACGCCCGGATGCCGTTGCAGCGCGATCTCAGCGCCTTTGAGCACGATAGTCGGGGCGCCGTCACCCCCCATCGCATCCAGAGCGATCGTGATGCCGTCGCTCACGTTGCGCGACCCCCAGTCGCAGTCTTCCCGGTCAGGTGACCTCGGCGGGCGCGGCGATCACTTGACGCCCATCGTAATACCCACAGGACGGGCACAGATGGTGCGGGCGCTTCAGTTCGCCACAATTCGGGCACTCACCATAGGTGGCGGGCTTCAGCGCGTGGTGCGACCGTCGCATGTTACGACGCGACGGCGAGGTTTTCTTTTTCGGAACAGCCATGGAGTGCTTGCTTTCACGAGAAGCGACGCAAAAAAACGCCTGAAAATTAGCCTAAAAACGGAAGACGCGGCAACTGCCATGCGCCCGCCCCGCGAAGCCGCCAAGTTTCAGGCTTCAGTGGGCCGCCGCAGGGGCGCCAATGATGCGAACGGGCTGGCGCTCGGTATGTCTGCGAACTCGATGTCCATTCCTGCTTCCGCGTCGCGAGGGAACTGCGGCAGCACTAGTGACAGCTCCTGTGCCACCGCCTCTCCAATGTCGACCGCGTCTCCCACCAATGGCTCAAATGCCGCCTCGTCACCGCCACACGCGATTTCCTGCGCTTCCGTTTCGGGTGGACCATAGATCAGGAAGAAGCGATCGGAAATTCCGCCCGCGACCGGCTCAAGAGTGGCAACACAGGGCTGTACGAACTCAGCCTCGAAGGAGGCTTCTAACCAAATGGCCTCGCCGTTCCGCCGAAGGAGATCGACCACTGCGGTCAGACGGTCGAGAGATAGAAGATCGAAGCGCCGGGAGAGCCTCTCGCGTTCATCGGGTGTGGCCTCGATTCGTTGCCGGAAAGGCTGGGAGCCAACTCGATCGAGCCGGACGAGACGCGAAAATTCCGGCAACGTGCCCACCATCATTCACACTCTAGCTCGGCAAGCCACAGGGGAACTGCTTCGCGAAGCGCCGTCGCCTTGCGGTCTCAGAGGCCGTTGACAATAAACCGCGCTCCACTAAAACCCTCGGGGTAGAAATGAGCGCCGCTCCGGCGCGTTTCAACACGATAGCGGCTGCGTGTCCGATGTACCACTGGCAAGTCGTTTTCTTTCGGTGTCTGTCTTCCGTCTTTGCGGTGTCCGGTATTGCAATGATCGCGGGTTGTGCGGCCATGGTCGAACAGCGCGGAAATCTGCCAACACCAGAAAAGCTCGCGGAGATCCAACCGGGTGTCACAAGTAAAGACCAGGTGACAAAAATACTGGGCTCACCTTCGAGTGTCAGTATTTTCAATGACAAATCCTGGTATTATATAAGTCGGAAAACGGGTCAAACCGCTTTCTTCGAACCATCTGTACTTGACCAACAAGTATATATTGTCAGCTTTGACGACCAAGGGGTTGTCAAGACTGTTGATCACAAAGGGGTACAGGACGCGAGAGCGATCGATCCGGTTCCCCGAGCAACCCCGGCGCCTGGCCGAGAACTCACCTTCCTTGAGCAGGTGATCGGCAACGTCGGAAAATTCAACAACGCGGGATCGAGCAAAGGCAGCAGCGGCAGCGGCCCCACCGGCAGACCACCGAGCTGACGAACCGGCGGGTCCGGACGACGATGGAAGGCGTTCACCCGGCCCATCTCGCAAGAACAGCGAGCAACAGCAACGCGACGATGTTGGTGATCTTAATCATCGGGTTGACCGCGGGGCCTGCGGTATCCTTATAAGGATCGCCGACGGTATCTCCGGTTACCGCGGCTTTGTGGGGCTCAGAACCCTTGCCGCCGTGGTGGCCTTCCTCGATGTATTTCTTGGCATTGTCCCACGCCCCACCACCCGAGGTCATCGAGATGGCAACGAAAATGCCGGTCACAATGGTGCCGAGCAGCATCGCGCCAAGCGCGCTAAACGCGGCCGCGCGCCCGGCAATCAGCGCGATTACGATGTAGAGCGCGATCGGCGCCAGCACCGGCAGCAAGGATGGCACGATCATTTCGCGAATTGCCGCTCGGGTCAGCAGGTCGACGGCAAGTCCATAATCAGGTTTCGCGCTGCCTTGCATGATTCCCGGGATCTCGCGGAATTGGCGCCGGACCTCGACAACCACCGACCCGGCCGCCCGGCCCACCGCGGTCATACCGAGAGAGCCGAACAGGTAAGGCAGCAACCCGCCAATAAAGAGCCCGATTACGACGTACGGATCCTGTAGCCCGAAATGGACATCGAGGGTGGGGAAGTAGTGCTTGAGATCTTCGGTGTACGCGGCGAAGAGCACGAGCGAGGCGAGCCCAGCGGATCCGATCGCGTAACCCTTGGTCACCGCCTTGGTTGTGTTGCCGACGGCGTCGAGCGCGTCGGTGGTCCGCCGTACCTCACGCGGCAGATCGGCCATCTCGGCGATGCCGCCGGCGTTGTCGGTAACCGGTCCGTAGGCGTCGAGTGCCACAATCATGCCGGCGAGCGCCAGCATCGTCGTCGCTGCTACCGCGATCCCGAACAGCCCGGCGATCAGGAAAGACAAAATGATACCGACGCAGATCACAATGACGGGCAGTGCGGTCGCCTCCATCGATACCGCGAGACCTTGGATCACATTGGTGCCGTGCCCGGTCGTCGAGCTCAAGGCGATGCTGCGCACCGGACGGTAGGTTGTCGCCGTATAGTATTCGGTGATCCAGACGATGAAGCCGGTGACCGCCAAGCCGACGATCGCGCATAACCATAATCCAACCCCGGTTACTTCTGCGCCCGTTGTCATTGCCAGGGGGTCCGAAAGGCCGAAGAACCAATAGATCACCAGGGCGATTGCCACGACCGACAAGATCCCGGTTGCAATCAGCCCCTTGTAAAGGGCCATCATGATCCCGTTATCGGCGCCCAGGCGAACGAAAAAGGTGCCGATCACCGAGGTGGCAATGCACACCGCACCGATTGCAAGCGGCAGCAGCAGCATGTTGTCGCGCAGTGGCGGGGCAAAAAAGATGTTGGCGAGCAGCATCGTCGCGACGATCGTCACCGCATAGGTCTCGAACAGGTCCGCGGCCATACCAGCACAATCGCCGACGTTATCGCCGACATTGTCGGCGATAACCGCAGGGTTGCGCGGGTCGTCTTCAGGGATGCCGGCCTCGACTTTGCCGACGAGATCGGCGCCGACATCGGCACCTTTGGTAAAAATGCCACCACCGAGACGGGCGAAGATCGAGATCAGCGAGGCGCCAAAGCTCAGCGCCACCATGGCCTCCAACACGGGGCGCAGGTCCTCGCCAGGCATGGTTGCGCGTAAAACGAAATAATAGATTCCAACGCCGAGCAGGCCGAGCCCCACCACGAGCAGGCCGGTGACCGCGCCGGCCTTGAAGGCGATGGCGAGCCCGGCCTTGAGGCCGCCGCGGGCCGCCTGAGCCGTCCTGACATTGGCGCGCACCGAGACATTCATGCCGATATAGCCGGCCGCTGCCGACAGTACCGCTCCTATCAGATAGCCGAATGCGACACGTAATCCGAGAGTCACGCCGAGCACTATCAGCACGACGATCCCGACAATTGCGATCGCGCGGTATTGACGGTTGAGATAAGCGCGCGCGCCGACCAGTACAGCGCCCGAAATCTCTTGCATTCGGGCAGATCCGGCATTGGCGGACAACACCTGACGGCTGGTAAACAAGCCGTAAAGCAATGCCAGCACCCCGCAGGCAATGATGAGAAAGTACGCACCAGACATCAGCAAGCTTCCCTCGCCGCGAACCAAGTCAAAAATAAGAAACTCCGCCATGCCCGACGCGGCGGGAGCGGGTCAGAGCGCGGAACATGCCAGAAGGGCAATCGCCCGGCAACCATGCTTGTCGCTGGCTTACAGCCCTGCATACTGCGCTGCCGGGACCCGCCAAGCGCGCAGTTTGAGCCGGAGTATCGCGGCGGTGGCGATCACGACGAATGGGAGAACGGCGAGCTGAACCATGCCCCAACCGAAGCCGGTCAACAATGCGCCCGACGAGAAGGACGACAGGGCGACGGTCCCGAAAATCAAAAAATCGTTGAGCGCTTGGACCTTGGCCCTTTCGCGCGCATCATAGGTACCGGCAAGAAGCGTTGTCGCGCCGACGAACAAAAAGTTCCAACCAACACCGAGAAGCACGAGCGCCAGCCAGAAGTTGAGTTCAGCGACCCCCAAAAGGTTGATGCTGCAGCACACGAGGAGCAACCCTGCACCGACCAGCAGGATCGTCGTGACGCCGACGCGGCTGATCAGATGTCCGGTGAAAAAACTCGGCACATACATCCCGAGCGCGCGACACTGGATGAGGAAGGCCGCGTCAACAAAGGCGAACCCGCAACCCAGCATGGCGATCGGCGTCACCGTCATGACAACAGACATGACGCAAGCAGAAAGACTGTACGTCGCGCGGGGACCGTCGCAGCCACGCTAGAAATGCCGGTAGCCGGCGGCCTCGACCGTAATCGTTTGTCCTGCGCCATCGACCGGATGTACGCCGGCTCCGGCTTCGATCCTGCCGATCCTCGTGATCGGCACACCTAGCTGCGCGGATAAGGCGGCGATGTTCTCGGCGGCATCAGGGGGTGCACTAAACAACAGCTCATAATCGTCACCGCCGGTGGCGAGGCGCGGACGGATTCGGGGTTCGGCGGCAACGACGAGCCGAGCTGCGGGCGACAGTGGCAGCCGAGCCAGTTCGACGACGGCGGCGACGTGCGAGGTCTCGCAAATATGGCCGAGATCGGCGAGCAAACCGTCGGAGACATCGATCATGGCGTGCGCAATCTCGGCGAGCCGCTGACCGAGCTCGACGCGCGGCTCGGGAATCTGGAAGCGGGCAATCAAGGTAGCCCGATGCTCGGGCGGCAATTCTGGATAAGCGCCGCCACGAGCGCCGAGCCCGAGGAACGAGTCGCCAATCGTACCGGAAACCCAAACGATGTCGCCGGGCTGAGCACCGCTGCGCCGGACCTCCATGCCCATTGCCACCTCGCCGATAGCCGTCAGCGATAGTGAGGCCGGCCCCGGTGTAGCTACGGAATCGCCACCCAAAAGATCGACCCCGAACCGCTGTTGGTCCTCCCCAAGCCCTCTTGCGAACTCGGCGAGCCATTCGGCGCCCAACGCCGGCGGCAGCGCCATCGTCAACAGATAATGCAATGGCCGCGCCGCCATCGCCGCGAGATCCGACAGATTGACCCGCAGCAGTTTGCGGGCGACGAGATCGGGCGGATCATCTGACAGATAGTGCACACCCTCGACGATCGCGTCGGCGGTGACCACCAGCCGCCGCCCACCGCGGCAATCGACGAGCGCCGCGTCATCGAGCAGACCAAGACCGCCGGGGCCGGCGAGCGGCGCATAGAAACGACGGATCCGCTCGAATTCGTCAAGATTTTCCCGCGCCACGACAGCTACAGCTCGTCCGCCCGCAGGGTGCGCGCCAGTCGGTCGAGGACGCCATTTGCGAGCGCCGGCTCTCGACCGGTAAAGAACGCATAGGCGATAGCGGTATACTCGCTGATGATGACCCGTGGCGGCACATCCGCCCGGTGCACCAGCTCGAAGGCCCCGGTACGCAGGATCGCGCGCAATACTGAGTCAAGTCTCGCTAAGGGCCAGTCAGGGGTCAAAGCAGCCGAGATTTCGGCGTCGAGCCGCTGCTGATCGGCCGCGGTCCCGCGGACGATATCGGCGAACAGAGCTGGATCAGCCTCGCCGAGCTGGTCGCCATCGATCTCCCTCCCGAAGCGATGCCGAGCGAACTCCCGAATGACGGCCTCAGGTTCAACCTCAGGGTTTGCCTCCAGCTGGTAGAGCGCCTGAACTGCCGACAGCCGTGCCACGCTGCGACGGCGGCTCCCGGCGCGCTGATGAACGTCCCCGTTGACCGAACCGGTCACTTGCCGTTCCCGGCAAGCCGCCGCTTCAGCTCGGCCATCGCCAGGCAGGCGCGCGCTGCAGCACCGCCGTGATCTCGCCCGTCGGGCGATGCGCGAGCCAAGGCCTGAGCCTCGTTCTCGACCGTCAGAATGCCATAACCGATCGCGAGACCCTCGCGGATTGCCAAGTCCTGCAGGCCCCGTGCACTCTCGCCGCAGATGTGGTCGTAATGTGTAGTCTCACCGCGTATTACACAACCGAGTGCGATGAACCCATCGAACCGATCGCTCGCCCGCGCGGCAAAGCCGATCGCCGCAGGGATCTCAAACGCGCCCGGAACCTGCAACCTTTCGTGGGTAGCGCCGGCCACCGCAAGAGCGCGTTCGGCGCCACGACGAAGCTCCGCGGCGATGTGGGCGTAATAGGGCGCCTCGACGATCAGAATGTGAGGAGGCTGGGTCATGGCGTAGGCTGCACGAGCCGTGCGACGTAACGAGCGATCAGGTCGATTTCCAGGTTCATCTGTTGTCCGGGCTGCGCCTGTCCAAATGTCGTGCAGGAGAGGGTATGGGGGATAATATTGACGCCAAAGTGGCCTTGGACCAACTCGTTGACGGTGAGGCTCACCCCGTCGAGCGCCACTGATCCCTTCGGAGCGATAAAGCGTGCCAGCTCGACTGGCGCCTCCACAACAAAACGGACCGATCCGGCCTCGGCGCGACGGTCGACAATCCGCGCCAGTCCATCGACGTGGCCCAAAACGAGGTGCCCGCCGAGCTCGTCACCGAGCCGCAAAGATTTTTCGAGATTGACCGGCGCGCCCACCTGCCACTGCCCGAGCGTCGTGCAGGCCAGGGTCTCGACCGACGCCTGGACCGAGAATGTTCCGGGCTGGACAGCTACGACCGTCAGGCAGGCTCCGGAGCAGGCGATCGAGGCCCCGAGCGGGATCGCCGAGGTATCAAAAGCCGTGGCGATCGTCAGATCGAGAAGATCACCGCGCTGCAGCCGCTGCACCCGGCCGAGGTCCGTGATGATGCCGCTAAACATGTAGGGTAGGCTACGGGTCTACCCGGGGATTTTCCAGTGGTTCATCGTCCTGGAGTGTCACCAATTCCGCAACCCCGCGCGCAAGATCGCTCGATGTTCTACTTGCGGACCCGGAAGATCGTCATCACGTCGGCACCGACGGATTCCATCGACACGCGCTCGAATCCCGGCGCATCGGCTAGCTCGGCGAGGTCGAGGCCGCCAATCGCCGGTATGCCGTCGCCGCCAATCAGCAGCGGAGCATGGACCCAGGCGAGGCGGTCGACGAGCCCGGCACGGAAGAGGGCCGCGGCGAGCTTGCCGCCTCCCTCGACGAGGAGCCGGGTGATGCCGCGCTCACCGAGCGCGGCAACAGCTGCGGCGAGATCAATCTGCCCCTCGGCGTCCGCGCCAACGTCGATCAGGATCACACCGCTGTCGAGGAATGCCGAGCGGCGGACCGGATCAGCCGAGCGCAAAGCCAAGACCCAGGTGGGCACGCGACGCGCCTCGGCAATGAGGCGCGCCGTCTGAGGAACCCGCAAGTGGCGGTCGATCACGACCCGCACCGGCGATCGCTGGTTCAATCCGGGCAGACGGCAAGTCAACATCGGATTGTCTGCAACGACGGTGCCGGTGCCGACCATGACCGCGTCGTGACTGGCCCGCATTGCGTGGGCGCGCTCGCGCGCTGGGGGTCCGGTGATCCACTGGCTCTCGCCGCTTGCAGTGGCGATTCGGCCATCGAGGGAGGTGCCGAGTTTCAAGGTAACGAGCGGCCGGCCGAGCCTCAGGCGGCTCAGGAAACCGGCGTTGACCTCAGCCGCGGCCTCGGCGCAGAGACCGGTCTCGACAAAAATCCCGGCGTTCCGCAATTGCCGGAGCCCCTCGCCTGCAACACGCGGATCGGGGTCCTCAAGTGCGACAACCACTCGCCGCACTCCGGCCTTGATCAGCGCATCGACGCAAGGAGGAGTACGGCCCCAGTGGCAGCATGGCTCGAGACTGACATAGGCTGAGGCGCCGCGCGCCGCTTCCCCCGCTCGTCGGAGCGCCTCGGTCTCACCATGCGGTCTACCGCCGGGCTGAGTCCAGCCGCGTCCGACGACCCGGCCGTTACTGACGATGACGCATCCGACCGCCGGGTTCGGCCAAACCGTGCCAAGACCGCGCCGAGCAAGCGCCAGCGCCGCGTGCATCGCCCAGAGGTCGAAACTGGACGGGACGGTTGAACTGGCCCGCGCAGCTCCCGCTTCAGTCGCCATCTGCGGCGATTCGCCCGACAAAATCGCCAAAATCTTTGGCTTCGCGAAAGTTGCGGTAGACCGAGGCGAAACGGATGTAAGCGACCTGATCCAGGCTCGCCAACGCTTCCATGACAAAGCCTCCTATCACATCGCTTGGTATTTCGGTCTCGCCCGAGCTCTCCAGCTGCCGAACCAGCGAATTGATAATCCGCTCCACTCGCTCGGGTTCGAACGGCCGCTTGCGCAGTGCGATATAAATTGAGCGAGCGAGCTTGTCTCGGTCGAAAGATTCGCGCTGACCACTTTTCTTTATCACGGTTAATTCGCGCAGCTGGACGCGCTCGAAGGTAGTAAAACGCGCGCCGCAATTTGGGCAGAAGCGGCGACGACGAATCGCACCGCGATCGTCGGTCGGTCGAGAATCCTTTACCTGGGTATCATCGGCTCCGCAAAACGGACAGCGCATCTCAGTTCCTCCGCGTTCTTCGGTCGCCCCGATGCGGGGAGCGACGCTACTTCTTCCGCCCTGCGAGTTCCCCGCATTTCGGATAAATCGGAAAACGTGCGCAAAGCTCCCGGACCTTCGCGCGCACGCGGGCTTCCGCCGCGTCGGTATCGCGGGACTGCGTCGCGAGCGCATGCAAAGTCTCGGCGATGCTGTGCCCAACCGCCTGAAACTCATCCTGTCCGAAGCCGCGCGTCGTTGCCGCGGGCGAGCCCAAACGAATGCCCGAGGTCACGGTCGGCTTTTCCGGGTCGAACGGAATTCCGTTCTTGTTGCAGGTGATGCCCGCCCGCTCGAGGTTCCTCTCCGCGGCTTGGCCGGTGATTCCCATGGATCGGAGGTCCACCAACATCAGGTGCGAGTTTGTCCCGCCGGAGACGATCTCCAGCCCCGCCAGCTCAAGGGTGGCGGCAAGCGCTTTCGCGTTTGCCACGACCGCACTCGCGTACTGCCTGAACGCAGGCTGCAAAGCCTCGTGCAACGCGACTGCCTTGGCGGCGATGACATGCATCAGCGGACCGCCCTGCAGCCCGGGAAAGACCGCGGCGTTGATTCTCCTGCCGATCTCTTCGTCATTGGCGAGGATTAGACCACCCCGCGGCCCCCGCAGGGTCTTGTGTGTGGTCGTCGTGACGACGTGTGCGTGCGGCAGGGGGGTTGGATAGACGTCCCCGGCAACCAGCCCTGCGAAATGCGCCATGTCGACCATCAGATAGGCGCCGACACGATCGGCAATCACGCGAAACCGAGCGAAATCGATAATGCGCGAATAGGCGCTGCCCCCGGCGATAATCAGCCGCGGGCGGTGTGTCTCGGCCAGGCGCTCGATTTCGTCGAAATCGATCTGACCGTCCTCGCGGCGGACACCATAGGCAATCGCGTTGAACCACTTACCGGAGAGATTTGGCCGGGCCCCATGCGTCAGGTGGCCGCCCGCGGCAAGCGCCATTCCGAGCACGGTATCGCCGGGCTCCAGCAGTGCCAGGAACACCGCTTGGTTCGCCTGGGCCCCGGAATGCGGCTGGACATTGGCGAACCTGCAGTCAAACAGCCGCTTGGCGCGCTCCATCGCCAACGTCTCGGCCACATCAACGAACTCGCAACCGCCATAATAGCGGCGACCGGGGTAGCCTTCGGCATATTTGTTGGTTAGGACAGAACCTTGCGCCTCCAGGACGGCTCGCGAGACGATATTCTCGCTGGCGATCAACTCGATCTGCCATTGTTGGCGTTCACGCTCGTGATCGATCGCCGCTGACAGCTCTGGATCGGCCTCCAAAAGGTTGCAAGAAAAAAACTTGCCCGTATCGGACTCTGGCGAAGAGAATATAGCTGAGACCATCGCAGACCACAGTTGAGCGAGAGGATCGGCCGCACCCCGTTTTGCACCCAGCCTGGGCAACGAGATCGCGACCACCGGCCTTCTACCAGATCTCGATCGGAGATACCAGTCTGCTACTATAAATCGCGTCCGGGAGAAAGCGGAGCCTCCTCACTGTTTGACCAGGACAAAGGCGGTCCGTCCCACCACGATATTAATTATCGCAATTTCGGCCACCGCTGGCGCCACAAGTCGTTATTAGGCTGGTGACATGGCGATTACTATCGGAACTCATAAGTAGCAGTTGACAGACGAAACCCTCGCTGCGACTATGAACGTTAGGTTGAACCTTTTAGAACTACATGAGGCGACAGATGGCAGAAGTGGTGGCACCGAAGCTGGCGGAGGAAGAACTGCTGCGGATGACGGCCGATCTGGTCGCTGCTTATGTCAGCAACAATACGCTGCCGACGACGCAACTGACCGAGATCATCAATGCTGTCTACAGCTCGTTGAAAGGGCTCGAGGGTCAGGTTGCGCAGCCACAACTCGAGCCGGCGAAACCGGCGGTTCCGATTCGAAAATCGGTGACCCCTGAGTTCCTGATCTGCCTTGAGGACGGCAAGAAACTGAAGATGCTAAAGCGGCATCTGCGGTCGACCTATAATATGACGCCGGACGAATACCGTGTAAAATGGGGGCTCGCGCCGGATTACCCGATGGTTGCGCCAAACTACGCCGCGCGCCGCTCCGAATTCGCCAAGAAGATCGGATTGGGACGCGGAGCCGGCCGGCTTTCGCCGCGTGCCAAGAGATCGTCCTGAGGGCACGGGTTGGCCCTTCGCCTGCGCCCGGGCCTGGGGGTGACGGGACCGACAGAGCGCCGTTTACATCTCGGCGTATTTTCCGGCCTTCCAAATGTAGAAGACGTATTTCGGGTCGGTGACGTCGCCTTTTTTATCCCAGCTCAACGGTCCGACGACCGTGTCGACGGTGATCGACTTCAGTGCCTTTGACAAATCGTCGACCTTTAGCGATTTTGCCTTCTCCGCCGCCGCCGCGAAGGCCTGGATCGCCGCGTAGGTGTACAAAGTATAGCCTTCAGGGTTGTATCCTTCGGCTATGAACTTGTCGACTACTGCCTTGGCAGCAGGTATGTGGCGAGGATCAGGGGGGAAGGTCATCAACGTCCCTTCTCCCGCCGGCCCCGTAATCTTCCAGAACTCTTCGGTGACGAGCGCATCCGCACCGACGAGCAACGCGTTCAAGCCCTGATCGCGCGCTTGCCGGACGATCAGCCCGGCCTCGGTCTGGTAGCCGCCGAAATAAATGGCGGCGATGTTCGCCTGCTTCATCTTGCTGATCAGCGCGGTGAAGTCTTTGTCGCCAGCGGTGATAGCCTCATACATCGCTTCTTTTAGGCCGGCGGCGTTCATTGCCTTCTTGGTCTCGTCGGCAATCCCTTTCCCGTAGGCGCTCTTATCGTGGATGATCGCCACCTGTTTTCCTTTGAAATGGTCGGCAAGGTACTTGCCGGCGACGGCACCCTGCACGTCGTCGCGGCCGCAGGCCCGAAAGACGTTGTTCCACCCCTTCTTCGCCGCGTCGTCGGTCAAGGCCGGGTTCGTCGAGGCCGGCGTTATTTGTAAAACGCCCGCCTCGTTATAGACGGCAGAGGCAGGAATTGACGAAGACGAGCAATAGTGGCCGGCGACAAATACCGCCTTCTTGCCGACCACCTCGTTTGCCGCCGCGACCGCCTGTTTCGGGTCGCACGCATCGTCTGCCACGATGAGATCGAGTTTCTTGCCGAGCACGCCGCCCTTGGCGTTGATATCGGCAACGGCCATCTTGGCGCCACGCGTCATTTGTTCCCCAAGAGCAGCATTCGAGCCGGTGATCGGCCCGACGACCGCGATGGGGATGTCCTGTGCCTTTACAGCCGCGGCGCCGAACGCGAGCGCCGTTGCCAAGATGATGCTTTGGGCAAAGCGTCGCATCGAAACCTCCTTACGGGCGCCATCGGGTCACGGCGATTGTAGCATGGGCCGGCGTAAAGCAAGGATGCAGCGCCGGCCGGTCAGAGCGGCACGCCGAATCATCGCCGGCCGCCCTCGAGATAGGCCGCGCGCACCTCGGGGTTAGCGAGGAGCTCGTGCCCGCTGCCGCCGAGAATGATCCGGCCGGTCTGCATGACGTATCCGCGATCGGCAAGCCGAAGCGCGTGATGGGCATTCTGCTCGACGAGGAACACGGTCACCTGCTCGCGCTTGTTGATTCCTCGAATCGCGTCGAAGATCTGTTTGACGATGAGCGGCGCCAATCCGAGTGAGGGCTCATCGAGCAGCAGCAGCCGTGGCCGGCTCATCAACGCCCGGGCGATGGCCAACATCTGCTGCTCCCCGCCCGAAAGCGTGCCGCCTCGCTGACGCTGGCGCCGCCCGAGGATCGGAAACAGCGCAAAGACACGCGCCAGATCCTCGTCGAACCAAGCCGGATCGGCTATCGAGGCGCCGATCTTCAGGTTCTCGAGCACCGTCATGCGCGGAAAGATCCGCCGACCTTCGGGGACCTGCGCGATGCGAAGCCGCACGATTTCGAACGTCGGCAGCCGGGTGATGTCGCGCCCTTCGAACCGGATCTCCCCGCTGACCGCCGGCGGCCGCCCGCAAACCGTCATGAGCAGGGTCGATTTGCCGGCCCCATTGGCGCCGATCAAGGTCACGATCTCCCCGGTACCGATTTCGAGATCGACCCCTCGGAGCGCCGCGATATTGCCGTGCCGGGCGTGGACCCCGGATATCTTCAACACAGCGCACGCGGGATGCCGAGATTGGCGACGGCCGCCATGGGGGGCGTCCCCGCTTCATCTTCCCCGAGATACGCCCTGATGACGTTTGGGTCGGCACGAACTTCCGCCGGACTCCCGTCTGCGATCTTACGCCCGTAATCGAGCACGATGACGTGATCGGAAATCCCCATCACGACGCTCATGTCGTGCTCGATAAGCAGAATCGTGATTCCCTCCTTGGCACGGATCGCGAGCAGCACCTCGTTGAGCTCGGACGATTCACGCGGATTGAGGCCGGCGGCTGGCTCGTCGAGGCACAGCAGCGCCGGCCCGGTGCACAGCGCTCGGGCAATCTCCAGACGGCGTTGGGCGCCATAGGGGAGTGCGCCCGCCATCCAATCAGCGCGGTCAATCAGGCCGAACTCGCCCAGCCAATGACGTGCCCGCTCGATCGCCGCCCGCTCTGCCGAACGGTAGCGCGCAAGGCCGAAGAGACCCGCCAGCGAAAACATGCTGGCTCGCATCAGGACATTGTGCTGCGCGACGACCAGATTTTCCAGAGCCGTCATCCCGGCAAAGAGGCGGATATTTTGGAAAGTACGGGCGACACCAGCCTGGCGGGCGATTCTGAAGCCGTCGATCCGGTCGAGCCGCTGGATTTCGCCATTGACATGCATCGCAAGGCGACCTGCGCTCGGTCTATAAAAGCCGGTCAGGCAATTGAAGACAGTCGTCTTGCCGGCGCCGTTTGGTCCGATGATGGCGGTGATCTCGCGCCGACAGGCGGTGAAGGAGAGATCGTCGATTGCAATGAGCCCGCCAAAACGCATCGATAAATGATCGACGACTAGCAGCGGCTGGCGGCCCTTCGGGAGGCTCGTCACGTCGAGGAAGGCCGGGCGCCGAGGCGCAGCGAAGGCTCTCGGTGTGCCAGCAGCCCGCGCGGGCGCCACACCATGATCGCGACCATGGCCGCGCCGAAGATCAGCATGCGGAACTCGGCGAAGACGCGGCCGAATTCGGGCAGTGTGACCAGCAGAATCGCGGCGAGCACTACTCCGAGCTGGCTTCCCATGCCGCCGAGCACGACGATCGCAAGGATCGTCGCCGATTCGGTAAACGTGAAGCTCTCGGGGCTGATGAACCCTTGCCGTGCTGCAAAGAAGCAACCAGCCAGGCCACCGAGCAACGCGCCGATGCCAAAGGCAGAAAGCTTGACGTTGGTCGGGTTGATGCCGAGCGCGCGGCAGGCAACCTCATCCTCGCGCAAGGCCTCCCAGGCGCGCCCGATTGCCAGTTTCCGCAGGCGTAAGGTGAACAGGTTGGTGACCAGCGCCAAAGTCAGAATGACAAAATAGATGAAGATGACGCGCTGATCGGGAGAGAATTCGACCCCGAAGAACTGGTGGAAGGTGGTGACGCCCTCGGGTGCCGAGCGAGCGAAGGGTAGACCAAGGAACGACGGCCGCGGAATGTCGGAGATTCCGTTCGGGCCGCCGGTGACCGACGACCAATTGAGCAGGATGATGCGGATAATCTCGCCGAAGCCAAGGGTGACGATCGCCAGATAATCGCCGCGCAAACGCAGCACGGGAAACCCCAGAATGACCCCGACGCTCGCCGCAACCAGGCCCGTGAACGGCAGCGCCTCCCAGAACGTGAAGCCCAGGTCGCGCGCCAAGAGGGCGAAAGTATAGGCGCCGACGGCGTAGAAGGCGACGTAGCCGAGATCGAGCAGACCGGCGAGCCCGACGACGACATTGAGCCCCCAGCCGAGCATGACGTAGATCAGCACCGTTGTACCGAGATCGATCAGATAGCGCGACGAGAATGGCAGAAACGGCAGGACGACGGCAAAAGCGATCCCTGCGAGGGTGATCGCGAGCAGCCGGCGATTGGCCCAGGCCGCGAGACGGGAGAACCGGGTCTCGCCGCCTCTGGCGCCGCGGCGATGGAGCCGGGGCCGCAGGCGGAGCGCCAGCCTCCCTGCGAAGACCGCGGCGGCGGCGATCGCCACCCAATCGAAACGCGTGCGGATGCCGAGGGCACCGCCGCCGATGTCATAGGTCTGCAGGCCCATCAACGGCAGGGCGAGGAGCGCGGCGACCAGCGCCGCCAAACCGGCGTCTTTGAGATATGCCGCCCAGTCCCGGGCCGGCCGTGCCGAATTCTTGGCGGCAAGCCCGGAGGCTGCGGTCATCAGACCTTTTCCAGTTCGGGCCGGCCGAGCAATCCGGTCGGGCGCAAGACCAGCACGAGGATCAGGACCACGAAGACCGAGACGTCCTTGTAGTCGACCGAGAAGTAGCCCGACCAAAAGGCTTCGATCAGGCCGATCAGAACGCCGCCCAGAACCGCTCCCGGCAACGAGCCGATGCCCCCTAGGACCGCAGCAGTAAACGCCTTTATCCCCGCAAGAAACCCGATGAAGAAATCGACCACGCCATAATAAAGCGTGACCATCAACCCGGCGACGGCCGCCAGTGCCGCACCGATCACAAAGGTCGTCGAGATGACCCGGTCCACATCGATCCCGAGCAATGCCGCCATCTGCATGTCTTGCTCGCAGGCGCGCTGCGCGCGGCCGAGCGAAGTGGTGGCGATAAGCATTGTAAACCCGGCCATCAGCGCGAGGGTCGTCAGGACGATCAACAGCTGCAGGTAGCTGAGACGGACCGCGAAGCCGCCGCTCTCGAATATGGTGAAGCCGCCTTGAATGAGCGGCGGCATCGGTTTTACCCGTGCGCCTTGCAAGATTTGCACATAATTCTGCAGAAAGATCGAAGCGCCGATCGCCGAAATCAGCGGCGCCAGCCGGAATGACCCGCGCAGCGGCCGGTAAGCGATGCGTTCCACGGCCCAGCCATAGATCGCGGTGAACAGCATCGTCGTCAGCAAGACGAGCGCGAGTGCGAGCGGAACATAACTGATGCCGGCATACCCCAGCGCCAAAAAGGCGATGATCGAGATGAAGGCGCCGATCATATAGATCTCGCCATGGGCGAAATTGATCATGCCGATGATGCCGTACACCATCGTGTAGCCTATCGCGATCAACCCATAGATCGACCCCAAAGTGAGGCCGTTGATCAGCTGCTGCAGAAAATATGCCATCGTCGCCCCTACCCTGCCCCGGTTCGCCCGAAAGTTATGCAAAACCGGGCGGTGGCGGCAAGCCAGCCCGCATTGTCGGCGCCCGAGCCCTGCTTCGCACAAGATCCAGATGCTACCGTCAGTTGTCCCTGGAATTGAGCTCCGCTGCTCCTGCAGCGGGTCTGCAGCGGACGCTCCCTCTACGGTTGTAGCGCCGTTTGTTTCGACCCAGAGTATGCAATGTGAATCAGGCAATTTCTGGGTCGAATTGCCAACTGCGGCCGAATTGATTCCATAATGGGGTCGGGCGCATATAGTCGCGTCCTAACCCTGTTAACGCCCGAGAGACTCGATGACCGATCTCGCCCTCGCCCAGCCCTCCTCCATTCCCGCCGAGAGCGTCTTCGATTGGGCGGACCCGCTGCTGCTCGATGAAGTCCTGAGCGACGAGGAACGGATGGTGCGCGACAGCGCCCGCGACTACTGCCAGGAGAAGCTCTTTCCGCGGGTGCTCGAAGCCAATCGGCACGAACGCTTCGACCGCGAGATCATGACAGAGATGGGCGCGCTCGGCTTTCTCGGGGCGACGATCGAGGGCTATGGTTGCGCCGGGGTGAATTATGTGTGCTACGGGCTGATCGCGCGCGAGGTCGAGCGGATCGACAGCGGCTATCGCTCGGCGATGAGCGTGCAGTCGAGCCTCGTGATGCATCCGATCCACCGGTTCGGCACGGAAGCGCAACGGCAGAAATACCTGCCGAAGCTCGCCTCAGGCGAATGGGTCGGCTGCTTCGGCCTGACCGAGCCCGATCACGGCTCGGACCCCGCCGGCATGACAACGCGCGCAGCCGCGGCTCCCGGCGGCTACCGGCTCAGCGGCGCCAAGATGTGGATCACCAACTCGCCGATTGCCGACGTGCTCGTGGTCTGGGCCAAGACCGAGGACGATGTCATCCGCGGCTTTATCCTCGAAAGGGGGATGAAGGGGCTCGGCACGCCGAAAATCGAGGGCAAGTTCAGCCTGCGCGCCTCGGCTACCGGCGAGATCGTGATGGATGAGGTGTTTGTTCCCGAGGAGAACTTGCTGCCGCGTGTCAAAGGGCTGAGAGGCCCGTTCTCGTGCCTCAACAGCGCCCGTTACGGGATCGCTTGGGGGTCGCTAGGTGCGGCCGAGTTCTGCTGGCACGCGGCGCGCAACTACACCCTCGAGCGCCAGCAATTCGGCCGCCCGCTCGCCGCCAACCAGTTGATCCAGAAAAAGCTCGTCGACATGCAGACCGAGATCACCCTTGGGCTGCATGCCTGCCTCCGCCTCGGCCGGCTCAAGGATATGGGCCGCGACACGCCCGAGATGGTCTCGATCCTGAAGCGCAACAATTGCGGCAAGGCGCTCGACATCGCGCGTGCAGCACGCGACATGCACGGCGGCAACGGCATTGCCGACGAGTACCACGTGATCCGTCACGTGATGAACCTCGAAGCCGTCAACACTTACGAAGGCACCCACGACATCCACGCCCTGATCTTGGGACGCGCCCAAACCGGCATCGCCGCGTTCGCAGGCTAGAATACGGCGCACGAATCACGGGTGATGATGCCTACCGATTGGTGGTGGAAGCGCGCCTTGTAGGCGTCGATCACCGCTGACAGCCGCTGGGCGAGATCGGGGGTTCGCGCGGCCGCGATGAGCAGAATCTTGGTCCGGCTGCCGACGATCCGTCCGGTCTGCGGGTTGCGCCATTGGCCCTCGCCGTCGAAGACGGTGAAGCCGTCGGGAAAGTTGGGCGTGATGATTTGCGCCGCAAACTCGGCCCATTCGGCATCGGTCAGCGGCTCGCGCCCCGTGATGCCGCGGCCGAAGAACAGCTCCGCGACGACCATCCGCCGTTCCGTTGGTAACAGGCAGGCGTAGGGAGCAGGCGACGCCGGGGGCGCGGGTTGTGCCGGGGACGCTGCGCAGCCGGCAAGCAGCAGTAACACTGCCAGGGCGGCAGTTTGTCGGCTCACTCCAGCGTCGCATTCTGGCACGATCGCCAATTCGCTGTTGGGTCCCGGGGATTACGCTGATAGCCCCGAATTGATTTCATCTGCGGGGACGGCCCTGATTTCGATTGGCCCCGTGCGCAAGCCATCAGTGAATAAGCTTGAAGCCGGCGAGAATAACGCCGACGGCAACGACCATCATGCTGCCGAGGCGGATCGTCATGTCGCGTTTCAGGATTTCGATGTCGGCCTTCAATTCGGCTCGCAATGCGGCGATGTCGGCCTTGGTCGCGAGCTGCGCGAGCGCCTCGGCAATAGCCTCGGCCATGTCGCCCGCCTGTCGCGGCGGAAAGCCGGCCGCCTCCAGCCGTCGTGCAAGCTTCAAGGTGTCGAACGGCATGGCCGCCATCTCACCCTGTCTTTTCTAGTCGGCCGCCGCTCGCACTACCACCGGTTCGACCTTGGCGGCGCAGAATTTGTATTCGGGGATCTTGCCGAACGGGTCGAGCTGCGGGTTGGTCAGCACATTGGCAGCAGCCTCGGCGTAGCAGAACGGGATGAACACTTGGCCCGGGGCGACCGCACTGTCACTGCGCGCTTTAAGCTCGATCGTGCCGCGGCGGGTGGTGACGCGAATCTGGTCCCCCGCGGCGATGCCGAGCCGGCGCAATTCGGCCGGTGCGAGGCTGGCGACTGCCTCGGGCTCGATCTCGTCGAGCACGCTCGCACGCCGGGTCATGGCGCCGGTGTGCCAATGTTCGAGCTGACGGCCGGTGGTCAACACCATCGGATAGTCGGCGTCCGGTTCCTCGGCAGGCGGAATGATCGCCGCCGGCACCAGCTTGGCGCGGCCCGAGGGGGTCGGAAAGCCGTCGCCGAAGACGATCTCGTTGCCGGGCCGGTCCGGGGCATCGCACGGATAGGTCACCGAGCTCTCGCGCTCGAGCCGCTCCCAGGTGATGTTGTCGAGCGACGGCATCGCCTGCTTCATTTCGGCGAAAACATCGCGCGGATGGGTGTAGGACCAGGGAAGCCCGATGCGGCGGGCGATCTCCTGGATGATCCACCAATCGAGCCGCGCATTGCCGGGCAAGGGCAAGGCGGCCCGACCGATCTGCACCTGGCGGTTGGTGTTGGAGACTGTGCCGTCCTTCTCCGGCCAGGCCGAGGCCGGCAGCACGACATCGGCGTATTTTGCGGTCTCGGTCAGGAAGATGTCCTGGACGACGAGGTGCTCGAGATGGGCGAGCGCCTCTCGGGCATGCTGCACATCCGGGTCGGACATCGCCGGGTTCTCGCCCATGATGTACATGCCCTGGATCTCGTCGCGATGCACCGCGTCCATGATCTCGACGACCGTCAGCCCGCGCTTGTCGTCGAGCGGGGTCTGCCAGAGGTTCTCGAATTTCGCGCGGATATCGGGGTTCTCGACCGACTGATAGTCGGGATAAACCATCGGGATCAGCCCCGCATCCGAGGCGCCTTGCACATTGTTTTGGCCGCGCAACGGATGCAATCCGGTCCCGGGCCGGCCGACCTGCCCGGTCACCATCGCGAGCGCGATCAGACAGCGCGCATTGTCGGTGCCGTGGGTGTGCTGCGAGATCCCCATGCCCCAGAAGATGATCGCCGCCTCGGCGCGCGCGTAGGTGCGCGCGACCTCGCGCAGCGTCGCCGCGTCGACGCCGACGAGTGGCGCCATCTTCTCCGGGCTGTAGTCGCGAATGTGCTCGCACAGCGCCTCGTAATCCTCGGTGTGCGCCTGGATGTACTGACGGTCGGTCAGCCCTTCCTCGATGATCGTGTGGAGGAGCGCGTTCAACATCGCCACATCGCGACCGGGATTGAAGCGCAGCGTTTTCCACGCATGCCGCATCAAGGTGTAGCCGCGCGGATCCATCACGATAACCTTGGCGCCCCGCTTCGCCGCCTGCTTGAAGAAGGTCGCGGCGACCGGATGGTTCTCGGTCGGCCGGGCGCCGATCACGATGATGACGTCGGAATCCATCGCCGCAGTGAACGGAGCGGTCACCGCGCCCGAGCCGATCCCTTCCATCAGGGCCGCCACGGATGAGGCGTGGCAGAGCCGCGTGCAGTGGTCGACATTGTTGCTGCCGAACCCCGTGCGCACGAGTTTCTGGAAGAGATAGGCCTCTTCGTTCGAGCCCTTGGCCGAGCCGAACCCGGCCAGCGCGCGCCTGCCGTCGCGGTCGCGGATGCGCGCGAGGGCCTCGGCCGCGCGATCGAGCGCCTCCTCCCACGTCGCTTTGCGGAAATGCGTGTAGGGGTTGGCCGGGTCGATGTCGGTGTCGTGCTTGGAGACGCCGTCTTTGCGGATCAGCGGCTCGGTCAGCCGGTCAGGGTGATGGGCGTAGTCGAAGCCGAAGCGGCCCTTGACGCAAAGCCGGTTATGATTGGCCGGCCCGTCCTTGCCCTCGACCGCGACGATGCGGTCGTCGCGGATCTTGTAGGTCAGCTGACAGCCGACCCCGCAATAGGGGCACACGCTGTCGACCTCGCGCTCGGGGGCGTTGGTGTAGACGCCGTTGGCATCGACCAGGGTCGCCGGCATCAACGCTCCGGTCGGACAGGCTTGCACGCATTCCCCGCAGGCCACGCAGGTGCTATTGCCCATCGGGTCGTCGAAATCGAAGACGATCTTTTCGTGGTAGCCGCGCCCAGCCATGCCGATCACATCGTTGACCTGCACCTCGCGGCAGGCCCGCACACATAGGTTGCATTGAATGCAGGCGTCGAGCTGCACCGCCATCGCCGGATGGCTGCGGTCGGGGGCCGGCGGCGCATGCCCGGGGAAGCGGCTATCGCTGACCTCCAGCCGGTCGGCCCACTGCCAGAGCCGCGAGTTCGGGTCATGCGCCGCGGCGCGGGCAGGTTGGTCGCCTACCAACAGCTCGAACACCAGCTTGCGCGAGAATTTGGCGCGCGCGCTGGCGGTCTGGACCTTCATGCCCGGCGAGGGCTTGCGCACGCAGGAGGCGGCGAGCACCCGCTCGCCCTCGATCTCGACCATGCAGGCGCGGCAATTGCCGTCGGCGCGATAGCCCGGCTTGGGCAGCCAGCAGAGATGCGGGATCTCGATGCCCTGCCGGTTGGCGACTTGCCAGATCGTCTCGCCGGGAGCGGCCGAGACTTCGGCGCCGTCGAGGAAAAAGCGGATTGGATCGCTCATCCTGCAATCCTTCTGATCATTGGAACCACCACCCCGGCGCAGGCCGGGGCCCATTCGTCCGTTGCTCGAATGGGCGAGAAATGGGTCCCGGCCTTCGCCGGGATGGAGTTTGAAAATCGTCGGCCGCAGATGTCATGCTAGATCCTCGCGGAAATGCTTCAGCACCTGCTTCACGGGGTTCATCGCGGCTTGGCCGAGGCCGCAGATCGAAGCGTCGCTCATCACCTGAGTGAGCTCTTGCAACAGCGGCTCGTCCCAGTGTGGCGCGCTCATTAGCTTGACCGCCTTCTCGGTGCCGGCGCGGCACGGCGTACACTGACCGCAGCTCTCATCCTCGAAGAAGCGCAACAGGTTCAATGCCACCGCCTTCATGTCATCCTTGTCGGAGAGGACGACGACAGCGGCCGAGCCGATCAAGCACCCTTCGGCCTCGAGCGTGCCGAAATCGAGCGGGATGTCGGCCATCGCCGCCGGCAATACGCCGCCCGACGCGCCGCCCGGCAGGTACCCTTTAAACACGTGCCCGTCGGCCATGCCGTCGCAATACTCGTCGATCAGCTCGCGCGCGGTGATGCCGGCCGGGGCGAGCTTGACGCCCGGGTTCTTGACTCGCCCAGATACCGAGAAGGTTCGGCGCCCGCTGCGGCCGTTGCGGCCCTCCCGCGTAAACCACTCGGGACCCTGCTCGACGATATCGCGCACCCAGTAGAGGGTCTCGACGTTGTTGCACAGGGTCGGCCGGCCGAAGAGCCCGACCTGCGCCGGAAAGGGCGGGCGCTGCCGCGGCAAGCCGCGCTTGCCCTCAATGCTTTCGAGCATCGCCGATTCTTCGCCGCAGATATAGGCGCCGGCGCCGCGTCGAAGGTAAATGCGGCTCTGCGGCGTCAGCCCGGCAGCAGCGACAGCGGCGATCTCACTTTCGAGGACCGCACGGCACTGCGGGTATTCGTCGCGGAGGTAGACATAAACCTCGGCTGCTTCGACCACCCAGGCAGCGATCAGCATCCCTTCGAGAAAACGGTGCGGATCAGTCTCGAGAAAATAGCGGTCCTTGAATGTGCCGGGCTCGCCCTCGTCGGCATTGACCGCCAACAGCCGGGGCGCCGGTTCCTGACGTACCAGGCGCCATTTTCGCCCGGCCGGAAACCCCGCGCCGCCAAGCCCGCGCAACCCGGAATGTTCGAGGGTCGTGATCAATTCTTCCGGCCTGCGCTCGCCGGCGAGACAGGCTTCGAGCAGACGATAGCCGCCGGACGCGCGATACGCGTCGAGGCCGACAAATTTTGGGACTTCTGGATGAGCACCGCCCGCTGCGACGGCGGCGCAAACATTGTCGACAGTGGCGTGCTCGTGCAGCGCATGGCCGATCGCCGCGACCGGAGCGCGATGGCAGCCTCCCATACACGGCGCGCGGACGATGCGGACTCCATCGCCGAGAAGACTGCGTAGACTATCGAGCAACTGGACGGCACCAGCCAATTCACAGCTGAGGCTGTCGCACACCCGCACGGTGAGCGGCGGCGGGGGCGCCTCGTCATCCATGACGATGTCGAAATGGGCGTAGAACGAGGCGACCTCGTAGACCTCGACGAGCGCCAGACGCATCTCCTCGGCGAGTGCGGCGAGATGGCGCGCATGGAGACAGCCGAAATGGTCCTGCAGTAGGTGCAGGTGCTCGATCAGCAGGTCGCGCCGCCGCTCGCGGGAGCCGAGCAACGCCTGCACCTCGGTCAGCGCGCCGGGATCAACCTGCCGCCCCTTCGGCTGATCAGGCCCACGCCGCCGTCCCGAGCCAGGATGGATCCGGCGGTCGTGCTTTAGTGTCGATCGCATCGGAGGGCCGGTAAAAGCCCCTCTCTCGCACCGCGGGAGAGGGAGGGGCCCATCGCGCAAGCGATGGGAAGGTGAGGGTTGTCGGCGGCTACCCCCCCCCTCACCCCGACCCTCTCCCCCCGTGCGCGGGGGGCGAGGGGGAATAAGAGGAGCGCTGGGGACATCAAACGGCCCCCTCCTCGTGCAGCGCGGCGATGTCGTCCTGGCCGTAGCCGAGCCAATCAAGAACCACGTCGGTGTGCTCGCCGAGCAACGGCGAGCGCTTCACCTCGACCGGCGAGTCGGAGAGATTGATCGGTGAGCCGACCTGGACGTAGCGCCCGCGGGCCGGATGGTCGACCTCGACCAGCATGCCGCGCTCATACAGCGACTTGTCCTCGTAGATGTCCTTCATTGACAGGATCGGGCCGCACGGCACATCGACCTCATTCAGGGCCGCCATAACCTCGAATTTGGTCTTGGTCATCGTCCATTTCTCGATGATCGAGAAGCATTCGGGGATCTTTGGCAAGCGCGCGGCGGGGGTCGCAAAGCCGGGATCGACGATCAATTCCTCGCGGCCGCACAGCTTCATCAGCGGCTCCCAGCAGGGCGGCTGGATGATGACATAGACATAGTCGTTGGGCCCGCCCGGGGCGCAGCGTAACGCGGCACCTGGCTGGCCGCCGCCCGAGGCGTTACCGGCGCGCGGCACCGCCTCGCCGAATTCCTTGTTCGGGTATTCAGTCAACGGCCCGCGCATCAGGCGCTGCTGGTCGCGCATCTTGACCCGGCACAGATTGAGCACCGCGTCGGTCATCGCGACCTCGACCCGCTGGCCCCTGCCGGTGCGCTCGCGCTGGTAGAGTGCGGCAAGGATTCCGGCGATCGTGTGGACGCCGGTGCCGCTGTCACCGATCTGGGCTCCGGTCACCGTCGGCGGGCCGTCCTCCCAGCCGGTCGTGCTTGCTGCTCCGCCCATGCATTGCGCGACATTCTCATAGGCCTTGCAGTCGACATAGGGGCCCGGTCCGAAGCCTTTGATCGAGGCGTAGATGACCCGCGGATTGAGCTCCTGGAACCGCTCCCAGGTGAAGCCCTGCCGATCGAGCACGCCGGGGCCGAAATTCTCAACGATGATGTCGGAGCGCCGCACCAGTTCCTCAATCACCGCCTTGCCCTTGGGCGACTTCAGATTGACCGTGATGCTGCGCTTGTTCGAGTTGAGCATCGTGAAATAGAGGCTGTCGGCGCCTTTGACGTCCTGCAATTGCCCGCGGGTGATGTCGCCGCGGCCGGGCATCTCGACCTTGATCACGTCCGCCCCCATCCACGCCAACAGCTGCGTCCCGGTCGGGCCCGCCTGAACATGGCTCAAATCGAGAACCCGCACACCTTCCAGCGCTTTGCTCATTCTTCGCCTCACTCTCGTTCGTCATTCCCGCGCAAGCGGGAACCCAGGGGCCACTGCTCTGTCGCCCGCCCCCCTGTTCATGCCAGGGGCAGGCCCTGGGCCCCCGCTTTCGCGGGGGCGACGGTTTTTTGGGATGCCGCAGGGCCCGTCACTTCATCGCCGGTCGTGTCGAGGAAATCGCCGTGCTGCTCGACATGGGCGGCCAGCCCCAACGTGTGCTCGCGCGCCAGCCGCTCGGCGAGCTCCGCGTCGCGGCGTTCGAGCGCTTCGATGATCCGCATATGGTCGATGATCGAGCGCGCCGCCCGGTTGTCCTGGTGGATCGTAATTTTGCGGATCGCCCGCATGTGAATGAATAGGTTCTCCGTCATCTCGGCGAGCAGCGCGCAGCCGCTCATCCGGATGATCGCCTGATGAAAGGCGATGTTCGCATCCGAATACTCGGCGAGCCGCTCGCCGCTGTTGCCGTTACAGAAATCGTCCATCAGGCCGTGCAGTTCGGCGATGTCGGCCGCCGCGGCGCGCTCGGTGGCACGCCGTGCGGCCATGCCTTCGAGCGCCGCCATGACCGTGATGATCTCGACGATCTCGTGCTTGGTCTTGCGCACAACGAAGATGCCGCGGCGCGGGCGGGTGCGCACAAACCCCTCCTGTTCGAGCAGCGTCATCGCCTCGCGGATCGGCGTGCGGCTGACGCCGAGCCCCTCCGAGAGCCGCCGCTCGTCGAGCCGGATCTCGCGCGGATGGTCGTAGATGTTCATCGCGGTGATCGCCCGCTTCAGCGCGGCATAGGCTTCCTTGCGAAAGGTGGTGCCGGTGTCCAGCCGCGGCATGTCCAGCATAGGGCCTGGGAGGACAAGGCTGGGGCGCGAGTTGGCTTCGGACATGATCGAGGTATATGGTATACCAGAGCATCTGACAACCCGCTTTTAGTTTCGGTTGCCGGCCATTTGCCCGACCAGAGAGCCAATTCACACCGGATGATCCCATCAACCCGTCAATCGCCATGAGTTAAAGGGATTAGCGGGTCTAATGCCGGTGCCCATATCGGGGATCATGAGTGCATCTTGTTGCGGTTGCGGACCCGAAACTCCTGATCATCCCGATCGCGGGTTTCGGCGTGCCCTCTGGATCGCCCTGGCGATCAACCTCGTGATGTTCATGGCCGAGATTGGCGCGAGCCTCATCGCCGGCTCCAGCGCCTTGCAGGCGGACGCGCTGGATTTCCTGGCCGACTCGGGCAATTACGCGATCAGCCTATCAGTTGCCGGTCTGTCCTTGGTGTGGCGTGCCCGTGCCGCGCTCATCAAGGGTGCGACAATGGGAATCTTCGGCATCGGCGTTCTCGCCGGCACTGCCTGGCACCTGCTCCACGGAACGATTCCCCGCGCGGAACTGATGAGCGTCATCGGGATCACCGCCCTACTGGCGAATGCGTGTGTAGCGGTCATGCTCTATCGGTTCAGGTCGGGCGAATTGAACATGCGCTCCATCTGGATCTGTTCGCGGAATGATGTGATCGGCAATCTCGCTGTCTTGGTCGCGGCGGTTGGCGTGTTCGGCACGGGGACAGGGTGGCCCGATTTCGCGGTTGCGCTGATCATGGCCGGTCTCGGCGTCTCGGGCGCCCGGAACATTATCCGACAGGCGTCGGCAGAACTAAGAGGCTTCGCGAGCAACAGAAACACCGCAGCAGATGCTGTTGCGCGGCGCGGCTTCCAGGTCGAGGATGTCGGCACGCCATAGCGCCTCGATGACCCTGTCAGCATGTTGCTGATCGGCCTGCTGGTCGTCGGCGGCACCTGGCCGTCGAGACGCCGACCTGCCGGCCTCGCTGACCCCAAGGTGCGGCGCGGCTCAGGTCCGGCCGGCGTAGAGCCATCGGCGCAGGGCAACGAGGGTCCATATCGCTTCGATCGCGCCAAACGGCCAAGCACCTTGCAGAAACCCATAAGCCGAGCCGAGGGCGCAGGATCCAGCGAAGGCGAGAATAAACCACGAACTGCGGTCTTCGAGAGAGTAGCAAGCCAGCATGGCTGTGACCGCAAACAGGCCGAATGCGGTCAGTCCATCCACTCAAACCGTGGCCACGGAGCCGGAGGCGGGTTTCGCGGTGCCCGCCCCCCCTACGAACTCTCCCTCGCGCGCTGCTACTCGGCGGCGGCGAGGTTCGGCGTCGGCTCCAACGGCAGGCCGGGATGGCCGGTCAGCCGCTCGCCCTCCTCCCACATTTCGAGGGCTCGCTCCTTCATCACCGGCAGGACCGACGCGATCTTGTCGGTGTCGAGGTCGGCCGCGACCCCCGGATAACCGGCCCGCTCGATCATCGCCCGCAACTTTCCACTCTCGAACTGCTCGAGGGTCCAGGCGAGTGGGTTTTCGACCAGCGTCCGGTCCCAGTAGATGCGATGGTTCTTGTTGCGCGGGCCGTAGTGGTAATGCGGGCTGTTCCAGAAGTGGTCGAAGGCCAGGAGCTCGGTTTCCTCTGTGTAGGCCTTGCCCGGCGTGCCGCCGATATCGGCCAGCACATGGATGGCGAGACCGCCGTCTCCCCCGGCTTGCCGCCGCATTTCGAGGCCGAAGCGGATGTTGCCGGCTTCGAAGATGTCGGTGCCGCGGTTGTGTTTGACGGTGTTTCGCTTGGTCGCATAGAACTCGCGGGCGCAGGCTTCGACCTCGGGGAGGACGCCGCGCACCGCCGCCATGTCGGTCATCTCGGCGATCGCCGGATAGCCCGCGCGCTGCAGCATTTTCGGCAGCTTCGTCCCGAGCGTCTTGATTGTCCAGCCGATCGGGTTGCCGTCGACGGTGGCGTCCATGCGGTAAAGGTTGGTCAGCAGATCGCCGCCCATCATCTCCGATCCGGCGATCTCCGGGTTGGGGTTTTCCGGCCCGTAGACGTAGCTCTTTTCGAAATCGAAGCAGTTAAACCGTAAGAGCGTCGTCTCTTTGCCGACGACATCCGCCTTCACCTCGATCGACACGCCCTGATCGGCATGGTCGTGGATGTTGCCGTCCCACAGCTCGTGCCGGACGGTGAACGTCAGGGGACCCGCGGTAAATTTCTCCGATGCTTGTGCCATGCCTGGACTCTCCTTTTTGAGCGGCTGGCGAGAGTGTAGAAAACCTGTGCGATGATCGCAAGATCTGATGTCCCGCTAGAAGGCGAACATCGCCGTATCAGGGCGCGAGGCCGAAGAGGATGCGCCCGATCTCTGATCATGCGCCTGCTCCCCTGAGCTTGAGGCCGGTAATTCGCGCTTCCGTTCGATCTCGTCCGCCGGCACACTCCTACCGGGTTGCTTTCGATATCGCGTCGCTGGCGCCAAATGCCGAGGACGGTCCATCCCTGGAAGGAGCCGCCGGAGCTGAAGGCTTCGGGCGATCAACCGGGTGCGCACCTGCCTGGAGGCGCATCAACCGGCGACGGCGATGCGCTGAAACCGGCCGTCAACATTCCCGGGGCGCAGCAATCGGTGCTGCCGCTCGATGCTAAGGTTGGCGCTCGAAGCGCTCGACACCGGTGATGTCCATCGACCAGGGCAGCGCCGAGCGGCACCAGCCCTGCTTTGCCGGACGTAGCTCGGCCCGGCGGTCGAGCGCACCCACCCGCAGGCCATAGGACGCTGGGTTGGCGCCCGGGGCCGTCGAATAGATCGGAGTGCCGCATTCGGGGCAGAACGCGTGCGCCCGCTTGTTCCCGCTTTCAGCGGTCTTGATGTAGATCTTCGGTGTTCCGCTCCTCAGGACAAAGCTGCCGGGAAAGCTCGACACGTTCGTACGAAAAGCGGTGCCCGTGAGGGTCTGACAATCGGTGCAATGGCAGATCCTGACGTGGGCCGGATCGATTTCGGCCTCGAAGCTGATCTGACCGCAATGGCAGCGCCCGGTGACCTTCATCGCATTCTCCCTGACGAGCCGCCCGATGCCGGCGTTCATGGTCAAGATCTCCCGTTTGCGCGTTTTGGGCAACGGCGCATTCGGGGCGAAGGCGTCATCCGCGCGTAATGGTGCAAGGCCGGTCCCGCCCTGCGCGCGTTCTGGCGACTAGCGCGCCGATTCATTGAGTTCGATGCAGCTCGACATCCCCTCCGCGCTTTCCCGGCGAAGGCCGGGATCCACTTTCGCCGTGGGCACCGGCTTCCGCCGGTGTAGCGGGACTTGTTGTGAGCGAGGGCTCGCCGTTGCCCGGTGAATCGTATGAATGACTCTGGAACATTAGCGCGCCTCGGCGGCTCTGCGGCGCCTCCCGCTCATCAGATAAATGTTGGCTCGCGGCTCGAAGAGAGGATCGGCCGAGGCTTCGATGCCGTCCACCCGCGGGATCGGATCGAATATGATGTGTTGCTGCTCACCGGCGTTGTTTGGAGCGATTTCCTGCAGGCGGATTTCGCCGAACGCGCGTTGCGGACGCCCCTCGGGCCAGCGGATCGTGGCATCGTCGGTCGTGTCGCCGTCCTCGGCCAACTGCACGGCTACGCGAAACCTGATGGGCTCCTTTGCAACGCGCTCTTTGATCTCGTCCAAGAGAAAGTTTGCACCGCGCGCGGCGGCTGCCGCCTCGTTGAGATATTCGTTCCCCGCGACTGGCAATACCCGGAAACGCCCGTGGCGGGCGATACCCTCGGCGTTGGTGAACTTGAAAGCCGATACCGCAAAAAACGACTCCCTCGCAAAGCTGGTCGGAATGGGCTTGGGGATCTGGACAAATCTCAAAGCCGCGGGATGCGCGCCAAGGAACTGCTCGATGGCATTCGGGTGCGGCCCGGCGGGATCGGTGGCGATCAAGGCATTGAGGAACTCCCCGAGCCCTTCCGCGGTGCGCACCGGGAAGGCGTCGACCGAATGACCGATGATGTCGGTGTGAACATGCTCGGCAAGGTGGAAGCGCACCGCAAACCCGCGCGGGCCGGCGCCCTGCGGGTCGTTATCGGCAACGGTCGGAATTCCCGCAAAATTCGAGAAGCGGATCGTCACCGGCGTGGAATTCCGCTGCAGATGCGGCGCCCGGGTCAGCGCAGCGGCTTCCGGCGACGGCGCGAACGTGCCTCGCAGCAGGATGCCCTTCGCATGCGCGGGTCTAAACCCCGGATGAACCCCGCCATTGGCTTTGTCAAACACCTCAATGGCTTCTCGGCTCAGGGCCAGAAGTTTTTCGTCCGTCGTCAGGGGCATGGCTTGGTCCTCCTCCAATGCTTCGACCTTTTACCGCTGAGGCAACTCGCCCTGGGGATTAACGCAATAGGACCGAAAGCTCCGCTCGACGGTATTGGGCTGGGGCGTGGGCGGCTTCGGACATAACGATGGCATTGGATACCAGGGTACGCCGTTACCCACTTTGCCCATGGAGGTAAGATATTTTTACAGAAACCTCGTTACTAGCACCGATAACCATCGGGATCTCACGCTCGGTGTTGCGCTGGTAATCGGGATGATTCATGAGAGGTTAACTTAATGCCAAAACTGCACGGCATTGAGGAAGCTGGCTTGAGCGCCGCCGAGGCGGAAGAGATACTCGCGCCGATCGCGCGCGATCTTGAAATCTTGCACCAATTCAACAGGCGCGTCGATCGGCTTGAGCAATCCGGGTTCGCCAAGCGTTATGAGAGTGAGATCCCAAACGTCGTCGTTAAAATGGACAACTTGGCGTTCGAGAAGAATGAGGGTCTGCAACTCTCTTTCAGCGGTCTCGTCGAATCATGGCTCGAAGATTTCAGTCAAGACGAAATTGACGCGTTCGTACTGAGTTACCGTGTATTCACTCAGCGCAACGACACACTTTCAATTCCCTCTCTCTCCAAGATCTATGCGAAAGAGTGGATGCCGTCCAGCCTCCGGGAGTACTTCGAAGACGCAAGACACCAACTTAACGGGTATCTCGACGGGTGCGCGACTGTGAGGTTCGGAGAGCGACGCATCCTGGTCCGGACACTCGTCGACGTAATCATCTACGGCGGTCTCGCGCACAACAATCCCAGGAAAGCCCGGATCTTCGAAGCCTGGGAGGGCTCGGGGGTGATGGGAATTCTGTGGGCCGAGTTCTTTGCCTATGCTCGGGAAGCGGTCGCCACGCTCAAATACATTCGTAACCTCAATCAGAAATTTCTCGAAGACGTGAACACCCACGGCTTCACCATGGCAACACTACCAGACAGCCGGTAGACCGATGATCGCATGAGAAAGCCGGTAATAAACAATTTCGAGCCCCTTCGCCGACCTAGTGTCTAATTGCGTTAATAGACGATATTAAGTAGGATGCCTCGGGTGAGCATACCAGCTGAGGTGTCCGATGGCACGAGTGGCGATTGCGCTGAGCTGCACAGCGGAGCAGAGAGCTGAGCTGATGGCGCTGGCGCGCAGTCGGACGGAGGAGGCGCGTCTGGTGGAACGGGCCAAGATCGTGTTGGCGTGCCTGGAGGGTAAGCGCAACGACGCGGTTGGTCGCGAACTTGGGGTGCGCCCGAATACGGTTGGTCAGTGGCGCAAGCGCTTTGCGGCGGCGGGACTGGCCGGGTTGCGCGATCGGGTGCGGCCGGGCAAGACCCCGAAATATGGCGCCGATCTGCGCCTGCGGGTTCTGCACCAACTGGAATTGCCGCCTCCCAAGGGATCGGCCAGCTGGGACGGCGCGTCGGTGGCGGCGGCCCTGGGCGTCTCGGACGATGCGATATGGCGCTTGTTGCGCAAGGAAGGGGTGCAACTGCGCCGCCGGCGCTCGTGGTGCGTCAGCACCGACCAACAATTTGCCGCCAAAGCCGCCGATATCATCGGGCTCTATCTGAACCCGCCGCAACATGCGCTGGTCTTGAGCGTCGACGAGAAGCCGACGATCCAGGCGCTGGAGCGGGCCCGGGGGTATGTGCTGACCAGCAGCGGCAAGGTTGTTCAAGGCCTCAAGAGCACCTACAAACGGCATGGCACGGTCAACTTGTTCGCGGCGCTCGAAGTCGCCACCGGCCTCATTCGCGGCAAGACCACCCAGACCAAGAAGCGCGTCGATTTCCAAGCATTTATGACCGAACTCGTCGCCGAGCACCCGCCCGATCGCGCGATCCATGTCATCCTCGACAACCTCTCCACCCACAAGAAGAACGATGCCTGGTTGGCGGCGCACCCCAACGTCACCTTCCACTTCACTCCGACCTCGGCCAGCTGGCTCAACCAAGTGGAGATCTGGTTTGGCATCTTCAGCCGAAAGGCCCTGGCCGGCGCCAGCTTTGCCGGCGTCGAGCAACTCGCTCAGGCGATCCGCGACTTCACCGAAGCCTACAACCGCAACGCCGCGCCCTTCCTCTGGCGCAAGCGCGAGGTCAAGGGTGCCCAGTTACGGTATACTATCGTTAACCTACGCAATTAGACACTAGATGGCTTTCCGAAACGGGACATGCGCTCTGGTTTCACCTATAAGGTGTAGAAATTCTGCTCGAGAAAGAGAACGGGACACAAGGTGAATCGAGTCTACAAAGACTTACTATTGAACCTAGCGAAGCGCGCCGTGCAAGATGCCAATTCCATTAGCGGTCTTTTGCATAGTGGCCTTAAAGGTCAACTGCGTGAGTTATTTGTTCGTGAGTTGCTGATTCCTACAATGCCGAGGGAGTATGTCGTAGGATCAGGCAACATCCTTTCTGCATACGATGACATTTCCTCTCAGATAGACGTCGTCATCTGCGACAGGCGGATACTGCCGCCAATCCTTTTCCAATCCGATCTTGGAATGTTCCAATTGAGTCTGCGTTGGTAACGATCGAGATCAAAAGTAGACTCGATGCTGACGAACTCAAAAGCTCTCACCTGTCGGCAGAGAGGGTAGCCAAGTTCCGACATGCACCTAGCGTTGGGAACAAGCCGATGCTTGAACAAATCGAGCACGTGATACCCTACTTATTCGCATTCTCCTCCGATCTCGTCGTCGATGGGAAAACTGAGATCGAGCGTTATACTGAAATTACAAGTGGAGGTGAGCCGGTCCTGCGGGGAATATGTGTCGTCGGCCGTGGCTTTTGGTTTTGGTCAGAAGGCAAATGGCACAACTGGAAGTTCTCCGGAGAACATGCTGAAATTGTCGAGTTCTTGACCGCGATCATCAACACGGTGCAGCGGGTTGCCGCGACCCGTTCGCAGCCGGACCTGCGGAGTTACTTGCGCGACTAGCGGACAATCGACTATGAGGCGCTTTCACATCATGATGTCTGACTGTAGCATCAGCGCATGCGGACGACGCTGACTTTGGATGACGACGTGGCGGCCAAGCTCAAGACGGAAGCGCAACGCGCCGGCCGGCCTTTCCGCGAGGTCGTCAACGAGACGCTGCGCCGGGGGCTGGGAAGCCGGCGGACCACCGCTCAGCGGTGGGCCTTCAAGGTAACGGCCCGCGACCTCGGTAATCTCAAACTGGGGCTTTCGCTGGACAATATTGCGGAGCTTATCGAGCAGGTGGAGGGCGCGCTTCACCGGTGATTCTCGTCGATGCGAACCTGCTGCTCTATGCCTATCACCTGAGGGCGGAGCAGCGCTAGGCGAGCCGAGCCTGCCTTGAAGCTGCGCCCTCTCGGAGCCCGACCCCGTTCGCTTCGTCTGGCCTTGTTAGCGCCGCTGTAATTCTGACCCAGGTCGCCGACTGAAAGCTGACCCACTGGCTAGGCTGGTTCCCTCGATGTGGAGGGGGCCGGATGGTGGGAGTGGAGGCGGCATTGGAGATCCGGGTATTGCATCGGCACGGCAAGAGCATCCGCGAGATCGCGCGGGAAACGGGGGTCGCACGCAACACGGTGCGGCGCTATCTGCGCGACGAGGAAGCGGCACGCTACAAGCCGCGTCCGCCTCGGTCGGCCAAGCTCGACCCGTTCAAGGCTTATGTCGCGGAGCGGTTGGGCTCGGCGGCGCCGGAGTGGATACCAGCGAGTGTGCTGCTAATGGAGCTGCGCGAGCACGGCTATTCCGGCGGTTACACGATGCTGAAGCTGTTCGTCGCGTCGCTGCGGCCGCAACAGGCGGTCGAGCCAGTGATCCGATTCGAGACGGGCCCAGGCGAGCAGATGCAGGTGGACTGGGCGGTCATTCGGCGCGGCAGCAACCGGCTCTCGGTATTCGTCGCGACGCTGGGCTGGAGCCGGGCCGCCTATGTCGAGTTCGTCACCGACGAGCGGGTCGAGACGTTGATCGACGCGCACGAGAATGCTTTTTTGGCGTTCGGCGGCACGCCGCGCGAGGTGCTTTATGACAACATGCGCACCGTCGTGCTGGAGCGGCACGGCTACGGTCGCGGTCGCCACCGTTTCCATCCTGGGTTTCTCGACTTCGCCCGTCATTGCGGTTTCCGGCCGCGGCTGTGCGCGCCGTATCGGGCACAGACCAAAGGCAAGGTCGAGCGGTTCATCCGCTATCTGCGGCACAGCTTCTACGTGCCGCTGGCCAGCCGGCTGGCGCAGGAGGGCCTGATCGTCGACCGCGAGACCGCGAACCTGACGGTCGGCCGATGGCTGCGCGAGGTGGCGAACGTCCGCGTGCACGGCACCACCGGCGAGATCCCGGCCGAACGTCTGGCGATCGAGAGAGTGCAGTTGCAGCCGGTGCCAACGCCTTATGGCGGGCGCAGCGTGCGCTCGCTCCAGAAGCCGGTGCCAGCACCGATCATCGGCCTGCAGCACCCGCTGTCGTTTTACGACGCGTTTGCCGGCGGCGTCCGATGAGCGATTTGCAGCATCAGCGCATCCTCGAGCTGTGCCAGGAGCTGCGGTTGAGCGCGATGCCCAACCTGTATTCCGGCATCGCCCAGAGCGCGGCGGCGAAAGCGGCCTCCTTCGCCGACTTCCTTGAAGAGACGCTGCGGGCCGAGCGTGATGCACGCAGCGCCCGAGCCCGCGAGATGTTTGCGCGGGTCGCCGGCTTTCCGACGATCAAGACGCTCGACGGCTTCGACTTCGGCTTTGCCAGCGGCGTACCGCGCCCCCAGATTCACGAGCTCGCCGGCCTGGCCTTTATCGAGCGCGCCGAGAACGTCGTCTTCCTCGGTCCGTCCGGTGTCGGCAAGACGCACCTGGCGATCGCGCTCGGCTACCTGGCCACCCAGCGCGGCCACAAGGTGCGCTTCACCACAGCCGCCGATCTGGTCATGACGCTCGAGACGGCGCAGCGCCAGGGTCGTTGGAAAGAGGCGCTGCACCGCACCGTCAGCGTCTACAAGCTCTTGATCATCGATGAGATCGGATACCTGCCGCTGGGGCGCGAACAGGCCAACCTGTTCTTCCAAGTAGTCGCCAAGCGTTACGAGAAGGGAGCGACGATCCTGACCTCAAACCTGACCTTCGGTTCGTGGGATCAGGCCTTCGCCGGCGACCCGGTGCTGACCGCGGCGATGCTCGACCGGCTGCTGCATCATTCGACCGTGGTCAGCATCCAGGGCGAGAGCTATCGGCTCAAGGACAAGCGTCGCGCCGGCTTGCTGAAAACGCCGGCACCGGCATCAACATGGCTTGCCCCGGTGGGTCCACAGTGACCTCCCGCGCTGCGCTACGTCGGACTCATGGCGGTCACTTCGCTACGCGCGGGTCCCTCCTGTGGACTACCGGGACAAGCCCTCGAGCAACGAGACTGGGTCAAGGTTCAATCGGCGATATCGAGCAAAGTGGGTCAGGATTCAACCGGCGTTGACAGCCTAGGCTGTGGGTCTTTCTCAGGACTGCTTGATCTTGGCTCCCGGTGTGAGCATGATATCTAATGATACAGATGGTCAACGGGTCCGCGATGCCGAGTAGCTATACTCTAGGAGTACATTTTGAGGCCTTCATCAAAGGGCTGGTTGAAGGCGGTCGTTATAACAATGCCAGTGAGGTCGTGCGCGACGGCTTACGGCTGCTCGAGGAGCGCGAAAAATTACGCGAGGTAAAAGTCGCTGAGTTGCGCCGGCTCGCTGAGGAAGGGCGGTTGAGCGGCCTTTCCGATGAAGATGGTGAAGCAGTGCTCGATCGGCTCGAAGTCGAATATCGCGAAATCGCCGAGGACACCTCGCAGCGCTGATGCAGTTTCGGTTTAGTCGACGGGCCGAAGCCGATCTCAAGGAGATAGCGACCTACATCGCGCGAGATAACCCGGCGCGCGCCGTCACATTTGTGCAGGAGCTGCGTGAACATTGCCGCGGACTGGTCGCATTCCCCGCGGCTCGACGGCTTCGTCCCGAGCTCGGGCGGGGCGTGCGCCTTAGCGTATTCGGCAACTACGTAGTGCTCTACGTTGAGCTCGAAGGCACTCTGGAAATCCGCCGAGTCGTGCATGGCGCGCGCGATCTTGCCGACATCGACTGAGCAAGCCCCATTCAAGGCCAACCCTACGAATTGGCCTTGAATAGAACGTATCATGAACTGACATGCCAGGGTTTGTCCGCCCCGGAGCCTCAGCTATGCCGGAAGCCATAGTCGATCCACCTTTGCCCTGCTGCTCTCCGCTGCTTTCTGAACCCGGAATCCAAGGATCTCAATCACTTGGTCCTGATCCCTTTTGGCCTCGCGCGCGCGGGGCGCGCGCATACTTCGCCAAAGGGAAGTTCTGGCAACCCGCGCGGGCGGCCGCGCGGCATCCGCAATCCCAAGCGGCGCGTGCCTGATCTTGTCGCCCGGCCGCTGAGCCCGCAGGCCTTGCTAAATCTGCTCGAGCGCAAGCCCGATCTGTTGCGGCCCCTCGCTGCGCAAGTGTTGCCGCCGCGCCGCCACCGACCCGGCCGAGCGCCTCGGTATCGACCTGTCGTCGCTGCGCACGGTCGAGGATTTCCGGCGGCGGCTGCCCATCGTTCTGGCGGCAATTGCCAGCGAGCAGATCACGCCCTCCGAGGGTGCCGAAATCGCGCAGCGAGTGCATGCCCGTTGCGCGCGATCCGGCGCCTTGCACGATTGGCGCCGGTTCGCGCATGAAGCGGGTCCCGTCTCGCCGTCGATCAGGATGCGGTCGCACGCGCCGTCCTCAGCGCCGCTGTCCACCACAGCAGGTCATCGATCATCATCTTGGCGGGAGCCTCGAGCTCGGCAAGTCCCGCATCCACGTCACCGGCCTGGAAGTGCGCCCAGAGGGTGGCGACAGGGATGTGGACGGCCGAACGGATCGGCGCGAGCTGCAGCTCTATCGCCGTTTCGCGGAGCTGCTGGACGCTGCGCGCGCCCATGGCGCTGCCGTAGCTGACGAAAGCCGCCGCCTTGCGGTTCCACTCCGGGTAAACCCAGTCGAGGGCGTTTTTGAGCACCCCAGCGGGGCCGTAGTTATATTCGGGCGTGACGAAGACGAAGCCGTCCGACCGGGCAATTTCGGCGGTCCATTTCTTGACGACTTCATTGTCGTAAGGCGGGCGCCCCGGCATAGCGGGCGGCATGGGCTGATCGAAGAAGGGCATCGGGAAGTCTCGAAGGTCGAGTAGCTGCGCGTCGATGCCGTCGCGCTTTCTGAGGTGTTGTAGAATCCACCGCGCCGGCTTTTCCGAAAAGCGACCCTGACGGGTGCTCCCGACGATCACAGAGATAAGGGTCATGTTTTGCTCATCTTTGACGGTTGAAAACCCGAGGGCACCGTTTCACGCGGCGGCGGATCCAACGGCCCGCTACGTATAAAACTGTGACCGAGGCTAGGTGAGTAACTGTGCTAGGATGCGCAAGAAGGCACAGATGTGGTACTGGAGCACACAGAGGTGACCATCGAGCTTCCCGATCGCCAGAGCGAGGATTGCCGTGCCGTCAGCTCCGTATTGGCGCGCGTCGGCGACAAATGGAGCGTCCTCATCATCGTCCTGCTGGGCGCCGGCCCGAAGCGCTTCAACGAGATCAAGCGGATGGTGGGCGGCATTTCACAAAGAATGCTCACCCTCACGCTGCGGGGATTGGAGCGGGACGGCTTGGTAAAGCGAACCCAATTCCCGACGATACCGCCGCGCGTGGACTACGAGTTGACCGAGCTCGGGCGGTCTTTGTGGGAAGCGGTCAAGCCGCTGGGCGAGTGGGCGCAGCGTCATGTGCAGCACATCACCAAGGCAAGGGCTGCGTTCGACGAGAAAACAATCGGCTGGATCGACGCAGTGCGTCCTTCGAGACGGCCGCTTGCGTTGCCTCCTCAGAGGGTGTGAATGAATCCTGACAATCCCGATCAAAGTCGCTTCCCCGGCGAAGGCCGGGGTCCATGTCAGCGCGGCACAAGCCGGTCAGAACGCGCAAGTCATTACTAATTCGTGAAAAGTTCGAGCTGTGTGGAAAGATGGGTCCCGGCCTTCGCCGGGAAAGCGACCACAAATATGCGTTAGGCCTGATTCTTTCACGGCCTCTTAGGATGAGGAATTTTCTTGATGCCATCGAAGGCCTATCCTCATCCTGAGGAGCGCCCAACAGAGCTTGCCCCAGGCTTGAACTGGGGGCGCGTCTCGAAGGGCTCATCGCGGCTTAGAACGCCTGGGCGCGCACGGGCAAGGAATGGTGGGACGATATGAGCGCAGAGGATATGCCGGGGAATATGACGGACGGCTTTCACCTGGTGGTGGAGGCTCTGAAGCTGAACGGGGTCGACACGATCTATGGGGTGGCCGGCATCCCGATCACGGATTTGCTGCGCTTGGCGCAGGCGGAAGGCATCCGCTATTTCGGCTTCCGGCACGAGCAGTCGGCCGGGAACGCGGCCGCGATCGCCGGGTATCTGACGCAGAAGCCTGGGATCTGCATGACGGTTTCGGCGCCCGGCTTTCTGAACGGGATGGTGGCGCTCGCCAACGCCACGACCAACTGCTTCCCGATGATCCTGATCAGCGGGTCGAGCGACCGGGCGATCGTCGATCTCGAGCAGGGCGATTACGAGGAGATGGACCAGCTCGCCGCCGCAAGGCCCTATGCCAAGGCGGCCTACCGCGTCAACCGGCCGCAAGACATCGGCATCGGCATTGCGCGGGCGATCCGCGCTGCCTCCTCGGGGCGCCCGGGAGGCGTCTACCTCGACCTGACCGCCGAGGTGCTCGGCTCGGCGCTCGATGTGGAGACGGCGAAGAAATCGCTGGTGAAGGTCGTCGACCCGGCGCCGCCCCAGCCCCCGGCTCCGGAATCGGTCGCCCGCGCCATCGAGCTGTTGGCAAATGCCCAACGCCCGCTGGTGATCCTCGGCAAGGGTGCCGCCTATGCGCGGGCGGACGAGGAGATCCGGTCGTTTATCGAGACGACGGGCATGCCGTTTCTGCCGATGTCGATGGCCAAGGGCCTCTTGCCCGACGACCATTCGCAATCGGCCGCCGCCGCCCGCTCCTATGCGATCGGCAACGCCGATGTCGTGATATTGGCCGGGGCGCGGCTGAACTGGCTCCTGTCGCACGGCCGTCCGCCGCTTTGGTCCGAGGGCACGCGGTTTGTGCAAGTCGACATCTCGCCGACCGAATTCGACAGCAACCGGGCGATCGCGGCACCGGTGGTCGGCGACATCAAATCGGTGTTCGCAGCGTTCAACACCGCGATGAAGCCGGGCCAGGTCAAGCGTCAGGCGGCCTGGATGGACGAGATCGGCACGCGCAAGCAGCAGAATGTCGAGCGCATGGCGGCGCGGCTCAACGCCGATCCGAGCCCGATGAACTTTTCCAGCGCATTGCGCGCGGTGCGCAACGCGCTCGCCACCCAGCCCGATGTCTATATCGTCAACGAAGGCGCCAACACGCTCGATTTCGGCCGCAACGTCATCGACATGGACAAGCCCCGCCACCGGCTCGACAGCGGCACTTGGGGGGTCATGGGCATCGGCATGGGTTATGCGATCGGTGCGGCCGCGGTGACTGGCAAGCCCGTCGTCGCGATCGAGGGCGACAGCGCCTTCGGGTTCAGCGGCATGGAGATCGAGACGATCTGCCGCTATGAGCTGCCGGTGACGACGGTCGTCTTCAACAACAACGGCGTCTATCGCGGCGACCCGGCCGACAAGCCGTACTCGCCGACCGGCCTGCTGCGCGATGCGCGCTACGAGAAGATGATCGAGGCGTTCGGCGGGGCTGGCTACCACGTGACCGACACCCCTAGCCTCACCAAGGCTTTGAGCGAGGCGCTCGCGTCAGGCAAGCCGGCGCTGATCAATGCCGTCATCGACCCGACGGCCGGCACCGAGAGCGGACATATCCAGAGCCTCAACCCCAGGAGTGCCGTCGCCCGCTAGGGGCATGGCACCGCGGACGGCAGAGGTCGATCCGGTTGCGGCCACGCCGGTTGCTGCAGTCGTCGGGCGCCAGCGCGGCTCGACGCTCGAAGTGCTCCGCGTCTTTCTCCGTCTCGGATTGACCTCGTTCGGCGGCCCGGTAGCACATCTCGGCTATTACCGGGCTGAGCTCGTCGAGCGGCGGCGCTGGCTCGACGAGCCGGCCTTTGCCGACATCGTGGCGCTCTGCCAATTTCTGCCGGGACCCGCCAGCAGCCAAGTCGCGATCAGCCTCGGCATCCTGCGCGCCGGCCTGCCGGGCGCCTTTGCCGCCTGGCTCGGCTTTACGGCACCCTCGGCCCTGGCGATGATCCTCTTCGGGTACGGCGTGACGGAGGTGGGCGATCTCTCGCATGCCGCGTGGCTGCACGGCTTGAAGATCGTCGCCGTGGCGGTCGTCGCCCAGGCGGTGTGGGGTATGGCGCGCAATCTGTGCCCGGACCGAGAGCGCGCCACGGTCGCCGTCGGGGCGACGATACTTGCCCTCGCGGTCCCGTCCGCGGCAGGCCAGATCGGCGCCATCGTCGCCGGTGGGCTGATCGGCTGGGGTTTGCTGCGCAACGCTGCGGCCGTGCAGCCGCAGGCGCCCCTCGCCATTCGGTTGCCCCGGACCCTTTCGGTGGCTGCCGCCCTCGCCTTTCTGGCACTTCTCTTCGGACTGCCCTTGCTCTCTGCGGCAGTGCCGTCGCACACGATCGCTCTGTTCGACTCGTTCTACCGCTCGGGTGCGCTGGTGTTCGGCGGCGGACACGTTGTATTGCCGCTGCTGCAGGCCGAGGTGGTGCCGCCCGGCTGGGTGACCAACGACGCCTTTCTCGCCGGCTACGGCGCGGCGCAGGCGCTGCCGGGCCCACTCTTCACCTTTGCCGCCTATCTCGGCACCGTGATGGGCCCGAGCCCCCATGGCTGGTCCGGCGGGTTGATCTGCCTCGTCGCGATCTTCCTGCCGTCGTTCCTGCTGCTGATCGGGGCGTTGCCGTTCTGGGAGAGCCTGCGCCGCCGCCCGGCGGTGCAGTCGGCGTTGCGCGGCGTCAATGCCGCGGTGGTGGGCCTGCTGCTCGCAGCGCTCTACAAGCCGGTGTGGACGAGCGCCATCTTCGCGCCGGCCGATTTCGCGATCGGGATCGTCGCCTTTTTGTTGCTGGCGCTGTGGGCGGTGCCGCCCTGGCTCGTCGTCATCCTCGGCGCGCTCGGGGCGAGCGCGGTGGCGGCGGTCGGCTGATCGCGGTCAAGAGAAAGGAAAGCGCCATGAAGCGACGACAGCGATCGTCTCTGCCTCTCGCCTGCGTCTTTCTGGCGGCGACCGCCGGGGCCGCTAGCGCGCAGCAGAATGCGCCCTACACTCCCGGCCTCGGCGATCTGATGACGATGACAGTGCAGCCGCGCCATACCAAGCTCGGCCTCGCCATCCGCGAAGGCAACTGGCGCTACGCCGCCTATGCTCAGGAGGAGTTGGAGGAGGCGTTCGAACGGATCGGCGAGGTATGGCCGAAGTGGCACGAATTCTCGATCAAGGAAATGATCAACTCGGTCATCAAGGACCCGCTAGCGGCGCTCGAACAGGCGATCAAGGCCGCCGACCCGGGTCGCGCCGATGCCGCTTACGAGCAGCTAACGGGCGCTTGCAACACCTGCCACCGCAGTGCCGATCGTGGCGTGGTCGTCATCCAGTCACCGGCCATCTCCCCGTTCCCCGACCAGGATTTCCGGCCTGCCAAGCAATGACCCGGCGTCTGCTTCTCGCGTTGGGGCTGCTTTTGGCGAGCGGCTTTGCGAGTTCCGGAAAATGTGCCCAAGCCCCCGACACGGTCCTTCTCGAGGAGCTGACTTGGACCGAGCTGCGCGATCTGTTTGGCACGGGCAAGACGACGATCATCGTTCCGATCGGCGGCACCGAGCAAAACGGCCCGCACATGGCGCTGGGTAAGCACAATCGTCGCGTCCAATTGCTTTCGGAAAAGATCGCACGGGCTCTCGGCAACGCGCTGGTGGCGCCTGTCATCGCCTACGTTCCCGAAGGCCAGGTCAATCCGCCGACCGAGCACATGCGGTTTCCCGGCACGATCACTGTTCCGGAGCGGGCTTTCGAGGAGATCCTCGAATCGGCCGCGCGGAGCTTCAAGCTCGCCGGTTTCCGCGACATCGTCTTTCTCGGCGATCATGGGTCCTACCAAAAGGACCAGAGGGCCGTCGCCGATCGTCTCAACCGGCAGTGGGCAACGACAGGGGTCCGGGCACACGCCGTCGGGGAATATTACCATGCTAGTCAAGCCGAATTTGCCCAGCTCTTGAAAAGCAAGGGCTTCAACGACGCGGAGATCGGCAGGCACGCCGGCCTCGCCGACACCTCGTTGATGCTGGCGACGGACCCGCGTCTGGTCCGCACCGATCGTCGGCGGTCAGGCGAAGGCGTCCTCGGGGATCCTCGCCGGTCGAGTGCTGAGCTGGGTCAACTCGGCGTCGATCTGATCGTGACGCGGACGACCGAGGCGATTAGAAAGGCTGTCACCCGGCACTGATCTTAAGGCACGCGGAGGTGGTTGTGCGCCAGCACATTCGTCGTTGGTTGGGGGTAGCCCTGTGGTTCGTCCCGGTAGCCGGGGTTTGCGGTTGGGTGGGCGGTTCCGCCTTGCCCTCGCTCAATACAAGTGACAATGCTGAAGTGCTGTGTACGGCGGCCGCGTCTGCGAGCCGTGCGGCTCGGCCGCCATCTCGGTTGCTACGCAAGGTTCGGATCGATCCGGTAGAAACCGTAACGGGCATGCCGGCTGTTTCGGACCCGAAAAATCTCTATAGCGCCGCCGCGAGCGATCGTCTCAGCCCGGCAGTCACCGGAATGCCGACCCGCGTCTACGTTCCGAACCGCGGGTCGAACAACGTCTATGTGATCGACCCGGCGATGCGCGCGGTGGTGGGTCGTATCCCGACCGGCTTCAGCCCGCAGCACATTGTCCCGTCATGGGATTTGAAGACTTTGTGGGTCGCCAATAACGGCGGAAGGCACAAGTCGGGGAGCCTGACGCCGATCGATGCGCAGACCAGCAGAGCAGGCCAATCCATTCCGGTGGACGACCCCTACAATCTCTATTTCACGCCCGACGGCCGTTCGGCGATCGTAGTGGCCGAAAGGCACAAGCGGCTCGACTTTCGCGACCCTCAGACGATGGCGCTGCAGCAGTCTATCTCTGCTCCGGGCTGCTCGGGCATCAACCACGCCGATTTCTCGATCGACGGGCGTTACGCGATCTTCACCTGCGAGTTCCGCGGCGGCGGCCTGGTCAAGATCGATCTCGTCAATCGCCAGGTGCTCGGCTATCTGAAGCTGACGAGGCGAGGCATGCCGCAGGACATCAGGATCTCGCCCGACGGCTCGGTCTTCTACGTCGCCGACATGCATGCCGACGGCGTCTATGTCGTCGATGGCGACGCCTTCAGCCAAAGCGACTTCATTCCCACCGGAATCGGCACCCACGGGCTCTACCCCAGCCGCGACGCGACCAAGCTCTATGTTGCCAACCGCGGCTCGCATTCGACCCGCGCCGGGCCGCATGGCCGAGGCAGCGTCTCGGTCATCGACTTTGCGACCCGCAGGGTCGAGAAAACCTGGCCCATTCCCGGCGGCGGCAGCCCCGACATGGGCAATGTGACCGCCGACGGAAAGCGGCTCTGGCTATCAGGCCGGTTCGACAATGTCGTCTACGACATCGACACGGCATCGGGCGCGGTCGGGAGCATCCCTGTCGGTCTGGAGCCGCACGGTCTCACGGTTTGGCCGCAGCCCGGCCGCTACTCTCTCGGCCACACCGGCAATATGCGCTGATCTCGGCTCTTATTACGATCCTGCCGGCGTCTACGCCAATCGCGAACGGCCGCCAAGGCCTTTTGGAGGAGGCTCGCGCGCCGCGGCCGATGCGCAACCCGGCGCCAACCGCCATGCGAGGCCTGTGAGTGCATTACTGTCATAGTAGCGCTCCTAATGCCAGAGAGCCGCCAAGCTCATACCCCGGAAATGTGCAATATAACTTGAGCTGCAAACGAGAGTTTCTCACCCACGCCTGAGGGATTTCATACGGTGAACGGTTATCTGGCACCGCCGGGCTGGCTGCGCATGCGAAGCCGCCGCCAGGGTCATGCGCACTAAAGGCGGCGACGGCGGGACCAAACAGATCGCTCGTTTCAGGTGTGCTCTAGACTCACGCGTCGTGCTGGTACAGACGCCGCGCAAACGAATGCTCAGACGACGGAGCACTCAGCTGCAGGTTCAGACCATCCAGCCGCAAGAGGAATGATCTGGCCGTAGAAAAAGTCACTTTCCTAGCCGGCATGAACCGAGGCTCGCGGTCTCCGCCCACAGTCAGCTCGTTGAGACCTATCGCGGACTTACCGCAGACGTGGCCGAGAAAAATAGGGGCGCCACACGATTTGGACAAAACTGCACGCTAAGAGTGTCCCTCAAGCGCCTTGACACCGTCGGGCACAGGAACCCAGCCTTGCGCACTCTTCATCCAGATGAAGGAGCTTGGCCGAAGCCAACTAGTACGATGTTTCCTAAATACTGCACCTATAGAGGTCAGGCTGCGTCATCGATTTTGTAATGCCAGGTGGGGACGATTGGCTGATGATTGATGTCGTTGATGAAGGCGATCAGGCGTTCCTTGAGTTCGTGTTTTGAGGAAACCCGGATGTGGCGGAGCACCGAGCGCGCCAGCTTGGAGAAGAAGCCCTCGATGATGTTGAGCCATGACCCGTGCTTGGGCGTGAAAGTGAAAGTAAATCGCCCAACGGGTTGAGCGGCAAGCCAGGCCGTGGTCTCGTTCGAGACATGAGCGGAGTGGTTGTCGAGGATGACTTCAATGGCGGTGTCGGCAGGATAGGCGGCGTCGAGGAGCTTGAGAAACTCGATAAATTCGCGGCTGCGGTGGCGCTCTTTGACAACGGCGTGGACGTTCCCGGTCAGCAGATCGATGCCCGCCATCAAGGTCAGGGTGCCGTGGCGTTTGTACTCGTGATCACGCATGACGGTGGGGCTGGTGCCGGGAAGTGGCGGACGGTCCGGCGCGGTCGTGCCGATCGCCTGGATCCCCGGTTTCTCATCGTAAGAAATGATGGCAAGACTCCCTGCGTCACTGCTTTCTGGGCTCTGGCTGTCGCCATTTGTAGCTTGGGCGCGCAGCATTGCCACTTGACGGTAGACGCAGAGGATTTCCGCCATCTTGGGCTCGAACTCCGGATCGCGTTTTTCCAGGTAATAGCGCACCTTGTGCGGCTTGACGTCGTGCTCTGCCAGGATCTTGCAGACCGTCCCCTGGGCCAGTTTCGCCAGGCTCGGATGACCGGCGGGCGGCCCGTGACAACGGGCATGCGCGGCCAACAGCCGGGTGGTCCACAGTTCGTGTGGATAACCCAACTTCTTGGCCTTCCGGCAAGCGAGCGCCACCAGCCAGGTTTTCGCCTCGGCGGTGATGACAGGGTCGCGTCCGGCACGCGGCCGATCATCCAGCGCCACGATCACCCCCAGTTCTGCCGCTCGTTCCAGACAGCGCGTTACCGTCTGGTGCGTCACCCCGGCCCGGCGCGCCACCGCATAGGCCGACGGATCCTCCAAATAGGCCAGGATAATCCGCGCGCGTTCGACACGGCTCGTCGGCTCAGTCCGAGACCGCGAAATCTCCAGCAGGCGTTGCCGCTGCCCGCATCCGTCGGCAACGCGATAACTCGCCGCGCCGCTACCATGGATCCTCCGATCCAATCCCCCCGTCCTGCTCAATACCAGATTTCGCCCTAAATGGAAAATCAAACGCAACCTATTGATATTTTGGAATCTCTATACTAGTGTCATCAAGCGTGCCGGGTTTGAGAGAAAGTACGTCCGGTGCCCACTTCAAAGCATGATAAATGCGGATGCCGCACTCGGGGCAGAAGACGCCCGTAACCTCGCCGCCGCTATCGGCGGTATGCGTAAATTGCTTCGTCGAGCCGGTCATCGACAGGCTGTCTTTCGTCACCGGCATGGACATGCCGAAGGCGCTGCCGGATTGGCGTTGGCATTCTTTGCAGTGGCAGGAAGCCAAGCGTATTGGTTCCGTGATCAGTATGTAACGCACGGAGCCGCATTGGCATCCGCCAGTAAAGGATGCGGGCATGTTGCTTACTCCTGTCTAAGTCAACAAACCGATCGCAGAGCGAGCTCATCTGCGTGTAGCGCCAGCATGGGTTAAAGGTGTCGTGGCATTAGACAGCCGGCCCGTACGCGGCGAAACCCCACGCGAAGATCGCCGTCGCGAAGCAGGCGAGCATTAGCGGCCAACCGGCGCGAAATTCTCCGGCCATCAACCGTCCCCGATTTCTAGGCCAGGCCGCCCATCTCGATCGGCTGGCCCGCGGGGTCGCGCGAAACAACTCGACGGCCCCGCATCGTCGGCAACCCTTACCAGCCAAACCATCCGTACCTCGCAGCCCGAATCAGCTGGCCGCATTTTCAGGATGAAACCTGACAACCTCCGTCAGGATATTTTTGCTAGGATCAAAAAATGCGCGCGAGCCGGCTGCTTTCGATCCTGCTGCTGCAGTCTCGCGGCCGCATGACGGCTCAAGCCTTGGCGGCGGAATTCGAGGTTTCGGTCCGCACGATCTATCGCGACGTCGATGAGCTAAGCGCCGCCGATGTGCCGATCTACGGAGATCGTGGACCGAACGGTGGGTTTGAGCTGCTCAATGGCTACCGGCCGAAGCTGACGGGCCTGTCGCCAGCGGAGGCGGCAACCCTGTTTCTGGCCGGCCTGCCAGGACCGGCCGCCGAGCTCGGGCTCGCCGATATGCTGATGACAGCACAGCTCAAGCTGACGGCGGCGCTGCCGGAAGGCGCGCGGGCCGCAGCGGCGCGGATCTCGACCCGGTTCCATCTTGATCCGGTCGGCTGGTTCTGCAGCGCCGACGACGCCCGTTTCCTGCCGATGATCGCGGAGGCCGTCTGGAACGAGGCCTCGACCACGATCCGCTATCAGCGTCGCGCCGGGCCGATTTCCCGCACGGTCGACCCGCTTGGGCTCGTGCTCAAGGGTGGCGCATGGTACCTTGTTGCACAGGTCGGCGAGCAGACACGGACGTATCGCGTCGCCAACATCATCAATCTCGTGATAAGCGGCGCGCATTTCGAGCGGCCTGTCCACTTCGATCTTGCCGCCTTCTGGACGAAGGCGTCTCGGGCCTATGAGGTCGGTCTCTATCGCGGCATGGCTACGCTGCGCATCTCACCGCGCGGCCTGATCCTCCTTGACCAGTTCGGGTCGCCGCTCGCACAAATGGTCAGGGAGAAGGCGCGCACGACGGATCCCCAAAGCTGGGTGTCGGTGAGTGTTTCGGTCGAACGAGCCGATCGGGCGGCACGCGATCTAATTCGCTTCGGCGCCGAAATCGAGGTCTTGGAACCCGCCGAATTGCGACAGCGCTTAGTCGATATTACAGACGAGCTGTCGCAGCTTTATGGCGTTGGAGGCTCCGTTTAGTCGATAGCGAATGCCCGGCAACAGCGGATTTTGTACGTCGGTGTAGGAGCAATCTCAGGGTGATGGGGGCTTTCTTGCGAGCCGGCCCTGCTATGGCTGGAAGCCCGTGCGCATCTCGGTTGTCACACTGCGGGCGAGCTTCGCGCTCCAACCATATCTTTCCATACCCGGGGTCTGGAGGACAGACATAACGCACGGCGCCGCATTGCATCCAGAGTATGCGGGCATGTTGTTTACTCCTGTCCCCATCCCTCCCGTCTCCTCAGCTCAAAGGGTAACGACGATCTTCCCGAATTGGCCGTTGCTCTCCAGATAGCGGTGCACTTCCACCATATCGTCGAACTTGAACGTACGATCGATGACCGGCTTGAGCGCACCGCTCGCGAGGCCCTTGACGACATATTCCACCGCGGCCTTCCGGCGTGCCTCGTCACCCACCACTAGCCGGGTGCTGTACCCCTTGACCGCCGGCATCTTGGGGATCATTTCGAGCACCGGTATCGGCGTGTCGCCCTCGCTCAATGCGCCGTAGATATAGGCGATGCCCTGATCGGCCAATGCCGAAATCAGCTTGGGAAAGGCCCGGCCGCCGACGGGATCGAAGGCCACGCACGCGCCGTTGCCGTTCGTGATACGCATCACTTCGGCGACCATATCTTGCTCCTGGGTTGCAATGACATGCGCCGCGCCGGCCTCGTGCAGCCTGCTCGTCTTTTCCGAAGTGCCCGTCAGCGCGATCGGGGTCGCACCGGCATAATTTGTGAGTTGAATCGCCGCCAAGCCGACGCTGCTCGAAGCCGCGGGAATAATGACGAAGTCACCCCGCTTTCACTTCAGCGTCAAAGATAAGCGCACCGTAGGCCGTTAGGAACATCATCCAGACCGATGCTGCTTCAACGAATGAAAGCTGCTCCGGGTGTTTTACGACGGCGTGGACTGGGGCGAGAATGACCTCGCCGTAAGTGGAGTATTGGTTCAGCGAGAAGGCCGGAATTGTACTGACGGCATCACCTACCGCAAAGTCGGCAACTTCTTTGCCCACCGCATCAACAACACCGGCAGCCTCGTATCCCAAGCCTGCCGGGAATTTCACCGGTTCAATATATTTGTCATTGCGCCACATTGACTCGGCGCGGTTGATGCCGATGGCTTTGACCTTGATACGAACTTCACGCGGGCCGGGAGCGGGAATTGGCGCTTCGATAAATTCGAGGACGTCCGGCCCTCCGGCTTTCGCAAACTTGATGGTGCGCGACACGGCAATCTCCTTGGTTCGTCCGATGTCGAGTGCAGACTGCTCTGGTGGGCTTGGCAGGAACCTGCGCCCGTAGCTAGGCCGCCGCCGCATCGGCAACTTTCACCAGCTGCTTTCCGATCGGTTCGACATGAGGAGGCCGGCGGCAGCTTCAAGAGGGTATTGAACTCTTCGGTTCAAATCGTGATATACACGGTCATGGGACGACCGAGAAAGTTCAGCCGCGAAGGGGTGCTGCAGAAGGCATTGCCGGTCTTCTGGAAATACGGGTTCGCGCGCACCACGCTGCCCGACCTCGAACAGGCTACCGGGGTGAACAAGTCCGGGCTATACGCCGAGTTCGAAAGCAAAGAAGCGCTCTTCCTGGCTTGCTTGAGACACTATCTCGATACCTCTAACGGCGCCGGGTTGCTGACGGCGAAGCCGCTCGGGTGGAAAAATATCGAACGGTTTCTTATAGAAGCCCCGAGCTGCCTGTTTAATCAGAGGGGCTGCTTTGCCGTGAATTCGATGCGGGAACTCAACTCCCTCCCCGCGGAAGCCCGGAAGGTGATCGCAGACGGCAGCGCCAAGCTCAAACAGCTGCTACGGGCGAACGTCGCGGTGGAAAATCCGAAAATAGATGTCAAATCCGCGTGTGAGCTGATCTCCGTATTCTTCTCAGGGATTTGCATCGAGGCGAATCTGAACCCCGATCGGAAGCGTGCACGGCCGAAGATCAGGAAGTTCATGAAGATGCTCAGAGCGGCGTAATCAATCACCGGAAGCGGGCTTGGCCCAGGCTCGGCAACCTACGGCGGAGTCACATTGGGATCATTGGCCGCTGCGAAGACTTCCTGCCGTGGTCCGTGACCAGCCGTCCGCTCGGTGGTGAGGCACCGACGATCGATCTCGTCATTGGCTACAACAAGACCAACAGAGCGGCTTCGCTAACGCGACCGACGTTCTCGCTTGGGCCGTTGGAGCCCCTGTCCTACGCGTCCAAAAAAAGTCGGCTGTGCTGCAGGAACAGCTCCGGATACTGAAAATGCGCCGCATGTCCGGCATCCGGGTAGAAGATCAGTTGCGCGTTCGGAATGTTCTGAGCCAAGATCCACGAGTTGATGGTCGGGACCATGATATCGTTGGAGCCGCTTACAACGAGCGTCGGCTGCTTGATCGTCTTGAGTTCTGCGAAACGCTCGCCTTTGGCCTGACGCCACTCGAGGATCGCCGCGTATTGAGCCTTTGCGGTCCGCGGCGAGGTCGGAGGGTCGATATCCAACCCGCGCTGACGACGCTGTTCCCAAGCGGCTTGTTGTCGATCCCAACAGTCCCGACCGGCGGCTTGGGAGGCCTGCGACGGCGTGAACAAGAGGAAAAGATGTTCCTCCAGACCGAGAACGGGGCGACTAACAACCTGATCCACGCGCGGATCGGTTCGCGGCTCTTGCGCGCGCGGTGCGGTGCCTACGAGCATGAGACGACGGACGAGGTGCGGATGACGCAAAACAAAGGCTTGCGCGCTGTATCCTCCGATGGAGAAGCCGAGCACATCCAACTCGGTCAGTTTCAGGGCGCCAACAAACGCCGCAGCTTGATCCGCCATTGCCTCGATCGTGTCAGGCGTTTTACCGCTCGAACTCGCCACGCCGGCATTGTCGAACAGGATGACCGGACGACCCCGAGCGAAGCCGTTCAGCAATAGCGGATCAACATTGTCCATTCCCTGCCTGAAATTTTGGAATAGAATCAAAGGAACGCCTGTTTCGCGTCCAAAGCCCCTATACGCATAGCGTCTGCCTTCCGCATCGATATATTGTGTGGCTGAAGTCACGTAGGTGTCGGTCATTGAAATCTCCGGCGCCATTGCCAATAATGGGAGGGGTGAATGACGGACTGCGAGATGCGGCCTTCGCGCACGACGTCGATGCGGTGAATGCCGTCTGGCAGGGGCCAGAGATGAGCTCTCCCGGAGGTTTGAAAAATGGGCCGTGGTTCCAAACATATCGGACTTGATTGTCCGCGGTGGAGGTTCGCGGATGGACAGTCTGGGATCGCTGAATGCCTTCGTTCAGGCGGCGGAAGCCCGAAGCTTTCCGGTTGCGGGACGGCAACTTGGCGTGTCGTCGTCGGCGATCGGCAAGGCGGTGGCGCGGATGGAGGAACGGCTCGGCGTGCGCCTCTTCCATCGTAGCACGCGCAGCGTCACACTAACCGCGGAAGGTGGCTTATTCCTCGAACGCTGCCGGCGCATCTTTTCTGAAATCGAAGCGGCCGAGCTTGAGCTGTCGCAGACGCACGAGGCGCCGGGCGGCATATTGCGTGTCAGCCTGCCATTGGCCGGCATGCTGATGATGCCCACTCTCGTCGCATTCATGCAGGCCTATCCCGAGATCATATTGGATCTCGATTTCAGCGATCGCGTCGTCGATGTGATCGAGGAGGGTTTCGACGCCGTGGTGCGCTTTGCCGAGGTTGGCGACTCGCGTTTGATGACCCGGGCTTTGGGCACCTATCGCCGACGCCTCGTGGCGGCCCCGGCCTATCTGGCGGCCAAGGGTGTTCCTCTGATCCCGGACGACCTCAAGGCTCATGCCTGCCAGCACCACAAGTTTCCGACCAGCGGGAAGTTCGAGCGATGGCCGCTCTGGCCCGAGCATGCCGGCATCGAGACCGAACTGCCCAGGACAGCCGTGGCAAGTACAATCGAGCCGCTAATCTTTATGGCCGAACAAGGCATGGGTATTGCCTACCTGCCGGACTTCGCCATAGCCCGGCAACTTCGTGAAGGCCTACTCGTTACCGTGCTCGACGACTACACGGATCGCTCCGGACCCCTTCGGGTCCTATGGCCGTCGAGCCGGCATCTCGCTCCCAAGCTCAGAGTATTCGTGGACTTTCTCGCCGCGAACCTTGTCCCCGCCGTGGAAGGCGAATCAGACACAGCAGGAGACAGCCGGACAAGTTCCTGAGCAGGATCGATCTCCATCCTCCCACGGCCATGGGGCCGCAGGAACAGCATCCGGGCCGTTAAAGCCGAATGTGCGCGACCTAGACTAGACGGTGGCCGTCGTGGCGTTGATCAACACGCCCTCATGCGACCAGTCGAACTGGAAGGCCTCGCCCCGGCGCAAAGCTCATCGGTATAGACTTCTGCAATTGCGGCACCACACGTGGAATCCATGCCTTGGCGTAGCGCCGAACTGGATCATAACTGCCCTCATAACCCAGTCCACGCAGCTCCTCGAAGATCCGGATCTGCGTCAGCCCGTTCGCGAGCCGGTTTGCCATCGTTCGCCAGCAACAGCCCGCCGAGCTGATCGCGCCATGCGGGCGGGCGCTCCGATCACGCTTTTCAGCGCCGATCCCCATACTCTAGAGGAGGCAACGCTCACCGCGCAGACGAGCCGCTTCGGCTGTCCGACTTGAGCAAGGCGACGCATGGTACTGACGCTTTCGGATCTTCTCGATGGCTTCGACGATTTAGCCGTGCGCTTGCGATATAAATCACGCCGGACCCGGTTCTGATCGATTGGCCAACGCGGGATAAAGGCATCCGGCACGATCAGGCCAACGCAGGCACCGAGTTCTTCGCTCTGGCGCCAACGACCGGACCGACGTCGCGCCAGCGCGGGCACGCCACCGCGTGACCGGCGTCGTCCTGCAGTACCGGCTCCGCCTCGCGGCAGGACGGCTCGGCGTACTGACATCGGCTCGAAAAGACGCAGCCGGGCGGTAGGCGCGCGGCGCTCGGTGGCTCGCCTTGAAGAGCTACCGAGCGGGCGGCACTCGGATCGAGCCGAGGCACCGCTTCGAGAAGGGCCCTGGTGTAAGGGTGCCGCGGGGCTGCGAAGAGCTGGTCCACCCGGGCCATCTCTACGATATGCCCGAGATACATGATTGCGACGCGATCGCAAAACCGCCTGACGACCGACAGGTCGTGCGAGATGAAAAGATAGGTCAATCCGAAACGCTTGCGCAATTCGAGCAACAGGTTGAGCACCGTCGCCTGGACCGACATGTCGAGACCCGAGGTCGGCTCGTCGAGGATCACAAAACGCGGCTGCAGCAGCAGGATGCGGGCGAGCGCCACCCGGCGCAATTGGCCGCCGGACAGTTCGTGCGGGTATCGCCGCCGGGTCAGCGCCTCGAGGCCAACCGCTTCGAGCATCTCGTCAACCCGAGCCCGGCGCTCGGTGGCTGTGGCGATGCCGTGGATCCGGAGTCCCTCTTCGAGGGTACGCCCGATATTCCACCATGGGTCGAGCGCCGCGGCCGCGTCCTGATGGACATAGTGGATCGCGTTGCGCCGCCTCCGCGCCGCCTTGGGCGGCAGGGCGCTGACGCTAACGCCGTCGAGCCGGATTTCCCCGGCGCTCTCCCGCTGCAGGCCGAGAATGGTGCGGCGAGCGTCGTCTTCCCGCAGCCGGATTCGCCCACCAGGCCAATAATCTCGCCTGGCCGGACGGTGAGGCTGAGGCCGCCAACCGCCCGCACCGGCGGTATTGCGGCACGCAACCAGCGCCGTGCGCCACCGAGCAGGACCGTGACGTCGCGCAGCTCGACGATGGCGGGTGCCGCCGTCATGTCGCGACCCTCTCCGGCATATCGTAGAGCGCGCAATCGACCCGGCAGCCCGATCTGTCAACGATCAAATGCGGCCGACGCGTGACGCAAAGACCCCCCACGTCGCTGCACCGCGGCGCAAACCGGCAGCCGGAGCCGGCATGAAGCGGCGACGGCATGGTGCCTGGGATGCCGCTGAACGCGACCGCCCTGTCCGGATGGCAGGCGAGCAGCGCGCTTGGTATAGGGATGACGCGGGCGCGCGAGGAGCTTGGCGGTGTTTCCGGCTTCCACGAGTTGGCCGGCATAGATGACACAAAGATCATCACAGAGCTGTGCCACCACGCCGAGATCATGAGTCACAAACAACATCGACAGCCCGAACTCGACGGCAAGCTCGCGCAGCAGATCGAGGATCTGCTGCTGGGTCGTTACATCGAGGGCTGTCGTCGGCTCGTCGGCTATATCCAGCGCCGGTGCGGTGGCCAATGCCGCCGCGATCACCAGGCGCTGCCGTTGACCGCCGGAAAACTGGTGCGGGCAGCGTTCGAGGGCCGCCTCGGGGTCGGGCAGTCTGCACCCGCCTTAGCAACGCGACGATGCGGTCGCGATGCCGCCTGTCTCGGCCCCTCCTGGTGCTGCTGTCGGGCGCGTGCCACCGCATGATCTCGAGCAGCTGCGGTCCGACCTTGAAAACCGGGTTCAAAGCCAAATAGGGATCCTGCGGGATAAAGCCGATCCGAGAGCCGCGGATGCGGGTGTTGAGCTCGTTTTCGCCGAGCTCGAGCAGATTTTCGCCCTTAAACCGGATCGTCGCCCGCCTCGATGCGCGCGCCTGCCGGCAGGATGCCCATGATGGCGCGGATCAACTGTCGATTTGCCGCAGCCCGACTCACCAACCAGGCCGAGGATGCGGCCGCGTTCTAGCGTGAAGTCGATGTGGTCGAGAACCCGCGCGATACCCTCGTCGGTCCGGATCGCCAGCCGCAAGCCCGCGAATTTCAAGGATCGGGTCAGCCATCAGCGAGACCGCCGCAATCGAGGATCGACCAGGTCGCGCAATCCGTCGCCCAGCAGGTTGAAGCCCAAGCACGGCGACCAGGATGGCCAGGCCGGGGAAGGTCGCGTACCACCACGCGTCGCGGCAGGTAGTTGCGGCTCTCGGCGATGGTCAGGCCCCAATCGGGCTGCGGGCGGCGGTGGCGCCCATGCCCAGAAAGCCCAGCACCGCCGCGACCAGGATGGTGAAGCCGAGGCCGATCGTGGCGCGCACGATAACCGGCGAGATGGCGTTCGGCAGGATGTGCAGCGAATAGGATGCGAGCCGCTGCCAGCCGCCGACGCCGCGCAGCGCGTCGACGAACAGCGAGGCCTTCAGCCGTCGCGTCTCGGCATAGACGAGTGCGTGTAAAAAACGGCCAGTAGGTCAGCGCCAGCGCCAGCATGGCGCTTTCGAGTCGACGGCGTCATGCAGCTGAGCCAAGCGCCAGCGCCAGGATGAGCTGGGGCATGCGCCAGCACCACGTCGGTCACGCGCATGATGGTTTCCGACAGCCAGCCGCCGGCGGTAGCCGGCGATCAGGCCGAGCGGCACGCCGATCGCCATCGCCAAGGCAACCACCGTCAGGGCGACTTCGAAGCGCGCCGCGCGTGCCCAGGATGACCCGCGACAGCAGATGTCCCGTCCCAGATTGTCGGTGCCGAACGAGAAAACCGGCACTCGGCGGCTTCAAGCCGCTGGTCAGATGCGACGGCGACGCATCGCCCGGGATGAGGGCGCGAGCCAGCGGTCCGCACGATCGCGATCAGGACCGCGCCGATGACGATCGCCGAGACCCAGCATCGCCGGCACGTCGCGCGACGAATTTCTTGCGCCAGCAGCTGCTTCACAGCTGCTCCCTCAGCCGCGGATCGAGCAGGCCGTGCACCAGGTCGACCAGGATGTTGACGACGGCATAAACGACGCCGATCAGCAGGGTCATCGCCAGCATTACCTTGTAGTCCGCCGGTCAGGATCGCCTGCACGGCGTAGCTGCCGATGCCGGGCCAGTCGAAGATCGCCTCGACGACGACGGCGCCGGCGATCAGGGCGCCGAACAGCAGGCCGATCTGGGTGACCGTGGCGATCACCGAGTTGCGCAGCACGTAGACCCAGACCAGGCGCCGCCAGCGGATAGCCCACCGCGCGCTCGTACAGCACGAAGTCCTGCTGCAGCGTGTCGAGCACCGCCCGCGCGCGTGAACCGCGCGATGGTGGCGAAGGCCGCCCAGCGCCAAGGTGACGGCCGGCAGCGCCAGATGCCTCAGCGCTTCGACGACAGGCGTCCAAGCCGTCCGGCGATCAGGCTAGTCGATCATGCAGAGAGCCCGTCACGTCGGCCGGGCCGCGGCATCGTCGACGCTCGAATCGCCCGCGCAGCGGCAGCCATTCGAGTTCCATCGAAAACAGCAGCTGCAGCATGATCGCGACCCAGAACGCGGCCATCGCGATGCCGCCGCACCGAGAACATGCGCAGCAGGTAATCCGGCCAGCGCATTGTGGTTGAGCGCGGCGAGGACGCCCAGCGGCATGCCGACGAACAGTGGCGAGCACCAGTGCCGCAGAAGGTCAGCTCCAAGGTGGCCGGCAGGCGTTGGGCGATGTCGACCGCCACCGGGCGGTGCGAGAACGCGCTCTCGCCGAAGTCGAGCTGCAGCCACCTTGCCGACATAGACGAAGAAGCTGCTCGCAGAGCGGCCGGTCGAAGCCGTATTGCTGGCGCATGCTGCTCGATCTGCTGCGGGCGTCGGCGTTGTCGCCGGCCATGCGCCGCCGCCGGATCGGCACGGCACCACGCGGATCAGCAGGAACGTCACCACCATCAGCCCCAGCAGCGAGGGGACCGCGTAGCAGCGCCGCGGCTGCAGGACGAAGCGCAGCAACTCTGACCCTCCGCCCGCGTCAGCTCATCCAGGCGCGCATCCAGCGCAGCTCACCGCCCGCTGGCCGACCGGGCAGTGACGGCAGCCCTTGACCCGCTTGTTAATGCCGCGCAGCTGCGATGGATGTTGTAGATCCAGATATCGGGCGAATCGGCCACGATCTTGCCGATGCGCCTCCTCGTAGAGCGGCGCGCGGTCTTCCTGCTCGCTGGTCGAGCGCGCCTTGCGCAGCAGGGCGTCGACCTCCGGGTTGCTGTAGTAGGACGACGCCTTCCAGGTGCCGTGAAACCGGCTGTCGTACATCTGGCCAACCCAGTTCTCGGGATCGACGAAATAGGTGCTGACCCAGTGGATCCACATGTCGGGCGTGGTCTCAGCCTTAGCAGGATGCGGAAAAACGCAGTGCTCTGGACCCGTTTTGTCTAGCTGCCATGTAAGGCTCGCGCTCTAGTTGCTGAAGACCGTGTCTCAAGCAGGCCTTTGCGTTGATTTTGCCGGTTTTTGCCATGCTCGGGCAGAATCCAGGCATGGCTACGCCGCAGCCCCCACCAGCTTGGGCAGCCGGACCAGGTTGTAGGCAGTGGCCGTGAGGGTGAACATCCAGCCGACGCGGGCGAGGCCACGGTGACGGGTCTTGCGAAAGCCGGCGGCCGCCTTGGTCCAGCCAAACACCTCCTCAATGCGCTTGCGCACCCGGCCACTGACCGCATAGCCAGGATGGCGGGTCGTCCGACCGTCGATCGCAGAGCGCCGGTTGGTGGTGTTCTGCGCCACATGCGGCGTCACGTTGTCCTGCCGCAGGTCGGCGACAAACCCGGCGACATCGTAGGCCCCCGCCTTCGCGAGGGCAGGCTCTTGTCGGCACCCAGCGTGATCCGGTGATTGCCGGGACGATCCGCCACCATCTCCAGCGCGGCCTCGCGCTCGGCCGTGCCGGTTGCCAGGGTCAGACGCGTGTCGACCACCAGAGCATGCCGGTTCTCCATCACAACGTGCCCCAGATAAGCGAGCTTGGCCGGCTGGCCCGGTCCCTTGCGATACAACCGGGCATCGGGATCGGTGACCGAGGCGTGGGTCTGGTTGCGGCGCTTCTCGCCGTGGAAGTCCCGCTTCCCGTTGCGCCCGGGGAGCCGGCGGCGCGCCGCTGCCGTCCTTCGGGCGAAAGCTCTTCATGCTCGCCCACGCCTCGATCAAGGTGCCGTCCACCGAGAAGTGATCGTCCGACAACAGCGCCTTGACCCGCTCCTGGTTCAGCACCGCCGCCATGAACTTGCTGGCAATGTCACCCTCGATCAGCCGCTCGCGGTTCTTGGTGAACACCGTCACGTCCCAGATCACCGCGTCCAGCGACAGCCCGACAAACCAGCGGAACAGCAGATTGTAGTCGAGCTGCTCCATCAACTGCCGCTCCGAGCGCACCGAATAGAACGCCTGCAACAGCAGCGCGCGCAGCAATTTCTCCGGCGGAATCGACGGCCGTCCGAGCTTCGCGTACAGCTTCTCGAATTCCCCCGACAGCGCCGTCAGCGCCTCGTTCACGATCTTGCTGGATCGCCCGCAACGGATGATCCGATCGGCACCCGGCGCTTCGCAGCTCACATAGCTGAACAGCGCCTCTGCTCCGCGCATCCCCACCGCGCATCGGACGTCCCCCAACATCTCGTCACGCAACGCGGATTATACGCCATATCTGGTCCAACGATCTCTACTTTTTCCGCATCCTGCTAGCCGAAGCGCTCGTCATATTGGCGAATGTGTCGTTACGAGCTTCAGATTGACGCCGATTGTCGTCAAGTCGCTCTGGAACAGCTGGCCGGCTGGTCGTCTGCTCGAGGGGTTGCTGTACGTGCATCTCGATCGGCCGCCGCATTGGCGCGCCCTCAGCGACTGCCTTATCGAAATATTCCTTGGCCTTTGCCAGGTTGAATTCGTACCCCTTTACTTCCTTCGGTAGCCCCAGATGTTGTTGGGAAGCGGGGCCGGGTTGCGCTGTGCATTCCCTTTCACGATCTCGTCGATAAAGCCGGTGTAGTTGAACGAGTAGGCAAAGCATTTTCTGGCGTTGATGTTGTCGAAGGGTGGCTTGGTGTTGTTCATGCGGATGACGAGCAGCCGCATCGTCACGTTCTTGCGAGTGCGCGTTCGCGGATTTCTCGATGCGCTCGACCTGATCGACCGGCAAAAAGCTATCGGTCATGTCGATCGTGCCGTTCAGCAGCGCGAGCACGCGGTCGAGGTCACCTTGGTCGGCGCCACTCGATCCGGTTGATCGGTTGCGCGTTGTCGCTCCAGCCGTAGAAGTGATCGTCGAACTTTTCGACATCGGCACGTTCGCGCGGCACATAAGTCGCGGGATCCAGCCGGTAGGCGCCTGATCCCGCCTCATTGGATGCGAGCCAGCGAGCGCCCCAATCGTTGTCGTCTTTGTGCGCCTCGACGACGCGCGGTTGACGATAAAAACACTCGGGATCATCCCAAAAAACGGCCCGTAGCGCTGACTGAGCGTGATCCGTACAGGTAGCGGTCCGGTGCGGTAAGCAAGTCCGGTTTGAGGACAGACAGCCACGGCGCCGCAGGCGCCCGGCCGAGCGCCAAAAGCCGCTGAAAGGAATAAACGACATCGGAGCCTGTGACTTCACTGCCGTCGTGAAATTTCACGCCCTCACGTAGCTTAAACTCCCAAATGAAGCCATCTGAAGAGACCTGTATGATGGTCGCCAACCAGAGCTGCATCTTTGGTGGATTGTCCTCGTATCGATAGAGGTTGTCGTAGGTATTGAGCGACATGGGTCATGCCTACGTCTTGGATTTGGTGCGGATCGAGATTGGCCGGGAGGTCCTGGCCGAACACAAACACACCCGCTTCGCCAGCCGCGGCCTGCTGGGCCCGAAACAGTAATGCAACCGAGGCAAGCGAGCCAAATTCCCGTCGTGATATCTTAATCATCGCCTCTCCCTGCGGATCGGGTGCAAGTGAGTCATGTCCTGTCAGGCAAGCGCTGTGCCGAGCCCGCCGCACGCATGCGCGGCGGCGGCGACCCGCCTGCCGAGTGTGCGGCCAGGGGGTGATGCGTCATCGTATCGTACGGCGGCTTTAATAGGAGAAGACGAGAATGGCAGTGACAGACCGCCCTTTCGACGCTATCGGCCACACCAACCACTATTTGGTCCCGGCTACTGCAGCCACAGTGCACTGGGGTTATTTCAGCCGTCGTTGAACCGGTGCTCTCGGTCGAGAGCGACGATTTTGTTACTATCGAGACCCTGACTCACCACGCCTATGACGATCCACGAACGCATGATCGATGGAGACCCCGGCGCCGAGAGCGTCTTTCTTTGGACAACGGACACCAAGAACGTCGATCGGCGTGGAGCCGGGCCCGATCGATGCGTCGATCTACGGGCGTGGCGCCGGCGAAGGGTTCGGGCGTCCACATCTGCACCGGCCCGATCTTCGTGCGAGGCGCCGAACCGGGCGATGTGCTCGAAGTGCGGATCCTCGATGTTCAGCCGCGCCGTCTGCGCGCAATCCTGCATTCGCCGGCCGCGCGTTCGGCAGCAACGCGGCCGCCTGGTGGGGGTTCCACTACAACGATCTTCTGACCGAGCCGAAACCGCGCGAAGTCATCACGATCTACGAGATCGACGCGACCGGCGCCCGCAACTTGGCGCGTGCGGTCTACAATTACCGCTGGATCGCCTCAGACCGATCCCTTCGGGCGTGATGCACCGGATCATCGACTATCCCGGCGTGCCGGTCGACCACGCACTAATCGAGGAAAATTACGGCCTCCTCGAGGGCGTGCGCATCCCCATGCGCCCGCATTTCGGCGTCATCGCACGTGGCGCCGCACGAGGCGGAGTTCGTCGCTTCCATCCCTCCCAGCTACTTCGGCGGCAATATCGACAATTGGCGGATCGGCAAAGGCGCAATGCATCTACTACCCGGTCTCGGTCGCCGGGGCGCTCTTCTCGGTCGGCGATCCGCATGCCTCCCAAGGAGATTCGGAGCTGTGCGGCACCGCGATCGAATGTTCGCTAACCGGCATCTTCCAGCTGATCCTGCACAAGCGCGAATGCCTTGCCAGGGACGCCGCTCGACGGTCTCGACTATCCGCTGCTCGAGACCCACGACGAATGGGTCGTCCACGGCTTCAGCTATGCCGAACTATCTGGCCGAGCTCGGCGACGAACGCCCAGACCGAGATCTTCGCCAAATCCTCGCTCGACCGCGCGATGCGCGATGCCTTCCGCAAGATGCGGCATTTCCTCATGACGACGAAGGGACTTAGCGAGGACGAGGCGATCTCGCTGATGTCCGTCGCCGTCGATTTCGGCGTCACCCAAGTGGTCGACGGCAATTGGGGTGTCCACGCGATCCTGAAGAAGGCGATCTTCGCCGGCGAGGCAGGCTGACTACAGCGCGAAACTCATCGGCTCCGCAAGACGGCAAATCTCGAAATCCGCAGTGTTGGTGTCGGCCAACTCGAGATTATAGAAATCACGGCGATCCTCGGTGAAATGAGGCCCGGCATGCCAGGTACCGTGCGCCAGCATGATGAACCGATCCCCCGGAACCTCGAAGGCGCGGATGTCGGCGAGGCTCGGTGATTCGATGCCGGCAGGGGCCACCGCGATCAGCCACGGCTTGCCGTCGGTCGTGCCGAGACACTGCGTCACCCGCTTGTGTCGGGCCATCCGACCGAAGGCTAGGCCCCGCTGCTCGAGGCGCATAATGTAAAATCGCGGCCGGCCCTGCGACAGGTCGAGGGGGACATCACCGGCAGCGTGGCCGCCGTCGCCGATCGGCACGCCAATCGTCCCGAACGGCGCGAATGCGTCCGGAGTAAGGCTAGAGACGGGGAGAGTGTTCATCTCGACCGACCTTCCATCAAAACCTCCACGAGCCGTCGGCGGGAGATGCCGCGGCGAGCAGCGTTATATCACGCCCCCGACCGGCATCTCGCCGCCATACCAACGCCGCAATGCCATCTCGCCCAGTGCGACAAGGCCAAACAGCGCCAGCCCGATAGCGCAGAGCAGGACGATCTGCCGCCAGCACCGTCGCCGTCTCGCCGGCCGAGGAGGCGAACATTATGATGTAGCCGAGCCCCGCCTGGGCGGTGATAAATTCGCCGACGATGACGCCGATCATCGCCATCGTCACCCCTACCTTCATGCCGGCGAAAATGAAGGGCATTGCATAAGGGAACCGCGCCAGACGGAAAATCTGCCACTCGCTCGCCGTTAGCGAGCGGCATAGCTGCAATATCTCGGGCTTGGCGCTGACCAATCCGCTCGCGGTCGAGACCACCACCGGAAAGAATGCAATAAAGATGGCAACGACGATGCATGATCTGCTGCCGACCCCCAGCCACACTATGAAGAGCGGCGCCAGCGCGATCTTCGGGATCAGCTGGAACATGACGATGTTGGGATAGAGCGCCTCGCGCACCCAGGCCGAGAAGGTAATCGCGATCGGCGAGGGCGACCCCGAGCAAGGTGGCGGCGACGAAGCTGATGACGGATCTCGAACGATCGTCGGCACGGACTGCTGGAACAGGATCTCCCAATTCCCCGACAGAACCGACCAGACCGCGGAGGGCGGCGGCAATAGCACCGGCGAAATCCGGTTTGCGCGACAGAACAATTCCCAGGCCACGAGCGAACCGCCAGCGCAAACCCGAGCGGCAAGCAACACGAGCCGGGCCGAGGCGGTATTGCCAACCGCCATGCCTCGGCCGCCGACTCGCGTCGCCCACCTTCGTCTTCACGAGGAGCCGGGACCCATAGCGCGCTGGTGCCTGCCTCCGCTGGAATGGCCAGTGCTTCGACGGCATGACCCGCCGTCGACCAATACGGCGGTATCCCGGTGGCGGGGCCCGCCCGCGAGTCAAGCTCACTCGGCGGCGAGCGCCATGACCGGGTGCAGCGCCTGCCGCGAGCGTCTGCTCGTAGGCCTCGAGCCAGGGCTGGCCCTCAGGCGCGATCAGATCGCCCGAGCGAGCGTTGCCGCCGACATCTGGATCGTCCACGCCGGGCGGGACTGTTCCCTTGTCCTGCAAGTGCTCGGACGGCCTCGATCAAACGCCGCCGCGTCATCACGATCATCCGGTCGCTCGGCGCGAGATTCTCGCGGGTGCGATCGGAGATCTCGCCCATGCTCTCGGTGACCGCCGAGCCCTGCGGAAACACACCGTCAATGCCGGTGTAGCTGATCGTGCGTTGGGCTTCCCGGTCGATCAGATAGTCGTTCGACTGGTTGGCGACCGGACGCCAGCGGCCGAACCAGTCGGCGGTGTTGGGCAATGTCGAGCTCACCCGGTCGAGCAGCGGCAGCGGCTCACCCCTCTTGTTGGAACTGAGGACCGGGGTTTTGCGCGTCCAGCTGAAAGTGAACGCCATCGTGTGCGTGTTGTCCATCGGGACCCAGCCTTGGGCGAGCACGTTGTCGGTCAACGGGCCGTTCGGGAACAATGTCCAGAACGGAAACGCAAAATGAGCAAAGCGGTAATAGACGTTCCCCGGTTGGGCCGGGCGATAGGCCGCATACATCGTGCCCCAGTCGGTCGGCTGCGCGTGGTAGCGCGGCGCGCGATCGGTGAATTGAAACCGTTCCAGATGATCGGGATCGATGTCGTCGATCGTGACCTTGCCGGTGTGCAGAAAGCTGAAATGCGAGGTATCGATGTCGCCTTCCAGCGCCTGCAGCCAGTTGCATTCCCGCTGGCGGGCCGAGAGGCTAGTCTCGTCGGGCGGGCAGAGCATCGCCTCGAGGGCCGGCAACGGGGGTGCCACCGCGCGTTCGCCCAAATAGACGTAGATCAGACCGGCGCGCTCGGCCACCTTATAGGCCTTTGCCTTGACCTTTTGCCGAAAGTCCTGATCCGCCGGCAGATTGGGCATGTCGAGGCAATTCCCGGCAGTGTCGAATTTCCAGCCATGATAGACGCAGCGCAGGCCGCCTTCTTCGTTGCGGCCGAAGAACAACGACGCGCAACGGTGCGGGCAGCGCTGGTCAAGCACGCCGACCCGTCCTGCGCTGTCGCGAAAGGCGATCAGGCGCTCACCCAACAGCATCAGCCGGAGCGGGTCGCCATCGACCTTCAGTTCCGACGACAGGCAGGCCGGCAGCCAGTATTGCCGCATCAGCGTGCCCATCGGGGTCCCCGGGCCGACACGCGTCAACAATTCGTTTTCTGTCTGTGAGGTCATCTCGAGGCTCCTTGGGTCCAGGATTGGATTTGTGCGCTGGTCAGCTCAGATACTTGTCGAATTCAGAGACTCGAGCGCGGACACCGGTCCAATCGGATGCGCCCAGCTTGATCTTGCCCGCAAAGCGGTTGGTAAAGGTTGCCTCGGGATCGGGCCGCCTGGGTCCAGGCTCCATCAGGTAGCGCATGACGAGGTCGGTCGTCTCTGCGTAGGCCGCCGGATCTGACCACCCCAGCCCGTGCTCATGCGCCTCCGGGCGATCGATTCCATGCTGCCACATGCCGAGCCCAATTCGGGCGAATTCCTTGGAGCTGGGATTGAGCGCCATCTCCGGCACCTCCCTCTGAAACAACTCCAGCGACTCCTGCGGATCGGTCAAGGTATAAACGACCGCTTCGAGCAAGCCGTCGGTGATCGCTTCGCACAGCGCCGGGTCGGTTTCCAGTGTCTTCCTCGGGGTCGCGATCGTCTGGCCGTGGTTGCGAATTCCGGCCGCGCTGTAGAGCATCCAGCGACTCGGCACCCCTTTCGACAGCATCGCCGAGGCACTTCCCAGAGCGAAGGACGTGATTGCGTCGACCTGCCTCTCCATGAGTACGCGATCGAGCACCTTGTTGTCGACATGAACAAATTCGATCGAGTTCGCGGCGAGCCCGACCTTTTCGGCATAGGCGGGGAAAAACGGAAATTCGCCGGAGGTCGGCACCGAGGCGACCTTCTTGCCCGCAAGATCCCGCGGCTTCAGGATCGGTGAATTTGCGAGAAAGCCCACGCCCATCGTCGAATTGTAGTCGCAAGTTGCGAGCGCGATCAGTGGCAGATCCTTGGCCACCGACAGGATCAGCGACGGGGCCGCGACAATGCCGAAGTCGAACTGACCCGTGGCGATCCCTTGCGCTGACGCCATCGAGCCGAAGCCGCGAGCGATCTCGAGGTCGATGCCGCGAGGCTTCATCGTCCGAGCGCGCGCAACGAACACGTACACGGAGCTGCCTTGCGCCAGCCAAGCGAGCGTAAATTTGACGTGGCGGGGTCTAGCGACGGCCGGCATCGGCAATAGGACCGCACTGGCTGCCGCCGTCCTGGCCAGGAAGCCCCTTCGTGATATTCCGCGACGCGTTGTCATTTGCCCCCTAATTCCCGGCGTCACCGCCTGCCATAGGACCGGCGCACCAGGCCCTCAGCGAGTGCTACGGCGCCGAACAGCGCCACGCCGATCACGCAGAGCACGAGGAGGGCCGCGAAAATGACCGCCGTTTCCATCCGCGAGCTGGCATAGAGGATGTAAAAGCCGAGCCCCGCCTTGGCCGAGATGAATTCGCCGATGATCACGCCGATGACCGCCATGGTCATCGCAATCTTCATGCCGCTGAAGATCGCCGGCAGTGCGAATGGGAAGCGCACCATGACAAAGGACTGCCATTCGGTGGCCGTCAGCGAACGGCACAGCCGCAATGCCGAGCCCTCGATATTGGCGAAGCCGACCGCAGCCGAGATCACTACGGGAAAGAAGCTGACAAAGGCAGCAAAGGCGACACGCGACTCGCTGCTGATTCCAAGCCAAACGACAAACAGCGGCGCCAGCGCGACCTTCGGAATCAGCTGGAAGAGGACCAGATTGGGGTAGAGCATGTCGCGCAGAAACGGCGAATAGGTGATGACGATTGCAAGGCCGATACCGAGCACCGATGCGGCGAAAAATGCCATCAGCGAGTCGAGCGTAGTCGGCAGCACGTGATGCATCAGCGCCGGCAGAACCCGCCATAGCTCGTGCGCGATCTCGACTGGCGGCGGCAGAATCACCGCCGGCACGCGAAGCGCGGTAACGACCATCTGCCAAACGAGCAATGCCGCCGCTGCGGTCACTGCCGGCAGAATGACGGGCCGCAAGCGCCGCAGGGCCAGCAGCGCCTTGTCGGCTTGCCAGACAGGCGACGCAACAATCCGCGGCGCAACCGGGAATTCGGCGGTCATCCGACCAGCTCCTGGGGCACCATATTCGCCTCGAACCGGCGTCCGCGCTCGCGGTAGTGTCCTTCCTCGATGCGCTCGCGCAAATGCCCGCAGATTGTGTTGAACTCTCGACTCTCGCCGATTGCCATCGGGCGCGGTCGGGCAAAGGGGATCGTCAAATCTTCGACGATCGTCGCCGGGCGCCTCGTCATGACCAGCACACGATCGGCGAGGAGCACCGCCTCACGGATGCTGTGCGTCACGAACAGCGCGGTCTTGGTGTATTGCTGCCAGAGATCGAGCAACAGCTCGTTCATCTCGTCGCGGGTGATCGCATCGAGCGCGCTGAACGGCTCGTCCATCAGCAACAGCTCGGGATCGTAGACCAGCGCCCGACAGATCGCGACGCGTTGGCGCATTCCGCCCGACAACTCATGCGGCTTCTTGTGCATGAAGCCCTCGAGGCCAACCCGCTCCAGCAGCTGGCGCGCGACGTCGAGGTAGGGAGCCATGGGGCGTCTGAGGACGCGGATCGGGAACAGCACATTGTCGTAGGCGCTCTTCCACGGCAGCAATGTCGGATCCTGGAAACTGATGCCGATGCTGGTGCGCGGGCCGGTCACCGGCGCACCGCCGATCGCGATATGGCCGGCCGTCACGGCTTCAAGGCCGCCTACCATCATCAAGAGGGTGCTCTTGCCGCAACCAGACGGGCCGAGAACCGCGACAAACTCCCCACGCGCCACTTTGAAGCTAACCGAGCTGACGGCCTCGATCGCCGCGGCCGTACCGTTGCGGTAGACCTTTCCGACCTCCGCAACTTCGACGTAGCACTCTTCTTGGCCGACCCGCATGCGCTGCTCCCTCGCCCACCGTGGCACGCAAGCGGCGTGCCACGTGCTGCGGGGAACCCGCGGGTTCGCCATACGGCCCGACGATGCGTTCGAACCACCCGCGCCGGTCCTGTTTCTCCTGTTTTATCAGGTCGAGATCAGGCATCGCCAACTCCTACCCGACAATCCCGCACCCGCTCGGGAAGCCGATGCCCATACCGATATATAGTACGATTACGGCAACTTAATGGTGCCAGTGACGCATGCCAAGGCCGCCGGACATCAGCGCGATGTACTAAATTGATTATGATATTGTCAATATCATGGCCCGAGCTTGCGTACCTCGCTCGTGCTCTCCTACGCGTCCTTCGGGGGTGATCTCAAATAGGTGCGAAACTCCCGAGCGTTCTTCTGCATTTGGTCCCACTCCGTCGCCGACGGCTTGTGGTCGCCGACAAATTGGTTCGTCATCATCGTGGGAATTTCAGGGCGCTGGTCGCCTTCCTTGGCAAGGTATTTCATCACCAGATCGGTCATCGACTGGTAGTCGCCGGGCTCCATATACCCCATGCCCTTGGTCTTGATGACCTCGCGCGCGGCGACGTAGGCCAGAATGCCGGTGCCGACCCGGATCTGCTCGCGCGCCTGGCCCGCCAGCGCCATTTCCGGCACCTGCCTGAAGAACACCTTTATCGCCTCGCCGGGATCGAGCAGTGTCGCCTTCAAACCCTGCATCATGCCGTCGACAAAGGCGGCGCACAGTTGCGGCTCCTCGGCGATGCGCCGCGGTTGGGTCATCACCGTGGTGCCGTAGTTGAGGATGCCGTAGTTGCTGAACAGCATGAAATGCGCCTTGACCCCGGTGGCGACATAGCTCGGCATGGCACTGCTGGCATAGCCCGAGATCGCGTCGACCTTACCCTCGGGCAGCAACCGGTCGCGTACCTTGTTGTCGACCTGAATGCGCTCCACCTTGGCGAGATCAAAGCCCGCCTTTTCGGCAAACAGCGGCACGAACGGGTAGTCGCCCGAAGAGGCCACCGACGCCATCTTGCGGCCCTCGAGATCCATAGGGGTCTTGATCGGGCCGTCGTTCAAAACGCCGATGCCCATCGTCGCATCATATGCGCACGCGGCGAGCGCCATTGTCGGCAGCCCTTTGATGGTCTGCAAAATCGCGATCGACGGTGTGGACATTCCGAAGTCGAACCGCCCTTCACCGATCGCTTGGGAGGCGGCGAGCGATCCCGACCCGCGCGCGATGTCGACATGGAGCCCGTGTTTTTCCCAAAATCCCATGCCCTTGGCCGCGAAACAAAACAGACTGCCGCCCTCCGCCACCCAGGCAAGCGTGAATTTGATTGCCTTTTTGTTTTGGGCGAAGACCAGGCGAGGGCAAGCGATGCCGCCTGCGGCTCCGAGTGCCGCGGTGCCCGTACCGCGAAGAAACCGGCGACGCGACAATCGGCCGTTTATGCTCATGGTCTCTTCTCCAGCGACTGCAGTACGACTAGGCCCGCACGAACCGTGCCACCTTGGGCCGGTATTGCCGGCGGCACCGTGGCACACCTCTTGCGTCAATTGCTGCCGCAGAGCATCGGGCGAGGATGAAAGAATGATAGGAGGGAGAAACTCGCAGCATTGCTGGCCTGATGAGGGGGGTGACGCGCGTTCCGTATTTTGTTTACGAGGACGCCGATCTCTACGCCACCGAGCAGGAGCAGATCTTTCGCGGCCCGGTGTGGAATTAACCTCGGCCTCGAGATCGACATCCCGTCAGCCGGCGATTACATCACCAGTCATATCGGCGATACACCGGTCATCGCTATTCGCGCCAAGGACGGCAATATCAAGGCGGTGGTCAACCGCTGCGCCCACAAGGGCTCGATGATCTGCTACCAGCTCTCGGGTAACGTCTCGGCCCTGACCTGCCCTTACCATAACTGGGTCTACGATTTCGACGGCAGGCTGAAGAGCGTCGCTTTCCGCTTGGGGGTGCGCAGGCAAGTGGGCATGCCGGCAGATTTCGACATGGCCGAGCATTCGCTCCTCCGCCTCAGGGTCGAGACGATCCGCGGCATGATCTTCGGCTCCTTCGCTGCGGCGGTGATGCCGCTCGAGGAATTTCTCGGGGCCCGGTTCGTAGCCCATGTCGAGCGCACGCTCGACCGGCCCTACCGGATCCTCGGCTGATGCAGCCAGACGATGCACTGCAATTGGAAGCTCTATGCCGAGAATTCGCGGGATACTTATCATCCGAGCCTGCTCCACTCTTTCGCGACGATGTTCAAGCTGAACCGTTTGTCGGCCGAAGGCGGCATCGCGATGGACGAAGCCGGATGGCACCACCTCGTATACGCCCGGCGGCACACCGACCAGGTCAGTGGGAATTATGATAGGGCCGCCCTGCGTGCCAACGACGTGGGCTATGCGCTCGCCGACCCGCGACTGATCGAGGACTGGATCGAATGGGATGACGGCATCACCAATTCGATCATGACCTTGTTCCCGTGCCTGAATTTGCAGCAGAGCCTCAACACCATCGCGATCCGGCAGATGGTGCCGCGCGGCCCGTTCCAATCCGAGCTGTTCTGGACCTTTCTCGGCTTCACCGAAGACGACAAGCGCAAGACCCGCATTATCCGCTTACGGCAGAGCAACCTGTTCGGGCCGGCAGGCTTGATCTCGCTCGAAGACGGTGCCATCGGCGAGTTTGTGCAGAACGCTATCCGCGGCGAGCGCGAGCAGACCGCAATCCTCGAAATGGGCGGGCGCGAGGTCGGCCCGTCGCCGAAGGCTCGCACGACCGAAACCTCAGGTGCGCGGGTTCTGGCGCCACTTACCGCCGCTTCATGAACCTGTAGCACCCCATGCGCGCGTGATCGTCATTGGCGTGGTGGGTCAGCGTTTCGATCGTGACGAAATTTTCCGACTCGACCGCGAGAACCGGCGTCAGCGACCGGCTAAAATAGCCCCAATGCACCGTCGCCGAAGTGGCCGGAACCACAAGTGGTCGGTGCGGCCGGTCGCACCGGTACGGCCTTCTCTCACTGCCATTCACGCGGGGTCCGCCGGTTGCACGCGCCGGCGGCGGATGTACTCGGTCGGGCCCATGCCGAGCTGTTCCTCGCAGGATATGTGAAGGGTTCGCACCGGGATGCCGAGCGTCTGACAGATTTCGGCCGTCCGGAAAACCCGCTCCGGCTCCGTTTGCAATAGCGCTTCGAAGCGGACCGCGGCATCCTGGCGCCCGATTATGGCAGGCGGAGTTTCGATGGCCGAGCCCTTTGCGAGGCAGTCGACCACAGCATCGATCAATTGCTGCTCCAGCCCGTGCGCCGTTTCGCCTGCGATGACCACGTTCGATCGCTGCGATGCCAACCGAATGGAGGTGGCGCAGATGCCTGATCATCGCCGGCCGCAACCGCCATGCTTGGGCGCCGGAGGGAACGGCGAAGCCGGCTCCTATCGTCGCGCCGCCACAGCGGGCCAGCTCCGCGGCCGACAACCAGATCGACCCCCAACGACAAGGTCCGTCGGTACGCATGTGCAGGCGCCGGCCCGCTCCGAGCGTCATGATATCGCCCGCTCCCAACCTGACTCCGCCCCAGATCAGCGCGGGTCCGCTGCCGCTCGGCAATGGCACCAGGATCATGTCAGCCGGCACGGCAACAAGGGCGACCCGCGGCAGGTGCTCCTCGGCAGCTGACAACCGCAGGCGGTGCAAGGCGACCCGGGTGAGCCGCGCTCGAAACGCGCCAGGTCCGGTGACTAGCAGGCCGAGGCAGCCCTCCTCGCGTAACGCAACCTCGAAATCCTCCGCCTCGCTGAACACCGAAGCAACACTGCTCGGCATATCCACCCGGCCCTTCCACTGTCGAACCGAGGGTGCCGGGTGTGATCCGGGGTCGGCTATTCAATTTCGGCATAATCTCGACGTCGTCGATTACGATCCCAACGCAGCCGCCGAGGGTGGCCTATGGGCGCACCTTCCTTTCGAGCTCCGCGACCAGGGCGCGCAGCTGCGCGTTGCCCGCGGGGCTACAAGGCCTGGGGCGGACCCTGGTCGGTCAACATCTTGACGTATGCCGGGCCCAGCGGCGGCACCAGCGTTCGCACAAAGAAGGTCGCACCTCCTGCAGTACCGACCAGCCAGCTGCCTCCCCACAAGACCTCGAGATAAGTCTGTGTCCCCGGGGCGAGCTGGACCGTGTCCCTCTGGATGGGCTGCCCGGCGGTCAGACCGTAGCTCTGCACCGTGAAGGCATAAGCGCCCGGCGGGAAATCGTGATAGAAGGCGATGCCCGGCACGCTCCGGCCCACTTGCTGGCCATTCGCATAAATGATCGGGTCGCCGAATTGTTCCTGCGGGTCCTTGGTCCGCACAAACCACACCCGCGCCGTTCCCGGTGCGGGCGCTGCAACCGGGGCGTAGGATTGGACCCCACTCCCTTGAGGCGCGCAAGAGGGGAGCAGCCAGACACATAGGCCGAGCAACGCCAACGCGATGAGATGGTGTTTCCTAATCATCATGATCCCTCCCGATAAGGTTGTTGCGCGCGTTACGCGCGTTACTTTACCTGAAATCTGCGTCCACGATAGTCTGTGTCTTCGGGTCCACAAAGGCAACGGCCGGCAAGCCGTCGCCGCGCTTGGCCTCCATCAGCCAGCCGTTGCAGGTCTGCAGGACTTTGTTGGTCAGAGAGAAGCCTTGGGCAGGCGCCAGCGCCGGACCGGGAAACGCGGCCGCGGCCAGCAGGAACCCGGCGGCTGTCGCACCGAGCCTCGGCCCATCTGAGATGTCGAGCCTTCATTTGTCACCTGTCCGTCAACGAACGCGAAGACCGCACTCCAGCATCTGCCGAGAGGGCGAGTGATTTTGATGTGCGGCTAAATCAGTGGTCTATTCGCTTTCGGCAGAAATCTCCGACCGCATTCCTCCGCCCGTCAGAGGATAAAATTGCTTAATTCAGACTGCGGACCTTTTGTCGCCTACGCTGCGGGAACGGCCGGGCCGCGCGAAATGTTGGCTTGACATGGCGCGCATTCTGATCGTCGACACTCACGTTGATCTTCGCCGCACGCTTGTTCGGCTGCTCGAAGAAGCCGGACACGAGGCGACAGCAGTCGCCACCATTGCGGAAGCGGCCGGCATTCTTGCGGCAGAAGTTCCCGACCTGCTGGCGACGGATGTCGTGCTGACCGACGGCTCCAGTACGAGCCTCGCTCAGCAGGCGCAGGGGGCCGGGGTGAAAACCCTGATGATCACCGGAAGCGCTGACCGGATGGTCGAGTTTGATGCCTCCGGACAACCGTATCTGTCGAAGCCGTTCCGGCCCGAAGCGTTTGTGCAACGGGTCGAGGAGATGCTTTCCGAAGGCTGAGTGCGCCATCCCCGATCATCATCATAAAGTCACGCACCCAGCGTTGACACCGCGCCGTTGGATGCGGCATCGCTTGGTCTTTTGAAAGCTCGCTTTTTGCGAGGGAATTGCAGGCGGGACGGGTTTGCAGTGGTCGGGTTGGCGGCGGGATTGCTCGCCCTGACCTCCCTGATCGGCTATGCCCAGACGACCGTCGATCCCGGCACTAACACGCGCTCAGGGTTGCTCGGCGCTTCGCCGTCCGCCGCACCTCCGGCTCCAGGTCTGGCCGCCGGGCACTGATCGCAAGGAGGAAACGGCAATGCGAAGGCACATCGGAGCGGCGGCAGTCGCAGCGGCATTTCTCGCAACAGTGGCCGCCGGGGCCGCTGCTCAAGACAGCGGGACCCAGTATCCGGGGACAACGACCGGCAACCCCGCCAAGACCGGGCCGGGCAATTCGCAATCCAAAGGTACCGGCTCCGACACCGGCGGCGCCGTGCGCGGCGGATACGGCACGCTCGGCGCCGGCGACGCCAAGGGCGGCGACTGGACCGGCACCAACCCCTGGGTCAATCGCGGGCCAGCCGGCGCCAATTCCGGCTACGGACCCAGCGGCGGCAAGGTCGCTCCCGGCGGCAACGGCGCGCTCGGCGCCGGCGACGCAGCAATAGGCAGTTGGACCGGCACCAATCCCGGGATCGATCGCCGGTTCCCGGCCGGCACCGCTACCGGGCGCAGCTACCGGTAAGCGAACCCTCCGCCCGCGGCGCTAATCGGCGGTACAGCGCGTCGCCTTGCGGCTGACGAGCCACGGCCCATAGGTTTCCTGGTTCTGCGCCATCCGCGGCACTTTCGCATGCACGTCGAGTGCGGCTTGGTCGCGCCACGCCTCGACCAGGAAGACGCGGCTCGGATCGTTCTGCGGCAGCAGCACGTCGAATTGCTGGCAGCCGTCCTCGGCGCGTGACAGCCGCGCGTGACCTGTCATCAGCTCGACAAAGGCATTGCGGTGCTCGGGCTTCACCTCGAATTCGACGACGATCATCAGACGGCTCATAAGCATTTCCTCCGGCTGGATTCCACGGCATCATCAGTGATCGATCGGAGCCGGGCAAGCGCCGGCAGCAGGTTTGGGAGATTTCGACATGGCACATGATGCGCTGCGCACGATTTTACCGATCGCCGGCTGGCCCGAAGAGCGGGCAGGCACGGTCGAGATTACCGGCGGTACGGACCCGGTGTTGCCGACGCCGTTTCGCATCGGAGCCGCCGGCGCCGCAGCCCTCGCCGCCACCGGTCTCGCCGCATCCGATTTGTGGGAATTGCGCACCGGCCGGCGCCAGGATGTCGCGGTCGATCTGCGTCAGGCGGTCGCCTCGCTGCGCAGCGGCCACTATCTGCAGGTCAACGGGGCCAAGGTCAGGGAAGACCGCAACCCGGTGATGGGCATGTATCCGGCCAAGAACGGACGCTGGAGCTATATTCACGCCAACTTCCCGAACCACCGCGCCGCGGCGCTGCGCGTCCTGGGCTGCGAGGAAAACCGCGAGGCGGTGCGCCGGGCGGTGGCGCAGTGGGACGCGCTCGATCTCGAGGAGGCGATCATCGCCGCCGGTGGTGCCGGCGGCATGGTGCGCGGCATGGCCGAATGGGCGCAGCATCCACAGGCCGCGGCGATCGCGGCATTGCCGTTGATGGAGATCGTCAAGATCGGCGACGCCCCGGCGGAGAAATTGCCCGAGGGCGATCGGCCCTTGTCGGGCATCCGCGTCCTCGACCTGACCCGCGTGCTCGCCGGTCCGACTTGCGCGCGCACCTTGGCCGAGCACGGCGCCGACGTCTTGAAGATCACAGCACCGCACATCGCGGCTCGCGATGATCAGGAATACGATACCGGGCACGGCAAATTGTCGGCGCGGCTCGATCTGCGCCAGCCCGCTGATCTCGAGACGTTGCGCGGGCTGGTGCGCGAGGCCGACGTGTTCAGCCAGGGGTACCGTCCGGGCACGCTGAGCAATCGTGGTCTCTCGTCCGAGGAGCTTTCGAAGCTCCGGCCGGGGCTCGTCTACGTCTCGCTGTGCGCGTTCAGTCACCAGGGTCCATGGGCGTCGCGCCGCGGCTTTGACACGGTGGTGCAGAACGTCAGCGGGATCACCACGCGCCAGGGTGAGCTGTTCCCCGGAGCCGAGCCCGGCCCGCAATTCTACCCGGTCTCCGCGATCGATTATCTGACCGGCTATCTGATGGCTACAGGTGCGATGGTGGCGTTGGCGCGGCGCGCCCGCGAAGGCGGCAGCTGGCTCGTGCGCATCTCGTTGGCGCAGACCGGACGGTGGCTGGTCGGACGCGGCGAGGTGCCCGAGGCTGCGCTCAAAAACGTGGCGAAGGAGTTCCCACAGGCTGACATCGACCGCTGGTCGATCGACAGCGACACCCCGGCCGGGCGCCTCCGCCATCTCGGCCCGACCGTGCGGCTCTCCGAAACCTCGCCCCGCTGGGCCCGTCCTTCCGTCCCGCTCGGCCACAACGAACCCGTCTGGCCCGCCCGCGCCTGACAGCGGCCGCGTTATCCCGAGGCCATACCGCAAAATTGCCATTTTGGTATCCCATATTGCAATGGACCCCTTGGTCGGGTGACGCGCATTCGATAAGGGGCTTGGGCGATAAGGGGCTTGGGCGATAAGGGGCTTGGGCGATAAGGGGCTTGGGGCGCCCAGCTTCCGAAGACCTATTTCAACGTTGACGCGAGTTCTCGCTGCAGACCCGCTGCAGACCCGCTGCAGGAGCAGCGGGGGATTAGGCACACAATGCTTTGGTTGTAGTTTGCGGAGCTGGAGACAGCAACGCGGATGAGCTAACGCGCGGCCGATCAGGGCGAAGCCGACGCCCACAATCTGTCGGAGCTCCGCTCGTGCCCGGGGATCGCAGTCCCGCTTGAATCAGCGCCTTACAAGGTATCCTAGGCCTTTTGGATCACGTTGATCGGCCCTGCGTCGTGGCAAACAGGAGGGCCTCTCGGCCGATTTTCGGACCGATCTTATCGTTGAATAATCGCGCCGCCTCGTCAGAGAGGCGCGTTCGCGGCTGCGTGCCCGAGCGAATACCTCGGTAACCACACGGAGAACGACTCATGCCAGACGCCACGATGAACGGCGGTTTCGCGCCTTATCTTGCTCAGGCATTTACGCCACAAGGCGTTCCAGGCGGGCTCTTTGGCAGCGGGGTGGGTAATGTCCCCAGCAATATCTTTGGCCATCCGACGCTCAGCCAGAGCTACGGGCTGACTGGCGGGGGTGTTCCATCATTCACCGGGATGCCTGCGATTGGCCAACAATTCCAGCCCTCCATCGGCTGGCAACAGCAACAGCCGCAGTTCTCTCAGCTCAGTCCGCTCACTCAATTCACCGGCCAGGGGAATGCGGCGCTCGGCTGGCCCTATGCTCAAGTCCAGCCCGAGAGTCAGGTGCAGCCGTGGCAGAATATCGGCCAAATCGGGGCACACCAGCTGGGTCAGCCGGTTGCTCCGCCCGCTGCTGGCTGGCAGGAGCCGCTGGTTCTCGCCCAACTCCTGCGTCAATACGCGATGCCGATCAGCGCCGTGATGGCATCGCCCTATGGCCAGGCGCATATCGCACAGAATATTGTGCAGACGGCGGAGATGCTGATGCGGGTTCTGCCGCTCGTCGGAGCACAGCAGCTGACCCCGCTCGCCCATCTCCTCGGGCAATACGCGGTGCCGATCAGCGCCGCGATTGCATCGCCCTACGGGCAGGCGCAGATCGCGCAGAATATCGTCCAGACGGCGGAGATGCTGGCGCGGGTTCTTCCCGTCGTCTGCGCCCAGCAATCTCAGCACCAGCCCAATATCGGCTGGCAGCAGCAGCTCGTGCCACAGCTACCGGTTGCAAATTTTGCTGGCTTGCACCAGCAATACGGGCCTCAACAAGCTTCGCTCGGGTCCTTCGGCGGGCCGTATGGACAGGGTCAACTCGGCCAGTTTTCGGCCCAGTCGGGTGACACGCTTGCACGAGTCCTGCCGTTTCTCGCCCAGCAGGGCATTGCCGGACAGGCTTACGGGTTGGGCCGCGCGTAGGAATCCACAGCGCCGCGCGTAGCAATCCACAGCTATGCGGCGAGCGGTGGGTCTGACCTTCCGCTCGTTGCTTCGCGATCACAGTCCACGGGGTGGGCCGTATATCGACGCGACATGCGGTCGACCTCGTGGCCTTTTGAGCGAAGCCTGATAACGCTATCGGGAAGGAGAATACCTGATGTCCGAGCAGAAGGATCAGAGCCAACCCAAGCAGAGGGTGCAGCCTGCCGGGTCGGGGCCGAAGCACACGCCGCCGGAGCAACTAAAATCGGCATGGGGCAACGGTGAGGCCGGGACAGTCGCGCCCCGCAGACAGCAATATTTGATCGGCAGTCGACCTTTGCCCGGCGTTGCACCGGTCCCGACCGATCTGATTGTCCAGGCGCTGAACGCGATGCCGGGTGTCGAGATCGTTCGCCGGCTCCGCCCGCGCGGATCTCAGACGCTGGCGGACAGCGGGAACCAGCCTGCCTTTGAGATTATCGTTGCCCGCATGGATGAGGAGCAAGGCGAAGCGTTGCGCCGGAGCGCGGTACTGAACCTTGTCGTCGAGGTGGATGAATTACTCCACTGCGGCGGTGCAACACTCTCAAGCGCGATGCGCATTCTTATCGGTGAGCAGATGGCCGCCTTGCTGTGTCCCGGCAAGGAGATCATGTTCCGCGTGCTCGGCGAAGAAGATCGACCGCTGGCGGGCGCCAGCGTCGTCGTCTTTGGCTCAGGGCTGCCGTCACAAGCCGTCACCGATGCTTCCGGCCAAGCGACCGTGACATTGTTTGACGAGCACAACGGCGGGCCGGAAGCTCCCTGCATCGCCAAGGCGGTCTACGTCAGACCGGCGGCCGATCATTGGGACCGCCTTATCGCCGATCCGGCGCTCGACGACGGCACCAATCTGATCAGGCTTCTCCCCCTGAAGCAGACCTTTCCAAACTTTCCGGGCGAAAGACTGGTTGGCTGGGGTCTGCGAATGATGAAACTCGATCATCTGGCCGATGGTCTCGAAGGCACCGGGGTGAAGATCGGGCTGATCGACTCAGGATGTGACAATACCCACTCGCTGCTTCGCCATGTGACCCGGGGAGTGAATGTCGTCGAGCCCAGCAAACCCGATACCTGGACAATTGACCCCGTCGGGCACGGCACCCATTGCTCTGGGATCATCGCCGCTGGCGGTGGGTCGCGCCCGGCCGGGGTGCGGGGCTTCGCACCGGATGCTGAAGTGCACGTCTTCAAGGTTTTCCCGGGCGGCCGATTCAGCGCCCTCATCGAGGCGCTCGACGAGTGCATCGAACGGCAAATCGATGTGGTCCATATCGGCGTCGGCAGCGATCGCCCTTCGGAACTGGTTGCGCTCAAACTCGCGGCGGCACGCCAGAAGGGCGTCGCCTGCATCGCGCCGGCCGGAAGCCCCGGGGGGCTGGTGCAGTTCCGTGCCACCGCGCCCGGGGTGCTCGCGGTATCGGCGATCGGCAAACTCGGAGAGTTTCCACCCGACAGCAATCATGCGCAGATGGCGCTCGGCCAGCCGGTGGGAGCCGAAGGTCTCTTTGTACCCAAATTCAGCGCCTATGCTCCGGAGGCGGCGGTTTGCGCGCCAGGTCTGGCGATTGTATCGACGGTACCGGGTGGTGGTTACGCGGCCTGGGACGGGGCCTCGATTGCAGCGGCGCACGTCACCGGTTTTGCAGCCCTCTTGCTCGCCCATTATCCGTTATTCCAGGGTGCCTATGTGACCCGCGGTGAGCATCGCGTGGCCGCGCTCTTCGAAACGATGCGCGCATCGGCATCGGGAGACCCGTCGCGTGTCACAGCCGGGCTAGCCGATCTTCTTCGAGTACCGGGATGGGCCTTCTTGGTGCAGCAGCCGGGCCGAGGCGATGCACTGACGCAAATGCCGGAAGCCGTTGCGGGCCGCAGCGGCTTTGCGGGTGCGATACCGCCACAGGCTTCGAGCCCCCTTTTGATGCAACTTCGCGCGATGGGTGTGATCTGAGCTCAGGATCGCTGCACGGTTGCCGGTTCCTCGAACCCGCAGAATAACGCGGCAGCACGCGCTCCCGTGAGGCGATCGCTCAGACCTGCGGCGCGTCAGTTGCCTATTAGCACGCCAGCAGGGGACGAAATCGCATTCTCCCGATTGAAGCGAGCCCTGATCAGCGCGCGCAGCTTGGCGGCGGCTTGACCGCGACGGTGCACGTTCAGCTTTAGTAGAATGTTCTGCACGTGATTCTTCGCGGTGGATGCCTCGATGCCGAGGCGGCGCGCGATCTCCTTGTTCGACAAGCCCTCATTCATCAGATCGACGACTTCAAGCTCGCGGACCGTCAATGGCTCGTTGCTGACCGCGCGGAGCAGTCCGACGCAATTGTAAAGCGATGCCGCGACTTTCGGCGAACAGACGAGTTCACGGCGTTTGAGGCTTTCGAGCACCGCAACGAGATCGTCGGCGGCCGCATTGACCGGAACATAGCCGTCAACACCCGCGGCCGCACACGCAAGCACCTCGCTTTCGACTTCGCGGACGCCGATGGCGATGACACGAACCCGCCGGTGCAGCTGCCGCAGCGGGTGCAGGATTTTCAGACACTCAGGTGGAAGGAGGTCGAGCAATACGGCATCAACCGCCTTCCTCGGGGGTCGGCGGAGAGCGCTGCCCACATCAATCACGCCGACCACGCTAATGGTCGGCACGGTTTCAAGCAAGCTAGCGAGACCCTCGCGATGCAGCCGGACATCGCTGACGATCAGGACGTTCATTGAAAGAGTTCCCCATGATTACCCGCCCACGCCCCCAGTCGGATCATTGATGGTAGGTAATGCGCTCGTATTGCCTTGAGTGAACTTTCTCGTCTCGACTGGAGAACGATCAGAGGAGAACCCCGGGTAAGGGGTTATGTTCCAGTCCCAAAATAAGATAGTTCTGCCGTAAATCCGACACAAATAATGCCGTCTCACAAGAGATCATATCGTCGGTGTCCAAAGGAGCCTCTTATAATACACAGGTTTTTGGAAAATTCCCCAACTATCGTAATAGTTCCTGTCAAAATTTGGTCATATGTTAGGGGGAAACCCACTTGATCTAGGCGGCAGCGCACGTCAATGTCGGCCACTGAGGAGCCCCGCCCCAGGTCGACCGAGGGTAGGCTGTACCCTGCAAAGAAAGACATCGTTGTCATAAATGCTCTGCGTTATCGCCCATCTTCCTAGGGAACTTGCGCTCACAGGCGACCCGGGCAAATGTTGCGCAGAATTCGAATACCGGCCTTGAGTGCGCCGCCGAGGGTGCCGGCGACTTTCGATTTGCCGGCTAGACGGCGGCCGTACGGCACGGGAACCTCGAGTATGCGAAGCGGGGCACGGGCCGCCCGCATCTGCATTTCGAGGTTCCAGCCATAGGTCAGCTCGCGCATGCCGAGCCGCACCAGCGCATCGGCACGGATTACCCTGAAGGCGCACATGTCTGTGTAGCGGATCCCGTAGGCGAGGCCGATCGCGGCTCCGATCACGCGGCCGGCGAGCGCCTGATGCGCTCCCATGCTGCCCGCCTCGCGGTCACCGCGGGTGCGGGAGCCGATCACGAAATCATACTCGTCCTCGATAACCGGCTGGAGCAGGCTCCGGATCGCCTCTGGCCGGTCGCCGCCATCGCCGTCGAGAAACACCAGTATCTCGGCTCCACCTGCTACGGCCGCGGCGGCACCCTTTGCACATGCACGACCATAGCCGCGCTCTTTTTCGACGAGCACGGTGGCGCCGGCGGCACGAGCCTCGGCCACGGTCGTATCCCGGCTGCCGCCATCGACCACGATGACTTCGTCAACCCAGCCGCGCGGCATCGCCGCAACGACCCGGCCGATTGCCCCCTCCTCGTCAAGCACCGGAATGATCGCGGCGATGCGCGGCTTCCGCCTCTGGCTCACAGGCTCCAGCGGACGCCGCAGGACGCGCAGGCGGGCGGCGGCGCATTGCCGAGCAGCGCGCGGCGAAATTCCTGGTAGCGCGGCCCATTCCAGATCTGCCGCAGGCTCTGCTGTGTCGCGTCGCCCAGGGTGAACCCGTCATAGTCGCGCATCGAAAACGGCGCAATGCAACACGGGATCGCCCTCCCGTGCGCCGTGAAATACATCAATGACCAAGGTCGCCGACACAACGACCAAGGCTGATCTCCGATCTCTCGCTTCAGGCTCGTGCCAGGCTCAGTGGCGCCAGAGGCGTTGAAGCGGACCCCGAATGCATCGGCGAGCGCAGCGGCCTGCTCGAGTCGCTTTGCCTCGTCTCCGTCGAGGTTCTCGAATAGGGCAGACCCGGCGCGAGCAAGTCCTTGCCCCTCTGAGGTGAAGACCAGCCGTTGGAGATGGATCTCGGCGACGCCGATTTCGTGCGCCAACCGGACAAATTCCGGCAATTGATCTATCGTCTCCTTGAGCCCGGTCAGCCACAGCGACACGAGCGGCTTTTCGATGCCTTCGATGCGCTGCAGTCTGGTAAAGGCCCGAACGTTGCGGACGATCCTTGCAAACATGTCCTTACCGCGCACCGCCAGGAAACCACGCGGCTCCGCGGCGTCGAGGGAGACGCGCAGCTCGTCGAGACCGGCGGCAATCAGCTCTCGGCCCTTGCGCTCCGTCAGCAACGTGCCATTGGTGTTGAACAAGACGTAAGTGCTGCGACCTTTGAGGTAGCGCACCATTCGCGGGAGCGCTTTGACCATCATCGGCTCGCCCACGCCGTGCAACACCACACGGGCGATCCGCGGAAATTGATCGACGATATGAGTGAACAGCTCCCAGCTCATATCGGCAGGAGTCTCAAGATCTTCGAAGGTGCGCGGGCAGGTCTCGCACAAGAGGTTGCAGCGATTGGTGGTCTCGAGATAGAGGCACACCGGCTCCTCTTCGGCGATCGGACCACGTTCGTCGCCTACAGCCTCGAAATAGCGGCGCGGATTGGGTTTAGCGCGCGCGATGACTGCCATGTTGTTCTCCGGACCTCGTGGCGCAAACGGCTCTTCGGGCGATGTCGACACACCCGAATATGACAAACCCGCCGTAGATCGTGAACCCCACCCAGATCGGGATATGGCCGGTCTTCGGGTCCCAGTAAAGGATGACGGCGGTAAGGGTCGGCCAGAATGCCGGCCACCAGGGGGCGACGCACAAGAGCGCCACGAGCCAGACAAAATACCAAGCGTAGTGGGGCGAGGCGAAGAATACCGCCGCTGTGCCTAACGCCGCTGCCCAGGGTAAGCTGGCACGGGAACCGTCCGAACGACGCAGGGCACCGATGGCGAGGCCCGCCATGACCATCGCCGCCACAGCCAGGTAGGTTGCGACCGCCGCCGGCGTGGCGCGGCCGATCAGTTCGAGGACCCAGAACCCGCCGCCGGAGGTAAGGTTCTCTTCGCCCAGATAGGCGGGTAGAAACCCCAGCACCGCTGCCCCTACCCCGAGATAGGGGAGATAGGCCGCGACGATCACCGCGACAAAACCCGCCGGCCAACGCCAATCGCCGAGGTTTGCTATGGTCGGGCGCCACAGCGCCGGTACCAGCACCAGCGGGAAGAATTTGACGAGGGTCGCCGCAGCCAGTGCCGCACCCGACCAGGCGCGCAGGCCTTTGACGGCGGCGAGCAGCGCCAGCACGACAAAGGTGACCACTGCCGCGTCGATATGCCCCGAGCCCGCAATCTCCCAGACCGGCAGCGGATGCCACGCGTAGAGAAGGATATTCTCTGGCGGTGCCCCCGTGCCGCGCAGAACCCAGAAAAGTGCCCCGATGCCGATCGCCTCAACCGTGACGAACGCCAGCTTCATTACCGTCACGGTCTCGCCGAGGCGGGTGGCCAGCAGAAACAGCATTTGTGCGACCGGCGGGTAGATCGTCGGCGCATAGTTGTTGCGATTAATATTGGGAAAGACGGCCTCGTCGCGCAGCGGCGCGAGGTGGGCATCAGTCGGAATATAACGGTAGGGGTTGATCCGGGCGGCCTGGACTCGTCCGTCCCAGATATAGCGGTAGATATCGTCCGACAGGAAGACCGGCGCAGCGAGCGCGCCGATGCGTAGCAGGACCGCGGTGGCCAGGATCACCGCGAGCGCCGTCCGGCCGGTCACGCCGCCGCGGACGACGAGGAAAGCAGCGACCGTCCACACCGCGCCTTGCAGAAGCGCGGCGACGAGAAAGCCGGTGAGGTCACGGTCGAACTGCGCCGCCAGCCCAAACGCCTCGCCCGTCAGCATCAGTAAAGCGAGAACAAACAGCAGGTATGACCTCGCTACTCGCACAGCCACCCCCGGTCCTCCCCACAGGCGCAAGCAGCGAGGCGAGCGACCCGCATCAGCAGCGGGGTTGGGGGGTGCCGTTGATCAGGTGCTGCACGTCGCCATTCGTCGCACCGAGCTTGTCGAGGTAACTGGTCGTGCTCGGCGCCGCATAGCCGCCGCGATAGCGGCCATCAGCCTTCGGACCGGCCAGCAATTCGTGCGCAAGAACGGCCAGGGTTCTCTCGTCGTCGACGTCGTACCACTCGGCCAATGCGGCAACCGGCAGACGGATTTCCTCGGCGCGCGTGATCGTCTGCCGGTAGACGCGTTCGGTGCTCCAGTCGATCGCCTCGAAAAGGCGCTGATGGAAAGACTTCAACCCAATAAGGTAATAGCCGCCATCGGCCGCAGGGCCGAGGACAACCCGCTCCCCCGGCTCCTGCAGGCGGCGAACCGCCTCGACCAGCAGCCCGGTCGGCAAGGTCGGGCTGTCGGCGTTGACCAGGCAAACCGATCTGTAGCCCGCGGCAAGCAGATCACGCGCCGCGTGGACCAGGCTCCGCCCGATCGTGGGCTCCTTGGGCGGCAGCAACTTGAACCCGTCGGGCAGGAGATCGGCGAAGAACCGCTCCGAGCCCCAGGGGTGATAGGCGGCGAAGCCCTGGATCGGTGCCTGAGTTGCTGCAGCAGCGATGTTCGCGGCGACATCGGCGAGGAAGCTGGAATTGAGTTCCGCTGCCTGCTCCGGGGTCAGCGGCGGCACGAGCCGCGTCTTGACGGCCCCGGCGATGGACGCCTTGGCCATAATCGCGACTGCGCACAACTGTTCGGACATAGCGACTCCCCCCGGACTGGCTGCAACACGCCCCCTAGGAGCCGCTGAACCAATTATACCCGTAATCTTCCCAAAAGCCACCCGGATAATCGTTCGTAACCGACAACTCAACGACGAATTTAGGGTTCTTGAAACCAAGCTTCGTTGGAATTCGGATCTTCATCGGATAGCCGAACTTGCGCGGCAATATCTGGTCGGCGAAAGTGAACGCCATAATTGTTTGCGGATGGAGCGCCGTCGGCATGTCGATGCTGGTGTAATACCCGTCGGCGCAGATGAATCCGACATACTTTTTCGTGAGGTCGGCCTCGACACGCTCGAGAAAGATCCGGAGCGGGCAGCCGCTCCATTTGCCGATACGGCTCCAACCTTCGACGCAAACATGCCGGGTGATCTGCGATTCTCGCGGCAGCTGATACAGATTATCGACGGTCCAGGGCCGCTTGTCGCGGATCGCTCCGCCGAGCTCCAGCCGGTAGGTAGCGGAATCGAGTTGCGGCGCCTGCTCCTCCGGATAAAAGGCGTTGTAGCGAAAGGCGCGGTCGACCGCACTCTCGGGATAAGTCGGCGCCAGCCGATTGGGATTGAACAGCCAGCCCTGCACCCGATCGTTCCAGAACGACATGTTCCACAGTAGCCGCTGGGCCGGCTCGTTGTCGGTGACGTCGCACCCAGTCAACAGGCTCAGCGCGCCGAGGTTTAGGCCACTCTTTAACACACTTCTCCGGTCGGTTTTCCGGGCCGGGCTCACTGCTGCCTCCGCGCGCGACCCGTGATCATCGGCGGCAATACCTGGGGCACCAGTGCCGTAAGCGAGAGGTGGACGACGAGAAACAGGACGATTCCTGCCATGCAGAAGAAATGGATATATCGCGCCGTCTCGTAGCCGCCGAATAGCGCCGTCAATTCCTGGAATTGCACCGGCTTCCAGATCGAAAGCCCGGAGAGCACGGACAATACGATGACCGTGATGACCCCGATATAGAGCGCCCTTTGCACGGCATTGCGTTCGCCCACGCGATGGACGAGTTGACCGCCGAGTGCGGCCCGCAAGTCACGCAAGATCTCCAGCGGCGTATCGGCAGCATGGCGCGGCGAAAATGTCCCGATATCAGCCCATAGACCAGATAAACGAGCAAATTGGCAAACAGCAGCCACATCGCCGCGAAATGCCATTGCAAGGCACCGGCCAGACCCTCCTCATTGTGCCAGTGCTGGGATAGTTCAGGCCGTCCACCGAACGTCATCCACACCGGAAAAGTGAAGCCAAAGAGTGGCTCCCAGTTGTAGATGCGCCAGCCGCTGCCGATCATGATAAGGATTGCCAGTGCATTGAGCCAGTGGGTAATCCGCACGACCAGCGGGTGCAAGACCATCGGTCGCGGGTGCTGCGTCGTCCCCTGATCAGCGGCCGCCATCTCGATACGGAGCCTCTAGTAATCGCTGCGACCTAAGCTATGCGACGGCGGTGTCAGATTGAAGTGTCTTCGGATCATCGTATCGATGCCCTCGGTTTATGGCACCGTCTACGTAGCGCGAACAGAGAAAGGCGACACCATCGATGATTGAAGTTTGTCCAGCCGCTGGAAGATCAGACCGCACTGTGCGCAGCGAAATAAGCCTCGATCGCCCGGACAAGGCCGCGTGCAAGGTTCTGCTGGTAGGCACGCCGCTGCAGGAGCCGCTCCTCGACGGCATTCGACAGGCAACCGAGTTCGACGAGCGCCGAGGGGATGTCGGGGGCGGTCAGCACCGCGAAATCAGCTGCGCGCTGCGGCTGATCGAGCAGCATCGCCTCGCGCCCGAGTTCGACCACGATTTGGCGAGCGAGCGCGATCGACAGATTGCCGGTCTGGCGGCGGGTCAGATCCAGCAGGATAATGCCCACGTCGCGCGGCTGCCGGGCCAGGTTGACGCCGCCGATGAGATCAGCTCGATTTTGTTTTGCGGCGAGTGCGGCCGCCTCCCGATCCGACGCCTGAGCGGATTGGGTAAATACCGAAAGACCGCGCATGTCCGGGTTCGGCAACGCATCGGCGTGAATCGACAAGAAGAGGTCGGCCTTCCACGCCCGGGCGCGCGCGACCCGCTCGCGCAAAGGTAGAAATTCATCGGACCTGCGAGTGAGAAGGACCCGAAAGTTGCGCCGCGCCGCCAGTCGACGCGCCAATTCCCGAGCCACCGCCAGCACGATGTCCTTTTCCTGGACGCCGCGAGGACTGATGGCCCCAGGGTCGATCCCACCATGACCGGGATCGATGACGACCGTCGGCAACCGCCTCTTCGGCGGTGGCTTTCGCTTTCTCTGCCGGGCCGCAGCGCCACCGGCCAGGCATGCGGCGATGACAAAAAACGCCATGCCGCGCAATACCTCGCGCCGGCCGCAAGGCGTGTCCGACATCCCCGTCCCCCGTGACGGACCCTCGCCCCCAACGAGGGGCCGTCAATATCGCAATTCTATTCGATAATCTCGAAAATGGCCAGATGGACCCGGGATCAGCCGGTGATGTCGACGACAACCCGGCCGCGCACCTCTCCCTTCAGGAGCTTAGGCGCCAGCTCCGGCAGTGCCGAGAGCGGCACGGTCTGGGTCATCCGCTCGAGCCGGTCAAGCGGCAGATCGCGGGCAAGACGCCGCCATGCTTCGACCCGCTCGTCGTGCGGACACATCACCGAATCGATGCCGAGCAGATTGACGCCGCGCAACAGGAACGGAATTACCGTGGCCGGCAAATCGCTCCCGCCGGCGAGGCCACAGGCGGCGACACTCGCGCGATATTTGAGCTGGGTCAGGATCGTCGCCAAGGTGGCGCCGCCGACGGCGTCGACGGCTCCGGCCCAGCGTTCGCTGTCGAGCGGGCGCGACGGCTTTGCGGCAAGGCTCGCGCGATCGATCAGATCAACCGCACCCAGTTCGGTCAGATAGTCCCGCAGCTCAGGCCGGCCGCTCGAGGCAACGACCCGATGTCCGAGCCAAGAGAGCAGCGCGACCGCAACGCTTCCGACGCCGCCGGCGGCCCCGGTAACCAAGACATCGCCGGAACCGAGGCGCAAACCGTGGCGTTCGAGAGCCGCCACCGCAAGCATCGCGGTGAACCCGGCGGTGCCGATCGCCATCGCCTGGCGAGAGCTCAGTCCGTCCGGTCTGCGCACCAGGAACGACGCCTTGACTCGCGCCTTTTCGGCGTAGCCGCCCCATTGGACTTCGCCGACCCGCCAGCCGGTCAAAATGACCGGGTCGCCCGGCTTGAACTCGGGCGACTCCGAGCGATCGACGATCCCGGCAAAGTCGACGCCGGGAATATGAGGATAGCTTCGCACGAGCCGGCCGAGGCCTTGCAGGATCATCCCATCCTTGTAGTTCAGGGTCGAGCATTCGACGGCGACGATCACTTCACCTGGCGGCAGCAGTGCCTCGTCGACCTCCTCGATCTGCGGGACGACCCTGCCGCTCTCCTCGCGCAATACCAGCGCGCGGAATGTCGGCATTTCAGGCGCGCAACGGCTCGAGAATGCTGACGAAATTCGCGACCGCGGCACCGCCCATGTTCATGACCCCAGCGAGCGAAGCGCTGGGAACCTGGATCCCGCCTGCCGTGCCGGTGACCTGCATTGCCGCCAGGACATGCATCGACACACCGGTCGCGCCGATCGGATGTCCCTTTGATTTGAGCCCGCCCGAGGGATTGACTGGGAGTCTGCCGTCTTTCTCGGTCCAGCCTTCGAGGATGGCGCGCGAGCCCTTGCCTTTCTCGGTTAATCCCATGGCCTCGTATTCGATCAGCTCGGCGATCGTGAAGCAGTCATGGGTCTCTACCAGGCTGAGATCGTCGAGTTCGAGACGGGCGGAGGCGAGCGCCCGCTTCCAGGCGAGGGCAGGCCCTTCGAAAGCGACGACGTCGCGCCGGCTCATCGGCAGGAAATCGTTGACCTGCTCCGCCGCGCGGAAAACGACAGCCTTTTTCAGGCTCAACGCCGTCGCCGTATCGGCGAGCACTACCGCCGCCGCACCGTCGGAGACCAGCGAGCAGTCGGTGCGCTTGAGCGGACCGGCGACGATCGGGTTCTTGTCGGAAACCGTGCGGCAGAATTCGTACCCCAAATCCTTCTGCATCTGGGCCAGCGGGTTTGCAACGCCGTTTTTGTGGTTCTTGGCGGCGATCCGGGCGAGCGCATCGGACTGATCGCCATAGCGCTGGAAATAGCTCTGAGCGATTTTGCCAAAAATCCCGGCAAAGCCGCCTTCGATCGCCTCCTCCTCTTTGCGATAGCTGGCACCGAGCAGGATGTCGCCGACCTGCGCGCCAGAGACTTCCGACATTTTCTCGACGCCGACGATCAGCGCCAATCGTGCTCTGCCGGCGGCGATCGCGTTCAACCCTTGATGGATGGCCGCCGAGCCGGTGGCACAAGCGTCCTCGACACGCGTCGCCGGCTTGAAGCGAAACTCGGGATCGGCCTGAAAAACCAAGGAAGCCGGGAACTCCTGGCGAACAAAGCCGCCGTTCATGGTGCCGAGATAGACCGTGTCGATATCGGCCGCGGTAACGCCGGCATCGGCCAGCGCCGTCTGCGTCACCTCGACGATCAGCGACTCGATGTCCCTGCCCTCATGCTTGCCGAACTTGCTGTGCGCCCAGCCGACGATGCATCCGCTCATCTCTCCCTCCAAAGGCCTATACGCGGACCATCGCAAGCCGCCCGCGCTGCTCTATCTTGATATGGTGCGAAAAGGGTTTCGCCACCATCAAATGAGAAGGAAGGTGAGGCGCCTCTCGACGGTATTCCGAAGCGCCGAATTATTGCAAACCAAGCTCGCGTTCGCCGACCATCCGCTCGTGTCCGTCGACATCGTTCTTGATCCGATACTGAGGACTATTGCCCTCTCCCAGGAACAACCGGACAATTTTGTAGCGGCCTTTGGCGGTCTGGTCGACGCCCCGGTCGGGAAAAAATTCGACTGCCTGGCCAACGCGGTATTTGTGTTCTGACATGCTGACCCTCTTTGGGATGACGCGGCTGCGCCGCGCGGCCAATGCCGCCTTACCGAGGCTGTGAGGTCGCCACGGGAACAGGAGAATGCCCGGCGACAATCGGTGGCCGGAGCATCGCATATGCGGCGATCCCTACCACCAACAGGACTGGGATGACGATCGGCGGAACAAGATATTTCATGGTCCTCACGTGCACAGAGAATGGGGTTGCCGGCATGCCGGCAACAGATCACAGCATGCTGGAGAGCACTGCCGCCGCAAGGGCAAGACAGGCGAGCAGGATCGTGGCCAGAAGATATTTCTTGCCTTCCGCATCGGCCTGCCGCCGACCCGGCGACGCCGCCCGCCGGTGTTCCGGCAACAGCTCAACCAATCGCCGGCTGATGGCCAAATCGTCTGATGGCTGCGGTCGATCGAAGGGCAGCCGAGCGATGATCGGAGCGAGCTTTTCGGCGGCCCGGGCCTTCGGTAAAACTGCGAGCCGGCCTGCCTCTTCCCAGGGGTCGAAGCCAAGTCGGGTCAAGCCCGAAACAACATTGAGCGGCATCCCATTTTGTTCCTCGCCGACCACGGCGAAGAGAAAATCGCTCAGATCAGAGTGAAGAAGCGAAAAACGGGCAGGTAGCGCCAAGATCGCCTCGGGCTCAGATAGCTCTTGCGCCGTCAGGCCACACGCCGCTCTGCAATATAGTGTCTTTACAGTGGCAGACCAATCCTCTACCTCAAGCATATTGTGTGGTTTTTCGCAAGCGCAAGAGGTGGGCCGACTTTTTCTAAAATTCGACGATCGATTATTTCATTGGTCTAATGTCAAGCCTCATCGAGGAGCGGGAGATATCGCAAGCCACGCACAATCAGATATGGGCTATCTGGGCGATATCGGCGTGCCGGTCTCGGACGCGCCGATGGATTTTGCAGCCTGGTTCGAGGCCTACCTCGGTGGCGCGTGGCACACTTTTGATGCGCGCAACAATACCCCGCGCATCGGCCGCGTGCTGATCGCTCGCGGGCGCGATGCGGCGGACGTCGCAACCACCACGACATTTGGTCCGAACACGCTCAGCAGCTTCACTGTGGTGACCGAGGAAGACGCCGGAGAAGGATGACCACTCCGCTATCCGACGGGGGAATCTGCCATCAGAGCTTCGGATTGCCGGTAGACGAGCCCCCGGCAGTGGTACCGCCGCCGGGGGCTCCGATTACGGATACTTCACTCGGACAGCTGCCTCTGGATCGTTCCCAGTACCCGGATCCACGACCTCGCTTGCATCGCTTGACCGGCAACCGCTGCGGCGCGGGCATTCCCACGCGCAACGGCGGCGGCCTCCCTTCCGTGAACGTCAATCATATCGCGCGCGAGTTTGTGGTCGTCGCAATCCTCCGTCATCGCCACACCTCGCCGGGCGCCCTGCTTCTGCCGGGCGCCCTGTGCTTCTGAAGTTTAGTAATCCATACCGCCCATGCCGCCCATGCCGCCCGGCGGCATGCCCGGTGCACCCTTGGGCTCCGGCCGGTCGGCAATCATCGCCTCGGTGGTGATCAGCAGCCCGGCGACCGACGCGGCGTCCTGCAGTGCCACCCGCACGACCTTGGTCGGATCGATAATCCCGGCCACCACCATGTCCTTGTATTCGCCCGACTGTGCGTCATAGCCGAAATTCGCCTCGTCCTTGTCGGTCAGCCTGCCGACGACGATCGAGCCTTCGACCCCGGAATTCTCCGCGATCTGCCGCACCGGCGACTGGATCGCCTTGCGGACGATGTCGATGCCGACCTTCTGGTCGTTGTTGGCGGGGTTGAGACCGGCCAAAATTTTGCTGGCGAAAAGCAGCGCCACGCCGCCGCCCGCCACGACACCTTCCTCGACCGCAGCCTTGGTCGCGTGCATGGCGTCATCGACGCGGTCCTTGCGCTCCTTGACCTCGACTTCGGTGCCGCCGCCGACGCGGATAACCGCGACGCCGCCCGCCAGCTTGGCCAGACGCTCCTCGAGCTTCTCACGGTCGTAATCGGAGGTCGTGTCCTCGATTTGCGCGCGGATCTGGCTTGTTCGGGCCACGATGTCGTCCTTGGTGCCGGCGCCGTCGATAATCGTCGTGTTCTCCTTCTCGATCCGCACCTTCTTGGCGCGGCCGAGCATGTCGAGCGTGACGTTTTCGAGCTTGATGCCGAGGTCCTCAGAGATCACCTGACCGCCGGTCAGGCAAGCGATGTCCTCGAGCATGGCCTTGCGGCGATCGCCGAAGCCCGGTGCCTTCACCGCCGCCACCTTGAGACCGCCGCGCAATTTGTTGACGACGAGGGTGGCAAGCGCCTCGCCTTCGATGTCCTCGGCGACGATCAGCAACGGCCGGGCGCTCTGCACGACGGCTTCGAGAATGGGAAGCAAAGTCTGCAGGCTGGAGAGCTTCTTTTCGTGCAGCAGGATGTAGGCATCTTCGAGTTCGGCGAGCATCTTCTCCGCATTGGTGACGAAATACGGGCTCAGATAGCCGCGGTCGAACTGCATACCCTCGACGACGTCGAGCTCGGTTTCGAGCGACTTCGCCTCCTCGACGGTGATGACACCCTCGTTGCCGACCTTCTTCATGGCCTCGGCCAGCATTTGGCCGATTTCGGTATCGCCATTCGCCGAGATGGTGCCGACCTGTGCGATCTCGTCATTTGTCGAGACCTTCTTCGAGCGCTTCTGGACGTCCTTGACAATGGCATCGACGGCCATGTCGACGCCGCGCTTGAGGTCCATCGGGTTCATTCCGGCGGCCACCGCCTTGACCCCTTCACGCACCATGGCGTGAGCGAGAATGGTCGCCGTCGTCGTGCCGTCCCCGGCGACAGTGCTCGTCTTGCTGGCCACCTCGCGCACCATCTGTGCGCCCATGTTCTCGAATTTGTCGCTGAGCTCGATCTCCTTGGCGACGGTAACGCCGTCCTTGGTAATCCGCGGCGCGCCGTAACTCTTGTCGAGGACGACGTTGCGGCCCTTGGGGCCCAAGGTCACCCTGACGGCGTCCGTTAGTATGTCGATGCCGTGCAGCATCCGCTCGCGCGCATCGGTGCCAAGTCGAATGTCTTTAGCAGCCATGAATTTTCCTTTCAGCTTGTCTTTGCAGCGGCGGCGCCGCCTTCGAGGAGGCCCATGATGTCGGACTCCTTCATGATCATCAGTTCTTCGCCGTCGAGCTTGATCTCGGTGCCCGACCATTTCCCGAACAGCACGCGATCGCCGGTCTTGACGTCAAGCGGCTGCACCTTCCCGTCTTCCCCGCGGGCGCCCGGCCCGACGGCAATGACTTCGCCTTCCATCGGTTTCTCCTGGGCAGTATCCGGAACGATGATCCCGCCCGTCGTCTTTGCCTCCGGCTCCACCCGCCGGACCAGCACGCGGTCGTGCAAAGGTCTGAGTTTCATGAAGATCTTTCCTGATATAGACGATTGAATGCAATCGCCCTCACAAGGAACGCGATGCAAACTTTGGAATTTCCCTCCCTGAGAGAATTAGCACTCTCTGTACGGGAGTGCTGTTAACATCGGGAGCTACGGTATCTCTTACAAGGCCGTCTCACAGAAACGGGGTCTGCGAGGGCAGCTACGTGCCAGACAATGTCGACACGATCACCTTGCGCCGGCCGGACGATTGGCACGTCCATTTACGCGACGGGGCGATGCTCGGCGCCGTCCTGCCGTTCACGGCACGCCAGTTCGCCCGCGCGATCGTGATGCCGAACCTGGTGCCGCCGGTGACCAGCGTGGCGGCGGCGTGCGCTTATCGCAAGCGCATTCTGGCCGCACTGCCGGCCGGAGCCGCATTCACGCCGCTGATGACCTGCTATCTGACTGATTCCACCGACCCGGAGGAGGTTGCCCTGGGCCATCAGGAGGGGGTGTTCACGGCGGTCAAGCTCTACCCTTCCCACGCGACCACTAATTCGGCGTTTGGCGTCACCGATTATGACCGGATCTCGCCGGTACTGGAGCGCATGGCTGAACTTAGCATGCCGCTGTTGGTCCATGGCGAAGCGACCGAGCCGGAGGTCGACGTGTTCGACCGTGAGGCGGTGTTCATCGACCGGGTTCTCGACCCGTTGCGGCGCCGGCTCCCCGAACTGCGCATCGTGCTCGAGCACATCACCACCGCGGAAGCGGTCGACTATGTCGGTTCCGCGGGTCCGAACCTGGCGGCGACGATCACCGCCCATCACCTCGTCATCAACCGCAATGCGATTTTCGCCGGCGGGATCCGCCCGCACCTCTATTGCCTGCCGATCGCCAAGCGCGAGAAGCACCGACAGGCCTTGCGCCGAGCGGCGACGTCGGGAAACCCCCGGTTCTTTCTCGGCACCGACAGCGCGCCACACACCATTTCCGCCAAGGAGACGGCCTGCGGCTGTGCAGGAGTTTTCACCGCTCCTTGCGCGATCGAGATCTACGCCGAGGTCTTTGAGGAAGAGGATGCCCTCGACCGCCTCGAAGCATTCGCCGCGCTGAACGGCCCGGGGTTCTATCGGCTGCCGGTCAATGATTTGCGGGTGAGCTTGCGGCGCGAGCTGTACTCCGTGCCGGAACGCATCGGCGAAGAGGAGAACGCCGTCATCCCGTTCCGCGCTGGAGAGACATTGCGCTGGCGCCTGATCGGATAAGTTTAAAGGCGCAATTCGGGACGGCTTACGGACGGTTATTGAATAGTATTTTAGCCGTTTTGGATCGTTGGGGGAAACGGCCCGTGAAAGAAGCTGTCTCGATATCCACGCCCGCTGATCTAGCGCGGCTCTGCGAACGAGCACGACGCGCCCGCGAGGAGGCGCGACGGCTCTCAGACGACCACCAATTCATCGTCTCCTGGTTTCAAATGCGACCCCGATCGAGAGTGCGCCCTGCTTCTCTGCTAGACGAGTGATGCTGGCCGTGCCGCCCTCGGGGTTATAGGACTTTCCTTGATTGTAGCCCCAGGAGCGGGTAGAGGCAGCGTTGAAGCGAGAGCCGGCGAACCAGATCCTCGTTCCTGCACGGATCGTTCCCGCGCTACGCCTGTTGTCATAGAAGCGTCTTGTAACTAACGATCAATTCGCCCTTATGGTAAACAGGAGCAGCGCGCGGGGAAGAACCGTGATGCCCAGTCTTCCTATCGTCGGCATCGGCGCCTCGGCCGGCGGCGTCGAGGCATTGGAGCGATTCTTCAAGGCCATGCCGGCCGAGAACGGCATGGCCTTTGTGGTCGTGACCCACCTTCCCCCCAATCGCGAGAGCATGCTGGCCGAGATCATCGGGCGCGCGACCCGAATGCCGGTCGTCGACGCCAGAGACGGCCAAACGGTCGACGCGGAGCATGTCTATGTTCTTCCGCCCGACGCTATCCTGACCATTCAGGGAGGCCGGCTTCGCCTTAGGCGCACCAGCACCGCTGATCATGAGCGGGCCCCGATCGACGTCTTCTTCACCTCTCTCGCCCAGGACCAGACAGAGCATGTGATCGGCATCGTGCTTTCCGGCGGCGGCAGCGACGGCACGCTCGGCCTCAAGGCGATCAAGGAGAACGGCGGATTGACCGTCGCACAAGGTGCGAATGTGACGCGGCCGCGTTTCGCCCAGATGCCGTTGAGCGCGGTCGCGGCGGGCTTTGTGGATCTCGTCCTGCCGGTCGAGGATATCCCCGATCGGATCATCACGTATGTGCGCAATTGGGACGACTTTGACCCGCGGCGGCCTCCGGATGCGCTATCGACGATCTATCGGTTGCTCCAGGCGCAAACGGGGCACGATTTCAGCGAATACAAAGACCGCACCTTTCAGCGCCGCGTACAGCGCCGGATGCAGGTGGTTCAAACCGCGAGGCTCGAGGAGTATATCGAACGGCTGGAGAAGGACCCGGACGAAGTCAGGGCGCTGTTGCGGGACTTGTTGATCGGGGTCACCGATTTCTTTCGCGACGACGCTGCTTTTCACGCGCTCGAGACCTCGGTCGTACCAAAGCTGTTCGAAGGCAAGAACTCGAATGATGAGGTGCGCGTCTGGGTAGTCGGCTGTGCAACCGGCGAGGAAGCCTATTCGATCGCAATCCTATTGCGCGAGTACATGGATCGGCTGGAGACGGCGCCCAAGGTGCAGATTTTCGCCACCGACATCGACGAGTCCGCAATGGGCGTCGCGCGCGCGGCGCGCTATGCGGCGGACTTGGTCAAGGGGGTCTCGCCCGAGCGGCTGAAGCGCTTTTTTGTTCCCGAAGCGGGTACCTATGTTCTGGCCAAGGAATTGCGCGAGATGTGCATCTTCTCGACGCACAGCGTGATCCGCGATCCCCCGTTTTCGCGCCTTGACCTGATTTCATGCCGCAACTTGCTCATCTACATGAAGCCCGCGCTGCAGGAGCAGGTCCTCCCGTTGCTGCATTACGCTCTGCGGCCGAGCGGCTATCTATTTCTGGGATTATCGGAGAACATCGGTCGTCACGCCGATCTGTTCCTTGCGCTCGACCAGAAGAACCGCATCTTCCAACGCCGCGATACGGTCGCGCGACCTTCGTTGCCGTTCCGGCAGTTCCTGCCGGGGTCGCGACGGGAGGAGGCCGGATCCAGCGCGAACTTGAGCCCGCTGTTGCAGCGATCGGAACTACTGCACAACGTGGCCAATACCATCGTCGAGCGCTTTGGTCCGACCTATGTCATCGCCGACGCGGCGGGCGAGGCGTTATATTTTTCGGCCGGGACGGGGAAATATTTGGAGTTTGCGGCCGGCCCTCCATCTCGCGATGTCGTGGCAATGGCCCGTCCGGGGCTGCGCGCCGACTTACGCGTTGCACTCCACCGCGCCAAGGAATTGGGCAAACGGGCCGGCCGCGACCGCATTCCGGTGGAGTTCGACGGCGGCGTTCACATGACCGACCTCGTGGTCGAGCCGATCACCCGGGGTAGCGACACCACCTATGGCGTCGTGTTTGCCGATCACGTCCCGGCCCGAATCCATGACGAAGCTAGCGGTGCGCAACACTCTGCCGGCGAGGACGACACCATCCAGCAGATCGAGGAGGAATTGCAGGAGACCAAGGAGCGCCTGCAATCCACGATCGAGGAGCTCGAGACCGCCAACGAAGAGTTTCGTTCCACGAATGAAGAGCTGATGTCGGTCAACGAGGAGCTGCAATCGAGCAACGAGGAGCTCGAGACTTCGAAGGAGGAGTTGCAATCGGTCAACGAGGAGCTGCAGACCGTCAACAGTGAGCTCACCAACAAGGTCGAAGAGCTCGATCGTGCCAACAGCGATCTGAACAACCTCTTCCAAAGTACCCAGATCGCGACGATTTTCCTCGATCGAAATCTCGTGATCCGCAGCTTTACGCCGCCGGTGACCCGGCTGTTCAACCTCATTCCCGGAGATCAAGGCCGACCGCTGACCGACCTCGTCAGTCGGCTTTCCTACCCGGATCTCGAGAACGACATCCGATCAGTGTTCGGCGGCGAAGTGATCGAGCGTGCGGTGAGCCTCGCCGGGGGCAAAGGTCACTTCCTGGCACGTATTCTGCCCTATCGCACAGCCGGCAATATCATCGATGGCGTCCTTCTGACCTTTGTCGACATCACGGGCATCGTCGCTGCGGAGGACGAGCTGAAGGTGCTCGCCGCAGAGCTCAGTCACCGGGTCAAGAATACGCTCGCTGTCGTCTCGTCCATCGCCGAGCGGACGCTGCCGGACGACCCGGTTAAGACGGACCTGATCGGCCGCTTTCACGCCCTGGGGCACACTCATGATTTGTTGTCACAAGCAGGTTGGGTCGAGGCGCCGCTGCGTGAGTTGATCTTGGCGGAGCTTGCCCCGCACGCCGTGAGCGACGGGAGCAACGTGACGGTCGATGGACCGCCGGTCATGCTGAAACCCCAGGCCGCGCTCTTTCTCGCGCTGGTCATACACGAGCTTTTGACCAATGCGGCCAAATACGGCGCCCTGTCGGTCGCCGATGGCCGGGTCGAGATCTCGTGGACCATTGAGCGGGACAGCCGCCGACGTCTCGAACTGAGTTGGATCGAGCACGGCGGGCCAGTAGTCCATCAACTGCCAAGGCGCGGCTTCGGCACGGAACTAATCGAACGCGGCATTCGTTTCGAACTACAGGGCGACGCGAAGCTGGAAACGCTAGATGGCAATGTTCATTGCAAGATAGTCATTCCGGCAAACCCGAAACATCTAGTCTTCGGATCGCCGCTCGACGGACCGAGAAGCGAGGAAGCTGCGTCATGACGGCGACGCTCCAGGGTGTGAGAGTATTAGTGGTCGAGGACGAGTATCTCGTCGCGGCTCTGATGGAAAACATGCTGGAATTTGCCGGATGTGTCGTGGCTGGGCCAGTCTCGCGACTTGCGCAGGCGCTTGATGCAGCAAATAGCGAGGCCTGCGATGTGGCCGTGCTCGACGTCAATCTGGCGGGTGAGCGAGTTTACCCGGTGGCAGAAATATTGAACTCGGCGGAATGTCCCTTTTGTCTTTGTCACCGGCTATGGCCTAAATGCGCTGCCGCCGGAATATGCCAATCTACCACGGATCTGCAAGCCGTTTAAAATGGGCGATCTGCTCGGCACTTTGGCTTGCCTCGTCAAATCTGAGAGCCAAAAGGCCCCGCCAGCTTAATCTGTTCTCCGGAGACGTGGTGACTGCCGCTCGGGTCAAATTGAGCGAAGATCGGGCGCGGCGCGATCATACTGGTCATGGGCACTCCGCCCCGCCGGTAACCTCGGCGCGATGCGCGACAGTTCCCGAGGATTCTCCCTGGAGCGCTCTTTGTTGTCGCCCATATTGGGTTAAAGCCGCAGGCTAAGCTAAAGCGGTTTCTTGAGCAGCACCGGGGTTTTCCTGTCGAGCTGGCTCAGCGGCGTCTCCGACGCTGAGAGATCCGCATTATTTTCTGGACAAATTGCGCATTTAATGCTACGATCACAATATCCCGAATTTACCTCGGGATTTGATGCGGATCGTCCCCGCTGTTATTTCGATCGCTCGGGTATAGGAAGCGAGCATTTCTGCGGCTGAGGAGATATTGATGGCTGATGATTTCCTGCAAAAACAGCAAAAACAGCGGGGACGCCCGTTTGTTAAGGGGCGCTCGGGCAATCCGGCCGGGCGGCCCCGCGGGTGTCGCAATCGCTCGACGCAGGCTGCCCAGCTTTTGCTGGAGGGCGAGGCCGAGGCGCTGATTCGCAAGGCCGTCGAGCTTGCCCTCGGCGGCGACCCGGCGGCGCTGCGACTCTGCCTCGATCGTCTGATCGCGCCCCACCGCGAGCGGCTGGTGCCGGTGGCACTTCCGCCAATGCGCAAGCCTGGCGATCTCGCGGGCGCGATGGAGGCGATCGCAGCAGCGATTGCGCACGGCACCCTCGCGCCAGGCGAGGCGGCGGAATTGGCGAAGGTGGTCGAGACGTTTGTCAAGGCGATCGAGACGCGCGATTTTGACGAGCGGCTGCGAGCGTTGGAGGAGGACGGCGCGGCGGCACCTTGACTTGAGGACCCGGCGCAATCGAAGCTCACCGTGGGACGCAGTGGGCGAGAGCCTCGAACCGCGCACCGACAACATCCCAGCTCATCCCGCGCTGGCGGGCGAGAGCAGCGAGGTGCCAGCGGGTCCATAACTCGTTGTCGCGCAGCAGTGCAACCGCCGCCGCAGCGAACCCCGCATCGTCCTCGGCGACACGCCCCGTCACCCCATCGACGACCCTTTCGGGCGTCGAGCCCAAGGGTCTGACAACGGCCGGAACCCCCATTGCCTGCGCCTCAGCGAGCGCCAGACAGAAGGTCTCCCCGGGGTCGCCGCGATAGAGCATGACGCGGGAGCTGGATAGCGCGCCGGCCAGCGCTTCGCGTCCGACGGGCGGGAAGCAATAGACCCCGGCAGCGCCGAGTGCTCCGGCACGCGCCAAAATCCCTTCGATCTGCCGCGCTCGCGGCATGCCGGCAAGGCCGTAGACCGCGCTGCCGGCATAAATGTGCAGCTCCGCCGTAGGCACCGCAGGCCGGATGTGCGAAACCCAAAGATCGAGCAGCCAATCGAGCCCGCGCAAGGGGTTCGAGGTGAAGATTGCGCGGGGTGGCGGGGGCTCGCGCGGCGCCCCGCTGCGGAAGCGTTCTTGAATACCGTAGGGGATGATCTCGCGCCCGCCGCAAGGCAGCCAAGGCGGGATCGTCGCCGCATGATAGGGTCCGCTTACCACCAGGGTCGGCCGGTACCAGCCCAGTCGCCACAAATTGCGCGGCTTCTTCAAATAAGAGGCGGGGTTGTGCAGCCAAAACAGCCGGCGCTTCGCTCTGTGGACGAGCCCGATGACCCGGTGGCTGCGATTGCCGATGTAGAGATCGCAAGCGCTCGGCAAATCGCGCGAGAGCGGCGTCCAACCTACCCCTTTGTGGACGACGGCCGCGCGGCAGCGGCTGCGGGCCTCGACCCGGTGACCGCGCGCCGCCAGCGCCTCGGCAAGCGCCACGAACGCGGTCTCGGCGCCGCCGAGCGGAGCTGTTTCGGCCATCAACCCGTCAAAGGCGATGCCGTGATCGGCCATTACCACGCTCGCCATCACTCCGCCTCTCGCCCCCACCCTTCCCTCCCCCGCAAGCGGGGGAGGGTTAGGGAGGCGGCTGGTCCCTTCCTCGCCCCGGTCGCGGGGGCGGCCTCGGGCGAGGTTTCGAGCCGCGCCTTGAGGTAGGAAAGGATCGGATAGAGCGCAGCGCACAGCGCAATCAAAAAGCCCCACGGGCCTTCGCGATAGCCCCTGCGGCCGACGTAACATTTCCAGAACCGCGAGACGATGCGGCGGAGGTTCTGCCCATAGGTGCCGATGTCGCCACTGTCGCGCAGGTCCGCCGCCCGCAAGCTGGTGTAGCGGTCGAGACGCCGGAGCATCTCGGAGATGTCGCGATCGACATAGTGAAGGATAGGCGATGAGAGTGTCTTGCCTTGCTGCCCCGAGAAAGCGACGGCCGGATGGACGCGCTGCTCGCCCCAGCGCTTGGCGCCCTTGCGGAACAGTGCGCCGTGAGCCGACCTCCCGAAAGCAGCGCCCCACCCCCAGCGCACCAGCCGCCCGCCGACATGATTATCGACCGGGATCAGATGCCACGCAGCCGGCGAAGCCGCGACGGTCCTACCGATCTCGGCTGCGAGTTCGGGCGACACTCGCTCGTCCGCGTCGATCTCAACGATCCAGTCGCCGCGGCAGGCGTCGATCCCGGCGTGCCGGCGCGGTCCTTCCCGGTCCCAAGCGCCTTCGACGAGGCGCTCGGTAAAGCCCAGCGCGATCTCGCGGGATCGGTCGCAGCAGCGGTCGAGCACAACGACGATTTCCTCGGCAAAGCCGAGCGAGTAGAGGCAGTCGGCGAGCTGGCCCTCCTCGTTGTGGACTACGACCAAGGCCGAGAGGCCTGCCGGTCGGGGCCCGCTCACGCGGCGACGCTTCCGACCGCGTCCCACAGGCGGCGCGCCCCGGCCTCGGCGGCATCGACCGAGAGACCGTCCATCAGCGTGTCCGTGGTGCGGTGGTCGAAGCCCGGACCGAACATCGCCTCGGGCGGATCGGCCGAGCGCACCAGAGCGGTGTATTGCCCCCAGGGCGCATATTGGTCGCTCGGGCTCGGACCGAACAGACCGAGGGTCGGCGTGCCCGCCACCGCTGCCATATGCATCAACCCGGTGTCGTTGCCGATAAACATCGCGCACCGCCGCAAGACGGCGACGGCGGTCAGCAAATCGACCTTACCGACCAAGTCGATTTGCCGATGGCGCGGGATCGCCGCGAGCAACGGTTCGGCTTGTCTTCGCTCGTGTGAAGCGGCCATTACCGCCACCCGTGACCCCGCCAGCGGACCCTCCGCAGCGGTCAGCCGCAGCGCCAGTTCGGCGAAGCGCTCGGCACGCCATTGCTTGCCGCGCCAGTTCGCGGCGGGGCCGATCGCCAGGATCGGAGCGCCGGCGAAGATCAGCGCCCCGGCGGCGCACTCATGGTGCGGCGCAGTCCACAGCCGTGGGCTCGGCGGCGGGTCGAGATCGAATAGGCGGCCGAGCTGCCGCACGCGGTGCTCGCGCTCATCGCCCTTGCCCATCACCCTGCGCTCGCCAGTTCGCACCAGCCAGGCGAGCGCCGAGCCGCGGAGATCGACGACGAGATCCCAGCGCCGGGTCGCGACCGCCGCGTAGAACGGAAGCCAGTGGGCCGACCAGCGCCGCTTCTCGATGACCACGAGCCGCTCAAGACGGGGCACAGCCTCGAACAGAGGGGCGGCGACTGGCCCCGCCGCGACGGTGAAGACCGCCGTCGGATGGCGTTCGATCAGGTACGAGAGAAGACCCGTTGACAGCACGGCATCGCCGATGCGCGTCGCGGTGACAAACAGGATGTGCATTTCGCCGATCCGTGCCCCTTATATTCCTCCGCCCGTCGGCTTGTGAAGCAAGCAGTCCTTTCCCACGTCTATGCGGTTGCTGTAGGGTCCGCCACCATGTCCGCAAGCTTTGCGCTGCTCGACGGTCGGGGCGTTCTCGCCGTCTCGGGACCGGATTCTCGCCGCTTTCTTCAGGGCCTTGTCTCGAACGACGTAGACAAGGTCGGTCCGGCGCAGGCGCAATACGCGGCCCTGCTGACGGCGCAAGGTAAATACCTTCACGACTTCCTGATGATAGAGGTCGGAAGGGAAATCTGGCTCGATGCGGAAGCCGAGCGCCTCGGGGATCTCAAGCGGCGGCTGTTGATCTATAGGCTGCGGGCCAATGCCACGCTCGAGGAGCGACCCGATCTCGCTGTGGCAGCGATTTTCGGGAACAGCGCCCTCGACGCGGCCGGTCTTTCCGGGGGAACGGGTGCCGCCCGGCCCTTCGGCTCGGGGGTTGTCTTTATCGACCCTCGGCTCACCGCCCTCGGCGCGCGCTGCCTCCTGCCCCGTGCGGATATTCGACCGACCCTCGTGGATGCGGGCGTCGCGGAAGTCGGTTTCCCGGCTTATGACCGGTTTCGGCTGGAGCTCGGGGTTCCCGACGGCAGCCGCGATCTCGTGTTAGAAAAGTCGATTTTGCTCGAAGCGGGCTTTGATGAATTGAACGGCGTCGACTGGCAGAAAGGCTGCTATATCGGCCAAGAACTGACCGCACGGACCAAGTATCGCGGCCTGATCAAAAGGCGGCTGATGCCTATCAAGATCGAGGGCCCTGCACTTGCGCCCGGAACGATTGTGACGGCGGACGGACGCGAGGTCGGGGAGATACGGTCGAACCGCGATGGTATCGGTCTGGCTCTGCTGCGGATCGAGCCGATCGTCGAAGGACGGCCCCTGAGGGTGGAAAGCGCGACCGTCGCTGCAATGATCCCCAGTTGGATGCATCTCGGCACCAAGGCATCGGACACACCAGCTAGCGAAGACTCGGCTGGTTGAGCTGTTGTTGGATTTCCCTGAAGCGCTTGCTCGCAGGACTGACACCTTGGCGCTCGAGTTGGTAGCGCTGGCCGACTAGGTCGTTGCGGTAGCTCTGCACCTTCTGCTGATCAAGCGGAGCGGGTGACGATGTGACAGGATATGATGGGCCCGAACGCTGCGGCGCTTGATATACTGGGTCGGGTTGAGCCAGCAGTGGCGATAGGCCATCACGAGTTGCCGGGGCCGGACCCGGGTTGATCGGCGGGGCCAGCGGCGCCGGAGTCGGGGGTCTATAGACGGTCGGTGGCGGCTGCGGCACCGGTCGATTGGTCTGAGCATCGACGGCGGTGGCAGAGCCGAGGAGAACCAAAATCAGGCTCGCGATTGGCAACTTCACTCGGTGGCGCCCCTGGTTTCGCCGGCCAGCGCTGCTTGCGCTGCAGCGAGCCGGGCGATCGGCACCCGGTAGGGCGAGCAAGAGACGTAGTCGAGACCGACGGCCTGGCAAAAGCGGATCGACGCCGGGTCGCCGCCATGCTCACCGCAAATGCCGAGCTTCAACCCAGGGCGGACTGCCCGTCCGCGTTCGACGGCAAGCGTCACCATCTCACCGACCCCCTCGGCATCGAGCGTCACGAACGGATCGTGCTCGAAGATCCCGAGCCTCTGATAGACCCCGGAGAAGCTCGCCGCGTCGTCGCGCGACAAGCCGAAGACCGTCTGCGTCAGATCGTTCGTCCCGAAGCTGAAGAATTCCGCAGTCTCGGCTATCTCGCCGGCACGCAGAGCCGCCCGCGGCAGCTCGATCATCGTCCCGAGCAGGTAGGGGATGGTTACTCCGGTTTGTTCCATCACCTTTCTGCCAACCCGGTCGATGATCTCCTTGAGGATGTCGAACTCCTTCTTGGTCGCGATCAGCGGCACCATGATCTCGGGTTCGACCGGCTCGCCGGTTTCCCTGGTCACTGCGACGGCCGCCTCGAATATCGCCCTCGCCTGCATTTCGTATATCTCCGGATAGGTGATGCCGAGGCGGCAGCCGCGGTGACCGAGCATCGGGTTGACCTCGTGCAGCGCCACGGCGCGATGGCGGATCGCCGAGACATCCTTTCCGGTCAACCGCTCGAGCTCGTCGAATTCTCCCTCGGTCTTGGGCAGAAACTCGTGAAGCGGCGGGTCCAACAGACGGATCGTGACCGGAAAGCCCTTCATGATCCGGAAAATCTCGGCGAAATCATCCGCGCTGCATCGGCAGCAGTTCGGCCAGTCCGGCACGCCGCCCGGCCTCGTCCTCGGCCATGATCACTCGGCGCATGGCACCGATGCGATCGGCCTGAAAGAACATGTGCTCGGTGCGGCTGAGGCCGATACCCTCAGCACCGAAACGGCGCGCCATGCGAGCATCGGTGACGGTTTCGGCATTGGCGCGAACCCGCATGCGGCGGATCACGTCGGCCCAGTCCATCAAGGTTGCAAAATCGCCCGAGAGCTCCGGCTGGATCGTCGGCACCGCGCCAAGCATCACCTCTCCGGTCGACCCGTCGATCGTGATAATTTCGCCCGCCTGGACAACAGTGTTGCGTGCCGCCAGCGTCCGGTTCGCATGATCCACCCGAAGGTCGCCCGCGCCGGCGACGCAGGGCCGCCCCATGCCGCGCGCGACCACCGCCGCATGGCTGGTCATGCCGCCCCGGATCGTCAGAATGCCCCGAGCCGCATTCATGCCATGGATGTCGTCCGGGCTCGTTTCGACGCGCACCAAGATCACCGCCTCGCCGCGGGAGGCGCACGACTCGGCTTCTTCGGCCGAAAAGACAACCTTACCCGAGGCGGCCCCCGGCGAGGCCGGGAGACCGCGGGCGATGACAGCCGTCTTTGCCTTCGGGTCGAGGGTCGGATGAAGCAATTGGTCGAGCGAGGCCGGCTCGACGCGCCGGACCGCCTCCTCGCGGGTGATCACATCCTCTTCGACGAGCGTCACCGCGATCTTGAGTGCAGCCTGGGCCGTGCGCTTACCGGATCGGGTTTGCAGCATCCATAGCTTGCCGCGTTGCACCGTGAACTCGATATCCTGCATGTCGCGGTAGTGGTCCTCGAGCATCCTCCGTATCTGGTAGAGCTCGGTCAGGACCTCAGGCATCACTTCTTCCATTGCCGGCAACGCCGATCGGCTCGCTTGCTTGCCGGCAACGGTCAGATGCTGCGGAGTGCGGATGCCGGCGACAACGTCCTCGCCCTGAGCGTTGACCAGGTATTCGCCATATAACTCATTGTCTCCGGTCGAGGGATTGCGCGTGAAGGCGACGCCGGTCGCGCAATCCTCGCCCATATTGCCGAACACCATCGCCTGGATATTGACCGCGGTGCCCCAATCGGCAGGGATGTCATGCAGACGCCGGTAGGTGACGGCGCGCGGGTTCATCCACGAACCGAAGACCGCGCCGATTGCGCCCCACAGCTGCTCGTGAGGGTCTTCCGGGAACGGGCGGCCAAGCTCCTCGGCGACGAGATCCTTGAACCCGGCTACGAGCGTCCTCCAGTCTTCTGCGGAGAGCTCGATGTCGAGCGACACGCCGCCCTCGAGCTTATGGTTTTCGATCAGCTCCTCGAAATGGTTCTCGATGCCGAGCACCACCTGCCCATACATTTGGATGAAGCGCCGATAACTGTCATAGGCGAAGCGTTCGTCGCCGCTCCGGCGCGCCAGCCCTACGACCACCCGGTCGTTGAGACCGAGGTTCAGCACGGTATCCATCATGCCCGGCATCGAGACGCGCGCCCCGGAGCGCACCGAGACCAGCAGCGGATTTTCCGGGTCGCCAAAGCGTGCGCCAAACAAATGCTCGATGTCGGTGAGCGCGCGCTCGACCTCTTCCCGCAGCTCATCCGGATAAGTTTTGTCGTGCGAATAGAAGTAGCTGCACACCTCTGTGGTGATCGTGAAGCCGGGCGGCACCGGCAACCCGAGGTTACTCATCTCGGCGAGACCCGCTCCTTTGCCGCCGAGCAGGTTCCTCATGTCGGCGCGGCCCTCTGCGGTGCCGTCGCCGAATCTGTAGACCCACTTGCTCATCCGCAGCCTATCCTTCGATCTGCGAGAAGTCGGCAACCTGATCTATGGTCTCCCGAATGCGGGACAACAACCGCAGCCGATTCTCACGTAATTTGGGCTCATCAGTATTAACGGTGACTTTCTCGAAAAATTCATCGACCGGCTGGCGAAGCGCCGCCAAGCCAGTCATGGCGTGCTCGAAGTCTTCTTGTTCTAGCGCACGGCGCGCGAGCGCGCCGATTTCGGCGAGCCGGTCGGTGAGTGTCTTCTCCTCCGGCTGGCGCAGTAAACTCGGATTGATCTCGCCGCGCTTCCAGCCGCCCGATTCGATGGCTACAATATTGGAAGCGCGGCGGTACGCGACCAGCAAATTGGAGCCGTCATCGGTGCCAAGGAAATTCGCGAGCGCCTTAATTCGCGCGATCAACCGCACGAGATCGTCCTCGAGGAGGCCGCCAACAAGGACGCTGTAAACCGCGTTGATCAAATCGTGACGAACGCCCTTAGCGCGCATGTGTACTTCAAGTCGACCGAAAATGAAGGCCAGTGAGTCTGCCGGGGGTAGCGGGGCGGTTGACTAGGCTTCGGTCGAGATGAGAAGCGGCATTCCGAAAGACGTCGCTCAACGAAAGTCTTAGCTGGTTGTCGAGAATGAGTCGAATGATTCCCAGCGCGGTACGGCGCAATGCAAACGGGTCGCGTGACCCGGTCGGTTGTTCGCCGACCGCCACAAACGCCGCTAATGTATCGATCTTGTCGGCGAGGGCGACAACCACGCTTTCTCGCGCGGTCGGGCAGGCGTCGTTCGGCCCCAGCGGCTTGTAGTGCTCAGCGATCGCATTTGCGACGCGCGGGTCCTCGCCCTCATCTAGCGCGTAATAGCGGCCGATCACCCCTTGCAATTCAGGGAACTCGCTGACCATGCCGGTCGACAGATCGGCTTTCGCCAGGAGCGCCGCGCGGCAGGCGCGCTCGGCGTCGGCGCCGGGGACCCGTGGGACTAGAAAGAGGGAGATCGACTCCATGCGCCGGACCTTGTCTCGCACACTGCCGAGCCGGGCGTGGTAGATGCGGTCCTTAAGCGCATCGACGCGGGCAGCGAGCGGAGTTTTTCGGTCCTGGTCCCAGAAGAAGCGGGCGTCCGCTAGCCGTGCGCGCAACACCCGTACATTGCCGGCGACAACCGTCTTCCCGCCATCAACCGCGAGGTTGTTGGCGACGAAGAGAAAGCGGGGGGCCGGTGTCCCGTCATCCTGCAGGCAGGAGAAATACTTCTGATGGGTACGCATCGCCGTCGCCAACACCTCAGGCGGAAGCGTCATGAATCCGGGGTCGACAGTACCCATCAGCACGACCGGGAACTCGACAAGGCCGGTGACTTCCTCGAGCAACCCCGGATCCGGTTTGACGACGAGACCCACCGCGGCGGAGACGAGATCAAGATCTTGCCGGATCATCTCTTTCCGACGATCATGATCGAGGACGACATGCGCGTCGCGCAAACGTTCGAGATAGTCGGCTGCATTGCCGACGCAAATCTCGCCCGGCGCCAGAAAGCGGTGTCCGCGGGTCATTCGCCCGACCGGGACGTGGTCGAGGGCAAGCGGCACGACTTCACTGTCGAGGAGACAGACGACCGAAATGAGTGGCCGTACCCAGCGCAGGTGAGAGGCCGGATGGCGCATCGACTTTGGCCAAGGCAGCTCGGCCATCGCCACACGGATCACCTCGGGCAGCACCTCTGCAGAGGGCCGGCCGGAATGATGGAGTGTCGCAAAATAGAATTCGCCCCTGCCGGTATCGCGGATTTCGCATTGGCCGATGGTGGCGAGCCCTGCGGAATGCAGAAAGCCGTCGATTGCCGGCTGCGGCGCACCGACGCGGGGCCCGCGTCGTTCCTCGGTTCGATCCGGCTGTGCCGCCAGGATCCCCTCGGCGATGACCGCGAGGCGACGCGGTGTAGCGTAGCCGCGCAGGCTCAGCGCCGGGATCTCGGCGTCCGCGAGCTTGTCGCGCAACAACCCGGTCAGATCATCTACGGCGGCTCGCTGCATCCGCGCCGGGATCTCCTCGCATAAGAGTTCGAGCAACAGCTCGGCCACGTCAGCCGACCGGCTCCGAACCGACGAGCCAAGCTTCGCAGCACGCGCTCGCAAGCGCCCGGACTCGCAGGATATAGGCGGCGCGCTCGGTTACGCTCACCGCACCGCGGGCGTCGAGTAGGTTGAAGAGGTGGCTCGCCTTCAGGCATTGATCGTAGGCCGGCAGGGCCAGTCCACGGTCGACCAGTGACCGGCACTCGGTTTCGGCATCGGCGAAATGCGCGACGAGACGGGTGGTGTCGGCAAACTCGAAATTGTAGGCAGAGTATTCCCGCTCGGCGCGTTTGAAGACCTGGCCGTAGGTAATGCGGTCGGCGCCGCTTGCGCCGTTGTAGTCTAGATCGAAGACGCTCTCGACACTTTGGACATACATCGCCAGCCGCTCGAGACCATAGGTCAGCTCGGTCGAGACAGGGTCGCATTCAATTCCGCCGACCTGCTGGAAGTAGGTGAACTGGCTGACCTCCATGCCGTCGAGCCAGACCTCCCAGCCGAGCCCCCACGCGCCCAGCGTCGGGCTCTCCCAGTCATCCTCGACAAAGCGGATGTCGTGCAGGCCGGCATCGATGCCGATCGCCGCGAGGCTGGCGAGGTAGAGATCCTGACTGTCGACCGGTGCAGGCTTCAAGATCACCTGGAACTGGTAATACTGTGCCAGGCGGTTGGGATTTTCGCCGTAGCGTCCGTCAGCCGGCCGGCGTGAGGGCTGTACATACGCAGCACGCCAGGGCTCCGGTCCGAGCGCGCGCAGCGCCGTCGCCGGATGGAAGGTCCCGGCGCCGACCTCGACATCGTAGGGCTGGAGGATGACGCAGCCCTGCTCCGCCCAGAAGCGCTGCAGGTCGATGATGAGGGATTGAAAGCTCAATTCTCCGTCCGGCGATGCGGTCACCGCGGCCGCGGACAGTCGGGTCGGCCGCAGCCGGGTGCGCCGGCGGCGACATAGGCGCCGCAGACCCCGCAGGCTACCAGGTCCTCGGCAGTCACCTTGGGATGTGGCCTGGCCGGCCGGCGGCGTTCCAGTTCGCGCGTGAGCCCACCCAACCAGCGATAACCCACCCACGCGGCGAAAATGATCAGAATGACGACGATGAGTTTCGGAAAGGCGAACATCGGTGAGATTTATCGGTAGCCTCGATAGCGCGTCAAGGAACGCCGGGAGTGATTACAGCCCAAATCTGGCCCAGAGAAGGCGGGCTTCGATCCAGTCGGCAAGTTCAGCTATAACGGCAGTCGGCTCGCGCGCCGCCAACGGTGGGCGGCGCCAAAGGCGCCAACGCCGCCGCTCGGCCGCAAATGCGCGCAGCCTGACCTTCTCTCCGTACCGGGCACGCATGACCGCGCGCAGTTCGCCGATGCCGTCGATCAGCCCGCGATCCAGGGCCATGCGCCCGGTCAGCACGTCGCCGTTAAACAAGGACTCGTCTGCCGTGTCGATCTTGCCGGCGCGGCGGCGGCAAACGTGCTCCTTGAAGGCACGATGGATGTCTTGTTGCAGCTCCGTGAGGCGCACGACATCAGACGGGTCCTCGGGAAGAAACGGGTCGAGCAAGGATTTTCGCTCGCCGGCAGTATGCAAACGGCGCTCGACGCCGAGGCGACCGATCAGCTGGGAGAAGCCAAAGCTCGCGCTGATGACGCCGATCGAGCCGAGGATAGAGGTTTCCTCGCTGAATATTTCGTCGCCGGCCAGCGCCAGCCAATAACCCCCCGACGCCGCCACATCCTCGGCAAAAGCGATCACAGGAACGGCCTTGTCGTCGGCGAGTTGGCGAATCCGCCGGAACAGCAGCGCGGATTGCACCGCTGAGCCGCCCGGCGAGTTAACGACGATCGCGACCGCGACCAGATTGGCAGCATGAAATGCTCTGTCGATCGCCGCGGCGTGGCTCTCCAGCGAGACGCCACCGCGCCGCAACCGCCCCATGATGACGCCGTCGAAGCGCAGCACCGAAACGACTGGCACGCGCGGCCATAGCCTGTCGAGGTGGAGACGCTCGCCGATTTTCATACGATCCCAAGATGGGAAAAGACGGTTGCCTTGACCATAGGGTTAGATTTCGAGCCTTCGAGCCTCACGCAGGACGGCCTCGGCAGCAGCGGTGAAGCGGCCGTCCGCCTCATGTAGCACCAAGCCGGCGGCGAGCCGCGCCGGTGCCGCGATCTGCTTGCGGGCCCGTACCAAAACGCGATTCGCGTCCCTCCCCTGCCCCGCCCATAGAGGAAACACAACGACGTCCCCGGCCCGCCCGGCGATTTGACCGAGAAGCGCATCGATCCGATCGGCCCGATGAATGAAAGTCACCGTCCCTTTGGAGCGAACCATGGCGAGCGAAAAGCGCACCCAGGCGGCTAGATCGGCATCGCCTTCTATCGTTGCGTCGGCCTTACCCGCGACTGGTGCCGGCGTACCGCGGCCCGGCTCGTTGAACGGCGGGTTCGCCATGACGTGGTCGAAAGAGCCGGGCGAAAGCCGCGGGGGCGGATGCAGCAGATCGCCGATCATCACCGAGGCGCGCGCCTCCATCGCGTTCAAAATCGCGTTGTCGCCGGCCAATCGGACCAGCTCGCGCTGCATTTCGAGTCCGACGACGCGGCACTCCGGCACCCGTGTCGCAAGACACAGCATCGCAGCGCCCGATCCACAGCCGACATCGAGGACCAGCTGATGTGGCTCGGCGGCGACCGCCGCGGCGAGAAAAACCGGGTCGATCGCCGTGCGGTAGCCGTTGGCCGGCTGCCTGACCCTAATCCGGCCGCCGAGCAGGCGATCCTCGGTGAAAGAGGGCGGGTCCGCTTCCGCGTCGTTCACTTGTCCTCTCCATCGAAGGTCACCAGCAACGCACGAGCACGCGGGTAATCCCGGTCCGCTACCATCAGACGGCGTGGGATGGCACCGATGCTGCCTTCCACCAGGCTGGTGTGATTGTCGAAAACGACGCTATGGACGCCGGAATCCTTCAGTAACGCGCGCAGCCAGGAGAGGCGGATAGGATCGTTGGTGCGCAGCAACTCCTTCATGGAACAACGTTGACAGGTCTGTGATGGGGCTCCCAGCCGGGCGGCTCTTGACCGGCTTCGGCGTCAATCTATGCTCGCCCCGGTTCAGGCACGTCAAGCTGATCGGGCAGCATCCCGGCAGATACGCGAAACAGGCAGGAGAGTTCGGGGGCTCTGGTGGCGAGTGTCGATCGGATGCGCGCAAGGCGGAAACCGTCCCTCGACCCGCTCTTTCGGTTGCTCAGCGGCGAGCTCGAACTCGTTAACCAACTAATCGTGCAACGCATGCAGAGCCCAGTCGCTCTGATCCCGCAGCTGGCCGGGCACATCGTGGCGAGCGGCGGCAAGCGGCTGCGGCCGATGCTGACGTTGGGCTGTGCGCGCCTCTGCGGCTACAACGGAAATCGCCATATCGCGCTCGCCGCCGCGGTTGAGTTCATTCACACCGCGACTCTGCTGCACGATGACGTTGTCGACGCGAGCGATCAGCGGCGCGGCCGCGATACTGCCAACGCGGTGTGGGGCAACAAGCCGCCGATCCTCGTTGGTGACTTTTTGTTCAGCCGGTCATTCGAGCTGATGGTCGCCGATGGTTCGCTGCGCATTCTCGAGATTCTGTCGCGCGCCTCCTCGGTAATCGCCGAAGGCGAGGTGCTCCAGTTGACGACGGCAAACGACACCAGAACTTCCGAGTCCACCTATCTCGCGGTCGTCCAGTCCAAGACGGCGGAACTGTTCGCGGCGGCGAGCCGGATCGGAGCGGTGTTGGCCGAGCGGCCGCCTAAGGAGGAAGAAGCCCTCGATCGTTTCGGCCGTAATCTTGGCATCGCCTTCCAACTCGTCGACGACATGCTCGACTTTTGTGCGCATCAGTCCGAACTCGGCAAGAATGTCGGCGACGATTTCCGTGACGGCAAAGTCACCTTGCCGATCCTCGTCGCGTTCGCCCGCGGCGATGCTGAAGAACATGCATTCTGGCGCCGAACGATCGAAGAGCTCGATCAACGGCCTGGCGACCTCGAGCAGGCGATCCGCCTGGTCGAGCAGCGCGGCGCATTGGCCGAAACATTGGCCCGCGCGCGCGCCTATGCGGCGACCGCGGTTGATGCGCTGTCGGTGTTCCAGGATGGGGTCGAGCGCCGTGGGCTAATCGAAGCTGCCGCTTTCGCGACCGAGCGCGGTTTTTGACCCGGTTTCCGACCGCGAGCCCCTATATATTGCCCGCGAGCGCTGTTGGCGCTATAGCACGCGCCGGTCGGCGGAGTGTAGCTCAGCCTGGTAGAGCACTGCTTTCGGGAGGCAGGGGCCGGAGGTTCAAATCCTCTCACTCCGACCACTTATAGCGGCGGAATTCCGGCGGAATTCATTTATTCGTCTCGGGCCGCCACTAAATCGCTTAACGATTGAGCCCTCGAAACCAACTGCGGTTATAGACGAACAACCTCAGATTGTACAGCACCAAATTTTTGCTGAGGATTTCGGGCGACGTTTGACTCCCCGCGCCACGCAAACCAAGCCGTCACTCAACGATCCAGAGCAGTCACGCACTTCGTTGACATGGTTTGGGAGATTCATCCTATGAGGGACTGAAAGGCGTAGCGAATTTTTGAGCGCCTACTTCGCGAGTCGCAAGCGATCCAAAGGGATAAGTCCTAAGGCCAGCGACGGATCGGCTTCCGCGTCTTCTCGCCGATCTTTGCGGAGAGGCCATTCATAAAGTCGCGGACTTGGTTGATCGCTCGTTGCGCATCCAACTCATCGAAGCTGCCGCGCATGTGCATGATCTTGTTACGGGTCTCCTTAAAGGCGCGTAACTGAGCGACGGCGGCTGTATAGAACGCCCGAGCCGCGTCTCTTTCAGGCCCGCGAGACTTCCCGGCGGTAGCCTCCCGCGCCTTACTATCGATCTGATCAATGATGTTCTCCCAATCTGCCCATTCAAGCGGATGCTTTGGGAAGGAAACCTGACGCTCGCGTGCAAGAGCGCGCATACCAATTTCCGCGACGCGCATCATGTGGAACACGCACGCCGTATTATGTTCTAGACCGTAGCAGTCCAGCCCCTCTGCGATTTCGTCGGCGGCCGATGGAAACGCACCGGGCGAAAGGGCTTGGGCCCATTCCGTAGAGCGGTTCATGTATGGGCGAACGAGATCTTGTTTATAATGAAAGAAGCGTTCGAATTTCAAATCATCTTCGACCGCCTCCATCAACGTATTAAGTTGAGATGCCAATTCGTAATATGTGATCTCCTTTGCTCTTAGCCGTAATTGAACCGCTAGTCGTTCAGCCCTTTGGCGCGAGTGATTGAGGTTGAGACGCGTGAACCAGTCCGAGGCGTATTTAAACTTCTGCAGGAATCGATCCATATCGCTTTCGTGCAGGGCGTCATCCGGCGCGCTGGTTGCACGCTCCAGCGCGATACGATGTTCTCCTCCGAGAAGCGCGTTCGGCCATGCGCGCGTCCAGCATTTCGAGCCGCTCCTCACGCTGGCTGCCGCCGATGATCTCACCGATCCCCGGCGCCAATACGTCCATTGCCGCGACCGTCCTGCCGTCGTCGTTTCACTCGCATGTAGAAGGCTTTGATGTCCTTCGGGTAGTTCATCACGACGACCGGCTTCTTCGCGTATTTCTCGGTCAGATAGCGCTCGTGCTCCGACTGCAGGTCAATGCCCCACTTGACCGGAAACTCGAATTTCTCGTTCGACCGCTCAAGCACTTGGATTGCCTCGCCGTAATCCATGTGCGCGAACTCCGAGCCGACGATCCCCTCGAGTTTTGCGACCAGCCCCTTCTCGATGCGCTGGTCGAAAAAGGCGAGGTCTTCCTGTCTTTCGTCCAGTAACGCGGCGAAAGTGTATTTCAGCAGCGCTTCCGCGAATGCCGCATTGTCCGCGAGGGCGGCAAAGGCGATCTCCGGCTCGATCATCCGGAACTCGGCGAGGTGGCGGCCGGTGTATGGTCACCCGAGGGCAAGATAGTTCGCTGGGGACAGAATGCGAATCCCCCGCCACTGATGCATCGCAAGCAAAATGACGGGTGTGGCTGCTCACGATGACATCCGCTCCACCGGCCGCGGCCAACGCCAAGTACTTGTTGTCCTTTGGATCGCGGCATTCCCGCACGGTTTCAGTGGGCTCGATCCGCTCAGCCGCAACGACGACAACGTCGAGAATCCGCTGGCGCCGCTCGACGGAGACGAAGCGGTCGAACTTCGGGCGGAAGATCACCTCACGGTACTCGTCCTCGACCGCCTGGGAGAGGATAAGTCGGTTGGGTAGATCGACGGCGCGCCACAGGACGATCAAGTCCGCCGTTCTGCCCGCCATTCATCAAGTTCGGCGAAACGGGATTGCGGCGCGCCCCCTGGCGAGGCCCATGACAGCCGCGATCGTGCGCTTAAGGCCGAAGCCCGCGCGCGGCGCCGTACTGTAGCGGTGCGGATTGCGGTACCCTGCGTAGCGCTCCCGGCCGATGCCGCGCTCCGCCCGGGTCAGGCCAGGACCACGTCCGCAACCAGCTCCTTGCCTCGGGTTTCCGGACTGATGGACAGCGCCAGCAACAGGCTGATGAGCCCACCGATTGTGCCGATCGCCATCGGGATCGCGAATCCCAGGTGCCAGTTGAGCGCGAAATAAGTCACGACTGGACTGGCGAAGCCGCCCCAGATCGCCCCCTGGTGGAAGCAGAACCCGGACGCCGTCGCGCGCACCTCGGTCGGGAAGCGCTCGGAGAGATAGGCGGGAGCTTGGCTCCAGATGCCACCGCCGGCAAACCATCCCTGCAGCCCAAAGAAGAGGACAATCATCGTGTAGTCGTGGGTGAAGAGATAGAGCGGGACGAGCGGCAATCCGATAATTGCCGGCAGGATTATCGCCCAGCGGCGGCCGATGCGGTCCGCCGCCCAACCCCAAACGAGGCCGGACCCGAACTGCCCGATGCTCAGCAACATCACCGGCAAGGCGACCAGCGCCGGGCTCAACGCCAGATCCTTTTGCAGATGGGTCGCGAACATCCCGGTCATCGAATAGGCGACGACGAAATTGCTGGCCATCCACCAGCAGGCGGTCAGCGTGTTGCCGAGGATGGCGGGCTTGAAGATGCTGAACAGCGGGACCTTAACCTCGCGCTTCTCGGCCTTCTGCCGCCGGCGATTTTCCAGCCAGACCTCCGGCTCCTTGACGTAGCGGCGGACGTAAAGGATCGCCAGCGCGGGCAGCACGCCGATGATCAACAGACCACGCCAGCCGATCGAGTTGTAGAGCAGGCCATAGGCCAGGCTCGACAATAGGGCCCCCAGCCCCCAAGACCCTTGCAGCACGCCGGACATAAAGCCGCGCGAGCGGATCGGCCACTGTTCCATCGCCAGCGCCGCGCCGACCGGCCATTCGGCGCCCATGCCGATGCCCATCACCGCGCGGAACAGGAACAACAGCCCAAAGCTGGGCGCCAGCCCGGCGAGCAAATTGGCGATCGAATACCAGGCGATCGAGATCATCAGCGGTTTTTTGCGGCCCATCCGGTCGGCGAGCCAGCCCGACATCGTCGCGCCGACCAACCGCATCCACAGCGTCAGCGCCAGCACTGCCGTTACGTCGACCAGCGGCACATTGAAGCTCTGCGAGATCGGCAACATGATCAGCAGGAAAATCGTGAAGTCGAAGGCGTCGAGGGTCCAGCCCAGCCAAGCTGCGATCCAGGCGTGCCACTGCTCGCGCGTCGGCTCCTTCCACCACGCAATCTGCGCACTTTCGGCTGCAATAGCCATCGCTGCTCTCCCGTTCCGACCGGCTTAAGAACGAGGCTTGTTGCCCCGTGGTCGCGTCAGTAACTCGTCATTTCCGGCAAAAATCGTGCCATCCGTACCGCGGATTCGCTGAACTGGTGGCCGTGCCGCAACGCCTAGCCCCCGGTGGCCGGTCGGGCGATGAAAGGCTCGGCTACGGCAGAGGAGCGGCTTCGTTCATGACGAGAATTTGAGCTTTAAATAAAACCGTGCCGGTCAAGCGAGCAGGATCGTCCCGACAGTCGCGCGACAGCGGGCGTAATGGGAGGCGAGTCAGAGCCGCATCGAAGCCGTCCGCCGGGTTTGCATCGATGAGATCTGGGGCAAGACCAACAGGCGCCGCCTCGTGGATGGGCAGCGCGCGGCCTGTGGCTGTGGGCTCAATACCGGGCGTTGCCGGGAGTGTGCGGGAACGGGATCGCGTCGCGGACGTTGGCCAGGCCGGTGACATAGGCGAGGGTGCCCCCGGCGAAAGCCGGGGCGAGGCCAAAGCCGGCGTGCGGCACCGTGCCGTAGCGGCGGAGGTCGCGGTACCAGGCGTAGTGCTCGCGGTCGATGCCGCGCTCGGCCATGCTGCGGTCCAATGCTTCGAGCCGCTCCTCGCGCTGGCTGCCGCCGATGATCTCGCCGATCCCCGGCGCCAGCACGTCCATCGCCGCGACCGTCCGGCCGTCGTCGTTCACCCGCATATAGAAGGCTTTGATGGCCTTCGGGTAGTTCATCACGATGACCGGCTTTTTTCGCGTATTTCTCGGTCAGATAGCGCTCGTGCTCCGACTGCAGGTCGACGCCCCAGTCGACGGGGAACTCGAATTTCTCGTTCGCCCGATCGAGCACCTGGATCGCCTCGCCGTAATCCATATGCACGAATTCCGAGCCGACGATTCCTTCGAGTTTCGCGACCAGCCCCTTCTCGATGCGCTGGTCGAAGAAGGCGAGTCTTCCTGTCTTTCCTTCAGTAACGCCGCGAAGGTGTATTTCAGCAATGCTTCCGCCAATGCCGCATTGTCCGAGAGGTCGGCGAAGGCGATCTCCGGTTCGATCATCCAGAACTCGGCGAGGTGGCGGCTGGTGTTCGAGTTCTCGGCACGGAAGGTCGGCCCGAACGTGTAGACCTTGGTGAGTGCCAGGCAATACGCCTCAACATTGAGCTGCCCCGACACCGTCAGGAAAGCCTCGCGGCCAAAGAAATCCCGCGCGAAATCGACCTTGGCTTTACGAGTAGACAACTGTCGTGTTGCCGCGAGCGCCTCAAATCCGCCCTTCTCGAACCCCGGCAGCTAAGGATGAGGTGTGCACTCCAGCGAGGCTAAGATCTTCCAGCCTCTGCGTCCCTAATGCGTAAGGTTTCGGCATACGTTTTTGCTTGTGTCAATGCAGATAGTACGTGCTCAACGCGTGTCGCATCGCGTGCTAGAATTTCATCCAGTTCAAACATAATATCCGTGTCTCCCGGTTGAACCCCCGCCTTGCGCTCTCGCTTTTCATCCCAAATCTCGAAGATTTTTTTGATTGGTCCGATAAGAGCCAAATCTTCCACAGAAGCAGTAAGGAATTCGAACAGAATTTTAACAACATCGTTGCTATTTAAGTTTTTCATTACTTGTAATGTTGTTTTCTCTTGTAAATATTTTTGGCAAAATTCACTGAGAGATTCTAAACGATCTTTTACCAGATTAGCTCCCAACTGTTTAACCAGCGCAAGGGCATAGCCGAGATTTGCAGCATCGGCCTTCAGCTGTTCGATGAGAGCTTCGTTTCCAACTTCTTTTTGCACCTCGCTACTTTTCTGACCGTGATTTAAACTCCGGACGATGTCGTCCAGATAAGACGAAAATCCCCTCAGAACCAAGTCCATAGTAGTAGTGGTGGCGCTTGTCACTAACAAATATTGCTCAATTGTTAGGAAACCTACTTTTTCGATTATTATCGTGAATTGTTTGTCAAATCCGAGTATTCGGTCACGGGAGCGCTCTGCGCACCGTTTAACCTCCTCGGGCCGCTTAACTTCCAAATCCAAAAATTCGCGGATGTATGGGATGAGCAATCCGTGATGAGTATTGTCTTTTATCTCGATTGCTTCAAGAAAGTTTCCATGAGCCAAATTAGCCGCCTGTTGTACCTGTTGAAGATCGACTGACATGAGCATCCACCTGTCTAGCCAACTCGCCTGCTCCGCGCTCGCACTGGCTCGAAGCTCCCTTCATAGGATACAGTTAAAGATCGGGTGAGCAACGTATCACGGCGCGCTTGGAACCGCGTTCCGCCGTGGCCGGTCCTTATGCGGTGCATCGCGGTGACCTCGCTGGGGAACAACCGCGTAGTAGGCGCGGAAATCCGGTGCTAATGGCGGCGTCCACCCTACGGGAAGGGTGGAGGCGGTCAGGGTCAGCCTGAGATAGTTAAGCTACGTCGAGAGCACTCATATCTTCATCCTTCCGGAGCCGGATCTCCGGTTCGATCATCCAGAACTCGGGGAGGTGGGGGCCAGTGTTCGAGTTCTCGGCGCGGAAGGTTGGCCCGAACGTGTAGACCTTGGTCAGCGCCAGGCAGTAGGCCTTGACATTGAGTTGCCCCGAGACCGTCAGGAACGCCTCGCGGCCAAAAGAGATCCTGCGCGAATCTGCGTTTCCGTCGCGTGTGCGCCGCAGGTTCGCGAGAGCATATGGGCGTGATCCGTCCGGGCCGGTTGCGTCCCTCCGCGACAGCGCCGGCACCGGAGGGGGCAACCGGACCCCAGACCCGCAGTGGTCATTTTATGCATAGGGCCGCGCGGCACGAACGTTGACGTCGGAAACTCCTGGTTATGATTTGGGCAAAGGCAGGTGAGTAAGGGCGGCGGTCTGGATAGCTCGTGTTAACACAGAGCGAGTCATATCCTATTTGTGATGAGCGTTACCTCTTGCGAAACGCTTAACCAAGCGCCACTTGATGTACTTCATTGAGGAAAAGACATTGATGTCGGTACGCGTAAAAATTGATGTACCTGCTGGCCTCATCGAGCTCGAGGGCGAGAAGGAATTCGTCAGCACTTATTTGGACAGATTGCTTCCAATGGTGGAGGAAATGGGCCTTGGGAGTCAGCGCTCTGCTAGAAACGGCGGTGCAGACGGTGCCCAGGATCCCAACACCGCGGGAGGCGCGACAGTTGAAAACGGAACGAACGTTCAAAATTTGGCGAAGAGAAGAAAAGTCACAAAACGGCCTCCGGCCGGTGCAAGTTGTAGGGATCGTATCTTAACCCTCAAAGGGGACGGATTCTTCAAGTCGCATCAATCATCGAGCAGCATCGTTAGTGGACTAGCAAAGAAGGGGTGGACGCATACAATCAATCAAGTTGGAGCTACACTGACAACGATGTTTAATAAGGGTGAAATCCAGCGTACCAAAGCGGCCAAAGGGCACGGCTTTACTTACTTTTGGGATAGACATTGAGCCGATGAGAGCGGGGAATGACGGAGATCCTTGATTCGGCTTTAAAGTCGATTCCGGACGGCCTGCGGCGGCCCCTCATCTCCCAATATGAAGAGCTGTTAACAGAATATAGAGCGAGACGGTGGGAGGGGGTCGGCTTGAAGGCCGGCAAGTTGTGTGAGATTGTCTATACGATCCTTTCCGGCCACATAAACGGCCGCTATGCCCCAAAGCCGGGAAAACCTAAAAACATGCTTGCCGCATGCCAGGCACTCGAGCAGGCAGGAAACAGTTTCAGTCGGTCTGTGAGGATTCAGATCCCAGAAACTCCTGATTGCCGTTTACGAGCTGCGCAACAACCGAGACATTGGGCATGTGGGAAGCGAGGTTGACCCCAACCACATGGACGCAGAACTCTTCCTACGCGCGGGCAAATGGATAATTTCTGAACTTCTTAGAGTTTTTGCCAATTTGACCACCGATGCCGCGCGCGAACTCATTGAGACTGTGACAGAGCGAATAATCCCGTTAATTTGGGAAGGTAATGGCATCAAGCGTGTCCTTAATCCTCAACTCTCGACAAAAGAAAAAGCACTAGCATTAGTATATTCGTCACCTAAGGGCATCTCCTCTAAAGACCTCGCGAATTGGTCAGGCTATGCCAACCTCAGTCGATTTAGAGCTTCGGTCTTAGCTGATTTGGACAAGGATGCTCTTGTTCACTTCGATCCACGGGAAGACCTTGTGACAATTCTGCCGCCTGGCATCATGCGTGTTGAGAGCAGCAGGCTTCTGTTGTAAAAGAGAAGTTGTTACCTCACCGCCTGCGTGTTGGCATGCTAAAGCAACCCGGGCTCAGATCCATCCGGAGTTAATACCGCGGGTTTCCAGGGGTGCGCGGGAAGGGGATGGCGTCGCGGACATTGGCGAGACCGGTGACGTAGGCGAGGGTGCGCTCGAAGCCGAAGCCGAGGCCGAAGCCGGCATGCGGCACCGTGCCGTAGCGGCGCAGATCGCGATACCAGGCGTAGTGCTCGCGGTCGATGCCGCGCTCGGCCATGCTGCGGTCCAAGACTTTGAGCCGCTCCTCGCGTTGACGGCCGCCGATGATCTCGCCGATGCCCGGCGCCAAAGGGCCGTCGTCGTTGACCCGCATGTAGAAGGCTTTGATGGCCTTCGGGTAGTTCATCACGATGACCGGCCTCTTCGCGTATTTCTCGGTCAGATAGCGCTCGTGCTCCGACTGCAGGTCAATTCGAGGTTGATAACTCCCATGAGAAAATCGTGAATATCGACCACGTAATTGCCGTAATAGCCTTATACCCTGCGCCTCGATCAACGTGCTCGGCGTTGGATGCGGTAGGGCGGAGGAGAACAGTGTTGCCTGATCTCGACCTGATAAAACAGGGGAAACAGGAGAGATGGGCGATGGCAGCGGGCGTTTTTGTCGAGGCGCAAGCGCCGAGGCGGGATGTCTCAATACCGGGCGTTGCCGGGGGTTCTTGGGAAGGGGATGGCGTCGCGGACGTTGGCGAGGCCGGTGACGTAGGCGAGGGTGCGCTCGAAGCCGAGGCCAAAGCCCGCATGCGGCACCGTGCCGTAGCGGCGCAGATCCCGGTACCAGCCGTAGTGCTCCTGGTCGATGCCGCGTTCCGCCATGCGTGCGTCCAGCACATCCAGCCGCTCCTCGCGCTGGCTGCCGCCGATGATCTCGCCGATCCCCGGCGCCAATACGTCCATCGCCGCGACCGTCCGGCCGTCGTCGTTGACCCGCATGTAGAAGGCTTTGATGGCCTTCGGGTAGTTCATCACGATGACCGGCTTCTTCGCGTATTTTTCGGTGAGATACCGCTCGTGCTCCGACTGCAGGTCGATGCCCCATTTGACCGGGAATTCGAATTTCTCGTTCGCCCGCTCGAGCAGTTGGATCGCCTCGCCGTAATCCATATGCACGAATTCCGAGCCGACGATGCCCTCGAGTTTCGCGACCAGCCCCTTCTCGATCCGCTCGTCGAAGAAGGCGAGGTCTTCCTCCCTTTCCTTCAGCAACGCCGCGAAGGTGTATTTCAGCAGCGCCTCCGCGAGTGCCGCATTGTCCGCGAGGTCGGCAAACGCGATCTCCGGCTCGATCATCCAGAACTCGGCGAGGTGGCGGCTGGTGTTCGAGTTCTCGGCGCGAAAGGTCGGTCCGAAGGTGTAGACCTTGGTCAATGCCAGGCAGTAGGCCTCGACATTGAGCTGCCCCGAGACCGTCAGGAAGGCCTCGCGGCCAAAGAAATCCAGCGCAAAATCGACCTTGCCGTCCGGGGTGCGCGGCAAATTGGCGAAATCCAGGGCCGACACCCGGAACAATGCGCCCGCCCCCTCCGCGTCCGACGCGGTGATAACAGGCGTATTGACCCAGAAGAAGCCGTTCTCGTCGAAGAAGCGGTGGATCGCCTTTGCCAGGCTGTGGCGCACCCGCGTCGCCGCCCCGATCACATTCGTGCGCGGCCGCAGATGCGCCACCTCGCGCAAGTACTCCATCGTGTGCGGCTTGGGCTGGATCGGGTAGGTGTCCGGGTCGTCGACCCACCCGATCACCCGCAGCGCGCTCGCCTGCATCTCGAAGGGCTGTCCCTTGGCCGGCGACGGCACGATCATGCCCGTCGCCTCGACCGCGCAGCCGGCCGAGAGCTTCAGGACCTCGCGCTCGTAATTGGGCAAGGTGTCGGGTGCCACGACCTGCACCGGATGGAAGGACGACCCGTCCGAGACGTGCACAAACGAAATCCCCGCCCGCGAATCCCGCCGGGTGCGTACCCAGCCTTTGACGGTGACCGGCATGTCACCGGGCGCCTGGCCGGCCAGGATCTCGCGCCCGCTGTACTCACTCTTTGCCATGACCGAGAGTTACGCAGGCGGAGCGGCCTTGTCTAGTGATCGCCGCGAGTCCGGGCTCTTGCCCTGGCGGCGAGACACGATCATATGCGACCAGTCTTCTGGTCATACCACGGGCGGGTCATGCTCACGGTCAATCTGGTTTGGGGGAACGCCCATCTCAGCGAATTGTTGGACAAGGTGGAAGCAGGCGAAGAAGTGATCATCACCCGCCATGGCCGTGCGGTGGCCCATATCCGTCCTGTCTCCCGTTCAAAACAGCCGCTGAGGCTCGATGAGTTGGCCGCATTCCGCGCGACGATGCCGCGTTTGCGCAGACCAAGCGCCCAATTGCTGCGCGAGGTGCGAGACGAGGGGCGCTGAGGCGGCAGGCGCGTGCTTTATTTCGATACGAGCTTCCTGGTGCCGCTCATTCTTCCCGAAGCGACCAGCGACAAGATTGTAGGGTTCGTCGGCCGGCTGCCCGCCGAGGAGTTCACCCTCAGCCATTGGACCCGGGTCGAGTTTTCCTCGCTGATTGCTCGAGAAGGTCGCATCGGCGGGCTGGACGCTCAGGCGGCTGCGCGAGCCGATGCCCGGTTTGAGACCATGGTGAACGAGTTGTTCACCGTCCTGCTGCCGAACGCCGACGATTTCGCTCTGGCCAAGCGGTATCTCGGCCAGTTCGAAACCGGATTGCGGGCCGGCGACGCTCTCCACCTGGCCGTCGCCAACAATCATCGTGCTGCGGTGATCTACAGCCTCGACAAGACAATGCTGAAGGCCGGGAAAATTCTCGACTTGCCGGTGAGCATGGGGATACGAAGCAAGTAACCGCAGCGCCGATAGCCGCCGGGTTGGATCGGGCGATCCAGCCCCTCGACATTTGCTCTGGGCTCTCCGTCCGTCATTCGAAGCGGCGCGCGAGCTGCTCCAGACTGAGGCGCGAGCCGGCCTCGTTGTCTTCGGCGCGCAAGCCGGCCGGCAGGTTCTCGAACAGCAGCGTCACTTCGGTTCCACCGCACACTTCTTCGAACGTAGCCGTTATCGTCATCTCGCCGAAGAAGGCCGGATCGGTGGTGACGAAGCTGACGGCTTGGATGATCCGGCGCGGCGGCGCCAATTCCGCGAACCGCACCTCGACCATGTCCTCCTTATCCGACGTCTTGCCGCGGAAGGACCGCTCGTCCGGCGGGTAGAACAGCGACATCCGGTATCCGCCTCCGACCCGCGCGTCGAATTCGTGGATCTCGCCGGTCATCTCCGCCGGCGGGAGCCAGTCGATCAGAGCAGCCGGGTCGAGAAAGGCCGCGTAGAGTTCCTCCGGCCGCGCCCTGATAACCCTCGATGTGCGGGTCGGGGCGCTTGCAGGCTTTTCGGTCATGCGAGGTCCTCCTCCAATCCTAGTCGAATCCTCCTCTTGAACATTAGGCACACTCTACAGTGCATAGAGTGTCGAATTGTTCTCGGGCCGGCCAGGAAGGCCTACAGTTCCGCCCGCTGGCAGTGGAAACCGGGAATGTCCGGTCTGATTTCCTGTACCCTTACCTGACCTGTGGGAGTTAGCGGACTCCGAGGCGAGCCTAGCTCAAATGGCCGTACCTTCCGATGACGCCAAAGGCGCAGCGCGTAGAAGCCTTTGCCCAGATCGTGAATTTCGAGGCATCGCCGCTGACGCCATCACCACCAGCGGATAGAGGCTCCTGCTCGGTGCCATGCGGTAAACGGGTTTTGCAGTGCCCCGGATCGCTCAGCAGCAACGCGCCTTGTCCGATGTAGTTCAGCATCAGTGCCGGAAGCACGATGAAAAGCCAAGCGATGCGCATCGGCATCCGCCCGAAATGACCCATGTCGGCGTAAAGCGTTTCGGGCCCGGTCACCGCCAGGAACACCGCACCCAGCATGACAAAGCCCTGCCACGGCGCACTCCTCAGCAAGTCGATGCCGTGCCATGGGTTGAATGCCCAAAGAATCCCCGGCTGCTGGGTGATGTTCGCCACCCCTAGCAGAGCCAGCACCGCAAACCACACCAGCATGATCGGGCCAAAGAGCCCGCCGACCGCGGCGGTGCCTTGCCGCTGCACCAGGAAAAGGCCGAGCAACAGAACCAGCGAGATCGGCGCGACATACGGGTCGAAGATCGGCGTCGCCACCTTCAACCCCTCGACGGCGCTCAATACCGATATCGCCGGCGCGATCACCCCATCGCCATAAAACAGCGCCGCACCGATCAACTCCGCAGCCATGATCCAGTGCCGCCGCCGCGCGCCGCAGCAGGCGAATTGCGCAATGCGAGTGCGGTCAGGGCCAATAATCCGCCCTCGCCGCGGTTGTCGACGCGCATGATCACAAAGACGTATTTGACTGTCACCACGAGGATCAGCGACCAGATGATCAGCGACCAGATGATCAGCGAGATCACGCCAAGAGCCGACTGCTCGGTCGTCTCGCCGAATTCGATCAGGGATTGGCGCACGGCGTAGAGCGGCGAAGTCCCGATGTTGCCATAGACGACCCCAAACGCGGCGATGGTCAGGCTGCGAGCGAGGCCGTGATCCACGGGGCTTCGCTCACTGGAAGTTGTAGCCGCCAATACCGATGCCAACGGAGCCCCGCACGAACAGCGATTTACGCGCCGGTCAAATGCCAACCGTCCCCTAAAAAGTCGAGGTGGGTCCGCTTCCGACTCCATAAAGCTTCCATAAAAGGGAACGCGTCGAGCGGCGCACCCGGCGGGCAAAGTGCTCCTGTCCCGTTGACGTGCTATTCTGAGTTTCGCCTCTAGGGGGCTGGGCTGGATCAAGGTGGCATAACGCCGCCGCTACGTCATCGATGGCGATGCACGACACCACGCAAAATAACCGCGAGCGCCTTGTCTCCTTTCTCGGCACCGGGCCAGGCCGAGGCGATGCGCTCCGGCCGCTCGGCTATCTCGGAAGCGCCGCCATGGTGGCTCTGGCTCTCGCTTGCGGGTTGCTGATCGAGCGCTTCATCGGCTTGCAAAGCGTCTTGCTCGTGTTTCTGATGGCGATCATCGGGTCGGCGATCGCCTGGGGCCTCTTCCCTTCCCTATTCGCCTGCGTCTTGAGCGTCTTGGGGTTCAATTTCTTCCTTATACCGCCGGTTTACACCTTCACGATCGCCGACACCGGTAACGCAGTTGCGCTGTTCTTTTTTTTCTTTGTCGCGCTCGTCGTCAGCAACCTGACCGCTGCGACTCGCAGCCAGATTGTCATAGCCCGGCTGCGCGCCGAAACTACCGCGGCGCTTTACTCGTTCAGCCGCGAACTCGCCGGCATCGGCTCGCTCGACGATCTGTCGCGGGCGACGGCCCGACAGGTTTCGTCGATGCTCGATGCCCGCACCGCGTTGCTTGTTCCCGAGAAGGAGGGCGGGTCGATCGAGATCGCCTGCGCCTACCCGGCGGATGACCCCATCGATGAAGCAGATCTCGCTGCACCGCGCTGGAGTTGGCGGCACAACGAAGCAGCCGGGGCCCGAACGGAGATGATGCCCGAGTGCAATGGCTGTACCTGCCGTTGCGCACCGGTTCCGGCCCGGTCGGGATGATCGGCATCCGCCGCGACATAGCCGATGGCTCGCTGAACCCTGAGGAACGGCGTCTGATCGATGCGCTCGCCGACCAGGCGGCAGTCGCGATCGAGCGCGTTTTACTGGCGGCCGGACTGGCGGACGCGCGGGTGCTGGCCGAAACCGAGCGGCTGCGCGGCGCCTTGCTGACCTCGATCTCGCATGATTTGCGAACCCCGCTCGCCTCGATCGTCGGGGCGGTAACCAGCCTTCGCAGCTTCGCGGATCGATACGATGCGGAGCAGCGCGAGGAGCTGTTGGCGACTTTGCAGGGCGAGGCGGAGCGTCTCAATCGCTTGGTCGGAAACCTTCTCGACATGACGCGATTGGAATCCGGTGCAATCGAGCTGAGCCGCGAACTTTTCGACGTCGCCGAGATCATTGGCGCGTCGCTCCGCCGAGCGGTCGACGTGCTCGCCCACCACCGGCTGGAAGTCGAGCTGGAGCCAGATCTGCCGATGCTGTCCGTAGAGGCAGTTCTAGTCGAGCAAGTCTTCTTCAATCTCTTCGACAACGCGGCCAAATACGCTCCGCCCGGCAGCCTGATCGAGGTTCGCGCACGTCGTGCGGACGACGCGGTGACGATCGAAATCTGCGACAAGGGGCCGGGCATTCCGTCCGCCGAGCTGGATCGCATCTTCGACAAGTTCTACCGCGTGCGACAGCAGGATCACCGACGCGCAGGCACCGGTCTGGGGCTGGCGATCTGCCGGGGCTTCGTCGAGGCGCATGGCGGTCATATCACGGCGCACAACCGCCCGGACCGCTCGGGTGCGATCCTCAGGGTGAGCCTGCCGGCGCCGCAGGCCAACGAAGCAGCACAGCAGGTCAAGGCATATGGCTAATACCTATACGGTGCTGATCGTCGACGATGAGCCGCCGATCCTGCGCTTCCTGCGGACCAGCCTCGGGGCGGTCGGGTACCGCGTCGTCACCGCCGAGAATGCTGCGAGCGCGCTGGCGACAATGGCCGCCGAGAAGCCGGACCTCGTTGTCCTCGACCTCGGCCTGCCTGATCGAAGCGGTTTCGACGCGATCGGCGAAATCCGCAAGCATTCTCCGGTCCCGATCATTGTTCTGTCGGCGCGCGCCGACGAGCGGTCGAAAGTGGTGGCCCTCGATCTGGGCGCCGACGACTACCTCGCGAAGCCTTTCGGCATGGCCGAGCTGATGGCTCGCATACGCGCGGCATTGCGGCACGCGTTCCAGGCGCAGGGGGAGTTCCCGCTGTTCACATCCGGTGATCTGACGGTCGATCTGGTGCGCCGCCGGGTGACCCGCGCCGGCGACGAAATCAAGTTGTCGCCGAAGGAGTTCGAATTGCTCCGCCTCCTCGTCAGCCATGCCGGCAAGGTGCTGACTCACCGGCAGTTGCTGCGTGAGGTTTGGGGGCCGGCGCAGACGGACGAGGTTCAGTACCTTCGCGTTTTCATTCGCGGCCTGCGGCACAAGCTCGAACCCGATCCGACCCGGCCAACTCATATCCTTACCGAACTCGGCGTAGGCTATCGCCTGCAATTGCCGCCCGAGCAACGCGCTCCGCTTTGATCGCGACGGTCCTTAATACCCCCGGATCTCCGACCAAAGGAGCATCACGATCAGCATCGCCCAGAACATTGGGCCGACGATCTCGAGCACCGGTCCGGCGAGCCGGTTGACTTCGCGGGCAACCGGATCATCCGCCGAACTGTTCCTTGTCCGACGGTAAGTCGGCAACCTCTGCGTCTCGCTGGCGAGCGAGCCGAGGTATGGCTGTTCAATTCGTCGACGCATGCACCGATAAAAGGGCGCGACCGGATAAAGCTTCGAGCCGAATTATCGGGCTGCGGAATAAGCACAGCATAAATGCCGGTCGAAGACCTGCTTCTACAACGCCCGCGATCTCGAAAGCCGCCTTTTCCAAGCCCGAAGGCGTGCTGGCGTCACGGGAGGCGCCAGCTTCGACTGGGGTCAGCGGACAACGGGGGGAGGGCTTTCAACCTCCACGATCGGATTTTGTCGTCGGCTTCCCCAACTACGCCCGCGGCAGAGCCTTTGCCAGCATCGCATAGGCCTCCTCGTCCGTCCGATCGTAGCGCAGCGGCGTGACAACGATGCGGCCGGCGTTGAGCGCGTCGATGTCGCTTTCGGGTCCCTGCTCGCGCGGCCCGCGGCGAAACCCGATCCAGTGATAGGTCAGGCCGCGCGGATCGGTGCGCGTCTCGACATGCATGCCCTGGATCAGGCCGACACCCTGGCGGGCCAATGTGAGCGGGCCGACCTCGGCAGCGGGGAGGTCCGGGAAATTGACGCTGAGGCAAGTCGCCTCGCCCCAACCGATTGCCAGCAATTGCCGTATGACGCCGGGGCCGAGTACTGCCGCCGTCGGCCACCGGACGTCCAGGCGATCGGTCCATGCCTGGCTCAGAGCGATCGATGGAATGCCCAGCATCATCCCGGTCATCGCCCCGCCGACGGTGCCGGAAAATACCGTTTCCATGCCGAGGTTGGCGCCGCGATTGACGCCGCACAGTAGCAGATCGGGCGCGGCACCGACCATCAGATGGCATACGCCCATCACGGCGCAATCGCCCGGGGTGCCACTGATGGCGTAACGCCGCGAGCCGCGCTCGGTCACCCGGATCGGATGGTGCAGGCTGACAGCATGGGAGACCCCGCTCTGGTCGTGCTCGGGAGCGACGACCCACACTTCGCGGGCCAGTTCGCGCGCGATCTCTTCGAGCACGGCGAGACCCGGGGCTTCGATGCCGTCGTCATTGCTCAGCAGGACGCGATCCAGCACGCGGCCGCTCCGTTGCCGACGAGCGCTCCGGCTATCCGGCTTTTTCGGGTGGTCCCTTGAGCTCGACCACGTTGCCGTCCGGGTCGGTGATGTAGAGCGAGGAGCCGTAGCCCTCCGCACCATAGCGCCGCCTGACCTCGCCCGCAGCGATGCCATGCCGATCTAGGTGCGCCGCCAGTGCCGGAAAGTCGAAGCTGCTGATGCGCACCGCGAAATGATCGAGGTTGCGGCCCTCCGCGGGCTGCGGCCCCGAACCGGCCGGCACCAGATCGATCATCGAGGTACCGGCGCGCAACTGCACGAGCTTGGGCTCGTCGAGCCGGCGCTCGACGTGACAACCCAACACCTCTCCGTAAAACTTGATCGCGCGATCGAGATCGGCGACCCGCAATACCAGGTGATCGAGGCCGGCGACGCGGATCGCCCCCGTTTGCGATCCTGCTGGCTGCGTCGCCTCTACCCTTTCCAAATTCGCTGTGTCCGGCATTTTCGACTCCCCTTCCGTCGCGGCGAGCATCCTACCGCAATTCGGCCGGGGCGGCAGGCAGATTATTGCTGCTGCGACGCGTTCGGTTGGGATCCCGCCCCGCGCGGGTGCTGACTGCGCCAGGATTGCCTTTCGGCCGGCTCGACGACGCCGTTGTGGTTGGCATCCATCCGATCGAATTGCGCGCCCGCCCGCCGTGCGGCTCGTTCCTCGGCGCGATGGATGTATTGCTCGCGGGTAAGCGCGTCGCCGCGCGCCGGCGTCGGGGTCGGGGTCGCGGTGGATGGGCTTGGCTGAGCCGCGGCTTGTTGGTTTGCGGCTTGTTGGTTTGCCTGGGCGAGTGCAGCTGCCGGCAGCAGGGACAAAGCGAGAAGAGCAAAAGCGGCCTTCGAGGGCATGACTATACGATCTCAAGTTGAGGTAACGTGTCTTATACTAATAAATGCGCGTAAACGCAAGCGCGGCGGGAACGCCCGCAGCGATGCGTCAGGCTCATGTCGCGTCGGCAAAAAAGCAGAGCCGGGAAAGCCTGTGCACTAGGAGATGCTCGCGTCGAGGGAGTACAGTTTGGGCGAACAGCGATCCCTCGCAGCGCGGAGAAAACGAAATGCAATACCGCAAAATCTCGGCCGACTGTCATCTCGACATGCCGTGGATGCCGCCCGATCTGTTCACCTCGCAGGCGCGGCGCGAGCTCAAGGATCGCATGCCCTATGTCCAAGACGGTCCGGACGGGCCGCAATGGGTCGCCAAGAACGGCGCGAATTTTGGGCTCCTGAACGGGGTCGGGCCGGGCGGCGCCAAGCACATTCCCGGGCAGAACGTGCGGGTCGACATCATGGTCGAGCACGGCCTGTTCTCGGACGCCAAGCAGGGCAAAGTGCGCTGCAGCGACCCCCATCTGCGCCTCAAGGACATGGAGGCGGACGGCGTCGACGCAGAGGTCATCTACGGTGTCCTCGGCACCGCCTCGAAGCTGAACGACAGCGATGCGTCGAACGAGGTTCTGCGCATCTACAACGATTGGCTGAAGGATTTCTGCAGCCATTACCCCGACCGCCAGATCGGCCTCGCCTGCCTGCCCTATGGCAGCGTCGACCGCGCCGCGGAGGAGGTCCGTCGTGTCGCGAAGATGGGGCTCAAAGGCCTCGAACTGTCGTGCTCGTGGGATATGGAGCCGATGTGGCACCCGAGCTGGGAGCCGTTCTGGCAGGCGATCGACGAGGTGCAGTTGCCATTGCATTTCCACACCTTCCCGACGACCCCGCCGCGCGCTCGCCAGGAGGCGCCCAAGGTGCGCCGCGCGGCGATGTTCACCGGCGTCTCGGCCTTCCAGATGGGACTGATTCACATCATCGCCGGGATGATCGGGGCCGGCGTGTTCGAGCGCTATCCGCGTCTGCGCGTGTCGTTCGGCGAGAGCGGTGCGGGCTGGCTCGCCTATGCATTGCACCGGATGGATTTCGAGTTCGAGGACCGCTTCCGCGACCTGATGAAGCTGAAGCCGAGCGAATACTGGCGCCGCCAGTGCAAGGCGACATTCCAGTTCGACCCGATCAGCACCAAGCTCGTCGACGACATCGGCGTAGAGACGATGATGTGGGGCTCGGACTACCCGCACACCGACGGCATCTGGCCCGAATCCACAAAATACATCGAGGAGCAGTTCGCCGGCCTGTCGCCTGAGGTCGTCCACAAGATCACCTGCGAGAACGCCGCCAAATTCTACGGCCTGATCAACTGACCCCCCACCCATTCCCTCCCCCGCAAGCGCGCTAGGGCACCGATTCATTCAGTCGATGCAGCTCGACATCCCCTCCGCGCTTTCCCGGCGAAGGCCGGGATCCATATGTGGACGGCCCCCGTCTCGCAAGGAGTGGGCAGCTGCGATGGCTCTGGTCGATTGCGGTCATATGTTCGGCCTGTGTGGTGCGGTCGGCGTGACCGCTGGCCCAGATGGGTTACGCGGATCGGGTCCCTAACACTTCCGTGATGTCGAAGCACCAATGGATCCCGCGGGTTGTCCCGATCCTCGGATCGACCGATTGCCATCTTGCTGCGGCTGTCCTTGCCAGGTTCAGGTGTGCCAGGTTTCGCGGTGGGCAGGTTCAGGCCTCCTGCGGACGCCGGTAAGTCTCGCCGCTCACCATCATGGCCCAGACGATACGGGCCATTTTGTTGGCCAGCGCGACCGCCGCGAGCTTCTTTGGCTTGCGCGCCAGCAATCCCAACAGCCACGGCGCGGCGCGGCCTTTCTTGGCCTGCTGGATGACCGCGGTGGCGCCGAGCACGAGCAGCCGCCGCAAGTCCTCGTCGCCCTGTCGGCTGATCCTTCCGGGCCGGGGCTTGCCGGCGGTGGCGTTCTCGCGCGGGGTGATGCCGATCCAGGCGGCAAAGTGCCGGCCCGAGCGAAAGGCTTTTGCGTCCGCTACCTTGAGGGCAAAGCTGAGGCCGCCGATCGGCCCGATGCCGGGGATCGTCGCCAGGCACTGGCTGGTCTGGTCTTGCCGATGCCAGGCCATCAGCCGCGCCTCGATCGCTTTCAATTTGCCATTGACCGCCTCGAGTTGGCCCGCCAGCAGATCGAGCATCTCGCGCGCCAGTGCCGGCACCCCTTCGTCGGTCGTCAACCGCCGCAACAGCTCAACCACCTGCTGGGGTCCCCCGCTTTCGCGAGGGCAGGCTCTTTAGCCACCGTGACGCCAAACTCCGCCGCATGCCCGCGCAGGGCATTGATCAGCATCGTGCGCTGCTTGACCAGCAGATCGCGCACCCCGAGCATCGTCAGCGCCGCTTGCTGCTCGGCGGTTTTGACCGGCACAAACCGCATGGTCGGCCGGCTCATCGCTTCGCAGATCGCCGCGGCATCGATCGCGTCGTTCTTGCCGCGCTTGACGTAGGCCTTGATGTATTGCGGCGGGATCAGCATCACTTGGTGCCCCAAGCCGCGCAGCAGCCGCGCCCAATGGTGCGAGGCGCCGCACGCCTCGATGCCGATGCGCGTCGGCGCCAGCTTGGCGAAGAATTTCTCGACCGCGCTGCGCCGCAGCTGCCGTCGCAACACCGGCTTTTCGTTCTCGTCAACGCCATGCAGCTGAAAGACATGCTTGGACGTGTCCAACCCAATCCTGATAATCGTCATTCGGACGGCTCCCCTTGGCTGCGTTGTTACACCTTCACAGCCTGGCACATTCGATGCCGTAGGGGGCCGTCCACCCCAACACTTTCGCCATGGGCACCGGCTTCCGCCGGTGTAGCGGGACTTGTTGTGAGCGAGGGCTCGCCGTTGCCCGGTCAATCGTGTGAATGACTCGGAACACTAGGGCAAGATCTCCCTCTCCGCCCTCGCGGGCGGAGAGGGGCAAAGGCTCGCGATAAGATGGTCGCCAGCAGAAAATAAGTGCATACCCTAGCGCAAGCGCGGGGGAGGAAATGGGTGGGGGCCGGGGCGCCCGTCGGGAGACCGGGCGCGCCGCCGGCTGTTTTCGCTGTTATTTGCAGCGAAAGAACAGCCAGCGGGCCAGCCTCCGTTGCGGAATCTCTCGCCTTTTGAAAATCGGAACAGCCGGAAAACAGGGAGAAGTTACAGCCGTTCCACTGCATATCATACGGATCTCCGGAGATTTCTGGACACGAGTGTGCCTTCGAACGCAGGCCGCGCAGCAGCGGCCACCTATTGATGGGGTGAAGCGGGAGCCCAGGCGACCGCGCAGAGCGAGCGGATCAGGCCGGGGTTGGTGGCGAACCGGTTCCAGGCCATCGCGCAGGCATCCATGACCTCCGCCAGGCCGGGAAACACCGAGTTGGCGAGCCAGTGGCTGCGCAGATAGTGCCAGATCCGCTCGACCGGATTGAGCTCCGGGCTGTAGGGCGGCAGTGCTAACAAAGTGATATTGCTGGGCACCATCAGTCCATGACTCTTGTGCCAACTGGCACCATCGAGGATCACCACGGCATGGGCATCAGCGGCGACCTGGCTGCTGATCTCGCTGAGATGATGGTTCATCGCGGCGGTATTGCAGACCGGCATGATCAGCGTCGCCGCTTTGCCCTCCACCGGGCAGACCGCACCAAACAGATAGGCCGAGGCGAAGCCGAGATCCTTCGGTGTTGCCGGCCGGCTGCCGGTTGGCCCCCACACCCGGGTCAGACTGTTCTTCTGACCGATGCGCGCCTCGTCCTGAAACCACAGCTCGACTCGCCTACCGCGTGCTTGCGCCGCCCGGACTCGCTCTAATTGCAATCCAAGAGTTGCGAAAACTCTGCTTGCGCCGTCGCATCAGCCTCCGGGTGACGCGACCGCGGGGCCAACCAACTCAACTTGATCCGGTGCAGCAGCCGGTAGGTGCTCGACAGACTGCAATCAATCTCGAACTCCTCTTTCAAGATCCGTTGCGCGTCGACCCCACGAAACGCCACCACCCCGTCCCGCTCCAGTTCGGCACCAGCGACCATCCGTTCCTTGAACCGCGCGCTCGTCACCGCGTCGACCCGGGGCTGGCGGCCCGGGCGCGGCCGATCACGCAGTCCCGCAATGCCGTCCTCCTCATAGCGGTTATGCCATTCGTAAGCCGCCGACCGGCTCAGCCCAGCCAGCCGCGCCGCTTCCTGATGCTCCATCCCTTCGAGCAGGTTCGCAATCATCAGCACCCGCTGGCAGACACGCCCGCTCTCGCCTCGGGCCAAGCGCCGCAGCTCGGCCGCCCCCGGTGCGCTGCGAAAAAAGTATGCCGGCATCATCCATCCCCCAAACATATTAACTCTACCACATCTGGGGATCACCGGAAGCCGGTATCAGTAACATAACAGAAAACGAAGCACCCATACAAATCATGTCACCCGTTGATTACCATTAAAATTCGCGAAAGATAGATTTCACAAAATTACGGCAATTTTTCGGTCTACCCGGCCCGACTCGGGTTACTTATTCATAAATCAGACCACGTCACGGCACACCCCCATTCCGGCCATTTGGCCAACGCCCGCAGAATTGTCTCAGGGCCGAACCGGACATTCCCGGAACGGATAGCGGCCAGCGGACGGGCAGAAGCGCGCATGCGAAGGGGCTAAGCTAAGCTTGTCGCTCCTTCGGCGAGCCAGTGTCGCGGTTTGGCTGGCGCGGCACTCGCGCCGAACTCTCCGGGCGCGGTTGCTAATCCCGTACATTTCTTCGGTGCTAAGAACGCAGGCGGTGTATACCCTGATCGTCGTGACACAATAATCTGGAATCTGGGAGAGACGCATGGAAAACGCCGAGGTAGGCTGGATTGCGGCCATCATCATTGGCGGCCTGGCCGGGTGGCTCGCCGAGAAATTTATGAAGAGCGAGATGAGCCTCTTCATGAACATTGTTATCGGCATCGTCGGCGCGGCGCTCGCCAGCGCCATCCTGAGCGTGGTCGGCATCAACCTAGCGGGATGGATCGGATACTTGATTGCGGGCTTCGTCGGGGCCTGCGTTCTGATCTGGATTGTCCGCGCGTTCAAGAAAGCATGACCGTCTAACCAGCCGAGATGTTGCTGAACCTTTGGCACCCGGGACACCCGGCAGGACTGCCGTCAGGAGCGAGGGGCCGTCGGGGCGGACAAGCGCGACTGCAAACAGCTGGGACGTCAGACTCGGTAGCTTTGGGCGCGATGGAACTCATCCACATGATCGCCGGGATGATGGGGGCGGGCGTGTTGGAGTGTTATCCGCGTTTTGCGCGTGTCATTCGGCGAGAGCGGCACCGGCTGGCTCGGTATGCATTGCACCGCATGGATTTCGAGTTTGAGGACCGCTCTCGCGACCTGATGAACACCGGCCTATCCACTGCTTATGACAATCACAAAATTATCATTATCTCATGCCATCTTCCCGGTCGTCGCGGTGCTCAGACAAGCCGCTGCGCATGCTCCGCTCCGCAACCACAGAGAGAAATCGCGGCGCAGATTTGCTGCAGAGGCAAAACGCGCGCTCCCGAGACACTTTTCGGTTGTAAGGCTCGGTGACCGCTTGGGCCACCAGAGGCTGCCGTGATACCTTTGCCGGCGAGGATTGGCGCCACCTGGAGGGAAAGATCGTGGCCGAGACGATTTCGCCTGAGCGCTTTGCTGTCCTCGTCGAGCGCGCCGGCCTCAAACTCACTCCCGAGCAGTTTGAGGAGTTGCGCCAGGGTTACCGGCTGGTGGAGCGGATGACCCGCACCGTGCGGCGGCCACGCGACCGAACGGCCGAGCCCGCGCACATCTTCGTTCAGCCGCGGGGGTGACAGAATGATCCCCGAAAGATCAGAAGCTTATTCGTCATTCCTGCCGGAGCGGGAATCCAGGCGAATGCCCCAAGGGAGGCCCTGGACCCCCGCTATCGCGAGGGTGACGGGTGAAACGTCGATATCGGGCGTGCCATCCTTGGTCGGACCGTGAGACCGGCGATGGACCCGACGCAGTTGACCATCGCCGAGGCGAGCCGGGAGATCCAATCAGGCCGGCTCTCTCCGGTTGCCCTGGCCGAGGCCTATCTCGAGCGGATCGCGGCACTCGACGGCGAATTGCACAGCTATGTCCTGGTGCTGCGCGACGAGGCGCTTGCCGCCGCTCGGGCTCGCGCCGCGGAGGCGCCTCTCGGCCCGCTGCACGGCATCCCGATCGGCCTCAAGGACATCTACAAGACCAAGGGCATCCGCACGACGGCCGGTTCGCCGCGCTATCTCGACCATGTGCCGGACGAGGATGCCGAGACCTGGGCGCGGTTGCGTGACGCGGGTGCCGTCCTGCTCGGCAAGAACGAGACGCACGAATTCGCAATCGGCGGACCGGATTTCACACTGCCGTTCGAGCCGGCGCGCAACCCGTGGAACACGGCGCACTATCCGGCGGGCTCGTCGAGCGGTTCGGCGGTCGCGGTGGCCGCCGGCCTCTGCGCCGGGGCGATGGGCTCCGATACCGGCGGCTCGATCCGCGGGCCGGCTGCCTATAACGGGATCGTCGGGCTCAAGCCGACCTATGGCAGGGTCAGCCGGCGCGGCGTCTTCCCGCTGTCCTACACGCTCGACCACTGCGGTCCGCTGACCCGCACGGTCGAGGACTGCGCGATCATGATGCGGGCATTGGCCGGCTACGATCCGCAGGATCCGGGCTCGGCCGAAGTCCCGGTGCCCGATTACCAGATGGCGCTGACGCGGCGGCTCGACGGTCTGACGGTGGGGGTCATCCGCCATTTCCACGAGCATGACGCGGTCGCCGATTTCGGCGGGGACAATGCCCCGAGTCCGACTTATGTGGGGGCTTTCAATGCCGCCTGTCGAACCTTGGAGAGCCTCGGCGCGCGCCTGGTCGATCTGCAGCTTTCGCCGCTGATCGACTATTTGGACGCCAACCGGCTGATCATGCTGGCCGAGGCCTACGCTCTGCACGAGGCGGATTTCCGCGAGCGTCCGCATCTCTTCGGCCATCACATGTTTGCCCGGATCGGGCTCGGTGCTTTTTTGAGCGCGGCGGACTATGTCGAAGCGGTACGGATGCGCCCCGAACTCGCCGTCGAGTTCGCTCGTGCACTGACGACGGTCGACATCGCAATCTCTGCGAATGCAACCGGCCCTGCCCCGCGGATCGACGCGGTGTCGACCTATTCGACCTTCGAGCGGGCGTCCTATACCGGCCCCTACAATCTGACCGGCAGTCCCGCACTTTCCGTGCCGATCGGTTTCGAGAACGGATTGCCGCTCGCATTTCAGATCGCCGGCAAACCCTTCGACGAGGCCGGGGTGATGCGGGTCGGCTACGCCTTCGAACAGGCAACCGAGTTTCATCGTCAGCGTCCCGCGATCGCCGCTTCCTTGCCCTCCCCGGGATGAAGGAGACCGCCCATGACTGAAATTAGCTTCGTCCATCCTGAATTCCTGATCGCGACCGAGGCACTCGAGCGCCGGCTGAGCGATTCCAATCTGCGGATTCTCGATTGCACGACCCATCTGATCCCCGACCCGAAGATCACTTACCAGGTCGTGCCGGGGCGCGCGGATTTTGAAAAGGGGCATATCCCCGGCGCGCAATTCGTCGATATCCAGGCTGACCTTTCTGATAACGGCCATCGCTTGCGCTTCATGAAGCCTTCCGCCGAGGCGTTTGCCGCGGCGATGGGTCGGTTCGGCATTGGCGAGGGGACGCAAGTCGTCCTTTACAGCACGACGACGCCGCAATGGGCGACCCGAGTGTGGTGGTTGCTGCGCGTCTTCGGGTTTGACGACGCGGCGGTGCTGGACGGCGGCTGGCAGAAGTGGAGCCGCGAGGGCCGCCCGGTCGAGACCGGTCCGGCACGGGCGCGGCCGCCCGGGCGTTTCGTCGTCCGGGAGCAGCGCCCGCTGATGGTCGGCCAGACGGAAGTACAACAAGCGATCGACGACGGAGCGGTGTGCACCTTGAACGCTCTGTCACCCGAGCAGCATGCCGGCACCGGCGGCAACACCTACGGCCGGCCGGGGCGGATCAAGGGCAGCGTCAACCTGCCGGCAGCCCATCTGATCGATCCGGCGACCAATGCGTTTCTGCCGGCGGCCGATCTGCGCCGACGCTTCGACGCGGTCGGCGCGTTTGGCAAAGAAGTCATCACCTATTGCGGCGGTGGGATTGCCGCCAGCGCCGATGCGTTTGCGCTGGTCATGCTCGGTCACCCCGACGTCAAGCTATACGATGCATCGATGAGTGAATGGGCGGTCGACCCGGGCCTGCCGATGGAAACTGGCCCGTCGACATGAGCTACCGGATCGCTCAGCTCTCGGCCCACACCGGCGCAGAGGTTTGCGGCATTGATCTTGCCGACCCGGTCAATGTGCAAACCCGGGCGAGGCTCAATCTTGCCTTCGTCGACTATTCTGTCTTGGTGTTTCGCGACCAGCACCTGGCGCCGCATCAGCTGCTCGCTGCAGTCAAACTGTTCGGCGAGGTGTTTCCCCAGCACAATTCGCGCTTCGCGCTGCCCGAATGTCCTGAGATCCATTATATTTCAAACCAGGATTCCTATCCTGACGGCCGGCGCTACATCCCGGGCGAGGGGTACCACACCGACCACTCAAACGCCGCCCGGCCGCCCAAGGCCACTGTGCTGCACGCGGTGCGCCTGCCCGATAAGGGGGGCGACACCCAATACGTCAACATGCACCTCGCCTATGACGGGCTGCCGGACGAAACCAGGCGCCGCATCGACGGGCTAAAGGCAATCCACGTGTACCAGAGCCGTCATAGTGAACGAAAATTGATGGCGCTCGGCGAGACCGACCGCGATCACGTCCCGGATGCGGTCGCCCACCCAATCGTGCGCACCCATCCCAAGAGCCGCCGCAAGGCGATCTATATCAATCCCATTCGCACCGAAGGCGTCGTCGGGATGGCCGAGGCGGAGGCGCTGGTTCTCCTCGCCGAGCTGCTCGAGCACGCGACCCAGGCGAAATACCAATACCGTCACCAATGGCGTCCGGGGGACCTGGTCATGTGGGACAACCGCTCGCTGCTGCACAAGGCGAACGGCGACTACGACATGAGCCAAGAGCGCTATCTCTACCGGGTCATGCTGCAGGGCGATCGACCGGTCTGACGGGGATGCCCGAAAAGCTCGAGCATCAACGGTGATCCAGAGGCCAACGGGGACAATCTTGTCTGTAGTCGTGAGGCGGTCAGTCCCCAAACGCGCCGGCTCTATAGATGCGACAGCACCACCTCCTTGAAGCGGCGCATCTCGGCGATCGAGGCTGCGGCCTCGGGCCGCTCGAAATCGATGTCGACGGCGCTGACGCCGAGGTCACGCAGCGTCCGTAAATCGGCGACGATGTCGGCGGTGGTACCGGAAAACAGCCGCCGGTTGCCGTCGCTGGCCCTTTCCGGGACCGCTTCGCCGTAGCGCTTGACCCGGTAGGTCAGAGCGACGTTCGCCGGGTCGCGTCCGGCTTCGGCGGTCAGCCGCCGCAGCCGGTCGATCCCAGCCTGGTAACGCGGCAGGGTGTCGAGCAGGTGCCGGTTGTTGCTGCCGATCGGATACCAGGCGTCGCCCAGTCGCGCCGCACGGCGCAATGCCGGCGCACTTTCACCGCCGACCCAAATCGGCGGGTGAGGCTTCCTTACCGGCTTGGGTTCGAAGATGATCCGGTCGAACTTGACCCAGGCGCCATCGAACCGGGGGGCCTCTTCGGTCCAGAGCGTCCGAAGCGCCCGTAGATATTCGTCGGTCACCGCACCGCGGGCAGCGAACGGCGTCGTCACCGCAGCTTCGAATTCCGCCTGGAGCCAACCCGCGCCGATGCCGAGGATGAGCCTGCCGCCGGAGAGGACGTCGATCGTCGCCAGCATCTTGGCGGCAAGCACCGCGGGCCTGTGCGGCACGACCATTACGGCTAACACCAGGCCGATGCGCGAGGTCTTGGCGGCGATATAAGCCGCCGTCGTCAGCTGTTCGTGCCGGCGCTCGGGTCCCTCGGCGAGGAACTCTCCGCTCTCGGAGTACGGGTAGCCCGGGACCTGCAAATTCGGCAGCACGATGTGGTCGGTCAACGTCAGATAGTCGTAACCCAGCGCCTCGCCCTCCTGCGCGATCTGGACGACGGCATCGGGGGACGACAGCGGACCGCTGATCGGCAAGTTGAACCCAATCTGCATTTCTTCCTCCTGGTGCTGTCGGGCGTCGAACTCTAACGGGAGCCATGCCGCCGCACCATCAATCAGCAAACACTCGTCCTCCAACCCGGTCCAGCCTATAAGGGCACAGTCGACGAGGAGGCGAGGATGAACTCAGCACCAGCTCTAGCCGACACGCTCAGCGAGCTCAGCAAAACCTTCGCGGGGCAACTCCTGCAGCCGGCCGATCACGGCTACGACGACGCGAGGAAGGTCCACAACGGCCTGATCGACAAACGGCCGGCTTTGATCGCGCGCTGCCGTTGCGTCGCCGACATCGTCGACGCGATCAAGCTGGCGCGCGAGCAGAAGCTCGAAGTCGCCGTCCGCGGCGGCGGTCACAATGTGGCCGGGCTGTCGACGATCGACGGCGGCGTGATGATCGATCTCTCGCCGATGACGGGCATCCGCGTCGATCCGAACGCTCGCACCGCCCAAGCACAGGGCGGCCTCACCTGGAGCATGTTCAATCGCGAGACGCAGCTCCACGGTCTCGCAGTGACCGGCGGCGTAATCTCGACCACCGGCATCGCCGGGTTGACCCTCGGCGGCGGCATCGGCTGGCTCATGGGCAAGCACGCCCTCGCCCTCGATAATCTTCTGTCGGTCGACGTTGTTCTGGCCAATGGCAGCGCCGTGACGGCAAGCCGAGACGAAAATCGGGATCTGTTCTGGGCAGTGCGGGGCGGTGGCGGCAATTTCGGTGTGGCGGCGTCCTTCGAATACAGCCTGTATCCAATCGGGCCAATCATCACCGGCGGCATCATTGCCTACCCTTTTAGCGCGGCCTGGGACATGCTGCGGTTCTACCGTGACGTTACAGCGTCACTCCCGGACGAGCTTACAGTCTTTGGCGGCTTGATCCACGCGCCCGATGGGTCCGGGACCAAGCTGGCGGCCATAGTTATGTGCCATTGCGGACCGCTCGACGCCGGCGATCGCGCAGCGCAGCCGATAAAGCAATTTGGCACGCCGGTTATGGACGTCATTGGCCCGACGCCCTATTCGGCGATCAATGCAATGCTGGACGCAGGCTATCCTCGCGGTGCGCTCAACTATTGGAAGTCGAATTTCCTGTCGAGCCTGAGCGACGAAGCGATCCGGTCGATGATCGATTGCTTCGCCCAATGCCCGACGCCTATGGGCGCACTCTTGCTCGAGCACTTCCACGGCGCCGTCACTCGCGTCGGCATGACAGACACAGCATTTCCAACCCGCGCAGAAGGCTACAATCTGCTCGTGCTGTCCCAGTGGATGGACAGGAAGGACAACGATGCTTGCACCGCCTGGGCACGAAATACCTTCGCCGCGATGCAGCCCTTCATGAGCTCCAACCGCTACGTAAACTACCTAGCCGACGACGAGCACGGCGACGCGGTCGCCGCCTCTTACGGGCCGAATTATCGGCGGCTCCAGCAACTCAAAGCAAAATACGACCCTGACAATTTCTTTCGCATGAACCACAACATTCGCCCGGTTGCCTAAGCGAGTTCAGGGAATGGCTATTTCATTCGGTCTTGGATTTTGGTGATCGCGAAATGACAGCTTGGCAGAACTAACCCCCCAAGGCATGTCTCGATGCCAAAATAGGAGACCGTCCCATGAGAATTGGCCTGTTCTATCAGATTCAGGTCCCCAAACCCTGGACCCCAGCCAGCGAATCGCAGCGCATCTACGAAGCGCTCGAGCAGATTCCCTACGCCGAGCAGCAGGGTTTCGAGAGCGTGTGGTTTTCGGAGCATCACTTCCGCCCGGTGTGGTCGCACAACAGCGCCCCGGACCTGACCCTGGCGGCGGTCAGCCAACGCACCAGCACGATCCGCCTCGGCGTCGGCGTGGTGCTTGCCCCGATCCACCACCCGCTGCATGTCGCGCAGCGCATGGCAACCCTCGACATTCTGAGCCACGGCCGCGTCGATGTCGGCATTGGCCGGACCGGCTATCCCTACCAGCTTACCCCGTACGGCACCGATCTGCAGGACACCCGCGGCATGTGGCAGGAATTCGCCGACGTGCTGCCGCGCATCTGGACCCAGGAGGAGATCACCTACGCGGGCAAGTATTATCAGATCCCGCGCCGCGAGGTCCTGCCGAAGCCGCTGCAGCAGCCCCACCCGCCGCTGTGGTCGGCCTGCGGCAGCGACGAGACCGCGTGCCAGACCGGCAGCCTGGGGATGGGGGGACTTTTCGGCAGCGAAGGCGGGCCGGACCGCGTCAGAGAGCTGATGGCATTGTACCAGGAAGCATTGGCCACGGCCCCCGGCAACGGCGTCAGGCCGGCACCCCGCGCGGCACTGATGACGGCGGGCTACTGCCATGAGGATCCGCGTGTCGTGGCCCGGCGCGGCACCGAGCTCGTCGAATGGTACATCGAGCAGCAGCGCGAGCGGGCCCGCCTGGTGTGGCGCGACTATGATCCCGCAACCGTGCCGCCGGATTATCGGGGATATTACGCCCGCGACCAACGCCTCGCCAGCGGGCCGCATCCGGGCGAGCCCACGCCGCAGGAGGTGCGCGAGCAAGGCTCGAAATTCTGCGTCGGCACGCCCGAAGAATGCATCCGCTTTCTCGAGCTCTACGAGGCCCTCGGCATCGAGGAGGTGATTCTCCTCTGCGCCGTCGGGCCGGCGCAGCACCAGGAGGTGCTCCACACCCTCCGCCTCTTCGGCGAACAGATCATCCCGCACTTCCAGGCCAAGGAGCCGCGTGCCGCCGTGGCCTAACACTCGACGCCTTGGCGATCTTACTGAGCGGTGGCGGGATTTTCCTTCACGCCAACGTCAGTGCCCTCCTCTGGACCCTTCTTGGGTACATAAGGATCAGACGTGCTACTCCGGCACGTCTTCTCAAAAATTGACCGCTATTCTGCCGCCGAGAATAACTGCAGTTTCCTGTCGGGGGCGGGCTGATGACACGGTCTGCAGGTCGAACGTGACGTGCAGCGCCGGCGGATGCAAAAGTTGTAGAAGAGCTCACCCCCGCGAGCCGGCATGTTAGACCCCATGCGGAACATGCCGCCGGAAATTCGGATCATACCATCGTGTCGCATCGCGCGGTCTTCTCACCCGTCCGTTTGATGGGCGGTAAGGCGCAGCCGCCGCCACACTACCGGTTGATACCGCCGAGGCTCGCAGGGGGCGTGCTGCTGTGGCAGGCCGTCAAAAAGGAATTCGAAACAATGATGCTCCGACCGGCGAAACCAGGTCAATCGAGGCGATCGGCACGGCGCCCTCAACTGGTTTCGGCTGCGGCGAGTTTGCCATCTTCACATCAAAATCGGACGTATCATTCACGCTAAGACCGGAGTGAGGCTAACGGCAGCGGCAATGTTTGCTCGATTCCTCTGCCGCTCTCCCTCGGGCCATGCTCAAACGGGGACCGTAAGTGATTGATTTAAAGTTATTATTTACGTTTATTCGGGTGAATTTAGGGGTGACAGTCGCTTCCTTTCCCTGCACGACAGGGAATAGCGGGGAAATTCGGGGCCGGTTTCGCTCCCTGCCGGCGCCTCGATTCAGCCCGCCTGCGGCGCGATCGGGCCGATCTCGGTCGACCGCGATATAGGCATCCGATCACGCAGTTTCCGCAATTGATGCAACCGCGACGCTCCAGCCCTTCGCCGCCGAGTAGGCGTTACACGATAGATCGGACATCGAGCACGCGCCGCACGCCTGAGCGGCCATGGACCACGGTGGAACAGCCTGCGAATATCCGAACCATGCTTTGATTGCCTTAGGCCTTTGCGGGCTCCGTGTCTCAAAAATCGGCTGCAGTCGCTTTGGAACTGTGCTGTTTGTAACCTCTAAGTTATATTACACCTGAACGGGATGAACGGAATGCTGAGATGGCCGGGACTGTGCCTCCTGCTCGGGATAGGGTTTGGGAGCGTCGCGTGGGCGCAGAACTCGGCTAAGTTCGATGGGCAGTACAGGGGCGAGCTTACCCTCACGAAAATAATCAAGGGGGACTGTACCCAGCCTCCACTGGGAGCGCTTTATCCTCTAAGAATATCAAGGGGTGAAGTCCGGTTTGCATATGTCCCGCGGTTCGACACCGCGTTGAGCGGGAAAGTTGGTGAAGACGGGGTCTTCAAAGCCTCTGCCCGCGCGAGAAAGGGGGTTGTGCACATGACGGGACGCATCCAAGGAAACAATGTCACCGCTACTATCGTATCTCCAAGTTGCAATTACACCTTTCAGACGAAGGACTAGGGAGAGGAACACACTCTGCCCATTTACGACCCGCGCTGGAGTGATGGCCCGAACCGCACCAGATGAACACGGTCGCGACGATGTTGCGACCCGAGTCGACGTCGGCGAGCAGCTCGTTCGAGTGGATAGCGGTTGCCCGGGCGATCCCGGGGATGATGGTGCGGATCGGCGATCGGCGGCTCCCACTCGAGGATTTTCCGCCGTCAGCTTGCCGAGCCATCCGGGGTCGGGCGGCGGGCGGGGATAGGCGTGCGCTGCGACGGCATGGTTCTCTCCCATGAGGCAGACTAGCGACAGCGCCGATGACCGCCGGCACTGTTTGGCAAATCTACTCCGAATCGATCGGCCACTGAGCGGTGGCCATGCGACCCCCGCCTCCGCTATTGACGCGGCAGTGTCGGCCGCTTAGGGCCGACTGGGCTCGTGGGTTCGAGGAGGAAACGATGAACGATGCGGCCATTCTGCCATGCATATGCTGGATATCAGGGAGCTGACGGCAGAGGCGTTCGCACCCTATGGCCAGGTTATCGCATCGCTGCGGGGCGGGCGATCAGGGGGCCGAGACCGGCTATGACCCGGAGCTCGGCGCAAACAGGCATAGCTCGTCTTGGGCAATGGCGTGCCGCGGCCGTGGATCATGCTCCTGCGGCATGTCGGGCTTGGCGTCACCCAGATCGCCCGGCGCCGGCGGGTCACGCAATGCCTAGGCTCGCTCGGCGGTAAAGAATGGCTGATCGGCGTGGCGCCATCTGGCGACCTCAGTGATGACGCGCGCCCGGGGATGGAGGACATCACCGCCTTCCGGGTGACGGGACGGGAAATTCCCCGAGCGGGCAATCCGGGCAGCCGGTTATCGCGCGGTCTGGCATGGTCAGATCAGCTATAACGGCGTCGCCATACCTGCGCGTAATAGGGCACCGATAGAGACGCGCCGCGGCCTACCACGCGATCTGGACCGACCTAGATCGAGCTCGGAGATCCTGGCGGGGGCAACGTTCTGCGGCGGCGGGGAGATCGACCATCGGATCTGAGGGGGATGGCGGATGACGGACACGGACGGGATCGTCGTCGAGCGCAATCTGACGGTTCCAGCGGGCGACCACCGCCGGCATCCGCCCGACAAAGGTCGTACGCCAGTCGCCCGGATTGGCTATCTCGTTCTCGAGACAGAGATGATTCCAAACCAGGCATTCGAAATCCGTTCCTGTTGGGCTTTCGGCAGCGCGCCGTTGCAATACACCCAATATGGCACGCGCGTAAGGTCACCGATCCAACTGGGAGGCGTTGCGGAACCAGAACCGGGTTGAAGTGCGTCTGGCATGGAGCTCCGGTGAGTATCGGGCAAGTCGATCCCCGTTGCCCGGGCGCTTGCGGGTCAATTTGGCCAAACTTTCTTTCCCGCGTTGAAGACCAATCGAACTTCCTTCGACCGGCGTTGGCCGCTCGGAGCGGTCGTTCTGCTCGCGAATTGGCCCTATACGATCCTCGCGGTCATGCCATCAACCGCCATCTGTGCACACTCCGCGGAGGCCGCCGCGGCCGAAACACGCCGCATGCTCGAGCGGTGCGCACTCCATGCCGGGCGAAGTGCTCTTGGCCTTGTGGCAACCCCGATATTTCTATGGGCTCAGCGATTGAGGTTGCTGCTGGATCTTCGCGATTCGGTCGAAGCTGAACAGAGGGCATGCACCTATATCTATGACTCTGTTGAGGGTGGGTTTGTCGGTAAGCGTTCGTCCAGTGTATCTTATCGAAATTACGTTATGATTTGCGATAGTGGCGGAGGGGACAGGATTCGAACCTGCGAAGGGGTTTGAGCCCCTTAACGGTTTAGCAAACCGCCGCCTTCAGCCACTCGGCCACCCCTCCGGGTAAAGCGGGCCCGCCAGCTTAGCGCTGCTGGGCCCGAGAACGAAACCAAAATTGGCACCCAACTACCGCTTGGCACGCATCGCCGCATGTGGAGCCCCGTCGCGATCAGCGCCGAGACGTGGCAGTGGCGAAGGGCATGGCAAGAGACACGCGGCAATTTTAACGATAGCACGGCGCGGCGCCAATCCGGGGCTGAGATTATCGGAGGGTGTGGCGATGTATCAGCGCGGGCGAAGACCAAATCGTTGGCCTCCGGCGCCCGAGAAGCGCCGACCTTGATGGACACCAACCTGCCGGCGGTTGCCAGCCCGGCGGCTGCAACGTATGCAGTAACGCCTTGCCGGCGAAGGCCCGGTCGAGGAGCCGGCCGGCGACCGGACCGATGTCGGTCCACGGCGCCTCGACCGCGATGTGCGGGCGGAGTGTGCGTCCGGCGACCAGCCCCGCTAAACCGCGCCAGCCCCTCCGGGCTCGACGGGTCGAGGTCGACAGCGCGAACGGTCTCGGACAGGGGTTTTCCTCTTCTGCCAGGTTGGCGCTCATCACCGTTAAAGCTACACTCGGTTTTGTCCAACAGCGCAATCCGGCGGGAGGAGCGACCGATGCTGGTCATGAACGTCATTGCCGAGATCCTGAAGAAAGAGGGCGTCTCTAACCTCTTCTGCTTTCCCACCACTCCGATCATCGAGGCCGCTGCTGCGGTCGGGATCAAGCCGGTCATCTGCCGTCAGGAGCGGGTCGGCGTCCACATGGCTGACGGGTTCTCGCGGGTTTCGAACGGGCGGCCGCCGGGTGTCTTCGCGATGCAATACGGGCCGGGTGCGGAGAACGCCTTCGCCGGCGTCGCGACGGCCTTTTCGGACTCGAGCCCGGTGGTCTTTCTGCCGCTCGGCCACCCGCGCGAGACCGCGCAGCTCTTTCCAATGTTCAAGTCGAGCCGCACCTACGCCTCGATCACCAAATCGGTCGAGGAAGTCATCTTGCCCGAAGAGGTCGGCAATGTGATGCGCCGCGCCTTCACCCAGGCGAAGAACGGGCGTCCCGGGCCGGTCATGGTCGAGGTACCGGCCGACGTCCACAGCACCGAGGTCACGGCTGACCCGAACCAGTATCGGCCGGTGCGCGCCACCCGCTCGCAGGCCGACGACCGCGACATCGACGAGGCAGCGCGCATGCTGCTCGAAGCATCCTGTCCGATGTTGCTGGTCGGGCAGGGGGTCTTCTATGCCGAGGCGACCGATGAGCTGCGGCAGCTCGCCGAGCTGCTGCAGGCCCCGGTGATGACCACCTTCGACGGCAAGAGCGCGTTTCCCGAAGATCATGCACTCGCGCTCGGCTCCGGCGGCGGCACCTTCACCGGGCCCGGCCGGCATATCCTGCACAAATCGGATCTGGTGCTGGGCATCGGCTGCAGCTTTACCAAGCACGGCATCGCCACCCCGGCGCTGCCGCCCGGCAAGAAGATCATCCACGCGACCAACGACACGCGCGACCTGCACAAGGCCTTTGCCGCCGATCTCGGGATTCTCGGCGACGCCAAGCTGGTGCTCCGGCAATTGATCGAGGCGGTGCGCGACCGGCTCGGCGGCAAGGCGCGCTCGAACGGCATCGCCCAGGAGCTCGCGAGCCAGCGCGAGGCGTGGCTCGGCCGCTGGCAGGGCAAGCTGCGCTCCGACGAGCGGCCGATCAACCCCTACCGCGTAATCTCCGAGTTCATGCGGGTCATCAACCCGGCCGAGGCCATCGTGACCCACGATTCCGGCAGCCCGCGCGAGCAGCTCAACCCGTTCTACCGAGCGACCCGGCCGCGCGGCTATATCGGCTGGGGCAAGTCGCACCAGCTCGGCACTGGGCTCGGGCTGGCGATCGGCGCCAAGGTCGCGGCCCCCGACAAGTTCTGCGTCAACATCATGGGCGACGCTGCTTTCGGGATGACCGGCCTCGATTTCGAGACCGCGGTGCGCTGCGGCATCCCGATCACGACGATCGTGCTCAACAATTCGACGATGGCGATCGAGACCCACGCGATGGCGCTGTCGCATGAGCGCTACCGGGCGCGCGACCTCGGCGGCAACTACGCCAATATCGGCCGCGATCTCGGCGGCTGGAGCGAGCGGGTCGAGGACCCGGCACAGGTCGGCGATGCGATTCTGCGCGCCCGCCGGCAGAACGAGGACGGGAAGGCCGCTCTCCTCGAATTCATCACCAGCCAGGAGCAGAGCTTCTCGCATCGCCGCGGCACGGCCGAGTAGCACGAAGCCCTCACCCCAACCCTCTCCCCGCAAGCGACCGCAAGCGGGGCGAGGGAGTGCGTCGGTCCAGCCCCTCGCCCTGCGCGAGCGGGGAGCGGGAGGGCCCGCGCATCGGGAGAGCCTGCCCGGACCCGATCCGGGGATGAGGGGCAGCAACTAGCGAGAGGCAAGAGAATGCCGCCAAAGATCGGATACCTCTTGCCGACCCGCGAGCGGATCGTGGAATGCCGGCCGGCGCTCCAATCGTGCGAGTTGCCGACTCGCGCGCATCCGTGCTTTCACGCTTTCTGCGATCTGCACGCCCTCGCCGGGCGTGATCGCGCCGCGCGCAAGGGCCGTCAGAACGACGGATAGTGCCCCTTGGACATCCGCGGATGTCCGCAGCGACGGCAGATCGATGCCGAGACGCGCGACCGGGTCGACGGGAGCGATGGGCGGCGGCAAGAATTGCTCGGCGAGGGGCCGCAGCAGATGAGGCTTGCGGTCGAGGAACTCCGACAGCGCCCGCGCGCTCAGCGACCGGGCCGCAAGATCGGGCACCCGCCGCTTGGGATTGCGGATGCCGCGCGGCCGCCCCTGCGGGTTGCCGGAGCTTCCCTTCGCGAACCGCCCGCGCGCGTTGCGCGCGAGAGGCAATAGGGGATCAGGACCAAGCTGTTGATATTCCCGGATTCCAGGTTCGGAAAGCAGGTGGTAACAGGACGGCAGAATTGGTTCGGCAACGATTTCCGGCATCAGCAAGGCTTCGGGAGGACAAAGGGCCCGCAATATATATTCACGATATGTTCCCGTCAAGGGTCAGCTCACCCACCCCGCCGGGACCGCTGAGATGGAACGCGGGAACACAGTGCCCTATGGGCGATGCGCCGGGAGCGCAAGGCGGGACAAAGCCAGCTACACCGGTTTCGGGGCAAGCCGACGATCCGCTACCGCGTGTCCGAACACAACTTTGCGCCAATTCCAGCCGTTCGCGGGACTGTTTTCGAACCACGAGGTTCGACCCAAGCGGTCGCTGTTCTCGCTGTTCTCGCTGTTCCGCGTTAGGCGTCTCTTATTCGCCAGACACCGACTCAATTATCTGAAGGATCGTGATCGAGAGCAAAACCGCCATTCTTTCAGGGAGCTGGTACGCCCCCGGGCTCCTGATGGGACGGCACGTTGACCTGTATCAATGCCGTCGCTGCTTTCGCATAGTCACTGTTCGCTGCGTGGTACGGAGCTGCGGAGGGCGTCCGATGGTCGCAAACGTGGATCGTTTACATTCCCTAAGCGAAGGAAACAACGTACCGGTCTGGGACCCGGTTGTCCGCATTTTTCACTGGTCTTTGATAGCGGCCTTTATCGTCGCCTACATGACCGAGGGCGAGGCGCTGGCGGTGCATGTCTGGGCGGGGTACGCCGTCGGCGGCCTCCTTGTGCTCCGCGTCATCTGGGGATTTGTCGGCTCCGCACATGCGCGCTTTTCCGATTTTGTGTACGGGCCGAGTAAGACCCTCGGTTATCTCCGGGACCTAGTTCGCTTCAGGGCAGGCCGGTACCTCGGTCACAGCCCGGCTGGCGGCGCCATGGTGATCGCACTCCTGCTCAGCTTGAGCGCGCTCGTCGGGACCGGGCTCGTGACCCACGCCATCCGCAACAACGCCGGCCCGCTCGCCGGGATCGTAACGGCGCAAGCTTCCTCGATCGGAACGGCCGCGGCCTCATCCGAACCGACCTATCCCGAGCAGGCGCGCGGCAAGCCCCCACGCGCACGTAAACCCGGCCGAGTGTGGAAGGAAGCGCATGAGATCCTCGCGAACATCGTGCTTATCCTCGCGGGCTTCCACATCTGCGGCGTGTTGTTCTCCAGCATCGCACACCGGGAGAACCTGGTGGGCGCGATGATCACGGGCCGCAAACGAGCCGCGCCCTGACGATCGAAGCCGCTATCGATGGACAGGGCCGGTCGACCTGCGCGAGCGCCGTCCATTGCGGCGGACGAGTTCGAGCAGACATACCCGCTCCTCCGGCTCTTTGTGCGCTACATCCTGCCTGGCTTGATGTTTCTGCTGCTGTCCTCGGTCGCACTCGCAGTGGTGGGTGCACGTCAATTTGCCGAAGGGGTGTATCTGGAGCAGGCTGCCCGGCGCGCGCAGGTGATCGACCGCGCGATGACAGAAGCCGCACCCGAGCCGTGGCGCCGCCTAAAAAGCGGGGAAGCGCCGGCAGCGGTCTACGACAACGCTGATGGTCAGCGGCTCCTGGCCGAGCTGAACCGCGAAGGACGCGAACTCGATCTTGCGCATCTGAAAATTTACGCCGCAGATGGCGTAATACAATACGCAACCGACCCAAGAAAGATCGGCACGGCCGACCCGAGCCCCGCCTACATCGCCGCCTCCGACCGTGGCGAAAGCTCGGTGGTGCACCGAGTGGCCCCGGACGGATCGGTTCTATACGAGCTCTACGTGCTTGTGGCCGCACCCGACGGGCCGCCAGTGGTCTTCGAGCTGTATGAGCCGGTCGACCAGCTCAACGCTCTTCTACTGCGCGCTGGCACGGCCGCAGCCGGCGTGCCAGGTCTCATTCTCGTAGCGCTCGTAGCGGGCACGGCGCGGCTCATCTTCCTGGCGCAACGTGACATCAATCGCCGTACCGCGCTTGTAGCTGACCTGCGTCGGCGGCTGGAGCGGCTGGTCTCCGGCGCTGCCACGCAGGCCGTCCGCCGCGCCGTTAGGCTTGGGGGCACTATGCCCTCGACCCGAACCCGCTGTACTCTCCTCTATGCCGATGTTCGCGACTTCACCTCCTTTTCAGAGGCGAACGAGCCGGAACGGGTGGTCGGCTTCCTCAACCAGGCCCTAGCGATCATGGTCGCAGCGATCACCCGCGAGGGCGGTGATGTCGATAAGATCATCGGAGACGCGGTGCTCGCACGCTTCCAAGGCGAGCGCGCCGAAGTACGCAGTATTGCCGCGGCCCGCGAAGTGTTGGAGGCTATCGAGCGCACCGACCTGCCGCGCGGTGTCGGTATCGGTATCTATACCGGCGATGTGATTTCCGGGACTGTCGGCTCTGCCGACCGGATGGATTTTACTGTTATCGGCGATAGCGTAAATGTCGCCGCGCGCCTATGTGCCGCCGCCGGCCGGGGTGACATCGTGGCCGACACCGACACTGTGAGGGCGGCTGGCGACATAGTCTTCAGCAAACCGGAAGGACTGTCGGTGAAGGGGCGGCGTACCGGATTGACCGTGCAGCGATGGCGGACTGCCGGCGCATCAAGGCCTGTCTCATTTGATTGAACGACCGCGTTCCACCCGATCAACACACCGCGGATCCGATCGGGCAACGATCGAAATGGGCAGGTGCGGTCGATGGCCCCGCACGTGCGTGACCGAAAACGTGGAGCCATCGGGTTGGGCCGCCCTTTTTATGCAAGGCCTCTCGCATTGTCGCGGCGCAGCCGAGTAGCATAAGCCCTTCACCCCACCCTCTCCCCGCAAGCGGGCGAGGGAGCGCGGCGGTGCAGCCCCTCGCCCCGCCCGAGCGGGGAGAGGGAGGGGCCCGCGAAGCGGGAGAGCCTGCCCCGGACCCGATCCGGGTGTGAGGGGTAACAAGGGAGAGGACGAGAATGCCTCCAAGGATTGGATATCTGTTGCCGACCCGCGAGCGGGTCATGGAGGGCCGGCCCGAAACTAAGCCGCTGCTCGACCTTGCGGCCCGGGCCGAGGGGCTCGGCTTCGACTCGGTGTGGGTCGGCGACTCGCTATTGGCCCGGCCGCGGCACGACCCGCTTACCCTGCTTGGGGCAGTGGCGGCGCGGACGCAGAAAGTCCAGCTCGGCACGGCCGTGTTCTTGCCGGCGTTGCGCAATCCGGTGGTGCTGGCGCACCAGCTCGCCACCCTCGACCAGATCAGCGAGGGCCGGCTGGTGCTCGGCGCCGGCATCGCCAGCGATGTGCCCAACATCCGGGCGGAGTTCGTGGCCGCCGGCGTGCCGTTCGAAGCGCGCGTCGGCCGGATGATGGAAGGGCTGCGCCTCGCCCGTGCCTTGTGGACCGGGAAGCCGGTCGAGTGGGACGGGCGCTGGCGTGTCGAATCCGGCGTGCTCGGCCCCACCCCCTATCGGCCGGGCGGTCCGCCGATCTGGCTCGCCGGGTCGGTCCGCCCGGCCTTCGAGCGCGAATGCTGCTGGAGCAGTGACGCGGCCGCCCACGCCTACAGCCTCGACAAGGCAATGAAGATGTACGCGCGCATCCGCAGCCTCGACCAGATCGCAGCAATGCTGCGGGCGTAACCGAAAACGTGGAGCCATCGGATCGGACCGCTCTTGGCGCCTTGCCGCAGTTGGTGTGGACCCCTGTCGATGCCCAGCCCGCCGCCCGGTAGGAAGTTGGCCGCAGAGCTCCAGCCGATCCAAGGCTTCTCGCATTGCCGCGGCGCTGGCCCATCGCGGTGACTTGAGACAGGTTCGATATTCTGGGTCACACCAGCAAACGCCTGTGCCAAAATCCGCGATGACGAGAACAAGGAAACCGCTGATGGCCCCACGCATCGGATACCTGTTGCCGACCCGCGAGCGGGTCATGGGGGGCAAGCCCGAGACCGGCCCGTTGCTCGACCTCGCGGTGCGCGCCGAAGAGCTCGGCTTCGCCTCGGTATGGGTCGGCGACTCGCTCCTGGCACGGCCCCGGCATGATCCGCTGACCTTGCTCTCGGCGGTAGCTGCACGCACGCAAAAGGTGCAGCTCGGCACGGCGGTGTTTCTGCCGGCATTGCGCAATCCCGTCGTGCTGGCACATCAGCTTGCCACCCTCGACCAGATCGGCGAGGGCCGGCTGGTGCTCGGCGCCGGCATTGCCAGCGACGTTCCCAACATAAGGGCGGAGTTCGTCGCCGCGGGTGTGCCGTTCGAAGGGCGGGTTGGCCGGATGATGGAGGGACTGCGCCTCGCCCGCGCCTTGTGGACCGGAAAGCCGGTCGACTGGGACGGGCGCTGGCGGGTCGAGGCCGGGGTGCTCGGCCCGACCCCTTATCGCGCCGGCGGCCCGCCGATCTGGCTGGCCGGGTCGGTCCGCCCGGCCTTCGAGCGCGCGGCGCGGCATTTCGACGGTTGGTTCGCCAATGAGGCCAACCTCGCCCGCTGGACCGAGCAATGGGGGGAGGTAAAGTCGATTGTCCACGAGGCTGGGCGCAATACCGATAACTTCGTCGCCGCGATGTACCTGACAGTGGCGATTGACGAAGACGCTAGCCGCGCCGAGCAGCGGATCGACGCATTCCTCGAGAATTACTACGGTCAGCCAGCTGCCGTGATGCGGCGGCGCCAGGCCTGCTACGCCGGCTCTGCCGCCGGAGCGGCCGCGTTTCTCAAGGGTTTTGCTGACGCCGGCGCCTCGCACATGATTGTGCGCTTCACTGGCGACCACGAACGCAATCTCGATGCCTTTACCAGGCTCCGTGCCGATCTCGGCTGGTGATCGGCCCTTGAAACAACGTCTTGGTCGCCTCGTTTGGCTAGCGGCGGCGGTGCTGCTGTGCGGCTGTCAGACGACGCAAGTGCCGACCAACGAGCCGCTGCCGCAGAACGCGCAGGGGATGCCGGTCTACAGCCCCGGCTATGCGCTGTTGCCGATGCTGCAACAGCCGAAGGGCGAAATCGTGTTCATCATGGCGTTCTCCGGCGGCGGCAAGCGCTCTGCCGCCTTCGCCCACGGCGTGCTGCGCGGTCTGCGGCATATCCCGGTCGTCGAGCAGGGACGCACCCGATACTTGCTGGACGAGGTCGATTATATCGCCGCCGTCTCGGGCGGCAGCTTTCCGGCAATGCATTACGGGCTCTACCGCGAGAAGAGCTTTGAGACGTTTCCCACTGAGTTTCTGAAGGCGGATATCAACGCGTACATCTACGGAACCTACTTGTTCCCGTGGAACTGGGAATGGCTGGTCAACCCGTATTACGGCACCAACGACCGCATGGCGGAGATTTATGACCGGCTTATGTTTCACGGTGCAACATATGCCGACCTGCTGCGCCTCGGCCTGCCGCTCGTCTCGGCCAACGCCACCGATATCGCTAATGGCATCTCCTTCGCGTTCACCCAGCCCTCTTTCGACCTGCTCTGCTCCGACCTCTCGCGCTTTCCGGTGGCCCGCGCTGTCGCTGCCAGCAACGGCTTTCCGGTGCTGTTCTCGCCGATTACCCTGATCAGCCACACCAAGGATTGCCGCGGCGTGCGGCCCCCCACCGCAGCGCCCGCGGAATGGGCCGAGACGCCCGACGAGCTCTCACGTCGCGCGCTGCTGGCGAGGATCGCAAACCGCTATCTCGACCCCGAGCGCACGAAATACGTCCACCTGATGGACGGCGGCATCTCCGACAATCTCGCGCTGCGGGGGGTGGTTAACGGAAGCATTGCTCTGGACGACACAACCGAGGCTTTTCGGCGAGTTGCTTTGAAGGCGCGCCGGGTGCTGGTGCTGAGCGTCGACGGTCAGTCCGCACCCGACCCCGACCTGTCCAAGCAGCGCGTCGTCACCGGCCTCAGCCAGATATTCGGCGCCGTCTCCGGGACCCAGATCGACGCCTACAATTTCGAAACCTTGATACTGACTGACGGCGAGCTGCGCCAATTGGTCGAGAGCGTGCGCAAGGTTCGTTGCGGCCAGGCACGGGTGATCGAGGGCCATGATTGCGCCGATGTGCGCGGCGCGCTCGTGCATATTTCGCTGGCGAGCATTCCCGATCCGGAGGAACGCCAGCGTCTGCAGGCGATTCCGACCGGCCTCACCATCCCCGACGCGGATGTCGACTTGCTGGTCGGCTCGGGCGAGCAGCTCGTTCAGCAGAACGATACGATTCGCCGGCTGATCTCCGATCTCGACGGCCTGGCCGTGGCTGTGACGGCGCAGGCAAAGCCGCGAGTGCCGCCGAGATGAGAGCTGGACCGTGCCTCGAACGCGGAGGCTGACCTGACCAGTGCCTTTGCCCGCGAGTGGCTCGGCCGACCGCGCCCAGCGTCCATCGTTGGAACCGGCGGGGTCTCGCTGCCGCGCCGGGTCTCCTACCATCCCTCGCCGGTGGATTGGCGGGACGAGGTTCTCTATTTCCTCCTCGTCGATCGCTTCAGCGACGGGCGTGAAGACGTCCGACCCTTGCTCGACCGCACGCGCCTCGGCGACCATCGTCCGGGACAATGGCGTTGGGATGCGTGGGCGAAATCAGGCAGTGAGCGCTGGCAGGGCGGGACGCTGAACGGCGTCGCAAGCAAGCTCGACTATCTCGCCAATCTCGGGGTCTCGACGCTTTGGCTGAGTCCGGTATTCCGCCAACGCGGGCATCTCGATACCTACCATGGATACGGCGTTCAGGATTTTCTCGACATCGATCCGCGCTTTGGCACGCGTCAGGATCTGGTCGATCTGGTCGAAAGCGCCCATGGTCGGGGCATGCGCATTCTGCTCGACATCATCTTCAACCATTCCGGATCGAACTGGCGCTACCCGGCCAATACCCCCGGCAGCACCAATGATGGTGGCACCGTCCGCTACACGACCGGTCGCTATCCGTTCGGCGACTGGAACGACGTGCAGGGGCACCGTACGCCGCGCATTACTTCCGATGAAGACGGCGCCTGGCCAACCGAACTTCAAAGCGCCGACGATTACACGCGGGCCGGCTATGGCGATCTTGGCGCCGGCGACATCGACGATCCCAACGCCGAACACAAGCGCAGCGATTTCCTGGATCTGCGTGATTTCGATCTCGATCATCCGATCGCCGGAGGCGGCAATCTGCTGGGAGCGCTGGCCGGCTGCTACAAATACTGGATCGCGCTGACCGATTGCGACGGGTTCCGCATCGACACCCTCAAGCACGTGACCGAGGATCAAGCCCGCAATTTCTGCGGCTCGATCAAGGAGTTCACCGCGAATATCGGCAAGAACAATTTCTTCCTCGTGGGCGAGATCGCCGGTGGCGACTTCGCCGCAGACCGCTACCTTGACGTTCTGCAGCGCAACCTCAACGCCGCTCTCGACATCGGTGAGATGCGGCCGGCATTGGTCGCGGTGGCGAAGGGTCTGGCGACGCCGAACACCTATTTCGACGGCTTCGATCCGACGAAGAGCCAACTCGGATCGCACCGCAACCTCGGCGACCGACACGTGTCCATCCTCGACGACCATGACGAGATCTCTGGCCAGAAGCTGCGCTTCTCGGCGAACGCTTCGTCGGACCGCCAGATCGTCGCCGGAGTGGCGATCCAACTGTTCTCGCTTGGCATTCCCTGCATCTATTACGGGACGGAGCAGGCATTTGCCGGACCGGAGCAAAGCGAGCAGCATTGGCTTCCCGAATGGGGAGCGTCCGATCGCTACCTGCGCGAGACAATGTTTGGTCCAAGACGCCCGCGCGCGTCCGGCCGGGCGGGGCTGACCGCGGGCTCTTTCGATCTCGAGTTGCCGGGGTTCGGCGCGTTCGGGACCGCTGGCGCCCATTGTTTCGACGCCAATCATCCCGTCTACCGACGCATCGCCCAGCTCTGCAATTTGCGCCGGACCTACCCGGTGCTGCGTCAGGGACGCCAATACTTGCGGCCGATTTCGCTGTTCGGCGGCCCGTTTCACGGATCAGGAGCGGGTGAATTGCTGGGCTGGTCGCGCATCCTCGACGACGAGGAGGCGCTCTGCGTCGTCAACACGCACGGCACCGAAGCGCGCGGCGCCGACGTGCTGGTCGATGCCTCGCTCAGCGCCGACGCCAGCCAATTCCGCGTCGTCGCCAATACGGCCGAACTCGCCGGAGGTTCGGTGACCCATCCGAGCGGCTCGCTCCAGGCGGTACAGCGCAAGCCGGACGGCACCGCGTATCTGTCGATCCGAGACCTGCCGCCGTCCGAAGTTCTTGTTCTCGACAACCGTTTTTGATGCTCAGCGCGCCAGCAGCTCGCGTACGGCCGCGTCGATGAATTTGGCGTCTTCCGGGTTTTGCACGGGGTTCCCGGCGCGATGGCCCCAGATCGACGGGATCGGCCGCAGTTCCGCTCTCGGCATGCGGGCGACTTCGCGGCGGTTATCCTCGACCGTGAAGTAGAGGTCGGTCTCCGACGGCATCACGATCGCATCGGCGGTGATCGCGCCGAGTGCGGCGCCGAGGTCACCGCCGTAGAGCTCGTTGGCGCTGATGTCGGCGTGTTGCCACGTCCAGAGCATCGCCAGCAGGTCGTTGGCGTCGCGCCGACGGAAGCCGCCCTCCCAATTGCCGACGAGAAAATCCTCGAGCGAGGAATAGCCGAGCTTGCGCCATTCCTCCTCTCGGTAAAAGGCCTGGCTCAAGCCCCAGCCGGCATAAACCCGGCCCATCGCCTGGAAGCCGCGCGTCGGTGGCGCGGCAAACCAGCCGTCTTGCCAGGCGGGGTCGGCGGTCAGCGCCGCCTTGACGCCTTCGAGGAAGACAAAATTATGCGGCGAGGTCTTGGCCGAGCCGCAGATCGGCGCGATCCGCTCGACCCGGTCGGGGAAGAGGGCTCCCCAATGGAACGCCTGCTGTGCGCCCATCGAGAACCCGTAGACAAGCTTGACCCGCTCGATGCCGAAGAGCTCCTGCAACAGCCGCTGCTGGACGCAAACATTGTCCGCCATTGTGAATTGCGGGTAGCGGCCGCGGTCGAACGGCGGGGGCGTGTTGCTCGGCGAAGATGAAAGGCCGTTGCCGAACTTGTTGATGATCACGATGAAGTATTTCGTCGGATCGAGCGCCCTGCCTTCGCCGATCGCCCATTCGAGGTCGTAATGCTGCGCCCCGTACGAGGTCGGATAGACGATGACGTTCGACTTGGCCGCGTCGAGCGCCCCGTAAGTTTTGTAAGCGAGGCGCGCCCCGCGATAGGTCAGCCCCGACTGCAGCACGACATCACCGGCCTCGAAGATCTGGTAATCCAGCATTGCTGCCGCGGTCGCAATCATGAGTTTAACAAGGGTTTGCCCATCGCCGCAGTCTAACGCGAATCTGCAGCAAACTCACGCCAATAGATTGAATTACCCGGATTCCCGCCATGCGTGACACCAGCCCCGATCCCCTTGGCCGGGCGCGGCCCGGCCATCCACGCCTTCTTACCGTTCGGTGGAGCACTCGGCGTGGGTGGCCGGAGCAAGTCCAACCACGGGGTATCAAATGTTGTGCGGTCCTCTGCAAGGCTCCCGAGTTGCTGCAGCAAAAAGCTGAACCGGACATCCGTACGATCGTGCCGGCCTCGCCCGGCACCGGCCCCGGGGGTGTCGCCGGGGGGTGTTGGTAGAGATAATTCGATCATCTGCATGTCCTCGGTCTGATTTGCGGCTCGCTGGGAACCGCCACTGATGCTAGTGTGCAATACGAATCTGGCAATTTTCCGAATGTCGTTTTGGTTCGCGAAAGCCCGGCCGCCCGATTATCCTCCCTCACCGCCCTCTCGGTGCGGGCGAATGTCCGCGCCTGTCGCTCTGGCGGATATTCGATTCGCCAGGGGCGGAAAGGGCCGGGGTGAGGCCGGGATGCCGCCTTCGCAGCCGAGAAAGCTGACCTCACCTTCCCAGCCCTGCAGGCCGGGCCCCGCCCCCTGCTCCTCTCTCCCCCTGGGGCCTGCAGGTCTGTCCGAGGAAAATTGAGGGGCAGCTCGGGTGGGCGTTTTACCCCAAACTTTGCTTGCAAGAGCCCCTTGCCCGGGCTCGTCCCGGGCATCCACGCCTGGAGCCAGCCACGATCTCCGCACCGAAAACCTGGGTGCCCACGGATCCCGTCCGTGGGCTGAAGGCCCACGGGCCGATAAATCGCCTCCAGCATTTCTGCGGTTCTTGTTACCCTCGGGAGGATCAAAGTGGACTCCATACTGGATCACTTTTGGACTCCCGCCAACACGGATTGATCGTCACCCCGGCCGAGGAAATGCGAATTCGTATCCCGTTTGCTCCGGCAGAGAGTTCTATAGCGAACCCGACTTCCTCGGACAGGGCGCCCGGACAGCCCTGATTGTTCGAGACCGGGGCGCGCGAACGGATGCGTACCTTTTCCGTCCGCGAGTTCAGTTTCGATCTCCTCCAGCAACTGCGATAGCTACACCGCGAGCTGGCTGGCTAGTCACCGTGTGGCGCGACGAGGCGACAATGCGCTCCTTTATGCAATCGGGCGTGCGTCGCCGCATTGTGACCTCTCTGCCGGAGTGACGATGAGGCCCCCCTGGTCCATTGGGTTCAACATGCCAACGAACCGCCATCCGGGCGGAGGCACATCGGTGCCTGCAACAAGAAGGCCGGTGTTCGAGGGTCTGTCATCCATCGGAGGCCCAACGCCGATTCGAAATCCGTGAGCGGTGGACGGAGGCCGGAGTGGCGTTCAAATGATCATGGGTGCGGTGAAGCGGACTGGAGCCTCAGAGGTAGCCTCTCGCGGGGTTGAACTGAGCGCCATCCGCGAGAAGCCCGGCGCCCGGCACAAAGTTCACTTCTAGTCTGATGCCGTCTGGGTCCTCGAACAGCACGTAATAATAGCCCGGAGCCCAATCGCCTTCGATGGGGCCGCGCACGATGGTCGCGTCCATTTCCTTAAGAAGAGCAGCGCACCGGTCCACGTCATCACGCGAACGGGCACGCAAGCAAAGGTGGTGCAGGCCCACTCGTCGCTGCACAAAGCGTTCGCCAGCCAACGCCGGGTCGCAGGGTTCGATGCCGATCGCGGTTCGAGCGCCAACGCAATAGAACAACTTGTCGCCGTCGAATACCGGCTTCATCCCAAATTCCGGCAGCAGCTTGCGATAGAATTCGCGGGCGACCTCGAAGCGGCTCACCGTCAATATCACGTGAGCCATCCCGTTGATTTCGATTGTCATTGTCGTGCCCCGCGCCTAGCGGTCCACAAAGCCCGCCCAGACGCCCTCCGGGTGCCAAATCGCTTCCATCTCAACTCGCGCCTGGGTCTCGTCCATGCCGAGCACATCGCGACGATATCGATAGAAAAACGCCGAGACCCGGTAGTTCGCGATGCAATGGACGTGCAGGGGGACGTCATTTAGCCGCTCCATGACGGAGCAGAACTGCTCGAAATCCTGGTCGGTCGGGTTCTGGAAATCCACCGGAATGTGAATGTACGTCATGCCAAGATGGCTGACGCTCGCCGCCTCGTCCGGCAACGCCTTCTCGTGGGTGTGGAGCCCCAGGTTGACAATGTGGCGGACGCCCAGAGCGCGGATATCGGCCAGTTGCGGTTCGGTCGGCTCGCCGGATGTCGTTATCCTATCATCGAGACGACGCCAGTTATAGATCGTTTCAGGGTCGGCCATAGAACACTCCTACTTAGAAAGCTCAAGTCGTCGGGCACCTACGGCTACGGCTCCGGCCAAGCCATGATCGGAACAGAGCTGATGCTGTTCTTCGGGCTGCCTTCGATGACCCGGTCGCTGTAGGCCACATAGACCAGCACGTTGCGCTGCTTGTCGAAGAAACGCACGACCTGGAGCGTCTTGAACAGCAGGCTGCGCCGCTCGTCGAAGACCTGCTCGCCATCCTTGATTTCACCCTTGATCTTGATCGGGCGACTTGACGGCACGCGATGCTGGCGTCGCTGGTGTCTTCGGCCACGCCGAAAGCGCCCTTCATCCCTCCGGTTTGGGCGCGGCTGATGTGGCAGGCGACGCCGTCGACTTTGGGGTCGTCAAAACCGTCGATGACGATCTTGTCATTGGGGCCCAGCAGCCGAAACTTCGTGCTGACGGCGCCGGTGGTGCCACGCTCGGGCCGGCTGATGATCCACACGCTAAGGAGAACCACGATCAGCACAACAGCGGTCCCGAGAATGAGCCCAAGCCTTCTCACGATGTCCTAGCCATCTCTTACGCCTCGCCTGGCGGCCTCTCGAGCAGCGCGACGCCGCGCCCACGCACCCGTTTTGCGATCGTGTCACCGAGGAGCCGCATGATCCATGGCAGATCGATCTCGACGCGCACGACGTCGTCCAGAACCTCGATCCGACCGGTGATTCGTTGCCACATTGCCGACGCGGCAAAGTTCAGGGTGTCCCCCTCCCAGCGGTAATCGAGCCCGCTGAGAAGAGCGTTGAGCTCAGGCTGCAGGCGGCCGATGCCGCTGTCGAGCCGGCGCCTCGCTTCTTGGCGGCCGAGCCTGTGCGGGATCGAAACGAGCAGCGGCTGCGACATGGCTCTTAATTTGATCTTGACCGGTCAGCGCCAGTGATCTGGCGGTCGTATCTGGCCGGTCAAGGAGAGCGACTCTTCCGTCGCCGTCGCGCATGTGGAAGCGCAATGTCCCAACTGCATGGCGAGTGCATCGGCTCCTTCCGGAACTCTTGAGCTGCTGAGGCTAATTTCGACTTTACTCGCCTTTGGTTTCCTTTAATGCATTGAACGGGCGTGTAGCCATCCGGCTCGCCGTTTCGGCTATTCTTGCACTTTGATCGACGAAGGACTGCATGTTGTCGCGCAGCAATTTTGCCTGCACCTCAAGCATCTCGGCAAAAGTGCGCGCACGCAACAGCGCCTGACTCGCTTCCGAGGTGTGCCGCATTACTTCCTCGGCGTAGCGCGCCCATGCCGCGGTGATCTCTTGTGCGTCACTGGCAACTGCCGAACCCGCGCGTAAGTTTCCGCTCGCGGCGGCAGCTGAGGCTTCAGTGGCTTTCCGCATTTGCTCGCTGCCGACTTCGACTACGCGTTCGGTTTGTCGCCGAATAGCTTCCCCGTCACGTCCCGGGGTGCCAGTGGCCCTCGGATTGTGGGAGCTGCCGTCGCTTGGTCTCTCCTCATCCTTTTGGATCTGGTATCCCCCTCGCGGTGACTGTGCCATGATTTAGACCTCCTCCGAGAACACCTCTTAATGAACATCTGCGGGTGGTTGGCGCTCCGTGTCTTTGGTTTTTCTTTTCCGTCGACCGTTGGCGGCGCCCAAGCCGAGCGCTTTTACACGTGTACATTCCCCTCGGTCCGTGTCGGCTGTAACGCGAGCTAGGCGTCTATGACGAAGCCTCCCGCCGTGAGACTGCACAAGCCACGAGCGCGATCCTCGAACACCTTGACACCGCCCGGCCCACCGCCCTCTGTGTGCCGTCGAAACCATCAACGTTTTCGGTACCATGCGTAAACCTGTCCGCCGGCGTAAGCGCGCGCTTTCTTTGATGATGACCGAGATGATGCTGGCGTCATGGGAGACGATCGCTCGCCGAACTCTGCTGATAGCTCGGGATACTTGCTCTCCTGCAGAATACAGACGCATGGTCAGTGAGAAAGTCATGGCGTTGCAGCGCTCGACCCTGGCCGTGATGTCAGGGCGAAGCACGCGAGCGGTTCTGGCTCCTTAGCATCTCCGCGCTACAGCGAATGCCAAGCGCCTGCGGAGGAAGCGCTGAGGGGCGGGGATGATCAAGAGGCGCCGCCCTGACAGGACGTCCGCAAATACCTTCTCCGGAACAGCGGATCATCTCGCCCAGATCCGAAATCGTCAGGGCGATCGAGTGGCGGCGGTTCACGCCTTCTTGCGACCCCTCGCAGCTGCCGTTAAAGCCAGCAAGGTAATCAATGAGGGATTGCGTACAATTCGTATTAATCGCGTCAATGATCGCGCAATCCTATAGTGAAGACGATCTCTAAAGGACAAATCGACGTCGCGGAGGATCTGTTGCACGGCAGTGCCGCGAAATATTAATTAACTTTTATTAACGACCCAGGTACATTCGCGGAAAATTCCTCCTTTGCTGGGATGTCTCTTGGTCATTGGCGCGTTGCGAGAGGCCGCGTACCGGATTGTCCGAGAAGCCTCATGCAGATCGATGCCACTGGCGATGGGTATCTTTGCCGTTTAACGCCCAAGCGGGGCCAGGACCCGATCGAGGAGATGGGTTTGCGGGAGCATTTTCTGGACCTTGTCACGGATCAAAACCTTAGAGAAAAGGTCGCGGCGGAGACGAGAGGCGTTCGCGATGTAATTCTTGCGCTGGCGTTCGGCGCCCTTGCGAACCAGCGGGAGGCCGGGCCGGCCTAACCGAATGGCGGGCTTCCAAGCACCCGCGGCCTTTGCTCTAGACGCCGCTACGCTTCTCCAGCTTCTACCACTTCGGTTTGAGCGGCTCGGGTCCGACCGGTTTCTGGTGGCGAATCTCGGCGGCGACCTAATGCCTTTGACCGCCGAGGAGCTAGAGCGCGTTGTCTCTTTGGCGATTCGGCCGGGCGATGGGCTTTACGAACGTGCTTTCGAGAAGCTGCTGGTAGCCCGCAAAGGCCAGCGTTCTCAAGTGCAACTTCTGGCGCTGCGGCTGCGCAGCCGTATGGCCTTCCTGCGAGAACCGACGGCGCTGCATCTGTTTGTCGTGACATTGCGATGCGAGCATTCCTGCCCGTATTGCCAGGTGTCGCGGCGGAGCGTCGATCGGGACCGCTTCGATATGAGCGAGGAGATCGCCCTGCGTGCGGTCGATGTTGCGCTGTCGGCACCAGCTCAGCGGATCAAGATCGAGTTTCAAGGGGGTGAGCCGCTTCTCAATTTCGGGCTGGTGCGAAAAATCGTCATTGCGACGCAAGAGCGCGCGCCGTCACGCAATAAGACCGTCGAATTCGTTATCGCCTCGAACCTCGCATTGCTGACTGACGAGGTGCTCGCCTTCTGCCGGGATAATGCCATCCTGTTGTCGACATCACCAGACGGTCCGGCTGATTTGCATAACCGGAACCGTCCACGGCCGGGCGGCAACAGCCACACGCTTGCAGTCGCCGGTATTCGGCGCGCGCAGGCGGTCCTAGGTCCGTCCAGCGTGAGCGGGCTAATGACTACGACCTTGGCGAGCCTTGATCGGGTCGAAGAGATCGTGGACGAATATCTGCGGCTAAATCTCGGCGGAATTTTTCTACGGGCGCTATCGCCGTACGGCTTCGCGATCAAAACGAAGCAGTTCGCTCGCTATGGCGGATGCGAGTGGTTGACGTTCTATGAGCGAGGGTTGCGCTACATCATCGAGGTGAACAGGCGCGGCCATCATTTTCCCGAATTCTACGCGACCTTGCTGCTTAAGCGGATGCTGTCGGATCAGCCGATGGGTTATGTCGACCTGCGCAGCCCGGCGGGCATCGGTCTCGGAGCGCTCGTGTACAACTACGACGGTAAGGTCTTTGCTTCGGATGAGGGGCGGATGCTCGCTGAAATGGGCGATCGCACTTTCGAGCTCGGCGACTTGGATACAGATGATTACCGCTCCCTAGTGTTATCCGACAAGCTCGTCAACCTGACAGGGGACACCTTGACCCAATGTGCGCCGCAATGTAGCTCGTGCGCCTATGAACCCCACTGCGGTGCTGATCCGGTATTTCATCACGCGACGCAGGGGGACGCGCTCGGCATCAAGCCCTTGTCTGAGTTCTGCAGGCGTCAAAAAGGCGTGTTGCAGCTACTTTTCGAAATCCTCGACGGAGGCGGCGAAGAGGCGGCGGTGCTTCGTCGGTGGGCAAGCGCATGATGCCACTAGCGCTGACAGGATCGGCGATCACGGTCACTGGCGCCCAGCGGTCAAGCCGTCGAATGCTGCTGCGTCTGCGCGCGCCCCGGTGGGTTCCTGCTTCGACGCTCGATGAGCGAGATGGCGCCCTCGTGCACGATCAAGAGGATCTGGCAGTAGCAAGAGCGCGCGGCTTCAAGACAGCCATCATCTCGGAAAAGCTGGCTTCATCCGGCGAAGATAAGGATTTCAATACCATCGTGCGACTAGGACCGTCCTTCGGACATCTTGGCGATGGCGATCTCATCGGACTCGACCCCGGCTCGCGTCGACTACGCGTGCTATTTCGTCAGGCCTCGAAGCACAATGCGTTCCTGGTGACAGAGCGCTGCAATCATTATTGCCTGATGTGCTCGCAGCCTCCCCGGAACATCGACGATGGCTGGATACTCGACGAAATCGCGGACTGCATCGGACTGATCGACCCGGCAACGGAGACGATTGGCTTTACCGGCGGCGAACCCCTATTGGAGTGGAAGCGCTTCGTCGCCGTGCTTGCGGCGGCGCGGGAGCGACTGCCAGAGACCGCTGTTCATGTCTTGACCAACGGTCGGGCCTTCGCGGCCGATGAAGTTGCCTCAGCGTGGGCCGCGGTCGGGCACAAGCGGCTCATGGCAGGGATTCCGATCTACAGCGCGGTCGACGCCGTGCACGATTATGTGGTTCAGGCGCGCGGCGCCCTCGACGAAACGGTCTTCGGTATCCTGCGCCTGAAGGATAAGGGCCAGCGCGTCGAAGTGCGCGTCGTACTTCATGCCGTGACCGCGCCGAGATTGCGAGAGACCTGCACTTGGCTGGCGCGCAACCTACCGTTCGTCGACCATGTCGCGTTGATGGGACTGGAAAACACGGGCTTCGCTTTAGCCAATCAAGACTTACTGTGGATTGACCCCCTCGATTATCGGGCCGATCTCGCCTCCGGCGTGGATGTGTTGCGGACTGTCGGCGTCAACGTTTCGATCTATAACCTACCGCTGTGCCTCTTGGACCGCTCGGTCTGGGATGTCGCAGTGCGGTCAATTTCGGACTGGAAGAACGGCTTCTTGCCGGAATGCGACGGCTGCGCTGCACGACCGCATTGCGCCGGGTTTTTCTCAACGGGTCGCCCACGGATAAGCCGTGGTATTACACCGATACCGGCGTCCGACGCCATGCAATTCGCCGATCTCCGTGCTGCCGATCGCTCAGCGCAGGCGAATAGGTCTAAGCGTCGGTCGACAACTCATTAACGAGTCTCACCGCAACACGCCCCGCCAATCTACCCGGGGACATCGCACCATGGATAATCTGCCAACTTGGGCTTGTGGATCATAACGGCCGCCGTCGGGCTTGGTTCGGGGCTCGCTTTGCTTATGGTCAGACCGATCGCCCGGGTGCTCCATCGCGTGCTGTGGCCGCTCCCTGAGGTAGCACCTCAGCCTGGGAGGGAACCGGCGCACCAGAGCCGGCCAGCGTAGCGGCTCCGTGAGCGTGAACGCGCGGTAACCGCGAGGTCGGCGCGAGGTTTGCCACTGGATGCTCACATCTGGTTTTCTATCGCGAGCGCAAGATAGCCTCGGTTCGTGCAGCCGGACACTACGGCATGGACGGTCTTCCGACCTTGGTTCGGTGGATCATCGTGGCTGTCCTCGGCCTCAGCCCCATTCTATCTTCTGGTTGGCCGGAACTCTCCGCCGTTATCTCCGCCGCAAGCTAAGGGAGCGCCTTGGGAGCGGCTGCAACGGTCGCTCGCTGGTACCCTCGCCTAGCCCGAGAGGATCAAGCCACCGCGACGATCAGCGCGGATAACCCCGCCGTTGCCATCGCCACCAGTCGGCTTACCTGTTGTCGACGCGCATCCAGCCCTTTACAGCGCATTCTCGCCAAGTTCGGGCCATTCGCACGCTCACCGGCCTGATCCCCGCCATCAGCCGTTAAGAGAGAGGGTCTCGCCATCCTGCCTCTTGCTTGACGAGATCCTGACCCGCTCGTGGCATTTGTGTGGCCTCCTAAGCATACGCCGAACGCCCGTTCGTAAAGACTGTTCAACCGTTGCTTGTTGGCGCTTCGGAGCGGCCGAAATGGATGACCAGAAAAGCTCACAACTACAGCGGCATGGATCAATCCGCCGGATCGAGACCGCGCCTCAATCGGGGGGGCATGCCGCTGTGGCCACGTACCACGTCACGCTCCGCGACCGCGAAACTCAAACAGTCGTCGGTTACTATAACGGCGCCTGGACGACGGATGGGCGTCGCGCTCTCACCCTGCTTGGGCGCGAGGCTGCAGAAGTCCACGCCGCCCGCCTGCGGGATTGCTGTCCGCGAAACGCTGACCTCATCAAGGTCGAGGAGATCGCTTCCGCCGACTAGCACTTAACGCCGGCGGCGAGACCACCGACGCCAGGGGAATGCGACGCGAGCGACGCGGACCGCGAAAGCGAACACTCCGCAACCCTTTCATCCGTGAGTGATGACGACCTTCCCGAAATGCCCGCGGCTTCAAAATGCCGATAGGCGTCCTTGGCCTCGGCGAACGGGAATGTCCGATCGATTACCTGGTGCAAGCGGTGCATGGCGATCGCCCTGTTTATCGCCTCAAAATCGATGCGGCTCCCGACGCTGATCGAGCCGAGCGTAATGCCGCGGCCGGTCAGCAATAAAGGATCGAGCCCGGTCCCCGACGGCGACAAGCTCCCGCCAATCAGGCTGATATGTTCCACCCACGGCCAAGGCCTTCAATGACATCGCGATTGTGCCCGGCCCACCGAACTCGACGACGCAATCGACGCCACGGCCATCGGTCAGTTCGCGTGCCTTCTCGTCCCAATCCGGCGTCTCGGTGTAGTTGATCACCTCCGAGGCCCCCAGCTCCCTGAGGCGCTCGGCCTTTTCTGCGGTCGAGGTTGTCGCAATCACCCGAGCGCCCAGCACTCTGGCGAATTGCAGCGCAAAGACCGAGACGCCGCCCGAACCCTGCGTCAAGACTGTGTTGCCTGCAGTCACCCGACGATGGCCGGTCAATGCGACCCACGCCGTCGCCGCGGCACATGGTAAGGTCGCGGCTTCCTCAAAGGAGAGGCGGCTCGGCGGGTGGACGAGCGCTTTCTCGCTCAACACTGCGTACTCCACCAACATCCCGTCGAGATTGGCACCAAGCCGGGCAGTCAGATCATCGGGGTTGATCGGCCTGCCGAACCACCGTGGATGGACGTAACCGGCAATTCGGTCGCCGAGTTTGACCCGTGTGACTCAGCCGCCAATAGCTGCAACCTCGCCCGCACCGTCGGAGAGCGGTATCACCCGGATTTTCGTCGGACCGCGACCGCCACCTCTGACCGGGCGTATTGCAGAGCGATGACCCGGGTGAACTGAGTGACCTTGCGACCTTGGTCGCCGCGTGGGAGATGTAGGGTACGCCAAGCCAGCGGACATCCGATACGGAGAGACGGAGGCGATGTTGACGATCGCTCCCTTGCCCTGCCGCTCCATATGCGCGAGCACCTGCTCGCAGGTCAGGAACATGCTCTTCAGGTTAACGTCGTTAACCCGGTCCCAGCTCTCAGTGGTCGTGACCGGACCGCCGACGTAGACGATCCCGACATTATTGTGCAACACGTGGTGAGGGCTGGTGAAGCCAAGGTGAAGGCCTCTTTGCTCATAACCCTTTGGAATTGGCTAGATGTGAAGGTGTGAAGGACTTCATCCAAACTAATTATATAGGCCGTATGTCTTTCAGCCCTTCTACATAAGGGAGGTTTACGTCTTTGCCTTCACACCTTCACCGTCAGCCAATCTCAAGCACTTAGCCTAATCGACGCCTTCGCCGACCCCTCACGAGCCTTCACCCCCAGTCCGGCCAAATGCTGCGATGCAGCCATCGACCATAGGCGCAACGTCGTCGGCACCGACACGTCCCCGACGACTGCTTCACAAATTCCGCCGCCTTCCACTTCGATGATCCGCTCGGCCCTGAACCGTTCCCAAAGGAGCGAGTTCTACACGCCCTTGCGCATTTCCTGACCAATTCTCATATTCAGTTTCGTATTAACGATTTTTTTTTGGAGTAGTTCTTGCTATCCGAATGGCAGACTGCGAACGCTCGTAATGATCGCGAAAGGATCAACAGAGCGCGCCAAGTCGCTGAAGACCTGTTCAAACCGCGTCAGCAACCGAAGAGTGCAGATATGCCGACGTCCGTCTCGAATTCCACACCGTCAGCGGACCGACCTCGGCGCCAGCCACGTATCTTCGCGATCCCGCCGCAGATGCCGATGAGTGCAGCGAAGGTCGAAGCACCAGCCGATCAGAAGCAGGCGCGGCGCAAGGCAGCGATCAGGCGTGAGACCCTCGAGATACCCGCTTCCCAGCACGGTCGCGTCCGCGCCTTGACGAGCTACGGGATGACGCGGGCGGAAGTCGCAGAACTCTATGCAGTTACTGTCGACGAAATAGAGCGGATCATGAGCCGCCCAGGTCACGCTCGCGCTGCTTATCTGCTGGATCGGACCGAAGTCGAGGGAGGACCCTAATGCCGTATTGTCGGTGCGGAAACGAGTTTTCCGAAGCCCGGGCAAGGCTTGGTTTCGACTGCTGCCTCGAATGCGGCAAAAAGGAAGCAGCTGCAGAAATTGAGCGCCGCGCCAGTATGATCGCTCCGATAAGCCACAAGTCCGGCTACACCTACTTGGGAACGGACGAGGCGGCGCAACGTCAGCGCTTGCTCGAGGGCTCGGCAAAGACACCCCGGATGGAACCTGATACTCGGGTGATCGGCCGCGCCGCCCGCCGCAGGCAGGTAAAGCGCAGGCGCTACGAACTGGCGGGCTGGGAGTTCAAACCCGATAAAAGAGGAGTACGCCAAAAGCGTGCGATCCTTCGAGAACTACCCAGCGAGTGAGATCCGTGCGGGGCGCAGCGGGCGGGCTCATAGTGTTGGCAGGGGCGGCTCCTCACCCGGATCGAGCTGCATGTCGAAGGCGGTGAGAAGTGCTGCCGTGCCGGCGTAGTTGCCCATTAGGGCGACGAGATCGACCAAGGCGCGGCGGCCGAACTGCGGTAATGCCCGAGCGAAGGTCGCCGAGGCCACCTTCCTCGCACCGAAAATCTCGCGGTCGAGGTCGATGACGATCGCGTCGGCCTCGTCCAGGCCGTTCGTGTCTCTGCGATGCTTGATAACCTCGATGATCTCTGGCGAAATGCCCTCGCTGAGTGCCTCCGGTTCGTGCGCCGCCCATTCGAACTGGCTGTCGAGCTCACGCGCGGTGGTGAGAATGGCCAGTTCGCGAACGCGTCCTCCAAGCCCCGCCTCGTGTCGCAGATAGAGGTTGAGCAGCCGGGTATGTCGCGAGAGTTCGGGGCTGTGCAGCAGGATGCCACCGGGGCCCGCAGACCCCTGATCGGCCGCCGTCGGGGTCGGCGAGGCTGTCATAGATCCGCTTCCCTGCACCATCCAGTTGGTCGCGAACTGGCAGCGGCAGCCTGCACCCGGACTCTGGATCGACATCCTCAGAATACTTGGAATCTTCCATGACACGCGGCCCCGATTACACACAACCGAAACGTGGCCACCGAGATTACCAGCTTCAGTCCTGCGCTATGTCGACCTTGGCGAAATGACCTCTCCCCAGAATGGCGGTACGCCGCCTTGGTCTCTACGAACGGGAAGGTCCGATCGATCACCGGATGCAAGCGGTGCACGGCGATCGCCCGGTTCCGTGTCACCGGGGCTCACCCGATGATGGCCTGTCAATGCCACCCAGGCCGTCGACGTCCGCATGGCGAAGAGGCAACCTACCGTTCGTTGAAGGAAAATTCATAGCGATACGGTTTGCTGTGAACCCGTAGTAACCTCGTCTGGGTTCGGTCCATGACAGAATACAACCGATCTGCCGCCCACCCCCATGCCGATCCTGATCGTATGCCCGATGCTGGGAGACCGGAACCCGGGCTGGCCGGCGAACTTCGCGACACCGAGCTGGCGATCACGTTTTGGCACCAGAAGGCATCCGAATTTGGCGGGCTTCCACCGCTCACGGCGTTCGATTTTTCCCAGATGATCGGCGGCGCTTGGAGCCACCGATTCGTGATCTGTGACGACCCGGTCGCGGGCGAACCCGCTTTCCTCATTTATGGCTCGAGATTTGCCCACCTGCTTGAATTGCCCGAGGAGCCGATCCGCGGCGTTCCAATAACCAGGCAACTCCCCGGGCGATATCTGCCGCTTTTTACCGAGGGCCGTAGTGAAGCAATCGTCCAATCGGCTCCAGTCCGGTTGAGTGGAGCAGTTGTGGACTATGGGCAAATTGAACTGTACCGGGCAGCATTCATGCCGCTGGCAACGAGACCGAACTCGTCGATGCAGGTTGTATTCGGCACGTTCAATCGTCGTATAGGTCCAAAGGCCTGTTCTTCCGGGGCCGTTCGCACGACTTACAATTGGATATTTGGGAACATCCAATCATAGCGAGGCCTGCGTCTCCAAAGCCGGGCACACGGCGCACTCGCCGATATCCATACAGAACATTATGCGGCCGCCAGCCACGACGTGACACGGATCGAAGTGGCACCTCGATCGACCAATGATCCGTCAGGGTTCGAGCACAGGAACTCCTCGGCCAGGCTCTCGTCGAAGCGCTGCACATCGCCGTGCTGAACCGAATGGATGTAGTCGTGGTTGGCCGTAGTCAGCGCGTCAATGTCGGTTGGGGTCGCTTGAATCAGTCTTCATGGTACCTCTCAGAGCTGCCTGACGAAGTCGTTATCGGCGAAGCTGCTTGCGCATGAAAACGCGGTCATAGCCGGCCTCCGTGCCGCGTCCTGTCTCTTCATAACCGATTGAAGCGTAGCGGCGTTGATTTTCCACCATCGTTTGATGCGTGTAGAGTTGGATTTCGGCATAGCCCCCGCGCCGCAATGCCTCGGCCTCCGCGAATGCGAGCAGCTGCCGGCCCAATCCTAAGCCCTGGCGAGCGGGAGAGATGGCAATATTGTCGAGGAGCAGGTAGCTCGTCGTGGGCAACGAGCACGATGATACCGACGATGGCAGCCCCCTCCTCGAGCACCCGTACCACGCCCTCCGAGACGCGCACCGCATAGTCGTCGAGCATCGGCCGCGGCGGCTTGCCCATGCGAGCGACGTAGTGTCGATAGGCCTCGTCCACGATCTCCGTGATGCCAGGGACATCGGCAGCAGTCGCCGCTCGGATGCGAGGCTCGTCCTTGAGTAATCTGGCTCCTATCTCGAGCGGGCCACGACCCGCGCTGCGCAGCATCGATTGCGCCCCGCCACGCGCGACACGTATGCTCATACCAAGACCCTGTGCAAGACCATGGGACGTGCAACTCCAACGCGGATGGAGTGGCTGGTGACTGCCCAGTGTTAGGCTAAAAGCCGCGGAGACGCTTAAATCACTGGGTTTGTGGGAATGGAGGCGCCGGCATGCGTGCGATGCAGATCATCGAATGGGGAAAGCCGCTGGAAGAGCGGGAGTACCCCGACCCCGAGCCCGCGGGCGAGGAGGTGTTGCTGCGCGTCGAGGCGGCCGGTGTGTGCCACAGCGACGTGCACATCTGGGACGGGTTCTTCGATTTGGGCGACGGCCGGCAGATCTCGCTCGAAATCACGCGGCGTACGCCTGCCGTTCACGATGGGGCACGAAATAGCGGGCGAGGTGGTGGCGCTTGGGCCGCAGGCCTCGGGTGTGAAAGTCGGCGACAAGGTGGTGGCTTATCCGTGGATCGGCTGCGGCGAATGCGCGGTGTGCCGGAAGGGCGAGGAACTGCTCTGCCTCAGTCCGCGTACCCTCGGCACGAGACGCGCCGGCGGCTATAGCACGCACGTTATTGTGCCGCACGCCCGCTACCTGCTGCCGCATGAAGGCGTGCCGCAGGGGCTCGCTGCGACCTACACCTGCTCCGGCATCACCGCCTTCTCGGCGCTCAAAAAGACGCGCGGCCATTTGGGCACCGACGACCACCTGGTGATCATCGGTGCGGGCGGCGTTGGCGGCAGTGCGGTGCACATCGCGCCGGCCGCGGTCGCAGGCAAGGTGATCGTTGCCGACATCGACGCGCAGAAGCGTGCGCATGCCCGCCAGATGGGCGCCGTCGCAACCATCGACAACGCAGCCGCCGACGCCGTCAAACAAGTAATGGAAGCAACCGGCGGCGGTGCTGCTGCGGCGATCGACTTCGTTGGCTCACCAAAGACGATGGGGTTTGGCGTCAACATCTTACGCAAGGGCGGCAAGCTCGTTATGGTCGGGCTCTACGGTGGAGCCCACCCGATCTCGACCGTGCTCTTCCCGTTCAAGATGATGACGATCGAGGGCTCCTACGTTGGCACCCTCGACGATCTTCGGGAACTCCTCGCCCTCGTCCAGGCTGGCAAGGTCCCGCCGATCCCGATCGAGACGCGGCCGGCCCACCAGGCCAGCGCGGCGCTGAGCGACTTGAAGAGCGGCGGGAAAGTGCGGGGGCGGGTGGTGCTACACCACCAGTAGGTGGAGGAAGGCTGCGGGATGGCGCTTTGCCCGGTGTCAGCCCGCCTTGTCTCAGCTTGCCTCAACACGCCAACGGGCCACTCGGGCCGAGCAACGATCGAGCCGGCCTTCATGTCCATCAAAATAGCCTTGGACATTGCAAACGGCGGCTTCCCTCGCTTCTTCGAATTTCCAGCACGTCAGTTGGACATGATGTCCAGCAGCCCTCTAAAAATCAACGAATACACCATTTCCAATGTCCAACCGGTTCACCCCTACGGGGACAGCCCTGCGCTGGATGTCGCCGGCCGGTCAGGCCTGTGGGGGTGCCAAGCCGGCTGTAGCTCGACCTGACAGTCGTGGACTTGCTGTCGCGCACGCAGTGACCTCGGTGTAGTCCTCCAACATTCGGAGTAAGATCTTAGGATGTCAGACTCGGACCTGCCGCGATCGCCCTTTGCCGGACTGGCCGACTTGTCCGCCCGGCCACCTGTTCGCGTGCTGTCGCGCGACGAGATCGAGCAGATGCTGGCGGAGCACCGGCTTTATCTGGAGACGGAATATCACGAAGGCCACCGAGCGAACTTCGCATCGGCCGATCTCTCGGGGCAAGACTTTTCGGGGCTCAATCTGCGCGGGATCAAGATGGACCGCGCCATCCTCAAGGGCGCAGGCTTCACAGCAGCTCATCTGCAGAGGGCAAATCTGATCGGCGCGATAGCGGAGGAGGGACTTTTCGACAGGGCTGATCTAACCGGCGCCCGGCTGAGCGGGGCAAACCTTGTTTCGGCAAGCCTCAAGAACGCCTGTCTCGTCAAAGCAGATATGGAGTTCGCGCTGATGGCCAAGGCGCTGCTGCAAGGCGCCTGTCTGCATGAGGCTGACATGAGCGGGACCCAGCTCGATGGCGCTGTGCTCACGCGGGCTGAACTGCAAAAGGCGAATTTACGTGGGGCCGGATTTCGTGATGCGCGGCTCGACGAAGCTGACCTCCGCGATGCACGACTAGGCGGCGCGTTCCTGGTTGGAGCTTCGCTGCGGGCCGCCGATTTGCGTGGCGCGTATCTGCGCTTGGCAAAGCTCGATGGTGCGGACCTGTCTGACGCCAACCTGTACAACGCCGAAGGGCTCACGGGGGCTCAGCTAGAGCTGGCGCGCCTCAGTAGTGGAACCAAGCTGCCCAACGATTTGAAAGGAGCGGAGGATGCCAAAGGATGAGCACGTCGCCGAGCTTGGTCGCGGTGCTACGGTGTAGAATGCGTGGCGGGCAGAGCACGACGAGGTGCCGGACTTATCTCGGGCAGGCCTACGAGGGCTGGATTTGACCGGGTTCGATCTTTCTCGGACGGATCTTCGCGGTGCGGATCTCAGGGGAACGAACCTCTGTGATGCGAATTTGTCAGGTGCCCGTCTGGAGGGTACGAACTTCTTCAAAGCGGCATTGGATGGCGCCGATCTCGCCGGGGCTTATCTGGATGGAGCTCAATTCCTGAATTGTGCGCAGCTTATCGTTGCTCGGAACTGGCAATTGGCCTTCCGTGATGAGACGCTTGCCTGCGGCGCGGCTGTTCCCGACAGGGTGCCCTCGGAATAATAACCGGTCGATCACCCCCCACCCGCTTCTGGCGCCGAGCCGGCAGCAGCCAGACGTTTCTTCGCCTCCTCGTAGAGGTCTGGCGGTAACGGCCCTTGCTGCAGGATGTCGAGGTTGGTCTGCAGGTGCGCCGGGTTGATCGTGCCAACGATCGTCGTGTCCAGGTCCGGGTTCGAGAAAGTGAACCGGAGAATGAACTCCATCGGGGTCATGTCGTCGAGCAAGTCATCGAAATGGGCGCTGCGCCAGCGTTCCCACTGGGGCCCTGCCTGCTTCCCCTCGGTTGGTGCTCCCTTTGCGGCACCACCCCGAATGACGATGCCCGCGCCCTTCTGAGCGGCAGTGGTGATCGCCGCCTCGTGTTCGCGCTCGACCGCCGAGTACGGGATCTGAAAGACATCGAAAACACCCATGGCAATATGGTCGATCAGATGGGGCAAGGTGCCCGACATGCCGATGAACCGCACCTTGCCGGCCTCTCTGAGCTCCAGGAGTGCGTCTAGCGCGCCGTGCTCCCCCAGGGTCTGCCGTGAGGGCGAGGAGTGGAACTGCACCACGTCGAGATAGTCGGTCTTCATCCTGACAAGACTTTGTTCGACCCCGGCAATAACGTTGTTGCGGGTGAAGACGTGTTGCCCCCTCTGGCCGCGCGGTGATGGTGGTGCGCCGACCAGACAGCCGCATTTGCTGGCCAGATAATATTCAGCGCGTCGATGCGAGATGTAGCGGCCGATCCGCTCCTCGCTCAGCCCGTAGTCGATCGAGGTGTCGATGTAATTGATGCCGGCGTCGAGCGCCTTGTTGAGGATGGTTTCGGCTTGAGCCTCGGTGATGTCGCGGGCACGGGGAGCCCCACGCAGCTCCATCGCTCCGTATCCCAAGGTCGTGACCTGCAGTCCCGTCCGCCCGAGCTCTCGTTTTGCTACGGCCATTCCCGTCCTCCACTCGCAAGATCGGCTCGATGTTAGATCGTCGGCCTCGATCGGTCGAATCGAGGCTTTTCCAGCGGCAAAAGGCTCTTCGCCGAACGGCGAGTTGCGGCGAGTGAAAAGGCCAGCGGCAACCAAGGCCTATCGGGCCAGCGATACAATCCGGCGCTGTCCTTCACCATAGTTTCGAACATCTTCCAAGTGACGGCATCGTGCTCGTGTAACCAATCGAGATCGAGGCCGGACGCGATTAGACTGGTCACGAGATCACCGAGCGGGTGGATCCAGGTATAAGTCTTGGCGTTGGCGAGCCGCGCCTCGGGGTCGACGTAATCCCTGGGATCCTCGGACACCACGGGCCGGCGCGAGAAGTAAGGCGCAAAGAGGCCCGGCATCGCGGCGGAGGAGCGCGTCGCATCGTCGAACACATAGGCTACGGGGTGGCCCCGTCAGCCAGGTAGAGCGACCCGCCTGGCCTGAGCATGGCAGCGACGATCGCGGTCCACGGCTCGATGTTCGGCAGCCAAGTAATGGCACCCCAGGTAACAAAGACGAGGTCGAAATCGTGCGGTTCTGGGACCGCTTTCAAAGCGTCGTAGACGTCTGCCTGCACGAAATGGGCATGGTCGGCAAGGCCGAGTTCACTAGCCAGGACACGCGCCGCGTCGATCGCCGGGCCCGAGAAGTCCAAGCCAACCACCTTGGCACCGCGCTGCGCCAGCGCGAGGGTATCGGCACCGAAGTGGCATTGCAGATGAAGGACGCGCTTGCCAGCAACGGGGTGAAGCTCTGCTTCTTCGATCGCATTCAGGCGCCCACGCCCGGCCCTGAGATCGGAGAGATCATAACCGCGGGAACCGAGATGGACACCGACGCGCTCGTCCCAATTTGCACGGTTGACCCGGTACCATTCTGGTTCTGTCACAGGGAACTCCTTTATTGGTGGATGTAGCGGGTCAGGTGGATCTCCTTCCGGCCGCTTCCTATGAAGTGTCACGGTGGGGGATGTTTCTGACAGTCTCTATGTATTGACCAGAAACAGGTCCACTACATCCACCAGATCCACCAGCCTCGTCGCCGACGAGCGGCGATAAGGTGGGCGCTGCGCACCTAAAGGAGGAGGCGATGGTCAAATTCGCAAGGTTATCACGACGCGCGAGTATACGATCGCCGGCCAGACGGCGAAGGCAACTTGAGGAGCCGAGTTATGATACCTGAAGCCCTGCTGCTCGAGCGCAACGACTGGGTGCCGAACAACCCCCGCCTTCCGATCCTACTGTATCGCGGCGTAGTGCCTCCAACCACGCCGGAAGAAATGGCGTCATGCTTCGAACGTATGTTTCGAGGCAATGGCTGGCCGCCGGCGTGGCGAAACGGCGTATGTGGCTTTCATCATTACCATCCGGCGGCGCACGCGGTCCTTGGCTTTGCAGCAGGCTCGGCGCGGCTGTTGTTAGGCGGACCAGGAGGGCACGAGGTGCAGGTGAACGCTGGCGATGTCGCATTGCTCCCCGCCGGGACCGGCCACTGTCGGATCGACGCCAGCGACGACTTCCTCGTTGTGGGCGCCTATCCGCCGCGACAGGACACCCGTATCAGCCGCAAGGGTCCAACCACAGAAATGCTCGGAACGATCGCCCAACTCGATTTTCCATATGTGGACGGCCCCCTCCTTGCAAGGTGTTTTGCAGTGCTTTGATCAGATCGCTTGCGTCCATATGTCCGGCCCGTTGGTGCGCTCGCACATGAACGCTGGCCAAGATGGGTTCCGCGACAAGAGCTCCAAACAGAATCGCGACCTCAGGGGCCACTGGAAAATGCGGAATTTCTCTCGTCGGGGATCGATTGATCAACACCATCTGCTCATTCTCGCAAGTTCTGGCATCGGCTCAGCACGGTTGCAGTTGCTCCCGTGTCGGGCTGATCTCTAGCCGGCGCCTGCCAACGCGGCGGGCGCAGCTTGTGCGGCGTAGTTTTCCCCGGTAACCATCAGTTTCCAGGCGATGCGCGCCGTCCCCGGCCTTCGCCGGGGCAGGCTTTGTTGGCCAGTGCCACGGCGGCCAACTTCGGCGGCTTGCGTTTGAGGAGCTGGGTCAGCCAAGCTGACGGCCTTCCGCCGCGCTGAGCATGCTGGATCACGGTGGTCGCTCCGACCACCAGCACGCTGCGCAGTCCTTCATCTCCGGCGCGCGTGATGCCGCCGAGCCTGACCTTGCCCGCGGTCGAATGATCTTTCGGCGTCAAGCCGATCCAGGCCGCGAACTGGCGTCCGGATCGGAACAGCTCAGGCTCCGGGGTCTTCATTGTCAGCAGCACCGCGCCGATCGGGCCGACGCCGGGGATCCTGGTCAGCCGTCGGCTGCATTCATCGGCGCGATGCCAAGCCATGAGCCTGGCGTCGACCTGGTCGATTTGCGCCTGCAGTTGCGCATACTCCTTGGCCTGGGCCGCGAACAGCTCCCGAGCCAAGGCGGGCAGGTTCTCATCGGCTTGGATGCGCTCGAGCAGAGGATCGAGGTGCGCCTTCCCCTTGGCGGCGGTTAGGCCGAACTCGCCGGCATAGCCACGGATGGCGTTGCTCAACTGCGTGCGATTGCGGATCAGCCGGTCACGTACGCCAACCAGCATCAAGGCCGCTTGCTGCTCCGTCGTCTTCACCGGCACGAAGCGCATCCCCGGCCCGCTCATCGCCTCGCAAAGCGCTTCCGCGTCCGCCGCATCGTTCTTGCCGCGCTTGATGTACGGCTTGACCAGCTGCGGCGCGATCAACTTCACCGAATGCCCGAACGATTGCAGCAGCCGCGCACAATGGTGGCTTGCACCGCAGGCTTCGATCGCGATCACCGTCGGCGCAAGCCGCTCGAGGAACGCGAACATCTGCTTGCGTCGCAGTTCTTCCGCAGGACCGGCTCCTCGGCGGCGTTCACCCCGTGAAGCTGGAAGATGTGTTTCGATGTGTCCATACCAATTCGGCTAATCTGTTCCACGGACGGCCTCCTTTGTCTGAGATCTCAGCGATCTCATTCTGGCACCCTTGATGCCGTCGGCGGCCGTCCACACCAACAGAGTCAGATCCGGTCGGCGGCATCGGTGGACCCACCAGTCGGCTTTGGCTCCGCGCATAAGGGACGCGACAAGCACCGGACGCGGCCCGCGCTTCGAAGGTGGGCGATGCTCGGTGAACGGCTGATGCCGGATCTTTGGTCAAGCTGCTTGACGGCCCCGCGGTCTCTTACGGCAAGGGCGCACTCGTCGGCGTCAACGGCGAGATGGAGCACGGCGGCGCATGCGTCCACCCGATGCTGGGCAAGCCGATGCGGGCGGCGATCGGCGGCGGCAAGGCGGTAATCTCCTCGAACTTGAAGGTGGTTGCGGCAGGTGCGAGCCTCGATGTTCCGCTCGGCCACAGGACGATCCCTGGTCATTCCCGCATTTCGACACGATCACGGTGTCGGGTGCCGATGCACCCCGCCCAGACGAGATCCTCGTCGTGATGGCCATTGCTGACGGCGGGCGGCTTCGCAACCGATGCGGCACCGAGCCGATCCGGTGATCGGGAGCTGCGGGCTAGCTGACGGTCGTACTTGGCCACCTGACGGGTGCCGGCCTCGTGATCGACGGCGGGGTCATGAAGCCCGCTGGACCGGTTGGCGGCGAAGCGAACCGCTCAGGTCATCAGCGGGCCCAAGGAGCGAGTTCAGCGAAAACTCCTATAAGAATATTCTATGGGAGATTCCGCTAAAGTCGCACCGAACACGCTACAAAAAAACAAGGGAGCTATTCCGCCGCGACGGCTTTGGTCAGCTCTGGATTGAGTTCGCGCAGACGCGGCATGACTTCCTTCGCAAAGAGCGTGATGTTCGCGACCGCATCTTTGTGATCCAGAAACCCGCCCTGGCCGAACATCAACAAGTGGCCGAAACCGCCGACACTGTCGCTCAGCGCCTTGATCTGATCGTAAACATCATCCGGGGTGCCGGCAAAGCACGTACCGCTCTCAATCAGCTGCTCGATCGACGCGGTGGTCTGTTCGACTGGATTGCCGTGCCGGTCCCTGACAAAGCCGCCGCGCCTGCCACCCGCTTTCAGCATCGCGATGTTGGCGGAGAGCGAGTTGTAACCGGGCGGGTTGGTGAACGGCTCGGCCACCACCGGCGACGTCCGAACATAGTCGGCAGCGAGATTGGCGCGGCGCAGGCCCTCCTCACGGGTCTCCCCGACACCGATCACCGCAGCATAGGCGAAACGGTCGGGACCCGCCGTCCAACCGAGCTCCTGCGCACGTTTGCGATAGGCTGCGAACATGGGGCCGGCGGCCGACAAGGAGAGCAAGGTTCCAACCACGTGGCCGCGCTCAGCTGCCATCCGGCCTGTCTCCACGCTCAACCCCGTCATCCACACAGGCGGCGTCGGCTGCTGGTACGGGCGCGGCCAGATGTTGACGTTGCGGTAGTGAAAGAACTCGCCTTCCCAGTTGAACGGGCCGTCGGTCGTCGACATCGCCTTCAGGATCAGATCGTGCGCTTCCCAATAGCGCCGCATCAGATTGGCGGGGTTGCTGTTTGCCGGCGCAATCTCGTATGGCGCGCCCTTGACGAGCCCCATCTCCAGCCGCCCGCCCGACAATACGTCTAGCCAAGCCATTTCCTCTGCCACGCGAACCGGGTCAGGCCGATTGGCGATCGGCGTGCCGAGGGACAGAAGCCTTGCCCGCTTGGTTTCCCGCGCCAGGATCGCAAGCGCCATCGGGACCGAGACGGTCAGGCAGGTCGAGGTGCTGTGGTGCTCATTGACCATGATGTCGAGGCCGACCTCGTCGCACAGAGCAAACTCGTCGAGGTAGCGATTGAGCAGCCCGTGGCCGACCTTGGGGTCGAAGTTGCTGTTCGGCAGAACAACCCTGAGGGAGCCGCGCTTCAACCCCTGCTCCCAGGCAGGGTGGTAGGCCATCTCCGAGAAATACCAGACGCGCATGGGTCTCTTCCCTCTAGCTGTTCTTGTCGACAAAGGCCGAAAGACGCTGGGCAAATGCCTCGGGCTGTTCCCAGTGCGGGAAATGGCCGGCGTGCGGAATCAGCTCCAGTCGGGCTCCGGGTATTGCTCGACGCCAGCCCTCGCTATAAGCGGGCGTGACGATGCGGTCTTCGGCACCCCACAGCAACAATGTCGGCCGGTCGATCCGATGCAGCCAGCGCTTCAGCCGCGGATTGTGCATGTAGGGCTTCCAACCGTAGAGCGCGAAGGCCTCGCGACCGCGGACGATGGCCGCAAGTTCGTCCTCGGAGAGCTGGGTGAAATCGATCTCGCCCTTCGCCGGATCGGCCCAGGCCAGCTTCAGGTACTCAGCACGAGGTAGCCCATGCATGTCGGCAATATCGCGTTCCTCCCGGCCGCCGATTTTAATGCCCAGCGGATCGACGAGGACGAGATGAGAGAACCGCGCTGTCGAGCGCACCATCATCTCTGCCGCCACCCAGCCGCCGAAACAGGCGCCAACCAGAACAGCGTCCGTGAGACCGAGCTGGACGGCGAGATCGAGGTAAAGATAGGCAAGATCGTCGACCGAACCGCCTCCATCGATCAGGGGAGAATGGCCGTATCCCGGATGCCACGGCGCGATCACCCGAAACCTTCGAGACAGCAGTTCAAGCCACGGCCGCTCCGACGCGAGCCCTTCGCCCTCGTGCAAAAACAAGAGTGGGCGGCCTTGGCCGCGTTCCACCAGCTCCAGGGTCGTGTCCGCGACCGATATCGCCTTGGTCATTCGACCTCCTTGGGTTCAGGCCGGGAGTATCATCGCAGGCCCCTGACAAGATTTCCAAGCGGCTTCGGGGTATCGCTTAGACGGAACGCTATTCCTCGGCAGAGGGCGCGAGTTCCTCATGACGAACGCCGAGTGTAGTCGCGAGCTCGTAGATGCGCACGATCGTCGGGGTTTCTCCGGCCTTGCTCGAGTGCTCAGAAGAAATTGGCTCAGTTCCGGGCCGCCTCTCGCGATGCCGCTTGCACGGCCGTATCAAGCGCGCTGAGAAAACTGGAGCGGTCCTTGTTGGTCAGTGGAGCGGGTCCACGGGTATTTGTTCCGAGCTCCCGGAGGTGCCTCGCGATCTCACGACCTGCGAGCGCGTTCCCTATATTCGCTTGCGTCCACTGTTTGCCGGTGGGGGAGATAACGCGCGCCCCTTTCTTAAGACAGCGCGATGCCAGCGGTATATCGGAGGTGACGCATACGTCGACGGCCGAGATGTGCTCCGCAATCCAGTCATCAGCCGCGTCTGCATTATCGCCGACCAGCACCATTTTCACGTTCGAGGTGCCAGGCGGCCGGATTGGTCGCGAGCCATTGGAGACAACGAAAACATTGAGCCGCAGGCGAGCCGCTACGCGGTAGACTTCCTCGCGCACCGGGCACGCATCACCGTCGACATAGATGTCAGTCAACTTCCGGTCCGCTTTCGACTAAATCACTGGACAGCGCCTCGGCGAGAAAAGGCAAGCTCTCGTCCATCCGGTAGTCGACACCGGAATGGTTGTCGGGGAACTCCTCGTAGCGATGCGCGATGCCGAGCTCGTTCAGCCGCCGCACGAACCTGCGGGCGCCATAGAGCAGATTAAACTGGTCCTGCCTGCCGCAATCGATGTAGAGCGCCTTCAGCCGGCGGAGATTGTTTGCATGGGTTTCGATTGCAACGACAGGGTCTTGCCGCAACCAATTCGCCCAGCGTTCCTCGATCACCTCGCAAGTGTCCAGTGTGACCGGCAGCCGGATCCCGAGAAACTGCGTAGGATCAGGATCGTAGCTGGCCGCCATCGCCAGGGCGTTGATCATCTTGAACGAACCCTCCGGGTACTTTTGAGCTAACTCGAGCTGCCCCCACCATTTCTCGATCGAATTCTCGGCTCCGGCGAGGGCTCGGAGGACCCCTGGCATGTCGGACAGATAGCAAACCTCGAACCCCATATCGCCGGAATGACAGGCGGCGACCGCCCAGATGTCGGAGTGGCGCAGCGCGTGGGTGATCGCGCCATACCCGCCGGAGCTCTTGCCGAACACGCCGCGGCGCCCGGTGCCGCCACAGCCGAAGCGCTGTTCGATTGCCGGCAGCATTTCATGCAGCAGGTGGTCCTCCCAAGCACCCATCGAGGCTGAGTTGATGTATTGGTTGCCGCCCAGCCGGGTGAAGCAATCGGGAAAGGCGACGACGACCGGAGGCATGCGTTGTTCCCCGATTAGCCGGTCGAGCCGTTCCGGCAGGTTCTCGCGGAAGCCGACCCAATTCGTCTGAGACAGGCCGCTGCTGGTGAAGCCGACTAGATCCACGAGTAGGGGAAGTCCTGGTCCGTCATGCCCGGCCGGGACGTAGATGTCGACCAAGCGTACGGATGGATCACCCAGCATATTGCTTTGAAGGGCGCGGCTCTCGACAGTGACGCGACTGACAGAACCCGTCGACCCGAAGAACCTGCGCATGCGTCCTGCCCCTGGCTGCTGATGCATCACTATTGGTATCTATCCAGCCCTTCCGGGCGGCGGATCATCGGCTCGCTAGCCTTCCAGCCTCCGAGGACCTCCAGCACGAGCTACCGGCGCGGCTCAGGGATTGCAGCGGCGTTTTGGCGAATTACGCGCGAGCTGCGAGCCACTCCCGCAGTTTCGACCATCGCCACCTCGTCTGCCCGCCCTTCACCGCGATCGCAAGCGCCTTGCGCTGTCCAACCAGCACCACGAGCCGTTTGCCGCGCGTCACCCCCGTGTACACGAGGTTCCGTTGCAGCATGACATAGTGCTGCGTCGTGAGCGGGATCACCACTGCCGGGTACTCCGAGCCCTGGCTCTTGTGGATCGTCGTGGCGTAGGCAAGGACCAGCTCGTCCAGCTCCGCGAAGCCGTAGATCACTTCCCGACCGTCGAAATCGACCGTGAGGTCGCTCTCCTCCATGTCGATGCGCGACACGATGCCGAGGTCGCCGTTGTAGACGTCCTTGTCGTAGTCGTTCTCGATCTGCATGACCTTGTCGCCGGCACAGAAGGTCCAGCCGAACCGCTCGATGCGGATCTCGCCCGGCGGGTTCAGCGCGTTCTGCAGCTCGATATTGAGCGAGCGTGCCCCGAGGCCGCCACGGTTCATAGGGCAGAGCACCTGGATGTCGCGTATCGGGTCGAGCCCGAAGCGCTTGGGGATCCGCTCCTGCACGATCGCCACCAGCTTGCGCACCCCCTCCTCGGGGTCCATTGCATCGACGAAGTAGAAGTCGCCGCCCTCAACCGGGGCGAGGTCAGGCATCAGGCCCTGGTTGATGCGATGCGCGTTGGTGATGATGCGGCTCTCGGCGGCCTGCCGGAAGATCTCGCTCAAACGCACGACCGGCACGGCACCCAAGGCAATGATGTCGGCTAGGACCTGCCCCGGCCCCACGGAAGGGAGCTGATCGACATCGCCGACGAGCAGCAGCGCCGCCCGGGTCGGCAGGGCGCGGAACACAGCGCGCATCAGTGGGACGTCGACCATCGAGACCTCGTCGACGACCAGCAGATCACAGTCGAGCGGCGCCTCCTCGTTGCGCCGAAAGCTGCCGGTCCTCGGATCGGTTTCGAGCAGGCGATGGATCGTCTTCGCTTCGAGCCCGGTGCTCTCAGACAGGCGCTTGGCGGCACGGCCGGTGGGAGCGCAGAGCGAGATGGCGACGGTCTTCGCGAGGAGGATTTTGAGGGAGTTGACCAGGGTCGTCTTTCCAACGCCGGGCCCGCCCGTGATCACCAGCACCTTGGAAACGAGAGCGACGCGGACCGCCTCTTGTTGGCTATCGGCAAGCATCAGCTTCGTCCGCTGCTCGACCCACGGGATCGCCTTGTCGGCACCGATCGCAGGCCAGGGCGGTTTTCCAGTCGCCAGCGCCTTGAGCTTTTCGGCGATCTCCCGCTCAGCCCGATAGAGCCCGGCGAGGAAGATGCAACGGCGGCCCTCGAGGTCATCGCCGATTACCGCACCACCTTCGAGCTCAAGACCAAGGGCAATGTCCACGAGCTCGGGTGGCACTTCGAGCAGTGTTTGAGTGAGCGAGACGAGCTCATCGGCCGGTAGCCCGCAATGCCCCTCGTCCATCGCCTCGGTGAGCGCGTAGGCGATCCCGCACGCACGCGGATCAGCGCGGTCTTCTCGATGCCGAGCTTGGCCGCGATCTGATCGGCGGTGCGGAAGCCGATGCCGCGGATGTCGCGGGCCAATCGGTAAGGGTTCTCCGAGATGAGCTGGACTGCGTCGGCACCGTAGGTCTTGTAGATGCGGACCGAGCGCGAGGTGCTGACGCCGTTGCTGTGCAGGAACAGCATGATCTCGCGGATCACCTTCTGCTCGGCCCAGCCGGCGATGATCCGCTCCGCCCGCTTCGGGCCGATCCCGGTTACCTCGCGCAGGCGCGGCGCCTCCTGCTCGATCACGTCGAACACGGCTTGGCCGAAGGCGCGCACCAGCTTCTTGGCGTAAACCGGGCCGATGCCGCGAATCATGCCGGACCCGAGATATTTTTCGATGCCCTCGGTCGTCGTGGGTGGCATCGCCTTGAGGAACGAAGCCCTGAACTGAACACCGTGAGTGCGGTCGTTGACCCAGGCGCCGCTCGCCTGGACGAACTCGCCGGCCGAGATCATCGCCGCATGGCCAAGGACGGTGATCAGCTCGCGCTGGCCGCGCGCCTTGACCCGCGGCACGCAAAACCCGTTCTCCTCGTTGTGGAACGTGACGCGCTCCACCAAGCCAGGCAGGGCCTCGGTCGAGGCATTTGTGCCGGTTGGCCGCACCATGGTGGCGATTTGATCCTCGGCGCCACATGCCGCGCATGCGAGCCGCGACATTGACCCGTACCCCTTGGCTCGCGCCTCTGGCCGCCAATTCAGGGTCGACTTCTGGCCACGCCATCCTCTCGAAGAGTCCGAGCAGCTCGTCAGGAATGAAACGGCTGCGCGGAGCATAGACATGGTGGTCCCCTTGCGCGTTCTGGCCTTGGGTGAAGAAGCGCTGCGGAACCACGAGGTGCAGATCGTCCCTGGCACGCGTCATCGCGACATAGAGGAGGCGCCGCTCCTCCTCTATCTCGGCCGAGGTGCCGGCACCGAGGTCAGAGGGAATGCAGCCATCGACGACGTTCAGGACGAAGACCGATTTCCATTCCTGGCCCTTGGCCGAGTGAATGGTCGAAAGAACCAGATAACCCTCGTCGAGCAGCGGCACCCCGGACTGGTCGCTGGTCGCGTCCGGCGGATCGAGCGTGAGCTCGGTCAGAAACCGTTCTCGCGAGGGATACCCACTCGCGATCTGTTCGAGCTGGATCAGATCGGCGCGCCGCGTGATGGCGTCCTCATGGAGGCGTTCAAGATGCGGCTCGTACCATAGACGGGCACAGACGAGTTCAGCCGGCCAGCCGCTCCGTCCCACGCGCAGGCTGGCGACCGTCTCGACAAACGTCCCCCAGTCGTCGCCGGCGCGGGAAGGTGAAGGCATATGGAGCAGGGCTCGGATCGGATCAGCCGCCCCCATCATGTGATCGAGTACTTCCCGCGCTGATGCCGGTCCGATTCCCGAGGTGAGCTGCATCAGGCGGAATCCGGCGATCCCGTCACGCGGGTTTTCAACAAAACGCAGCAGCGCCAGGATGTCTCTGATGTGCGCGGTGTCGAGGAATTTGAGACCGCCGTATTTAACGAATGGGATATTCCGCTTCGTCAGCTCGACTTCGAGCGGTCCGCAATGATGCGACGCGCGGAACAGGACCGCTTGCTGCTTCAGCGTCGACCCGCTCTCCCGATTTTCCAGGACACGCTCCACGATGTAGCGCGCCTGATCGGCTTCGTCGCGCACGCTGACGAGCCGCGGTCGTACGCCGGAATTTCGGTCGGTCCAAAGGTTCTTGGTGAAGCGCTCAGCTGCCAGACTGATCACGCCATTTGCCGCCGCGAGGATTGCCTGGGTCGAGCGATAGTTGCGCTCCAGCGTTATGATCTCTGCCGGGCTAAACTGTGCGGGGAAGTCGAGGATGTTGCGGACATTCGCGGCACGGAACGAGTAAATCGACTGGGCGTCATCGCCGACGACGGTCAGCCCGCGTCCGCCGGGCTTGAGCGCCAAAATGATCGCAGCCTGGAGCCGGTTTGTGTCTTGGTACTCATCGACGAGGACATGGTCGAAGCCGTCGCCGATCTCGTCGGCGAGGCCCGGATCGCTGAGCGTCTGAGCCCAGTAGAGCAAGAGGTCGTCATAATCGAGCACGTTCTGACGCTGCTTGGCATCGACATAGGCCGCGAACAACTCCTTCAGCTCGGCCGCCCAGGTGGAGCACCACGGGAAAGTCATGCCTACGACTTCTTCGATCGCAAGTTCGGCATTGATGCAACGGGAATAGATCGCGAGGCATGTCCCCTTTGTCGGAAAGCCGCTTTCCGTCTTTGAGAGGCGACGCTCATGCCGAACCAAGTTCATCAAGTCGGCCGAGTCCTCACGGTCGTGTATGGTGAAAGCGGGGGCGATCCCGATCTGGTCAGCATATTCGCGCAGAAGCCGAGCGCCGATACCGTGGAACGTTCCAGCCCAGGTCAGCGCTTCGGTCATAACGCCCGCGCTGCTGCCCATAACCTGTCGTGCGATACGCTCCACGCGGCGGGTCATCTGGGCCGCGGCGCGGCGCGAAAAGGTCATCAGCAGGATCCGGCGGGGATCGGCCCCGTTGACGATCAGATGGGCGACCCGGTGGGCCACGGTGTTGGTCTTCCCGGAGCCCGCGCCGGCGATGACCAGGAGGGCGGTCCCTGGCGCCGCGTTCTTCTTCAGGACGCCATGCTCGACGGCTCGTCGCTGTTCGCGATTGAGGGTCTCGAGATAGGTGACGGTCATTGGTGGCAAATCAGTCTGTAGCAGGTCAAACCAATCAACCATCTTTCTCGTTTTGTTCGCAACTCCTACCAAGTCTCGACGCTCCCTTATGCGGGGCGACAACGAAGCTACAACCGTTGTCCCCGCAGAAATCGAAGGCACAGCGCTCACCTGCCGAGCATTGTGGCCCTGTTATGAGAGGGTGAGGGTGGTCTTCCTCGGGTTCTGATACGGACCCATTCTCTCCGCGTCTCTAGAAAAGCGCCGATGGCCGGCGAATTGGGGTGCCGCGTGCCGGCATGGCGCGTTCCCCGCGGCGATCGAAGCGATGAAGCGCAAGGTGCGGTCAACCATGACGGATGCTTTGAGCTGATCGATCGCAAGCTGCTGAAGTGGCTTAAATGTCGTGTCGGTCGCGGGCAATCACGCAATGGATGGGTACGGCAAAGCGCGTCTACCGTCGGGGTCGGCAACGTCCTCGCCGAGTTTTCTTACCAGCTGCACGCGGATCGCGGGAATGGCTGTTGCGGAAAGACGACGACCCCTCTGTCTATGCCGGGGGCAGCCCTGCCCTAATTCGCCTTGTCCACCCCTCCCGGGAAAGCGATGGTCGCTTAACGAGCGCTCAAATCCAGGGCTCTCGGTCAGCAGGAGGCGCCGCGCAATCCGCTCGTGTACTTCGGACGGGGAAAAGGAAAGACTTATGCCAGACACCTTGATCATTACCGAACGGTCCGTCCGGGATCAGGTCGCGGAATACGACGCGATCGTCATCGGCGCCGGGATTTCCGGCATGTATATGCTCTATCGACTGCGCGAACTGGGCATGACCGTGCGGGTTTTCGAGGCCGGCACGAATGTCGGCGGCACCTGGTACTGGAACCGCTATCCCGGCGCGCGCTTCGATTCCGAAAGCTGGACCTACGGCTACTCCTTTTCCAAGGAGCTGATGCGGGAATGGGACTGGAAGGAGCACTTCTCTCCCCAGCCCGACACGCTGGAATACCTATATTACGTCGCCGACAAGTTCGACCTACGTCGAGATATACAGTTCCGCAGCACGGTCACGGCCGCGCATTGGGATGAGGCGGCGAACCAGTGGAACGTGACACTGGAAAGCGGTCAGCAGGCAAAATCGCGGTTCCTGTTCACCGCCATTGGCATCCTCTCGGCCTATACGCTGCCGGCCATTCCGGGCCGGGACAGTTTCGGGGGGCCTGCCTATCACCCCGCGCGGTGGCCGCACACGCCGGTGGACTTCGCCGGCAAGCGCGTCGGCATCATCGGCACCGGTGCGACCGCCATTCAGGCGATCCCGGAGATCGCCAAACAGTCGAAGCACCTCACTGTTTTTCAGCGCCGCCCCAACTGGGCGGCGCCCTTGCACAACTCCAAAATAAGCAAGGAGGAGATGGAGGAAATCAAATCTCGCTACGACGAGATTTACGCGCACTGCGCGACGACGCCGAGCTGGTTCATTCATCAGTCTGATCCCCGCAAGACCCTGAACGTGCCGCCCGAGGAGCGCGAGGCCTTTTGGGAGAAGCTTTACGGCGAGCCCGGCTTTGGCATCTGGATGGGCAACTTCCGCGACATCCTGACCAACGAAGAAGCCACGCCGCGATCAGCGCCTACATCGCCAAAAAGATCCGCCAGCGCGTGAGGGATCCGAAAGTGGCGGACAAGCTGATCCCCAAAGATCACGGCTTCGGCACGCGCCGGGTGCCCTTGGAAAGCGGCTATTTCGAAACTTACAACCGCGATAACGTGACGCTGATCGATACCCTCGTGGATGAGCCGATCGAGTGCATCACACCGCAGGGCATCAAAACCACGCGGCAGGAACACGAATTCGATATCCTGATCTATGCCACGGGCTTCGACGGCGTGACCGGCGCCTACGACCGTATCGATATCCGCGGCGAGAACGGCCTCCGGCTCAAAGATGCCTGGGCCGAAACCCCGCGCACTTATCTCGGCATGCTCGCGGAAGGCTTCCCCAACATGCTGATGGTGCTCGGCCCGCACACCGCGCGCGGCAATATTACTCAGGCCATCTCACACAGCGTCGAATTCCAGGCGGGTCTGCTGCAGTTCATGCAACAGCACAACAACACGCATGTGGAGACCCGGCCGGAAAAAGTGGACGAGTGGACGTGGATAGTGATCCAGGCGGGCGAAGCATTGCTGTTGTTCAAGGTCGATTCTTGGCAGAATGGCGTCAATCGCAACGTTGCAGGTCGGACCGTGCGCCGCGTTCTGGGCTACAATGGCAACGGCGCGCATTTCCGGCGGACGACCGACGAGGTCGCCAAAGGCGGTTACCAGGAATTCGCGTTTCGGTAGTGCTCCGCGTCAGGGCCGGTGTCGAGCGTTGGTTCGTATGATGATGGGGTTACCACACGATTTGTTTCAAAATCGTATGGGCCCTCAGCACCGGCGGATAGATAATTATCGCACGTAATCGGACAGATCGGTCGCGAGGAATTCGACGACTTTAGTACAACGAGATCGCGAACAGCCCCAATCCCCGGCGCGAGAGGCGCCCTCGACCAAACCAAGCGCGTCGCGATGGGCCGCTTCATCGAGGACACACCCCGTCCGGCCGGCGGCTCATTGTCTCGATCGCCACGATGATCCGCGGCCAAGTGTCGACACGGCCGGGCTCGATGGCTTCGCCTCAGCTTTGCACGCCAAAAATGATGCGAACAATGCGCTGCACCTCATCGAACCGCTTCGCGTCCAAGTCGTAGGTCACCTCGATGTACTGATGGACCTTCCTGGCGATCTCGAAGGCGAAGCGCGTGGGCGTGAACCGTATGAGCCGCAGCCGGATCGTCAGGCCGAGCGCCTTGGCGGTCTTGAGATTGACGACAAGCTCGAACGTCGTCGGTTGCTGCACCGCGGGCTAGCGGGATCCGGCAAGCGCAAGCAGGGTCCCGGTCTCGTCGCGAGTCAAGGTGAAATCAAAGATGTCAAGGTTGTGCCGCATGTGAGCGCCGTCTGTTGTTCCGGTGAGCGGCAGCATCCCGAGCTGGAGAGCGAAACGATATACTACTTGGGGAACCGACTTGTTGTGGCGATCGGCAATTTCGGTCACGAATGGTTGCAGGAGAACTTGCCGATTTCCCGATAGTAGGGAAGAAGCTTGATAGATGATGTCGTGCGTCTGACATATCGCGCGCACCCGAGCATCCCAATTAGCGCGTGCCAGGCAGCGATTCTGCACAAATGCTGGCCTTATCCGCACACCACCGAGGAGGGTATCGAGCTGGTCGACAGAGACGTTACTAATTCCGAGCAGGCCAACCAAATCTCGATCGACTGCATCTTCCATGGCACGCCATGTCTGCCAATCTGCTTGGCCCAGCCCACTAGACCGTGACGGCCCATGAAGGATGTAGCTGTCTATGCGGGTTACACCGAGATGCTCAAGGGAGCTGGTTATAGACTGGCGCACTTGCGCGGTGAGATCGCAATCAGGATCATATGGTAGGCGGTAATCCTGGCCGTGTTGATATGTAAATTTTGTTTGAAGAAAAAGATCTCCTCGGGTAACTGTACCGGAGGCGATCGCAACCTTTACTGCAGCGCCGACTTCTTCCTCAACATAGTGCTTACGCTGATTTGCCGTGTCGAAAGCGCGGAAACCGGTAGCAATCGCCTCTAATACGAGTGACTGAGTACGGTCCCCCTTCCAAGCTGTACCATACATGAGGAGTGGCACCGCCACGCTCCGGACATGAGAAGTTTTGCCAGCAGGCATGAGGCCAGTATCCTAAGCGTACTGTGATTAAGCAAGGAAATCGGGCGTTACTTAGCGCGCCGATTTCTCCGCCTTCGGCTCTGGTCGCGCGGCCGGCTAAAGTCAGTCATCGACCAGTAGGGCGCCGTTACGACAATGCGTGACGGGGTCTCGAACACGGCCGCAGGCCCTTCCGTGGGCACCACGCGGTGGGTGCTGCAGCAGAGCGTTGGAGCCGGATGCTGCACGCCGCTTACCCGCAACGGTCGTTCTGGGAACGCCTGCTGCAATGACCAGAACTCGTGTTAGCGCCGCTGTAATTCTGACCCAGGTCGCCGACTGAAAGCTGACCCACTGGCTAGGCTGGTTCCCTCGATGTGGAGGGGGCCTGATGGTGGGAGTGGAGGCGGCATTGGAGATCCGGGTATTGCATCGGCACGGCAAGAGCATCCGCGAGATCGCGCGGGAAACGGGGGTCGCACGCAACACGGTGCGGCGCTATCTGCGCGACGAGGAAGCGGCACGCTACAAGCCGCGTCCGCCTCGGTCGGCCAAGCTCGACCCGTTCAAGGCCTATGTCGCGGAGCGGTTGGGCTCGGCGGCGCCGGAGTGGATACCAGCGAGTGTGCTGCTAATGGAGCTGCGCGAGCACGGCTATTCCGGCGGTTACACGATGCTGAAGCTGTTCGTCGCGTCGCTGCGGCCGCAACAGGCGGTCGAGCCAGTGATCCGATTCGAGACGGGCCCAGGCGAGCAGATGCAGGTGGACTGGGCGGTCATTCGGCGCGGCAGCAACCGGCTCTCGGTATTCGTCGCGACGCTGGGCTGGAGCCGGGCCGCCTATGTCGAGTTCGTCACCGACGAGCGGGTCGAGACGTTGATCGACGCGCACGAGAATGCTTTTTTGGCGTTCGGCGGCACGCCGCGCGAGGTGCTTTATGACAACATGCGCACCGTCGTGCTGGAGCGGCACGGCTACGGTCGCGGTCGCCACCGTTTCCATCCTGGGTTTCTCGACTTCGCCCGTCATTGCGGTTTCCGGCCGCGGCTGTGCGCGCCGTATCGGGCACAGACCAAAGGCAAGGTCGAGCGGTTCATCCGCTATCTGCGGCACAGCTTCTACGTGCCGCTGGCCAGCCGGCTGGCGCAGGAGGGCCTGATCGTCGACCGCGAGACCGCGAACCTGACGGTCGGCCGATGGCTGCGCGAGGTGGCGAACGTCCGCGTGCACGGCACCACCGGCGAGATCCCGGCCGAACGTCTGGCGATCGAGAGAGTGCAGTTGCAGCCGGTGCCAACGCCTTATGGCGGGCGCAGCGTGCGCTCGCTCCAGAAGCCGGTGCCAGCACCGATCATCGGCCTGCAGCACCCGCTGTCGTTTTACGACGCGTTTGCCGGCGGCGTCCGATGAGCGATTTGCAGCATCAGCGCATCCTCGAGCTGTGCCAGGAGCTGCGGTTGAGCGCGATGCCCAACCTGTATTCCGGCATCGCCCAGAGCGCGGCGGCGAAAGCGGCCTCCTTCGCCGACTTCCTTGAAGAGACGCTGCGGGCCGAGCGTGATGCACGCAGCGCCCGAGCCCGCGAGATGTTTGCGCGGGTCGCCGGCTTTCCGACGATCAAGACGCTCGACGGCTTCGACTTCGGCTTTGCCAGCGGCGTACCGCGCCCCCAGATTCACGAGCTCGCCGGCCTGGCCTTTATCGAGCGCGCCGAGAACGTCGTCTTCCTCGGTCCGTCCGGTGTCGGCAAGACGCACCTGGCGATCGCGCTCGGCTACCTGGCCACCCAGCGCGGCCACAAGGTGCGCTTCACCACAGCCGCCGATCTGGTCATGACGCTCGAGACGGCGCAGCGCCAGGGTCGTTGGAAAGAGGCGCTGCACCGCACCGTCAGCGTCTACAAGCTCTTGATCATCGATGAGATCGGATACCTGCCGCTGGGGCGCGAACAGGCCAACCTGTTCTTCCAAGTAGTCGCCAAGCGTTACGAGAAGGGAGCGACGATCCTGACCTCAAACCTGACCTTCGGTTCGTGGGATCAGGCCTTCGCCGGCGACCCGGTGCTGACCGCGGCGATGCTCGACCGGCTGCTGCATCATTCGACCGTGGTCAGCATCCAGGGCGAGAGCTATCGGCTCAAGGACAAGCGTCGCGCCGGCTTGCTGAAAACGCCGGCACCGGCATCAACATGGCTTGCCCCGGTGGGTCCACAGTGACCTCCCGCGCTGCGCTACGTCGGACTCATGGCGGTCACTTCGCTACGCGCGGGTCCCTCCTGTGGACTACCGGGACAAGCCCTCGAGCAACGAGACTGGGTCAAGGTTCAATCGGCGATATCGAGCAAAGTGGGTCAGGATTTAACCGGCGTTGACATCGTGCCGGGCACGGAATAGTAGATCCAGAAGCCGAACAGCTCGGGCGCGGCCCTCGCACGCCGGGAGGCGGGGGCAAGCCGACAGTGCTTGCCGGGCATTGTCAACTTGAGCGGCCGTGGTATGCGCGTCGTGTCGTGGCGCGGCAGCTCGGATCGGGGAATTCCCTTGCTCGCCCATTATGCTGCCCCGCTCAAGCCGAGCGGGGCCGGAAAAAGGCGCGCTGGGTCCGCTAAGTTGACAATGCCGGCCGTGGTGATAGTGCGGCAAAGGCCGAGATTGGGCCTGCTATCTCATGATTGCGCTAGCCGGTCCTGATAGACGGACATGTTTGCATAGGCGGCGGCGAGAAGCGGCGTCGGGATGCCCACTTTCGCGCCGCGGGCGAGCAGGTCGCCAATGATTTGATCGGCCTCGATCGGGCTGCCCTGCAGCAGATCGCGGAACATCGACGGGCTTAGTGTCGAGCCCGGCGTCGTCAGCGTCGTCCGTGTGCCCTCGACGAATGCTGCCTTCGGTGCCTGGCCGGCGGCGCTCACCACGCTGACAACCTCATCGAGAAAGCTCCGGATGAACCATGCGCCGCCCGGCGCGGCCACCACCTCCCCGATATTTCCGCGCATCAGGCAGGTGATCCCGCCCACTGTGGCGAGCAGCGTCCATTTTTCCCACATCTCGTACTCGATCGAACGGGAAAGCCGAGCATCGAACCCGGCGCCCCGCATGAAAGCGTCGAGTGCCTTCATCCGCGCTGAGACCGCGCCGTCCCACTCGCCGTAAACGAGTTCCTGAAACGTCGCGAGCTGTACAATCCGGCCGCCTGAATCGACCGTGGTCGCGACCTTGCAGACGCCGCCGGCCACCGCCTTCTTACCAAAGCGCTTCTCCAGAATGTCGACGTGGCGCATTCCGTTCAGCACCGGCATGATCGTCGTTTCCGGACCGACGGCGGTCGCGAAATCGTCCATCGCCGCATCGAGCGAGTAGGCTTTCACGGCCAGCAGCACGGCATCGTAAGGCGCATCGATGTCATCCGCGGTGACGAGCTTCGGCCTCACTGTGACGTCGCCGTGTGGGCTGACGATCTGTAGGCCGCCTTCCTGGAACTGGGCCGCACGACGCGGACGCACCAGAAAGGTCACGTCCCGTCCGGCCTGGGCCAGGCGTCCGCCGAAATACCCGCCGGTCGAGCCGGCGCCAACTACCAAGAGGCGCATGTCGCTTTCCCTTCTTGTGTCTATCAGTTCGCGGAGGGGCCTCGCCATGGCCGCCGGATCAGTGTTCCTTGTCGACCCCCAACAAGTCGATGGCCATGTCCTCGCGAGGCAAGCCCAGGGTAACGAGCAACCTACCGGCCTCATATACTGCCAGACGATTAAAATCGATCTCAGAACCTGACTCGCTGCCCGAGGGGGTCGAACCCACGGCACCTATCGCAGAGATCCGGTTTCTGGACACCCCCACGCCTAAAAATAGCCGGAAAGGGTCAGTGAAGGAGACCAAAGCGTTCCATGCAGCAAGTTCAACTGCACCGCCGTTACCGGCCCCGGTCCCGCATCTGTTGGCGGATCTGGTATCGCTGCGATTCGCTGTTGCGACAGATTTGCCGGCGGAGCAAGCAGGATTCGAACCGTCGGTCCCCCTCGCGAGGGTGTGGCGTCATTCTCGGGGAGGAGAAGGGGCCGGCGGTCGATCAGATCGTCTCGAAAGACGCCGTCCTTTCACGGGGGACCAGTGGTTCGAATCCGTCTTCCTCCACCGACGAGTTTACTGCGAACCCGACTTCCCGATCAGGGGATCTCGACCATGTCGGACGGACTCGCGCCAGCGAAGTCGGCGGCTCACCCGCTCTCTCGCCCCCACTTGACCGGAATGACCGCGCGTCCCCTCGCTCGGATAGGTCACTAACAGTGGCCCTGCACCCATTTACCAGCCCTCCATTCTGATCCATCTGCGGTATTAGGATTTTCACTAATATTGCCGACGCGATCCACGTTTGCCTGGCAGAAACCTTTCGAGCCGCCGGTGGAATCTCCGCGGACGCTCCACCGTTCGGTTGTTCGGCGCCCCCTTGCGCACCGATCTTCGGCTGCTTCTCGCCGGCGAGATAAGCGAATAAAGCGGCATAGGTCGTCAGCCAAAGGGGCATGAAGAGGAGTTCCCGCGGCCGAGGGTGAGCGGCCGGTGTCGGTCTCGAAAGTGGCCGAGATCTCCATCACCCATGGTGCGCACTGATCGGGGCTGCTTCGATCCCTTGCGATTTCACCGACCCCGATTTTCCGTTGCTCGATGCGTGTAAAGGCGCGATTCTGGCTTCGAAACCGTTGAAGTAGGGTGCCCGCTGAAATCATGCCCGACGCTGATGCGATCCCGGTGCTGCTGCGAGCCGGGGCCGCCTTTCCGGTCTTTCGCCTATGACGGTGGCAATTCGTAAGTCTTCGAGGTGACGAAATGTTTTCGGGTCCCTCCTCCGATGAGCTGGCGCGCCGTTTTTGGGAGGAACGTGTAGAGCCTGATTTCGGTCCGCGGAGTGCGCTTCGGTCAACAAGCCAGGGGCGACACCCTAGCTTAGCGCCCGAGGAATCGGCTCCGAGCCGCCGCACCGACGCCGCGAGGCCCCCTGTCGGCATCCTGCTCCACCTCGTCTCGGTCGGGCTCGTTGCCGCTGCGATCATCGCGGCTTTGTTTGGCATCGGCTTCTTCCTACTCGTGCCGCCCGCGAGCGAAACGATTGCTGATTTCGACCGAAACCCTCCGCGCGTCTACAGCAACGCCCCGGAGGCGGATGGCGAGGGTGCGCTGGTTTCGAGAGAAACAGTGATGCCGCACCCGACTGCAGGGGATGTTCTTCCGGGCTCGCCTCGCACACAACGTCTAGCAGCGAATGAGGCGGCACCACCGCAGCCGAGCAAGGCGGTTCAGGGCTTCCCGCCACCCAACGGCGATCCGCCCGCGAAGACCACCTCGGTGTCCGAGCCAGCATCACGCCCTGCTGTCTCGTCGGCTTCCCTGACGCTGTTGGCGAGCCCGCCTCCATTCGCTCCGGATGCCGTGCTTCCCGGCGCAAAGGGCCAACCAGGCCTTGACGGCCGTAGGGCTCGCCCTCGAACAACCTCGCGACATTCGCGTCCACGTTCCGCCCGCAGCGGCCCAAAGCTAATACCGCAGCAATTGCGCTTCGCCCAAACCCTGACGCCGCCGCAGACGAGCTCTTTCGGCCAGCTCCTCGCGCAGCTCACTGGGGAGCCTGAGCCTATCGGCCAGGCCCTAACGCCACCGCGGGTGGAACAGCCGGATCCCTTCGCCCAGCGTGTTTGGAACAAATAATCGGCGAGTTGTCCGCGTCGTCAGAGAACAGCCGTCCCGACCCGGGAAGCCCATGCCTTGCACTGAAATGAAGCACTGCGCCGACAAGGCGGTGGCGGCCGGGGGGTCGTGATAACGCCCTCGTGTCCAGTGGTCGTCTTCAGCGAAAAATCCAACATGAGATCTAGCACTTGCACGGCTTTGCCGGTCGTATCCGCGGGCATGGCCATCTCCTTATGGGAGCTGAGGCGATCCTAGCATCGGCGCTCGGGGCGCAACGTTCGATCAACCTAAATACACGGAGAAGACGAACGGTGAATCAACGCCGCCCGCAATCACTTCATTCTCCCCCGCTTGCAGCGGCGCATCATCGGTGCGGAAATGAGTGCCGATGGGCTCGCTGTTGACGATCGTCCCAAGAGTGCTGCGAAGATCGCGACAGCTTTTGGCGCCGGCCGCTGTCGGTGTCGAACAGGTCCGGCTGGTGCTGGGGGGCGGCGGGCACCGTCGAGCAGCACCACGCCGACGCTGAGCGGCTTATAGCGCGGCACCCGCTGCCACAGCTCCTCGAGGCGGGCGAGCAGGAACCCGGTGTCGCGGGTTTCGTGGAAATCGGTTTCTTCCCACCAGCCGCCGAGATCGCCGACCCACGACACGTGCAACGGAAGGCAAGGAAAATTCTCCGCGGACCTTTCCCCGCTTCCCTCCCGAAAACGAAGTTCGCAGCGGACTCAGCGCTGGAGGGAGCTGGATTCGAACCCTCGGTCCCCCGCGATAGCGACGATGGTTTTTCGCTTGAACTCTCCGGCCGGACTCCTTTCGGAGAGAGGCCCACGGTCCGAATCCCTCTCGGTCCGCCACAGAATGTGCCTCACCAGTGCGGCGCAGAGGATTTTCATCGAGATTTCGCCGTAACCAGCGAAGCCATGGTAAAACGCGGCCGCCGCGGCCTGGTGGCGTCTAACCTGACATCGGCTTCTCGTAGGGCAGGTTAGAACGGCCACTCGGGTGGTGTCACTGGCCCTCCAGCTAATCGCTTAGGATCGATGAAGCCAATTGACCTGCGCATCGCCGAGGAACTAGGCGTCCGCGAGCAGCAGGCGGCTGCCGCCATCTCGTTGCTCGACGGTGGAGCGACCGTGCCCTTTGTTGCTCGCTACCGGAAGGAGGCGACCGGGGCGCTCGATGACGCCCAGCTGCGTACGCTTGAGGAGTGGCTGAGGTATCTGCGCGAGCTCGACGAACGTCGCGCCGCTATCCTCGACAGCATCGCTCAGCAAGGGAAACTCGACGCCGCGCTCAAGCAATCGATCGATACGGCGGACAGCAAGGCGCGGCTCGAGGATCTCTATTTGCCTTATCGGCCGAAGCGGCGGACGAAGGCTCAAATCGCGCGCGAGGCGGGACTCGAGCCGCTGGCAGAGACGCTTCTCGCGAGACCCGACCAAAGCCCGGAGCAGGTGGCTCTCCGATATGTCGAAGCGAGTAAGGGGGTGGTTGATCCGGCCACCGCACTCGAAGGCGCCCGCGCGATCCTCATTGAACGTTTCGCCGAAGATGCCACGCTGATCGGGACCCTGCGCGAGGAAGTGTGGTCGCGCGGTCGTGTGCGTTCGCGAGTTCGTGCAGGCAAGGCAGAGGCCGGCACCAAGTTCGCCGACTATTTCGAGTTCAGCGAGCCTCTGGTTAAATTGCCGTCGCACCGCATCCTGGCGTTGTTTCGCGGCGAGAAGGAGGAGGTGCTCACCCTCGAGCTGGTGCCCGACCCGGTGGCGCCGGATCGTGGCGAGCCGGGCACCTTCGAGCGGCAGATCGCGAACCGGTTCAAGATCGCCGATCATGGTCGGCCTGGTGACCGATGGCTGATCGATACGGTGCGCCTGGCCTGGCGAACCAGGATCTTGGTTCACATCGAAAGCGACCTGCGCCTTCGGCTCTGGCAAGCGGCGGAAGACGCTGCAGTGCAGGTGTTCGCTGGGAACCTGCGCGACCTGCTGCTCGCGGCCCCCGCGGGCGCGCGTCCGACGATGGGGCTCGATCCGGGGTATCGGACCGGGGTCAAAGTCGCCGTGGTCAGCGGGACCGGGCAAGTTGCGGCGACGACGACAATCTATCCGCATGAGCCACAGCGTCGCTGGGACGAGTTGATAGCTCAGCTGGCGCGACTTGCCCGAGAGCATCGGGTGGAACTGATCGCGATCGGGAACGGCACCGCCTCGCGCGAAACCGACCGGCTCGGTGCGGAGCTCATTCGGCTCCATCCCGAGCTCGAGCTGACCAAGGTGGTGGTTTCCGAGGCCGGGGCCTCGGTCTACTCCGCTTCGGCTTTTGCCTCGCAGGAGTTGCCTGGGTTAGACGTGTCCTTGCGGGGAGCGGTCTCGATCGCGCGGCGCCTTCAGGACCCGCTCGCCGAGCTGGTCAAGATCGATCCCCAATCGATCGGCGTCGGCCAATATCAGCACGATCTGAGCGAACACAAACTCTCACGCTCCCTCGATGCGGTGGTCGAGGATTGCGTCAACGCCGTCGGCGTAGACGTCAACACGGCCTCCACGCCGTTGCTGTCACGCGTCTCCGGCATCGGCGACGGGCTGGCACACAGCATTGTCAGTTACCGTGAGGCGTACGGTCCTTTTCTCGCCCGCGCGGTCCTCAAAAAGGTACCGCGGCTCGGGCCCAAGGCTTTCGAGCTCTCGGCGGGATTCCTGCGCATCCGCAACGGCGAGGATCCGCTCGATGCGTCGGGCGTGCACCCGGAAGCCTATCCCGTGGTGCGGCGCATTCTCGCGGCGACCAAAAGTGATCTGAAGAGGCTGATCAGCAACACACCGGTACTACGCCAGCTGCAGCCCGAAGCGTTCACTGATGCCGTGTTCGGGGTGCCGACCGTCACCGACATCTTGCAGGAACTCGAGAAGCCCGGACGCGATCCGCGCCCGACCTTCAAGACGGCGAGCTTCCGAGAGGGCGTGGAAAAGCTCGAGGATCTGAAGCCCGGCATGATACTCGAAGGTGTCGTGACGAACGTCGCCGCGTTCGGCGCCTTTGTCGATGTCGGGGTCCACCAGGACGGGTTGGTGCACATCTCCGCGATGGCCAATGCTTACGTCAAGGACCCGCGCAAGGTCGCGAAGCCTGGCGATGTCATCCGTGTCAAAGTGTTGGAGGTCGACCCGAAACGCCGTCGGATCTCGTTGACGATGCGGCTCGATGAAGTCCCGGGAGCGCGGGCGACCGCAACCCGCACTGCGATCGCCCCATCGGGATCAGAGGAACGCCTCCGACCCGCCGAGACGCGTGCAGGCGGAAGCAATGTCGTGCCCGCCAGCGGCGGCGGAATGGCCGAGGCGTTTCGGCGCGCAGGGCTGACGGGTAAGGCCCCAGGGCGGCGATAAGCGCAACGGTCCTTCGTGCCCGATTACGGGCAAAGCGCGAGCCGAAGGCCTCTTTCCCTGATCAGGGCGAAAACTTCCCTAATCGCCCGATTTAATTCCCTGTAAGGCGGCGAAAAATTCCCTGTTAGGATGCGTAGGGAATTTGCTCGTACCGCACTGATTGGACGGCGTTTTTAGCCACCGTTGACGCGTCTCCGAGGTCCAAATCGATGAAATTCCCTGTATTTTCCCAGTTAGCAGGGAATTTGGGTTCAGAGACGGGTTCGCTCGAGACTCCCTCCTCCAGCGGGGAGTCATGAGCGAACCACAACCCTGCCAAAGGAAACCACGGCGCATATGTCGCCGACGTCGTCTTCCTGATGGGTGCCCGGTTCAACTGGATCTTCCATTTCGGCCAGGCGCCGCGCTCCCAAACCGGCCCCCAGCTTGCCGACGCATCACCCCGACTGAACGGCTTCTAACCGCCACCGAGTTTCACCGGCTGGCCACAGTGCCGCCCGAGGTCGAGTGGTTTGCCAACATCACCAATCGCGGTACCCGGCGTGTCTACGAGAACACCATAAAGGATTTCATGCGGTTCACCGGAATCCTCCGGCCGGAGGAGTTTCGCACCGTGACCCGGGCCCATGTGATCGCGTGGCGCGACGACCTCGCGCGCCCTGCGCTCGACGGTAGCACCATCCGCAACCGGCTCGCGGCGCTGTCGTCGCTGTTCGAATATCTGTGCGACAAGAACGCCGTCGCCCACAACCCGGTCAAAGGCGTGAAGCGGCCGCGCGCCGAAAACGGCCAAGGGAAAACTCCCGCGCTCGGCGACCACCAGGCACGCGAACTGCTGGCCGCGCCCGGTGACGAAACGGTGAAGGAGAAGCGCGATCGCGCAATCCTGTCGACCCTGCTGTTCCATGCGCTGCGGCGCGAGGAGCTCTGCAAGTTCAAGGTCAAGGATTTTCGAAACACGCGGCGGGGCGGGCCGCACCTGACCGTCTCAGGCAAGGGCGAGAAGAGGCGCTATCTGCCGCTGCGTCCCGGCATCAACGAGCTGATCCACAACTACCTCAAGGCCGCCGGCCACGGCGCCGACGAGTACGGCGCGCTGTTCCGCCCGATCCGCAACCGCACCGGCGAGCTCGAGAAGGCGCTGACGCCCGACATGATCTACAAGCTGGTGCAGAAATATTCCGGGGAGCTCGGCTTCAAAACCCGCGCCCATGCCTTGCGTGCGACCGCCGCCACCAACGCGCTCGACCACCAGGCCGACATCGCCAAGGTGCAGGAATGGCTCGGCCACGCTAACATCGCCACCACGCGCATCTACGATCACCGCTAGTCGCGGCCCGAGGACAGTCCGACGTTTAAGGTGGCGTATTGATATGTCGAAGCGCACGTCCGCGGCCGAAGCGCGAGGTACTCGCGGGAACAAAAGCGAAGAGCGCGCGCGGTCCCGCAGCTGACCGGCGGCGAAGGTTTCACCTACGAGGATGTCATCGTCGCCTATTTCCTTGCCGCGTTGCTCCGGGAGGAAGCCGCGCTCGCGCAACCCGGCCCCGTCACGCGGGTGGCGGTCCAGCAGGACCGGCAAGGCGAGCCGATGGACGATGTTATCGTGGACAGCGACTCCGCCGCCGAGCGCTACCGGCTTAGCCTTCAGGTAAAGCGCAGCGTGACGGTCAGCGCGAACAATGCCGACTTCCAACACATCATCACCAAAGCTGTCGAGACCCGCGCGAAGCCCGAATTTCGTCCCGGTCTCGATAGATACGGCTTCGTTGTCCGCGCGGTCGGCGATGATCGCCTCCAATCGCTCGAACGGATCATCACGCGGGCGAAAGCGAGCGCGACCGGCGCGGAATTCGATGCTCGTTTCAGACCTGGCGGCGAAAGCAGCAAGGACGATATCGCGCTCCGCAATGAGCTCGCCGCGTTGATTAAGCCAGCCGAGGCCGAGGCCGACTTTTATCGTGATTTCGTCGCGCACAGGCTCGATGGCTTCGAGCCCGGCGGCGATCGCTTCACCGACCTCTGCAACCGCCTCACAACCATCTCGGCAAACGCAGACGGGTCCGGCTTGGCTGAGATCCTGTGCCGCCAGGTCCGGCTCGGCGAAGGCGCCGCCAAAGTCTGGGCCCGGCCGTCGCTGATCGCCGCTCTCAGAACTCTTCACCCGCTCACGGTCGCACCGACCTACGCAGACGATACGCGCATTCTCCAGGAGGCGGCGCGCCACGCGATTGCCGATATCCGGTCCGATATCGGGAGCGTTGAAATCGCACGTGACCGGCTCCTCGAGACGGCGGAGCGGTCAGTCGCCTCCCATGTTTTTTCCAATATCAGCGGCCTGCCCGGGTGCGGCAAATCGGTTGTCCTCAAGCGCTACGCCGAGCGCGCCATGGCGGCCGGGCCAATTCTGTTTCTCAAATCCGACCGATTGCAAGGGACGTCGTGGCGCGCATACGCCAATGCCCTAGGTCTGCGTCACCAGTCCGAGGTCGAGATTCTGGTCGAGCTCGGTGCTGGCGAGACGGCAATTCTGTTTATCGACGGTATCGACCGGATCAAGCAGGAGGAGCGGGGAATCGTCACCGATCTTCTGCGCGCGATCGAGACCGAGAACGCCTTGTCGCACTGGCGCGTCCTCGTCACCTCACGCGATCAGGGCCTCGAAGTTCTGCGGTCGTGGATACCGTCGAGCCTTTATGCCGCAACCGGCGTCGGCAATGTGGCGGTCAACGGGCTCGATGATGGCGAGGCGGAGACTCTCGCCGCGCTCCGGCCGGAACTCCGTGTCTTACTGTTCGGTGCCCCCGGCGTGCAGGAGATCGCGCGGCGGCCATTCTTTGCCGCCGTGCTGGCCGATCAGGCCGCGGCCATGGCGCTCGATCCCAGTGCTCCGCCGCAGACCGAAAGCGAGCTCATCGAAGCATGGTGGGCGGCGGGCGGATACAATGTGCCCCGTGACGCCGCCGATCGCCGGCAGCGGGCGATGCTCGATCTCGCCGAAAACGGCGCGCCGTTGCTTGGGAAGGACATCCGCGCCCGCAGGCTGAAAGGCGAAACCATCGGCGAGCTGGAAAACCTGCGGCGGGACAAAATCATCGACGCACCGATCACCGGGACCGCCTACAAGTTTTCGCACGACATATTTTTCGAGTGGGTTTTCTTCCGGCTCCTCATCGATCGCGGCGACGAATGGCCCGATGCCTTAATCGCTGCCGGCGAGCCGCCGCTGCTGGCCCGCATCGTCAGCCTGCATTCGCAATATGTGTTCGAGGGCGGTGGCACCTGGTCCGCCGGCCTTGACCCGCTCGCCGCCCGGCCCTTGCGCCCACATTGGCGCCGCGCATGGCTGCTCGGCCCTTCCGCCAGTTCGCATTTTCAAAGACAGCAAGCGATCTTCGAAAACGTCCTTTTTGTCGACGACGGCGCGCTTCTCAAAAAATTCCTCGTGTGGTTTCAGGCCGAACGAACCATCCCGAACCCGCTGATCCTGCAAAACCCGGCTGCGAATCTCGAGGGCTCGATCATCGTCCGTGCCGCCGACCAATGGGGCTGGCCGTCCGATCCGGCGTCCTGGGCACGGGTTCTTACATGGGTGCTCGGGCGTCACGACCAGTTTCCCGCCGAGGCGCGTCCTCTGGCCGTCGAGCTATTCGCCGTCTGGCAGAACATGTTCGCCGACTTGCCCAATCCGATCTCCGGGCGGATCGTCAACCTCTCCGATGTGTGGCTGACCGAGCTCGAAGGGGACGGTAAGCAAGCGACGCCGTGGGACGATTTTCGCCGTGATACCGCCGGCGAGATCGCGACCGCACTTCGCAAGCTGATTCTGCGCTCGGCACGCGCGTATCCCGGCCCAGCGGAGCGCGCGATCGATCGGGCAATCGGTCTCGAGCGGCGGGGAACGCTCTTCGAGCTTATGATAGGGTTCGCTCCGATACTGGCCGAGGTCTGCCCGCAAAAGCTCGCACAACTCGTCCTTGCCGAGGTCATCAAGCCGCTTCCGCAAGAGAAGCTGGAGGCCGAGCGCCAATCCCGCGAGCGGGCGTTAGCGCGTCGAGCCGCCATCCGTGCGAAGCCGGAGGCTAAACGCACCGAACGAGAGAGGGAAGAGTTGTCGGGGATGTTCACGCCGCTCGGCATGGACACCTACGATTTCGATGATACCGGCATCGACAACATGCACGGATTCTTCTATCCGCCCTCGCCGGCGCACGAGCCCTTCGCCAGCCTATTCCGTCATGCGCCGGACGTTGCGCGCGAGCTCGTCCGTACCCTGTCCAACCGGGCGACTACAGCTTGGCTGCAGATCCACGACATCAATTCCCCAAGATACGGCACGCCTCTGCGGCTCGACATCTACTTCCCATGGCGCGGCCAGCGTTTCTGGGGCAACCAGCGCACCTACGCCTGGTACTACGAAGGGGTGACACCGCAACCGCTCGCCGCCGCGTTTCTCTCGATGGCACATTGGGCCCACAAAAGTCTCGAGGCGGGCCGCGACATCGACGAGCTGATCCGCGAGGTCGTCGAGGGACATGACAATGTGGCGGCGCTCGGCCTCGCGGTGTCGCTCGCAATCGAAAAAAACGAACGGTCGCCGGCGCTGCTGGCGCTGATTGGTTCGCAACGGCTTTGGTGGCACGATTTCCAGCGCGAAATTGCGGAGGGCGGCCGCGAAATTCATTTCTTCGGACTCGACCCCACGCTGCGGATGACCTCGGTTCAGAAGGAGGCCGATGCCTATCTCAAGGCGCGGAAATACCGCCAGCGATCCCTGAAGGACCTCTCCTACCTTTTCGCCCTAAGCAACGACGACAGTGAGAGGACGAGATTTCGCGAGGCATTGCAGCGGTTCCCGACCGAGCTGCCCTATGACTATGAAGAGCAGAAGACGAATGATCGGACGACGGCCGAGTTCGCCGAGCGGGCGGCAGCGTGGGCGAAATTCTGGAACCCCGACAATTACGCGCTCACGCGTGTCCCGGACAAACCCGACCTCGTTGCGCTGAGCTATCATGATCCCGAGCCGCCATCGCCGGAGGTCGAAAAGCGCCAAAAAGAGAGCGCGGACAATCTGCGCGACTTCAGCGTTGTCGCGTGGACCATGAAGTCGTTTCAGCATGGCGAGATCCAGCAAAATATCTCCCTGGCGCAGGCGATCGGCTTCGCCCAGTCGCGCGACACGCCGACGCTCTTGGAGACGGTCACCGAGGCCGGAACCGGCATGACGCAGACCGCTGTCGTCGCCGCGGCAGCGATTGCGGTTCGCTTCGGTGAGAACGCAGCCGAACGCGACTGGGGCTGGTCCGTGATGGAACGGGTAAACGGCATCACGGAACCGGAAGGCCGAGACCGCTTCGGCAAAAACCCCTACGATCCGCGCGCTTTCTACATCGCTATTTTGAAGCGGGATCTCGTCGGAGGAACGCCGCGTGCCGACACCGCCGCGCGTCTTCTCGCGCTGGCGGGCAATTCGACATGGCAGATCGCGCAAGCCGCTATGATGGCGTTGCTCGACGTCTCCGCGGCTCCCGCGGACTTGGTGTGGAACGCCGCCGTGCTGGCGAGCGAATTGTGTATCTCACATCGCATGTCCAATGAGCGCGGCCTGCCCGACAGGTCGCGGCAGGACGCGCATCGCGCCGCCGCCACGGCCCGCGCGCTGGCGCGATTGCACGCCTCGGGCGAACCCCGTGCCTCACTGGTCGCGCCGCCGGCCGCCTGGGTCAAGGTGCAGACGTCCGCCAGAAGACGGAGCCAGTCGGAAGAATGGGCCCGACCTGATCCGGATTTCGAACCCTATTATGCAAAGGATCTGATCCGTTATTTTCCGGTCGAAACCTGGGCCACGAGCGCCGCCGATTACGAGGCCTTGCTTCGGTATGCCGACGATCTGGTGCGCTGGACGGTCGAACGTGCGTTCCCGCAATGGGAGGATCGAAGGGATCGCGAGCGTCACGCCGCGCATCACATCGAATGGCTGTCGATGCTCGCGACCTTCATCGCCCGGGTCGCGATCCTGGTGCCCGACGGCTACGCGCGTTTTATCGAACCGTTCGCCCGCCACAAAGACGACGATGCAATCAGGTTCGTGTCCGATGTCACCGAGGCGGTCACGACACGGTCCGTCTACGATGCCCCTGTTCTTCGCGAAGAAGCCCTCACCCTGCTTGGCGCCTGCATGGATCGGGTGCTGGCCGAGCACACCTTCGACCCGGACAGCTATCGTGCCGGCGAGATCAACACTCGTGATCTCCACCCCATGGTGATCTCGTTTTTGCTTATCTCGGTAAAGAATGCACCGGGCGCCACGCGGTTCGCCAACGGAGATTGGACCGACCTCCCGCGTCTTATGCCCCTGATCGACAAACTCATGATCGCGGCCGGCTGGGCCGCTGGTGTGATGGACGAATACTTGCGCCTTTGCGAGCGCGCGGCATCCAACTTCCCGGTTGAGGCGTTCGAACGGCACGTCGCCCACAGCATGGACGCGCGCGGCTTTCGCCAGGAAGCCTGGAACAGCTCGGGCACTTTCGCCGGCGTTTCCGGCGCGGTGCAGCACCTCGCCGAAGCGCATCATCCGTTGACGCAGGAACAAGCACGGCGCCTGTTGCTGCTGCTCGATCGGCTGGTCGATATGGGTGACCGGCGTGCAGCTGCGTTGCAGCAGTCCGAGCACTTCCGGAATATTCAGATCTCTGCATAATATTTTTTAGCGCGGCTGACTGCTCGCTGACGTCAGAGCTGCGCGCGCCACATCGCGTTCCAAGCATTGTCATATCCGCCGAAACTTCAACCAACGGTTATCCCCACTGTGGTTAATCGCAGCGGCATCGTCGGGCTTGAGAAATCCTGCCGCGTATAGTATAGAACAAAAAGTGAATGCGTCAACGGCCGACAAAGCTCGATGTATGGCGTATCGCCAGCGTTAATGCCGGTGATGGTCGCGCTGGAATACCGGGCACCGGCGCGGGACCGACAATGGGATACCCGGGGTCGCGCGTCGGCGCGAGGAAGGGAGTTCGCAGAGGACTCTCCGCTGGAGGGAAATGGATTCGAACCATCGGTCCCCGCTGCGATAGGCCAAGTGCGAACTCCTGAGTGCGATCGCCCTGGCGAAATACCTGCACTCATTACGTTTGGGCGCGTTATTCAACGCGGGCCTGCCGCGCGGAACCGGAAGTTCGAATCCATCTCCCTCCAGGGGAGAGTCCACAAACCATCAGTTCCGCCGGCGATTTCAGCGGCTCGTTTTCAGGGTAGCCTGTTTCAGTTTCACAACGCCGTCGTCGGCACCACCGAGGACGCCAATTTCGCCTCGGCCACCGTGCTGGAGAAGTCGTGCCGGCCTTCGAGTTGCTGCGCGCCCAGGGCAAGTTGCGCTTCTTCGGCATCACCGCGAACGGCGAGACCGCGGCGCTGCACCGCGTGGTCGATGCGCGCGCCCTCGACACCGGGCAGGTCAGCTACAATCTCTTGAACCCCAGCCCGGGTGGCGCCGTGCCGGCCGGCTACCCGGCGCAGGATTACGGCAATCTGCTGGGTCACATGCAGACCGCCGAGATGGGGGTCATCAACATCCGCGTGCTCGCCGCCGGCGCGTTGAGCGGCACCGAGGAACGCTATCCGCTGGGCTCGCCGCCGCCGGCGCCGATCGGCTCGGGCGCCGATTACCGCAGTGATGTCGAGCGTGCCCGGCGCTTCGAACCGCTTCGTGCCGCTCCTTCAAAATGACAACCAGGCCGTCCGATCTGCCAAACTCTCCTTAATGGTAATCGGGGGGAGCGGACATGGCACGCTTCGACAACAAGGTGGTGCTCGTGAGCGGCGGTGCGCGCGGCCAGGGTGCCGCGGAGGCCCGCCTTCTGGTAGCGCAGGGTGCGAAGGTGGTGATCGGCGACGTGCTGGACAATCAGGGCCAGTCGTTGGCTGTCGAGCTTGGGCCGGCTGCGTCCTTCGTCCGGCACGATGTGACCTCGGAAGCCGATTGGGCCCGCGCCGTCGAAGCCGCCGAGAAGCTCGGCGACTTGCACGGCCTGGTCAACAATGCCGGAATCTACCAGCCGGCCGCTCTGATGGAGACCGACGATGCGCTCTGGCAGCGGCACATCCAGATTAACCAGTACGGCTGCTTCCTCGGGATGAAGGCGGTAGTGCCGGCAATGGAGCGCTCGGGCGGAGGGTCCATCGTGAATATCTCATCGGTTGCCGGCCTCAAGGGCTCGCCCGGGTCCTTCGCCTATGCCGCGACCAAATGGGCGCTGCGGGGCATGACCAAGTCGGCAGCGATTGACCTTGGCGGCCGCAAAATCCGGGTGAACTCGGTTCATCCCGGTCCAATCGAAACCGACATGATCGCGTTCCGCACGCCCGAGCAGCGCCAGGAGCGGATTAAGCAGGTGCCGATGCACCGCTACGGAACGCCGGAGGAGGTTGCACAGCTGGTGGCATTCCTGCTCTCTGACGAGAGCAGCTACATCACCGGGGCGGAGATCGCCATCGACGGCGCTTCATCCGCCTAGCCCCCACGGGATGGACTCCACACGCAATTCCGCGGTTTGCGCCTTAACCGGCCATTCGGGTCGGCCGTCGCAGCGAAACTATCGATAGAGTATGTTATCCCGGCCCAATGGCGAGTTGCGCGACGGTCACACCGCCCACCAATCCCGCCATTATACCCATGAGTTAGGGGGTCCTGCCGCCGCGCCCCTCCTTGAAGTCAGCCGGTCTGTTCCGTCCAGCCATGGAGCCGTCGATGCCGTTCGATTTTCAGCAGCTCGCCAATTTTCGCCTGGCGCGCGGATCGCACAAGCAGCCGAACAAGGGCGGAAATATCTGCGTAAATGAGGCCGCCGTGATTGCCGCCGGTTTCCAATACCGGGAGATCAGGGATGTGTCGTGCCTTCCGGACTGCTTTTCCCGTCCGGTGTCCGAATATGCCATTTACCTTAATGATTTCATGATGCACCGGGTGCGCAACGAGCTTCTCGTGCCGTTCATCACCCGCCTTCCCGGCACATCGGATGCTCCCTGGGTCGAGGAGGAGCGCGCCCGGCTCATCGTCGTCGAAACCGTTCGCCGTATCGTCGCGGCCGAGTATGACGAAGTCTGGGGCAAGCCGAAGCTCGCCGCGAAGTGCCGGACGGTGCAGCTTTTCGAACAGGTTTCGCCGGCGATGGCGAAAGCGCAGGCCGTGCTGCCCCTGGAATGCGCGAAACAGGCGCTCAAAGGGCTCCGCGGTTGTCTGCATCCCAATCTCCGCGTCGGTTCCCCCTGCGCCGCCGCGGCTCAGGCTGCGGCGCGTTCCTTCCGGAAGAGGTTCGGCCCGGGTGCCGATCGAAAAATTTGGGAGATGGCCGCCCTCATCCTCGAGGAAGCCATCCTGTTTGGGCGAAATGACGGGATCGACGATCCCGTGGCGGCAGCTGAGCGGTTGGAACGGGCGAAGGTCCTGACGGCACCCGTTTGAGACCATCGGCGGGTCATCGGCGCATGCCGTTGCTGCCAGTCCGCGCCGGCTAAGGCGCTGTAAAATATGTTATCACGAGCAGTGGCCTCTTGGCCAAAAGGCATAACACTGTTCGAAACCTGCTTCGTACCGGCCGGTCTGCAGGGAGACATAGCGCCCGCGACCAAACTAGGGCGCGATAGTGAGTACAAAAGTCGCTTTTTGCACTGAGTTACGGTTATTTGCCTGCGCAAGGTATGATGCCCACAGTGGTGGACGAAAATGTCAGCCCGGCGGGCGGATCAGGGTGCCATCATCGCCAATGGCCAAAGCCCCGCTCGCCAACAGATCCTCGATGGCCTGTTCGATCGTCGCACGGAGTTGAGCGCTGGTTGCCTTGAAGCCCAGCAGACGGCTCACAATGGTCACCACCTCTTCGCGACCGGCACCGTAATTTTGGTGAACGATGCTGAGCGCAGCAAGCCGAAGCTCGATTGGCGGAAGTGCCTCCGGGCGGCGGAGTGATGGAGAAGTTGTCGCGCTGCGATCACGAACCTGCACAATGCCACCAGGAAGAGAATAGAAATTTCCTTCTTTTATGACTGTACCGCTCCGCGCCGCCGCCACTATCGCGCGCGCGACGGCCGTTTGGATGCGGTTGCCGGCACGTTGTAGACCCCACAGTGACCGCACTCTTGCTACGATCTCGTCTGGACAAACGGGACCCTCGACAGAAACGATTTGGCGGATAATTTCTGCCATGGTGCCTGTGGGCACCTCGTGAATTTGGTGGGTAGAAGATGGCACCCCGAAAGCGGCCTCCTGATAGGGCGCGGACAGCCTTGGAACCGACCGCTCCAAGCTGACCTCTGCGACATCTCCCCGATCGACGGTAATGATTTCGATTGGCACAGCGCGGCTTGTAATTTCAGCCTTGCCCGTCCCGCGGGCCTCGAGTTCGCCTTTTGCGGCCTCGATTGCGGCAACGGTCCTGCGCAATTGTTCTTCGGGACGCTGAAACCAGTCCGTGCTCCAGATGCGATGAATGGTCCAGCCATGGTCTTCCAACACAGCTTGCCGCAGCCGGTCACGATCCCGGGCCGAACGCGACGAGTGATAGGCCGCGCCATCGCACTCGATCCCGAGCACGTATCGGCCGGGGTACTTGGCATCGGTCACCGCCAGATCGATGAAGAATCCGGCGAGCCCAACCTGCGGACGGACGTCGTAACCTTCCGCCCGCAAGGCAGCGGCGACCCGTTCTTCAAAGACGCTGTCGTGCTCGCGCTCGCTCAGCTGGGCGATGCTCATCCGCCCGGTTCGCGCGAAGTTGAGAAAGAGCTTTAGCGCGGCGACACCTTTGCCCCGGCCTCGTTCCAGATCGATGTCCTCGTCCGTAATCGATGCGAATACTTCGCAGCGGCGCTTGGCGCGGCTGATCAGAGCGTTCAGGCGCCGCTCCCCACCTTCCGACGACAGTGGTCCGAATTGCATTGCCATATAGCCGTTCTTGTCCTTGCCGTATCCAACCGAGATGAAAATGACGTCCCGCTCGTCGCCTTGAATGTTTTCGAGATTTTTGACAAAGAACGGCTCCGCCGAGGGTCTGGTGAAGAATTCCTCCGTTTCGGGATTGAGGCGCCGCAGATGCTCCAATTCGTCCAGCAGCACCCGGCGCTGAATGACGGAGAACGTTGCCACCCCCAGCGACTGGTCGGCATGCTGTCTTGCATGCCGCATCACCGCCTCGGCGACCACCCGCGCCTCAACGGGGTTGGTTGCAGTATTGCCCCGGTCGAACACCCCGTTGTTTACTGGGTTGAACCGCAATCCCATTCCGGCTTCGCCGGTGAACGGGCTCGGGACGATGAAGAGCTTGTTCTCGTAGAACTGGCTGTTCGATACCGCAATCAGTGATTGGTGACGGCTGCGGTAGTGCCAGCGCAGCATACGGCTTGGCAGCCCCTTGGCGGTGCACAGGCCGAGGATGCTCTCGATGTCGGCGACCTGAGCAGCATCGTCATCTGTGTCGTCTTGGTCCGACCCTCCGCCTGTCAGTTTGCTGAAGAAAGCCGTCGGCGGGAGTTGGCGATCGTCGCCCACGACGACCATCCGGTGGCACCGTGCGATCGCCCCAAGCGCGTCTACCGGCTGAACTTGACTGGCTGGCTTCATCAATGACCAGCAGATCAAACGCCAGCACGCCTGGTTCAAGAAATTGCGCCACCGACAGCGGGCTCATCATGAAGACCGGCTTGATGGCCTGGATCACCGGACCGGCTCGATGCATTAGCCGGCGGATGGGCATGTGGCCAATCTTCCGTGCCATTTCGCCCTTTAGAATGCCGAGCGATCCCGCGGCGCCGTCCCGGCTGGGCATCCGCCGAAAATGCGCGGCTGCAACTTCCAGCCGCGCGAGTTCGATCCGTTTCTTGTCGGACTCACCAAACTCCTGCACCACCCGGCCATGCCCATCGCCATCAAACCGAGCGAGCTTGGGATCTTCAGAAACCATCCATCGGAGCAGCGCTTCATAATAAGCCATCTCGAAGGCGCCAAGGACGGAGCCGCGGTCCAGCCGTCCGTCAGCAAGCCGCTCTACCACATGCACTAGCCCCTCGGCTTTGGCCTGATCGGCGCGGGTTCGATATGTTATCCATTTGGACAGATCCTCGGCGTGCTCACGCCAGAGCCGAAAGCGCAGGGCCAGTTCTGAAAGCTGGGCCTGATCCAGCGACGAGACCTCCAAAGCTTCGACAAGGTTCAGCCGAAGATCGGAGACCAGCTGGTTCAGCGCAGCGCCGAAATCGCGCGAGTTGTCGCGAAGCGACTGTGCGAGTGCACCCACTGATCGGCGATCCTCGATCATGGCCGCGAGCCGCCGGGTCTCCGCGTCTATACCCGCTCGCGCTTGTTTAGCATTCCATTCGGCCGTGCATCGAAGAGCTGCCCAATCCGATTTGTCCCGGCGCCATTGTCCTCCGAAGGCGCTGCGGCCGAGGTCGTCGTCTCGCATCAAATCCGCAGCGGCTTGTTGTCCAACGATCAGGTCATCAAGAAGCTGAAGCTGCGCAATGACCGAATTCGGGGGAGGCGACGCGAGCAGCGATTTAAAGAGAGCATTCGCGCGGCGCCATTCGCCTTTGAAGCCGCGCAACCAACTCGCACCATGGATCGCAAAATGCTGCCGAACCGTCTGCAAGTCGGTGGTCCAAGCCGTTGCGGTGAACGCGCTCCCGATTGATGCTTTCGCAACCGCGAGCGCCTCACCGGCCTTGAGCAAGTCGTCGATACCCTCTCGGCGCGTTTTCCAGCACGGGTGAAGGATGGCTTCGCGGTCCAGATCCTGCGGCGCCTCGGCCACGCCCAGCGCGAGAGCGCAGATCGCCTCCAGCGCGGGCAACATCTCGGGGCGGTTGGCCTCCAGGGATTCACATAGCGTTTCGCTCCTTACGACCAGCGACGACAATTGCTGGTAGGCTGCGTCAATGCGTCCGATAAGGCGGTCCAAGTCCGGACGAAGAATTGCGTCTAGGCCGACACCCCGCCAGGGATGGCGCGCCGGGACGCCGAGATCCTCGATGTAGCCGGCCAACTGGATCACAGCCTGCTCACGTTCGGTCCGGTCAGTGCGCGACCAGGTTTCCGGAGCTTCGAGCGAGATGTCCGAGGGCGTGTGACCTTCTTGGGCAAGACGGACAAGCTGGCCGAAGCAATGGTACGCACTCAGCTCAGCCGGACCAGAAAGGCGGTGAAGCCGAGCAACGTGGCCGTTCAGCGTGTCGCGGCTCGCCTCAAGGTGGCGCAACAGGCTTCCATCATCCTGCCCGTTCGGCCTGCCGAGCTCCCAAGTGCGCCGCAACTCTTGGAGCACCCTCGCGCTTGCGCGCCTTGTTGCTATGCAGTTCGAGGCACATGTCGCCGAGACCAATGTTGTCAAGCCGCCGCTTCACGACATCGAGCGCGGCCATTTTTTCAGCGACGAACAGAACCGTCTTGCCGTCCGCTACGGCAGCAGCGACCACATTGGCAATGGTCTGCGATTTGCCCGTACCCGGCGGGCCCTGGATCACTAGATTGGTGCCGTGCCGCGCCTCATGGATGGCCATGGTTTGGGAACTGTCGGCGTCCACCACATGCAACAAATCCGCCGGTGCCAGATGGAAGTCGATGTTCACGTCTTCGTTAATGAGGGGCGCGATGGACTGGAAGCCCTCCCCTAGCAAATTCGCGACGAGGGGATGTCCGTCGATGGGGCCGTCCTCGGGCCAGTTCGCGGGATCGAGATCCAGGTACATCAGGAATTTAGCGAAAGAGAAAAAGCCGAGGACAACATCGTCTGGGATAACCTCCCAGCGCGGCTTATCGGTCACCGTGGCAGCGATCTTGGCAAAATAGCGCGCGGGGTCAATATCGTCGTCACCTTCCTCGCCGAGGCCTGGCAGGATCAGTCCATGCTCCCGTCTGATGAGCGTGAGCAACGACAAGTTCGATGCTGGGTCCTGTTGCGTCCATCGCAGCCGGAAGCGCTCCGCCGCAGTTCCGCGATCGAGGGCAACTGGCACCAAAAGGAGAGGTGCAAAGCGCGGAATATCCGAGCTCGGCGCCTCGAACCATTTCAGGAAACCCAGCGCTAGGTAGAGGACATTGACGCCTTGCTCCTCTTCCAAGGTGCGGGCGTCGAAATAGAGATCCAGCAGCCGCTTCTGTAGACCCTCGGAGGTCAGGAGCGTTTGCAATTTTGTGTCGGCGTGCCGCCTCGCAACACCACGACTGTCGAGGTTATCGTCCTCCGGCTGCGGCAAGAGCGCGATCTCTTCGGCGGCACCAGTTTGCGCTGCGTCAGGCGCCGATGGTTTCGTGCGGCCGGGCGCGAAACTGAACGCACGTCCCTCATGAACCATAAGGCGGAAGACTTCGGTGGAGCGCTCATCGGCTATCTCGAGCGTACGAGCATACCGAGAATGCCGCGGTGTGTTCAGAAGTCGGTTTCGCGCCGAGAGGTCGAGCAACTCGGTCCGCGCGCGGTCCAGCTTTTCGCGAATACTCTCGTCGAACCCTGGGTGAGAGTGACACCGTCACTGGCAACAGCCTGCGCGCTAATCATTAGGTTCTTCCCGCTCCAGGACGCGGCAGACGAACGCGAAAAAACGACCTTCGATCACATAGATAATCCCGGCGATTACCCACAGTCCACGTCCCGCCTCATTGAGGGCTCCAGGGCGAGGCTATCATGCAAAGTAAATCTCTGGTATTGGCAACACGCTCGTTTATAGCGAAAGTCGAGTGTATAAATCGTTGCCGCGTGCGATTTTCGCATGCAGCTGACATTCACCTGGATAGCCCCCTTAGAGGGTCGCGAGCGCGCGCCGGCGAGCAGGGCTATGAAATAGCCGACGCACCACGCCGAGCCTTCGTGAAGCTGATCGACTTCGCCATCGAACAGCAGGTCGATCTGCTCCTGTTGGCGCTGCGGCCACACCTCCGGCTTGAGCACCACGGGCATCGCCGGCCGGTGAGCGCCAGGGTCTTACGCCCGGCCAAGCTGCGGCGGCCCGCGATCGCCGTAGGCTGCCAGTTCCGACAACAGGCTCGCCAGACTATAGGACGGTTTGTAGCCCAGCCAACGAACCGTCTCCGAAATATCCAGCCTGGTTGGCTTCAAGGCCGGATCCAGTCCGTAAGAGAGCGCCAGATCGTAATATTCGGGATAGTACTTCTTGAATGTAGACCCCGGCCCGCCGGCATCCCAATGATCCAGATCGGCATCCGTGTATTCATAGGCGCTATCAAGCGTGAGGATGAGCTGCTGTGCGAGGTGCTGCCGGGAAATGAGATCCACGCTTAAGACAACTGCGGCGGCAACATCGTCTATGTGGACCGCTCCCTTCCAGAACCATCGCGCCCAGTCGCTATAGCGGGCGTACACGTCGCGGTTCCAATACGGAATAAATCCTCGCGGGCGAAGGGTGATCACATTTATATCGCGGTGTTTCCGGTAATGCTCGGCGATCGATTCGGCCAGAATCTTGCTGCTCCCGTACCGTGACTCCGGCCGATAAACGCTGGTTGTGGAAATGAGTACGATCTTGTCGATGCCGAGAGAAACGGCCGCTTCAAAAACCTCGAAGGTGCCGCGCACATTCAGGTCAAAGAAGTCGTAGACGTTTTTCTCGCCACGATCTTCGTGGATGCCGTGCCACGCGGCTATGTGGACAATGGAATCGCAGCCGCGAAATATTTCCGGCAGCTTCGGCCGGTCCAGAATAGACCCTTCGATGAACACCGCTCCCTGTTTCAAATCCCGTGGCGCACGAACATCCAGGATGACAGGCGTATCACCCCTGTCGAGCAACCCGGATACGAGAATCTGCCCCAGATCTCCGGACCCTCCTGTCAGAAGCACCTTCATGGTCTTCTCCGCCATTTGCCTCTGCGGTCTATCGGCCCGCCGCTCTGACTATCGGCGTCCACCCCGCGGTCGCCGACGAATGAGGGGCGGCTGGCGCGGGCTCTGCTTCCGACCCTATCCGCTTCCCGCGGCACGATGACAAGGCTTCGGGTGGATCGCGGAACGGCTTCTTCTTTCGCTCAATACCTGAGCGCGTTCGCGCCGAAGCTGTTCCGAGCTGCCCGGGCTTCTTTTCCGCCCGTACCTGCGCGCACGCGTGCGCGCAGGTAGGCCTTACGTTCTGGTTGTCGGATTGCTGTCCGCGACGCGGTCAAGCGCGCCGGACTCGCCCCCGAGATAGGGTCCAAGATCGATCACCGGGATCGCGTCGGCGTCGGGTATGGTTTCAGCTGGCATTCGCGATTTTTCGGCGGTTTTCGAAGCCAAGATCGCGACTTTGAACGCCTTAAGCAACGCGAAATCGCGCATTTCTGCGCCGCAAACAGGCCGCCTCAAAAGTCACTGTCAAGCAGGCCGTCATGGACGGCCTTCGGTCGCGCCGGCGGGCGGGCACTCCAGGCCGGCCGCCATGCGCTTGTGCCGGAACCGCGTCGCCAGCCAGAAGCTGCCCGACACCATCGCGCCGAGCGCCAGTGCGAGGCGCAACCCGAGATATTCGCTCAGGGTCCCCATCAGCACCGCGCCGACCGCCGGGCCGGCGCGGAAGATCATGCCGTAAAGCGCCATGACCCGGCCGCTCATGCGGGCATCGACTGCCGCTTGGATCAGCGTCTGGGCGCCGGTGCCGGTGATCGTCATCATCGCGCCGGCGACAAACACGCAAGGCAGGGCGAGATAAAACGCGCCGGTCGCGGTGAACGCGAGGATGGCCAGCGACATGATCAGGGTGCAGACCAGCACGACATTGGCGAGCCCGGTGATCGTCGAGCGCAGCACCATCCAACTGGCGCCACAGATCGCGCCGAGCCCGACCGTCGAGGTCAGCATCGCCATCCCCTGCGGCCCGCGGCCGAAGACCCGATCGGCGAAGCCGGGAAACAGCTCGATAAAGCCTCGTGTGCCGATCGTCGTCACGACAAAGAGCAGCAGCATGGGCCCGATTCCGGAATGCCGGCGGACATAAGAGAACGCCTCGACCGAGGCGCGCAGCACGTTCTGGCGGCCGACTGCTGGTTGCGGCGGCAGCCCGCGCAGGTTCAGCAGCGAGATCTGAAAGGCGATGTAGCTGACCGCGTTGGCGGCGAAAGCAGCGGCAATCCCGATTTCCGCGATCACCACGCCCGCCAGCGCCGGACCGATAAATCGCGCGAGATTGAAGATGACCGAATTAATAGCCAGCGCCGAGGCCAGCGACTCGCGGTCGACCAGGGTCGGGATCAAAGCCAGGCGAGAGGGCTGCGCCACACCGCTTGCGATCCCGAGCATCAGTACCAGGGCGAACAGGATCTCGATCGTCATCGCGTCACTGACGACCAGGATCGCCAACAGGCTTGCCTGCACGCAGCCGATCCACTGAGTGAGGCGGATTGTCCAGACCCGGTCGCGGCGGTCGGCCAGCACGCCAGCAAAAGGTGCGAGAAAAAAACCGGCAGGAAATCGGCGAGCGAAATCAATCCGAGCCAGGCACCGGAATGGGTCAAGGTCCAGGTCAGCCAACCGACCGCGACCCGCTCAAGCCACCAGCCGATCAGCGAGATGCTGTTGCCGCTGACGTAAACGAGGTAGTTGCGATGCGCGAAGACGCGGGCGATGTTGCCTAGGCCGCCCGTTGTCTGTCGATCGGTGCGCCGACGCAGCCCTTCAATGGCCAACAGAGGTCACATCCCGAAGCGTTTCCCACCGGGTGGCATCATAGCGTCCCCATTCCCCCTGCGAAATCGATGAAACCTATTCCTATTCTTGTTTCGCGGCGATGCTGCTCGGCGGAGGCGGGCGACAGTGAAGAGCGGGCGCCGGACTACGACAGGGCCACCGCAATCTTGCTTGAAAGACGAGCTCGGGTTGCCATGAACCGACGCGCGGTGAAGTCGGCGGGCCATAAAAGCAGTAAATGACGGCCGGGCGGGAGCCACCCGCTTATCATGCCAACCATACGCACGAGAGGAAAAGGATCATGCCCGACGAAACGACCTTTGAGCTCGCATCCATCCACTTCGGCGCCGAGCCAGTGGCCGTGTTCCGTTTCGGCTATGAACGGTTCGAGCTGCGCGCCCGGCTTGGTCCTGGAAACCTAGAACACGCCATTGCGGCGGCCGCAGAGGTGGCGGCCAGCGTCTTTGCGAAATGGTCACAGGAAGCATTGACCTTCGCGCAGCGGGTTCGCGCGGGCGAGGACGGAGCGCCAGTACATCACTAGTGCCGCGCGTCACGAACGACTGCTCGCGGTGCTCCCCGCTCGTCGATCGACGTCACGCGAAGGTCTGGATTTCGATGAGTCAACCGCCGTTGACCCGACCCAGAAGCCGGCCGCGCGGAGCAATTCCGCCCCAAGCGGTGATACGTCCTCAATGTCAGCGTTCGTAATTTAGGCCTCAATCCCTTGACAGGGGCGCGGCCCAGCCACCGTCAGGCCGCGCATCACCTCAGCTTACAGCTCGACCTGCTCGGATATGGCGAGCGCGTCGTCGACCTCGATGCCGAGATAGCGCACCGTGGTTTTCAGCTTCGTGTGCCCGAGAAGCAGCTGCACTGCTCTCAGGTTGCCCGTTTTCTTGTATATCTGTGCTGCCTTGGTCCGTCGCATCGAATGCGTGCCATAGGCCGGAGCTATCAAGCCCGGCGCTCGCCACCCCAAGAATGGACGATCCGGGCGTACTGCCGGGTCGACAGGTGCGGCTGTGTTCGGACCCGGCTGGGAGAGAGGTACCGGGTGCTCCGGCTTCGAATGTCGGCAAGCCACGCCTGAATCGCAGCTCGAGTCTGCTCGGTGATCTCGAATTGCACCGGACGGCCCGTCTTTTTCTGAACAATGGTCGCGCGGTCACGGACCCGGCCGCCGACGCTGACATCGTCGACCTGCAGCCGCACGAGATCACAGCCCCGGAGTTTGCTGTCGATCGCGAGGTTGAACAAGGCGAGGTTGCGGGCTCGGCGCTCCACCTGGAGCCGCACCCGGATCGACCACACGTCCTTGGGCTTTAGAGGGCGCTTCTGCCCAATAAGGCGCCCTTTGTTCCAGGGATCGCGACGCGGTACCGACGGTAGGTTGCTATCGAGCATGATCGTCTCCTCGAAACCGACCGCGCCCTCCCGGCTCCGGTCAGCCGAAGGCCGGCGGGGCATTCTATCCCGAGGTGGCCGGAAAACCCGCCCGTCATCGGCCGCCAACGGGTCCACGCCATTCGGATCGGGACACTCCCTGTACCTGACCGTGATCATGACTGTCCGCCGCCCCGGCAAGCCCTTAGTGGCCGCGGCTCGTGCGCTCGGCGCTGATCGCCGCAAGCTGGTGCCGAAATTCAGCGATGATGCTGCCCCATTAAGACCGCCCCATTAAGAAAGGCTGAAGTCAGCGTGTCTCGCCCTCGCCTCGAGTGGCCGGCGAAGTCTCCTGACGGGCGGTGGGTCGGGACCCTTATTCGGCTTGTTGGGCGGCAATTCTTGTGTTTCACCAATTGGCCCGCCGACATAACGCAGCTCATGCGGTTCGCGGCACATTGGAGCGAACAGGTACCTTATACAAAGTATCACTAAATGACAGTGAACGCGAAAATACGACTACCCACGCGGTGCAAATTATCTGCGATTTGAAGTGTCACTTGATGATTTCCTGCTGGAATCTGCGCATTATTTCCCGATAAACCCGAGGCAGTGATCTGAGTATGTTCAACAATCCGCCTGATGATATCGATCCCAAGCCAACCATATGTCGCTCGGAAGGAAGCCAAATCAATTATCGCGCCACCTTGCGGGAGGAATCGAAGACGAATATTAACCGGCATTCTTATAGCGGAGGATTGATCCGGCTGGTCTACCTCAATAATTGGTGCGCCAGGCTGAATCGTGGGTCCGAGAAGTCCTCTAGAACGAGGGGCACTTCTGTCGCGCTGGAATTCTTCTGCCGTGATTAACTGCCATTATGGCCGCATCACACGGGCTGACATATGCCGTCGCTAAAAGGCCAAGGAGGAGCGTTCTTCGGTGCACCGGTATTCTCCCGTGACCCAAGCGATCTGACTCTATAGTATATAAATGCTCCGGCTGCGGGGCAATCGTCGGCATCAGATTTCGCAGTGGACTCCTCGCAGGAGGGAAGTGGATTCGAACCATCGGTCCTCCTCCCGAGATTGTCGTCGATCCGAGCGGTTCGCGCAGAGATCATAGGGCGAAGTACGGATGTCTTTCGGCGAGACCGAGAGTTCGATGTCTCTGCCCTCCAGGGAAGACTCAGCACCTCCTCCCAAAGTCAGTGTTCGACCGACCCGGGTCTGATCGCTGGAACTTGGCATCGACCACTTTTCCTGACGCGGGACCGATGGTTCGAATCCGGTACCCTCCAGCGGCGAGTCCGTGGCGAACCTTCCTCGCGCAAGGTCCCTGTCGGTCTTCCCGCAATTCTGGCGAGGCTTACAGCAATGTAGCTTGCTCGGGTGGATAGGTAATTCGCAGGCCCTCGACCTGCGCGAACGGTGTGAGCTGATGCATCCGGTAGCTGCTCTCCGATAAAATCTCGACGACCGGTACACCACGCACGCTGAGCGCATCGGCCACCAGCGAACGGTGGCATCGCCACGGCACCGCTTCGGCGCACATGATCCCAACGCGCCTTCGGCGGCTCATGCGAATGAGCGCCGCGAGCGCGTCCCGAAACTCCTCGGTTTGCATATAATCGGCAAAGCCGCGAAAACCTTCGTTTCGCCAGCCGGTGTTAGGAGAATCCTTGCGCGGGTGCCGCAGACCGCCCAGTGCTTTGAGATGCACATATTGGAGATGATGCGCTTTGAGGCTCTCGGCTAGCGCGGTCTCGTTGAATTGCGGATTATGACGCGAGCGCGGGATCGCACGGATGTCGACGAGGCGCTCGATATCATAGGCCTGCAACACCGGCATAAACGACTCGATCGGCAGTGTGGAGTGCCCGAGAGTGAAGATGGCGCCGTCCGGCCAATGCGCTTCTTGCGGCGGAGGATGTTCGCTCATGACGGCTGCAGCGAGCGCGCGGGTTGTCGTCCGATTTTGTGGCAGGGGAGCCAATCGGACGGAATTCGCAGATCCCTTGACCTGGGAACGGCCGTTTGAACCAGTTGAGGAACTGCGCGGTTGCGCTTCGATGATCCCGGGTCAGGCCGTCGCCTATGCCTGCGCCGTAGCGGTCGGTGTCGCATAGAGTTTGCCGTCGCGCTCCTGGATACGTGCAGCACGGATATGGCGCTGAACCGCGATGCCGACATAGTTCGGGCGATCGCTGGGACATGCCGCGTAAAGCTCTTGTCGGGTTTTGCCGGTGGCCAAGGCAAGAACGCGCTCGCCCAAGCCTAGGTTCTGCGCGCCGCGTTCGCGTCTCGCTGACTTGAGTGTGCCTGTCTTTGGCGGCCGCCCCGCGGCCTCGAGTGGCAGCAGGCGTCTTTGCTTCCGCGGCGGCAGCCGATGTGGATCTCTTAGCGCGCGGCGGCTTGCTGACGCGCGCCATCACGCGCTCGGCCGTCTCGAGATCGATTAACTGAGCGGCGATCTGTGCGCGGTCGGCATCGAGGCGCACGAGCCGCTCGCTGGCCTTGGTCTTCTCTACGTTGATCTGGTCCAATATCGTCGGTGTAGTGATCGCCATGGTGGCCTTCAGTAGTTTCAGGTCGATCGGGATGATCGATCTTGCTGGCGTCTAACACCGCAATGCGGGATCTTCAACTGTAGACTGCGCCGATTGACTTCGTTGGCGGCCGACGCTTTTGCTTGCGAGCGTCCTCGGGCCGATCCATCGTCGTCGGGTCCGCCAGCGACCTGTGGTTTTCCCGTTTGGCTACGGCCGCGTTGGATAGGCCCGCGGGATAGACTAAGAAAAGAGAGAGCACCACCAAGGGGAGGAGATCGCGAATGATACCCGCGCCGTTCGCCTATCATCGGCCCCGCTCTCTCGACGAGACGCTCGGGCTTCTGGCGGAACTCGGCGAAGACGCACGGATCGTCGCCGGCGGACACAGCCTAATTCCGATGATGAAGCTCCGATTGGCTCGGCCGGAGCATCTGGTTGACCTGCAAGATTTGGAGCAGCTGCGTGGGATTCGGACCGAGCCCGATACGGTGATCATCGGGGCTATGACGACCCAGCATGAGCAGATCGGCTCGGAGCTGCTGGCCGCAAGATGCCCGATCATACGCGAGACTGCGCTGCAGATTGCCGATCCACAGGTCCGATATTGCGGAACACTCGGCGGCAATGTCGCCAATGGCGATCCCGGCAACGATATGCCGGCGGTTATGCTAGCACTCGACGCCAGATACCGGCTCAAGCGCCGGAATGGAGAACGCGAGGTCGCGGCGCGCGAGTTTTACCGAGGCATTTACTCGACAGCGCTCCAGTCAGACGAGATCTTGGTCTCGATCAGCATCCCGACACCGGCCGAAGCTCAAAGCTATGCGTATGAGAAGCAAAAGCGCAAGGTTGGCGACTATGCGACGGCGGCAGCCGCGGTGATGCTCAAGATGTCAGGCGGAGTCTGCGCCTCGGCCGCGATCGCGCTGACCAATGTCGGCGAGACGCCGCTCTTTGCTAAAGACGCGGGCGACGCCGTGCTCGGCACCGGCGTCGACAATGCCGCGGTTTCCGAAGCCGTGCGATGTGCCCTAGCTATCGTAAACCCGACAGCTGACGGGCACGGTTCGGTCGAGTTCCGCACTCATATCGCCGGAGTGATGGTGCGGCGCGCCCTAATGCGTGCCAAAGAGCGCGCGGTCTGACCCAGGGAGGAGTTGATGGCCAAAATGCATCTAGAGTTGAGGGTCAACGAGAAAGAGGTCCAAGCTTTGGCCGAGCCGCGCCTGCTGCTGATCCACTTGCTGCGCGAACAGCTTGGGATCACCGGCCCGCATATCGGCTGCGATACCAGTTATTGCGGGGCTTGCACCGTCGACATGAACGGGAAATCGGTGAAGTCCTGCACTGTCTTCGCTGTACAGGCGCAGGGTGCCGATATCATCACGGTCGAGGGGCTGGTCGGTGCCGACGGCAGCCTGCACCCGCTGCAGGAGGCGTTTCGTGAACATCATGGGCTGCAGTGTGGGTTCTCCACGCCGGGGATGATTACCCGCGCGTATCGGCTGCTTCAGGAAAATCCGAACCCGAGCGAGACCGAAATTCGCCACGGCATTGCCGGCAATTTGTGCCGCTGCACCGGCTATCTGACCATTGTCAGGGCAATCCGCGCGGCGGCGGAGCGCATGAATGGCGCAAGGGAGGCCGCAGAATGACTAGCGAAATCGAATCGTCCCAGGCGCGCACGCAGAAGCTCGAAGGCCTCGGCACCAGACGAAAGCGGGTCGAGGACATTCGTTTTACGCAAGGCAAGGGAAACTATGTCGATGATCTCAAATTCCCCGGCATGCTATTCGGCGGTTTCGTCCGCTCGCCCTATGGCCATGCCCGCGTCAAATCGATCAATAAGGAGGCGGCGATCAAGCTGCCTGGAGTCAAAGCAGTGCTCACCGCCGAGGACCTGAAGCCGCTGAAATTGCACTGGATGCCGACGCTGGCCGGCGATGTGCAGGCCGTATTGGCCGACGAGAAAGTTCTGTTCCAGGGTCAGGAGGTCGCCTTCGTCGTAGCCGAGGACCGCTACATCGCAGCCGATGCCGTTGACCTGATCGAGGTTGATTACGAAGAGCTGCCAGTCCTCGTCGATCCGACCCGCTCAATGGCAGGGGACGCGCCTGTTCTGCGCGATGACCTCAAAGACAAAACGAGTGGAGCGCACGGCCCGCGCAAGCATCACAATCACGTCTTTACCTGGGAGGTTGGTGACGCCGCGGGAACAGCCCGAGCCTTGGCGGAAGCCGCGGTAGTGGCCAAGGAGCAGATTGTCTATCAGCGCGTCCATCCTTGCCCGCTTGAAACCTGTGGCTGCGTCGCTTCAATGAACAAGGTGGATGGGCACCTGACCCTATGGGGCACCTTCCAGGCGCCGCACGCCGTCCGCACCGTCGCTTCCCTAATCTCCGGCATACCGGAGCACAAGATCCGCATCATTTCACCCGACATTGGCGGCGGCTTTGGCAATAAGGTCGGCGTCTATCCCGGCTATATCTGCGCGATCGTCGCCTCGATCGTGCTCGGCGTGCCCGTCAAATGGGTCGAGGACCGAATGGAGAACTTGCAGGCGACCGCGTTCGCCCGCGACTACCACATGACGGGCGAGATCGCCGCATCGCCGGACGGCCGCATCACCGGATTGCGCTGCCATGTGCTTGCCGATCACGGTGCTTTTGACGCGTGCGCCGACCCGACCAAATACCCCGCGGGCTTCTTCAGCATCTGCACCGGCTCCTATGACATTCCGGTCGCCCATGTGACAGTCGACGGCGTTTACACCAACAAGGCGCCGGGCGGTGTCGCCTATCGCTGCTCGTTCCGGGTAACCGAGGCGTCCTACTTCATCGAGCGGATGATCGATGTGCTGGCGCGCAAGCTTACCGTCGATCCGGCCGAAATCCGGCGCCGCAATCTGATCAGGAAGGAGCAGTTCCCCTACCGGTCAGCGCTCGGCTGGGAATATGACAGCGGCGACTATGTGACCGCACTCGACAAGTCCCTCGCTGCGGTGGACTACGCGAGTTTGCGCGACGAGCAGCGACGCAATCGCGGAGCCTTCGCGCGCGGCGAAACCCGCAAGTTGATGGGTATCGGCGTCAGCTTCTTCACCGAGATCGTCGGCGCCGGCCCGATCAAGAATTGCGACATCCTTGGCCTGGGCATGTTTGATTCATGCGAGATCCGGGTACACCCGACGGGGAGTGCAATCGCGCGGCTCGGAACGGTCAGCCAGGGCCAAGGGCACGCCACGACCTTCGCTCAGATCCTGGCGAGCGAGATCGGCATCCCAGCGGAAAACATCACAATCGAAGAGGGCGATACCGACACCGCACCCTATGGGCTCGGCACCTACGGCTCGCGCTCGACACCGGTCGCCGGCGCGGCGACAGCAATGGCCGGCCGTAAAATCCGCGCCAAGGCACAAATGATCGCGGCCTATTCTGCTGGAAGTCCATGACGACGACCTCGAATGGGATGTCGACCGCTTCCGCGTTAAAGGCGTGCCGGAGATGCAAAAGACCATGACCGAGCTCGCCTTCGCCGCCTACAACAACGTCCCGCCGGGGATGGAGCCTGGGCTTGAGGCGGTCAGCAATTACGATCCGCCAAACATGACCTACCCGTTCGGCGCCTACGTGTGCGTTGTCGACATTGATATCGACACCGGCGTGACTGAAATCCGCAGATTTTACGCGCTCGACGACTGCGGCACCCGGATCAACCCAATGATCATCGAGGGGCAGGTCCATGGTGGGCTGACCGAGGCGCTCGCCATCGCCATGGGACAGGAGATGGACTATGACGAATACGGCAACCTGAAGAATGCGAGCCTGCTCGATTTCTTTCTGCCGACCGCGGTCGAGACACCGAGCTAGGAGACCGATTACACCACCACGCCCTCGCCGCATCATCCGATCGGCGCCAAGGGGGTCGGCGAGTTGCCGAACGTCGGCGGCGTCTCTGCCTTTTCCAATGCGGTCAACGACGCCTTCGCCCATCTCGGCCTGACCCACACCGCCATGCCGCATGATCATTGGCGTGTGTGGAAGACCGCTCAGAGCCTCGGACTTGCCGCAGGTTGGGACTGACGTCTCGGAAGCCTTGGCCTACACCGAGAGCAATGCCAGCGGAATAGCGCCGTCGTTGAACTCGGTCTTTTCGGTCGCGGCGAGATCCCAATAGCGCATGACATCGACCAATCTGAGCAGGTGTGCCCATCCGGCCATAGGGTCAAGCGAAAGGTATGCCGGAGATGCGGCCGCACTCGGCCAGCAACTCCACCTGAGTCTGAATCTCGGCCGCTATCGGGTTTGGCGCACGAGGGCATTGATGATAAAAATATCCGCCGCTCGATCGCGCCAACTCGTCCTCACTCGTGGCAAGCCACGCCTGGGTTACGCACCCCTGATGAAGATCGTCCGGTGCTGAAGGGCCGCCCATCTTTGTCGCTACCCATCCAGGCTCCAGCGCGTTGGATTTGACGTCTTTCCAGCGGCGAGCGACGGCAAATGCCAGCAAAACATCGCACAGCTTGCTCTCCGCGTAAGCCGACGCGCCGCTCCAGGATCGCCTGGTCCAGAGCAGATCGTCCATACGCGGACGCACGCCGCGATGCATGCCGGAGCTCACATAAACCAATCGCTTTGGTCCTTCGATCAGCGCCGTCAGAATGTAGGGCGCGAGCACATTGACAGCGAAGAGGCTTGGAACTCCGGGTTCCATCTCCACCCGTCTCTCGCGAGAACCAATGCCCGCATTGTGGATTACAGCGTCGAAGCGGCCGAGCTTGTTGACCTCGTCGGCAAGTGTTTTTGCCCCAGCAATGGTGGAGAGGTCTCCTGAGACAACTCCTCGGGCGCCGGCTGCCGCCGCGAGCGCTGCGCGACTTCGACCCTCGTTTCGCCCGTGCAATACGATCTCATGGCCTTGGTCGATCAGGAGCCGGGCCGCCATCAGGCCGAGGCCATCCGATGATCCTGTTATGAATACGCGAGCCACTCCTGCACCTCCTCTTATCGCGCCGATCTATCCCTGAACGTCCGGTTCGACAGGCGGCAGGGATGAACAGGCCGTGATTGCGCAATACCATAATGTGCTTGTCGCCGAAATCCGCAAGGAAGCGCTCGCGTTCCTCGAGGCTTCTCCCGGTGCCCTCGTAGTCGTGGTAGGCAACATCGCCGATCACCTGTAGCGCATGCTGATTGAGGGGCAGGAGGCCGCCCTTCTGCATCGACACAGCGCACCCGGCGACCGTATGAGTGTGGATCACGCAGTTGACGCGCGCCGTGATGCGGGTATTGATCAGGTCCGACCAGCCGAACAGGTCGACGAGCCGATAGCAGGCGGCGAGATCGATGCGGATCTGCTCCTCGACCTGAGCCATGTGGCTTCTGGGTATTGCGGTGACGGCCATGCGACGGTCCTCTAAAATGAAGCACGAGCGAACCAGTACGAGCCGTCGCACCATGCAGACAGATCGGCTGGCTATCGACTTAATTCGTTCGCCGATCCATCCAAGTCGACTCCTTACGGTCATGAAGGTCGCTTTTGGGGCACCTTGAGGCGCTCCCGCCGCCGAGGTCGAATGCCAGCTGTCTAATCAGAAAGGAGGCTTCCGGCAGGACACGCCGCAATGGGAGCGCCGATCGGGGACCCTCGGCCTACCATACCGACGCAGGCAAAGCGCTGTCTTTCAGCGCGGCGGGGCCAGTCAACGGCCGACAGTGGCGCCTGCCGGGTACGCAGACGCGCGATTTGGGGTTGCTCAAAACGCTCAAGACAGCAACCGTGACGTCGACACCGCTGGCAATCTGGTGAATGTCGGATAAGACCGCGTTCGAAAAAGGTCCCATTCAATGGAATTAGGTATCTACCACGAGTTTCCGATGCTGCCTGGCCGCAGCCAGGCCGAATGCTTCGCCGCCGGGTTCGACATCGTCGACGCCAGCGAGGAATACGGGCTCGACGTGATGTGGCTCGCGGAACTGCATTCGACAAACGGCGCGCCCTCGCCGCCAGCCCGCTGGTCCTTGGTACCGCGATCGCGGCGCGCACCGAAAGGATTAGGATCGGGACCAGCGTGCAGGTGCTTCCGCTGGCCAATCCGCTTCGCATCGCCGAGGAAGCCGCGACCTTGGACCATGTCTCCAAGGGCCGACTGATCTTCGGCGTCGGGCGCAGCGGCGTCGTCAAGACCTATGAGGCGCTGAACATCGCCTATTCCGAAAGCAAGGACCGCGAGGTCGAGTGTCTGGAAATCATTCGACGCGCTTGGCGGGAAGACAATTTCTCCTACAAGGGCGAGTTTTACGACATTCAAGACGTTACGGTGGTGCCGCAGCCGGTGCAACAACCGACGCCCGAAATCCGCATCGCGGCGGTGAGCGTCGAAACCTTCCCCGCGGCTGGCAACGCCGGCCAAGGCCTGTTCCTGTCGGTGCGGCACGAGGATGTGCGGATGTTCAAGCAGCACATCGACGTCTACCGCAAAGCCTGGACCGACGCCGGACATCCCGGGGAGGCGCCCGTCTATCTCCGTTGCCCCGGTTTCGTCGCCAAAACCGATGCGGCGGCCCAGGAAGCCTACGGGCCGACGCTGATGCGGCATTTCCAGAACCAAAGCCGCCTGCTCGCCAACTCCTCTCGTCGGCAAAACAGCCCGCCGGACCATCCGCGCTGGAAAACCTCGCAGCGCCTCACTGAAATCACGCTCGAGGAAACATTGCGCGGTTCTGTATTCATTGGCTCACCCGATACGGTGGTGGGCAAGTTGAAAGACCTACAACGCGACATCGGGCTGTCGGGCGTGCAGTTGGAAACGAATTGCGCCGGCCTGGCCGATCACGCGGCGGAGCGAGAGGCGATCCGGCTATTGGCGCGGGAGGTCAAATCGGCGTTCCGTTGAACTCGGCTTCGAGCCTCCGCGGCGACGATCGTGAATGGCCGGAGTGGGGCATCTTGAGACCCCAGGGTCAGTCGCGTCGGATGATCGTGATGCGCTGACCCCGGTCGTTCGCGTCCAGGATGGTCAGGTTGCGGAGTTCAGCACCATGTCTGACGCCTTTTCACCGATCATGATCGACGGCGCATTGGTATTGCCCGATATCAGCGTCGGCATGATCGAGGCGTCGGCGACCCGCAGGCCCGCAATGCCATGGACGCGAAGCTGGGCATCGACGACTGCCATGGGGTCCGACCCCATCTTGCAGGTTCCCACCGGGTGGTAGGTGGTTTCTGCGGCCTTCTTCACCCAGTCGAGAATCTCGTCATCGGTGGTCCGATCGGCGCCCGGCGCGAGTTCGCTCATCTGAAAGGGGGTCATGGTGAGAGCGGTCATGATCGCGCGGGCGATGCGGACCGCGCGCACCGTCAGCTCCGCGTCGGGCGGCGACGACAGAAAATTGAAGTTGATGGCCGGCGGCCTGCGAGCATCGGCCGCAGTGATGTGAACGTGTCCCTTGCTCTCTGGGCGCATCGCGTGAGCATAAAGGGTCAGACCCGACTGCCGCGATATCCTCGGGCCTCGCGGGCTGGGTTCGGTCAGCATCGGGATCCAACCCAGCATCAGGTCCGGTGCCTCCAGGCCCTCGCCCGAGCACACGAACGCGCGGATCGGGGCACCGGTCATCGCCAGCATGCCCTGCCGGAACAGTGCGTAGTGCAGCACCTGCTGCGCCAGGCCGAGGCCGCGCCCCCGATCGTTGAAGGTGATGCCCTTTTTACCGACACGCCAGCGGGTGCGCGGAACGTAATGATCGCGCAGGTTCTCGCCGACGCCGGGCAGCTCATGGCGCACCTCGATGCCGAGATTGCGCAGGCGTTCGGGCTGGCCGATGCCGGATAACTCTAGCAATTGCGGCGAGTTGAAGGCGCCGGCGCTGACGACGACCTCGCGCCCCACCCGGACCTCGCGCGCATCGCCGGCGACGGAGTAGCGAACGCCGGTGCACCGCTTGCCATCGAGCACCAGCCCCTCGGTTAAAGCCTCGATCTCAATATGCAGGTTCCGGCGATCGCGGACCGGATCGAGATAGCAGCGCGCCGTGTTCATGCGGCGGCCGCCGGCAATCGTCGCCTGACTCATCGCGATGCCTTCCTGGCTGGCGCCGTTGTAATCCGGGTTGTGCCGGATGCCGACCTCTGCCGCGGCCTTGATGATCATCGCGAAAAGCCGATCGCGCGGTTCCGGATTGGTGACGCGCAACGGGCCCTCGCGGCCACGAAAGGCATCGTCGCCCCCGCCGGCATAGCTTTCCATGCGCTTGAAGAAGGGTAGGACCTCTGTGTAGCTCCAGCCGCGGTTGCCCATCTGCGCCCAAGTATCGAAGTCCTGGGCCTGGCCGCGGACAAACACCATTCCGTTAATCGAGCTGGAACCGCCGAGCAGTTTGCCGCGAGGCACCGGGAGCCGGCGGCCGTTGGTGCTCGCCTCAGGCTCGGACGAATAGAGCCAATTGGCTGCGGGATTGGTGATCAGCCGGGCCATTCCGATCGGTATGAACGACCATGGGTGGCTCGCCCGACCGGCCTCGAGCAACAGCACCTCGTTGCGCGGGTCTGCCGACAGCCGGTTCGCGACAGCCGCACCGGCCGAACCGGCGCCGACAACAATGTAATCGTAGGTTTGCATGTCCTCTTGCCCGCCCTCAGCCTCGACGCCCTCTAATCAGGCACTATGCCAATTGGCAATCAAGATCGCCAATCCCTGCCCCAGCGAAGGCCTTTTCCTCGCTCCGCTCCTGTAGTGGAGTGCGAGCTGCCGTGCCAACTAAAGCCGCTTCCCGTTTGAAACGTATGCGCCAGTGCCAGGCAATGACCGGAATGGGGCGACTGCTGTCCTTCGCAACCGTAGCGTATTGGGCGGGTCTATCGCGTCAGCTTCGGGCGCCGGCAGTGAGGGGCCAGCCGATCCAGTTGCACAGGGCCTCGCCCATGACCAAGTCGAGGTCGCGGCCTTTCAGTCAAGGGAATTCCTCGGTGAACAAAGGTCACGCATTGCCGCCAGCAGCAAGGCATCCTTCGTGGCGCAGCGTTTTCCGAGGCCGAACTCGCGCCGCTCCCAGATCCGTTTGCCTTGGCGCAAGTGCAGGAGTTCAACAGCTATCTCTGCTCGACCGTGCACGTCGCGCGCGCGGTGGGCGGACGATGCCGCGGCGATCGGAGGCGATGAAGCGCAAAGTCCCCGCGACGATGACGGAGTGCTTTGAGCTGATCGAGCGCAAGCTCTTGAAAGGCCCGTGGGTCATGGGCGAGCAGCACACCACCTGCGACCCATACCTGTTCACGATGGGACCTGGATCGAAGGCGACGGGGTCGACACGACCAAGCTGCCGTGCCTCCTGGAGCACCGCAAACGCATGCTGGCGCGCCCCGCGGTGCAAAGAGCCGTGGCCGTTGAAGGGACACAAATTGCCTAGAGATATTCGTGCCGGTTAGGGGCTCGCTCTCTTCGAGGTGTCGACCAGATAACCGCCGCGGACATGACAAGGCATACACGGACTTCGGGTCCGCGTTTCTGGCGTCCGAGCCATGAGTTGGAATACGTTTGCCTGGAGGCGGACAACAATTTAAAGCGCCGCCCGGAAAACGGGAACTGGGCCTCGGGTCACATTCTGACGCGCAAGGCGGTATTGTCGGCACATCTTCGGGAGGACGGTATGGATTGCTGCGGTCAGGGGCACACCCTCGCGCCTCGCCACTGGATGTGGAGCACAAGACCGACTTCGATCGGCGCGATGCTCGCCGGCGATGTTGGACCGCGCGGTTCAACAGCCGCCGCCCGGACAGCCGAAACCGCCTCTGCGGCACTCGATGTCCTACGCAAATCCATTTCCGTCGACGTCCATACACATGGCGGCAAGACCGGGATTACATCGAAAGCGCCGCCGAACGACGACCTCGCGAACGCCATGCAGGCTGGATCGCTCGCGGTCGCGTGCCTCGCTGATGTGCCGGACGGCCCGATCCTCGGCAGGAACGCGGAGGATGTTCTAGTCGCGCTGCGCACCCCCGAGCCGGGCGAGCTCTATCGGCATCATCTCGAGCGCCTGGCTTGGTTAGATGAGATGGTCGCCCATCATAATCTCCGCCGGGCCCTTTGCGCGGCCGACCTCGAAGCCGCCCACAACGCGGGTCAGCCCGCCATCGTCGTCGACGTGGAAGGGCTCGACTTTCTCGACGGGAAGCTCGAACGGCTCGACGAAGCGTATCAACGCGGCATCAGGCACCTACAGCTCGTGCACTACACGCCCAACGACATCGGCGATTTTCAGACCGGCGCGGTCATGCACCAGGGGCTTACCTCATTCGGTGCCGAGGTGATCCGCGTCTGCCACCGGCTGGGCTTCGTCTGCGACGTCGCGCACGCAACCGAGGGCATGGTGAAGCGGGCGGTCGAAGTCGCGACGAAACCCCTGCTGCTGTCGCATACCGCGCTCTTCGGGTCGCAGGCGATGGGCCCGAACCCGCTGACCGGGCGGCAGGTGACCCGTGACCATGCGCGGGCAATCGCCGAGACCGGCGGCTCAATCGGCATCTGGCACTTCTTCCCGAGCCTTGAGAAATACGTCGACGGCCTCAAGGAGATGGTCGATGTCGTTGGCGTCGATCACGTCAGCATCGGTACTGACCAACATGTCACCCCGGGAACCGTACCGGATTACACCCAGTGGGTGCATCTCGTTGCGGCGATGCTGCGCGGTGGCTTTAGCCCAGAGGAGGCCGGAAAGATCGCCGGCGGCAACTATATGCGCATCTTCCGCGCTGCAGTCGGCTGACGCGTCCGGTCGGCGTAAAATGTCCTGCGAAGGGAGGGGGAGGATCGCTGTCGACCGAACTCAAGCCCAATCTGATGAGGCTGCGGTAGGCGCGGCGCTCGCTGTGCTCGACCACTTTATAGCAGCGCTGAATGCCGGCGACGAACCGGCCTTGCTCTTGACGCTACATTTCCCGCATTACCGGCTGGCCGAGGGCACGATGCGGGTGTGGGATCGGCCCGGCGACTATCTTGGCGATTTTCTCGCCCGTGCCGGCGCGGAGTGGCACCACAGCGAATGGGATTTTCGAAGAGTCATCGCCGCTGGACCGGCCAAGGTGCATTTAGACGTACAGTTCACCCGCTATCGCGCCGACAATTCGGTTATCGGCTCGTTCCGCTCGCTGTGGATCGTCACCGGACGCGACGGACGCTGGGCGGTGGCAGCGAGGTCGAGCTTCGCGGATTGATCCGCATGATCGGTTTGCTGTCGGAAGCGATGGGCAATGCAGGCGAAAACAGGTGACCGCATCTATCTGGAGGCGCCGGCACAGGCAGAGCCCGCTGCCAGCGTCGTGACGGCCCGACTATTACACACACGGCTGCCCGCAAATCCGTCTCACGGCAACTCAACCGGTCGGACTGACGAACGAGGCTGCCTGGATGTGATGCAACCCGGTCTCGACACCAGCCAGCTTGGTAAACCCGCACGCGAGCGGGAATTTCGGTGAGCGTGGCGCAGATCGCAGCGAGCATCGAGTACGAAACCGCTTCACCCCCCGCCGGTCTTCCCGACGACATGCAGGCCCTGCCGGGCGCTTCGTTGCAGTTCCTATCGATTAAGGCGATCGACGGATTCAAGGTTCAGGCCGCGCTCTGGCAACCTGAAACCAAGCCGCCGGCCGAGACGACGATGATCGTGGAGGTCCACGGCAGCGGAGGCAATCTCGCCTCGTTTCCAATACGAGCGCTCGCTCGCGGCTTGTCGGCCAAAGGGTACGCGGCGTTGAGCATCAGCAGGCGGCAGCACGACGAGCACGTCAACACCGACAATTTCTTCGACGTGCGTCGCGACATCGAGGCTGCCGTCGCAACCGTGAGGGCGCTTGGCTACCGGTCCATAGTGCTTCTGGGCCACAGCCTCGGCACCGGGCAGGTTCAATACTACGCCGCCACTGATTGGGACCCCACGATCAAGGCGGTGATCCTAACTGGCGCGTTCGGGAAGCTGCCGTGGAAGTCGCGGCACATCCTGATCCAGGACGAGGATAATTACAAAGCGCTGGCGGAGGCTTCACTCGCTGCGCTGAAGGCCGGCAAAGCTGACGAGGTCCTGCCGTTCAAGATGCGCTGGCTTGGCGGAATCGAAACAGCGGTGACGGCACCGCACTTCGTCACTTATCGGGACGAGCGGACGAGCGCGGCCGATGGTACCTTCTGGATCTCCCGCATTCCCCGTCCCATCCTGATCGTGCGCGACGAGGCCGACGGCCTTGTCCTGCCGTTCGAGCCTTACATGCTCCTCAGCGCGGCGCGTGCGGAAGGATCTCTCGTGCCGAGTGTCAAGTACGTGCTGGTGCCGAACCATCGTCCGCCGAGCAGGGAAGGGCATCTGTTCACCGACAACACAGAAGCGCTGATCGACGCGGTGTCGACTTGGCTGGCGGAGCAGCATCTGTGATGCTGGCCCAACTTCTCAGTCGTTGATGGCTGAACGTCTCGGTTGTCCAGGAAAGAGCTGGTGGCATCATCGCTGCAGCTGTAGTCATTTTCCATAATCTAATCTGGAGACTGCCGGCCTGTAGGCGCCCGATCAAAATGTCACCCGTCTGCCAATTAGAGATGACACTGCCTGGGGGTTATCCGGGGGGTGTTTGGGGTGACGGTTCGGCTGATGAGCGATGGGGAACTGACGCGGCTCGAGGTGCTGCGGGATTTGGATCAGCGGCGGCTGACGACTGAGGCGGCGGCGCAGCTGCTGGGGCTCGAGCGCCGTCAGGTATTCCGGCTGTTGAAGGCCTACCGGTCGGAGGGCGCGGCGGGTCTGATCTCGAAGCGGCGTGGTCGTCCGAGCAACCGGCGCAAGCCCGAAGAACTTCGCGACAAAGCATTGGCAATCATTCGCGAGCGGTATTGGGATTTTGGTCCGACCCCCGCCTTCGCAGGGGCGGCTTTTGGCGGCCGAGAAGCTACGCGAGGGGCACGGGATCGCGCTCGGCCGCGAGACACTGCGGCTGTGGATGATCGCGGCCGGGATTTGGGCGGACCGCAAGCAGCGGCGAAAGCATGTCCACCAGCCCCGCCATCGGCGCGAGTGCGTCGGCGAGCTGGTGCAGGTCGACGGCTGCGAGCACTGGTGGTTTGAGGACCGCGGGCCGCAATGCACCTTGCTGGTGTTCATCGACGACGCGACCAGCCGGCTGATGCAGCTTCAGTTTGTCGAGAGCGAGTTGACCCCTGTTCAAGCCAGGGGCAGGCTCTTCGCCTATTTCCACGCCGCCCGCGCCTATCTGGAGGCCTGGGGTAAGCCGGTGGCGTTCTACAGCGACAAGCACGGCGTCTTCCGGGTCAACCATCCGGGGGCGCTCGGTGGCAGAGCCTGCCCTCGCGACGGCGGGGGGATGACCCAATTCGGCCGGGCGCTGCATGCGCTGAACATCGACATCATCTGTGCCAATTCGAGCCAGGCCAAAAGCCTGCCCCTGGCTTAACAGGGGGGCGGGTCGAACGCGCGCACAAGACCTTGCAGGACCGCCTGGTCAAGGAGCTGCGGCTCGCCGGAGCGGCGACCCTGGCCGCGGGAAATGCCCTCCTCCCGGCGTTCACGGCCGATTACAACGCGCGCTTTGGCAAGCCGCCGGCCAATAAGAAAGACTTGCACCGCCCGTTGCGCGCCGGCGACGATCTGGAGGATGCGTTTGCCTGGAAGGAGGAGCGCACCCTCTCCCAAGCGCTGACACTGCAATACGACAAGGTGATCTTCATCTTGGAGCCGAGCGAGCAAGCCAAGGCAGCGATCGGCAAGCGGGTGACGGTCGTCGATTATCCCGATGGCCGGCTGGCGATCCGTCACAAGGGCGTCGAGCTGGCTTACCGCACCTTCGACAAGCTTCGCCAGGTCGATCAGGGCACCATCGCCGACAGCAAGCGGCTGGGGTCAGTATTGGCGATGATCCGCGATGAACAGCTTCGTCGCGAGCCCGAGCGTCGCAGCGGGCCGCGCCGGCGCGATCAGCGCGACACCCGGCTCTTCAAGGTTGGCTGAGCTTCTACGAGCCGAGCGAGCTGGCGCGCGCTCGGTAGAGGAAACCGGTGCCGCTGCGAGCTCTGGTGCATCGGGCGCCGGCCAGGCGCTGCGCTACGCCGGGGCTCCGCGCCCGCCCGCCGCCCGCCCCAACCGACAGTGACATTTCTAAATGGCACAGAGAGTGACATCTCTAAATGGTGGACACATTTTTTTGGCAACATTGACAGGCCGATCAGCTGTCGGATGATCGAGCGTGCATGCGCTAACTTGACCGAGCATCTTCCGTAAACCTCTCTACCATAGGGCGACAGCGGCTGGTTCGCCGCGCTGGCTGTGACGTGGCGGAAGGGTGCGCACGTCGGTGAGGAGAGTGATCAATTGCCGGCGCTGCCGTATCGTCCCAGCCACTCGGTCATGGTAACGGTTTTCCGTTACCGAAAGGAGGCGGCGCGGGGAGACGATGGATCGGCCGCAAGGCCCTGACGCTAGCCCAGAAGCAGAGGCGCTATCGCGCCCGGCAACCGGGCAAGTTGAAGCGGGAGAGGCGCGCGGCCCGGGAAGCCGAGCTTGCGGCGGCAACACTTCAGGCCTGGCAGCCGCTCGGCGCCCGGCTTTACCCGGTGCTCTATGTCGATTAGTCATGGTGGATCGAGCCGTATTCGCGCATCACCGGCCTCAACCGCGCCGGCGACAAACACTATCCGACAATGCCGCTCGCGCAGATGAATCTCCGGGTATTTGTCGTCGAGATCGGAGTTGGCACCGATGACCAGGATCCTCATTGTGGTTTTGGCGCTCGTCGCCGCGGTCTCTGCCTGCCAGTATCCTGGATGCGTTGAGGCAAACCGCCGCGCGAGCCAATGCGGAGGAGGAGGCCATTGCGCCGAGCTCCAGCAGGCGCAGAAGCGGGCGTGCGCGGACGTCTCGGGCCAGGGACCCCAAGATGCGGCGGATTAAGACGCTACCGCCGACGCCAGGCACTCACCGAAACCACCTCTGCCACCACGGCCGGCGACGCTGATCGGTGAGGAGGCAATCAATTGCCGGCGCTGCCGTATCGAGCCGCGGGAAGCAGCGCCAATCGCGCAAATCAACGAAGCTTTGAGCAGCAACCCTGATTTTCAGCGTTGCACCAGTGACGGCACGCCTGACCCAAACGGCACGCATTGGAAATTACGCGTGCTTCGAGATGTGCCCCGGCTGCGCCGGGTCGCTCCTCAGCATGAGGGTATGTTATTGATGATATAAAGAAAAATGCCTCATCCTGAGGTGCCTCGCGAAGCGAGGCCTCGAAGAGCCTGCCCTCGCGAAGGCGGGGGACGCAGGACCTTCCTCCAGCCCTACTGCATTCTCGCCCAGCCTCTTGGCCGGTCACACCGTCCACCAATACCGCGTCAGGTGAAAGAAGACTGGGGCGGCGAAGACGACCGAGTTGAGGCGGTCGAGCATGCCGCCGTGACCTTCGATCATCTGACCCCAATCCTTGACCCCGCGGTCGCGCTTGATCGCCGACATGACGAGGCCGCCGCAGAACCCCATCAGGTTGATCACCAGCGCCATCAAAGCCGCCTGCCATGGTGAGAATGGCGTGATCCACCACAGCCCGGCGCCGAGCAATGTGGCGCTGGCGACGCCGCCGGCAAAGCCCTCGACCGTCTTCGACGGCGACAGGCTCGGCGCGATCGGGCGTCGCCCGAAAAGCTTGCCCCAGACGTATTGCAGTACGTCGCTCGACTGCACGACGAGGATCAGAAAGGCGATCAACAGCAGCTTGCGATCCGCGAAGCCGGGGATCGGCAACGTCAGCAATGCCGGCACGTGCGACACGCAATAGACCGAGATCATCAAGCCCCACTGCACCTCGGCAATCCGCCGCATGAACTGGGTCGTGTCTCCGCGTAATGCCGCCACGACCGGCAACAGCAAGAAAACATATACCGGGATCAGGATCGAATAGAGCCCGTACCACTCGATCCAGATCAGATAATATTGCAGCGGCAGTACTATGAAAAAGGCGGCCGCCAATGCCAGGTGATCGCCGCGCCGGGTGCGGGTCAGGGTCAGGAATTCGCGTAATGCCGCAAACGAGGCGAGCGCGAAGAGCACGATCACGCCCACCTTGCCAAGTGCGAAGGCGAGGCCGATCAGCGCGACCATCACCCACCATGCCTTGATCCGGGCGTTCAGATTGCCGACGACCGGGTTTTCAGCATAGCGAAAGCTCAGAACAAAACCGATCAGTGACGCCGCGACGAGAATTGCGGCGATGCCACCAAAGAGAAGCAAAGTCTGGCCGCCGACGCTCACTGTTCGTTCTCGGCCTCCGGAGCCAGCGCCAGCAATGCGGCGCGGCTGCGTTCACGAAACGGCCCGCCCTCTTCTTGCGGAGCGACGCTTACGGGGGTGCCGAAGGTCACGGTGCATAATAACGGCAGCGGGATGAACTCCCCCTTGGGCAGAACGCGGTTGAGATTGTCGATCCACACCGGCACCAGCTCGACTTGCGGCCGCGCACTGGCGAGGCGGTAGAGGCCATTCCTGAACGGCAGCAGCCTCTCGCCTGTCGTGTTGCGCGTGCCCTCCGGAAAAAAGATCAGCGAGGCGCCGCGATCGAGTGCCGCGAGCAGGATCTCGACCGGATCGGCTTGGCGCGACGCCGCAACGCGGTCGATCAGCACGGCGTCGAACCCTCTTTCGCCAATGAAGCGGCGCAGCCGACCCTGGCGCCAATAATCGGCAGCCGCCACCGGCCGGGTGGAGCGCCGCAGCGCCGCCGGCAATACCGTCCAGATCAGCACGAAATCGCCATGGCTCGAATGATTGGCAAAATAGATGCGCTGGCGCGCTTCCGGCAGACAGCCTCGCCATTCGCCGCGCACCCCGGTGACGATGCGCGCGAAGGCCGTCACGGCGATGGCGAACAGCCTCGCGATCACAATCCCCCCGCCAGAGCGACGGCGATCGCCTCGCTCATCTCAAGCGGCAAGCCGCTCGGCGAGCGAAACCGTGAAGATCCCCCATTCGTCGATGCGCTGCTCGACCTTGCGGAAGCCTGCGGCGGCGATCAGCTGATCCAGCTCGGCCTGGGTGCGCCGCCGCATCACCCAAGGCTGACCTTGGCGGTGGCTGGTCAGCACGCGGGCGATGAATTCGAGCTGCGGGTGCCAGGGCTGTCCGGTATAGACCAGATAACCGCCTACCGGGATGGCTGCCGCCAGCCCTTCGAGCGAACGCCGCACCATCGCGTTCTCGGGGAAGAGCTCGTAGAGCCCGGAGACGATCCCGAGCGTCGGTGTCGGCTTGATCGCCGCCAGAGCGGCGCCGTCAAAGGCATCGCCCTTGACGAAGGTGGCGACCGAGCCGAGCCCCTTCTCCTGGATCAGCCGGGTACCGGCGGCGACGTTGAGATCACCGTAGTCGCGCAGCTGGATCAATTGCGGCGCCGCTGTGCTGCCGGCGAGAGCTTCCAGCACGTAGCGGCCGTGACCGGCGGCGATGTCGACGACCCGCACCGGCACGGCTCGCTCGCCAAGTTGCTGCATCGCGATGCGCATCAGCTCCTCGACATGGAGCTTGCGCTGACGTATGCCGCGCCAGCCGATCGATTCGAGATAACCTTTGTCGATCAGGCGGCCGAGGGCGCCGCGGCCCTGCGGCTGGTTGCGATAGACGTAGTCGAGGGTCGAGCCGGAATCGAAGCCGGTGGTGTGGCCGAGCTCGATGCCGGCGGACAGCCGTCCCCCGACCCGCATCGCCCACCGCATCGCAGCCCAGTAGAGACCGCGCGGCGACAATGGCGGTAGCGGCGACGCCAACGCATCCGCCTCGTCGCGAGTAAAGCTGATGCGGTCGGCGTCGAGCAGCGACACCGTCTCCGGCGCCTCGGCGAAGCGCGCGAGGATAAACGCGCGCGCCTTGTCGATGGCGAGCTGACGGTCCAGCTCGCCGAGGGTATCGTGGAAGAAACCAGGCAGCACATGACGCTCTTTGGTCGGGGTGCCCAGGCGCTCGTAGAAGCGGTGCTGCACAGCCGCTTCGACCACCCAATCGGTGCCCGAGATCAACAGCTGGGTCGGCACGACGATCGCCCGCGCATCGGCGACGATCCGCGCCCCGGCCTCGTAAAGTTGAAGCAGGATATTGACCGCGATCGGCCGGGTGATCAGCGGATCGGCCTCGTACGAGGCGACGCGTTCGGGATCCTGCGTCAGTAACCTCGCCTTGACATAGGAATTGACAAAGAAATGGCCGAACAGCGCGTAGCGCAGCTTCAGCAAGGTGCGGGCGAAGGGCACGTAGAGCTTGACCCTGAACGCTGGCGAAGCGAGCACCAGGCAGCGGATCCGGGGCGCGTAATCGTGCGCCCAGGCGGCAACCAGCACGGCGCCGACGCTCTGGGCGACAATCGCTAAGTCTTCTGGAGCGATCTCGTAGGTCTTGGCGATATGCTCGATGAAATCGTGGACATCGCGCACCAATGTGGCGAGGCTGGCGATGTTGCCGGCCCCGGCCTGCGATCGGCCATGCCCGCGCGCGTCCCAGGCGAAGATCGCGAAATCGGGCAAATCGAGCTCGTCGGCGAGGTGCGCCATGCGGCCGCCGTGCTCATGACCGCGGTGGAAGAGCACGACGGCACCCCGCGGCGCCGCCGACAGCGCCGGCCAGAACCGGTAGAAGAGCTCGGTTCCGTCGGCGGTGCGAAACCGCCGTTCCTCGACCTTCCGCGCGGACGGCACGAGGTGTGATGCCGCAACCACCGCGGCGGAGGCCGCGTCTTGCGCCTTCGCCTCGATAAGACCGCCGCGGACGCGATTGGCGATGGTCAGCACCAAAAGTCCGGCGATCACTGGCATCAGCCAGCCGAGCCATGCGGGCAACGTGCCCCCGAGACCGAGCCACAAGCCCAGCGCGCCAAAAACGACGGCGCGGTCGCTCTTGCCCATGGGGCCTTCATAGTGCCGCGACACGCTGATCATCGGGCCGAGCGCACCGGCAAACTCGCTCATTGCGGCCAGCACGATGACGCCGCCGACGCCAAAGGCGCCGAACGGCGGAACCAACGCAAACGGGGCATAAAGTGCCGCGTCGGAGACCACGTCGCCGAGCTCGTTCAAATAGGCGCCGAGCCGGCTCTGCTGGCGAAACTCGCGCGCCAGCATGCCATCGACGGCATTGAGCGCCATGCGCACCAAGAGCCACAGCGGCAGCAGCAGGAAGAGCGTGCGGCGCTCGATGTTCGCGGCGACGAGCAGCCCGACAATGAGTGATCCGGCCGCCGCGGCTAAGGTGACTTGGTTGGCGATGACACCGGCCTCGGCGAGCCGGCCGACAAGTGGCCGCAATGCAGCCTGAAAGCGCGGCTTCAGCGCGTAAACCGTCAGCACGGCCCGGCGCACCCTTTACGATAAAACCGGGCCTATCCTACTACATAAACGGCGAAAACGCCAGTTGCACCGCCGCCGTCAGAACAGCGTCAACTGAGCGCGATGGGGGGCGGGATGCGCTGCAAAGCCGGCAGCAATTCGTCACTGATCAGGCGCATGCTGGCGAGCGCGTGGCCGACCGGCATGCCGCTCCAATGGGTGCGGAAAATCAGGAAATTCGCTCCCGCCTCTTCCCAGCACGGACGTAGCTGCTCGTAGCATTCCTCGGGGCTGCCGAGGACGAACCGATCACGCAATAGGGCCTCGAAGGGTTGGCGGAAGGTATCGTCGCCGGGCAGCACCTCGTCCTGGCCCCACTTCGCATAGGTCTGGTATTTCTCGGCGAGGTAGGGGCCGGCCATCTCCAGCGCCGTTCGAGTGTCCTTGGCGCAATAGATCTCCCGGGCATAGGGCAATACCGTCGGAAACGGCTTGCCCAGCCGTGCCAGCTCCGCGCGATAGAGGGCCAGCTGGCGGGTGATTTCGGGGATCGTCGCATGCGGGTTGACAAACCAGCTGTCGCCGAGGCGTGCGGCGCGCCGCACCGCCCTGTCATTGTTGGCGGCAAACCAGATCGGCGGATGGGGCTGCTGGACCGGCCGGCAGGTCATCGTGACGTTGCTGAGCTTGCAGATGTCGTTCTCGAAGCTGACATCGTCCTCGGTCCACAGGCGCTTGACGGTCTCCAGACATTGCTCGAAACGGCGCACGCGCTGACCGCGCGGCACGCCGAAGGCGTCGAACTCGACATCGCGATAACCGAGCCCGACGCCGAAGATGAAATTGCCGCGCCAGATCGCGTCCAGCGAGGCAATGTGCTCGGCGACTTCGACCGGGTTGTGCAGGGTCGTCAGCAGCACCCCGGCAATGCCGGTCATCTCGCCCGCCTCGGCGGCGAGACGCGCCAGGAACGGGACCAGCTGGACCTGACGCACCCCTTCACTCAAGTAATGCTGGCCGGTGGCGACGGCGTCCCAGCCGCGGTCGCGCGCCAGCCGCGCCATCGCGTACTGACCCTCGAGTGCGGCGATCATGTCGCTGCCCGGCGGGTGCTGGCAGGTGAGAAAGATCCCAATCTTCATGCTCGACGGCCCGACCGATTGCCCAAATTTCCGTGGTCGTAGATGATCGCCGGGATCCTGGCAAGCGGAGGACCGTCATGGAAAGCCTAACCGCCAGCGACGGTGTGCTGCTCGCCTACGACATCGACGATTTCACCGACCCGTGGAAGAACGCGCCGGTCCTGCTGCTGCTGCACGCAGCGATGGGCAGTGCCCGCCGCTACTATGCCTGGGTTCCGCTGCTCAGCCGGCATTATCGGGTGGTGCGGATGGATCTGCGCGGCCACGGCAATTCACCGGTGCCCCCGGGCGACCACGAGCTGTCGCTCGAAAGGCTGGTAACGGATGTCGCCGAACTGATGGACCATCTCGGCTGCGAGAGCGCCCATATCGTCGGCAACTCGGCGGGCGGCTATCTCGGCCAGCAGCTGGCGATGACCCGGGGTGAGCGGGTGCGCAGCCTAATGCTGTTCGGCTCGACCCCGGGCTTGAAGAACAGCCAAGCGCCGAGCTGGATCCCGCAGATCGCGGCGAAGGGTCTGCGCGCCTTCCTCGCTGAAACAATTGCCGACCGGCTGCCGCTCGACCAAGTCGATCCCGGCCTCGTCGATTGGTTCCTCGACGAGGCCGCCAAGAACGATCCGGCCTATATCGGCAAGTTCGTGCTGCTGATGGCCCAATATGACTGGAGCGACCAGCTCGGCCGTATCGCCTGCCCGATGATGGTTGTCGTGCCCGGTGCCGAGCCGATCGGCTCGACCGCGAATTACGAGCCGTTCCGCCGGCTCGTCCGGGACGTCGAGATGCGCGTCTATGAGGGCGCGCCGCACAACATCTGCGACGCCTTCCCCGAGCGCTGCGCCGGCGACGTGCTCGACTTCCTCGGCCGCCGCTTCGGATTGGGGGAGTAGGCCGTCAGTCGATGCCGGGCGGCCGGCGCGCGTGCCAGTCGGTCGCCCGCTGATAGGCCCAGCCGATTTGCAAGGCGGTCGCTTCGTCATAACCGCGGCAGACGATCTGCAATGAAATCGGCAGGCCCGACGCAGTGAAGCCGTTGGGGAGCGCCAGCGCGCACAGATCGAGGAAATTGACGAAGCGGGTGAAATGCGCCGGCGTCGAAGCCTGGTCGACCGCGGTCAGCGTAATGGGTGGGGTTTGCGTGGTGGGGGTCAGCAGGGCATCGATATCGGCGATGGCCGAGGCGAATTTCCGTTTCGCCTCTTCGCGATCGCGTAGTGCCGCGAGGTAATCACTGGCCGATATCCCCCTTCCTGAGGCGATGCGCGGCCGCACCGCGTCGTCGATCGGCAGGCTCATATCATCGATCAGATCGCCGATCAGAAAATATCCCTCGGCGCCGATAATTCGCCCGGTCAACTCGGTGTAGTCGCTGAACCGGCACGGGAGATCGGGGGTGACGATCTCGGCGCCGAGCCGTTGCAGGTGTTCGAGTGCTGCGTCATAGGCCGCCAGGACCTCATCGTCGACTCCCGCCCGTTCCGCCTCGGGCATGCGGCCGAGCCGCAGGCCGCGCACGCCGCGCCGCAGCGTCGGCATCGGATCGCTGGGAGAAATGCCGCGCGTCCGCGGGTCGAGTGGATCGGCTCCTTGCATGAGCCGGTAGAGCAGTGCTGCATCCTCGACCGAGCGCGCCATCGGCCCCGGCGTGTCGAGGGTCGGGCTCAACGGCAGAATCCCGAAGGTGCTGACGCGGCCGATCGTCGTCTTCAGCCCGGTGAGGCCGCACCACGAGGCGGGCAGCCGCACCGACCCGCCGGTATCGGTGCCGATCGCCCAGGGTGCCAAGCCCGCCGCAACCGCGACCCCGGAACCGCTGCTCGACCCGCCCGGGGTGCGCGCGACCGCCGGGTCCCACGGGTTCCACGGCGTGCCCCGGTGCTGATTGGTGCCCCAGCCCCCCATCGCAAACTCGACCGTGTGGGTCTTGCCAATCACGATCAGCCCGGCGGCGATGAAGTGATGCACCAGAGTGGCGGTCACCGGCGATCGCCGGTCGCGCCACACCATCGAGCCGCCCGTCGTCACCCGCCCCTCGATTTCGATCAAATCCTTCAACGCGATCGGAATCCCGTGCAATGGGCCGATCGCATGCCCGGAGCGGATCGCCTTGTCGGCGGCCTCGGCGGCAAGCCGCGCCTCGTCGCGGTAAACTTCGACAAAGGCATGGAGCTTGCCGTCGTTCGCCCGGATCCGTTCGAGCAGCGCATCGACCAGATCGACCGGCGAAAGTCGACGAGCAGCGATCTCCGATGCCAAGATGTGGGCCGGCAGCAGGGAGGGGTCGGTTTCAGGCGATGGCATGGCTGGAGCGCCAACAGATGACTGCGGGCGGTCAGCATACGATCGCCCGGGCTGGTGCTGTCAATCGGCCCGGGCGCTACGCTCGCCCGGCGCTAACCCCGATGATGTTTTGCCTCGGTGGTCCGGACCGGCCGAGTGGGCGGATGCGCAACAACGGGGCGAGAGGCCGCGGCGCGCACCGGGGAGGATTTGGACTTGTCGCGCGTGACGCCGTGAGTACGTCAGTAGGCAGCCGTCCGCTTGTGCGCGGGGTGGGCCGCTGCCCCCTTCCGCGCAGGGCGCGACGCCGCCTCCTTGCGATGATGAGTTCTCTGGGTCTTTACGGTCGAGCCGCGGTCGAGTTGCGTTTCTTCGGTCGCCAATGCCAATTGCAGCGAGGCGAAGCCGGCGTACCCGTCTGCAGCGTAAACCAACCCGCTTCTGTCGTGGGCCTCGATAACCTCGCGCTGGGCTGGTCTCGGGTGGACGAAGCCATAGGTCGGATAGTCGGCGCCATAGGTTCCCGACGGCCTATGGAGGACGGCGACGCTGGTCCAATCGTGAGCGGAGGAGGTGTCGATCACCGGCATCCCGCGGCTCACCGTTCCGTGGTGCCAGTTGGCGTGGTCGACCAGGATCTCATTGTCGCTGACGATTTTGGAAACGACCGCGACATGCCCGGAGGGAATGCGATGGGTGCGCTTAAAGACGAGGATCGACCCCACCGCCGGGACTTGGCCGCGCTCGTAGCGTCCCTGGGCTTGGGCCCACCAGCCGCCGGCTGCGCCAAAGAGTGCGACACCCGTAACCCCGCGCGCGTAGAGCGCGCAATTGGCGGCAGCAGAAGGTTTTGCAGAAGCTACGACGCCCGCAGCAAGACAAGCGCTCCACAGGAGGCTGTGCGCCATCAACGATCGCATTAAGATGTCCCCCATTTTGGTGGCGACGGAGCAGGCCGTCGCTCGTTGTAGAACCGGCAGGGCGCCGGTTAACCCCCGTTAACGATTATTATGAAACCTGACGTTCGCTCAAAAGGAAACCAAAAAACGAATGGCAATCGGTTGAAAGAACTGAAGGATTATTCAACCGATTGCGTCCTGAAGGGCTCAGAGGGACACCATTCACGTCCAACGCCGCGGATCGACGCAGTCATGATGGAGCCCGATTCCAAACGTATCGTCCGGGAATGGAACCGAGAGATCGAGGAGGAGACCCGCCGCCGCGAGGCGCAGCGCGACAACGGCCCGTGGAAGATTATCGTATGGGTCGCGCTCGAGGTGCTGTGGTTCGTCGCGCTGTTCGCGGTGCTCGGCCTATTCGAGCGCGCGCTGCGTTAAGCCCTGGCGCTTGCCGTCACCCGGCAATGACGGTGGAGGCAGCGCTGGGCCCCAGAACCCAACCATCCCCATGTACGAGCATATTTTTAGCGACACCATGTGACGGCCGATATGCCGGACGTCGAGAAATGTGCGAATCGTGCAAAGCGGACATCGCAGCTGCCGCTATATGGCCCAGCGGCAAAGGCTCGCCTTTGCTCTCGCCTCCAAGGCGGCGGCGCCTTGTTTCCTCGCGAGTTCGATTGCGGTCCGAAAAGACTTCTCCGCCAGGCGTTTTCGATCGCCGGACGAACGGGCAAACAGCTCACCCTTTAGCCGATGGAGTTCGGCGCTGTAGAAGCGTTCACCGCCTGCATCGGCGAGCGCGAGCCCTTCCTCGACCGCCTTCATTGCATCCACATCATGTCCGAGCTTGATATGGACGCGCGCCAGCAATCCGAGGAGATAATGCATAAAATGCCGAGAATGCGCTGTATATAATGTGGCGATCGCTTCGGTCAGCAAGGCGAGGCCACGCTCTGGCTCGCCGTGTTCGGCGGCACACCATCCGAGGATTCCCGTGCTCCATGCTCTCGGCATCGCGAGATCGTGTTCCGTCGCGAGCTGAAGGCTCGCTACGGCATGTTGAGCGGCGCGCGCCCTATCGCCGAGAATCTGCGCCGTGGCCGACGCGAAGTAGAGCGACAGCGCCAGCGAAAACGGATCATTGAGGTTTTTCGCGACGGCAATTGCGTCATCCGCCATTGAGCGCGCGCTGTTGTCATCGCCCGCAAGCGCCAGCGACAATGCCGTGAAATAGCGGGCGCAGGCGCCGGCGTCATGGTTGCCGTAGCTTGAGGCCATCGCCTGGTGAATCGTCGCATCGTAAAGGGCAAGTCCCGCCTCGGCGTGCGCCCGCACATCCGTTAGGTTGCCCAGCCCAAATGAGGTCGCCCACGCGGCATGGTGCGCTTGCAGCTTGAGCCCAGCATCGCCGGGGTGTTCGGCGAGTGCTAACAGCCGCTCGCAAAGTCCCCAAGCGGCGTCCACCTCACTTCGTCCCCACCGGAATAGCCATTGGCCCCAAAGCGCCGGGAAAATATCTGTACGGTCGCCCAGGCGTTTGCAAAGCGCCTCCGCCCTGGAATAAGCCTCCAGCACTTCCACTGAGCCAAATCCGCGGGTCGCTATGAAGGCAGCTCCCAGATTGATCAACAATTCGGCTTCGATTTTTGCGCGTTCAGCCTCGTCAGCAATATGTCCCATCCCATCGAGTGCGCGACGCAGATGCCCGATGGCCTCCTCGTTGGCGCTCCGCCGCAAGGCTCTGGTGGCGGCACGCTGGTGGTGCGGGATCGCAAGCACCGGCTCGTTGCTGCGCTCGAAGTGCTCTGCCAGCTCCGAGGCTATCGCATCGAGCTGGCCGCGCCACGCGGCTTGAAGCAGGCGGCCGACGCGCGCATGGCTGAGCGCGCGGCGCGTCGCCGGCAGGCGATCGTACAAAAGGTCGCGATAGAGGTCGTGTCGAAACGAATAAAACTCAGCGCACGTGCCGTCCCGCCAAGTGGTCGATGCGGTCGACACCGTGCGCCCAGATTTGTTGATGAATAGGCACTGCCGCGCCAGGCGTGCACAGCCGATCTCGACCTCATCGATCTCGCGTTCCAGCGCGGCCGCAACGGCGATGGTGGTGAATTCGCGGCCGGTCACGCTCGCCGCGGTCAGCAGGTCGCGATCGTCCTCGGCGAGTTCGTCGATCTGCCGATCGATGAAGCGCCGGACGTCACGCGGGATCGATCTGATCACGGCAGGCGTCCGGCCGGCGGCGTCCCGCTGGGCAAGCTGATTGACGATGTTGGTCATGAACAGCGGATTGCCTCCGGTCCGCTCCAAGAGCAACGGCGCTAGTTCATCCAACTGCCCGGCGCTGGTGTCGTCACCCAGTCGGACATTCAGATAATTTTCGACCGCCTGCAGGCCGAGCGGAGGCAGTACGATTTCCTGGCCTGACCCATGCAGCACAAGCTCCGTTACGAGGCGATCGAGACCCGGCTTGGCGGACGCGTCGGCGGGTCGGAACGTCGCAACCACCATCAGTTGCGCAGGTTCCGGCCGGCGCGCCATGTGGTCTATCCAGTCAAGCGTGGATGCATCGCTCCAGTGAATGTCTTCGATCTTGATCAGCAGCGGGGCGTCTGATGCGATCGCTTCGACCGCATGCGTCAGTTCTCGTATCATACGCTCGCGTGTCGGCCGTCCGCGCCCCTCCAACATGCGGCGTTCCGAGCGGGTCCACAGCGAGGGCATCTGCGCGAGCCAGCTCGGCGCCTCGGCGGCGAGAATTTTTTTCACGGCCGTTCCGTGTGGCCCACGGGCAAGCCGCGTCAGCGCCTCGATCAGCGGCAGATACGACTCGCCGGCGCCGTGATGGTCGAGGCACTGACCGAGAGCGATGTTCACCGCGCCGGCGCTCCGGAGCTGCTCCAGAAATGCGTCGGCGAGGGCGCTCTTGCCGATGCCGGGTTCGCCGGTCACGAACACCACTTGACGGCGGCCTGAGCGCGCTTCGTCAAAGTTGCGGGTGAGCTCCGCCAGCTCGGCGGCCCGTCCGACCAGCTGTGACGGCTCGGCAGCGATCGCCTGTGGTTGCGGGGCGCCGCTTCGATTGGCGACCGGGCTTGCCGGCAGCATCAAGCGGTAGCCGCGCCTGAAACGGGTCTCGATGATGCGAGGGCGTCGGGCGTTATCGCGGAGAGCGCTGCGAAGCTCCTGAATACAGGACGTCAGGGCGTCGTCACTGACGGCCATGCCGCCCCAGACGCGGTCAAATAGCTCGTTTTTGGTGACAACCTCTTGTGCCCGCTCAGCCAGCGCGTGCAGCACGGCGGCAGCCCGCGGCGTGAGCTTCACCTCGTAGTCGTTGCGCCAGAGCTGTCCGGTTCGTGCGTCGAAGCGAAACGAGCCGAACGCGAGTTGCCCGTCCGCGGCCATCCGCTGGTTCGCCTCCGAAAATTCCCGAAAATTTCCCGGAACTTTCCCAGGACTTCGAGGCCCGTAGCGGCGAGATTTGTCGCATGTGCTGGCAACGGCCGCAAGCCGTAAGGGGGAAACCGAATGAAGCCCAGTCATCGCTGGGGACCCGGAGCGCGCCGGCCGTGGCCTTTGCCGTCAGCTACACCATCGACCCTGGAGGATAGACCGATGATGAAGACTCTTGCTTTCGCGATCGCCATTGCCAGCATCGCGGCGGTCTCTGCGCCAACTCAGGCCAGATTGGCCGCTAATGGCACAAGCCTCAATGGCATCATGACCGGAACAGTGCTCAACGGTCAGATAATCGGTATCGAGTTGCCTGCCGGGACTGCCGAGGCTCAGTGAACGATGTGACGGCCCCGAGCCGGCAGATTATCCCAGGACTGTAACGATCCCAAGCCGGCCGGCGGACGGGGCCGGTATCACTCCTTTTTAACTCATCGCCGAGAATGCAGCTCGGCAGGCCTGTTCGTGTCCAGCTCAAGCGATGGCCCGCCGGCTTGACGGGAGCCCTTTTGACTTGCGCGTTGTGTCTTTCCGCAACTGCCGGAGAATTGCGGTCTATCGAGGTCGACGGCACGGATTTCAAGGCGATATTCAGCGATGGGCGGGTATTGCACTCCGTTGATTTGGTCGGTGCGGTCCTGACGATCAGCACCGGCGCCGGGATGATGCGCCTGCGCATCGACTCCGTCGAGCGCGATCGGGAGGTCGCGCAGCCCCCAGTTTGGCTGCATTCGTTCTCGACAGAGGCGGCCGACGGCTCCTGGCAGCCGCTGTGCGATCCCGGGCCGGACGGCCGCCGCCAGGGCTTTCCGCTCACCGGCCAGGCGCGCTCCGACGGCGCGATGGAGCCGAGTGAACCGCGTGTCTTCGAGATTGTCTGTACAAGCGGTGCCCGCGGCAAATGCGTGCGTTTTGGCTATCTTCCGTGGCTCAGTGCCGAGATGCGGGACATCTATGATGCCTGTGTCCGGATGGTTCGGGCGGATTACTGCGGCGACGGTGAGGGGACCACTCGCGACGGCGTGCCGATCGACCTTTACGACGATCGCGGCATCCAGAAGCCGGACAGCGATCCAGCGCAGGAATTCGAAGCGGGCTGGACGGCGGCTGGCGCGGTCTGCGTGCATCATGTACGGGTCAAGGAGAATATTTCGCTCGAGGGATTGGCTGTTTCCTGCCCGCGCTTGCATGATCGTCTCGGCACGAACTGCACGGAGGAACGCGCCCGCGCCCTCGGCGCGACATTGTTCGTCCGCTCTCTGCCGTGAGGGATTGCTCCTCGCACCGGCCTTCCTTGTCTTTGCGGCCAATGAGGCTGTCAGAAAATCCTGCGAACAGTCCAGTTCGTCGCTTAAGCGGGAACAACGGATCTAAGAATGAGCCAAAATCTTTGCTGCGATCTGCCGGGATCGGTCTCACCGGCACTGTCAATCGTATGCGCTAGTTCACCTCCGAAAATTCCCGGAAATTTTCCGGAACTCTCCCAGGACTTCGAGGACCATAGCCGCGAGATTTGTCGCATGTCTCGCAACGGCCGCAAGCCGTAGAGAACCGCATGAAGCCCGGCCACCGCCAGCGACTGGAAGGCGACGGCATCCACACGTTTGCGCGTCCGTGAGCCGTGCGAGGCGGCCTATCCCAGCCGAGGAGCTAAGTCATGTTTGCAGGGAAAGCGAGGTCAGCATCAGCCCTTTGCCTCGGAGCATCGATCATCCTTGGGACGGCACACGCTGCACATGCCGACGTCGTGACCGACTGGAACCAAACGGCGATCCATGCAACCGAAATCGCAGGCGCGCCCGTTCCGGTTCAGGCTCGGGTGATGGCTATGGTTCATGGGGCGATTTTTGATGCCGTGAACGCGGTCGCCGGCAAATACACCGTGTACGCCGTTGACGTTAAGGCCGCCCCGACAGCATCGGCCGAGGCGGCAGCGGCCGCGGCGGCGCACGGCATACTGGAAGCGCTCTATCCGCAGCAGAAGCCCATCACCGACGCCGCGCTTGCTGGCTCCTTGGCACAAATCCCGGACGGGCCCGCAAAGACGGACGGAACCCGGTTGGGTCGGGAGGTTGCCGAAAAGCTATTTGCGCTGCGCAAGGATGACGGTTCCGCCGCCAAGCAGTCCTACAGTTTCGCCAGTAGCCCTGGCGTATACCAAGCGACGCCGCCCATGAATGCATCTCCTGTTCTCCCGCAATGGCGCTACGTGAAGCCTTTCATCATCACCGGCACCAAAGAATTCGCTTTCGCTGGTCCGCCAGCAATAACCAACGCTGCATTCGCAAAAGACTTTAACGAAATCAAACGACTCGGATCGCTCACGAGCACCGAGCGCACCAGCGAGCAGACAGCGATTGCCATCCACTGGGCCGGGTCTGAGGTCCCGCCGTTGAACGCAGTCGCGCGAGCAGCGGCAGCCAAGAGCCTCAACCTCGCCGACACCGCACGGCTTTTTGCACTGCTGAACATGGCGATGGCCGATTCGCTCATTGTCGGCTTCGAAGCAAAATATGCCTTCAACTTCTGGCGCCCGATTACCGCGATCCGCAATGCCGAATTGGCCAAGAATGCGGCAATTGCGGCCGACCCGAGCTGGGAACCGTTACTGGTAACGCCGCCTCATCAGGAATATCCGGCGGCGCATTGTCTTAGCGCCGGTGCCGCGGTGGCTGTGCTCCGGGATGTCTTGGGCGGCGATAAGCTCGCCGCGAGCTACGTATATCCTCCGCTCGGAGTTTTGCGCCGGTGGGACAGCCTTTCGCAGATTGCAACAGAGGTCGAGAACGCGCGCGTATGGGGCGGCATACACTATCGGACTTCGGTCGAACACGGCACTCAGGCCGGACGCCAAATTGCGGCATTCGCACTAAAAACCCAAATGCGGCCGCGGACACATTAGGTCTCCGCCGGGAGCGGACACAATGCCGTCCAGCTCTAATTGCTGACCGGAACCGCCCGCTTCACACCTCAACTACGAGCTGGGTTTGTAGCTTACCAAGATAACAACCATAAAATTACCATTTTCTCATGAACAATGCGCTGTGGCCGGTTGCCGGATAAGCCGGCGATGGGCCACGGCGGCTTGACCCAACATTACAACCGAAAAGAGAGCTCCCGCTGCAGACCCGCTGCAGGAGCAGTGGCGAGCGAATCGCCGCTCAATTTCAGGTTGTGGAGAATGCTAGCGGAACATCCGGCCCTGCGGCAGGAGGCCGAGCAGGATCTGGCCGACGGTCTCGAAATGAATGGGGCGACCTTGGCCTTGCTGGGTGCCGGCGTGGATGTCGCGCAGGCGGCGCTCGAACGGGTTTTCGTTGAAGACCGCCGTCGAGCCGGCGGCACCGTAGACGGTCGCAACGACGTCGCGGGCCTGGTGGATCGCCCAGGTGGTGGAGAGGCGCAGCCGGGCATGCTGCTCGGGACGGAATTCGCCGGTGCGCTCGGCCTCCTCCCACATCTCGGCCAGAGTGTCGTGGATGAAGGCGCGGGAAGAGCGCAGCCGCGCCTCGCACTGCGCGACCTGCGACTGGATCACGTTGTTCTCCCGCAAGGTGCCGCGGGCGCCGCGGGGGATCTTGTCGCGGGCCAGGACGACAAAAGCGTCGAGCGCGCCGCGGGCGATGCCGAGCGAGACGTTAGAGAAGCTCGCGGCGTAGATCATCCCGCTGGTGAAGCGGTAGAGCAGACCCGGCTCGCGCCGCTCGGCCTCGTTGTCGCGCGAGGCGGTGTATTTTTGCGGGACGAAGAGGTCGTCGAGGCGATAGCTGTCGCTGCCGGTGCCGCGCAGCCCGATGACCTGCCAGTTGTCGATGATCTCGGCGCTCGTCTTAGGGAACAGCACGGTGCGCACGAACGGGCGGCCGTTCGGGTTGAGGCGCGGCGTGCCGTCCGGCTCGAAGATCGGGACATGCGCGCCGAGCCAGGTAGCGTGCCGGCTGCCGGTGGCGAAGCCCCAGCGCCCGGTGACCCTGATGCCGCCCTCGACCGCGACGCCACGCCCGGCGCCCGGCAATTCCGGTCCCCAGGCGAGGATGCCGCGCGGCGGCCCGAAGATCTCGCGCGCCACCGCCGGGTCGAGGTAGGGGGCGGTCATCGAGCAGCCCGAATTCTGCCCGAGCGACCAGGCGGTGCTGGGATCGGCCTTGGCGATCTCTTCCAGCACCTGGACATAGGTCAAGGGGTGGAGTTCGGCGCCGCCCAGCGAGCGCGGCAGCAGCATGCGGAAAAAGCCGCGCTCAACCAACGCCTCGACGATCCTCTCCGGGAGTTCGCGACGCTCCTCGATCTCATCCGAAGCAGCCGCAAGCATTGGCGCAATTCCGCGCGCCCGTTCGAGGTAATCGACGGGCGGCTCAGCGCGGCGCAGATCGAGGGAGGTTGCGGACATCATGTTCTCCCGATGGGGTGCTCTGGTCTCTTCAGCTCAAGTTACATCGAGTGAGGCTTTCGAGGCGATTATTTCCGCGATCACGGTGTGATCGCCCGCCACCAGCGCCGGGTCAGCAACAAGGCCAGCAGACCCTCCGCTCCGCTCGTCACGATGGCCCATGGTGCTCCGATCAGGCCGGCAAGCCAGCCGAGATGAAGGAAACCGACCATGCCGATACCAATACAGACCGAGAGGACGCCATAGACGCGGCTGCGCATCTCGGCCGGGGCCGAAAGAAAGACGAGTGTGGCCTGCATTATGCTGAAGCCGGCATTGGCAAGACCGGTCAACAGCAGCACGGATCCCGCAAGCAGCGGATAGAGCGCCAACGCAAAAACCGGCAGCATTGCGAGATAGATTGCGACCCCGCCAACAAAAAGCCGCGCGAAATGCCGCGGCTTTGCGCACAGCGCGATGACGATCGCCCCGCAAAAGGCGCCGACCCCGTCCATGCTGGCGAGCAGGCCGATGCCGACGGGTCCGAGACCGAGATCATCCTGACCGATCACCGGGATCATGCTGGTGAACGGCCAGCCGAACGTATTGTAGATCACGGTGATGACCATAATCCCGCTCAATCGCCGGTCGCGGCGCACCAGCATCAACCCTTCGATCATGCGCGTGAGCACGCTCGCGCCGCCGGCCGGGAATGCGGCATTGCGATGGCGTAAGCGGAACGCGACCGCGACCGCGACCAGGTAGCCGGCGACGCTGACCGCAAAGGCACCACCGATGCCGAGGGTTGCGAGCAAGATGCCGCCGATAGTCGGACCGAGCATGCGGCTCGCATTATTGGCGCCGACATCGATCGACATCGCCGCGCTCATTCGGTCGGGACCGACGACCTCGCCGATCATCGTGCGACGCACCGGGTTGTCGGTTGTCCAGGTGATGCCGCTGAAAAAGCTGGCGAGGGCCAGATGCCAGACTTCGAGCGAATCCGACCAGGCGAGAACCGCCAGAGCGATCGAGCACAGCAGCATCGAGAACATCACGATGAGGAGTGCGGTGCGCCGTTCGATGCGTTCCGCGGCGGCGCCTATCGGAGCCCCGAACAACGCCATCGGCAGCATCCGCAACATGGTCAACAACGCCACGATCAAAGGCGATCGGGTGTGCTGATAGGCGAACACTGCCACGGCGAGCATCTCGAGCCAGCGGACCGAGAAGACCACCAAACCGATCAACCAGAGCCGGCGAAAGTCGGGCTCGCCGAGCAGCCACTTTCGCTGCACCCCCCAGAGGGCGGTTACCGTCACGGCGAGTGTCCGGACAATTTGCTGAGGCGGAGCCCGCGCATTTTTTTCCAAAGGCCGGCGTTTTCGGCAATGCGGCAATCTAACGTGCCGACCCCGAGATGTACGCGAAGTCTCGACCGCAACCCTGCCATGCGCAAGTCCGCGAGCCCGTCACAGGCCCGCCTGGAAAGACGAGAGCGGCTGTGCGAAATTGAAGCGTCGCGGATACGGCGATTTTGCGCCAGGATCAGTGTCGGCAGATGAAAAAGGGCGCAGACGGATCGAGCGGCGACGTGCCACGTTTGCCGGAAAAATCGCTCGATCGTGCGATGGAGGCGTCGCATCTCGACGGAAGTTGAGCTCAAGCTTGCCGCCCCGGCGGTCTACCTGCCCGAACTGAAGCGGGCGCTCCTCGAGATGGCCTCCCCACCGACCAGCTCGAGCAGCCGGCTGATCAGCACCTATTACGATACTCCGGACCTGGCGCTGAAGCGCCGCGGAATGAGCCTTCGCGTCCGAGAGCAGGACGGCCGGTTCATCCAGACCGTGAAGAAGGCTAATGTCAGGGGTAACGATCTCCTCAGCCGCGGCGAGTGGGAGGATGAACTTCCCGAAAATTGCCCCGACCCTCAGGCGTCGCACAGCCGCGATCATCTGCCGGAAGGGATTTCCGAGAATCTGAGACCACTCTTTGCAACCGACGTCACCCGCACATCGGTCGCGATCGAGTTGGCCCCGGCGACGCGCATAGAGGCGGCGATCGACGAGGGTGAAATCCGCGCGGCAGGCCGTAACGGAGGCGAGCCGATCAGCGAGGTCGAGCTCGAACTCAGCAGCGGTGACGCCGCCGCTCTTTATGAGGTCGCCATGCGATTGCTCGAAGTGGCACCGATCCAAATCGAGCCGCACAGCAAAGCGGAGCGAGGCTATCGGCTGGACGAGAGCGCGCCCGGCGAACCGCCCGTCGTTCGCGCGGCGCCGGTGCTGCTCGATCCGATAATGAGCGTCGAGGCGGCGCTGCAGGAGATCGGCCGAGCCTGCCTTTCTCATCTGTTGCACAACGAAGCCGCTGCGCGCCTCGATCAGCCGGAAGGCGTTCATCAGATGCGCGTCGCTTTGCGACGCATTCGCTCTGCGACCTCGTCCTTCAAGGAGCTGCTTCCCGCCAGGGACCGTCGCTGGATATCCAGCGAATTGGGTTGGCTGAACGAAATTCTCGGATCAGCGCGCAACCTCGATGTCTTTGCGAGCGACTTGCTGCAGCCGGCACTCGAGGCGCTGTCGGACGAAGCCGGTATTGACGATCTCGCGGTTGCGCTCGATGAAGCGCGCCGGACTGCCTATGACCGCGTTGCCCAGGCGATCCATTCGGAACGACACGCCGCCGAGATGCTGCGTCTCTCGCACTGGATTGAAGCGCGCGCATGGCGCAAGGGACGCGTTGGGCTGGAGGAGCGGCTTGCTATGCCGATCCGTGACCTGGCCCCGCACTTGCTCGACCAGCGCTGGCGCAACCTGCGCAAACGCAGCAAAGATTTCCGCCGATTGACGGCGCGGCAGCGACACAAGTTGCGGATCGCCGCCAAGAAGCTGCGCTACACGATCGAACTCCTGGAGAGCCTGTTCGATCGGGACGAGCTGGAGGCGTTCGTGACGCACTTGAAGCGCCTACAGGATGACCTCGGCTACGCCAACGACCTGCATGTCGCACATGATTTGCTGCCGGGGCTGTCAGAGCGGGCGGTGGCTTGGAGGGCTGTCATGAGCGCTGGGGGTCACGTTCTCGAATGGCACGAGAAGCGGCTCGCCAGGGGAGAGCGGAAACTACGCAAACGGATTCGTCGGCTAAACCGGGCTGCGCCTTTTTGGCGCACGCGAAAGCGGGGCGCCGGCTGACGTGGGCGATGACGGGGAGGCGAGCCCGGCCGAAATCACCCCGCGCAGAGGATTGCGGGCGCTGGTCACACGACCGCGAGAGGACGCCGTGAGGTCGGCGGCGGCGCTGGCGCAGCGCGGTATCGATGCCGTCATCGAGCCGATGATGGAGGTCCATTTTCGCACTGTTGGAGTGCTCGACCTCGCCGGTGTGCAGGCGGTTCTGTGCACCAGTATCAATGGTGTACGGGCTTTGGCGCGAGTGACCGAAGAGCGCGATCGCCCGCTGTTGGCGGTCGGCGACGCGACCGCGTCGTGCGCCCGCGCCGAGGGCTTCACCAATGTGGCCAGCGCCAAGGGAAACATTGCCGATCTCGTCCGGCTGACAGTGACGCTGCTTCGTCCGCCAGCAGGGCGCCTGTTGCACGTGGCCGGCGAGGTGGTCGCCGGCGACCTTTCCGGGGCATTACGAGAGCGGGGTTTTAACGCGGAACGGATAGTTCTTTACGACGCACGGCCGGTTGCCGTGCTCAGCGCGTCTGCAATCGACGCTTTGTGCGGGCGCAAGATCCACTTCGCCCTATTCTTTTCGCCCCGTACTGCGGCGATATTCGTCGGGCTGACCACCGGCCTTGCAGGATGCTGCCGAACGGTCACCGCCCTTTCGATCAGCCCGGCCACCGATGTCGTTCTTTCCAAACTGCCATGGCGCGACCGGCGGGTCGCCGAGAAGCCGACCGAGGCGGCGCTGCTTGGTCAGCTCGATCGTATTCTCGGCGACCGGCAGCCGATTCCGTCATGAGCGAGGGTCACGTTCCGGGACGCGTTGAAGAGCCTGCCGGTGCGCCAGAGCTGGAGCAAGCGACGAATGGAGCAAGCCCGGTTGGAGAACCGCAGCAACCTGCCGCACGTCGCCGACCCCAGATATGGCCGATTGTTGTGGTTGGCCTCATCATCATCGGGATCGTCCTCTCACCATTCTGGGCACCGGCTCTTGCGCCGCTGTTGCCTTGGGGCGCCCCGGCGGCATCAGTTCCGGATTTCGGTGAGTTTGCGGCGAGGCTGGAGGCGGTCGAGCAGCGACCCGCCGCACCTGCCGCCGACGTCACCGCAATCACATCGGTGCAAAGCGCATTGGCCGGCCGAGTCGATCGACTGGAAACCGAGCGCGCCGAGGATCGGCAAAGCGAAGCCGCCGCCGCTTCACTCAAGGGTGTGGTGCAGCGGCTCGAGCAACAGCTGGGTACGATCGAAGCACGGGCGGCTTCGCGCGAGGCCGCGGACGCTGCCGCGACCCAAAAAGTTCAACAGGAGCTGACACGGCTCAGCGCGGTCGCCGGCGACCTTGCAAGCCGGCTTGCAGCGCTCGAGCAGCCGGCACGAGCGGAAAGAACTCTGTCGACCGATGTTACGTTGCTGGTGGCGTTGCTGCAGATCCGCGAGGCGGTCGACCGGGCACGACCCTTTGCCGCGGAGCTCAGTGTCTTCAGGGCGCTCGCCCATGACCGTCCTGACCTTGTGGCAGCGACCGAGCCGCTCACCGAGGCGGCCCGAGACGGGGTGCCGGGGCGTTTTGCTCTGGCCAACCACCTTGCCGAAGTCGCCGGCCGTATCGCGAGCGTGCAACCACCTCCTCCGGAAGGAGATTGGGAGGCGCGGGTGCTGGCTAGGTTGCGTGGCCTGGTGACGATCCGACGGATCGAAGGGGCGCCTCTGAGTGAGCCCGAAGCGGCGGTACACGCCGCCGAGGTCGCACTCGCCCGCGGCGATCTGGGCGAGGCCGTCGCGCAGCTCGATCGGCTCTCCGGCGCGAGCGCCCAAGCCGCCAGCCCATGGTTGCGGATGGCGCGGCGGCAACTGGCGGCCGAGGGGGCGCTGGAGCATCTGCAGGAGCTTCTGGTGACCGGCCTCGTTCATCCCGCCGAGGCGCCACCGGCCACTCCGGGAGGAGCAGCGGTGAAACCAGAGAAGCCGCAGTGATCCGCAGCGTTGCCGGTGTCTTGATCGTCGGGGCGGTGGTAGCCGTCGCGATCTTCTTGGCCGATCGCCCCGGCCGGGTCGACATCGTTTGGCAGGGTTGGCAGCTGGAAACATCGGTTGGCGTGCTGATCGCTGCCGCAGTCCTTGCGGCGCTCGTCGTCTGGTTGCTGGTCTCTGGGCTAGGGCTCATCATCAGCAGTCCGCGTAGGCTGGTGCGCCGCCGACGGGAGCGGCGGCGCCGAGCGGGCTATCGGGCGTTGGCCCAAGGGATGGTGGCGGTCGCAGCCGGCGATGCACAAGAGGCGCAACGCTTTGCCCGGAGGGCGGATGTGCTGCTCGCCGACCCGCCCTTGACGCTGCTTCTATCCGCCCAGGCGGCCCAGCTCGACGGCGACGAGGGGGCCGCCAAGAAGTATTTCACGGCAATGCTCGAGCGGCGCGAGACCGAGTTCCTCGGCTTGCGCGGACTATTGAATCAAGCGCTACGGGCAGGCGACCGCGGCACGGCGCTCCAGCTTACCGCACGCGCCACGGCATTACGCCCGCGGACCCGCTGGGCGACCCTCACCCGCTTCGATCTCGAGGCGCGCGAAGGGCGCTGGGAAGCGGCCCTTCAAACTCTCGCGGAGCTGACGAGACGCCGGCTCTTGCCGCGCGAGAAGGCGCGTCATCACCGTGGGGTCATTCTACACGAGCTGAGCGTTGCTGCCTTCGCGGGCGGCGATCGGCGGCGGGCAACCGCGCTGGCGGCGGAGGCTCAGACACTGACCCGAGACCTCGCGAGCCCGGCTGCCCATTATGCGCGTTTGCTGCTCGCCGACCGGAAGGCCGGGCGTGCGGCGAAGGCCATCGAACGGGCGTGGCGCACCGCCCCTCATCCGGAGCTGGCGCAGGTCTATGCCGAGATCTGTCGGAGTGAGCCGCCTCTCGCGCGCGTCAAGGCGTTCGAGCGGCTTGCCGCGCAAAACCCGGCGACCTGCGAAAGCCATGTGGCGCGGGCCGAAGCCGCGATCGGAGCGCAGCTCTGGGGCGAAGCGCGCCGTCACCTCGAAGCCGCGATCGCTGGGGAGCCGACGACGCGGCTGTGCTTGCTTTCGGCTCGACTCGAAGAGGCCGAGAACGGTGATCTCGGTGCGATGCGGGAATGGCTCGACCGCGCCGTCGGCGCGAAGCCCGATCCGCGCTACGTCTGTGCGGCCTGTGGCGGAGAGTTCCTCGAATGGCGTTCGCGTTGCCCCCGCTGCGGCGCCTTCGATACGCTTTCCTGGCGTACCCCCGTTTGGGCGGTTCCCGCCGCGACGCTGCCGATCCCGATCGGACCGGGCGCCGTGCTCGACCTCCCTCCGCCCCGGGTGGACGGGCCGGTCGGCATGCCAAGCGGCTTGGCGGTCACGCTCGAAACGGCTAAAAACCAGCGGTCAGGTCGCCCCGGTAGCTCAGCGGTAGAGCAACCGCTTCGTAAGCGGTAGGCCGTCAGTTCGAATCCGACCCGGGGCACCAGTCTTTTCAATAAGATAAGGACGCCCGATTGAAAGTCGAGCTGCTCGCCCGGCGGGCCAGGCGGCGCTCAAGATTCTCGCGAGACCTCTGAAGATCGGCAGGTCTCCTCACCGGGCTGTTTCAGCTCCCAGTCGACGCGGCCTCTCGCGACGCTGGCCGGGATCGTGAAGAAGGTGCCGCCATCGTCGACTGCCGATGCCGTAATTCGGCGAGACCGGGTCCCTGGGCACTGGCGGCGCCGGGGGTTGTTCTTTGCTGAGGTGGAGTTCGGGAAGCTACTAGCGAGCCGGCTTGCACGAATTCACGCTGCGGCGCAGCTCGCGGCATCGTGGTCCGCCACCAGCTCGCGGAGGCGCGGGATCAGTTCTTCGCCATACTGAACCGCGTCCGGGCGGGGGTCGTAGCCGCGGATCAACAGGCTGGTGGCGCCCAGCTTGTAATATTCGAGCAGCGCCTTTGCGACTGTTTCAGGCGTGCCGACGAGGGCGGTCGAGTTCCCCGAGGCGCCGGTCGCGACGGCGAGCGGTGTCCACAAGCAGGTGTCGTGCACCTCGGCTTCCACGGCCGCCCGCAACAGCCGTTCGGAGCCGACGTTCTGGCGCTTGGGTGCGGGTGCGCCGCCGCGATTGATCAGCACCCGGCCGAGAATCGCCCTGGCCCGGTCCCAGGCAGCGCCGTCGGTTGCCGCGAGGATCGGGCGGGTCGAGAGGCTGAAGGTCGGGTTGCGGCCGGAGAGCGCCGCTTCCCGTCGAACGCGGTCCATAAAGAGTGCGGTTTCCTTTAGCGGTTCGCCCCACAGCATGTAGATATCGACATGCGGCGCCAGCGCCCGGATCGCCGCTTCGGAGCCGCCGCCGCCATAGATCGGGATGTGCGGCTGCTGACGGCAGCGGATTTCCGAATAGGTCCCGCGGGTCCGATAGAACTCGCCCGCGTGATCGAACGGCGCCGGCTCGGTCCAAGTCCGGCGCAACAGCGAGATGTACTCTGCCGAGCGGCGATAGCGGGTCTCGGGGTCGGTCCAGTCGCCGTCCTTGGCCTGATCGGCGTCGCTGCCGCCGGCAATGATGTGCACCGCCAGACGACCGCGGCTCAGCTGGTCGAGCGTCGCGAGCTTGCGGGCGGCGACCGGGGGCGCCACGAACCCCGGTCGATGCGCCAACAGAAAACTCAGCCGCTCGGTCACCGAGGCGGCGTGCGCTCCGACCAGAAACCCGTCGGGCGCCTCCGAGAAGTAGCCGATCAATACGCGGTCAAAGTCGGCTCGCTCGTGGATGCGCGCGGTCTCGGCAAGCACGTCGGCATCAAACGGAGGCCCTGACGGCGCGATCAGCTCCGAGGAGACGCGCGGCGCAATCCAGCCGATCATCTCCACGGGCATAGCGACAGCTTCCCCGGCTCGCGCAGCCCGCCGGCCTTACCCCGAGATCAAACCTTTACGGTGGAGGCCTGATAAATCTCGTCGATCGATCTTGCCAATGCCGCTTCAAACTCGGCATCGCTCATCGAGTGCCTGAGTTCTTCGACGAGGGCTCGTGAAAAGCTGGCGATCACGCCGTGATTGGCGGCGAGGCGTCGGCAGGCCTCGGCTCGGGTATAGCCGCCGGAGAGTGCCACTACCCTGGTCACGCGCTTGTGCTTGACCAGCGGCAAATAGAGATCCGGAGCCTCGGGGAGCGTCAGCTTGAACATTACCTGCGGGCCATCCGGCGCGGCCTCGAGATGCCTCATCAATTCCGCTTTAAGGATGGCTTCCGCACTGGCTTTGTCCGGGCTCTTGATCGAGACTTCCGGCTCGAGGATCGGCATCAAGCCATGCTTGGCAATCTGCGCCCCCACCTCGAATTGCTGCGCCACTATGGCGGCAATACCGTCTTTCGAAGCCAAGTTAATCACGGAGCGCATCTTTGTGCCGAAGACACCATGCTTCACCGCCCGGGTGAGCAGGGCATCGAGCTCCGGCATCGGCCGCATCACCTGGACACCATCTTTCTCGGCCTCGAGCCCCTTGTCGACCTTTACGAAGGGGACGACTCCTCGATCTTCCCACAGAAATGTCGGAGTGGGTTTTCCCCCGACCTCGCCGTCCATCGTGCCTTCGAAAAGGATCGTCGCGATGACCTTGGCCCCAGTGAAGGCCGGCGCGGTCATGATGCGCACGCGCATCTGGTGGATCAGTCTGAACATCTCGGCATCGCCGCTATAGGCGTTGTCCGGTATGCCGTAGAGGCGCAGGGCGCCGGGCGTCGATCCGCCGCTCTGATCGAGCGCGGCAATAAAGCCGCCTTTCTCGGACATTTGCGCCATCATCTTGTCATTGGTCATGATCGTCATCCTCGCGTTAGGCCACCATGCTCAGGGAGACGCACCCGCCTCGACCGATCGCGATCGAGCCAGCGTAAGTAATGCCACGGCGTTGGAGACCTAGGCAATGTTCACCTGCGTTCAGCCCGACGGAGGGGAGAACATCGGTGATATAAATGTGGCCAGCTGCCTATAACGCCCAGTAGATCGGCTCCGGGGAGGACGACGCTGATGGCCCTCGATCCGAAGGAAGCGGCTCTGGCACTGCACCGGTTCGGCTTCGGGCCGCGCGCCGCTTCGATCGCGGCGATCGCATCCGACCCTCGCGGCGCGCTGCTTGCCGAGCTGGAACGGCCGGATGCGGGACTGATCGCAACTGCCGATTTACCGAGCAGCGCTGCGGCCAATCGGGCGGTCTTCGAGTTCAACGCCGAGCGTGCAGCCAACAACAAGCGCGAAAAGCAGCGCCGCGCGGCCGCCCCGCAAGTCGCGATGCTAAATACCGGCGGCGAGGCAGCAATGGAGACCAAACCGGATGCGCCGCCCGTTCCCGCGCAGCCCGAAGCTGTGCCGCTGCCGCGGCAGCTCTTCCGCAACGAAGCTCGGGCCCGCTTCGAGGCCGCGATCAACGCCGAAATTGGCTTGGTCGAGCGCCTGGTGTGGTTCTGGTCGAACCATTTTTGCGTCAACGCCGACGCCACGGTGATGGCCGGCGGCTACGAGCGCGAAGCGATCCGTCCCCATATGCTGGGCCGTTTCGAGGACATGCTGCTCGCCGCCGAGGGCCACCCGGCGATGCTGCTCTATCTCAACAATGAGCAGTCGATCGGTCCCGAACTCGGTCGCCGGCATCAATCGCGACCGCGGCCTCAACGAGAATCTCGCGCGCGAGATCCTCGAGCTGCACACCCTCGGGGTGCGCACCGTCTACGCCCAGGCCGACGTCACGAGCTTCGCCAAAATCCTCACCGGCTGGACCATCCTGCCGACCCTGACCAACCCCGATCACGGCGGCGAGTTCGTCTTCTTGCGCCGCGCCCACGAGCCCGGCCCGCAGACGGTGATCGGCAATGCATACGCGGATACCGGTGTCGAGCAAGGCCGCGCGGTGCTCGCCGACCTCGCGCACCATCCGGCGACGGCTAGGCACGTGGCGACCAAGCTGGCCCGCCACTTCGTGGCCGACGACCCGCCGCCGGCCCTGGTCGATCGCCTGACGCAGCGCTTTCTTGACACCGACGGTGACCTCAAGGAGGTAACCGCGGCGCTGATCGCGGCTCCCCAATCCTGGGCGGCGGAGCAGGCCAAGATCAAGCGGCCCGGCGAGTGGATCGTCGCGGCATTGCGGGCCACCGAGGAGCCGGGAGACACCGTTCGGATCATCCGCGCGCAAGCCTTGCTCGGCGAGCCGTTGTGGCGGCCGCCGGCGCCGAAAGGCTTCTCCGACGACAACGCAGCATGGCTCGATGGATTGGGCCAGCGGCTGGAGATCGCCAACAGTTTTGCCCGCCGCGAGGGCTTGGCCCATGAGCCCGAGGCGGTCATGGAGGCGGCCCTCGGACCGCTCGCCTCGGCGGAAACGCGCCAAACCCTTGCGCGCGCCGATAGCAGGCCGCAGGCCTTGACGTTGTTGCTGATGGCTCCGGAATTCCAGCGGAGGTGATCGTGCCGCAAGCCTACCACGTTCCGACACGCCGCGAGCTGCTGTTCGGCTCGGGGGCGCTCGTCGCCGGGGCCTTCGTGCCCGGCACAGTCCGCGCAGAAGGGCATGACCCGCGCTTCCTGACGATCGTCCTTCGTGGTGCGGTCGACGGGCTCGCCGTCGTCGCCCCGGTCGGCGATCCCGATTGGATCAAGCTGCGCGGCGACAAGGGGCTGGCGCTCGATGGTGCCGCGCCGGCATTGCCGCTCGACGGTTTCTTTGCCCTCAACCCGGCGATGCCAAACCTCCATCGCCTCTACCGCGCGGGCCAGGCGATGATCGTGCATGCGGCAGCCACACCTTATCGTGAGCGCTCGCATTTCGACGGCCAGGACGTGCTGGAAAGCGGGTACGCAGCGCCGGGCGCTGCCCATACCGGGTGGCTGAACCGCGCTGCCTGCGCGCTCGAGCCGGAGCGGCCGACCGACTTGCGACCACACCAGGGGTTCGCCGTCGGGCCGATTGCGCCGCTCGTCGTGCGCGGTCCGGCACCGGTGCTGTCGTGGGTCCCGCCGCGGCTGCCGCCGGTCAGCGACGAGACGACGATGCGGCTCCTCGATCTCTATAGCCACACCGACCCGGTGCTGATGCGGGCACTCGAAGAACGGATCGGGCTCGCCGCGGTAGCGCGCGCCGGCGGCATCGCCAGCGAGCCGGCCGAGGACGTCCCTGCGGTCCAGATCGGCGGTATCGGGCAGGTGCGCAAATATTACGCCGAGACGGCCGGGGCGGCGGCGAAGTTCCTGGCGCGCGCCGAGGGTCCGCGGGTTGGGGCGCTCGCACTCGACGGCTGGGACACCCACGTCAACGAGGGCGCCGTCAAAGGCCGGCTCGCCAATCTGCTCGGCGCGCTCGACGGCGCTATCGCCGAGATCGAGACCAACATGAGCGATGCCTGGCGCGAGACGGTTGTAGTGATCGTGACCGAATTCGGCCGCACCGCGCGGGTCAACGGCAATGACGGGACCGACCACGGCACTGCGACCGTCGCCTTGCTCCTCGGAGGCGCGCTCAAAGGCGGGCGCGTGGTCGCCGACTGGCCGGGTCTCAACGAGGGCGATCTCTACGAAGGCCGGGATCTGCGGCCCACGACCGATCTGCGCGCCGTCCTGAAGGGCCTGCTCGGCGATCATCTTCAGCTCGCCGATCGAGCGCTGGCGACCAGCGTGTTTCCCGACAGCGGCGCCGTCCGGCCGATGCCGGGATTGCTCGCCTGAGAATCGAACCGGCTTTTCTGCAGGGCATCAAAAGGGGCGTGAGCGCCAGCGACCCCGCCGATCTGCGCGAGATGATGGCGCTCCTCAAGGCGCTGTGGAAGCTGCGTCCGCCCGGTGATCCCGAGCCGCCGGGCCCGCGGCTCGTTCGGCGATGGCGCGAAAAGCGGCTGCTCGCGAAGCTGGAGCAGCGGTGGCCAGGCGGTTTCACCCTGCACCGCACCGGCGATCTCGTCTACGTCCCGGGTCCGCTCGACGCCCGCGGCCGACATGCGCTGCTTCATCCGCCGCACGCTCATCCGGCAGCACTCGCCTTTCTGCGGCCTGGCTCGATGGCGATCGACGTCGGCGCCAATCTCGGCGAATGGACCGTCCCGCTGGCGCGCACCGTCGGTGCTGTGGGCCGCGTGATTGCGGCCGAGCCGGCGCCGCGCAGTGCCGCGGCACTCAAAGCAACGCTCGACGCCAATGCGCTGCGTCAAGCCGACGTTGTCCCGTGCGCAGTAAGCGACCATGACGGCTGCGCCGAGTTTGCCGTGCCTCTCGTAACCTCGGCGCGAACCGATACCGGTACCGCTCGGCTCGGTCCTGTTGGAGCCGGCTACGAACGGCTCAATGTCTCACTTCGCCGCCTCGATTCGCTCGTCGCCGAGCGCGGACTGGACCGGGTGGATCTGATCAAGATCGATGTCGAGGGACATGAGCGTCAGGTCCTCGACGGCGCCGAAACAATCCTTCGCCGACATCGTCCCGCACTGGTCATCGAGACCGGTCACGAAGCCGAGGAGGACCGAGCGGCGATCCATGACCGGTTGCACGGCCTCGGCTACCGGATGCTCGGTCTTCTGCTCGACCACGGCATGGTCGAGGCCGACTGGGACGCGTATGTAAAAATCAGCGCCCCGTTTCGTCGGAGCGAGGCGCACAACCTGCTGCTCGTCCCCGAGTGATCCCGAGCGGCGGGCAGTATCCGATCCCGAAAAGCTCAGAAGGTTGGGTCCGGCCGGGTCCGGGTGGGGGTCAGATCAGCGGGATTGCCGACCACGACAAAGCTTAGCTTTTCGGGATCGAAGAGGTGTCCAGCGACCCGGCGCGCCTGATCGTGGGTTACGGCAGCGAACAATGCCGCACGGTGATCGAGATAATCGATCGGGAGCCCCTCCAACTGCATTTCGACGAGCAATGATGCGATTTTCTCACTCGAATCGAGACCCAGCGGGAAGGACCCGATTAAATAGCCCTTGGCCTCGCCGAGCTCGGCCTCGGTCGGGCCTTCGTCGCGCATCCGCCGCCATTCGGAGCGAATGAGGTCGATCGACTGCGCGACGCGCGCATTCTCGGTGGCGACGCCGCCGAGGATCAGAGCGGCATGGCGAAATGTGACGAGCCCGGACGATACGCCGTAGGCAAGCCCGCGCTTCTCGCGGATCTCCTTCATCAGGCGCCCGCGAAAGCCGCCGCCGCCAATGATCTCATTGAGCAGGCGCGCGGCGTACCAGTCGGGATCGCTGCGCTTGACGCCGGCCTGGCCGAAAGTCACGGTGCTTTGCGGTATAGCGAGCCGGCTGATCAGCAATGTGCCGCCCTCGACCGGTCGGGTCTCGGACACGTCGGCAGGGCCGGTGCCGATCGGCAACCCGCCAAACACCCGGTCGACAAAATCGGTAAGCTCGTCCCGGGTCAAATCGCCGACAGCACCGATCACCATGCCGCCGCGGCGCAGCCGCTCGGCCGTGAAGCCCAGCAAATCGTCGCGGGTGACCGCGCCGACGCTCGCTGTCGTTCCCTCGACATTGTGCCCGTAGGGATGCTCCTCGAAGGCGTCCCGCATCCACAGCCGGCCGGCGATCGCACGCGGGTTCTGCGCCTGCCCGGCGAGCGCGGCGACGATCTGGCTGCGGACACGCTCGATGGCGCTCGGCTCGAACCGTGGTGCGCTCAACGCGAAGCGCAGCAGCTCTTCGACCTCACCTAGATTGCGCTTCAAGGTTCGTAATGCGCCCGAGAACTCATCACGGCCGGCGTGGAATTGCAGGGTGGTGACGAGATCTTCGAGCCGGGTCTGAAAGGCGGCAGTGTCGTAGGGGCCAGCACCCTCGTCGAGCAAAGACGCGACGACCGCGGCCAGCCCGCTCTTGCCGGCCGGGTCGAGGGCCGCACCGCCCGGAAAGGCAAAACGGATCGCTACGATCGGGAGGGTGTGGTCCTCCACAAGCCATGCCTCGATGCCGGCGGGACTGATCGCCCGCTCGATGGTCATTGCGTTGACATTCGGCGCCCACAGGAAGCCGACAGCGAATAAGGCCGCGCGCATCCTCACGAGCCGCGCTCCGGCAGCAGCACTCCGGTGGCCGCATTGCTCGGAAAGAAAACCGCGCGAGCCACGGCGTCGACGCTTGCAGGTGTGACTGCGCCGATGCGCGTCGGCCAGTCTTCGATCGCATCCAGACTGTGCCCGATGGCGAGCCCGGCACCGATGATCTCGGCCGGGCCGATGAGGCTGTCCTGGGCGTAGATCGAGGCTGCCTGCATGCGCTCCGCGGCGCGCCTGACCTCGTCCGGGTCGACGCCCTCGCGGGTGAGGCGTTCGAGTTCGCCCTCGACGGCAGCTTCCAGGTCCGCTACCGTGACCCCCGGCTTCGGCGTCGCCGAGATACGGAAGGCAGACAGATCGATGGCCCCCGCCGAATAGCTGGACCCCGCCGATAATGCCAACCCGCGATCGAGGACGAGCGTCTTGTGGAGCCGCGAGCCGGCGCCACCGCCGAGGATCTCGGCAAGCACCTGTAGCGCATAGGCTTCGCCCGGCTCGCCCGTCCCATAGCTCGCCGCGAGGTAGGAGCGACTCCACCGCGGCTGCGCCGCGCGGGCACTCGTCATCGTAAGACGGGTCGCGGCGTGGCGCCGGGGCTCGCCGACGCGGACGCGGGCCGCCACCGGCCGGGACGGGATCGGCGCGAAATATCTCGCCGCCAATGGGCGAACCTCCTCGGTCGTGGTATCGCCGGCGATGATGAGGATCGCGTTGTTCGGGGCATACCAGTCACGGTAAAAGGCGAGAGCGTCAGCGGTCCCGAGGTTACGGATCTCGGTCTCCCAGCCGATGTTGGGATTGCGATACGGGTGATGCAGGTACAGCGTCGCACGCAGTTGCTCGGCGAGCAATGCCGCCGGCTCGCCGTCGACGCGCAGGCGCCTCTCCTCGAGGACAACGTCGCGCTCGGGCAGCACCACCGGGTCGTCAAGCACGAGACCCGTCATCCGGTCCGCCTCGAGCCGCATGACGAGCTCCAAACGATCGCGCGCAACGGTCTCGTGATAGGCAGTGTAGTCCTCACTCGTAAAGGCGTTGCTGCGTCCGCCCTCGCGCCCGATCAGCGCGGTGAAAGCGCCGGGCGGTGTCGTCTTTGTGCCCTTGAACATCAGGTGCTCGAGGAAGTGGGCCAGTCCCGATTTTCCGAGCGGATCGTCGGCGGCCCCGACCTTGTACCAGATCATCTGAGTGACAGCCGGGACGCGATGGTTCGGGGCGACAACCACCTGCAGGCCGTTATCGAGGACGAAAGCTTCGGCGGCGAAACGCTCAGCCGAGGCCGGCGCGGCGAACAGGGACAAGGCCAACAAGAAAAGAGCTATTGTCGTAAAATTCCCTCTCCACCCGCTTGCGGGGGGAGAGGGTAGGGTGAGGGGGGGCGCCGCGAATTGTGAGCCGTCGAAGAGCCACCTCACCCTCCCACGCCTTCGGCGCGGGTCCCTCCCTCTCCCCCGCAATGCGGCGGAGAGGGGCAAATAGCGGCAGTGGACCGATCAATCAATATACGCCCTTCAACGGCGTGGTCTCGCGCTTCTCGACCGTCCCGCCGCTCGCCCCATCATAGCCGAGGAGCTTGCTCGACAGGCTCTGGTCGCCCACCGCCGTAGTCGGGTCGGGCGCCTGCCCGCTACGCCTGCCGATGTCGGGCAGCCCGTCTTCGGAGCGGCGCAGGCGGAAGTCCGGGGCCTGCTTCCCCGGCTCGCCGGGTCCGGCCGTCTCGATCACCTGCTTGGCCTCTTGGTTGGAAGCCGTTTCCTGTGGTCGAGGCGCTCCTGGAGAAGGCGGGCGCAACTCAAAATCCGGCGGGATCGTCAGCGGCGCACGCAATTCGACGGCGAACTCGTCGGGCAATGTCGGTTCGAGGCCGACCGTTTTCTTGAGATCGCTACAACCCGCGATCAGCGATGTCCCGGCAAGACAAAGAGCGCTCGCGGCTGCAACTCCGCGGCTCGCGCCGCGATACGGGTTACGACGAAACATGGCAAAAACCTCCCCAACCGCCTAATTTTAATGCGCTTCTCGCCGCAGAAGCAAGCCGTCGAGCAGCATTGCCGCGACGCCCAAACAGATGGCGCTATCGGCAACGTTGAACGCCGGCCAGTGCCAGTTTCCCACATAAAAATCGAGAAAATCGACCACGGCGCCGAGGCGAATCCGATCAATGACATTGCCCACGGCACCGCCGATGACCAGGCCGATCGCGACCCCGAGGAAGGAACTTTCGACCCGCCTCAGCCAAAGAATCAGGATTGTGACGATGACGGCGGCCAGGAGCGGAAACAGCAGCACATTCATTCCGCTTGGTGTGTTGAAGAGCCCGAAGCTCATGCCGCGATTAAAGGTCAGGACGAGATTGAAGAACGGCGTGATTGCCTCGTGCGCGCCGGGCGGGCTCCCGGCAAAGTAGCCGAGAACAGCGGCTTTGCTGAGCTGATCGAGGATCACGACCGCGGCCGCCGCGGCGAGACCGCGGACCAGCATCAACCAGCGTCCACACCGGCGGCAGCCATCCCGTGGCGGTCGACGACGTCGGCACAGCGGCGGCAGAGATCGTCGTATCCCGGCACCTGGCCGACTTCGGGCAGCACCCGCCAGCAGCGCTCGCAGCGCTCGCCCGGTGCCCGCGACACGACGGCCGCAACTTTGTCGAGTTCGGTATCGGTCAGAGGCCCGTCCAGTACGAGTTCAGAGCCGAGCAACCTGGACTCCACTTTCTCCGCGGTCCGGAGGGTAAGCCCGGTCAATTCTCCCTCCGGTACTGACCCGACCCGAAATGTCGCAACCGAGGTAATGAACAGCTCAGCGAGATCAACGTTATCCACGAGTTCGATGAGCTCGTTAGGGATTAAGACTTCGACCGAAGCCTGTAGGCTCGACCCTATTATTTTCTCCATCCGCGCGATTTCGAGCTTGCCGGTCACGACCCGGCGCAGCTCGCGCAATGCCCGCCAGCGCTCGCCGAGCGCCTCGTCCCGCCACTGGTCCGGGACGTCCGGAAACCGTTCGAGATGGACGCTGCGGCCCGGCGTCTCGCCATGCCGGGCGAGCCAGGCCTCCTCGGCCGTGAAGCATATGACCGGAGCGAGCCACCGCGCCAGACAGTCGAAGCAGCGATCGAGCACCGTGCGCACCGCCCGCCGTCGAATGTCGGCGGGCGCATCGCAATAAAGCCGGTCCTTGCGGATGTCGAAATAGAAGGCCGAGAGATCGACCGCGCAGAAATTGTGCAATGCTGCGAACATGCCGTGGAAATCGAAGGTCTCTACCGAACGCCGGACCAATTCGTCGAGCTCGCTCAGCCGATGCAGAACCCAGCGCTCCAGCTCCGGCATCTCATCGATCTCAACCGTCTCGGCGGCCGAGAATCCGTCGAGAGCACCTAGTAGATAGCGCAGCGTGTTGCGCAGGCGGCGGTAGACGTCGCTGTGATGCTTGAGAATCTCCGGGCCGATGCGGACGTCCTCCGAGTAGTCCGATCCGACCACCCATAGGCGCAGCACGTCGGCGCCGCTTTGCTGCAGGATCTGCTGCGGTTCGATGCCGTTGCCCAGCGATTTCGACATTTTTCGCCCGTCTTCGTCGAGCACGAAACCATGCGTCAGCACAGCCTCGTAAGGGGCCCGGCCGCGGGTGCCGCAGGCCTCGATCAATGACGATTGAAACCAGCCGCGATGCTGGTCGGAGCCTTCGAGATAGAGCTGGGCCGGCCAGCAGAGTTCCTGCCGCTGCTCGAGCACAAAGGCGTGCGTCGATCCCGAATCAAACCACACCTCGACGATGTCGGTGACCCGCTCCCATTCGGCGGCATCGTAGGCATTGCCGAGGAATTCGACCGGGTCGGCGCTGAACCAGACATCCGCCCCGCCACGCTCGACCGCCGCAGCAACGCGTTCGACGACGGCGGGATCGCGCAACGGATCGCCGGTCTCGCGGTGGGTAAACACCGCGATCGGCACACCCCAAGCGCGCTGGCGCGAAACGCACCACTCGGGCTTGCTCTCGACCATCGCCTCGATCCGATTGCGGCCCTGCGGCGGAACCCAGCGCGTCTCGGCAATTGCCGCCAAAGCCTTCTGCCGCAACCCGTTCGCATCCATGCTGATGAACCACTGCGGCGTGTTGCGGAAGATCAGCGGCGCCTTGGAGCGCCAGGAATGCGGATACGAGTGCACCAACGTTCCGCGAGCCAGAAGCCCGCCGGCGGCCTCGATGGCAGCGATCACCGCCTCGTTCGCATCGCCCGGCTTGCCGTCAGGCCGATAAACCGATCGGCCAGCAAAGAGCGGCACCTGCGGCACATAGACCCCGTCCGGGCCCACAGTGTCCGGCACCGGCAGGGCGTTCGCCTGGCCGAGCTCGAAATCGTCGGCGCCGTGCCCCGGGGCGATGTGAACGAGGCCTGTTCCCTGGTCGGCTTCGACAAAGTCTGCCGCCAGCAGCGGCACGTCGAAATCGTAACCCTGGCCGCGCAGCGGATGGCTCGCGATGGTTCCGGTGAGCGCCTCGCCGGGAAATTTGTCGAGCAGCGAGTGAGCCTCGATTCCGGCGCGCTTTACCACCTCTTCGATCAGCGGCGCAGCCACGAGCAAGCTCTCGCCTTGCCGGGCCCGCCTCCCCTCCCCTACCCGCTGGACACGGATCACGACATATTCGAGCTCCGGGCTGAACGCGATCGCGCGGTTGCCCGCCAAGGTCCACGGCGTTGTTGTCCAGATCAGCGCGGCCGCGTCGGCGAGCGCCGGTCGCTCGGTGCGCACCACCGGAAACCTCACCCAAACGGTGGTCGACCGGTGATCGTAGTATTCGACCTCGGCCTCGGCGAGCGCTGTCTGTTCGACGACCGACCATAGGACCGGTTTCGAACCCTTGTAGAGCCCGCCATTGATCAGGAATTTACCAATTTCGCGGACGATCTGCGCTTCGGCCGAATAGGCCATCGTCGTATACGGGTTCTGCCAGTCGCCGATCACCCCGAGCCGCTTGAAATCGCGCTTTTGCACCTCGATCCAATGGGCCGCAAACTCGCGGCATTCGCGGCGAAACTGGTCGATCGGCACGCTATCCTTCGATTGGTTCTTGGCCCGGTACTTCTCCTCGATGATCCACTCGATCGGCAGACCGTGGCAGTCCCACCCCGGAACATAGGGCGCGTCCTTGCCGAGCATCTGCTGCGAGCGGTTGACTACGTCCTTCAAAATCTTGTTGAGCACGTGGCCGAGATGGAGGTCGGCGTTGGCGTAGGGCGGGCCGTCGTGCAGCACGAATTTCTCGCGCCCGCTCGAGGCCTCGCGCAGTCGACGGTAAAGGTCCATCTCCTCCCAGCGCGCCAGGATCGGCGGCTCGCGCTTGGGCAGGTCCCCGCGCATCGGGAAGCCGGTCTTGGGCAGGAATACGGTCGGACGATAATCCGCGGGCACCGATACCCCCTGGAAAAGAGACGAAAGAGCGAGTGCGTCCCCGATCCTCAGACGAGGACCGGGCCGCTAATTCGCGATATCCAGGCGAGGTGCCGAAACATGGGGGACATATAACAGCCGCACCGGTCAAATTCGAGGGGTAGTTAAGGATACGGCTACGCCCCGCTTAGCGTCAGAGCAAAGTCTCCGAAATGAACCGGGAAAATAGGAACGACGGTTAACCGCGTTAACGAAACCGTCCCAGCCATCTATCCTAGCAGCGCGCGTACCATACCTAGATTGGTTGTGTGTTGCCGGACGGACCATCGTATTGACGATATCACAATTATATGATACAGTGCGCAAAATTGTTTGCCAATAGCGGGTTGACATAATGCGTGCTGGAATGGCCGATGGCCGATGCTCCTCAAGTTGACCCGGGGAACACCATGGGTTTGAACTGGTGCGGGAGTGCCATTGTAGACGTTGGCGACGCCTGATCTCGACCTGATAAAACAGGGGGAACAGGTGGTGCGTAGGCGATGCGGACCATATTATTCATGGTTTTTTTCGGACATTTTGCTGCAGGTCTCCGGCAATGTCTGTTAACACTGCGCCCTTGCCCCACCTTTCCGCCAAGTTATCAAAATATCGAACGTCAGATCATATATTGTCGGTTGGCCACGGGAGGCGATTCCATGTATCCGGCCAAATCGATCGTAGATGCTGCTCGGCAGATCCTGGCGATTTGCCTCTGTGTGCTCGTTTTTGCAATCGGACCGCTCGCGGGTTCACTCGCTGCGGAGCCTGCGCTCGCGAAATCGGCGGCGCCGAAAGCGGATGAAACGCCGACGAAAGTCCACGAACTGTTGACCTTGCTCGCCGACCCCAAAGTTCAGGCGTGGCTGGGGAAGGAGATCAAGGCGGAGGCGGCGAGCGAATCCGCGCCTGAAACTGCCGAGATGTCGATCTCGCGTATGATGGACATCCAACTCGGGGCGATACGCACGCATATCCTGATGCTCGGCGCCGCGATCCCGGATCTGCCGAACCAGCTCGAACGGGGCTCTCGCCTCGTCACCGCAGAACTCGGGGATGGCGGGCGCATTAGGGCGCTGGTGCTTCTCGTTGTCTTCACCTTGCTGGGTTTTGGCGTCGAGTGGTTGTTTCGCAAGGCGACCCGGCGCGCCCGCGAACGGCTCGAAAGCCATCCTATGGAGACCGTGCGCGAGCGACTGCATCTCATCGCACTGAGATTGGTTTTTACCGTCGGCGGTTTGCTGGCCTTCGCCGTCGGCAGCGTCGGAGCCTTCCTTGCCTTCGACTGGCCGCCCCTCCTGCGCGAGATGGTGTCGGGGTACCTCGCCGCCATTCTCGCCACCCGAGTTGCGGTGGTCGTCAGCCGCTTCTTGCTTGCGCCCAAGGCCGAGGGCTTCCGCATCATTCCTGCGGACACGATCGCCGCCCGCTTCTGGTTCCGCAGGACGGTTGCCTTCGTCGGCTGGCTTGCATTCGGTTGTGTGATCGTCGGGCTAGGCGGTTTGTTCGGCTGGTCGATCGAGGCACGCCAGCTCGTTGCGTACGCGTTCGGGCTTGGTCTCCTGGCAATCGCACTGGAAGCGGTCTGGCGCCGGCCGGCCAGACCGGAGGATGCCGCAGAGCCGATGCTATCGCTCAAGCATCACCGTCTCGGCCATCGGGCCCGAAACGTGCTGCTGTCGATCGGCATTGTTCTGTTGTGGGTGCTTTGGGTAGCCCATGCGATGGCGAGCTTCTGGCTCGTCCTGGTCGCCATAACCCTGCCGCTCGCGATCATCGTGACCCGGCGCGCGGTCGAACATCTCCTGCGACCGCCCGGCTCGGGCGAGGCGGCTGAGGCACCGTCGAACGTCTTCACCGTCTGCTTGGAGCGCGGCCTGCGGGCGTTGTTGATCATCGGCGCGGCTGCTGTGCTCGGCTGGGGCTGGGGCATGGACATGGACAGCCTCACTGAGCGAGACACGATGATCGGCCGGATCGCCCATGGCGTGCTGAGTGCGGTCGTCATCCTTCTCGTCGCAGACCTCTTGTGGCACGCGATAAAGGCGGCGATCGATCGCAAGCTTGCCCAGAGCGCCGAACTCGGCCTGCCGAACACCGACGAGACGCGCCGGCAAGCGCGGTTACGAACGCTGCTGCCGATTTTTCGCAATGTTCTGTTTGTCGTCGTCATCGCTGTCGCCGCGCTGATGGCGCTGGCGGCAATGGGCGTCGAGATCGGCCCGTTGATTGCCGGGTTGAGCGTCGTTGGGGTCGCGATCGGCTTTGGCGCGCAGACCTTTGTCCGCGATGTCATTGCCGGCATGTTCTATCTGATGGATGACGCCTTTCGAGTCGGCGAGTACATCCAGAGCGGCAATTACAAGGGTACAGTCGAAGGCTTCAGCATCCGCTCGGTCAAGCTCCGGCACCACCGCGGCCCGGTCTACACCGTGCCGTTCAGTCTGTTGGGTGCCGTCCAGAACCAGAGCCGCGACTGGGTCATCGACAAGCTGATGGTCGGCATTACCTATGACAGCGATATCGAACGTGCCCGCAAGCTGATCAAGCAGATCGGCCTGGATCTACAAAAGGACGAGGAATTTGCGCCACTGATACTTGAGCCTTTGAAGATGCAGGGGGTCGAGCAGTTCGGCGATTTCGCGGTGCAGATCCGGATGAAGATGATGACCTTGCCCGGCGAGCAGTTTGTCATCCGGCGCAAGGCTTATGCGATGATCAAAAAGGCGTTCGACGAGAACGGCATCAAATTCGCCTTCCCGACCGTGCAGGTCGCCGGCGAAAGCGAACCCTCGACCGCCGCCGTCGCGCAACGCGGCCTCGAACTGACCCACCACCCCGCTGCGGCAGCGGCCGAGTAGTGGTGCGCCGCTTTCCCGTTAGCGACCGTCTCCAATCAGCGGATGATCAGCACGTCGCAGGCCAGGTGCTCGACGAGTTTACGCAAATTTTCGGGTCCGGCACCGGCTTCGAGGACGAGTAGTCGGCAATCGAGGTCGATGATCCTTTGCCGCAGCGCGGCCGGTTCGGGTTCTGCGGGCTCGGTCCGGAAATCCAGCGAATGTCCCTCCAGCAGCCCGGAGACCCACGGCAGAAAATCGTTCGTATCAAGTAGGTCCGACGTTCCGGCGACGGTGAGACGGCCGCTGCCGAAAGCTGCGAGCTGCGCTGCGATATCGACCATGCGCGCCGATTGCAGGCTGCGGCGGCGCAGCAGTGTCAAGACCGAACCGCCGCTTGCCCAGGCGCGCCTGGCGAGCAGGAAAGGACGGGAGACCATCGCGGTCCACGCCCAGCATCGCGACGAGATGCGGAAATAGCCGCCGATCGGGCGGGTCGCCGCGCCGGCAACGACAAAATCGCCTTCGCCGCCGGCCGCTTCCGCAAAGTGCGGACCGCGCAGGATATCGAACGACCATTTCACACCGTGTCGCTGCGCTGCCGCGGCAAGCTCGCGCTGCGTCCGCTCGGCAATGGCGCGAAAGTGATCTTCGATATGATCCTTGGTCAGGGGCTCCAGCCCGGCACCCAGCGTCACTTGGCGCGCAAACGGCAAACCAGCGAGACCGATCAGCTCTTCGTCTTCGACAAAGACGCCGTGCAGCGGGACGCGCCAGCGCGCTGCCAGACGCGCTGCCGTGTCGATCGCGGTGCTCGATTCCGAGACGGCGTCGAGCGGAACAACAACGCGTTTGATGTCTTCTGTCATGCCTGGCCTTGGGTGATGGCCGCACTCCGCGCCAGCTCCGCGGCTTTGGCGGCGAATGCGTCGAGCCGCGCGGCGATGCGGTGGTTGATCGTGCCGGCGGGGTAATTTTCGTCCTCGCCAGGTTCACCCGCCTCAAGACTGGTCAGCAGCGCCAAACCCTGGTCGACGGTCTCGATCGGGAAAATGCGGAAGCGCTCCTCGGCCGCTGCAGCGACGACATCGCGGCGCAGCATCAGATGCTTGACGTTGCTCGCCGGGATGATGACGCCCTGGCGTCCGGTGAAGCCGGTAATCCGGCAGGCGTCGAAAAATCCTTCGATCTTCTCGTTGACGCCGCCGATCGCTTGGATTCGACCCAGCTGGTCGATCGAGCCGGTGACGGCGAAGGACTGGTCGATCGGCGCATCGGCGAGCGCCGACAACAAAGCGAAAAGCTCGGCAGCCGAGGCGCTGTCGCCGTCGACCCCGCCGTAGGATTGTTCGAAGACGAGGCTGGCGTTCAGCGACAGCGGCCGGGTGCTGCCAAACCGTCCGCCGAGAAACCCGCTGAGGATCAACACACCCTTAGAATGCAATGGGCCGCCGAGTGCCACTTCGCGCTCGATATCGACGACTTCGCCGCGGCCCAATCGGATGCGCGCAGTGATGCGGCTCGGGTTGCCGAACGAAAGGCCGCCGAGAGTCATCACGGAGAGGCCGTTGACCTGGCCAACCCGCTCACCGTCGGTCTCGATACGGATGGTCCTGCGGCCGATCTCTTCCTGCAGACGGCGGTAGATTCGGTCGCCGCGGCGGAACTGCGCATCGATTGCCTTTTGCACCTCGGCCGCCGTCACCACACCGCCGCCGGCGTCGGCGGCCAGCTGGTTCGCCTCCTGCAGCAGATCGACGATCTCGCGCAGCCCGGCGGACAGGCGGTCGGCATCGCCGGTCAGCCGCGCCGCCTGCTCGACGACGCGCGCCACCGCGCCGCGGTCGAACGGAAGGAGCTTCTCGCGGCGCACCACGCCGGCGATAAAGCGCGCATAGAGCAGGGTCGTTTCCGGTGTGCGTTCGACGCGGTCGTCGAAATCCGCGGCAATCTTGAACAGCTCTTTGAAATCCTCGTCGAGCGAGCTCAGCAGGTAATAGAGCGATGGCGGACCGAGCAGCACGATCTTGACGTCGAGCGGGATCGGATCGGGCTGCAGCGAGACGGTGCTCGCCATGCTCAGCAGCTGCTCCAGCGTCTCAATGCGAATCTCGCCGGCATTGAGGGCACGCTTCAGCGACGCCCAGCCCAAATTCCCGTCAGCAGCCGTTGGGCGTCGAGCATCAGATAGCCGCCATTGGCGCGGTGTAGTGCCCCCGGGGTCAGAAGATTGGAGTCCGTGATAAGTGTGCCGAAGCGGGCCATGTACTCGACCCGGCCCACCAATGTTTGATGTGTCGGGTTATCCTCGTAGATCACCGGAGCGCCGTGCTGGCCGCCATTGTCGACAATGACATTGACCTGATAGCGGCGAAAGCGCGCCTCGATCATGGCATTCTCCGCGGGGGCGAAGGCGGGAGTTGGGGCCGGCACGCCCTGAGGCGGTTGCGCCGGTGCCAGAAAATCGTCGGCGTTTTCTTTAATATCTTGCTCGACCGCATCGAGATGCTGCACGACATCGGGAAAGTCGCAGTAACCCGCGCGCAACTCGTCCATCATCAGCGCGATCGCGGCGCCCGTCGTGTTGCGATTGAGTTCGCGTAATGCCTCACGGTGCTCGCGCTCCCATTGCGGCACCTTCTGCATCACAGCTTCGAGCTCGCCCTGCACCCCTTCCAAGTCCTGCTGAATGCGCTCGCGCTCCGCCTCGGGCAGCGCCTCGAACAATTCCGGCGTCAGCACCTTGCCGTCGCGCCGCGGGGCCAACGCCAACCCCATCGGCGTGCGCAGCAAGGCGATGCCCTTTTGCTCCGCGCGCCGCTGCAATTCGCCAAAGGCCTGCTCGCTGCGCTGCTTAAACTGCTGATCGATGACATCGCGGCGCGCCCGGTAGTCGTCGCGCTCAAACGCCGCCGGTAAGGCAGCGCGCAGTTCCTCGACGAGCCGCTTCATCGCCTCACGCAGCCCGTTGCCGCGTCCCGGCGGCAGCTGCAGGCGTCGCGGTTTTTGCGAGTCGGCGAAATTGTTGACGTAACACCAGTCGGGTGGCGCCGGCATTGCCTCAGCGCGGCGCAGGAGCAGATCGCGGACGAGCGTATGCTTGCCGGTCCCGCTGGCGCCGAGAGCGTAGACGTTGTAGCCCTTGTGTCGCATGGCCACAGCGAATTGCAGCGCCTCGACCGCTCGGTCCTGGCCGATCGGCTCCAGGAGATCCGCGACCTCGCCGACCTGCTCGAAGGGCAACTCGGTCGGGTCGCAGGGCCGATAGAGCAGAGCGGCGGGAAGCGGGCGACCGGCTTCGACGGCGGGTGGGCTCGCCCCGTCGGGACTTGGCTCGCGATCGGTGATAGATGGTTCCGTGGCCGGCAAATTTGCGTCCTCTGATCCCGCGCGTCGCCGAGCTTTGCCGAGACTATGCCCGTTTCGGCGTCAGCGAGTGCCGACAGACCGGCTGCAGGCGCTCGCCGTTGGCGGTTCGTTCGCCGCCAAACCCTTTGCGTTCTTTGTGGTGCGTGGTGAGTGCTTAGGCGCTGGGCTGCTGCTTCTTGTCGAGGATGCGCTGGTGGAGGTTGCGGACGATCATGCCAGTTAGCCTCTCATCATGGATAAAGAGGCGCTGGCCGATCGGATAGGGATCCTGCTTGGTGACCTCCAGCGGCTCTTTCAGGATCTCGTCGGGGGTCAGGCCGCGATCGACGAAGCGCTCGATATAGCCGACCCAATTCTCGACGATCTGGCTCTGCTCCTTCAAATAGGCCTTGGAGCAGGGATCGCCGTGCCCCGGGATGATCGTCTCGACATCGAGCGCCTCGATGCTCTCGAGCGCCTCGAGCCACTCCCAGGGATCGCACTCCTGGAGCCACGACCGGCACTTGTAGAAGACGTTGTCGCCGGTGAAGACGACCCCCTCTTCGGGCACCAGGACAGAGGTCTGTGGTGCCGTGTGCCCCGGCATATGGATGATGTTGAAGGTGTGGTTGCCGACATTGAGGGTCAACGTGTCGGTGAAGGTCATCTTCGGCGGGTTCGATGCCGGATAGTCCGGGTGCCCCACGAGCCAGACGCTATCCGGGTCGGTTTCCTTGAAGCGCTCGCGCTTCTCCTCGAGAGTGCCGAAGGCATAGAGATAGCGCTCGAAGCATTCCTGGAGCTTGACCTGCCCAACGACCGTAACGTTCGGGAAATAGGCGTTGCCCGAGATGTGGTCGCCATGCGGCTCGGTGTTGATCAGATAGCGGATCGGCGCTTTTTCCTCCATGCGCTCGCGCCAGCGCACCGCGTCGATCGGCTGCTGCGGCGAGTTGATCATGACGTAGCCGTCGCTGGTCTCGACAAAGCTCGGATTGCAGCCGGCGAAATAGATTTCGGTGAACGAGTTCGGTCCGACCCTGCGCATAGCTCTCTCCTGTCGCAATCTCTCTCAATCCGGTTCGGCTTATTCCGCGGCGACCGGTATCGGAATGCGGCGGAACCCGACGCGGGCGCCGCCGGCACACAGCAAACTTAATAGCAGCAACGCCGCGACGACGACCAGCACGAGATCGGGCCTGCCGACGTCGATGATCATGCCGTAGGGTACCGGCATGATCGCCGCGCCCAGAGACATGCCGGAGCTTACGAAGCCGAACACCTTGCCGATCTGTCCCGAAGGCGCGGCGCCCTTGACCATCACATCCCGCGGCGTGCGGCTCGCCCCGGTCATGACCCCGGCGACGAACAGCACCGCAATCGTCGGCAATTCGGCCAGCGACACGACCCCGGTCAGCAACAACAGCGCCGCCGCGCCGATCGTCAGAACCACGACGAACGGCAGGTGGCGATCGGTGCGGTCAGCCACCCAGCCGCCGGCAAGCACCCCGCCGGTCTGTCCGATCATATACCCGGTCAGCGCCGAGGCGGCGGCCGCGAGCGGCAGCCCATGCACCCGGTGGAGTATGGTGATCAGCCACGACGAGATGCCGGCACCCGCCATCGACGAGACCATGAAAAAGGCGAAGAACATCAGCACCGATCGGCTCAACAGCAAGCGGGCGCTCGATACTGCAGTTTCCGGCCTTCTCAATGGCTGTCGTGCTTGATCGATCAGGATCCGGCTCTGCCAAATGATCGCCAGCACCACCGGGAGTCCCAGCAACCCGACGAACATCAAGGCACCCCGCCAGCCGAGCAACAGCATCAGCGCCGCCGTTGCCGGCGGCGCGACGGCGAAGCCGATATTGCCGGTGAAGGTGTGAAACGCAAACGACCGACCGAGCCGCTTCGGGTCGATCGAGCCGCTCAAAATCGCGTAATCCGCCGGGTGGAAGACCGAGCTGCCGACACCCGAAAGCAATGCCAGAAGGACGACCTGCCAATAGGCTGTGGTGAATCCCATGGCGGCAATCGACAGCGTCATGATCAAGGTGCCGCCGATCAGGAACGGGCGGGCCCCGTAGCGGTCGACGAGAAACCCAATCGGCGTCTGCAGCAGCGCCGCGGTGCCCGACATCACGGCAATCGCCACACCGAGCTCGGCGAACGAAACGTCAAAGGCCTGCTGCCACGCGATAAACAAGGGCGGCAGACAGAGCTGATAGAAATGGGAGAGGAAGTGACCGGCGCCGAGCAGCAGATTGACCCGGGAGTCCCGGCCGAAGGTCAAAGGACTGAGCATGGCGGTATGTTGCTATAAAAAGTGGCACCCGGTCGAGCAGGGAAACCACTTTTCAGCCAGCCGCACGCGTGAACCAGTTAATCCGACGATCCGGTCGAGCGAGACCCTTATTTCGGTACCTGGGACGCAAGCGTGTCGATTTCCAAATGATCGCGTCGGCGAAGACACTCCTGCAACCGACCGTGACAACGCTGCCGTTGCATGTCAGTGCCTTGCGGCAATCGCGGACCGTTAGGGTCCGCTACCAGGAGGCCGAGGCGAAATGACACCTACAGGTTTCATCATCTTCTTGGTGATCGGTGCTATCGCCGGCTGGATCGCTGGGCAGATCATGACGGAGGCGGCTTTGGGCTTATCGGCAACATCGTGGTCGGCGTTGTCGGCGCGCTGATCGGCGGCTGGTTGTTAGGCTTGTTTGGCATAGCCGCTGGCGGACTGATCGGATCGATTATCGCCGCAGTCGTCGGCGCGATTGTCCTCCTAGCCCTTATCCGCCTGATGAAACGCGCGTGACAGTGGGCCAGACTGGCCCTCCGTCGTCGAATATTTTCCTCTGCCGGGCCACCCTTGCCGGCTCACCGGCGCGCCGGACGAAGCGCCGTGACCGGAAGTTTCGTATCCGGATTAGACGACTCCCGCGGAGCTGAGTATGTCCGAGAGATTTCGGATTACGCCACCTCGTCCCGGTCTGACGTCTATCCCATTGTTTTTCAATTCTGGATCGTGGCGATTGTTGAGGTAACTGTTAGGGTCGCCCTTGAGCATGCCGATGATCGTTTCGCACACCAATCGGCTGCCCAGTTCGCCCAATCGCTGGCCACCTTGCTGAACGGCCGAGGAGTGCATTTGATCCCCAAGCCAGAGCAATTCGCGCGAGCCTCCAGCGCCTGAGCGAGTACGCCCGGCGGCATCTTTTAGTCGGGAAAGACTATCGCCGCGCCAAAATCCATCCGCCTCTTTCGGCCCTCGGCGGCGTGGCCGTTCTGTTCTACGCTAGGCGGACCCTGACGGCTTCGGGGCCTTTGCGGCCCTCGGCGATGTCGATCAGCACGCGCTGGCCTTCACTGAGGGTGCCGATGCCGGAGCGCTCCAGCACCGAAGCGTGCACAAAGGCATCCTTGCCGCCGCCTTCGCGAACAATGAAGCCGAAGCCTTTCTGCGCGTTGAACCACTTGACCGTGCCTGCCTCTTCGACAGCCGTCTCGAGCGATGGCCGGTTGGCGGCTGGGTAGGCAGAACGCCGCGGCGTTGCTGGTGCGGCGGTGCTGCTGTCAACGCTGAGGACCTCGGTGACTTGCGGCCCTTTCTGACCGGGTGCCACCCGGACCTCGAGCGTTTCGCCCGGCTGCACTGCGGCGATACCGTTGCGTTCGAGGACCGTCGCATGAAGAAAGGCGTCCCCGGAGCCATCGGTGAGCTCGACGAAGCCAAATCCTCTTTCCGGCTTGAACCATTTGACAACCGCACGGACCGGCGGTCCGGAGGGGGTCTCGAACCGTGCTGGGCTAAAGCGCGGCGTAGCTCCGAATTCTCGGAGATGCGGGTCGTAACCGTCATCGTCGAAGTCGCGGCGTCGGGTCTGACGAAAATTCCTGTCTCTGATCAAGTCAGCTTCCTGTCGAATTCGGTTCACGGCCCCCACGGAGGCCGCAGAAGCCGATTGTTCCAAAAAATCGCGTCGGGCGCGAGCGGAATAAATTTGCGAAGAGTTGATTGCCACATGCCGAGCATCATCGCGGGGTTTTCGCTTGCTTGCACCTCGCCTGGCATGCCGAGATCCCACCGTTTTGGCCTCAACGCTCGGCGGCCTCTTAAGTTCGGTTCCTCGCATCTGTTGTCGCAGATCTTCGCGAGCCGCGCCTGCATCGACGGTCAACGAAACGTAGGGTCGAGCTGCAGCGGGCACGCGAAACGCGAGGTCAAGAAACCGTGGCACAAGATCAGGGAACCGGTTTATATGACCGGCCGTTGAGGCTTGGCGCCTCGACCGGGGGAATTTGGCAAGCAGGAGATTGACGGAATGGCTAGGAAACTAGCGGTAGCGTTCGGCACGATCGGCCTCGTAGCTGGCACCTTTATGTATGGGGCGCCGGTGGAGGCGCAGGGTGTTAAGGCCGGCGTGCTCACCTGCAACGTGTCCAGCGGCTTTGGGTTTATCTTCGGCTCATCGAAGTCGGTCAACTGCAACTTCGCGCCGCCGGGAGGCCCGCCGCAACACTATGTCGGCTCGATCGACAAATTCGGCGTCGACATCGGCTATACGTCGGGTGGGGTCCTGGTTTGGACGGTATTGGCGCCGACGACCAATCCGGCGCCTGGCTCTCTGGCCGGATCGTATGGCGGCGCCACAGCAAGTGCCACCGCAGGCGTCGGGGTCGGCGCCAATGTACTGGTCGGCGGCTCTGGAAGAACGATCTCGCTCCAGCCGCTCAGCATCGAAGGCAACACCGGCCTCAATGTCGCGGCCGGCGTCGCGGCGCTGACTCTGACCTACCAGCCCGGATAAAGTCAGTTTTTGCCAGGGGATAGCGTAATGTCGACACTCCCATGTCCACCGGACGGGCAGCTGCACTACCTCGTCGACGACTTCACCGATCCCTGGCGGGAGGCGGAAGCGATCCTGTTGCTGCACGGCAATGCCGAGAGCGGAGCGGCGTGGTATGGCTGGGTGCCCGGCCTCGCCCGCCGCTTCCGGGTGGTCCGCCCGGACATGCGCGGCTTTGGCGCGTCGACGCCTATGCCGCGCGACTTTCCTTGGACGCTCGACATCGTCATCGGCGACTTCGTGCGGCTGATGGACACGCTCGGCATCGAGCGCTTTCACCTCGTCGGCGCCAAGATCGGGGGTACCGTCGCTCGTGCCTTCGCTGCGCGCCAGCCCGAACGAGTGCTCACCTTGACGGTTGTCGGCACGCCGCCGCCAATGCGTGAGGGTGCGGCCGAGCGAGCACCCGAGCTGGCCGAGGAATTCGAACGCCGCGGCGTCGAGTATTGGGCGCGGCGCACGATGGCAGGCCGCCTCGGCGGCTCCTTTCCTGCCGAGGGCGTCGAGTGGTGGATCAAGTTCATGGGACGCACCGCAGTCTCGACCCAGATCGGCTTCATGAAGACGATCGCCTGCGCCGACATCAGAGCCGACTTGCCGCAGATCCGGTGCCCGACCTTCGTGATCACGACCGACGGCAGCGGGCTAGCCTCGGTCGATGAGACTCGGGCGTGGCAGCAGCAAATCGGGAATTCCAGTCTGCTGGTCCTCCCGGGGAACTCCTACCACGTAGCGGCGAGCCACGCCGAGCGCTGCGCCGAGGCGACGCTCGAATTCATCGCCGGTAACGGTGGGACTTAAACCCCGGATAAATCAGCGTACCTTGTGCTCGTTGACGCGCGTCGCCGTCGACGGATCGTTTCGATCGTCGCGCCAAGTCGGATGAGTGAAGTGTATTACGAAATCAGCGTTATAAGACGCGACGGCTTCGTCAAAAACCAGTCTTCCGATACGGCGCCAATTTGCGAAATGGCGTCGTTGGAAGAAGTTCGGGCCACGAGTTGACCCTTCTTCGGTTACCTCGATGTGAAAGGTGAGAGTTCGTTTTGGGGTGGAATCTCCCCTGTCATAGATTTGCGCCATGATTTCATCGCGAAAATCTAATGCTTCGCCAGGGATTCTCGGCTGGGCGGAATCGACAAGCAGGCGCATGAAGGACGGCGCTCGCGTTGGTTCACCCTTCGGTTTGCCGAGCTCGGCGACTTGGTAAAGTTGCCGCTGCGTCGGTTCCTTGTCGGTCAAGGAAAAGAGAATTGCTTCGATAAGCAAAACCGGCACACCGAACCCTCGGCGCCAACTGGTCGTATTGGGTGCGTTGAGCAGTTCGGCGTCGTTGATGTAGTCCGTTCGATCGCCGCCGATGTCCTGCTGGGTGATGAAATGGGCGGTACAGAGGGGCTCGCCGTGGCTCGGATCGGCTGTCGGAAAGAGCTTACCGACCAGCGACAAGGACCGTTTATGACCGCGTCGCGTTTCCTTGCAGCACGTCGAATAACGGCCGACGACCAGAGCCCGGCTGTCCCGTTGGAAATAACCGGAATAGGGCGTTTGCTCAAAGATCTCCCATAGCCCGGTCAGGCATACGCCGTTTGGATGAATGATCCGTCGAAAGCCCTTGCGATCGGTGCCCCATCGCAGATCGGCGCTCGAATCGACCGTCCGCGCAACCGCTTGATGAAAAAAGTACGGCGACCCGGTCGGCAGAACTCCCCGCAAGGCGCTCACCAGGCTCACGCCGTAGATTGGCATTGGCGGCTCGCCGGCCGCACCCCACACCTTCTGGTAGGGGTTCGCGAATAGCGCAGCCCGCACTTCGGAGAACCGCGATCCCTCGTAGGCACGGTCTTCTTCGGTGACCTGTTCCGTTCCGAAAAAATGCGGTTCCATGGCGCTGCTCCTGCGCACCAAAACCGTCTTATTTCGGCAGCGGCTGCGCTCCCGGAGGTGCCGGCACCTCGAATACGTTGAGGGTCACCGATACGAACGAATAATAGCCGATGAGGCCGGTCAGGTCGACCAGGCCGCGCTCGCCGAAGCGCTGCTTGACCTTGTCGAACAGCCCGCCATCGACGCCGTGATTGCGGTAGAAAGTGCTGCAGAAATCGTAAACGAGCTGCTCGTCGGGATCGGCAAACACCGGTGTGCGGCGCTCGGCGATCGCTGCGATAACCTCGTCGGCGAGCCCGGCCTGGCGGGCAAGCCGGGCATGGGCGTGCCATTCGAACTGTGCGGTCCAATAGCGCGCCGTCACCAGGATGGCGATCTCGGTCAGCCGCGGCGAAAAATCGGTGCCGAACCTCACATGGGCGCCGAGCTTGTGAGCGTGGTCGGCGAGCCCGGGGCTGTTGAGCCAGACATGCGCCGGCGGCGGCACTGCGTGCCGCGGACCCGCCACGACATCGTCCCACACCCGGCGCTGCGCCTCGTTCAGCTCGTCGCGCTTCAGTTCCCTGTATCGGGCCATAATCGTCTCCGAACGGCCGTGGTCGCTCAACGGAGCCGCGGCTGCACCTTCTCGCACAACAATTGCATTGAGCGCATGACCCGTTCGTGCGGGATCAGGCCGCCGGTGTTCAATTCGGCGAGGATGCCGGCGAGGCCAAGCTGCTCCTGGAGGCTCGCGAGATTGTCGGCGACCATCTCCGGCGTGCCGACGATCGCCCGGCCGCGCCGCGCCTCGTCCCAGCTGAGCGTCTGCAGCCGCTGGGCGCCTTCGACCCTGCGCTCAGTGTCAAAAATGCCGGGGCGATTGGCCGATTCTTCGAGCCGCGCCCCCAGATAGCGATAAAACTGCATCAGGCTCTCTTGCGGGTCGGAAAGCGCTTGCTCGACCGTATCGCCGACATAGACCGGGGCGCGCAGATAAACCTCGCCGTTTCCGGGGTGACCCGCCGCTTTCCAGGCCTCGCGGTAGATGCGTAAATTGGGCAGGACCTCGTCGAAAGTGCCGCGGCGCGCGCCGACAAACACCGCATAGCCTTGCTGTGCTGCGGAAATGAACGACTCTTCGCGGTTGGCGGCGATCCGGATCGGGGGATGCGGCTTGCGGTACGGCTTCGGCACGATACAGACATTTTCGTAATTGTAATATTTGCCGGCAAACGAAAACCTTTCCTCGGTCCAGGCCCGTTTGACCACTTCGAGCACTTCGCCAAAGCGCTCGGGGCTTTCGCCATAAGGGATGCCGTAGGCCTCGTAGGCGCGGGGAAAGCCGCTGCGCCCGACACCAAAGAGCAGCCTCCCATGGCTGATGTGATCGACAGTCGCCGTGTCTTCCGCCAGACGCAAAGGCTGGCACAGCGGCAGGACCTGAACCCCGGTTCCGATCTTGATGCTCTTGGTGCGGGCGGCGATCGCGCTCGCGATGGTCATCGGCACCGAGCACACCGAGCGCTCGGGCGCCATATGGATCTCGGCCAGCCAGATGGCGTCGAGACCCCAGCGCTCAGCAGCGTCGACCTGCTCGAAAGCGGTGTCGAAGGCCTCGGCCTCGCTCTGCCCGGGGCGCCGCTGAAACTCGTGGAACACGCCGAATTCGAAACTCATCGAAAGTCCTCCTGCTACTTCGCCGCCAAGACTTGTGTTTGCGGCCCACCGGCGAAGGCCGGCATGATGTCACGGGCAAAACGGCGGATCTGCTCGCGCGACCCGCCGAAATTGATAATGACGTATTCGACGCCACCCTGCTGCAATCTTTCGAGCTTGCGCATGATCTCGTCGGGGTTGCCGAAGAGGGCGCTCTCGGCGCTTTCGTGCCGCGCCTCCTTTTCGTCGTCGAGAATATAGCGGCTGCGCGTCTCGCCGTCCGGACGGCGCGCCAAAGCGTTGATCCGCATATGTCCCTGGTAGCGCCGCTCGATCGCGGCCTCCTTGTCGGCCGCGTCCTTGGCGATGAACACGGCGCGGGCGACACCCACCTGCATCGGGTTGAACGGGCGGCCGAGCGCCTCGACCTCGCTGCGGAATTGGCCGACGTGCTCGAGGGTCTCCTCGGCCAATGAATGCTGCCCGAGCAGCATGTTGTAACCACGCCGGACAACCTCGTGGACCGAGTTCGGACTGCCGGCACCCATCCACAGTGGGGGGTGCGGCTTCTGTGCCGTCGGCGGCTCGACAACGATGTTGTCGAACTGCCAATACCGGCCGTTATGGGAGAACGGCGTTTCCGAGGTGAAGGCCTTGGTGATGACCTCGAGCGCTTCCTCGAAGCGCGTATCGGCTTCCTCCAGAGGTACGCAGAACCCGGCAAATTCGTTGTGGCGGTAGCCCTTGCCGATCCCGAAATCGAGCCTGCCGCCGGATAAGAGATCGAGTGTCGCCGCCTGCTCGGCGAGCAATACCGGATTGTGCCACGGCAAGACCAGCACCGCCGTGCCGAGGCGCAGATCGCGCGTTCGGGCGCCGAGCCAGGACAAGAGGTTGAGACTAGCCGAGACCTGGCCAAAGCCGGTGAAATGATGCTCGACGAGAAAGGTGCTGTAATAGCCGAGCGCCTCGGCCTCGACATTGTTCTCGATGAAGTCGCGGAAGCCCTGGCTGCTGTCGGTGTCGGGGCCGCTGCGCCGGGCTTGGGCACTGCCGAAAAGTCCAAATCGCATTGGTTCAACTCCTCAACCAATGGGTTTCGCGCACAATTTGTCAAATTGACAAATGTTGCTGTTCTGTGATACCGTTTTCATGATGCCATACCAAGTTTTTTCGGAGAGATATATCGGATGTTGGTGCCGTTCTTGGCATTATTGCATCGCTGTCACGAAACAGCGGCGAAACAGCGCGCCGTTTCGCTGTTTTGCCGCTTGCCGCACCGCCGGCGGCCCAGCATTTCCGCGGAGAACGCCATGTTGTTCGCTGATAATTTCCTGCGCAAACAGCAAAAACAGCAGGGAACCGCCGCCCGCAGACCGATCTTCGTTCCCATAACCTCATGGCCAGAATTCGCACGAGGCAAGGCGGGCGCCTTCCGCGAGGCTGCCGAGCTTGGCCCAGACGATCGCCGGGTCCACCGCGGCCTGGCCGACCCAGGTGCCGTAGCCGCAATCGCTGCCGGCGATGACGTTCTCGCGGCCGACCAAATCGGCGTAGCGGGCGATGCGCTGAGCGATCAGCTCGGGGTGCTCGATGAAATTGGTCTTCGACTCGATCACGCCGGGGATCAGCACCTTGTCGTCAGGTAATTTCACGTCCTCGAAAACCTTCCATTCATGGGCATGGCGCGGGTTGGCCGCCTCAAAGGAGAGGCCACTCGGCTTTGCCAACAACACGGTCTCGATGATGTCCTTGAGCGGTGCGTCGCAGTGGTGCGGACCTTCATAATTGCCCCAGCAAAGATGCAGGCGCAGCTGGTCCACCGGGATGTTTCGGAGCGCATGGTTGAGCGCCTCGATGTGGAGCCGCGCTCTTTTGCGGAATTCGGGAAGGCTCAGTTGGGCGTACTGGATGTGCCGGCCCATCGCGAGGTCCGGGCAATCGATCTGCAGGATCAGGCCGGCCTCGGCGACGGTCTCGTACTCCTGCCGCATCGCTTCGGCGATGGCGTAGAGATAGGCTTCCTCGCTCGGATAGTGCCCGTTGTGGAAGAACAGCGAGACGACACCCGGCGAGGCGGCGCTGAGAAAGGCCTCCTCCGCGTTCACGCGGGCCAGCGCCATGCTCAGATTGGCGACGTCTATCTCTGCCGCCTCGGGATCGCGCACACTGATCGGTCCATTGCAGCCGGGTGTCCGGCGCCGCGCGCGACCGGGGTCGCCAAAGACTCGCCTGGCGAATTCCGGGAAACCAACGAGATCCTGATAGACGAGAGGCTTGCTCTCCCCGCCAAATCCGCGGAGCCGATCCTTGATGTAGGTCGCGTAGCTCGGCTTGCTCATCTCGCCGTCGTTGACGATGTCGATGCCGGCCTCGACCTGTTTCTCGACCACCGCCGCCACCGCCGAGCGGATGCGCGCCTTCAGCGCCGCCAGGTCGACCGGCACCCCCTCCTCCTTGGCGAACATCGCGCGCACCAGGTCCTCCGGTCGCGGCAGGCTGCCGGTATGCGTCGTCAGAAAGCGCTCGGTGCTGCGTCTCATCGTCGGTCGGCAGTCTTAATGAAGGCGCGGCATCACCTTCTCGCACAGCAATTGCAGCGAACGCGTCATCGGCTCGGCCGGGATCAGCGCGCCGAAATTGAGCTCCGCTAGGATCCCGTCTAAACCCAATTCCTCGTGCAATTGCTGCAGGCGATCGGCGACGCTCTCCGGCCCGCCGATTATCACCTTGTCGCGCTGAACTTCCTCGTAAGAGATTGTCTTGACGGTCTCGGCCTCTGCGGCACGGCGGCGGTTGGGCGAATTTTCGAGCCGGGTGCTCAAAGTCCTGTAGCCGGACATGATGCTCGTCTCGGCTTCCTCCAGCGCCTGCCGGTCGGTGTCGGCGATGTGGAGGGTCAGCCGCAAATAGACTTCGCCTTCGCCCGGATGGCCGGCTTCCTTGTAGGCTTGGCGATAGGCGGCGAGATCGGGCGCCAGACCAGAAAGAGAGCCGCTGCGCACCGCGACAAAGATCGGGTATCCGGCTTCGCCGAGCGAGGGAAACGTCTCCTCGCTGGCGGCGGCGACGCGGATCGGCGGGTACGGCTTCTGGTAGGGCTGCGGGACGGCAGAGGCATTGTTGAAGCTGTAGTATTTGCCCTCGTAGGAGAAAGTCGGCTGCGACCAGGCCTGCTTGACAATCTCGAGCGTCTCCAAAAAGCGCTCGCGGCTTTCCGAATAAGGCACACCATAGGCCATATAGCTGCGCGGATTGCCGCTGCGGCCGACGCCGAACAGCAACCGGCCGTGGCTGATTTGATCGACTGTCGCGGTCTCTTCGGCGAGGCGCAGCGGGTGGCACAATGGCAGTACCTGAACGCCAGTGCCGATCTTGATGCGTTTGGTGCGCGCGGCGATGGCGCTGGCAACGGTCATCGGCGCGCTCATTACCGAGCGGCGCGCCTGCTGATGGATCTCGGCGAGCCAGATGGCATCGAGCCCCCACCGGTCCGCCGCCTCGATCTGGTCCAGCGCCTCCGCAAACGCCTCCGCCGGGGTCTGCTCCGGCCGGCAGTGGAATTCGTGGTAGACCCCGATCTCCATCCTCTTTTCTCCAACCTCGCGCCACTTCGCGCGTCGCCCTCGGGGGCTGACGGTAATTTCGATCCGTCTATCGAGCAAATACTGATTTCTGATCATCGCCATGCCAATGCGGCATGGAGGTACACCGGAATTCAGGTTGACGCCGCGTGCGGCGGGCGGGTCAAATCACCGGCTCATGGAACTGCGCAGCCTTCACTATTTCGTCCGCATCGCCGAGCTCGGCAGCATTACCCGCGCCTCGGCTCATCTCCATGTGGCGCAACCGGCTCTCACCCGACACGTCCAGCGCCTCGAGGAGGAGCTCGACACGACCTTGTTTACGCGAGCGAACCGCGGGGTGCGGCTGACCGAGGGCGGTCAGAAGCTGCTCGAGAGCGCGCAGCGCATCCTGCGCGACGTCGAGCGGGCAGGTGACGAGATCCGCGCGCACAAGGCACATCCCAGCGGGAAGATTGTGCTCGCTGTCACGCCGACCCTATGCCCCGTCGTGGTGCCCGAGCTGTTTTCGCGCATGACGCGGCAATATCCGATGGTCGAGCTCAAGGTCGTTCACGCCGGGATGGTCCGGCTGGAGGAGTTCATCGTCGACGGCCGCGTCGATCTCGCTCTGCTATCGGAGGTGTCACGAAGTCGTTTGATCCGGTCGACTCGGCTCGCCGAGGAGGAAATGGTTTTGATCACCCGGCCGGGGACAAGGCCGCACGGGATTGTTCTTTCCGACGAGCTGAGCCGCACGCCGCTCATTCTCGGGGACGGGCTGCGCGCGGCGATGGAGACGTTGCTCGCCGGTCGGGGCGTCGAGCTCCAGGTGGAGACCGAGCTCAACGACCACGAAACGATCCGGCTGATGGTGCAGCAAGGAGTCGGCGCGTCGATCCTGCCCCACTCCTCGGTGTATCAGGAATGCGCGCGCGGATTGGCTGAGGCGCACCGGATCACCGCGGACGGCGTCTTCCGCAACCTTGCACTCGGAATCGCGGCTAACCGCGGCGCCTCAACAGCGCGCGACGCCGTGGCCGGAATCGTCACCCAGGTCTTGTCGGACATCGAAGGCGAGGGCAGGCTTCGCTTGAACGTCGATAATCGAGGATCCGCCCCCTCCCCTTCCCTCCCCCGCGTGCGGGAGAGGGCTAGGGTGGGGGCTTAGCCGCACAAAGGAGGAAACCATGCTGATCGTCGATTCACAGATCCACCTCTGGGAAAACGCCCGGATGTCGCCGCAGCACCGGCAGATCCCGACCTATAATGTGGACGACGCGTTGAAGGAGATGGCCGAGGCCGGGGTCGACGCCGCGGTCATCCATCCGCCCAGCACCCTCGGCGAGGGGCCCAATGTCCAGGCGGTCGAGGCAGTCAAGGCCTATCCACAGAAATTCTGTATCCTCGGTAACTTCGACCTGCAGGCCCCGAACAGGGAAGAGATCGTCAGGAATTGGCGGCAGCGGCCGGGCATGCTCGGCTTTCGCTTTACGTTCAACCAGCCGCATCAGCAGAGCTGGTGGTCGGATGGCACCGTCGATTGGTTCTGGACAGCCTGCGAGCGGGAGAAACTCCCGGTCGGTCTGATGGCCGGCGGCCATCTCGCCGATCTCGGCCGGATCGCCGAGCGCCATCCAGGGCTTAAATTGCACATCGACCACCATGGCCGTGGTGGTGGGGGCGGCTCCGGAAAGGACGATGCCGCCTTTGCCAATCTGGGCGAAATGCTGGCTCTCGCCAAATATCCTAACGTCGCGGTCAAGCTCTCGGGGGCGCCGAGCTATTCGAGCGAGCCCTACCCCTACCGCAACATCCACAAATATATCCGCCAGATCGTCGACGCGTTCGGCGGGCAGCGTTGCTTCTGGGGCACCGACATTACCCGCATGCCCTGCTCGTACCGGCAATGCGTGACGATGTTCACCGAGGAACTGCCGTGGCTCCAGGGCCGCGACAAGGATCTGGTCATGGGCGAAGCCATCTGCGACTGGCTCGGCTGGAAACGGCCGGCCTAAGCCCGCGCGAACCTTCTTTCCTCTCCGTGGCCGGGCTTGTTCCGGCCAGGTGGGTTCTATGTCCTGGCATACCGGCTCAAACAGATGCTAAGAGGAGACGGTCAGGTTTGGCCAGGACAGCTTCCGGCGGATTGCGAATTGGCCATCCATAAAACTGCCTAATTGGCATAATATATAAGCCTATCGCGGCGCTTGGTTGGCATCACCAAAGTGAGGAAGGGCGTGTAGAGGTGACGGAAAACCGCCGGGGAGGTGCGCGGGTCGGTCGTTTCCGAGCATCCGAGCCCTTACAACCTGAAGAGGAAGCCCGCTGCAGACCCGCTGCAGGAGCAGCGGGGCCGTCACAGGTCGAACAACCACAAGTCGCAAGACAAAGGTTGAGAGGACGGGATGCAGTTTGGTCTTTTCGGCAGCGCCGCCGCACGGCGCGGCGGTCCCGAGTTCGACAGCAGCGAGGGGTTCCGCGACTTTATCGATTACAATATCGAGGCCGAGGCGCTCGGGTTTCACAGCACCTTCGTCGTCGAGCATCACTTCACCGGCTACGGCCAGGTCTCGGCCACCCTCAACCTGTTGACCTGGCTCGGTGCGCGCACCCGCCGGCTGCGGCTCGGCACAGCGGTTATCGTATTGCCCTGGCACAACCCGGTGCTGCTGGCCGAGCAGGCCGCGACCCTCGATCTCCTATCCGGCGGACGCCTCGACTTCGGCATCGGCAAGGGATACCGCTACAACGAATTCGCCGGCTTCTGCGTACCGATGGAGGAGGCCGACGCGCGCTTCGACGAATGCCTCGACGTCATCCTCAAGGCGTGGACCACCGACGAGCCGTTCTCTCACCGTGGCAAATATTGGCAATTCGACAATATCGTCGTCGAGCCGCCGACGGCCCGGAAGCCGCACCCGCAGATCTGGATGGGCGCGGGCAGCGAGAACTCGATCCGCCGGGTGGCGGCTCAGGGTTTCAATCTGCTGCTCGGCCAATATGCCTCGCCCAAGGACGTCGCCTGGAACATCGCGGTCTTCAAGAGCGAGGTAGAAGCCCAGGGCCGGCGCTTCGACCCGATGCAGGTCGGCGTGACCCGGGCGTTTTTCGTCGCCGAGAATAGGGCGGAGAGGGAGGCGGCGATGGAGCGCCGCCTCCAGAACCGGATGCGCCAGTTGAAATTGGCGACCCGGCCCGACGGCACCGTCCATGGCGGGCCGGACCGCGCCACCGGTGACCCGCGGGCGGTCAACGAGATCAGCGCCATGTACGGCTCGCCCGAGGCGATCGTGGAAAAGCTCGAAGAGCTGCGCAAGGTCGGCGTCGGTTATGTGTTGATCAACGGCGGAGGCTCGGGCGGCGGCGCGCGCGGCCGCAGGAGCCTGCGCCGGTTCGCCCGCGAAGTCATGCCGGTATTCGCCGAGGAAGGCGCGACCCGCCTCGCCGTTTAAGGCACTCCTCGCTATGCGGCGGCGACCCAGGCCCGCGCCTCGGCGGCCTCGGTGGTCGGGAATACCCTGATCTCGCCGGGCATCAGAAACCGAAAGGCGTTCATCGTGTGTCGGATCCACTCGACATCGGTGACGACGGCGACCTTCTCCCAACGCGTGAGATGGCCGATCCCGAGCTTAAAATCCTCCCACGCGGCGCCGGCATCCATACCGGAAAACCGCGCGCCGAGCTCATAGTAGCATCGGATCTTGGGGTGGCGTTTCAATGCCTCTTCGACGGCCGGAGTCAGAACTTCATCGTAATCCCGCCTCGTCAGGCGCCCCTGCGCGGCAAAGGCGACCACGTTATCGGGTAAGCCGGTGATGGTCTCGAGCATAGCCACTCCGCAGAATTAGATCATTCGGCCAGGGCATCGGTGGGGATCGCCGGACGCCACCCGCTGGCGCGTCAGGTCAAAGCCTCCAAGATCGGCGCCTCGCAGTCATTAACCCACATCAATAAACCACGGGCTCACGGCTTCAACAGCAGCTTACCGATGACCTTTCCCGATTCGAGGAGCTCCTGCGCGCGGCCTGCCTCGGCGAGCGGCAGCCGGGCGTGGATCAGCGGACGAATGCGGCCCGCAGCGAGATGGTCCAACAGCACCTTCATCGTCGCCGCGCGGAGATCCGGACGACCGTCGAAGCTGTGGATCGTGAAGAAACGCACCGCCGGGCTCTTGGCGGAATTGGCCCGCATTGCGGGCAGCAGATCGGCATCGGGCGGGCCATCGAGTCGGCCATACGAGACGACCATGCCCAGCGGCGCCAGCATCTCGAAATTCCGTCCAAAACCTTTGCCGCCGATCGGATCGAGGATCAAATCGGCGCCGCGCCCAGAAGTGACCTCGCGCACCCGGACGGCCACATCCTCGTCGCGGTAATTGATCGCGTGATGAGCCCCGAGCGCTTTGACCGCCCGCGTTTTTTCTTCCGACCCGGCAACACCGATCACCGTCATGCCGGCGATCAGCGCCAGCTGTACCGCAGCGCTGCCGACGCCGCCGGCCGCGGTGTGAACCAGCACGTACTGCGCTTCGACGCCGCGGGCGGCTGTATGGATCAGGTGGTAGGCGACCTGGTAGTTCGAAAGGCACGCCGTCGCCTCGAGGGAGCCGCCGGGCGGCAATGGGTGCGTAGCGTGTGCCGGCACCGCGATATATTCGGCATAGCACCCGGCCCGCACCGGGAGGTCGCGAGCGCTGACGAAGACCGGCTGGCCAATGACCGGATGCGCGACGCCTGGCCCGAGTTCCACCACGGTTCCACTGAGTTCGATCCCGGGGATCGCCGGGAGCGGCGGCATCCACGCGTAGGTACCTTTGCGCACCAACACTTCCGGCATGCTGACGCCGATCGTATCGGCCTTGACCAGAACCTCGCCCTCGCCCGGCCCGGGTGTCGGTACTTCGATATATTCAAGTGCCGACGGCCCACCGGGGCGCTGCAGCAGGATGGCCTTCATGCGCCTCAGCTTTCGGCAACGATCGGATTGCGCAGCGTGCCGATCCCGCCGTCGATCTCGACCTCGACGACATCCCCCGGCTTCATCCACAAGGGTGGTTTGCGGGCAAAGCCGACCCCTTCCGGCGTGCCGGTCGCGATCACGTCGCCCGCCACAAGCGGCGTCCAGCCCGAGCAGTAGGAGATCAAGGTAGGAATATCGAAAATCAGATCGTCGATCCCAGTGCGTTGGACCTGCACGCCGTCGAGTTGCGTCACCAGATGCAGCCGGCTCGGGTCGGGGATCTCGTCGGCAGTGACAAGCCACGGCCCGAAACCGCCGGTCGCGTGGAAATTCTTGCCGGCGGCGATCGAATGCTTGAACTGAACGTCCCGGATCGAGCCGTCGTTGAAGCAGGCGTAGCCGAAGACGTGGCTCAGCGCCTCCGCCTTGGCGATATGACGGCCGGGCTTGCCGATGACGAGCGCCAGCTCGCCCTCGTAATCGAAATCGCCGGAGATGCTCGGGCACACCATCGGCTGATCATGCGCAACGAGGGTGTTGACGAGGCGCAGAAAGACCGAAGGGTTTTCGGGCGGTGCGCCGCCGGCTTCCGCCGCATGAGCGCGATAATTCCGGCCGGCGCAGATGATCTTCTCGGGATCGGTGATCGGCGGCAGTAGCGTCACCTGCGACAGTGCAGCATCCGGTGTGTCATTCTTCACGTCACTCGCCAATCGTGCGAACGCGTCGCCCGCGATTGCCGATCGCAAGGTCGGGTACTGGTCGCCGAGCCGGCGCCGCAGATCGACAATGCCGTCCCCGATTACTGCTCCATACGAGTGGCGTCCCGCTGCTGCAAAGCTGACCAGTTTCATCGGGCTTCCTCCCCCTCGATTACGCGGGTTTCCAGCCTAGGGGACCATCACCGCAGGCTCAATCTCAATGTGGCAAAAGCACCTGCATCGTGCGCCTATACCTGCGCGGTCGTCCCGGCTCGCGGTGATTCGCTCTCGCCATTAGCGCTGCTCCGCCGTCACCGTCACGGTCGTGCGCCCCTCCCGACGCCGCTGCGGCGGAAAGTCGCCGCTTTCTGCCGAGCCCGGCAGATCCGGGACAATTGGTGGCGCGCGAAAACGGAGTGCTTACCAATTTTGCAGTTTCAGGGCCTAAAATACTGGTGCCGTTCGCTTCGGCTCGGTGTTGCCAACTCGGGAAATTTGATGTCAGTCGCACTTGATCGCCGCATGCTACTGCGGCTCGTTCTCGGCTCGACCGCCGCGGCCCTCCGAACACCTGGCGTTGCGGCCACCTCGGACGCGATCGCCCCGGTAGAACAGCTTCACGCAGGGTTGATCGAGATCATGAAGGCCGGCAAGGCGGCGCCTTTCCGGCTGCGATACGACAAGATTGCACCAGTGATCGGCAGGACCTTCGACCTGGAGGCGATCGTCCGCCAGGTTATCGGGTCGCGTTGGGCCTCGTTGCCGCCGGAGCAGCAGGCCGCACTTACGGATGCTTTTCGCCGCTACACGATCGCCTCTTATGTGGCTAATTTTGATGGTTATTCCGGCGAGCGTTTCGAGCTTCTGCCCACCGCCGCCGCCGTCGTCGGCAACGACCGCGTCGTACAAACGAGGATCGTATCTGCCTCGGGCCAGGCTCATGCGCTGGCCTACGTGATGCGGCAAACCGCCGGCGGCTGGCGGGTCGTGGATGTACTGGCGGATGGCGCGATCAGTCGGGTTGCCGCCCAGCGGTCCGAGGTACGCTCGGTGCTAGCCGATGGCGGCAGCCCGGGCCTGCTCGTCAGCCTGCGGCGCAAGACGGCGGAACTTTCCGGGGGTATTTTGCAGTAGCGTCGGCCGCGCGAACCGATTATCACCTCCGCGCCGGGAGCCCGGTGCGGGGCGCCGGGTGCCATCCCGATTGCCAAGGGCCGAGACCGGCGCCCATCGAACGCCGCAATATTTTGACGCCTCGGTTTCCGATAACATTCCAGCGTCTGCTGGGCGGCCTCGTCGACCGCTGCTGCCGCAAGGCTTGGCAGGTGGTTTTGGCGGGCGGCATCCTTGCCGCCTTCGCCGGGTGGTATGCCGCGGGCAATCTCGGGATCAGCACCGATACCGATCTTATGTTTGCCGAAAGCCTGCCCTGGCGCCAGCAGGCGATCAGGTTCCGAGACGACTTTCCGCAGTTCCGCGATCTCCTGGTTGCAGTCATCGACGCCCGCGAGCCGGAGGAGGCAGACGCAACTGCCGAAGCGCTCGCCGAGGCGCTCGCGCGGGATCCTGCTCATTTTCTGACGGTGCGCCGCCCCGATGCTTTGCCCTTTTTCCGACAGGAAGGACTGCTGTTCCTCGACCCCCCCGAACTCGAGAAGGTGCTCGACCGCACGATCGATGCCCAGCCGTTCATCGGCGAGCTAGCCAAAGATCCCGACGCTCGCGGGCTGTTCGCCGCTCTGGGCTTGTTGGGAACCGGGGTTGAACAGGGCGAGGCCAATCTTGCACCCTACCTATCCGCACTAAGCGGATTTCACCGGGCAATGACCGACGCGATAGCCGGCCATCCACGTCCGCTGTCCTGGGCCAGGCTGCTCGGCGGGGAGCTCGCTGATCTTGGCGGAAAGTACAAATTCGTTTTGGTACAGCCGAAGCTCGATCACAGCAGGCTTGAGCCCGGCGGAGCCGCCACCGAAGCGATGCGTGCCGCCGCTGCCGGACTCGAGTTCGTCAAATCCGGCGATGCGCGGGTGCGGATCACCGGCAGCGTGGCGTTGGCCGACGAGGAGTTCGCCTCCGTCGCCGAGGGCGCGGTCGCGGGCATGATCGGCAGCATCCTACTGATCTCTCTGTGGCTCTTTTTGGCGGTTCGTTCCTGGCGCCTGATCGTGCCGATCCTACTGACGCTTGGGCTCGGGTTATTGCTGACCTTGTTGTTTGCGGCGGCGGCCGTGGGGACCTTGAACCTGGTTTCGGTCGGCTTTGGTATCCTTTTCGTCGGCATCGCGGTCGACTTTGCCATCCAATTCTGCGTGCGCTACCGCGAATACCGCCATGAGCACCCCGCCCCCGCCGCGGCAATGGCGGAAACTGGCCGACGCGTCGGGGGTCAGATCCTGGTTGCGGCAACCGCCACCTCGGCAGGATTTCTCGCCTTTGTCCCGACCGACTTCCGCGGCGTGGCCGAACTGGGCCTGATCGCCGGAGTGGGGATGTTGATCGCGTTTTTCTGCACCGTGACCTTTCTTCCGGCGGCGATCGGGATGTTTCGGCCGCATGGCGAGCGGGCCGAAGTCGGCTTCGGTTGGGCAGCGCCGCTCGACGCGATCGTCCGCCGCCGCCGTCGGCCGCTGTTGACCGGGTTCGGCCTTCTCGGCGGCCTAGGCGCCGTCCTACTGCCGCGGCTCGGCTTTGACGCCGACCCGCTGCACACCAAGAACCCGCATACCGAAGCGATGCAGACGCTCTACGATCTTGCAGATTCGCCGCTGACCAACCCGTTCACTATCGACATTTTGGCTCCCAACGCCGCGACGGCAGCGGCATTGACAGATCGGCTGCGGGATCTGCCGCTGGTTTCGGACGTCTTGTCGATCAACACGTTCGTGCCCAAGGACCAACAGGCGAAATTGGCCCAGATCGAAGATGTCGCGATGATCCTCGGTCCGACCCTGATGCCGCGCGAGCCGACCGGCCCGGCCACACCGTCAAAAATCCGGACCGCCGCGAGCACCGCGTTGGAAAAGATCGTACCGGCGCTCTCGAAGCTGCCGGCCGATCACGTCCTGGTTTCGATTGCCGACGATCTGCGCAAGCTGGTGTCAGCGCCCGATCCCGTTTTGCTCTCTGTTGACAAAGCCCTCACTCGCTTCCTGCCGACGCAACTTGACCAGCTACGCACAGTGCTGGCAGCACAGCCAGTAACGCTGGAGGACCTTCCGGCCGTTCTCACTCGTGATTGGATGCTGCCGGACGGACGGGCACGGGTCCAGGTGCTGCCCAAGCCGGAAGCGAGCAGCACGAGCGGGCTCGCCAAATTCGTCGACGAAGTGACTGTCCTAGCACCCGAGGCCGGTGGCGCCGCGGTGACCATTGAAGCCACCAGTGCCACGATCGTCGGCTCGTTCCGCTCTGCCGCGATTTCGGCTCTTCTCGCCATCACAGCGATCCTCTTTATCGCGTTGCGGCGTCCGCTCGACGTCTCTCTGGTGCTGGCCCCGCTCGTGTTGTCCTCACTGATGACCGTCGTCGTCATCGTGCTGCTATCGCTTTTGCTCAATTACGCAAACATCATCGCGCTACCGCTGCTTCTGGGCGTGGGCGTGTTGTTCAACATTTATTTCGTGATGAACTGGCGGGCCGGTCAGACGTCGGTGCTAGGCTCGGCGACCGCCCGGGCGATCCTATTCTCTGCGCTGACGACCGGGACGGCATTCGGTTCGCTCGCGCTGTCGGGGCATCCGGGAACGGCGAGTATGGGAACCTTGCTGCTGATCAGCCTGGGCTGCACTCTTGTCGCGAGCCTCATTTTCATCCCGGCACTGTTGGCGGCTATGCCTCGCCCTCGTCGCACGGAACAGCCGGCACCGGCTGGCGCGCCCAAATAGCCAGGCGAATAGAGCTATCCGGGGGCGATGCCCTGCGTGATCTTGGTTTCGGATGATCGCCCATTCGCGAGCGGGGCCGAGATCTTGGCTGGCCGAGACGCTGTTGCCTCCCGTTCGGGGCGAATCTCGAAATGGCGCATGTATCGCGCATAGCGCTCGCGTTCGAGGATTGGATCGAGCCCATATTCCTCGAGACTTGAGCGACGCGCCCCATAACCGCCGTTCGGCTTCGCCGCCACCAGCTGGCCGATGCGATCGGCGGCGAGCGAGCCGAGCGAGCGTCCAAAATGCCGGTAGAGCGCCGCCACGGTCCCTAGCGGGTCGGTCACCAGGTACCGGTAATGGATGTGGAAAATCGGCTGCGCGAAGGTTGTGGCCTCTGCCGCGGCGATCATCAGCTCGGTCGCGGCGAGCCAGCGGTCGCTGTCCTGGCGGCCGATCTCCAGCTTGTCGATGCGACGGGTGAATGGCCGTCTGAGCACCTCGGTCAGCCGCGCGACCGATGCGAGAACGGCAAGCGGGTCGCGGTGGACAAACACGACGCGAGCGTCCGGGTAGACCGCGCGAAGCGCGGCGAGGGCAAAAATGTGATCGGGGCATTTGAGAACCCATTGCCCGAGGCCCGGCGCCTGGTGCTGGAGGTGCTGCAGGAAGCGCTTGTGAAACCGGTAGGCATCGAGGTGCCCGGCGTCGTCGAGCCAGCGGCGATAGCTCGGAATAGGGTAGGTCGTGTCGAAGCGCAGGCTGGCGAAGACATGCGCCGTGATATCGGAGCATTCCTGGGGTGAGTTTGCGTCGATCGGGTGCATCCGCCGGAACTCGGGGGCAACGACGCCGAACAGGCGCAGCTGGCGGGCAACCCGCCGCGGCCTCGGGTCAGGGCCGGTGCGGGGTTCCCCGAGCGGATAAGGATGGATCAGCTGCCAAACCCGCGGAACGAGGTTCGCGGGATCTTGCGCCAAGAGGGTGTGCAGGAACGTGGTGCCCGAGCGGGGAAGACCGGCGATGAAGATCGGTCCCTCGATCGGCTGATCGAGAATTTCGGGTGCCCGTCTTTCTTCCTTGCGCAGCCGCAGCAGGTTGGACAGGAAGCGCAGCGCATCCCAGCGGGTCGCGAGCCGCCCGAAGAGGGTCAGATCCCCCTCTTCGCGGCAGGCGCGGAGAAAATTCTGCAGCGGTTCCTCGAAGGGCGTATCGCCAAAATCCACCAGGCCGGTGCGACGCCGGGCGCGCGCAATTACCTCGTCCGCTCCGAGGGGAGCGTACCGAACGGCGAGCACACCGGTCATCGCCTTAGCAACCTGGGAGAAGGCTCTTGGCAGCATCGGCACCTTTCAGCCAACGGCCCGAACGGCCTGGAATACTTCGTCGCGCAACGTCGCAGCGCGGATGCTGAGCGCACCCGAGCGTTACCCCGCCAGAACCAGGCGCCAACCCCCATCGACTGGGATTATATGCGGGAACTCGACCTGGATCCCTCCGCCCGAGGTTAAACCGTCTGGAGGATCTTCTCTCGGGTGACGTCGGGTGCCAGTATCCGGCGCCAATCGGCATCGCGCGGCAGCACTTGGAGCGCGGCGCGCAGCGGGTAGTAGCTCGGCCCCACGCCGGCCGGCGTGCCGCCCTCTTCAACCGTCTTCACCGCCTGGCGTAGAAGTCGGCGCATCTGGATGATCGCCTTGTCGGCCGGACCCAGATGCTCTTTGCTGCGGTCGACGATACGCCCCATGCTCTCCTGGATCGCGCGGTCCTGCACATTGATGCCGTCGATCCCGGTGAAGGTCTCGGTCTTCTGAACGGCTCGGTCGATCAAGTAGTTGTTCTGCCGGTTTGGCTTGGAGCGGAACGTCGTCTGATCGACATGCAACGGCCCGTTGCCGAGACTACGCTCCTCACGGTCCTCGTCCGACAGCGGCGCGGCGCGGCTATACTGCCAGTTGTAGACCATCGAGGTCTCGTCGTCGATCGGGACCCAGATGTGCCCGGCGTCGGCGCTATGTCCGGGATCGTTCGAGAAGGCGCGGATCTGATGGAACGGCAGAATGAAGTGGTAGGTGCGGGCGTGCATCTCCGCGGCACCGAGCGGCCGGATGCCGACATACTGATAGCCGTAATCGGTGATGTCGACGACGATGCTTGGCGCCCCTGCCCGTACGTAGGGGTTGGACGGCTTGATGCCGCCGCGCGCCGCGTTGTCGGTCAGAAGCCGGTGCATGATCGGCGCGTGCGAGGTGTCGAGGCCGCCTTCAAGCGCCTGCAGCCAGTTGCATTCCTGGATCACCTTGGTCACGTGCCGGTGCGTCTCCGGAGCCTGGGTCCAGGCGAATTTCGGCAGCGGCGGGATCTTCTCGGCCGGCCCCATATAGGCCCACACGATGCCGCCCAGCTCGCAGGTCGGGTAGGCGGTCAGCTGCACCTTGTGGCAGAACGGTTCGGGCTCGTTCATCTGCTCGGTGCAGCTGCCGTCGACGTCGAACTTCCAGCCGTGATAGACGCAGCGCAGCCCAGAATCCTCATTGCGGCCAAAGAACAGGGAGGCGCGGCGGTGCGGGCAATATTCGTCCACGAGCCCGATGCGGCCCTCGGTGTCGCGGAAGGCGACGAGATCCTCGCCCAAGAGCCGCACCCGCATCGGCGGGCCGTCGCGCTCGGCGATCTCGTGCGCGAGCAGTGCCGGGATCCAATAGCGCCGCATCGTGTTGCCCATCGGGGTCCCCGGCTGCACCCGGGTGATCAGCTCGTTTTCCTCGCGCGACAGCATCACCAACCCTCCTGATTTGATCGGACGCAATATTCGCGCCGCGCGGCCTTGGCGGCAAGTGCTACCCGGCTTCGACAGTCACCCCGGCTTCGACAGTCACAAGGTCTGCTCGACGGGGGCGCGTCGCCAGGCGAGGGTGGCGCGGCGGATGTCGCGCAGCAGGCGCCGTACTCGACGCGCGATGCGGGCGCCTTCGGCAGGCGCGATCTCGCCGCACGCAACGGCCGCCATAACGGTGGGCAGCACTCGCCGACAATCCTCGATCGTCCGCAGCGACGACAGGTCGATGCCGAGGCGCTTTGCCGGGTCGATGGCAGCGAGCGGCGGCGGCAAGAGTTGTGCCGCGAGCGGCCGCAACAGATGCGGCTTGCGGTCGAGCAGATCCGACACCGCCTGACCGCTCAGCGGTCGGGCGACGAGATTGGGCACGCGCCGCTTGGGGTTGCGGATGCCGCGCGGCCGCCCGCGCGGGTTGCCGGAGCTCCCCTGGGCGAAGCGCCCGCGCGCGTCGCGCGCGCGAGGCGAAGAGGGATCAGGATCAAGCTGCTGAAATACCTGAATCTCGGGTCTGAAAAGCAGCGGGTGACACGATCGCGAAGACGCATCGTCAACACTTTCCGACATCAACTGGACTCCCGGGCCGGGAGTCCGAAATATCGGTTCACGATGTGTTCTCATCAAGGGCCACAGCTATTCGCAGCGGCGGGTCGGTAGCATCGGCCAACGCTGCGATGGGCAAATTCGACCGGAGCCCGGTCTCGTCTCCAGAGCGGTCGCTTGCCTGGGGCGACCGCGACGCCGGACGATGCTCCAGGAGCCGTCGTCGAGGCAGGCACGGCGTCCGACGGTATCGTGGGAAGCTGTCGTTCGTTGGCGCGTTTTGGGCGCCAGAGGTGTGCCAAAAGAGACGTCGCCGGCCACATCATCATGGCGGACGGCAGCTACCGAACCGTCTGATTGTCTCAGGCGTCCCGAGCCAAGGTAATGGCCAAGGAGAAAGCCAGCATTCGAACCTCGATGCTCTCGCGCTCTGTCTAGATGTTCTCCATCCGCGCTCCACCCGTCACCGCGCTCATCACTCTGTGCAAACCGGTCACGATGGCGGACAATTGGTCGAACAAGCAGGAGGACGGCCATGCCGGTCATCGACGTTCAGGTTCATCCCTTCGATCGAAATCATCCCGGCCGGCCGTGGGCCAGTCCCTCGCACGGACTCCACTCCGCCACAGGCGAAGAGATGGTCGCTGCGATGAACAGTGTCGGCGTCGACGGTGCGATCATGGTCTCGTCGTTCAGCGCCTATGAATACGATCCGAGCTACGCGCTCGAAGTTTACAACACCTATCCCGATAAGTTTCGGGTGGTGACGCCGGTCGACGCGACCAATCCGGCGATTGACGATGTGGTGGCGAAATGGGCGGCCACACCTGGCGCGCGCGGCATCCGCATACGAATGCGCGACGGCCTGCCGATGGACGCCGACCATCCCGGTTTGAACCGCGCTTTCGCTGCCGCCGCCAAACATGGTCTGCCTGTCAATTTGCTTTGCTGGGGCATCCTCGACAAAGGGCTGCCGCACATCCGGCGACACCGCGATACGGTCATCGTTATCGATCATCTCGGCCTGCTGCAGCCTGCTCGCCCGCCGGTCCCTGCCGATGTTTGGGCCGATCTTCCCAAGCTGCTTGCCTTGGCTCAATACGAGAACGTAAGGGTGAAGATCAGCGGCGCCTGCACGATGTCGCACCAACCGTTCCCATACGACGATATCTGGGAGCCGGTACTGCGGGTCATCGATGCGTTCGGGCTGGATCGTTGCATGTGGGGCACCGACTGGACGCGGACGATCGGCATGCTGACCTATGAGCAGGGTGTGGCGCCGTTCCGCGACACCAAACGCCTGTCCGAGAACGACAAGGCAGCGCTCATGGGAGGAACGTTGCAGAAAGTCTACAAGTGGTAGCGCGGCCGTACCGATTCGGCCGCGCCACAGTCTGACGGAACAGCTCAGGAATTGAGTGGAGGAGACAAAAGGTGCCGCTATCCCAACAGACGCCGCGAAGCATCGAAATCGTACCGCTGACCCTGCATATCGGTGCGGAAATCCGCGGTGTCGATCTGACCAAGCCGTTGCCGCCGCAGCAGGTGAAGGAGGTGCGCGACGCCTTCCTGAAATGGAAGGTCGTCTTCTTTCGCAACCAGCATCTCGATCATGCGCAGCACGTCTCGATGGCGCGGCAATTCGGCGAGCCGACGATCGGTCACGCCGTGCTCGGCCATCTCGACGACTATCCCGAAATCTATTCGGTCGCCAAGAACCGGCTCGCCAACGAAAACCGCAAGGCGCAAATGGTGACGCCGTGGACCGGCTGGCACGCCGACATCACTGCCGCGGTCAACCCGCCGATGGCCTCAATCCTGCGCGGCGTCACGATCCCGCCCTATGGCGGGGACACGTTCTGGACCAACTTGAACGCCGCCTATTTGGCGCTGTCGCCGACCATGCGCGCCTTTGTCGACGGGCTGCGCGGCATCCACCAATTCGGCAGTCGCAGTGAGACCAAGCGCAGCGACGAGTACAAAGATCGTGTGAAGCGGCGCGCGCTTGAAAGCGAGCACCCGATCGTGACGGTGCATGCCGAGACCAGCGAGCGCATCCTCTATGTCAGCCCGTCATTCCTCAAATCGATCGTCGGGCTGACGCCGCGCGAAAGCCAGAAAATCCTCGAAATCCTGTGGGAGCACATCGCGCGCCCCGAATACACGGTGCGCTTCAAGTGGAATGAGGGCGACATCGCGTTTTGGGACAATCGCTCGACGGTGCACCTCGCGCCAACCGACATCTTCGAGTCCGATTTCGACCGCCAGCTCTACCGGGTGACATTGGTCGGCAAGCCGCTGGTCGGGGTCGATGGACAGCCATCGAAATCGATAGAAGGCGTGCCGATCCTGTCGGCCGCAGAAGAGCTTCAGATGTTAGCGGCCGCGGAATAGCCATCCGCGAGGTGCGCGCGGACCCCCTCACCCAGCTCCGAGTAGGGCTCGGCTCCGCCTCGCCAACCCTGCGCAACCCTCTCCCCCAATGGGGGAGAGGGAAGGGTGAGGGGGGCCGCTCGCACCCGGCCGAGAGTTTCATCCCCTGCGGGTTGGCAACGCCGGTGGCGAACTAATTTGAAGGAGGCCTGGAACGAGCCATGAAAGAAAACAGCATAAGGCGGGCGGTGCGCGAAGGGCGGGCGGCGCTGGGCACCGGGCTCAAGGAGTTCGCATCACGCGGCGTTCCCTGGATCATCGAGGCGGCCGGCTTCGATTACTGCGCGATCGACCATGAGCACGGGGCGTTCGACATCGAAACGATCGCTAAACTGGCGAGCTGGTTCCAGGCGACGAACGTCTCGCCCATCGTTCGGCTCCACAAATCGTTCGCGCATCTGATCCCCGGCATTCTCGATCAGGGCATCATGGGCATCCAGGTGTCCGAGGTGGGAACTGCGGAAGAGGCGCGCGCGATCGTCCGCCTGGCGAAGTATCCGCCGATCGGGAACCGGGGCATCTCCGGCCAGGGGCCGCACACGAGATACAAGAGCTACGGCGCTCGCCACGCCACCGAATACGCGCCGTGGGCCAACGAGAACATCATCATATGCCCGTCGATCGAGTCGCTCGAGGGCCTGGAGAATGTCGAGGAGATCGCGGCGGTCGAAGGGATCGACATGATCGCGTACGGGCATTCCGACCTGAGCGCGCAGCTCGGGGTTCACCTCGACCTCGAGCACCCGACCTTCAAGGCGGCGGTGCGGCGGATCGCGGTGGCGTGCAATGCACACGGCAAGCTCGCGCGGGGATCGGCGGAGACCGAGGCGCAGATCGAGGAATATTGGCAGCTCGGGTGCAAGGTGCTGAACCTGCCGGGGAACGATGTGAGCACGTATCTCGACGGGATGAAAGCGCGCGCGGGCCGTGCCCATGCGCGGTTGAAGTCGATCGGGGTGCCTACCCCATGAGGGGACGGCACGATGGACCCTACGGAACCCATCGGGCTGCTCAGTTGGATTGGCATCGCGAATGGCCGCTATCGGCAGCGCGTTTCAGCCGATCGTGGCTGGACGGTGATTAGGCCGAAGTCGCCCCGAAACCGACTGCGGATACCTTAAGACGCCTTATGCAAAATTTGGCACGTCAGCCTGGCTCGTTGGCACCGACTGGCTGATTGCATAGATGTATGGCGCGGACCAGCTAAATTCGGCACACGAGATAATACACAGGCATTGGGAGGCACGTTGTCTATTGAGCTTGTCAAAAAAGAAATCGAGCGCTTTATCACGTCGCCACAGCCGGCCGTAATCTGTATCAAAGGCGCTTGGGGAGTGGGCAAAACCTATAGCTGGAATGAATGCCTGCGCAACGCGCAGCATTCCAGGAAACTCGCCTGTGGCTCCTACTCTTATGTCTCGTTATTTGGCCTCAACTCATTCGAACAGCTCAAGTATGCCATTTTCGAGAATTCTGTATCGGACTCGGCAATCGGATCGGCACCCTCACTTAAATCGATAACGAGCAACAATGTCTCGATTGCTAATCGTTGGCGCAAAAGTCTTGGCTGGCTTAGTATTGTTCCAAAGGCCAAAGATTTCGCCGCCGTATTGCAGTCTGTAGCATTTTTATCAGTTCGAGACCGTTTAATCTGCATTGATGATATCGAACGGAAAGGTGCTCATCTAGCGGTAAAGGACGTTCTTGGGTTGGTATCGCAACTTGCAGATCAGCGAGGTTGCAAAATAGCGCTCATCCTTAATGATGGTGCGCTGCAAGACCGAGATGAGGAAGATTTCGCTCAATTCAATGAAAAGGTTATTGATGTTGTTTTGCAGTTCTCACCAACGTCAGAAGAATGCATATCCGTGGTGCTTCCCGATCAGTCTGTGGTTTGGCGCCGAGACTTAGCGGTGATTTTGGCCCACCTTGGCCTTTCCAATATCCGGATAATCGCAAAAATTTTCGCGCTTTGCGAGAGGATAACTCCTCTGTTGGTTGGCTTTCACCCAAACGTCTTAGCTCAGGCGGTAATTTCAATCACGGTATTAGCGTGGAGTGAATATGATAAAGATCGCGCCCCTTCGTTTGAATTCTTAAAAGGGAAAAGGCCTCTCCAGGCAATGGGGTTTGACAAGGAAAAAACTACCGATAATGAAGTCAGATGGAATGGATTACTTGATGACATAGGTTTTACAAACTTAGACGAATTCGATCTTGTATTGCATCGCGGGATAACGCAGGGATATCTGGACGAAGAACTGCTTCTCACACAGGCGAGCGCATTAGGCGATCGCGTCAAGCACGTCCAGGCCGATGAGGCATTCAGCAGAGCATGGAGGCTCTTTCATGACTCGCTTGAAGACAATCAGGACGAAGTAAGCAGGGAACTCTTTCGTACGTTTTGTGATAATGCAAAGAACGTAACGCCAGTGAATGCCAGCGGCACCATTGCGATGCTTAAAACGCTGGGTGCCCGGGAGGCCGCGCAAGAGGCTCTCCAACATTATATGAGGGTGAGAGATGATGAACCATACAGTTTTTTTGATTTGGACGCCAGCCCGTTTGGCAATGAGGTGCAAGATGAGGAGTTGCGGGCAGCGTTTGCGGATAAGTTGGGATCGTTGGTACAAGAAACATCTCCGCAGGACGCTTTGCTAAAGATCGGCGACACTGGTGATTGGTCGAGAAGCGACATTTTGCTGCTATCAAAGGTGTCCGCCGATGAGTTCGGTCATCTATTTCAGAAGTGTAGCGGACCCAATCTGCGAAAGATCGTGCGGGCAGTGCTTTCATTCAAACAAACCGTCGGAGAAACGTCGGTCGCCGCAAAGGTTTCTGACACTGCGCGCGCTGCTCTTGTCAATCTAGCACGGAGATCTATTGTAAATCGATTGCGATTAAAACGATATGGAATAGATATTGACGACTCTGAGCAAATTTAAAACGAGAGTTAGTCGCGGTCGCTCGGCACACTGGATTTTTCTTATCTACTTCCATCGACAAGCATTTCAGAACGCCCAGTTCGCAGCTGTTGACGGACTCGCGCGAAAGCACGCCGCCGGAGTGGACTTTGGAAAGTCCAGTTCCGGCGCATCCTCGTCATTACGGGATGCTCCGGCGCAGATCGGCCCACCACCCTCAAACCGGACGGTGCAGAAGTCAAAATACCTGCATCACCGGAATCGGCCCTCAAGATGGTCGTCTCCCAGCCTTAGTCTGGAAGATACATCTCCTCCATGGAGCGCAGACGCGGCTCGTCCAGAATGCGGCCATTGCTGGCGACGCCCCAGGGACTCTGAGCCGCCTGGGCACGGAGCGCATCCAGGGCCAATGTGCCGCGCTGCTGAAAATCACTCAAGAAATCCCAGTTAGCCTGCAAGCCTGCCATGGTCGTCAGCGCGGGAAACCAGGCCGCGGCGGCCCCGGCATCCTGCTGCGCCTGCAAGGAGGGATACGGCGACAGGTGGGCGGGAATGAGGGGGACGACGGGGCCGGGAATGACGCGGATCGCCTCTTGAATTTCTTCCCAGGTGCGCAAACCATTGGGGCAGATGACATCGACCTGCGCTTCGACTTTGTAGGCCTGGCAGCGTTCAATAATCTCTGCAAAGCTGGCGCCCGGCACGCCGCCGAGATCGCACCGGGCCATGATCACGAAGTCCGGGTCGAGAGCCTGTTTGGCATCCATCGCCGCCCGCAGCTTTCCGACCATCTCCTGAATCGAGATGCAGCGGCGGCGGGGGCCGGATTTCGGCGGAAACGTCTGGTCTTCGATGTGGGCGCCGGCGATGCCCGCCTGAATGTATTCCCGCACCGTGTAATGCGTGCTGATGGCATCACCGTAGCCTGTGTCGGCATCCGCGAAGACCGGGATCTGCACGGTCAGGACAATTTTCCGGGCGTTGTCCACCATGTCGCGCATACTGGTCCCGGAGTCGGGCCAGCCCAGTTGATGCGCCGAGGTATTGCCCCCGGACATATAGAAAGCGTCATAACCCAGCGCTTCTGCCATCTTCGCGCCAATAGGATTGATCCCGCCCGCTAAGACGAACAATTCGGGCCGTTGAAACAGGGTCTTCAGTCGGGTCGTCATACGTTGACGCTCTGGCATATGCAGTCTCCTCGTGTGTGACCGAACCTTCCTGGCGGCGCGGGGTGCATCAGTGCGGGGCAGGACCCGCGTCAGGCGCCCGCCGGCACAGTGGCACTGATCCGCGGAACTCCCACCGAGCGCGTCGTGTGGCCCTGGCCTGTGAGGTCGTCAGCGAGGACCACATCACCCGGTCCAAAACGCCGCATGGTGCCATCGCCGATTCCGATTTCCATCTCCCCCACGAGAATAAAAATGTATTGTCGCCGGGGCGCCGTGTGCCAATCGCTCCAATGGTCCGCAGGGAAACAGCGGAACACGAGGTTGGCACCCGCCTGAAGCGCAACGTTGTGGCTCTCCTCGGCCGGCAGAGGGAGATCTTCAAAATGGGTCTGGCCGTCGTGGCCCGTATATATCCGTACGATCATGCGCGTGCTCCTTCCCGCAGAGAGATCATCATGCACGCAAAGGCGTACTCCGTCATCGCCAACGACTAAGCCTCTGGCATCCTTTGCTCCGCACGCTCCCATCGGAATGTCAAGATTTTTGCACAGCCGGTCGGCCGCTCTCGACGCTCCAGGGCATTCCGACCTGAGCGCGCAGCTCGGGGTTCACCTCGACCTCGAGCACCCGACTTTCAAAGCGGCGGTGCGGCGGATCGCGGCGGCGTGCAATGCCCACGGCAAGCTCGCTCGGGGATCGGCGGAGACCGAGGCGCAGATCGAGGAATATTGGCAGCTCGGGTGCAAGGTGTTGAACCTACCGGGGAACGATGTGAGCACGTATCTTGACGGGATGAAGGCGCGCGCGACCCGCGCGCATGCGCGGTTGAAGTCGATCGGGGTGCCGACCCCGTGAGAGGACGGCCCGAAGGAAGTTCTCGAACACGCTGACCGGAGGACACCAAATGACTAAATATTTGCACACTATGATCCGCGTTAGTTCGCTGGAGGACACGATCGCCTTCTTCGAGGTGCTCGGCCTGCGCGAGATCCGCCGCCGTCCGGACGAGAAAGGCCGCTACACCAACGTGTTCCTCGCCGCCCCCGGCGACGAGACTGCTGCCGTGGAGCTCACCTACAATTGGGATCCCGAGCCCTACACCGGCGGCCGCAATTTCGGACATCTCGCCTACGCCGTGGACAACATCTACGACACCTGCAACGCCCTTATCGCCCATGGAGTAACGATCAACCGCCCGCCGCGCGACGGCCGCATGGCCTTTGTCCGCACGCCGGACAACATCTCCATCGAGATACTTCAGGCCGGCGACGCGCTGCCGCCTACCGAACCCTGGACCAGCATGGCCAACACCGGCTCATGGTAGAGCGTGACGCCCCGGCGTGGATTGGCCCCGGGGTGGATTGGACCGTGGGCGCTGCCGGGGTGAACGAGGCACCCACCTAACAAGATCTATTTCACTCGTGTAGACGGAGAGGCAGGCGCGCGTTGGACCAAGGCCGACAGCGTGACTTATTTCGAGACGATCGCGATCACTCCCCTCGACTGACGCGTGCGAAAGATTACAGGAGGCCCAGGCCGCCCAGTGCGCCGCCCGCGATCAGGATCCATAGCGGGCTCAGCCGGGTGGCGAGCAGCAGCCCCACCGCGGCTGCCGTAACCAACCCGCTCTGCCACCCGGTATCCGCAGCTCGCGCCATGACATAGCCGCCGGCGATGACGAGCCCGATCGTCAACGGGGCAAGACCGCGGCGCAGGATCTGCGGCCACGGCAACTCGCGGAACCGGTCCCAGAGACGGTGCGCGGTGTAGTACATCAAACATGGCGGGCCGAAGGTCGCGAGCGCACTGGCGATCGCCCCCGGTATGCCGCCCACCTTCAACCCGACAAAACTCATCATCAGGATCATGTTGGGGCCCGGCACGACCTGCGAGACCGCAAAAATATTGGCGAACTCCCGGTCGCTTAGCCAGCCATTGGCGCTAACGAAGTTGTGCACATCGGGGAGGACTGTGGGGAACCCGCCAAAGCTGATCGATGATAGTAGTGCAAGATGCGCGGCCAATGTGAGAGATGCGGACGGGCCGTTCATGCGGCTCTCGCGTTGGCGATACCGGCGACGGCAACGCTGACCGGCGCCAAGCCGAGCAGAACGACGAGCAGCGGCAGCTTGATGAGCGCCATGCCACCGAAAGCAAGAGCGGCAAAGAGCAACGCCGCCCGACGAGCGCGATGCGGCATTAAGAGCCGGATCCCGGTCGCAATCATCAAGCCTGCTGCCGCGGCGGAAAGCCCGCCGAGGATGTTTTGTAAAACCGGGAGGTGAGCGTAATGCAGCAGCAGGCCGCCGAGCGACAAACCGACCGTCCACGGCAGCAGGATGAAACCCGCGACGGCGCTGACAGCTCCGAGCGGCCCACGCAGTCTCGATCCGACACAGGTGGTGATGCCGACGATGTTCGGACCGGGCATAAGCTGGCAAAGGGTCAAGATTTCGGCGAAATCCTGGTCGTCCATCCATCGCTTCTGATCGACGACAATGCGGCGCGCCCAGACCAATCCGCCACCGAACCCCAAAAGCGAGACCTTGAGGAAACCGAAAAAAAGCGCTCCAAGCGTGACCCGTTCGCCGGGGCTGCTCGCTTCAGCGATCGGGAGCATTCTTCACCTCTGTATTGCGGGTCTGTTCAGACCGCGTGCGCGTGGCAGATGAGCTCGAGAGCTTCCATGCCCCGTCGCGCCTTCTATGGTTTTCCTTCCGGCCGGGCCGATCGTTACACGTTCTCGATCAGCAGACCAAGGCAACCGACGAGCAGAACGACGCCGGCGCCGAGCGGATCGATACCGGCGAGCTTGATGAAGGCCACTGCGCGGCGCTGCCATGGACAAAGTCAACATCAAACCCTTTCCCGAGGAAACGTCAGGAGTGCCTGGACCTACGTTGCAGTTATCTCGGCGATCGCCGCCGTGAGCCGCATGCATTACGGTAATCTCGATCTCTAAATTGCCAAATTCATACTGTAGAGTATGCCAAACTGTGGGACCGGCAATGGGGCGGCCGTTCGAAAAAGGCCGTCCACCCGGACCGGTGCTACAACCTGAAGAAGAAATTTTGCTGTAGATTTGCTGCACATAGCGGGACCCGGCAATGGCAAATACAACTAGGTATTGCAGATGGCGACAGCCCAGGGCGGCGGTTCAGTACGCATCGACCGAACCCTATGGTTCATTGCCTTGACCGACCGCTAGCCTCGGAATATTTGACCGGCATCGCTGTGCAGGTCCCTACGTGAAAGCCGTTGTTGTCATTTTTCCGGGCTCGAACCGCGAGCGCGATCTCTGTGCTGCGCTCGCGCTCGTCACCGGACATCAGCCGATCCGCGTTTGGCACCGCGACGCGGCGATGCCGGAGGCCGATCTGATCGTGCTCCCCGGCGGCTTTGCCTATGGCGACTACCTGCGCTGCGGGGCGATGGCGGCGCATTCGCCGATCATGCGCGAGGTGCGCGAACGGGCGCGGAAAGGCACTCCCGTCCTCGGCATCTGCAATGGCTTTCAGATCCTGACCGAGACTGGGATGCTGCCCGGCGCCCTACTGCCGAACCGCTCGCTGCGCTTTACCTGCCGCGACGTTCACCTGCGCGTCGAGAACAATCAGACGATCTTTACCTGCGGCTACGAGGCAGGCCAGACGATCCAAGTCCCGGTGGCGCATCATGACGGCAGCTACACCGCTGACCCCGATACGCTCGATTGGCTCGAGGATCGGGAACTCGTCGCCTTCCGCTATTGCGGGCCGGATGGGGGGCTTTCCGAGGTGCAAAATTTCAACGGTTCGGCGCGCTCGATCGCCGGCATCTTCAGCGACAGCCGCACGATGCTCGGCCTGATGCCGCATCCGGAGAATGCCACCGATGCGCTACTGGGCAGCACCGACGGCAGGGCGTTCTTCGCCGGCTTGGTGGGTGCATTGCAGTGAATGGCGGGAGCAACGCCACCGCTGCCCTCGCGGCCGAGCACGGTCTGACCGAGGACGAGTTCGAGCGCGCGATTGCGATTCTCGAACGGACGCCCAACCTGACGGAGCTCGGTATTTTTGCGGCAATGTGGAGCGAGCATTGCTCGTACAAGTCGTCGAAGATCTGGCTCAAGACGTTGCCGACCACGGGACCGCGCGTGATCTGCGGGCCGGGGGAGAATGCCGGCGTAGTCGACATCGGCGACGGCGACGCTGTGGTGTTCAAGATCGAGAGCCACAATCACCCGTCCTTCATCGAGCCATATCAAGGTGCGGCGACCGGGGTCGGCGGCATCCTGCGGGACGTCTTCACGATGGGGGCGCGGCCGATCGCCATCCTCGATTCGCTGCGCTTTGGCAGCCCGGACGAGCCCAGAACCCGCCATCTCGTAGCGCGCGTTGTCTCCGGCATCGGCGGCTACGGCAATTGCGTCGGCGTGCCGACGGTGGGCGGCGAATGCGAGTTCCACCCTTCCTACGACGGCAACATCCTGGTCAATGCGATGTGCGTCGGGCTCGCTCGCGCCGACCGGATCTTTTATTCGGCCGCCGCCGGGCCGGGTAACCCGGTCATTTATGTCGGGTCCAAGACCGGGCGCGACGGCATCCACGGTGCGACAATGGCCTCGGCCGAGTTCAGTACGGATGCCGCGGAAAAGCGGCCGACCGTGCAGGTCGGTGACCCGTTCACCGAGAAATTGCTGATCGAAGCCTGTCTCGAATTGATGCAAGGCGACGCGATCGTTGCGATCCAGGACATGGGTGCCGCCGGCTTGACGTCTTCCGCCGTCGAGATGGCCGGCAAAGGCGGGCTCGGCATCGAGCTCGATCTCGACCGAGTGCCGCAGCGCGAGGCCGGGATGAACGCCTACGAAATCATGCTGAGCGAGAGCCAGGAGCGAATGCTGATGATCCTGCGGCCGGGCAGCGAGGCGGAGGCGGGCCGCATCTTCGCCAAATGGGAGCTCGATTTCGCCCTGATCGGCCGGGTCACCGAGACCCGGCGGCTCGTTTTGCGTAACAGCGACGGAATCGCTGCCGACATTCCGGTCGAGCCGTTGGTGACCAGAGCGCCGGTCTATCAGCGGCCGTGGCGGCGCCGCGACCCCGAGCCGGAGATCGACCCGACATCGCTTCCTGACCGCGATCCGCTCGACTGCCTGCAACGCCTTCTCGGTTCGCCCACGCTTGCCTCCAAGCGCTGGATCTGGGAACAGTACGATCACCTCGTTATGGGCAATACCGTCAAACGCCCGGGCGGCGACGCCGCCGTGGTGCGGGTCGGACCTGGCGACAAAGCTCTGGCGCTAGTGACCGATTGCGCGCCGCGCTACTGCCGGGCTGACCCCGTACGGGGCGGAGCACAGGCCGTCGCCGAGAGTTGGCGCAATCTGACCGCGGTCGGCGCCGAACCGTTGGCGCTGACAGACAATATGAATTTCGGCAACCCCGAGCGGCCGGAGATCATGGGCGAGTTCGTCGGCGTCATCGAGGGCGTCAGAGAGGCCTGTCTCGCGCTCGACTACCCGGTCGTCTCGGGAAATGTGTCGCTCTACAACGAAACCAATGGCAACGCGATCCTGCCGACGCCGGTCATCGGCGGCGTCGGTCTGCTCGCCGATGCCAAGGCTGCAATAGACCTCGCTCTTAAGCGCGACGGCGACGCGCTAATCATGATCGGCGAGACCCACGGCCATCTCGGCTGCTCGCTCTATCTGCGCGAGATCGAGGGCAGCGATGCCGGCGCACCGCCCGCGGTCGACCTTGCGGCCGAACGGCGCAACGGTGATTTCGCGCGCTCCCAGATCCACGCCGGACAGATCGCTGCCTGCCACGACCTGTCCGACGGAGGGCTGCTCGCCGGGCTTGCCGAGATGGCGATGGCGGGTAGCCGTGGGGTTGCTCTCGACCCGCTCCCCGCAGGGCTGCCGCGCAACGCCTTCCTCTTCGGCGAGGACCAGGGCCGCTATCTTGTCGAAACGGCGGATCCCAGGACGCTGATCCAGGCCGCCGGCGCTGCCGGTGTCCCCATTCGCGTGATCGGCACGGTCGGGGGAGCCGCGTTGACACTTTCAGGCGCCGGTGCCATATCGGTTGACGTTCTGAAGGCGACATACGAGGCTTGGCTGCCGGGCTTTATGGCGCAGGCGTGAGCGAGGGAGTCGGGCGATGGCGATGGACGCGGCGATGATCGAGCGGCTGATCAAGGAAGGGCTGCCCGACGCGCAAGTGACGATCGAGGATCTGCGCGGCGACGGCGATCACTACGCAGCCCACGTTATATCCGGCGCCTTCCGCGGGAAGACCCGGGTCCAGCAGCACCAGATGGTGTATCAGGCTCTGCGCGGCCGCATGGGCAATGAATTGCACGCGCTCGCCCTGCAGACCGGCGCACCTGAGGACTGAAGCAAGCAACCGCGATCAGCTACAACCGAGGATCAACATGGACATCACGGTACAGGAACGCATCCGCCAAGACGTCGCCGACAACCCTGTCGTGCTCTATATGAAAGGCTCCCCGGTCTTTCCGCAGTGCGGTTTTTCGGCCGCCGTGGTGCAGATCCTTAGTCACCTCGGGGTCAAGTTCAAGGGTGTCGACGTTCTCGCAGATCCCGGAATCCGCCAGGGGATCAAGGAATTTTCGAACTGGCCGACGATCCCGCAGCTTTACGTCAAGGGCGAGTTCGTCGGCGGCTGCGACATCATCCGTGAGATGTACGAGACCGGCGAATTACAGCAGGTCCTCGAAGAGAAGGGCGTCACCGTACGAGCATAGGTTTCTCCCCCTCGAGGGGACAGACGGGTCCGGTCGAGCGCCGTGTTCATGATTCGATCGAAAAGCAGAGCTTCGCTCCCGTCAGGAAGATCGAATAGAAGTACAACTCGGCGTCGAGAGTACGCTTGATGGTCTGCGCCCGACGGAAGCCGTGCTGCTCGCCATCGAACAGCAGATACTGGCACGGCAGACCCTTGGACTTCAGGGCCTCCACCATCGCTTCGGCTTGATTGGGCAGGACGACCGCGTCTTCCGCACCCTGGAAAAAGGCAATTGGCACCGACAGGCGATCGGCAAAATGCACGGGCGATCGATCATGATAGAGATCACGGCGCGCCGGATAGGGGCCGATCAGCCGGTCGAGATAACGCGACTCGAATTTGTGGGTGTCCTTGGCCAGCGCCTCGAGATCGCTGATGCCGTAGTAGCTGGCACCCGTCGCGAACACGTTGTGGAAGGTCAGCGCGCATAGGGTCGTATAGCCGCCTGCACTGCCGCCACGGATCGCCATACGCCTTCCGTCCGCTTGTCCGCTTGCGGCCAAGTGTTTGGCACCATTGATGCAATCCGCTACATCGACGATGCCCCATTGGCCGCGGAGCCGCTCGCGATAGGGGCGCCCATACCCGGTGCTGCCGCCGTAATTCACATTCAGAATGGCAAATCCGCGGCTCGTCCAGTATTGTACGCCCCAGTCGAGTGCGGACGAAAACGCGCCAGTCGGCCCGCCATGAGCGCGGACAATCAACGGCGGCAGCTCGCCCGCCGGGGCGGCGAACTCATGATTGACGGGAGGGTAGAACAGACCGAAGGCGGTCAGCCCGCCCTCGGTCGGAAATTCGATCGACTGCGGCACCGAGAGGTAGGCTTCGTAAGCACCAATATCTTCGGTGTTGGAAATCTTCAGAATGGTTTCTTGACCCGATCCAAGGGCCAGTTTGACGATCGCCGAGAAATGTCTCGGCGAGGCGCCGACAAAATAGACATGGCCGTTATCGGCCCGCAGCGAGCCTACTTCGGTGAACTTGGTGGTGAGGGGCGTCACTGCGAGGGTGTCTAGATCGACCGCCGCCAACGAGGCCGCGCCGTCGCGCGAATAGCTGCAGATCAGCCGCCGCGGCGACACGAAGGCGTAGCGCGACGGACGAAAGCCCCATTGCGCCGAGCCGAACTCTGCCGCCAGGGGGTAGACCGCCTCGGCCTCCAGGTCCCCACTTAGTGGGTCGCCGGCAAGGCGGTAAAGATTCCACCAACTGCTGCGGTCGGACATGAAATAGAGGACACCGTCGGGTGACCACTCCGGCTGAAAGATCGATTCTGCATCGCCGCCGGCCACTTTGCGCTTGTCGGCAATCGCCCCGTCCGCGGCGAAGCTTCCGACCCATAGCTCCGTGGCGTCCCAAGGCATGTTCGGATGAGACCATTCGAGCCAGGCGAGCCTACCACCATCGGGACTAAGGCGTGGGGCGGCATAGAAGTCGCTGCCCGAGACCAGCACGCGCTGCGGCCGCGTGCTATCGAGCGCGACGTCGACGAGGGTATTGACCGGTTCAGCCGCACCCGTCGCGTGGTCCTCACGGACCCAGATCATCCGTCTGCGCGCCACGTCGATGAGGCCGTCGGCGTAACGCATGCCTCTTGGCTTGCTCGGGGCTTCGGTTATCGGGACCGGCGATGCTCCGCGCTCCTGCCGATAGAGCCGCTGGTCGGCGTCGTTGCAGAAATAGATGACCCCGCCGCTGACCAGATAAGCCCCACCGCCATATTCGTGGACCCTGGTACGAACGTTGAAAGTGCTCTGGCCGCTCGCCGGCAGCGGCGGCGTAACATCGGCCTGACCGCCATCCTGCGAGCAGCGCACGATGACCGATCTTCCCTGCTCCTGCGGCCGACTCTCGATCCAGTAGATGTCGCCGCTGTCGGCCAGGATATCGCCGAGACCAATCGACGAAGCTACGATCAGATCAGATGTGATCGGCGACGCCCATGACCCATAAGGGGCAATCCGCAGCTCAGCCATGACAGTTGCTTCCTCACTCTCGACTGGAGATGCATCAGAGGGAGTGAGGGCATCGAGGTCAAGTGTCGGTCCGGTGCAGGGGACTTAGCGACGCTGGTTGATCGTTTATTGGGACGTCTATTCGAACCAAGTCGCGGAGGCCAAAATTGAAGATCGCCTTGATGCTCACAGTGGCCGCGCTGATGAACCTGTCATGGTCGGCTCGCGCTCAGGGGCCGCCGGGCCCCGATCCCGGGCCACCTCCGGGGCCCGGGTATTCGCCCCCGGGATACCCGCCGCCTCCGGGTTATGCCGAGCCGCGCTGGGTGCAATGTCAGCAACTCGCGCAGGCCGAGCAGGACATATTCGGCAGGCTGCAGTTTACGCCGCCCAGCCCGGAGAGGGCACAGCTCGAGCAGCAGTTGCGCGAGATCGGGGCCGCACGCCAGTCCTGCTGGCCCCGCTGAGGGACGCGATCAGCCGATGACTCAGTTCCGGTAGCTGGGATCCAGCCGGTCGCACAGCCGCAGCAGGGCCGGCCATTCACGCTGGCCGCCGAGCCGCGGCGCATTGCCGGAAAGGGCGAACTGGGCCGCCTGCTTCTCGCAGGTCTCGGGCGACGGGATCACCATCTTGGCGCCGGCGGCAACCGCCGCCTGGATCTTCAACTGCGCCGTGGCCGAGCGCTCGAAATGATAGGTCAGCGAAAACGCCTCGGCGACGTTGCGCCCGGTCGCCAACAGACCGTGGTTGCGCAACACCAGCACCGGATGTTGGGCGATGCTGTGTTGCAGCCGCTCGCGCTCGTCTATGTCGAGCGAAACGCCCTCGTAATCGTGATAGCCGAGCCGGTTGTAGAAGCGCATCGCCCACTGGCTTAGCGGCAACAACCCCTCTTCGAGCGCGCCGACCGCAATGTCGGCCTCGGTGTGAGTGTGGACAACGCATTGCACGTCGGGCCGGCCGAGATAGATCGCGCCATGGATAACGACACCGGCATTGATCGGCTCGTATTCCGAGGGCTCGATCAGATGGCCGTCGTTGATGTCGACCTTCAAGAGGTTCGAGGCGGTGATCTCGTCGAACATCAACCCGGACGGGTTGATCAGCATCTGGTCGGTCGTGCCCGGTACCCGCGCCGAATTGTGCGTCAGGACCAGATCATCCCAACCGAAATGGGCGATCAGGCGATAGCAGGCGGCGAGGTCGACCCGGACCTTCCATTCCTCCGGATCCATAGCTCTCGGCCGCTCCGCGACCATTGCTTCGATCGTATCCATTACATTCATTCTCCTTGAGCCATCATGCGGGGGTGAACATCGGCACCGGAGAGCCGCCGTCGGTCGGCTTGAAGACGAGACGCACCGCTTGGCCGATCTGGATCTTGTCGAGGTCGCAGTCGACGATATTGGTCATCATCGAGACCCCTTCCTGCAATGTCACATAAGCAATCGCATAGGGGATCGGCGCGCGGCGCATGACGCTGTAGGTGTAAATCGTCCCGTTCCCGGAGGCCTGCTGCAGTTCGATCTTATCGCTCAGGCAATAGGGGCAGATCGCGCGTGGGAAATAATGTACCTGGCCGCAGGCGGTGCACTTGCCGATCATCAGCCGGCCCGCGGCGGCGGCGTCCCAGAACGCCTTGGTTTCGAGATTGGGCTGCGGTGCTTGGATCTTACGTTCCTGGCTCTGCATCGCGCTACTCCCTTTCCATGATCACGGTCGCCGCACCATGCCGGGTGCCGAGCGAGCCGCCGGTCCCGTGCGCCAACGCCAGATCGCAATTCTTAACCTGCACCGCGGGATGCGCCTCGCCGCGCAACTGGCGCACCGCCTCGACCACCTTGGTCAGCCCACCGCGATTGGACGGGTGATTGTTGCAGAGACCCCCGCCATCGGTGTTGAACGGCAACTTGCCGATGCCGGAGATCAGATTGCCCTCGGAGACAAAACGGCCGCCCTGTCCCTTCTCGCAAAAGCCGAGGTCCTCGATCTGCATAACGACCGTGATCGTAAAGCTGTCGTAGATCGAGGCGTACTTGATGTCGGCGGGCTTGACCCCGGCTTCGGCGAAGGCTGCCGGCCCCGACCACACCGCGCCCGAATAGGTCAGGTCGATCTGTCCGCCCATCTGGTGCTTGGGCGCCTCGCCCGCGCCGATGATCTTGACCAGCGGTCGTTTCAGGCTCCTCGCCACCTCGGGGCTGGCGACGATGATCGCCCCGCCGCCATCGCTGATAACGCAGCAATCGAGCCGATGCAGCGGATCGGCGATCATCGGCGAATTGACCACGTCCTCGACCGTGACGACGTCGCGGAGCATCGCATGCGGGTTGTATTGAGCATGGTGAGAGGCCGCGACCTTCACCCAAGCGAGCTGCTCGCTGGTCGTGCCGTATTGGTACATGTGGCGCATCGCGCACATCGCGTACATGTTGGCCGTCGCCGGTGCAAAGGGGTTCTCGAACGCAGTCTCGGCCGATTGCACTGCCGCGGCGCGCGGGGTGGTGCCAGTTGCGACACCCTCGGTCCGTGGTCTTCCGGCCAGCGTGATCAGCGCGATCGAGCATTTGCCGAGCGCGATCGCCTCGGCCGCGTGACCGACCTGCAGCAGGTAAGACGATCCGCCGGTATCGGTCGAATCCCAATGCCGCAGCTTGAGCCCGAGATAGTCGATCATTGATAGCGCGCCGAGACCGGGCGTGTCGCCGGCGGCGCAGAAATAGCCGTCGATGTCGTTCTTGGAGAGCCCCGCGTCGGCGAGCGCGCCGCGGGCGCATTCGGCATGCAATTGGAACAGCGACTTGTCGTCGGCCTTGCGCGTCGGATGCTCGAAAATCCCGACGATATTGGCCTTGCCCTTGATGCTCATCGCGATTTGGTCCTCCCCTTGACCGGGCGTAACGGTGGGCAGAGATGGGATACCGTTCGGCGCGCTAGGTCAATCGCAGATTGCCGCCATGCCGCTGGCGCATGCCGACGCGCGTCTCTGCCTCGCCTGTTCCTCCTGTTTTTTCAGGCGGAGAACAGGCAGGCGCTCCCCGCCTCATACCGTCCACGAGTTCATATTATTATAATTTGTGCGAATTTGTCAATGCCATATAGGCAATAACGGGCATCTGGTAGTCCCTTGTCACCTTCGTAAGCCAAGAACGCCCCGCAAAGTAATATGGTTAATAAATATGGCCGACGGTTGGCACCGTCAGTAAAGTTTAACCGGTCTGTTAATGTTTGTTACAAACGGAGCACATAAATGCTACAAACGAAGATATATGTTACAAAACAAAGGTCATGTTAGGGTTGACAGTCGCGTTTTCTACTAGGTAGCCTCGAACGTCCTACCCTCCATGCCTGGTTCCGTTGGGGGTGACCAGGCGTATACCGATCTGCATTTCCTTGCACCCCAGTATTACTGGCGTGAGGCGGCGCGATCTATTTGCCGCGGCAAGGCGATGCTCAGCGAAGAAGGATCCGATGCAATGCCAATGCGTCGAGCGATCGGCATTTGCCTTGCGTGCTTGGTCACATCCGCCTGCGCGATAAGCGAGACCCCGGAGACGGCCGAGATAGCCGAAGACAGCACCTCCCAATACCCAGCCCAAGCCTCCGGCAACCCCCGGCAAGACCCAGACCCCCCGGTTCGGGCGGTTGGCAGGGGTCAGTTTGGCAAAGCCACGTGGTACAACCATGTGGGCCGCCCCACCGCAAGCGGCGAGATCCTCGACACCGTCACCGCGACCGCAGCCCATCGCTCGCTGCCGCTGGCTTCTTTTGCGAAGGTGACAAACCTCGACAATGGGCGCTCGGTCATCGTCAAAATCAACGACCGCGGTCCATTTATTCGCGGACGCATCCTCGACCTCTCGCCGCGTGCTGCCAACGTGCTCGACATGAAGCAGCCCGGGGTGGTGCCGGTCGTGGTTGAACCTATCGTCAGCGAAACAGCTTCGGCGACCCTCGCGATGTTTTAAACCGCTATTCGGTTAGTTCGGCGATCTCGGCATCGGAAAGGCCGAGTTCGGCGAGCACGCTTCTCGTATGCTCCCCGAGGCGGGGCGGCGGCAGACCGAAGCTGTTGCCGGGAGAGGCGGAGAACGCCACCGGGATCGCCATCGCCAGCATCTTGCCCTCGGTGGAATTCTCGATCTGCTCGAAGAACCTGATCTCGCCAAGATAGGGGTCGGCGAGCAGCCTTCGAGATCGGTGATCACGCGTTCGGGACGTCGAACGCGTCGAGCCGCTCGGGCCATTCGGCGGTGATGCGCCGGCGCATCCGCTCGATGACGATTTCGCAGAGGGCGGCGATGTTGTTTGTGCACCGCGTCAGGGTCGATCTTGCGATGCCTCCTTTGGATGGCGGTGACGGGTTGACCCATCATTCGATACCACGCAGGTTCAAACCCGCGAAACGCGGAGGGTCTGATGGGACCGCTTGCCGGCATTAAAATAGTAGAATTGACGGGCATCGGGCCCGGGCCGATGTGCGCGATGCTGCTCGCCGACCTCGGTGCCACCGTTTTGCGCATCGATCGGCCGGAGCCGAGCGATCTCGGCGTGCCGCGCCCGTTGCGCTGTGACCTCCTACTGCGCGGCCGGCGCTGCCTGGCGCTCGACCTCAAGAGCCCGGAGGGCAGGGCGCTCGCTTTGCGATTGATCGAAGGAGCCGACGCGCTGATCGAGGGGTTCCGGCCGGGGGTGATGGAGCGGCTCGGCCTCGGCCCGGAGGACTGCTTCGCTCACAATCCGCGGCTCGTCTATGGCCGGGTCACCGGCTGGGGCCAGGAGGGGCCGCTCGCCCAGGCCGCCGGGCACGACCTCAACTACATCTCGCTCGCCGGCGCAGTGCACGCCTTCGGGCGGCTCGGCCAGCCGCCGACGCCGCCCCTGAACCTGATCGGCGATTTCGGCGGCGGGGCACTCTACCTCGCCTTCGGGATCGTCTGCGGCATCCTCGAGGCGCAGCGCTCGGGCCAGGGTCAAGTCGTCGATGCGGCGATGGTCGACGGCGCGGCCTCGCTGATGACGGCGTTCTACGGGATGATGGCAGCCGGTCTGGGGAGCCACGAGCGCGGCACCAACATCCTCGATACCGGCGCGCATTTCTACGAGGTCTATGAATGCGCCGACGGCCGCTGGATCTCGGTCGCCGCAATCGAGGGCAAATTCTACGTCGAATTATTGCGGCGCCTCGACCTCGACCCGGCGACGATGCGGCCGCAGATGGACCGCGAGCATTGGCCCGAGGCGAAGGCCAAGCTGGCGGCATTGTTCAAGACGCGGACGCAGGACGAATGGTGCGCGGTGCTCGCCGGAACCGACGCCTGCTTCGCGCCGGTGCTGACCACCGACGAGGCGCCGGAGCACCCGCACAACAGGGCGCGCGGCACCTATGTCGAGATTGACGGCATCGTCCAGCCCGCACCTGCGCCGCGCTTCAGCCGCTCCGTTCCCGACCTGCCGATCCCGCCGCAGCCGCCGAGCGGCCCGGACGAGGCCGCAGCGATATTGGCCGGCTGGCTCCAACCGGACGAGATCGCGGCTCTGCGTGCCGCCGGCACGCTCGGTTGAGAAGGAACGAACGGGCGCTGATTAACGCTGCCAGTCTACGGCGAGGGCCTTTGCCGGTTCCGGTTCGGCCTCGCGTCGTGTTGTCTGGATACCGAGCTCTTCCATTTCGCGCTCGAAGACCTCAGGGTCTTCAACCTTCGGCACCTCGATGGTAACCTCTTCCCCGTCTAGCAGGCGTTCCACGACATCCTTGGCGACACCCAACCGCAGATGGCGTCTCGCCAGCGCCAAGGCGGCCGAGACGGTCTTAACAAATCTCGGATCAGCGCGCAGCAGGTACCCTACGGGCGAACCGTAGGGTACGCGGGACGCGTCCCCGACGCGCACCCGATGTCCGAGTCGCTCCTTCAATGATGATGGCATCGAAATCCATCCTCTCCATCGCGGCGCGCACGAGCTGCCTTAGTCGCGCCGGCCCCAGATCGTTTGGCCCCAGGGTGTCCCCCTTTATATGGAGCCCGCGCAGCGACAATTCACGGTCGCTTTGCTCCGCTTCCGCCATCACGATCAATTCTCCCGACGGCGTCAGTATGCGCACTGTGACAACCGCACCATCCGTCAGCTCATCATAGAGTACGATCTCGATATCGGCACTCGTCCACACCTGCCTATACTACAAGACGGGGTGTGAAGCAGATATTGCGCTACCGGTTCAACGAGTAACAACGCGATCCAGGAGCTGATCTTCTGCCGGAAATTCGGCGCACCGGCAGCCTCGTTTCGGCATGTCTGGCGATCGAGGAGTTGGGCCGGGTCTGCGCAACCCGGCCCGCCTATTGCTGCAGCAGCGGGTGTTGTTCGGCGCGATCCTCGCCGGCGGCGCCGATGCCTGGTCGCGCTTTAGCGCGATACCCGCTCGGCGGTCCCCTGAAACACCGGTGCCCCGACGGTCTGTTTGGTCTGAATCATTTGAATTTGAGAGCCTTTGAAGGCTACATACAGGTCAAATTCGGGGTTCGCCCCGCCGTCTGTAAAACTGAGATGGCCCGTGCAGTCGGGACCGAGCGTATAGGTCCCTGGCGTGTTCTTACTATGGATAATCGTGCCGTTTAGACTGACCGTCGTCTTCCCGCTAATGACGGTGCCGTCCCCGTTGAAGTCGATCAACTCCACGATCGCCTTCGGTTGCGCTACCCCCCCTACAACGTTGAACCCGGAAGCGGTAAAGACGTACAGGCCGTGCAGCGTGGAGAGGCGGCACGGTTTCACGTCGTCATCATCATCGTGCGCCCGTGCAACACTGGACAAGGCCAGCACCATCGCGGCGGCTACGACGAATTTCCCAATATTCTGTTTCATACTCGCTCTCCATCTTGCTAGCGCCCGGCTCAGTCCGGGACCCCGATCAAGACCTGCTCGACGGAGGGCGCGCTATGAGGCGGCGATGAAAAAATTCTAAATTGTGCTAAAATGTTGGGAAACGCGCGGGAGACGCGGGCATGGAGGCACTTTCCTCGGCGGATATTTCGTTGTTCGAGGGTTTCCGCGTCGATCGGCGCGGCGGTGTTCTATCCCGGCGGGGAGAGCAAGGTGTTTTCGCGCCGATCGCAATCGGCGGACGGGCGCTCGACGTTCTCGGCGTATTGATCGATCGCCCCGGTGATCTCGTCTCTAGAGCCGACATCATAGACGCCGTTTGGCCGGGAGCGACAGTCGAAGACAGCAACCTCAATGTCCAGATCGCAGCGTTGCGCCGAATCCTCGATTATGGGCGAGCAGAGGGGAGCTGCATACAGACGGTCGCAGGGCGCGGCTACCGCTTTGTCGCACCGGTGACGCGCGGCGAGCCCGCGGCGCCGCCGCGCCGTCTCACGACAATTCTCGCCGCCGATGTGGCCAGCTATTCGCGCCTGATGGGCGCGGACGAAGAAGGCACGTACGAACGACTTAAGGCGCATCTGCAGCAACTGGTCAATCCGAAAATCGAGGAATGTCACGGGCGCATCGTCAAGAATACCGGCGACGGTATGCTGGCGGAATTCGCGAACGTGGTCGACGCGGTGCGCTGCGCCGCCGAGGTGCAGCGCGAGATGCTCTACCGCGAGCCTGACATACCCGACGAGCGGCGTATCAGGTTTCGCATTGGCATCAACCTCGGCGACGTCATCGTCGAGAACGACGACATCTTCGGCGACGGCGTCAATATCGCAGAGCGCCTGGAAGCGCTAGCCGAGCCCGGCGGCATCTGCATTTCGCGGACCGTGCGCGACCAGATCCGCGACAGGCTGCCCTATCCGCTCGAAGATAGGGGCGAGCAGAGCGTTAAGAACATTGCTCGCCCCGTGCGGGTCTATGCACTGCGCCCCGAAACCGTTGCCGATCTGCACGCGTCGGGTATGCCGCCCGAGGTGCCGCAGCGCCGGCGCACCGCCCTTGTGACAATGCTGGCGGTCGCCGTGGCGGTGCTCTTCATTGCCTTCAGCGCTTGGTGGCTTTGGCCAACGACGAAGCCCTCTCCGATCCCGACGGTAGTTGCCGCCACGCCAATGTCGCAGCCCCTCGTCGCGCCGCGTTTGTCAGTCGTCGTGCTGCCTTTCGCCAATCTGAGCAACGACCCAGATCAGCAATATTTTGCCGACGCCGTGACTGAGGATCTGACGACAGATTTGTCGCGAATCGCGGACATGCTCGTGATCTCGCGCAATACCGCCTTCACCTATAGGAACAAGCCGGTCGACACGAAGCAGATCGGTCGGGAACTGGGCGTCCGTTATGCCCTGGAAGGGAGTGTCCGGCGGTCGGGCAGTCATGTCCGCGTCAATGCCCAGCTGATCGATGCCGAGGCCGACACGCATTTGTGGGCCGAGCGGTTCGACGGCGACACCGGCGATCTGTTCACCCTGCAAGACGAGGTCGCCAGCCGCATCGCCATCGCGCTCGATTTCGCGATGGTTAGCGCGGAAGCAGCCCGCCCGACCGCTAATTCCGACGCGCAGGACTACATTTTCCGGGCACGCCGGGTACAGTCGAAACCGGCGACGCGGGACAGCTTTGCAGATGCGATCACCTTGTTGGAGCGCGCATTGGCGGTCGACCCCGGTTCCATCGAGGCGCAGATCCGGTTGGCGGGCGCCCTCGTCAACCGAGTGCTTGACTTTGGCGGCGAGGCTGAAGCCGATATTAAGCGTGCTGAAGAATTGGCCACAAATGCCGTGGCGGCATTGCCCCACAGCTACCTTGCCCATAACCTCAAGGGTCAGGTGCTGCGCGTGCAGCGTCGATGTGCAGAGGCCATCCCCGAATACGAGACGGCGCTCGCGCTCTACCGCAACTCGGTGAACGCATTGGCCAATATCGGCAGGTGTAGGATCTATGTCGGACCAATAGAAGAAGCAATCCCGACACTGGAGCGAGCCATCCGCCTAAGTCCACGTGATCCTGATATCGTGTGGTGGTACTTCCGCATTGGGCAGGCGCATTTGCTGCAATCTCACATCGATGAGGCAATCCTCTGGCTCGAAAAGGCGCTGCGCGCCAATGCGGGGTTGCCTGGACCTCATGTCTACCTCGCTGCCGCCTATGCCCTCAGAGGCGAGACCGAACGCGCCGCCGATTCGCTCGCCGAAGCCCGGAGGTTGGGTGGCGAAGGCTCTTGGCCGAGCCTCGCTCGCAGCAGAGCCGGCACACGTTTCGAGGCCCCGGCCATCCGAGCCCTTGCCGAGGCAACCTTTTACGCCGGCCTGCGCAAGGCCGGGATGCCGGAGGAATAATCGCACGGCTCCTTTGTCGTCCCAATCTGTAGGGTAGGCGGAGCGGAACCGAATCCCATCATCCCTCAAACGGCAAGGGTGGGTTCGCAACACGCTCAGCCCACCCTACGCTGACAAGGACCCTAGCCGTCGCGAATGACCGGGGCCACACCGACCGTTCGACCGCAGTGCCGAACGAGCCGGACCCGCGAGGCTGCGATCGGGGACGCCCCGGCCATGGTCAAAGCAATATCAATCGTCCTCCTCCGACGCGACCTTCCAGTCGTCTGCGCTGGTTTGCGTGGGAACGGGTCCTGTAGCCCCCGGCGGGGTGAATTCTGCCACGACTTCGTGGATATGACGACCGCCGTCGCTGATCACAAACATAATCTCTATGCGACCGTGGGGTGCTGGAGTGTTGGGCACGTTCAAGTCGATCTCCATGCTCCCAGTGCAGTCGGGATTGACCTGATAAGTACCCGTTTCTTGCCCTTTCGGCGCAAAATCCATCTTGTTCATCGTTCGAAGGCTGTCGCCTATGTAATCACGCTGGGTCAGATGGCCCCTGCCGTCGAAGACCTTGATCCCGGCCACAACCTGCGGGATGATGAGGTTCGTGGCGCCGAAAGCATATCGGCCCTTGAGCGTCGCGTTCGAGCAGCCGAAATTGTCGCTTCCTCCTGCCCACGCCCCACCGTTCAGCGCCGGCAACGCGATCAGCGCTGCTATCATTCCATTCCAAAACCAAGTTTTCATCGCCGGCTCCCTGCGTTTGGGTTGAGTAGGACGCCATAACGATCCCCGCAGGAAGGCGGCGCTATGAGACGGCGCTAAAAAATTCTGAATTCGTGTTAAAGTTTAGGAAATGGAGAGCCGCGCGGGAGGCGCAGCCATGGATGCGCTCGCCGCGACCGACATTTTCCTGGGCGAGGGTTTCCGCCTCGACGGTGTCCTATTTCGGCGAGATCAACAAGGTGTTTTTGCGCCGATAGCCGTCGGCAGGCGGGCGCTCGACCTTCTCGGCATATTGGTCGAGCGGCCGGGCGACCTCGTCTCGAGAAACGAGATCATCGACGCGGTCTGGCCGGAAACGACGGTCGAAGACAGCAACCTGAACGTGCAGATCGCGGCATTGCGCCGCATCCTCGATGACGGGCGGGCAGAGAGCAGCTGCATCCAGACGGTCTCCGGGCGCGGCTACCGCTTTGTCGGGCCGGTGACACGGGTCGAGCCGGCGCCCTCGCACTCCGGCACTGGGCGACCGCACGGTCCGAGCACCGTCATTCCGGCCCACCTCGCCGCTGCGCCACGCCTGTCAATCGTCGTGCTGCCCTTTAGCAACTTGAGCGACGACCGGGAGCAGCAATATTTCGCCGACGGCATCACCGAGGATCTGACGACCGATCTGTCTCGGCTCGCGGATATGCTTGTCATTTCGCGCAACACGGCGATTACTTATCGGAGCAAGCCGGTCGGCACCAAGCAGATCGGCCGGGAGCTTGGTGTGCGCTATGTGCTGGAAGGGAGCGTCCGTCGTTCAGGCGATCAGGTCCGCGTCAACGCCCAGCTGATCGATGCCGAGACCAACGCGCATTTGTGGGCCGAGCGATTCGACCGCGACACGGGTGATCTGTTCGCTCTGCAAAATGAGATCACGGGTCGGATTGCGGTCGAGCTGAACCTCGAACTGATCGCCTCCGAGGCCGCCCGACCGACCGAGCAGCCCGACGCGTTCGACTATATCCTCCGCGGGCGCGCCGCAGGGTCGAAGCCGAAGACGCGCCAGAACCATGCCGAGGCAATCAGCCTCTACGAGCGTGCATTGGCGCTCGATCCGCGATCCGTTGCAGCACAGAGCTATTTGGCCGGTGAGCTCACAGGTCGAGTGCTCAATCAAATGACCGACTCGGCTACAGCCGATATCGCACGCGCCGAAGAACTCGCCGAATGCGCCTTGGCGGCAGAGCCCCGTAGCTTCCGATCGCATCTGGCGAAAGGTCAGGTGCTGCGCGCGCAGGGGCGGTTCGAGGAGGCGGTCGCCCGAGTACGAAACGGTCATCGAGCTCAACCGCAATGCGGCGTACGCAATATCCAGCCTCGGCCAATGTAAGTTCTTTACAGGATACCTGGACGAAGCGATCCCGCTGCAGGAACGATTCATCCGCCTCAGCCCGCGCGATCCCCTTATCGGTCAAGCCTATGTCCGAGTCGGGGTTGCGCATCTTGTACAATCGCGAACTGACGATGCGATCGTCTGGCTCGAAAAGGCGCGCAGCGCCGTCCCCGAACTTCCGAATGCTCGTGCGCTTCTGGCCTCCGCCTATGCGCTCCAAGACGCGGGCCAACGCGCTGCAATTGAACTCGCCGCAGCCCGCAAGCTAAGCTCCGATGATCGTTATTCGAGCATTGCATGCCTGACGGCCGCTGGTTTTCTTTCGGTCGCAGGGTATTTCGGGGTGCCGAAGGTCAGGGCACTGTTTGAGACCACTTATTTTGCCGGCCTGCGCAAGGCCGGGGTGCTGGAGGAGTGACCGCGGCCACGCAACCCGCCGCCCCTCTTCCCGCGGTCCGCGCCTTGAGCCTCCGGTTTCTGCGCGGAAGCTGGCGGCACGATCATTCCGAGCATGGCAGCATAGGATCGCCACAGTCGTAGTTTATGCTCCACGGTTTGGCGACGACGATGAGGGGGTGTTCGTATGCATTACAACCTACCCGAGAGATCTTGCTGCTGACTTGCTGCAGATGGCGACAACCGGAAACGGCGCAAACTAGCGCAGGTTGTCGTTCCGTCGGCGGATAGCTCGGTGCAGCACGCCTCCTCGCTCCTCACCACTATCGCGGTCAGCCTCGCCCTTGCTTATCTGAGCGCGATCGGCGCCCGCGCGCTGCGGTTGCCGCCGCTGATCGGCTATCTGATCGCCGGGGTCTTGATCGGGCCCTTCACCCCCGGGTTCGTCGCCGATTTGCCGATCATCAGCCAACTCGCCGATATCGGGGTGGCGCTGCTGCTGTTCGGGGTGGGGATTCACTTCTCGCTGGCCGATTTAGTCGCGGTCTGGCGCGTGGCGGTTCCGGGGGCGCTGCTGCAGGTCACACTCTCCGCGCTGATCGCGTTTGGCGCCGGCCATCTGTTGCTGGGTTGGTCGCCTGAGGCGGCGCTGGTGCTCGCCTTTGCCCTCGCCATCGCCAGCACCGCCGTCGCCACTCGCGTCCTGGACGCTCGCGGCCACCTCCAATCCGCCGCCGGTCACATCGCGTTGGGCTGGCTGGTGATGCAGGATCTGATCGTGATCCTGGCGCTGGTGCTGCTGCCGACCGCCGCGGAATTGGAGGCTCACAACCCCGAGGCATTGCTGAATACGGTCGGGAGCAAGCTGTTGGAGGTGAGCGGCTTTGTCGCGGTGGTCCTGGTCGTGGGGCGCAAGCTCGTGCCGTGGATCCTCGCCTGGACGGCAAGGGACAGATCGCGAGAGCTGTTTCGCCTGGCGGTAATAGTGGTGGCTCTTGGAGTGGCATACACCTCTGCCGAGCTGGTCGGCGTCTCGATAGCCCTCGGGGCGTTTTTTGCCGGCGTCGTGCTTGCCGAATCCGATATGAGCCATCAGGCGGCGGCGGAATCGGTGCCGATCCAGCAGGTGTTCACAGTGCTGTTCTTTGTCTCTGTCGGCGCGCTCTTCAATCCTGCCGTGGTGATGCACGCGCCGCTCCAGCTGCTCGTTATGGTGTTGACGATACTGCTCGGGACCGGATGCGTGACCTTGCTGATCCTGCTGGCGTTTCGCCTTGCGCCGCGGGTCGCGGTCGAGGTCGCGGTGTCGCTTACCCAAATCGGCGAATTCTCGTTCATCCTGACCGGGCTCGCGGTCGGCGCCGGGATATTGCTGCCCGAACAGCGCGATTTGGTGCTCGCTGCCGCCATCGTCACGATCATGGTAAACCCGCTGCTGTTTCGCGCGACCCATGCCTTCACTGGTCGGCTGGAAGCGTCGCCGCGAATGCGGCGCTGGCACCATGGTCGGACGGAAACGCACGCCAGAACGTCGGTGCCGCGGTTGTCCGACCACGTGATCATCGTCGGGCACGGGCGGGTCGGCAGCGTGGTGGCGACCGCGTTGCGCGAACAAGATATACCCTACATCGTGGTCGAGCAGAACTTGGCCCTCGCCCGCGAAGTGCGCGCGGAGGGTGTGCCGGTGGTCTACGGCGATGCCGGTTGGCCCGAAGTTCTGGGTCCAGCACGCCCGGAGGCGGCGCGGCTGCTGATTATTGCCATTCCGGAGCGCGGCAATGTCCGGCGCATCGTTCAGGCGGCGCGCGAAGCCAATCCGCAGCTGCCGATCATCGTTCGCACGCACAGCGACAGCGAGTCAAAATGGCTGCAGGCCCAGGACATTGATCGGGTGGTTATGAGCGAGCGGCACACCGCGTTGGAGATTGCCGACCATGCCTTGCGGGCTCTGCGCCCGGAGGCGTTCGCCGGCGAAGGGCCAAGCCGCGACGGCTGGTCGATCCGGCGGCGGGACTGATGGAGGAGGAGAGCATGGAAACGGTCGGGCTCGGCTTGTGCTTCGAGGATCTGCCGGTCGGCCGGCAGTTCAAGACGATCGGCCGCACCGTCACCGAGGCCGACATTACCAATTTCGTCAACTGCACCGGCATGGTCGAGGTGTTGTTCACCAACCTCGAATTCCTCGCCCGTGAATCCGACATCAAGCAGCGTCTGGCGCCGGCGGCACTCGTCTACACTTTTGCCGAAGGTCTGCTCGTGCAGTCGACGATGCAGCACACCGGCCTCGCCTTTCTCCACATGGAGCTCGATGTCGAAAACCCGGTGTTTGCCCGGCGACACGGTTCATGCCGAATGCGAGATCATCGAGGCGCGGCTGAGCCGCAGCCGACCCGACCGGGGGCTCGTCCGCACCCGCGTCCGTGTCGTCAAGCAGGATGGCACCGTGGCACTGACCTATACGCCGATGCGCCTGGTCAGATGTCGGGAGGCCGGGCGCTGAAGGCGCCTATCCGACAGCCGCGCGTCAATCCCGCAACTCGGGGATCACCCACGAAGGTTTTTCGCCGCGGGCAACGCGCTGGATGTTGTCGAAGGAGTTTCGGAACGCCTTTTTCCAGTTCTCCCAGCTCGGGCCTGCCATATGCGGGGTCAGGACAATGTTGTTTAGACCGAAGAGCTTGTGTTCCGGTGCCGGCGGCTCCTCGACCATCACATCGAGCCCGGCCCCGCGGATCCGATCCGCGCTCAGCGCGTCATAGAGTGCATCCTCGTCGACGACCGGGCCGCGGCAGGTGTTGATCAGAATCGCCGAGGGTTTCATCATCGCCAGCTCGCGCTCCCCGATCAGCTTGTGGGTCTGCGCGCCGAGCGGCACATGCAGGGTGACGATGTCCGAGCTCTGCAGCAGCTCGGGGAACAGCGCGAAGCGAATGCCGAGCGCATCTTCGGCGTCGCCGCTCAGTCGGGCAATATCGTAATATTGGACGCGCATACGGAAGGCGTTGGCAAGGCGCGCCACCTTCTTGCCGATATTGCCGAGGCCGACGATGCCGAGCACCTTGTCTTCGAGCTCGAAGACAAGGTTCGCCGAAAAATCGTTGCCGCGCCAGCGCCCGGCGACGACGTTCTCGTGCTGCCAGACCAGCCGCCGCGATACCGCGAGCATCAGCAGCAGCGCATGCTCGGCGACCGCCACCGAGTTCGAGCCGCCATTGTTGCAGATCGGCACGCCCGCCGCCCGGGCCGCCGCGAGATCGAGCCGGTCGTAGCCGGCGCTGAAGAGCTGAACCAGCTTGAGCCGGGGTGCGGCCCGATAGAATTCGGGCCCGAGTGGGAACCGCGGGCTGCCGACGTAATATTCGGCGTCCTTCAGTGCCGCGGCGAATTCGGCGCTGTCGAACTCGGCGACGATCAGCTCGTAGCCGGGCGGCAATATCTCTCGCGCGACATCCATCACTGCGTCGGAGAGTTGCGAGGCCATCAGGATGCGGGTCGGCATGGCTGTTCTCCTGTTCTACAGGTGCCTAAGGTCTATTTCTTCGGAGCGCAGACAAAGGTGGCCCGCGCCGGCAGCAGCAGCGGGCAATACTGCAGATACCAATCGGTGCTGGAATAGGTCGCCACCGTGTCTGCGGCGCATTCCTCTTGCGCCGCCCGCTCGACCTCGGCGAGGGAGCTGACGATCGTGTCATAGCAAATCGCCACGCGCGGGCCGGCATCGGTCTCGTCTGTCCTCGCTGCCCGCGGGTAGGCCGGATAGGGGTCGAGCGCGGAGCAGTCGGCGAGGAGCGCTAGCGTCGCGACCGCAAGGGCGATCTTCATCGCGCCGCGTCGAGGGCGCGTTCGAGAAAAGCCGTGCAGGCCATCAGCCGGGCATCATCCCGCATCCGGCCGACGAGCTGAACACCGGTCGGCAGACCGTTTTCAGCCCAGCGGGCCGGGAGGGTCACGCAAGGCACGCCGAGCAAGGTCCACATTCGGTTAAAGATCGGGTTCCCGGTGTTGCCGAGCCCTTGCGGCGCCTCTCCCGGTGCTGCCGGGACGAGCACCGCATGGCACTCGCCGAAGAAGGCATCGAGACCCGTGCGCGCCTCGGCGGCGCGGGCGTTAGCCCGGTCATATTCCTCCGCCCCGATGGTCATGCCGGCATCGAGCATCTGTGCAAGCCGCGGCGAGACTTGGGCGCTGTGCTCGATCCGCTCATAGGCGAGTGCGCGAACCATTTCGAACCGCATGACCGTGTCCTGAACCTCGGCAAGCCCCTGGTGCTCGGGTGGAATCGCTAGCTCGGCGACCGCCGCACCGGCGAGTTCGAGCGCCGACCGCGCCGTGTCCAGAGCCGCGGCGGCGGCTGGATCGGCTTCCTCCCAATTCGGAGTGCGGTAGAGCCCGAAACGCGGAGCTTCGCCGGGCATGGTCAGATGGCGCAGCGCCGGCCGCTCGGACAGCACGCCGGCAAAGAATGCCGCATCCTCGACCGCACGGGCGAGAACCCCGACCGTGTCGAGACTGTCGGCCAGCGGCTTCACTCCGGCGCGATTGATCAGGCCAAAGCTCGGTTTGTAGCCGACGCAGCCGCAATAAGCAGCCGGCCGGATGACCGATCCGGCGGTTTGGGTGCCGAAGGCGAGCGGCACCATCCCGTCGGCTACCGCCGCCGCCGAGCCGCTCGATGAGCCGCCGGGGGTATGAGCGGGATTGCGCGGGTTCGCCGTCTTGCCGGGCGTGAATGCGGCAAACTCGGTCGTTACCGTCTTACCGAGCACGATGGCACCGGCAGCGCGGGCGAGCGCCACGCACGACGCGTCCGCCGCCGGCCGGTGATCGCGATAGATCGGCGAGCCATAGCCGGTCGGCATGTCGACGGTGTCGATCAGATCCTTGACGGCGATCGGAATCCCGTGGAGCGGTCCCCGCGGCGGCTCGGCATCGCGCTGGCGTGCGGCGGCGAGCGCCCGTTCGCGATCGAGGAATTGCCAGGCGCCAACCACCGTCTCGCGCGCCTCGATACGGTCGAGACAGACTTTGACCAGGGCTTCCGCAGACAACCGGCGATCGGCGATCTGTCGTGCAGCTTCCGAGACGGTGAAGGAGCGGAAATCGGACACGCGGCTCTCCGTTGCTTTTGGGGAACCTAGCAAGCGCCGCTACACTTCGTCGATGCTCAACCCCAACGGAGAAGCGGCATGATCGAGATCCCGGCGCGACAAGGCAAGGCCGCGCGCGTTCACCAGGGCCAGAGGGTCAAAGTCATCAACAGCAAAGGGCAGCAGGTCGTCGATGCCTGGGCGTTCAACGCCGAGGACATCAGGGAATTCATGTCGATGGAGCATACGAGGGTGGCGATCGGACGGATCATCCCGGCGATCGCCGACACCCTCGTCACCAATAAACGGCGGCCGATCCTCACAATGCTCGAAGACACCTCGGGCGGCATCCACGACACGTTGTTCGCTGCCTGCGACCGCTGGCGCTACGAACAACTCGGCTGCCGGCAATATCACGACAATTGCACCGACAACCTTGCGGCAGGATTGGCCGAGCTCGGGCTGCAGTCGCCGGAGACGCCAGCACCGCTGAACCTCTTCATGAATATCCCGGTCATTGACGGCAACCGGGTCGAAATGCGTCCTCCGGTAAGCACCCCCGGTAGTTATGTGACGCTGCGCGCCGAGATGGACTGCATCATCGCGTTCTCCGCCTGCCCGCAGGATCTATTGCCGATCAATGGTCTCGCAATGCAGCCGACGGAGGCGCGTTTCGAAGTGCTCGACCAGAGCGTCTTCGACCCACCCCACGCTCACTTGCCACTGACGCGCGCTTGACGCCCGATGCTCTTAATAGGGTAGTAACATTTCGGGTTGATCGTCACCTCTGAGATCTAATTTTCAGCCCCTTGGCCAACCCGGGGACGGCGAAGATGAAGAAATTTTGCATTGGCCAGTCGGTACGTCTCGCGACTGCGTTATTATTGGCGCTAGTCTACTTCGAACTCGCGGGGAACGCAGCCGCTGGTGGTTCGAGTACGCCGACTGTCGGCGTGTCAAGGGCGGTAGACCCGGGCGTACGCACGGAGACCGCCGGCGCCGGCGGTGCTCTTCCCGGTCTCAACCCCAGCGAGCAAGAGCTTTTTAATGCGGCACGCGAGATATTCATGGAGGTCGATGATGTCGAGGGTAGCCTCGGCCCACGGTTCAATCTCGACAGCTGCGCCGGCTGCCATGCTTTTCCGGCGGTCGGCGGCTCGAGCCCGGCGACCAACCCGCAAGTTGCAGTAGCAGCGAATAATAAGAACGTTGTCCCGCCGTTTATCACGAAAAAGGGTCCGGTCCGCGAGGCGCGTTTTGTCCGCAATCGCGACGGCACGCCGGACGGCGGGGTACACAATCTGTTTGCCGTCACCGATGAGCCCGGCTGCAATATCGACCAGCCCAACTTCGCTGCCGAACTCGCCAGAAACAACGTGGTTTTCCGGATTCCGACACCCCTGTTTGGGCTCGGGCTGGTAGAAGGCGTCTCCGACGATGGCCTCCAGTTGGCACTGGCCGCTAACGGGGCGGTCAAAAGGTCGCTGGGCATTGCGGGGGTGTTCAATCGCACCGGCAACGACGGCACGATCACGCGTTTTGGCTGGAAGGCGCAAAACAAGTCGCTGCTGATCTTTGCCGGCGAGGCTTATAATGTCGAACAGGGCGTGACCAACGAACTGTTTCCGAATGAGCGTGAAACCGAACCTGGCTGCCAATACAGCGCCACGCCCGAGGACCACACCCCTATGGTGAGCGTGGTCACCCCAGGCGACAGGGCTTTGGACTACGCATCGGATGTCGTCAGCTTTGCCGTGTTCATGCGTTTATTGGCGGACCCCGTCGCGAACCCTGCCGTCCCCCAGCCAAAGTCTTCAGTCGCGCAAGGACAAAAGGTTTTTCAAAATATCGGCTGTCACGGGTGCCATGTCATGGCCCAGACCACGGCAAAGTCGGCTTTCACCGGTCAGAGCAACGTAACCTTCTTTCCGTTCAGTGACTTCGCGCTACATGACATGGGAAGGGGGCTCGCTGATGGCATTGCGCAGGGGAGTGCTACCGGCAGTGAATTTCGCACTGCGCCGCTGTGGGGGGTCGGGCAGCGCCTATTCTTCCTGCATGACGGGCGTACCTCCGATCTTTACGAGGCGATCACGGCGCACGCCAGCATAGGATCGGAGGCGAACACGGTCATCGCTCAATTTCGGACGCTGCCGGTTGCCAATCAGCAGGCCCTGCTGGATTTCCTCAGATCGCTGTAGAAGCGCTCTTCGGACGATGTGCGCGTGGCGGCGAATGGCGGCGGTGGTGTGCGCCGTCTGCTGGCTGACGATTTGCGGCGGAAATGTAGAAGCAACTCCAACAGACCCCGAATTCGGGCGCGTGTCAGACGGAACCTACACAAACGATTATTTCCGGATGTCCTATCCGCTGCGGCCAGGCTGGAGCCAGGATCTGGAGGGGCCGGGCCCTTCGCATTTGGGCTATTACGTTCTCAGCGCGTTGCGCGGGCCAGGCGATCGGGACGGAACGATCCTGATCGCTGCCCAAGACCAATTTTTTGCCACCGGCCCCGCCGAGGGCGCCGCGGATGCGGCCGGCGAGTTCCGCCGCGAACTATCCCAGATCGACGGGATGAAGATAGATAGTGGTCCGTTGCAGACGACGATTGCAGGGCGTGCCTTCAGTCGCGTCGATTTCAACGGCGCGGGTCTCTTTCGCGCAATGTTAGTGACCGAAATTCGCTGCCATTTGGTCAGCTTCAGCCTGACGACGGGCGATCCCGAAAACCTGGCCCGTCTCGTCCTCAGTCTGAATGAGCTGTCTTCGGGCGAGGTCATCGGTCCCGCCGAAGCGACGCCGGTCTGCGTCAAAGACTACGCCACGCCGGAACACCTGCAATCGCGCGTCGACCCGAGCCCCTCCGGCCCGAAATTTACCGTGGTTCCGGTGCGCATCATCATCGGAACCGACGGGCAGGTCAAGCACATCCACGTAATACGCGGGTCGGCAGAGCAAAGGTTCAGTATCACTGCGGCATTGACCCAATGGAAATTCAAGCCGCCGACAATCGACGGGAAGGAGACCGAAATAGAGACCGGGCTGACTTTCCGTTTCTGAGCAGCTGACTCGTCACGCAGCGAACGTCCGGCACCCGCGCCCCTCCTCGTCATGCCCGCGAAAGCGCGTGCATCTCGTGCAGTTGATCCTGACAGTGGCAGCCGCGCGATGCCCGATCCCAGGGAATCGGTGACGAGCGCCGTGGTCTTCGGGCCCGGGTTTACCCTCATTTTTTGGTGACGCACAATACCTTAAAGCTAGAGCCTCTTTTCGGGGTGTCCTCGCGCCAGACGGGCAGTCGATCAACCGAATTCTTCTCCACGCCTCGCTCACCACGGACCCGACGCCACACCCTTTTAGGCAAGCCACCATTCGTCGAGGCGGCTTCACCAAGAGCGGGCTGAGATTGGTTTCCGTAACCTAAATTAGTTAATTTGATACGCTAAGTCGCTCAGATGGCGATCCTTGGACCGAGCGGCGGTAGAGGCTTCGCGCAGTTGTAGGGTATTTTGAACCTTCTGCTAAAATAAACTCTCATTAACCAAAGACCAGGACCATTTTGTTGGAAATCTCCTGATGATGTCCCGACATCTGTGACAATTATAAGGCAGCTACTGATTCAAATGGAATATGACTTGTAGATCGAGGTACAAGCGTAGTGGAAGAATGTTCTTTGGGGGAATATCAAAATGCCGCGATTACTGTCATCTCTTTTGAGAGATGGCACAATTATATTGTCCTTGATGTCCTGGGTGATGAAATCGGCCAGGCAAGCTCAAGGAATCTTCATCGTTACGGTGTTTCTGCTGTTGGGCCTCGCTGGGGTGCTTCAGGCCCAAACGTCCCGGACAACTGCCGTCGATACCAGCTCTGCGACCACTGCACGTGACCCTGGCGTGCGAAGGGGGCCTGCGGGCGCGGGCGGACCGATCGCCGGGCTGACCCGCCGGCAGTCTGCGTTCTTTGTCGAAGGCAAGGCGGACTTCGAGGAAGTCGAGTCCGTTGCCGACGGGCTGGGCCCGCGGATGAATCTGGACGGCTGCGCCGGTTGTCACGCCCAGCCGGCGACGGGCGGGACCAGCCCGTCCGTGAACCCGCAAGTGGCATTCGCTTCGAAGGACAGGGGCACCGACAAAGTCCCGTACTTCATCACCGCGGACGGTCCGGTGCGCGAAGCCCGGTACAAGTACAACGCAGACGGGACCCGGGATGGGGGCGTGCACAATACCGCTACGATCACTGGGCGGACCGGGGCCACCACTGGGTGCGTTCTGGCCCAGCCCGACTTCGACGGAGCGTACCAGAAGGACAACCTCACCTTCAGAATCCCGACGCCAGTCTTCGGCGCGGGTCTCATCGAGCAAATTCCCGACAGCGCCATCCTGGCCAGCCAAGCGGCCAACGCCAATACCAAGCAACAGCTCGGCATCAGGGGCCGTCCCAACATCGTCGTGCCGGGGCGGACGATCACGGGGAATACGAACAACAACGGCAATGATGGAACGATCGCCAGGTTCGGGTGGAAGGCCCAAAACCAGACGCTCCTGGTGTTCTCGGGCGAGGCTTACAACGTCGAAATGGGAATCACGAACGAGCTGTTCCAGCAGGAGCGCGAGCAATACTCGAAGTGCCAGTACGTCACGGTCCCGAACGACGTCACCGACACCGAACTCAGGGACACGCCGAGCGGATTGAACGCAATCGAGAAGTTTGCCTTCTTCCAGCGATTCCTGGCACCGCCCACCCCGTCCACGGACACGCCCGGTGGCGCGACCTCGATCACCAGGGGGAGAGACCTCTTCATGAATACCGGTTGCGCGCTCTGTCACACGCCGCAGCTGAAGACGGGCAATTCTACGGTGGCGGCGCTGAGGAACATGACGGCCAACCTCTTCTCCGACCTCCTCGTTCATGCGATGGGACCGGACCTGGCTGACGATATCGTCCAGGGGGGAGCGCAGGGTGACGAATTCCGGACCGCACCTCTCTGGGGTCTGGGACAGCGCATCTTCTTCCTTCACGACGGGCGCACCAACGACCTCATCGAGGCGATCCGGGCGCACAAGAGCGCGGGAAATGCGACGTTCGGAGCGTCGGAGGCGAACCCGGTCGTCGACAAATTCAACAATCTCTCTGTGGGACAAAAGCAGGATCTCCTGAACTTCCTGCGCAGCCTGTAACCCCGGTCGACATCCGCCGGGCGGTTGGGCGGTCACCGCCGCGCTCACCACGGCCTGGTCACGCCGGCCGAGGGGCCAAGCCGTGCCAAGTTGGTCACGACCTTCGTGCAGAGAATCGAGACCAGCGACTCGACCGCCGCCTGACAATGATCGAGGCCGACGAGACCCAGCCCCCGGCCCGGGTGAATTCGGAGCCTATTACCTGAAGGTGAGAACTCGCTTCAGACCCGCTACAGCAGCGCCATGAACCGCGCCGCTGCTTTAATGTCCGCGGCGAGTGCCGCGCGACGCTCGGCCTGTTCGGCATCCTCGCCCCAGGCCTCGATCTGAAAGCTCTCGTCGAGCTGCGCGGCGGCAAAGGCCTCGCCTGCATCGACCCGTCCTTCGAGCAAGGCCAGCGCGATGATCAGGGAACCGCAGGCGGCAGTCGCCGCATGGAGCGCCGTCAGAGCAAATTCGTCGTAAGCGGCGACGGCCGCGGCAAAGGCTTTAAGACTTGCCGCCGGCTGCTTGGTAGGGATGACCCCGGTGGTGACCACGAGCCGCGCGGCATAGCGTTCGACCGCCCAGTCGATCAGCGGTTGCCACACCGCCTGCTCGCGGGCGCCGAGCGCCGGCGGGTGGGCCGCGCGATAGCAGACAAGGTCCGTCCCGGCATAATCGGCGACCTGCCGCACCACCGCATCGCGCTGCGCTGGAACCCGATCGATCGTCGCGCCGGCAAGACGGGTCAGCGGCATCGTCGCCGGACGAATTTCTTCTTGCTGAGCGTCCCACTCCGCTGCGACCGCCATCGCGAGTGCGGCACTCGGCACGATCAGATCGCGCTTTCCCGGCGTCTGGACGAGTCGGTCGTCGAGCGTGACGCCCTGACCGCCGGCAGCCGGCAGGGTCCCGGCCTTTTTATAGAAACGCCTCATGGCGACAGATCCGCAAAGGGATCCGCGACATCCTCGGGGAAGCCGAAAAATTCCCAGGTCTGCCGCATGTGGGCGGGAAGCGGTGCGGTAATCTGCAACACGCCGCCGAGCGGATGCGGGACCGCCAGAGAGCGCGCGTGCAGATGGACCCGCTTTGCACCGGGAACGCCGGCGAGGTGGGCGGCGGCCGCGCCGTATTTCGCGTCGCCGAGGATCGGGGTGCCGAGTGCGGCGCAATGGGCGCGCAGCTGGTGCGTGCGTCCGGTGACCGGCAACAGGGCGAGCCAGCTCGCCTCCGTGCCGGCGCTGTCGACCAAATGGTAGTAAGTGATTGCGCGCTTGCCCTCTTCGGCGTCGGCGCGGACGCGCTCCCCGTCCCGGCCGGGAAGCTTGGCCAGCGCCAGATCGATGCGGCCCCGCCGCAGCTTGGGCAGACCGACGACCATGGCCCAATAGATCTTGCGCGTCGTCTTCTCGCGGAAAGCCCGGGTCAGGAATGCGGCGGCCGCGAAGGTGCGGGCGATGACGAGAACGCCGCTCGTATCCTTGTCGAGCCGATGAACCAGGCGCGGCCGCTCGTCCGAACCAAAACGCAGCGCGTCGAGCAGCCCGTCGAGATGCCGGTCGGTGCCGCGGCCGCCCTGGACAGGGAGCCCGGGCGGCTTGTTGAGCGCGATCACCGCGTCGTCGCGGTGCAGCACCGCGTCCCGCAGCATGGCCTCGTCATCGGGCGAGATTTGTCGCGGCGCCGGCGAAGCCTGTGCGGCCATCTCGCCGATCGGCGGAAGCCGGATCGCCTGGCCTGGTGCTACCCGGTCACTCGAGCGGGCGCGCTTGCCATCGACCTTGATCCTCCCGGTGCGCAGCAGCTTTTCGAGACGGCCATGACCGAGTGCGGGATAATGCCGTTTGAACCAGCGATCAAGCCGGACCGACCCGTCTTCGCCGGCGACAGTCACGGTGTCGGTGGCGCTCGCTGTCATTCCGAGGCCGCCCCGCGTTGGCGCAGCCTGTCCCAATAGTCGACGCGCTTCCTGATCTCGCGCTCGAAGCCGCGCTCGCCGGGCCGATAGAAATTGCGGCGCGCGACACCGTCGGGAAAATAGTTCTGGCCGGAGAACCCCTCCTCGGTAGCGTGGTCGTAGACATAGCCCTTGCCGTAGCCGAGATCCTGCATCAGTCGCGTCGGGGCGTTGAGAATGTGCATCGGCGGCATCAGTGAGCCTGTCTCGTGCGCCATCCGGCGGGCTTCCCCAAAGGCCTGGTAGGCCGCATTCGATTTGGGTGCGGTTGCCAGATAGATAACGCATTGGGCGATCGCCAGCTCGCCTTCCGGCGAGCCGAGCCGGTCGTAGGTGTCCCACGCGGCCAGCGCCTGGACGACAGCCTGCGGGTCCGCGAGGCCGATGTCTTCGACCGCCGCCCGGGTCAGCCGGCGCAGGACGTAGATCGGGTCCTCGCCGCCCGCCAGCATCCGCGCCAGCCAGTAGAGGGCGGCATCGGTGTCCGAGCCGCGCAGCGACTTGTGCAATGCGCTGATCAGGTTGTAGTGGCCTTCCTGGGTCTTGTCGTAGAGCGGTGCGCGGTGCTGCACGACACGCGCCAGTTCCTGCGGCCCGAGCGGGTTCGCGGCCGCCAGGCGTGCCAGCTCCTCGACGAGGTTGAGCAGGAAGCGGCCGTCACCATCGGCCATCGCGCGCAATGCCGCGCGACCGTCTTCCGTCAGCGGCAGGGTGTGGCCGAGGTGGTCTTCGGCGCGGCATAGCAGGGTTTCCAGATCGCCGTCATCCAGCCGGCGCAGCACGAAGACCTGGGCGCGCGACAACAGCGCGCCGATCAGCTCGAAGGACGGGTTCTCGGTCGTCGCACCCACGAGGATCACGGTGCCGTCTTCGACATAAGGCAAAAAGGCGTCCTGCTGGGCGCGGTTGAAGCGGTGGATCTCGTCGACGAAGAGCAGGGTGCCCTGACCCACCTCGCGGCGCTTTTTGGCCGCCTCGAACACCTTGCGCAAATCCGCAACCCCGGAGAAGACCGCCGAGAGCGGCTCGAAGGCGAGATCGGTGCCCGACTTGGATAGTTCTTGGGCCAGCAGCCGCGCGATCGTCGTCTTGCCGCAGCCCGGCGGTCCCCAGAGGATCATCGATGCGAGTTGCCGGCTCGCCACCATCCGCCCGATCGGCCCCTCCGGGCCCAGCAGATGATCCTGGCCGACGACTTCCTCCAGCCTGCTCGGCCGCAGCCGGCCGGCCAGAGGATGCGGCGCTTCTTTTTCGAACAGCGTGCTCATTCGGACAGTTTACATGGAGCGACCGCTCGCGACATCATCCGTCAACCGCGCCGTTCAGGGCGGCTTCGCGCATTGTTTGATCATGTTCTCTACACGTTGTAGAAATGCACCAAACGCCGGGCTTGCTTTTGACCAGCAGTATTTGTGGCGGCAATGCTTGGTTGGCGCCCGGCGAGGGCCTGAGCTTGTCCCGCCGTTAAGCACCAGGATGTTCGATAAGCTCAAATTTCTGATCGCGCTGGCGCAGGAGCAGCATTTCGGTCGAGCTGCCGAGGCTTGTGGCGTCACACAGCCGACCCATTCGGCGGGGATTAAACAGCTTGAAGGCGTGCTTGGCGTGCTATTGGTGCGGCGCGGCCCGCGATTCCACGCTTTTACCCCCAAGGGCAGCGCATACTTGAGTGGGCGCGGCGGATTGTCGGCGACGCGCGGGCGATGCGACAAGAGATGAACGCGCTCAAGCGCGGGCTCGCCGGCCACATCAGGATAGCCGCGGTACCGACTGCGCTCGCCATGGTGGCGAGCCTGACGACACCCTAGCGTCACCCAGACGTGTCACTCACGGTCTGGTCACGCAATTCGATCGAGATCCTCGGCCTGTTGGAAAATCTGGAGATCGATGTCGTGGTCCCACAAAACTTCGCCCAACCATCCATCATCTGCCGCTGCTTCTGGAACAGGTCTCGGCGGCGGTAGGCGGCCTCGACCTTGTCGCCGACCGTGTGCGCCAGCGCCATCTCGGCAACCTCGCGCGGGAAGTTCGTTCGCTCCGCCCCCAATCACGGAGGCTCGACCGGAAGCGGTGGTTCGTGAGGTCGCTTCGACCGATCCGTTTGAGAACGGCCAGCATCGCCATGTTCGAAAGCGGCTTGCCCTTCTTGTCCCCAGGGAAAGACGAAGTCGCTCTCGCGGATCTTCTTCATTTCTTCGAGGATGGCCACCGCCGCTCCGGAGAGCGGGACCCGATGTTCACGGCCTGCTTTCATCCGCGCTGCGGGCACGACCCAAATCTTCTCACCGAGATCGACCTCGTCCCACCGAGCGCCGATAACCTGGCCGGTGCGGGTGGCGGTCAGGATCAGGAACTCCAGCGCCCGCGCCGCGATCCCTTCTTGTTTGCGCAGCACCGCGATGAAATCGGCAAGCTCGTCATACGGCAGCGCGGGATGATGCTCCACCTTCTGAACCTTGCTGCGCGCCGGGAGCAGCTTGTCGAGATGACCCCGCCAACGTGCCGGGTTGTCGCCCTTCCGGTAACCCCGAATCGCGGCCCAATCGAGGACCGCTTCAAGCCGTGCCCGCAGCCGGCTCGCTGTCTCCGACTTCGTCTGCCAAATCGGCTCCAGCACCTTCATGACGAGCCCAACATTGACAGCCTGCACCGGTAAGGGTCCGAAGACCGGGCCCGCGTAGGCGGCGAGGGTGTTGGACCATTGATCCCGGTGCTTCGAGTTCTTCCAGCCGGCCTTATGCGCATCGATATAAGCCGCGGCACACGCGTCGAAGGTCATTGATTTGGCCGCATCGAGCTTCTTCTGCTCACGCTTCGCCCTCTTGGCCTCGATCGGATCGATCCCGTCGAAACGCATCCTGCGGCACTCGGCGGCACGTTTGCGTGCGTCGGCGAGAGGAATCGCATGGACCGGTCCCAAACCCATCTCGCGGGACCGGCCGTCGAGCATGAAACGAAAGACCCACGACTTGGCCCCGCTGGCGCTCACCTGGAGGTAAAGCCCGCCGCCATCGTGGTACATCCCCTTCCGGTCGATGCCCTTGACCTCAACCGCCGAGAGCTTGTTAGACGCGCGGGCCATGTTCTCCCTCAACTAACCACAACCTGAGGGAGATTACCTACCACAGGCTCTCGCTGTTGTCCATCCAATTAATCCACAACCATACCCACAAATGATTCGTTGATGTGAGGTGGATCCTGGTGGACAATCGTAAATGGAGGTCGACTAGAAGCGGCGCGATTTCAATTGGTTGATGGACGGGCATAGATCCACGTGGACGCTCGTGGAGTTAGATCCGGCCGACGCCCCCTCCGCCACTATTCGGCTCTTGGCCGCCGCGGGTGATTAATCGTCAACCGCCGCGGGAGGGTAATCAGTGATTGCCGGACGCGCATCGCGGCTTCTTAACTCCTTGGATTGTCAATACCTTACAATCATGGAATCGGCCGTCTGGCATAACCGTTACGAGCCGAAGCAAGGCGCCGCTACAACTTAGCCTTGGGTTCCGATTAATCTTGGGTATATTACCCGCGGTCCGGGGGGATCTACCGTCCGTGGAGCTGATACGTCTCACCCGTGACTGACGGTCGGATTCGGCATCCAAAGGGCCATGACACGTGGCGGTCGAGTGCGACTTGCGTCAATCGCCAATGGAGGTCAACCGTTATGACAAGGAAGACGTCGATGACCAGAAACCGGACTGTCGCGGCGGCCGTCCCCCTTGCAGCAGCCTTGCTGTCGGCCTGCGTATCGCAACAGACATACGACGCAATGATAGCCGACAACAATAAACTCAAGGCACAAATCGCAGCAATGCAGGCGCAGAGCTTGTTCGTCGAAGCCGGCGATCTGCTGTTCCCCGAGGGTGGCTTTAGGCTGAGCGCCGCCGGCCAGGCGGAGCTCGCCAACAATATCGCCCCAAAACTCAAGGCCGCACCTCCGAACTCCAAATTCGTCGTTTACGGCTATACCGACAATCTTCCCGTCGGACCTGCGCTGCAACAGCAGGGCATTCCAGACAATCTGGTGCTATCGACGCGGCGGGCGGCCGAAGTGGTCACGTTTCTCGTGTCTCAGGGCATACCCGCGGCCAGCATTTCGGCCAAGGGCTTCGGCGATACCAAGCCGGTCGCCTCGAACGATACGCCGCAGGGCCGCGCGCAGAATCGGCGGATCGAGATAACCATCCAGGGTCCTGCCTAACGCGTGAGGCGGTCGCCCGGTCTTGGTTTCCCAAGCCGCATTCAACCAAAACGACCAGGAGTTATCGTCCATGATTATGAAACTAGCTACCGCCAGCGCCATTTGCCTAGGTGCGCTGATCCTGTCGGCCTGCGTCTCGCAGCAGCAATACGACGCGGCAGTGGCCGAGAACCAGCAGCTCAAAGCTCAACTCGCGGCACTGCAGGCCGAGCAGAAATATGTCGAGGCGGGAGACTATCTGTTCCCATCAGGCGGCTTTCAGCTCAGCCCAGCCGGCCAGGCGGAATTGGCCAATAACATCGCTCCCAAACTCAGGGGGCTCAAGAATGCCAAGATCGTGGTTTACGGCTATACCGACAATGTTCCGGTTGGGCCCGAATTGCAACGCCAGGGCATCCCGGACAATCTGGTGCTGTCGACGCGGCGTGCGGCGACAGTGGTCTCCTTCCTCGTGTCGCAGGGCGTCGACCCCAACATCATATCGGCCAAGGGCGTCGGTGAAACGCGACCCGTTGCCCCGAACGACACCCCGCAAGGCCGGGCTCAGAATCGCCGGATAGAAATCACCGTTCAGGGGCCTGGTGCCTAGCGAAGCCCGGCAAGAAGGAGCACGGGGGCGGAACGAGGCATTTAGCCGGCCCGCTCCCCCAGTGCGACCAAATGGTGCCCGAAGGCAAAGGCGCAAGGGACGCTAAAGGGGGCACGGGGATGTCCGGCGGCGTGCGTCCTGCGACTGCTTCGCGATGAAGAGCAGACTTGCCACAGGATTGGCCCACAGCTAGCTTCTCCGCGCTATATTAACCCACCGGGCTCTGTCCGTGGGCGGGGGTGAATGATACTGATTATTGAGCTCGTCGCGGCTTCGGTCGCGGCGCGCGGAAGATGGTGGGCGGCGGTTGCCTATTGAGGGCGGACGCGCGCATGCCGGCTAGTCCCCGAGGCCTGAGCCGCATCGTGCTAACCGCGGTATTGTTGCTTCAATGCAGCGGTTGTCTGGTCGGTCCCGATTTCTCCGAGCCGGCAGCGCCAGTTGCGGGCAAATGGCTCGAGTCAAACGATCCGTCGGTCATATCCGGACGCTTGGCGACCACGGGCAAGCGAGTAGATTGGGACTGGTGGAGAGTGTTCCACGACCCGGTCCTCGACCGGCTGATTCGCGTCGCCTATGAGCAAAACCTATCCCTGGTCAGCGCCGGAACGCGTGTGCTGCAAGCCCGCGCGGAATTGGGCGTGGCAATCGGCGAATTCTATCCCCAGCTGCAGCAAGGCAAGGGTTCGATTATATATGACCGGCCCAGTCACGCCGATCCGACGGCAAACCCGCTTACCGGGGTGCTACCCAACTTCTGGCGCGATTCGCTGGGGCTCGCGGTAAACTGGGAGCTGGACTTCTGGGGCAAATTCCGGCGCGGGATCGAATCCGCCGATGCCGCCTATCTCGCCTCGATCGCCGGCTACGACCAAGCTGCTGGTAACCCTGCTCGGCGATGTCTCCACGACCTATATCGGCATCCGCACGCTCGAAACGCAGATCAAGATCGCGCAGGAAAACGTCGTCAAGCAAAGGAAGGCGCTTGGCATCGCTGAAGCGAAGTTTCACGGCGGCACCGCCACCAAGCTCGACGTCTACCAAGCGGAGAATGTCCTCGGCGCGACAGAAGCAACGATCCCGCAGCTGACGATCCAGCTGAAGAAGGGGTTGAACGCGCTGCGGGTACTGCTCGGCATGCCGCCGGAACCGCTCGACAACCTGCTCGGTCGATCGACCCGGATACCGGTTCCGCCCAGGGATGTCGTGGTCGGCATCCCGGCCGATCTGGTCCGCCGCCGGCCCGACATCCGCGCGGCCGAACTGGCGGCTGCGGCGCAGAGCGCGCAAATAGGGATCGCCGAAGCAGACCTCTACCCCGCCTTCAGCCTCTTCGGCAGCTTCGGAACCGTCGCCGCCAGCATCAACGGCAACAAGCTCAGCCAAGTGTTCCAGGGTAAGGGTATCACCTTCGGTTTCGGACCGTCATTTCAGTGGAACATTCTCAATTACGGCCAGATCACCAATACCGTGCGGGTACAGGATGCCAAACTGCAGGGGCTGCTGGTCGACTACCAGAATGCGGTGCTGAAGGCACAGCAGGAAGTCGAGAACGGTCTGGCCAGCTTTCTGCAGGGACGCGAGCAAGTGGAGTTCCTGCGCAAAAGCGTCGCTGCCGCGGATGCGGCCCTCGGGTTCGCGATTATCCAGTTCAATCTCGGCACCCGCGACTTCACCACCGTGCTGACGGCAGAGCAGAACCTGTACACGGCGCAAAACGACCTGGCGATGGCGGAGGGGGGCGTATCGACCGGACTGGCCTCGGTCTACCGCGCGCTCGGCGGCGGCTGGCAGATCCGCGCGGAAAACGAGTTCGTGCCTGCGGCAACGGCCGAGGAAATGCGGCGGCGGACCAATTGGGGCGAGCTGTTGCCGCCCCCGGGCACACCGCAGCCGCCGACGCCGGGCCTGCCGACACCCGCCGATGTCAGTCTCCAATCCCAGGCCGCCGCAATGGTGAGGTAATGGTAAATATTCCCTCCGCAATTGCCCGGTGGCGCCGGGTGCACTTTGGGATCGCGCTGGCCGCGGTGGCTGGTGTCGCCGGCGGGTATGGAGCAGTGGTTTTCTTCACCAGGCCGTTTGATATGGCCGCGGCGGCAGCCCCGCAGATACCGGTGGCACCGCTCCTCTGTCCCGGTCTTAACCCCGGCGCAGGTCACGCCAACAACCCGCCCCGCCGGTCCAGGTCGTTCGACCCCAGATGCAGAGCGTCAGCAGCTTTGTCGAGGTCACCGGCAACGCCGCGGCGGTGAACGCCGTCAAGCTGATCGCCCGGGTTGAGGGCTATCTCGAGCAGCTGCACTACCAAGACGGCCAATTCGTCAAAAAGGGCGATCTCCTATTCACGATCCAGCAGGACCAGTACAAGGACCAGCTGCAACAGGCTCAGGCTCAGGTGCTCGCCGCGCAAGCCGCTCTCGTCTACGCCAAGACCGAGGTGGTGCGCTACACGGCGCTGTTGAAGAAAGACGCGGCGACGCAGATCGAGGTCGACAAATGGGTCTATCAGCGAGCCGCGGCGGAGGCTCAGCTGCTCGGGGCTCAGGCACAAGTGGCATTGGCCAAGCTGAACCTCGGCTATACCGAGGTCAGGGCGCCGTTTGACGGCATCGTTGGCAAGCATCTGATCGATCCGGGCAATGTCGTCGGCGGCGGGGGCCAGCAGACCGCGCTGGCCGAGATCACCCAGCTCGACCCGATCTACGCCGTCGCCAACCTCAGCGAGCAGGACGTGCTGAAGGTCCGTCAGAACCTTGGCCAACATCGCCTCACTCTGGCCGATCTGCACAAGGTCCCGGTCGACGTCGGCGCTGTCCGACGAGACCGGGTTCCCGCATCAAGGTACGATAGAATATGTCGCGCCGGCGATCGACCCGGCCACCGGAACTCTGCTGGTGCGAGGCATTCTCGCGAATCCCGAACTTCACCCTGCTTGCCCGGCTTTTTTGTCAAAATGCGCCTGCCGATGGGCAAGGTCGATCGCAACGCATTGCTGGTGCCCGACCGCGCCCTGCAGGAAGATCAAGGCGGCCGCTACCTGCTGATCGTCAACAAGGATAATGTCGTCGAGCAGCGCTATGTGCAGCTCGGCCAGCTCGACGGGACATTGCGGGTTATCACTTCGGGTCTGAAGCCTGACGACCGGGTGGTCGTCGGCGAACTGTGGCGCGCCTCTCCCGGCACCAAGGTGACGCCGCAGCTGACGACGCTCGAGGCGATCTCTACGGGTGCCAAGCCATGATGTCGAAATTTTTCATCGAGCATCCGGTTCTCGCCAATGTGCTGGCGATCGTGCTGGTGCTGATCGGGGCTATTTGCGTCTTCCGCCTGCCGATCGCGCAATACCCGAACATCGTGCCGCCGACGGTTCAGGTAACCACGCGCTATCCGGGGGCGAGCGCCCAGACCGTCATCGACACCGTCGCCCTGCCGATCGAGCTGCAGGTCAACGGCGTCCCCGGCATGATCTACATGGAGTCGACGAGTGCCTATGACGGCACCTACACGCTGACCGTGAGCTTCGAGATCGGCTCCGATCCGAACATGGACCAGGTTCTGGTGCAAAATCGCGTGCAAAATGCGCATGGCCCAGCTGCCGCAATCGGTGCAGGCGCAGGGCGTCGTCGATCCGCGCCAAGTCCGCGTCGATCCTCGAATTCGTGACCCTCGACTCGCCCGGACGGTCAGTACGACGCCCTCTATCTGTGGAACTACGCGACGATCAACCTGGTCAACGAGTTGGCGCGGCTGCCGGGCGTCGGCAACGTGACGGTGATGGGCGCGGGCGAGTATTCGATGCGGATCTGGCTGGATCCGCAGACTGCTGTACTCGTTCACCCTCGTGCCCGAAGACGTGATCGACGCGATCCAGCAGCAGAGCCAGGAAGTCACGGCCGGCCAGGTCGGCATGCCGCCGGCGCCCAAGGACCAGGCCTTCCAGTACACCGTCGACATCCTATCGCCGCTTCAGCGACCCGAGCCAGTTTGCCGACATCGTCGTCAAGGACCAGACCGCCCAGGGTGGCCGTCTCGTTCGGATCAAAGACGTCGGCCGGATCGAGATGGGGGCGCAGACCTATTCCCAGGATTTCAAGCTGAGCGGCAAGCCCGCCGCCGGAATCGCGATCTACCAAACCCCCGACGCCAATTCGCTGAAGGTCGCCAGCGTAGTGGCAGCGAAAATGGAAGAGCTGTCGCGCCGTTTCCCAGCGGGGCTGCACTACAGCATTCCCTACAACACGACCATCTTTATCGAGGAATCGATCAACGAGGTCTACACGACCCTGTGGCAGGCGGGGGTGCTGGTATTGATCGTCATCCTGGTGTTTCTGCAGAACTTTCGCGCTGTCCTGGTGCCGGCGACGACCGTGCCGGTGACGATCATCGGAGCGTTCGCTGGCATGGCGGCGCTCGGCTACACGGTCAATCTGTCGACCCTGTTCGCGCTCGTCCTGGCGATCGGCATCGTCGTCGACGACGCGATCGTCATCGTCGAGGGCGTCTCGAAATACATCGAGCAGGGCATGTCCGGCCATGACGCCGCGATCAAGGCGATGGACGAATTGTTCGGGCCGATCATCGGCATCACCCTCGTATTGATGGCGGTATTTTTGCCGGCGGCCTTTGTCCCAGGGCTGAGCGGTCAGATGTTTGCGCAATTCGCCCTGGTGATCGCAGTGACGGCGCTGATCAGCGCCGTCAACGCCGCCACCCTCAAGCCGACGCAGTGCGCATTGTGGTTGCGAACACCCAAGCCCGTCGAGCAGCGCAACTTCTTCTTTCGCGGCTTCGAGCACGTCTACGGCCGCGCGGAACGAGCCTATGCCGGACTCATCGCCCGTATGGTGCGACTGAGCGGAGTGATGGTGCTGATCGGGTTGGTGCTGGCGGGCCTCGGCATTTGGGGCATAGCCCGTATACCGACCGCCTTCATCCCGAACGAAGACCAGGGCTATCTGCTGATCGCCGCGCTGTTGCCGGACGGGGCCGCCCTCGGCCGCACGACCACCGCACTCGATGGAGCCACCAAGATTGCCCTCGATACGCCGGGCGTCGACCGGGTGATCTCGATCTCCGGCCTGTCGCCGCTCGACAACTTCGCCGACCTCGCCAACGCCGGAGTGAATTTCGTGATGCTCAAGCCCTGGGATCAGCGCAGCAAGGCCCAGGGCACGGACATTCTGACGATCGCCGAGCATCTGCAAGGCAAGCTCAACGCGGCTCCCGACGGCCGGCTTTTCGTCGTCCCCCGCCGCCGATCCAGGGCATCGGCAATGCCGGCGGCCTGCAGATGCAGCTCGAAATGCTGGGCGGCAGCTTCGATTATCAGAAGCTGAACGAGGCCGCGCAGCAGCTGGTCAAACAGGCTGACGCCAATCCCCAATTGCAGCACGTCCTGACGACGTTCAGCCCGGGTGCACCGCACGTCTCGGTGAGCGTCGATCGAGACCGGGCAGAAACCCTGCGCGTGTCGGTCGGGGATGTGTTTTCCGTACTGTCGTCCTATCTCGGGTCGACCTATGTCAACCAGTTCAACAAATTTGGCCAGGTATTCCAGGTCTATGTGCAGGCCGATTCGCAGTTCCGCCTGCAGCCCGACGATCTGTTGAATCTCTATGTCCGCAGCTCGGACAACCAGATGGTGCCGATCGGCGCCGTCGCGCATCTCGGCTCCGAGGTCGGCCCGTCGCTCGTCACCCTTTACAACCTCTTTCCCTCCGCGACGATACTCGCCGCTCCCGCCCGAGGCGTCAGCTCGGGTCAGGGTCTGGCGGTGATGGAGGACATCGCAAAAGGGACCTTGCCGAGCGACGTCGGCTATCAATGGACGGCAATGGCCTATCAGGAGAAATTGACCGGAAATCAGCTTTACTACCTGTTCGGATTGTCGGTGCTGCTGGTCTATCTCTGCCTTGCCGGCCAATACGAGAGCTGGATCTTGCCCTTGGCGGTGCTGTCGGCGGTACCATTGGCGTTGCTGGGGCCGGTCGTGGCTCTGACCAGCCTTGGCGTCGCCAACAACCTCTACACCCAGATCGGCCTGATCCTGATGATCGCGTTGTCGACAAAAAACGGCATTCTAATAGTCGAGATGGCGCGCGAAGGCCGGATGGTCCACGGGAGGCCGATCCCCGAAGCGGCAGTGGAGGCGGCGCGGCTGCGGTTTCGTCCGATCCTGATGACCTCCTTCGCCTTTGGGATGGGGGTATTGCCCTTGGTACTGGCGAGCGGGGCTGGTGCCAACGGAGATAAATCGCTCGGAATAAGCGTCCTCAGCGGCATCATCGCTTCGACCTGCCTCGCGGTGCTGTTCGTCCCCTCCTTCTTTACGGTGCTGCAAGGCTTCGAGGAATGGCGCAAAGCGCGCAAGAAGGCGCCCATTCCGGCCGCCCGCCCAGCGGAGTGAACCGCCTCCATGGCACGGGAAGCTCGATCGCGCCGGTTTGTTTCGGGTTAAAATCGGGCGACGCTATTGTCTGACGCAGGCTCTGGATGCTGCGACTTGTGCTTGTCCGATCGGTGACCCCTCCGCTGCTCCTGCAGCGGGTCTGCAGCGGGAGCTCCTCTCAAGGTTGTAGAGACACGGATGCTCGAAAACGGCCTCCCGGCCGAGCGCCGTAGGGCAATGCTCCGCCGTGGCACCGACCATCAGCCCTTCGCTCGTGGGTGCCCCCAACCGGACACCGCGCTCAGCCTTTCTATATATTGGACCAATTGGGCAATTTTATGATGCTGAACTGGCAATCAGCCAACCCATCGGGATAGGGCGTGACGGGGTTCGTCACGGCGGTCATCAAGGCCGATTCGAAGTGGACTGCCGAACCCCAGCCGGACCTATTTCCGTGCGAGCGCCTGCAGCACATCGATCAACTCGCGGTGCGCCGGGCTGGTCGGGTCGCGGAACTCGTCGATTGAATGAGCATCCATCAGCCGGCTGAGGCGCAACAGCTCACGGATCCGCTGCCGCCGATTGAGCTGCAGCTCGGATGGACGGGAGGTGAAGAACAGCCGTCGCAGTTCACCGGGGCCGAAGAGCTGGCTGAACTCCGATGCCGTCACGTAGATCACGAACAGGACAAAGATCCACAAGGAGATGGCAGAAAACCGATGCCACGAGAAGGTCGTGATCAGATACGTTATGAAATCACCCGGCGGATTGCCCTCGACCACGAAGTGCACGAAACGCTCGAGGAGGCGCGCAAAAAACACGATGACCCAGTAAAAGACCGTCTTGAACAAGATCGGTTGGATCAGCGGCGCTCGATCATAGCGTCTCAATAGCGGGATCTTGTTAGCGACCAGCACGGCCTTGCCGACAACGAGAGCCGCCATCGTGGCGAGCATGAAATTGGTGAGCCCGATCAAATATTGGGCCACGAGGAGATTGCTCGTCAGCACGACAAAGTTGAAGCCGACAAAAAAGAAGATCGTCGGCGGCAACGCCTCACGTACCTCGTGCAAGAGCCGGATGGCGATTTGACGCGCTATCCAGGCAGCTCCGCCCGCCCGCCTCGCGGAGCCATCCGACGGCCGATGGTCATCATCAAACGGGATGGGTTCGGTCCTTATGACAACCCTCACTGGTTAGCGGGTATGGTGACGACCGGCGCCGCCCCCTTTACTCCGGTATCGGCGATCGAGAACAGCAGCATGATGATCGCGAATGTGTTCTTGGATTGGATGTCGTTGTCAGCGATCCAGAACCATCTTCTGTCATATTGCACGGCAACCTGGGCACCCTGCGGCGGCGTATCTGTGACCAGGACCCGTAACGGTGGACCGCTAAGCGCTGCTGCCTGAGCATCGACCAGGCCGGGCCCCGCCTTCCCCTGCGAGACGTCCGACTCGGGCACCTGCACGATAGCCGCGAATTCGAGCATGATCTGCAGCATCGAACGCGTCATCATATCGATCTCGTCGTCTTTCCCCGAGTAGCCGCCGTAGTGCACTCTGAGTTCCCGCAGGTCGGGCTTGATCCCGAGAATGCCTTTTATTTCTCTGCCCCGGGCGGCAAGCTGTAAATCCTTGCTCGATCCGAAGACGAGCACGGAGCTTTCGGCGCCCTCCTTGGGACGCTCAATCCTGATCTGAATGGCGCCGGCAAGCTGACCTTCGCGCATGAGCTCGACGAGCCGGGTAAATTTTGGGTCGGCCGGTCGCCGGAGCCGGTTCGAACTCATTATTGAGGCCGTTAATCGAATCCAACATGATCGGCATAATCCGCTCCGCAGAATAACCCGACTGGAGCATGAAGAGTACCGAGCTCGGCGGGATCGGCGTCATCAGCCTCTTCAGGAAATCCGTACCGGTCAGGGGCGAATAAACCACGGTAGGTCGATCGGTGTAGGTGCTAGCCGCCGTCGCGCCGCCAGTCGCCGTCAAGCGGTCGATCAGGCTCGCAGTGAAATTCCCGAGGGTAACACTCCCGGAAATCGCGCTCTGAAGCTGATAGCCTGCAATAATCTGTGCGACTTCGAGAAAGATCGGCATGTCCGCGTAACGCAGCTTGACGATGTTGAGAAGGGTCTGCTCCTTCCACGAATTGCCGATGGCGCTCGCATAATCGACGCGGTCGCGGGGCACCGTTCCCGGACCGATGTTGGTGCACGCCGCGACCGAGAGGCCGAGCACAGCGGCGGCGAGTCCCCGGAGCATGGTTAATTTAGTTGGGCTGAAGCGCGAACACGTTGTAGTGCCAAGGGGCATGGTCGATGTAGAGGCCCGTATCGTCCAGCTCGCTGCCGTCACGGTCGTAGACCTCGGTCCCCAACACATCGGTCAGGCGCACCTGCCTTCCATGCAATTCGGGGAAGGGCAGCCGTAGCCGGCATTGTCCTTGGTTGCCGGCGTAATTGACAACCACGACATGGCGGCTGCCATCTTCGCCGACCCAAGCATAGGCGACGAAGCCTTCCGAGGTCCAGTTGCCGGACCAGGCGGACTGCGGCTCGATCTGCGACCAGACGCCGGCGCGAAACGCGCCGGACTTTAAAACCTGCAATAGCCTGGTATAAAAGGCGGCGACCTCTGGGTTTACCGGCTCGACCGGGCCGCGGCAGAGATGCGTCGGCACCCGAACCCGCGCGCCCTCGAGCAGACCATCATGGAAGAAGCGCAGACCGGGTGACAGAAAGGTGATTACCGCCGCCGCCTGGTGCTGCGGCCAGGGGAATTCCGACGCAGCGCGCGGCTCGTCGTGGTTTTCGAGAAAGCGGGCGAGCTTGTCCTGGTAATCGAGGCCAGCGAGCAGATGAGCACGGATTGGCCCGGCGTGGCTGTCGCGCAGGCGATCGTAAAGGCGCTTGTCGTAGCAGTAGGCGAAGCCCTGCTGCTGCAATGTCCATTCGAGGTCCCAATAGACCTCGGCCATGAAGGTGAAGGCGGGATATTTTCCAAGCACCGCCGACGTGGCTTTTGGCCAAAACGGCTCCGGCGTAATGCCCCAGGTTCTCTCGAATATCTCGGGCAATAGCAGCATCGCCATGTCGCAGCGCACGCCATCACACTTGCCGGCGATGTCGATCAGCTCGTCGATCCGCGCCGCTTGCAGCTCAGGATTGGCGTAGTTGAGCTGCAGGGTGTCGCGCCAGCCAGGGAAATTAGGATCACGGCCATAAGCCAGGATCTTCGCGCCTTGGTCGGTTGCGACCCGCAGATAATTCTGCGGCGCTGCCGCCAGTGCCTCCTCATTGCCTTCGATGTAGTAGTCAGAATGGGTCTTCGCCCAGGGATGGTCGGGGGCGGTATGGTTCGGCACGAAGTCAAGCATCAACCTGATGCCGCGCCTTACGAGCTTTTCGCGGAACTGCGCCAACGAAGTCTCACCACCCAGCGTCTCACTGACGGTATAGGCAGTGATCGCAAAGCCGGAACCGCAGATGTCCTCCTCCGTCAGGTCGGGCAGGATGGCCTCAAACTCGGCGCGCCATTGCGGGTTGCTCCGCGAGACGGCCCGACTGGCGGCGCCGATCTGCCAGACGCTCAGCAGCCAGATCCAGTCGAAGCCCCGTTCGGCAAAGCCGTCGATCGTCGCGTCGTCGATATCAGCCAAGGTGACCCGCTTGCCGGCCTCACGCGACAAGCGCTGAAGCCAAACGCGGGTGTTGATCTGAAAAAGGGACGGATAGCGCGGCATGGTCGCCATAGTTGTCCCCCAATTACGCTAATTCCTCGCGCGTCCGAGGATCGCGTTCCGCGACTTTGCCAGCGCGTTCTTGTAGATCTTGACATCCCTGATCAGGCCGGCGACGACGCGGCCCGGGATGGCTGTGCCGCTTCCAGGGCTCGGACGAACTCACCGGACCCGGCACCCCATTTGGTAAAAACCCGGAGTGCTGCGGTAAATGGCACGTCGACCGGATGCACTCGCTCAGGCGGCAGGATATATACCGCTCCAGCCATTGGCGTCGGCACCGAAGGCACCAGCACCGTAAAGGAACCGTTTTTCAATTCCTCAACAATCAGTGCGGGAACCAGTGCCTCCTCAATCTCGGCGAGACAGGGCGCGAATGCCGGGTCGTCCGCCTGACCCATGACGCGTCCGGTGAGGCCCCGCAGCAGCGTGTAGCCCGGAAGCCTTTGCAGTATCCTCTGCTCGATGGCATTCTTCGCCCGTAAACCCACCCTCGTGCGGACGATCAAACCGGCAATAAAACAAATCGCGGCAAGCACCAGGATCGCCAGGATCTCCTCAAATTCCACCGAACCGGGGATTGCAGCGGTGATAGGCTTCACCGCGGCCACAAGACCTTGTAGCGCCTTCAAGATCAAAAGCACCGCTATATAGACCGGCAGAACAATGAGCAATCCGCCGATCAGCGTCGTTTTCGTGAATTCAGCAAGCGTTTTCATCTGGGTTTTCTCCAAAGAGGCAATCGACGGCGGCCCGCAAACGAAAACTTCCGGGGTGCAGCATCTCTGCCACGGTTGTCCCCGCCTACGCCGTCTCGATCGCTCGGCCAAAGGCCGCTCCCCGGCCGCCTTGCAGAAAGGTGTCGGCGTCAAGCTTCCCAAAAATGTCGATCAGGCCGGCGATGACCCCGGTCCAACCCGTTTGATGGCTGGCGCCGAGCCCGGCGCCGTTGTCGCCATGGAAATATTCGTAGAACAGCAAATTGTCTTGCCAATGAGGATCGCGCTGGAATTTCTCGGCGCCACCAAAGACCGGCCGCCGTCCGCTCTCATCACGTAGAAACAGCCGGGTCAGGCGATTGGTGATTTCGTGGGCGACCTCGAACAGGTTCATTAAGTTGCCGGAGCCGGTGGGACATTCGATTTTGAAGTTATCGCCGTAATAAGCAAAATAGTGCATCAGGGCGCGGATGATCAGCGCGTTGACCGGCATCCAGACCGGCCCCCGCCAATTCGAGTTGCCGCCAAACATCCCGCTGTCCGACTCCGCCGGCAGATAGCTCACGCGATATTCCTGATCGCCCACCGAGAAGACGTAGGGATGCTCGGCGTGATAGCGCGACAACGAGCGGATCCCGTAGGGGCTCAGAAACTCGCTTTCGTCGAGCATGCGGGTCAGAATCCGGCGCAACCTGCTCTGATTTACCAGTCCCATGATGCCCCGCTCGGCGACGCCCAAATGGCCCTCCCCGGTCTCATGGATCGATTCGCGCAGCTCCGGCATGCGGCGGTAGCGGGCGGCAATTGCCGCAGTCAGTCTGGGGACCCGCTCGCGCTGCCACTTGTCTACGGCGGTCGTGGCGCATAGCGGCAGGAGGCCGACCATCGAGCGGACCTTGAGGCGCGTCGCGTTTCCCTCAGGCGTGCGAAGCACGTCGTAATAGAAGCCGTCCTCCTCGTCCCACATGCCGCCCGGCCCAATTCCGTTCATCGCCCGGGCGATCAGCAGGAACTCCGCCGCGTAGTTCTCCGCCAACTCCTCGTAGGTCGGATCGTGCGCCGCGAGTTCGAAAGCGATCTCGAGCATGTTCTGGCAAAACAGCGCCACCCAGGCGGTGCCGTCGGCTTGCTCCAGATGACCTCCGGTGGGCAACGGTGCGCTGCGGTCAAAAACGCCGATGTTGTCGAGGCCGAGAAATCCGCCCTCGAAGAGGCTCCGGCCGAAGCGGTCCTTGCGGTTCACCCACCAACCGAAATTCGACGTTAGCCTGCCGAACATCCGCTTAAGAAAATCGAGATCGGTCTGGCCACGCACCGCCTGCTCCATGCGGTACAGGAAAATCGTTGCCCAGGCCTGTACCGGCGGGTTGACATCACTGAAATTCCACTCATAGGCCGGGATTTGACCGGTCGGATGCAGGTACGTCTGGCGGAGCAGCAGGTCGAGCTGTTGCTTGGCGAAATCGATGTCGACAATCGCCAGGGCAAGCGTGTGGAACGCCAGGTCCCAGGCGGCAAACCACGGATATTCCCACTTGTCGGGCATCGAGATGATATTGTCGCCGAGCATGTGGAACCACTCGCGGTTGCGCACCTGATGGGGCGTCGGCCGCATCGCGTCGTAACCGTGTTCCTCGAGCCACTTGTCGGTGTCGTAAAAGAAATACTGCTTGCTCCACAGCATCCCGGCCAATGCCTGCCGCATCACACGCGCCTCGTCTTCGCTGACATGAGCCGGCGTTATCGCCTGATAGAACGCGTCGGCCTCGCGTCGGCGCTGTTCGAGGACCTGGTCGAATTGGCCGCCGAAAGGATCCCGTGAAGCAGCGTCGCTCAATCTTAGCCGGATGACGACAGTTTCGCCGGTGCCCACGTTGGGCTGATAGTGCGCAGCAACCTTGGTCCCGGTCTGGTTCGGGTTGACCGCCGCCTGTCTGCCCGACACGACGAAGTTGTTGATCCCGTCCTTGACGTATGGTGTGGCGTTGGGCGTGCCGAAGATGCGCTCGTTGTTGGTGTCGTTCTCGGTGAACAACAGCCCTGGATCTCCGTCGCAATGCAGCAGGAGGCTCCCGAGCTCGGCATGCGACGTTTCGATCGTGACCGTGTTTGTTCCCGGCATTTGTTGCAAGGAGGGTTTCGGCTGGTCCGGCCACCATGTCCAGGTATTACGAAACCAAAGGGTCGGCAGCACATGCAGGCTGGCGGCGTCCGGCCCTCGATTGTACAGGCTGATCTGGATCAGAATGTCAGTTGGCGACGCCTTCGCATATTCCACAAACACATCGAAATATCGGTCGTCGTTGAAGACACCGGTATCCAGTAATTCAAATTCCCACTCGTAGCGACCTCGCCGCCGATTCGTCTCGATGAGATCACCATAAGGATACGTATTTTGCGGATACTTGTACAAATACTTCATATATGAGTTGGTCGGCGTGCTATCGAGGTAGAAGTAGTATTCCTTGACGTCCTCGCCGTGGTTGCCCTCGCCGTTGGTCAAACCAAACAGGCGCTCCTTGAGAATCGGGTCCTTGCCGTTCCACAGCGCCAAGGCAAAACACAGCCGCTGGCGGTCGTCGCTAAACCCGGCGAGACCGTCCTCACCCCAGTGATAGGCGCGCGAGCGCGCTTGATCGTGGGTGAAATAATTCCACGCGTCGCCGTTCTGGCTGTAGTCCTCGCGCACTGTGCCCCATTGCCGTTCGCTGAGATACGGGCCCCATTGCTTCCACGGAACCCCTTCACGAGCTTCGCCGAGCCGCGTTTCTTCTGCCGTTTTGGTGACCGGGTCAGAGCTGGGTGTCTTGGGCACTGCCTCCCCCTATTGTTAGGTCGCCTACAACCATGGATTACTCATTGCGATATCAGGTTGCTGCTTCTATCCCGGCTCTGGCAAGCAGAATCACCACGGAGCGTGGCTGAACCAGGCAGGTCGAGCCCTGCACAATCTGCGCATCGGCCCAGCCGCAAAAATCCTCAGGCGGATCGCGATAGGTGTCGAGACATCGCCGCCACGGCTCGTGCGCTTCGAGTGCCGGGATCTCAAACCGGAGCTCCTCCCAATAGGCATTGATTATCAGGTGCAATTGTAGCCGATAGCCAAGCAGAGGAACCGTAGCCGCCAGGCTGTGCGATTGATCACCCCAATCCGGCGCATTCAATTTGACCCCGTGCCATTGGAAAGGCTGGCGGCGCAGCAGTTCGTTCAGGGTCATGTCGAACCGCTCGATTGGCAGCTCGCGATTCATGCGGAACGCAATGAGTGCCTTGAGGAAACGGTGAATGTCCGCATGCGTCTCGACCAACGCCCAGTCGAACCATGAGATTTCGGTGTCCTGGCAGTAGGCGTTGTTGTTGCCTCCTTGGCTGCGGCGCACTTCGTCGCCCATCAGCAGCATCGGCGTGCCCGTCGCAAGCAAGGTCAACGTCAAAAAATTCTTGATTTGACGAATGCGCAGCCGCTCCACCTCAGTGTCCGACGTTGTCCCTTCGACACCGCAATTCCAGCTGAGATTGTGATCCGCTCCGTCGCGGTTTTCCTCACCGTTGGGTTCGTTGTGCTTGCTGATGTAAGAGACCAAATCGTTGAGGGTAAACCCGTCGTGGCAGGTGACGAAATTGATGCTTTGCTCGGGCTCGCGCTGTTCTCGCTCGAAGATGTCCGGGCTCCCCGTCAGACGGAACGCCAGAGCACGGACGGTACCATCGTCTCCTTTGAGGAAGGCCCTGACATCGTCGCGAAACCTCCCGTTCCATTCTTTCCAGCTGTCGCCGACAAAACTGCCGACCTGATAGAGGCCGGCGGCGTCCCAGGCCTCGGCAATCAGCTTGACATTGGCGAGAACCGGGTCGGATTCGATGTCCCAGAGGATCGGAGGCGATGCCATCGGGCGGCCCTGTTGGTCGCGCGACAGGATCGAGGCGAGGTCGAAGCGAAAGCCGTCGACATGCATCTCGCTGACCCAATAGCGCAGGCTGTCGAGGATCAACCTCCGGACAATCGGCTCATTGGCGTTCAGCGTATTACCGCAGCCGGTGAAATTGGCGTAGCGGGATTTGTCTTCTGCCAGGATGTAATAGGTGTCATTCGCCAATCCCCGGAAGCACATCGTGGGACCGTCTGCTCCCCCCTCGGCGGTGTGGTTATAGACGACGTCGAGGATGACCTCGATCCCGGCGCGGTGCAGCGCCTTGACCATGTCGCGAAACTCGTCGAGCGCGCCAAGCGGGTCGGATCGGGAGCTGTAGCCGTCATGCGGCGCGAAAAACGAGAGGGGCTGGTAGCCCCAGTAGTTGCCAAGGCCCGGCGGGGCGTCCTGCTCGTCGAACGCAAACAACGGAAGAAGCTCGACAGCGCTGATGCCGAGGTCCTGCAGGTACGGGATCTTGTTGATTAATCCGGCGTAAGTGCCCCGCGCGTCCGGAGCGACCCCGGAACTCGGATGGCGGGTGAACCCGCCGACATGCATCTCGTAGATGATCGTCTTGGCGAAAGGCCGACCAAGAGGCGCATCACCCTCCCAGTCATAGGTGCTCGGGTCGACGACCACGTTCCTGAGCGCCGTCGCCGCGTTGTCGCCGGGCTGTCGCGCTGCCTCCCGGCTGCGGCCGACCGGTCGAGCTATGCATTTACCATAAGGATCGAGCAGTACCTTGTTTTGGTCGAACCGTAGTCCCCGTACAGGATCGAAAGGGCCGGAGACACGATAGGCATAAATCTGGCCCGCGGTGACGCCGGGCACAGAGACGTGCCAATAGTGGTACGTGCGATTGCTCCCCGGATCGAGATCGATGATCCGCGAGGGCTTCGGGTTGTCAATGTCATCAAACAGCAATAATTGCGCGCCGGTGCTGTGCTTGGCGAACACGCTGAAGTTGGCTCCCCCTGGGACCAACGTTGCTCCCAGCGGGAAGCTCCTGCCTTCGTGCTGGATGGCCTCGGCAGACATGGTGTAAGGTGACCCTAGCGATCCTCGCCGAACATTGGTTGTGCTCGCCGACACCATGCTGCTTGGCTCCCCGTCCTGATATTGATGCAAGTCAATGTCGATCGTGGGTGAAACTGCTTTCTGCCCCAATGCGGATCACGGAGGGACGTATGAACTCGACTGAATCTCAATCGATCAGCGCCTATGGTTCGGCTCGGTCCACTGTGGACGGCAGCCCCCTCGAGCCCGAGGAGCTGCAGCGGATGCACGCCTATTGGAACGCTACCTTATTCCTTTCGGCCGGGATGATCTACCTGAGAGAAAATCCGCTCCTGCGTGAGCCGCTGAAGGCCGAGCATGTCAAGCGGCGCCTGCTCGGGCATTGGGGTTCCGATCCGGGAATGAGCCTGGCCTACATTCATCTCAACCGGCTGATCAAGAAATATGACCTCAATGTCATATTTCTGGCCGGGCCGGGACATGGCGCGCCGGCGCTGATTTCCAACATTTATCTGGAGGGCGCCTATTCGGAAATCTACGGTAGCATCTCGGAGGATGCCGACGGGCTGCGGCGGCTTTTCAAGCAGTTCTCGTTCCCCGGCGGCATCGGCAGCCATTGCACTCCCGAGACGCCAGGGTCGATCCACGAGGGCGGCGAGCTCGGCTATTCGGTGTCGCACGCATACGGTGCGGCCTTCGACAACCCGGATCTGATCGTGACCGTCATGGTCGGCGACGGCGAGTTGGAAACCGGCCCGCTGGCGACCGCTTGGCACTCGAACAAATTCCTCAATCCGGCTCGCGACGGCGCGGTGTTGCCGGTGCTGCATCTGAACGGCTACAAGATAGCCAACCCCACCATCCTGGCCCGCATCCCACACGAGGAGCTGGAGTCCTTGTTCCGCGGCTACGGTTATGAGCCGTATTTCGTCGAGGGCTCCGATCCCCCGAGCATGCATCAGGCAATGGCCGCGACCCTGGAACATTGTATCCGGGAGATCCGGCGAATCCAGCAGGAGGCGCGCAAATCAGGGGCTGCGGCGAAGCGGCCGCGGTGGCCGATGGTGATTTTGCGCAGTCCCAAGGGGTGGAGCGGTCCCAAGGAGGTCGATGGCCACAAGGTCGAAGGCTTCTGGCGCGCCCACCAGGTGCCGATGGCAGAGATGCACGAGAAGCCGTCTCATCTGGCGCTGCTGGAGGAGTGGCTGCGCAGCTATCGGCCGGAGGAGATCTTCGACGAGAAGGGGCGGTTGTTGCCGGTGCTGCGTGAACTGGCTCCCAAAGGGGCCCGTCGCATGGGGGCCAATCCGCATGCCAATGGCGGGCTGCTGCGCAAGGCTCTGAAACTGCGCGACTTCCGCGATTATGCGGTGGCGGTCGAGAAGCCGGGCACGACTGAAATCGGACCCACCCAGATCTTGGGACAGTTTCTGCGCGATGTCATGCGGGATAACCCTGATAATTTCCGCGTATTCAGCCCGGACGAAAACGCCTCGAACCGACTCACCGCCCTCTACGAGGTGACGAAGAAGACCTGGCTCGCCGAATATTTTCCGGAGGATGCCGATGGCGGCGAGCTGGCCCCCGACGGCCGCGTCATGGAGATGCTTAGCGAGCACACGTTAGAAGGCTGGCTGGAAGGCTATCTGCTGACCGGCCGACACGGCTTCTTGTCTTCTTATGAAGCTTTCGTCCATGTCATCGACTCGATGTTCAACCAGCACGCAAAATGGTTGGAGAAATCGAGCGAGCTCTCGTGGCGCGCCGATGTCGCCTCACTCAATCTATTGATTACGTCCACAGTTTGGCGGCAGGACCACAACGGTTTCACCCACCAGGATCCCGGGTTTCTGGATGTCGTCGCCAACAAGAGCCCGAGCGTGACGCGCATCTATCTGCCCCCCGATGCGAACTGCCTGTTGTCGGTCGCCGACCACTGCTTGCGCAGCGTCAACTACGTCAATGTCATTGTCGCCGACAAGCAGCCGCATCTGCAATATCTCGACATGGATGCGGCCGTGAAGCATTGCACCATAGGTGCTGGCATTTGGCAGTGGGCCAGCAGCGATCAGGACAGTGAGCCCGATTTGGTGATGGCGAGCTGCGGCGATATCGCGACGATGGAGGCCCTGGCTGCTACGGCTTTGCTGCGTCAGCGTTTCCCGGAGCTGAAGGTGCGCTTTGTCAACGTCGTCGATCTGTTCCGGCTGGTGCCCGACACCGAGCATCCGCACGGCTTCTCAGACCGCGAATTCGATGCGCTGTTCACCCCCGACAAGCCGGTCATCTTCAACTTTCATGCCTATCCTTGGCTGATCCACCGGCTGACCTACCGGCGGACCAATCACGATAACATCCATGTCCGCGGCTACAAGGAGAAGGGCAACATCAACACGCCGATGGAACTCGCCATCCAAAACCAAGTCGACCGTTTCACGTTGGCGATCGACGCGATCGACCGCGTCTCATCGCTCAAAGTGCGCGGCTCGCATGCGCGCGAAGCCTTGATGAACCAGCAAATAGACTGCCGCCACTACGCTTATGAAGAGGGGATCGACCCGCCCGAAATCGTCAACTGGAGATGGCCGCTCTAGCCTTTAAGCGTCATTGACGATCTCTTGGGCATCGGCGAGGATCGCTTGCAGATGCTGGTCGTCCTTGAAGCTTTCGGCGTAAATCTTGTAGACGGCTTCAGTGCCTGACGGGCGGGCGGCGAACCAGCCGTTGCGGGTGACGACCTTGAGCCCGCCGATAGGAGCGTTATTTCCGGGAGCGCGGGTGAGTTTTGCGATCATCGGCTCGCCGGCCAAGTTAGGCGCCCTCACCGCCTCGGGCGCCAACCGCTCGAGCCTGGCCTTTTGCTCCGGCGTTGCCGGCGCGTCGATGCGCGTATAGTAGGCCGTGCCGAATTCCGCGGTCAGCCGGTCGTAGTGCTCGCCCGGATCCTTACCCGTACGGGCAGTAATCTCGGCCGCCAGCAGGTCCATGATCGGTCCGTCCTTGTCGGTCGTCCACACAGCGCCGTCTCGCCGTAAAAAGCTGGCGCCGGCGCTTTCCTCGCCGCCAAAGCAGAAGGAGCCGTCGAGCAGGCCCGGCGCAAACCACTTGAAGCCCACCGGCACCTCGGACAAGCGGCGCCCGAACCTATCGACGACCCGATCGATCATGCTGCTGCTGACCAAGGTCTTGCCGACCGCAGCTTCTGCCGGCCAATCGGGCCGGTGCGTCAGCAGGTACCAAATGGCCACCGAGAGATAATGATTGGGGTTCATCAGCCCCGCGCCTGGCGTGACGATACCGTGGCGATCGGCGTCCGCATCATTGCCGAAGGCCACCCGATAGCGATCCTTGAGACCGACGAGCCCGGCCATCGCGTAGGGGCTGGAGCAGTCCATGCGGATCGCGCCATCGTGATCGACCGTCATGAACGAGAAAGTGGGATCGACCCGCGGATTGACCACAGCAATGTCCAACCCATAGATCTTGTTGATCGGCTCCCAATAACGCACCGCGGCGCCGCCGAGCGGGTCGACGGCGAGCTTGAGCCCGGCATCGCGAATTGCCTCGATGTCGACGACGTTGCGCAGGTCGTTGACGTAGGGCAGCACGAGATCTTCCTGATGGGTTGTTTCCGCGGTGATCGCAGCGGCGAACCGCATCCTCTTCACATCAGCGTTGCCGCCGCGCAAAAGCTCATTGGCCCGATCCTCGATCCACTGGGTCACGTCGGTGTCGGCCGGTCCGCCATTGGTCGGGTTGTACTTGAACCCACCATCCTCCGGAGGGTTGTGCGAGGGGGTGATGACGATGCCGTCTGAGAGGCGATCGCTGCGGGCGCGATTATGAACGAGTATGGCGTGCGAGACTACCGGGGTCGGTGTAAACCCGTCATCCCGCTGGATAATGGTCGACACGCCGTTGGCAGCCAGGACTTCGAGTGCGGTCCGCTGCGCCGGCCCGGAAAGCCCGTGGGTGTCCTTGCCCATATATAGCGGGCCATCGGTCGCGTGCGCGCGACGATAATCGCAGATCGCTTGGGTGATCGCGAGAATGTGGGCTTCGGTGAACGACCGGTGGAAGGGCGAGCCGCGATGCCCGCTGGTGCCAAAGCTGACCCGCTGGGCTGGATCATCGACATCGGGGCGGCATTCGAAATACTCCCGTTCGAGCCGGGAAAGATCGACCAAAATCTCCTTCGGCGCCGGCTTGCCGGCAAGCGGTGAAATAGTCATTGGCGTGATCCCTCCTAAGGCACGGGACAAGGTTTCGCGTTCCAAATCTCGGCCGCGTACTGGGCGATCGTCCGGTCGCTGGAAAACTTCCCGGAGCCGGCGATATTCAGAATTGTCTTGCGCGCCCATCCGTCCGCGTCCGCATAGAGCTCGCACAGTCTCCGATCGGCATCGAGATAAGATCTGAGATCCGCCAGATGCATGTAGTGGTCACCTTGTGCGAGGAGTGCATCATGGATCGGAGCAAAGACGCCGGGCTCATAGCGGCTGAAATAGTCGTCCGCGATCAGGTCCAGCGTAGCGCGGGTCTCCGGCTCGTGGTCATAATGCCAGTGCGGGTCGTACCACCCGCGGCTCCCTTCCACCTGGTCAGCGGTAAGGCCGAACAGGAAGAAATTATCCTCACCCGCTTCCTCGGCCATCTCGATCGTGGCGCCGTCGCGGGTCCCGATCGTCAATGCCCCGTTCATCATGAACTTCATGTTGCTGGTGCCGCTGGCTTCGTAACCGGCGGTCGAAATCTGATTGGAAACATCGGCCGCCGGGATCAGCCGCTCGGCCAGCGAGACGCAATAGTCGGGCAGAAAGACCACCTTTAGCCGGCCCCGCGTTATCGGGTCGCCGTAGACGGTGCCCGCGAGGTTGTTGAGGAATTTGATGATCAACTTCGCCAGTTGATAGGCCGGTGCTGCCTTGCCGGCGAAGAAAAAGGTGCGCGGCATCATGTCGAGGTGTGGGTTTGCCCGCAGCCGGTTGTAGAGGACAATGATGCGGAGCGCATTCAACAGCTGCCGTTTGTATTCGTGAATGCGTTTGATCTGACAGTCGAAAATCGTGTCCGGGTCGACGGTCTCGCCGCAGCTGGTTTTCACCCAATCGACAAATTGCAGCTTGGCAGCCCGCTTCGCCTTGAGGACGCTCTCGCGAAAGGCCGCGTCGTCTGCCAAAGGACGCAGCTTTTCCAGTTCATCGAGATCGGTCACCCATCGCTCACCGATTGCCTTGGTGATCACGCGAGCGAGGCCTGGGTTCGAAAGCAGCAGCCAGCGCCGCGGCGTGATGCCGTTGGTCTTGTTGTTGAAGCGCTCGGGAAAGATCTCGGCGAAGTCCTTGACCGTCAGTTTGCGCAGCAGCTCCGAATGAATGGCGGCCACGCCATTGGTGCTGTGTGAGCCGACGATCGCCATATTTGCCATGCGGACTTTGCGCTCTGCGCCCTCTTCGACCAGGCTCATGCGGGCGACACGCGCTTGGTCGCTGGGCCAGCGCGTCTGGACAGTATCGAGAAAGCGGCGGTTGATCTCGAAGATGATTTCCAACTGCCGCGGTAATAGTTGCTCAAAGTAACTGAGAGGCCATTTCTCGAGTGCTTCCGGCAGCAACGTGTGATTGGTGTAAGCCAACGTCTTTTGCGTGATGTCCCACGCTTCGTCCCATCCGAGATGCGCTTCGTCGAGCAGAATGCGCATCAGTTCGGGAACCGCCAGCGTCGGATGCGTGTCGTTGAGCTGGATCGCCACCTTGTCGGGAACCAGACGCCAATTGCCATTCCGGCGGTGGAAGCGGCGGACGAGATCGGCCAGCGAGCAGGCAACGAGAAAGTATTCCTGCACAAAACGCAGCGCCTGGCCGACCGCCGTGCTATCGTCGGGATAGAGCACCCGCGTCAGCGATTCCGCTGCGAGAGTTCCGGCAAGCGCCCCGACAAAATCGCCGCTGCTGAACTCCTGAAAATCAAAATAATCGGGGGACGCGGCGGCCCATAACCGCAAGGAGTTGATGGTCTTGCCGCCATAGCCGACCGTCGGCCGGTCAAACGGGATGCCGATCAATGTCGAGGGACGGCCTGGGACGATCTCCAGGGTGCCGCGGTGCATTCTGACCGAGGAGCGAAGCTTGATTTCAACCGCTTCATTTGGCCGGGCGACCTCCCACGGGTCATGCTGGCGCAACCAGTTGTCCGGCTGCTCGCGCTGCCAGCCGTCCTCGATCGACTGCCGGAACATGCCGTATTCGTAGCGCAGGCCATAGCCCATCGCCGGCAATTCCATTGTCGCCATCGAATCGAGAAAGCACGCGGCGAGCCGGCCCAAGCCACCGTTTCCAAGGCCGGCATCCGGTTCTTGCTCGAGCAGGCCGAACCAGTCGAGCTCCCTTTGCTGTGCGACGCGCCTTACATACGGGTCGAGGAGCATATTGGTCACGTTGTTGGTCAGCGACCGGCCGATCAGAAACTCCATCGACAAATAGTAGATGCGTTTAGGGTTCAGCCGGTTATAGGTGCGCTCGGTCCTGACCCAGCGCTGCGACAGCACGTCCCTGACCGACCGGGCGGCAGCCTCGAACCGCTCGCGGGCGCCGGCCGCGAGCGGGTCGACGACGTCATCGAACAGCAGATGTCGCTCATAGAGCGCATCGTTATGCCCGGAAAACTGGATCGGACCACAGCCATATTGCTCCAGAAGGTCAGTCGCCGCCACTGTTGCGACTGGCCGTTGCCCCGCGACGTCGGCAACTTCGCTCATAACGCCCTCCCGGCTGTCATGATGTCCATCCGATCAAATTAATTTCACAATGTGACGTTTGCATTACGAATTTCGACGGCGGTCTTCTAGCTCCAATATCACGAGGGGGTGACCGTGATCGCGCGATCGCAGTACTCTGCCAAATCCACATGGCTATAAATCGCGATGTTGCAACTGGCCGTTCTCCAATACGATTTCTTCTTCTCGGTGCCAGAAGGTGAAGTGGTCGCCCTGTTCAAGACGATAGGTGACCTTGTGGTCGTGTATCTCAACGACGAGCCGACAGCCTCGCACGGTGAGCTTGAATCGCAGGTCCTTGGCGATCCGAGTCGGATTGAAGGAGATGCGGCCGTCGTGGTCACGCAGACCGGCGATGCCGTAAACGATCGCCATCCATGTGCCGCCTACCGAGGCGACATGCGTGCCGTCCCTGAGGTTGCCGCCCACGTCAGCCAGATCCATCAGCAGAGAGAAGATGAAGTAACGAAGCGCGACGTCATCGTAACCGATCTCTGCGGCGACAATGCTTTGGATGCACGCTGACAACGACGAGTTGCCGGTGGTCAGAGGGTCATAGTAGTCGAAGTTGCGCCGCTTTTGTTCGAGACTGAATTCGCGGCCATGCAGGAACATGGCCAGCACCACGTCGGCTTGTTTGATGACCTGGTAGCGATAGATCACCAGCGGGTGAAAGTGCAGCAATAATGGATACTTCTCGGTAGGCGTGTGGTCGAAATCCCAGATTGGGTGCTCGAGAAAGGTGTCGTCCTGCGGGTGGATGCCGAGCCGCTCGTCGAACGGGACGTACATCAGCACAGCGGCGTGGTTCCAGTCGTTCACTTCGGATAGATCGAGCCCGGTTCGATTGGCAACGATCCGGTAGGCCTGTGGATTTGAGGACTGCAGCTGCTCCACGGCGAGAGCTGCATTGCGCAGGTTCTCCCGCGCCATCAGGTTCGTATAGGTGTTGTTGTTGACGACGGTGGTGTACTCGTCCGGACCGGTGACGCCGTGGATGCAGAAGCGGCCGTCTCTTCGCTCAGAGAAGAAGCCCAAGCCGAACCACAGACGCGCGGTTTCGATCAGGATCTCGGCGCCACACTCTTCCATGAAAGTCTGATCACCGCTGATCTGCACGTACTTGATGATGCCGTGGGCGATCGCGGCGTTGATGTGGTATTGCGCGGTGCCCGCGGCGTAATTGGCCGACGCCTCCTCGCCGTTAATCGTGCGCCAAGGGAACAGGGCACCTTTCTGATTCAGCTCGCCAGCGCGGGCGCGCGCCTTGTCGAGGATGCTGTAACGAAAGCGGAGCAAGTTCCTGGCCAGGCGCGGCGCCGTGTAGATCAGGAACGGTAGAATGTACATCTCCATGTCCCAAAAGTAGTGCCCGTCGTAGGTCTGACCGGTCAGCCCCTTGGCCGGCACTCCGGCATAATCGGCTCGGCCGGCCGCCTGCAGGAGCTGGAACAGGTTCCACCGAATGCTTTGTTGGGCTCGTGGATGCGTACGGCCCCCCTGGATGTCGCTGCGCTCCCAGAATTCATCGAGGTAGGCACGCTGGTCCTTAACCAGCTGGTCGAAACCGTGTTTCCGCACGCGATTCAGCGTCCGCGCTGCGCGCGCCTCAAGCTCGCCGGTCTTGTCGGAACGTGAGGTGTGGTAGGTGATGTACTTAATCAGGTGAATCGGCTGGCCCGGTTCGGCGTCGACATCGAAGACAACTTGCCCGGTGCCGTTTGCACAGGTGATGTTGACGGTGAAGGCACACGAGGTGTCGAGCGTGTGATCGACGCCGCAGCACAGCCCCATGCCGCTGTTCCGCGTTATGAAGGAGAACAGCATACGCTGCTCCGAACAAACTGAAGTCTGCGGCAGCAGGACTTCACCGACCTGACGACCGAGGCGTGGATCGTCATCCTGGTGGCGGCGGCGGTGGATGATCGACGACTTCCGAGGAGAGCACAAGCGAAGCCCGGGCGTTCACCACCGTGATGCGATAGGAGATGGCCGCTACGTGCTTCTCATGAAAGGAGACCAGCCGCCGGGACTGGACCAGGATCTGCCTGCCTGCGGGAGTCTCCCAGAGAACCTCGCGGTCGAGCGTGCCGTTCTGCATGTCCAGGGCGCGCTCGAAGCGCTGGACGAAGGCGCTCTCGAGGTCGAAGGGCTCGTCGTCGACGTAGAGACGGATGATCTTGCCGTCGGGGACGTTGACGATGGTCTGGCCGTGCGTGGCGAAGCCGAACGCCGACTCGCCATAGGGAATGGGCCAGGCTTCGTAGAAGCCATTGATGAAGGTACCGTGCTGGGATGCCGGGCTGCCTTCCTCGAAGGAGCCGCGCATGCCAAGGTAACCATTGGCCGTGGCGAAGACCGTTTCGGTCTGGGCAATCGCCTTGAGGTTGAGCCGACATTCGACCAAGCACCAGTCGTCAATCGGATAGATATCCTCGGGCGGAAGTACGGGTTCGCGTCGGAGCATCGGGTGGAGCCTCGCAATGGATCACTCTGGAATCAGCTCGGCCAGGTCGGTGACGACGATGTCGGCGCCGTGTTGCCGCAGCTCGGCGCCGGCGCCGCCACGATCGACGCCGACCACCAAGCCGAAACCGCCGGCATGCCCAGCCTCGACGCCGGCCAGGGCATCTTCGACGACAACGGCTTTCTCGGGAGGAACATCGAGAGCGCGGGCGGCATGCAGGTAGGTATCGGGAGCGGGTTTGCCGTGAAGACCCTGTTCGGTGGCCACGATCCCGTCGACGCGAGCGGCGAAGAAGTCCGCGAGCCCGACGACCTCCAGAACCTCCTTGCAGTTGTTGCTCGACGAGACGACCGCCATCAGCATCTTTCTCTCGCGCAGCTTGCGAGCGAGAGCGACCGATCCGGGGTAGGCTTCCACCTCGCCCGCGGCGATCGCCTGCTTGACCAGTTCATCCTTGCGATTGCCGAGACCGCACACGCTCTCGATGCCCGGATCGTCGGCGGGGCCGCCGTACGGCAACTGGATATTCCGCGATTCGAGAAAGCTGCGCACGCCTTCGTAGCGCGGCTTGCCGTCGACGTAAGGCCGGTAGTCGCTCTCGATGTCGAACGGAGTGAAAGGCTGTCGATTGCGGTCGGCGTGCTTTCTCAGAAAATCGTCGAACATCGACTTCCAGCAGGCAGCATGGATCTTGGCGGTCGAAGTGAGCACACCATCGAGATCAAAGAGGACGGCGTCGAATGGCACAAGCGCGGTGTGTGGGTCAGTCATGGCAGTGTCTTCCCATAGTCACGGAAACGTCACGGCGGATCTGCCCGGGGCAATGCGAAGGTAGATCCATCCAGGAGCCGTGAGATCCATTGCAGTGGGCGGTACCGGCACTCGTCTGCGTCATGCGTTTCGCTCCTCCCCCAGTTGCTCGCACTGCAGGTTCGGACTGATCAGGCCGAAGGATCGTGTTTAGTGGGAGCCCCTAACCTTGCCGCGGAAGATCCAACACACCGCAACGGTGTAGATTAACACGGCGGTACCGACTATCCCCCACGCCGTAAAATATGAAGCATTCGGAAACGAAAATGAGCCATCGCGGCGAGGTGTCAACGGCTGAATAATTCCTGGTCGGCAGTGCGTCGATTTGGATGACGACGGCGTGGCGCAGAAGGCGATGGCGCAGGGCGGTGCGACGAGGCGATGCTCAGGACGCCGCCAGATCGGCTAAACCGCGGTTTGGGTAGGGTCTTCGCGCCTCCTTCGTAGCGGACGCTGACCGGCTGGAAGAGGACATTGCCGTCGCCGGACACGAACGCCAAAGTCGCTCGCATGCTCGCGATATCCCAAAGTCTGCTTTTCGGCCTGAGGCTGTGGGCTTCGGTTTGCCTCGCGCTCTATGTCGCGTTCTGGCTCGAGCTCGACAACGCATACTGGGCCGGCGCGACGGCGGCCATCGTCTGTCAGCCTCATCTCGGAGCGTCGCTGCGCAAGGGCTGGTTCCGCATGATCGGCACCATCATCGGGGCGGTCGCCATAGTGGTGCTGACGGCGTGTTTTCTGCAGCACCGCGCACCGTTTCTCGTGGGGCTGGCGTTGTGGGGCGCCCTATGCGCTCTCGTCGCCACTCTTCTAAGAAATTTCGCGGCCTATGCCGCCGCTCTCGCCGGCTATACCGCCGCGATCATTGCGAGCGACCAGTTCGGCGCAACCGGTGGCCCGAACGGCGAGGCCTTTATGCTCGCGATCTACCGCGTCAGCGAGATCGGCATCGGCATCGTCTCCGCCGGTGTTGTTCTCGCCGGAACGGATTTCGGCGGTGCGCGACGCCGGCTGGCCACGCTGTTTGCAGCCATTTCGAGCCAAATCGCCGGCCGATACACCGCCACGTTGACGGCGGCCGGAGCCAATTTCGACGATACTCAGTCGGTGAGACGCGAGCTCGCCCGGCGCGTCATCGCGCTCGACCCAGTGATCGACGAGGCCATCGGCGAGTCCTCGCAACTGCGTTATCACTCACCGGTGTTGCAGACGGCCGTTGATGGTTTGTTTTCGGCTTTGGCGAGCTGGCGCGCGGTAGCTGTGCACTTAGGGAGCCTCTCGGTCGACCGGGCTCGGCAGGAAGCGGATGCTATTCTGCAAGGCATGCCCGCGGAACTGCGATCCGTGCCGGAGCAGGGCGAGCCAGCGCGCTGGATTGCAGATCCCGTCGGTCTGAGCCTGATCTGCGAGGCGGCGGTACGACGGCTGATGGCGTTGCCGGCAAGCACGCCGTCGCTGCGGCTGCTCACTGACCAAACGGCCGAGGTGCTGGCGGGCACTGCGCGCGCGCTGAACGGGCTGGCCCTACTCGTCGCCGATCCTGCTCGGCGGGTTCCCTGGCGCGGCGGCCTCCGGCTTCGTGTGCCCGATTGGCTGCCCTCTCTCATTAATGCCGGCCGCGCCTTCATCGTCATCGGCGCCGCCGAGCTTTTCTGGGTCGTTACCGCATGGCCGAATGGCGCGGCAGCCATCACTTTTGCCGCGATCGGGGTCATCCTGTTCGCGCCGCGAGCCGACCAGGCTTACGCTACCGCCAAAAGTTTTATGATAGGGACGAGCCTCGCCGCCGCTTTGGCTGCGATCGTCGCATTCGCAGTGCTGCCGAAGTTGGAGACATTTGCCGCCTTCAGCCTCGCAATCGGCCTTGTTCTGGTGCCTGCCGGGGCAGGGATGGCCCAGCCGTGGCAGACCGCAATGTTTACCGCGATGGCGGCAAATTTCGTGCCGTTGCTCGCCCCCGCCAATCAGATGAGCTACGACACTCAACAATTTTACAACGCCTCGTTGGCGATCGTGCTCGGCGTAGGCGCCGCAGCGTCGTCGTTTCGCTTGATCCCGCCGCTGTCACCCGCATTTCGGACGCGCCGGTTGCTGGCACTGACTTTGCGCGATCTGCACAGCCTCGCGACGGATCGGATCCCGCGGATGCCCGAAGATTGGGAGGGCCGTATGTATGGCCGGCTGTGGGCATTGCCGGACGAGGCCCAACCGTTGCAACGGTCGCAGATGTTGGCCGCACTCTCCGTCGGGACCGAGATCATCCAGCTTCGCCGCATTGCTCATCGAATGGATCTGGCCTCCGAGGTCGAGGCCGCGCTCGAGCCCTTGGCGAGAGGCGCAATTGCGATCGCGACCACCCGTCTCGCTCGGCTCGACGAGATGCTTGCCGCTCGCCCGGACATCGCAGCCCTGCGGGCTCGGGGCAGCATCCTTGCGATGTCGGAGGCGCTCGCCCAACATATCGTTTACTTCGACGCAGGAGCGCCCGAGTGAGGTTCACCGAGCTCAACCTGTTCGGCGTCTATGTGGCGCCGATTTCGGTGATGATGGTTGCCGCCTGGGTGGTGACGGTCGGGTTGCGGCGGTTTGTCGCCCGTTTCGGCTTGCTGCGCCATGTCTGGCACCCGGCCGCTTTCGTGTTTGCCGTTTACATGATTGTGCTCTCGACCATGGTACTGGCCCTCGCGGCGCGATGAATTCGCGATGTCCGGCATCGACACCAAGGCGAGGCGTGAGGTCGAGGACGAGAGTTCGGCGGCGGCCCGGCTGCTGGAGCCGACACCGACGCTACCCGCCACACGCCGGCGCCGGTTTGGTATTTTTCCCCTGCTGATTACTCTGGCAGTGATCGCGGTCGCCGTCGTGCTCGGTCGGGCGATGTGGGACGCCTATATGGGAGCGCCATGGACGCGCGACGGCACGGTGCGCGCCTATGTCGTGACGATGGCGCCGGAGGTCGCCGGGCGCATCGTCGAATTGCCAGTCGCCGACAACCAGTTTGTGCACAAGGGCGACCTGCTGATGGTCGTCGACCCGACCAACTACAAGATTGCGGTCAGCCTCAACGAGGCGGCGGTGCAGCAGGCCCAGGCCAGCGCGCAGAACGCCGAGAGAGAGGCAAAACGCCGGCAGCAGTTGACCGACCTTGCCGCAACGATCGAAGAGAAACAGACTTATGTGAGCAGCGCGGTCGCCGCCCAGGCCCAATATCAGCAGGCCGTCGCCAATCTCGATCAGGCGCGGGTCAACCTCGAGCGCACGCAGATCCACTCGCCGGTCAACGGCTGGGTGACCAACTTATTGGCTCAGCTCGGCGATTACGCCACTGTCGGCGAGAACATAATCTCGCTCGTCGATGACGACTCGTTCTGGATCGACGGCTATTTCGAGGAGACCAATCTCGAGCCGATACAGGTGGGGGACCCGGCCAGCATCAAGCTGATGGGCTACAGCCACATCATTCGCGGCCATGTCGGCAGCATCGCCCGCGGCATCAATGTGGCGAACGCGCAGCCCAACGGGCAAGGGCTCGCCACGGTCAACCCGATCTTTACTTGGGTGCGCCTGGCGCAGCGCATCCCGGTGCGCATCCACATCGACGAGGTACCGGAGGGTGTAGTTCTCGCGGCCGGGATGACCGCGACCGTGCAGATCGATCCGCGGGCGGTCCCGTCCCACCGGTGACCACAGCCGCGTCGCCGACCCTCCCGTTTGCCGGAAGGCGCGACAAGCAAAGTCGCAGTCGATCCGACGTACGACGCACCACCCACTGAGCACGACGAACATCAAGGCGAGGATGGTGCTAAACGAGGGAGAGGGAAACGGCCCGGAATCAGGATGTCGACCGAAGACTGTTCTCTTTCCGTTGCCTCTCCCTGGCGCCCTCGGAACGGGTGGCAACCCGCTTGCTATTCGCCTGAAAGAGGCGAGATGCTGAAGGTGGGATTCTCCGACGCGCTGGCGCCGATATTGAAGTTTAAGAAATTGGGCCCCTTCGGCTCCTCGAGTTGACCGCCGACACCGAGCGTTGTTGTCAGTCGAAGGTGGCGGCAATGCTCGAGGGTTGACGTGAGGTGAACAGTTTCTTCGTTGGCAACGCGAGCGATGTTCGGAAGTAGGGCTTTTCATAGAGCCCCTTGGCTCGGGCCGTCCGTGGACCGCGAGGCCACGCTTGTTCATTTCCGCTTCAGCGAGTTCGATAGCCCGGCTTCGACATTCAAGTCATTCCAATGACGCGGCTCCCATCAGCGACGGCGGCGGTCTTCGAGTTCGAGCGTGACCAGGCGGGCGACCGTGATCGCGAGGTAGAACTGCCCGAGGATCGAACTCCAGGTTCGCCATGCTGCGGGCGAACGGATCGACCGGCACAATGTCGCCGAAGCCTGTTGTGGTCAGAGTGGTGAGGCTGAAGTACAGCATCGTGGCGAGTTCATCCGGACCGCCTGTCGGAGCGGGAAGGTTGGCGAAGGCCATAGAGTTCAAGTCCCAGATCAGGCTGAAGACCGCGGCGAAGATCGTCGCGAGGTTGAGATAAATGACGGCAGCGCCTTGAAGGCGATGGAAGGTAATGCGACCGGGAGCATAGACAGCATGCGCCACAACCCAGGTCAGCGCCAAGAAGGTCAACGCATTTCCGCCGCGGTGAAGCAAGCTCGCAGTGATCGGTGACCATTCCGCTCCAAACGAGAGGCTCGCCAAATCGGCGGCCAGTCCCAGCAGGATCGCCACGATTGCACCCCGCCGACGGGATAGCACGACAACGATCATCAGCATCGCCAGGACTAATGTCTCAACGATCGGTCGGGCGCCTGACAATCCTTGCGCTGCCAGCGGTGCAGCGACAAAGACGAGACATATCTCTAGGACCAGCAGCACCGTCAGGCTCGGATCTCTGATCCGGTCCTGCCAGGAACGAAACGATTTGCGGCCCTCGCCGATGGCGAGGGAGATGCGCCGGCGGTCCGGTACCGCTATCGGCTGTCTCGGCACGGCAGAGCGTGGCAGCTCAGAAGGGCTCGGGGATAACCCTGAACGGGTAGTCGGGGTCCTTGTAGTCACCTCGGTGCTGCCTCTTGGGCAGCTCGACCTTTTCGCGCTTCAGCCCTTCGTAGGGAATCCGGCTCAGGATATGTGTAAGGGCGTTGAGCCGCGCCCGCCTTTTATCGTCGGAGTGAACGACGTACCACGGTGCCCATGACGTATCGCTGGCAAGGAACATCTCGTCGCGCGCCCGCGAGTAATCGTACCACCGTGAGTACGACTTGAGGTCCATGTCCGACAGCTTCCAGATCTTGCGCCCGTCATCGATGCGCGACTCGAGCCGTTTCCTCTGCTCCTCGGGGCTGACCTCCAGCCAATATTTCAGGAGAATGACTCCGGATTCGACGACGATCTTTTCGAACAGGGGCACCACCTCCAAAAAGTGTTTGACTTCCTCCTCGGTGCAGAACCCCAGCACGCGTTCGACGCCGGCGCGGTTGTACCAGCTGCGGTCGAAGATCACGATCTCCCCCGCGGCTGGGAGATGCGGAATGTAGCGTTGGGCGTACATCTGCGATTTTTCACGCTCGGTCGGCGCCGGGAGCGCCACGATCCGGAAGATGCGCGGGCTCACCCGCTCGGTCATGGCCTTGATCGTGCCGCCCTTGCCCGCCCCGTCACGCCCCTCGAAGATGATGCAGACCTTACGCCCCTCATGCACCACCCATAGCTGGAGCTTGACGAACTCGGCATGCAACCGGGCAAGTTCCCGTTCATATTCCTTACGTTTCAGCCTTTCGCTGCTTGCAACGGGATCACTCTTTGCGTTCGGCATGACACTCTCGCTGTCAAAGAAGGATATTAGAAAGGCCGATTTAACGGCGGGAAGTGACTTAGATCAAGGCTCGTTAACCCGCGCGCCGCGATTGAAGCCGCTCGGCCGTCTCAGAGAGGTTCGTTCACGGATGCGGCGCCCGGCAACGCGGTCGTAACAAACGCGACGGTACCGGCGGTCATGGGCGGGGCGCTCAACCTCGAAAGCGGTCTCGACGACGGCATCTGTGTGCCGATCATCGTACTCCTGCTCGGACTGGCGGTCGGCACCCACATCGAGGGCGCAGCCATCAGTCATGCCGCCGGGGTGGTTGCGGAAGAACATCGGCATCGGCCTGATCCTCGGCCTGGCGCTGACCTGGTTGACTACCTTGATGCTGCGCTTTGCCGAGCGGCACGGCTGGATCAGCGAGCACTGGGTGGAAATCCCGATGGGGCACTCGCAGCCGCCTGGCTTGCAGCGGCGCAGGCGATGGGCGGCAGCGAGTTTATCGCATGCCTTGTCGGCGGGCTGTTGGTGAGCGTCTCGGCGTGCGGCACAAGGAGGAGTTGTTGGGCGGCGCCGAGCATTTAGGCAAGGCGTTGGCGCTGCTGACTTGGGTGCTGCGCGGTAATGACACGACTATGGTCGCGCCCGGCTGGACGGTCCTGCTCAGCGTCATCGCGCATGGCGTGACCGCCGCCCGCTCGGTGGGTGCGCGTTCTTCTACTTCCAGGTAAGGAAGAAGCCGATGTCACCGGGCATTCCGCCGGGATACTCGACCACCTCAGCCTTCAGCCCGAAGCCGAGTGGCCGCAGGTGGTCGTGCCAGAATTCGTAGGCCAACTTCGGCCGGCCTTCCAAAGTCTTCTCCCAATCGGGCTGCGAGTTATTGATCCTTCGGCCGCGATCGCTGCACAGCTGGTTGGGAAAACGGTAAACCTGCACTTCGGTCTGTCCGGCCTCGGCCGCATGGTTAACGAGGTTCGTGACGAGCTGCATCACCTGGTCGGGTGTCCTGGCGGGCGGCTTGTGGAATTCCTCCATCACCGCCTTCTGCTTTTCCTCCTGCTCGCGCATCCGAGCCAATTCCTCGGCCGCCTTTGCCGACTCGCGCTCCGCCATGCGACGCTTGAGATCGGCGGCCGAAAATGTCCCGACTCCCGTGCCGCCGGCTTGAGTTGTGCCGCGATCGGATGACATCAGCTTTCCCTCCATTCTGTCAGTATCAGCCGCCCACCAGCGCCCGTGCATGGCGGGCGATCATCAGATTTTCGTCGGTTTTTATCACATAAGCGGCGACACGGCTCTGCGATGTGGTGATGCGATCCTTGTGTTGTTGATTGGCCTCCTCGTCCAATTCCACTCCGAGCCAGGCGCATGCCCGGCAGATCGCGCCCCTTACCGGGGCCGCATTTTCACCGACCCCGGCGGTGAACACGATGCCGTCGAGCCCGCCGAGCACCGCTGCGAGCGAGGCGATGTGGCGGGCGACGTGATTGCAAAAGAGCTCGACGGCGAAGCGCGCCCGCGGATTGTCACTGGCCAGGAGCTCGCGGAAATCCGAGGAAACACCGGACAGCCCCAGCATGCCCGAGCGCCTATAGAGGAGGTCGACCAAATCCTCCGGCGACATCCCTCTCTGCTGGATTAAGTGCAGTACGACGCCGGCATCGAGCTCGCCGCAGCGGGTGCCCATCGGCAATCCGTCGAGCGCCGTGAACCCCATCGTCGTCGCCATCGACACGCGGTCCCGCATCGCGCAAGCCGAGCAGCCATTGCCGAGATGGGCGACGACGACGCGACCATTGGCGATTTGGGGCGCCCGCTGCGGCAATACCGAGGCGATGTATTCGTAGGACAGGCCGTGGAAGCCGTAGCGCCGTATCCCCTCCTCATAAAACGAGTAGGGCAGCGCAAAGGCTTGATCGACTTCGGGTGCCGTCCGGTGGAAAGCGGTGTCGAAGCAGGCGACTTGCGGCAATTCGGGATTGAGCCTCATCGCCATCTTGATCGGTGCCAAATTGTGCGGCTCATGCAATGGTGCGAGCGGCACCAAAGCCTCGAGTTCGCCCAGCAGTTCCGGAGTGACCCGGGCGGGCCGCGAGTAGCGCAGGCCGCCATGGACCACCCGGTGGCCGAGCGCCGCGAGTCGCCGGTCGCCGAGCCGCTCCCTTGCCCAGGGCAGGATGGTCGGCAATACCTCGCTCGGCACGGTGGCCGGCTCCGAGCCGAGATCCGGGGGCGCGAGCTTTTCGCCGCCGGGCCCTGCGGCACTCGCGGAAGGACGCGCGCCGATCCCATCGACCTGCCCGCTGAGAATCCGCCGCTCGCCCTCGTAGAAACTGAACTTTACCGAAGAGGAGCCGGCGTTGATCACCCCGACCAGCGGCTCCGTAGCTGCCGTCATGCCGAGGCCCTCCCTCTCTGGATTTCTCTGATAGCAGGGGAAAAATCCGCTCCCGCCTCCAAAATTCGCTCCCTTTGAATCAAAAACGTCCGCTTCGTCAATATCTTGCGATTCCAGTGGGGCCTGGACCGACAGCGGAATTTTTGGCGTCCGGCAGGGGATTGGTAGCGGAAAGGTAGCGGCATCGCTTCCATCTTCGTCAGTGGACCAGAACTAAGCCAGCATACGCCGCGATCGTGTTGCCAAGATGGCAACGTCCCTATCCTGGTCTCACCCCAGGATGTGGTAGCCGCCGTCGATGTAAACCGTGTCGCCGGTCATCGCGCCGGCGTAGGAACTTGCGAGGAAAACGCAGGCCGCACCGACTTCCTCGATGGTGACCAGCCGACGGGCCGGCGCGCGCTCCGCCACCCGCGCCATCAGCGCGTCGAAATCGGGGATGCCCGAGGCCGCACGGGTCGCGAGCGGGCCGGGGCTGACGGCGTGCACGCGGATGCCCTTGGGGCCGAGCTCGGCGGCCAGATAGCGCACCGCCAATTCGAGTGCGGCCTTGACCGGCCCCATGATCCCGTAATTCTCGATGACCTCGTTGGCGCCGTGATAGCTCATCGCGAAGATCGTTCCTCCTGATGTCATCAGCTTCTCGGCGCGCCGCGTCAGATCGAGTAATGACCAGCACGAGACGTCCATCGCGGTCAGAAAGCCGTCGCGCGGGCAGTCGGTGACCCGCCCGGCCAGCGCCTCCCGCGGGGCGAAGGCGATCGAGTGGACGAGGATGTCGAGCCGACCCCACTTTGCCGCGATCGCCTCGAACAGCGCGTCGACCTGCGCCGTATCGCGCACCTCCAGCGGCAGAAACAGCGGCGCTTCGACTGCCGTCGCCAATGGCTCGACATGAGGGCGCGCACGATCGTTGAGATAGGTCATGGCGATCTCGGCGCCGGACCGATGCATCTGCTGAGCGCATCCCCAGGCGATCGACCGGTCGTTCGCGACGCCGATGATCAGCGCCTTTTGCCCCTCGAGGATCGCGGAACGGGTCAACTCCGGCGGCATGTCTGCGCCTCCGTCAGCGGATCGCCGCGGCGGCGCTTTGCCGGCGGGCGTCGGCCACCAGGCTCGCGACGGCGCAGGATGCGAGGCGGGTGAGGACCGTGTCGGCCCGGCTCGTCAGAATGATCGGCACGCGCGCGCCAAGGACGATGCCGGCGGCGTCCGCACCGGCGAGAAAGGACAGGCTCTTGGCCAGCATGTTGCCGGCTTCGAGATCCGGCACCACCAGGACATTTGCCCGTCCGGCGACCGGCGAGACGATGTGCTTGATCGCCGCCGCCTCCTCGCTGATCGCGTTGTCGAGCGCCAGCGGGCCGTCGATCACCCCGCCGGTGATCTGACCGCGATCGGCCATCTTGCACAGTGCCGCGGCCTCGACCGTCGACGGCACTTTGGGGTTGACCGTCTCCATCGCCGACAGGATCGCCACCCGCACCTCCTCGAATAGCAACGCGTGTCCGAGATCGATCGCGTTCTGCACGATGTCGACCTTGGCTGCCAAATCGGGCAGGATGTTGACTGCGGCGTCGGTGACGATCAGCGGGTCGTTGTGGCCGGGAACGTCCATCACAAAGCAATGGCTGATGCGGCGGGCCGTACGAATGCCCGTGTCGCGCGCGACTACCGCGCCCATCAGCTCGTCCGTATGCAGGCTGCCCTTCATCAGGGCCTCGGCCTTGCCCTCGCGGACGAGCGCGACAGCCTTCTCGGCGGAATCGTGGCTATGCGCCGATTCCATCAGCGGGAAGCCCGATATGTCGAGCCCCGCCCGCTCGGCGACATCGCGAACACGGTCGGGCGGCCCGACGAGGATCGGTGCGATCAGGCCGAGCCTTGCCGCCTCCACCGCCCCCTTGAGCGAGACCTCGTCACAAGGGTGGGCAACGGCGGTCGTCACGGGAGGCAGATTTTGCGCGTTGCGCAAGAGCCGCTCGTATCGCTCATGCGATCGGAGGGGTTTCGGCTCCATGACAGCGCTCAATCCTCGGCCAATTCGCGCTGCCGCTCCCGAGCCGCCGTCTTCGGAGGCGGGCTGGCGAACAGCGCCTCGATCCGCGCCAGCCTCCGGCTACCTTCCTCCGGCAGGCTGCCGCGGGACGCGAGCACCCGGCGCACCATGGCGAGCGCGCTGTCCCATTCCCGACGATCCTCGGGCAAGAGTTTTGGCAGTGCGGCAATCGCCCGCTCCGCGTCCAGCAGCAGGATCAGGTACTGCTCCTTGACGATCTCCTTGAACCGGGCCAGCCCGATGCGCTTGGCAGCCGGCAGCTCGGCGCTGATCTGCTTCAAGGCAGCAAATCCGCGCTCGTCGACCTTGCCCTCCGGCAGGCGCACATAGATCAAGACGCGTACGGCCGCCTCGATCAGCCCGCCCTGATCGATCTGCTGCTCGAGCCGGACGGCCGCCTCTTTGGCCGCGGCCTCGCGCGCCACATCGCGCCCGATGCGGCGGCTCACCGCGGCTTCCTCGGCGCGCATGCCGACCATGGCCTGCACAGCCGGCGAACTGTAGGAATTGAAGAAGAACGCCTCCGTCGCGGCGTCGCGCGCCTTGCCCCACATTTCGAGCCCATTCGAGATCATGTCCGACATCATGCGCTCGAAGGCGAGCAACGGATTGTTCGGGCTCACCGGACGGCGGTTGCCGCGCACCGCATCGGCCCAATCCGCCACCGGCCGCATCAGCGGGTTCGCGTCGGCGAACATTTCGAAGCGCATGCGGTTTGGATGAGTGCTCCGCATCAGCTCCGCGCTCTTTTCCGTCACCATGGCTCGCACTGCCGGCCGCATCAGCGTGCTGTACATGCCCTGGGTGATTTCCGAAATCCGGGCGGCCGTAGCGAAGGCAAGGTCGTCCTCGGGGCTGTTGCCGCCGATCTTGCGGATGTCGTCGAGGGTGCGGGTCTCGAGACTGAAAAGATAACCACCCTGCACCAGCTCGGGGTTTTCGACAGTTTCGTCGAGCCCCGCGATCACCGCCTCGTACAGACCGGGCGGCATCAAATCGATCATGTCCATGGCAGTGGCAAATTCCTCGTGCTCCTTTGTCGCCACCTTGCCGGAGACGAAAATGCCGAGATGGCCAATGCTCTGATGCAGGCAATAGACGATCGTCTGACCGGCTTTGACGAGCTCGTCTTCATGATCGTAGAGATCGAGTATCCAGTGCAGTGCCTGCTGCGGTGGCGTAATGTCGTCACCCCATGAGCAGAACACGATGATCGGCGATTTGATATTGCGCAGGTCAACGCGTGTTCCGTCGGAGCTGCGCAATTCGCCCGAGACGAGCTTGTTGCCGACGAACAGCTGGTCGGCGATCGACTGCATCTCCTCGGCGTTCAGCAATACCGGGCTGCCCCACCACTTCTCGAATTCGAGAAAGCGCGGCGGCTCAGTGTCTACCTTTGAATAGACGTTGTAGATCTTCTTCCAATAGGTGTTGTCGGGGTGCAGCGACTCGAAGTTCGCTACCAGATTGGCGCCGTCGAAGATGCCATTGCCGAGATCGCCCGCCAGCGAGGTCAGCCAGGTTCCGCCCAGCAACCCACCGAGATAGCGCATCGGGTTCTTGCCATGCACGCCTGCCCAATAGGAAAGCGGCGATCCTGCCAGCATGATCGGGCCGACCTTTTCCGGGTGGATCGCACTCATCATCATAATCTGCCAGCCGGCCTGGCAGTTGCCGATCAGACAAGGCTTACCCTCGGCGTTAGAGTGTCGTTTGACGACCTCCGCGACAAAACGGGCCTCCGCTTCGCACACATCCTCGATCGTCTGACCGGGCACCGGATCAGGCAGAAAGCCGACGAAATAGCACGGATGGCCGGCGGCAAGCGCCACCCCGATTTCGCTGTCGTGCTTCATGCCGCCAATGCCCGGACCATGCCCGGCGCGCGGGTCGAAAACCATGAACGGCCGCTTGCCCGGGTCGGTCGAGATGCCCTTGGGCGGGATGATCCGCACCAACGCGTAATTCACCGGCCGCGGCAACGAGCGGCCATCGAGAACCAGCTCGACATCAAAGCTCAACACGTTCGGCGCCTTGCGGGCATTGTGCTCCGCACAATTATTGCCTCGCTGGCGCAGCACATCCAGAAATAAGATAGAGCGCTGCCAAGCATCAACCCAATATTCGACGGCACTATTCGCGGCAGCGAAAAACGGCAGCTGCGATAACGCAACAGTAGATTCGTCCAGTTTGTTTTTCTCGGTTTGGGAATTCATAGTGGCCTCCCGTTCCTGTGGGTGCAGACAAATTAATGATAGGCTTTGTGCGGCGCAACATTGATCCAAATCAATGCGCGATGGAAGAAGATCTAAAGCCCAGCAAATCCGCCACGAAACGCGATATGTTGCAGTTCTGTGAATTTTTCGCGGCCAAATTTTGTCCGCCTAAACGGCAGTGTTCGGATCTAGCCAGATAATTCATCAGACCGACTGATCGGGTTGGCGGATGGGACACAAAGTATCGATTCGGAGTTGTAATTTGGCGTTATAATCTGGCGCTGACCCGGATCAACCGAAGCCGAGGGAGCTTGCGTCGGCCATGGTGAGGTGCTGCTGGGTTGCCACCCGTATTTCTCTGGTCCAGATCTGCCGCATAGATACGATTGAGATAGCGCCAGCTAGTCCGGCCAGCGCCGGTGCACCCATAGCCATTGCTCGGGGCGATCGCGGATCCACGCCTCCAAGGTTGCATTCACCTCGGCCATCAGCGCTGCAGCGTCGGCATGACGTTCGCCGCTGCGCGGCAAGGGCAAGGGCGGGAAGACCGTGACTCGGAAGCGTGCGCCATCGAGCCGCTCGACCCGCAGCGGCAGCACGTCACAGTCGAAGCGGAGCGCCAAAACTGCGAGGGCAGGCGCGGTCATCGCCGGGCGGCCAAAGAACGGCACCGGGATGCCGTCATTCATTTTCTGGTCCGCGAGCAATGCTAGATGCGTACCACGGCGTAGCGCGGTGATCGCGCGCCGCGCGCCTCTTGCGCCCTTCGGAATGAATGCGTCGTGATCACCGCGGAATTGCGCGATCATGCGGTCCACCAGCGGATTGTTGGCGGCGCGGTAGATCTGCGCGACCGAGATCCCGTACTGGACCCCGGCAAGCATGCCGATTTCCCAATTGGCGATATGGCCGGAGAAGAAAATCATCCGTCGCCCGACCGCGACCGCCCGATCCACGTGTTCGAGCCCGTGCACCTCGACGGGCCCACCCGGTTCAAAGACGCGGATTTTCCGAAGATGCGGGTATTCGGCCACGACCCGGCCGAGATTGTCCCACATGCCGGCGGCAATACGCGAGATCTCGGTCTCGGAAAGCTCGGGAAAGATGCGGCGGATGTTGCGCCGAGCATATTTGGAGACGCCGAGAAAAGGGCCGATGCGGCGCGCCAGCGCACCGCAGAGGGAGGAAGCGCTATCGAGCGGCAACAACGCGAACACGCCGAACAGAAGCGCCGCGCCCCAGGCCTCCAGCCGATCGGCGAACCGGGGAGTGCTAGCAGTAATGTCGGGCCAAGCCGCGCCCATTGCGGTGGGCCGACAGTACATCGGACGCGATAGGCCTAGCAGTAAGCCCCTGCTGCACAGCGACGCGAGGTCCGTCGGGCGACGCCGGCGGCACTCATCGGCGTTAGGGGGCGGCCGACGACGGCCTCTGCGGTGGAGATGAAGCCCGGCAAGCCCGGAATTGCGAATTGTTCGCCGAGTTCCAGGCAAAACGACCAGATGATTACAGCCAGCAACAGAACACCGATGCGCTTGAACATGGTCACTTTGCTCCTTTCGCCTTGAAAAGGCTGGGAATGTCGTCGAGATCGGGGATTTGCCCGGGCGTCAATTTCTGGGCGCCTGGCGGAGCCTCCAGTTTGAAACCATCGGGGGCGACCTCGCCGCCTGCTTTCCATGCCATGATATCGAGGGTGTATTGCGGCGATCCTTTGACCTTCTTGCTCGTAATGACATAGCGGCAGGGATAGGGTCGGGCTCCTTGCGCGATCCAGATCTGCCAATCGACATCTTTGGTCCTGAAGGCAAGGTGATCGCATTCCACGCCGCGGATCACACCGCTTCCAAGGTCCTTCACGTCGGTGACCGGCGGCATCAGCTCCTTATAAGGATCCGACATCAGCAGATCCGCCGCCGGAACGGGCCTGTGGTATTTGTCCCGCAACTCGTCGACCAAATGATCGATCGTGCCGGGCGCTTCGATCTGAGCATACAGGTTGGCGTTCTTGCCGAGCAGGCTGAGGGTTTTCCCATCAAAGACCATCTCGACATTCGCAAATCCGCCCGTGCGCGTTGCGCGAAGCTTGTCAGGGCGCTCGAGAGTCACGGTGCCGGAACTTGCCAACCCGATCTTCTGCTGCTGTTTGCTGACGATTTCGAGATCGGTGTCGTAGTCGAAGGATATCGTCTTCTGCGCCGCGAGATAGTCGGACATGGCCTTGAGCAAGCTTCTGGCTTGCGCTTCATCGGCGCGAGCGACCGGCGTGCCCGCCATTCCTGCCGCTGCGACTGCAAGAATGATTGCCGATATCTTGGCGCTTTTCATGGGTGGCTCCCGATTTGTAGCGGCGGCGGTTTAACGGTTCGGCGCGCGACAGCAGCGGCCGGGCGACGCATCTGAAAGAAGAGCGTCTTGGAGCCGTGTTGCCTATGCATTTTTCACAAATTTGCACCTCAGAGCCCCGAAGTGCCCGCCACTTCCCGCCGGCTTGACGGCATGTGGTCGCTGATCGGCTTGGTTCGTCGGGTCTCAACCGCTTCCTCGCCCCGCGCTAGTCTTCGCAGTCGGGGCATGTCCCGGATGATCACCACGTAACGCTCAACAAAGGCGATGTCTTCGCGGGCCAACCAGCGCAACACGCGGTTGACGTGCTCGGCGGTGAGGCCGAGGTGATCGCCGATCTGCTTCTGCGTCAGGTGCAAATTGAATGTGGAGCGTGCGATCAATCTGCGGCGCCGCAGCCGGTCATACAGATCGACCAGCATCGCGGCAACGCGCTCTGGTGCCTCGAGACGGGCGATCCGAGCCGTCAACTCTTCGGAGCGCCGGCGGTTCTCAACGAGAAGCGAGGTGAAGCACAGGGAAATCTCTCGGTTTTCCATCAGTTGGTGCAGTGAGGCCGTGTCGACGGCCAGGTACTTGACCAGACCCGCAGCGGCGACGGTGCCGCTCGCGCGGAGCGACAGGATTGTTTCGAGACCAACAACGTTTCCCGGAGCGAATACATCGACGATCGCCCGCCGCCCTTCCGGAAAACAGAACGATTGATAGGCGAGTCCGGTCCGTAGCTGATAGACATATCGCGGCAACTCGCCAGCTTCGATCAGGGTCTCCCCGGGTTGAAAATATCCCGTCTCACCCTGCCGAAAAACTCGGGATAAGATCTCAGATCGCCCGCGCATTCGTGCCTCAACGTCTCTTCGCATGGCATTTCTGCCGGGCTCTCATTCCGAACGGGTTTCTCGACCGCTCGACACGCGCCCAGAATACCGAAAGCTTCTAAAAGGCGGTCGTAAAAATCGCAATCCGTACTTGGTCTGAGCCAGCGCACCCATGCTCTGCATCCGTGAAGTCCGCCGTATCGGCGCCGATCTGGTCGCCGCAATGATCGAGATGCGGACACAGTTCGTTCATCACCGGATAGAGCCCGCAGCCTTCGACCACCATTCGTCGCCATGCACGCATTGGGTCCCCCGACATCTGGACGGGGGCGGGATGGGGGGCCGATCTGCTGCTGGGATCGGTGCCGGAAACGGCGCGCCTTTGGTACTGGTGCAGCGTCGTGGTGGTGGCGGCGTCAGGCGGCGTCAAATTCAACGACTTACTGTTACCGCTGGTGCGAGCTTTTCGCACCGCACAAAATTCGTTGGCCCAAGATGAGTCAATTACACTCTGTAACCTCTTGCAGCGAATTTCAAATTTTATTTGGCGATTGATCCAGATCAAGCACCCGCGTAGACTGCGTGGTAGACTGCGTGGTAGACTGCGCCTACAGACCCTTATCACCGGGGGTGGGGATGCCTTCCAGTGCTATCCGCACATTTGCCGATCCCGATGCGTATTTCTCGGGAATTCGAAATCTGCAGATCGAGGGAGTTGTTACAAAGCGTGGCGAATTCCGCGCGGAATCGACGCGCATCGACCTGCACCGCCTGTGGATGTACCGCTTCGACGAGAGCCTGCCTCGGATCATGAGGATAACGCCGAGCGGTAAGCGGTCGGTGATCCTGTTCGCAACCGATCCCGATCAGCCGACGATGCAGGTCAGCGGAATCGAAAGATCGCAGGATCAAATTACAGTGATCGGATCCCACGGGCCATACTACCTCCGATCCTCTGCGGCCTGCGGGTGGGGTACCATGTCGCTGACGTCCGAGGACCTCGCCGATGTTAGCGAGGCCATCATCGGGCGCCCATTGACGCTACCCTTGTTCCCTCAATGGACCAGCCCCCCTGCGCCAGTTGCGTCCCGGCTGTTGCAGCTGCATGAAGCGGCGGGCCATCTGGCGAAGACCGCTCCCGACATCCTCGCGAACCCGGAGGTAGCACGAGCGATCGAGGAGGCTCTGGTCGAAGCAATGGTCTTGTGCCAGACCGAGGGCCATTCAGACGATGCGCGCAATGTCCATCGGCACCGCGCGATGGTCATGCGGCGTCTGGAGAAGGTCCTGACGTCCACCCCCGACAGGCCGCTTTATATGCCGCAGCTTTGCGCGACGGTTGGCGCTTCCTATACGACGCTGCGGGACTGCTGCCAGGATTATCTCGGCATGAGCCCAAAATATTATCTGTGGCTGCGGCGGATGCATCTGGTGCGCCGAGCTTTGCGGATCGCGGACGCAGAGAAGACGACCGTGACCGAGATCGCCACCGATCATGGCTTCTGGGAATTGGGCCGCTTTGCGGTCGCCTACCGATCACTATTCGGCGAAGCGCCCTCGGCGGCACTGCGTCGCCCTGCCGAAGACTCAGAACTGGCCGAAATCATCGCGCCGGCATGGAAATCTATTAAATCTGCATAGGCACCGGGATTGGGCGATCTATCCTTATTTTTTGCCGAAATGCTCGGCCTGCATTTTGGCTCTTCGATTTTTCAGAGAGACGAATGCCGGGAAGCGGCACACGCTTGTTCCTCGAACCCCATCACTACGAGGCGAGCCTGAGTCAGGCACAAATCGAGATTATCATTGCGATAAGCCCCAAGTTCAAAGCCCGCTTGACCTGGGCGGAGCTGCACGATTTGCAGGTGTTGCGGTGCGAGGAAGACTCTTCGCGGGTTGCCTATGTTTGTCTAAGGCCGCAGCTTTCTTTCGTGACGTTTCCGGCGCATTCCGGGCCACTGCCGGTATGGGGCGGAACGGAATTGCGGCCGGGCGAGATCGTGTTCCACGGCCGCGGCGAGCGGCGGCACCAGTCGACGCCTGGCTCCTTCGTGTGGAACGTGATAGCACTGGATCCGCTGCAGCTCGAAAAATATGGCTGGGCTCTTTCCGGACAGCCCTTTTCTTTGCCATCGGAGGGAAAAATCCTGCGTCCCTCCCCGCGCGATGTGGCGCGCCTGCGGCGCCTGCATGCGCAAGTCTGCCGCCTCGCTGAGACAAAGCCCAGATTGCTGGCGCATACGGAGGTCGCGCGCGCCATCGAGCAAGGTTTGATCCAGACGCTGGTCGCCTGCCTGACCGCGGCCAGCGCTCGAACTGACGGCGCGATCAAACGCCGTCACGCCAGCATCATGATTAGGTTCGAGACGGTGTTGGCGGAGCATCTCAGCGAGCCTCTGAACATGACCGAGTTGTGCGCGCTGATTGGGGTGACCGAGCGGACACTGCGCTCGTGTTGCGCCGAATTCCTTGGCATGAGCCCGATCCGGTATGTGCTGTTGCGCCGGTTGAGCCGAACACGTGTCGCTTTGCGTGACGCCGGTCCCGACGGGGCAAACCTCTTGGAGCTTGTCCGCGGTTTCGGTTTTACAGAGCTGGGACGTTTCGAGGCGGCCTACCGAGCGGCCTTCAACGAGACTCCGCTGACCACCCTGCAACGTGCTCCAGCAGCGCGGTTCATCAACCCGTAAAATCCGTCATTTCTGCATAGCCGCCGGCAAACCCCGCTGTTTAGGCTTTAAGCGCGGGCGAGCTTTGCCCCTTAAACGCTCCAGATTATACGACCCAAAGGAGAAAGTACATGAGGCGAGTAAACGCAATCTTAGGCGCGTCCGGGCTGGTCTTGGCTCTTTCCCTGCCCAGCTGGGCGCAGGAGGTCAGACAGCTCCCGACACAGACCGTCACCCTTTCGGGCACCGTGGCAACCATCGATCATGCCAAACGCATGGTGAACATCAAGAAAGCCGATGGCAGTTTCGAGACGGTCGACGTGCCCGCAGGCGCGCAGCGGTTCGATGAGCTCAAGGTCGGGGACAAGGTGTCGATCACGTTTAACAACAACGTCGCAGCGAGACTGAAGCCGCCGGGCGAGGCACCTGTCGATACGCAGACCGGAACGACCACCGCGGGGCAGGGGGCGCGGCCTGGGGGCACGGCAGCTGTGCAGAGAACGATGACCGCGACTATCGACGCGATCGACAAGAACGCATCGTCGATCACCTTCACTGGTCCGAACGGATGGAAATACAGTCGACACATCGTCGATCCGACCGTGCTCGATAAGGTCAAGGTTGGCGACAAGGTCGACATCACCTGGAACACAGACGTCACGGTTGCGGTGCAGTAACTCTGTTGCGGTGCAGTAACTCTATGGGAGTAGCTCTAGGGACGAAGCCCCGGCAAACCCCTGACTACTCCCTACATTTCTCAACGCGATGCTTGGTGAAAGGAGGAAAATCAGATGAAGCGTTTCATCTTGCTATGTGCGTCCGTTCTGGCAATCGGTGCTTGCGCCACGCAGCAACCTCCGCCCGCAGCACCGGCGGCGGGAACGCCAATCACGCCGGCCAGATACGCCACTGGTTCGCCCGCCAACACAACGACCGCCTTCGATGGGACGTGGATCGGTGGTCCCATACGGAACGTGAGCGCGGGCGAAACTCTGCGAGCGCCAGGGGAGTCGCCGAATTGTCCAAATTACAATAATGCGCCAAATTTGACCATCGCCAACGGTCTCGCTCAGCTCGATTTCAGCATCCTCAAGTTCCAAGGATACGTGACGCCACAAGGTGCCCTGGTCATGTCAAGTGGGGCGGGCCAGAGGTTCGAGGGGCAGATCAATGCCCAAAATGTGCTCGCGGGCAGGGTAGTCGGCGGTTGTGTGTACGACGCGTCGTGGAAGCGGGCTTAGCTTGCCCCGGCGCGACATGGTTTGGAGCGCGGGCGTTACCATCGAGATGATGGGTCCAATGCCGGGCACCGTCATCAGCCGCGGACGATAGCTCCTTGAAGAGCGACTTCAAGTTGAAGACGGTCCGACGTGCCACCAGACCCGGCAAAGCCCTGACTATACCGTACATCTCATAGCGCGATTCTCGGCGATATGAGCGCCGTCATCAAGGAGTGGTCGCGCGCGCCATCGAGCAAGGCTTGATCCAGACGCTGGGGCACCTGCCTGACCGCCGCCAGCATTCGAGTTAACAGAGGGACCAAACGCCGTCACGCCAGCATCATTGTGACATGCAACATTGGTCGAAATCAACGCGCGGTGGAAGAGGATCTAAAGCCCAACAAATCTGCCACGAAAACGCGCCATGTTGCAGTTCTGTTAATTTTTACATCGTGGGTCGTGGCGCGCTGCATTGACGGTTCAGCCCACTATCGGCTAATCGATGGCGAGAGCTGCGTGGGGGACGAGTTCGATGAGATCGAGGAGCCTACTTTTCGGCGCGGTGCTGGTGTTCGGTGGCGCGACGGCGGCTTCGGCGGCGGTAACCGAATCCCAGTTCCCACCCAATACGGTGCGCGATCTAATCGCCATCTGTTCTGCGGACAAAGGCGATCCGCTGATGACCGCGGCCGTAAATTTCTGTCACGGCTTTGCCGAGGGAGCGGTGATCGTCGAAGAGGCGCATGAAAGCCAAAAAGGCGTGCGCAAACTGTTCTGTCTTCCTGCGCCCCGCCCACCCAGGGGATCCGAGTTGACCGCCTTTGTCGCCTGGGCAAACGAACAACCTGCAAGGCTCGATATGCCGGCGATCGACGGCATGTTCATCTACCTTGCCGGAAAATTTCCATGTCCGGCAGAGGCCCCCAAGAGGCGGAGGGCACGATGAGAAGGCTGATTCTGGCGGCGGTCGTGGTCGCAATGCCGCTCGCCGGCTGCGCGGACATGAACCCGACACAGCAACGCGCGCTATCCGGCACCGCGATTGGCGCCGGCGGCGGCGCAATCATTGGCGCCATCGCCGGGAATGCCGGGCTCGGCGCCGGCATCGGCGCCGCCGCAGGACTGGCTGGCGGCCTCATCTATGATCAAGCCAGAAGGGGACAGGCGTCCGCTTACCAGGCGGGTTATCAGTCCGGAAGCCAAGGCCGTCCCCCGAACCCGCCACGTTAAGTGTTACGAACGGTGAGGAGAGTAGCTGGGGCTGTTCGCCGGCGGGGCCGAATAGACAGCTCCAAGTCGTGAAGGGCGGGGTTCAGCCCCGCGCCGCCGTCAGTTCGTAGACGCGGGTTTCGGTCGTCATCCCCTTAGCGATGACCGACCCCATGGCCCTAAAGCAGAAGCAATGCTCGACCCGATTTCGAAGGGCCTCGCTGACAAGGATGCCGGTCCCGTACTCCTTGTTCAGGCCCTCGAGGCGAGACGCCAGGTTCACGCTGCTGCCCAGCACCGTATATTCCATCCGGTCCGCCGATCCGACATTTCCGACCACGGCATCGCCGAGATGGACACCGAGCCTCGTGAAGAAAGGCGGCAGTCCCTCAGCTTCAAATTGCGCGTTGAGCGCCTCGCTGGCTTTTTTTGCCGAAAGAGCGGCACGACAGGCGCGCTCGGCATGATCGGGCTGCAAATGCGGAGCGTTCCAAAACACCATAACCGCATCTCCGATGAATTTATCGACGGTCCCGCCCTCAGCGAGAAAAGCTTCGGTCAGCGCAGCGAAATGGCGCGACGTCTGGCGCATAAGAATGTCCGGATCGGCCTTCTCGGCAATACCGGTGTAATTGCGGACATCGGTGAACAGTATGGTTACTTCCTGCCTCACCCCGCCAAGCTCGGTCGAAATGGAACCATCGATAATTCCTTTGACGATATCCTTTGGAACAAAGTGGGCGAATGACCAGACAGCGCGGCGGGCGACCGCCATTGTGCCCCCGAGCTCGTCGATCTCCGTGATACGGGAGCTGATCCGCGCGTCGTCTGGCGCCGCAAGCGTTCGAAGCCCGCCCGCCTGAGCGGTTAGGCGTTTGAGCGAGCCCGACATCCGGCTGCCAAAGATCCAGACTCCGGGAACGAAGCAGCCGCCGGCGATAAAGGCGAGGATTATCCCTTTGATCTGCAACTGCCGCACGTTCTCGACAAAATCGTTTTCATCTGCGAGCAACAGCAAGTAGCCGTCGTATCCGTGACCCAGTGAAAATTTCCGCAACCGAAAAAAATGATCGTCACCGTGTTCGTCGCGGACGACTCCTTCATCGCGGTCGCTGCCGTCCCAATGCCGGATCACCTGCGCCACTATCCCGCTTCGGATTTCCCTGATGGTGGGGAGCTGCGGGTGGGAGGGATGCGTCATCGCGTAGTCAGCGAACCGCGCAAAGTCCGGATGGGCGATGAGCATGCCGGCCGAGTCGAAAATTATTGCCGCCCCGTGCTTTCCCGGCCGCTGCGCGTCGACGAAATCGCTAAACTTGTCGAGCTTGACGTCGGCGGCGATCACACCGCGCACTTTACCTTGCAGTGGTGCGCTCAGGGTGATCATCGGCGTGGCGAGACTGAACGAGAGGTAGGGCGACGAAACCAGAGGCTGCCCGGCCTGCAAGGTGTCGCGGTACCAGGATCGTTTTCGTGCGTCGTAACCGTAGTCCCAGAGATCGATCTGCTCGATCTTGTCGCCCCGCCGGTTTTCGAAAATCCGCCGCATCGGCAATGCGCCACTCGCGGTCGGACGGACCAGGTTAAGGTTGTAGATCGCGCCGGGGGGCGCCTCCAGCCTCCGGCGTTGCGCCGGATCCAAGTCATCGACGCGCCGCACTTGCAGCCAACAGCCATTGTCGTAGCCGACATAAAGGCCGTCCGCCTGCGGCAGTTCGTCCAGAGCGGTCTTGATCAGCCCGACATCGGCCCCGACCTCGCTCCGATCATCCGACTCGGCAAGGAAGGGACCCGTCGACAACACGCGAATGAGGGAGCCCACTTCCGACAGCTCAGCCTCCAGGCGCCCGAGCGCGTTTGCGCTGGCGGCATCCATGGAGGCAGACGCCGCCGCCTCCGCAGCCGCGCGAAAGGTCAGAATCTGGATGACTATCAGACATGCCGCTAGTGCCGTGATGAAGGCTAATACAGCGAGCGTTATCGTGGTTCTGAACGTCATGCCTCGGCGCGCAGTTGCCTTCACCGGTAGCCGGAATGCGCACGCGGCCATCGTCGGCCTGAGTGCTCTCTCGACATTATCCGAACACCGCTGGCGTCGGAGGGTCCCGAATGAGGTTTGCCGGCCGGGCGTGACAAGAAGGCGTCAACACCATCGCTTTCTCCTTCCGTTCCTACCCGTCATACCCCATCTTTCAGCTGCCGTGGGGAGATGAAAGGGTAGCTGAAGCTAAGGAGCCGGCGCCCAAACAGCGAGGACACAACCGGTGAAACGGGTGACGATCGTCTGCATGACTGCCCTCTTGACGTTATTGGCGGTACCGGATGCGTTCGGCTGGGGAGCGGTGTCGGGGCCGCGCGGCGGGGCCGCGTATCGCGGTCCGATGGGTGGGGCCGCCGTCCGCACCCCTTCCGGTGCCGCCGCCGTTCGCACTCCTTCGGGTGCGGGCGCCGCTCGCGGCCCCTATGGCGGAACCGCCGTCCGCGGCCCGGTTTACGGCGGCGACACGGTGTACCGCCCGGGCGTCGGATACGGTGCCGCAGCCGGGGTCGCGGTTGGTGCCGCGGCCGGCGCCGCCGCGGCATCGACCTACTCACCCTCTTGCTATTACCCACCTTATTATTGCTACCCACCAGCCTACTACCAGCCGCCGGCCTGGTAGTCGCGGTATCGCTGCTGTGCCTATTATTTGGTAACAGCAGGTATCTCGGCTCCTAGGCCCACCCCAGCCTCTTGCTACGGCTCCCAACACAGCAGGCGAGACATAGAGGGCCGCCACCTACCCGGCTTCCCAGCAGCTGGCTTCCCCGTCGTCACACCCCGTTTGGCGACTGCATGCGCCGACGGTCAACCCTTGCTCTTCCATTCCCCGGTCGACGTGCGGCACCAGGTGAGGCGATAGTCGCGACCGGGTTGCTGTCCGGCGATCATGATGTGATGCCGCAACCCGTGGCAAACCATGCCACCCGAGTGGAAGACCCGGAGTATGGTGGAGGTGCCGGAGCTACTCGTTTGCGGATTGCTCCACCCCTCCGAGCGCCCGACCTTTGCGGGCTCGGCGGCATTCAGCCGCGCTATGCTCTCGAACAACAGCTGGCTGTCCTGAGGTGAGAGTGCGGCGCCCAAGGTTCCACGGAATGGCATGACCTGGGCCTGCGCCGCCGCGGACAGGATAAAGCAGCCCGCAAGCCCAGCCAGCAGGCAGCATCGTGAGCGAGGTCGCATACAACTCTCCTCTCCCTCCTCGGCGCCACCGCGTCCCATCCTATGCGGCGGCAAGCCAAGCCCGTCATCAACAGTCTCGGCGGTCATCGTTTGCGGGTCCACCATAAAGGCCCGCCATCGCGAAGCTAGCCTCGAGCGTCATATCGACGTCGTCGCGGTCCAGCGAGAACAGGAGTTGCAGGCCCGCTGCGTGGTCCGCCGTTGACAGGAGCCGCAGTTCATCGCCGCAATCCGCTCCAAGACATATCCGGTCGCGGAGATCACGCGGCGCGGCGAATTCTCGCAGTCTTGTCTGTGAGCCGCATTCTTGTTCGGCGACGAGGTGTATCTTCAAGGCGCTCTACGATCAGACGGAAAACGGGAACGATCATCGATGAGTGAGCCCACGAACACGACCGAGCTTAAACAAAGCCGATATTGGCTGGCATCGGGATCGAAATTACGTTCTGGTGGGTCGGTTCCTGGGGATGCGGCTCATGTCTGACGAACAATCGCAAAGAACAGCGCCTGATGTCGCCATATCCGAACGGCGGGTCTGGCTCGCTGTGGTTTACCCTGTTGGGGTCGCCGACATATTTGGCGCCGCATGGGACAAAGACAGGCTCCATTGGACGAGAGAAGCCGCAGAAACGGAAGCGCTGGCAATGGCCCGTGATTTGGGGCTAAGCCAGATTCAGTGGACTGAGATTAACGAATTTTGGGCGATCGGCCGATGCCACAAGATCGGCCACGAAGCCGATCTTTATGGGGTGACGGTGCGCGGTGTCTTGATGCCGCTGGGATCGCCGCCAAAGCTGCCGGCGCCCCAGCGCATGATCGACAAGCAGGGTTCCGTTTAACCCCTCGATGCGCTACCTGGCGAACGCGGGCACCCCCGCTCCGAGGCCCGGCTCGGGCTCCTTGCGCGGCTCCTTGATCCGGAACCAGGCGACATACAGGGCGGGCAGGAAGATCAGGGTCAGCACCGTCGCCACGGTCAGGCCGCCGATGATTGCAAACGCCATCGGGCCCCAGAACACTGTCGGCGCGATCGGGACCATTCCGAGCGTGGCGGCGGACGCGGTGAGCAGGATCGGGCGGGTTCGGTGGATCGCGGCGATGACGACCGCGTCCCACGGATGCTGGCCCGCCGCTCGTTCGTGCTCGATCTGGTCGATCAGGATGACCGAATTCCGTGCGATCATGCCGCTCAGCGCCAAGATGCCGAGGATCGCGACGAAGCCGAGCGGCGCCTGTGCGAGCAGCAAGGCTGCTACAGCGCCGATGATGCCGAGCGGCGCCACGCTCAGCACCAGCACGACGCGCTGGAAGCTCTTCAACTGGAAGATCAGGATGACCAGCACCACCAGGATCATCACCGGCACGACGGCTATCACCGAAGCCTTCGACTTGCCGCTCTCCTCGACCGAGCCGCCCGTCTCGATCCGGTAGCCGCGCGGCAGGGTCGCCGCGAGCTTGTCGATCGCTGGCTGCGCTGCATGCACCGCGGTCGCTGGCAGCACGCCCGGCATGACATCGGCCTGCACGGTCAGGGTCGGGACGCGGTTGCGCCGCCAGACGATCGGATATTCCTGCGTGTAGTCGAAGCTGGCGATCTGCCGCAATGGCACCACCCGCCCGTTGGACAACGAGATTTGCAGCGAGCGGAGTGATTCGAGCGACGTCCGCTGCGCCTGTTCGGCGCGCGCGACCACGTCGATCAGGTAGATGCTATCGCGCACCTGCGTCACAGTGGTGCCGGTGACGACGCCGTTCAGCGCCGTTGCCACGTCCTGCGAACTGAGGCCGAGTTGCCTTGCCTGGTCCTGGTCGATTTGGATGCGCATGACCCGCGCCGGCTCAACCCAATCGAAGTTGACGTTGCGCACGCCCGCGGCTGCCCCGAGCAGATCGGCCACCTGCAGGGCGATGGCGCGCGCGCGCTGCGGGTCCGGCCCGATCACGCGGTACTTCACCGGCCAACCCACGGGCGGGCCAAGCTCCAGCGGATAGACCCGCGCGACTACCTGCGGGAAGCGCGTCGCCAGCACCTGTTCAAGCCGCGCGCGCACCTGCTCGCGCTGCTCGAGCCCCTTTGTCACCACGACCGACTGGGCGAAGAAGTTGTTCGCCAGCGCAACGTCGAGCGGCAGGTAGAAGCGGATGGCGCCCTGGCCGACATAGGTCGAGAAACGTTCGATGTCCGGGTCGGCGGCGAGCACTTTGTCGAATGCCTCGGCCGCCTCGCGCGTCGCCAGGATCGAGGCGTTGTCCTGCAGCTTCAAATCAACCAGCAGCTCGGAGCGATCGGAGGACGGGAAGAACTGCTCCGGCACCAAGCGGGTGCCGGCCAGCGCCGCGGCGAACAGACAGACCGTGATCGCGATCGTGATCCATTTGGCCCGCATCGCCGCCACCAGGCAGCGCCGGAACAGGCGCATCGGCGCACCCAGGGTCTCGCCATGCGGCTCCTTGGGCGGACGGAGCAGCGCCAAGCCGACAACCGGGGCGAAGATACCGGAGACCACCCAGGAGGCCAGCAGTGCCAGGGCCACCACGGCGAACAGAGAGAACGTGTACTCGCCGGCGTCGCTGCGGGCGAAGCCCACGGGCAGGAACCCGGCGATTGTGACCAGCGTTCCGGTGAGCCGAGGCATAGCGGTAGACTGATATGCGAAGACCGCGGCTTGCTCCTTGTTGTCGCCGCGTTCCAGGCGAGTGACCATGCTCTCGATGGTGATCATGGCGTCATCGACCAGCAGCCCCAGTGAGATGATCAGGGCGCCGAGCGAGATGCGCTGAAGGTCGATGCCGAGGCCTTCCATCGCCGCGAAGACGATCGCCAGCACCAGCGGGATCGAGACGATGACGATGGAGCCGGCGCGCAGGCCGAGGCTCACGATGCTCACCGCGAGGACGATCGCAATCGCCTCCCATAGCGCTTCCATGAATTCGTCGATAGAACGGCTGACCGTATCCGGCTGGTTGGCGACCATGACCGGTTCGATGCCGATCGGCAGGTCGGCCTTCAGCTCATCCATGGTCTGATGGATGTGCTCGCCCAGCGCGAGCACGTCGCCGCCGTCGCGCATCGAAATCGATAGGCCCAGCGCGGGCTTGCCGTTGACGCGGAAGATCGGGTCGGGCGGATCCTTGTCCTCCCGCCGCACCTCGGCGATATCGGCCAGCCGGATGATCCGGTCGCCGACAGCGAAGTTGACGGCGAGGATGTCCTTTTCCGACTTTAACGCGCCGCTGACCCGCAGCTTGATGGCTTCCGCGTCGGTGGTGATGGTACCGGACGGGACCACGATGTTCTGCGCCTGCAGCGCCGCCGCCAGCGAGGCGGGGGTGAGACCGTAGCCGGCCAGTTTGGCGGGCGAGAACTGAATGTAGATTCGCTCGGGCTGGGCGCCGATCAGGTTGACTTTGGAGACATCGGGCACCTGCAGCAGCTGCGAGCGAATATCCTCCACGTAATCGCGCAACTCGCGATTGCTGAAGCCGTCCGCGGTAAAGCCATAAACGATGCCGTAGGTATCGCCGAACTCGTCGTCGGCGACAGGACCGATCACCCCCGACGGCAGCGTCAGCTCGATGTCCTTCACCTTCTTGCGGACCTGGTACCAGGTGTCCGCCACCGCTTTCGGGCCGGTGGATCCTTTCAGATAGACGAAGACGGTCGATTGACCCGCCCTGGTAAAGCTCTTCACGTAGTCGAGGTTAGGGGTCTCCTGCAGCTTGCGCTCGATCCGCTCGGTGACCTGGAGAAGCGTATCGTGCAGCGTCGCGCCCGGCCATTGCGCCTGCACCACCATAATCTTGGTGGTGAAGACGGGGTCTTCGTTGCGCCCCAGTCGCAGGTAGGAGGCGATGCCGAGGACAACGAGCGCCGCCATCAGGAAATATACAATCGAACGGTGCGCGATCGCCCAGGCGGACAGGTTGAAGCCGGTCACTGCGCATCCCCAAGCAGGCGAACCTTCTGGCCAGGCCGCAAGGCGTGCACGCCGGCGGTCACGACCAATTCGCCGCCTTGCAGCCCGTCCGTCACGACGATGCCGGCAGAGTCCTGGCGTTGCAGCTGAACGGGGCGCAGCGAGACCTTTTGGCTCTGGGGATCGACCACCCAGACGGCAGGCTTGTTGTCCACACTGGTCAGAGCCGTGGCCGGTAGCTCAATGCCGCCCGGCGCCCGCATGGTCGCCTGCCCGGTGACCGTTGCACCGAGCCGCATGGGTTCCGGCCGCTCGGTCAGCCCGACCTTGGCCCGGTAGCTGCGGGTCACCGGGTCGGCTTGCGGTGCCGTCTCCCGCACCCGGCCGACCGTGCGGATCGCGGGATCGTCGGTCAGCGCGATGCTGATTTCCGCGTCGGGCGATACCTTGCGCATCAGGCTGGCCGGCACGTCGAACACCGCGTCAGCGCCGTTATCGAGCGCGATGGTTACGACCATCTGGCCGGCCTTCACGACCTCGCCGGCCTCGGCGCCCTTCGCGGTCACCGGGCCGGAGGAATCCGCCAGCAATTTCGTGTAGCCGAGCTGGTCCTCGGCGGCGTGCAAGTCGGCTGCAGTGGCATCGACGTCGGCTTTCGCAGCGAGGAACGTCTTCTGCGCGTCGTCGAACTTCACCCGGGTGGACCAACCCTGGGCAACCAGTGTCCGCTGGCGCTCCAGGTTGTTGGCGGCTTCGTGAAGGGCCGCCTGCGCCGAGGCATACTTGGCCTGCGCGGCGCGCAACGCATCCTGCTTCGGCTGCGGGTCGAGTTCGGCTACCAGCTCGCCCGGTTTGACGGTCTGCCCGATATCGACATGGCGCGCGATCACCCGGCCGTCGATGCGGAAGGCAAGGCTTTGCTCGGTGCGCGCCCGGATATGGCCGGTGAGGGACACCGGTTCGCCCTCGGCGCGGGCGGTGGCGACGGCGGTTCGGACGGGCCGGATTTCAGGTGGAAGGGGCGAGGTCTCGCCGGCGAGTGCCGCGCCGGTCACGAGCAGAGCCAGACCCAGCCACACAAGAGCGGACGCGGCCTTAAGCCGCTCCGTAGGCTCACGACGGCTCGCCATTACGGCCCCCAAACAACGAAGACCTCGACGGCGACTCCCCGGACAGGCCGCGCCTGCGAGTTCGGCGGCGCTGGCTTGTCGCAGCTCGCGACGCTCGAGGCGATCAAGCCGGCCCATAAAAATCTGAGGCTTGAACATTGGCGTTGCCTTTCCAAAGGACGAGTTCAGGCTCGTTTCTGAAGCCGACGACCTGGGTCGCGTTCCGTTGACTTACTGAGCTGTTTTATTTTCGCGCTTGCTTGTCAATCACAGCAAGTAGATCTCGTATCCACGACCTCGCAGTTACGCCCTATTAGCAGCGGCGGGCATCCCTGCTCCGAGGCCCGGTTCGGGCTCTTTTCGTGGCTCCTTTACCCGGAACCAGGCGACATAGAGCGCCGGCAGGAAGAGCAGGGTCAGCAGGGTCGCGACGAACAGGCCGCCGATGATCGCGTAGGCCATCGGCCCCCAGAAGACTTCCGAGGCGATCGGGATCATGCCGAGCGAGGCGGCGGCGGCGGTCAGCACGATCGGCCGAAAGCGGTTGGTCGTCGCGTCGATTACCGCGTCCCAGGGGTGTAGGCCTCTGGCCATATCCATGTCGATCTGATCGATCAGGATCACCGAATTGCGGATGATCATGCCGCTCAGCGCGATGATGCCGAGGATCGCGACGAAGCCCATCGGGGTCCCGGTGGGCAACAGCGCCGCGACGACGCCGATCAGCCCCAGCGGCGCCACGCTGATCACCAGAAACATCTTCTGGAAGCTTTGCAGCTGGACCATCAGGATGGTCAGCATCAGGAAGATCATCATCGGGAAGATGACGGCGATCGAGCGCAGACCTTTGGCGCTCTCTTCGACGGTGCCGCCAGCTTCGATCGAGTAACCGGGCGGAAGCTTCAGGGCCAATTCGGCGATGGCCGGCGCCAGTTGCGTGTTCACGGTTTTTGCCTCGATGCCGGGAACGACCTCGGCTTGAACGGTGATTGTAGGCAGGAGATCGCGCCGCCAGATCACCGGCTGTTCGAGCCCGTATCGAACCGTCGCAACGTGGCTCAGCGGGATCGTCTGCCCATTATCAAGTGCGACTTGCAGGTTTCTCAACGTCTGCAGCGACTCGCGTTGCTCGTCGGGTGACCGAGCCACCAAATCGGTCAGATAAATCGAGTCCCGAACCTGGGTGACGACCATTCCGGTGGTGACCGCGTTGAGCGCCTCGGCGAGCGATTTGGAGCTGACGCCGAGCTGGCGAACCCGGTCCTGATCGACCTGGACCCGCAAGCTCTTCATCGGCTCGTTCCAATCGAAATTGATCAGTCGGGTATTCTGGTTTTGCCCCATGGTTTGCGCGACGAGAAACGCGGCATCTCGCGTACCCTCCGGATCCGTGCCGCTGACGCGGTATTGCAATGGCCAGCCGACCGGCGGCCCGAGCTCGAGCGCGGAGATCCTGGAATTGAGACTGGCGAAATCGCTGTCGAGCGCCTTTTGCAGCCGGGCGCGGACGATCTCGCGCGCCTCGATGCTCTTGGTGACGACAATGGCCTCGGCAAAGAAGTCGTTGGTGAGCTGAACGTTCAGCGGCAGATAGAAGCGGACGGCCCCTTGCCCGACATAGAAGCTGTAGCGTTCGATGTTGGGGTCGCTCTTCATCAGCGCCTCGAACCGTTCGACCTCGTGCTCGGTGGCGTAAATCGAGGCATCCTGCGGAAGGGTGAGATCGACGACCAGCTCCAGCCGGTCCGAGGCGGGGAAGAACTGCTGCTGGATAAACCCGTAGCCGTAGAGCGAAAGGACAAAGAATCCGATCGTGCCAGCGATGATCAGCCAGCGGGCACGCATAGAGAAGACGAGCACCGCCCGGAAGATCCTCATGAAACGGCCCGGTTCACCGTGCCCGCCGTCATGCTTCTTCATCGCCTTCGGCAGGATCGTGACGCCGATCACTGGTGCGAACACGACTGCGACGATCCATGAGGCCAGGAGGGCCACGCCGATGACTGCGAACAGCGAGTAACAATATTCCCCGGCGCCGCTTTTGGCGAAGCCGATCGGCACAAAGCCGGCAACCGTAACGAGGGTGCCGGTCAGCATCGGAAACGCAGTCGTCACCCAGGCATGCGTGGCCGCATGCTCGCGATCGACGCCGGCCTCAAGCTGACTGACCATCATCTCGATCGTGATCATTGCGTCGTCGACGAGGAGGCCAAGCGCGATGATCAGCGCACCGAGCGAGATCCGCTGCAGGCTGATGCCGGAAAATTCCATGTAGACAAAGACCATGCCGAGCACGAGCGGGATCGAACAGGCGACGACCACGCCGGCGCGTAAGCCGAGGCTCAAGAAACTAACGGCCAAGACGATCGCGATGGCTTCCCAGAGTGCCTTGGTGAAGCCGCCCACGGCCTCCTCGACGACAACCGATTGGTCGGCGACGAGATGGGACTCGATCCCGATCGGCAGATTGCGGGTAATCTCCGCCATCTTGTGCGCCACGGCCTCGCCGAAGACGACGTTGTTGCCGCCTTGAGCCATCGAGATGGCGAGGCCGATCGCCGGCTCGCCGTCGAAGCGGAACATCGGCTGCGGCGGATCGGCATAGCCCTCCTTGATCGTCGCCACATCGGCGAGCCGGAAAAACTTGCCGTTGGCAAAGAGATTGATGCGCTTCAGATCTTCGATCGAGTTGAACGAGCCGGAAACCCGAACGGCGAATTTCTCCCGATCGGTCTGGACGACGCCGGAGGGTGTCACGGCGTTCTGCTCGCGCAGGGTCTGGATGATCTGGTCGTGGGTGACGCCAAGCCCGGCGAGCTGACGGTTGTCAAATTCGAGGTAGAATTTCTGGTCCTGAGCGCCGAGTAGTTGCACCTTCGCCGCATTCTTCACGGTGAAGATCTCAGTGCGGATATTCTCGACGTAGTCCCGTAATTCGCGGCGGGTAAACCCATCGGCGGTGAATGCGTAAATGATACCGAAGACGTCCCCGAACTCGTCGTTGAAGTACGGTCCGACTACGCCGTCGGGTAATGTATTCTTAATGTCGGCTACCTTCTTGCGAACCTGATACCAAATCTCCGGTATCTGCTCCTTTGGCGTGTTATCAAGTACGTTCACATAAATGGTCGACACACCGGGCTTGGTATAACTCTTCAGATAGTAGAGCCAAGGCGTTTCCTGAAGTTTCTTTTCGATGCGATCGGTCACCTGCAGCATCGTATCGTCGATTGTCGCCCCCGGCCATTGGGTCTGCACGATCATCGTCTTGATCGTAAACGACGGGTCTTCCTCGCGGCCGAGCTCGACATAGGACAGGACCCCGGCGACGACGAACAGCAGCATCAGGTACCAGACGAAAGAACGATGATTGATCGCCCATTCGGAGAGGTTGAAGCCCGCCATCACCCGGCATTCGCCTGCATCAGGCGGACTTTTTGACCGGGCAGGAGTTTTTGCACGCCGCCCGTTACCACCACATCGCCTTGCGCCAGCCCGTTGCCGACCACGACATTATCGCCCTGATAGCGCTCCACGGTGATCGGCTTCAGCTGCACCGTGCCGTCCTTTGTGACGAGCCAAACCGCCGGTTTCCCGTCCTTCTGGAAGAGAGCGCTACCCGGGATCGCCACGACCTTTCCTTCGTTCAGGGTCACATTGCCGACGACGCTCGCGCCGAGCCGCATCCGGGGCGGCGCGTCGGGCAGCGAGACGCGGACCGTATAGGTTCGGGTGGTGGGATCGGCTTGCGGAGAGATATAGCGGACCCTGCCTACCGTTTTGATGTCGGGATTGCTGACCAGGTTCACATCGACGGTTGGGTCTTTCCGGGGCGGGTTCTTGAAGGCCGCCTCGGAGACGTTGAAGACAGCCTCGCGTTCTCCCGGCTGCGCCAGCTTGACGACCATCTGGCCGGCGCTGACCACCTGCCCGGGATCGGCGCCGATGGCGCTGATGACCCCGTCATTGTCGGCTTTGAGATCGGTGTAGTCGAGATTCTCGCTGGCCTGGACCTGGCGGGCGCGCGCGGCATCAAGCTGAGCCTGCGCGGTCTTAAAGGTCTTCAGGGATTGATCGTACTGCACCCGCGTCGTGTTGCCGTTCTTGAGGAGCTCGCGCTGGCGCCATTCCTGGGCCTGGCTCCGCGTCACCTCGGCCTCCGCTGTCGCGACCTCGGCTTTGGCGACCTCGAAATCCTGACGGTATTGCTGCGGGTCGAGCCGGGCGAGCAGGTCGCCCTTTTTGATCTGCGTCCCGACATCGACCGGCCGTGCGAGGATCTTGCCGTTGACCCTAAAGCCGATATCCGCCTGGTAGCGCGGCTGGATCTCGCCGGTCAGCGACACTGTATCGCCGCCTTCGCGCGGTTCGACGGTCACCGTGCGCACCGGCCGGATATCGGGTGCCGCGGCCTTCTCTTCCTTCTTGCAGGCCGCCAGCGCCGAGATCAGGACGATGACCCCGATCGCCGCGCCGAACCGCCGGAACCGTTGAAACCTGCTGCCGATCATACCCGCCCCCTCGCGGCACATCCTCCGGCACTCCGTTTATAGATGACGGGTCTCAGGCTGGGACACAACAAGGCCTTCGGTCTCTTTTGCGCCATACGAACCGGGAGTGGCGCCGGGGTTGGCGCGTAGCTTTGCACTCCTATATATCAGAGGCGTAGCAAATTATCAATTCATAAATAGGCTATTATGCTATACGAACAATCAAGGGGCCAGATGCCGAATTCCGCTGCCGATTCCCTGCCGACCCGTCAAATTCCGCTGCCGGCAGGCTCGGCCAAATCAGACACAAGCTTCTGATATACAAGAGGTTTTCGACAACGAGAGGGCGCTTTTCGGCGCTGAAAGGCATTTTTTCCCTGCTGTCGGGGAAGACCGGTCCTCTTCTGCCCAGCGGGCTTCTCGAGTGCGCGCGGCCGGATCAGGTCCTAGTCGCCTAGTCGCTGACCGGCTGGCAGCGGAAGCCGTCGCCCCAGCGCTTGATGTGCCCGACGGATGGCGAGGGGAAGTGCATCGTGCAGCACAGGGTGCTGGTGTCGCAGTAGCGTTCGAGAAAGGCGCGCCGAGTGGTCGAGGCCTGCTTCTGGTCGTAGTCGACGCGCATCACGAGGTCCGGATAGCGCGCCTGGATCGGCGAGTGGATCAGATCGCCGGTGAACACCGCCTGGTCGCCGCCGCGCCCCGCGCAGACAGCGAAGTGATCGGGTGTATGGCCCGGGGTCGGGGTCAGCCGGATATGGTCGTTAAGCGCATGGTCGCTGGTGACCAGCTCGGCCTTTTTGGCGTCGATGATCGGCAGCACGCTGTCCGTCATCGGGTCGAGCGGGGTCTCGCGATGGACGCCGTCCCAATACTCGTATTCTTTTTTCGAGAAGAGATATTTGGCATTGGGAAAGGTGGGGACCCAGCGGCCGTTCTCCATGCGCGTGTTCCAGCCGACATGATCGCCGTGCAGATGCGTGCACATGACAAAGTCAATGTCGTCGACGGTCACGCCGGCCGCCATCAGCGCCTGCATCCAGTCGCTATCGGTTTTGCGGTGCCAGGTCGGACGATGCGGGAACGATTTGTCGTTGCCGATGCAGGCGTCGACCAGGATCGTGTGGTGCGGCGTCTTGACGACATAGGATTGGAAGCACAGCACCGCCATACCGGCAGGATCAAGCGCGGCCGGCTCCATCCAAGATCGGTTCTCGTCCAAGCGCTCCCGGCTCAAGCTCGGCAGGAACTCCAAGATCGGTGTGAAGCCCGCCTCCTGCTCGACAATCCGATGGATCGTCATGTCATTGACGGTGAAGCTCGTGCGCATCGCGGTCGGTCCTCCCTGAGGATTTGTTCGACCGCGAGGTTAGGCTCGTTTTCCGCGCAAGGCCAGCACCGGCCCACGCAGTGTCAATCGAGGCGGACCTCGATCTCGCCGTCGACAATGCGCACTGGGTATGTTTTCAGATCCTTCGTCGCCGGCGGATCCAGCACTTTGCCGCTGCGGATGTCAAAACGCGCGGCATGCAGCGGGCACTCGATTACCTCGCCGTCGAGCCAGCCGTCAGACAGACAGGCATAGGCGTGAGTGCAAATATTATCCGTTGCGAAGAGGTTGCCGTCGGCGTCGTAGATCGCGATCGAATGGCCGGCAACCTCTACTCCAATGACCTCGTCTCCGGCCAAATCGCTACGAGCAGCAGCCCGCACCCAGCCCGCATCGTCCCCGCTCATCGGTTAGTCTCCGAAGACTTAAAGGCCCTTCAGGGGCGGGCGACGATCCGCGACCGGCGGGCGAGGAATGCCGGCAGATGATCGCCAAAACCAACCACCCTGCCCTCCTCCCGTTGGCGTTCCTGTTGCCCCGTCTTGCGCACTTCGGCAGCCCGCGGAAAGGGCGCGACGTTTGACCCATTCCCGGTCGCCAACGGCGCTTGCCGCGCCGCCGGCTTGCGATCCCGGCGGGGTGCGCGATGCTCGGCCTTGGCCCGTGTCCCGACGGCGTCCCCATTGCCCGCATGCGGGCGATGCTCGGAGCGAACGGCCGCGCGCGACCCGCGTCGCCGGCGTTCATCGATCTCAAGCTCTGCCTCCGCGATCCCGGGGACGACCACCATCGGGATGTCCCGCCCGATCAGTTTGACGATTGCCGCGACGGCTCTGCCGTCTTCGGGTACAGCCAGCATCAAAGACCGGCCGAGCCGTCCGGCACGGCCGGTCCGGCCGATGCGATGGACATAATCCTCGGCATGGATCGGCACGTCGAAGCAGAAAACGTGGCTCAAACCCTCAATATCAAGGCCGCGGGCCGCGACATCGCTAGCGACCAGCAGCCGGATCTCTCCCCTCCGGAACCGCTCCAGCGTCTCTGTCCGCTTGGGCTGAGACATGTCGCCGTGCAGAGCGGCCGCATCGAGGCCGTGTCGGGTTAGCGAGCGGAACAGGATATCGACGTCGCGTTTGCGGTTGCAAAAGATCAGCGCATTGTTGACGTCTTCGGTGCCGATGAGCCGGCGTAGCGCTTCACGCTTGTCTTCCGGTTGGACGACCGCCAGCGATTGCACGACGGTGGCCGCGGGTGAAGCTGGCGGTGCCACCGCGATCTCCACCGGCGTGCGCAGAAACGCATCGGCCAGCCTGCGGATTTCGGGCGGCATCGTTGCGGAAAAGAGCAATGTCTGGCGCGGCTCGGGCAGGAGGCCAACAATGCGCTCGACGTCGGGGATGAACCCCATGTCGAGCATCCGGTCCGACTCGTCGATAACGAGAATACGCGCATCGGAGAGCAGGATTTTGCCGCGCCCGTACAAGTCGAGCAGACGTCCCGGAGTGGCGATCAGCACATCGACACCGCGATCGAGTTTGCGTTCTTGATCGACAAAGCTTTCACCGCCGATCAACAGCGCCATCGTCAGGCGATGATGCTTGCCATAGATTTCGAAGGATGCCGCGACCTGAGTCGCGAGCTCACGCGTCGGTTCAAGGATCAGTGAGCGCGGCATCCGCACCCGCGCGCGACCGGCCGCCAGCATATCGATCATCGGCAGAACAAAGCTCGCCGTCTTGCCGGTTCCGGTCTGGGCGCAACCGAGCACATCTCTGCCGCGCCGAACGTGCGGGATCGCTTGTTGCTGGATCGGGGTGGGGATCGTATAGCCGGCGTCGGAGACTGCCTGAAGAAGTTCAGGCGACAGACCAAGTTCAGAAAAACCCATCGAGAAGTTGAAGCCTTTTTGTAACAATTACGATTGTTGTGCGCTGCACCTTATTTGGGGTTGACACAGGAGATGTCAAACATTTTCCGGGCAACGCGGCATTTCAGATGAACCGGAGAAGATTTTGCTACCACAAATGGAGGTGGTCAAGAAACCAGCATCACCGACGGCGATATTGCGGGCGGGGTGACATCGGCGGTGCCGCCCGCTCGTCCTTGTGGCGGAAGTTGATCCGACCCTTGCTCAAGTCGTAGGGGGTCATTTCGACCGTGACCCGGTCGCCGGCGAGGATGCGGATGCGGTTTTTCTTCATTCTCCCGGACGAATAGGCCAGCGTCTCGTGCCCATTGTCGAGCTTGACGCGAAAGCGCGCGTCGGGGAGCAACTCCTGCACAGTGCCGTCGAACTCGATCAGATCTTCCTTGGCCAAACAGATCTCCTCGTCAAAGGGACGGGGGCGCCGAAGCACCCCCGCAGCAACATTCCGCCCTCCTTAGACCGCGCGCAGATTTACCGCGGAAACGCGGCCGCGCTGGCCTTGCTCAAGCTCATAGTCGAGCTTCTGGCCTTCGCGCAGATTGTCCATCCCCGCGCGCTCGACGGCGGAGATGTGAACGAAGACGTCAGCGCCGGAGCCGTCGGGCTGGATGAACCCGTAACCCTTTTGCGCATTGAACCATTTGACCGTACCGGTCGCCATTAGCAAGAACTCCAAGTGGCATAGAGACAGCCGCGCGCTAGCGCGACGCGTCGGACATCGATTGGCTCGGGGGACTCGGTCGAACGATCGGAAACGAGCGCAGGCCGGGAAGCCGAATTCAAACGGGGTCGACGAGCGTTTAGTTAAGGGCCGCCGCCGATTTGCGCAAGTGGTCTTTACAAGTGGTCTTAAACGTCGAGATCGCGAGCGAAACGGGCGTTTTTTTGAATATACTCGAAGCGCAGCTCAGGCCGCCGTCCCATCAAGGTTTCGACCAGCGCTCTTGTTCGTTGGTATTCTTCATCGGGCAGCTCGATCGCGGTGGGATCGGGCTTCTGCGGCAAGGTCACCCGCAGCAATATGCGCTGGGCCGGATCCATCGTCGTCGCTTTGAGGTAGCGTGCCGGCATTTCGCCGAGGCCCTTGAAGCGGCTGACTTCAACCTTGCCGCGCCCGATGAAGGCGCTCTGCAGCAGCTCCTCGCGATGGGCGTCGTCCCGCGCATAATGGGTCACGTCGCCCTGCGTCAGGCGATAGAGCGGCGGCAGGGCCAAAAAGAGATGGCCGTTCTCGACTAGTTTCGGCATCTCGCGGAAGAAGAAGGTCATCAACAGCGAGGCGATGTGGGCCCCGTCGACATCGGCGTCGGTCATGATGACAACCCGCTCGTAGCGCAAGGCCTCCTCACGGTACTGTGCGCCCGCGCCGGCGCCGAGCGCCAGGATGATGTCGGCGAGCTCCTGATTGCCGCGCATTTTGTCGGCCGAGGCGCTCGCCACGTTCAAAATCTTGCCGCGCAACGGCAGGATCGCCTGGGTCTCACGGTCGCGCGCCTGCTTGGCCGAGCCGCCGGCGCTGTCGCCTTCGACGAGAAAAATCTCGGTGCCCGCCGCGCTGTCGCGGGTGCAGTCGGCGAGCTTGCCCGGCAGGCGGAGCTTGCGGGTCGCAGTCTTGCGCGCGAGCTCGCGTTGCTGGCGTCGCCGCTGCCGTTCTTCGGCCCGTTCCACAATTCGGTCGAGGAGCAGCCGCGAGGTCGCCGGATCGGCGCTCAGCCAATGATCGAAATGATCCTTGACCGCGTTTTCGACGAGCCGTGTTGCCTCGGTCGAGGCGAGCCTCTCCTTGGTCTGGCCTTGGAACTGGGGATCGCGGATAAACAGCGACAGCAGCATCGCCGCGCCGGACAAGACGTCTTCGCCGATCGCCTGAGTGACCCGGCGATTGTTGACCAGCTCGCCATATCCTTTGAGGCCGCGTAACAGCGCGCCGCGCAGACCGGCTTCGTGCGTCCCGCCTTCGGGGGTCGGAATGGTGTTGCAGTAGGAGTGGTTGAAGCCGTCCTCCTCGTCTTCGGGCCACGTCACTGCCCATTCGACGCTGCCGCCTTCGGCAAAATCGACACGGCCGAGGAACGGCCGCGGCGTCACCACCGACCGCCCGTCGAGGCTCGCCGAAAGGAAGTCGCCAAGACCGCCGGGAAAGTGCAGCCGCGCCTCGGCTGGAACTCCCTCGGGGCGCGGCAACCCCGGATCACAGCTCCATCGGATCTCGAGACCGCGGAACAGATAGGCCTTGGAGCGCGCCATACGGTAAAGCGTCGCCGGGCGAAATCCGATGTCGCTGAAGATCTCGGGGTCGGGATGGAATCGTAAGGTCGTACCGCGCCGGTTGTTCACCGGCCCGCGGTCGATGAGCCCCGATTCGGGCATGCCGCGGCGGTAACTCTGGCTCCACAACCGCCGGTCGCGCGCCACCTCAACTTCGAGCCGATCGGCCAGCGCGTTGACGACGCTGACCCCGACGCCGTGCAGACCGCCGGAGGTCCGGTACGCGTCGCCGCCGAACTTGCCGCCGGAGTGCAGTGTGGTCAGGATCACCTCGAGCGCCGACTTCTTCGGGAAGCGGGGATGAGGATCGACCGGAATCCCACGGCCGTTGTCGCGAACCGTCACCCAGTCGCCGGCAGCGAGCTCGATCTCGATGCGCGTGGCATGGCCGGCAATCGCCTCGTCCATCGCGTTATCGAGCACCTCGGCGACGAGGTGATGCAGCCCGCGTTCGTCGGTGCCGCCGACAAACATACCAGGGCGGCGACGAACCGGTTCCAGCCCCTCGAGCACCTCGATATCCTTCGCGGAATAGCCGTCCGCGGTCCGTGGGTTCGGGATATCGAAGAGGTCGGGCATGGCGCGAATATAAGGATGGCCAAGATGGACACAAGCAGCATTCAGTGCGTATGGAAGACGCCGGTAACTAAATATTGAAACACTTCGCGGCACTCCGAGTCGGCTGCCCCGATCCCCCGGGGCAAATGCGTCATAGTCGCGGGAACCCTTGGGAAGCGCGGGGGTTTTCGGTTATGATGGAGCGGATGATGATGACCAACGAGCGCAAGATCTGGGAGGCGGCTTTGCTTCTCGTGCGCCGACATGGCGCCGCCGCTGCGGAAATTGCTCAGCAAGAAGTCCAGCGCTTGCGCAGTGGCGACGACGAGTTGACCTGCGTCGTTTGGTGTTGGATCGCCCGCTCGACCGCCGAATTGCTGCGCCCCGTTCCCGACAAAGGCGAACGGGTGCACTGAGCTTAAAGCGAGGCTGGTCGCCGTCCCCATCGCCCAATATGAGTCCGTCGGTTTGCCGGCCCCTTCACGGTCGGCGTCGGCGACCCGATATCCCGTTCCGTTGCAGTCCTGTGCGAAGGAAGGGTCATGGCAGAGGGCCTGTTGGGTCGCCTCGGCGGCCGGGGACATTCGTCAGCCAAAAAATTTCCTGTGGCGATGAGCGACGAGGAGTGGCGGCGCAAGCTTCCTCCGGCGGCGTATCGAGTGCTGCGCGAGCACGGCACCGAACGCGCCGGTTCAAGTTCGCTCGATAAGGAATATAGCGAGGGCATATATCACTGTGCCGGTTGCGGCCAGCCGCTCTTTGCCTCGGACGCCAAGTTCAACAGCGGCACGGGCTGGCCGAGCTTCTCGGCGCCGGTCGAGGAGGCGGTCGAGACGCAGACCGACCGCAGTTTTTTCATGACGCGCACCGAGGTGCATTGCAGCCGATGCGGCGGTCACCTTGGCCATGTATTTGACGATGGGCCGCAGCCCACTGGCCTGCGCTATTGCATGAATGGCGCCGCGCTCGACTTTCATCGCGGTGAAAAGCCACCCGAAACAGAGGGCGGCGGCAAGAACTAATCTGGGCCTACCGGGAGAAGCCCGCGCCGGCCGTTACTATCGCCGTCGATTCGGAGGATTTCTTCCCCGCCGGGGTTTGCGGTCGACCGAGGTCGGGCAACAACGCCGTCAGCAAGCCGATCGCCGGCAAAAACGCACACAATTGATAGACGGTGTCGATGCTGGTGGCGTCGGCGACCCGGCCGAGCACCGCCGCCCCGATCCCGGCCATGCCGAAGGACAAGCCGAAGAACAACCCGGCAACCATGCCGATTTGCCCGGGTACCAGCTCCAACGCATAGACGATGATCGCCGATGAGGCCGACGCCAGGGTCATTCCGATGACGACTGTCAGGATGCCCGTCCAGAACAGGTTGGCGTGGGGCAGCATGAGGGTAAATGGCAGTACCCCGACGATCGAGACCCAGATCACGGCCTTGCGGCCGATCCGATCGCCGACTGGACCCCCGATCAATGTGCCCACCGCTACCGAAGCGAGAAAAGCGAACAGGTAAATCTGCGCGCGCTCGATCGACACGTCGAATTTGCTGATCAGGTAAAAGGTATAATAACTGTTGAGGCTGGTCGTATAGAAGGCTTTGGAAAAGATCACCGCCAGCAATATCATAATCGACCAGCCAACGCGACGCCGCGACAGAAGAGGCGTTTCGGTCATGTACCGTCCGCCTGCCCGCGGCGGAACGGCGCGTTCCCGCCGATACCAGTTGCCGACCGCGAACAGCACTGTTATCGCGAGCAATGCCGCCACCGAAAACCAGGCGATGCTCGTCTGACCCCTCGGGATCACGATAAAGGCGGCCAGCACCGGCCCGAGCGACGACCCGACGTTGCCGCCAACCTGGAACAGCGATTGCGCCAGTCCGTGGCGCCCGCCGGAGGCCATCCGGGCGACACGCGAAGCCTCGGGGTGAAAGACTGCGGAACCGACGCCGACAAGCGCCGCCGCAAAAACGAGCATTGGGTAGCTGCCGGCGCCCGCCAGCAATAAAAGGCCAACGAGCGTAGCGCACATGCCGACGGCAAGAGAATAGGGCTGCGGCCGACGATCGGCAAACATGCCGACAGCCGGCTGCATCACCGACGAAATCAGCTGCGAAGTCAGTGTTATCATTCCGATTTGGGCGAAGTTGAGCCCGTAGGCGCTCTTCAGCATCGGATAGAGCGCCGGCAGAAGCGACCCCATCATGTCGTTCAGGAAGTGCGAAAAACTCAGCGCCAAAATGATCGAGAATGCGGTGCTCTCCGCGAGGCGGCGCCGGTCTCCGCGTTCCGCGGACAGGCTGATGGTCATGTGCTCGCTCCTGCGCAACCGGCGTTGGCCCCGGCGCCAACATAACCCGAACACGGCGCCTGTCGGCTTGATGTTGGCTGCGTTTGCGTGATGGCTGCCATACGATGGGCAGAGGCTCGGACCGGATCCCCGTATCGGCCCAGCCGCCATTCGCAACCAATCGTTGTGTCGAAAATCGGACCCCACTGCTCCTGCAGCGGGTCTGCAGCGGGGACTCTTCTTGAGGTTGAAATTGCCTTGCGCCCGGAGAGCTAGGAGTCTGTGATGCAAATCAGGCGATTTTCGGGTCGTTGTCATCGCCGTCGGGCGCTCCGCTGCCGGGGCCCTGCCGGCTTAGTCGTGCGCAGCTTCTATTTCGCCGACTCCGACGGCAACACGCTCGAGCTGTTCCCGGAAGGCAGAGACGATCAGGATGAGGCGCTAATGGTCGCCAGACCAGGCGAACCGTTGTCCGGCTGGCTGCTGGACACTGTGAGGTACAAGATGCGCGTGTTCACGATGTTGCCGATGCGGCATTGGCGCGAGGCGGGGCCGTTCGCTGCAGCGGCGGAGGAAGCCGGCTTCGATGCGGTGATGACCGCCGAACTCGCTCACGACCCCTTCACGCCGCTCGCCTTTGCCGCTCTGGCGACCGGGCGGATCGAGCTGACGCCGTCGATCGCGGTGGCCTTCCCACGCAGCCCGACGGTCGTGGCGACCCAGGCCTGGGACCTGCAGGCGAATTCGAACGGGCGCTTTGTCCTGGGGCTCGGCAGCCAGGTCAGAGGCCATAACGAGCGCCGCTTCGGCATTGCCTGGAGCCCGCCGGCGCCGCGGTTGCGCGACTATGTTCAGGCGTTGCGCGCGATCTGGCGGTGCTGGGAGAAGGGCGAAAAGCTCGATTATCGGGGGGAGCACTATAAGCTGACGTTGATGACGCCCGATTTCTCGCCTGAGCCGACCGGGCTTAGGATGGTGCCGGTGACGATCGCCGCGGTCGGTGAGGCGATGCTCCGGGTCGCCGGCGAGGTCTGCGACGGGGTACGCCTGCACCCTTTGTGCTCGCGCCGCTATCTCGAAGAGATCGCTCTGCCGCGTATGACCGAAGGGATGCGCCGCAGCGGGCGCCGCCGGGAGCATTTCGATATTTTCGGCGGCGGCTTTGTCGTCACCGGGCCCGACCAAAAGACTGTCGGCGACGGAATGGAATGGGTCCGCAAGCGCGTCGCATTTTACGGCTCGACGCGCAGCTATCTGCCGATCCTGTCACTGCACGGGCTTGACGAGCTGGGGCTGAAGCTGCACGCGATGTCGCTCGGGGGACGGTGGAACGAGATGGCGGCCGAGGTCCCCGACGATGTCGTGCGCATTTTCGCGGCATGCGGCACTTATGGCGAAATCGCGCGGACGATCGATGCCCGCTACGGCGGGCTTGCCGACTCGATCGAGATCAACTTCCCCGCTGACACGCCGGCCGGGCTGCAGCGCGAATTGCTGGCCGACATCCGTCGCATTCCACAGGCGTTCCGGGGCTTCGCTCCCGGCTGGTAAGCGAGTAAGGTCGGCGATCATCTGAACGGAGATACGAGGTGCCCCTCGACCTGGTGATCCGCAACGGCACCATCGTGGATTCTATGGCGATAGCCCCCGATATGGGGGGACGCCGGCGGGCACTCCGATCGTGGATGGGTCTTTGTTCGACCGTGGCCATCTCGGACCCGCCGGCTTCACGGTCGAACACGCGAACGGTAGATGGGCTCTCGCCCGCATACAATCCGGCGTGCTGACTAAGAGCAGATGTATATTTAGGTGAGCAGCGAGATGGCCGACAAGCTCATTGTTGGGATCGCTGTCTCCGAGGATTGGCTGGACCTTTGTGCTTCGGACGCGGCGGGTGTCGAGCGGATCGTGAATACAAGCGACGCGGTGGTGGCCTGGCTGGAGCGGGTTGCTCCCGGGCTGATCGCCTGCGAGCCGACCGGTGGCGACGAGCGCACCCTGATCGCGGCCCTGCGCGAACGCGGTCTCGCGTTTGTCCGGGTCCACCCCAATGAGGTGATCGCCTTCCGCAAGAGCCGCGGCCATCAAGGCCAAGACCGACGCCATCGACGCCCGGCTGATCTTGGCGTTCGTGCGCGACAAGGTGGCCCGCGCCGCAATGCGCATCAGCTGGCTGCGGAGAGTGGCAATGCCTGCTTTCAGCTCGCTGCGCAGCTCGGCGACATCCCCTTTGGTGGCGAGCTCGGCGCTTTCCACCGCCTCCTGCACGACCGCGACTACGCCTCGGCTTGCGGATCGGCGAATCCGGCGTCGCGCAGTCGTTTTGCCGCCCTCAGCGTGTCGATGGCCATCGCGCCTCACTGCCGCCCGCGCCGATGCTGAACCATGAGCTGATCGCTGGAGCCAAAAGAGGTCACAACCATGGCACGAAGCCGAACGCTCGGGCAAGCAAGAGACCGCCGGTTCCGGATACCGATCAGCCGCTCACTCGATGACCTCGCCGGTGCGGGCGAGGATGACCGGCGGCACAGTGGGGCCGAGCGCCTTGGCGGTTGAGGTTGATCACCAGTTCGAATTTGGACCGGCAGGTCGGCGGGCTTCTCGCCCTCGAGGATCTTCCCGGTATAAATGCCCTTCACGCGATAGATGGCCGTCATTCTCGCCCATGACGAGCTCCGATCAGGGCATCTATCCACTGCAGCACCACTCGTACTAGGATCGGGCGCGGAGTGCGCAGCGAGCGGTGCTGCGGACCTGATGTGGGAGAAGACGTGATGGCGAAGAAAAAGATCGCGATCGTCGGCGCCGGGGCGGTCGGTACTTATGCCGGGGCGCATATGGTTCAGGCCGGTGAGGACGTGACCTATATCGATCCGTGGCCGGAGAATGTCGAAGCGATCCGCGGCGACGGGCTGCGCGTCACCCATATCCGCGATGTCGAGCCGTTTACCGTCAAGCCGCGCGCACTCCATCTAACCGAGGCCCAGCAGCTCGCCAAAGAGGCGCCGATCGACATCGCCTTTGTCTGCATGAAGTCCTACGACACCGCCTGGGCGACCGCACTGATCAAGCAGTACCTCGCCCCCGGCGGCTATGTCGTGTCGTTGCAGAATTGCATGAATGAGGAAACCATCGCCGGCATCGTCGGCTGGGGCAAGACCTTGGGCTCGATCGCGAGCTCCATTACCGTCGAATTGCATGCACCGGGCCAGGTGCGCCGGGCGGCCGGCAAATCGGGCTCGCGCCACACCGTGTTCCGAGTCGGCGAGGTGCACGGCCGGGTCACCGGCCGGGCCAAGGAGGTGTGCCAGCTCGTCGGCTATGCCGACAGCGCGATGGTCACCGAGAATTTGTGGGGCGAGCGCTGGTCGAAGCTCGTCACCAATGTGATGGGCAACGGGCTCTCGGCCTGCACCGGCATGATCACCCGCGACATGACCAAGAACGACGCGATCCGCCATTTCTCGACCCGGCTCGGCAGCGAGGCGATCCGCGTCGGTCAGGCTCTGGGCTACGTGTTCGACGAGGTCAGCCATATGGACCCGGAGACGATCGCCCGCGCCGGCGAAGGCGATGCGGCGGCCACCCGGGAAATCGACGAACACCGCCTCGCCGAGGCCAATCGGCCGGGCGGCGGCGAGCATCGGCCGTCGATGGGTCAGGACATGGTCAAGGGGCGCCGTACCGAGATCCAGTTCCTCAACGGCTTTGTCGCCAGGAAGGGCGAGGAGGTCGGCATCGACACCCCGACCAACAAGATCCTGACCGACATCGTCACCCGGGTCGAGCGCGGCGAATTAAAGCCCGATCCCAAGCACATCACCGATCTGCGGCTGAATTGAAGTAGAGCCCCTCACCCCAGCCCTCTCCCCGCAAGCGGGGCGAGGGAGGAGAAAGCCCCTCGCCTCGCTTTAGCGGGGAGAGGGAGGGACCCGCATAGCGGGAGGGTGAGGGGCATTTGGGGAGAAGTCAGATGCTTGCGTTGGTCAACACACCCAATGGCACTTCCCCGGTCGAGGTCCGGGAAGTTCCGGAACCGACGCCGGCAGCCAACGAGGCGTTGGTCGAGGTTCGCGCCTTTTCGCTGAACCGTGGCGAATTGCGCCTGATGCAAACCCGGCCCGAGGGTTGGCGGCCCGGACAGGACATCGGCGGGCTGGTGCTGCAGCAGTCCGCCGACGGCAGCGGCCCTGAGGCAGGCACTCGCGTCGTCGCCCTGACCGACAACGCCGGGTGGGCGCAACGGGCCGTCGTCCCGGCCCACCGCATGGCGGCATTGCCGGATAATGTCCGATTCGAGGAAGCCGCGGCTCTGCCGGTTGCCGGCCTGACGGCGTTGCGCACATTGCGACACGGCGCGCCGCTGCTCGGCAAACGCGTATTGATCACCGGTGCAGCTGGCGGTGTGGGGCACATGGCGGCGCAGATCGCCGCCCGGTCCGGCGCTCGTGTCACCGCAATTGTCGGCGGTCCCGAGCGCGGCCGGCATCTGCGCGGCGCCGATGAAATCGTCGAAGGCATCGACAACGCGCAGGGCTCCTTCGCGTTGATCCTCGAATCCGCCGGTGGCGCTTCGCTCGCCGCGGCAATCGCCCGCATCGAGGCCAAGGGGACGATCGTGATCTACGGCAATTCGTCGGGTGAGCCGACTTCTGTTAGTTTCCGCGACTTCGCCGAGCACCCGAACTCCCGCATCCAGAGCTTTTCCTACTTCAGATCGGAGGCCGAGGAGCGTTTCGCGCCCGATCTGGCATTGCTGGCCGCACTCGTCGGCGACGGCTCGCTGAAGCTCGCACTCGTCGAACGCAGCTGGCGCAATGTCGGTGATGTCGGCCCCAAGCTGCGCGACCGCCATATCGCCGGCAAGGCCGTTTTCCGCATCGATCAAACGTGAAGGGAGCAGATCCATGACGATCAAGATAGGCGACAAGCTGCCCTCGGTGACCTTGCGCTATGTCGCCCCCGACGGGGTGAAAGCGGTGACTACAGAAGAGTTCTTCGGCGGCAAGAAGGTGGTGTTGTTCGGCCTTCCCGGGGCCTATACCCGCACCTGCTCGGAGCGCCATCTGCCGAGCTATGTGACGCACGCTGCCGAGCTTAAAGCGAAGGGTGTCGACACGATCGCGTGCCTCTCGGCCAACGACCACTTCGTGATGAGCGCCTGGGGCAAGGAACGCGGGGCCGACGACAAGGTCGTGATGCTGGGCGACGGCAGCGGCGACTTCACCAGTGCGATCGGGCTCGAGCTCGACCGCATCAAGGAGGGCATGGGCATGCGCTCGCAGCGCTATTCGATGCTGGTCGAGAATGGCGTCGTCAAGGCGCTGCATGTCGAACAGCCGGGCCAGTTCGACGTTTCCAGCGCCGAAGCGATGCTGAAGGCGTTGTAGTGAAATTGGTGCCATCCATCGACTACCGTCACCCTCGCGAAAAGCGGGGGCCCAGGGCAACCGACGGGACGCGGGAGCCCTGGCTTCCCGCTTGCGCGGGAATGACGAAACAACAACGGCGATGGTGCTGGGGCGGGGCATTGATCGCGGCATCTGTCTGCGTCGTGCCAGCCGCCGCTCAGCAAACAGTCAGCGGAAGACCGGCGCAGCTGACCTTGCCGCCTTATCCGACCGAGGCGGGCAAGCCCGTGATCTATGGCTCGCAATTCATTGCAAAATCGGACGAGGACAAGGGCTGCGCGCCGGGCTTCTCCTGCCGGCTGCGGCTATTCGGCGTCATTCAAAACAATGGCGCCGTCGAGCTGCGGGCGACTGCCTTCACCTGGTGAGCCTCGCCGCAGCGACGAAGTCCCGCACCTTAGCGAGATCCTTGCCGGTCCCATCCGCCCGGTCGGTCTTGGTCTTCGAATCCACACCGGCTGGGCGCACCGCGGCAATCGCCTCGGCGAGATTGTCAGCGCCGAGCCCGCCGGCAAGGATGATGGGGATGCCGACAGTGTCGACGATCCGCCGGCTCAAGCTCCAATCGTGGACGCGGCCGAGGGCGCCGAACTGCCGGGTATCGGGGTCGTAACTGTCGAGCAGCAGAAAGTCGGCAACGCCATGATAGGAGCGCGCGATCTCGACACTCGCCTCGTCGATAACCGGGATCGCTCTCATGATCGGCAGCTCGGGGAACCTGCTGCGGAGCGTTCGCGTCATTGCCACCGAGAAATCATCAATGGCTGCCTGCACCTGGATGATGTCGGGCTGGGTTTCTCGGACAACCCGCGCTACTTCCTCCGGGTCGGGGGAAAGCGACAATGCGACCCGTTTCTTTCCGACGGGAACGGCCGCGAATATCGCGTTGGTCTGCGCGGTCGAAAGCTCGCGCGGGAAGGCGCCGTCGCCGACGAGCACCCCGATATGATCGACCCCGAGGCTCGCCAATACGCGCGCTTCCTCGGGGGTCTGCACCTCGTAGATTTGTACCAGCATATCGCGCAGCCTAGCAGCCGGAAAGGCGAGCGGACACCATGATGGACCCCCTCTCGATCGCGGTCGTCGGCGCGGGCGCCATCGGCAGCGCGGTTGCCTTTTCGCTGGCCCGCGCCGGGTTTGCGCCAAAGCTCGTCGCCCGCGGCGAGACCCTAGCTGCGATCAGGCGCAAGGGCCTGCATGTCGAGAAATGGGACGGCGGCGGGGTCGTCCGGCTCGATGTCACGGACAACCCGGCCGAGTTCGGAGCCCAGGATCTGGTGATCGGGACGATGAAAGCTCAGGACTGGCCTGCCGGCCTTCCCGCGCTGACCCCGTTGATCGGACCGCAAACCGCACTCTTGCCGCCGATCAACGGCGTCCCCTGGTGGTATTTCGACGGGCAAACCGGCCCGCTCGGCGGAGAGCGTATCGCCGCGGTCGATCCGGACGGTGCATTGCTCGAGGCATTGCCCACACGATCGGTGGTCGGCTCCGTCGTCTATATGGGAGTAACCCGCCTCGCGCCGGGGGTCGTGCGGTGGACCAGCGGCAACAAATTCGTCATCGGCGAAGCCGCCGGCGTAAGGCGCGAACGGACCGAGCGGGTCGCGGCGGTGCTTCGAGAGGGCGGGTTCGATGTGACCGTGACCGACGATATCAGAGGCGAGATCTGGACCAAGCTGATCGGCAACGCCGCGTCCAACCCGCTCTCGGTCATCGCCCGCGCCCGGGTCGACGAGATCATGGCTGACGCGGGTCTCGGCCGCATCGCCTTGCGCACGATGCGCGAGGTCGCAGCAGTTGCGGCGGCGGCCGGGGCCCCGTCAGGGATGGACATCCGGAAGCGGTTCGAGATCAACGCCGAGCTCGGCGCCTTCCGCACCTCGATGCTGCAGGACTACGAGGCTGGGCGCCCGCTCGAATTGGGCGGGCTCGTCGACGCGGTCGTCGAGATCGGAACGCGGCTCGGCGTCGAGACGCCGATGACCGAGGCTCTGCGCGCCTTTGCCCGCCGCGCGGTTGTGGTCAGAGACCGCGCCACATAATTCATGTCGCCGCTCTTCGCTGCTCGGCATTGCGTTTGCGGGTGGCCGCCGCCTTCTTTGCCGAGGCCGATCGAGCGGTGGCAGAACGGGAAGCCGACGCCCGGCCCCCGAGCTTTCCTCCCTTGCGCGAGGAGGCGTGACTTTCCGGCTTGCCTCGCCCCGATCCGCTTTTCTTGCCGCCGCCGCTTTCCTTGTTGACGGTCGCCCAAGCCCGTCTTTCGGCTTCCTTCTCGGGAACGCCTTGCGACTCGTAGCTTTCGGCGATGTGATCGGCCTTGCGTTCCTGCTTGTCGGTGTATTTCGACTTATCACCACGTGGCATCACCACCTCCATTGCATTATGAACGCTAAAACTGGAGCGGTACTGCATCGGTTCCCGAGGACATCATGCCCGACGACATAAACGCGTTTGTTCCCGGCCCTGCTGTGCGTATCGAAGGCCGGGGCGGCGGTCCGCTCTCCGGGTTGACCTTTGCCGCCAAGGATCTGTTCGACGTCGCTGGCTTCCCCACCGGGGGCGGCAACCCCGATTGGGCGAGATCGAACCCGGTCCCGACCCGTCACGCCTGGGCGGTGCAGCGGCTGCTCGATGCCGGTGCTACATTAATCGGCAAGACGATCACCGACGAGGTGTCGCTCGGCATTGTCGGGGAGAACGCGTTTTACGGTACGCCGACCAACCCTCGGGCGCCTGGCCGGGTGCCGGGCGGCTCGTCCTCCGGTTCGGCCGCGGCGGTCGCCGCCGGGCTCTGCGACACCGCGCTCGGCACCGACACCGGCGGCTCGGTGCGGGTGCCGGCGAGCTTCTGCGGGCTTTATGGCATCCGCCCGACCCACGGAAGGATCGACCTGTCGGGCATGATGCCGCAGGCGCCGACATCTGACACCACCGGCTGGTTTGGCCGCGATGTCGACACCTTCGCCAAGGTCTCCAGCGTCATGCTCGACGAGGCGATCCCGGGTGTGCTGCCGCGCCGCCTCATCGTCGCGGTCGACGCTTTCGCTTTCGCCGATCCTGAGGTTGGCGCCGCGCTGCGGCCGATGGTCGACCGGCTGAGTGCGCTGATCGGCGATACGCAGGAAGAAATCATGGCGCCGGCAGGGATCACCCAGTGGGCGCGGGCCCAGCGCACCCTCCAGCCGTCCGAGGCATGGCTGACCTTCAAGGACTGGATCGACCGCGACAACCCGCGCTTCGCCTTCAGCATCGCCCGAAATCTCATATTGGGATCGATGATCCCCGAGAGCGAGCGCGGCTGGGCCCAGCTGGTCCGGCAGGAAGCGCGGGGGCGGATGCGGTATCTGCTGCCCGAGGAGACGATCCTCTGCATGCCGACCACACCCTTTCCTGCACCCAAGCGAGGGGAGCCCCTCTCGGCCGCGGCACAGCAACGCGACCGCCTGTTGTGTCTGTGCTGTCACGGCGGGCTGACCGGCGTGCCGCAGGTCAGCATTCCCGGCGCCACAGTCGACGGTCTGCCGATGGGCTTGTCGATCGTCGGCGCCCCCGGCAGCGACGCGGCACTCATCGCGGTTGCCTCCAGGCTAGCCACGAGCTGATGTGGTAGCTTTCCGGCGCCTCCCTGGGAGCAGGGAGAAAACGCGATTTGCGGTTGGAACGGGCCCGTCCACTCAACCATAATACCATGTAGATCAAATAGTTAAATACCCGAATCCCGAATCGGGCAGCAGGGAGGCGATGACCGGCCCTGACGGAGGCAGCAGGGAGGCTTTGGGTCAACATTTCGCGCCGCTCGCGGATGTAATTGGATTGTGGAAACAGCATTCTATTATTATTTTATAAAATAGCACATCATCGTTGAAAATGCAACCTCCCAGCTTCGAGGCGTTGCGCAGATCGATCAGAGAGAGGCGGCGCATGCCGGTCAAACTCGGCTCCGCAGCTCGCCGACAATCCAGTAGGGTGATCACCCCCCAGGCGATGATAGAAGATGCGCGAAACCCGGTTAGCTGACGTTCACCGGAAAGTGATCGGTCTTCGCCTTGGCTGACTCCCGAGGAAGGTCGTTATTCGTTAGGCTATTAGCATGCGTCACAAAGGCACAATGACGTATCGGCGAATCTGAGAAGGGAGGATGTGATGCGGGCGTTCATGCTAATCGGCCCAACCCTGGGGGCTGCCGTTCTAGCGGTATGGGGCGGCGGCACCCGCGCAGAGGAATTCTCGGCCCGTCTTGACGGGTTCCAAGAAATCGGATCGCTGACCGGTCCAACCGGAGCGGTCCTGTCTAACGGGACCGGAACGCTCCATCTCGACCTCGACAAGAAGAAGAAGACCGTCACCTACAAGCTCACTTACACGGATGTGGGCACGACGTCGCCCCAGCTTGGCATGGTAAGTCAGGCTCACATCCACTTCGGCAAGAACCACAACGCCGGGCAAGTCATGGTTTTCTTTTGCACCAATTTGACGCCACCGGCTGGCGTGCCAAAACCTCAGTCTTGTCCCCTGAACAGCGGGACCGTGATGGGCGAGTGGACCGGTGCAGACGTCTTGCAGCAGACATCGCAAAATATTGCGGGGGGCGACTTCGATGCTCTGGCTGACGCGCTGACCTTTGATACAGCCTATGCCAATATCCACACGGTACCCCTGGCCGGCGCTACGAACACAGCGTTCCCGTCTGGCGAAATTCGCGGACAGATCCGAGGCGATCTCGACGAAAAACACGACGATCATAACGATCACGACGATCACAAGGACCACCGGCACAGGTAACACGCTGTTTGTCATGGCCGGCTCTCCGCGCGCCTTTCGAGACCGGAGTTCCCGAGGCCGAAGTACCGCACTCTCGAATAGCCGGCGGTCCTCGATCTGCGCTGGCTGCCCTCGGGTTACCCAAATGAGGCGGCCTTGACTGTTGCGCTAAACGGGCGCGTCGGGCTGGTTACGGGGGCTGGCGGGGGCATCGGCCGCGCAATCGCGCATCGGCTCGCCCGCGACGGCATGGTGGTGGCGGTGCTCGACCGCGACAGTGCCGGGGCGGAAGCCGTTGCAGCCGAGATCGGCGGTCTTGCTCTGGCGGCAGACGTCACCGCCCCCGACCAGGTCGACCGAGCCGTCGCCGCCACCATCGCACGCTTCAACCAAATCGACGTCCTCGTCAACAATGCCGGCATCGCCTGGATGGGACCGGCGCTCGAGATGCCCCTGGACGCGCTGCAGGCGATGCTGCGGGTCAATGTCGAGGGCGTCTTCATCATGAGCCGGGCGGTATTGCCGCACATGATCGCGCAGCATTCCGGATCGCTCGTCAATCTCGCCTCGTGGGCCGGCAAGACCGGCCCGGCCTATTTCGCCGGCTACAGCGCCAGCAAATTCGCGGTCATTGGTCTGACCCAGGCATTGGCGCGCGAGATGGCGCCGCACGGCATCCGGGTGAATGCGATCTGCCCGGGCATCGTTGTCGACACCGCGATGCGGACCGAGATCGAAGCGCAACAACGCCGCTACGGGCTCCCCGAAACCGCCGAGCGGGCGAAGTCAATTCCGATCGGGCGGGTCTCGGTCCCCGATGACGTCGCGCGGATCGCCGCCTTTCTCGCTTCGGACGAGGCATCCTACGTCACCGGCGAGTTGATCAATCTCTCCGGCGGCCTGTTGATGGATTGATTTTCAGCTCCTGGCCTCCTCCTGCGTACTGAGTGGGCGGCCGTGGACGTGCACGTGACGCCCGCCGGCTTCCTCGAGGATGCGGGTTGCCACAAGCTCGCGGTCGGAATCGCCGCAGCGCACCCATAGCAAGGCGTCACCGGCTTTGAGCGCTGCGGCGAAGTTTTCGCTGTGGTGTGCCGCCGTGTAATTGTCGAACAGCTCCTTCAGGGCCGCCCCGCCGAGACCGGCACCCACCAAGGCGGCAACCGCGAGAGCGATTTCCCCACCCGACAGCACGATGATGCCAGCCACAGTCAGCGGGGCCACGTATTTGATCTCGCCGGTGAGCCCGGCGGCCAGGATCCCCCTTCCCGTCCCCGCGTCATCCTCGGCGACGGCGAGCGAATCGTGGGACGCCAGGACCGAAAGGTCGCTGCGCTCGAACCCCGCGGCAAGCAATGCCGAGACGGCGTTGCGGAAATGCTCGCGATCGGGAAACGAGCCGACGGCTTCGCGGACAATCGGAAAAGATTTCGCTGCCTCGGTCATGCCATTCCTCGCTTTCGTGCTCAGCACCGGCGCATGCTATCGTCAATCATCCGCATGCGTCAGCCCTCCCCTCCCCGATCCGCCCGCCGATGACCGAAGCCCCCGCCTCGCCGGTCATGGTCCAGTACCACGAGATAAAGCGGGCTAATCCCGGCTGCCTGTTGTTCTTCCGGATGGGGGATTTCTACGAGCTGTTCTTCGACGACGCCGTCGCCGCGGCGCAAGCCCTCGACATCGCGCTGACCAAGCGCGGCCGCCACGAAGGCGCTGACATCCCGATGTGCGGCGTCCCCGTGCACACTGCCGAGGCCTACCTCGCCCGGCTGATCCGCGCCGGCTTCAAGGTCGCGATGTGCGACCAGATCGAGGATCCGGCCGCGGCCAAGCGCCGCGGCGCCAAGATGCTGCGCCGCGCGGTGGTCCGCGTCGTGACCGCGGGCACCTTGACCGAGGAAGGCCTGCTCGACGCCCGCCGCCACAATTATCTCTCCGGCCTCGCCGAGGCCGGCGGCGAGATGGGCCTCGCCTGGCTCGATCTCTCCACCGGCGCCTTTGCGCTGGCACCGACCAGCGAGGCGGCACTCGCGGGTGATATCGCCCGCCTCTCGCCCGGCGAGATCCTGCTGCCCGAGCGGCTGCTGACCCGCCCGGCATTGTTTGAATTGCTGGCCGAGTGGAAGCCGGCTTTGACGCCGTTGCCGAACTCGCGCTTCGAGAGCGACGCCGGACGCCGCCGGCTGCAGGAATTCTACGGCGTCGGGGCCCTCGACGGTTTCGGAAATTTCGGCCGTGCCGAACTCGCCGCCGCCGGAGCCGTCGTCGACTACGTCGGCCTGACCCAGCAAGGCCGGGCGCCGCACCTCGACCCGCCGCGGCGGGTGGTGCCGGGCTCGGTCATGCAGATCGACGCCGCAACGCGGCGCAACCTCGAACTGGTGACCACCTTCGCCGGCGAGCGCAGAGGCAGTCTGCTCGCGACGATCGACCGCACCCTGACCGCGGCCGGGGCGCGGCTCCTCGCCGAGCATCTTGCCGCCCCCTTGACCGAGCCCGCGGCGATCGCAGCGCGGGCCGATGCCGTGCAGTTTTTTGTCGACCGGCCCGAGACCCGCGCCGCCTTGCGTAAACGACTGCGGCATTGCCCCGACATCGAACGCGCCTTGACGCGCCTCGGCCTCGGCCGCGGCGGCCCGCGCGATCTCGCGGCGTTGCGGCAATCGCTCGGCGAGACAGCCTCGGTGCGCGAGATGCTTCAAGCAGCTGAGGAGATAGCCCCGGGCCTCGGCCCGCTGCCCGACCGTCTCGCTGAAGCCCGGCGCGGCCTCGGCGAGCACGGCCTGCTCGTCGAGCGTCTCGGCCGAGCCCTCGCCGCCGAATTGCCGCTCTTCGCCCGCGACGGCGGGTTCATCGCCGAGGGCTATTCGGACGAGCTCGACGAGTGGAAGAGCCTGCGCGACGAGAGCCGCCGCATGATTGCGGCACTGCAGGCCCGCTACGCCGGCGAGACCGCGATCACGGCGTTGAAAATCCGGCACAACAACGTTATCGGCTACTACATCGAGGTCTCGGCCAACCACGCCGGCAAGCTCGGGCCCGAATTCATCCATCGCCAGACCATGGCCGGCGCCCAGCGCTATACGACGGCCGAACTGGCCGATCTCGAAACCAGGATCGCGAGCGCCGCCGAGCGCGCCCTGGCCCTCGAATTTCGGCTCTACGAGGATCTCGTCGGCGAGGTCATGGCCCGCCGGGTCGAAATCGCCGCCGCGGCGGCGGCGCTCGCCACCCTCGACCTCGCCGCCGCACTCGCCGAGTTCGCCGCCGAAGTCCAGTGGGTGCGGCCGGTGGTCGAGGACGGGACCGCCTTCGAGATATCGGGCGGGCGGCATCCGACGGTCGAGGCCGCACTCGCCGCCGCGGGCAATGGCGGCAGCTTCGTCGCCAATGACTGCACCCTGGCGGACAATCGGATCTGGCTCGTCACCGGCCCCAACATGGCCGGCAAAAGCACCTTTCTGCGGCAGAACGCACTGATCGCGATCCTGGCGCAGATGGGCTCTTATGTCCCAGCCCAGGCGGCGCGGATCGGCATTGTCGACCGGCTCTTCAGCCGGGTCGGCGCCGCCGACGATTTGGCGCGCGGTCGTTCGACCTTCATGGTCGAGATGGTCGAGACTGCGGCGATCTTGAACCAGGCCGGCCCCTCCTCTTTTGTCATTCTCGACGAGATCGGCCGCGGCACCGCGACCTTCGACGGGCTGTCGATCGCCTGGGCGGCACTCGAGCATCTGCATGAGGTCAATTGCTGCCGGACCCTCTTTGCGACCCATTACCATGAACTGACGGCGCTGGCCGCCAAGCTCCCGGCGCTCACCTGCCACACGATGCGGGTCAAGGAGTGGAAGGGCGACGTCGTTTTTCTGCACGAGGTCGGGCCCGGTGCGGCCGACCGGTCCTATGGCATCCACGTCGCCAAGCTCGCCGGCCTGCCGAAGAGTGTCACCGCGCGCGCCGAGGACGTTCTGGGCGTGCTCGAAAAGGGCGAGCAAGGCGGTGCCTTGGCACGGCTCGCTGACGACCTGCCCCTCTTTAGCGCCGCTCGCCGCCACGCCGAGTCCCCGCCACCCGAATCCGCCGCCGAGGCCTTGCTGCGCGAGACCCGCCCCGACGAACTCAGCCCGCGCGAAGCGCTCGACCTCCTCTACCGGCTGAAGGCGACGGTCCCGGAATAGGGGGAAATACGGCAATCATAAATTGTCTCGTCGAAACACCCCCCGCTGCACCTGCAGCGGGTCTGCAGCGGCAGCTCTCCTTCAGGTTGTGATGAGTTCAGCCGACCGCTGCCAATTGGCTGGCAATATGGCTTCACCACGGCCGGGAATATGCCGTGCCAACGCGGTGAATTTATGATCGGCATCACACCGGAGGCAGGAGGACAGAGACCCGACGCGGCTTCAGGCCTCACAGATCGACGCTGCGGCGGATCTCGCGCATCAGCGGCGCGGGCTCGCGGTTGGGGTATTTCCGGCGAAGAAGGATCGATGTCACTGCGAGGAGCGCATCGCGCGGCGAAGCCATGACAAGCGCCGAACGGGTGGGTTGGCAGCTGACCGTGTGCCGCCGGCGGCGGACGCGACGAGGAGCGCGGGTCTCATCTCTCGCCGGCTCAGCGTGTTAGCCTGAAGACGAGGGCGGCAGCGGCGGCGGCGACGCGCGCGACCATCGCGGCATCGACGGCGTGCGGCCAGCGGTCTTGCGGCAGATGGAACAGCGGATTGCTGCCGACCAGCGTCACATAGCGCCCGCCGGCGCGGTGGATGTCGCGCGTCTCGCCGCTCGGTACCAACGACTTTGGCGCGATCCGGTCCGCCGGCCGGCCGGCGCGGGCCAGCTCGGCGGTGGACAGGGCACGCAGATCGTCGCTCGTCGACAGGATAGCGAGCTCACCGCCGACCGCGCCGATATTGGCGCCGTAATGGACCCAGGCGGCACCTCCGCCGGCGGCCGGCCGCTCCCAGCCGGGACGGCGGGCCATAAAGTCGTCGAGACCGAGATGACCGAGCTCGTGGCCGCTGTTGGCGGTGAATGTCACATCGCAGAGCGGCTGGGAGGCGAGCAGAGCGCGCAGCGATTCGAGCCAGCAGACGAGTCCGCCGCCGCGTTCCGCAGTGGATTGCCACCACGAGCTACGCGGCGTCATGACGACGACCGGCGTCTTGCTGCGATCAGATCCCGGGATCGTGATCACGACATTGCGCGCTCGGCTCGGGGTACGCCGGCTCGTGGCGACGAGGCGGGCCGGCGCCCGCCGTGCTGCGGCGGCGAGCACCAGGTCTCGGGCCTCGCTTGAAAGGTGGATTGTCGGTGACCCATAGGGCTGGCGGAACCGCTCAGCATTCAACAGCCCGAGGCCGGGCCGCGCGCCTTTGCACAAGATCACCAGGCCACGATGCGGCGCGTTGCCCCGTAATTCTTCGTAATCCGAGGTGTAGACGCTGACCGGCGACATCTCGGCGACACCGATATCGGCATCCGAGCCGACAAGTCCCAAGGTCCCGGAGACCCCGTCCTCCATGGAGGCCGGAGCGTCGAACACGGGAACGCCGGGGATGCGCGCCACATCGCTTTCCAGATAGGCGTCGACCGGATCGAGGCGACCGAGCGGGAAGTCCTCCACCGCGGGGGCAGCACCGAGGGCGGCGGCTTCATCCGCGAGCCAGTCGGCGCCGGCCTCGTCACCCGGCGTGGCGGTGCGATGGATCCCCTGCGAGTCCCAGGCGTTTAGCCACGCGGCTGCTCGCGCTGTACCGTCGTCAATTGGTGAACGCATCGCCTACTCCAGGAAAGCAAACGCGGCAGCATCGGCTCCCGCTCTTCGACCGGGTGCCCAGAGACGGGATGCGGCTCGCCGGCTGGAGCACGAGAGGGTGCTTCCTCGCGGTTGGGGCGTGCTATGTTCCCCTGCCCGCTCCTCGAAGGCGGACGATACGAGCATCGGCGGGTCATATGCGCACGGACAGCTGGCAATATCGTCTTTTGGTTGCGCTGTCGGGGATGACCTTGGCCCTGGTCGTCGCCTACATCATCTTTATCCAAGAGAACCGCTCGGTGCAGGCCGAGGTCAACAAGCGCCAGCAATTCATAAATCAAAGCATCCAGCTTGGCCGCATCAGCGACGCCTTGATCCGCGCCCTGGCTGCTGCGGCCGTCAATCAGCAGGATGACAAGCTGCGTGAGCTGCTGGCGCAAAACGGGATCACGATCAACCCGACGACAGGAGCGCCCGAAAAGCAGGCGACACCGGCAGCGGCGGCTCCCGCCGGCACGGGGCGATAATCATGGCGCTGGGCCGGGAGAATGACAGGGCGGTCATGGGTTTGGGGCTGCCGGTCCTTCTGATCGCTGCGTCGCTTTTCGTGCTGATGGCGTTCGAGACCTTCCAGGCAATCCACGATCGTGGCGCCTTGGCGGATCAGCGGCGGGCGCAGGAGGCGACGGTGCAGGAAGCGATCAAGCTGCGTCAGCAGCTCGAAACGCTCGCCGGCAAAACTGCTCAGCTCGCGACCGAGGGTGACGAAGGCGCCAAAGCCGTCGTCGAGCAGATGAAGCGCCAGGGAGTGAACCTCAACCCGCCAAAGCAGTAGAGCGCAGATTTTGGGGAGCTTTCCGCGGGCTGCGGGTTGGACTGCACCCGAGAGCCTGTGAAGGAATTGGGATTGAAGATGCCATCAGCATATTTCCTCGCTTTCCCGGCGAAAGCCGGGACCATTGGTCCACTTTTCGGAACTTCTTGAAGCAATCGCAACACCTTGCCAGGCTCGTCCCGCGGAACGATAGACCCCGGCTTTCGCCGGGGAAGCGCATAAACTAGCGACGGAGATTCCTTCGCACGCTCCGAGACGCGGACCGTCGACCCTCGCCGGTATCACTCGACCGGCGAGGGTATGGCCTCGTGCCGTCGGGCGGCGATACTGCCGCGCCGAATTATTCGGCCGCCTCTTCCGTGACCGGCTTCAGATCGTAGCGCTGCATCCCAAAGCTGATGGCCTCGTTCCAGCCGCGGCTGCGGATGTCGATCTGCACCTCATCGGGGCCCAGATACTTCAGATTTACTGCGTCGCCCATCGGGGTCACTTCCGGCCTCTCGGTTTTCGGAATCGGCACGGGCTTGTAATTGGCGGATTCCAACGCCTTGGCGGTTTCCTGCTCGTCGTCGACATAAAACCCGATGTGGTGAATCCCGCGAATGTCCGAGCTTTGCCCCGGACCGAGCTTGGGAGCACCGGGCTCGCCATATTTGAGTATCGCGAAATAAATGTAGCCATCGCTGAGCCACACACCCTTCTCGCCGGTATTGCTCGGTCGACGATAAAGCTCGGTCAGGCCGAACTGCTCCTTGTAGAAGTCTGCGGTCTTTGCGGGATCGTCGGTTACGAGTGCGATATGCCTGATGCGAGCCATCCGCCATCTCCTTGATTGCCTGCGCCCATCAACGGCGCAGAGGGTTGCTGTGTAGGCGTTCTGCCGGCTGACGGTCAAGGGGACACCGCTTCCCCCCGAGGCACTAACCGGCTAATGCCGTCGGCTTTCCAGCGATATGGGCTTCACCCTTCGGAAAAACCCGGCGTTGGGATGATTCTTGCTCAGGAGATGTTGAACCGATCATCGGCACCTGGCGGCGTGGAGAATAAGCATGCACATCCGGTTCGGGTACGAGCTGATTTACGACTGCCTCCAACCGGCAACGATGCTGCTGATGCTGAACACCCATCCCAGCCGGGCGGCGGACCTGATCGTACCGGACCGCATGACGAGGGACCCGGAAGTCCCGATCCGCAGCTACTTTGACGGCTTCGGCAACCAGTGCAGCCGCATCCTGGTGCCGAGCGGACAGATCCGTCTTTCTGCCCTGGGTTTGATCAGCGACACGGGCACGCCGGATATCGTCGTCGCCGACGCACCACAGCAGCCGGTCGATGCACTGCCCGACGAGGTCTTGGTGTTCCTCCTTTCCAGCCGCTATTGCGAAATTGATCGGCTGTCGGACACCGCGTGGTCGCTGTTCGCCGGGACAACCGCCGGCTGGCCGCGGGTCCAGGCCATTTGCGACCATGTCCATCGTCACCTGTCGTTCGGCTATCAGCACGCGCGCTCGACGCGGACAGCCTTCGAAGCCTACCACGACCGTCTGGGCGTATGCCGGGATTTTGCCCATCTCGCGATCGCCTTCTGCCGCTGCATGAATATTCCGGCGCGGTATTGCACCGGCTATCTGGGAGATATCGGTGTGCCGCCCGATCCGGCCCCAATGGATTTCTCGGCTTGGTTCGAAGCCTATCTCGGCGGCGCCTGGTACACGTTCGATGCACGGCACAACGCGCCCCGCATCGGCCGCATTCTGATGGCGCGCGGACGCGACGCGGCGGACGTTGCGATCAGCACGACGTTCGGCGCCAACAATCTGGTCGGATTCTCGGTGACGACCGAGGAAGTTGCTCCGAGCCGTTAAGCCGCCAGCCTCTGCCGTGCGCCCGACTTGATCATTTCAGCACCTTTTTCGGCGATCATGATCGTGGGCGCGTTGGTGTTGGTCGAGCTGACCGCGGGCATGATCGAGGCGTCGATGACGCGCAGTGCGTCTAGGCCGTGCACCCGCAGCTCGCTGTCGACGACGCTCATCGCGTGGTCGCCCATCATGCAGCTGCAGCTGGCGTGGTAAACGGTGGAGCCGTTCTGCCGGGCGTAGTCCAGCAATTCGTCGTCGGTCTGCACGCTCGGCCCCGGCATCGTCTCGCCGACGACGTATTTCGCCAGCGCCGGTGCCGCAAACAGGCGGCGCAGAAATTTGAGCCCGCCGACCATCGCGCGGCGGTCGGTGTCCTCGGCGAGGTACCGCGGGTTGATCGCCGGCTGCTCGCGCGGGTCCGGCGAGCGCACCAGCACATAGCCGCGCGACAACGGCCGCATCTGCCACGGGCCACCGGTGATGCCCGGCTTGTCGTCGAGCACGCGGATCAGCCCCGGCTTGTAGCTCGCCGGGGCGAAGACGCATTGCACGTCCGGGGTCGCCGACTCCTCGAGCACCTTGACCGAGGCAGCGCACAGCGAGGCGCTGTAGGTCAGCATGCCCGTCCCGGAGATGAAATAGCGCAGCACCTCGTTGGCGAAAGAAAGGCCGCGGCCGCGCTCGTTCAACGTCTCGATGCCCTGCACCTCGCAGGACATGCGGGCGATGTAATGATCCTGGAAATTCTTGCCCACCCCAGGAAGAGCGCGATGCACCGGGATGCCGGCCTTTGCCAGAACCTCCGGATCGCCGATGCCGGATAATTGCAAGAGGTGCGGAGAGCCGACGGCGCCGGCGGCGAGGATCACCTCGCGGGCCGCGTCTGCCCGCTCTGTCGCGCCGCTGCGCGAGAACTCGACCCCGACCGCGCGCGTGCCGTCGAACAGCACGCGATGCACCAGCGTCCCGGTGATGACCTGCAAATTGGGCCGCTTCGATGCCGGCTTCAGATAGGTACGCGCGGCACTGGCCCGGCGCCGTCCGCCTCGGGTCTGCTGGCACCAGCCTATGCTGTCGCCAGCCCCCGGCGGCAGATTGTTGACATCGGGGCGGTATTCGAGCCCGAGCTCCTGAGCAGCGCCGATAATCGCCTGGCACACCGCCGGCCGTTCGCTCATCGGCGACGTCGTCAGGAACCCGCCGTCACCGTGCGGCTCACTCGCTTCGCCCTGCCAGTTCTCGGCTTTCTTGAAGAAGGGCAGCACATCGTCCCAGCCCCAGCCCCGGTTGCCGAGCTGCGCCCAATGGTCGAAATCCTCGGGCTGGCCGCGGATGTAGATCAGCCCGTTGATCGAGCTGGAACCGCCGAGCACTCGGCCGCGCGGGTAGGGGATGGCACGGCCGTTCGTGCCGGGATCGGCCTCGGCCTTGAACCCCCAGGTCAGGGTCGGATGGTCGAGCAGTTTCATGAAGCCGACCGGAATATGGATCAGCGGGTTCCAGTCGCGCCCGCCGGCCTCGATCACTACCACCCGGGTCGCCGGATCCTCGGTCAATCGATTGGCGAGCACGCAGCCGGCCGAGCCGGCGCCGACGATGACGTAATCTGCTTGCATCGTTACCCCTATCCCGTCCCCCCCCCGCAGATGCGCTAGGGTATGCACTTATTTTCTGCTGGCGACCATCCTATCGCGAGCCTCTGCCCCTCTCCGCCCGCTTGCGGGGGGAGAGGGAGGGACCCGGCGCGCAGCGCCGGGAGGGTGAGGCGGGTGGTGCCGCTGATTTGGAACGGGAGGGCCCCCACCTCACCCCGACCCTCTCCGCCCCCGAGGGCGGAGAGGGAGATTTTGGCCGTCAGATGTGTGCATGCCCTAGCGCAGATGCGGGGGCCCAGGGAAAGCCGCAGTCGCTCGCCCTGGGTTGCCGCTTTCGCGGGAATGACGATTGAAAATCAAGCCGCCAGTTTCTGTCGCGCCGCGTCGAGGATCATCGCCGCACCCTTCTCGGCGATCATGATGGTCGGCGCGTTGGTGTTGGTCGAGGTCACCGTCGGCATCACCGAGGCGTCGATGACCCGCAATCCGTCGAGGCCGTGGACGCGCAGCCGGTCGTCGACCACCGCCATCCCGTCATGCCCCATCTTGCAGGTGCAAGTCGCGTGGAACACCGTCGAGCCTGTCTGGCGAGCATAATCGAGCAATTCGTCGTCGCCGACGACCTCGGCGCCGGGTAGGATCTCGTCGACGAAGTGGGGTGCCAGCGCCGGGGCGCGAAGCAGCCGCCGCGCCATGCGTAGCCCGCCGATTGCGGCACGCCGGTCGGTCTCCTCGCTCAGGTAACGCGGGTTGATCGCCGGGGCCATGTGTGGGTCGGCCGATTTGGCCTCGACATAGCCGCGCGAGTGGGGCCGCATCTGCCACATGCCGCCGGTCATGCCAGGCCGGTCGTCGAGCCGACGGATCGGGCCCGGCGCGAAGCTCGCATTGGCGAACAGGATCTGGACGTCGGGGGTCGCGGACTCCTCCAATACCTTGACCGACGCGCAGACCAGCGAAGCTGCATAGGTCAGCAATCCGCTGCCGGCGAAGACGTAGCGCATCACCTCGCCGAGAAACGGCATGCCGCGCGATTTCTCGTTGGCGGTGCCGATGCCGGTGACCTCGGCAGTAACGCGCGCGAGGAAATGGTCCTGCAGATTTTTGCCGACCCCCGGGAGAGCATGGTTCACCGCCACGCCGATCCTCCCCAGATGCTCGGGGGCGCCGATCCCCGACAATTGCAGCACATGCGGCGAGCCGATGGCGCCGCCGGAGAGGATGATCTCACGGCTTGCAGCGACGCGTTCAACCGGACCGCCGCGGGAGAATTCGACCGCAACCGCGCGTTTGCCGTCGAGCACCAGGCGGTGCACGAGCGCCCCGGTGATCACCGACAGGTTCCGGCGCTTCAGCGCCGGGCGCAGATAGGTACGCGCGGCACTCTGGCGCCGACGGCCGCGGCGGGTCTGCTGGACCCAGCCGATATTGTCGCCGGCGCCGGGCGGCAGGTGGTTGACGTCCTCATGGTATTCGAGGCCGATCTCGGTGCCGGCCTCGATGATCTTGCGGCAAAGGGCCGGCTTGTCGGCGGATCGCGAGGTCAGCAGCGGTCCGCCTTCGCCGTGAAATTCGTCTTCCCCGTCTTCCCAATCCTCGGCCTTTTTGAAGTAGGGCAGCACCCCCTCCCACGACCAGCCGCGATTGCCGAGCTGGCCCCAATGATCGAAATCCTCGGGCTGACCGCGGACATAAATCATTCCGTTGATCGAGCTGGAGCCGCCGAGCACCCGGCCGCGCGGATAGAGGATGGCTCGCCCGTTGACGCCAGGATCGGGCTCGGCCTTTAAGCCCCAGGTCAGGGTCGGGTGATCCAGCAATTTGATATAGCCGGCCGGGATGTGGATCAGCGGGTTCGAGTCGCGCCCGCCAGCCTCCAGTAGGACGACCCGCGAGGCGGGGTCCTCGCTCAGCCGATTGGCCAGCACGCAGCCGGCTGAGCCCGCACCGATGATCACGTAATCCGTCTGCATGCCCGTCTCCCTCCCGGCTCCTTGCTTCGTCGCGCAGGATAGGCGCAAGCAATGATCGTCGAACAGGTCCGTTATGCAGTCATCCGACGCATCGCCGCTTGCGGTCATGCCGCGACGATGGCGTAATCAACACAACTGAAATTTGAGCTGGAAAAAGGGAAAGGGGCAGCAATGGCGTATGATCTTCTGATCAAGAATGGCCGGATTGTCGACGGTTCCGGGATGCCGTCTTTCCGCGGTGATGTCGGGGTCAAGGACGGCAAGATCGCCGAGATCGGCAAGCTGAGTGGTCCCGCCGCCCGGACGATCGACGCCGAGGGCCGAGTCGTCGCACCCGGGTTCATCGACAACCACTGCCATTACGACGCCCAGGTCACCTGGGACCCGCTGTGCTCCTTCTCCTGCGACCACGGCGCCACCTCGGTGATCTTCGGCAATTGCTCACTGTCCCTGGCGCCGGTGCGCAAGGGCTCGGAGCGCCGCCTGTCGGAGTTCCTCTCTTATGTCGAGGCGATCCCGATGGAGGTGCTCGACACGCTGGAGTTCACCTGGGAGACTTTCCCCGAATATCTCGACCAGATGGATCACCATCTCGGCGTCAACATCGGCAACCTGATCGGCCACACCGCCGTCCGCTACTACGTTATGGGCGACGACTGCCAGAAGCGCACTGCCACCGACGACGAAATCAAAGAGATGCAGAACCTCGTCCGCGACGGCATGCAGGCCGGCGCGCTCGGCCTCTCGGTGTCGCGCAACCAGGGTCATTTTGACCCGCAGGGTGTGCACATCCCGGCGATCTGGGCTGACGAGAAGGAAATCTTCGCGCTCGGCGACGTGCTCCGCGATCTCGGTACCGGGCTCATCCAATCAGGCGGCGGCAATGGTGCCGAGATGAAGGATGCGCTGATGAGCCGGCTTTCCGAGGCGAGCGGCCGCACCGTCGTCTACAACAATCTCGGCCAGACGATGCGCCGGCCCGGCCAATGGCAGAAGCAGATGGCCCAGGTCGATGCGACGACCGCGAAGGGCATCCGCGCCTTCCCGATGTGCACGCCCAACCGGATCACCGACTACTTCAAGATGCGGAACACTCAGACCTTCCGCGGTCTGCCGGTCTGGCACCCAATCTGCCTCTCCTCGCCCGAGGAGCAACTGAAGTCCTATGCCGATCCCGAGGTGCGCAAGAAACTCCACGAGGAGGCCGTCGAGTTCAAGAATGGGCCCGCGATCGGCATCTGCAGCGCCTGGTGGGACTACATGGTGGTGCAGACCGCGGTGCTGGAAAAGAACAAGTGGATGGAAGGCAAGACCCTCGGCGAGATCGCCAAGGCGCAAGGCAAGGGCGTCATCGATTGCCTGTGCGACCTGACGGTGGAGGAGAACCTCGACACCGAATGGCTGCACGGCGAGAACAATGTCGACGACGAGGCCGTCGCCAAGATCCTGACCTACCCTAACGCGATCATCGGTTTGTCGGACGGCGGCGCGCATGTCCAGTTCCAGAGTGGTTTCGGGTTCTCGACGCGGCTCCTCTCCGAATGGATGCGCGAGAAGCAGATCATGTCGCTGGAGCAGGCGGTGCGGCGGCTGACCTTCGAATCGGCCTCGATCTTCGGCCTCTATGACCGCGGCATGCTGCGCCCCGGCATGGTCGCCGACATCGTGATCTTCGATCCCGATACCGTAAAGCCGCTGCCGCTCGAGGTGCTGCACGACTTCCCGACCGGCGCCAAGCGCATCAAGGAGCCGGCCCAGGGCATCCACATGACAATCGTCAACGGCCAGATCCTGCTCGAAGACGGCAAGCACACCGGCAATCTGCCCGGCCGCGTGCTGCGCAACACCTACTACCACACCAACCACGCCTGACACCCTCGGCCACCACCCCGGCCCTCACGGGCTGGGGTGACCCCCTCTGGCCTCAGTCCCGGATCAGCTTATCGAGCGTGATCGGCAGGTCGCGCACGCGCTGGCCGGTCGCGTGGTAGACCGCGTTGGCGATTGCCGCTGCGACGCCGACGATGCCGATTTCGCCCAGCCCCTTGATGCCGAGTGGATTGACGATGTCGTCGGGCTCGTCGACGAAGATGACTTCGATGTCGTGCACGTCGGCGTTCACCGGGACATGATATTCGGCAATGTTTGCGTTCATGATGCGGCCGAAAGTGTGATCGACCAGTGTTTCCTCGTGCAACGCCATGCCGATGCCCCACACCACGCCGCCGATGATCTGACTGCGCGCGGTCTTGGTGTTGAGAATGCGGCCGGCCGCAACCGCGCTGACAATGCGGGTGACGCGGATGACGCCGAGCTCTTCGTCCACTTTCACTTCGGCAAAGATCGCCGAGTGCGTGTTGTGCGCATGGGAGCCGTCATCGGCGAAGGTGGTGGTTTTCTCCTCCTCGACGCGGTCCACAGCGCCATGCCGCATCGCATCTGCGATCGACACCGCACGCGAGGCATCCTGCTTGCTCACGAGCTTGCCGTCCGCGAGCGCGACTTCGTCAGCCGCCGCGTCCGCGAGCGGCGAATTCGGCATCTGCAGAGCGATCCGCAGAAGTTGGTCACGGACCGCGCCGGATGTGGTGACGATGCCGTTCGACACCGAGGCTGCAATCCATGAGCCTCCTTCGACCGGCGATTGCGGCAATGTCGAGTTGCCGAGCTTGATGGTGACATTGTCGATCGGCAGCCCGAGCATATCGGCGGCGACCTGCGCCATGATCGTATAGGTGCCGGTACCGATGTCGGAGGTTGCGCAGGAGATCTCCGCATGGCCGTTGGCGGTGAGCACGATGCGCACTGTGATCGGCACCTGCAATGCCTCCCAGACGCCGGTCGCCATGCCCCAGCCGACCAGCTCGCTGCCGTCGCGCATTGAGCGCGGCTCCGGGCTGCGCTTGTCCCAACCGAAAGCTTCGGCGCCCTGACGGTAGCATTCCCGCAGGCTCTTGCTGCTGTACGGCCGGTCGCCATGCTGGTCGCGATCCGAATAACACTGCAGACGCAGCTTTAGCGGATCGAGCTTGAGGGCGACCGCGAGTTCGTCCATTGCGCATTCAAGCGCGAAGGCGGCCGGTGCTGCACTGGGGGCGCGCATGTCGCATGGCGTAGCGAGATCGAGCCGTGCCAACTTGTGTGTATACTTTGCGTGGGCGCTCTTGTAGAGGAGACCGGACCAGCCGGTCTCTTGCCGATGAAAATCCTCGTATTGCGACGTCACTGTGACCGCGTCGTGGGTGATCGCATCGAGGGTTCCGCCGGCGTTGGCGCCCAGCTCGATCTGCTGGATCATCGCGGGCCGGTAGCCGAGCACGTACATCTGCTGCCGGGTCAAAACGAGCCGCACCGAACGCTTCAGCGCTCGTGCCGCCAGCGCGGCCAGGACCACGTTGTATTGCGGGCGAAGCCCTGAGCCGAAAGCCCCTCCGACAAAGGGAGAGATGACGCGCACATCTTCCGGTTTCATTTCGAGCACGCCGCAGAGATAGCGTTGGACGTTCTGCACGCCCTGGGTCTTGTCGTAGACCGTCAATTTGCCGTCCGGCTCAAAGATCACCGTCGAGGCGTACAGTTCCATCGGGTTGTGATGCTCGATCGGAACATAATACTCGGCCCGATGTCGCACTTCGGCTGCTGCAAGCGCCTCCTCGGCAGCGCCCCGCGGCTTTGGCGGGGCGAACGGGTTCTCTGCCGGGTTTGCCGGGCCTGCCAACGCGAAGGCCGCATCACGCTGGCGATGTACATCGGTGACGTGCGCTTCCTTCTCGTATTCTACACGGACCAATGACGCCGCAAAGCGCGCGATTTCCGGCTGCTCGGCGACTACCACTGCGATCGGCTGGCCGCTGAACCGTATCCGTTCGTCGTAGAGCGGCCGGAGCGGCGAACCTTCCGGAGCCACATCGTCCTTGTAGGCGCTGTCGGCGCTTGCCATTCGCGGCCGATTCTGATGCGTCAGCACGTCGATCACGCCTTCGACGGCAAGCGCCTCGTTCGCGTCGATGCGCGCGATGCGGCCCTTGGCAGTCGTCGATGAAACGACGCTGGCATGCGCGAGCCCGGCCGTATCGAACTCGGCGGCGTATTTCGCGGCGCCGGTGACCTTGGCGCGGCCATCGACGCGAGATGTGGCAGTACCGATGTAAGTCGTCATGGGCCTGCTCCTGCTCACCGAATTTTTTTATTGGATTGCGACTGCGGGGTGCCGGCCGCCGCTTGCGTCAGCGCCCGGATGATGGCGCGGCGCGCGAGATCGATCTTGAAGGCGTTGTGCTCAAAGCCCTTGGCGTCGCGCAGCAAGAGGTCCGCTGCGCGGGTGAAAGTTGACTGGGTCGCGGCCTGCCCGCGTAGCGCCTCCTCGGCCGTGGGATCGCGCCACGGCTTGTGCGCAACGCCGCCGAGCGCCAAACGGACCTCGTTGATTGTGTCCCGCTCTAGTTCCAGCGCGGCCGCAACGGAGACGAGCGCAAAAGCGTAGGAGAGGCGATCGCGAATTTTCAGATAGGTGTAGTTAGCGGCAAAGCCCCGCGCCGGAAGCTCGACCGCCGTGACGATCTCGTTCGGCTGCAGGTTGGTGTCGCGCTGCGGTGTGTTCTCCGGCAGCCGATGGAAAACCGAGAATGCGATCGCGCGCGCCCCCAACGGTCCGTCCACATGGACGGTGGCGTCGAGCGCGGCCAGCGCCACGCACATGTCGGAGGGATGCGTCGCAATGCACGCCTCGCTCGTGCCGAGGATCGCGTGCATGCGGTTAAGGCCATTAATGGCAGAGCAGCCGCTGCCGGGCTCGCGCTTGTTGCAGGGCGTCGCAGTGTCGTAAAAGTAGTAGCAGCGCGTGCGTTGCAGAAGATTGCCGCCGGTAGTCGCCATGTTGCGCAGCTGAGCCGAGGCGCCCGCCAGGATCGCGCTCGCGAGCATCGGATAGCGCCCGGCGATCAGCGGGTGATAGGCGAGGTCGGAATTCGGCACCAGCGCGCCTATCCGCAATCCCCCGTCCGCCGTCTCCTCGATGTTATTGAGCGGCAACCGCGTGATGTCGATCAGCCGCGAGGGGCGTTCGACATCCTCCTTCATCAAGTCGATCAGGTTGGTGCCGCCAGCGATGAACTTCGCCCTCGGGTCGGCGGCAATCTGGCGCACCGCGTCGCCGACGTCGTTAGCTCGTGCGTACTGGAAATTGATCATGATTGCCCCATCGCCTGCTGGATCGCCGCCACGATGTTGGGATACGCTCCGCAGCGGCAGATGTTGCCGCTCATCAACTCGCGGATCTCGTCCGCACTCTTCGCTTTGCCCTCGGCAATCAGCCCCGCGGCCGAGCAGATCTGCCCCGGCGTGCAGTAGCCGCACTGGAATGCGTCATGGTCGATGAACGCCTGCTGCAGCGCATGTAGCGCGCCATCCGTCGCCAGGCCCTCGATGGTGGTCACTGCGGCGCCGTCTTTCATCACGGCGAGCGTGAGGCAGGAATTGATCCGCCGCCCGTCCACCAGAACGGTACACGCGCCGCATTGGCCGTGATCGCAACCCTTCTTGGTGCCGGTCAGGTCGAGATGGTCGCGCAACGCGTCGAGCAAGGTTGTCCATGGCGCGACATCGAGCCGCGTCGCGAGGCCATTGATAGTCAGCACGACCGGAATCTTTTCCGGCGCCGGGATGCTCTCACCGGTTGGCCGCGCCGCACTAGTTGTTTGCGCCATTTTGAATCTCCGTGGGTCGCGCGGTTTACGCTCAGCTGCAACATACGGTTCCGATACGTTAACACTTATCGGCCCGGATCGATGAGAGGATCGCCGACAATGAGTGTACGAGCAATCTCGACGACCGTCTGCCGGCCCGCTACAAGCCGGCGATGAACTGGCTGACCAATTTCGTCCTGCCGAAGATCCGGGCGGTCGTCACCAAGACGGCGGTGCCCGACAATCTGTGGACGAAATGCCCGAGCTGCGAGCAGATGCTGTTTTATCGCGAGCTCGAAGCCAATCTGCATGTCTGTCGCAATTGCGGCCATCACCTGCGGATCGGCGCCGAACCGCGCCTCAAGATCATCTTCGGTGATGGCGCCTTCACGCGGATCGAGCTGCCCAAGACAATCGTCGATCCGCTGAAGTTCCGTGACCGCCGGCGCTACTCGGAGCGTCTTAGGGAAGGCCAGACGGCTCTCGGGCCCGGCAGCGACGCCGTCATCGTTGCCCACGGCGAGATCGGCGGCCATCCGGCCGTGGTTGCCGCCTTCGAGTTCCGGTTCATGGGCGGGTCGATGGGCGTCGCGGTCGGCGAAGCGCTTCTTGCCGCCGCCAAGCTCGCGGTTCTGCAGGAGGCGGCCTTGATCGTCGTTCCCGCCTCGGGCGGTGCCCGCATGCAGGAAGGCGTGGTGTCGCTGATGCAGATGCCGCGCACGATCATCGCCGCCGACCTGGTCAAGGAGGCGGGGCTGCCCTACATCGTCGTGCTGACCGATCCGACGACCGGCGGGGTTTCCGCATCCTTCGCAATGGTCGGCGACATCACACTTGCCGAGCCGGGAGCCGTCGTGGGCTTCGCCGGCGCCCGGGTCATCGAGGAAACGATCCACGAGAAATTGCCGGAGGGGTTTCAGCGCGCCGAATACTTGCGCGACCACGGCATGGTCGACCTTGTCGTGCCGCGTGCCGAGCTGCATGGCACATTGGGCCGGATTATCGGGCTGTTGCGCGACCCGCATCGGCCGGACGCGGGGCGGTCGTTGACCGGGGAAGCGCCGTGAGCACGGCGACAAGCGATCGCGTGCTCGAGCGGCTCAGCCGCCTGCACCCCAAGCTGATCGACCTGTCACTCGGCCGCATCGAGCGGTTGCTCGCTGCTATCGGCAATCCTCAAGAAAATTTGCCCCCGGTCATCCATGTCGCGGGTACCAACGGCAAGGGATCGACTATAGCGACGTTGCGCGCCTGCCTCGAAGCCGGCGGGTATCGCGCGCACGCCTACATCTCCCCGCATCTCGTGCGCTTCCACGAGCGCATCCGGCTGGCGGGGCAACTGATCGACGAGGAGGCCCTGATCACGCTGCTCGAGGAATGCGAGCGCGCCAATCGGGGGACGCCGATCACCTATTTCGAGATCACTACGGCGGCGGCACTCCTCGCCTTTGCTCGCACGCCAGCCGATATCGTCCTGCTTGAGACCGGGCTCGGCGGGCGGCTCGACGCGACCAATGTGATCCGCCGCCCGGCGGTGACTGCGATTACGCCGATATCGCTCGACCACCAAGCCTTTCTCGGCGACACGATCGGAGCAATTGCCGGCGAGAAGGCGGGGATTTTGAAATCGGGGGTACCAGCAGTCCTCGGGCCGCAGCCCGAGGAGGCCGATGCGGTCATTCAGGTCCGTGCTGTGGATGTCGGAGCGCCCTTGTCGCGCTGGCAACGGGAATGGTGCGCGGTTGGCGACGACGACGGGATGCAATTTGCCGGCGAGCAATGGCAGCTCGATTTGCCTTTGCCTTCACTTCCCGGCACGCACCAGATCGCCAATGCCGGGACGGCAATAGCATGCCTCGAACAGCTGCGGGATTTTCCATTATCGCAGGAAGCAATCGCTCGCGGATTACGCCAGATCGAATGGCCGGCGCGGCTGCAGCGTCTGACGCAGGGTCCGCTGGTCGAGATGATGATGCCCGGCTGGGAGCTGTGGCTCGACGGCGGTCACAATCCCGGCGCGGGCGCGGTCCTCGCAGAGTTCGTTGCCGACTGGGACGACCGCCCGCTCTATCTCGTTGTCGGCATGCTGAATACGAAGGACGCCGCCGGCTTCCTCCGGCCTTTGGCGCCTTATGCAGAGGCGTTGGCCGGCGTGACCATTCCCGGCGAGCAGAACCCCCACCACGCAGAGGCGATCGCGACCGCCGCCGGCACGGTCGGGATAAAAGCGGCGACGGCTCCCTCCATCGCTGCCGCGCTTGCTCGCTTCATGCTAGATTCGGCCAACGGGCGGGTGCTGATCTGCGGCTCGCTGCATCTCGCGGGGATCGTCCTCGCCGAGAACAGCTGATCGCTCGTCATGGCAATGCCATTCGATACCCTGAAATTGGCGCGCCGATTGGAAGCGGCGGGATTTGCGCCGCAGCAAGCCGGCGACATGGCGGGAGCGATCGCCGAAGCGATCTCTGAGCTGGTTACCAAGGCGGATCTGCAGGCCGCCATGCGCGATCTGGAGCAGCATTTGACGATTCGCCTCGGCGGGATGATGGTAGTTGCCGTGGGCATTGTCCTTGCCGGCTTCAAGCTCATCCACTGAGCCGCTTGCCGGTGCCGGCACGTACCAGGGAGTCGCGGACGAAAGGAAACCGGCGATGATCTACAGCACCGATCGCATCATGACGACCCATGCCGGGTCGCTGCCGCGCCCGGACGATCTGCGCGACATGGTCCTCGTAAAGGCGCGGGGCGAGCCCTACGACCGGGCAGCCCTCGAGAAGCGCTTGAGTGAGGCGGTCAAGGAGGTCGTTTTGCGGCAGATCGAGTGCGGCCTCGACATCGTCAATGACGGCGAGCTGTCCAAGCCAAACTTCACCGACTACGTGCTGGAGCGGATCGCCGGATGCGAGAGGCGGCCCGGCAGCGGGCGCCGCCGGCTCGACATGACTGCGCGCGACGAGCGGAAATTCGCCGGCTATTTCGCCGCCCATCCGCGCTCGCGCTTTTCCGGGGGCCAAACAGTTCCGGTCTGCGTCGGTGAATTGCGTTATGTCGGCCAGGCCGAGTTGCAGCGCGATATCGCCAATTTCAAAGCCGCACTCGCCGGGGCGACAGTGACGGAAGCCTTCCTGCCGGCCAATACGCCGGGCACGATCGAGCATTGGATGGCGAATGAGTACTACAAGGACGACGAGGCGTTTCTGTTCGCCATCGCCGAGGCAATGCGGACGGAATACAAGGCGATCGTCGATGCCGGTCTCCTGTTGCAGATCGACGACCCGGACCTGCCGGACGGCTGGGCCTGTCTGCCCGACATCACCCTGCCCGACTACCGCAAATACGCCACGATGCGGATCGACGCGCTCAACCACGCGCTGCGTGACATCCCCCCGGAGAAAATCCGGCTACACGTCTGCTGGGGCAGCTTTCACGGACCCCATCACGACGACATCCCACTGAAGGACATTATCGATCTGATCTTTTTGGTGCGCGCCGGGAGCTACTCGATCGAGGCCTCGAACCCGTGCCACGAGCACGAGTGGCGGGTGTTCGAGGAGGTGAAGTTGCCCGAAGGAGCGACCCTCGTTCCGGGTGTGGTCGGCCACTGTACCGATTTCATCGAGCATCCCGATCTCGTCGCCGAGCGGCTGGTGCGCTACGCCAATCTCGTCGGCCGCGAGAACGTGCTCGCCGGCACTGATTGCGGGCTCGGCACGCGGGTTGGCCACCCGTCGATCTGCTGGGCCAAGTTCGAGGCGCTAGCCGAAGGCGCGCGGCGCGCCACGAAAACGCTGTGGCACGGGTCCGCGCCAGTCAGCTGACGAGCGCTGGCCACATTTCTCCCGGTTAGTTTATCGCGACCCTGTGCCGGCGTTCGAACGGCCCAGTATGAAGGGGGCCCGGCAGTTGTACTGGGTCCCCAGTAGTGGATCGCGGTGCGCACGGCACCAGCCGCAATAGGGAAAAAATGCAGAGCGAAGAGATAGCTGAACCAGAGGCCGTAACCGACTCCTGCCGCGTGAACCACGGCAGTGCGCAAGGCGTCGAGGCCGGTCGGCCTTCGCCGCAAACCCCGCCCCTTCGGCTCTATGCGACGAAAACTCCCGCTCCGCCTCCCCAAGATGCTCCCCCTCCCCGCCGCGACCATCGGCGCCCCGCGGCGGTATGCTTATAGCGCTACCCGAGGTTTGCCGAGCCAGCTAACCTTTCCCATGGCCGGACTCGTATGGGGATTTGATTGTCAAGGGTGTGCATCTGGGTCGGCACGGGTATCCGTCTGTTGAGTGAAAAGGTCACGGCAGTCTTTATCGGTTGGGCGCAGTGTCGGCGTGGGCGGCGGTGAGGCGGCGCGGTCAGTTCTGTCACCATCCTGGGCGGCCCCCTTTTGCTCAGACCCCAAGGCCTGCAAACTCGTATCCGGTGGAACCTGACGGCTCCGTACCACGATGCCCCATCCGCGGAGGCGCTTGGGGGCCTGGGAGGACGGGACCAATCTTGATGGCGGCGTCTTGCAGCCATAGTCCGGCACGGCATCCCGTCCACCCAGGTCGGTTTCAGGCCGCGGCGCCGTCGATGTGGCGCCCGTTGCCTGCGGTTGCGATCTTCCGTTTGGATGCTTGCCTCCCCTCAAGCGGCAGCCAGGCGCGCGCCGGCGGGCAGTTCACCGGTCCCGACATAGCGCCACAACGCGACCAGCAGCTTGCGGGCAAGAGCCACAATCATGACCGTGCGGATGCGTCCTTTGGCGCCGCCGGTGCGCGCGGCAAACCACTGGGCCAGCGTGCTCTGCGGCTGGAAGCGCAGCCAGCGCCAGGCGAGCTGCATCACGATGCGGCGGACGCGGGGATTGCCGTTCTTGCCGATCCCCTGCTCACGTTCGAGGCCGCCGCTGCGGAACGGCGTGCCGGTAAGGCCGGCGAAACTGGCGACGGCCCGGCGGTCGCGAAACGGGCGGCAGAACATCTCGCGGACCAGCAGCGTGGCGGTCTCCAGGCCGAGACCGACAATCTGAGCGAGATGCAGGATCATCCGCTCGGCCGGGTCCGGGTGCGCCACCGTCGCCACCCGATCGCGCTCGGCCTCGATCTCGCGAAGCTGTTCGGAGAGCACACGGTGCCGCGCCATCAGACGTCTGAGCTCGGCCATCGTCTTGGCCGGCAGCAGCGCGCCGGCAAAGCTGTGCAGCGCGTCGAGCTGTTCCACCGCGTTCTTCCGCCGCGGCCTGAAGTCGGCGACCCCGTACAAACACAACAGGTTCTCGATGCGGTTCTCGAGCCCGAGCCGCTCGCCGACCAGGCGCTCGCGCTCCCGTCCCGGCCGGCGCATCTCCTCCTCGGCTTCACCGGGAACGCGCACCATCGAACACACCCGCGGCTCGCCCCGCAGCCACGCCAAGAACGTGCGCAACAGCATGTCCAAGTCGATCCGGTCGGTTTTTACCCGGCGGCCTGGCCGTTCCACCGGGATGCTCGCTGGATGCATGACCTGCACCTCGATCCCCCGAGCCAGCAGATAGCGTGCGATCCAAAAACCGTCGCGGCCGGCCTCGTAGGTCAACGCCACCCGTCGCACTGCCCGCCCAGCCCCGCTCGCCTCCGCCGTCCACCGCTCGATGGCCTTCAGCAGCCCCGTCATATCGCGCGGCTCCAGCCGCCGCCGCGGCCGTCGCGCGACCCCGGGAACCACCGCCCCGGCCTGCCAGGACTTGCCGCTCAATTCCAGTGCGATCACCAGCGTGCTATCGTGATCGAAGGCGGCCATGGTGTTGTGCGAGTCGAATTGCTTTGGCATCGGATCGCTCCTGTCCGTCGGTCTTGGGCAACCGGACAAGATATCCAATGCCGCGGCCGCCCATCCCCATAGCATCTTGTTCCGGCTACCCACGTCTTCGCACGCCGGTCCATTAACGGCCGGGAGGCGTGGATGGCCGGGCCGCGCCCGGCTAAGGGAATCTGGATGCGCGGCATAGACTGTTTACCCGTGGCCGGACTTGTTCCGGCCACCCACGTCTTCAGGCCAGCCGACCGTAAGATCCTCCCAGTCAGGATTCGTCCCGTGGATCAGGCGAACTTTCCAGGCACGCGGCCAGTGCTTAATGTTCAGCTCGCGTTGCTTGGCGAGGAGGATATCATCATGCTCTTCGGCATAAACGAGCCGCGTCAGTCTGTATCGCTTTGTGAAGCCGTCCGCTAGGCACTCCCGATGCTCCCATACGCGTCGAGCGAGATCGACCGTGGTGCCGACGTACAGCGTGCCGTTGCGGCGGTTTGTCATGATATAAAGCCATGCGCTCATCGAGATCACGGTTGCCGAGTGACCGTGCGGTGACAACGAAAAGACCTGGATGGCCGGGACGAGCCCGGCCAAGGGGAAACGGGCGGAAGCATCAACTGGTTTGTCCGGATGAGACCTTCGGGTGACCGGAAGCTCTAACTCTAACCGAGATCGAGGCCGTAAATCTCGCGTGGCTCACCCACGCCGCGCAGCGTATGGTAACCGAGCGGGACAAGGCCGCTGGTGTCGCCGAGCGCGGCCGCAAACTCCGCGGAGACCAATACCTTGTGTCCGAGGGGTTCGCACAAGGCCTCGATGCGGGCTGCTTCGTTGACCGCCGGGCCGATCACCGTAAAGTCGAGCCGATCGACTGCGCCGACATTGCCGTACAGCACCTCACCCAGATGGAGCGCTAGGTCGACCGCGACCACCGCCTTGCCTGCCTCGCGCCGCCTGGCATTCAGATCGTCGACTTCGTGCATCGCTTCGGCCGCGGCGTCCAGCGCCCGGCGGCAGATTTGCTCGCGCATCCCATCCGCGAACGGAAATATCGCGAGCATGCCGTCACCGAGGAATTTCAGCACCTGGCCACCGCGCGGGCGCAATGACGCGGTCAGAGCCTCAAAAACCTCGTCGAGCAGCTCGATCATCGCCGTTCCCGGCGTCGTATCGGCGATTGCGGTAAAGCCTCGGATATCGGCGAACCAGAGGACGGCGCGGATGCTTTCGACCGAACCGCGCTCGACCGCGCCGGCATGAACCCGCCGCCCGGCATCGGCGCCGAGATAGGCTCCGAGAAGTCCCGAGGCGATCGTGTAGCCGGCATGTGTCATCATCGCCAGCGAGACGACCGGCAGCACGGCTTTCAGCAGCACCAGATCGTCGTCGCGAAAGCCTTCCGGACGATCCGTGGCAAAGGAGTAGCCGATGCCTGTCCCGTGCGACGGGTCGTTGCCGCCAAAGCGGACGATCTCGGCGAAATAGTCGGTGGCGCCGGCAGCGGCAAGCTGGCCGAGCGCCGGAAGATCGATCTGCGCCTCCGGTCCCGCGAGACGCCGGCGGAGGCTCCGCCAGGGATCGCCGGTGCCGGCGGAGCCCTCGGCTTCACGGATCAGATAGCCGATCGGGCTGTTCAGGATTTCCTGCTCGTATGCGTCGCCGCGTTCGAATTGCCTTGGCTGAATGGCGTTGAGGTGGCGCCACCAGATGTAGCCGTAGCCGGCCCATTGCGGATGCAGTGTGCGCATCCCGGCGAAGGCGCGCCACAACGGCACCCCCGCCTCGACGAGCCGCCGACACAGGCCATCGAAGAGGGCTTCGGCGTCGGCGCCGCGCAGACCCTCGCCGACCGCCCACACATGCAATTCGATGATCTTCTGCCCGAGCGGGCCGTCGAAGCTCACCGGGAGCGGCGGCATCCCAGATCGGCGAGACGCAGGGGCTGACGACACTAAGATTGCCTCAATCGCTCGGTACTATTACCCGGAATGAACCCCAGCGGAGAGGGATAGTGAGGCACGCTACCGGAAGAGAAAGCCAAGTTCCTGGCACTGCTCGCGTCGATGTTCCGATCAAGCCTACAACTTATGCGCGAGGTTTTGCTGCTGATTTGTTGCAGATGGCAAAACCTGAAACATCAGACTCAATGCAAAGCTGTACCCGACGGCCTGGCGCTCGGTGCTAGCGCATTGTCGGCATGACGTATTCGGCGCCGGCGCGAATGCCGGCGGGCCAGCGCGCGGTCATCGTTTTGAGGCGCGTGTAGAAACGCACCCCTTCGGGGCCATGCACCGCCATGTCGCCGAACAGCGAGCGCTTCCAGCCGCCAAAGCTGTGGAACGCCATCGGCACCGGGATCGGCACGTTGATGCCGACCATGCCGATCTGGATGCTATTCGCGAACTCCCGCGCAGCATCGCCGTCGCGGGTGAAGATCGCGACCCCGTTGCCGTATTCGTGGTCGTTGACGAGCTTGGTGGCGGTATCGAAATCGGGGCTGCGCACAACCGACAGCACCGGCCCGAAGATCTCCTCCTTATAGATCCGCATCTCCGGGGTGACGTCGTCAAACACGCAGCCGCCGATAAAGAAGCCGTTCTCATAGCCCTGCAATTTGAGGCCGCGGCCGTCGACGACGAGCTTGGCTCCCTCTTGGACGCCGAGATCGACGTAGGAGCTGACCTTGTCGAGATGCTGGCGGGTGACGAGCGGACCCATCTCCGCCTCGGCGTCGGTGCCGGGGCCGATCTTCAGCGAACGCACCCGGGGCACGAGCTTGTCCATCAGCTTGTCGCCGACGCCGCCGACCGCTACCGCTACCGAAACCGCCATGCAGCGCTCGCCGGCCGAACCGTAGGCGGCACCCATCAGCGCATCGGTCGCCTGGTCGAGATCGGCGTCAGGCATCACCACCATGTGGTTCTTCGCACCACCCAAGGCCTGCACCCGCTTGCCGCTCTGTGCGGCGGTCGCGTAGATGTACTGGGCGATCGCGGTCGAGCCGACGAAGCTGACCGCGACGACGTCCGGATGGTGGAGCAGCGCGTCGACCGCCTCCTTGTCGCCGTTGACCACGTTGAAGACACTGGGCGGCAGCCCGGCCTCGGTCAGCAACTCGGCGATGCGGAAGCCCGCGGACGGGTCGCGCTCGGATGGCTTCAGGATGAAGGTGTTGCCGCAGGCGAGCGCCACCGGAAACATCCACATCGGCACCATCGCCGGGAAATTGAACGGGGTGATGCCGGCGCACACACCGAGCGGCTGGCGCATCGACCAACTGTCGATGCCGCGGCCGACCTGCTCGGTGAATTCGCCTTTGAGGAGATGCGGGATGCCGCAGGCGAATTCGACGACCTCGGTGCCGCGCACCACTTCGCCGGCGGCGTCCGACATCACCTTGCCGTGCTCTTCGCTGATCAGCCGAGCGAGAGCGCCCGCCTCGCGATCGAGGAGGTCGCGGAACTTGAACAGAATGCGGGCACGCGTCAGGGGCGGTGTCGCCGCCCAAGCCGGGAAGGCAGCAACGGCCGCCTGCACCGCGCGATCGACCTCGGCGGCGCCGGCAAAGGCGACGCGGCGGGTCCGCTCGCCGGTCGCCGGATTATAGACCTCGCCCCAGCGCCCGCTCGTTCCGTCGACGCGCTGGCCGCCGATGTAATGCTGTATGTCGCTCATGGGCATGAACCCGCTTGCTGAGGTGTCCGATGCCGCATCATAGGCCCGCGGCGATGTTGGGGGCAGGGGATTTTGTCGCGGGAGCGCCTGCCGGGAAGGTGACGACTTGACCTTCACCTTAGGCAAGCTGTTCTGGGCATTGGTGCAGCCCGGCAACTTGCTGCTGCTCGTGCTCCTCGCCGGATTTTTGCTCCTCGTAGGGTCGCGCGGCCGGCGCGGCAAAATGTTGATCGGTCTCTCGACGCTCGGCTTCCTGCTGTTCGCCGTCGCGCCGATCGGTCCCGCGATTATGCTGGGTCTCGAACAACGGGTTCCGCGACCTCCGGTGCTGCCGGACCGAATTGACGGAATCCTGGTGCTCGGCGGTGCCGTCGATCCGAGGATTTCGCTCGCCTATGGGGAGACGGTGTTCAACGGCTCGATCGCCCGTGTGCTTTCGGGTATTGCGCTGGCCCGAAGGCATCCCGAGGCAAAGCTGGCACTCATCGGCGGCGAAGGTGAGCTGTTCCCGGTCGGGTTTGCGGAGGCGCGCGCGACATCGAGTTTCGTCCTCGAAGAAGGGATTGCTGCGACACGAATCATCCTCGAGGAGCGCTCGCGCAGCACCCATGAGAACGCGGTCTTCGCCAAGGAACTGATCCGGCCGGGGCCCGCCGAAACCTGGGTGCTCGTGACCTCGGCCTTCCATATGCCGCGCGCGGTCGCCTCGTTTCGTGCCGCAGATTGGCCGGTGATCCCCTACCCCGTGGACTTCAAAGTCGATCCGAGAACAGTTTTGCGGGCGAATTTCAACCTGACCGACGGCCTCGGAACAGCAACGACCGCCGGGAAAGAGTGGGCTGGCCTCGTCGGCTACCGACTGCGCGGGTGGACCGGCGAACTATTCCCGGCGCTCTCGGTCGATGCACGATGAGGCTCACATGCCGTTTATTGCGCTATAGACGGAGAAGACACTCCATGCGACGAACAGCGTCACCCCGGTCCAGTAGACCACACGGTACATCGTATTCTCCCGCCGAGCGGGCCCGGCCTCAAAATTGTCTTAAGCAGCCGCAAGACATTTCTTCCCCGACGATCGAGGCCGGCTTGCCTAGCCGGGCCGCTCGGTGTTCCGTACCCAACTTCTTTCCGCCAATCATGGCGTATTTTCGGCAGTGCAGCATGTTCGAGGTCGTCTTTCTCGGCACCGCCGCGGCGGTGCCCTCAGCCGAGCGGGGCTCGCCGGCGTCGCTCGTCTGCCGTGGGCCGAATCGTTTCCTCGTCGATTGCGGCGAGGGAACCCAGCGCCAGCTGATGCGTGCCGGGCTCGGGTTTCGCGGCCTGGAGCACGTGCTGTTGACCCACCTCCATCTCGATCACGTAGCGGGGCTGGCTGGCCTCATTGCCACCCGCGAGCTCTACCAGCTCGGCGGTACCGTTGAGATCATCGGCAGTCGCGAAACCGTTGCGTTCGTCCGCCGCTATCTCGCCGACACCGTCGGGGCCGAGCGCGAATTGGGTTACCGGCTGTGCCCCGTCTCATCCGGCACCGTGCTCTCCCGACCGGGCTGGCACCTCGCCGCCTTCCCGGTGGCGCATCGCGGGACCGAGAGCCTCGGCTACCTGTTCGAGGAAGAGGCGCGGAGATCGCTGCTGCCCGAGCGTCTGGGCGCTCTCGGTGTGCCAGAGGGACCGGAGCGCGGCACGCTCGCGCGCGGCCGCGCGGTCGTGCTCGCCGACGGCCGCCGTATCACGCCCGAGATGGTTCAAGGGCCGAGCGTCCCCGGCATCAAGCTCGCCGTGATCGGCGATACCGAGGAGATTGCTTCGCTGATCGAGCCGGTGCGCGGCGCCGACGCGCTGATCGTCGAAGCGACATACCTCGAACGCGACGCCGCACTCGCCCTTTCGCGCGGCCATCTGACAGCGGCGGCCGCGGCCCGGCTCGCGCGCGAGGCCGATGTCGGCGAATTGCTGCTCACCCACATCTCCGGCCGCTACCAGACGGAGGAGATCTTGGCGGAGGCTGCCCGCCTTTTCCCGAAAGTGCAGATAGTCGCCGATTTCGATCGCATCTCCGTGGGTGCGCGTTCCGGCCGCCCCCACCCTGGCCGTCCCCCGCTTGCGGGAGAGCGAAGCGAGGGGGTCAATTCTTGAGCATTCCCACCCTCAGTGGCGGCCGTGTTGTACTCGATCATCCGGATGTAGGTCGGAGCCGGCCCGTCCGGACCCGACAGGGCGTCGGAGTAGAGCGGCGGACCGAGCGTGGCCCCGCTCTCGCGGGCGATCTCTTCCATCAACCGCGGATCGGAGATGTTTTCGAAAAGCAGCGCCCGGATGCCCTCGCGGCGAATTTGGCGGATCAGCTCGGCGACCGTCTTTGCCGAAGGCTCGCTCTCGGTGTTGAGCCCTTCGGGAGCCATGAAAGCAACCCTGTAGGCCTTCCTATAATAGGCGAACGCGTCATGGGTCGTGATCACCCGTCGTTTCGCGGCATCGCCGACCTCATGGGCGAGGTCTTCGAGGATGCTGAACGACACGACGACCCGCACCGGGGCTTCAGCTGCTAAACTGCTCCCGCTAAGCCCGGCGAGAACGAACCAGAGGGCGGTCAGGTATGAGTTCGAACGAACCCGCGTCATTGATCCCGGTAACCCCGCTGACCGGTTTCCTCGGCAGTGGCAAGACAACCGTGCTGAACCACGTGCTGAAGCAGCCTGGCATGGCAGCCACAGCGGTGATCGTCAACGAATTCGGGGAGATCGGCCTCGACCATCTCCTTGTCGAGCAGTCGAGCGAGGATGTCGTGCTGCTCAACAGCGGCTGCCTGTGCTGCACGGTGCGCAATGACATCGTCGATACCTTGACCAACCTCTTCGTCGAGCGGGTTAAGGGCAAGATTCCGTTCTTCACCCGTGTGGCAATCGAAACCACCGGCCTTGCCGACCCGGCGCCGATCCTGCACACGCTGATGACCGAGCCGATCGTCGCAACGCGCTACATGCTCGACGGCGTCGTGACGACGGTCGATGCGGTCAACGGCGCCGGCACGCTCGACCGCCAGCCCGAAGCGGTAAAGCAGGCGGCGGTGGCGGACCGCCTGCTGCTGACCAAGACCGATCTCGTCGAGCCGGAGGCACGACAAGCGCTCGAGACACGGCTGGCCGCACTCAACCCAAGCGCACCGATCATCCCGGTCGCGCAAGGCTCTATCGATCCGGCGCTGCTGTTCAATCTCGGCTTTTTCGATCCGGCGAGCAAGAGTGTCGATGTGCGGCGTTGGCTGCGCGACGAAGCGTTCGCGGGCGGGCACGAGCACGACCACCACGATTTTGACGTCAACCGGCACGATGACCGCATCCGCGCCTTCTGCATCATTCGCGAGCGGCCGATCTCCTGGGGTGTGCTGTCCGGCTGGCTCGACGGGTTGGCGACGATGCGCGGCGACGACCTGTTGCGGATGAAGGCGATCGTGGCGCTCAACGACCGGCCTGATCAACCGGTCGTTCTGCACGGGGTGCAGCACCTCTTCCACCCGCCCGTGTTGCTCCCCGAGTGGCCGAGCGAAGACCGCCGCACGCGCATGGTGTTCATCACCCGCGACCTGCCGCAGGAGACGATCGAAGCGACGTTAACGGCCTTTGAGAAGGCGGTCGAAGAACCCCCACCCTAACCCTCCCCTGCTGGCGCTGCTGGCGGGGGAGGGAAGGGAGGGGGTCGCGCTTCCCGCTCGATCGCCTCGGCCGCGGCAAGCCAGTCGGTTTCCGCCCGCTCGATCAGCCGAACGAGTTCGGCGCGGCGCTTGAGTGCCTCGGCGGGCGAGATGCCGTTGCCTTGGCGGGCCAAGGAGCGGTCAAGCGCTTCGCGCTCCCGCGTCAGCCGCGCCACCTCTTCCTCGGCGAGCCGTGCTTTCTGGCGCAGCGGGTCGAGTTCGCGCCGCCGTTCGGCGGCGAGGCGGCGCGCCTCACGGCGGCTTCCGGGTCCGTTCGATCGCGCGCTGTCCGCCGGGGTGCGGCGATCGAGGACAAGTCGCCGGTAGTCTTCGAGATCCCCTTCGAACGGCTGCACGGTCCCGTCGGCGACCAGCCACAGCTGGTCGGCGATCAGCTCGAGCAGGTGCTCATCGTGGCTCACCAGCACGACCGCACCGGAAAAATCGTTGATCGCCTGCACCAACACCTCGCGGCTTTCGATGTCGAGGTGGTTGGTCGGCTCGTCGAGGATCAAGAGAGCGGGGGCGTGATGCGTAACGAGAGCGAGGTTCAGCCGCGCCCGCTCCCCGCCCGAAAGGTCCGCAACCGACAAGAAGGCCTTCTCCTGGCCGAACCCGAAAGCGCCCAGGCGGGCGCGCACCGTTTCGGGCAAAGCATCCCGCATCAACCCGGCAAGATGGTCGAAGGGCGAGGCCTCGGGCCGCATCTCCTCGATCTGGTGCTGAGCGAAGAAGCCGCAGGCGAGCTTCGGCGGTCGGGTGATTTGCCCCGCGAACGGTGCGAGGCGGCCGGCGAGCAGCCGGGCGAATGTCGTCTTGCCATTGCCGTTGGCGCCGATCAGTGCCACCCGGTCGTCGGGATCGAGCCGCAGGTCGAGCCGCGACAATACCGGCTTTCCGGGCACGTAGCCGACGCTGACCCGGTCGAGCGCGATCAGCGGCGGTCTCAGCTGCACCGGGTCGGGAAAGCGGATCCGTGGCGGGGGTTCCGTCGCAGAAAGGGTGATCGGCTCGAGCCGCGCCAATGCCTTGACCCGGCTTTGCGCCTGGCGCGCCTTCGACGCCTTGGCGCGGAAGCGGTCGACAAAAGCCTGCAGCCGCTGCCGCTCGGCTTCCTGGCGCCGCGCCATAATCTCGAGCCGCCGCACCGCCTCGGTCCGCGCCCGCATATAGGCGTCAAAGCCGCCGGAGTAGAGGGTGAGCTTCCCGCGGTCGAGATGCAGCGTTAGTGTCGTGGCGGCGTTGAGGAAATGGCGGTCGTGGCTGACCAGGATCAGGGTACGCCGATAGTTGCGCAGAAAGCCTTCGAGCCAGAGTGCCGCTTCGAGGTCGAGGTGGTTCGTCGGCTCGTCGAGCAGCAACAGATCGGGCTCGACGAAGAGGATCGCGGCGAGCCCGACGCGCATCCGCCAGCCGCCCGACAAATCGCCGACCGGGCGGCCCTGCATCTGTTCGTCGAGGCCGAGCCCGGCGAGGATGCGTGCGGCGCGGCTGGGTGCGGAGTGCGCCGCGATTTCGACGAGGCGCGTCTCGATCTCGGCGATGCGCAGCGGCTCGGCTCCGGCCTCCCGCTCGGCGAGCAGGCGGGTTCGCTCGCGGTCGGCGGCGAGCACCGTCTCGAGCGGCGTCCCCTCCCCGCTCGGCGCTTCCTGGGCGAGAAAGCCGATGCGGGCGCCGCGCGGCAATTCGATCGTCCCGTCATCGGGCTGCAACACGCCGCGGATCAAATCGAGCAGGGTCGATTTTCCCGCACCGTTGCGGCCGACCAGCCCGACCTTGGCCCCCTCGTAAATTTGGGCATTCGCATTGTCGAGCAGCCGGCGCCCGGTGCGTCCGCCGACGCGATATGTCACCTCGGAAAGGGTCAGCATGCCGGCCTTTTAGCACAGCTCTTCGGCACCGGGCGATGAGCCGCACGGGCATCGTACGGATCGGCATCTCCGGCTGGACCTATAAGCCCTGGCGCGGCAACTTTTATCCCTCCGGCCTGCTGCACGCCGACGAGCTTTCCTATGCCAGCCGTCAGGTCGAGACGATCGAGATCAACGGTACCTTCTATTCGCTGCAGCGTCCCGACGCCTTTGCCCGGTGGCATGACGAAACGCCGGAGGAGTTTGTCTTCGCGGTCAAGGGCCCGCGCTTCATCACCCACATCCGGCGGTTGCGCGAGGTCACCACACCGCTTGCCAATTTCTTTGCCTCCGGGGTCTTGCGGCTGGAGGAGAAGCTCGGCCCACTCTTGTGGCAATTCCCGCCGAGCTTCCGCTTCTCCGCCGAGCGTCTCGATCATTTCTTGGCCCTGCTGCCGCGCGACACCGACGACGCCGCGGCGCTCGCCGAGCACCGCAGCGATTGGCTCGCCGAGCGCAGCTGGATCAAGAGCGAGCATCGGCGCGCGCTGCGCCATGCGATCGAGATCCGCCACCAGAGCTTTCTCGACCCGGCCTTTGTCGAGGTGTTGCGCCGGCATCGAGTGGCGCTGGTCTTTGCCGACTCGGTATCTTGGCCCTATGCCGAGGATGTAACCGCCGATTTCGTCTATCTGCGCCTGCACGGCTCCGAGGAGCTCTACGCCAGCGGTTATACCGACGCCGCCCTCGACCATTGGGCCGCACGCATCAAGCTGTGGGCCCAGGGGCTCGAACCCAACGACGCACGGCTGATCGATCCCGATACCCGGCCGCCGCCCGACAGCGGCCGCGATGTCGACAACGACGCCAAGGTCCGCGCCCCGGTCGATGCGCGCTCGCTGCGCGCCAAGCTCAAGATCGGGCCGTGAACTTTTCTCGCTGTTTTCGCTGTTATTTACAGGGAATTATCAGCGACGCCTGGTCACCGGCCGCAGGAATCCTCGATCCCTCGCGGCACGACGATTAATTAGCAGCGAAACGTCAGAACATCCCGAATTACCCTTCGCAATTTCCATAAGTTGCGTAAATAGCATGGCAACAAAAATCTTTCAAGCCTAATGGTCGGATTGCATTTAGCCGGCTGCTGGGCGAGCCTTGCTCGACCATTTGAGGAGATTCTGCCATGACCATGCGCCCGCCCGCCGAGATCGGCATGCCGCTCGACGAGGTCGACACCCCGGCCCTGGTGATCGATCTCGACGCCTTCGAGCGCAATCTGCGCCGTCTCGCCGACCGGATCGCCGGGAGCCCGGTCAAGGCGCGCCCCCATGCCAAGACCCACAAATGCCCGATCATCGCGCTAAAGCAGGTCGAATTGGGTGCGGTCGGCGTCTGCGTGCAGAAGGTCAGCGAGGCCGAGGCGATGGTCTATGGCGGGGTCAAGGACGTGCTCGTCACCAACGAGGTCGTCGGCCGGCAGAAATTGCGGCGGCTGACCGCGCTGGCCCACAACGCCCGGGTCGGGGTGTGCGCCGACGACATCGCCCAGGTCCGTGCCCTCGCGGCGGCGGCGGGCGAAGCCGGCATCACGCTGCCGGTCTATGTCGAGGTCAACATGGGCGGCAACCGCTGCGGTGTCGAGCCGGGCGAGCCCGCCCTCGACCTCGCCCGGCATGTCGCCGACGCCCCGCACCTCGCCTTTGCCGGATTGCAGGCCTATCACGGCTCGGCCCAGCACCTGCGCAGCTGGGACGAGCGCCGCCAGGCGATCGCTCAGGCCGCCGACAAGGCCGGGCAGACCCGCGACCTGCTGGCGCGCCATGGCATCGACTGCCCGACGATCACCGGCGCCGGCACCGGCACCTTCGAGTTCGAAACCGCGAGCGGCGTCTATACCGAATTGCAATGCGGCTCCTACATTTTCATGGACGCCGATTATGGCCGCAACCTCGACCATGACGGCGCCCTGACCAAGGCCTTCGAGCCGAGCCTCTTCGTCTGGGCCACGGTGATGAGCCGCCCGGCCGAGGACCGCGCCATCGTCGACGCCGGCCTCAAGGCATTGGCTTTCGACTCGGGCCCGCCGCTGGTCTGCGACGAGCCCGCCGCGACCTACGAGCGCGCCTCCGACGAGCACGGCCGCCTCGCCGTCTCGGCCGCCACCAACCGCCTCGCGCTCGGCGACAAGATCCGCCTGATCCCCGGCCATTGCGACCCGACCGTCAACCTCTACGATTGGTATGTCTGCATCCGCGCCGGCCGCGTCGAGCAGCTCTGGCCGATCACCGCGAGGGGCGCGGTTTACTGATCAGAGCGCGGCCACCACCCCCTTGGGATACCGAGACACCAGCGGAACGGTTGCCATGATGAAACTCGAGCAAATCGTGCAGAGAGACCCGGACATCTTGGGCGGGACGGCGGTCTTCAGCGGTACACGAGTGCCGGTTCGGTCGCTGTTCGACTACCTGGAAGGGGGCGACACTCTCGACGAGTTTCTGCGCCAATTCCCGTCTGTGCGCCGGGAGCAGGCCATCGCATTACTCGACCTCGCGTGCGAAACCCTCGCGGCTGATGCGCCTGCTGCTTGACGAGCACCTACCCACAGTCCTTGCTGCGGAACTCCCCGGTCATGCCGTAGACACCGCTTCCGCGCCTCCGAGAGCACGGCCGCCGCGCCGTCTCGGGCGGCACGAACCGGCTCAACATCGGCGACAAGCTCCGCCTGATCCCCGGCCATTGCGACCCGACCGTCAACCTCTACGACTGGTATGTCTGCGTCCGCGCCAACCGCGTCGAGCAGCTCTGGCCGATTACCGAGAGAGGGGCGGTGTATTTGACGTGCCTCGCCGTACTAGCGGCAGGCCTGCGTAGTTCACTGAAATAGCAAAAGAAGCGCCTTTACCCACCTTTCAAAAGTATTCCTGATTACGCATGATCCTCAGCCAATTTGAGGAGGCGGTATGGCATCGGCGGGGTTCGGACTGCGACAAAGCCGAGGCGTGCATCATGGCGGCGAGATCGTATCGGCGGTTGAAGCGGTACTCGAATTCGGCGAGGTGAGCGCATTAGGGACTGGGAATGACTGTCACATCACTCCTGCAAACTTACGCGCAGCGGATTAGGGAGCTTCGCCGAGCGGACGCTGATGTTCCGGAGCCGGCGCTTGCCCCGGCATTCCAGCAATTGCTCCAAGGACTGATCCCACGCTTGCCGGTTCGCCAGGGATTAACTGTATCGGCGGAATATCGAAACCCTGGCATCGGGCGGCCCGATATCGCGCTGATCAGGCAGGGCGCGCCTCCTCGCGCCTTTATCGAACTCAAGGCGCCGACGAAGCCGGCCGATCCCACGCACTGGCGCGGTCAAGACAAGCGGCAGTACGAACGGTTCAGGGAATTGCCCTGTTGGGCGACCTCCAACTTTACGGAGCTTCAGTTATTCGTTCGCGAACAAGAGCCTCGCAGCGCCGTTGTGGTACCCGAGCGAACCCTTAGGCCCGACGGGGATGATACGCGCGCTAATAGAGCAATTGCCGAGCACGACCCTGCCCCTTTCCTCCGCTTGATCGAAAGGCTGTGTGATGCCGCAGGGCAGGAGCCGAGCGCGCGTGATGCCGAGCAGCTGGCGATGCTGATGGCGCATTCTGCCCGCCTTGTCCGTGGGATCGTGCGGGACCGTTTGGCCGAGCTTCATGCGGCCGGCAACCCGGGGCATGCGCTCTTGCAGGTACGGCAGGAATTCCGCGACGTTCTTTATGCCCACCCGGAGGCGGCTGGCTACAGCGCTACGGACTTCAACGTCCTGTTTTCTGCCGCTTTCGCGCAGACGCTTGCATTCGGTCTCCTGCTGATGCGGGAAGGCACCGGGCACCTGGCGGGATCGGGGGCATGGGATCATATGCCACAGGAACATCCGCTGATGCGGACAGCGTTGCGCGTCCTAAGCCAGCCCGAGATCGTGCAGGACGTGGGCATTGGCTTCGATGTCATGTGCGACACGGTCAACAGCTTCGCTCCGGAAATCCTCTCCGTGGGACCGAGCGGGCGCGATCCGATCCTCTATTTCTACGAGGATTTTCTCAAGACCTTCGACCCTGACGAACGCCGGCGACTCGGCGTCTACTACACGCCGGTGGAGGTCGTGCGCTACATCGTCGGCGCTCTCGATCGGCGATTACGTGAGAATCTTCACACCCAGGGATTGTGCGATCCGCGCGTCACGATCCTCGACCCGGCCACTGGAACCGGCACCTTTCTGCTCGGAATCGCCGAACGCGTCTGGGCTCAAGAAGCCGAGGCCGGCGAAGGGATGGCAGCACTTGCCTTGCAGGGTCTCGCCCGCCGCATGTTTGGCTTCGAGTTGCTGGTCGGACCTTACGCCGTCGCCCATTATCGACTTCACCATGCACTGCGCCGCCCTCGCGGGGCCGGCGAGGGGCCGGAGAACCCGCTGGACCTGCCGCGGCTGGGCGTGTACCTGGCGGACACGCTGGCCGAGCCCGGCGCCGCCGCTCCCGCCGGACCGCTGGGTTTCGTGGCGGCGGGCATCGCCGACGAGCGGCACGAAGCGAACCGGATCAAAACGGAGCAGCCGATCCTTGCGATCATCGGCAATCCGCCCTATCGCCGGTTGCGAGAGGGCGAGAACGAAACGCTCGTGGGCCATTGGCTGGACCGTATCTGGAACGATTTGAAGTCGCCGGTGAGCGATGCTGGCCACGGCAACCAGCTCAACACCTTTCCCGAATTGTCGGTCGCCTTTTGGCGCTGGGCAATCTGGAAATTGTTCGAGGCGCAGAATGCGCCAGGACGTGGAGTCGTTGCCTTTATCACCAACCGCAAATTCCTGACTGGTTGGCCCTATGCCGGCTTGCGCAAAATGATGCGCGAGCGCTTCGACCGTATCGAGATCGTCGATCTCCGCGGCGACGTGCGGCTTGGCGAGCCGGCTGGCGTAGACGGTGATCAGGGCGTCTTCGACATCCAGGTCGGAACGGCGATTACAGTGGCGGTCGCGGATGGAAGCAAGGCGCACGGCAAACCGGCCGAGGTTTATTACCATGACAGTTGGACAGAGGGGTTCTTCTCGCGACGCGCAAAATTCGATTGGCTGGGGCGCGGAGCCGATGCGGGAATGCTGCCAAACGCCGTGCCAGTCGAGCGCGCCCTTCTTGACAATATGCGGCCAGAGCCTTTCCAGAATGGAGAGTGGATCAGCCTCAACGCCTGCTTCAACTTTCGTTTAAGTGGCGTTCAGACCAAGCGAGATGATTTTGTCTATTCACCCGTCCGCGAGGTTTTAATTGAAAGGCTTGGAGAGTTCCGCCTAATGGCTGACGCTGCTGCGCAGGAAGCGTTCCCAAGTACGTCTGCGCGGCCTTGGAACGTCGCTCGGGCGCAGCCGCTGGATGAGCGCCTGATCCGAAGGATCGCCTATCGGCCGCTCGACTGTAGATGGCTGTATAACAACCTGCATTTCATCGATCGTCGGAGGCCCGACCTTCAGGAGGTGTGGGGAGACGATAACGCCTGCCTTTATGCCTTGCCCGGCGGGACGGGTGCCGGACCCGCGGTGTGGTGCCACTGGCTTCTTCCCGATTATCACGCCTTCCGTGGCAGCTACGGTGGCTACGCGTTTCCGCTCTACGATAGGCGACCGCGCGTCAACGGCTCCAATTTATCGTCTGGCCTGATCGAAAGCCTGAGCGCGGCATATGGTCAGCCGATCGCACCCGAGGATGTATTCGACGCCATGCTGTGCCTGTTGTCCGCCCGGTCCTACACGCGCCGATTTGCAGAAGACCTCGAGGATGTGTTTCCGCATGTCCCGTTCCCAGCCCGGCACGCGGTCTTCGAAGACGCCGTCCGGATTGGCCGCGAGATCCGCGGAATCGAAACGTTCGCGCGCGAGCCGCACGAAGCCGGCTTCGCCCGGGTGGTTACACAGCCGAGCGGTGCCGTCGCTCCGGTCGATTATGCCGACGCCAGTATTGCGTTGTGCGCTGACGGGACCGGCCGCGTCTCGGGGATCCCGGAGGCGGTCTGGAGCTTTTCGGTCAGCGGTTATCGCGTGCTCCCACGCTGGATCGAGTTGCGAATCGGCTTGCCGGCCGATCTGAATTTTGTCCGCGAATTACGGGATATTTGCTTACGTATTGCCGAGTTGATTGATCGCTTTGCCGCAGCGGATATCGTTCTGGAGGCGACGCTGCGCGAAACGCTGCCTCGCGAGGCGTTGGGCCGTGATGGTGGAGGGTAAGAGGAGGATGGCGGACGAACCTGACCTGTTCGGGCAAAGACCGGCGCAGAGCAGCCTCTTCGGACTCGGCGACGATCGGCTTCAGGCACCGCCGCAGCGGATCGTGCCCGACCCGGAGAAAGTCCGGCTCCGCCTGAGGGCGCTGATCGAAAAAGCGCGCTCGGCTGAAAAGATGCCGTGGTCGGAGCGTGACGCACGCACGTGGCAGATCGTGTTTCCCAATATGGCCAACTGGCTGCCGGACGACGAGGCCGAACAGCTGCGTTTCGAGTTCGCCCAGGAAATGGAGCGCCTGAAGCGGGCTGCATAATCCGTAGCGCGGGCGGCCGACAAGGCCGGGCATACCCGCGACCTCCTGACGCGCCACGGCATCGACTGCCCGACGATCACCGGCACCGGCACCTTCGAGTTCGAGGCGGCCAGCGGCGTCTACACCGAGCTGCAATGCGGCTCGTACATCTTCATGGACGCGGATTACGGCCGCAACCGCGACCCCACGCCGACCAAGGCCTTCGAGCCGAGCCTCTTTGTCTGGGCGACGGTGATGAGCCGCCCGGCCGAGGACCGCGCCATCGTCGACGCCGGCCTCAAGGCGCTCGCCTTCGATTCCGGCCAGCCGCTCGTCTGCGACGAGCCCGCCGCCACCTGCGAGCGCGCCTCCGACGAGCACGGCCCGCTCGCCGTCTCGGCCGCCGTCTCGCGCTCGGCGACAAGATTTACCTGATCCCCGGCCACTGCGACCCGACCTCTACCCCCACCCTTCCCTCCCCCGCCAGCGGCGGAGGGAAGGGAGGGGGCACGGTATGTCTGCATCCGCGCCAACCGCATCGAGCAGCTCTCTCCGATCACCGCCCGCGGTGCGGTTTATCTACGTGGTTACCCGAAACGTTGCGTCCGCGGCCGGTATTTGGGATATGACCGCATCGCCGTGGAGAACGATAAATGTCCGGGAGATTGTCCGACGATCCGATCTTGCAGCGCATCCGCACGTCTCTCGGCGCGATCTATGGCGATCGCATCGAGCGTCTGGTGCTGTTCGGGTCGCGCGCGCGGGGCGACGCGAGCGAGGCATCCGACTATGACATCGCAGTGTTTCTTCAGGATCTGACCGATCGCTGGAGCGAATTTCACCGGCTGGCAGACCTCAGAGCCGATATTCTGGCCGAGACGGGCGCATTCCTGGAGGCGCGGCCTTTTCGGGCCGGCTCCTACCGCGACCTCACCCCGCTGATGCACGAGATCCGCCGCGACGGCGTCGATCTGTGAAGCCGGAAACCGCGCAATATCTCGACAAGGCGCGGCAAGCCCTCAAAGAAGCGCGTGCGACCGCCGGTATCGAGCTCGGCGAGGCTGCCGGTCGCGCAGCCTACCTTGCCGTGTTCCACGCCGCGCAGGCGATGATCTTCGAACGAGACGCCAAGGTGCCAAAAACGCATCGCGGGGTTCACGCTCAATTTTCTCGGCTGGCGAGAACCGAACCGACTCTCGGCACCGAGCTGTCGCGCTTTCTATCGAGAGCCTATGATTTCAAAGCGGTCGCCGATTACGAAATCGGTCCGGACGCAACCGTGCCGCTCGCAGAAGCCATCTCCGCGACGGATGCCGCCGAAAATTTCGTCGACCGGATCGCCGACCTGCTCGAGTGACATGCTGCAATCCCTCGGCTGTCCTAAGGAAAACCCCGGTGGATCAGGGTTTTCACCGGTGTCTCGGCGCGTCCGACAAGGTCGCCCGAACCCGCGACTTCCTGGTGGCGCGCCACGGCGTCGAGTGCCCGACCATCACCGGCGCCCGCACCTTCGAGTTCGCGGCGGCGAGCGGCGTCTACACCGAACTGCAATGCGGTTCCTACATCTTCATGGACGCCGATTGCGGGCGCAACCTCGACCATGACGGCGCCCCGACCAGGGCCTTCGAGCCGAGCCCTTTCGTCTGGGCGACGGTGATGAGCCGCCCGGCGGAGGACCGTGCCATCGTCGACGCCGGCCTCAAGGCGCTCGCCTTCGATTCCGGCCCGCCGCTGGTGTGCGACGAGCCCCGCCGCCACCTACGAGCGCGCCTCCGACGAGCACGGCCGCCTCGCCGTCTCCGCCGCCACCAACCGCCTCGGTCTCGGCGACAAGCTCCGCCTCGTCCCCGGCCACTGCGACCCGACCGTCAACCTCTACCCCCACCCTTCCCTCCCCCGCAAGCGGCCGCTGGCGGGGGAGGGTCAGGGAGGGGCAACTGCTATGTCGGCATCCGCGCGGGCCGTGTCGAGCAGCTCTGGCCGATCACCGCGCGCGGCGCCGTTTATGACGGTAGATCTCGCTGAGCGACCTGCGGCGGTTGGCGGCATAAGCGACCAGCGAGCCGCGGCCGGGAGACCTGACAGAGACATAGATTTCGGGCGAACCATCCACATTCAAGTCGGCCACCTCGGTCCGCGCGACGCTGCCCTCCACGGTTCCCATGACTGGCGAATTGTCGATCTCGAGACCCGATGGAACGATGCGAAGCCTTCGCACCGCGCCGTCGCAGGGCCGGCCCGGCCAGCTTCAGTTCGGCGGCGGGTGCGACGCCTATTGCCGTCGCACCTCGCAGCTCATCTCCGGGGTTAACTAGGCAGCTCTACTCTAAGCAACGGACCGGTCGGCCAGGGGCTCGGCGCGCACGCCGCGCAGAGCCAGCAGGCCGGTCGCCGCGGCGGCAATCACCGCGAACCCGCAAGCACTTAAGAAGATGTGCGGCGGCGCCATACCGATCGACAGCAGGTAGCCGCCCAGCACAGGTGCGGCGATGCCGCCCAGCCGGCCGATGCCGAGCGCCCAGCCGAGGCCGCTCGTTCGCATGCGCGCCGGGTAGAGCTTGCCGCAGGCCGCATTGGCGCCGGTCTGGCTGCCGATGATCGTCATCCCGGAAAAGAAGATCACGACCACGAGGAGCAGATAAGGCATCGCAGCGAGCGCGATCGCGGCGATAAACAAGACGCCAGCGGCGTAATGCCACGCCAGCGTCCGCTCCGGACCGAAGCGGTCGATCAGCAGGCCTAAATAGAGCACCGCAAGGATTGCACCCAATTCGCGGAAGCTCGTGGTGCGAGCAGCCTCCGCCGGCGTCATGCCGGTCAGGTGCAGCACCTGGGGCAGCCAATAGACGAACAGGAACAGGTTCATCAGGCTGCAAAAGAAGATCACCCACAAGAGCACCGTCTGCAGCGCATAGCCCTCGCCGAACAGCATCTTGATCGGGTTGCCCTGGGCGAGGTCGAGGCTCTCTGCGGCGGCCTGTCCCGGCCTGATGTCGAGGCGCTGCAGCAACGCCGCCTCGCGGGCCGACAATCTGCTCTTTGCGGCGAGGAAGCGGGGCGATTCGGGCAGCCACAACGCCAGCACCGGCACCATCAGAATCGGTACGACACCGCCGACGATGAAGACGCCGGGCCAGCCGGGATCGAGGAGCCGGATAACGATCGGTCCGCCGAGCCACCACTGCCCTAGCAACAGCACTAGCAGCACTAGCGCCAGCAACGACGGCGTTAGCCTCAGCCGCCCCAGCAACACCCCCAGCAGCCCAAGCAGCGCAAGAAACCCAAGCGGTCCAAGAACCCACCACGGCGGCCTGTCGGAAATGGTTACGACAAGGCCACTGCTCAGCAGCAGCCCCGCTAGCTGGCCGCACACAAACCCGCCGATCGGCGCTCCGGTGAAAGTCGCCATAATCATCGTCGCGCGAAAGCGCTGGGGTGCGTAGTCGCCGCTCAACGTCGCCGCTCCCGGAAATGCGCCGCCGATCCCCATACCGGTGAAAAAGCGCAGGATGCTAAGCACCAACAGCGACCCTGCGAAGGCGCTCAACAATGAGGCGAGGCCGAAGATGGTGAGGCTGGCGAGCAACAAGGGTTTGCGACCGACGCGGTCGCCGAGCGGCCCGGCAGAAAGAGCGCCTACCATGATGCCGATGCTCGACCACAGGAACGCCTGGGTGAAGGCCGGCCCCGGAAGGCTCCAGGCATGCGTGAGGGCCGGGACCGTGACGCCGATCGAGTTGATGTCGTAGCCATCGCAGATCTGCACGAAGGCGCACAACGCCGCGACGCGGATCTGTAGACCGCCGATCCGTTGGTTCTCGATCGCTGACTCGGTGGCTGATGGAGCTGCTTCTGCCATATCCGTTTTCCTCCCGGCCTCCCTTTTCGCTCTGTTGCATTTCCGCCGCCCTTGCGCAAGCCTCGCGGGGATCGGTCGGTAGGGCCAGGCGATCAGGAAGGCTGAGGAGGCGGAATGAGCGTCGCGGAGCGACTTCCGGCAGAGGGGCTCGCCGGGTTCAACCGGCCGCTGCGGCCACCCAGGCGCCGCCATTTGCACGGATCAGATTTGAGCTGGGCGATCGCCTTTGTCGCGCCCTATGCGGCGGTGTTCCTCGCCTTCGCCATCTATCCGATCGGCTATGCGTTGTGGATGGGCAGCAAGCCTGCGCTCTACGCCGACCTCTTCGACGATCCGCTCTACCTGAGGACCCTGGTCAACACCTTATTGTTTGCCGGGCTCGGCGTGAACCTGCAGATGTTCCTGGCCTTGCTGCTGTCCGGCTTTTTCATGCGCCGGCGCTGGTGGATCAGGGCGCTGCTCGCGATCTACATCCTGCCCTGGGCGCTATCGGGGGTCATAGCCTTCACCTCGGTCCACTGGATATTGATCGGCGAGATGGGCCTGGTGAACCGCTTGTTGGAGGAGCTGTTCGGGATCGAGGGCCCGATGTGGTTCAGTCACTGGTCGCTCGCGTTCGGGGCCAATGTCCTCACTTATATCTGGAAATGGATGCCGTTCTGGACCGTGATCTTCATCGCCGGCCGCATGATGATACCCAAGGAGCTCCTCGAGGCCGCCGTGATCGATGGGGCAACCGATTGGCGGCGCTTCGTGCACATCACGATTCCGCTGCTGGCGAACCTCTATCTGGTGTGCACGCTGCTCGCCACCATTTGGGCAATCGGTGAATTCAACACCGTGTTTTTTGTGTCCAACGGCTCACCGGCCATGTCGACGGAGGTGCTGGCCACACTCGGCTTCCGCTATTTCTTCGACATGGCCAACGCGCCACTCTCCGTCGCCGCGATGATGTCGGCGTTGCCGGTGCTGATCCCGATCGTGATCCTCCTGCTCCGCCACATCCAGACAAGGGGGGCGCAGCTGTGAGCGTCGCCGAGGCTTCCGCCGTGCTGACGCTGGCGCGCCGCCGCCATCGACGGCGTCGGGTTGTGATCGAAGCCGGCTCGGTGCTGCTCGCCGTCATCCTGCTGATCTGGTCGCTGATCCCGGTCTACAACATGTTCCTGATCGCGCTCGATCCGGAGGAAGGGGAGATCGAGTTCACCGGCCATATCTATCCGCCCGAGCCCTCGCTCGAAGCCTTCGGCGTCGTCTTGACTCAGGATGACCGCTACCTCGAGCATTTCTGGCAACAGTTCGGCAACAGCCTCTTTATCGGCTTGACGACAATGGTGCTGACCGTGGTGATCGGGTCGCTGGCGGGCTTTGCCGTGAGCCGGATGCGGCTGGGCAAAGGGTCATCGATTATTACCAACACCGCTCTGGCGACCTACGTGCTGCCGGCCGCTTTCCTGACCGTCCCGTTCTATTTAGTGATGTACAACTACGGGCTCGCGAATAACCCGTGGGGGGTCATTGCCGCGCAAGTGACGTTCGCCACGCCGTTTGCCATCTTGATTCTGCGGCACTACGCGAGCTTGATCCCGCTCGAACTGGACGACGCGGCCCGGCTTGACGGCGCATCCCACGCTCAGGTGTTTTGGCGGATTTATCTGCCGTTGATCATGCCGGCGCTGGCGGTCGTCGGGATCTACGCCCTGGTGCTGGCCTGGAACGACTATCTCTATCAGTTTACGCTGCTCATCACACCGGCTCAAATGACGGTGGCGATCATGCAGGGCGATATGTTCGAAGAGCCCGACATGGCATGGAACGCGATGATGGCCGCCGCGATCATCTATTCGCTGCCGCCGATCGTCGTGTTTTTCGCACTGCGCCGCTACGTCATGGCGGGTCTTTCGACGGAGGGAGTGCGGCAATAGCAGGCCCCGCAAACGGCGCCGCCCGGACGTGCTCGCAATGCCGATTGCGGGTCCCATATCAGATCGGAGCAAGGGTGACGGGAGTTTCCGATGCCGGCAGGACCGCAGCGTCGCGATCTGTGGGAAAACCCGATGGGCACCGACGGGTTCGAGTTTGTCGAATACACCGGGCCTGATCCGCAGGCGCTCGGCGCATTGTTCGAGCGGATGGGATTTGTCGCCGCGGCGCGCCACCGTTCGAAGAACGTGACGCTCTACAAGCAAGGCGACGTCAACTTCATCCTCAACGCCGAGCCCGAGAGCTTTGCTCAGGCCTTTGCCCGGCTGCACGGCCCTTCGGTTTGCGCCATTGCCTTTCGGGTGACCGACGCGGCCAAAGCCTATGACCGCGCGATCTCGCTGGGCGCCAAGCCGGTGCACGGCAAGGTCGGGCCGATGGAGCTCAACATCCCGGCGATCGAAGGGATCGGCGGCAGCCTGATCTACCTCGTCGACCGCTATGGCGAGCGGACAATCTATGATGTCGATTTCACCCTGCTGGAAGATCGGGTGATGCCAGGGGTCGGGCTGACCGGCATCGACCACTTGACCCACAACGTCCACCGCGGGCGCATGCAGCTGTGGGCCGAGTTCTACGAGCGTCTATTCAATTTCCGTGAGGTCCGTTACTTCGATATCGAGGGCAAGCTGACCGGACTGCGCTCGAAAGCGATGACCAGCCCCGACGGCCGGATCCGCATCCCGATCAACGAGAGCGCCGACGACAAATCGCAGATCGCCGAATATCTCGAGGCCTATCACGGCGAGGGCATCCAGCACATCGCACTCGCCACCGACGACATCCACGCGAGCGTCGAGGCGCTGAGGCCTCGCGGCATCTCATTCATGTCGGTCCCCGACACCTATTACGAAGCGGTCGACGCCAGGGTGCCGGGGCATGGCGAGGACCTCGCTCGGTTGAAACGCAACCGCATCCTGATCGACGGCGGAGCGGGCGCCGGAAAAGGGGTGCTGCTGCAGATCTTCACCGAGACGGTGATCGGCCCGATCTTCTTCGAGATCATTCAGCGCAAGGGCAACGAGGGCTTCGGCGAGGGCAATTTCCGCGCCCTTTTCGAATCGATCGAGCGTGATCAGATCCGCCGCGGCGTTCTCGCTCCGAAAACACCGGCCGAGACTACGTGATGTCGAGGCCGCCATCCCATCCGAGAAACCTCCGGAGGAAAGACTGCAATGTCGAATGATCCCTTCGTCGATATCGCCGAATTGGCCTCGCTCGGCCCGGTACGCTATCTGGACGCCCGCGATCAGGCGGCCTTTGACGCGGGCCATGCGCCCGGTGCGATGCGCGTGCCGGTCGACGAATGGGACAAAGCGGCGAAGGCGGCCGATATCGGGTTCCGCAACACCGCCTACTGGGATGAGGCTCTCGGGGCGCTCGGCGTCGGTCCTTCAGCCGTCGCCGTGGCCTACGATAGCGGCCAAATGACCAATGCTGCGCGGGTGTGGTTCGTCCTGCAGTATTTCGGCCTTAAGGCCGTTATCCTGAATGGCGGCTGGCCTGCCCTTTCGTCAGCGACCGGGCTGCCGGCGGGTGCCGCGCCAGCGACAGGCGGTTTCCGTGCTGTCCCTGGGGCGGGATCCGTCGGTCTGGTCGATCGGGAGACGCTCAAGCGTCAACTCGATGGCGACGCGCATGTGTTCGACACCCGCACGCGCGCCGAGTTTACTGGAGAGGACACTCGCAACCGTTCCCGTAGCGGCCATCTGCCGGGTGCCCGGCATCTCTCACATGTCGATCTCTTGGAAAATGGCATGGTTCGTCCGGCGCCGGCTCTGCGCGCCATGCTGGATCGGGTCGGCTTCGGCCCGGGCGATCACATCGTGACCCATTGCGAAGGCGGCGGCAGAGCGGCATTGGGCGCCGCCGCGGCAGTGCGCGCCGGGTTTGACGACGTCCGGGTGTACTACCTCAGCTTCGCCGATTGGGTGCGCGACGAGAGCTGCCCGATCGTACGCGATTAAGAAGGCACAGGGTGGGGCGGCGGCCGGGACCCTCGCTCGCTTGCGGCAGAGCTGTCCAGGGAAAATTGCCGTCTTGCCCGGGCGTGACCCGGATCAAGTCCGTGGGCTGAAGGCCCACGGGCCGAGCCCGGCCACGGTGTAGCTTGCGTTTGAGTCTAAGCACTCGCCTTTCATCATTTCGGTGTTTGGCGGGGATGCGATGCAAGGGACAGAGTGAACAGCTCTGCCCCTAACACAAGTTTTAGCCCGTACCGAAGGCGGACGTCACGGGGCCGACACCGCTCGTTCACATCGGTCGACGAGCACGCGTAATGCGGGCTCTTCTTGAACCGGCCTTTAGTTTGGGGGCAGATTCCATAGAAATGCCTGTAAGGAGAGGGCTCGTTGATGGAACGCCACAGATTTGGCAATTCTGATCTGACGGTTTCAGCCATCGGTCTCGGCTGTTACGGTATGTCGGGGGTCTATGGTCCGGCGGACGACGCGGAGTTGGTCGCCACGGTTCGCCGTGCCCTCGATCTCGGGGTCAATTTCCTCGATACATCGGCCAGCTACGGCGCTGGCCACAATCACCGCTTGATCGGCGAAGCGATCTGCGGCCGCCGGCATGACGTCATCATCCACTCGAAGAGCGGCAGCCCACGCGACGGTAGCCCGGACGCCGTGCGCGGCGGAGGTGATCCGCGTTATCTGCGTCAAACCTGCGAGCAGAGCTTGAAAAATCTCGGAATCGAGGCGCTCGACGTCTTTTGCATGTCACGCGTCGATCCGAACGTGCCAGTCGAGGAAAGCGTCGGGGGCATGGCCGAGCTCGTCAAGGAAGGCAAGACGCGTTTCATCTCGCTCTCAGAATGCTCGGCCCCCTCGCTGAAGCGCGGCAGTGCCGTTCACCCGCTCGTTTCGCTGCAGATTGAGTACTCGCTGTTCTCGCGCGATGCGGAAGAGCAAGGCCAGATCGACGCGTGCAAGGGACTTGGCATGGCAATAATGGCCTATGCCGTGCTCGGGCGCGGTATGCTGAGCGACCAGGTCCCCAAAGTGGAGGACTTGGCAGCTGACGACATTCGCGCGCGGCTGCCTCGCTTTCAGAATGTCAATATCGAGAAGAACCTCGAGCTGCGCTCTGCGCTCGATGCCGTTGCGCGGGGGAAGAACGCCACGCTCGCCCAGCTCTCCATCGCGTGGCCAATGGCCCAGGGAAAGCGTGCGGGGGTCTTCATCGTCCCGATACCCGGCGCAAAATCGCGCAAGCACATTGAGGAGAATGTGCGCGCCGCAGACGTCGTTCTCACGGCCGAGGATCTTGCGGAAATCGACCGCGTGGTCCCGCCCGGTGCGGCGTCCGGTACTCGCTACCCGATCGGGCAAATGCACCGCCTGAACGTGTAACGTGCGAATCCAACCCTGGGCTGCTGCCGAATAGGGAAATCGGGGAATCTACTGGAGTCTTCTGGAGGCCGATGTCGCGACGGCAAAAGCCCTCGGACCAGCCGATGCGATCTATCGTGGCGTAGGCGCGGCCGCGGGCGCCTGCGAGATCGGAGCCGAGTGCGGTGACGCCGAGCACGCGGCCGCCGTCGGCGACAATACGGTCCCCCTCGCGACGGGTGGCGGCGTGGAAGATCTTGACCGCGGGATCGCTCGCAGCGCTATCGAGGCCGCGGATCTCGCTTCCGCGCTCAGGCTCGTCGGGGTAGCCCCTGGCCGCCATCACCACGCAGACGGCATGGTCGGCGTGCCAGCGCAGGTCGACCGATCTCAGCACCCCGTCGCGCGCGGCGATCAGCGCCGGCAACGGGTCGCTCATCAGCCGCATCATCAGCACCTGGGCCTCGGGGTCACCGAAGCGGACATTGAACTCGAGCAGCATCGGGCCCGCTTCGGTCAGCATCAATCCCGCGTAGAGGACGCCTTTGAACGGCCGGCCCTCGCGCTCCATCGCAGTGACGGCGGGCAGAATGATGCGCTCCATAACCCGGCCTTCGAGCGCTGGCGTAAGGCACGGAGCCGGGGAACACGCACCCATCCCGCCGGTGTTCGGCCCGGCGTCGCTGTCGGCGACGCGCTTATAGTCCTGGGCGGTAGTCAACGGCAGCGCGCTCTTGCCGTCGACGAGCGCAAAAAAGCTCGCCTCCGTGCCCGCGAGAAAATCCTCGACCACGATCTCGAGCCCCGCGGCGCCGAAGCGGCGTTCGACGAGTGCGGCGTCGACCGCACGAAAAGCCGTGTCGAGATCTGTCGCGACCGTGACCCCCTTGCCGGCGGCAAGGCCGTCGGCCTTGACCACGATCGGCGCCCCATGGCTGGTGATGAAGGCCTTGGCCGCGGCCGGGTCGCGGAAGCGGCGGTGGGTAGCGGTCGGGATGCCGGCGCGCCGGCAAAGGTCCTTGGCGTAGACCTTCGAGCCCTCGAGCGCCGCGGCGGCGGCGCTGGGACCGAATGCCGGGACACTATCGGCTTCGAGCGCGTCGACGAGCCCGAGGGCGAGAGGCGCCTCGGGGCCGACGACGACAAAATCGATCCGTTCGCGGCGGCAGAACTCGACAAGCCCGGAGATGTCGGTCGCGCGAATCGGTATGCATTCCGCCTCTTCGGCGATCCCGGCATTGCCGGGGGCGCAATAAAGAGCGTCGACCAGCGGCGAGGCCGCAATCGCCCAGGTGAGCGCGTGCTCGCGTCCGCCCGAGCCCACCACCAGAACCCGCATCGCGCGCTCTCCCGTGCTCGGCTATCATGGCGGGATGGATGATCTGCCGATCGCGGCGCCGCTCCGCTCCAACCTGCCGGAATACACCGTCTCCGAACTCGCCCGCGCACTCAAGCGCTCGATCGAGGAAAATTTCGCCGTCGTGCGGGTGCGCGGCGAAATTTCCGGCTTCAAGCGGCACGGCTCGGGCCACTGCTATTTGAGCCTCAAGGATGCCGACGCCGTCATCGACGCGGTGTGTTGGCGGATGACGGCGATGCGCCTCGGCCTCAAGCCAGAGGACGGGATGGAAGTGGTGTGCACCGGGCGCCTGACCACCTTTCCCGGCCGCTCGAAGTATCAACTCGTCATCGACACGATCGAGCTGGCCGGCGTCGGTGCGCTGCTCAAGCTCCTCGAAGAGCGGCGCAAGCGGCTCGCGGCCGAAGGACTGTTCGCGGCCGAGCGGAAGAAGAAGCTGCCGTACCTGCCGGAGGTCATCGGTATCGTCACCTCGCCGAGCGGGGCGGTGATTCGCGACATCCTGCACCGGCTCGCCGACCGCTTCCCGCGCCGCGTGCTGCTGTGGCCGGTCGCGGTGCAAGGGGAGGGGGCGGCGGCTCAGATCGCGGCAGCGATCAATGGCTTCAACCGTCTACCGGCAGACAGCCCTGTACCACGGCCGCAGTTGATCATTGTCGCACGCGGCGGCGGCAGCCTCGAAGATTTGATGGCGTTCAACGAGGAGATTGTCGTGCGCGCTGTTGCCGGTTCGGCGATCCCGCTGATCTCGGCGGTCGGCCACGAGACCGACACGACGCTGATCGATCACGCGAGCGACCTCCGCGCGCCGACCCCAACCGCCGCCGCCGAAATGGCGGTGCCGGTGCGGCTCGATCTCCTCGCCGAACTCGGCGGCAGGTCGGCGCGCCTTTCGGGCAGCCTGGCGCGCCTTTTCGATCAGCGCCGGCTGCATCTCGCCGGACTGGCGCGCGGCCTCCCTGACCCACAGGATTTGATTGGCACTGCCGCACAGCGCCTCGACGACCGCACCGAGCGGCTGCGGCTCGCCGCCGATCGCCACTTGCGGGCGGCCGGACAACGCCTTGACCTGGCCGCCGCTCGACTGCGGCCCGCGGTCCTGGCGGCCGATCTCGACCGCACCCGCGCCCGCCTCGCCGAAGTCGAGCCGCGTCTCAACGCCGCGATGGCTCGCTTCATCCGCCGAGGGTACGATGCAATCGATAATTTTGCCGGGAGGCTCGCAACCCATTCGGAGCGCCACGAGAGCTTGCTGGCGCGCGGCTATGTCGTGGTGCGCAACGCCGCTGCGAAGGTTGTCACCGAGGCCGTCGCGATAAGCCCCGGGGCGCCGCTCGACCTCGAATTCTACGACGGCAGGGTGGGAGTCGTAGCGGGCGTCACCCCACGGCGACCGCGGCGACGACCGGCAGGTGCTGTGGGCCAGGGCAGCTTGTTCTAGGGCACTGACGCAGCGAGATGCTGAACACGCATTTGTCAAATTGACAAAGAACGATTTTTACGATATGATTCCCCAGATGTCGATCTCCTCAACGCAACCTCTTTCGGGCGGTCATGCTCCTTGGCATTTCTGTATCCACAAGAAAACCGTGAAAAAACAGCGGGCGTCTCGCTGTTCTTTCGTTCGCCGGATCCTCACGGGCCCAGGATTTCCGCGGGGACGCCATCTCCTTCGCTGATAATTTCCTGTAAATAACAGCGAAAACAGCGAGAAGCCCAGCCCGGCGGCCCTCGGTAAGAAGATCGTTGAGCGCGGGATACTCAACTGATAGGTTCTAATGGGGTTAACGCCGGGAGGAGGCGAATGGACAACGACATGACGCGGCGCGTGGTCGCCGAGTTCTTCGGTACCCTCTGGCTCGTCTTGGGCGGATGCGGTGCGGCGGTCTTGGCGGCTGGCTTTCCGGGCCTCGGGATCGGCTTCTTAGGGGTCGCCTTTGCGTTCGGCCTGACCGTGCTGACCATGGCCTATGCCGTGGGTCATATATCGGGCGGGCATTTCAACCCGGCGGTCACTGTCGGCTTGTGGAGTGCCGGTCGGTGCCCGAGCCGCCACGTCATCCCCTACATTATCGCGCAGGTCATCGGCGCGATCGTCGCCGCCTTCATATTGTGGCTGATTGCCTCGGGCAAGGCCGGCTGGGTTGGGGTGGGCAGCTTTGCCGCCAACGGCTATGGCGAGCTGAGCCCGGGCAAATACGCCCTCGGGAGCTGCTTCATCTCCGAAATCGTGATGACCTTTTTCTTTCTTTTTGTCATCATCGGCACTACGTCGAAAGGGGCGGCTTCGGGTTTTGCCGGGATCCCGATCGGACTTGCCCTGACCTTGATTCACCTCGTTTCGATCCCGGTCACCAACACCTCGGTCAACCCGGCGCGCAGCACCGGGCCGGCTCTGTTTGCCGGCGGCGAATATATTCTCCAGCTCTGGCTGTTCTGGCTGGCGCCGATCATCGGTGCAGTGATCGCCGGGCTCCTGACGCGCTGGATGTACGAGCCCGAAGCAATCGTCGAAACCGTCGTCGTGGAGGAGAGACGAGTTTCCCTCTGAAGTCTTTGTCTGCGGGGGCCCGTTAATCCGGCCAGCGCCGATGCAGCCAGAACCATTGCTCGGGGCTTTCGCGGACCCACGCCTCCAATGTCTCGTTGACCCGAGTCATCAACGCGGCGACATCAGCGTGATGGTCGCCGCTGCGCGGCAAGGACAGCGGCGGAAAGACGGTCAGCCGAAATCGCGCGCCGGCGAGCCGCTCGACCCGGGCCGGCAGCAGGTCGCAGTCGAAGCGTAATGCCAGAGAGGCGAGGGCAGGGGCGGTCATCGCCGGGCGACCGAAGAACGGTACCGGGATCCCGTCATTCATCTTCTGGTCGGCCAGCATCGTCAGATGCGCGCCGTGACGCAGAGCAGCGATCGCACGGCGCGCGGCGACGGCACCCTTGGGGATCAGCTCGCCTGCATTGCCGCGAAATCGGGTGATCATCCGGTCGACCAACGGATTGTTGGCCGCTCGGTAGATCTGGGCGACGGAGATGCCATACTGGACCGCAGCCAGCATGGCGATCTCCCAATTGGCGATATGCCCGGAGAAGATGATCATCTGCCGACCGACGGCGACCGCCCGGTCGATATGCTCGATGCCGTGCGTCTCGACCCTGCCCCCCGGCTCGAAGACACGGATCTCGCGCAGATGGGGATATTCGGCGGCAACCCGGCCGAGGTTGTCCCACATGCCGGCGACGATGCGCTCGATCTCGATCTCCGGAAATGCTGGGAATGCTCGCCTCAGATTGTGTCGAGCGCGCTTGGAGATGGCGAGTGAGGGCCCAATTCGCCGCGCCAATGCGCCGCCGAGGGCAGATGCCCGGTCGAGCGATAGGAGACCAAAAGCGCCGAACGATAAGACCGCCCCCCAGCCCTGCAGACGATGAACGAATGGCGTCCGGGTGGCCTTCGCCCGCGCCGTCGCGGCAGAATCAATCTGCTGGGACGCTGCCATTGCCACCGGCCGGAAATATCACGGGCGCCATCAGCTGGGTGATCACGGCAGGGTCGAGCCAGCGTACCTCGACTTCGAGGACCTCTATTCCCGCACGAAGCTCGGGCGGCAGCCGCACGATATCCTTCCGTGTGGTGATCAAACGTGCGCTCGAATGCGCTGCGTCGCGCCGCAGCCTGTCGATTTCCGCGGCGCGGAACAGGTGATGGTCCGGGAACGTCTGCGCATCGACGAGTATGGCGCCGAGCCTCCGCAGCATGCTGAAGAATTTCTCCGGACGTCCGATCCCGGCGAAGGCCAGAAGACGCTCGCCAGCCAGCCTCTCCCCCGCTATCGGGGTGAGTGTGGCGCGAATCACCGGACGCCCGAAGGCCGTGCAGGTCTGTTCGGCGCCCGTCGCCTCCGCTTCGGAGCGAAGTACGACCAACGCGTCGGCGCGAGAAATTCCGCCGCGAAGGTTCTCGCGCAGCGGACCCGCGGGCATCACCCGGCCGTTGCCAAAGCCGTATTCGGCGTCGACTACAATCAGCGCGAGGGTCTTGCCGATCGCCGGATCCTGGAATCCGTCGTCGAGCACGACGGCGCTAGCCCCGGCCGCGACCGCGGCGCGGGCGCCGGCGGCCCTGTCACGGGCGACCCAGCAGGGCGCCTGCGCCGCCAGCATCAACGCTTCGTCTCCGACCGCCAGTGCGTCATGGCTCGAGCGATCGACCCGAAGCGGCCCACGCAGTCGGCCGCTGTAACCCCGGCTCACGACATGCACCCTGACGTTGCGCTCCAGAAGCCAGCCAGTCAAAGCGAGCGTGACCGGGGTCTTGCCGGCGCCCCCTGCCACCAGATTGCCGATGCACACCACCGGGACCGGCGCGGCATACGAGGAACAGAGCGCTCGGCGCAAGCGTCCGACGGCATCCCAGGCTGTGCCGAGGGGCAGCAACAGATCGGTAATAATCCCGGAGGGACTCTCCCAGAAGGCCGGGGCGGTGCGCGTCAGGCGCGCAAACATTGCGGCGGGTCGCCTATGCCCTCCATCGGTGCGAGCGGATCGAGCCAGGGACCAAGGCGCACCAATACGGCGTCGAGAATGCTTAGACCGGCGGCGGCGACGCGTCTGCCGGCGGCGGCGCGTTCGGCTCTGAGCCGCTGATCGGCGAGCAGCGTCGATACGGCACGCGCGAGGGCGTTGCCGTCGGACACGGTCTCGGACGCGCCGGCGGCCGCCAGATCGCCTGCCATTCCAGCACAATTGCTAATATAGGGACCGTGGAGTACCGCGCAGTCCAGCCGGGCCGCCTCGAACGGGTTGTGGCCGCCCTTGGCAACCAGCGATCCGCCGATGAAGGCGATCCCGGCAAGACTGTAGAAGAGCCCGAGTTCCCCCATCGTGTCGGCTAGATAAAAATCGGTCGCACGGGAGACCGGCTCACCACGCACCCGTCGGGCCGTGCGCAGGCCGCGCGCAATCAACATGGCCTCGATAGCATCGCCGCGCGCTGCGTGACGCGGCGCAATGATCGTCAGGAGACCCGGATGATTTGCAACGAGTTGGCTATGAACGCCTGCGACGATTTCCTCCTCGCCGGCATGCGTACTGGCAGCAACCCAGAGCGGGCGAGGCCCAACCTGGTGACGCAGCTGCTTAAGCTGCGAGAGATCCACGGGCAAGGCTGCTGCCGCGGCTTTGACGTCGCCGACCATGGCGACTTCTCGGACACCAAGTCGGCGGAGGCGATCGGCTTGAGCCTCGTCTTGAGCGAAGCACGTCGCAAACGCGCCGAGCACGGGGGCGACGAGGCCCGCCGCCCAGCGCCAGCGCGCGTAGGAGGCCGTGGAAAGTCGGCCATTGATCAGCACCATCGGGACACCGCGGGCATGCGTCGCCAGCACGAGGTTGGGCCACAGCTCCGATTCGACCCACAGCGCCAGATCGGGCCGCCAATGGTCGAGAAAACGTGCGATCCAGCGCGGCAGATCGACCGGGACGTACTGATGCCGCGCGCGAGCCGGCAGCCGCTTGTCCAGCAGAGTGGCCGAAGCAACGGTTCCAGTCGTGACCAAAACTTCGAGCGTCGGCCGCTGCTCGAGCAATCGCTCGATCAGCGCCAGCATTGCCGTTGCCTCCCCGACGCTAGCGGCATGAATCCATATGAGTGGCCCGTGGGGCCGGGCCATGCTCGGAATTCCCCGGCGCTCGTGCAAGCGCAAAGTGTCTTCTTTGCCCTGCCTTCGCCGCCGTCGCAGCCAGACCACCACAAGCGGCACCAGGGGCTTGGTCAGCCCGCGATAGAGGAGGGGCAGCATTAACCGCCGGCAACTCGTTCCGCCGCCGCGGCAGCATCGGCGGCGATCGGCGAGACCACCGTTTCATGGCCGAAATGGCGATCGACGTCGCGGACCATTTCGACCATGCGCGTCTCAACGAGAAGTCGGGCGTGCTCGATCCCGGCCTCGTCAACCTCCTTGGCGATCTCGATCGGCTCGCCCCACAGGTACAAGCCGTGTCCGAACGGCAGGGCGAGGTGAAAGCGGTCCCACGTCGCGAGCACGCGCCGACGGCTTGTCGCATAGGTTACCGGTAAGATCGGCACCCGAGCGATGCGGGCGATATTGACGGTGCCGACGCTCACCGTCATTGCCGGACCGCGCGGTCCATCGGGCGTGATGCCGACGCACCCACCCTCTTTCAGTCGTTTCAACATTGCTCGCAACGCTAGTGATCCGCCACGGCTGGTCGAGCCGGCTATCGTGTCGATGCCAAAATAGGTCATAGCGCCGGCGATGATCTGCCCGTCGCGATGAGCAGAGATTAACATATGGAAAGACGTCAATTGGTGCCACGCGGGCGGCATCATCAACAGTCGGCCGTGCCAGAAGGCGACGATGAATGTCCGACCTTCGGCGCTGAGCCGGCGCGGCCATTCGTCCCCCTCGACGCTCCAGCGGTTGGTCAAATAGATGAACCGTATGTAGCAATGGGTGACCCAGCACGCGATCCGCCTGACCGGCTCGCTGTGAAGAAGACGCCGCCAGGCGTCGGGCCTGGTGAATTTCAACGTCACGCCGTGATAGGAGCGCTGGCCGTCGTCTGGCTCCGCTGATCAGCGAACTGCATAGTGTGGAGTCGGGAATAGAGGCCGCGGGCACCGAGCAGCTCCTCATGACAACCGATCTCGACAATGCGTCCGCGATCGACAACGCATATCAGGTCAGCACCTTGAATGGTCGATAGCCGGTGCGCAATCACCAACGTCGTGCGTCCGCGCATCAGTGCCAGCAGAGCCGCCTGCACCTGCCGCTCCGATTCGCTGTCAAGGGCCGAGGTGGCCTCGTCGAGCAGCAAGATCGGCGCGTCCTTTAGTATCGCCCGCGCTATCGCGATACGCTGGCGCTGCCCGCCTGAAAGGCGTACGCCATGCTCGCCCACCAGCGTGTCGTAGCGATCCGGGAGCTCATCGATGAACTCACTGGCGCCCGCCGCCTGCGCCGCTGCCTCGATCTCGGCTTCCGAGGCGCCGAACCGGCCATAGGCGATATTGGCCCGCACGCTGTCATCAAATAAGCTGACCTCCTGAGCGACTAGAGCGATAGAAGCTCGCAATGACGCGAGCGTCACCGAGCGAACGTCCTGCCCATCGATCGCGATGCTCCCCTCACCAACATCGAAAAACCGCGGGATCAGGTTGAGGATCGTCGATTTGCCTGCTCCAGAAGGACCAACCAGGGCAACTGTGTGGCCCGCCGGAACAATTAACGAGACATCGTCGAGCGCCATTGCGCTGGACCCGTAGCCAAAAGAGACCGAATCGAAGCGAATTTCCCCGCCGATGATCCGCAGCGGCTTAGCTCCGGGCCTGTCTCGGATCGTCGGTTCGACGTCGAGCACTTCGAAGACCCGCTCGGCGGCGGCGAGACCTTCCTGAAGAGACGCGTTTAGGTTGGCAAGGTTCTTCAGCGGTTGATAGGCGAGCAGCAGCGCCGTGATGAACGAGAAGAGCGCGCCAGGGGTGCGAGCGCCGGCGATGACCTGATGACCGCCGTAAAGGATGACGGCGGCGATTGCGGCGCCACCGAGCGTCTCCATCATTGGAGAGGCCCGCGAGCGTGTCCGTCCGGCGCGGACGATCAAGGCAAACAGGCGGTCGAAGAGGCCGGCGGCGCGGCCCTCCTCGTAGGCTTCCATGCCGTAGGCTTTGATATGGCGGGCGCCCTGAAAGGTCTGGCTCAACAACGTCGTCAACTGGCCGATCTCGGCCTGGGTATTGGCGGCGACACGGCGGATGCGGCGGCCGATGCCGACGATCGGATGGATCGCCAGCGGAAAGATGAAGAAAGAGATGAGGCCGAGAAGCCAGTCCTGGTAGAACATCACCGCGACAAGGAAGGCGACCGTAGCCGCGTCCTTGCCCATGCCGCCCAGAACATTTGCCGCGGCGCCGCGCAGGAGGACCGCATCGCTGGTAAAGCGGGATATCAGGCTGCCGGTCGGATGGGCATGGAAATAGGCGAGATCGGCGCGCATCAGCCGCGCGAAGAGACCCTTCTGCACGTCGGCGATGATCCGCTGACCCACCTTGGTCATCAATACGGCACAGCCGTAATCGGAGAGCCCCTTGACGATGGCAAGGGCGAGGGCTCCGCCGGCGAGCAGCCACAACAGCGATCCGTCACGCGCGACAAAAATGCGGTCGAGCACCGGCTGCATGAGCCAGGCGCGCAGCGCTGTGCTGGCGGCCGCCAGTCCCATCAGTAGAGCGGCGAGAGCGATGCGTCGGGCATGCGGGCGCATGAACTCGCGGGCCAAGCGCGCGACCAGCGTGGCCGAATGCGCCTGCCTGTCCAGGATCGCCGGGTATCTTCGCATAGGTTTCCCGGCGGCAGTGTTAGAGGCAGGCACCCCGCTTGGCAAGGCTGCCGGCGTCGATCGCGGCAGCGGCGTGCCGAAACCCCCGACGCACATCCCAACCGGAGCTAATGAGGGACAGATGTGCGAGGATTATCCGACGTCAGGATGTGGGTCCCAGCCTAATCGCGTACACACCTGAGGCGGTCAGCGCGCGATGGAGGGCTTGGCAGTCCGACTTTGCTCGGTGCGGATCGATCCCTCCAATCAAGCCATGACCCGCGTTCTGACCTCCGCGTCCCGTCCGAGCACATCCAGCATTTTGGCAAGACCGTCGCCCAGAGCGGTTTGGGCTGTGAAGCCAAGTTGTTCGGCCGCGCGCCGCGGGTCCCCGACCGAGATCCGCACTTCGCCGCTGCGCGCCGGCCGATGATGTACCACGAGCTTGGATCGACACAGCTCCGCCATGGTCTCGGCAAGATCACGAACGGTCGTCGCTCGGCCGGTACAGATATTAAACACCAAAGCCTTAGTCGTCGGCACGCGCATCGCCCGGCGCAGCGCACGGATTACGTCCCGGATATTGGTGAAGTCACGGGCCTGTTCGCCGTCACCGAAAATCTCGACAGGCTCGCCGCGGAGCAGCCGCTCGGCAAAAATGGAGATCACACTTGAATACGGGGAAAGTGGATCCTGGCGTGGCCCGTAAAGGTTAAAGAAGCGCAGGCCGACCGTTGGGACGCCGTGGATGGCGCCGGCGATGCGAGCATGGAGTTCGCAGGCGTGCTTGTCGGCGCCGTACGCGCTCAGTGGCGCCGCGGGACTTTCCTCGTCGACCGGTAAGTTCCCGCAATTCCCGTACACTGCGGCGGTCGAGGCGTAGACGACAGGGATCTCCCGCCGGCGACGCCACGGCCGTGCCTGATCGAACACGTTGATCGTTCCGGTGAGATTGACTTTGTGGGTCCGTAACCATTCGCGGTGCGAACGCCCGACGGAAGCGATCGCCGCCAAATGAAAGCAGCCGTCGATGCCGTCGAACGCCCGACCAACCGCCTCCGGATCGGTCACATCAGCTTCGATGAACTGGGCTTGCGGCGGTAGGTTCTCCCGATGCCCACTTGAGAGGTCGTCAAGAACCCGGACTGTGTGACCTTCGTTTAGCAACGCCTCGACCAAGTGCGAGCCGATGAACCCAGCCCCGCCAGTCACGAGAAAACGAGCCATCCGATATCCCTAAACCAGTTACGAGACCAATACTTAGTAACGTCCGCCACAACCAGCTTGTTTCCTCCTGATGTTGACGATCGTTAAGTCTGCCATGAACCCGAAGACACCACCGACGTCTCCGGGTCCCGGCGGGAGTCTCCTCGTGCGCGTTTATCCGCGGAGGAAAACAACGGGCTTGCCACCTAGCAGCGCTCCGACGTCGCAGGTCACGCATACCGCCGTTTCAGCTTTGTGGGAAGCAAAATCAGCGTTAAACGAGTTAAGACCGATCTGTGTTCTCAGAATCCGATATATCAAGTTAACGTTTTGTTAATATCCGTTACAATCGGTACTCTACGAGATTAAGTGAATAGCCCGCTTGGTCAAGTCTCGACCCTACGGGGACGGTCGCAATGAACATCGGGATGCCCCTGTGGTGCCTGTGTGATCACTGCGGTGGTACATCTAATGCAAACGCGTCGCACCGGCTACTTAGGGTCGATCCGCGGTACTTGTCCGGTTAAGCAGGGTCTGTGATCCTCAACGTGTCGAAGACAGATTGCTGGGCGAGACACCTGGGATGCAAATAGGAAATCTTCGTGGAGTGCTACTCCTACTCCTTAGTCTTTCCGCCCATTTCGCCATTCTGGCACCGGCCGTTGGTGAGCAGACGTTCAGATCGGACGAATGGATCACGGAATGCGGTATTGGCACTTCCGATTGCTCGATTACAGTGCCATTTTGGCAGACGCAAGGCAACCGCGGTGGTTCGTTCGCGTTGGTCGTCATGCTCCAGACTGGTAATATTGGAATTGTGGGCCAGCCCCCTCCGATCAAGGCGGTGCTGCGCGTCGACAAAAACCCGCCTATTGAGTGCAGAGAGACCCCTTATTGCATTTTTCCCAACGCTCAGGCAATCGCGGCCGTTAGGCAGCTAAAGGTTGGGTCGCTCATTTTGATCGATGTATTTACTGCGAAAGCAACGTTTTCCTTCAGTTTGACAGCGAAAGGCTATCGGGCCGGAATTGCAAAAATCCGAGCATGGGGGTATCGCCTTCCCATCGACTAGGGTCCAGCGCATTACGCTTTCTCAGCTCCGCGAAGCTAGCTTCTGCTTTTCGGTCGCTCGCCACGACAGCTCAATGTTATCGCTCGGATGAGGACACCTTTTTGACGTCGCCGCGGACAGCCCGTTGACGGTTATATGGTTAATATAATGGATCGGGCGAGCCGAGAAGAAGAGAGGGCGATGCACCCCAAGAACGCTTACGATCCTGGTGGTTTTACTGATCAGTCGAGCTTCCCCGAGCGGCCGTTTCCATTTGACCTGTCACCGCAGGAGGCGACCTTTCAGCTGACGAGGCGGGCAGCGCTTACCGTCGTACTCGTGCTGTCGCTGGGGCTATGGGTGGTGATCTGGGCGGCGGTAGCCACGTTTGCTTCGGCTGCACTGGGGTAGCCGCCGCGCGACAAGGTCGCTTGGTTCGCATTCATGCTGTCACGGCCTTGGTACGCCGGGGCTGCCGCAGGTTGAATCGTTGATCGGCGCCGCGCATGAAAGCGGGCGCGGACCACCTCCACTCTGGTCGGCCGACAGCCGCGCTGCGATCCGGCCACTCGCAAGCCCATCGCCATACGGGTTTTCGACACGGCTCATTCGCCCGTACTCCCGCGGATTGTCGAGCAGCTCAGTCATTTGGTTGAACAGGAGGCCTTCGTCGGTGCCGACCAGCTTGGCCAAGCCGAGTTCCATAGCTTCCGGCCGCTCGGTCGTCTCGCGGGTGATGAGAACCGGTTTGCCGAAGGACGGCGCTTCCTCCTGAATTCCGCCAGAATCGGTAACGACGAAATGACATTTCTTAAGTAGATAGACGAGTCCGAGATAATCGACCGGCTCCACGAGCCTGATGTTTTTGTGCTGCCGAAGCGGCTCGATCGCCCGCCGCACATTGGGGTTTGGGTGGACTGGAAAGACTATATCAACGTCACTTCTGCCGGCGATCCGCGCAATCGCAGCGAAAATACGGTTCAGCCCGCCGTCGAAGCTTTCCCGGCGGTGACCCGTCATCAGGATCAAACGTTTGTCCCCGCCATGCCCGGCCAATATCGTTTCGCCGTGCGATCTAAGCTCAGCCCGCTCGTCGAGCAGAGCAGACACCCAGAGCAACGCATCGATCCCAGTATTACCTGTGACGACGATCCGTTTTTCGTTGATCCCTTCGCGTAGCAGATTGTCGCGCGCCCTTGCCGTCGGGGCGAAGTGAAGATCGGCGACATGGCTGACGAGGCGGCGGTTCACCTCCTCCGGCCATGGCGCATAGATATTGTCGGTACGGAGGCCAGCCTCGACGTGAGCAATCGGAATTTTGTGGTAGAAGGCCGCCAAGGCGCCGGCGAAGGTCGTGGTCGTGTCGCCCTGCACGATGACTCGATCCGGCCGAAAAGCGTCGAGGATGCGTCCGACCCCTGACAGTGCCGCCCCAGTCAGATAAGCCAAGTCCTGATCCGGGCGCATGATCTCGAGATTCCAATCAGGGTGTAGATCAAAGCAGTCGAGGACTTGCGTCAGCAGGTCACCGTGCTGACCGGTGACGCAGACCTTGCAATGGAAATTTGGTCGAGAAGTCAATTCTCTGACCACCGGCGCGAGCTTGATCGCCTCCGGCCGCGTCCCGAAAACAAAAAGAAGCTTCATCCCGAATGCCTCATCTTGGTTCGGCCACGGGCGAGGTCCACAGGGTTTTCATGTCTCCCGACGTCCCGGTCGGCCTATCCGGATACGTGGGTCAGACCAGTCACGTCGATAACGACGCGACCCAGCAACTCTTCGCGTGGAATTTTCCGGAATCGGGAATGAGCCACCAGCAGGGCAACGATATCGGCCTGCCGCACGGCCTCCAGGGTGTCGCAGAGCGAGACGTTCGAGAGTGCTGCAAGTTCGTTGGGGAGCGCCGTTAAATTCGGATCGGCGATCAGTATCTGCTCCCGGCCGGCACGCGCCAGTTCCGTGGCGATGTCAAGCGCCGGACTCTCTCGAAGGTCGTCGACGTCAGGCTTATAAGTTAGGCCGAGACAGGCAATGACTGGCCGTTTGAACCGTTCGGCGCGTTCACGGATCTGCGCTACGACAAATTTCGGTTTGGCGTCGTTGACCTCGCGAGCGGTACGGATCAGGCGCGAGCGTTCCGGTGCGGAGGCGATGATGAACCACGGATCGACGGCAATGCAGTGTCCGCCCACGCCCGGTCCTGGCTGAAGTATCCCGACTCGGGGGTGGCGGTTGGCGAGTTCGATGACGCGCCAAACATTGAGACCGAGTTGGTCGCAGATCAGCGATAACTCGTTGGCAAATGCGATGTTGACATCACGAAACGCATTCTCCGCCAGCTTGACCAGCTCGGCTGTCGGCGCATCTGTGCGAAACAGTTTGCCCTGCAAGAAGATGCGGTAGAGCGCCTCCGCGTGCTCTGCACAGGCCTCGGTCATACCGCCGATGATCCGGTCATTCTCGATCAGCTCGCGGACCATGCGGCCCGGCAACACTCGCTCTGGGCAATGGGCGACATGCACATCGAGTGTTTCAAAACGGTGTTCCGAGGGAAAGCAAAGATCGGGCCTGAGCCGGGCGAGTTGGCAGGCGAGTCTCGCCGTCGTGCCAACCGGCGAGGTCGACTCCAGGATCACCACGTTCCCCGAGACAAGGGCTGGCGCTATCGCATCCGCGGCCGCATCGATGTAATCGAGGTTAGGTGATCGGTCAGCGTTGAACGGGGTTGGAACAGTGATCACAAACGCGTCGGCGGCTTCCGGCCGCGAGGTGGCGCGCAGCTTGCCCAAAGTCGTCGCCGCGCGTAGCAGCATGTCGAGATCGGGCTCGGAGAAATAGGGCTGGCCGGCATTGACCGCTTTGACCACTTGCGGATTGATGTCGACTCCGATCACCTCGATGCCGCGGCTGGCCAAGGTTGCCGCCGTCGGCAACCCGATATATCCCAGGCCGACGACGCACACCGTCCTGATTGGGTAGTCCATTGATCGATGCGCCTGAAAATAATCTCTTGCTGGTAACGGAGTATCGCAGCTGGGAATCTATGACGTATTAATACGGGAAGAAGATTATTGCGGCAAGCCTATGGCTGCCCCGCTGGTTGTAGCCGTCTACCACGAACACGTTAGGAATTCTTGGCTTAGTCAATTAAGAAACTTTATCAGCGACGTGGATTATCTGGTGACATGAAAGGGCGAGACCTCTTACTGAAGGCAGCGCCCGGTGTAGACGACGTCTCCGTCATTGCCGAACAATCCATCCGGCGGTTGAACAAAGCGGCGCGTTTCGATGACGTAGCCGGCGCTGCACATCGCGCGGGCATTGAGCGCCTCGGCAAGCCAGTCGCGCCTGATGCGCTCCGCCGCGCCATCGCCATTTGCCGTGATCACGGTATTTGTCTGAGCTCCGTAGGTAAAGGTCCAGGGCGAATCCACGGTAAAACTCTCGACCCGAACTGAATCATGGTCGAAGATACAGCCGGGAAGCAAGACGAGACAGGCTAAAACTAGCGCGCGCATAGGTCGTATTTCCTGATCGGTTTCAGCCTTCTTCCCTCTTTCCGCACTTTGAAGCAAGCGGTTCGCGGGCGAATGTCCATAGCAAGGTTAGGTGAGCGCTTGGACCAAATGGTCGAAGGGTTCCTGGGCCGAGCCGCCGGTGCTGGAGATCGCGGTGGCTCTCTCGGCGACGGGCAGCCGGCAGGTTATCCGCGTGCCTGGCCCCGACGTGGAGGCGATGACAACGTTTCCGCCGTGCAGTTCGATAAGGCTCTTGACGAGAGAGAGACCGAGACTGGTCTCGGTTTGCCGCACCCCGCGTTCGAACCTCTCGTACACGCGCGCCCGATCCGCGGGCGGGATGCCGGCGCCCGTATCGGCCACAGTCAGCAACAGCGCATCTTTCTGGCGCACTGCCTCGACGCTGATTGCGCCGCCGGGCGGTGTAAATTTAATCGAATTCGAGATAAGGTTGAAAAGAGCCTGCTTGATCCGTCGTTCGTCGCCCTCGATCGCGCCGATCTCCGGCGAGCAGCGCAGCTCCAGTTCCAGATCCCGACTGCGTGCTCGCTCGCCGGTCAGCGAGACGACAGCCTGCAACATCCCGAGCACCTCGACGTGCCCCGTGTCGAGCACCATGTAGCCTGCTTCGATCATGGCGAGATCGAGGATGTCGTTGATCAGCCTCATCAAAAGCCGCGCGCTGGCAAGGATGCTCTGACTATAATCGAGCTGGCGCGGGTTCAAATCTCCGAAATACTGGTTGATCAGAATTTCGGCGAAGCCGATCACCGCGTTCAACGGGGTGCGCAATTCGTGCGACACGTTCGCGATGAATTCGCTCTTCAGACGTCCGGCGGTCTCGAGCGCTTCGTTGCGCTCGCGCAGCGCTCGCTCGACCCGCGCGGTATCGGTCACGTCGAGATAGGTCAGCAGCACGTTGCCGTCGGGCAGCGGTACCGTCGCCACTTGCAACACCGACCCGTCGCTTTTGTATAGCGGGCCGCTCGTCGGTGCATGCGCGGTAACCTTCCCGACAATGCCTTGCTTCATCGTGGTCCAATCGCCGCCGTCGTCGAGCAAGGTGCGCGTCTTTTCGAGGATCTCGGCGATATGCGGTTCCCCGGCGACATCGCCCGCCGACAACCCCCAGATCTGTAGGTAGGCAGGGTTATGGAGCTTAAGGCGGCCGTCACTGCCATAGACGGCGACCGCCTCGAACAAATTGTCCAACGTCGCGCGGCGCACCTGCGTGAGTGTGTTGCACGAGCGCTCCAACGCCAGCCGATCGGTTACATTTTCGTAGACGAAAGTCAGCCCGCCAAACGGATGCGGCGAGATCGAGACTTTCAAGGTCCGCTCGTCGGGCAGATGCATCAGCTCCCGCCGTGGCTCGATCAACGAGGTGAATAGCCCGATCTGTTCGTGTTTGAAGGCGCTGAAATCGGCCCGTTCCGGGGTGAGACGGCGCTCGCGCAGCCGCTCGAGAACGTCGCCAAACGAGGGCTCGGCGGCGAGCCACTCCTCTTCGAGGCCCCATAGGCCGGCGAAAGCGGAATTGAAGAATCTGAGCCGCCGATCGGCGCCGTAGATGGCGACGGCCGCGTCGATGCCTTCAAGCACGACCGCGTGGGCCCTGATGTGGCGCTGGAGCTCGGCCTCCGTCGCCTCGACATCGGTGCGATCGAGCGCGAAGCCGATCATCCCTCCGTCCCGGCACGGCATCTCCGTGATTTCGAGCAAGCGACGGGAGCCGCCAATCACGACGTGGCGTTGCTCGACGCGCCGGTCTGCCGTCTCCGCCGGGCCCGTGGACGAGGAGCCGGTTATCCGAAGGGCAGTCGCCGCGAGCTCCAGATTTTGCGCGAGCGCCGTCTCGCGGGTCGCATCGACGGCTAGGGCGTACGCGCGGTTGCACTCGTCTAGGATGCGATCGGGGCCACGCCGCCACATCGGCGTCGGGATGGCGTCGATCAGCTCGCGCAGCTGTACCGCCTCCTCGTCCGCCCGGAGGGCGCGAGCACGGGCAGACTCATCGAGCAGCCAAATCACGATCTCGCCGTTCCTCGCCTGTCGGCCCTCGACGGCGAGCACCTCGCCGTTGCGCGTCGCGAGCTGGAGCGAGAACGGCGTACCCCGGCGGTGCAACGCCAGCCGAGCCGCCTCCACGCGCCCGGCATCGACTGCATCAAATCGGGCGAGGAATTGCGGATAAGGATCGGTGCGGATTGCAACTCCGTGGTGGTCAGAGCCCAGCGGCCAGCGGAAGCCGGCGAGCGGAACCGTCTCGAGCACCGCCACTGCCGCTGCGTGCTCGCGCTCGCGCCCCATGAGGGCCAGCCGCGTCGCACGCAACCTCCGGTCCGCCCGCAGCAACAATCCCCCTAGGGTCACCGCGGCGATGAGGCACAATCCACCAGCGAATGCGATCACAATCCCACGTCCTATCTACCGCCGAATGCTCGTACTTACCGATCCGGCTTCCTATTATCAGGATATTAGACGGAGCTTTACCAACAAACAAGAGCATTTTCATGATCTATATATCATTAAAGTTGCGGGCGCGGTTATTTTTGTGCCTCCTTGCTCCGCGTAATGGTCACTCAATAGCGGTAATGCTCGGACTTGAAGGGGGCCGGAGCGCGGCAGGTTGAGATAGTCGGTTTGCCCGGCGCTGAGTGCAGGGTCGATCACAGGCGTATCGAGGCGGGATGCGCCAAGCTGCTAAATCCCGAGCCCGGCAACGTCGATCGTGTGAACAATCTCCGCGAGGTGATGGGGCGGAAGCATGCTACCGCGCATGTAAGCTGTTTTTGGTTTGGCAAGTGCGGCGCGGCGCCTCCGGCCATACCCGACGACATCCGCGTGGCGTTGGCCGGCCTGCCCGCCGAAATCGAAACCGATTTCCATAAGGCCCGGCAGGGCGGGCCAAGTGCCAACGAGGCTCGCCTCCGCCATTCGGGGTAAAGCTGCTCAGCCGCCTCAGTACCGGTAGTGCTCGGGCTTGAACGGGCCCGAGCGCGGCAGGCTGAGGTAGTTGGCCTGCGCCGGGCTCAGCGCGGTGAGCTTGACGCCGAGCTTGTCGAGGTGGAGGGCGGCGACCTTCTCGTCGAGGTGCTTGGGCAGCACGTAAACCTTGTTCTCATACTTGCCGTGGTTGGTCCACAGCTCGATTTGCGCCAGCACCTGGTTGGTGAAGGAGGCGCTCATCACAAAGCTCGGGTGGCCGGTGGCGCAGCCGAGATTGACCAGCCGCCCCTTGGCCAAGACGATCAGCCGCTTGCCGTCGGGGAAGACGACCTCGTCGACCTGCGGCTTGACCTCCTCCCAGGGGTAGTTGCGCAGCGCCTCGATCTGGATCTCGCTGTCGAAATGGCCGATGTTGCAGACGATCGCGCGGTCCTTCATGTGCCGCATGTGGTCGATCGTGATCACGTCGATGTTGCCGGTCGCGGTGACGAAGACGTCGGCCTGTGATGCGGCCTCGTCCATCGTCGTCACCTGATAGCCCTCCATCGCGGCCTGCAAGGCGCAGATCGGGTCGATCTCGGTGACCATGACGCGGGCGCCCTGGCTACGCAGGCTCGCCGCCGAGCCCTTGCCGACATTGCCAAAGCCGCAGACGACCGCGAGCTTGCCGGCGAGCATCACGTCTGTCGCCCGCTTGATGCCGTCGACCAGGCTCTCGCGACAGCCGTAGAGGTTGTCGAATTTCGACTTGGTGACGCTGTCGTTGACGTTGATCGCCGGCGCCTTCAACGACCTGTCGCCCATCATCGCGTAGAGCCGGTTGACCCCGGTCGTCGTCTCCTCCGAGATGCCGCGGATCTCGGCCAGCAGGTCGGGGTACCGGTCGTGCAGGATCTTGGTCGCATCGCCGCCGTCGTCGAGCACCATGTTCGGCGTCCAGCCTCCCATTGGACCGTTGGCCGGGCCGCGCAGGGTCTGCTCGATGCACCACTCGTATTCCTCCTCGGTCTCGCCCTTCCAGGCGAAGACCGGGATGCCGCGGGCGGCGATCGCGGCGGCGGCATGGTCCTGGGTCGAGAAGATGTTGCACGAGCTCCAGCGCACCGTCGCCCCGAGATGCAACAGCGTCTCGATCAGCACCGCGGTCTGGATCGTCATGTGCAGGCAGCCGACGATCCGCGCTCCCGAGAGCGGCCGGGCGGCGCCAAACTCCTCGCGCAGCGCCATCAGCCCCGGCATCTCGGTCTCGGCGATCGCGATCTCCCGCCTACCCCAATCGGCGAGCGCAATATCGGCGACCTTGCAGTCGGTGAAAGCCGGCATTCCTGATCTCCTAGAGGGGGCTCGATGAGCTGACAATAGGATATAGAGATATCTTTATATCGTCAATCGACCGGAGCGCAGCTACGCGTTCTGTTGATACCCGCCTGGCGTGCGCCGTCCAACCGAAAATTGAATAGGCAAGTCGCCATTGTTGCACCTCCAGCGAATCTGCAGCTAAATCTTGTTCTACGTTGAACTGTGTGATTGACCTTCATTTCTCGCACGGGTCGGCGGCGCCCTATACTCTTTGATTACCGACCAATGTGTAGAGTCGAGGACGAGCGCGGTAGCGGCGTGCCGCCCCGTTTCCCGTCCCCGCTCATCAAACCGGACGTGCGGATTTCCCGCATCCGGCTTTCCGACGGGCTTCATTGCGAGGCCCACGGCGGCGGTCCCAAATGGACGCGCCGGAGGTGCAATACTCCGAGCGCGCCAAACACCGCCTCCCGCGGGAAGCGGCGGGTGCCGTGCGAGGGCACCTTGTGTCGTCGAACCAGGAAGTGTCGGACGCGGTCGTAGACATGGTTGTCCACCGCCCGGTACGCCGGCAGCCGGGTGCCGTAGCCGAAGTACGTGCTCCAGCCGCGCAGCAAGCGATTGAGCCGGTCACGCACGTCGGGCCAGGCGCCGATGTTGCCGGGGACCAGGATGTCGCTGACCTTGGCCTTGAGCCGCAGCACACTCTTCGCCGACGGGCTCGCCCCCAAGTACCAATGGCCGTCCTTCCGGTAATGGTGCGGGCCAAAGCTGTAGCCAAGAAAGTCGAAGCGTTCGCGCCGGGCATCCCGGATCGTGGTCTTCGTCTCGTTGAGGACGAGCCCGAGCTTGGCCATCACCCGGCCCGTCCACGCCAGCGCCCCGGCTGCGTGCCCGCGGCTGAGGATGACGAAGTCGTCGGCATAGGAGACGACGTGTGCTCGGTAGATCTCCCCTCTCCCGGTGCCACGCCAATGCTTGAGGAAGCGGTTCATGTACAGGTTGGCGAGCAGTGGGCTGATCACGCCGCCTTGCGGCGTTCCCTGCTTGCTGTTCTTACCCCCCGTCATGCGCCGCGTCCCGTCGTCATCGCGCTCCTCAACCGGCGCTTTGAGCCACAGCTTGATCAGCCGCAGCACATGCCGGTCGACAATGCGCCGCGCCACCGACCGCATCAGTTCCTGATGCGGGATCGTGTCGAAGTACTTCGACAAATCGGCGTCCACCACATCGGTGTAGCCTCGGCAGAGCAGGACATGCACCGCCTTGATCGCCTCGGTTCCGCTCCGCCCCGGCCGGTAGCCATGGGCTGCCGGGTCGAGGTCCGCCTCGAAGATCGGCTCCAGCACCAGCTTGGCGGCGGTCTGCACCACGCGGTCCCGGATTGTTGGGATGCCGAGCGGCCGCTCGCCGCCGCCGGGCTTTGGGATCATCACCCGCCGCACCGGGGCCGGTCTGTAGGTCTTCGCGACGAGGTCCCTCCTGATCTCGGCGAGCCACTCCTCCAGCCCCATCGCCTCGACCGCCGCGAACGTCATCCCGTCCACCCCCGGCGCTCCCGCATTGGCGCGCGCCAGCGCATAGGCATGGGCCAGAATATCGTCGCGATGGATCTTGTCGTAGAGCAGATAGAAGCGGTACGCCGGTTCCGCCTTCGCCTTGCAATACAGCTTCCTCTGAAGGGTCCGGATACTCTCTGGTGTTGTCAGGCTCATCGCCAATCACCGATCCTCGTCTCCGTCAGAAGCGCACCCGAAGTCAGGGTCCTTCCCTCCACCGGCATTACCCGGCCTCAGCGGTACCATGACCCTGTCCGACTCCCGCCGCGGGCCGCCGCCAATTGCGGCGTCGGAGACGCAATCTCCGCCCGCTGCGGGTATCCCCCGATTACCCGGATCACCCTTCCGGCGTGCCGTACCCAACTACCCCGGCGGATCGCGACAGGTGCTCGTGTCGGTTGCTTCCCTGTCTCACGCGGCCTTCCCCGTTTCTCAGCCGGGTCGGCATCCGCAACTTCACTTTCGAGGCCTGCTCAGGCTTCACTCACGTTACGGCCCGTCGGATTGCTCAACCGCCCAAGGCGGCCTTTGTCGCAAGGCTTCAGCCCAGCCGGTTACCCCGCCAAGCCGCTTGCCAGCTACCAGATCAAACCGACATCTATCTGGGTGGAACCCTCCTCCACCGGTGACCCGCGCCGTCGGGGCGCACTGAGAAATCCGAATTAACCCGCGTCATGAGCATGTTCCTCGACAATCCTCCTCTTTGGCTGCCGGCAGTTTAGGATGGGGAAGTCGAGAAGATCGCCTACCGCTCCTAATCGGCGCCAGTGTAAGACGGGATTGCGGCGAGAAAGCCGTCAGTCAGGCTGGACGACCGTCGACGAGAACCTGGCGACGCTGATCACGGTCACGTTTTTTGCCGAACGACGCGAGCGCGCCGACATCAAACTCAGGAAGATCACAGAAACGCGCGTGACCGAGGGCAGCTAGACCTCCGCAAAGACTCTGCGGAGTGTCTCGCAACCAAAGAGGTGATGCGGGATCGCTTTCCGGATCAACAAATCCGTAACAACGGGCGGTACCCGTGAACCAGTTGGTCCCGATTGCTTCGGCCACGCTCCGACAGATCTGTCCGGTATACACACCACGCCCGCGTCACTAGTCGCGAGGAAGGGCGTCGCCCTTAGCCCCAGGGCCTCCCGGCGATCAAATCTAGCACAAATTGTTCCGCCTTCTCGCGAGTCAGGTCTTGAGTTATTTTCTGAAGTTTATATTGTTTGTCGTTGAACACCATTTGATTTGTTGACGATGTCTTAGTGTCTGAATCTGAATCGGAATGGTTGTATTGTATCGTAGATACATTGTGTAAGGGTCAAGCTAATCTCCTGACAAGAAGCTGTACAGAGGCGATGTAGACCCATGCTTTGGCGCTCGCAATCGCAGCCTCGAAATCCTTGGCCAGGCGGCGATTTCGGTTGAGCCAAGCCAGGGTTCGTTCGACGACCCAGCGCCGCGGCAGCAATTGAAAGCCTGCAGCGTCAGTGGCGCGTTTGACGATCTCGATGGTCCACTTGCCAAATTTGGCGAGAGCGACACCCAGATTGGGGCCGTTATAGACACTGTCGGCGAACAGGTGACGCAACCAGGGAAACAATTGGTGGACGGCCTCAATGACCAGCACGGCACCATCGCGATCTTGGACATCGGCGGGGTGCACCTCGGCACCGACCAGCAGACCGCCCGTATCGGTCACAATGTGGCGCTTACGCCCCCAGCCTTCGCTGGGGCAGGCTCTTTGACCTTCTTGGCGGCATCGTAACCACGCGGCCCACCGCTCTCGGTGGTCTTGGCCGATTGACTGTCGATGACCCCCGCCGATGGGCTCGCTTCGCGCCCCGCCGCTTCGCGGGCCTGCAGCAGCAATGCAAAATTGATCTTCTCAAACAAGCCGTGGTCTCGCCAATCGTAGAAATAACCTTGCACGGTGGTAAACGGCGGAAAGTCCTTCGGCAGCATCCGCCACTGACAACCGCTTCGCGCCATATACAAGATCGCATCCAGTACCGCCCGCAGCTCGGTCCCGCGCGGTCGGCCCAAACGCTTTGCTGCCGGCATATGCGGCTCGAGCAGCGCCCATTCGGCATCCGTTAGATCGCTTGCGTAGCGCTGTCCCTCTCGCTCATACTTCCGACGAGTGATTTTGGTCCACATTTTGTGCCTCGATGATTGTTTTGCCACAACCATCATGCCACAACCGACTGAAATCACTCAATTCATTTTCGGTCGGCCTCTTAGACACTGGCCTCTGGTTTAAATCATACCGAAAGGCTGCAGATCGCCTTAGCCGCGCGCAGACCGTTGTGTTGAGCGTTCAGGAAAGGGCTAACCTGGCAATTGGGATTGTTAACTCTTTCATCCTGCCCGTATTGTTTGGTGTGGCCGGGGCTATGGCGTATGTAATTCGAGCGATCTCAGATCAGATTAGAAGCACCACGTTTTCGCAAAGCTCTCCCATTCGGCACTTTATGCGGGTTGCCTTAGGTGCACTAATGGGAGCCGTAATAGGGCTATTTAACCCGTTATCTAGTCAACTGACGCTCCCTCCCCTAGCGTTGGCGTTCCTAGCAGGGTACGGAGTGGAGGCCATTTTTTCTATGTTTGATGGTCTTATCGAACGATTCCGCCAACCTGCACCCCCAGCGGGAGTCATCTCTGAGCGCCCGGTTGGGCTCAAAATTTGACGCTCTAGCTTCTAAAGAGAGGGCGAAAGCTGCCTTGACTTCCTCCTCGCTTGCGGCTTCCCCGGCAAGCCCTTCGTCGATGGCCGCCAATTCGTCCGGCATCGCGTCGTATTCGGCGCCGGCGAGTTCTGCCTCTATTTCGAGCGCAAGCTCGGCCAGCTCCTGCTGGCGGTCCTCCGGCCAGGTCGGGACCCGCCCCAATACTGCCTTAACCTGATCCTTGGTCATCGGACATTCCATTAATTCTCAATGGCGCCGCCGGCATAGGGGCTGGGCAAGAATTCGCCGGGTACCAAAATCGGTCATTCCGGGACGCCCGGCAGGGCGGGCTCGGAACCTATGAACACCGGCATTTCCAATGTGCTCGCGATACTGTGTTAATGGGTTCCGGACTTGCGGTCTGCACCCGCGCTCCGGAATGACAGAAATTTTTGTGTTTCTCGCCCAGCCTCATAGCCGGAACGGTGGGTTTCCCCGGGGTCAACCCACCCTACCAGATCTCATCGGACGATGCTCAGCGGTCGATGCCGCCCAGGCAGAGGTATTTGACTTCGAGGAATTCCTCGATGCTGTATTTTGAGGCCTCGCGGCCGATGCCGCTTTCCTTCATGCCGCCGAAGGGGGCGATCTCGGTCGAGACGATGCCTTCGTTGATGCCGACGATGCCATATTCCAGCGCCTCGGCGACGCCCCAGATGCGGCCGATGTCGCGGCTGTAGAAATAAGAGGCGAGGCCGAACTCAGTGTCGTTGGCCATCTTGACCGCGTCCTCTTCGCTCTTGAAGCGGTAGAGCGGGTCTAATCGTCATCGTCCACCCAACCGCAACAGCGCTCCAGCGCCTTTGCGAACTTCCTCAAAAAGGGCCGCATCTATGGGCTGGTTGAGAAAACCATGCCCGATCGCATTGCGGACCGCCAAACCGCGACGGAGCACGGCATAGTCATCTTCCTCAATGATTCCCTCGGTCAGCAGCATTTTTATTAGGGCCGATGAGGATATCCGGCGGGTCGGCGGGATCTTATGCGACGACAGCTTGTGACGGGCGGCGGCTTCGATAATCGACCACAGTAAGAGAAATTGCAGACGGCTCTGATCGTCGTCTCCACGAACCCGGCCCATGGATCCCAGGCGGTTAACGAGAGCTGGGTGATCCGGGAGATGCGCAGGTGGCTCCCATTCGGGATCGGGCAGATCGGCGTATACGACCTGCAGCTTCCAGCCGGGGCGATGTTCCACTGCGCTGGCAAGCCGCTGGACCTGCTCGAAACTTTCCGGAGAGGAAGTTTTGATCTCGACAACGATATTTTCACCGTCTCGCCGAACGATCATGTCTGGCGCCAGCGTGCGCAAGAAATCCGGTAGTTGCTTTAGAGAAGGCCCTACCAAAACTTCGTAGCCCTGCGCCGAATACCATTCGGCATACTGTTTGATCGCTTCGCGTTCGCTGGTCACGGGGTCGGCGACGGCACTCATGGGATCCTGCTGTGGTCGGGCGCCGGATCGGCGCGCACGTAGACGAAATCGGAGCCTGCCTGAGACATGCGCTCGATTGCGTCCAGCAGATATAGGCTCGCTCCAGTCAGCGATAAACCGACCCGGAAACGGCTTTTGCGTACCCGAAGCTCGGAAACTTGCTGGTCGTCTCGGAAGATTACGCCCTTGAGCCCGTCGAGCAAGGATTTCGCAATGTTGTCAAGGTCGAGTGTCGTTTCGGCCTGGTAGAAATAGATGATCAAGACCGCGATATCCTGATCGGTCGGTCCGCCTCCCCCCTGCAAGCATTCTCGCGCGGCTCGCGCCACCCGTTCGCGCCATCGACGCCGCGATCGTGGATTTGCGTTGGCGCTGCGTGGCGCGCCGACAACGATAAATTCCATGTGTCGTTGGCCATCTTGACTGCGTCCTCTCCGCTCTTGATGACCGTGTCGGTCGTCACATCGGTCAGCACCGTCGGCTCGTTGGGCTTTTAGTCATAGGGGCGTCGGGAGCTGTGACGGATATGCAAGATCCGGATCGTGTCTGCCGTCACGCGGTAGAAAATCTTGTATCGATAGCCGAGAAGCAGAACGACACGAACGCCCGGCCGCTGAGCGATGGAGCGCCCGCTTAACGGCCATCCGTCAATCCGCGCAACGACCTCCTGGATTCGGGCCGCGATTCTTTCCCCGACTGTAGGAGCACCGGACCGGGCGGACCGGGCGTAATAAGCAGCGATTTGTCGAAGATCGGTGATGGCCCGCTTCGAATATTCGACCCTCATTCCTTCTGGAACAGGGCGAAGGTTGCCTTGACTTCCTCTTCGTTCGCGGCTTCCCCGGCGAGCCCTTCATCGATGGCTGCCAATTCGTCCGAGGTCGCGTCGTATTCAGCGCCGGCGAGTTCCGCTTCGATTTCGAGCGCAACCTCTGCCAACTGCTGCTGGCGGTCCTCCGGCCAGGTCGGGACCCGTTCCAATACTGCCTTAACGTGATCCTTGGTCATGCTGCATTCTATCCGATTGCACCCCAGCGCACGTCAACACTCGACATCGCCTTTCGGTGACGCCGCCGATGCCTCTGCGCGAGATTGCTTCGTCGCCTGGCGGCTCCTCGCAATGACTGCCTCAAGATGTCATTGCGAGCGAAGCGAAGCAATCTCGGCCGGCCCGTACGGTGGCAGTCCCGCCTTAGCGGTCGATGCCGCCCATGCAGAGGTATTTGACTTCGAGGAATTCCTCGATGCCGTATTTCGAGCCTTCGCGGCCGATGCCGCTTTCCTTCATGCCGCCGAAGGGGGCGATCTCGGTCGAGATTATGCCCTCGTTGATGCCGACGATGCCGTATTCGAGGGCCTCGGCGACGCGCCAGATGCGGCCAATGTCGCGGCTGTAGAAATAGGAGGCGAGGCCGAACTCGGTGTCGTTGGCCATCTTGACCGCGTCCGCCTCGGTCGTGAAGCGGTAGAGCGGGGCGACGGGCCCGAAGGTCTCCTCCTTGGTGATAACCATGTCGGTCGTCACATCGGTCAGCACCGTCGGCTCAAAGAAGCTGCCGCCTTGCGCCGCGCGTTTGCCCCCGAGGACCACCTTTGCGCCCTTCTTGACCGCGTCGGCGATGTGCGCCTCGACCTTCTCGACCGCCTTCATGTCGATCAGCGGCCCGATCACCGCACCCGGCTCGAACCCGTCGGCGACCTTCATCGCACCGGCGGTCGCGGCCAGCTGCCTGGTGAAGGCGTCGTAGACGCCGTCCTGCACCAGGATACGGTTGGCGCAGACGCAGGTCTGGCCGGCATTGCGGTATTTCGAGGCGATGGCACCCTTGACCGCGGCCTCGATATCGGCGTCATCGAAGACGATGAACGGCGCGTTGCCGCCCAATTCCAGCGAGAGTTTCTTGACCGTGCCGGCGCACTGCTCCATCAGCAATTTGCCGACTTCGGTCGAGCCGGTGAAGGTCAATTTGCGGACGATCGGGTTCGAGGTCAGCTCGCCGCCGACCTCGTTGGACGGCCCGGTGATGCAGGAAAAGACGCCCTTCGGCACGCCCGCGCGCTCGGCCAATTCGCACAAGGCCAAGGCCGAGAACGGGGTCGCGGTCGCCGGCTTCAATACCATCGTGCAGCCGGCGGCCAAGGCCGGGCCCGCCTTGCGAGTGATCATCGCCGCCGGGAAGTTCCAGGGCGTGATCGCCGCGGTGACGCCGATCGGCTCCTTGGTTACGACGATGCGCTTGTCCGAGGCGTGCGCCGGGATCGTGTCGCCGTAGACGCGCTTGCCCTCCTCGCCGAACCACTCGATGAAGGCCGCGGCATAGGCGATCTCGCCGCGCGACTCGGTCATGGGCTTCCCTTGCTCGGCGGTCATCAAGGTCGCGAGATCCTCCTGGTTCGCCATCATCAGATCGAAGAGCTTGCGCAGGATCTGGGCGCGCTCCTTGGCGGTCCTGGCGCGCCAGGCCGGCAACGCGCGATCGGCCGCCTCGATCGCCTGGCGGGTCTCCTCGGCCCCCATCCGCGGCACGGTGCCCAAGGTCTCGCCGGTCGCCGGGTTGGTGACCGGGATCGTGCCGCGGTTCAACGCGTCGACCCACGCGCCATTGACGTAGCATTGCTGGCGGAACAGCTTCGGATCCTGGAGCTTCATCGCGCACCTCCCGTGATAGGATAAATCATAGGTACGGCCCACCCCGGGGTTTGACAAGGCACGCGGGTTCGTGCGCGATGCCCCTCACCCTCCCGGCGCCTTGGCGCGGGCCCCCCTGGCGCATCGCAGATGCGCCATCCGACAGGCGCGCGCACGCGTGCGCCGAGAGGGCTCCCCGCTCACGCAGGGCGAGGGGCAGCACCGGCACTCTCCCTCGCCCCGCTTGCGGGGAGAGGGCCGGGGTGAGGGGCCTACTCGACAGCGGGGAGGATGACAACGTTGTCATTGCGAGGACCCGCGGGGACGAAGCAATCTCGCGCCCGGCGTGACTTGAGAAAAGGTGGCCCCCGATGACAATGACGACCCCGAAGCAACCTGTGAGCAAGACCTTAACGGTGAACGGCCTGGCCCTGCATTACCTCGAATGGGGCGAGGGGAACGCCCCGTCGATCGTCTGCGTGCACGGCTATACCGGGAGCGCCGACGCGTTCAACGCGCTCGCCCGACACTTGCAGGAACGCTATCGCATTATCGCCCTCGATGTCCGCGGGCATGGTGAGAGCGCTTGGTCCCCCACCGGTGCCTACAGCTACGCCGATCAGGCCGGCGACCTGGCCGAGTTCGCCACCCGGCTCGGGCTCGACAAGTTCGTGCTGATCGGCACCTCGATGGGCGGCATCATCGCGATGGCCTATGCCGCCGAGCACGCCGAGCGGCTTTTGGGGCTGGCGATCAACGACATCGGGCCCGATGCGGAGGCCGGCAGCCAGCGCATCACCCAGATGGTCGGCAGCCGGCCCGACGCGTTCGCGAGCCTGGAGGAGGCGATGGCCTACCGCCGCGCGGCCTCGCCGATCCTCGCCGCGCGCAGTCTCGAGGACCAGCGCGAACTGGCGCTCGGCGTCTTGCGGCGGGGAGCCGGCGACCGGTGGGACTGGAAGCTGGACCCGGCCTATATCCGCCAGCGGGTCGAGCACGGGCCGCCGGCACGGCCGCCGCTGTGGCCGGCATTGCAGGCCATGCCATGCCCGACCTTGGTGGTGTGGGGCAGCGAGAGCGACGTGCTCTCCGAGGCGCAGGCGTTGCGCATGGTCGACGTATTGCCGCGCGGCGAGCTGGTGCGGGTGCCCGGCATCGGACACGCGCCGACCCTCGTCGAGCCGGTCGTGCTGGCAGCCCTCGACCGCTTTCTCGGAGCCCTCGCCACCCGCTAGCTTCGCCGCGCCGGCATATCGATCGACCGTGCCATCTTTGCATCAAGATCGAAGCGTATCTTGGGGCTCAGATCGGGAACTGCGGCCGGGCGGCGGCACGGGGGTATTTTCCGCTGCCATTCCTCTGCCGGCGCCGCGAAATTCTGCGTAACTATCTGATAAGAACAGTTTCTAAGCCGTAAACTCGATTTTCTCCCTGACGGCAGGGAATTTGGCGCGTCTCTTACTCGACCGTGACGCTCTTGGCCAGGTTGCGCGGCTGGTCGACGTCGGTGCCTTTGAGGACGGCGACGTGGTAGGCGAGGAGCTGGATCGGGATCGCATAAAGCAGGGGTGCGACGAACGGATCGCAGGCCGGCACCGCGATCCCGAACGCGAGCCGATCGGCGAGGCGGGCGACCCCGGCCGCGTCCGAAATCATCACGACACGGCCGCCGCGCGCCATGACCTCCTCGACATTGCCGAGGGTCTTCTCGAAGAGGTCGTCGTGGGGGGCGAGCACGATGACCGGCACGTTCTCGTCGATCAGCGCGATCGGCCCGTGCTTCATCTCGCCGGCAGCATAGCCCTCGGCATGGATGTAGGAGATTTCCTTAAGTTTGAGGGCACCCTCGAGCGCCAGCGGAAAGGCGCTGCCGCGGCCGAGATAGAGCACGTCGCGCGCCTCGGCGACCTCGGCCGCGATCTCGCGGATCCGCCCGTCGTGGTTCAGCACCTCGCTGGCGCGCGACGGGATCTCGGTCAGAAAGCCCACGAGCTCGGCCTCACGAGTGTGGGGGATGACGGCGCGCCCCCGGGCCAATGCCACGGCAAAGCAGGCGAGGACGGTAAGCTGGGTGGTAAACGCCTTGGTCGAGGCGACGCCGATCTCGGGGCCGGCGAGGGTCGGCAGAACGACATCGGCCTCGCGCGCGATCGAGCTTTCCGGCTGGTTGACGATTGCGATGACCTTCTGGCCCTGCACCTTGGCGTAACGCAGTGCCGCCAGGGTGTCGGCGGTCTCGCCCGACTGCGAGACGAAGATTGCCGCGCCTCCCCGCGGCATCGCCGGCGCCCGGTAGCGGAACTCGGAGGCGATGTCGACCTCAACCGCGATGCGGGCGATCCGCTCGAGCCAGTATTTGGCGACCACACAGGCATGGTAGGCCGTGCCGCAGGCGATCATCGTCACCCGCTCGAGGTCAGCGAGCGCGAAGGGCAGCTCGGGCAGATGGACGGTGCGGGTCGCCGGGTTGATCAACGCGTTCAGCGTGTCGCCGATGACCGCCGGCTGCTCGAAGATCTCCTTGAGCATGAAATGGCGGTAGTTGCCCTTGCCGATCAGGGCCCCCGAGGCGGCGGCCTCGCGGATCGGGCGGGAGACCTCGGTGTTGGCGGCATTGAAGACCCGCACTTCGCGGGAGGTCACGACCGCCCAGTCGCCTTCTTCGAGATAGGTGATGCGCCGGGTCAACGGCGCCAGCGCCAGGGCGTCCGAACCGAGAAACATCTCGCCGTCGCCGTAGCCAATGGCGAGCGGGCTGCCGCGGCGGGCGCCGATCAGCAGATCGTGCTCGCCGGCGAATAGAAAGGCGAGAGCGAAAGCGCCGTCGAGCCGCGCCAAGGTCTTGGCTACCGCCTCGCGCGGCGAGAGCCCTTCGGCCAGAAAGCGCGTCGCCAGCATCGCCACCGCCTCGGTGTCGGTCTCGGTGCGGAACGTGTAGCCGAGACCTGTCAACTCGCGGCGCAAGGCCTGGAAATTCTCGATGATGCCGTTATGGACGACGGCAACCCGGGCAGTCGCGATCGGGTGGGCGTTGGTCTCGGTCGGCAGGCCATGGGTCGCCCAGCGGGTGTGGCCGATGCCGATCACCCCCTGCACTGGCTCGCGGTCGAGACGTTTCGCGAGGTTGACGAGCTTGCCCTCGGCGCGCCGGCACTCGATGCGGCCGTTGACGAGGGTCGCGATCCCCGCCGAATCATAGCCGCGGTATTCGAGGCGTCGAAGCCCTTCGAGAAGCCCGGCAGCCACCGCGTCCTTCGCGATGATGCCGATGATGCCGCACATCAGCCGTTTTCTCCTCGCAGCCGTTCCCGGATCTGGGTGGCGCGTCCATGCTTGTCGACCTGCTGCCCACGGGCGATCGACAACGCATTCGCCGGGACATCGTCGGTGATGACGCTACCGGCCGCGACGATCGCGCCGGCCCCGACAGAGACCGGCGCGACCAGCGCGGTATTCGAGCCGATGAACGCGTCTTCTCCGATTGTCGTGCGGAACTTGTTAAAGCCGTCATAATTGCAGGTGATCGTGCCCGCCCCGATATTGCTGCGCGCCCCAATCTCGGCGTCTCCGATATAGCTGAGATGATTGGCTTTTACCCCGGCGCGCAGCCGTGCCGCCTTGACCTCGACGAAATTGCCGACGTGCACCTCATCCTCGAGCATTGCCCCCGGGCGCAGCCGGGCGAAGGGGCCGACGATCGCGTTCACGCCGATCACCGCACCTTCAAGATGCGAGAACGAGCGAATTCGTGTTCCCTGCCCGACGGTAACGCCCGGGCCGAAAATGACGTTCGGCTCGACGACGACGTCACGGCCGAGCCGCGTATCGGCGCTGAAGAATACCGTCTCCGGCGCGACCAGGGTGACCCCCTCATCCATCGCCACACGACGCAGCCGCGACTGCATCACTGCCTCCGCCTTGGCGAGTTCGGCGCGGGTGTTGATCCCGATCAGCTCCTCGGCTGGGAGTTCGATCGCGCGACAGCCGAGCCCCTTTCGCCGGGCGACGCGAACGGCATCGGACAGATAGAATTCGCCTTTCGCGTTGTCGCGGTCGAGGGCATCGACAAGATCGAGAGCATGACGCGCGTCGATCGCCATGATGCCGCCGTTGACGAGCCCGATTTCACGTTCCTCCGGAGTGGCGTCGGCGGCCTCGATGATGCGCTCGAGCCCACCCCCGGGGCCGAGAACAAACCGACCGTAGGCGCTAGGATCGTCAGGCCGCATGCCTGAGACGAGAATGGCGGCTGATGCCTCTTGGCGCTCTGCCAACATCCGGGACAACGTTTCGGTGCGAAGCAGCGGCGTGTCCCCGAACAGCACAAGGGTCTCGCTAATCTCACCTTGCGGTGCAAGCCGGCCCTCAATCACTCGGAGTGCAGCCCGTACGGCGTCGCCGGTGCCGACTGGGGGATCCTGCACGACGCACTCCGCCGGAGCGACAGTGCGGGCAACATCACCCATCCGCGCTCCGATCACGACGACAGTTGCCGTGGGCGTCAAAGGCCGCAGGGCGTCCAATAGATGCGCGATCATCGGCTGCCCGGCGATCGGATGCATCACTTTCGGCATCGCTGATTTCATTCGAGTGCCGCTGCCGGCGGCGAGGATGATGGCGGCGAAACGGCACTGGTTCATTGCTGGCTCGAACACAATCGAAAGAGGAGCGGCGGCACCGCCGCACGATGCCGCCGTTCCTACATCACAAAGATTGTTGCAAAGTATAGCACGAGAACGAAGAGTTTTTAGGGATGGAACGCATGCTGCTTGTCTTTGACCTAGATGGCACACTCGTCGACAGCGTGCCAGATTTGCGTGCGGCGTTGAACAAAATGCTGCGCGAGCGGGGTCGCCCGCCGCTGTCGCCATCCGCGGTCAAACGCATGGTCGGCGACGGCGCGCCGGCGTTGGTCGCGCGGGCGCTGGCGGCGAATGGAGCCGGTGCCGCCGGTGCGGGCGAGGCGCTAGCGCGCTTTCTGGAAATCTACGAGGCCAATGCGGTGCGGCTTAGCCGCCCGTATCCGGGCGTTCGAGAAACCCTGACCGCGCTCCGCGGGCGTGGATATCGCGCCGCCGTCTGTACTAACAAGCCGCAGCGGGCAACAATGGCCGTGATCGAGGGGCTTGGTTTCCATCCGCTGTTCGACGGGATCGCCGGCGGGGACCGCTTTTCGGTCAAAAAGCCCAATCCCGGCCACTTGCTCGGCCTGATCGGTGAACTCGGTGCCAGCGTCACGGCAACCGCCATGATCGGGGACAACGAAAACGACGCCGCCGTAGCTCACGCCACTGGAGTACCGCTCGTGCTGATGCGCTACGGCTATGCCCGGGTCGCGCCCGAATTGCTCGCCGCGGACGTGCTGCTCGATCACTTCGCCGACCTGCCCGCGGCGCTTGAACGCCTTGGCCTAATACCGTGAACGCAGCGGTGCCAGCGACCAGGAGCCGAGTCTCTTGCCGCGATCGCCCATCCGCCCCATAACCCCCGAGGAAACACCCCGATGTCACACTCTCCCGACGACCCGCCAAGTGATCGGGTCAACCCGATGTCGCCCGCCCACCCCGCCGCGAGCGGAGAGAGCCAGACTGAGACCTCTGCCCGCCCGCAACACCCGGGCGAAGAGGCGAAAGGGAGCGCCGATCCGCAGGCAGCGACGATGGTGGATGGCGCTCCGCCCCGACGACCCCGAAGGCGCCGGCACCGTTGTCCGCCTCGCGAGACGGGTGTTGCACCGCAGCCTGGAGAGCTTTCGGCCAGGCCCCAGGTCGAGGATGTCCCCTCCCGACGCCGTCGACGCCGGCACCGCGGAACGAAGCCTGACACGGGAACGGCGGAGGCGGCGCCAGGCGAGGAAATCCGGGGGTTTGAAGGCCCACCGGCCGACGGGCCAGTTCCTCTTTTAGGCAAGGCCTCGCCAGCAGCAGGCGAGGGTGGACCAGGTGTCAGCGCTTTCCTGGATGGCAAGGTTCGCACGCATCTCGGCCGCCGGCGGCGCCCGAAGATTCCGCCGGCATTGGCCTCCTCGGAAGAGACAGCCGATGCAGTCGAACGGAGTTCGCAGGCAACCGGCGGGTTCGCGCAGAATGCGGAGTCCGGTATCGAGTTGCAAGTTGGCCAGCCCAGCGCCCGTCGGCGACGCCGTCGCTTTTCACGCCCTGCAGCGGGAACGCCGATCAGCGAACACCAGCCCGCCGACGAAAACGGCCCCAGAGGCGCGCCGCGCAACCGCGTCGGCCGAGACCGAGAGTTTCCCGGCCGGAGTTCACGCGACCTGGGCGATCGGGAGGGGCGAAGACTTGGTCAAGCGGAACAAGGTGCACGTCGCCCACACGAATCCTCGAGCCCGAGAGCAGGCAATCGGGAGCGGGCCTCATCCGGTCGGCAGGAGCGCCAAAAAGGAGGCCCGGGTCCGAGGGAACGAGGCCGCCGGAACGCGCCGCAGAAGAGATCGGAGCCGCGGCTCTACGCGCTCGAGTCAGTGGTTGACCGTGGTTTCGAGGATGTGCCCGACGAGACCGACGGGGCAATCCGGCGCGTTCACTGGACGATAACGAAGCGAACGGTGGCTGATCAGCAAAGCGGAAAACCGATGACGACTGCCTATGTCCTGAAGCGTGATGGGGTCGATGCAGAGTTTCCTAGTCTCGGCACCGCGCGGATGGCGGCGAACAAGACCATTGTTCACCCCGAAAAATTAACGCTTTCAAAGGCAGAGCACGCGGCTGCGCGGAAGTGACCGGCCGAAGGATTACCCCGAGGTTCTCCGGCTAAGGAGCCAGGGATCAAAAAAACTTTCAGCGACCGATGTTGGACGGTGGCGGGATGGAACTCCCCGATGAGGACAACGTAATTGGCCCCCGCCGGATGCGCTGCGCCGGCGGGATCTTCAGCAAGTTATGGTACTGCCAAAAGAACATCAGAGAAAGAAGTGCTGCGACCAACACCCAACTGATCACCCCATTCCCGATAAGCACAATAAAAACCCATGCTAGTATAGGAAGACAAATCGCCGTATTTGAAATAGAAACCCAAAAGGAATGTAAGCATGGTCCAATTTTTTCTCGATAATACAGCCAGTCGTCTATCGCGATACTGATCATTCCCAAGACAGCAGCAATTACTTGTACTGTCAGGATTTCCATCATGTTCAGGATCTCCTCGCGGATCGACGCCATCGGGGTCGATCCGACTGGGTGATGAAAAAAGTCCCGGAAATCGACGGCAGGTGAGCTGAAGCTATGTTCAGTCGTGACATAGGTGGATTTTACGTCTTATCCGTTGCAAATTTATTGACGTGGGAGATCTGCAAGATTTTCTGACACACTGGCTCGGATCGCACAGCGACAGGGATGCATCAAGGGACGGAAGCCGGCGATATCCATAGCCGCGGCATGCCGCTGTCGCGACGGCAAGCGCACGCTCCTCCTGGCTAAGGATTGCGGTGTCGCGACGGCGGCAAGTGCTGCGCCGCCAACTGCGAAGCCTTATCGAGTTTGCTACGGAAACGCACGTACGCAAGAGAGTGGCGATCCGTCTCAACAGGCAATCCTCTCCAGGCATCAAGATCTGCGCAGGCGGTCCAGTCGCCACCGCCTTCTTCGACCAGGGGATACGGCGGCTGCCGGACCGCCACCGGCGCCTGACGATCGCACATTCCGCTATCGTGGAGCACACGCTGCAGATACGCCGCCACACTGATTAGGAACTTGTCCGCCGGTCGCCCGGCTTTGACCCAGGCATCCACCTTGCCCATGCCCCAATTGTACGCAGCGATTGCATCCGGCCAGTTTCTGTATCGCCTGAACAACAGCGCCAAGTAGTCCCGTCCGATGGAGCGATTTTGAATCAGATCAAACCGGTCCCCTCCACCGACATCCGCCGCCGCTGCTTCGGTGACCTGCATTGGTCCTTGCGGGCCCGAAGGATCGGGACCCCACATTCCGCGATCATCGCCATGGCTGGATTCCGCACCATCAACGGCATAGGCCACCCGATCAAGCACCGCTCTGGCGGCTGATCGCTCGACTTTGATCGCTCGCTGGGCTGGATTTCTTGCGGCGCTAGCTGAGACCATCGGGTCCATTGACACCGCGCGCTCCCCAGCCTGCGCCACCGCTACCGATCCGACTACCGTTGACGCGATTAATACGAATTGTACGCAATCCCTCATTGATTACCCTTGCAGGCTTTAACGGACAGAATAGCACCAAGAGACATCCCAGCAAAGGAGGAATTTTCTGCGAATGTACCTGGGTCGTTAACAAAGGTTAATCAATATTTCGTGGCACTACCGTGCAACAGATCCTCCGCGACGTCGATTTGTCCTTTTGAGATCGTCTTCACTATAGGATTGCGCGATCGCTTAAAGCCGATTCAGAGCACTTCGAAGAGTCCGGCGGCACCCATGCCGCCGCCGATGCACATGGTCACGACGATCCAGCGCACGCCCCGCCTTTTGCCCTCAATCAGCGCGTGGCCGACCATGCGCGCACCGGACATCCCATAGGGGTGACCGACTGAGATCGCGCCGCCATCGACATTGTACCGGTCGGGATCGATGCCAAGCCGGTGTCGGCAATAAAGGGCTTGAACGGCAAAAGCCTCGTTGAGCTCCCACAGGCCGATGTCGTCGACCTTGAGCCCGTGCCGCTGCAACAGTTTGGGCACCGCGAAGACCGGCCCGATCCCCATCTCGTCCGGCGCGCAGCCGGCAACGGCGATCCCGCGATAGGCGCCGAACGGGTGCAACCCGCGGCGCTCGGCCTCCTTGGCTTCCATCAGCACCGAGGCGGAGGCGCCGTCGGAGAGCTGCGAAGCATTGCCGGCGGTAATGAACCGGCCCTCCTTGACTGTTTGCCCGTCGCGGAAGACCGGCTGCAAAGCGGTCAGACCAGCGAGCGTCGTCGATGGCCGGTTACCCTCGTCCTTGTCGAGCGTTACCGAGACATAGGAGGTCTCGCCGGTCTCCCGGTTGTCTACCCGCATCATCGACGGCAGAGGAGCGATCTCCCGATCGAGGCGGCCCTCCGTCTGGGCGGCCGCGGTGCGCTGCTGCGAGAGGAGCGCATATTCGTCCTGCGCTTCACGGGTGACCTGGTATCGCTCGGCGACGATCTCCGCTGTTTCGATCATCGTCATGTAAAGGTCGGGCCGATGCTCGACTAGCCAGGGGTCCTGCGCGCGAAACTGGTTGCGCTTGTCGTTCTGGACCAGCGAGATCGAACTCGAGACCGCCGCCCACCGCAATCGTCATTCCGTCATGCACGATCTCTTTCGCCGCAGTGGCGATCGCCATCAGCCCCGAGGAGCACTGTCGATCGATTGTCATACCGGCGACCGAGACGGGCAGTCCGGCGCGTATCGCCGCCTGACGAGCGACATTAAAGCCGGTCGAGCCCTGCTGGAGCGCGGCACCGAGAACAACGTCCTCGACCTCGGCCGGATCGATGCCGGCACGGCGCACCGCCTCGGCGACGACGTGCCCGGCCAGCGTCTGGCCCTCCGTATCGTTGAAGGCACCGCGATAGGCCCGGCCGATCGGCGTCCGGGCAGTCGATACGATGACGGCTTCGCGCATCTTGGTTCTCCCGGTAGTGACTCACTTTGAAATCTGGGCAGCAAGCCAGACTTCCGCGATTATGGATCAGTCTCACCGAATTTGGCAGAGCACGGCTCGGCAGTCCATGTGGCCGGTTCGTGGACCCGCCGGGTGGGGCGGGTAGCATCGCCGGACTGCCTCCTTTGCAAACAGGTCGCCCTCGGCCGCTCCTGGCTGTTTTCGCTGTTTTTTGCAGCGAAATATCAGCCAGATAAATAATTGCTAAACGAGAAATCAGCGGACTACTACCGCCCTCCTGATCCTATGCTCCAACTCCCGGCACAGCGCGGGCCGCTCCTTCCAAAACCAACGTTGTTACCTGTTCTACCTGCTTTATCAGGTCCAGATCAGGCTCGGTGCTCCGTTTCTCACGCTTCCCGGCTACGGGACAGGTGAAGGATCGTGGGCGGGACCCGACGACACCGATAATAGCGCGATAATCGGCCGTGCTCACGACGATAACTCCCAACTCATTGGCAACCGCTGACGCTAGCAGGTTTTTGCTAAGTTAGCAACAAATCTGTCGTGTGAGCGAGGCAACGCAAACGAGAGACGGCCGGCTCGGCGATCAAAGCGAGCCATTACTGTTCTTGGACAGCAGTCGAGCGCTGTGCACCTATAGCGTAGTCGATTTGCGTGGGCTCATGTAGCATCGTCCTCTTGATCACGCGAAGGGACCGCCATATCCGACACCTACCCGTTGGTTTCCGCTGACCCGGCGAGCCTCGGCTTCGCCCCGGCGCCGCTGCAGCATCTCGATCGGCTGATCCGGCAGCACATCGAGGAAGGACGTTATGCCGGCGCGCAAATCGCGCTGGCGCAGCACGGCAAGTTGGCACTGTTCCGCAGTTATGGCGACGCCAAGACCGAACCTCGAAATGCCCCGGCGACGGACAAGACGTTGTTCCTTTTATTCAGCTAGACCAAGGTGTTGACGAGTTCCACCGTGTGGACGCTCGTCGAGGAAGGCAAGCTCTCGTTTATGGACCGGGTCGCCGACCACCTGCCGGAATTCGCGCAGCGCGGCAAGGGCGAGATCACCTTGCATCAGGTCATGACGCATCAGGGCGGCTTTCCAAGCGGCGATGTCACCAAGGCGACATGGACCGACCACACGCGGATGCGCGCCGAAGTCTGCGACTTCTCGCTCGACTGGACCCCCGGGGACGCGGCTGCAAAATCACCCGCGTGCGGCGCACCTGACGCAGGCGATGGTGATCGAGGCCGTGACCGGCCAGGATTACCGCGACGTCATTCGCGACAAGGTGCTGGCCCCGCTCGGTCTAGCCGGCGACGTCTTTGTCGGCGTGCCGGCAAGCCAGCGGGAACGCTGCGCCGACACCTACGCGCCGGAGCCGCGCGACAATTCGGCGGAATTCAAAGCGGCCGGACTGCCGAGCGGCGGGGGCTACGCCACCGCTCGCGGGATGGCGGCGTTCTACCAGATGCTGCTCGGGCGCGACCGGCTCGGTGACATCCGGCTGCTGTTGCCGCGGCTGATCTGCCGACTGACCGGGCTCCCGCGGCCGGGTCGCGACGTGCCGGTCACCGTCAGCTTCCATCCCGACCAGCAAGGCGGCGAATATCGGCGCCGACGTTTCGTCGGCCGGCGCTACGCGAGCGGCTTCAGCGCCGGCCCGCGCGGTCGCGAGGGCCTGCTGCTGGAGCGCTTCTTTCCGTTCCGGCTATACCACCGGCTGACGCCGGGCCCGCAGGGCCTGGCGTGGCGGCTGGTCGCGTCGAGCCTCTGCGGGGTCCCGCGGCCGCGCTGGACCCTGCCGCGGGTCAACTGCCTGGAGAGCGGCGACGGCGACCGCTTCCGGTTCGACATCGAGGTGGCATTTCCGATTGTCGGCCCGGTCATCCATTATCGCGGCTGGCTGCTGCCTCAGACCTGAGACTTCTGCTGTCCGGAGGTGACCGACCTGACCGTCGCCAACTACAACCAGAGCGGACACCTGCGCCGCATCGCGGGCCGCTCGCTGGCCGACCACATTGCCGCGATGCGCCGCTACTGGAACGCGGTCGCCGACTTGTTGTAGGAATTAAGGAAACTGTCACCGTAATCCCCCACCGTAACCCCGGGACGGATGGCCCAATGAGTGGCTGGCCTCGTATGATTGCCGCTGCGGCTGCTGTCGTCTTCCCCGTCGTGGCCAATGCGCAAGGTATGGATCGCGCCACATTGGCCGGCATCAAGTATCGGGATTGCCAAAATGCCGTGCTCGCGAGTCCGAACAACGCGGCTGCCATCCCGCTGTTTGGCCTGTCTATCGATGATTTCTGTCGGTGCCAGGCTAACATGCTGGTATCGCGATCACTGATTACGAACTGACGCTTTTGCGCGCCGGGCAGCAGATCAATGATTACGAGCGAGCACGAGCCGCGGCCGGCTACTGCCTGGCGATTGCACCATCAGGCCGCGGCCCCGGCGGTTGAGCTGGCAACCAAACCCCAGGGTTAGGAGGCGGGTGCGGCGCCAGGGCATTTTGCGGTGATCCGACGAGTTACCCGCAAGGCGTCGACAACGGCCATTACGGCGAGACCGGCTACCAGAAGAGCCATACCAGCCTCGGCATCGATCTCGAGCGCATCGCTGCCGGCTCGGGCATCAAGCGCATCCGCACCTACCACGATCCGTTCGTGCTCTTCGGGTTTCTCGCCGGCGTCACCGGGATTGCGGATTCCTCGACCCAGATATTGATCCTGCCGCAGCGCCAGACCGTGCTGGTCGCCAAGCAGGCGGCGTCTCTTTAGGGGCGCGGACAGCATTTTCGCTCACAATATTTCCTTCCCTACGCTGAACCCCTGTTAACTGGCTTTCAGCTCAAGAAATTTCGCAAACCGTTGATCCAGGACATTATATCTTTGTGTCTTGATCCAATTAAAAATCTCACTCATCTGATTGACAGTTCTTTGCTGATCACCTTGAGGGACTGCGTTGAGTTCCGCTTCGAGCGACTGATGACGCGACGCTTTCTGTGCGATATCATTTAGCAGATAGTCATGTATTTCTTTATTGAACAGCCAACGGGCAGAGCGAGCCGATTCATAAAATGAGATCAGTGCATGTTGATCCACCTGCCCAGAAGTCACGATGGATGAAAGAAATGCAGACACCGCCTCGTACACAGACAGCCGCTTTTCGAAGAGGTCGAATTGCAATCTGTTTCGAGCCGTCCGCCATTGTCGAAAAGCAATGTAGGCAACGATGGCAGCTACAATTAGCGGACCAAGCGCCGAAACATACGCGGTCCAATGGAGATCGGTAGGAACGCCGCCCATTCGTGGTTAGCCCCCATTCTTCCGTGCCCCTTTTTAACGCGTCGAATTGGTGGAGCGAAGCGAAGCCCGCCAATTCACGCAGCGCCGATGGCGGGTTACGCTTCGCTCACCCGCCCTACATCCGGGAGAGATGCATCATGGCGCCGCGCGTCGATCCCATAGCAGCCGACGAGACCCTGCCGGCCCGCGCCGATGTCGTGATCATCGGCGGCGGGATAGGCGCGGCCGATCGGGGTGCGGGCGGTCGATACGATGACGGCTTCAGGCATCTAATCCTCCCTGGGCGGCGGTTTCTTCGGCATGGGACAAGATAATACATGGCTTGCGCGGATCACACACCTCTCCCCTGAGACGCAGAGGTCATGTAGCATCGCTTCTCGGAATCTCGAGGAGGAGCGCGCCATGCCTGAAACTTATCCCCTGCCGTCCGCCGATCTCGCTAGCCTGGGGTTCGCTCCGACGCCGCTGCGGCATCTCGACCGGCTGATCCGCCAGCACATCGAGGAAGGCCGCTATCCGGGCGCGCAAATCGCGCTGGCGCGGCACGGCAAATTGGCTCTGTTCCGCAACTACGGTAACGCAAGAACCGAGCCGCGAAATTCGCCGGCGACGGACGAGACGCTGTTCCTCTTGTTCAGCCAAACCAAGGTGTTGACCAGCGCCGCCGTATGGACCCTGGTCGAAGAGGGCAAGCTCTCCTTCATGGATCGGATCGCCGACCACCTGCCGGAGTTTGCGCAACGCGGGAAGGGCGACATCGCCCTGCACCAGGTGATGTCGCATCAGGGGGGTTTCCCCAGCGGCGACGTGACCAAAGCGACATGGACCGACCATGCGCGCATGCGCGCCGAGGTCTGCGACTTCTCGCTCGATTGGACCCCGGGGACGCGGCTGCAATATCACCCCCGCGCCGCGCACTTGACGCAGGCGATGGTGATCGAGGCGGTTACTGGCCAAGATTATCGAGACGTCATCCGCGACAAGGTCTTGGCTCCGCTCGGTCTTGCCGAGGACATCTTTGTCGGCGTGCCGGCGAGCCAGCAGGAACGTTGCGCCGACACCTACGCGGCGGAAGCCCGCGACAACTCGGCCGAGTTCAAGGCGGCCGGAATGCCGAGCGGCGGCGGCTACGCGACGGCCCGCGGCATGGCGGCGTTCTATCAGATGCTGCTCGGCCGCGGCCGGCTCCGCGATGTGCGGCTGCTGTCGCCGAGGCTGATCGCCTATGTCACGCGCAGCCATACCGGAGAGCGCGGAGACGACGCGATGGGCGGCATTCCGATGCATCGGGGACTGGGACCGCATGTCCGCGGTGAAAGCGACCGGATCCGCGGCCTCGGCACAATTGGCGCGCCCGAGACCTTTGGGCACGGCGGTGCGGGAACCTCTTACTCCTGGGCGGACCCGACTAGCGGCGTCTCGTTTACCTACCTTACCAATTTCGTGCAACCCGATCCGTTTCATTCGGCGCGCCTCGACCGGGTGGCCAACCTCGTACACGCCGCGATCGACTGAGCGCTGCCCGAGCCCATGGCGCCGCGCGTCGATCCCGTCCGTTCCGACGAAGCGTTGCCGGCGCGCGCCGATGTCGTCATCGTCGGTGGCGGGATCATCGGCACCTCGACGGCGCTCTTTCTCGCGCAGAAGGGTGTCTCCGTCGCCCTCTGCGAGAAGGGGCATATCGCCGGAGAGCAGTCGAGCCGCAATTGGGGCTGGTGCCGCAAGATGGGGCGCGACCCCCGCGAGCTGCCGCTGATTATCGAAAGCCTGCGGCTGTGGCAGGGGATGAATGAGCTGGTCGAGGCCGAGACCGGTTTCCGCCAGGCCGGTATCATGTATCTCGCCGAGACGCCGGCGGAACTCGCCCAGCTCGAAGCCTGGCTCGATCATGCCCGCCAGTATCAGCTCGACACCCGCGTCATCAGCCGGGGCGAGGCGGCAGAGCTGATGCCCGGTCTGACCGGCTCCTGGCCCGGCGCGCTCTATACCGCCAGCGACGGCAAGGCCGAGCCGCAGCGGGCCGCACCGGCGATCGCCGAGGCGGCGCGGCGGTTGGGTGCCGCGATCCTCACTCAATGCGCCGTGCGTGGCATCGAGACAGCGGCCGGACGGGTGTCGGGTGCAGTCACCGAAAAAGGCCGCATCGCCTGCGACACTGTCGTGCTCGCCGGCGGCGCCTGGTGCCGGCTGTTCTGCGGCAACCTCGGCATCGATCTGCCGCAGCTCAAGGTGCTGGCCACCGTGATGCGCACCGAGCCGCTCGACGGCGGCCCGGAGATCTCCGCTTCCGGCGGCCTCTTTGGTTTTCGCAAGCGGATGGACGGCGGCTACACCGTCGCCACCCTCGGGGTCCGCACGATCGACCTCGTCCCCGATCATTTCCGCCTGTTCTTCGACTACCTGCCGGCGGTGCGGCTGCACTGGAAGAAACTGCGCTTCCGGGTCGGCGACCGCTGGGTCGAGGAGTGGCGTCGCCCGCGACGTTGGGGTCTCGACGAGACCTCGCCGTTCGAAGCGATGCGGGTGCTCGATCCGGAGCCCGATCGGTTAGTTGTCGAGCGCGCGCGGACCGCCACCGCCGAAGCCTTCCCGGTGTTCCGCAATACCGTCGTAGCGGAAAGCTGGGGCGGGATGATCGACGTCATGCCCGATGCCATTCCGGTGATTTCGCCGGTAGAGGCACTACCCGGCTTTTTCATCGCGACCGGCTTTTCCGGCCACGGCTTCGGCATCGGCCCTGGGGCCGGCAAGCTGGCGGCCGACATGGTCACCGGCGATCCGACCCTGGTCGATCCGGCGCCCTTCCGCCTCTCGCGATTCGCCGACGGTTCGAACCCACGGCCGCATCCGCTCGCGAGCTGATGCGACCAGCGCCGTATTTCTCGCCGCGCACTCTCGAGGGCGTTCATCCGGGAGATCCTCCGATTGGGCCCGTGAGTGTGCTGCCCCACAAGCTGTCCCTGCTTCCCGGGATCAACAACCTTCAGAATGTGCCCGGCCACTGGTTGCTCGAAGGCTCCACCACTCGTGGTTGTCTCAAATTTGGCGGCTCGCTGCACCTGCAGCGGGTCTGCATCGGGAACTCCTCTTAAGGTTGTAAACCGGCCGGTTTGGAGCATCTGCAGACGCCGCAGTCAGCTTGCTTATATTATGCTAATTGGGCAATTTTGTGGATGCCCGATACGTAACCTGAACCACGTCAGAGCACCCAGCGTCTATCGCGCGCCTCAAGTCGGCTGATCGAAGGGGCGGCGCCAGAGGAGGAGGACGGCGAGCCCGCCGCACAACGCTCCGAGTGCCGAGGCCGCCAAGTCTGCGAGCGCGGGGTGCCGGCCTGTTGAGAAATGCTGGAGGTATTCCAGGATCGCGGCATACACCCAAAAGCCGCCGATGACGCGTACACCGCCTCGGCTCGGGCCGTAGCCGGCCATGCCGATCGCCGCCGACCCGGCATAGGCAACGAGAAGCTCGGGTGGGCCCGGGAGACCGGTTCGCATTGTATTCAACTCGGGCAACACAAACAGAAAGCCGAGCCCTCTCCCCGGCCACAACGACAGGACCGCGAGAAAGATGACGCACCACCATGTGAGGACACGAAAGACTGCGATGACGAGGCTAGCGCGCATCGCCGGACCTTGATCCACGAAAGCCCATCTGACCAGCTCCTTTTCGGGTTGCGCGAGGGACCGCGATCAAAAGCCCAAAGCGTTAAAGGAGCATCTAGCTCGTATCGTCGCGCGTACACCAGAAACTGACTGGGGTGCGTTCGACCGATCTGTATGGGTTGGCCGAGGAGTATACCGCCGCCCTGGGTCGGTCAGTCCGATATGTGGAGGAGCCGCTCGACGTCTGGCGTGACGATGAACTCCGCAAGCGCAGGCTCCCCGACCACGTCTACTCGCACTTCCTGACCATGGCGAAACTGCACGTAGCCGACCGAAACAATCGGCAGACGGACTCCGTCGAAACTATCCTCCATCGGCCGGCCACGAGCCTCAAAACGACATTGGAACGAGAGCGCAGCACCTTCAAGCCAAACCCATCCCTCGAACGATCGGCAGGCGGGCGTTGGTGCACGAATGAGCGCTGAGCAAAGACTTACCGTCCGCCAGGTTGACAGCGCACCGGTCCTGCAGGCCTCCGATGGCGGAAGAGCCGTTCGACCGACGCGTGACCGGCCGGTGCTGGCATGGCACAGTGGACTCCTGCATCCTGCGGAGGAAAAGATGAACGACGTGCCGCTGCGTCCCGCCGCCGATATCGGCGCCGTCGAGGACCGCTTCTTCACCTTGCGCAATTTCCTGCTCACCGACGGCACGGTCATGTCCGAGGCGACAATCGCCTACGAGACCTATGGCCGGCTCGCGCCCGCCAATGGACCAAATGGCGGCCGCAACGCCATCCTGTGCACGCATGGCTACACCGGCAGCCACCATTTCGCCGGCCGCAACCCGGCGAATGGCAACCAGCCGGGCTCGTGGGACGGCCTGATCGGGCCCGGCAAGGCGATCGACACCGACAAACTGTTCGTCGTCGCCTCGAACATGCTCGGCTCGTCCTTCGGCTCGACCAATGCCGGCAGCGTCAACCCACAGACCGGCGAGGCCTATGGCCCCGATTTTCCGAAGTTCGCGATCCGCGACATCGTCGCCGCGCAGAAAGCCTTGCTCGACCATCTCGGCGTCCGCCATCTGGTCGCGGTCGCCGGTCCCTCCTATGGCGGCTACCAGGCCTTCCAATGGGCGGTCGCCTACCCCGATTTCATGGATGCGATCGTGCCGGTCAATACCGCCCCCTGGGCCTCGGTCAATACCGACAAGCAATTGGCCGAATTGCAGGCGCGGCTTGCCAGCGATCCCGAATGGCATGGCGGCCGCTATTACGGCAAGGCGGCGTGCAAGACGGTGCTGACCGACATCCGGGTCGAGACACTGAAGCGCTACGGCATCGAGACCGCCCTGGCGCCGCGTTTCCCCGACCCGGCGGCGCGCGAGGCGGCGATCCGCGAGCAGGCCGCGAACTGGGCCGCCAAATGGGACGCCAACTCGCTGATGATCTTGCGCCGTGCCCTGCTGGGCTTCGACACGAGGCCGGATTTCGCCAGGATCAAGGCCAAGGTTCTCTACATCCTGTGCCGCACCGACGCGCTGTTTCCACCAAAGATCGCGCCCGACGTCATCAAAGCGTTGACCGCGGCCGGAGTTGAGGCGCGCTATTTCGAGCTCGACAGCGATCTCGGCCATTCCTCCAGCGGCCCCGAGCACGCCAAATGGTCACCGGTGTTGCGCGGGTTCCTGGCGCCGCTGGTCGCCCGGCTGAACTGAGGCGCTTCGCCGGCGCCATCTCGCCGTGTCAAGCAGGGACGGTCAGCCTCGCCACGTCAAAATTGTAGACGCGGGCGGTATTGCCGCCGGCGATCCCCGGATCGTGGTCCGGGGCAGGCTTGGCCTGTTCGTGGTCCGGCACGCCCTCTAGGATCTCCGCCAGGATCTTCCGCGATTGGGGGAACGTCGACTCGCTGTGCGGATAGTCCGAGCCCCACATCATGTTGTCGATGCCGATGACGTCGCGCAGGCGAATGCCGATCGCGTCCTCCTGGAAGCTCAGCACGACATTGCGACGGAAGAAGTCGCTCGGGAGCATGCCGCCCTCGAACCGGTAGATCGCCTCGCCGTGGCGCTCGCGGGCCTAACTCGCGCTCAGCGCGAGCACGGCCTCCGGCACCCGGTCGATCACGCGCAAAAGCGCGCGGGCGGGGCCCTGCGGGAAGAGCTTGCCTCGCTCCCAACCGCGCAGTGTCGCGACAGAGATGCCGATCCGGCGTGCGAACTCGGCTTGTGACAGTCCGGCACGTCTGCGAACCCGCCGCACCCAAGCCGCCGCATCTTTGGCCGCTTCGGCGTCGTCGGAGGCGGCCTGGCGTTCGATCTCGACCTCGGTGGTGGCATCGACCCGCGCCCAATCGGTTCGCGGCTCGACCGGCTCCCAAGGACCGGCGGAACGCCGCCGGATGACGGCTCCCGTCGCATCGAGGTGTGCTTCAGTCCGCGCCATACCGGTCCCTCTCCCGAGCATTTGCCCTGCGGGCGGAGATGATCCTCGTCGCCGTTTCACGCCGCGTGTAGGCAATCACAAATAGCCGTCCGGCGACGCGGCCGTAGAGCCTGAAACGTTCTTCGCCATACTCTCGCCGACTGTCACGCTCCACCCGTCTGTTCGGATCGAGGAACGCCGGCAGGATATCGGCAAAACCGAACCCGCGTTCTCGCACGCAGCGATCGTTTTTCGCATCATCCCACTCGAACCGGAGATGGGGAGCGTCCGCCAATAGCCTAGCCTGCCTGTCGACGGAATTGTCATGTCTTAAGCGATAGAGCCAGCCTGGCGTCGCTTCAAGCCGAGACGGTCAGCCTCGCCACGTCAAAATTGTAGACGCGGGCGGTATTGCCGCCGGCGATCCCCGGATCGTGGTCCGGGGCAGGCTTGGTCTGTTCGTCCTCCGGCACCCCGGCCAGGATCTCGGCCAGGATCTTGCGCGATTGCGGAAACGTCGACTCGCTGTGCGGATAGTCCGAGCCCCACATCATGTTGTCGACGCCGATGACGTCGCGCAGGCGAATGCCGATTGCGTCCTCCTGAAAGCTCAAGACGGCGTTGCGGCGGAAGAAGTCGCTCGGGAGCATGCCGTTCTTGAACCGGTAAATCGCCTCGCCGTGGCGCTCGCGATACGTGTAATCCATAGAGGTGAGCACATTGGGGGGCCCAGGCCAGCTCGAACTCGACGATCGCCAGCGTCAGGCGGGGGTGACGCTCGAAGACGCCGGAGAAGATCATGTCGCACAGCGACAGCGCCGGATAGAACGCCTTCGTCGCGCGGCTGCGGGCGTCGCGCAGCGTTCCGGGACCGGCCCCGCGGATCTTGCCCTGCCGTCGCGTCGCGGTGTGCAGGCTCAGCGGCAGGTCGAGTGCTGCGGCGGCGGCCCAGAACGGCTCGTATTCGGGTTGGTCGTAGCGCCGGTCCTCGGCTGGATACTCGGTGATCATTGCGCCAGAGAGGCCCAGTCGGGCAACGCGTTCCAGCTCCTTGATCGCGTCCGGGACGTTGTCCAGGTTGATCATCGCGATGCCCTTCAATCGGGCGGGATCGGTGCGGCAGAACTCGGCGAGCCAGTCGTTGTACGCGCGAAAGATCGCGGACATCAGCAGCGGGTCCGCCACCTTGAAGTAGAAGAGCCCTTGCGAGGGATAGAGGACTTCACCGGCCACCCCATCGAATGCGCTGGAGGCACGCATGCGCGCCTGCGCGCGAGGCGAAGAGAGATCAGGCGCAACTGATTGGAATCCCTCGAACTCCGGGTCGCGAAAACAGGAGCCAGCAGGACGTGGCAAGGCAATGGCAGCGACTGGCACGATGGACCTCCGATGGCCATAGCTCGGGCAAGGTGCCTGCCATATGTGTTCCCTATACGTTCTTGTCAAGGCTGCCGGGCCGATTGAGGGCACAAGGCGACCGGTAATGCCTCCATTTCGGCCATTGACTAAATTCAGCCGGGAGGGATGATCCTCGCGTGGCGAGACCACGACGGGTGAAAAGGGGCGCGTGCTCCGCAGCACAGACTTCGGGGAGAGTTGGGAGCTTCTGCCATTCCCGACCCAGCCCAATGCCACGGTGTGGGGCCTTGCCACGCATCCCGCCGACGCCAATCGCATTGTGGCATTTAGCCTGTTCGGTGAGGTGTACGTCAGTGAGGATGCCGGCGCGTCCTGGTGCAAGATCGCGCGCGAATTCGGCGAGATCAGGGCCGCAGTCTGGGTGCCAAACTGATTTTTTCATCTCGGGATCGAGGTGGATGCTGCCTGCAACATCTCAGGGCAGGTCCAGCTGTGAGCCAAGTGAGTGGCGTGGTCCTGGCGAAATCGAAGGCGCGCCGCATCGAATCGCGTGTTGCTATCTGCCCCTTGGCGGACCTCTGCCAAAGCTTCGAGGATCGGCTGGATCGGAGGGGCAGACGGACCTTGGGTCGCCCAAACCGGCGGTTGGTAATTCGATCGGCAGATGGCAAGCTATGACCCTGATCTGATGAGGCTTGCTATCCCATGTCTCGACGCGGGTTGTATATTGGTGGGCACACCGTAATTGGGCCAGGGTCGGGTTGGTTTTCCGGGACAACGCGCAAGACGCCGAAGGCTACAAAACCGCGGCGGCCGCTTACGCCTGAACAAATTGCGGAAAGACAGGCCGAACAACGACTAGCTCCGGAGCAGCGTCAAGAAATCAAAAGAAAAAATCGAGAATCCCAACGGCGCGAACAGCAAGCCGCAGCCACAAAAAGAGCGAGCAAGAAGAGAGAAAATCAAGTACGCGAGCAGCGCGAACAGGAAGCCGCAGCCGCGAGACGGGCGGCCAAGCGCGTCGCTCGCAATTCCCCCGAAGCGGTCGCCAAGCGCGCTGAACTTGTGCCTGTTATACGCGCCAAACTCGAACGCAGAATGGAGAGTGTGACTGTCATTCGCCGCCGACTGCCGACGGCGCCCCCGTTGACTACAAAAGGTGCGTCCCTGCCGGAGGAGCACATGTACAAAGCTAAGTCAGCGTCGACCCAACGTGGCGCCCTCGTTCGAAATTCTAGACCGCGAATGACCCGCCGTGAGGAGTACAACCAAACGCAAATTGTATTGACTGCTGCCGAGCATTGCCATTTCAGCTTTGGCTCTGTTCAAGAGTATCATCTTCTAACCGAGTTGAGACCGGCTATTAAAATCTTCGCGAAAGGAGGCATCCGAAAGCCGCACGACGTCGCCAGAGCGCTGAACAGGGCGGGTAAACGCACTGCGTGCGGCGAGCCCTGGACGCCGAGGCTCGTTTGGTTCCTCTTGAGTAAGATGTTCGTCTCAGGATCGGCGAGAAAACCTGTGAGCCGCCAGGCCGACACGCCGGATCGGTCACCATCGGCGCGCATGTTATCGGATGGCTCGGCAAGCGCTAGGAAGCGCCGACCGTGACGCAGTATCTCGCGGCAATCCGCATGCTGTTCGACTAACTCGTTGGGCGCGGGGAAGCTCGCCGCTCGCGTGCTCGCCAACTGGCAGTTCGCGGTGGTGCCGGCTATGCCAGGAATCGGCAATTATGCACTAGACTAGACTGAACAGAGCGACTCCGGCGAGGACGCCGATCGACAGGCTGGCGCATCAGCAGATGATCCCCGCTCGCCGAGCGACAGTCTCAACCCGGGAGAGGAATTGCTGAGCAAGAAGGTCGATCTCGATATCGTCAAGAGGCGCTCCGGACGGCGGCCACATAACCAAACTCCTCCGCACGGGCCAGATCTGGGCCATCCGCAGATCGATGATCGGTGGAAGGCTCCAGCGTCGAACGATACTTCGGGCAACACGGGAACTCATGACGTGAATGATGAGATGCTCGCCAAGGCATATCGTCGAGGTCTGCGTGTTGGCCTCTCCCATCGTTCCACGCGGAATTCTCTCGAATTCCTCTTTGGAAACAAAAGGTAAAATGTTGTGAGTGTATAACGGATGCAATTTTCGTCGATGCCGCCCAACCCAAATTCTCCAATGCGATGGTGGTCGCCTTTTCTCGTATAGAAAGGCTCTGTCGACCTGAGGGATGGCAATCTTCCCTCGATCTAAAAACTCGGCAACCATGACCATCGTTGATGCCCATGCTGCAACTGTCGTTTGACCATTCCTGTGAAGTCCAATTCCTTGGCCAATCAGCATAGGAACCAGGAACGGCTTTACGCTCGTTTGGACTTGGCTCATCCAGCCGTTATTACATTCTCGGCAAACGCATCGGATTTTGCGGCTATGGGGATCTCCAGTGTGTCGTTCGATAAATTCTTCTCGGTTAGCGGGGAATATGAGAGTTGATCCGATGCGGTGCTCCTCCATAGTTCTGTCAATATAATTTCTTAGCCAGCCGGCCCACATATGCTCTTTGGTAAGGCCACCGCGTTCGCAGAACACGCACTTGCCAGGAGGTTTGAGATTGGCTCTTCTTGGCTTAGTCGCCATATCGAGCGGGGGCGCCCTCATGAATTCCGACGATCAAAATCCAAAAGATGAGATCGTACACAGCAAGCGTAAGATGGGTTGAAGGAAAGTGAAACCCATCGTCTCCGGTCCCGGGTTTGTGGGTTTTGCTCGTAGCTCAACCCACCCTACATTGCTGCAACTAGCGATTCGTAGGGCGGATGAGCACAAGGTGATCCGCCAGCCGTCGCAGCGGTGCAAACTCATTCGGCGGGTTACGCTTCGCTAACCCGCCCTACGCTTGCTGTTTCCGGTTCTTCCCAGTTGACTTGAAGATTCATTGAGATCACTCCGCAACTGCACTGGAACACGTCAGTCTCGCCACGTCGAAATTGTACACGCGGGCGGTGTTGCCGCCCATGATCTTGGCTTGTTCGTCGGCCGGCACGCCCTCCAGGATCTCGGCCAGGATCTTGCGCGATTGCGGAAACGTCAACTCGCTGTGCGGATAGTCCGAGCCCCACATCATGTTGTCGACGCCGATGACGTCGCGCAGGCGAATGCCGATTGCGTCCTCCTGAAAGCTCAAGACGGCGTTGCGGCGGAAGAAGTCGCTCGGGAGCATGCCGTTCTTGAACCGGTAAATCGCCTCGCCGTGGCGCTCGCGATACGTGTAATCCATAGAGGTGAGCACATTGGGGGCCCAGGCCAGCTCGAACTCGACGATCGCCAGCGTCAGGCGGGGGTGACGCTCGAAGACGCCGGAGAAGATCATGTCGCACAGCGACAGCGCCGGATAGAACGCCTTCGTCGCGCGGCTGCTGGCGTCGCGCAGCGTTCCGGGACCGGCCCCGCGGATCTTGCCCTGCCGTCGCGTCGCGGTGTGCAGGCTCAGCGGCAGGTCGAGTGCTGCGGCGGCGGCCCAAAACGGCTCGTATTCGGGTTGGTCGTAGCGCCGGTCCTCGGCTGGATATTCGGTGATCATCGCACCGGAGAGGCCCAGACGGGCGGCTCGCTCCAGCTCACGGAGCCCGTCCTCGACGTCGTCGAGGTTGATCATCGCGATGCCCTTCAATCGGGCGGGATCGGTGCGGCAGAACTCGGTGAGCCAGTCGTTGTACGCGCGAAAGATGGCGGACATCAGCAGCGGGTCCGCTATCTTGAAGTAAAAGAGCCCTTGCGAGGGATAGAGGACTTCACCGGCCACCCCATCGAGCGCCATGTCCTCGAGATGCTGCTCGGGGTCGTACCCCCCGCGGTGCACGTTTTCAAAGCGCCCCTGGGCGGAGATCGTCTCAGGGGCCACGAACCGTGCGCCGGCGTTCGAGATGAGGCCGATCCCGGAGAGGATTTGATCCGCCTCGACGACGACGTGGTCGCCGCCGTTGATCCGCTCGATCCGCGGCGCACGATCGCGGAACGCCCTATCGATGCGGGTCTGCCATAGATCTGGCGGTTCGAACACGTGAGAGTCGGATGAGAGAACCAGCGGCAGCATCGGCGTCTCCTTTCTGACCTCTAATCGCGGGCTGCACCTTTGGCAACCGGCCCATCGCCGTCAAGGTGAGCGCGGTTGGTGATCCGTGCCCGGCGGTCTTCAAGGTCGGCTTAGAGCCCAGCCGGCCGAGCCTCGCTGTTACGCGAACAGCCAGAACCGGCGCGAAGGCGCCATTGCCCACCCCTTGCCCCTTAAAGCGTGACGGCGGGCTGCATTGCTTCGAACATTGCCACGCGTTTTGAGCGGAAGGTTCCGGGGGCGTATTTTTGCAGCCAGCCGTCGGTCGGATCGAGAAACAAGCCGCCGCCGTCCGCGGCGGTTGAACCGATCGGGGCGGAGCCGGCAGTGCGTAGCTTCTTGAACAGAGCGGAAATAATAGTGAAAAAAGAGCCGATTGAATTCGGTGAAATAGATGTCGGCCGCGCGCTGGTCGCCGCGGATCAGCAGCATGTTCTCGTCATTGTCGTTGGTCGAGGGCTGCGAAAAGTTGGCTGAGCCGGTCACCACGATCGGGTCGTTGCTCAGCGGGTCCTTAAGCAGGAATTTCGAGTGAATGTAGCTCACATGGGTATTGAGCTGCAGCCGGCCGGCGTTGGTCTCGCGCGTCCATTGGTAGAGCGGATCTTTCAGGTAGGATCCCCACGCGGCGTAGATGTTCTGCCGCGCGCCCAGCGGCTTGAACGGTTTATTGGAATTGGGACGGGGCTGATCCCGCTTTTCCAGCAGCAGAAAAAGCAGCGGGCCGGCCGCGGGATTATCGACCAGCCGCGACTTGAACACATCGCTGATCCCAAAGGCGAGGGTCACGCATCCGGCATCCGCGGACTCGTCCAACATGGCGGCGTACATGTCAAGCACCGAGCCGCCAGAACGCGGGCTGAACACCGGGGTGGTCCCTCGCGGGATCGCCTTCCAATCGGCGGGTACGACGCCCAGGGCCTCGACGGCGTCCCGGTTCGCCTTTATCGCCGCCGTGTTCTGGGCCCGCGTGGCCGTGGCGGTTTTGCCGAGGTCCTGTTCGAGCACCGCCCAGTAATTGTGGAAGGCTGACGCCACATTGGCATCGCGGACCCAATGGCCGACATTGGTCTGGCCGTGGATCCCGCCGTCGGAGAGGTTGGTCGACCCGGTCCAGACAGCCTCCGGCGTCTCGGCGGCTCCCTTCAGCAGGACCAGAAACTTGTTGTGGGCAATGGCATCCGGGTTCTTCTTCCGCCAGATGATCGCTGCTGAGGGCAGCCCGGAGTTGCGGACCATATTCTCGTTGTCGGTCAGCGGGAACGCCTTGTGCTCATTGCCTTGCCGGTCGGTGTAGCCATTGTCCTTGCCGTCGAGGACCAGCTTTACATTTACGCCGCGGTCGAGAGCGGCTTTGAGCCGGTCGGCGGCGGGGCGATAGCGAAACTCGTAAAAGGCCCCCAACAGGGTGTCGCCGCGCCCGGCGGCATCGATGAACTCAAACAATTTTTCGTCGAGCCTCCGGCTCAGCCACTGGTAAGCGCGCGCCCGCTCGGCGGCGTCGACAATCTTGTCGGGCTGCTGGTTTTTGAACTCGCGCGTATAGGCCTGGCTGCTGGCGACGCCGCGGTTGAAATAGACGTCATGCGCACCCGCGGTGAGCGGTTCGGTTTCCACTGTAATCGGGATCGGCTCGCTGCTGCGATCGAGGTTCTTTGGCCTCCCCTTAAGCGGATGAAACCTATAGGTAAAGCGCTGGCCGGGCTTGGCGGTGAAATCGTCCCAGACAAAGCTCTGCACCGGCTGGTCGTAGGTCCGCACGCTCAGATCCCGGGCGGGGTTGGGTAGACCTCCCTGAAGACCTTGAACCCAAACATGAAGTAGCGCTCGTTCTTGACTGGGTCCTCGCGCTCGATGGCAAAGCCGAGAAGGCCCGCGGCGGTAGTAAGATCTGCCGCGATGCCGAAGGATACGGTGTCGATCCCGGTTACCGCGAAGACTTGGTACCCGCCGACTTTGCGTGATTTGAAACGCATAAGTCCCCCTGCGCTTACGGTGGTGTGAGTTGACCGGCGCGCGCCCGGCAAGCTCAACCGTATTAGCTTAACTTAGAAACTCGGGACATTACCGCGGCTTCCGATTGCGAGAAGCGCATTGCGCGCCGAAGCAGTCTCGACGGATGAGCGCGCTCCGGCGCGAGATTGTTTCTCCGCGGGTCGGACCCGCGGATTGGAATGACAGAATTGGCGGGGCGGAGAAATTGGCCGAGGGGCTTCCCTGTCGCGCAGCGTCCCGGACGGGTCCCGCGGATCTTGCCCTGCTGTCGCGTCGCGGTGTGCAGGCTCAGCGGCAGGTCGAGTGCCGCGGTAGCCCAGAACGGCTCGTACTCGGGGTGGTCGTAGCGCCGGTCCTCGGCTGGATACTCGGTGATCATGGCACCCGAGAGACCCAGACGTGCGCCGCGTTCCAGCTCCTTGATCCCGTCCTCGACGTTGTCCAGTCGGTCATCGCGATGCCCTTCAATCGGGCGGGATCCGTGCGGCAAAACTCGGCGAGTTAGCCGAGCGCCATGTCCTCGAGGTGTTGCTCGGGGTCGTACCCCCCGCGGCGCACGATCGCGGAACGCCCTATCGATGCGCGTCTGCCACAAATCGGGCGGCTCGAACACGTGAAAGTCAGACGAGAGAACCAGCGGCAGCATCGGCGTCTCCTTTCTGACCTCTAATCGCGGGCAGCACCTTTGGCAATCGGCCCATCGCCGTCAAGGTGAGCGGGGTTGGTGGTCCGTGCCCGGCTGCCGTCCAGGTTGGCCCAGTGTCCACCGGGGCCGAGCCGGTTGTCATGCGAACGGCCGGAGCCGGCGCGAAGCCGCCATCCGCCAAGCAGCGGATCGTCGGCTTTCCGCACGAGCCAGCCGATCACGCCAGCGGTCGAGAGAGTGAGGACGGGCTAAGCGCGATGGCAGGCGACGGTCAGCAGCCCGTCCCGTGCGCTGCTTCGGCGAAGCCCGCGATCTGCTCGCCCCGGTCTACCCTGTTTCACCGATGTTCATCGAAAGCCGATTATCGTGCCGTCACTCAGCGCATTAGTTGTTGGGGCCCGGCGCGATCGCGGGGGCAGTAGCTGCCGAGGCGGAGATGCTCGTGCAGCGTGATCATGTCCGCGAAGGGGGCTGGGGAGGGTCAATGTCAAGCGGCTGCGGCGATCGCGATCCGTCAATGGTCAGGGGAGACCGGGGTCGTGCGCGGGCGGCGGACGAGCGGCATGAGAAAGAGGGCGGCGACGAAGACCCCGCCGATCAGCATCAACGCGTCGTTGTAGGTTAGCACCAGCGCCTCACGCTGCACCAGGTTGGCGAGCATCCCGATCGCCGCGCGGTGGGCATCCCCGGGGATTAGCGCCTCGAAGTGGCCCGACTGCATGTCCAGGTAATGCTGCACCGCCTGGCGCGCCGGGTTGATGTCTTCGATCAGCCGGTTCCAGTGAAAATGCAGCCGATCGTTCATCACCGTGCCGATCGTCGCTAAGCCGATCGCACCGCCGAAATCGCGGGTGAGGTTGTAGAGACCGGCAGCGTTTCTCATCTTGTCGGGTGACAACGAGCCGAGCGCGATCAGGTTGGCCGGTAGATAACAGCAGATCAATCCGAGGCCGCGGACCGCCTGGGGCACGAACAGCTCCCAGAAGCCGGTCTGATTGGTCAGCGTGGCCGTCAGATACATCGAGAAGGCGAAGAGGCCCAAGCCGATCGACAGCATCACGCGCAGATCGAGCTTGCGCGCCATATACGTGCTGGCCGGCGACATCGCCATCGTGACGAGGCCGACGACGACGACGGTCAGGCCGATCTGCAGCGCGCTGTAGCCGCGGATCTGTGCCAAGAACAACGGGACCAGGTAGGTGGTGCCGTACATCCCGATGCCGATCGTAAATGTGAAAAAAGTGCCAAGCGCGAAGTTGCGGTTCAGGAAGGCGCGCACATCGACGATCGGCTGGTGATAGGTCAGCACCCGCCAGAAAAAGAAGACCGATGCAATGCCCGAAACGACGACGGCGGCGCGGATCGTCTCGTCGGCCAGCCAATCCCAGCGCGGGCCTTCCTGGAGCGCATACTGGAGACAGCCGAGAAACAGCGCCATCAGTATGAGCCCGCAGAGATCGAAATGGCGCAGCAGCGACAGCTCGGGCTTGTCGATGTCGATTGTCAGCCACACAGTGACGGCAACGGCGATGCCGGGCACGATGTTGACGAGAAACAGCCAATGCCAGGAAAAGGTGTCGGTCAGATAGCCGCCGATCGTCGGACCCAAGGTCGACGACATGCTGAGGATAACCGAGATGATCGCGATCAGGGTCGCGAGTTGCCGCCCGCGGAACCTGCTATAGACGACTGGCCACACCGTCGGGGTGATTGCTCCGCCGCAGAACCCCTGCATCGCGCGATAGACGATCATCTGCCCGAGGCTGGAGGCTGTGGCGCACAGCACGCTCGCCCCGGTAAAGCCCAGCGCGGCGGTTACGAACAGGATGCGCGTCGATAACAGCCGCGACATCATCCCGGACAGTGGCACCATTACGACATCGGCCACCAGATAGGACGTCTGCACCCAAGCGATCTCGTCGGCGCTGGCCGAAAGCCCGCCTTGGATCTGGGTCAAGGAGCTCGTGACGATCTGGACGTCCATGATCGCCATAAATAGCCCGGTGCCCATCGCCAATACGCCGAGCCAGTCGCGCAAGCTCGGCACAGGAGCCGGCCGTGCGCCGGCGGCAGGGGCCGGCAGAACTACCGGTTTCGCCGGCTCGGCTACGGCCGCACGCCGCGCCACCCGCGTCCGGCGTAGCGACGCGGTCAGCGCCCAGGTCACTGCGACACGGCCGTGTTCGGCGGCTTCGCCTGCGCGGCACCGACGATCGCGTCGCCTTCGCTGGCGTTCCTGGTGTCGCCGGCGTTCCTGGTGTCGATCGTCACCGTGACAGAGAGACCCGGGCGCAGCCGTCCGGCAAGCGGGTTGTTCGCCGGCAGCGCGATCCGCACGGGGACCCGCTGCACGATCTTGGTGAAATTGCCGGTGGCATTGTTGGGTGGCAACAGGCTGAACTCGGCGCCGCTCGCCGGTGCAAAGCTCTCGATACGGCCGTCGAGGGTCACATTCGGGTAGGCGTCGACCGACACCTCGGCGAACTGCCCGGGCTGCATCCGGGTCAGCTGCGTTTCCTTGAAGTTGGCCGTGACATAGACGGGCGACAGCGGCACCAGCGACAAGAGCTGCGTTCCCGCCTTGACGTACTGGCCAACTTGGCCGGCGCGGTTGCCGGCAACCCCGGATATAGGCGCGCGGATCAGCGTGTGTTCGAGGTTGTTCTGCACGAGCCGCAGATTGGCGCGGGCCTGCTGGAGCTTGGCCCGCTCCTCGCGCTGCTGCGAGCGCAGCACGGCGAGCTGGTCCTGCTCGGCCGCGTGCGCCGCACGGCTCTTGGCGGCACCCGCCTCGGCCTTGCGGGCGTCGGCCTGAGCCTGTTCGAAGCGTTGCCGGCTGGCATAGTCGCTCGACATCAACGCGCTGTAGCGCTTGTAATCCCGTTGCTCGCGGGCGAGATCGGCCTCGGCAGCGATCACCGAGGCGGCCGCCTGATCGATCATCGCCTGCTGCAGCCTGAGCCGGCTCTCGTAGCTCGCAACCGACGCCTCCTCGATCGCCACCGCTGCTTCTGCTTGGGCAACCCTGGCCTTGAAGTCGCTGTCATCGATGACAAAAAGGATCTGGCCTTCCTTGACCTCCTGGTTATCGGCGACCCGCACCTTTTTTATGTAACCCTCGACTTTCGGACTGATTACCGAGATGTCGCTTTGGACATAGGCATCGTCCGTGGACTGCAGGAAGCGCAGAACATTCCACCAATACCAGCCGCCGCTCACACTCGAGGCGAGCACGACAACCGGCAAAATTATGAACAGGACCTTGCGCAAGCGCTTCCACCCGGTATTGCTCCTGAACTAAACCGTTCAGTTCACCTTGCGCCCAAGATGTTGGCTCAGCTAAATGCTGTCAAGCCCGTCGCCGTGGCTGCGAAGGCCGGCATGGTCGGGGCCGGGAGGCAAAAAATGGTGATGATGGACAACATCAGCCGCAAAGAAGGGCCGTTGGCCAGCAAGGCGGAGAGCATTCTCGCCGCGGCCAAGCGGAGCTTTCTCGCTGCCGGTTTTGGGGCGGTCAGCATGGACGCGATCGCGCGCGAAGCCGGGGTCTCGAAGGCCACGGTTTATGCCCATTTTGCCAGCAAGGAGGAGCTTTTCGGTGCGGTGGTCGGACGCGAATGCGAACGCTATCTGGCGCGCTTCTCGCCGAACGAGCTCGATCCCCGAGACGTCCACGCTTCGCTGAGCGTGCTGGGCCGCCGTTTCCTCGAACTCATCCTGTCACCCGACGGGATCGCCCTGCACCGGATCATCCTCGGCGAGGTCGCCCGCTTCCCGATGCTCGGCGAAGTGTTCTGGCATGCCGGGCCCGAGCGCCAGCGCCTGCAGATCGAGGCCTATCTGAAGAGCACCACCGCATCGGGCAGCTTGGCGCTCGCCGATACCCGGCTTGCCGCCGAGCAGTTCGTGTCGCTGGTGCGCGGTGAAATCCAGCTCCGCCACCTGTTGCGCCTCGACGCCGGCATCGACCAGCAGGGAATTGACGCCGCGGTCGACCAAGCCGTCGCCACATTCCTGCGAGCCTTTGAGAGCCGGAACGAGGTCTCGGCACCATGACCAGTAGCGTCTAGCACATCACCCGGTCTGTGCGGCACTGCGACCTTTCGTTTGCCTTCTATGTCGAGACACTGGGAGCGAGGCCGATGGCGCGCTGAGGCAAAGGCGCCTACTTCCTCGCTGGCGATTTGTGCTGTGCCCTTCGCTCGACGAGCGGACGAGGCGATCGTCGCGATAATAACATTGCAAGCTGAGGCGGGTCAGCGTCGCCGCCGCCCCGCCGACCGCGCAATTCCAATGCCATTGCTTGCCGGCGCGCGAGCTGGTCGAGCGCCGGAATGTCGGCCTGGATTGCCGGATCATCCGCGCCAGGCACGCCGTATTCGGCGCTCGCCGGGATGATCTCGGCCGCGATGGTGCGAAAGTCCTAGCGTTCGGCTGCGGTGAGGAGGGTGTCGTCGGCGGACATCGCTTGCCTCAGTCGAACAAATTGGAAAGACGCGGCTGCATCTCGTCGGCGCCGTAGAGCGCCAGCGCCTGGATCGTCGATGTCGGATTGACGCCTCCTGAGGTCACGAACATGTTGGCGTCGACCGCTCGTGGAACGAGCTAGACCCGGTCGGGGTGCTAGGACGTCGCGCTCGTCCGCGTCTCGTCAACGAAGCGCTCGGTCGCCACATCCAGAGAACGTCCTTTGCGGCCTCGCGGAGCGTGGATGTAGAGCGAGGCCTGCCGGCGTGTTGGTTCAGCCGGCAGCGGAATCTGGTAATCGACCGGCTTGGCGTGGTCGGCGAGTAGATATTCAGGCCGAAACACGCGTTCGAGGCCGAACAGACTGCCGAGGAAATTGGTTTGACCCCGCGCCAGCTGGCCGGCAACGACCCCGGCCATCTTGATCAGCCGCTTCCAGCCCATGTGCTTGTGATAGAAGGCGTGCTGGGTGGACACCAATTCCTCGTAAAACTCGGCAAGCGGCAGCTTTGTCGGCAGGACCGCATGCTGAATGTCATAGAGCCGGTAGTCCCGGCTCACCGCTCGCCCAGCCTCGCTAACCCAGCTCTCGGTCCCGGGATAGGGCGTGTTGATGCTGATGTTCACGACTTCGGGCAGCTCGAGGCCCCATGCGCGGACGATGCGGAAGCGCTCACGGTCCCATTCGGGGTCGGCGATCAAATTGATTAACACGTAGATTCCAAGCGAGCGTGCGAATTCCAATGCCTCGAAGTTGCCGCCCAGTGTCGCCCGCTTGCGTAATTTTTGCAGACCTTCTTCGTCGATAGCTTCGATCCCGAGGAACATGTATTCGAGGCCGAGCTTCTTCCAGAAACGAAAGACTTCCTTGTGTCGAAGGAGGACATCACCGCGTGTTTCGAGGTAGTACTGCTTCTTGATGCCCGAGCGGGCGATCGCCTCTCCGATCGCCATCCCGTGCCGCTCCTGCAAAAAGGCGACATCGTCGACGATGAAGACTCCGGGCTCACGGATCGATCGCAAATCCTCGACTGCTCGCTCGGGGCTGATCAGCCGATAGCTTCGGCCGTAAAAGGTCCAGGCGCTGCAGAAGGAGCAATCCCACGGACAGCCGCGCGAAAACTCGATGGTGGCGCAGGGATCGAGCGTGCCGAGAAAATATTTCCGGCGATGGCGCAGCAGATCGCGCGCCGGCATCAAATCATCTAGCGAGTGGACGAAGGCGGGCGGCGGGCCCTCTCCCTCGGCGGTCACGGCACCCGCCACCGTGATCGGGTCGCGACCGCCCTCAATCGCGGCCAAGAGCAGAGGCATGCCCGCCTCGCCTTCACCCTTCAGCACGCAGTCGATGGCGCCCGCGCCGTGCTCGATGATCGCGCTGGCGGTGAACGAGGCGCTATGTCCACCGACGCAGATGAACATCTCGGGGAAACGGGTTTTTGTCGCCTTGGCAAGATCGACGATCTCAGGGACGTGCGGCAGATAATTGCAGGAGAAGGCGATGACGTCCGGCCGCCAGCTTTCGAGCATTCGGAAATAGGCGCGGTAGTCCTCGACCTGCAGATCGATCAGTTGGACCGCATGTCCCGCCTGCCGTGCCGCCTGAGCGACGAGTTCAAGGCCGATCGGCTCGAGCCGCAGAAAGAACTTTGAATAGTGAAGCACCCCGGGGAAGACACCCAGAAGCCGCATGCCAACCCTCCATCCAATCCGCCGGGCCAACAGTTAAACGATCTCGGGCGAAGAGAGGTGCCGGGCGAAAATCCTCTCCTTCCTTGCCCGGCATAACCCAGCTGCTCAGGTCGGGCTACGCCGCCCAACGGCCCCTTGTGGGTCAAATTGGGGTTTGTCATCGGGGTCCATAGGCTGACACTCAGCAGCACCCACGGCGACCAACAAAAGGCCCGCCGCGCCTACCTGCGGATCGCCGGCTTCCCGGCGCAGTTGCGAGAAACTGCGGAGCAGTTGGACCCGGTGCAACGCTGCCATCGCATCCTGAGCGCTGAAGGGCCGCCAACTCAATCCGTCGCCGCGCCTCGCACCGGCTTGAGCCGCTCGCCTTGGTTGCAGGTGCGGCAAATTCAGTCTCGGCTTCAAGCTCAACTGCCGGATTTGGATAATCAGGCTCCGGCGCGGGGGTCCGCGTGAGCCGGGGCGGAAATGAGGAAGCGTCGTGCCAGCGCCGGAAAGTCTAGCAGCGGACCTGAGTTTTCCTAGGGGTGACCGCACCGGTCAGCTAGCCAATTTTAAGGGGTCGCCTTGTTGCAGGCGGCACATCCGATCGAACAATCCGCGCCGACTTCGCAGTTCGGCCGGGGGACCGTCCTCGACGATGCGGCCGTCTTGAAGAACGACAAGCCGGTTGAACTTCGCCACCGTCGATAGCCGGTGGGCAATAGCCAGCACGGTTCGACCCGGCATCAGCGCGTCGAGCGCTCGCTGGATCTCGATCTCGACCGCGGTGTCCAGTGCCGAGGTCGCCTCGTCGAGCACGACGATCGGAGCATCCTTCAAGAGCGCGCGAGCGATGCCCAACCGTTGCCGCTGGCCGCCGGAAAGCTTGGCGCCACGCTCGCCGACGATCGTCGCGTAGCCGTGCGGCAGCGCACGGATGAAGGCATCGCAGCGCGCTGCTTTGGCCGCGGCGAAGACCGCGTCATCGCCCGCTTCGGGTCTGGCATAACGGATGTTCTCGAAGACCGAGCGATGAAATAGCGAGACCTCCTGCGGCACCACTGCGATGGCCGAGCGCAGGCTGTCCTGCGTCATCGTCCGGATATCCTGGTCGTCGATCAGCAGACGGCCGCCGTCGATGTCGAAGAGCCGCTGCACCAAAGCGATCAGGGTGGACTTGCCGGCGCCCGATGGACCGACGAGACCGACGTGCTGACCGCGTTCGATGCGCAGGCTAAAATCGCGAAACACCGCCTGCCCGGAGGGATAGGAAAAATTGACCTTTTCGAGGGTGATGCTGCCGCCCGGCCGAATCAGCTGCCGCGCGCCAGGGCCGTCAACCACTTTATGGTCCTCGCCGATCACTTGGATCGCATCGGCAATTCGTGAGACAAACTGGGTCGCGTTGACCGCGGCAAATGCGAGATCGCGGGAGCCGTGCAGGATGCGAAAGGCGACCGCCACAGTCAAAACCACATCGCCCGGGCTGATCCTTCCTTGACGCCACAGAGACAGCGACCAGATCAGCATAACGCTCGCCATTAACCACAAGCTTAAATCGTGCAATACGCGTATCCGCTCGATGTACATCAGGCTGTCGCGATGCGCGGTCGTCTCGGTTTGCAATAGCTGGGCGAAGCCCCGTCGCTCGCGCGAGTGTGCGGAGAATGCCTTAACCGCCCAGATGTTGGAGACGACATCGACGAGCGCGCCGCCGACTTCGGCCGCCCGGTCGGCATAGGCACGGTGGCGCAGAGTACCGCGCCGGCCTAAAAGGGCAAGGGTGCTGACCGCCAGCAGCACGAACACCGCCAGCGCGGTTACGAGCTGCCAGTCGACGGTCGCCAGGATCACCAGCGCCGCACAGAAATCGGCACAGACCGGGGCGACGTTGAACAGAACGATTGATAGCACTTGCTGAACCGAGTTGCCGGTCGACGAGACCCGGCTGGCGAGCGAGCCGCTCATCACATCGGTGAAATACCGGCTGGAGTGGCCGCCCAGATGATCGAACAGGTCGAGCCTGGCCTCCGCCTTGTCGGCGAGCATGGCACGGTAGCCGAGCCAGCTGCCGGATCGCCACAGCAAGCTCTCGCCGGCCAGCAACCCCAGGAACACGGCAAGCGCCCACCACACGGCAGTCATGTGCTCGGCACCTTGCGCCATGGCGTCGACAATCAACTTCAAGCCGTATTGCGCGACGCAGGCAGCGGCGGCCGCTCCCAAGACCGCGGCGAGCGCCATGAAATGAAGAAGCGGCCGCCGGCTGACGTAGTGCCAGAGAAACGGAATCGGTCGGCGCGGAAATGCGGCGACACCGCGCAAGGGTGCGCGACTGGTAGGGTGAGGGCTTCGAAACTTCCAGGCAGCGGTTAGAGAGCGACCCATTTCTTTCAAGCTTGATGGAGCCGCCCGCGTCGCTCTGACGAGTATCATCGGGTGTTACCCTCAAAATTGATAGTTGAGAACCGCACGCCTCTTGGCGCGTTCCCTCCCTCCCCTGTTATGCAAGTGCACCCGTTGAATAGAACGTCATGGTTCATTCCGGACGGGCGAAATCGTCAACCGGATTAGGCCTCTTGCGGCGCCAACGGGGCTCGCCCCGTTCTTATTCCCGGGACAAGTCTTCCTCTCTGCCAACAGAGCTTGCTCTGCATCTGCATTAACCGAGGCTAAATGCCGCAGCTTGTGAAACAAATTTCCCTGTTTCGCGTTAACCGTTCGAAAACCGGAGGGACTATGCGGATTGCCCAAATCTCGCCGCTGATGGAAGCCGTTCCTCCGAAATTCTACGGCGGCACCGAGCGCATCGTTGCCTATCTGACGGACGCGCTTGTCGCCTTGGGTCACGAGGTGACCCTGTTTGCCAGCGGCGACAGCTCGACGGCGGCTAAGCTCGTCGCGGCTTGCCCCCGGGCACTTCGGCTCGATCCGACGATCCGCGACCACATTGCGCCACTGATTGCGATGCTGGAGACCGTCGCACAACGGGCGAGCGAATTCGATGTGATCCATCTGCACTGCGATTATCTCGGGTATGTCGCCCTGCGGCGCGCCGGCGTGCCGTTCGTCGCCACTCTGCACGGCCGCCTCGACCTACCGGAGCTGAGACCGCTCTACCGCGCGTTCGGCGAGGTGCCAGTGGTCTCGATCTCGGACGCTCAGCGTGCTCCGTTGCCCGAGGCGCACTACATCGCCACCGTACCCCATGGCCTGCCCGAGCAGCTGTTGCAGCCCGGCAGCGGCGCCGGCGGGTATCTCGCGTTTTTAGGCCGGATCTCGCCGGAGAAGGCGCCGGACCGGGCGATCCGGATCGCCGCGCTGGCCGGCATGAGGTTGAAGATCGCGGCCAAGATCGATCATGTCGATCGAGAATACTTCAAGGAAGAAATTGAACCGCTGTTGGCGCAGCCCCACGTCGAGTTCATCGGCGAGATCGCCGAGCACCAGAAAGCCGAGTTCCTCGGCGATGCCGTGGGCTTGGTGTTTCCGATCGCCTGGCGCGAGCCGTTCGGGCTGGCGATGATCGAGGCGATGGCGTGCGGGACCCCGGTCCTCGCTATGGGCAACGGCTCGGTGCCGGAAGTCGTCGATGAGGGCGTGACCGGTTTCATTGTCGCAGACGAGGCAGCAGCCGCAGCCGCTGCCGGGCGGCTGCACCTGCTCGACCGCGAGCGGATCCGCAGAGTGTTCGAGGAGCGGTTCACGGCGCAGCGGATGGCGGAAGACTATCTGGCGCTCTACCGTTGTCTCACCGCCGGCAGGGAGACCTGCGCGCCTTGATTTGAGGAGTTTCGCGATGTTCAACCGCAGCGGAGAACTTTGGCGCGCGGCAGGTGGTTGTCGACAAACCGGGTTTGCCGCAATGCGGGTCATCGGCTGTGCGCTCGTAATTGCGGTCGCGACCGCCGCCGACCCGTCTAGCCGGCTGGCAGCAGCCGTGGACGACGGAGCCTTTGGCTCGAATGAACCGCCGCCTCAAGGCGCGGGCCTGCTAAAATTTCCTCGCGCGGACCTTCGCCGCATCCTCGGCAAGGAAGTCCGCAGCACGTCCGACCAAGCCATGGGCCGCATCGTCGACCTCCTCGTCGACGAAAGCGGTCAACCGCGCGCGGCGATTATCGATTTCGGTGGGTTCCTTGGTGTCGGTAGCCGCAAGATCGCCATCGACTGGAATACACTGAAGTTCGATACGGCGAGGCCGAACGCGCCGGTCGTGGTCGCTCTCGACCGTGACGAGATAAAGGCGGCACCTGAATACAAGGAATCGCGCGACGTGGTTGCGGTCGTGACGCCGCTGAACACCAACCGGCGCGATAGCATCCCCTCCCCCGACTGGTGATACCCTCGGCATGAGGGTCCTGCGCGCCGGCACGGAGTGCCGAGCGGTTGATACGACGCGCCCCCTGCGCGGTCTGGATTGGCTCAACATTCTGGTGGCCAATTTTCAGACCGGTTTCGGACCCTTCGTCTCGGTCTATCTGACCGGCGCGGGATGGACGCAGGGCGCAATCGGCGCCGCCCTAAGCGCCGGCACGATCGCCAGCATGGCGAGCCAGGTCCCGGCCGGAGCCTTGGTTGATGGGATGCGCAGCAAGCGCGCGGCCGCGGCAGGTGCGATCGGCGCGATCGCTGCAAGTGCCCTCGCCATAGCCTTGTGGCCCGACTTTCTGGCGATCACCGCCGCCGAGGTGGTGCATTCCTTCGCCAGCGCGGTGCTTGGTCCGGCAATTGCCGCGATTACCCTCGTTCTCGTCGCTCCTGAGGCGTTTGGCGAGAGGCTCGGCCGCAACGCGCGCTATGCTGCCATCGGCAACGCTGTCGCCGCCGGAGTGATGGGCGCCTGCGGCTATTATCTGACCGATCGAGCTGTTTTTCTCTTCGCTGCAGCGCTCGGCATCCCGGCCTTGGTGGCGCTCCAAACACTGCGCGAGGCCGATGCCGCAACGCCGCGACCTTCCGTCGTCGGGTCGTCCGCGAGGGCAGCGAGACAAAGCCACCGCTCGTGGGAGTTTCTGAAGGACCGGAGACTGATTACCTTTGCCGGCTGCGCCGCCCTCTTCCACCTTGCCAACGCTGCGATGCTGCCGATTGCCGCCGGTGCCGTGACAAAGCGGGCCGGCAGCGAGGCAGCGCTGATCATTGCAGCGTGTATTGTTGGCCCGCAAATTATCACGGCACTGCTGTCTCCCTGGGCCGGGCGGGCCGCGGAGATCTGGGGACGTCGGCCTATCCTGCTTCTGGGTTTCAGTGCTCTGCCGATCCGCGGCATTTTGCTCGCCGAGGTCGGCGATCCTTATCTGATCATCGCGGTACAGCTCATTGACGGGTTCGGGGCGGCGGTCTTCGGGGTGTTATTCCCGCTGATTGTTGCCGATATCACGCGGAGTACTGGTCATTATACGACATCGCTCGGGCTGGTCGGGCTCGCGATCGGTGGCGGCGCGACCTTCAGCACGACCCTGGCCGGGCTCGTGGCGGACCATCTCGGCGTAAGCGCCGCGTTCCTGAGCCTGGCAGCGTTCGGGCTGATCGCGACAGTGCTAGTCGGAACCAAAATGCCGGAAACGAGGGTGCCGGTGCAGGGTTCGAAATCGCCTCCGCGGTGAGCCGACCCTCTTCGGCAGCCGCAGGCAGTGGCACAACGGGGCGGCGCATAGCGTCAGTGTGACCGCCGCCAATCGAGCCGACATCAACAAATTGCCTAATTTGCTGCGCGATAACGACCAGCTGGTGTTCGGCGATGCCGGCTACGCCAAGGTGCGCTACCGCGGGCTGGCCAAGAACACCGCCCAGGTGATGGTGCCGATCGGGCTGGCGGACTTGTATGCTCTGCGCCGCCGGTTAGTCCGAACTTTGCCCACATTTTGGATTAAGCCTCTGATAAGACCTCATACTGATCGATATAGCGGTCATGTAAGTCGGTAGATTTGAGTTGAATACACGGTCCGATAATGCTTCTATCGGCACATGTATGTGGCTGTCATCCCGAACCGCGGCTCGCCGCCGGCCATCCTGCTGCGCGAGAGCTACCGCGAGGCCGGCAAGACCAAGAACCGAACTCTCGCCAACCTGTCCCGCTGGCCCGCCGAGCGCATCGAGCAGCTGCGCGCGGTATTGCGCGGCGACCAACTGCTGCCCGCCGCCGAGGCGGTGGAAATCGTCCGCGCGCTGCCGCACGGCCACGTGCTGGCCGCGCTCGGCACTGCCCGCCGCATCGCGCTCGACGCCGTGCTGCCGCGCCGCGCGCCGCAACGCCGCCGCGATCTGGCGCTGGCCCTGATCGTCGCCCGCCTGCTCGAGCCGGCGGCCAAGCTGGCGACCGCGCGGATGCTGGACCCCGCCACCGCCAGCCATTCGCTGGGCGAGGTGCTGGGGCTCGGCACGGTCGCCGCCAAGGAGGTCTATGCCGCGCTCGACTGGCTGGGCCGCGAGCAGCCGTTCATCGAAGCCCAGCTGGCCCGCCGTCACCTGAAAGACGGTGCGCTGCTGCTCTACGACGTCACCTCCACCTATCTCGAAGGACGCTGCTGCGAACTGGCGCGATATGGCTACAGCCGCGACCACCGGGGGGACCGGCCGCAGCTGGTCATCGGCCTGATGTGCGCCGCCGACGGCTGCCCGGTCGCGGTCGAGGTGTTCGAAGGCAACACCGCCGATCCGCTGACCTTGTCGGCGCAGATCGACAAGCTGAAGCAGCGCTTCCAGCTGCAGCGCGTGGTGATGGTGGGCGACCGCGGCGTGCTGACCAGCGCGCGCATCGAGCAGACGCTGCGCCCGGCGGGTCTGGATTGGATCACCGCATTGCGGGCGCCGGCGATCAAGCACCTCGCCGCCGAAGGCGGGCCGTTGCAGCCCTCGCTGTTTGATGATCGCGACATGGCCGAGATCACCAGCCCCGACTATTCGGGCGAGCGCCTGGTGGTGTGCAAGAACCCGCTGCTGGCCGAAGAGCGGGCCCGCAAACGTGCCGAGCTATTGGCCGCCACCGAGAAAGAGCTGGCGCGCATCGCGGCCCGCGTGCAGCGGGCGCGCAATCCGCTGCACGGCACCGCGGCGATCGGCCAGGCCGTCGGGGCAGTGCTGGGACGGCGCCACATGGCCAAGCATTTCCAGATCACCATCACCGACGAGAGGTTCAGTTTTACCCAAAACCCCCTCAGCATCGCCGCCGAGGCCGCGCTCGACGGCATCTATGTGATCCGCACCAACCTGCCGGCCGTCCACTCCGATGCTGCCGCCACGGTGCGCGCCTACAAAAGTCTCAGCGGCGTCGAGCACGCCTTCCGCTCGCTGAAGACCGTCGATCTCGAACTGCGCCCGGTGTTCCATTGGACCACGCCGCGGGTGCGCGCGCACGTCTTGCTGTGCATGCTGGCCTATTATCTGCAATGGCACATGCGCCACAGCCTCGCCCCGATGCTGTTCGACGAGCCGGATCCGGCCGCCCGCGAGGCCCAGCGCACCTCACCGGTGGCCAAGGCCGAGCCCTCCCCGGCGGCGCAACGCAAGGCCGCCCGCAAACGCACTGACCCGGCAGATGGCGAACCACTCCCGGTGCACAGCTTCCACACCCTGCTCGGCGACCTCGCCACACTGACCCGCAATGTCGTCCGCCTTGGGCGCGATCGCCTCACCGCCATCCTCGCCACCCCCACCCGCACACAGCGCCGCGCCCTCGATCTGCTCGGCGTCACACCCGCGGCGTAGACAGACCGACACCGCCCATGGCACGCTATATCAATGGCTTGCGCTCAAAAGTGGGCAAAGTTCGGGTTAGTGACGGCATGGACCTCCGAACCCACCAAGGCCATCAAACTCGCGTCGAGCTCGTCGCGGGTTAGGAAATCCTTGGCGCGTTCCCAGATCAGCGGCGGTTCGGTGACGTGCGCGTCGCAGTCAAACGTCGCGAAATCCTTGGTCATCGGCGCGAAACGTTGAACCGGCATGATGCTCCTCCTCACGCAGTGGCGACGCAATGCGTTAATCTTCGAGCCAGCCCGGCGGGACGGTCGCCGCCCCGTGACGGGCAAGAACGGCATCGATCTCTGCCATATCGGCGTTGCTGATCTCCCAGCCGAGAGCGCCCAGGTTCTCGGTCACTTCGGCGGGCGTGCGGAAGCCGACCAGCGCAGTGCCGACAATCGGGTTGCTCAAGGTCCAGCGCAGTGCGAATTGCGGCAAACTCTTCCTGTATTTGGCGGTCAGGTGCTTCAACTCCTCGACCGCGGCGAGGTTGCGCGGGAAATGCTCTGGGCCGAACAGGTTTCGGAATAGGTTTAGGCTCCCGAGCATGCCGCCCTTCGAGCGCCAGTCGCTCTCATCGAACTGCATTCCGGCATGAAACGTGCCGCTCAACATGCCGTAGGCCAATGAGCCGTAGGCCATGACGCCGATCTCCTGCGCCGCGCAATAGAGAAAGATCTCGACCTGCATGCGGCGGTCGAACAGGTTCCAGGCGTATGGCACGACGTCAATACGGCGCGTGCGCATTGCCTCTTCTATCTGCGCCAGGCGGAAATTCGACACGCCGATGTAGCGCGTCTTTCCCTGTCGCACGATGTCGTCGAGCGCTCCGACGGTCTCGTCGAGCGGCGTATTGGGATCGGGCCAATGCACGAGATAGATGTCGACATGGTCCGTGCGCAGCCGCCGGAGGCTCTTGTCGATGGAGGCGAGGACGCGCGCCCGGGTGCTGTCGCGGCGGTTCGGCATTTCCTCGTAGCCGACACCGAATTTGGTCGCGATGACGACGTCGTTGCGGCGGCCGCCTAGCACCCGCGCCAGCGCCTCCTCGGACACGCCCATGCCGTAGGCCTCGGCCGTGTCGAAGCAGGTGACGCCGCTGTCGATCGCCCGCGCGACCGCACGCTGGAACTCGCTCTCGTCAATGCGGCCGTAGGTGCCCCCGATCTCCCAGCACCCGAAGCCGATCGCCGAAACGTTCAGTTGGTGCGCCCGAATTGCCGGAACTCCATCGGCACCTCCCTATTGCGCGGCGATTGCGGAAGGTTGTGGCGTGAAGCGCCGCTCCATGTCCCGACGCGCCGCGACCGCCTCGCTATCCGGCATCGCGACGTCGACCCAGCGCACAATCCCTTCGGCCTCAATTCCTCGCGTCAGTCGGACGTGATGGGCGAGGCCGATCGGTAACGCGCCCTCGGCAAGGCTGCGCACGGCGGGGACGAGCTTGCCCCAGACCGAATAGCCGCCCTCGCCGTCGAGCATCTCGCCGGCGCTGAGGTCGCGCTTGGCGACCGCGACGACATCACCACGCCAGCCGTGGGGCTGCCCGGTGGGCTCGCCGCGCAATGCCGCGGACAACACCGATATGCCGAGCTCCAGCCCTATCAGGTGATAGGGTTTGTACATCGCGGCATACCGGCCGCTCGCGTCGGTCTTGAGGCCATACTCCTTAAAGCAGGTGCGCGCGTACTCGTTCGGTGCCTTTAGCACGACATAGACGCCCCAGCGCAAATCGCGGAACACCGGGCGGCCGTCACGCTCCAGGCACGAGACGACCTCGACCATGCCGTCATGCTCGAGGGCGCCACCCGCTTCACGGCCGCGCAGTACGTGCGGCAGGTCGTCGACACCGCAGGGCGGAAAGCCCAGTCCGTCGGCGGGCACAGCGAGACCGGTGGCGTTGGCGATCGCCGCCATCTCGATTGCCGATTTGGTGCCGTCGAGAAAGGAGTTGAACATCTGCGGGTTCATGCCGCCCACCCGCGCCTCCTCCGGCGTCAGCCCGTAATGGCTCCATACCTCATCGGGCGTAACCCGATGGTAGTGGGGCAGGTATTTGGTGCCCTTGCCGGCGGCAGCGACCTTGAAGCCGCAGGCGCGCGCCCAATCCACCAGCTCGCAGGTCAGGGCCGGCTGGTCGCCATAGGCGAGCGAATAGACGACGCCCTTGCGGCGCGCCTCGTCGGCCAGCAGCGGTCCTGCGAGCACATCGGCTTCGACATTGACCATGACGATATGCCGGCCCGCGCCGATCGCCGCGCGGGCATGGGCAATCCCGGCGGCCGGCGAACCGGTCGCCTCGACGACGATCTCGACCTCAGGATGCGCGCACAACTCCGCCCCTGAGGCGACGAACCGCGTACGTTCGATGCAGCGCGCATCCCAGCCGACCTTCTGGCAGGCGCTTCGCGCCCGCTCAGGATCGAGATTGGCGATTACCGACACCTCGAGCCCCGGCATCGTCGGAACCTGGTTCAAGAACATCGAGCCGAATTTGCCGGTGCCGATCAGGCCGACGCGGACCGGCTTCCCGGAGGCGGCGCGTTATTGCAGCGGGCGCTGAAGGTTCATGGGCTATTCCGCCGCCTTGCTCGCCGCGCAGCGAGCATAACTCAGCAGCGCATCGTCGGCGACCGCCTGGATCGGCGCGAAGTACGTGATCCATTCCGGCCGAGTCGGCTGACGGATGTAGTTCGAGACCGCGCATAGCATGAGGTACACGACGCGCCGCGGGCACGCGGTAATGTTCGGCGCCGAGGTGTGCACCAGGTTACCGTGGAACATCAGCACGGAGCCGGGCTTGCCGGTCAGCGCGACGATGCCGCCCTCATTGACGAGACGAGTGACAGTCTGGTTATCGAGCGTCCATAGCGGTCTCTTAGTCAAAATACAAAGTTACTGACATAGGCCGGGAGTAGTCTAGGAATATAACGTCACATTTGCGTAAAAAGCGTCTTAACAATACTTAAGCGCCTCGCCGAGACCCGCCGGTGCCATGAAGGTCGCCGACGGGTTCGAGCCGGGTGCCGTGATCGGGCCGCTGATCGACATGAAGGCGGTCGAAAAGGTCGAGGCGCACATCGCCGACGCGGTCAAGAAGGGCGCCAAGGTCGTCACCGGCGGCAAGCGCGCTGCCCAAGGCGGCAGCTTCTTCGAGCCGACGGTGCTGACCGATGTGACGACCGACATGGTCATCACCAAAGAGGAGAGCTTCGGGCCCGTCGCCCCGCTCTACCGCTTCACGATCGAGGCGGACGCGGTCAAGATGGCCAACAACTCCGAATTCGGTCTCGCCTCCTATTTCTACAGCAGCGACATCGGCCGCATCTGGCGCGTCGCCGAGGCGCTCGGATACGGCATCGTCGGCATCAACGGGCATCATTTCGACCGAGATCGCGCCCTTCGGCGGCATGAAGGAAAGCGGCATCGGCCCCACCTGGCGGATCACTGGGGCTCGAAATACGGCATCGAGGAGTTCCTCGAGATCAAATACCTCCGCATGGGCGGCATCGGCCGTTAAAGGAGCCGAGTAGCGCGCCGGACGCGGTGAGGTTATAAGTCGTGACCGCAAAGCGCCTCGATCCGGTAGCCGTCGAGATCGATGACAGAGGCCGCGTAGTAATCGGGGCTGTACTTGGTGCGCAGGCCGGGTGCGCCGTTGTCCCGTCCGCCGGCGCGCAATGCCGCTGTGTGAAAGGCATCAACAGCCTCTCGGTCTGGTGCGGCAACTGCAAAAGTGTAGACCCGACTTTTCGTCGGAGGGAACCGGGCACTCGGCCGAGACCACCCAAAATCCAACGGTAGCACGTGCATACCCGTAGCCGTAGCCAAGCAGCGTTCTCGCAGCCCTCAGGCACCTGTATCCAAGCGGCTCTAAGACGGCACCGTAAAAGCGCTTTACCCGGGCAATATCGCGAACGCCGATCGAGACGTGATCGAGCATTGAGTTCTCCAAGTTTGTGGTGTGTGATCCAATGTTCTGATGCTTAGCGGGTTTCAGAGGGTAGTTCGGCCCTTTTCAACCGAACGCCTCGTCCATGGTGGTAGCTTGACGGCAGAAGCCGGATATCCTATGTATATCCCGATACCGAGTGGAGAGGCCGATGCAAGTACAAGTGGCACGCTGGGGCAACAGCCTCGGGCTGCGCATCCCCAAAGATATTGCGCTTCGAGTAGGCCTGCGCGAGGGAACCCGGGTTGATGTCGAGGCCGAGGGCGACCGGATCATTATTTCTCCGGCCCGCCCGCGTTATGTCCTTGCCGAGCTGTTGAAGGGGATGACCCCGCAAGCGATGCGGGAGGCTTTCGATTGGGGACCGGATCAGGGTCGTGAGATCGTCGAGTGAGGCCATGGATTATGTCCCGGAGGGGGATTATGTCCCGGAGGCGGGCGATCTGATCTGGGCCGATTTCGATCCCCGCATCGGCCGCGAGCAGAGCGGCCGGCGCCCGGCACTGGTCGTCTCACCAGGCGACTTTTGCCGGGTAACCGAGTTCGCGATCGTCTGCCCGATTACCTCGCGGGTTCGTCCCTTTGGCACGAGCGTTGTGCTGCCGACCGGGCTGCCGGTTTCCGGGGAGATCTTGACCAGCCACGTGCGCAGCATCGACACGCTGGCCCGCCCAATCAGCTACGCGGGAGGCGCGGTTCCGACCGAAACCCTGCACGAGGTCCGCATGAAGTTGGCCGCCCTGATCGGGCTGTAGCGGGCCGAGCACCTCGCCGAGACCGCGGGTGCGATGAAGGTTGCCGACGGGTTCGAGCCGGGTGCGGTGATCAGGCCATTAATCGATATGAAAGCGGTCGAGAAGGTCGAGGCGCACATCGCCGACGCCGTCAAGAAGGGCGCCAAGGTGGTCACCGGCGGCAAGCGCGCCGCCCCATCAACATAGCGGTTGGGCGGCAGCTTCTTCGAGCCGACGGTCTTGACCGATATGACGACCGACATGGTCATCACCAAAGAGGAGACCCTCGGCCCCGTCACCCCGCTCTACCGCTTCAAGACCGACGACGATGACCAACGAAGCCCGCACCCTGCCCTCCCCCGCCCGCGGGGGAGGGTTAAGGAGGGGGCCGCATCTGGCGCGTCGCCGAGGCGCTCGAACACGGCATCGTCGGCATCAACAAAGGCACCATCTCGGCAAAGCCCGTGGCGAGATCGCGCCCTTCGGCAGTATGAAGGAAAGCGGCATCGGCCCCACCCTTTGGTTCGCGTACAACGACGAGCGGACTTCAGGTTTTCAGCAAGGCCGCTGTGGATATCGCGCGCTGCGTGATCCCGCGAATTTGGAGAACGAGCATGCCGGCGCATGCGACTTCGATTACGATCGAAAAGATCGGGAGCAGAGACTGGGCCGACAGTTCTGCTCCAGGCAGCCGAAGCGCTGTGAGCAGGGCATCGCTGATCACTGACACAACGAGCGCGGCCGTCGCTGCCCTGCAGAGCCGACGGAAGCGACGAAGCTGCCTACGATATCCAGCATGGAACTCTGCGGGAATACGACGACCGCAGATATACGCCCAGCCGCCTATCCCGATGACGACCGAAAGCCAGAATGCGTAACGGTCGATCGAGCCCACGATCCCACTGACTGCCCTTATATCCTCACTGATGGCACACTGCATCACGGCATACCACGCGACACGGGCCTTCATCGTGATGAAAACACCGGCGATTACCAGAATGACGGCAATGCCTGCTCCCCTCGTCCGCTTCGCAAGCGAGACCATGGCGAACTGCGCTGCGATAAGTTGCGGATCGCCGAAATTCGCAATCGCGCGTTCCTCCGCTTCGAGCCTATTGCCCCTCGGATCGGCAGCAACGGCTCCCCGCAAGTGGTCTTCGACCTCTTGGCGCACGCGTCTCGACAACGACCGGTCGAAACTGAGGGCAGCGGCGAGCAACTCGAGATACTCAGAAATCACGCCGGCCTCCCGCGTGGCCCGATCCCTGTGAGGAGACTACCAATAGCGTCGGAAAACTGCTGCCAGACCGCGCGCCGCTCGGTAAGAGCGCGCTCGCCGCGTCGGGTCAATGCATAGACCCGCCGCTTTCGCCCGGATTCCGCAGTTACCCAGCGACTGACAAGCAGTCCCGCCTGTTCGAGACGATGCAGTGCAGGGTAGATCGTGCCCTCCGGTAAATCGAACGCCTGCCCGCTCCGGCGTCTGATTTCCGCGATCACTGCGTAGCCGTGCGCCGGGCCCGCCGACAGGGCAGCGAGCACGATCAGGTCGAGGTGCCCCTTGAGCATTTCGCCTTCCATACTTCGCGTCACTATGCTTAGGTGCCTAGGGGTCAAGTCGCTATGAGCTGGCGTACCGGCGCGGCAGCCTACCTGCTGCGCGGCACGAAGACCTGGCCGTTGACACCGAAGCCGCCCTCAGCGGTCTCGAAGATCTGGACAAAAAGCCTCCTGGCGGGATCGGGCGGCTGTTTCGTGGCGCCGAGCACAACATCGGTAATGCCCTTTATCATCGCGCTCTTTTGTTCGAGCGTGAGGACGCCCGCCGGAACATGGACCTCCACCAGCGGCGCTCCGAAGTTGCCCGCGGGAACGGGCTCGGCCAGGACGCTCGCCGGGCCGGCTAATGCGCTTGCCGAAATCGTTGCCGTCATCAAGACGTTCCGGCAACTCAATCCGTCGGCGCTGTCCGGCAATTTCGTGTTCTTGTTCGCCCTGTTGTTGATCTCTATAGGACAACCCTTATTGCAAAGATTACGAATTGAATGCTTGCGGCTCGCTAGGTCGGCGTATAGACGGCGCCGGCATTTCCCCAATGGCCGGACGGGATCTCGTTGATCAGCACGTATGTCTGTCCATCGGGTGGCCGTTTTTCGACGCTATTGATGACGTCGTGGATGCCTTTGACGATCTCGCGCCGCTGATCCAGTGTGAGCGCGCCTTCGGGTACATAGACTTTGGCGACCGGCATGAGAAGATGCCTAGTGACACTAGGCATAGGAGCGCTAAGGGTCAAGGACCCTTCGAGACCGTGACGCTCGCCGGCCTGACGCTTCGCGCGGAGGGAGCTTGGGCGTTGCCCGAGAACGTCTCTCAGGGCACCAAGGCATGGGGACCGTCACTGAAGGCCCAACTCAAACCTTCCGGAAGCTCGGGGCTGGGTCTGCCGCTCGATCGCCCCGTTCGCCCGATTTAGCTTCGACCTTTATTGGTTCACGGTTATTTAGTTGCGGCCGTCGAGTGAGCGTCGGGAAAGCTGTTAGAAGCCCATCGCCGTGTGTCGATAGCGCCAGCCGTGAGACCCGCCTCGCTCCATGCATCCCAGCCCGGCTGCTCCGAACGGGCGAACATTTCGAGATAAGGTCCCTCGCATAGTGCTTCGATCCGGGCATAAGCCTCGTCGGGTTTGCGGCTGTGCTCGCGCCGCGGCGAGACGATAAGCTTCTTGACGCCGGCGCTCCTGCGGCGCGGATGTCCGCGGGTGGCCAGCAGGCAAAGCTCGGGGTTCGCCCGTGTCCAGAACCCCAAGCCGGTAAAGAAGCTGCTATCGTTGTAGACCACTTTCACAGCAGACTTGTTTAGTTTTGCCCAATAGAATCCAACGGTCTTGTAAGTAAAGCCCCAGGAATCGATCACGTCGAGGGCCGTCGGGAGCAGCGGGTCGGTGGTCCACAGCAGCAGCACGCTGTCATGGGCTGACCAGTCCGCCACCGGCAATGCCTTGATCTCGGCCAGCGACATGCAGTCGTAATGAGCCTCGGCACTGCGCCCCTTACCTTTCCGCGAATAGGTTGCAAACGTCCAGGGCGGGTCTGCGTAAATCACACCGTAATGGTTCGGCTGGGGCGACGCGGTCATTCCACCCTCAAAATCGCTGTTGCGGATGATGCTCGCGGCCGCGGCGGGCCGGTTCAACCGCGATCCGCTAGCCACTCAGCTCTCCTCGTCGCTCGCGTCCGATGGGGTTCCGAGGCCGCGGTAAGATTGGCGAATCGTCGCTGACGATGGCGGCCCGCTGCGCGGCCCACCGCCTACTCTTCGACGTGCGACTTCAGCCGGGCCAACGCGTCGTCCCACTGCTTGGATACCTGATCGAGATAACTCCGTACTTCCTCGATCCGCTGCGGTTCGAGCTCGAACAAGCTTTCGCGGCCGACGCGTACATTGCGCACCACCCCGGCATTCGCCAGGACGCGGAGGTGCTTTGTCATCGCCTGTCGCGACCGGTTGGTGCCCGCGGTCAGACGAGAGATCGACTGCGGTACGCCTTCGCATAGCTTGGTGAGAACCGATAGCCGCGTCTCGTCACCGAGAGCAGCAAACACCGATGCCCTGGCCTTCAGTGCATCAAACCGCCTAGGGTGTTCGCTCGACATGCCCTGTGATGTTTTTGATCTGCTCGCTCCAACCGCTGTCGTTCATGCGGAACGCTTCGAGCCGGCGTTTGCTCGGCAGCTTGTCGAAGCCCGACTCGACGACGCGCAACAACGTCCCGATCGGTGTGCTCTGCAAGATAAACTCGACGAGCGTGGGCGGCTCGTCTGAATAATCCTGGTTCGGATCTATCGCATAGGGGTGCCAGGTGAACGAGAATAGCCGCTCGGGCTCCATTTTCTGGACCACCGCTTCCCAACGGATGTGCTCATAGCCGGGATAGGTTATCTGCCCGCGCGAGACCTGCCCCGGCACAAACGGCCCGTCCAATCGGACGCGGAACCACGTCCCGAACTCATGATGATCGGTCAGCGCCCGCCAGACGCGGGAGACCGGGGCCTTGAGTTCGATGATTCTTTCGATGCGATCGCTCATGCGCAACCTCCTGGTTGCGCATGACGTAGTGCAGCACGCAATAAAATGCAACCATTTTGTTGCGCTTTAGATCGCCTCGTGCCGTGATCTGAGTCCCTGAAAGTCCGACGTACGTTACGTCGGTCGCCGCTCATTCGGCAATGTGACCGGGATCTTGTAGAGCCTGACCGCGTTCTCGAAGACCAGCTGGGCGAGTGCCTCTTTGCCGAGAGCCGTCTCTGCCGGCGTGTGTCCCATCGCCTTGGAATCCGGCCACGGGCTGTCGAGACCCGGGAAGTCGCTGGCCCAGAGGAAATTGCGTAAGCCAATTTCAGGGACGCGCCGAAAACCGCCCTCTTCCTCGACCTCGAAGGTGAAAAACACCTGACGCTTGACGAACTCGGTCGGTTTGTCGGAGAGCGGGACGTCTGGCTTGAAAACGCGGGCGTTGGGCCCGCCGAAATCATATTCGCGGTCGAAGCGCCAGTAGAGGAACGGCACCCAGCCGACGCCGGCCTCTTCGAGCACAAAGCGCACCCCGGGATGACGGTCGCAGATGCCCGAGAAAACGACGGCACTCATCAGTTCTCCCATCGCCCCCATCGGGAAGTTGGCGACCCGCATCAGCGCCTGGTTGCGCGGTTCGAGGCCGGCGACCCCCACTCCCATCTGGCGCGAGCCACCGCTCGGGTTGGCGTGCAGGTTGACCGGCATGCCTGTCTCAGCGGCGGCAGCCCAGACCGGCTCCCACATCTGGTGCAACACCGGTTCAGGAGCGTTCACCCAGTCGAAGATCACCCCCGTCGGCAGCCCGAACTCGGCCACCCGCATCAGCTCTGCGACAGCCTCCTCCGGTGTCTGGCAAGGGAGCGGCAGCAGCATGATAAACCTGCCGTTGGACTCCTCGTAGAGCTCCAGCGCCCAGTCGTTGACGGCACGTACGACCGCAGCCCGCAGAGCCGGATCCTTGATCGCCGATATCTGCTCATAGGGACCGTTGACGAGCTCCGCGTCGACCCCGTCGCGGTCCATGTCCTCACAGCGATACTTGGCATTGGCGGCGCGGAAGATGCCGGGTTCCGGCTCCTCCGGCAAACCCGCCCGGGTGTAGCAGTTGACCGGTCCCCGACCCACGCCGGCCCAGCCGACACCGCTCCATGGGCGTCCCTCGACGACCCATTGTCGGGTGTCGTCCGGGCCGGTCATAATTCTCGGCGCATCGTCCTGGAATTTTCTCGGCAGCCGCTTCGTCCACAGGTCGAAGGGCAGGTGCATCAGCCGGCAATGGCCATCAGCGGACACCACGCCAAATCTCTTCTCCATCGCACGTTTCCTCCTTCAGTGGGTCGACGGGTCAATCCCTCTTCGCCCGAATTAGCGATGATAACTTCGGGAACGCCCTTTCGTCCCCTCCCTCTTCTCGCTCCCCGGCGCTTCGATGATCTTCAAGGCGGAGCTGCCGCGGTCTGCGAAGGGGCGCTGGGCTCAAGCCGGTCTATGGCGCGGCTGCCAGGGCAACTGCGGCTTCCGCCGTAAGCAGCAAGAATGTGAATGCTTCCTGTAAGTAGAGGCGGACGGCGGTGTCAGTGTGGCTGGCATAGCCGATCGAGAAATCTTGCCCGACATAGAGGTCGAAATCGCCGCCGCGGGTCGTCAGCACAAAGGCGCCGGAGATGGCCGGGGCCCAGATGATCTCGCCGGTGACGAGCCGCCTGACATGCTCCAACACGGGGTCGCCGTAATCCCTCGCCTCGGCGAGTGTCGTATAGGCATCGGCGCTCAGCAGCACCGAATACGGCCCGTCCACCCCGACCAAGCGCAACTGGTTCAAGGCCTGTGCGATGGCGTCTGGGTAGTTGCGGACATCGGCGGGCAACGTCATCGGGGGGTTGCTGGTGCCCTGTCGGATCCCCTCGATCCCGGCCGCGGCATAACCCTCGAAGATCGCGACATCCTCGGCAAATGCGATCTTCTTGGCGGCGTCCTTCGTTGGCTGCCAGTCCGAATCCTTGGCGCCGCGCTCGACATCGTCGATCATTTGCCGTTCGAGGTCGAACGGCACCCGCAGCTCGACCAGCGCCCTCACCTCGCGCTGCCGCGCGAGGATGTCGGTCCCCGGCGCGGCGATTGTTTGCAGATGGCCGGTGCCGACGGCAGCGAGGGCGACACCACTCGGCCCCTGCAGGTCCACGACGCGACGCCCGGCGAGGTAGCGCTTGAGGGTGCGCGACGCCTCCTCATCGATCTGCGCCCATGCCGCATCGGAGATCGGGGCAAGCTCGCGGTGGAGGTTATTCACGCCGGGGATCTCCTTTGAGTGAGCCGATGCCGAGGGAACCAGCGGACACCGGCGGGAGCGATTGCCCGGGCTCGAGCGGTGCCGGGTCGGCTTGCGTTGCAGGCGCCGCCTCGGGCGTCACCTCCTCGAGAAACGTTGCGGCCGGCACGAAGAACAGGTTGCCGGTAACGGCGCGGCTGAAATCCAGAATGCGGTCGTAATTGCCCGGCGGCCGGCCGACGAACATGTTTTCCAGCATTTGCTCGATCGTGCGCGGCGAACGGCTGTAGCCGATGAAATAGGTGCCGAACTCACCTTGTCCGATCTGGCCGAACGGCATGTTGTCGCGGACGATCTTGATCTCGGTTCCGTTCTCCTCGATCACGGTCAGCGCGCTGTGGGCCCAACTCGGTTTTGTCGCGTCGTCCAGCTCGACGTCGGACAGTTTTTTACGGCCAATAATGCGTTCCTGCGCTTCCGTCGGCAGTGTGTTCCAGCCCGCGAGGTCGTGCAGGTATTTCTGGACGACCACATAGCTGCCGCCGGTGAACGCCGGATCCTCCGCGCCGATGACGGCGGCGCCAACTGCCTCCCTGCCTGAGGGATTTTCAGTGCCGTCGACAAAGCCGAGCAAGTCGCGGTTGTCGAAGTAGCGAAAGCCGTGGACCTCGTCGACCACCGAAACCGCGGTCCCGATCTGCGTCATGATCTGCCCAGCCAATTCAAAGCAAAGATCCATGCGTTCGGCGCGGATGTGGAACAGTACATCGCCGGGAGTGGCGACGGCTTGGCGTGTTGCCGCTGTGATCTCGCGAAACGGGTGCAGCTCGGCCGGCCGCGGCTCGCCAAAGAGGCGGTCCCAAGCCTCGGACCCAAACCCCATGACGCAGGAGAGATTTTCGTCCGGCTCGCGAAAACCAACCGCCCGCAGCAGACCGGCGAGATTCCCGCACAGGGCCCGTACGGCCGCAGAATTGGCATCGCCCGGGTTGATCGTCATAACCAGAAAGATCGCTGCGCGCGTCAGCAGCCCCGTTACCGGCTGGGAGAGCGGGCTCGAGTTCTCTGCTGCGGGCATGGACATCGGATCGGACTCCGTCCGGTGATGTCCGGCGGGATGTGCGGGATAGCACGCGACCGCCGCCCGCGACAACCCGAGAGGCTGTTCTGTTCGCTCCGCCTGTCTTGCAGTTGAAGAACGATGTGTGGCGAATACGCCTCCTCGCCGCTTTCATCGCATCAACGAGCGAGCGTCGATGGCGTATAGCGGGCCGGAGCGGCGAGTCTGCAGATGACCCGCACCGAAGCTGCAGAAAGAGCAATGTTGCTCTTGAAAGTCAGCGACGGGTCAAACAATAAACCGTCGGCGCTGCCGCCTATCCACGACGACCTTGGTTCGCCCGGCGGGTTGCCTGGGGACGGTCCAGCATCGGCGGCGGCAACCCGATCCGCAGCGTCGTGGTTTCCTGAGGCGCAGTCTGTCAGCCCCCCCAGTCGAATCCGAGACCCGGTTTGACGGGCGGATGGGCTTCGGATCGATTCCTCAGCCCGTATCCACCGCTGCGCTCATCGAGCGGTTATCTTCCCGGAGGGGTCGCCGGGGCAGTCCGTTCTGCCGGTGTGCTGGAGCCGGTGGAGGCCTGGCTTTCCGGAGGCGTCCACTCGGCCATTGACGTCAGGTCATCGGCCGTCTTGGAAATTTTAAACGCTTGCGCGTCGGCGTCCCACAAGAAGTCGGCGACCGGCATCGCCACATAGCGACCACCAATGCCAAGAACGCCGCCAGCATGAACAACCAATCGGTCGATGGTCTTTTCGTCCGGCTTCATCAGCACATTCGAGACGGAACCGAGCTTCTTGCCGTCTTTACCGAGAACGGAAGTGCCCTCAATCTTGGAGACGTCCTCCTGCTTCAACGGATTCGGAGCCGGGGCTCTAACCGCGGCAGCCGGCGGCTCGCTACGAGGCATTGTAGCCGCGGGAGGGGATTGCGATTGCGCGTGGGCCGCAGCACCAAGAGCGAGCCGGTCATAACGAGGTCATAGCCGTCGACGAAGCCGACGAGCGAGAGCACAATGATCAGAATCATGTGGTAGCGGCTGAACGGGATGCTGTCGAGCTTGCGGCCCAGCACATGGCCAGCCGCCGCTGTCGAACCGGCGATCGGATGCATTTCCGCCATCGCTTCCTCTCATTTTTGCAGCGGTTTTTCCGCTCGCCTTGCAGTTTGGATCTTCCCGCCTCAGGCCGGCGCCGGCACCCCCTCGGTTACCTCTTCCAGTTGCCCGACGGTCTCGCGGCCAAAGAGAAGCGGGATGAACGCGCCGAGTGCGACGACGACGAAGATCGTGCCGAAGAAGATCGTCGGCGAGCCGGTGTGCGGCTCCATCAGGTACGGCGCCAGTCCGCCGGCGAACAGCCTCCCGAAGGATTTGCCGAAAATGTGTCCGCGCCCGCGCAACGCCGTCGGGAACTGCTCGGACAGATAGACGCGCGTAGCGGTAAAGGCAGACAGCACCGTAAAGCCTATGATCAACCCTCCCGCCACCATCATTACGCCCGCATAGTTCCCCGCACGATGCGCCAACAGCATCAACACGAGGCCCGGCAGCGACCCGAGGAGCGCATAAGCGATTGTCCACCGCCGCCCGATGATCTCCATCAGGAACCCGGTGAAACCCTTCCCGAAGAAGCTCGCCGCATAGACGATGGAGGTCAAACCCAAGCTCGAGCTGACGGCGAAGCCCTGGTCGACCAGCGCCTTCGGCAATAGCACCGAAATCAAGAAGAAAGCGGTGCCGGCGCAGACGCCGGCCAGAATGCCGATCGTCGTCCAGCGCAGCTGGCCATGGGTGAACAAGGCCCAGTACGGCGGCAGCTTCTCGCGGGCGGCTTCCTGGTGATTGCCGAGCTCCGCCACCGTCAGCGGCGGCACGCGGTTGCCGGACCGCGCTATGATGCGGTTGACGATGTCGACCGCGGCCTGCGGTTGGCCTTTGCGCAAATACCACCGCGGGCTTTCGGGAAGGACAAAGTAAACGACGACCGGCACGACAGTCACCGCCAGCCCGCCCGGCAATGCCAGAAACCGAAAGGCGTTGACATTGCCGGCGAGCAGACCGCCGATGAACGGCACCACGGTGAAGGAGGTGGCCAGCGCCATCTCATAGACGGCGCCGTAGGTGCGCCGGTGCTGCGCCGGCATCAGCTCGGCGGCGATCGGGAACGCCGCCGAAACGACGCCGCCCGCGCCGATCCCCGTCAGCAGGCGCAGGATGATCAATTGCTCGGCATTCTGCACCAGCGGGATCAGCAGGGTCAGGAAGGTCGTCAAGAACACGCCGATCAGCACGATGCTCTTGCGGCTCAAATGGTCGGATATTGCGGAGAAAAAGAAGCCGCCGAGGGTCAGCATGAAGGTCGGGAAGGCGACGAGTATCCGGACGTCCGAGCTGGTCAGATGCAATGGCTCCTTCGCCAGCACCACCAGCGAGCCGGTCATCACCAGATCGTAGCCCTCGATGAAGCCGACCAGCGCGAGAACGGCGATGATCAGGACGTGGTAGCGACTGAACGGGATGCTGTCGAGCTTGCGGCCAAGCACGAAGCCGGCGGCCGAGGCCGGTCGGTTGATCGGGTGAATTTCTGCCATGGCGCTTCCCCAGAGGCGTCAGACCTGGGAACCACGCGGAGGCCCAAAATGGGCGAGGCCGGCTTGGTCGCTAGTCTTGGAGAAGGAGCTTCTCGATCCGGCAGATAATTTGCGTCTTGCAGCCTTGCGGATTTTGGCAGCGCACCGTGCCACCAAGTTGACGCGTCGCTCTTGTTTCAAACGGGCGGTTTTCCCATCCGATATTTACCCTAGTCGTGCGCTCCACGCTTGTCACGCTGGAATATCGGACCGATTAAGCAACCAACACGCATACTACGCGCTATCCTTCGCTGCGCTTGCGCAGCAGGAACTCGCGCCCGGCTTTGACCATCGGCGTGCCGTCATAGGCGATGATGTCCGCCGTCGCATAGGTCTCGCTCCACAGCTCGGGCAGGTAGGAGCCGGTGCCGATCACGTCGATCGGCGCATCGGCCGCGGCCATCATCCGGCACTTCGCCGGCCCGAACCCTGAGCTGGCAACGATTTTGACTTTGGGGAACCCGGCCTCGTCGAGGGTCCGGCGCAGCAGCCAGATCGCCGCTGCCGAGACCCCGGTGCCGACCAGATAGCGCAGTTCCTCCTCGGCGCGGTAGCCGCGGATCGATTGTGGCGCGTGGCGCTCGAGCACCTCATAGGAGCAGGCCGGATCGAGTCCCTCGCAATAGCGGCCGCCAGGGGTGTCGATGCGCACCGCGAGCCTGCCTGCGGCGGCGAGTTCGGGGAAGCGCCGCGCGACCGCGACAGCGTCCGATGTCTCATGCCCGAAATAATCGATCAGCACGGTCATCGGCTCATTCGGGAAGATCCCGCTGAACATTTCGGCGGCGCGTACGGTCGAGCCGGCATAGCCGATCAGAGCGTGCGGCATCGTGCCGGCGCCCCTCTTCTGCCCGAAGAAGGCTGCCGTCGCATCGGCGGCGCAGCCCACAAAGCCCACCGCTCCCGCCTCACGCTGCGCGTGCGCGGAGCCGACCGAGGCGGCGTAGGCCATCATCTCGGCCATCTCGGCTCCCGCACAGTGCCGCGCATCCATCGCGAGGAAGGCGACCTTGGGGAGGTCGGCGCACATCGCATAGGCGTTGTAGGCGGCAACGCACGAGGGACCAAGCTTTTGCAGCAGGACTGTCTCGAGATCGACGAGATTGAGCAACGAGCCGGTCACGTAAAGGATCGGGTCGCCGGCGCCGACCCAGGCGCCCTCAGGGTGAGCGATCTCAATATCGAATTTCTCGCCGCGTTCGGCCGCGACGGTTTCGAGCAGGTCGACCGCGAAGCGCGGCGCGCAGATGACAGGGCGGCGCATGAAGACTGCATATGTTACAGGGCAATCGCCGAAATGTCCGACGATCGCCTTGGCCTTCAGGAAATAACTGTCGGTCTGCGCCGCCAGTGCCGGCGACCGGTGCGCCGCCACCATCGGCTCACAAGACTGCCGCGTGGGGTGTCACGCCGTTGCCGCCATTGCCCTGACGGCGGCCCTTTAGCGCCTCGGCGATCTCGAAGGCAAGCTCGAGTGCCTGGCTCGCATTGAGCCGAGGGTCGCAATGCGTCAAATAACGATCGGCCAGCGAGGCCTCGCTGATCGCTTGGGCGCCGCCGATGCATTCGGTGACGTTCTGCCCGGTCAACTCGAAGTGTATGCCGCCGGCATAGCTCCCCTCGGCAGCGTGAACCGCAAAGGCGCTGTGCAGCTCGTCGAGGATCCGATCGAACCGGCGCGTCTTATATCCGTTGGAGGACGTGATCGTGTTGCCGTGCATCGGGTCGATGCACCAGACCACCTCGCGCCCCTCGCGCCGCACCGCGCGGATCAGATACGGCAACCGAGCTTCGATCTTGTCCGCGCCCATACGGGTGATCAAGGTCAGCCGGCCAGGCTCGTCTTGCGGATTGAGCCGGTCGATCAGCCTCAACAGATCGTCGGGCTCGAGAGTCGGTCCGCATTTCATGCCGATCGGGTTGTTGATGCCGCGCAGAAACTCGGCATGGGCGCCATCGACCTGGCGGGTGCGGTCACCCAGCCAGACGAGGTGGGCCGAGCAGTCGTACCAGTCGCCGGTTGTCGAATTGATCCGGGTCAACGCCTCTTCATAGGACAGAAACAACGCCTCATGCGAGGTGTAGAACTCGGTCTCGCGGATCTGCGGCGTCGTCTCGGAATTGAGGCCGCAAGCCGCCATGAAATCCAATGTCTCGGTTAGCCGGTCGGCGAGCGCCTGATAGCGCTCGCCTTGCGGGGAGTCGGCGACAAAATCCTGATTCCAGGCGTGCACGCGGTGCAGATCGGCATAGCCGCCCTGGGCGAAAGCGCGAAGAAGATTCAAGGTGGCCGCGGATTGACTATAGGCCTGGACCATGCGCTGCGGGTCGGGCTCGCGGGCCGCGGCATCGAAATCGAGGCCGTTAATGATGTCACCGCGGTACGAGGGTAACGTCACATCGCCCTGCTTTTCGACCTCGGATGAGCGCGGTTTGGCGAACTGTCCCGCTAACCGGCCCACCTTGACCACCGGTACCCCGCCGCCGAAGGTCAGTACCACCGCCATCTGCAGCAGTACCTTGAACATGTCACGGATGTTGTTGGGGTGGAACTCGGCAAAGCTTTCGGCGCAATCACCGCCCTGCAGCAGGAACGCCTTGCCGGCGGCGACTGCGGCGAGCCGCTCCTGCAGCCGACGCGCCTCGCCGGCAAAGACAAGCGGCGGAAAACGCCGAAGCGTCTCCTCGACGCCGGCGAGCGCCGCTTCGTTGCTGTAACCGGGAACCTGTCGAATCGGCAGGCCGCGCCAGCTATCGGGAGACCAAGTTTCGTGAATCACTACACCACCTCCAGGCTGGAGGCCGCTCGCGGCCGGCGACATTCGAATAGGGAGGACCCTGAAATACGAAAGCCGCCTCGGTCGGGCGGCTTCGAGAAATACGCAAACGCGAATCCTAGGCCGCCATCATGTACCGACGGTACCAAAATCGCGCGCTACGGGGCGCGCCGCAAATCGCTCGGGCTGGTCCCATGGCTCGCAAGCTAGCCGCAGGCCGCACTTAACGCAAGGGGCTTCCTTATCGCTCGACGACAACGGGGCGGAGAGTGCGAGCGAAATCTTCTTCCGTCGCCCGCCGTTCGATCAGGTCGATGACAGGTACTTCCCACAAAGCAGAGTCTTCGATTGCGAGATCGTACCCGTTGAGACGAAGAAAGTGCCACATTGCCTCGAAGGCGGTGCGCTTGTTCCCCTGTTCGAACGCATGGGCGAATGCAACACCGGCAAGCAGCCTGACCGCAAGGACAACGACGTCCTCTTCACCGTAAGCGAACGCGTTCTGTGGGCGGGCCAACGCGCTCTCGAGCGATCCCCGGTCGCGAAGGAAGTGCCGTTCCCCCGTTTCCTCCACTTCGAGCCGATTGTGTTCGATAACTGCCTCTATCGGCAGCCACCGCGGCTCATTTGGCAAGGGACGCCCGCAGCTTTGGAAACCGTGCGATGAACTCGCGACTTAGCGCCTCGTGGTCGACTTCCCCGTGGACCGGTTTGGCGCGCAAGACCTTCGCCGCCTCTGATCGGCGCGCGGCTGCTAGATCGAGCAACTGACTGGATAGCCTCTGGTAAGGCGCGACCCATCCAAAAATGAAGTCCAATATTTCTTGGTAAAGCGCCACGACTTCCGGGTCGGCTCCGTCGCCCAATGCAACTCGCTGACGCTGAATGTGCTCTAAGAAAGGATAGAGCCGCTCAAGAGCTGCTCGTTCTCGTTCCAACAAAGCCGCGGACCAACACATTAGGGACGGCGCCGAAACGTCGGTGCTCAACGCTTCCTCATAAAGACCGTCAAAGGCGCTTGCCCATTCTTTCTGAGTGGCTCGGCCTTTCTCTACGTATTTTCGCACGCGTTCCAATAACTGGGATCGTGACTTAGCGTCGCCATCAGCTTCGAACGCATTGATCAATGCACCCGAGGGCAAAGCAAACCGCGATGTATCCAAAATGTCGGACATTTTTCGGACCGTTATTGATACTATGCTTAGAAAATGAGCCCGGTCTGAGGGAACACAAGATCGTTCGGCGTTCTTACTCAGCCGCGGCCTTTTCCGGCGGGCGCACGTATTTGTCGCGCAGGGTGACGAATTCCTCCGCGGCGCTCGGGTGGATGCCGACGGTTTGGTCGAATTGCTGCTTGGTGGCACCGCATTTGACCGCGATCGCCAGTCCCTGGATGATCTCGGGCGCGTCCTGGCCGAGCATATGGCAGCCGACCACCTGCTGGCTCTTGGCGTCGACCACGAGCTTGAGGAAGGTGCGCTCCTCGCGCCCCGAGAGGGTGTATTTCATCGGGCGGAAGCGCGATTGATAGACATCGACCTCGCCGTATTGCCGCCTCGCGTCGTCCTCGGTCAGTCCGACCACGCCGATCGGCGGGTTGCTGAAGACGGCGGACGGCACGTCGGCGTGGTCCATCCTGATCGGATTGTTGTTATAGAGCGTCTCGGCGATGGCGCGGCCCTCGGCGATCGCCACCGGGGTCAGGTTGATCCGGTCGGTGACGTCGCCGACCGCGTAGATGCTCTGCACCTTCGGCGAGCGCTGCCATTCATCGACGACGACCGCACCATTCTCAGTGAGCTCGACCCCGATTTCGGCGAGCCCGAGCCCCTGGGTATTGGGCGCGCGGCCGGTCGCATACATGACGAGATCGGTCTCGATCCTGTCGCCGGCCGTCGTCGTCACAGTATAGCCGCCGGGGTTCTTGTCGATGCGCGCGACCTGGGTGCCGCCGCGGATGTCGATGCCGCGCCTGCGCATCTCCTCGCCGAGGTAGATGCGGATGTCCTGGTCGAACCCGCGCAATACATCTTGGCGCCGGATGATCTCGACGACCTCGCTGCCGAGCCCGTTGAAGATGCCGGCGAACTCGACCGCGATATAGCCGCCGCCGACAATGACGATCCGCTTCGGTAGGGCGGGCAGGTCGAGCGCCTCGTTCGACGAGATCACGTGCTCGATGCCGGGGATTTGCGGGGTCTCAGGCCAGCCCCCGACCGCGACGAGGATGTTCTCGGCGGTGTAATGCCGGCCGTTGACCTCGACCGTGTGCGGGTCGACGACTACGCCGCGCGCCTCGATGATCTCGACATGCGCGTTGTTCAGCATGTTGATGTAGATCTGCGACAGCCGCCCGATCTCCTTGTCCTTGGCGGCAATCAGCTTGGGCCAGTCGAAATCGGGAGGCGGCACGGTCCAGCCGAACCCCTCTGCGTCGGCAAAAGCGTCGGCGAATTGCGCGCCGTAGACGAGGAGCTTCTTCGGCACGCAGCCGCGCAGCACGCAGGTGCCGCCTATCCGCAGCTCCTCGCAGATCGCCACGCGCGCGCCGTAGGCGCCGGCGCGGCGCGAGCTGGCGACGCCGCCCGAGCCGGCTCCAATGGTGAACATGTCGAAATCATAGCGCGGCATCGCGAGAGGACTCCGTCATCGTGGGATTGGTCCATCGTGGGATTGATCGATGTCTGGTTGTCACAACCCGACGCTGATCGCAAGCGCCATCCCGCTCAAGCGCAGAATTGTGCTATAATTTTACTACCCTGTTCATTTCATGCATAACGCAAGAGGCTCTCCTGCGCCTCTCCTGGTAAGTTCTGAGGAGCGTCCGGAGAGCGCGTCTCGAAGATCGCAAGCCGTTCTGCAGCCTTAATTTCAATCCTTGCCCAGCCACGGTGCTCCACCCGCCCTACGGCGACTGTCATTCAAGTTGGATTTGGGTTGTTCCCCGCACCGATACATGGAACCCCGCCGGGTTGGGCGATGTTGTAAGGACAGGTTCACTAATCGGTGAGGTCCTGATATGCGTGCGATCTCGATAACGGCGGCATCGGCTGTCGCTCTTTTGACGGTTGGGCGAAGCAGCCGCTGCATCTGACCCCCGAGCAGGTTCGCTTTCTCGCGATCGCGTCGACGATGATGATCGTCGTCGGCGGCTTCATCGCCTCGGCGATCTCCGACCATTACAGCCGCAAGACCATCATGCTGATCGGGGTGGCCGGGATAACCTTCTTCACGTTGCTGCTCGCCTTGGCGCAGACCGGCGAGCAGCTGATCATCGTGCGTCTCTTGACCGGCCTCGCGGGCGGCTTTGCGGTCTTCGCACCCTTTCCGATCGCCGCCGAGCTGATGCCGGCGCGGCATCGGCGCACCTTTGCTGCCGTCTACGAGATGGCGCTGGCGTGCTCGTTCGCATTGCTCCCGTTCGTCGGCTTTCTGCTCGCCGGCAACCCGAACGCCTTCCGGCTGATGGCGCTGCCCGGTGGGCTTGCCTTCTTCGTCGTGCCGGCGTTGATCTATTTCTTGATCCCGGAAAGCCCGCGCTGGCATTTGCGCAGAGGCCACGTTGCGGCGGCAGTCGCCACCGTCAACCGGATGATCCATCGGGCCGGCAATCGGGTTCCGCCGCTAGTGCTTAGACTCATTCAGAGGATTCACAAACGCATTGGGATATGCGATACTGGACCATGGCTTTGGGGATGGACCATGGCACAGCAAGTATGTGTGGTTTTGAGCACTGCGGAGCGCGAGCAGCTGGCGGCGATCGTGGCCGACCGCAATCGGCCGCGCAAACATGTGGAGCGGGCGCACATGGTGCTCGCCTCGGCAGATCGGCACTCGGTGCAGCAGGTGGCGCACAGTATCGGCGTCAGCCGACCGACGGTGTGGCGGTGGCAACAACGCTTTGCCGAGAGCGGGGTCGAGGGTTTGCTGCGCGACAAGACCCGCAAGCCCGGCAAGGCGCCGATCGTGGCGGAAACCACGGCACGGGTGGTGGCGCTGACGTGCACTGAGCCACCGCACGAGGCGACCCACTGGACCGGCCGGGCAATGGCCAAGGCGATCGGCATCTCGGTGGGTTCGGTGCAGCGCATCTGGCGGGCACACAAACTGCAGCCGCACCGGCTGCGCACCTTCAAGCGCTCGCGCGATCCCAGCTTTGCGACCAAGCTCACCGACATCGTCGGGCTCTACGTCGATCCGCCGGCCCATGCGGTCGTGTTGTCGATTGATGAGAAGAGCCAGATCCAGGCCCTGGACCGCACCCAACCCGGACTGCCGATCAAGCCGGGCCGCTGCCAGACCATGACGCACGATTACAAGCGGCACGGCACCACCACCCTGTTCGCCGCGCTCAGCGTGCTCGACGGCACCGTGATTGGCCGCTGCATGCAGCGCCATCGCCACCTCGAATTCATCCGCTTCCTCAATGCCGTCGAGCGCCAGGTCCCGGCTGGCAAGGTGATCCACACCGTGCTCGACAACTATGCCACCCACAAGCATCCCAAGGTGCTGGCCTGGCTGGCGCGTCATCCGCGTTGGACCTTCCACTTCACCCCGACCTCGGCCTCCTGGCTCAACGCCGTCGAGAACTTCTTTTCCAAGATGACCCGGCAGCGCATCCGCCGCGGCGTTTTCCGCTCGATTGCCGACCTGCAGGCCGCCATCAAAGCTTATCTCGCCCAGCACAACGCCAGCCCCAAACCCTTCGTCTGGACCAAATCGGCCGAGGCCATTCTGGCCAAACTCGACCGCTGCCCTGTACCATCCGTTTGACTCAGTGCACTAGCGCCGGCCGCGTTCGGCGACAATGGGCAAATGGTGCGCGAAGAGTTGCCACCTTATCGGGCGTTGTTCCGTCGCGGCCAACTGCGCTGGACGGCGATCGGGATCTCTAGCTATGTCTTCTGCGGCACTGCTTTTTTTCTGATCTCGGTCCTGCTGCCGAAGGCATTGGTCGATCAGGGCGCTGCCGTCGCCTTGAGCTTTGGCGTGAGTACGCTCGTCTTCACCGCGAGCATACCGGGAAAGGGCTTCACCGGGTTCCTGATGGAGATCATCGGGCGACGCTGGATGATATTCTATGCGCTGGCCGGCTCGGTGCCGGGCCTTTTCCTGATGATGATGGCACACCGGGGAGGACCCTACGCGACGGGGATGATGATCGCCGGCGCGCTGATGACTGGTTTTACTACGCTGTCGGCCGCGACCGCCTTCCGGATTTACCTCGCCGAGCAGTTCCCGACGGCATTGCGCGGGCGCGGGCACGCCTTTGGCGAGTTGACCGGTCGGGTCTTTTCTGGAGTGCTGGCGCCCTTCCTGATGGCACCGCACACCGGCTCGGCGACGATATTCTTCGGCACGATATTGGTGGCCGTGACGATAGGCGCCTTTATTCCGTTGCTGTTCGGCCGCGAGACCGTCGGCCAGCTTGAAACCGTCACCGAGGGTGCTCCGGCGCCGGCCTGAGGCGTTCCGGCCAGGTCATGCCGGATCGTCGCGGGTTGGCCCGGCTTACGGTGTTGACAATATCGCAAGTATGCTCTAGTTTGTAATACGAATTTCGCGCGATGTCGAGGAAAGGGGTCGCGGGCACCGCACGCGCACGCGTTTAACCAAATGTAGGCGCAATATGACGCATACCCGCTTGCCGGTGGCTGGCGCCGCCGGGTTTGGACCACGTGGTTAATCGACAAAAAACTCTAGCTTGGGCTCTGGCCTGAATCCCGCCTGAATTTTCAGGTAGAGGAGAGGTCAGCTCTCGCGTGATGCGAGAAACACGCGCGCCGTTGGTCACGGTGCCGGGCGGCCGAGCAGGCCGAAGAGGATACAGTGCGTTTTGCTGCATTATTCTGAACCGGCCTTGGCGGCTGATACCGGTGCCGTCGAGCCCCCATCATTGCCGGCTCGTTTCCTCGAGCCGCCAGGGTTCGCCTGGGGCAGCTTTGCCGCGGCCGATGGGGTGCGTTTGCGTTGGGGTCACTTGCCGGCCGACCGGCCCCGCGCGGACTGCGTAATGGTCGGCGGCTTTTCCGAATTTGTCGAAAAATACTTTGAGACGATCGCCGACCTAGCCGCTCGCGGCCTCTCGGTTTGGTGTCTTGACTGGCGTGGGCAGGGCGGCTCGGCGCGCCCGAGACGTCTTCCGAGCCGGCCACGCCCCCGACGCTTCGAGCGTGACGTAGGCGAACTCGCGCTGTTTGCCCGGGCATTGCCGGCGGGCGGCCGGCCACGCCTGCTGATCGGCCATTCGATGGGCGGTGCTATCGCGCTGCTCTGCCTGCGGCGTTACCCCGGTCTCTTTGATGCGGCGATCCTCTCGGCGCCGATGCTCGCGATTCGCACCGGCGGAATGCCGCCCGCCCTCGTGCGCTGCCTCACCGGCTTCGCGCGCATTGCCGGCCTTGGAACCTGCTTCCTCCCGGGAGCAAGCGCTTGGCGGCCCGACCGGGTTCCGTCGCCCGAGCTCAGCCGCGTCTCGAGTGATCCCGAACGTTGCCGGCTGCAATACGCCTGGTTTGCTGCCTGTCCGGGGCTGCGCACCGACCAACCGACCTGGGGCTGGCTCCACGCGGCGCTCCGCGTTGCCGGGCGGATCGGCAGGAAGGAGTTTCTTAGCGGGATCGACACGCCGATTCTGCTCGCCAGCGCGGGACTGGAGACTTTCGTGATTCCCGAGGCACATCGCCGTGCCGCCCAGTTGCTGCCCGACTGCACCCTGGTCGAGTTCCCGGATTCGAAACATGAACCCTTCCTTGAACGCGACCCGATCCGCAACCGCTGGCTCGAAGCGATCGACCGGTTCGTCGCCCATCGCGTCGCCCAGCCCATATCCGCCAGCTGATGACGTAGCGGCAGCGCCGCCGCGCACGCGCAAAGGGCCCCTAGACCCGCCCGCCAGGATCGCGTCGGCCCTCCGGTTCTTGCAACATCGCCTCCACACGTTGCCAGTCCTCGGCCTGCCGTTGGCGAGGTGCGGCCTTCTGTCTGGGTTGTATTTCATATTTGACAAACGATTCGCAATATGTTATATTAGCACGTTTAACTTCGTTAAGAATTTACCATCGCAAGGATGCGTATTCCGCAAACGCCGGAAAATCCGCTGTTCCGCTTCCCTCTGAATGGACGACTCTCGAGGGTTTCCGCGGGGTACGAATCAATGCTCGCTGATAATTTCCTGCAGAAACAGCAAAAAGCAGCGAGAGCGCCCATCGACCCACTCGGCCCCTACCCCACTTGCCGATGGGGCAGGCCTTGGCTTATGCAGATGAGATGATCGGAAGGCTCAACCATGTGGCCATTGTCGTTCCTGATGTCGCGGTAGCGAGAGAGCTTTATCGGGACGTGTTCGGGGCCCAGGTCTCCGTGCCGCGGACATTGCCGGCGCACGGCGTAACGGTGGTGTTTGTCGAGCTGCCGAACACGCGGATCGAGCTGCTCGAACCGCTCGGCGCCAATTCCCAGGTGCGCGGTTTTCTCGAACGCCATCCCGAAGGCGGCATGCACCACCTCTGTTACGAGGTCGACGACATCCTCGCCGCGCGCGATCGGTTGGTCGCCGAAGGCGCCCGAGTGCTCGGTGACGGCGAGCCGCGGCTGGGAGCTCATGACAAGCCCGTTCTCTTCCTCCATCCCAAGGATTTCTGCGGGACCCTGATCGAGCTCGAAGAGGCGTGAGCTGGCGGAGGTTCAGCAGGTTCTGTCATGGGTTGGGTCACCGGGATCGTCGTTTATTTCCTGACCTGGTGGGTCATCCTGTTTGCCGTGCTGCCGCTGTGGGTAACCCCGGCCGACCCCGACGACCCGGGTTATGCGGCCGGGGCGCCGCCTCGTCCGCGGTTGCTGCTGAAGATGGCGGTCACGACCGCAGTATCCGCAATTGTTTGGCTGGTTATCTATGCTGTGGTGATGTCGCCGTGGCTCAGTTTCCGCGAGCCCTGAGGTGAGTGCCGCCTACTGCCGGATGGCGCCCGGGGATCCCGTTCACGGGCAGTATCACGATACCGAGTACGGCTTTCCGACCGAGGACGAAAACGTGCTGTTCGAGCGGTTGATGCTCGAGATCAATCAGGCGGGCCTGTCATGGGCGACGATTCTCAGGAAGCGCGCGGGGTTTCGTGCCGCCTATGCCGACTTCACGGTCGATCGAGTCGCCGCCTTCGGCGCGGCGGAGACCGAACGGCTGCTTGCCGACCCGGGGATCATCCGCAATCGCCTTAAAATCGAAGCGGCTAGGGAGAATGCACAGCGAATTCAGGTGCTTCGCGCCTCGCACGGGTCATTTGCGCTTTGGCTCGCGGCGAATCATCCGCGCTCGCCGGAGGCGTGGACACAGCTCTTCCGCCGGACATTTCGCTTTACCGGCAGCCAGATTGTCGGCGAATTTCTGATGAGCATCGGCTATCTGCCTGGCGCCCACGCGCCCGACTGCCCGGTATTTGTCCGGATCCTTGAAAGCTCGCCGCCATGGGTGAGTGGCCGAGCAGCTTGATCACGCATATTTAAAGGTTTGTAAGGTGTCTGCCCACAAACTTCGGCTTCGTTTGGCTTGGAGCGCGCCAGGAAGGGGAAGACTTGATGTCGCTTCGGTTGAAGTATCTCGACATCCCGTCTGAAATCCTTTCTGCAGGCGCGTTAGGAGTTCTCACCGCTCCTCGGCTCCACGATGCCGTGCGACGCCAGACGTGTAGTCGGCAGGTGGGTTCAGGTGGGTTTGACCCCGATGACCACGCTTTGTTATAGACGCATCGGCGATAACCGGTAGTCGATAAAGGGGAATCTGATGTCGCTGCGGCAGAAATACTGTCGGACCTTGTCCGGGATCGTTCCCGCCGGAGCGGCTGGCATCTCGCTCTTGCTCGGTGCAGTGGCACCGAGCGCGGGCGCCGATCATCCGGCCGGACAGCATCCTTCAGCGGCGGGCCAAGCCGGGATCTCCGAGCGGCTTGCCGCCATTCGCGAAGCGGTCTCCGACATTGCCGAGGCCCAGGGCGGGCCGGCGAAGCAAGACGACGCCAACCTCCAGCTCGCCTGGGGAAACTGGTGGCACAATTGGGGGTGGGGGCGTCCCGGTTGGGGTTGGCCGAACTGGAACAATTGGCGCAATTGGAACAATTGGAACAATTGGTGGCGTAATTGGTAGGCCGGTTCATCGGGATGGCACAGCGAGCCACTGCGTGCCCCGAATAGAGCTGCTGGTCGTCCAGCCTACCCCATTCTGCAACATAGATTGCCGATATTGTTATCTTCCTGATCGCAATTCGAAAGCGGTCGTCGCCAAAGAAACACTCTTCAATCTTTTCTCCCAGATCTTCGCTTCGCGCTGGCTCGGCGAATGCCTCTCGGTTGTCTGGCATGCCGGCGAGCCAATGGTGCTGCCGATCGCGTTCTACCGGGATGCTTTCCGCATGATCGATCGGCTGAGGCCAGCAGACTTAGCGGTCGCGCATTCGTTTCAGACCAACGGAACGTTGATCGACGAAGCCTGGTGCACATTCTTCGTCGAGGAGCATGTCAATCTCGGGGTCAGCATCGACGGCCCCAGACAGTTTCATGATCGCAACCGGCTGACCCGCTCGGGTCGCGGGACTTTCGACAGGACAATCGCCGGCATCCGCCTGCTGCGCCGGTGCGAGGTTCCATTCCACGTTATCTCGGTTCTATCGGCGGAGAGCATGGCGGCACCCCGAAAAATGTTTGATTTCTACGTCGCGGAAGGGATCGACCGGGTGTGCTTCAATGTCGAAGAATCCGAGGGTGACTACGTCTCACGATCCTTCGCCAAAATCGGGGTCGAGGCTGCCTATTACCGGTTTTTGAGCGAATTCTGGCGGCTGTCCGCTGCAGCTCCCGGCAAGATCAGCTTCATTCGTGAAATCGAGCATGCAGTACAACAAGTCATTCGCCCTGCGAATGCGCCTTTCAGTAACCAGCTGGTCGAACCCTTCGCAATTACCAGCATGGATTGGGCCGGCAACATCTCGACTTTTTCGCCCGAGTTGCTCGGTATGAAGAACCCGGATTATAGAGATTTTTTCCTGGGCAACATCAATCGCGACGATCTCGTCGATTTGCCGCGACGTTCCAATTTCGCCAGGATGCTTGCCGACATTCGGGAGGGCGTCGAGATGTGCCGGGAGCGCTGCGAGTATTTCACTGTTTGCGGGGGCGGCGAGCCCATCAACAAGCTCGCCGAAAACGGGAGCTTTGCTAGTACTGAGACGACCTATTGTCGTTTGACCAAGATGCGAGCGACCGATCTTGTTCTCGATGCGCTGGAGTGCGTGCCGCCAACGAGCAGCTGCCTAGAAGCCGTTTCTCGCGCCAAGCTTTGCGGATGAGTTCAGTCAATTCGGAGGAGAGGATGGCCAAAACATACCGCCGCCTGGCCGCATTCGCCATCGCGGCCGCGATGCCCGGATGCATGATTGGGCTCGCTGTGGCGCAGACTAACCCGCCGCCGCCGAGCGCCGACGGGCAGTTCCCCCATTACTCTCCCGGGTCTGCGCCGTCGGCAATCCCCGCCACGGGTCCTGAGACAGCCACAGCATCAGAGCTGCCAGTGCTGTACGTGACTGGTGTCGAGGTCTTACGAACTAGCACCGAGCCCCAACTCGACATTGTGCGGGTGACGGGGCTGACCAGCTCCCAAGGGTGGAGCGCGCCACAACTGGTCCCGACATTTTGGGGCAAGGCCTTCGACGAAGTCCTTGATCTACAATTTATTGCGACGGCGCCGGTGCAATCCCAGCCTGCCGAGGGATTCGTTCCGATCGGGGCGGTCTTCGCGCTGGAAGAGGCTCACCCGTTCAAGGGGGTCCGCGTCCGCGCGTCAGAGAACACGATCGAGGTCAAACCGCTCCCCGGCGCCAAGCAGGCTAGTGTTACCACAGACAGCTGCAAGGACTGTATCGGCAAGAAGTTTGCCGAACGCGGCCAAGCTGCGGCCGGGCAACCCGGCATCATGCGTCAGGAGGACCTGCCCAAGATACTGCGCTGGATCGTCCCGACACGTGGCATCCGCGGGATCACCCACAATCCGAACCGACTCAACCTGATCCTCGGTGACGACAACGCGATCGTGCAGGCCTATTGGGAGTAGGCGAAAAAAGCGGAAGTGACACGTGCCGGGATTCGGCGAGAAATTGAGCACCGTCGCGCGATCGATCTACCGCCGGTTTCCTTGCGCTGAAACCAGAAACCTGCCTCTTGTGTTGCAACTTGAGTCAGCTGACCCAGGATGGTTACCCTGGCACTGCAGGGTTCGGCAGCACGAGTTATTACATACCGGAGATCGAGCTGGACCCCGAACGTGAGACAGTAGGTTGAGGTGCAGCTCTGCCCCTGGAAGGCGTCGGTGGCGCAGGTGCGGGATACGAAGCGAACGCGGAAGCAGCACAATGCAGGGTTCAAGGCGAAGGTGGCGCTGGCGGTGGTCAAGAGCTTAGCCTGCGGAGGAGGGGGTGCCCCTGATCGCGGAAACCGCATACTGGCGAATGGAATACGCCTCCCACCAAATATCCAGCCGCCAAATTGCGAGTTTATTTCCTGCCCGAGGCGATCACGCTATAGTGCACTTGCGTATCATTACGGTTCCTGATTTGTCGCCAAGAACGACGGGCCTTTCCGGTATCTCTCGGCAATACTCGTCCACCGCACGCTTGATCCCATCCCAATGCGGATTGGCATAGTCGTGCACGATAAGGAGACCTCCCGGCGACAACCGGGGATAAAAGAACTCCAAGCCTGCCTTTGCGGGCTCATAAAGATCGCAGTCGATGTGGGCAAGACAGAACTGCGACGCGTAAAGGTCAGGCGGAATGGATTGTGGAAACCGACCCCGCACAAATCTCACGTCTTTGTCCCCGACGAGGTCTCGTACGTGATCTAGAGACGTGTCATTGAATTCGTTCGCTTTTGACTCATCGATACCAACAAGATCGCGTTGGTCAAATCCCTCGAAGGTATCAAACAGCAAAACCTTTCTATGATATATGCGAGCATAATAAGCGAGTACGGCCGCTGAGTTTCCCCGATAAACGCCCAACTCTGCCATATCTCCCATGATATTCTCATCGAATATCTGTTTAATGTTGAAAATCAACGCGTATAGTCTTGGGAGATCGCTGGCGTTTATAATAATGTTGTTCTTGATCCACAGTTCCGAGAGCTGCCCGATCTCAGGGTGACACTTATAGAAAACATCAGAGTCTGGCCGATGCGCGATGTAGATCTTTTCGCCTGCTTGTAATACTCTCGGCGGGGCATGTACGCTGGTAAGGAGCCCGTCGCGTCGGCGTTCGGCAAGCGTTGCCCTGATTGCAGCCCACTGATCAGGTAGTCGTTTCCGAGCGAAACGAGCAATTTTTTCTATAATAATATGCAATTGATAGTATCCCGCTTTATCTAATGAAACCCCGGACGCTCTGGGACGAGCGTGCGGAATCTTGTTTCAAAGCCTACAGCCGCGTTGGATAATGATATAGTCTTGGTAGCCTGCCGGAATACATTGCAATATCGCAGCAACCTGGTGATGTACCAGGCAAGTTTCGACCAAGGCGTCGACGGCGCGCATTGATGAAACCTGGTACATCGGGAGCGTGTGCAAGCCGCAACCAAGAATTTGGGGAACCTGGGAGGATGTTTATTGTTCCGAAGCAGCCGGGCCGGGCGGATGAAATGGTCGCCTGGGACCACACGTGTTTCGCTAACCGGCACGTCGCCACCCTCTCCGCACACATGCCCGCTCCGCGGCCGCGGTTTCATATACTTGGAGGTGTCGTCGCGCGGCTTCCTCCCATGAAAAACGTCTTGCCCAGCGACGCGCGTTGTTATCCGGTACGCGTTGCTCGCGACCTTCGGCTACCAGCTTGGTGCACAGCTCAATCCAACCAGAACGGTCGTTAGGCGCAAGCAATCTCGCGCCCGGTCCCGAGAGTTCCTGCAAGCTGCTGATTGGGCTGAATAGGACCGGCGTTCCAACGGCCTGCGCCTCGAGAGCAGGGAAGCCGAAACCCTCATAAAGCGTCGGATAGAGAATTGCCGCGGCATTTTGAAAGAGCCGAGCCATCGAATCGGTCGGAATATAGGGCAACAAGCGAACCCGACCGCGCGTTTCCGGCCGCAGTTTTGTGATAAAATCGGTATGGCGTTCCTCTGGTAAGCCGCAGATGACCAGCAACAGCTCCGGATCTTCTATCGCTTCGAAAGTGTCGATCGTCCAGTCCAACCGCTTTCTCGCGAACTCCCCACCGAAATAGACCAAGTATGGTTCCCTGACGCCTAGCGCCATCAGGTCTGGCGTTAGCTGCTCAGGGGCAATATCCAAGAAGCGTTTGTCGATACCGTGGGGCACCACAAATACCTTGTCAGACATGTCGGGCCAGCGGCGCAGAATATCGTCTCGCGAATGATTGCTCGGCGTTACCACAGCGGCGCATTTCGCAAATGCCCGGGGCAGTAAGCGGTCCATATAGGAGTTGCGCGGCAGCGTATCATCGTCCCACTCGATCGTATCGTGAAGTGTCACTACAGTCGGAACCGGCTGCCACAACGGAAGCGAGCTAAACGGGCAGTGCAGAACATCAACTCCCCGGTATCGCGCCTGCGCCGGGAGCACAACTTGCTCCCAAATCTGAAAGCGGTGGCCCGGACAATCGAGCAGGTAAACCGGGCGATCATCAGCATCAGGAGGCGTGTGAAACGGCAAGTCGGGTCGGTTGGAAAAGAAGCTCCAATCCACTTCGCCGGAACGAGCGAGCTCCGATGCTATACCGGAAAGGTAGTTTCCTCCTCCCCACGGACGGCGTGCGTTTAGACACCTAGCATCAACTCCGACATGAAGCGATCCTCGTACCGACCCGCCCAATCTAACAGCTCCAATAAAGATCCCGGTTAAAACGTATTCTAGCGCCTCATAAGTGATCGGCAAGGCACAGATGAGCTGAACCCGGCCACGAGGACCATTTGGGGCGGTCTCTCAGTGGGAGATGGGCCGCTCCGTCGTTCTCAAATCATCGAATCAGAACAAGTTGTGGTTGCTGTTGCGGCTGTGGGTATGTGGGCACCGCGGCGGCATTGTCCAAGTGCAGCGTCGTATCCACAGCCATCTCTCCAAGTGCGCCGGTGATGCCATTGCGCCAGACCGCCATGGGTGCCCGGTTCGCCCGTGCCTGACGTGGGCGCTGGAGATTGTAGAATGCCATCCAGAAGCCAATGCCGGCTTTGGGTTCGTGTCCGTCGGCATTTGCCGGCACGTCCGCCCTGCATTTCGGCCCTGCCTGCTTTTGCAGGTGATTTACAGGCTGAGGCATCGCTGGATCGTTGGCGGCGACAGTAGGAAAGGTATGCCGATGCGCGAACAGATGATCCGGTGCCCAAAATCGCGATGCCCCGCTGACTAAGATGGGCGAACGGCACCACCTGCCGGGTGACTCTTGCGTCGCGTCTGTTCGTGCGCACATTTTCGACCGATCTCCGCGAAGCAAACGGCGCCGAGGTAATCGGCGCCGTGCACAAGTTGGCGAAATTGGCTAGGCATCTTTCTTTTGGACATTCTGCGCGAACACTACGTTCATCGGGCCTAGCGAGGGGAATGTCCCGCCATAGTAGTCATTAATGCTCAGAGCCAGGCCGAAGATTCATCCCCTTCCACCAGGAACCGTATGGACGCTGTGGCCTACTCGCTAAGCCCGGCAGCCGCACTTCTGCTCGTCATTTAACCCGCATGTCGATCGAAGCGGAGTAAGTGCTGCCATTCTGGCTTGCGGTGACGCCGAGGACCGACGGCAGCCGTGCTGGCAGCGGCGTCTCTGCTGTCACCAGATTGATGCCGAGACTGCCACGGTGGCGCTGCCGTTTTGATCCGATCCTGTCGTCAGTGAGCCCTATAAAAAATGACCATTTGCTAGAGCACTTCGGACAGGGCATCCAGATCATAGGACAACCTGCATGTCAAACGCTGCAGTAAAACTGCTGCCGTTCTGCGTCGCCGTAACCGGAAAGATGCTCGGCATCACAGGAATTGACGACATGTTCTTTACCACTCGCAAGCCGGACGCGACAGCAGTTTGAGTACCACTCATATCAAGCCCGACCGAGAGAGAACCGGCAAAGGACGTTCCGTCGTTCATGATTACCGAGACCGTGGTTATGACTGTCCCGGCAGCGGCTCCGCTGTGTATTGTAGCCAGCGATGGGGAAAACACCATCCCTACCGGGATCGGTGACCCGACAGCTCCTAATGCGGAGTTGTTTGGCTGAGTTCCAGCCCATACGTGCCACGCCGAATCTACCGTCTGATAGAACAGATGCCCGTGCGAGCTCACCTGCAGGTGGGTCACGGCGATCGGCACACCGGGAGTGCCGCTGTTGCTGAGCCACATGGTCTGCCCGTTGAGCACCAGGTTCCAGCCACCGCCGTTCGCGCTGCCGAATGTCCAGACACCATCAAGCGTGGTTAAGCTCCCGGTTCCGCCGGAGATCGCCGTGCCGTCAGGCGATGGTATATATGGCCCGGAAAAAGTTGTCGGCAACGCGGGCGGCGTCGGCATCGAGGCAGGCCCGGATGCCGCATCGGCCCCGAAGTTGGGCTGCCATTGACCGCCCACCCATTGATACCAGACATGATCAAAAGTCAGCCCGTACATGTTTCCGCCGAAATTCACGATCAGCTTCTGCCAGCCGCCAAAGATTTGCGAGGGTCCGGCCGCCTGCCCGTTCAACAGCACTTGGTAAAACGGCCCGATCCCCCAGGCCGGCGTCGGAGCGTACAGCGAGCCAAAGGACCAGAGACCGTGTGCCGTGAGCAGCGTCCCGGTGCCATTGGTTATAAACGAGCCATCCGACGAGACGGCGGGAGCAAGCACATTATCCGCCGCATACCCGAAGCCGCCGTGAATGTCCTTCACTTGTGCCGAGTAGTGGATCGGATGATTAGGAGACAACCCGGTGATTACTGCCGAATGAGAGGTCGTGTACGTGCTGGCAGTCAGAGGCTCGATCGGCGAGAATTTGTTGTAGGCACCGTCGGTAGCGCCGTAGGTGAACTGCACATCGGTGCACGCCACGGCCATTCCAATCGTCGGCCGATCCGTCGTCCAATTCACTTGTATCGACGTCGGGCTGAGTCTCGTCGCGGTGCAGGACAGGACGACCGGGTAAGCGAGCCCATCAAGCGGATCGTCAGGCCCCGGCGACACCGGGTTTGGGTAGCTGCCGGCGAAGCTGTACCGCCTGATGTAGTATATCAGGTCACGCAGTTGTTTGCCGGTCAGCTCCGGACGCGGCGCTATGCCTCCTGCGCCCGATTGTAGAAAAGTGGCAAATACATCGTCGGTAGGATAGGTGGCATTCAGATCGTCAAAAGTCGGCGTGCCGTTCTGGTTCATGCCCGTGCGGCTGAACAGGGAGTAGAATGACGGCCGACAATTTATCGGCCATTCTCCCGATGAGCCAAATGTTACGGTATAGATACCACGATCCGAAATGTTCTGGTCAAACGGAGAAGGGTTTGCCAACAGGTTCGCATCACCACCAGTGGCTTGACCGATGCGGAACTGGTGCCCGGCGGTGCTGGTCGTCCCCGACGTGATCATTCGCCCTTGAGTACCAGCGATAGATATAGACCACCCGTAATGTCCGCTACCCACATTGTCTCCCCGACCGATAAGCACCGGATAACGTGTCGAAGCATCGGCCGAGAACTCGCCAGCATAGCTGCCGTCTGAAGACATGCGCCAGCAGGCGGGCGCCGTGGTCGGATTGTTCAAAATTATATCATCAACCGGCCCGCATGTACCGCGCCGATCTACATCGAGCCATTGCCATTGAGTGGAGCCGGCATAGTTCGGTGGCAACGAAGAATCCCACCCCCGGCCGATATATGTGACGGTCTGCGCGACCAGATCTATCTTCCGGACGTGAGAAGTCTGGTTTTCCAGCAGGATCAATTGCGTGCCGGTCGAATTGAACCGGATCGTCCTTGCGTTGACGATGTAACAATTCGGGCTCGAGAACGGTATGGGAGTGAAATTGGTCGGGCTGTACGTCTGCACCAAGTTCGAATTTGCCGCTTGCGCAGCCGTTGGCGACCCCACTTGCCCACACAGCGTGCCTACGCTCAACCCATCCGGGGTAACATAGCGGATGAGCTGATTGCCATCGGTGACCCCATCTACAGCACAATCGGCGACATACATCGTGCCGTCAGGTGCCATCTGAATGCTTGTCGGTCCCTGAAAAAGAGCATTCGTGGCACCGGTGCCGGTCACATTTAGAAAGCCCGGCTCATCATAGGTCCCGGCGTAAAGCGAGATGTGAGCCGGCGAGAAATTGAGATTGACCTTGAAAATGCAGTTCAGGTACTCGCTGGCGATATAAAGGACATCGGTGTCTCGCGGATCAATACAGAGATCGGCCGAGCCGAGCATATATTCTGGCCCCGGCACGCTTGCATCGAACGTTCCGACGATCACCCCGGCATTCGTAATCACGTCTTCAAGAGCCTCATCAGGCCCTAGGGTGACGTGGGTATCGGTATCGCACCACGGCGGATTGGTCGAGGTGCGGTCCTGCTTTGGACCCGCCAAGGTAGTGACCTCGCCTTCATGGGTCAGCTTGAACACCCGGCCACTGAGTTCGATGCCGTACCAGCCGTCTCCGCTCGGAGTCTCGACAAACGTCGAAAACCCAGCCGCTATGAAGTTGTCGAACCGTGGCCCGTCATACCCCAACGCGACAAAAGCATTCCTTGACGTTGCCTCGTCTACGCCGACACCGGAACGATGCGCGTCCTCCACCCACGCGAAGACCCCGCCACCAGTGCCAATGCCTCCACCCGAGCCGTTGGTGGACATCGACATCCAGCGGTAGAACCCCTCCCATTCACCGCAGGCCGCCCTGCTCATCTCGACGATGAAGTGGCTCGAATCGCGCAACAGCGCCGCGTTGGCGCCCATGTAGCGCGGATCGGCGGTTGCCGGAGGAACGGTCGCGGGGCCAGGGTACGGCAGGTAGCTGTTGTTTACCGGGCACGGCACACCAGCGTAGTGGACCTTGTCGGGCATCCCACCAAATCGGTGCTCGTTCTGCGGTCCAGGAACCACCCAAACATCCTGTGCCCCATTCACGAAGCCGCCGTTGTGAATGACGGCCGCATTGCCTATGATAGGGGCATTGTAGGCCGAATAACCAACTGCATCGATGAACCGGGCATAAACGACATGCGTCCCATCTGGGACGGTAGTGGTGTCCCATGTCGTGATAAACAATGCCGGCGAAGAGATTGTACCGAAGTCCGCCACCGGACTCCCTATTGGAATCTCGTCATCATAATAGTATTGAAGAACGCCCGACCACGTCGTATCCGGTGCACCACCACGCCAATACAGGCGAAGATCAACCGTGCCGACAAGGTTCAGGATATCGGTGCCGGAGGGTGATGAGACCGAGGTTACTCGCGCCCAAGAATTGGGGAAGGCGGACGTCTGCAGCGGATATAAGCTCCCGACCCGAAACTGCGTCGCTGGGCTGCTAGTCAGCCTATATTTGAAATCAACAGGGCCGTACATCGAGTTTGGCACGCCAGTGTTGAAGTACCCGCTGCCATCGAGAAGACCATAGACGCTGCTATCAAGTATCGCGGCGCTCGTGACTCCAAACGAGGTCCCAGAGTAGACCTGATCTACCCCCAGTTCGACGCTTACCAAGTAATACGTCGCTCCCGCCGGAAGCACGATCGGATAGAGCAGGTCGCCATAAATAAAGGCGTTCGTCGGAGCGCCGCTACAGTTGATAGTCGTGAAGCCGTTAGGGACGTTCCGCTTGTCGGGATACGGGTAGACGAGCTTCAGCAAATGGGTCTGATTATTGCCAGGCTGCACCCATCTACCGAGACTAACGATCTCGATGTTAGACGGGCCGACCGTAAACTGCATCCCCAGCACCAAGCCGGCGCCGACGCTCGCCTCATCCGACAGCAACGGAACCGTCGTGACGAAGCCACCAACACCCACAGGAGGCGGTGGAGGAGGCGGTGGCGGTGGCGGTGGCGGTGGAGGTGGAGGTGCCACCGAGCCCACGGCATAGGCGAAATCAACTGGTACATAAGTATGCCCCGCACCCAGATTGAGCACGTAGGCGCTGCCGGGATTGTAGACCGAATTGGTCTCGGAGGCGTCGGCTGTCGTAGTGATTATTGTGCTGTCGTGGTACCAGGAGTTCTCGATCGGCCGTCTCGGAACTGACGATGTAGTAAGATAGGCCGCCCGTCAGCGTGACGGGTGAGGCGAGACTGGTATATGCAAACGCGCCGGCGGGCTTCCCCGCCGTGTTGATTGTTGCCGATGCTCCCGGCAGATCCACCCCGGTAGAGGCGGCCACAATCTTGACAGTATGGGTCTGGCTGTTTCCGGCGACGACCCAGCGGCCGAGCGCCGAGACGACAAGGTTATTGATGCCGACGGTGATCTTCATGCCGACCCAGCCGGAAAAGTCGTTCCTCTCCCCGCCCGGAATGACCGAGGTGACAAAGACGCCGCCAGGCGCCGGCGGCGGTGCGGGCGGTGGTGGCGCCGGCGGCGGCGGCGGCGGTGGCGGCGGTGGCGGCGGCGGTGGTGCCGGTGGTGGCGGCGGTGGCGGCGGCGGCGGTGGTGCCGGCGGCGGCGGCGGTGGTGCCGGCGGCGGCGGCGGTGCCGGCGGCGGTGGTGCCGGTGGTGGCGGTGGCGGCGGCGGTGGCGCCGGCGGCGGTGCGTTGGCGGTGACTTCTACCTGGATGAAGCCCGACGCGGTCACGCCATTTTGATTAGCGATAACCCCCCATTGCTGCAAACCATCATCCGCCGAGTTAAGGCTGCGCTGGAGCACCAGTTGCGTGGTTCCGGCGATCGCAACGGTGTCGGCGGGGCTGCCTCCCAGAGTACCGGAGAATGGTGAGCCATCCGAGGTCGATACGGAAAAGTTGGCCACCATGGTGCCGGCGACGGCATTATCGCTCAGCGATGTCTTAACCGGATTAAACTTGATACCCGTCGGTACGGGACCAGGCGGCGGCGCGACTGCCGTCACCTCAATCGTAAATTTCGCGTGCTCCTCGAACCTGGTGGTTATCCCGTTGGCTCGAACCGTGACCGGATAATTACCCGGTTTGATCGATCCTTTCCATGCTGTGACCAGGTCGTTCGACGAAATGCTGAAGTAACCGGCGGCTTGCTTCGTCAACATGAAATTGCACGGTATGACGGTGCCCTTGTCATCCATTGCGGTCAGGACACCAACAACCATTCCCGTTGGCGCATTCTCCACAACTTTTAAATTGCTGATTGTGATTGCCATAGATTTCTCCGTGCCGCATCAAACTCAACGTTAAGTCAATCCCTACGCCGGCTCTGGCGAGCAAAATTTGCCACTGACTTTGGTTCTTGCGTTGTTTGCTTATATCGCTATTTATCGTATATGTCAATTCCGGAATCAGACATCGCCTCGTTTGACGTGTTTTCGACGCAAGGCGGACGGCAACTCGTTTCGTTTGTGCTGAGTTGTGCCGGGAGTACAGCTTCTTCACCGCCTGACACCCTCGAAAAAGGGCGTCGCCACAGTCCTGTGCACCGGTTACGCGCGAATGTCGCAGACGCCCCTGCTTCCAGAAGCGGCCGTTGTCAAATAAGAAGTTTGCTCTTGCGGTCGGAGCTTGGCCGGTCGCAAACACTAGCTGCGATCGCCGTGGGCATCTGCAAGGGCCCGAAATTGAACATAATCGAAGGAGCAATCAGCGAACGAAGAAATCGACCAGCGTCTTTGTCAAATCGAATACCCGGGTAGGTCTCTTGCAAAAAGGCGGCAGCTTCGTCGATCGCAACCGCCGTGATTTGGATTTATATGACTACCAAGACTCTAAATAATTTGAATGGTCGTAAGAGCGACCACTAGTAACTCCTACATCAAGGATCGTGTCTGATGCAGTGATCCCGATGCCAAGAAACGCCCTGAACATCTTGTAACGTTGATAGCCGGCAACTCTCAGCTAATGAGCCAGGAGCAGAGATGTTATATTGTGCATTGAACACTACCGCGGTCACCATGGTTAATTAACGACCGAGCATTCTTGCGGGTTTGAGCTCGGAAAGCAGCTCCGCGCGATCGACAGATTGTCCATCCGACACCGATACTTGATAAACCAGGGTCTCGGCTTTTGTATTCGGGAACCTGCCGACTAGTTTCCAGCCAGCGCGGTCGCTACGCGCGATTTGCAGGAGCTGTGCGTTGTGCGTCCATGAAAGGCTCGACGGTGAGGTGTCGATGACAACCCAACCGATGCCGTGTCGCTCGATCCATTGCGCAAGATCGCCGGCTTTTCCAAAGCGCGGCCGGTAATCGGCGCCCATGAAGTCGCCCGAGCCGATCACGCCCAAACCGCGCACCAGATACCTTTGCCGGCTGCGGTCGCGTGTCGCCACCTCCGCGGTGATAGCCCCCTCGCCAGCAGTGGTAGAACCAACAAGAATGAACGGATTGTCCGCAGGTTCGGCAAAGATCACCTTCGCGGCGTCATTCATCGCGAGCGAAGTGGTCGATGAGAACCCGTGCTCAACGCCGATCACGGTGAGAAAGTACAAGGCTAGAACGACCGTCCGCATCATTGGAGTTTGCCATTTCACGACCCACTCCGCGCCCAAATAGGCCAGAATTACAAGCGCGGGCACGAGCGGTGCCAGGTATCTTCCTTCGATCGCCGCCGGTACGACGCAGATGAACGCGAAGCCCGCGGCCACAACGCAGATAGCCGATATGCCCAATGCATGGCGCCAGTGTGCCTCGCGATCACGCAAGACTCGAAATGCCCCGAGCAGTGCGAATAAGAATCCTACAATGCTGATTTGGTCAAGTAATATCGAGGTATAAGCCGGCAACGCCATCGAAATATATTCCCGACCCCAGACATAGATAAACCCGCCAGCAACAATCTTGTAGGTAGCCAGGTACCACGGGACCGTCAGCACAGCTGCAATAGGCGCCGGTACCCAGAAGCGCCAATTCCACAGCAGGCGCAACCGACCGGTCAGAGCTACCGAAAGCGGCGGGACGAGGGCGAGGAAAATTCCGTTGCCCTTGGTCATTATCGCCGCCATCGCTGCCAACCCAAAGGCCGCGGACCAAACCCAGCTTCCGCCCAGAAGGAAGCGCGCCCAAGCCAGCATTGCAGTGCAAGTCAGAAGGGCGATTGGCACGTCGAGCATGACGCTCTGCATGCCGATGAAAATTTCCGGAGCGGCCAGCGTCGCGATACCGGCCAGCACTCCCACGGCCCATCCTGCGAACCGGCTGATCACGCAGCCGACAACGGCGGCGATCGCCGCACCAAAGACCGCTGGCAAAAACAGCGCCGCACGAATGCTCGGACCTGTGATAAAATAGACCGCGGCCTGGATGACGTAATACAGTGGCGGCCAATGACCAATAGTCACCCTTGGGTAATGAATATAATATTGGAGAGCGTACTTGAAAGGATTACCAGGAAGGCCGTCAATCATATAATCATGAATCAGAAGTCCGTTTATGTAATGAGCCCCCTCGTCAGGCCATTGGCTTAGATCGCTACTGTACACACCGGTCAACCACTGTCCAAGGACTGCAAGAAAAAGTAATACCAGAAACAGCACGATAAAAGGGCCAGCTGCGGCGCGTGGAGGCGTCATCAGTTTTTTGGATATCAACCGTTAGACCAAATAGATTGCGGCATGGGCATCACCGTAAATTGTGTCGAAGTTACCGACGATCTCCGCGATCCCCCTGCGCACCCGGGCCGGGGGGCTCATTGATGTGCTCGGCACCCTCGTGGGGCAGCCACAGAGGGGAAACCGCACCCCAGATACGCCACCAAATGCTGGGTCCTGTACTCGCAGACGGCGCGTGGGGCGGCCACCAAGAGGGACCCCGCTTGCCCGTTAACGAGAAGGCCCAAACAGCATCGCCGGTAGCGCTGCGCTGAATCGAATTTCCGCCAGTCGCGATCGCGATGTACTGCTCGCCGTCCACCTCGTAGACGACGGGCGGCGCATCGGCACCGAACCCGGTCTGGAACTTCCACAACACTTCGCCCGTCTTGGCGTCGAGGACCACGAAGTTACCGTCGGGTTCGCCGCGCAGAAGCAGGCCGCCGGCGGTTACCGTTGAGCCGCCGCCGCCGCCCATCCGGTATGGCATTCTGTGCTGCCAGGCGATCTTGTTCGTGGTGCCATCGATCGCGGTAAAGGTGCCGTTGAGCGGCGTGCGGGAAGCCGCTTCCTGTGAGCCCCTGGTATAGATCCGGCCGCGCCGGTATTGCCGGGGGAACCTTTCGAAGACACTGGTACGGATTGACCCGGGCACATAGAAATAGCCGGTGTCCGGACTGTACGGCATCGGCGACCAGTTGGTGCCCCCCTGACCGGAAGGCTGGAGCGCAACGGGCTCGTCCCAGAAAGGCTCAAAGATGCAGCCGGTTTTGATCCCGGGTTGTGGGTCGGCGCATTGGGGCACGGTGGCGTCGCCGCGCGGGTAGGGTTGTGTCTTGGCCGTCTTTTGACGCGGCTCCTGGGGTACCGGGCGCTCGTCGATCCCGATCAGCGACTTCCCGTCGGTACGATCGAGGATATAAACCCACCCGGTCTTGCCGGCCTCTGCGATGGCTTTGCGCGGTTGCCCGTCGATCATGGTGTCGAAGAGGACGACCGGGCTGGCCGCGTCGTAGTCCCAGAGGTCGTGATGCACCTCCTGGAAATGCCAGACGTAATCGCCGGTCTTGGCTCTCAGTGCCACGATTGAGGCGGTGAACAAATTGTCGCCTTCACGCACCGACCCGTCGTAGTCGGGCCCCCCATTGCCGGTCGCAAAATAGATGAGCCCGAGCCGCGGATCGAGTGCCGGCGTGTTCCAGATCGGAGCACCGCCACGCGTCCAGGCATCGTTGTCGGCCGGCCAGCTGTCGCTGCCGATTTCGCCGGGGCTGGGTATCGTAAAGGCCTGCCACAGGATCTTGCCGGACTTGGCTTCGAAGGCAGTCAATCGCCCGCGGATCCCGAGCTCGCCACCGGAGATTCCGCTATAGACGATGCCGTCGAAATAGAGCGGGGCACTGGTAATGCTGTAGCCGCTTCGCCAATCCTCGATTGGCGTCTTCCACACCTCCCGGCCGGTCGTGATGTCGAGCGCCACGACATTGGCGTCGAGCTGGCCGACAAACAGCATCCCCTCGCCCATCGCCAGCCCGCGACTCAGCCAGCCACAGCAAGCGCTCGTCCTCCTCTGGTCGATCCACGACCAGCGTTGCCACAGGATCTCGCCGGTCTTTGCATTCAGCGCGAAGACATCGTCATTGCCGGTGACCATATACATGATTCCGTCCTTGACGAGCGGCGTGGCCTCGGCCGAATACTTGGTGCCGAACCCGGAGCGTTTGAGGCGGGTCCTCCATGCCCCGTTTAGCTGCTTGACGTTTGTTCGGTTGATCTGCTTTAGGGTGGAATAGCGTTGGTTGGTAAGATTTCCGCCGTTAGTAACCCAATCTTTGGCGACCGGGCCTTGCAGCAGACCGTCGATCACCGGGTCTCCTGCTCGACTAGGCCCAGCCCCGAGGAAGAGTATCGCGAGTGCGGCGCTGGCCGCAGCCATTCGCTGCAGGCGGCACCGCGGCGCATTCCTCCCGCCTATTGCCGGATTCGACCGAGTTTTCTTTTTGCTTTCCATCAACAACCCTTGACCGGTCTCGCTCTATTGTCATGACTTCATTGTCAGGACTTCCTGTGGGCGGCGAGGCTGCGAGCGATGGGCGGCAGAGACGGTATGCGCAGTGGGCTGCCGAAGCAAAGGAAGAAGACCTGCTGCTTCCGGCGCGCGACCGGAAAAACTTGGACCTGTAAACCCACACGTTCAGTTGAAGTCAAACCCATCCCGCAGACAAGACCCGACGCAAAATCCTGATCTTCACTGCGCACCAAAAATTTTGCTGGCCACGAGTGCGTCGATCTCGGTCTCCATGAAACAGCGGCCTCCTCCCTAGACATGTAACGGATCGGCTCGCCGTGCGCATTGGAGCTGCGTTTAACTAGAACTGGAGAGTCTGTTCGCGCGTTAACCCCTATCAGGAGCGCGTAACATCGAGGATCATTGTCGCGGTGGACGGTGTAAACCCAGGCGGAATGATCGAATTGCGTGACTGTCAGCACATTAGACCGCGGTACATTCAGCTTTCCATACCGAAGACCGCTCGGGATCACTCGTCCGACGAAAATGTCGACGGGTCTGCAACCAGCCGCATGTAGGGCTGTCCGCATCCAGTTCAAACCATTCGGTGCTGTGTTAGCGTAGGAGCGGTTGCACAGGCCCAGCAGCGGCAACATAAATTCGAGCAACCGCTCTAAGAGTACCAAAACCGCATCGCTCACCAGAGAGCACTATGCATCTCTCCCAAGTTCCAAAGAACGCGATAACCCGCGAAGGACCGACACGAAGTGCTCGGCGACGGATTTCCTTAAGAAGCGTTCGTGCTGCCATCGGAGACCGTTCAGCGCTTGCTCCATGATCTACTGAGCATATTGCTATTCCGTAAAAAAATAAATCTAGATATCGAAAGATCAAATTATTCTTACTAAAGCGTACATCCTTCATGCTGGGCGGTCGGCCGATATCCTGTCGGCTGCTCCTTAGGGGCGAGGCGCTGCCGCGTTTGGATTATCTTCGGGTCGAGTAGCTGGTTGTTACGATTTAGATCCGCGTCGGTTGCGGCCAATGGCGATCAGGCGCTAAGCTTGAGCGTCTCTCGAGGAGGTGTCGTGATGGTGGCCAGCGCAGGGTGGAACGAGACGACAGTCGAGCTGGCGGGGGTGAAACTGCATGCCGCACGGGCCGGCAGCGGACGTCCGGTGCTCGTCCTGCACCACGACATCGGCAGCCCCAACCGGCTCGACTTCTACGACGCTTTGGCCCGCCGCTTCGACGTGATCGTTCCGCATCACCCGGGCTACGGCCGGTCTGAACGACCGCAGTGGCTGCGCAGCGTGCGTGACGTGGCGGTCATTTATCAATCGCTGCTCTCACTCCTCGCTGTCGATCGGGCATCGCTGATCGGCCTTGGTTTCGGCGGTTGGATCGCGGCCGAGATGGCCACGATGGCACCCCGGGACTTCCACCGGCTGGCGCTCGTCGGAGCGATGGGTGTCAAGCCACCCGAAGGCGACATACTCGATCAGGCGATCGTGAGTTATCTCGACTACGCCCGGGCCGGCTTTCACGACCAGCAGGCGTTTGCCCGCATCTACGGCGATGTTACGACAGATCAGCTGGTCGAATGGGATCTGTGCCGCGAGATGAGCTTCCGCATTGCCTGGAAGCCTTACATGTATAACCCGACTCTGCCGCATCTGTTAGGTGGGGTGAGTGCTCCGGCGCTGGTTGTGTGGGGCGACGACGACAAGGTTGTGCCGAAGAGCGCCGGGGAGCGCTATGCGGCGTTGCTCCCGAAGGCGCGGCTCGTTACCGTGCGGGCCGCCGGCCATTGCGTCGAGATGGAGCAGCCGGACGAGCTCGCTACGCTGGTCACCGGCTTCATCGACGAGAATTAGCGGGATCGACCAAGGAGGAAGCCATGTTTGTCATGTACTTCACAGAGCAGCCGATGGCGACCTACCCGGCCGATATCGGGCTTGAAGTCGGCCACACGGCGCTGATGTTCTCGAACAAGCATTTCGATCCGGTCGCCGGCAGCCGGCTCTATAACGAATATCTTGAGCATTACATCTACGCCGAGGAGCAGGGCGTCGAAGGATTCATGCTCAACGAGCACCACAACGCGCCGTTCTGCATGCAGGCAAAATGCAATATCTTTGCCTCGATCCTCGCAGCGGTGACCAAAAAGGCGAAGATCGTCTTGCTCGGCAATCCGCTGCCCTTGGCCGAGAACCCGGTCAGGCTCGCCGAGGAATTGGCGATGATCGACATGATCTCAAAGGGCCGCCTAGTCCCCGGCATCGTGCGCGGCGGTGGACAGGAGTTGCTCGCCGCCGGCGTCAATCCGGCCTACAACCGCGAGCGCTTCCAGGAGGCGCATGATCTGATCGTCGCCGCCTGGACGCGCCAGGGACCGTTCCGTTGGGAGGGCACCCATTACCAGCACCGCGTTGTCAACCCTTGGGCGGTGCCGTTGCAGAAGCCCTATCCGCGCATTTGGGTGCCCGGTGTCCTCAGCCAGGAGACGATCATCTGGGCGGCGCAGCAGCGCTATCCCTACATCGCGCTCAACACCTCGATTGAGGCGACCAAGAAGATCTGGGAGCTGTACGACAAGGTCGCGCTCGAGACCGGCTACGAGGCGGGCCCCGAGAACCGCGGCTACCTGCAGCAGGTGCACGTCTCCGACAGCGAGGAAAAGGCCGAGAAGAACGCCCGCCAGTTCCTGTGGATGCAGGGCGAGTTCACCGGCCTGGCGCACCCGGTGTGGTCGAACCCGTCGGGCTATTTCTCGCCGACGCTGCGCCGCAACTTCGTCGAGTTCGCGGTCGGGCGCGCCGAAAACCCGCGCGGGCGCCCGACTTTTGAGCAGCAGGTTGCCGACGGGCGCGTCTTCTTCGGCACGCCAAAGACGGTCATCCCCAAATTGCGCCGCGTGCTCGAAGAGACCCGGCCGAGCATTTACGGCATTTGGGGCAATGACGGCACGGTCAGCAACGAAGATGCGCGGACCTGCATTCGCCTGCTGGGCCAGGAGGTCATGCCGGCGATGCGCGAGATCGGCAAGGAGCTTGGGCTGAAAGACCCGTTCGAGCTGAACGCCCCGGTGCATCTGCGTTACGCGACCGACTTGAAGCAGATGCCGCAAGCGGCCGAATAGCCGACGAGACCGGGACCGCGGGTCGTCCGGTTGCAACGTCCCGCCGCGAGGTTGCAATTTGCCGGTTGGTGAAGTTGACTGAACCACCGCGCCTGCAACAAAAATTCGGGTGAAGGCTCAACTGGCGCCGGTAGGGAGGAAGACCATGTCATCTCTGTTGTCCCACTCTCGACCATTCTTGCTCGCGGTGGCGGTTCTCCTGGCCGCCCCGTGGGCGGTTGCCGCCCAACAGGCGCCGGCAGGTTCCGCGCCTGCATTGACCGCGCAACCGGCACCGGCGGGCCAGCCTCAGACGCCTCCTTCGTGGACGCAGGGCCGGCCGGAGAGCACGGCAGCCGAGAGCCTGGCGCCCCAGGTGCCTTCGCCGATCCCCACCCCGGCCGACAGGCTTCCGATGGCCAAGCTGCAATTGCCCGCGAACTTCCATATCGAGGTCTATGCGAGCGGAATCCCCGACGCTCGCTCGCTGCGGATCGGCGACAAGGGCACAGTGTTCGTCAGCAACCGCCGGCAAGATAAGATTTATGCCATCGTCGATCGGGAGGGTAAGCGCGAGGTCACGGTTCTGGCGAGCGGGCTGAATTCGCCGAACGGCATCGCCCTTCACAACGGCACGCTCTATATCGCCGAGATCAACAAGATATCGAAGATCGACAATGTCGAGAGCCAGCTCGACAACCCGCCGAAGCCGACCGTCATCTATGACGATCTGCCGAGCGACGCGCCGCACGGCTGGAAATTCCTGACCGTCGGGCCGGATAACAAGCTCTATTTGAACATCGGCGCCCCGTGCAATAACTGCATGCCGCCGCCAACCCATGCCCAGATCCGCCGCATCAACCTCGATGGCAGTGGCATGGAGGTGGTGGCCCGCGGCGTCCGCCAGATCGTCGGCATGGACTGGCACCCGGTTCAGAAAGTGCTCTATTTCACCGAGAACCAGCGCGACTGGCTGTCGGAGGACCAACCTAACGACAAGCTCAACCGGCTCCTCCATCCCGGCCAGGACAATTTCGGCTATCCCTATTGCGGCGGCGGCGATGTCCCCGACCCGCAGTTCGGCTGGGGTCGCAGCTGCGACGAGTTCACCAAGCCGGTCGCGCAGCTGGGGCCGCATTCGGCGCCGCTCGGCATGCGTTTCTACACCGGCCGCATGTTCCCGCAAGATTACAACAATGCAATTTTCATTGCGCGCCATGGCTCCTGGAACAAGACCAAGAAATTTGGTGGGGACATCGTCGTGGCGAAGCTCAACCCCGACGGCACCGTCAAATCGGTCGAGCCGTTCATTACCGGCTTTCTGCAGGACAACAAATATGTCGCCCGGCCGGTTGACATGGAGCTGGTGAAGGACGGCTCGATGCTGGTCTCCGACGACTGGAACGGCGCGGTCTATCGTGTAACCTACGGTCCGCCGCGCGCCAGCTTGCGCCGCTAAGCGGAACCATGCATGGAGCGCGCCGGCCGAGCCTGTGCCATCGCGGCGGTGCTCGTCGAAGGCGGGCTTTTCACTGCCGGCGCCGCTCCGCCCGAGCAACTTGAGCCCTGTCTTGCCTGCCACGGCGCGGCAGGCCAATCCGAAAACCCTGAAGTGCCTTCGCTCGGAGGGCAGCCTTCGCCCTACACCCTGATCCAGCTGTTCATGTTCCGCGAAGGTCTGCGCGTTGCCGAGCCGATGAATTCGATGGCGAAGGAACTCAACGACCAGGATTTGCAGTCGACCGCCGATTTCATTGCTGCTCTGCCGCCGCCGCGCCCCCCGACCGATGCCGGTGAGGCCGAGCGGATGGAGCAGGGCAGCGTCCTGGCCCAACAGAACCGATGTGATTTTTGTCACCGCCCGGATTTCTCCGGGCAGGAAAATGTGCCGCGGCTCGCCGATCAACGCGAGGACTACCTGCTGAAGGCCCTGCGCGAGTACAAGAGCGGCGCGCGCCGCGGTTATGACGCGACGATGGCCGAGGTGTTGCAGCCGATCGGAGACGCGCAGATCGTCGAACTCGCTTACTACCTCGCGCGCATTCGATAGCAGGCTCAGAACAGGTCCGGGTCGAAATCGAGCACGGTGGTTCCCGCGAGGACCCCTGCAAGATAGCCGGGCGCCAGCGCCAGGAAATGCTCGGCATAGAAGCGCGCAGTCGTCCGTTTCGCGGCGAGGAAGGCGGTATCGCTGCCATTTGCCGCGCCGCGGCGTTCCGCGGAGAGCGCCATTCGGGCCATCAGCCAACCGGCGCAAACGGTACCCAGCAACTGGAGATACGGGGCTGACCCCGCGGCCGCGAGGGCAGGCTCCGCCTCCACCAGGTATGAGTTGGCGGTGTCGAGCGCCTCAAGCCCCTCTTCCAATTGGCAGGCTATCAGAGAATAGCCGGCTCCATTATCCGCGTGGAGCGTCGACGCGGTCGCCCGCATCTCGGCAGCCAGCGCCGCTGCAGCCTCGCCGCGGTCGCGTGCCAGCTTGCGGCCGACCAGATCATTCGCCTGGATGCCGTTCGTCCCCTCGTAGATTGGTGCAATACGCGCGTCCCGCAGGTGTTGTGCCGCCCCCGTTTCCTCGACATATCCCATCCCGCCATGCACCTGAATTCCGGTCGAAGCGACGGCGACCCCGAGATCGGTGCACCACGCCTTGACCACCGGGATCAGCAGATCTGCCCGACGCTCTGCTGCTCTACGCGCCGCCGGCTCGGGGTGCCGGCGTCCTTGATCGATCATCCCGGCAGTGTAATAGGCGAGCGCGCGCATCGCCTCCGTCGCCGTGCGCATCCACAACAGCATGCGGCGCACATCCGGATGATGGATGATCGGCAGCGGCTCGGCATTTGCTGCGGCGCCGAGGGGCCGGCCTTGCACCCGGGTCCGGGCGAAGCCGCGCGCCTGCTGATAGGCGCGCTCGGCGATCGCCACCCCCTGCAGCCCGACATTGAGGCGCGCGGCGTTCATCATCGTGAACATGTATTCGAGGCCGCGATTCTCCTCGCCGATGCGCCAGCCGATGGCTCCTTCGTCCTCGCCATAGGCAAGGACGCAAGTCGGCGAAGCGTGGATGCCGAGCTTGTGCTCCAGGCTCAACGTGCGGATGTCGTTGCGTGACCCCAGCCCGCCTGCGTCGTCGGGGAGCACCTTCGGCACGAGAAACAAGGAGATCCCGCGGCTGCCGGGCGGCGCCTCGGGGGTGCGCGCCAGCACCATGTGGACGATGTTCGGGGCCAGATCGTGATCACCATAGGTGATGAAGATCTTCTGCCCCTTGATCCTGTAGTGCTCCCCCCAGTGCGGATCATGGGCCGGTACAGCGCGGCTGCGCATTGACCCGAGATCCGATCCCGCCTGCGGCTCGGTCAAGTTCATCGTCCCGGTCCACTCGCCCGAGACGAGCTTGCCCAAATAGCGCTGCTTCTGGTCGTCCGAGCCGTGCGCCTGCAGCAGCTCGACCGCACCCACGGTTAGCAGGGGACAGAGGGCAAAGCTCATGCACGCGGAGTTCCACATCTCCGCCACCGGGATGGCGAGGGCGAGCGGCAGGCCTTGCCCGCCATATTCGGGATCGAAGGCGAGCCCGTTCCAGCCGCCCTCGACGTAGCGGGCATAGGCCTCGCGAAACCCCGGCGGAGTGCGCACGACGCCGTTTTCCAGCACGCTGCCGGCGCGGTCGGCCGGCTGGTTGAGGGGTGCTAGCTCATTCCCCGCGAGCTTGGCCGCCTCCTCGAGGATCGCCTCGGTGAGGTCGGGAGAAGCCGCCTCATAGCCCGGCAACCGCGCCAACGCTTCCAGTTCGGCCACCTCCTCGAGCACAAAGCGCATCTCTGCGACTGGGGCGGCGTAAGACATGTCGCATCTCCCGGAATGCCGGCCACAAGGATACCATCAGAGCCCCCCATCGGAAATCGCTGTGGCCCCCGCTCGGGCACGGCTCTTCGGTTGAGCTTTTCGCGGCAGCTATACGAAGGTGCTGCAGGTACCCACACAACCTTCGGCCCCCGTGGCCGGACTAGTCCCGGGCACCCACGTCTGTAAACGTAGCTCTATCAACGGCCAGGCAGGCATGCATGTCGGCCGGCTACAATTCTTGATTGAAATGATCATTACACATCCCGCTATCTGCAGCTAATCTGCAGCAGAATCTCTCCTGTGGGTTGTAGCGAGGGTCCGAGCCGGCGCCATTAACGCCGGCTGCGGCGTCCGCAGGCGCGATTGTCTTGGCGAAAGCCCCTCAGTCATCGAGATCTCCTTGGTCCGACGGGCGGGTCATTCCCGCATCTGCCGTCGACCGAGGTTATGAAATGCCATCATGACAATTATATGATCATCTTTTTATCGCAACAAAACCACCGGGCTCCGCCCATTCGGTCGCACCCGGGATTTTTCTGTCCGCCCGGCCTCGGTCAGCAATCGGTGACGACGATCGGCGCTCCCGGCGCGTGGCACATCGCTTCGATGCGATGGGCATCTGGATCGCGTACCAACGCGCCGTAAGAGTCAGCATGGGTACTTCGGCCGAAGACCGCGCGCGCCGTCGTCGCTCCCGCCGGCTGCTAATGCCGCGGCGTGAAAGGCGCGGACCGCCGCCCCGATCCGGCGCGCGGAAGCAGTGATGTGCGCCGGCAATCGGAGTTCTGGGTCCAGGCTCCTGAGTGATGGTGAACTGGACGCCGAGTGGTCCCGGCGCCGCACCGTAATCGGAACCGCAGCCCTTGCCGAAATCGACGATGCGCACCAGCCCGATCGGTCGCGGTGCGGCACCATAGAAGTATCGGCTGCGCCCGATATTGCTTACCCGGAGAGAAACATGGTCCAGCACAGGAACTCGTTTCGGAAGCCCTATCGCGATTCCAGACGGGATTATACGGATCTAGCATCGACCGACAGAGCCGAAGGAATCCGGATCAGCCCCGCCGACCGGGCTTTGGTCGCCTCTCCACCCGGTATCCGCGATCAGAGGAGTGTCCCGATTAACCGAAAATCGGCCGAGGAGCAAACTTGCAGATACCAGACTAGCTCATCTGGGAAATATCGGTTAACTTGCCTTCACGGGACGCGAAGAGGAGACATTCCAGTGGCCTTTGATCCAACAGCCTTTGGAAAGAGATTGTCCGACGATCGCCCATTATCGTGACCGCTTTATGGCAGACCCGCAGAAGGCGCTGCGGGAGGCGGACCTCGTCGTGGACGAGCAGGTCGCAGCGCAGATCCGGGACACCATCATTGCCAATACCCGACCCGACGCCCAGTCGCTCGTGCTGATCGTTCCGGTTGTCATCCCGGTATCATAATAGCAGGCCGGGCACGCGACACCAGCGCACGCCGCCTCGGCTCCTCGCACGTCATCCCGTCCAGGCGGGGGTCGGGCGATGCCCTTTTTAATCGTTCATTGCCCATGGCCACGACATGAGACAGGGGGGAGCGGTCGGTGACCCGCCCGTCCTCTGGGTTCTGATGAGGAGGGAGACATGCGTGGCGGCGTTTCGGTGCTGCTTGTGGTGCCGCCCTTCTCGGATCTCGCCTACCCGGCGCTGGGTCCAAGCATTCTTGCGGCGGGGTGTCGGAGGCGGGGCATTGGGACCTCGGTCCTTTATGCGAGCTTCGAGCTAGCCGCCAGTACCGGCTTTGATCTCTATCAGCGGATCTCCTCCTCCTCTATCGTCGAGCTACGTGGCGAGGCGATCTTTCGCGATGCCGCCTTTCCAGGCGCAGAAGAGACCGCAGCCGTCGAGTGCCCGGCTTACGAAGGCGGCGCGATCTCGGACGCCGAGCTCGCTCGCTGCCGGTCGGTCGTCGCTGCGTTCGTCGAGCGCACGGTCGAGGCGATCCTCGCAAGGGCGCCGCGGATCGTCGGCTTCAGCTCGGTCTTCCAGCAAAGCCTCTCGAGCATCGCGATTGCGCGGCGGCTGAGGCAGCTACGGCCCGACCTCCTCATCGTCCTCGGCGGCAGCAACGCCAGCAACCCGATGGGCGAGGCGCTGGCGAGCCTCGTGGACGTGTTCGACCACATCTTCTCCGGCGAGGCGGACGAGAGGTTCCCGGCCTTCTGCTCGAAATATCTGGACCGGGGAGAGCTGCCGTCGGAGAAAGTGGTGGCTTGCGAATCGATCTTCGATCTCGATCGTGTCGCGACCCCGGCGTTCGACGACTATTTCGAGCAGCTTGCACCGCTGGTCGAGCAGGAGCTCTTCCCCGCGTCCCTGCCCACGTTCCTGCCAGTCGAAACGTCGCGAGGCTGCTGGTTCGGGGTCAAGAGCCACTGCACTTTCTGTGGCCTGAACGGGCTCGAGATCCGCTACCGCCGGAAGTCGACGGGGCGGTGCGTCGACGAGTTCTACGGGCTCGCGCATCGCTATGGCGTGAAGCGCTTCCAGGCCACCGACAACATCATGCCTCACGAGTTCCGCAACGACGTGCTGCCAGCGCTCGCGGAGCGTGAGGAGCGTCTCGACATCTTCTACGAGGTCAAGGCCAATCTGAGGGCGAGTGACCTCGACCTGTTCGTGCGGGCTGGCGTTGTCATGATCCAGCCGGGAATCAAGTCCTTCTCGAGCAACGTCCTGGCCCATCTGGCGAAGGGCGTGACCGGTCTCCAGAACATCAGGCTCCTGCGGGACTGCGCCTCGCGGCAGATTCACGTCTCCTGGAACATCCTAACCGGCGTGCCGGGCGAGACGCGAGAGGACTACGAGGCGATGATCAGCCTCTTGCCTCATGTGGTGCACCTGCTGCCGCCTAGCGGCTACGGGCGCATACGCATCGACCGCTACAGCCCCTACCATGCGCGGCCGGAGGCCTACGGGATAGCCGACGTCAGGCCTTTGCCGGCGTATCGCCGGCTGTACCCGGACGGCGCCCTCTTGAACGATATCGCTTACCATTTCGAGGGGTCCTATCGGACGGAGCTGCTGGACAACACAAAGCTGCAGCTGCGCTTCGGCCGGGCGGTCCAGCGCTGGCGAGAGCTCTGGGCCGAGCACAAGGACCCGCCCCTTCTTCGCTCGATGCCCCTCGGGAACGGCATGCTGCTGGTCGAGGATACCCGGAACTGCGCGAAGGACCGCTTCTTCGTCCTCACGCCGGCATGCGCGGCACTCCTCACCACATTGGAGCGGCCGCTGCGACGCGACAGAGTCGAGGAGCAGGCCCGGCCGCATCTCGAGACCCTGCTCGACCGGCGCTACATCGTCGAGTACGAGGGCAGTTACGTCAGCGTCGTCACCACGCCAAGGCTCGGCGTCCAGCTCCGGCGGCGCCCCTCAGCGGAGGCGATGGCGGCCTGAGGGCGAGACCGGCCTTATTGGCACCATACCGCCCGCATGCTTAGTCGGTCCAAGTGCCTCAGGGAGCCAATTTTTCGACGGTTGGTGCCACCACGACATTCATGCCTCATTTGGATCAGCGCCGTCACTGCTGCGGTTTCACGTGCCCATGCCTCAGATGCGGTGCAAACCTCAAACAACTCCCGATACGGGACCCCCAAACGACGGCAAGGCTGTCCAGGAACTTCTGTTGCAAGGCTGGTTTGTGTCAGACTGGCGACAGACTATCCCAGATCGTCTTGTACGAGCTTGATCCGCGTATCCATGCTCTGTTTCGACCGACCAAGGCGCGGATGGCCGGGTCAAGACGAAATTGGGGCGGCGATTTTTCCCCTTGTCTCCGAAGAAGCAGATGCGTATCGGCTTTCGGGGCTCTGACGTGACTAGCATGCATTCGACACCGCGCGGCTGATGCCGAGGGTGGCAACGCGGCCTTCCATGAGAAGGTCCGGATGGGCTGCCGGCTACCCTCGCCCCGGTGGTCGGTGAACGCTGGCGATCCGGAAGGGCCGTGTGGTAGAGCAAGGTCGGGGTAAGGTGGCGCGAGCTGCGGCGGCGTTTCCGCCCCGGGAGGCAGGAAAATGCGCTTCGGGATCTTTGACCATTTGGATGATGGCGGCGTGCCCATCGGTCAGCTCTTCGAGGAGCGGCTGAAGCTGATCGAAGTTTATGACCGTGCCGGGTTCTACGGCTACCATCTCGCCGAGCACCACGCGACCCCGCTCGGCTACGCCCCGTCGCCGGGGGTTTTCTTGTCGGCGGTCGCACAGCGGACGCGGCATCTGCGCTTCGGTCCGATGGTGTATTTGTTGCCGCTCTACCATCCGCTGCGGTTGATCGAAGAGATCTGCATGCTCGACCAGATGAGCGGCGGACGGTTTCTGCTCGGGATCGGCCGCGGCATCTCACCGGTCGAGGTCGGGTTCTTCGGCGTCGACTTCGCGCACGGCATGGAGCAGTACGAGGAGGCGCTCGCAGTGGTCCGCCTGGGGCTCACCCATGACGAGCTCACCTATCGCGGCGAGTTCTACAAGTTCGACGCCGTGCCGATCGTGCTGAAGCCGGTTCAGCTTCCGCACCCGCCGCTGTGGTACGGCATCTCGCGGCCGGAGACCGTGCCGTGGGCCGCCAAGAATGATGTCAACCTCGTCTCGTTCCTGCGGCCGATGACGGCGATGCACCCGCTCGTCGAGCAGTTCAAAGCCGAATGGACCGCACTCGGGAAGCCGCCAGAGACGCTCCCCTGCATCGGTGTGACGCGGCACATCGTCGTCGCCGAGACCGAGAAGGAGGCCCGCAACATCGCCGAGCGCGCCTATCGGCCATGGCGCCGCAATATGGAGGTGCTGTGGGAGCAGCGCGGTGTCCCGTTCCCGCTTCAGGGGGAGCTCGCCGACGAATTCGACGTTTTGCAGCGCCACGGCGTCGGCTTTGCCGGCAGCCCGGCCGGGGCGCGCGACTATGTCGCCGCGCAGGCTGACGGCGTCGGGATCAACTACTTCGTCTGCGACATGGCCTTCGGCGATATCACCTTCGATGAAGCCAAGCGGTCGATCGAGCTGTTCGCGGGAGAAGTCATGCCGGCTTTTGCCGAAGCTTGACCCAGGGGCTGCGATGGCGCGTCTGATACCTGCGTGTTACCCGTCACCCCCGCGGGAAGCGGGGGTCCAGGGCAAGCGCTCGATCCTTGGCCCCCCTGGATTCCCGCTTTCGCGGGAATGACGTATCATATTGACGCAGCGCAAGTTTAGTCACCTGCCGAGGAAAAGAAATGCGCTTTGGGATCTTTGACCACCTCGACGACAGCGGTCTGCCGCTCGGCCGGCACTTCGAGCAGCGGCTGCAGCTGATCGAGGCTTACGATCGCGCGGGGTTCTACGGCTATCATCTCGCCGAGCACCACAACACCCCGCTGGGGTACGCGCCGTCGCCCGGGGTTTTTCTGTCGGCGGTCGCACAGCGGACGCGGCAGCTGCGGTTTGGGCCCATGGTCTATCTGCTGCCGCTCTACCACCCGCTACGCCTGATCGACGAGATCTGCATGCTCGACCAGATGAGCGGCGGGCGGTTTCTGTACGGAGTCGGACGCGGCATTTCGCCGATCGAGGTCGGCTTTTACGGCGTCGACTTCAACACCGGGGCCAAGCAGTTTCGCGAGGCCTTCGAGGTCATCCGCCGCGGGCTGACCGAGGACCGGCTGACCTTCCACGGCGAATTCTACGATTTCGACAACGTGCCGATCGTCATGAAGCCGGCCCAGCAGCCTCTGCCGGTTTGGTACGGGCTCGGCAACCCGGCGAGTGTCGCCTGGGCGGCAGCCAACGCGGCCAACACTGTGACGCGCCGGCCGCCCGAGCAGGTCCGCGCAATCACCGACAGCTATCGCGCCGAGTGGAAGAAATTGGGCCGCTCGGAGGACGATCTGCCGCTGCTCGGGGTCAACCGCCACATCATCATCGCCGACACCGAGGCCGAAGCGCTCGACACCGCACGGCGCGGCTACCCGGCTTGGCGCCGTCACATGGGGCTCTTGTGGCACGAGTATAACGTGCCGTTTCCGCTCGAAGGAGCGCTGCCGGAGGATTTCGCCATTCTGCAAAGACACGGTGACGCGATTGCCGGCACCCCCGCGATGGTGTGCGATTACCTCGCCCGCGAGATCGAGGCGACTGGCGTCAATTACTATGTCTGCGACTTCGCCTTTGGCACGATCAGCCACGACGAAGCCATGCGTTCGGTCGAGCTGTTCACACGGGAGGTTATGCCTGCGTTTGCAGATGCCTGATCAGGAGGAGTATCGTATGGGTATCATGACTGACTTTGCCCGGCCGGATGGCACGGCAGCCAACGGCTATCTGGCGGTAGCAGGCAACGGCCGGCCTGGGATCATTGTCATTCAGGAATGGTGGGGCCTCAACGACCAGATCTGCGGGGTCGCCGATCGCTTTGCCCGCGCGGGTTATAACGCGCTGGCACCCGATCTCTACAAGGGCCGACTGACGACCGAGCCCGACGAAGCCAATCACCTAATGACCGGTCTGGATTTTCCCGCAGCAACGCATCAGGACCTGCGCGGGGCGGCGCTACAACTTCAGAAGCACAGCGACAAGATTGCGGTAATGGGCTTTTGCATGGGCGGCGCGCTGACGATCGCCGCGGCGGTCCATATTCATGAAGTCAACGCCGCGGTCTGCTTCTACGGCATACCACCCAAGGATTTTGCCGACCCGGCCAAGATCCGGGTGCCGTTTCAGGGGCACTTCGCCAACCAAGACGATTGGTGCACTCCCGCCGCCGTCAATGAGCTCGAGAAGGTGCTGAAAGACGCCGGCGTCAAGCATGAGGTCTACCGCTACGACGCGGCCCACGCCTTCGCCAACGAGCGCAGCACCGCCTACGACGTCGCCTGCGCCAACCAGGCCTGGGAGCGCATGTCCGCTTTTCTGAAGGCAAGCATCGCCTGAATCAATGCCCCTCCCCGAGGGGTGCGCCAGGCTTAAAGTCGGAGCGGTCGCCGGGGCAAGGGCGGATGGCAGCGGGCGATGCCGGGCCGGTTCCCGGGACGGGCGGAAGGAATACGGCAAGGTAGGTTTCTTCCTGGAGATCGTAAAGCGCCGTCTGGCGGTAGCCCACTGCCGCTAGCTCGCAACGCAGCAGGTCCGGCGGCGTTCCGTGGGATTCCGTCGGTTTGCGCGCATCGATTACCGCGACCCGGGCCCCCGGCCGGAGGGCCGGGCGCAGGTTCCACAACAGGCCATAGGGTTGCTGGACTTCGTGGTACATGTGGACGAGGAGAGCGATGTCGACTGATCCGGGCGGCAACCGCGGGTCGTGAGGGTCGCCGCGCACGACCGTGACCGAGCCGGCGAGGCCCTCGCTGGCGACCCGTCCCGCCAGGCGTTCGAGATAATCAGGCACGACGTCCTCGGCGAAGACGTGTCCCGTCGGTCCGACCCGGCGGGCGAAGCGTACCGTATAGTAGCCGCGTCCAGCGCCGATATCGGCGACAGAGAGACCCGCAGCGACCCCGAGCAGGTTCATCACGCGCTCGGCTTCGCCGGCCTGGTCGCGCGACTTCTCGTCCCGCCAGATGTCGATGACGATGCCCGCGACCGCCCGGCCGGGGGCGGGAAAGGCAATCGCCGGGACGCCCGGCGGCGCCAGCCCGTCCGCGTAATCCGCCGCGAGGAGATCCCCCGGCAGCAGGATCACGAGCAAAACCAGCGTCAGGCACCGTGACAGCCGCGACATTGCTTTATTCCGCGGCAGCGCGCTGCTCGGACGCCGAGCCAGCGCCAAAGGGCGGCGGCGTGGCCAGCGAGCCGCTCATCGATTTCCGCGCCGATTCGGGCCGCGATACATGTGTTTGCGAACGCGGCCGGTCTTCATGGCGGCTAGCGCGTCTTCATTCGACAGCCAAGCGAGCCGTTGCGCGGCGCGGATCGCAGCGTTTGCGGAAGCTCGGTGACCTCGCTCTCGGGTTCACAGTACTTCTCCCTCCCAAATCCTCAAATCGGTCCGCCAGGATTGGATCTGTCGTGTCAGGCCTTAAGTAAGTTGCGGGACTGCTAAACGACAGCACCGGGAGGCAAGCATGACGGCCTATTTCGTCGTCGAACTCGAGACCACCAACGCCACCGGGATGGAGCCCTATCGGGCGGCGGTCCCGGCTACGCTCGCGCAATATGGCGGCCGCTTCCTGGTTCGGGGCGGCGCGACCGAACTCGTCGAAGGCGGACCGGAGCCGAAACGGATCGTTATCCTCGAATTCGCCGACGCGGCGGCGGTGAAGCGTTGGTACCATTCGCCGGAATACCAGAAAATACTGCCGATCCGGCTCGCCAACTCGACCAGCCGCGCCTTCATCGTCGAGGGCGTGGGCTAGCCGAGGGCGCACTAACGCCCGTACTCCGGCGCCGCATAGGCACGGCGCGCGAGGTCCGGTCACAGACAATAGCCGGTGTGGTCCGCCGTCGGTAAGACCAAACAAAACCGCTCGGCAGCGCAAAAATAGCTGCCGATTGGCGGGATTGGCATTTGGCAGAACCGTCGGGCCGAGCATGCCGAATTCGGACGAGTTGGCATTGATCGGTATCGATCCACCAACGCGGTCATTGACGTTGCATACCAATCCGATAACGTTAGCGGCGCACTGGAGTATTATCGCTCTCAGGGAGCGAGTACGAAGATAACCAAGAGAATGTTTGCGATCGCCTCTTTCGGTCGACGGCTGCGTCAGAAAAAAGGACGCCGGCTTCTTCGTTGGAACGCGCCCGCAGTCGCCGCCGAAGCACAGGTCCAGGACGATGCCGCAAGCATGTTTTCGCATACTGCGGGCAGGCGGACGGACGCTTCGTCGGCAGAATTGCCGTCGCCCGCTCAGCCGCTGAGCCGCACCGCAACGGCGTGGGATCGGGTCGGAACTCACCTTTACCTCCTCTCCGTCGCGCTCGTTGCTGCCGCGACCATCGGCATTCTTTTCGGCATGGGCTCGTACCTGCTCGTGCATCCAGCTGGGGAAATGGCCGCCGATCATGCCGAGCGCGATGGTGCGTCCGGCGAAAGTCCGCCGGTCCCACAACCAACGTTGATGCTGCGCCAGAATGCGCTGGTCGCCTCTCTCGCCGCCGACCAGGCGCAGTATCCTGCTGCAGAAAAGGCAGAATACGCCGACGAAGGGACTGAGACACTCCACCTCGCCCCTGGGTCTCCGGCCGGCGAGGCGGCGCCGACCACAGGCGTCGCCTCGTTTCGCGACGAGGTGCCCACACTCTCATCGGCGGCGTCCGAGGCGATGGAGCCCCCGGCCGAGGCGGTGATTATGTCCGTGCTGCCCGGCGCGATCCAGAGTGAGATCGGCCAATTGGCGCAGCCGGCCGAGACCGAAGCACCGCTTGTTAAAGAGGCTGACGACGTCACACCCCAGAACCGTGTGGCGGACAAGTCGCCCCAGAGTACGGTTGAACCGGCGGAGAACGTCCCGGTGCCCCCTGGTTCACCCGAGCAGCAGGTCAACGTCCCTGCTGACCCGGCTTCATCCGAACCGATATCATCCGCGGTGGTCCGGGGGATCGTTACCGATGCGCCGAACGCGGCGACCTGGGTGATCGCCGACCGAACCATTCGTTTGTCGGGAATTAAACCTCAATCGTCCAACGCGGTTGCTTCGTTGGTCAAATGGGTGCGCGCCAAAGGTCCCGTCGAATGCGTGCCACGAGCGAAAACCGACCGTTATCAGTGCTTTACGGCCACGGGCGAGGACATTGCCGAGGCCGCCCTGCTTGCCGGCGTCGCACGCGCGGCCCCCTCGGCACCAGCGGGTTATCGAGACGCCGAAGCGCAGGCGCATCGGAAGAGGAAAGGCTTATGGGGAAGGAAATGAGCGCAGCGGCGCGATATCGCGCAGCGAGGAGATGGCGTCTCCGGCCGGCGTGCGTTGCCGGAATCGTTTTGGCGTTGACGAGTTGCACGGTCAGAATGCCCGAGGTGCCGGCCGATGAAGTGCTGCGACGGCTCCAGGCCGGCGAGCCGATGGCCGATTGCCAACGCGCCTGCCTCGACGCCTGGCGGGCGAATCGGGCGACGGCGCTGGTGTTGAATGAAACGCGGCGTTGGCAAGAACTCGCGGTTCTGGTGATGCAGACCGGCTACACCGACGATCTTACCTATTTCTACCTCGGCCGCGCCGCGGAAGGGCTCGGTTACCGGGAAGCGGCGAAGACATATTATTGGATCAGTGTGCGCCTCTCCGCGGCGGGGCTGGCCTGCATCAAGGAGAACCCCGACTTGTGCAACGGCCAGCTCCTCCCGGCGGCGGCTGAGGCCCGGGTGGCGGCGCTCACGGCGCCACCGCCACCCCCGCCGCCCAAGACGCCTGCTCGCCGGCAACGACCCCAGCGCCACCCGCCAGCGCCTATACCCAAAGCGAAACCAGCATCTGCGGCGCCGCATCAAACATCGGCCCCCGCCCCGACCGGCACCGCGGTTGCGCCCGATACCGCCGGCAAGGTGACCGAGCCCGACTTTGCGGCGCCGCCGCCGGTCCGCCGCTAGCACCGGGAGCAGTACTCCCGGATTTTCTCATCCCGCCCGCCGCCGCCGTGCGGCACGGCGCGCGAGATAAGGCCGAAGATATTGGCCGGTGTAGCTCGCCTCGCTCGAGGCAATGTCTTCCGGGGTGCCGGTGGCGACAATATGGCCGCCGGCATCGCCGCCTTCGGGGCCGAGATCGATGATCCAGTCGGCGGTCTTGATGACTTCGAGATTGTGCTCGATGACCAGCACCGTGTTGCCGGTCTCGACCAGGGCGTGCAGCACTTCGAGGAGCTTTCGTACATCGTCGAAATGCAGCCCGGTCGTCGGCTCGTCGAGAATGTAGAGGGTGCGCCCGGTGGCGCGCCGCGACAATTCTTTGGCCAATTTGACGCGCTGCGCCTCGCCGCCCGACAAGGTCGTCGCCGGCTGGCCGATATGGATGTAGCCGAGCCCGACCTGCTGCAGGGTCAGGAGCTTGTCGCGGATCGACGGCACCGCACGGAAGAAATCGGTGCCCTCGTCGACCGTCATGTCGAGCACGTCGGCGATGCTCTTGCTGCGGAACAATACCTCAAGCGTCTCGCGGTTGTAGCGCCGGCCCTTGCAGACGTCGCACTGGACATAGACGTCGGGCAGAAAGTGCATCTCGATTTTGATGACGCCATCGCCCTGGCAGGCCTCGCAGCGCCCGCCCTTGACGTTGAACGAGAAGCGGCCGGGCAGATAGCCGCGCGATTTCGCCTCGGGGAGCCCCGCGAACCAGTCGCGGATCGGCGTAAAGCAGCCGGTATAGGTCGCGGGGTTCGAGCGCGGCGTGCGGCCGATCGGCGACTGGTCGATGTCGACGATCTTGTCGAGAAACTCGACCCCTTCTAGGCCGCCCAACGGAGCGGGCTGCTCGCGCGCATTGTTGAGCCGCTTGGCAAGCGCCTTGTAGAGGGTTTCGACGATCAGGGTCGACTTGCCGCCGCCCGAGACGCCGGTCACGCAGCAGAAGGTGCCGAGCGGGATCTCGGCGGTGATGCCTTTCAGATTGTTGCCGCGGGCATCGAGTACGCGGAGAATCTGCCCCGGATGGCCGATGCGCCGGATCAGTGGCAACGGGATCTGGCGTATGCCCGTCAAGTACTGGCCGGTGATGCTGTCGGGGCTGGCCATGATCGCTTCGGGGGTGCCCTCGGCGACGAGGTGCCCGCCATGGACACCGGCCCCCGGCCCCATGTCGATGACCCAATCGGCGGTGCGGATCGCCTCCTCGTCGTGCTCGACGACGATGACCGTGTTGCCGAGATCGCGGAGCCGCTTCAAGGTTTCCAAGAGGCGCCCGTTGTCGCGCTGATGCAGGCCGATCGACGGCTCGTCGAGGACGTAGAGCACCCCGGTCAGCCCCGAGCCGATCTGCGAGGCCAACCGGATGCGCTGGCTCTCGCCGCCCGAGAGGGTGCCCGAAGCCCGCGACAGAGTCAGGTATTCGAGCCCGACATTCTTCAAGAAGCCGAGGCGCTCGTTGATCTCCTTCAGGATGCGCTCGGCAATTTCGCGCTGGCTCGGGGTCAGCTGCTCGGCGATCCCGGAGAACCAGATGCCGGCCTCGGCAATCGACAGGGCTGCGATTTCGCTGATGTGCTTGCCGGCGATCTTGACCGCCAGCGCCTCGGGCTTGAGCCGGTCGCCGCCGCACACCTCGCAAGTCTTGGCGCTCTGGTAGCGGCCGAGCTCCTCCCTGACCCAGGCGCTGTCGGTCTCGCGGAAACGCCGCTCCATATTCGGCAACACGCCTTCGAATGGGCGCTCCGTCGTGTATTTGCGCAGACCGTCATCATAGGTCACCTTGATCGGCTCGCTGGCCGAGCCGGAGAGTATCGTGTGCCGCATCTTTTCTGGCAGGTCGTGCCACGGCGTGTGCATGCTCTGGCGGAAATGCCGCGCAATGCTCTCCAGGGTCTGCGTGTAGTATTGCGAGGATGAATGCGACCATGGGCTGACCGCCCCCTCGGCGAGGCTGCGCCTGTTATCGTGCACGACCAGCTCGGGATCGAAGTAGAGCTTGGTGCCGAGGCCGTCGCAGGCAGGACAAGCGCCGAACGGGTTGTTGAACGAGAACAGCCGCGGCTCGATCTCCGGGATCGTGAACCCGGAAACCGGGCAGGCGAACTTCGCCGAGAAGATCGTCTGCTCGCCGCCATCGGCATTCTCGGTGATCGCAATTCCGTCGGCCAAGTCCAATGCGGTCTCGAACGAATCGGCCAGCCGGTTGCCGAGGTCGCCATCGACGATAATGCGGTCGACGACGATTTCGATGTCGTGCTTGAGGTTCTTGTTGAGCCCACGAACCTCGTCGAGCTCGAACATCTTGCCGTCGATCTTGACCCGCTGAAAGCCGCGCCGCTGCAGCTCGGCGAGCTCCTTGCGGTACTCACCCTTGCGGCCGCGGACGATCGGGGCCAGCAAGTAAAGCCGGGTCCCCTGCGGCATCGCCAGCACGCGGTCGACCATCTGCGACACGGTCTGGCTGACGATCGGCAACCCGGTCGCCGGCGAATACGGGACGCCGACCCGCGCCCAGAGGAGGCGCATATAGTCGTAGATCTCGGTCACCGTGCCGACCGTCGAACGCGGGTTGCGTGAGGTCGTCTTCTGCTCGATCGAGATTGCCGGCGACAGGCCCTCGATCGATTCGACCTCGGGCTTCTGCATCAATTCGAGGAATTGCCGGGCATAGGCCGACAGGCTCTCGACATAGCGGCGCTGGCCCTCGGCGTAGATCGTGTCAAAAGCCAGCGAGGACTTGCCCGACCCCGACAGCCCGGTGATCACCACCAGGCTGTCGCGCGGCAAATCGACATCGACATTCTTGAGATTGTGCTCCCGCGCGCCGCGGATGCGGATCTGCTGCTGCATGGCTCTGATTTTATAGCGGGACGGCGGCCGGCGCCATCGCGACAGAGGGCTCCAAGCCCGCACTAACCGGCCCTTTTCCTAAAAGCCGCACGCTGTTTTTGCTGTTATTTACAGGAAATTATCAGCGGCAGACCGTTCCAACCGCAGGAATCCTGGATTTTGACGGTGTCGCGAAAGAAGGAACAGCGACATAAGAGCCATACTGGCAGTTTGTCTCCTCCGTGACAGAGGTGTTGCTGGATTAGCACTTCGATAGGAAATTGTCAATGCTATTAGCTCGCTATCCGCACCTCATTATTCGATCACCTCGTTGGCTTGCGCGAGGATCGAGGGCGGGACCGTATAGGAAATTGTCAATGCTATTAGCTCGCTATCCGCACCTCATTATTCGATCACCTCGTTGGCTTGCGCGAGGATCGAGGGCGGGACCGTGATGCCAAGTTCCGCTGCGGTCTTGAGGTTCACGATCAGATAGAATCGGGTCGGCTGCTGGACCGGCAGATCACCAGGTTTCTCGCCCTTGAGGATTTTATCTACATAGCTGGCAGCGCCACGCCAGTCCGACAAAGCCTTCCGGCACCAGTGTGGCGAACCCCGTGGCATCGCCTCCCGGATGCGCCAGGCTCTCGACGAGACCAAGTGCGACCGGGTAGCCCACATTGACGAAGACCAGCGGGATCGTCGGAGCAGCGGCGTAGACCGCGACTGCGGATGGGGTCGTCGCGGCGACGATAACCTCTGGACCAAATGCGACGAGCTCAGCCACGAGCGCAGGGATCTGCTCGGTCCGGGATCGCCAGTAACGGTACTCGATCTGGAGGTTCTGTCCCACGACATAGCCCCGCTCGCGCAATCCCTCCAGCCAGGCCTGCATTATCTCAGGATCCTCCATGTTTCGGAGAACTCCGATGCGATGAACCGGCTGCTGTCCCCTGGCCTGCGACGCAAATAGGATCAAGCTCGCCGCGATCACGGCGAGCGCGCGGTGCTGCCTCATGGGTCGCCTCGATTCAGGTTGGCTGTCTCGCGCACCGCGGAGCCGGATCAGCTACTGCATGTTGCAAAACTTAGCGCGCCCCGCCCGGCGATGCTACCGCTCGCGGGCACCGGCTCACTCGTGGTCCACCCCGTGGCCGGGCTCGACCCGGCCACCCACGCCTTTTCCCGGACCATGGCCGTCTCGGTTGTCTGAGGTTGTTGTGGCTGAAATGATCCTGCGGCAAGACTACGAGATGAAAGGCGGCTGGGTTTACATCATGACCAATCGGCCGAATGGAACCCTTTACGTCGGCACCACGACCAATCTTGCTCGTCGCGCCTGGGAACATCGATCCGGTATCGCCGATAGCTTCACGAAGCAATACGGGCTGCGTCGACTGGTCTATGCCGAACGTCATGATGATATCCTGGCTGCGAAACAGCGCGAGAGAAACATCAAGCACTGGAAGCGCGCCTGGAAGGTCCAGCTAATTCTCAGGGACAACCCGAATTGGGAGGACCTTTACGATCGTCTTGCTTGAGGCGCGTGGGTGGCCGGGTCAAGCCCAGCCACGGGGAATACCGCCCGCCCGCGGGCTCGACCCGCGGGTCCGCGGCTTCCGGGACAACCGATCATGTCGCCGAGCGCTTGCTACGGTGAGGTCCTGGCGCCTCGTCGCAAGCCTGGCGTATGGGTTTCAAGATCGTCTCACCACCGGGGATTCGCAAACGGGGTTAAGCCGCAGGGCGCGGCGGCGATTCGCGCGGGGTGATGGTGATGTCGAGATTTTGCGACAGACGCAGCACGGTGATCGGCACGGGCTTGCCAATCCGCTCTTCAGTCATCAGCCGGTGCAGTTCGTCGACACCGCAGACCGCTATGCCATCGACCGCAACGATGGTGTCGTCGCTGGTCAATCCGCCGGCCCGCGCCGCCCCGTCGGGTGCCGTCGATTCGAAGCGCACGGCCCGCCGCGGCAACGGCGCGTTCTGCCCGGCGAAGCGCTGTTCCGCCCCGGTCCCGGGCCGCGCCGCGCCGAACTTCACAAAGCAGCGGCCGGAGTCGGCCTCGCTCGCAGCCTCCCGCAGCCGGGGCTGGGATTGCGCGGCGGCGGTCATGGCACCGTCGCGGCGAAGGCGCGAAACAGCCGCCCGCCACTGGTCGGCAGCGTCACCCCGGTGGTCGAAGGCAGGCTCAGCGGCAAGTCCAGGATCGAGCGCACCGCGAGATAGGCGAAGGCTTGTGCTTCGAGCGCGTCGCCGTCCCATCCGACCGCCTCCACCGGGCGCACCGATGCACCGAGCCGCCGGCCGAGCGCCTCCATCAGCGCCGGGTTATGCCGCCCACCGCCGCACACCAGCCATTCTTTGGGCTGCGCCGGGAAATATCGAATAGCAGCCGCGACCCCGGCGGCCGTTATCTCGGTCAGCGTGGCGGCTCCGTCCTCCAGCGACAGATTTTCGGGAACGAAACCTCGGAAATCATCGCGATCGAGCGATTTCGGCGGCAGTCGCTCGAAATAGGGAGCGGCGAGAAAGCGCTCTACATGCGCCGCGGATGCGCGTCCGGCGCGAGCCAGCGCGCCCTCGACGTCGGCGGCGGCGCCGGTGTGCCGGCGCACCCAGTCATCGATCAGCGCATTTCCGGGTCCGGTGTCGAACGCGACAATCGCCTCCCCCTCACCGATCCAGGTGACATTGGCGACGCCGCCGATGTTGAGCACCGCGATCGGCTTTGGCAGGGCTGCAGCAAGAGCGGCGTGGAAGAGTGGAGCGAGCGGCGCTCCCTCGCCGCCCGCGGCGACATCGGCCGAGCGGAAATCGCCGACCACGTCGAGGCCGAGGAGGTGCGCCAGCAGCCCGCCGTCTCCCAATTGCCAGGTGCGGCGCTCGTCCGGGCGATGCAGGATCGTGTGGCCGTGGAACCCGACGACATCGACGGCCATTGCAGGGTGGTGCTGCAGGAACTCCCCGACAGCATCGGCATGAAGGCGGGTCAGCTCGTCTTCGACCTCGGCGACCGGACCGACGCCGCCGAGGACCGACCGCAGCCGCTCGCGAAACTCCCGAGGGTAGGGGATGGTCAGCGCCGGGCCGGTGATCACCCGATCGCGCCCATCGGTCTCCACCATCGCGACATCGATCCCGTCGAGCGAGGTGCCGCTCATCAGCCCGAGGGCGCACCGGATCTTCGGGGAGCGTTCTGGCCCGGTCGGCGTACCTATGTTAGATGACACGGCCATGTCGACCCGTCGTTCCGCATTTCTCGCCGCCGCGACCGAACGCGGCTTCGTCCACCAATGCACCGATTTCGAGACGCTCGACGAGCGGCTCCGGGGTGGGCGCGTCATCGGCTATATCGGCTACGATTGCACTGCCGATAGTCTGCACGTCGGCAGCCTGGTCGGGATCATGCTGTTGCGGCTGTTCCAGAATTGTGGACACAAACCGATCGTGCTGATGGGTGGCGGCACGACGCGCATCGGCGACCCCTCCGGCAAGGACGAGGCGCGGCGGCTGCTCGACGATACTGAGATCGCCCACAACATGGCAGGAATTCGCAAGGTCTTCGCCAAGTTCATCGAGTTCGGCGACGGACCAAGCGATGCCGTCATGGTCAACAATGCCGATTGGCTCGACGAGCTGCATTATATCCCGCTGCTGCGCGATATCGGGCGTCATTTCTCGGTCAACCGGATGCTGACCCAGGACAGCGTGCGGCTGCGGCTCGAGCGCGACCAGCCGCTGAGCTTTCTCGAATTCAACTATCCGATCCTCCAGGCCTACGATTTTGTCGAGCTGGCGCGGCGCTTCGACTGCCAGCTGCAGATCGGCGGCTCCGACCAGTGGGGCAACATCGTCGGCGGCGTGGAGCTCGGGCGGCGGACCGAGGGGCGCACCCTTTTCGGGCTGACGACGCCGCTTCTCGCGACCGCCTCCGGCGCGAAGATGGGCAAGAGCGTCGGGGGCGCGGTTTGGCTCAACGCCGAGAAGCTGTCGGCCTACGAATATTGGCAGTTCTGGCGCAATACCGAGGATGACGATGTCGGCCGCTTTCTGCGCCTCTTCACCGAGCTTCCGGTCTCGGAGATCGCCGAGATCGAGCATCTCGAGGGCAGCGAAGTCAACGAGGCCAAGACGATCCTCGCGACCGAAGCGACCGCCCTGTGTCACGGGCGCGAGGCAGCCGAAGCGGCGGCGGTGACCGCGCATGCCGTTTTCGCGATCGGCGGCAGCGGCAGCGAGCTGCCGCAGACGGTAGTGCCGCGCGATCTGCTGGCCCACGGCATTCCCGCTTTCGAATTATTCAGCCGTGCCGGGCTTGCTGCCTCCAACGGTGAGGCTCGGCGATTGATCCGCGGGGGTGGGGCGCGCATCAACGATGCGATCGTGGAGAGTGAGACCAGCACCATCTCGCTCGACGACCTCGGCTCGCGGGGGATGATCAAGCTCAGTGCCGGCCGCAAGCGGCACGCGCTCGTGCGACCTGCTTGACCGATGCCACAATTGACGGATCACTGCGCCCCGAGCGACTGTTGGACTGGCGCCGGGATGGAGAAATTCGGCTGAAATAGCCGCCGCAAAAAGCCCGGCGTGAGCGCGCTCAACGGATTCACCGAGACCCGCGGGTCGCCCGTCGATCCGGTGGCCCGGTAATTGGCGGCAAAGAGACCCTGCCCTTCGCCGCCCAGCAGCAAGGGTCCGATCACCGGAATATTACCGAGGATCGAGTTCAGCGCATAGGCGGGCACGATCGTGCCCTGCAGATCGAGGCGATCCTCACTCAACTCAACAGCGCCATTGGCGGTAACGCCGATCGCTTCGCCATAGGCGAGCAGGTTTTCGAGCACGAGACTATTGCCGCTGTAATCGAAATCGCCGCGTAAGGTCGTGAACGGGATGCCGGAGCCGGAGAGCATGCTGCCGACCCCGGTCAGCGAAGCGAGCGAGAGGATCTGGGCAAAGGCGGGGGCCCGAACGAGGCTGTAGTCCGCACCCTCGACATGCCCGCGCACGACGCGCTTGCCGGTCGCGTCGGAGACCTGTCCGGTGACGGTCAGTTTTCCGCCGACGATGTTGTCGGTGACGTCGAGCAGGCTCAGGGTCGAACCGAGGTCGTCCGATCGAAAGGTCAGGGCGCGCTCGCCGGCTGTGCTGTCGGTACGCAGATTGAGCCGGCGGCCGTTGGCAAAGCGGGCATCGATCCGGGCAGTACGCCAGTCTTCGTCTTCTCGGAGCAAATGCGCCGAGAAGTCGCGAATCTCTCGTCGTGGTCCGAGGATCAAGTGTTCGAGGCGTGCGTTGATCATAAGCGGCGGACTGCTGGCGGCGGGCAATGGATCTTCCTTGCCAGCACTCTTCATCCAATGGGTCAAATCGAGGCGCGGGCCGCGCAGATCGACCCGCCAGCCGCCCTCGTGGCGGCGCGCAACGGTGCCCGCCACATCGCTGTCGCCGACAACGAGGCGAGCAACGTCGACACGCTCGATCTGTTGTTGCCTATCATGCGTGAGGGCAAGCGCGAACCTGCCGTAAAGCCCCGCGGTCTTGACCTCGAATTCGCGCGCTCGGGTAACGCGTTCATTCACCAGATCCAGAAGGAGCTTGGCTGCGCCGGGGACGTCGGGAGGCTTAACCCAGCCGGCTTCTGCAACCGACAGGCCGGTTGCGCGAAGGTCGAGTAGCGCCTCGATCTGGGCGCGCCCCGCATCGAAGCCGGAGTAGGTCAAATCGACGCCGATCGGTCCATTCATCCGATCGGGCAAAAAATCGAGGGCAAGGCGACGCCTTTCGGCGTCGTCGAGCCTCAACGCCGCGCGGTAGCGGCTGCGTGCCCCATTCTTGGGCTTGAAGGTTACGCCACCATCGAGGCTTATCGGTATGCCGTCGAAGCGTGCTTTACCCTGGAGACGGACTCCCGGTCGGCTGATATCGACAGCAAAGTCTCCGTCAGTGAGGTCGCGTTCCATCGCTGCCCTGGCGATTGCCGCGCCGGTTATTTTCGCTTTAACGCCAAATTCGACGTCGTCGAATTTCACATCACGCAACAACGGGAGCTTGAAATGAAGGTTCATGTCGGTTCGGCCCCGGACGCGCGCGGGTTCGAGCCCGACTTCGTGGGCGTAACGCAGCGGCTTGACGTCGATGACTTCGAGCACGTCCCGGATCGGCCCTGACAAGGCAAGGTCGATCGTCTGCCACTCTACTGGCGCGCCCAGGTCGGTGATGCGGAGCGTACCGCCGGTGACTTGCACAGATTTGACCGTGCCGCTGGTGGGCGTAAATTCGATCCGGTTATCCGCTAAAGCAGCGGTGCCGCTGACGTTGCGCACCGGGGGTAACGCGCCGAAGTAGCTGATAGTCAAGTCGTGGTATCGCATCGAGCCTTTAGCCGAGACGACTTCCGCCGATCGCGCGGCCGTATCGACCGTCAGACCGAGCTGGACCGCGGCCCGGTCGAGCATCCCGTCGTGGATGTTGTCCAATACCCAGCGCCGCCCGCCAGGACTTAAAGCGGGCGGCCAGAGGCTTTGGAATTTTGCCACCGGAACATCGGAGAGCACGATCGCCAGCTTGCCAGGGATGTGCGAGGGCGCGGGCTCCATTCCCGCGATCAGCTCGGGCGTAATCGCTTCGAGGCTCCCTTTGACGGCAAGAACCGCACCATCGCCGAGATCGAGATCGAGTTTGGCCAGCCGCAGCTGGTTGCTTTCAGGCGCATAGACCGCATGGAGTTCGCCCTGCTGCAAAGAAAGCGCACCGTCCGGCAGCAAATTGGTCTTCAGCGATCCCTTGCCGAAGCCGAGATCGACACGGAGCCCCTCGGTGGCGGCTGCGCCCAGGTCGACGCGTGTTCGGACCGTTCCGGAAACCGGCACATCGACCGCCGCCAGCCCCGCGAAGCCGGGTGTCAGAGAAGCTAGGGCGGAGGGTTCGACCGCGCCGAACTCAAAAAGGACATCGAGTATCCGGCCGGCGGACCAGTAACGATAGCTCGCACGGACCTCGGGCGCGCGCGTCCCGATCGCTACCGCCAGCGACAAATCCCCGATGAGCCCTTCGGGATTGCGCTCCAGCGTGGCGTCGACACGGTTCGCCCGCCAAAGCCGGCCGGTCAGCTCATCGTCGAGGATCAGCGTAGCATCGCGAACGACGATCTTTCGCATCGACTCGAACAGTGCTGGCGGCGGAGGCAAGTCGCCCACTGCCTCAAGCATCCCGCTGCCAAAGTTCGGAACGTCAGTATCCTGTTCGCCAAAACGAAAACTGATTTTGCCGTCCCGCGCTCGAACGAACCGCAACACCGGGCGTTCGACAATGAGCCGCGTCGGGGCCAGCTGGCCGCCGAGAAGCGAGCTCAGGCTGAAGCCCGTCGATATTTCGGGAAAGGAAGCCACCTGCTCGCCATCGGCGCGCGACAGACGCACGCCGGCAATATGCAGATCGAGCTGACGACTACCGCCATCAATATCGAACCGTACCCCGGAGATGCTGACATGGTACCCGTCTGCGGACCGGTTGAGCGCTTCCTCTACGTAAGGGGTAAGCCGGCCGAGCTCCACCGGGCCTTGGACCAGGCGCCACAAGCCGAAGCCAATCACCAGGATCAGCGCTGCAACGAACGAAGCCGCCCAGACCAGACAGCGATGCGCACCACGCCGCATGCGCGGCGCGGCGCGGCGGGCACGAGAGGGTTCAGACGTCGGCTCGCCCGATGGATCGCGCGGGGTTGCGGCGCCGCGCCGTGCAACGGGCTCGTCTTGACCGAGAGCTTTCAAACGGCCAGTGTCCCCGCTCCGGCCGGGTATGCTTGATGAAGCTTTTATCTCACCTCTCCCCCGAAGGTGGCGAACTCCCCGGACCGGCCGATGCGCGCGGGGTAGCCCTAGGGTTCGAGGCCTGGCACGAGGCGCTCATCGCTGTAGGGGAGCCCCGTCCCAGCCTTGTCCCCCATTGGAGCTCAACACCCGCCGGTAGACGCTTGCTCAGCTCGATTTTCGGCAATAGTCCATTCTTGAGCGGTGTTGCGGTTCGAGAGCAGGCGTTCCTGTCCCGTCTCGTCGAGGAGGACGCCGACCCACTCTTCGCCGAGATCGTCGCCGCCGTCGAGATCTCCGAAGATTTTGGCGAAGATACGACAGCGTTGATGCGGCGCTTGCGGATCGCCAAGCGTCGGGTGGCGCTTCTTGCCGCCGTGGCCGAGCTTGCAGGAGCCTGGACGCTCGAGCAGCAGATGGAGGCGCTGAGCCGTTTTGCCGAGGCGGCGCTCGGCGCAGCACTGCGCCACCTCCTGCGCCAGGCGCAGAACAGGGGCATCGCCGCGCTAGCCAGCGCCGACGAGCCCGAGCGAGACAGCGGACTGATCGTCCTCGGCATGGGGAAGCTCGGCGGGAACGAGCTCAACTACTCGAGCGATATCGATCTGATCCTTCTATACGACGCAAAACGAGCCCAAGTGGCTGGGCGGGACGGCGTCCAATCTTTTTTTGTTCGGCTGGCAAGAGACCTCGGGCGCATTCTCGACGAGCGGACGGCCGACGGCTACGTCTTTCGTACCGATTTCCGTCTCCGTCCGGATCCGGCGTCTACCCCACCCGCACTTTCGGTCGCTGCAGCACTCGCCTATTATGAGAGTGTGGGTCAGAATTGGGAACGTGCAGCGCTGATCAAGGCTCGTCCGGTTGCCGGCGACCGCACCGCTGGGCGGCAGTTTCTGCGCGAGCTGGAACCGTTCATTTGGCGAAAAAACCTGGATTTTGCGGCGATCCAGGATATCCATTCGATCAAGCGCCAGATCAACGCCTATCGCGGCGGAGGACAAATCGCTGTCGCAGGCCATGACATCAAGATCGGCCGGGGCGGTATTCGTGAAATCGAGTTTTTCGCGCAGACCCAACAGCTGATCTGGGGTGGCCGGTTGCGCGAGCTGCGGGTGGGCCCGACTTGCGAGGCGCTGCGTCGCCTCGCTGCGGCTGGACGCGTCGATCCCGCCACCGCCAACGATTTGGTCAACGATTATTGTTTTCTGCGCCGGCTCGAACACCGCCTGCAGATGGTCGATGACAGGCAGACCCATGCGCTGCCCGCAGATCGCGATGGGATTGCCCACATCGCGGCCTTTTCCGGCTATCGGCAGACAAGTGCTTTTGTCGGCGATCTGCTCGCTCGCCTCACTTCGGTCGAGAAGCATTATGCCGCGCTGTTCGAGCAGGCACCGAGTCTCGCCGGCCCTGGCAACCTGGTGTTCACCGGGGTCGAGGACGATCCGGAGACCCTGGACACCCTTGCCCGGCTCGGCTTTGCTGACCCGGCGGCGATCGCCGCACTGGTGCGCGGCTGGCATCACGGCAGGCTCCGTGCGACGCGCAGTCAGCGGGCGCGGGAGATCCTGACCGAGCTGGTGCCCGAGTTGCTCCGCATCTTCGGTGCAACTGCCAATCCCGATGCGGCGCTGGTGCAGTTCGACCGCTTTCTGTCGAGGCTCGCCGCCGGTGTACAGCTCTTTTCTCTATTTCATGCAAACCCGGGATTATTGGCACTCGTCGCCGAAGTCATGGCCGGGGCGCCGCGCCTTGCCGAGCAGCTGGCGCAGCGGCCTGCCCTTCTCGACTCGGTCTTGACTGAAGGGTTTTTCGCTCCGCTGCCGGACCGCGCCGGACTTGCTGCCGATCTCGACCGGCTGCTCGCCGGCTCCCGCGACTTTCAGGACAACCTCGACGCCTTGCGACGCTGGGCCAGCGAGCGCCGGTTTCAGGTCGGCGTCCAGCTATTGCGCCGCGCACTCGACGGCTTTCAAGCCGGTGCGGTGCTCGCCGACATCGCCGAGACGACGCTCGTAGCGCTGCTCCCTGTAGTCGAGGCGGATTTTTCACGGCGCCACGGGCGGGTGCCCGGCGGTGCGTTCGCGGTGGTCGGGATGGGTCGGCTCGGCAGCCGCGAGATGACCCTCGCCTCCGATCTCGATCTAATCCTGATCTATGACGCCCCAGCCGGCAGCGAAGGGTCGGACGGAGCCCATCCCCTTCCCGTCACCACCTACTTTGCGCGATTGAGCCAACGGTTGATCAGCGCGATTACGGCTCTGACCGGTGAAGGACGACTCTACGAGGTCGACATGCGGCTCAGGCCATCGGGCGCGTCGGGGCCGATCGCGTCGAGCCTCGCCGGCTTCGCCCGCTATCAGCAGGAAGCCGCGTGGACGTGGGAGCATATGGCGTTGACGCGGGCACGTCCGGTCGCCGGTGATGTCATGCTGCGTCGACGGATTGCCGAGGTCATCGGCCAAGTGTTGGGTTCGACCCGCGACCCCGCACGCCTCGTGGCCGACGTCGCGGACATGCGCCGGCGCATCGCAGAAGAGAACCCGCGGTCCTCGCCTTGGGACCTCAAGAATCGTCCGGGCGGGTTACTAGACCTCGAATTCATCGTGCAATACCTGGTTCTGCGCGAGGCAGCTGCTTCACCGCAAGTCTTGCGCCGTGGCACCGCAGAGGCGCTTCAGGAGCTCGGCAAGGTTGGAGCGCTACCGCCATTAGCGCGCTGCGAGCTGCTTGGAGCCCTGGCGCTGCTACGCGACGTGCAAACTCTTCTGACTTTACTCGGAGATGGGCTATCTACGGCCGAAACCCTTCCGGAGGCCGACGCCGCCACCCTCGCGCGCTGTGCCGGCGCGGTTGACTTCGCGCGGCTCGATGCGGATATCACCGCCGCCACGGCGCGGGTGCAAGGTTGGTACCGACGATTGATCGATAAACCGGCCCGCCGCGTGGCCATGCAGGCAGTCGAACAAGCAGGAGACAATCCAGAATGAGCGTCGAGCCCGGCGAAGAAGCCCCCGATTTCACATTACCTACCGATGGTGCGGGCAGCGTCAGCTTGTCCAAGCTCAACGGCAAGAAGGTGGTGCTCTATTTCTATCCGAAGGACGACACCTCAGGCTGCACTGCCGAGGCTTGCGGCTTCCGTGATGCCTTCCCGGATTATGGCGGGACCGGCGCGGTGGTGATCGGCATATCGAAAGATTCGGTCGCCTCGCACGACAAATTCAAGAAGAAGCACGGCTTGCCGTTTATTCTCGCCTCTGACACCGGCGGGGAAGTGTGCGAGAAATATGGCGTGTGGGTCGAGAAGAGCATGTACGGCCGTAAATATATGGGCATCGAACGCGCCACCTTCCTGATCGACGGAACCGGCATCATCCGCGGCGTCTGGCACAAGGTCAGGGTGCCCGGTCATGTCGGCGAAGTTCTGAAGGCGGCGCGCGCCCTCTGACCGTCGCGACAAGCAGCGTAACACTTTCCGGCCAAGCGGCAGCAATCCTCGCCACTGCGGACCCCGCAGCCAAAGCGGCGGCGAGCCGGGTTCTCGCCGAGAGCTGGAGCAACGGCGATATGACGCTGGGCCGAGCGGTGCCGCCGTCGCATCCCGCCAGACCACGGCACCCGTTGCTGCGGCCGCCCAAGGAGATGCCGAAGCGCCGGGCGTTCGGCTCTACAGCCGGCCGGATCGCCCTCGTTCACGCCCTCGCCCATATCGAGCTCAACGCGATCGACCTCGCCTGGGATCTCGTGGCGCGATACTCCGGTGCGGATTTACCGCATGCATTTTTCGACGACTGGGTCGGCGTCGCCGCCGAAGAGGCGAACCATTTCGAGCTGCTGGCCGGTCGACTGGGCGATTTCGGGGTCGCCTACGGCGATCTACCCGCGCATGACGGGCTGTGGCAGGCCGCGGCGGCGACCGCCGATGATCTGCTCGCACGCCTTGCCGTAGTCCCGCTGGTGCTGGAAGCGCGCGGGCTCGACGTCACCCCGGAGATGGCGGCGCGGCTCGAGCGGGCCGGCGACGCATGCAGCGCCGCGATCCTACAGCGTATCTATCGCGACGAGATCGGTCATGTCGCGATCGGATTGCGCTGGTTCGAGTACCTCTGCCGAACCCGCGGCCTAGACCCGCAGGCCGTCTTTCACGATCGCGTGCGGCGTTGCTTCAAGGGCGATTTGAAGCCGCCCTTCAACCGTGAGGCACGCGCGGCCGCCGGCTTTCCAGCTCGTTACTACGAGCCGCTCGCTCGGAAGCTGGGCTGACCGCTCCGCTCTAGATCAGAGGCGGAGCTGGTGATCGCACTCACTCGATCAGCATCAGGACGGCACCGTATTCGACCGGCTGCGCATCCTCGACCACGATCTGCGCGACGCGGCCGGGGCGATGCGCGCGGATCTGATTCATCACCTTCATCGCCTCGATAATCAGGAGCGGCTGGCCTTCTGCGACGACATCGCCGAGATGGACGAAAGGCGGCGCTCCGGGCTGCGGCGCCAGATAAACGGTTCCGACCATCGGGGCCTTTACCGTGCCGGGGTGCTCGATCGATCCGGCAACGACTGAAGGGGTGGAGACGATGTCCGACACCGACGCCGGCGACGCGGCCGCGATGCGGGCGACGCGGACGCGGCGATCGCCGATCGCGTATTCGATCTCGGTCAGGCCGGTCTCGGTCAACAGCGCGGCGAGTGTGCGGATCAGTTCGGCATCGGGGAAAGGCGGGCCGCGCCCGCCGATCTTCATCAAGCCGCCTCGTCCGATTCGCCCTCGATCAGGCTGGCGATCGCGTCCAGCGCCAGCTCGTACCCCTTCGCCCCCAACCCGCAGATCACGCCGTTCGCCGCGAGGCTGACATAGGAATGGTGGCGAAAGCTCTCGCGCCGGAAGATGTTGGAGAGGTGGACCTCGATGACCGGCAGTTCGGCGGCAGAAAGTGCGTCGAGCAGCGCGACCGAAGTGTGGGTCAACGCACCCGCGTTGAGAATAATTCCTTCGGCCGATTCGCGGGCCTCCTGGATCCAATCGACGAGTTGCCCCTCGTGATTGGTCTGGCGGAAATCGATCGCGAGATCGAGTGATGCGGCTCGCGCCGCGCAGCGCTCCTCGATGTCGCCGAGCGTATCATGGCCGTAGACCGACGGGTCACGCACCCCAAGCAGATTGAGATTGGGCCCATTCAGGACAAACACAGTAGGCAAGCGAGCCTCCCCCAGCGATGGCCGGCTTATACCATGCGGTGCGGCGCGGGCAGAGAAGGTCGCGCATCGGCTCGCCATCGGTGTCGGACGTTAAAGGGTCGGCCGCTGTTTTTGCTGTTTCTGCAGGAAATTATCAGCCACAGACAGGTTGTTCGCCGCAGGAATCCTCGATTGCGGGCATCGTGGCGATAGCAAAACAGCAGAATGGCAGCAGACGCCGGGGCGGCTCGTCTGCTCGTTGACTGAAATACGAAGATCGCAGGAACCATGCGTTTCACAAAGGCGCGGGGCGTCTCACAAAGACGAGGGCACGCAATATCAAAGGATTGCGTAAATGGCATTAACATGCTCATATGTCAATCACCAGATGCAAATTGCCGCTATTGATCCCACTTGCGGAAGCTCTCGCGCCTGCAACTATTAGTCGGGCGGGTTTACGTTAAAAAGGGTCTATCTGCCTTCATTCAGGCCTCAACTCCAGAACTCTTGGCGCCGCGGCGTTTTGGCGGTCACCGCCAGCCAAACTTCGGCGGCAACGTGATGACCGCTCGTCGTCGCGTTAGTGCCACGGCCCGCCGCCCGAGCAGACGCCTCGAGCCTGTTGTCGGATCTGCCAAAGCTGGTGCTGCATTCCTTCTCGCTCCCAGGGTGGAGCACGATGGATGTGCCTGCGGATTTCGTGCGCTTGGTGCCGCAGCTCCGCGCAATGCTGGTGGCGTTCTTGCCCGGGGCTCCAGCCCGGGCGTCCCGGCCAGCCTTGCACATTGATAACACCCGCCGCGGGCGCGATGGGAGCATCAGCCGGATTGGCGATCCCGAGCGACAGAGGGGCGGCCATAAACGCGCCGGCCAACAGTAGCGGTCTGATATTTAGGTAAATCATGGCGTGTCTCGATCTCCTCGATCCAATGTTACGAGAAGAACGTTTAGCTCTTCAAAAGCATTCCACACCGCTTTGTCTGACCCGAGCTGCGCACAACGTGTTAACGGTGTTGCATACGTCGATAGATAACGCGCAAAGCTTTTCGACTCCGCAGCGATTATTGTCCTGGCGCGCTGCGAGCGGGTTTGGTCAGGGAAGCAGATGATGACGACAAACCCTTGCGGGGCGTGCGGCGACAGCCATTATGGGGAGGCTGGAGCCCAGCGGCTTCGAACCATCGATCGCACCGAGGTGACATATGCCGTACGGAGGAAACGACTGGCTGGCCTTAACTCGGGAGCCAACATTGGAGCCCGAGATTCCGATCTGCGATCCCCATCATCATTTCTGGGATTTTCGCTCGGAGCGGATACCCTACCAGCGGTATCTCCTCCATGAGCTGGTCGCCGACGTCGATTGCGGTCACAACGTACGCTCCACCGTCTTTATCGAGGCGCGAGCGATGTACCGGCCCGATGGCCCGACGGAGCTGCGCCCCGTCGGCGAAGTCGAATTCGTCCAGGGGTTGGCCGCCGCGAGTGCCAGCGGCGTCTACGGCCCCTGCCGAGCGGCGTCAGCCATCGTCGGCCATGCCAATTTGAACCTCGGAGATCGCGTCCAACCGGTGCTGGAGGCGCTGCGGGCCGCTAGCCCCAACCGTTTTCGCGGGATCCGCCACACCGTGACCTGGGACCCCCACCCGGAGATCGACAACCGGGAAAAGGAAGGAGTGCTTGCTACTGCCGAATACCGCGCCGGAGCGCGCGTGCTGGCGCGGATGGGGCTCTCGCTCGACACCGGGGTGTGCTTTCCGCAGCTCCCCGAACTGGCGGCGTTTGCCGAGGCTGTGCCCGATCTGACGATCGTGCTGAACCATCTCGGGGGGCTGTCGCGAATCGGCCCCTACGCCAACCGCGACGACGAGGTGCTCCCGCAATGGCGCAGCGGCATCGCCGCGGTCGCACAATGCCCGAACGTCAGCATCAAGCTGGGCGGCATCGGCATGCCGCGGCTCGGGTTCGACTGGCACAGTCGGGCGACCCCGATCGGCTCGGAGGAATTGGCCGCGGGGATGGCACCCTTGATGAGCTACTGCATCGAGCAGTTCGGCCCGGGCCGCTGCATGTTCGAAAGCAACTTCCCGGTCGACAAAGTCTCGTTCTCCCACCACGTGCTGCACAACGCGTTCAAACGGTTCTCGACGAACTACTCGGCGTCCGAGCGGGCGGCATTGTTTCACGACACGGCGGTTCGGGCCTACCGGATCGGCAATACCTGAACGAGCAGGCGGAGGAATAAATGGCGATCACTCTTTACGATCTCGCCGGTGCGGAGGCGGAGCGGCGGTTCAGCCCATTTTGCTGGCGCACCAAAATGGCGCTCGCCCATAAGGGCCTCGAGGTCGAGACCGTGCCGTGGCGGTTTACCGAGAAGGACAAGCTGCCGCAGCCGAATGCCGGCCGGGTGCCGGTGATCGTCGATGGTGGCGAGGTCGTGCATGATTCGACGACGATCGCCGATTACCTCGAAACCCGCTACTCCGAGCAACCCTCGCTGTTTGGCGACGAGCACGGGCGGGCGCTGACCAGATTCGTCCAGAATTGGACCGAGACCGTTTTGCAGCCGGGCCTGATCGGGTTCGTCGTGCTCGACATCTGCCGTCACTCGGCCTCGCAGGACCAGGCCTATTTCCGGCAGTCGCGCGAGGAGCGGTTCGGCAAGACGCTGGAAGAGGTCGTCAAGGATCGCGCGCAACGTTTGCCGGCGTTCCGCGACAGCCTCGCGCCGCTGCGCCGAACGCTCGAACGGCAAAGGTTCCTCGCCGGCAATACCCCCGCCTATGCCGACTACATCGTCTTCGGCGCCTTTCAATGGGCGCGGGCGATCAGCGATTTCGAGCTGCTCGCCGGCGACGACCCGGTTGCGGCTTGGCGCGGGCGGCTACTCGACACGTTCGGCGGCATGGCGCGCAAATCCCCCGCTTATGGCGGCTGAGCCGCATCCGAGACGGCAGTGATCGCGTCGGTATTGCTGATTCTGCATGCCCTCTCGGCCGTGGTCTGGGTCGGCGGCATGTTCTTCGCCCGTCTGGTGTTGGGGCCGTCCGCCGGAGCGCTCGAACCGGGGCCGCGCCTGACCCTGTGGTCGGATGTCTTAGGGCGGTTTTTCGCCTGGGTCTTTGCCGCGATCATCTTGTTGCTGGTGACCGGTTATGCGCTGGTGTTCGGCGTCTATACGGGGTTCGGCGGGGTCGGGGCTTACGTGCACTTGATGCAGGGGATCGGCATCGTGATGATGCTGCTCTTCCTCCATCTCTATTTCTCGCCGTGGCGCCGGTTCCGCGCCGCGGTCGCGCAGCAGAACTGGGCAGAGGGCGCGCGGCAACTGGGGCAGATCCGCTCCATCGTGACGATCAATCTCGTACTCGGCATCATTGTCGTTGCCATCGGCAGCAGCGGCCGCTTCTGGGGCTGAGGCGCGCCGCGGCTATGGGGCTTCGGCGTGACGAGAGAAATGGTGCGGGTTGATCCAACGCATCCCGGTCACCATCGAGGTCTTGCCGTCCGGCGAGATCCAGGTAGCTTTCAATCCCCCATCGGCACGCGGGTGAAAACGGAGCGCGCTCTTGCCTTCTTCCTCGAAGACGAAGTCGTCACCGACGATCCGGCCTTCGCGCCGGATCCATTCGGCGGGCTCGTCGCCTTCGATACCGGGGCCGATCGCGTACACCGCAGCGAGCCTCTCCCCGTGTTGCTCTTCGATGGCAACCAGAACCTCCCGGCCATTTGGGTAGAGCCCATACCAGGCATCGTGCACCGGCCCAGCGCGATCGTGGACCGAAGCGGGCACGGAGGCGCCGATCGCCGCCGCGGTAGACGATCCTCCCCGCGGACGAAGAAGCTCCTCGGGCAAGCGCAACTCGGCACTGGGCGTCTCGCCCCATACCGGCCGGCAAATCAATTCGCCCCGGAGCGCGTCGGCGTCGATAAAATCAAGGATGCAGCCGCCGAAACGACGCAGGAACAGGCCGGTCGACGATGCCCAATGGCCGACGAGAAAGGCCGGCTGATCGACTACCGCGAAGCCGCCCCCATGCTGTGAAAGAATCGCCCGCGACCGTTCGCCGCGTCCGCCAGGGTCGAAATCGTCACCGTGGAAAAAGAAAAGCATGACGCGCGCCTGCTTGACCCGCTCGAGCAGCGGGTAGAGCCGGATCGCGTTGAGGCGCCAGGAACCGTAAGCTTCGTCAAAATTGCCGAAGGCCGCCGGGGCGGTTGCGACGACCGCGTCGACATCGTCGGAGGCATCGGCGGCCATCAACGCGAGAAAGGCGCCGAATGATTGTCCGGCCAGCACGATGCGACGGTATCCTTGATCTTTGAGCTCGGCCACGTAATCGACGAGGCGCCGCGTGCTGTCGTTCAGGGTGTCACTGTCGCGCGGGCGATTGAAACGCAACACATCCCAGCCGGCTTCGCGCAGCACCCTCAGAAAGGGCGGCGTTGCGGATTCCGAATCGTCGACTATCAGCGAGCGGCCGTGGTTCCAGACGATAACACCGGACGAGTGCTCCGGGCCGAGCACGTCTTGATCAAGCGCTGGGGCGAGCCCCGTTGCGCCTGCTGAAGCACTCCACAAAATAAAACCGAGAACGAGCTGGCACATCAGCGCCAGAAACGATCGCCGCATTCTTGGTGCCCCCGCGCCTCGCCTCAACCCAGGCCGCGCGAGCGAGTTTAACGGCGCGTTACCCTTTGTGTCACTTCGTAAACGATAGTGGAGAACGGGGCAGTCTCAATGACAAGCCCTTGACAGCACTGTCGGATTTTGCGCGCTGCGACGATCTGGCGCAGACCGGAAGGGTTCGGCCGCTCACTCCTCCCGCAGCGTCATCAGCACGACGGCGGCAAGAAGCACCCCAAAAGCCTCGAACCCGACATTGATTTGACCGAGCGCCATGCTCAGCAGGGTGGCCGCGAGGGTGGCGGATCCGATCAGCAGCGGCATGGCGCGGTCCCCACGTTTGACTTGGGCTTGCAAACGCGTTGTAACGAACGAAGCCTTATCATTATTCCCGGGGATTCGGAGGGATCGGATGGGAATCCTCTACGTCGCACGCAGCGCCAAGCTGAGCCGGTGGGCCTCGGACGTCGGCCTCGGCAAGCATGTCTACAAGGTTGGCGTGGCCGAGGGTGATCCCAAGCCGCTCGCCGCCGCAGGCTGGGCCGGTGAAACCGATTGGATGATTACCCGCAAGCAGGCTGTCGAGGGTCTCGACGAGGAAGAGGCGTTGGCGCGTCTCGGGCGCAAGGAGAAGGTCATCGAGCCCAGCCTCTACCCGAAGCTGAAGGGTGCGGCCGGCGTGTTCCGGCTCGCCCCGACGCGGGTCGAGAGCCACATCATCGTGACCCGAGCTCTTGCCGGCGAGAGCGACCGGGTCGAGATCAAGCTGAAGCCGACCGATTTCGCCGACTACCTGATCCACAACGCGCTGCGCTGAGCCCCCTCCAATTCCCTCCCCCGCAGGTGGCGCAGGTGGGGAGGGTTAGGGTGGGGGGCGGCTCAGATGTCGAGGAAGACAGTTTCGGTCTCGGCGTGCGGGCCGCGCTGCAGGCGGATGTCGATGTGCCAGCTGTCGATGCCGCCGGGGGCCGCGATCAGTGTCGCGCGGCGCGCCGGATCTTCGATCGAGGACAACAACGGGTCGGTGTCGTTGAGCGGCTCGCCGGCAAAATAGGCCCGCGTCGTCAGGCCCTTTAACAGGCCGCGCGCCAGGATCGTGATCGCGAAGTGAGGGGCTTGCTGGGCGTTGCCGCGGCCAGGAACCGGCCCCGGTTTGAGCGTCTTGAAACGAAACCGGCCCACGTCGTCGGTGCGCGAGCGCCCGAAGGCTGGAAAACGGTCGTCGGCAGGCGGATCGGATTGCCACAGCTCCACCGCGGCGTCGGTTATCGGATTGCCGTCCCCGTCGATGACCGAGCCGGTCAAGGTGACCTCCGGGCCGGCAGCGCCGAACCGGGTCAGATCGGCCCATTCCGGGTGTTCGATCAAGTGCCAGAATGGCCCGATGGTCTGGCTGGCGGTGGCGCTCGGCACGGCTCAGCCCTCCATCGGCGTCGCCTCGCGACCGCGCAGCACGACATCCCAGCGATAGCCCAGCGCCCATTCCGGCTCGGTGACCGTCATGTCGAGCCTGCAGACGAGGCGGTTGCGCGCGCTTTCGTCGGGGACCGACAGGAAGACCGGGTCAAGCTCGAGCAGCGGGTCGCCCGGAAAATACATTTGCGTGACCAGCCGCTGGGCGAAGCCGGAACCGAAAAACGAGAAATGAATATGATTTGGGCGCCAGGCATTGTGGTGGTTCCGCCACGGGTAGGCGCCGGGCTTGATCGAGGTGAACCGGTACCACCCGTCCCCGTCGGTGTAGACCCGGCCCTCGCCGCGGAAATTCGGATCGGTCGGTGCGTCGTGCTGGTCGGCCGGATGCTGGTAGCGGCCTGCCGCATTGGCCTGCCAGATTTCGACAATCGTGTGCGGGACCGGCCGAGCGTCCTCGTCGGTGATGCGCCCGTGCACGATGATGCGTTCGCCGAGTGCGGCTTTGCCGTCGACAACGGAGAGATCGGGCATCGGTGGGAATTGGGCGGCGGCAAAGCCTGGGCCGGAGATTTCGGTGATCGTGTGCGGCAGCCGCACCAGCCCTTCTTGGGGATGCCGCTTGTGCGTGCTGCCATAGGCCCGCGCATCATAAGGGGGCTGGGTGCCCGGTTGGTACGGCCGGAACGGCGCTGTCTCCATCTCTTCTCTCCGCTAGCAGGCCGCCTCCGCAGCAGGCTTTCCTTCTTGCCGCAGCGCGGCGAGCGCCTCAGGCGTGTCGATATCGACGAGCACGGCGTCGTCGTCCATTTCGACCTCGGCGACGAGTTCGGCGTGTTCACCGATCAGGTGCTTGGCCCCGACATCGCCGGCGAGCCCGGCCATCTCGAGAAAGAACCGGCTCGACCACATAACCGGGTTGCCGCGCTTGCCCCTGCGGGTCGGTACGACGATCGCGCGCCCTTCGAGCGGGTTGAAGGCGGCGATCAAGCGGTCGAGATGCCGGCCGGAGATCAATGGCATATCGCCGAGGCAGATGATCACACCGTCGAGATCGGATGGAAGCGCGGCGATCCCGCGCTTCAGGGAGGTCGAGAGCCCGTCGGCGAATTCGGGGTTGCGCACCCGTTCGATCGGTAGTTTCCCTAACGCTCGGTCAACCTCGTCCGCTTGGTTGCCGAGCACGGCGACGATCGGACGCGCCCGCGAGGCGAGCAGCCGTTGCGCCACCCTCGCGACCATCGGTAGCCCATCGATCTCGGCGAGCAGCTTGTTGGGGCCGCCCATCCGCCGCGATTGTCCAGCTGCCAGCAGCAGGGCGCCAATCCGAGGACCTCGCGGCTTTGCCTCGGACTTCCGTTCGGCGGCCGGGGTCGCCTTCGCTCGCGGCAGCGGCCGCAACGGAATCTCGGCCAGCAGGCCGCCGCTGCCCATGCGCATGATCTCGGCCGGCCCGACCGGCAACCCCGCGACCAGCCGCTCGAGCACCCAGTCGAAGCCGTTGACCTTCGGGGAGCGGGCACAGCCGGGCAGGCCCAGCACCGCCCGATCGCCGACATGGCCGAGGAGCAGCAGATTGCCGGGATCGACCGGCATCCCGAAATGATCGATCAGGCCGCCCGCGGCGACGATCGCCGCCGGGATCACGTCGCGGCGATCGAGGATCGCCGAGGCGCCGTGGATCAGCAGGATGTCGACCCCGTGAGCGATCATGTTGCGGACCAGCGGAGCGAGCTCATCGGTCGAATGCCCGCAGCGCTCTTCGACCACGAGCCGGCAGCCGAGCGCCTTCAGCCTTCCCTCGGTCACTTCCCGGGTCTTGTCGAGAATGCTCTCCTTCAACCCCGGCAGTCGGGTCTGGATCAGACCCGCCGCGAGCGACTGGAAGGGCGCTACCCGCAGCAGCGGCCCGCCGGTAATCGCCACCCTGGCGCAATCGCGGATCGCCAGTTCCGGGGCGGCAAACGGGATGATCTTGATCGTCGCGACCATTTGGCGCGGCTCGACGGCAGTAAAGGGCGGCAAGGTGCCGAGCGTGACGGCTTCGTGCACGAGGTTCAGTCGATCGACGCGTTCGCGATCGACGGCAAAGACGCCGCGCACCTCGGCATGCAGATTGACGCGCCCGGTAAAGGCGGGCCCGGCCGAGACGCCCGGTCCGATCGCTGCCGCGGCGATCCGCGCCGCCGCCACGTCTTCGCCGACATCGCCGGGTTCGAGCCGGGCGACGACGATCCGCGACAAGCCGGCGCCGGCGATCAGATCCAAGTCGGCGCGCGACAGCACGCGCGCCTTCTTGAACGCAACCGTGCCGAGCCTCAGGCTGTGGGCGAGGATGGCGCCCTCGGCCTCGGCGACGGGGACCTCACCGAATTTCATCCCGCTTCGGCCTTCTCGCCCCGCCGCAGGATCTGGGTCATCTGAGCGACGATCGAGATCGCGACCTCGGCGGGCGACACCGCCCCGATCGCCAAGCCGATCGGCCCGTGGATGCGCGCGAGATCGCTCTCGCCAAGGCCGAGCTCGGTCAGCCGGCTGCAGCGCGCGGCATGCGTCCGACGCGACCCGAGCGCGCCGATGTAAAAGCACTCCGAGCGCAATCCCACGGCGAGCGCCGGGTCATCGAGCTTGGGATCGTGGGTCAGGGTCACGACCGCCGAACGATGGTCCGGCTTCAACCGTTCGAGCGCTTCATCGGGCCATTCCTGCGTCAGCTCGACGCCCGGAAAACGCGCCTCGGTCGCAAAGGAACCGCGCGGATCAATGACCGTGACGGCGTAATCGGCGAGCTTCAGCATCTGCACCAATGGCTGGGCGATATGCACGGCGCCAACGACAAAACAGCGCCGCGGCGGGCTGAAGACCTCGACGAAGATGCGCCCTTCCGATGTCTCCAACGTCAGATTACGGTCGCTGCGCAGCGCTTGACGCACCTCCGCAAGCGCCGCGGCGTTGAGGGCAAGGTCGCCCTCGGCGGCGCCGTCGTCGACCAACAGCTGTCGGCCGGTGGCGAGGTCGGTGGCAAGCGCCACGGAACGGCTCTCACGGCCGGCCGCGATTACCGCGTCGAGAATGTTCCCCTTCATTCGACGCGCTCGACAAAGATCTGGATCTTGCCGCCGCAGGCAAGGCCGACCTCCCAGGCCTGGTCGTTGGTAATGCCGAAATCCAAGAGTCGCGGCTTGCCGTCGCGGATCACTTCCGCCGCCTCGGTCACGACCGCGCCTTCGACACACCCGCCCGAGACCGAGCCGACCATCGCGCCCTTCTCGTCGACCGCGAGCTTGGCGCCGACCGGCCGTGGCGAGGAACCCCACGTGCTGACGACCGTCGCCAGCGCCACACCCGACCCCGCCTCGCGCCAGCGCGCGGCCTGATCGAGGATCTCCGCCGTATCACTCATGCCGCCCTCCATCTTCGTCATTCCCGCAAAAGCGGGAACCCAGAACCCCAAGGGCCTCACCGGTTGCCCCGGACCCCCGCATCCGCGACGCATCCGCGGGGGTGACGGGAACCACGCTCATGCTGCCCTCTCCCTATTATTTCGCGATGTCGAGACTGCCGTCTCACGCCGGGTGCTCGGTGTGCTCAGCACCTCGATCAGCGTTTCGAGGCTTTCGAGATTGTGCACCGGTCGGAACTCGTCGACGTGAGGCATCATCGCCTTCATCCCGAGAGATCTTGGCTCGAAGCCTTCATAGCGCAACAGCGGGTTCAGCCAAATCAGCCGGCGACAGGAGCGGTGGAGTCGGTCCATCTCGTGTGCGAGACCGGTCCCGGCGTCGCGGTCAAGCCCGTCGGTAATCAAGAGCACGATCGCCCCCTGCCCCAGCAGGCGGCGCGACCACAGCCGGTTGAACTCGGCGAGGCAATGGCCGATGCGGGTACCCCCGGACCAATCGACAACGGCCTCGGCGACGCGCTCGAGCGCCAGATCGACGTCGCGATGGCGCAGATAGCGGGTGATGTTGGTCAGCCGCGTCCCGAAAACGAAGGTGTAGACGCGGTCGCGATCGTTGGTGACCGAATGCATGAAATGCAAAAAGACGCGGCTGTAGCGGCTCATCGAGCCGGAGATGTCGCACAAGACGACGAGCGGCGGCGGACGCCGGCGCGGGCTGCGCCGCTTCAATTCGATCAGCCCGCCCGAGCGCAGTGCTGCGCGCAATGTGGCGCGCATGTCGGCGCGGGCGCCATGGCGGTCGGGCGCGAAGCGCCGGGTCGGCACATCCTGCACCGGCAGCCGCAGACGGGCGATCGCAGCCTTGGCGCGCGCCAACTCTTCGAGCGACATCTTCTCGAAATCCATGCCATGCAGCTGCTCGCGATCGGAAAAGGTCATCGCCGCGTCGAACTCGGTCTCGGTCTCCTCGCTCTCCCGCCCTTCCTCCTTGTCGGGATGGAGGGCCTCGGCCAAGCGGCGGGCCATGGCTGTACCCTGGTCCTCCCTGCCCTCGATACGCATTTCGGGCAATACCAGCGCCATCATCTTTTTTAAGAGATCGGGGTTGCGCCAGAAAACGTGAAAGGCCTGGTCGAAGATCAGCCGCTGGTCCGGCCGGTTGACGAATACCGCGTGCAAGGTCCAGTAGAAGTCGCTGCGGTCGGTGATGCCGATCGTCCGGACCGCAAAGACGGCGTCGATGACTTTGCCCGGCCCCACCGGCAGCCCGGCCGCGCGCAAGGTACGCGCAAAATGCATCAGATTGGCGCGCAGCAATCCGCCGCCAGCCATTCTCATTCCCGTCGAGATTGCTTCGCTGCGCTCGCAATGACACACTTTTCAGTGTCATTGCGAGGAGCGGAGCGACGAAGCAATCTCGCGAAAGGTGAACTCCATCGCATCAGCTTTCCCTCGCCGCCGCGGCCGCCTCGGCCTTGACCTGTTCCAGCAGCCGGGCGGCTTCGCCGCCGTGGAGGCGGGCGATGTCGTCCTGGTATTTGAGCAACACGCCCAATGTGTCGTTGATCGCGTGTGGGGTCAGTTCGAGCACGTCGAGCTGCATCAGCGCCTCGGTCCAGTCGATCGTCTCGGCGATACCAGGCAGCTTGAAGAGGTCCATTTCGCGCAATTTCTGGACAAAGCCGACGACTTCGCGCGACAGGCTCTCGCCGGCGCCAGGCGCCTTGCGCTCCAAGATCTCGAGCTCGCGCGCGGCGCTCGGATAGTCGACCCAGTAGTAGAAGCAGCGCCGCTTCAACGCATCATGGATCTCGCGGGTCCGATTGGAGGTGATGACGACGATCGGCGGGTGTTCGGCGTGGATCGTTCCGATCTCGGGGATCGTCACCTGGAAGTCGGAGAGAAGCTCCAAGAGGTAGGCCTCGAACGGTTCGTCGGTGCGATCGAGCTCGTCGATCAGCAACACCGGCGGCCCCTCGATCTCCGGCTCCAGCGCCTGCAGCAATGGTCGTTTGATCAAAAACCGGTCGGAGAAGATCGTGCTCTCGATTTCGCCACGGTCCTCCTCTGCGGCCTCGGCGAGGCGGATCTCTATCATCTGCCGCGCGTAATCCCACTCGTAGACCGCCGAGGCGACGTCGAGACCCTCATAGCATTGCAGGCGAATAAGGCGGCGCCCGAGTGCTATCGCCAGCACCTTGGCGATCTCGGTCTTGCCGACCCCGGCCTCGCCTTCGAGAAAGAGCGGCCGCTTCAGATGCAATGCCAAGTGCACCGCCGTCGCCAGGCTACGGTCGGCGATGTAATCGGCGCTGCCGAGCAGCGCCAGCGTGTCGGTGACGGAGGCAGGCAGGGTAGACATCCAGCACGCAATCCAATCGAAAAAATCCCGCTCCCGTCAGGAGAGGGCGACGAGCTGCACGAGCCCGCAGGCGCGGGTTTACTCTCGCGATCAGGAACTTAGTATGCTGGCGACAGCGACACCAGCCCGAGGCCACGTACTGGATTTTCCTCGGCCGGCTTGCTATCATATGATAGCAAGCGTAAAAGCAACCGGGGTCGATCATGCCTCAGCTCTTGGTCCGAGACGTCCCCCGTGACGTCGTCGAAGCGTTGAAGCGCAGGGCAGCCGAGCACGGCCGAAGCGCCGAAGCCGAGCATCGCATCATATTGGAGGAGACTTTGCGGCCCGGGCGCGCCGGATTTTGGCAACGCGCCGCGGCTTTGCGAGAGGAAACGCGGGGCCGCATCTCGGTCCCGTCGGAAGAACTAATCCGCCAGGATCGCGACGAGTGGTGAGGATTGTTATTGATGCCTCCGTCGCCGTGAAATGGGTCCTTGATGAACCCGGAAGCGAGGCGGCGGTGGCGCTCCACGACCAGGAGCTGATTGCGCCCGCTCTGTGGCTCGCCGAAGCGGCCAACGCGTTGTGGCGGCACGCGCGGATCGGCGACATCAGCAACGACGAAGCGACCGCCCTTTTCGCCGAGCTGATGAAAGCGCCGGTGGCATCGCTACCGATCGACCCATATCTCGAGCCGGCACTAAAGCTCGCCATCGAAATCGGCCACCCGGTCTATGACTGCATTTACCTGGCGCTTGCACTTCAGCATCAAACGCACGTCGTGACGGCCGATCGTCGCTTCGAAGCCGCCGCAAGCACGCCCCGCGCTGGCTGCGTCCGGCTCCTTACGACGTGACCGGATTGATTACGGAGGGTAATAGGGTGACGGACCCGATCGAGCGCGCGGTGGCGGAAATCAAATTCAACGCCGATGGCTTGGTCCCGGCGATCGCCCAGCACCACGATACCGGCGAGATCCTGATGATGGCGTGGATGAACCGCGACGCGGTGCGCATCAGCCTGATCGAGGGCCGCGCCTGCTATTGGTCACGTTCGCGAGACCGGCTGTGGCGCAAGGGAGAGACATCCGGGCAGGTCCAGCTGTTGCGCGAGCTACGCCTCGATTGCGACGGCGACGCCGTGCTGCTGCTGGTCGATCAGCAGGGTGTGGCCTGCCACACCGGGCGGCGCAGCTGTTTCTTCCGTGTCTGGCGCAATGACGGTTGGGCAGTGATCGCCGAACCGAGGGTTTCTCCAGAAATACTCTATCCCGCCGGCGCCGATTGACCGGCCCCCGCCCGGTCAACGCAGCGGAGGGCAGTTGGGGCGCGCCTGGATTTGCGCTGCCAGCTCGGAATCGAACGGGCGGCCGGCACAGCGACGGTTGTATTCGTCTACACTGGCGTTATAGCGGTCGACGGCTTGCGCCGCGTCCGCCTGGGTCGGGCCGAGCCTTCCACGGGTGGCATCGCGCCGCTGGAGGAGCAGCTTGTAGCCGGACACCGCGGCGGGGCTGTTGACATCGACGCGCGGCTTTTCGGAGGCGAGCTGGGCGTTCAAATCAGCGAGTTCCCGGTCGACTGTCACCAGTGTCTGGGTCTTGGCGTCCTTTTCCGCCCCCAGTACCGAAGCTGCCAGTTTAAGACATACGCAGGCATTGATCTCCGCGGCCTGGTTCGGGATCTGCGCCATGGCTCCGCCGGAGGCGCAGCAAGTAAGGACGCCGAGGCACAAAGTCGCAGCATGACAACAGGCAGTCGAGCGCCTCATCTTTCTCCCCCTGGTACAACGGCGTCAGCCGTCGGCAGCCTAGCCCCTGCGATCGGCCAAGTCGCGCACTCGGTCGGCCGCCTCGTGACCGATCTCCTCGGCCTTATTCCACAGCTCCTCGCGCGTTTTGCCAAGCCATTCCTGCTCGCGCTTTGTTGCCGGCAACAATAATGCCAGGGCCGCGCCGGACATCACGCCGACGACACCGATCAGCAGCGGATTTCGCTCGAAGACCGAGCGCAGCGACCCGCCGACATAGCCAGCCTGCTCTTTCGCCCGGCCGGCATATTCGACGTATTGCCCGGCGCGTTCGACCATCTCGCCGCCGGTGTCGCGAACCGAGCGAAGCGCGCCCCGCGCTGCCCCGGCAGCCTGGTGAACCCACCCGTCGCCGCGTCCGGCCGGAGGCTCGTCAGATACGGCAGCCGCCCCTGCAGTGCTGTCAGGTGTGACGAGATTACGGGCGACCAGCCATGCGGCGCCCGCGCAGATCAGCGCGAGGGGGAGCGAATTGGCACGAATTGCTGCCGCGACGTTCGTACCGGCATCCCCATTCTTCCTGACGGAATCAATAACCATGTCAATTCCCTTTCCGATGATCTGATGCGGCATGAGCTGATATGCCAAGGCGTCGATGGTGAGGGCGAGCTCGGCCCGGGTGCGGCGAATCTCCTCCTCGATCTCGGCTGCCGATTTGCGGGGCTCGCCGCCGTCGCCTCGGGTCACGAGACCCGTTCCCGGATCCATGCCTCGTTCTCGCGCAGCGAGCGAAAGGTCCGCCGCATGGCAAGCGACTGGGCGTCGAGCCGTCTTTTGCCGAAATAGAGCAGGCCGGCACCGAGCCCGAGCACGATCAGGCTGACGATCAAAGCAGCGAGCCAGGGTGCCACGACGACAGCAAGGCCAAGAACCGCGGCAGCAAGCAACAGCAGCCATCCGCTGAACGCGATCAGCGCACCGACGGCAACTGCCCCGACACCCTGGCCGATCAGTCCGAGCTTCTCCAGGAGCTCGGCCTTGAGCAGCGCCACCTCTTGCCGGAACAGCGAGCTGATCTGATCGGCGAGATCCGCCAGCAGCCCGGCCATGGAGCGATCGGCTTTCGGCCGCGCCGCGCCGCGCTCCGACCCGAGGCCGCTCTCGTGCGAAGCCATCACCGACTTTCCGACCGCTCATCGAGCTCGGCACCGTATCCCGCGGCCTTGCCCCCGCCGTCGGTCGGCCGAGCCGCGAGCCTCGATACGGCTGCGGTGATCTCGTCGGTCTCGCCGCGATGCGGCGAGAGCTCCGGCGGCGGCACGGTGTTTTTTTCCGGCTGCCGCCGGTCGGTCGGAACCGATAACAACCGGCCGGTAAGGAAGCCGACGGCAGCGGCGCCGAGGGCGAACAGCATCGGCTGACGCCGCGCTGAGTGCTCCACGTCGGCGATTATCTCGCTCCATTGCCGCTCGCGGATCAGGCGGGAGAAGTCCTCGACTTGACTGGCCCCCCGATCGGCGTACCGCGCGATCGCCCGATTTTCGGACCGATCGAGAGATCGAGCCGCGCACCGCGCCGCCTCGGCCATTCCCAAAACCCGCTCCGCCGTCCGTTGCTTCTGATCGTCGAGGATCGTCTCCGCAGCCGACAGGGTTGCGTCGAACAGCTCGCTCAGAATTGCCTTGGCGCGCTCGAAGCTTTGCTCTCCCCCTTCGCGATATGCCGCCGCCCCACCGTCTCTTGCCACTTCTTCGATCTTGTCGGCCATGGGTCCTACTCCAGGAGTTGCCGCCTCTTGCATCTCCTCTACCATAACGACGGCCCCCGCGGTGCTGTTCCACCCCACAGCGGCCGCCAGCTCGTATGCCGCCGAGCGGTGCCGCCACGACCGTACCCCGCCAGCAGCAAACAGCGAACTCCCCTATAACATCTGCGGTAACCGTCGGTTTTCGCTCCATCCTACGGGCGGGCGAAGGAGAGAGATCCTATGGACAGGGCGATTTGGTGGGCTCGTTGGCCGCCGCGGGAATCGCGGCCGTTGTCGGCCGGCGCTCAGCAGCCGGCCGACCTACAGGTTCAGCTGGCTACGACCATCGAGCGGGTGACGACGCGCCACGTAACCTCTTGCAGGACGGGGGCCATCCACACATGAGGCGCCGCGAATTGCTGCTGTTGGGCGGTGCGATGGCAATAGCCTCGAGCCCGGCCTTGGCCAAGGACGAGATGCCGCGCATCGGCTTTGTCCAGCTGGGGTCGCGACAGGAGAACGAGAGCCTTCTCGATGCGTTCCGCGAGAATCTCGCCGCGCTCGGCTGGACCGACGGCAGCAACATCGCGATTGTCGACCGCTGGGCCGAGGAGCGCAACGAGCAGTTGCCCGGCATCATCGAAAAGCTGATCGGCTCCGGCGTCGCCGTCCTGGTCACCGTCGGAACCCCGGCGACGCTCGCTGCGACGCGCGCGAGTGCCGCCGTTCCGATCGTCCTCGTCGGGGTCGACGATCCCGTTGCCCTCGGCGTCGTCCAGAGCCTCGCACAGCCCGGCAGCAATGTCACCGGCTTCTCTCTGACCTCTTCCGAATTAATCGCGAAGCGGCTGCAGCTGCTGCTGGAGCTCGTGCCCCGCCTGCACCGTCTTGCGGTGATCGTCAGGAAAGATCCCGGCCTCGAGCAAAAGCTGCAGGACATTAGACGCAACGCTGCGCGGATCGGGATCGAGCCGCTGATGCTCGAGGCGCCAACCGGGACGGCTCTCCGGCTCACCTTCGCAAGGCTGCACGCCGAGCGCAGCCAAGCCATCTATGTGGCTTCCGGTCCACTCGGTCCCGCCAAGCGCGCCCAGCTCATTGCGCTCGCTTTGGAAGCTCGGCTGCCCGCGATCTATTCCTCCCGTTTGTTTGCGGTCGAGGGTGGATTGATGTCGTTCGGCGCCAACTACAGTGACCTGTTCCGCCGCGCCGCAGGTTCGGTTGCCAAGATCCTCACAGGCACCAAGCCGGCCGACCTGGCGATCGAGCCGCCGCGCAAATTCGATCTGACCGTCAATCTCAAGACCGCCGGCGCAATTCACCTGGAGATCCCGCCCGCGATCCTCGCCCGCGCCAACGAGATCATCGAATAACCGAGCGGCTGCACCGTCAGGTGGGCACTTGGTTTCCGTCCTTTCGCCGCACGTGATCCAAGCACGGTCGCAGCTAGGCGACCGCCGACTAGAGGTTGTCCAGTGGGGAGTGCACCTTATCGCGAGAACAACGACCCGGAAATCGCCTAATTCATAACCCAGATTGGGAGACGATAGCGGCTCCGGAGCAATTCTGGCGGCTGCCGGGTCAACGACCGTTGCAACCTCAAGGCGATGTTTGCTGCAGATGCGCTGCAGATGAAAGGATTGGAGATCGGCACACAACCTATCCTTGCCGACCATATTCACTGCCTCTTTGCCAGGCATCTTCTTGAGGCCGGGCGCTGCCGGATGTGCTAGATTGGTGGGCACGGCCTGGGGTGATATTCGCACGCGAAGGATCAGGCCGGTCCTTTCGTCCTGTCGCCGTTGGAGCAGGGATCTCGAAGTGAACCTTTTTGACGCGCCTGTTCCGGTTTTTTGATGCGCCTATTCCGGTTTTTTGAAAGCCTTCTCGAGCCGACGGCTCTGCCGCCGCAGGGCCCCCCGCCAGCGGATTTGACGGCGTTTTACTGGCATTATGCGCGGCAGGCGCGCGGGCTGGTCGCTGCCCTATTCGCCGCCGGTTTCGTCGTCGCGCTAATCGACACCACGATACCGGTATTCGTCGGCCGAGTGATCACACTCGTCTCCAACCACGATCCCGGCTCTCTGCTCCGCGATTCGTGGCCGCCGCTCGTCGGCATGGCGCTCGTCGTCATGGTCGCGCGGCCGTTGGCGATGCTGCTGCAGAACATGATCACCAACCAGGCGATCATCCCCGGGCTCTCCAATTTGATCCGCTGGCAGAGCCATTGGCACGTGGTGCGGCAGAGCTGGAGCTTCTTTCAGAACGATTTTGCCGGCCGCATCGCGCAGCGCGTCATGCAGACTGGCCCGTCATTGCGTGAGAGCGTCGTCGCGGCCACCAATGCTGTCTGGTACATCCTCATCTATGGCGGCGGCGCGATCATTCTGCTCGCCTCCAACGACGCGCGCTTGGCAATTCCCATAGTGCTGTGGTTTGCCGGGTACGCGGGGCTGCTCCGCTATTTTGTGCCGCGGCTGCGCACACGCTCGCGCCACATGTCGGACACGCGTTCCGCCCTTACGGGCCGCGTCGTCGACAGCTACACCAACATCGCGACGGTGAAACTGTTCGCTCGGCCGCGCGACGAGGACGAGTTCGTGCGCGCCGCGATGGACGATCTAACCGAGGCGCATCGTGGGCAGGTCCGGCTGACGACCTTGCTCAATCTGTGTCTCGCTGTGCTGAACGCGTCCATGGTCGTCGGCACCGCGGCTCTAGCGATCTGGCTGTGGAACGACGGGCGTATTGTCGTCGGCACGGTAGCGATGGCGCTGCCGCTGACCTGGCACATCGCCGCAATCGCCGGCTGGGTGGCGCAGAACGTGACGACGATCTTCGAAAATATCGGCGTCGTACAGGAGGGCATGCGCACGATCGCGGTACCTCGCCAAATGCCGGACCGGCCTGATGCCGTCGCCCTGCAGGTGACACGCGGGGAGGTGCGCTTTGAAGATATGCGGTTTGGCTACGGCACAGCCAAGGGCGTCCTTCACGGCATAGACCTTACAGTTTCGCCGGGCGAGCGGGTCGGCCTCGTCGGCCGCTCGGGTGCCGGAAAGTCGACGCTGGTCAATCTCTTATTGCGGTTTTACGAGATCGAGGCCGGCCGCATATTGATCGACGGGCAAGACATCGCCCTCGTCACCCAGGAAAGCCTGCGCGCCCACATCGCCATGGTGACCCAGGACACCTCGCTGCTGCATCGCTCGATTCGCGATAACATCCGCTATGGCAGGCTGCAGGCGAGCGAGTGGGAGGTGCGGCGCGCCGCAGCGCAGGCGCACGCTCTCGAATTCGTGGAGGGGCTCGAGGATTGGTATGGGCGCCGCGGCTTCGACGCGCATGTCGGCGAGCGCGGCGTCAAGCTCTCGGGCGGACAGCGCCAGCGCATCGCGCTGGCCCGGGTCATCCTCAAGGATGCCCCGATCCTGGTGCTCGACGAGGCGACCTCGTCGCTCGATTCCGAAGTCGAAGCGGCGATCCAGGAGCAGCTCGACAGCCTGATGCGGGGACGAACGGTCATCGCGATCGCTCATCGGTTATCGACGATCGCACGCATGGACCGCTTGGTTGTGCTTGATCAAGGCCGGATCGTCGAGGAAGGCACCCATGCGCAGCTGCTCGCGCGCGGCGGCACTTACGCGCGGTTGTGGCAGCACCAGTCTGGCGGGTTTCAGGACCTTGGCGCCGCGATTTCACTCGACGCCGCCGCTGCGGCCGAGTAGCAGCTCACGATTTTCCCGGCAGATCGACCGGAAATTCGCCATATATGGCAGGCGAAAGGTACGGAATGACCGAACCGGAGACCACGCGCATTGAGTTTGTCCCGGGCGGTGACGGGACCCTCCGTCTCCCCGCGGCGGCCTGAGAAGCTGCGCTCGCTGCCCCCACCAGCCCTCCGGAAGTGATCGATCGGCTTTATCGTCGGACTTTGGCTATGGCCGCGCATCGTCATGCGATGGCGGCGATGGCGCTGATCTCGTTTGCCGAGAGCTCGTTCTTTCCGCTCCCGCCGGATATCCTGCTCGTGCCGATGACCCTGGCGCAGCCCCGCCGGGCCTGGCTGATTGCTGGGATCTGCACCGTCACCTCGGTCATCGGCGGGTATCTCGGGTACGCGATCGGCTTCTACCTGTTCGACACCGTCGGTCTGCCCGTGCTCGAATTCTATCACGCGACGGACAAATACGAGGCGTTTAAGGCTGCCTTCGCCGAATGGGGCGTGTGGATCATTGTCATCAAGGGCCTGACGCCGATCCCCTTCAAGCTCGTAACGATCGCCAGCGGTGCGGCACATTTCGACCTCGTTAGCTTCACCGTGGCGTCTCTCGTCTCACGCAGCCTGCGGTTTTTCCCGCTCGCCGCCCTATTGTGGCGGTTCGGCGAACCCATCCGCGGCTTCATCGAGCGCCAGCTGATGCTGGTCACCAGCATGATCGCCGCGGCGCTTGTCGGCGGGTTTGTCCTGCTCCGTTATTTGTAGAGCCATGAGGACCGGCGTCACTGGGTTTCCCGTTTTCGTTCTCGCGGTGAGCGTCGCTGTGCTTGGCGGCGTGTTGTTGTCACAATATTGGGGAGGGCTTGTCCCCTGCGAACTCTGTGTGTTGCAGCGCTGGCCCTGGGTCGCCTCCATCGTCATTTCGTCGCTCGCGATCATGGTTGCCAACCGACCCGCTTTGCCTTGGGTAGCGCTGGCGCTCGCTGCCGTGTTTGCGGTTGGTAGCACGCTCGCCTTCTATCATGTTGGGGTCGAGCGGCATTGGTTCGCGGGTCCCAGCACCTGTACCGGAGCCGGCGCCACAGCGGCAGACACAGTCGAGGCATTGAAGGCGCGCATCCTCGGTCAGATGCCGGTGCGTTGTGACGAGCCAACCTGGATCCTGTGGGGCATTTCACTCGCCGGATGGAACCTGCTCGCCTCCTTCGCGATGGCCGGGGCCTGTCTTGCCGCCTTTTCGCGGCTTCGCCAGGCCCCGCGACGAGCCGGGATGAGCCGGGGACTCGCATGAGCGAGCAGCGCCCGGAGCGCCTGCCCGGAGATCGCGAGCCGACCAAAGAAATCGCGCGCGTGCTGCGCGTCGACCACGCCGGCGAGTACGGGGCGACGAGGATCTATGAGGGTCAGCTCGACGTGCTCGGACGCGGCCGCGGCGCCGGTGAGATCCGCCGGATGGCAGAGGCCGAGAAACGCCATCTCTGCAGGTTCGAGCAATTGTTGGTCACGCGGCGGGTGCGTCCGACCCTCCTCCACCCGTTGTGGACGGTTGCCGGTTACGCACTCGGCGCCGCGACAGCGCTTTTGGGCGAGCGCGCCGCCATGGCTTGCACTGTCGCGGTTGAGGAGGTCATCGACGAGCACTACCGGCAACAAGCCGAATATCTCGATGCCGCGGATCCCGGGCTGCGAGATGAGATTCTTGCCTTTCGCGACGACGAGATCGCGCATCGCGCGATCGCCATCGTCCACGGCGCCGAAGATACCCCCGCCTACGAGCTGATCAGCGCCGCGATCAAGGCCGGTTCGCGGTTGGCGATCTGGCTGTCGACCCGCCTTTAGGCTTAGGCGCGCACCGCAGTGCTTCAAAAGGCATAGCGCCGCAGCCCGCCACCGACCGGAATGACGGCCCATTGATATAATGGGCGAGCGGCGAGGCCAGGAATACGGCCAGCACGGCGAGATCGTCGGGCTCCCCGTAGTTCCCCGCCGGTATCTCCGCCTCGGCATGGCTCCGGCGATACTCTTCGGGGTAGTTGCGGCGGATCTGCTCGCTCATGATCCGCCCGGGCGGAATCGAGTTGACGGTGATCCCATATCGTCCGACAGCCCCTTGGCCCACGCGTGAACCGCCGCCTTGGCGGAAAAGGCGGGGCGTTGAGCCGGTCGGGTTCCGATTTGCCCGTGATGTTGATAACGCGGCCCCAGCAGCGCTCGATCATTTGCGGAAGTAGAGCATGTGTAATCTGGCGTTGCCGGGTGAAGTTGAGCGTGATCGCTTCTTCCCACTTCTCGTCCGGCGCATCGAGCGGCAACGGGCGGCTACCCCCGGCACAATTGACCAGGATGTCGACATGCCCGAGCCCTAAGAGGGCGGCATCGCGCAATCTGCTGGCGGCGTCCGGCGCCATGATGTCCTGGGTGATCAGCAGCGGGCGAGGCCCTTACCCCCATTCGATTTCCCTCGCCAGTTCGTCGAGCAGATGAGTGCGGCGCGCCACTGCTGCGACCTGAACGCCTTCGCCAGCCAGCCTCTTCGTAATAGCGCGACCAATCCCCATGCTCGCTCCCGTGACGAGCGCGGTCTTTCCGACGAGCTGCAGATCCATGATCTCTCCTCTGAAACGCCAGCACCCGGTTGATCAACCGGTGTGTGCGCGGGAGTGGAAACGGACCAAAACCTGGAACCGCAACCGCAGTGATCCAGGAACCGGCGCGGGGCGGCACGCATCACGCTCTCATGAAATCCGTCCAAAAGGACGGCGGGCTGACGCCCCGAAGGTTATGCAACCGGCCGTGCAGCCCAAGCTGCTAGCCGCAGAGGGACCGATCATGAAACATTTGCCTGATGCCCGCCTTTCATGAGGCTACCGACCGAATTTCGCGCCCCAGTGTGAACTAGCTCACACCACCTAACACGAATTTGCCTGATGATCGTTGTCCTTGTTGGCTTGCGGTCCCGACATTAACGCTCGATGCTCCAATTTTCCTCCTTAAAAACGAATCAGAAACTATCCGCCGGATGCCGATCCTCGGAGCCCGGAAATCTACCAGCGCGCTAGATCACACAAGCGGCAGGGGGATGCACCCAGTGCGACAGAGCTATAATTCTGCAAAGGACATCGAGGACAGTCGGAATAGCATGCCGCCGAGGGGGTTCTTTAGTTATCGGATGTGAAGATGCAACCGTCTCCCGTGTACAATATATACGTGCATTAAATTTAACAGATTCTTCTATAACGAATTTTTAACTACTTTCAGCAATCCTGGTTAACGAAGACCCCGCTGGTACGAGTCACCAGCCGAAACCGGAGGTTCCTATGCGCGTGCTTCTCGTCGAGGATGATGCAACAGTCGCTGCCAGCATCAAGATGATGCTGGCAAAAGAGAATTTTATTTGCGATACCACGGATCTCGGCGAGGACGGCTTAGAGATCGGCAAGCTCTACGATTACGATATCATTCTCCTCGACCTGATGCTCCCCGATATCGACGGCTATGAGGTACTGCGCCGGTTGCGGGCAGCGCGCGTGCGCACGCCGATCTTGATCCTCTCCGGACTAAGCGAACTCGATCACAAGCTCAAGGGTCTCGGCTTCGGCGCCGACGACTTTCTGACGAAACCTTTCGATCGTCGTGAATTGGTCGCTCGTATACAAGCAATCGTTCGGCGCTCTAAGGGCCACTCCGAATCGACAATCCGGACAGGCAAGCTCGTCGTCAATCTGGACACCCGCGTCGTCTCAGTCGAGGATCAACCGGTTCACTTGACCGGCAAGGAGTATGGTATTCTCGAGCTGCTCAGCTTGCGCAAAGGCACGACTTTGACCAAGGAGATGTTCCTCAACCACCTTTATGGCGGTATGGACGAGCCCGAGCTCAAGATCATCGACGTCTTTGTCTGCAAGCTACGCAAGAAGCTCGCCCAGGCGACCGGCGGCAAGCACTATATCGAGACCGTGTGGGGCCGGGGCTATGTGTTGCGCGACCCGACAGAACCATCGGCCGCGATGGCGCCCTCGATCGTCCCGCCGAAGCCGGATCCACGTCCCGGCTCGGCGGCCGCCTAGTCGGGAGGTATCACCGCCGCTATTCTAACCCGCCGGGGTTCCGCCCTCTCGACGAGCCGGCACCCCAGCGACGCCGCAAGCACACCAGCGAAGTAGGCCTGGACGGTTCGCGAAGTCAGCCCATCGATAGATGCAACGAGCGTCAGCGCCGCCAGCGTTTCGGGCGAGACAGCGGGAGCCTCGCCTATGGCTTCGATCTCCAGAATTGGAGCGACCAAGACCAGACGGCCCCCGCGGGGCAGCGCATCGGCTGCGACCAGCAGCAGGTTGCAAGCGAGCCTTTGCCACTCGAGAGGCAGGGCCGCGGCGCGCTCACCGTATTCACAAGTGATGCGGGATCCATCAAAGAGACGAGCGGCGAGATCCCGCGGCTGTATGCCGACGGCGGCACCACCAGAAAATCCGTAGGCGAAGCGATAGAATTGCAAAAGATCGGCAGCTCTACGGGCGCTGACCCCGATCATCTCGACCGCGTCCCGCGCGAAATCCAGGTCTTCGTCGGGGAGCAACTCAGTGCCATTATTTATAGCGGCGATTGGGCCGCTGAGTTCATGGCACAGGCGCGCACAAAGTAGTGCCGATACGCGCATATCGACGATGCTGCCTATGACCGGGCGCTTCCTCGGCTCCGAAGATCCCTGAGGGTCGCCGGGCGCGAAAATCGATCTAAACGGGTCCATTCTATTCGACCCCGCCAGGGCCTCCGAGTCCGGTTGCGTGCATAGACCCTGAGGAGTCATCGCAACGTCCAGCAACACCATCCTGCCACAAGCAAACGAGGACCGGTTCAGCCCGCCGATGCCCTCAGCAGCGCTGCGGCGGTCTCAAAGTCCTTCGGGTGGTTGGCGTTGAAGAACGGGTCCACCGGTTCGTCGGCGAACTGTACCGTCACGAGACTATGCCGCGCGGTCCAAAGATCGACCTTGCGGACCCCCTCCACCACCGCGCGGCGGAGATCATCGCGCAACCGCACGGGCCACAGGCCGAACACGGGGTGCGCGCGGCCGCCGGAGGCGGCGCAGGCGAGATCGGCGCGAGCCGCATCGAGCGCCTCGGCAAGCCGCGCGACGAGATCGGTGGGCAGAAACGGCGCGTCGGTGGCAACGCTGGCGACATAGGGGCAATCCGGACGAAGCGAGGCGGCCCAATCGAGGCCGGCCAGCACCCCGGCGAGCGGCCCGGCGAAGCCAGACACGCTGTCCGGCACTATCGGCAGCCGGTAGCCGGCAAAGCGGGCGGGGTCACCATTAGCGTTGAGCACGACGGCCTCGACCTGCGGTCGCAACCGCTCGATGACCCGGTCGAGCAGCGGGATTCCGCCGAGTAGGCGCAATGTCTTATCGCCGCCTCCCATGCGCCGGGACTGCCCGCCGGCGAGCAGCAAGCCGACGACCTTCACGCCGCGTCTTCTTCCGCGCGGCTCGCCTTGCGAACCAAGCGCGGATGCTCGTCCGCGACGGCCCCGATATCGCTGTCGAAGACGATGCGTTCGTTGCCGGCAAGCGCCACAAACCGCTTTCCTTTGGCGCGACCGATCAGGGTCAGCCCTGCTTGGCGGGCGAGATCGACGCCCCAGGCCGTAAAGCCGGAACGCGAAATCAGGATCGGAATGCCCATTTGCACGGTCTTGATCACCATCTCCGATGTCAGTCGCCCGGTGGTGTAGAAGATCTTGCCTGCGGGCGAGATGTGGTTGAGGTGCATGTACCCCGCAATCTTGTCGATCGCGTTGTGCCGACCGACATCCTCCATATAGAGCAGCGGCCTGTCTTCCTCGCAAAGCACGCAGCCGTGGATTGCACCGGCGGTGAGATAGAGGCTCGGCACGGTGTTGATTTTGCGGGTTAGCGCATAGAGCCATGAGGTGCGCAGTACCGCCTCGGGGTCTAGCTGTATCTCCTCGAACTTCTCCATGAGATCGCCAAAGACCGTACCCTGGGCGCACCCCGACGTCAGCGTTTTCTTCTTCAGCTTGTCCTCGAAGTCGGTCTCGTAATCGGTGCGGACGACGACCGTCTCGAGTTCATCGTCGTGATCGATGCCGATGATCCGATCCTCAGTGCGAAGCATGTTCTGGTTAAGCAAATAGCCAACTGCGAGGTAGTCCGGATGGTCGCCGATTGTCATCATCGTGACGATCTCGCGCCCGTTGAGAAACAGGGTCAGCGGCCGCTCCATAACGACAGCGGTCTCGATTACCCGACCTTCGTGATCGATCCCCGTTACAGAGCGGGTCAGCCTCGGATCATCGGGTTGAGGGCGGACGGTAAACTCTTGCATGGGACTGAAGATGGATGGCACTGACTCGCGCGGCAAGGTACCAAACGCCACCCTTTGATGCGGGGGATTTGGTTGCCGGAGGCGTCGGGACGATTGCGGGGACTCACTATGTCGAGATCGGGGGCGACATTTACCGGTGCCGCCCCTATGTTAGCGAGGTACGCTGTGGTGCGAACGAGCCAATCATGATCGACCCATTTGGACGGACCATTACCTATCTGCGCGTATCGGTTACCGACCGGTGCGACTTCCGCTGCGTGTATTGCATGGCGGAAGAGATGACCTTCCTGCCGAAATCCGAACTGCTGACGCTCGAAGAGCTCGACCGTGTGTGCGGCGCGTTTGTTCGGCTGGGCGTCAAGAAGCTGCGCCTGACTGGCGGCGAGCCCCTGGTGCGACGCAACATAATGACGCTGTTCCGCATGCTCGGTCGTCATCTCGCCAGCGGGGCGCTCGACGAGCTGACGCTGACGACCAATGGCAGCCAGCTCGCGCGCTACGCCGACGAGCTGCGGGAGTGCGGGGTGCGGCGCGTCAACGTCTCGGTCGACACGCTCGACCCTGCGAAATTTACCGAGATTACCCGCCGCGGCCGGCTCGATGTGGTTCTTGAGGGGCTTGCTGCGGCGAAAGCAGCGGGGCTTGCAGTCAAGATCAACGCAGTTGCACTGCGCGGCGTCAACGAAGAGGAGCTCGACGACCTCGTCGCCTGGACCGGCCAGGAGGGTTTTGACCTCGTCTTTATCGAGGTCATGCCGATGGGGGATATCGGCGGCGAGAATCGGCTCGACCAATACTTGCCGCTGTCATTGGTGCGCGCCCGGCTGCAACGGCGTTGGACGCTTGACGAAACCGATTATCGCACCGGCGGTCCGGCCCGCTATGTAACGGTGCGCGAGACCGGTCGCCGGCTCGGCTTCATCACTCCGTTGACCCATAATTTTTGCGAGAGCTGCAACCGCGTCCGGATGACTTGCACCGGGATGCTCTATATGTGCCTCGGCCAAGAGGATGCGGCGGATCTGCGCAACCCGTTGCGCCAATCCGAAGGTGACGAGGCGCTCGAGACCGCGATTCGCGAAGCGATCGGTCGCAAGCCTCGCGGCCATGACTTCATTATCGACCGTCGCCATCACCGGCCTGCCGTCGCCCGTCATATGAGCGTGACCGGCGGGTGACCGGTTCTGCCCCGCCGCCGATTGCCGTCGTCGCGGCCGAGACCGACACTGCGCAGCAGGCTCTCGAAGAGCTGTGCAACCGGTATCCCTGTGTCTCGCCTGAGCGCGCCGAAATCATCGTTCCGCTTGGCGGCGATGGCTTCATGCTGGAGACCTTGCATCGCTTTCTGTCGAACGGGGTGCCGATTTTCGGGATGCATCGCGGAAGCGTCGGCTTCCTGATGAACCCCTATCGGCCCGACGGGCTCGCGGAACGCCTCGCCGAAGCACAGCCCGTGGTTCTCCATCCACTAGAGATGACGACGGTCGACGAACACGGCACGAGGCGTGGCGCGCTCGCCTTTAACGAAGTCTCGTTGCTGCGCGAGAGCCGGCAGGCGGCAAAATTGCGGATCAGCGTTGATGGCGTTGTTCGGATAGATGAGCTGATGGCGGACGGCATCCTGGTCGCGACGCCGGTCGGCAGCACTGCCTACAATCTGTCGGCGCACGGCCCGATCATCCCGCTCGGCGCCGGGGTCCTGGCGATGACCCCGATTAGCGCGTTTCGCCCGCGCCGGTGGCGTGGTGCGCTGTTGCCTCACCAGGCGAGGGTCAGGATCGAGGCGCTCGAGTCCGATAAGCGCCCGGTCAGTGCCGTCGCTGACTTTACCGAAGCGCGCGATGTCGTCATCGTCGAAATCCGCGAGAACCGAGACATCGCGATGACCCTCCTCTTCGACCGCGAGTTCAATCTCGAAGAGCGCGTGCTCAAGGAACAGTTCGCGGCTTAAGTATCAGACAGGAAACTCCCGCGTCTAGAGAGCCGGGCCGCGACACGATCGCCGCCCCACGTAGGCTCGAGCGGCGGTGCCCGTTGGGTTTTAAGAAAGCTCAGAAGCGGATAGTGGCTCCCGCCGGCAATTCAGCAGCTTGCGGTAACCAAAGCTCGACTGTTGTCCCCAGGCCGGGACTGCTTCGGATCTGCACGGCGCCACCCGATTGCAAGGCGAATCCCTGAACCATCGAGAGCCCCAGACCCGAACCGCTGCCCACCTCCTTCGTGGTGAAAAATGGATCGAAAGCCTGCGCGAGCGTCGCCTCGTCCATACCGGTACCGGTGTCGCTGACCGTGACGAGAATATAGCCTCCCGGAGCAAGCTCGGCCGGCGACCTGCTGTCGAGCCAGCGGTTGCGGATCCCTATATGCAACGTCCCGCCGCCCGGCATCGCGTCGCGCGCGTTGATCGCCAGGTTGAGGATAGCGAGCTCTACCTGATTGGCATCGACGAGTGCCGGGGCGAGGTCGGGATCTGCGGCAATCTCGAGACGGACCGCCGGTCCGACGGTCCGCTGCAACAGGTCCTCGATGCCCGCGACCAGCCCACCGAGATCAACCGATCGCGGATCGAGGCGCTGCCTACGCGCGAAGGCAAGCAAGCGCTGGATCAGCGCGACGCCTCGTTCCGCCGCTCGCATGGTATTCTGTAGCAGCGGCGAGATGGCCGGGTTCGCGCCCGCCCGCTCACTCGCCATCGCCAGGTTGCCAATGATGATCGTCAGCAAATTATTGAAATCGTGGGCTATACCTCCGGTCAGTTGTCCAATCACCTCGAGCTTTTGCGCTTGCCGCAAAACGGCTTCGGTCGCCCGGCGCTCAGCCATTTCAGCTTGCAAGCGAAGATTGGCCTCGTTCAGCTCGAAGCGGAGCCGCATGGTGTCGGTGAAAATCCGGTTGAGATGCACTCCAGCTAGCGAGAGCGCGACGGCAAAGACAATAATCATCGCCCCCAATGCGCTGTCTGCTGCGGTTCCCTCGGCGATGAAGTGGCCAGCCACCGGCACGCTGGCCGAGAGCAAAAAGGCGAGCAAGGACGGCAGGTGAGAGGCGCTGAGCACGGCGGCACCCGCGCACATGCCGCCGATTACGAACGTGAGAAAAATCTGCCCCGATGCCGGGACGATCGGAAGCAAAACCAGACCTCCGATCCCCCAACAGGAACCTGCGAACAGCGATCCGCTCGTCGCCAACAGCGACCAGAGGCGTTCGCGCTCAGCAGGGCTACTATGATGATACCGCCACCATAGGAGCCAACGGCCCCCTGTCACCAAGACCACGGCAAGAAACCAGATCTTGGGGAGCCATCCGGCTGCAAGCGACGATAGTATGATAGCGGTGAGCGCTCCATTGACGAGATTGACGGTAAGCGCGATCGGCATCTGCCGGAAAACTGCGCCCAGCTGCTCGGTGCGAATAGCCGTCGCGATCTTGCCGGCGGGCACTATGCCGAAACCTTGTTCGCCAATGGGCTCGAGACGCCGCCCCGACCAAGGAGCTGCCGCTCCCTCAAGCAGCCTAGAACGCGGCGCCGGCCCGGTAAAGCTCATGCGTAAGCTCGCGTCCTAGCTTCGGCTTCGATGACTCGCTTATTCCGGGACGATGCGGAGAGGGCGCCTTTTTTGAAGCTGTCTTGACGATTGCCGACCAAATAATCTTAGCATCGGCATTGACGGGTCATGCACGCGCACCGCGACCCGCAAAGAGAGGAGCCATTGGACAGCGATACCGCCTCTGAGCGCACATCGCCCGTCGACCGGCGGTCACGGCGTGGCGACATCTGACCAGTCAGCACCCGAGGGTCCGCGTCGCTTGAGCACGGCAAGGGCGCTGATCGCGATATCGCTGATTTTGCTGGGGTTGTGGGCTGTGATCGTGGCGGCTATCGGCTCCCTGGCCTCGGCATTCTTGTTGTAAGCTAATCCGGTACCAGCGCAACCATCCGGGATGCGCAAGCGCCCGGCTGCGGCGCGGTGCTGGTCATGACGATGCTGATCGCCCAGCACAAGGGCGCTATGATGATGCCTCTCGACAATTAGCGAGACGAGAGGACAGCGATGGAACTCTACACAGCCGGCACCGGCAACGGGCAGCGCGCGGCGATCGCGGTCAACGAATGCGGGCTCGCGTGCACGATGCACGTTCTCAGCCTGGCGCAGGGCGACCAGAGAAAGCCGGACTATCTGAAAATAAATCCGACCGCCCGGATCCCGACCCTGATCGATCCCGACGGCCCTGGCGGCGGGCCGCTGACCCTGATCCAGTCCTGGGCGATCCTCTACTACCTCGCCGAAAAGACCGGCAAGCTGATCCCCGGCGATCCGGCGGCGCGCGCCAGCACCTACCAGTGGCTGGGCGAGGCCGCCAGCGACATGGCGCCGACCGCGCAGAACATCTTTTTCCTCGGTAATCGCATGCCGGAGAAGGTGCCTCAATCGGCGATCAAGTTTTATGAGGATCGGCTCGTCACCCAGTTCCGCGCCGCGGACGATCAGCTCGCCCGCACACCCTATCTGACCGGCACCGAAATCTCCGTCGCCGATCTTGGCCTCTACCCGATTTATGCCGGGCGGAAGGCGCTAATCGACGCCGCCGGCCTCAGGAACGTCACCGCCTGGGGCGAGCGGGTCGGAGCGCGGCCGGGGGTGCAGAAAGGGATGAAGCTGGAGAGTTGACGGAGAAAAGCTCGCGGCTAAAAGAACACCTCTGGCGGGTTGCCGAGCAAGACTTGGCCGACCGTCTCGTAGTGCGCGTCGCGCGACTGGATCTGCTGCGAGACGGTGTGGATATCGCGGAAGCGGCGCTCGAACGGGCTGCCCGGGAAGATCGCGTCGACCCCCGCGGCCTTGTAGGTCCAGTCGGCGACCGCGGCGGCGCTGCTGATGGCGTGCGAGCCCGCTAGCCGCGCCCGGGCGCGGTCTATGACGTCGATCGGCGCCGCCGGGCCCGCCCGCCGATAGATCTCGGTGACCGTGTCGACGAGATAGCAGCGGGCCGCACCGAGGCGGGCTTCCGCGCGGGCGACATCGGCCTGGATCACCGCGCTGTCGGCGAGACGGCCGGTGCCGCGCGGGGTCTTGCGCAATGCCAGCTCGATAAAGGCGTCGAGCATGCCGCGGGCAATACCGAGCCCGACGCTGGCTATGCCGACCGAATAAAGGGTCTGCTGCGGGAAGGCGTAGAGCGGACCGGGCTCGCGACGCAAGCTCGGGTCCTCGCGGGTGCCGGTGAATTCCTCCGGCACGAAGAGGTCCTCGACCGTGTAGGATTCCGACGCCGTGCCGCGCAGCCCGATCGGATCCCAATTGGCGAGCAAATTTGCCTGCTCGACCGGGAACAGCCAGGTGCGCACCGTCGGCCGGCCGGCATCGTTGAGCCGCAGCGAGCCGTCGGGCTCGACGACCGTGCCGTGCGCCCCCATCCAGCGCGCATGCCGGCAGCCGCTCGCGAAATCCCAACGGCCGGTGACCCGGTATCCGCCCGGTACGGCGATCCCACGGCAGTCGTTCGGCGGACCCCAGGCGCAGGTCGCTCGCTCGCCGCCGAACACCGCGCGCGCCGCATCGAGATCGAGGTAGGGCGCGAAGAGGCCGATGCTGTTGGCGATCGACACACACCAGCCGACCGAGCCGTCTGCCCTTGCCAACTCCCCGACAGCTTCAATGTAGGTGGCGGGCTCGACCTCGTCGCCACCGACCGAGCGCGGATAGAGCATGCGAAAGAGCCGTGCGGTGTGCAGTTCGTCGAGCAGCCCTTCGGGGATGCACCGGAGACGCTCGGTCTCGTCCGCGGCGGCGGCGATCGCCGGCATCAGATCGCCGGCCCGCATCACCGGATCGGTTTCGCTCATATCGTTCATCGGGACACTCCACGGGCTCGTCGATCGAGACCATTGCGGCGCGCTGCCTGATCGCTGTCAATAGAACGCGGCATCCCGAGCAAATGCGGAGGTCTAGGATGACACCCTTCGATCTTTCCGGACACGTTGCCATCGTGACCGGCGGCAATGGCGGGATCGGGCTCGGCATGGCGCGCGGTCTTGCCGCCGCGGGCGCTGCCGTGGCGCTGGCCGGGCGCAACCCCGAGAAGGGTGAGGCGGCGGTAGCGGCACTCGCCGCCGCCGGCGGCAGGAGCGCCTTCATCGTGCTCGATGTTGCCGACGAGAGCTCGTGCCGGGCGATGATCGAGAAAACCGTCAGACGCTTCGGGCGGCTCGACATTATGGTCAACAACGCCGGCACCTCGATCCGCAAGCCGCCGGAGAGCTACACGGCCGCCGAGTGGCACGCCGTGCTCGACACCAATCTGACGGGGGCCTTGTTCTGCGCGCAGGCCGCCTATCCTCCGATGAAGGAGGCCGGCCGCGGCAAGATCATCAACATCGGCTCGATGTATTCGATATTCGGCACGAGCTATGGTGCGGCTTATGCGGCGAGCAAGGGTGCGCTCGTCCAGCTGACGAAGTCGCTGGCGATCGCTTGGGCCAAGGACAACATTCAGGTCAACGCCGTGTTGCCGGGCTGGGTCGACACCGAGCTGACCCAGGGCGCCCGCCGCCACGTCCCCGAGCTGCACGACCGGGTGTTGGCCCGCACCCCGGCTGGCCGCTGGGGAGTTCCGGAGGACCTTTCGGGGATCGCCGTGTTTCTGGCAGCGCGCGCCTCCGATTTCGTGACCGGTGCCGCGATCCCGGTCGATGGCGGCTATTCGAGCATGGGAGTGTAGACCATGACCACCGAGGTGACGCACCGCACCGTCGAGACCAACGGCATCCGTATGCACCTCGCCGAAGCCGGCACCGGACCGCACGTCTTGTTGTGCCACGGCTTCCCCGAATCCTGGTATTCCTGGCGCCATCAGCTCCCCGCTCTTGCCGAGGCGGGATTCCACGCCGTGGCCCCCGATATGCGCGGTTATGGCCGCACCGAGCGGCCGGAAGCGATCGAGCAGTACACGCTCCTTCACCTGGTCGGCGACATGCTGGGGCTGCTCGATGCGCTCAATGCCGAGCAGGCGGTCATCGCCGGCCACGATTGGGGCGCACCGGTTGCATGGCACGCAGCCCTGATGCGCCCCGACCGCTTCCGCGGTGTTATCGGGCTCAGCGTGCCGTACCGGCCGCGCGGCTCGGTGCGGCCGACCACGGTCATGCCGCAGACCGACGGCGCGGTCTTCTACCAGCTCCATTTCCAGACCCCCGGGGTCGCGGAGGCCGAGTTCGAGCGCGATGTCCGCCGCACGATGCGCTCCATCCTCTACGCGATTTCGGGGGAGGCGCCGCAGGTGACAGGGGCCGTCGGCATGGTGCCCCGGCAAGGCGGCTTCCTCGCCCTGATGCCGAACCCCGACACGCTGCCGTCCTGGCTCAGCGAAGCCGATACCGACTTCTACACAGAGGAGTTCACTCGCACCGGGTTTCGCGGCGGGCTCAACTGGTACCGCAACATCGACCGCAACTGGGAGCTCCTGGCCCCCTTTGCTGGAGCGCAAGTCACGGTGCCGGCCCTCTACATCGCCGGCAACCGCGATCTGGTGGTGGCTTTCCCCGGAATGGACCGGCTGATCCCCAACCTCGCGGCCTTCGTACCGCAACTCCGGGCGACGATCATGCTCTCCGGTTGCGGCCACTGGACTCAGCAGGAGCGGCCCGCCGAGGTCAACACCGCGATGATCGAGTTTCTGCATGCCCTTTAAGCTGAATTCCGGGAACTCTAGTCTGTAACCTGACGTTGTGTAGGGATTTCGGAAATCCGGCATCTATCGCGAATTTACAGCAAAAGTCCCGCGAGGGTTGTAGCGAGGAAGCTCGCGAAGATGTACTTCCGGTCATTCACGCCGCCTTCCCTCTTCGGACTCTCTCCTTCGACTCTCCATCGTCCGACGCTCCGCACCTGTGAAGCGCTTTACCCGGGGAAGGCTTTTTTTGCGGAGCTGCGTGCCTCGGTTGATCCGCCCGGATATTCCGGGCCGCGCCGGCCGCTCCGCCTGAGTTCTTGTCAAAGCCCGGATCCGCCCGCGGCATGCCAAGCCGACCGCCGGGGCTCTTCACCCGCGACCGGCAATATGCAATGCTAATCTGGCAATTCTATGATCGGGTGGACCAGGCTCCGCAGCGGCTCGCGTCGGTGCGGCGCCGCAACCCTTCAGGCAAGAGGATCGCATGTGCCGTAACATCAAGACATTGCACAATTTCAAGCCGCCTGCCACGGACGAAGAGATCCAGGCGTCGTCGCTGCAATTCGTCCGGAAGTTGAGCGGCTTTACGCGGCCCTCTAAGGCGAACCAGCTCGCCTTTGACCGCGCCGTGGACCAGGTCGCCGACGCGGCGCGCGAGCTGCTCCGGTCTCTCGTGACCAACGCTCCGCCGCGTGATCGCGACGTCGAGGCCTCCAGAGCCCGCGCCAGAAGCGCTGACCGGTTCCGCTCGTCCGAGGCGCGAGGCCCCAGCTAGAGGATGCACCCGATGAAGCTCCCGCAAATGGGCGGCTGCCTGTGCGGCGCGCTCCGCTATGAGATCACCCAAGCGCCGCAGATGGTTATACGTGCCACTGCACCGACTGCCAGCGACTGACCAGCAGCGCGTTTTCGATGGCGGTTGTCCTCGCCGAGGGGGCCTGCCGCCTCCTCCAAGGCGAGCCGCAAGCAGTCCAAAAGACCGCTGACAGTGGGCGCGTGGTAATCCTATGGATCTGCCCGAAGTGCGGCTCGTGGATCTGCCGCGCCCCGACGCCCGGGTCGACAATCCGCAATGTGCGGGGCGGTACCCTGGACGACACCTCCTGGTTGCGTCCGACTGTGCACTTCTGGACCCGCAGCAAGCAGCCATGGGTTGTACTGCCCGAGGGCGACCGGAGCTTCGAGACCCAGCCCGCGGATATGGGGACTCATATACCTGGCCCGATGAAACCGCTTTCGGCTCCCTAATTCTCCGGCGATGTAAAAGGCCGGCACGATAACCTGCGCCCCGACAAAGGCGTCCCATACTGGAGTCAGCCGTGTTCTGACCGTGAAGCCGCGGCGTCGGCATGTGCCGTTTCGTCGGCGGCTTGCAGTTCGAAGACCGGATAACGGGGCGCGAGATCCACGAATGATTCGACCGCCGACCCCCTGGATACCGGGAAGAAGCGCTGTACCTCGCTCGCGTAATGGTCGAGATAGGCTTTGAGAACCGGCGGACGCATGCCCGGGGGAAGCTCGCGCGCGGTATAGCGGCGGCGGCGCAGCGCGCGGACGAGCACGACTTCACCCGCCGCGCGGGCATTGCGCACCCAGTTGGCGTTGCCGCGCGCGCACACCAGATAGCATCGCCCGTCGAGATCGATCGGATCCACCGGCAGCGAGATCGTCCGGCCGCTCTGTCGTCCGCGGACTTCGAGAACAAAGAAATGGCCCCGGACCAGGCCAATTCGGATGAAGGAGACGAGGAGCCGACCAAAGATGCGTTCGACCGCACCCGGCCTGAGATAGCTGGGCGCATTCTCGGACATCAATCTTCTCCCGGCGAGGTAGCGTGCGAAGGGGTCCCCGTCCCCGACGCTCGAAGGGCTGTCCGGGGAAACCGAGAGGGTTGCAAGGCGACAATTCTGCGCAACCAGAGTGGACCCCCTAATCCCCGGCTTAAGGCGAGTGGATCGGCATCGCATCCTTCGAGACGCCGCACTGCGCGCGGCCCTCAGGATGAGGGCCCCGCTAATGCCTATTTCACCTGATGCTCCCTGGGACCTCATGGTGAGGAGCACGCGCAGCGTGCGTCTCGAACCATGCGCAGCGCTTAGCCGGGGTTTGAGGACCCCCGTGGCCGGACTTGGTCCGGCCATCCACGTCTTCGGCGCGGAGATTGTCGCTGTCGCAAGACGGGGATACCCGGCACAAGGCCGGGCAAGGGGCTTTGGGGATGCAAATCAATTTTCCCCGGGCAGCCCTGCGACGCTCGTAGGATTATCCTAACGCGGCTCGGCGCGAATGATATGTTCGCCGCGAGCCACAAAACGCAAGCGAGCGGAGGCGTGGATGAAACTCGGCGTAGCTCTACCGATTGTCGATATCGGCGGCGAGCCCGCGGGTTTGCGGGAATTTGCCCAGGCGGCCGAGGAGATCGGCTATCAGGGGATCGCGGCACCCGATCACGTGCTGGGCGCCAACCTCGCCAGCCGCCCCGGCTGGACCCAGCCGCGCGGCCGCTCGACCGATCTCTATCACGACCCGTTCGTATTGTTCGGCTTTCTTGCCGGGTGCACAAACATCGGCGATTTCTCGACCCAGGTCCTGATCCTGGCGCAGCGTCAGACGGTGCTCGTCGCCAAACAGGCCGCCTGTCTCGACGTCTTGTCGGGCGGGCGGTTCCGGCTCGGGATCGGGGTCGGATGGAACGAGATCGAGTTTGTCGGCCTCAACGAGAGTTTCCACAACCGCGGCCGCCGGTCGGAAGAGCAGGTGGAGGTCATGCGGGCGTTGTGGGCCCAGCCGCACGTCGCCTTCAAAGGCAAATGGCACACGATCGAGGATGCCGGCATCAACCCGAGACCCTCCGGGCGCAAGATCCCGCTGTGGTATGGCGGGCACGCCGATGTGACCTTGAGGCGCTGCGCCAAATGGGGTGACGGCTGGATGCCGCTCGCCTACCCGCCCGGCGAGGAAGCGCGCACCGCCTTCGCCACCTTGCATCGCTATGCCGAGGAAGCCGGGCGCGATGCGGGGACGATCGGCATCGACACGCGGGTCTCGGCCGGCGCCGGCAGCGAGGCCGAATGGGGCGAGGAGGTGCGGCTCTGGAAATCGCTCGGGGTCACCCACCTGACCCTGGCCAATTATTACGAGAGCGGCCACCTCCACCGCATCGCCGGCCGCTCACTCGGCGATCACATCGCCGCGATGCGCCGCTACTGGAACGCCGTCGCCGATTTGCTTTAGCGCGCCGCTTGAAACTTCGGGGTAATACGTATAATACGCTAGTTACGTATATCCCAGGTATTGTATGGCATGATCACAGTGACCGCAGCCGAGTTTCAGCGTCATTTCGGCCGGTATCAGGACGAAGCCCTGACCCAGCCCGTCGCGATCACCCGCAACGGCCGCGAGCGCCTGGTGATGATATCGGTCGATGAATACCGCAAGCTCAAGCGCCGCTCGCGCGAAGTCATCCGAGTGGAGGATTTGAGCGACGACGAGGTGGCGCAGATCGCGGAGGGGCGAATGGACAGGCGCCACGACCACCTCGACGCCGAGCTGAAATAGGCCATGTGTGCCGCTTCCCGCCCCTGAGGAAGGTCTGAAAGGTCGGCCGTGTGCTATCGTGCTTTCGGCCAGAGACGACGGCGGGGATACAGTGGTTGCGGTGGTTCCCGTGACGCATCGCCCACCGCAGCGCCCCGAGGAGGCCGTCGAGATTCCGCCCGCCGTTAAGCGCCGGCTGGGTCTCGATGAGGCCCGGTCATGGATCGTGGTGAGCGAGATGAACCGCTTCGTCTGGCCCGGCGTCGATCTCCGCCCGGTGTCGTCGGCTGAGCCTGAACGCTTCGCGTACGGATTTCTGCCGCCAGGGCTATTCCGCCAAATCCTCGAACGATTTACGGCGACTGTTGCCGCCCGGCGGGGTCGCACCGTCCGGCGCACAGAATAAGGGGAGGATTGTGGCGGTCTCACTCAAGAGCGGCTGGCCGAGCGCATGCATACGACGCAGGCAGTGATCGCACGCCTCGAAAGCGGCAGGGTGAAGCCGTCGAAGCGCACGCTCGAACGGCCCGCCGCGTCAACGGTTTTTGGCTGCGGATCTCGTTCGAGCAGGCTTCGGCGAGCTGAACGCCGATCCGCCGCACAGCTTCAGTAAGATAACGGTGGAAGGGGCGTCTGGCCGAAATGGCCCGGGCCACACACGGCAATGGGCGCTCAGTGCAAACGTAAGATCGACCCGAAGCCCGGCAGCCGGTCCTCGATCGAGAGAGCTCGCAGTGCGTGCCAGAGCATGACGGCATTAACGGCAAGAACCGGCCTAACGAGCCAACGTTCGGCTTCCTCGGCGAGACGCGTCGTGACGAGATCGGTTCCCACCTGGACGACGGCTTCACTGCCGGCCTCGACCAGATCCTGCATGGCCGCCCGAATGGTCCCCTCATCGACCATTGCGATCGCAAGCGTTGTCGGGCAGTCGATGCGGTGCAGCTTGGCTACCTCGTATCCCGATTCGACGAAAAATCGACTGTAGTGCTCGTCGAACATTGCGGGGTGCGGCGACAGAATTCCGATCCGTTTGACCCCGTAGAGACGAAGCGCGGCCGCAGCCGCTGCCGATGCTGTCGTAAAGGGGACGCCCGTGATCTTCTTTAGGCTCTCCTCGAAACGCTCGCCGCCAGCCACACCGCCCATAAAGGACAAGGCTGAAACCCCGATCATCAGGTGGTCCACCTCGGCGGTCATAACGTCGCGGATGGCACTCTCAAGTGCGCTTTGGAAAGCCGCGGCCGCTTTTTGGGCTTCTTCCGCCGAGCGAATTGACGATTGCGCCAGATATAAGCGCGCAGTGTGAAAAGTAACGCCTGGCGGCGCCATCGAATGCATCTCGGGTTCCATTGTCGTGTTTGTCGATGGAACGACAATACCGATCTTGGCCCGATATCCCAGGAAGTCTGGCATCGCGGCTTCCTCCTTCAGCGCAGCGGAGCTATCCCTTTGCGTGCTCGCGCATCGCGCGCCAGACGCGTTCGGGGGTGGCGGGCATTGGAATATCGGTGACGCCGAGCGGGGCGAGGGCGTCGAGGATCGCGTTCATTACCGCCGGGGTGGCCGCGATCGTTCCGCCTTCGCCCACACCTTTGACGCCGAGCGGGTTCGTCGTGCTCGGCACTGGGCTGAAATCGACATCGATCGACGGCAGCGTGTCGGTGCGCGGAATGGAGTAATCCATCAGGGTGCCGGTCAACAGCTGGCCACTATCGCGGTCGTAGACGATGTCCTCGCAGAGCGCCTGGCCGGCGCCCTGGGCGATGCCGCCCTGGATTTGTCCCTTGGCCAGCAGCGGATTGATCACGGTGCCGATGTCGTCGACCGCCGCATAGCGGTCGACGGCTACCTCGCCAGTCTCGGGGTCGACCTCGACCTCGCAGATGTGGCAGCCGTTGGCAAAGCTCGACAGCTCCGGCGAAAATGCCCCCGCACCCTGCAGCCCGACTCCGAGCTCCGACGGCAGGCCCATCAGCATGAACGACCTCTGCGCCACCTGCGTGATCGTCATCGAGCGGTCGGTGCCGGCGATCGTGAAGGCACCGTCGGCAAAGGCGATGTCGATGGCGTCGGCCTCCATGAAATGCGCGGCCAGGCGCTTGCCGCGCTCGATCACTTCGTCGGCGGCGGCGCGCAGCGCACTGCCGCCGATCATCATGCTGCGCGAGGCGTAGGTACCGCGGCCAATGGCGACTTCGTCGGTGTCGGCCTGCAAGAGATGGATTTTGTCTGGGGGCATGCCGAGCCAGTCGGCGACCATCTGCGCGTAAGTGGTCTCGTGCCCCTGGCCATGCGACAAGGTGCCGGCGACGATCGTCAATTCGCCACTGGGGTCGAAGCGCAATTCCATGCGCTCGTTGAAGACGCCGGTGTTCTCGACGTAGTAGACGATGCCGCGGCCGCGGCATTTGCCTGCCGCGGCACTCGCAGCGCAGCGCGCGGCATAGCCGTCCCAGTCTGCCAAGGCCTGGCACTTGGCCATCGCCGCGGCGTAATCCCCGGTGTCGTAGGTCCAGCCTGTGCGGGTTTGGTAGGGGAAGGCGTCGGACCGGATGAGGTTCTTCTTACGCAGCTCCACCGGATCGATGCGCATCTCGCGCGCCGCCTGATCGACGAGCCGCTCGATGATGTAGACGGCCTCCGGGCGGCCGGCGCCGCGATAGGGCACGGTCGGCGCGGTGTTGGTGAAGACCAGGCTGCTCGTCACTGCGACAGCCGGGAGGTCATAGGCGTTGGGGGCGAGCTGCAGCGACAGCAGGATCGGTATGCACCCCGCACCTTCGATGTAGGCGCCGACATTGTGCAAGCCCGTCCAGCGCAGTGCGAGGAACCGACCGTCGGCGTCGAGCGCCAGCTCGGCGCTGACATTCTGGTCGCGCGCCTGGTAGTCGCCAAGCAATGCCTCGGAACGCGACGGGATCCATTTGACGGGGCGACCGACGCGGCGGGCGGCCCAGACGACGACCGCTTCCTCCGGATAGGCCCCACCCTTCATGCCAAAGCCGCCGCCGACATCGCGGGCAACCACGCGGATACGGTTTTCCGGCACATGCAGGATGTTCTCGGCCAGGACCTGGCGGACGCGATGCACAGCCTGCGCGCTGGTGTAGAGCGTGTAGCGGCGGGCGCCTGGATCGTATTCGCCGATGCAGCCGCGCGGCTCCATCGTGACGGCGGTCAGGCGGTTATTGCGGAGTGACAATCTGGTGATGTGGCGCGCCCTGGCGAAGGCAGGATCCACCGCGTCGGCATTGCCGGTGCGCATTGTGAAGGAGGTGTTATTGGCGGCTCCGTCATGGAGCAGCGGCGCCTCCGGCTGGACCGCGTCGTTGAGCCGCACGGTGGCTCCCAGCACGTCGTACTCGATCGCGACGTGATCCGCCGCGTCGCGCGCCTGCGCTTCCGTCTCGGCGATCACCACAGCGACCCGCTCGCCGACGTAGCGCACGCGACCCCGCGCCAATGGCGGGCGCTGAGTGCGGTAGCCCTTGGGCCCGCCCATATCCTCGACCATCATCTCCGGGTCGAGCGTGCCGAGGCCGTCCGCCGCCCATTCCTCCCCGGTGAGGACGGCGAACACGCCGGGCATTCGCTCCGCCGCGGCCTTGTCTATGCTGCGGATCTGCGCGTGGGCGTGCGACGAAAAGATAAACACCGCATGCGCTTGGCGAACGAGATCGATGTCTGCGACATAGCGCCCGCGCCCGGTCAGGAACCTGACATCCTCCTTGCGCGTGACGGGTTGTCCGATGCCGAAGCGCATGATGCCGCCTCCTTCACTGGCCGCGAGGCTACACCGGCCGCCCGTTCAGGGTCGAGCCGCGCGCGCAAGGGCTCGCCAGCTATTTCCTGGCCTCGGTGTAGGGGTAGGTCATCTCGCCCGTCTTGTATTGCGCCGGCCACAGGATCGTCTGCTTGCTGTCGTCCCTGAATTGATCGAGGCCGTTGCCGGTGATGTCGTGGAATTGGATCTCCAGAACCCGGGGCTCGGCCCACTCGCCATTTGGACCGAACTTGACGTCGCCGACGACCGTCTTGAACGTGGCCTGGCGCAGGTGATCGGCGAGCTTGTCCTGATCGAGGCTCTTGGTTACGGCGACCGCCTCGGCGAGCACCTGAAGATTGGCGTAGGCAAAGGGCGGCAGGTAATAGCCCAGCGGGTCGACTCCTTCGCTCGCCGCCCTCGCCTGATATTTCTTCAGAAAGTCGAGGACGCCGGGGAACTGCAGGGTCTTCGCTGGCTCCCAGAAATCGTAGTTGACGATGCCGTTGAGCTGTGGCCCGAGCTGCGTCTTGATCGAGGCGTATTGCAGCCCGACGAGGCCGCCGCCGAACAACTTGCTCTTGAGGCCGACCTCGTTCGCGGCGCGCACCATGCCGACCGAATCGGGCGGGTATGAAGCGCTGAACACGACCTCGGGGTGGGTCGCGTCGATCGCCCGCACGATCGGGCCGTAATCGGCCGTGGTCGGCGGATAGGTCTTGTCGTAGACGATTTGGAGCCCCGCCGCCTTGGCGTTGGCGCGCGCCCCATCGGCAGCGTTGCGGGCAAACTCGGCGTCGGCGGCAATGATGGCGAGAGTTTTCGGCTCCGGCTTCATGGCCGCCGCCATCTCGAAAAAGCCCTTCGAGAAGCTCTGCTCCGGGTGGGGTCCGCCGGTCGGCACCATCGAGAAGTATTTCGGGTAGTGGAACTCGTGATTGACGTTGAGCCCAAACAGCCCGAGGAACGTCATGTTGTGCTGGATGACGACCGGCATCGCCGGCGCCAGCAGATTGGTGCCGTAGTCGCCGACCACCAGATCGACCCTGTCGACGTCGAGCAATTTCGTGAAGATCCCCGGCACTGTGGCCGGGTTGCTCTGATCGTCGTAATAGACGAGCTTGACCGGTCGGCCCAACAGCCCGCCTTCGGCGTTAGTATCCTCCTCCCAGATCTTCATTGCCAGCAGTGCCGCCTTGCCGCTCGCGGCAAGACCGCCGGTCAAACCCATACCGAAGCCGATCTTGATCGGCTCGGCAGCTGGCGCAGGAGCGGTGATCACTGCGCCGAGTGCGAGCCCGGCAAAAAGGCTCTGCAGCAAGGTTATGCTTTTGCGCCGCCTCGCCATTTTCTCTCCTCCCGATTCGAGATCGATTATCTTATCCGGCTAGGTACGAAAACGCTCACCCGCGGCAAAGCGTTTCCAATGTCGGAGTTTTATTACAATCCCAAGTAGAATTTGCGCACCAACTCGTTGTTGTTGAGCTCCTCGGCCGAGCCGCCTTCGAAGGCGATCTTGCCGTGGACGATGACATAGCCGCGGTCGGCGATGCGCACGGCCTGGTTGAAGTTCTGCTCGGCCATTAGCACGGTCAGCTGGTAGCGCTCCTTCAGCTCCTTGATCTTTTCGATCGTGCGCTTGACGAGAACCGGTGCCAGGCCGACCGAGGGCTCGTCGATCAACAGGATCTTGGGCGCCGACATCAGCGCGCGGGCCAGGGCCAGCATCTGCTGCTCGCCGCCGCTGAGGCTGCCAGCCAGTTGCCGCCGACGCTCGCGCAATACCGGGAAGGTCTCGTACGACATGTCGAGATTGCGCGCGATCTCCGCCCGGGCGAGCGCGCGGAAGGCGCCCAACAGCAGGTTTTCCTCGACCGTCAGCTTGGGGAAGAGGCGCCGTCCCTCGGGTACCAAGGTGATCCCGAGATCGACGATCTCCTCGGTGGCGCGGCCGACCAAGTCGAATGACTCGCCGTCGATTTCGGCGAAAATGCTCCCGGCCGCCGGCGACAGCATCCCCATGACACACTTCATCAAGGTGCTCTTGCCGTTGCCGTTGGTGCCGAGCAGCACCACCGTCTCGCCGGGCGCCACCGACAGGGTGACGTCTTCGAGCACTCGCACCGAGCCGTAGCCGGCGTCGATGCCGATGAGGGTGAGGCTACTCGCCAAGATAGGCCCTTTCGACTTCCGGGTTGCGGATCGCCTCCTGCGGCGCCCCGTCGGCGATCTTCTGGCCGGCGACCAGCACGACGAGCCGCGTCGAAAAGCTCATCACCGCGCGCATGATGTGCTCGATCAGCACGATCGTGATGCCCTGCTCATTGAGGCGGAACAGCACGGCGAGGATTTCTTCGATCTCGGACGGCGAGAGACCGGCCATCGCCTCGTCGGCGAACAGCAGCCGCGGGGCGCTCGCGACCGCGCGGGCCAGCTCGAGTTTGCGCATTTCGACCTGCGTCAGGTCGCGCGGCAGGCGTTGTGCCTTGTCGGCGAGCCCGACATCGGCCAGGAGGGCCTGGCAGCGCTCGCCGATCGCGGCAGTCGAAAGCCTCGCGCCGTGCCGGGCATTGACCGTGTAGAGCAGCGGGATGCGCAGATTGTCGAGGAGCGAGAGGCTGCGAAACGGCTTGGGCAGCTGAAAGCTGCGGGCCAGCCCCAACCGCGTGCGCTGGTACGCCGGCAGGCCGTCGATCGGGCGCCCGTCGAAGAGAATGCCGCCGCTGTCGTGGTGCAACGCACCGCAGAGGCAGTTGACCAGCGTGCTCTTGCCCGAGCCGTTGGGTCCGATGAGGCCAAGCCGCTCGCCGGTCTCGACCCCGATGTCGATGCCTTCGAGTGCCACGAACCCGCCAAAGCGTTTGCCTAGTCCACTGACTTCGAGGATCGGCTGGGCCATCACTGGACCCTCGCGCGCCGCCGGCTTTGCACCAGCCCGACGATCCCATTGGGCGCGATGACGACAAAGAGGATCAACAGCACGCCGACGATCAGCAGATTGAGTGCGGAAGAGATCGTGACAGTCGCCAGCTGCTGGATAGTGCCGAGCAACACCGCACCGATTATCGGCCCGACCCAGCTGGTCATGCCGCCGATCAACGGCATCGCCACACTGTTGACGGCATAGGAAAGATTGAAGGCCGAGGTCGGGTCGAGATAGGTGACATAATAAGGAAGAGGTGCACCGGACATGCCCATCAGCGCACCGCTCAACGTCGTCGAGATCAGCTTGAGCCTTAATGTCGGCACCCCCCCGGCCTCGGCCGCCTGCTCGTCGTCGCGGATCGCGTTGAAGCCAAGGCCGAGCGTCGAGCGCTCGATCGTTCGAGCAGTCGCCACCGCGATCCAGGTCAGGGCCAGCATCAGCGAATAGAGGTATTGGATGTAGCTGCCATAGATCGGCGATTGCTGCGGCCGAATGACGTAGATGCCGCGCGAGCCCCCGACAAAATCCCAGTTGACGATAAAGGTCTGGGCCACGATCGCAAATGCCAAGGTGGCGATCGCAAAGAAGACGCCCTTCAGCCGCAAGGTCAGATAACCCATCCCGAAGCCCAAGATCCCGGACATGACGCCGCCGACCAGGATCATTAGCGGCAGCGGCAGCGTGGTGAGCTTGTGGAGCACGACCGAGCTGTAGGCGCCGACGGCAAAAAATGCACCGACCCCGAAATTCACGTAGCCGGTATAGCCGCCGAGAATATTCCAGGCCGTCGCCAGCACGATATATTGCAGCACGACGTAGCCGGCGAAGAAGAAATACTCGTTGGCAAACAGCCAGCGCGTCAGCAGCAGGACCGCGGCGGCGACGATGAAAGAGGTGAGCCAGAACCTCGCGGCGCCCATCGCCACCTCAACCCCTCGCCCGCATTGCGGGAGAGGGAGGGGCCTGGCGCGCAGCGCGGGGAGGGTGAGGGTCTATCCAGCTTCGAGGGCCCGCAAAATCGTCTCGATTACCCCGCTGGTGTTTTGGAGAACGTCGTTGTTCCAAAACCGAACGACTTGCCAACCGTGCTGCTTGAGCCAAGCCGCTCGATGAGAGTCCGCGGCATTTTCCGCATGCTGACCGCCGTCGATTTCGATCACCAGTGCATATTCGGTGCAGGCAAAATCTACGACGAAATTGCCGATTGGGTGCTGCCGTCTGAACTTGTACTTCGACAAGCGCCGATCGCGCAGCGCCGACCACATGCGTCGCTCGGCGTCGGTCGACGACTGACGTAATTGACGCGCTTTTCGGTTGGTCATCAAAAGAAATTATCGGATCTCGGCAAATGAAATGTCGGGATACCCTCACCCGGCTCGCTGCGCTCGCCACCCTCTCCCGCAGTGCGGGAGAGGGGCTAATCGAGTAAAGGGCCAAGCGAACCGACATCCTCAGCGGCCGAGGATACCGGCGGGGCGCCAGGCGAGGGTCAGCAGCAGAAAGCCGAAGGCCACGGCCGGCGCCCAGGAGGGGCCGTAGAAGGTCGCGGTAATGCTCTCGACGACGCCGATCAACATCGCGCCGGCGAGCATGCCGGGAAAGCTCGTCATGCCGCCGAGCACGCAGATCGCGAATATACGCCCGATATAGTCGCGGCCGATCGATGGCTCGACCGGCTGGATGATGATCAACAAGGCGCCCGCTATGGAGGCTGTCGCGATCGAAATGCCAAAGGCGATCCGCTTGATCCGGCTCGGATTGGCGGCCATCAGCTGCAGCGCCAGGCGGTCTTGCGACACCGCCAGGATGGCGCGGCCGATAAAGGTCCGTCCAAGAAAGACGTCGAGTACGAGGAGCATCAACAGCGAGACCAGGAAAGGGATCAGCATCCGCAGCGGCAGGTCGACAAATCCGAAATGCAGGCTCGGGCCGATATAGGGCGCTTCGACAAAGCGGTAATCGACCCCGAAGACAAGAATCAACGCGACCTCGCCGACAAACAGAAGGCCGAAAAAAAATGCGAGGCCCTGGATCGATTCTTCGCCGCGTTGCTCAAAGGCATAATAATAGATCTGATAGACTCCCATTCCGATAACGAAGAACACCGGCGCCATGACGACGGAAATCAAGATCGGATCCACGCCGAAGTTGGAATTGACGATGTAAGCGACAAAAGATCCGAGCATGATGAAGGCCGGATGAGCAATATTGACGATATCCAGCATGCCGAAGGAGATCGTCACGCCGACCGTCACTGCGGCGTAGAAGCCGCCGAGCAAGAGCCCGGCGACGACCGCATTGATCGCGAGGTCGAACGAAAACATCGGCGCTAGCCAGCGGCGAGAATGTCCGCGACCGTTTCGGCGCGCGGCGGCAGGCGCGGCATGGCTGTTTCCCCTGGGTTGTGTTCGATCGCGCGCGATCGTATTAGAGCAGCATTTTTGCCGCATTCCGGGTCGGGAGCATCAGCTGAGAAGGTGCGTCGCCTCGCTGATGCTGCCCAGGCGACGGTGGATCGGCTCGACATCCTGATCAACAATGCTGGAATTGGCACCGCTGGTCCGCGTCAGACCGGCGCCGAGGGGTTTGAGTTGCCCGCGGGCAACGCCGCGCCACGCGACGCGCTCGATGTCGCCGATCGCCGCCTCCGCGTCGTGGTTTGGGATGCAGGCGAGGCCGGCATAGCGATCGGATGAGTGGCGCGGAAATCGGCGAGCCACTCGTTGTAGATGCGCAGCATCTCGCCGGCCGCCTCGTTGTCCTCTATCATGCGGCGACGCGGAGGGCTCATCTTGGCCATTCTGGGCAACCCTCCTGTCTCAGGATTGGACTTCGACAACCACCATCCTCTCAGACGGGAGGCCTTCCCGGCCAACCCCCTCACCTTATGCAACTGCTGCGTGAGCGGTTTAGCTCCGGCTTATCGCGCACACGCAGATAGCTCTCAAAGCAGGAACTCTATTCCGCGCGGAAAATGGACAACTGCTTATATAGTCCGGCAGTGAGACGGGTCAAAGCAGCGGCGGGCCCGAATCGCGAAACACAATATCGCGAAACACAATGTCGTGCCGATGCAGGTGGCATCTAGCGGATGAGTAAATTGACCGCCGCATTGCCAATCCTGGTCCTGGCAATCTGGCTGGCGAGATCGACCATCGCCACCTATGGCGGGTGGTACTATCACCGTGCCCTGCATCGGCGCACCAGCCCCAGGGCTGAGGCGCGCATCTGCGTCATCATCCCGGTCCGTGGCGTGTCGGTTCATCTTCCCAGCCTGTGCGAGGCGCTTAGCGCGCAGCACTATCCGCGCTGGCGGGTCGTCTTCGCTGTCGAGTTGGCGGTGGACCCGGCGTATGCCGCTCTCACCGAACTCCTCGCCGCCCCCAACGGTCTTGCCGCGGAAATCGTGGTGGCGGGGCCGGCGACCGATACGGGGCAGAAGGTCCATAACCAACTCGCCGCGCTCAGCCGGCTCCGCGCCGATGACGAGGTCGTCGTTTTCGCCGATGCCGATATCGTGCCGCCGGCGGATTGGTTGACGCGTCTCGCCCATCCCCTCCGAGACCCGGATACCGCCGTCGTAGCCGGATATCGCTGGCTGATGCCGGAAGATGATCGCCTCGCCACCGCTTTTGTCTGTCTGGCCAACGCCTCGATCGCCGCGCTGCCGCGGCTGCGGCGCTGGAATCTTGCCTGGGGCGGCAGCATGGCGCTGCGGCGCAGCACGTTCGATGCGCTCGACATGCGGCGTTGGTGGCGCGGCAGCCTCAACGACGATTTGCAGCTCACCCGGGCCGTCCGGAGCCGGGGCGGATCGGTGTTCGGTCCCACCGCGCTGCTGCTGCCTTCGCCCGCCTCCTTCACCTGGCGCAAGGCCATCGCTTTCGGCCGTCGGCAGTATTTTCAGATCCGCGTCTATGCGCCGCGGCATTGGCTGCTGGCTGCGGTTGCAACCACGTGGCCGATCCTTGGCTGGGCCGTGGCCGTGCCCGCCGCGCTTGGCGGCGATCGGCTGGCTATAGGCGCACTCTTCCTTGCTTGCGGCCTCCACCAATGGCGCGCCGGCCTACGTGTGCGGGTTGCCCGCTCGGTCTGCGGCGAGCGGCGCAGTACCGCGCGCCTCCTCCTGTTCGATCGGTGGGCGGCGCCCGCATGGCTTCTTTTTCACGCGGCCATCATCTGGTCTACGCTGTTCCTGCGGACAATCAACTGGGGCGGCCGGACCTACCGGGTCGACGGCCCCCAGCGCCTGCGGATCATCGCTGAGCCCGTGGCAAGGCCTCCGACGCCCTGATTTCGGCTGGGAACCCGGCCCCGAGGGACGCTGCGCCGTTCGCCGCCGGCCGCGGGTGAATGGTCATCGGCAGGCCCCCCCGCGGGCGCAGCGTCAGGCGCGCCACGGGTTCAACCACCGTGCCGGGCTGGAGTTGCAGCGCGAGGCGCTGTGCCAGCGCGGCCAGGCAGAGGACCGCCTCAGTCAGCGCGAAGGCCATGCCGGCGCAGACCCGCGGCCCCACGGCAAACGGGATGTAACAGAATTTGTCGCGAGCTGCGGCGTTCTCCGGCAGGAAGCGTTCCGGCACGAAATGGTCCGGCTTTTCCCAGAACAGCTTGTGCCGGTGCAACAGCCAGGGGGCCACGAGCACCAGGGAACCGGCCTTGACCTGATGGTTCCGAATCTGCTCGTCGCGCATGGCCTGGCGCGACAGGATCGGCACCGGAGGATAAAGTCGCAGGGCTTCCTCGAATATGGCGCGCGTATAAACGAGACGCGGCAGCACCGCGAGCGATGGCGGCCCGCCCTGCAGCACCCGATCCACCTCCTCATGCAGCCTTGCCTCGACATCCGGCGCCTGCGACAGCAGGTACCAGGTCCACGCCAAGGAATTCGCCGTCGTCTCATGCCCGGCCATGAAGATCGTCGCGGCCTCGTTCCTGAGCGCATTGGCATCGAGGGGCTGTCCCGTCGTCTCGAGCGAGGCGGCGGCGAGCAGTCGGAGCAGCGATGGCTCCTCGCCCGCAGTCTCGGCGCTGCTTTCCCGGATCGTTTCTTCCAGGACGGTCAGGATTTGACGGGCCGAGCGCTTGACCGAAAGCCTTTGCAGGCGAGGCAGCCAGTCCGGAAGGCCGAGCAGCGACATGAAATCCAGCTGGCCGACCGCACGCTGATAATCGCTAAAGCCTTCGACAATCTCGCCGCCGCGGAGTGCGCCCAAGTGGCGGCCGAAAATCGTTCGCGAGATGATCTCCGAGGTGAGATGGGCCATCTCGGTGAGCACGTCGACCGGCTGGCCGGGCCGCAGCTTGCTCCAGCGCTCGACCATCTCGCTAGCCGTCTCAACCATGATGGGGGCAAAGAGATCGACTTTCGACTGATGCACGACCGCGGCGATTGCGGGCCGCCGGCTCCTCCAGGTCTTGCCATCGCTGATGAACAGACCGTCGCCGAGCAGCGGTTCGAGGGCGTGCCGCATTTGCGGACTTTTGCGTTCGAAACTCGCATTGCGGGTCAGGAGCGCATATTTAACGGTAGCCGGGCTGTTGCAGACATGGACCGTCTGCATCAGTATTCGGGCGGAGAAGAATCGATATTCGAAAGCTTTCTCCTCCCAGATCTCCAGCAGGTTCCGATAGGCTGCCTGGAGCAGGCGGTACGGCGGCAATGGCTCCGAAGGGCGTACCGGAAATGGCGGGATAAAGTCCAACAATGTCCCTCCGACCTTCCTTATGAGTCCGAATTCACGGACGGGGCAAGAGGCGACCGGGGGCGTTGCCGCGGCGCTCCGGCATCACAATTTCTCTGCGACCATCAGGAGCTCGATCGCATGAGCCGAGGCTGGCGGTGCAAGAAAGGGACCGACGCACTGGGCCGCCAGGTAGCGCCAGAGCAGGCCGAGATGCCACGACCAGGCATTCCGGAACAGGCGGTCCGAACTGAATTTCGGTGCGAAGCGCCCCATCCAATAGATTAGGGTTGTATGCCCGCTGACCGGGATCGTCGAGAAGTAGCTGCGCCTTCCGCAGCTTAGCCGCCGGTCAGGGCGGCAGAATCGGTTCGCCGCGCATGTATTTGCCACGGCAGAACAATAGTGTGGGCTTCCCGGTATAGGCGTAGCGCTCGACGTGCCCGATGAAGATGATGTGGTCGCCGCCGTAATGCCGGTATTCGTTGCGGCACTCGAAATGCGCAGCGGCGCCGATCAGCACCGGGGCCCCGCATTCCGGAATCATGTGATCGATCTCGGCGAATTTGTTGTCGTGGGTGCGGGCAAATTTGTTCGACAGCTCAATCTGGTCGTGGGCCAGGATGTTGACGACGAAATGCGAGCCCTCCTGAAAGGCTGGCAGGCTCTGCGCGTAAAGCGAGGCGCTCCACAGCACCAGCGGCGGGGTCAGCGACACCGAGGTGAAGGAATTGGCGGTCATCCCGTAGAGCCCGCCTGAAGCCCCCCGCGCCGTGACAATCGTCACTCCGGTGGCAAAGCTGCCAAGCGCGTTGCGGAAATCGCGCGAGTCGAAGCCCTCGCCAGAGGTGCTTTGAACAGGTGCAGCGTGGCTGCCGGGAAAATCGTCTTTCATGACCCGACCCTCAGACCGGCGCGTCGGGCGGCAATCCGAGTGCCACCCTGCCATAGACCGCGCCGCTAACGCCCCAATTCAGCACGTAGTGGGCGTTGGCGGCGTGAACGTCACGAAACGCCCGTTGGATCGGGTTTCTTTCATAGATGGCACCGCCGCCGCTTGCCGCGAACAGCAGGTCGACGGCCTTGGTACACAGGGTCGCGGCAAAAGCCCCGTCGCGCCGGTAGCGTGCTCGCTGTTCTATGCTGGGCACGACCCCGGCTTCGGTGATCCGCGTTGCCTCGTCGCAATCGCGCAGCACGATCGCCTCCGCCGCATCGGCGAGCGCCGCCGCCTCCGAAAGATCGACCTGGATATTGGTGAAATCGGCGATGTTTCTGCCGGTATAGGCGCTGCGGCGAATGCGGGTCGTTTCGACGAAATGCTGGATCGCGCCCCGAGCAATGCCCAGCAATACCCCGGCGATGGCAAAGCCGAACAAACTGATCGCCGGCAGCTTGTACAACGTCCCCGGATTGAGTTCGCTGCCTCTATTTGGGCCGCCTTTGATCCGCTCGATGGCGAGCGTCCGGTAGGCTGGAACAACCACATCGTCGACTTCGACATCCTTGCTGCCGGTGCCGGCGAGGCCGATTACCTGCCATGTGTCGATCACCGAGTAGTCGCTGGCCGGCACCAGGAACATGCGCGGTTCGTTCTCTCCGGTCTCCTCGTCGCTGACAACGGCGCCGAACATGTTCCAGGTCGAGGGATCGATCCCGCTCGAAAACGGCCAGCGGCCGCTGAGCCGATAACCGTCTGAAACGCGCCGAGCGCGGCCGCGCGGAAAGATCAAGGCGGAGCTGATCAGGCTATCCGGCGACTGGCCCCAGATTTCCTCCTGCGCTTCGGGATGCCACATGCCGAGCAGCCAATGATGGGCGGCGAGGTTGGCGAGCACCCAGGCGGTCGAGCCGCAGCCCTGCCCGATCACCGCGGTCAGTTCGAACAACGCGCGATACGGGAGTTCGCTGCCGCCGACGCGGGCCGGCTGCAGCATTCGGAAAAGGCCGCTCGTATGCAGGTCGCTAATCGTCTCGTCCGGCAGGCGACGAAGCTGCTCGGCGCGGGGCGCGCGTTCGCGCAGCACCGGGATCAGCGCTTCGGCGCGCGCCAACAAATCCTCGAAGCGCGGCGGCTCGGCGCCCTGATAAGTCTTGGCCTGGGGCATTGCGATCCTCTCGCGGATAAGCCAGCTTGTCCTAGTCTACTCGCCGGGCCACGGCTCGGCGAGATCCTATCCGCATCAGTCCCTCGATCGGCAGACAACAGCAATGATCATCGATACGCACGCCCATGTCGTCCCGGGCAGCCTGATCGACGCATTGCGCAGCGAGCGGCGGCTGTTCCCGTCCGTCAAGCTGCATGATGGGGCGATGCCGCGCATGGAATTCGCCGACGGAGGGCCGGGCCGACCGATTCAGCCGCGCTTGTGGGATTTGGCGCAGCGCCGCGACTGGCTCGAGCAAACCCGCGTCGATCATCAGCTGGTCGGCGGCTGGACGGATGTCTACGGGTACGATCTGCCGGGAGCGGAGGGGGCCGACTGGGCGCGGCTCTATAACGAGCACATGCGTCGCGACGCGGCCGGGCTGACCCAGCTGACCGCGCTCGCGACGGTGCCGCTTCAGGACGGAGCCCTCGCGGCGCGGGTGCTCGAAGAGGCGCTCGACTCGGGCTTCAAGGGCGCGATGATCGCGACCCAGCCGAAGGGTGTGGGCGGCAATCTCGACGACCCCGCGCTCGATCGGTTCTGGGAGGTCGCCTCGGCACGCCAAGCGGCGATCTTTCTGCATCCACATTACATCTGCGGCGACGAGCGCCTTGCCGACTACGATCTGGTAAACGCCGTCGGGCGGCTCACCGACACGACGATTGCTGTCGCTCGGCTGTTGTTTTCCGGCCATCTGACGCGCTTCTCCGGGGTCAGACTGGTGCTGTCCCATGCCGGCGGAGCATTGCCCTACGCGCTCGGCCGGCTGAAGCGCAACCGGGTCATACATCCCGACTATGCCGACCCGGTCGAGGGGTTCCGCCGGCTCTATTTCGATACCGTCATGTTCGAGCCGCGTGCACTGCGTTTCCTGTGCGACACGGTCGGTGCCGACAAGATCATGCTCGGCTCGGACTATCCGTTCGGCATCGGCGATCCCGAGCCGGTTAATATTGTCGAGGCCACCCCGCTGACTGGGGCCGAGCGCCGCGCCATCCTGGGCGAGACCGCCGCCCGGATCTTCCATATCGATTGCGGCTGCGCCAGCAGGCAGTAGCAGGTGGGAATGCGGTCAAGGAGGTTGATCGGATGCTAAAGACACTCGGCTTGGCGATCGCCTTAGCGGCCGGTATTTCGACATCCGCATTTGCACAAGGCGGCGTGCGTGTCGGCACGCTCACCTGTAATGTCGCCAGCGGCTGGGGGTTCGTTTTCGGCTCGTCGAAGGCGCTCCGCTGCACCTTTGCGCCCGGACCGGGCCGTCCCGAAAATTATGCCGGCACCATCAACAAGTTCGGCGTCGACATCGGCTATACCCAGGGCGGCATCCTGGTTTGGGCGGTACTCGCCCCAACTACCAATCTGGCGCCCGGCGCGCTCAACGGAACCTATGTCGGCGCCACCGGCAGCGCCACCGTGGGGGTGGGAGCCGGAGCCAATGTGCTGGTCGGCGGCTCCAACAGCACGATCTCGCTGCAGCCGGTCAGCATCGAAGGCAATACCGGGCTGAACGTCGCTGCCGGCATCGGATCGATCAGCCTCCGCTACCAACCGCAGACGGCCCGGCGCCATCACTGAGGCGCGCGGCCAGGGGGCGCGGAACCTCGTGCTCCCGGGCGGATTAACACTCTCGTCATCGGTGTGCCATATTGTTGGCGCATTGACCATCAGGCGCCCGGGACACGGCGATGCCCGTAATCCGGCGCTTGGGGGAAGCTCCGTCGGCGCCGATGCTGGGTCTGCTCTATTACCTCTACGCGCGGCGGCTGACACGCGATGTCAGACGGCGGCCGATCCCGCATCACATCGGCATCATCCTCGACGGCAATCGCCGGCACGGGCGCTCGCTCGGGATCACCGAGCCGCGAGAACTCTACGACCTGGGCGCCAACAAGCTCGACGAGGTGCTCGACTGGTGCGTCGATCTCGGCATTCTGACGGTCACCTTGTGGGTGTTTTCAACCGACAATTTCCACCGGCCGGCGGCGGAAGTCTCGGGCATTCTGGCGTCGGTCGAGGCCAAGCTGAGAGCGCTCGCCTGCGATCCGGCGACGCACCGGCGGCGCGTGCGGGTGCGGGCGATCGGCTGCCGGGAGATGCTGCCCGAGCCGGTATTGGCGGCAATCGCGGCGGCCGAGCGCGCGACCGCGGCATATGACGGCATCGAGCTGAACATCGCCGTCGCCTATGGCGGCCGCCAGGAGATCGCCGATGCCGTTCGCGCGCTGCTCAACGGCATGGCCGACGACGATGCGACCCTGGCGGAGGCAGTCGAAGGTGTCACCCCGGAGGCGATCGCCAAGCACCTCTACACCGCCGGGCTGCCCGATCCCGATCTGATCATCCGCACCAGTGGCGAGATCCGGCTGTCGGGCTTTCTGCTGTGGCAGAGCGCCCACAGCGAGTTCTACTTCACCGACGTGCTGTGGCCGGCCTTCCGCAAGATCGATTTTTTGCGCGCAATCCGCTCCTTTCAGCAGCGCCGCCGCCGCTTCGGCTGTTGACGCAAATCGCTGATCGGTACTCGTTAGGCCGGGTGGGCCGCGCCGCTCGGCAACAGCTCGGTGCGATAGGTCGGGCGCAGAATTTCGAGCCGCATCGGCACCGGGATGCCGAGCCACAGCGCGTTCTTGCTGTGGTCGTCGTAGGAGCTCTCGGTCAGCGGATGGACGAGAACGTCGAGCCCCTCGCGGTTCAGCATCAGCCAGGGCACGATTTTTTGGAACTCCTCGGTCTCGAAGATGACGTTGAATTGCGAGATCGGATGCGGCCCTCTCGGCTCGTCGCTGAAGGCGCCGGGTGTTACGGCGAACCGGCTGATGATCGCCTCGCGCAGCCGTTCGGCAGTGGGCCGGGTGGCTTGGTCGTAGTAGACATGGGCGTGATAGCCTTTGAGCTCGGACATTGGGGTTCTCCTGCGGGTTATTCGTATCGAATTCAATTTAAGAGCGCGAGCTGCCATCTACCAAATAGATTAATTATATGGCACTCATTCGTGCTATGGATATTCGCGCCGTCGACTTGAACCTGCTGAAAGCTTTTGACGCCCTGATCAGGGAGCGCGCGGTGACCCGCGCCGCGGGCCGGATCGGCCTGTCGCAACCGGCGATGAGCCATGCGCTGTCTCGCCTGCGCAGCCTCTTTGCCGACGATCTGTTTGTCCGCACACCCGACCGCATGGAGCCGACCGCCCGAGCGCGCGAGATCGCGCCCTTGGTCTCGGCGGCGATCGAGCATATCGAGGCGGCGCTCAATCTCGGTGTCGGTTTCGACCCGGTGACAAGTGCGGGCATTTTCACCGCCGGCATGGCCGAATATGCCGAGGTAGCACTCGTCGGGCGCCTCGCTGAAAGCTTTGCCCGGCAGGCGCCGCGGGCTACCCTTCGGCTCACGCCGCTCACCGGCCTCGAAGCCGCCGAGCAGCTTGACCGCGGCGCAATCGACGTCGCCGTCGCGCATCTGCGTGCCGTGCCGGCGCATCTCGATTCGCTGGCGTTGCTGCGCGACCCGTTCGTGCTGATCGTCCGCCGGGGACACCCGCTCGCGGGCCCACCGTTGTCGATCGAAGCCTATGCCGCCCTCGACCATGTGCTGGTATCGCCGCGCGGCGACACCAGCGGCGCCGTCGACCGGGCCCTCTCCGATTACGGATTGAAGCGCCGCATCGCGCTTCTGGTCGCGACATATCTGGCGTTGCCGGCGGTGCTTAAGGCATCCGATCTCGTGGCCACGGTGCCGCAGCGCACCGCCCGGCAAATCGCCGCCATCGCCGAGATCGCGATCATGCCGCTGGCGCTCGATCTCTCCGTGCCCGTGTCGATGGCCTGGCACCGCCGCGCGGCAAGCGAGCCGGCCCAGATCTGGTTCCGCTCTCTGCTCATCGAAGCAGCGAAAGATTGATCTGACGGCTCAGCCGCCCGCCGTACCGCGCCGCGGGATTCTCGTCGAAGAGCGGCATCCGCGCCTACCTGGCGGGGATGCTCACTATCCGCCGTTCGCGTTCCGCGGCAAACGCCAGGCAGGCGCGGATGTCGTCGCGCGTCAATTGCGGAAAATCGGCTAGAACCTCCATCTCGCTCATCCCGGAGGCTAGGTACGAAAGCACGTCACCGACCGTGATGCGCGTTCCTTTTACGCTCGGTTTCCCGAACCGAATTTCGGGGTCGATGACGATTCTATCATGATAATTCAAGAGTGGTGATCCTTCCTTGAATTGATCAGCTGGAAATGTTTCGCATTTGATAATCCCGAAACGGATCAAAGCCCGAGCTGCAAACGGATCGCTCGCTCCACCGCCGAGATATCGGCTCGGGCCAGATTTCCGATACGCTGGCGCAAGCGCAGCTTGCCGGTCGTGCTCAGTTGGTCCGCCATCGCCTTTCGCTGCTCGCCATCAACTCGCACATAGGCCTCGGACGGGTAGAGACGGGCGATATTGGTCGTCAACGGTACCACCTGAACGCGGTTGAGCTCACGGTTCGAAATATCGTGCTGACGACGATCGCCGGTCTCGTCTTACGAATTTCTCCGCCGATCGAAGGATCGAAGGCCACCCACCACACCTCCCCGCGCTGCGGCGGCCTATCTGGGCTCATCGGCGATATCGCCGGTCAGGCATTCGACCCATTCCGAGGCCTCGCTCTCACGCGCTTCATCGGCGGCCATCGCCCGGTAGCCCTCGACGATATCCCGCGGCATGACGTGCGGTCGCGCGAGATCGTTCAGGAACCGGCTGATCCGCCGCCTTCCGACGACACTGCGCAGGCCCTCGTAGACCTCGTCGTCCACCGTAATCGTCAGTTTTTTGGACATCTGAAATTCTTACACGTGTAATATACGTATAATAGCCTATCTTGTCACGACCGGTCGGCGAGCTTGAGATCATCAGGGCGAATCGCGGTTGTCCGAATCACCTGGCGATCTATCCAACTAAGCCATGTCAGTTTTCGCGCGCAGAAGTTGCTTCACCCCAGCTCCCGCCCCGCGAATCGCGAGCGGGGAGAGGAGGGACCCGCGAAGCGTGAGGATGAGGGGCAGCGGGCGACGGATTGGCCAGGTTTGCAGCGCAAAACGACTGAACCGGACAGCCGTGGGGTCGCAGACCGGAATGCTTCGCTATCCGTGCGAGCATCCATGGCCGGAGCTCTTCATCATCGTGGAATGCAATACGTAATCAGGCCATCCTGGCCGCGATAGCTGCGATGCGAGCCCCTCTGCCGCTCGATTGTCCATCCGAGCCGAATCAGCGCTCGCAATACCCGGCCTACCGCCTTCCTACTGTGTTGTTTCGTGGGCTCCGCACCCACCGCACGTTGTCGACAGCTACCTGTAGGAATTATTCGACCGGTGGTCACCCCCAAGCCATCGCTTCAGCTCGGAATGCGCATCACTTCGTCGAAGGGCGGCTATCTTGTCGGCCTCCAGCGCATCGACGGTCAGCTCGACGATCATCCCGTTCGGATCGGTGACGTAGAGCGACGTGCAATAACCGTGCTCGAGAACGAAGGTCTGCGGCTCGCGATAGCCCGCTGCAGCGAGCCGCTTCTTGACGTGGGTCTGCGTCTCTGCGTCGCACTTTAGCGCGATGTGATGAAACGGGGTCGGCGGCATCTTCGGACCGAATTGTTCCTGATCCTGGGGGTCCGCGAATTGAAAGAAGGCCAAGGCACCGCCGTCGCCAATCTCAAAGAAGCAATGGCAATAGGTGAGCACAGCTCCGAACAACTCGTCAAACTCGCACCAAGTGGCGACCAGCGGCAGCCCAAGAAGATCCTCATAAAACCGTCGCGTGGCTTCGAGATCTCGGGTCACGTAAGCATTGTGATGCAATCGGCTCGGGATGTTTGCTGGATCGCTCATTGCCTGTCCCCTTTGCGGGCGCAAAAGATACAGGCATATGAGTCAATTACCAAGCAGGCGATCACCGCGGAGCGCCGCGGGGTCAGCGTGGACACGGCGCTGCGGCTCGCTCGCTATTTCGCCACCACGCGAGAGTTCCGGCTCAAGATGCAGCGCGATCACGAGCCGGAAACGAAGGCTGGGGTTCTGGCTCGCGGCTCGACACCAAAGTCAAGCCGCGCGCGGCGTGAGGCGCTCCGTCGACATGCTGACCCGGATTCAACCGGTGCCTAGCACGCGATATGCTGCCCGGCCGACGGATCCGCCGAGCTACAGATCGCTGGGCTGCAGGCCGGTATGCTTTGCTATCCGTGCGAGCATCCGTGGCCCGAGCTCTTCATCATCGTGGAATGCAGACACGTAGTTGGGCCATCCCGACCGCGAGAGCGTGCGATGCGAGCCCCTTTGCCGCTCGATTCGCCAGCCGATACGAATGAGCGCCCGCAGCACCCGGCCCGCTTTGGTGGCGGGCCAGCCATTCATGCAGCAATAAAGAGATCGCTTGGATCGAACGGCACCGGCTCGCCGTGCTCGATGCGGTCGGCGATAACGCGCAAAGCGAGCGCCGTTGTCTTGACCCGCGCCTCGACCTTCGTTGCACCATAGGCGAGCACGCCAGGCAATTCGGGCACCTCGCCGATCCACCTTCCGTCCTCTTCGCACTCGATTTCAATTCTGAGCATGGTCGCTACCCCTGATTCGCCAGCGCGCCGATGCTCTGGCCCTGTCTAGCGAGCATTCGCCCAACAAATGGTGGCGGGCGGCACTAAACCAACCACTTATCTGCGGTTGGAGCGTCCTACCGCCGGTAAAGAAGGCTTCTCCAGGCATCGCTCACGCAGCGCCCCGGCTGAGTAGCAGGCGGCCGTAGGGGGCCATTGCGGCTTGGCGGCTAGCGGCGTGGTGGGTCAGGATGGTCATCACGTCGCGGCGGATGGCACCCAGCTCGTCGCTGTCATAGACCCAGCGCGCGCCGTCCAGCTCGCACAGGCGGTCGAGCGCCCAGCTCACCTGGTGCTGGGCGTAGACCATGTCGCGCCGGGCCCGGAGGGCCTCGGCCTCGGTGATCTTGCGGCCGGACGACACCTCCGCGGTGCTGTAATCGCGGCCGGTGTGCAACAGCAAGGTCGCCGCGTCGATCACCGCCGCGGCCTCGCCGATCGTCATTTGCACCACCTCGGACTCGGCAACCTTGGTAACCCCGCGCGACACCCGACGCGACAACGAGGCACAGGCGATGTCGAGCGCGCGGCGGCCGAGGGCGATCGCGACCGGCGGCAATGAGTAGGACACCAGAAAGCCGCGCGGCGCGCGCAATATCGGATAGTCAGGATGCACCGCGGCACCCGGCGGGGTGCCGGCGAAGAGGTCGCTGACCATGACCGAGCGGTGCTCGGGAACGAACACGTCGTCCAGGACCAGGGACTTGCTGCCGGTGCCGAGGAGGCCGAGCACCTGCCAGTCGTCGACGATCTCGACCTCGGCGAGCGGCACCAAGAGATAGGCGATATGCCGGGGGTCGCCCTTCTCACCGAGAAAGGCGCCGATGATTCCCCATTGGGCATAGTCGCAACCACTGGAGAACGGGTAATGCCCGCTGAGCAGCCATCCGCCTGGCACCCGCCTTGCCGCCTCGCGCGGCGCCAGCGAGGACGCGGCGACCGCTTCGGGCTCCTCGCCCCATACGTCGATCTGCGCCTGCTCGGGATACTGGGCGATGATCCACTGATGCTCGGCCAGCACCGCATAGACCCACGCCGACGACGCGCAGCCATAGGTCAATTCCTCGACGATCCGCGAGAAGAGGCTGAACCGGCCTTGCATGCCGCCGAAGCGCTTGGGCTGCAGGATGCGCAGGATGCCGGCCGCATGATACTCGGCGATCGTCTCGGCCGGCAATTGCCGCGCCGCTGTGGCGGCCGGCGCGCGCTCGACGAGTACTGGGACCAATGCTCGGGCGCGCTCCAGCATCACCCGCTCCTCGTCGGGCAGAATGCCGTCCCCGGTGAAAGGTGGAACGTCGCGACAGCCGGTCATGCGTTGCCTCTTGTTGGACGAACCCAGGCGCCCGTTACGGGGATGCTAACCCAGAGGCCAGTTCGGCTCACCCCGTTTTTGGGGCTGAGGTCAGATCTTGCGGAAGGCGTACGTCGCTGGCTCCGCATCACGATATTGACAATATCGCCTGGTACAGTGCGGAGACATCGTAACCCAATTGACGCCGCCAAACTGCAATGCCGGTTCAACCACAAGGAGAGTTCCTGCTGCAGACCCGCTGCAGGTGCAGCGGCGAGCGAATCGCCTATTCAATTCATGATTGTAGGACTCGGTATGGTGAGGCAGCTGCATAATTCCGGGTTTTTCTTGCGGGCGATACCACGAGGACCGTTATACATAGGGCGAGAATTCCACAGGCGGTAAACCATCACGGAGCATCGGCATGACCTCGCTGCCGGAACCGCGGCCAGACGGGAAGAAGCTCGGGCTCGTCATCGACCTCGACATCTGCGTCGGCTGTCAAGCCTGTGCCACTGCGTGCAAGGAATGGAACACCAGCGGTTATGCGGGCCCGCTACCCGATTTCAATCCCTATGGGGCGGGAGCTTGGGGGGTTTGGCTAAACCGCGTCCACGCTTTCGAGGAAGGCGACGGAGAGGGCGCGCGAACCGTCTATTTCCCCAAATCATGCCTGCATTGCGAGGAGCCCGCCTGTGTCAGCGTCTGCCCGACGGGGGCTTCCTACAAGCGCGCCGAGGACGGGATCGTGCTGGTCAACGAGGCGATCTGCATCGGCTGCAAGCTATGTTCCTGGGCCTGCCCTTACGGCGCACGGGAATTCGACCCGGATGGCGGGGTCATGAAGAAATGCACGCTGTGCATCGACCGGATCTACAACGACAACCTCGCCGAGGAGGACCGTCAGCCGGCCTGCGTCATGGCATGCCCGGTCAACGCCCGCCATTTCGGGGATCTCGGCGATCCCAATTCAGAGGTCTCGCAAATGGTGGAGCAGCGCCGCGGCGGCGACCTGATGCCCGAACTCGGCTACCGCCCGGTCAACAAATATCTGCCGCCGCGAGCCCACCGCATGGCGCCGCGGCGGGAGGCCGAGGAGCGTAGCGAGCCGCCCGACGATACATCGCCCGGCGAGCGGCTATTGCGCTGGGTCGACCGGCTATTGTCGCGTTGACGGTGCCTTCTCAGAGCGGCCGTGGAAGATCAGCGGCAGACCATGTTCACATTGGACACCCGTGTCATCCTCCACTCGGTGCCGCCTCGCGGATCGCTCCGCCCCAAGAGGCGTCCGCCTTCGTAAGTTAATTGGACCTTTCCGCCTGTGGGATCGACAAACCGGACCGTTCTGCCGCTGACCGTCAGGCCCTGCACTTCTCCCAGATAGTCGATCCCAAGCCCGACCGCATCGCTACCTTGCCCGGGGAGGGTGATCGCATAGGCCGCTCGAGCATAAGCCTGCTCGCCGAGCTGCCGCCAAAAAAAGCCGGTGAGAACATCGCCATTCACCGCGAAGCGAAGCTGCAAGGCCCCCTGACTACCCTCGCGCCTTCTGCCGGAGTTGAATCCTCCTTGACAGGTCTTACCGACCAGCAGGCCTGGATCCAGCCCGGTGACATTTCGTAGAGCCGCATCGGACGGTGCGGCAAATGCAACCGCCATTCCGGCAACAGCGACGATCGACGGCCCAAGCCCCCGCATGTGCGATCTCCGCTCGTCCAGAGCTATGGCCGGCCGGCCATAGCGGCTGCCAAAGGTCAGGCTGCACCGGGGTCCTTAGACCAAGCCAGCATCTTCACCCAGCCTCCATTCGCTCAGTTGCCGGCCTTTCGAATTGCCGTCGTCCTCACCTAGCCCGAGGTCTTCGGTTCGGTTCGCAGGTACTTGTTGAACCAATCGAGCGTGTGCTGCCAGGCTTCTTTAGCCGCGGCTTCGTCGTAACGGGGGGTCGTGTCGTTGTGGAAGCCGTGATTGGCGCCCTTGTAGATATGGCCCTCGTGCGGCACCTGCGCGGCGGTCAGGGCGGCATCGAAGGCTGGCCATCCGTCGGTGATGCGGGCGTCGAGCTCGCCGTATTGCGCATTGATCGGCGCCTTGATCTTGGCCGCATCTGCAGCGCTCGGCTGAGCTCCGTAGAACGGAACTCCAGCGGCAAGATCCGAACCCATGCGCACCGCCAGCTGATTGACAACGCCCCCGCCGAAGCAGAAGCCGACGGCGCCGATCTTGCCGGTGCAGTCCGGGCGCGATTTCAGCCACATTGCTGCGGCGAGGAAATCTTCTCCCATCTTGGCGCGGTCGAGCTGGCCGAAAAGCGCCAGCCCCTTCTCGTCGTCTCCGGGATAGCCGCCCAGCGACGTCAACCCATCGGGCGCGAAGGCGATGAAGTTGGCGATGGCTAGCCGTCGTGCCACATCTTCGATATAGGGATTAAGGCCGCGATTCTCGTGGACAACCAGGATCGAGGGCAGTTTGGTCGCATTCGCCGGCCGCACGAGGTAGCCCTTGATGCTGCCGTTGCCCTGCGGCGACGGCACGGTGACGTACTCCGCTTTGATCCGTTTGTCGTCTGCCGGCACTTGTATTGCCCAAGCATAGTTCGGCTTGAGCATCTGGAACAGCGCCGCCGCGGTCACGCCGCCGACCGCAAATTTTTGTGCGCCATCCAAGAATTGACGGCGGCTGATCCCGCCGTGGACGTATCCGTCGAACAGGTTCAAAAGCTCTTGCGGGAAATCCGATGCTTTCTTGCGCTCCATGATGTGTCCCTCCCTTGGCAGGCGCCCCCTAGGCGAACTCTAGGAAATCTCCGTCCCGCGGGTTCGTTCGGCAAGGGCCGATCACCAAAGAGTGACCGATCAGTAATCGTAGGTCCAGTTGAGGCCCAGGCCGGTGCTGCCCGACTGGCCGGCCTCGCCGCCGACCGTCAGATGCGGGCGGATCTCGATCTCCACGGTGACCTTGCTGGTCGGCGGTGAGAGGCCCTGACTGACTCCGACGGAAACCCCGGGCGCGATGTATTTTCCGGCGCTCAGCGCAGTGCCGCCCGTCGCGCTGCCGCTCGCCGCCCTGGGGTTTAGAGTGCCGGTCGTCGGCCCGGTCGGACCCGAGCCGAATTTGAACCAATCGAGACCGAGGCCGCCGCGTAAACGGTCGAGCACGCCTGGTCCGCCGCTGGCGAGTGTGCTGGCCGCGGCGGCCAGTTGCAATCCTTCGCCGGCGGTCATCTGGCTGACCCCGCGGTTGAACAGGACCCGCGCGAGGATCTCGTCTTGCGGCACCACCGGGATCGAGCTCAGCCTGACCGTTGGTGCCGAGGCGAGACCTTCGATATTGACCTGGGCGGTGATGTCTGCGGCGGTGGCCTCGGCGACGATGTCGAGTACTGGGTCGAGCTTTGCGCTGCCGTCAAAGGTGATCGTGCCGCGGGTCAGGGTAAAGGTCTTGCCGAGCAGGTCGACGGTGCCGTGGATCTGCTCGAGCGAGCCGTTGATCGCCGGCGCCGCACTGGTCCCGGTGATCGCCAGCTTGCCGCGCCATTCGCTCTCGAGCCCATGGCCGCGCACAAAGATGTTTCCAGGCATGTCGATCGTGATGTCGAGCGTCGCCGGAAGCGCCGGCGGTTGGTCCTCGACAACGACCCGGCGCGGCTTCCCGGTCTTGCTGTTGGTTTCGACGACCTTTAGCACAACGACGTTGGGCGGGAGGCTTTGTGGGAGATTGATTTCGGCGCGATTGATGGTGAGTGGTGCGGTCACCTTTGGCGCAGCGAGGGGCCCGGCGATCGTCACGCTCCCGGTTGCCGTGGCGACCGCCTCATCGCGCGCCGCGACACGAAAATCGGTTAACGTCGCGGAGAGATCGGCGGTCGGGCCGGCGGCACCCCGCAACACGACATTGCCTTGCGCCTTGAGGCTGCCGTTCGCACTGTCTGCGGCCGAGAACGAGCTCAACGTGAAGCGGTCGCGGTCGCCGACGACATCGAGTTGCATCTTGGTCAGAACCGCTCCCGTCGCGAAATTCTCGTACCGCGCATCCGACAGCCTGAGGCGGCCGTTCGCGGCCGGAGCGGCAACCGTGCCGCTAACCGCAACATCGGCAGCAAAACGGCCGCTCACCCTGTCCTCGCCGAGCGGCAGCAGATCGGCAAGGTGTTCGAGCTGGCCGGCACCCTGGAGCTGCAGGCTCAGCCGGCCTCCGGGGGGAACCGAAATCCCGAGCGGCGACGAGGTCAGCAGCAAAGGTGCCGAGCCGGCGAGGCTGATCGTGTCTCCTTTGAGGCCGGTGACCTGCCCTTTCAAATCGATGTTGCGCCCGTTCCAATTACCCTCGACGCCGAGCCCGAGGCTCGGTAGCTGCGAATTTTTCGAGGAAGCGAGGTTAAGGTCGCGTGCGTTCATCGATATTCGGCCTTGCGGCGCGCGCAGCGTGCCGCCGAGCGTCGTGGCGATCGTCAGGCTGCCTCGCGCTTTGGGGTAGCCCAGGAGGCGGCCGCCCGAGGCGATCGGCAAATTCGCGGCGTTCAGTGACAGGGATACCGCCTCGCCCTGCAAGCTGCCGTTGCCCGTGATCCGGCCGCTGCCGAAATCCAGCGCGAGCCCGGAAAGGGCGAGGTCGGCGCCGCGTTTTGACATTGTGAGCGGCTGCCCAAGAAGGATTCGGTCGCTGCCGAGCGTTCCGGCGAGCCGGGTCAGACGCAGCTCCATTCGGCTGGGTTCGACCGAGCCGTCGCCGGCGAGCGCAACCGTCAAGGGTTTTCCTTTGGCATCGCCGTGGAAGGCAAAGCGGCCCGGTCGCGGCGCGTCGAGCGTCAAGGTTGCGCTGGAGAGTTCGCTTGTACCGAAATTCGCCGAGGTCAGTGAAAGCCGCCCCGTTCCCGACGGCGCTCGCAAGATATTGGCAAACCGTGCGTTCAGCTCGATGCGCCCGATCCCGGTCCGCGAGGACGCGGCACCGGCTGCGAGCCGCATCCCGGTCAGCGAGAGATCGAGGGACTGACCCCCCCGCGCATCGAGCCCCGCTCCGAATTCGAGCTTGCCCGCAAGGGGCGTTCCGGCGAGCTTGGACCATCGCCCGAGATCGGGCACGCGGCCGGCAATCGAGCCTCGGATCAGATGTGTGTCCAGTGCGACGCGCAGGCTGCCATCGATCGTGCTGTCCGCTGCCGTGAGCCGAAAGCGCGAGAGCACGAGCTCCGTATTTTCCTTGGGCTCGGCCGCGAGCGCCAATGTCCCGTCGAGCCCGTATGCGCGATAGCTGCCATCGAGCGCCGCCTTTGGCTCGGCGATGTCGGCGACCCCTCCGACGAGCCGCAACCGGTCGATCTTTGCTCCGCCGGCCGCGATATCGCGGCCTTCGACCTCGCTGTTGAGCCGTAGATGATCGAGCGCTCCCTCGGTATTGATATGGGCTGACACCGCACCCGCCATTTCGCTGCCGAGTGCCGCGCCAAGTGGCTTCAACCGCGGCAGTTCGACCGCAAGCGCCGCGGCGAGCCGGTTCGACGCAGGATCGAACCGTCCATCACCAGAAAGGCGTATCGCCGCGCCCGCGATCTCGAACTGGTCCGCGATCAGCACGCCGGCGGGGTCTCGCTGGAAAGAGCCGGTCACTGTCATCGCATCCCCGAGCAGTGCGTCGCCGGCCGCGATACCGGTCTGCAAGCCCTTCGCCGAGCCCTGGAGTCTCGCCTTGAACCCGGCCGCCCCCTCGCGCGCAGCATCGGCTGCAAGCTCGATCGTGCCGGCGAGCGGGTGACCGACGAGGCCGGAGAAGGGGCGCAGATCGGCGATCGACAAGCGCACCTCTCCTTCGATCGCCTGCCCGCCCTCGGCGAATTGTCCCGAGCCGGTGAGAGCGAGGCCGGCGCCTTCGGCAGAGAGGCGGGTGAGCTCGACGGTGCGGCCGTCGCGGGCGGCGATGGCGGCGAGCGACCAATCGATGTCGCGCCCGAGCTCGGCCGGCGCGACCACTCCCTCCGGCGTGATGATCCCCTCGACCCGGCCCTTTGCCGCGAATTCGATCCGGGCGTTCGAATTGGTAAGGGCGCCGGTCGGCGTGGCCGAGACATTCGCCTCGATATGGTCTGCTCCGGCGGAGCCGAGACGGACCCCGCTTCCCGACAGGTTGAGCTCTAGCGCAGGACGGTTCTCCGTCCCGGTGACCGCAGCCGTCAGGGAAGCCGAGCCAGCGAGTTGGTTGCCGACCAAGTCCTCCAGTAGCGCAAGCTCCGGCACATTTGCCTGCAAATGTGCGGCGACGGTCTTTTCCGGGCCGCCAAAAGTGCCATCGCCCGTCAATCTGCCGGCTGCGATTTCGATCGACAGCGGATCGACGATGATTCGGTCGGCCATTGTCGCGCGCAGCGAGAGCACGATGCGGTCGCCGACGAGGGGCGCGAACTCCGCCGGGAGCAGCGGCGAGAATCCCGCCGTGCCCGACAGCCCTAGGACTGTCTGGGTGGTGACCGCGAGCATCACATCGGCGTCGAGATGGGCGAGCGTGCCGGCGGAGGCGACAACCCGGCCGCGCCAATCCGCAAGCGGACCCGTCCCGTCGACGGACAGGGCGAGCGGCGCGCGGTCCGTGCGCCCGAGCAGACGATCGAAAAGAGCACCGGTGGGCTCGTTCGCCGCGAGCTGGAGCTGCAAGATCGGGGTAGCGCCGGCAAGCTCCATCGCCAAGACGACATTCCCGGCAGAGCCGTCGATGCGGTGCATGTCGAGCGCGACATGCGCCGTCTCGCCGTCGAGCCGGGCACTTCCTTCCACGGTTGCGACAAAGCTTTCGCCCAGCAGCGGGGGGGCTAGCGCAAGGCGGCCGATCGACAGCCTGTCGAGAACGACTCCGACGGGTAGATGCGGAACCTTCAGGTATTCGGTGAGGGGCGTCGTCGATGGCGCGGTAGAGGATCGCGCCATATCGATCTCGGCGAAGCTCAACGACCGGATGTGCAACCGCCCGGCCAGCAATGCGGCTGCCGAGAGATCGAGCCCGGCATCGCGCAGGGTGAGGTAGGTGCCGTCGCGGTCTCCGATTTCGATCCGTTCAACCTGCAGACGGAACGGGACGAACCCGCTCAGGCCGGCGATCGCCACGGTGAAATCGGGATCGCTGATGGTCTGCGCGATATGTCCTGCCAGCCAAGCCTTCGCGGCCTGGGTCTGCAGCAAGCCGAAACCGGCGAGAATGAGCACGATCAGCGCGCCGAGCGCGGCAGCGAGCCAGCGAAGAACTCTTGCCGCGGCGCGCATCAGAAGGCCTGGCCGAGGCTGATGTAAACTTGGATCGGCGAGTCGGCGCTGCGCTTGTGCAGCGGGGTCGCCAGGTCGAGCCGCAGCGGCCCGAACGCGGTGTAGTAGCGCAGACCCACGCCTACCCCATAGAGAGGGGTGCGGCCGAGCTGCGGCACGGGGCTTTCGTAATAGCTGCCGGCATCGACAAAAGGGACAATGCCGATCGTTTCGGTAATCCTGATACGGGCTTCCAGGTTGAGCACAAAGCTCGATCTCCCGCCGATCGGCACGTTGCCGTTGTCGAGCGGTCCGGCCATCTGGTAGCCATAGGGCCGGACCGATCCGCCGCCGCCGACATAGATCCGCTGGTCGGCGGGAAGCGGCGACAGTGGGGCGCCGGCGAGCGAGCCGAGCGCCAGCTTACCGGCGAGAACCGTGCGGTCGTCGGAACCCAGCCCCAAATAAGTGCTGCCCGAAACCAGATTTGTTACGAAGGTCAAATTCGACCCCGCGAATGTGTGGGCCGGTCTGACCGAGAGCTGCGCGCGATAGCCGGTTGTCGGGTTCAGCAAATTATCGGTTCTGTCGAGTTTTACGTAGGCCGGCACGCCCACCAGCGTGTAGTGCTGGGTCTGCTGCGCGGGAATAAACGGATTGGTATTAGCGAGTTGGACAACGTTTGCCTTTGCCGCTTCGAACCCGATCCCACCGGTCAACAAGTGGTCGAAGCGCCGCTCGAATCCGGCCGTGGCGACCGCACGCCGGCTGCGATAGGCAACGGGCGTGTCGTTCGCGATCTCGGCGGTCGCGAGAAAATCCTGCTCGATCGCCAGAAAATCGGGACGCCGGAAATTGGCCCTGAAGGCTTGGATTTGCTGACCCACCTCAGCGGCAACCCGGAGAAACTCGGCACCGCCGAAGAGATTGCGGTTTTCCCAAAACGCCCGCGCGCCGAAGCCTTGGCTGGTGTTGTAGGCGAGCCCGGCACCGATGCTGCGATGCAATCGCTCGGTCGCATCGATCGTCATCCGCGCATCTTCGGGGCTTTGGGGATCGGCCGTCGGCGTGATCTGCACCGTGCTGAACAATCCCGTTTCGATCAGCGCGCGGCGCGTTTCTTCTACCTTGCCCGCATCGTAAATCTGGCCGCGCTCCCAACGCAGGCGCCCCTCGACATAGGCAGGATCAAGCCGTTCGAGCCCCTCGATTGCCAGCGGGCCAAAACGCATCAGCGGGCCGGGGTCGAGCGTGTAAGTCACCTCCATCGTCTGCGCGTCGCGATCGATTTCGACCCGGCGGTTGTCCACCTTAGCAAACGGATGGCCGCTATCGCCGAATGCCGCCAACAGCGCATTCTCGGCAACAACCACCGGGGCGGTGCGCGCCGGATCGCCGGGTTTGAGCGGCAGCTTCTTTTCGTTTTGCGGGATCGACAGAGGCTGCCCGTTGGGCCCCAGCATTTTGACCAAGGCGACATGGTAAAGCGGACCCGGCTTGACCGTTACCACAACCTTAGCCGGCTCGGCCTCGGTGTTGACGTCGTAAGAGAATTCCGCGTCCCAGTAGCCGAGACTGTGCGCTGCATCGGCGAGCCGGCCGAGATCACGATCGGCCCGGCGACGCAGCGCCTCCTCGGAAGCCGGCGTCTTGTCCTCGAGCGTCTTCAGCTCGGAGACACTGTCCAGGAGATCGGCGAGATCGCTGTCCTCGGCACCGGTTATCTCGGCCCGGTAGTTCAAATCGGCGTCGGCATCTCGTCCGGAGACCAGCGCCATGGCTACCGCGATCGTTATGAAGAACCGGTGAAGCCGCATCCCGCCCCCCAACGGAAACGGGTATTAATACATGTTATTCCCGAGGCCGCTCCCCCTATCCGCTCGCGAACCACCCCGTTCATACTATCGATACGGACGAGCCCGCCGAACATTCGCTTTCGGGTTGTCGGTTAGAACCTCTCGAGCTCATCGGCGTCGACGTGGTCGACTGGTCCGGTCCTTTCTGCGCTTGATGAGGCCGTAGCGTGGATTTCGCCGATGCACACGTTAATCAGCTGTCCATCAATCGGCAAACCAACGATGTCCCCGATACTCGGTGTGGATCGACCGTAAACGCGAAAATGCCTCGTAGAACCATTCCTACGCGTCAAGACAACGTCGTGTTCCATCCCAATCCCCCAAGCGAAGCCACGCTTCCTCGGTGAAGAAGCTGCCGAGTTAACACCGAGCACTTCACGAATGTTCCACAATCTCGGGATGGTGTGGATCGACATTACCCGTCGCGAAATCATTTGCGAGGCGATCGAACTCCTCAGCAACGCGCCGCAATACCTCCTCCACGTTCGGCTGGATTGTCATTTCCGCCAGGTGCCGGGCGTGGGCGGCCTCCGCGCGATAATAGGATGAGCGGTGCATGCTGATGAAACGTCGCCGTCCGGCGATTGGTTCGCCCACCCCTCTCCGGTTGACGTACTAGTGATCCCGGCGCTTCCGCACGATGTCACGAGAGGCCCTTGATCGCGCTCCTGCTCGGAGCGGTGGTCTAGATTGCATCGGCGTGGGTCTTAAGCCGGCTTTTTCAGCCGCTTTGGCATGGACGGCTGGCTCCGCAGCGCGTCCGTCTTCTCGCGACCGCCGAATACGGTTGGGCCTGCCTGTAGCTGCCTTTCCATCTTGCGTTCTGCCCGAGGCCACACTTCGAGGCTTCTGTCAAAGAGATAACCTTGGGCAGCTCGGTGAAAAGGAACTCGTCATCTGCGCTTGCGTTATGGAGATAATACTTGAGCGTTGACGGAGGCACCGCCAGGGAGGAACTGCAATGCCAAAATATGAAGGTCTAGCCCCAGAAGACACGCCAGGGTCACTGAAATCCAAGACCTGCTGATCGAGCGATTATTGGAACAAAAAGAAGCGATCGAAGAAGGACAGGAGGCTCGAGCGAAGAAGCTTGAAACCGAAATCAACTAGTTCCAGCGATGAAATAGAGAACGTAACGAGGTGGGCGGCAATCTGATCGATCTATTTCAATCTGATCGATCTATTTGATGAACTCTGATGGTGGTGCGCGCAACGCCAGTGGTATGCAGAGCGTCGTCTGAGATTGGTGACGGCGCCAAGACCGATGAACAGAGGGGAACGGATATGCCGACAATCAGGGGATATGTCGCGGCGGTCGTAGCACTGCTTCTGACTTCTGGCTGTTTTATGTCCCACGCATCCGCCCAAGATACGAACGGCACGGACGTGATCATACAGCTTCGACTAGCGGGCGACACCGAGGCACTTTCACCTATCCGATCTTGTCTCGCCGACAAGCTATCCCAGATGCCGGACGTTAAGGTTGCCACGGTGCCAACCGACGGCGTGCGGTTTGTTGTCGACGTCGTAGCCGCTAAAAACATCAACAAAAAAATATCCGCGAGTTCTCGTGGTCGCAGAGATCTTTCCTATACAGCAATTCCGTCCTCGAATGAAGGAAGGCGAGGATGCGGGCGCTCTATTGGCAAGCATCCAGTATTATACTTTGCTTCGCCTGCACGAGGTCGTGCCGGCCCGCTCCTATGAAACCCTTTGTCTGAGCATGACTGCAGACCTCAACGATAAGGTGCTTTCGAAGGAATTCACCGAGCGCAATGACTGACAAGCTAAGCAATGACTGACAAGCTAAGCTGACTGCCAATTGCCGACCCTGCTGCTTCACGAATGTCCAGAATCTCGGGATGGTAGAGCGCCCGGAAGAGGATCACTGGCGCGCTGATGCCCCGGCGGGCCGCATGCCAACCGCAATCGTTGTTGGCCCGATATTGACAATTTTGTAAAAAAATGGTACTTTGCAGTACGAATTTCGCCCGACGCCGGGAGGGGAGTTCGCGGCGCAGCGCGGGCGTTTTAACCACTTGAAGGCGTGACATGATGCACACCAGATTGCGAATGGCGGCGCCTGCCGATTTGGACAAAATTGTAGGCTGGGGAAGAAGCTGGGGGAAGACCATAGGTTGAGCCTCACCTGAATTCCACCTGCATTATCAGGTGGGGAAAGGCTGCTATCGCGTGGTGCGCGAGACGAATACGCCGTCGGTGACGTGCCGGGAAGAAAGCCTTCACAGCGTCGGGGATTGGTCACGCTGCCGGGCGGCCCGCGCACCCTGAAAATGACTTGGTAGGTGTATTTGCTACATAATTCCGATTACTTCTGTATTTGTGCTTTTTATCATGTAAATGTGTTTTGGCGAGGTCGGATTGCCGTTCGCGAGTTGATTAAATTCTTCCGCAAGACGGCGGAGTATTTCCTCCACGTTCGGCTGGATGGTCATTTCCGCCAGTCGCCGAGCATGGTTCGCCTGCGCTCGATTAACGCAACGGCGCCATCCTCGGAAAGTTCACGCTCTCTTGTTGATTTCGGCGGCGTCACCGCACGATTGTTGGGCAGTGCACTCCGCGCGCTGACGCGGAATCAAGCCTGGGGCTAAGGCTCGGGCCCGCCCGCGTCAGCTGCTCTGCGCGTCGTTGCTGCCGCGACCCGCCGCTTCAGACGGCGGATCTCCGGCGACAGGTTCCTGTCAGCGGTGTCGCGCAGAAAGGCGTCGATACCCCCCTTGTGCTCGATCGTGCGAATTGCCGCGGCGGTGATACGCAGCCGAACGGAGCCGAGGACATCCGAAAGGACCGAGGTCTGTTGCAGGTTAGGCAGATATCGCCGCTTCGTCTTGTTGTTGGCATGGCTAACATTGTGGCCGACCTGGACGCCCTTCCCGGTGACTGCGCATCTCCGCGCCATCGCACACCTCAACCCAACCCAAACTCGCAAGGACTCACGCAACCGCTTTGCGCCCGCTTTTACCCAATCCGGCCGCTCCCGGTCAAGAGCGAGCGCCGATGGCCCGAGATCGACCACCCTTGCGTCGACGGCTTGGCAGAGGCTCGATTATGCCGCTATGACAGCGTCTAATGCCCTGAGAAATGGAAGCGATGGCAGCCGAACCAAGCAAATTTAGGGCGCCCGCCAGGGCCGCAGCGCTGTTGCTGATTTTCGGCGATTGGCTAAGTGGACCAGCCATTGCCGATCAGCTCACGCTACCGCAAGCAATCGAGCGGAACCAGTCGATAGAGGTCGTCTATCATTTTGAGAAGCCGGCGACGGGACACGGCTTTCTCGATATCGAATGGAGCGATGTCGACGGCCGAGTGGTCGAGCGCCACCGGCTCCCGCTCCACCTCGCCCATGCGTCGGCGGTGACGTTTCCGCTGGACGCCAGGCGAGCGGTAACGATGAAGAACCGGCTGGCGACCCATCTCTCGATGGAGGAGGTCGATCAAAGCGGCGGCACATCCCGTCGTGAGAACGATGAAACCACCTCATTCATCGCCTCGCCGTTCGACCACCCGTGGACGGACTATCAAATCGTCATGTGGCAGCCTCAGTCGCAAGCAGGGTACGCCGCTTTGAAGCGGCTCGGAGTCACCGCGGGGATGGTCCACCCCTGGGAGTTGAACAGCACGACGGTGGACCGGCTCGCTCCGTTGCTGGACAATGATATGCGCTGGTATCTCGAGAACATCGCGACCGATTTCTATTCTCCCTATCACAGGTGGTCCGGCGATCGGCTGAAGAACTGGAAATTCCTCGAGGTCAAGCAGCGCTATTGGAAAGATCCTTCGGATCCTGCGGCTTTTATGCGCGAGCCCAGTCTCTCCGACGGCGAATTGCTGGAAAAAATTCGAGATCGGCTGGTCCGCGTTGTCGGTGCGCAGCATCCTTACCGGCCGCTCTATTACAATCTCGCTGACGAAAGCGGGATTGCCGACCTGGCGGCGTTCTGGGATTTCGATTTCTCCGAGCCATCCCTGACCGCCATGCGGGTCTGGTTGAAAGAGCGTTACGGTAGCCTGACGGCGCTCAATCAGGAGTGGGATTCCGAGTTCAGCCGCTGGGAGCAGGTTAGGCCGATGACCACTCGGGAGGTGATGCAGCGACCCGACCAGAATTTCTCGGCATGGGCGGATTTCAAGGAGTGGATGGACGTTGCCTTCGCGCGTGCCGTCGAGAGCGGTAGCAAGGCAATCCACGAAGCCGATCCCGCAGCGGTGGCGGCGATCGAAGGCGGCCAGATTCCCGGCTGGGGAGGTTACGATTATTCGCGCTTGGCGGGTAGCGTCGATGCGATGGAGCCTGGTGATCTCGAGATCGCGCGGTCGTTCCACCCTGGGCTGATCATGCTGCTCGCGTTGTTCGAAAGTGGGCCGGCCGAAGCCCACCGCGTCTGGCGTCAAACCTTGCGCGGAATACGCGGGCTCATCCTGTGGGACGAGAACAACGAGTTCGCCGACGCGTCTGGCCATATCGGCGAGCGGGGGCGCAATGCTGCGCCCTATTTCGCCGAGCTGCGCGGCGGGCTCGGCGCCTTGTTGATCAACAGCCGCCCTCATATCGACCCGGTCGGCGTGCTCTACTCGCCGTCAAGCATGCGGGTGCAATGGCTGCTCGACCGCAAAGCTGACGGGAAGGATTGGAGCCGCCGTACTGCCAGCACCGAGTATCAGGATAATGCAATCAGGGCAGCGACGCGCAACTTCGTAGGCCTGATCCGGCACCGCGGGCTACAGCATCGATTCGTTTCGTCCGAGGCAGTGAGAGGCGGCGAACTTCGTAACTGTGATTACCGCCTCCTGATGCTCCCCCATGCGATTGCATTGTCACCGACCGAGGCCAAGGAGATCAGTGACTTCGTCGAGCGCGGCGGCGTCGTCGCAGCCGAGGGCGAGCCGGGAATTTTCGACGAGCACGGCAAGAGAATGGCCAAGCCGCTTCTTTCCGAGGTCTTCGCCGATCCCGCCGCGCGCGCCGCAACAGGCTCTGCCTTCGGCAAGGGCAGAGCGGCCTATGTCGACCTCTCCGACGACCGAGCCCGCGCAGCAGGGCGACGGATCACCGAACTCCTCGAAACGGCCGGCGTGAAGCCACGCTATCCGCTCCTCCGGGCCGAGGGTGGGCCCACCGGCGATGTCGAAACCCACATCTTCGACAACGGCGAGGTAACAGTCGTCACTCTACAACGCGACCTTCCCGCGGCGCCTAGGCCGGCGGATCAGGGCCCGATCCCCGGTGGCCGCGAAGATGTTGTGCTGAGGCTGGCGCGTCCGGTTCACGTTTACGACGTGCGGGCCGGGCGCCCCCTCGGACTGGCCGACCGCGTGGCGCTCGAACTGGGCCCGGTCGATCCGACCGTCCTCGCTTTATCGGATAAGCCTGTCGCTCCCCCGTCCGTTTTCGGGCCTCACGATGCCCATCTCGGGACCAACGCCGAATTCCTGATCGGCTCGAGTTCACACGCCGCGCTCGACGTGATCCATCTCGATGTCATCGACCCCGAGGGCAGCACGGTTGCTCATTACTCGGGAAATTTGCTGATTACTGGTGCCGAAACCACGAAGCTGCTCCCGTTTGCCGTCAACGACAAACCCGGCGTCTGGACGATCCGTGCAAAGGATTTGCTCGGCGGCGTTATCGCCACGGCCGCGGTGGTCGTCGAACCCTGAGCTTTTTGGCGGGCGGACCAGTCGGAGTTCTTTGATGCGAATATTCTTCGTATCCCAACGGGTGCCGTTCCCGCCGGACCGGGGCGACAAGATCACCACCTTCAATGAAATCCGCCACCTCTCTGCGAAGCACGAGGTGCATGTCTTCTGCCTCGGCGACGGTCGCCGCGATCTCGAGAACATTCCTGGCTTGCGCGACTACGCGCAGAGCGTGACCGCTGTCCCGTTGAACGGGTGGGCGAGCAAGCTGCGTGCACTCCGGGCGCTTATTGTCGGATGGCCGCTTTCCGTGGCGGTCTTTGCCGAGCCGAGGTTGCATACGGCGATCAAGCAAAAATTCATCGAACTGAAACCCGACGTGATCATGGTCTACAGCTGCAACGTCGCACAGTTTGCCGATCACTTCCCGCAGGTGCCGCGGATCATGCAGTTCGCCGAGCTCGATTTATCGAGATGGGGTCAGTACGCCAGACGTTCCTCGATCCCATTACGATGGATTTATTCGATCGAGCAACGGCGGTTTCTCGCCTACGAGCGCCGCATAGCACGCAATTTTACCCATGCACTTGTCTGCACGGCGGTCGAACAACGCGATTTCGAGCGGCTGATTCCCGGGGTGCCAGTCAGCCTCGTCGGCAACGGGGTGGATCTCGACTATTTTCGCTCAATGGGCGAGGCAAAGCGACCGGGATCGATCGTGTTTACTGGGGTGATGGATTATTTCCCAAATGTCGACGCGGTCGTGTGGTTCTGCGACGAAGTTCTCCCGCTGGTACACGCGCAGATGCCCGAGGCAAGCTTTGTCATCTGCGGAAACCGGCCTGCTCGGGCCGTGCAGCGGCTGGCGGAGCGCCGAGGGGTCAGCGTTACCGGACACGTCCCCGATACGCGTCCCTATCTTGACCGCGCGGAGGTATTCGTGGCGCCCTTGCGAATGGCCCGCGGCATCCAGAACAAGCTGCTGGAAGCCATGGCCATGGGACTCCCTTGCGTCGCCTCCACCACTGCGGCGAGCGGCACGGTCGTTGCGAACGGTGCGGGCATCCTGGCGGCAGATGGCCCGCGGGAATTCGCCGAGCACGTCCTACAACTGCTGCGAGACGAGAGATTTCGTTCCGATATGGCGCGCAAGGCACGTGCCGCCGCCGAAGCAAATTACCGGTGGGACGTACAAATGGCCTCACTCGACGAGGTGATCGCTGGCCTCTCGGCGCAGCGTGCGACATCGCAATTTCTGGAACGCGCGTGACGAGGAAAGCAGGGCATGCGGATTTGGATCAGCGGCTGCGGCGGAATGATGGGCTCGCACCTCAGCAGCGCCCTGACAGCCGCGGGCCATGAGGTGTTGGCCAGCTACTACAAGCCGACAGTGGACCCCTCAGATCTAGTGGACCTCGTACTCGAGGAGGTCGACATCCGAGACTGGTGTTCGGTGTGCGATTCGCTGACTCGCTTCCGGCCCGATGCCGTATTTCATCTGGCGGCGCAGAGCTACCCCACGGCATCGTGGCAGCGACCGATCGAGACCCTGGAAACCAACGTGATCGGCACTGCCAATGTCCTAGAAGCAGTCCGCCGGCTCGACCGGAAGGTTCGCATCGTGGTCGCTGGATCGTCCGCCGAGTACGGCGCGACCGATCCGCAGCAAGGGCCGATTTCCGAGAGCGCTCCGTTGCTGCCTCTGCACCCCTACGGGGTCTCCAAGGTGGCAACCGACTTATTGGCGTACCAATATTGGGCCGGCTTCGGGCTCGATGCAGTGCGCGTGCGGATTTTCAACTGCACCGGTCCGCGTAAAGTGGGCGACGCGCTGTCTGATTTCGTGCGGCGCACCGTGTGGCTGGAACGCCATCAGGACGCAAATACGATTCGCGTGGGTAACCTCGAGACCCGGCGGACGATCGTCGACGTTCGCGACCTCAACCGTGCCTTGATTCTCCTTCTCGACGGCGGTCAGAGCGGCGAGGCTTACAACCTCGGTGGGGCCACTGCTTATGCGATGCGCGCGGTGCTGTCGCAGGTACTGCGGCGAGCGGCGCGCCAAGACATTATCGCCGAAATCGACCCGAAGCTGCTCCGGCCCACCGACGAGCCGGTGATCTGGGCCGACTGCTCCAAGATCAAGACGGCAACGGGCTGGGAGCCGGTCATCTCACTCGATCAGACGATCGACGACATGCTGGGCTATTGGCGACAAAAACCCGATTCCGCGCTGGTCGTCTAGCCGAAACGTCGTTGATAGCAACCGCAAAGAGATTGATTTTTGACTATTTCCGGTTACGAGAACCGTAATCATCAAACGGGCCCCAGACATAAGCGGAACAATGGCTATGTACGCTCCTGACCTCGATTACATGACAGATCAGGCGTCATGGCTGGCCGTCCAGAACGGTCAGGGTCCGTTTGCATAGAACGCGATCGGGCCGATACGGCACATTTGTACCGGCCGGGATCTTCACGTGTACGTACCTACCGACCCGAACGCCGGCCTATTGACATCTTTTTACAATGCGGGGATTTGGCTCTTCGCCCAGAACGCGCCGCTTAGCCCGGGCAACTTCTATACGAAATATCGCACGCAGACTGGTCTTCCCACCTTTGGCGTGCCGATTTCTTGAGCCTGCTCGGAGAGGCCAAGCAACGTGCCTGCAAGGCTGCTGGTACGCCAAATGGTTCGTGCGCCGTGCCCTCAGGCCCGAAGCCTATGGCGGCGTGACGCATATGACGGTGACCGGAAAGGCGCACTATCCTCTCGATCAGGACATCCTGCACTCGACCGCATTGGCGACCGGCTTTAGCAAATTTGAGACGTATTTTCTTCCCCAGGGGTTTCCCGAAGGATCCCCACAGTATCCCTCTTACGCGCAGGGTCACGTTCGAGACCGCCTTCACCTCCCTTGTCCAACTGCAAGCTGGCGCGCTCCTCGTCGGCAACGACCCATTCTTCTTCGGCCGGCACGAGCCGGCCCAGCAACCGGTCATATTCGAGCTGGTCATCGACCTCAAGACCGCGAAGGAACTCGGCCTCACCGTCCTGCCGACGATCCTCGTCCGCGACGACGAGGTCATCGAGTAACGGAGGATACACCGGGTAGTCGGCGGGATTTTCTGTTAAGACCAGTTAACCCTCCGTCGCCACCCCGGCGAAGGGTCGGGGTCCATCTTGCCGCGGCGAAGGCTGGTAATACCGGCTTCCGGTGGCTTCCAGATGTGGTAGAGTTAATAGGCAAGCGTACCATGTTTGGGGGATGGATGATGCCGGCATACTTTTTTCGCAGCGCACCGGGGGCGGCCGAGCTGCGGCGCTTGGCCCGAGGCGAGAGCGGGCGTGTCTGCCAGCGGGTGCTGATGATTGCGAACCTGCTCGAAGGGATGGAGCATCAGGAAGCGGCGCGGCTGGCTGGGCTGAGCCGGTCGGCGGCTTACGAATGGCATAACCGCTATGAGGAGGACGGCATTGCGGGACTGCGTGATCGGCCGCGCCCGGGCCGCCAGCCCCGGGTCGACGCGGTGACGAGCGCGCGGTTCAAGGAACGGATGGTCGCTGGTGCCGAACTGGAGCGGGACGGGGTGGTGGCGTTTCGTGGGGTCGACGCGCAACGGATCTTGAAAGAGGAGTTCGAGATTGATTGCAGTCTGTCGAGCACCTACCGGCTGCTGCACCGGATCAAGTTGAGTTGGTTGGCCCCGCGGTCGCGTCACCCGGAGGCTGATGCGACGGCGCAAGCAGAGTTTTCGCAACTCTTGGATTGCAATTAGAGCGAGTCCGGGCGGCGCAAGCACGCGGTAGGCGAGTCGAGCTGTGGTTTCAGGACGAGGCGCGCATCGGTCAGAAGAACAGTCTGACCCGGGTGTGGGGGCCAACCGGCAGCCGGCCGGCAACACCGAAGGATCTCGGCTTCGCCTCGGCCTATCTGTTTGGTGCGGTCTGCCCGGTGGAGGGCAAAGCGGCGACGCTGATCATGCCGGTCTGCAATACCGCCGCGATGAACCATCATCTCAGCGAGATCAGCAGCCAGGTCGCCGCTGATGCCCATGCCGTGGTGATCCTCGATGGTGCCAGTTGGCACAAGAGTCATGGACTGATGGTGCCCAGCAATATCACTTTGTTAGCACTGCCGCCCTACAGCCCGGAGCTCAATCCGGTCGAGCGGATCTGGCACTATCTGCGCAGCCACTGGCTCGCCAACTCGGTGTTTCCCGGCCTGGCGGAGGTCATGGATGCCTGCGCGATGGCCTGGAACCGGTTCGCCACCAACCCCGGCCTGATCCGCTCGCTCTGCGCGGTCGCCTGGGCTCCCGCTTCACCCGCTCGATAGGCGAGACCTGCTATGGAGGCACACCCGCATCCAGAAATTTCCGGAGATCCGTATAAGGTGCCGCAACTGCCCGGATACTCGGCAGTGGCGGAAGGTTGGGTCCGGGCCATCGCCGGGATGGCAAAGAAAGCAATTCTTTCAAAGGCTCTTACTTCAGAAAGGAATGCACAAATGACGCGACGTCCCGTCGTCAACGTCAATGAAATCGAGCTGCTGCCGCAAAGCCCGCAAAAACCCGAGGCCGGGTTCGAGGCTCGGATCGCGCCGATCGCAGCACCGCTGGGTGCCACCAAGCTTGGTTGCCGCCTGACCGTGGTGCCGCCGGGAAAGAAGGCGTTCCCGCACCATGTCCACCACGTCAATGACGAGCTGTTCATGATCCTTAACGGTGAGGGGACCTTGCGCTTTGGCGCCGAGCAATACCCGGTGCGCGCGGGCGATGTCATCGTCTGCCCGGCGGGCGGGGCCGAGCAGGCGCATCAGCTGATCAACACTTCCGCCGGCGACCTCCGCTATCTTTCGATCAGCTCCTTGGAGCTGCCCGAAGTCGCCGAATATCCCGACAGCGGCAAATTCGGGGTCTATTCGGTACCGACGGCGGAAACCACGCCCCCGCAACGCCGGCTGGTCTTTCTCGGGCGCACCGCGAGCGGCGTCGATTATTTCGACGGCGAGGGCTGAAACCGCCCGGCCGCTAATTTCGCTTCGCTGCCAGGAGGTCGCGGATTTCCGCGAGCAGCACCTCGGTCCTTGACGGCGCGGGCGGTGCGGCCTCCTCGCGGACGTGCAGCCGCGTGAGCGCCTTGATCAGCCAGAAGACGGCGAAGCTGACGATCAGGAATTGGATCACGGCATTGAGGAAGACGCCGATGTTCAGAGTCACCGACCCCGCCTTCTGGGCGTCGGCGAGCGTCGGTTGCGATGGTCCGCTCAACGTGACAAATAGGTTGGTGAAGTCGATCCCGCCGACGAGCAGGCCGATGATCGGGGTGAAGATATCCTTGACCAGGCTGTTGACGACCGCGGTGAAGGCGACGCCGATAATGATGCCGACGGCGAGGTCGACGACGTTGCCGCGCATGATAAAGGCGCGGAACTCGTCGACCCAGGCCGGCGGCCGAACGCCGATCGGTGAAACGGTTCGATCGCTCATTTAAACTTCCCTCCCTAATTCCGGAGGCTGCGCACCTCCGCAGCGAGCGCGTCAATCTCGGCCCCGGCGGGACTCGGGCCGACACTCTCGGTAACGCCGAGACCCGACATCATTGCCCGCACCAGCGCGATGCGGTTGCCGATCCGAGCAGCCGCAACCGAAACGCCCCTCTCGGCGAGGTCGGCGGCAATGGCATCGGTCAAGCCCGAGCGCGGCGGCACCCGGTTTAAGACGACGAGCGAGTGCCGTCGCTCGTCGCGCGCCATCTTGAGGGTGGTCTCGGTCGCCCACAGATCGAGCGGCGAGGGCTGAACCGGGATCAGCACCAGCCCGGCGGCGCGCACCGCAATTTGTGCTTCGGTTTCGGCATGGGGCGGACCGTCGATCACGACGAGATCGGCATTGCGCGCCCGATCCTCGATCCATTGCGCGGCACGCCACCCCGGCAGCGCGGCGAAGTCGAAACCCATCGCCTCGGCGCCGAGCCGCGCCCGCCGCAGATCGACCCATGCGGCAAGGCTGCCTTGTGGGTCGATGTCGAGCGCAGCAACCCGGGCGTCCTGCCTCGCCCAGGCGACCGCGAGCTGTGCTGCGAGCGTCGTCTTCCCGGCGCCGCCCTTGCGCTGCGCGATCGTAATCACCAAGCCCGCCATCGGCCCGCTTTAGCAGAGGCCGATGGGCGATGTCACTCCGGGCATACGCCCGTTATTGTCTGCTCCCCTTTACGGTGATCCTCTTCGTTGCGAAGATTATCGCAGCTTCAACAATCGGGGCGCACTGTCAACTCCTGCCGCCGCCAGAGGATGATCGACAATTCCTAACTGCGACGGCACGGTGGCCTGATTCTAATAGAGACGCTCGCCAGCCACTTTGCCGGCCCGGTCACCCGCACCCTCCCCCGCAAGCGGGGGACTAGGGAGGGGCGGGCGGGACCTTGGGGGCTGCGAGATGGATTAGGCAAGGTCGAAGCGATCGAGGTCCATCACTTTGGTCCATGCCGCCACGAAGTCTTTCACAAACTTCTCCTTCGAGTCCGCGCACGCGTAGACCTCCGCGAGGGCGCGCAGCTGGGAGTGCGAACCGAAGATCAGGTCGACACGGGTGCCGGTCCACTTGACCTCGTTCGTCTTCCGGTCGCGGCCCTCATACACGCCTGGGGAGCCGGCGGACGGCTGCCATTGCGTGCTCATGTCGAGCAGATTGAGGAAGAAGTCGTTCGTCAGCGTCTCGGGCCGCTTGGTGAAGACGCCGTGCGTGGAACTCCCGGCATTTGCACCCAGGACGCGCAGGCCACCCACAAGAACTGTCATCTCGGGCGCCGTCAAGGTCAGCAGTTGCGCCCGATCGACCAACAGCTCCTCGGGAGACAAGCGCTGCTCGCCGCGAAGATAGTTGCGGAACCCGTCGGCGGTCGGCTCGAGCGGCGTGAAGGAGTTGACGTCGGTTTGCTGCTGCGAGGCGTCCACGCGACCGGGCGTGAACGGGACCCTGACGTCGTGCCCAGCGGCCTTCGCGGCTTTCTCGATCGCTGCGCCTCCGCCGAGAACAATCAGGTCAGCAAGAGAGACCTTCTTCCTGCCAGTCTGCGAAGCATTGAAATCCCTTTGGATCGCTTCGAGCGTCGGCAGCACCTCCCGCAGCTTCGCCGGCTGGTTGACTTCCCAGTCCTTTTGCGGTGCCAAGCGAATGCGCGCGCCGTTCGCTCCGCCACGCTTGTCGGAGCCGCGGAACGTCGACGCCGACGCCCAAGCCGTCGAGACCAGCTGGGAAACCGACAGACGAGACCCGAGGATTTTCGCCTTCAGAGCGGCGATGTCCTCGTCCCCGATCAGTGGATGATCGACTGCGGGGATCGGGTCCTGCCAAATCAGCGCCTCCTGCGGGACGAGCGGGCCGAGATAGCGCACCTTCGGGCCCATGTCACGGTGCGTCAGCTTGAACCACGCTCTGGCGAACGCGTCTGCGAACTCATCCGGGTGCTCGTAGAAGCGCCTCGAAATCTTTTCGTAAACCAGATCGACCCGCAGCGCGAGGTCCGTGACCAGCATGGTCGGCACGTGCCGCGTCGACGGGTCGAAGGCGTCCGGAATCGTTGCGGCGCCGCCCTGCGCCCTAAACTGCCAGGCGCCGGCCGGGCTCTTCGTCAGCTCCCATTCGTTATTGAACAGGTTCTCAAAGAAGTGGTTGCTCCACTTCGTCGGCGTCTGCGACCAGATGACTTCAGGGCCGCCGGTGATCGCGTCAGGCCCTTTGCCTGTGCCATATCGGCTCTTCCAGCCGAAGCCCTGCTCCTCGATCGGGGCAGCTTCCGGCTCAGGGCCCAGCAGCGTCGGATCGCCGGCGCCGTGGGTTTTGCCGAAGGTGTGACCGCCGGCAATCAGTGCCACCGTCTCCTCGTCGTTCATCGCCATGCGGCGGAAGGTCTCGCGAATGTCCCTGGCCGCCGCGAGCGGATCCGGGTTGCCGTTCGGGCCTTCCGGGTTGACGTAGATCAGACCCATTTGCACAGCGGCGAGCGGGTTCTGCAGATCGCGGTCGCCGCTGTAGCGCTCCTCCGCCAGCCACTTACCTTCGGGGCCCCAGTAAATCGATCCGTCGGGCTCCCAGGCCTCCTCGCGCCCGCCGCCGAAACCGAAGGTCTTGAAGCCCATCGACTCTAAGGCGACGTTGCCGGCGAGAATCATCAGGTCGGGCCAGGAGATTTTCCGGCCGTATTTCTGCTTGATCGGCCATAAGAGCCGGCGCGCCTTGTCGAGGCTCGCGTTGTCCGGCCAGCTGTTGAGCGGTGCGAAACGCTGCTGGTCGGCCCCGGCGCCGCCGCGGCCGTCGCCGATGCGGTAGCTGCCCGCAAGGTGCCACGCCATCCGAATGAACAGCCCCCCGTAGTGGCCAAAATCGGCCGGCCACCAGTCCTGCGAATCCGTCATCACGGCGTGAAGGTCATCGATCACGGCGTGCAGGTTGAGGCTCTTGAATTCCTCGGCATAGTCGAACGCCTCGCCCATCGGATTGGATAAGGCGGAGTGCTGGTGGAGAACCTCAAGGTTCAGCCGGTTCGGCCACCAGTCACGGTTCGACCTGGCCCTGGCGGCCGTGGGTCCGTGATGCCCGCCCGACACTGGGCACTTGCTTTCACCTGACATATTTCCCTCGTCCTCAGTTTGCAGCTTGTCGCCGGTGACGGTGAGCGTGCTTTAGGCGCTGGAGGCCTTCGCATGCACTACGCGCTCCGGGATGCGCTAGCGGTTGAAAGGGGCGTGCTTCTCGAAGAGCTGCCAATCCTGCACCAGGAGCGGGCCGCGCGGTCCGGCGGTGATTGTCGCCGACCGGGATACCACCGGCGGTCGTCAGGGTCTCACGGTCCATTTTTAGCTCCACGGTGGAACTGCAGATAGGTTAGAACTGTTCTAACCTGGTGCGCGGAACCGGGATGTCAATCATCTGGGCTGTTCCCCGAAATCCGCTCGGACCTGCGGCAAAAAGCATCGCGAAATGCGGGGCAGCGTGGAGCCCAGAGGGCACTTTGTGGGTCAGCTCAGCCCGACCCCGTGCTGAGCCGGATCTCGCGCTCGGCGCAATAGCGATCGATAACGCCCGGCGCGCCAGAGGGGTCGGCGAGCGCCAGATAAGTGTCCGGTCTCAACAGGTATAGAGCATCGCGGGCCAACCCGGCCGCCTCATGCTCCAATCGCCAATCGAAGACATGCAGCGGAACTTGGTGATCCGCGCACCAAGAGGCGAGCTCGGCGCTGGCCGTTCCATAGACATGGATCTGCCAGGTCATGGCCCCAAGGGTCGCGAAGTTGTCGCTTCCATCGACGGACACCCACGGCAGTCGATCGCCGCCATGAACATGACCGGCAGAGCCCGAGCTCAGCGGACCGTCGCGATAATTCAGAGTGATTTGCGAGACCGTCCGAAAGATGTACTCGCGCACTCCCTCGAACGAGATGATTTCGAGGAAATAATACGGGTACTACACGGGTGCGCAGGATATCGGCGATCCGGCCTTCGGCGGTGACAAGGCTGAATGCGCGATCGGTAGTCGCGACGAGACGGCGGGCGAAGCCGATCCGCTCCGCTTCATAGCTGTCGAGCAACCTGTCGGGTGCGCGGCCGGCCAGGACGGCCGCCAACTTCCAGGCCAGATTGATGGCGTCGCCAATCCCGGTGTTCATGCCCTGACCGCCCGCGGGACTGTGGATGTGCGCGGCATCGCCCAGCAGGAAGGCGCGGCCCTTGCGGAAATGGTCGGCCACTCGGTGATGCACATGATAGGTCGAAAACCAGTTCACTCCCTGAACTTCGACCTTGAGGTGCTCGATCGCCCGGTTGCTGACGTCTTCGAATTTGAGCGTGTCGGCACGATCGGCTCGCTCGTCACGGACCGTGCCGATAAGCCGGGCCCGTCCTTCTCCGGCCAGGGGGAAGACGGCCAGGAAATCGGCCTCGTCGAGATCGACGTGCAGCTCGCCGTCGACTGGGCGGCCGGCCGCTTCGACGTCGGCGACGTAGAAGATCTGCCGGTAGGTTCCGCCGGGATAACCGGCACCGATCGTTTCGCGCACGATGGAGCGCGCGCCATCGCACCCGGCGATGTAGCTCGCCTCGCAGAATTCCTCATGACCTCCGGGCCACCGAAGGCGGGCGCTGACGCAATCGCCCCCGTCGGTAAAGCCGATCAGTTCGGTTTGCCGCTCGACCAAGACGCCGAGTTGCTCGAGCCGCTCGATCAGAAGGCGCTCGTGCTGGTCCTGGGGAAAGATCTGGAGAAAGGAATATGGCGTCAGGTCCGAGCCGATCGCCTCAAACGGCAGGCGCGCCGCCGGTTCGCCCTTCACCCAGAGATTGACGGCGGGAACCTTGTGGCCGCGTTCCACAATCGCGTCGGCAAGGTCCAGCTGTCGGTAGAGTTCGAGCGTTCGCGCCTGAACCGCCAAGGCCCGCGAGGTGGTCCCCGGCTCGGCCGCCCTGTCGACGATGCGCACCTGGGCGCCAAGCTTGGTCAGCCAGAGCGCCAGAACCAGACCCGTCGGGCCAGCGCCGATGATCAGAACATCGCTGCGAGCCACTGCGTCCTCCACTCAAGCGGGACCAGACCAGCGTCGCGGCTGAGGGGACCGTACTCCGCAGGCGGATGCCGCTCTCCAGGAGTTGAGAACAACTGGGCGAGTTGCGGAGTTCCCGCGGCCGGCGGAGCTGGCGCCCGACCCGGAGCGTAGGAATTCGGGCGCATTGATGGGCCGCAAAAAGATAATCGGCCGTGCTACAGCGACGCGGTTGACGTGGTCGCGGCAGCCGCGCGGCCGGCCGGCGGGATTGCCCGACCGGCCCGGGCGAACCTCCCAGCCGGTCCCACACCTCCTGTTCGCCCTGTTTTATCAGGTCGAGATCAGGCATCGCCAACTCCCACAAGGACACTCCCGCACCCGCTCAGAGTGCCGATATTCGTAGAGATATCGTGTCAATATGACAATTTGACGGTCGTCAGTGCCGCGAACTCCGATTTAGAGAAACCCCGGCCGGGGAAACCGCGGGTTCCTAAGCGTACGATCGGGCCATGGGAGAACCCGCCATCAGCCGCCGCTTCACCGGTCTTGCGCAAAGTCAGGGACTCGACAAAGTCTCGGGTGTGACCGCTGCCATTCTCCCTTCCACGGCCCCAGAGATCGCCCGTGGCGCCGCGCTTTTGCGCGCAGGCCGGCTCGTCGCCTTTCCCACCGAGACCGTCTACGGGCTGGGCTGCGACGCGACGAGCGAGCCGGCCGTCGCCGCGATTTTCGCCGCCAAGGGCCGGCCGCGCTTCAACCCGCTGATCGTGCATGTGCCCAGCCTGGCCGAGGCCGAGGCCTGTGCGGTCTTCGACAATCGTGCTCGCCAGGCGGCAGCGGCGTTCTGGCCGGGGCCGCTGACCCTCGTCTTACCAAGACGCGGCGACAGCGCGTTGGCACCGTTGGCGAGCGCCGGCCTCGACACGGTCGCCATTCGGGCCCCTGCCCACGCGGTTGCGCAAGCCCTGTTGCGTCAGACCGGGCGGCCGGTCGCGGCCCCCTCGGCTAACCGCTCGGGCCGGGTGAGCCCGACCGAGGCGGCGCATGTCGTCGAGGAACTCGGCGAGCGCGTAGCGCTGGTCATCGACGGCGGCCCCACCCCGGTCGGCCTCGAATTCGACGGTTCTCGACCTGTCGGTCAAGGCCCCTGCCCTGCTCCGCCCCGGCGGCGTCACCCTCGAAGAGCTAACGGAACTCCTAGGGCCGATCTCGTTGCCCGTGGGGGCTCTGCCGAAATCGCCGGGGATGCTGGCGAGCCATTATGCGCCCTCGCTGCCATTACGCCTCGAAGCCGTCGCGCCATTCCCGGGCGAGGCCCTGCTCGCCTTTGGCCGCGAGGTCCGGCCAGGCTTTGGCGAGGTGCTGTGGCTCAGCCGTTCTGGCAACCTAACCGAGGCGGCGGCGAATCTGTTCGCGATGCTGCGCCGGCTCGACCGGCCGTTGTTCACCGGCATCGCGGTGAGCCCGATCCCCGAGCATGGCCTCGGCCGCGCGATCAATGACAGGCTGCGCCGGGCCGCCGCACCGCGGCAAGGTTAATTCCGGAAGGCATGGTTATGGAGATCGAGGCGGCAATCGAGCATATCAAGGCGGTCGCGGGCCCGCGGGGCTGGATCGCCGAACCTTGCGACCAGGAACCCTTTCTCGTCGAGGCGCGCGGCCTCTACCGCGGCGCGACCCGGCTGGTCGTCCGCCCCGCATCAACCGCAGAGGTGGCAGCGGTGGTGCGGATCTGCGGGCAGGCGAAGCTGCCGATCGTGCCGCAGGGTGGCAACACCGGGCTGGTCGGGGGCGGCGTCCCTCCCGAGGACGGCCACAACATCGTCCTGGCACTCGGCCGCATGAACCGGATGCGCGCCATCGACCCCGTCAATTTCACGATGACCGTCGAGGCCGGCTGTATTCTTGCCGATCTGCAACGGGCCGCCGCCGAAGCCGACCGGCTGTTTCCGCTGAGCCTCGGCGCCGAGGGGAGTTGCCAAATCGGCGGCAATTTGTCGACCAACGCCGGCGGGATTGCGGTATTGCGCTACGGCAACACCCGCGAGCTGACCTTGGGCCTCGAAGTCGTGCTGCCGGACGGCCGCGTCTGGGACGGATTGCGCGGGCTGCGCAAGGACAACACCGGCTACGATCTGAAGCAGCTCTTCGTCGGTGGCGAGGGCACTCTCGGCATCATCACCGCAGCGACCCTTAAGCTCTTCCCCAAGCCGCGCGAAGTCGAGACCGCCTTTCTGGGGCTAACTCGGATCGACGACGCGATGGGCCTGTTCGCCCGCGCCCGCGCGGTCACCGCCGACCAGTTGACAGCATTCGAGCTGATCCCGCGTACCGGGCTCGATCTGGCACTGGCCCATATTCCCGGCACGATCGATCCGCTGGCGGCTCGCCACCCGTGGTACGTGCTCCTCGATATGTCGTCGAGCCAGACCGAGAGCGGTATCCGCGCCCTGCTCGAGAGATTGCTCGAAGCCGCTTTGGAAGAGGGATTGGTCGCCGACGGGGTCATTGCCGAAAGCGGCGCACAGGCCAGGGAATTGTGGCGAATCCGCGAGGCGATCGTCGAGGCGCAGCTCTACTCAGGTTCGATCAAGCACGACGTCGCGGTGCCCGTGAGCCAGGTTGCCGAGTTTGTCACCTGCGCCAGCAAGGCGGTCTGCGACCGGCTGCCGGGGATACGGCCGATCGCCTTCGGGCATGTCGGCGACGGCAACATTCACTTCAACCTGACCCAGCCGGAAGGCATGGACAAGGCGGCCTATCTCGCCCGCTGGCAGGAGTTCAACGACATCGTCCATGGCGTCGTCCGCGAGCTGCACGGCTCGATCAGCGCCGAGCACGGCGTCGGCACGATGAAGCGCGACGAGATCACCCATTACAAGCCGCCGCTCGAAATCGAGCTGATGCGCCGCATCAAGCATGCGCTCGACCCCGCCAACATCATGAACCCGGGCAAGGTGGTTAATCCCGAGGCGGTTGCTTCTTCACCTTAATCAGCGCGACGCCTCATGGCACCCCTAGCCAGCTAGCTTGCGCTTAGATTCAGTCAACTGATTCAGCCTCAGCGTGATCGTCTTGCCCTGCCTTGTGCCGGGTATCCACGGACACCGGTAGGCCTGTGCCGCTTCTCTTGGATGGCCGGGACGAGCCCGGCCATGACGACCGAGTGAATCGACCGTCTGAGCCTCAGCGCTGGCTAACCGGGCTCACAGAGAAGTTCCCACTCGGGTGTCTTCGACAAAACGCTCGGTTGCGCGATCGATCGCGCGGCCTTTGCGTCCCCGTGGCGGGTGGATATAGAGACTGTTGCTAGGGGACGCTGGTCCGGCGGCGGGAGGCTGTGGCAAGGGTATTTGGTACTCCACCGGCAAAGCGTGATCGGCGAGCAGAAATTCCGGCCGGAACACACGATCGAGGTGGAAGAGGCTTTTGAGGAAGTTGGTTTGGCCGTGCATCAAATTTCCGGCAATGACCCCCGCGGTGCTCATGACCCGCTGCCAGCCGAGATGTTTGCGATAGAAGGCGCGTTGAGTTGCCACCAACTCCTCGTAGAACTCGGCGAGCGGTAGCCGCGTCGGCAGAACCGCGTGCTGAATGTCGTACAACCGGTAGTCGCGGCTGGCGACTCGGCCGCCCTCGGCGATCCAGCTCTCGGTCCCGGGATAGGGCGTATTGACGCTGATATTGACGACTTCGGGAAGCTCAACGCCCCATTCGCGGACTATGCGAAAGCGCTCGTGATCCCAATCCGGGTCGGCGATCAGATTGATTGCAATCATGATACCGAGCGAGCGAGCGAATTCGAGCGCCTCGAAATTGCGACCGAGTGATACCCGTTTGCGATGCTTGCGCAGTCCCTCCTCGTCGATGGCTTCGAGACCGATGAACATGTATTCGAGGCCGAGCTTTCGCCAGAAGCGAAATACGTCCTTGTTGCGCAGTAAAACGTCGCCGCGGGTCTCCAGATAATATTTTTTGCGGATGCCGGCTCGAATGATCGCCTCGGCAATCTCCATCCCGTGCCTCTCCTGCACAAAGGCGACGTCATCGACGATGAAGACTCCCGGTTCGCGGATCGACTGGAGATCCTCGACGACCCGCTGCGGGCCGACCACCCGGTAGCTGCGCCCGTAGAAGGTCCAGGCGCTGCAGAAGGTGCAGTCCCACGGGCAGCCTCGCGAGAATTCGATCGAAGCACAGGGATCAAGTGTTCCCAGGAAGTATTTCCGGCGATGCGGCAACAAGTCTCGCGCGGGCATCAAATCGTCGAGCGAATTGACGAAGACCGGCCGCGGTCCCGCCCCCGCTGGGGTGACGGCACCGGGAACCACTGCAATATCCCGACCGCCTTCAATGGCATCGAGAAGGAGCGGGATCGCCGCCTCGCCTTCGCCCTTGAGCACGCAATCGATCGCCCCCGCGCCGTGCTCAATCAGGGTGGCGGCGGTGAACGAGGCGCTGTGCCCGCCGACGCAGACAAAGCTCTGCGGGGACCGCGTCTTCGTTGCCTTCGCTAGATCGACAACCTCCGGAACGTTCGCGAGATAGTTGCAGGAAAAGGCGACAACGTCCGGTCGCCAGCTGTCGAGCATTCGAAAAAACGCAGCGTGGTCCTCGACCTGCAGGTCGATCAGCCGGACTGAGTGGCCCGCGCGCCGGGCTGCCTGGGCCACAAGCTCGAGGCCCAGCGGCTCGAGGCGGAGGAATATTTTCGAATAGAGAAGCGGGCCGGGATGGACGCCGAGAAACCGCACGAGAATTCCCTCCTCCGCCATTTACTCGCTTCACCCGCGCTTTGGGGCGAGGCGTGAAGACAAATGGGCATATCGAGACTAATCTGCCGACCGAACCCTCGTCGAGAGATGCTTGTAATGAGTCAAGACTGGAGCCGGCTTGTCGCCGATTTGGAACGCCTCCTCAAGCTGCGGACGATCCCGTTCGGCATGAAACTCTTCGAGCACCGCGAGGAGATGGAGGCTATCCCGCGAATTCGCCGGCCGGGAGCGATCCACACGCTCGACCAGATCGTGGCCCAGGCGGCACGCCTCGGCTGGACCGTCGGGATCACCAGCGATGATCTCGTCGGCGCCCAGTGCCGGGCGGTGGTCGGCCTCGGGCTGGCCAAGGACGACAAATGGCGCTCGGGCGAGCACATGGTGGGCGTCTGGTACAGCACGCCGGAAGATTCCTCCGCCCACCAGGCCGCGATGGAGTGCGTGCCCGACGGCCGCTACGATGCCCTCGCGGTCGCCCCGCTGGGCAGCGGTCGGCTGGACCCGCCCGACATCGCGCTCTTTTACGCTACGCCGGGCGCGATGATCTATTTCATCAACGGCCTGCAATGGTCCGGCTACAAGCGCTTCGACTGGAGCGTGGTCGGCGAGTCGGCATGCGCCGATTCCTGGGGGCGTGCGCTGAAGACCCGTACCCCGAGCCTGTCGATTCCGTGCTTCGCCGAGCGCCGTTACGGTGGCGTGCTCGACGACGAGATGCTGATGGCTTTGCCGCCCGAACATCTCACAAAGGCGATCGCCGGGATGGAAGCGCTCGCCAGGAACGGATTGCGCTACCCGTTCCCGCAATACGGCATCCAACAAGATGTGCGCGCCGGCATGGCGGTCAGCTACCCCGGCCGAGCATCCTGACTGCCGCTGCGCCGTCAGCGCAGCGCGGCGGCGATGTTGCCGCCGTCGACGGTGGTCACGTCGGCCGTTGTCTTGAGGGCAAGCGCGTGGTGCAGAAAGGCCTGGGCCACGTCGTCCGCCGTCACCTCGCGGCCGAGCAGGTTGCCTGCCATGTAGTCCTGTTCGCCGACACCGCGTGCCTTGGCGCGAGCGGCGATCAGCTCCGGCGTCAGCAGCCCGCTCCGGATGCGGTCGGCATTGACGGCATTGGCGCGTATGCCATCGGCCCCGTAGTCGAGCGCGTATTGGCGGACGAGGGCGAGTGTCGCCGCCTTCGGCAAGCCGTACGGGCCGAAATTGGCGCCCGGGTTCACCGCCTGCTTCGAGACGTTGAACAACAGGCAGCCGCCGGTCCCTTGCGCCAGCATGACCCGCACGGCGTTCTGCGCCACACTTTGCTGGGCGAAGAAATTGAGCTCGAAGCTGCGGCGCAGCACTTCGTCCTCGACCTCGCCGATCCGTCCCTGCCACGCAGCGCCGGCGTTAGAGACCACGATGTCGACCCCGCCAAAATGCGCGGCGGTGCGATCAAATGCTGCGCGCACCGAGGCGCGATCGGTCACGTCGCAGGCAATCCCGAGCGCCGGCTCGCCAAGCTTCTTCGCCGCCGCCTGCGCAGCAGCTGCGTCGAGGTCGAGCAAGACCAGTTCAGCACCGGCGCCGCTCAGCGCACGGGCCGTGGCGAGACCGATCGTTCCGGCGCCGCCGGTGACGACCGCAATTTGTCCGGCCAGCGGCTTTTCGCTGATCTGGCCAAGCTTTGCCTGTTCGAGCGACCAGTATTCGATGTCGAAGAGGTCGGCCTCGCTGACCGACTCAAACCGTCCGATCGCCTCGGCGTCGGTCACCGTCTCGATGGTAGACTCGGCGATGTCGGCGGCGACCCGCGCGTCCCGGGCATTACGTCCGAGCCCGAACAGACCGAGCCCCGGCACCAGGATGACCCGCGGCATCGGGTCCAGTTCCCGTTTAAGTACCTCCTGACGAGCGTTGTGGCGAACGAAATAGGCGTGATACTCGGCGACAAAGCAGTCGACTGCGTCGCGCACTGCTTGGTTGAACTCATCGAGCCGGCCGGGTTCGGGTGGCGGCACGATCAACGGGTAGTTCTTGGTGCGGATCGTGTGATCCGGCGTGGCAACCCCGGCTTGACCGTAGCGGTGAAGCGCAGCGCCATTGACGTATTGGAGCACCGCCGGGCCTGAGCGGAATTCGAGGATGAACCGCTTGAAGGCGCCCGACCCGCCGGGATCGGCGATGGCGCAGGCGCCGCGCAGGATCGGCGCCACGTCCACGGCCTCCGCCGCGTTGACCGGGAGGCGGGCGGGGACGAGCACCGTCCGGCGGTTGCGTGCGAGCCGTTCTTCGGCCAACGACACCGCTGCGATCATCCGCTCGTAGCTTTCCTTGGCGCCGTCGCCGAAGGTGAAGATGCCGTGCTTCAATAGGACCAGGCCTTCGACGGCCTTGTCCTGTTCGAAGATCTGTGCGGCCTTCTTGGCGAGCAGAAAGCCCGGCATGATGTAGGGCACGAGCCCCAGCCGTCCTCCGTAAAGATCGGCGCAGCGCTCGACCGCGTCCGGCTGGTCGGCGATGGCCAGGACCGCTGTCGAGTGGCTGTGGTCGACATATTTGTGCGGCAAAAAAGCGTGCAGCAAAGTCTCGACCGAGGGGTTGGGTGCGCCGGGGTCGATCAGGTTGGCCCGCTGCAAGCGCACCATCTCCTCGTCTGAAAGCGCCGTGCGCCCGCGCAATTTGCGCAGCGGCGCGAGCCGCACGGCGGGGAGCCCGGCCGGTTCGATCGCCGCCATATCCCAACCGCTCCCCTTGACGCACAACACCTCGACCTCGTCGTCGAGAAGGTCCTTCACGACGGTCTTGACCGAGGTGTTGCCGCCCCCATGGAGCACCAGCTTCGGTTCGCCGCCCAAGAGGCGCGAGGTATAGACGCGCAAGGCGAGATCGCGCCCTACCCCTTGCTGGGCATAGCGCTCGACCATCCGCTCGGCGTCGGCATCCGACCACAGACTAAGCATTCGGAAACCCTCCTCGCAACGGCGTGCTGCCTTCCGTAATCACGGGCCATTCGTCGGCCCGGCCCTGGCTCTTGCGCTGTTATTTGCAGGGAATTTACAGCCAGCTGCCACTCATGCCAGCGGGAATCCTAGGTGCGCTGAAATCCGAGCCATTCGTTGCCAACATCGCATAGGAGGAAGCAATTGTCAATACCTGCATGGTTGAGAGTGGGTTCAGACCTCGGCCGGCGCGTAGCGCTCTTTTTTGAAGAGGCCGCGCTGGAAGGTCAGATAGGCGTCCTTGGTCATCGCCGGCTCGAATTTTGCCAGGATCTCCTTCGCCGGCGCCGCGTCGCCGTGCAGCAGGTCGATCGCGGTCATCGCCAAGAGCTTCGCCGGGGTCAGATAGCCGTGCTGCGGCTCGTTGATCCGCCAATCGGCACCGTGCGCCTTGCCTTCGGCGGCGACGACGTAGGGATGGATCACCGGAATCATATGCGCCAGATCGCCCATATCGGTCGACCCGGTGCGATGCCCGCCGATGTGGAACTCGCCCGGCCCGAACAGCGCCTCGATGTTCCCGCCGAAGATCTCCCCCATGCGCCTGTCGTTGCGCTGCGGCAGATAGCCTGGGATCGTGTGGATCTCGACTTCGGCCCCGATCGCCATCGCTCCGGCCCTCAGGCAGCGGTCGACCTTGCGGTTGGCGTCGATGATGGCCTCGAGCGAACCGCCGCGGACGAAGGTCTCCATTGTCACCTCGGCCGGCACGACGCTGACCGCATCACCCCCCTTGGTGATGATCGGGTGGATGCGGATCGTATCCTTCTCCCAGAATGTCTCCCGATGCGCGGCGATCGCATTCATCGCGATCATCGCCGCGTTCAGCGCGTTGACCCCGAGCTGCGGCAGGCTCCCGGCATGCGCGGCCTTGCCGAGAAAGCGGATCTGCTTGACCAGCGCCCCATTCGAGGATTCGGCCAGGATGGACCGCGTCTTCTGCCCGTCGCGCGATCCGGTATGAATCATCATCGCCAAGTCGACATCGTCGAAATGGCCCTTGGCGACGAGCTCGGGCTTGCCGAGCATAAACTCGATCTCGCTTTTGGCGACGCGCGCCATGCGCTCCTCGACGTCGATGAACTCCTCGGCCGGCACGGCAAAGAAGATGATTTCGCCGGCGAGCTGCTCGGCAGCGTTGGCATCGCGCAGGCCAATCGCCGCGCCGAGCATGCCGGCAATCTGGGCGTTGTGGCCGCAGCTGTGCGCCGCCCCAGTGGTCGGATCGGCCAACGGATGTTCCGAAGTGCGCAGACTGTCGAGTTCACCGATAAACGCGAACCGCGGCCCGGGGGCGCGGCCGGCGAGCCGGCCCTTGACACCAGTGACGGCGAGACCTGTATTCGGCGCGAGCCCCAACGCCGACATGCGCTGCGCAACGAGGGCAGCGGTTTTCACCTCGTTGAAGCCGGTCTCCGGATTGCGCAGGATCGTTTCGCCGAGGTCGATGATCGCGTCGGCGTGGCGATCGATCGCATCGCAAACCGCCCGCTTCAGTTCATCCTTGCTGCTCATTTTTCGTAGGCTCCCAAAATGACCGTGTCTTCAGCCGGCGTGGTGCTCGAAGAAGTCGAGTGTGCGTCCAGCAGGTCGCTCGGCATTTTCTGCGTCGCACGGTAGCCGTCGTGGCTTCAAGCACCTGATACCGTGAGGACTGACGCGCTTGCCCATGAGCCCGCACTCCTTGGCTGGCTAAAATCGCCTCGGAGAGAGTATCCGGCTAATCCGGCGGTTGCGCAACGACAGTGCAAGGACACCACCAGGCCTTCCTCCAGACCGCATCTTTTGGGGCCCGCAAAAGCGACGCAGAATTCTTATGAACATGCCTGATTGATGTAAATCAGTACAATACGCATCAAATTTTATGTGTTCGTTAATTTTTGGGTAACACTGATTTAACGTTTACCTTCATTTTATTTGACATTCTCCCGACAATCGTTAACAATCCGTCAACAAAGCGAGTTAGACCGCGTAAATCCAAGACCGCGTCTCCGGTTTTCTTCCGCGGAGAGGCCATAACTACTTGGGAGTACTGCGATGCCCTTGATCTACCCAAATATCGTTCCTGAAAACAACCTCCGCCTCCCGGACGCGTTGACCATCAAGCACGGCCCGCCCCGCCTGCTGGCCACATTTGTCCTAGAGGGCGATAAGGCTGCGCGACAACTCGGCATCCGTTTGCGACTTCGCTATGATTTTCGTGAATTGGTGTACGTAAACAAAAATAGGACTACGCGTGGGGATTGGTTTCGACTTGTCGATATGTTCAATCCTGAATATTGTGACTTGAATGCCGAAAACTCATACTGGATCTCGGGCGAGGATGAAAAAGGCGAAGTCGTCCTGACCCAGGCAGGCCGTATTTTTTACTGGCCTGAAACGACACTGGAAGATGAAGCGCGTTTAATGTTCTATGGCGGACATGATGTCGGTCAGCAATGCGTGGTCACGGCACCAGCAGCCAAGTCGATCACCGGCGTGGTGTTCTGCGCCGGCTCGCACTGGATCCGCCCGGACTTTCGCGGTATCCATTTTTCTCGGCTGATCGGTCGGCTGGGGAGGGCTTACGCGGTTGCCCGGTGGCCGGTCGACTGGGCGACCGCGCTCATTACTCCGCCTCTTGTCGCAAAAGGGGTTGCCGCGGGATACGGCTACCAGCATCAGAGCCGCAGCATTTTCTTTCCGGGTTCGCCTTTGGGCGATCTCGAACTCATTGTCAATTACCTCTCGGCGTCCGAGGCTTATGCAGACCTCGCGAATTTCCTGACCACGACGCTATCGGTATCGTCTGAGGCAGAAGGCGCCACCACGGGGCTCGACAGCCCCCTCGACCAGAGCGTCACGAGCACCTCTTCCGAGGGCGTTTTCCAGGGCAGCAGCAATCTCTCGTAGTGGGTGACATATGTATCCGGCCGCCGCTGGATTGCTGCGGTGACGTAATCATACCGCGGCTCGCCGCTACTTGCGACGCTCTTGTAAAAATTCGAAGCCCAGCCGCCGTAATCTTTATCAGGCAGGTTTTCGAGCTTTTCTCCGATCGCATGCAGATGCTCGTCGGTGTCGAGCCAGTTCGCATGTCCTTCACCGATGAACCGGAATACCGGCTCGGCAACGCGCGGTCTTACGCCGACGATCACCATGCGGGAAAGCAGCTGATGCTTGATGGCAAACGGGATTACACTGGGATCGAAGTGGCCGAATGACATCCGCCACTTCTGGACCATAAAAACAAGCGGGTTCTCTCTCTGCCGAAAGAGCTGAGAGTAGTCTTGCGGTTCGACGACGAAGCGGTCGCTGGAAGGCGGTGCCGCCTCCCGGGCGCATAATTCGGACAGCCGCGAGATTGCCGTCTCGACCGACGTCATGATCTCGGAACGCCAGGCGATATCGAAATATTTAATCCGAAACAGCTTAACTTGAGACGAGAGCAGCTGTTGCTGAACCGCGAGCAGTGCTGGCAACTGTACGTTGCGCGGATGCAACTCGATTTCGACCACGGAGCCGTCGTGAACCTGGAATTTGATAAAGCCGAAGTTCTTTACCGCAAACGACGACGCGTCGTAGTCAGGATTGGGATCGCCGAGCGCCATCAGAAACTCGGCGCTATCCTCGAACACCCATTGCCCGTCAGGCGTTACCAACATAGTAAGGCGTTTCACTCAATCCCTCACAACATTAATCACAAATCCCGTCCTTCCTTATCTGCGATGGTATCGCTTAGATGTTAATGGGGTATGAACAAACATGGGCTGTCCGCCTGGGACTCCCATCGACTAGAGGGGCCGGATAACGACTAGATTTTATCTTGTTTTATATTAATTGTTTTTGAAAAAACATTGACCTTATGGCGGTCTTCTGACGGGTAATTGGCGTGAGCCGGGTTCCTGGCTTCGCCTGGCCGGCCAGACCTGCGAGCGGAATATCGGAGGATCGCGCAACGTCGGACCAGCCGCCAGCTTCGGTCCGGTGGTCGGAATAACTTATCCGAGCCGACGCATGCCAAGAACGTACGGTTCGTGCGATAGGACTGGATGACCGTCGGCTTCACCATTCTCCCGAGCGCAGGACGACGGCAGGCGACTGTGGCGCTGATGATTGCCACCGCGATGCAGGCATTCGACAGTACCATCGCCAATGTTGCTTTACCTCAGCTCCAACAGAGCCTGCGTGGCGGGATCGATCTGGGCTCCTGGGTCATTACAAGCTATCTTTGCGCTTCGGCCGTGATGGCCACTTTGACCGGCTGGTTCCGCCGTCGCTTTGGGGCGCGCCAGGCCTTCACCGGCGCCATAGCTCTCTTTGTCGTCGCCTCCCTGCTCTGCTCAATCGCGCCGTCGTCAGCTGCACTGATCCAATTTAGAATCGTCCAAGGAGCCGCCGCGGGTATCATCCAACCACTCGCGCAGGCTATTCTTCTCGACATTTACCCCAAGCGTCAGCACGGCCGCATGCTGGCTATTTGGGGAGCAACAATCATGGCCGGCCCGATCATGGGTCCGCTACTCGGCGGCATTATCACTGACCTCGCCTCGTGGCGCTGGATTTTCGTCCTCAACTTCCCCCTCGGTGTTATCGCCATGGCGGGCTTGGGTCAGCTTCCGGCGACCAGCGAGCCGAGCCGAAAAGCGCGCATTGATGGTCTAGGAATCCTGCTGCTGGTTATCGGCGTGGGTGCGCTTCAGCTGTTTCTCGAACGTAGCATTGGCCAGACGTGGCCTCCGTCTATAGAAATAATATTCGAGGCTACAATAGCTATATTCGCGTTATCAGCCATCGCGATTAGAAGCGTTTGCTCGCATTTTTCAATATTCAGATTTGAGGTATTTCGAAATATTAATTTCGTAACATCCGTATTTTATAATTTTATGGTGGGCGCATTGGTGTTTACAACAATCGTTTTTCTACCATCGCTGAGCGAAGGCCCGCTTGGGTACGACGCGACGTGGGCTGGTCTGGTTATTTGCCCTCGTGGCATCGGGACGATGGCAACGATGCTCGCCGTCGGGTATCTGATCGACAAAGTGGATCATCGAGCTTTGCTCGTTACCGGAATGCTGATAACCGCGGTCGGCTTCGAGCTAATGGCGCGAATGCCGTATCACGGAAACGCAATCTGGCTGGGCGGAGCAAGCGCAGTCCAAGGCATCGGCGTCGGGCTGTTGTTCACACCCCTCAGCACTCTGGCATTTTCTACCCTTCCGGCCGAGTTGCGCACGGATGCTGCGGGGCTCTACAGTCTCTTGCGCCAGCTTGGCTGCGCCACTGGAGTTGCCACGATGACGGCGCTGGTGCAGGCGAAGATTCAACACAGTATTGCGGCAATCGGGGGCGGTGGCCTTTGGGACATGGCGATATTCGGCGCATATACCGGATGTTTCCGAATCCTGGCGGTGGTTACAACGGTCATGATCCCCGGCATCTTTCTGTTCCGGGTCTTGCGCCGCGATGGGGCGATCCCGAGGATCGTCTGATCTTCTCGCGCCGCCGGAGATCTAAAACGCCGTCGATGCCAACCGTTTTAGCTCTCTGGGCAGAACAATTCGAACCGTTGTTCCACAGCCGGCACGGCTACTGATCGTCAACGTCCCTCCATGTGCCTCGACAAGGCCTTTGGTGATCGGCAAGCCGAGCCCGGTGCCACCATAAGTACGTGTTATTGCCGGCTGGGCCTGCCCGAACGGCTGCAACGCCCGCTCCTGCTCCTCCTCATTCATGCCTATGCCGTGATCTTCAATTTCGAGGGCAATGTCCGGGCTGTCGGCGATAACCCGCGCCTCGACGATACCGCCGTCCCTCGAGAACTTGATCGCATTGTCGAGGAGGTTGAGGATGATTTGCTTCATCGAGCGCTCGTCAGCCCAGATGTCCACGTCCTCCTTTGGCATTTGAGCAACCAGCCTTATGTTGCGGTTTTGCGCGCGCTCGTGAACCATGCGCATAGCTTCGACGATCAAGCATTGTATCGGCACAACTTCTTGAGCGAGCTCTACCTTGCCTGCTTCGATCTTCGACATGTCGAGCACATCATTGATAATCAATAGCAAATGATGGCTGCTGGCATGAATATCTTTGATATACTCTAGGTATTTCTCGTTCGCGATCGGACCGAAGAGCTCGTTGGAGATCACTTCGGAAAACCCGATTATGGCGTTCAGCGGGGTGCGCAGCTCGTGGCTCATATTGGCGAGAAACTCGCCCTTCGCACGGTTGGCCAGCTCCGCCTGACTGTGCGCCTCGATCAATTTCCGCTCCGACGCTTTGATCTCGGTAACGTCCGAATAGACCGAGACCACTGCACCGCTCGGCATTGCTCTGCGGCGGATCTGCAATAGGCGCCCCGTCGGCGTGATCCTGTCCTTTGTCGTCGGCACATCGCGATAAAAGCGGCGCAGACGCTCGGCGACCTCCACCTCCGGCTTGCCGTCGCCGAAATCCCCGCGAACCGCCTGCAGCATCAGGATGTCCCGTAGGGTTGCATTAGGCACAGAGTTGGTCGGCAGGTCGAGAAGTTCGCAGAACCGTGAATTCCAGGCGATCAGCCGTCCCCGGCTGTCGAACACGCTGAGGCCCTCCCCGATGTTTTCCAAAGTGCTTTGAAGCAACAGATTGCGGCGCTCCAACCGCAGCTTGGCGCGCAGCAGACGCGCCGCGGCAAGTTGTTGGTGCCCCAAGGACCGAACCGCGAGCCACGCGAGGATCGCCGCAGTCGCCGCCGACAGCGCATACCCGGCGACCAGAGGCGTGACCTGCTCGTACCAGATGAAAGTGCTCGCCCCGCAGCCGATCAGAAGCACCGTGCAGAGCACGATTGCGGCATCCAAAGGCCAAGTAAGCCGTCTGCGGCTCGCAGCGTGACGAGGCGGGGTCGGCGCGGGGTCCACCGCGGCCGTCGGTCCGAGCAATCGTTCGACACCCTCGTCCCAGCCAGTCACGCATCCTCCCTGCAACGGCCGGCTCTGCCCGCGAGCGACCATGTCCGCGGTGCCCGACTTCGGGAGCTCATCGGCGCGAATGTATGTCGGTCCAGCGCTCGATGATTATAATTCCCCCTCCGCCGCACGGCAGGGCGCAGGCCCCGTCCTTCTGTCAGAGGCCGCATCGCGGGCCTGCCCCGTAAATCGAGAGATTGCGATCCTGACGGCCGCCGGAATCGGTCGAGCGGCACCTGCACGAGATGTATGGCGAAACCGGTCGACATTGTATCAACCCGTGCACGGCCCCGACGCAGAAGCTCGACTAATCGGAAGTAGCCGACATTCGGTAAATTTTCTCTTAGGATTGGGCGCGTTTGGCGGCCTGCACGAGGGCCAGGAGTGAAGGTCGGCGACGCAGTGGCTTACGATAACTGATCGTTAGAAATGTGATTTTCCGCTATGCTCGCAAACCCGCGCGATGGTGGAGCCGAGACCGATGACCGGCGAACCGACGACGACTCCCGTATCGGGGAGCGCCCCCATTTCCTCGAACCCGCCTGTGGACCGTAAGGAACTCGCGGAGCTGGCGCGTTGGGTGCCGGCCAAAGAGATGGCACTGCTGATCGAGATCTGCGACCGCGCCGCTAGCGATCCCGATCTATTGAGGCCAGCCTTGCTCCTCTGTTCGGCCTATGCCCAACGTGTCGCCCGCATGCTGGATCAGGACCCGCTGCCGACACTCACACGAAGACTCAACGATCGATTGCAGCAACTGCGCGAAAAGCAAGGGTTGTAACCCCGAAGCCGACCCAGGCTCAGTAGAGGTGGCAAGAGACGATATGCCCGACGCCAACCTCTTTAAGCGCCGGAGTTTCAATCGCGCAGACTGGCATCGCACGAGGACAGCGCGGGTGGAAATGGCAGCCCGACGGCGGCCGGATCGGGCTCGGCACATCGCCCTCGAGGGTGATTCGCCGGCGTTCGATCGCGGGATCCGGGATCGGAACCGCCGACAGTAGCGCCTGGGTATACGGGTGAAGCGGCGCGGTATAAAGCTCCGACGCCTCGGCGATCTCGACGATTTTGCCGAGATACATCACCGCGACCCGCGTGCTGATGTGCTCGACGACCGACAGGTCGTGAGCGATGAACAGGTAGGTCAGGCTGAATTGCTGCTGCAGGTCCTCGAGCAGATTGACGACCTGAGCCTGGATAGAAACGTCGAGTGCCGAGACCGGCTCGTCGCAGATGATCAGCTTTGGCGACACCGCCAGGGCGCGGGCGATGCCGATGCGTTGCCGCTGGCCGCCGGAGAACTCGTGGGGATAGCGTCGCATGTGATCGGCGCCGAGCCCTACCCTTTCGAGCAGCTCTACGACCCTCTCTTCGAACTCGCGCCGATTTTTTGCCAGCTTATGAATGGTCAATGCTTCGCCGATGATAGCGCCCACCGTCATGCGCGGATCAAGCGAGGCATACGGATCCTGAAAGATGATTTGCATGTCGCGGCGCAGCGCGCGCAAGGCGTTGCCGGACAACGCCGTGACGTTCTTGCCATCGAACCGGATCTCCCCCGAAGTGGGCTCGACGAGCCGCAGGATGCAGCGTCCGGTGGTCGACTTGCCGCACCCGGATTTACCGACGAGACCCATGGTCTCGCCGGCAGCGATCTCAAAACTCACGCCGTCGACCGCGTGCACGCGGTCGGCCTCGCGCGACAGCAGCCCGCCTTTTATCGGGAAGTACTTCACGAGATCGGTGACGCGCAGCAATGATTTGGGCATGGCCCCGGAGCTTACAGAATGCAGGCGACCTTGTGGCCGGGCCCGACCTCGCGCAGATCTGGCGTAACCCGGCTGCAGGCGGCCATCGCGAAGCGGCAACGCGGCGCGAAGCGGCAGCCCGGCGCCGGGTCGAGCAGGCTCGGCACGACGCCGGGTATCGCCTCGAGCCGAACCTTACGGCCCTCTCGATCGAGGCGCGGGATCGAGCGGATCAGACCTTGCGTGTACGGGTGACGCGGGCGGGCGAACAGTTCGCCGACCGGCGCCTCCTCGACAACCTTTCCCGCGTACATGACCACGACGCGCTGCGCCGTTTCGGCGACGACGCCCATCGCATGGGTGATCAGCATCACTGCCATGCCGAGCCGCGATTTCATCTCGAGGAGAAGATCCAGTATCTGCGCCTGGATTGTCACGTCGAGTGCCGTTGTCGGCTCGTCGGCGATCAGCAGCTTGGGATTGCACGACAGCGCCATCGCGATCATGACGCGCTGACGCATGCCGCCTGAGAACTGGTGCGGATAGTCGTGCACCCGGCGCTCGGGGTTCGGAATTCGCACCAGCCGGAGCATCTCGACTGCCCTTTCCCTTGCGGTCCGCCGCCCGAGCTTCTCATGCGCGCGGACCGCTTCGGCAATTTGATCGCCGACGGTATAGACCGGGTTGAGCGAGGTCATCGGCTCCTGAAAAACGATGCCGATCTCGCTGGTTCTTATGCGGCGCATTTCCTGCGTGCCGCAGCCGACAAGATCCCGGCCCCGCCAGAGGATCTGGCCGCCGACGATTTGCCCCGGCGGCATCGCGATCAGCTTGAGCACGGAGAGCGCCGTGACAGTCTTGCCACAACCGGACTTGCCGACTACGCCAAGCGTTTCGCCCGGATCAATCGTGAGATCGACACCATCGACGGCGCGTATCACGCCGTCATCGGTGGCGAATTGCGTCTTCAACCCGCGAATTTCGAGCAGATGCTCCAAGCTAAATCACCTTGCGGGGGTCGAGCGCGTCACGCAATCCATCACCGATGAAGTTGATCGAAAGCACCGCCAAGAAAATCGCGCCGCCGGCGAACAAAGCCCAATGCGGAGCAATGTCGAGATAGTCCTTCGAGTTCGAACAACAAGCGCCCCCAGGTCGGAATGTCGGGGGGAAAGCCGAGGCCGAGGAACGAGAGGGTCGATTCCAGGAGGATCGCGACCGCGACATCGACTGTCCCGGCGACGATCACGGGCCCGAGCGAGTTCGGCAGGATGTGGCGCAACACCTGGCGAAGCTTTGTCGCACCCAAGGCTCGTGCTGCTTCGACGAACTCCTTTTCGCGCAGCGAGAGAAACTGCGCGCGCACCAGCCGTGCTACCGGCATCCAGCGGAATGCACCGATCACCACGACGATCAGGAAAAAGACGCCGAGTTCGGGCCCGACTATTTGCTTCAGCGTGTCGCGAAACAGATAGATGACGAGCAGCAGAACCGGCAGTTGCGGCAAGGACAGGAATAGGTCTGTCAGCCACATCAGCGCCATGTCGATGGTGCCGCGCGATATCCCCGCAATCGCGCCGACGAACGTGCCAACGATGACCGCCACCAGCATTGCGGTGAGCCCCACCGCAAGCGAGATGCGACCGCCGTACAGCATGCGCGCCAGCAGGTCCTGGCCGAGATCGTCTGTGCCGAGCGGATGTGCCCACGATGGACCGGTAAGCTGCATACTGAAGTCGATGTCGTTGATGGGCACTCGCCAAACGAGCGGGCCGAACGCCACCGCAAGCATCATCAGCGCCAGTATTCCCGCACCGGCAACCGCCAGTCGGTGCCGGCGGAACCGTCGCCAGGTCTCAAAAGCGGGTGAGACGTGCCGGGCGCCGCTACCCCCGCCACCCACTGCGGCGCTAGCGATAGGCGATGCGAGGGTCGAGCCAGCCATAGAGGATATCGGCAACCAGGTTGAACAGGATCACGAGGCAGGCGAACACGAAAGTGACAGCCATGATCACCGGCGTGTCGTTGGCCAGAATAGAGCTGATCAGCAGCGACCCGATGCCGGGGATGCGAAAGATCTGCTCGGTGACGATGGCACCTCCGAACACAGCCGGCATCGACAGCGCCACCAGGGTCACGACCGGGATCAGGGCGTTGCGGACGACGTGCTTTACAATGACCACGCGCTCAGCAAGCCCCTTGGCGCGGGCGGTGGTGACGTGGTCGAGGCGGATCGCATCAAGTACCGCGGCGCGCACGTAGCGGGTCCACGAAGCACCCTGCGCCAGACCGAGCACCGCAACGGGCATAATCGATTGACGGAACTGCTCCCAGGCCCAGTGCCACCCCGTCGCAGCGATGTCGGTGCGAAAGACGAATGGCAGCCAGCCGAGATAGATGCTGAAGAGCAGGATGAGCAGCAGGCCAGTGAAGAATGTCGGCAGCGAGAAGCCGATGAAGGCCAAAGTGTTGGCAATCTGATCGAAAATCGAATAGGGCCGGGTCGCCGAATAGACACCGACCGGCAGTGCCACCAGCAGCGCCAAAATCTGCGAAGAGCCGATCACGAATAGCGTCGCCGGGAGCCGTTGCAGAATTAGCGCGCCCACATCCATGCGGCTGGCAAACGAAAAACCCCAATCACCGTGGAGCATCGCCGCGAGCCAGCGCAGGTAGCGCAGGGCAATCGGATCGTCGAGCCCGAACTGCTTGCGCAGCGCTGCCGCCACCTCCGGGGGAACATTGGGGTTGGTGGCGAGCTCGCCGAACGGATCGCCGGGGGCGAGCGCCAGCACGGTAAACAGCACGAGGCTGATCCCGAGCAAGCTCGGCACCGCAATCAATAGGCGCCGCAGCAGATACCTGCCCATGGTGCGCTACCCGTCGAAAGCGCGATTAAGTTTCGCGGTACCAGTCCTGCAGGTTCCAAAAGGTATTGTCCCAGCCGCTCAACGGCGCTCTGAGTTTATCGGAAACTGCAGACACTTGTCGGCGGTGCACGATCGGTATCACCACTCCTTCCTGAACCACCATGTCATTCATGGCGATGAACAGTGCTGCTCGCTTGACCGGATCGAGTTCGCCTTCGGCCGCGTGAAAAGCCTGGTCGTATGCGTCATTGCGCCACCGGCTTGTATTGCGGCCCTGCCATTTGTTTTTCTTGGTGGCAATCTCCGATGAAAGAAATTGTCGCATAAAGCCTTCGGGGTCCGGGGGCGCATTCACGCCGATCGTAAACATTTGTATATCGGCATAAAACTTCATGGTCGTATCCGGATTTGCTACATCGGAAGAAAAATACACTGATGCCGTTATCGACTTGAGCTCCATGTCGATGCCGGCCCTCTGACAGGCTTGCTTGATAATCGCCTGGGTTTTTTGGCGCGGCGCATTGATCGAGGTCTGGAATACCAGCTTCAGTTGCTTACCGTCCTTGGCGCGGATGCCGTTTTGTCCGCGCTTCCATCCTGCTTGCTCCAATAACTGGTTCGCTTTCTCGATATTAAATTCCCATTTCGTATTCTGCGAAACAAAGCGAGCCGGGGCGTTGATAAAATTTCCGGTCGCAACCCCGCTACGGCCGTAGATGTGGGCTTGGATCGAGGTGCGATCAACGAGCAGGCGAAGCGCTTGCCTGACGGCCGGATCGCTGAACAGCGGATGCTTCGTCTTGGCATTCGAGCGCTCGCCCTCGACCTCGGTCCAGGGATCGGCGCTGTTGATCTGAATATGCTCGACGGCCATGCTCGACACGATCTCGATGCGACCCCGGGCATTGTCGGTGTTTTCGAGCTTAAGAAGGATTTCGTCTTCGACCTGGGTATTCCACGCGAAATCGTATTCGCCGGTCTGGATCACCGCGCGCGCCGCCGAGACGGCATCGCCGCCGGCCTTCATCTCGATGGTATCGAAATAGGGCCGGTTGGACATGTGATAGGCGGGATTGCGCTCGCCCTTGACCAAGTCTCCCGGTTTGAAGTCGACGAACCGGTAAGGACCCGTACCTACAGGCTTCAGGTTTGCCGGCGCCTCGCGTGAATTGGTGCCTTTGTAAGGCTCGAACAGATGTTTCGGGATGATCATGCCGTTGGCGCGGCCCGCCCAGAACGGCGTCGGCCTTTTGAAGAGAACGCGCACAGTAAGCGGGTCGAGCTTTTCGACCTTGACGTCCTGGTAGATTCCGATCGTCGTCGCCGCCGTGGCCGGGTCAGACGCATATTCCCAATTAAACACCACGTCGTCGGCGGTGAACGGCCATCCGTCGTGCCACTGCACGCCTTTTTTAAGCTTCCAGGTCACCGACATGCCGTCGGCAGCGATTCCACCGTTCTCGGTGTCCGGGATCTCGGCGGCGAGGACCGGCACGAGGTTTCCGTCTGGATCCCACGCCGCCAGCGGCTCGTAAAAAATCCGGCATCCCTCGGAATCCTTGGCGCCTACGGCGAAATGTGGATTGAGCAGGGTCGGGCCTTGCCAGAACAACGTCCTGAGCGCCCCACCGCCACCGGCTTTCGTCGGCTTGTATACAGCTTCCACCGAGGGTTGGCCCGAGCCCGATTGCGCCAGCAACAGATGGACAAACGGCGCCGTGAGACCCAGGCCGACCAGCTTGCCTACGAAGGCCCGACGCGACACGCCACCGGCTCGCACCGCTCCGAGCAGGTCGCGTAGTGCTGCCTCGTTCATTAGATCTCCGTGGCCCCGCAGGCGTATTACTGGATCATCCCTCCCTATACCAGTCTTTCAAATCCCAAAGATCGTTGTCCCAACCGCTCAATCTTGCCCTGAGCCGGGTACCCATTGCCGAGGCCCGCGGGCGATAGACGACCGGGATGACCACGCAGTCTCCCACGACAAGATCGTTCATTGCAATGAACAGCGCCGCGCGTTTGGCCGGATCAAGTTCGCTCGCTGCCGCTGTGTATAGCTTGTCGTATTCTTCGTTGCGCCAGCGTGTGATGTTACGACCCTGCCATTTGTTCTCCTTGCACGCGGCTTCCCATGAGGTGAACTGGCGCATAAAAACCCCGGGATCGGGCTCGCCCATCGTCGTGGTAAACATCTGCATGTCAGCGTAGAACTTTGTGTAAGTGTCCGGGTTTGCCACGTCCGAAGAGAAATAGACCGACGCCGTAATCGACTTCAACTCTACGTCGATACCGGCTTTCTGACACGCCTGCTTGACAATCGCCTGGGTTTTCTGGCGCGGCGCGTTGATCGAGGTTTGAAATACGAGCTTCAGCTTCTTGCCGTCCTTGGCACGAATACCATCGGGTCCGCGCTTCCAACCGGCTTCGTCCAAGACCCGGTTTGCCTTGTCGACATTGAACTCCCACTTCGTATTCTTCGACGCGAAGCGTTCCGGGCTATTGACGAAATTGCCGGTCGCAATGCCGGTGCGGCCATAGATGTGCGTATCCACCGAAGCGCGGTCGACGAGCAGACTGAGCGCGCGGCGCACGGCAGGATCGCTGAACAGCGGATGCTTGGTCTTCGGGCTCGAGCGCTCGCCGTCGACCTCCGTCCAAGGATCGGTGTTGTTGAGCTCGATATGTTCGATGTTGCCGCCCGCCACGATCTCGACGCGGCCCTTGGCATTGTCGCCGTTTTCCAGTCGGAGAAGGATCTCGTCCTCGACCTGCATATTCCACGCGTAATCGTATTCGCCGGTCTGAATAACCGCGCGTGCCGCCGATACCGCGTCACCTCCACCCTTCATCTCGATCGTATCGAAATAGGGTCGGCTTGGTAGGTAATAGCCAGGATTGCGCTCGCCCTTGATCAGGTCACCGGGTTTGAAGTCGACGAACCGGTAGGGGCCAGTACCAATCGGTTTCAGATTAGCGGGCGCCTCACGCGAATTGGTCCCCGCGTAAGGTTCGAAGAGATGTTTGGGTATGACCATGCCGCGTTGGCCGACGAAGGCGTCGGCCCAATTTGGCGTGGGCTTGTCGAAAAGAATCCGGACGGTGAGCGGATCGATTTTTTCGACCTTTATCTCCTTGTAGCTGCCGATTGTCGTCGCTGCGGTCGCAGGGTCGCTGGCGTATTCCCAATTAAACACGACGTCGTCGGCGGTGAACGGCCGGCCGTCGTGCCAAGATACCTCCTTTTTGAGCTTCCACGTCACCGACATGCCGTCTGGGGTGAGCCCGCCGTTTTCGACGTCTGGAATCTCGGCGGCGAGCACGGGCACCAGGTTGCCGTCGGGGTCCCACGCCGCGAGCGGCTCGTAGAAGATGCGCGACCCTTCCTGGTCCTTCGTACCGACTGCGAAGTGCGGGTTAAGCAGCGTCGCTGCCTGCCAAAACAGCATTTTGAGCGGTCCGCCACCGCCGGCTTTGGTCGCTTTGTACTCGGTGTTGGTCGGCGCTTGTGCCAACCCGGCTTGAGCCAGGAGCTGAGTGGCAAACGGCGCCGTCAGACCCAGGGCGGCCAGCCTGCGCACAAAGGCGCGACGGGACGTTCGGCCCGCCTTCGCCCCCGCTATAAGATCTTGCAACTCGTGCTTGGGCATTGAACCCCCTTGCCGCCCTAGATCAGTAAAGATGGCAGGCGACCATGTGCTGCGGAGCAACTTCTTTGCGGACCGGCATCTCGCGCGCGCATTGCGGCATGGCGTGCGGACACCTCGGATGGAAACGGCAGCCCGATGGTGGATCGAGGGCGCTCGGGACCTCGCCGGTGATCGTCAGCTTCTCGTGCCTCTCGTCGGGGTGCGAGGGCAAGGCGGCGGTAAACAGGGCTTGCGTATAGGGATGGAGCGGCTTGGCGCAAAGCTCGAGGCTGTCGGCGAGCTCGACGATCTGTCCCAGATACATGACCGCGATGCGGTCGCTGATATGCGCCACCGTCGCCAGATCATGGCCGATAAAGAGGTAGCTGACGCCAAGCGTATCCTGCAGCTCTTCGAGCTGGTTCATGATCTGGGCGCGGATCGACACGTCGAGGGCGCTCACCGGCTCGTCCAGTACGATGAGGCGGGTGTTGGTGACGAGCGCGCGGGCGATCGCGACGCGCTGGCGCTGCCCGCCGGAGAATTCGTGGGGGAAGAGCCGAGCCACCTCCGGACGCAGCCCGACCAGATCGAGCACCTCGGCGACCCGCTCGCGCTGCCGTTCGCGCGGCATGTCGGTATGGATCTGCAAAGGCTCGGCAATGATCTCGCTGACGCGCATGCGCGGGGAGAGCGAACTGTACGGGTCCTGGAACACGACCTGCACTTCGCGCCGATAGCGCATCAGCTCCGTCCCGGACAATTCGGCGATGTCCTGCCCGTCGAAGCGGATCGCACCCGCTGTCGGGCTCTCCTGCAACAGGATCAGCTTCGACGTCGTGGTCTTGCCGCAGCCCGACTCGCCGATGACCCCGAGAGTCTCGCCGGCGGAAACGGCGAAATCGATGCCGTCCACCGCCTTGACCCAGCCCACCTTCTTACGCGGGAAGAGCGCGACGGTGACCGGGAAGTGCTTGGTAAGTGCTTCAATTTCCAGCAGCGGCGGCGACATGGGTGTCCTTTGGGAGGTCCTTCGGGATGTTGTTTGCGATATCGGTTGCCGGGGTGGGCTGCCGCTCGGCGAGCCAGCATCGCGCCGTCCATGAGCCGGCGATCCGCACCTCGCGCGGCTCCTCGCGGGCGCAGCGCGCCAATGCCTCGGGGCAGCGCGGATGAAAAGCGCAGCCCGGCGGCAGAGTCGCGAGATCGGGCGGCTGGCCGGGAATGGCGAACAGCTTCTCCTTGTTGCCGAGCTTCGGCATCGATCCCAAGAGCGCCCGGGTGTAGGGATGCTGCCCACTGTTGAACAGTTCGCGCACACTGCCGGCCTCGACGATCTTGCCGGCATACATGACCGCGAGCTTGTCGCACATCCGCGCCACAATTCCGAGATTGTGCGTGACAAAGATGATCGCGACCCCGGTCTGCTCCTGCAATTCCTTCAACAGGTCGAGATATTGCGCCTGGATCGTCACGTCGAGATTGGTCGTCGGCTCGTCGGCGATGATCAGCTTGGGGCCGCCGGCCAGCGCGATCGCGCCGACGATGCGCTGCCGCATGCCGCCGGACATCTGGTGCGGATATTCGCGCATCCGCATCGCCGGCGAGGGAATGCGCACCGCGCTCAACAGCTCGCGCACCCGTTCGCGAAGCGATCGGCCGCGCAACGCGCGGTGGTAGTGGGCCGGCTCCGCCACTTGGCGGTAGATGCTGAACAGCGGGTTCAGCGAGGCCATCGGGTCCTGCAGGATCATCGCTATCTGGGCGCCGCGAATATGACGCATCTCGCGCTGACTTTTTGTCGTCAGCTCCTCCCCCTCGAAGGCGATCGAGCCGCCAACGATTCGAGCTGCGGGCGGCAGCAAATTGACAATCGCTTGGCACGTCGTCGTCTTGCCGCAGCCGGATTCGCCGACGATGCCGAGCGTCTCGCCTTCCGCAAGAGTGAAGCTGACCCCATCGACCGCCTTGACGACGCGCTCGCCGCCAAACGAGACGTAGTGGGTCTGCAGATCGCGGACCTCGAGCAGGGGGGCCATCGTCAAAAACTCCCCTCCCGCGGGCTTGACCCGCGGGTCCACGTCTTTGCCCGAATGCAGCGAAAAAAAAACGTGGATGCCCACGGATCAAGTCCGTGGGCTGAAGGCCGCCGGGTCGAACCCGGCCACGGGGTCAAGGAACGAGGTGCCATCGACGCCTCGGCTACCGTCACAGGTTGCGCAGTTGCGGGTCGAGGCGAATGCGCAGCCAGTCGCCCAACAGTTGCGTCGCCAGCACGACCACCATAATGCCGAGGCCGGGGAACACGGTCAGCCACCAGTCGCCGACCATCAGCATCGAGCGGCCGTCGGCCAGCATCGAGCCCCAAGCCGGCTGCGGCGGCGGCACCCCGACACCGAGGAACGACAGCGAGGCCTCGGCGATAATCACCACGCCGATCGTCAAGCTCGCCAGCACCATCGCCGAATTGAGCACGTTCGGAAAAATATGGCGCAGTATGACCCGGGCGCTCGAGGCGCCGGCGATCTCGGCCAGCTTGACGAACTCGCGCTCGCGCAGGCTCAGGACCTCGCCGCGGATCACTCGGGCGTACCGCGTCCAATACACGGCGCCGAGGATGATCACGATGTTCCACATGCTCGGGCCGACCATCGTCGCCAGGAAGATTGCGAAGACGAGGCCGGGCAAGGCGAGCCAGGCGTCGGTGACGCGCATGATCACCTGGTCGACCCAGCCGCCGAGATAGCCGGAGAGAATACCGAGCGTGGTCCCGATGCCACCGGCGACGATCGTCCCGGTGACGCCGACGATCAGCGACACGCGGGCGCCGTAGATCAGCCGGCTGAGCACGTCGCGGCCCTGGAAATCGGTGCCGAGCCAAGCCGCAGGGTTGGCGCCGTCGATCCAGAACGGCGGCTCGAAGATTTTGGCGCCGGGAATCGGCTCGGTCGGGTCGTAGGGCGCGATCAGGTTGGCAAATAATGCCACCAGGACAAATGGCACGAGGATCGTCAGCGGCAGGATCGGCAGCTGACCGGCCAGCCGCAGCCCGCGTCGCCGGAGGTCTGCGAGACCCGGTCCGCCGCCGGAGATGAGCGCGCGGGCTTGTTCAGTAACGAACGCCATGGAGCACCTACTTGGCTAGGCGGATGCGGGGGTCGATGTAGGCATAGAGGATGTCGATCGACAGATTGATCAGCACGATCATCGTGCCCGCCAGGATGACAACCCCCTGCACCAGCGGGAAGTCACGCTGGAAGATCCCCTCATAGAGCAGGCGGCCGATCCCGGGCCAGGCGAAGATCACCTCGATGATCACCCCGGCGTTGATCATTACAACGAGATTGATGCCGGCCAGGGTCATCACCGGGATCAACGCGTTCTTAAAGGCGTGCATCGCGATCACGACGTAGCCCGGCAGCCCTTTCAAGCGGGCCAGCTTGATGTACTCGCTGCGCAGCACTTCGAGCATGCTCGACCGGGTCAGGCGCAACAGCGAGGCGGCGAAGTACCAGCCGAGCGCCAGTGACGGCATGATCAGATGCAGCGGTCCCCCCATGCCGCTGGTCGGCAGCCATTCGAGCCATACCGAAAAAATCAGGATCATCACCAGCCCGAGCCAGAACCCCGGCACGGCGAGGCCGAACAGCGCCACCACCTTGCCGGCGCTGTCCCAGGCGGTGTTGACCTTGACCGCCGATATCAGCCCCGCCGGGATGCCGATGATGAATGAGATCAGCGTCGCCGCCAGCGCTAGTTGCAGCGACGCGGGCAGGCGCTGGAAATAAAGCGAGCTGACCGGCATCTGGTAGTTGAACGATTTTCCCAAATCGCCGGTAAACACGTTCTTGGCGAAGGTCAGGTATTGCACGGGCCACGGCCGGTCGAGACCCCATTCCTGACGGATCCGATCGAGATCTTCGGCACGCGCGCCCGGCTCGGCCAACAATGTCACCGGATCGCCGGTCATCCTGACCACGGTGAAGATCGTCAGGCTCAGGATGAACAGCGTGACGATCGCATAGAGCGTCCGCCTCAGGATAAACTGGCCCACTGCCGTACCCCTGCCTTTACACGGTTATCGTTGCGCCGGTCACGCCGCGGTTTCCTTGAGCTGAATGTCCTCCCAGGGATAGGCGTAGCCGGTAGTGATGGTCGGGAACACGTCCTGCCATTTCGCCGCCTTGATGCGCGGCCCGATCGCATTGACGAACGCGTGGCGGAACACCGGGACGAAATAGTAATTCTCCAGAATGTTGCGCTGGATCTCCTCCGCGAGCTTCTTGCGCTCGTCGCGATTATGCGACGACTTGTACTGCTCGAACTTGGCGTCGAGATCCTTGACGCAGAACATGTCCTGGCCCTGGAAGCCGCCGCACTTGAACATGCCCTCATACCAATTGGCCCAGCTGCCGCCGATACGGGTGGCGTTCATGATGATCTGCAATCCGGGCCATTCCTTCATGCCGGCTTCTTTGCGCTTGAGATAGACGCCGCGCTCCATGGTCTGGAGCCTGGTTTCGATGCCGATTGCCTTGAGCTGGGAAATGACGCGCTCGCCGCGCGGAAAGTAGTTCGGCACGACCGTCAGCCAATCGACCTTGAAGCCGCCCGGATGGCCGGCCTGCGCCATCAGCTCCTTGGCCTTGGCAATGTTGAATTCGAATTGCGGCCAATCGAGCGCGTATTCGACGTCGTCGTTGATCCAGTTGCCGCTGATCCGGCCCATCCCACCGCTTTCGGCGTCGTTGATCGCCTTGCGGTCGATGGCGAGGCTGACCGCCTGGCGCACACGCGCGTCGTGGAACGGGTTCTTGGGGTGCTGGAAGCCGGGGAATTCGAGCCACCACGAGCCCGACACGACCGGTGCCAGCATGATCTTCTTGCTGTTCTTGACCCGGTTGATCAACTCGCCGGGCACGAGGTACAGGATGTCGGCTTCCTCGCGCTCGAGCATCGCCACCCGGGTCGCGGCCTCGGGGACGCCGACGATCTCGAAGCGCTTGACGTGCACCGGCCGGTAGTAATCCTCGAACGCCTCGAACACCAGGCGGGCGCCCGGCTCCTGCGACACCAGCTTGTACGGGCCGGCGCCGATCGGCTTCTGCAGAAAGCCGTCCTTGCCGACCTTCTCGTAATACTTGGCCGGCACGACCCAGCCGGCGCCGCAGATGTTGCCGGTACCCAACAGGATCGGGAAATCGAGGAACGGCTCGGTGAACTCGAACGTGATCGTGCGGTCGTCGACGACCTTGATCCCCTTGGTTTTTTCGTGCAGCGCCTGGGCCGAAGCGCCGTGATAGTGCTCGTAGCTCCACTTCACGTCTTCGGTCGTCACCGGCGAGCCGTCATGGAATTTGATGCCCTCACGCAGCCGGAAGGTCGCGCTCGTGGAGTCTTCGGCGAAGTCAAACTTGTCGGCGAGGGCCAGGTGATCGTATTTCTGCTCGCGGAAGTTCTTGATCAGCGCGTCGTGCAGCACCATCAGGAAATTGTCCGGCGTTGCGGTGCCATCATGCTGCTGCGGGTCGAGCCAGCGCGAGGCGATGTTGGTGTGCCACGCCAGCGTCATCTTGCCCTTCGGAACCACACCCCCGGCGGCGGCGCGCGCGCCGCGCACGAACGGCAGCGACAGCCCCGTCGCCGCGAACGCACCCGTCGTCAGCACCGTGCGCCGGGTCAGCCTTGTTCCGCCCATTCTTCTCTCCTTATAATCTTCCGCGAAATCGCTCAGGCCGAGTCCTTCAACTGGATCTCCTCCCACGGATAGGCATAGCCGGTGCTGATCGAGCTCGGGAACACGTCCTGCCACTTGGTCGCCGCGATGCGCGGCCCGATGGCGTTCATGAAGGCGTGACGGAACACCGGGATGAAGTAGTAGTTCTCGAGGATTCCGCGCTGGATCTCCTCGGCCAGCTGCTTGCGCTCGGCCGGCTTTTCCGAGCGCGAGTAGCTGCGCAAACTTGTCGTCGAGGTCCTTGACGCAGAATGCGTCGGCGCCGAGCCGGCCGCCGCATTTGAACAGTGACTCGTACCAATTGGCCCAGGTTGCGCCGATCCGGGCACCGGCGAGGTGGATGTTGGTCCCCGGCCATTCTGCCATCCCGCCTTGGCGCCGCTTGTTCCAGACACCGCGCTCCATCGTCTGCATCCGGCCGCGAATGCCGATCTGCTGCAGCTGCGACATGATGCGCTCGCCACGTGAATAATAGGGCGGGGCCGGGGTCAGCCAATCATAGGCAAAGCCGTTGGGATAGCCGGCCTCGGCCATCAGCTTCTTGGCCTTGGCGATATCGTGCGGCCATTTCGGCCATTCCAGCGCGTACTCGACATCGTCGTTGATGAAGTTGCCGTCGACCCTGCCGAGCCCGGCGCATTCGGCCTGGTTCATTGCGTCGCGATCGATCGCCAGGCTGATCGCCTCGCGCACTCGCTTGTCGTGGAACGGGCTCTTCGGATCCTGGAAGCCCGGGAACTGAAGCCACCAATTCCCCGAGACCACCGGGGCGAGCATGATCTTCGGCTCCTTCATCACCCGCGGCACCAGATCGCCGGGGATGAAGTAGATGATGTCGGCTTCGCCGCGCTCCAGCATCGCCAGCCGGGTCGCCGCGTCAGGCGCGCTGACCATCGAGAACTCTTTGATGTGGACCGGCTTGTAGTAGCCCTCGAAGGCCTCGAAATCGAGCCGCGTCCCCGGCTCCTGATTGACCAGCTTGTAGGGGCCGGCGCCCACCGGCTTGGCGACGAACCCGTCCTTGCCGACCTTCTCGAAATACTTGGCCGGCACGACCCAGGCAGCGCCGCACACGTTGGAGGTGCCCATCAGCCGCGGGAAATCGAGGAACGGCGATTTGAAGTGGAAGCGGACTGTACGCTTGTCGAGGATCTTGACGCTGTCGGTGCGGTCGTGCAGCACCGTGGCCCAGCCCCCGTGATAGTGCTCGTAGCTCCATTTGACGTCCTCCGGCGTAACCGGCGAGCCGTCATGGAAATAAATGTTCTCCCTCAGCCGGAAGGTGGCGCTCAGCGCGTCTTCGCCAAAATCGAACTGCTCGGCCAGCGCCAGATGGTTGTAGAGCTCGTCCTTGTAGTTCTTGATCAGGGCATCGTGCAGCGCGTTGAGGAAATTGTCCGGGGTGGCGCTGCCGTCATGCTGCCCAGGGTCGAGCCAGCGCGGTGCGATATTGGTGTGCCAAGCCAGGGTCATCTTGCCACTCGGCACAACTTTTTCGGTCGCAAGGGCGCGGTGCGCGAATGGCGCCGTGATCGTTGCCAGCGCCGCTGTCCTGAGCACATTGCGGCGGGTCAGTGCCGTACCTTTCATTGTCTCCTCCCTTGCCAAACCGAACGATCGCGAAGCGATTGACCTGCAAATCCATACGGGGAGGGACAAGAGGCGGCGTGCCGGTGCGGCGGCGGCCGTGCCTGCGGCATGGTCCACGCGCGTTCTAACCGGCCCGCCCTGGGCCTCTCCCTTCCCAGACGCTTCTTGTCGAGCCTTGCGCTAAGTGTAGCTCAGCCATGCAAGATTGTCTCCGGCCTTTTTTCGGAGCCGCATTCGGCTTGCCTCCGACCTGGAAATTAGGGCGACTAAAACCAAAATGATGGCATGGTGAAACCAGAGGCGGGTCGCGGATCGCTCGTGACCGGCGGGCGGATCAGGTGCACTGCCATGGGCGGCGCGCGGCTCGGGGCCCTCGAACCGGCGGTTCGGGAGGATTGGCCATGACGATCCGAAACCCTATTGAGTGGGCCACCGATCAGTTCAAGCTTGCGGGCTCGGCGATTGGCTCGGCGACCCGCGCGGGGATCGGGGCCGAAGAGGATCTGGAGGCCGTCGTCCCGGAGGTTCGCCACATCGGGTTAGGCGACCTCAGGGAAGCTCTCTCCCGCGGTTTCGACGACTTCGCGGCGTACCGAACCGACGTCATTTTTCTGTGCGTCGTCTACCCGGTGATCGGCCTTGTGCTGGCACGGCTCGCATTCGGTTATGGTATGTTGCCGCTGCTGTTCCCGCTCGCCTCCGGCTTCGCACTCATCGGCCCGTTCGCGGCAGTGGGTCTCTACGAAATGAGCCGCCGGCGCGAGTATGGCGATGCGGCTTGGCCGGACGCGTTCGGGGTCATTCGTTCGCGGTCGTTTGGCGCGATCGTCGTGCTGGGCCTGCTATTGGTTGCGATCTTCCTCTTCTGGCTGGTTGCCGCCGAGACGATCTACGAGCTCACGCTCGGCCCGGAACCGCCTGCCTCGTTGAGTTCATTCATGCGCGATGTTTTCGCTACCGATGCCGGCTGGACAATGATCGTGGTGGGTGTCGGCATCGGCTTTCTCTTCGCGTTGCTGGTGCTGATCATCAGCGTCGTGTCCTTTCCGCTGCTGCTCGACCGGGACGTCGGGCTCGGCGCCGCGGTGCGGACATCCGTGCGCGCCGTGACCGTAAACCCGGTTCCGATGGCCTTATGGGGGCTGATCGTCGCGGCGGGCCTGCTGGTCGGGTCGATCCCCTTGTTCCTCGGTCTGATCGTTGTGATGCCGGTGCTCGGGCACGCCACCTGGCACCTGTACCGCAGGGTGGTGCCGCGCTGATCGTCCGCGCCGACTACCGCGAGGAACTCTGCTCGGCGCCAAGGAACGCGGCATACGGCTTCGGGGACACAAGCCGTTTGCGTAACGCCGCACTTCAACCCGTCCCAAACCCCCGTCTTGACGACCTCATTGCCGTCCGTGGCCGCGGTCGTCGAGACCGAGGCAAACGTCTCCGAGCCGGCGCAAAAGCCTCAGCACTTGCGGAAGATTGGGGATTCGCTGTGACCCAGGCGCGACCCTCAGACGCCTTTGCCGTTGCGAAGACCTCTATCTCGCCGGGTATCAGAAAGCGAAGCGCTTTCACCATGTACCGGACCCAACCGACATCAGTCACAATTGCGACCCGCTCGCACGGCGGAAAATACTCGATCCCGACGTTGAGATCGTCCCACGCGGCGCCGGGAAATCGCGAGTTGAGCTCGTAGTAGAGCCGAATCTTGTCATGACTTTCTAGCGATTCCTCCACTGCGGGCATTAGGACGTCATAGCAGTCCCCCTTTGTCACCCGCCCCCTCACGGCGATGCCCACGACATTGTCGGGAAGGCCTTCGATGATCTCGATCATGGGGTGCTCCTTCAATTCACCTCGACGGCGCGTCCGTGATATCGATCACAAGCGGGAGCACCGCAGGCGGCTCGCAAAGGTCGGAACATTGAGTGTTGCTAGAACCTGACGCGCAGTGTTGCTAGAACCTGACGCGCATCAAGCCATTGATGGCATAGGCGTCGCCCTTGCGGTTGGAGATCGTCTGGCGATGGCCATAGGAATATTCGAGGCCGAGATCGACAAACCCGACCGGGCTCCAGAACAGGTTGGCATGCGCTATATACAGAAATTTGTTGTTATTGGTGTTCTGCCCGATCAGGGCCGTGTCCAGAGTGTTCCAGATGAAGCTATTCTCGAGCGTCGACCGAAGATTGTTGGTCCACCAGTGCTGGTACCAGATCCAGCCGCTGTGCGACACCGAGTCCGAAAAGCGCACCGCCCGGTCATAGGCGCGCCTTACGTCCGAGCCCGGCCTGTTCCAATCCGCGCTGAACTCCCCGGAGAGCGGGTTGACAAAGCCGAAGCCCGGCACGTTGATGTTGCTGCCGAAATTCGTCGCAACGCTGACGCCGTTGCCGATCTGGCCGTCCGAATTGACGACGTGGGCGGTGCCGCCGCCCAGATCATCCTTGCCCAGCGGACCAGAGGCGCCGCTGAACGGGTGGACGTCGCCGCTGATCCTGCCGCCATAGCCGATATAGCTCTGGTCGATGAATTGGCCGTCATTCATGTTGTTGTTGCGCACCACCCCGCCGATCGAGAGATGGCCCCAGGGCTGGTTGATGCGCGCCGTCCCGACCAGCTCCGGCCAAGACCTTTTATTGATGTTGAAAAACGCCCCGCTGCTGACGCAAGCCGTGGTCGCCGGGTTGGCGGCCGTGGTGTTGCCGGTCACCGAGCACGGCGAGGTGCCCGGCACCGAAGTGGAGTTGACATTGACGGTGCCGTTTCTGCTGGTGAACGCCGGCAGCGGGTTCTCGATCCCGATGGCCCACACCGTGCCGTAGGGACCCTGATAGGTGTATTTGACCTGCGGCACACGGGCGCGGCCGGAGGTCGCCGCGCCGCCGCCGAAATCGGCGAATTCGGCGTCGGCGTCGGGGTCGTGGAATATGCCGGTCTCCTGCCCGACCAGGAACCCGCCAATCGTCCCGTAGGCCTTGCGCAGGCGCGGGATCCAGCCGCTAGTGACGTTCCCGACACCGTTGTTGATCGTGTTCCCGTTGGCTGCAGCGAAGTCCATCTCGATATAGGCCTTGACCTCGCCCCAAGCCGTCGGAGTCCGGGCGTCGAACAACAGCCGGCTCGGCCGCGAATTGATGGTGAAGGACTGGGCGCGCGAGTGCCCGACCTCGCCGTTGAGCGGAATATTGGGCAGCCCTCCGGTCCCACCCATCCCGTTCGGACTGTCGTCGGGATTACCGCCCTGGCCGTTGAGCGCGGTGGTCCGGCGCGCGCCATGCATGTACCAGAGGACGGTGGTCCAGGCGATGCCGCCGATGCGCAACGAGGTCTCGGTGCCGGGGATCAGAAACGATCGCGGGAAGCTGCCGGTGGTGACGGGTTTGGTCACCGCCCGGGTCTCCGGCCCGAAGCCCGGCACATACGGCCCAGGCGCTGCGGGAGGAGGTGCCTGCGAGAGCTGATCGATCCGCTTCTGGAGGAGCTCCTGATTGGCCCGCAGATCCGCCAGCTCGTCGGCGCTCACCGCAGGAAGGCCAGTCAGCAACGCAATCGCAGCACTCAACCCGCCGATCACCGCCACGCTGCCGATATTTCGCTTCCCCATCATTGCAACCCCCTGATAAATCTAAGTTTTCTTTGCCTGAACTGAGGCAACCCATCCCATCTGCTCTGGGCCGAGGCGTTCGCTCCCCCTAGCCGGGCATCCGGCTCTTTAATCCTGTAGCGAATACCTTCCGTTAAGACGCGCTTATGCCACTCACAGTAGAGTCTGGTACAAGCGTGGGACCCGGAGCCATCCATCGTTCGATGAGAATTGGCTGTAGCCATCGGTTTAAATCATTCGGATAGGTGAACTCGATCAGAGGCTTGCGATGGCCTCGATCAGACCTTCCAGCGATGCGTCGAGAAGCGGTGCGGCAGGCCCAGATAGGCGCAGTGGATGACCTGCGAAAGCGCGATCCCCGTTGCACGCCTACCGTTCCGTTCAACCAACAAGAGCGCCTCTCCGCCCTTTGGGGGGAGAGGGTAAATAAATGTCGTTTGCCTGGAATTGAGCCGAAGGATGAACCGGCCGGGTCGAGTTTGACCCGCCTGCACCTAACCGGGATGCCGCGCGTGCCCGTTTAGGCGGACGACCACTTGGCCCCGGCGCTGCACATTCAGCTTGCCGAGCAGATTGTGGACATGCAGCTTCGCTGTCGCCAGGCTGATGTTCAGCCGACGGGCGATCTCCTTGTCACTGAGCCCGGCCGCAATCAGCTCGGCGGTCTCCCGTTCGCGCCTGGTGAGCGCGACTGCCGGGGATAGCGCATTGCGGCCAATGCCGAGGCTCTCGGTGACGGCGATCCGGTGGAGCAGCTCGGCGGCCACCCGGCCCGAGCAGGGTTGCTCCCCGGCATGAATATCCATGACCAAGCGCGCGAGATCGGCCAGAGGGGCGGTGTCCGGAACATAGCCGATCACACCCGCCTCCGCCCACGCGATGACGTCCTCCTTCGTCTCCCTGACCGCGAATGCGATGATGCGAACGTCCGGTTTGACGTGGCGGGCCCACCTCGCCGCAGCGACACCGTCCCGCAGCGTCGCGTCGACCAGCACCACGTCAGCCCGCGGGGGAACGCTCAGCGCCACCACCTCCGCCAGATCGGCGCACAGCCCGGCCACCGAGATCGACGGATCGCGTTCAAGGAGCTCGGCGAGACCTTCGCGCAGGAACCGCACTTCGGAGACGACCACGATGCGCAGACGCGGCACTGCGGCGGCAAGCGAGCCCGGCAGGCACGGCGCGAGGTCGTCGCCCTTGGCAAATGCTTCCCCTCGATCACGGCAAAGGTCCAGCGCTGGATCGTACACCTGCCTCCTCTCCTCTTCGGGCCCAACTCAACGCGCGGGCATCGCCCCGACCCGCTTTCGCAGGGGGCCAACCCGCAGCCCTAGACGTGTTTAATCAGGTCGCCTGGCTTTCGACCCGCAAACCACTCTTGCCAGACGTCCTGATGATATTTGTCCGGGAGGATCCACCCGGCGCCGCTGACACCTGCGGTGCGGAGTGGCGGCGGGAGCGTCGCCCAGAGACGGCGCTACGAGCGCGGTTGGTAAAGGGAACCGCGTCAGTGTCGTCGGCTTCATCGTTCCTCCCTTGACGAGGGACGAATCAGGGGAAGGGCGCCCCGGTCGTCGGCGAGTTTGCCGGCGCTTAGCCCGCCGCCGATCTACCGGAGCGCCTCGGCCCCTGCCTCCCAGACGCCTCTTTTTTCGAGGCTTGTGCAAAAATGTAGTTCAGCCATGCAAGATTGTCTCGATCTTTTTTGGGGATGAAATGGCCGCTAGCTGCCTAGCGGCGCCGATGCGGATCGGCCTCGGTCGGGTGGGCATGAGCCCCGGCTTTTTGATGCCCGTGCTCGGGCACGCCACCTGGCACCTGTACCGCAGAGTGGTAGTGCTGCACTGACGCGCGCTCGCTAAGGCGAACGTTAAGCAATTGCTAGCTGTTTAGGATTTACCATATTGACTCTTGAAAGGCACAATGATACATCCTTAACGTGCCTTTTGGACATGTTTTTCTCTCACTTGGTGTCGGTCTGGCCTTGCCGGTCGCCGATCTTTCGACGACGCCGGCGACGATCTCGACCTGCTTCGCCCCCGAGAGCGATTGCGCGGCCTTTGCAGTCCGCGCGATCGACCGTGCCCAGCGCCAGATTCTGGTCGGCGCCTATAACCTGACGACCGGTTCGGGCATCGTCGCCGCGCTTCTCGGCGCCAAGCAACGTGGCGTCGACGTCAGGCTGGTCGCCGATAAGACGACGCCGTGCCAACGCAACAGCGGTATCGATCCACTGGCCCGTGCCGGCGTGCCGATCTGGATCGATCGGGCTGCCCGGATCGCGCACGTCAAGACGATGGTCATCGACAACACGTTAACGTTGATGGGATCGTACAACTGGACTACGGGCGCGGCCCGCAATTCGGAGAATTTGAACCTCGTCGCCTCCCCGGTCGTCGGCGCCGCTTATGCTGCCCATTGGCGCGAGCGGCTCGCCGTATCCTCGCCTTTCAACCGGCGCGAGGACTGGTGTCGGGTGGCTGCTCGAACGGCGGGCCAGGACGGAGCCGACGAGACCCGGCCCTAGCCGGGCGTTTCGCTTTTTTCCTTCCCGGCGACACCGGGGATCTCGAGATCGGCGAGGGCGCCCACGGTTATCGGCTTGAACGGCGCGCGCGGCCGATAGGTGCCGACCTCGGCGATCGGCCTGCGGTGAACATCGGCGACAATTGCCGCGACAAGCGGGCCGCAGATCCGGCCCTGGCACGGCCCCATACCACAGCGGGTGAAGGCCTTGAGCTGGTTCGGGCCGGTTGCCCCGAGCCGCGCGGCACGGCGGATCTGACCGACCGACACCTCCTCGCAGCGGCAGGCGATGATCTCGTCTTCGACCGGCACGATGACCGAGCGCGAGGGCCGATAAAGGCGGTCGAGAAACGGCCGCAAGGCCCGCTCGCGGTCGAGCGCCGCCCGAATCGGCCGTGCCCGGCTGTCGCGCTCGGCTTCGCCGATATGGCCGAGCCACATTGCGGCATCGAGGGCCGCGAGCCGCCCCGCCAGCGCCGCGGCCTCGGCGCCTGCAATCCTGCCGCCGTCGCCGGCGATGGCGACATTCGGAAGGCTCGTCTGTCCCCAGGCATCGAGCGCAGGACGCCAGCAGAGCTGGGGCTCGTCCCATTCATGCCGCAGCTGTAAGGCAAGGCTGATCTGGACGTTGGGAATCACCCCTTCGTGCAGCAAGAGGTAATCAGCGGCGAGCTCGCCACCTTCCCAAAAGACACGGTCGACCTTTCGCCGCCCGACCGCTTTGATCCCGTGGACGCCGCGCCGGATCGGCACGCCGGCGCGCTTGATCGCCGCGAACAGCCCGACGCCCTTCATCAACAAACCTCGACCCGGCCAAAGGCCCGCGAGGTGACGTGCGGCATCCAGATAGTTGTCGAGCGATGCCGTCTCCAAGATGGCGACCGGCGGCGTTCCGGCGCGCACGAGCTGCGCAGCGACGAGATAGAGAAGCGGCCCCTGCCCCGCCAGCACGATGCGGCCCTCCGGGACGAGATCCGCCGTCTTCAGCAGGATCTGTGCTGCTCCCGCTGTCATGACGCCAGGTAAGGTCCAGCCCGGGATCGGCACCGGCCGCTCGATCGCGCCGGTGGCGAGCAGCAATCGTCGTGCGGTCACCGTCTCGGTACGGCCCGCATTTTCCAGGAACAGGGTTCCGTCGGGGTCGACGTGCCACAGCGTCGTATTCGGCCGATAGTCGACCCGACTGCCGCGCAGTGCCGCCAAGAGTGGCCGGCTGGCGAGATAATCCGGGCCGAGCGGGGTGTCGGGCTGGGCATGCTCTATTGCGCGATAGATCTGGCCGCCCGGCGCATTCTGCTCATCGACCAATATCGCGTCGAGCCCGAGCTCGCTAGCGAGCACAGCGGCCGCCATGCCGGCCGGACCGGCGCCGACGATAGCGAGCGCGACGGTCATCCGGCCACCGGATCGATCCGTCGCGCGCCGATTTGCCGACTGATCCTCATGCCCTCCTGCACTTCGACCAAGCAGCTCCGGCGGTTGGGTGCGCCGTCGATCTCGGCCAGACAATCGAAACAGACGCCCATCATGCAGTAGGGCGCCCGTTCGCTCCCGCCGGCCGTCTCGCGGATGTTGTGATACCCGGCGACCAGCACCGCGGCCGCGGCCGAAGCGCCCGCGGGAACCGCGATCGTGCGGCCTTCGACCATCACGGCGACCGTCGGCCGAGGGGTCTCAGACCGCCGCCGGAACATCGAACCGCTGCGCAGAGAAGGCTTCGAATGCGGGATCGAGCTCGCCCGCGGCGACCATCGGCGCGAAGAGGTTGGCATGCGCCCCGGCGAGGGTGACGCCGCTATGGCAATTCGCGGTAAAGGCCCCGGGAAAGCGCTCCGACTGGTCGTAGATCGGCAGCCCGTCGGGCGGCATCACCCGCAATGCCGCCCAAGCCCGCACGATCTGCAGATCGCGCAACCAAGGAAACGCAAGCACGGCGCGGCGGGCGATCGTCTGCATGACCGCGGGGCGCTGGCTGGTGTCAAAGCCCGCATCCTCCTGGCTGTCGCCGAGCATGATGCTGCCTTCGTCAGTCTGACGGATCGAACCCAACGGTAACGGCAGCGTCTCGCGGGCACGCTCGGTCACCAGGATCTGCCCTTTCAGCGGCTTGACCGGTGCCGAGAGCCCGAACTGCGGCGCCAGCGCGGCGTTGCCGAGCCCGGCAGCGAGAACGACCTTCGCTGCTGCGATCTCGCCGCCGCCAACCTGGATCCGGAAATCGCTTGGCGCGACGGCGGCCTCCGTCACCGTGCTGTTGGGAAGATAATGCCCGCCTCTCTCGACAAAGCCCTTGTGCAGGGCGTGGAGCAGATTGAGCGGGTTCACATGTCCGTCATAAGGGGTCCAGGAGGCACCGATCACCGCCGGTCCAAGTCCGGGGAGCAGATCGACCAGCTCGCGTCGGTCGAGGATCCGATAGTCGAAGCCGAAATTGCCGGATTGCTTGCGCATCCGCTCCATCATCGCGCGCCGCGCCGCGAGCTCGGCCTCGTCGAGGCAGAGGTGCAGGCCGCCCGGCCGATGATGCCCGACGGCAATCCCGGTCTTGGTCAGCAGTTCTTTGGCGAGCGCCGGCCATTCATCCGCCGATTGCCGGGTCCAGCGCTGGTAATGCGGTGCTCCATCGCCCTTGCTCTGCACCCAGACGAGCCCGAAATTGCCGCGCGAGGCGCGAAACGCGACATCGCCCTCGTCGAGCAGTGCGGCCTTCTGCCCCGCGCGAGCGAGGCCATAAGCGATCGCCGACCCAACCAGCCCACCGCCGATCACGATCGTGTCGTAGTGCTGCATCCGCCCTCCTGCAAGCCGCCGCCGTCGCGATCATAGCCCGCCTCGGGCGGTGGATGGCAAACGCCGCGGCAAAGCACTATGGTCCGCCGGTTTTCTGAGAGCGCGTCGGAAGAGCCATGCAAGAAATCCAGGTCCTGAACATCCAGCGTCTCAGCGCCGCCGATCGCGCCAAGATCGAGGCCGTCGATCCGGCGATTCGATTGACCGACGCCGGTGGCTGGTTCGACGGCGAATATCGCGAAACCTGGCCCGCCTATACAGCGGCGCGCTATCTGGCAGCCGGAGCCGCTGGCTCGGGAACCCCGGAAGAGCGCGATCGCCTGCTCGCCGAGGCGGAAATCATTCTCGGCGGCTGGCCGTTTCCGCTCGATCTGCGGGCGCGGGCGCCGCGGTTGAAATGGTTTCACCAGCGCCCGGCAGGTGCCAGCAATTTGCTCCGCGGCGATCTCTGGGGCAGCGATGTGGCGGTCACGACCTCGCGCGGCGTCGGCAGCACCCTCGCGATGGCCGAATATGCGCTCGCGAGCATTCTCTATTTTGCCCGTGGTCTCCACCGAGCCGCCATCGAGCGCGCCGCAGGCAGCTCCGATCACCGCGCGTACCGGGCCCTGTTGGCCGAGGGGAAGACCGCCTGCGTCGTCGGCGCCGGCGGGATCGGGCGCGATGTCGGCCGACTTTGCGCGGCGCTCGGCATGCGAGTCGTCGGCACCCGGCGGCATCCCGGAGCACGCGAACCCCTACCCGCCGGGTTCACCGAGATCGGCGGCCCGGGAGATCTCGATCGATACCTGCCGGTCAGCGATTTCGTCGTGATCTGCTGCCAATGGACGCCGGAGACCGATCGTCTCTTCGACAAAGCCCGCTTCGCCGCAATGAAGCCCGGGAGCGTGCTCGTCAATGTCGCCCGCGGCGAGATCGTCGACGAGGAGGACCTCGCCGACGCACTCGAGCGGGGCCATCTGCGCGGTGCCGCACTCGACGTTTATGTCGGCGAATTCGAGCACCCGCCGCCGGAGCGGCTGTGGTCCAACCCCAATGTGCTGATCACCCCGCACGTCTCGGGTGCCAGCGACGAGGACCGTCACGGCGCCATCGATCTCTTCTGCGCCAATCTGCGCGTCTATCTCGACGGCGAGCCGCTGCAGAACGTGATCGATTGGGAACGCGGCTATTAGAGGGGATTTCCATGACATTGGAAGAACGCGCGAGCGTGTGCACGTTCGACTGCCCCGACGCCTGCAGCCTTACGGTCGATGTCGCTGAGGGCCGCATCGTCAAGGTGCGCGGCTCCGATGCGCTGCCCTATACCGCCGGGGTAATCTGCAACAAGGTCGCGCGCTACACCGGCGATTTCGTGCATGGGGCGCAGCGTCTGCTCTATCCGCTGCGCCGCACCGGACCCAAGGGTTCGGGGCAATTCGAGCGCGTCTCGTGGGAGGCTGCGTTCGACGAAATCTACGAGCGGGTCAGCGCCGTCATCGGTCAATGGGGGCCGCAGGCGGTGATGCCGTTGAACTATGCCGGCCCGCACGGCTTTCTCGCCGGCGACAGCATGTCGTCGCGCTTTTTCCATCGGCTCGGCGCTACCCAGCTCTACCGGCGGGCGTTATGCGGCGGCGTGCGCAGCGAAGCTTGGGCGGGGACCTATGGTGCGGTCCCCGGATGTCCACCCGAATTCGCCGAGCACGCCCAGCTCAACGTCGTCTGGGGCAACAATGCGACGGCCACCAATCTGCACCTGGTACGGTGCATCCGCAAAGCCAAGCGCGCGGGCGGAAGACTTGTCGTCGTCGATCCGCTGCGCACCAAGATCGCCGAGCAGGCGGATCTGCATCTGCAATTGTTGCCCGGCACCGACGTGCTTCTCGCCTGGGCCGTCGCCGCGGAACTCGAACGGTCGGGGTGTTTCGACCAGGCGTTCATCGCCGCGCACGTGCTGGGCTCCGAGGAATTCATGGCGCGCGCCCGGGAGTGGCCGGCGGCACGGGCGGCCAACGCATGCGGGCTGCAGGAGAGCCAGATCCAGACCCTTGCGCGCTGGATGGCCGAGGCCGATCCTCTCGTGTTGGCGCCAGGCAACGGGCTCGAACGCGGCCGCAACGGCGGCAGCGGCATTCGTGCGGCGATCGCCGTGCCGGCATTGCTCGGCAAACTGGGCAAGGGAAGCGGCATCGTTCTCGGTGCCGGCAACGCCTTCCCCAAGACCCCGGCCCGGCTGCAGCGGCCGGATCTCGTGCCCGCCGGCACCCGCACGCTCAACATCAACGATATCGGCCGGCACCTCGCCGAGGACGACATCGACCCGCCCTTGCGGGCGCTCTTCATCTACAACCACAACCCGATCGTCGTGCATCCCGACCAGAACCGCATGCGCCGCGGGCTCGCCCGTGCCGATGTGTTCGCCGTCGGCATCGAGCTGACGATGACCGAGAGCATGACCCGTTGCGACGTGGTGTTGCCGGCGGCAACCCACTTCGAATACGCCGAGCTCTATCCGTCCTACGGCCATCACTGGCTGCAGCGCGCCGAGCCGGTGATCCCGCCGCTCTGCGAATCGCTGCCCAACACCGAGATCTTCCGCCGCCTGGCTCGACGCTTCGGCTTCACCGAGCCGTGCTTCCAGGCCAGCGACGCCGAGCTGATGGACGATGCCGTCGACGGAGCCGATCCGCGGCTCGGCGGCATGCGGCCGAGCGCGATCCCGACCCGCCGGGCATTGCAGATGACGGGTCCGGACGGCAAGCCGTTCGTGCTCTTCGACAACCTCTTTCCGGCGACGCCGTCGGGCAAGATCGAGCTCAAATCGAATTCCTTGGCCGAGCGCTGGGGTGCCGCAGCGTTGCTGCCTGCTTGGCGCCCCCTCCCCCACCCTCCCGCGCATGCGGGGGAGGGTGGGGCGGGGGCTCCGCTGATGCTGATCTCGCCGGCTTCCGACAAGCGCATCTCCTCGACGCTCGGTGATCTTGCCGCGTCGCGCAAGGCGCCGCCGCTTCTGATGAACCCAACCGACGCGATGCGGCGCAACCTCATCGACGGCAGCCAAGTGCGCATATGGAATGACCGCGGGGAGGTCGTCCTGCGCCTCGCCGTGACCGACGCGGTGCGTCCGGGGGTGGTCGCCAGCGAGAAAGGCGCGTGGCTTATGACGAGCCCGACGGGGCAGACGATCTCGGCATTGGTTTCCGCCGACCTCAAGGCCGATCTCGCCGAGGGCGCTTGCTTCAACGACACCCCGGTTGAGGTCAGAGCCGCCTAATGGCGCCTACCCCTGCAGCAGCGCCGCCATGATGCGCTCGCGGGTCAGCGGCAGGTCGCGCAGCCGGGTGCCCAGCGCGTGGGCGACGGCGTTGCCGATCGCGGCGACAGTCGGGCCGCCGCTCGCCTCCCCGACCCCGAGACAGGGTCGATCGGCGCCAGGATCGACGAGCTCGACGGCGACCTCCGGGACCTCCGTGAAGCGCAACACCGGGTAGCCCTCCCAGTCGCGCGAGCTGATGCCGGCGGCATCGAGGCGCACCCCTTCCTTCAACGCCCAGCTCGCGGCGTGGATGATGCCGCCTTCGAGCTGGTTGATCGCACCATCGGGATTGATGACGAGCCCGGCATCGGCGGCGCACCACACCCGAACGAGGCGAACGCTCTCCTCGACCTCGACCTCGGCGACCACCGCGGCATAGGCGGCCATGTTCTTGTAGCGGGCGAAGGCGATGCCGCGGCCGCGCCCGGTGCCGGACGGCAATCCCGCCTGCCAGCCCGCGATGCGCGCGACATGCTCGACGACGGCGCGCGCCCGCGCGTCGGACAACACCGACAACCGGTAGACAACCGGATCCTGACCCGCCTTCTCGGCCAATTCGTCCATCGACGATTCGATCGCGAAGACGTTGAGGGTGGCACCCAGTCCGCGCAAGGACGAGGTGCGCACCGGGGTCTCGGCGATCAGGTGATGGACGATGCGCTTGGCGGGAAAATCGTAGAGCGGCTCGCCGTTGCGGGTGCCGGCCCCCGGAGGATATCCCCCTTCGACAGCGGGCGGCGCCGGCGGCGGGTCGGGCAGGGCTTCGGCGGCGAGCAGATTGCCGCCGCCGCCCGGGCGGCTGGTGTGCCGGCCGCTCCAGATCTCGGTCGTCCAATCGGCCGGGCGTCCCGACCCGTCGACCACGGCCTGTGCGGTCACCACCATCGCCGGGCTGACCGGCTCGAAGCCGAATTCCTCCTCGCGCCGCCAGCGCACCCGGATCGGCTTCCCCGGCTGGTGAAACGCGATGACCGCGGCATCGGCCGCCGCGTCGTCGGCGCCGTTGTGGCCGTAGCAGCCCGGCCCCTGCACATGCTTGACCGAGATCATCGCCGGATCGAGCTTCAAGGTCCGCGCCAGCCCGTCGCGCAACGGGTAGACGCCTTGCGAGTGGGTCCACACCGTGAGCCTTCCGTCGCGGTATTGAGCGAGCCCGCAGGACGGCGCCACCGAGGCATGGGCGACGTGCATCCGCGTGTAGGTCGCCTCGTACCGGGTCGTCCCGGGTGTCGGCTCGGACGGCGGAGGCGGGCCGATCGTGCGGTCGATCGAGGGCTGCTGCAACAGCCAGCGCGCCTCCTCCTGGTAGGGGTTGATCGGATCGACACCGTCCCAGGCGACATGATTGGGGGCGACGGCGGCAGCCGCTTCGACGACCGTCTCGTCGGCGCCGAGGATGGCGAGGAAATTGCCGTGGCGAACGATCTCGATCGGCCCCTTTGCGGCACGGCGCAGCGCAGCCTCGTCGACGCTCGCGATTACCGCACCGCGGCGCGGCTGGCGGACCACGCGGGCATGCACCATGCCGTCGAGCACCATGTCGTGGGCGAAGATCGGTTCGCCGAACACCTTGGCCGCGAGATCGACCCGCAGCGAATTCTGCCCGACGACGCGATAGTCGCCGACACTCTTGGTCTCGGCGCGGCCCGTGGCGTCGCGGCGGAGATCGACGTCCTGGGCGAGCGACCAGTAATCCTGGCCGGTCGGCTCGCTGCGATGGGTGATCGTGCCGTCGCGCACCGACAGGTCCGGGCGCGAATAGCCGAGGCTCGCTGCAGCGTGGTCGAGGAACAGAGCGCGAACCTCGGCACAAGCCAAGCGCAAGGCCACCCCGCCGAATTGGATCGACTGGCTGCCGGCGGTGTAGCCTTCGTTGGGGGTCAGATCGGTGTCCCCGGTCTGCAGCAGGACGCGCTCGGGGGCGACGTCGAGCTCGTCGGCGGCGATCTGCAGCATCGCGGTCAACACCCCCTGGCCGATCTCGACCCGGCCGGTCGAGACCCTGACCTGGCCCAGTGCAGGGAACCCGACCCACCGGTCGAGCCGCGGATTGGCGGCGAGCAATGGCGGCAATGCCGAGGACGCGCTCATCGAGCAGCTCCTTCGCGCAGCATGCGGGCGGCGCGCTCGACGGCGCGCAGGATGCGGACATGGCTGCCGCAGCGGCAGATGTTGTCGTCGAGTGCGGCGGCGATCTCGGCCCGCGACGGCGAGAGGTTCTGGTCGAGCAATGCCTTGGCCGAGATCAATATGCCGGAAAGGCAATAGCCGCACTGGCCGGCCTGCTCGTCGAGAAAGGCCTGCTGCAGCGGATGCGGCCGCGCCGGCGTGCCCAGCCCCTCGATCGTCGTGACCGCCTTGCCGGCCACGGTGGACAGCGCCTTGCCGCAAGATTTCTCGGGGCGGCCGTCGACCAGCACCATGCAGCACCCGCATTGCTCCTGGCCGCAGCCGAATTTCGTTCCCATCAGGCCGAGATGATTGCGGAGCACGTCGAGCAGCGGCGTATCCGCGTCCGCGGTGACGCTGACGGCCTTGCCGTTAACGGTCAGGGAGGTTGATTGCATCGGTATCTTCGACCCAAGTTCGGACTATATTGCTCGCACAAGATCGCCGGGGGAGGCAATGTCGATCGATGTGGCCGAATGGCTGCGCGGACTCGATCTCGGGCAATACGCATCGGCCTTCGCGGCCAACGACATCGACGCCGAGGTCCTGCCCGAGCTGACTGGCGAAGATCTGGTCGGACTAGGCGTCACCTCGATCGGACATCGCCGCAGGCTGCTGGCGGCAATCGCACAGTTGCGCTCCAGCAGCCCCCTCCCTAACCCTCCCCTGCAAGCGGGGGAGGGAAGGGTGGGGGCGGAGGCCGAGCGCCGCCAGCTGACGGTGATGTTCTGCGATCTGGTTGGCTCGACGCCGCTGTCACAGCGCTTCGATCCCGAGGATCTGCGCGAGATCGTCGGCGCCTACCACCGCTGCGTCGCCGAGACGGTTGCCCGTTTCGCCGGCTATGTCGCCAAATACATGGGCGACGGCGTGCTGATCTATTTCGGCTATCCCGAGGCGCACGAGGACGATGCGGAGCGGGCGGTCCGCGCCGGGCTTGCGGTCATCGAGGCGGTCGGCGGGCTCGCCACGGCGGAACGGCTGAATGTGCGGCTCGGCGTCGCCAGCGGGCTTGTCGTGGTCGGCGACCTGATCGGCGCGGGTGCCGCACAGGAGCGTGGGGTGGTCGGCGACACGCCGAACCTCGCGGCACGGCTGCAGGCGCTGGCGGCACCCGGCTCACTCGTCATCGCCGAGAGCACACGGCGGCAGATCGGCGCGCTGTTCGAGCTCGAGGATCTCGGGCCGCAGGCTCTCGCCGGGTTTGCCGAGCTGCAACGCGGTTGGCGCGTCGTCGGCCAGAGCGGAGTCTTGAGCCGCTTCGAGGCACTACGCTCGGAGGCCACACCGCTGGTCGGGCGCGACGAGGAGCTCGATCTCCTCGTTCGGCGGTGGCAGCACGCGAAATCCGGCGAGGGGCGGGTTGTGCTGGTCTCCGGCGAGCCGGGGATCGGCAAGTCGCGTCTCACCGTGGCGCTGTCGCAGCACATTCAAAGCGAGCCGCACACGCGGTTGCGCTATTTCTGCTCGCCCTATCATCAGGACAGCGCGCTCTACCCGTTCATCACCCAGCTCGAACACGCCGCCGGGTTTGCGCGCGATCACACGACCGAAGAAAAACTCGGGAAGTTGAGGGCCCTGCTGGCGCCTGGTGCGCGGGACGGCGATGAAATCGAATTGTTGGCCGAGCTGCTGTCATTACCCAATTTCGCCGCGGATCTCACCGTCAGCCCGCAGCGCAAGCGCGAGATGCTGTTCGAAGCGTTTTTGCATCAATTCCAAACACTGGCGGAGAGCCAGCCCGTTCTGATGTTGTTCGAGGACGCACATTGGATCGACCCGACCTCGCGCGAATTGCTCGACCTGACACTCGAACGTGTGTCGCGGCTGCCGGTCCTCGTCGTCGTCACTTTCCGGCCGGAGTTTCAGCAGGCTTGGAGCGGCCAGCCGCAGGTCACAATTCTGGCGCTGAACCGGCTCGGTAGCGGCGACGGCGCTGTCTTAGTCGAAGGGCTCTCCGGAAATGCCGGTCTCTCTCGCGAAACCGTCGAGGAAATCGTCGAACGCGCAGGCGGCGTGCCATTATTCGTCGAAGAACTGACCAAAGCCGTGATTGAAAGCGGCGATCGCACCGCGGCGCTGGCGGCGAGCCCTTCGCTTGCCCTTTCGATCCCGGCCACGCTGCACGCCTCACTGAACGCCCGGCTCGACCGGCTCGGGCCGATCGCCAAGGAGGTTGGGCAAATCGGCGCGGTAATCGGCCGCGAGTTCGGCTACGAACTGATCGAGCCAGTGGCCCAGCGGCCGAGCGCCGAGCTGCGAGCAGGGCTCGACCGGCTCGCCGAGGCCGGCCTGTTGTTCTGCCGTGGCGTTGCGCCGCAATCCTCCTACCTGTTCAAGCATGCGCTGGTGCAGGATGCCGCCTACAGCACCTTGCTGCGTGGAAAGCGGCAGGAGTTGCACGCTCGTGTCGCAGCGGCGCTGGAGGAGCATTTCGCCGATCTCGTCGAGCGCCAGCCGGAACTCCTCGCCCATCATTTGACGGCAGCCCGCGACACCGAGCGTGCGGTCGATCAATGGCTCAAGGCCGGCCGGCATGCCGCGGCGCGCTCCGCGCATCTCGAAGCGATCCGTCACTTCGATCACGGCCTCGCGGCGCTGGCTGCACTACCCGAAGGGGCGGCTCGGGACGACCGAGAGATCGGCCTGCAGTTGGCCCGCGGCTCGTCGCTGTTTACGGCCGAAGGGTATAGCTCGGCCAGCGCGGCCGAAGCCTATGCCCGCGCCCGCCAGCTTGCCGAGGAGCGGGACGATCCACAGCAGCTGTTCATGGCAGTCTATGGCCTCTGGCAATCGGCTAATGGTGCCGGCAGGGTCCTTGACTGTCGCAAATTGTCGAACCGGTTGCAGCAACTGACCACAGGTAACGCGGACGATGACCTGCTCCTGGAGGCGCATCACAGCGCCTGGGCCACTTGCCTATTCGCCGGCGAGCCGGTGGCGGCTCAAGAGCATTCCGAAACGGGGCGCCGGCTCTATGATCCTGAGCGTCACCGCTCCCATCGCCTGCTTTACGGAGGGCACGATCCGGGCGTATGTGCGGGCAAAGTCGCTGCGCAGGCTCATTGGCTGCTCGGTTGCCCAGATAAGGCCTCAGTGCTGGACAGCGAAGCGTTAGCATTAGCTGAGCGCATCGCTCACCCATTTAGCCTCCTGGATGCCTTGCTTTTCACCGTCATGCTCCGCCTCGACCGCGGCGAACCAGCATTGGCTTTGCGACAGCTGGAGGCGGCCGAGGCACTCGCGGCGGAGCAACGGCTCGGGTTCAATTTTGAACCGAGATTCCTGCGCGGTGCCATTCTGAGCGCCCAAGGAGCGCTCGAGGAGGGCTCGGCTTGCTTGCGTGAAGGGCTTGCCAGCCGGCTTGGCGCGATGCGGTTCCGCCTGTACGGGCTCGCCCAGTTGGCCGACGCCCTTACGCGCAAGGGCGAGCACAGCGCGGCACTTGGCGCCGCGAGGGAGGGGTTGGAGACCGAGGAAAGAACGGGCCACCGCCAGTGGGAGGCGGAACTCCATCGAACTCGAAGGCCTCGCGCTGTCCGCTCTCAACCGGCTGGAAGAGGGCGAAAATGCCCTCGAAAAGGCACTTCGCGTCGCGCGAAGACAGCAGGCAAAGGCCTATGAATTGCGCGCCGCAACGAGCCTCGCGCGGCTTTGGGGCGAACAGGGCCGCCGGGCCGAAGCGCGTGAGCTGCTCGCGCCGGTTTACGGCTGGTTCACCGAGGGCTTCGACACCGCCGATCTTAAGGAGGCGAAGGCGCTGCTCGATCAGTTGGCCTGAGAGGCTATTCCTGCCAGGGTGGTGCTTCATGATCGGCGCGAAGGCAGCAGGACGATGGCATTGATGCTGGCAAAGACCTACGCGGCCTTCAAGGCAGCCGGGGTTGGTGACGAAGAAGCGCAGGCGGCAGCCGAAGAGCTGGCCGAATTTGAAGCGAGATTTGCTTCGATCGAGAGCAATATCTCGCATATGGACGGCAAGATCACCTCCATCGAAGGCAAGATCACGGTCTTGCTGTGGGCGGTGGGCGTGAATGCGGCGGCGACGATCGCCATCCTCGGCGTGTTGCTGCGCCACGGGTAGAGCGGTCTCGGTCTAGCCCTCGCTGACCAGCGGATTGACGACCGCGACCCCGGCGAAGCGGCTGAGGTCGCGGTCCGCCGACCACAGCTCGCGCACGCCGTGCTGCCGGCACAATGCCGCAACCCGCGCGTCGTGAACCTGTGCCCCCTCGAGATGGCCATTGGCGAGCAGAACGCGCAACGCCGGCCAGTGCGCCGGCGATTCGGTCAGTAATGCCAAGTTCGGCGATTCGACCCAGGCGTCCACTTGGTCGAGGGCCTGAGGCAGCGGGGTCGGCGGCGCGTAGATGCGCGGATGGGTGACGATGGCGAGGAACTCGTGCAGGCACGGCCACGGGATCGCCCAGACCGCCGGCCCTTCGGCGAGTTCCGCCACGCGCCGGAAGGCAGCTTCGTGGAATGGCGAATCCTCGCGATGCGCATAGACGAGAATGTTCGTGTCGAGCGCAATCACGCGCCGCGATCCCGGTAGGTCAGATCGCGCAAGGTGTCCCACGACGCGTCGCGCAGCTCCGCCTGACGCCCCTCGCCCTTGAAGCTGGCCCGGCGCAACTTGAACGGTGCCCTGTCCTTTCCCTCGGCGAGGATGCGATGAAGCCCGCGTTCCACCAACGTCCGCAGGGTGACGCCTTCCCGAGCCGCGACCTCGCGGACTTGAAGCAATAGCGTGTCGGATATTTCAACGGTTGTCTTCATGATGGCCTTCGATATGGGATTTATTATATGGGTACCCATACATCAACTCACAACCGCGCCGGTTCCGCCGCCGACCGCCCAGATTGCTTCGTGGCTGCGCTCCTCGGTATGACGACTGCTCCCAGCGTCATCACAAGCGCGTGCGAAGCGATCTCGTCAGGGCTGGCGAGAGGCTTGGCCGGTTCTTGACCCCGAAATTGCCGCTTTCGCGTGCAACACTTCGAGTCTATGGCGCTGGCTGAACGGGCGCCGATTTATGATAGGCTGCTGCCAGAGCCGCTGCGGTGGGCAGGCCCGGCCGGCGCCTATTCGACCTAAAGTGGAGTTTTGCTGTAGATTCGCAGTATTTATGCCGACCAGAAATCGCTCATGAAACCTGTGATTGGCTATGGGAGGAGGCGTTTATGAACTTGTTCCGGGTCGGGCGCTGAGTCCAGGACCCATTGGTTCGGTGCTCGCTGCGGCCCTGGTGTTTGCCGCTGTATCCTCGCAGGCCGCCGGGCCGGCGCCGTCGGGGCAGGCCGTGATGGCTTGGCATGTGACGATCTCGCCGAGCTGGTTCGACCCGTCGACCGCACCGCCGCAGATCACGCCGTTTGGCATGCTCTACGCGATCCACGACGCGCTCGTCCGTCCCTATCCCGGGCAGAAGATGGGCCCGAGCCTCGCCGAGAGTTGGGAGGAGAGCGAGGACGGCCTGACCTACCAGTTCAAATTGCGGCCGGGACTCAAGTTTCATAATGGCGACCCGGTCACCACCGAAGACGTCAAGTTCAGTTTCGAGCGCTATCAGGGCACCGCGGCGAAAACCTTGAAGGACCATGTTCGCGAAGTCGAGATCGTCGATCCCCTGGTAGTGCGGTTCCACCTGAACGAGCCATGGCCCGACTTCATGACATTCTACGGCACCACCGCCAGTGCTGCCGGGATCGTCGTGCCCAAGAAGTATCTGACCGAGGTCGGCGAGGACGGCTTCAAAAAGCACCCGGTCGGCGCCGGCCCCTATAAATTCGTCAGCAGCAAGCCGGGGGTCGAGGTCGTGCTGGAGGCCGAATCCGGCTACTGGCGGCGCGTGCCGGCGGTCAAGACACTGATCATGCGGAGCATTCCCGACGCCACCAGCCGGGCACTGACCTTGAAGACCGGGGAGGCCGATATCGCCTTCGCGCTCGACGGCACCGCTGCCGAGGGAATCAAGGACGACCCCAGCATCAAGATCGTCGCGACCAAGCACGCCTCGTGCAACTGGATCGAGTTCACCGAGCAGTGGGACCCGAAATCGCCCTGGCACGACAAGCGGCTGCGGCTCGCCGTCAACTACGCGCTCGACCGCCAGGCGATCAACGAGGTGGGGTGCCTCGGCTTCTGTCCGCCGGCGGGGGTCATCGTGCCGCGGGTCATGGACTTCGCACTGCAGGTCGAGCCGATGCCCTACGATCCGGCAAAGGCCAAGCAATTGCTCGCCGAAGCCGGGTATCCCAACGGGATCGACGCCGGCGATTTCGTCATGATCCCGGGCTTCCCGACGATCGCCGAGGCGGTCATGAACTATCTGAACGCCGCGGGCATTCGGGTCAGGCTCAAGCAGATGGAACGCGCGACCTTCTACGCGGACTGGCAGGCGAAAAAATTGCGCGGGCTGTTCCAGACCGGAGCCGGCAACTCCGGCAATGCCGCAAGCCGCGTCGAAGCCTTTATCCAGTCCAAGGGCCCCTACGCCTATGGCGGCTATCCCGACATCGACGAGCTGTTCCAAAAGCAGGCGGTCGAGCGCGACCATGCCAAGCGCGAGGCCATGCTGTTCAAGATTCAGCAGCTGACGATCGACCGGGTCATGTACGCTCCTGTGATGGATTTCCGGGCCCTGATGGGTGTCGGTCCTCGGGTCACCAAGCACACGATCACCGATGTGTGGATGAGCCCGTTCCCCTCCTACGAGGACATGGAGATCAAGGGGTAGACCCGCGTTAGTGCTTAATAGATGTGCTGGCCGCCGTTGACGGAAATCTCGGTCCCGGTGACATAGGCAGCGTCGTCGCTGCACAGAAAAAAGATCGTGCCGGCGACGTCGGCCGGGACCCCGAGCCGGTTGAGCGGGATGCGCGGCAAGAGTGCGGTGGTCTCGGGCGACAGCATCGCGGTCTCGATCTCGCCCGGGGCGACGGCGTTGACGCGGATACCGATGCGGGCGAAGTCGGCTGCCATCTCCCTGGTCAACGCCGACAATGCTGCTTTCGAGGTCGAATAGGCCGAGCCGGCAAAGGGATGCACGTGATGGCCGGCGATCGAGGTGATGTTGACGATCGCACCTTTGCCGCGGGCGAGCGCCGGGGCGAAGGCACGGGCCAGGATCAGCGGCACAAAAAAGTTCAGCTGAAACACCCGGTGCCAGTCTTCGATCTCGCCGTTGAGGCAGCCGAGCCGCTCCCGGGTCGGGGCTTTGGGCGAGACACCGGCATTATTGACGAGCCCGTGCAGCGCACCGTCGAGAAACTCTCCAGCCTCGGCGATGAAGTGCTCGAGATCGGCCGAGTCGGCGAGATCGGCGGTGATGTGATGGGTCCAGTTCGGGTCACGCTTGCATTCGGGCGGCACCGCATCGCGCGAGCAGGTGATGATCCGCCAGCCGGCGTCGCTGAAGCGCTTGACGGTCGCGTGCCCGATGCCGCGACTGGCACCGGTCAGCAGCAGGACTTTGCGCTCGCCGCTCATCGCGCCGTGACCCGACGCGGAAAATTGGCGCGCGGCTCCTCGATCCCCTCGGGATCCTGATGAATGATGATCTCGGCGTGCGGATAGGCGGCGCGCAGCTCTGCTTCGACCTCGTCGGAGATCTCGTGAGCACGGGTCAGGCTCATCGCCCCGTCCATCTCGATATGGACCTGGATGAAGGCGGTCGGCCCGGCGACCCGGGTACGCAAATCGTGGGCGGCGACCACTTCAGGGTGCGATTGCGCGATCGTGCGAATGCGTTCGCGCTCGTCGTCGGGCAGCTCGTGGTCCATCAGCTGAAACAGCGATAGGCGTGCCAGCCTCACGGCGCTGTAGACGATCCAGATGCCGATCGCCGTGCCGAACAATGGATCGAGGATTGGAAGATCGAGCGCGCTCCCCAGAATGAGGGCGGCGATCACGCTGACATTCAGGACGACATCGCTGCGATAGTGCAGCTCGTCCGCGGTGATCGCAATCGATCCGGTGCGTCGCACCACATGCCGCTGATAAAGGACGAGGCCTATCGTGGCGACGATCGAAAAAATCATCACCGCGATGCCCGCCGGCGCGTTTTCGACCGGGATCGGCGAGATCAGCCGCCGTACCGCTTCTGCGAGCAGCAGCATCGCGCTGCCGGTGATGAAGGCCGATTGGCCGAGCACGGCAAGCGGCTCGGCCTTGCCGTGGCCAAAGCGATGCTCGCGATCGGCCGGGCTCATCGCATGTCGTACCGCAACGAGGGTGACCAGCGATGCGGCGGCATCGAGCAGGGAATCGACGAGGCTCGAAAGCAAGGCGACAGACCCGGTTTCGAGCCAAGCCGCGAACTTGACCACGATCAGCAGCACGGCGGTGGTGACCGAGGCATAGGTCGCCAACCGCCGCATCCGGGCGGCCGACGCGCCGTGAATTACGGGAAAAGCCGCTCCCGTCGCCATGCCTCGCCTTCCCGAATAAACAACAATCGATCATGCAGCCGGGAGGGCCGCTCCTGCCAGAATTCTAGATGCTGCGGCACGACCCGAAACCCGGACCAGTTCTCCGGGCGTGGCACCCCACCCTCCCCGAAGCGATGAGAAAACGCCTCGACCCGGCGTTCGAGTTCAGCGCGGCTGTCGAGCCGACGCGACTGCTCCGAGGCCCAAGCGCCAATCTGGCTGTCGCGCGGCCTGCTGGCGAAATAGGCATCGGCTTCGTTGTCGGCAACCCTCTCGACCGGACCTTCGACACGAACCTGCCGGTTCGTCGACTTCCACAGAAAGCACAGCGCGGCGTACGGATTGGCGAACAGCTCCGTCGACTTGCGGCTCTCGAGATTGGTGTAGAAGACGAAGCCGCCCTCATCGCACCCCTTCAGCAGAACGACGCGAGCCGACGGCCGTCCGTCGGGAGCCGTCGTCGCAAGCGTCATGGCGTGCGCGTTTGGCTCGCCCTTCCACGCCTCGTCGAGCCAACGTCGAAACGGTGCAAGAGGTTCGAGCTCGGTGATTTCGTCGATCATGGTTGGCGTCAATTGGGCTTTTCCGTCGCGACCGCGCCGTACCTACTCCGAGGCTACGCTCTCGGCAACCATCGGCGCCGCACGCCAGCGGCCACGTCGGCGGATCGCCGGTTCGAGAGTATCGGCCAGCAACTCGGCGATGGTCACCTGCATCGCCGCAGCCTCGGAGCGGACAATCCGATCCATTGCGGGCGCCACCTGCTGCTGCCACGGCGCCGAAACTTGCTCATCCCATCGTCCCGCGAGGGGGAAGCGCAAGGCTCTATAAAGGTCATGCAGGGTAGCGGTTTCCGGGCTCCATGCGAGCACCCAGCGGCCATCCTGTCTATGCGCGGCAAAACCGGCCTCGGCAAGGGGCTTGATGTGCTCGTCGATCACCGTCGTCGCCACACCGAGTTCTGCGGCCAGGGCTGCTGTCGATCTCGCCTCGCCGTGCGTCTGGGCACGCCGCAGAGCCGCGATCAAGGCAAGACTCAAACCGAGCCGCACTCCACCCGCCGACGCAACGCCGATGCGCCGATCAATGCGCCAGTTCGGCAAGGCAGCGGCAGCTACCGCGCCAAGCAGAACCGCCATCCAGGAGATGTACATCCATAAGAGGAAGATCGGAATGATGGCGAGCGCACCGTAAACCGTGCTGTAGAAGGAAGAGGCCCCGATATAGATCGTGAACCCGACCTTTAGGATCTCGATCGCCGCGGCGGCAATTACCGCACCGAACGCGCCGTCGCGCCACCGCACGGTACAATTGGGTATCAGGCAATAGAGCAGTGTCAGAGCGATGAATTCAAGCAGCGCCGGGACCGCGCGGGCCAGGCCATGGAGCCAACTGCTCGCGAGCCACGTCATCGCTTCTTCTCCGAAGCCGACCTGACGCGCTGCAATCTCAAAATAGGTCGAGAGCGACAGGCTGATCCCGACCAACAGCGGGCCAAGGGTTATCAGTGTCCAATAGGCGAGGAGCCGCTGTACCCAGGGACGTGGCGCGGTAACGCGCCAGATCAGGTTGAGCTGATCCTCGACGGTCACCAACAGCAGGATGCCGGTCGTGGTGATGCCCACGACCCCGATCGCGGTCGTCTGCGTCGCCGACTCGGCGAAGGCTCGGAACCACCACGCCGCCTGTTCGCCGATCGACGGAACGAAATTCGCCAAGGCGAACTGCAGAATCTGGTCGCGCAACGGCGCGAAGATCGGGAAGCTCGACAGCGAGCCCAGGGCGATCACGGCAAGTGGCACAAGCGAAACGAGAGAGGTATAGCTGAGCGCACCAGCGGCAGCAAAGCAGCCGTCCACATTGAATCGGCGCAACGCGTAGAGGGCGAACGCAGTTGTCGCTGTCATCAGGCGTCGCAGCCTTCCGCTCCGCCCGGTCGACGGGCCCTCGTCTTCGGCAGCCGTCATGGCGCAATCCTAGGTATCTCTCTTCACCTAAACAAGCCGGGGCCGCATTTTACTCATTGGAGGACCCTGATTGGCCCAGGATCGCGGCTTCGTGTAGGATGATGCGTAACCGCGAGCACTGGGGAAGACGATGCCGCTGATGGCGGGTAAGCAGGGGCTCATCATGGGTGTCGCCAACGAGCGTTCGCTCGCCTGGGGAATTGCAAAAACATTGCGCGCGCACGGCGCTACACTCGCCTTCACTTTTCAGGGCGAAGCCCTTGGCAAGCGAGTGCGACCCCTCGCCGAAAGCGTCGACAGCGACTTCGTCCTCGAGGCCGACGTGACATCCGAAGAGAGCCTCGACGCGGTCTTCGCCGCGCTTACCAGGCGTTGGGGCCGTCTCGACTTCGCCGTCCATGCGATCGCTTTCGCCGATCCCGCCTCGCTGAAGGGTAAATATTTGCAGACGACGCGCGACAATTTTTTGCGAACTTTAGAGATTTCCTGTTACTCGTTCACCGAGCTGTGCCGGCGCGCGACGCCGTTGATGACGGCGGGCGGGAGCCTGTTGACGTTGACCTACTCCGGGGCCGAGCGGGTGATGCCGCACTACAATGTCATGGGCGTGGCCAAGGCGGCGCTTGAGGCAAGCGTACGTTACCTCGCGGTTGATCTCGGTGGCGACAACATTCGTGTCAACGCGATCTCCGCGGGCCCGATACGGACATTGGCCGCCTCGGGCATCGGTGACTTTCGCTACATCCTGAAGTGGAACCAGCTTAATTCGCCATTGAAGCGCAACATCACGATCGAAGACGTGGGCGGCGCCGGCCTCTATCTGCTGAGCGATCTTTCGGCAGGGGTCACCGGCGAGGTCCATCATGTCGATTGCGGCTATCACGTGGTGGGGATGAAGGCTGTAGACGCCCCGGACATCTCTGTGGTGTGAGTCAATGTGCAGGCGAAACTCGTCAAATATGCCGTCATACCGGCGTAGGTCGGTATCCAGGGCACGCATGGGTCCGCGCCTTCCCTACGGAGCCAGTCCGTGGGCTGAAGGCCCATGGGACGTCCGAAATTGTTACAGCGGAAATTGTTACAGTGGAAATTGTTACGGCGGAAATTGTTAAAGCAATGGCGGGCAACTCGTTCGGCACATTGCTCCGTTTTACAACCTGGGGTGAGAGCCACGGACCGGCGATCGGCGTTGTGGTCGACGGCGTGCCGCCGCGTCTGAGCCTCGCCGAGGCCGACATCCAGCAGTGGCTCGATAAGCGCAAACCGGGGCAGTCACGCTTTACGACCCAGCGGCGCGAGGAGGATCTGGTGAAGATCCTTAGCGGCGTGTTCGACGGCGTGACGACCGGCACCCCGATTCAGCTCTTGATCGAAAACACCGATCAGCGCTCACGGGATTATCGCAATATCGCCGACCGCTTCCGCCCGGGCCACGCGGATTACACCTACTGGCGGAAATATGGCGTGCGTGATTATCGCGGCGGCGGCCGCGCCTCGGCGCGCGAGACCGCCTCGCGCGTCGCGGCGGGGGCGATCGCGCGCAAGATCCTCGGTTCCGAGGTGACGATCCGCGGTGCTCTGGTCCAGATCGGCCCGCACCCGATCGATCGCAGTGCCTGGGATTGGCGAGCTATCGAACACAACCCGTTGTGGTGCCCCGACGCCGCGAGGGCGCTCTTTTGGGCTGATTATCTCGATGGCGTGCGCAAAGCTGGCTCCTCGGTCGGCGCCGTTATCGAGATCGTCGCGAGGGGGGTGCCGGCAGGGCTTGGGGAACCGGTCTACGATAAGCTCGACGGCGATCTTGCCCGCGCCCTGATGACGATCAATGCCGTCAAGGGCGTGGAGATCGGTGCGGGTTTCGCGGCGGCGGAGTTCGCCGGCGAGCAGAACGCTGACGAAATGCGAATGCAGGATGGCCAGGTAGTCTTTTTGTCAAACAACGCGGGCGGCATCCTGGGTGGCATCTCCACCGGTCAGGACATTGTCGTCCGATTCGCGGTCAAGCCGACGAGCTCGATTCTCAATCCCTTGCGTACTGTCGATGTCGAGGGCAACGAGGTCGAGATCTCGACCCATGGCCGGCACGACCCTTGCGTGGGCATCCGCGCCGTTCCCGTTGGCGAGGCGATGGTCGCGTGCGTCCTAGCCGATCACCTGCTGCGTCATCGCGCGCTGACCCAGGAAAAGTAACGGCATGCGCCGCCTGCTGATCGGCTTCTTGGCCACCGTCGGTTTTTTCACGGTGCTGCTTATAGGCGGAGTGGCGCTCTTGGTCGTCGGCCTGAAGGCCAAAGTGACCCCGCTCGCCGACCGCATCATCTTGAATGTCGACCTTACTCAGGGCCTCGCGGAGGGTTCGCAGGGAGACCGTTTACTGCGGCTTTTGGTCGGTACCGAACCGACACTGCGCGATGCGCTCGACGGGATAGAGGGCGCCGCGCAGGATCCTCGGGTGCAGGTACTTTTGGCGCGCGTCGGCGATGATGAACTCGGCCTCGGCAAAATCCAGGAACTGCGCGACGCAGTCGCCACCTTTCGCGCCAAGGGCAAATTCGCCATCGCCTACGCCGACAGTTTTGGCGAGTTCGGTCCAGGGACGAGGCCCTACTACCTCGCTACGGCATTCGATGAGATCTGGCTTCAGCCGATGGGCAATGTCGGGCTGACCGGCCTATATGCGGAAATCCCGTTCTTTCGCGGTACTCTGAACCTTCTCGGGGTCGCCCCCGAATTCGACCATCGCAAAGAGTACAAGACGGCGATAAACAGCCTAACCGAAACCAAGATGACCTCCCCGCATCGCGAGGAGCTCGACGCGCTGCTCGCCTCGCTAGCAGGGCAAATCGTCCATGGGATTGCCGAGGGCCGAAAATTGCCGGAAGCCGAGATCCGCGAGGCGATTGATCGCGGCCCGTTCCTCGCCGATGAAGCGCTCCAGGCGAAGCTCGTCGATCGCCTCGGCTACCGCGACGAGGTCATGGCCCGAGCCCGCGCAAAGGCTGGATCCGGCACCGAGTTGACCGGGCTGACGGCCTATCTCGACCGCGCGGGGCGACCGCACAGCGAGGGGACGACGATTGCGCTGATCCACGGGTCGGGCCTGATCGAACGCGGCGCGGGCTCGGCCAACCCGCTGACCGGGTCGAGGGTGATGGCGGCGACCGAGATTACCCGCGCGTTCCGCGCCGCGGTGCGCGACCAGACGGTGCGTGCGATCCTCTTTCGCGTCGACAGCCCGGGCGGTTCGGTCGTCGCCTCGGAATTGATCTGGCGCGAGGTGGTTTTTGCGCGCGAGCGCGGCAAGCCGGTCGTCGTCTCGATGGGTGACGTGGCCGGCTCGGGCGGATATTACGTCGCCGCGGCGGCCGACAAGATCGTCGCCGAGCCGGCGACCTTGACCGGCTCGATCGGGGTTCTCGCCGGCAAGATCATGGTGGCCGATCTGTTCGACAAGCTGGGGGTGTCTACCAACTCGGCGCAGATCGGCGCCAACGCGGCGATGTTCAGCAGCACCTCCAACTTTTCGAAGCGGGCGCACAGCCGTCTCGAGGCCTTCCTCGACGAGGTCTACGAGGGCTTCAAGGATCACGTCGCCAGCGGGCGAAAAATGACGCCAGGAAGCGGTCGAAGAGATCGCCAAAGGCCGCGTCTGGTCAGGCGAAGACGCCAAGGCGCGCGGGCTCGTCGACGAGCTCGGCGGCTACGCCGTGGCGCTCCGCCTCGCCAAGCAAGCCGCCCGGATCCCGCCCGACGCGCCGGTCAAGCTCACGGTTTTTCCGGCCGAGAAAGATCCGTTCGAATCGATCTACGAGCGGCTCTTCGGCAAAGAGAGCGAGGAAGGCGTCTCGAGCTCGCGATCAATTCAACGTTCGCTGAAGACCTTGGAGCCGCTGTTGCATCGCCTCGAGGCGCTCCGCGACGGCCCAGCCGTGCTGGTCATGCCGGCGATCGGGCCAATCCGCTGAGCATTATGCAGATTCTTTCGGATCACCGACGGGCAAGCGCCTGTCAGAGTCATCATGTCGATGTCGCCATGGAGATGCCCATGCCCGCAGCGCTCACTCTCATCCGCCATGCGGAGCGACCGACTGTCACGTTCCCCGGCGGTGCCACCTACCAGCCGATTATCGGCGACGACGCCGACTCCGGCGTGCCGGTCCGCACCGGAATTCAGACTTCCCCGCCAGATTATCAGACGCGTGTGCACTCCCACCCCTATGTCGAGGTGTTGACTGTGCTCGAGGGCCGTGGCGAGGCGTGGCTCGCGGGCGAGGAGGGCGTGGTGCCCCTCGAACCGGGCGTCTCGATCGTCCTGCCAGCGAACCGACAGCACGCCTTTCGGGTCGTCGGCGACCAACCGCTCGTCACCTTCGGGATCCACACCTCCGGCAAGCGCATCGTCGACTACGCGGAGTCGAGGCCGGCGACGGCTGGATGCTTTCCATCTGCGCTCCGCCGCGGCACACTCGACCGTTCTCGTCAACATGGAGATAAGCCGATGGCCATCAGCCGTTTCGATCTGACGCAGCCGCCCGGTCCGCGGATGAGCCGTTGCGTGGTGCGCGACAACACGGTCTACCTCGCCGGTCTGACTGCCAGCGATGCGTCGCAGGACATCAAGGGCCAAACCAAGCAAATCCTCGACAAGATCGACGGTTATCTGGCCCAGGCAGGAACCAGCAAATCGAACCTGCTGTCGGCCAATCTGTGGATCAAGGATATGGCGCTCTTCGCCGAGATGAATTCGGTGTGGAACGCCTGGGTCGATCCCGAGAACCCGCCAGCCCGCGCTTGCGTGAAAGCCGATCTGGCGCGCCCGGATCTGTTGGTCGAGATCATGGTGACCGCCGCCAAATAGCCGGATACGGGGGAGCTGCGAGCCGGCGGTCAGGAGAACCCGATCTCGCCGTCAACGACGTGCTCGAGCCCGATTTCCGGGATCGACAGAGTGACCCGTGGCTTCAGCACGGCGCTCTCGGTGAGCCCTCCTTTGGCGAGGGCAGCGCGCACCGCGGTTTCGATCTCGCGCTGCGAGGTCACCCCGACGACCTTGAGGAACTTGCGGATATCCATATTGAAGCGGTCTTCGTTCATCTTTCACCTTCTGCCTTGAAACTGCCTGCGCCACCGTTGAAGTAGAGCCCCCTGCCCTCTTCCGCAATCGCCGCCTGATCCGAACCCTCTGCTTCAGTCATGGCTTTGAGCTTCCGCGCCCGTGTGCCGATAACCGTCACCGCCGCGGGCGACCCTTCCCCGACAACCGAGCCGATGGCGGTTTATCGGGAGCTGCGGCGGCAGGGGACGCTGCAACCTGACGCGGCGCAACAGCTGGCTGTCGAAAGGCTCCAGAGCCTCCATCGCGCACTGCTCCATTATCGGCCCGAGACCGGGATCCACGGTTGGCTCGCCCGTTTTGGCTTCAGCATGAACGGAGCCGTCCAAATCCCGCTCGGGCTCTACCTCTGCGGCCCGGTCGGACGCGGCAAGTCGATGCTGATGGATTTGTTCTTCGGCACGGTGCCGACCCCGCGCAAGCGGCGGGTCCACTTCCACGCCTTCATGCTCGAAGTGCATGACCGCATCGAACGCGAAAGACGCGCCGAGGCCGCCAGGCCGATCGACAAGGTCGCCGCCGACATCGCCGGTGAGGCGGCGCTCTTGTGCTTCGACGAGTTCCAGGTCGACGACATCGCCGACGCGATGATCCTCGGGCGCCTGTTCACTGCCCTCTTCGACGCCGGAGTGGTGGTCGTGGCAACGTCGAACCGCCCACCCGACCAGCTGTACGAACGCGGGCTGCAGCGCGAGCTGTTTCTGCCCTTCATCGACCTCCTCCAACAGAAACTCTATGTCCTCGAACTCGACAGCGGACGCGATTACCGCCTAGCCCGGATGGCGGGCAAGCAGGTTTATCACTACCCGCTCGGCAAGACGGCGCGCGACGCGCTCGAGAGCGCCTTCGCCGAGTTGACGGACGGCGCCGCCAGCAGAGGCACGACATTGCTCTTCAAGGGGCGTTCGGTCGTCGTTCCCCGCGCCGCGCGGGCGGTCGCCTGGTTCGGCTTTGCCGAGCTTTGCGCAAAACCGCTGGCCGCCGCCGACTACCTCGCCATTGTCGAGCAATTCACGACGGTCATCGTCGAAGGCATTCCACGCCTCGCCCCCCAACAGCGCGATGCCGCCCGCCGCTTCAAAATCCTGATCGACACGCTCTACGAGGCGCGCACCCTGCTGATCGCGTCCGCCGAGGTGCCCCCTGACGCAATCTATGCCGCCGGCGACGGCACCTTCGAGTTCCGCCGCACCGTCTCGCGGCTGATCGAGATGCAGAGCCAGGACTACGTCGCCAACCGCCCGCGACGGTGAGGCAACGGACCTGACGACGTTGCGGCCTATGGCAAACCGGCCGCGCCAGCCCCGCACCGCCTGTTCCGCCTGTTCCGCCTGTTTTATCAGGTCGAGATCAGGCATCGCCAACTCTTGTAATGACAATCCCGCACCCGCGTCAGGGAAAGCCGCCCTAAAATCTGAAAAGCCAATCTCGGAGGATGCGCCTGTCTGCGCGCGACAAACCCTCTGTCCAATCTTCAAGTTAACGGATTAGACATATTGCTGTAATAGCATATACTTGTCATTTTGTCAAAGAACAAATGAGATTTTCTGATCGATCAGGCGCGAAACGAGGGGCCCGGGGACTGCAAAGTGATTACCTTGACCGGCATGGTTCTCAATGTCAGGCTGGCTGACGTGCTGATTGGGCCCTCGCCGCCGGTGAGCGGAGCACCATGTTGCTCTACTCCTTCGAAGATTTTTCGCTGGATAGGCGCGGCGCGAGCTGCGGCGCAGCGGGGCGCTGATCGCCGCTCTCGAGGATCGCGAGCTGTTGCTGTCGGGCCTGCGCCTGGCGCCGAGCGAGACAGGCTGACTACAACATTTCTGTTGCCTGGGATGCGGGTGACACAATGTTGGCCGCGTGACGGCTCGCGAATTCAGGCGGTGGCTGGCGCGGCAAGGCTGTAGTTTCGAGAGCCATAAAGGCGGCAGCGGTCACCTCACCGTGATTCGTGGCGACCGCCGGTCTCAGCTGCCAATGCATGGCAGTAACAGGGAGCTGGGGAGTGGGCTGGTTCGCAAGATCAAGAAGGATCTCGGCCTGGATTGAGGAGTGCTGAGTGGATTATCCGCTCGTCATGGAACCCGACGACAACCAGACGCTGCTCGTCACCTGCCCCGACCTTCCCGAAGTGACCACCTTCGGCGAGGACGAGGAGGATGTGTTGCAGCGCGCCAGCGATGCGATCGAGGAGGCCTTGGCAGCACGCATAGCGCGGCATGAGCAGATTCCGTCACCCTCGCCGTTGCGCGGACGGAAGGCGGCGGCCCTGCCCCCGCTGACTGTCGCCAAGGTTGGCCTCTATCAGGCCATGTGCGAGGCCGGCATCGGCAAAGCCGAGCTCGGGCGCCAGCTCGGCTGGCACGGACCGCAGATCGATCGGCTGCTCGATCTGCGCCACCGCTCGAAGATCGAGCAGATCGACCAAGCTTTGCGAGCGCTCGGCAAGATCCTCGTCGTCAGCGTCCAAGATCAACCGCGAAGAAGGCGTGGGGAAAGAGCGGCGATTTTGGGTTAATTTCGCCGTGTCAACCAAGTTTTTAGGTGAAGATGACCTCCAACCGCCGTCTCGCCGCGATCCTCGCCGCCGACGTGGCGGGGTATTGGCGGCTGATGGGGGCGGATGAGGAAGGCACGCTCGAACGCCTCAAGGCGCTGCGCGAGTTCGTCGATCCGAAGATCGCCGAGCATCACCGGCGCATCGTCAAGACCACCGGCGACGGGTTGCTGGTGGAATTTGCCAGCGTCGTCGATGCGGTGCGCTGCGCCGCCGAGGTGCAAGCAGGGGATGCCCGAGCGGAACACCGGTGTCGCGGCGGAGAGCCGCATCGAGTTGCGCGTGGGCATCAATCTCGGTGATGTGATCGTCGAGGGCGGTGACCTCTACGGCGACGGCGTCAACATCGCCGCCCGGATCGAGACCCTGGCCGATCCCGGCGGGGTGCTCGTCTCCAATACTCTCCATGACCATGTGCGCGACCGGCTGCCCTTTCTCTTCGAGGATCTGGGCGAGCAGCAGGTCAAAAATATCGCCCGGCCGGTGCGGGTCTACCGGGTCCGCGCTGCCCTCACCCACCCCGCCGCAGATGCGCCGGGGTCCCCCCCTCTCCCGCAATGCGGGAGAGGGGGCCGAGCGCCAGAGGCGTGAGGCGGGTGAGGGCAGCCGGCCACTGCCGCTCCCCGACAAGCCGTCGATCGCGGTGCTGCCCTTCGCCAATATGAGCGGCGACCCCGAGCAGGAATATTTCGTCGACGGCATGGTCGAGGCGATCATCACCGCGCTCTCCCGCATCCGCTGGCTCTTCGTCATCGCCCGCAATTCGAGCTTCACCTACAAGGCGGCGATCCGCTTGAATGCGGTCCCGCAGCAGTGCGCACCTCGCCATCGATTCGGTCGGTGACGGTCGGCGCGAGCACTTCGCACGCGGCGACCGCGGCGGTCGACTTTCACTTGCCCAGCGGTTTGCCGTCGAGGTTGAGACGGCGGGCAAAACCGTCCATCATTCGGGTCTCTCGATCGGATCCGGGAGATTACGGGTGAGGATCACTAATGGCCGTCTCGACCGCATGCCGGAGCGAGGCGGTTCTCGGATCAGCAAGAGGTAGGCTGAGATGCCCAGGCGACACGCGGGTCGCCGCCTCGCGGCATATTTGGCGGCCGCGGTCGTCACGATGATGCCGCCCGCCACGGCAGCAGAAAGCGAGCCGGGCACAAGGCTGCCGCGTTTCGTCAGCTTGCGCTCGGATCAGGTGAATTTGCGGGTTGGACCCGGAGAGACCTACCCCATTCAGTGGGTGCTTACTCGAAAGGAAATGCCCGTCGAAATCATCCGAGTATTCGAACACTGGCGGATGATTCGCGACTGGCAAGGAACTGAGGGCTGGGTGCACGAGCGCCTGCTGACCGGCAAGCGCGCTGTCGTCGTCAAAGGCGGCATCCGAGCGCTCCATCGGCAGCCCGACTCGGCCTCCGAGGTCATTGCCCGCGCCGAGCCCGGCGTCTTCGCGCGTCTGGTCGAATGCCGCGGCGCGTGGTGCCGTATTGAAGCCGCCGAGATTACCGGCTGGCTCCAGCGTGGCGAAGTCTGGGGCGTCTATTCGGACGAATCCGTTCCGTAGGCTCGACCATTGCCTTCAGCGCCGCCCGGGGCGCCAAGTCAACGCGGCTCGCCCGCGAAGGATCGCTGCAGGTCGGCAAGCTGATCGAGGGCGGCGCGCGACAGCGGCCCCTTATTGATCGTGCTTGCGGCATATTCGAGCTGGTCGAGCGTCGAAAAACCGACCAGTACCGTCGAAATCGCGTCATTGGCGATCGCAAAGCGCAACGCCGCATCGACCAGGCTCTCGGCATGGCCGTTGCGGATAAGCGGTTCGATTCTCTTAGCCCGATCGACATCCGTGCGATAGCTGCCGCCGGAACCGATCGGTTCCACGCTGGGCGAACCGAGCGGGTGGCGGGCTTCGGTCCCGCTTACTGCTCCGGCGGCGAGCACCCGGATGTTGATCGCGCCCATGTTCGCAGCCTTGGCGTGGGCCAGCAGATTGCCGTAGTCATGCGCGGGATAACCGGGGGGAACCACCGCTCCCGCGCTCGGATTGAGCATGTTGTAGCTCACCTGTGCGGTGTCTAAGGCTCGCGCATCGACCACCCGATGCAGTGCCGAAGTGTCGCCGACCGCGGTGATGCCAAAAAAGCGGATCTTGCCCTGGCTCCGCAATCTTTCGAAGGCCGGGACGATCTCGCCGAGCACAACCTCGGGGGTAAACCCGCTGTCGCTGCCGTCTTCTGTGACGTGATTGTGCAGCTGAAAGAGGTCGACGCGGTCGAGCTGCAGGCGGTCCAGGCTCGCCTCTAGCGAGGCAGCGACCGCTGCGGCGGCTCGGCCGCGCTCGCCGTCCGGAACGCGGACTTTGGTGCCGACGAAGATGTCGGGTTTAAGACTTTTTATGACGCGCCCGAGATTGCGCTCGGATTCACCATTCCCGTACATCGCTGCGGTATCGAAATAGTTGATGCCGAGTTCGAGCGCTCGGGCGACCGCCCGCTCCTGGTCAGAGCGGTCACCCCGCACCATCAGCCCGCCGACCGCGCCGCAACCAAAGCCGAGGAGCGAAACCCCGAGCCCGGTTCGGCCGAGTGTGCGTTTTTCCATTGCCTCCTCCGTCGCTTGGGCACCGGCGGGGATCAAATCCCGAAGCGTCGGCGAGTGTCAATCTTGCCGGAGGCGTCCCGAGCGGCGACAGTGCGCGGAAATCGGATCGGGAGGACGCATGCGCAAATCGACCCCTCTGCTCGGCGCTTTCTTGCTCGCCGGCGCCGCAGCAGTACTGGAAATGGCCGAGGCGACAGCCTCGAAGTCAAAGGCGGCGCCGCAGCGGGATCTCATCGACGATCTCGTTGCCGCCAACCGCATCCTCTCCGACCAAAATGTGGTCGATGGTTTCGGCCATGTCAGCGTGCGGCATCAGACGGACCCGGGTCGCTTTCTGCTGGCGCGCAGCATGGCGCCGGGCTTGGTCACCTCGGAAGACCTCCTGGAATTCGATCTTGGCGGCGACGCCCTCGAGCCGCGGGGTCGTACCCTTTACGTCGAGCGGTTCATCCACAGCGAAATCTATAGGGCCTATCCCGACATCAACGCCGTTGTGCACAGCCATTCGCCGTCGATCATTCCGTTCGGCGCCACCACGGTGCCCTTGCGGCCGATCTACCATATGAGCTCGTTCCTCGGTGCCGGCGTCCCGATCTTCGAAATCCGCGAAGCCGGCGGCCCAGCGACCGACATGCTGATCCGCGACCCCGAGCTCGGTGCCGCTGTTGCCCGCACGCTCGGCCGATCGGCGGTTGTGCTGATGCGCGGCCACGGCAATGTCGTCGTCGGCGATTCGCTACAGCAAGTCGTCTTCCGCGCCATCTACACCGAGATCAACGCCAAGCTTCAAGCTGAGGCATTGCGGTTGGGTGGGGGCGAGGTTGCCTTTCTCAATGCCGAGGAGGCGGCTAAGGCTACCGCGACCAACAACCTGGTTCTCAACCGCCCTTGGGAGCTATGGAAGCAACAGGCGCTCCGACCGCGCTGAACATTCCTCGGCGGCGCAATGCTTCGAGCACCGACGTGAAATGCGCCGGCGCGGAACGGTCGAGCCCTTCCAGCCAGTTCTGATCGAGGAAGGAGGCCAATGCCGGCTGACCGAGCCTTGCCTCCCAAATGACTCCGAGCAACGAGGCCGCCGCCTCGTCCTTCTCGCGCTCCAGCGGCGCCAGGACCGCAGCGCGCTCGGCTGCGACACGATCGATGGTATCGGGACCAGGCCCGAGCCCGAACTCGACGAGCCCGCGTCGCCCGGCCGGGGCCAACGCGAAGTGGGCGACCTCGTGCAAAATTACATAAGCCTCGGTCGCCGGGGAGAGCGCCACGCCGTCCCAATTGAAGAGGCAATGGGTGCCTTCGGGATGGATCGGCATGCCGAAGGCGCGGGCAACCCCGAGCGCCGCGACACGATGCTGCTCGGCCACTTCTCCGACGGCGCGGTCCGGCGAGGTCGCGCGAATTCCCCGAAACACCATGCGAGCGAAGTCGTCGGAGAGAAGGGCCTCGAAGCGGTCCAGCGCATCCGCCAGTTCGCTTGGCGTTATCGGCGTGAGGATCATCCGCTGATGGCCTTGGTGCACTGGGTCGAGCAGCGCGCATCCATGGTGATTTTGCGCGTTTTACCGCCCGCCCGAGCCCGGTTACCATACCCTCGGCTGATCGGCGAGGGTAGGCATGATCCGAACAGGAGAGGAATATCGCGCCGGGCTGCGCGACGGCCGCGAGGTGTGGATCGATGGCGAGCGCGTAAAGGACGTGACGACCCACCCCGCCTTCAAGCCTGTCGTCGACCACAAGGCTCGCATGTACGACATGGCCCACGAGGCGGCCTGGGCCAACACCATGAGCTACGAGGAGGGCGGCGACCGCTTCCCGATCTTGCTGCGGCCGCCGACCGAAAAGGCGCATTGGCACGAAAAGTGGCGCGCCGTCGATGCCTATCTCAAAGACATCCGTGGCATCCTGACCCGAGTCGGCGACGAGACGGTCGGCGAGATGTGGTCGCTCTTCGACGGCCGCGACGTGCTGAACGAGATCGACCCGCGCTTTGGCGACAATATCGACCGGCACATCCACCGGGTGCTGCGACAGGATGTTTTTCACGTCTCGGCCAACACCGATCCCAAGGGCGACCGCTCCAAACGACCGCAGGACCAGGACCCGGACATGATGGTGCATGTAGCCAAGGAGACCGATGCCGGGATCGTGCTGCGCGGCGCCAAGTATGAGACCGCCGCTTCCTATGCCGACCAAGCGTTTTTGAAACCGACGCTCGGCCCCTGGTCCGACGAGCAATTGTCGGATTACGCCGTCGGCTGCATCGTCAGGATGGGCGCGAGAGGCGTCAAGCACCTCTGCCGCTCGGGCTTTGCCGGCCGTGCCGATGCCGCCGATTACCCGCTCGCCAACTGCTTCGACGAAATCGACACGCTGGTCGTCCTCGACGATGTGCTGGTCCCTTGGGAGGACGTGTTCTTTTACCGTCACACCCGCGCCGCCTCCTTCATACGCGGCACCCTGCACCGCTATTCGGCCTTCCCTTATGTGCTGCGCATCCTCTACACGGCCGATCTGATGATCGGGGCGGTGTTGTGGAACGTGCGGCAGACCGGCCTCGATAAACTGCCGGCGGTACGCGAGAAGCTCGCCGATCTCGTCTGCTATCGCGAGGGCATCAACGCCCATCTGATCGCGTCCATCGCCGAGGCGCAGAGGAGCCCGGGCGGGCTGATGATGCCGCACCAGTCGCTGCTATATGCCGGCCGCGTCCACGCCTGCTCGAACCTGCCGCGAATGATGCATATCGCCCGTGAGTTGTGCGGCGGCCAGATCTGCGTAACGCCGAGCGCCGCCTCCTTTGCCGCCCCCGGAGCGAGCCAGTGGCTGGAGAAATTCTACACGCTCAACGACAACTGGGTCGCCGCGGACAGGCGCAAGCTCCTGGCCTTCGCCCGCGACCTGCTCAACTCCGATTACGCCGGGCACCGGCTGACTTTCGTCCAGTTCGCCCAGGCGCCTCACTTCAATCACCTGAACGCGGTCTATAACGCGTTCGACTTCTCCGGCCCGCTCGAATTCGTCAAGCGAGCCGCGGATCTTTCCGACCGAGTGAACGACACCACGGGTTGAGTGGTACGCGGCGGGTCGAGCATTGACACGAGCGGACTTGCGGGAGATCGATAAGATGACCGCACGATGCGACGCAACCCTGGGGAAGGAGACAAGCATGGACGTCAGACTGGATGGAAAGAGCGCGGTGATCACCGGCGGCAGCAAGGGGCTCGGGCTCGCAATCGCCGAGGAATACGCCAAATCGGGAGCGGACGTCGCGATCCTGGCGCGCGATCCCGGCACGCTCGCCGAAGCCAAGGCCGAGATTCAATCCGGCGCTCCGGGCCGCAAGGTCTCGGCGATCAGTTGCGATGTCGCGAAGGCCGCCGACATCCGCCGCGCCTACGACCAGATCATGTCCGAACTCGGCAAGATCGACATCTACGTCAACAATGCAGGCCAGTCGACGCGCGGCCCGTCCGAAACCTTGACCGACGAGATGTGGCAGGCCGACCTCGACCTCAAACTCTTCGCGCAGATCCGCTTCTGCCGGCTGGTCCTGCCGCAGATGAAAGAGCGCCGCTGGGGTCGGATCATTAGTGTGCTCAACATCGGCGCGAAAGCGCCGGGGGCCGACAGCGCACCGACCTCGGTCAGCCGTGCCGCGCAGATGGCGTTTACCAAGGCCCTGTCGCAGGAGGGGGCGCCCTATAATGTTCTCGTCAACTCATTGCATGTCGGGGTCATCGTGTCCGACCAGATCAAGCGGCGCTACGATCGCGAACGGCCGAATGTGAGCTTCGAGCAGTATGTCGCGGAGGCTGGAAAGGCCGTGCCGCTGGGCCGCATGGGCCGGGCCGAGGAATTCGCGAGCGTTGCGACCTTCCTCGCCTCGGACGCCGCCTCCTATGTGACCGGCTGCGCCATCAACGTCGACGGCGGCCGTTCGCCGGTCGTCTGACCTCTCTCAATCCCCTCCCCCGCAAGCGACCGCAAGCGGGGGAGGAATGCGTGGGGGCTAGGGGAACAATTGCTCCCCGGTCTCGGCGTCCTCGACGAAGATTGCGCTGACCGGGCAGTTCTCGGCCGCCTCCAAGATCTTCTCGACCGTGTCGGCGGCGGGGTCGACGGCTTCCGACTGGCGGTTGTCATTGAGGCGAAACACCTTGGGGGCGATCGTCTCGCACATGGCGTTCCCGACGCAGACGTCGTGATCCACCCGGATGCGCAGCTTGCGAGCCACCGACCGGCCCCTATTGCCAGGTGACCGGCAGCGATTTCAGCGACCGGAAGGTGACGCTGGGGTGATACTCCAGTTCCTTCGTCGCGACCTCCAAGCTGGGGAAACGCTCCGCCAGGGCCTTGAACACCTCCTGGCCCTCGACCCGCGCCAGGGTCGCGCCCAGGCAGTGATGAACGCCGTTTCCAAAGGCCACGTGCGGGTTCGGCTGCCGCGTGATGTCGAACTTCTCGGGGTCGGCGAATACATTGGGATCGCGATTGGCGGAGGAGATGAACCAGCGGATGCGGTCGTTCTTTTCCATCACCTTGCCGCGCATCTCGATATCCTGCGAGGCGAGCCGCTGGATCGACTTGACCGGCGCGTCATAGCGCAGGCACTCCTCGGTCGCCCACTTGGCCCGGCCCGCCGGATCCTTCTTGTAGAGAGCCCATTGGTCGGGATGCTGGATGAAGGCCAACGTGCCGTTGCACAACAGGTTGATCGTCGTCTCGTGGCCGGCCAGCAGTAAGAGCGAGGTGTTGACCAGCACCTGATGCCGTGTGAACACACCCTTCTTCTCGCCGCTCGCCAGCACCGAGATGAAATCGTCGCCCGGCCTGACCAGGCGTTCGTCGACGAGCGGGGAGACGTATTCAACCATCCCTTTCATGCCGTCGGTCAGGATCGGCATGCGGTCGTGCTCGCCGCGGCCGATGTAGAGGAGCTTCTCGGCGAGCTCGCGGACATAGGGCCGATCCTCCGCGGGCACGCCCATCATCTGGGCGATCACCAGCACCGGCAGCGGGGTCGCCAGATCCCGCATCACATCCATGCTGCCCTTTTCCTCGGCCGCGTCGAGCAGCTCCTTCGACAGCGTTCGACGACAAACGGGCGCCAGGCTTCCATCGCTTTGGGCGTGAAGTAGCCATGCACGATCTTGCGCATGTCCAGATGCTCGGGGCGATCGTGCTGAATGAACTGGTCGCCCTGGTAATTCCGGACATACTCGTAGAGGCCGAGATCCGACTCGTCGATCGCCGGATAGGCAGGCCTGGGGTCGTTCTTGAAGACGGCCGACGAGAACAACTCGTTATGCCGGGTCATCCAAGTCACGTCGTCATGCCGCGTGATGACCCATAACCCGTAGGTATCGTTCCAGTGAACCGGATCCTCGTCGCGCAGCCGCCCGTAATAGGTATAGGGATCGGCGATGACGGCCGGCGTGAACATGTCGTCTTGAATTGCGATGCCCATAACCTCCCTCCTCGTGACGTAGGCCCTCACCCGCTTCGCTGCGCTCAGCACCCTCTCCCGCAGTGCGGGAGAGGGGGGACCAAGCCCACAGGGCTTGGTGGGTGAGGGTCAGTTGAGCCCGTACAACCCCATCGCACCCCCGGCCATGACCTGGTGCTTGGTCTCCTTCGAGAGCCCTTCCATGCGATCCATGATCATCTTCGGGGCGCCCGGGAAGAAGCCGTCGGGGTGCGGGTAGTCGGTCGCCCACAGGATCTTGTGCGGGCCGATATAGTCGGCCAACGCCTTGATGCTGCCCTCGACCGGCTCGAACGAGATCCAGCAATTGCGCTGGAAGAGCTCGCTCGGCCGCGTCGTCAGACCGGAATCGTTGAAGCCCTGGTCGTCGAAATGGCGGTCCATGCGGTCGAGCCAGGGCGCTATCCACCCGCCGCCCGATTCGAGGAACGCGATGCGGATCTTCGGATGGCGCTCGCACACCCCGCCCCAGATCACGCTCATGCAGGCCAGCATCATTTCCATCGTATGCGAAATGATGTGGCGGGCGCCGCGGCCCTCGAAGCGGTCGACGCCGACCGTCGGCATGCCGCTCGAGGCCCCCTCGTGGAAGCCGATCGAGAAGTCGAGATCCTCGGCCGCGGCCCAGAACGGTTCGTAGTCGGGGTGATGGATCATCTTGTTGTTGTACGGGTTCGGCCGGATGAAGCCGCCCCGGAAGCCCAGCTCCTTCTTGGCAAACCGCATCTCGGCGATGGCGAGGTCGACCGACTGCAACGGCAGCATCGCGACGCCGAAGAGGCGGTCGGGATAAGGCTTGCAGTAATCGGCGAGCCAGCGGTTATAGGCGCGGCACGTCGCGGCGGCGAGCTGCGGCTCGTGGATGGCGCCGGAGAAGAGACCAAGGCTCGGGTAGAGGAAGGCGGCGTCGATGCCGTCGGCATCCATGTCGGGGATGCGCTTGTGCGGGTCGAACCCGCCCGGCTTTCCGTCCTTATACTCCATCGTGTCGTCGACGATGCCTTGCCGCGCGCCGACAGCACCAATCCGCCCGATGCCGCGCTGGCCATCGCCGACCGCGTGCTCCTCGATGACGAGCCGCTCCTTGCCGTTCTCTTGCTTGACGATCCGCGGCGCCCGGTCGCGGAATTTGGGATCGATGTATTTGTCCCAGAGATCGAGTGGCTCGAGAATGTGACCGTCGGCATCGATGACGTTGTAAGCGCGACCCATAACCCAGCTCCTTTCGGGTCAGTGACGGAACTCGAAACCAAACGCTCGTTTGGTTTCCGCGACGCTATGCCGCGAGCCGCGGACTGTCAAGCCCGACCCGTGTCACCCAGGGCTGCCGGTTAGCGCGTCTGCGATCATGAATTGCTCCGATCGATCCCGATGGTTTATCAGGGTTCCACGCCTGATGATGTGATGTGACACGGAATGGCCAATCGAGCTGAGACCACGATCACGCTGACCGATGCGCCGGACGACGACGAACGTGCGGTGATCACGGACGGATTGCGCGCCTATAACGAGGCGCAGGCGGGATCTTGGGACGGGCGCCCGCTCGCCATCCTCGCTCGCGCTCCCGAAACCAACACGGTTGTCGGCGGTCTGCTCGGCCGTACCTCGCTCGGCCTGTTGCGGGTGGATACGTTTTTCCTGCCGGCGGGATTGCGGCGCGGCCGCCTCGGTAGTCGGATCCTCGCCATGGCAGAGGAAGAGGGCCGGCGCCGCGGCTGCACGCGCGCGGTGCTGTCCACACTCCACTTTCAGGCGCCGGGTTTTTATTTGAAGCAGGGTTGGGAGATCGCCGCCCGGATCGAATGCGAGCCGCCGGGTCATACGCGGTTCTACATGACCAAGAAGCTGTCCTGATGACCTAGGGGTGCCGCCGGCCGCTTCCAAACTTGCAATCATCAATTGAACCGATTGTTGCCAATGGCTGCACCTACAGCAAATCTGCAGCAAAACCTCCCATCTACTTTTGGTCGCTTTCCCGGCAAAGGCCGGGACCCATCCTTCCACCAACTCGAACTTTTCACGTATTACCAATGACTTGCGGATCCTGACCGGCTCGTGCTGCGGTGACACGGGCCCCGGCCTTCGCCGGGGAAGCGATATTTGATAGGATTGTCGGGATTCATTCACAAGCTCTCAGGATGATGCGTTTTCCCTAATGTCATCAAAGGATTACCTCATGCTGAGCCTGTGTAAAGAATTGGGGTTGACGCATATTTTTGGTCGCTTTCCCGGCGAAGGCCGGGACCCATCTTTCCACCAACTCGAACTTTTCACGTATTACCAATGACTGGCGGATCCTGACGGCTCGTGCTGCGGTGACATGGGCCCCGGCCTTCGCCGGGGAAGCGATATTTGATCGGATTGTCGGGAACTCATTCACAAGCTCTCAGGGTGAGGAGTTTTCCTAATGTCATCAAAGGATTACCTCATGCTGAGCCTGTGTAAAGAATTGGGGTTCACGCATATTTTTGGTCGCTTCCCGGCGAAGGCCGGGACCCATCTTTCCACCAACTCGAACTTTTCACGTATTACCAATGGCTGGCGGATCCTGACGGCTCGTGCTGCGGTGACATGGGCCCCGGCCTTCGCCGGGGAAGCGATATTTGATCGGATTGTCGGGACTCATTCACAAGCTCTCAGGATGAGGAGTTTTCCTAATGCTATCAAAGGATTACCTCATGCTGAGGAGCGCCCAACAGGGCGCGTCTCGAAGCACGCACCACCCCTAATTTTGGTACGTCGGTCAATTTCCTGACAGCTCCCTTCGCGGGCATGACGGAGCAAAGGGCGAGTAGTTCGCACCCCTACGATTGGCAATCCGCGGTTTCTTCATATTTGCCAACTTCTTCATAATCGCCTCCCTCGGCATCACCCTCGTAATTTTCATCATCGTTATCGCCCGCCCGCAAAATCTCTAGCAGATTGAGACGAGAGCCATCCTTCTTGGTGGTTTCGATCGCCCGGACGAGAGTGTCGACACCAGCCGCGCGGCAGGCCGGCGGTATTGCCCGACCAACCTCCTAGTGTTCCGAGTCATTCATACGATTCACCGGGCAACGGCGAGCCCTCGCTCACAACAAATCCCGCTACACCGGCGGAAGCCGGTGCCCACGGCGAAAGTGGATCCCGGGCCTTCGCCGGGAAAGCGCGGAGGGGATGTCGAGCTGCATCGACTGAATGATTCGGTGCACTAGCGACCCCCCCCCCGCGCCGGTCCCGCTCACCTGTTCATCCTGTTTTATCAGGTCGAGATCAGGCATCGCCAACTCCGCCGCCGGCCGCCGGGGTTGCCCGATCGGCCCTTTTCGAACGGCTGCCCACGCGGCCGCTCCGGCGGCTTTGGTAAAATCAAATCACTCATCGCTATCTCCGTCATTCGATCCGCAACGCACCCCCAGGCGGCGCGATCGGTGGAACCCGTGATGGCTAAATAAGCAATTACACCTATTATTTAAAGGGCAAGCAGCAGCGTCAAGTGTCGTGTCTTTACCCGGATTTGACATCACGCAAGGCAGAATACACAACAACGGTAGGATGGGTTGAGCGCAGCGAAACCCATCGGATCGGCCAGAGCGGTACAGGATGGTGAACTATCGGCGGAATTTCGTGCCGGGAGGCAGTTATTTCTTCACGGTCAATCTGGCCGATCGCCGGCAGGCGCCGTTGACGGCCATATCGGCTTGCTGCGCGGCGTGTTTCGTCACGTGCGCACCCGGCACCCCTTCACGATCGAAGCCGCCGTCGTCTTGCCGGATCACCTGCACGCGGCCTGGACCCTGCCGGAAGGCGATGCGGATTTCGCCAAGCGGTGGCGCTTGATCAAAAGCGGCTTCTCGCATGGCCTGCCCCGCGGCGAACGCGTCTCCGCCGGCCGCGCCGCCAAAGCCGAGCGCGGGATTTGGCAGCGGCGGTATTGGGAGCACGCGCTGCGCGACGGGTACGATTTTGCCCAGCACGTCGATTACGTCCACTTCAATCCGGTGAAGCACGGCTACGCGGTCCGCGTGCGCGACTGGCCATTTCCTCGTTCGGCTGCTGGGTGCGCCTGGGTGCCTACCCGGTGGATTGGGCCGGCGACCCCGGCGATGACGCGGGCTCATTCGGCAAAAAGTGACGGGTTTCGCTGCGCTCAACCCATCCTACCGCACTCATAGATTACACAGCGGCCCGCGCCGGTCCTCCGCCTCATCGCTGACGAGTTCGATCAGCCTTGCGGCGGCGTTGCCATAATAGACATTATGCGGCAAAAATCGAAATTGTCGCGTGTCGCAGAACCCCGACATATTGATTGAACTCGCGCGCAGATACGGCCGTGAGCAAGAGCACGATTTCGCGGCTCACAGCATTAAGGAGGTGAGAGTAGCGCGTGAACGTCGGCTGATCTTTAATCGTACCATTCCACGCTTCCAAGAATAGGTGCGGGCATGCAGGCGCAGGAGATCATGACAACGAATGTGGTAACGGTTTCGCCCGAGACCTCTACCCCCGAAATCGCGCAACGGCTTCTCGAGCATAAGATCAGCGCGGTGCCGGTTGTTGATAGTTCGGGAATGGTGATCGGAATGGTCAGCGAAGGGGACATCATCGGCCGCAGCGATGCCGACCGGGAGGAGCGGCGTGACTGGTGGTTGTCTCTGATTGCCGAAGGCGAGGCGCTTCATCCGGATTTTTTAGCGACATTGCGCCGCCCGCAGTTCACCGCGCGCGACGTGATGTCTGCCCCAGTGGTCAGGATCACTGAAAAAACGGACATTGGAGAAGTCGCGCAGCTCTTGGCGACGCATCACATCAAGCGGGTACCAGTAGTGCGGGACGGGCATTTGGTCGGCATCGTAAGTCGTGCAGACTTGTTGCGGGCTCTTGCCGCCGAACGGGCGGAGCAGCGGAGTCCGGAACATATCTCTCGAGCACGGAACCTGCTCGCGGAAGCTATGTCCGCGATCGATGCGCATTTCCTCCGACATCGAGACACGACCCAAGCGGCCGCCATCCCTGCCTCCCATGGAGACTCAGAGGAGGCTCTGTCGGTCACTGATTTCCAACGAATGGTCGCCGCCTTCGAGCGTCAGAAGGTTGAGCGCCGAGATCAGGCGAACCGGGCCGCAGCAAAACAACGTCAGCAAAAGGTCAAAGAGCTTATTGAGCAGCACATCACTAATGGAAATTGGAAGGCGATTATCCACCGGGCCCGCAAGGCGGCCGAGCACGGCGAGAAAGAGTTTATGCTGCTCCGCTTCCCTGGCGCTTTGTGCACCGATAAGGGGCGGGCAATTAACGCCCCGTTGCCCGACTGGCCGAAGAGGCTGCCGAGATTTATCTAGATTGGGAACGCGAGTTGAAGCCGCGAGGCTTTCATCTAACCGCACGAGTGCTCGATTTCCCTAGTGGCAAGCCTGGCGACATTGGTTTGTTCCTCGTATGGGGCAATGACGCTTAAAGATCGCCTGACCTGAGCGACGGGAAGTCCGGTTGCTGCCGTCAACGCGCAAAAAAAAAAGCACTTCGCAAAGCGGTTCGGTTGTGCCGTAACGCACATGTAAAGTTTGACACCCATTCTGAGTTCGGTTCCATCGCCAAGACAATCAACAGGATTGCTAACCAAGTCAAAGCCAATCAGATCGTAATGGGAATCCGAGGTTTCGGTCCCTTGCGCGATCTTGTTCTCGGTTCAATTGCCACACGAGCGGTTCATCTCGCACGCGTCCCCCAGTGACACTAGTCAAGTTGAGATCGCTACCCCTAGGGTAATTTTCTGAACCGCAGTTTCGCGTTTTTTTTGACTGGGCGAGAAGCCCGTCGCCTGTTGCGAAATTTAAGAAAAACGCACCACCGGAATCGCAGGACGCGGCCGTCCCCAAATGGAACGATCGAAAACAGTTTTCTAGAATGAGCGTTTTGCGGAAACCAGGGTTGGGTTGGGGTTCGGCTTGCCCGAAATTGTTCGTGGGCCGAGGGGCTTGAACCCTTCCCTCTGCCGAGTGGCTATGCCCGCTCGCTCCATCAGACCGGCATCTCGCCCTTCAGCATCAGGCGGTAGAGGTAGTACCGCTCGTTCATGTCGTAATCCGGGTTGGCCTTGTGGATGACGCTGCGGTTGTCCCAAATCACAAAGTCGCCGTAGCGCCATTGGTGAAGGTATTCGTATTTCTTCTGGATCGCATGCGCCATCAGCCCGGCGACGAGGCGAGCGCTTCCTCGTCCGCCATGCCGATGATCCCCTCGATGCGCACCGGGCTCAGATAGAGCGCCTTGCGGCCGTTTTCGGGATGGGTGCGGACCAGCGGATGCCCCCCATAGGCCGCGTGCTTGTTGACGTATTAGGTGTCGCCGCCGCGGCTCGGCAACGAGACCGGGATTGCAAGCTTACCGTTCCGCTCAACGGCACATCTTCGGTCATCGGGTGTGCAAGAGCCCCTCTCCGCCCTTTAGGGGGGAGAGGGAGGGGCCCGCGCAGCGGGAGGGTGAGGTGGGCCGTGACGCGAACCGGTTCGCCGGCGCCCTCACCTTACCCTCTCCCCCCGCCGGCGGGGGGAGAGGGTAAGTAAAGGCGTTTGCGGAAAATTTCACTGGCAAGTTTTCGGCAAGACGTCCTCACCCGTGGGTTGGGTCGACGTCCGCGGGAGCACCATCTGCGTTTAAATCATCATTGCGGCAAGCTTTCCGTCGGCACGATAAATCGAGGTTTGCAGGACGATCGTGCGCTGCCCGACATGGACCGGCACAGCAACGCCGGTGAGCCGCTCGGGTCCGCAGGCGCGAAAAATATTCGTCTTCGACTCGATCGTAGTTGTCCGAAAACCCGGCGCGACGTTGAGCCCGGCCAATGCTCCGCCGAGATCGTCGGCGAACGCCGCCAGCGCACCGCCATGCACATGACCGCTGTTGTTGAGATGCCGATCATCGGCATCGAGTTCGCCGATCAGCTTCTCCTTGTCGGCATCGACAATACGAATCCCGAAATGCCCCGGCATACCGGGACGGTCAGAGGTGGAGGTCATCGGCGAGCACCAATTTCGTGGTTAAGCACAGCGGCCGATCTTAGCAGGATCGGGAGCCGGCAACGGATTGCCGAGATCGCGTCGGCTTTGGTGGCGCCAGCCAAAGCGGAGACACCTATTTGGCGGAGCTCAACGTCTTCTCAGCCGAGCCACTCGACTTAGCGGGTCAGTTGACCCATCGTGCGCGCGGCGCGAGGCTGCCCCACCTCGTTGCTGTCTGTCCGAGTGGGAACACTCATTTTGTCCCGCATGCTGATCGCCCTCGCGGCGATGTTCCTGCAACAAATGTTCGCGTCGGTCGGCAAGGTGCTCCCTGCGGTGCTGGCGCCGCTGGTCATCGTCGAGTTGCATGCCGATCCCGCCTGGGTTGGCGTCTATTACGGTGTCTCCGCCGCCGCCTCGCTGGTAGTGCAAATGGGTTGCGGCAGCTTTATCGTCCGGTACGGCGCGCTGCGGATGAGCCAGGTCGCTCTGGTGCTTCTCGGCGGCGGCATGGCGGTGGCGGCTGAGGGGTCGCTACCCGGCCTCGGCGCCTCGGCGATCATCGGCGGCGGTGGTGCCGCGGTTTCGACCCCGACCAGCTCGCAATTGCTTTACCGGGTTTCGCCGGCCCGCTTGGCGCCGCTGATATTTTCGATCAAGCAGACCGCTGTACCCGCGGGTTTGCTGATCTGTGGCTTTCTGGGTCCGGCGATGGCGACCGCTCTAGGGTGGCGCGGCGCGGTGCTGGCTGTAGCGGCGGCTTGCGTCGTGTTCGCGGCGGTGCTGCAGCCGTTGCGGACCCGGTTCGACGATGACCGCGTGCCCTCGCGACGCTTCCGGTTGACCGATTTTCCCGCCACTATTGCGTCGGTTGTGAAGACCCCGGACCTGCGCGGCCTGGCGCTCGCCTGCTTCGCATTCAACGGCGTCCAATCGGTGTTCACAGCCTATTTCGTCACCTACCTCGTGGCCCTCGGCTACGAGCTGGCCGCGGCCGGCTTTCTGTTCTCCGCCGTTGTTGCCGTCGCCGTGCCGTGCCGCATCCTGTGGGGCTGGGTCGGCAGTTTCCACGTGACACCCCGGCTGGTGATGGCCGGGCTTGCTCTAGGCATGGCGGGCAGCGTCGCACTGACCGGCCTGTTCACCGCGGCGTGGCCGATTGTCGCCATGGGGCTGGTGGGTGCGGTGCTGAGCGCCACGGCGATGTCGTGGCACGGCATTCTGTTGTCCGAGACTGCGCGTTTGGCACCCGCCGGCAGCGCCGGTGCGGTTACCGGCGGCGTCCTGTCGTTTGGCCAAGTCGGCGCACTCTTGGGCCCATTCGCCTTCTCTCTGCTGCTCAGCCTGACCGGCGGCTACGGCGCCGGCTGGGCCCTGTGCACCATTCCGGCCTTGTGGGTGGGGATCAACCTGCTGCGCCCGCGCGTGCCGGTCGAAGGCGGCAAAGCCCTGTCGGCGAAGACGCCCGGATAATCGACGTTCCGCACGAGAGGCGACAATGAGCAAAACCCGTGGGACCGGGTTGCTGATGAATAGCGGGCTCGGCCTCTCTCTGTGCGGCGGCACGCCGCGACACGCCGCCCTCGATCAGACCGGCGTCTCGCCCTTCAGCATCAGGCGGTAGAGGTAGCGCCGCTCGTTCATGTCGTAATCGGGGTTGGCCTTGTGGATGACGCTGCGGTTGTCCCAGATCACAAAGTCGCCGTAGTGCCATTGGTGGCGGTATTCGTATTTCTTCTGGGTCGCATGCGTCATCAGCTCGGCGACGAGGCCGAGCGCTTCCTCGTCCGCCATGCCGACGATCCCCTCGATCCGCACCGGGTTCAGATAGAGCCCCTTGCGGCCGTTTTCGGGATGGGTGCGGACCAGCGGATGAAGCCCCGGCGGGGGGCCGCCTGGCGGGCGCTGTCCTGGCTCAGCGGGCGCAATTCGCGCGGGCTGTATTTGCTCAGATAAACATGCACCGCCTTGAGCCTGTCGATGCGCTCCTTGGTCGTCGCCGAGAGATCGTCATAGGCCGCGTGCATATTGACGTATTGGGTGTCGCCGCCACGGCTCGGCAGCGAGACCGGGAACAGCATCGTCGCCTTGGGCGGTGTCGGGTGGTTGGAATGGTCGGTGTGAAAGGTCTCGCCCGAGATGTAGCGCTCGGGTCCCAGGTGGAGTCCTTGACGGCCCGCCGATGTATTCCGGCCGCTCTCGGGTTGTCCGAGTTCGTCGGGTGCGATACCCTCGGCGTGCAGGATGGTGATGGCGTGTCGTGTCGGCGGGCTACCTCGGCTGCCGCCGGGAGGATCGGAATGGCGACGACGATGTACACGGCGATCATCGAAAAGGAGGGAAATCTCTACGCTGCACTGTGCCCCGAGCTCGACGTGGCCAGTCAAGGAACGACCGTCGAGGAGGCAGCCTCCAACCTGCTGGAGGCTGTCGAGTTGTTCCTGGAATGCGCGGATCCGGAGGAGATCAAGCGCCGGCGGCGGACCGAAGTCTTCGTGACGAGGATCGAAGCGAAGCATGGGTAGACTTCGCGTCCTGTCGGGACGCGAAGTGTGCCGCATCCTTCAGCAGCATGGATTCGTCGAGCAACGCCGCCGCGGCAGCCACGTCGTAATGCAACGCCGCGGCGACACCGGCAGCATCACTGTTCCGGTTCCAGACCACCGTGAACTCGCGATCGGCACGCTTCTGTCGATCGTCAGGCAGAGCGGGATACCGCGGGAACATTTCGAGGAGTGATCGAGAGAGCGCGTTTCATCGGTCGATCATGCTTGGGGCTGGGGGAGGGTCGTCGTGGTGGGACGCGACCGACCTCGTTTTGCAGCATTTTGCAGGATCGCGTCGCGCAAATTCTCAGGAAATCGGGGGCCGGGCGCATCGAATCCCCTTCCCCTGCCGCGACACGCCGCCCTCGATCAGACCGGCGTCTCGCCCTTCAGCATCAGGCGGTAGAGGTAGCGCCGCTCGTTCATATCGTAGTCCGGGTTGGCCTTGTGGATGACGCTGCGGTTGTCCCAGATCACAAAGTCGCCGTAGTGCCATTGGTGGCGGTATTCGTATTTCTTCTGGGTCGCATGCGCCATCAGCTCGGCGACGAGGTCGAGGGCTTCGGCGTCCTCCATGCCGACGATCCCCTCGATCCGCACCGGGTTCAGATAGAGCCCCTTGCGGCCATTTTCGGGATGGGTGCGGACCAGCGGATGCAGCCCCGGCGGCGGCGCCTGGCGGGCGCTGTCCTGGCTCAGCGGGCGCAATTCGCGCGGGCTGTATTTGCTCAGATAAACATGCACCGCCTTGAGCCCGTCGATGCGCTCCCTAGTCGCCGCCGACAGATCGTCATAGGCCGCGTGCATATTGACGTATTGGGTGTCGCCGCCACGGCTCGGCAGCGAGACCGGGAACAGCATCGTCGCCTTGGGCGGTGTCGGGTGGTTGGAATGGTCGGTGTGGAAGGTTTCGCCCGAGATGTAGCGCTTGCCTGGCACGGTCTGCTCGTTCGAGACGTAATAGATCTGCGGGTATCCCGGCACGTGCATCTCGCGCTTGTCGTGCTGGAAGAGTTCGCCGAAGACCTGTGCCGCGGCAATGAACTGCGGCGGGGTGAATTGCTGGCCGCGGACCACCAGCACGTGATGCTCGGCAAAGGCGCGGTTGAGCGCGGCGCGGATTTCGCCGTCGATCCCCCCGTTCAGGTCAATGCCGCGCACCTCGGCGCCGGTATGCGCGGTCAGCGGGGTGATCGTGTATTCCATCGAGTTTTTCCTTCGCTTCGGTCGGAACGTACGTCCGCCATCAACGCCAGCGCTGCGCCTTGCGACCTTACGGGTTTGTCATACCGGCGAAGGCCGGTATCCAGGGCGAGCCTGGGTCCCGGCCTGCCCCACGGAACTATGTCCGTGGGCTGAAGGCCGACGGGACGACGATTATGGCGGTCACCGCGCCAGGTGGCGATAGAGATCAACCCAATGTGGGTTGTCGTGCTCGATCAGGTTAAATTTCCATTCGCGTTTCCATTCCTTGATTTGCTTTTCCCGGCGGATCGCGGCCTCGACCGAGTCGTGCGCCTCGAACGAGACCAAGGTGTCGACACCGTAGCGCGTCGTGAAGCCCGGCACAGCCTTGCTCTTGTGCTCGAACACCCGTTTCGGGAGGTCGGAGGTCACGCCGACATACAGCGTCCCGTAGGGCTTACTGGCCAACAGGTAGACGTAAAACACGCCGCCCATTCAGTCTCGACATGACAGCGCTCTATTCCGCCGCAGCCCGCTCGCGGGGGCTCCATTTGGTTTGCCTCTACGCCAACGAGAGCTCGCGATAGCCTTCCGCCAGCACCGCCTCGCAACGCTCGCGGAACTTGGGGTGCCCGCCGCTGTAGCGCATGATCCGGCGGACCTGCTTGCCCTCGACATTGCGGTTGATGCCCGTCATCCACGAGTCGACCTCGGTGAACAGCAACCCCTCGCTCGACGCAATGACGTGGTCGGTCCAGGCCGCGGCACCGGCCGCGGTAGGCTCGATGCGGGTCAGGTCGCGGTCGCGGGCGAAGCGGATAAGCCCCGTTACCCAATCGGCGCTGTATTCGGCGGCACGCGGAAAGTTGCCGAGCCCGGCATGCGGGCCCATCACCATCAGCATGTTTGGGAAGCCGTCCACCAGGATGCCGAGGAAGGTCTGCGGGCCGTCCTGCCATTTGTCCTTCAGCAACGCCCCATCGACGCCGCGGATGTCGATGCGGTCGAAGGCGCCGGTGATGGCGTCGAAGCCGGTGGCATAGATGATAATGTCGAATTCGTACTCGGCGTCGATGGTCTTGAGGCCGGCCGGGGTGATGCGCTCGATCGGCGTCTCGGTGATGTCGACCAGTTTGACGTTGGGCTGATTGTAGACCTCGAAATAGCCGCTCTCGAGCGGTACGCGGCGGGTGCCGAAGCCGTGGTTCTTCGGGATCAGCTTTTCGGCAACGACCGGGTCCTTAACGCGTTGGCGGATTTTGCGCGCGACAAAATCCGAGATCAGCGCGTTGGCCTGGCGGTCGACCAGGATATCCCGGAAATTGCCCATCCAGATGCCGAAACCGGGCTCGCCGTAAAGCTTTTCCCAGAAGGCTTCGCGCTCCTCGGGAGCTACCTCGTCGGTGGCGCGCGGGTCGGTCGCATGGATAAAGCAGCCGTAGGTCTGCTGGCAGCGCTCAAAGATCTCAGGATAATTGGCCCGGATCCGGCGCATCTCTTCCTTGCCGATCCTGCCGTTGTGCAAGGGTGCGCACCACTGGGGGGTGCGCTGGAATACGGTCAAATGGCCGACGGTCTTGGCGACTTCAGTGATGGTCTGCACACCGGTGGCGCCCGTGCCGATCACCGCGACGCGCTTCCCGTCGAACTTCACAGGCTCCTTAGGCCAGTAATGCGTGTGGCAGGACTGGCCGCGGAAGCTCTCGACGCCGGCAATGCGCGGCATTGTCGCCGCCGACAGCACGCCAATGGCGGTGACCAGGAAGCGCGTGCTGTAACGCCTGCCATCCTCCAGGATGACCTCCCAGCTGCGCGTATCTTCCTGATAATGCGCTGCCGTGACGCGGCTCTTGAACTGGATGTCCCGCCGCAGGTCGAACTTGTCGGCAACATGGTTCAGATAGCGCTCGGTTTCGGGCTGGGCGGCGAAATGCTCCTCCCAGTCCCATTCCTCCAAGAGCTCCTGCGAAAAGGAGTAGCCGTAGGTCCAGCTCTCTGAATTGAAACGCGCGCCGGGATAGCGGTTCCAGTACCAGGTACCGCCGACGCCGCTGCCGGTCTCGAACACCCGCACCTTCAGACCGAGCTCGCGCAGCTTATAGAGCTGGTAGAGACCGGAAACGCCGGCGCCGATGATGACCGCGTCAAAATCGGTTGCCGGATCTGCCTTGACCTTGCGCGCTACCCCTTGGGAAGGAGCCATGCTGTCCTCCGTATCTTCTCCCGCTCAAAAAACCCTTGCGCAGCGGGTAGTCCGCGACGATGGCCTTTCCGTCCGAAAGAGGCCTCACCGCATGCGTGACATCCGCCGGCACAATTGCGACCATTCCTGGCCCGGCGACGTGATCGGCGAGACGCAAAAACCAAACGCTTGTTTGGTTTTCGCGACGCTAGGCCCGTGAGCGCGGGCTGTCAACCCGCTCCGCATCAGATGCCGCCTTGACTCTCCGGCGGTGTGACGCCCGGGCGGGGGGCGGGACATTCGCGGCGAGGGAGGCAAGCGCCAGCGCCGTAAATTCCTCCGCAACCTCCTGAATGCTCAGGCGGCCTTGCGGATCGTACCACTCGCACGACCAGTTCAGCATTCCCAGGAGCCCGTACGAGGTGACTTGAATGTCGAAGTCGGAGCGGAACTCGCCGTTCTCCACCCCCTCCCGCAAGATCTGTTGCCAGCAGCGATAGTATTCCTTGGGTGAGAAGCCGATCATTTCACGAAATCGGCGCTTCACCGATTCGCGTTCGCGAAGATAGACAAACAGGTGGGGATAATGCCGGTCGAAGGCTTCCAGATGAGCCGAGATCGCCCGACGCAGCTTCTCCGTCGCTCCCAGATCCGCAGCGGCGATCTCGGCGATCGCCCGGTACATCGCCGCGATCGGCTCCTTGACGACAAGGTAGAGCAGCTCCTCTTTACTCGCGAAATGGTGGTAGAGGCTGCCCTTGAGGATGCCGACCTCCTCGGCGATGTCGCGCACCGTGGCGGCGTGATAACCCTTGGTGCGAAAGACCTTCGCCGCCGCCGAGACGATGTCGTCGAGCGTCGCCATTGTTGGATCGTCTCCCGGTCAGCCCCGTGGGTGCGCAAAGCTCCAATTGGCTCGCTTCCCGTTCCCATGCAAGCTCATACCGACGTGACGCGCAACACCGGGTGACGGACCAACGACAATCCCGGGTTTTGGTCGTGGGCGTCGCTGGAAATGTCGCGCCTGAAGGTGGACCTGCAACAAGCCCTGGTTAGGCAATTACCAGACCGGGCTTCATTTTCGGAGTTTGGACGTCAGAGTTGAGGCTCTTGCTGCCAGGGTCCTCACTTGGTCAGTGCAATTTTGTATATTACGTCTTCTTTCATAATAACCAAAAAGTTTTTCTCGGGGTCTTCGATGAGCTTGATGTTTTCCAACGGATTGCCGTCAACCAGCAGCAGATCTGCGAGGGCGCCCTCTTCCACAACACCAAGCTTGCCGGGATAGGGATTGATAAACCCGGAAAGTGCCATCAGCTCACCATTGTCTGCGGTGGCCATCCTGAGCGCTTCGCCCGGTGCGTACCAGCGGACCATCTTGGCGAGTATGGCCCCCTGACGGCTGGCAAGCCTCGCATCGAACAGAATGTCGGTACCAAAGGCCGTTTTGATTTTGTACTTCTTCGCTAGCTTGTAGGCGTTGTCCGTTCCGGCGAACACCTGCTGCATCTTCATGCGAGACACCGGGTTCACCAGCTGCGGTGCGTCCTCATCATCCAGAAAGGGCTGCAGGCTCCACCAGATGCCTTCATCCGCCAGCACCTTGGCGGTAGCCTCGTCGATCAAATGTCCGTGCTCGATGCACTTGACACCGGCCGCGAGCGCTTGTCGGATCGCACGCGGCGTATACGCGTGCACGGCCACATAAGTGCCCCAATTGTCGGCGGCCTCGACCGCGGCGCGAATCTCCGGCTCGGTGTACTGGGTCGATTCGATCGGATTGTAGGGAGAGGCGACGCCACCACCCGCCATCAGCTTGATCTGGCTCGCCCCCTGCCGCAACTGCTCTCTTGCTCGCAGGCGGACCTCATCGGGGCTGTCGGCAATCGCGGCGACACCCATGACTCGGAATGGCTCAACGGCCCGCCCAGCATGCGCGGAACCTCGAAGGGGAACCGAAAATCTCCATGCCCTGAGGTTTGCGAGATGAAAGCGCCCGAGGGATAGATGCGCGGACCAAGCATTACCCCTTCGTCGATGGCGCGCTTGAGCCCGAATACCGGGCCACCAAGGTCGCGCACAGTGGTGAAACCTCTCATCAAGGTCGCTTCAGCCTGTCGCGCAGCCAACAGATGAAGGTAGGAGGGGTCGGCGGTCATCAGGAGCATCTGGGGCGTCGCCGCCATGAACGCATGCCAATGCGCCTCAATTAGGCCGGGCATCAGCACCCGCCCGTTTGCCGCAATGATACGGGTATTGGCCGTCGCATTGACAGTGATCGGGCTCGCAGATATGCGCTCGATGATGTTCCCTCTGATCAGCACGTCGGAGGGAGCCGACAGCGCTCCATTCTTACCGTCGAAGATGCGGACGTTCTGAAACAGCGTCACCGCGCCGCCGGCCAAAGTAGCGGGAAAAGGCGCCAAACCCGGCGCTTCCAAATCCGCATCGCCTTGCCCGAGGACCGTCCGGCAAAGCCCGACCAAGAGGGCCGCCAACACCAGCGACGGCCATAGAGCAATCTTCAGCTTCCGGACCGTCGTGAAGCCAATTGATGCGCCCAAGAAACCGGATCCCCAGAAGCCCGACGAAGGAGCAATGACGCGGTTTTAGGTACCGCCGGCTAACAAAGCAACGGCGCGTGCAGATCGCGGCTTAAGCGGCTCGTTGCACACAATGATGGGTGCCGGAGGCGGCGAACATGCCGCCCACACGGTGGCAGACCGAGATCTTGGCGTCGGGGATTTGCTGGGGGGCGATGCCGCGCATCGGTGGCGGAAACGGCTGTGTTCATGCGCCAAGCCGCTGCGCTTTGGACCGAGGACGAGCGCTTCGAGTTCGTCGATTTCATAGCGCGCAACCCCGAGGCCGGCGATCTGATCCCGGCAAGCGGTGGCGTTCGCAAGGTGAGGTGGGGGCGCCAGGGCGGCGGCAAGCGAGGCGGAGTTCGAGTGATTTATTTCCATCACGACCCCGGAATGCCGGTTTACCTGCTGATGATCTACGCGAAGGCGCGGCGTGATGACCTCTCGCCTGATGCGCGGCGAACGGTGCAGGGGCTTGTGGCGCGGCTAAAAGCGGCGTACGGGCGTTGACGAGGACAGCATGAACAAATTCAGCAAGGAACTGATCGAAAGTCTAACCGAGGCCTGCGAGCACGCGAAAGGCAAGCCCAGTGGCATCCGAGTTCATGTGGTCGAAGTGCCCGATGTGCGCGCCATCCGCCGACAATTGCGAATGTCCCAACAGGAATTCGCCCGCGTCTACCGCATCCCACTAGCGACCCTGAAGAATTGGGAACAGGGCCGCCGCCAGCCGGACGCCCCTGCTGCGGCCTACCTACAGGTCATCGCCAAATGCCCCCGCGAGGCGCGAGAGGCGCTGGCGTCTTGAAGGTGGCGCGCGGGTTCTTCGCCGTCCGTTCGCGCTGCACGACCGAGACCATCGCCAATTGCTCGTGCGTCAGCCCATAGGTCTTGATGTAGCGCAGCACCGTCTCGCACAGGCCCGAGGCGATCGCTGCCGCCCCATGGCGGACATGGATCACGAACGAGCAGCCGCCGACCGCGGTGCCGTCGACAGTGAACTACTAGGGTTGCAACTGGCTGATCAGCGCGGTAGCATTCAAGATGGGAATCACGCTCCTTGGATGCACAAGGCCTCTCAGCAGAAACGGACAAGAAGGTCAGGTCGGCTACTCTGGCCGTGTACGATCATGCTCCTGGCGGTCGTGTCAGGTGAGGCGGTCGCGCAGGCAGTATCGCCTCCTAAAAATGGGTCTTCGTCTGATCAGCAACCCGAACCCAAACTAGCAGCCCCGGCCATTACGGGAACGCCAAACTTGCCGCCAAAAGGCGGCGATAATAGGTCGCTCCCGCTAGATCATGAACTTAAGACCTTATACCCGGAATGGGTTAGCTCGATTGTAAAAGATATTCAAGCCTCAGTACAAACGCTTGCGTTGATAATAGCAGGTATTTGGGCATATTTAAATTTGTAAAAGGTAGGATATTTTATCCTAGGCTAGAGCCGACTATTGATGGAAAAGTAGTTGTTGAGCCAAAATGTTGTTATCTTTACGTCAATGCAAAACTCAAGAATATTGGATCATCAAAGGTAGCAATAGACCAGGGAGGATCTGCTCTGAGAATAAGCAGTGCACGAAAAGGTTCGCCGAACGAGATTATAGGAGCAGATTGGAAACATTTAGGAACGTTTCCGATATTCAAGGAACACGCCTGGATCGAGCCAGGAGAAGTCATCTGCGATGATCAATTGATCGTCATTCCGGAGACAGACATAGTCGCGTTTAAATTTGAGCTAAGGATTTCTGATCGAAAGTATAGGTGGATTGGGACGGGTTTAGCACAATGCGAGCACAAGGATCCTGCAAAATCACTGTACGCGAGGGGATGACTTCATGAGCGCACCGCATGGGTATGGGCCTGCCGGTCAAAGCGATGAAAACGAGGCCGAAAGAAGAAGGATAGAGGCAGAGAAGAAGGAACAGGAAGAAAGAGAACGTCGAGAGCGTGAGCGCAGAGAGAAGGAGCGAGAAAGGAAGGACTAATGAGCGCGCGGAATCTTTAAAAGATATGTTGAGCAGCAACGGGAGGACGAGGCCGAAAGAAGACGGATAGAGGCAGAGAAGAAGGAACAGGAAGAAAGGGAGCGCCGAGAGCGTGAGCGCAGAGAGAAGGAAGGGGTAGGAAGAAGCCCGTAATCAACTGTTGGGTCCTCGAGGCCGTAGATCGGCAGATGCGCGAAGGCGTCGTAAATCATCAGATGGTCGACGGCGCTGTGCGTGATGCCGGCTCGGGGCGGAGACGCAACGCGATGCGGTGGATGCGCTGGTCTACGTCATCCTTTGGCGTAATCGGCGAGGGTATCGAGGAGCGGAAGGTGCATTACTTTAACGGGGGTCATCCTCATCCAGCGCACCATCCACTATCCATTCGGCGATTTCCGCCGGCGACATGAATTCGTGCTGACAATCGCAGGAGAGAGCTTGTCCACCACAGGCAGGGCACTGCTCCATATCGCAATTCGGCGCGTGATATTGACCTGCTAAAGCGGCACAATCCCCGCAGGGACCAAGACGGCCCCTTTTTTTAGGCCATAATCCTTTCTCGTCACCCCAGCGAATTCGCCTCAGCGGCCGAGACACCAAATACATCGAGTGGCGTTGGGCTCGTTCGATTATCGTTGGCCAAAAACTCGCCACCTGGGTTCCGTTGTACTCAACGAAGTCACCCTGCCAATTGGCTCGTGCCACTTCTTCGCCGAGGCCGCCTGTCGGTAGCTCTAGCTTTTCAAGCAGCAGCACCGCTACTTGTTCCAACGTCGTATTTCTGAGATCCAAATAGCCGATCGTTGGCGGAAGGCCTGGCAAAACGGTATCGTCAACCCGAACCGGCAGTATATATTCCCGGTCACTTGCAAAAGATCGAGCTTGAGCCTGTCTCAATTCGTGCTTGGTCCAATTCTTTTTAATGTAAGCTTCCGATACGAATACGACACAATATTTCGCCTGATTTTTGTAGATGGTTTCGAGGTGTTGATACAGATCTTTACCCCAAAGTGTTGCTTTTATGAACTCATCATAAAAAACCCGTACATTTGAATCCTGGAGCAGGTTGGCAAGACGTTCAGCATGCGCCCGATCCTCGCCAGCGAATGAAAGAGCTACGTCGAATTCGTAGACTTTCTCATCCATCTCCGATCTCTCCACTCGGCGATCCGGTCACGGCGCCTCATTCGCCATGATGACGGTGCCTGACGCGGCGAACATGCCCCCGACGCCGTGGCAGACCGAGATCCGGGCATCCGGGATCTGGGCGGGGGCGGTGCCGCGCATCTGGCGGACGCTCTCCTGCAATGCGTACATGCCGTACATGCCGGAATGCATGTAGGAGAGGCCGCCGCCATTGGTGTTGAGCGGGAGTTTCAGATTGGCGCCGGGGGCGGTATTGCGCTCGGCAATAAAGGCGCCGGCTTCGCCGCGCCCGACAAAGCCCAGATCCTCCAGCCCGTAGATCGGCAGATGCGCGAACGCGTCGTAGATCATCAGGTGGTCGACGTCGTTGTGGGTGATGCCGGCCTCGGCGAAAGCCTTGGCGCCCGAAACGCGGAAGGCGCGCGAGGAGGTGAAATCCGCCATCTGGCTGACCATCGGCGTCTCGACGCTCTCGCCGGTGCCGAGCAGGTAGACCGGTTTTTGCGGGAAGTCGCGGGCGCGCTCGGCCGCAACCAGGATCAAGGCGCCGCCGCCATCGGTCACCAGGCAACACTGCAACAAGCGGAACGGGTAGGCGATCATCCGCGAGTTCAGCACGTCCTCGACGGTGATCGGCGTCTTGAAGGTGGCGCGCGGGTTCTTCGCGGCCCATTCGCGCTGCACGACCGAGACCATCGCCAATTGCTCGTGCGAGAGCCCATAGGTCTTCATGTAGCGCAATACCGGGATCGTGAACAAAGTCGGCGGCCCCACCGGCCCATAGGGCTGCTCGAACTGGCCGGCGAGGCTGGTGGGTGCCACGACGTTGCGGGTGCGGCCGACGCCGGAGCGGCCGCTCTCGCCATGGGTGATCAGCACCGTCTCGCACAGGCCCGAGGCGATCGCCGCGGCGGCGTGGCGGACATGGATCATGAACGAGCAGCCGCCGACCGCGGTGCCGTCGACCCATTTCGGGGTCAGGCCGAGATAGTGCGCCACCGTCACCGGCGTCTCGCCGGCGGTCGCGATGCCGTCGATGTCGGCGGGTTTGAGCCCGGCGTCTGCCATTGCGTTGAGCGCCGCGTCGGCATGCAATTGGATCTGCGAGGTGTCGGGGATGACGCCCATCTGGGTGGTCTCGGCGGCGCCGACGATGGCGATCGATTTCGGTTTCATCGTTGCTGTCCCGTATCCGAACTTGGTTGCATAAATCCCGCCGCGCCATCGAGGGCTTTTCGACCCTCCCCCTTCAAGGGGGAGGGCTGGGTGGGGGTGACCCGGCGAAGGTTGCCGGCGATCACCGCGCACACCCCCTTGGGATTGCCCAGCACCTCGTTGTTCCAGAACCGCAAGACCCGGTACCCCTCGCCCTCGAGGAACCGAGTGCGGCGGGCCTCCGCCTCCGACGAGAGATCATGCTGGCCGCCGTCTATCTCGACGATCAATCGCGCCGCGTGGCAGACGAAGTCGGCAATGAACGCTCCGATCGGCACCTGACGGCGGAATTGAAAGCCCTCGGTTTGCCGTGATCGCAACATCTGCCACAGCCGTTTCTCGGCCTCGGTCATCGCGCCCCGGAGTATACGGGCGCGCGGAATCGCGCCCGCGCTCGGCTCTTTCTTTACCACTGGTGCGTCGCCCGCGGCATCACCCCCACCCCGGCCCTCCCCCATCAAGGGGGAGGGTGTACTTGTGGTTCATGATGCCGGTCGCTTCCGGGCCGGGCGGAAGAGGGGGAGGGTGATCTCGTCGTCGAGCTTCTCGAAGGCGATTTCGACCGGCATGTCGAGCTCCAATGCCTCGGGAGTTTGCGGGCAGTCGGTGATGTTGGTCATCATGCGCGGCCCCTCGTCGAGCTCGACGACCGCGATCGCATAGGGCGGCGTGAAGCCCGGCACCGGGCGGTGGTGGATCACATAGGAGTAGAGCCGACCCTTGCCGCTCGCCGCGAACACGGCGACGTCGCGTGCCGCGCAGGCCGGGCAGAACGGCCGCGGTGGGAAATACACCTTGCCGCAGGCATTGCAGCGCTGCAGCCGCAATTCGCCCGCCCGGGTGCCGTCCCAGAAATGCTGCGTCTCCGGTGTCGGCTGCGGCCGCGCGCGTCTTCCTTCGGACATGTTTCTCCCTCCTCACCTCATCCAATTGCGACTTTGACGCCTGCTCAGAATTCGGGCAAACGGAATGGCGGCTGTTGGTTCACGCCTCGGGCTTCCAGGGATTGACCACAACCAGTCCGGCCGCGCGAAACAGCTGGTCGTCGCGCGAGGCGACGCGGAGTTTGTTGGCGGCTGCGACACCCGCGATTTGACCATCTGCGATCGAGATTGCTTGTCCTTGGCTGCGCGCGCGGGCGACGACCTTTGCATAGGCCTCGGCGGCGGGGATGTCGAATGGGATGATGCGATCGCCAAACAAGTCTGCGATTTGCTGCTCCAGCGCGGCCGCGAGCGCGGTTCGCCGTCTTCCGATCGGCAGGCTCTCGACCCCCAGCAGCAATTCGGCGAGGCTGATCGTCGAGAAATACAACGTCTCAATAACTTGGGCGTCGAGCCAATCCAGGACCCGGCTGTCGGGGTGTCGCCGGATCGGCTCGGAGACGATGTTTGTATCGAGCAGGATCATCCGAGATCGATCGGCTTCGCCGGGGTCGGGTCTCGGGATATGTCGAGATCAAGTCCGCCAACCGACCTCCCGAACGCCGCTAATGCGGAACCAAGCTTGACGCGCTCCTTTGGGCGCAGCGCTTCGTCGAGAATTATCCGGGCCTCGGCTTCGGCGCTGCGACCGTGCCGGGCCGCACGAGCCTTTAGCGCCTGGTGGGTTTCCGAGGACAGGTTGCGGATCACGATGGCGGCCATTGGTTTACCTGGCGGACAAGTCGCGGATGATATCGGTGCTGTTTCACTGATATCAACCCTGACAGAGTGTGACACCAGTGGTGGCGCCTGCTAAGATTTTCTCCCTTCTTTAGCGGAGCGGCCGGATGGCGGAGGAACGGGTCGAGCGGCGGCTGGCGGCGATCCTCTGCGCCGACGTCGTCGGATATTCGCGGCTGATGGGCACCGACGAGGAAGGAACTCTCGCCGTTCTCAAGAGCCACCGGCGTGAATTGATCGATCCGCTGATCGACCAGCACCGCGGCCGCATCTTCAAGACCACCGGCGACGGCATGCTGATCGAGTTCGCCTCGGTCGTCGATGCCGTGCGCTGCGCCGTCGTGATGCAGCAGGGGATGGAGGATCGCACCGCCAATCTGCCGGAAAGCGAGCACATCCGCTTTCGCATCGGCATCAACCTTGGCGACATCATGGTCGACGAGGGCGACATATTCGGCGACGGCGTCAACGTGGCGGCACGACTCGAGGCGCTTGCAGCACCTGGTGAGATCTGCGTCAGCGCCTCGGTGCGCGACCAGATCGGCGAAAAGCTTCCGATCCGGTTTGCCGATCTCGGCGAGCACGGCGTCAAGAACATCGCGCGGCCGGTGCGGGTGTACCGTGTCGAGAAGGGCGCTGAACCACACGGGGACGGCGCGAATGATCCGACAAAAATGCCGCTTGGGCTCCCCGACAGGCCCTCGGTCGCGGTGCTGCCGTTCACCAATATGAGCGGCGATGCCGAGCAGGAATATTTCGTCGACGGCATCGTCGAGGACATCATCACCGGCCTGTCGCGGATCAGATGGCTCCACGTCATCGCCCGCAATTCGACCTTCACCTACAAGGGCCGGGCGGTCGACCCGAAGCAGGTCGGCCGCGAGCTGGGTGCGCGCTATGTCCTTGAAGGCAGCCTGCGCAAAGTCGCCAACCGTGTCCGCATCACCGCCCAGCTGATCGAGGCCGGGAACGGCATGCACGTGTGGGCCGAGCGCTACGACCGTGCGCTTGACGACATCTTCGAATTGCAGGACGAGATCACCCTGAGCGTGGTCGGTGCGATCGAGCCGAGCCTGCGCCAGGCTGAGATCGAACGCGCCAAGCGCAAGCGCCCGGAAAACCTGGACGCCTACGATCTCTATTTGCGCGCGCTGCCGCACGCTTATGTCCCGATGCCGGGCGAGGCGGATAAGGCACTCGTCCTGCTCGACCAAGCGCTCGCGTTGCAGCCGGATTATCCGGCAGCTCAAGCCGCGGCTGCCTGGTGTTACGAGATGCGGTATCTGCGCGGCGGACTGCACGAGGCCGATAAATCTGCCGCGCTCGCGCATGCGCAGGCCGCGATCGAGGCCGGCGCGGACGATGCAACCACACTCGCCACCGCTGGTTTTGTCATCGGCCTTGTCGCCCACGATTACAAGACCGCGATGGATGTGATCAATCGGGCGCTGACCCTGACCGGCGCATCCGCCACCGCGCTCTGGATGGGCGCCGTCGTGCTCGCGCATGCGGGTGACAGCACGAGAGCGATCGACTATGCCGAACGATCGCTCCGGCTCATCCCGTTTGGGCGCGAAAGCTCTTTTGGCTACGGCGCGTTCGCGATGGCGCACAGCGCGCTGGGTAATTTCGAAGCGGCGGCGGCGACCAGCGCCAAGGCCGTGCAGGCAAATCAGCGTTTTAGCCTCAACCATGTCTTGCACGCTGCGGCCTTGTCTCGCCTCGAACGCATGGACGAGGCCGGAGCCGCCGCCCGGCGGATACTGGAATGCGAGCCCGATTTCACGATCACCGGCTTCGTCCGGGCCCATACCGGCCGCGCCGAGATTTGGGAACCGATCGGCAATGCGCTACGGCAGCTGGACCTCCCGGAGTAACGCTGCCGGCCGCAACAAGGAGAGCAGCATGGCCAAGACTGTCACCCCCGCGCAATTGCGGGACCGATATCGTGCGGGCGGCGAGATCGCGATTGTCGACGCGCGCGAGGAGGGGAGCTTTCACGAGCGGCATCTCTTGATGGCCTCGTGCCTGCCACTGTCCCGGCTCGAACTGATGGCGCCGGGGCTGCTGCCGCGGCGGTCGGCCCCGATCATAGTGTGCGATGCCGGCGAAGGCCTGGCCGAGCGGGGCGCAGCCCGGCTGATCGAAGGTGGTTATAGCGATGTAGCGGTACTCGCCGGTGGCGTCGCCGCTTGGGAGGCCGCCGGGTTTCCGGTCTATAGCGGGGTGCATGTGCCGAGCAAGGCGTTCGCCGAGGTCGTCGAGCACGAGTGCGGCACGCCGTGGATCACGGCGGAGGAATTGGCCGAACGCCAGCGGCGCGGCGACAACATGGCCATCTTCGACAGCCGGTCGTACGAGGAATACCACTCCAACAGCATCCCCGGTGCCGTCAGCGTGCCCGGCGCCGAGCTGGTTTATCGCTTCCAGGAGATGGTCCCCTCCCCTGACACCTTCGTCGTTGTCAATTGCGGCGGGCGCACGCGCAGCATCATCGGCGCCCAGGCATTGATCGATGCCGGGGTGCCGAACCGCGTCGTCTCGCTGAAGGACGGCACGATGGCCTGGCACCTCGCCGGGTTCGACGTCGTGTCGGGCGCCACCGGACGGGCGCCGGAGGTGTCGGCCGACGGGGTCGCCGCGGCGCGGCAGCGCGCCGATGCCGTCGCCCGGCGCTACGGCGTGCCGGTCATCGATCGCGCTACATTGGCCGAGTTGCAGCGCGAGGCCGACCGGCGCACCCTTTATGTGCTCGATGTGCGCGACCCGGCCGAGTACCGCGCCGGCCACCTGCCGGGCTCGGTGATGGCGCCCGGCGGCCAGCTGGTGCAGGAGACCGACAGCTGGCTCGGCGTGTGGGGCGCCCGCGTCGTATTGGTCGACGACACCGGGGTGCGGGCGCGGATGACCGCGTCCTGGCTGCGCCGCATGGGTTGGGATGCCGCGGTGCTCGATGGCGGCCTCCAGGGCGTGGCGTTGGAGCCCGGCATGCCCGCCCCTCGCAGCGACATCTTTCCGCTCGCCGGCCCCGAACCGGCGTCGATCCAGTCCAGGGAACTGCAGGCGAACCCGGCGGTCGTCGTCGATCTGGCGCTGAGCCGCAACCATCGCCAAGGCCACATCCCGGGCGCCTGGTTTGCGATCCGTGCGCGGCTCGCCGAGGCGCTCGACAAATTGCCAGCGCAAGGTGAGCTGGTGCTGACGAGCGAAGATGGAACAACCGCGCGCTTTGCCGCCGCGGAAATCCGTACCCGCCGTCCGGTCAAGGTGCTGGCCGGCGGCACCACGGCGTGGCAAGCGGCGGGGCTTCCGCTCGACACCGGCATGGGTCCGCTCGCCAGCGAGCCCGACGACGTCTCGCTGTCGGCCCGCGACCGGCCGCCGGCCGAACGCGAGCGCTACATGCGCGAATACCTCGCCTGGGAGGTCGACCTCGTCAACCAGATCGCCCGCGATGCCGACTGCCGGTTCCGTTTAACGCCGATGGGATGAACATCCTTCGGGTGTCGCCTCAGCGCGAAGCTCTCACCGCAGCACCCAGGGCGCGCTCACCAAAAGGATAGCCCCGACGATCGCCGTTATCACCGCAGCGTCGATCGCGACGTCGATCGCGATCTCGATCGGCGCTCGAGCGTTCCTCGGATATTTCCGCGTCGGCGCATCCGAGTGGGCATCGTCTGCTTCGTAGGCTATGGGGCCCGGCGCGACCGAGCGATCGGACCGTCTTGGAATGTTCATTACCCGTTCTCCCCCGGATGCCTTCTCCGCGGCTGATCGGCCGATCCAGCCACTACCATGGTTAACCGGGGGATCGGCCGGTCGTATGTGAACTGGCTCACACCATTAGAAATAAAATTCCGCAGCAAACGTCTCAAAATTAGGGCGCTCAGCGGGCTCCGCGGCGCGGGGGGCCCGTTGTTTTTCGTCGTTTCGCCTCGTAAGCTCGAATGACTGCCCAATCGAGGGAGCCGGGAAATGCGCTTTTTCCACCTGATCGGGCTGACCGTGGTGGCGCTTGCGACAATGCAGCCCGTAAATGCGGAGGACGCCGTGAACACCCCCGTCTATGTCGTCACCTATTTCGACGTCGCCCCGACGGCATCGGCAGAGACCGCCGTCCTCATGCGGCAGCACGCCGCGGCGGCCCGCAAGGAGCCCGGCAATTTGAGCTTCGAGGCGTTCGCGGAGATCGGCCGGCCGAACCGGCTCGCAATCCTCGAATCCTGGCGCGACAAGCCGGCCCTCGAGGCGCATGGCGCTGCAGCGTCGACGAGCGCGTTGCGCGACAAGCTCAAGCCGTTGCTGATCAGCGGGACTGGAGCGCGGGTCCTCAGCGCCTTCGCGGTGGCGCCGCCGGCCGCACCGCCCGGCCCCGCGACGGTGTTCGTCCTCACCCATGTCGATGTCCCGCCGCCGCAGAAGGATCAGGCGATCGAATTGCAGAAGGCGCTGGCCAAGGCGGCGCGCCAGGACGACGGCAATCTGTGGTTCGACGTGCTCCAGCAGAACGACCGGCCGAACCACTTCACCCTCTACGAGGGCTGGCGCGACCGCAAAGCCTTCGATGCCAGCATCGCGGCCGCGCACACCAAGGAATTCCGCCAGAAGCTGAACCCGCTCGAAGGTGCGCTTTATGACGAGCGGCTCTACCAGGCGGTCAGCTGAGACCTCGCCATTCTGACGACAAAGTCCGGGGATACTCTCGCTCTCGGATGAGGAGGCCCCAACCGTGCCTGTTGTGCTTCGCGGTCAAAAGCGCGTCAAAAATCCCCTGCCAGCCGGTGTTTCGGCGGCCGGCATTGTTTCGCAAACAGCTGATCTATAATGTGTTTTGGCGCTGAGCTGAGGCCGAAAGCAGGTTTTTCCGGGATTTTTCCCTGCTCGGCAGGGAAAATCGCGATGATCCGGGCGCCCCTGCTATTGGCATTGGTCCTGCTGCCGGCCCTGCCCGCGGCGGGGGCAGTCGAGGCCGAGCACGGCATGGTCGTCACGGCGCAGCGCTACGCCTCCGAAGTCGGGGTGCGGGTTCTCGCCCAAGGCGGCAACGCGATCGATGCTGCTGTTGCCGTCGGCTATGCGCTCGCCGTTGTCGACCCGTGCTGCGGCAATATCGGCGGCGGCGGGTTCATGACCATCCACCTCAAGGATGGGCGCGACACCTTCATCAATTTTCGCGAGACCGCACCCCGTGCTGCGACCGCCGCGATGTACCTCGACGCCGCCGGCAAACCGATCGACGAGCTCAGCCGCCGGGGCTACCTAGCCGCCGGGGTGTCCGGCACCGTAATGGGGCTCGAGCGCGCGGCGGCCGAATACGGCAGGCTCGCGCGCCGTGCGCTGCTCGCACCGGCGATCGCGCTCGCCCGCAACGGTTATGTGCTGGGCCGGGCCGATGCCGATATCCTCGACAGCAGGCGGCTCGCCCGGGATCCGGTAGCCGCCAAGATCTTTCTGCGGCCCGACGGCAGCCCGTTCGAGCCGGGCGACCGGCTTGTCCAAACCGATCTCGCGACGACGCTCGAAGCAATCGCGCAACACGGTCCCGACGCCTTCTACAGGGGCCCAATCGCCGCGGCGGTCGCGATGGCGAGCACCGCGAATGGCGGCATCCTGACCGCGGAAGACTTTGCCGGCTACACGGTTGCCGAGGAGCCGCCGCTCACCTGTACATATCGCGGCTACCGGATCCTCTCCGCACCGCCGCCGAGCTCCGGCGGCACGACGATCTGCGAGATCCTCAACATCCTCGAAGGCTACGATCTGAAGGCGCTCGGCTTCCGCTCGGCACAGTCGGTGCGACTGCTGGTCGAGGCGATGCGCCACGCCTACCGCGACCGCAACACTCATCTTGGCGACCCGGCCTTTGTGCACAACCCGCTGGACCGCCTGTTGTCGAAGGACTATGCCGCCGGCATCCGTACCGCGATAGACGCGCAAAAAGCGTTGACCCCCGCCGCACTCCCCGTCCGCGAAAAAGCCGAGACCACCCATTATTCGGTCGTCGACGGCGAGGGCAACGCGGTGGCCGTGACCTACACGATCAACGGCGGCTTCGGCGCCGCGGTGATCGCGCCGGGCACGGGCTTTTTTCTCAACAACGAGATGGACGACTTCACCATCAAGCCGGGCATGCCGAACCTCTACGGCCTCGTCCAAGGCGAGGCGAACGCGATCATGCCCGGCAAGCGGCCGCTCTCCTCGATGTCGCCGACCCTTGTCGAGAAGGATGGCCGGGTCTTCCTTGTGCTTGGCAGCCCGGGCGGCTCGCGGATCATCACGACCGTGCTGGAAACGATCCTCAACATCGTCGATTACGGCATGTCTCCGCAGGAGGCGGTCGAGGCGCCGCGCCTCCATCACCAATCGCTGCCCGACGAAGTCGCCTACGAGCGCTCGGGCTTGATGCCCGACGCGATCACGACGCTGACCAAGATGGGCTACAAGCTTGTCGAGCACGGGCCCTGGGGTGCCCTCGAATTGGTCGCGATCGCCAACGGCCGGTTTTACGGCGCCAGCGACCCCCGCCGGCCGGCCGGCGCTGCGGTCGGCTACTAATCAGCCCGGCGGTCCGCCATCGCTTCGGTAACGAACGCGCCGATCCGCCTGATCGCGCGGTGCGCCTCGGGCAGCACCGGGGCGAAGAGATGCCAGACATGCGGCATGCGCGGCCAGATTTCGAGCTCGACACGGCAGCCCGCGGCGCGCATGCGCTCGGCCATGCGCACCGCGTCGTCGCGCAATACCTCATCGCTGCCCACCTGGATAATGGTCGGCGGCAGGCCCGCCGGCTCGCCATAGAGCGGCGAGATATACGGAGACCGTGGATCAGCGCCGGCAAGGTAATAGCCGACAAACCGCCGCGCCTGGTCGGTGCTCAGCAACGGATCGGCGCCAGCATTCGCGGTGAACGAGCGGCCGGTCATCGCGAGGTCGGTCCACGGCGACACGGCAACGGCGGCGGCCGGCAACGGAACGCCGTCGTCGCGCAGTCTCAGCAGCAGAGACAATGTGAGCCCGCCGCCGGCTGAATCGCCCATCACTGCTATCCGCTCCGGGTTGGCGCCCTCGGCGAGGAGCCAGCGATAGGCCGTGACCGCGTCGTCGAGGGCGGCTGGGAAAGGGTGCTCCGGGGCCAGTCGATAGTCGACCGACAGCACCCGGGCATGGGTGGCCGCCGCGATGCGCCAAGTCAAATTGCGGTAAAGCGCCGGTGAGCCGGCGATGAAGCCGCCGCCGTGGAGAAAGAGGATGTGCCGACCCGGCTGCCAAGCCCGCGTGGCGATCCAATCCGCCCTGACTCCGCCGGCATCGACCGCGAGCGTCCGGGTCCCGGGCGGCGGACCCGGCAGCAGGCGCGCGGCCCTGGCCGCGCGCCGCCGCTTCTGCTCGACGGTGGCGTCGTTGCGGGTACGATGCTTGAGCATCAAACGCCCGCCCAGCCGAACGAGTTCGGCCTGGAAACTCGAACGATGCGGAATCACGCGAGTGGCGCAGCGGCGAGGCTGGCTTGGCGTCCGGGAGGTATAATAATCGCGAACGCGGCATGTGCTTCAATCATCGGGAGATTATTGTGCGTTTTTCATCGCTTGTCGACCGCATCGCGGGCGAGGCAGCCGGGGCTTGGCGCGTTCACCAAGAGGGCGTGCGCCGCCGCGAGGACGGCCACGATGTGATCTTCCTGACGGTCGGCGATCCTGACCAGGTCGCCCCTCAGGCAGTGCTCGACGCAACGATTGCGGCTTTGCGGCGAAATCGCACCGGGTACTCACCGATCATCGGCTATCCCCAGGTGCGCGCCGCGGTTGCAGCGCGGGTGCAGAGGCGCACCGGCCGCCCGTGCAGCGCCGACAACATCGTGTTGACGCCGGGGACCCAGGGCGGGCTTTTCTGCGCGCTCAACTGCCTCGCCGGACCGGGCGACGAGGTAATTCTACCCGAGCCGATCTACGGTCCCTATGCCGGGGTCATCGGGGCGAGCGGGGCCCGCATGGTGAATGTGCCGCTGTGCGCCGAGAAGGGCTTTCACCCTGAACTCGACAGCGTCGCCCGTGCGGTGACGCCGCGAACCCGGGTGATCTGGATCAACAGCCCACACAATCCTACCGGGGCCGTGTTCACCGCCGCGGAGATCGCCGGCATTGCCGAATTGTGTCGCGAGCACGATTTGTGGCTCGTCTCCGACGAAGTCTATGAGGATCTTGCCTTTTCCCGGCCGCATGTCAGCGCGTGGTCGCTGCCGGAGATGGGGGATCGCACGATTGTCGTCTCCAGCCTCTCGAAATCGCACGCGATGGCCGGCTTCCGCTTCGGCTGGGTCGTCGGCCCGCCTGCGCTTGCCCGACATCTCTTCGACCTTCTGCTGTGCATGTATTTCGGGGGCCCGGCCTTCATCCAAGACGGCGCTTTGGCTGCGCTCGGCGGCGAGCTTCCCGAGGTCGCGGCGCTGCGCGAGGCTTACCGCCGCCGCGCCGGACTTTTGGTAGGCATTCTGGCGGATGCCCCGAATTGTCGGCCGATCCCGCCCGAAGGCGGTATGTTCGTACTGCTCGACGTCCGCGCCACCGGCCTCAGTTCCGAGGATTTCGCCCGAGGGCTGCTGGAGCACGAGGACGTAGCGCTGCTCCCCTGCGACGGCTTCGGCCCGAGTGCCGTCGGTCACCTGCGCATCGCGCTGACCGCCCCGGAGCCCCGGCTCGCAGAGGGCGGGCGGCGAATTGTCCGCTTCGCGCGCTCCCTTTCCTTCTAGCATCCTACGACTTTTGGTTGTTCGACATGTGATGGCTCCGCTGCTCCTGCAGCGGGTCTGCAGCGGGGCCTCCTCTTCAAGTTGTAGGCCGCGATCGCGGCCAGACCGAGACTGGATCCGGGCCGCCAGCGTTGCGATCAGCCTTATGTATCAGGCCAATTAGGCAATTTTATGAATAATCAATTCGCAATCCCGGGCCAGTCCTGGCGAGGATCGGGGCGCCGGCTCAGCCCGCAATATCGAGCCCGAGATCGAGAATGGGCGCGCTGTGGGTGATCCAGCCGCAGGAGATCAGGTCGACGCCGGTTGCGGCAACAGCGGGGACAGTATCTAGAGTGATCCGCCCCGAGGCTTCGGTCACCGCGCGACCGCCGACCATCCCGACCGCGCGGCGGAGGGTCTCCGGCGTCATGTTGTCGAGCAGCACCGCGTCGACGCCGACCTCGAGCGCCTCGGCGAGCTGGTCGAGGGTGTCGACCTCAAGCTCAATCTTGACGAGGTGTCCAGCATGGCGCCGCGCCCGCTCGAGCGCCGCCCGCACGCCGCCTGCTAGGGCAATGTGGTTGTCCTTGATCAGCATCGCGTCGTCGAGCCCGAAGCGGTGGTTGGCGCCGCCGCCGAGCCGGACGGCGTGTTTTTCGAGCGCGCGTAGTCCTGGCGTGGTCTTGCGGGTACAGACGATCTTGGCCTTGTAGCCCGCTATCGCGTCGGCCAATGCCCGCGTCGCCGTGGCGACTCCCGACATTCGGCTGAGGAGGTTGAGAGCGGTGCGCTCGGCGCCGAGCACTCCCTGCGCTCGGCCGCTGATCCGCGCAACCGTCTCGCCCCGGGCAACCCACGCGCCATCTTCACATAGCTGGGCGATCCGCAATGTCGGGTCTACGAGTTCGAAGGCGAGAAGCGCTGCATCGAGCCCGGCGACGACGCCCGGCTGGCGCGCCGCGATCACCGCCTCGACCGTCGCCTCAGTGGGCACGACCGCGTCCGTTGTGATGTCGCCGGCGCGGCCGAGATCCTCGAGCAATGCCGCCCGGACCACCGGCTCGATAATCAGCCGCATCGTCATGCCCCTCACCCTCCCGCTGGCGCGGGCCCCTCCCTCTCCCCGCTCACGCGGGGCGAGGGAATGAACCACTCACTCCCCCGCCCCGCTCGCGGGGAGAGGGTCGGGGTGAGGGGCGCGACGGCGCAACGACGACTACGGACCATAGGTCAGCCCATTGCCAACATGCGCTCGACCGTGCGGCGCGCGCGCTCGGCGATCGCGGGGTCGACGGTGACCTCGTGGGTCATCTCTTCGAGGCTGTGGCGGATCTTGGGCAGCGTGATCCGCTTCATGTGCGGGCAGAGGTTGCAGGGCCGCACGAATTCGAGATCGGGATATTGGAGTGCCACATTGTCGCTCATCGAGCACTCGGTCAGCAGCACCACACGCGGCGGCCGCTCCTTGCCGACATAGTCGGCCATCGCCGCGGTCGAGCCGCTGAAATCGCATTCGGCGATCACCTCGGGCGGGCATTCGGGATGGGCGAGCACGATGATCCCGGGGTGGCTCTCGCGCAGGCTCCGGATGTCCTCGGGCGTGAACCGCTCGTGCACCTCGCAATGGCCGCTCCAGGCGATGATCTCGACCTTGGTCTGCGCCGCGGTGTTCTTCGCCAAATACTCGTCGGGCAGCATGATCACCCGCGGCACCCCCAGCCCCTCGATGATCTTCCTGGCGTTGCTCGAGGTGCAGCAGACATCGGACTCGGCCTTAACCGCGGCCGAGGTGTTGACGTAGGTGACGATCGGCACACCGGGGTGGCGCTCGCGCAGCAGCCGGATGTCGGCCGCGGTGATCGAGGCGGCGAGTGAGCAGCCGGCTTCGAGATCCGGGATCAGCACAGTCTTCTCCGGGTTCAGCAGCTTGGCGGTCTCGGCCATGAAATGAACGCCCGCCAGCACGATCACGTCGGCATCGGTGCGCGCCGCCTCGCGCGCCAATGCCAGGCTGTCGCCGACGATGTCGGCGACCGTGTGAAAGATGTCCGGGGTCTGATAGTTGTGCGCCAGGACGACGGCATTGCGCTCCCGTTTGAGCCGCAGGATTGCAGCGACGTCATCGGCCAGGATCCTCCATTCCACGGGCGGGATATGCCGCTCTACCCGCCGGTAGAGTTCGGGCATCGGCAGCGCTACGGACGGGGCCGGGGAAGCGGTTTGGAGCATCGTCATCTCCTGTGTTATACTCAAAATGAGCATTACCGACGTCTGGAAAAGCCGGGCTCAATTTGCCCGGCCTCCGATTATGCTAGATATGAGAATAAGGCGGGAAAGCCGACTGTCAAGATTGTGTCACACGGCGCCCGGCGCGCAGCCGCAGACCGGGTGCGGGACGTTCGAGCAGGACCTCGCGTCGGAAGCGCACGAGCCGCGCCGGTCTGCCGCCGGTTTCGGCGCTGATTCCACCGGTCTCCTCGACTAGTCCCTGGTGCTCGACCAGCCGCCGGAAATTTTGCTTATGCAGGCGTACTCCTGACAGCGCTTCGACCGTGCACTGCAGCTGCAACAGCGTGAAGGCTGGCGGCATCAACTCGAACACGACCGGCCGATATTTGATCTTGCCGCGCAGGCGGCCGATCGCGGTGGCGAGGATCCTGCGGTGATCGGCCGCCATCGGCACGCCGAAGACCGGCCCCTCTTCAGGCGGGGTCGGGTGTCCGAGATCGCGCCAGCGCTCCCGGATCAGGCCGGCCTCGTAGAGCAGTTCATACCGCTCGAGAACCAGCTCCTCGTTCCAGGAACGGGCGAAGGCGAGGCCGAGCCTTTCCTCGCGCAACCGCCGCTCTGCCGCACTCGCGGCTTGCTCGACCCATTGGCTCAGGCGCAATTCGAGCGGGGGAAGTGCCAGCGGCCTGCCGGCGCGCCAGTCCTCCCAAGGGAAATACCGATACCAGCTTTGCCATGCCGCCTCGACCGCTCCCTGGGGTCGGGCTTCGTGGACGAGAGCGAGATAAGCAACGGTCAGAGCGCGACCCGCCTGCCCGTCCTCCACGCGGTCGCGATCGCCAAAGGTGTAGAGCTGCTCGACATATCCCAGTTTCTGGCTGGTCTGCCGCTCGACCCAGGCGCGCAACCCGACCTCGAGGGTGCGATGCTCCACCTCCAACGGGCCTGACGGCAGCGCCTCCATCGGGTCGTGCCCGATGCTCACGGTCATCACGCGCGGCTCGTCGATCGTCGCCGTCACGATCACCGCGCTGAGTTTGATCGACAGTGCCGCCCGGCGAGCGCCCTGGCGTAACGTCGCGCGCAGCGTTAATTCGGCGGCAAGTTCTTCGGTTTGCATCATGCGTCGGGGTCACCCCTGAACTGCGGCAGGCGCATCTTAGCACGTCGCGCTTGGCGAAGGGCGACGCCCAGCATCGCCCGATCGGTTCCGTGCCGTGCTCGCCACCGGCCGCGCTCACTCCTGTCCTCCTCCTGTTTTCGCAATGAGTTTGCAAGCACGCTCCTCTCCTGCGCGGCATCTATTCCCGGTACTGCTTTGGTTGGGCTTACCGTGAGATCATGCAATTTCACGTTGCTATTGCGACACCAAGAATATCCGGGGAACTCGCGGGGTAGGGTCACGTTGCCAGTGGTGACTCCGCGAAATCTCATGAAGGAGCGATTCATGGCACCACAAAATCGCACGCATCGCCGGCCCTCCGATCGGCCGGACGAGGTCGTCGAGAAGGGCGACATCTATTTCGCTTATCGGCCCAAGATCGGGGAGACCGAGGTCGAAGGATTGGAAGACATCCAGCGGTTCTTCATGATCCTGAAGCCGAAGGGAGGCAAGCGTTTCCGGCTGACGGTGCTCGGGCGCAAGCGACTGTCGGATCAGGATCGGCACGAGCGCATCTGGGGCTTTGTCGACAAGCTCGTCAAATCGGGCCGCGACATCGGGACTGATTTCGGCGAACAGCATTACGCTACGCGAACCCGTGGCGAGCGCACGCTGCCCGCTGTCCGGCCGGTTGGAGAAGGCGTGTACGCTCTACTTCAGCGGGAGCGGAGCCTTGAGCTCACTTACGAGCTGGAATTGCCCGACCGCCCAGGCGAGGTGGAGCAAGAACTCAATGTACCTCGTCAGGCTGGGTACATTCTCTCGATCAGAAACCCGCAGAAGGCACCGCCGCCGCAGGCGGGATTGTCCGAAGCAGCGGAAGCGCACTATCCCAGGTCGCTGCAACGGGAATTCCACGGTCGGCGCTTCGCGGCTACCGATCCGCACCTTCTCGACTATGAAGGCGCGGAGTTTGTACTGGTCGGCGCGCGCACCGACCCCGAGCGCGCCTACGGGATCGATCTCGAAGCCGAGCACGAAACAGCGCAAAAGGCCGATATTTTCAAGCAGCTCAAGATGTCGCATCCCGAGCACCCGCTCGAGCCGCTGCTCGAAGGGGATTGGCGGTGAGCGGTGGGGACCCCGAGCACAGCTCGGCGTGGCTGCACGGCTCGAAAAAAGGCGAGATCAATCTTGGGGCCGATTGCGCTGAGGGAGAATCGGGATGACGAAGGGAACCACCGCCGTCACCGGCGCTGTTTCCTATACAGGTCCAAACTCTGCCGGCGCGCGACGGTCAGCAAAACTGTCGTCGGCGTCGGGCCGAAAGGTGGCGCGGGCTGCGCAGAGTGGGCCGACTTCATTGGGGAGGAGATCCAATGCTAGTCAGCAACGTGATGAGCCGTGACGTTCAGATCATCGCACCCGATCAGACGCTTCGGGATGCGGCTGCCGCTATGAAGCAGCTTGATGCCGGGGTCCTTCCGGTAGGCGAGAAAGACAAGCTGATCGGGATGATTACCGACCGGGACATCGCCATTCGTGGCATAGCCGAGGGGAAGGGGCCGGAGGCCAAAGTCCGCGACGTGATGAGCCACGAAGTAAAGTATTGCTTCGAGGATGAGCAAGTAGACCACGTGGCTGAGAATATGGCGGAGCTCCAGGTACGGCGTCTGCCGGTGATGAACCATGATAAACGCCTCGTCGGCATCGTCTCGCTCGGCGATCTGGCGACCCACGGCTCGCTGCCGAAGACGGCAAGAGCGCTGCACGGGATCTCGCAGCCGGGCGGGGAGCACAGTCAGAGTAGGGCCGAGGCTCGCTAGGCGGCCTTGGACGATGCCAAAGGAGCATCGAACGGCTAAAGGCAAGTCGGGTACTCGTTGGTCGGCCGCTGTGACTCGCAGGAGCAACGCGCTCGACCTCGAGCCCGACGTGTTCGCCTCGAATGACCCGCATGCGGTCGCCATCTCGCTCAAGCGGTCGGCAGAGGAGAGCAAGCGACGCAAGGGCACGCCTTTCCAATCGGCGATGTCGATGCTGACCTTCTACATCAACCGCGCCGGCGATGGCTTGCCAGAGGCCCAGCGGCGGGTGCTGGAGCGCGCCAAAGGCGAGCTGCGCAAAGCATTCGGCCGCACCTAACCGCGAAAGGAGATTTCCGATGAGCGGAGATCGGCAGATCTACGGTGAAATCAACAACAAGACCGGGATGAAACGTGTCTTTACCAATATCCGCCGCGACGTGGCGGATGCCAAGGCGCGCCCTGCCCTGACCGAGTTGTACAAACGGGCAGGCTATCTGATTACCCTTATTTATGCGCCCTCCTGGGAGCAGAAATTCGGCAAGGATGCAGCTTCACTGCGCCCACCTCGGCGAGGAAGAATTCCGCAAGACGGCGCACAAGATCAACCGACGCGCCACCAAAATCGGCACCGATGCCGACTACGACGAGAAATGGGGAGAGGGACGATGACGAGCGCCGCGGCCCGGACGAACTACCGCCCCACCGAATCCAAGTATAAGGGCGGCGCTCACGAGATGTACGTCACCTACGATTTGGAACAGAAGAACTCGTGGCGGCCAAAGCGCGATGTATCCCAAAATCAAGCGGGTCTATATCGCCGGCCAGGTCAGGGACTGGAAGAGCGGTGTCGTGCGAAAAAGGACGGGCAGGCGGGTGCACGGTGTTTGCATCGAGTACGAACAGAAACGTGCGGGCTATCGTCGAAGAGGATACGCGGCCCATCGCGGCGAGACTGAATATCCCGTAGAGCCGGCGGCCGTGGGCGCAACCTCTCAGCGGTTCGTCCAAGTGGTCGAGGTGCCAGAGGTCGCTCAGAATGTGCAATTCTATTCTGCCTCGTCCGAACTGCCAGCGAAGTACAACCAAGCGCTGCAGCGGGTTCGCTGAGCCTCGACGACTGGTCGGAGGCCTGGCGATATTCCTGGACGCGGTCTGAGCCATCTACTTGACGTGATTGGAGCGGCGCGAGGTCGCACCGCCGAGGTGGTTTTGCGCCGTCCCGACCCGATCGGGCGTGCTACGCTCGGTGCCGACAGCAAGTCGAGGTAAGCACATGCCGACAAATATCCGCATGATTGCGCTGATAAGCTGCGCCGTGCTCGGGCTGCTCGGCAGCCCGGCAACAGCGCAACAGACCGGGGGCATACTCAAGCTCTTTCACCGGGACAGCCCAGCGAGCGCATCGATTCACGAAGAGGCAACGATTTCCTCGGTCGCGCCGTTCATGGGCGTTTTCAACAATCTCGTTTTGTTCAACCAGGACGAGAAACAGAACCGGCTTGATTTGATCGAGCCCGAACTCGCCGAAAGCTGGTCGTGGAATGAGGAGTTCACTCGGCTCAGCTTTCGCCTGCGCCACGGCGTCAAATGGCACGACGGCAAGCCGTTCACCGCCAATGACGTCAAATGCACCTGGGACATGCTGCTCGGCAACTCCGCCAACGCTCTGCGGCTCAACCCGCGCAAGGCGTGGTATCGCAATCTCGAAGAGGTCACGATCGAGGGCGATGATGCGATAAGTTTCGCGCTGAAACGCCCGCAGCCGGCCTTTCCGATGCTGCTCGCGAGCGGGATGTCGCCGGTCTACCCGTGCCATATCCCGCCGCGCGAAATGCGTACCCATCCGATCGGCACCGGCCCGTTCAAGTTCGCCGAGTTCAAGCCGAACGAATACATCCGCGTGATCAAGAATCCCGAGTATTGGCAGGCGGGACGACCCTATCTCGACGGCATCGAATGGACCGTGATCCCGAACCGCTCGACCCAGACGCTCGCTTTCATCGCCGGCAAGTTCGATATGACCTTTCCGTATGAGGCGACCGTGCAATCGATGCGCGACATCAGGAGCCAGGCGCCCGATGCAATCTGCGAGCTGACGCCGGTACCGGTCGCGTTCAATTTGCTGGTCAATCGCGATGCTCCGCCCTTCGACAATCCGGACATCCGCCGGGCGATGCAGCTGACGATCGATCGCAAGAGCTTTGTCGACATCCTTCTAGAGGGACAGGGCGATATCGGCGGCGCGATGCAGACGCCCCCCGGCGGGCTCTGGGGTCTGCCGCCGGAGATACTCGCAACATTGCCGGGTTACGGCGAAGAACCGGGCCGAGGCGCGCAAACTGATGGAGAAGCATGGTTACCGGCCTGACCACCGGCTTCCTGTCAAAGTCGCGACGCGCAATATCGCCCAATACCGCGATCCGGCGGTGATCCTGATCGACCAGCTGAAGGAGATCTACATCGACGGCGAACTCGATGCCGTCGAAACCGTCAACTGGTTTCCCAAGATCGCCCGCAAGGACTTCATGGTCGGCGCCAATTTATCGGGGTCGGGGGTTGACGACCCGGACGCCTATTTCTACGAGCATTATGCCTGCGGCTCGGAGCGCAACTACACCAATTACTGCAACCCCGAGCTCGAGAAGATGTACGAACAGCAATCGATCGAGCCCGACCAGGCAAAGCGCAAGAAATTGGTCTGGGAGATCGATCGCCGGCTGCAGGAAGACGGCGCCCGGCCGATCATCTTCAATTACCGCCTCGGCACCTGCCATTACCCGCCGGTGCACGGGATCACGGTGATGACGAACAGCCTCTTCAACGGCTGGCGCTTCGAGAATGCCCGACTCGGGCAATAGCCGGGGGACAAACGCCCGAGCCGGTGTTCCTCAGGCCTGATATGCTATAGATTTGTGATGGGCGCCGGTCGAGGCCCGGCGCCTTCAGAGCCCGAGAGGAGGACCTGGCGATGGGCTGGCTCGATGGGCAGGTGGCGCTGGTGACCGGCGGCGGCTCAGGCATCGGTCGAGCCGTCGTGACGCGGTTCATCGAAGAGGGGGCCCGGGTCGGAGTGCTCGACCGCGTCGCGGATCGTGCCGTAGGGCTGCGGTCGGAATTTGGCGATGCAATAATCGCCCTTGCAGGGGACGTGGCTCAACTCGCCGACAACAAGCTCGCCGTCGCCGAGACGGTGGCTGCCTTCGGCCGCCTGGATATCTTTGTTGGCAACGCCGGAGTTTTCGACGTTTACGCCCCGTTGGCCGACTTTCCCGAAGAGCGGCTTCCCGACGCCTTCGACGAACTGTTCGGGGTCAATGTCAAAGGCTGCTTTTTTGGCGCGAAGGCGGCGCTGGCCGAGCTGCTCAAGACGGAAGGGTCGATGGTGTTCACCGCGTCGGTGGCTGGCCTCAATTCCGGCGGCGGTGGAACCCTTTACACTGCATCGAAGCATGCTGTGGTCGGACTGATCCGCCAGCTTGCAGTGGAAATCGGGCCGCATGTTCGGGTCAATGGCGTCGCCCCCGGCGGCACGATCACGGATCTGCGCGGCTTGGCGGTTCTGCACCAAGATGACCGCTCGCAGTTCGCCGATCCCGGTACCGAGGACCGGCTGCGCGGCGGCAACCCCTTGCATCTGGCGCTGCAGCCCGCTGATCTCGCCGGGGCTTACGTATTCCTGAGTTCGAGAACCAATGCCAGAGGCATTACCGGCACCATTCTCACGGTCGATGCCGGTTCGATGCTGCGCGTACCGCGGCGCACCCAGTAAAACGACTAAAGGAACGCCCGATGACCACGGAGACGCTCGGGTTAGTCGATGCCAAGAACGGGCGGGTCAGCCGACGCATCTTCATCGAGCCGGAGATCTACCAACAGGAACTGGAACGGATCTTCGCCCGTTGCTGGCTGTTTTTGTGCCACGACAGCCAGATCCCCCAGCCCGGCGATTTCTTCACTACCTATATGGGCGAAGACCCGGTCTTGGTCATGCGCGACACAGCAGGCCAAGTGCGCGCTTTCCTGAATGTCTGCCGCCATCGCGGCAATCGCTTGTGCCGCGCCGAGTTCGGCAATGCCGCGACTTTCACCTGCGCCTACCACGGCTGGACCTACCGCAATGACGGGCGGCTGGTCGGCGTGCCCTACATGAAGGAGGCCTATTACGGCGAATTGGAGCGCGAGCACTGGGGCCTCGCCCCGGTGGCGCAGCTCGACCACTACAAGGGGCTCTATTTCGCCACCTTCGACCCCGAGGCGCCGCCGTTGCGCGAGTACCTTGGCGAGATGACCTGGTATCTCGACACCTTCTTCGATCGCCGCGAGGGCGGGATCGAGGTCATCGGCGGCATGCACAAATGGGTCATGCCGTGCAATTGGAAATTCCCAGCCGAGAATTTCGCCGGCGACGGCTACCACGTGCCGTGGAGCCACCTATCCGCAGTGCGTACCGGATCGGGCGGCGATTTTCGCGTCAAACCCGACCCCGCGGGCAAGGCGCTGTCGCCCGGCAATGGCCATTCGGCGATGGCCGTCGGGCCTGATATGGAGGCCGATCCGCCGATCCCGGCAGTGCTGGCTTACGAAGCGCAGATCCTACCCGAAATGCGCCAGCGCCTCGGCCGGCGACTGGAGCGCATCAAGCCGATCGCCGGCACCGTCTTTCCCAACTTTTCGATGCTGCGGCCGACCTCGCGTACGTTTCGGGTATGGCACCCCCGGGGACCCGACAAGACCGAAGTTTGGGCTTGGGTTTTCGCCGACAAGGCAGCACCGCCCGAGGTGAAGAAGGCGCTGCGCCTCGCAGGCGCAAGGGTATTTGGCCCAGGGGGTACGTTCGAACAGGACGACATGGACAATTGGCAAGGCTGCACCCAGACCGCACGCGGCGTCGTAGCTCGCCGGGTTGCCCTCAGTTACGAGATGGGCCTCGGGCACGAGCGCTTCGACCAGGATCTGGGGGCATTCGCCAGCGACTACCGCTACAGCGAAAGCAACCACCGTCGGTTCTATCGCCGCTGGGCACAGCTGATGGACGCCGACGGCTGGGCCGGAGTGGCAGATTGATGCCGCGCGCGCCAACCTGCCTTGCCGGCTGGCTACACTGGTAACGCATTGTGCTCGCGCCGAAATGAACTTGTAATATGGCTCGCCCATTTTCGTGGATCGAATATCGGCGCAGTCAAGCAATGGCGGCAGGTTCGCTCGGTAAAGAGCCAGAGAGAGGCTGATGGAAATGGATATCGCCAACCTGGTCGACGCCGATCGCGGATTGATCGGCCGCCGCATCTTCATCGAGCCTGCGATTTACGAGCAGGAACTGGAGCGGATCTTTGCCCGCTGCTGGCTCTTTTTGTGCCACGACAGCCAGATCCCGCAGCCGGGCGACTTCTTCACTACCTACATGGGTGCAGATCCGGTTCTGGTGGTGCGCGACAGCGGCGGGCAAGTGCGCGCCTTCCTCAATGTCTGCCGCCACCGCGGCAATCGGTTGTGCCGCGCCGATGCCGGGAATGCCGCGAGTTTCACCTGCGCTTATCACGGCTGGACCTACCGCAATGACGGCCGGCTGGTCGGTGTGCCCTATATGAAGGAGGCCTATTACGGCGAATTGCAGCGGGAGAATTGGGGCCTCAGCCCGGTAGCGCAGCTGGACAGCTACAAGGGACTATACTTTGCGACTTTCGACCCCGAGGCGCCGCCGTTGCGCGAATACCTCGGAGAGATGACCTGGTATCTGGATGCATTCTTCGACCGTCGCGAGGGTGGGATCGAAGTCATTGGCGGCATGCACAAATGGATCATGCCGTGCAATTGGAAGTTCCCCGCGGAAAACTTCGGCGGGGATTCCTATCACGTGCCGTGGAGCCATCTTTCGGCGGTGAAGACTTCGTTCAGCGCCGGCGTCACGACCAAGCCCGAGACGACCGGGAGCATGGCGTCTCCCGGCAACGGCCACATCCTGATTTGCGTCGGTCCAAATGACGTCGGCGACCCGCCGATGCCGGAGATTCTGGAATATGAGCAGATGATCCGCCCAGAGGTGGAACAGCGCCTCGGGCCAAGGTCGGGGCTGATCAATCCGATCGTCGGGACCGCCTTCCCCAATTTCTCGATGCTCCGCGCCACCTCACGCACGTTCCGCGTCTGGCATCCCCGCGGGCCTGACAAGACCGAGGTGTGGTCCTGGGTCTACGCCGACAAGGCGGCGCCGCCTGATGTCAAGGAGGCGATCCGTTTGGCCGGCGTCCGCGGCTTCAGCCCGTCCGGCACCTTCGAGCAGGACGACATGGACAACTGGCAGGAATGCACTCGCACCTGCCGCGGCGTGGTCGCTCGGCGCCTGTCGGTAAACACCCAGATGGGGCTGGGGCACGAGCGGTTCGATGAAGGTCTCCAGGCCTGGGCCAGCGATTTCCGCATGAGCGAGAGCAACCATCGCCAGTTCTACGCGCGCTGGGCGCAGCTGATTAAAGCCGACAGCTGGGCTGAGGTACCGCGCAGCAACGGATGGGCGGGAGCTGGACATGTCGGGCATAAATGAAGACGTCACCCGCGAGGTCGAGCAGTTCCTCTACCGCGAGGCGCGGCTCCTCGACGAGCGGCGGTTTCACGAGTGGCTGGAGCTGCTGACCGACGACGTACGCTACTGGATGGCCGGCAGAACCAACCGCTACCCCAAAACCAGCAAGGCGATCGCGATCCTCGACCCCGACCGCTACGTCGAAGACGATATGACCAAGGAGGACGAACTCGCCATCCTCGACGAGGACAGACACACCCTCGGCGCGCGGGTCGCGCGTCTCGATACCGGAATGGCCTGGGCCGAAGACCCGCCCTCGCGCACCCGCCACCTGATCATGAACATCGAGGTCGAACCGGGCGAGGCGGCTGGCGAGGTCAAGGTCTATTCGAATTTTATGGTCTACCGCAGCCGGGCGGAGACCGAGCAAGACTTTTACGTCGGCGCCCGACGAGACGTCCTCCGCCGCGTCGCCGGCGCCTGGAAGATCGCCGGCCGCAAAATAATCCTCGACCAGAACGTGCTGTTGGCCAAGAATGTCAGCATCTTTTTTTAGGGCTACAGCTCCGCAAGATGCATGTTCTCGTGGCGCCGCTTTACGCGAGTTTCCGGCGTCGTTTGTTGCGGAGATAAATCCATTGTCCCAAAATTGCCGTACCCAGCATCAATACATTCGTGACTAGGAACACCCAATTCCGTAACAGCCAGCTGTAGACGACAAAACCGACCGATGCCGTGATCTGCCCGACGAACAGCCATTTTGATACCCCTTGCGAGGTGCGGTCCCGCCACTGCGAGTACACTTGGCGGGCGATCGTCGCCAGCAGAATGACAGCGGCGATCCACCCGATCAATTCCGTGGTCATCGGGCCGCGATGAGGATTACGGAAGGTTGCGGACTTTCGGCTCGCGGTCCCAGATGCGCGTCTGCTTGGCGGCGGCGATGAAGCCCGCGACGGCGGAGGCGTCGGCGAGGGATACGACACCGGCATCCGCCGGCTCGGCGGTAATTCCGGCCCGGCGGAGCAGCGGTTCGGCGGCAGGGGCGTAGCCGATCACCTTGAGGTGATTGAACGCATCCGAGACGAAGTCGAGTGCTGCGGCTTCGCGTTCGAGGTCCCGCGCCCCTTTCTCCGACACGATCACCGCCACCGCGTCAAAAAAGATCGAAGGTCCGCCGGCGAGCTGCCGGTCGGCTTCGAGCATCGTTCCATCGGCGGTCTTGGCCCCGCCGACATATGGCGCGACGATCTTGAGCTTGGCGCCCTCCTTTTTTGCCGCGGCACGCAGGGCGTCGATCAGCGCGCGGTCGACGCCGTCGCTGACAAGGCAACCGATGACGCGGCCTCTCAAGGTGTGCGGCGCTTTGCCGATTATGCTGAGCGCAGGCGACGGCTTGATGTGGCGCTGCGCCGGCACTTTGGTCGCCGCTGGCTCGATCGCCCCCTCGAGCCGCAACCCAGCGGCGACCCGCTCGGCCATGCCTTGATCGACATGCACCAGATGCGAGACGACGCGCTCGCGCACCGCCGGGGTCTCGACCTTGCTCAACTCGAAGACCAGCGCCGCGACGATGTGGTTCTTCTCCGGCTCGGTCTGGCTCAGAAAGAACATCCGCGCCTGGGTGTAGTGGTCGGCAAAGGATTCGGGCCGGATGCGCAATGTGTCGCCGCTCTCAGCCCGCGTCAGCCCGGCGAAACCGCGGGCCGGGTCGGCACGCGGCGCCTCGGGTGCTAGCGTGTTAGGCTCGTAGGCGACCCGTCCTTTCGCCACCCGCATCCGCATATGCCCATCGCGTTGCAGATTGGCCCACGGGCATTTCGGCTGGTTGACCGGGATCTCGTTGAAATTCGGCCCGCCGAGCCGGATCAGCTGGGTGTCGAGATAGGAAAACAGCCGCCCCTGCAGCAGCGGGTCGTTGCTGAAGTCGATGCCGGGCACGACATTCGCCGGGCAAAACGCGATCTGCTCGGTCTCGGCAAAGAAATTGTCGGGGTTGCGGTCGAGCACCATCCGACCGACGATCTGCAGCGGCACGAGCTCCTCGGGGACGAGCTTGGTGGCGTCGAGCACGTCAAAGTCGAACCCCGCGGCCTGTTGTTCGTCGAACAGTTGGACCCCGAATTCCCATTCCGGGAAGTCGCCGGCTGCGATCGCCTCGAACAGATCGCGGCGGTGAAAGTCGGGGTCGGCGCCGTTGATCTTGACCGCCTCGTCCCAGATCACCGACTGCATGCCGAGCTTGGGCCGCCAGTGAAACTTGACAAAGGTCGGCCTGCCGTCGGCGTCCACCAGACGAAAAGTGTTGACGCCAAAGCCTTCGATCATGCGCAGAGAGCGCGGTATCGCACGGTCCGACATCGCCCACATGATCATGTGCATGCTTTCCGGCATCAGCGACACGAAATCCCAGAACGTGTCGTGCGCCGAGGCCGCCTGAGGATAGCCGCGGTCGGGCTCCATCTTGACCGAATGGATGAGGTCGGGGAATTTCATCGCGTCCTGGATGAAGAAGACCGGGATATTGTTGCCGACCAGGTCGAAGTTGCCGTGCCGGGTATAGAATTTGGTGGCGAAACCACGCACGTCGCGCGCCAGGTCGCCCGAACCGGCACCGCCGGCCACGGTCGAGAAGCGCACAAAGACCGGGGTCTTTTCGCCGACGCGCTGCAGGAAGTCGGCTTGGGTGTATCGGCTCAGCGATTGGGTGAGTTCGAAGAACCCATGGGCGCCCGAACCGCGCGCATGGACGATCCGCTCGGGAATGCGCTCATGGTCGAAATGAGTGATCTTTTCCCGCAGGATGAAGTCTTCCAGCAAACTCGGTCCGCGAGGGTTGGCCGTGAGCGAATTCTGATTATCGGCGATGACGACGCCCTGATTTGTCGTCAGTGCCGCAGCACCCGCCTCGGGCCGCTGATGCAGCTCGCCGCCGGTGCCGGTTTTAACTGATCGGGCCTGCGAAGAGGGTGACTTGGTGCGAGCCATTTGAAACTCCTACGCAGTAAGCGAGATAACTCACTGTCCCTGCGCCAATAGATTCAGCCTATCTTCCGGTCCGTGCCCGACAGAGCAGTGATTGTTGTGCCGCTGCCGACGCATAATATTCGATTGTCTATTTCACCTGGGCACGATCGTCGGGGAGCAAATCGTGGAGGTACACATGCGACGAATAGCGCCGCAATACTTCGAGCGCACGTCGCTCGGCGGCCGCATCCCGCGTTCGTGCCCATAGAAGCACTCCGCCGCAAGCAAGCTGTTGCTCGAGGAACAACGCCTGATCGTCCGCCAATATCCGACCGACCAGCGCGCCGGCGGCTCCGACGCCGCCCGCCTCTGCGGCCGCTGTGCGATCGTCACGGCCGCGTCCGCCCGTGGCGACAGAAATTCCCGCTGCGGCAAACGCCGCTATGTTGGCCGCGAGGCGGGTCCCGTGCCGCAGATCGGTATCGCTGACGACGGGATCGCGCGGGGTTGTCGGATCCTCACCCTCACGCCTGAGATCATCCAGCCGGTGTCCGCTGAGCGAGTTGGGCGCGAGAACACTTAGTTCGGAGCGATCGATGCCATTGCTTTGCAACTCCGACACAGCGCTCTCCAGCCTTTCCGGATCGTCGACAACGGCTACCGTCTCGCGCATGGTCTAGTCCTCAATATTGCTTTCTCGTTTCCGGATCATGGATCAGCTCGGTCACCTTGCTCCGGACAGCAAGGTTAACGCTCCAGTTCGGCAAGCTGACGTTCGGCCTCTTCGCGTGCAATGCCATATCGCTCCTGGATCTTGCCAACCAATTGGTCGCGCTTACCCTCAACAATCTTCCAATCATCGTCGGTCAGTCGTCCCCATTTTTCTTTGGCCTTCCCAACCGATTGCTGCCAGTTTCCTTTGATTTGATCTGAATCATCTTGAACCTCCTTAGCCAGCCTCTCAAAGCTTCTAACGGCAAGGCAGGAATTGAGGTTCCCCCGCAAAGAAAGCTCCCCAGAGGCAACGTTGCCTCTGGGGAGCCGCCCTTATTGCTGGCGATTATCTGCGGCCGCGACGCGCTGCCTCGGAATGACCCTCCGGATCGCCGTACCAACCGCCGTGGCCACGGCTGCCGCGTCGATCGTCGTCATCGTCATCACGGTAACGGCCCCGCGATCCACTGCGCTCCTCCCAGCCCCGGCGAGAGGCTTCCGAATGGCCCCCGGGGTCGCCGTACCAGCCGCCATGGTCGCGAGGGCCGCGGCGGTCGTCATCGCTCATCCGCGAGCGCGAATAGCTGCGGCCGTCATCATCGTCATCCCGATAGCGGGAACCGCCGCGCTCCTCCCAGCCGCGACGCGAGGCTTCCGAATGGCCCTCGGGGTCGCCGTACCAACCGCCATAGCTGCGGCCGCCACGGCGGTCGTCATCATCGTCACGCCGCGAACGGGAAGAGGTAAACCTTCCTTCGTCGTCCCTCGCCGGCATGGAACGCCGATCGTCGTCGGCGTAGCGAGAGCGCGAGGAACGCCGGTCATCATCGTCGTCCCGGTGTGAGCGCGAGTTGGTAAACCGGCCTTCCTCATCCCGCGGCGGCATACGCCGGTCATCGTCCTGATATCGGCTACGGCTGGATGTGCGACGGCGATAATCGCGATCGTCATCGTCGCTGACAAATCGCCCCCTCTCGTCACGGTCTAGTGTAGAGCTCGAGCTTCTCGACATTCTGTCCTCCTGTGATGTTCGCTTCATCCCGGCATGGGTTTGGACGCGAAAGGAACGCGTCTCGGGCGGGCCGAGAACTCCCGCCCTCGCCTCTTCCATCAATTGCTGCTTGCGGTCTGCCATGCGCTTCGCCAGCTCGGGTGTGGCGACGCCGCCCTCTTTTGCCTTTGCGAAGATGCCGCTGCCGGGCATTTCCTCTTCCCGAACATGGTGCTTGATATCTTCCGACAGAACTTTAACTTTGGCAGCAAAGTACTGATCCTCCGGGGCGGCGAACATTATTTCGATGATCAAGGCCTTGGCGCCGTCGTGCTCAACCTGGGCTTCTTCGAGCACCCGTTCTTCCATGTGACCATGGCACGCGGGGTAGAAGATCTCCTCCTCGATCAGCGTATGGACAGAAAGCTCGCTGCAGATTTGCTCGGCGAGCTGGGATTTCTGCTGGCCGTCGGTCGCCTTTTCGAAAGCGCCGAAGAGTTGCTCAACCTTTCGATGATCCGCGCTGAGCATCGCGATCGGATCGTTTTCGGCGTTCGTGGTCGGCTCGCTTTCAGGTGCAGCAGGTTTGGTTGTGGAACCCGCCTTGCCGCTCTGATCGGCGGTCGAAGCCGACTTCTCGGTTTGGCTTTGAGCCATTCGTTTCTCCATGATGATCGTGTTACGCGCCGTGGCGGGCGCCACCGCGGTGATCGGCGCAACTGGCGCAGCAATAAGTGTCCGGTGCCGACCTCGATGCCATTGCCCACGATTTTGGAACCGCAGAGGCGGTAGGCCGGCGCTTCTGCTGCCGGCCTGCAAAAGGGGGGCGAAGCCGCAATGCTTTGCGATCTAGCGTCATTATTGAACCAGTGGTTTGGACCGATGTGGAGTGCATTGAGCACTCTGAAGCAGCAACACGACGCCTGACGGGTGAGTTCCTGGGAAGCCGAAAGATTTGACAAGGTTTGATAGTTCCACTGACCCGCGAAATATATCGGTCGAGCGCAATCCCAAGAGTTGGAGTCCACGAGATCGGAGGAAGAAGCCAAAAAGCCTGGCCTAAGTCTTGCGCACGCGACGCGCGGGCCGATGAGCGATCTTTGTCGGAACTTTATCCCGAAGGAACTTTCCGAGATGAGGCCGAGAAGTCTGTGACGAAACAGTTGATCAGCCTGCCGGCGATTGCCCTGGTCTCGATTCCGTCGGGTTCGGAAATCAGGGCATGATCTCTCGTAGCTTCGATAATGAGGATCTATAAATCGCCCAATTCATATTGCAGACTTCCCGACGATCGGCTGGGGCGCATTGCGGCATTCGCGCCCGGCGGGCCTACGCTTCAACGTCAAGAAGAAATTTTGCTCCAGAGTTGCTGCAGATGGCAAAGACCGCAACCATAGACGCAACCTTTGTTGCGATAGAAGCATCCTAAATGGCACAACTGGGTCTCGCAGATTGACCGGGCTCGAACCGGCAGCGTAGGCTACGCCAGAGGGCGGGTTTTCGCTCTCTCAGATCTCGCGGGTGGAGCGATGCAAGTCTCATACTTCGAAACCGCGCGCTACCAGGTGCCACCGATGATGCCGGCGGAATGGCCGGTGCCCCCTGCGGCCTATAATCCGGATGCCGGTGCTCAGGCCTATCAGGGCATGGTCGACCGGATGCAATATGTCGAGGATCTCGGCTTCGACTGGATCAGCCTCTCCGAGCACCATTACTCGCCGCGCATCCTGACGCCGAACACCGCGGTTTCGGCGTCGTACATGGCCGCCCGGTCGAACAAGATAAAGATCGCCGTGCTCGGCCCGATCGTCTCGCAGAGCAACCCGGTGCAGGTCGCCGAGGAATTGGCGATGCTCGACAATCTGGCGCAGGGCCGCCTCGTCGTCGGGCTGCTGCGCGGGACGACCAACGAATATTTGACCTTCGGCCTCAACCCGGCGGAGGCGCGGGAGCGTACCACCGAGGGCATGGAGCTGATCCTCAAGGCATGGACCGAGCCGCAGCCCTTTGGTTGGCAGGGCCGTCATTACCAGTACCGCACGGTGTCGGTCTGGCCGCGGCCGTTGCAGCAGCCGCTGCCGCCGACCTATTCGCTCGGGACCAGCCGCGAGTCGTGTGAATTCGCCGCGCGCCACCATATCGGGCTTGGCGTCTCCTTTGCGCCCTTCGAGGTCGTCGGCAAGTCGACGCGGTATTACCGCGAGGAGTGCGCCCGCGACGGCTGGGAGCCGACCCCCGAGCAGATGCTCTACCGCGCGAACATCTTGCTCGCCGAGACCGACGAGGACGCCCACGAGCTGCTCGAAAAGCAGCGCAAGGGGCCGGCACCCTTCCCGATGCGGGCGGGGGTGCGCGACGCTCTCCTAAAGCTCGATTCGCGCAATGTCGCGGGCGAGCCGCGGACCCCGCCCGTCGGCGGCGTATTGCCGACTTCGTTCTATGGCAGCCCGGATACGGTCGTCGAGCAGATCAAGCGCTGCCGCGAGGAGGTCGGCGTCGGCGTGCTCGATCTCGCCTTCCAGAACCCGGGCGCCCCCGACACCGGGCGGCTGATGCATTTGCTCGAACTTTTCGCCGACAAGGTGCTCCCGCGCATCCGCGAAGTCTGAAGCCCGTTCGCCCCTCTCGCGGACCGCAGATGACGACGCCCTATCTTGTCACGCCGGCAAAGGCCGGCGCCTATGGATACCATGGGTCCCGGCCTCCGCCGGTATGGCAGGGGACCTGTGCTTTACCTCGGGCTTTGGTGGGGAGCGCTGTGACAAAGCCATGAAAGTCTCGTTTTTCGAGACCGCGCATTACCGCACGCCGCGCAGATTGCCGGCAGAATGGCCGGTGCCCGCCGACGCCTATGACCGTGACGCCGGAACGCAATCCTATCGCGGCATGGTCGAGCGGGTGCAATTTGCCGAGAGCCTCGGGTTCGACTGGGTCAGCGTCGCGGAGCATCATTATTCCCCGCATCGTCTCACCCCGACCCCGGCCGTCTCTGCTGCCCACCTCGCAGCCCATTCGCAAAAAATCAAGATCGCCGTGCTCGGCCCGATCGTCTCGCAGAGCAACCCGGTGCAGGTCGCCGAGAATTTGGCGATGCTCGACAATTTGATGCCGGGGCGCCTGAGGGTCGGGCTCTTGCGCGGCGTCACCGGCGAGTATCTGACCTACGGCCTCAACCCGACCGAAGCGCGCGAGCGCACCACCGAGGCGATGGAGCTGATCCTCAAGGCCTGGACCGAGCCGCAGCCTTTCGGCTGGCAGGGACGCCATTACCAGTTCCGCACGGTCTCGGTCTGGCCGCGGCCGCTGCAACAACCGCATCCGCCGACCTTTGCCCTTGGAGCCAGTCGTGAATCCTGCGAGGTCGCGGCGCGGCACGGTCTGGGCCTGGGCGTCGCCTATGGCCCATTCGAGGTGATGGGCAAAGCGACCCGCCACTATCGTGATGTCTGCGCGCAGTATGGCTGGGAGCCGTCGCCGGAACAGATCATCTATCGGGCGAATATTTTGCTGACCGAGACCGACGAGGAAGCCCGAAGCTTGCTGGAAACACGGGCGGTGCGAAGAGACACCTTCCCGTTGCGCGCAGGCGTCGGCGAGGCTTTGGCGCAGCTCGACTCCCGCAACATCGCCGGCGAAGCGCGGACCCCCGGGCTCGGCGGCGCTCTGGCGACAAATTTCTTCGGCAGCCCAGACACGGTCGTCGGACAGATTAAGCGCTGCCGCGAAGAGGTCGGCGCCGGCGTCGTTGATCTGATGTTCCAGACCCCCGGACCCGATCTGAGTTTACTGATGGGCTCGCTCGAACTCTTCGCGAAAAAAGTCTTGCCGTACATTCGTGATATATGAGCAAGGGTTGTCGTTAGGGGATGCGATCGTGACAAGGGCAGGAGAATCGTTCAGGGAAGGCTTTGTCGAGGCCGACGGGTTTCGCATCCGCTACATGGAAGCCGGCGACGGGCCGCCGCTGGTGCATATTCACGGCGCCGGTGGGCTGCGCCTGACGCCAGGCCACGACCTGTTGAGCCAAGGGTTCCGCGTGATCGCGTTCGAGATGCCCGGCTTCGGCCAGTCGCCCGAGAACACCCGGACGCAGAGCATGACCGAGCTGGCGGCGACAATGGCCAAGGCCGTCGAGAAGCTCGGCACCGACAGCTTCAACCTGATGGGCACCTCGTTCGGCGGCAAGACCGCATTGTGGCTGGCGCTTCAGCAAACGGAGCGCGTGCTCGCCCTGGTGCTCGAAGCCCCCGCGGCCATCCGCCCCGCAGGCGCCGAGCCGCCCTCCGGCTCACCCGAGGAGATCGCACGCCGGCTTTACGCCCACCCCGAGCGGCTTCCCCCGATGCCGCCCGCCGACCCGGCGGTGCAGGTGAAGACGCGGCAGCTGGTTTCGCGGCTGCGGGGACCCGACCGCGACGCCGATCTCGAGCGGCAGCTCGCCGGCCTCGCGACCCCGACCCTTGTCCTATTCGGCACCGTCGACCGGGTCATTCCGCCCGACATGGGCCACCTCTACAAGGAGCTGATGCCGAATTGCCACCTCGTCTTCGTCTACGACGCGGGGCACGCGATCAGCGCCGATCGGCCAGAGGCGTTCACCGAAGTGGTGGCCGATTTCCTCGAGCGCCACGAAGCTTTCGTGATCAGCCGCACCGAGACCGTAATTCACCCGTAGGGCGAACCATGGCTACGCGCGGCGCTTAGCGCCGGCCTTCTCGACGAGCTGCTCCAGCACCTCGTAGGGCTGGGCGCCGACCACCCCATAGCGGTCAGCGACAAAGGTGGGCACGCCGGTGACGCCGTAGCGGTGCGACTTCGCCCAATCGGCATCGACCGCCTCCTTGAAGCGGCGCTCGGCCAGCACTGCCCGCGCCTCGTCCGCCGAGAGGCCGACGGACTGTGCGAGTTCCACGAGTATCTCGATATCGCCAATGTTGCGCGCCTCGACGAAGTAAGCCTTGTAGAAGGCGTCGTGGAGCGCTTCGCCGCCCGGCTGGCTGTCGGCCCATTTGCCGAGCTCTTGGGCGAGTTGGCTATTATAGGTGTGCGTCCGCCGGCCGTAGGGCAGCCCTTCGGCATCCATCAGACCTTTCATCCGGGCGTACATCGCCTCGGGATCGACATTGCGCCCGGCGTAGAGCTCGGCCATTGAGCGGCCTTCCATCGGCGTCTCGGGATGCAATGGGAAATGCACCAGGGTCGCGTCGATCTCGAACGTCTGCTTCAGCTTTTCAATACGCACGGTACTGAGATAGCACCAGGGTCAGACGTAGTCGGTAAAGATCTCCAGCTTGATCGGCTCGGTCATCGTTTCTTCCTCCGTAACCCCACTATATAGCGCCCTTCTCCCGGAGCTCCCGAATTTCTTCCGCGGTATAGCCGGCGAGGCCGCGCAAGACATCCTCCGTGTGCTCGCCCTTCAAGGGCGCGCGTTTGGCGGTGACCGGCGAATCCGACAGCCGCACCGGACAGCCTACCACCGAAAACCGACCGCGCGTCGGATGATCCAGGTCGAAGATCGTCTCGCGCTCCCTGAGATGCGGGTCGGCGAGCACCTCGGCCGTGTCGAGAACAGCACCGCAGACGATGCCGCGTCCGGCGAATGCTTTCATGACCTCGCGCTTGTCCCGCTGCGCCGTCCACCCTTCGATCTCCGCGGTCAGCGCGGCTCCGTTCTTGGCGCGCGCCGGCGGTGTGGCAAAACGCTCGTCGGTGCGCAGATCCGGGCGCCCCATGACCTCGGTCATCGCCTCGAACATCTCCGGATTGCCAGGCGGGATCGTGATGTAGACGTAGTTGTTCGACCCGCCGCCCGAGCAGCGTATGAGATCGGACCAGCCGCCGGTCGCCGGGCGGTTGCCGGTGCGCTCGAGCGGCTTCCCGGTCGCGAGGGTCTGCGTGTACTTGACGCGGGTCAGGTTCAGCACTGCCTCCTGCATCGCCACCTCGACGAGCTGGCCGCGCCCGGTGCTGTGGCGCTGGACCAGCGCGGCGAGGATGGCGATCGTCAGATGCATGCCGGTGCCCGAGTCGCCGATATTGGCGCCGTTGACCATTGGCGGCCCGCCCGCCTCGCCGGTAACGCTCATCGCTCCCGAGGTCGCCTGCGCCACTGGCTCGAAGCACTTGAAGCTGCTATAGGGGCCGTACGAGCCGAACCCTTTAACCGAGGCGTAGATGACCCGTGGATTGAGCGCCTTGACCGCCTCATAGCCGAGCCCCAGCCGCTCCATGACACCGGGCCCGAGGTTTTCGGCGACGATGTCGGCATCGCGGATCAGCCGGCGGGCGATTTCCTTGCCCTCCTCGGTTCGCAGATTGACCACGGTGCTGCGTTTGTTGCTGTTGAGCAGCAGAAAGAAATAGCTGTCGAGGCTCGGATTGTCGGCGTTCCACAGCCGCCGCGCCCGGTCGCCATGCGGCGGCCGCTCGATCTTGATCACATCCGCGCCGAGCCAGGCCAGCATCTGGGTGCAGGACGGCCCGGCCTGGTCGTGCGTGAAGTCGATGACGCGAATGCCTTCGAGAGCCTGGCTCATATTGATCCTCCTGATAGCGCAGCGTTGTTCATGTCTCCGGGATCCCCACCTTGCGCAGGGCTTTGTATAGGCGCTCGCTTAGTTCCCCGCTAATCGGGATCGGCATGTTCATCCAGGTCAGGGAAAACCCTGGCTGCAAGCGAAGCCATGCGTCCCTTGCCTCGGCCGCTGCCGTCATGTTGCCGCGCAAAACCAGGGCCGCCATCAAGAAGATATGAGGCCCGATATGACCGGGGCCTTTCTCGATCGCGAGCCGTGCCGAGTTGACAGCCTCGGCATAGCAACCGAGCGCGAACTGGGCATTCGCCGACCCAAACCATGCGTAGAGTCCCACATTTCGATCGTTTGGGCTAAGCCTCAGCGCGCGCTCGGCGCTGTCGATCGCCTCCTGATGAAGCCCTTGAAAGGCCAGCGGAACTGCCAAAAAAGCGTGTGCCAGCGCGAAATTGGGATTCAATTCCAAAGCCTTGCGAAGGGCGCGCGCCGCTTCGTCGAAGCGGCGCAGCCGATTGTGCAGAATACCCTGTACCAAACGCGCCCACGGGTCTCGATCGTCGAGCGACAGTGCCGCCGCTACTTCGGTATTCACTTCGGGCACGACGGTTCGCAAATCCCCGGTCCACATGGCTTGCCGCAAGAACACCCAGCCGAGCAGGCTGTGAGGCTGCCCGTATTTGGGGGCGATCTCTATCGCGCGCTGACACAGCGCCGCGGCGTCGCTGTTCGCTTCGCGCGTACCCTGGCCGATACACGCCAGCGCCCGGATTACACATTCCCAGGCATCGAGGCTCTCGGGCGGCTTGCGCTGGCTGCGGATATTCTCAGCCGCATAGAGTTCAGGCTCGATCGCCGCGACGACCCGTTCGGTGATCTCGTCCTGCACCGCAAAGATGTCGCCGAGATCGCGATCGTAGCGTTCGGCCCAGACGTGATTGCCGGTTTCGGCCTCGACCAATTGTGCCGTGGTGCGCAGCCGGTTGCCGCCCTTGCGGACACTGCCTTCGAGCACGTAGCGCACCCCGAGCTCCCGGCCGATTTGCTTTACATCGACGGCACGGCCCTTATAGGCGAAGCTCGAATTGCGCGCGATGACAAAGAACCACCGGAGCTTCGACAGTGCGGTGGTGATGTCCTCGACCATGCCGTCGGCAAAAACTTCCTGGTCGGGATCGCCACTAATGTTCTGGAACGGTAAGACCGCGATCGACGGCTTGTCAGGGAGCTGCAAGGGCGCCTGCACTGGCGGCGGCGCGGCTTTATCCGGCCCGACCCGATACACTCGGATCGGACGTGCAATATTCTTGAAGGTCTGCTCGCCCAGATCTGTGAAGGCGAGATCGAGCTTGCCGGCCGCATCCTCCTGCACCCGCGCGGACACGCAAATCGCACCAGGATCGGCGAGCGCCTCGAGCCGCGCGGCGACATTGACCCCGTCACCAAAGATGTCGCCATCCTCGACGACGATGTCGCCCTGATGGATGCCGATGCGCAACTCGATGCGGCGGTCCGCCCGATCGGCCACTCCCCGGTCGGTGATGTTCCGCTGGATCTCCATCGCACAACGGAGCGCATGGACGACACTGGCAAACTCGGTGAGGAACCCGTCCCCAGTGGTTTTGACCAAGCGGCCGCGATGCGCCGCGATCGCCGGGTCGATCACTTCCGTCCGGATGGACCTCAGTCGACTGAGAGTTCCTTCTTCGTCAGCCCCGATCAGCCTCGAATAGCCGGCGACATCAGCCGCCAGGATCGCCGCCAGCCGCCTCTCAACACGGTTTCGTCCCTCGGTGTTCATTTCCCCTAGCATAGCCGGGAGCGCGACGGCGCGCTCGCTGTTTCCGTGAGGCCCGCATCTCAATCATCATTAGAGTATCGAACTCTCCGTTTGCATAAATACTGCGAATCTACAGCAAAATCTCTCCTGGAGGTTGAAAAGCCGCCCCTACATGGAGGGACGCCGGAGGGCGCGATCAAACCACGCCCCTCCCCGCGTCAGTTCGCGTGAGTGACGATACTATTAAAGCAATTTTGCGATTGCGTCAAGATAGCCGAGCCTCAGCCTTGGGTGCGGTCGACCGATTGGTCGACCCGGGCCAGCAAATCGGCCGACAATGCGCCGGCTTCGGCGGCGACGCATTCGGCGAGCTCGCGGCGGTTCTTGACGCCGAGCACCACCGTGTCGACGGGCAGCGACAGCGCATAGCGATGCGCCAGGAAAGCAGGGGTCATGCCGAGTTCGGCGGCGAGCTGCCGGAAGCCGGCGGCGCGCGCAAAGTCGCGCATTTCCGGGTGGTCCGCCGGCAGCGGCCGATCGAGGGCGCCGGTCAACGCGCCGGCCTGCACCGCACGGATCCCCATGACGCCGACCCCGTTAGCACGTGCCGCTGCCATGACTTCGCGCGGTTTTGCAGGCCCGTCGAAGAACTTCAGCGCGCCTGGCGAGTCGAGAAGGTTGGAAATGCATTGCACCGCCGCCGGAGCCGGACGTTCGCCGAGCAGCCTGATGATCGTGTCGGGGTGGCCGATGCCGGTCAGACCCCAGGCGCCGATCAGCCCCTCGCCGACAAGGTGCTCGAAAGCCGGTCGGACAGCGGCGACAAAAGTGTCGTAGGGGGTCATGCGGCTGGCGGCAGCGGGCCGCCGCGCGATGTGCGTCGCGTCCGGCACGACATTCGAATGCAGGAAGAAAAGGTCGAGCCGCGACAGCCGCAACCGTTTGAGGCTGCCCTCGATCGATTGCCGCAACGTGGGCTCGATCTCGGCGGGCGCCGCATTGCCTAGATTGCACTTGCTGGTGACCCGCACACCATCGGGGAGCCGGCCCCCGAAGGCCGCGCCGACGACATCTTCGGCCTTGCCGTCGCCATAGCGCGGGGCGAGGTCGATCAAATTGATGCCGGCGGCGACCGCGTCATGCACCGTTGCGACGCATTCCTCGAAGGTCGTCTCGCCCCATACCATGCCGAGCCCCCCGCCGCCCAGGGTCAGGGCCGAGACCGGCCAAAGCCGGCCGAAGCTGTGTTGCTGCATCAGACCTGTCCCATGTCAGATCCCGGGGCGCAGGGTAGCACGCTCAGGTGTTGACGGCGAACACGACCCGGCATCTGCATTCTCACAATAATCGGGCGGCCGATCATGCGAGGCAACGCGCCCGTACTCATGCACCTCAACGCCGTTCTGGAGAACGAGATGACGGCACTCAATCAGTACTTCTTTCATGCCCGCATGCTGGATCACTGGGCGTGTCAAGCTCGGCGCCTATGAATACGGTGAATTGATCGACGAAATGAAACATCCACCTGCAGTCGCAGCCCGCCGGCTGAGGCATATCCGGCGGTCGTCGAGCTCCTTGGCGCTTGTCGGAAAAACGACGATAATGGCCGAGAACCGACCGGGAACGGTCGCGCCTAGAATGCAAAGGAGGCAACCACGATGTCATCGGGCAACGGACATTACAATGTCGGCGGGATCTACCTGCCGCGGCCATTCAAAGTGCGGCGGCTCGGTCATTTCGGCTTCAATGTCGAGAGGCTGAGCGAGGGTCGCGAATTCTACGGCGACCTGCTCGGTTTCACGGCATCCGACACGCTCGATTTCTCGCGGGCGCCATGGTTCCCCAAGGATGCCGATCTCGGCGATCCGCGCGGCTATTTCATGCGGCATGGGACCGACCACCACGCCTTCGTCCTCTTCCCGAAAAAGGTGATGGACCACCGCGCCGACCGCAAATTCGCGCCCGAGGTCACGATCAACCAGATCACCTGGCAATGCGGCAGCCTCAAGGAGATCGTTGACGCCCACACCTATTTCCAGGAGCAGCAGGTCCGCGTCCAGCGCGTCGGCCGCGACATGCCGGGCAGCAACTGGCACGTCTATGTCTACGACCCCGACGGCCACACCAACGAGTTCTATTACGGCATCGAGCAGATCGGCTGGAACCGCCTCAGCAAGCCGCGCGAGTTGTACTATCGCGGCTTTCAGGAGAAGCCGCCGCTGCCGCAGATCTCCGAGGCCACCGAAGTGGCCGAGGCCGAGGCCCAGGGCATCGCGGTCCTCTCGGGCCACCGCCCGCAAGACACGCTCCCGGCGAACTACGACGTCGAGGGCGTGATGCTGCCGCGGCCGTTCAAGATCACCAAGATCGGCCCGGTCAGCCTCTTCGTCGACGACGTCGAGCGCGCCGAGGCCTTCTATACCGAGCGCGTCGGCTTTGTGCGCAGCGAGGAGGCGACCTATCGCGGCGCTCGCTGCGTTTTCCTGCGCTGCGGCGCCGAGCACCACAGCCTCGGCCTCTTCCCGAAGGAATTGCGCTGCACACTGGGCTTGAGAGAGAGCAGCACCTGCATGTTGTTCGGCGTCGAGCTCGGCAGCTACGCGCAATTGCGCGAAGCCGTCGCGTTCCTCAAATCGCTCGGCGTCACCTTCGTCGACGCGATCCCGCCCGAGCTCTATCCGGGCATCGACTATTCGGCCTTTGCACTCGATCCGGACGGTCACTGCATCCAGCTCTATTATTACATGGAGCAGGTCGGCTGGGATGGTCGGGTGCGTCCGCAATCGGCGCGCCGCCAGATCCAACGCGACTGGCCCGAGGCGCTGGAGCCGCTCTCCGACACCTATGTCGATCAGGTGTTCCAGGGCCCGTTGGGGTAACAAAATAAAGCCTTAACGCAGAGGCCGCAGAGGATTACGCGGAGTACGCAGAGGATCGAACATCTGCGTCCTCTGCGCATCCTCCGCGTACTCTGCGTTAAAGCGTTCTCTCTTTAAGGTGCTCTGATGACACCTGAGGCTTATCTCGACCGGGTCCGTGCGCTGCTTCCGGTGCTGCGCGAGCGAGCGCCCCACGCCGAGAAGCTGCGGCGGCTGCCGGAAGAGACGTTCAACGACTTCCAGGAGGCTGGGCTCTTTCGTTGCATCCAGCCCAAGCGCTGGGAAGGTTACGAGCTCGATCCCGAGACCTTCTACCAAGCGATCGTCGAGGTCTCTGCCGTGTGCGGCTCGAGCGGCTGGATCCTCGGCGTCGTTGGCGTCCACAACTGGCACCTGGGACTGTTCCCGCCGCAGGCTCAGGAAGACGTCTGGGGCGAAGACACCAGCATCCAGCTCTCGACCTCGCTCGCACCCACCGGCACCGTCGAACGGGTCGATGGCGGCTTTCGCCTCAGCGGCCGCTGGTCGTTCTCCAGCGGCTGCGACTATTGCCAGTGGGCCGCACTCGGCGGCCTTGCACCCTCGGTCGAGAACGGCGCGCCGCCCGACGCGCGCATGTTTCTCGTGCCGCGCCACAACTATCAGATCGACGACAACTGGTACGTGACCGGCCTCTGCGGCACCGGCAGCAAGGACATTGTCGTGGAGGAAGCATTCGTCCCCGAATACCGCACCCACTCCTATCTCGATGCGTTCCATCTCCGCAACCCCGGCGCGGTCATCAACGGCGGGCCGCTCTACCGTCTGCCGTTCGGCGCCGTTTTCCCGAATTCGATCGCGGCTCCGGCGATCGGCGTGGCGCTGGGTGCGCTCGACGCCTTTCGCGAGCAGTCGCGGGTACGGGTCAACCTTCGTGACGGCTCGCGCCTCTCCGAGGACCCGTTCACTCAGTTTCGCCTCGCCGAATCCGCCGCCGAAATCGGCGGGGCCTATGACCGCATGCGCGACAACATGCGGGAAATGATGGCCCTCGCCTCGGCCGGCAAGGAGATCCCGCTGACCCGGCGCGCCCGCTACCGCTGGGACTCCGCCAAGGCCGTCGACTGGAGCCTGCGCGCCGTCGACCGCCTGATGGAAGCGAGCGGCGGCCGCGGCATCTTTCTCAGCAACCCGATCCAACGTGCCTGGCGCGACGTCCATGCGATGCGCGCTCATATCGGCAACAATCCCGAGCGCGCCGCCGCCGTCTTCGGCCGCTCCGAATTTGGCCTGCCGCCGACCGACATTCGGTTCTAGAAATCTACCGCAGAGACCCAGAGAATAACGCGCTTCAAATCCCCTCCGTGCCCCTGTGGCGATCTTTTGGGCAGGACCGCCGGCTAGTTTATCAACGACGGCGCCGGCCACGGAATTATTGTCGTCATCACCGGGCTTGACCGGAATTATATCGGCCACCACGCTGCCTGCTACTTATGCTTGTTTCGAATGCGACGGCCCGCTGCACCTGCAGCGGGTCTGCAGCGGGAGCTCTTCTTCAGGTTGAAAGAGCCGATGCGGCGAGATCACGAGTTGCCGCGAGCGGTCGCTGGTCTCAATCATTCGATTGCGACACCGCGCGACCCGCCTGCAGGATTGCCGGAACGGCCTTTATGAAATGGACGTCCCCGCTGTTTTTGCTGTTTTTGCAGGAAATTATCAGCAATCGTAACCTTTTCCCCCGCAGAAATCCTGGCCTTCCGATGCCGTTACGACCCAAAAACAGCGGGTTCAAGCGGTGCCCCCGCCGTGCTCGTTGACGAGACTTGCAAATATGTCGTGTGCTGCGCGCATGCACGACGGCGAGCGGGCTTCACACATCCACGATGCAGGATCGAGATATTGTTATAATCTCATGTATAGCCACAATTTGTCAAGCAATAATCCATGCTTCGATGTCGGCTGGTCACCACACCGCCCTAAAAAGCGCAAAATAACACAACTAAATAAATTACCGCCGGGGCAGGCATGATAGATCAGATTTTTGGCAAGTGTGAAAGTCAGCCTCAAAATATGCCTGATAATCGAGAGTACACTTTGCGACGGTTTTGATAGATCATTGTCACCACGAGGGAGCCTGCCGCGATGCTGTCCAAGTTTGAGCGCTATAAGCTGACCTTTGGACCCACCCCGATCGAGAAGCTGTCTCGCCTAACCGCCTATCTTGGCGGCGATGTCGAAATTTATGCCAAGCGAGAAGACTGCAACTCAGGACTGGCCTTCGGCGGCAACAAGCTGCGCAAGCTGGAATACATCGTGCCTGACGCGATCGCGAGCAACGCAGACACCCTGGTCTCTATCGGCGGTGTGCAATCCAACCATACGCGGATGGTCGCGGCCGTGGCCGCGAAGATTGGGATGAAGTGCCTACTGATCCAGGAAAGCTGGGTGCCACACGAAGACGCCGTATATGACCGGGTCGGCAATATTCTGCTGTCCCGTATCATGGGTGCCGAAACCCAACTGGTCGACGAGGGCTTCAACATCGGCATCCGCGAGAGTTGGATCCGTGCGTTGGAGGATGTGAAGGCCAAAGGCGGTAAGCCATACGCCATTCCAGCCGGCGCATCCGTCCACAAATTTGGCGGCCTCGGATATGTGGGCTTTGCCGAGGAGGTGCGGGCGCAAGAACGGGAGATGGGCCTTCGGTTCGACTACGTGATCGTCTGCACGGTCACGGGATCAACCCATGCCGGCATGGTCGTCGGTTTCGCCGCGGACGGGCGCGAGCGCAACGTTATCGGCATCGATGCTTCCTGCACGCCTGCGCAGACCAATGCGCAGGTGCTCGACATCGCGCAGAAAACGTCCGATCTGGTCGGCGGCAGACCAATCACCGCGGACGACATCGTGCTGAAGGAGGAATACGCCTACCCGGTCTACGGCGTGCCGTCGAAGGAAACGGTAGAGGCGATCCGCCTGTCGGCTCGGTTGGAGGGCATGATCACCGACCCGGTATACGAGGGCAAGTCGATGCAGGGCATGATCGACCTGGTGCAGAAAGGCTTCTTTCCCAAGGGGTCGAAGGTGCTCTACGCTCACCTAGGCGGCGCGCCTGCGCTCAACGGCTACAGCTACACGTTTCGCAATGGTTGAAATGCAGGCATATGACGTCGCGGTTGTCGGTCTTGGCGCTATGGGGAGCGCCGCGCTCTACGCGGCCGCTCGCCGAGGCCTCCGGGTCATCGGGTTCGATCGGCTCGAGCCCGGGCACAATCGCAGCTCATCGTTCGGCGAAAGCCGCGTCATACGATTGGCCTATTTCGAGCACCCGTCATACGTCCCGCTTCTTCGCGGCGCCTATCGGGCTTGGCGCGATCTTGAGGACGCCACCGGCAAGAAGTCCTAACCATCACCGGCATTGTCGAAGCCGGCCATCCAGGAGCAGCGTTGGTCGAGGGATCGGTGCGCTCAGCACGCGAGCACGATCTGCCTCACGAGCTTCTCTCGCCACGGCAGGTCAATGATCGCTTCCCGGCCTTCAAACTGCCGGCGGATTGGGACTGTGTCGTCCAGCCGGATGGCGGCGTGTTGCTTCCGGAGAAGGCCATCGGCTTGTTTGTCGCCGCCGCTCAGGACCTCGGTGCCAGCGTGCGGTTGAACACGCCCGTGCGGGAAGTTCAGCCGCTGGGCGATCACGTCACGATCAGGTTGGAGGACGGGACGGAGATCGAGGCGGGGTCGGCCGTGGTCGCGCCCGGTCCGTGGATTCGAGAGTTTGTGCCGGCGCTGGGCAAGCGCCTGAAGCTGACGCGTCAGCCGCTTCTCTGGTTCAGCCCGGTGGACGCCGATCTCGTGCGCCCTGACCGTATGCCGGTCTTTTTCCTCCAATCGTCTGATGACCTGACTTACGGCCTCCCCGATATGTGTGGGAGCGGCGTGAAGGCAGCCTCTCATCTGAGCGGCGGGGATCTTGCATCCGCGGATGAGCCTCGGGCGGAAGTCTCCGACGACGAGAAGGCGAGCTTGCGTGCGATCCTGCAACGCTATGTCCCGGCTGCCGCGGGTGAGGTTAACCGCACGAGTCTCTGCGTCTACACACGCAGCCCCGACGAGCACTTTGTTCTCGGGCTGCACCCTGAGGCGCCGCAAATTGTCCTGGCGTCGCCATGCTCGGGCCACGGCTTCAAGTTCGCCAGTGTCATTGGCGAAATCCTCACTGACCTCGCGACAGATCGGAGCACCTGCTGGCCGATCGGGCTCTTCAAGCCGAATCGGGTGTTGACCGATGCGGAGTTTCAGCAACAACGTCTAATGGATAACTTCTAACGCTTGTCTCCCACGAGTGACAGCGGCAAGGATGGCGTCGGCGGATCGACCCACGGGTCCGGCCGGCGCGGGGCAGGCTCCGAGGCCGTCGACCTGCTTGAGCTGATCGGCGAATTTGGGGTCGTTGGAGAGCTGGAACCTGCGCACCCGAGGCGGCTGAAGCCCGTGGCCCTTCCAGATGCGCCGCGCCGAGGACGGGCTGATCCCCACTACCTGGGCCATCGCCGCCGCGGTTCAATAGGTCGCCTCATGGGGCGGAGCTTGGTCGGTCAGGGCAACGACTCGATCGACGGTCTCGGCCGGCAAGGGGGGATGCGCGAGGACCGGTCTTGTCGCGGGTGAGCCCGCGACCCCTTCATGCATAAAGCGCTCCGGCCAGCGCCAGACCACGGTTTTGCCCTTGCCGACAGCACGTGGGTGGCGGTCGTGCCCCTGCCGTCAGCCGTCAGAACAATGATCCGGCGCCCGCCTCACATGCTTATGCGGGCTGTTGCGATCCGCGACGATCGACTGCAGGCGCGCTCGATCCGCCGACGTAACACTGATCGAATTCCTTTTGCGCATCACCAACAACCGCACACAACCAAACCCTCGCAACTCCTTTTCGGACTCATCTTTCAGGTAGTATCCACTGGCTGGTTACCTTGTGGTTACCCGAAATCAAAAAGGGCTTAGCAAAGCTTTGCTAAGCCCTTCATTTATTGGTGGAGCCAACCGGGATCGAACCGGTGACCTCTACAATGCCATTGTAGCGCTCTCCCAGCTGAGCTATGGCCCCCGTAGCTGATGCGCTTTGCGAAGGTAGGAAGGGCAAACGACCGCGGCAAGCGAAAAATCGCAGAGCGGGAACGGGCCCTGAGCCGTATCAGCGCTCCTCCTCCTCGACGTTCTCGATAACCTCGGCCATGTCGTCCTCGTCTTCGCCGAGCTCGGATGCGTCCTCGAGCAACTCTTCATCCTCCTCTTCCGCCTCTTCGAGTGGCACCGCCTCTTCTTCCTCCTCGACGCCGTCGGCCTCCTCGGTCTCGAGATCGGCATCGAGCCCTTCTGCCTCCACCGGCTCGAGTTCCTTCTCGACCGGCGCGGCGGGGCGTGCGCGGCGGGACTTCAAGAACGCTTCGGGATCATAAGGCGTGTCGCATTTCGGACAGATCACCGCATCCCGCAACAAATCGTAATAGCGCGTGCCGCAGGTCGGACATATCCTCTTGGTGCCCCATTCGGGTTTGGCCACACTTCGCTCCATCGACATTTCGCCAGATCGGCTCGGCGCGCCATTGCCACAGAGGCGCCGTCCTGTCAAAAGCAAACAGGCTGGTAATCTTCGGGACTTCGCACGCCGGATGTCGCCATATAGCCCAGCGGCGTGCGAACGCAACCATCTATTCCGACATTTGAGCATCTCTTATGGCCAATGACCCTTCTTCCTATTCTCCCGTGCCCCTGACGGCCTCGCAGGCGCGTCAGACCCTTAACGGCAGGATTCGCGTTCCCGGCGATAAATCGATTTCCCATCGCGCGCTAATGCTGGGGGCTCTTGCCGTAGGCCAAACCGAAATCTCGGGTCTTCTGGAAGGCGACGACGTACTGGCAACGGCCGCCGCACTGAACGCGCTCGGCGTTCACACGACAAGAGCGCGCGACGGACGGTGGACGGTTGATGGGGTCGGTGTTGGCGGGCTTTCGGAACCCGATGATTTGCTGGATCTCGGGAATTCCGGAACCGCGACGCGCCTCCTCCTCGGCATTCTCGCGACCCATCCGATTACTGCGTTCGTCACCGGCGATGCCTCGCTGAGGCGGCGGCCGATGGGCCGGGTCGTCGAGCCGCTGAGCCGCATCGGCGCGCGGTTCGTAACGCGAAAGGGTGCTCGCTTGCCGCTTGCCGTCAGTGGAACCGCGGATCCGGTGCCGATCAGTTATCGGCTTCCGGTGCCCTCGGCGCAGGTCAAATCGTCGGTGCTGCTTGCCGGCCTCAATACCCCGGGTTCGACCAGTGTGACCGAACCTCAACCAACCCGTGACCACACCGAGCGGATGCTTCGCCATTTCGGCGCGACGGTCGAGAGCGAGCCTGTCGACGGCGGGGGGAAGCGCGTGACGGTACTGGGATATCCCGAGCTCACCGCCGCGCCCATTTTCGTGCCGGGCGACCCGTCCTCGGCCGCGTTTCCGCTAATCGCGGCGTTGATCGTTCCGGGCTCGGAAATCACAATCGAGGGAGTCGGAGTGAACCCGTTGCGCGCCGGCCTCTTTGAGTGTCTGCGCGAGATGGGCGCCGACATCGCCTTGCTGAACGAGCACGACGAGGGGGGCGAGCCGGTCGCCGATCTGCACGCGCGCTCTGGAACATTGACCGGTGCGGACATTCCAGCGGAACGGGCACCTCGGATGATCGACGAATACCCGATCCTTGCCGTTGCTGCGGCGTGCGCCCGAGGGCGCACAGTGATGCGCGGCCTCGCCGAACTCCGCGTCAAAGAGAGCGACCGTCTATCCGCAATCGCCGCCGGGCTCAGCAGTTGCGGCGGAGCTGCGACGGTCGACGGCGATACGCTGATCATCGATGGGAACGGAGGCCCCCCCGCCGGGGGAGCCGTAATCGAAACACAACTCGATCATCGGATCGCGATGGCGTTTCTCGTCCTGGGTATGGCGACCCGCCTTCCGGTGCGTATCGACGATGCCCGGCCGATTGCTACGAGCTTTCCGGGCTTCGTCGAGCTGATGAGCGGGCTCGGCGGGGTAATCCGGGAGGAGTAATGACGGTTCGCCCCTTTGTGGTCGCGATAGACGGACCAGCAGCCTCGGGCAAGGGCACGCTCGCGCGCCGTCTTGCCAAGCGTTTTGCCCTCTCCCACCTCGACACCGGCGCGCTCTATCGAGGGGTCGCACTGCTCGTTCTCGACATGGCCGGCGACCCGGCCGATCCCATCGCGGCCGAAGCGGCCGCCCGTCGCGTTACTTTGCAACTGCTCACGGACCCGCGGTTGCGCAGCGAAACGGTTTCGGCGGCCGCGTCGAAAGTCGCCGCGATCCCCAGCGTGCGCAACCTGCTGCTCGAGCTGCAGCGGAACTTCGCTGCGCAACCGCCGCCGCCCGCCCAGGGCGTGGTCCTCGATGGCCGCGACATCGGTTCGGTCGTTTGTCCTACAGCCGACGTCAAGCTGTTCGTAACGGCCAGTGTCGAGGAGCGCGCGCGACGTCGGGCTGAGGAGTTGCGGCAGGGGGGCGGCACGGCTATATTCGAGAATGTCTTGCAGGATCTGAAAGAACGCGACGCGCGCGATATCGGGCGTCGGGCTGCCCCGCTGATGGCGGCGCCCGACGCTGTCGTCATCGATTCGACGGGGCTCGACGCCGAGGCGGTGTTAGACTGCGCCGCGGCTGTTGTCGCACGCGCACTGGCCGTCCCGCGCTGACGGCTCCTCGCTCCTTTCTCTGTGGGGCCGGGTTCACGCAGCTGCACCCGATTGTAACAGCAGCTACGCGCCCTGCATCGATCCCGGCGGGGCGTCGTTATGGTCGGCCTGGGATCGAGGAGAGGGAATGGCTGTAGAATTACAAACCCAGGAGGCGCCTGCGAGGGAAAGTTTTGCAGCGCTTCTCGATGAATCGCTTGGCGTCGCGAGCAGCCTCGAAGGCACCGTGGTCAAAGGCCGGGTGATTGCCGTCGAGAATGATGCCGCGCTTATCGATGTCGGCCTGAAGTCGGAAGGTCGGGTACCGCTCAAAGAGTTTGTCGCGGGGGGTGTCGAACCCGATCTGCATGTCGGCGACATTGTCGAAGTCTATCTCGAGCGCATGGAGGACAAGAACGGGGAAGCCCAGCTGTCGCGCGAGAAGGCACGCCGCGAGGAGGCCTGGACCCAGCTCGACAAAAGCTTTCAGGCAAACGACCGGGTGACCGGCGTGATATTCGGCCGCGTGAAAGGCGGCTTTACCGTCGATCTCAACGGCGCCGTCGCATTTCTTCCGGGCAGTCAGGTCGATATCCGACCGGTGCGCGACATCACTCCGCTCTTGGGATCGCCGCAACCATTCCAGATCCTCAAAATGGACCGTTCGCGTGGGAACATCGTCGTGTCGCGCCGGGCCGTCCTCGAGGAGAGCCGGGCCGAGCAGCGCTCCGAGCTCGTTGCCAGTCTGAAGGAGGGCCAGATCCTCAGCGGCGTGGTCAAGAACATCACAGATTATGGCGCTTTCGTCGATCTCGGCGGCGTCGACGGGCTGCTTCATGTCACCGACATTGCCTGGCGCCGCATCAACCATCCGTCGGAGGCGTTGACCATCGGCCAGACCGTCAAGGTTCAGGTCATTCGCTTTAACCCCGAAACGCAACGCATCTCTCTCGGCATGAAGCAGCTTGAGGCCGATCCGTGGGAGGGTGTGGATCTCAAGTACCCGGCCGGAGCCAAGTTCCGCGGCCGGGTCACCAACATCACCGACTACGGCGCCTTTGTCGAACTGGAGCCCGGGGTTGAAGGGCTCGTGCACGTGTCCGAGATGAGTTGGACCAAGAAGAACGTGCATCCCGGCAAGATCGTCTCGACCAGTCAGGAAGTCGAGGTGATGGTGCTCGACGTCGATCCCCAGAAACGCCGGATAAGCCTTGGTCTGAAGCAGACGCTCGCAAATCCATGGGAGGCCTTCCTCGAAGAACATCCAGTCGGTAGCGAGATCGAGGGCGAGGTCCGCAACATCACCGAATTCGGCCTGTTCGTCGGCCTGCCTGGCGAAATCGACGGCATGGTCCACCTCACCGACATCGACTGGAACCGTCAGGGAGAAGAAGCAATCGACAACTACCACCGGGGTGAGGTGGTTCGCGTCAAGGTGCTCGACGTCGACGTTGAGAAAGAGCGCATCAGCCTCGGGATCAAACAGCTCGCTGCTGATCCCTTCGAAGCCGGCATGGCGAAGCTAAGGAAGGGTGAGATCCTCACAGGAACAGTAGCGGCAATTAATGATGGCGGTGTCGAGGTGACGATCGGTGACGGTGTGCCTGGCTTCATCCGAAAGTCAGAGTTGTCGCGCGACCGCAGCGAGCAGCGTCCCGATCGGTTCGCCGTCGGCGAGAAGGTCGATGCTAAGGTGACGGCGATCGACCGCGCCACCCGCAAGGTCACCCTCTCGATCAAGGCACGCGAGATGGACGAAGAGAAGCGAGCGATGGCGGAATTCGGCTCTTCCGATTCGGGCGCCAGCCTCGGTGACATCCTTGGCGCCGCGATCAGCCGCGCACGACGGCAAGAAGAAGCCGAGGAGAAGACGGAGACGGAGGAGAGCTGAGCCAGGCCCGACCGCCGACGCGGGTAAAGTGAGCAGCTCGGTCCTGCTCGGCGGTCGCGCGCGCACGTCCGTCGCTTGACGCTTGCTGGAGGGTTTGGCACGCTGGCCCAACCGCAATCACAGCACGGGCGCTGGGCAAATGACTAAATCGGAGCTCGTACAGAAGCTTGCGGAAGCCAATCCGCATTTGTACCAGCGCGATGTCGAGGTAATCGTAACGGCGATCTTCGACGAGATTGCCGCAGCGCTGGCTCGCGGAGACCGCGTCGAGTTGCGCGGATTTGGGGCATTCTCGGTCAAGCGCCGGGATGCGCGGGTCGGCCGCAACCCGCGGACGGGCGATAGCGTCAGCGTCGCCGAAAAGCACATTCCTTTCTTCAAGACCGGCAAGCAGCTCCGCGACCGCTTGAACCAGAGTACCCATCCAGCGTAGGCCCCGGCCGAAATCGTCTCAGGAAGGGTGAACCGGGGTGGTTTATCGGGCGGTCCTCCTCGTCGCCGCTGTGCTTCTAATCCCTTTTGCTGTCTCAAATCGTGCGATCGTTTCCGTCGGGTTGTGGCCGCTGCCGTTTTTGATCGACCTGCCGCTCTATCTGCTCGTATTGGTGATGCTTCTGTTCGGCTTCCTCGCCGGTGCCGCGACCGCCTGGGCGGGCGGGCGGCGCAGGCGACGCGAGCTGCGCCGCGGACGCCGCCGTGTGGCGGCGCTGGAGGCCGAGCTGAAGTCCACCCGATCAGAGATGGAGGCGAAAGAGAGGCAAGAACTCCCAGTCTGAAGCTGTCATCGTCGATACCGATGGATCTATCCTCGACTATACCGATGGATCTTATCGGTTCTGAGCAAACGATTTCTTGACCCGGGCCATGGAAAGCGAGGAGATTATCCGCGACACTCCAAACCGATTACCTAGGGGCGGCTTCAAGGAGGAACGATGATTCACCCGGTCGTATTGTCCGGCGGGTCGGGCACCCGGCTGTGGCCGATGTCGCGCGCGCTCTACCCAAAGCAGCTGCTGAGCCTGCTCGGCGAAGAGAGCCTGTTGCAGCAAGCCGTAAAGCGGGTTTGCAACGACCGGCGCTTTGCGGCACCCCTGCTTGTCGCCAACGAAGAGCACCGCTTCATTATCGCCGAGCAATTGCGCGAAATCGGGGCTCTGCCGCAAACCTTGCTGCTTGAGCCGGTCGGTCGCAACACTGCCCCCGCCGCGTGCGTCGCCGCCCTCGCACTGAGCGAAAGCGACCCGGAGGCGCTGATGCTGGTTATGCCCTCCGACCACGCGATCGGCGATGTTGCGGCCTTCCTTGCCGCCGTCGACCGCGCCGCGGCCGCGGCATGCGCCGGCGCCCTGGTCACCTTCGGCATCACGCCCGACCGCGCCGAGACGGGTTACGGCTACATCCGGCTCGGCAACGTCTTGGAAATCGACGGCGTGTTCAAGGTCGCCGAGTTCGTCGAGAAGCCCGGTCCGGAACTGGCGACGGAATACCTCGCCTCGGGCGGCTTCGTCTGGAATAGCGGGATCTTTCTCTTTCCCGCGCGGCTCTACATCGACGAGCTGGAGCGTCTGCGACCCGACATGGTCGCCGCTTGCCGACGCGCATTGGTTGAGGCACGCCGGGACAGCGACTTCGTCCGCCTCGACCAGGAAGCGTTTGCCGCCTGCGACAGCGACTCGATCGACTATGCCGTCATGGAAAAGACGCAGCGCGCGGCCGTCGTGCCGGTCGCCATGGGGTGGAGCGATGTCGGCTCTTGGGACGCCTTGTGGGAGATGAGCGAGAAGGATGGCAACGGCAATTCGCTCGCCGGCGATGTCGTCGCCGAAGACACCCGCAACTGCTATCTGCGCTCCGAGGCGGGGCTCGTCGCCGCGATCGGCGTCGAGGACCTTGTCGTCGTCGCAACCGCCGACGCGGTCATGGTGGCGCCCCGCGAGCGAACTCAGGACGTCAAACGACTGGTAGCGCGTCTTGCCGAAAGTCGGCGCGAGGAAGCCCATGCGCTGCCGACTGTTCATCGACCCTGGGGCAGCTTCACCGCCCTGCACAATGGGCATCGGGTGCAGGTCAAGCACATCGTGGTCAAGCCCGGCGGCAAGCTGTCATTGCAGCTGCACCATCACCGCGCCGAACATTGGGTCATCGTCCAGGGCACGGCCAAGATCCGCCGCGGCGACGAAGAGTTGGTGCTGACCGAAGACCAGTCGACCTACATCCCGCTCGGCACCGCCCATCGGCTCGAAAACCCGGGCAAGATCCCCCTGCATCTGATCGAGGTGCAATCCGGGAGCTATCTCGGGGAGGACGACATCGTCCGCCTCGACGACAGCTACGGCCGGAGCTAGCCCGGGTGAGCTGACCCGATCGAGCGGCCCTCAACCCTCGATCCTTGCGCCGGCGCGCTCGGTGATCAGCCGGTTCGCCCTCTGCCGCATTCCCGGCGAAGGCCGGGATCTATGGTTCAGCCGATGTGAGCCGGCTCAATCGAGTAGAGAGGTTCCTCACGGTTTGCCCGAGCATTGAGCGCGGCATGGCGGGCGGTCGGATCGAGCAGTCCGAGTTGGCCGAACCAAGCGCGGTTGATGGCGATCTTCGCCTGCAGCGAATTAGCCAGACACCCCCACCCGCGGCCGGAGGAGGCCAGCTCGCGAGCGGGTCGCGGCGAGACCCCGTTTTGAGCGAGGAATTGGCGCCGTCCCGCGGGCTGCTTGCACTGTTTGAGCCGCACGCAGCGCAGCTTGCGGCGCCGCCAGCCATCCCGGCCGCGCAGCTGGCGGTGTGCCTGGGCGTGACGGAAGGACGTCACCCATCCGGTCAGGTAGGCATTGGCCTCGTCGATCATCTGCCCCAGGCTGACCGCCCGGTTGCGTGATCTGACGCAGGCGCGCCTTGGCGCACTGGACACTCTTCGGCGCGATGCCGAGGGCGCCGTCTGCGCTCAACCGGTAGTCGAGGAACTGGCGCTCCCCGACCGGGGCAGAGATGCTATGGGGCGAGCGGCGAGGTCATGGCACCATCGTCGCTGCAATCGAACCAACGAGGGTGCCCGATGCCACAGGCCAATGATCTCAGCCGATGCCTCACCGCTCTGGACCAGGATAGCACGCTGATCGCCGTCATTGAGATGAGCCGGTCGAGTTGGCTGGTTGCTGGGATCGTGCCGGGGATCGAGCGTCACCCGGCCAAAAAGCTCGAACCTGATCCGGCAGCGCTGCTCCGGCTGCGGCAGCCCCACGGGACAAGCCCGTGGGCTGAAGGCTCACGGCGGGGCGAAGCGGAGCGGAGCGGGCGGCAGATCAGCCGGATTGCGGTCAGCTTTGAGGCCGGTCGCGACGGCGTATGGCTGGCGCGCTGGCTGCGGGCGCGCGACGTCGAGGCCCAGGTGATCCATCCCAACAGCATCGCGGTCTCGCGCGAACATCGCCGGGCGAAGACCGACCGGCTCGACACGGCACTGCTGAAGCGGGCCTTTCTCGGCGGGCTGCGCGGCGAACCCGACCATTGCCAGATGATCGCGATCCCGAACCTGGATCGCCGCAGGAGAGCGGCCGCCGCCGGCGGGAAAAGGGTCTGGCCGGCCTGCCCCCTGGCAGCGAACAGGGGGCCGGCAATGCCCGGGTTCGTCGCGGCATGATCCAACTGGCGTGGCGCTTTCTGATCTTCCAAAAGGACAGCGCGTTGGCCCGCTGGTATTGGCGACGCACCGCCGAGGCCCGCGGCGGCGCCCGCAAAACCATGATTGTGGCCCCCTGCCTCCGCAGGGGCAAGCTCTGGCCCGCAAGCTGCTGATCGGCTTGTGGCGGCTGGCGACCATCGGCGAAGTTCCCGAGGGTGTCGTGCTGCGGCCGGCGACGTGAGTGGCCGGCCGGCGGGTGATTGTTAAAGCCCAAGCGGTGCCCGTTGGCCTCATGACCACCGGGCGCCGGTAACGATCCGAGGTGGCGGTGTCCCGAGGCAGGCATGGCTTTTACGCCGTCCCAGAGAATGGGCCCGCCGCCCGGAGCCTCGTTGCCGATGCGCATCACTGCATCATGGTCCAGGCCCACCCGAGGCCTACCGAATACAAGTGTGTTGGGCGCCACCGCCCCGAGGACGAGCTCCCCTTGGATCATCCGACCCGCTTCCGCTCCGCTCCATCACGCCGGCCGACGACAAATCGACAGTCCGAGGGCTTGACAACCATCACCCCATACAAGCCTGCCCCGGCGAAGGCCGGGGGCGCTTTTCTGCTGATTGACCCGAAGCCGCAAACGGCTTCCAGAAACCGCGTCGCCGACGCCATGACCCGCTCCCCGGCTGCCTGCGAGCGCACGTCGATGTTACAGTCGTCGGCCCACGGGTCCGGCCGTCGGCCGGCCCGAGGACAGGCGCCACGGCAGAAGTGGTGGCCGCGGCGTTCGAGTTCCTTGTCGAGATTGGCCAGCAGCAGATTGGCCAGCAGCAGATTGGCCAGCAGCAGATTGGCCAGCAGCGGCGACAGCGGACCGCCTCAGCCCCCGCGTTAAGGCTCGTTCCCGTTGCCCCGCCGTGTCAGCTTGCCGCTCCGCGCGCGCTCTTGCCTCGGGTCTGCCGGGCCGGGTCCGCCGTGGCGCAGCGTTGCCTTCAGGGCCCGTCAAAGAGGTCCAGCTGCTCGCCGCTGCCGTGCTGCTGTCACCGAGTGGCTCTGGTCTGCTCCCCCGCTTTCGCAAGGGCAGGCTCTTGGCTCAGAGATTCGGCCCTTCGCGCCGGCCCCGCGGGCAGGCGCTACGTTGGCCTCGGCTGACCCCTCCCCGACCCCATCGGATGCCGTCACCAGCACCCTGCTCCGGCTCGCCCCGGAGAGCCGGGGAGGTCTCCCACGGTAAGACACGGCACTTTCCCGGGGTAGCCGCCAGATCTACCCGTGCGATGAACAGAAGGAGTACCGGGCGTCCCCGTCCCATGCCGGGTTGCCCCACCGCACTGGCCCCTTGCCTTCGCAGGGGCAGGCTTTGTATCCGGTTCCTGTTCGTCGGCTCCCCGTTTTGCCGCCGGCTTCCTCCCCACCCCGCATCACTGCGAGGCAGTTGCCCCCTGTTCAAGCCAGGGGCAGGCTTTTGGCTATCGGTTCCGCTCCTTGCGGCCCGAAGAGGACTTGCACCTCCAAGTTCAGCGCCATGCGTGGCACACATGGATCCCGGCCTGCGCCGGGAAGGCGATGGAATATTTTGTCGGGCGAGCGGCGCTGACCGAAGTAGCGGAAAGCGCTCCGCTGTTCCGCCTTACGCTTGCTACAGGCTGCGTTTCTCAAGACTTATCCGACTTTGGTAGAGTTGAGATGTGGCGCGGTGGTGGTAGGCTGAGCATATCTGTTTCCGCCCCTTTCGTCTGGCGGCGCCTCACTGGTTCAGCCATGGCTCCGTTTCCACATCCCGCGCATCGAACCAGACGTGCAGATTTCCCGCATCCGGCTCTCGGACAAGACCTCACGCCTTCGCCTACGGCTCACTGCGCCCACGTGCGGTCAGGCGTACGAGACCGTAATGCCCGTAGAGGTGCGAGAGTGGATAGGATAAGTCCCGCCCTTGCGTCGCCTGACCTTGTGCTGGTAGCGCAACCACCGGCGCGACCGCACTGCGGCGTAGTTGTCGAGCGCCCGATACGCTTTGGTGACTGAGCCGACTTGGAAGTAGTTCGCCCAGCCGCGCAGCGCACGGTTCAACTTGCCCACCAGCTCTGTGGTCTCTTGCCATGCCCCGCTTCGGATCGTCAGCTTATGGATCGTCTCGATCATGCGCCGGATGCTTTTCTTCGATGGCCGTAACGCCAGGCGCGCCTGGCCGGTTCCCGGCGAATTATCCGTCCGAACGTGAACCCCAGGAAGTCGAACTCCCCTTCCGGAACCTTGCAGATGCGTGTCTTTTCCTCGTTTGACCGCAAGCTTCGGCTTGCCCATGAGCTCGCGCAGCCAGTGCAATGCCTCTTCCGCTTTGCCCCGTCTGCACAGGATCACGAGATCGTCGGCATAGCTCACGATCCGACTGCCGAGGCTGTGCCGCAATCCGAGCTTCTCCCATCCCAGTACAAACCGGCGCATGTAGAGATTTGCCAGCAGCGGTGAGATCGGTGAGCCTTGCGAAATGCCACGGCCGTTGTCACGGGCCTCGGTCGCGCGTCGCTTCCGTCCTCGGTCATCGGTTTCCTCGACGGAGCACTCCAGCCACATCTTGATCAGATGCAGCACCCGCCGGTCGACGACCCGGCGCGCCACCGATTTCATTAGTTCGGTATGGGGAATGCTCCCAAAGAAACCCGCGAGGTCGGCATCGACGACTTCCCGGTGCCCGCGAAACAGCAGTTCTTCCACCTCGACCGTCGACCGCCGCCTGCTGGGCGTTCCGCCCCGGCCGGTAGGCGTATTGTTCGGGTGGAAGATCGGCTTCAAAGATCGGTTCCAGAACCAGCGTTGCCGCCGTCATGCAGACCCGATCCCGCACGCTCGAGATGCCCAGAGGCCTGAGCTTGCCATTCGACTTCGGTATGTACACTCGCCTGATGGGGTCCGGTCGGTAGGTCTCGTCCCTAAGTGCAAGCGCCAGTTCGCCCAGCCAGCGCTCCAGTCCGTACGCCTCGATCTCGGCGAAATCCTGTCCGTCTACTCCCGCAGCACCTTTATTGGAGCAGTACAGGGCGTAGGCATGTGCCAGGATGGCGTTGCGGCTGATCTTATGGGATGGACGCCTCCCGCTTCCCGGCGACGATAAAATCGCCAACCACAGGAGGGAAGCATGTCATTGGAACTCTTGGCGATCGATCTCGGCAAGCGATCGTTCCACCTTTACGGCATTGACACCGACGGGGTGATCCTGTCGCGGAAGGTCAGCCGGACGAAGCTGACTGAGGCGGTCGGCAACCTGGCACCGACGGCAATCGCGATGGAGGCGTGTGCGAGCGCGCATCATTGGGGTCGATGCTGGCTCGCCGCGGGCTGCGTTGTGCGCCTCATCAACCCTCGTTTCGTAAAGCCCTTCGTCAAAGGCTCGAAGAACGATGCGGTCGACGCGGAGGCGATCTTCGAAGCAGCGCTGCGTCCGACGATGCGCTTCGTGCCGGTGAAGTCGGGGAACCAGCAGGACCTTCAATCGCTTCATCGTGCTCGTGACCAGCTGATCTGCCAACGCACGGCTTTGATCAACCATATGCGCGGCCTCCTCGCCGAATATGGAATTGTGCTGCCGCAAGGCCCGTGGCGCTTTCCGGCGCGAGCACCGGCCGCCATCGCCGGTGCCGATCTCTCAGACCTGGCGCGAACGATCTTCGGCGAACTGCTAGACCAAGTCGGCGACCTCGATCGTCGGGTTAAGAAGCTCGACGCGACGATTGTTGGCCTCTGTCGCACGAATGAGACCTGCCGGCGGCGCGCCAAGCTGCCGGGAGTTGGCCCGGTCGTCGCCACGGCGATCGTCGCTGCCGTTAACGACGGCCGACAGTTTCGCTCGGGTCGCGAGATGGCAGCGCGGATCGGATTGGCGCCGCGACAATATACGACTGGCGGCAAGCCGCGGCTCGGCGGCATCGGACGACGTGCCAACCACTACCTCAGGCGCCAACTGATCCACCGAGCACGTGCCGTCGTCAGTCGCCAGCCCAAGCATGACGACCCTCGATCAGCCTGGCTGAACGCGCTTGTCGCCCGACGCGGTGTCAATCGGACCTTGCCAACAAAACGGCTCGCATCGCTTGGGCTCTGCTGAGTTGAAAGGAAGAATACGCGATCGCCTGAGGTGCGAGACTTTTCAGCTTTGCACTCAAGCTCGCGACCGAATGCGAGGTGAATACTGATGGCGCGCCGGCACGGACCGCAGCTTCGAAACCTGATGTACGACAGGCCCTCAGCGGCCGATGATCTTATGAGGTCAGAGGCAGCGGACTCCCATCAAGGCCAGGAGCGAGATCGCTCCAGCAACAGGCCGGATAGATTCACGCATCCCCTACCGCCGGTCCCAACAGAATCACCTTGCGGCGGGAGGCGTCCATAGCTTGTCGTACAGGGCATAAAACCGGTGCCGGGTTCCGCCTTCGCTTTCGCGTGTAACGCCGTCTGCAGCTTCTGGACACGTTTCGGAGTTGTTAGTTTCCCAGTCTCCCGGCCCCTCGCCGCTTGTTGCGTCCGTCTTGAACTGAGGCCCCTTCCCTCCTCCGGCATTGACCGGCTTCGACGGTATTGCGAGCCTCTCCGCCACCCCGGAGCGCCCGGCCTGTCCCTCAGCGGGCCTCCGGTTGGACATCCCTGTCTACGCTAAGGGGCTTCCCGTGGTGCGCGCACTTTCCTTGTGTACATGCCGCCGCCACTACCCCGGCGCAGCGGTTGGACGTCGTCTTCGCTCGTCTCGCCCGGCCGTATCAGCCTTCCCCGAAAGGGTTGTCGGGTCGGCTTGCGCATCGTCCTTTTCGAGGTTTGCTCAGCGTCCACTCACGTTGCGGCCTGCACACTCGCGCGGTCACCAATTCGTGACCCGCTACCCGAAGGCTTCAGCCATTTCGTCACCTCCATGACTGCTCCGATTGCTTCCGGCGGGAGCGAGATCGCCGGGTGGGCCTTTCACCCACTGGAAAGGTGCCGCCTTTCCACGGCGCACACGCGGAGCAAGACCTTGGCGAACCGAGCGCCGTGATCCGCGAATGAACGCGCCTGCTTGTAGAAACATTGTGGAAGCAGGAGCGTAGTGACGCGCGGCGGCGGGTTTCGAAGAGCCTGTCAACCGACTTCCGGAACTGGACCCTTTTCGACATTGAGAACTGGACCCCCGGGTTAAGTGATGTAGCCCCGAGGCTCGGTCGGGCAGCTTGTCCAGGTAGTGCACAGGAGGGACCCGCGCGCTGCGCAGCGACCGCCAAGAGTTTGGCGGAGCAGCGCGCGGGAGGTTCCTGTGTACCCACCTGGGCAAGCTCCTGGTCATGTTGGTACTGGCACGCTCTGCGCGATGGGCGGCGCCTTCAGCAAGCCGGTGCGCCGCTTCTCGCGGAGCCGGTAGCTGTCGCCGCGAATGGTGAGGACGTGGCTGTGATGGAGGAGACGGTCGAGGATGGCGGTTGCCACCACGGCGTCGCCGAACACCGTTCCCCACTCGCCGATGGATCGATTGCTGGTGATCAGCATGCTGCCCCGCTCGTAGCGCCGCGAGACGAGCTGAAAGAATAGATGCGCCGCATTGGGCTCGAACGGCAGATAGCCGAGCTCGTCGACGATCAGCAGTTTCGGTTTGCCAAAGTGGGTGAGGCGATCCTCGAGCCGGCCCTCGCTATGGGCCTTGGCGAGCTGGGCCACCAGGGTCGGCGCCTGAGCGAACAGCACGGTATAGCCTGCTAGGATCGCCTGGCGCCCGATCGCCACTGCCAGATGCGTCTTGCCGACCCCGGGCGGACCCAACAACAGCACCGCCTCGGCATTGGCGATGAAGCGCCCGGCGGCGATCTCGCGGATCTGCTTCTTGTCGATCGAGGGCTGGGCGGCGAAGTCGAAGCCGTCGAGATCGCGGACGAATGGGAAGCGCGCCAGCCCGATGCTCATCTCGATCCGCCGTTCATCCTTACGGCCGATCTCGCGCTCGCAGAATAGAGAGAGCGCCTCTCGAATGGTCAGCTCACGCCGGGCCGCCTCATCGATCAGACTGTCGAGCTGATCGCGGATCGCCGTCAGCTTGAGCCGGTTTAGCATCGCGACCAGGTGATCATGCTCCATCACCAGCGCCCTCCGACCACGCGCTCGTATTCGAGGAGCGGGCGCAATAGCTCATCTGCGCCGATCGGTTCGGGAGTTGGGACGGTCGCGAGCCGGGCCTTTGAGCCGAAGCCGACGACGCCGTCGAAGTGGACCGGGTCGACAACACGCTCGAACCGGCCGGTCCGGCGATGGTGAACCGCGACCTCCCGCCCGGCATGGCTGATGCGGAGCAGATCGCCGGCGATTACCACGCGCACGGTTTCACCGATCAGCCGCCACGGCACCGAATAGGCATTGCTATCGACCTCAATGACGCAATCAGCCCGCACCTTGCGCACCAGCTCGCGTGCCATCTCAAACGGGCGAACCTCAGTGATCGAGCGCAACGCGCCAGCCTCGGCGCGCCGAAAGCGCTCAATCGGCGCCTCGCCGGTCGTGCCGTGCACCCGCTGATCGGCGACGTCGCGCGTCCATCCCTCGAGATGGGCTTCCAATGCCGACCAGCTCTCGAACTGCCGTCCAGCAATGGCGTTCTTCTTGACATAGCCGACGCCACGCTCGTCCTTCCCCTTGGTGCGCGCCCGGTAGGGTGCACAGGCGCGCGGCCGAAAACCCCAATGCTTGGCGAACGCGTGAAGCCGGGCATTGAACTCGACTTCCCGAGTCACCCGGTCGTGACGAGCGACGAGCCCGCGATCATTGTCGAGCAGCACCTCCTCGGTAATCCCGCCGAAGTGACGGAAGGCGCCCTCCACGCCAGCAAACCAACTCTCCTGGCGCTCGTTGCGGAACGGCCGGACATAGAGCCGCCGCGAATAGCCCAACGTCGCCACAAACAGGTACACCTTGACGTTCTCGTCGCCGATCATTGCTCGGCGCTCGCCGAAGTCGATCTGCAGCTGCTTGCCAGGCGGCGTCTCAAAGCGGATCGTCGCCCGCGCTTCCGCTTCCAGTTCGCGCCGTAAGTGACGCACTTCGCGCTCGACCGTCCGCAGCGTCAAACGGATCCCCTTCTCGCGCTCGAGCTCCTGTCGAACCACATCGGCATTGCCGGCATGCCGGCGGAAACGCTCCGCCACCCACTCCTCGAGCCCGGTCAGCGTCCGCGGCCGACCGCGACCGCGATACGCTACCCAGCCGCCTTCTGACAAATACCGACGAACCGTCATGTGGCTGCATCCCAGCTCGCCCGCGATCCGCCGAACACCCCACCCCAGCGCCTTCAACCGCAGCATCGCCGCGACCTCGTCCGGCGTCTGCATCACCTCCCTCCGCGGTAACTCCCCCCGCGAAGTAGGCTGTACCCAATCGTCCATTATCGAACCCTTCTCTTCAAAGAGGGGGTCCAATTCTCAATGTCGCTACAGGTCCAGTTTTATCTGTCGCCCGACACAGCCGGCTCGGTACAGCCGGAGGGGCGGCGCTGCGGGAACGGGGGCTTTGAGAAAAGCCTTGCATCCGTAAGGCCCCAGGCCAAAATTGACGCGAGGCTGGGGTGCCGCCCGGTCGCGCGGTATCGTCCGCAGGACCGAAACGGCTGAGAACAGACCCACTGAACCTGGTCGGGTGCGCCCGGCGAAGGGAGTCCGAGATAACCACGTCGACCATGGTATCGCCGCATCGTCCGAGAACCGTCGTCATTGGCGCCGGCGTGATGGGGCTGAGCATAGCTTGGCGATTGGCGCAGGCGGGCTGTCCCGTCACTGTCTACGACCGCGCAGAAATCGGACGTGGGGCAAGTTGGGCGGCAGCGGGGATGCTCGCAGCCGCGGTCGAGACTGAGCCTGGAGAAGAGAAACTTCTCACGCTCACCCTCGAAAGCCAGCGGCTGTGGCCCGACTTTGTGCGCGAAGTCGAGGCGGCATCGGGAATCTCTATCGGCTATCGCGGCGAAGGAACAATTGTCGTCGCGCTGACGCGGGACGATGCTGAGCAGCTCCGCTTCTCTTACGAATTTCAGCGAGGTCTGGGCCTTGATATCGTTTGGATGTCGGGGGCGGAAGCTCGGAGGCGCGAGCCTCATTTGCGCCCCGGCATTTCGGGAGCGGTGTTGAGCCCCAACGATCATCAGGTGGAGAACCGCCTTCTCGTCTGCGCCCTTGCCGAAGCTGCGCGACGGGCCGGCGTCGTACTGCTTGAGCATTGCCCGGTCCGTGAGGTCGAACTCTTCGGCGGTCGCGCTCAGGGCGTAGTTACCGACCGCGGCAGCGAAACGGCCGATGTCGTTGTCCTCGCTGCCGGTGCGTGGTCGAGGGAAATCGACGGCGTCCCTGCTTCCTACCTCCCGCCGGTTCGCCCGATCAAGGGACAGATGCTGGCCCTGTTCATGGATCCGGCCGCGCCTCTCTTGCGTCACGTCATCTGGCTGCCGCGAGGCTATCTTGTGCCCCGGCTGGACGGACGGCTGATCGTTGGTGCGACTGTTGAAGAACGCGGGTTCGATGACAGACTAACGGCGGGCGGTCTCCTCGCACTGATTGAGGGCGCCTGGCGTGCGGTGCCGGCGATCGAGGAGCTGCCAGTCGCCGAAACCTGGGTGGGCTTTCGTCCGGGCTCGCGTGACGACGCGCCAATGCTTGGTCCAAGCGGGATCGACCGGCTCGTGGTCGCCACTGGACACCATCGCAACGGCATCCTGCTGACGCCGATAACAGCCAAGGCTATAAGCGCCTATGTGTTGACCGGCCGGTTGCCCGAGATGGTAATGCCGTTCGCGCCGGATCGCTTTGGCGAGCCGCATCCGCACCCCCTCCGCCGCTTGGACCCGGCGACCGCTTCGTAGCAATGATGGCGCGGCTGCGGGTCAACGGGGTCGAGGAGGAAATCGCGGCTGGAACCGTGGCCGAGCTCCTCGTCGCTTGCGGTGTCGACATGTCAGCGCGCTTCCTCGCTGTCGCCGTGAACGGCACGGTTGTACGTCGCTCGGAATGGTCTTCCAGGCCATTGTTGTCCGGCGATAAGGTCGAGATTGTGAGGCCGTTTTCAGGCGGCTGAGGCACACTTTGAGGATTTCGCCCGATGACCGACTTGCTGATGATTGCCGGCACCGCCCTCTCGTCGAGGCTATTCGTTGGCACCGCCGGTTATCCAAACCAACAGATATTGCTCGACTGCCTCGGGGCGAGCGGCGCCGAGATCGTGACCGTCTCGATCAGGCGGATCAGCCTCGAAGGTTATGCCGAGAGTTTGGTCGACCTGCTCGGGGGCCGCTACCGGTTGCTGCCGAACACCGCCGGCTGCGCCACGGTGCGCGACGCGGTTCTGACCGCCGAGCTGGCGCGTGAGGCCTTGGAGACAAATTGGGTAAAGCTTGAATTGATCGGCGACCGCGAGACCCTCTACCCCGATGTCGAGCAGCTCGTCCACGCGGCTGAGGAACTGGTCGGCAACGGGTTCACGGTGCTCCCATATTGCAACGAAGACCCGGTGACTTGCCAGAAGCTGGCGGATGTCGGTTGCGCGGCGGTCATGCCGCTGGGCTCGCTGATCGGTTCGGGAATGGGGATCGCGAACCCTGCTGCCATCGAGCTGATATGCTCGCGCAGCCCGGTTCCCGTCGTGCTCGACGCCGGCATCGGGACGGCCTCGGACGCCGCCCTGGCGATGGAGCTCGGATGCGACGCGGTGCTGGCCAATACCGCCATCGCCAAGTCGCATGACCCGTTGCGGATGGCGGCGGCGATGCGTGCCGGGGTGGAGGGAGGGCGTCTAGCACGGCTCGCCGGCCGGATCCCGAAGCGCTGCTTCGCCGAGCCGTCGAGCCCACAACTGGGCCTGGTCGGCACCTGACCGGCAACCTCGTTGCGACCGGCGCAGCGGCTCGGCCTCGGCGTCGCCGAGCGACGTGATCTTCGCCGTCCCGCTCTATGATGATAATCCGACGGTCCGCGATCCGGTCGTCACCTATCTGCTGATCGGTCTGTGCATCGGCGCGTTCCTCTGGCAGCTCGGGCAAAACGAACGCGCGGTCCTCTATAGCTACGGGATGATCCCGGCCGAGCTGTTCGGCCTTCGGCATCTGCCGCAAGCTTACCAGGTCGTGCCGCCGTGGGCGAAGCTGTTGACCAGCATGTTTTTGCATGGCGGCTGGTTTCACCTGATCGGCAATATGCTGTTCCTGTGGATTTTCGGCAACAACATCGAAGACGTGCTCGGGCGTGGGCGCTATCTCTTTTTCTATCTTTGCTGCGGGATCGTCGCCGCGCTGACCCAAGCTCTCTCGAACTACGGCAGCCCGGTGCCGATGGTAGGCGCCAGCGGGGCCATCGCCGGCGTGCTCGGCGCTTATCTGTTACTTTACCCCCACGCCAACGTTAACGTGTTTGTCTGGATCATCATCTTCTTCCGTATTGTCCGCGTCCCGACCTGGATATTGCTCGGTCTGTGGTTCGCCATGCAGCTCGTAAGCGGGCTGGCGCAGGCGCCCGGGACCCCGGGGGTGGCGTTTTGGGCGCATGTCGGCGGCTTTGTCAGCGGCGTAATCCTGATCACGCTGTTACGCCCGAGCGGCGTGGTGCTGCTGCAGCCGCCCCGCAGCGACGCCTTCTCCCGAGCGCCGCCGGGTACGATCACCAGCCGCCGCACTTTTCAGCGCGGCTCGGTTCCCTCGGCAGGCCGTCCGCATCGGCGGACGCCGAGCCCCTGGGGTTGAGCCAGGATCGAGCTTGCGAAATCGCGGCGGCCTCATCGAGCTGGGCTCTGGCTGGGGATCGCCGGCCGAGCGACCTTTTGCAGCAGCACGAGCCACCGCTCGACGCGTTTGCGGTTCTTCGCGAAATCATATTCGCCGTACCGCGACCGGCTGTAGAGGGCAAGGCTCGAGTGGTCCGGTCCGAGGGGAACAAACTCTACCGTGACGATATCGGGGAACCTGAACACCGGCGAGTGCCGGATGTAGGTATAACGCCGAGAACCGGGATCGGCGGCTGCGCGGACAATCCGGCTCTCCTCCGAGATCATCTCCATCCAGTAGTCGCGCAGGCGCTCCCAAGGCATATCGAAGACCGGGCTCGTGATGGCTTCGGCCGCCGCGCAATAACCGGCCGGACAGGCCAGGAAGGCGGTTTTCGGCAGCGGCGAGCGCAGCTCAGGGATCCTCACGACCTCCCCGGGCGCGAGCCGATCCTCGGCGCCGCTCCCCATATAGATCCGTAATGCGAGCCCCGGCAGCAGCACAGTAAGCCCGGTTACCAGCAGCGCCGTCTTGATCCGGCGACCGACGCGCACTCCTCCCCCTCTGCCCGAGAAGAGCCTGGCTAGAGGCCCGGGCCTCACTATGCCATAAGATCTCCCGCGGCAAGGGGACGAAGCACCGTGGAATTGCATCGCGAGGGGGCGGAGGACGGCCCGGTGGCCTATGCCCCGGAGGGCCTCGCCGAGGGGATATCGCTTCTCGCTGCCGAACCGGTTTTTTCGGCCATCCTCGCCCATGCCGGTCCGCCGCGCTTTCGTCGCCGCCGCAACGGGTTCGGCACACTCTTGCACATCATTCTCGAGCAGCAAGTCTCGATCGATGCGGCGGCGGCGATGCACCGAAAGCTCGTCGGGCTCTGCCGCCCGTTGGCGCCGGCAGCCTTTCTCGCACTCGACGATGCGACCCTGCGCTCCTGCGGCTTCAGCCGCCAGAAGATGGGCTATGCCCGTCATCTCGCCGAATTGGTCGCCGGCGGCGAGTTCGATTTTGTCAGGCTCGCTGATGCCGACGACGAGGCTGCCACGGCCCGGCTGCTGTCGGTCAGGGGCATCGGACGGTGGAGCGCCGAAATCTATCTGCTGTTCGCGCTCGGACGGCCGGATGTCTGGCCCGCAGCCGATCTTGGTCTGCAGCTCGCCGTCGCCGACCGCCTGGGCCTCGAATCTCGTCCGCGCGAGCACGAGTTGCGCGCGCTCGCCGAGGGTTGGCGGCCGTGGCGCTCGGTCGCCGCCTGTCTCTTCTGGCAGTCCTATCTGCACACTCGCAAGCGGACCGCTCCGCTTCTGACCGAGGACCTTTACGCGTGACATCCGCTTGAAGCCACGAGCCGCTTGATCGCCCGGTTTCACGCGATCATCTGCTCCGCTGATGCGGCAAATAGGCGAGGCGGCGTGATGACGACGAGCTTTCCCGAAGGGTTCCTGTGGGGCGCCTCGACGGCGGCCTATCAGATCGAGGGTGCGGTGCGGGAGGACGGCCGCGGACCGTCGATCTGGGACACCTTCACCCGTCTGCCGGGGGCGATTTTGGGCGACGACACCGGCGATGTCGCGTGCGACCATTATCATCGCTGGCCCGAGGATGTGGCGCTGATGCGCGAGCTCGGGATCGGCGCCTATCGCCTGTCGACCGCCTGGTCGCGCATCCTCCCCGAGGGCAGAGGACAGGTGAACGGCAAGGGCCTCGAATTCTATGACCGCCTCGTCGACGCGGTGATGGAAGTCGGTATCGAGCCCTGGATCTGCCTCTACCACTGGGATCTGCCGCAGGCACTCGAGTATCGCGGCGGCTGGCAGAACCGCGATGTCGCCGCTTGGTTTGCCGATTACGCGCATTTGACGGTGCGCCGGCTTAGCGACCGCGTCAAGCATTGGGCGACTTTCAACGAGCCCAACGCGGCATGCGTCAAAGGCTACGGCGAGGGCGACCACGCCCCCGGGATTCGCGGCCGGATGAGCTGTCTGAGCGCGATCCACGTGATGAACCTCGCCCATGGGCTGGCGGTCGATGCGATGCGCTCCGAGCGCCCCGACCTCTTGCTCGGCAATATCTACAATTTCCATCCGCGGGAGCCGGCGAGCGATCGCGAGGAGGACGAGATCGCCGCGATCATGCTCGATGCGTTGTGGAACCGCTCCTTTCCCGAGCCGCAGATCCACGGGCATTACCCCGAGCCGCTCGCCGCCGAGATGGAGGCGCTGGTGCAGCCGGGCGATCTCGACATCATCCGCCGCAAGCCGGATTATTTCGCCATTAACCATTACACCCGAACCCGCGTGCGCCGTAATCCCGACCATCCCTTTGAGGTCGGCGTCCTGCCGCCGTCCGCGGGAACGCCCGTGACCGAGATGGGCTGGGAGATCGTGCCCGACGCGTTTCGTTCGGTGCTGATCGAGGCCAAGGAGCGCTACGCCGGCGATCTGCCGATCTACATTCTCGAAAACGGCGCAGCCTTTCCCGACCGCGTCGAGGCGGACGAACGAATTCGCGACGAGCGACGCATCGCCTATTTGCGCGACTATCTCGGGGCGGTGCTCGATGCGATCGAAGCCGGCGTCCCGGTGCGCGGTTATTTCGTCTGGTCGCTGCTCGACAATTTCGAGTGGACGCTCGGCTACAGCAGGCGCTTCGGGCTCGTCCACGTCGACTATGACACCCTCGCAAGGCGGCCGAAGGACTCGTTCCATTTCTATCGCGATCTCGCCGCCGGTGCTGAGCTCGAGCGGGAATGACCGTTGCATCTGCTGACCCCCGACACCCACAATCATGAATTGCATCGATTGTTGCGCGCCCCGCCATCTGCAGCGAATCTGCAGCAAAATCTCGCCTATGGATTGTGGGGCCAGCCCAAGCCGGCGCCGTTCATGCCGGTTGCGGGCGCCCAGGTGGCCGAGTGATCCGCCTCGACCTGCTGCAACTGCCTTTCGGAGTCACCGGTCTCGATCGCCTAACAAAGGCATCGACCACCAGCCGCGCGGCCGCGGGCGGGATTGCCCGACCGTCCCGTGGCGAACCGCTCGCGCCGGACCGGCACTCCTGTTCGTCCTGTTTTATCAGGTCGAGATCAGGCACCGCCAACTCCCACCGCTATCGTGGCCGCCTCGCCCGGCGGTTTAAGTGCACGCCCATCGGTCATCGTCATCTCCTGCGTCCTGTGGGCGAGCTGCTCCCGCAACGCCCTCGACCGAGCGTATGCGGTGCTAATATGGTAATTATATGATCATCTCTATCGCAACAATACGATCACTCTTCGCGTAAAAAGCAGAGCATTACCCGATCGCCCTCCGACGGACTAAAGCCGCCGACGCGCGAACGCAAGGGGGGACGCGAGCGCGTGCTTAGCGAGGATGAGATCTACCTCTCTGATCACGGTGCAAGGGACCTTCGGCGACCTTCTCCGGCTGCTACTCGTCACCGCCCAGCGCCATGACGAGGTCCGTGAGATGCGCTCGAGGGAAGTGGACCCCTCCAAGCGCATCTGAACGATCCCGGCCGAGCGAGCAAAGAGCGGCAAGGCTCACGAGGTGGAGCTGAGCGACCTCGCCGTGGCAATTGGGCGATGTCGAGCCGTTTCTTCTCCGTGATTTGCGGCGGAGCGAGGCGACACAGATGGCCGAGACAGGCATCGCGCCGCAGGTCGTCGAGAAGGCGCTGAACCATAAAAGCGATGATCCGCAGCGTCTCGGCCATCTACAACCGCCACGAGTATCGCGCGGAGCGGCGCGACGCACTGCTGGCTTGGGGGAGCAGCTGCGCGCGATCGTCTTCGGAACGACGTGAGGCTGACGGTGGTTGTGATAATGGAAATCTTCCGAGAAGGCGCGCCAGCCCCCGGTTTACGGCGCTGGTCGCCTGCCAATTTATGACGTAAGATAATCAACGGAACTATGGAGTTTCCACGCGATGCTGCGCATCGAGATCGACCGGGAAGATGATGGCCGCTGGATCGGCGAGGTCCCGGAGCTGCCGGGTGTCCTGGCCTACGGTGCCACCGAGGACGAGGCGCGGGCCAAGGTCATGGCGCTCGCCTTTCGCGTGATCGCGGATCGGATTGAGCACAGCGAGGACGTGCCGATCAACCCCCGAGACTACTTTCTGGCCGCGTGATCGCCGATCAGAGATCCTGAGGTTTGAGGCCTGTCCTCTTGGCGATTTTCGCGAGCATCTTAGGGCCGATCTCTACTCCCTCGTGAAAGTCAAACGTGTAGTTGTCCCAGCCCTTCCGCTCCAACACACGGTGGGAGGTCCCGGGCTGACGCTTGACGGTCCACCCGATGCTAAGTAGGGCTCGTAAGACCGCGCGAGCCTTCGTCGCCGACCAACGGGTTTGTGAATTTGACATAAAGCTAATGCACCTGCTGTTGGGCCGGGCCCAATCCGCCGGAACCCTATATCTCGATTGTCGCGCACCCGACTATGGCGATAAACGGCTTGTGAAATAAGCGTTGCGGACCCAGGGGCAGTACCCGGCGCTTCCACCAATTCCGCGCCGGCTTTGATACCGGCGATTCGCGGGGGCGAACTAGCCTCGACGCACGCGTCGTGAAAGCATCGATCGATCCGTCGTCCGTCATGCGTCCAGCGACTAGGGCACCTCACCACTCTCGGCGAACCCGATCGACGCTGAGCCCCGTACCGCGATATTGCGATATAGGCATTTTGTTGAGATTTCCCTGGGCTTTTGTTGAGACTGTGCACTTCTCTTTAAACTAGACCGGAAGCGGGGAGCATAAATCAAGCCGCCGAGCGACGGCCGGATTGGTGTGCCTCGAGGAAAGCGAGCGTCGCGATCAGCACACCCTTGGCGAGCTCCGGCCCGCGGCCGAGCGCTTCGAGGTTCCACCGAGCAAGGGTCCATTCAAGGCCGACCGCGTGCCATGCAAACGAGCCCGGCGACCGCGTCATGCCACCTAGGCCGCCCGGTATCCGGGCCATGTCGGCGGCGCACAACTCGTCCGGCGCGCCGGCTCAGCCGTATCGCGCCGTCGACACGTTGGGAACCCTACTTCGCCGCGGCGTTATAACCGTCGACCATGTGCGCCATCCGAAAGAGCCGGCGAAATTGATCGGCCGCGTTCGCCGGCGGTATCCATTGTCGTTGCCGGCACGAGCTCGACCGGCCGTGCTGCAACCGGTGAGGCAGCGGGGCGAGCTTCGCTGAAGGTGCTGCCGATTTAACGGGGTCACTAGTGTGACTGAAGTCGGCCGCGGCGAACAAGGGTGCTCAGACCGAGAGCGCTGGCTCAGCGACCCTGATGAAATCCCTAACCCTGGACCGCCGAATGCTAAGTCCGCGCCCGCCTTTTGCGAAGGAAGAGGGGAGGCTGATGAGTACAGGAGAAATTAACTTCGAATATCACCGACTTAACTATCAATTTTCCGGCACGATTTATCCAATTGGCCTAAACTAACGCAATACAGAGACGGCTGTGTGGGGGCACAGCGGTCAACCAAATTGCGATGAGACCAAGAAATGCCCCCGGATACCGGCGCCACCCGTTTCGTCAGCTTGGCGATATTGATCATGCTCATCGGGATTGTTTCCCTAGTTTACCTCAATAGTTAAGTGCGAAGCCGTCGGGTCGCCTAATCGTCGATCAACCATCTCTGTCAGAGCGAGCGGATGGACGAAGATCAGTTATCGCTACGCCGATCCGACCAGCTCCGCGACGACCTTTACGGGATCCAGGACGATCTCAACTTTATCAAGGTGCAGCTCGCGCGGCTGCCAACGCGGAATGAGGTCTGGCGCGCCGCGCTGCTCGGCATGATCGGCGGTGCTGTCGCTGCCGCGACGCTGATTGGGGGGTTCGCCAGGGCGTGTAATTGAGCCCGCCAAAGCAAAAAGGGGAGGCGGATCGCTTCCTCCGCGCCGGCGGGCCGCCTTGCGGGGGCTTTTATCGGGGCACAACGATCAGTCGGCCCCCCGGGCGGCGGCCGCTCAGGCGCGCATGGCTCAATCGGCGATGCAGACGGGCACACCGGCGTTCCCCGGGACCAGAACCGGAACATCGACTGTCAAACCTAACCAAGAGGTTTGACAATTCGGCCTGTGAACTATTTGGAGACGTTGAGGCGGGATCCCGGGGTGGCGACCCCGGCAGGACTCGAACCTGCGACACCCGGTTTAGGAAACCGGTGCTCTATCCGCTGAGCTACGGGGCCGATGGCGGCGAAGATACTCTGCCCGCGGCCGCTTCGCCAGCGGCGCCTAGGGTGCGAACCCAGCGCTTGATACCCGCCCATCTCTTCGTCATGCCCGCGAAAGCGGGCACCCAGATGCAACCGACGCGGCGCCTGACGCCCCCTGTTCAAGCCAGGGGCGGGCTCTGGGTCCCCGCTTTCGAGGCTGTAATCAAATCGGCAGCCCTCTCCCAATCGTCGCCCCCGCGGAAAGCGGGGGCCCAGGGCAAGTGACTGAAACCCCTGGGTTCCCGCTTTTCGCGGGAACGACGAAACCAGAGATCTGCGGGGCTCCGGCGGATTTCCTGACAGCCGCTTTCGCGGGGGCGACGGGAAAGAGCAGACGGGACCCATCTGTCTCGTTCGCACCACAGCAACCGCGCTATGGTCGCGTTCACCCGATTGATCTGATCGAGCAGCGGCGCGACCGTGGCCATATCGAAGAGCCCGCAATCGCTCAGCATCGGCCCGCACAGGGGTCCTCCTCGCGCACCTAGCTCGCGCAAAGGACCGCGGAACCACGCGGCGAGCGGCACGGCGAACCCTTGCTTGGGGCGGTAGAGGATCGCCTTGCCGACATGCGGCTCGAGTGCTGCCTTAAAGATGTATTTGCCTTCAGGGCCGCGAAGTTTGAGCCGCAACATCAACTCTCGCAAAATCGACTGTGACCCATTCCTACTGGCACTAGGACGACAGCCACCGTTATCAGGTCGAGGAATACGAGTACGTGGCCCTTGCCAGGTCTCGTTATACTTTTACTGGCCTGCCGTTGCTGCTTCCCACAGGCGTCGCCGACGAACGAAAGCGAGAGCGCCGAGAGCGGTTCCGAATATTGTGAGGCTAGCGGGCTCGGGCACGTCGGTGGTAGTGCGGGTTATCCACGCCTGCGAGCCCGTGTTGCTGGCACCGTTGGTGAGATCCGCAGCGAAGTATGCCGGACCGGAACTGCCGGGATCGATCGCCGCGTTCGAAATGAAGTCGTCGGTGCTGAGACCGCTGGCCCTGGTGACGCTGAACTCCAAGTCGCCGAAGTAGGCGTTGCTCGTGCCGTTACCCGCCGTGCTATCGATCGAGATGCCAAAGGTTCCATACGGGGTCGCACCGCCGTTCGCCGTGCTCAGGCTGAAGATCCCAAAGGCATAAATACCGCCAGGAGGCTGGAGAAAGGTGGCGCTGACACCACTCTCGGTGCCCGCCAGGGTGAACGCGAATGGTGTATGCGGCCCGCCAGTGTTGATGAACCCATAACTCGGCTGTGGCAGCGTGGTATCGGCCAAGTCGACGAGCACGTCCACGGTCGAGCCATCGACTTGCGTGAGCGTTACGGTGCCAACGTCGGAGGGTTGGATGCCTTCACTGGTCGTGAATGTGTAGGTAGGGCCAGCGGAAGCCGATGCAGCGGAAAGGAGCAGACCGCCTGCCACCAACGCGGCGCACTGAACAAAAGACATCGCGGGATTCCCGACCACATGAGTTATTGCCGAATACTGCCTACAATTACCTCGAATACGCATAAAGACCAAGATGTGAACATCCTTAAGGGCGGCGGAATCATCGTTAAAAAGCGGCGGGGATTGGAGTGATCGGGGTCCGCGTGCACCTCCGCCTGGTCTGCTAATATTTTTACCGGCCGACCGGTCCCTTATTACGGTTCGTAATACTTTTGCCGCTTACCGCCGGTCGGGGTGACCAGGATCGAACTGGGAAACCGGTGCTCTATCCGCTGAGCTACGGCGGCGGCGCGGAAGATGCTCTTACCGGGCGTCTTCGCCATCGGCACTCCTAAACCACGCTTGCGACGGTGTCGGGGTGCGCGTCGGAGGGGGCGCCGCGGCCGTGGACCTGACGCAGAAATGCCTCGAACATCGAGAGCGACCACAGCACGGCGCTGTGGTCGCGTTCACCCGACTGATGTTGATCGAGCAGCTTGGCGACCGTGGCCATATCGAAAAGCCCGCAATCCTTCAGCACCGACCCGCACAGGTTCTCGCGCACCCGCTCGCGCAGCGGACCGCGGAACCATGCGGCGAGCGGCACCGCAAACCCTTGCTTGGGGCGGTAGAGGATCGCCTTGCTGACGTGCGGCTCGAGTGCCTTTTTGAAAATGTACTTGCCCTCCGGGCCGCGCAATTTGAGCCGCGAGGGCAGCCGTGCGGCCCATTCGACGAGGGTATGGTCGAGCAGGGGAACGCGGACCTCGAGCGAATTGGCCATGCTGGCGCGGTCGACCTTGGTGAGGATGTCACCCGGCAGGTAAGTCTTGAAATCGGCGTACTGCACCCGCGCCAGCGGATCGCCGCTATTGCACCGCTGCATATGCGCCCGCAACACCTCGACTGCGTCGTAACCGTCGAGGTCGCGCGTCAAATCCGGGCTGAACAGCCGACGGCGAAGGGCAGTTCCGCAGGTAGAGACAGAAGAGGAGTACGCTTCGGTCGAATTGCGGGCGAGCTCCTGCAGGGTCGCCTTGGCGCGGAGCGGTCGCGGCGCCCAGTCGAGCTTGGGATAGAGGTCACCGGCAAGACCGAATAGCGGGCGGCGCAGGGCGCTCGGCAGCAGCGAACGGATCCGCTCCTCGAAGGAGTGCCAGCGGTAGCGCCGGTAGCCGGCGAAAACCTCGTCCCCGCCGTCTCCCGACAACGCGACGGTGACATTCTCGCGCGCCGTGGCGCAGACCCGGAAGGTCGGAACTGCCGAGCTGTCGCCGAACGGCTCGTCGTAGATCGTCGCCAGGCGGTCGAGGAGATCGAAGGAATTCGGGTCGACGGCCCTGACATGGTGGTCGGTGCCGTAGCGTTGCGCCACCTCGGCGGCATGTGCGGACTCGTCCCATCCCTTGGTGCCGAACGCGATCGAGAACGTGCTGACCGGCTCCGCCTTGAGCCCCGCCATCATCGCCACGACGCCGCTCGAATCGACGCCGCCCGACAGGAACGCGCCGAGCGGCACGTCGGCGATCATCCGCATCCGGACCGATTCGCGCAGGCGGGCGATCAGCTCCTCCGCGATTTCCTTCTCGTGGAGCGACGCGCCGTCGAGAAATTCCACGTCCCAATAGGCGCGCGGCTCGGCCGGCGGCGCGCCGCGGCGGACGAGGAGATAGTGGGCCGGCGCCAGCTTGCAGACATTGCGATAGATCGTCCGCGGATCGGGCACATAACCGTACGCAAAGAACTCCTCGATCGTTTCAGGATCGAAATGCCGATCGATCTCGGGGCTCAGCAACAGCGATTTCAGCTCGGAGGCGAAGAGCAGCCGGCCATCGGGCAGCAAGCTGTAATAGAGCGGCTTTTCGCCGAGGCGGTCGCGGGCGAGGAACAGGGCCTCGCGCCGGGAATCCCACAATGCGAAGGCAAACTGCCCGTTGAACCGATCGAGGCACGACGTGCCCCATTCCTCCCAGGCGTGGACGATCACCTCGGTGTCGCAGCGCGTCCGGAACACATGGCCCAATGCCATGAGCTCGGCCATCAGCGGCTGGAAATTGTAGATCTCGCCATTGTAGACGACGCAGACCGTCCGATCCTCGTTGAAGAGGGGCTGATCGCCGGTCACCAGATCGACGATCGCCAGGCGCCGGTGGCCGAGCCCCAGCCCAGGTGCCAAATGGAAGCCCTCGCCGTCCGGTCCGCGATGAGCGAGGATGTCGGTCATCCGGCGCAGCAAGGCCCGATCGATGCTGCCGTGTCCGCGATAATCGAAGATACCCGCTATGCCGCACATATGATCCGGTTTGATAGATCGAAAAAATCAAGCACCCTTTAACCGCCGACTACGATATCGCGGGGCCGGGAATTGCGCCATCCGCGATGGTGCCGCAGCGCGGTCGGTAACGATGTTTTCGAATTCGACTACACGGTAAGGTTGCGGCCTACGGACGACCGTTGCAGCAACTGCACTGCAGCAGCAGCTACTTGAACTGCGGCATGACCTCTTGGATGTAAAGCCGCAATGACTTCATCACCTGGTCGTGGCTCAGCATACTGCCGGGATTGATCTCGGCCGAGACGCCGTCGAGCTTGGCTTCGTCCTCGAGTTCCCGCAGGCGGGCGACGACCATTTCGGGCGTGCCGGCGATGCATTTCTCGCGCAGCACCATCTCGTAGCTCATCGGACCGCGGATCAGGTCGGCGCGGTAGGTGGAAAAGCGCATGATGCCGTCGCGCGCGTCCTCCAGCGCGGCTTCGCGCGTCGCCGCGACATAGATCGGCACCTGCAGGAAGGCGCGCGGCTTCCCGGCACAGCCGGCCGCCTGCCAGGCGTCGCGATAGGCGCGGGTGTGGTAGGCGAGCTCGGAGAGCGGGGTGGCGCGCACCGCCGAGAACAGCGGGTAGCCGAGCTCGCCGATCGCCGCATAGGTGTCGTGCTGGCTGGCGGCGATGCGGATCTCCGGGTGCGGCTGCTGCACCGGGCGCGGCACCAAGGTGAAATTGTCGAAGCTGTAATACCGGCCGCGATAGGACGCGTTCGGCTCCGTCCACGCCGTCTTGATGATGTCGAGGCTTTCGGCGAAGCGGTCCTGGCTTTCCTCATAGGAGATGCCGTAGGCGTTGTAGGCGCGCGGAAAGGCGCTGCGCCCGACCCCGAAGACCAGCCGCCCGTCGCTGATCTGGTCGATCGTCGCGGTTTCCTCGGCAAGGCGCAGCGGGTGGCCGAGCGGCAGGATCTGCACCGCCGTGCCGATCTTGATGCGGTGGGTCCGCGCTGCGATAGCACTCGCCACGGTGAGCGGTGCGGACAGCAGCGAGCGGGTCGGGTTCATATGGATTTCGGCCAGCCAGACAACGTCGAGGCCCCAACGCTCGGCGGCTTCGATCTGGGCAAAGGATCGCGCAAAGGCCTCGGCCTGCGAACCGCTTTGCGTCGTCAGAAACTCGTGAAAGATGCCGAATTCCAAACCTCATCTCCGATTTCGCCGCCGTCGTCTGGCCGCACATCAACTTAACTCAGACTCGACGAGCTGGCCGAGCCGCAAACTCCCACCGATATCTGCCGTGTCAGCTTTGGCAGAGGCGATGTAACATAGGACTTGCGGCGCACGGCGCAGATGCGGCCGAGGAGGGCCTGGAGGATAAGTGAGGAAAAAATTAGTCTAGAACTCCTTGGTGCCCGCGTTCTGACACTGACCGCCAAAATGCGCGACCTGCAACATCGCTTCAGCGCACTAGAATATCCGTTCGGCGCGCTGGAAGGTCGGTTCACTGCGATGGAGGCTCGGTTGAGCGGCATCGAGGGCCGCCGCGGCAGGGTAGAAGAGCGGATGTCGGCGATACTCGCGGTGATCGTCCGCGTTGCTGAGCGGCTCGATCGAACGCCGGAGCCGCCATCGGGCTAAAGGCGCCGCATGATTCGGGCCGCCGGACACCACGCGATCAACTCGCGATGGCCTCGGCGTGGCGGAGGAAGCGGCGGTTTGGGGCGCTGCGCGGGCGGGTCGCCAGGCGTTCGTGGGCCAGCGACAGAGCCACGTCACGCTGGCCGGCGCGCAGAGCCGCCTCGGTCAGGGTCCAGTCGACGACGTCGCGTTGCGCGTGGCTGCCGCCGATCTGCCAGAGATCGAAGCGGACTGGCAGCAACAGCTCGACCGCCTCGGCCCAAGCGCCGCGGTGGAACGCCGCGAGGCCCACGACCACCGGAATGCCGACGGTGCGATAGAGGCCGGCCGCTTCGACACGGCTCACCGCCGTCTCACGCATTGCCGCGAGCCGCCGCTCGACCAGCGCCTCCTGGCCCGAGCGCAGCTCGGCCATCGCGGCGTGGATATCGCCGAAGACGAGAGATTCCCCGTCGGCGTGGCCTTGCCACAACTCCGCCTGCTCCCGCCAACGGTCGCCGATGTCAACGCCGAGCGTATCGAGGCGCCACAGCAACGCAGTGGCGTTGGTGAGGCTGAGGGCGACTGGGCGCTGCGTCGCGCGCATCGGCCCGTCATGGAGCGCCAGTGCCGCATCGTATTGCCCGAGCTCGAAGTGGAAGAGCGCCTTGTGCCACCAGATATGGACCTGGTTCATATGGCCCGGGGTCGACCACAACGCCTCACGCGCCGCCATCCATCCCAACCCGTCCTCGGGGCGACCGGTCATTTCCATCACACGGGCGACTGTGTGGTGCGGCCAGAAACTCAACGGTTCGAGATCGGCGGCTTCGCGTGACTCGTCCTCGGCGCGGGCGTAGTCGCCGGCTTCCTCCGCCCCGAAGCCGTGGAAGGCGAGCAAGGTGCCATAGCCCGGCCGGTCCTTGGACCACATCGGCAGCGCCCGTGCCGACCGGTCCCGGACCCAATGGAAACGTCCGAGAAACCCGTCGGTCAGCGCGGCACCCTAATGCGCCACCAGGTCAAAGGGATAGCGCATCAGGTGGCGGTCCAATACCGCTACGGCCGCGGCGCGAGCGCCTTGCACCAAATGGGCGAGCGCCGCGAGGTGGGCCTGCTCGCGCTCGTTCAACGTCAGCGGCCGGGCGGTCTCGACCAATGCCGCGGCCTGGTTCCTCAGACCAGGGTCATTGGCCACGGCGAACACCCATGCTTTCCCCAGATGTGCCATGGCGAAGTCGGGTGCCGCTTCGCGAGCCTCCTCGAAGAGGCCGACCGCGTCGCCGTGGACGAGGTTGAACGCCCGCACCGCCCGATCGTATGCGGCGGCAGCTTCTGCCGTCGCGCCGGAGAGGTGATGTCCTTGGGCGTCCTGGATCATCGCTGACTCCGTAGCTTTCGAATGCCGCATCGCTCTTTGTCGTCATTCCCGCGAAAGCGGGCATCTAGAGGCGGCAAGGGCCGCGGCGGCTGCCCCTGGGCCCCCGCTTGCGCGGGGCGACGATAACCCGGTCCGTCGGGGAAAACGCAGGCTCAGTAGCAGGAAATCTCGATCGAGTTCCGATCCGGGTCATCGATATAGACCGATTGGATCGTGCCGATCGCCCCGGCGCGCGGGCCCTGCATCCGCACCGGCACGCCGCACTCTTCGAGATGGGCGGTGACCTCGCCCATCGGCGCCTCGGTGATAAAGCAGATATGCGCCGGCATGCGTTTTTCGCCGCTCGTCGCCATCGCACCCCCAGTGGCATCAAGGCCCTTGGCGGCATCGAGATGGATCTTCTGCTGGCCGAAATAGAGTGCGGCACGGCCTTCCCCCATGCTCTCGGTCTTCATGCCGAGCACGCGCTGGTAAAACGCCACGCTGCGGTCGATATCGGCGACGGTCAGGTTGAGATGGTCTATGCGCTCGATCTTCATGGCCAGCCTCGTCGGTTTGGAGGAGACCTGGAGCTTGCCATGAAGTGGAGCATCGGGCTAGCCCAACTGCGCAGCGAGCGCGCCGCGTCGTGCGCTGCGCTCTGTGTCGGTCACGTGCGGGATCGCAACCTCACGCAAGCCGGGAGAATGACATGAACAAAAACCCCGGCACGGCTGATACCGGTCGAGGGTCCCCGCGTCTCCTCGGCATTTTCGCGGCGTGGCGGTTGCAGGCGTATGGCTACGCCCTCGCCGCTCTCTACGCCGTGCTGCTCGTGACGCTGTACAAGTCCGGGGCTTGGATCGTCGACAGCCGGGGTGTGCCGGTCTACAGCGATTTCATTTGCCCATGGGTCGCCGGGGTGCAGGCGCTGCACGGCGACACCGCCCTCCTCTACGATCCCGTCGCGTTCGCGAAGATCCAGGAGGCTCTGGTCGGACCGAGGGATTATTTTTACCCGAATTGGCCTTATCCACCGACTTTCTTCTTCGCGCTGATTCCCTTTGCGCTGTTTCCTTACGCTTACGCATTTATCATTTGGGATGTCGCAACCCTGACCAGCTGCATTGCCGTCGTCTATCTCATCACTCGGCGGCCCCCGGCGATTGCACTGGTGCTTGCGTCGCCACTCACGGCCTGGACGCTCTACGCCGGACAAAATGGTTTATTGTGGGCATCGCTACTCGGTGCATCGCTGCTGTTTCTCGAACGCCGGCCGATCCTGGCGGGCCTGTTGATCGGCTGTCTCACCTGGAAGCCGCAATTCGGAATCCTACTCCCGGTGGCGCTCGCCGCATCAAATCGCTGGCGGGCTTTTGCGAGCGCAGCGGCGACAGCAGCGCTCTTGGCCGGCGCGTCGATTGCCGCATTCGGCACGGCAGTCTGGGAAGCATTTCCCCGGGAGCTTGCCGCGCAGTCCAGCGAGGTTCTGGTTGCCGGCGGCCACGCGCACTCCACTCCCGACTGGGGATATATTCAGACAGTTTATGGACTAGTTCGTACCTTGCATGGCGGTGCTGCGGTGGCCTGGATTGCCCAAGGTGCGACGGCGGTGGGCGTGGCGATAATCGTGTGGCTGGTGTGGCGGTCTTCGGTGCGTTACGCCTTGAAGGCAGCAACAGTGTCGGCTGCCGCGCTGATCGCCACGCCCTATGCCTTTGCCGCCGACCTCGCGGCGATCGTCATTCCGACAGCCTTTCTCGCAAGCGACCAAATTCGCTGCGGGCTGCTAAAGGGCGAGCAAGCGGTCATTATTGGGCTTTTCGGTGCGAGCTTCGTGATGCTTGTCACTCACGGCGGCGCGCCGCTCGGACCGGTCGTGATGATCACGCTGTTTTGCGTGATCCTGCGCCGCGCCATTCGGTTTACGAATACGGCATCTCCCTGCCCGCCGGGCTGGGTCGTAGGGCAAAGGGAGGGCATTACGGGATAGGCATCGGAGCTGAAGTCATGCGAGATTTCGGCATGCTATCCGAGCAGCAAGCCGGCTTCTTGGCAGGCCGCCGGGTCGGTCATCTCGCGACCGCCGATGCGCGGGCAACACCGCATCTCGTGCCGGTGTGTTTTGTCGTAAGCGAGGGCACGCTCTACATCACCATCGACCAAAAGCCGAAGGGCGATCCGCGCGGGCTGAAGCGTTTGCGGAATATCATCCAGAATCCGGCCGCCGCATTTGTCGCCGATCGCTGGAACGAGGATTGGACCCGGCTCGGCTGGGTCATGCTGCGCGGCCCTGCCGAGATCCTGGCCGGCGGCGCCGAACACGACCGAGCGCAGGCGCTGCTCCGCTTGCGCTACCCCCAATATCAGGGAATGGAGCTCGACGATCTCCCGGTCATCGCCGTCCGCATCGAGCGGGTGACGAGTTGGGGGAACCTCGCCGTCGAGGAGTAGCTGACTGCGGTTGTCGTCCGACCTCGGCGACCCCGGGCGAGGTCGTCCCTGGCGGAAGCTCGTCGATCGCGGTTAAGCTGGAGCATATCGACAGATGGAGGGACAGATGGATTTTGGCGCTGCGATGTTTTTTACCGATTATTCGATGACGCCGGCCGCACTCGCCCGGGCGCTGGAAGAGCGCGGCTTCGAGTTGGTGTGGGCGCCCGAGCATTCGCACATCCCCAGTACGCGCAAAACGCCGCCGGCCGGGGGCGGCGAGCTCGGCAAGCAATATTACGACGTGATGGACCCGTTCGTCACTCTGACGGCAGCGGCGATGGCGACCAAGACCCTGAAGGTCGGGACAGGGGTGTGCCTCGTCATCCAACGTGACACGATCCAGACGGCAAAGCTCGTCGCCTCGATCGACCAGGTTTCGGGCGGGCGGTTTCTGTTTGGGATCGGTGGCGGCTGGAACCAGGACGAAATCGAGGATCACGGCACCGTCTTCAAGACGCGCTTCAAGAAAATGCGCGAGCAGATCGAGGCGATGTCGGAGATCTGGACCAAATCCGAGCCCGAATACCACGGCGAGATAGTCGACTTCCCGAAGATGCGGACTTGGCCGAAGCCGGTGCAGAAGCCGAAGCCGCCGGTCATCGTTGGCGGCGCTTTTCCGCACAGCGCGCGGCGTGCGATCCGCTACGGAGATGGATGGATCCCGAATGCAAGCCGGGCGCATTATTCCGATGTCACCGAATTTCTGCCGGAATTCAGGCAAATGGCGGCCGAGGGTGGACGCGATCCGGCCACGATCGCGGTCACGATCTGGGGCGTCCCGGAGGACCTCGATCGCCTCAAGCGCTACCGCGATCAGGGGATCGCGCGAGTCGTCGTGAGCCTACCCTCGGCAAATGACGAAGAGACCCTCCCGGTCCTCGACCGCTGGGCGGGGCTGATCCGCCAGGCGGCGCACTGAAATGCTGACCCTGGAGCAGGCCTCGATCATTGTCGACAAGGCGTTGGAGAAAGGGCGCGAGCTCGGCTTCAAGCCGCTGACCGTGGCGGTGCTCGATGCCGGCGGCCATTTGACCGCACTGAAGCGCGAGGACGGATCGAGCCTGCTACGGCCGGAGATCGCCGGCGGCAAGGCCTGGGGTGCCTTGGGAATGGGGTTCGGCGGACGCGAATTCGCCCGCCGCGCCGCCGCCAATCCGGCCTTCATCCAGGCGCTCAGCATTGCTTCCGGCGGCCGCATCGTGCCGGTGCCGGGCGGCGTGCTGATCCGCGACAAGGCGGGCGAGGTCATCGGTGCCGTTGGCATCAGCGGCGACACCTCCGACAACGACGAGACCTGTGCGGTCTACGGCATCGAATATGCCGGGCTCGTCGCTGATACCGGCGACCCCGCCTAGGCCGATCTCTACCTCAAGTTCGGACGGTCCGAGATCGCGACCGTTCCCCGCCAGGCGTCGAGGGCGGGGATTGCCGGGGATTGTCCGTTGCCGCCGAGCAGCAAAGCGGCCGCGGTGCGCTCGATCCCGACATCCCGCAGGACGCGATCGCGATAACGCTCGACGGCGATCGGAAAGCCGATGCTCGGGCGGCCGCTGGCGATCCACGCATCCATGTTGCCGGGACCCCAGTTGTACGCAGCGATCGCATCAGGCCAATTGCCGTAGCGACGATACATCAATGCCAGATAACCGCGGCCCAGCATCCGGTTCTCCAAAAAATCGAACCGGTTGCCGCCGCCGACATCCGCCGCTGCCGCGGCGGAAACCTGCATCGGCCCCTGCGGAGCGCTCCACTCGGGGCCCCACATTCGTGGGTCTGTTCCGTGGCTGGATTCCGCGCCCTCGACGGCAAAGGCGACCCGATCGAGGTCGGCCCCCCGCGCCGGGCCGAATAGCCCGATGGCGGGTGGCGAGGGCTCGGCCGAGCCCCTCAGCACCGTCACAGGTCGAAATCTGGGGTCGGCAAACGCCACCAATTCGCTGCGCATGCCGGTCGCCTGCGGTGTTCGCCCGGCCGCCGCCGGATGGTCGCCATCGCCCCTCAGCACCCTGACGGGCTTGGTTTTGGGATCGGCGAAGGTGACGATCTCGGCTTCCGCAGGCTTTTCCGTCGGGGACCCCTCGGCGCCGGCGTCTTTCACCGATACCCCGCCCCGGATGATCTTGACCGCGCTCCACTCGGTGTCGGGGAACGTCAGGATCTGCACGCTAGCGGGCTCTTTCGGCACGATCTGGTTGCCGTTGACGAGGGCTACACGGGTTTTGGATTTCGCCGAGGACTTGGCTGCGTAGCCGTGAAGGGCCGTCAGCAGCAGCGCGATCGCCGCACCCGCAATCATGCGTGGCCAAATCCCGACCTGCATCGCCCCCTCGACCGGCACCGGTAACGAGCTCTCTCGCAATTGCCGGGAGAGCCCGTGCGACGGCAATACTCTAGCTGCAATTGACGCTAACGGCGAGCCTTGTCAATGAATCACCTCGTCAACTAGCATCGCCCCAGATCAAACGAGGACGATGCGATGCCAAAAGTTCTGATCATCCACGGTGCAGGCATGAATATGCGCGGCAAGGTGCAGACCGAGATATTCGGGCCGATGACCCTGCCCGAATATGACGAGCGGATCCGCGGTTACGCCGCGGAACTCGCCGTCGACATCGAGATTTTTCACTCGAACATCGAAGGCGAGGTCATCAACAAGCTGTACGAGGCGAACGACAAAGGCTTCGACGCGGCGCTGTTCAACCCGGCCGGTTTCGGAACGGGGTATCCAGCACTGGTGGCGGCGATCTCCCAGGTACGTTTTCCGACGATCGAAATCCACATCTCGAACCCGGTGCGGCGCGGTCCGGTATCCGAGACCGCACGGGTCAGCCACGGCATGGTCACCGGCTTCGGGTTGCCGGGATACTATTTGGCATTGCGCGGCGTTCGCGACATGCTCGCCGCCAAATAGCTAGGCGAACGCGCTGCGGCTCCGGCCTCAGCGACGTTCCCAAGGCGGAAACAACTCCTCGGGATCGTTGACCCAGACGAACGGGATCCCGTGCAGGTCGGCGCAGTCGACGGCGTGGCGAAACTCCATCCCTACCGGAGAGTCGGGCCTGCTTTGATCAATCAGCGTCGACTCGCCATGGGCAAAGCGCCAGCTGCCCAGAATGAAATCGGGGTCGGTGTCGCTCCGATGGACTCTGAATTCGATATATTTGGCGCCGTAGGCTTCTTCCTTGGCTTCAATTACCGCAACCACAGCCGTCTCCTATACGTGATCGGATGGCGATACTCGTGTCACCAGCCCATGTCGGCAGGACGCAAACCCATCAGCACTTTGCCGGCGGATTTGTATTGAGCCGGAAATGCTCCGTTGTGTTGGACCGCGACATGTATATCCCGGAAATACCGCTCCAGAGGGTTGCGGGTATAGATCGCGTTGGTTCCCGCCGCGTGGAACACCAGATCGACCGAGCGGACCGCCTCGTGCATGGCATGAACGATCGCCAGTCTCGTCTGGGCTATGGCAATGCTCGGATCCGAGGCACCATAGCAGACCACGTCCCATAATGTTCCGACAGCGTCGACGACATAGGCGCGGGCCGCGTTGAGAATAGCCTCGGCTTCAGCGAGGCGTGTCTGCACGAGCGGGCGATCCCGAAGCAGGTCAGTAGAACGAGTGGAAATTTCGCGCCCGGCCAACTCGATGAACGCATCTATGGCGCCGCGCGCTATGCCGAGCGAGTTCGCAGCGACGGGAATGAAGAGCGTTACCAAAACCAGCCTGGGATTATACAGCGGCCCTGCTTCGACCGCCGGCTCGCCGATAAAGCAGCTATGGCTGACAGGCACAAAAACATCGTCGATAACAAAATCCTGGCTGCCGGTGCCCCGCATTCCGACAACCGACCACGTATCCTTGATCGTCGCCTTGTCCGGGGCAAGCCACATAGTCCGGACCTGCGGCGTTCCCGCTTCGGTCAGTTGCGGCTTGTCCCCGTCCATGACGATACATGGGCAAAAGAGCCGGTTGGCGTGATCGATGCCGCTGGCAAAATTCCAGTGTCCTTGGACGCGATAACCGCCATCGACCGGATAGGCCCGGCCGAGCGGGCGCAACGAGCCGGCGCCACGGAAATCGGCGGGCTCGCCACAGAACCGGCGTCCGATCTCTGCTGGAAGCCAACCCAGCGCCAGCGATACGTCGGTGGCGATCATGGCGCACCAACCGATCGAGCCATCGGCCTTGGATATTTCCTCGATCGCGCGGAAGACCGTTAAGGGGTCGAGCTCCGGGCCGCCCATCGATCGGGGGAGCCACATTTGCAGAAGTCCCGCCGCCGCGAGAGCCTCCGCCACGCGCGGCGGTACGCGGCGGATCTGCTCGCCCTCCTCTCGCGTGGCGAGAATGAGCGGGGCAAGGCTCTTCGCTGCGGTGACGATATCCACGAGTGGCTCGGCGCGGGCGTAGTCACTAGCTGCCATCTCTGCTCTCCTTCAGACGCGATTATCCCTGTCGGTATGCCTGGGTATGTCTGCCGCGGGCGCGGCTGCGCCGGCGGTCTTGCGCTGTCGCCCGACGCGCTGTCAAGCTACGCCCGGACGTAATCATTTCCGCCCGGACCCTTGAGAGAACACGGTAGACAATCGCCGCGGGCGATGGTCACAATCCACATCCACCATCGCACCCGAACAAAAGGAAGCTCCATGATTGATCTGTATTTCTGGCCGACCGGAAACGGCAAGAAGAGCGTTATTCTTCTGGAGGAACTTGGGCTGCCCTATCGGATCAAGCCGATCAACATCGGCCGCGGCGACCAGCTGACACCCGAGTTCCTGCGGATTTCTCCGAATGGCCGGATGCCGGCGATCGTCGATGACGAGCCGATGGGCGGGGGTGCGCCAATCTCGATCTTCGAGTCCGGACCGATCATGATGTATCTCGCCGAGAAGACCGGACGGTTCTGGCCGCAGGACACGCGCGGTAAATACGACGTCGCCCAGTGGGTCGCCTGGCAACTGGCCAATCAGGGACCCAAGCTCGGCGAGCAGGGCCATTTCCGCCGCGCCGCCGACGCCGGCAACAACGGCGATCTGACCTACGCGCTGCGTCGCTTCGACAATGAGACCCACCGCATCTTCGGCGTCATGAATTTGGGTTTGTTCAACAAGCGCTATCTCGCCGCCGGCCAATACACGATCGCCGACATGATCTGCTATCCCTGGGCGTCGAGCTGGGCGAGCCGCAAGATCGACATCGACGAGTTCCCGAATGTCAAAAGCTGGCTCGAAGAGATGGGCAACCGCCCGGCGGTCAAGAAGGCGATGGCGATGGGTCCGGAGTTCCGCGAGGACCCGGCCTCGGTCAGCCCGGAAGAGCAGGCCCGGCGCCGCAAGCTCGTCGCCGACCAGCGCGCCCAGGCGATCCCCAAGGAATGGCTGCAGGCAGCCGAATAGCACTCAATCCGCTGCCGCGAGCAGACTAACGACGAAGCGCGCCGATGCGGCAAGCAAAAACAGGCCGAACCCGATCTCGAGGCTGCGTCGCGCGAGAGCGTGCGCGAGCCGTGCGCCGACCGGCGCGACATAGCTCGAGATCGGCGCGATCAAAGCGACGCCGATCACCGAGACAAAGCCGATCGAGAGCGGCGGTAGTGCCGTCTGATTTGGCAGGCCGGCGAGCACGTAGCCGACCGTGCCGGCTATCGTGATCGGAACGCCGAGCCCGGCAGAAGTCGCGACGGCATTGTGAATCGGCTTGCCGTAGAGGGTCAGCACCATCGTGCCAAGTGAGCCGCCGCTGATTCCCATCAGCGCGGAGGCGAGCCCGACCAGAACGCCCCACCCGGTCATCCCCAAAGCGCTGGGCAGGTGATCGGACAAAATCCAGTCTTCGCGGCCGATGAGGAGCTTTGCGGCGATGACCGCAGCGATCAGAACAAAGGCCGCCTTGAATAGGCTGCCGGGGGCGACGGCCGCGGCGGCGCAGCCCACCGCCACCCCGCCGACGGCCGGGAATGCCCAGGCCCGCAATACCGCCGGGATCACCAGCCCCCGCGCGCGGTGCGCGCTATAGGACCGAATGGCGGTTGGGACAATGATCGCCAGCGAGGTCCCGACGCAGAGCTGCATGCGCACCGCTTCGGGGACCTCGAGGATGCGGAAGACTTCGTACAGCACCGGAACGATGACGGCACCGCCGCCGACTCCGAACAATCCGGCGAGAAGGCCGGTGGCGACGCCGGCGGTGCAAACGGCTATCCCGAGCCCGATCAGTTCGCCGAACGGCACCCCAGCGTTATTCGGCCGCTTCCTTGACCGGTGGTGCTGCGCTCGCCGAGCGGCCGCTGGGCAGATTGAACAGATCGGCCGGAAGCCGATCGAAATAGGCGAGGACTTCCGCCGTTGGGACGACGTCGGCGTATTTGGCGTGCATGTCGCAGAGGCTCACGGCGTGGCTGGCTTCGCTGCGGTCGAAACAGCCCTCTTCTGCCAGAGTCACGCGATAGTTGAGGCTGAACGCGTCGACCACGGTAGCGCGCACGCAGCCGGAGGTGGTTGTCCCGACGACGATGACGCTGTCGCAGCCGAGCAATGTCAGATACGCGGCGAGGTTTGTCGCGAAGAAACCCGACGGCTTTTGCTTCCTGACCACGATGTCTTTGGGACCGGGTGCGATCATCGCGACGATCTCGTTGCCGTCGAGCGCTCCCCCAGGAAAGCCGCCGGCGGAGCCGCCGGTCTCCTCTCCGCGCGTGCTCTTCCACCGCCAGCTGCCGGCATCCCAGTTATCCGCACGACGCTCACCGGTGGTGTAGATGACCGGCAACCCTTTGCCACGCGCCTTGTCAATTAGAGCCTTGATGTGTTCGAGAGCGACCCACGCCTCCTCGCCGCAGGAGGTGCGCCAGCGCCTGATCGATTGGAGGATGGGTTCGGGCCGCTCGCCGCAGAAGGCCCAATTGACGTCGATGACCAGTAATGCCGGCCGCTTGCCGAACCCGGCGCGGGCGCCGAACCCGCCCGCGGCAAACACCGCCTTGTCGCGCTCGGTCAGAAACTTGTTCCAGATCGGCTCGCTCATGGACCTCGCTCCTTGTCGTGGGGCTGCCCGCGCTCCTCGGGCCGCGTCAACAGATGGCCGCAGCCGGCTTTGTTCGCCCAGTACTGCCAGGCGCGCCAAGTCTCGGTCGAATAGGGGCGGTAGCCGCGGTTGCGGGCATCGATCTCGCCCTGCGAGAGATATTTGACCGGGCCTCCGAGCTGCTTTGCCCGCATCTGCGCGCGAGCATTGCGCGGCAGATAGACCGACATCCGCACGACCTCGATCAATGACCGGCCGGCCGACGCAAAGCCATGCCCGCGCATCAGCGCCACATTGTTGCCGCCAAGACATTTTGCGAGGTCGCGGCCCTGCTCGATATTGGTCACGAGCAGGTTGGTGTCGCCGAAATTGTCGGCGATGTCCCAGACCGGCACCTCGCTGCCGATAAAGCTACCCGAGTGGATCACCGGCCGCAGCGGTGTGGCGTCGGTGACCCCGAACGCCAAGGTGTCCTCGGCATGCGCGTGCACGACCGCCATCACATCCGGGCGGGCCTCGAAGATCGCCGCGTGGATGAACCGCTCCAGATAGAGGGTGCGCCCCTCCTCGCGCAGCGGCTGCCCGTCGAGGCCGAGCTCGACGATGTCATCGGCGGTGACCAGCTCCGGGGCGAGCGAACACGCGATCAGAAAATGGTCCGGATTATCCGGGTGCCGGAGGCTGACATGGCCGTAGGCGTCGACCACGTCCTCCTTCGCGAGGATGCGGTTGGCGATCACCAGATCCTGGACGAGCGTGTCGAGCCCGGACACGGCAGGCATTATCACTCCGTCGCCGGCTGCAGCAGGGTGACGTCGTTGTTCTTGAGGCTGTTGACGCGATCGCCGACCGCAGTAATCGTCAATCCGGTCACGAATGGCAGCAGCAGCTTCTTCGCCGCGTCGGGTGGTGCCGTCAGCCAGCGTTGATGGTCGGCCGGGGCAATAATGACCGGCATCCGATCGTGTACCTCGCCGACCAGTTTGCTCGCCCGCGTCGTGACGATGGTGAACGTCTCGACCGGGTCGCCGCCCTCCGGCGTCCAGCGCGCCCACAATCCGGCGAAGGCGATCAGCGCTCCCTGCCGCAGGGCGATCTTGTAGGGCTGTTTCTTGACGCCCTTCGCCTGCCATTCATAAAACCCGTTTGCCGGCACCAGACAGCGCTGTGATTGAAAGGCCGTACGGTATGCCGGCTTCTCGTCGAGGGTCTCGGCCGGGGCATTGATCATGCCGGTAGCGGGGGAGAGGTCGCGCGACCACGCGGGCACCAACCCCCAGCGCCCCATCAGCAGCCCCCTGCTGTTCTCCTCGGCGACCACGATCGGCGAGGATTGCATCGGCGCGATATTGTATCGCGGCCCAAGCTCGGGCACTTTTTCGAGCTTGAAGAGCTTTCTAATTTCCGCCGGGGTGGCGGTGAGATAGAAGCGGCCGCACATGGCGGCATTATAGCATCGCTCTTTAACGAAGAAGCGGGATTCCGCAGTCATTCGCGTTGTAAGCTTAGCCCACACGAGGTCGTGATCGTTCGAGGAGGACGGAAATGCCGATTTCAGGGGAACTCATCGCCGGCGCGTTGGCCAGCCTCGCATTTGTCGGATGCAGTCTGGGCAGCGCCTCCCCCACGCCGGGTCAAGGGAGGCGGCGCGAGATTGTGGTCAACGGCAAGCGGGTCAAGACCGTCGACATCCACGCTCATACCATCGTTCCGGAGGCGGCGGCCGTCATCAACCACCCGTTGGAGGCGCCGGGGCTGCTGTGGTCCAACGTCGCCGAGCGCATCGCCGAGATGGATGCCGAGGGGATCGATGTCGAGGCGCTCAGCATCAACCCCTTCTGGTACCGCGCCGAACGCGACGCGGCGGCCGAGCTGATCAGGATCCAGAACGAGAAACTCGCCGAGTTCTGCGCTGCCACGCCCGACCGTTTTGTCGCCTTTGCGACCGTGGCCCTGCAGCATCCCCAGCTCGCGGCCGAGCAGCTCGAACACGCGATCAAGACGTTGGGGCTGCGCGGCCTTTCGGTCGGCGGCAGTGTTGCTGGGCAGGAACTGGCCGACTCGAAGTTCCACCCGGTCTGGGCCAAGGCCGAGGAGCTCGGCATCCTGATCTTCCTGCACCCGCTTGGCACCCGGGAATTGGAGCCGAGCGGCCGGCTCAAGGGCAGCGGCCTGTTGACCAACACGATCGGCAACCCGCTCGAAACCACGATCGCCTTGTCGCATCTGATCTTCGAGGGAACTCTAGACCGCTTCCCGGGCTTGAAGATCTGTGCCGCGCATGGCGGCGGTTTTCTGCCGTCCTATGCCGCGCGCTCGGATGCGGTGATCACCACCTTCCCGAACCGGGTCGGCCCATTGCCGAAGAAAAAACCGACGCAATATTTGAAGGACGGTCAACTCTATTTCGACTCGATCATGTTCACCCCGGAGGGGATGCGCCACCTGATCGCCGAGACCGGCGTCGGCCAGATCATGATCGGCACCGACTACCCGTTCCCGTGGAACCGGGTCCCGGTCGACCACGTCATGTCGATCCCCGGCTTGAGCGATGATGACCGCATCGCCATCCTCGGCGGCACCGCCGCCAAGCTGCTCGGCATCAACTGAGCGAGGCCGCGGAAGGCGGCTCGGCGCCTCCCTGAGAGCAGGGAGAAAACACGATTCGATGCCGGAAATCGCCGTTCCGATCATGCATAAGGGTGGGCATTTCGCACCGCTCGCAGAGGGGGCTTTGCACGAAAACGACCGTCATTCCGGGGGCCGAGCGCAGCGAGGCAGCCCGGATAAACACCAAGCCTCTGGAAAATGGGTTCCGCGCTCTCCGCCTGTGGCGGCGCCCCGGAATGATGCGGTTTCGGCCATTTCGTGCATAGCTTGCGGGGAGTTTGGATTGCCAAACGCGCGTGATCCAAGCGCCGATGGGGGCGAAAAATCGTCAGCCGAGGAAACGGCCCGCTCCCGCACATTGCCGTCCGCACCGCGGAGGTGCGCGCTGAATTTTCCGGGGCGAGCTACGATGCCGCGATAGACGGCCGCGTGAATTCCGCGGCATGGAGCTTCACGAAGTCTGCCATACTCGTCGGCGTCTCGCCGGTGAGCTTGAGGTAGTCCTCGCTCATCCGGTCATAGCGTCCCTGCTTGTGGAGTTCGGTCATCACGGTAAGGTGGTGGACGACATGCTCCGACAGGCCCGCCGCCCGAAGTTTTTCGCTCCACTCGGAAATTGGCGCGTCGCGATAGCGGATCGTCCGGCCGAGCGCCTCGGAGAAGACGCGCGCATAATGGTCCAGGTCGGCCGATTTCAGGCCCGGTCAGATTGTAGATGTGACCGATGTGCGGCGCCGGATCGTCGAGGATCGCCGCGACGGCGCGCGCGACGTCGACCGATGAGACGGGCGAGGTCTTGCCGGCGCCTATCGGCAGCGCCAGCTCGTCGGCGTCGCGCACGCCTGCAGCGGCGAGGAGCAGGAAGAAGTTTTCGAGGAAGACTGTCGGCCGCACCGTGACGACCGGCAGACCCGACCATGAGAGTGCCTGCTCCGCCAGCCAGTGCAGCTTGTGCTGCGGGCTTTCGGTGGTCTCGGTGATGCTCATCTGCGTCACCGTCATCTGCGACATGTTCACGAAGGCCTCGACGCCGTGATGGAGCGCCACCGCGGCCGTGTTGACCGTGGCCTCCAGATAGACCGCCGAGACCGACATGCCGAAATAGATGCGCACGCAGCCTTCGATGGCGCGGTGCATCGAGGCGAGATCGGTCAGGTCGCCCTGCACAACCTCAGCGCCGAGCCGACGCAGGGCGTCGGCGCGCTCGTCCTCCCGCCGGACCAGGGCGCGCACCTTGTGGCCCTTGCCGAGCAGCATTGCGGTGAGGTTGCGACCGATGGCGCCGATGGCGCCGGCCGCTCCGGTCACGAGGATCGGGCTGTCGTGTGGGGATTTGATCATCATATCGCTGGCTTGAAGTTGCGTTCAGAAAGTTTTAGCGGCGGTTCGGAGTCTCATCGGAGAGATCACAGTGCCTCGGCGGTGCGCTCCTCGGCGGCAGCCGCCCGCGCGAATTCGTCGCGTTGCACGGCAGCAGATGCCAACGACAAACGCCAACCCGCCAAGCTCGCTCAACCGCGTTTTCGCGGTAAGGGACACACCATCCAATCGACTAGATGAGCCAAAGATAATCGCGTCAACTCACCCTCGTGTCATGAGCCGCTTTCCGGTCGATACCGACTAGGTCCGTTAAGCGGCATAACCTGCCATCGGTGTCGCGCAAAACCGAGCTGCCGCTGTGGGTCGACTGCAGCGGTATAGGGGAAGCCCAAATATCAGCGTTGGCACCTCTACCATATGCCTGAAGGACGGTCAGCTTCGACTTGATCGTGCCCCAGGGGATCGCGTCAGCTGATCCGCTAAACCGGGTTCGACCCGGTGATGATCGGCACCGACTACCCGTTCCCGCGGAACCGGGTTCCGGTTGACCATGTCGATCCCCGGCCTCAGCGACGATGACAGCATCGCCATCCTCGGCGGCACTGCGGCGAAGCTGCTGGGCACCAATTAAATCACGCCTTGCCGCAGAGGACGCCGAGTGTGTGGGTCCTTTGCGGACCCGCTTTGAGCGCTTGAGCGCTCAGGGGCGCCGCCTCGCTAAACACGGTTAAGAAGTCGTATAGTGTGAACCGGGTCACACGCCGCTCGGGCGCTATCCGCAATATTGGTTTCGAGGCCGCGGCCGTACAAGGATCGAAGGGAGGCGAGCGATGGACTTGGCTATTCCGGTCAGCTGGCGTCAGATATTTCCAAAGAGCACCCCGTCAAAAGAAGTCGATCCCGAAACTGAAATACCCACGTTCGAGCATATGATCAAGGATGCTCAATTGCTCCTCTCCTATTCCGCGACAGTTGGCGCAACCCTGAACGACGCAGACGTCAAGCTTCTCAACGACGAGATTCGGAAAGCTGCTGCCGATAAATCTGGCATGTACGACTATAGTGACGCTCTGTTGGCCTATAGTCGCGTTGCCAAACAACTTCTGCCAGTCACTGCATACACACTTCGCGAGTGTTTTGTTCGTTCCAAGCGAATAATGCAGTCCTACGCACGGTGGGGAGGGGTCTTTGTGATATTAATCGTATTGGCCTCTCTGGTTACGTTTGTTTCATCGACGATCTCCGACTCGATGAAGAGCGAGATCGACCTGGCGAACAGCAAAGCGATCATTTTGCGTGCTCATTTTGGGCAACCGGGCGGGCAGTCCACCTCGGGACAGCAGCCGGCGGGCTCGCAACAAGCGAATTACAGCGAGCTGGATCGAGAGATCGATCTTCAACAGCTCGCGATCTCGACGCGATCGGTTTATGGCCGTGCGGTGCAATTGCGCTGGTTGATCGTCCCTGGAATGGATGATCCGTTTCGCGGCAAGGACCCAGCGGAGATGCACCGCATTTTCGAACTCGATGTGAGCAAGTCCGACTATGAGAATTTTACCCATATCGTGGGCACTTATCAGGAGGTGAGAGCCTACGCGCAAAGCCTGCGTGACGCCGTGGCATTCTGGTATGGCGGGATTGCGGCAAGTATTCTTCCGGTTTTCTACGCCTTGTTGGGCGCGTCGGCGTGGTCGCTGCGGCGTATGCAGATCGGGTTGCGCGACAGAACATTTGCCAGCTTCGGGGGCAACTCGGCGCAGATGCTGGTGGCGGCGATAGCAGGTACGGTGATCAGTTTATTCAGCGGGCTCTTTGCTTCCGCCACAGTGTCGCTGTCGCCGCTTGCCTGGGCGTTTCTCGCCGGATACAGCAGCGATTCCTTATTCCAACTATTGGACGGCATCTTGCGCACCCGCTCTCGTGGCGAGCCCAGCAACCAAACCGTTCCCGCCCATGCCGGCGGAGTTTGACCGGGACGACCCACGGAAGCGCGTTCAGCCGGCGCGCAGGTACTGGACAGCCTCGTCGCGTCGGAAGAGGTAGAGGAGGGTGCGCAGTGCTCGGCCGCGCTCGCTTTCGAGCTGCGGATCGCATTCGAGGACCAGGCGGGCATCGTCGTGGGCGATTGCGACCAGTTCCTCGTGGATTGCGAGATCGGCGAGGCGCAGGCTCGGCAACCCGCTCTGCCGCGTCCCCAGCACTTCACCGGCGCCGCGCAATCGCAGATCCTCCTCGGCGATGCGGAACCCGTCTTCGGTCTCACGCAAAATCTCGAGACGCCGCTTGGCGACCGCACCGAGCGGTGATTGGTATAGCAGCAGGCAGCTCGATTGCTTGTCGCCACGGCCGATGCGGCCGCGCAACTGATGCAGCTGGGCAAGCCCGAAACGCTCGGCATGCTCGATGACCATAACCGTCGCGTCCGGCACGTCGACGCCGACCTCGATCACCGTCGTTGCCACCAAAAGGCCTGCCTCGCCATCGGCAAAACCCGCCATCGCCCGGTCCTTGTCGGCCGCCTTCATGCGTCCGTGGACCAGCCCGACGCGGCCGGGAAAGAGCGGCGCCAATGCCCGATGGCGCTCCTCGACTGCGGCGAGATCGGCAGTCTCCGACTCCTCGACCATCGGGCAGATCCAATAGACCTTGGCCCCCCGTGCCAGCGCCCGGCCGACCGCGGCCACGACATCGTCGAGGCGCTCGAGCGCTACGGTCCGGGTATCGACCGGATGCCTGCCCGGCGGCTTCTCGGTCAAGCGCGAGACGTCGAGGTCACCATAAGCAGTCATCATCAGAGTGCGCGGGATCGGGGTGGCGCTCATCAGCAAGGTGTCGGCGTCCCGCCCCTTGTCGTAGAGGCCGAGGCGCTGCTCGACTCCAAAACGGTGCTGCTCGTCGATCACAACCAGCGCCAGATCGCGAAATTCGACATCCGGCTGCAGCAAGGCATGCGTGCCGACGACGACCGGGGTCAGACCCGAGGCGAGGCTCGCCAGCATCGACGCGCGGGCCCGGCCCTTCTCGCGGCCGGTCAGGAAGCCGATCTCGACATTCGCCGCCTTGGCATGGCGCTGCAATGTCGCATGGTGCTGGCGGGCGAGGATTTCTGTCGGCGCCATCAGAGCCGCCTGGCCGCCGCCTTCGACCGCGGTCAGCATCGCCAGCAAGGCGACGACGGTCTTGCCGCTGCCGACATCGCCCTGCAGCAGCCGCACCATGCGCCTATCCTGCGCCATCTCTGCGATGATTTCGGCGATTGCCAGGCGCTGCGCCGATGTCAGGGCGAAGCCGAGGCCGGCCTCGACCCGGCTGGTCAGCGCGCCGGTCCCACGGATAGAACGTCCTTTTTGGCGATGACGGCGGGCGCGGACCAGCGCCACCGCGAGCTGGCTCGCCAAGATCTCGTCATAGGCGAGCCGCTCGCGCGGAGGGGTGGTCGGCAGCAGATCGGCCTCGGCCCCCGGGGCATGCGCCTGATGGACTGCTTCTTCCCAGCGGGGCCAGCTGCGGCGCTCGCGGAGGGCCGGATCGATCCATTCCGGCAATGCACGCGCCCGATCGAGCGCGGTCTCGATTGCTTTCTGCACGACGCGCGCCGACAGGCCGCCGGTCAACGGATAGACTGGCTCGATCGGCTTGAGGCGGTCGAGCTCGTCCGCCCGCAGTACGAGATCGGGATGTGCGATCTGCGGCATGCTGCCGTAAAACTCGACGAGGCCGCTGACGACGCGCTCGGCGCCGATCGGCAGCAGCCGCGTCAGCTGGTCGCCCCTGACGTTGAAATAGACGAGGGTCAGGGCCCCGCTGTTGTCGGTGCACACCACCCGGTAGGGTCGGCGGCCATGCCCCGGCTGATGCGCCTCCACTCGCACCGCAAGGGTCGCGATCTTGTGGGGCTGCAGTTCGCTGATCGGCGGCGAGGCGCGGCGGTCGACAATGCCGCTCGGCAAATGCCACAGAAGGTCTAGCACCAGCGGCCCGGCGAGGCGTTCGAACAGCTTTGCCAATTGGGAGCCGATGCCGGGAAGGGCGGTCAGCGGCGCAAACAGCTTGTCGAGGATGGCGGGACGCACAAACCATCTCTATATCCCCGGCGAGGGTACCGCCAAGGGCACCAAGTGACCTCATCATCAGAGATTCGCCGCAAGCGGCTGTTGTTCCGTTCCTGGCATCGTGGGACCCGTGAAAGCGACCTGATCCTCGGCCGCTTTGCCGACGCGCACCTGGCCGGGTTTGACGAGGCGCAGCTCGACCGCTACGAGGTACTGCTCGACTGCGCCGACGCCGACATCTTCGACTGGGTCTCGGGCCGGACCGGGCCGCCGCCGGAGCACGACCACGACGTGACCCGCCTCCTCCTCTCGTTCAGCAACGTGCCGCCGGCCGCGTGACTGCGCTTACCGATCTCGCGCGCTCGCTCGCCGAGCGGCCGCGGCTAGTCACGCTGTTCGGAGCGCCCGAAGGCTATGACGCCGCCGCGATCGGCGACATCGTCGCCGAGGGTCATACCCTGCCCTGGCTGCATGTCTGCCGCGACGACGGCAGGATGGCCGGCTTTGCCGCGGCCCTCGCCTTCTTCCACCCCGAGCTCGATGCGCTGACCTTCCCGGCCTGGGATTGTCTGCCCTACGACCGGGTTTCCCCGAACGGGGAGATCGTCAGTCGGCGCATCGATGCCCTGACCCGGCTGGCGACCGGCGGCGGCGATACGCCGTTGGTCATACTGACTACGGTCAACGCCCTGGTACAGCGCGTGCCGCCGCGCAGCCTCTTCCGGGGCCGCGTACTGGCCCTGCGCCCGGGCGGCCGGATCGGGCTCGATCGGCTGCAGAGCTTCTTCCGCAACAACGGCTACATCCGCACCGATACGGTGCGCGAGCCGGGCGAATTCGCCGTGCGCGGCGGCATCGTCGACCTCTATCCGGCCGGAGCAGCCGAGCCGCTACGGCTAGATTTCTTCGGCGACACGCTCGAGAGCATCCGCAGCTTCGATCCGCTGAGCCAGCGTTCCACTGGGAATGTCGAAGCAGCCGCACTGCGTCCGGTCAGCGAAGTGCTGCTTGACGATGAGGCGATCCGGCGCTTTCGCTCGCGCTACCGCGAGCAGTTCGGCGCCACCGGCACCGACGATCTGCTTTACGAATCGGTCAGCGCCGGCCGGCGCTATGTCGGCATGGAGCATTGGCTGCCGCTCTATTACGAGCAGCTGGAGACGCTGTTCGATTACCTGCCCGGCGCCGGAGTCTCGTTCGACCATCAAGCGGACGAGGTGCGCGACCATCGCATAGAGGCGATCGCCGATTTCTATGCGGCGCGTCACAACCTGCCCGCTGCGGCACGCGCCGGGGCACCGATCTATCGTCCGGTGCGGCCGGCGCAGCTGTATCTCGATAACCTCGAGTGGCAAACGGGTCAGCGCGGTCGGCCAGTTGTCCGGCTCTCGCCCTTTGTCTCGCTGGAAGGCGAAGGCGAGAGGTTTGATGCCGGCGCCCGCCCGGCGCGCAATTTCGCCATCGAGCGCGCCGATCCCAACGTCGTGCTGTTCGAGGCGGTGCGCGATTACCTGGCGGCCGAGGACAAATCCGGCCGGAAGACCGCGATCGCCGGCTTCAGCGAGGGGTCTGCCGAACGCCTCTCAACCGTGCTGCGCGAGCGCGGCGTGTCCGAGCTGAGCCGAATTCCGGACGGCCATGCCTTGCGGGCGCTCCCGGCGACGAGAGTAGGGCTCGCGGTGTTGCCGGTCGAGCAGGGCTTCGCGACCCACGAGTTCGTGCTCCTCGGCGAGCAGGACATCCTCGGCGACCGGCTGGCGCGGACCCCGAGGCGCCGACGCAACCTCGACCAGTTCATCGCCGAGGTGAACAACCTATCGCCCAGCGATCTCGTAGTGCACGCCGATCACGGAATCGGCCGCTACGAGGCGCTGGAGACGATCGATGTGGCCGGTGCCCCGCACGACTGCTTGCGCGTGCTCTACGCCGGCGACGACAAGCTCTTCGTCCCGGTCGAGAACATCGAGGTGTTGTCGCGCTTCGGCTCCGAGGATGCCGGGGTGCAGCTCGACCGGCTCGGCGGCGTCGCCTGGCAGTCGCGCAAGGCGCGGGTGAAAAAACGCATCCGCGACATCGCCGACGAGCTGATCCGCGTCGCCGCGGAGCGCCAGCTGAGACCGGGCGATGTGCTGCACCCGCCGGAGGGGATCTACGAGGAATTCGCCGCCCGCTTCCCCTATCCCGAGACCGAGGACCAGCTGACCGCAATCGCCGACACATTGACCGACATGGCCTCCGGCAAGCCGATGGATCGCCTGATCTGCGGCGATGTCGGCTTCGGCAAGACCGAGGTGGCCTTGCGCGCCGCCTTTATCGCCGCGATGGCGGGCTCGCAGGTCGCGGTGGTCGTGCCGACGACCCTGCTGGCGCGGCAGCATTACCGCAGCTTCAGCGACCGCTTTGCCGGGCTGCCGCTACGCGTCGCACAGCTGTCGCGGCTGGTTCCGCCGAAGGAGGCGCGCGAGATCAAGAAGGAGCTCACCGAAGGCCGCCTCGACATCATCATCGGGACGCACGCGCTGCTCGCCAAGGATGTCCATTTCGCGCATCTCGGGCTCCTCGTCGTCGACGAGGAGCAGCATTTCGGCGTGGCGCAAAAGGAGAAGCTGAAGCAGCTCAAGGCCGACGTCCACGTCCTGACCCTGACCGCCACGCCGATCCCGCGCACCCTGCAATTGGCGCTTTCGGGCGTCCGCGAGATGAGCATCATCGCTTCGCCGCCGATCGATCGCCTGGCGGTGCGCACTTTCGTCATGCCCTACGACCCGGTGACGATCCGCGAGGCGATCATGCGCGAACGCGATCGCGGCGGTCAGATCTTCTATGTCGTGCCGCGGATTGCCGATCTCGACGAGGTGCGCGAGCAGCTGCGTGAGATCGTGCCCGAGATCAAGTATGCGGTGGCACATGGCCGTATGGCGCCGACCGAGCTCGAAGCGGCGATGACCGCCTTCGACGAGCGCGCCTACGATTTGCTGCTCTCGACCAACATAATCGAGAGCGGGCTCGACATTCCCTCGGCCAACACCTTGATCGTGCACCGCTCGGACATGTTCGGGCTGGCCCAGCTCTACCAGCTGCGCGGCCGCATCGGTCGCGCCAAGATCCGCGCCTACGCCTATCTGACCCTGCCCGAGAAGAAGAAGCTGACGGCGACGGCGCAGCGCCGCCTCGAAGTCATGCAGACCCTGGACAATCTCGGGGCCGGGTTTCAGCTCGCAAGCCACGATCTCGACATCCGCGGTGCCGGCAATCTGCTGGGCGACGAGCAGTCCGGCCATATCCGCGAAGTGGGCATCGAGCTTTACCAGAGCATGCTGGAGGACGCGGTCGCGGCAGCCCGCACCGAGGGCGGTGATGCTGCGGCGCCCGAGGAGTGGAGCCCGCAAATTACGATTGGCACCCCGGTGCTGATCCCCGAAGGCTATGTCGCCGATCTCGGGGTGCGCCTCGGGCTCTACCGGCGCATCGCGGCCCTCGCCGACCGCCGCGAAATCGACGGCTTCGCCGCGGAGCTGATCGATCGTTTCGGGCCGCTTCCGCGAGAGGTCGAGAACCTGCTCGAGATCATCGCGATCAAGCGCGCCTGCCGCGAGGCCGGAGTCGAAAAGCTCGAAGCCGGTCCGAAGGGTGCCGTGATCGCCCTGCGCGGTAATCGCTTCGCCAACCCCGCCGGCCTCATCGATCTGATCCAGCGCAACGCCGGCACCCTGAAGCTCCGCCCCGACCAGAGGATCGTCTATCTACGCAATTGGGAAGACGAGAAAACGCGCCTCGCCGGCGTTGCCAAACTGTCTCAAGCGCTCGCCAAACTTGCCCGTACCGCGCAACCGGACGCAGAACCAGCGCTGTCAGAGCCGACCCCAACGCTGGTCAAGCCGAGGGTAGCGCGAAGGGCTTGAGCCGGCTCATACCGGCCTGCGCGAGGGTGGTGCATAGCCTTCCCGCTCTAGCACCGATCGCACGAAATCAGCCTTCGCGTTCGAATACGCGTCCCGGTCGGATCGATGTAGCATGGCGAGCTTTTCCTTGAGGGTAGCGTAGTCCGCTCGAAACGCGCCGTCCTTCCTCAATGCCTCGCGGAAAGCGATCAACGCCGTTGCATCCGGACGATCGTGCTCGATCAGTTGGAGATGATGCGTCCGGGAAGCGGGGTGAGGGCGCAAGAACCACAGCCGATAATGGCGATTTGGATCGTCAGGCCAGAACACCCAGCCTTCGCTCGCCAGCGCTGGCACCGCTCCCTCCGCCTCGGCGAGCGACCTAACCGGCGCCAACATGTCTATGATCGGCTTGGCCCGCAGACCCGGAACTGCCGTTGATCCGATGCGCTCGATCAGACCGGCTAGCCATGGCGCCAATACCGTGTGGAGTCGCGTCTGCTGTTCGACGAACTTGCCTATCCAGGCCGGATCATAGTCGACGATCTTTATGAGCTGGTCGGCCATCGCCGTTACCCAGGTTGATGGACGGAGGCTCTGATGGCGTCAACCTGTGCGACCTGCGGGAGTTCCGCACTGGATCGATGAATTTCTATAATAGCTGCACGGCAATAGCTGCACGGGTATTGGGAAACACCGCGGGCGCCATCAGCTTTTGGTGCGCATGGGGTTGAAGATCTCTACAACGCCCCGAAAGTGCCGTTCGTTGCCAGTTGCAACGACACAACCGTTTGCCGCCGCGGTCGCAGCGATGATCATGTCGATCGGGCTGCGCGGCCGGCCGGCAGCCCGGCCCTCGGCGATGATCCTCCCCCATTCGATTGCCGAGCGTTCATCAAAAGACAGAACGCGGTCTCGAAACAGCGCCTGGGGTCCCAGTGGGCCCGCGAACCAGTGTCGCAGCTCCAGCTGTCTTCGTTCGGTAGGGGTCGTGAGAACACCCCGCCAAATTTCTGCCACCGTAAAGGTTGCGATGAACAGATCGGTGTCGTCCTGGCTCTGGAGCCACTCAGTGACCGCGGCTGAAGGACGCGGCTTGAGCGCTTCGCTGACAATGTTCGTGTCGAGAAGATAGCGCGTCACAAATCGACATCGCGCTCGGGAACCCTTTCACGGGTCAGGTCTAAATCCGCTCCAACTGCCGGAGAGCGGCGCAAGGCTGCCCAAATGCCGCCGCGAGTCGCCGGCCGATCCGAAACCTGCTTCATGATCTCTGCCCGTAATCGTGCTGCATCCGCGTCGTTTGCGGAAAGGCGCCTAGCGAGCTTGCGAACGAGCTCCTTGTCCTTCGCCAACCCTCGCACCTCATAACGGCTGATGCCCCGCTCGGCGAGGCGTCGGCGATGATTTGCTACCGCTCGCCCTTGTGACGTCTGCGCCATTCTTTGCTCCCGTGTATCTAACCGGTTATATAGCCGGCGATAGGCTAAAGTTCAACGCCGACCATCCGTGTTTTACGCTATGGTGAGGTTCCCAAAGGGTGCGTCTTCGAGACGGAGCGGAGATCATGCCGGCTGAACTCAGCGAGCTTAAGGTTCGGGACGTCGCTATCAGGCTGCATCGCGCTGGCCGCGGCCCTAGGGTGCTGTTCCTGCACGGTGCCGGCGGTGTGCCGCAATGGCTGCCGTTCTTTGATGCGCTGGCCGAACGCTACGAGCTCTGGGTGCCCGAGCATCCCGGCTTTGGCGGCTCCGACGATCCGCCATGGATCCGCTCGATGTCGGACCTTGCTATGTTCTATCTCGACCTCGTCGAGGAGGCAGGGCTCGACCGGGTGCATCTGGTCGGCAATTCGCTCGGCGGCTGGCTCGCCGCCGAGATGCTGATCCGCGACCGTTCGCGCTTCCGCAGCCTCGTCCAACTGGCACCGGCCGGCATCCGCGTCAAGGGCGTGCCGTGCGGCGACAATTTCATCTGGGGACCCGAAGAGGCCATACGCAACCTCTATCACGACCAATCCTTCGCCGACCGCATTCTGGCGCTGACCCCGAGCGAGGAACAAATGGATGTGATGCTGAGGAACCGCTTTACCGTGGCTAAGCTCGGCTGGCAGCCGCGCTGGTTCAATCCCGACCTGGAGAAGTGGCTGCACCGCATCAAGTTGCCGTCGCTGATCCTTTGGGGCGACGACGACAAGATAATGCCGCCGGCCAATGCCGCGCTGTGGCGTGAGCGCCTGCCGGATGCCCGCCTCGTTATGGTGAACGAGTGTGGTCATCTCCCGCATGTCGAGCAGGCTCCTCTCGTCGCGCGCCATGTCATTCACTTCCTCGAGGAAGTGGCGTCATGAAGCTCGTCTCTTTCCATCTGATGCCGTACCGGCCGCTCGATCTCGCCGAGGCAGCCAAGCACCGCTCGCCCTGGGTGGTATTGCCGAACCGGCTCTACGACCCGGTCAAAGGTGCTGAGGAATATGCGCGCCACATCGAGGCCCTCGTCTATGCCGAGGAGCTCGGCTTCGATGCGATCGGCGTCAACGAGCATCATCAGACCGCCTACGGGCTGATGCCGGCACCCAATTTGATCGCCAGCGCGCTGATCCAGCGCACGAAGCGGGTCCAGATCGCCATCCTCGGGCGGGCATTGCCGCTGGTCAACAACCCGATCTACATCGCCGAAGAGTTCGCGATGCTCGACGTCATGTCGAAGGGCCGGATTATCGCCGGCTTCGTGCGCGGCATCGGCTCGGAATATCATTCCTCGGGCGTCAACCCCTATTTCTCGCACGAGCGTTTTCACGAAGCGCACGATCTGATCATCAGGGCGTGGACCGAGCCCGGCCCTTTTGCCTTCGACGGCGACCACTTCAGCTTGCGCTACGTCAATTTGTGGCCCAGGCCCTACCAGACCCCGCATCCGCCGGTCTGGATCCCGTCGCAGGGGTCGAGCGAGACGGTTGCCTGGGCGGCCGACCCCAAGCGCAAATACCCGTTCCTCGTGACCTTCTCCTCAGCCGATCTCGTCGCGCGCTATCACGACACTTATCGCGAGCAGGCGCGGAAATACGGCTACGAGGCGGTGGCCGATCAGCTCGGTTGGGCTTGTCCGATCTATGTCGGCGAGACCGACGAGCGGGCGCTGGAGGAGGCGGGGCACGCAGTCGAGACCCTGTTTAACGATTTCCTGCGCCAGACCTTCGAGATGCTGATGCCTCCGGGCTACACCTCGATCGGCTCGATGAAGAATTTCATCAATATGCGCCGAGGGCTGCTGGGCGGCGGCAGGGCCACCGCCGAGGGTCTGATCGAGAGCGGCACCGCGCTCATCGGCAGTCCCCGGACGGTGCTGGCGGGCATCGAACGGATGCGCGAGCGCACCGGCTTCGGCATCCTCGTGGCGCTCCTTCAATTCGGCATCCTCTCCGACGAGCTGACGCGGCGGAATATGGACCTTTTCGCCGCCGAGGTGATGCCGCGTCTGAGGGGCTGAGCCACCACAAGCGGGACCAGCACGACCCAATGGTTGTTCTAAACATTAACGTTCCGCTCACCTGCAGCGAATCTGCAGCAAAAATCTAGTGAGGGTTGTAACCGCATCGACCCGGCCCATACCGTTCGCTGATAATGCAGGAAAAAAACAGCAAACATCCCGCCTGTGCCGCCGAAACCCTGGAGTTTTGAAGAACACGAACAGCGGAATATCAGCAAAAATAGTAGTATCATACCAATGAGGACCATTCCTTACCCGAAAGGACATCAGCCGTCTCAAGCAATTTGCTATCACATCATTACGGCCATTTTCGGGAAAGTACCCCGGAACGCTGATGCTCGGGGTCGAGCTGGTTTTGTTTCGTGATGCCGATCTCGTCGGCGCACAACAACGGCCAGTAGCCGCAGACGGCCTGCGCCACAAGGATTTCCTCGCGGGTCGGGATGTCGAGCGTGGGGCGCAGCCCCGGGTGCAACTCGTCTTTGACCCATTCCCGGTACTCGGCGAGGCTCTTACCGTGCTTGGCGTTGGTAGAGCATGCGCTCGATGTGGTAGGGCACGACGGCCGCGGATCGATACCGGCGCTTGCAGCACAGCCCCAAAACAGGTCCTGGTCGACACCGGAAGTCTCTGAGGCGAAAATGCTGGATCATTGCCGAGCCGCGTTTTGTCGCAGTTAGCAAGGTGGGCGCCGTTGCCTGTCGAGGAGAGAGTTCGACATGTCCGAGCCGGCAGCCGCCTCGGTTGCGCCCGCGCCCGCTCAAAGGACGACCCGGCCGCGGTGGTGGGCCGGAGTAACGCTTGTCCAGCTGGCGGTCCTGGCGGCCGCGGGGGTTATCGTCGTCTTGTTCGCGACCCAATGGGACCGCTGGGTGGGGATGTCAGTCCGCCAGGTCACCGACGACGCCTATGTCCGCGGCGACATCACCCCACTGAGCGCCAAAGTCGACGGCTATGTGCGCCGCGTCCTGGTCGATGATTTTCAGCGGGTAAAAGAGGACGATCTCCTGGTCGAGATCGAGGATGACGACTACCGAGCCCGGATGGCGCAGGCCGAGGCGGATGTTCTCGGTGCCGAGGCGGCGATCACGAACCTGAAAGCGCGGAAAGCTGAGCAGAAGGCGCAGGTAGCCCAGGCCGAAAACGCCATTACCGCGACGCAGGCTGACGTCCAGCGGACCAGGCTCGAAGCGGAGCGCCAGCGTGCGTTGCTGGCGACCACCTTCGGCACTCGGCAGAGGGTCGAGCAGGCCAACGCCGACGCGGAGCGCTTTGCCGCGACCCTGGCCCGCAACCAGTCCGCGCTCGAGGCCCAGCGACGTCAGATGGCGGTGCTCGATACGGAGGAAATGCAGTTGCGCGCCGACTACAAGGCAAAACAAGCGATGCTGGATCTTGCCCAGATCAACCTGGGGTATACCCGCATAACCGCCCCGGTGAGCGGAATGGTCAGCGAGCGCGGGGTGCGCGATGGACAGTACGTCCATGCCGGCAGCCAAGTGATCTCGGTGGTGCCCCTCGACAATGTCTGGGTCCTCGCGAACTACAAGGAAACCCAGCTCACCCACGTCGCCATCGGCCAGCGTGCTGAAATCCGCGTCGATACGTTCCCGGGGGTCGTGATCAAGGCGACGGTCGAGAGCATCGCTCCGGCGAGCGGTGCGCAGTTCAGCTTGTTGCCGCCGGACAATGCGACCGGCAATTTCACCAAGGTCGTGCAGCGGATTCCGGTCAAATTACGGATCGGAACCGACAATCCGCTGGCCGGCCGATTGCGGCCGGGCATGTCGGTAATAGCGACGATCCTCACCGACACCGCGCCCCCGCCGCCATGACCGTACCGCAGACGACTGTAGCAGCGTCAATCCCGGTATCCGCGACAGGGCAGTGCAAGTATCCGGTCATCGGCGTCGGTGCTGTGCTGATCGGGGCGTTCATATCCACCCTCAATGCACGGCTCACCACGGTTGGTCTTGCGGATATCCGCGGGGCACTCGGTCTCGGCTTCGACGAGGGGTCATGGGTCAGTACGGTTTTCTTCGCTGCGCAAATGGTGGTTACGCCCGCGGCAGCATGGATGAGCGCCGTCCTAGGCACCCGCCGGGTGCTGGTGTGGACCGGCGCCGTCTTTGCGGGTGCGTCGTTATGGCCTCCCTTTGCACATGACTACAATCTTCTGATCACCCTGCAGTTGATCCGGGGGCTCGCGGTCGGCGCCTTCATTCCCGCAGCTCTCGGTTTCATATTGCGTAGTCTGGCACCGCAATGGTGGATCTGGGGCATCGCAGCCTACGCCTTCCGCTTTGTCTTCTCGCAGAACGTCGGGGGCGCGATCGAGGGGTGGTATTCGGATATGGGGCGTTGGGAGTGGATCTTCTGGCAAAATGCGGCGCTGACGCCGGTAATGATCCTGCTCGCCGCCGTCGCGTTGCCGCGTCGACCGGTCGACCGCGAATTGCTTCGTCGGACCGACTGGGCCGGCATTATCTACGCCGGTGTCGGCTTCGGGCTTATCTATGCCGGGCTCGATCAGGGCAACCGACTCGATTGGCTCAATTCAGGGGTGGTGACCGGCCTGCTGCTTGCAGGCGGCTTGCTCGTCGTCGCCTTTCTGGTTCACGAAGCCCGCGCCGAATACCCGCTGATCTCGCTGCGCGTATTGGTTCAACCGAACGTCGCAGTGCCGGCGTTGCTGATCTCGATCTACGGATTCGGGACCACGGCGACTTCCTTCGTGCTGCCCGATTATCTGACGCGCGTTCAAGGGTTGCGGGCACTGCAGATCGGCGAGGTACTGTACTGGATAGCGCTGCCGCAACTCATCCTCGTCCCTCTGGTGGTGCTGTTGCTGAAGCGCGTCGACGCCCGCTTGCTGCTGGTATTCGGCTTCTCGATGATTGCTGTCGGCAGCTGGCTCGACACTGGGCTGACCCACGATTGGGTCACCGCAGATTTTATGGTCTCGCAGCTCATCGAGGCCGTAGGACTCGCCTTTGGCATCACGGCGCTGATCACTTTCGGGGTCGCCAACATCACGCCCCCGCAAGCGGCGGCGATCGCCGCGACGATCCAGATCGCACGGTTACTGGGCAATGAAATCGGCGGCGCCGTCATCCAGACCTTTGTGCGCGTGCGCGAGCAGATTTATTCCAACCTGATCGGATTGCATGTAGTCGCCGGTGTACCGGCGACCGAGCATGCGGCTTCGCAGCTTGCTATTCCATTTACGGGACGGACGACCGGAATTGGGGACGCGGCCGCACAAGGGACAGGCTTGCTCGCCAATCTTGTGCGCCGCGAGGCCTATGTGCTGGCCTACATTGATGCGTTCTGGCTGATCGCCTGGGTTTCGCTGCTGGGCGTTCTGCTCATTCTGCTATTGCAGCAGCCGCCACCTAATCCGCTGATCGCGTCACGCTGAGCATTATATGGTCGGCAGCGCGGCGCCGACCACGGTTTCGCGCGTTAGACCTCTGTTGGTTGCGTCTTTGCAATCATCGCCAATGCTGCGTCGCGCCGCGCTTGGGTGCGGTTGAGCCAACCCCTGCCGAAAGTCGGGAAGTCGCTCAGCGAGCGGTAATACGCGGCCTGCCGCTCTGCCAGATCATCGACAAGGCTTCGCGCATTGTGCTTTGCTACCGCGGCGAGAGTTTCGGGGCCGATGCAGCCGTCAACTTCTTCTCCGACAAACCCTAGGCATCGCTGCAGCAGCCGGGCCGATCCCCAAATGCCGGCGTTGACCCCCATATCGAACACACTGAGATCGACGCCGACCGGCAGGGCATCGGCCCGTAACGGGTTCCAGTAAAGCGATCGGTAGATCGCCCTGGCGGTTCGCTCGGTCATGTCCTGGACCTGAACCGTGCCGAGGTCGGGGTCGTCGGACCACCGGCGGTAGGTTGCCAGGGTTATGCCCATATTGGTCGCCCCGCCGGGGTCCGCCGGATCATCCGAATACCCGCCTTCCTCGCGCAGCGTAAAAGCGAGGCAGGTGTTGAAGTTATCGTCCATATCGGCCCTCCCATGCCTGCCGTTCGGCACGATTGGCGGAACTCGGATCACGATCGGCACCCTCGACGCCGATGTTGGTCGGCATACGCGCCGTAATCAAGGCACAACCCCGGCGCGCCGGCGAACAACCGGGCCCGACGACAGGTTCCGGACCGCAACAAGGACGACAGGAGCAACCCCCCTCAGGCTGCGGCCACGTAATCGTCGACCCGGCGCACTAACGACTGCTTTTCCTCTATCGTGAGGAATGCCGCCTCGAAGGAATTGCGCGCAAGCTGCGCGATGTCTTCGTCCGAGAGACCGAGCCCCTGCTGCACAGCGGCAAGGTTCTCGTTCACATAGCCGCCGAAATAAGCGGGGTCGTCCGAGTTGACCGTGACGAAGAGACCTTTCTCCATCATTGTCCGCAACGGGTGATGGCGGATGTCGTCGACCACCCGCAGGCGAACGTTCGACAGCGGGCAGACGGTCAGCGGCACCCGGTCGCGGACCAGACGCTCGACGAGTGCCGGATCATCGAGAGCACGGACGCCATGGTCGATGCGGGAGACGCGAAGCAGGTCGAGCGCGTCACGGATACAGCCGGCGGGGCCTTCCTCGCCGGCATGGGCGACCGTCAAGAACCCCTGCGCACGGGCCCGGTCGAACACCTCTCGAAACTTCCCGGGCGGGTTGCCTCTCTCCGCCGAATCGAGACCCACACCAATGATCCGATCGCGGTGTGACACGGCCTGTTCGAGCGTAGCCATCGCGTCGGCGGCGTCGCGGTCGCGCAAAAAGCACATGATCAGCCGCGAGCTGATACCGAGCTGCGTGCGCCCGTTCTCGAGCGCACGCCAGATGCCGTCGAGTGCAGTCTCGAAGGCGATGCCGCGGCAAGTGTGGCCTTGCGGGTCGAAGAAGATCTCGGCGTGGACGACGTTCTGCGCGCGGGCCTTTTCCAGATAGGCCCAGGTCATATCGTAAAAATCTTCCTCGGTGCGTAGAACGGCCATGCCCTGGTAGTAAAGGTCGAGGAAATACTGCAGCTCACCAAACTCGTAGGCGGCGCGCAGCGCCTCGACCGAGGGGTAGGGCAGGTCGATATGGTTGCGTTCGGCGAACCGGAACATGGTCTCCGGCTCTATCGTCCCCTCGATATGCAGATGCAGCTCAGCCTTCGGCAACCCGACGATAAAACCCGTCATGACCACCACCCGATGCCGATTTTCCGTTGTGTTCCGCTCCACCCGCGAGATAGCGGCGGGTGACCATCAGGCGTAATTTGGTGGTCCCACCGTGACGTCGCGAGGTGCAGATGAGTGGCATACGCACCCTGTTCAGCGAGGTAGAGATCGCCGCGCGGGTCGAGGCGCTCGCCTCCGAGATCGCGCGGACGATCCCGGAAGATTTCGTCATGGTCGGGCTGCTCAAGGGCGCGGCGATCTTTGTCGCCGACCTCGGCCGTGCGCTCTACCGGGCTGGGGCTCATCCCGAGATCGAGTTTATGCGGCTGAGCAGCTACGGCCTCGCCAAGATAAGCAGCGGAGAGGTGCATCTTCTTGGCGACATCCCGACCGACCTTGCCGGACGGCGAGTGCTGCTCGTCGACGACATCGTCGATACCGGCCGATCCATCGCTTATGCCACAGCCTTGCTCCGCCAGCGCGGGATCGGCCTGCTGTGGACCTGCGCGTTGCTTGACAAGCCGCAGCGCCGGGAGGTCGTGGTCGAGGTCGATTTTGTCGGCTTCTCGATCGGCGACGTGTTCGTCGCGGGCTACGGTATCGACTACGCTGAGAAATGCCGCCATCTGCCCTACATCGGCATCGTCGAGTAACGCGGCGAGGCCGCTTTAGCGAAGCCTCTCGATGGCGCGCAGATCGAGATCTGCAGGCGCCAAACAATCGGATCGGTAATATCCACCGAATGAGTTTGGATTGCCGCGATCGCCGCGGTCGCCCCTGCGGCGGCGGTCGGCGAAGTCAGCTCGAGGCTCGGGCTCTACCGGCGCACGACGCGAGATCGACGGCTTTGGAGCAGAACCTAGTTGAGCGGAATACCGGTCAACGGCGTGCCGTCCCCTCCTAGATTGCCGTCTATCATATTTGTCTTGTACGAGAGCACCGAACCGCCTGTGACCGCCACCCCGATATTATTGCGGATAATTACGGAGTTGCCGAGATAAAGCGTGGCGCCGGTCACGCCGATCCCCGTACCGTTTCCGAGCGCGCTCGAATCAGCGATAACCGTTCCGGCGCCTACACCGGCGGCAGGATTGACGTAAAATCCGAAGCCGGAATTGTCCTGAGCCTGCACCCGAACAAACATTGACTTTACACTGGGAGCGGTTGGCGCAATCCGAATGCCGTTACCGTTGTTGGTAAGGAAAGTATCGGTCACGAACAATGCAGCGACGGAGCTCGTAGCAACGTTTATTCCATCGCCGGTGAAGCCAAAAATGTAGCAATTTTCGACGTGCAAGGCGCCGCCGGACAGATAGCGGATGCCGTTCAGGCCGCCACTTGGGGTCCCCTCGACGCCGTTTATGCGCAGGTTGCGCAGTGTAACGACGTCGTTTACCCCGGCTTGGACATTAATGCCGTTGGTGCCTGAAACCAGGATGCTGGCCACCTGCCCGCCTCCGCCGTCAATTGTGATGGCCTTGGTAATGGTCACCCCGCCGTACCCGCCCGGGTCGAGCGCATCGATCTCGCCGCCGGCAGCGGTTTTCGAAATTGCTCCAGCAAACGTCTTGCACGGCGCCGTCCGACTGCAAGGATTGGCGTCATCCCCGACGCCGGAGACCCAGGTGCGCGTAGCCTGTGCCTGAGCGGCGCTTGAACAAAGGCAAATCACTAGCAGGGTTAGCGACATGCTTGACGGCAGCATGATCTTGCGCTTGCGCTTCATCTAACCTCCTCATTTCATCCAAAAATTCTAAATGGCCTATCACCAGACGCTGAAAGAGGAAGCGACCGGGCGATGATGGTTTACCAAGTCGTGGCGGCTACAGTGAACGCTCGACGCCGCCTGCGTAAATATCTACATGCCAAAGTTATTCAGGCTTGTAGCTCATTGCTCCGTCCCACAGCGCATGTTACTATAAGAGCGTCAAGCAACCGTCCCTGAGCGGCGCCAATCAGCGACCTGTTGTTCCCATTTATCCAGACAGGGCAGGATAGCACTCAAGCCTTTCCAAAAAATTGACCGGGTGTGAGGCAGCTCACATGCAGTTTCGGCAGATGGTGCTAAATGGCATCACAGCCGCTATGGGTTTGGCCGACGGAGGTCGAGCATCACCCGCTCTTGTCCTCCATAGGTGCGGATGCAGACCTCATTCGGAGGGGAGCAGACGATGACCATCGCAACCAATGAGCATTCGCCTCCCAAATACCGCAGATTCGGGGCTGCGGTTCCACACGTTCCGATGCCGATGATCTTGCTTGCGGCGGCCATCGCGGTGGCACTGTTGATGGCGTCAAGGAACAACGGGTCACACGGGGAGGTGGCTCACCTCGAAGGCCCTCACCCTTTTCTCACGCAAGTAAAAGCCTCGATCGATCCGCTCACCCACTGGCAACCGCGCTCGGGACAGATCCGGATCACTCTCGAAAGCACCGGCAAGGCCCATCTCGCCGACGCCAACCTCTCCGTCTACTTTCGCTGGCGGACGAGGTCCAATAGCGGCGAATGGGTGCGCACGCCAAACCTCCACGTCGTGGATCTGCAGAATGCGCAAAAGATGACCGTGGCGGCTCGGGTCCCCGAGTTGCCGGACGCTCCGTCGAACGGGCTGCGAAGCTGGCTTTCCGGCAATGGCGACGGGGTCGGCGAATTCCTGGGCGTGGTTCCGGTTGCCGATGTCTGGATCTCGGCGCGAGCCAATGAAAGTGTCGGCGATGCTGCTTTGGTTGACGTCGTGGAGTTGATCGGCGTCACCAATATATGGGTAGCTCTGTGCACCGCGCTGGGCGCGATCCTTCTGCTTGCCTGGTTTCTCCAAAGGTTCAGGCCGAAAGGACTTGCTGGCTCAAATCTCTGCCTGCAGATGATCGAGACGCGCGGTGGGCGCGCCAGCTTGTCGCAATTCCAAATTGTCCTCTGGGTATTCGTGATCGGCGGCGCAACGGCCTACGTCATGGCGCTCTCCGGGAATCTAATCCCGCTCAGCGACGGGACGCTCGCACTCCTCGGCATCAGCGGTATCGCGACGCTCGCATCGCAGGTCAAGGCAAGCGATCCGACAGTGCCGTCCGCGCCGGAAGCCGCGAAAGAAAGAGTTGCCCCGAACTGGCGTGATCTGATCGCCTCCGCGGATGATCAGATCGATGTAACCCGGCTGCAGATGCTCTTCTTTACCGTTCTGATCGCTCTATTCGTCGTGATACATGTGATCGATGGTTTCCAGATCCCAGAAATTCCGACCAGCTTTCTGCAACTGATTGGCCTTAGCAACGGCGTGTACCTGGCAAGCAAATTCCTGCCGAATAAGGACGAAAAGAAGCCGGCCAGCACCACACCATAGCCGCCCTCATTCGCCGTACACCCGCTCATAGCGAGGCGCGCTCTCTCATTCGATGACCTCGTCGGCGAGCATCAGCATCGAGTGCGGGATTGTCGGCCCGAGGGCCTTGGCGGTGTTCAGGTTGATCACCAGCTCGAACCTCACGGGGGCCCGCATCGGAGGTCGCTCGGCTTCTCGCCCTTGACGATGCGATCCACACACTCGGCGCGCGCCGCCAATGGTCGAGTTGGGAAACCCCGCAGAGAGTAGACCGCCTGCTTCGACAAACTCGCAGCTGATGTTATATCGCGGGGAGCGCGTGACGCGCCGCCAGAGCAACAACATCAACTCGCGCCCGTTCATTCGATGACCTCGTCGGCCCGGGCGAGGATCGACAATGGGATGGTGACACCGAGCGCTCTCGCCGTCGTCAGGTTGACTGTGAACTCATAACGGGTCGGTTGCTCGATCGGCAGATCGGCGGGAGCCGCCCCTTGAAGGATGCGGGCGATATAATGCGCCATTCGACGCCGCAGCTCGGAGCGGCTCGGGCCATAGCCGAGCATGCACCCCGCTTGCGCCATTTCGGCCCACTCGCAGGCCGTCGGGAGGCTTGCTTTTAACGCCAGCTCAGCAAGCGGTCCCGCGTCGCGAGCGAAAATGGGGTTCGCTGTTAGCACGAGCGCCTGAACGCCGGCTCTCGCCATGGCGGCAAACGCCGCCGGGTAGTCCTCGGGCCCGGCGGCGTCGAAGAGCAGCAATTCGATCCCGTCGCTCGCCGCGACCGCGCGCATCTCCTCCTCGCTCGACCGCCGCCGCTCGAAGTTGCGTAATAGCGGGGCCGCAACGCGCCGCGCCGGGATTGCCGCGTGCAGCAAGTCGAGCCGTTTGCCGTCGAGCTCCGGCGCAAAGATGGAGACGCCGGTGACGTTGCCAGCTGGCTTTGCAAGGCTCGCAGCCAAGCCCATTGCCACCAGATCGGGACCAAATGCGATGATCGGCACCGAGTTGGTTGCTTGGCGCACCGCACGCAACGCAGTGGAGCTGATTGCGATGATCGCGTCCGGGCTGGTGCGGACCAGCTCCCGCGCCAACTCAGGCATCGCGGCTGCGTCCCCGACACGCTGATCCAAGATCAAATTATGGCCCTCGCTGAAACCGAGCCTAGTGTCTAATTGCGTTAATAGACGATATTAAGTAGGATGCCTCGGGTGAGCATACCAGCTGAGGTGTCCGATGGCACGAGTGGCGATTGCGCTGAGCTGCACAGCGGAGCAGAGAGCTGAGCTGATGGCGCTGGCGCGCAGTCGGACGGAGGAGGCGCGTCTGGTGGAACGGGCCAAGATCGTGTTGGCGTGCCTGGAGGGTAAGCGCAACGACGCGGTTGGTCGCGAACTTGGGGTGCGCCCGAATACGGTTGGTCAGTGGCGCAAGCGCTTTGCGGCGGCGGGACTGGCCGGGTTGCGCGATCGGGTGCGGCCGGGCAAGACCCCGAAATATGGCGCCGATCTGCGCCTGCGGGTTCTGCACCAACTGGAATTGCCGCCCCCCAAGGGATCGGCCAGCTGGGACGGCGCGTCGGTGGCGGCGGCCCTGGGCGTCTCGGACGATGCGATATGGCGCTTGTTGCGCAAGGAAGGGGTGCAACTGCGCCGCCGGCGCTCGTGGTGCGTCAGCACCGACCAACAATTTGCCGCCAAAGCCGCCGATATCATCGGGCTCTATCTGAACCCGCCGCAACATGCGCTGGTCTTGAGCGTCGACGAGAAGCCGACGATCCAGGCGCTGGAGCGGGCCCGGGGGTATGTGCTGACCAGCAGCGGCAAGGTTGTTCAAGGCCTCAAGAGCACCTACAAACGGCATGGCACGGTCAACTTGTTCGCGGCGCTCGAAGTCGCCACCGGCCTCATTCGCGGCAAGACCACCCAGACCAAGAAGCGCGTCGATTTCCAAGCATTTATGACCGAACTCGTCGCCGAGCACCCGCCCGATCGCGCGATCCATGTCATCCTCGACAACCTCTCCACCCACAAGAAGAACGATGCCTGGTTGGCGGCGCACCCCAACGTCACCTTCCACTTCACTCCGACCTCGGCCAGCTGGCTCAACCAAGTGGAGATCTGGTTTGGCATCTTCAGCCGAAAGGCCCTGGCCGGCGCCAGCTTTGCCGGCGTCGAGCAACTCGCTCAGGCGATCCGCGACTTCACCGAAGCCTACAACCGCAACGCCGCGCCCTTCCTCTGGCGCAAGCGCGAGGTCAAGGGTGCCCAGTTACGGTATACTATCGTTAACCTACGCAATTAGACACTAGCGAGCTCCGGGATCGTCATCTTACGGGTTAATTGGGCCGACGACGCGGACGGGTCCAACTCGCCCACCCGGTAGACCTTCTCCCCCGCCGCCCGCGTGGCGACCGGCAAGGCCAATACCGGAAGAAGCAGCAGCAGCTCGCGGCGGTTCATTCGATGACCTCGTCGGCGCGGACCAGAACCAAGCGCGGAATGGTGATGCCGAGCGCCTTGGCGGTCTTGAGATTGACGACGAAATCGAACTTGGTCGGCTGCTCGACCGGCAGATCGGCCGGTGCCGCGCCTTTGAGAATGCGATCGACGAAGTAGGCGCCGCGCCGATAGAGGGCCGGCAGGCTCGGCCCAGCGGCAAAGAGACCGCCGGCCACGGCAAAATCCCGGTAAATCGAGACCACCGGCAGCGAATGCCGAAGTGCCAGATCGAGGATATCGCGGCGGCGCTTGGTCAGCGCGCCGTCATCCATGACGAAGATCGCTTCGATCCGGGCTCCGGCGGCCTTGTCAAAAGCGCCTGCAAAGTCGCCCGGATCGCGCACCGGCAGGCGCAGGAAGTGAAGTCCCGCCTGGGCGCATCGACGTTCGGTCTCATCGACCACGATCACGGCGCCGGGGTTGTCGCCGCGATAGAGAGCGCCGACGCGCGCGATCTCGGGCAGGGTGTCACGCAGCATCTCAACCCCCTTGGCGCCCAGCACGTCGGGCATAAAGCTCAATCCCGTGACGTTCCCGCCGGGGCGCGCAAGGCTGGCGATCAACCCGGATTTGATCGGGTCGGCGACCCGCATGACGATGATCGGAACAGTTGTCGTGGCCTTCGCTGCCGCCTCGGCCGCAGGCGTGTTCACTGCGAGAATCACGTCGACTTTGAGCCGCAACAGTTCGGCGGCGAATTCGGCAAGCCGGTCGTTGCGGCCGGCGGCGTTGCGCACCTCGATGCTGATGTTTTTGCCTTCGTCATAGCCGAGATCGTGGAGCCCGGCCCGGAAGTTATCGAGCAATCCCGGTTGCAAATCCTGAGCGAGTATACCGATGCGATTTGCCGGGCTCGCCGGCTGCGCCTTGCCCACGAGCGGCGCGGCGAACAGCGCGGCGCCGACGAAAAGGACCATCAGTTCCCGTCGTTTCATTCGATGACCTCGTCGGAAAGCATGAGCATCGAGTGCGGGATCGCCGGCCCGAGGGCCTTGGCGGTCATCTGGGTGATGACGAGCTCGAACTTCACCGGGGCCTGCACCGGGAGGTCGCTCGGCTTCTCGCCCTTGAGGATGCGATCCACATACCGCGCCGCGCGCTTAAAATTGTCGAGTTGGGAAACCCCGTAAGCGCGATGAGGTCGCTCCGCCTCACTCGATGACCTCGTCGGGGCGCGCGAACGGTCGGATAGAGTTCAAGACGCGAATGTGCAGCATAATTCCGATGACTTAGCCGGCGCGGCGATCGAGGAGCGATAAGAACGACGATAAACCCTTGCCCTTCGACCTTCCAGCGGTTGAGCGCAAAACAGTCGGGGCCACCTTCTCGGCCGCCGGGCATAGATCACGAAATAGCCCGCTTCGTATTGCACACTCTTGTGCCGGCGGGATCCCAGGTCCAGGAAGGCCTGCCAGCGGTTTGGAGAGTTTCAACCTAAAAGAGATTTTAGCTGTAGATTCGCGGCAGGCGGCGCGCTCGGTAATATTCAACTCAATTCATGATTGTCCTCGAATTCCGCTTATGGACGCTGTGCCGAAGGCTGATCTAACATGCCTTATCGGAACCCCCGCTGGCGGCGTCGCCGTCAGACAGGCTCGGGTTCTTGGGAGGAGGATCGGATGCCGGAATACAAACTGATCTCTGCGGATTCTCACGTCAGCGAGCCGCCCGATCTGTGGGCGACGCGGGTCGACAAGAAATACCGCGAGCGGGCGCCGCAACTGATGGTCAACCCGCCGGGCAAGGAGGGCGCCTACTTCCATTACGAGGGCTATGCGCCGCATCCGATCGGGATCGGCCTCGGCGCCGGCAAGAGCCCCGAGGAATTGAAGGAATTCCTGACCAAGGCGACCTACGCCGATGCCCGGCCGGGCGGCTGGGATCCGGCCGAGCGGAAGAAGGACAACGCGATGGACGGGGTCGAGGCGGATGTCCTCTACACGACCCTCGGCTTCCGCATCTTTTGGCTGAAGGACCCCGGCCTGCAGGCGGACTGCTTCCGCGTCTACAACGACTGGCTCGCCGAATTCGTCAGCTACGATCCCAAGCACATGGCTGGGTTGCCGATGATCTCGCTCTACGATCCCAAAGCCGGGGCCCGCGAGCTCGAGCGCTGCGCCAAGATGGGGCTCAAGGGTGCGATGATCTGGTGCTCACCGCCCGAGGGGCAGCCCTACAGCTCGGACATCTACGACCCGTTCTGGGGGGCGGCACAGGAGCTCAAGATGCCGGTCAGCCTGCACGCGATCACCGGCATGGGGGTCGAGAGCCAATACAATTGGGGCGAGCGCTACATGCGATCCACGGTGCTGTCGCACGAGGTCGAGAAATCGTTCAGCGTGCTGATCTTCTCCGGTGTGCTCGACCGCTTCCCGGAATTGCAGATCGTCTCGGCCGAGAACAACATCGGCTGGCTGCCCTATTATCTGCAACGCATGGACCGCGCCTTCGAGCGCCAGCGCATCTCCGCCGGCTTCCCCAACAAGCTGAAGCCGAGCGAATACTTCCAGCGCCAGATGTGGGCCACCTACATCGATGACTTCGTCGGCGTCGCCAGTCGCCATTTCATCGGCGTCGACAAGATGATGTGGTCGTCCGACTACCCGCACCAGGCCTCGACTTGGCCACACTCGCAGGAGGTCGTCGCGCGCGACTTCAAGGATGCGAGCGCGGAGGACAAGTTCAAGATCACCCGCGGCAACGCCGCCCGGCTCTACGGCTTCGACGCCTAGCCGACCCTGCCCGCGAAATATTGGATCAGGCGGCGGCCGCCCAAGCTTTCGAAAGCAATGCCGCCTGTTCCAATACGGGCTGCGTCGCCTTCTCCTACTGGTCCGGCGGGTAGCCGTGTTTGCGCAGGAAGCGCTCGACGAGCACGCGCAACCGCGCCCGGGCGTTCGCGCGCAATGTCCAGTCGAACCGGCAGATTGAAACCAGATCCGGCTCGACGGCGGAGACTGTTCGTCGGACTCGTACTGCTATCCCTGATCCTCTGAGCTGGGCGCCAGCCCAGCTCTGGCCTTGGCTGGTGCTGGCCGGGCTCGGTTTCTTCCACGGCCTCGACCCAGCCATGGGATGGCTGTTTTCCGTCGCACTCGGGCTACATCGCCAGAGTCTGAGGAGTGTGGTCGTATCCTGGGCGCCGATCACGATCGGTCACGCAGCTTCCGTCGCGGTCGTGCTGCTGGCGGTATTGGCGTTCGGCTTTGTCTTTGACCGCGACATGGTGCGCCGCGGCGCTGGCGGCGTCTTGCTCGGATGGGCCCTATGGCACGGTTTCCGCGGCCACCGCCGGCGTGTGCGCGTCGGCATGCAAGCCGGTGTCGCCGGGCTGGCATTCTGGTCGTTCCTGATGGCGACCGCGCACGGCGCCGGGTTGATGGTCCTCCCGGCTGTGGTGCCGCTGTGCCTGTCGGGGTCGTCCAGTACCATTTCAGCGTTAGGCGGCACGGTCCCGGTTGCAATAGCCGCTCTGGCCGTCCACACCGCCGCGATGCTGGCGACGATGGCGGCGATCTCCGTCATCGTTTACGAGTGGGTCGGTCTCGCCTTCTTGCGGTCGGGCTGGATCAATCTCGATCTGATCTGGGTCGCCGCCTTGGGCATTTGCGGCGGATTGCTGGTGCTGGTTTGATTTATTTCTTAGTCGAGGCGCCTGACGATGCCGGAATGGCGCCGCCGCTGTTGTTGATCAGCGCTCCGAGAATTGCCGCGGCGCTGTCGAGTCCTGCTGCTTGGCCGCCCGTCGACACCACGGTCTGCGGGACGAGCTTGCCGATCAACCCGACGATTTCGGGCTTTTCCTGAATGGTTTTGAGAAGCTGCTGAACGAGGGTGATGGTGAGCACCCGATCCTGCCCCAGAACATCGGCCTGCGCCCGCTGGCCCTGGGCAATCTCCTCGAGTTCGAGCTTCTGACCCTCGCCGCGAAGCTTGGAGGCGTTTTTGTTCTGCTCGGCCACTTGCACGCCGATGACCGCCTCGACGAGCTGGTGCTGCTGCTCGGCGGTCGCGCGGGCTTTTTCAGTTTCGATTCGCTGCGTTTGCGCCTTCTGCTCCTGCTGGTAGGTGACCTGAAGCTGATCGGCCAATTGCTGCCGCAGGCGCGAGACCAGCAATTCCGGCGGCAATGCCGGATCACCGAACTTGACCTCCTTGATGACAATCCCCGCGCGTAATCCTTCGGGCCGGATGGCGTCCTGAACGGCATGCTCGAGCTCGGCTCGATTGTCGGCGAGGTCCAAGACATGGCGGCCTTGGGCGCCCACGACATTGCGCACGATCGAGCGGATGGTCGGAACCATGATGTTGTTCTCGATTTCCGGCAGCCCGCCCACCGAGGCGACGACAAAGGGCGCATTGTCGGGGGTGACTTGCGCCAGAACCCTGAGCTCGAGCGGCACCAGCCAGCCCTCCACAAAGGGCGAGATGGCGGGGTCGGCCGAGCCCTGCGGCACCGGCACATCTTGCGAGCGCTGCGTCTGGGTCAGATTGCCCGCCTGGTCGAGGCTCAGATCGATGTAACGGCGCTTATATCCTCCTTTGAATTCCCATGTCTGGACGCGGGTGCTCATCATCGTGATCTTGTAAGCGGCCTCGTTGACGTAATAGCGGCCGGGCTGCAGCGCTTTTTCCCAGATGCCGATGCAGCCGACCGAGACCAGGATCGCGGTCAGCTTGCCGTCGTCGGATTGTTCTATGTTGGCGGCGACGGCGGCGCCGCTCTCATTCGTCGACACCGTCTTCTGCTGGCAGGACGCCGGTTTTTCGGCAACCAGGCTGCCGAAATGCACCGAGTTCGACGACGTTGGATTTGACAACGGCGACGAAACCCTCGGCGACATCGACCGCGTTATAGACGGCAAGGTCCCAGAGATAGGTATTGAGGCGGTAGTTTCCCGGCGTCAGGATCGTCGTCTGCGGTCCGCGCTGGCCGCCATGGGTGAGGAAATATGTGGCATCGAGCATGTCCAACTCGTGGCTGGGCGCAAAGGCGTCGGCGAGAAACTGGTCGGGGCGTAGCGGAGCGCCGTCCTTCGCACTCAGGAACCCATACTTACCGGACGGAATGGAAACGACTTTTTTGTTTTCGACCTGGTAAATGACGTTGACGAGAAACCACGGGTGCCAGCCGGGCGTGAGAATCTCGGCCTGCGGGCCTTTCTCACCATTGGTCGCGATGATGTGCTCACCGGGCAGCGACGTGGTTCCGTAGATCTTGTTGAGCACGGCGATCTCGTCCGACTCGACATGGACATACGAGGTTGCCGCCAGACAAGTCAGCGCGATCACCACGAATACGACGCGCAACGACAGAGAAAGCGTGCCGAAATCCGGCCGCGCGCGATTGACGAACAGGCTGAGGAGAGCCGGAGCGACCGCCGCAAGGATGAAATACAGAACCGCTACGACGACCCAAAACATCGAAGCCTCCAGGCGCCGGTTGAAACCGGCCGCGTCAGGTCAGGACGAGCTCTGCGGCGCCGAGTCCCGAGACCTGCACCAAGACCCGGTCGCCGGCAAGCGGGTACTGGATCGGAACCATGCTGCCGGTCATCACGATCATGCCGTGCCGCAGCGGCGTCCCCTCGTCGGCGAGCTTTTTGGCGAGCCAAACGAGCGCGTTCAATGGGTTGCCCATCACATCGCCACCGACACCGCTGCCTAACTCGCGGTCGTTGATCGATAGCCGCGCCGTTACCCGCGGCAGGTCGAGCGCCGGCCACTCGGCGACCGGCGCTCCAAGGACGACGCCCGCATTCCACACATTGCCGGCAACCATCGCCGCAGCATCGAGTCGGCGATAGTCGTAGCGCAGATCCTCGATCAATTCGATCGCTGCCGCAGCGCTTTCGACTGCTGCGGCGACACTCCTGGGATCATCGCCTTCCGGCACGTCGGCGCCGAGACGGAACGCGATCTCGGTCTCGACCCCGAGCCGGCAGTAATCGCCGGCCCTTAGCTCGGCCCGCCAGTTATGCACTTCGCGTGTAAAGATAGCGCCATAGCAGGGCTCTGCGATCCCGCAGAGCTGCTGCATAACCGGCGTTGTCAGGCCGATCTTGTAACCCGCGACGGCACCCCGACCTGTCGCCACCTCGATCTCCTGAAAGCACCGGCGGATCGCATAAGCTTCCTCGAGGCTCGCCGGATAGACGTCCGCCGGCAGGATCTCGGTCAGCCGGCGGCTGCGGAACAACTCGACGATACGTTCGGCCTTTCGCCCCGGTTCGAGAGGAGGCATCTGCGTCTCTCCACTTTGCTCACGACAGAGGCACAAAGCGCGCAGAGAAGCAATGTTTGCGACATCGACGTATCGGGCCCGCCGATCGCTCGCCCGATCAAAATTCTCGCTTAGGTCCCAATCGAGAGGGGGGCCGACAGCTTTTTGAGTGCGGCAATGACGGAGAGTGCCGTCAGCCGGCCGGTGCGCGGATTTTCGGCGGAAGGCACATTCTCGATCTGCATCGAGAACCGGGCGGCTTCGGCCTCGACCTCGATGCGGTGAACATTACGCGTCACTGTCGGGTCGGCCCATATCTCGATTGTCGTGCGATCCGGTCCGATCCCGGCGAGCGCCAATGCTGCCGCCACGTTGACGTTTGCCGGAAAGCCGCGCGCCGCTTCGCGCGCCGAGCCGGCGAAGACGCATTTGGGTGCGGACAGTCCGGCGACGGCGATGGCGTTCGCCTCAAGATAGGGCGCACCGGCAAGACCGCCCGGCGGCTTGCGGGTAACCATATGCACGCGTGAGATGCCGCCCTCCGCCGCGGCAACGACGGCATCCAGCCCGAGCAATGCGCCCGAGGGAACTAGAATGCGCCCGCCATGGCGCCGCGCCAGGTCGACGAGGTCGAAATTGTCGAGCAGCGCGCCGCAGCTCAGCACCATCACGAGCCGGCCATGCGCGAGAGCCGGCTGGACGAGTTCGCGCAATACCGCCGCGGGCGCGCATTCGACGACAATGTCGGCGACGTCGCCGAGCCGTGCCAAGGGCAGCACCGGCACCGGCCGCGCAAAGCCGGCTATCGCCGCTTGCGCCCGGCCAACGTCGCGCGCCGACGCCGCGGCCAGCACCAGCCCGTCGATTCCGCGGTCGAGATGCTCGGCGACCGCCATCCCGATCGCCCCAAATCCGCCGATCGCTACACGCGTGGTCATTGCGGCGCCCTCAGTAAGACTTCGGCAACCCCAGCACGCGCTCGGCGAGGTGGCTCAAGATCAACTGGGGGCTGACGGGGGCGATCCGGGCGATCTGGATCTCGCGGAAATAGCGCTCGACATGGTACTCGCGGGCGTAGCCCATGCCGCCATGGGTCATGACCGCGGTTTCGCAGGCGCGGAAGCCCGCCTCGGCCGCACAGTATTTGGCGGCGTTGGCAAAGGCGCCGGTCTGTTCGCCGCGGTCATAGGCGGCGGCCGCGCGCAACACCATCAATTCGGCGGCTTCGAGCTCGATCCAGCGTTCGGCGAGCGGATGCTGGATCGCCTGATTCTGGCCGATCGGGCGGCCGAAGACGATCCGCTCCTTGGCATAGTTGGCAGCGCGGGCGAGGGCCGCACGCCCGAGCCCGACCGCCTCGGCGGCGATCAGGATCCGCTCCGGGTTCATCCCGTGCAGGATGTAGTGAAAGCCTTTGCCTTCCTCGCCGATGCGGTCGGCGACTGGTATCTTCAGCCCGTCGATGAAGAGTAGGTTCGAGTCGACCGCCTTGCGCCCCATCTTCGGGATCTCGCGCACCTCCACGGTGGTGCGGTCGAGATCGGTATAGAACAACGTCATACCCAATGAGGGGCGTGCTGCCTCCTCGACCGGTGTCGTGCGTGCGAGGATCAGCATCTTCTCGGCGACCTGGGCGGTCGAGATCCAGATCTTGCGGCCCGAGATGACATAGTGGTCGCCTTGACGCACCGCACGTGTCTTGATCCGGGTCGTGTCGAGCCCGGCATCAGGCTCGGTCACGGCAAAGCAGGTCTTCTCGTTGCCGGCGATCAGCGGCGGCAGGAAGCGCTGCTTCTGCTCGTCATTGCCGAAAACGACGACCGGGTGCAGTCCGAAAATATTCATATGGATCGCCGAGGCGCCGCTGAAGCCGGCGCCCGACTCCGCGACCGCCTGCATCAGGACCGCGGCTTCGGTAATGCCGAGACCGCTGCCGCCACAGACTTCCGGCATCGCGATGCCGAGCCAGCCGGCCTCGGCCATCGCCCGATGAAACTCGTGCGGGAAGCCGCCCTCTTCGTCCTTTTTCAGCCAGTATTCGTCGCCGAACCGCGCGCACAGGCGAAGCACCGCGCTCCGGATTTCCTGCTGGTCGGCGGTCAGCGTGAAGCTCATCGCGCCTCCTCTCTGGGCCCGTGCAACCGCTGCATCGGCGTCGTTGCGTGCTTCGAGACGCGCCCAAACGCGCTCCTCAGCATGAGGAAGTCTTTGAGGGCATAAACGGCATTCCTCATTCTGAGGAAGCCGCGCAGCGGCTGTCTCGAAGAACGCACAACGCTGATCCAGCCGATTTCTTCACAGCCTCTACGGCAGTGTCGCCGAGCGGGTGTAGCGGCGCCAGGCGCTCATTTGGATCGCCGACGTCAGACAGTGCACCACCACCGGCCTGGTCTTGACGGCAAAGGCGCGGGCGATGCTGTCGGCGACCTCCGCCTCACTCTTGATGGTGATGCCCTCGGCCCCGAACGAGCGGCCCCATTGCGCAAAGTCCGGATTGGTCAGCCGGGTGCCAGCCATCAACGCTCGCTCGGGATACCGCACGTAGGAATGCATGCCGATCGTGCCGTACATGCCGTTGTCGGAAATGATCATGATCGGATTGGCGCCGTATTGGCGTGCGGTGGCAATCTCGTTGCCGGTCATCAGGGCACCTCCGTCACCGACAAAGGCGACGACCTGCGTGCCCGGCCGGCGCAACGCCGCGGCGACCGCCATCGGCATTCCCGAACCCATCGCACCCACCACCGAGGCGAGAAAGACCTGCCCCTGGCCAAAGCCGATATAGCGGTGAACGAAGCTCGCGAAATTGCCCGCGTCGGTCGTCACCGTGGCGTCCGGTGCAAGGTGCTTGTCGACCTCGCAGACGACCGCGGCAAAGTTGATGCCGTCCTCGGTTGGCTCCCATTCCTTGGCCAAGAGCTTCCTGTGGATAGCGTTGAGCCTGTCCACCCAGCCGCGCCGCTTGCCGGCGTTCGCAGGCGCTCCGCGCCGCAACAGCGCTCTGACGACCTCGTGGGCGCTGCATGGCATGCCGAGATCTGGCCGCCACACACGGCCGACTTCGTTCGGGTCAGGCCAGACATGGACGAAGGGCAATTGCGGCTGCGGTGCCGCCGGGAAGCTGTAGGACTGGCTGACCGAGTCGGTCATTCGCTCGCCCAATGCCACCATCAGATCCGCGCGTTTCATCTCCGTAAGCAACGCCGGCGGGACGCGGATCCCCATATAGCCGCCGAAATTCGGATGCGTCGCATCGAAGAGCTGCGGCCGGCGATGCGTCGGGCTGATCGGCAACACCCATTCCTCCGACAGCCGGTTGAGGTCCGCGAACGCCGCGCCGTCATGGACCGCGTCGGCCAACAGTGCCGCGCCGACCAGCACCAATGGTCGCTCGGCTTCGGCCAGCATTTGCGCGAGCCGGTCGAGATCCTCGGCGCGCGGTCCGGCGACGCCGCGCGGCCGCGCTGGATCGACAGCGGCACCGATCTCGGCATCGAAGACGTCCTCCGGCACGACGACAGCAACCGGGCCGGGCGTGCCGCTTTCCGCGACGTGGAAGGCGCGGGCGATCGCTTCCGATGCCTGCTCCGGTTCGTTGACCTCGATCACCAGCTTGGTCACATCCGCCAAGAGGCGTGAATAGTTCTGCTCCTGCAATGCCAACCGGCCGAAATCCCGGCGCTCGACCTGCCCGATCAGCATCACCACGGGGGTCGTGTCGTGATAAGCCGAGTGCAGCGCTACCATGGCGTTCGACAGCCCCGGCCCGCGCGAGACGATGGCCACCCCGGCGCGGTCGCGCAGCCGACCGTCGGCCACTGCCATAAAGCCGGCGCCGCCCTCGTGGCGGCAGACGACTACGCGGATCGAGTTCTTGTCGATCAGCGCGCTGGTCAGCCCAACATAGCTCTCGCCCGGGACGCAATAGACCTGGTCGACATCATGCGCTTCGAAGCTTTCCGCCAGCAGGCGGGCAACGGTCTGGGTCATGTCCGGGGTTTCCTATTTGCAATCGGCCCTCGGATACAGGAACTCCACGAACCGAGAAAGGCGCAATCGCGTTCGCTCGTTGCCGTCGGCCCTTACGGGACGACCAATCGGATCGCGACTTTGCGTCCGACAATCGCATTCGGCTCGCATCAAACTTGTGGTTTCGTTGACAGAATTCAGATTTGCACAAATAACGCAAATCAACAGCAAAATTTCCTCTTTAGATAGAATAGCGTTCGTCGTCTTGTCCCTCAGCAACGGCCGCGCCGCGGTTTTCGCGAAGTGCCCCGGCTCCCACGTCGGACCAACTTCATGCCACGCGAAGTTGGCGATTTGAGGATCGACGACAGACTTCAGACCATGGTCCGCCGGGTGCCGCGCCCGGCCGTCCCCTATTTCGCCGGCGTCAACGCTTCTGCGCTACGCGCCGAGCCGGCAGCATCGGGGATCTGCAGGAAGAACGCGCAGACGAACGCGGAGATAAACCCAAACAGCGCCAGCCCGTAGAGCCCGCCGGCGTAGCTGTCGGTCAGGTCCTTCATGAACCCGACATACCAGGAGCCGAAAAAACCGCCGAGATTGCCGATCGAGTTGATCCACGCGATCGCACCAGCCGCCGCCATGCCGGTGAGGAACATCGGCGGCATCGACCAGAAGGGTCCCTTCGAGCCGTAGAACCCGATCGCGGCGATCGACATCCCGACCAGCGCCCACCAGGTGCCCATCGTCATGCCAGCGATGACAAGCCCGGCCGTCGAAACGACGCACGCTGCCAGCAGATTCCACCGCCGCTCGTTCATGCGGTCGGAAATGAAGCCCCAGGTCACCATGCTGATCCCACCGCAGATGTAGGGGATCATCGTCAGCCAACCGACGGTCATGTTGCTGAAATTGCCCAGCGACTTGATGATCTGCGGAATAAAGAACAGCATCCCTAGGCTCGCGGTGACGATGCCGAGATAGTTCAGCGACAACAGCAGGACCTTGGGATTGAACAGCGCCTGCACTACGCTGAAGGTGCGCACCGCATCCTTGGCCCGCCGTTCGGCACGCAAGGTCTCGGCGAGCCAAGTCTTTTCGGCCGCAGTCAGGAACTTTGCCTGCTCCGGCCGGTCGGTCAGCACGAACAACGTCACCACGCCGATCAGCACGGTTGGGAGGCCCTCGGCGATGTACATGATCTGCCAGCCGCGCAGGCCGAACAAGCCGTCCAGGCCGAGCAACCCAGTCGAGATCGGCGCGCCGAGTGCCACGGCGACCGGCAACCCAGTCAGAAAGCCCGAAACAATGCGGGCATGATGGTAGCTCGGGAACCAATAGGTGAAATAGAGGATGAGCCCCGGGAAGAACCCGGCTTCGGCAACACCGAGCAGAAAGCGCACGATCCCAAAGCTGGTCGACCCGGTGACCGTGGCTGTGATGACCGCCAGGATGCCCCAGGTGATCATAATGCGGGCGATCCACAGGCGGGCGCCGACTTTCTCCATGATCAAATTGCTCGGCAGCTCGAAGATCGAGTAGCCCCAGTAGAAGGTGCCGAGAGCGAAGCCGAAGGCGGAAGCCGACATGTTGAGATCGTCGCGCATCGTCAGCCCGGCGAAGCTGACGTTGATGCGGTCGATATAGGCGAGGAAATAGCTCAGCACCGCAAACGGCAGCAGCCGTAAATAGATCTTGCGCATTGCGGATTTTTCGACGGCGCTCTCCATCCCGCTCTCTTTCTCTCGGTCCGAGCCATCGGCCGATTTTTGCCCAAGGCCTCGGTCTTTGGTGCCCAGGAAATTAACCCGGGTGCGCGCGCATCAGTTCTGCCCTTTGCGCGGGTGTCCTGTGCTAATGACGCCGATGATGTCAGCGCGCCTACGGTCCTCGGCAGCGGGCGTGGCGGCTGACCCCTGCGGTCCTCTGATGCCGATTACCGATTATCGGTCCCGACTCTGGAGCGGTCGGGAGCAGGCCGAGGATTGTAGAAGTCTTGGTTTCTCGGAAGATATTTTTATGCCGTCACCAAGCGACGGCATGGCCGACAATGCGAGATGAACTGCCGTGCGCTTCGTTCCCAGGATTGGGTAAGCGCAAACGCGCGGCAGGTCGCGCGCGAAATCGTCAGTGCCTGGAGGCAGGCAGATTTGAGATCTTCGTCGAGCACGCCGACCGGATTGCTACCAATCACGTCCTGTGGTCCTGGGACAGGGTAGGCGGCAACCGGAACGCCGCAGGCCAGCGCTTCGAGCTGAACGACCCCGAATGTGTCGGTTCGGCTCGGGAACACGAATACGTCCGCTGCCGCAAGATGTGTGGCCAAGGTTTCCCCTTCCAGCTGACCGAGAAAGTGGACGTCCGGAAAACGGCGCTGCAGCTCGTCCGCCTGCGGCCCGTCGCCAATGAGGACCTTCGAGCCCGGCAGATCGAGCGCCAGGAATGCCGTCAGGTTCTTTTCTACCGCGAGGCGGCCGACGCTGACGAAAATCGGACGGGGCAGATCGACTGGTGCCGCGCGCTCGGGGCGGAAAAGGTCGGTATCGACACCGCGTGTCCATATCGCCAGATGCGCAAAGCCGCGATGGCCGAGTTCTTCGATCAAAGAGCGGGTGGACACCATCGTTACCGCCGCCGCGGCTTGAAAGCGGCGCAACAGCGCGTAGCTCCATGACAGGGGAACCGGCAGACGCGCCGAAACATACTCCGGAAAACGGGTCATATAACTGGTCGTGAAAGATATTTTTCGCGCGAGACAATACCGCCGAACGATTTGGCCGATCGGTCCCTCAGTGGCGATATGCAGGCAATCCGGCGCTGCGCTCTCAATTCGCCGCGCGATTTCTCGCCAGGTCGGGATACCGCAGCGAATGCTCGGGTAGGTCGGCAGCGGAAAGGTCCGAAAACCCTCGGGCGTCAGAAACTCGATTTCTGCACCCAGCTTCCGAGCATCGGCGGCGAGAGACTGCAAGCTCCGAACAACCCCGTTGACCTGCGGCGACCATGCATCGGTAGCGATCAGGATTCGCATGACATCGTGCCGCTCACGACAGCAATCGCATCAGCGGCTGTCCCATGCGAATGACCGCACCCTGCTGTACCGAGCCGCAAAGGGTGACGCCCTTTGGTGCAAACACGATGATCGTCGACCCATGTTGGAACCATCCCATCTCTTCCCCTTTGCTGAAGCAGGCCCGGCACGGAATGTCGACCTCCCCGCGGTACTGCATGTTCAACAGAACGTCCAGAAAGTGCAGGCGGATGCTGGCGACGAGAATCGCGGCCACCGGCACCAGCGTGACCATCACACCAGAGGGGCGGAGAGTTGTGAGAATGACCGCGCGCTCATTCTTGCAGAACAATTTGGCAATGCGACTGAGCGAGATCGGATTGACGTTCCACGTTTCGCCGGAAATATACCTGACCTTGTCGACTGTGCAGTCGTACGGCGCATGGAAGCGATGGTACATACTGGGCGTCAGTCGCAACGTGACGTATTGGCCATCGCGATAGAGCTCGACGAGCTGCGGGTCGACCAGCAAATCCTGTAATGTGTACGGAAATCCTTTGGCTTGGATCAGCTCGTTGCGGACAATTTGTCCGCAGGCGCCGACAATGGCATCGCAGGGGCTGGTCAGATTGTGAGGATCGCCGTCGACCGGACGCGCGCCGGGCTTTAGCTCTCGCGTAAAGCACGCGTGCAGGCTCGGGAAACGCTCTGCTCGCGCTTCGCTCAGGTCGAGATCGGCGAACAGACGCCAGATCGCGATCGAGGCTCGCGCCAGCAGCGGGGCCTCGATCCGGCTAAACCAGCCGAACAGCCGATTCGCCAGCTGATGTGGGATGCGATTGGTCAGCAGAAAGCTGATGTCCTCCCGCAGCAGGGTTTTAACGGATGCTGCTCGCATTGTCATATAAGTGAAAAAATCATCGAATAATGACTGCGTATATGAAGGCGGCAATCACCAGCGTCGGCGCTTACGGCCGGGTCGCGATGAGTTTGGCGGCATCGACGGCTGGCCTGAAGGCGCGGCTGGAGCTGTCGAAGGCAAAGCACAGATCGCTCGCCGGGCACCCGCGCATCGCCCGATTCGTGGCCTCGCTGGTGCCGTTCTATCAGTACGACGACGCTCGGTTCTTCAGCGCAGATGGAGCACCCGACGAGGTCGTCACGAAACGGCGCGCCGATTTTGCGCGGCTCGCAGACCTCTACCGGAAACGATATGCCAGCACATTGCGGCTGACGGCCGAGACTACCGAGCTGATCTCGGATCTGCAATTCACTGAAGCCTATCGCGTCCCGTTTCAGTATAGCCGCCACGTGCGGCAGCACCTGCCGGTCGGCGCGTTTCTCCAATCCTCGTCCGGGGTCACGACGACCGATCTCGACGGAAACGTGTTCTACGATCTCACCGGCTCTTACGGCGTCAATCTGTTCGGCTACGATTTCTACAAGGAGTGCATCGACCGCGGCATTGAGCGCGCACATGCGCTCGGCCCGGTATTGGGCTCCTATCATCCGCTGGTCGCCGACAATGCCGCGCGCCTCGTGCGCCTTTCCGGCATGGACGAGGTTTCGTTCCACATGTCCGGAACGGAGGCCGTCATGCAGGCGGTGAGGCTTGCGCGCTACCACACGGGGCGTTCCCACCTGGTGCGCTTTTGCGGCGCCTATCACGGCTGGTGGGGCGATGTGCAGCCGGGCGTCGGCAACCCCGTGCCGACGCACGAAACATACACGCTGAAGGACGTGTCCGAGGACTCGCTGCGTGTGCTGCGCGGCCGGCGCGACATCGCCTGTGTCCTCGTCAATCCGGTCCAGGTCATGCACCCGAACAGCGCTGCACCGGCCGATTCGATCTTGGTCGACAGCACCAGGCAGGCGCATCTCGATCGCACGGGCTATGTCGATTGGCTGAAGCAGCTCCGCGCGATCTGTACCGAGCGCGGCATCGTGTTGATCTTCGACGAGGTTTTCGTCGGCTTTCGCCTCGCACTCGGCGGCGCTCAGGATTATTTCGGCGTGCGGGCCGACCTTGTAACCTACGGCAAGACTCTCGGTGGCGGCCTGCCGATCGGCGCAGTCTGCGGGCGCAGGCACCTGATGAAACGGTTCCGCGAGGATCGGCCGGCCGATATCTGCTTTGCACGCGGCACGTTCAATTCGCATCCCTACGTCATGGCGGCGATGAACGAATTCCTGCGGCGCCTGGAAGAGCCGGCGATCAGCGCGCTCTACCGCGACCTCGACGAGATCTGGGATGGCCGCGCCGCGGCGCTCAATAGGCGACTGCGCGACGCCGGGTTGCCGGTAAAGGTGGCTAACCTGTCGTCGATCTGGATGATCTGTTACACGCAGCCTTCGGCCTACAACTGGATGTTCCAGTACCATCTGCGGGCGGAAGGCCTGGCATTGAGCTGGATCGGCACCGGTAGGCTCATCTTCAGCCTGAATTATACAGGAGCTGATTTTCAGGCGGTCGCCGACCGCTTCGCCGCCGCCGCTGAAGCAATGCAGCGGGGCGGCTGGTGGTGGAAGGATCGGCTCGCCAACAACCGGGCGATCAGGCGCCGGATTTTGCGCGAGATGATCGCTCATCGGTTCTCGCGCCACCGAGCGCCAAGCTAAAAGGCGCCGCCCCTCGCCCTCAGTGACTGTGGCCCAGCGCCACTGGGTCCTCCAGATCCCCGCGCAACAGATGGTACGGCGCCTTATAATACAGTTTGATATCGTGGAAAGGGTCTGTGATGATTTTGACAGCCCAGACCAATCCGGTCTGCAGGTCCCTGATGAAGAACAGTTGAATAGATCGTAGAATTATCCCGGCGACTCCGATAAACAGCCAGCACATCCCGATCTGATGGACAAACCCGAGGGCGCTCTCCCATGGTCTGATCATCCCGAAAAACGTCGGCTTGAAGTATAGCGGTAGCGGCGACAATGCCCAAATTGAGAGCAATATGACTTTGCGGCGGAGATTGTAGCCGACCTTGACCTCTTCTTTGTATTCGTGAGTGACGTCATTTACTGCGTCGTAACCCTTCGGCTCGAAAAAGAAATGGCCGATCTGGCGGCTGGTCATTGAAACGATCCATCCCGTCATTGCCGCTATAGCCGGATCCCAGAACAACAAGAAGTACATCAGGACGAAGCTCGTCGCACTCAACAAATGAAGCGACTGGTTGATTAGACTGTGATGATAGTAACGGTGATCGTCCCAGCGCTGAATTTTCAGCGTCTGCATAAAGCCACTCATCTGAACATCATCCCCTTTTACCAATACGGGCACAGTCAGCCGCGAATCCGTCGGTCTGCGGCGCTTATGCTCCCGCCTCTTGTTCGAATTTCACAAATCTCAGGAGCGAGAAATGACCGAACGGCGGCATCGGTCGGCGCTCGATCAGGCGCACATCAGTTCGCCGCTCGGTCCAACGAGCGAATCGGTCCCATGGAAACTCAGCCCGCCATCCGAGCCGACAGACGATCGGTTGCAGTAATCGTTCGACCAGGTGCCGCAAGCCGGTATCCGCACCGATGCGGCTGAGCAGGATCATCTCGCCGCCGGGTCTGAGCATTCGGGCACACTCGTCGAGCGCTGCCTCCGGGTTTGGGACGGTTGAAATTACATGGTTCGCGACGACGACATCGAACGAGGCGTCGGCGAATGACAGATGCTCTGCATCCATCACCTCCAGGTTCTCGACGTAGGCAAGGGACAGCTCTGCCACCCGCTTTTGCGCTTTGCGTAGCATCTCCTCTGAAAGATCAATCCCGGTTACGCGACTCTGGGAGGAGTAGCCGGGAAGCGAGATGCCCGTGCCGACACCAACTTCGAGGATTCGGCCTCCTACCCGCTCGGCTGCGGCGATCGCCGCCCGACGGCCGCGCTCGAACACGACGCCAAAGACCAGATCGTAGATCGGCGCCCAGCGCGCGTACGCCTTCCGTAGACTGATCCCGTCGAGCTCTGTGGGCAATTTCTTCCCAACAGCATCCGTCATCAAAATCCTGCCGCCGCTATGTCGCAAGAACGTAATAAAAGCCTAGCTGTCCCTTGTTACAGTAAAGTGAAAGAACTATTGCGGTTGAATGACGGCGCGTGTCGCGGTAGACATATCCTTGTATACCTTGACCAGCGCGATGGCCCCGCGAAATTCAGTGCACGACGCTCCTTGTTTTCCGGTACAGTTCGCTCCGGGATTGTCGTTGGAAAACGCCGATAGCAGGTATTGCGGATGTCCTCTTTTGACACGATCCTCTGACGCTTTGCTCCGCGCAACGCTAATCTGCAATGGAGGCGAGGGCGGGCATTCCGTGTCGGGGGCGGCCCCGGCGGCGGTAAATTGATCAGACCTTCGCACCATCCGGCCGCGGCGCAGTGCGTCGATGAGCGCCTGGATATAGCCGTAGCAATAGACGAAGCGCGAGGGGTCGCGGCCGTCAATCTGCGGCACGTGGCCGGGCATCAGCATGTAGGGGTAGCCGACGCTGCGATAGACAGCGAGCGCGCGGGCCATGTCCATGTCGTCCTCGTCGGGGAAGGCCTCCATGAAGTCGAGCTTGTTCCCTTTGATATTGCGGAAATGGACGTTGAAGATCTTACCGCGCTCGCCGAACCAGCGGATCACCGCGAAGATCTCGCGGGTCGGGTCATCGAGCATCTCGGCGATGGTGCCCTGGCAGAAATTGAGCCCGTGATAGGGGCTCTCAGCACGACCACATTCCTTTGATCCCAAGAGCAAGCTCACGGAGCGTGCGCTCGAGTTTTCGAACTTCCGATCATCTCCCCCCGTGATGAGCGGATGCCGCGGACTGCTCGCTGGAGAAGCGGCACCAGCTGTCCCATGGCGGCTCTTGCCCAAAGCGCGTAGCGAGAAAGTCGACGAAGGCGCGGACCTTAGCCGATAGGTGGCGGTTGTGAGGATAGAGGGCGCGCAGCGTTAGCGGCGGCGCGGTGTAATCGTCCAGCACTGTCACCAGCCGCCCCGACTGCAGCGCATCGCCGACGAGATAGGTCGGGAGACACGCCACCCCGTGTCCGGCGAGCGCCGTGACTTTGAGCACCGCCCCGCTGTTGGTCCGCAGGTTCCCCGAAGGCGAGATGCTCAGCGCGGTGCCGTCTGCCGCCGTCAGATGCCACGCGCGGTAGTAGGATAACCCGGTCCTGGATACCGTGAGGCAATTGTGGCCCGTGAGGTCGGCGGGGGTGCGCGGCGTGCCGTGCCTCTCGAAATAGCTCGGCGCGCCGCACACGACCATGCGGCAGGGGGCGAGCTGGCGCGCGATCAGGCTCGAGTCCGGAAGCTCCCCGACCCACACGGCGACATCGAGACCTTCGTCGATCAGGTCGGCAATGCGCGTGCTCAGCAGCAGTTCGACGGAGATTGCGGCAAAGCGCGCGGTAAAATCGGCAATCGCCGGCGCCAACTGCAGAATGCCGAAGCTCGGCGCGGCATTGACGCGCAACTCCCCGCGCGGGGCCGCGTGCATGTCGCTTACGGCTTGCTCGGTTTCCTCGAGATCGGCCAGCAGCCGGGTGCAGCGCTCATAATAGGCGCGGCCAGTCTCGGTTAAGCTGACCTTGCGCGTCGTGCGGTTCAGCAGGCGCGCGGCCAGCCGCTCCTCGAGTTCCTTGACGTGCTGGCTGACCATGCTGGCGGAAATGCCGAGCCGCGCCGCAGCACCGGCGAAGCTGCCGCTCTCCACCACCTTGGCGAAGACCCGCATATTGTCGAAGCGATCCATAGAGCCTCGCCGATTATTAAGCGATACAGGATAGTATGATTTGTCTTCGCCATATTATCAATGCCTACCGGGCAGACCACCTGCAACGCATTGACCGTTTACAACCGCGTCCGGCTGTCACAGACACCCGACACGCGGCCGGCGCAAAAGGAGTTGTCGATGGGACAGTTAAGGAAATACAGGGTCCAATCCAGGATAGGAAGAGCTCTGGGGACCGCTGCGGCTGCTCTGCTGTGTGTTATCGCGCTCAGCCTGCCAAATTTTGCCTACGCCGGGCCGCATGGTGGCGGCGGAGGTTTCCACGGCGGCGGCGGATTTCACGGTGGCGGATTTCACGGCGGATTTCACGGGCATGGATTTCATGGTGGATTTCACGGGCATGGATTTCACGGTGGCGGATTTCTCCCCGGATTCGGCGTGTTCTCCTATCCGTACTACGGCTACTACGACTACGGCCAACCTCCTTTTTCCCAGACGTGGTATTATTGCTCCGACCCAGCGGGCTATTACCCCTACGTAACCCAGTGCAACACCGGCTGGCAGACGGTTCCCGCTAGCTGACTTGTAGCAGCCGCGGCGCGGACAAAGTTCAGATGCTCGCCGACACGGAATCGGTTTCGCTGCGCCCGGATGCGTCCGAGGCGCCCCTGGCAAGACGCGTCGTGGTGCACGAGGAATGGGAATTGCCGGCCGAAGAATCGCCCGCGCCCAAGGAACCGCGGTCTTCGCGCCGGCGCCGGCTGCGCTGGACGCTATTTCTGCTACTGCCGCTGGCGCTGATTGTCGGCGGCTATTTCTACGTCGAGGGAGGCGCCTACATGTCGACCGACGACGCCTATATCGAGGCCGACAAGGTCGGCCTTTCGACCGATGTGTCCGGCATGGTCCAGGCGATCGAGGTCAAAGACAACCAGCACGTCACGGCCGGGCAGGTTCTGTTCCGGCTCGACCCGCTGCCCTTTCAACTGAAGCTGGACCAGGCGCAGGCTCAGCTCGGCACTGTCCGCGACAATCTGAACGCACTCAAAGCCAATTACCAGAACGTGCAGGCCCAGATAAAGCAAGCCGAAGCCCAAATCGCCTTCAATCAGCTTCAATACCAGCGGCAGCAAATCCTCGCACGGCAACAGTTCACCCCGCAAATGTCATTGGACCAGGCGCGGCTCAACTTGCAGACTTCGGAGCAGACGCTGGCTTCAGCTAAGGCACAGTTGGCGTCGATCGTCGCCAACCTCGATGGGAACCCCGATATTCCGATAGAGCAGCACCCGCAATACCGCCAGGCATTGGCGCAGCGGGATGAAGCTGCCCGACAGCTGCGCGATACCGTTGTCAGGGCGCCGTACAACGGCACCGTGACCAACGTCCCCGCCTTGGAGCCGGGAATGTACTTGGCGGCCTCGACCACTGCCTTTTATCTCGTGGACACGGATCGGGTTTGGGTCGAGGCGCAACCCAAGGAAACCGAGCTGACCGAAGTGCGCGCCGGCCAGCCGGCCACGATCACAGTCGACACCTACCCCGGGCGGGAGTGGCACGGCACAGTCGCCAGCCTCAGCCCGGCTGCGCAGTCGGAGTTCTCGCTGCTGCCGGCGCAGAACACCAGCGGCAACTGGGTCAAGGTCGTCCAGCGTATCCCGCTGCGGGTGGAGATCGACACGACCGACAAGAGCATGCCGCCATTGCGCGCCGGGATGAGCGTCGAGGTCGCGGTCTATACCCGTCACAAGCGCGGGCTGCCGCATTTTCTGACAGCCCTGTTTGGCGAACAGACGAGCGGCTGATGGCGGCGACCGGCAAACCGAGCCCGACGGCGGCGGGGCCCAATCGCCCTGCAATCACCGCCTGCGTCGTGCTCGCGACGGTGATGCAGGCGCTCGACACGACGATCGCCAACGTGTCGCTGCCCTATATCCAGGGGAGCGTCGCGGCTAACCAGGACGAGATCGAGTGGGTGTTGACCTCCTACATAGTCGCCGCGGCGATCATGACGCAGCCGACCGGCTTTCTCGCCGAACGGCTTGGCGTCAAGCGCCTATTCCTGACCTCGATCGTCGGCTTCACGATTGCTTCGGTTCTGTGCGGCACCGCTCACTCGCTGGTCGAAATCGTGCTTTTCCGGCTGATCCAGGGCGCCTTTGGAGCGGGGTTGGTGCCCCTCTCGCAAGCGGTGCTGCTCAACATCTATCCGAAGGAACGCCAGGGCCAGGCCATGGCGTATTGGGGTATGGCCATCATGATCGGCCCAATTATCGGCCCGGTGCTCGGCGGTTGGCTTACCTATAACTACAGCTGGCGTTGGGTATTTTACATCAATGTGCCGATCGGCGTTCTCGCATTTGTGGGCATGACGGCATTCTTACCCGAAACGGCCAAACATCCCGGAAAACTCGACTGGTTCGGCTTCGCTGCATTGAGCGTGTCGATCGGCGCATTGCAGATCCTGCTCGATCGCGGCGAGGAGCTCGATTGGTTCGCCTCCGGGGAAATCCTCGTTGAGGCGGTGGTCAGTGGCTCGGCCTTGTGGCTGTTCCTGGTGCAGACCTTGACGGCCAAGGCGCCTTTTGTGAACCCGGCTCTGTTCCGCAACCGCAACTTTGCCGCCGGCACGCTATTTGGCTTCATCATCGGCCTCACCTATTTCGCCCCGTTGGCGCTCTTGCCGCTCTATTTGCAGAATCTGATGGGCTACCCGATCCTGACGGCCGGTTTTGCCCTGGCGCCGCGGGGGTTCGGCACCCTCGTCGCAATGATGATCGTGGGCCGGCTCGTCGGACGCCTCGACACGCGCGTGCTGCTGGCAATCGGCCTCGGGCTGAGCGCCTGGGCGATGTGGGATATGAGCAGTTGGACGCCGAACGTGTCCGAGTGGACGGTCGGCCTCAACGGCATCATCCAGGGCGCCGGGATGGGTTTTCTCTTCGTGCCGCTCAGCGTGACGGCTCTTGCGACATTGGCGCCGGAACAACGGACCGCGGGCGCCGGCTTTTTTACCCTGGCTCGCAATATCGGTCAGAGCATGGGTGTTTCAGCCACCTCGGCCCTGCTCGTCAGCAATACCCAGCAAAATCATGCCGAAATCGGCGGTTACGTCACCGCGGTCAACCGCCTGTTCGAAAACCCGGCCATCGCGCATCTCTGGAGCCCGTTCACCGCCGCCGGACGTGCCGCGCTCGACGCCACGATCACATTGCAGGCGCAGATCATTGCTTACATCGACGACTTCAAACTGCTGATGATTTTGACACTCCTCGCCCTCCCGCTGGTCTTCTTCTTCAAAAGGCCGCCCAGCGGGGATGGCGCGGATCACGCCTTGGTCAAATAATTATGGCTACAGGGATGGGACGCGAGGGATGGGACGCGGTGCGGTCAGAAGAATGTCCATGCGACGCGGCCGTGCAGCCCTGCGCGCGATGGCTGGCTAGCGTGCATTGGACGAACCGAGGCTCGATCAGCTCTTTGCCGAGCCGATCGTGCAACAGCTCATGCATCGCGACAGGATCGATGAAGCAACAACCCGCCGCCTGTTGCGACAGGCGGCCGTCGCTCGAGCGGAGCCGCGCGCCGAGGGGCTGGTTTCCCTTATGATGGGGTCACCGTTGCCAGCCGGCATACGCTATGCCTGGGATATCGCAGTACGGACCATAAGACGAATTCGGTACTGACCGTCTTTTCGACGAGGGGCAGCGGGTCGCAGGTCTTGTCCGACCCACTGGCAGCAGCACGATGGCCGGCCCGGCCAACACAGCGGGGTATTCGGTATAACAGGGCATCGCCGTGTCGTTTACCGAAGCCGCGCACGCACATCTCGGACGGCCCGCCCCAAGCACCGTAGCTCTGCAGTAGAGGTGAGAGCGGCCGGCCGGTGTCGGGAGCGGTCACGGCCGCGCGTCGAGCGCGTCGATGAGCGCCTGGATGTAGCCGTAGCAATAGGCGAAGGCCACAGCCGAGGGGTCGCGGCCGTCGATCTGCGGCACGTGGTCGGGCATCAGCATGTAGGGGTAGCCGACATCGCGGTAGGCGGCGAGTGCCCTCGGCATGTCCTTGTCGCCCTCGTCGGGGAACGCCTCGATGAAGTCGAGCTTCCTTCCTTTGATGTTGCGGAAGTGCACGTTGAAGATTTTGCCGCGCTCGCCGAACCAGCAGATCACCTCGAAGATCTCGCGGGCGGGGTCGTCGAGCATCTCGGCGATGGTACCCTGGCAGAAATTGAGCCCGTGATAGGGGCTCTCATCCATCGTGACAAAGCGCTTCAGCCCCTCGACCGTGCCGAGCACCTCTTGACCGGCCAGTGAGGCCCGCTCTATGTAACCCGATAAGTTACAATTATCAGAAATGATAAGGCGGTTTCGTCATCGGGGGTTGGAGCGGTTCTTTCGAGGCGGCGATACGAGTGGGATCAACGCCCAGCAAGCGGCCCGGCTTCGCCGGCTTCTGACCTCGCTCAATACCAGCACGGGTCCTGCTGGCATGAATTTGCCCGGCTATCGGCTTCATCGGCTGAGAGGCGACCGCGAAGGGCAGTGGGCGCTTTCCGTATCAGGCAACTGGCGGTTGGTGTTCGAGTTCGAAGGCGAGGACGCGACCAACGTCGATCTCGTCGACTACCATTGAGCCCAGGACGGGAGACGAGAGATGGAAATGCACAACCCGGCGCATCCCGGCGAGATCGTCCGGGAGGACTGCCTCAAACCTCTCGGGCTTACCGTGACCGCGGCAGCTGAGGCGCTTGGCGTCACGCGTAAGGCGCTATCCGATCTTCTGAACGGTCATACCGGGGTTTCGCCGGATATGGCCATTCGGCTGGAAAAAGTTTTCGGCAGCACGGCCGATACCTGGCTGCGCATGCAAATGCAGCGCGATCTATGGGAAGCACGCCAGCGCGCTGACCAGATCAAAGTTAACAAAAGCTTTGCTACGGCAGAAATTTGCTAAGTGCAGCCACCGGAGGCTTGGTGCCGAGGTAGCCTCCACCCCGCCGGTCACGTTCGCGGCACGAGTGCGTCGATGAGCGCTTGGATGTAGCCGTAGCAATAGGCGAAGGCGACGCCCGAGGGGTCGCGGCCGTCGATCTGCGGCACGTGGTCGGGCATCAGCATGTAGGGGTAGCCGACATCGCGATAGGCGGCGAGTGCCCGCGGCATGTCCATGTCGCCCTCGTCGGGGAACGCCTCCATGAAGTCGAGCTTCTTCCCTTTGATATTGCGGAAATGCACATTGAAGATCTTGCCGCGCTCGCCGAACCAGCGGATCACCTCGAAGATCTCGCGCGCGGGGTCGTCGAGCATCTCGGCGATCGTCCCCTGGCAGAAATTGAGCCCGTGATAGGGGCTCTCGTGCATCGCGACAAAGCGCTTCAGCCCCTCGACCGTGCCGAGCACCCGGGTCACCCCGCGGTAGCCGGGCGGCGTGTACGGGTCGTGCGGATGGCAGGCGAGCCGCACCTTAGCCGCGGTCGCGACCGGCACGACCTGCCTGAGGAAATGGTCGATCCGCTCCCAATTCGCGTCCTCGGAAAGGATGCCGGCGGCGGTCGGGGGTGCGGTCTGGTCGGCACGGCTCCAGCGGAAGGCGTTGCGCGAGCCGCCGCGCCCCGCCTCGCGCGCCGTGCGCGGAAGAGTCACTTCGAGAAAGCGTCCTCCAGATAGGCCGCAATTTCTCCTGGCGTTTGAGATGGTCTCCGGTTTTCCAGGGGATGTCCTGATCGACCAGAGCTTGCTCCTGGAGGAAGCGCGCAAGGCTTCAGCGTGACTTCGATGTCTCAGGCCCGAGTGCGCTTGTCGCCGCCAGCCTGCAATACGATCACTGTGACGCCGTGACGGAGAGATAAGCTCGACATCCTGGGCCAGGAGTCTGCTCAGGGTGAAGGACCGGGCCCACGGTGGTGGTGGCGCTGGGTGGCTGGTGACCCAATCCGGACGTTGCGGGCAGCATGGAGCGGTCGCCTCAGCAGCGATCAAGAACTGCTTAAGCCAGCTCTACGATCGGCATAAGAGCGGTTTGAACGGCCTCCCGCGATGCTGACGCCGGCTACGGTGACTTTATCACTTCGTTGGCATAAATCTCGAAGAGGCGCATACACCGCACCGACCAATCCCCCAAGGGCAGACAGGGAGGAAGACATGAGCGGCTCCGTGAGTCGTTTCCGTAGGACCAAGTCCGTGGCCGTGGGGGCCGTTGCTGGTAACGGCCTGATGGACCGTCGAGCGCTGCTCGGGCGAGGTGTCGTCCTTGCGGGCGCGATGAGCACCGCCCCTCTCGGCGCGCTGACCGGCGCCGCCGCCGAGCCGTCGACGGACACGCCGTTAACCGACGCGCCGTGGAGCCTGGAGCCCGGCGCGACCATCAAGTCCTACGAGCTACCGTCGCGGTTCGAGAAAGACGTCGTGCGCACGCTGAATAACCCGAATGGCCAGCCCGGGGCCCAGGGGGCGCGCACGCCGCATCATCTGATGAACGGCACGATCACCCCGAACGGTTTGCATTTCGTCGTGTCCCGGGGCGGCGCCCCGGACATCGATCCGAACAAGCACCGGCTCGCGATCCATGGCCTGGTGAAGCGACCGCTGGTTTTCTCGCTCGACGCGCTCGCCCGGTATCCGATGACGACGCGGGTGACCTTCCTTGAATGCGGCGGCAACAGCGCGCCGCTCTTTTCGCCTCAGCCGCTTCAGGCGGACGTGCAGGCTCTGCACGGCTTGGCTTCCTGCGCCGAGTGGACGGGCGTCAATCTCTCCACCTTGCTGGAGGAGACCGGCGTCGATCCGAAGGCCAAGTGGTTCATCGCCGAGGGCGCCGACGCGCCGCACTTGGCCCGCAGCGTGCCGCTCAAGAAAGGCCTGGATGACGCCATGATCGCGCTGTACCAGAACGGCGAGCGGCTGATGCCGGCCAACGGCTATCCGATGCGCCTGCTGCTGCCGGGCTACGAAGGCAACATGAACATCAAATATCTGCGGCGCATCAAACTCGTGGAGGAGCCGGCCATGAGCTTTTGGGAGGCCAAGCACTACGCGCCGCTTTTGCCGAACGGCAAGGCGTACCAGTTCTACTTGCTGCAGGAGGTCAAGTCGTTCATCACCCAGCCCTCGCCGGGGCTTATTTTGAAGGAGCCGGGTTTCTACGAGATCTCCGGCGTCGCCTACTCTGGCACCGGCCGGATCTCCAAGGTCATGGTTTCGGCCGATGGCGGAAAAAGCTGGGCGGAGGCGGCATTGTCGGAGCCGGTGCTGAGCAAGGCCTTCACCCGCTTTCGCATGCCCTGGCGCTGGGATGGCGGTACCGCAATCTTGCAGAGCCGTGCCTGGGACGAGGCCGGCAACGTGCAACCGACCCGCGCCGAATTTGTCGCCCATCGCGGCGAGCTGAAGTCGGTCCCGCCAGCCGGGGCGGTGCTGAACGAGCATTGCAACGCCGTCACGAGTTGGGCGATCGACAGCAAGGGGGAGGTCAAGCATGCTTACGCGTAGTGGGACGATCGCGGCCGTCTGGCTGGCGCTCTGTCTTGTTGCGGGCGCGGCTGCCGCTGACGGGCCCAATGTCGGCAAGCCGCTGGACGCCGCCGCCATCGCCGCCTGGGACATCAGCATCGAGCCCGACGGCACCGGCTTGCCGCCCGGCGCGGGAACGCCCGCCCAAGGCGTCCGCATCTACGCGGACAAATGCACCCAGTGCCATGGTCCGGACGGCAAGGGCGGGGTTGCGGGCGTGTTTTCGGCACCATTGGTCGGCAGCGATCCGATCACCGACATCGCGGCGTCAATGAAGAGGATTGCCAATTTCTGGCCGTACTCGACGACACTGTTCGACTACATCAGGCGGGCGATGCCGTGGCAGCAGCCGATGACGCTCACCAACGACGAGGTGTACGCGTTGACCGCGTACGTTTTGGCCTTGAACAAGCTGATCGGGGAAAACGACACGATTAACGCCCAAACATTGCCCAAGGTGCGAATGCCAAACCGTGACGGATTCATTGTCCGCTTCCCCGATGCAATGTAAGCGCGGGCAACCGAACACAATGGATCGATCATCTCGTTGCGATGGCCGACTTTCCTGTGCCGCTCGACAGCCGGTCCTCGAGCATCTCAAAGCGCCAGCGCCAGCCTGCTGCCGAAGAATGGGTGGTTGGTGTCCGGCTGTTGGATCATTGGCCTTGTGCGGACGCGCTTAGAACCGACGCGATTGGCACATCTCGAACGGCCCGGCCGAGCACCGCAAGTCTGCAATAAACGTGAGAGCGGCCACGGTGTCGGGAGCGGTCACGGCCGCGCGTCGAGCGCGTCGAGCAGCGCTTGGATGTAGCCGTAGCAATAGGCGAAGGCGACGCCGGAGGGGTCGCGGCCGTCGATCTGCGGCACGTGGTCGGGCATCAGCATGTAGGGGTAGCCGACATCGCGATAGGCAGCGAGCGAGCGGGCCATGTCCATGTCGCCCTCGTCGGGGAAGGCCTCCATGAAGTCGAGCTTCTTCCCTTTGATATTGCGGAAATGCACATTGAAGATCTTGCCGCGCTCGCCGAACCAGCGGATCACCGCGAGGATCTCGCGCGCCGGGTCGTCGAGCATCTCGGCGATCGTACCCTGGCAGAAATTGAGGCCGTGATAGGGGCTCTCGTGCATCTGCACGAAGCGCTTCAGCCCCTCAACCGTGCCGAGCACCCGCGTCACCCCGCGGTAGCCGGGCGGCGTGTAGGGGTCGTGCGGATGACAGGCGAGGCGCACCTTGGCCGCGGTCGCGACCGGCACGACCTGCCTGAGGAAATGGTCGATCCGCTCCCAATTCTCGTCCTCGGAAAGGATCCCGGCCTTGGTTGGCGGTGCGGCCTGGTCGGCACGGCTCCAGCGGAAGGCGGCGTTGCGCGAGCCGCCGCGCCCGGGCTCGCGCGCGGTGCGCGGGATGCCGATGATGCAGAGATTGTATTTGGCGGCGGGGATGCCGGCCGCCGCCAGGCGCTCGATCAGCCCGCAGATGCTGTCGATCTCGCGCTGCCGCTCGGGCTCCTTGCCGAGCAGGATATTCGGGCTCTCGGCCTCCTCGATCGGGCGCGACGACAACGGCAGTTGCACCATGTCGAGCGAGAGGCCGAACAATTCGACGTGCTCCTTGTGGCGGCGCAGGTCGTCGAGGCTCCAGTGATGCGGATCGCCCGGCGGGTCGACGCAGACGTGCTTGATTCCGAGCTGCGCCCAGACCCGGTAATCGGCGTCATCGCGCGGCCTGATCTGAGTGCCGATATACATGACCCTCCTTCCATCTGCCGGGAACGGGCATGTTATACACTCCGCCCTCTTGCGGCGACCGGACCTGCGCTTAAATGAGCGATAGTGCTATTGACGCAATTAACAAGATAGTCATGCCATGTGGGTAAGGCATAGAACGGCTCCTACGTCCGCTGAAGCCGTCATTCGCGGCGGCCGCCGCGCCGCCGCTCCGCAACGGCAGACGACAGCTTTAGCCAAGGACGATGTCGAACGTGCCGGCCAGGACGCCCGTCTCGGCTCCGGGCGTCGGCTGCAGCGGAACAACCAGCCGCGACCGCGCTGCGGGATCGCGCACGCTCATCAGCACGGCGTCGCGCTCGTTTTGCGGCTCGCCGGCAACATACATCTGCGTGACAAGGCGCGGGAAGCTCGAGCTGGAGACCGCGAAATGGATGTGCGGCGTGCGACCGGGATAGGACACCGGCCAAATCGTGACAAAGCGATAGCCGCCAGCGACATCGGTTATTGCCTGTCCGTAACCCTGGAAGTTCTCGTCGATCGGGGAACCGGCGCGCTCGTCGCGAACGTGATGATAGTGGCCGTTGGCGTCGCATTGCCAGATCTCGACCCGCGCGCCGCCGACCGGCTGCCCATCCGGGTTGAACACGCGCCCGCTGACGTAGGTGACGGTGCCTTTCGCCGCCACGTTGCGACCGGCAACATGGATCAGGTCGTTGTCGGCATCGGGAGGCAGAGCGAGCGGGTAAAACGGCCCTGTCGTCTGCGCTGGCGTCAGCGGCAGTGCGGCTGCCGTCACCAATCTCGACATCCCAAGCCATGTCGCCGACGCGACAAAACCCTCCAGCATCCGGCGTCGCGCAATCATCGATTTCCTCTGCGCTCTGTTGGTGCCCATGGAATGTAGTAGGCATTGCGCCCGAGCCGCATCCCGGCACTCACGCGCGGACGCGAGCGCGCCGCCAAGGCGCTGTTCGCTGGACACCGACAGCCCAGTTTATCGCCTCACATGAATAAGAAGCGCTGGTGTGACGCGGCTCGCACTTCTCACCGACGAGTGGCGCTAAATTATCAACCCGAGGGAGGCAACCGATGAACGCTTCGCATGTCGCGACCGGCACGATAACGGCACTTCTGGCAACCGTGCTGGTTTACCTTTCGCACTGGCCCCTCCAGCCCCTTGACCTGCCGACGGCATCGGCTTTTGCAGGTCTGCTCGTCGCTGCCGGCGGCGCCGCTGTCAAGTTCTACAAATCCCGGACTGCGCCTGTCGCGGAACCGCTCGCGCCTGTGGTGTCGATCACCTCGGCCAATCCCGGGCACGAGCCGTCGCGCGCGGCGTGAAATAGGCCGGCGCCGTTATCGGGTCAGCACCGCCGTCAGTTCGTCCGGCATGCTGAGCATCGGATAGTGACCGGTGTCGAGCTCGAACCACTTGGCCTTGAGCCGTTCGGCGGCCCGGCGCTGATGCGCCTCGCCCGGGTTGACCGCGCGGCGGCACCAGATGACGGTCGCATCCCACGGTTGGGTCCAGAAGCTGGCCAGCCGCACCGGATGCTCATAGATCCCGATCGGATGCAGGGTATAGCGCTCGAGCGCCCAGGCCCTCGTCGCGGGGTCGAGATCGGCGAACAGCCGGTTTTCCGCATCCTCGCGCGAGGGGCCGGCGGTTAGCCCGCTCGGAACCGCTGTCGAGCGGTGCACGATGTCGCGAATCCGCTCGCCGTCGAAGAGCGCCAGCGCATCGACCAAGACCACTCGAGAAATGCGGTCGCGCGCCGTTTCCGCGGCGCGGCACAGCACCATGCCGCCCGAGCTCGTGCCCACCATCACGACATCGCGCAAGTCTTCGCAAAACAGCATCTCGGCGATTTCGGCGGCGTGGGTCTCGGTGGTGATGCCCGAACGGACCTGGTGTTTGCGCTCGGCACAGCCGTCCAAGCTGGGTGCATAGACGTTATTTCCGGCAGCCCGCAGCCGGCTCGCCACGCGCTGCCAGATCCACCCGCCTTGGTATGAGCCGTGGATTAGAACGAAAGTCGTCATCAGGTCAGTTCCCTCCAGTTACGTCGATCGTGACGCCGCTCACGAAATCGGCGTCGCTCGACGCCAAGAAGCAGATGACTTTGGCCTGGTCGGCGGCTTCGGCGACGCGGCGCAGCGGCGTGCGCGCGACCTCTGCCGCCTGGGCCTCTCGTGACCGCTTCTCCCAATGGGGGCGGATGCGCTCGGTCAAGGTCAGGCTCGGCGCAATCGCGTTGATTGTGACGCCGTAGGGGCCGAGCTCGAAGGCGAGCTTGCGGGTAAAGGCGATGATCCCGCCTTTGGCAGCGGCATAGGCGCTGCTGCTCGTCGGGCTCAGGCCGCGGCCGGCGATCGAGGCGAGATTGACGATTTTGCCCCGCTGCCGACGCTTCATGATCGGCACCACGGCATGGGTGAACAGAAACGTCCCGCTGAGATTGAAATCGATGAGCCGCTGCCATTCGACAAAGGTCAGCTCGTCGACCCCGGCCCCGGAATTGGCGATGATCGTGCTGCCGCCGACGGCGTTGACCAGGATGTCGATCCCGCCGAACTCTTCGTCGACCGACGCGACGGCGGCCTCGACCTGACCCGGATCGAGCGCGTCGCAGAGCCGGCCATGCGCCTTGCCGCCCGCCCCGCACAATGCCGCCACCGCCTCGTCGAGCCGGTCCCGGTGATTGTCGACGCCGACCACCACCGCGCCCTCGCGCGCCATGATCTCGGCGGTCGCGCGGCCGATCCCGTTGGCGAACGCGGTGATGACCGCGACCTTGTCGGTGAACCGCATGCTTCCCCCTTTCGCTCGCAGATTTTGCCGAGCATTCTGAAGCCGGGGCCAAGCCTGTCAACGCGCGAAGGAAAGAGGGGAGCAATGCAGATTGGAATGCACCTGCCGCAGGCGGGATCGCAGGCGAGCCCGGCCCTGATCAAACGCCACGCGCAGCGCGCCGAGGCGCTCGGGCTCAGCGACGTGTGGGTCAGCGAGCACATCATCGTGCCGCGCGCGCAGTTTCCGCGCTCGCCTTTGTTCTATGATCCGATTCTGACCCTGACCTGGGTGGCGTCGGTGACCGAGCGGGTACGGCTCGGCACGAGCGTCATCGTGCTGCCGATGCGCCACCCGCTGCCGCTCGCCAAGGAATTGTCGACCCTGCACAATCTGTCGGGCGGGCGGCTGATCCTCGGCGTCGGGGTCGGTTGGCTGGAGCCGGAATTCGCTGCCCTCGGCGTGCCGTTCGACGAGCGCGGCCGGCGCATGGACGAAGGCATCGCGATGATGCGTGCGGTGTGGTCGCAGGACCCGGTGTCCTTCGACGCGAAATACATCCCGGCCGTGGTCAAGGACATGACGATGCTGCCGCAGCCGGTGAGCCACATCCCGATGTGGCACGGCAGCCGCTCGGAGGCGGCGCACCGCCGCACCGTGCGCATCGGCGATGGCTGGCACGGTAGCCAGGTGACGCCGCAGCAGGCCGGCGACGTGGTCAAGCGCCTGCGCCGCGACCGGCCCGAGCCGGGCTTCACGATCTCGGTGCGCTCGCACTGGGACGGCAAGGATGTCGGGATGATGCGCGAGCGTGTCGCCGCCTACGCGGACGCCGGGGTGCAGCATGTCATGGTCCACCCGCAGGACCGCGAAGTCGACGACTGGGACACCGTCATCGAAGGCGTCGGCCGGGTTGCCGCCGGTTAGTTCGCCAAGCGCCCCTTCAATACTTTCCCGGCGAAGGCACCGGTCCCATCACCATCTTCGAGAGCGACCTTGCGCCGACGACCGCGGCACTGATGGCGTCCGACTTCACCAGCCGCCGGGTGCCATCCGGTAGATCCTGCTCCACCGTCGGCAAGCGGGGCTTGATCTGCTGCTCGTCGAAGACGACGAGGTCGGCGGCGTAGCCCGTGCGCACCAGCCCGCGGTCCGGCAATTCCCACGCCCGGGCGGAAATGTTACCGGGCTCGCGGGGTTTCACCTGTGAGACCGCGCGAAGCGGCTGCAGCCGTTGAAGGAGGCGGTCCCCACGGTCAGCCGCATCGCGGTGTTGCGAAACGCCCTCGAAGACTCCCCGTGCGGTATTCGTGAGACCGAGCGCGCCGCGCAGCAGCCGACCGCGCGGCGTCTCCTATCGTTTCTGCCTCGTTGGTTTTTCGGAGCGGCAGGGCAGCGACGCGCGGCATCGCCGCTGAGGGCGTAGCTCAAAATGTCGTAGCCGCCTCTCGCGGACGTCGACGACCGCAAAATTGCCGCAACCGCATGTTATCAGCCCGCCATGATCGGGTCCATTTTCGACATCGGCATCAGGCTGGCGATGACGTTTCTCGCCTTCGCTGATGTATTTTTTGGGAAACCAGCGGCGGGGTCGCGAGCCCGCACCCGGTCTTGGGGCTCGGCCGCTGCAATCCCCTGCCGATTCCCTGCCGGACCCCGTGGCAGAGGAAATGTTTTCCTCGCCCGCTGCGCCATCGACTTAGCGCAAGTAATTGATTACACTTGCTATTATTGGAGAAACCGGGTTGATTTTGCTGCTGGAGCGAAAAAACTTCCCTGCCGGCAGGGAAATCTCTCTGCCTCCCAGGGATCAGAACATGCCCAAGCCGAGGATGCCGTCGACCGGGTCGAGGTTTGCCAGCACGCGCCGGCCGATCAGGTCGCGCAGGGTCTCGGTAGTGCCGCCGCCCAAGGTCCCGTAACGCGCGCCTCGGTAGAAGCGCGAGACCGGGAACTCGTCGGTGAAGCCGTAGCCGCCATGCACCTGGATCGCCTCGCTGGTGACCTTGAGCGCCATCTCGTTGCAGTAGGTCTTGGCGACCGCGGCCAAGAGCGGGTCGGGGAACGGGTCGGCGCTGGCGCAGGCGCGGTAGAGCATGCTGCGGCCGACCTCGATGTCCTTGTACATCTCGGCGATTTTCCAGCGCATGCCCTGAAAGTCGCCGATGGCGCGGCCGAATGCCCGGCGTTCCTTGACGTAGCGGACCGCCTCCTCGAGCGCGCCCTCGGCGAGGCCCAGCGAGATCGAGGGGTTGAGGCAGCGCTGGGTGTTGAAGGCCGAGAGCAGTTTGCGGAAGCCGTCCTCGCGCAACACCAGGTTCTCGGGCGGCAGTTCGCAATCCTCGAAGCGGATCTCGTGCAGATTTTCGCCGCCCATCGTGTGATAGGTGCCGGTGACCGAAAAGCCGGGGGTGCCCTTCTCGACCAGCACGCAGCCGATGCCCTCGCGGCCGGGACGCCGGTCGACGCGGGTGAAGACGACGAACATCTGCGCCTCCTCGGCCCGGCTGATCAGCGTCTTGACGCCGTTGAGCCGCAGCGAATTGCCGGCCGTGTCGACATTGGTCTTGTAGTTGGCGACATCGGTACCGGCGTCGGGCTCGGTCATGCAGATCGCCAGGATGGCATCGCCGCTGCACACTGCCGGCAGGATGCGGGCCTTGACCCCTTCCGGCGCGTAGGTTGCGATGATCCGGGTCTGCACCCCGACCTCGCCGAGCACGGCCATCGCCGTCACGTAGCAGGTCTTGGCGATTTCCTCGAGGACGAGAGCGGTGTCGAAGACCGGCAGGCCGAGCCCGCCATATTCTTCCGGCACGGCCATGCCGAGCACCCCCAGCCCGGCGAGAGCCCGCATATTCTCCCACGGGAAGGTGCCGTCCATGTATTGCAGGGCGCGCGGTCGGAACTCGCTTTGCGCCAAGTCGCGGACGGTCTGCACAAAGCGGCGCTGCTCGTCGGATAGGCTCACAAACACGGCGGCTCCTTCCCCACTCCTACGCCTGGGACACCGCCATTAGCAGTTACCGGGCGCCTGGGCTCAAACCTTTTCTAGGCGCCGCCGCGGCGCATGAGGTGGATATAGCCGAATTCGTCGACCCTCGCGTCGAAGAGGCGGCTGACGACGGTCGAGGTTTCGTCTTCGACGATGACGGCAGGGCCGGGGATCGAGGCGCCGGGTTCCAGATCGCGGCGCTCGTGGATCGCTACCTCGATAAACTCGCCCGTCTCGGGGTCGAGGACCGGTCGGGAGCGTGCGGGTTGCGGCGTGTGCGGCACGGGAGCTGGCCGCGGAGCGGCGGTTTCGGCCGGAACCGGGGCCGAAAGGAGCAACACCCAGCTCAGGATTTCGACCTCCACGCCTGGGATGATGCGGCTGTAGAGGCGGCGATACTCGTCTTCGAAAGCAGAGCGGAGCACTGCCGTGTCATCGGCATGATAATTTCGGGTCGCCAACGGCACGGCGATCTCGTGGCCCTGGCCGCGATAGCGCATGAAGGCGGAGCGGGTCTCGGTCAGCGGCGCATCGCCGGCGCCACGGCGGACGATCGGCTCGGCCTCGGCGCGCATCGCGGCGAAGAGTGCATTGACCGCGGCGGCGTCGAACTGATCAAGGCGCTGCAGTGACGAGCGCACGATCTCGTAGGCGATCGGCGCGCGCAGAAAACCGACCGCCGAGCCGACCCCGGCATAGGACGGCACCAACACGCGGTCGAGCCCGAGCTTCTCGGCCAGGCGTGCGGCATGCAGCGGAGCCGCACCGCCAAACGCCACGAGGGTGCGGCCGCGTGGATCCTTGCCGCTCTCGATCGCATGGACCCGCGCAGCGTTCGCCATGTTCTCGTCGACGATCTCGCTGACCCCGAGGGCGGCCAGTTCCGGGGCCAACACCAGCGGCTCTGCGATCCCGCGCCGCACCACTTCCTCTGCGGCATCGCGATCGAGGACCATGCGTCCGCCCGAGAACCCCGCAGGATCGATGCGGCCGAGCAAGAGATCGGCATCGGTGACGGTCGGCGTGGTGCCGCCGCGCCCGTAACAGGCCGGTCCGGGATCGGCCCCGGCACTGTCCGGGCCGACGGTGATCCGCTTCAGCCGGTCGACGCGGGCGATTGAGCCGCCGCCGGCGCCGATCTCGACCATCTCGATGACCGGGATGCGCAGCGGCAGCCCGCTGCCTTTCTTGAACCGATAGATGCGGGCGACCTCAAAGGCGCGGCTGGTCTGCGGCTTCAAATCATCGATCAGGCAGATCTTCGCAGTCGTTCCGCCCATGTCGTAGGACAACACCTTGTCGAGCTTGCATTGGCGGGCGATTTCCCCGGCGAAAATCGCCCCACCCGCCGGGCCCGACTCGACAAGCCGCACCGGAAAGCGGATTGCCGTCTCGACCGCCGTCAGCCCGCCGCCCGACAACATCAGAAACAGCGGGCAGACAAAGCCTTCGCGACGCAGTGTCTCTTGGAGATTGACGAGATAGCGGCCGATCAGCGGCTGAACATAGGCATTGGCGCAGGCGGTCGAGAACCGTTCGTATTCGCGCATCTCCGGAGACACGTCACTTGACAGAGTGACCGGCACTGCGGGGAGCCGCTTTGCGACGAGCTCTCCGGCACGACGCTCATGCGCCGGGTTCGTGAAGCTGTGCAAGAAACCGATCGCTACTGACTCGATGCCCTCAGCGGCGAGACGGTCGGTGAGCGAGGATACCCCAGCCCCGTCGAGCGGGATCAATACCCTGCCGTGCGCATCGATACGTTCGCGCACCGGAAAGCGCAGGCGACGCGGCACCAGCGGTGGCGGTAGGTCGATATTGACGTCGTACTGCTCGAACCGGTTTTCGTGGCGGATCTCGATCGTGTCGCGGAAGCCCTCGGTGGTTATGAGCGCGGTCTTGGCGCCCTTGCGCTCTATGATCGCGTTGGTCGCCAGGGTCGTGCCGTGAATGATGATCGACGCATCGGCTGGAACGAGCGCCGCTTGGCGCAAAACCGTATGGATGGCTTCCAGAACGGCGCGCTCGGGCGCCTCAGGGGTGGTCAGGATCTTGGCGCTATAGCGTCGGCTCGCCACCTCGAGCGCGACATCCGTGAAGGTGCCGCCGATATCGACGCCTAGTCTCGCACTCTGCTCCACTGCGCCCTATTACTCCACGCGCCTACGGCAGTCGAGCGTTTGGCGAGGTGTCAATCTGGCGAAGGAATGGCGGGGCACCCGAGAGGTGCCCCGCGGGAACGCCGTCAGCTTAGCTCGGCTTGACTCCGACTTTGTTCCAGGCCTCGGCAACAGCCTTCCGTTCGGCGCTGTCCGACCCGTAGCGGTGGCCGGCGTTTGCCAGCGTAAGGCCTGCGAAGGCAGCAAAGTTCGCCGCCGGCTTCAGACTCTTGTCACGGATCGTGTCGTACCAGATCTGCCCGGTTTTTTCCCAAGCGTATCCGCCGATCGCTGTTGCGGCGAGATAGAAGGCGCGGTTGGGAATGCCGGAGTTGATGTGCACGCCGCCATTGTCTTGCGTGGTACGCACGTAGTGCGCCATGTCGGCCGGTTGCGGGTCCTTGCCGAGTAGCTCGTTGTCGTAGGCCGTGCCGGGTGCCTTCATCGACCGCAACGACTGCCCCGCGAACGTCAGCAGACCTTCGCCGATCAGCCAGTCGGCCTTGTCGGCCGTCTGCTTCAGCGCGTATTGCTTGATCAGGGACCCGAAGACATCGGAAACCGACTCGTTGAGCGCGCCGGATTGACCGAAATAGGTCAGGTTGGCCTCTGCGCCGGTGACGCCATGGGTGAGTTCGTGCCCGATCACATCCAGGGCGATGGTAAAGCGATTGAAGATGGTTCCGTCACCATCCCCGAACACCATATCCTGCCCGTCCCAAAAGGCGTTGTCGTAGTCCCGACCATAATGGACGATCGCATTGAGCGGCATTCCGACACCGTCGATCGAATTGCGCTGGTAGTTCTCGAGATAGAAGTCAAAGGTGTTGCCGAGGCCGTCATAGGCCTCATTGACGGTTTGGTCCGCTACCGCGGGCTGACCCTCGGAGCGAACCAGCGTGCCCGGCTTGGTCTCCCGATTGCCGGCGGTATGGACGCTGCGGTGCGCCGCGGGAGGGGCTGCCGTGAGCGCCCGACGCGGTGCTACCGCTGTCATTTGCAGCATCATGCGCTGGGACCGATGCGTCGTATCGAGTGCCAGGGTGTCCAGCGCAAAGTTGCGCTGCGCAGCATTGCCGCGTCGCGCCATTTCGCGAAGGATATGTGGCGGCAAGATGCAGAAGATGGAATGGCTATGCGTACGCTCGCAGCCATACGATTGCATGACGATCTCCCGTACTGATTGTTCCCAGACATCGGCTCGTCTCCGTCCGGGTAGGGAGAATATAGCGCGCCAAAAAAGGTATTAGTGTGATCTTGCTCACACCTTAGGTTCCAGACGGCGGGATCAGCTGCCGGTCATGTCTTTCAGATCGTCTACCAGCTCCAGCATTAGGGCGGTCGGATCATTGCCGGCTGTCGCGCGCGCTGCGCTCGCATCCGCTGCCGGTGCCAAATTCACCACGGATTGCCTTCCTCCATAGGAAAGGGTGATCCGGCGTGCATTGACCTGCGGCTCGGCGCCGAGCTGCTGCGGTAGCGCCGACGCTGCCATCCGATCCAACAACGCCTTGAGCTGCGCCGATTGCTCGGGCGTCAACCGACCCTGCTTGTCCGGTTCGAGCACTTTCAGACCGATCTGCCGGGCGACTGTGTAACCGCCGTCCGGCACGATCGTCCATATTCTGCCGGTCTCTCCAGCGAACCCGCTTCGGATATCTTCGACCACAAGCGGCGCCGATAGCAAGCTTTCCTGAGCCATATCCGTCCCCGAGATGAGGAGCCCGAGCAGCGCCAGTCCAACCCGCGCAGACGCACCGGCCAAAACCGGGCGGCGGTATCGCGGGTACGGTGACGGCATTGCGTCCGTGACGTGCGCTCGCGCCGGCACCGTTTCAAGGGGAGGTCGTCGGCGCACGATAGTCGTCCGTAAAATTACCATACCGAAGCGAAGCATCGAAGGGTTCCGAACCAGGAGACAAGGATGAGCCGATTATTGGGCGCAGTGGTTCTAGCTTCGCTCGTAAAGATTGTTCCAGTGGAGGCCGCTGATTTGGCGCTGCAGCGAGTCATGCTGTCGAGCGGCAGCGTCGGCTATTTCGAGTACGAAACCGCGGTCGACGGGAACGAAGCCTTAAGTCTCGACGTGCCGCTCGACCAGGTTGACGACATCTTGAAGAGCCTCGTCTCTACGACGACCGCGGCACGGCCGGCGAGGTCACGCTGCGCGGCCGCGAGCCGCTGACCCAGAGCTTTGTCGATCTCCTGTTTGATCGCTCGGCGCTCGATTCGGCGTCTGCTCTACTCAATGCTTTGCAAGGTTCGGAAATTCGGGTAGCGGGCCCGAGGCCAATGGTGGGCCGCCTCGTGCGCGTCGTCGAAGAGGCAGCGCGCGGTGAGAATGGCCTCATGACCACCCCGCGACTGGGTTACACTCTTGTCCGAGTCCGGTATCCAGCAATTCGTGCTGCAGGATGCCGAACGCCGAGCTGGACAAAAAGGTCCGGGCTGCGTTGTCACGGCTGGAACCTTACCGGTCGGATGGCCGGCGGCGGCTCACCTTTGAGACGCGCCGGACGGGCAAGCGCACCGTCCGTATCGGCTGCGTCGTCGGCACGCCGTTGTGGAAGGCCTCGTATCGGGCTGACCCTCCCGGCCGAGCCCGGAGCAGAGCGAGCTCGATTGCGAGGCTGGTCGGTATTGGAGAATTTCAGCGGCCAGCCGTCGGACGTGACTCGGCGCTTTCTGGGCAGACCCTCGACAAGCTCGGCGCAACTGACGCCCAGATCGTGACTGTCTCAAGCGCGATGGTCAAGAAGGCCGCCGAGGTCACCGCCGCCAGGGAGGAGCTACAAACGTTCGTCTCGGCGCTTTCGCTGTGAGAGGGCGTCGCTCAGTGGCTCGGCACCGCCTCGGCGGGCGGAAATGGGCTGAAGTTGAGCGGCGCCGCTTCTTCGATGCGCTCGCGGCTCGGTAGCTGCATCGCGTCCCACCCGCCGCCCAGTGCCTGGATCAGGGCGGCGCTCGCAACGAGCCGGCTCTGCCGGATGTTGATGGCCGTCTCGGCGTTAGTCAGCGCGGTCTGATCGGCGACGATAACGCTCGTATACGCGACGGTGCCTGCCAGATACTGGTTGTTGATGATCCGCGCGGCCTCGAATGCCGCCGCCACGGCCTTGTCCTGGACCTCGGCCTGCTGGGCGAGGATGCGCAGCGTCGCCAGCTGGTCCTCAACCTGTTGGAACGCCGTCAGAACGGTCTGCCGGTAATTCGCGACGTCCTGGTCAAAGACCGCGCGGGCCTGCTCGACTTGGGCGTTGCGCGCGCCGGCGTCGAATATGGTCTGCACGAGGGTCGAGCCGAATGACCAGAAGCGGCTCGACGTGGCCAATAGATGGTTCAGCGTCAACGCCGAAGTCCCGGAGTCGCCCGAAAGAGTGATATCGGGATAAAACGCCGCCACGGCGACGCCGATCTGGGCATTGGCCGACGCCATCTGGCGCTCTGAGGCGGCGATGTCCGGGCGGCGCTCCAAAAGCGCGGACGGCACCTCTGCCGGTATCACCGGCACCGCTATCATCGCTTCCGTTGGCGGGATCGAAAATTCAGCTGGTGGCTTGCCGACCAGAACCGCGATCGCGTGCTCGAGCTGGGCGCGGGTCACGCCGACTGCGATCGCCTGCGCTTGTGTGCTTTCAAGTTGCGCCTCGGCTTGAGAGACGGCCGACTGGTCCGCGGTGCCGCTGTTATATTGGTTGCGGGTGATGCGCAGCGATTCGGCATAGTACGAGGCCGCTGCGTCGAGCAGGCGCTTCAGCTCGTCGGCCATCCTCAGCTGCAAATAGTCGCTGGCCAACGCGCCCTGAGCCGACAGGCGTGCGCTGGCGAGATCGCCGGCGTTCGCCTGGGCGCTTGCCACGTCCCCCTCGACGGTACGGCGGATTTTACCCCACAGGTCCGGCACCCAGTTTGCCGACGCGGAGGTGCTGAATGAGCTGCTGGTGAACCCGGATCGGCCGGCGCCCGTGCTGCTACTGGAGCTACCGCCGGTTCGCGAACGCTGCGCGCTCGCATTCAGATCAACTGTCGGGAAAAAGCCGGCGCGCGCCTGGGCCACGATCCATTCTGCTTGCTCGAACGCGGCCGCGGCGGCTTTGAGGTTCTGGTTCGAGATGTCGATCTGTTTTTGGAGATCGTCGAGCAGCGGATCCTTGTATACTGACCACCAGGCGCCACGGTCGATTGCGTCCAGCGGCTCACCGACCTTCCACCCGGTCTCCTTATATTGGGCCGGCACTGGGGCGTCGGGTCTTCGGTAATCCGGCCCGACCGTGCAGGCCGAAACAAGTATGGCTGCGGCGCCGACGCTTTTGAGCGCTGTCCTTCGCATCCGCCCTCGGGTCTCATTCGCCGGGTTCGAAAGGGCGTCCGAAGGCAAACCGCGGATGACGAATTCGCCAGCGGCGTTGCGCCGACAGCCGGAAGCGGTCGAGATAGAGGTAGATGACCGGCGTCGTGTAGAGGGTCAATATCTGGCTGACGAACAATCCGCCGACGATCGAGATACCGAGCGGCTGGCGCAATTCGGCGCCTTCGCCAAAGCCGATCGCCAGCGGCAGCGCACCAAACATCGCTGCCATCGTGGTCATGATGATCGGCCGGAAGCGTTTGAGGCAGGCTTGGTAAATCGCCTCACGCGATGTCAAACCTTCGTGGCGCTCAGCATCGAGTGCAAAATCAATCATCATGATGGCGTTCTTTTTGACGATGCCGATCAGCAGAATAACGCCGATCATCGCCATGATGCTGAACTCGGTGCCGGTATATATTAGCGCCAGCACCGCGCCGACCCCGGCCGAGGGCAGGGTCGACAAAATCGTGATCGGGTGGATGTAGCTCTCGTAGAGAATCCCGAGCACGATATAGACGGCGAGCAGCGCCGCAGCGATCAGCACCGGCTCATTGTCGAGCGTCCGCTGGAACATCCTCGCGGTGCCCTGAAAGCTGCCGCGGATCGAGGCCGGCACGCCGAGCTTGCGCATCTCATCCTCGATCGCCGCCGTGGCCTGGCTCAGCGAGACGTTTGGCGCGAGATTGAACGAGATCGTCGATGCGACGAAGAGGTTTTGGTGATTAACCGCAAGCGGTGCGTTGCCGGGGCCAAAGTGGGCAAATGCAGAAAGCGGCACCATCGTCTCTCGAGAGGTGCTGACCGGAGTACCGGTCGAGGTCGCGGCGCGACCGGTGTTGGCGAGCGCGTTGTTGGCCAGATTGCGCGCCGTGTCGCCGGCGATCTGCGCGGTGGTGGTCCCCGCATTGGGGCTTGTTGCCGTCGGCGCCTTGGTAAGGACCGTTCCGGCGAGTGCGTTGGTCGATTTCGTACCGCCGACCGCACCACCGCTTGTGCTGACATAGATCTGGTTCAGGATTTCCGGGTTCTGCCAAAATTCGGGGGCTACCTCCATGATGACGTGGTATTGGTTTCGCGGGGCGTAGATCACCGATACCTGTCGTTGACCGAACGCGTCGTAGAGGGTGTTGTCGATCTGGCTCACAGTGAGCCCCAGGCGCGCGGCGGCCGCACGGTCGATTACCAGATCAATTTCCAGTCCCTTTTGCTGCTGGTCGAGATTGACATCAGTCAAGAGCGGCACGTTTTGCAATGCCGCTTCGAGCTTGGGCGCCCATTCGTGGAGTTCGGCAGTGTCGTCGGCCAACAATGTGTACTGGTATTGGGCGTTGCTTGCGCGCCCGCCGACCCGGATGTCCTGCGCTCCCTGCAAAAAGAGCCTCGCTCCAGGGACCTGGTTGAGCTTGGGACGCAGCCGGCCGATGACTTTTTCCATCGAAACCTGCCGCTCGGACAGCGGCTTCAAGGCGGCGAACACAAAACCGGAGTTGGTCTGGCTGCCGCCGGTAAATGCATTGACGTCCTGGACCGCCGGGTCTCGCCGAATGATATCGACGAACTGGGTCAATTTTTTTTCCATCAGCTGAAACGAGATGCTCTGGTCGGCTTGAATGCCGCCGAACATCAGGCCAACGTCTTGGGTCGGAAAGAAGCCCTTTGGAATGATCCTGACGAGATAAACGCCCAAGCCCAATGTCACCAATAGGCTCAGCATGACGAGCGACGGCCACTGCAGAGCCCGGCGCAGGCTACGCTCGTAGAGCCCGAGGATAGCCAGGAAAACCTGCTCGCTGGCCCGATAAAGGCGGCCGGTCTTGCGGTCGCGGTGGTAGCCGAGCATATAGGCGCACATCATCGGTGTCGTCGTCAGCGAGACGACCAGCGAAATCAGGATCGCGACCGACAAAGTCATCGCGAACTCGCGGAAATAGCGACCGACGATGCCGCCCATCAGCAGAATCGGTACGAAGACGGCGATCAGCGAAAGGCTCATCGACAGCACGGTGAAGCCGACCTCGCTGGCGCCCTCAAGTGCGGCCTGCATCCGGGTCTTGCCGGCTTCGATGTGCCGGGTGACATTCTCCAGTACAACGATTGCGTCGTCGACGACGAAACCGGTCGAAATGGTTAACGCCATCAGTGAAAGGTTGTTGAGGCTGTAGCCTAGTAGATACATCACGCCGAACGTGCCAATCAGTGAGACGGGCACTGCTACGCTGGGGATAAGGGCGGCGCGCACATTGCGAAGGAAGGCGAAGACGACGAGGACGACGAGGCATATTGCGATCATTAAAGTGCGCTCGACGTCATGCAGCGAGGCCCGGATCGTAACGGTCCGGTCCAAGGTCATCTCGACGTTGATGGCGCTCGGGATCGAGGCTTCGAGTTGCGGCATGATCGCCTTTACCCGATCCACCGTGTCGATGATGTTGGCGCCCGGCTGCTTATAAACGAAGACCAGGACCGCAGGCTTGCCGTTGGCGAGCCCCTGGTTGCGCAGGTTCTCGACCGAATCTCTCACTTCGGCGACGTCGATCAGCCGCACCGGAGCCCCGTCCCGGTAAGCGATCACAAGCGGTCGGTAATCGGCGGCACGGTTCGCCTGGTCGTTGGTGTAGATCTGAAATCGACGATCGCCGTCTTCGATCATACCCTTGGGACTGTGCGCGTTGGCCGAGGCGAGCGCCGCGCGCACGTCTTCGAGGCCAATCCCGTATTTGAACAGCGCCAGCGGATTGAGTTCGACGCGTACGGCCGGCAAGGAACTCCCACTGATCGCAACTTGCCCGACGCCGTCGATCTGGGAAATAGCCTGTTGCACGACGCTCGATGCGGCATCGTAGATCTGGCCCCGCGTCAGGGTATTCGATGTCATCGCCAGGATTGCGATCGGCGAGTCGGCGGGATTGACCTTGCGATAGGTCGGGTTGTTGCGCAGACTGGTCGGGAGATCCGCGCGCGCGGCGTTGATCGCCGCCTGTACGTCTCGCGCTGCACCGTCAATATTTCGGCTCAACCCGAACTGCAAGACAGTTCGGGTCGTTCCGACCGTACTGTTCGAGGTCATCTCGGTGACGTCGGCAATGACACCGAGATGGCGTTCGAGCGGCGTCGCAACAGTCGTCGCCATCGTCTCGGGACTCGCACCCGGCATTGTCGCGAACACCGCGATCGTCGGGAAATCGACCTGCGGCAGTGGTGCCACCGGCAGCTTAAAAAAAGCAAACAGTCCGGCGAGTGCAACACCGAGAGTCAGCAAGGTTGTCGCCACCGGCCGCTTGATAAACAGCGTCGAAGGGTTCACGGGGCGGCACCCTCCGGCTTTGCTGCGCCCGGACCTGCACTGCGGCGTAGCAGGTGGGCAAGCCGATCGAAACTGAGATAGATGACCGGTGTCGTGAACAGGGTCAACAATTGGCTGAAGATCAGACCGCCGACAATGGTCACCCCCAGTGGGTGGCGCAGTTCCGAGCCGGTCCCGCTTCCGAGCATCAAAGGCAGCGCGGCAAAAAGCGCCGCCATGGTCGTCATCAAAATCGGCCGGAAGCGCAACAGGCACGCCTGATAGATCGCCTCCCGCGGCGTCTTGCCTTCGCTGCGCTCGGCGTCGAGCGCGAAGTCGACCATCATGATTGCATTCTTCTTGACGATGCCGATCAACAAGATAATGCCGATGATCGCGATGACGCTGAGATCGCTGCCGTCGATCATCAGCGCCAGGAGCGCTCCGACACCAGCAGAAGGCAACGTCGACAGGATTGTAATCGGGTGGATGAAGCTTTCGTAGAGGACACCCAGCACAATGTACATCGTGATGATCGCCGCGATGATCAGCACGAGTTCGTTCCCGAGTGCCGCCTGAAATGCCAGCGCCGCGCCCTGGAACACGGTGATCATGCTGGCCGGCATTCCGATTTCCCGCTCGGCCTCTTTGATCGCATCGACCGCCTCGCCGAGCGAGGCACCCGGCGCCAAGTTGAACGACAAAGTGGTCGACGGAAATTGCCCGAGGTGATTGATCTGGAGAGGTGCGGTCTGTTCCTCGACACGAGCGATTGCCGAAAGCGGCACTTGGCCGTTCGCAGCGGTCGATGACGGTAGATAAAGCGCGCCCAACGAGCTCAGCGATTGCTGCAATGCCGGGTCGGCCTCGAGGATCACCCGGTATTGGTTAGACTGGGTGAAGATCGTGGAGACGATGCGCTGCCCGAACGAGTCATAGAGCGCATTGTCCACGGTGGCGGGGGTGATCCCGAAACGCGCGGCGGTCGGGCGGTCGATCAGGATATAGGCGGAGAGCCCGTTTTCCGCGTAATTGCTCGTAACCCCCTCGATCTGCGGAAGCTGCTGCAGCCGCTCGAGCAGTTTCGGGACCCACACTGCAAATTCGCTGGGGTTGGCGTCCTCAAGCACGAAATTGTACTGCGAGCGGCTGATCGCTGCGTCGATCGTCAGATCCTGGACCGGCTGCATGTAGAGCGCGATGCCGGCAACGTCTCGTGTTTCTCGTTCCAGTCGCCGAATTACATCGCTCGCCGAGGCTCGACGCTCATCGGGCGGTTTGAGGTTGACCAGGAACCGACCCGTGTTGAGCGTCGGGTTTGTGCCATCGACCCCGATGAAGGAAGACAGGCTGACGACATCCGGGTCCTTCAGGATGACGGCCGCGAGCGCTTGCTGACGCCGTGCCATCGCTTCAAAGGAAACCGATGGCGGCGCTTCGGAGATCCCTTGGATGAGGCCCGTGTCTTGCACCGGGAAAAACCCCTTCGGGATCACGATGTAGAGAAACACCGTCAGGGCCAAGGTTCCGACCGCCACCAGCAGTGTGAGCGGCTGATGGTCGAGCGCCCGGGTCAACAGCCTGCCGTACTGGGCGACGAGCCCGTCGAACCACTGTTGGCTCTTGCGCGCTACGAGCGACTTTTCCGACGGACGCTGGTAACGCAAAATCTTAGCGCACATCATCGGAACAAGCGTCAAGGCGACCACGGCGGAGATCACGATGGTGACCGCAAGGGTAATCGCAAACTCCCGAAATAGGCGGCCGACGACATCGGGCATGAAGAGCAGCGGGATCAACACCGCGATCAGCGATGCCGTCAGGGAGATGATCGTAAAGCCGATCTGCGCGGACCCCTTCAGAGCGGCTTGCAGCGGCGGATCGCCCGCCTCGATGTAGCGCGAGATGTTTTCGATCATGACGATCGCGTCGTCGACGACGAAGCCTGTGGCGATCGTCAGCGCCATCAGCGAGAGGTTGTTGAGGCTGAACCCCGCCAAATACATTACGGCGAGCGTGCCGACGAGCGAGAGCGGCACCGACAGGCTTGGGATCAGGGTCGCCGACGGGCTGCGCAGAAACACAAAGATCACGATGACGACGAGGATTACGGCGAGGCCGAGCTCGAACTCGACATCGGCAACGGACGCGCGGATCGTCGTCGTACGATCGGTCAGCACCTCGACATCGATCCCGGCAGGCAGAGCCGCCCTGAGCTGCGGCAAGAGCGCCTGGATCCGATCGACCGCCTCGATGACGTTGGCGCCGGGCTGCCGCTGGATGTTGAGGATGATCGCCTGGTCGGCGTTCATCCAAGCGGCGAGCTTGGTGTTCTCGGGCCCTTCGGTCGCATGCGCGACGTCCGACAGCTTCACTGGCGCGCCGTTTCGGTAGGCTACCACCAGATCGTTATAGTCGGCGGCTTTCCGGATCTGATCATTGGCGTTGATCGTGTGGGCTTGGCTTGGTCCGTCGAAATTACCCTTGGGCGTATTGACGTTGGCGGTAGCGAGCGTCGTACGCAGATCGTCGATATTGAGGCCATAAGCGGCGAGCTGCCGGTAATTCGCCTGGATGCGCACCGCCGGGCGCTGACCGCCGCTGACGCTGACCAGGCCGACCCCCGGCAATTGGGAGATTTTCTGTGCGAGGCGGGTGTCAGCGAGGTCATGGACCTGAGTCGGAGCGATCGTTTTCGAGGTCAATGCCAAGGTCAGGATCGGCGCGTCCGCAGGATTGACCTTGGCGTAAATCGGCGGCGCCGGCAGATCCGACGGCAACAGGTTGCCGGCCGCGTTGATCGCCGCCTGGACCTGCTGCTCCGCCACGTCGAGACTGAGAGCAAGACTGAACTGGAGGGTGATTACCGAAGCGCCGGCCGAACTCGTCGAGGACATCTGGTTGAGCCCGGGCATCTGGCCGAACTGGACTTCGAGCGGTGCAGTGATCGACGAGGTCATCACATCGGGACTGGCGCCCGGGTAGAAGGTCTGGACTTGGATCGTCGGGTAATCGACCTCGGGAAGTGCCGAAAGCGGCAGAAAGCGGTAGGCAAACATGCCGACCAGCATGATCGCCGCCATCAGCAATGTCGTGGCGACCGGGCGGAGAATGAAAGGGCGCGACGGGCTCATCGAGCGTACCTAAGCTGGAACCCTCATCCACCCATAGCTGGCGCAGTGCGGAAGAGAGTGGCGAGCGCTACGAGGCGGGTGAGCGTTCCCTGTGCCGATTGGGAGGGGTGGCTCATTGCGAGCTGCGGCGGCGCTCGCTGCCTTGCGCTTCACCCGGCTGTTGCCCTTGTGGCCGGGCCGATCGCTGAGCCGCTTCCAAATCCGTCCGCCGCGGCGCGACTTGCGGCTGTCCCTTGTCCCGCTGGTCGCTGGGCGCGGCAGCGTCGGGCTTGTTTGGCGCCAGGGTGACCTTGGCGCCGTCGCGCAGCCTGTCGGTGCCGTCGACGACGACGCGTTCACCGGGCTGCAGCCCAGACAGGATGGCGATGCGCTGGCCATCACCCGGTCCGAGCTTCACTTTCGCAACCGATACCGTATTGTCGGGACTGACCACGTAGACGAACGTCCCGGGGGCGCCGCGCTGGATCGCCGAGAGCGGCACGATATCCGTGTCCTGCATCGTGTTGACGAGGAGCCGGACATTGACGAACTGGTTGGGGAACAGGACCTCGTCGCGATTGTCGAAAATTGCGCGGAGCTTGACGGTGCCCGTGGTTGTGTCGATCTGGTTGTCGACGGTTTCCAGCGTGCCCGTGCCGAGCTCGGTGGTTCCGGTGCGGTCGAATGCGCTGACCGGCAAGCTCGCCCCGGCGCGCACGCGCTTCATCACCGCCGGCAAATTGTCCTCTGCCACGGTGAAAATCACCGATATGGGCTGCAGCTGGGTGACCACGACGATGCCGTTCGCATCGCTGGTCTGCACGTAATTGCCCGCGTCGACCTGACGCAGTCCAACCCGGCCGGTCACCGGCGAGACGATGCGGCAATAGGTCAGGTTGAGCTTCTGCACATCAATTTGTGCCTGATCCGATTTGACCGTCGCCTGGTATTGAGCGACGAGCGAGACTTGCGTGTCGCGGGTTTGTTTGGCGATCGAGTTTTGCGCCACCAGAGTGTTGTACCGTTGGAGGTCGAGCTGGGCGTTCTTTAGCAGCGCCTGGTCCTTGGCGAGCGTCGCCTCGGCCTGCTCGAGCGCCACCTGATAGGGCCGTGGATCGATCTGGGCGAGGAAATCGCCCTCCTTTACCATCTGGCCCTCACGAAAGGCGACCTCGGTCAGATACCCGCTGATCTGGGTCTTTACTGTGACCGTCGCGAGCGGCGTGACAGTGCCGAGCTGGCTCAAGCTGACCGGCATGTCGCCCTTCTGCACCGGAGCCACCCCAACCGGCACCGGACCGCCGGAACGCCCGCGCCCGGCTTCTTTCGGCTGCGTATCGGGGCGGGGAAAATACCACACGGCTGCCGCGACGATCATCGCGACCAGCAGCAGCCAGAAAAGTCGCTTCAGAAGCCGCCACCGGCTCGGCCGTGAAACTGCCTCCCGCTGCGGAATGACCGGCTCTTCGTAGACTCGGGAAACGGCGTTGTGATCGACCCTCGCCGGTCTTTCGGGAAGCCGAATTTCGCTGCGCTGATCGTCCATATATCTCGATACCTGCCGCCGCTCGGACTACGAGGCAATCCGCCCCTGTCCGATCAGGGTTTCAAGCTTAGCAACAATTTGCCAGCGCGTCGCCGCCACCCAAGCCCGTGCAGCCGATTATAGGCCTCGCCGGCGCTAGATATCCCGGCCACCAAGAAGCCCTTTCGTCCACCGCTCGCATCGTCTCAAATAGCCGTCTCGTAAGTAGGTTCCGAGGTGCAACGATGACAACGAACCAGCCTCTTCTGAGCGGCGGCCAGCTTGTCGTCGCGGCCCTTCGTGCCCACGGCGTCGAGTTCGCCTTCAGCGTCGCCGGCGAAAGCTATCTCGAAGTGCTCGACGCGTTGTTCGACGCGCCTGAAATTCGCCTCGTCACCTGTCGTCAGGAAGGCGGCGCCGCCTTTATGGCCGAGGCCTACGGCAAGCTGACCGGCAAGCCGGGCGTGCTGCTCGTCACCCGCGGCCCGGGCGCCTGCAATGCCTCGATCGGTATCCATACCGCATTCCAAGAACTCCACGCCGATGGTCGTGCTGGTCGGACAGGTTGCGCGCCATCAGCTCGACCGTGAAGCCTTTCAAGAGGTTGATTTCCGCAAGATGTTCGCCCCGCTCGCCAAATGGGTCGCGCAGATCGACCTGGCAGAGCGGGTGCCCGAGCTGGTCAACCAGGCATTCCAGGTCGCGACGTCCGGCCGACCGGGCCCTGTAGTCCTAGCGCTTCCCGAGGACATGCTGCGCGATTGCCGTATCGCCCCTGTGACCGGGCCCTACCGCCCGGTCCGCGCCCATCCCGGAATAGACGACCTCACCGAGTTGCGCCGGCTCCTTGCCGGCGGAGAGCGGCCGATGATGCTGGTCGGCGGCAGCGGCTGGAGCGACGTGGCCTGCCGCGACATCACGAGCTTCGCCCGGGCAAACGATCTGCCGGTCTGCTGCTCGTTTCGCCGCCAGGACATCGTCGACAATCGCATAGCGTGCTTTGTCGGCGATCTCGGTACCGGTGCGAGCCCAGCCCTCGTGGCACGGATCAAGGAGGCCGATCTGCTGCTCGCGGTCGGGGCGCGGATTGGCGAAATCACGTCGCAATCCTACTCGTTGCTCGGGATCCCCGAGCCCGGCAAGGTGCTGATCCACGTGCATCCCGCTGCCGAGGAGCTGGGGCGCGTATTTCGCCCGACCCTGGCGATCCAGTCCGGCATGGCCGAATTCGCCGCCGCTGTCGCGGCGCTGACGCCGGTCGCAGCGGGACGCTGGTCGGGCTGGCGCGAAGGGGCACGGGCGGAATACGAGGCTGGGCTGATCCCTTCCCCAGCCGATGGTCCGCTCGATCTCGCCGCGATCATGGGATGGCTGCGCGAGCGGCTCCCCGACGATGCGATCGTGACCAGCGACGCCGGCAATTTCAGCGGCTGGCCGAACCGCTTTCTGCAGTATCGCCGACCGGGACGCCAGCTCGGGCCGACCAGCGGCGCCATGGGCTACGGCGTGCCTGCCGCGGTCGCGGCCAAGCTCATCCATCCCGACCGTCTGGTGGTCGGTTTTTGCGGCGATGGCGGCTTCATGATGACCGGGCAGGAGTTGGCGACCGCGATGCTCGAAGAGACCGGCCCGATCATTCTGGTGTTCAACAACGCGATGTACGGCACGATCCGCATGCATCAGGAGCGCCGCTTTCCGGGCCGGGTCGTCGGAACGGCCCTCAAGAACCCGGATTTTGTCGCCTTGGCGCGAGCCTATGGCGCCTTCGGTGCCTCGGTCGCGCGGACCGAAGAGTTTGCGCCGGCTTTCGAAGAGGCAGCCTCGCGCAAGGGCCCAGCAATCATCGAGCTCCGGATGGATCCGGAGTTGATCACAACGCGTACGACTCTCTCTGAGATTCGACGGCAGTCCGAGGCGCGCCGAGCCGAGCGGGCGGAGGCATGAGGGTGGCCGATGTCGCCGAGCAACACTGGTCGGCCCGGCGCTACGCCGAAACCGCCCATTTCGTGCCGGCTCTCGGGGTCCCCGCGCTCGAGTTGCTCGCGCCGGCAGCGGGGGAGCGCATTCTCGATCTCGGCTGTGGCGATGGGGTCCTGACGGAAAAGATCGCCGCCGCTTGCGCTACGATAGTTGCCGTCGACGCCGCGCCCGACATGGTCGCGGCGGCCCGCGCCCGCGGCATCGACGCCCGGATGATGCCTGGCCAAAATCTGTCCTTCGACCGCGAGTTCGACGCGATATTCTCGAACGCCGCACTGCATTGGATGCGGCCTCCGGAGGCAGTCCTCGTCGGCGTCCGCCGGGCGCTCAAGCCGGGAGGCCGATTTGTCGGCGAGATGGGCGGCCACAACAACACCGCGGCGATCGTCGTTGCGTTAAGCGCCGTTCTCGCTCGGCATGGGGTCGAAGCCCACCGGGTCAACCCCTGGTATTTTCCGTCCGCGGCCGCCTATCGCAGAAAGCTGGAGGAGGCCGGCTTTACGGTCGAGGACATTCGCATCGTCCCCCGCCCGACGGTGCTGCCGACTTCGATCGAGCGCTGGCTGGACACCTTCGCTGGCGCTTTCTTCGGCGCCTTGCCGGCGGCAGACCGATCGCCGGCCCGTGCCGAGGTGGCCGAGCTGTTGCGGCCGGTCCTGATGGACGAGACGGGAACCTGGATCGCCGATTATGTCCGGCTCCGCTTCCACGCGACGCTGCCTGGATAGATAGAGAGCTGTGGGCGTTAGCCGAGATATTGATAATATCGCAACAATATGGTACATGGTGCCGTATTTATTACCGATGGCGGGGTGACCTGACGCACATGGGATTGCCGGTGGCCGGCGCGTGCCGGTTTGCATCCGACTGCTCCTAGAGGGCAATACTTCAGGTTGGGCACTTGCCTGTATTTCGCCTGAATTTTCAGGGAAGGAAGGATCAGCGCTAGCGTACCGCGCGAAACAAAATGCCGCTCCGGCAGGCGCAGCTGAAATCGGCGGGTGCTCGGGGTGCTCGCCGGCTCCCTGATCGCCGGTTTCTAGTGGGGTGCCGTTATTAGCCGATCGAGCAGGCTCGCGGCCGCCCTCGCTTCGGCAAGGCGCTTCGAGGAGGCGGTCGCGGTGGCACGATCTCCGCCCGCGACACTCGCGGCTACCGTGAAGAGCGGCGAATGATCGGGGCCGCTGGTCGACACAAGTTCGTAGGCGGGGAGTGCCAGGCCGCGCGCTTGCGCCCACTCCTGAAGCGCCGTCTTGGGGTCGCGCGGCGGCTCCTCCATCTCGTCGATCAGCGGTTCCCAGAACCGCCGCACGAATGACGAGGCTGCCGCGAACCCGCCATCGACAAAGATCGCTGCGATTAGGGCTTCACAAGCATCGGCAAGAATTCCGGGATTGCCAGCAGCCCCTGCCGCCGCCTCGGCCCGCGACAGGACCAGATGCGGACCCAGATCGATCGCTTCGGCGACGCGCGCCAACGATTCGCGCCGCACGAGATGCGTATGCCTGCGGGTAAGATCGCCCTCGGGCTCGTCTTCAAACCGCTGCCACAAAAGATCGGCGACCACGAGACCGAGGACGCGGTCACCGAGGAATTCGAGACGCTCGTAGCTACGCTTGCCGAGCTTTCGACGCTGACCGCGGCGCTGGGCGACGAGCGCGCCGGGATGAGTCAGGGCCTCTTGGAACAACTCGCGGCGGGCGAACTCGTAGCCGATAATTTCTTGCAGGTCCGCCGCGGACACGTCAGTTCACGCCGTGAAACAGCCGCCTGTAGCGGATCGCGAACGGCCATTGCCAAAACTTCCACCCCGACGGTTCAATCGAGAAAAAGATGAACTCGGCTCGCCCGACCAAATTCTCCGCCGGCACATACCCGACGGCCGAAAGCACACGGCTATCTTGCGAGTTGTCGCGATTATCGCCCATCATGAAGTATTCACCCGGCGGTACATTATAGACCTGGGTATTGTCGAGGGGTCCGTTATCGCCCATTTTAATGATCAGATGTTGCCGCCCATTCGGCAAGGTTTCAATGTACTGGGCGAGCGGTATGACCGCCCCGTTGCCTTCGCGATAGAGATAATCCTCGATACGCTTGCGCGGACAAGGCTGGTCGTTGATGTAAAGGATCCCGTTTTTCATTTGTATATGGTCGCCAGGCAGACCGATTACCCGCTTGATGTAGTCGGTCGAATTATCAGTCGGTAATTTGAAAACCGTTACGTCACCGCGCTCGGGGGTATGGAACAATATCCGCCCGGAGAACAACGGCAACCCGAGAGGCAGCGAGTAGCGGCTGTACCCGTAGGAGAATTTCGAGACGAACAAGTAGTCGCCGATCAACAACGTCGGCACCATCGATCCGGATGGAATATTGAACGGCTCATAAGCGACCGTACGGACGACAAGGGCTATCAGAACAGCGTAAACGACGGTCTTAATAGTGTCGACGACGCCACCGGAAGACTTTTTCTTGGTGATGCCGGTGCGCGCAGAATTAGCTTTCATGGATTACCTTGTGGGCCGGAGTGGGGGCAAGATCAAGCCGGGCGAGTCGTGAGTCAAGCCGCGCCCATCGAAAAAAATTCTTGGAGTTTAGCCGGTGCGCTCGGGCACGGCAGTGATGATCACGACCGCTTGGGCGATCGGCGGCTCATCGGTCAGCGTGACATCCAGGCGCGCCATCATCCCGGTCGGGGTGATCTCCCCCAGTCGGCGCAGCGCTCCGCCGGTCAGCCGCATCGTTGGCTGCCCGGACGGCCGGTTGACCACCCCTAGGTCGTGCCAGAATACGCCAAACCGGAAGCCCGTCCCCAGCGCCTTCGCGCAAGCTTCCTTGGCGGCGAACCGGCGGGCATAGCTCGCCGCCCGATTCGCGCGGCGGTCGCATTTCCGGCGTTCAACGTCGGTAAAGATACGATCGAGAAAGCGGTCTCCGAATCGCTCGATCACCTGCTCGATGCGGCGGATGTCGATCAGATCGCTGCCGAGACCGAGGATCATCACGAGAGACCGCCAGCGCGAGATAGCCTCGTCGCGGCGCTCCTCGCAATGACGGGTGACGCCATTGCGAGCGAAGCGAAGCAATGACGATTGAGCAGGCTTCGCCTTGCGGCCGCGGGCATCAGCCGCGTGCTCGTTCAACCGAGTTGATGACCGGGTTCGCCCGCAATGCCGCGATGATCGTTGTCAAGTGCTTCACATCGCCGACCTCGATATCGATCATGATCTCGAAGAAGTCGAGCGAGCGGTTGGTGATCTTCAAATTGCTGATATTGCCGCCCTGCTTGCCGATTACAGTGGTCAGGCTGCCGAGATTGCCGGGTTCGTTGGCGATCGTGACGTTGACGCGGCCGACATGGACTGCATCGGCCTCGCTGCCCCCCCAGGCAACGTCGAGCCAACGCTCCGGTGTCTCGGCGAAGCTTTCGAGCGTGTCACAGTCGATCGTGTGGATCGTCACACCCTTGCCCGTGGTCACGATGCCGACGATGCGGTCTCCCGGCAGCGGGTGGCAACAGCCCGCGAAGTGCAGCGCCATGCCGGGGATCAGGCCGCGGATCGGCACCGCTGTCTCGTTGCGCTTCGCCTTGCGTCGCGCCCGAGCCAGCGAGACGACTTTGCCCTTGGCTTCCTGGGGTTGCGGAAAGGCGGCGTTGGCCACCGCGCGCCCGGTAACGAGACCCTGGCCGACCGCGACATAGAGATCCTCGACCGAGGCGCAGTTGAAGTTCCTGACTATCGCCTCGATCGGCCGCTCCGAGAACTCCTGGCCCTCCTGGCGGAACGCCTTTTGCACGATCGCCCGCCCGAGATCGAGATACTGGGAGCGCTGCTGGGTACGGATGAAACGACGGATGCGGGCGCGGGCCTTCCCGGTGACGACAAAACGCTCCCAGGTCGGCGACGGCGTCTGCGCCTTCGAGGTGATGATCTCGACCTGATCGCCGTTGTGCAGCTCGCTGCGCAGCGGCACCATTCGGCTGTTGATCTTCGCACCGACGCATCGGTCGCCGATCTCGGAATGCACCGCATAGGCGAAATCGACGGGCGTGGCGCCGCGCGGAAGCGCGATCAGATCGCCCTTGGGGGTAAAGGCGAAGACTTGGTCCTGGAACATATCGAGCTTGGTGTGCTCGAGGAACTCTTCGGGCCCCGAGGCGTGATCGAGGATGTCCAAGAGCTCGCGCAGCCAGCGATATTGCGGTCCCTCGGTCTTGCCCGCGCCCTGCTTGTAACTCCAATGCGCGGCGACGCCTAGTTCGGCGATCTCGTGCATCTCGCGGGTCCGGATCTGCACCTCGATGCGCTGCTGCTCGGGACCGATGACGCCGGTGTGCAGCGAGCGGTAATTATTCGGCTTGGGGGTCGAGACGTAGTCTTTGAACCGGCCGGGCACCACATGGTAGGCGGAATGGATGATGCCGAGGGCGTGGTAGCAATCGCCGATGTCGTCGACGAGGATGCGAAACGCCATCACGTCCGAGAGCTGCTCGAAGGCGACGTTTTTGCGCTGCATCTTGCGCCAGATTGAATAAGACGACTTTTCGCGACCCGAAGCAGCGGCACCAGTGAGCCCGCCCTCTTCGAGCCTGCGGTCGAGCTCCGTGAGGATGCGCGGCACCACAGTGGCACCCTTGTCACGCAGAAAATCGAGCCGCGCGCGAATGCTGGCGCGGGCATCGGCGTGAAGCTCGGCGAAGGCGAGATCCTCTAGCTCGTCCTTCATCCTATGCATGCCGAGGCGCTCCGCCAGCGGGGCATAGATGTCCATCGTCTCGCGGGCGATCCGCCGGCGCCGTTCGTCGCTCTTGATGAACCGCAAGGTCTGCATGTTGTGCAAGCGGTCGGCAAGTTTGACCAGCAGCACGCGAATGTCCTCGGACATCGCGAGGACGAGCTTGCGGAAATTCTCTGCCTGCTTGGTTTGGTCGGATTGCAGCTCGATCCGTGACAGCTTGGTCACGCCATCGACGAGGCGAGCCGTCTCGGAGCCGAACACGTGCTCGATATCGTCGAGGGTCGCGACGGTGTCTTCGACCGTGTCGTGCAGCAAACCGGTCACGATCGAGGCAGTGTCGAGCTTCATCTGGGCGAGGATGCCCGCGACCTCGATTGGATGAGAAAAATATGGGTCGCCCGAATCACGCAGTTGCGCGCCGTGTGCTTTCATCGAATAGACGTAAGCGCGATTGAGCGCGTCCTCGTCCGCATTGGGATCGTAGGACTTGACGAGCTCTGCCAGCTCGAATTGCCGCATCATGGGGATAGTTCCCGCTCTTCGCCTCGCTTGCCGTCACCGGCACGGCGCGCGGGCAGCAACTTCTGCATCAGCGGCGCTACGCCCCAAGGCCGATTGCGGCTCCCGGGGTTATAGCTCCTCGTCAAAATCGCCCGGCAACTCGCGCTCGGGACCATCCCCGAGATCAACCTCCTCCTCCGCTCCAAGAATGTCTTCGGCCAAATCCTCTTCGAGGGATTCCTCCTCGATAACTGCCTCGTCGTCTTCGAGGTCCTCCGTCCCTTCGGCGGTCTCGTTCTCGAATTCCGCGCTCGGGCGCGCGGTGATCCCGAATAACGCCGTGTCGAGCTCAAGCTCATGAGCCTCCTCGGGCTCGTCGATCTCGACATGCTTCTGCATGCCACGCACCACCGAACCTCTAAGGTGTTCGAGCCCGACCGTCTCCTCAGCGATTTCGCGAAGTGCGATCACCGGGTTCTTGTCGTCATCGCGGTCGAGGGTCAGCGGAGCGCCTGAGGTGATTTCGCGGGCACGCTGCGCCGCGAGCAGGACCAGCTCGAATCGATTCGGAACTTTGAGAACACAATCTTCGACGGTAACGCGCGCCATTGTGAGACTCTTTATTGCGCAAGGGGATCCGTCAAATATATGGGGCCTATCCGCCGGCGGCAACAGCAAGCGTGGACGTGCGCGAGTCCCGGAACCGCCACGCTTGACCCTCGTCGGTGCGGGCTCCTATATGGCTGCCCTTGCCGGCCGGATGGCAGAGTGGCTATGCAGAGGACTGCAAATCCTCGTACAGCGGTTCGATTCCGCTTCCGGCCTCCAACCAGTAGAGCTTTGACTGATAAGGCCGTTTTCGGCCCCTAGCCTGCTTTGCTTGCCTTGCTCCGCTGTCGCTTGTGTATAATTCCCGTGTATGCGGGCCCGATGGCCGGCGGCAGGTGAGACCGAGCTTGCGGCGTGGGGAACGACAGGCGCCCCGCGTTCCCCTCCGACTTCGAGCGCTCGATAAATTCTTCACACTGCGCGACCCCCTCGCCCTTTCTCCCAACCACCGGTGAATCCGCGTGTTGTTCAGGTTGACCGAATACGGAGGTCTCCGCCCGCCAGGCGTTCAGCGGTGATGCCGTTCCCGGTGATCTTGTCGCGAAGCTTCGACCGGCGGACGGAGCGTGGATCGAGGATTGAAAAACCGCAGAGCCATCAGAGGGAGTTCCTGTTCCTGCGGGAGCAACAAGTCCGTCGCTTCTCGAACTAAGATTACGAAACACCGCGAGTTGGAGATCTCGAACCAACAGAGCGCAGTGATCGAGGATCAAAAAAATACCCCCAATGAAAACTGCCGCGACCGCGAGATCTTGTCCCCGCTCGGGCACGGCCCCACAAGGGACACCCGGTGGGGCTGTGTCGGGAAGACCGTGGTTGCGCCGGTGTACACCGACCGGTACACTAAGCTAGAGGTGGGCGTCCTGAAACCCGCAGAAGTCCTCGCTTTTCGGCAGAAGTGGTGTACCCGATAGGGGACGCCAGCAGCCATCGGTGAAAGAAGCATGACCGAAATCGCCGCGGGAGCCGGATATCTCGAGGACTTCAGAGCGCGCGGCGAGGCTATTGCCGACGCTTGTACGCGCTGCGGCGACTGCTTTCGCGCCTGCCCGATGGCAGCCCCAGCCGGGCTCGGCGAGGCCGATGCGACGGAAATCACGGGCGGCATCGTCGATCTGATCACCGGCGGCAGCGGGACCGCGGAGGCGGCACGCTGGGCCTCGGTGTGCAGCGGCAGCGGCAGCTGCATCCCCGCCTGCCCCGAAGGCATCAATGCGCGCTTTATGGTGCAGCTCGCCCGCGGCTTCGCCCGGAAGCAGGCCGGCGGCAAGCCGCTCAATACACGCTGGCGCCAAGGCTTCCAGACGATGAGCCGCGGGGTGCGGATCCTGTCACGGCTACAATTGCCGCCCGAGACCCTGGCTCGCGTCAGAGGTCAGTCCACAGCACCGCGCCAAAGCCCGCCCGATGTCGTCTTCTACACTGGCTGCAACATCTTAAAAACCCCGCACATTGCGTTGCTATGTCTCGATACCCTCGATCTCCTCGGGGTCGACTACGAGGTTATGGGCGGCCCCGGCCAATGCTGCGGCGTCTACCAGTTCCGCGAAGGCGATTTCGCCAACACCGGGCGGGTCGGGTATGCGACGATCGAGGGGCTCGCCGCGGCGGGAACCTCGACCGTGCTGTCGTGGTGCCCGAGCTGCCAAGTGCAGATCGGCGAAGTGGCGCTGCCGAGCTATGAGACCCGTTTCGGCGCGCGCCCGTTCGATTTGAACCCGTTTCTGGTGTTTCTGGCCGATCACGCCGAGACCCTCGCCCCGCTGATGAAGCACCGGGTCGCGAAGCGCGTGGCATTGCACGAGCGGCCGGTATTGCCCGCCGTGCAGGCGGCGGTGCGCAAGTTGCTGTCGATCGTTCCTGGCGTCGAGCTCGTTGAAATCGATGTCCCGCGCGTCGGCACACAGGCGAACAGCCTGGCGGTACTGCCGGACTTCAAGCGAGAATTGGTCGAGCACGAACTCGCTGCAGTAGCCGATGCCGGGGTGACGACCCTCGCGACGATCTACCGTGCTTGCCATCGCGAGCTGTGCGCCGTCGGCGACGGACGAAGCTTCGAAGTCGTCAACTTTATGGAAATTCTCGGTGAAGGGCTGGGCCTGCAGGCCGAAGATCTCTACAAGCGGCTCAAATTGATCGGCGATATCGACGACATCATCGTCGAGACGAGCCCGCTGATCGCCGAGCACGGCCTCGATCTCGATACCGTGCGCGACGCGCTCTTCCAGGAGTTCGACCGCGCCGGGCGAGAGGCGCCGACGCCGCCGCGCTGATGCTGACCCGTCCGATCCCGTCGACTGGAGAAGCAATGCCGGTGATCGGCCTCGGCACTTGGCGAGCCTTCGATGTCGGCGCCGATGCTGCAGTCAGGCCCCCGCTGCGCGAAGTTCTGCGGCTGCTCCTCGATGCCGGCGGCCGGATGATCGACAGCTCACCGATGTATGGCCGCGCTGAGGCGGTCGCCGGCGATCTTCTGGCCGAACTGAAGGGACCTCCTCGCGCCTTTCTCGCGACCAAGGTGTGGACGACGGGCCGCGAGCGCGGGCTTGAGCAGATGCGGCATTCGAGCCAGCTGCTGCGCTCGGAGGTCATCGACTTGATGCAAATCCACAATCTGGTGGATTGGCGCGCGCATCTGGCGAGCCTGCGGCGGATGAAGGAGGAGGGCCGGATCCGCCATATCGGCATCACCCATTATACGACCGGGGCGCTGAGGGAGCTGGCGCGCATCCTCGCCGGCGAGCCCGACATCGACTTCGTCCAGCTTGGCTATTCGCTCGCGACCCGCGCGGCCGAGACCGAGATATTGCCCGTCGCCGCGGCGCGCGGCGTCGCGGTCATCGTCAACCAGCCGCTGGAGCGCGGTGATCTGTTTCGCCGGGTGCACGGGCGCCCACTCCCCGAATGGGCAGGTGAATGCGACTGCGCAAGCTGGGCGCAGTTGTTCCTGAAATACGTCCTCGCCGAGCCCGCGATCACCTGCGTGATCCCCGCGACCGGCAATCCCGAGCACATGAAAGACAATCTCGCTGCCGGATTGGGCAAATTGCCCAATGCACGTCAGCGGCGGCAGATCCGCGAGTTGTGGGAGATGCTCTAGCGCGTGGCGAAGGCCGCTTGCGTCCGAGCCGCGAACCTTCCTGCTCAACCCCGGATCGGGCGCGAGCCCAACGGCGGCCCTGCGGTCGGCGAGACCACAAGCCAGCCCATGACGCCAGCGGTGAATAGGACGATCAGCGGGCTAAGCAATACGACGGAGATGATGATCGACCATTGGGCCCAGATCGAAGTTTTGCCCACGGTGGGATTCCGCGCACCACCTGCGGTGGGTCTAGCCGCCCCGCCGGGGGAGGCAGCTCTCACTGTGGATCAGGTGATTTGAACAATCAGCCCGAGTATCGACAGCTGCACACCGAGCCAGAACAGGACCCCCAGGACGATCGTTGCGGTTAAAGCTCCGAGCAGCCCGCATTCCAGTTTCGTCGGTTCGCGCCTCTGGCGCCAAGTGGAAGCCTCGCCTTGGAAGTCCGCGGGAAAATCAGCCATCACACTTTACCTTTCGCGTCGCCTGCGGTGTCCACCGCATCCAATTCATCAAGTCTAATTTCCGATTATGTAATTTTGGTTAGTACGGGCCGTGGTGGTGCGCCGATTCGGGACAAAGCGCCTTGCGCGCGCTTTTCCGCTCAGCGCGGCTGATCCGACCGACGAGAGCGAAAGAGGATGACGACGAGCCCGCCGCACAAAGCTCCGAGCGCCGACCCTGCGAAATCCTCGATCGACGGATGCCGTCCCGGTGAGAAGTGCCGGACGTACTCGAGGATTCCGGCGAGCAGGCAAAGAGCGCCGATGATCCGCACGCTGCCTTTGCTCGGGCCGTAGCCCCCCACTGTGATTGCCGCCGACCCGGCATAGGCGATGAAATGCTCGAGTGGAGCGGGGATAAGGGTCTTTAACATCGTGAGCACCGGCGTCAACGACAGCTCGTCGAGGGCTCGCCCCGGCAGCAGCGACAGGACCGTGAGCAGAATGACGCAACACCAGGTGAGGATGCGGAAGATTGTCATAGCAGGGTTAACGGGCATCGATCGACATTCTGCGGTACGGGACGACGAGGGACGTCCCAATGGAGCGATCCCAGCAAACGGCTACTCGGCGGTTTTTGCCGACGGCTGAGAGCTGAAGGTTGCCAGCTTCTTTCGCGCGCCGAATAGCCCGCGAACAACAACATAGAAAACCGGCGTGAAGACGAGCCCGAACCCGGTGACGCCGAGCATGCCGAAGAAGACGGCGGTGCCGAGCGATTGGCGCATCTCTGCGCCGGCACCGGTGGCGACCGCCAATGGCACGACACCTAGGATAAACGCGAAGGAGGTCATCAGAATAGGTCGAAGCCGCGTGCGCGCTGCCTGCTCGGCGGCTTCGAACCGGTCCTTGCCCTCCTCCTCGGCTTGGCGCGCGAACTCGACGATCAAGATTGCGTTTTTGGCAGCGAGCCCGACCAGCACGACAAACCCGACCTGCGCCAGGATGTTGACGTCCATCCCGCGCAACAAGAGCCCGCTGACCGCAGCGAGCAGGCACATAGGTACGATCAGAATCACTGCCAGCGGCAAGCTCCAGCTCTCGTATTGCGCAGCCAGCACGAGAAAAACGAAGACGATAGAGGCGCCGAAGACGAGCAGGCCGGTATTGCCGGCGAGTTTCTGCTGGTAGGCGAGATCGGTCCACTCGAAGCTGAAGCCGTCGGGCAGCCGGTCTGCGGCGAGCTGCTCCATCGCCGCCAGCGCGTAGCCGGTGGAGTAGCCGGGCAATGTGCTGCCCTGGACCTCGGCGGCCGGGTAAAGATTGTAGCGCGGGACGCGGTATGGGCCGGTGATGTTGCGGAACTCGGCGACCGAGCCGATCGGCACCATCTGGCCCCTGTCGTTCCGTGTCTTCAGATTGACAATGTCGTGGATGTCGTCTCGAAACGGAGCGTCGGCCTGCGCCGTCACCCGGTAGGTTCGGCCGAGATAGTTGAAATCGTTAACATAAGCCGAGCCGAGATAGACCTGCAACGTCTCGAAAACGCGGTTGGCCGGGACCTCGAGCATCTCGGCGCGGACCCGATCGATGTCGGCATAGACCTTGGGTGTCCGCGTGTTGAACAGCGAGAAGGCCCCGACGAGGCCCGGGGTCTGGTTGGCCGTGGTCACGATCTCCTGCGTTGCTGCTTCGAGCGCCGGCAAACCGCGGCCGCGCTTGTCCTGCACCATCATCTTGAAGCCGCCGGCGGTGCCGATGCCGCGCACCGGCGGCGGCGCGATCGTGATGATAAAGGCATCCTGAACATCGGCCAGCCGCTTGCGTAGATCGGCCAGGATATGATCGGCACTGAGCCCCTTCGCGACACGCTCTTGAAAGGGCTGGAGAGGTGAGAAAATCGCACCCGCATTCGGCGCATTGGTAAAGGTCGCGCCGTCGAACCCGGCAAACTGCACGGCATGTGCAACCCCTGGCGTATCGCGCAGGATTTGCGCCGTGTGTCGTACCACGGCGTCGGTGCGGGCGAGCGAGGCGCCGGGCGGCAGCTGTGTGACGGTGATCAGATATCCCTGATCCTGGTTGGGGATAAAGCCGGTGGGAGCCCGCACAAACTGCCAGCCGGTCAGCCCGATAAGCCCGGCATAGACGACGAGAGCCAACACCGCGATGCGCAACAGCCGTCGGGTCAATGCGCCGTAGCCGGCCGACACCTTGTCAAAGGCGTAGTTGAAGCCACTGAAGAAAGTGGTGATCGGGCGGGCCAGCGCCGATCCGCGGCCCGCGTGCTCCTGATGGGGCTTGAAGAGGAGGGCACAGAGCGCCGGGCTCAGGGTCAGCGAGCAGAGGCACGAAATGATCGTCGCAGAAGCGATCGTGATCGCGAACTGGCGGAAAAACTGGCCCGATATCCCCGGGATGAAGGCCGCCGGAATAAACACCGCGGAGAGCACCAGGGCGATGGCGATCAGCGCCCCGCCGACCTCGTCCATCGTGCGGTGCGCCGCCTCCTTGGGGCTCATCCCAAGCCGCAGATTGCGCTCGACATTCTCGACGACGACGATCGCGTCGTCGACGACGATGCCGATCGCCAGCACGAGCCCGAACAGCGAAAGGTTGTTGAGTGAAAAGCCGAAGGCGGCGAGTACAGCGAAGGCGCCGATCAATGACACCGGGATTGCGACGATCGGGATAATCGAGGCGCGCCAAGTCTGCAGGAACAGAATGACGACGATGACGACGAGGATCACCGCCTCGAAGATCGTCTTCTGCACTTCGTGGACCGATTCGGCGATGAACTCGGTCGGGTTGTAGACGATGTCGTAGCGAAGGCCGCTGGGGAAGCTGCGCGCCAGCTCCTGCATCGTCGCCTTGATGCGATCGGCGGCCGCCAGCGCGTTCGAGCCCGGACGCTGGAAAATCAGCATCGCCACGGCTTGCCGCTCGTCGAGATAAGCGTTGGCGCTATAATCCTGGGCGCCGAGCTCGACCCGGCCGACATCGCGGACGCGCGTGACCCGCCCGTTCGGGTCGTTCCTGACAACGATGTTGGCGAACTGGCGCGGGTCGACGAGGCGTCCCAACGTCTCGACATTCAGCTGAAAAGCGCCGGGGCTTGCGGTCGGCGGCTGATTGAGGACGCCTGAGGCGACTTGGACATTCTGCGCCTGGAGGGCCGCGACGATCTCGCCGGCGGTCAAGTTGCGCGCCGCGACCTTGTCGGGATCGAGCCAGATCCGCATCGCATAATCGCGCGCGCCAAAGATCCGCACGTCGCCGACGCCGTCGAGCCGCGCCAGCACATCCTTCACCTGCAGCGTCGCGTAATTCGAGATGTAGAGCTGGTCGCGCGACGCGTCCGGTGAGCTCAAGTGGATCACCATCAGCATGTCGGGCGAGTTCTTCTTTACCGTGATGCCGAGCCGTCGCACCTCTTCGGGCAGTTTCGGCTCGGCTATCGAGACGCGGTTCTGGACGAGGACCTGCGAGATGTCGAGGTCGGTGCCGAGTGCAAAGGTGATGGTGAGTTGCAGATTGCCGTCGGCCGTCGCCTGGCTGTTCATGTAAAGCATGTTCTCGACGCCGTTGATTTCCTGCTCGAGCGGCGTCGAGACCGTATCGCTGACGACTTCAGCGGAAGCCCCGGGATAACTGGCGCTGACGACAATCGTCGGCGGCGCGATCTCCGGGTATTGGGCGACCGGCAGCGTGAAATAGGCGGCCGCGCCGATAATAATTACAAAGACCGATAGAACCGTCGCGAAGATCGGTCGGTCGACAAAGAAATGCGACAGGTTCATGCAGACTGTCTGCTCAACGACGAGTTGCCGTCTCGATCTGTCCGGGTTGCGGCGTGACCTTGCCGCCGGGCCGCGCCCGCACTAGCCCGTTGATGATGACACGATCGCTCGGCTCGAGGCCGGAGCGGATGATGCGGAGGCCGTCATCGGTTATCGGACCCGGGCGCACGACCTTTGGCTCGACCGTGCCGTCCTCTTTCACGGTCATCACCACCTTGCGCGATTGATCGGTCACGATGGCGCCGTCAGGGATCAGGATCGCGACGTATTGCTGGGAGGCCGGGATGCGGATCCGGCCAAACTGCCCGGGAGTGAGGAAATAATCCGGGTTCGCAAAGGTAGCCCGGGCGCGGATCGTCCCGGCGCCGCGGTCCACCTGATTGTCGAGGAAATTGAGCTGGCCTTTCCATGGCCACTCCGTCTCGTCGGCCAGATGCGCAAAAACCGGCGGTGTGGTCTCCCTTGCCTCGTTAAGCATGCCGGCGGCGGTCGCCCGCTGATAGGCGAGATAATCGCCCTCGCTCATGTCGAAATAGAAGTAGATCGGGTCGAGCGACACGATCGTCGTCAGCGCCGGCGTCGTGGCGGCGTCGCCGCCGCTGATCAGATTCCCGATGCTGACCTGGTGGTTGCTGATACGCCCGGTCAGCGGTGCCGTTATCCGGGTGAACCCGACATTGAGCTCGGCCGAGCGGATCGCCGCCTTGGCGGATTGGACGGCGGCGGTCGCGATCTTGAGGTCAGACACCCGCTGGTCGTAGGTGCTGGCCGGCTCGAAATCCTTCTTGCGCAATTCGGCGGTGCGCCCGAGCTGCCGAGTTGCGAGTTCGACCTGCGCCTCGCCTTGGGCGAGCTGCGCCCGCGCAGCCGCGAGCGTCGCCTCATAGGGCCGCGGATCGATGACGAACAACAGATCGCCCTCTTTCACCAGCTGTCCGTCCTCGAAATGGATTTCGGTCAGGTAACCGCTGACTCGGGCGCGGATCTCGACATATTCCGTGGCGGCGAACTGCCCGGTGTATTCGTCCCACTCGACGAGCTCGCGCTGGATCGGCTGGCTGACCGTTACCGCCGGCGGCGCGTCGGCTGCGAGGCTCCGCGGCGAATGCCACGATCCGACGGCGAGGAGGAGAGCCGCCAGGCGCAGAAGAACCATTGCCGGGTTTGATATCATCGGAAGCCAGACCTTAAAGCCCCAGGTCGGGAGACCTTTGAGCCTTCAAATGCGCCGGGGCGTGAGTTGGTGTCGTAAGAGTTAGGACCGGCGGCGAGGAAGGCAATGTGTCAGCTTGCCGCCCGTGCGACCGTGCACGCCGGGCGTGCGAGTCAGACCCCTCGGCCTATCAGGCGACGTCAGCCGCCCTGCGACGGCCGATCTGCAACCGCCCCAAGCGCCGGCTGTCTTCCCCGCCTCTGTGGTGCCCATGCTTTGGCGTGATCGAGCCCCTCGATCGGCGCGCAGCATGCGGCGGGCGATCGACCAGCGATGCACCTCGGAGGGGCCGTCGTAGATGCGGAAGGGGCGGACGTCGCGGAAGAGGCGGGCGACGATCGTGTCGTCGGTGATGCCGAGCAGGCAGTCGCTTGCGTGATTCTGGCAACGGCAACCCCGAGCACATGCGGAACAATTGCGCCGCCAGGTTCGGTACATCGCCCGGCGGCCGTCAGGCGCAGCAGATCGGCGCATCGTGGGACGGGGCCGAGCCCTGTTCGACGCTGTCGGCGAGCGCCCCCAAAAGGCCTGCGCCGTCGCCGGGCCAGGCGCTGCCGTGCATGCAGGCGAGCGTCGTCGGCCGTAGGTCTGCCAGCCGCTCGAGCATTCCGCGCGTGTCTTTTGCGTGCGAAATAGTCGAGTTCGTGGCGGAACGCCTTACTGGGTTCGAGGATGTTGCTTTCGACGACCGGCGGATGACCCGAGCCGCCCTGGGTGAAGAGGTCGCCGCATAGCAGGGTTTTCGTCGCGGTCTCCATCAGATAGCCACATTCCCAGGCATGCGGCGATGCGGCGTCGAAAGCCATTGCACGCTGTGCCGGCCGAGCGCCACGCTCTCGCCGTCAGCCAATGCCCGCGGCGGGCGGTCGGCATAGTCGCCTACCGACACCATTGCAGCGATCCGTCCGCACAGCGGCTCGGCCTGCGACGCCAGCGCCAGAAACGCGTTCAGCGCGCCGCATTCGTCGGCCTCGAAATTAGAAAACGCGAGCCAGCGCAGCCGCTCGACCGGCATCACACGCGCGATAGCGCCACGCACCTGCGGGCAGAGCCGCCGCAGGCTCGTGTGAAACAACAGCGGCTGATCGTCGGCGATCAGATATTGGTTGAACGAAAAGCTGCCGGCGCCGGGGATGGCGACCGGGGTGAAGATGCGATAGATCCCGTCGGCAATTTCGTCGATGGTCGTCATGCTCCTACTCCTCCGGCCCGCAACATCCGGTGGGCGATCTATCAGCGATGCTCCTATCACACATATGGAAGGGACGGACGTCGCGGAAGGGCGGGCGAGGATCGTGTCGTAGGTGATGCCGAGCCCGCCCAAGATCTGCATGCTGCGGTCGTCGAGGCGCCAGATCGCCTCCGAGTGACCTTGAGCGCGGCATCAGCGGAATTAACCAACAATCCGCTTCATAAAAGTATTATTTCACGTTACATTTAGAGAAACGCGACGATTCTCGTTAACAATGTTCAACGCGCGCAAAAATTCTGTGCACGATACTTTTACCCGTGCCGCTTGGCTTATCGGTAATAGCGGGATGGCTCTTGCTTTTGCTGCAGCCGCACATGCCCAAATCGCCCTTGCTCCTGCGTATCCCGCCACGCCGCAATTCGGCCCCGAGAAAGCAATCGGGGCAGTGGTCTGGACTCACGGACGCAGTAAGGAGGTAGAAGATTTGCAGTCGCCGACGCCGCCTTATGTCTGGAATTTACACCAAGGCGGTTGGGATACCTACCGCTTCGATCGCATGCGGGACGGCGACACGCTGCCGGCATCGACACACGGTCTCGTTGAGGAAGTGAATAAACTAAAGCAGGAAGGTTACCGCAAAGTGGCTGTCGCTGGTCAATCCTTCGGCGCGTTCATAGCCCTGATGGGCGCGGGTCAGAGTAACAAGATAGATGCGGTTATTGCCACGGCCCCTGCGGCATTCGGCAATTTCTCCGAGTACTATGACAGCTGGCGCTTGAACGCGACGCGACTTTATCCGTTGCTTGAACATATCCAAACGGCTGAGGTGGTGCTGTTTTTTTTTCATGGGGACGATTTCGATCCGGGCGGGCGCGGTGCTGCGTCAAGCAATGCCCTTGCCCGCCGGGGAGTGCCGTTTGCGGTTTTTGATCAGCCTCGCGAATTGACTGAGCATTGGGCGGCGGGGACGGTACAATTCGCTCAGCGTTGCGGGGGATATATTACCGGTTTTTTGAACAACAGTTTGGAGCCCAGTGACGGGGTGGAATGCCAAGATGGTCGGTCGGGCCCTCCCGGCCCGGTCATATTGCCCGCGCCACAAGCGTCTGCTGGTCGGCTGGAGCGGTGAGGGTGAAAACGTCGCGAAACGAACCTCCTGGAAAATTAACGCCATTACAGAGTTAAAACCGGCGGAGTTCCATCTTATGGACGCGTAAATCGATTCTGGAAAATCATCGGCTCAGAATTCTAAAACGTTTGTCGAATAGATCGAGCTTCAGTCTGTTCTGCGCAGTTTTCCATTGGCGGAACGCGATATAGGAGGCAATCATGGCAATTAGAGGTGTGAGAAGGGCCGACAACATTCCGACCCACGTCGATGAGCTACATGCAGGATTCATGTGCCGCTCCGACCCATCTAAAACGGCGAATTGAGAATACGTCTTCCTTGTTGCTTTTTTTCTTTCGTCAACTCCATGTGGTTCATGCCAGCAAAATTCATTGTGTCTTCCGACAATTCTCCGATTAGCCGGCGCTCGTCGTCGAACTGCGGGCAAATTTCATAGAGGTATTGGCGCAGGCGGTCGAATTGTTCGAAGATCAAATCGAAGGCGCTCCAATCGAGTGTTTAGATACCATCCTTGGGCGAACCAGAGAGCAACAGCGGCGACGACGATGGTACCTTCCGTGGTCATGTGCGCGGCTCCCTCGTTTTTAGATGTTATGTTCTTCCGTGTTCCGGTCAGCGTGTCAAAAGCCGCGTAAGGACCAATATGAACTCATTTCTTAAGTATTCGTAAAGTAAAACTCTTAACCTTTGTGTATTCTCCGCCACATCCCGTGTTTTACTTGAAACACGCGGGGCGAAACGCCTAATGATTACCTGACCCCCGTGTCCCACGCAAATACCCCCAGAAGGCGACATTGTCGTCTTGAGGTGCCAGCTCAAATGCGGAGAAGTGGCTGAGCAGGAGAGCAGGGATGTGTCTCCGACCCAAGATCGGCCCTCTGGCGGGCGTCATCGTCGTTATGCTCCTGCGTTGGCGGCCCGCAGGACGCGGCGGGCGATCGACCAGCGCTGGACCTCGGAGGGGCCGTCGTAGATGCGGAAGGGGCGGACGTCGCGGAAGAGGCGGGCGACGATCGTGTCGTCGGTGATGCCGAGGCCGCCCAGGATCTGCATGCTGCGGTCGACGACGCGCCAGATCGCCTCCGAGCAGATCACCTTGGCCATGCTCGATTCGTGGGTGCCGCGCTCGCCCTGGTCGAGCAACCAGGCGGTGTGCCAGATGACGAGGCGGCTCTGGTGGATGTCCATTGCGTTGTCGGCGAGCATGAAGCCCACCCCCTCGTGCTCGCCCAACGGCTTGCCGAAGGCGGTCCGGCGCCGTGCGTAATCGGCGGCGATGTCATGGCCGCGCCGCGCCGCGCCGAGCCAGCGTATGCAATGGGTCAGCCGCGCCGGGGCGAGCCGCACCTGGGCATAGCGAAAACCGGCGCCGACCTGCCCGAGCACCGCACTCTCGGGCACCCGCAGCCCGTCGAGCCGAATGACCGCATGGCCGCCGGCCATGAAATGGTCCAGGGTATCGAGCACTCTTTCGATGTGAACTCCGCTCCAGTCCGGTAAACACCCTTCGTTAACCGAGTTGGCGGGGAAAGCCCGCGTCCACGGCTCCGCCTACTTATAGCATTCGAGCAATACAGTCGATTTCGTCGCTGTCTCTCCAACATCCGCCGGATCCAGCTTGATTCCAGATTGGCCACTCGAATAATCGACGCGGTGGGCGTTCAGGAACTCTAGGATTATCGCGCTCTTTATCGCGAAATTGATGTTTTGAGGTAATGAGCCAGTCGCCTCCGCAATGGCCAAATCACTGATTTGGGAAGAGACGATGCCGACCACGTTGCCGCTCAAGTCAAGTAGCGGGCCACCGCTGTTCCCCGGTTGGATTGGAGCGGTGAGCTGAAGAAAACGAGTGTCGTCACGGAGTCCGGCTAGGGCCGATACAGCACCGGTCGTGACCTGTGGGCTGGTCGCCAGCAATCCGGAGTAGGGGAACCCGAGTGCGACCACTCCGTCAGCGGGACGGATGCCCCCCTTGCCGTCGCGAAATCGCAAGGGCTCGACGTTGGTGAGGCGTGCGCGCACCAACGCCAAGTTGTTCTTGTCATCGGTAAAGGCGACCTCGCTGTCATGCAAAATGCCGCCGACCAGGACTTGCACCAACGAGCAACCCTTGACCATGTGGTAATTAGTCAGGAATTCGGCCGCCTTGTTGATAGAAAAGGCGGTTCCGCTAGCGGCCCGCTTCGGTTCGGCGGGTGGCCGTGTGCGCGGTTCGGCGAGAGCGGTCTTTGGCGCGGTACTGTTTTCGTCTCGGGCGGCGGCCTTAGGTCCCGTCGAAACCTCGCTTTCGAGGGCGAGCGCGTCTGAGTTGCCAAGAAGGCCGGTCACATTCCGACCGCGGGTGGTTTGCCACGCCACAATTGCGGCGCGAGTGCCGCGACCGTACACCCCGTCGGTTGGGCCCGGCGGAAGAAATCCCATCTGTTGAAGCAAGTCCTGTAGCGCGACGTGCTTTTCGGGCGAGCGGACCGCTTCCTCGTAAGCAGGTCCCCTCAGCCGGCCGACCCATGCCTGTCGCATTTTTTCGTAGGCGTCCCCAACGCAATTCCGCGACTGCCATGCCTCGGCGGTTAACGGGCCAGATCTTGGTACCCCGCACTGCGCCTGCACCTGATCGAAGAACGCAAGATCTTCTTCCTTCAGCTGGGGCTGTCCCGAGGGGCCGATTTGTTGGAAAAGCGCCCAATACGCTTGCCCAAAACGCAGATCGAGGCGGGACATTTCAGCATCGGCACACATCAGTAGGGCGAGCGGATACCCAGCCGTGCTGCAATCAAAGCTCGGTCCGATCCGATTTTGGCGTCCAGACCCTGGCGATGGCGACGCTGGGGCATTGTCAGCGGCGACGCCATAGGACCGGAGGTACGCAATGCGCGCGGCGGCGGACCGCTTGAAGCAAGCTTTGATCGAAGCTGAGATCGGAAGGGGCTGAGGCCGATCCGGCGGCACCCCACAAGCCATGGCGTAGGACCTAACCCAGGATTTTTGGTCTTCCCACAGCGCGGGCCACCGGTGTTCGCCAACTCGCCCGCGGGCTTCGTTGATCGCCTCCTGCCGCTCGTCGGCCAACCGCATTAACTCAGGATCACTGCAGATCACGAAGCTCGACGACAGTGTCACGTTGGTACACTCGAATGCTGCTGCGGTCCCGGTGCTCAGCACAACCCAAAGAAAAATGGTGACTATTCGCATCGCAATTGGCTCCGGCGCCCGTGAATGTAAACTAGCACGGAGCGTGTCACGCTCTACATAGAATTGTTGTTAACCTATGTTCTCGTTAATGTCGTTAATGTCGTTAATGTCGTTAATATTGTTGATCTCGTTAACCTGCTTGTTAATACTTCTAGCTCTCTCGACGAGAGATGAACCGGCGGATTACCGATGTCGAGAAAACGTCAGGACGCAATCGCGCTGCCCGCGCGCAGCATGCGGCGGGCGATCGACCAGCGGTGGACCTCGGAGGTGCCATCGTAGATGCGGAAGCGGCGGACGTCGTGGAAGAGGCGGGCGACGATCGTGTCGTCGGTGATGCCGAGCCCGCCCAAGATCTGATGCTGCGGTCGACGACGCCAGATCGCCTCCGAGCAGATGACCTTGACCAAGCTCGATTCGTGGGTGCGGCGCTGGCCCTGGTCGAGCACCTAGGCGGCGTGCCAAATCACCAGGCGGCTGTGGTGGATGTCCATCGCGTTGTCGGCGGGTATGAAGCCCACCCCCTCGTGCTCCCCAACGGCTTGCCGAAGGCAGTACGCCGCGCGGCGGGTAAACTCCGGGAACATCCTCTCAGCCGGAAGGCTGGTGAGGCGATTTGGTTCGGCCGGGCACCAACGCGGATCCAGCACCTCCTCTACCCCGAAGGGGCAGTGCTCCGGGAAGACCTGAGGGGAGAGGCGCATTTGGTTCGCCGCGTTCCGACGTGCCGCCGGATAGCAATTGTCGAGAATCCGGGCAGGATAGTTTCGCAAGCTCGGACTATCCTTGATCAGCTGCGCAATGCCGTCTCGTTGCTCGTCGATCGTCCCAAGCCGGCTTGACGAACGCCTCTCGGGTCGTGCGGAGCATGTCAGCAGATGCGTCAGCAGAACGATGAGACGGCTGCGGATTTCCCGCCGGTCGCTGCGCGCCATGCCTTCGAGCTCCTCGGCGATATTTTCGAGATCGAGGCCTTCTGTTTCGCCGCGCCGCGCGCGCTGCGCCTGATCCTCCAGCCAGGCGACAAAATCGTCTTCGTAGAAGGGCGCGTTCCCGGATCCTGCCATCGCCACTCGTCCTCTTGTAAGACCTGTCTCCGCGAACCGGCAGTTTGGTCGCGTCGGCTGGCTTACGGCTTCCGCTCCGCCCGCAGCACGCGGCGGGCGATCGACCAGCGATGGACCTCGGAGGGGCCGTCGTAGATGCGGAAGGGGCGGACGTCGCGGAAGAGGCGGGCGACGATCGTGTCGTCGGTGATGCCGAGGCCGCCCAGGATCTGCATGCTGCGGTCGACGACGCGCCAGATCGCCTCCGAGCAGATCACCTTGGCCATGCTCGATTCGTGGGTGCCGCGCTCGCCCTGGTCGAGCAACCAGGCGGTGTGCCAGATGACGAGGCGGCTCTGGTGGATGTCCATTGCGTTGTCGGCGAGCATGAAGCCCACCCCCTCGTGCTCGCCCAACGGCTTGCCGAAGGCGGTCCGGCGCCGTGCGTAATCGGCGGCGATGTCATGGGCGCGCCGCGCCGCGCCGAGCCAGCGCATGCAATGGGTCAGCCGCGCCGGGGCAAGCCGCACCTGGGCATAGCGAAAGCCGGCGCCGACCTGCCCGAGCACCGCACTCTCGGGGACCCTCAGCCCGTCCAGCCGGATGACCGCATGGCCGCCGGCCATGAAATGGTCCAAGGTGTCGAGCACCCGCTCGATGTGGATCCCCGGGGCATTCATCGGCGCCAGGAACATCGTGGCGCCGGCCGGTCCCAGCGCATCGCTGTCGTTTTTCGCCATGATGATCGCGAAGGCGGCGCCGGCCGCACCGGTGATCAGCCATTTGGTGCCGTCGATCACGAAATCGGTGCTGTTGCCGGCGCGCCGCGCGGTGGTTTGCAGCATCGAGGGATCGGCGCCGGCCCCCGGCGCAGGCTCGGTCATCATGAAGCACGAGCGGATCTCGCCCGCGGCGAGCGGGCGCAGCCACTCTTCCTTTTGGTGCTGCTCGGCGACCTTTTCGAGGAGATGCATGTTGGCCTCGTCGGGGGCGAAGCAGTTGAGCGCGACCGGCCCGAGCGGCGAGTAGCCGGCCGCCTCGAAGACCACCGCCTGTGCCCGGTGATTGAGCCCGAGACCGCCCCATTCCGGGCCGACATGCGGGCTCAGCAGCCCCGCTCGGCGCCCGAGCCCGACGAGCTCCCGGCGCAACTCTTCGGCCGGCCCGTGCGCCGTCTGCCTCGCGTTGTTCTCGTAAGACAGGATCTCTTCGCGCACAAAGCGCTCGGTGCGATCCTTCAGCTTAGTGAGGTCATCGGATAAAGAAAAATCCATCGGGCGCTCCGGGGATGCTGCCGGACGACATCGTCCGGGCTCCCTTCAAGATCGTCAAGACCACGTCATATGTGTGCGGCATGAGCAATATCATGTTGACATTTTCGCTAATATTTGGTACTCGTAAGCACCTGAAGGGAGCACATACTAGATGGCGATTTCGAGGACCGCGCGTTCATCGGAGTATCGATCGAAATCCGCGCGTTCAGGTGCCGCCATCGAGGCGCGGTTGTTCGGCGCTAGATCATCCGAGGGGAGGACACAAGATATTGGAGACGCGCAGGCATGCATCAGATCCGCGCTGCGACGGCGGCGACGCACTTTGGGGCTAACCCAGGACGCGGCGGCGCGCGTCCTCGGCATGTCGCGTCTGACCTATCACCGGATCGAGACGGGCGCGCGGCATATTCATTTCGCCGAGCTTGCGAAAATTTGCGCTGCATTCAATTGTCATATCGGCGAGCTAGTGCAAGACGGTCAACTCGCCAGCGCCTTTGTGTACGCGGCGAAGGCAATCCTCGGCCAGGTATCGAACTGAGGGCGAGCGAAGGAACTCAACTACGGCTCATTCGTCTGAGACCCCGGCGGTGTAATTCAATTGATTGGCCAAGCTCGCCCGTGCGCAGAGCCCACGCGCTTCCCGGCGAAGTCCGGTATCCACAGTGCGGCAGTTTTCGTAATTGCCCCATTGTTGCGGCGGTAATGCCTCTCCGAAGCGCTTCCTCATCGGAAAGATCGAGTAGGGAGGTTCCGCACGGTTCCCCCCTCGCACACCACCGGGCGTACGGGCCACGGACCACGGCGGTTTGCCCGAGCATTGAGCGCGGCATGGCGGGCGGTCGGATCGAGCAGTCCGAGTTGGCCGAACCAAGCGCGGTTGATGGCGATCTTCGCCTGCAGCGAATTAGCCAGACACCCCCACCCGCGGCCGGAGGAGGCCAGCTCGCGAGCGGGTCGCGGCGAGACCCCGTTTTGAGCGAGGAATTGGCGCCGTCCCGCGGGCTGCTTGCACTGTTTGAGCCGCACGCAGCGCAGCTTGCGGCGCCGCCAGCCATCCAGGCCGCGCAGCTGGCGGTGTGCCTGGGCGTGACGGAAGGACGTCACCCATCCGGTCAGGTAGGCATTGGCCTCGTCGATCATCTGCCCCAGGCTGACCGCCCGGTTGCGTGATCTGACACAGGCGCGCCTTGGTGCACTGGACACTCTTCGGCGCGATGCCGAGGGCGCCGTCTGCGCTCAACCGGTAGTCGAGGAACTGGCGCTCCCCGACCGGGGCAGAGATGCTATGGGGCGAGCGGCGAGGTCATGGCACCATCGTCGCTGCAATCGAACCAACGAGGGTGCCCGATGCCACAGGCCAATGATCTCAGCCGATGCCTCACCGCTCTGGACCAGGATAGCACGCTGATCGCCGTCATTGAGATGAGCCGGTCGAGTTGGCTGGTTGCTGGGATCGTGCCGGGGATCGAGCGTCACCCGGCCAAAAAGCTCGAACCTGATCCGGCAGCGCTGCTCCGGCTGCGGCAGCCCCACGGGACAAGCCCGTGGGCTGAAGGCTCACGGCGGGGCGAAGCGGAGCGGAGCGGGCGGCAGATCAGCCGGATTGCGGTCAGCTTTGAGGCCGGTCGCGACGGCGTATGGCTGGCGCGCTGGCTGCGGGCGCGCGACGTCGAGGCCCAGGTGATCCATCCCAACAGCATCGCGGTCTCGCGCGAACATCGCCGGGCGAAGACCGACCGGCTCGACACGGCACTGCTGAAGCGGGCCTTTCTCGGCGGGCTGCGCGGCGAACCCGACCATTGCCAGATGATCGCGATCCCGAACCTGGATCGCCGCAGGAGAGCGGCCGCCGCCGGCGGGAAAAGGGTCTGGCCGGCCTGCCCCCTGGCAGCGAACAGGGGGCCGGCAATGCCCGGGTTCGTCGCGGCATGATCCAACTGGCGTGGCGCTTTCTGATCTTCCAAAAGGACAGCGCGTTGGCCCGCTGGTATTGGCGACGCACCGCCGAGGCCCGCGGCGGCGCCCGCAAAACCATGATTGTGGCCCCCTGCCTCCGCAGGGGCAAGCTCTGGCCCGCAAGCTGCTGATCGGCTTGTGGCGGCTGGCGACCATCGGCGAAGTTCCCGAGGGTGTCGTGCTGCGGCCGGCGACGTGAGTGGCCGGCCGGCGGGTGATTGTTAAAGCCCAAGCGGTGCCCGTTGGCCTCATGACCACCGGGCGCCGGTAACGATCCGAGGTGGCGGTGTCCCGAGGCAGGCATGGCTTTTACGCCGTCCCAGAGAATGGGCCCGCCGCCCGGAGCCTCGTTGCCGATGCGCATCACTGCATCATGGTCCAGGCCCACCCGAGGCCTACCGAATACAAGTGTGTTGGGCGCCACCGCCCCGAGGACGAGCTCCCCTTGGATCATCCGACCCGCTTCCGCTCCGCTCCATCACGCCGGCCGACGACAAATCGACAGTCCGAGGGCTTGACAACCATCACCCCATACAAGCCTGCCCCGGCGAAGGCCGGGGGCGCTTTTCTGCTGATTGACCCGAAGCCGCAAACGGCTTCCAGAAACCGCGTCGCCGACGCCATGACCCGCTCCCCGGCTGCCTGCGAGCGCACGTCGATGTTACAGTCGTCGGCCCACGGGTCCGGCCGTCGGCCGGCCCGAGGACAGGCGCCACGGCAGAAGTGGTGGCCGCGGCGTTCGAGTTCCTTGTCGAGATTGGCCAGCAGCAGATTGGCCAGCAGCAGATTGGCCAGCAGCAGATTGGCCAGCAGCGGCGACAGCGGACCGCCTCAGCCCCCGCGTTAAGGCTCGTTCCCGTTGCCCCGCCGTGTCAGCTTGCCGCTCCGCGCGCGCTCTTGCCTCGGGTCTGCCGGGCCGGGTCCGCCGTGGCGCAGCGTTGCCTTCAGGGCCCGTCAAAGAGGTCCAGCTGCTCGCCGCTGCCGTGCTGCTGTCACCGAGTGGCTCTGGTCTGCTCCCCCGCTTTCGCAAGGGCAGGCTCTTGGCTCAGAGATTCGGCCCTTCGCGCCGGCCCCGCGGGCAGGCGCTACGATGGCTGCGTGTTCCGGTCGAACGTGATCACGGATTCCGGTGGAAGATGATCAGCCAGTCCGGTGCAACGTGATCGCTGATTCCGGTCGAAGGTGATCATCGATTTGGTGATCGTGATCAGGCCGACGTAAGGGTATAGCGGTCCGCGTCGTCGACAGTCCTCAACCGAAGGTAGGCTCGCCCCTTTGCCCAACAGCAGGGGAACGAGATGCCGGCCGAGAGAGTGTCGATGCGCCAGATCCGCGAAGTTTTGCGACTGCGGTTTGCCAGCGAGCTGCCGCAGCGGGCGATTGCCAAGAGCTTGGGGCTGAGCCAAGGAGCGGTGAGCGGCTATCTCAGCCGGGCCCGCGCCGCCGGGGTGAGCTGGCGATTGGCCGCAGATCTCGATGACGTACAGCTTGAAGCGCTGCTGTTCCCGCCGCCACCGGCGATCGCCGCGGATCAGCGCCCGATGCCCGACTGGGCCTGGGTGCATCGCGAACTGCGCCGTCCCAATGTCACCTTGGCACTGCTATGGGAGGAGTACCGCGTCGGCGCACCGGACGGGTTCGGGTATTCCTGGTTTTGCGACCTTTACCGGGGTTGGGCGGGCCGGCTGAAGCCGACGATGCGTCAGACCCATATCGCTGGCGAGAAGCTGTTTGTCGATTTCGCCGGCCGCACTGGCGAGGTCGTCGATGGCCTCACCGGCGAGGTCATCCCGGTACAGATTTTTGTCGCTGTCCTGGGTGCATCGAGCTTCACATACGCCGAGGCGGTATGGAGCCAGAAGCTGCCGGATTGGATCGCGGCACATGTCCGCGCTTTCGCTTATTTCGGCGGCGTCACCCGCCAGACGGTTAGCGACAATCTCAAGGCCGGGATCACCAAGGCCTGCTTTCACGAGCCGACGGTCAATCGGACCCCAGCCTTCGCTGGGGCAGGCTCTATGCCGACATGGCGCGGCATTACGGCACCGCCATCGTTCCGGCGCGCCCCTACAAGCCACGCGACAAGGCCAAGGTTGAAGTCGGCGTTCAGGTCGTCGGGCGCTGGATCTTGGCACGGTTGCGGCATCGACGCTTCTTCTCGCTGGCCGAACTCAACGCGGCGATCCGCGCCCTGCTCGATGAGCTGAACAATCGCGTGATGCGCGGTTGGGGCACCAGCCGTCAGGCGCTTTTCGAGCAGCTTGACATACCGGCGCTCGGATCGCTGCCGCCGCAGCCCTACGAATACGCCGAGTGGAAGCGCTGCCGGGTCGGCCTCGACTACCACGTCGAGATCGCCAAGCATTACTACAGCGTGCCGCACCAGCTGCTCCGCCAGGAGGTCGAGGCGCGCATCACCGCCGCGACAATCGAGATCTTTCATCGCGGCAAACGGGTCGCCAGCCATCGCCGCAGCCTGCGCCCGCATCGCCCAACCACTGTCGCCGAGCACATGCCCAGCGCCCACCGGCGCTATCGCGACTGGACCCACGAGCGCATCCGCCATGAGGCCCAAGCGGTCGGCCCCGACGCCGCCGTGCTCATCGATGTCATCCTGCGCTCGCGGCCCCACCCCGAGCAGGGCTTCCGCTCCTGCGTCGGCATCCTGCGCCTGGTCAAGCGCTATTGTTAGCGCCGCTGTAATTCTGACCCAGGTCGCCGACTGAAAGCTGACCCACTGGCTAGGCTTGTCAACCGACTTCCGGAACTGGACCCTTTTCGACATTGAGAACTGGACCCCCGGGTTAAGTGATGTAGCCCCGAGGCTCGGTCGGGGCAGCTTGTCCAGGTAGTGCACAGGAGGGACCCGCGCGCTGCGCAGCGACCGCCAAGAGTCTGGCGGAGCAGCGCGCGGGAGGTTCCTGTGTACCCACCTGGGCAAGCTCCTGGTCATGTTGGTACTGGCACGCTCTGCGCGATGGGCGGCGCCTTCAGCAAGCCGGTGCGCCGCTTCTCGCGGAGCCGGTAGCTGTCGCCGCGAATGGTGAGGACGTGGCTGTGATGGAGGAGACGGTCGAGGATGGCGGTTGCCACCACGGCGTCGCCGAACACCGTTCCCCACTCGCCGATGGATCGATTGCTGGTGATCAGCATGCTGCCCCGCTCGTAGCGCCGCGAGACGAGCTGAAAGAATAGATGCGCCGCATTGGGCTCGAACGGCAGATAGCCGAGCTCGTCGACGATCAGCAGTTTCGGTTTGCCAAAGTGGGTGAGGCGATCCTCGAGCCGGCCCTCGCTATGGGCCTTGGCGAGCTGGGCCACCAGGGTCGGCGCCTGAGCGAACAGCACGGTATAGCCTGCTAGGATCGCCTGGCGCCCGATCGCCACTGCCAGATGCGTCTTGCCGACCCCGGGCGGACCCAACAACAGCACCGCCTCGGCATTGGCGATGAAGCGCCCGGCGGCGATCTCGCGGATCTGCTTCTTGTCGATCGAGGGCTGGGCGGCGAAGTCGAAGCCGTCGAGATCGCGGACGAATGGGAAGCGCGCCAGCCCGATGCTCATCTCGATCCGCCGTTCATCCTTACGGCCGATCTCGCGCTCGCAGAATAGAGAGAGCGCCTCTCGAATGGTCAGCTCACGCCGGGCCGCCTCATCGATCAGACTGTCGAGCTGATCGCGGATCGCCGTCAGCTTGAGCCGGTTTAGCATCGCGACCAGGTGATCATGCTCCATCACCAGCGCCCTCCGACCACGCGCTCGTATTCGAGGAGCGGGCGCAATAGCTCATCTGCGCCGATCGGTTCGGGAGTTGGGACGGTCGCGAGCCGGGCCTTTGAGCCGAAGCCGACGACGCCGTCGAAGTGGACCGGGTCGACAACACGCTCGAACCGGCCGGTCCGGCGATGGTGAACCGCGACCTCCCGCCCGGCATGGCTGATGCGGAGCAGATCGCCGGCGATTACCACGCGCACGGTTTCACCGATCAGCCGCCACGGCACCGAATAGGCATTGCTATCGACCTCAATGACGCAATCAGCCTGCACCTTGCGCACCAGCTCGCGTGCCATCTCAAACGGGCGAACCTCAGTGATCGAGCGCAACGCGCCAGCCTCGGCGCGCCGAAAGCGCTCAATCGGCGCCTCGCCGGTCGTGCCGTGCACCCGCTGATCGGCGACGTCGCGCGTCCATCCCTCGAGATGGGCTTCCAATGCCGACCAGCTCTCGAACTGCCGTCCAGCAATGGCGTTCTTCTTGACATAGCCGACGCCACGCTCGTCCTTCCCCTTGGTGCGCGCCCGGTAGGGTGCACAGGCGCGCGGCCGAAAACCCCAATGCTTGGCGAACGCGTGAAGCCGGGCATTGAACTCGACTTCCCGAGTCACCCGGTCGTGACGAGCGACGAGCCCGCGATCATTGTCGAGCAGCACCTCCTCGGTAATCCCGCCGAAGTGACGGAAGGCGCCCTCCACGCCAGCAAACCAACTCTCCTGGCGCTCGTTGCGGAACGGCCGGACATAGAGCCGCCGCGAATAGCCCAACGTCGCCACAAACAGGTACACCTTGACGTTCTCGTCGCCGATCATTGCTCGGCGCTCGCCGAAGTCGATCTGCAGCTGCTTGCCAGGCGGCGTCTCAAAGCGGATCGTCGCCCGCGCTTCCGCTTCCAGTTCGCGCCGTAAGTGACGCACTTCGCGCTCGACCGTCCGCAGCGTCAAACGGATCCCCTTCTCGCGCTCGAGCTCCTGTCGAACCACATCGGCATTGCCGGCATGCCGGCGGAAACGCTCCGCCACCCACTCCTCGAGCCCGGTCAGCGTCCGCGGCCGACCGCGACCGCGATACGCTACCCAGCCGCCTTCTGACAAATACCGACGAACCGTCATGTGGCTGCATCCCAGCTCGCCCGCGATCCGCCGAACACCCCACCCCAGCGCCTTCAACCGCAGCATCGCCGCGACCTCGTCCGGCGTCTGCATCACCTCCCTCCGCGGTAACTCCCCCCGCGAAGTAGGCTGTACCCAATCGTCCATTATCGAACCCTTCTCTTCAAAGAGGGGGTCCAATTCTCAATGTCGCTACAGGTCCAGTTTTATCTGTCGCCCGACAAGGCTGGTTCCCTCGATGTGGAGGGGGCCTGATGGTGGGAGTGGAGGCGGCATTGGAGATCCGGGTATTGCATCGGCACGGCAAGAGCATCCGCGAGATCGCGCGGGAAACGGGGGTCGCACGCAACACGGTGCGGCGCTATCTGCGCGACGAGGAAGCGGCACGCTACAAGCCGCGTCCGCCTCGGTCGGCCAAGCTCGACCCGTTCAAGGCTTATGTCGCGGAGCGGTTGGGCTCGGCGGCGCCGGAGTGGATACCAGCGAGTGTGCTGCTAATGGAGCTGCGCGAGCACGGCTATTCCGGCGGTTACACGATGCTGAAGCTGTTCGTCGCGTCGCTGCGGCCGCAACAGGCGGTCGAGCCAGTGATCCGATTCGAGACGGGCCCAGGCGAGCAGATGCAGGTGGACTGGGCGGTCATTCGGCGCGGCAGCAACCGGCTCTCGGTATTCGTCGCGACGCTGGGCTGGAGCCGGGCCGCCTATGTCGAGTTCGTCACCGACGAGCGGGTCGAGACGTTGATCGACGCGCACGAGAATGCTTTTTTGGCGTTCGGCGGCACGCCGCGCGAGGTGCTTTATGACAACATGCGCACCGTCGTGCTGGAGCGGCACGGCTACGGTCGCGGTCGCCACCGTTTCCATCCTGGGTTTCTCGACTTCGCCCGTCATTGCGGTTTCCGGCCGCGGCTGTGCGCGCCGTATCGGGCACAGACCAAAGGCAAGGTCGAGCGGTTCATCCGCTATCTGCGGCACAGCTTCTACGTGCCGCTGGCCAGCCGGCTGGCGCAGGAGGGCCTGATCGTCGACCGCGAGACCGCGAACCTGACGGTCGGCCGATGGCTGCGCGAGGTGGCGAACGTCCGCGTGCACGGCACCACCGGCGAGATCCCGGCCGAACGTCTGGCGATCGAGAGAGTGCAGTTGCAGCCGGTGCCAACGCCTTATGGCGGGCGCAGCGTGCGCTCGCTCCAGAAGCCGGTGCCAGCACCGATCATCGGCCTGCAGCACCCGCTGTCGTTTTACGACGCGTTTGCCGGCGGCGTCCGATGAGCGATTTGCAGCATCAGCGCATCCTCGAGCTGTGCCAGGAGCTGCGGTTGAGCGCGATGCCCAACCTGTATTCCGGCATCGCCCAGAGCGCGGCGGCGAAAGCGGCCTCCTTCGCCGACTTCCTTGAAGAGACGCTGCGGGCCGAGCGTGATGCACGCAGCGCCCGAGCCCGCGAGATGTTTGCGCGGGTCGCCGGCTTTCCGACGATCAAGACGCTCGACGGCTTCGACTTCGGCTTTGCCAGCGGCGTACCGCGCCCCCAGATTCACGAGCTCGCCGGCCTGGCCTTTATCGAGCGCGCCGAGAACGTCGTCTTCCTCGGTCCGTCCGGTGTCGGCAAGACGCACCTGGCGATCGCGCTCGGCTACCTGGCCACCCAGCGCGGCCACAAGGTGCGCTTCACCACAGCCGCCGATCTGGTCATGACGCTCGAGACGGCGCAGCGCCAGGGTCGTTGGAAAGAGGCGCTGCACCGCACCGTCAGCGTCTACAAGCTCTTGATCATCGATGAGATCGGATACCTGCCGCTGGGGCGCGAACAGGCCAACCTGTTCTTCCAAGTAGTCGCCAAGCGTTACGAGAAGGGAGCGACGATCCTGACCTCGAACCTGACGTTCGGCTCGTGGGATCAGGCCTTCGCCGGCGACCCGGTGCTGACCGCGGCGATGCTCGACCGGCTGCTGCATCATTCGACCGTGGTCAGCATCCAGGGCGAGAGCTATCGGCTCAAGGACAAGCGTCGCGCCGGCTTGCTGAAAACGCCGGCACCGGCATCAACATGGCTTGCCCCGGTGGGTCCACAGTGACCTCCCGCGCTGCGCTACGTCGGACTCATGGCGGTCACTTCGCTACGCGCGGGTCCCTCCTGTGGACTACCGGGACAAGCCCTCGAGCAACGAGACTGGGTCAAGGTTCAATCGGCGATATCGAGCAAAGTGGGTCAGGATTTAACCGGCGTTGACATGAGATATTGCATGAATGGTGGCGCGTCGCGCGCAAGAAGGGCTGGATGTCTCCCGGTCAGCCCTGGTTGTTTCCCGGCTACCGCGGGCAGCATACGAGTGCGCGCCAGCTGCATCGGGTTGTTCGCCTGGCAGCCGGGCGTGCCGGCATCACCAAGCGTGTCGGCGTTCATACGCTACGGCACTGCTTCGCCACGCATCTCCTGGAGCAGAAGACTGATATTCGGATAATCCAGGTTTTATTGGGACATAAGAAACTCGACACGACGGCGCTCTACACCCGCGTCGCCATCGGCACGATCGGCCAGGTGACCAGCCCGCTCGACTTTCTGCGGAAGATGCCCGGCTGACGCGCGGCCGTTGTCACGGCCGTGGGCCTTCAGCCCACGGGCTTGTCCCGTGGGGGTCGAGGTGGCGGACATCTTCCGCCATCGCGGGCCGGCTTGGCGTGCGTCCCATGCCGGCCATGTGAGCCTCGGCCAACTCAAGGTCATGTCGGCGATCGAACGCTGCCGAACGGCGGCGTTGGGCGGTCACGTCGAACGCTGCGAAGACTGCGCCCACCTGCGCATCTCTTACAACTCTTGCGGCAACCGGCACTGTCCGAAGTGCCAGGCCGCCGCCGCCAAGCAATGGCTGGCCGATCGCCAGGCCGAACTCTTGCCCGTGCCGTATTTCCATGTCGTTTTCACCCTGCCGGGACCGGTCGCAGACATCGCCTACCAGAACAAGGCCGTCGTCTATGACTTGTTGCTCAAAGTCTCCGCCGAGACCCTGATCGCCATCGCCGCCGACCCCAAGCACCTCGGCGCAGGCATCGGGCTCACTGCCGTATTGCACACCTGGGGATCGGCGCTCACCCACCATCCGCATGCCCATGTCATTGTACCCGGCGGCGGCTTCTCTCCCGAGCCTGCCCCGGCGCAGGCCGGGGGCCAGCACTGGATTGCCTGTCGACCCCGCTTCCTCCTCGCCGTCCCGGTGCTCTCACGCCTCTTCCGCCGCCTGTTCCTGGAAAAGCTGACCGCCGCCTACCAAGCCGGGCGGTTGGAGTTCTTTGCCGACCAAGCCGCCCTCGCCGAGCCGCCAGTCTTCAGAGCCCGCATTGCCGCACTGCGCAAGGTCGAGTGGGTAGTCTATGCCAAGCGGCCTTTCGGCGGACCCGACGCTGTGCTCGCCTACCTGTCTCGCTACACGCACCGCATTGCTATTGCCAACCGCCGCCTCGTCGCCTTCGACGGCGAGCGCGTGACCTTCAAATGGAAGGATTACCGGGCCAAGGGCGACGCTCGCTACAAGCTTATGACGCTTGACGCCGATGAGTTCATCCGCCGCTTCCTGATCCACGTCCTGCCCGACGGTTTCCACCGTATCCGTCATTACGGCCTGTTCGCCAACGGCCGGCGCGCCGAGAACATCGCGCGAGCGCGTCAGCTGCTCAACGTCCCGGCTCCACAGAATGCGCTCAGCGATATTGACAGCATCGGCGACGGTGAGTCGCGGCCATCATCACATCCTTGTCCTTGCTGCGGCGGCCGGATGATCATCATTGAGATCTTCGAACGCGGGTGCTCCCCGCGATATCACCCCACGGTTCCCAATCGGGTCGACAGCTCATGATCGCTATCGCCCGATCACGAACCTCCAATGCTGATTACAGTTACTGGCCCTCGTCTGTCGGCGGCGAGCCTGCTCGACTAATGACCACGGTTGCGCGCCAGCTCACAGTCGCGGCAATGGCAACCGCAACTCGCTTACCGCTTCGCCACGCCCCGCCACCACTTTATCCCGCAATCGACCCCATCTCGCGGTCACGATCCCGACGTCGCAGCCGATTGCCCGCGGCTCTCAAATCCCCATAGCTCCATCGCGCCACGCCGTTCTACCCACGCTGGCCCGCGGTTTCCTCCCTCGAGGCTTTTCGGACGCCTGCCTCCGTGCATCCCCTCGCGCCTGCGTTTGGCAGGCATCCGAAAACCCTTAACGGAAGCAGCTGGCCATCCGCGGCCACAGGACAAAACAAAGGATCTTTTAGCCGGTCTCGTGCGCCAACAAGCATAGCCGGGGCGATGTCCGCTCCGATGACAACCCCAGAGTGTCCAACGCCTGAGAGCGCCATCAGCGTCGCCTCTCCCGTCGCGGTCGATACATCGAGCACTCGCGGCCCGGGCGCCACCTCCGCGGCAGAAATCACCGCCGGCAAAAACAGGCGTGACCACCGCCCGATCCAGCGGTCATAGGCCGAGACGTTGGCTGCCTGGCGCAACGTGCAGAGCCAGCGAAAAGTTAGCCTTCACCGCAGCCTCCCGCGGCGTCATTCACGCGGCAAATCGGTACGCGATTATCCTCGATGCAGTTAGATGTGACAATTTACTGAACGGCAGCCTGCGAATGGCAGCTCTCCACCCTCTGCTCCCTTTTGCGATGAGTGCTTGTCAACGACTTAAGCCGACCCATGCGGACCTACAGCCCGCGCAGAGAAACCGCCTTGCGTGGCCGCAACATCAACTCACCCTCTTCCGCGTGCGTCGGAGGCTGATCGTATCGTTGTCGGCGAATTCCGCGATGAGGATCCGTCATGCTGACGGACCGATACGAAATTCCGTTGGCGACCACCTAGTCGGCCGCGCCGGACGCCTACGTACAGGGCTGTGAGGCGAAGCTGACCATACCCCCGGCGCGCTCGAGCCCGCTCGGAGCCAGCCATATTGCATTTTTCGGTTTGCTGGCAACGGGCGACGCCGAAGCCGCATTTTCCGCATTGCTCGCGCACATAGCCGCCTGACTGCCTTCCTGGAAGATAAGCTTTAACGGCTCCGCGCCGCCCGAACTCGAAGGTAGAAGCAGCGGAACACTATGAGACAGTTCGATTTTCATAAAGCGGCCATACGGTAGAGGCTTCGCGGAGTGTAGTTTCTGCGAGCGACCGCCTCGCGCCTTCACGCCAAACGGCCACGCGCCCCGAAGACGTCTGTAGGTGAGCCCAAGCAACATGCTGCGAAAAGTTTGGAGGGAACCTAAGGGTGCGATGCACAACGCTAATTGCACTCTTTCCATGCGGAATAATGCCGTAAATCTAAGCATTTTCACAGTATAGAGCAAGATCAGTTAAGGGCTTGACAAGTTTCTGCGAGGATGGATAATGAATGGTGCGGTGCAGCAGTCAAGGTTGCTGCGACCGCTACTCGCCAATATCGCTAGCATCTGAGGGAAAGAGAGAGACACGACGCAAATGCAACGCATCGGCACTGCAGTCAGGCGCACGGCGACGCAGGCACTACCCACAATGATCGGGATCATCGTGCTCTGTTTCCTGCTTCTACGCCTTGTGCCGGGCGACGCTGCCGACGTCCTCGCAGCGGAGAACGGCTCTGCCACCGCGGAAACGATGAACGCGCTGCGGCACCACCTCGGGCTGGACCAGACGATACTCTCGCAACTGGTCAGCTATCTTGTCCATCTCGCCCACTTCGATCTCGGCTATTCAGCCCGGTTCGGGATGCCAGTGTCGCAGCTCATCCTGGAACGGCTGCCCAACACAATATTGCTGATGGTCTCGGCCCTCGTCATGGCCCTCGTCATGGGCATCCTCGCCGGTTGGGTCATGGCAATCTTCGCGGCCCGCTGGCCGGATCGAATCCTGCAAGTCGTAGTACTACTATTCTACTCGACGCCGGGCTTCTGGATCGGGCTGATGGCGATCATCCTGTTCTCCGTAAAGCTTGGCTGGCTGCCGTCAAATGGCAGCATGACGGTGGGTGTGCCGTTGTCCGGGTTTAGCCTGCTGGCGGACCGAGCGTCTTACCTGGTGCTGCCTTCACTGGCCCTGGCGTCGTTCTTCATCGCGGTCTACGCGCGCCTGACGCGGGCAACGATGCTGGAAGTACTGAGCCAGGATTTCATGCGCACTGCGGCGGCCAAGGGGCTGCATCCAGTCGCGATGCAGTTCAGGCACGCCCTTCGCAACGCCCTCATCCCGGTCACCACGGTCGCGGGGATCCATCTCGGCAACCTGCTGGGAGGTGCCGTCGTGACGGAAACCGTGTTCAGCTGGCCCGGCATAGGCCGCCTCGCTATGGATGCCGTCCTCGGGCGGGACTTCAACCTGCTTCTCGGCATTCTGCTGCTGTCCTCCGCTCTCGTGATCGTGGCCAATGCCGGGGTCGACCTGTTGCACGCGTGGCTCGACCCGCGCATTCAGGAGCGGTGAGATGAGCGTACTGGCCCACGAGCACTCGTCCGTCGGGCTGCGTTGTTCAGTACACCGCCGCCATCGCCTGTTGCGCGCGAGTCTGCACAATCCGTCTTTTCTCGTCGGTTTGTTTATCCTGCTCACCGTCATCGGCATCGCATTGGCCGCGGACCGCTTGTTCCCCGGGGATCCCCAGGACATGCTGGGCACGCCGGCACTCTGGCCGGGCCAGGACGCCGAATTCCCGCTCGGCACCGACAGCATGGGGCGGGATGTCGCGTCCGAACTCGCGCACGGCGCGCGGGTATCGCTGCTGGTCGGCGTATCAGCCGCCGCGATCGGCCTCGCCATCGGCACGCTGATCGGCGCCGTGTCGGGCTATTTCGGCGGTTGGCTGGATCTATTGCTGGTCCGGCTGACCGAGCTGTTCCAGACCGTGCCGACCTTCCTGCTCGTCATCGTCATCGTCGCCATCGGGCAACCCTCGGGGCCTGTCATCGCGCTGGCGATCGGGGTCGCCGCTTGGCCCACCGTCGCACGCCTGGTGCGCGCGCAGTTCCGCTCCCTGCGCGAGGCGGAGTTTATCGCCGCGGCGCGTTCCCTCGGCTATGCCGCGCCGCGAATCATCTTCAATGAGATGCTGCCCAACGCGTTGGCGCCGGTCATCGTCACCGGCTCGGTAATGGTGGCCAATGCCATCCTGACCGAGGCCGGGCTGTCCTTCCTGAACATGGGCGACCCCAACCTCATCAGTTGGGGCAGCATGATTGGCGATGGGCGGCCGCTGCTGCGCACCGCCTGGTTTCTCTGCGCGCTGCCCGGTGGCGCCATCGCGCTTCCAGTGCTGTCGCTCAACCTGGTCGGCGACGGACTGAACGACGTGCTCAACCCGCGCTCCGGTACCGTGTGATGCCGCCCTTGCTCGATGTTCAGGATCTCGCCGTCGGCTTCCCCGGGCAGGTCGTGGTGCATGGCATCAGCTTCCACATCGACCCTGGTGAGACCCTCGCGCTGGTGGGCGAAAGCGGTTGCGGCAAGTCGGTCACCGCCTTCGCTCTGATGCGCCTGTTACCTCCCACCGCCCGTATCCTACGCGGCCGGGTCATGTTCGAGGGCATCGACCTCGTCACGGCTACGCCGCGTGCGATGCGCGGCGTACTGGGCAGGCGGATCTCGCTTATCCAGCAGGAGCCGATGACCTCGCTAAACCCGGTTCTGACGGTTGGCGCGCAGATCGCCGAGGTGATCCAACGCCACGAGCCTATGTCCCGCGCCGACGCCCATCGCCGGGTGGAGGAATTGCTCGATCTGGTCGGAATTCCGGAGCCGCGGCGGCGGGCGGATGAGTTTCCGCATAACTTTTCCGGCGGCATGCGTCAGCGGGTGATGATCGCCATGGCGGTTGCGTGCCAGCCGCAGCTGATCATCGCCGACGAACCCACCACAGCGCTCGACGTCACCATCCAGGCACAGGTACTGGACCTGCTGGACGGGCTGCGCGGCCAGCTCGGCATGGCGGTCCTGCTGATCACCCACGATCTCGGCGTCGTCGCGCAGTGGGCTGACCGGGCGACGGTGATGTATGCCGGCCGTATCGTAGAGCAGGCCTCGGTGCGGCCATTCTTCCGGCATCCGCGCCATCCCTACACGCGAGGCCTGTTGGGTGCTTCGGTGAACGAAGCGGGTAGCGAGGCCGGGGGCGGGCATTACACAACGCGGCGGCTGACCGAGATTTCGGGTACCGTAGCCTCGGCGGCCGGCGAGTTGGGTTGCCCCTTCGCGCCGCGCTGTCCCGACATGATCCCGGCCTGCCGCTTTGCCCCGCCCTCATTGGACCCGATGCCGGACGGTTCAGAAGTGGCCTGCATTATCGCTGACCACACAGAGATGTTGCATGTCGCTGCTGTCGGTTGACGGGCTGCGAACCCGGTATGTGACGCGGGGCGGCGCGATCAATGCGGTCGATGGCGTGTCGTTGGATGTGGACTCCGGCGAAACAGTGGGATTGGTGGGAGAGAGCGGCTGCGGCAAATCAACCCTCGGCAAGACCATCGTGCGCCTGCTGAATCCGGTCGAGGGCAGCATCCGGATTGGAGGGAAGGAGATTGCAGATCTCAGCCAGTACGCGCTGCTGCCGTTCCGCTGCCGGATGCAGATGGTGTTCCAGGATCCCTTCGGTTCGCTCAATCCGCGGCAGACGGTGGCCAGGCTGCTGACGACACCGCTCAAGGTGCACCGGAGAGGCAACGGGATGGAACGGCGTCGGCGCGTGCTCGACATCATCTCGCGGGTCGGGTTGCCCGTGGAGGCGCTGGACCGGTATCCGCACGAGTTCTCCGGCGGTCAGAGGCAGCGCATCGGCATCGCCCGCGCCTTAGTGCTGGAGCCTGAACTGATTATCTGCGACGAGCCGGTCTCCGCACTCGACCTGTCGATCCAGGCGCAAATCCTGAATCTGCTGGTGGACCTCAAGCGAGACCTCAAGCTCAGCTATCTGTTCATCTCGCATGACCTGTCGGTCGTGCGCTATTTCGCCGACCGCGTGCTCGTCATGTATCTCGGCCGCATCGTCGAAAGTGCCGGCCATGCGGCGCTCTGGCGGGAGCCGAGGCACCCCTACACGCGCGCCTTGCTAGCCGCCGCGCCGTGGCCCGACCCGGAACGGCCGCGCGGCACGGTCGCCTTGCGCGGCGAACTAAGTTCGGCGGCTTCCGGAGGCTGCCGTTTCCGCGCCCGCTGCCCGCATGCCTTCAGCCGGTGCGAAGCCGAAGAGCCGGTTCTGCGCGCGGTCGCATCCGGGCATTTGGCGGCATGCCATCTGGCATGATGACGGACGCCGCCAACACCGCGGTCAGACCGAACGGCACAGCATGGAGGAGCGTATGAGCCAGGACGATCGTCTTCCCACGCGACGCGCTTTGCTGGCGGCTACCGGCGGTTTGCTGCTCGCGCCCAGCTTCGCTGCTGCCCAAACCCCGGCCACCAAACCGGCGACCGCGGCGGGTCCTGAACCCGAAGGTTCCCTCCCCGCCCCAAAGCGCGGCGGCAGCATGACCATCATGTTCATGAATGAGCCGCCGATGCTTCTCTCGCTCGTCAATACCAGCAGCCTGACCTGCAGCGCCAAGGTGACGGAGGGGCTGCTTTGGTACGACCACGCGATGCGGCCGCACCCGCAGCTTGCCACCACCTGGAACGTCTCGCCGGACCAGAAGACCTACACCTTTGACCTGCGCCAGGGCGTCAAGTGGCATGACGGGCAAGACTTTACCTCGGCCGATGTGGCAGCCTCGCTCGCCATCCTGAAGAAGTTCCACCCGCGCGGTCGCAGCACCTTTGCCCATCTCGCGGAAGTGCAGACGCCGGACCCCCACACCGTAGTGCTGAAACTAGACGCGCCCATCCCCTACCTGATCAAGGGATTCGCCGCGGCGGAGACGCCGATCATCGCGAAGCACATCTATGACGGCACCGATCCGTTCACCAACCGCAACAACAGCGCTCCGATTGGGACGGGTCCGTTTCGCTTCAAAGACTGGGTGCGCGGCGAGCACGTAATCTATGAACGCAATCCCGACTACTGGGACAGCCCGCGCCCCTGGCTAGATCAGCTTGTGGTTAAATTCATCCGGGACGCCGCGTCCCGTTCCGCCGCGCTGGAATCGGGGGAGGTGGACCTCGGCTATCGTACTCCCGTCGCCTACGCCGACCTGGCGCGGCTGCGGGCGGCCGGCGAGCTTGCGTTCGAGCCCAAGGGTTACGAATACAGCAACAATGTGAATGGCCTGGAATTCAACCTGGACGCGCCGAACCTGTCGAAATTGCCGGTGCGGCAGGCGATTACGCATGCGGTGAACACGGCTGCGATCTGCAAGACGATCTATTACGGGACGTTCACTCCGTGTCCGGTGCCGATCGCGCCGGTATCAGAATATCACAGCAACGAGCCGACGCCTTACCCGTTCGATATCGCCAAGGCGGAGAAGCTGCTGGATGACGCCGGCTATCCCCGAGGCGCCGACCAGATCCGGTTTCACATGACCTTCGATGTCAATCCAAATACAGAAGAAAGCCGGCGGCTCGGTGATTTCGTCCGCGTGTCCCTGGCGCGCGTCGGCATCGCTCTTGAGGTCCGTCTCTCCGATATCGGCAGCTATATCAGGCGCATCTATACCGACCGTGACTTCGACATGTGCTGCACCGGCTTCAGCAACATATACGACCCGACCGTGGGCGTGCAGCGCGTCTATTGGTCGAAGAACATCGTCAAGGGCGTGCCCTACTCCAACACCAGCTATTACCGCAACTCGCGTGTCGATGAATTGTTGGAAGCGGCGGCGATAGAAACTGATCCGGCCAAGCGGCATGCCGAATTCCTGGAGTTCCAGCACATCGTCATGCACGACGCTCCCGACATCAACATCGGCGTCCCTCAATGGATCACAATCTACAACAAGCGGGTGCAAGGTCACAGCGTCACCGCCGACGGCATCGAGGGCAATCTCGCTTACGCCTACATTGTGAGCTGACGGATGACCCGAGAAATCCGAAACAAGCCATTTGCCAATTTTCGGCCGCGCGCTGGCGACCCAAGGTCCCGATGACGCAAACGACGCAGGCGTTACGGCATCGCCGATGCGATGAGCCTGTAGTGGAGCGCGATCGTCGCACGGGAATCGACCAGCAGCTGCGGTCACCTGAAATATCCAATAGGCGTCCGCTCAACGGCCGCTAACGGCGCTACCCCGCCGTTGGCTCATCGGACCTGAAGGGCCGGAGTTCCACCCATTCTCAACATTCGGCGGGACCCCGGCATCCGTCGTGATGGGTCAATCAGCGGTTCATTGCTCGAGCCCAGACGCAAAAACCCCGTCAGACACGCAGTCCAGCGGGGTTGAAACTTATTGCGCCAGCGTCGCAGCCTACGATGTGAGGCTTTCGAGCCGGCCGTCGACGTAACGGCAATTCACGCGGTCATCGCTTTCGACGACGCGGCTCTCGCGGACGGCGAACCATCGCATCATCAGATCTCGGACGTTGGCCTCTGCTTCCTCGCGGGTGGCAAAGCGCAGTGCGTTGCTGCACCACTTACGTGACGCATCGGCGATGACCTCGGGTTTGAAGCTCATGGGGTGACTCCTTTCGGAGCGGGATGCTCCAATGCCTCGGCCCTACCCATCAGCAGATGGGTAGGGCGAAGGCGTCAGGCTGCTGTTGCTTCTTCGGCGATGACCTCAGCCATCGTCCGGTGATCACGGAATGCCCACGGCTCGCCGGGCGGTACGTCTCGGGCGGCAATAGCCTTCTCGACTTTCTGCGAGGCGCCATGAGCGGGGAACCCGATCACAGCATCCCGTACGCGGGCGCAGGCGCCGCAGGTCTTGCAGGTGGCGTCCGAATAGGTGGCGGGGCAGATCGCGATGCGTCTTCCGGCTGGTGTGTGCCGCGGCAAAGAAGCCGTGCGGTCACGCCAGTCTCCGATCGTCTCGGCCCACTCATCCCGCTACCTCTTGAACCGGTGGCGAACCGCGCGGCGGGCATAAGCTCGGGCGAGCACGGTCACGACGGGGGCGATCCCCAGGTCGGTCAGCCTGTCCGCATGCGCGGGGGTGTCGGCCGAAAGATTGACCGTGAGCCCGGCCTCGACGCCCGTGGCGATCAGGCGCCGGTCTCGACGGCGACAGGGTCGTCGCCAAGGACGGGCTTGTGGACAAAGGCGATGGCGTTCTTGCCGGTGTTGGCGGCGACGAGCTCTTGGAAGAGCTCATCCTCGATCTGCGGACCATATCCCGGCAGGTCACCTGCTTGGGCGTAGCGCTACAGACCGGCCGGGCCGGAGTGCTGCTGCAAATTCCGACGAAGTCGCCCGCTAATTCCGAGATGATGTCGCCTGGCGGGCGGGCACCCTGCTGACAGTTTATTTTTGGCAAGTTGTAGGTCGGTGGTCATCCTTTGGGGTTGATCTGGAGCGTTTGCGCCTCAGGCTGTCGCCAGGGCACCGTCAACTTGGCAGGTCGGATTAGCCGGATGCAGGCGACTGGCAGCGGGCATTGGGATTTATTGCCAACCCATGCTACAGATTTCGGCCTAGATCCGGAATTTTTGGGTCCTGGAAGCTCTATGCTCGGCGGCAGTGACGTGATCGCGCCGGAGGTGGAAGAGGTTATTGATCTGATCGTGGGCTGAGAGGAAGCGCTGCGCCTGACCGGCCGATTTGAATTGCTTCATTTGCCGCTCTCGTCGGCGTGTCGGCTGGTGTGAGTTCTCCGCTCGGTTATTGATGCCCCTTTGCTGTCGATGCTCAATTCCGGGCATGATCCCTCTTTGCCGCGCCGTAGCTGGCAGGCTTGTCGTTGCGGGGGCGCTGGACGAGGACGTCGAGCACGACGCCGGCCTGGTCCACGGCTTGCCAAAGCCAATGCGTTACCCCGGCAAATTTTGAGCACGACCTCGTCGAGATGCCATTTGTCGCCCACCCGCGGAAGGCGGCGACGGATCTGGTTGGCAAACTGCTGGCCGAACTTGCGCGCCCATTGTCGGACGGTTTCGTGGCTGACGATGATGCCGCGGGCCGCCAGCAACTCCTCCACCATGCGCAGCCCGAGCGGAAAACGGAAATATAGCCACACGGCGTGGCCGATGATCTCGGCTGGGAACCGATACCCGGCGTAGCGGGTGCGAGCGGATGTCCTCATCCCACCCGACTACTCACCCCGATCTGTTGGCGCAAGCGCGGCAAGACCCGCCAAGTTGACGGTGCCGTCGCCATCATTCGGGGCGCCCAATGCGGGGCGGCCTCCGATGTTGTAATGTTGGAATTCGCAAGAAATACCGAAAATCGGCAGGCAGCATTCGCGGCTTAAGGTGCTAAAAGTCGGGCAATAATCTTGCCGGTTAGAGGGACGGTCAGTTCATAGTGCTCGCACTGGGTAACCTCGCGGATCTTTCGGGGCCGATAAGCCACCGCATTGACCCCGCCTGCGCGGCGCACACTGTCGTAGACGATACCGTCGCCCGAACGGCGCACTGTTTCTCCAAAAGCCCGCGCGGCCGCGTAGTTCACCGGATCATACAGCGCGGGGTGAGCAACTTGCTGGCCCCGGATGTTTTCATAAAAGCCATCGAGCGTGGCGGAGTAGTTGCGGTATTGGACCCGCATCTCTGGCATACCGCACCAGTGCGCCTCGCGCCGCAGGTGATGCGATACCTCGAGGATCGCTGTGTTCACTGCCATCGACGCGCACCAAGCGCCGAGTTCCGATCCGCTAAAACGTAATCCCGACGGAGCCGCGCGCAAGAAGCTCGCCATCACGATGCTGGCGTTATTAGTACCGTAGACCCATTCGTCGTGCGGCAAGCGCGCAACACGCTCGGCGACGAGGCGATCGTTGGTCCAGCCTTCGAGCTCCATCACAGCTTCGAGGTCATCCGCGGACAACACCGCCTCGAATAAGTCGATAGGCGGGAACCTCGACGGTTACAACCGAAAGGTCAGGCGCGTGATCGCGATCGCTGGCACTATGCGAATACGAGGTCGCTGTCGGACAGAGGCGCGACCACGTCATCAAAGCAAGGCACCAGCGCGGCGAAATTACCACCGCGCCACGTGTCGAGATACCGACGCACCTGTATCAGCCCATCCTGAGTGCCCGACACGATCAGCGCGAGCGGCGCCTGACCGCCGAAGACAGGCCCGTTATTCGTCACGGGCGCTGCTAGTCTTGTATACTCACACGCCGAGATAGCGTATTTCCTACAAAGGCTTATCCCTCTGCGTCCGGGGTACGAAATATGTTGCCATCAGCTGCACAGATCGACGGAGTGCGTTATTTGCTTAATTGACAACAACAGATGGCTGTGTTATCATTGGATGTAGATGGATCTCGTCACTACGACGCTCAAACTTTTTTCCGCAGCAACGCCCGTTAGCGACCACACTGCTTCACAAGAACAGCGGAAAACAGCGGGGGTGTTTTGCTGTTCTTTCGTTGCCATACCGGCGCCGGCCCAGGATTTCCGCGGGCACGCGATCTCGGTGGCTGATTATTTCCTGCAAAAACAGCAAAAACAGCGAGCATTGCCATTCATCGAACGACGTCGCGCACCGGCTTTGCGCACCCTTTGGCTTTGCGCACCCTTTGAATGCCTCTGAACATCAGCGCCGGCCGAAGAGCCGCTCGATATCGGCAAGGTCGAGCGCCACGTAAGTTGGGCGGCCGTGATTGCACTGACCGCTGTTGGGTGTCGCCTCCATCTGGCGCAAGAGCGCATCCATCTCGGCTGGCGACAGCCGCCGTCCCGCGCGCACGCTGGTGTGGCAGGCGAGCGTGCCGCACACGGTCTCGATGCGCTCCTTCAATGCGAGCGCATCGCCCCACTCGGCGAGCTCGTCGGCGAGGTCACGCACCAGGGCGCCGACATCGAGACCGGGCAGCAACGCCGGGACCTCGCGCACGACGACCGCCCCCGGCCCGAACGGTTCGAGCACCAAGCCGAATTCGGCGAGCTCACTGGCGCGCGCGGCGAGCCGCAGAGCGGCGGCCTCGTCGAGCTCGACGACTTCGGGCAACAGCAGCGCCTGGCGCGCCACGCCCCGCGCAGCCAGCGCTTCCTTCATCCGTTCGTAGACGAGCCGCTCATGCGCCGCGTGCTGGTCGACCAACACGATCCCGCCTGCCGTCTCGGCCAGAATATAGGTCCCGTGGAGCTGTGCGCGGGCGGCGCCGAGCGGCGCCTCGGGCGCCGGCGCCGAGAGCTCCTCCTCCTGCGTGGGTTCGTTGGGTCGCAGAAACTCATTGGCTCGCTCAGCCAGCGCCCATGATGGCGGGGATGACGGAAAGGCGAAGCTCGGGACGCTCATCGCCCGGCCGCTGGCGTGCCGGTGCAAATCCCCCGGCTGGAACGCCGCGACCGCGGCGGCGGCGACCGTCGACGAGGCACGGTGGCCCGCCGCGGCGAGCGCGTTGCGCAGCGCGCCGACGATCAGTCCACGCACCAGCCCCGTGTCGCGAAACCGCACCTCCGCCTTGGCCGGGTGGACGTTGACGTCGATCTCGGCCGCGGACCCGTCGAGAAACAACGCCACCATCGGGTGGCGGTCGCGCGCCAGCACGTCCTGATAGGCCCCGCGCACGGCACCCACGAGCAATTTGTCGCGCACCGGCCGACCGTTGACGACGAGATACTGGTCGCGCGGCAGGGCGCGGTTCAGGGTCGGCAATCCGGCGAGCCCGGTCAGTCTGAACCCGCCGCGCTCGGCGTCGATATCGACCGAATTCGCGGCGAAATCGCGGCCGAGGAGTGCCGCGAGGCGGGCCCGGCGCTCGGTGCTCGGCGGCAGCCGCAAGAGGGTGCGCTCCTCGTCGCCGGTCACGTTGAAGGCAATGCCGGGATAGGCCATCGCCAGCCGGCGCACGGTATCGACCACGAGATCGCGCTCGGTGCGCGGCGTCTTCAGGAATTTGAGGCGCGCCGGGGTCGCAAAGAACAGGTCGCGCACCTCGACCCGCGTCCCCCCGGGATGTGCCACCGGCGCCGGGGCATGCTTCACACCGGCCTCGACCAGGATCTCCCAGGCATTGGCCGCCCCCGGCGGGCGCGAGACGATGCGCATCCGGCTGACCGCGCCGATCGACGGCAAGGCCTCGCCGCGGAAGCCGAGCGCGGCGATGTGCGACAGATCGTCGTCCGGCAATTTCGATGTGCAGTGGCGCTCGACCGCCAGCGCCAGCTCGTCCGGGGTCATGCCGGCGCCGTTGTCAGCGACCGAGATCAGCGCCTGGCCGCCCTCCTTGAGGACGATCTCGATGCGCGATGCGCCGGCATCGATCGCGTTCTCGACGAGTTCCTTGACCGCCGCCGCCGGGCGCTCGACGACCTCGCCTGCGGCGATGCGGTTGACCAGAACCGGAGGGAGCAGGCGGATCGCCATCGGCGAACTCTACGCCATCGGGCGCGCCGCGGCGAGGGCGCGAGCCGATCTCGCACCGAACTCGCGGCACGGCGTCTGCTTGACGCAGGATGCGCTTGTCTGTGGAGTACCGAATCGGACGGACGACGGGAGCGATCTATGGCGGATTATTCGGCGCGCGACGGGGCGGGCATCGACTACCTTCGGCGGGCGCGCGAATTCGCTCCCGAGCTCACCGCCGCGGCGGACGAGGTCGAGCGCCGGCGCGAGTTGCCCGAGCCGGTCGTCGCGGGGCTCGTCGAGCGCGGGTTCTTCCGGATGCTATTGCCGCGCTCCTTGGGCGGCGCCGAGCTGCTCCCCGCCAGCTTCGTCCCGGTCATCGAGGAGATCGCCAAGGCCGACGCCTCGACCGCGTGGTGCCTCAACCAGGCGTCTGGCTGCGCGATGACCGCAGCCTATCTCGAGCCCGAAGCAGCATGCGAGATCTTCGGCGGGCCCCGCAGCATCCTTGCCTGGGGTCCGGGACCCGGCGGAGCACGCATTGTCGAGGGCGGCTACCGCGTGACCGCGAATTGGAGCTTTGCCAGCGGCAGCCACCACGCGACTTGGCTCGGCTGCCATGCACCGGTTGTCGAAGCCGACGGAACGCCGCTGCTCCATCCCGACGGCACTCCGGTCGTCCGCACGATGCTGTTCCCGAAATCGAATGCCAAGATGACCGAGATCTGGCACGTGATCGGCCTCAAGGGAACCGGCAGCGACCGCTTCTCGGTCGAGGATCTCTTCGTGCCGCAGCGCCACTCGGCGACGCGCGACGACGAAACCCGGCGCGAAGAGGGGCTGCTTTACCGTTTCAGCAGCCTGCAGCTCTACGCTGCGGGGTTTGCCGGGGTGGCGATGGGTATCGCCCGCAGTACGCTCGACGCTTTTGTCGAGCTGGCCCGCGACAAAGTGCCGTTCCGCTCGGCGGGCGCGTTGCGCGACAACCACCTGATCCAGTCGCAGGTCGCCCAGGCCGAGGCGCGGTTTGCCGCCGCCCGCGCCTTCTTGTTGCGCTCGCTCGAAGAGATCGCCGCCGAGGTCGAGCGCATCGGCCATATCACCCTCGACCAGCGCATGGCGATCCGGCTGGCCTCGACCTTTGCCATCCAACAGTCGCTGCATGTCGTGGACAGGGCGTACCACGCCGCCGGGTCGACTGCGATCTTCGAGGCGAAACCGTTCGCGCGGCGCTTCCGCGACATCCACACGGTGTCGCAGCAGATCCAGGGCCGGTCAGAGCATTTCGAGACCGTCGGACAATTCCTGCTCGGCCTCGAACCCGACAATCTGATGTGGCTCTGAGCGGAGCCGGGTGGCAGGCTCAAACGACTTCTTTTTCCTCGTTCTCGCGGGCGCGGGCCTCGGCGATCCGGTCGATCTCCGCCTTTGCCTGAGGATAGTCGCGCAGGAAGCGGCGGAAGTCCGCCGCGCTCAGAACCAGGACCCGGCAGTAGCCGAGCGCCACGACATCGGCCTGGCGCCGCCTTCCGCTCAGCAGCGCCATCTCGCCGAAAAAGTCGCCGCTTCCGAGCCGCACCCGCTCGTTCGGCAAGACCACTTCGACGGCACCCGATGAGATCAGGAACATCGCATTGCCGCGCTCGCCTTTGCGGATGACCACCTCGTCGGGAACCAGCAGCCGCGGCCGGAACAGACGGGCGAGGGCACGCAACTCGGCGGCACCCAGGCCGGCAAACATCTCGAACTGCGCAAGCAGATCCTCAGCGCGCAACCCGAGATCAAGGGGCGGCAGCTCGTCGGTCAACGAGCGGACTGCCGTGTGCTCCCGCTCGAGATCCTCGAAGACCTCCTTTCCAATCAAACCTTCATCAAAAAGATCATGGAAGCGTGACAGCGCCAGACGGAAGCCTGATTGCCGAAGAAAGCGCTGCTCGAGTGCTTCGGCATATTCCGGATACTGCAGACGGAGCGCATCGAGCGCCCGGCTAGTCGCCTCGCCGCGGGCGGCGATGACCTCGCCGAGCAGCTCGGCGACGCGCTCGCCGAGCAGCGCTTCGAGCCGGCTTCCGACAAATCGCGCAAGCTCGTCAAGAGCCAGCCGGCGGATCAGCAACGTCTCGAAGCGGATCGAGATCTGCCGCTGCAGCGGCCGAGCGAAATGTAGATAGCGGTGCAGCAGATTAGCGGCCCGAAAGCCACGCGGAAATTGCAACAGCGCGCGGGCCGCCCGGTTGTAGCCGATCCGTCCCTCGGCTCGGGCGGCGTCGAGCATCAGATTGGTGTTGCGTAACAGGCGTTCGATCGCCGCGCCCGAGACCGTGCGCTGGGCGTGATGATCGAGGATGATACGGCGCTCGCGGTTGGCAAGTGCCACGAGGCCGATCCGGATCCGGTCGCGGTCCGATATCGCTTGCTCAAGATCGGGTTGCGCGGACAGCTCCTCGATGCGCCGGTCGAGGGGTTCTGTTGCAATCTTCGCCACGTTCGGGGCAATCGCGTATTCCGATGCCGTTTGGCTAAGATCGTCGCGGACATCAGCCAGAGAAAGCGCCAGCACCTTGTTGCGCAATGCGAGGTTAAGCGGCGACAGGCGATCCAGTCCGAGCAGCCGAATAACCGGGCGCAGCGAGAGACCGTTGACGAGAAGCGTGAACATCACGAAGCCGGTGGCGAGGACGGCGACGACATTCTTGACGTCAGTATCGATGCGGGTGTTCTCGGTCACCGCCAGCGCCAGCGCCAGCGTGACCGCCCCGCGCAACCCGCCCCAGGTGATTGCGAATTTGTATGCGGTGCTGATCGGTTGGGTGAGTTTGAAGAACTCGAGCGGCGGCACCAGCACGAACAGAACGGCGACGCGCGAGGCCAGCGCCGCCGCAAGCACAATCAGCAGCAGCCACCAATCCTCGAAGTGAACGCCGCTCAGCAGCCTGGGCACGAGCGTCGAGGCGCTGACGAAAATCAACGAGCTCGCCCAGAACCCCGTCTGCTCCCAAACCCGCTCGAGATAACTCCAGTTATCGGGCGCCAGCCGGACGCGAGCGATGGCGCCGGCGGTAAGCCCGGCGCTGACAACCGCGACAACGCCCGACACCTCGAAGAGCTCACCCACGAGATAGGCGACATAAGGCAACGCCAGCGCGAGAGTCACCTCCGCCAGGCGCAATCCGCCAAGAAGCGGCAAAATCGCCCCAAACAGACGCCCGCCGAAGGCACCCAGAACGGCGCCGCCAAGAAAGGCTTGGAGAAAGTGCACGATGCCGGCCCCAAAGTCGGGATGCGCATCATCCGGTGAGCATACCGACCAGAACGGAGAACAGCACGATGGCCGCGGCATCGTTGAGCAGGCTCTCGCCTTCGAGCAGCCGGGTGAGCCGCGGCGGCGCACCCAGCTCGCGAAAGATCGCCACTACCGCGGCCGGATCGGTTGTTGCAACGATGGCGCCGAGCAGCAACGCCACGGTCAGCGGAACCCCGGCGGCGAAGGAGAGGCTGAAGCCGATTGCCGCAGCCGCGGCGAAGACGGCGACAATCGCCAGCGTCAAAATCGGCGCCCAATCCGGCGCGAGCTCGCGCAGATCGAGCGTCAAGGCCGCGTGAAACAGCAGCAGCGGCAGGAACACGACCAGAAAGACCGAGGCATTGAACGGCAGCTCCACGAGCGGCCTGACGATGCCATCGAAGGCGCTCGTCAGAGGGGTGTGGAGCACGAATGAAGCAGCACCGCCGATCGCGACGCCGACCACGGCGAGCAGCACGGTGTAGGGCAGATGAAGCCGTTCCGCGGCGGGCTGCACCATGCTGGCGAGAACCAGGAACCCGGCGATGACCAAGGTGATGCTGGCGACGTTGATCAACTGCGGTTTCTTTGAGCTTGCTGGTGATCGGACAGAGAACGTCGATCGCTGTCCCGGGGGTGATGGCCGGAGCGACTGATCGGCCTCAGGGCCGTACTATGATCCCTTTCAGGTCAAATTATGTCATTTTCCGGCTGGGCGGGCACCCGCAGGCACCCTGGCGCTGATCGGGACGAGCCTCGCGCAATTTGAACCGCTGGATTTTGCCGGTCGCAGTCTTCGGCAGCTCGTCGAGGAAGGCGACCCAGCGCGGGCATTTGAACGGCGCCAGCATCGTCTCGGCGTGGCGTTGAAGCGCCCGGGCGAGTTCGTCATCGGTGCGGATCCCGGGCTTGCCGACGACGAACGCCTTGGGCTTGATCAGACCGTGCTGGTCCGGTACGCCGACCACCGCTGCTTCCAGGACATCCTGGTGCGCGATTAACGCCGCCTCGACCTCGGCCGGCGAGACATACATGCCGCTGACCTTCAGCATGTCGTCGCTGCGACCGCAATAGACGTAGTAGCCGCCCTCGTCCTCGAAATACTTGTCGCCGGTGCGGGTCCATTGGCCGTTGAAGGTCGTCCGACTGCGCTCGCGGTTGTTCCAGTAACCTGCCGCACTGGTCGGACCGCTGACCAGGAGGTCGCCGATTTCGCCGCGCTGGACCGGCCGGCCCGTCTCGTCGACGATCTGCAGCGCATAGCCGGCGAAGGGCCTGCCGGTCGTGCCGTAGCGCACCTCGTCCGGCCGGTTGCTGAGAAAGATGTGCAACAGCTCCGTCGAGCCGATGCCGTCGAGGATGTCGACCCCGATCCGCGCCGACCAGCGCCGGCCGATCTCGGCCGGTAGCGGCTCGCCGGCCGAGACGCAACGCCGCAAGGCGAGCTCCTCTGGCTGCGGCAAATCGGGGCTCGCGAGCATCGCGTTGTAGAGTGTCGGCACGCCGTAAAAGATCGTCGGGCGGTGTTGGCGCAGAACCCGGCTAACCGCCGCCGGGTTCGGCCGCTCGGCCATCAGGACGCTGGTGGCGCCGACCGCCATCGGAAAAGTCAGCGCGTTGCCGAGCCCATAGGCGAAGAAAAATTTCGCCGCCGAGAAGACGACATCGCTTGCGCCGATGCCGAGCACCGGGATCGCATAGAGTTCGGCCGTGCCGATCAGGCTCGAATGGACGTGGACCGTACCCTTCGGCCGGCCCGTCGAGCCCGAGGAATAGAGCCAGAAGCAGGGCTCGTCGGGATGGGTCGGCGCGGTGTCGCAGGTGTCAGGCGCCGCGGCGAGCAAAGCGGCGAAATCGCCTTCGCCAGCTGCACCACCGGAGATGATTACCGCAGGGTGAGGCTCAGGCAGCTGCGCCAGTGCCGCCGTGATCCCGGGCAGCAGTGGTGCCGACACGATAACCGCCCGGGCGCGGCTGTCGGCCAGCATGAAGGCGAACTCTTCGGGCGACAGCTGGGTGTTGACTGCGACCGGCACGACCCCAGCCTTGATCGCTCCGAGAAAGGCGGTCGGAAAGTCGATCGTGTCGTGCAGGCAGAGCAGGATCCGCTGCTCGGGATGAACCCCGAGCCGGCGCACGACGTGGGCGAACCGGCTCGCTCGCTCGGCGAGGTCGGCGTAGGTATAGCGTCCCCGGTCGTCGATGAACGCGGGCTTCGCGCCGCGTTCGGCGGCGAGGTTGCGCTCGATCAGATCGGCAGCGGCGTTGTACCTGCTTCCGCCCTGCATACCCGATCCTCCCTCCTGAAACTCGTTGCGAGCGTGAGAAGCATTATATTTCCCGCATGCTCGCTTCAAGCACAGCTGCGCCCGAGGGCGACCACCATCTCAAGGGAACCGCGATGCATAGGTCTCTTTCGGCGATCAGCGCCCTCGCCCTCGTCTTCGCATTGATCGCGCCGATCGCGGTCCATGCGGAGATCATTTCGGTACCGTCGGCGGCCCCGTCGGTAGGTCCATCGGACGCCAGCGCCACGCTCCCGCCTCCGACCGTGCTGCGCGGGTCTCCGCCCGCGGCGGCCAAAGCCGCACCGGTCTGCCCGCCCGGTTACAGCCTTTCCCCGGGTTACGGCTGCATCGGAGCGAGCGGGGGCGACTATGCTGATGGCTCGCAAGGTTACGATTACTGGCCGGATTACGGCTGGGGCTATCCTTGGGGTGGGTTCCTCGGTTTCAACCATGGCACGGGCCGCTTCCACAACGTCGCCAGGGCACACGGTTTTCGCGGCCTCCCCGGCCGAGCGGGTTTCCATGCCGCAGCGAGGTTCCACGGCCCAGCGGGCTTTCACGGCTCAGCGGGTTTCCACAGCCCGGCCAAATTCGGCGGCCTCGCCGCCGGGGCCGGACACATGGGTGGCTTGGGCCGGCGGTAACGGGCTATCGCCCCAACCGGCGACCGCAAACGGGCAACCGGCACCTGGGCCGGGGGCGAGGATCATACGCGCGACCGTCAGAGACTCCATTCCGCTAATCAAGTAAATAACTACATTTAACCATATATTCATTCTTATTGTTGAGTTTATACCGCGCCATTCTTCGCCGAGTGTTTTCAAAAAATGCGCGAAACCTACGCTTAGGGGGCGCACAGAGGATTTAATGTTAAGATTGTCCATACCCCGGCGGGCCCGTTATAGTCTCAAGACACGGCTTTATTTCATTATTGCCTTTCTCGGACTGCTCCCGGTGTTGGGGGTGGCGCTCGCCGTGGCGGTGCTGCAACTTTCGGGACGCAGCGATGATGCGCTCGATCGGGTATTTCGCAGCGCGATAGAGCTCGAGCGCATCAACGGCCTCATCTACGCCGTGGTCATGGAGTCGCGCGGCATCTACCTGTCCACCGATCGGCAGGCAGCCGAGCCCTTCGCCAAGAGCATGCAGAGCAGGCTCGCCGAGCTACAGGAGGTTACGAACGAATGGAAGACCGGGGCTGTCGCCGTGCAGCAAATCAGCGTCGAATACCTGGCAGATCGGATCGAGGAATTCGTACGCTTTCGCACCACGCTGCTCCGCGTCAACACCGAAGAGGGTCCGGCGGCTGCTCGCGCCTTCGGCTTTGGTGAGACGGCCCGATCGGTTCGCGGCGGGCTGAACGACAGCCTGCGGACTATTGCCCGCGGTTATGAGCAGGAAATCGGGGGAGCGACCGACCAGATCGAAGCCGACGACCGGTTGCTGTTGGCGATCTTGCTGACCCTGGCCGGCCTCGGTGCCCTGGGGCTCGGCGGCGGCTTCATCTTTGTCAGGACCGGATTGTTGACCCCGTTGCTGCGAACAAGGGATTCGATGCTGCGCCTGGCACAGGGCGATCTCGACATCGCGATCAATGGGCAGACCCGCGCCGTCGAAATCGGCGAGATGGTCCGGGCCGTGCAGGTATTTCATTCCACACAGGTGGATCGCAACAAGCTGAGCCGCGAGACACGGTTGCTCTCTGACCTCAATGAATGGCTCCAATCCTGCAACTCGCTTGGCGAGCTCTATGAGATGGTCGGCGAGTACCTCGCCCGATTGCTTCCCGAATGCGGCGGCAGCCTCTATGTCTATGCCAACTCGCGGGATGTCCTGGAAAGCGCCAAATCTTGGAATGGCGGTAGGATAACCCCAGCGATGCATCCCGACGATTGCTGGGGGTTACGCCGCGGACGGGCATATACCTTTGGCGACAGCGAAATCGACTTCCTGTGCGCGCATGTCGACAGCTCAATGTCCCATCAATATTGCTGCATTCCGATCCTGGCACATGGCGAGACGGTTGGACTATTGCATCTCGAATTCGGTAAGGGCGATGCGGCCGACACAGAAATGCCGGACGACGCGGCCGTCGCTGAGCAGCGTCGATTGGGCTTGGTTTGCGCCGAGCAGATCAGTCTGGCGATCGCCAATGTCAAATTGCGCGATCAATTGCGCGATCAGTCGATCCGCGACGTGCTGACCGGCCTCTACAACCGACGCTATATGCTGGAGACTTGCCGCCGCGAATTTTCGCGCGCCGCGCGAACCGGTCTAAATGTCAGCATTCTGTCGATCGACATCGATCTGTTCAAGAAATACAACGACAATCATGGCCATGATGCCGGAGATATGGTGTTGCGCGCCGTCGGCGAGTGCCTGGAGACCATGTTCCGCAACGAGGATGTCCCGTGCCGGTTCGGCGGCGAGGAGTTCGTCGTCCTTCTGCCGAGCGCCGACGCCGATGCCGCCGCCCAGAGAGCCGAACAGCTGCGCAGCAAGGTGGAGAGCCTCGTCGTCCGTTACGTCGAAAAGAACCTGCCGCGGATTACCATATCGGTCGGCGTGGCCGCTTTCCCGGAAGCCGGCGAAAATCCACTGATCGTGCTCAAAGCCGCCGACGAAGCGTTGTACAGGGCAAAAGAAAAGGGGCGAAACCGGGTCGAATTGTCGAGGGTCGTGACGGCCGAGGTGGACGAGCACGCCGGGCGGACCATGGCGATGGAGCGCGGATTGGCCTCCAGCTTCTACATTGCTGAGGAGGAGCAGCCTGTCCAATCGCTCGACGCTGCCTAGCCTCGACTGGCGCGCCCCAGACCTGCTGTCCTGCTGCTCGCGTGCGGGGCCGCTCAACCGCACATTTGTGCATCCGGTTTGCAAGGGGCCCTCTCCGCGCTTTAGGGGGGAGAGGCAGGGGCCCGCGGAGCGGGAGGGTGAGGTGGGCGGGGGCCGTGAACCGGCGCGTCGGCCCCCTCACCCTGCCGTCTTCCCCGGCCGGCAAGTGGATGAGTATCCTGGACAGCCCTGCACGTGCTGGGAAGGTTAGGATGGGCCCAGACGTGAAATTCTTGACCGCGAAGGCCATCGAGCCCAGACTGACCAGTCGGATCGACCAATCGATAATGAGACCTGGGTGCCACGCAAAGTTCAGGCTTCCGAGGCCAAAACCCACCTTCCGCAGCTGCTCGATGAAGTCGAGCGCGGCGAGACGATCGTCATCACCCGGCATGGCCGCGCTATCGCGCGACTTGTCCCCGAGGCGCAGCTGCGGCAGAAGGAAATCGATGAGGCGATCGACGACATCAAGGAGCTTCGCAAAACGACAGGCGCAGTCACCGTCGAGGAAATTCTCGCCTGGCGACATGCCGGCCATAAGTATTGATGTCATTCGTTATCGATGCATCGGTGGTCATTGCGTGGGCCTTCCAGGAAGAGCGTGCGATTGCACAACTGACCTTCGCGCGCATTCAGGCCGAGGCGGCGATCGCTCCGACTTTATGGTGGTACGAATTGCGCAACGTGCTCGTGGTCGCCGAGCGACAAGGACGGCTGACGGAGCGTGAGACCGCGCGCTTTCTGCGCGATATCTCGCGCTTCGCGATCAGGATTGATTCCTCGCCGGACGAAATTCAGGTGCTGACGCTCACCCGCCGTCATCGGCTGACGGTTTACGATGCCGCCTATCTGGAGCTGGCGCTCAGGGAAGCCCTGCCGATAGCGACCTTGGACGCCGCACTCGCCGGCGCAGCGCGCGCCGAAGGAGTGGCGCTGATCGGCGAACCTACCCTGTAAGCCGGCTCTTGGCTCGGTCGAGGCTGGCAAGCTGCGCCCCGGGTGAGAGAGCCGGTGGTGTCGGGCGGCGGTACCCGCCTCACCCTCCCACACCTCCGGTGTGGGCCCCTCCCTCTCCCCCAAGGGCGCAGCGCTATCCGGGAATCGGAGACGGTTGCGAGGCTGCGATCCTGTGCAACCAAAGAAAACCTCCGCGGCCGGACTTGGTCCGGCCACCCACGTCTTCGGCGCGGAGATCCTGGTTGACTTGAGACGCGGATGCCCGGGACGAGCCCGGGCAAGCTTTCGGAACCAAAATTGCCAAGGGGAGAAGGGAGCCTTTCTGGTGATGCGGCAGACCCGTCTCCTTGCCATTCTGGTAACACATTCGGGACATATCATCAGCTCCGGTATATGGTTTCCGACAAGGAATTGTCCAATGAGCAAGCCGGATCTGATCACGGCGGGGTATCGAGCGGCGGCGGCCCTGCTGGAGCTATTGCGGCGCCGCCGCCGCGTCATCGCATGGGGCGCCGTCTCGCCGCCTTACCGCGGATAAGTACGGCGAGGTTGCGCTGATCGGGGCGAGGCTCGAACTCGATCGTGCTCCATCTAATGCCGCAAAAACCGCAATTTTAATGTTCTGCCGTCCATTCCCTGACGCGGCGCTTTTTCCGCTGTCCCCGCGCGGAAAATTCCCCTGCCAGCTCCCTGCTGTCCGGGACACAAACCACTCGGCACAATATCGCAAAGCTTTGATAGGAAAAGATTTACCGGCAGCAACCGGACGCAATCGCAAGCCGCGTCGCGATCCTTCCCTGCCGGCAGGGAAAATGCGCCGAGGGTCCCGCCGTCACACCGAAAAGTATTTTGCCTGCGGGTGGTGGACGACGATGGCCGAGGTTGATTGCTCGGGGTCGAGCTGGTCTTCCTCGGAGAGGGTGATGCCGATCTCTTCGGCCCGGAGCAATGCCAGGAGCTGCTGCTGGTCGACGAGGTTGGGGCAAGCCGGGTAGCCGAAGGAATAGCGGCTGCCGCGATAGCCTTGCTGAAGCATCGCATCGGGGTCGCGGGCTTCCTCGGAAGTAAAGCCCAATTCGCCGCGGATGCGCTTGTGCAGGTATTCGGCAAAGGCCTCGGCCATCTCGACCGAGAGGCCGTGCAGGTAGAGGTAGTCCTGGTAGCGGTTCTCGGCGAACCATTCGCGCGCTGCCTCCGAGGCGCGTTGCCCCATCGTCACGACCTGCAGGCCGATCACGTCGCGCTCGTTGCTGGCGACGTCGCGGAAGAAATCGGCGATGCAGAGCCCGCCCTCCTTGTTCTGGCGCGGGAACGAGAAACGGGTAAGCTCATGCCCGCCATCCGGGTCGAAGAGGATCACGTCGTTGCCCTCGGCGGCGCACGGCCAATAGCCGTAGGCGGCCTGCGGCACCAGGATTTCCTCGCGGATTGCGATGTCGAGGATGCGGCGCAACACCGGGCGCAATTCGTCCTTCGCCCATTCGCGGTACTCGGCGAGGCTCTTGCCGTCCTTCCGGTAGCCCCACTGGAATTGGTAAAGCATGCGCTCGTTGAGATAGGGCACGACAGCCTTGACTGGCACCCGCGCGATCGGGCGCGGCCCCCAGAAGGGGGGCTCCGGCACCGGCACGTTGCGGGTCAATTCGGCGCGGCGCAGGCGGATCTCCTCGACATCGACCGGGCGCATCGGCTTTGCGTCAGCGGCGCGCCCGAGCTTGCGTGTCTGGTTGACCGGACGGCCCTCGCTCTTGTGCCGGACTTCCGCGAGATGCGCGTCGAAATTGTTGTTAACGATCTTGTCCATCAGGCCCAGGCCATCAAAGGCGTCGCGGGCATAGGCGACGCGGCCTGCGGCATAAGCCTTGACGCAGTCCTCCTCGACATAGCGCCGGGTCAATGCAGCGCCACCGAGCATGACCGGGATCGCCAGCCCCTGCCGGCTCATCTCCTCGAGGTTCTCGCGCATCACCACGGTCGATTTGACCAGCAGCCCCGACATGCCGACGGCATGCGCCTTGTGTGCCGCCGCGGCGTCGAGGATTGCCGAGATCGGCTGCTTGATGCCGAGGTTGACGACGCGGTAGCCGTTGTTGGTCAGGATGATGTCGACAAGGTTCTTGCCGATGTCGTGGACATCGCCACGCACCGTGGCCAAGACCACCGTGCCCTTTTCCTGACCTTCGACCCGTTCCATATGTGGCTCGAGGCAGCGCACCGCCGCCTTCATCGTCTCGGCCGATTGCAGCACGAAGGGTAGCTGCATCTTCCCCGCGCCGAACAACTCGCCGACCGTCTTCATGCCGTCGAGCAAAATGTTGTTGATGATGTCGAGCGGCGCGTAGGTCTCCATCGCCAGATCGAGATCGGCTTCGAGCCCTTGCCGGTCACCGTCGACGATGCGCTGTGCGAGACGATCCTCGAGCTTTTCCGGCCGGCCGCGCGCCGCACTCTTCTCGACCGTGCGGTCCTCGAAGAGCGCAATATAAGCCTGCAGCGGGTCGTAGCCCTCGCGGCGGCGGTCGAAGATCAAATCCTCGGCGACCCGCACCTCCTCCTCCGGGATCTTGTGCAACGGCATGATCCGCGAGAAATGCACGATCGCACCGGTCAGCCCGCGGCGCAGCGCGTGGTCGAGGAAGACCGAGTTCAGAACATGGCGCGCCGGCGGGTTCAGACCGAAAGAGATGTTCGACAGGCCGAGGATGAGCTGGCATTCGGGCATCGCCTGCGCGATTCGCTCAATCGCCTCCAGGGTGTTGAGGCCGAGCCTGCGGTCGTCCTCGTTGCCGGTGCATATCGTGAAGGTCAGCGGATCGAAGAGTAGGTCCGAGGGCGGCAGGCCGTATCGGCCGCAGGCAAACTCGTACAGCCGACGCGCCACGGCGAGCTTGTGCTCGACCTCTTTCGCCATGCCGGTCTCGTCGATCGTCAATGCGATGACCGCGGTACCGAAGCGGCGTGCGAGGCGGAGACGCTTGTCGGCCGCCTCCTCGCCGTCCTCGAAATTGATCGAGTTGATGATCGGCTTGCCGCCGTAGAGTTTCAGCGCGGCTTCGAGCACCGGGCACTCGGTCGAATCGATGACGAGGGGCGCATTGACGGCCCCGCGCATGCGGGTCACCGCTTCGGTCATGTCGGCGACCTCGTCGCGGCCGACAAAGGCGGTGCAGAGGTCGAGGGTGTGCGAGCCTTCCTTGACTTGCTCACGGCCCATCTCGACGCAGCCGTCCCAGTCACCCTGTTCCTGAAGTCTGCGGAACTGGCGCGAGCCGTTGGCGTTGCAGCGCTCGCCGATCGACAGATAGGCATTCTCCTGGCGCAAGGGGACTTGGCCGTAGAGCGAGGCGACCGCAGGGGCCCACACCGGCTTGCGCTTCCGCGACGACGGACGAGGACGATCGCGGCCGATGCGGCGCAGCATCGCATCGAGCGCGGCGATATGCTGCGCCTCGGTACCGCAGCACCCGCCGATCATGTTGACCCCGTCCTCCACGACGAAACGTTCGAGCCACTGCGCCAATTCAGCGGCCCCGAGGGGGAAATGGGTACGGCCGTCGACGAGCTCGGGGAGCCCGGCATTGGGCTGGATCGAAATATGCCCGGGCCAGTTCTCGCCAAGCCATTTGACGTGCTCGGCCATCTCCCGCGGCCCGGTCGCGCAGTTCAGCCCGATCATCGGCACGTCGAGCGCAGCAATGATAGTCGCCGCCGCGGCGATATCGGCCCCGACCAGCAGGCTTCCGGTCGTCTCGACCGTCACTTGGACGAGGATCGGCGTATCGGTGTGTGCGTCGCTGCGGGCACGCTTGGCACCGTTGACCGCGGCCTTGATCTGGAGCGGATCCTGGCAGGTCTCGATCAAGATCGCATCGGCGCCGCCGGCGATCAGCCCGGCGCATTGAATGGCGAGCGCGTCCTCGAGCGGCTGATAGGCTATATGGCCGAGCGACGGTAGACGAGTCCCCGGCCCGACCGAACCGAGAACGAACCGGTTGCGGCCGTCGTGAGCGAATTCGGCGACGGCTTCGCGGGCAATCTCTGCGGCCCGGCGGTTGAGGGCGAACGCCCGGTCGGCGAGGCCGAATTCGCCGAGGGTGACCGGCGAGCCGCCGAAACTGTTGGTCTCGACCGCATCGCAGCCGGCCTCAAGATAGCCTCGGTGGATCTCGCGGAGCAGATCCGGGCGGCTCTCGCAGACGATTTCGGGGCAATTCTCGAGGCCCAGAAAGTCGCGCTCGACATCGAGATTGCGCCCCAGCACCTGGGTTCCCATCGCGCCGTCGCACAGCACGACGCGATCAGCGACGTAGTCGAGAAAATGCGTCATTGGACTTGCTGTTGATCAGGCCACCGCGGCGGCGGGCTTCTTGGCGCGCACGCCGAGCATGTGGCAGATCGCAACGGTGAGGTCAGCCCGGTTAAGGGTATAGAAGTGGAACTCGTGTACGCCGTTGGCGTGCAGTCGGCGGCACTGCTCGGCGGCGATCGAGGCGGCGACCAGCCGCCTCGTGTCGGGATCGTCGTCGAGGCCATCGAAATGGCCGGCCATCCAATCTGGGATCGAGGCGCCGCAGGTGGCGGCCATCTTCTTCAATTGGGCGAAATTGGTGACCGGGAGGATGCCTGGCACGATCGATACCCGAATGCCGGCGGCGTGCGCGCGGTCGCGGAAGCGAAGGAACAGATCGATATCGAAGAAGAACTGAGTGATCGCGCGGCTGGCGCCGGCATCGAGCTTCCCCTTCAGGTTGTCGAGGTCGTGCTCGGCGCTCTGCGCTTCTGGATGGGTCTCGGGATAGGCGGCGACGCTGATCTCAAAATCGGCGATGTGTTTCAATCCCCTGACGAGATCCATGGCATAGGCGTAGCCGCCTGGGTAGGGCGCGTAGTGCGCGAGGCCGCCAGGCGGATCACCGCGCAACGCAACGACGTGACGGATTCCGGCCTGCCAGTAACTATGCGCCACGGCGTCAATCTCGGAGCGGGTCGCGGCGACACAGGTGAGATGGGCCGCCGGTTCGAGTGCCGTCTCATGGCGGATGCGCCGGACCGTCGCATGGGTGCGCTCGCGGGTCGATCCGCCCGCCCCATAGGTCACCGAGACAAAGCGCGGCGCCAAGGATTCGAGGCGCTTTACCACCTCCCACAAGCGCGTCTCCATTTCAGCTGTTTTCGGCGGAAAGAATTCGAAGGAGACGCGCGGCGGCCCGGCGTCGAAATCGCTGACCGGATCAGCGGCAAGCAATCCGCGCGATCGCCTAACGGAAGCCTTCCGAGCGAGGTTCTGGGGCATCAATGAAGTTCCCTTTGGAGAACTGTACCGGGCATCCTTCGCGCAAATCTTCGGCGAAACGGAGGCTTTCCGGTTTCGGGCGCTGTGCGGCCCAGATGACGACGGTCAGCGGATCGCCTGGAAGACGGCGCGGCGCCGCCGGAACGAGGCCGGCGGCTCCGTACCATTCAGCCACCTCGCTGTCGGAAAAGCCGAGGCGGCGATGGGCATGCTCGTCGCGGAGAAATTCGAGCGCATGCGGGGCAAAATCCACCACCACCAGGATCCCGCTCGGTCGCAAAACTCGGGCTGCTTCGCCGATGACTTCCGCCGGCCGGTCGGCATAATGCAGCACCTGATGGATCACCACCGCGTCAAACGACGCGTCGGGGAGCGCCAGCCGATACATGTCCCCGAGCCGAACCGAGCTGTTTTCCAGCCCAGCGCGCTCAAGATTGACGCGCGCGGCGGCGAGCATCTCCCGCGACTGGTCGATCCCGAGCGCTACTTCAACCCGCGGCGCCAGAATTTCGAGCATGCGGCCAGTGCCGGTCCCGATGTCGAGCAGATCACGAGGGCCGGCCGCATCAACGATTTCGACGAGCGCCGTTTCGACTTCGCGCTCGTCGACGTAGAGAGATCGAATGCGGTGCCACTGCCGAGCATTGTCGCGGAAGTAGGCGCTGGCGAGGTCCGAACGCTGCCGCTTCACCGCGGCCAGACGCTGAAGGTCGAGGGCAATCGTCGGATCCGTCTCGCCACAGCTCGCCACGAGCTGACGGGCGAGCGCACCCGCCGGGCTCGCTCTGCTCACGCGGTAAAACACCCAACTTCCTTCGCGAAAGCGATCCAGGAGGCCAGCCTCACACAAAAGTTTCAGGTGCCGCGATACCCGCGGCTGGCTCTGCCCAAGGATTTGGGTAAGCTCGCTAACGGTAAGCTCACCGCGGGCGCAGAGGACGACGAGCCGCAGCCGGGTCGGCTCGGCGACCGCACGCAGCGCAGCTAAAAGATAATCCATGAGCCTGGACGCCCGCAGTGGAGGACTAACATATACACATATCTTTATATCAGCAAGAAGAATTCTCTGGCGAGATCGAGGGCCAATCGTGCACGCACTGACGCTGCCCTAGGGGCACCACTTGCCGATAAGGCTAATTTGCGCCAATTATCCTGCCCTGAGGGGAAGACGACAGTCTGATGCGAGATCGATCGATGAACCTTCGCCGCGCGCCACGCCTCGTCTTCTCGAACTTGTCGCTGGTCGCGGTTCTGATCCTTTTCGGATGCGCCACCCAACCGAACACCGCGCAGTTCGGCGCTGCTGCAGAGGAAGAGGATTTCAACGACCCATTGGAGGACGCGAATCGGAAGATTTTTGAATTCAATCAAATCGTTGATCGCAATGTACTGGTGCCGGTCGCCAAGACGTACCGGACCGTGCTTCCCGATCCGGTACGAGACGGGCTGCGCGACTTCCTGCGCAATCTGCGTGCGCCGCTGATCTTTGCGAACAACGCGCTGCAAGGCGAGTTCGAGCGTGCCGGACGGACCTTTGCGCGCTTTACCCTCAACTCGACAATCGGCCTGGCCGGATTTGTCGATGTCGCTGCTCGGTGGGGCGAGCTTCCATACAACGAAGATGACCTTGGCCTGACCTTCGCCGTCTGGGGGATCCCAGAGGGGCCTTACCTCGTTGTGCCGGTCCTGGGTCCCTCAACGCCGCGCGACCTAACCGGCCAAGTCGCCGAGGGGTTCGGCGACCCGTTCAACTACATCGTCACCGGCAATCCCTATACCCTCTATTGGATACCGTTCGTGCGCGGAGGGGTCGCCGGCGTCGATCAGCGCTCGCGCTACATCGAGACTCTCGCCGATATCGAGCGAACCTCACTTGACTACTACGCCACGATCCGTTCGCTTTATCGGCAAAGGCGGGCAGCGTTGATCCGCCACGAGAAGGAGCAGAACCTGCCGCCGCCATCCTCGTTCGGTCTGAACGACAGTCCGGCGGCGCCCGCTGCGGCCGCGGATCCAAGAGCGCCGTCGGTGTTTATCTCTGAGGCAGCAAACATTCCTGAGGTATTCCGGTAATGACGCGACGTTCCGTCCTGACCGCCGCTTTTGTCCTGATCGCGGCGGCGCTAGCCCCCGCCGCTCTTGCGGCTGCCGATCCGGCCGCGGTGATCAGCAATCTCGGTAACCGCGCACTCGAAGTGCTGGGCAAGACCGCGACCCCGGCGCAGCGGGTGGCCCGGTTCCAGGAGCTGTTTCGAGAAGATTTCGACGTACCGGGGATAGCGCGCTTCGTCCTCGGGCGGTACTGGAAGACGGCGACCCCGGAACAGCAGGACGAATTCGTCAAGCTGTTCGAGGATTACATTGCGCTCGTCTATAGCTCTCAGCTGGCGGCCTACAGCGGCGAGACGCTCAAAGTGACCGGCAGCCGGCCCGGTCCCCAGGGAACGATTGTTGCGAGCGAAATCGTCCGCCCGACCGGCGCGCCGCCGGTCAAGGTGGAGTGGCACCTGACGGATCGGAGCGGCACCTACAAGATCAATGATGTCGCCGTCGACGGCATCAGCATGGCCGTGACCCAGCGCTCTGAGTTCGCGGCAGTCATCCAACGCAATGGCGGACAGGTGCAAGGTCTTATTACCCAGCTGCGTCAGAAGACCGAAAACGCCGCGTCGCGCTAAAACTCAGCCCCGCACCAGCGGCTTGTAGCGGATGCGGTGCGGCTGATCGGCCTGGGCGCCGAGGCGCCGCCGGCGGTCGGCCTCGTAATCGTCGTAATTGCCTTCGAACCAAACAACCTGACTGTCGCCCTCGAAGGCCAGAATATGAGTGGCGACGCGGTCGAGAAACCAGCGGTCATGGCTGATGATGACCGCACAGCCCGGGAAAGTCGAGCAGCGCCTCCTCGAGCGCCCGCAACGTGTCGACATCGAGATCGTTGGTCGGCTCGTCGAGCAGCAGCACGTTGGCGCCGGTCTTCAGCATTTTGCAGAGGTGGACACGGTTGCGCTCACCGCCCGACAGCTGGCCGACCTTCTTCTGCTGGTCGGCGCCGCGAAAGTTGAACAGCGCGCAATAGGCACGGCTTGGCATCTTGCGACGTCCCAGATCAATTTCGTCCTGTCCCTCCGAGATCTCCTGCCAGACCGTGTTCGAAGCATTGAGCGCATCACGCGACTGGTCGACATAGCCGAGTTTGACGGTGTCACCGATCCGAAAGTCGCCGCTGTCCGACGTCTCTTGTCCGGTAATCATGCGAAAGAGCGTCGTTTTGCCCGCACCGTTGGGGCCGATGACCCCGACGATGCCGCCGGGGGGCAGCCGGAACTCAAGCGCCTCGATCAATAATCGGTCGCCAAAAGCTTTTGTGAGGTGCCGCGCCTCGATCACCAAATCGCCGAGGCGCGGCCCGGACGGCAGTACGATCTGAGCCGTTTCGGGCGCCTTCTCCCGGCTTTGGGCGACTAGTGCATCATAAGCCGAAAGCCGCGCCTTGCTCTTTGCCTGGCGGGCTCGCGGGCTTTGGCGTACCCATTCGAGCTCCCGTGCCAGGGTGCGCCGACGCGCCTCCTCCTGGCGACCCTCTTGCTCGAGCCGGTGTTGCTTCTGCTCGAGCCAGGCCGAGTAATTGCCCTCGAACGGGACACCGCGGCCGCGATCGAGCTCGAGGATCCAGCCGGCCACCTCGTCGAGAAAATATCGGTCGTGGGTCACGGTCACGACCGTGCCCGGATAGTCCTCGAGGAAGCGCTGCAGCCAGCCTACCGATTCCGCGTCGAGATGGTTGGTCGGCTCGTCGAGCAGCAGCAGATCGGGCCGTTGCAACAACAGCCGGCACAGCGCCACCCGCCGCCGCTCGCCGCCGGAAAGCGTCGCCACCTCGGCCTCGCCGGGTGGGCAGCGCAACGCGTCCATGGCGATCTCGACCGTGCGGTCGAGCTCCCATCCGTCGGCCTGGTCGATCTTCTCCTGCAACTCGCCCTGTTCGGCGATCAGCGCCTCCATCTCGTCGGGCGAGAGGTCGTCGGCGAACCGAGCGCTGACCGCCTCGAACCGCTCGAGCAGCGCCTTGACCTCGGCCAGTCCGCCGACGACGTTGCCGACGACGTTTTCGGTCGGGTCGAGCGTGGGCTCTTGCGGCAGATAGCCGACCCGCACCCTCTCGGCCGACCATGCCTCCCCGACGTAGTCCCGCTCCTCGCCCGCCATGATGCGCAGCAAGGTCGATTTGCCGGCACCGTTGGGCCCCAGCACGCCGATCTTGGCACCCGGCAAAAAGGACAGCCAGATATCCTTTAGGACCTCGCGCCCACCGGGATAGGATTTACCGAGGCCTTTCATCACGTAGATGTATTGGTATGACACCATCGTAATCCCCGAAAATCATCCGCGTCAGGATGTGCCCGTCACCCTGATATTAACAAATACGACCCGCTTCGCGACGGCGAGTTTAAACATCGCGGCCCTACAATGAACAGTTGAACAGCCGACGGATCAGCCCCGCCATCTATAGCGAATCTACAGCAAAATCTCTCTCATTGGTTGAAAAGGACGTGCCGATCGTGGTCGGAGTGTGCGCCACAGTCCTTCCAGAACAGCCGGCCGCACGCCCGCCGATTACCCATGAGCGCCTCCCCGGGAAGAACCGCTGAGGGTTCACACACCGCAGTGTGCGATAAGAATCGGGCAATTGTTTGGGCGTGAATTCGCTTTTTAAGCTCGGGACGATTCCGTGGGCAGCGGGCTCGGGCGGCTATTGCGATCGGGGGTAATTCGGAATTGCTAAGCCACGCAGGTGACAAAAATTTAGCCATTTTGGCGTCTTTTGTCCGTGCAGTGGAAGGCCGAAGCTCTGGCCGCCTATGAGCTGCGCTGATGAGTGCTCGGGTGAAGGGGACCCCTCGTGGTCGACAACACAGTGGCTAGCTCCCTAGGTGATGTTGCTGCGCCGGCGCAAATCGGTGCGCGCACGCAAGGTCTCAATCTCTTCCTAACCGGATTCCTGGTCCTATTTTTGGAATTGGCGTGCATTCGCTGGTTCGCGGCCAACGTTATCTTCCTGCAATTCTTTACCAACGTGATTCTGCTCGCCTGCTTTCTCGGCATGTCCTGCGGCTGCATGGCGGCCCATCAGGACCGAGACTGGCTCGGCTATTTTCCGATTCTGGCCCTCGCGACCGTTGTCGCGGCGCTGGCCCTATCGACAGTCTATGGGTGGTGGAGCGGATTCGTCATTGATGTCGGACACCAGAAATCCCCACAGGAAATCTTCTTCGGAACCGAATACCGCAGCGCGGACATCGCGCAATTCACCATACCCATCGATATAATCGCTGCCGTTTTCTTTGTACTTGTCGCGTTGTTGTTCGTTGGCTTGGGGCAGGTGCTCGGCAGGGCGTTTGATGCCTATCCAAATAGAGTACTGGGGTACACGTTGAATATCGTCGGCAGCCTTGTCGGCATCGTCGGATTTTCGTTGATCTCGCTGCTTCAGTTGCCTCCGGCGGTGTGGTTCTTCATTTCCGTCGTCGGCATCGCTTATCTTCTTCACCAGGCGGGCAGCTTGACCCTGCCGCGCGGCGCGGCGCTTGTCGCCTTGCTCCTGGCCGTGACAGTGCCGAGCGTCACCCGAGCACGAAATGGCTCCGAATCCTATTGGTCGCCTTATTATGCGGTTGAATATCAACCCGACAAGCTCTCGATCTTCGCCAATAACATTGGCCATCAGCAGATGGTGCCCTTCGATACTGGCGGATCGTCGTATTCACTGATCCACCTGTTACGGAAGGCAGTCGGCGGCTTGCCTTTCAAGGATGCGCTGATCATCGGCGCAGGATCGGGCAACGACGTCAACCATGCCTTGCGCAACGGCGTTCGCCACATCGATGCGGTGGAGATCGATCCGGTGATCCAGAGCATCGGCATCCGAGAAAATCCCGACCGACCCTATAGCGACCCGCGGGTCAGCCGACATCTTGACGACGGGCGGCATTACCTGCGCACCACCGAGCACAAATACGACCTTGTCGAGTATGCGCTCGTCAACTCTCTGGTCCTCCACAGCGGACACGCCAATATCCGGCTCGAGAGCTACCTGTTTACCGAGCAGGCGCTGATCGATATCAAACACGTCCTCAAGCCGGACGGCGTATTCGTCACCTACAATTTTTTCCGCCAGGGATGGGTGGTCGAGCGCGTAGCCGCGATGGCCGAAAAGGTTTTCGGCTGCAAGCCGCTGGTTGTCAGCCTGCCATACCGGGAAACGCTTCCGTCTTCCTCGCAGGCCGGCTTCACGATGATCATCGCCGGTTGCAATCAGCCCATCGCCGATGCGTTCGCCGTCCGTAAGAATTTCTGGCTGAATACGCTGCCGGCCCGCAACCTGGACGTCGACGGGTTTGACGTGCAGCCCGGCGCCTTGCCGGCGGCCGAACGAGCGGACTGGCAACGGATCGTTCCGACCACGATAGTTCACGAGGCTGGACACCCGCGTTTTGCCACCGACGACTGGCCGTTTCTGTACCTCCACGACAGGCTGATCCCCGACCTCAATATCCGCTCGATGGTCATCCTTGGGGCTCTCGGCGTGGCGATGGTCTATGTGTTCCTGCCCAAGGGCCGGGGCCGTATCCGCTTCGACGGGCGCATGTTCTTCCTCGGTGCCGCCTTCATGCTGCTCGAGACCAAGGCCGTCGTGCAGCTCGCTCTGCTGTTCGGCAGCACGTGGATTGTCAACTCACTGGTTTTCTTCACCGCCCTGATTTTGATTCTTTTGGCCAACCTCTTCGTTCTCAAAGCCCCGCCGACGCGGCTCGTTTGGCACTATGCAGGCCTGATTGCCCTGTTGACCGTCGCGATCGTTACCCCGTTCGATATGTTCCTCGGCGGGGGCATTTTCACGCGCTATGTCGTTCCTTGCACGCTTGCGCTGGGGCCGATGTTCTTCGCCGGCGTGATCTTTGCCCGGTCGTTCCGCGACTCCGCCAATCCCGACATGGCATTTGCATCGAACATCGCCGGCTCGGTGGTCGGTGGGCTCAGCGAAACCTTCTCGATGCTGCTCGGCTTCCGCTATTTGCTGCTGCTGGCGATCGCCTTTTACCTGCTCTCGGCGATGATGACAGCGGCCCGAAAGCGCGCTGCTGTCTGACCCACTCGGGACCGGCGCTCGCTGGTTTACTCGGGAACAGAAGCGCTGCGGGCCGCCGAGCGGCCGATCTGCTCGGAGCGGAGATTGGCAGTCGCGCGCGTGTGCCCTCCAGTGGGCCCAAGGCGGCGGAGCCGGTCTTTGTTGCCCTGTCAGCAGAACCTGTCTCGCTGGGGGGCAGCCACCGGAGGCCGGTGTGCGGCAGCAACAGGCCGCTGCGCCCGCAGAAAGGATCGGCGTCTAGCCGTCTCGCACGAAGTCGCGCGCTACGCAAACACGAAGTCGGCGGGTGAGCGGTACCTCTTGTTCAGATAGGCGTCAGCCATCGCCATCGTGATGTAGGGCCGGCGTTCGCACAATGCCGGGCCCAGCCCTTGATGTTGCTCTGAAAAAATGAGGTCGCGCATCTCGGGGCGGGACCCGCTGGGCTATCGAAGGGTGCCTGGTGGGGTTATGGGAAAACTGCCCTGGCCGCCGCGGGTTAACTAAGCGGCTGTTATGGCTTCGAAGCGGTCCCTGACTGCGATAATGGCCGCTAGGCTCTGGATCGGGTTCCCAGACGCGGAGCACCTCCGGGATTTCGTGCCATGGGGACGGACTATTGCGATCGATAGGGCAGCAACTTGCCCCGATGGCGGTCCCAGCCCCTGTGCACCGTCCCGGAGGAAGGTCTCGGCGTAGAGCACGAGCGCCGAACCTATAGCCCCCCAATTGAACTTACGCAGGCAAGGCTCATCTATATATCGTTGCCCCGAACGCGATAAGTCCGTCCCCCGGACCCCCGACCCCGCAATGGCTTTCCCCCAGCCGAGCGGGCGCGCTCGGGGCAGCGGAAGCCTGCGCCTTTTTGTAAAGTTCGTCAGGCCTCGTCGGTGCACTCGCGGACATTTCGTTGACGACTGTAACCTCGCTGCAACAATCTGAGAAGCTAGGGTCAGGTTAACGCATCCGATGAAAGCCTATCGCGGTCCACCGAAGACGCGCGGGATTGCCGCCGCTGCACGGGTCAAACTCATCGGATGGTGCAAGAAAACGCCGTCGGCAGGTTGACCCCCATCCCGACGAGATGGCTGCCGCGCTGCCGATAATTCTCGCTGGCCCCAGCGAGGGTGGACGACAATACGCGACGGACCCTGCAACAGCCGAAGCCACGACAAAAACAACCGGAAAACGTGCAATTGCCTCCCCGTCGTGAGCGGGCGCCCGCGGTGACTCATAGGCCGGCTCACCTTGCGACCGCGACACCTTGCACCTCGACCAGCATTTCTGGGCGCGCAAGGCCGGCGACGGTTATCAAGGCGCTCGCCGGGAAATTGTCGGCGAAGATCTCCCGGCGGAGCTGGGTGAACCGGTCGCCGAGCCGTGCATCGGTGATGAACACGGTCATCGTCACCAAATCGGCAAGGCTCGCGCCGGCCTCTTCGAGCGTCCGCCCGAGCCGGGCGAAGACCTCGCGGACCTGGCCGTCGAAATCGGCGGCGAGCGAGCGGCCCGGGGCATCCTCGATCGCCACCTGTCCGGCGAGCCAGATGGTACGGCCGCCTTCGGTGATGACCGCCTGCGAATAGGCGCGGGCCTGCGCCGCCTCGCGCTTGAGGTGGCTTCGCTTCAAGGCTTCCGGCATCGTTCCCTCCATTTGGTTCGCCAGCGGAGCTATGCTGCGCGTGATGGCCAGCGGCGCAACTTCATTTTTCGAGAACGTCCAACCCCGCGCCGCCGGATGGCTGGCCGCCTGGGATCGCCAGGGGATCGCTCGTCCCGGGCGTCAAGTATGTTGCTGGTGCCGAACCATCGTCTCCCCAGCAGGGACGGCCATCTGTTCACCGACAGCACAGAGGCCCTGATCGACGCGGTGTCGATTTGGCTCGCGGAGCAGCATTTGTGATGCCGGCGCCGGGCCCTCGGAAGATCCGAGATGGGAATTAAAGATTCCGGCGACGAGATAGATCTAGCCAAAAATATTTGAAATTTTCCGATCAAGAGATCTGGTTGAGCTTATCGGTCGGGTAGCCGAGGATGGTGGCGACGCGGCCGGTATCGTGATCGGAGTAGACGAAAGCCGGTCCGTCGATGCGATAGCGGCCCTTCCAACCGATGGCGAACGTGGTATCGGTTTCTTCGATGTGGATCGGTTCGCTCTCCCCGTCTCGAGCCAGCCTTGCCGCGAGCCGATCGGCGGGGTCGAGCAGCCAGGCATCGCCGGTTTCGGTGGAGAACAGGACCAGCTGACCCACGGTAACGATGCGGCCGTCATGATCGGCTGCCCGGCGCTGGATATAGCGCACCTCATCGGCCAGACGAAAACTCTTGCCCTCCACAATCCGCTTGCCTGGTCGACGCCTGATGGGTTTTCGACCCCGAGCGGGCCTGGAGGGGATTGCCATGGAATTGTTCACCTAGCTGTTCGGCGATCTGCTGGCCTTTGTCTACCACTGCTTCGACCGCATTGTCATTTACGGCTACCTCAGCGGGCTCTCGCGGCCCGAGCAGGTCGTGCACTTTTTCCGTCAGGTGGTCGGCGTACCGGTCGTCGGCAAGGAGATCCTGAGCCAGCGCACCGCCGACTACCAGAACTGGGTGGAAGCCTTCGCCCGCAATCATCGGCTGCCGATCGAATGGGCCGAGAAAGGCGTGCGCAAGGAAGACCATGTCCTGCCCTGGCAACGCCGCATGGCCAGGGACGACGCCTACGGCGTCTACTTCATCTTCAAGAGCATGGAGCAGGGGCCGAGCTTTCGCATCAGCGTCCCCAAATACGCCACCAAGGATCCAAATTACCGCATCCTCGCCCGCCAACGCAGCCGCTTCACGCACTATTACTTCTACCTCCGCGACGAAACCCTGGGCCCAATGGTGATGCGGGTCGCCTCGTTTTTCCCGTTCCAGACCACCTACTACCTCAACGGCCATAGCTTCATCGAGCAGGAGCTGACGCGCGCGCAGATCGGCTTCCGCAAGACCGACAACGCCTTCCTCGCCGTCGACGACGTCGCCGCGCTGCAAGCCGCCGCCGACAAACTCAGCCCGCAAATCATCCGCCAACAGCTCGACTACTGGACCCTGATCCTGGGACCGAAGTTCTCCGCCAAGGAGCGCAAGCAGCTCAATCTCTCGCGCTTTTACGCGATCGCCCAGATTGAGTATTGCCGCAACTTCATCTTCAAGCGCAACTTTCCCATCCACAAACTCTTCGAACGCAGCTGCGAACTCGGCCTGTGGCGGTTAACCGGCGACAAGATCACCGACATCTTCGGCACTCGCCTGAACCGCAGGATGCGCGGCAAGCTGGCCACCGTCATCGATCGCATCGAGCATGGCCATCATGTCTTCCGCGCCTACTTCAAGAACGCCTTCCTCAAGCAGTACGAAAAGTTCTCCACCTTCTTGCGCAACGAACTGGTCTCCAACAACCTCGCCGACTTCCGTCTTAAGAAGGGACTGGACCATCTCGATGCCGTTCGCGAGCGCTTCCAAACCATCACCGGCCGCTTCGCCGGTTTCCAGGCGCAATGGCTCAACGTCCACGTCGACTTTCCGCTGCTGCAGCGCCTCGCCCTGCCGATCACCATTGGCGCGGTCCGCTATCCGGGGATCAAGATCCACGACCCGCGCGTCATCCGCCTGCTCGAAGTGCTGCTCCATGGCGGCAGCCACGTCGGCGGCTGGACCGCCAAGCAAATCCACCACGCCGTTCTCACCACTTTCCACCTCTCCGACCGCGCCTACGGCCTCAACCAACTTCGCTACGACCTGCGCAAGCTCAAAGGCCACGGTCTGCTGCAGCGCGACGGCTCCCGCTACGCCTACCGTCTCACCCCCAAGGGGGTTCAGGTTGCGCTGCTCTTCCTGTTCTTCCACAAACGACTCTGCGGCCCACTCGCCAACAGCCGCTTCCACCACCGCCCCGACCCTCATCACCAGCCGGCCAGCAAGCTCGAAGCCGCCTACCACCGCGCCGATAAAGCTATTCAACAGATCGTCGATCTCCTCGCCGCCTGACCTTAGCGTCCGACTGTTGAACTCTTTTTGTCTACGATTCTCGGGGCTAGAATCTAAGGCCAGCGACAAGTTGGGCAACTGCGCGCCGGCTTGGAGCGCATACGGTTCTCGGTGCCGCGGAGTGGCACAGTGCGGGCACTACGCCTGTCGGCAGCGCAATAGATGGCGGCGCGCGATGAACAGATTGGCCAGCGCGCATGTCACCAGCAGACGATGAGCGTTCTTCTTGAGCCCGCAATAGCGCACTTTGGCGAAGCCGAACACCCGCTTGATGACCCCGATCAAATGTTCGACCCGAGCCCGCACTCTGGACTTGGTACGGTTTCTCGCTCGCTCGACCTTCGTCGACGCACCACGGTGGCGGCAGCGGCGATTGACAAAGTCTTACGCTCGCGGCGCTTGTCGGCGGATCACCGCCCGCTGGTCGCCGTACGCCTGATCGCCCGACACGCGGGTTTGGTTGCCGTGCAACAGATCGGGCAGGCACCGTGCTGTCGGCGACGTTGGCCGGGGTAGCCGCCCCCGCGTGGATCAGCTTGGCCCGGGTGTCGACGTCTCGCGCACTTTCGCGCACGGCCCGACTAAAAGCATAATCACCGGGACGGGCAGCGGGGCAGGTTGATCTGGATCATTCGCCGTTGCACGAGATCGTATAATTCTGCGGCGGCGATGAACATCATCAGCCGGATCCGACAGCTCGGCGCCATCCCGGCGAACGAATTGCCGGCAGGGATCTATCGCTACGTGCTGGCGACGAGCGGGGTGCACCAGCTGTTGCTGTTGGCCCTTACCGTCACCGTCTTTCTCCTCGAAATCGTCCCGCTGGAACTGCAGCGCCGGGTCGTCAATGACCTTGTCAAGAACCGCCCCTACAGTTGGGTGGTTATGCTGTGCGCGGTCTATGCCGCTGTCGTGCTCGTCCAAGGCGGGACCAAGCTCGTCGTCAACGTCTATCGTGGCTGGGTCGGCGAGCGCGCGGCACGCGACCTGCGCCGGCGGGTTCATGCGGTCGTCGAGGCGCCGCTCAGCTCCTCGCCCGCGGCCGAGGCGCAAGGGATTGCAGTCTCTATGATTGTCGCGGAAGTCGATCCGATCGGCGGCTTTGTCGGTGGGAGCGTGTCAGAGCCGCTGCTGCATGGCGGCATCTTGGCCTCGGTGCTGGCCTATCTTGTCCATCTCGACCCATGGATGGCGCTCGGGGCTTTCGCACTCTTTGTGCCGCAGTTCTTCTTCGTTCCGCTGATGCAGACGGGGGTCAATCGGCGCGCGGGAGCGCGCGTTCGGATCTTACGGCAGCTGGGGATCGATTTAATAGACCACGAAAGCGAGAAATTTCGTGACGATGATCGGCGGATAGACCGCATCTTTGACCTGGACATGGGCATATTTCGGCTGAAATTTACAATGAATTTTTTAATGAACCTTTGCAGTCATCTCCAGATTGTCTCGGCGCTGCTGATCGGCGGCTGGTGGGTCTACACCGATAGGCTGGAGATCGGTGGTGTTGTTGCGTTTATTTCCGGGATTGGTCGGCTCACCGACCCGTGGGGCGATCTTGTGAACTACTTTCGCGATATCAACGTCACCCAAGTCAAGTATCGCTTGCTGGCCAATGCTGTCAATCAACTGTCCGACGACCCAACCCGAGACTTGACAGCCGTCGAGGCTGCCCGGATAGCAGGGAAGGCCAAAGTTACGCCTTAGAGGCCGACCGAAAATGAATTGAGTGATTTCAGTCGGTTGTGGCATGATGGTTGTGGCAAAACAATCATCGAGGCACAAAATGTGGACCAAAATCACTCGTCGGAAGTATGAGCGAGAGGGACAGCGCTACGCAAGCGATCTAACGGATGCCGAGTGGGCGCTGATCGAGCCGCATATGCCGGCAGCAAAGCGTTTGGGCCGACCGCGCGAGACCGAGCTGCGGGCGGTGCTGGATGCGATCTTGTATATGGCGCGAAGCGGCTGTCAGTGGCGGATGCTGCCGAAGGACTTTCCTCCGTTTACCACCGTGCAAGGTTATTTCTACGATTGGCGAGACCACGGCTTGTTTGAGAAGATCAATTTTGCATTGCTGCTGCAGGCCCGCGAAGCGGCGGGGCGCGAAGCGAGCCCATCGGCCGGGGTCATCGACAGTCAATCGGCCAAGACCACCGAGAGCGGTGGGCCGCGTGGTTATGATGCCGCCAAGAAGGTCAAAGAGCCTGCCCCAGCGAAGGCTGGGGGCGTAAGCGCCACATTGTCACCGACACTGGCGGTCTGCTGGTCGGTGCCGAGGTGCACCCCGCCGATGTCCAAGATCGCGATGGTGCCGTGCTGGTCATTGAGGCCGTCCACCAATTGTTTCCCTGGTTGCGTCACCTGTTCGCCGACAGCGTCTATAACGGCCCCAATCTGGGTGCCGCCCTCGCCAAATTCGGCAAGTGGACCATCGAGATCGTCAAACGCGCCGCTGACGCTGCAGGCTTTCAATTGCTGCCGCGGCGCTGGGTCGTCGAACGAACCCTGGCTTGGCTCAACCGAAATCGCCGCCTAGCCAAGGATTTCGAGGCTTCGATTGCGAGCGCCAAAGCATGGGTCTACATCGCCTCTGTACAGCTTCTTGTCAGGAGATTAGCTTGACCCTTACACAATGTATCTACGATACAATACAACCATTCCGATTAAGATTCAGACACTTAGACCGGCAACTAAGGAGGGTGGAATGAAGACGACTCTGTTGACCCGGCGCACTCTGTTGGGAAGTGCGGCGCTGGCAACCATAGCGCCGCCCTTTGTGCGCGGCGCCCATGCGGCCGGTACGCTCGCCGTCGGATTTTGGGATCACTGGGTTCCCGGCGCAAACGACACATTGGCCAAACTCTGCCGCGAATGGGCGGACAAGGAGAAGGTCGAGATCAAGATCGACTTCATTACCTCGCAGGGCGACAAGCTGATGTTGACCGGTGCTGCCGAGGAGCAGGCGCGGTCCGGCCACGATATTCTGGGCATGCCGACCTGGTACGCCGCGCCCAAGGCCGAGCATCTCGTGCCGGTCGATGATGTGGTGAAGACGCTGATCGCCGAGAACGGCGCCGTCAGCCCGGGCCACGAGTATCTCGGCAAGGTGCAGGGCCATTGGATCGCCATACCCGCCACCGTCGGCAGCCTGACTCTGCCGCCATGCAGCCGCATCGACCTGTTCAAGGAGCATGTCGGGCTCGACCTGACGAAGATGTACCCGGCCGCAGCACCGCCGGACAAGACGCTCGCCGACAATTGGACCTGGGACTACTTTCTGGCGGCGGCCGAGAAGTGTTCGAAGGCCGGATATCCCTTCGGGCTGCCGCTGGGCCAGACCGGCGACTCGGTCAACTGGGTCGGCGCCGTCTTCAACGCCTATGGCGCCGTGCTGGTCGATCAGGAAGGCAACATCACCGTCAAGTCCGACGCCACCCGGCAGGTGCTCGACTGGTTCAAGCGGCTGATGCCGTTCCTGCCGGCCGATGTGTTTGCCTGGGACGACGCCTCGAACAACAAATGGCTGATCTCGGGCAAGGGCGCGCTGATCATGAACCCGCCGTCGGCCTGGGCGGTGGCGGTGCGCGACGCCCCCAAGATCGCGGAGCTGTGCTGGACCCATCCTTCGCCCAAGGGGCCGAAGGGCCGATTCGATCCGGGCAACCCTAATTTTTGGGCGATCTGGAGTTTCTCGCCGAACAAGTCCGCGGCAAAGAGCCTGCTGATGCACCTCTCCCAGCGCTCCTCGGTCGAGCAGCTGGTCGCCGCGAGCCACGGCTACGACATCCCGCCCTTCGAAAAGCTGCACGATTTCAAGACCTGGGAGGAGGAGGGGCCCCCAAAGGGCACTCTCTACAACTATCCGCCGCGTGGCGATGTGTTCGCTGGGATTTCGGGCGCTCCCGCGCCGACGCGGATCGGCAATCAAATCTTCGCTCAGGCGACGATGACCAAGATGATTGCTCATTGCACCCAGCGCGGCGAATTGATCGAGAAGGCGATGGATTGGGCTGCCTCCGAGCTGGAAGGTTTCATGCGATCGTAGATCATCGCGTCGACTTGCGCTAAAGCGCTGCGGTCAATCACGGGAGGCGCCAAAATGGAAAAGATTCTGCTCACGCGGCGTACGGTCGTCCAAACCGCGGCGACGGCGGCGCTGGCCGCACCCTTTGTTCGGGGCGCCCACGCCGCCGGCAAGCTTTCGGTCGGCTTCTGGGATCATTGGGTTCCCGGCGCCAACGACACCTTGACCAGGCTCTGTAACGAATGGGCGGCGAAGGAGAAGGTCGAGATCAAGATCGACTACATCACCTCGCAGGGCGACAAGCTCAATTTGACCCAGGCGGCTGAGTTGCAGGCGCGGTCCGGGCACGATATGCTGACGTTCCTTGCTTGGACGGCCGCGGCACAAAGCGACAATCTCGAGCTGGTCGACGACATCATGGCGCCGCTGATCGCCCAGAACGGCAAGATCAGCTCAGGCATCGAGCATGTCGCCAAGCAGGGTGGCCACTGGATAGCCGTGCCTTCCTGCGTCGGCAGCCCGACATTGCCGTCCTGTGGGCGCATCGACCTGTTCAAGGAGCATGTCGGTCTCGACCTGCCCAAGATGTATCCCGCGGGGGCGTCCCCCGATAAGGAGCTCGCCGACAAGTGGACTTGGGAGACGTTTCTCAGCGCGGCCGAGAAATGCGCAAAAGCAGATCACGCCTTTGGCCTGCCGCTCGGCGTCACCAATGACTCGGTCGCCTGGGTCGACCCGGTATTGCGCAGCCACGGCGCTGCACTGGTCGACCAGGAGGGCAACATCACGGTCAAATCCGACGCCACCCGGCAAGTTCTCGAATGGTTCAAGAAGCTCGCGCCGTTCCTGCCGAAAGACAGTTTTGCCTGGGACGATTCCTCGAACAATAAATGGCTGGTCTCCGGTCAGGGAGCGCTGATCTTCAACCCGCCCTCGGCTTGGGCGGTGGCAGTGCGGGATGCACCGAAGGTTGCCGAGGTCTGTTGGACCTTTCCAACGCCGAAGGGACCAAAGGGCCGCTTCGATGCGGCGGTCCCGTTCTTCTGGGGCACGTGGAAGTTCTCGCCCAACAAATCAGCGGCGAAGAGCCTATTGACCTTTCTCTGCCAGCGCTCCTCGGTCGAGCAGACGGTCGCGGCGAGCAAGGGCTACGACATTCCGCCCTTCGCGGGGTTCCACGATTTCAAGACCTGGGCCGATGAGAGCCCGCCGAGGGGTACGATCTACAACTATCCGCCGCGCGGCGATGTGGTGATGGTCATTCCCTACAGCCCTGCGCCGGCCCGGATCGCCAACCAGATCTATGCGCAGGCCACAGCAACCAAGATGATCGCCCAATGCACGGTCCAAGGGAAAACGGTCGATCAGGCGATCGACTGGGCCGCCTCCGAACTCGAAGGCTTCAGCCGCAGCTAGCGGTGCGATCCAGAGGATGAGCCGGCGCTCTGGCGGGAAGCCGGATCCATCACGCCGCCGTTTTCAGGCTTTTGGTGCTGGAACGGGTGAGCGTGACGAGGAGATGGATCATCCGGCGGCGGCGCCGGTTCAGTCGGTGCGACAGAAGAGGCATCGTCGCGAAGAGTAGAACACAGCAAGGAAGATGCCGGCTTGGCTCGGAGAAGGCGTAAGGCGGGTGCAGCGAAGAATCCGCCGCAAGCGGCGAGGCGGTGGGTTGCACCCGGCCCAAGCTTGTTCGCCGGGCCGGCGGTTTCCGTGCCGTGGCGAAGAGCGCTACGAGCCGACGAAGTCGCGCACCCGCTCGATCTCCTCGATCGCGCCGAATTGCGAGCCGATCAGGATTTCCTCGAAGCCCATTTGCTCGACGCGCTTGATGCGCCGACGCGCCTCTTCCGGCGGGCAAATGAAATTGACGGATGCCAATTTCGCCAGCTCGGCGGATTCGGGACGCTCGGCGAGGTCCACCGAGCAATTGGCGAGAACGGCGTTGGTGCCGCCGGCCTCGCGATAGATCTTCATACCGTGTTCAAGGTCTTCGAGGCTGCTGTACCGGCCCGACGGGGTCCAGCCCTGGGTCTCCTTGGCGGCGTAGGTGATCCAACGCGGGCTGCGCCAGGCGCCGATCAGGATCGGCGGCCCGCCCTTGCACCCGGGCCAGGTCGACAGTGTGCCGCCATTGACCGGCTCACCGTTCCACACGCGATTCATGATTTCGAGGTCGTTTTTGAAGGTGCGGAAGCGATGGTCGTAATCGTAGCCGAGCAATTCGAAATCGTCGCGCGTCGAGCCGCTGCCGACGCCGAGGATCAGGCGGTTGTTCGACATCGCCTGCAGCGATTGCACCCGATGGGCGAGCTCGACCGGGTGGCGCAACGGCAGTTGCAGCACGCTGATCCCGAGCTCGACCCGCCGCGTCACCGCGGCGAGCGCCGTCAGCACCTGCAGCGAGTCCAGGGTAGGCCGGCCGCGGCCCAGCGAATCTCCGATCCAGATGCCGGGAAACCCTCTGGCTTCGACCTGGCGGGCAAAATCGGTGATGCGATCCATCAACCCGCTGTCGGGGTTCCCCCCGTCTTGCATTGCCGGAGAGCTGATCCGGATCATCGTGCTGACGCGCATGCGGTCTTTCCTCTTGAAGTGCGGAGCGCATTGCGCCCCCCGAACAGCTCCGGGACATTCCCGGCGTGCTGTATTATCGTCGCAATCGGCTTCCGGGCGGAACCTTCTTCATTCCTGTCGACCTGCTCGACGGGCGTTCGGATCTGTCGCTGACGCGGATCGACACTTGCGCTACGCAGTTCCCCGGTCCGTCCGCGGCACCCTTCCGCATCGACACAAGGGTCGTCCTCCCGGATCATGTGCGTTGCCACCGGACCTTGCCCGCAGTCATCATAAAAATACCGAATTCGCATTCTAGGCTGCATCCTGCAATCGTCGCCCCGGGCGGCTGAGTGCTTCAACCTGGAGGCGATATTTTGCTGCAGATTCGCTGCACATAGCGGGACACGCGCTCGGCGATGCAATTCATGATTGCGAGGCGCTGGAGGCCGGCTTTGTGACGGGGAGCGGCAGAGCTGATCCCGGCCGCCCCGTCACATGGACGCCCAGGCTTATTGCGCGGCGGCCCTCATCGGGACGTGCGCCGTCAGGAAGGTGCGTACCCGGTCGATCGTGCGCCGCCTCAGTTCCTCCGGCTCCCTCCACGGGAACACCGTGATCTCGGCGTTCGGCGCCAGCGAGGCGACGTCGATCGAGGTCTGCAGCGGGTGCGACGGCGTGTTGTCCGGCAGCACGAAGATCGGCGTCCGGCAGTTTTTGATGAACTCGCGCGGCACGCTGTACAGAAAATCAGGCTGCTCCTGCCACAGGCTACGGAAGTATTTCTCGACGGTGTCGGTCGACACGTCGGCTCGGCGGGCGCGGAAATCGGCCAGCCAATTATCGCGGCTATGTCGGTACATGACGTCCGGGCCTTCCGGCCGATGTCCGACCGTCTGGCAGAACACCGCGGCGACGACGCGGTCAGGCGCTCGTTGCAGCAGCTTCCCGGCGAAACAGCCGCCGATGCAGTAGCCCATGTAAAAGAACTCGCGGATGCCGAGGTGGTCCATCACTCCGAGCTGATCGTCGGCGAACGCATCCCATGCGTTTTCGACCGGCACCGGGCCCGTCGATTCGCCGCCATTGGCATTACGCTGGTCCATCGTGATGCAGCGGAAATCGTTCTTGAACTCTTCCATCGCGTTGATCACGGCGGTCGGCCAGTTGCTGACTCGCGAGTTCAGGCCGCCGCCGGGGGTGACCAGCAGCGGGAAGCCGGCGCCGGCCTCCTCGTAGCGGATGCGGACGTCGCCTTTCTGGTAAAACGGCATGGCTGGTCTCTCCTTGCACAGTGGGTTTGAAGGATCAATGAAAGTAGCGGCCGGAGTTGATGACCATCGTCTGGCCTGTCATGGTCTCGGTGCGGCACATGGTGACCACCATGTCGGCGCAGTTGTCCTTGTCGGCGGGCTTCTTCAGCAGCGAGGCGGCCGCAGAGTTCTGGATCTGCTCCGCCCGGAGATTGGAGGTTGCTCGGGTGCCTTCGAGGAGGCCCGGCGCGACACAGTTGACCAGCGTCTCTGGCGCCAAGGCTACCGCCATGCAGCGCGTCAGATGGATCAGGCCCGCCTTCGACACCGCATAGGCGATCGACGAACCCGTCGGCCCGACCCCCTCCACCGACGAGATGTTGACGATGCGGCCCCGGCCTTGCGCCTTCATGAGCGGCGCCACGGCCTTGATCAGGCGCATCGGCCCGGTCAGGTTGACGGCGATGATCTTGTCCCACACCTCCATCGTCAGACTGTCGAGGTCGGTGAACGGGATCGCCTTGTTGTAGGCCGCGTCATTGACGAGGATGTCGAGATGGCCGAAAAGCGCGGTCACGTCGCCGACCACCTTCTCTACAGCTTTGCTGTCGGTGATGTCGCAGGCGAAGGCCGCGGCGTTGATCTGATACCGCGACGTCAGTTCGCGCGCGACGCCCTCTGCCTGGTCACGACTCTGAGCATACATGACCGCGATCTGCGCACCCTCCTTCGCCAGCGCATGACAGATGCGTTGCCCGAGCCCGCCATTACCGCCCGTCACCAATGCGACCGTGCCCGAGAGGTCCATGTATATTCTCCTGCGTGCGAATGACGGCGACTGGCTAGGCGAACGATTCCGTCATTGCCGAGTAGACCAAGGTGCGCAGGTCGCGGCGCAAGGTCAGGCGCGCCTCGCTGCCGATCACCTGGGTCATGAACACGACCGTCAGCTCTTCCTTGGGATCGATCCAGAAGGCGGTCGCGGCAGCACCGCCCCAAAAATATTCACCAGGCGAGCCGGGGAGGCGGGTTCTGGCCACATCGACATTGACGCCGCAGCCAAGCGAAAAGCCAACCCCGGCATAGCCGCTTTCACTGAACATCCCGGGCAGCGCCATGTCCGCGATCTCCCTGCCATCGGGCAGGTAGTTCAGGCTGAACAGTGCAACCGTCTTGGGGCTGAGGATCTGCACGCCGTCGAGCGTGCCGCCGTTCAGCATCATGCGGCAGAAGCGCAGATAGTCGTGGGCCGTTGAAACTAGGCCGCCGCCACCCGATTCCAGACGCGGCGGAGTGGCGTACGTACTCTCCCGGGCGTCGTCCAGCAATTTCAGCCTCGGGCCCCTGCCCTCGGGCTGATAACAGCAGGTGAAACGATCGGTCTTGTCGGACGGCACCCAGAACGCGGTGTCATTCATGCCGAGCGGTTCGAACAGCCGCATGCGCAGGAACTCGCCGAAACTCATGCCGGACAGCTTTTCGACGAGGTAGCCGAGCACGTCGATCGACACCGAATAGTTCCAGGCCGTTCCCGGCGAGAAATCGAGCGGGATTTCTGCCAGCTGGTCGATCATTCCTTGCAGCCCGCCGGCGGTCTGACGGTCGGTCACTTTGGCCTTGCGATAGGCGGCATCGACGGCGGTGCGCATCATGAAGCCGTAGGTCAGACCGGACGTGTGGGTCGCAAGATCGACGACCTTCATCGGCCGCAGGGTGGGGGTCGTCATGAAGCTGGGCGGCGCGTCCGTCAGCAGGGACGGCATGCCGCTGGCATATACCCCGAGGTTCTGCCACTCAGGAATGTGGCTGTGGACGGCGTCGTCGAGGCCGATCAGGCCCTCTTCGACCAGCATCATCAGAGCAACCGCGGTGATCGGCTTGCTCATCGAGTAGATGCGGAAGATCGCGTCTTCCCGCATCGGCTTGCCGCGCTCGATGTCCATGCGGCCGCACAGGGCGGTATGGACGAGCTGGCCCTTGCGATAGACGTAGGTCAGCATGCCGGGCAGATAGCCGCTGTCGACATAGCGGCGTTTCATCACTTCGTCGAGTCGCGCCAGTCGCGCCGACGACATGCCTACCGTTTCGGATTTCATCAGTGTCCTCCCAGCGGGCGAACCGCCTCTAGAGAGCATACGGCCCCTCGAGGCTGATGGCGAGCAACCGACATGCATTCTGAAGAACGTGTCCCAGCATGCCTACAATCTGCCGCGATGAAGACTGCCAGGGGTATCATCCTCCCTCGGTTATTCCCGGTGACTGGTTGCTGGGTCCAATTGGCCGCAGGTCGGGCCAGCCGGTTGCGTCGCCGTCGTGATCGCTTGCCCGCTCTCTCCGGTCCGCGCGCCGATCACCCCGGCGCCCAAGCGACGCCGCAGCCGGACGCGGAGCTTATTGAGATAGTTGGCGTCCCCAAGAGCATTCGACCCCTGTTACCGCCGTGAAAGAGACGTTATACTGTCCATCCGTGTCCAAGTAGGTACACGTTAACATATTGTAGTAGCTTTGTACGTAGCAGCGCTGTCCACGCTTGTCTACCGGCCACTATCTACCCGCCTCTATCCACATATATTGGACATTTGTTGGACACGCCGAGGAGTGGTTTACCTCGGGCAGAATGGAGTGGAGGTAGAGGAGGTAGACTGTGGCGCGCACGGTTCGTGATCAGAACGTGGAGACCCGATCGGCACGTGGCCGGCTGAAGCCGTCGCCCAAACCCTACTACCGGACGATCGACCCCGGCCTCTGTCCCCTCCGATCGGGCAACTCACTGTACGCTGGCCTGCCGATTTTCGCACATGGCCGCAGCCATGGCGTTGCCCGCAATCTTGAGCAAGCGGTTCCCTAGGTCAAAGACACGGTCTATCCGCCGGTGACGTCACGAAATTTCTCGCTTTCGTGGTCTATTAAATCGATCCCCGACGGCCGTAAGATCCGAACGCGCGCTCCCGCGCGCCGATTGACCCCCGCGTGCATTAGCGGAACGAAGAAGAGCTGCGGCACAAAGAGTGCGAAAGCCCCGAGACGCTGACGACGAGCTTGGTCCCGCCTTGGACGGGCATGACAACGGCATAGACTGCGCACAGCAAATCACCCAGCTGTAGGGGCGGTCCTTGCCAAGGTCATTGACGACCCGGCGCTGCAGTCCCAGCGGGACGATATTCGAGGAGAAAGACGGTCAGGGCCAGCAGCAATAGCTGTGCACCCCGCTCGTCGCCAGCACGTAGCGATAAATGCCGGCCGGCAATTCGTTCGCCGGGACGCCTGTCGGATCCGGCTGATGATGTTCATCGCCGCGGCAGAGTTATACGATCTCGCTGCAACGGCGCATGATCCAGATCAACCTGCCCCGCTGCCCGTCCCAGTGAATATGCTTCTAGTCGGCCCGTGCGCGAAAGTGCGCGAGGCGCCGCTCCCGTCCGCGCTCGCCCGAGCAACGGCGGCGGTGATCGCCAATAGCGACGCTGCGGCGTGAGCGCTCGAAACCGCCGCGGCAGACCCCTCGGGCCAAGTCTGTCTGGAGCAGCCGCTAAAACGCCTTGGCAGTGGTTCCGGTGAGCATGTCGGCTTTGCGGTTGAGGGCCGCGATGAGGCCGTCGATACCTTGGCTCCTCAAGATCGCGGCGAATTCCGAACGACGGGTCGCCACCTCGCTGATCGCACCATCGAGGTAGATGTCGGCAATCAGCCACGCCTCGCCGCTGCGGCGCATCAGGTAGTCGACCCTCACCGGTTCGCCATTGGCTTTGATGATCTGGCTCCGGACCATGATGCCTGCGGCAACGGGCTGCTCGTCGGTTACCTGCAGCTTTTGGCCCCCATAGCTGTCGAAGCGTTCGGCGTAGATCGCCGAGATGTAGCGCCCATAGCTTTCCGTCATCTGCTGGCGTTGCGCGTCGCTCAGCGCGCCCCAAGCTGAACCGACCGACAACCGGGCCATAGTGGCAATATCGAAACTCCGGCGAATGACCGGCTCCAGCTGCACGAAACGCCCGCTTTGGCCGAGAATGTGGCCGTTTTTCATCGTGTTGAGCAGCGAGTTCGTACAGCCCCTTGACGGTGTCGCTTCCGGTCGCCGGCATGGCGAGGACTGGGTCAGCGAGAGCGACTAATGCCAGCACGGCCGCAATCCCGGCCGACCTGAGGAATGCTAGCACGCTCAATGCGCTTCGCTCGCTCATGAGTGGATCTCCCCAGTCCCTGTTGCCCTGCGGTCGCCGTCGCGATCGCCGGCGTCCAATATCGCCCCGAAGTCTTACGACCTCGTTGATATGCCCCGTCTACGTGTTCCCATCCCCGCGTCTTTCAAGTGCATGGCAGAACTGCAATGAACTCATCGTGATGCGACGCCAGATGGCCTTGACATTCGGCATTAGGACCACGCGGAGGACCCGCCGGCGCCGGCCGATAATCTGGGGATGGCGATCAGGATCGTTGCATCCCGTCGCTCGCAACGCACCTATAATGCGGGAGTTTAGCTCCGTGGGCGCGTAATGACCGCCTTCAGCTCAGGCGGGCTGACTGAAGATCAAAGGAGGCCGTCATGGAGAAGAAGCAACAGATCAACTTCTGGTATGTGATCGCCGCCATGCTCCTGATGCTGTTCATCCAAAATCTTTATGTGCAAAGCACCAGGCTGACGGCGATCCCGTACAGCCGTTTCGAGACGCTGCTCGACGAAAACAAAATCAAAGAGGTCGCGATAACCCAGAACCAAATCCGAGGCACGTTGAAGGAGGCCGAGCCCGACGGTCTGAAGGATTTCACAACGACGCGGGTTCAGCCGCCCGAGCTCGCCGAAAACCTGAACAAGCATGGGGTGGTCTATACCGGGGTTGTCGAGAGCCACTGGATCGCCGATCTCCTGTCTTGGATCCTGCCGGCGATCTTCTTCGTCGGCATCTGGATGTTCGCGATCCGCCGAATGGGGCAGGGCGGGCTCGGCGGACTGATGACGATCGGCAAGAGCCGCGCCAAGGTCTATGTCGAGAAGGAGACCAAGGTCAGCTTCGCCGATGTCGCCGGGGTCGACGAGGCCAAGGACGAGCTGGTCGAGATCGTCAATTTCCTGAAGTCTCCCAATACCTATGGGCGGCTCGGCGGGCGGGCGCCAAAGGGGGTGTTGCTGGTCGGTCCGCCGGGGACCGGCAAGACGCTGCTCGCTCGCGCCGTCGCCGGCGAAGCCGGGGTGCCGTTCTTTTCGATCTCCGGCGCGGAATTTGTCGAGATGTTTGTCGGCGTCGGTGCCGCGCGGGTGCGCGATCTGTTTGAACAGGCGCGCAAGCACGCACCGGCGATCATCTTCATCGATGAGCTCGATGCGCTCGGCCGGGCCCGCGGAGCCTATGCCGGCGGCGGGCATGACGAGAAGGAGCAGACCCTGAACCAGCTCCTGGCCGAGCTCGATGGATTTGATCCATCAAGCGGACTGGTTCTGCTCGGCGCGACGAACCGGCCCGAGATCCTGGATCCGGCGCTATTGCGCGCCGGACGCTTCGACCGGCAGATCCTCGTCGACAGGCCGGACAAGCGGGGACGAGAGCAGATCCTGGCGGTACATCTGAGGAAGGCCAAGCTCGCCCTTGACGTGAACCCGGAGCAGGTCGCGGCGCTGACCCCGGGGTTCACCGGTGCGGATCTGGCGAACCTCGTAAATGAGGCGACCCTGCTCGCGACCCGGCGCAACGCCGAGTTGGTCACGATGGCCGATTTTACCAACGCAATCGAACGCATGGTCGCCGGGCTGGAGAAGCGCAACCGGTTGCTCAACCCGCTCGAGCGGCGCGTCGTCGCCTATCATGAGCTCGGACATGCCATGGTGACGCTAGCGCTGCCGGGCACCGATACGGTCCACAAAGTATCGATTATCCCGCACGGGGTCGGCGCGCTCGGCTACACCATTCAACGGCCGACCGAGGATCGCTATCTGATGACCCGCGCCGAGCTCGAGCACAAGATGGCTGGGCTGCTCGGCGGCCGCGCAGCCGAGCAACTGGTCTTCGGTGAAATCTCGACCGGTGCGGCGGACGATCTCGCCAAAGCCACTGACATCGCCCGCGCGATGGTGCTGCGTTATGGCATGAGCGAGGCGCTCGGCAACGTCGCCTACGACCGCGATCGCTCGCCGTTTCTCCAGCCGAATTTCCCGATGCCGCAGGAGCGCAACTACAGCGAAGACACCGCCCAAGCGGTGGACAATGCGGTGCGAAGCTTCGTCAACCAGGCATTCGAACAGGCCTCTGGGATATTGCGGCGCAACCGCGTACTGCTCGATCGCACCGCCGCCGCGCTGCTCGAGACCGAGACGCTGAGCGAGCCCGAAATCGAGCGGGTCAAGCAGGAGATCATCGCCATTCCGGCGCTACCGTCCTTTTCCGACAAGACCGAGGTCGCGGCGGCGTCCTGAGGAACGGCATGGCACTCCTCAGAACAGGACGCCCACCTCAAGCATGCCGCGGGTCTGCGTCGTGTTTGTGCCGCTCGGGCCGAAGACCGAGCCGGGGGTCGTGCTGCTGGTTCCGACGTGGGAAATTTCCGCACGGGCGAAGAAGATCTTGTACTGATAGGTCGGCGTGAAGGTGATCGACCACGCATTGCTGCCGGGGCCGTACAGCAGATTGGGCGCGCCGTTCGCGGCGCTGCCGGTCGTGCCGAGGTACTCGAAGCGAAACGGCAAGCTGACGCCCGACAGCGGGGAATCCTCCCCGAAGCTGTAATTGGCCAGGATCGCCCCGCCGATCGTCGATGCCGAGGAGAACGCGCCTATCTCTGAGGCTTGAGGGACGTGCGTGAACTGGAACCAAGGGGTAATTGTCCAGGGCGCCGAATTGTAGGTATAAGCTAAGGTGAATAACGTCTCATTGTTCTGAAATAACGGAGTCGCAGTTGTTTGAAAAAAAGGCGTCGTTGTTGTTACCTTTGACGTATGTGAGAAGTTCCCGCCGGCAGTTAGAGCAAAGCTGTTCGCCGGATCTAGTGTATAGGAAGCTGAACCTGTGAGCCAAGTATAGCGGTTCGAGTAGAAACCGTCGTTCCACGACAAGGCGGTTGCCAAGGCCCCCTGGGTGTAGCCGAGTTGGGCGCCACGACTGATGAGCGGTTCTTGAGCCCACAATAGCCCGCGCTCGATGTTCATGTTCTGGAAAGTGAAGGTGCCTTCCACGCCGATCAGCGTCGGCAATTTGCCGCCTTGAATGTAGAAATTGTCGGTTGGCGCAAGCTTGGCATAGGCTATGGGCACGGGCCCGAAAAAGTCACCCGTCGTCGTCGCCGTGCTAAAGTACGGCGCCCCGACTGCCGGGAAGGTGTAGGCTCCGACGTCAATATAATATTGGAACAGCCCTTCCGGTTTTTGAATGAATAAATGGCCGTTGCTCAGACTTGCTTGTGAATGCTGCTGATCGGGAGATTTATTGTTCTGCCACAGCCCGAGACCGCTGACTGCACCGGTGACATAGACGGGCCCAAGGAATCCGGCATCCATGCTCATCGGGTTGGGGTTGGCTACGAGCGGGACGCTCATCGCCGGCGTCGTCATCGCGGTGGGCGCCGCCGGCTGCTCCTCGGCGGGCGCCGGCGGCTCGTCGCTCTGCTGGGCCGGCGCGCTGGTGACACCGAAAACCAGGGATGCCCACGCGGCAGCGCCGGTGATCATGCTTTTCTTCAAACTGTTCATTCTTGAGAGCCTTTCGAAGCACCGTACGAGACCAATAGGACGCCACACCGGACCGGGTTCTCCAGCTGTCGATGGGCTACCGGTAACGCCCGGAGAAGCAAGCTGCGTACCATCGACGAACCAGCCGGTTGCGCGGCGGTTTAATAAGTTCTCGTAGACATCGCAACGCAGCATTCGTGTCAACCGGTGTCGTCGAAATGCAGTGCGATCTAATCAAAATTCATCGCTGAGCGAAATCCGCGTGGTCGCAGGAGAAATCGATGGGAACCGCTCGGTCTAGGCGGGATCTCTCGGCTGCTCAAAAATGCCGCCAGCGACTAGGGCCTGCCTAAATATTAGGCATCCTTGACCTGATGGCGAACGCGAATCATCATAACCGCGACGATCGCCCAGTTTGGCACGATTTTTGGGTTTAATGGCCGAGGCGGCCGGACCGACATCGGCGCGAAGCCCGGTGTGCGCGGATCCAAACCGGCGTTTGTGGAGGGATGGAATCGATGGGTGTGTTTCTGCAACGAACCTTGCTCGCCGCGCCATTTGCGCTTCTGTGGACCGCGGCAGCGCTGGCACAGCAAACTCCGCAGGCCGACGCGCCTGCCGCGGTCCCCGTCAGCAATCTTAACACCGGCGACACCGCGTGGATGCTGACCTCGGTCGCGCTGGTGCTGATGATGACCATCCCCGGTCTTGCGCTGTTTTATGGCGGCATGGTCCGAAAGATGAACGTGTTGGCGACCGTAATGCAGAGCTTCGCGGTGACCTGCCTCGTCACCGTGTTGTGGACCGTAGTTACCTACAGCATGGCATTCACTAGCGGATCACCGTTCATCGGAGGCTTCAGCCGATTTCTGCTGTTCGGCATGACCATCGACGGGGTCAACGATCTGGCCAAGACGATCCCGGAATCCGTCTATATGTGCTTCCAGATGACCTTTGCGATCATCACGCCTGCGCTGATCTGCGGTGCCTTCGCCGACCGCATGAAATTCTCCGCGTTACTGTGGTTCATCGGACTGTGGGCTATTTTCGTCTATGCCCCGATCGCTCACTGGGTGTGGGGACCCGACGGCTTTCTTGCCGATGCCGGCGTGCTCGATTTCGCCGGTGGAACCGTCGTGCACATCAATTCCGGGGTCGCCGGGTTGATGGCCGCCTTGGTGATGGGCAAGCGGCGCGGCTTCGGCACTGAGCCGATGCCCCCGCACAATCTGGTGCTGAGCGTGATCGGGGCCTCGCTGCTATGGGTCGGCTGGTTTGGCTTCAACGCCGGCTCCGCGGTGGCGGCGAACGGCAATGCCGGCATGGCCATGGCAGTTACCCAGATCGCTACCGCAACGGCAGCGCTTGCCTGGATGTTCGCCGAGTGGATCGTCAAGGGAAAGCCGAGCGTGCTGGGCATCATCTCGGGGGCGGTTGCGGGTCTCGTCGCGATCACCCCGGCATCGGGGTTTGTCGACCCGCGGGGGGCATTGATAATCGGCATCGCCGCCGGCGTCATCTGCTATTGGGGCACCACCGGTCTCAAGCACGCGTTGGGCTATGACGACAGTCTCGACGCGTTTGGTGTGCATGGCGTCGGGGGCATTGTCGGCGCCTTCTTAACCGGCGTGCTTGCCGTGGCCTGGGTGGGCGGTGAAGGCAAGAGTGGCCTGATCGACGGCAATCCGAATCAGGTGATCACACAGCTCTATGGCATCGTGGTCGTGGTGGTCTATGACGCCATCGTTTCGCTGATCCTGCTCAAGTTGGTGGATGTGACGATTGGTTTGCGTGTCGAATCCGACATCGAGCGCGAGGGTCTCGACCTCGCGATTCACGGGGAGGCTGTGCAATGACGGTGACAGCTCGTCTCCTGGCTCGCTTGCGATGCATGACGGGCCACCCATTTCAACCGAATGCGGCAACGCCGCCTAACCCGAGCCCTTACCGAGCTCGAGACCGATGGTGAAGCGATGAAAAAGATCGAAGCGATCATCAAGCCCTTCAAACTCGACGAGGTGAAGAACGCACTGCATGAAGTCGGCGTCACCGGGATGACCGTCACCGAGGTCAAGGGCTTCGGAAGGCAGAAGGGACACACGGAAGTGTATCGTGGGGCGGAGTACGTGATCGATTTCCTGCCCAAGATCAAGGTCGAAGTCGTGCTCGACGACGCTTTGGTCGAGCGGGCCGTGCAGGCCGTCATGGATGCCGCCCGCACGGACAAGATTGGTGACGGCAAGATCTTTGTGATACCGGTCGAACAAGCCGTCCGTATTCGTACCGGCGAGCAAGGGCCCGACGCCGTTTAATGTAGGGCCACGAGATGAGGCTGCGCCCGCACCTCTACTCGTTCTTTCCTCTACGCAGCGACGGGGTCTCCTCAGTTCGGTGACGGCGCAGTCAGGGAGCGAGGGCAGGCAACCTGAAGGTGTCTCCATTCACCGCGATGTGCGCGAGGATGCTGGCCGCGTAGCCGACCGCTACCGCCGGTGTCCAGCGCAGATGGGCCGAGAAAGTGTAGACCCCGCGAGCTTGGCCCATCAGGGCAACCCCGGCTGCCGAACCGAGGGATAACAGGCTGCCGCCAACGCCTGCGGTCAGGGTGATCAGCAGCCACTGCCCAAGAGACATGTCGGGGTTGATCGTCAGCACCGCGTACATCAGCGGAATGTTGTCGAGGATTGCTGAGCCCATGCCGATCAGAACATTGGCCGTGGTGGCTCCTAAAATTCCGTAGAACCCATGGGACATCAGCGCCAGGTAACCCAGCAAATCCAGAGCTCCGATGCACATCATTACGCCATAGAAGAACAGCAGCGTGTCCCATTCGACCGAGGCAATTCTATGGAATACGTCAAAGGTGAGATCGCCACGAGCCCTGCCGCGGCGCGAGCTTTGCTGAAGGTAGTAGGCGAGCAGCTGCAGATATCCGAGCCCGGTCAACATTCCCAGCACCGGCGGAAGATGAAGGAAATTGTGGACGGCGACGGCGGTAGCGATCGTAGCCACGAACAGCAGCATGACGCGGCGGGCTCCCGGTTTCAAACGTACCGGGTCCTCGTGGGGCACAGGTGCGCCGCGAGGAATTGCGGCGTGCATCAGCGCGGCCGGCAGGATGAAATTCACCACTGACGGCAGGAACAGCCGAAAGAAGTCGCCGAAAGCCACCAGTCCCTTCTGCCAGACCATCAAGGTCGTAATGTCGCCAAAGGGACTGAATGCACCGCCGGCATTGGCAGCGACGACGATATTGATGCAGGACAGAGCGACAAAACGCGGCGCACCGGATCCAACCGCCATCACGACGGCGCACATGACCAAGGCGGTCGTCAAATTATCCGCCACCGGCGAGATGAAAAACGCCAGTGCGCCGGTCAGCCAGAAGAGAGTTCGATAGGTCAATCGAGAGCGTATTAGTCTGGCGCGCAGGACATCGAATACGTGCCGCTCCTCGAGAGCGTTCACGTAGCTCATAGCGACGATCAGAAACAGCAGGAGCTCTGTGTATTCGAGAAAAACGTGGCGGAAGGAGGCTGCCGCCTCCTGTTGCAGGCCGAGACCCGAGTAGAGGCTTCCGATTGTCACCCACAAGATACCGGCGGCGACTACCATGGGCTTGGATTTGCGCAGGTTGGTAGCTTCCTCGCTGATGACGAGTGCATAGGCTGCCGCGAAAACAGCGAGGCCGGCGAACCCGACCCAATGGCCGGTCAGATCAGGCATATTCGCAGAAGCAGCCAATGCTGATGACGGCGCTGCCAACGAGATCGCGGCGACGGTACCCAACCTGGGTGTAATGTCCATGTGACCTCGTCCCTAACTCAGTTCTTGTGCCGCCGGAAATCGAAAGCGATCTCTCGTTGGTTCGGAATGAACTTGGGGCCACACAACCGCCTTAACTGACCTTTTCGACCGGGCTGGTTTGTTTTTGTCAACCTGGACCGCAACAAGGAGTGCGTCCAGGCTGGGCGAGGCGGTCGCTCCTCACAATGACACTCGTTTTTTCAGACTGCTCTAAAAGTCCGGCTCGGGCAGCGGTCGGGTCGGCTTGCGGATCGGCAGCGGCGCCGGCATCTCGTCATCGGCCGCCGCCCAGCCCCATTCGAGGAACGGTATTACTGTAACGGCGAAGTCGGTGATGCGGTCGACCAGCGCCGGAGACTTCATCTCTTCGTCGCTCAGCGGGCGATGCGCGGTGAAGGACTTCCGGCCGACATAATCGGCCACCGGCGTACCTTTGGCCGCTTCGAAGCCACGAGGCGGACGGCTCAGCCGGTGGTCGCTGGAGAGCGGGCAACCGGCCTCAGCGAGACGGTCGGCGATCGCCAGAAAGCCCTCCGGATCGTCGAGGACCGCCCGTCGCAAGCGGGCCAGCAGAGCGGGTTCGGGGTGCCAGAAGCCCGCCCCCACCATCGATTTGCTGGGCGCGACGTGGATGTATAGGACGCCGGGATCACGCCGGCCGCCAGAGCGCGTCAGCACCGCCCCGGCGTGCGTCTTGTAGAGCCGCTTGTCGGGCGAGAAGCGAACGTCGCGATAGATTCGGAAAATGCCGCGCTTGGGATCGCCGACGAGCGGCAAACCCGCTGCGCGGAGCGCGGTGCCAACCGCTGTGACCAGCGCGCCGAAAGGTTGCAGTACCTCGGCCTCGTAGAGCGCTTTGCGCGGCTTGAACCAGGTCGGGTCGTTGTTGTCGCGCAGCTCGTTCAAGAACGCGAATGCTGCCGGACGGAACCCGCCAAATGTAGTAATATCGGCCGTCATCGGCTTTCATCCGGGCTGCGGCGCGCATAGAGCAGGAATTCACGATTGCCGTCAGGACCCACGATCGGGCTTTCGACAATTCCGACCACCGACCAGCCCGGCTGTGAGGCGACCCATGCGGCGGCGCGCTCGCAGACTTCGCAATGAATTTTCGGGTCCCGCACCACTCCGCCCTTGCCGACTTGCGCACGGCCCGCTTCGAATTGCGGCTTGACGAGAGCCACCAGCTCGGCCTGCTCGGCGGCGAGTGCCAGCGGCGCCGGCAACACGAGGCTCAATCCGATGAAGCTTGCATCGCAGGTGACAAGGTCGACCGGCTCGGGGATGTCGGCACGGGTCAGATGACGCGCGTTCAGTCGCTCGCGGACGACCACACACGGGTCCTGCCGCAGCTTCCAGGCGAGCTGCCCGTGCCCGACATCGACGGCGTAAACCCTCCGCACACCGCGCGCCAGCAGCACATCGGTGAAGCCGCCGGTCGAGGCGCCGATGTCGATAGCAATCTTTCCCTCGACTGCGATCCGGAAGTGGTCGAACGCATGGTCGAGCTTGACGCCGCCGCGAGACACCCAAGGGTGATCGCGTCCCTTGAGGACTAGCGTTGCGTCAGATGCGAGCTGCTCGCCCGGCTTCTCCACACGCCGCTCGCGGTATCTGACGAGGCCGGCGAGGATTAGTGCCTGCGCCTTCGTCCGGCTATCGGCAAGACCCTGCTCGACGAGCAGCTGATCGGCGCGCCGTTTTTCGGTCACCTTCGCAAAGGTCAGGCCCTGGCCGGCTGCTCGACGATTTCGCGGCCGAGTGCGGAGAGCGCCATTGCCACGATGTGGCGGGCGTTGAGGCCAGCCTGATCGTATTGCGCCTGCGGCGAATCGTGATCGAGGAAGACGTCGGGGAGCATCATCGTCCGGACCTTGACCCCGTGATCGAGCAACCCGTTCATTGCCAGATGATAGAGCACCTGACTCCCAAAACCGCCGATCGCGCCCTCCTCGATCGTGATAACCACTTCGTGCTCGCGCACCAGCCGGTTGACGAGGGCGGTGTCGAGCGGCTTGGCGAAGCGCGCATCGGCGACTGTCGTCGACAGGCCGTAAGCGGCGAGTTCCTGCGCTGCCTTCATACACTCGGCAAGACGGCCGCCAAAGCTCAACAGCGCGATCGTGGTGCCCTCTCGCATAATGCGGCCGCGACCGATCTCAAGCGGCACGCCGCGCTCGGGCAACGGCACGCCGACCCCGTCGCCGCGCGGATAGCGCACCGCCGAAGGTGCGTCGTCGATCGCCGCGCAGGTCGCGACCATGTGGAAGAGGTCGGCCTCGTCCGCCGCCGCCATGATTACGAAACCCGGCAGGCAGCCGAGATAGGTCACATCGAACGAGCCGGCATGGGTCTGGCCGTCATTGCCGACCAGACCGGCACGGTCGATCGCGAAGCGCACCGGCAATTTCTGGATCGCGACGTCGTGCACGACCTGGTCGTAGGCACGCTGCAAAAAGGTCGAATAGATCGCGGCAAAGGGCTTCATCCCTTCGGCGGCGAGGCCGGCGGCAAAAGTCACGCCGTGCTGTTCGGCGATGCCCACATCAAAGCAGCGGTTGGGAAACTTTTCACCGAACAGGTTGAGCCCAGTTCCTGAAGGCATCGCTGCGGTGATCGCGACGATGCGGTCGTCGGCCTCCGCTTCCTTGATCAGCGACTTGGCGAATACGCTGGTGTAGGAGGGCGCCGTCGACTTCGACTTGACCTGCGTGCCGGTGACGACGTCGAATTTGGCCACGCTGTGCCATTTGTCCTCGGCCTGCTCGGCCGATAGATATCCATGGCCTTTCTCGGTCACTGCGTGGACCAGGACCGGTCCCGGTTCGTTGCTGTCGCGAACATTCTTCAACACCGGCAGCAGGTGGTCGATATTGTGACCGTCGATCGGGCCGACATAGTAAAAGCCGAGCTCTTCGAACAGTGTCCCGCCGGTGATGAAGCTGCGGGTCAACTCCTCGGCCCGGCGCGCCGCATCCTCGAGCCGCCTGGGGAAATGGCGCGCCACTTCCTTGGCGATGTGGCGCAGCGACATGAAGGATTTCGAGGATAAGAGGCGCGACAGGTAGGCGCTCATCGCGCCGACGGCCGGCGCGATCGACATGTCGTTGTCGTTGAGGACGACGATCAAGCGCGAATCCATCGCCCCGGCATTGTTCATCGCCTCGTAGGCCATACCCCCGCTCATCGCACTGTCGCCGATTACGGCAATGATGTTGCGCCGCTCACCACGCAGATCGCGGGCGACGGCCATGCCGAGCGCGGAAGAGATCGAGGTGGAGGCGTGCGCGGCGCCGAACGGGTCGAATTCGCTTTCCGAGCGTTTGGTGAAGCCGGAGAGGCCGCCGCCCTGACGAATCGTGCGGATGCGGTCGCGCCGGCCGGTCAGGATCTTGTGCGGGTAGGCCTGGTGGCCGACATCCCAGATCAGCCGGTCGCGCGGCGTGTCGAAGACGTAGTGCAGTGCCACGGTGAGCTCGACGACGCCAAGGCTGGCGCCGAAATGTCCGCCGGTGATCGACACAGCGTCGATCAGCTCGGTGCGCAGCTCGTCGGCGAGCTGCCGCAGATCCTGTTCCGGCAGCCGGCGCAGATCGACGGGAAAATCGACCCCGTCGAGCAGCGGTGTCCGGTTGGAAATGGGGCGAATTTGTGGTGAATCCAACGCTACGCTCCTCACGTGCGGCGGGTGATTACGAATCGCGCCGCTTCCCGTAAAAGTTCCGCCCTTTGATCGAATAAATCAAGATGCGCGACTGCCTGGTGCACCAGCAGCTCGGCCTGCGCCCGCGCGCGCGCTGCCCCGAGGATCGAGACGAAGGTGGCTTTTCCGGCCGCAGCGTCGGCGCCGACCGGTTTTCCGGTCTCCGCCGCCGAGCCCTCGACATCAAGCAGATCGTCGGCGATCTGGAAGGCGAGCCCGAGATCGTGAGCATAGCCGCGCAATGCCACTCGCGGCTCGTTCGGCGCTTTGGCGAGAATCGCCCCGGCTTCGCACGAGAAGGCGATCAGCGCGCCGGTCTTCATGCGCTGCAGCCGGGTGATCGCCCCGATATCTAAACTTTGATGCTCGGCGATCAGGTCGATCATCTGGCCACCGACCATTCCGGCAGACCCAGCGGCAGCCGCGAGCGTCGCGACGAGTTCGCAGCGCACTGCGGGGTCGCCGTGCGTATCAGGATCGGCCAGCACCCCGAAGGCGGCCGTCAGCAAACCGTCGCCGGTGAGCACCGCCGTCGCTTCGTCGAACTCCTTGTGGCAGGTCGGGCGGCCGCGGCGCAAATCGCTGTTGTCCATCGCCGGCAGATCGTCGTGCACAAGCGAATAGGCATGGACCATTTCGGTTGCCGCGGCCACCTGCAAGGCGCAACGCCGCGCAACCCCGAACAGCCCCGCGCCGGCCAGCACGAGAAAGGGTCGCAGCCGCTTGCCCGGCGCCAGCGCCGCATAGCGCATCGCTTCATAGACCCGCGCTTCGAGATCAGGCGGCACGACGAGCAACTGATCGAGCGCCACATCGGTCAGCTGCGCCGCCTCGGCCAGCGCCTCAGGGAATGATGTTGCTTCGGACCAAAGCGTCTCAGTCAAGCTTCGCCGGCTCCGCGGTGACGGCGCCATCGGCGCCGATCACGATGCGATCGACGCGCTGCTGCGCCTCGTTGAGCTTTCTCTCACAGTGTCGCTTCAGCAGCGCTCCCCGCTCGTAAGAGAGGATTGCTTCGTCGAGCTTTACCTGTCCCCCCTCGAGCCGGCGCACGATTTGCTCCAGCTCGGCAAGCGCCTCCTCGAAACTCATTGCCGCGATATCGGCGGGTACTTCCAATTCGTCCATCGGGATTTTCTTATTAGCAAAATACGTGAGCGGAATGCGGCGCGCGAACTCAGAGAGAGGATGCGAAACTCCGCAAACGTTGCATAGACGCCACAGTGCGAGGCGCCTTACACCGACATCAGAACGCGGACATGCGCCGCGACGCTCGTTCCGAGGGCCTCAAGGTCATAACCGCCCTCGAGCGTCGAGACAAGCCGTCCACCGGCATGGCGATAGGCGATCTCGAGGAGCTGCTCGGTGATCCACGAGTAGTCTGCCTCCTCGAGCATCAGCTGCGCCAGCGGATCTCTTCGATGAGCATCGAAGCCGGCGGAAACCAGCACCAGTTCGGGCCGGAACGCATCGAGCGCCGGGAGGATGCGCTGCGCCACGCCGAGGCGGAATTGACTCGAGCCGGACATCGGCCGAAGCGGCACGTTGACGATGTTGCCGATCCCGGTTTCGCTCGCCGATCCGGTCCCGGGGTAGAGCGGGGACTGGTGGGTCGAGGCATAGAACAGGCCATCATCGGCTTCAAAAACGGCCTGGGTGCCGTTGCCGTGATGGACGTCGAAATCGACGACCGCCACCCGGCCCAAGCCGTAGGCTTCACGTGCCCGCAACGCGCCGACGGCGATGTTGTTAAAGAGGCAGAATCCCATCGCGCGCGCGGGCTCGGCATGATGCCCCGGCGGGCGCACCGCGCAGAAGGTGTTATCGGCAACACCGGCCACGACCGCATCGACCGCGGCGACGACCGCACCGGCGGCGCGCAAGGCCGCCTCTCCCGAGGCCGGCGACAAGATCGTGTCGGCATCGATGCCGACATGGCCGGATCTCGGAACGGCGCGCAGCATGCGCTCGACATGGTGGCGCGGGTGAACACGAATGAGATCGTCGAGTGCTGCTTCCGGCGCCTCGCGGCGCTCCAGCCGGGCAAATTCCGGGCCCTCGAGCGCATCGAGCACGGCCTGCAGCCGCGCCGCCGATTCCGGATGGTGCCTACCGGGATCGTGTTCGAGACAGGCCGTATGCGTATAGAGCAGCGTCGTCATCGGGAGACCTCTCCGCTGGAGCAACCGAGTGTCGCACACTGGCTGGCTCATCAGCCAACGGGGCATAGCCAGAGCCCGCCGCCGACCCGGGGTGGCGGGAGCAAGGGGACCGGCAGGATCAGTTTCGACTCGGCTCCCGCGAAACCCTACGAATGACGGCCCGCCCGGTCAACACAGACCGAGGCGGCCCCCAGGATGCCGCCACCACCTACAATGAACAGTTGAACCGGTTATTTCGGTCCCCGCCATCTGCAGCTTATCTGCAGCAAAACTTCTCCTTCAGGTTGAGAATTGGAAGGCCTACCGACCACCCACCTCCTTCACCCACCAGCGGTCCCCGTCCCTGCACACCCTCGGAGGAAACCTCTACAGTATGAATAAGGCAATTTATGGATTGTGATTGTCACAACGTGTCGCGCTGGGTTGGCCGGCTTGGCCAACTGCTTCTCCGAGGCGGATCGAGTGTCGCACTCGCCGGCCAATCGGCTAACAGGCGGCTTGGCGTCCGGCAACCCCCATCAGGGTATTCAGCCGCTGCGGCGCGTCACGGAGCTCCCGGCTCGCTCCGGTAAACACGATCACGCCGCGATCGAGGACGATCGCGTCTTGGGCGAGTTCGAGTGCCAGCTGCGCATGCTGCTCGACCAGCAGCAGCGCCAGATCGTCCTCGCGCTTCAGGCGTTCGAGCCCGGCGAGCAAGGCATCGACGATCACTGGAGCCAAGCCTTCGAGCGGCTCGTCCATCAACAGCAGCGTCGGGTTGCCCATCAGTGCGCGGCCGATCGCCAGCATCTGCTGCTCGCCGCCCGACAGCTGATTGCCGTGATTGCGGCGGCGCTCGGCAAGTGACGGGAAGAAGTCGTAGACTTTCGCCAGCGTCCATTGCCCCGGGCGTTGGGCGACCGTCAAATTCTCCTCGACCGTCAGCGAAGGAAATATCTCGCGCTCTTGCGGGACAAAGCCGATGCCGAGCCGCGCTCGCCGGTAAGGCGCCAGCATTGTGATCTCCTTGTCGGCGAAGCGGATGGCACCGCCGTGCAGTCGGGTATGACCCGTGATGGTGACGAGCAAGGTCGTCTTGCCGACCCCGTTTCGCCCCAGCACCGCCAGCGTCTGCCCCAGCGGCAAACGAAGAGAAATACCCTCGAGCACCACGGTGTCGCCATACCCCGCAGAGACGCCTTCGAGGATCAGTCCGGCGGCACCATTCATGCCGGCGCCCGCTCCCCGAGATAGACTCGGCGAACCTCGGGATCGGCGGCGATCGCCTCGGGCGGCCCTTCGACCATGATGCTGCCCTGCACCATGACGGTGATGCGCCGCGCCAGGCGAAAGACCAGATCCATGTCGTGCTCGATGATCAACAGCGTGAGGTCTGGCGGCAGGCGCTCGATGACCTCGATGATCGTGCCGCTTTCGCTCGACGGCACCCCGGCCGCCGGCTCGTCGAGCAACAGGACTTTGGGCGACAGCGCCAGCGACATCGCGATCTCGACCATTCGCTGGCGGCCGTAAGCAACCGTATTGACCGGGCGCAGCGCTTCATCTTCCAGCCCCAGTTGTTCGAGCAAGGCATGAGCTTCCTCGATCGCCGTGCGATGATGACCGGCGGGGCGGAACAGCCCGCCGCCGAGCCCTTGCCGCTCGCAGATCGCCATGGTCACATTTTCGAGAATGCTCAGTCGGCGGAACAGCGCGGTGATCTGAAAGGTACGCACGAGACCGAGCTTGACACGGGCGGCTTGCGCCAACTGCGTGACATCGACGCCGGCGAGGTGAATTTGCCCGGCGTTTGGCCGTAATGCTCCGGTCACCAGCTCCACAAAGGTTGTCTTGCCGGCGCCATTGGGGCCGATCAGCGCGTGCCGTGCGCCCGGTTCGAGACGAAAGTCTACGGCATTGGCGACGGTCAACGCGCCAAAGCTCTTGTGCAGTCCAAGGGTCTCGAGCGCCGGGGCATTCATCGCCGGAGCCGGTCAAAGAGCCCGAGCACGCCACCGCGAGCGAACACCACGATCACGACCATCAGCAGCCCGATCCAGAAATACCAGTAGACCGGGTCTATCGTGGAGAAACGGTCTTGCGCGATCATGTAAAGCGGCACGCCGATAAAGGCGCCATACAATCGCCCGACCCCGCCGATGATCAGCATGATCAGCACGGTGCCGGAGCGGTCGAGGCCGAGGAAGCTGAGGGCAACGAATTCCGTAGTCTGAGCGATCAGCGCGCCCGAGATCCCAGCGAGCGCGGCCGAGATCGTGTAGATGATGAGACGGCGCCGGGCAACCGGCGCCCCGATCGCGTGCATGCGCCGGACATTCTCGCGGATTCCGACGAGCGAACGGCCGAACGGCGAATGAACGATCCGTCGCGCCGCCAACCAGCACAAGAACAGCACGATGAGACAATAGAAATAAGCGGTTTTGCCAAACAGATCGAAGCGGAACCAGCCGAAGATCGGCCAGACCTCCATCCCCTGCAGCCCATCATCGCCACCGGTGAGCCAGCTCGCTTTGTTGACGCCCTCGTAGAGCATCGAGGCGACGACCAAGGTCAGCATCAACAGGGTCAGGCCTGTCGCGCGCAGGATGACGAGGCCGGACAACAGTCCGATCAGCGCCGCAACCACAGCGCCCGCAAGTAGCCCGGTGATCGGTTCGCCCCAGCCATGCGCGGCAAGAAGCCCCGCGGTGTAGGCGCCGGCGCCAAAAAACGCGGCCTGGCCCAAGGTAACGATGCCGGCATATCCGAGGACGAGATCGGCCGACAGCGCAAATAGGATCGTTGCCAGAATTTGCGCGCCCAGCGGCAAGTAAGAGGGAAAGGCGAAATACGCTGCACCCGCGACCAGCCACGGGAGGGCTTCGAGAGGGTCGTAGCGGTGGCGCCGGGCAAAGAGGCCGACGGCGCCGGGGTCGGGCATCAAGCCCGGCCAAACAGGCCGCTGGGGCGCCACAACAGCACCACAAGCGTCAGCGCATAGAGGAAAAAGGCGCCGAATTCGGGCACCAGATATTTGAACGCGGTATCCGCTACGCCGATCAGCACCGCGGCAAAAAACGGCCCGCGGATGCTGCCAAGTCCGCCTACGGCGACGACGATCAGAAAATAAATCAGGTTCTGCAGCGCGTATCCGGGATTGACGGCGAGCAGATCGGCCCCGAGCGCGCCGCCCAACCCGGCGAGCCCGCTGCCCAGGGCAAAGGTCGCCATGAACAAGCGCGAGGTGTCGATGCCAACCGATTGCGCCATCCGCAGATTGTCGACGGCAGCGCGCACACGGGCGCCAAAGCGGGTGCGCTCGACTGAAAGCCATAAAGTCGTGACCAGCGCAGCGCCGCACAGGATCAGGAAGCCACGATAGGCGGGAAAGCGCTGGAATCCCAGGTCGACCGGGCCGCTCAGCCACGCCGGCGGCTGCAAAGGCTGCTGCAGCGGGCCCCAAATATAGGTAGCGACGGCGACCGACATGAAGACGAGCCCGATCGTCAGCAGCACCTGATCGAGCTCGTCGCCGCCGTAGAAGCGCCGGTACAAGAGGCGCTCGACCGGGATGCTCGCTGCTGCAACAGCCAGCGTGGCGCCGAGCAGCGCCAACGGGAATGGCACGCCCTGGTCCTTCATTAGGCTTGTAACGATATAGCCGCCGGCCATGGCAAAAACACCGTGCGCCAGGTTGACGAACCCCATCAGCCCCATCGTCACCGACAAGCCGACCGAGATCAGGTAGAGGACCATCGCGTAGGCGAGGCCGTTGAAGGCAATGTTGACAGCGGCGGTGAGAATGTCGCCCATGGGCCGAGCGTACGCAGCAGAGATTATTTCGCCGGGTTCAACTCTTTCCACGGATCCTTGACCATCGGGATCGTTGCGATCTCGACATTGGCGAGCTTGCCGTCCACCTTCTCGACGCGCCGGATGTAGACATTCTGGATGATGTCACGGGTCATTGGATCAATCGCGATCGGCCCGCGCGGGCTATCCGGGTTCTTCCAATGGGAAAAGAACGTCATCGCCTCGTCGGCGGTGAACTTGCCTTTTGTCGCCTTGACCAGATCGAAGATCATCGCCATCCCGTCCCAGCCGTCGACCGAGAAGAAATCGGGGATGCTCGTCTCACCATAGGCGCGCTTCCAGGCCGCGAGGAAGGCTTCGTTGGACGGCCGCTTGCCCGCGGCCGAATAAGTGCCCGAGGTAATCAGACCCAGCGGTATATCGCCCATGTTAGGCAATTCCTCGTCGGGCAGCAGATCCTGCGGGGCGGCGATCTTGATCCCGGCTTCGCGCAGGCCGAGGTCGTTGATCGCCCTGATCATTGCCGTCGCCTGGGTGCCGGCGGGCACGAAGATGAAGGCGACTTCGGGCTTGGCGTCCTTGATGCGGTGCACGAACGGGGTGAAGTCGGGATTACCCAGCGGAAAGCGGTCGGCACCGATGATCTTGCCACCGCCTTCGGTAAACGCCTTGGTAAAAGCCGCTTCGGCGTCGTGGCCGGCGATAAAGTCGGTGACCGCGGTGTATGCTGTTTTCCAGCCCTGCTCTGCCGCCCATTTGCCGATCGGGTAGGAGACCTGCCACAGGGTGAAAGTGACGCGCACGACATAGGGCGAGATCCGCGGGATCGAGACGCCAGCGGCAGCGTAGCTGAGAACGAGCGGCACCTTCGCCTCGGCGGTCATCGGCGCCACCGCGGTGGCAACCGGGGACAGGACGATACCGGTCAGCAGCTGCACGCGGTTGCGCGTGATCAATTCCTGAGCCAACCGCTTGCCGACCTCGGGGTTGGAGGTGTCGTCGCGCTTCAAGATCTCGATTTTGACGCCCGGCGGCAGATCCTTTTCGTGCTCCTTGAAATAGAGGTCGCTGCCTTTTTGGCCCTGGTCGGCGGGCTGGGCGACAAAGCCGGTATAGCTGTTGATCATCCCGACCTTGACCGTCTGCGCCGCGAGCGACATCGGCAAGCACGCCGCAGCGCCCACCAGCAGCACGATAAATTTGTGGAACATTGCGACCCCCCATTTCTCGTGCCACCTTACCACGCACGAAACACGTTGTCGGTGACCCGCTCAGTCGGCGTCCTAATCGAGCACCCAACGCAGCGTCAGAATGAGCGCATACAGCACCGCCGCCGAAAAGATTACGATCGAGCCCCATCTCGCCCATTTCATCCAGGCATATCGGGCGCGACCCACGGCCAGAGCGCCGACGCTGACGAACAGCAGGACCGCCAGGGTCTGAAGTATTTGCATCAGGCGATCGTCAGACACCCCGAAGCACTCCTGGACCCCGCCGCCTCAGGCGGTCCGCCACCCTGGTGTCGCCGGGGCAATATCGTATAAATTCTCCGAGCGCGGTTGGCACTCATGGACAAAGCGATGTTCGCCGATAGGAGAGCAGCCGGTCGCCAGCTCGCCGCCCGGCTGCATCACCTGCGCCAAGACGCGCCGCTGGTGCTCGCGCTGCCGCGGGGCGGCGTGCCGGTAGGCTTCGAAGTCGCCCGAGAGCTCGATGCCCCGCTCGATACACTGTTGGTGCGCAAAATCGGGGTCCCGTGGCAGCCCGAACTGGCGCTCGGCGCGGTCGTTGACGGCGCCGAACCCCAGGTGCTGATCAACGAGGATTTGGCCAGTGAGCTCGCCATCGAGCAGAGCTACATCACGAGCGAAACCGCGCGGCAATTGAGTGAGATCGAGCGGCGCCGAAAGGTGTATTTCGGCGACAAGCCGCCGCTACCGCTTGCCGGCCGGATGGTTATCGTCGTCGATGACGGGATCGCCACCGGCAGCACCGTGCGAGCCGCGCTTCGCGCCGTCAGAAAGGCCGGAGCCCGCAGGATCGTTCTCGCCGTCCCGGTCGCGCCCGAGGACACGATCGAGCAGCTGAGAGCGGAGGTAGACGATATCGTCTGTCTTTCGACCCCGAGCCCGTTCATTGCCGTCGGAGCCCACTACGGCGAATTTCTGCAGCTCGCCGACGCCGACGTGATCGCGCTGTTGGCAGGAGCGCGATCAGGCGATGACGCACCCGAAGATCCGGAATGACTAATCCAGCGACCAGGAAAATCCAACCGTCGGCAATCTGCTCCGCAACGGACTCGTTCCGATGATCGGACCGGTGTACGGCGTTGTTACAGGCTCGCTCTTTGCCGGGTTCTTCGGCGTCGGCTGCGGACTTTCCTGACTGACGATATCTTTGGAGATTTCGGGGACCGAGCCGAAATTGATCGTCGCGGGCACGTTCGAACAGTTGCGCGATTTGTTACGAGAGCAAGGCTCCGCCTGTGCCGCGGTCGCAGCGCAAGCGACCGAAAGCAGGAGTACCAGAGCAGGTGATACCCAGCCTCTCATTTCAAAACATGAATCGCCACTACTTCGCACACGCAAACGTTAATCGATCGATAACCAAGAGTCCATAATCCCTTTCGACGGCGCCACGATTGCAAGAAGCGCGCCGAAAGCGAGTGGTTCTCCCGGCCCGGTCAAGGGTTTATCCTCCAGCAGTCAGTCGCCTTTTCTGCTGTTTCGAAGAGGAAGCGCCGATGCTCATGTTGTATTTGTCGCCCGGGTCGAGTTCGATGGCGCCGCACATCGCGTTGCACGAAATCGGCGTGGATTTCGAAAGCCGGTGGGTCTCGTTCACCAAACGCGAACAGCACGCGCCGGAATACCTGGCGGTGAACCCCGAGGGCAAAGTGCCGACCCTGCTCGTCGACGGCCGGCCGCTGACCGAAGTGGCGGCGGTCCTCTACTATCTCGCCAAGCGCTTCCCGAAAGCAGGTCTGTTCCCCACGGGCGATCTCGAAGCCGAGGCCCAGGTCGTCTCGTGGATGTCGTTCATCGCCTCGACAGTCCACCCGGCACGCCGGATTGGCGTCGAGCGCTGGAAAGAGGTGTTCGAGATCGCCGAAAACCGCCTGGCGGGCACGGAATGGGCGGTCGACCGCTATTCGATAGCCGACATCCATCTCTTTCGCCTGTTTTGGCGGTTCTTCACCACGCTTCATCCGGCTCCCGACCCCTATCCCGGCCTTTTCGCCCATTACCAGCGCATGATGGCGCGCCCGGCGGTGCAGAAGACCATCGAGATCGAAGCAGCGATCGGCTACCAGTTGCCGCAATAACGGTCGAGCGCGGCTCGTTGCAAGCCGAGAATGCCTCCTCGTCCCGCGCATAAGGCGCTGTGGGCCGCCGCACTGGCGGTGCTGCTCCAGCTTGGCGCGCCAGTCTTGGCGGTGTCGATGCTGGCGCAGTCGCTCGACCCCCTCGCCGAGATGCCGCTCTGCTCGGAGGATATGGGACCAGGCGGCAAGCGCGTGCCGACGCCGCACCATGGCTCGGTCTGCCCGATCTGTCAGTTTGCCGGCCATGCGGGCCAGATCATTCTGCCGAGCCCTCCCGCCGCGGTCGCGCGACTGGAGAACGGCCGGGTCTCTCGCGTCCGGTTCTCGATCGCCGAGCCTCGCGCTCCCCCAACACGTTTCGCGCAAGCACGCGCCCCGCCCTCCTCCCTCTGACGCCGACCTCGCTGCCGCCTGGCGCCGGGATCCCTTCGGCTGCGGGCGGTCGTTTCGCCCGATGTCAGAAGGAAATTTCCTTTGTCTATCCCGAAATCTGCCGCCGGCGGGTTCGCCGTGCTGGTGCTGTTCATTTGGTGTGGTTCGACCTCTGCTGCCGCCCAAGAGCCGCAAGCACCGCCTTCGGAAGGGACGATCGGCCTGCCTGCCATCGTCGTCACGGGCGAGCCCGGCTGGTTAGGGTCGTCGCCGCCGCCCTTCAATATCGAGACCCAGCCGACCGGTCAGACCGTCACCACAATCCCCGGTACCCAGTTCCAGAACCAGCCGGCATTTTCGATCGGCGAAATCCTGCGCGAGAGTCCGGGGATCTCGATCAAACAGGGCAACGGGCCGCGCGATGTCGGGATTTCAATTCGCGGGTCGAACGCGCGAAACGGCTTTGGCATACGCAACATCCAGGTATTCGAAGACGGGTTTCCGGTGACCCAGCCCGACGGCCTGTCGCGCACCGATCTGACCGACCCGCATGCCTACAGCGCGATCGACGTCTTCCGCGGACCTTCCTCGGCGATGTTCGGCAATTACGCGACCGGTGGCGCCATCAACTTCAGCACCCGCCCCGGGAGCGCGATCCGAGGTGCCGATGTCGGCAGCGATACTGGCAAGTTCGGTTATTTCAACGAATACACCCAGATCGGCAATTTGGGGGAGAGCTACGAATATTCGCTGTTTGCCAGTCATGTCCGAGGCAATGGCTTTCAGCCAAACAGCTCGTTCACGACCACGACCGGCAACGTGCTCGCCAGTTATTCGCCGACCCTGGACGACAAGTTTACCGCCAAGGTGATCGACAATTATCTCGGAACCGCCCTCCCGATCCGTCTTTCGTTTAATCAATACAACACGAATCCCTTCCAGAGCGGCTGCGTTACGGCCGCCTCGCGCAGCGGCTGCGCCAGCGTCAACGTTTTCGCGAACGGCGTCTCCGGAGCGACCGTGCCGTTGACCGCCCCCCAGGCGGGCCTCGGGCGATCGGACCAACGCACGATCCTAGGCCTGCGGTGGGAACACCGTATCGATGTCGATACCATTTGGCAGACGCAATAGGTCTACGACAACAAGGACATCAACCAGCCGACGGGTGCGACGTCAGCGGTCGGCGACCAGCCGGCGTCCAACCTGATGACCGGCATCAACCAGCGCGGCTGGCTTTTCGGACTTCCCGCGACGCATTTTGCGCAAGCGTTTTTCAACTACGCGCATCTGACGAACGACACCTATAACCTTGCACCGGGAGGCGGCGCCCGCCTCGGGGCACTTACCTCGTACTACACCGGCCATCAATCGGGGATGGGCGGCCGCGTCCGCGAGGAGGTACAGTTCGCGCCGCTCTGGACCGCGGTCGCAGCGGTGGGGCTCGAACGCACCGTTCTCGATGCTGTCAACACGATCAACAGTTTCGCAACCCCGACCAGCTTACCCGTCGGGACCCTGACCCCCGTCCTGCGCTATTACTGGAACGTCGCCCCCGAGGTCGATCTGCTCTTTCGTCCCGAGGATCAGTGGCAATTTCGCGCGCGGGCGGCGACCGGCTATGGTACACCGCAGGCCAGCAATTTGTTCGTGACGCCGCAGGGCGTGCCCGGCAACAACACGAAACTGCAGACCCAGACCAATCTCGGTTTCGATCTCGGGGTGGACTGGAAAATCGTCGACGCCGTCAGCCTCAGCCTCACCGGCTTTTACGAGCTTTTCCACAACGAATTCGTTACCCAGTCGCCCGGCGCCGGGTTGCAGAGCTTCACATCCAATGTGCCGGCCTCGGTACACCGTGGGGTCGAGGTGGGCGCCGTCTGGTACCCTTCGCCCGGCTGGCGGGCTATGCTCGCCTATACGCGCGATGATCAGTTCTACACCGATTACGTCGAACAACTGAGCGCCGGGACCAGGACCAACACCTTCAATCGCGCCGGCAATCGCATCCCGGGCATCGAGCCGAACAACATGTATTTTCGGCTATCCTACGACCAGCCCGATGGTCCCCTGGCCGGGCTCGGTGTCTTTGCCGAGAGTTATTGGCGCGACTCGTATTATGTCGACAACGCCAATCTCCTCAGAATACCGGGTTATGCGCTGGTCAACCTGAATTTTCACTACGATCTTGCCGATGTCGAACGTCCCTGGCGGAATATCCGGGTATTCTTCGAGATCCAAAACCTGTTCGGGGTTACCTATGTTGCCTCGGCCAACAACGTTTCGGATTCGATCAGCGCGACGACCGGCCAGCAGAACCCTGCGAGTGTGGTCGCCAATGCCGGAGGGTCGATCTATGCCGGGGCCCCCCGCACCCTCATCGGCGGTGTGAAGATACGGTTCTGATTGCGAGACAGGAGCCCGGAAATGAAGACGGTTCTTTTGCTCTGTCTGGGTTGGGCGTTGTGGCCGCTCGCCGCCTCGGCGCAGCACCATGGACACGATGCGCCGCCTTGCAGGGAAACCGGCCTGCATTGCGCGACCACGGCGACACCCACTTTCGCAGCTGATGGCACAATATGGCTGGTGTGGGCCGCTGGCGGCCGGGTGATGGCGGGGCATTCTCCCGATTTCGGCCGCAATTTCGATCGGATCGTCCCCGTTAACCAAGAGCCGGAGCGGATCGATACCGGACCCGACGCCCGGCCCAAGATCGTTATCGACCGCAGCGGGCGCGTGATCGTGGCATATGCCGTGTTTCAGGACGATCGCTACAACGGCCGCGTCCTGGTTAGCCAATTGGTCGACGGCAGCGCCGCCTTCTCCCGAGCGCACCCCATCACCGGTGACGCGACCAGCCAGCGCTTCGAGACCCTGGCGCTTGATCCGGACGGAAATCTGTTCGCTACTTGGATCGACAAGCGTAATGCCACCGCTGCCAAGGCAGCCGGAAAACCTTATGCGGGCGCGGCCTTGGCTTATTCCTGGTCGTCTGACGCAGGCGAGAGCTTTACACCGGCACGCATCGCCCGCGACACTGTCTGCGAATGCTGCCGCCTCGGGGTGGCCTTTATCGGTGGGCACCGGCCCGTGATCCTGTTTCGCAACATCTTCGAGCCCAGTACCCGTGATCATGCTGTGCTGGTCTTTGCCGACGCCGAGACGCCAGGCCCGCTGCATCGGGTCAGCCTCGACGATTGGCAAATTGAGGCTTGCCCGCATCACGGGCCGAGCCTCGCTGTGGGACAGTCGGGAGTCGTTCACGCCGCCTGGTTTACCGCGGGCAAGGCGCGCCAAGGGCTCTTCTATGCCCGATCCTCGGATGGCGGAGAACATTTCACCATGCCGGCGCCGATCGGCGACGCCGCCCGTCGCCCGGCACGACCTTATCTGCTGGCGAGCGGGCACACCGTGCGCCTCGTCTGGAAAGAGTTCGACGGCGAAGTCACCACGGTCAAGCAAATGACCTCCGTCGACGACGGCGCGTCCTGGTCGGCATCGGTCGAACTGGCGGCGACCGGCGACGCCTCGGATCATCCGTTGCTTATCGGCAACGGCGTGCGCTCTTTCCTTTCCTGGATGACCCGGGCGGAGGGCTATCGGCTGCTTCCGCTTGACGATTTGCGATGAAGACGCTCGTCCTTCTTGTTCTGCTGCTGTCCTTCCCGGCATTGGCGGAGGGGCCCCGGTCGTTTGTTCGCGGCAGCTGGCAGGAGCTGCGCCAAGAGCATGTCGGCCGGCCTATGATCGTTCATTTCTGGGGGGTGACCTGCGGTCCGTGCTTGGCGGAGTTGCCCCGCTGGGGAGAGTTCATCCGCGAGAAGCCGGGCGTCGATATTGTGATGGTCGCGGCCGACCCGGTCGTGGTCGAGGCAAGCGCGGTCGCCGGGCTGCTGGCAAAGGCGGGATGCGCCGCGGCGGAAAGCTGGACGTTCGCCGACCCCTTCACCGACCGTCTGAACTACGAGGTCGACCCGAGCTGGGCCGGAGAATTGCCCTACACCCTTCTCGTCGGCGCCGAAGGGTCGGTTACGTTAATGCTTGGCGCGGTGACGTTCTCCGAGCTTCATGCCTGGGCGCTGCACCAGGCGGTTTCTGCCACCGGTGAGCGGTCACGGTGATGCGGGCGAGCGGAGAGGTGACACGTTGGCGAGGCTCCGCTCGGTGATCGGCGACGCTCCGCTCGGTGATCGGCGATGCTCCAAGGCGGCGAGAGGATTGCGCTTCCTCACCGGCCGCGGAACCTATCTCGACGATCTCGCTTTCGACAGCCTGGCCCACGCCATTGTGCTGCGCTCGCCGCATGCGCACGCGCTGATCCGTGATATCAGCGTGGCAGACGCTCGGGCTGTGCCGGGCGTGCTGGCCGTATTGACTGCCGGTGACGCCCGCGCCAATGCGCTCGAGCGCGCGGCCTACGACCCGGCCTCCGGTCAATTGCTCGCCGGCTCGTTCATGGATTATGCATTGCCGCGCGCCGACGACCTGCCGTCATTCGACCTCTCCTTCAACGGCACCCGCTGCACGACCAACCCGCTCGGCGTCAACGGCTGCGGCGAAGCCGGCGCCGTCGGCGCTTTTCCGGCGGCGACCAGCGCCATTCTCGACGCGCTCGCTCCATTCGGGATCACCGAAGTCTCCGGGCCGGCGACATCAGAGCGGATCTGGCGGGCAATCCGGGCAGCGACGGCAATGCCCTGAGCCGATGAATTGCAGAACCATTACCGTGACCGCGGCCTACTGGGATCGGCGTAATTCACTGCGGGGGCTCTTTCCACTCGCCAGGGCTCACGGGACGTTGCGGCGCGCAAGGAGCCCCCTTCCTCTTCTCAGCCTTCCCGGAGAGCGGCCCTTTCATTCTGAATTTTTCCGTGTGTGAAGCGCTTCACGTTCCCCGCCAGCCGCCGACGCTATCTGTGATTAACGTTCCTCTGCCGAAAACGAGCGAGATATCGGCAGCATCGCCATCCAAGTATGGCGTGACAAGATCGAGAGGGAGGCCGGACAATGTTTTCAGTACGCAGGACCGGTGGAGCGCGCGGCGGCGCGATTGCGGCAGCCTGGCTGGCGGTCGGGGCGGTACTGGCGCATGGCGCGGCAGCGCAAGCCGACGAGCCATGGAAGGTTGAACACAAACTCGTCGGCAAACCGCGGACGGAGACCCTCGATAGCGACAAATCGAGCAATGTGAGCGGTATCGCCTGCGCCACCGCAGCCGGGTTTCCCAGAACATGTCTTGTCGCAGACGATGAAACACAGGGCGCGCAGATTGTGATCCTGAAAAACGGCGAGCTGGAAGCAGGGGATTTCATTCGGCTGATCTACAATACCCATGACGGGGATTTGATTGAGCTCGACGCTGAGGGGGCCGCGTTTGCGGACGGTGCTTTTTACGTCATCGGCTCGCACGGCCGGCCGAGGCATGAGGATGACGTCGCGAAGGAAGCCAAAAACCAGGCCAAGGCCCGAGCCAGCAGACATATATTCCGCGTCCGCGTCGATTTGCGAGCCGTTGACGATCGGGGGAGGCTCACCGGCGCCGTGGAAATCAAACCCTCAACCGCACTGCCCAAATTTATAACCCAACAGCCGGAACTCGTGTCTTTGTTCGACCGCGCCCTCGAAAACAACGGGCTGACGATCGAGGGCGTGGCAGTGCGGGATGAGCGGCTCTATGCGGGGATGAGGGGACCGGTACTGGACGACGGCAAAGCCGCAATCCTGTCGGTGCCGCTAGCGGCCCTGTTCGACGGGCAGCAAGGAGAGGCGAAGCTCCATCGCGTAGACCTGGACAAGCGCCGGGGCGTACGCGATCTCGCCGCCTTCGAGACCGGCTTTCTTATTCTGGCGGGACCCGTGAACGATCCGCCGGACGGCAAAATCGATGACGGCGACTACGCCGTCTATTGGTGGGACGTAGACCATCCCGCCAAATTGCTGGGCTCCCTCAAGGCGTTCGGCAGAAAGGTCAAGCCGGAAGGTATTCTGCCGCTTGAGCGGCGGGACCATAAGCTGCGCGTCCTCCTGTTGTTCGATGGGCCGCTGGAGGGCGCGCCGCGGCCGGTCGCCATAGACGAGCCATAGAGCGCCCGGATGGGCGGAATGCAAGGCGGCGATCCGGAGCGACTGCGAGCGAGGCCCTTATCGTTGCGCGTCCCGGCGCTGCCGGACCGTGCGGCCGGTCTTTAATGCTACGGTTGCATCGGCCACCTCAACGAGGATTGTGAATGAGGCATTCACAAAATTGCCGTATTATACTAATATAGTGAGGCCGATCGCGACGCCTGTTGGGGCGTCGCCAACGCGAGAAGGGGCGGTCTGGCCGAATGCAAGCCTTGCAACCTGAAGGGGAAATCCCGCTGCAGACCCGCTGCAGGTGCAGCGGGCCGTCATATAGCGAACAACCCTAAGTCGCGGGACCGGCGAGCCCGAATCATACCGCTAAAGAAGGCTGCGAAGGGAATTGACGATCGGCTGGATCCGCGCGTGAGCGGTTTCGTCAACGACGCGACCGTCGCTCCCTGCTCTGACATGGCTCTTCATCAGCATCCTCCGCTCGCTGTTTTGGGGATCCGCGTGTGAGCTGGTTCACAGACACCGGATCGCATCCTGTCCATATTCGGGCATCGGACGACATCAGGATGCCGACGAGGAGGAATTGATGAGCAAGCCGAAATATGGGGCGTTGCGCGGGCGGGCTGTGGCTGCTGCCGAGGAGCGCGGCGATCACACATCGCCGCATTACCAGATCAAGGTCATGGCCGAGGGCCAGCCCTGGCGTATCGCGGTCAATGTCAAGTCGAGCGATAAGAGCGGCAGCGGCCCCGACCGATCGCTTCTCCTTTATCGGATCATCGACGATTTCCGGCATCCTATCCTGACGACCGTCAAGCAATTCGGAGAGGGCTTTCACCCGATCGCCCCCGGCCTGAAAAATGGCGGGCTCGACTACATTCGCGGTCACTTGTTCGACCCGAAGGACATGCGCCTTCTCCCGCCCGATGTGCCGGGTGACGGCAACGACCTCAACGATGTGATCGACGCCCAGGTCCAGCGGGCGATGAGCGATCCGAGTGCAGTGATCTTTGCCTTCGGCCAGCCCTGGGGTCCCGAGAACAAGCCGGACAAGACTTTCAAGTTCAAGCCCAACCGCGGCGTCCACGACATTCATATGAACCAGGGCAATCCGCGCTCCGGCGGGCATGCCGGCGACAACGGCGTGTGGCATGACGGCGGCTTGCTTTTCTGGTTCCCGGGGGCCGACCGATGGGTTGCCGCTTTCCTGGCCTTCCAGAGCCAGTCCTGGCACACGGACGACCGTACCGGCAACCCGATCGGGGGGAAGACGGGCGTCGAGGCACCTCGGTACGACGAACGCAGCCGCCGATTGCCCCCCGCTGAGCAGATCCACCCGGCAGTCGACTTGGTCGCCGTCCGTGTGATGTCGACGCCGCGATCTCCCGCCGCCGTCTTGTTGCTCAACACGACCGACCAGGACGTCACTCTCTCCGGCTGGTCGCTTGCCGCCGCGCATGACGTCAGCCAGCGTCTCGTGGGCGCACTGCGGGCTGGCCAGACCCTCGCGATCGATGTCCCTGAGACCTTCTTCGACCCCGATGGTGGAGTCCTGATGTTGCTCGACGGATCGGGGCTAAAGGTCGCCGCCGCTACCTATCCCGCTGCGTCCGACGGGGTGCCCGGTTGGCACAAGGTCAGCTGAGGGAGGAACGCTCGTCGCTCGGCCGATCCGCGCACGAACCAGCCCCCATGCGGTCAGTCCTCGGGTCCGGTCAAGAAGCCGGTGGGGGGCATCGGTGTCGACAGACGCACCCCCTGCCGTTCTCATCGCCAGGGCGGCGCGGTCGGCCGGCGACAAGGCGTCGGCCGGGTTGACGTCGGGATCGATCATCGCGGCTCGGCGCGTTCAATGGCGCACCATTTCCGCGTAGGCGGCCGGCAGTAGGCGAGCCAGGCGCTCGGCCCATGCCGTCTGGCCTGCTGGCTCCATGATCTGGTCCTGGCGGATCTCGATCTCGACATGGGGCAGACCGCGCCGCTCGCCATGCACCGGGACCGTATAGTCGGTCAAATCCGTGACCCGATATGGCTCATTGTCGCCGACGACGAGACCGTCTTCGGCGCTCAGCAATTTGAAGAAGGGATGTGCGAGACGGGCGTCGCGGTTATACAGCACCGCGGCATGCCACGGGCGCCCCACCCCCTTGAAGACCGGCGTGAAGCTGTGCAATGCCACCAATACCGAGGCGCGGCCCGCTGCTGAGCGCCGGTCGAGCGCTGCCGCGATCGCGTTGTGATAGGGGCGGAAGATGGTCTCGACCCGGTCCCTGCGTGCAGCGTCGCCGAGGCCGCGATTGCCAGGAATTTCCGTGCTTTCGCTAATTTCAGGGATCGAGCTCGGCACATTTGGATCGCGGTTGCAGTCGATCACCAGACGCGAATAGGTCTGCAATATTACCGCGGCGTCCAACAGGCGCGATAATCGCAACCCAACCCCGCCAATGCCGATGTCCCAGGCGATGTGGCGCTGGGTCTCAGCCTCGGGCAACCCAAGCTGGCCGAGGCGGCGGGGGATAACCCGGCCGGCATGGTCGCAGGTCATAAAAAAGACCGATCGGCCGGCCTCGTTCGTCAATGTCACTGGGTCGGGTTCGTCGGGGTCGAGCAATGTCTCGGTCATTGCACTCAATAGACCTCGGCGTAACGGGCGCAGACCTCTGCCGGCGATAGGCCCGCCACTTTTTCCGCTTCGATCCGCTTGAAGCGCAGATAGGCGTCGAGATGGGTCGGGCCAAACCAGCCCGCGGCGGTCTCATCGGTGGCGAGCCGGTCGAGCGCCTCGGGCAGCGAGCGGGGAAGTGACTGCGCGACACCGCCAGAAGCAGGTAAGGGCAGGGCTCGGCGGATCCCGTCGACGCCGGCAAAGATGACGACACCAAGTGCGAGATAGGGGCTGGCCGAGGCATCGGTGACACGGAATTCGACATGAAACTGGCGCGTGGTTTCAGCCGGGGTCGCAGCGGCGAAGACCGGGCAGATGCGAAGGCTGGCGCCGCGGTCCTGCGGTACCAGATCGATCGCGGTCGGCGCCCAGGCGTTGGGAACGAGGCGGAGATAGGAGACCGGGGAGGGAGCGGTGACGGCGCAGATCGCCGGCATATGGTGCAGCACGCCGGCGAAGAAGTGCTGCGCCGGCTTGCTCAGATCCATCGGCTCGCCGGGCAGGTGGGTCGCCGACCCGCCCGCCATGTCGACGAGGCTCATATGGATGTGTACGCCGTTACCGACGAGTTCGGGGTTGGGTTTGGGCGAGAAGATGACGCGGTGCCCCAGTCGATATGCCGCGGCGCGCGCCATCTCGCGGGTGATCACCGCGTGATCGGCCGCCGTCAACGCCGGCTGCGGCATCACCGTCACCTCGAACTGGCGGGGGCCGTATTCGGCGAGAAAGGTGTCCGGGGCGACCCCGGCTGCCCGCAAGGCCGCGATGAAAGTCTCGCCGAAGATGCCCTGGCGGCGGAAGGCGGCGAGCGCGTAGGCGTCACCTGGACGCTCGGAGATGCCGGTATAGACAAATTCCTGTTCGAACGCGGCGATCAGGCGAAGGCTCGCAGCCTCTTCGAGTTGGCGGACGGCACGGCGCAGGAAGTCGCGCGGGCAGCATTCCCAGGCGCTGCCGTCTGTATTGCAGATATCGCCGAGAAAGAAATGCTCGATCGCCGAGCCATCGGCAAAATCGACCCGCACTTCGGCCGCGGGGTCGGGCACGATCATGAAATCGCCGGCGGTGCCGAACGGCGTGTCCCAGATCGGCCCGAACGGCGACATCATCAGATTGCTGCCGGTCCAGCCCACACCCTTGGTGAGGCGCAACGGCAATTCGCGCGCCGGGAACCCCTTGCCGCGCGCGAGGCCCGCGATGTCGCAGGTCGCGACGAATATCAGCTCTTCCCCGATCATGGCGCAATCAGTTCCCTCCAGATCATGCCGCAATCAGCGCTTGCCAGATCATGGATGTCGGCTCGGAGACGGTAAAGTCTGTCATCGGCGGTCCACCTCCATGAGACCCACCGATTTGAGCAGGCCCATGCCTTCCTGGTCCAGACGCGCCGCCATGGCAAGCTTGTCGAATGGCAGGTTCATCGCGAGCGGCGAAGGGAATTAGCATTGGCACTTTTCTTGCCCGATACTGGTTATCGTGCCGTGGACTGCCCGGGCACAGGGTCATAATCTCGGTCTAATGAAGCACATCGCGGTCCTTACGAGTGGTGGCGACGCCCCCGGCATGAATGCGGCGATACGCGCCGTCACGCGCAGTGCGCTCGATCAGGGCATGACGGTCTCCGGCGTGCTCCAGGGTTGGCAGGGTCTGGTCGAGGGTCAATTGCGCGAGCTCAGCGCGCGCGACGTGGGCGGCATCATCCAGGTCGGCGGGACGTTTCTCGGCAGTGCCCGGTCTATAGAATTTCGCGAGGAGAGCGGCCGGTCCAAGGCGCTGCGCAACCTCGCGCAACGGGGCATCGACGGTGTAGTGGTGATCGGCGGCAACGGATCCCAGACGGGTGCCTACATGCTCAGCGAGCTTGGGGTTCACGTGGTCGGCATCGCATCCACGATCGACAACGACCTCTTCGGGACAGACATAACCATCGGCTGCGACACCGCCATCAATGTCACGCTCGAGGCGATCGACCGCTTACGCACGACCGGTTCCTCGCACAATCGCGCGTTTCTGGTCGAAACCATGGGACGGGACTGCGGCTATCTGGCGATAATGGCGGGTCTGGCGGGTGGTGCCGAAGTCATCTCCATTCCCGAGTTCGAGGTATCGGCGGGCGAGATCGCGCAGCGGCTGCGTGCGGCGTTCGAGCGGGGGAAGACGCACGCAATCGTGGTGATTGCCGAAGGTGTGAAAGAAAATGCTGCGAAGATCCTCGCCTATTTCGACGCCGATAAGCAGAGGGTGGGTTTCGAGCTGCGCGCCACCACACTCGGGCACGTCGTGCGCGGCGCTCCGCCCAGCGCCTTCGATCGCCTGTTGGCTACTCGTTTGGGGGTCAATGCCGTCAAGTCACTGAGCAATGGCGAGACTGGCGTATTGGTCGGCTATCAAAGAAACGAGGTCACGCGAACCCCGTTCGCCGACATCGTCGGACGCACCAAGCCGATCGATACCGAACTGGTCGAGCTCGCGCGCATCCTGGCAAAGTGATTGCGCAAGGTGTTTTGTAAGGTCGGACCTCTTGCTGGTGGTTCATGACCATCATTGGAAACATGTCCAGCGGCGCAGAAATCGAGCCAACTGTATGAAAACACCGTTTTCAGGGTGTATCTACCTTGAGATGCTGAGCGAGTTTTCTGAGGCCTGGCGTTGGCCGAGACGGAAATTATGCTACGCAAAGGGTGCGTGAAAAAACTCCCTCACCGGTGCCATGGCTGCGAGCGGGGTAGACGGAAACCCTGGATAGAATTCGGCATGCGAACCTTCGTGGTTGGCCATTCCCGGTCGCGTCAGGCAGCCCTTCGGGGCGATAAAGCTGTCGATCCGCCGTCGTGGTCGCTCATGCCAGCCGATATTGAAGGCGGCCAATTTGGGGAAGAACTGCAAATGGCTGTACGGCAGGTGGTCATGGATCCACCAGGCGAGTGCGCGCCAATCCGCACCGTCGCGGTAGCGGTCGGCGAACCACGGCACGACGACGGTGGCCATCGCTCCCATAGCGCCCGCGGCATCGCGACGGTCCCAAATGTGGCGACCATAATTACGCAGGTTCGAGGCGCAGCTAAGCCCGTGACGGTTGCCGAACTCGTTGACCGCGGGCGCGCGGTAGGCCGAGCGGATCGCCAGCCGGCCGAAAGTCGCCTGCAACGGTTCCAGAAGCTGCTCGCACAGCTTGCGGCCGGCGGCGATCGCCAGGTCTGGAGCGTCCGGGATATTCGGGATGCCGTGGAAGTCGGCGATTTCGCTGTGCAGGAAATCGCGCATGAAGAATGAGGCCGACAGCCGCACGCGCCCGAACTCTTCAAGGCTCCTCACCGATCCCGGCCGACCTCTCATGGAGCACGCGCCTCTCGTTCGCCGGCGCCGGCATGACAATACCTCACTTGCGGAAGCAGTGCCCGGCCGACGTCCGCTTCGCCGGCGACAAGATAGGCAGGACCCGACTTCTGCACGAGAGATGATGAAAGTTATTCGGCGAGCGTGGGTCCGACCTTCTGCTTCGTTGCAGAGTGCGCGGCGTGGCGGGCGATCAGCGCGAGCGGTACGCACAACAGCAGCATGAACGCGCCGAAAATGACAAAGCTTTCGCTCGCGCCCAGCGGTCGGCAATCGCGCCCATCAGCGGCGGGATCAAGATCGAGGTAAGCCGCTGCCCGGTCTGACGCAGGCCGACAACCGCACCCTGTTGATGGCGCCCGACGACCCTCGCCTGCACCGACAATAGGACCGGCTGGATTACCCCTTCCAGCCAGCCGCGCACCGCCTGAAACAGCAGGAGCAAGGCGAAGATCCCCCCAGAAATGGTGTCATCGCAATCAGCAGGATGGACAGCACGGTGCCGCTCAGCATCGTGCGCCGAGGGTCGCCCAAGCGCATCGCGCGCCCGGCAAAAAGCGAGCCGAACCCGCTCGCAATCTCGACGGCAGCGAACAGGATGCCGATCGTCGTACCGACGAGCCCAATGCCGTCGAGATAAACGACATAGACCGAGGTCTGGATGCTGTATGTCGTAGTTCGCATCGACATGATGGCCATCGACAGCGCAATGGCCGGGAGTGCGACCAGCATGATCGAGCTGATGTAGTCCGAACCTCGGGGCAAGGCGTCGCGGGCGCGGAACCGTGTTCGGCCCGTTCCGTCCCGTTGCCGCGGCCCGAAGATCTCGGCCTCCGGTGTGCGCAGCAGCGCAATCGTCAGCAGCGCGCCCCAAGCGGCGCCGAGGAGATACGCCGGCCAGGCTCCGCCATAATCCTAGACCGCGCCGGAGAGGATCGGCGCCGTCGTCGAGCCGAGCCGGGCGAAGAAGCTGAACCTGCCGATATGCCCGGCATCGCCCTCGGCAAGCTGGGCGATCAGGGTCTGCGCGCCCGACCAGGCGAAAGACACCGCGGCACCGTTGACCAGCTGCAGCAGCAACAAGGCCCAAAACCCCGGCACCACCGGAAACAGCGGCGTCAGAGCCATCCCCGTCCAAACGAAGAACAGCGTGACCCTGCGCGTGCCGAAGCGGTCCATCAGGATGCCGATGTGGATCGACAGGAACAGGGCGACGATCGAGCGCGCGCCCACCAGAATCCCGATCTCGGCGGCATCGAGCCCTAGCGACAGGCCATAGAGCGGAATTAGGAAGGTATAGAAATCGACATAGCCCATGCTGAACGGCCCGGCGACATAAAGCAACTCCAGGGATCTCGGGCGGGAGGCGTTCATCCCACTAAAATCGCGCCGGTGGCGGGGCTCAGCGAAGCCGGCACTCTCGCCTGGTGGTGGGGTGAGCCGAGGTGGTCGTCGCGGCGAGGTCCATCCGGCGGGCACCGCTGCAGGTCGGACAAAGACATATCGCGCCGGCGGATACCCCGCCGCCTGCCCGCATCCGCGAGGACGTCCCGGCGACGGCTCCGGATGAGGCTATTTGCCGACCTGGCTGCGGCAGCGGGGTCCCCGAAATTGGCGTCCAGGTCTCTGGCTCAGCGCGCGATGCCGGTCGCCCCAGCCGGCACGTCGTAAAAGGCCAGGGTCATCGAGACGCTCGTGTAGTAGCCCATCAAGGTGATCACATCGGTGATCCCGACGTGGCCGAGCGCTTTGACCGCGCGGTCGTAGAGACCTTGCGGGACCCAGCGCGAGTTGGCGAGCGTCATCGCGATCTCGTAGACCACCTGCTCGCGGGCGTCGCTGAACGACGTTGGCAGGCCGCTGATCAGCGCCTCGACCTTGTCCGCCGGTAATCCCACTTCCTTGCCGCGCCGCTCATGCGCGTTGGTGGGATAGGCAGAACGCCATTTGCTGTTGATAATGCAGACGGCAATCTCGCGCTCGCGCTCCGAGAGCGAGTAGCCGCCGGGGTGAAAATGCGCACCGAGTGGTCCCGCCGCCTTCGCCAACTTGGGATTGTGCACCCAGATCCGGCTCGGGCCGCCCAACTGGCCGCGGGTTTCGATCAGTGACCGATAGCCCTCCTGCTGCTCCGGCGTCATTTTGTCATAGGGAATCTCGGCATAGCGGCCATAAGTCGGCGTATCGGGCATTAGGCGATTTCCTCCTAGTGGTTGACGCGGGTACATACTGCCGTTCCGCATGACATATGTCGATGAGCCGTTGGTCGGACAGAACGATCGAACGCCACCGCCACAAGCCCGGTAAAACTGTCGGCAGACTGTTACATGCCAGCTCTGAGCCTCCACACCCTGTCGCGGCTGAGAACCCGATCGACAGACGACACCCGAGGGGTGGTCCGTGTCTTCAGATGACGTTCCGCTAGCCCAGTTCTAAGGCAAAGTGCCCTTGACCACCGCAAACAAGGCTTCCGAGTTGACTACTCGCGGGTTCCCGCGCGGCTCGTCGTGAAGATGGGCATGCCCGCTGATCTACCGATGGAATTTTCGAGCAAATGGTGTACGCGGACTCGAACGGAGCGTGCTTAGATTCGCTGGCAAGGCGCCCCGTCTTAGGGACGAATTATTGCGGATGATGCGTACGATTATTAGCTGCGGGAGCTTTAAGTTAACGATCGTACACTAGAGGCTCTTAGTGTCTGAATCTGAATCGGAATGGTTGTATTGTATCGTAGATACATTGTGTAAGGGTCAAGCTAATCTCCTGACAAGAAGCTGTACAGAGGCGATGTAGACCCATGCTTTGGCGCTCGCAATCGAAGCCTCGAAATCCTTGGCTAGGCGGCGATTTCGGTTGAGCCAAGCCAGGGTTCGTTCGACGACCCAGCGCCGCGGCAGCAATTGAAAGCCTGCAGCGTCAGCGGCGCGTTTGACGATCTCGATGGTCCACTTGCCGAATTTGGCGAGGGCGGCACCCAGATTGGGGCCGTTATAGACGCTGTCGGCGAACAGGTGACGCAACCAGGGAAACAATTGGTGGACGGCCTCAATGACCAGCACGGCACCATCGCGATCTTGGACATCGGCGGGGTGCACCTCGGCACCGACCAGCAGACCGCCAGTGTCGGTGACAATGTGGCGCTTACGCCCCCAGCCTTCGCTGGGGCAGGCTCTTTGACCTTCTTGGCGGCATCATAACCACGCGGCCCACCGCTCTCGGTGGTCTTGGCCGATTGACTGTCGATGACCCCGGCCGATGGGCTCGCTTCGCGCCCCGCCGCTTCGCGGGCCTGCAGCAGCAATGCAAAATTGATCTTCTCAAACAAGCCGTGGTCTCGCCAATCGTAGAAATAACCTTGCACGGTGGTAAACGGAGGAAAGTCCTTCGGCAGCATCCGCCACTGACAGCCGCTTCGCGCCATATACAAGATCGCATCCAGCACCGCCCGCAGCTCGGTCTCGCGCGGTCGGCCCAAACGCTTTGCTGCCGGCATATGCGGCTCGATCAGCGCCCACTCGGCATCCGTTAGATCGCTTGCGTAGCGCTGTCCCTCTCGCTCATACTTCCGACGAGTGATTTTGGTCCACATTTTGTGCCTCGATGATTGTTTTGCCACAACCATCATGCCACAACCGACTGAAATCACTCAATTCATTTTCGGTCGGCCTCTAAGACTTAAAACGTTCCCTGGAGATGGAGGGCACTGGCATGCGTGCGATGCAGAATCGAGCTGGAAGCACGGGAGTACCCGGACCCCGAGCCTAAGGACGAGGAGGTGTTGCTGCGCGCCGAGGCGGCGGGCGTGTGCCACAGCGACGTGCACATCTGGGATGGCACTTCAATTTGGGCGGCGGGCAGCAGATCTCGCTCGAATCGCGCGGTGTGCGCCTGCCCTTCACGATGGGACACGAAATAGCGGGCGAGGTGGCAGCACTCGGACCGCGAGCCTCCGGCGTAAGGTCGGCGACAAAGTGGTGGCCTAGCCCTGGATCGGCTGCGGGGAATGCGCGGTGTGCCGGAAGGGCGAGGAGCTACTCTGCCTTAACCCGCGCACCCTCGGCACGAGGCGCGCCGGCGGCCTATGGCACGCACGTGATCGTACCGCACGGCCGCCACCTCCTGCCGCACGAGGGCGTGCCGCGGGGGCTCGCTGCGACCTACACCTGCTCCGGCATCACCGCCTTCTCGGCGCTCAAAAAGACGCGCAGCCATTTGGCTGCCGACGACCACCTGGTGATCATCGGTGCGGGCGGCGTCGGTGGCAGTGCGGTGCAGATCGCGCCGGCCGCGGTGGCGGGCAAGGTGATTGTTGCCGATATCGACGCGCAGAAGCGCGCGCATGCCCGCCAGATGGGCGCCGTTGCGACCATCGACAACGCTGAACCCGACTCGGTGAAGCAGGTGAAGGAGGCGACGGGCGCCGATGCTGCCGCAGCGATCGACTTCGTCCGCTCGCCCAAGACGATGGAGTTCGGCGTCAGCATCCTGCGCAAGGGCGGCAAGCTCGTCATGGTGAGGCTCTACGGCGGAGCCCATCCGATCTCGACCGTGCTGTTTCCGTTCAAGATGATGACGATCGAGGGCTCATATGTCGGCACCTTGGAGATCTTCGGGAGCTCCTCGTCCTCGTCCAGGCCGGCAAGGTCCCGCCCATCCCGCTCGAGACGCGGCCCGCTGACCAGGCGAGCGCGGCGCTGAGCGACTTGAAGAGCGGCGGGAAGGTGCGGGGGCGCGTGGTGCTACACCACCGATAGGTGGAGGAACGAGCCAGTGGGGGAGGTGGGGCGGTGCCGATGCACTCGACGCGTCACCCTCTATCGGTCGCCGGCACGGCTGCGAGCGCCTCGACCCAGTTCAGCGCAGAACGCCGCTAGATTTGCCGCCGCGGTGAGAAGGCCGCACGCTGCGTGATCGTCCCGACGCGGAGGGCATAACTCTGGGGGTTATCCACCGCGCAGGCATAGATCGGTGTGCCACAATCTCCGCAGAAGGCGTGGCGGCGTCTGTTGCCGCTTTCGGCTGTCTTCACATAACTCTTCGGCGTGCCGCTGCGGAGCACAAAATGTTCGGCTGGCGCGGGGATGTTTACCCGAAACGCCGAGCCGGTGAGCGTCTGGCAGTCGGTGCAGCGGCAGATGGTGATCGCCGTGAGGTCGACTTCCGCCTCGAAGGCGACCTGGCCGCAATGGCATTGACCGTCGATCTTCATGCGTCCTATCCGTCATCGTCTGGGGGATGATAGAACGGTGTATTAGACCGTTTTGGCCGTGCGGATGATAATGAGCACTTTGTCCGCTCTCAGCGCGCATTTTCTCAGCTTCCCTCAACGCGCTGGCGATATCCAACAGTCGAGCTGGTCTTAATGTCCACGAAAATAGTCCTGGACATCTGGAAATGGCGGTTTCCCTGGTCTCTTCGCATTCTCAGCAAGCCGATCGGCAGTGGGTGGAAATCGGCGTTTCGCCATCCAAGGTGCAGCAATTGCACCCGGAGAGACGTCCTCTGATGGCGTCGCAGGCCGATTCGGGCCGTGGACCTCGTCAGGACGCCGCAGCGATAGCCCGCCGTTCCCTTGCTGGGCGACGAAGAATGGATGCTGCCTCGGCGGGTGCAGCCCGTGCTAGATTGCCAGCGCTAACGACATCGGGCCTGACGGAAACATGAGGACAGCGATGGCCAAGACACGCGGAACGGGATTGCTGATGGTGTGGACCGACATCGATCAGGAGTTCGAAGCCGAGTTTAATCGCTGGTACGACGAGGAGCACGTTCCGCGGTTGCTGGAGGTGCCCGGCTTTCTCAGTGCCGGCCGCTATGTCGCGCTGAGGGGCGGACCGAAATACCTCGCGATGTACGAGCTCGAAGACCACAATGTGTTGCGTAGCGCGACCTATCTCGACACCATCAAGTATCAACTCTCGCCGCAGCGAGCCAAAACGGGAACGAGCCGCATTGGGCGCAACGTCCTACGCAACGCTTATAGGCAAATTTTCCCGGTGCACACGCAGCCGATCGAGCAGACGGTGGCGATGGCTCCGTTTCTCCAGATGGGGCGGATCGACATCCCCGCCGCAATGGAGGAGGAGTTCAACGCCTGGTACAATACGGCTTATATCCCGGGCTATTTAGCGGTCCCGGGCTGCCTCGGCGCTCGCCGGTTTGTGGCGGTCGAAGGCCAGCCCAAATACCTGACCGTCTACGAGTTTGAACATGCCCGGGTTTCTGAGAGCGAGGCCTGGAACCGGACAAGAGCGAGCAATCCGTGGACGAGGCGGGTGCAACCGAATTTGCGGCACGACGAGGGGTCGCCCGGAGTGTACCAGCGCGTCTATCCGAAATAAGCGGTCGCGACCCGATTTGTCCGTCGCCGGTGACCGGTCCTCGGATCGGAGAGATTATTACCGCGCGGGCCGAGAGGGGCACTGACATAGGGCGTGCGTTCATGGAGCACCGGAAACGGTCCCGGCCTGGCCGGCCGGTAGACATCGGTCGCCAGTACCATCCCGCAGCGCGCTGGCACCATCAGATCGCGCTCGACGACGAGCTCGCCCGTGTCCGTCATCCGCTATCCCTCCCAGAGTGTCCCCGCCGTCGCGGAATGTTGCCCCCGCCGAGATCGCCGAGCTCGATCCAGGTCGGCGCATGGTCGCTCGCTTTCTCCCAACCGCGCACCTGCCGGTCCACGTCCGCCGCGACCAGACGGTCAGCAATCGATCGGCTGAGGAGCAGATGGTCGATCCGAAGGCCGGCGTTCCGGGGCCACGCGTTTCGGTAGTGATCCCAGAAAGTATAGATGCGCTCACCCGGATGAAGCGCCCGCAGTGCATCGGTCCAGCCTTCCGCAATTAGACGATGGAACGCCTCCCGGACTTCGGGCCGGAACAGCGCGTCATCGACCCAGCGCTCGGGCTTATGAACGTCGAGTTCGGTAGGCATCACATTGAAATCGCCGGCGAGCACGACAGGCATGCCTGTCGCAAGAAGCTCCGCGGCATGCCCTGCCAACCGATCGAACCAGCGCAGCTTGTAGTCGAACTTCGGGCCGGGAGCCGGGTTTCCGTTGGGTAAATACACGCAGCCGATCAACATCCCATCCACCGCCGCTTCGATGTAGCGGCTCTGCCCATCTTCCGGATCGCCCGGCAGGCCGCGGCGCGTCTCTATCGGCGCCTTGTCGCGGGCAAGTATAGCGACGCCGTTCCAGCTCTTCTGACCATGCCACACCGCGCAATAACCAGCGTCCCGGATTGCTGGCTCGGGGAATTTCTCGTCCTGCGCCTTCAGCTCCTGGAGACAAACGACGTGCGGCTTGGCTTCGGCGAGCCAGCGCATCAGCCCCGAGAGGCGGCCATTAACGCCGTTCACGTTGAAGGTTGCGATCTTCATCTCAAGCCGTTGTCACCTCTCAGGAACAACAAAGTTGCGGGGCCGCGCGGGAAGCGCTAGACGAGTCAAGGCGTATGCCAGCACGATTTGGGCAGCCCGCCCGCCCGTGAGCCATTTGAGCGAAATATTGCCCGCAACGCACTGCCAGAGGAGGAGACATGGCTGACGACGATGCTTTATTCCAGAAAGGAATGCCAATCCGGCGCGAGGTGCTGGGCCCTGAATATGTGGACGCCTCGATGGCGCGCGCAGACGAATTTATGATGTCGTTCCAGCGGGCGACCACCGCCTGGGCATGGGGCTGGGCGTGGGGGGATGGAACCCTCGACCGGAAGACCCGCAGCTTAATGAACCTTGCGATGCTCACTGCCTTGAACCGCGCACCTGAGATCAAGCTGCACGTTAAAGGCGCTCTCAACAACGGCGTGACCGTCGAAGAAATTAAAGCGGCCCTGTTGCACGCGACTGCCTATTGCGGAATTCCGGCCGGGCTCGACTCATTCCGTGCCGCACATGAAGTGCTCGTCAGTGAGGGCGCGCTCGGCAAACCCTAAACGCGAGCCGGCTAGCGATCACCGGCGGGGCCCTTGTATCCTTCGCGATATTGCCAGGAAAGCTCGCGTCAACGCGTGGTCCCGTCATGCAGCGATTGGGAGCAAGGGTTGGCGCCATCGCCGGGCGGGCCGATGCGCACCAATAGCTGACCGTGTAACCCGCACCAGCCGTTCGCGGGGCCGAATAGACAACCCTCGAAGGCTTGCAGGGTCGCATCGCGGAAGATGGCGCTGATGACTACACCACCGCGCACCCATTTCTCCTCGGCGGCCGCTTGGTATCCGCTCACCGGAAGCACGGGGATCATACAAGTCCGATCGGGTCTGCCGTAGTCAGCATGCAGCGCAGCCGCTATCGCACGGAAGGAAGGGGGGTTGACACCGTGGCGGGGCCGCTCGAGCTGGATGCGCTTGAGGCCGCGCGTCGCCTTGTCCATTTGGAAGAAAACCACCATCGGCACCCCGCCAAGGGACCGGGTTAGGACGACGTCGGTGTAACTGTCGCCAAAATCGAGAGCGTGAGGCAACCGTCTCGCTTCCTCCCCGAATTGATTGAGCAGCTCGCCCGATGACTCACCCCAGTGGGTTTCCCGCAATAGCTCTTCTATTTCGTTCGTCGCGTACGAAGGCCGGGTTGGGGCCAAAATGACTAAGGCAGCCGCAGTCCATAGCAAACGGAGAAACCGCCGACACGACGGTAAAATCCATGGCAGACGCGAGCGCAAGCGCAGCCGATCTCTCAGTGCGACATCCGCACCGGTACTGTCATGTGATCGAGCAGATCGCGGCCGACCCCGCCCAGCAGCCTTTCGCATAGCCGCGAGTGGTCACAGGCCCCCGCCACGAGCATGTCGGCGCCGAGATCGGCGGCGCGCGACAACAGGACATTGGAGATCGAGATATCGCCGCGCGGGCTTTCCTCGGGCCTTGATCCTGTGCCTGCCCAGGTGCTGACGATGCGCTCGAGCCACGGCCGGTCGCGATCGAGATCGGCCTGTTGCGCCCCGACATGTATCACGCTGGCCCCCTCGGCACCGCCGATCAATGGAAGCGGGTTGTGGAGCGCCCGGTTGGCCTGGCGCGTCCCGTCCCAGGCGACTAGCACCCGTCTGCCGCGCTCGAAGGTGCCGGCCCGCTCAGCCTCGCGCAGGGCCTGCGCCGGAGGGATCGCGTTTATCGGCTGTCCGCCCATGACCTTGGCGCCCCCCGGCGAACCCGGTCCGAAAACCGTCGGCGGAAGACCCACCGCGGGTCTATACAAAGGGGCGAGCCGTTCAAGTCATATCCTGCGTTGCGCAAATTATACCATAGTGGACAGTCATTTACGGACCTTGACTACGCCACGCAATCTACCATGACGCGGCGGCATTGTCGACGGCAATGCTTTGTCGCCCGGGGTACCACCATCTTAATCAACCCGTAATTATCCAAATTCACGATTGCGGTTCAGATGATGGTGCGCCTCTCTGTGCCACAAGCAATTCTGCTCAACACCGCCATCCAAGGACGGCAAGCGGGTTGTGGTAAAGTTTCGGTCAGGATCCGGGACAGGCTCGCCCGCAAGAGCCAGGCGCAGCACGGTTGGGCCGGGGGTAAGGTGATCTGATGAGCAAGGCCTTCGTCAAGGAAGCGGATAGTGAGGACGACCTGCCCGATGAGCCACTGGCCGACCCGGACGGGGTCAAGAACTACATGACCCCGGAAGGCCACCGCCGCATGCAGGATGAATTGCGCCAGCTATTGCGGGTGGAGCGCCCGAAAGTGGTGGAAACCGTGGCCTGGGCTGCCGGCAACGGCGACCGGTCGGAGAACGGCGACTATATCTACGGCAAGCGCCGCCTGCGCGAGATTGATCGGCGCATCCGCTTCCTGTCCAAGCGACTGGGAAGCGCCGAAGTGGTCGACCCAAACCAGCAGAGAAACCGGGACCAGGTGTTTTTTGGCGCGACCGTCACCTATGCCAACGGGCGTGGGACCGAAATGACGATCACGATCGTCGGCATCGACGAGGCCGATCTCGACCGCGGCCAGGTGAGCTGGCTATCACCGATTGCCAGAGCGCTGATGAAGGCGCATCAGGGCGACATCGTCGACCTTCGTGCACCGGCGGGGGTCGATCAGATCGAGGTGCTCGCCATCCGCTACGGTGTCGCCGATGACAAGGCCTAGTTACTTTCCGGCGCAAAAATAACCGGTCTAAGTGATTGATCTAAGGGCGCCGGAGCTCAGGAAAACTGCAAGGACGGACATTTTGTGCGCGCACTGCGCGGCAGGCGGCCCTTCTCAAGGTTCGATCGGCGGCTGCATCGCGGGTTAGTTTTTTGGGAGAAAAGCGCTTGACGCATCGCAATGATCTTCGTATCATTTATTTAGATGACGCGGGACCAGATCATCGCGACGCGCCAAGCGCTCGTCACCCAGTTGCCGGTGACCGGAGAGATTCTGCGCGGCTCGCTGTTCGAGCGGACCGTGCGCCACACCAGCGGCTGCACGATCTGCGCCGGCGGCGGCGGGCACCCGCTGTGGGTTCTGACCATCAGCTATGCCGGCGGCCGTACTCGCCAGTTCAGCCTGCGCCGCGAACAGGTTGATGAAGTGCGCCGCTGGCTCGGCAATTACCACAAGCTCAAGGAAGCGCTCGAGGACATCTGCGAGCTCAACCATGCACTGCTGCGGCCGGACGACGCCGCGCCAAGACGCGCCAGGCAGAACCGTGATTGAGACACGGCGGTCGCAGCGCAGCTTTGGCGACGGGCTGATCGCCGACGAAGTCAAGGGTCTGCACGAAGAGTGGATGAAGCACGCCGATCGGGTGCTGGCCGACAAGGAGATCGTGGCGACGGTCTACGAGGCTCTCGCCAAGCGGCATCCGCAGAGCCGCAGCCGCGGCCGGCCGGGCACCCCGGCCGAGGTGGTGCTGCGTTTGCTTGTGCTCAAGCCCATGCGCAACTGGAGTTATGGCGTGCTGGAACGGGAGGTGCGGGCCAATCTGGTGTATCGCGACTTCACCCGGGTAGGCGGCACCAAGATGCCCGACGCCAAGACCATGGGCCGTTGGGGCCTCGCGGTGGGGCCGCTGGTGGTCAAACAGATCCATGATCGGATCGTGCAGATCGCCCGCGACCATCGGGTGGCGCAAGGCCGGCGGATGCGCGTCGACACCACGGTGGTCGAGGCCAACATTCACTACCCCACCGACAGTAGCCTATTGGGCGACGGGGTGCGGGTGCTAACCCGCACGATGAAGAAGATAACCGGGATCGCTGGGGCGGCCGGCGCCCAACTGCGCGACCGCAGCCGCAGCGTCAAATGGCGGGTGCTGGAGATCGCGCGGGCGGCCCGCGCCAAAGGTCGACAAAGCGGCGAGAAGTTGGCGCAGGCTTACCATAGATTACTGGAGGCAACCGGCCGGGTGGTGGGACAGGCAAAGCGCTTCGCCAAGCAGATCGGCGACGGCGTCAAGCGGGCGGCCGACATCCGGCGGCAGGTCGTGCTGGAGGGGCTGAGCCGGCAACTGGAGAGCATGGTGCCGCGCGTGCGGCAGGTGATGCGCCAGACCAAAGCGCGCGTCTTCGCCGGCGACACCCATGCCGAGGGTAAGATCGTCAGCTTGTTCGAGCCCACGACCGAGGTCATTCGTAAAAGCCTGCCCTCGCGAAAGCGGGGGGTAAGGCCGGCAAGCCCACCGAATTCGGCAAGATGGTCAAATTGCAGGAGGCGGAGAACCAGATCGTCATCGCCTACGAAGTCTACGATCAGCGGCCCAGCGACTCGGATCTGCTGCCAGCCGCGATCGAAACGCATCAAGCAACGCTGGGCTGCACACCGCGCCTGGTGGCGGCGGATGCCGGCTTCTACTCGGCCAAAAACGAGGCGGCCGCCAAGGCCAAGGGCGTCAAGCGCGTCTGCGTCCCCAATCGCTCGACCAAGAGCCCCGAGCGCAAACGCGAGCAGAAGAAGCGCTGGTTCCGCAACGGCCAGAAATGGCGCACCGGCTGCGAGGGTCGCATCAGTGTGGTCAAGCGACGGCACGGACTGGGTCGTAGCCGATATAAGGGCGACGCCGGGATGAAGCGCTGGGTTGGCCTCGGGGTGATTGCCGATAACCTGGTCAACATCAGCCGCGTCATGGCCAAGCAGCCCAGCCAGTAATCCCACTCACTTCACACCCTGCCGGCGGCAACCTGCCGGCGGGTCCGCGTGCCCAGCTTCGTTGCACGGTCGTCCCAAACGTGCTTTTTGCGCCGGAAAGTAGCTAGCGGACATCCCGCAGCCTGCCTGGCTTGCTTGCGCTGAGACCGTTCGGTCGGGAAGGGACTAAAAAACTCAATCAAGTCATCGGCCAAATATCGATATGCGGGATCCGAAAGGTCACGTGCTACCTGGCGGCTCTGAGCGGAGCAACCTGATGAGCTTGCGTGATCCGATCGGGATTGACTGCGCCCGGCTGTTGATCTGTGCAACAAACAACTCCACGACGATTCTCCTTGCTGCAATGAAGGGGCTTGCACAGGCGCGCCTTTGGCGTTGTAAAAAAGGAGGCTCAAGACACGCGCTCGGAGATGCAAATTCAATCAATACGCCTCGGCAGCCGAACAGCGGGACCAGGATCGTCGCGAGGATGAAGGCGACCATGATCGCGCGGAACGCATCGGCGAACGCCGGAGTCAAGGCCTCGCGGTAGGGGAGATGCCACAGCCGCTGCAAAGCGGCGACATGGCCCGCATCGAGGCTGCCGGGGATTGCCGCGTAGCGAATGGCCGATATCTGGGAGGCGAGCATCCCTTGCTGCGCGGCGAGCTCAGTCTCGTCCCGGTAACGCTTGCCTGCGCCCGCCGGCTGGAAGTCCGCAATCCCCATCTTCGCTGGCGGCCGCATCACCTGAAACTATTCGTCTGGTTCGACCGCATCGCCGCATGGCCGTCATTTACGGCGACACTATCGCCGCATTGAATTGCAGCCGAGGGGGCCGATCGGGAACGGCCCGACGAGGTTTTACGTCTGGTGGGGCAACGACCGCCCCAACCGGTCAGACGCGACAGGGGGAGACCGGAGAGGCAGCACCCCTGAAGCAAGAATAGCAGCGGGTTTCCGCGCGGCGGCGCGGTCAGCTGCTGACGCAGCACGCGATTTATTGTTGCTCGAGACACACGGGTAGACGATCCTGGCCCGACAACCACCCGGAATGCGGGGAATGGCGGCTGACACAATCGTGGTTGCCGGGCCAAGTTCGGCCAAGGCGACAAAGCGGAAGGGAACGATGGCGCTTTGCAAGCTGATTCTGTCCGCAGTGCTGGCGGTTTGCTGGGCTGGTTTCTCCCTTGCCGAGGAGCCGGTCGTTGTAGCGCATCCCGAGCAACTCGGCTTTGCGCCCGATCGACTGCAGCGATTGGGCGATGTCTACAAGGGCTATGTGGATCGCGGAGAGCTACCCGGCGCGGTGTTGCTGATCGCGCGCGGCGACAATATTGCCTATTACTAGGCGATCGGCTTTCAGGACCGCGACAAGAAGACCGCTATGAAGCGGGATTCGATCTTCCGCCTCGCCTCGATGACAAAGCCGATCGTCTCAGTCGCGGCGATGATGCTGGTCGAGGAAGGCAAGCTCGACCTGATGGCGCCGGTGTCGCACTACCTGCCCGAATTCAAGGATCTCAAAGTCGGGGTCGAGCAGCCCGACCCGGCGACCGGCAAGCCGACGCTGGTGCTGGAGCCGCAGAAACGGCCGATGATCGTGCAGGACCTGCTGCGCCACACTGCGGGGCTGGTCTACGGACAGTTCGGCGACAGGCTCGTCCACAAGATGTACCGCGACGCCAAGGTCGGCGACCGCAACGATACGTTGGCCGAGATGGTCACCAAATGTCGAAGCTGCCGCTCGCCCACCAGCCCAGCGAAGTGTGGGAATACAGCGTCGCGGTGGACGTGCTCGGGCGTGTCATCGAGGTGGTCTCAGGCCAGGAACTCGATGCCTTCATCGCCGAACGGGTCGCCAAGCCACTCGACATGACCGCGACCGACTTCTACGTCCATCAATCCGATCTGGCGCGCCTCGCCGAGGCGCAGTCGCCGCCCGCCGGCAGCAAGTCGCGAATGCCGCCGGACGTCACTTGGAAGCCGCGCTTGTTCTCCGGCGGCGGCGGATTGGTGTCTACCGCCGAGGATTACCTGCATTTCTGCGAGATGATGCTCCATTCCGGCGAATATCACGGGACGCGGCTGCTGGCCCCGCACACGGTTGCACTGATGACGGCGGATGCGCTCCCGCCGGGGATCGGGTATTCGGAGCGGGCACTGACGACGACCGGCGACATCGCGCCGACCCCTGCGATGGGCCAGGGCTTCGGGCTCGGTTTCGCGGTGCGGACCGCGGCCGGGCACAACCCGCTGCCCGGCTCGGTTGGGAACTATTACTGGACTGGCGCGTGGGGCACGACGTTCTGGATCGATCCGGCGGAAAACCTAATCGCGATTCAAATGATCCAGACGCCCTCCGGGATGGGTGGTATCTACCGCCGCGCCTTCCGCGAGCTCACCTATGCAGCGCCGACCGGCCGGGAATAGCCGCCGTCCCACTCTCCCGGAACGACAGCGCCGCGTCGCCTCCCAACCGGTGCCGGCGGTGAAGGCTCTGCTCGTCGAGATGGGCGCAGGAGGGGGGGTCCTCGGCACGTGGCGACTGCCCGGCTCTACTTTGACAAACGCCCCGCCGCCCTGAGCTGGCCGGATCGCAGCTGACATGGTGCGTGCGCAATTGGTGGTTCGTCATGGATCGACATGGCACCCGAGCTGTCGCGGCGCAGATACGCAACACCCCGCCTTCCTGTTACGCCATGCGCCTGGGCACAGAGCTGCAACCCCGGCAGGCCGGTCAGCAGAAGACAAAGAGGGTCATCCGCAGGCGGCGACGGCCGCTCCGGCGCCCTCGGGCACTTACCGCATGATTACCAGGTTCGCGAGCGTTGTGCCCACGTCATCGGCGGCGATGTAACGGCCGCCGAGGCTTGCGACCTATTGCGCGTAGCAGCGCTGGCTTCCTGTCGCGGCGTGGGTCGGCGATAATCACCGACTTGCCGCCGCCATTGGGCAGCTCGCAGATCGCTGCCTTGTAGGTCATGCCGCGCGAGAGGCGCAGCACGTCCGTCATCGTGCTGTTCGCCGGCATACGGATGCATGCGGCAGCCGCCAAAGGCCGGGCGGAGCGTGGTATCGTGGATAGCGATCAGCGCCCGTAGACCGCTGGCCGAATCCTGCGCGAACAGCAGCGCCTCATGGGCGTCGTAATCGGGTGACCGAACCTCTCTCACCTGGGAAAGTCTTTCGTCTTCTAACCTAGTGGATGGCACCTGACGGAAGAGTCCGATTTGAGTTTCCCGGTGGCGCTGGCAGGAGCGCTTAATGCATGAAGGGGTCGCGGGGCTCACCCGCGACAAGACCCGGCCGTCGAGCACCCCGCCCGCAAGCGCTTTGTTGACATCGAACAAGCCTGAACCAGATGTTAACATTGTATTCGGGCGCATCGCTCATATTACAGAGATGAAAACAGGAATCATCGGATTGTGCGCGGCTGTCGTGATTTGCTCCGTCAGTGCAGCGCAGGCGCAGGGTCATCGTGGCGGCGGCTGGGGCGGTGGTGGTTGGCATGGTGGTGGTTGGCATGGTGGTGGTTGGCATGGCGGTGGTTGGGGCGGCGGTTGGTGGGCTCCGGCGATCGTCGGTGGGGTTATCGCCGGCGCGTTGGCTGCCCCGTACTTTGCCGCTCCTGTTCCGTATTATGCCCCTGCCTATGGACCGATACCGATCTATGGGCCGTGGTGGTGGTGTGACGCCACGCAGTCTTATTACCCCTACGCACAGACTTGCCCGAGTGGGTTTCGAGCCGTTCAGCCGCGGTGAGTTTGGCATCGGGGTGGGCGAGTACGAAAACGTCGATCGCGCGTCCCGACTGTCTTTCAGCACTTCCCGAAGCCGGAACGGTTTTCGCTGTCGGATGGATCTTGGGACCGTTTCTGGGACTCTGGGCGGTGCCCAATTTCGGTCGCATGGCGGCAACGCTATTGGAGGGGTCATCATGCTGATTGCAATGACCGTTGCAGCACGATGGCCACGGCGCGCGAGCTTCTGGAAGCTTCTCATTCAAATTTCGCCGTGTGTTGATGGGTAGGCGTGTGGCCGGGTAATTACTACACGAACCTGACGCCACTGGAGATGAGCCGCCAATGAAAGCGCTGTTCCTGGGTACGCTCGCTGCCTCGCAAGCGACGCTAATCATCGAATTCCTTACTGCCGACATCCGCACCGAAATCCTCGATAACAACGAACCGGCACAGGCGGCTGCGACGCTCGCCGATACGGATGTGCTGCTGACCGGAGCTTGGCGGAGCGGATTTCCGGCGGCGCCGAAGTTGCGCTTGCTGCAGGTGCCGCTTGCCGGAACGGACGGCATCGACGTCTCTTAGTTGCCGCGGGGCGTCACCTTGTGCAATGCATATGGCCACGAGCCGGCGCCTGGCGAATTCGCCATCATGATGATGCTGGCTTGGCGTCACCGCCTGTTCGACATCGCGACGTGTTCCGCGAGGGATCGTGGTCCTGGAGCCCGATGGTAGGCGGCGCGGTGCGCGGTGAGATCGGCGGCGAGACCGTCGGCGTCGTCGGGCTCGGCCATATCGGCCGCGAAGTCGCGTGGCGCGCGGTCGCGCTAGGCTGCCGGGTGCTTGCCGTCAACCGAACGATGCGCGAGAAGCCGGCCTCGGTCGAGCATGTATTTTCGTGGACTGAACTCGACCGGATGCTTCGCGAGTGCGACATCGTCGTCCTGAGCTGTGCCCTAACCCCCGAGACGATGGGCATGATTGACGGACGCCGGCTTGCCGCGATGAAGCGCAGCGCCTTCTTGATCAATCTGGCGCGCGGCCCGATCGCCGAGGAGGAGGCACTTTACTGCGCCTTGCGCGATGGGGTCATCGGCGGAGCGGCGCTCGACACCTGGTGGCGCTATCCGAGCGCTGATGATCCGGCGCCGCGCCCCTCCCGCTACCCGTTCCATGAACTGCCGAACGTGATTATGACGCCCCACTGCTCGCCACGGACCGATGGAACCATAGAGCGTCGCTCGCGCGATGTCGCCCGAAACATCGACCGCTTTGTCCGCGGCGAGCCGCTTGAAACCGTCGTCATCACGACCTGAGAAGGGCCTATACTCTCGTGATCGACGAATGCCGCGGGATTGCCCCATACCGGACCTTGGCTGAACTCGATCTGTGGGTCGTCTATGGCGACAAGCGAACTCTTCCCGGACTGTCTCATCAACGTGCATCTATGGCTTACATTAGCTTTCCACGTGATAATCGGGTTGATCCGCCAGACGGACTTTGCTCGAAAATGGCAGCGAGCAATTGCACTGCGCCAATTACCGCTTCCACCTACCGCACTGTGACTAGCACATCCAAATGACCATCCGATGCAGCGTTCCGCACCTTCACCGCGCTGCACTGAGCGATTTTGTCTGACCCCGACGCCATAGCACGGCGATGACGTCGTCGACGCTCCGGTTGCCGCCCTCAGCGACGCGTGGGCCCGACTTACCCTAGGGCCTGTCGTTCAACTACTGTAGGGTCTGCACGTAAAACGAGTCAAGGTTAGGGGAGGTATAGTAAAAAGAGTCTATCTTCACAGCAGTTTGTGTGATTTATGAAGAGTTGGCTCGGAATAAAGCGGACCCATGAACGGATAGCGCCAAAGCATGGGTCTACATCGCCTCTGTACAGCTTCTTGTCAGGAGATTAGCTTGACCCTTACACAATGTATCTACGATACAATACAACCATTCCGATTCAGATTTCAGACACTAAGAGAACAAGGCTGCCCTTCTTGACGGTGCCTAATGTCGTACCCGAGAACTGAACTGCAAAACCTTTTCTGCAAGCGGTTACGCAGTAAACCAGTCCCCATTTTCGAATTGCTCGGGTTCCAATATCGGATATTCCCGGCGCTCGTATTCCTCGATTGGTCGCACAATAGCGGCAAGCGTTTGTGGCACTACAAGCGCTCGCAACTGCGCGGTAACTGCGTTATGCAATGACGGAGGCGCCACAGCAAGTAAAGGAATTTACTCACGAATGTCGGAAAGAAATTGGCGTTGGCGAAGATATTGCAACGATGGCAGCACGGTAAAAGTCAATTCGGGAACAGCTTGCGCGACCATGCCTCGCGCGCTCGGCAAATGATTTCCGCAGATATGAAGTGATCGAGATGCCGCGTCTCCCGCTTCGCTGCAGTCGCGGCTCTACGCCTATCCCGCAATAGACGCAGTGTGCGCCTTCGATCAAACAGTGATCGAGGCGGGTTGTAGAAGCGCGGCGGATGCGGTTAGCGCATCTGGCTAGTCTCGGCTGAGTAGCTCTACCTGATTCGATAAATGATCGAATACCGTATAAAAGTTGTTGGTTAGACTATCTAGCCGATTAGGATTGTAAGGTATAGACCATCGAGCCTTATACCCCGTAATATACCATTGGTTTACTAATCTGTCATGCGAATATGAATTGACGGAACGGAGACTCGTTTGAACATCATCCGCCTTATCAGATAAGAGGCCATGCTTTATTGATCGGAGAAATATGGTCGCCTAGCACGCCGCGATATATCCCGCGCGTTCTTTTGCCAGCCTCGCTGTGACTTTCAACGATTATGTTTTCGTCTTTTCGAAACCAGTAAACGCCCGATCGTACTATGAACATATCCGAGTGTTGCGTTAATCCCTAATCGCGGAGAGCATCGCTCAATTCGAGATCGAGCGGCCGTGTCGAGTAGACTGCGTCAGTGGCAATCATAACGACTGCGGATATCAGTCCGGCAGCAACTGGATCATAGTACGGGCGCGCTCCTACCTGTTGCGCGAACTTGCCGTAAAGCGATACGATCGCAAGCTTGATCCGAAAGCCTTTGGCCGATTTGCCATAGTCACAAAAGCCGGATCGCGATCAGTCATTGTCTTGTTCGACAGTTTCGGCGCGCCCGTGCTTTCGAACAAGCATGACAGTGCCTTACAGCGTCTCGATAACATTGAGATATTACTATAAAGTCGTTTAGTGTTCAATAGCGCGTCACCTTCGATTACGATCTCTCGGTAACTTCTCGTTGTCTATGAAAGTAAATGATACTCGCTGATGTTGTAAACGCTGATTTCGGGAGTGACGATTTCAAACGAGTTACGCTCGCCTTTCATACGCCCGATTTCCTCGATCGTCTCTACACTGGCATTCGTAAAATAACGGATCACTTTTGCAAACGGTTTTTGGAAACAGCGTCCTACTTCGTTGATGACCCGTATGCCCCTATTGGGCTAAAGCAGGTCGGCAACCGCTGCGGGAAGCCGCCGGACACGATTGGCGCCGCCGGGCAAGGTGCCTGTCTTGAGCTGATCATAGGTGATGGTGGCGCATTCGACGGCGCGCCGAATAAGGTAGCCGTCCAGCCCGTCGGGCAGGTTGCGACGATTGAACCGGTAGGACCATTCCCGCAGATAGCGCGGCAGGTGCTTGGCGCTGACGCCGTGATGGGTGCCGACGAGCCAGGCTTTGATGTTGCTGAACAGGGTATGGATGATCGGGAAGAACGCGCCGGCATTGGCGCCTTCGCCCTGGACCACCGGCGTGTGCTTCAAATGCTCGCCGAGGCCGGCCGCACCACCGCGATAGCCGCTAAACCCGTCGGTCAGGAGACAGGATTGGGCGGCAACGTTCGCCTTGAGGAAGGCGCCGAGTTCGGTGCCCGTCGCGGCCGGCAACACGGCGATCCGGGCGTTGCCCGCGAAGAACCCGTGCTGACGCTTCACGGCATGGCCGTATTTTCCCTTCTTGTTCTGTGGCGCCGGCACCTTCTCGACCACGGCAACAACCAGGCTCTTGTTGGGGTTGGCGGTGCTGCGTCCGGGACTTGTCGGATCGCCCCGGCCGCCGATGATGAGCCCGCCCCTGCGAAGGCAGGGGTCTCGTCCGCCTCGAGGAACCCGCGCAGCGGATGGGTTGGGTCTTCGCTCAGCCCGTGACGCAACTTGTGCGCCATGGTCCACGCCGTCTGGTAGGCCACCGCCAGTTCCCGCTGCAGAAATTTGGCCGAGACGCCGCGCTTGTCGCGGCCCAGCAGATAAGCGGCAACAAACCACTTCATCAGATCCGTCCGCGTCCGATGAAACACCGTGCCCGCGGTGACCGATTCCTGCCGATGGCAGGTGCCGCACTCGTAAACCCGCGGTCGAGCCTTCAGCCGCCAGGCCCGCAGCCCGCCGTAGCCGGAACACACAAAACCCTCGGGCCAACGAAGCCCGGCCAAGTGCTCGATGCACCGCTCCTCCGCCCGGAACCGGGCTGCAAAATCCAAAAGTCCAGCTATTTGCTCCCCCTAACCGACTCGGCTATCTACCTTAAGGCGAGGTCGGCATCAAGAACATTTAGCGAACTGTGCTAACCGGACAGGGAAATAATCTTATGCGGAGACAGCCCGAGGATAAATTGCAGACAGTCCATTGTTGTCAGGCGTTTGTTGTCTTTGAATAAAACATAAGGATTTCCGTGTTCCTCGCACACTGTTAGCTGTAAATATTTCTGTTTTGTAGATATTTTACTCCGTTACCCTCACCTTGTATTCCGGTAACGGATCGTCATAACAATTTACTATCTTGCTGCGCTCTTATCTTGTGGCGATCGATTTTTATTTTGTGACGATCGCCGTTAATTTTGTGGCGATCACCTTTGCGCAAGTCCGGCCCCTTGTGGCGATCCTGATTGCGCACGACAGCGCCGCAAGCCGGGCATGCCGCATCGCGGTGAGGCTCCATTTCGAACCATAGCTCGATCGCGCTTTCAGCGCTTGCAGCGCTTCGCTGTCAATCCGTAGAGCGAGCCGCCGATATCGTCGGGCGTCAATTCCCAAACCTCGCCCTGGACTAGTGCCATTGTGAACCGTTACCAGTGGTACATCAAAAATAAGCGTAATGGATTACCGCGAGTGTTGGGTTGCCCCGCGGATCTCCATTCGGCATTTGCTTCAATTACCGCGTCTAGATATTCGCGCTGCTGATCAATAGGCAACTCTTCGAAATAACGACGCACCGCACCGCCGTTTTCAGTTTCTAAATATTGGCGATACCAGCGCAGCGACGCCTGCGCCGCTCCCGCCGGCCGCACTCGCCGCGGCATTACCGGCCGCTCGCCGCGCTCGACTTGGCGGGCAACGCTACCGACAACCCTCCGTTGGTAGGACGTGCGGCGCTTCGTTGGCGTCAGGTAATGCGCCAGCAAGCGCCGTTCCGATGCCGCGGCTCGCGCCCGTAGCTCGGCTTCTCGCGCTGTTTGACGTATCCGCGCCGCAACGTCGCGCCGGTAGAAGCGGGCCGCGTAGAGAGCCTCTTTCGCTTGTCTCTCGGCTTCCCGGCGGCTGACCCGAGCGGTTGCGGCCGATGACTTCGCCGCGGCGCGGATTGCTGATCTGACTTCGCGTTCGTTCGCCCGCCTGCCGGCCATTTACGCCATGCCTTCTGCCAACGTACCGCGGGGTTTCGGCCATCTCGCCAGCGCCGCAGCCTTGTGCGCGGCTTTCTCAGCAGCGCGCCGCTGGGCTTCCCGCCGTTGCGCCTGCTTGTCAGCCCCACGGCGAGCTCGGCGCTCCCGTTCCTCGATCTCGCGGGTGGTGACGGCGTTCCGGTGGATCGCGTAGAGACGCTCCGCGGCAAGGCGCTCGGCAGCCTCGCGGGCCGCGGCGCGCTCAACCGCCTGTTCATGCAGCCACCCCTTGTGCGCTGCGTCAGCTTGCGCACGATCTTCTTCGCGGATGCGTACCTGCTCCTCGCGCCACTGCTGATATTCGGCTCGCCGCTCTGCCCGACTCCGTTCGCCCTCGATCAGGTTGTCAAGCGCCTGCCGCGCTTCCTCGCGGCGGTCTGGCGAGATAGCGTCGTCTGGAATTCCGTCAAGGTCTGCGACCGTCTCGGGTGGCAGGGCACGCCGCGCACAGTTGAGATATTCCCGCCATTCGATATCCTCGACAGCGGCGAGAGCGGGAGGCGCGATCGAGATCAACGAATCGGTCTCGCTCCCGGACCCGCCGAATGCCCTTTCGCCATGCCCGGACGCTCGGCAAAAGCTTGATTTTGCTGATCTTCTTGCAAAGGAGACGAAATCTCGTATATCATCGTAGAAGTAGGTATCAGAAAACATGTGATTATGAACACAGCGAGCAATCTCTTGATCGAGGCAGCCACCGCTCTCGCAGAGGGCGATTACGAACGCGCCTTAAACCTTAAAGAACAGGCTGAGGATGTGGAACCGCGTCTCAGCCGCAAGGGCCGCAAACTGCCCGCGACCATTCCCGAGCTAATGCCGATATTGCGTCGCCGAGAAGCAGCTGGCCCGGTGTTGTGTCAGCTGCGCCAGTCGCTCGGGTTGACGCAACGGCAACTGGCGGCGATTTGTGGTGTGACGAAAGTAGCGGTTGCCCAATGGGAAAGCGGGCGGCAAGCAGCATCGCAGCCTCGATCGAAAAACTGGTGCACTGGATGTCAGTCAAGGGAACGCGCGAACTGACTGTCGTACCTTTGCCGCAGACGCTCTTGAAGCTACGTGAGTTGCTCGGCTTCACGCATGCCGCACTGGCATCGAAGGTAGGATTGCGGGAAAGCGTTGTTCGCCGCGCCGAGATTGGGATGTTGCCGCTCTCGATGGAGCAGACGGCACGTTATCGTCAGCTTTCCTGGCAGGCTGGTCTCGACTGGGATAGGCTCGCGGCATAGCGGCTACTCAATCACAACCGCGGCAATTTTCCAGTCCCCGTGAAATTGGCCGCGTCGTATGATAGGTTCGCGCCTATATGAACGCTACCGATTTCCGAGCGCTTCTCAAGGCGCGCCATCACAGCAGTTTTTCAGCCTCGCCGTTGATCGGCGCTTCGCCTGACAGCATCCGCAACTGGTCAAGCGGGCTTCAGAAAATCCCGAGCAAGTACCTTCCCGCGATCGAGAAGATGCCCGCTCGGGAGCCGGGCAAGCGCTGGTCTCCGGCCGATATCCCTACACTCGCGGTAGCCCCGGCCGCTCCCGGTGCCGCTAGTGGCGAGACGGTGGCCCGGCGGCCCCGTGCACAGCTGCGGCGCGAACGGCCGCTGAAAGTAGTTGACCCGATTGAATATAGCGAACGCCATCCGACGCCTGCGCCGTTTCGCGGGACGCAGGATGATGACGCTGTTAGCGCCGCTGTAATTCTGACCCAGGTCGCCGATTGAAAGCTGACCCACTGGCTAGGCTGGCTTCCTCGATGGGGAGGGAGCCGGATGGTGAGAGTGGAGGCGGCTTTGGGGATCCGAGTGTTGCATCGGCATGGCAGGAGCATTCGCGAGATCGTCCGCGAGACGGGCACCTCGCGCAACACGGTACGGCGCTATCTGCGTGACGAGGAGGCGGCGCGCTACAAGCCGCGCGCGGCTCGGCTGACGAAGCTCGACCCGTTCAAGGCCTATGTCGGCGAACGGCTTGCCGCGGCGGCGCCGGAACGGATTCCGGAAAGCGTGCTGCTGATCGAGCTGCGCGAGCGAGGTTATTGCGGCGGCTACACGATGCTGAAGATGTTTGTAGCGTCACTGAAGCCGAAGGAAGCGGCCGACCCGGTGATCCGCTTCGAGACCGGTCCCGGCGAACAGATGCAGGTGGATTGGGCGGTCATCCGGCGCGGCGGCCACCGGCTCTCGATATTCGTCGCGACACTGGGCTGGAGCCGGGCCGCCTATGTCGAGTTTGTCACCGACGAACGGGTCGAAACGCTGATCGAGGCGCACGAGAACGCGTTCTTCGCCCTAGGCGGCGTTCCGCGCGAGGTGCTCTACGACAATATGCGCACGGTGGTGCTGGAGCGGCACGGCTACGGTCGCAGTCGACACCGTTTCCATCCCGGCTTTCTCGATTTTGCCCGCCACTGCGGTTTCCGCCTCCGGCTATGCGCGCCGTACCGGGCGCAGACCAAGGGCAAGGTCGAGCGGTTCATCCGCTACCTGCCGCACAGCTTTATGTGCCCCTGGCCAGCCGGCTGGCCCAGGAAGGGCTGGTTGTCGATCGCGAGACGGCCAACCTGGCGGTCACCCGATGGCTGCGCGAGGTAGCGAACCCACGGGTTCATGGCACCACCGGCGCGGACCCGGCCGAACGACTGGCCGAGGAACGATTGCAGCCGATCCCGGCGCCCTATGCCGGCCGCAGTGTGCGCTCGATCCAGGCCAAACCGGTGCCGGCACCGATCGTCGGCCTGCAGCACCCGCTGGCGCTCTACGACGCCTTTGCCGGCGGCGTGTGATGAGCGATTTGCAGCATCAGCGGATCGCCGAGCTGTGTCAGGAACTGCGGCTAAGCGCGGTTCCCGACCTGTATTCCGGCATCGCCCAGAGCGCCGCGGCGAAAGAGGCTTCCTTCGCCGACTTCCTGGAAGAGAGCTTGCGAGCCGAGCGGGAGGCGCGTCGTGCCCGAGCCCGCGATATGTTCGCTCGCGTCGCCGGCTTCCCGTCGGTCAAGACGCTCGACGGCTTCGACTTCGGCTTTGCCACCGGCGCCCCGCGCCCGCAGATCCATGACCTCGCGAGCCTGGTGTTTATCGAGCGTGCCGAGAACGTCGTCTTTCTCGGGCCGTCCGGCGTCGGCAAGACGCATCTGGCCATCGCGCTCGGATACCTCGCCACCCAGCACGGGCACAAGGTGCGCTTCACCTCAGCGGCCGATCTGGTCATGACACTCGAGACGGCGCAGCGCCAAGGCCGATGGAAAGAGGCGATGCACCGCGCGGTCAGCGTCTACAAGCTGCTGATCATTGACGAGATCGGCTATCTGCCGTTGGGGCGCGAACAGGCCAACCTGTTCTTCCAGGTCGTCGCCAAGCGATACGAGAAGGGAGCGATGATCTTGACCTCGAACCTGACGTTCGGGTTGTGGGATCAGGCCTTTGCCGGCGACCCCGTGCTAACGGCAGCGATGCTCGACCGGCTGCTGCATCATTCGACCGTGGTCAGCATTCAGGGCGAGAGCTACCGGCTCAAAGACAAGCGGCGCGCCGGGTTGCTGAAAGCGCCGACAGCCGCATAGGCCGCGCCGGCACCGGCATGCATGAACCACGGCTTGCCCAGGTGGGCCCACAGTGACCTCCCGCGCTCCTCTGCGCCAGACTCGTGGCGGCCGCTCCGCTACGCGCGGGTCCCTCCTGTGGACTACCTGGACAAGCCCCTTATCAACGAGCGTGGGTCACGATTTCAATCGGCGGAGCAACGGAAAGCGGGTCAGGATTTAACCGGCGTTGACAACGCCAAGCCCGGTGGCTTTATCGACGCTCTCGCCGCGGCATTGGCTCCATTGGCACGCTTCGCAGAAAGCGAGCCTCCCGCGATCGATGCCGAGATCCTCCCGCCGCTGCGGCCGCAACTATCGGCGGTAATCCCGTAGCCGGAGACTGCCGCACCCGCCGCTCCCCGGATCGCACTGGGACTGGCACCGGGCGTCAGCCTGCCCGGGCATTGGACGCTCTATCCTCCCGATGGCGTGTTTCCCGGTGCGCTGTTTGGCCGATCGTGCTGTATGCCGATGATGGCGAGGCTTCCGGGCGGTCAACTGCTCCCTGCGTTCTGCGGCGCTCCCGTCCCGCGTTATGACGAGTTGTATTCGACGCTAACCCCCCTTGCTAATTAATAAGCATTCCCGAGAATATCAATCCCCTTGATCCGTGGGGATGACAACACTGAGCCCTATAATTTTCAACCGCTTAAAGGAGGATTGCATGAACCTCGGTAACACTGGCCGAAGTCTGGCGCTGGCCCTATCGGCGCTGGTCGCGCTCGGAACGCCGACAGTGCCGCAGCCCGCGGATGCGGGTAGCAGGCACGGGCACGGGCATGGCGGATGGCACGGGCATGGCGGATGGCACGGGCACCGAGGCGGGATTGGCCCCGGTGCGGCACTCGGGCTAGGTCTCGGCGCGTTCGCCCTCGGCACGATGCTGGCGCAACACTACCCGATGGCCTCGCGCCACTATCCGCCCGCGCGTAGATGCTGGAACCCTTATTATCATTACTGGTACGGTTGTTATTGACGATTGCACTGGCTGCTCACCAGTTCTGTCGCGCGCACCAACTGGCCGCGGCGTAAACCTCGCCGGATCGCGAGTGATTAACCGCAGTCTCTGCCGCAAGCTTGCGCACTCCACTCGCGGCGTATGAGGAAAGCGGGTATCGATCGATAATCTCGACACGGCATTGGTTGTGGGCACTTCTTAGGCAAACAGCGACGAATAGAAACCAAGGCGCCATCTTTACTTCTCCTGTTGTAAAACACCTTTACGATTATATGCACTCTAAAGACCGACCGCCTAGCCATCCCATCCGCGATGCATGGCGCGCACTAGCCCGTATTGATATTCGCGAAGCGCTGCGAAGTACGAAGTGTTTCCCAGCCCAATCAGATTGGCAATGCGCGCCAAACGAGCAGCTGTAATCCCTTGCTCCGACCATGCCCCGATACAACTGGCAGGCTTCCCTTAGTTCGCCGCGCAGCACCGTGCGCACGCTTTCGCCGCGTTGCCAGATATTCATAGTCTACTTCCTCTGTCGTAAAACAACTCGACGTTTCACTTCCTCAAGTCTCCACTCTGCAGCGAGCGCCAGTGCCCGCGCCCGCGCCCGCCACACGCCGCAGCGCGGATCATCTGCCGGGATCGCAACAAGCGCCTGCGCAGGACAGCGAGCATCATTTCAGCCTCGCGCAACCATGCGCAGCGGCGAGAGCCGCGAAAGGCCGCAATCCCTACAGTGTTAGGATGCAGACCGAGACGCTGCGATAACTTGACAACGCCTATCCCGAGATAGGCGAGCCAGCAGGCGAGCGGGGATCGAGTGGTTTCGGCCACACAGGATATATGGAACGCACTGGCGCCTGACGCAAGATGCGGTACATGTTGCGAAGGTTTCACATTCTCCGATCGTGAAAGGTTCCCAACGGATCGCGTTCTCGCTTTTCTCTCCTATGTGCGCACCGAAGTCGATGATGACCCGCAACTGTGCCCGTGCGGCCCTGCCAATGTCGGGAAAATGCTCCCTTGGCTCTCCGCAATCGCATCGGCTTTCCAAGCCGAGGAAGCCCGCGCCGCAGCCGAGCAAGAAACCGCGCGCGGCGTAATGCGCCAACAGATTTCCGATGGCGCGCGCGGACATCTACGCGGAGCGCCACTGCCATCCCGCCAGCCAAGCGGAAACGGAGACGTTACCAACGGCCCATAATCCGCCTTTTACGCCAATGCACGCCGCCGACCTGATCGGCGTTGCAGTCGATAAAGCGTTCGAAAAGATCGAAACTCGGATAGCGCGGGTGGAACAACTGGCTGTGGATACGAACAAACAAATCGCTCCCTGGTTCGCCAGCCTGCTTCGCGATATCGAGCCCGCGCCCGCAGCCCGTGAAACCGCTGGTCCGAACGAGACAGTCGTTGTGATCGAGCCCCCAGAGAGCTTGCCCAAGCCTAAGACGGGAGATCCGAAACGTCTCCGCGACAGCGCAGACATGTCCCGTGCTACGACACGGGAGCCAGTGCCCGCGAAAGAAAGACAGCGCCGGCATCGCTGGATCTGAAGAGACGAAGGGACGATTTGCAATGGCTTACTCTTGGTCAACGGTGGCCCCGCTCATCCGCAAGTACGAGAGTGGAGATGTTAACCCCAAAAACAGCGGAATTACGGGCGTTAACTTTCGGCGAGCGGGTACTACCAGATCACCAACTCGACTTGGCTGAATTGTGCACCGAAGGCGGGCATTGACGTAACGCAATATCCGACCGCTTACTCAGCCCCTTTCGAGACGCAGAATAAGCTCGCCGCGTACGGCTACAATACCGAACGGCTGAAGCCTTGGGCACCTTACAACCCCTCGCTGAACGCCGCGACAGGCAACCAGTACGCGCCTTCGTATGCAGCGGTAGCCGCTACAACTTCCCGAACGCGGTCCGAAACGCTTCGAAGGTGACGCTCGTCACCGAGGACGGTAGCGACAGCGATCAGTCCGCAGCGTATCCGGGTACAGTCATTGGCACCGAGGAGAACAGCTATCCGGGCTTTCTGATACCAGGCACCTATTACCCGCTTTCAGCACTTGGAACCGACGGCCACATAACCGGAAGCGTTGACGAAGATACAGACTATTCAAGTGAATATGGCGGCTTCCGATCAGTAGAAGGCTTGTTCGGTCCCGTTGGCGCAGCCGATTGCCGGCAAGGCTTTTGACGAGGGAATGCGGCTATTGCCGATCTCGCGAGCCAATGGTGGAACGGCGCCTTTGGCAACTCAAAACATCGCCATTCGCTTTGGCATTGTGATTTTAGGAGTTGTAATCATCGCGCTAGGTGGATATTCCGCAGTGCGGGGGCGAGTTTGGCGCGGTCGTGCGCAAGACACTGCGTAAAGAGGGATTTGGGTAGAGCGCTTCGCGGGCGGCTTGGGAACCGTCTACAGCGTCCGATCCCGCCAACGTGCGCCGAGTGCGGCAAGGCACTGCCGAAGGGACGGCGCCGCTTTTGCTCCGACGCTTGCACGCGATGCTGACGGAGGCCACGGCATGGGTCCGGCACGCGACCGAGGCTCCGGCCCCCGAACGGCTCGATCGCCACCGCAGGGCCACGCGCATATTTCCAGCGTATTGGAACCATGCCGCAGTGCATTGCATATTCCACTGCACCCAATATCACGGTGCATTGGAAAATCATACCAGTGGAATTATGCTATTGCGCCAGTGCGAATCACGCTATTGGCTCGGTAGAATTAAAGTGATTGCGACAATGGAAATCGCAAATCGCGTACCCCAAATTGCTACACTCGTATCCCGCCCGGCTAGCACGGTAGGGGATGGTGGTGGGGGGTGGGCCACCCATCAAGACCGCAGCGGCCATTTGCGTCAGCAACGCATCGGCGCCGATCAGATCATGGGCCTGTCCCGCGGTCAGCAGGAAGCGCCGCGGATTGCCGAGTGCGTCGACCAGAGCGTGGATTTGGTGCTCAATCCGCCCTCGCTGCGGCCGATGGCTCGATCGTCATCTTTTTTTGGGTGCCCCGGCGCTGTGCTGGTGGGCGCACACGATGGTGCTGTCGATCCTCGCATATTCGTTCTCGGCCTCGGCGGCCAGGTACTGGAAGAGGCGCTGCCACACCCCTTTCTTGGCCCAGCGGCTGAACCATTTGTGCGTGTTCTTCCAGTCGCCAAACCGTTCCGGCAGGTCGCGCCAGGGAGTTCCGGCGCGGGAGCGGTAGAGCACCGCTTCAACGAAGCGGCGATTGTCGTCGGCGGTGACGCCGAAATCACCGGGTTTGCCGGGCAGCAGGCGGTCGATTCGCTCCCATTGGCCATCGCGAAGTGCAGCTCGCAATCGAAGCCTCGAAATCCTTGGCTAGGCGGCGATTTCGGTTGAGCCAAGCCAGGGTTCGTTCGACGACCCAGCGCCGCGGCAGCAATTGAAAGCCTGCAGCGTCAGCGGCGCGTTTGACGATCTCGATGGTCCACTTGCCGAATTTGGCGAGGGCGGCACCCCGATTGGGGCCGTTATAGACGCTGTCGGCGAACAGGTGACGCAACCAGGCAAACAATTGGTGGACGGCCTCAATGACCAGCACGGCACCATCGCGATCTTGGACATCGGCGGGGTGCACCTCGGCACCGACCAGCAGACCGCCAGTGTCGGTGACAATGTGGCGCTTACGCCCCCAGCCTTCGCTGGGGCAGGCTCTTTGACCTTCTTGGCGGCATCATAACCACGCGGCCCGCCGCTCTCGGTGGTCTTGGCCGATTGACTGTCGATGACCCCGGCCGATGGGCTCGCTTCGCGCCCCGCCGCTTCGCGGGCCTGCAGCAGCAATGCAAAATTGATCTTCTCAAACAAGCCGTGGTCTCGCCAATCGTAGAAATAACCTTGCACGGTGGTAAACGGAGGAAAGTCCTTCGGCAGCATCCGCCACTGACAGCCGCTTCGCGCCATATACAAGATCGCATCCAGCACCGCCCGCAGCTCGGTCTCGCGCGGTCGGCCCAAACGCTTTGCTGCCGGCATATGCGGCTCGATCAGCGCCCACTCGGCATCCGTTAGATCGCTTGCGTAGCGCTGTCCCTCTCGCTCATACTTCCGACGAGTGATTTTGGTCCACATTTTGTGCCTAGATGATTGTTTTGCCGCAACCATCATGCCACAACCGACTGAAATCACTCAATTCATTTTCGGTCGGCCTCTTATAGGCTATGTAATTCGCGTCACAGTGGAAATGGGAACGCTGGTTGTTCGTGACGGGATAAAGGGTGATGAGATCGAGCGCCCATTTCATCGCGCCGGTTGTCCCGTCTCGCGTTAGATCGCAGTCCGACCGGACGGGATTATCACCTTTGCCGCACTGCGCTGGCTGCATAATGGAGGCCCGGCTTTTACCCATCTCGACTATGACGGAACGCCTATTGTCGCCAGCATACCGCGAGTAAATATCCCGGTCGCACTGCGGCGGGCGCAAGCGTCAACGACGATCGAGACACGTCTAGGACGTGCCATTCAGGAAGCTTGATCCGGGCAAAGATCGCCGACCAAATCGCCACGCTGCGCGGTTTCGATCAAGGCGCTGCTGCGGAACAGATCGCCGCCTTTACCGCGCGATTGCTCCCGGACCTGTCCCATACTCAATCGAGCGCAGACTTTCTCGGCGCCGAGGGGAGAGCATCCGCCTTCTATTGGCAAGCGCTGGCGAACCTGCCGTTGCAGTTCGGCAAGCGACAAGCAGTGCCGGATCATTGGCGAACGTTCGGTTCTCGTCGATCAAGCATAACTGGAGATCCGCGCGGCGCGACACTGCCAGCGCAAGCCGTGCTGAATTACCTCTATGGCGTTCTCGCGTCCGAAATCGCCATTGCACTGCAACCAATCGGGCTCGATCCGTCTCTCGGCATACTGCACGCAGATAAAGACGGCCGGGCATAGCTTATCTATGACCTGATAGAACCCGCCCAGGCGCTTCTCGATCGCTGGCTCTTTCACTGGCTGCCGTCTGTCACTTTTAGCAAGCGGGATTTCCGTGAAGACATTTACGGCTTTATCCGCGTGACGCATCCGCTCAACTCACTCCTTGCGATGACTGCCGCACTGTGGCGAGGCATTGCCGAGCAACTGGCGCAGTGGATTTACAAGAGCTTGAAAGGCGAGACGGTGGCACTGCGGCTGACAGGGATTGACGTACTCGCCGCCGCTGCAAAACGGCGCGCAATTCGCTGGCGGCCCGGGAACCGTCTGCAGCGTCCGATCCCGCCAACGTGCGCCGAGTGCGGCAAGGCACTGCCGAAGGTACGGCGCCGCTTTTTGCTCCGACGCTTGCATGCAATGCTGACGGAGGCCAGGGCATGGGTCCGGCACGCGACCGAGGCTCTGGTCCCCGAACGGCTGGATCGCCACCCCAGGGCCACACGCTTATTTCCAGCGGATTGGAACTATGCTGCAGTGCATTGCAGATTCCGCAGCACCGAGTATCGCAGTCCATTGGAAAATCGGTGTCAGTGGAATTATGCTATTGCGCCAGTGAGAATTACGCTATTGGTCCAGTAGAAAAACGCCCAGTTCGATCAGGCGCTCTACCAGACACACCATCTGATCGAGAAAGTCTTCCGCAAACTCAAACAGTTCCGCGCCATCGCCACACACTACGATAAGCCCGCCAGAAATTTAGATCCGTGCTCATCAGGTGGCAAGGCGCGCCCAGCGCGAGTGAATTCCGTACGCTTTCATCGTTGGTATTATATTACATACCGAGGTAGGCCCGACGAACGCCATCGCCGGCCATCAGGGCGCGGTTCGGGCCTTCGAGCACGACCCGGCCGGTCACTAGCACATAGCCATAATCGCAGGATTCGAGGGCTTCGGCGGCCCTCTGCTCGACCAATAACAGGGTCACCCGGTCTCACGGTGCAATGCCGCGATGCGGTCGAAAATGAGATCGGCGATCGTCGGCGCCAGACCCATCGACGGCTCGTCGAGCAATAACAGCCGCGGCGCCGAGGCGCTCCCGCGGCCGATCGCCAGCATCTGCTGCTCGCCACCTGACAGTGTCCCGGTGAGCTGGCGGCGGCGCTCGGACTGCACCGGAAACAGCGCGAAGATGCGGTCGAGGTTGCGTGCCAAACCGAGCGGCGCCGACCGCATAGCCGCACATTTCGAGATTTTCGAGGACCGTCAGCGAGGCGAATACTTGGCGCCCCTCGGGGACATGCGCGATCCCGAGATGGGGACGCTCCGGCGGCGGCACGGAAAGTAGGTTGCGTCCGTCGAAGGCGACCGTGCCGGCGACGGGCGCGACTGTGCCGGAAATCACCTTGAACAGCGTCGTCTCGCCGGCGCCGTTGGGCCCCAACGATTGCCACAAATTGTCCCTCGTCGACGGTCAGCGACACGCCGCGCAGCGCAACAAGGCCGTCATAGCTGACCGAGACGTCGATCGTCAGCATCTGCCCTCCCCGTGACTATCTTATGCCGAATGGCAGAGCCGGCAGTGCCCGCCAACGCGACCTCGGTAGGAGTGGGATGCCGCACGACGTGACCCTTGGGCCGCTTCGTTCTACGGCGGCGTGCAATCCCCGCGCTTCCACGTACCAGGCACCTCGCCCTGATTTGCCGGGTAACGCGGCACAACCGATCACCTATAATTCCTACTTGCGAATGCCGGTTTTAGCTAAATAGGGCTACTTGTGGTTATATCAGGCTGATGCAGCCGTGCAGTACCAGTCGTACAATGCCGCGCCGCTGATCGACGGCGGCGTCCTGCCGCAGAGTTCGCAGAGCGTCGCGATCTCTCGAGCGGCGATGCGCGTAGGTTACGAATTTGTGCCCGACCCGGCTGCTTTAGGCCGAACTTTGGCCAGATTTTGAGTTAAGCCACAGAAAATAAATGATATTGGATAGCAAGCAGTCATGTAATGTGGCAGATTTTGATTGACTACTGACGCCGATTACGCTTCGGTCACCGCATGTATGTGGCTGTCGTCCCGAACCGAGGCTCACCGCCGGCTATCCTGCTGCGGGAGAGCTACCGCGAGGCCGGCAAGACCAAGAACCGAACCCTTGCCAACCTGTCGCGCTGGCCTGCCGAGCGCATCGAGCAACTCCGCGCCGTGCTGCGCGGCGACCAACTGCTGCCTGCCGCCGAGGCGGTAGAAATCGTCCGCGCATTGCCGCACGGCCATGTGCTCGCCGCACTGGGTACGGCGCGCCGCATCGCGCTCGACACGGTGCTGCCGCGCCGGGCGCCGCAACGCCGGCGGGATTTGGCACTGGCCCTGATCGTCGCTCGGCTGCTCGAGCCGGCGGCCAAGCTGGCGACCGCGCGGATGCTGGACCCCGCCACTGCCAGCCATTCGCTGGGCGAGATGCTGGGGCTCGGCAAGGTTGCCGCCAAGGAGGTTTATGCCGCGCTCGACTGGCTGGGCCGCGAGCAGCGGTTCATCGAAGCCCAGCTGGCCCGTCGCCACCTGAAGGACGGCGCGCTGCTGCTCTACGACGTAACCTCGACCTATCTCGAAGGACGCTGCTGTGAACTGGCGCAGCATGGCTACAGTCGCGATCACCGTGGCGACCGGCCGCAGATTGTCATTGGCCTGATGTGCGCGGCCGACGGCGGCCCGGTCGCGGTCGAGGTGTCGGGGCCTGCCCCGGCGCAGGCCGGGGGCAACACCGCCGATCCGGTGACGCTGGCGGCACAGATCGATAAGCTAAAGCAGCGCTTCAAGCTGCAGCGCGTGGTGATGGTCGGCGACCGCGGCGTGCTGACCAGCGCGCGGATAGAGCAGACATTGCGTCCGGCTGGTCTGGATTGGATCACCGCGCTGCGCGCTCCGGCAATCAAGCAGCTCGCCGCCGCGGGCGGGCCGTTGCAGCCCTCGCTGTTCGATGATCGCGACATGCCCACGGGTCAAGCCCGTGGGCTGAAGGCCCACGAGATCACCAGCCCCGACTATCCCGGCGAACGCCTGGTGGTCTGTAAGAACCCGTTGCTGGCCGAAGAGCGCGCTCGCAAACGCGCCGAGCTGTTAGCCGCCACCGAGAAGGAGCTCGCGCTCATTGTGGGGCGCGTGCAGCGGGCGCGCAGTCCGCTGCACGGCGCTGCGGCGATCGGCCAGGCCGTCGGTGCAGTGCTGGGACGGCGCCACATGGCCAAGCATTTCCAGATCCGCATCACCGACGATACGTTCAGCTTCGCCCAAAACCCCCTCACCATCGCCGCCGAGGCCGCGCTCGACGGCATCTATGTGATCCGTACCAATCTGCCGGCCGCACAGTCCGATGCCCCCACGGGACAAGCCCGTGGGCTGACGGCCCACGCCACGGTGCGCGCTTACAAAAGCCTCAGCGGCGTCGAGCGCGCCTTCCGCTCGCTGAAGACCGTCGATCTCGAGCTGCGTCCGGTGTTCCATTGGACCGCACCGCGGGTGCGCGCCCACGTCTTGCTGTGCATGCTGGCCTATTATCTGCAGTGGCACATGCGCCGGAGCCTCGCCCCGATGCTGTTCGATGAGCCCGACCCGGCCGCGCGCGAGGCGCAGCGCACCTCACCGGTGGCCAAGGCCGAACCCTCGCCGGCGGCGCAACGCAAGGCCGCCCGCAAACGCACCGACCCCGCAGAGGGCGAACCGCTCCCGGTGCACAGCTTCCACACCCTGCTCGGCGATCTCGCCACGCTTACCCGCAATGTCGTGCGCCTCGGGCATGACCACCTCACCGCCGTCCTCGCCACCCCCACCCCCACCCAACACCGCGCCCTCGATCTACTCGGCGTCACCCTCACCGCGTAGACAGACCGATGCCATCCGCCGCGAATTATCCCAATGGCTTGCCGTCAAAACACGGCAAAGTTCGGTTTAGGATCGGCTGGTTGCGCGGGCATTGCCCGCTCCTGCACGGCAGCTTCGCGGATATGTTAATGGCTTCTGACGATCACGACGCCGGGTCAGGTGACATTCGCGCTCGCGCCTGGCATGTCGTTGAACGACTCGCCGATCGCGCGGTGCCGAGACATTCGGCACCAAGGGGTGACTTCGATGTCGCCGGTGCGCGCTCAGAGCTGCACTGCCGAGCCGCTTCGTGAGAGCGCGGCGGCTCGCTCGGCAAATCCACAGCACGCTTTTGATGCCAGACGCGAGGACATAGTTAAAAGTTATGGTCTGGCGCTGATGTTTATCCGCTCTCGGTGAGGGAGGACCTCGGTGGTAGAAGCGGCCGTACGGCGGCTACTGGCAAACGGGATCTGATCGAGACCGTGAGGGCTCTGCTCATCGCTGTGACCCGGTTCGGTGATGCCACTGTGCTGATGCCGTTGGCGGCGGCAATGTTGTTGTGGCTCTTGGTCATGCGCTCGCCACGTGGTGCGATTTGGTGGGCCGTCGCAGTTACCCTGTGCGTGGGCCTGACCGCCTTTCTCAAGATCGCCTTCTATGGTTGTCCGCCGGTGCCCGATCTGCACAACCCGAGCGGCCACACGAGCCTGAGCACCTTGTTTTATGGGGCAATGAGCCTGGTCGCCGCCCGCTAAACAGAAGGTACGCGACGCGTCGTTGCGATCGCCGGAGGCGCTGGCATCATTCTCGCCGTGGCGACCTCGCGCCTGCTGCTTCATGTTCACAGCGCGGCCGAGGTGGGCGTAGGACTGGTGATCGGTGCGGCGGCCTTAGCCCTATTCGCTTTGCGATATCCAAGATACCCAGCAAAGGGGACGCGGTTGATCCCGCTCTTTGTGGCGGGCGCGGCGCTGGCGTTGCTTCTGCATGGCCATGAAGCGCATCTCGAGGACCTCCTGCGCGCGTTGACCAGCTATCCTCACACCCGTTGCAAATGAAGATCGGCGCAACGCGACAGAATGCTCACCGATCCGGCGACGTCAACGAGGCTTTTTGGTAACTGATCCGGTACGGCTGCGCCCAACGGTTTGAGCGCCCGGCAGTTACAGTCCATGCGATGGCTGCTCGGGGCGATCGATCATCAGCTCAAACCCACATCGCAGAACAGCGGTTCGCTATGCCCGAAACAGGCTCAATGAATAGGTGAGCCAGGCTGGGCAGCGCCTTGCCGCTCAAGAGCATTCAGCCGCTCGGAGGCGGCCGGTTCTCCGAGTTCGTCGGCGCGGCGATACCAGAGGACGGCCTGCACCCAACTCCCGGGGATGCCGCGAATACCGGGGCGGCCGAGAAAGCTCGGATCGAAAGTCGCCCCGAGGCGCAGCGCCGCGGACCCATTCCCCGCCTCGGCAGCGCGCTCGTAAAACAACCGCGCCGAGGTGATGTCACCGGCCCCCAGAAATTCATCGCCGCGCTTTACCAGTGCAGCCGCCTCCGCCGGTGTCGCTTTCGGAGCATTCTGGAGCGGATCCTGCGCCGGTGGGACGACCGGGAGGGTCGGTTCAGGCAATCGTTGGTGCTCCGTCGCCGTCGCTTCGACGGTCGGCGATAGCTTACGCTGTTGGGCGGCGAGCGGTGCCGAGGGCGGGGGAGATGCGGGTGAGGCCGCCCCTGGCCTCCGCTCGGGCTGGCCTGGGTCGATTGCGGCTGCTGATGAACCCACCCGGGGTGCGGCCAGACCCGGCGTTGGACCAATCGGGTTGGGAGGAGATGCTTCCTGCGTCAAGCGTTCGGTCTGTCGGGGCGTGGCAGCTGGCGAAGAGAGCGAGGCAGCGACGCTGGGCTCGGCAGCCGGAAGCAGGCTCGCCGTTGACGCCGCCGCCTCTAACGGCGAGATTGCGCCGGCATTGGGACGCGCTGATGGCTGACCGATCGGTTGGTAATAGCGCAGAGACGACGAGACCACGGCAACAGTGCTTACCAGAACCACCGAGGCCGCCAACCCGCGGAAAGCGCCGCGCAGAGTGCCAGACGCCCGGTCGGGCTCAGCCGGTTGATCCTGACTGGGCTCGCCTTGGCGGACCTGCTGAAACCCAAATTGAGCGGCAAGCCGCGCCTTGAGGAACCGCAATGACGGCTCCTCCAACCGGGCGAGGAAGGCAGAGCGCGCCAGCAACACGGCCGCAGTCTCTTCGCGACCGGGATGCGCGGTGGCCGTAAAGAATTCCCTGATTTGCAGATCCGAGAGCTGGTCCACCTCGGAAAACACGAACAGCGGCGGGGCAGTCGGCGAACCCTCAGCTCCGTCTATCGCCCCGCCGCTCGGCAGTAGCGCCGCGACAGCCGCTCTCGCGCAAGACAGCTCCTCGGAGCTCAGTTCCGCGCGGCAAGCGATGTCGATTACCGCAGGGCGGGACCGAGTTGCCTTACGCAGAGCCTGAGAAAGAAGGTGTGGCCTGGCCGGCGGGTCGCCCGTGACAAGGACAACGCCGCTCTCACCGCACAGGGCGGCGACGATCAAATTGGCGACCGCAAGGTAGCGCGGCTCGCTCGCCAGATCGCTCGATTCCAACTCCGTCAGGGCAAAATCGTCGGGCGAAGAAAACGAGGCCGGCCGGTTCATCGCACTCGCCCGGCGAGACCCAACCGGGGCGGCAGTTCGCAGGTCAACGTCCGAGGACAAGTATTTCGGTTCTCCCTTTGCGCGAATTTGGGACCCCTGCCAGACACTGCGATGCTCCGCAGGTGCATGCCGCCGATTCTCCGACCACTACAGGGTGGCCGTATGGTTTTGCGAGGCGGTGGCACCTGGCAGAAGATGAGGCATATTGATGCCGTTGTTGAGCGCCCATATTGCCGCTTGTGTACGGTTGGACGCCCGAATTTTGCGCAGCAATCCTTTTAAATGGACCTTGACGGTTGCCTCGGTAATGCCGAGCTCTCGGGCGATTACCTTGTTTGGACAACCGTTAACCAAATATCGCAGGATCTCGGTTTCGCGACGGGAGGGTGATTGTTCGCCGGGCAGCAGCCGGGGATTCAGAGCGTCCGCCGACACGACCAAGCTTGCGCTATTGCCGACGGCGTCGGCCTCCGATCCCATCAGCAGCATAATCAAGTCCGTCGGAACGATACGCTCGCCCAGCTGCATCAGCCGCAGCGATTGCGCCATGACTTCCGCCGAAGTCATCAGCGAGAGCAGGCCGTCAACTGCGGCGATGTTGCGATGGCCGAGGCGCAGTACATCTTCTTCATCGGCAAGAATAACAATCCGGGCATGCGGCGCTGCCAGCCGCATCGCGCTCAAGAAGCTCGGGCTATCATAGCAGATCGAGGCTTCCGCCACGATCAGGCTTGTCGCGCGAGTTTGATCGAGATCGATGAACTTTAAAGCATCATCGGCAGTCGAAGCTTCGCCGATCACTGAGAACGCCGCGTCGGAAAGCAGTTTTCGTAGTCCCTCTCTAAGTAACTGTGCACGCACCACCAGCAAGAGCTCGTTCATCACAACCATCTGCTCTGGTCCCTTTTTTAAGGCCAATGACTCCATTTCGCCGGTTCACCTCGACCGCGACGGTGTATCAGTAACAGTAAGTATTAAAAAGCATTAACAACTTAACGATTTCCTCGGAATCATTAACACTTAAAAACTTAACGATTTCCTCGGAATCATTAACAATTTAAAAGCTTAACGGATTTCCTCGGAACAGTTAATAAATTGTGTCGATTCTTATCCGAATGTAAATCGATTTCCATGGATCGGCGAGATACCCGATGGGGGTACCCCGATCAGCAAATTAACAAAAATTTATCATAACTTTGACGGAAAATAGACACTAATACGGACGGCGAGATGACGTTTGCGGTGCTGCCGCCGGTCACGCGTCAAATTGCCGCATCACGATAATTGCCCAAGGGAGCCTGTCGCGCTGGTTTGTCGGCACCTCGATTTCCTGGCACGGAAAGCAATCGGTCGCTTTTGCGGAGATCACGGGAGCGAATAGCTTCAAATGCATAGGGGACCAAGAGGGCCGGGAGCATCCGTTATGCTCCCGATGGACGGCGCTACTCGTTGACGCGACGACGTCGCTGTTCGAGGCCGTGGCTGGGGCCCAGGCCGCAACCCTGGGGGCGCTGGTTCGCTTCCGTCTGTTGGGTCGGGTTCCGCTCCAAACGCCGGACGAGAAGCACCGGGCGGTGCGAAAGGCAGGGCGCCCGCGCCGGCCGCGGTTCGGTCAGCGCTCCGCGGGCGCCGCAGGCTCTCTGCGTCCGGGCAGACGCAGCATTCCGCAGCGCCCGAACTAGCGGGCGCCGCGCCCCGCGAAAACCGCAGGAAAGGTGCGCATTACGATGTAGGCGTCAAGCCACAAAGACCAGTTGCATATGTAAAATGTGTCGATCCGCTCCTGTTCGCGCAGGTCCGCTTCGCTGCGCGCCGATACCTGCCACAATCCGGTTAACCCGGGCTTGACGCTGGCTCGGAGCCGCTGAAAGTGGGCGCCAAATTTGTCCAGGTGATACGAAGGAAGCGGCCTTGGGCCAACGAGGCTTAGATCGCCGCGGATCACCGCCCAAAGCTGCGGCAACTCGTCGATGCTCGTCTTACGGATCAAGGAACCGATATACGGCAGAATGCGTGGATCGCGGCGTAGCTTCATAAAGCGCTCCCATTCGCGCCGCGCTTCGGGATCGCTAACCAGCATTTCTTGCAGGCGGACATCGGCGTCTAGATACATGCTGCGCAGTTTGTGTATGGTGACCGGGGCGCCCCGCCAACCGATCCGCTTTTGGACATAGAAGGCTGGCCCCGGACTGATCGCTTTTATCACCAATGCGACAATTCCGATCAGCGGCATTGTCAACAGCAGGATCGCGGCCGCGATGCAGACCTCCAAGGCGCGCTTGATTCGGCGCGACCGGCCGTTCTCGGTGGGGTTGAAGAACTCGAACCCCGCCGCGCCGCCAAATTGCCGGACGCTGAGCCAAAGCTCCGGCACAGCGGTCGCGTCCGGCACGATCATGACGCGCCCCACCGGCAAGCGGGTCGGCGATAATGCCGAGAGGTTCGACGACAGCGCGACGACCACGACGTCGACCCCTTCCAGCAATTCGCTGAGCTGCGGCAGACGCCCGAGCCAGGCCAGCGACGCCGGCGCGCCCGCGGGATCGTCGCTGACGAAACCGATCGGCCTCAGCCCAAGTTCCGGACGCCTTGTGAACTGCGCGGCTAGCTGGGCCACCATGCCGCCGTCGCCGACCAGCAAGGCGCGCGCGTTCCAGGCCTCGGGTGACACCCGCCGCAGCGCTGCCTCGCCGATCAGGCCAAGCGGCACAGCAAGCGCTGACGCCGTTACCAAGAAGACAAAGATCGGAAACGTCGCGGGCCGAACCGATGCCAGGAAGGCCAATGCGAGGCCGGGCACGAGCACCGCGGCGAGGACGCGGCGGCGAAAGCGCTCGACCGATCCGCCGGCGGTCGTATCGTAGAGCGCCATGCAGCCGTTGGCGGTGAGCATGCAGGCGATGACGATGCCAGAGGTGACGAGATCTAGCAGGGGTCCGCCAAAGCCGCGCACCGGCACGCTCGGCCCGAGCCCGCCGCACAACGAGCTGGCAAGCCCCATCGCCAGCTCTGCCGCAACGATGTCCACGATCATCAGCAACAGCCCGATCGGGAGCGCGCGGCGCGGCGACTTGCGCGCGCCCGGCGCCACAAGCACTGGGGGTGGCGCGGCAAAAGCGGCCGACGGAGTTGAGATGGTGTCGCTCACCGGTCCGGCCCTGGGCGATCAGACGATCTTCAGGCCGCTGCGGTCGCCGCGCTCGCCGGCACAGCCGGGCGTCGCTTCGCCGCGCCCAGCTGCTTTGCAATCCACCGGTAAGTCGGCTGAATGCCCTCGCGCAGCCCGGTCCGCGGCTCCCATCCGAGCAGGTCGCGCAGGCGGTTGTTGTCGCTGTTTCGCCCGCGCACGCCTTGCGGGCGCGTCAGCTCGTGTCTCTTGTGGATACGCTTGCCGGCTGCAGCAGCGACGATATCGACCAGTTCGTTGATGCTGACGAGCTCGTCGGTCCCCAGATTGAGCGGCCCGTCGTAGCCCGCTTCCATGATCCGATGAATGCCTTCGACACAGTCGGAGACATACATGAACGACCGCGTCTGCTGCCCGTCGCCCCAAATTTCGATCTCGCCACCGTTCTCGATTGAGGCGATCTTGCGGCAGATTGCGGCGGGGGCTTTCTCCCGGCCGCCATGAAAGGTGCCGAGGGGGCCGTAGACGTTGTGAAAGCGAACCACCCTGGTGGCCAGCCCGTGGTCGCTTGTGTAGTATTCGCACAGTTTTTCGGCGTACAGCTTTTCGAGTCCGTAGCCTTCTTCCGGCTGCGCCGGCCAAGCGTTGTCCTCACGCAATGGCACAACGTCGGCGCTGATTTGCAAATGGTGCGGGTAGATGCAGGCGGATGAAGAATAAAGAAATCGCTCGGCGCCGGTTTGCCGCGCCGCCTCGAGCATTCCAATGTTGATCATCGTATTGTTGCGGGCGATCGAGGCCCGTTCGCTGGAAATGTAGCCGATGCCACCCATGTCGGCGGCTAGATGATAGACGTCATCCATCCCTTCCGCTGCAATCAGGCAATTGTCGTGATCGCGCAGATCGAGGATCAGGAACTCATCGGCCAGGGTTGGGGCAAACTCGGGCTGCTTGAGATCGACGCCGCGCACCCACAACCCGCACTTGGCCAGATAGCTAACCAGATGGTGACCAATAAAGCCGCCCGCTCCAGTAACAACGACACGTCCTGCCGACATCAGTCTTGTTCCTCAATAAATGCCACGCCACTGGCGCTGGCGTGCTTATAGCGCCCGGGCGGCTCTGCAGCGGCCGAGGAAAAAGAGTTATCGCCGAAGGAGCTAGGACGATCGCGTCTGCGGGAACCTTTTGGGTGAGCGAAGCTGATCGAGCGCGCGATAGATGAAAGCCGGATTGTTTCTGAGGTAGCGCTTGGTCAAGCGGCGCGGCTCGGTTGCCATCCGGAACAGCCATTCGAGCCCCCTGCGCTGCATCCATCGCGGCGCCTGCGGCTTCTCGCCCGACAGAAAGTCGAAGGCGGCGCCGACCCCGGCCAGCACCGGCGCGCGCAGGCGCCCGCAATGCGTCGCCATCCAACGCTCTTGCGCCGGGGTGCTCAGCCCGACCCAGACGATGTCCGGGCGCGCGGCGTTGATTGTGGCGACAATTTCTTCATCCTCGGCCGGGGTCAGCGCGCGAAAAGGGGGGCAAATGGTATCGACAACATTGAGCCCCGGGTGGCGCGCCTTGAGGACAGCCGCGAGGCGGTTGGCGACGCCGGGCGCGCCGCCGTAATAGAGGTTTCTGTAGCCGCGCCGTGCCGACAGCTCGCTCGCGGCCAGCATCAGGTCGGGACCGTAGACCCGCTCGACTTTGGGAAACCCCAGCCAATGCGACATCCACACCAGCGGCATCCCGTCGGGAACCGCCAATCCCGACGCATTGTGAATGGCCCGCAGATTGGGATCGCGCTGGCATTCCATCACGCCATGTACGCCGGTGACGCAAATATACATCGGGGTGCGGTCGCCAACCCGCTCCTCGATCACGGCGAGCGCGTCCTGAATCGTGATGGCGCTTACCTTGACGCCGAGTATGTTGACCCGATCACGGCACCATTCCGACATTAGAAACTCCATGCGGCTCGAAGCAGCGTCCAATGTGGCTGCACAGCCCTCTGCCGGTAAGCGGGCAGAGGGGGAAGCCCAGCGGCAGTGCTAACCACAAGAATTACCTCACGCGAGGAGCCCAACCGCCGAGCTCCCCCACTCGCAAGGCTAGGCGGTGAGTTTACCGGCAGGGGTACTCCGTCGGTCCCCTCGCGATGAGGCCGGCGCGCGTGTAACATCCCGAGACTTACAGCACTTACATTGGAAATTGAGCAGACAGGTTGCCTGTGGAAGATTTGCTGTCGCGCGATCTGTCGTGGGTGCCGGCCCGGCGTTATTATGAGAACATTGCGGAAGGGGCGCTGCGAACCCTCTGGCGCCGGCGCCTGCTCATCAGCGCTACGGTGGCGCTATCGGTGGTTCTGGCGGGCGTCGCGCTCTCGGTCATGCACAAGAAGTACACGGCCGAGGCACTGGTGCAGCTCGACCTCAGCAGACGCGAGGCGGCGGCCGTCAATGAACCGCCGCCGGCGGTCATGCTCGAGGCCGCCTCAATCATCCAGGGGGAAGCGAGGATCATCCGCTCTCGCTTGATAGCACGACGCGTTGTCCAGAAGCTGGCGCTCGGCGAGCCTGCCGGCGGCGGCCAGTCGGCAACGAGTGTGGACGGTGTGCTCGATACAATAATGGCGCTGCCGCAGCGTTGGCTTGGAAGCGCCGTGCTCCATACCGGGACCTCGGCGCGGAGCGCGAGTCCGCCGAGCGACGTCGACCGGGTGGTCTCAACCGTGCTGTCGCGACTTACCGCCGCCACAGACAACCGCTCCTATTTGATTACCATCGGCTACACCGCCGGCGACCCGGTAGAAGCCGCACGGGTGGCGAATGCATTTGCAGAAGAATACCTGCTGCGTCAACGCGAGCTGAGTGAGCAGACTGCCAATCGCGTGGTCGACTGGCTGTCGGGCCAGATCCAGATTGCCTCGGTCGCCCAACAAGAGGCCGACGAGGCGGTTGTTGCGTTTCGCAAACGCACAGGAATGCTCGATGTGGGTCCAAACGGCGAAAACGTGCAGCAGCAGCTGCTGCGCGAGCTTAGCGCCCAGCTCAGCGCGGCGAGCCTCGGCCGGCTCAACGAGGAGAACCGGCTGACCCGGGTGCGTCGGGTAATCGCCGCCGGCGGCACCCCATCGGCGGCCGATCTGCAAGGCACACCGCTGATTCAGAGCCTGGCTGCGCAGGAGGCCACCGCGCGCAAGGAGCTAAGCGAGCTGACCTCGAGCCTCGGGCCGGGACATCCCAAAGTCGCCCGCGCGCAAGCCGCCCTCGCCGAGCTGCGCCGCGGGTTACGCACTGCGATGGGCCAAGCGATATCGACCATCGAAGCCGACGTCGCCGCGGCAACGCGCGCCGAGAAGGATCTGAAAGCGCAGTTGGAAGCGTTGCGGCGCACGACCGTGGGCGGCAAGCCCAACGAGACCGAGCTGCAAGATCTGCAGGCAACTGCACGGACCGCGCGCGAACGCGCCGCCGCGCTGACGCGGAGTTACGATCAAGCCGTCGCCGCTCACAACCTGGGGTCGTCGGCGGGTAGCCTGATCACGCCAGCCGACCCCGAGGCGGTTTCGTCCTCACCAAAGCCGTCTGTCGTGCTCTCGCTTGCGCTGCTCGGCGGGCTCGGGCTGGGTGTCTGCGGCGCGCTGTTGGGCGAAAGGCGCGACCGCGGGTTTCGCACGAGCCGCGAGGCCGCGGCGGTGACAGGCATCCGTTGCCTCGGCATGCTTCCCGAATTGACGCGACACAAGCGGCGCAGAGGCGGCGCCCCGTCGACAGACAACGTCATCTTCACCGAGGCCGTCCGGTCGCTCGGCACCGGTCTCGGCTTGTTCGGCACGGTCGATCGCTGCCGCGTCGTATTGGTGACTTCCTCGTTGCCGGGCGAAGGCAAGTCAATGATCTGCATGTCGTTGGCGCGCTCGCTGGTCGGGGTCGGGCAACGCGTGCTGCTGATCGACAGCACTCGCTCGCGCCAAGCGAGCGTGCCGTTACTGCTGCTCGCCCCAGCCGCGGGGCCGGCGCAGGCTCGCCGGCGTATTTCCAGTGTGATTGCCGAAGTGTTCGGGGCGAATTTGGATCGGCTAATCGACGAGGCACGCAAACAGTTCGACGTGGTCATCATAGAAGGGGCGCCGGTGATGCTGTTGGCCGACTTGTTCGTGATTGGCCGCCAAGCGGATGTGGTGCTCCACGTTATTCATTGGCAAAAGACCACGAAGGGCACCGTCGTCAGTGCCCTGCAACGGCTGCAGGACCAGTCGGTGCGAATCGACGGCACGGTCCTTACCCGGGTCGTTCCTCGCCAGCACCGCAAGTTCGGGCTGGAGGACGAGTGCTCTCACTACCTCGGCGCCAGACATTTCTTCGAGAGCCTGTCCAGCAGAGCCCAGCTGGCAGCCCCGTTCGCCGAAGCCGGCGGTTTACCCGAGACCATGGGCGCGCCCGAGACCATCGGCGCGTCCGAGACCGCTGGCTCGCCGGAAACCGACGGATCCCTCGAAACCGGCACTTCACGCGCCGCGTAGGTGAGAGAATGGATCAACGCATCCTTATTACCGGCGGCAACGGCTATGTCGGCCGCTACGTTACTCGGCTGTTGTGCCAGCAGGCGACCGTCTGCGTTGCTGACAATCTGCGCTACGGCGACTGGCGCTTCGATTCGGCCGAACAAAGCCGGCTGCGTTTGGAACGACTGGATATCCGGGACGCTGAGCAGGTCGCGGTCCTGATGCGCAGCTTCGATCCGGATGTCATCGTCCACCTGGCGGCGCTGCACTATATCCCCGAGTGCGAGAGCGATCCCTCGCTCGCGGTGGCGACGAACGTGCTGGGGACCGTCAACCTGCTGGCGAGTTGCACGCCGCGATCGCGCTTCATCCTCGCCAGCAGCGGTGCGGTCTACAAACCGGACGACCGGCCGCACCGCGAAGCCGAGGCGGCACTGGCCCCGAGTGATGTTTATGGCCGCACGAAACTGCACGCCGAAGAATTTGTTGCCGACTTTGCCAGCCGGTGCGAGCTCAAAGCCGTGATCGTCCGGCTCTTCAATGTGGTGGGCCCCGGCGAGACCAATCCCCATCTGCTGCCTGAACTGGTGGCGCAGCTCAAGGCGGGGCGCAGCGTCGTGCGGCTCGGCAATCTGACGCCGCGGCGCGACTACATCCACGTCCTCGACGCGGCCAAAGGCTTTGCCGCCGTGGCGACCGGCAATGGGGTCGATTACGGCGCGACGATTGTCGTCAATCTCGGAACCTCGCGAGCCTGTTCGGTGATCGAGATCGTCGAGAAGATCCGCGCCGTTTCCGGCATCGATTTCGCGATACGCCAGGACGACGGCCGGTTGCGCAAAGTCGACCGGCCGTTTCTGGCCGCCGACATCAGTCTCATGCAGCAATGCTTTGGCTGGCACCCGCAGCAGACCATCGAAGACGCGATTCGGGATCTGTGGGCCAATCCCGATCTCGCGAGCAATGTGACCGCGCGATACCAATGAGGGTTCTCGCGGCCATTATCGTCCCGCCGCATCTGTCTGCCAGTGGCGGGGCTCGCGCCGGGTTGCGCCTCTCCGAGGCGCTGGCGCAACATTGCGAGATCACGGTCGCGGCGATGGGCGCGATCGACGAGGACCGCGGGGGCGCGGCGCGGCGGGTCGCGGTCAGATCGTGGCTGCCGACCGCGTTGCGCCTTTCGCCGCCGCGTTATCGCAGCCTGTTCTACGCGTCTGATATTCCCCGGATCGTGCGCGATGGCGGTTATGATCTCGTCCATTTGCACAATCCGATGCCGGCGCTGGAAATGGCGCGAGTTGCGCGCGCCTGCCGGCGTTCCGGCATTCCGTACGTGGTCTCGACCCATGGCTTCAACGAGCTTGCCAATGGCGACAGCGTCTACGGATTTGGGATGTTGCGCCGGCAAGCATGGCAAGCCTGGGTAAAGCGGCCGGTATCGCAGGTCGTGACCAACGCTGCCGCGGTGTTCGCGCTGTCTCCGGCGGATTTCGGGATCGTTCGGGCCTTCGGCTTTAGCGGCAGGCCAGGGGTAGTACCGAACGGGGTAGAGCCGCCGGCTGCGGCCGACCACGCCGCGGATCGCATGACCTGGCGGCGCTTTGACATCCCCTCGCGCGAGGGGTTCGGGGGCCTCACCTGCATGTTTCTCGGCAACCACACGCCGAACAAGGGCGTACCGGTGCTGATCGAGGCGTTTTCCAGGCTCCGATGCCCTTTTCTGCTGATCGTCGGCGGCGAGCGCCGCGCGGCAATCGATTACGCCAAGCTGGTGCGGACCTCGCGCGCGGACCAGCGCATCGTCGTTACCGGCCGGCTCAGCGACGACGAGGTCGGCGCCTTGCTCAGACGCACTGACCTGTTCGTGTTTCCAACGCTTGCCGACACATTTCCGCTCGTCGTTCTGGAAGCGATGGCGCATGGGGTCCCTGTGCTTGCCTCCAATGTCGGGGGGATCCCGTATCAGCTCGACCCCGATTGCGGCGCGCTGGTGCCGCCCGGGGATCCTGAAGCATTGCGCGTTGCGGTCGAAAAATTGGCGAGCGATCGCGGGCGGCTCCACGAGATGGGCCAGTGTGCACGCGAGCGCGCGTTGACAAAATTCACCTGGAGCGCCGCCGCCGAGGCAGCGCTGCAGGGCTACCAGCGAGCTTGCCCGAGTGGCTGGCCGGCCTTGTTGGGCGCCCGACGTCGCGCAGCCTCCGGCCACTTACAGGAACATCAGACATGACTGAGAAGCTGCGCCCTCGACTGGCGATTATCGGCTGCGGGGCGGTCGTGCAACACCACCTGGTGCCGGCGCTGCGCCGAATTGGGTGGCTGCCGCAGATATTGGCGGACCCGTCCGGTAAGAACCTCGAAGCGACCGCCCGACTGGTCGGCAAACGCGTCCAGAGGACCGTGGCCGACTGGAGCGAAGCGGTCGATGGGTTTGATGCGGCGATCGTTGCGGCACCCCATAGCTATCACGGGCCGATAGGTACCGCACTCGCTGCCGCCGGCAAGCACGTCTTTATGGAAAAGCCGCTCGCCACCAGCACAGTCGAATGCCGTGCGATCCTCGAGGCTGCCAGGCGAGCAGGAACGATCGTATCGGTCGGTCTGTTGCGGCGCTATTTGCACATCGCACGGTGGACCGCCGAGTTGGTGCGGTCGGGCGTGCTCGGTCAGATCCGCCACTTTGAGGCGCATGAAGGCTTCGTCTTCAATTGGGCGGTCAGCACCGAGGCCATGTTGAGCCCGCAGGCCTCGGGCGGTGGGGTGCTGATGGACACCGGCGTCCATACGCTCGATCTGATCCTCTGGTGGCTGGGCGAGGTGTCGGCAATCGACTATCGCGACGACAGCCAAGGGGGTGTCGAGGCCGATTGTCTAATCCAATGCGAACTGGCTGCTGGCGCCAGCGGAGGGATCGAGCTGAGCCGCAGCCGCGATCTGTCCAATACCTGCCGGATCGAGGGCACGCAAGGATTTGTCGAGGTTCACCTTTACCGCAATGAGGTGATCTCGTATTCGCCGAGTGTCGCCGGATTCCGCACGGGCGAGATTGGCGTCGGCGCACTGCCCGGGCAACGCTTCCCCGAACTGTTCTCGGCCGAGCTTGCCGACTTCAAGCAGAGCGTCATCGACGGCAAGCAGCGGGGTGTTGCCGGCGAGGAAGGCGTGCGCGCCGTCTCCCTGATCGAGCGCTGCTACGAGGCGCGAAGATCTCTGCCGATGCCATGGAGCCGTGCCGCCGCGACTGCGGTGGGCGCGCCGAATATCGCACCCGGCACCCCGGTCGTTGTTACCGGCGCGACCGGCTTCATTGGCGGCCGTCTGGTCGAGCGGATGCTCGACCAAGGAGCTAAAGTACGCTGCCTCGTTCGTAATTTTGCTTCGGCTGCAAGGTTGGCGCGCCTGCCGGTCGAAATCGTTCGGATTGATTTGGCCGATGGACCGGCGGTGGCCAAAGCGCTGGTAGGCTCCGATCTGGTTTTTCATTGTGCTTATGACCCACGCTCGGTCACGCAGAATCAGGCGGCTGTTCGTAACCTCATCGCCGGGTGTCTTGCGCATCAAGTCGAGCGTCTAGTGCATATTAGCACATTTTCCGTGTACGAGCCCTTTCCCGACGGGGATTTGACCGAAGCGACACCGGACGGCGATCGATCCTGGGTGTACACGCGCACAAAGCTCGACCTAGAGAACGAAATCTTCCGGGCGGTGCGCGACGATGCGCTGCGCGCCACGATCGTGCAACCGACGGTCGTCTATGGACCGTTCGCCCGCTCCTGGACCAATGCGCCGGCTGAGATGCTGCTCTACGGTACGCTCATTCTCCCGGACCGCGGCGATGGAATTTGCAATGCGCTCTATGTCGACGATCTCATCGACGCAATGCTGCTGGCAGCGCTACGGGACGAAGCTATCGGACAGCGTTTCCTCGTGTCCGGGCCAGACATTGTAACCTGGGGTAGTTTCTTCGAGGAGTTTGCTCGCGCTATCGGCACCAAGGGCCCAGAATACCGCCCGGCAAAAGAAATCGCGCGCCAGAACAGCGGGATCGTCCACGACATCAAGTTAATCGCCTCGGATCCGAAGAAGATCATCCAGATTGCAGTACGGTCGCGCACCATACGCAAGCTGCTGCAGACCGGCCTGGACTTCACTGCCGAAGCCTGTTTACGATATTGTTACGCGCATGTATTTTGGGTCCGGCGAGCGCCAGTGTGGGCAAATTTACCTGCCAGACCCTCAGCAGCTTCGGCTCTATGCGGCTAGGCCCGTAGTTCGATCAGAGAAAGCGCGAAAGCTGCTGGGTTATCAGCCTCGGTTCGACTTCGCCTCCGGCATTAGAGAGACTGGGCTTTATCTGAAGTGGGCTTATGGTCGTCAGCCGTGCCTACCGCTGTCATTCGCGCCGCAGCAGCCATGGCCAGTCGGCGTGGCACAGCCGGAAAGCGCAATGAATGCGGGTTAGGCTGCGTATCCGGACTACGACATGGACGCTCGGTGACCAGTGCCTCGTCAGCCTCGGGAGTTTTGCCGCCAACATGGTGCTGGCGCGCAACCTGTCGCCGGGCCAATATGGTACGTTCAGCCTAATCTTCCTGTCGATCCTCGGGCTGTCGACCATCACGAATTCGTTGTTGTTTTATCCGATGTCGGTGCGCGCTACGGTGGCCTCTGACGCCGAGCGGAGCGAGGTCTTTGGAGGAGGGCTTCTGCTGCTGCTCGCCGGCTGTGCTCCGCTCAGCCTGATCCTGGCGTTAGGAGCGCTGTTGTCGAGCGGTGGCGAGCTAGCGGTTGCCGTCATCGCCTGGTTCGTTCTACGTCAAGCGCAAGAGCTGTTTCGTCGGGCATTATTTGCGGAATTGCGGCATGCAGCTGCGGTACCGGGCGACGTGATCTGCTATCTCGGTCAGGCCGCTGTGTTGTTCCTGCTGGCGCGCAGGCGTGAACTGAGTGTCGACGACGCGGTGATTACGATGGCAGCGACATCAGGGCTGGCCGCAGTGGTTCAGGCTATGCAAGTCTCGATCCGGTTTGTACGGGCCAGTCATCTTTGGCGCTTCGCGCAGGACTGGCTCGCGCTGGGTGCCGGCTCGCTCGGTAGCAATCTGCTCGCAGCGCTGCGCGTACAATTCTTTCCGTGGCTTCTGGCTGCCTTGAGCGGGAGCGCGGCGGCGGCTAATTACCAAGCGGCGTCGAACCTGGTGCAGCTGACCAATCCAATCCTCCTTGGCTTGTGTAACGTGATCCCACAGATGTCGGCTCGCGGCCGCTCAGCACAGGGCAACGAGTATGCTTGGCAAGTATCGCGACCTCTCATGTTATCGGGCGCCGTTCCCGTCTTTGCCTATTACGCGCTGCTTTGCGGGCTGCCGGGCACCGCATTGCTGCTGTTCTACGGGGTCGGATCTGCCTACACCCATCTGGGTATAGTGGTACAGGTGATGACGCTTAGCGCCGTTTTCACCTATCCCGGTGACATGGTCTGCTCTTATCTGCATGGGATCGAGAAGGTGCGTCTCGCCATGCGCATCAACCTCGCAAGCTTGATCGCGTCGGTTCTTCTCGGTCTGCCGCTGACCGCAATATTCGGCATTATCGGCAGCTGTATCGCTCTCCTTGGGGCCAGCTGCGTGCGTGCGGCGATCGCCTATTGCGTACTCAACGGTGTGATAGGACATGATCGCCGCCGCTACGCGTGAAGTCATCGGGCTCTCTGGTTGTCCGCTGGCGGCGGCGCCTCTGCTCGAGCTGCGTCACCTGATCGTGACAGGCTCGGATGGTCATCCCAGTCAGGCAAACGGTGTCCACAATGTCGCCCGGCAGCTGGCGCGGGAGCAGATCGCCGCCGGCCATCAGGCCCGCATCATCTTTCTGTCATCATTGCCCCCATTGGGGCAGGTCAGCAGCACGGTGCCGACCGATGTCTTGCCGGCAGCCGGCGTGACGCTAGGCGGGCGAGTGGTACGGCTACAGCGCAAGATCTTGCGTACCTTGATGGCCGAAGTAGGACCGCGGACGCTATTCCACATCCATGGCGGCCGGGAGCCGCTGCTGATCGACATCGCATCGGGTCTTCGCCGGTCAGGAATCCCCTACGCGATCACGGCACACGGCCGCTACTCGCACGTGTATGACACCGACGGGCGGTGCCGGCGGCCGGTCACGGCATTCTACCTGGCCACGATGGAACGCTCACTGCTCGCCAACGCGCATTTTGTGCAGGCGCTGTCCCACCACGAATGGCGCGTACTTCGACAGATCGCGCCGCGCGCGCGGATCGAAATCGTGGGCAACGGGGTGTATTCGAGTCATTTTGAAAGTATGCCGTTGCCGCCCCCGGGGCGAATGCGATCACCGTCGTTCCCCCATTTTGTTTATTGCGGACGCTACGCGGTGTGGCACAAGGGCCTCGATCTGCTTCTCGAGGGCTTTGCCGGATACAAGCGAAACGGAGGCGAGGGCCGCCTGACCATGATCGGCAGCGGCGACCCAGAGCCCCTGCTAAGACTGGCGACTTCGCTCGAAATCTCCAATTCGCTCGAGGTGCGCGGCGCGTTGTTTGGTGTTGACCGGGATACCGTCCTCCGCGACTGCGATTTCTTCGTGATGCCATCGCGCTTCGAAGGGATGCCGCTCGCCGGGCTCGAAGCGGCACTGCTCGGTCTGCCGCTGCTCGTCACGCCAGGGACAGGATTGGGCGAGGCGGTCGCCGCCGCCTGTGCCGGGATACCGATTGCCGATGCGACGCCCTTCGCGGTGTGCAATGCAATGCGCGAGGCCGCGCGCTTTTCGCCGCGCGAGTGGTCGCAGCGTAGCGCCGCCGTCTATCAGCTCGCCGTCTCCGACGGAGATTGGACCGTGATCGCCGCAAGGCTGCTGGAGCTCTATTGGGGGTAACAGCAGCGGCGGTACTGGAATTGATGAACAATTTCGCTTTCTAACCGTCAGCGGCACCTAGCACAGGGTCGCGTGTTCGAAAAAAAGAAGGATGACACATTATTTCCATGCCCCTCGGGCTCGCGGAGGGCGGGCGATGAGCTCCCACCCTCCCGACCCTTCAACCGTGCGCCGGCGCCCCATCCCTGATGGTCGCCGACCCCGCGGCTATGCTGGCGCTGACAAGCCTACCATTGATCCCGCGGTAACCGCGGGTATCCACGCGGCCAGTGGCGGCGCGAGCGCTTCTAGCCGGTCCACAGGGCCGGCGACGACGCCGCGACTTGATTATATTAGCTGGGTGCGAGCCATCGCCGCGACAGAGGTCGCGGTCCGACACTCAGACTTGATCACCAAGCATTTTTCCGACAGTACGGTTGCGGTCGGGAGTTACTACCAGTTTGGGGCTATTGGGGTTGAAATCTTCTTTGTGTTGTCCGGTTATATCATGTGCATGCGGGCCGCTTCATACAGAAATGGCGCCCAATACCTGCTTGCCCGATTGGTGCGTCTCGTTCCGATGTATTGGCTATTCACGAGCGCCGTGATCGTTGCGTACTTCGTCAACAGCGATTGGCGCCTGGGAAGTTTCGATCTCTCGGTCTTCGCATTGCTCCGTTCTTATCTGATGCTGCCTGCCTGGGGGTTTCCGATTTTATCGGTCGGATGGACGCTTGAGTATGAAATGATTTTTTACGTAGCGGTGGCCTTGCTCGCCATCGGCAAAGGCGTGGGAAGCGGGAAAATCGCCCTCCTCGGGGTAGTGATCGCCCTGAGCGTCGGTGGCATTGTGATGCCTGGCGCGGAGGCGGGCGAGGTAGGTCCTCTGGCCACCTCGGTCGGACACGCTCTAAGCCCGTTCATGTTGACGTTCGGCTTGGGATGGCTGATTCGGCTCGTTGAGGAAAGCGGTGGGGTACGCCCAAACTGGCGGCTGATTATTGCAGTGGCCGTAATCTTTTTGTTAGCGATGTCACAAGGCACACCGGATGGCGTGCATCTGGGCTTCCGTGCGGCTCTGGCGGTGTGCTGCTTCCTGCTGTTCCAACTCGGGCAGAGAGGGTTTCATACGGACGGCCCGCTCAACCGCTTTATGTGCATAATTGGCGAATCATCCTACAGCCTCTACCTGTCGCATTGGTTCATAATGTCTATTTTCGGCAAGCTTCTCGGATCGCTCCACCCCCCGGCGGTCGCGGCGGCTCCTTTGCGGGTGGTCGGGATCGCTTTGTGCCTGGCGATTGGTGTCGCGGCCTACCTGCTGCTCGAGCGGCCGATCGACCGCTTCTTGCGGGTCCGGTTTCTTGCCTCGCGTAGAGCGGCAACAAGCAACGGTTCTCTTTCGTCCAGAGGAGTATAGATTGTTTCACGCGGTCCCTGTGGGCGGCGTCTGCCGCGGTGGTGCAATCTCACCGTGAAGGTTGAATGTCTTATACTGCTCTGACAACACCGGCGTTACCAATTTCGCCCCGATTGCGGCTGACCGACCGATACGTCCAGCTGCTCTGTCTCAGCCTTGCCGGCTATGCCTGTCTCGGCAAGGGCTTCGCCTATGTCGGCATCTCCCCTCTGTTCATTGGCGAGATCGTGCTCCTCCTTGGGATGTTAGTGCTCGTCCGGACAGGCTGCGGAATTGCCGCACTTGCGACTCTTCCGAGCCTCCTTTTGGCCATCCTGACGGGCTGGGTTTTGGCCGAGGCTTTACCATCTCTTGGGAAATACGGGTTTGACACCCTCCGGGACAGCGTCATCGTCGTCTATGGGCTCTTTGCCTTTATCGTGATCGCGCTATTGCTGGAGAAGCCGCAACGTCTCGGCGGGATTGTGACGGCCTACAGTTCATTTGTCTGGTTTTACGGGTTGGCGAACACGTTCTTGCTTAATATCGAGAACTTTATCGGCAGGATATTGCCTGTATGGCCGCAAGCCGGCGTTCCGATCGTCTATCTGAGGCTCGGAGAGGCGGCCGTACACGTAACCGGAGCGACTGTATTTGTCCTGCTGGGACTGCGCCGGGTCTCCAAGGTGTGGATACTGATTTTGCTGCTGTCTATCATAGCGATCATTCCTAGCCGCGGTGCCATGCTCTCTTGGGTGATCCCGGTCGGCGTTGCTGCGATAGTGAGCAGAAAGCTGCGCCGCTTCGCACCAATTCTACTGCTCGGCGGCGTCTTGTTCGCGGCCGCCTATGCTCTCGGGGTGGAAATACCGATCCCCGGCGGTAGAACTGTGGGCCCACAGCAGTTGATCGAGAATGTAGAGAGCATTATTGGCACAAGCGAGGCGACAAACCTCGATGGTACAAAGCAATGGCGCCTGCGCTGGTGGCAAACGATTGTGAATTATACCATCCATGGCCCGTATTTGTGGACCGGCAAGGGCTTCGGCATGAGCCTGGCCGAAGCCGACGGTTTTGTCGTCGGACAGGAGCTGGGAGGACCGGTTCTGCGTAGCCCGCACAACGCCAATCTCACGATCCTTGCTCGCTCTGGCTTCCCCGGCCTCACTTTGTGGGCGCTGACGATCGTAGCCTGGTTTACGCTGTTGCTCTGCAGCTCGGTAACGGCGCGGCGGCGCGGTGATCGCTGGTTTGCCGATGTGTTCCTCTGGATTGCCTGCTACGTCCTCGCAGCCCTGATCGATGCGGCTTTCGATGTTGCTCTCGAGGGGCCGATGATCGGCATCTGGTTCTGGTGTCTGTTCGGCTTCGGCATCGGCTCAACCATGATTTATCGCACAGCGATCGCGAACGCGCCGCCAGCTCGTCGGCGTTCACTTTGCGATCCTCCAAAAGTGCTCAGCTGACAACCACTGGCTCAGAAAGGTTCTGAGCTCTCGGAAATGTTCGGAATATGAACCTTTGGCGCTAGTACATTCTCGAACACGATCAGACGCGCGAAGCTACGCCGGAGCCAGGTCGACAATTGCGACACGTGTCACTTCACGGCTGGTCGCCGACGCGCTTACCTCGTAGGGGGTAGGTTCGGCAGCTATTTTGTACGCTCATAGAGAGAGGTGGCATGAAGAGACCATTGCGTGCCGTCAGCAGTTTTACGGCAAGCGAGTGCGCCGTGCTTAACGGCTGGCGCCTTTCGCTGACTTCCTACGCATGGGTTGCTCCGGCAATAATCGGGCTGTCGATCATTGCGGGCATCGCGTTGCGGCTGTGCGGTTTTGTCGGGGGCGCCTATAGTTGGTTTACACTCTCAGCTGCCGGCGATGACTTATGGCTTCCGATGAGCCTGGCGTTTGCACGCGCGGTCGGAAACAGTCCCGGCTCAGTTCATGACCTGTTTTTTATTGACGGCGTCAAATTTATATATCCGACCAGTTCGCTTCTCCTTTATTCGGCGATCGATGCGATCGGAATCGTTCCGACTTACAACGTGCTTAACGCCGTCATCTGGATATGCATTCTTTTAATTCCATTTGTAATTTTCGGCCTCTGTTGCTCTGTCTTGCAACACGGTGACGGTTATCGATTACGCTCTACCGATCGAGATAAATATATCATCGCGATTAGTTTCGCGATAGCAAGTCTCTTCTTCTATCCGATTATGATTGCGTGGCGTTTAGGGCAGGTGCAGGGCTTGCTGGACCTACTGTTTGTATTGGCCTGTCTTTTCTTTGCGAGAAACCGTACGCTTGTTGCCGGATGTCTGATAGGCGCAATCTGCTTGGTAAAACCTCAATTTTCTTTGTTCCTTTTATGGGCCGGTATTAGGCAGAAGACGGACTTCGTTATCGGCCAGATAACGGTATTCGCTTGTGGCTGTCTTCTCTCGCTGGTGCTCTATGGAATTGACAACAACATTCAATATTTCCATGTTCTGTCTTATCTGTCGCAACACGGTGAGATTTTTTGGGACAACACCTCAGTCAACGGATTTGTCAATAGACTGATTCACCCGGATCAAAGCTTGATCTTTAATTATCATGAATCTCCACCATTCCATCTACTTACTTATGGCCTCACAGTGGTTTCGTTTATGACGATCGTGGCATTTGCGCTGTTGGCGAATAGGACATCACGGTCCACTGGCGGGCTTCTCGACTTTATGATCGCTGGGTTGTGCTTCACCTTCGCCGCGCCGATCGCATGGGGGCATCACTACGGGGTGGTGATGCCGATGCTCACGGTTGTCTTCATTGCGCTTGCCTTCCGGGCCGACGTGTTGCACCGTCGCGCCTTGCTGGTGATATGGGGAGCCTGCTTTCTGCTTTTCAGCGTTGACTGGAATGTCACCGACCTGCTGGCGGGCACTGCTCTGACGTTTCTTCAGTCCTGGCGCATACTCGGGGTGATCGGGTTGATTTGGCTCTTATACCACCTGCAAGCCGATCAGTTGATTTCAGCCGATCAACAGGGACACGTTGCGGCTTTAATCACGGATTGCCCAGAGCCTCGCATTCGATAGCGTTCAGGCTCGGCGGGTCGGCGCGCATCAGACGCCAAATACACCGGAACGTCTGTGCACTGCCGTGCAGGAGCTACGTCCAGAAGACCGCGCAGCGCTTCGCGTGGGAGCCAATTCGGCGGGGCATAATCACCCCTTTGCGACTAGCCTAGCCCAAAAGAGCAGATGACAGCGCCATCGCTGGCTTTTAGGATCTTGCGAAGGATAGACTAGCGAGGGTAGCGAGTGAGCGGTGTTGCGAAAGCCGGATGCGAGGCGATCTGGCGGGAAGGCCGACGAGGAAACAGTAGTGTATGATGACTATCAGGCCGATAGCGGATAAGCTCGGTATTGACGAAATGGCACCCCTGATGTCTCTGCAAGATATCGGCATCGGCGCTGGTGCGATTGCACCGCCAGATAGCGAGGGCAGCCAGTTCGACGCTCTCGTAATCGATTTGGACGGGACGCTGCTTCAGACGAATGTCCTGATCGAATGTGCGCTTTCGCTAATCCGGCGCAGTCCGTTCGCGATCTTTCAGATGGGCTTGTGGCTGCTGAAGGGGCGAGCCAAGCTCAAGCAGGAGTTGGCGTGGCGCGCAAAGCTGGATACCGATCTCCTCCCATTGAACCCGGCGGTGGCAGCCTATGCTGCGGGCGAAAAGGCAAGGGGGCGCACGGTCTATCTCGCCACCGCCGCAGATCGCTCGTTGGCGGAGGCGATCGCCGATCGCTGCGGGTTCTTCGACGGGGTCCTGGCCAGCGATGGCAGGGTCAACCTAAAAGGCCTTCGCAAGGCCGAAGCGTTGGGGAACCTCTTTGCCGGGCGGTTTGCGTACGCCGGCGATAGCCGGGCAGATCTGCCCGTGTGGTCCCGCGCGAGCGAGGCTATTTTTGTTGGGGAGGCGCGCTGGGCGGAGCGCATGGCGCGGCGCCTGGGCAAGCCTGCTCAGATCTTCGGCACCTCGTCGCACTGGCTGGCGCTGGCGAAATGCGCGCGGCCCCATCAGTGGGCAAAAAACACTTTAGTATTTGTCCCAGCAATTCTCGGCGGCAACATCTTCGACCTCAGCGTTTTTACGTCCGTGTTCATGAGTTTTGTCGCGCTCTGCCTCGTCGCATCGAGCACCTATCTATTCAACGACATTTGGGATGTGGCGGATGATCGCCGGCATTGGTCGAAGCGAAATCGCCCCATCGCCAGCGGTGCATTGCCGATCGCGACCGCTCTAAGAGTTTTTCCGATTGGTCTTGCAGCCGGACTGCTGCTGGGAGCCTTGGCCGCACCGGCGGTGGGCGTCGCCCTCTGTCTCTACCTTGCGCTTACATTGACGTATTCCTTCGCATTGAAGCGGGTTCCGGTGCTCGACGTGGTGACGCTCGCGGGATTGTTTACGCTTCGGCTCCTGCTCGGGATCGCCGCGGCGCAGGTCTATGCGTCACCCTGGCTGCTCATGTTCTCGATGTTTCTGTTCTCGTCGCTTTGCTTTGCCAAGCGTTACGTCGAGATTGTCGGTCACACGACCCGCGGTCAGCATATCGTTGCCAATCGCGGCTACCAGTCAGAAGATTCCATGCTTGTATTTGCCTTGGGAATTAGTACTGGGATTTCCAGTGTAGTCATAATGTTGCTCTACATCGTCTTCGACGCCTTTCAGAAAACCTTCTACGGCGACACAAAGTGGCTGTGGTCATTTCCATTTGTTCTGTTCCTTTGGCAGTCGCGGATCTGGCTAATGGCACTGCGCGGCGAGATGAGTGACGATCCGGTGGCATTCGCGACCAAGGACGCCCAAAGTATTGTTCTCGGCGGCGCCATGCTGGTGGCGCTATTCCTCGCCTGGTCCGGTGTCGTCGGATAGTTGGCGGTGAATGCCGTCCTGTCGCTGTCACAACCACTGCGATTTCTGTTCGCGGGTGGCCTAGCCGCGGGCATCAGCTGGACCGTGCGGTTTCCGCTCTCTGCCGTGATGGGATTCCTGCCAGCGGTGGTGGGAGCGTGTGTGGTGAGTCTGGTAGTTGGATTTTTTTGTACCGAACGCTGGTGTTCCCGGGGTCACCTCGGCCTGCGGTTTGTCAAATTCGTGATTTCGTAATGGTCAATATCTTGGGTCTTCTGGCAGTAGCGGTCGCTGCAGTGCTGTTACGGGCGGTCCTGTTGTTGGTAGGCCCGCCGGCCGTGGTGGAGGCACTCGCCCACGCAGCAGGAATTGCGATTGGCGCGATCATCAACTATTTCGGGCACAGCATTCTCACATTCAAGAAAACGGAGCCTTAATGCGCGAATACAATGAGACGAGGGCCCCCTTAAGGGGAATGAGGGAGCTTCGCCCGAATATCAGTAAGACCATGCCTTGCCCGACGAGACTTTCGTTTGTGTACAGCTTAGATGTGTAGATCCGTGTAATTCGATCTGAATTAGTGCCCTCGATGCGAGGAGCTGCGATGGATCTCAGGCCAAAGCTGATCCTGGATCAGGCCGCAGAATATGCGACACAATTTAGAGGAGCACAGGCATTCTTCACGCGCTACAGGCCATATATTTGTCCCTTTGAAACTCTGGTGATGGCGGTGCCCCCTAGGGCGCGTGTGCTGGATATCGGAGCGGGTAACGGACTGTTTTTATATTTGCTTGCGGCGCATGGCAAACTGCGAGAAGGCGTCGGTGTTGACATCGCTGCCGAGGAGATTTCCGCCGGTGATGGCGCTTTGGCCGCACTGGGGGTCGACAATATCCGTCTTATCGTTGCCAAGGATGTTTTGGAGTGGCCGGGGGGGACATTCGATGCGGTCAGCATGATTGATGTAATGCATCATGTTCCGCCTCAGGAGCAACGCGCGTTTTTTCAAAGAGCTTGTGTAAGCGTTTCGCATGATGGAAAGCTGCTCTATAAGGACATGTGCCGGAAACCGGCGTGGAGGGCCTGGGGGAATCGCGTGCACGATTTCCTCAAAGCGAAACAATGGATCAATTATCGAGCCGTTGAAGATGTGGAAAGCTGGGCGTGTGCCGAAGGTTTTCGGCTAGTCGATTCAGGAACCATTAACATTTACTGCTATGGGCACGAGTTTCGCATATTTCAGCGTGGGCGCGAAGCCGGCGCCACAACTCCTCAACCTCCTCCGATCGCAATTCGATCCGCTGGCGCGCCATGATCCCCACAGGCCAGATGATGATACTACTATACCCTCGGTTTGCGATCCTATTTCCGATACACCACACTAGATTCCCGGTTTTTGCGCTTAACTTGGTGTTGTGGCCTAGGTTGCGAGCCCGCCGGCGATATCAGGTGTTCTACCGGCGGATCGGGCCGAGGATATCACAGTTGAGCGCGGGTTTTGGCGGGAGGTTGTCGTCGGCGGTGCTGGCGTCCTCCTGGCCGATGCCCTTCATGCTAGTGAAGGTGCGGTCGAGATCCCTCCAATTCCAATAAGCGTTAGAGGTCTTCGCCAGGTGGTAGGCGTTGCTGTACATGTTGTTTTGCGACGCGACAGCGGCCGAATCGGTGCTTACGTCGGTCACCGCCCCCAACCGGCCCCAATCCGTGCCTCGGATGGTGACGGTGTTCTGATATATCTTGTTGTTCACGGCAGGCGTGTATGGCGGTCGGTCCTGGGAGACGATCGTGATCGCGTTGCCGTAGGCCGCAGGGACATCAACCGTGTTGCCATAAACCTGGACGCCGTCGGAGCTGGAAATCAGGATCTGCGGCCCCCAGAACCAGCCAGTGTATCTCGCACCGTTGTCGGCAACCAGGTTGTTCCTGATGACACCGTTGGTGCTGATCTCGTGCATTATCCCGCTGCCGCTGTTGTTCCAGGCGACATTATTCTCCACGACCACCCCGTTGGCGCCCTCGTCCATCCAGATCCCGGGGCCGTCATTGTCGTGAACGCAGTTCCCGCGGATCACGCTGCCGGCGCTCGCCTCCGTGACCTTGCCGCCCCCCGCCTCCCACTCCGGCTCGACACCGGCGTAGTTGTTGTACCCGACCTCATTGCCCTCGAATAGAAAGCCAGCACCACCGCCCGCGTAGCCCTCCTGGCCATTCTGCAGGAACTTGTTGTAACGTATCTGGCTTGTGGGGCTGATGCCGACGCCGACGGCGTGATTGAGACGGATTGTATTGTTGGTGATGACCCACCCATTGCCGGTATCTGAGCCGACCGCCGCATATTGCAGTGGCGTCGCGTATTTTTCGATCGTCAGGTTCCTGACCGTGACATTGCTTGCATTTCCGGTGATCGCGACGGGGGCGGTGCTTGTCTCGACGACACGGCCCGTAGGGTCATCGCCGATGTAGATCTTGGCCTGCGTGTAATCGAAATACCAAGCGCCCGGCTTCACCGCCTGGAGGCTGTCCACGTGGCGCATCGGCACGTTATCGATGTAGAGGTCCTCGGGACGATTGCAGCGGGGGAAGGCAGGGGCGCAGTAAGCGTCGGTATTGACATGCCCGTGATGTGTTTGACCGTCAACAACCCATGCGTTGCCGCTCTGAGTGAACCGCGAGAGGATCTTCGAGCCATTTAGCGTGGCGACCCCCTGACCATCGAACACATCGCCGTCCTTGGTGCTCACCGATTGCAGGCGATAGACGCCCGGCTGAAATACGAATGTCGTGCCGGGCGGATTAGCATCTACCACGAATTGGATGTTGTCCCCGGGGGCTAATGAGACAACTTCGGCACCTTTTACAATGGGCACGCTTAGAGATGACAACAACACTAAGAGCGCGGCTACGCTCTGAAATGATCTTCTTTCACCAATCGCGGCGACCACGTTCATAACAAAAATCCTGCTGGTTTTGGAATGCGATTACCTAACACTGTCCTTGTGGAGCCCCGTTGCGACGAGAACTGTTGCGAGGGACCGAGCCCAACTGTCGGATCAGATTTGGCTACCGACCGGGTCAGAATTGCATCGGGACCACCAGCGCCAGGGGCCCGGTGAGTTCAGCTGTCACTTGGAGAAGGTGGAGCACCACGGCACTGACCAGAAATGACCGCTTCCAGCTCGCGTGCGAGGTCATCGGTCGCCGGTTCCTGCACAAGCTCGGTATGCGAGCCTGGCATCTCCCTCATCAAAACTCCGCCACTGACAAGCCTTCGCCACACCGGAAGCGGATCACAGAAGCGCGGCCAACGGTTGGCAGCGCGGAAAATCGTCACCGACCCGTCATAGGGTCGTGGCCGGTAGCGCACAAAAGCGCGACGGTTTGCCCTCGCAACATTTTGCAGCAACCGTGGCATGGTAATTTCTGCGCCTCGGCGCGCCACCATTGTGGCCGAACGCATCGCCAGGAAGCGGCCCCACAACATCGGCACGGTTGTAAGAGGCGACGCGGCAATCGCCAGGCAATATCGCAACGGTCGCATCGCCCAGAAGCGGAGGCGCTCACCAATTCGCAAACATCCTTCGTGAACATCGGTGTCGATGAGGCCCAAAAACTCCACCTCTTGATGAGCCTCGCGCAATCGGCAGGCCATCTCGTAAGCGACAAGACCTCCAAATGAATATCCGATCAGGGTATAGGGCCCCGACGGCTGCAAACGGCGCAGGTGCTCGAGATAGTCGTCGGCCATCCGTTTCACACTGGAGTGAGTTGACTCGCCCGGTGCTAGACCCCGTGCACGAACGCCGTACAATGGTCGATCGGAATGTATTTTGTTCGACAAAGAACGCACTTCCATCACGTCGCCGTACATGCCCGGAAACAAAAACATCGGGTGTCCCGAGCCAGCTGGTTTCAATGGCACGACCGGCGATAGCCTGTGACCCCTGGTGTCGAGCGTTAGGGTTAGCCCTCGCAATGTGGGAGCGTAAAAAAGAATCCAGGGGCCTATGGCCAGACCCAATTGGTCATTGATTTCCTGACATAAACGCAGAGCCATGATCGAGCTGCCGCCAAGATCAAAGAAGCTCTCGTCGGCATCGACATCTCGGAAGCCGAGCACGCCTTCCCAGATAGCACGAAGATGATCGGCAAAACTGACCTTGGCAGAGGGTTGCGGCGAGAGCAGACTTTGATCCTCGAGTTCCACTCGGCGCCGGATGTCTTCCAGACAGCCAGGATTTCGAAGAGCTCCTAAGTTGCTGCCGGCACTACGGTTAAGTGTGTCGCGGACAGCGCGCTCCGAGCGTTTTCCGCTGTAGGTTACAGGCAGCTCGGCAACTTCGACGATCCGGGCTGGAACGTGCGCTCGGGAAGCTTGCAAGGCCAGCTGTTTACGGATCTTCGCTCTGAGAACATTATCCACAGTACCGGTCTCGCGCGGCACGATCAGCAGTATCAGGCGGCTCTCACCTCGCCGCTCCGGCACTTCCTGCTCAATAGCCATGGCCTCCCGGAGCTCGGGAAAGCCGTGCAATATCTCATAGATTTCCGCAGGCCCAATGCGAATGCCATTTACATTTAGAATGCTGTCCGACCGACCATGTATGCGAGCGCCACCCGAACTCGGTGAATTCGATAAGATCACCGTGTGTCCACACGCCAGGGTTCTGTTGGAAGTAGGCCCTATGAAATTGTGCGCCGTCGCGATCTCCATAAAATCCCAAAGGACGAGACGGAAATGGATTCCGGCACACCAACTCGCCCAACCGAACATTCGATCGTGACTCGCCGGTCTTGAGCGCCTGCACGTCCAGTCCGAAGCTGCGGCACTGACTTTCTCCTCGGTACACCGGCAAATTCGGGTTGCCGAGCACAAAGCAGCCGATGATATCGGTTCCCCCGGAGATTGACTGGAGAGGCATATTACCGACATGTTCCTGGACCCAGTCGTACTGATGATCGTGTAGAACCGAGCCAGTCGATAGAATTGCCCGCAAAGTCGACATTGGCAGTACGCGGCGTGGTGAATAGTTAGCTTCTTCACACAGTTTTAGAAATGGCGGACTAGTTCCGAAGACCGTCACCTGGTGCTCTGACACAATCCGCCAGAGCGTTTCGGGCCCATTCACCGGCCCGTCGAAGAGAACGATTCCGGCACCGCAGGCAAGCGCGGAAAGCTGCCAGTTCCACATCATCCAGGCGGTGGATGTATGAAAGAACAGCTTATCTGTCGATCGCAAATCCCCATGCAGACGGTGTTCCTTGATGTGCTCAAGCAACGTTCCGCCCGCTCCGTGGACGATGCATTTTGGCCTACCCGTCGTCCCTGATGAGAACAGGATAAAAAGCGGGTGGTTGAATGGGAAGCGGATCCAGGGAAGTGTGTCGTCTGTTGCCTCGTTATATTTGCTGAGGATGTCGGATAATAGCACCGAGGACACACTGAGGTCCGCCGAAAGTGGTTCCTCACCGAATATGACCGCGATCTCAAGGGATGCGAGGCCACGGACAATCTCTGCAATCCTGTCGGAGATTGGGCTGCGCTCCACCTGACCCGTCGGCGCCATATTGGCCATCAGAATTTTCGGCGAGAGTTGCTGGAAGCGACTGAGTATTGCAGAGGGCCCCATCTCAGGGCTCGCCGAGGAGAAGACTGCACCCACGGCTGCAGTGGCCAACGCGCCAATAACAGCCTCGGAACCATTGTGCGCTACTGCAGCTACCCGATCACCTGGTCCGATGCCGAGGCGACGCAATTTGGCTGCCAGGGCTTTGACGCGGAAACGTAAATCGTTCCTGCTGAGTGTTTCAACCAACCCGGATGCATGACAGCAGGTCAGTGCGGTGCGCTCACCATCTTCCGCCGATGTCGTCCGCAGCACATTCTCGACATAGCTGAGTTTCAGATTGGGAAAGAATGTCGCAGCCTCGCAACGGTCGTCGGTGCAGATTGGATCGGGGGACCCCTCAAACGCTATATTTGACCATAACAAGAAATATTTCCAGAAAGCTTCGTATTTGGTTGTAGAAAAATCATTAAAAGTTCCTACGTTGTCAAAGACACAGCCTAATCTATCTTCGCAAAATGCAATAAAATTAGTCAATTGTGACGCTGCCACATCTTCGGGGGGTGGTCGAAAGACGGGAAAGTCGGCAATCTCACCAGCTGGTGGATGAGATCCGACAGCTAAGCGAGATAGGGCGTTCAGTTCAAATCCCGCGGATGCATCTATATTGTTTCTCGTCAGCTCCATCTCGGCCTTACCCTCCCTGATGCTGTCAGCGGAACTGTTGCCCAATCCTACAATCCTACCAGACAACGGGCATCATTCATCATTGTTTCCCGGTGAAACGTCGCCACATACGAGGTCGCAAATCGAGAGTAGACAAAGCCCTCGATCCGTCCGGCATAGCTCGCAATGTTAGATCGGTCTGCCGACAGATTTCCGGCTGACTGGTCATTTCGTCGACAGGGTAATTCCGCTCAAAAATTGTGCTCCGGCGACAGCCGTAGCCGACCCGTAGAGCTAGCGTACCGACCCATTTTTCTGCGGGCAGAAGCGCGGCCAGATGCCATCCGGCGCAGCCGCGCTCGACCGGCGGGATTGTTTGTGGATGCGCGAGGTCAATGGACGTGTCCAAGTCTTTCAAAGATGGCTGGAGCCCAAGACCGAGTGCTTTCGCGTACGCTTCCTTCTGTGTCCAAATAACGAGAAACGCACGGAGTCGCAATTCATCCGACAATCGCGCAAGGCTCGTCGTCTCCGGAGAGGAGAAGAACTGGTTGGCTATACGATCAAGGTTGCCGACCTGGGCGATATGCTCGATATCGACACCAATTAGATGCTCGTCAGAGTGAGCGATCGCGCAAAGGTCATCGCTTCTCGTCAGGCTGAAATGTAACCTGGGTAAATGCGCATCTAGCACTGCAACGGAGGGTTTACCATAAGGACCATAATTGAAGCGGATATCAGCAGGGTCACACCCGAGCGCATCTCCGAGGATATAGCGCAGTGCCACCCGCGAGCGGAGCCACCGCGTGTGTGCAGTCCCATGACGGATCCGCGAAAGCCGTTCTATTTCCTCGCTGGATAAAATATTAACCGAACTTGGCGTCGGAGCCTTGGTTAAGTCGACATACCAGACGTTAATCACGAGCTATGAGCCATCTTGCTTCCCACAGACCACCAGGGCTGTTCTCAATTCATACTGCCGATTACCGCACGACCCCTGTACGGCCGCCCCTGCTGCCTCGCTCTGAGTGGCGAGCGTCGGGCCTGAGGACCGGCTCATACCTGCAATGGCCGCCGCGAGGGCTAACTGCGGCCATAGCTGTCATCGAGGCGGACGATATCGTCCTCCCCGAGATAGCTGCCGGATTGCACCTCGATCAGATGCAGGGGGATCTTGCCCAGGTTTTCGAGCCGGTGGGCGGTGCCGAGCGGGATGTAGGTCGACTGGTCTTCGGTCAGCACCAACTCTTCGTCGCCGCGGCGGATCTTGGCCGTCCCCTGGACGATGACCCAATATTCCGCGCGGTGATGATGCAGCTGCAACGACAGCTTACCGCCGGGCTTTACCACGATGTGCTTGACCTACACGCGATGCCCGTTGTGCAGCGCGGTGAAGCTGCCCCCACGGACGATGGACTGTCGGCAGCACATCGGCTTCGTCGCGGCGAGCTTCGACGAGACGCGTCACCAGCCGCTTGACTTCTTGGGTCCGCTCGCGGGGCTGCGTCGGCGGTGGCGACAACGACGAAGTCCTCGACCCCGATCGCCGCGACGAGTTCCGCCTCGGAACGCAGATAGCAGTTGCGGGTGTCCTCGGCGACGACATCCCCGGCAAGCGAATTACCGTCGCCGTCCTTTTCGCTCATTTCCCAGAGTGCATCCCACGAGCCAACATCGCTCCACCCCATGACGACCGGCACGACCGCCGCGCGCCGGGTCCTTTCCATGACTGCATAGTCTATCGAATTGCTGTCGCAGGCGGCAAATGCTTCCTTGTCGAGGCGGACGAAATCGTTGTCCCGGCGTGCCAGTGCGCGGCGGCAGGTGGCGACCATCTCGGGCCGCAGCCGCTCCAGCTCGTTGATGTAGAGCCGCGCGGGAAACAGAAAGATCCCGCTATTCCAGGTGAAGCCGCCCGCTACGAGGTATTCCGTTGCCTGTTTCGGACCAGGCTTCTCGATAAACTCGGCCACCTTAAATACGCCCTCGATTTCCGAGGCGCCACCGAGCCGGATGTAACCATAACCCGTCTCGGCGCGATCGGGCGTGATGCCGAAGGTCACAAGAGCGCCGGCGCTCGCCGCGGTCGCAGCGCGGTCTACGGCGGCGAGGAAGGCGACACGATCGCCGATCGCATGGTCCGAGGGCATCACGAGCATCAGCGGCTCGGGATCGCTCTCACTCAGCGCCAGTGCCGCGACGCACGCGGCAGGGGCGGTGTTGCGACCAACGGGCTCGATCAGCAGAGCCTGCGGTACAGCCCCGATCTCGCGCAATTGCTCGGCAATTACAAAGCGGTGTTCTTCATTGGCGACAAGCAGGGGCGCGGCAAAGCGCCGATCGTTGCAGACCCGCCGAACGGTTTGCTGCAAGAGGGTCTCTCGGCCGGCCAAGGTCAACAGCTGCTTCGGGTGGAGGGCGCGCGACATCGGCCACAGCCGGGTGCCCGAGCCACCGGACAATACGACCGGATAAATCATCTGACCTCCGCAAAATCGCCACAATTGAGTTGTCCTGGCGAAACAGGTGTAAAGCGGGTCGGCGGGCATCCTGCCGCAATGGCGTTTTCCCAATGGTTCGCCGCCCCGGCTCGAAAGATCCGGAGCGTCGAACGTAAGGCGAGTTGGCGTTGAAGGTTAAAGGTATTGTGGACGACGGCATGCATACTGAGGAAGCGCTGCCGTCAGGCGGTCGCTGCGCCTTGCTTCCACCGTGAATTTCGCTTCGCCACGCCGAGACCACCGAGGGCGACCAGCATTATCGTCCAGCTCGGGAACGGCGGTAGCGGTCGAGCCGGTCACGTTGATGTTCAGCGCGCCAGTGTTGTCGCTAAAGAAGTCGTCGTTCACGCCGAGTTGCAGCGTCACCGCGCCGGCGGGTACGACGATCGAGAATGGACCGTTGCCAGCCGCGAATGCGACGAGGACACTACCCGAACTATCGACGAAGTCGCCGATCAAGGCGTAGAGCGCGATCTGCGGACCGGTGTTGGTCGGGTCAATGAGAAAACTGGGGAAGGGATGGCCGGCGGAGCCGATGCCCGTGCAGGGGCTACCCGCGCAGTCGGTGCCGCTCCCATAGACACCACCCACGTAACCCAAGGCGTCCACAGTGGGCGGAAGGTCGCTAAAGGCGCTGGTTAGACCCGATAGGTAGGTAATGGCAATATTGTCGCCCGGGTTAACAGCCAGATTGGTGGGCGGCAGATGTGAGCCATCGTCATAGGTCGGGTTGCCCGGGATCGTTGGATCCCAAGGCCCCGATAACGCGTTCACCGAAACCACAGACGCCAAAGCGGCTCCGGCGGCCGCCATGCTGGCTGTGAACAAAGCCCCCAGAAGTAGCCGCCAGAATTTCATCCTATATCTCCCTCACTCAGCAACTACTTGTGCGCGGTTAAAGGTATTCTCTATTATCCGGATGCTCTCAATTCGGTGCGAGAGCACAAGTTGTAACAATTATCCCAAAGGCATCGTTGAAGGTACTAGGTGAAAAAGAAACACGCAACAAATTTTGTCGGTAATTTACGCGGATTCATACTTAATAACAATAACTCTATACACACAGACTAGCGGCACGACCCAACCATCGGATGCCTTACGGGCGTGTCGTATGGGATGATGCGGCATGCGCGAGGGGATCGGCATTGAAGCGCGTGCCGTGGACCACCAGGGATTGGCATCGGTCGTGGCGGATCGGCTCAGCCCGCAGAATAATGTCTGGGGGGCGCAGATTATCCTGGCGACGGCGGAAGGTTGCGGAACGGCGGAGAGCGCGAGGAAGTTGTAATAGTCGCAGATTTCGCGGGCTTCTTCATGTGAAGACGTAGACAAGAACATCGTCTCCGCCCTCTCTAAGCCGAACTTTACACACTGCGAGCCAACAACATAAAGCCTCTGTTAATCTGTAACCGACAGACGGCGGGCTCGCTGCGCTTATCGCGCCTTATCGGCGGCGTCATTTACGCCGGCGACCTTCTGGCCGAGAAGACGGCAGTGATTGATGCCATCAACCGTCACAATGCGCACGGCCCGTTAGATCTGGTGATGTGCTCAGATGTCGAGGGCCTGTGTTTGCTGGCGGACATACGCGGCGAAATCGAGCCTGCCCCATTTCCAATGTCCCCTCGCGCAGTGCTCGAGCGCTTGAACAACAAATGGGCGTTCCGCACTCTTTGCGACAAGCTACAGCTTAACGCGCCGCCGACTCTGTTTTTCTCGAGGGGTACGGCGCTGGACGTGGATCGGGTCTCGGACGAGATCGGCCTTCCGGCTGTCGTCAAACCTGTGGCAAAGTGGGCCAGCATCGGGATGCGAATCGTTGGGTCTGCTGGCGCGCTGCGAGACGTTGTCTCTGATGTGGAGTGCCAGGGCGAAGATGTCGTAGTCCAGAAGTTTATTCGCGGGCGCGATGTCGGCATGGGCCTTTTCGCGCGCGATGGTAGGGTAGTAGCTTCCTGCACGTTCTTTTGCGGCGAGCGGGATGCGGCCGAATTCGCCGATATGCCGAGCTTTCGCCGCATCGGCGCAGCGATCGTCCGGTCGACCTCGTTCACCGGGATTGCAAATTTCGATGCCCGGTTCGACGAGGCAGGCCGGTTTTGGTTGCTTGAGTGCAATCCCAGATTTTTCATGCGTTTGGGAGCAGCACGGATGTGCGGATTGGACCTGCTGAAGTTGGGTCTTCCGGGCGAACAGGCAGGCATAGTCCCCACAGCGTCAGGCAGCTATCACCCGAGAAGCGATATTTTGTCGAGGTCCGGCATCCGCCGTGCACTGCGAAGGAGGTCTTCGGCTCTGGTTCTGATGCAGGGCGTCATGGAAGCAATGGCAGACCCCCTGCCGTTGCTGCTGCGTCGCTTTGGTGAAGATCAAATTCAGCGTAATTTCTTTTACCGTAACTCCCGCAGCAGGGACGCGCCGCTCGGCAACAGCGTTGCGCGACGCAGCGAAAAACTCTGACCTAGAGGTCAAGCAGGAGATTATAGCCGCCGCGACACTTGCGAACGGGCTTGCCGGTCAAAGGCTTTGCTTCAACGATTTTGAAGAACGGTTCCGGCTCTCTGAAGTTGCCAAGGTCGCGATCGCCGGCCGATTGAAGACCCCGCGCTTAGAGGCCGACCGAAAATGAATTGAGTGATTTCAGTCGGTTGTGGCATGATGGTTGTGGCAAAACAATCATCGAGGCACAAAATGTGGACCAAAATCACTCGTCGGAAGTATGAGCGAGAGGGACAGCGCTACGCAAGCGATCTAACGGATGCCGAGTGGGCGCTGATCGAGCCGCATATGCCGGCAGCAAAGCGTTTGGGCCGACCGCGCGAGACCGAGCTGCGGGCGGTGCTGGATGCGATCTTGTATATGGCGCGAAGCGGCTGTCAGTGGCGGATGCTGCCGAAGGACTTTCCTCCGTTTACCACCGTGCAAGGCTATTTCTACGATTGGCGAGACCACGGCTTGTTTGAGAAGATCAATTTTGCATTGCTGCTGCAGGCCCGCGAAGCGGCGGGGCGCGAAGCGAGCCCATCGGCCGGGGTCATCGACAGTCAATCGGCCAAGACCACCGAGAGCGGTGGGCCGCGTGGTTATGATGCCGCCAAGAAGGTCAAAGAGCCTGCCCCAGCGAAGGCTGGGGGCGTAAGCGCCACATTGTCACCGACACTGGCGGTCTGCTGGTCGGTGCCGAGGTGCACCCCGCCGATGTCCAAGATCGCGATGGTGCCGTGCTGGTCATTGAGGCCGTCCACCAATTGTTTCCCTGGTTGCGTCACCTGTTCGCCGACAGCGTCTATAACGGCCCCAATCTGGGTGCCGCCCTCGCCAAATTCGGCAAGTGGACCATCGAGATCGTCAAACGCGCCGCTGACGCTGCAGGCTTTCAATTGCTGCCGCGGCGCTGGGTCGTCGAACGAACCCTGGCTTGGCTCAACCGAAATCGCCGCCTAGCCAAGGATTTCGAGGCTTCGATTGCGAGCGCCAAAGCATGGGTCTACATCGCCTCTGTACAGCTTCTTGTCAGGAGATTAGCTTGACCCTTACACAATGTATCTACGATACAATACAACCATTCCGATTCAGATTTAGACACTAAGGGCAAGAACGCTTGGAATTTGACTTGACTGAATTTCGAGCCTTCATCGCTTTCAAGTCAGTGGAGTTAAGCAATGGGGGGATTTTAACCGCTCCTTCGTCAAATTTTAATGAGGTATTCCGAAAGGAGCTGGTGGACGAAGAAAGCAGCGACAAGTACGATTTACTGCGGAAGGCAAGGTCGTCAATGAGAAACTCAAACGGACAAAACTGAAGCATTGGAAGCGGCTTATAAGCTCCGATACGAGAGCGTCCTCGTGCGCCTGGCTGATGCTCTTGGGACCCATATTTTGAACTGAATGAAAGGCCAGCCGAGGATTGGCCGCATAACGGCGCGAGCTAAAGATGTTGATCGATTTCTCAAAAAGGCCAGCACCCGCCTGGACCGTAATTTGAAATACGCTGAACCACTCGATCTAATTCAAGACCAGATTGGCGCCCGCATAGTGGTGTTCTACAAATCAGACGTCGAACAAATTGACGCACAGGTGAAAATTTTTTCAGAGCAATTGAATACCAAAAGGCGGTTCCTGATTTCGGAATTTGAGTTTGGTTATTTCGGACATCATTTAGTGTTGGTGCTGCCAACCGATGTCATTGAGAACGACATGGATCAAGCTTTGATCCCGAGCTTTTTCGAATTACAGATCAAAACGTTATTTCAACACGCGTGGTCCGAAGCAGACCACGATCTCGGATACAAACCCGGCGAGACACCGTCACGGCCGAACAAAAAGCGGTTAGTGGCATTTACTTTCGCACAAGCGCGGGGTGCCGACCACATTTTTGATCAACTATTTCGCGACCGAGGCGCCTAGGGACAGTGGTCTATGGCACCGCTACTCCCGGGCTGTGGCCAAGACCCAACACCGCGTCCCATTCAACATGAGTACGCGTGCGCCACAACGGATCGCCAGTCGGCCCTTGACCCGTACCGATCGGCCGCGTTGCGAGCCCGGCGACGGTGACAAGATGCTTCCCCGCCCCGAGATCGCAGCCGCGGATAGTACGAACACCCGCTGTGAAGCGCAGGACGCGGCGGAAAACGCGCAAAACTTGAGAATCCTTTGCGGTGACGGCTCACATGCTTTTTGCGCTCAGCCGGATCGGCATCAATCCGCATGAGGCATTATAACCTCGATGCCGGCGAGCGGTCGATTGGGAACTGCAGACAGGTTCGAAGCCTCGGACGCTACCGCCGCAACTCGGTAGCGGCGCCGTCAACGGGAAAGGGCCTGGGTCGTTGGCTCGCCGCAGGTCGAGAATATCCATGACGGACCCCGGCCACTCGATCTGCGCGGGGAGATCTGACGACGGTGTCTTCTCGCCCTTGCCGGTTCTCCGCGTTACTGTCGCTTCGGCGCGGAAGGCGGCTTCGGTTGCCTCGACTTGGCTTGCAAATTAACCCATAACCGGAGCGCCAAGCTATCGCGTGCCGCGGCGAGGTGACGACGATAGGTCGGAGTTCGAAATCACCTTGCTTTAGCGGCGAATCCATCGCGAACCTGACCTGCCGAAGTCTGAACCCGACTACGCGCGCTGGTTTTGCGATGGCTGCAATCGGCGATCATCGCTGGCAAACACGGAGGCTGCGATCCGGGCCAAGGAACTAGACGCCGAATTCGGCATCGCCGGCGTCCTCGACTTCCTCGAGACGGAGGGCGGACTGGTGAAGGCCGCGATCTCGCTCGGAGGAATCGCGGGCGAGCTGTACCTGCAGGGGGCGCAGGTCACCGCCTGGCAGCCGCCGGGCGAACGGCCCATACTGTTCACCAGCCCCAACGCCGTGTTGGCGCCGGGCAAGGCGGTCCGCGGCGGCATCCCGATCATCTTCCCGTGGTTCGGGTCCAACCGGCGCGCGCCGTCGGCGCCGCAGCACGGGTTCGCGCGCACCGCGACGTGGCATCTAGACGGGGTCGAGACCGCGGGTACCGAGTTGCTGACCCTGACCTTCGGCCTCGGCGACAATGATGTCGGCTCGCAGTTCTGGCCAGAGCCGTTCCATGCGATCTACACCGTGACCTTCGCGCGAACCTTGTCACTGCGCCTCGCCGTCCAGAACCACGCGATGCACCCGATCACTTTCGAGGAGGCGCTGCACAGCTACTTCGCCGTCTCCGATGTAACCGCCGTGGCGATCTCTGGGCTCGCCGGCACCACCTATGTCGATAAGACCGAAGGAGCGCGGCGCAAGCAGGAGACCGCGCCGCTCGTCACCGTCGGGGCGGAGACCGACCGCGTATATCTGGATACGCCGGCGCGGTGCGCCATTGAAGATGGCCGGTGGTGCCGCCGCGTTTTGATCGAGAAACACGGCGCCGCATCGACCGTGGTGTGGAACCCTTGGGCCGAGAAAGGCGCGGCAATGGCCGATCTAGGCGACCCTATGTGGCGCGGCATGATCTGCGTCGAAACCGGGAACGTCGCCGACAACGAGGTGCGGCTTGCCGCAGGTGGCGAACACCAGATGTCGACGGCGATCTCCGTAGATGCCGGCCAGTGATTTTCTCGGGCGCAAGCGAGGTGGGGTGGAGAACCCACCTGCCCGGCCTTGTCCGTTATCACGTCTGTGCGCTGATGCCGGCCATTAACCGGATTGTAATCGAACGAGTGGCGGCAAAGGGATCCCGCGAGCGATAATACAGCTGGTGCGATGTTCGTAACGGGAGACCCCACCACGGGCTTCCTGACTTGGGTTGCACGGCGCGATCGGGCCGCATGATGTTCCCCGCCGGCTGGCTTCTCCACGTGAGTACCAAACCGCTCTGCTGCACCTGGTACGCAGCTCCGAGCCGGAAATCGCGCATCGCAGAGCGTCTACAAGGTCGACCACTCGGCGGCTTTGCCGGTCGCTCGGAAGGCGGTTTCGAAACCGTCAGTTTACGCGGAACCGAAGGTTCGAATCCGGCTCCCTCCGCCAGCCAGTCTGTCTCACTGGTGCCTTTCGCGGGCTACAGGCCCAAAAAGACCGGCTTTCGCCGCGAATGTAAGCCTGGACGAGACTAGAGAACAGAACATGCTGGGCTCTAACCGGCTCCCCTTTGACCTTTTTCTCTGACGGGCGTTGATGCAGTCCCCAGTTCCCCCCTACGGGAAAACCAAACGCTCAATGAGAAGATGCCAGGCCTTGGCCTGGACACCCTCTATCCAGGGTCGCTCTTTAACGGCTCGCCAGCGGGCTGCACTGGTCGGTCCAGTCGAGCGGCAGATCGAGTTCGGTCAGACGCGTCGCGGTGAGTTCGACCGGTTGCCGGCCGCGCAGGATCGCCTCCACCCCTCGGGGCTGAGAAAGGCCAAGTCGACGAGGCGCCGGACATAGCGACGGGTGATGCCGTGGCGCGCGGCCAATTCCCGCAGCGATCGGGCGCGTCCCACGCTCGGCCGCGCGCGATCGCCTTGATCAGCGTGGGGTCGCATCGCGAGCGATCGTTCTGGATCGCCACTGCCGGCAGCACCAGCCTCATTTCGACACCGCGGCGCCTGAAGCCGACAGGGGCTGTAAGCGCGATTGGGCTGTCGCTCGGGCTCTCTGATGAGAGTGGCGCGACTGCTCCGCCCGATAGTGCGACGCGCCGGACGCTGATCGTGATTGCATTCTCGCCGATCACGACCTTCTCGACGAGGTCTCGAATGACCTTCAGCCGAAACAGCATTCCCCTTCTCCCCTCGGGCATGTGGGGGAATATAGTAGCCGAGACATAAAAAGAGCCGTTTCGCGATGGTTCGGCCCGCTGATTTTCGGACGCTAGCCTAGATAAAGCGATCGGGGAGGGACCATGAGGAGCAGTTCAGACCACATCCTCACCAGCCATGCCGGCAGTCTGCCACGCCTGGAAGCGCTGATCGAGACCTACCGCGCGCGCGAGGCAGGCGAGGCGGCGGATGAGCAAACCTTTCGCCAAACGCTGCACGCGGCGGTCGGCGACGTCGTGCGCCATCAGAAGGAACTCGGAATCGACGTGCCGGGCGACGGCGAGTTCGGCAAGTCGGTCGGGAGCCGGGTGAATTACGGCGCGTGGTGGAATTACGCATTTCAGCGCCTCGGGGGTCTCGAACTCGGCGGGCCAAGCCTCGATCACATGACCCCGCGACCCTCTGCCCGCCCCGGCGAAATCGTACTGACCAACGCAGCTCATCGGCGCGATCGCGTGCGGTTCGCCGCGGCCTATACGGATCCTGTCTCGGGCGTGTTCATGGGTCCTCGGCCGACGACCGGGCCGGTCTGCGTCGGGCCGCTGACCTATACCGGACAGGAAGCGATCAAGGCCGACATAACCAATTTTCAGGCGGCCTTGAAGGCGGCCGGCATCGAAGAAGGCTTCATGACGGCGGTCGCCCCGGGCAGCGCCTACCGGATCCCCAACACCTACTACAAGAGCGACGAGGAGTTCCTTTACGCCTGCGCCGAGGCATTGCGCGAGGAATACAAGGCCATCCTCGATGCGGGCCTCGTCCTCCAGCTCGACGATCCGGCGACCGCGACAGGCTGGGACATGATCGATCCCGAGCCCAGTGTCGAAGACTACAGGAAATTCACGATGGTCCGCGTCGCAGCGCTGAACCACGCATTGCGCGGGCTGCCGCAGGAACGCATCCGCTTCCACCTCTGCTGGGGCAGCTGGCACGGCCCGCATACCACGGATATTCCGATGCGCGACATCGTCGATGTGATGCTCGCCGTCAATGCCCGGGCCTATTCATTCGAAGCCGGCAATGTTCGCCACGAACACGAGTGGCGGGTCTGGGAAGACGTCAAATTGCCCGACGGCAAGCTGATTTTGCCCGGTGTAGTTAGCCACGCCACCAACGTCGTCGAGCACCCCGAGCTGGTCGCCGACCGCATCTTGCGCTTTGCAAATCTGGTCGGCCACGAGCGGGTCATCGCGTCGACCGATTGCGGTCTCGGCGGCCGGGTCCACCCCGACATCGCCTGGGCCAAGCTCGACGCATTGGTGCAGGGTGCCGCGCTCGCCAGTCGCCGTCCTTGGGGGGCACGATCTTGAGAATCAGCTCCGACCGTATCCTAACCAGTCATGCTGGCAGCCTGCCGCGCCCTGAGCAGCTGATCGAGGCGAACCGCGCCCGCGAGGCCGAGGACGCGAGCGATGAGCATCTATTTCAGCAAAAGTTACGCAAGGCGGTGACCGAGGCGGTGCGCCGCCAGCGAGACCTCGGCATCGACATCCCGGGCGACGGCGAGTTTGGCAAGTCGACGGGGCAGCGCGTCAACTACGGCGCATGGCGCAGCTATTCCTTCGCCCGTCTGGGCGGGCTCGAGTTCGGCGGGCCGAGCCAGTACGACGCGACGCCGCGGCGGTCGCGTCCGGGTGAGGTCGTACTGACCAATTTCGCCGACCGCCGTGATCGTGCGCGATTCGCCGCGGCCTACGCCGATCCCGATTCCGGAACGTCAATGGGGATTAGACCTGTTGCGCCGACCTGCCTCGGCCCGCTGACCTATATCGGCCGCGACGCGATCAATGCCGATATCGCAAATTTCAAGGCGGCGCTCGCCGCCGTCGGGGTCGATGAGGGCTTCATGACCTCGGTCGGTCCCGCCAGCTGCTCGCGGATCGGCAATGCCTACTACAAGACCGAGGAGGAATTCGTCTATGCCTGCGCCGAAGCGATGCGCGAGGAGTACAAGGCGATCCTCGATGCCGGCCTCGTGCTGCAGTTCGACGATCCGGCGATCGCCGAAAACTGGGATCTGGTCAATCCCGAGCCGACGGTCGAAGACTATAAGAAATTCACGATGGTGCGGGTCGAGGCACTCAACCACGCAATCCGCGGGCTGCCGCAAGAGCGCATCCGCTTTCATCTATGCTGGGGCAGCTGGCACGGACCGCACACGACCGACATCCCGATGCGCGACATCGCCGATGTGATGCTGGAGATCAACGCGCAAGCTTATTCGTTTGAAGCCGGCAACGTCCGCCACGAGCACGAGTGGAAGGTCTGGCAAGACGTCAAATTGCCCGACGGCAAGCTGATATTACCGGGCGTCGTCAGCCACGCCACCAATGTCGTCGAGCACCCCGAGCTCGTCGCCCAGCGCATCCTGCGCTTTGCCAATCTGGTCGGCCGCGAGAGGGTCATCGCCTCGACCGATTGCGGGCTCGGCGGCCGGGTCCACGCTGACATCGCCTGGGCCAAGCTCGACGCATTGGCACAGGGTGCGGCGCTCGCCAGCCGCCAACTCTGGCGGTAAGCCGATCTAATGACGGCGCGGCGCCGGCCGCCGGGGCCGGATCATGACCGGTACGGGTGCCGCAGCGGGTGGTGGTGCGGCGGCGGGCAACGCCTCAGCGAGCTCGGCCCGTTCCCGTTCGAGCACAGCAATCCGTTGTTGCAGCTCTCGCGCCTCGTCGAATTTGAACGCCGACATCGCCAAGTCGTGCCGGGAGCCGAGCCTGGAAAGTTCCTGCACGACGGCAGCCAGACGCACGCGATTCAAGTCGAAATCCACCGTCATTGGTCTTAACTACATTCATAGCTCGGCCTGGTTGGCGTGCTAACCTTCGAGCCAAGCTACCGGGCATCAAGGGACAAGCGCACATGCAATTTTGCGCAACCATCGCAGCGAGCTTGTTGCTGTCGGTCCTCGGCGCCGCCAATTCGGCTTCGGCGCAGAAGTCGGGCGGCATCTTGAAGATCTACCATCGCGACAGCCCAGCCAGCATGTCGATCCTCGAAGAGGCGAGCTTGTCGACCTCGATGCCGATGATGGCGGTGTTCAACAACCTCGTCCTCTACGATCAGCATGTGGCGCAAAACAGCCTCCAAGGGATCGTTCCGGAGCTCGCGACGGAATGGTCGTGGAACGAGGACGGGACGCAGCTCAGCTTTCGGCTTCGGCAAGGCGTCAAATGGCATGACGGCAGGCCGTTCAGCGCCAAAGACGTCAAGTGCACCTGGGCCCTGCTTACCGGCAAGTCTGACGAGAAGCTCCGCATCAATCCGCGCAAGGCTTGGTACGAGAACCTCGAGGAGGTGTCCAGCGACGACGCTTTCGAGATTACCTTCAGGTTGAAGCAGCCGCAGCCGGCGCTGCTCGCTTTGCTCGCCTCCGGACTGGCGCCGGTCTATCCCTGCCATGTCTCGCCGCGCGACATGCGCGCCCATCCGATCGGCACCGGGCCATTCAAATTCGTCGAGTACAAGCCGAACGAAGGGATCAAGATCAGGCGCAACCCCGACTACTGGAAGAAGGACAGGCCCTATCTCGACGGCATCGAATACACGATCGTCTCCAACCGTTCGACGGCGATCCTCGGTTTCGCCGCCGGCAAATTCGACATGACCTGGCCCTATGACGTCGCGATGCCATTGTTGCGGGACCTCAAGGCCCAGGCGCCGCAAGCGATGTGCGAGGTGGCGCCGCTCAACGCCAGCCGAAGCCTGATCGTCAATCGTGAGATCCCGCCCTTCGACGAGCCGGAGATCCGCCGAGCGATGGCGTTGAGCCTCGACCGCCAGGCCTTCATCGACATCATGGCCGAGGGCCAGGGGGATATCGGCGGCGCCCTGCTGCCGCCGCCCGCCGGGGTGTGGGGCCTTCCCCCGGAGATGCTGAAAGACTTGCCCGGCTACGATCCCGACGTCGCGAAACGGCGCGCGCAAGCCCGCGGGATCATGGAGAAATTCGGCTTCGGAGCCGATCACCCGCTCGCCGTGAAGCTGTCGGCCCGCAATATTCCGATTTCCCGCGACCCGGCGATCCTCCTGATCGACCAACTGAAGACGATCCACATCAACGCTGAACTCGACCCGGTCGACAGCGCCGTATGGTTGCCCAAACTGCTGCGCAAGGATTATGCCGTCGGCCTCAGTCTTGGCGCCAGCGCCATCGACGATCCTGATCCGACCTTCTCCACGAGCTATGTGTGCGGGGCGGATCTGAACATCACCCGGTACTGCAACCCGGAGATCGACAAGCTGATCGACCGGCAATCGAGGGAGGCCGATCGGGAAAAGCGCAAGCAGCTCGTGTGGGAGATCGACCGGCGGCTGCAGCAGGACGGCGCCCGGCCGATCCTCTTTTTTTACCGCGCCGCGACCTGCTGGCAGCCCCAGGTGAAGGGTTTCACAATCATGGTAAACAGCATCTACAACGGCTGGCGCATGGAAGACGCCTGGCTCGACAAATAGCCGCCGATCCACTCCGCCGTCCGGCGGATTCCGCCAAAGGTGAAGATGTGCAGGCCATCGATCGGCCGGCGTGAATCCTCCCCCGTCGCCAGCGCACTGATCAGCCCGTCCGGGCCGGCTTCTGCGAGGATGCGCGCGAAGGCCGTATGACCGCGGGCAAGAGCGCGCAGCGACGCGCCGATCCCGCAGCGGACTGCAAATTTCGCCAAGGTCGCCACGGTAGCCGGGCCGGCGATGCCAACCCGCACCGGGCAAAGGATATCCTGTGCTCGCAACCGGGCAATCCAGCGGAGGACCGGCCCGGAGTCGAACCCGAATTGGGTCACCAGCGACACGTCGAGGCCCTGCGTGCGCGCCAATTCCACTTTGGCCCGCAGCGCTTTATCGAGGGTGCGCACGGCGATCCTCGGGTGGCCCTCCGGATAGCCGGCGAAGACGACCTTGCGCAGGCCATGGCGTTCGACCAAGCCGGAGGCCAAGAGGTCGTAGCTGTCGGCAAACGGACCAGCCGGATAATCGAGATCGCCGCCGATAATGAGGGCGCTCCGTAGCTCTGCTTCACCCGCCGCACGCTGCAGGAAGTCGCTCGCCTGGGTATAGCTCGCCAGCCGGCGCACCGCGATATGCGGCACTGGCGAGAAACCGGCGCGCCGCAGCCTGGCGCAGGCAGCGACTATGTCGTGGTGCGTCACACTCCCCGGATGGTTGACGAACAGCCTCCTGCCTGGCGCGAGCAGCTCGCATAGCCGCTCTCCGGCGAAGTCATCGCGGGGCGAGATCTCGATCGAGCACGCGGCGACCAGCTCCGCCGCCCGGTGTCGCTGCGGGATGAGATCAGGCGCTTCGGGTGATTTTGTGATCGCGCTCATCAGCCTAGACCCCGCTTGCGCGAAATGACGTAGGACTCGTCCCAGAACCACAACCCGCCATGGATCCGCAGCACCTCTTTGGTCGCCTCGAGATAAGCGCCGCTGCTGATTGCCTCCGACAGGCGCTGGTCCTCGACCTGCGCCACATAGACCGCGGCGTTCCAGGCGGCGAACAAGGTCGAGGTGCCGATCGTCTCGCTGATCTCGCTCGGCAGCGTGTGCATGTCATAGCGAAACAGCGAGCGGGCATCGGCATAGGCGCCGAAATTGAGGTCGCGCCCCGCATTGCCGAGCTCCATCTTGGTGGCGCGCAGCAAGGCGTGACGATCGCCGATGAACGGGTCCTCGTGGGGCCAGACCTTCTGGATGACCTCCAACCCCGGGTCGTGCCCATAGGAATGGATCGCGATCAGCCGGCCGCCCGGTGCCAGGCTGCGCGCCAAGGGGGCAATCACCCGGCGCGCCTTGAACTCGATCGGAGCCCGCGCACGATAGGGCTGCGAAGCGATGACCAGATCGTATTCGGCGTTGGTGAAGCCGCGCCGCGGCCGGACTTGATCGAGCAGGAATTTGTGGTCGTCGCGATAGATCACCAGCACGACCGGCTTCTCATAGACCGGGTTCCCGGTGCTGCCGCTGACGCGGGCGCGCCAGTGCTCGGAAAGGAAGGGCTGCAGATCGGTGATCTGCTCTTCGAACTCGTGCGCCGTGCTCCCGCGCAGCGCAAGCTCGTGCCAGACGAGGCTGGTGGCCGAGGTCACCGAGTTGGGCTTCAGCCACGGCGCCTCGGAGTAGAACATATTGGTGATGACCAACACCATGGCGGGATGCTCGAAGAGCCGGTCGGGCATCTTTTCGAGCACGAGCCGCACGTCCTCGACGCTCAACTCCTTGCCGACGATGTAGAACGGCATCGTCGGAAAACGGGTGTGCATCGCCCGCATCGTCCGGGCCAGCACCGTGCCGTCGCCCATGCCCGCGTCGAACACGCGCAATGCCGGCGGGCGCGGGTGGATGTTGGCCAGCTCCATGCCGACGCGCTGAGCGATGACCTGCTTCTCGCTGCAGGTCGTGACGAACAGCAGGTATTTCTGACGATTGTCGTAGAAGCGAAAATTGTGGGCAGCCGCCACGGTGAGCGGCATCGGCGAAACCGGCGCGGCTATCGGCGTACCGTTGACGGCCGGCGGCGTTTCGCGAGCAATGAAGGCGCGCACGCGATCTGCCGTGTCGGTCGTGACACGCCCGCCGAGCCGTAGGCGGCCGACCAGCTTGCCGTCATTCACGACGAGCCGCCCGAATGTCGACTCTGCGATGCCGGCGCTGCGACAGTATTCGGCGATGTCGCGCAGCAACGCCTCGCTCATCGGACCACCCTCCGATATCCCGCATCAGGATTAGGACACGGCCTAGAGTGCGGGTCAATAACAATCGCGCCCACTACGTGGGTGGGCATGAAAATGGGACTTATCCCATCCATGCCAAATCAACCTGTCTTGCCACCAGCGCCGCAACAAGGAGTTGCATCGGCGGTGACGCTTTTGCCATCTGCAGCAAATCTGCACCAGAACTTCTCCTTGTGGTTGTAAGGTTTCCGACCCAGCAGGCGACCGCACTGTCGGGCGGGCTCTTTTTGAACGACCGCTCCAACGCCCAGTCCCACCGCGTTTGGTGAAAATCCATCGTTCTCATGTGCATATCCGGTTGCCGTCATCCCGGAGCACGGCCATAGCCGGTAGCCGTAAAGTGTTACATGCGCAATAAATTTAGAAAAGCAATGAGTGCCGCGGGACGGGCGCGGAGAAGACGGGGACAGCAAGGAGATCTCCGATTAGAGATGGTCGAAACCCCAAGAAATTGGCTACGGTTGCGTCTTTGGTCTGAGCCGGACTCTGTGACAAGGTCCGGCATCGCTTGCCTCCGCACGAATAAGGGGATTGATTTTCGCATCCCGGAGCCGATGGCTCGGCTTCGGGGCAACCCTGGAGAGGGCGATGCCGCCAGCCCATCAAATCTTCGTCTGGATCATTATTGGCCTGCTTGGGGGAAGTTTCGCCGGGCTGATCATTCGACGGGAACGAAGAGGCTTTGGTGTCTGGCGGAATTTAGGGCTGGGCTTAGCTGGCGCCCTGGTTGGCGGCCAGCTGTTCCGTCTGCTTGGGCTTTTGCCCGGTCTTGACGAGGTGACGATATCCTTGCGCGATGTCGTATCTGCCGTCGTCGGATCGCTGCTGATCCTCGCGGCAGTGTGGCTTTGGCAGCGCTGGAAGCAATCACGCTGAAAGGGGCGGGGTCGCGTCAGGCTATGCGAGAGGCTCCTCGGCTGGGCGATGGCGTGATAGTCTCGTTTTCTAGGCCTCGCTTCCCAACGGAATCAGAGCCCGCCCACTCCGGTAAACCAAGCAATCCCGAGACAGGAGGCTCGAATGATCACGATCCAAGGTGTTGCCCATTTCAGCATTCCGGTCAGCGACGTCGCACGCAGCACACGTTTCTACACGGAGGTCGTCGGCTGCCGGCATTTGGAGACCGTGCGCCGCGGCAGCATGGCCTTTCTCGATGCGGCCGGAACCTGCCTGATCCTGGTCAAGCACGAGCCGCCGATCAATCCGGTGCCCGACGACCACGGCGGCGTGCATCATTCCTTCGTCGTCGCCCATGACGACTATCAGGCCGCTCTCGACCATCTGCGCGCTCACGGCGTCGAGATCACCTTCGAGGAGGACCGGCAGGGCGGCGTGGTCAACGGTCCCCGCGCCTATTTTCACGATCCCGACGGCACGGTGCTGGAATTCATCGATCTGACGAGCTACGCCGGCGATCGTTCGTGAGGGATTGGGAGGTAAAGACCATGGAAATGCCAAAAGCGATCGGCAAGCCCGATCATCGCGTCGCCTTCGAGAGCAGCCCGAAGCGGATGCGAGTCGTCGTCGCGGACACGACGATTGCCGATACATTGGAGCCCGGCCTCTTGTTCGAGACCGGCTATCGGCCGGTCTATTATTTCCCGCGGCGGGACGTGCGCATGGATCTGCTGGAGCGGACCGAGCACCACACGCATTGCCCTTACAAGGGCGACGCGTCCTATTGGACGATAAAGATCGGTAATCGCCGGGTCGAGAACGCCGTGTGGAGCTACGAGCAGCCTTTGGCGGAGATTGTCCAGATCAGGGATTATCTCGCCTTCTACTGGAACAAGGTCGACCATTGGATCGAGGAGGACGAGGAGATCTTCGGGCACGCGCGCGACCCCTATTCGCGCGTCGATGTGCGGCCGAGCTCGCGAGAGGTGCGGGTGACCTTCAACGGCGAGGTCGTCGCGCAGACGCGACAGAGCATGTTCCTATTCGAGACCGGGCACCCAACCCGCTATTACATTCCGCAGCAGGACGTGCGGATGGACTTCCTGACGCGCTCGGACAGAAGCACTGTCTGCCCGTACAAGGGTACCGCCTCCTACTGGTCGCTGCGGGTCGGCGACCGCGCCGCAGAGGACGCGGTCTGGGCCTATCTTGATCCGCTGCCCGACTGTCCGCGCATTGCCGGTTACCTCTGCTTCTATCCCGAGAAGGTTGATCGGATCGAAGTCGAGGGTAAACCCCAATGAGCGACATTATGCACGAGCGCCGCCGGCTGTTGCTGTCGACCGCCGCGTGGTTCGGAGGATTGGCCGCCCTTTCCGCCGGCAGCCCGGTACACGCTTTTCAGGTAGGGGAAATGACCCCCGGGAGTGCCGTCGGCCGAGCTTATGCCGACCGTTGCGGCCGGTCATCAGACCATACGGCTTTGATCGCCCGGCTGCAGGGACTGCTCGCCGAGGATCCCTCAGAACAATCGATGACCGCCACCTGTCCTCTTTGCGGCTGCCCGGTCGTCGTCACTCGTTAGCTCGCGCCGTCGGAGCAAGCCTTGCTTCACCGACCGTGCGCGAGCCGGGCAGCTCCAGATTGACTTTTTCGTAACCTATCAGATGGTTTTGTTAGGCCTGGGGTCGAGCTGCAATTGCCCCCTGAAGATTGAAATACGAGACGAGTTGCCAGGCTCCGCTCGACCCGATCGATCAGCTTAAGTGTCTAGACCGAACTTTGCCCGGTTTTGAGCGCAAACCATTGAGGTCGTTTGTGGCGATGGTGCTGGTCTGTCTACGCGGTGGGCGCGATGCCGAGCAGATCGAGGGCGCGGTGCTGTGTGCGGGTGGGGGTGGCGAGGACGGTGGTGAGGCGATCGCGCCCGAGGCGGACGACGTTGCGGGTGAGCGTGGCGAGGTCGCCGAGCAGGGTGTGGAAGCTGTGCACCGGAAGTGGTTCGCCCTCTGCGGGGTCGGTGCGTTTGCGCGCGGCCTTGCGTCGCGCCGCCGGTGAGGGCTCGGTCTTGGCCACCGGTGAGGTGCGCTGCGCCTCGCGCGCTGCCGGATCGGGCTCGGCGAACAGCATTGGGGCGAGGCTCCGACGCATGTGCCATTGCAGATAATAGCCCAGCATGCACAGCAAGACGTGCGCGCGCACCCGCGGCGCGGTCCAGTGGAATACTGGACGCAGTTCCAGATCGACGGTCTTCAGCGAGCGGAAGGCGTGCTCCACGCCGCTAAGGCTTTTGTACGCGCGCACCGTGGCGGCGGCGTCAGATTGGTCGGCCGGCAGGTTGGTGCGGATCACATAGATGCCATCGAGCGCGGCCTCGGCGGCGATGCTGAGAGGGTTTTGGGCAAAGCTGAACGTCTCGTCGGTGATGCTGATGTGGAAATGTTTGGCCATGTGGCGCTGTCCCGCCACTGCGCCGACCGCCTGGCCGATCGCCGCGGCGCCGCGCAGTGGATTACGCGCGCGCTGCACGCGGGCCGCAATGCGCGCCAGCTCCTTCTCGGTGGCGGCCAACAGCTCCGTGCGTTTGCGGGTCCGCTCTTCGGCCAGCAACGGGTTTTTGCAGACCACCAGGCGCTCGCCGGGATAGTCGGGGCTGGTGATCTCGGCCATGTCGCGATCATCAAACAGCGAAGGCTGCAACGGCCCGCCTTCGGCCGCGAGCTGCTTGATTGCCGGCGCCCGCAATGCGGTGATCCAATCCAGACCAGCCGGGCGCAGTGTCTGCTCGATCCGCGCGCTGGTCAGCACGCCGCGGTCGCCCACCATCACCACGCGCTGCAGCTTGAAGCGCTGCTTCAACTTGTCGATCTGTGCCGCCAGCGTCACCGGATCGGCGGTGTTGCCTTCGAACACCTCGACCGCGACCGGGCAGCCGTTGGCGGCGCACATCAGGCCGATGACAATCTGTGGCCGGGCGCCACGGTGATCGCGACTGTAGCCATGCTGCGCTAGTTCACAGCAGCGTCCTTCGAGATAGGTCGAGGTAACGTCGTAGAGCAGCAGCGCGCCGTCTTTCAGGTGGCGACGGGCCAGCTGGGCTTCGATGAACGGCTGCTCACGGCCCAGCCAGTCGAGCGCGGCATAAACCTCCTTGGCAGCAACCTTGCCGAGCCCCAGCATCTCGCCCAACGAATGGCTGGCGGTGGCGGGGTCCAGCATCCGCACCGTCGCCAGCTTGGCCGCCGGCTCGAGCAGCCGCGCGACGATCAGAGCCAGCGCCAGATCGCGGCGGCGTTGCGGCGCGCGGCGCGGCAGCACGGTGTCGAGCGCGATGCGGCGCGCCGTGCCGAGCGCAGCCAGCACGTGGCCGTGCGGCAGCGCGCGGACGATTTCCACCGCCTCAGCGGCGGGCAGCAGTTGGTCGCCGCGCAGCACGGCGCGGAGTTGCTCGATGCGCTCGACAGGCCAGCGGGACAGGTTGGCGAGGGTTCGGTTCTTGGTCTTGCCGGCCTCGCGATAGCTCTCGCGCAGCAGGATGGCGGGCGGCGAGCCGCGGTTGGGGATGACGGCCACATACATGCGCCGAAAGGATCATATCGAACTCAGTATGTCTACTTAAATTGGCAAATTACATGACCTCTGAAACAATGAATATCAGGGCCTTTCAGCGGCTTAATTCAAAAACTAGTCAAAGTTCCGTCTAGACCGTGGCGGTTGGCCCGGCCTCGGCGATTTGTCGACGCAGCGTTTTGTCGTTTTGTTAACGTTTCGGTGAGATTCGATGACGGATGCGGACCGGTTGGTTTTCGGACATATGTCGGTATGGCCATAGGCTGAGGATGCCCGCCTTCGGTACCTAAGCATTGTGTAGAAATCATTAGGGTCGATGGTTGCGGGGGTAGGATTTGAACCTACGACCTTCAGGTTATGAGCCTGACGAGCTACCGGGCTGCTCCACCCCGCGATAGTCGATCCGAGTGCCTGCCCATCGGGCGGCGTAGAAGGGTGAGGAGGGAGAGTTTGGGGCGGTTGGCGGGCCTGGCGGCGACCTACTCTTCCGCACCTTGAGGTGCAGTACCATCGGCGCAGAGGGTTTTCACGGCCGAGTTCGGGATGGGATCGGGTGTTTGGCCCCTCGCTATGGCCACCAGGCCGGCCAAGCGCCCGCCTGGGGTCCGGTCTGGGTGAGGTATGGGGTGATGTGCGGGGCGAAGTGCCGTCATGCGGGACCGCGCGGCGTCCCGGGATCCCGTCAAGGACGGGGTCTTGGCGCTGCGCGCGGGCGGTGATGTTTGGGCGATCAAGCCGATCGAGCGATTAGTACCGGTCAGCTGCGCGGGTTGCCCCGCTTCCACCTCCGGCCTATCGACGTGGTGGTCTTCCACGGCTCTCAAAGAGACCTGGTTTTGAGGAGGGTTTCCCGCTTAGATGCGTTCAGCGGTTATCCCGTCCGCACTTAGCTACCCGGCGCTGCGGCGGGCGCCACAACCGGTACACCAGAGGTGCGTCCCTCCCGGTCCTCTCGTACTGGGGAGAGCGCCTCGCAAGTCTCGAACACCCACGGCAGATAGGGACCGAACTGTCTCACGACGTTCTAAACCCAGCTCACGTACCGCTTTAAATGGCGAACAGCCATACCCTTGGGACCTGCTCCAGCCCCAGGATGCGATGAGCCGACATCGAGGTGCCAAACGACGCCGTCGATATGGACTCTTGGGCGTCATCAGCCTGTTATCCCCGGCGTACCTTTTATCCGTTGAGCGATGGCCCTTCCACGCGGGACCACCGGATCACTATGGCCGACTTTCGTCTCTGCTCGAGCTGTCGCTCTCGCAGTCAGGCGGGCTTGTGCCATTGCACTCCACAGCTGATTTCCGACCAGCCTGAGCCCACCATCGCGCGCCTCCGTTACTCTTTGGGAGGCGACCGCCCCAGTCAAACTACCCGCCATGCAGGGTCCCGGACCCAGTTTCATGGGCCGCGGTTAGATGCCAGAGAACATAAGGGCGGTATTTCAAGGTTGCCTCCACCCCAACTGGCGCCAGGGCTTCGACGGCTCCCGCCTATCCTACACATAGGTTCCCTAACACCACTGCAAAGCTGTAGTAAAGGTGCACGGGGTCTTTCCGTCTGACCGCGGGAACTCCGCATCTTCACGGAGAATTCAATTTCGCTGAGCCGGTGTTGGAGACAGTGGGGAAGTCGTTACGCCATTCGTGCAGGTCGGAACTTACCCGACAAGGAATTTCGCTACCTTAGGACCGTTATAGTTACGGCCGCCGTTTACCGGGGCTTCGGTTGAGAGCTTGCACCCCTCCCCTTAACCTTCCGGCACCGGGCAGGCGTCAGACCCTATACGTCGCCTTGCGGCTTCGCAGAGCCCTGTGTTTTTAGTAAACAGTCGCCACCCCCAACTCTGTGCCCCCCACCCCTGGTTGCCCAGGAGCAGGGCCCCCTTGTCCCGAAGTTACGGGGGCATTTTGCCGAGTTCCTTCAACACCGTTCTCTCAAGCGCCTCGGTATGCTCTACCAGTCCACCTGTGTCGGTTTCGGGTACGGTCTGTGTTGCCGGCGCTGTTTCCCGGAAGTCCCAGGCCGCCCTCCCAATCCAATCAGGGAAAACGACTTTCGGCCTTCGTCACGGCCCGGCAGGCGGAGGAATGTTAACCCCCTTCCCATCGGCTACGGCCTTCGCCCTCGCCTTAGGGGCCCGGCTAACCCTGCGCGGATTAACCTTGCGCAGGAACCCTTGGACTTTCGGCGTGAGGGTCTCTCACCCTCATTATCGCTACTCATGTCAGCATTCGCACTTCCGATGCCTCCAGCAGCGCTCGCGCGCCACCTTCGCCGGCCTACGGAACGCTCCGCTACCACTCCAGGTGTCAGGAACCAGGAGTCAGGGGTCAGGATGGACGCGACCAACTCGCGTAGAGACCTTGCAGCATTCTGCTGATCTCAACGTAGTCGGCCATCCACCGCCGTCCCACGACTTCCTCGATATAGCCGAGATCGATGCAGTAGCGCAGCCACAGCTGCGTCTCGTCACTGCTGCCGATCGCGACCGTCAGATACCGCCGATACTCCGCCGCAGAGTAGCTCTGCTTGGCGAAGCCCTCGGCGAGGTTGGCGCAGATCGATTTGCTCGACCGGCGGAGCTGATCCGCCAAAGCAAATTGCTCGATCCGCGGCAACGCCAGGCTGGATTTGTGGATTGCCAGCGACAGCCGATAGGCGCGCCGAAAGACTTCGAGATCTTCGACCCGCTCCACCCTCTCTCGCATCAACCCGCACCCTTCCCGGCACCCCGGCTTTCGCCGGGGCAGGCTCTGAACTCCTGGTTCCTGACACCTGAAATCCGCAGCTTCGGTGCGTGGCTTGAGCCCCGTTACATTTTCGGCGCGAGACAGCTATTAGACCAGTGAGCTATTACGCTTTCTTTAAAGGATGGCTGCTTCTAAGCCAACCTCCTGGTTGTCTTGGCCGTCCTACATCCTTTCCCACTTAGCCACGACTGGGGGACCTTAGCTGGCGGTCTGGGCTGTTTCCCTCTCGACGACGGACCTTAGCACCCGCCGTCTGGCTGCCGACCTCCACTCGCCGGTATTCGCAGTTTGGTTAGGTTTGGTAAGGCTCGCGCCCCCCTAGCCCATCCAGTGCTCTACCCCCGGCGGTGAGCAATCGACGCTCTACCTCAATAGATTTCGCGGAGAACCAGCTATTTCCGGGTTTGATTGGCCTTTCACCCCTAACCACAAGTCATCCCCTACTTTTGCAACAGTAGTGGGTTCGGTCCTCCAGTGCGTGTTACCGCACCTTCAACCTGCCCATGGCTAGATCACCCGGTTTCGGGTCTGATCCCGGCAACTGGTGCCCCGGATTAAATCCGGGGCGGACGCCCTATTCAGACTCGCTTTCGCTGCGCCTACACCTAGCGGCTTAAGCTTGCTGCCAAGACCAACTCGCTGACCCATTATACAAAAGGTACGCCGTCACTCGCAGGTGCCAGGGGTCAGGGGTCAGGAAACAGGAAAATCCTGACCCCTGACCCCTGACTGCTGACACCTGAAGCTCCGACTGCTTGTAGGCATCCGGTTTCAGGAACTCTTTCACTCCCCTCGTCGGGGTGCTTTTCACCTTTCCCTCACGGTACTGGTGCACTATCGGTCACTGAGGAGTATTTAGGCTTGGAGGGTGGTCCCCCCATGTTCAGACAGGATGGCTCGTGTCCCGCCCTACTCGAGGACCCTGCCGCAGGTTTCCCGTACGGGGCTGTCACCCGCTCCGGCCCGCCTTTCCAGGCGCTTCCGGTACCTTGCGACAAGGCCACTGGCCTGGTCCGCGTTCGCTCGCCACTACTGACGGAATCTCGGTTGATGTCTGTTCCTCCGGCTACTGAGATGTTTCAGTTCGCCGGGTTTGCCTCCTTGGCC
>CAWCOH010000001.1:0-287500 GCA_963797115.1 uncultured Alphaproteobacteria bacterium | reverse complement strand
CGTGCCGGGGACGCGCCGATCGGCCAAGCCTCGTCGGCGAGCTCGACATGCAGCGCGTCGCGGTCGGCTTCGGAATAGACCACGGCCGTCGTGATCCCGAGGCGCCGCGCGGTGCGGATCACGCGGCAGGCGATCTCGCCGCGATTGGCGATCAGGATCTTTCCGAACACGCTCACATCCGTCACATCCGGAAGACGCCGAAGCGCGTCTGTTCGCCAGGGAAACCCGAAATAGGCGCGTTCAGGCTGGCCGAGATCGCCAATCCCAAGGTCATTCGCGTGTCTGCCGGATCGATCACCCCGTCGTCCCACAACCGGGCGCTCGCGTAATAGGGGTGGCCCTGGTTCTCGTATTGGGCGCGAATCGGCGCCTTGAATGCCTCCTCTTCTGCGGCACTCCAGCCAATATCGCGGTCGCGTCGCACCTGAGCCAGCACCGAGGCGGCCTGCTCGCCGCCCATGACCGAGATCCGGGCATTGGGCCACATCCACAAGAAGCGCGGGGAATAGGCCCGGCCGCACATGCCATAATTGCCGGCGCCAAAGCTGCCGCCCATGATCAGGGTGAATTTCGGCACGGCGGCGGTGGCGACCGCGGTCACCATTTTGGCGCCGTCCTTGGCGATGCCGCCGGCCTCGTATTTCTTCCCGACCATGAACCCGGTGATGTTCTGCAGAAAGACGAGCGGGATGCCGCGCTGGGCGCAGAGCTCGATGAAGTGGGCGCCCTTGAGCGCGCTTTCCGAGAACAGGATGCCGTTATTGGCGAGTAAGCCGACCGGGTAACCCCAGATCCGGGCAAAGCCGCACACCAGCGTCTGGCCGTAGAGCCGCTTAAACTCGTCGAGCTCGCTGCCGTCGACGATGCGGGCAATAACCTCGCGCACCTCATAGGGGCGGCGCGTGTCGGTCGGGACGATGCCGTAGATCTCATCGGCCGGGTAGAGCGGCTCGCGCGGCAGCGCGACCTCGACCCCAATGCTCTTGCCACGATTGAGGTTACCGACGATATGTCGGGCGATGCCGAGCGCGTGATGGTCGTCGAGTGCCATATGATCGGTGACGCCGGAGACCCGGCTGTGCACCTCCGCACCACCCAATTCCTCAGCGGTGACGACCTCGCCGGTCGCAGCGCGGACCAGGGGCGGGCCGGCGAGAAAGATCGTCCCCTGCCCGCGCACGATGACACTCTCGTCCGCCATCGCCGGGACGTAGGCGCCGCCCGCCGTGCACGAGCCCATCACCAGTGCCACCTGCGGAATGCCCGCCGCCGACAGCCGAGCCTGGTTGTAAAAGATGCGCCCGAAATGCTCGCGGTCGGGAAAGACCTCGTCCTGCGCGGGCAGAAAGGCCCCGCCGGAATCGACCAAATAGAGGCAGGGCAGCCGGTTGTCGCCGGCGATCTCCTGGGCGCGCAGATGCTTCTTGACGGTGACAGGGAAATAGGTGCCGCCTTTGACCGTCGCATCATTGGCGACGACGACGCATTCCCGCCCCATGATCCGCCCGATGCCGGTGATGAGCCCGGCAGCCGGCACCTCCCCATCATACATCCCCCAGGCGGCGAGCTGCGAGAATTCGAGAAACGGCGAGCCCGGATCGAGCAGCGCCCGCACCCGCTCGCGCGGCAGCAATTTGCCGCGGCCGAGATGGCGGCGCCGCGCCTCGGCCCCGCCGCCCTCGCGGATTGCTGCGAGCTTCTCCCGCAGATCCGCGACAAGCGCCCGCATCGCCGCCGCATTCGCTGCGAACACCTCGGAGCGCCGGTCGAGGGTGGTCGTAAGAACCGTCATCCGCGGTGGAACCTTACCGTCTCGGGTGCATCGGGCAAAGGGAAAGGGCGGAGCATAAACTGCTCGATGGCCGCCTTGGGTTAATCGCTTTAGCGTTAAACGGTCCATACCCAATGAGGTGATAAAGTCATGGCCCAACCGGTCCACGCAGCGCTTTTGCGGAGGAAGGCAACGGCCGCTTTCCCGGCCTCGACTAAGCCTTGGCCCGGCGACGGCTCCGGTTGCTCGACGAGCCCGAGCGCCTCGAAGATCTGACTGGGCTGGCATCGGTCGGTCTTCACAGCCTCGCGCGGCGCTGGTCGAGGCCAGTGGGCGATCTCGGCTGGCGGTCCGTGGCGGATCACTTTCGAGTTGCCGACACGCCTGGAACGTCGAAGCGCGCCCTCCGGCCGGACCCGTGCCGCACCCGGCGGGGTGCTGAAGAACGAGCTAGAGACGCGGGCCCTCCGTCCACACGGCGGCTTGCGCTGCGGCTACGGACCTCCCGGATCAGTGAGATCGTCCGCAGAGGGCGATCATGCCCGAAACTGCGCTGCTCCTCGCACGCTATTTCGGTGGCTCGGCCGCAATCAGGCTGCGCCTTCAGATCGCCTAAGATCTCGCGCGCGCCGAAGCCGCCGAGGGTAGCGCCCTCCTCCCGGCGTTTATGGCCGACAACAACGCGGGCTTTGCCAAGCCGCGGGCGAACAGCAATGAACCTGCCCGGCCCGTTTGCGCGCCGGCGGCGGGCGGGAGGATCCCGAATGTCGAGGCATAGTGCGCAGATCCGATCGAGCCTCGTTAGGCTAAAGGCCGGGGAGCGGCGCGCCGAATCCGATGAGTGGATTGCGAGGTCGGTTTTTTGTGGTCGGCTGGTCTGGTGCGCCGCATTCGCGGAGGCAGCTTCCCGCGGATCCAATGCGCGCCAGATGATTAGCGCCCATCGTGATGGCGCTTCGTTCGACGCGCGACAGCGGAAGTCCGGAATTATGTAGCAGACACACCTAAATATCGACATCCATTCAATCGCCGTAATCGTAGGATATCCTAGGAGCATCCGGTATCCCGAACGGGGTGCGGGATTGTTAGTGTAGGAGTTGGCGACGCCTGATCTCGACCTGATAAAACAGGGCGAACAGGCGTTAAGATAGGTGTATTTGCTATATAGTTCCGCAGAAGTCCGGCAACAGGTAGGAAACCGGCCAATAACGGGTTGAATGTCGAAGGGGAAGCTTAGCAACGGGAAATTGCCCAAGTTCATGCCGGGTTTCCTCCCGTCCTCGCCGGCGTCACGATCGTTTCCCCAAGGCCGCGTCAAGTTGCCGCTTCAGGATTGGCCCCGGCCGCAAGTCGTCGAAGGCCACAGCGTCGATGACGGCGGCAAGCAGGGGGAGTACGGTGTGGTCGCGTTTGAGACACTCAGGGAGGGTTCCCGATGCCTTTGGAACCTGCAACTTTCCGGCCCTTTCCACATGACTGGCAATCGGCCGACTATGTTTCGGGGTGGATCGAGCACGACGTTGCGCGAGATCCCGAGCGGCGGCCGCTGCTTCGGCAGATGTTGTCGTCGGCGCCGTTTCCGCGCGACGCGGAACTGGACGTGTTAGACGTCGGGGCAGGCTACGGCGTCGTCACCGAGGAGGTTCTGGCCGAGTTCCCTGCGGCTCGGGTCACCTTGCAGGATTACTCCCCAGCGATGCTCGACCAGGCTCGCCGGCGCCTTGCCGGACGCGCTGATCGGCTGACCTATGCTCTCTGCGATCTTTTCGATCCGAACTGGCCGCAAGATGTCGGAGGCCCGTTCGACCTCGCGGTCTCGGCGATCGTGCTCCACAATCTCGGAAGCCGCGAAAAAATCTTCGCCTGCTATCCCGCGATCCACGGCCTGCTGAGGCCAGGTGGTTGCTTCTTGAACTACGATCGCTTTGTCGATGGCGCGGAGGAGCACACGATCGAACTACGTGCCGCCGGGTTCGATCGTGTCGAGTGCGCCTGGCAGCAAGCGCCTGTTGCGATCATCGTCGCTACCCGAGCCGATCACTGAACCCTTGGGACACCGGGCCGCGGCACGGCGTCCGGAAGCCGCGTTGGCGGCACTGCCCGAGCGACTGCTTTACCGCGACGGCCTCATCCTGGTTCTCGACAAGCCGGCGGGGATCGCCGTGCATCGCGGACCCGGCGGCGGTCCGGATCTTGAAAGCGCCTTTGATCAACTGCGCTTCGGTCTGCCCCACCCGCCGGCACTTGCTCATCGCCTCGACCGCGACACCAGCGGCTGCCTTGTCCTCGGCCGGCATCCAAAAGCGCTGCGCCGGCTGGGCGCGCTGTTCGCAAGCGGACGTGTGACGAAGGTCTATTGGGCCGTCGTCGAGGGCCAGCCGGCTGAAGGGGAAGGCCGGATCGAGACCGGGCTCAAGAAATTGACCCGCAGCACCGGCTGGCGCATGGTCGTCGATCCCGCCGGACAGCACGCGATTACCGATTATTGGGTGCGCGGGGTCGACGCCGGGCGCTCATGGCTCGAGCTACGGCCGCGCACCGGCCGCACGCACCAGCTGCGCGTCCATTGCGCGGCTTTGGGTTGCCCGGTCGTGGGCGACCCCGTTTATGGGGACCCTGCGAGCCGGGAGCTGTTGCAGCTCTATGCGCACTCGGTCGGATTGCCGCTGTACCCGACCCGGCCGGCGGTGAAAATTACCGCGCCGGTACCGGCGCACATGCTCGCGGTGCTGGAACGGCTGGGCTACGATCGCAACGCGGTACAAAAATCGGCTCTATCATGATCCCGCGCTACAGCCGTCCCGAGATGGCCCGGATCTGGGCGCCGGAGAACCGGTACCGGATCTGGTTCGAGATTGAAGCGCACGCCTGCGACGCACAGGCCGCCCTCGGCGTCATCCCCGAGAGTGCGGCGCGCGCGGTGTGGGAGCGCGGCGCCTTCGAGGTCGAACGCATCGACGAGATCGAGCGCGAGACGCACCACGACGTGATCGCGTTTCTGACCAACCTCGCCGAGCATATCGGTCCCGATGCCCGCTTCGTCCATCAGGGCCTGACCTCGAGCGATGTTCTCGACACCTGCCTGGCGGTGCAGCTGAAGCAGGCGGCCGACCTTCTGCTGGCCGATCTCGACGGATTGCTCGCGGTGCTGAAGCGGCGCGCTTTCGAGCATAAATACACACCGACCGTCGGGCGCAGCCACGGCGTCCATGCCGAGCCGACGACGTTCGGCCTCAAGCTTGCGGGGCACTACGCGGAGTTCGCCCGCGACCGGGCACGGCTCGTCGCCGCGCGCGATGAGGTTGCCACCTGCGCGATCTCAGGGGCCGTCGGAACCTTCGCCAATATCGATCCCAGGGTGGAGGCCCATGTCGCGGAGAAGTTGGGCCTGAAGCCCGAGCCGATCTCGACCCAGGTGATCCCACGCGACCGCCATGCCCAGTTTTTCATGGCTCTGGCTCTGGTTGCTGCCGCGGTCGAGCGACTCGCCACCGAGATCCGCCACCTGCAGCGCACCGAGTTGCGCGAGGCCGAGGAATATTTCGCCCCCGGGCAGAAGGGCTCCTCGGCGATGCCGCACAAGCGCAACCCCGTGCTCGCCGAGAATTTGACGGGCCTCGCCCGGCTGATTCGCTCGGCCGTCGGGCCGGCACTGGAAAACGTCGCGTTGTGGCATGAGCGCGACATCTCCCATTCTTCGGTCGAGAGGGTGATCGCCCCCGACGCGACGATCGCGCTCGATTTCGCGCTGGCGCGGCTGACGGGGCTCGTCGACCGGCTCATGGTCTATCCGGAGCGAATGCGCCGGAACCTCGAATTCTTTGGGCGGGCTCGTCGAATCGCAGCGCGTGCTGCTCGCCTTGACCCAAGCCGGCATGAGCCGCGAGGACGCCTATCGCGCCGTCCAGAGAAATGCCATGGCCGCGTGGGACGGCAAGGGGCGCTTTTCCGACCTGTTGAAACAGGACAGCGGGATTACCTCCCGTCTCGGATCGGCAACGATCGACGCCCTGTTCGATACCGCCTATCATCTAAAGCATGTCGACACGATCTTTCGCCGCGTCTTCGGCGAATAGTACCAGTACGGGAGAACCAGAATGCAGAGTTCGCTGCGTAGCCTTAGCGGCCCGCGGATTAAGTATACCCCGCAAGACTCGCCCTACGAGGCGATCAGCGTCGACAAATTGACGCCGATCATCGGCGGCGAGATTGGCAGTGTCGACCTGCGCGCGCCGTCGAACCGCCAGATGGACGAGATCCACCGCGCGCTGGCAGAGAACCTGGTCATCTTCTTCCGCGACCAGCACATGACACCGGAGCAGCACCTCGATTTCGGCCGCCGGTTTGGGGAACTCCATATCCATCCAGCGGCACCGGCCGAGCCTGGCCATCCCGAATTGATGATCATTCACGCCGACAAGGACAGCCCGCGCGCCAACGGCGAGGGCTGGCATTCCGACGTCTCGTGCGATCCCGAGCCGCCGATGGGTTCGATCCTTTACGTCAGAAAATGCCCGCCGCTTGGCGGCGACACGCTGTTCGCCAACATGTATGCCGCTTATGACGCGCTCTCAGACCGGATGAAGACCTATCTCGAGGGGCCGACTGCGCGTCACAACGGTGAGCACTACCGCGGGCAGTACGCCAATTATGGGATCAAAGACAAGGAGAGCTATCCCTATGCCGACCATCCGGTGGTGCGCACCCACCCGGTAACCGGCCGTAAGGCGCTCTACGTCAACGGCGGCTTCACCCGCTACATCAACGGCATTCCCCGCGACGAGAGCGACGGCATTCTCCGTTATCTCTACCACCACATGGCGAACCCGTTGTTCCAATGCCGCTTCCGCTGGCAAGAGAACTCGATCGCGTTCTGGGACAACCGTTGCGTGCAGCACCATGCGATGTGGGATTACTGGCCGCACACGCGCTCGGGCCACCGCGTCACGGTCAAGGGCGACCGGCCGGTCTGACGCCTATTCCGCCATCAGCTGGCGCTTCGCCCGCTCGGCGAAGTGCTCGACTTCGAAGCGGATCCGATCCGCAGTAAATGTCGGGTCCTTGGCGCCCAGATCGGCGGCAAGCTTGCCGACGACGTTCTTGTTGCCGCCGGGCTGCAGCTGGGCTTCGACGACTCTCTGCGCATAGGCCTCGGCTGCGTCGCCAAGAAGGCCCAGACGCTGCGCCGCCCACAGCCCCAGCAGCCGATTGCGCCGAGCGGTGATCTTGAACTGAAGCTCCTGGTCGTGCTTGAACCGAGCTTCGAACTCCTTCTCGCGCGCTTCGAAGCTGTTCATTGTCTTCTCGTCCCGAAGTTGTGGTGCATTATAGATGGGCGGCAGGGGTTGACCTTACTACGGCGCGCCGCGTCGGTGCTGGAGGGTAGATGTGCACCTTGGTGATCCTCCGCCGTCCGGGCCATCGCTGGCCGGTGCTGATCGGCGCCAATCGCGACGAGATGATCAACCGTGCGTCGAAGCCCCCCGGCCGGCACTGGCCGGATCGGCCTGAGTTGGTAGCCGGGCTCGACATCCTCGCCGGCGGATCCTGGCTCGGGGTCAACGATTGGGGCGTCGCTGCTGCGGTGCTCAACCGCCACGGCTCGCTCGGGCCAGCCACCGATCGGCGATCGCGCGGGGAACTCGTGCTCGAGGCGCTCGACCATGCCGATGCCGGGGCGGCAGCCGAAGCACTTTCGCACCTCGACCCCGACGCTTATCGCACATTCAATCTGATCATCGCGGACGAAAGCGAAGGGTTTTGGCTGCGCCATGCCGGCGGCCCGAGGGTCGAGCCGAAGCCCCTCAAGGATGGGCTATCGATGATAGCCGCGGGCGAGATCGACGATCTCGGCACGCGGCGCCTCGAACTGGCGTTGCCGGCCTTCCGAGCATGGCCGATCCCGGACCCCGACCATGACGAGTGGGACGCGTGGCAGACCTTGCTCGGCAGCACCCGGGCGCCGCCGAACGAGCCGGCCAGCACGGCCATGCGGTTTCGGACCGACGGCTACGGCACCGTGTCGAGTGCGCTGATCGCGCTGCCCGCGCACGACGGATCGGAGCGGCGTCCGGTATTCCGATTTGCCGAGTGGCTGCCGCAAGCCACGCCATGGCGCGATGTGATGGGTAATTCGTGACCACAACAGATCTCTCGGGCGGTCATCCTGATCAGGGTTCGGAGACATGAAAGTGCGCGTTCGAGTGACACTAAAGCCGGGCATTCTCGATCCGCAAGGCAAGGCGATCGGCAATGCCCTCGCCACCCTGGGCTTCGGTGGGATCGGCGAAGTGCGCCAAGGCAAGGTGATCGAGATCGTGCTCGTCGAGACGGATCCGGCCCGCATCCGCCAGCAAACCGAGGCGATGTGCAAGCAGCTGCTTGCCAACCCGGTGACCGAAGACTACGCCATCGAGATCATAGCGCCAGAATAGCCCGTCGCTGCCTCGCTCGGCGCCCTCTTCGATCGCGCCGGGCTCGAGTTGCATTTTTGTTAAGAACCCGCGCCGATAATCGCGCCGGGTGGCTTACAGCGATTGTGCGCGGGCCGTGGATGTCGCACGGCTTTCGGTAGGAACCGAGGCAGTGAAATGAGTTTAGGCGGACTGCTGGTCGGGATGGGCCTCGTGACCCTCCCCGACCTCAATGAGGCATTGGAGCGCCAGAGGGTCGAGGGTGGCCGGCTCGGCGAGAATCTGATTGCTCTGGGGCTGCTGACGGCCGAGCAGCTGATGTCGGTAATACGCGCTACCCCGCCAATCCCCTCTGCGTTGTCGGACACCGGGATCCCGCCGCGCAGCTTGCTGAACCTGATGCTGAAATTTATGCACCTCGAAGCCTGCGAAACGGTGCCGGAATTGGCCGGGCGCATGAAGCTCCCGCACCGTGTCGTCCAGCAGCTGTTGGACGACGCAGCTCAACTAAGGCTCCTGCAGGCGCTCGGTTCGGTCGGCGGCGGCATCGCCCTTGCGATCCGTTATTCGCTCAGCGATCAGGGGCGGAACGCCGCCAAGGATGCGCTCGAGCAGAACCTCTATCTCGGACCGGCACCGGTGTGCCTGACGGCATTTCAGGAACAGATCCAGCGCCAGCGCATCGCCAATGAAATGCTCGATGCCGACGCCCTGCGCAAAGGCTTTGAAGGGCTTGTCGTTCCAGAACATTACCACCGCAAGCTGCTTCCCGCGATCAACGCAGGCCGCACGGTGCTGCTGTTCGGTCCACCGGGCAACGGCAAGACGACCCTCGCTACCCGCATTGCAAAACTTTTCAAGGACGTGGTCTATATTCCGTACGCTGTCGAGGTCGGCGGCCAGATCATCAAGGTGTTCGACCCCAGTCTGCACAAGCCCGCGGTGTCGGAGGCCGATGCCGCGACCTTGTCGGGAAAGGGCGGGTTGCAGAGCGAGCGATTTGACGAGCGGTGGGTCGCATGCGCGAGACCGGTGGCGATCGCCGGCGGCGAGCTAACGCTGGAAATGCTCGATCTGCAGCATAACCCGGACACCAAATTCTATGATGCGCCGCTGCACGTCAAAGCGCTCAACGGCATGCTGCTGGTCGACGATTTCGGCCGGCAAAAATTTGACCCCAATGATCTGCTCAATCGCTGGATTGTGCCGATGGAGAGTCAGGTCGACTATCTGAAACTGAACACCGGCATGAGTTTTTCCTTGCCGTTTGACGAGCTGTTGGTGTTTTCGACCAACCTGCAGCCGTCCGACTTGATGGACCCGGCGTTCCTGCGCCGCATCCCGTACAAGATAAAATTGTTCTCGCCGACGCGCGACGAATACTGGCAGATATTCGATGCGGTCGCCGATGCTTACGGTGTGGAACTGAGCGGCGATGTCTTTGATTTCGTTGTCGATCGGCTGATGGCCAACAACAAATTCGGGCTTGCCTACTATCAGCCGAAGTTCATTTGTGAACAGGTTGTTGAAACCTGCAAATGCTACAACCTGCGGCCGCAGCTGACAAAAGAGCTCGCCGCTGAAGCGTTGGCCAATCTCTACTTCGATATCGAGGACGCGCGGTAATTAGTTGGGCCTGGGCTACTCGGGTTCGCTCGAACGCGGCCGCCTCCCCGAACTGCGCCAAGGATTAGCTAAAACATTACACGGCGGGGCAGCATCAAGCGACCCGATTGGCGTACCAAGTCCCGGTGCCGAACTGGCTGCGGTTGACGACGCCTTGGTTCTGGTCGCTGGCAGCACCCAGTATCGCCGTCCCGCTCATCCTTCCATCGCTGATTTCGCCATCGAAGAAATAACAGATCGTGCTGGCCTCGTAGCGCGAGGTGAGCGAGAGCTGAACCTGGTTGCCGCTCAAATGCCCGCTGACCGGCCCCTCGAACTGGGCAGATCGCTGATGGCCCCCGAGTTCGGGGCCGCGCTGTTCGATAACGAGGCAATGCACTCGCGAGCCTTGGAGAAAGTCGACACGCAGTTCCCAATGACCGGCAACTTCGATTGCCGGAGGATGGAGCGGCGCAGGCGACGCCTTGACGGCGTCGCGCAGTACTGAGGCGATTGCGTCGCCGACCTGCGATGCCTCACCGGGCTGCAGTTGGAAGGGGTCGATCACAGTCGACTCCTCGGTCGCCGAGTTATCGTCGAGCATGATGCGCGGCTCGCCGTCAAGCACGTACTGACGCAGTGCCAGCCCGTCGAGCGGGTAGTGCCAGCGGTCCCATGATACGCGTAGCCGCGGCACCAGATCGACGCCTTCCGGCTCGATCACATCGCCTCGCGCGCCCGGCATCCGGGCGACCCGCTCGGCGATGATCGCCAAATCGTCGTACCATTTCTGGCGCTCCCCCGCCGGGTCGCGGTCCTCGAACCAATATTCGACGGCAGTCAACACGCCGATGATATCCTCCTTCGACACCTTCATCGGCCGGCCCAGCGCCTGATGCGGCGAGGCGTTGCGCCAGGCTGCTTCAACGAGCCGCTTCGACCCGAGCAGCAGCCCGCTGGTCTGCGGGCCGCGCAGGAACTTGCCGCCGCTGTAGACGACGAGATCGGCGCCGCGAACGAGCCACGGGCTCGGCCGCTCGAGGTGCTCGGAGGCGGCGTCGACCATGATCGGGATGCCGCGCGGCTTGACCACCGCGGCGATCTCCTCCAGCCGCACGCTCGTCAGGTGCTCCTGCTTGCCGAGCAGTACGACCATCGCCACCGGCTCGGCGAGCGCGCGGTCGAGATCCTCGCGGGCGTCGATCTCGACAATGTTGCAGCCGATCATTCGCACTGCCTGGTCATAGGCAAAGCGTTGGCTCTTGGGGATGATCACCCGATTGACCATCCCGTCGGTGAACGGTAGACGCAGCATCTTGACCGGGTCGTTGCCGGCGACACAGGCCGCCGTACCCAACGCCACCGCGGCGGCGCTGCCGCAGGTGACGAGACCCCACTCGGCCCCGGTCAGCTCGGCAAGCCGCTTTCCCGCCGCCTCCATCAGCTCATCCAGATTGACGAAATGGCGCGATGCCTCGGCGACCGCCGCCCGCACCTGCGGCAGCATCAGACTGCCCCCATGCATTGTGCGGACGCTGCAGCAGTTGATGAACGGCCGTACCCCCAGGGCGAGATACGGATTGGCATTGCTGCTCATGAGGGACCTCCGAGACCGGTGGTCGGGACTATAGCAGGGCCGCACACTCTGGAGTCGGAGCGATTCCGCCTCCCCGGCGTTTATGGTGACAGTTCGACGTTGCAGGAGGACAGGATGATGTGGGGACAAAAGCATGAAGCTGAGGGACAACCGATTGTTCGATCGGACAGCGGGGGGAACGGGATCTCCCTGAGGTCGCGGGAGGCGACCGAAGCCCTCGAGAACCTCCGTTCAGGGATCGACCAGGCATCACGGGCCATGCGCGATTTGACGCAGGTCGGCGGAGACTGGGCGCACGGGCTGCAGGAACGCGCCCGCGGCATGGCGAAGGAACTACGCGGCCAAGGCGATCGCGCTGTCGGTACCGTATCCCAGCAAATCGAGCACCGTCCGCTCGCAAGCCTGGCAGTCGCCTTCGTGATGGGCGTTGTCTGCGCCTCATTGATCCGTCGCTGAAGCTCCAAACCCGGGCGCCCGCATCTTGTTGATGCGGGCTTCGCGACGCCCTATCTCGTGGTGTGTGACTAGTGAGGAGCACGAACCGCCCGCCACGATCCCCGAAAGGGCGCTCGTGCTGTTTTCCGGAGGCCAGGATTCTACGACTTGCTTGGCGTGGGCGCTTGCACGCTTTGCTGGGGTCGAGACCATCGGCTTCGACTATGGCCAGCGCCACCAAATCGAACTCGCCTGCCGCAAGGCGGTGCTGAGCCGGTTGCGTCGAGAGTTTCCACAATGGGATCGTGCGCTCGCCGAGGATCACGTCGTCGATCTGGGCGTACTAGGCAAGCTCAGTGATACAGCGCTAACCCGCGAAACGACGATTGCTTTTGATGCGAGCGGGCTGCCGAACACGTTTGTTCCCGGCCGCAATCTGCTATTTTTCACCTTTGCCGCCGCGGTGGGCTATCGCCGTGGCACGCGGCATCTCGTCGGCGGCATGTGCGAAACCGATTATTCCGGTTATCCCGATTGCCGCGACGACACGCTCAAGGCGCTGCAGGCAGCCCTGTCCCTCGGCATGGATCACCGCTTCGTCATCCACGCGCCGCTGATGTGGCGCGATAAGAGGGCGACTTGGGAACTCGCCCAAAGGCTCGGCGGCCGCTCTTTGGTCGAGCTGGTGCGCGAGGAGACGCACAGCTGCTATCGCGGCGATCGCGTCCACCGTCACTCCTGGGGCTATGGCTGTGGCGGCTGCCCGGCCTGCGGGCTGCGGCGGGCCGGGTGGGAGGCTTTCTCCATGCTTCCGCCGCGCCCTGAGCTAATCTAGTGCGGAAAACCGCAACGACTCCGTAATCGCTCGATCGAGGACAAGTTCCTGCCAGGGCGCCGGCGGTGCCGAACCAGCGACACAGGCGAACGGCCGCGATCAAACGGCGGAATGCGCTGCGAGGCTGGGCAAGAATTTAGACTAAGCGCTGCATCTCGGTGTTGCGTCCTTGTATGTCGCCGAAGGCTGCGATGAGCGATCATTGGGGCCGTCCGGGAGGCCGCTGCGTCCCAAGGACATCGGTGAGGATGATCCTGTTCGAAGAGCGGCCCCCCGCCCTAGACGTCGAAGCCGAGGAGTATCCCAGGGCCCACCAGGAGCCTGTGTACAAGGCCGGTCGACGGTGGTGCAGGGTCGGGGGACCGGACCGGATGGTGAAGCAGGCGAGGCCCCGATGTCCAGTCACGAGATTGTCGGTATCGATGTTGCGGCGCGTAAACTGGTGGCGATCGGCGAGCGGGTGGTGCTGGCTGCGGCGTACGAGAATACCCCGGACGGCCGCGGTCGGTTGATCAAAGCCTTGTGCCGGAGCCCGCTTCCGGTACGGGTCGTGCTGGAAGCGACCGGCATTTATTTTCTTGATCTGGCCTGCGAGCTGGCGGCGGCGGGGATTGCGGTGATGGTGGTCAATCCTAAGGCGACGCACCATTTTGCCGAAGCGATCCTGCAGCGCCGCAAAAACGACCCGGTTGATGCGGCAATGCTGCGCGAGTTTGGCCGGCGCATGGATTTTGTGCCCTGGCAGCCGCCTCGGCACGAGCTGTTCGCCTTTCGCGCGCTGACCCGCGAGGCACAGGCGCTGAGCAAGGCGGTGGCGGGCGCCAAGAACCGGCTGCACGCAGTCACCGCCACCAAGCTGGCGCCGGACGCGCTGATCCGCGCTCTCGAGCAGCAGATCGCGCAAAATCGGGTGCTGATCGACGAACTGGTTGCCGCCGCGCTGGCGCAGACAGAGACCAATCCCGAGCTCGCGCGGTTGGTCGCGCGCACCGACAGCGCTCCCGGCTTCGCCGCCAAGGCCGCTGTTTTGGTAGTCGGCGAGCTTGCCATCCTGCCGCCGATGACCGCCCGTCAATGGGTCGCCCAGGCCGGGCTCGATGTCCGCGAGGAAACCTCGGGCACCAGCCTGGCGCGCCGGCCGCGGCTTTCCAAGCGGGGCAATAAGCGGCTGCGCGAGGCCTTGTTCTATCCGGCACTGACCGCGGCGCGCTGCTGCCCGGCGGCCGGCGCCTTTGTCGACCGGCTGGTCGCCGGCGGAAAGACCCGACTGCAAGCGATCGTCGCGCTGATGCGCAAATTGCTGCACGCATTGCACGCCATGTGGCGCCATGACGAGGATTTCGATGCCAAGAAGCTCTTCGCGCCAGTCTGAGCGCGGCACCGCCAAACGCATCCCTTTGTTCGATCGAACGGGACCGTCCCTTCGTCCCGACCTGCAAACCGCCAGAGCAGCGCGCGCAATGCCGGTCAAGGCTGGCCGCAGGCCACCGCCAAAGGCGGCGCGCAGCGGCCTTGACGGGCGCGAGCACGCTGCTCCAATCGCTTCAGGTTGGGCGCCAATCATGCCGCTTGACTACCAACAGAGTATCTTCGAGACGCGCCCTTTGGGCGCTCCTCAGGATATGGTAGACCTTTGATGGCATTAAGAAAATTCCTTATCCTGAGGAGGCCGCGAAAGCGGCCGTCTCGAAGGACGTACCGCCCAACCAGTCAGCCAGGGGTTTCTTGCCCAGCCTCCGCGCGCTCCACCCGCCCTACGAATTGACCGCGTTCTCGCGGTGGGCCTTGGTGCGAACGAACCGTGAACCCATATGATCAATCCTGCCCCTGACGCGCTTTCCACCGGAGCCCTGCTGATGCCGGAAATTGTTGCCGATCCGCTTTTGCCGCCCTGATATCACCTGTTTCCCAGGCCAGGAATCGAGGAATTTCAATTACTTGGTCCTGATTCCTCTTTGCCTCGCGCGCGTGAGGCGCGCGGACGACTCCGAGGAGAATCGAACCGTCTTTCGGAAGCGGTCCCGTCGTTTGAGGACCTTCTTGCCTTGTGCCCGACCGATCGCGAAGATCTGCGTCCGCGCCGATAGGCAACGGCAATACGGAGGAGATCGTGCGACCCTCGGGACGCGCCGCCGATATGATGCGCCAAGTCACTCTGGAGCCGGGGTTCGCGAAATATGCCGAGGGCTCTTGCCTGGCGAAGTTTGGCGACACGCATGTGCTGTGCACCGCCTCGGTCGAAGAGCGGGTGCCCCCGTTTCTGCGCAATACCGGGAAGGGTTGGGTCACGGCAGAGTACGGTATGCTGCCGCGCTCCACGGCGACCCGTACCGACCGCGAGGCGACCCGCGGGCGGCAGAGCGGACGCACGCAAGAAATTCAGCGGCTGATCGGGCGCAGCCTACGCGCCGTCACCGATTTGGCGCGGCTCGGCGAGCGCCAGATCCGCATCGATTGCGATGTCCTGCAGGCTGACGGCGGCACTCGAACCGCCGCCGTGACCGGCAGCTATGTGGCGCTCCACCAGGCATGCCAGCGTCTCCTTACCGCCGGACTGTTGTCCGCGCCCCCATTGCGCGACACCGTTGCTGCGGTCTCCTGCGGCGTCATCGCGGGTGGTGCGGTGCTCGACCTCGACTATGCCGAGGACTCTCAAGCGGATACCGACGCGAATTTTGTGCTGACGGGAACGGGCGGGATCGTCGAGATCCAGGCGACGGCAGAGGGGGCCCCGTTCGACGAATCGCTTTTCACCGAGATGCTGCGGCTTGCGCGAGCCGGGATCGCCGATCTGACACGATCCCAACGTACCAGCCTCGGGCTCGACTGACCGATGCCGCGCTCGTTCACCGGCGACCGGCTTGTGATCGCCAGCCACAATCGTGGCAAGGTAGGGGAAATTTCGGCGCTGTTGAGGCCGTTGCGGATCGATACGATCGCAGCCTCCTCGCTCGGCATCCCGGAACCGGAAGAGACTGGCGAGAGCTTCGAGGCCAATGCTGAGCTGAAGGCGAGGGCGGCAGCGAAAGCGAGCGGGCTGCCGGCGCTCGCCGACGATTCCGGCCTCGTCGTTCTGGCTTTGGGCGGTGCGCCCGGGATCTATTCGGCCCGCTGGTCCGGTCCGGCCAAGGATTTCGGCAGCGCCATGGCGCGCGTGCACCGTGAACTCGGCGACCAGAGCCGACTCGCCCGCTTCGTTGCCGTCCTTGCCCTGGCCTGGCCAGAGGGCGATCTCGAGCTCTTCCGTGGCGAGGTCGCCGGAAGCCTGGTTTGGCCGCCGCGTGGCGAACTGGGTTTCGGCTACGATCCGATGTTCGCCCCCGCAGGCGGGCAGGCGACGTTCGGTGAAATTGCACCCGCGGAAAAACATCGGATCAGCCATCGCGCCCGCGCCTTCGCCAAGTTGGTCGAAGGCTGCTTGCGGGGCCGCTGAGATGAGCGCCGGCGAGCCGCTTGCCGTTTACATTCATTGGCCCTTCTGCCGATCGAAATGTCCGTATTGCGATTTCAACAGTCATGTTCGCGACGCTGTCGATGAGGCGCGCTGGACGCGGGCCCTGCTTGCCGATCTCGACCATCACACCGAGTTCGTGCCCGGGCGAGAGGTGGGCTCGGTCTTTTTTGGCGGGGGTACGCCGTCGCTGATGCCGCCCGAGACGGTCGCCGCATTGCTCGACCGGGTGGGTTCGCGGTGGGCCGTGGCGCCGGATCTCGAAGTAACCCTCGAGGCCAACCCAAACTCGGCCGATGCGGCGCGCTTCCGCGCCTTTGCCGCGGCCGGCGTCAACCGGCTGTCGCTCGGCGTCCAAGCGCTCGACCCGGTGGCGCTGCGGCTGCTCGGACGGCTCCACGACCGGAACGAGGCGATCGCGGCCATCGAATGTGCCGCCGATAACTTTGCGCGGTTCTCGTTCGATCTGATCTACGCGCGCCCCGGCCAAGACTTGGGCGCCTGGCGGCGTGAGCTCGATGAGGCGCTGATATTGGCCGGCGAGCACCTTTCGCTCTATCAGCTGACAATCGAGCCTGGCACGGCCTTCGCCAGCCTGTATCGGCGGGGCGACTTGATCCTGCCAGAGGAGGAGACCGCAGCCGCATTGTTCGAGACGACTCAGGACCGGCTCGCCGCGCACGGTCTCCCCGCTTACGAGATCTCCAATCACTCGCGGCCCGGTGCCGAGTGTCGGCATAACCTCGCCTATTGGCGCTACGAGGATTACGTCGGCATCGGGCCGGGGGCGCACGGACGTCTCACCCAAGGCGATGTAAGATACGCGACAAGACAAGCGCGCGCGCCCGAGAGTTGGCTCGGCAAAGTCGAAGGAAAGGGAACCGGGATCGAAGAGATGACGGCGCTCGACCGTGACACCGCGGTCCAGGAGATGGTGATGATGGGGCTGCGCCTCGCCGAGGGCGTCGACCGGATGGGACTGGAACACGCCGCCGGCCAAAACGCCGAGGTCTTATTCGGGGACCGTCTCACGCCGCTGATCGAAGGCGGCTTTATGACCCTTGACGAGGACCGGCTAGCGGCGACCGCCGCCGGCCGGCAGCGCCTTAACGCGGTGCTGGCTGCTCTTTTTTAAAGATCAGATTATCGAGAAATTCGCAGGCCACCAAAGTCAGAGCTACCGCGCGCCCAGTTGGCTCTCTCGTACCAACCGTTCCTGCCCATCCAGCGCGCTTTTAATCCGGTATTGAGGCGTATTTCCCTCGAGCGGAAGCAGACGAACAATCGTATACCGACCCCTACTGGAGCGATCTACCCCGGGATCAGGGAAGAATTCCACCGCTTGCCCTACGCGGAATTTATGTTCTGACATAGTCACCTTCCGAGAGCGGGGACACTTGGCGGCGCCGAGTAGCGTCGCCAAGCGCCGTTCGCATTACGCTACTTGCAGGTCGACCGCCGAGGTCTTTCCTTGCTGGCCGCGCTCGAGTTGGTAACTGATCCTTTGCCCCTCGTGCAGGCTTCCCAGACCCGCTCGCTCGACGGCGGAGATGTGAACAAAAACATCCTTCGAGCCGTCCTCGGGTTGGATGAAACCATAGCCTTTTTGGGCGTTAAACCACTTCACGGTACCGGTAGTCATAGAGCTTCCTTGGAAGTAAGAAAAAGATTCCGACCCGCCGCGTTCGCCTCGGGTCGAATCACATTTCAATTTCGGGGAAGCGCTGTGCGGCCGCTCGTGAGCACACCACTCGGTGCCGTGCCCTTATCGAAACACGATCGACCTTATCTGGGAACCGAAGCACCGATGTGCAACGATTTCTTCGTTTGGTGTCTTGAGGCGTCGCCCCGGTTCTAGCTCGACGCAGATGCCGCCTTTTCTTGCCGACTGTAGCCTTCGAGCCGCAGGAGTTTGGCGGCGACCCACTCGAACTCAGTAGGCGAGATCCTGAAAGTTGACCGGTGCCGGGCTGACGACGACATCGCCCCCCGGCTCGACCTCGAGCACCGCGAGGCCACGCTGCACCAGGCCGCCGGGGGTAAAGCGAAACAGCCCGTCGACTCCGGTAAACCCGTTCGGGCGGAGGATCGCCTGCTGCGAGAAGGACTCGCCCTCGCCCTGCGCGAGCATCGCGGCAAGCGCCGCGGCGTCATAGCCGAGCGACGCCAAGCGCGGCGGGGCGCGGCCATAAGTCCCCTGGAAGCGCTGTGCGAACGTGCGCTGGAGTTCCGGCGGCGAGGCAGCAAACCATCCGCCGACCAATGCCGGCTCGCTCCCGAGATCGGGTACGTCCCAGAGCCCGCTGCCGAGCAGCTGCGGGGGCTTCGTGCCGGTGGACGCCTCCTTGACCTGGCGAGCAATTTGCTTGAGCCGCGCACCGCCCTCCGGCAGGAAGAGGGCGTCGAACGGAGGAGCGCCCGCGGGGGTCGTATATGGTCCAGCGGAGGGAGCTGACCCGGGCAGCAGCCGCTGAACCGCCGGCGCGGTGTCATCGGCGCGCGGGTCATAGAACTCGACGCGGGCCACCGTGGCGCCGCTCGCCGAAGCGTAGTCGCGCAGTGCATCCGCCATTAAGCGTCCGTAAGGTGAACTCGGCGCGAGTGCCGCGAAACGGTCGAAGCCCCGCTCGCGCGCGTGACCGACCTCGCGGACGACTTCCTGCCGGGGCAGAAATCCCATCAGGAAGGTATTACCGCCGGCGAGCGCGGTCACCGTCGAAAAGGCGATCACGTTGAGATGAGCATCACGGGCAATTGGTTTGACGGCTTCGACCTCGGCGGCGAGTAGCGGTCCGAGGATCAGCTTCGCTCCGTCAGCGATGACCGTCCGCGCCGCCTTGGCCGCTCCATCAGCGGTACCGGCGGTGTCGCGTGGAACCAGAACCAGCCGATCGCCTTGGGTCTCGAACAGCGCCAGCTGCGCGGCATCGAGGATCGCCTGACCAAGCTCGGCGTTGGCGCCGGACAGCGGAACCAGCAACGCCACCTTGACGGGTCCGGAGACGGCAGGCGCCGGGGTGGCGATCCTGGCAGGCGGCGGCAGAGGGCCGGGGGGCGGTTGCCGGGGAGGGACCGGCGCCGCTACCATTACCGGCGCGCAAGCGGCAAGCACAGCGGCAGCAAGGATCACGAAGGGTGAAGCGGACCGGGCGAGACACCGGCACGGCACGGGCGACCTCCGTCGGGGAAGGGAGCAGGCGGTTCGAACCTAGCCGCCGGCCGACGGCGAGTAAACCCGACGCCGCCGGCTCGGTCGCCTTGCGTCCGGAGGCGGATGCAACGGCCGAGGCGGAACTCGCCCCAGGTCTTTATCTGGTGGCCACACCGATCGGCAATCTCGGTGACGTAACCCTGCGTGCGCTCGCGGTGCTGCGCGGTGTCGAGCGGATCTTCTGCGAGGACACGAGGATCACGGCACGGCTGCTGTCCCGCTTTGGCATCGCCACACCGCTCGGCCTCTATCACGACCACAACGCCGAGCAGGCGCGGCCGGCGGTCCTCGCAGCGCTGCGCCGAGGGGCACGGATCGCCCTGGTTTCGGATGCCGGAACGCCGCTCGTATCCGATCCCGGCTATAAGCTCGTCCGGGCGGCGATCGCCGAACACCTACCGGTTACCGTCATCCCCGGCGCGTCCGCGGCGCTGGCGGCATTGATCCTCTCCGGCCTGCCTCCCGACGTCTTTCTCTTCGCCGGCTTTCTGCCCTCGCGCCAGGCCGCACGGCGGCGGGCGCTTGCAGGCTGGTCCGGCCTGGCGGCGACCCTGGTGTTCTTCGAAAGCGCTGAGCGGCTCGCCGGCTGCCTTGCCGACATGGCCGATCTCCTCGGCGACCGGCCCGCCGCCATCGCTCGCGAGCTGACCAAGCTGCACGAGGAGATGCGGCGCGGGCGGCTCGCCGACCTGGCCGCGCATTTTCGCGACGCGGGCGCGCCGCGCGGCGAGGTCGTGATCGTGGTCGGCGCCCCGGAGCCGAGCATGCCCCACGATGCGGAAATCGACGGGCGGCTGCGGGCGGTGCTCGCCGAACTGGGCGTGCGTGGCGCCGCCGCACGGATCGCCGCCGAGACTGGGCTGCCGCGCAGCGAACTCTATCGGCGGGCGCTTGCCCTGCGGGACGAGAAGCGGTGAAGCGGGCCGGCGGGAGAAGCCTGCCCACGCGGCGGCGCGCGCAACGCCGCGGGCAGCTCGCGGAGTGGCTGTGTCTGTGGCATTTGCGGCTGCGCGGCTGGCGTATCGTCGCGCGCGACTGGCGCTGCCCCGCCGGCGAGATCGACATTCTGGCGCGCCGCGGCAAGGTGCTCGCGATCATCGAGGTCAAGTCGCGGGGTGAGCTCGGCACTGCGGCGTCGGCCTTAGCACCGCGCCAGCGCCGGCGCATTGCCCGCGCCGCCGAGGCTTTTCTGACCCAACGTCCGGACCTCTCGGGGCTCGACCTGCGATTCGATGTGATGCTGCTGGCGCCTCGGCATTTGCCGCGCCATTGGCGCGGCGCCTGGCGGGTCGACGACTAGCAAATCTACCGCTCGCGGCGGCCGGAGGCGCCGAGCCCTCGCTCGCCGTTGGAGGCCCTCTCACTCTTGCCGCACAATGACGCGGAGTTCATTTGGCTGGGGGGGCCGAGCGATGTCGCGCGATCGTCTTTTCTTCGGTATTGTCGCAATCCTTGCCTTGCCGATGGCGCTCGGCGGATGCCCGGCGGCGATCATCGGCGGGCTGGCCGCGGCCGGGGGTACGGGCTACGCCGCCAACCAGGAACGCGGCGTCGGCGGCAGCGTTGACGATTTCTCGATCAAGACGAATATTCAGAGCGCCTGGATCAAGGCGAACCCGGCGATGCAGACCGACCTCAACGTCACGGTCTATGAGGGGCGAACATTGTTGACCGGCATGGCGCCGACCCCGGAGGTGAAGGCTCAGGCGAAGGAGATCGCCAGCCGGGTGCCTGGCGTGAAGGCACTCTATGACGAGGTCGAGGTCGGGCCGCCGGAAGGTGCGTGGCAGGGCACGAAGGACGCTTGGATTACCTCGCGCCTGCGTACCGAGCTGGTGTTCAACGCCGACATCCGCTCGGTCAACTACACGATCGAGACCGTCAACAAAACGGTCTATCTGATCGGCTCCGCGCGCTCCCAGGCCGAGCTGGACGTGGCTACCACGATGGCGCGCAACACACCGGAGGTGAAGCGGGTCGTCTCCTTTGTCGACATCCGGGCTGGCGTGCCCGTTGCCGTCCAGCCGACGGCGGCTCCGCCGCCCTCGAAGGCGCAGGCTTCGGGTGCTCCGGCCGCCGCACCGGCGACGGCGGTCGAGGTCGAGAAACTCTGATCGAGGAATGAGCGAGCTGCCGGCCACCTCCGACCCCGAGACCTGCGCGCATTATCTGCGTGAGCTCGGCGGTTTGGGCGGGCGGATTTTGCCGATTGCCGAGGCCGCGTTGGCGCTCGCCTCGTTCGAGCGCCCGCGCGTCGATTTCCGACGCTACCTGGAACATCTGCAACAGATCGCGCGCGATGTCGGCCAACATCCGGACGCCGCCGGCGACCTCGCCGCGCGCGCTCGTGCGCTCAACGAAATCATCTTGTTGAAGTGTGGGTTTTCCGGCGACGAGTTGACCTATGACGACGTGCAAAACGCCAATCTGATCCGGGTGATCGACCGCCGCAAAGGCCTGCCGGTGGCCCTCGGGATCCTCTACATCCATGCCGCGCGGGCCCAGGGCTGGGAGATGGCGGGGCTCGCTTTCCCCGGTCATTTTCTCGTCCGGCTCTCCGATGGCCCGGAACGGGTCATCATCGACCCGTTTCATGGCGGCCAAATCTGCGGTGCGGCCGAACTGCGCGAGCTGCTCAAGGCAATAACCGGCCATGACAGCGAGCTCTCACCCGAGCACTATGCGGCGGTCTCCGATCGCGACGTGCTGCTCCGTCTGCAGAACAATCTCAAGGCACGACTGCTGCAGACGCATAACCCCGAGCGTGCGCTGACGGTCGTCGAGACGATGCTGATGCTGGCGCCGGACCTCGCCGAACTGTGGGGCGAGGCCGGCATGCTCCATCGTCATCTCGGCAATTTGCGCGCTGCCGCGGCAGCATTCGAACAGTATATGGCGCGCGCTCCGGACGGCACGACGCGGCACCAGGCGGCCGCAATCCTGCAGCAGCTGCGCACGCAATTGAACTGACGTCTTTCAGGACTTCAGGGCGGTAGGTCGAGTGCGCCCGTCAGGTCGCCGAGCGGCTGGCTGCCGTTGGCAGCGAACGCCGCGTCGCGAGCCTGCAGGCCGGCCAGCGGCGGCAGATCGAAGCGGCGGGTGATGAAACGCAGGATCGAGGTCGAATTCGTAGAGGGTATGATCGACGAACCCTCGCTTTGCATAGGGTGAGACGATCAACGCCGGGATTCGTGAGCCCGGGCCCCAGCGGTCGCCATTTGGCGGTGCCGCATGATCCCAGAACCCGCCATTCTCGTCATAGGTGACGATCACCACCATGTGGGGCCATTGCACGCTCTTCTGCAGATGGAAGACGACATCGGCAAGATGGCGGTCGCCGTCCAGCACATCGGCATAGCCGGCATGCTCGTTGAGACTGCCCTGCGGCTTGTAGAAAGCGACTTGCGGCAGCACGCCGGTGTCGATGGCCGCGATAAATTCGCCGCCGTCGAGCCCGCCGTCCCGCAAATGCTGGGCGCGCTCCTTGGTGCCGGGGGCCATGCTTGCGAAGTAATTGAAGGGCTGATGATGGTACTGGAAATTGGGAACCGGGAACGAATTCCCACCGGCGAGCGTCGCCTGCCAGGCCCCGGCATACCATGCCCAGCTGACGCCCTTTGCCGATAGGAGGTCGCCGATCGTCGGTGTCGTTTGCGGCGGCAGCGTCGTCGGGTTTGCCGGGTCCGCATAGGCGGGGTCGCCTCCCGGCGCCGGCTTGTTGTGGCTCGGCTGGTAGGGCGGCTGCATCGTGTTGACCGCATAGAAATCCGGGGTCAGGTTGCCGTCATGGGAAAATTTGGGCGGGCCCTCGAGCGTCGATTTCGGTGGATCGGCGGCAATCTTCAGGGTCACCCCATCGTCTTCGACGGCGGCGATCAGCTCCTTGGCGGGGCTTTGGTCGGCGTTGGGGTAAGTGGGCGCACAGGCGCAAGCCAGCCAGAAATGGTTGAAGAACGAACCGCCGAACCCGCCCATGAAGAAGTTGTCGGCCAGTGTGTATTGCCGGGCAACATCCCACAGCGGCAATGCGGCATGTTCATAGTAGCCCATGACCAGTGCGCCGGTGTCGCCATAGGCGACAAACCGGTCGTTCTTGCCGCCGTTGATCTGCATCTGATTTTGGTAAAAGAGGTGCCACGGGCTGCGCGTGACGACGGTTACCGGCGCGTTCCAGCCCTTCGGATCATCGATCGCGAAGGGTGCGTTCGGCAGGCCTCGCGTCTGCGCCTCGGTCACCGCGGGCACGACCCATTTTTCCGTCAGTCCGCCCCACACCGGCGGCAATTCCTTGAGCACGGAACCGTCGCGATCGCGCTGCAGATAATCCGCAGGCGTCAGTTGCGCGAGGCCGTTGGCGCCGGCAAATCGGCCGTAAAGGTTGTCGAAGCTGCGATTCTCGGCATAGAGCACGACGATCGTCTCGATATTATCGAGGCCGGCACTGCGGACCTCGCGGCCCGGCGTGGCGACCGAGACCGCCGCCAACAACCCCAGCGGCAAAGCGTATCGTTTCATGCGCAAAGTCCGGAATTATCTGAAGCGAACGCACCTACCGTATCCCGCTGGCCGTTTCGCTCATTACGCGAAAGCTGCCCTCTCCGCTAGCTGATAATGCAGGTGGGATTCAGGCGCAGGCCCAACTTACAGTCTTCCTCGATCAGGGCTCCGCCCCTGGAGCTAGTGAACGCTCCTTCCATTTCCTCCGCGTCCTTAACCCTCGCGCCGCAAATCGTCTGCCATCACAGGTCTGCCACTGCGCGCGGAGCTGTCAAAAAGTCGGATAATTCGTTCTGGAAAATTGCAGACCGGGTCTACCTTCATGGGGACGATGTCTGTTGCGTCTGCCGCTGGCGCAGCAGGTTGATTTGTTCCTGCGCAATGAGCTTGCCAGTGGTTAGCTCTATGCCTCTCATCCAGTCGTCATAATAGCCAAGCTTCGAGATTTTAGTAACCTTGGCGCAGGTGGCCGTTGCATCCAAAAAGATACGTTGCATCAGGTAGTGGGAAAATCCGAATACTCGCTCAAGGCTCGCCCTGTTCATTCCCGCTGTTCCAGTTGCCCCAGCGTGAACGTACCAGCTTAAGAGCGGATAGGCTTCGACATACATTGCTTCTTGACCCACGCTGCAAGCGCGAGCGCGGACATTCCTTTCCGTCCAATGCTCGGGAAGCCGCCCGCTTCTGGTTTTGGCCTTCGCGTTTGCAACCCGCTGCGCCCGTCCCGAGTCGGTAAGAAAAGCCTGCTGCGCCGATATATCCGTTCTCCACGATTGCGGGTGTGCGGCCGAGAAATTCACCATCTGCTCCGCTGCCCGAAACTTCTCGATTTCGGGAAACTCGTTGTAGCGCTTTACTGCATCACCTGTGGTGTCCTGCGCGAGGATTTTCAAATCCAACCACAATTCAAACAGAGAGCGTGTAAGCGATGCAACTGTTTGAAAATGGTCAAGGGTATTCAGCGTCAAACTCGACCGCAAAAGAAGGGTCATCTTGTAGTAGGTGTCGATTACGGCGTTTTCCTGCTGTGAACGCGAAAGCAGTCCCTTGCAGAGAGGGATCATGACTTCTGTACTGAAATCATGCATGCCCTTTGTGCCGTCAAAGCAGGCATCTACTATCGTCTTGTAGGGCAAATCGGAAACGGGCGGGATGTTAGCGCTCATGCGTGTCTCGGTTGCTTGGCATGGCAAGAGGTCTGCAAGTGATCGCAAATGCTGTCAAAAGCGCCGCTCGCACCACACTCATCGAAAGGGTAAATGAGTAATGATGTACGTGGTCGCTTGTTTCTATTTTATGGTAGGGCTGGGTGTGTGATGGGGATCGCTCCTCAACACGGAAATCTTTCCCTAAAGATTGCATGCTCTGTTTTTTGGCCGGTAAGCGTTGGTATGATCCTTGGCAGGATAGAATGACCTGCAATTTCGAAAATCGCTGGCGGCGCGAGCGTGGGAACGACGCTCTCAGCCGAAAACGCACATGGCCAAGATCAGCGCTAGGGAGCAAAAAAACATCATCTCAGGCACCCCAGCGTTCGGCTCTTTTGGAATCCACTCAACATCAAAAAGAACAAGCCGATAAATACGGCGATCAGGGCTATGGCGAGGATAATTCCGCCAGCGACCGTCAGCATCGTTGTTTGCCTCAAACCTTGAACTGAGCGGGACTTCTCCTTACATCGCCTCTCGGCTAGTAGTTCCCATTCCGGTTGTAGCTCGCCTCATCCACAAAGGGGTGAAATTGTGACTGACGGCATAGAGAGCATCCTAAAGCAAATGTTAGAAAAGGCCCGACAGCCGTACACCGAAGATCAGCGCAAGGCTGGGGAGGCGTTCAATCTCGGGGTCGGAACAGTGAAGGACCTGACGGACGCCAATCGTCGAGCCCGCGAATCCCGGTCGCCACGCTAAGACGAGCCGGTCTGTCACGCCTGTTACAACCGTGAAATCGTACTCTTCCCCACGCCGTAGCTGCGCGCCAGTTCGGCGAGCGTGGCACCTTCCGCCCGGCGCTTGCGGGCCTCAGCCTGCTGTGCCTCGGTCAATTTTGGTTTCCGGCCCATGTGCTGGCCGCGCTTCTGCGCCCGGCTGCGGCCTTCGGCGGTGCGGGTGCGGATAAGGTCGCGCTCCACGTCGGCGAGGCCCCCGAGGACGGCGATCATCAGCCGCCCGGTGCTGGTGCCGGTGTCGGCCCACGGCTCGGCGAGCGAGCGGAATTGCGCCTTGGCGTCCACGATCTGCTTGACGATGGCGAACAGGTCGAAGGTGCTGCGCGCGAGGCGGTCGATGCGCGTCACCGTCACCACGTCGCCGGGCGCGAGGCCCTTGAGCATTTTGAGAAGCTCGCGCCGATCGGGGCGTGCGCCCGTCACCTTCTCGCGGTAAATCCTGCTGCATCCTTCGGCGCGCAACTGCTCAAGCTGGGCGTCGAGAGTTTGCCCGTAGGTGCTGACGCGAGCATAGCCGAGACGGCGGTTTTGTGGGTGAATTTCAGTCATAAGTTACGGGAAGCGTAACCCCTTGATCGGGCAGCGGCAATCAAATTTTCCGGAAGTCTTGAATTATGAAACATCGGAGCCGGGGCCAATGTCGCGAAACTGGCTTCTGGAAAAAGCGGCGTGCTTTGACGCTAAGTGGTTAGCTCCACACTTCACCCGGCATGCTGAGTGCCGAGCGCAAAGCCGATTGGAGATTTTTCCAGCGTACTCCACGGCGGCATAGACAGAAGTTTTTGGAGCATCTGCACCATATACTCATACACTGGCTTGGCCTCATCAAGATGATCTATATCAAAAGTGAATTTTTGGCCAGCATCTCGCTCAATGCTTAGTTCACACTGACGATCTTTTAGGGAAAACTTAAGGAAAAATTGAAAGTGTGTTTTTGGGTATTGGTTGGCCGCTCTATCTAGAACTAGCATGATACCAGATATCCAGAAACCCATGTCGCGCGTCACGACCTCCATAGGGTGTTCCGGCACATGAAACTGGATTTCTCCTGTTTCGTCTTGAACGGCCTTTCTCGGCTGAATGTAGCGGTTAGCTTTCACATACCATGGCTCAATGTAAGGTTTGGCCTTATCGCTGGGTAATTCAGGATATGTGTCCGGTGCCTCTATCTGCTTGGCAAAGCCTTTTGCTAAATTCCAAACGAGTTGCGCGGCATCCCTCTCATGCTGCAAACCGAGTTCGGTCCATGTGGTATATAGGCTGCGCAAATCGTCGAACGTTGACATAGTTGGTGCCTTCTTATGGATGGTATCTTTCTACATCTTGTGGTCTGGCACGTCACGTTGAAGCGAGCGATGTCCAGCTCCATTCTGGAAAGCATCCTAAAGTCTTGATGAAGCCCTCGTGCACGCCAAGTAGGAAAAACACGGTGAGGCGCGGTTGATGCGTTACGCGCGACCTAGCCCTCCGGGATATTTCACCCGCTGCGCCGTTTCTTGAGCCCGCCGGATACCATATCCAACCGGAGGCCGCGGCGTTACGCCGAAGGCGAAAAGTGATCCTCTTGCTGCGATGATGACGACGATCAACAAATTGCCCAATTAGCCTCGCATACTCCTCCCGAGCGCGATGTGGAAGCGCCCGCCCAAATGGGGTAAGGAGGTGCCGATGAACGATATACCAAGGCCGCGGGGCCGAGTGCGCGGGCGGTCGCTCGAAAAGGGGCTGGTCGGAGGCTGGTCAAGAATTGATGATCGGCTGGATCAGTTCCGTGCGTTCTTCGAGACAGCCGCTGTGCGGCTTTCTCAGAATGAGGAAATTCTGCTAATGCTATCAAAGCATTACCTCATGCTGAGGAGCGCCCTTGGGCGCGTCTCGAAGCACGCAACGACGCCGATGCAGCACCTGCTCGTGCTCCGCGCCCAATTCTTGCCCAGCCTCTCGGATAATCCCGCCGGCCGCGGGACATCGGCTCCGGCAATGGCCAGAAACGCGCGATGAAGGCGGTAACCTCGGCACTCGAGCCTATGAAGAAATCGGGGTCGACTATGCGATCCCGGGCTGGATCAGTGATGTGCGTTCTTCGAGACGCGCCCCTGGGCGCTCCTCAGAACTTGTGGGTAAATCCCGACAATTTTGTTCGAAGATCGCTTCCGGCGAAAGCCGGGATCCATGTGTGCCACGCATGGCGCTGAACTTGGAGGTGCAAGTCCTCTTCGGGCCGCAAGGAGCGGAGCCGATAGCCAAAAGCCTGCCCCTGGCTTGAACAGGGGGCAACTGCGTCGCAGTGATGCGAGGTGGGGAGGAAGCCGGCGGCAAAAGGGGAGCCGACGAACAGGAACCGGATACAAAGCCTGCCCCTGCGAAGGCAAGGGGCCAGTGCGGTGGGGCAACCCGGCATGGGACGGGGACGCCCGGTACTCCTTCTGTTCATCGCACGGGTAGATCTGGCGGCTACCCCGGGAAAGTGCAGTGTCTTACCGTGGGAGACCTCCCCGGCTCTCCGGGGCGAGCCGGAGCAGGGTGCTGGTGACGGCATCCGATGGGGTCGGGGAGGGGTCAGCCGAGGCCATCGTTGCGTGTTCCGGTGATTGTGATCGGCCATTCCGGCCGAAGGTGATCACCGGTTCCGGTGATCGTGATCACGCCGTGACGCGGCCGATTGGGTCGGCGTGAAGGGTCGCAGCGATCTGCGCCGTCGACACGAATACAAGTTGCATAAGAAGGGTGGTGCCGGTCAAGGCGGCAGAGGATCGTCCATGGAGTCCATGGAGGGGACCCGCGCGCGTCGCGCAGTGCCCTCACGAGCGACGGAGCGGCGCGCGTGGGGAGGCGCTGTGGGCCCCCGTGGGCGATCAAGGCACGGGCGGTCATGCAGCAGAGCTTTCACCAGCGACGAGGCGCCGGCGCAGCGACGGGCCTTTGAGGTCGATGCGATGGGCGCGATGGATGATGCGGTCGAGAATGGCGTCAGCCAGGGTGGGATCGCCAATGACTTCATGCCAGCGATTGGCCGGGAGCTGGCTGGTGACCAGCAGGGATCCCCTGTCGTAGCGATCGTCGACGATCTCGAGCAGATCACGACGCTGTTCGGCATTGAGCGGTTCCGGCCCCCAATCGTCGATGATCAGCAGGCGGGTGCGTTCGAGTGTGGTCATCAGCCGCGGCAGCCGGCCTTCGCCGCGCGCCTGGGCGAGATCGGTGAACAGGCGCGAGGCGCGCTTGTAGAGCACCGAAAAGCCCTCGCGGCAGGCCTTGTGGCCGAGAGCGCAAGCCAACCACGACTTGCCGATACCGGTCGGGCCGATGAGGCAAAGATGATGATGCTCGCGGATCCACTCACAGCTCGCGAGCTTGAGGAAGAGAGCACGGTCGAGGCCGCGGGGGGCGCGGAAATCGACGTCCTCAACGACGGCAGACTGGCGCAGCCGGGCCTCGCGCAGGCGGCGGGCGAGCCGCTTGTTCTCGCGGCTGGTGGCTTCGCGGTCGACGAGCAGCCCGAGCCAATCCTCGCGGCTGAGTTCGCCGGCATCGGGAGCGTTGTGCAGCTCGATAAAGGCATCGGCCATGGCGGTGAGGCCGAGCGCCCGCAAGCGCTCGACCGTGGGGTGGATCAGCATCACATCTCCTCGGGTCAGTGGTAGTAGTCGGGTCCGCGAATGTTCTCGTGGGTCAGCAGAGGCAGCTCGGCGGCGGTGCTGGGGGCGCGCTCGCGGCGGTTCTTCAGGATGGCGGCAACCGAGGTGTAGGACCGGGTGCCAAGCACCAGCGCGCGGGCGCAGGCGGCATCAACGCGTTCGGCGCCATAGTGTCAACGCCGGTTAAATCCTGACCCACTTTGCTCGATATCGCCGATTGAACCTTGACCCAGTCTCGTTGCTCGAGGGCTTGTCCCGGTAGTCCACAGGAGGGACCCGCGCGTAGCGAAGTGACCGCCATGAGTCCGACGTAGCGCAGCGCGGGAGGTCACTGTGGACCCACCGGGGCAAGCCATGTTGATGCCGGTGCCGGCGTTTTCAGCAAGCCGGCGCGACGCTTGTCCTTGAGCCGATAGCTCTCGCCCTGGATGCTGACCACGGTCGAATGATGCAGCAGCCGGTCGAGCATCGCCGCGGTCAGCACCGGGTCGCCGGCGAAGGCCTGATCCCACGAACCGAAGGTCAGGTTTGAGGTCAGGATCGTCGCTCCCTTCTCGTAACGCTTGGCGACTACTTGGAAGAACAGGTTGGCCTGTTCGCGCCCCAGCGGCAGGTATCCGATCTCATCGATGATCAAGAGCTTGTAGACGCTGACGGTGCGGTGCAGCGCCTCTTTCCAACGACCCTGGCGCTGCGCCGTCTCGAGCGTCATGACCAGATCGGCGGCTGTGGTGAAGCGCACCTTGTGGCCGCGCTGGGTGGCCAGGTAGCCGAGCGCGATCGCCAGGTGCGTCTTGCCGACACCGGACGGACCGAGGAAGACGACGTTCTCGGCGCGCTCGATAAAGGCCAGGCCGGCGAGCTCGTGAATCTGGGGGCGCGGTACGCCGCTGGCAAAGCCGAAGTCGAAGCCGTCGAGCGTCTTGATCGTCGGAAAGCCGGCGACCCGCGCAAACATCTCGCGGGCTCGGGCGCTGCGTGCATCACGCTCGGCCCGCAGCGTCTCTTCAAGGAAGTCGGCGAAGGAGGCCGCTTTCGCCGCCGCGCTCTGGGCGATGCCGGAATACAGGTTGGGCATCGCGCTCAACCGCAGCTCCTGGCACAGCTCGAGGATGCGCTGATGCTGCAAATCGCTCATCGGACGCCGCCGGCAAACGCGTCGTAAAACGACAGCGGGTGCTGCAGGCCGATGATCGGTGCTGGCACCGGCTTCTGGAGCGAGCGCACGCTGCGCCCGCCATAAGGCGTTGGCACCGGCTGCAACTGCACTCTCTCGATCGCCAGACGTTCGGCCGGGATCTCGCCGGTGGTGCCGTGCACGCGGACGTTCGCCACCTCGCGCAGCCATCGGCCGACCGTCAGGTTCGCGGTCTCGCGGTCGACGATCAGGCCCTCCTGCGCCAGCCGGCTGGCCAGCGGCACGTAGAAGCTGTGCCGCAGATAGCGGATGAACCGCTCGACCTTGCCTTTGGTCTGTGCCCGATACGGCGCGCACAGCCGCGGCCGGAAACCGCAATGACGGGCGAAGTCGAGAAACCCAGGATGGAAACGGTGGCGACCGCGACCGTAGCCGTGCCGCTCCAGCACGACGGTGCGCATGTTGTCATAAAGCACCTCGCGCGGCGTGCCGCCGAACGCCAAAAAAGCATTCTCGTGCGCGTCGATCAACGTCTCGACCCGCTCGTCGGTGACGAACTCGACATAGGCGGCCCGGCTCCAGCCCAGCGTCGCGACGAATACCGAGAGCCGGTTGCTGCCGCGCCGAATGACCGCCCAGTCCACCTGCATCTGCTCGCCTGGGCCCGTCTCGAATCGGATCACTGGCTCGACCGCCTGTTGCGGCCGCAGCGACGCGACGAACAGCTTCAGCATCGTGTAACCGCCGGAATAGCCGTGCTCGCGCAGCTCCATTAGCAGCACACTCGCTGGTATCCACTCCGGCGCCGCCGAGCCCAACCGCTCCGCGACATAGGCCTTGAACGGGTCGAGCTTGGCCGACCGAGGCGGACGCGGCTTGTAGCGTGCCGCTTCCTCGTCGCGCAGATAGCGCCGCACCGTGTTGCGTGCGACCCCCGTTTCCCGCGCGATCTCGCGGATGCTCTTGCCGTGCCGATGCAATACCCGGATCTCCAATGCCGCCTCCACTCCCACCATCCGGCCCCCTCCACATCGAGGGAACCAGCCTAGCCAGTGGGTCAGCTTTCAGTCGGCGACCTGGGTCAGAATTACAGCGGCGCTAACATCTCAAGAAGGATGGGCGAGAGAATGACGTACCGATCCTTCTTGCCCTTGCCCTGCTCGACCCGGATGAGCATCCGGTCACGATGGATATCGGTGAGCTTGAGCGATACGACCTCCGAGGCTCGCAGGCCGGTGGCATAAGCCAAGCTCAGGATCGCCCTGTGCTTGATGTTCGTCGCCGCGGCGAGCAGCCGACCGACCTCCTCCGGGCTCAGATGTCGGGCGACAGATAAAACTGGACCTGTAGCGACATTGAGAATTGGACCCCCTCTTTGAAGAGAAGGGTTCGATAATGGACGATTGGGTACAGCCTACTTCGCGGGGGGAGTTACCGCGGAGGGAGGTGATGCAGACGCCGGACGAGGTCGCGGCGATGCTGCGGTTGAAGGCGCTGGGGTGGGGTGTTCGGCGGATCGCGGGCGAGCTGGGATGCAGCCACATGACGGTTCGTCGGTATTTGTCAGAAGGCGGCTGGGTAGCGTATCGCGGTCGCGGTCGGCCGCGGACGCTGACCGGGCTCGAGGAGTGGGTGGCGGAGCGTTTCCGCCGGCATGCCGGCAATGCCGATGTGGTTCGACAGGAGCTCGAGCGCGAGAAGGGGATCCGTTTGACGCTGCGGACGGTCGAGCGCGAAGTGCGTCACTTACGGCGCGAACTGGAAGCGGAAGCGCGGGCGACGATCCGCTTTGAGACGCCGCCTGGCAAGCAGCTGCAGATCGACTTCGGCGAGCGCCGAGCAATGATCGGCGACGAGAACGTCAAGGTGTACCTGTTTGTGGCGACGTTGGGCTATTCGCGGCGGCTCTATGTCCGGCCGTTCCGCAACGAGCGCCAGGAGAGTTGGTTTGCTGGCGTGGAGGGCGCCTTCCGTCACTTCGGCGGGATTACCGAGGAGGTGCTGCTCGACAATGATCGCGGGCTCGTCGCTCGTCACGACCGGGTGACTCGGGAAGTCGAGTTCAATGCCCGGCTTCACGCGTTCGCCAAGCATTGGGGTTTTCGGCCGCGCGCCTGTGCACCCTACCGGGCGCGCACCAAGGGGAAGGACGAGCGTGGCGTCGGCTATGTCAAGAAGAACGCCATTGCTGGACGGCAGTTCGAGAGCTGGTCGGCATTGGAAGCCCATCTCGAGGGATGGACGCGCGACGTCGCCGATCAGCGGGTGCACGGCACGACCGGCGAGGCGCCGATTGAGCGCTTTCGGCGCGCCGAGGCTGGCGCGTTGCGCTCGATCACTGAGGTTCGCCCGTTTGAGATGGCACGCGAGCTGGTGCGCAAGGTGCAGGCTGATTGCGTCATTGAGGTCGATAGCAATGCCTATTCGGTGCCGTGGCGGCTGATCGGTGAAACCGTGCGCGTGGTAATCGCCGGCGATCTGCTCCGCATCAGCCATGCCGGGCGGGAGGTCGCGGTTCACCATCGCCGGACCGGCCGGTTCGAGCGTGTTGTCGACCCGGTCCACTTCGACGGCGTCGTCGGCTTCGGCTCAAAGGCCCGGCTCGCGACCGTCCCAACTCCCGAACCGATCGGCGCAGATGAGCTATTGCGCCCGCTCCTCGAATACGAGCGCGTGGTCGGAGGGCGCTGGTGATGGAGCATGATCACCTGGTCGCGATGCTAAACCGGCTCAAGCTGACGGCGATCCGCGATCAGCTCGACAGTCTGATCGATGAGGCGGCCCGGCGTGAGCTGACCATTCGAGAGGCGCTCTCTCTATTCTGCGAGCGCGAGATCGGCCGTAAGGATGAACGGCGGATCGAGATGAGCATCGGGCTGGCGCGCTTCCCATTCGTCCGCGATCTCGACGGCTTCGACTTCGCCGCCCAGCCCTCGATCGACAAGAAGCAGATCCGCGAGATCGCCGCCGGGCGCTTCATCGCCAATGCCGAGGCGGTGCTGTTGTTGGGTCCGCCCGGGGTCGGCAAGACGCATCTGGCAGTGGCGATCGGGCGCCAGGCGATCCTAGCAGGCTATACCGTGCTGTTCGCTCAGGCGCCGACCCTGGTGGCCCAGCTCGCCAAGGCCCATAGCGAGGGCCGGCTCGAGGATCGCCTCACCCACTTTGGCAAACCGAAACTGCTGATCGTCGACGAGCTCGGCTATCTGCCGTTCGAGCCCAATGCGGCGCATCTATTCTTTCAGCTCGTCTCGCGGCGCTACGAGCGGGGCAGCATGCTGATCACCAGCAATCGATCCATCGGCGAGTGGGGAACGGTGTTCGGCGACGCCGTGGTGGCAACCGCCATCCTCGACCGTCTCCTCCATCACAGCCACGTCCTCACCATTCGCGGCGACAGCTACCGGCTCCGCGAGAAGCGGCGCACCGGCTTGCTGAAGGCGCCGCCCATCGCGCAGAGCGTGCCAGTACCAACATGACCAGGAGCTTGCCCAGGTGGGTACACAGGAACCTCCCGCGCGCTGCTCCGCCAGACTCTTGGCGGTCGCTGCGCAGCGCGCGGGTCCCTCCTGTGCACTACCTGGACAAGCTGCCCCGACCGAGCCTCGGGGCTACATCACTTAACCCGGGGGTCCAGTTCTCAATGTCGAAAAGGGTCCAGTTCCGGAAGTCGGTTGACATCAGAACAACGGGCAGGCGGCGAGGCTCGCGGGTCGAGATGAGCTCCTCGGCAAGATCGTGGCGTTTCAGTGTGACTTTGAAGAAGAACCGCAGGGCAGTGGCGCTGACGTTGGCGGTTCCCACCGACGTCCCGCTCGAGGCCAGCCATAGCTGATAGCGATGGACATCCTCGGCGGTGGCCTTGTCGGCAGACCGGCCCAGGAAATCGGCAAACTTTTTGACATGGCGGATATACTGGTACTGAGTCTTGGGGCTGAGCCGGCGGATCGTCATGTCCTCAATCAGTCGCCGGCGTAACGGACTGATGGCCGTGTCGGTCATTGGGGGCTCCTGTCTTGGGTGAGGTTCTTGGCCCCTCGATCCTCGATCTCAAGACAGGACGCTTGCTTCTGCTACTCTCAGAGACCCTTCCCTTGCCACAAATTACCGCGAGAGCGGTTTAGTCCATCGTTCAGGAGCGGTACTTTCGATGCCGTTAAATGCCAGCTGGGTTTGCAGTTCTTTCAGGACCCCGCACGCGGACTAGTTGAGTTCCATCGCGTGCTCAGACCCGCCTGCCGCGCGGGCAGTGTGCGTGATTTCCACCCCGACCGGGCGCCAATGTGGGGAGTACTTGCTGATGTGCTGAGCCGTTTCGTTCCCGAGCAACGCGATTTGCTTCGCCTATCATTTGCACTGGCTGATTCCAACCGGCTGGAGCACATGCTTGCGAATGCGGGCTTCCGTGAGGTTCGGGTGGAGCGAGTGCGACGCGAAGATACGATTGGCAGCTTCGAGGAATATTGGGAGCCGATCGAGACTGGGACGGGGTCTTTGCCACGGGTTTATATCGTCCTGCCCGAGATCGATCGCCGCGCAGTGCGAGAGGAGGTAAAATCACGGCTGTCACCATTCTTCTCCGACGGCCGTCTTACAATGAGTATCGAGATGTTGATCGCAGTAGGGCGAGCATAACTACTAAAGTCACCTGTTATATTTGCTGACCTCATGAAACGCGAGTTTCTGGTTGGCCAACGGAAATTCAAAACTGTCACAACTGTACTTCAACTGTGCAAATTCTCACGCATAGTGGCCCCTGTATATTCAGTGCGAAGCAGCCCCCGCCGTTGCAGTTCCGGCGTCAGCATGCGGGCGAATTCCTCCCACATGACCGGCGAGATCGTTGGCGTCAGCACAAACCCGTCGCAGGCTTCAGTCTCGAACATATCTTCCATGGTGTCGGCGATCATCGCCGGCGTGCCGACCATTAGGTTGCGCGGCCGGCGTATCGCCTCGGCGAAGCTGATGCCTTCGGCCCGCATGGTTTGGCGAATGCGGTCCTCCAAGCCGGCATGTCCCTGATGACCCTTGTTGCGGCTGAGCTCGACCTCGTCCCTGGTTTTGCTGAGATCAGCGCCGAGCATCGTCGAGTTGGTCGCAAGCACCATTTCGAGCGGCACCAGCGAGGTTAAATATGCCGCCTTCTCGCGCGCGATCGATTGGGTCTCGCCGAGCACGATCGTTGTCGACGTGCAGATCGTGCAATCATCCGGTGAGCGCCCGAACCGAGCCATTCGCCCCTTGATGTCGGTGTAGAATTCGATGGCATCTTTCTTGGAGCCCGACGAGCAGAAGATCGCCTCGGCCCAGCGCGCGGCAAAGTCGCGACCGCGCGGCGAGGAACCGGCCTGCATCAGCACCGGGCGCCCCTGTGGACAGCGTGGGATTGTCAGAGGGCCGCGGGTGCGCACATAGCGGCCCTCGTAATCGGCATAGCGCACCTTCGCCGAGTCGGCGAAAAACCCGCTTTCCTTGTCCATGATCAACGCGTCTTCTTGCCAGCAATCCCACAATGCGCAACATGCCTCTACCACCTCGTCGGCGCGGTCATAGCGCACATCTTTGGGGGGCAGATCGCCGATGCCAAAATTGCGCGCCTCGAAATCGGTCGTCGAGGTCACGACGTTCCAACAGGCGCGGCCATGCGATAGGTGATCGAGCGAAGCCAGCGTACGCGCCAAATGGTAGGGATGGTGAAAAGTCGTCGATAGCGTGGCACCAAGCCCTAGATGCCGCGTCGCCCGCGCCATAACCGGCAGCACGATCATCGGGTCGAGATAAGAGAGCTGGCCGCCGTAACGCAGATAGGTGTCGAAGCTGCCCTTATAGATGTCGGGGAGGCCCAGCGTGTCGGCAAAGAAACAACCGTCAAAGCGGGCCGCCTCCAGTACCCGCGCCATGTGCTCGTAGCGCTCTGGCTTGAAGATGTCGTCGAGATCGGCCTCGGGGTGGCGCCACGCGCCCGCGAGCTGTGCGGTCGGGCCGGTCTTGACATAGGCCAAGAGATGCATCTTGCGCTCGCGCATCGCTCGTTCCTCCTCAAGGACGGCCGATCTTCGCCACACAGGAGGCGAGATTTACGTCGCGAACCATACCAGATGTGGGCGCGCTTGGACGAAGCATACGGTTGATCAATAGCGGTCGGCCATGCGGGTCCAGCGGCTAATGCGACCAAGAGGGTCAAACACCATGAATCGGATCGCCCATCTCGCCGGACCCAATTCCACGATCCAGAACATCGCTCCTCTGGTTACCTCCAACAAGGCCAGAGCGAAGCACAATCTGCCCTTGCTGACGGACCTCGACGGCGCGTCGGCGCGGTTCGACGTGCTGCGACCACAGCACTTGGCAGCGCCGGTCACCGTCTATGTCGAACAATTCAGTGCGCATCCACTCGAAGCCGACGCGGCCGAGCTCTACGGCCCGCCAGACGGCTACGTCGACAGTGCCGGGCGCGTGCACAAGGATCGCAGAGCGCCAGCGACAAGCCGGCCTACGAGATCGAGCTGCGTTCAGAGGACGGGTTGTACCCTCTCCCGTACATGGCGACGCAGGCAGACGGTCAGAGCCTGGGAGGAGGAATGCGCGTTCCCCCAATGCCCCCGAGGCCAAGGCGCGGCAGGGCTTCTGTCCCAACGGGTGACGCAGCTTCGAGGAGATCGAGCAGATCGGCGAGAAGGGCACGGGAAACCTGATCTCCGACAAGGCCGAGATCGGCTTCTATCGTGTCCTGCCACCGGCTGGTCACACAAAGGGTCTACCCGCTGAGCGCCCCACCGATGTTGGCGCAGGCGAGATCGCGACGGAGCGCCGAGGTGTCGATTTCTTCCCGTACAAGCCGCCACACCTGGCGGCATCCGCGCCGCGGCCTGCCTTGGCCCGAGTAACCAATGTGGTCCAAGAGATCCTGGCGAGCGGCAAATATGACAGTGCGATCTGGACCGAGGGCAGTCCGAGGATCGGGGAGACCATCTACTGGCTAAATCTTCTCGTCGACACGACCGTGCCGATCTGCGGCAACGCTGCCCAGCGCATGCACGGCATGGTCAGCAATGACGGGCCGAAGAACGTCATCGACTCGGTCGACTACATCGCCTCGCGGGTCCGGGCGCACGAACAAAGCCGTAGCAAGGCCGGCGCGGTTATTATCCAGGAGCAGCGGGTCTTCGCCGCCCGCGCGGTTCAGAAAGCCGAATGCCCGGCCGGGCGGGTATGTGGCGACGGGCGGACACAGTGGTATTTTGGGTGCGGCCGGTCATCACGGGCCGCCGCTGCTTCACTATCTGCCGACCGCGCGGCACACTTGGCGCTCCGAAGTGAACCTCACCAGCCTGCCGTCCGCGGTGCGTGGCGTACGCCAGGAAGGCTCGCGCATCGAAACCGTGCCCATAGCGATCAAGGACCCGGAGGGAAGCTGCTCGGCTCGGCAATCCCCAAGGTGGCCGTTGCTAAGGATGCCAACTACTGGGACGAAGACGGCACAGGCGCCCAGAGGCAGAGGTCGACCTCATCGCGATGATTGGGCACATCCTGAAAACGGCGCAGCTCGCCGGTTTCGTCGTCGAGGGGCTCATTCCCTACGGGCTGAACGTCTCGAATGCTCGACATCGGCTGATGCGGTGAGCAGTGTACAGCCGGCTTCCAGTTGTTCGTGTCGGGCGCGGCAACACCGAGGGCTTCGTCCCGCTGCATGATCCTTCCTTCATCGGCGGCTCGAATTTGACCGCGACGAAGGCTCGATTACTGCTGATGGCCTGCATGATGAAGTTCGGAAGCCTGCCGCCAGCTGCTGACCCTGATCATCCTACTGCCGTGGAAATAGTCTCCGTCCGGGAGAAGGTCGCCGAATATTAAAGGATCTTCGACACGCACTGAGCGGCTACGCTTCAACGGGCGGAGCCGAAGCTCGACCTCATCCGAGGGACCAAACCGAGACCAAGAGAGCCGCGGTGGGGCCCCGACCGGTCAACGTACGCTCGGGAGACGCCCGGGGCAGGTCGCGCAGCCGGTCGGCAAGATCGCTGCGCCCATGAGGCACCGAGGGACCCAATTGGGTCAACGAATGGCCGGGGTATTACGAGAGGGCTGGGTGCTCGCCCGGACCCGTCAAGCGCGCCGGGGGAGGAGTGTTACTGGGCTTGTGGTTAAAGGACGTGGATGGGATCCTTCAAGGGCATTTTGAGGGGGTTGGGTTTCAGAAAGCGAAATACCCCTAGCCAGCGCCGGCAACCTCCTTCTCCGCGAGGCATGGGGCGGAAATACAAAGGCCCAGGGCATCGGCCCAACGACCATTTTCAACAGGGGCGCTAGCCTAACCATTGGGATTTTCGCCACCGCTGCCGTGACGCGTTGCGGCGATCTTCGGCCCAGCATCAGATGCACCTCTCCATGACAGCCGGGATGCCTGAGACGGTCGCAGAGGTTCACTCAAATGTGGGCGAGATTGTGGGTAGCGGCCGGCAGCGTCACAGAGTCTTCGCTGTCCGAGCAGCTTATATTAGAGCATCGCTTAGGCGGTGCTTGCCTCCGCCGAACTCGTTTTTTTTTACGGGTGAGACTCGTCGGTTTATATCCGGTCGCAATTATGCGCGGTTCTTGCTGCTGCCGTGCCAGGGCCATCGACGCTATCGGGCTGGGAAGCCTAACGATGTCATGTTGGCGCAGCTCGGCGAGGATGGCGGGACGACTTCATCGGCAGGGGTCGCCAGCGGGGTCGTCGAGCGAGAGCACCCGCCCGGTGCTCACCTATTTAGGTCCACCGGCCTCCAAGAGGTGATACGCAGCCTGCATCCAGAGGCGCCGCGGCACTGTACGTTACCTGGAACCCCACTCTGTCCATCCCCAGGCTGGATAACCAATGTGCTTCGAGTCGTTACGAGCCGATGACCGGGTCCTGAGGGGTTACATTCCTGCATATGTGTTCAGGATACGGCCGGAAACTCGGTTTCATCATAAAATCAATGGCTCACGAGCGACCAGGGGTTCCAGGCATGGTAACCGGGTAACGCCTCCACGATCACAGCGTTCTGTAGACTGGATCGCAAGTCGTTTCAAATGTTTAGGACCTCGCTGGCGCGGCAGTGGGGGGTTCCATCTGCCGCGACCGGCACACTGGTTGGTCGGTGCCATCTGAGGCCCGTTACACCAGCGCCTTACGGGCGCTTTCGAGCGATTTTTCGCCGGCTTCGGGGTTCCCGATTATCAAAAGCGGCTCGAGCTGCGGCGACTGCCCATGTCAGAAGCCAATCTGCTTCTTCCTCTGCTATATGCCTTCCGATGTTCGCCGCGCGCTCGTTTTCGGGGATCGCGCGGTTGAATGGAACGACGAGTAGCCGTCGCTGTACGCCGCGGTCCATACCGCCTTTGAAGCTGGGGAGCGTATTAGTGGCGAATACATTCTGCGCGACAGGACGAAAATAAACTGCCGGACGGTATACGTCACGGCCGGTGACGGGCTCTCCGGTGACGACGGTCTTGAAAACCTCACTGTGGCAATCGCGTCAGCCCCAGATAGCTCGGCCGAAGCATTGAGGTGCTTGCCGACTAGCCCGACGAGGAAGCGGTCGTCTCCCATTTTCGCCGCCGGGATCGAGGCAACAGCATCAGGGGGCAGCAGACCACGGAATAGATCCAGCGCCTGGCTTTTACCGTCTTCCGCGGTCTTGCCCTCGAGAATTACCGCCTTGGGCTCCCACGATTTGCTACGGTAACCTAGTGCGGCAGCGCCGGCGATCTCGGCCAGGAGCTGGCGCTTTTCGAGGGCGTCTTCATCGCCACGAAAAACCCCATCGAGCAACCGACCCAGGCGGTGCCCGAGCAGTTGGCTGAAGCAAAATATTTCCTGATTACGCATGATCCTCAGCCAATTTGAGGAGGCGGTATGGCATCGGCGGGGTTCGGACTGCGACAAAGCCGAGGCGTGGCATCATGGCGGCGAGATCGTATCGGCGGTTGAAGCGGTACTCGAATTCGGCGAGGTAGCGGGGCACATGCTTGTCGCGGATGGCGCGGTAAGTGCCAGCGATGGCGCTCTTGATGTTGCCGAGGGTGGTGTTGACCCACTTGAAGGCAGGGTTGAGGGCGGCCTTGCGACCCGATCCCGTAATGATCGGCTGGTGGACGCCGCCGGCGTTGCCGACCCCAGTGAAGCAGCGCAGGCCGTCACTGACAACGGTGCTGGCAGGAGGGAAATTGCGCCGCGCCAAGCTCGCGATTTCGGCACGGCGGAAACCCTTCACGCGGCACAACTTCAAGCGGATCGGCTGGCGCTCTGGTGTGGTTTCGACCGCCGCCACGATTGGCGTCTTGCCCGGCGAACCGCGGCCCCGCTTGCCGCCGTTGCGCTCCCCGCCGAGATAGGCGTCGTCGATCTCGATCCGTCCCGTCAGGCGCTTTGTGGCGTCCCGCTCCATCATCGCCTGCATCAGCTTGTGCTTGATCTTCCAGGCGGTGGTCTGGGTGACGCCCAGCCGGCGGCCCAACTCAATGCTGGAGATGCCGCCCTTGCTCTGAGTGAGGTGGTACATGGCGCGAAACCAAGTGCACAGCGGCACCTTGGTCGCCGCGAAAATCGTTCCGGCGATCACCGCTGTCTGCCGTCGACAGGCGGTACACTGGTAAAGCGCCCGGGTCTCGACGACGCTGTGATGCTGCCCTGCGCAAACCGGGCAGACAAAGCCGGATGGCCAGCGCCAGCGCCTCACCGCCTCCCGGCACTGATCCTCGGTTCCGTAAAGAACAGCAAACCGGGCCTCGCTGAGCCCCTTTTGAAATTGCACCTTGTTGCGCGCCATCGCTCAAACCCGCAGAAACAGCCGTATGTTCCTGTTTTGCACCACGCTTTGATGGCTGAGGATAGTGCGTAATCAGGAAATATTTTCTCTGTCTCGCGCCCAATAGTCTTCTGCAGGAAGGCATTCAAGACATGCCGACAGCGGTGCTCAGATGCGGATGAACGCTCACTGTTCCGTCTGTCCCAAATGCGATGAAGCCCGAAGCTCAATTAACGCCAGTGGTCGCCTCGGCAAAGAAATCAGGCCGCGCGAGTACCGCACTCATTTCATAGAGTACGCTGTCGATCCTAGCTTTGTTGAGCTTCACCGGCACCAACGATTGAGCACCGGGCGACAAAGCGCCATCATAGCGGTGCACGACGCGGCGCATTTCGTTGTTCTCGATCGGCGCCAGTGCGATCCAGCGTAGTACCAGAAGTGTCCCTCGGAAAAGATGACCTCGCCTCGTTCCTCACTCAGCACCTGTGCGACACAGGTGGCGATCTCGACATCGCTTCCCAATTGCAGCGACGGCAATGCCGGGTTCGGTCCCGCGGCACCATTACTGCCATCATCGTCGTCATCCTTGCGATATCGTTGAAATTCTGCCCCTCGGGTGGCCTTACAATTCGCACTTTCCGTCCCTCGGAATACCAACGTCGAGCTGCCGCCTGAGCCGCCTTGAGGCCAACGGGTCTGAGTTGGCTTCGTTGAACACCTCCTGCACCACGGCCGGCAGCAACAGAGCCTGCAAGCCCCCGCTGAAGGGGCAGCCAAGGTCGGAATGCCAGTCTCCTGCTGGAACGATAGCCGTTGCCCTCGGAGACAGCCGTCTTTGGGCCCGGGTTGGCGAGCGGGACGCCCGCACCTCGAATGTCTCCGAGCGTCATCTTTTCTGGGTCAAGCGGGGCCTTGCCTAAACCGTCAGTGCGCAGAAAGGTGCGGTGCACGCCCGCAAACTTGATCGGGTCCTTCGACAGCACCAAAGCGGCGGCGAGCATCACTGGGTGGAATTGCCCATCGGACGGGTGCTTGCCGGCCACAAAGTAAAGGAGTGGTGGAATGGCTCCGCGATATCCGCGCACAGACAGATATGTTTGTACAAGGTTCCATGCGCCGGCCGCGAGCGCGCCCACATTGCCAGTGCGGCTTCGATACTGGTGGTCTTTCGGATCGGCGCCGGAAGGAAGACAGGCACGCCAGACGCAGATGACTCTTCGGCCAGTCGACAAAGAACTTCGGATCGAAGACGATACCTCCGTCCGGCCCCGCATCGAGCTTGACCATCCAGCCATTGACGCCGTCCGGGTAGAACTGCTCGTCGATCGCCCCATAGAGCGAGTTGGTGAAATAGACCCCGCTGGCCGTCGCGGCTTACTTCGACCATTTGCGGACCGGCGTTTAGTGCGCCGTTCTTGGCCGCCGGGTCGGTCGCGCGCTGGACTATTCCGCCGATCCGCACCGAACCCGTCAATTTCGGGGCAAACGGCTCGGAGACGTCGTATAGCTGCAGCTGCAACTCGCCGGTACCCCAGCAAGCGACATACATAAAAGCGTCCGTCCATCGATAAATCGATGTCGGTGGCGAGTTGCGGAACCGCTTTGAATCCCTTGAGCATCGGCGGCAGCCGGTCGGGATCGGCGGGTTCGGCCGGGATCTCGATGATCTTCCTGACCGCCCAGCGGTCGCCGTCGCGATGCCAAACCTAGATCGACGAAGACAGGTCCTTGAGGCTGACAACACAGTTGACCAAGCCGTAAGCCATGGTCGGGTTGTGCGCCGGGCGCAGCTCGAAAACGAGTTGGTGCTCCTCGCCGAAATCGATCTCCTGCACGTGCTTGCGCTTCGTGAAGTCCCAGAAGTGCAGGCGGCGGCCGTATTTGCTGCCCAGCGGGATTTCCGGAACGAGGCCGCTCTCGAAGGTGTCGGGTATGCCCCATTCGCTCCTCACCATCGTGTCATAGCCGAGATGCCACCAGCCGTCATAACCGAGAAGCTGCGGCCCGCGGTCGACTTCCCAGCAGCCGAGCGGCTCGAAGCTCTCGTGATCCATCATAAAGATCCCGCCCGGCGCCTTGCCCTCGGCATTGCCTACCGCAGTCACATAGATCCCTCCCGGCCCGCAATGCACGGTATGAGGGCGGGTATAGCCGGTCTTATCGGCGATCTCCGCCGGTTCGATGACCTTGACGATCTGAGGATTGCGCGGATCTGGCTGGGTGTCGAGGATGTGAATGCGCGAGGACCCCAACCCCGGCACAACCAGATAGCGGCGCTCGACATGCGGATGCGGCGCGTTAGGGCAAAGGCAGGACGAGCAGGCGTTCCAGCCGAAATGGTGAAGCTCGTCGCCGGTATTCGGCATGTCCGACGTCGACGACCGCTAGGCAGTCGGGCTGCTGCCGTTTCGGATCAAACGCCCCGATATAAGCCAGTTTTTCGGGGGCGCCTTCATCGCCATGCGGGGCGATGGGTAGAAGGAGGGGTCGGGTCTCCAGATTGCCATTGTCGCCTCCGCTTCTGATCAATTATTTCGATTTCGTAAGTTCGTTCATGCTCTGTGTGTCGAATTTATGGCGTTTGGACTCGATTTGCCGGCCAGGCTCGCCCTTGACATTGAGTACCGGATCGGCGGAAACCAGCGCGCATGGCCGACATCGTCTTGATCAACCCCCGCTTCGATATCTCCTACTGGGGCCTCGAACACGCGGTGCCGTTTCTCGGCGTAAAGGCGGCGATGCCGGTTGCCAATCTGCCGCTTCTCGCCGCGCTGACCCCACCGGATCACAGTGTCACGCTTGTCGACGAGAATATCGAAGAAATCGACTTCGCACGTTGCGCCCGCGCCGACATTGTCGGCGTCACCGGCATGAACGTGCAGCGTCGGCGGATGAAGGAAATTCTTAGCGAGCTGAAGCGCAGCGGCGTCTTCACGGTCATCGGCGGCCCGTGGGTTACCGTGCAAGAGGAGGATCTCGCGGATCTCGCTGATGTCGTCTTTATCGGCGAAGCCGAAGAGACTTGGCCGCGATTTCTTGGCGAATGGAGTGAGGGGCGGCATCAGGCCCGCTACGAGCAGATCGAGCGCACCGATATGGCGACCGTTCCCGCCCCCCGGCTCGACCTTTTGCGAATGAAGGACTATGCGTTTGCCAGCGTCCAGTTCTCGCGTGGCTGCCCGTTCGAGTGCGAGTTCTGCGACATCATCGTCACCTTTGGCCGCCGCCCGCGAATCAAGACTTCGGCGCAGGTGCTGGCCGAGCTCGACGCCATCGTCGCCACCGGCAAGGGGTTCGCGTTTATCGTCGACGACAATCTGATCGGCAACAAGCGGGCCATCAAACAGGTGCTGCGCGAGGTGATCGGTTGGCAGGAACGGCGCGGCTATCCCCTGATGTTCGCGACCGAGGCCTCGCTCGATCTGGCCGACGACGCGGAGATGATGGCGCTGATGGTCGAGGCCAACATCAGCAGCGTCTTTGTCGGCATCGAAACGCCCAACGAGGCGGCGTTGCGCGAGACTAAAAAGCTGCAAAATCTGCGCAGCCGCGGCGGCACCATGCTCGACAAGGTCCATCGCATCCAAGGGGCCGGCATGGAGGTCTGGAGCGGCGTCATCGTCGGGTTCGACAATGACGACGCGAGCGTCTTCGCGGCCCAGAGCCGCTTTGTGCGCGAGGCGCGTATCATCAGCACAATGGTCAACATGCTGGTGGCGATACCGAGGACGCCGCTTTACACCAGACTCGCAAATGAGGGCCGGCTCACTCCCTTGGAGGACGCGGAGAACTGCGGAGGCTTCGGTACCAACGTCGTGCCGCTCCGGATCAGCCGGGAGGCGCTGTACGAGGGCTACACTGAGCTGATGCGCGAGCTCTACGCCCTCGACGCGTATTTTGATCGGCTTGACGCATTATACCTCGACGGCCGGTTCCGGCTCACGCAGCCTCGCACTTGTTATCTGCGGCGTCACCCGTTGCGCTGGTTCACATTCAATGCACGGCTTCTCGCCGAGGCTACAGCAATCTTTGTGCTGCTGATGCGCGGCGTACCCGAAATGGAGCTGCGCCGCGAGTACCGCCGCCGTCTGATGCGGCTTGCCTGGCGTCGGTGTGCGCCTCAGATGATCCAGACTTACGCCGTCAAATGCGCTATGCACTACCACGCGCATCGGATGGTGCAAGAGCTGCTCTCCCGACCGCAGTTCGTCGCTCCACTTGCCGCTTGAGCCGCGGAGAAGGATGATGGCTCACCCGATCGTCTATGGCCCGGCCGACAGCACCCATGTATGGAGCGCCAGGCTCGCGCTGGCGGAAAAGGGGGTGACGCACGAGCTTGTGGATGTGCCGTTCGGTGCCCACCGTGAAGAGCCCCACCTGTCGCGGCAGCCTTTCGCCAAGGTCCCGGCCTTCGAGCATGACGGCTTCGCCCTCTACGAAACCCAGGCGATCATGCGCTATGTCGACGAGCGCTTCGCCGGCACCCCGCTACAGCCCGAGAACGTACACGAGTGGTCGCGGATGAACCAGATCATCGGCATCGTCGACGCCTATGTCTGGCCAAGCATCGCCGGGACAATCTTGTTCAACCGCCTTCTGGTGTCGCGTTTTCTCGGCGGCAGCCCCGACGAGGCAGCGATCGCCGCGGCAATGCCGCGTGCCCGCCTGTGCCTGGCGGAGATCGACCGGCTGATGGAGAATCACCGGTTTCTCGCGGCCGACTTCGTCAGCCTCGCCGATCTGATGGCGATCCCGCTGCTCTATTACTTCGGCAACGTGCCGGACGGCCGGGCGCCGATGGCCGAGCACCCGAAATTGCAGACCTGGATCCGCCACATGGAAACCCGCCAGAGCTTCCAGGTAACGAAGCCGCCGTCTCTGTAATAAGCCGCGCAGTTCCTCGCGGTGGTCTTGGCGGCCCTGGCGTTCGTGCCGAGTGGCGCCCATCTGCTCGAGCTGTCGAACAAGATCGGGCTGTCCAAGGAAGACTATGTTGTAGCCCAGACGAACTATCGCAGCAGTAAGATCAGGAGCCTAACCTATGCTGGCCAGCCGGCGGGCGGCCAAGTCTTACGCGCCGGATCGATAGGGCTCATGACGCCGACTGCAACACCGTTCGGGTCTTCGACGATAGCGTAGCGCGCGCCCCAGAAGGCATCATACGGCGGTGCAAGCCCGGCATAGCCTGCGCCGGTGAGCTCCGCGTAGAGGCGGTCTACATCGTCGCGTGCAGCGACACTGAACCCGAGCACGATACGACCCTGGAGGTCGGCGCTGGTGCTCCAGCCCTGGTTCCATACCCGCGCAAACGCAGCACTATCCAGTTCCAGCCGGAGCTCGTTTGAAGTCTCCCCATTCGCATGGAAATGATCGCCAGGAGGGTCGTCGCCCGAGTAGGGAAATTTGACCCCGAGCCGAGAATAGAAATCCAGTGACCTCGCAAAGTTCCCGGTAACGATGTTGAGCTGCTCGAGGACCGGCATTTGGTGCTCCATCCCTCCACCTCCTATGATGAGGTCGCTACTCGCATTTTCGCTTCGCGGGCGGCGATCGCGACTTCGCGTTCGAGCAGCAGCCGGGCGCGTTCGACGACGGGCACGTCGATCATCTTGCCGTCGACGGTGACGGCGCCGACACCCGCGGCCAGCGCCTGGTCATAAGCAACCACGACCCGGCGGGCGTGATCGACCTCCTCCGTGCTCGGGCGAAACTCCTCGTTCAGGATCGGCACCTGGCTCGGGTGGATGACCGAGGCGCCGATGAAGCCGAACCGGCGCGAACGGCGGATCGTCCGGCGAAAACCGTCGAGATCGTGGAACTCGGCGATCGAGCCGATGAAGCCCAACGGCATGATGCCGGCGGCGCGGGCGGCGAACACCGCCATCTGCTTTGGCATCGACAGTGCCTCGGCATCCGGCGAGATCCCGGCCGAGGTGGCGAAATCCTCGGCGCCAAGGTTGAGCGCGCAGAGGCGCGCATGAGCGCGGGCGATTTCGGCGATGCGGAAGAACGCCGCGGCGGTCTCGACCATCGCGATCAGCCGCGTCGTCCCGGGCGCCATGCCGCGCTCGGCCTCGACCTCTTCGACAATCTCGGCGATGAGCCGCACATGCTCGGCGCTGTCGGTCTTCGGCAGAGCCAATGCCAGCACGCCCGGGCCGACCGCCGCCTCGATGTCGCGCACTGCCAGCCGCAGCGGCCGATTGATGCGGACCACCACATCGGCACCGCCGCGGGCGACGATCTCGGCCGCCTCGGGCACCAGTGTGCGGGCACGCTCCTTCTCGGAGGCGGCAACGCTGTCCTCGAGATCGAGGATGATCGCGTCGGCGCCGCGCCTTGCGGCACCCTCGACAAAGCGCCGCGCGGTTACCGGCACAAACAGCAGCGAGCGCCAAACCGGTAAGCTCGCGGCTGTCATGGCGTTTCTCCCGCAAGGCCGATGACGCCGTCGCGAGCGAGCCTTGTGATTTCCGTGCGGTCGAGCCCGATCGCACCGAGGATCTCGGCGGTGTGCTCGCCCAGGGCCGGCGCCGGGCGACGCAATCGGCCGGGGGTGGCTGACAGGCGGGGGATCACATTGTGCATCGGCAGATGTCCCATCGCGGCGTCGGGCAGGTCGACGAGGATCTCGCGGGCGATCACATGCGGGTCGGCCATGAACTGGTCGATATCGTAGACGGGTGCGGCGGTGACCTCTGCGCGTTCGAAGGTTTCCATGTTCTCGGCGAGTGTACGGGCCGCGATAAAGGCGGCGATCGGTTCCTCGCAGGCCTCGGCATTCCTGACCCGGTCGGTGTTGGTGCGAAACCTGATATCGGTGATCATGTCGGCGTGGCCGATCGCCCGGAAGAGCCGCTCGGCCATCGCCTGGATCGAGGCGGAGATGCCGATGTAACGCCCGTCCTTGGTGCGGAATACATTGCGCGGCGAGGTTGTCTCCGACCGGCTGCCGGTGCGCTCGCGCACCGACCCGGTTAACCTGTGGATCGCCGCTTCGGTGGCGATGAAGGAAAACAGCGGATCGAGCAACGGCAGATCGATGATTTGGCCCTTCCCGCCCTTGACCTCGATCTCTCGCAACGCGACCAGCACCGCCATGGCGCCGTAAAGGCCGGCGACCATGTCGGCCAGTGCGGTCGGCGGCAAAGCCGGTTCGCGGTCGGGGAAGCCGGTGCGCGCGGCATAGCCCGACATGCTCTCGACCAGAGTGCCGAAACCAGGGCGGTCGCGGTAGGGCCCATCCTGCCCCCAGCCGGAAACCCTGACGATGATCAGGCCGGGGTTGCGCTCGTGGACCGAGGCCCATCGCTTCAAGCGTCCCGGGACGAAAATTCTCGATCAGCACCCTTGCGGTGGCGGCGAGGCGCAGCAGCAGCTCGCGTCCGCGCGGCATAGCGCAGGCTGAGCGCCAGGCTCTTCTTGTTGCGCGAATAGACCTTCCAATGGACGCTGACACCCTCGCTCTGCCAGGCGCGCAACGGATCGCCCCTTTTCGGATCCTCGATCTTGATTACCTCGGCGCCAAAATCGGCGAGCTGCAGGCTGATCATGTTGCCGGAGACGAGCCGCGACATATCGATGACCCGCACCCCGTCAAGCGGACACGCTGCCCATGGTTCAAAAGACTTGGCGGCGATGCTCATAAGCAGGACCGTCTAGGATTTCTCGACAGGCGGGGTGACGGTGCGGCGCGCGGCGATGGGTGCGGCGCGAATGCCGCTCAAGTCGATTTTCGGCATCGGCACCGCGAGCTGCTCCAGCACCGCATTGGCCAGCTCGTTATAATCCTCGAAATTTCGGCGCAACCAGCCGCGCCAGTTGGGCATGCCGCCGCTCGCATGCGCCTCGAATGTCGCCTCTCGGGCATCGAGTGCGGAGGAGACATGATCCCAGGCGAGTTGCAGCAGAGCCGCCCGCTGCAATGCAGTATACCCGCCGCCGCCGAACGACTCCTCGAGCCCGCGGGCCAGCTCGGGAGAAGCAAGATCGCGATCGGACGGGACGACGACGAGCGAGGAGCCCGGCAGGATGCGCAGGATCTCCGACATGCGCTGGCGTGCCTTGAAGATAGCCATGCCGCCCGCCGCAAGATGCGGGTGGTTGGGGAAGCAATATCCCGCCGGGGTATAATCGGGATCGCGCTCGGCCGCAGTCAGGGAGCTGCGGACCGTCTGCACGGCGACGATCAGGTCTATTAGGTACTCGATCGTCGGCTCGTGCTCCTTGAGCGCCATCGCATCGGTCAAGGCCAGCGCCAGACCCAACGTGAACTCCGCCTTGGCCAGCCAGCCGTAGAGGTGGTGCCAGCGCAGCCAGCGCGGGATTGCCTCGGGCGACGGATCGACAAAGAAGACTCGCTCCCACGGGACGAACACGTCGTCGAGCCACATCTGGCCGTCGAGCTCGTCGTAGCGGCTGCTGAGCGGGGCAACAAAGGGGTTCGGGTCGCGTGTCGCGATCTTGCGGCAAAGAATGGTGACCCCGGGAGCATTGACCGGCACGATGAAGCTCGCCGGGTGCCCGCCGATTTCCAGCCGCGACAAGGCGCCGATGTAAACATCTTCGACATAGGGCGGACTCGTATGCATCCCCAGCCTGCCGCGGATGACCACCCCGGCATCGGTCTCGCGGACGAGCTGCAACGAGACGCGTTGCCTGGGGTCGGGATGCATGCGCTGGCCGATGATCGGGGCGCCGCCGCAATAGGTCAGGAAGCGCCCGGTGCGGGCGATCCCCTCGCGATAGGCCTTTGCCTCGGCGATCTGCTCGTCCGGCGCGTCGTGCGCCTGCGCGGCGGTCAAGACGCCGAGCTGGATCAAATTGCCGTAGGCCGGGGTATGAGTGATGTTGCCGGCGCTCAGAAATATGGTCTTGGCAAATGACCGGCCCATGCCGATCAGATCCTCGGAGCTTTTCGGCAGCACATAGCCCCATGGCACCCGCTCTTCGCCGGGCTTTGCCGGCGCCAGCAACAGATCCTGCCACGCGGGATCAAGGTGGCGATCGTACCAGGCGACGTATTCCTCGACCATCGCCCGGGTCGCGGGATGGGTGGTCACGTCTTCGACCCAACCCTCGCCCATGACCCAGACGCGCCGCCCGTCGCGCAAGGCCTCCCGGTATTCTCCGCCCGTCCTCATGTGTTGCGTCCCGTCGTCGTTCCCCGATGATTTCCCCTGCGGACAGGGGAAAAACGCGTCTTGGTCCGCGAAAAGTCCCGATAAACACCGAAAATCAAATATATATCAACGACATGAATGAACTCGACCGGGTCTGCCGACAGCGGAATTGACAGCGGAATTGACAGCGGAATCGCCGGAATTGGCAGCGGAATACGACGTCTCGTTGCTCACCTGTGTATTCCTCATAAAACGCATTTAACAATTGCTTCTATAACACGCTGTATATGGATGCGGGGCCTAGCCTCTGCAAGGTACAACCTTCCGGGCCCCGCCGGAGCGTCTCATTGCGGGACCCAACCGTCAACCGGGAGGTCCGACAACATGGCGCAGGAGACGGTCCGGCTCGCCGAATATGCCGCAGCCCTTCGGTATGAGGATCTACCCGGGGCGGTCGTGCAGAGAGCGAAGGAATGCATCGCCGACACGGTCGCGGCGGTGATCTGCGGCAGCGCCTTGCCGTGGAGCCGGATCGTGATCCGCTATGCCGAGCGCACCGGTCCCGGCGGCAAGAGCCATATCCTCGGTAGTGGCGGCGACCCGGTCCAGGCTCCCGCCGCGGCCCTCGCCAACGGCGCGCTCGCTCACGCCTTCGAGCTCGACAGCCTGACGCGCCCGGGTGCGGGCGCTCATCCCGGCGCTACGGTCCTGCCGCCTGCTCTTGCGATAGCCCAGGAGCGGGGGGCCGATGGGCGGGCATTGATCGCTGCTTTCGTCGCGGGCAACGAGGTGATGATCCGGATCGGGCGCGCCACCGGGCACACCAACGAAGCGCGCGGGTTTCACGCTCCGGGCACCACCGGCCCGTTCGGTGCCGCGGTCGCCGCGGGGCATCTGCTGGGGCTCAATCCCGCGGCGATGGCCAACGCCCTCGGCATCGCCGGGTCGCTCGCCGGCGGGTTGCTCGAATTTGCCCGAGGGAACGGCGGCATGGTGAAGCGATTGCACCTCGGGCGGGCCTCGGAGGCGGGGGTGCTCGCCGCCAGCCTGGCCGCCGACGGCTTCGAGGGGCCGCGCACCGTGCTCGAAGGCGAGTTCGGGTTTCTCAAGGTGTTCTGCACGAAATGGGACGAGACCGAGCTGACCCGCGGGCTCGGCGAGGCGTTTCTCGTCTCGACCACGGTGCTGAAGCGCTATCCGTGCCACGCCACCGCGCACGCCGCGGTCAAGGCGGTGCGCGAATTGCAGGCCGAGCACGGCTTGGCCGGAGCGCAGGTCGAGGCGATCACCGTCACCGGCACGGAGCGCATGATCGAACGTCACAACATCCTGGAGCCCGCCGATCTGATGCTGGCACAGTACAGCATTCCGTTCTGCGTCGCGCTCGCACTCCACCGCGAGGCGCGCGACCCCGAATCCTTCGACGAGACCGCCCTCCGCGACCCGCAGATCCGGGCCCTCTGCCGCCGCGTCCGGCTGCTGCCGGAACGGGATGCAGAGCATGGCGGAATGGCGAGCACGGTCACCATCGAACTCGCCGACGGGCGTCGCTTCGAACGCCATGCCGAGAATGGGATGCTCGAACCCGGCGAGCTGGAGGACAAATTCCGGCGCCTGACTCGGAGTGCGCTCGGCGAGCGAAGTGCCGCGGCGCTCTTCGAACGCCTGCCGCGGCTCGAGGACGAGAAAGACCTTAGCTGGCTCGGCGCTCAGCCGTAGCGCTGGATGGTAGCCTGCACTCGCGGCCAGCGCCGAAAATGGCTCTGAATCGGATTGTCAGGTCCTGATCAGTGGATCGGCGTTCTTGATGGTCGAGCCTATTTATCTATTCAAGACGTAAAATATAATCGCGGGATGATGGTTGGTGTAGCATACCTCCGATCGGACCTTCTTCGGATCTCGATCAAAATGGAATATCGTCGTCGAGGTCGTTTACTGGCTTTCTAGCTGGTGGGGTTTCTACCGTCTTAATCGGCCAATCCGGAGCTTTCAAACCTGCCTGCCGAATAGCCTCCTGCATAGCTTTTCCGGCAGCGAAATAGTCTGTTGTCTTTGTTCGCGTCCATAAATCAACAAATTCGTCGATGCGTGGCCAGATGACCTCTATGGCCCATTCTTTGTATTCGGCGCATTTTGAATCCGTATAGAAGAATGGCCAATGCGTCTTCGCAAACGATGTTTTATATTCCTCATCGAATGTCGAATATAACTTCGTCTCCGAAGCCACCATAAGGAACCTAATACCCTCGCTAACGTGCCAATAGTCTTTCCATGTATTGTCATAATTGTTGCCGAACGAGTTGTTAATCCTTATAAGCGCGTTGTCAGCAGCCTCCTGGATAGCACGTTCGACCACTGTGCTGATGCTCTGACCACGCACCCGAGCCAGAAACTCGACGACAAAACGCGTCTTAGGGTCCATGCGCATCGAGAGAACTTCAGTTTTGGCACTGCGCTTTGAATCCCTCGCCATCGTCGGCTTCCGTACGTTTTCAAGATATGTATTGTATCTACCATACGATGCAGGCTTGCACAATCTAGTAAACGTTGATATGAGTGGTGTGGGTTTTGCCACATGATGACCGAGTTAGCGATACGCTAGCGTTGGTAGCACCGAGATATCGATAGGAAGGGGAGCATCATTTTATGCCGGAAAGATGGATCGGATTAGCCGTAGGAAGCGATAGGGTGACTGCAGTCGATGCGGAAGTGCCGGCCTCGGGTCCGCTCGTGCTCCGAGCAGATCATTCGTGGCCTCTCCAAAAGGGTAGCAGAGCGTCAGCATATCGCGTGCTTCATCAACAGGTTGCGGATTATTGCAAGGAGCATGAGATAGAGCGAGCGATTGTAAAGGGAAGCTCGATCAATCGTGGCGGTACCACGATGGCCCATTTGGAGGCGGCGGAGCTACGCGGTGTAGTGATCGCAGCCTGTGCAACGACCGCAGCTACCGACACCGTGGCTAAGGCCACGATTAGCCGTACCTTCGGAAAACGTAGGGTTGATGACTATATAGCGGATGACGATTTTTGGACGAAGGAAGTCGGAGGCATCGCCCTACGCAGAGGGAGTTGGGAGGCCGCAATGGTGCTCTTGGCGGCCCGTAACACAAAATGAGCGGACTTCGATCAAACCTGCGAATCGGTCCCCTAATCAAAGCGGGGTGTTTCGGTCAGGTCCACCTTGCAGTGGACGATGTTCACGGGGAGGTCGCCGTTAAGGTGCTGCGTCAGTCTCCGATGGAGACTCTTACCGACTGGCAACGACGACGAACGGGGCTCTTGAGGGAAGCGCAGAGACTGAAGCAAGCGACCCATCGAAACGTTGTCCAGGTTTTCAACCTTCTTGAAACCGAGAATAGCGATGCTGTTCACCTTGTCATGGAATATTGCGGAGGCGGATCACTTCAAGAGGTTTTCGAAAGAGGTCCAATGAATGTAGCTGCGTTACGCAAGGTAGCTACGGAAATTATCTTTGGCTTACAGGCGCTCCATGTCCGAGGAATGCTACACCGAGACATCAAGCCCGGTAACGTACTAATAGACGGAGGTGATGTCACAAAGCTTGGGGACTTTGGTCTAGTTACTGACAACATCATTCTCGGTTACGGTTCGCAAGCGGGCTATGCGGATCACATCGCCCCTGAGGTTTGGCAAGGCTCGGGAACGAGCTTTAGATCGGACATCTGGGCGCTCGGGATGACACTCTATCGACTACTTCATGGTGCCGAATGGTATTCGAAAAGCCCGGCCCCCCGAACGATTGTCCCGAACGGCGGCTTTGCCGACACGCTTCGGTGGCTTCCACACATTCCACCTAACTGGCGTCGATTTGTTCGGAAGATGCTCAACGATGACCCCGACTTTCGACATCAAAACGCTAGCCAAGCGCTCAGTGGGTTGGCCACACTTGACGCCGAACCGGACTGGCGCTGCTCAATCACCGCCTCGGAAACCAGATGGGAATTACATAGGAGGAATCGCCGAACGATCGCCGTATGGGAAAGACACGGCCCCCGTAGCTTCACATGGAAGGCTTGGAGCGAGCCTCTCGGGACGGGTAATCGGCGGGCGCTAGGCGGATCGGTCAAGCGAATCGGACGTGGCGATTTAGAGCGAGAACTACGCAGCTTCTTCTCTAGGAAGTTCTGAGTTTCCGCATCGCTTTAGGCAGCAGATAGGGGCCGTCCAAGTCGTCCGGTGAAATTGGGCGGAGCAAGAACGCTTTCCTGGCGACCCTCCTCCGTAGTTTCCGGCACCGGCGACAAAACTCCTGAGAACTCGCGGCACCGATCGGCGGCATCCAGCGCCTCCCGCAGGTGCGGCATCTTGGGGCGTTCAGCAGCATGGCATCTTATCCCCAATATATGCGTCCCGCCGACTACCGATCAACCTAAACGCACGTAAGCGGTTAGAGTGTCGCTCGATTGATAATGAGCACGTAAAGAGAACAAGACCGAATGTCAAGCGGTCCCTCATTAACTTACCTTATCAATTCGCCGGCTCGGCGAGGAGTTTGTTGTCTCTACCACGGTGCTAAAGCGCTATCCGTGCCACGCCACCGCGCATGCCGCGGTCAGAGCGGTACGCGAGCTGCAGGCCGAGCAAGGCTTCAGCGGTCCGGAGCTCGAGGCGATCACCGTTACCGGCACCCAGCGTATGGTCGAGCGCCACAACATCCTGGAGCCCGCCGATCTGATGCTGGCGCAATATAGCATTCCATCCTTCGGGAGCGTCGTCGCGAAATCAGCCGGCGATCAGCAGCCCGACGATGTGCTCAGCGAAAGACTGCACTGGCAAATTCCTGATGCCGAGATACTCTATCTGGGAGCAATCCCCGTTCCTCCGGTACAGAGATCCCCCGCGCTCTTGTTTCGGTTCACTCTAATGACAGACCTGGTTTGGTTGTGGGTTGTGTATCGCGTAGACAGTGACGCGGTGTTCGGAGCGATAAGACGGGCTGAGAGACTTTACAGAACGGCTGAAGAAGCTCGGAGTGCAGTCGGACAGGTAGCTGATCGGATGGGGGCCGGTGAAACCCGTTGGGATCAGACGGACGAAGCCACTTGGGTAGCGAGGACCACGAGGTACGTTTGCGTCGTATGGAGCATTCGGCTATCTGAGTAAAATAGGTTCATGCGTTTTCCGTGAACTTGTCGAAACTTCCATCGACGAAACCGAACAAAGGGGCCGGCAACGATCGGGTTTTTACCGCCCCCGACCCGGAAGGAGCAAGCCGACGATCCGCTCTGCGTGATGGTCGGGAGTGCCGTGATCGTCACTGCTTGGATGGAGCTTTTCTGGCGGCACCGCCTGTGATCGCAAATTGTCCCCTCGAGAACAGCGAAAGCGGAGTCCGAGATGGTGCGCGAGAACGAGATACGGAAAGCCGAGGTTACGGTCGCAATGCCGCCGGCGACCGATGCCGGTTTGGTGTTTATCGGTCGCATCCGCACGCCGTGGACCTCACGGATGGAAACGCCGCGACAGGGCCGGTCTGACGGGCCGTTGTGTCGCATCGAGGTTTTCGAGCCGTGGGTTGCGGCACTCGACAGCCTCGCGCAATTCGAGCGCGTCGAGGTCCTTTATTGGCTGCACCTGTCGCGGCGTGATCTGGTGATGCAAAGCCCGGCGAATGATGGAACTTCGCGGGGCACCTTTTCGCTGAGGTCGCCGGCCCGGCCCAATCCGATCGGCACGTCCATCGCCACGCTGGTTTCGATCGACGGTGCGGTCGTGACAGTGCGCGGCTTGGATTGCCTCGATGGCACGCCGCTGCTCGACCTCAAACCCGATCGGGCGCTGTTCACGCCGATTGCACCTCCCCAGCCGGGCGATTTCCAAACAGGCGACCCTTAAATCGCGCTGACGCCGTTGCGAGACCGGCGCGCGCGTGCGGTCGGACGGCTCGGCAGTGCCGAGGCAGAAAATGGGATGCTGGATTGGCTCCGCGTTCAGCCGTAGCGCTGGGTGGTCCCCGGCACGCCAGAGTGAGACTTGACGGCTATCCCCTAATAGCGGGCATCAGTTGCGTCTGCTGTTTTGAGACCCTGTAGCATTGGCAGGAGCGGTTCAACCAGACCGGCCGCGCGGTCTAGGTGACAAGATCGGCCTTCGCGCATCAAGCCCGCTGCCGGCGAGCGGGCGCGTCTATGAACCTGCTTACACCAGTCCACCGCGGCTACGCTCGGAGATCGCCTTTGGGCAGCGCTCCCTGACTGGGATTTGCGGCCACAACGGCTGGCGCTCAGAACCATTCAGATGATTTCAGCGACCCCCTCTCCTGGCTTTCCCGGCGAAGGCCGGGATCCATATGTGGACGGCCCCCGTCTCGCAAGGAGTGGGCAGCTGCGATGGCTCTGGTCGATTGCGGTCATATGTTCGGCCTGTGTGGTGCGGTCGGCGTGACCGCTGGCCCAGATGGGTTACGCGGATCGGGTCCCTAACACTTCCGTGATGTCGAAGCACCAATGGATCCCGCGGGTTGTCCCGATCCTCGGATCGACCGATTGCCATCTTGCTGCGGCTGTCCTTGCCAGGTTCAGGTGTGCCAGGTTTCGCGGTGGGCAGGTTCAGGCCTCCTGCGGACGCCGGTAAGTCTCGCCGCTCACCATCATGGCCCAGACGATACGGGCCATTTTGTTGGCCAGCGCGACCGCCGCGAGCTTCTTTGGCTTGCGCGCCAGCAATCCCAACAGCCACGGCGCGGCGCGGCCTTTCTTGGCCTGCTGGATGACCGCGGTGGCGCCGAGCACGAGCAGCCGCCGCAAGTCCTCGTCGCCCTGTCGGCTGATCCTTCCGGGCCGGGGCTTGCCGGCGGTGGCGTTCTCGCGCGGGGTGATGCCGATCCAGGCGGCAAAGTGCCGGCCCGAGCGAAAGGCTTTTGCGTCCGCTACCTTGAGGGCAAAGCTGAGGCCGCCGATCGGCCCGATGCCGGGGATCGTCGCCAGGCACTGGCTGGTCTGGTCTTGCCGATGCCAGGCCATCAGCCGCGCCTCGATCGCTTTCAATTTGCCATTGACCGCCTCGAGTTGGCCCGCCAGCAGATCGAGCATCTCGCGCGCCAGTGCCGGCACCCCTTCGTCGGTCGTCAACCGCCGCAACAGCTCAACCACCTGCTGGGGTCCCCCGCTTTCGCGAGGGCAGGCTCTTTAGCCACCGTGACGCCAAACTCCGCCGCATGCCCGCGCAGGGCATTGATCAGCATCGTGCGCTGCTTGACCAGCAGATCGCGCACCCCGAGCATCGTCAGCGCCGCTTGCTGCTCGGCGGTTTTGACCGGCACAAACCGCATGGTCGGCCGGCTCATCGCTTCGCAGATCGCCTCGGCATCGATCGCGTTGTTCTTGCCGCGCTTGACGTAGGCCTTGATGTATTGCGGCGGGATCAGCATCACTTGGTGCCCCAAGCCGCGCAGCAGCCGCGCCCAATGGTGCGAGGCGCCGCACGCCTCGATGCCGATGCGCGTCGGCGCCAGCTTGGCGAAGAATTTCTCGACCGCGCTGCGCCGCAGCTGCCGTCGCAACACCGGCTTTTCGTTCTCGTCAACGCCATGCAGCTGAAAGACATGCTTGGACGTGTCCAACCCAATCCTGATAATCGTCATTCGGACGGCTCCCCTTGGCTGCGTTGTTACACCTTCACAGCCTGGCACATTCGATGCCGTAGGGGGCCGTCCACCCCAACACTTCTGCCGTGGGCACCGGCTTTCGCCGGTGAAGCGGGATTGAGGCGAGGTGCTTCATCGCCTGGTGAATCGTGTGAATAAATCTGAAGACGAGTATCGAGGCTGCAGTCACCGCCGAGCCTATTGGCGTCGAACGATCCGGCGTCTCAAAGGCGAAAAGACCGTCGATTGGCGGGGAGATCAACCGTAGCGCTGGATCGTCTCCTGGACGGCAGATAGGGCCTTTTGCAGGTCTTCGGCATTCATGACCGGGACCAGTTCGACTTTGGCGTTCATGCCAAAAAAGAAACGTTCGACAATTTCCGCGACCTGGGAGGACTCTCGCATATCGACAACGAAGAATCCTGCGCGCTCCCCGCCTTCGGGAAAGAAGTAGCCTGCCTCGGGCTTAAGATCTTCCGTCAGCTGCTGAAAGACTTTCTGCATTTTGCCGCTGCGGATCTCCTCGTTTCCCGCATCGACAGGGATGGCAAACTTGATCATCACACGCATCTTTCGCTCCCTCTCCATATGTCGGCCCGCTTTTCGAAGCAGGCCCTGTGACCGGGCCGCAACACGAACGGCCGGTTTGAATTCTGGATCAGGCCGGAACGGCCTCGATCACGCTGAACGGAGACCTTGTCGCGGCGACTCGTTCTACGCGAAACCCGGCTGTGGAGAGAAGGTCGCCATATTCCGCCGCGCTTCGCTCGATCCCGCCGGTCATGACCATCATGTTGAGATCCATCAGCTTGCCCACATGCGGTTCGTTGCGGCCGGGCAGAACCATCTCCACGATCGCAAGGCGCCCCCGCGTCGGTGCGATGGCCTTGCGGATGTTGCCGAGGATCCGAACGGCGTCTTCATCGCCCCAATCGTGCAGGACGAATTTGAGCAGGTAGAGATCTTCGCCAGACGGTACCGCATCGAAGAAGTCACCACCGACCAATCGGATGCGATCGCCGAGCCGGGCGGCGAATTCGCCTTTCGCAGCATCTCCTATCACCGCAGGAAGATCGAACAGGATGCCCTTGGCCGAGGATTGCCTTCGAGGATGGCGGCCAGGAACGAGCCGTGCCCACCGCCGACATCGACAGCGCTGGTGAACCCGCCGAATTGGTAGTCCCCGAGCACCGCCGCATTGGCGATGGCCGTGAGGTTGGTCATGGCCTCGCCGAATAAGGCCTGGAGTTCGGGATGCTCGGCGTAATACTGCCAGACCGGCATCTTAAAGATGCGCTCGAAGGCGGTGCCCGGCTGTGTGAGGCAGGATTCGGCGGCGCGCCAGGAATCATAATGGTCGTGTCCGAGCTCGACCTCGGCAAAAGCCCGCATGCTGCCCGGGACCCCCGAGCGCAGGACCTCGGAGAGGGGCGTCTGAGCGAAAGTTCCGTCCTCCTCTTCGCGGAAGATGCCATTAGCGGCGAGCGCCCGCAGCAGGCGCCGTAAAGCCTCAGGCCTGGTCTTTGTCGCCGCGGCAATGGCGGCGAGGTTCGGCCGCGAATTCCCGACGGCGTCGGCGAGCTTCAATCGCGCGGCGAGATAGACCGCCCGCGACCGCCAGTAATCGGCGATGACGTGGATGATCGCCGCCTGCGGCGGTGCTTGGGGCGTTTCCAAAGATGCCTCCCGGGGCGGATCTAGCGATGCTGAAGGCCGAGGCGCGGGATTTCAATCGCCGGGCAGCGGTTCATCACGACCTCGAGCCCGGCCGCTTCGGCGCGGGCGGCCGCGGCATCGTCGCGCACGCCGAGTTGCATCCACACGACCTTGGCGCCGACCGCGATCGCCTGATCGACGGCGTCACCCGCCGCCGCGCTGCGGCGAAAGACGTCGACCATGTCGATCGGCTCGGGGATCTCGGCAAGTGCCGCGTAGCACCTCTCGCCGTTGATCCGATCGCCCGCGGCGCTAGGGTTGACCGGGATCGCCCGATAGCCGTGGCGCTGCAGATAGGCCATCACCCCATGGCTTGGCCGCTCGCGCTTGGGGCTGGCACCGAGGACCGCGATCGTACGCACCCGTTCGAGGATGTCGCGCAGATAGTCGTCGGAATAGTGCTCGTGATCCAAGGCTGGCCTCAACGGTCGTGCCAGACCGGCGGGCGTTTGGCGAGAAACGCGTCGATGCCTTCGCCGGCGTCGCGAGCGAGCATGTTCGTCGTCATGACCTCGGCGGTGTAGCGGTAGGCGGCGGCGAGGTCGAGCTCGGCCTGGCGGTAGAAGGCCTCCTTGCCGATCGCGACGGTTAGCGCGGATTTACCGGCGATCTCACGCGCCAGACCGTCGACCGCGTCGCGCAGCCCGTCCCGCGGCACCACCCGGTTGACGAGCCCGATCGCTCGCGCAGTCGCGGCGTCGACCAGCTTCCCGGTCAGCAGCATCTCCATTGCCGCCTTGCGCCCGACGACACGGGTCAGGGCCACCATCGGCGTCGAGCAGAAGAGACCGATATTGACGCCGGGTGTGGCGAAGCGGGCGTCTTCGGCGGCTACCGCGAGGTCGCAGGTCGCGACCAGCTGGCAGCCGGCCGCCGTCGCTACCCCGTGCACCTCCGCGATGACCGGCTTCGGCAATCGGACGATTGCCAGCATCAGCTCGCCGCATTGGGCGAAGACGCGCTCATAGGTCTCGCGCCGTTGATCGGTGCGCATCTCGCGCAAATCGTGTCCGGCACAAAAGGCCGGTCCGGCGCCGGCAATGACGATAACTCGGTCCTGCGGATCCTTCGCCGCACGGCCGAGTCCATCAAGCAGCGCCGACATCAACGCCACCGAAAGCGCATTGCGCGCTTCCGGCCGATTAAGGGTGAGGCGCAGAACCCCGTGATCGCGCTCCTCGAGTAGAACCGGAGCGTTCTCCGTTGTTCTCGGCATCGCGCTCATAGCCACCTCCCTCACTCCTCTATCACTTTCCATGTTGTATCCTGGGCTCGCCGCCCGCAAGCGACCGTGCTTGACCACCGCCGGCTGATCCCTTACATGACCGACTTTCGCGGACCGGGCACGAATACCGGCCCGCCGCGGAGCTGTGAATTATGAAGACCTTTTCTGCAAAGCCGTCCGACATCGACAAGAAGTGGGTGGTGATCGATGCCAACGGCCTAGTGCTGGGACGGCTCGCCGCGATCATCGCGACCCGGCTCCGCGGCAAGCACAAGCCCTCCTATACGCCGCACATGGATTGCGGCGACAACGTCGTCGTCGTCAATGCCGAGAAGGTGCAATTGACCGGGAACAAGCGCAAGGACGACATCTTCTACTGGCATACCGGCTATCCCGGCGGCATCAAGGGCCGCAGCAAGGGCGCGATCCTCGACGGCAAGCATCCCGAGCGGGTCGTCGAGAAGGCAGTCGAGCGCATGGTGCCGCGCGGACCGCTCGGGCGCCGCGTGATGAGGAACCTCAGGGTCTTTGCCGGGCCCGAGCATAAGCACGAGGCGCAGCAGCCGGCGCCGCTGGATATCCGCGGGTTGAACCGCAAGAATACAAGAGCGAACTGACGATGGCCGAAAGCGATCAAAACCAGAGACCCGGCTCGCAGACCTTCCAGGGTCTGGCGAGCTTGCGCCAAGCGCTACAACAAGCGCGACCCGCCTCACCGCCGCCGCCCGTTCCAAGCCTGGCGCCGATCGATATCGAGCCGAGGCGCGACGCTTTCGGCCGCGCCTATGCCACCGGCAAGCGAAAGAATGCTGTCGCCCGCGTATGGATCAAGCCCGGCTCGGGCAAGATCGAGGTCAACGGCCGTGAAAGCCCGGTCTATTTCGCGCGGCCGGTGCTGCGTATGCTGATTAATCAGCCCTTCGTGGCGGCCAACCGGATGGGCCAATTCGATGTGTGGTGCACGGTCAAAGGCGGCGGACTATCGGGCCAGGCGGGTGCGGTGCGGCACGGCATCAGCCGGGCATTGACCCATTACGAGCCGGGGTTGCGACCGACGCTCAAGCAGCAAGGTTTTATGACCCGCGACAGCAGAGTGGTCGAGCGCAAGAAGTATGGCAAGCACAAGGCGCGGAAACGACCGCAGTATTCGAAGCGCTAAACTCCGACCGACACGCTACGCGCCTCGCGACGATGGCGAGGCCGAGGCGAAAAGCCCACGGGGGCGGCCTCCGGTCGGGAACTCCTCTCTAGCGCGGTTTAGCCTTTGACCCCGCCCATTGTCAGGCCGGAGGACATGCGGCCCCGGAATGCGTAATAGGTCGCAATCGGCGGCAGGGCATAGATGATCGCGGTCGCCATCATGTAGTTCCACGGCGCCACGTCGCTGTTGAGGAACTGGGCGAGCGCCACCGGCACAGTCATGTTCCGCTTATTCGACAGCAGCAGGAACTGGTAGAGGTACTCGTTCCACGCCAGCAACAGCGCATAAGTGCCGACCGCGACCAGGGCCGGCGCCATCAGCGGCAAGTAGATGCGGAAATAGATCTGGAGCGGCGAGGCGCCGTCGATCCGCGCCAATTCGTCGAGTTCTAGCGGAATGCTGCGACCGTATTCCTGGAAGATGAAGATCGCGTAGGGGGTCGCGAAGGTCGTCAACGCCGCGATAACCGACCACAAATTGTTGTGCAGACCGTAGTGCTGCATGATCAGATAGAACGGGATCGCCAGGAACGACGCGGGGATCACGTAGGTCAACAATGCCGCGTTGGTGATCACCCAGCCGTTGCGGATGCGCATCCGGCTGACCGAGAAAGTGGTCAGCGTGCCGATCAGCAGCACCAAGCCGGTTACGGCCCCAGCGACACGGATACTGTTGCCGAACTGATGCCAGAAATTTTCGAGATACCAAAAGCCTTGCGAGATAACGATCCAGAAGCTGTAGGGCGAGGCTGGCGAGGGCCAGAGGTGGTCGCTGAACACGTCGCCCTCGGACTCGAACGCCACCATGACCATGTTGTAGAGCGGCACCAATGTCCACACCACCAGGACGGCACTGACGACTGCCGCCCCCGCGTTGGTCAAATAGCGCCAGCGCCGGGCGGTGCGGCGCATCCGCTCCGAGGACCGAGCCGGGGCTGATGCCGGCCTTGCGTCCGCCGTTATCGTCGTCACAGCTGTGCCTCCGAAGTTCTCAGTTTGCGCATCAGGATGATCACCAGCGGGATCAACAGCGGCAGCGCCGACATGACCACGGCGACGCCGAGCCGCGGGTTAGCGAGGTCGAAGGCGTTGCGGATACCGAGGGTCGCCAACAGATGCGTCGAGTTGGCCGGCCCACCGCCGGTCACGAAAAACACTGAGTTGAAATCCCCGAGCAGAAAGATCGTCGCGAGCAGGGTCAGCACCAGATAGAGGTTGGCGAGCAACGGGAAAGTGACGTGGAGGAACCTGCGGAGGCCGGTGGCGCCATCCACTTTGGCCGCGTCATAGATCTCCTGTGGGATCGACATCCTGCCGGCGAGCAGGATCACCGTCCAGAACGGGAGCCATTTCCAGAGGTGCGAATAAATCGCCGAGCCTAGGGCCAGCCAGCGCGAATTGAGCCAAGACGGGCCCTCGTGGTCAAAGACAATCCACAAGAAGTTGTTGATCAGGCCCCACTCGCCGTTCAGCATCCAGTGGATCGAGATAAAGCTGGGCAGGGCCGGCACCGCCCATGGCAGGACAAAGAGCAGCAGCAGCCCCTTGACCCACCAGCCCGGGCGCATGAAAAAGCCCGACAACAAGAGCGCAAAAAACAGCTTGAGGTTCACCCCAAAGGCCAGAAACAGCAACGTGTTGACCACGGTCTGCTGGTAGATCGGGTCGGAGAACACCTCGGTATACAAACTCGGCTCACTGCCCATCCACAGCCCGTAGCAGACCGGAAAGACAACGAAGGCGAAGAACACCCCGATATAGGGAACGAGAAAGGCGACGGCCCAGGTGAACTCCGAGCCTCGCAGGCCGCCCCGCCAATAGCGCCACAGCGATTGCCGCCGGACTGCCGGGCCGCCGAACTCGATAGCCGATGCGGTGGTCATAAATCCTCTCAAGCCTGCTGAATTGGATATTTCGCGAGGATCGCCTCGACCTGCTTGAACGCCTCGTCGATCGCCCGTTCCGGGGTCATCCCGTTGTTCATCGCGTCAACACCAAAGGCGGGCCGGCGATCGCCGGGGTGCAAGTTTCGCAGATCGGTATCAGCGAACGGGATAAGCAGTGTAGGCCCGCGCCCAAGCGCCGCCCGCGCTAAAGGCAGTCGAGCTGCCAAGCACCGAGACCGCGTCAGACCGCCCACTCCGGTCTCCTTCCCTGCTCCCGCCGCGACACCGCGGGCGGATCGTGGTTGGTATCCTCCACTCCAACTATAAGGCCGTCAGTCGCCGCGCTCAATCGTTATCGCCACCGCCCGTTGAGCGACATTCGACGATCCCGCTCAACTCTGCGTGATCGGATACTTCGCGAAGATCTCCTCAACCCGCTTGAACGCCTTCTCCGCCGCCGCCTGCGGCGCCATCCCGCCGTTGATGATGTCGGCCCAGGCCGTCGGCCAGACATGCTCGTTCTGGACCTGCGCGTAAGCCGGATTGAAGGTCCAGAACGTCGAGATCGTCGGTCCGAGCAGGCCCTGCTGGACGTAAGCCGCCCGGTGCGGGTCGGCAAACCACCACGGGTCGTCCTTCACGATCGACGGCATGCACGGGATATTCCGGCCGAGCCCGGTCTTCAACAACTCGTTGAGAATCTGCGGCTGGATCAAGTATGTGAGAAATTCCTTGGCCACCGCGACGTTTTTTGCCGCCTTCGGGACCAGCCCGCAAGCAGACGGAGCCTGGCTCGGCACCGGCTTGCCGTCGTTGCTGAGCGGCAGGCCCATCGTGACGATGTTGTCGTAGTCTTCCTTCTGTCCCTGTGACAGCACCGCGACCTCGGTCGAGATCGTACCGTCGAGGTCCATGACGATCTGCTTGGCGTGAAAGGCGTTGTTGTCGTCGGCGTCGTTCCAGTTGATCGCTCCCGGCGGTACAAAGCCTTCTTTGTAGGCCGTGGTCGGATAGGTGATCGTCTTGAGCGCCGCCTCCCGCACCCTCGGGTCGTCGAGGTGCAGCCTGCCGTCCTCGGTGATGACGTCCCGCCCGCCATTGGCGATCAGGAAATAGTCGAACAACGCATTGCAGTCGTTGCCGGTGGTGTTCATCTGAAAACCGATGCCATAGACGTGGCGCTGGCCCTGAGCGCGCAATTTCTTTTGCACCTCCTTGAAGAAATCGAAGAAGGCGTCCCAGGTCTTCGGGATATCCTCCATCTTGTATCCCGCCTTCTCGACCAGCGGCTTCCAGATATGATTAGGCCGCACCGCGGAGGTATAGGGCACGCCGTAGTAGGCGCGACGCTTTTCAATGCTGTTGTAGCAATAAGCCGTGAGCAGCGCGGTTTCGTTGTATCGCGGTTTCTGGGTCTCGACCACGTCGCTCAAATCGACCAGCTGGTCCTTCCAGGCGTAGAGCGCGAGGATTTCGCCCGGGTTGTTTTGGAACAGATCCGGGACGACGCCGCTGGTCACCGCCGAGACGATCTTTTGCCGCATCGGCGCGAAGGGGATGATGCTGTATTCGATCGTGTTGCCGCTGGTTTTCCCATAATCAGCGAAGATCTTTTTGATCGCCACATCCTCTTCCGGAACGAAACCCTGGCTCCACCACACGGTGGCGGTCGTCGCCGCCGCATTGGCGATATAGGGCCGCACAAATGTCCCGGCCGCAGCCGCGGCCAGCGAGCTGCGAAGCACCGACCGCCTGCTTAGCTTACCCATCGCCATCTCCTCCCTGCTCGCGCCGCGGGTGGCCGCGGCGCACCGTGGTGGTTTTTGCTAAAAACGGCACCTTAACCCGGTGCCTTGGTAACGGCTCTCGATCTAAGCTATCGGGTATTTCGCGAAGATCTCGGCGACCCGCTTGAGCGCCTTATCCGCCGCCGCCGCAGGCGTCATGCCGCCCTGGATGATATCCATCCAGCCGGTCATGAAAGCATGCTCGTTCTGGACCTGGGCGAAGGCCGGGTTGTAGACCCAGAATTGCGGCCAGGTCGGGCCGAGCAGGCCGAGTTCGACATAGGCCTTGCGGTGCGGGTCAGCGAACCACCATGGGTCCTCCTTGACCACCGAGGTCATGCACGGGAGATTGCGCCCGAGCCCGGTTTTCAGCAACTCGTTGAGGATTGGGGGCTGGATCAAATATTTGAGAAAGTCCTTGGCAACCTCGACGTTCTTTGCCCCCTTCGGGATCAGGCCCATGCCGTTATTGGCCCCGGCCGGCACCGGCTTGCCGTCGTTGCTGTGCGCCAGGCCCATCGTGACGATGTCGTCGTACTCCTCCTTCTTGCCCTGGGAGAGCACCGCGACCTCGGTAGAGATCGTACCGTCGAGATCCATGACGATCGTCTTGGCGTGGAAGGCGTTGTTGTCGTCGGCATCATTCCAGTTGATGGCGCTCGGCGGCACGTATTTTTCCTTGTAGGCGGTGGTCGGGTACGTCAGCGACTTGATCACCGCCTCTTTCACCTGCGGATCGTCGGCGTGCAGTTTGCCGTCCTTGGTGACAATGCCCTGGCCGCCATAAGCGGTCAGGAAATAGTTGAAGACGTTGTTGGGATCGACCCCGTTGGTGGTCACGTTGAGCCCAAGGCCGTAGGTGTTGCGCATTCCGTGCTTGCGCAGGCCTTTCTGCACCTCCTTGAAGAAATCGTAATAAGCGTCCCAGGTCTTCGGGACGTCTTCCATCTTGTAGCCGGCCTTTTCGACCAGCGGCTTCCAGACATGGTTCGGCAAGGCTGCCTGCGTATACGGCACCCCATAATGGCTGCGCTGCTTCGTGACATTGTTGTAGCAGTAGCTGTTAGTCAGCGCCGTCTCAGTATATTCCTCGCGCTGGGTCGCCACGACATCGGTCAGGTCGTGCAGCTTGTCGTCCCAGGCGAACAGCGCGATGACCTCAGCCGGGTTGTTCTGAAACAGATCCGGAACAACCCCGCTCGTCACCGCCGAGATGATCTTTTGGCGCAGCGGCGCAAACGGCATGATGCTGAGGTCGATGTGGTTGCCGCTCGCCTTCTCGTAGTCGCCCAAGACCTTCTTGATCGAGATGTCCTCTTCCGGGACGAACCCCTGCGACCACCACATCGTGGCGGTCTTTGCCTGCGCGTTGGCGATATAGGGCCGCGCCAATGTCCCGGCCGCAGCCGCGGCCAGCGAGCTGCGGAGCACTGACCGTCTGCTTAGCTTACCCATCGCCGTCTCCTCCCTTGCTCGCGCCGCGGGTGGCTGGGGCGCACCGTGGTCGTTTTTGATAAAAACGGCACCTTAAGCCGGCGCCTTGGTAGCGACTCTCGATCTAAACGATCGGGTATTTCTCGAAGATCTCCGCGACCCGCTTGAGCGCCTTATCCGCCGCCGCCTCCGGTGTCATGCCGCGTTGGATGATGTCCATCCAGCCTATCATAAAAGCATGCTCGTTCTGGACCTGGGCATAGGCCGGGTTGGACACCCACATTTGCGGCAGGGTCGGGCCGAGCACGCCCTGCTCGACATAGGCCTTGCGGTGCGGGTCGGCGAACCACCACGGATCACCTTTGACGACCGAGGGCATGCAGGGCATGTTCCGGCCGAGCCCGGTCTTCAGCAACTCGTTGTTTATCTTGGGCTGGATAAAATATTTCAGAAAATCCTTGGCGACCTCGACGTTCTTCGCCCCTTTTGGGATCAGGATATTGGCGTTGGCGGCCTGGCTTGCCACGGGCTTGCCGTCGTTGCCGAGGGGAAGGCCCATTGTGACGATGTCGTCGTAATCTTCCTTCTTTCCTTGCGACAGCACCGCGACCTCGGTCGAGATCGTGCCGTCGAGGTCCATGACGATTGTTTTGGCGTGAAATGCGTTGTTGTCGTCGGCGTCGTTCCAGTTGATGGCACTCGGCGGCACAAAAACTTCCTTGTAGGCGGTAGCCGGATAGGTCAGCGCCTTGATCACCGCTTCTCTCGCCTGCGGATCGTCGGCATGCAACTTGCCGTCCTGGCTGACGAGGTCTCGACCGCCATAAGCGGTCAGGAAATAGTTGAACATCGTGTTGGGATCGTTGCCGTTGGTGGTCACCTGGAGACCCAAGCCGTAGACGTTGCGCATCCGCTGCGCGCGCAATTTCTTTTGCACGTCCTTGAAGAAATCGTAGAAGGCGTCCCAGGTCTTCGGGATGTCCGCCATCTTGTAGCCAGCCTTCTCGACCAGTGGTTTCCAGATATGGTTCGGCGACACCGCGGTAGTATAGGGCACGCCATAAAAGCTGCGCTTTTTGGTAACGCTGTTATAGCAGTTCATATTGATCAGCGCGGTCTCGGTAAACTCCTCCCGCTGCGTCTCCACGACGTCGCTGACGTCGACCAGCTTGTCGTTCCAGGCGAACAGCGAGATCGCCTCGGTCGGGTTGCTGGGAAACATATCGGGGACAACGCCGCTGGTCACCGCCGAGATGATCTTCTGGCGTTGCGGCGCGAACGGCATGATGCTGAGCTCGATCTTGTTGCCGCTCGCCTTCTCGTAATCGGCAACGATCTTCTTGATCGAGATATCCTCTTCCGGGACGAAACCCTGCGCCCACCACAAATCCGCGGTTTTCGCCTGTGCGTTGGCGATGTAGGGCCGCGCCAAGGTTCCCACCGCAGCCGCGGCTAACGAGCTGCGAAGCACCGACCGTCTGCTCAGCTTGCTCATCACTGTCTCCTTCCCTGCTCGTGCCTCGCCTAGCCGCAGGTGCAGCCAAAACGTACTTCTTCGTAAGACCCGGCCTCCGGCGGCCGCTCTCGGCTACCCGATTGGATATTTCGCAAAGATTTCCTGAACCCGCTTGAATGCCTTATCGGCGGCCGCCTGCGGGGTCATACCTTGCTGAATGATGTCCATCCACCCGGTCATGAAGGTATGCTCGTTCTGCACCTGGGCGTAGGCCGGATTGTAGACCCAGAATTGCGGTAGTGTCGGGCCGAGCACAGCCTGCTGCGTATAGGCCGCCACGTGCGGGTCCTTGGGGTCGGTCCACCACTTGTCGTTTTTGACGATCGACGGCATGGCCGGCACCCGGCGGCCGAGCCCGGTTTTCATAACCTCGTTGAGCACCTTGGGCTGGATCAGAAATTTGAGGAATTCCTTGGCCACCGCGACATTCTTTGCCCCCTTCGGGATCAAACCCGAGTAGCTGCCGGCCATGCTCGGCACCGGCTTGCCGTCGTTGCTGAGCGCCAGGCCCATCGTGACGATGTCGTCGTAATCCTCCTTCTTGCCCTGCGAGAGCACCGCGACCTCGGTCGAGATCGTGCCGTCGAGGTCCATGACGATCGTCTTGGCGTGGAAGGCGTTGTTGTCGTCGGCGTCGTTCCAGTTGATCGCACTCGGCGGCACGTATTTTTCCTTGTAGGCGGTTGCCGGATAGATCAGCGCCTGGATCACCGCCTCCTTCACCTTCGGGTCGTCGAGGTGCAGTTTGCCGTCCTTGGTGACGATGCCCTGCCCGCCATAGGCGGTGATGAAATAGTTGAACACGTTGGCCGGGTCGACGCCGTTGGTGGTCACATTGAGACCGAGGCCGTAGACGTTGCGCAAGCGCTGCTCGCGCAGCTTTTTCTGCACGCCTTTGAAGAAATCGTAATAGGCATCCCAGGTCTTTGGGATGTCGTCCATCTTGAAGCCTGCCTTCTCAACCAGCGGCTTCCAGACGTGATTGGGCAGCACGTCGAGCGTGAGAGGGACGCCGTAAAGCGCACGCTGTTTCGTCGCGCTGTTGTAGCAATTGACATTGAGCAGCGCGGTCTCGGCGTACTCCTCCCGTTGGGTCTCCACGACGTCGGTCAGGTCGACCAGCTTGTCGTCATAGGCGTAAAGCGCGATGCTCTCGCCCGGGTTGTTGGGGAACAGGTCCGGGACGACGCCGCTGGTTACCGCCGAGACGATCTTCTGGCGTTGCGGCGCGAACGGCATGATGCTGAGCTCGATCTTGTCGCCGCTGGCTTTCTCAAAATCCGCGACGACCTTCTTGAATGCCACATCCTCTTCCGGGACAAAGCCCTGCGCCCACCACACCTCCGCGGTCGTCGCCGCCGCGTTGGCGATGTAGGGCCGCGCCAATGTCCCAACCGCAGCCGCGGCCAGGGAGTTGCGAAGCACGGACCGCCTACTCAGACCGCTCATTCCCGTACCTTTCCAGTTTGCGCCGCGCGACCCTCCCGAGCGGCGCCTCCCGATTGCGCATATCTGGGTTGATCTTGCCGTGGACCGCTCTTTCAAGTCAATCGTCTCGCCGGCTGCTTGCGATCCCCGTTGCCGAGAATCCCCAAAAGACCGATCATGGCTTCAACACCCTCGGAAATCCGGGAAATGGCAGCTCAGCAGTTATGGCGTACAAACCTTGAGCGCGGCGGTGACGGGCGATGTACAGACGACGGCGCGGTCGGCTCGATACGAAACTTCAGGGGAGTGACGATATATGCGCGCGATCCGATTGCTGGCCGGTACCTTCGCTCTGGTGACCGGCGTATTGGCGGCCGAGGCGAGCGCGGCCGAACTCAAGGTGCTCAGCACCGACGGGATGCGTCCGATGCTGGAGGAGCTCGCCCCGGCTTTCGAAGCCGCCACTAAAAACAAGCTGGTGATCGCGTTCGCATCGGACGCGGACGTCGAGAAGCAGGTCGCCTCGGACGATACCATCGATGTCGCGATCCTGACCAAGGCCCGCATCGACAAGCTTGTGAAAAGCGCCAGGATACTCACCTTCCCGAAGGTGCTGGCGCAGGGGTCGGGCGAAGACCTTGTGTATGTCGTGGGTTTGTCCATGGCCACCGAGCAGCCCATCGCCGCCAAGGCGCTGATGGATTTCCTCGCCGGACCGGAGGCCAAAAAGGTGTACGCAGCCAAGGGCCTGAAAACCAGCTGAGATTGGCCGAGCCGGCGAGCGGCGAGGCGGAGATCGGCCTACAGCCCGATCGGCGAGCTGACAGAAGCCGCCGGCGTCGGGCCCTTGCGCCTGGCGATTTGCATGGTCTACGTCGCCGGCTCTCCGTTGTTTCAGAGCAGCCGATCGCGGCAAAGGGCACTGATCGACTTTCTCGCTGATCTCAAGGCTGGGGCGGTGTACAAGGCCAAGGGCCTGCAACCTGGCTGACGCGGCGCCCGAGCTGACCCGCTACCCGATTTACCGATACCGAGGATCAGACCGCCTTTTCGAGCTTACGCAACACCGTGTCGCCAGTGGTCGATCCGACCATCGCCGCTAAGGCCAGGGGGTGCGGATCGCGGCGGGTCCGGAGCCGACCTCGAGCTTCGATCCGGGGGTCAGCTTGCCGTTCTCCCAGCGGAATACGTCGAGGGCGTGATCAATCATCGAGCCGACGAGGACAGTCTTACCGTCCTTCGAGAAGGCCACACCCTGCGACCAGCGGCCGATCGGCGCCTCGGCCAATTTGCGCAGCTGAGCGCCGTCGACGGCAAAGATGACGAGCGTGCCGTGATCGCGGAAGAGCCACGAATTGTTCGGTTTGGTCGACCCCTCGACATTGGCGACGGCGAGATGCTTGCCGTCGGGCGAGAATTTGACGCCCTCGGGCGTGTGTCCCACAGAGGCGGTTTCTACCGTCCGGAAGGGCGTCTGCTTCAGGTCAATCAGGCTCACCGTGTCGACGTCACCGTCGCCGCGACCCATATTACCGACGGCCGCCATCGTCCCGTCATGGTTGATGTCGAGCATGTAGGGGCGCATTGCGGCGGTAAGCGGGCGCTTGTCTAGCGTCACCTTGGGGCCGTCGACATGCAATACGCTGATCATATTGTCACCGTCACAGCTGAGGAGCGCCGTCTTGCCGCTGGGCAGGAAAACAATCGAGCTCGGCGAGGCCTTCGCATTGCCGAGGTCGATCTTCTCTACCGGTTCGAGGTGCTTGTCCTTGATCGCGAAGACCGACACCGTGCCTTCGGTGCGGTTGGCGACGAGTGCCAGCGTGCCGTCAGGTGATATCGATACCCCGGCGGCGCCGTTACCGGCAGTCGTCTTTTGCATGACTTTGGGCGGCGAGGCCTTGAGGTCGATCACCGTAACGCGATTGTCGGGCACGATCTTTTCGGGGTTTTCCGGGTCGAGCTTGGTCGCCGCGGTGACGATCGCATAGCTCTCGTCCTTGGCGATCGCGATCGACGCCGGTGGTCCGGCCACGCTCGTCGGCGCGTCCACCTTTGCCACGAGTTTCGGCGGGTAGGTCGAGACGTCGATAATCGAGACGCTGTCCGGCGGCGGGCTCTTGGCGGGGCTCATGACACCGTTGACGTTGACGCTGTGGCTGTCGTTGGCGGTGACAACGACGTCTGCCGAAGCAGGTCTCGCCAAAGCGACGAGGGTACCGGCAAGCGCAAGAACGACCCAACCCATTGGAGAGTTATTCATGGTTTCCTCCCTATTCGCGGCAGCTCGCCGCGCTACATTTTTCGCCTTACGGGCCTAACAGCCTCAGATCGCCTTTTCGAGCTCGCGCAACACCGTGTCGCCCATCACCCGGGTCGAGACCCGTCCCGTGTTCGGCTGCACGATGTCGCTCGTCCGCACCCCGGCCGAGAGGGCGCGGCGCACCGCATTTTCGACGAGATCGGCCTCTTCGGCCATGTCGAACGAATAGCGCAGCATCATCGCAAAGGAGAGAATGCAGGCGAGCGGGTTGGCGATGTCTTTGCCGGCGATGTCGGGGGCGCTGCCATGGACCGGCTCGTAGAGCGCCTTGCGACGGTTCGTCGAATCGGGCGCGCCGAGCGAGGCCGAGGGCAGCATGCCGAGGGACCCCGTCAGCATCGCCGCACAATCCGACAGAATGTCCCCGAACAGATTGCTGGTGACGATCACGCCGAACTGCTTGGGGTTGCGCACCAGCTGCATTGCGCAGTTGTCGGCGTACATGAAGGATAGCTCGACATCGGGGTAGTCTGCCTGTATGCGCCGTGCCACCTCGCGCCACAGGAGACCCAACTCCATGACGTTTGCCTTGTCGACTTCGCACAAACGGCCGTGGCGCTTCCTTGCCAGCTCGAAGGCGACGCGGGTGACCCGCTCGATCTCAGCCTCGCTGTAAACTTCGGTGTTGATGCCGCGGCGAGTGCCGTCGGGCAGCGTTTCGATCCCGCGCGGATTGCCGAAATAGATCCCGCCGGTCAATTCCCGCACGATCATCAGGTCGAGGTCCGCAACGAGCTCGCGCTTGAGGGTCGAGGCGTCGGCGAGTGCCTCGAACACCACCGCAGGCCGGAGATTGGCGAACAGGTCCATCTCCTTGCGCAGTCGTAAGAGGCCGCGCTCGGGCTGCAGCTCGAAGGGCAAGGTCTCCCATTTCGGCCCGCCGACCGAGCCGAACAGCACGGCGTCACTGGCGAGCGCCTTACCCAGGGTCGCGTCGGCGAGCGGCGTGCCGTAGATGTCGTAGGCGGCGCCGCCGACCGCATCTTCGGAAATCTCGAAGCTGGCGATGCGGCGACGGTCGAAAAATTCGACGACGCGCAAAACCTCACGCATGATCTCCGGGCCGATGCCGTCACCCGCCAGCACCAGGACCTTGCGGTTCGATGCACGGCTCTCGGTCATTGATCAGGCCTCGCGCCGGATCATGCCGAACTGCCACGGGCGCGCGAGCCGCGCCTTTGCCTCATAGGCAGCGATTTCGCTGCCCTTCTGCTCGGTCAGACCGATATCGTCGAGCCCATTCAAGAGACAATGCTTGCGGAATGCTTCCAGCGTGAAATGCACCTCCTCACCGTCCGGCCGGGTGATCGTCTGGGTCTCCAGGTCGATCGTCATGACCGCGTTGGCGCCTTTCTCGGCGTCTTCCATCAGCTCGTCGACGATCTCCTTGGGCAGGGCGATCGGCAGGATGCCGTTCTTGAAACAATTATTGTAGAAGATGTCGGCAAAGCTCGGCGCGATGATGCAGCGTATGCCGAAATCGAGGAGCGCCCAGGGGGCGTGCTCGCGGCTCGAGCCGCAGCCGAAATTGTCGGCGCCGATCAGGATCTTGGCATCGCGATAGGGCGCCTGATTGAGGACGAAATCTGGGTTTTCCGATCCGTCGGGGCGAAAGCGGATCTCCTGGAACAGCCATTGCGAGAGGCCGGTCCGCTTGATCGTCTTCAGATAGATCGCGGGGAAGATCTTGTCGGTGTCGAGATTGATGATCGGCAGTGGCGCCGCGACGCCGCTCAACTGGGTAAACTTTTCCATGTCGGTCCTTAATTAACTAGAGCCGTTTCGCGCAAGGGATTGATTTCCCCCGCAACCCCCACCGTCAGTCTAGCGTGCGCGGATCGTCAATGGCGAAGGTGAGGTGCTGGGTCGGCTGAGGTGTGGTGGTCATCAAGGTTACACCGTCGGGCGCCTCAAAACGGTGCCACGCCCCTTGCGGCACGATCACCACCATCCCCGCCTTCAGTGCATGGGTTTGCGGCCCGTCCTCGGCCATGATGTGAAAGGTCGTGGCACCGTCGACCACCTGCACAATCTCGTCGCCGTTGGGGTGGCGCTCCCATGGACCTTCGCCGGAGAATTTGGCGACGTTGATGGCGCTGTCGCGGTAGGGCGCCAATCGCGCAAAAGCGCCCGCCCGATCGGCCTCCGGTGTCTCCGGGGTGCGGCCGCGCAGCGGCTTGAGCTTGGCGAGCTCGGCGTTGAGATCGAAGATGGTGAGCATATCTCGCTCCGCTTGGCTGTGACCCTGGTCGTGTTACCATCAGCGGCGATGTTGAGCGAGGGCTGAAATCATGAAGATCGTCGATATCCGCACGATACCGCTGTCCTACCGGTGCGAGCCGCCCTATGGCAGCGCTGGCGGCATGCAGGCGCGGCGCAGCGCGCTTCTGGTCGAGATCGATACCGACGAGGGCGTGACGGGAATCGGCGAGGCGGGCGTGGGCGGCGGCAGCACCCGCGACGTTATCGAGAAGCAATTGCGGCCGATGCTGATCGACGAGGACCCGCTGCTGATCGAAGGGCTGTGGCAAAAGATGTTCGCGCGCACCCGGCAGTTCGGCCGCCGCGGCATCGTCATGAACGCGATCAGCGGGATCGACATCGCACTCTGGGACATCGCCGGCAAGGTCGCCAAATTGCCGCTCTATCGCCTCTTGGGGGGCTGCCGCGACCGGGTCGAGGCCTATGCCAGCGGCGGCTTCTACCAGGAGGGAAAGTCGGTCGACGACCTCGCCGGCGAGGCCGAAGCCTACCGCGCCCGTGGTTTCAAGGGCATGAAGATGAAAATCGGTCGCAACCCGTCGACCCAGACCCATCTGCGCCATCTGGTCGATCATGCCGAATTGTGCGAAGTCGAGCCCGAGGAAGACATTGCCCGGGTCGCGGCGGTGCGCAAGGCACTGGGGCCGCGGGCCAAGCTGATGGTCGATGTCAACTGCGCTTGGAGCCCGGCGATGGCGATCGAGATGGGCCGCGCGCTCGTACCCTACGATCTCTACTGGATCGAGGAGCCGGTCGCGACCGACGATATCGACGGCAGCGCCCGCGTCGCCTCAGCCTTGGCCACCCCGATCGCCGGCTATGAGACCGAAATCGGGCTCTACGGCTTCCGCGAACTGATCACCCGGGGTGCGGTCGACATCGTCCAACCCGACATTGCCTGGACCGGCGGTTTCTCCGAGTGTCGGCGCATCGCTGCCCTGGCGCAGGCGCATCACTTGATGGTGGCGCCGCACGCCTTCGCCGGCGCGGTATTGCTCGCCGCGGCGTTGCATTTCGTCGCCTCGATCCCGAACGGGCTGATGCTCGAATTCGACCAGAACCCGAACGAGTTGCGCGACGAGCTGCTGAAAGAGCCGTTCCGCGAGGAGCGCGACGGCACGATCCGGCTGCCCGAACGCCCCGGTCTCGGGATCGAGCTCGACCCTGCCGCGGTCGAGCGCTACCGCACCGCGTGACCGGTTCGCTACAGCAGCCCGGTCATGGCCGTGTTTTTCGCATGGCTGCCCGGTTCGGGGTTTTGCGGGATTTTCGCACGGCCTCTGTCCAAAAATACCCCTCGGCCGGGCTTGGCCCGGCCGTCCACGTCTTCCGGCCAGCCGAATTTGGTGCGAGGAAAGACGTGGGTAGCCGGGTCGAGCCCGGCTACGGGGTCTCTTGGGTGGTGCTGAAGTCATCGGCTGCAAACGAACCTGCTGAACCGGCCAACGGTGGAGCGAGCCCGGTAATGACGAGGAATGGCAGCGCGGGCAAGCCGATGAGCGGCAAAGCACTCTACTCGATCGGCTACGAGAAGGCGCTTCTGAAGGACGTCCTCGCCACCCTTAAGGGGGCAGGGGTTGCGACATTGATCGACGTGCGCGACCGACCGATCTCGCGGCGGCCTGGCTTTTCCAAGCGTCAGCTCGCGGCGGCGATCTCGGACGCCGGAATGCGCTACATCCATCTCCAGGCGCTCGGGACGCCACCGGAAGGCCGCCTCGCCAACCGACGCCGGGAGTGGGATCGGTTCTGGATTATCGTCGAGGAGAAACTCGCTCGCTCCGAAGCCGAGCTGGCGCTGCAGGAGGTCGGAGAAATCGCCCAAGTCGCGCCGAGCTGCTTGCTGTGCTACGAAGCTGATTGGCAAATCTGCCATCGCCGCCGCGTTGCCGAGATTCTCGCGGAGCGCCACGGCTTCGAGGTACGCCATCTCTTGGCGAGGTCGGAAGCAGAGTAAGGGGGAGGATCATGCGCATTGCGAAATACCGTCTTATCGCGCCAGTCTTGCTCGGCTTTTGCGTCCCCGCGCCTTCAGGGTGCGCGCCGCCGGGGGACGTGCCGAGAGCGCAGGCGCAGATCCCGGCGCTTGCTCCGGGGATGGCTCGGGTGTGGCTCTTGCGCGACAACGACCCGCAGGAAGCTTTTGGAACACCGATAATATACGCCAACGGCCAACCCATCGCACGCAGCGAGCCCGGGGCCGCCTCGTTTCGCGATCTTCCGCCGGGCACCTATCGCTTCACGGTGCAGCCCCTCAGTGGCATCCCCACCGGCTACAAGGACAAGGTCCGGCTCGCTCCCGGCGCGCACACCTATCTCGAGGTCCAGTGGGGACCGAGCTGGACCGAGGGCCAAGCGGGCGGGTACACCTTCTACGTGCGGACATTGTCGCCGCAATTGGGCAAAGCGTATTTTGATTCGATGCACTATGTCGGCCCGGCCCAAACCCCGTCCTGAGGCAGGATCGCCGGAGGATCATACGAGTAGCAGACGAGTTTGGGTGAAGCCGCATCCCTCGATCACCAGCAAGCGGCTGATCGAGGCGATGCGGCGCCGGCTCGCCGGTCTCGACAACCCGGCTCTTGTTTGGCCTGCGGTGTCGAGGCCGGCGGATGTTAGCCCGACGCTTGCGAGTACGGCGGCGAGAACGAGGTCCATGGCGCCGAGGAGATTGCCCTGATGATACTTTTTGACCGGCAGACTGGGGATTATTAGTAACGCGCATAAGTAATTCGCCGGAGATTTCCAAGCACGTTTAGCGGCCTTGCTGCCGTAACAAGTCGTAACAAGGGGACACCCACGATATGAGCGAAACTCGCAACCTCACGCTCGAACGGGTCAACCGCCTCTCGCAGGCCATTGCCGATCTCACCGAAACCCATGCTGCGCAAGGTCGAATGATTACCCGGCTCTTGATGCAGATGGACGAGCGCCTCGCGTCTATGGACGCAACGCTGACCGCGCTGGCCAAAGACGTCCGCGCACTGGCGAGCGAACAGGTTTTGCTCGGCAACAGGATCGAGGACGACCTGTGCGCGGGCGCTGCGCGCGGACCTCCGCTTGGACGAGCTCGAGGACAGTAAACCCCAGAGTTAGGCGTCCCTCCACCTTCCGCACGGAGTCCCCCTGCGCGACGGCGGGCGGCCCTGAGAGAAGCAGAACATCTTTGGGCCTTGGCGCCAATGTGCCGTTCGAAACCGGCAACCAATCGGACTCGTTGCACGCGTTGGTCGACGACCATTGCGTCGAACTCCGCGTGCCCTATCCGATGGGGTCCTTCACCAAAGGGCTCGAAGTCCGCATCGACGATCCGGGCGCCGGCTGGAAGGGGCGCGCCCTATGGGCGAGCTCGGGCAACCGCACACCGCATCACATCTAGGGCATCGACGCTCCCGCGCCCGGCGCCCCGGGCAAGCGCCAAGCGACTTTGTCGAGCCCCTGGTCGTCCAGTTCCAGCTCCGCCCGGATCCGCTCGCGCATTGAGTCCGCACGAACGGCGCGGAAGTTCGGGTAGCGCCGGTTCTGCTCGTTCTTGCCGCAGCGCGCTCCTATATTGGCTTCGCCATGTCATCCGTCCTCCCTCTCCCACACCCCGACTGAAGGGGCTGCCGATCGGCTTACCGAGGCAGCGGCGCGCGCCGAACGCGACAAGGAGCGGGTGGCCTCATGCGTGACGGGAAACCAGTCGCCGCTGTGGTGCCGATTGAAGATCTGGAGGCGTTGGAGGCAGAGGACGCATATTGGTCCCAGGCGGCGGACGAGGCTATCGGCGAATGGGAGGCCGCCGGCCGGCCGGCATTCCGATTGAGGATATCGCCCGCCATCTGGGCATCGACTTGGCGCCGATCCCGACGCCGCAGCTTGACTTGGCGGATCGAGGTTCCTTCCGTCGGCGAGGGCCGAATTTGCTGGCTCTGGATCGCCCGGTACAAGCGCGCATTCTGCGCAGCCTGCATCGGCTCGCCGCCGCTCCCGCTCTGCGGCTAACGTCAAAGCGCTGAAAGGAAATGCCCGATTTCGGCTGCGCGTCGGTGACTGGCGGGTCATCTACACGCTGCTCGACGACGTGTACTCATAAATCGCCACCGTTCGGCCATGCTCGTGGAACATCCGCTCAACACCCACAAGCGGCACAAGAGCGGACATCTGCCAACCAACGCGATGTGCCACGACCGGCAAGGCTCGGATTGAGTACATGATTTCTGCTTCGCGTCCGAAAGCCGACGTCACGCCGTGATGAGTGCACGCCCTAGTGCCGTTCTCGATCGGATGGCAGCGCGTTTGGGCCACTAATGGCCGGTTAAATTTCCATTTTTGTGGAGAACACGGGTTGCACAAAAAGGTAGTCGAAATTATGAGCTTATTGTGCAAAGGTCCCTTGGGAGAGGGTGAGAATGCTGGCGAGGCGAAGCCGAGCCCTACCCGGAGCTGGGTGAGGGGGTGCCACCCGATCGGAAATCTCTCTAGTGAACGGCACCTCCGGGCCATCGTCCCGGCTGAGTAAACCGGAGTATCGGATGCCCGCCGCTTATATTGTCGCTTTGGTCATCGCCGCTTCGGTCCTGACCGCATTGGTGGTCGCTCTGGTCATGCGCCGCAGCATGACGATCGCCGCTGCTCGCCTGCGCGAAACCGGCGTCGAGCCGCTCAGAGAGGCGAATGTCGAATTGGAGCGGCGGCTCTTGTTGGAAGAGAAGAAGGCCGCACGGGTCGCGGAACTGGAAGCGGCGCTGGCGGAGCGGGTCCGCGAGGTGGGGTCGCTGGGCGAGGCCAAGGCGGCGGCCGAAGGGCAATTGGCGACGGCGGCCGAAGCGCTGCGCCGGGTCGAGGGGGCGCATCGCGAGACCCGAGAGCGCCTCGAAGGCGCGGAGGCGTCGCTCGCGGAGGCTCGGCGCGAAGCCGGCGATCTGCGCAGCAGCCTCGCGAGGATCGAGGAAACCCTGAACCAGGAGCGCCGGCTGGCGGAAGAGAAGCTCGCCCTCATGACCGAAGCCAAGGCGGAAATGGTTCGCGAATTCAAGCTTATGGCACAGCAGATCATCGAGCAGCAGAACGACGATTTCGGCAGGCAGAGCCGGGAACAGATCGAACATCTGCTGAACCCGCTGGCGGACCGGCTGACAGAATTCGAGAGCGGCCTCAGAGCCGCCCACCAGGAGAGCACCGAGGGGCGGGCCGCGCTGACCGAACAGATCCGCCAGCTGACCGATACGAGCGAACGGATGACGGCGGAGACGAACAGCCTCGTCCGAGCGCTGCACGGCGAGACGCAGGGGCAGGGCGCCTGGGGCGAAATGATCCTGAGTCTGCTCCTCGAACGGTCTGGTCTGCGCGAGGGCGAGGAATATGTGATCGAGGCGACGAATGGCGCCGGCGAAGCGCAGAGGCGCTCTCCGGATGCGGTGGTGAACCTGCCGGGGGGCCAGCATATTTTGATCGACGCCAAGGTGCCGCTCGCCGCCTTCGAGGCGTATTTGGGTGCGGTGACCGAGGACGACCGCGCCGCCCAACTCTCCCGCCATCTCGTTTCGCTGCGCAGCCACATCAGGACGCTGAACACGGGGGAGCGTCGCCCGGCGGCGGCAGTCGCGCTCGATCATGTCGTGATGTTCGTGCCGGTCGAGGGGGCGCTCGCGATCGCCCTCCAGCATGATGCGAGCCTTACCGGCTATGCCGCCGAACAGCATGTCGCGATCGCCACCCCGACGACATTGATGATGGCGCTGCGCACCGCCGCGAACGTCTGGCAGGTCGAGCACCGCAACCGCAACGCCGAGGCGATCGCCGACCGCGCGGGCAGTATCTACGACAAATTCGTCGAGTTTCTCGAGGACATGGACCATGTCGGCCATCGCCTCGACCAGACACGCGCATCCTACGACCGCGCTCGGGACAAGCTCTCCGCCGGGAAGGGCAACCTCGTCCGGCAAGTCAAACGCCTGGGAAAGCTGGCCCCGGGGCGGACGAAACGGCTCACTCGCGATGGATCCGGCCTCACCGTCGAATAACCACGCTGTCATTGCGAGCAAAGCGAAGCAATCTCGGGGCGCTGAGCCGTCTTCTTCTCGGGATTGCTTCGTCGCGGTGCACTCCTTGCAATGACATCGCTTTTATTGGCAGAGGTCTTCCGGGGCCCACGCTTCAAGCGAGCAGCTTCTTCAGCCGTTCGGAGATTTCCTCCGGCGTGCTCTGATGGGTGAAGCTCGCGGTGAAGCGTCCTTCCGGATCCATCACATAGATGACCGAGCTGTGGTCCATCGAATAGTCGCCGCCCGGTTCGGGATGTTTCGCGTAATAGACACGGTAAGCCTTTGCCGCCCGGGCGATCTCTTCCGGGCTCCCGCTCAGTGCCAGGATCGGGGTGTCGAAGGCGGTAACATAGTCCTTGAGCACCTCCGGCGTGTCACGCTCGGGATCGACCGTGATGAATACCGAGCGGACCGCCTGGCGTTTCGGTCCGAGCTCGTCGAGAGCAATCGCGATGTCGTTGAGCGCGGTTGGGCAGGCGTCGGGACAGTGGGTGTAGCCGAAATAGACGAGCGACCATTTACCCTTGAGATCGGCATCGGTGATCGCCTTCCCGTTCTGGTCGACGAGGCGGAAGGGGCCGCCGATGGCACTGGCGAGCAAGGTTCCCGCTGCACCTCGCGGACCGTCACGGTGAGCCAAGCCGAGAAGCACGCCGGCTCCCAGGATCGCTAGCCCCCCTAGCACGACGGCAGCCAATATAAATCGACGTGAATTGGCCGACGTACCGGTTTGGGGCGCGCGGCCCGGCGAATTACGAGCCATCGCCGATCCTCGTTCAGTGGTGCATCCCGGGCATCGCACCTGCTTTCTCTACCGCCACGGTCACCGTGTGCGCTCCGGCGTTTTCAAAATTCAACGTCAGCGGAAACGATTGACCCTCGCGTAGGGGATGCTGAAGCCCAATCAGCATGATGTGCTCACCCCCCGGCTTTAACGCAACCTCCTGGCCGGCGGGTATGTCGAGGCCGGCAATCGGGCGCATCTTCATGACCATGCCCGCCATCTCCATCGTGTGCAGCTCGACCTTCTTAGCCACCGGTGAGGTCGCCGAAAGCAGTCGATCTGCAGTCGGCGATTGGATCGTCACATAAGCAGCACCGGTTTCGGCCTTGGCTGGGGTAGCGCGGGCCCAGGCGTGGCTGACCTCGAGCTGATTTGTCTGCGCCAATGCGGCACTGGCGGCGGCGAGAGCGGCGGCGAAAGCGAAACACCTGATCGACATCGGAAGTCCTTTTCGAAAGGGAGGCAGCCAGCCGTGGAGCCGGCCGGCTCGGACGCGCGGATGGGAAGTCAGGCCGCAGTTGGCGGCGCCCGCGGTTGCGTCCGGTAATTTCGAAAAAGAAAGTCGAGAGTCGTCGCCCGCCGCGGCGGGGTGAGGTCGCCGATGACCACGAACGGGATAGCGACGGTGGGCGGCCGCCCCGGCGGCAGCATGTCGGGCACGGCGGCGCAGAGCGCACAATGATGCACCAACAACTTCGGTCTGCCTTTTTCGGGGAGGTCCCGACCCGGAGCGGTGCTGCAAAAGCCCAGCCGGAAGGCGTCGTGATCCGCGCTTTGCGCCGCGACGCCAACCGCCAGGACCGCCGGCAGCACGGAGTTGCTCAGCAAAGCTACGAGGGCGAGCCAGGCGAACATCGCCCCAAATCGCGAGTACCGAAGAGCTCTCGTCATGGCGCCGCCGCCACTGCGGCGCAGGCGGGCGGCAGGTCGGCCATCAACAGGGGCTTGCCAGGCGGGCCCGGCGGCGGACGGTGCGCCTCTGGGGTGAACCACCAGTCGAGCTCCTTGCCGCAGCCGTCGCTCTGCGGTGGAGGCGCCTGATTGCGGCATTCCGATTGCCCGTACGGGCAGGAGAGGCGGACGTGGAAGTGATAATTGTGGCCCCACCACGCCCGGATCTTGGTCAGCCAAGCCCGGTCCGGACCGGCCTCGCGACAGAGTGCGCGCTTGATCGCCGGGTTGACAAAGATACGCGCGACCGCCGGTTCGCGCGCGAAAGCTTCGAGGAGGCGCCGATGCTGTGGCGTCCACGTCGCCTCATCGACATCGTTGCCGTCCGCGGCGACGACATCGGTTGCTCGCATCTCGTTACGCTCGGCGAGGCTGAGCCGCCGATGCGGCATCGGCGTCAGCCAGATGTCGGCATCGAGCCCGACTTGGTGCGAGCCGTGCCCGGTCAGCATCGGCCCGCCCCGCGGCTGGGCGATGTCACCGACGAGGAGTCCGGGCCAGCCTGCTGCCGCCGGCAGGTTCTGTGCCACGCGCTCGATCAGCTGGATCAATACCGGGTGGCCCCAGGCACGGTTGCGCGACGGCCGCATGGCCTGCCAGTTTGGCCCGTCGGCGGGCAGCATGACCGCACCCTCCAGACACCCTCGCTCATAGGCGCCGATCGCCTCCGGCGGTCCTGCCGCCGGTGTCGTCTTGCCGCCGAAGACACGCTTTGCCGCGTCGGCCGGCAGATGGGCGAGTACCGCCGAGCGGTGCGCTGCTTCCTCGGCCGCGTTGTCTTGCGCTGCGGCACCACAGCAGCCGATGCCGAACACCAGAAGCCAGCCGCAGAAGGCGGCGACCCGCATCCTAATCCGCCAGTCGCTCGTACAACACCCGGCCGTCCTTCAGCGTCAGATGGGTAACGAGCCGAGGCTTGTCTATGACGCTGTTGCCGTCCGGGTCGCGAAACTCGCAAGCGCCGTCGCTCAGTTTAAGGATCGCAACGTCGCTGCTCGCCCCCGGGCGCAGCGTGCCGATTACGGCGGCGGAATTTGCTGCAGAGCCGCCCGTCCTACGCGTGCGCGTCGCGCGCGAGACCAAAGGGATCAGGACCAAGGTCTTGAAACTCCTCGATTCCGGCCCCGGGAAGCAGCGGATAACCGGACCCGGGGGCCGTCTCGAAGGATGCACGGCGCCGATCCAGCCAACCATGGATTTCTTGCCAGCTGTGAAGCCCAACCCATCAGTCGTGGGGGAGCCGATGGCAGATCGGGTTTTCTGCAATGAACCTGCAACCAGGATACTCTCCGTTAGCGTTTTATCCGGTAAGCGTTTCTCCCCGGGGCCAACGGGTTGGTTCACCCCGAGGAGGCGATGATTTTATAGCATTCTTGTGTGTTTAGCGCAATTACTGTTAATTAAAACTCTCTGTTATTCAAAAATCGAGATCGGCATAGTGCGCCGGCGGCGGGACGCCCGGGATGTGGTCGGCGAGGATCGGGCGAAAGCTCGGGCGCGACTTGATCCGCGCATACCATTCCTTGGCGGGCTCATGGGCGTCCCACGGCACGTCGCCGAGATAATCGAGGCTTGAGAGCTGGGCGGCGGCGGTGATGTCGGCAATCGAGAAATGGTCGCCGGCGAGCCACCGCCGGCGCTCGACGAGATAGCCAATATAGTCGAGATGATGCGGCAGGTTGGTATGTCCGGCGCGGATCGCCTGGGAGTTCGGCTGCCCGTGGCCCTGATAGCGTTTCATCATTTTCTCGCCGAGCAGATTCTCGGTCACTTCGAGATTCATCTTGATGTCGAACCAGGCGGTCAAACGGCGTACTTCGGCGCGGTCGATCGGATTGATGCCGATCAGCATCCTCTCACGGTAGACCTCGTCGAGATATTCGACGATCGCGCCGGCGTCGGCGAGCACGGTCCCGTCCGGCTCGATCAGCACCGGCACCTCACCGGCCGGGTTGAGAGCCAGGAACTCCGGCCGGCGTTCCCAGACCTTCTCGGCCTTCAGGGTGAAGTCGAGGTTCTTCTCCCGGAGCACGATGCGCACCTTGCGCGCGCAGGGAGAGAGCCAGAGATGATAGAGAACGCGCATGCGTCGGGATTGTAGTCGCGATAGGAGCAGGTGCACATGCCGCATTCGCCGCCGAACATCCCGAGCAAGAAAATCGGCGTTCGCGGCCCGCGAGCAGCCCCCCCTTTCAGAGGGAACTCAGGAATACGACCAGATCGGCCTTTTGCTGATCCGTAAACCCGATATCGAATTGTTGATCATAGAAGTTGATGACGTCGAGCAAAGTGGTCGCCGAGCCATTGTGAAAATAGGGAGCACGCGCCGCCAGTCCTCGCAGGATCGGTCCCTTGACTTTCCCGATGTCGGCACATTGGCCGGTAATAAGCGCGCGGCCCAGGTCCGTCACCTCGAATATCTTTCCGGCCAGCGGGCCCGAAGTGCACCAGAGAGTGAAGACCGGCAGTCCAGCAATGTCCAAGGCCGGCGGGCTGTTCTTCCCCGCATCGGCTACGCCAATGTTCAAGGGGGCCTTTACCGAATGATTGCCGACGTTGGGCGCATCGTGGCAGGTGCCGCAGAACCCGGGAATGCTCTGCTGGTTGAGCACATCATTCAGCCCTCCGACACCGGTGATGTCGATTTTAGCGGTATTGAACAGCTCCTCCCCCCGCGCGATCGCCTTGCGAGACCGGCTGATGCCACCGTGCCCGCGCAACCCGTTCCATGCATCGTACAGTTTGAATACTTCTGAGCTGAACGGTGCTCCGGTCGGGTTGCCTCCGAGAGGATCGTTGATCCCGATGAAAAACTTTTTCAGCTCCCTGGCGAGTGCTACCGGCCCACCGTTCACCTCGACGTTAAGGAATAGGGCCTCGTTATCGAAGATCTGCGCGTTGAAGACACCGGAACCGACAGGCGTTTGCGCGCACGAATTGGGATTGTTGGCGTTTGTGCAGCCCTCGAAGGTCACGATCTGTTGTTGCTGGACTCCGGTCGGGGCCTCCTTCGCCTGAGCATGGCCCAGGGTTGCGTCACTTGCCTGGCTAAACAGGTCGGGCTCGCGCCCATCCCACATGATGGTGCTCAGAAAACCCAGATTTGCGGAAGGCAATGGGCGGCGGTAAACGGACACTGTGCCCGTCGTGCTCCCCGTCAACCCTGTCGTCGGGTCGGTGGTGCAGCTGTAGGGATCTTCCACCTCAAGAATTTGGAATTGCAATCCCTGCGAAGGCAACGGCAGGCCGATCCGGATCAAGCCCTTGGCGAGCAACAGGCTGTAGGCCTTCCGCTTGGCGCGTGGCGTCGAGACGTCGGCAGACGGGCAAGTAGCGCCGTCGACGAGCCGAAACAACGGGTCGTTCGAGTCCGAGTGAAAGCGGTCCCGCACATGTTGGGCGCTGATCGTCCAGCCGTCCTGCGGCTGATGACAAGTAAAGCAGGTACGGCCGTTGGTCCCGAGGTTCTGAAAGAAGGCGTTTTTCGCTGTAATCGTCCGCCCGCCGGGTTGAAAGCTGGCGATTGCCCCGCCCGGGTCCGGGTCTATCTGCAGTTCGGGGATCACGAATGGAGTAGCCTGACTGCCCCCACCAATGTCAGGGAAGAGTCGCAGCATTTTCAAGGCATGGGCCACCGCGCCCGCGCGCGCCGCAGCGGCGGTAGTATTTTGAGCAGTCTGCGCGAGCGCTGGTGCTCCAGCCGTCAAAGTCATGGCTGCGAGCCCAGCGAGGATCGCGTTGGAGCGCGCAGGCCGTAGTTTCGGCTGTGGAGAAGTCTGGCGCCGCGCGCCGCGGCCACTGTGTGGCCGCGGCTCGATGCTCGGGAGAGAAAACTCAACACTCTCGGCCAGGCATGGCAAATGGGATCGTCCGGCGGCCATGATCATCTCCTGCGAAACGGTCTTCGCCGGAGCTAGCCTACCGCTGGTGTACCAATCGCAATGTGAAGCGGATCACGTTGACTGAAGAACTTCGGTAATTCTCGCTCTATCGGCGAGAGTTTCAGCCTGCGCCCCATACGACAAGATCGACCCTAGTGCCGAGGGGGCACATTTGCTGCGGATCATCGACGAGTGGTCAGAGATGCGCTAGTCTCAAGGTGACCACATTCTCCGCAGCGAGGATCGCAGTCCATGCCGCTCAACGCCCTGCACCACATCACCGTTCAGACCAACGACCTCGAAGCGACGCGCGATTTCTATCGCGACGTTCTCGGTCTCGAGGTCGGCTTTCGGCCGGACCTCAACTTCCCCGGCTATTGGCTTTATTGCGGTGATGTCCCGGTCGTCCATCTGGTGCCGAAGGACAGTGCGATCGGCGGCGGCCCGTCGCCTGATACCGGAGCGTTCGACCACTTTGCTTTTCTGGCCTCGGACTTTCAGGGGATCAAGTCGACGCTCGACAAGAAGGGCATCAAATATCGCGAGAACCACATCGCGAAGCCGCCGATCGACCAGCTGTTCTTCCCCGACAACAACAATGTCATGGTCGAGTTGAATTTTCCCCACGTCTGATTAGCCGACGGGCGCCGGAGCGACCCAGCGCCCGCAGCATGGTTAATTCAGGCCGTAGAACCCCATCGCGCCGCCAGCCAGCACCTGGTGCTGGGTCTCGGGCGACGTGCCTTCGAGGCGCTGACGAACCATGTCCGGTGCGCCGGGGAAGAACCCGTCGCGGTGCGGGTAGTCGGTCGCCCACAGGATCTTGTGGGGACCGATATAGTCCGCGAGCACCCGGAGGCTGCCCTCGACCGGCTCGAACGAGATCCAGCAATTGCGCCGGAAGAGTTCGCTCGGTCGCGTCTTCAGTCCGGAATCGTTGAACCCCTGATCGTCGAAATGGCGGTCCATACGGTCGAGCCAGGGTGCTACCCAGCCGCCGCCCGACTCCAAGAAACCCACACGCAATTTCGGGTGGCGTTCGACCACACCGCCCCAGATCATGCTGAGGCACGCCAGCATCATCTCCATCGTGTGCGAGATGATGTGCCTTGCGGCGCGGCCCTCAAAGCGGTCGATGCCGACCGTCGGCATGCCGCTGCTGCCGCCCTCGTGGAAGCCGATCGAGAAATCGTATTCCTCGGCAGCACTCCAGAACGGCTCGTATACCGGGTCGTGGATCAGCCGGTCGTTGTACGGGTTGGGCCGGAGGAAGCCGCCGCGCATGCCCAGTTCCTTGCGCGCAAACTTCATCTCCTGGATCGCGTGCTCGACCGACTGCATCGGCAGCATCGCGATGCCGAAGAGGCGAGCCGGGTAGGGCTTGCAATAATCGGCGAGCCAGCGGTTGTAGGCGCGGCACAGCGCGGCAGCCAGATCAGGATCGTGCACCGCGCCGGCGAACAGCCCCATGCTTGGGTATAAGAACGCGGCGTCGATGCCGTCGAGGTCCATATCGGGGATGCGCTTGTGCGGGTCGAACCCGCCGGGGCGGCCTTCCTCGTATTTCATGGTCTCGGAAGACACCACACCCTGGCGCGCGCCGACCCCGCCAATCCCGCCCATGCCCTGCTGGCTCCCCAGCACCTGCTCCTCTACCAGCAACTTCTCCTTACCGTCGCTATCGATGACCAGCTTTGGCGCGCGGTCGCGGTAGCCTGGATCGAGATAGTCCTTCCACAGGGTGAGCGGCTCCAATATGTGGCCGTCGGAATCGATCACATTGTAAGAATGGGCCATGGTCGCTCGCTCCGTCAGTTGTAGATCCAGTCTTTCTCGAACCGCGCTAAGCAATCGCGCTCGCCCGGCATTTTCACCCAGCCCGCCAGCAGCCGCACCGTCGCCAGCAGCAACCGGTCGCGCAGGTGGGTCGAGTTGTGGCCATATTCCTCGAAGGTCGAGATCGTGATCTTCTGGTTGTGCGGGTCGTCCTGGAACCTGCACGCCGCGAGCGCCACGGCGGCCTGATAGGCTCGGCGGTCGGCGCCCGATTGCAGATAGGCGTTGGCCAGCGCCGTCGCGCGCGCAAAGTCGAGCGCCATGATCCCTTCGTCCAGGTCGCGCAGCAACGCGTCCGGTGCGCGGCCCGCAAAATCGTATTCCGCTGCCTCCTTCTCCAGCACCGGGCTCTGCAGCTTGTTTTCATGGGCCACGTCATTGATAAAGCTGGCCATCAGATAGAGGATGCGCGGCTGGTAGGGATTGCTGCTCGTGCGCATCCAGTTGTTCGCGACGTTGCAATAATCGAAGGGGTGTTGCCCGTTGGTGAATTGCCGCGGCACCGTGGTGCGGAGGATCAGCTCGGCTGCTCCGATCTGGATCGTGTCGCCGAGGCTTCGCAGCGATTTGCCGTTCTTCAGATGAGCCGTGAGCAAATCCCACACCGCGTCGGAATCGGCCTCCATCAACTGGCGAACCATGTCGTCGACCTCGCCCGGGCTCAGCTGGGTCTGATTGGTCTGTCTGAGGCTGACCCCGCCATCCGGGAACTCACTGGCCATCCTGACGCAGACGGCATCATAGAGCGAGTAATAGAGCGGACCGATCGCCATGTCGGGAACGCCCATGTAGTAGACGCCGTGCGAACGCTCCCAGCCGATGAAGTCGGCGAGGTCGGTGATCGAACGGGCCCGGATCGCCTTGTGGCCGGTATTGCGAGCCTTGCGGCCGATCACCGTGTCCTGCAGATCGATGAGGCCGAGATACTGCAGCTGGTCAGCGAGCATCGGGCGCGCTTCATCATCTTCGGCGAGCCCCAGAAACAAGCCATAAGACCGCCGCGAATCGCCGCTCACCGTGGCGATCATATGCTGGTGCAGCCGCTCCTCGACCGTCCCCTTGTCGCGGATCGGCTCCTGGTCGTCGTTCCAGACGACCGGGCCATAACTCGGCGGCGGAACATTGATGCCCTTCATCGTGGCGTACCGACCGGGGTACTTGCCGAGCAGCTGGTTCCAGATATCGAGCCCTGCGGGGATGTACCAGACGCTCTGCAGCAATGGCAGCAGCCGATACCGTTCCGGCAGATAGGGCATCAGATAGGCCGACGCCCGCAGGCCGAGGATCGTATGATCGTTGTTGATCAGCGTGATCTGCCCGTCGCGAACGTTGATATGGCTCGGCACCTGGACAAAGGGCGCCTCGGCCGCTGTGACCACGCTGAGGGCTTCCCCGACCGAACGCCCGTCTCGCGCCACCATCCCGTAGAACAGATCGGTCGTCCGCGGCTGATCGCGCTCTAAAATCGCCTCGGTCAGCAGGTCAAACGTCTTGTCCTGGCAAATCTCTTCTCGATTGAGCAGCATTACGATCCCTCTCCACCTGCGGCGGGCGATACCCTACAAAGGCAGCGTATCGCTCCTGCGGGTCAGTCGTAAACAACCGCCAAGACAGGACGGCCATGAGGTACACGCAAGCATTTACTGCCCAAGACTAGGGGATCTCGAAATCGGGTTCGGGGGTGAACAGCTCGAGCGGTTGAGCCACCCCGCGCAATGCATAGCGCCCGACTGAGACCAGGCGGCGTCGCATCTCGGAACCGACGGCGTCGGCGAAATCGGCCGAGAGCAGCACATCCTGCTCGACCGACCGGCTCATCGCCAGGATCCGACTGACCTCGTTGACCGATGGGCCGATGATAGTGAAATCAAGACGATCCTTGCTGCCGATGTTGCCGTAGAAAACATCGCCGACATGAAGTGCCAGATAGACTTGGCTGGTCGGCAATCCGGAGGCGGCACGCTTGCCGTTCAACTTGATGACGCCCTTGCGCACTCGGACCGCGGCAGCGAGCGCGCCCCGGCAAGCTTCTTCGCGATTATCGGCAGGGAAGATAGCGAGCGTGCCGTCGCCGACCAGCTTCAGCACATCACCGCCATGGCTGTGCACGGCAGAGACCACCACCTCGGCGTAGTCGTTGAGAAGCGGAATGATCTGCTCGGGCGGGGAATTGTCGGAGATTTGGGTGTAGCCGTGCAGATCGCTGTACCACAGCACCGCGCCGATCTTCTCGGCGACGCCGCGCACGATCCGGCCGCTCATCACCCGCCGTCCCGGATCACGGCCGAGATATGTCTGCGCAAGCGTTCCCGCGATACGGGCGAGCGCTGCCGATTTGAGAGCAAGTTTGAGAAAGGGTGCGAGCCGCTTCAGCGCAACGACGCCGTCCTCCCCGAAACCATCAGGCGCATCGCTGGACCAGCTGGAATAGACACAATCCATCTCGCCGATGACGCCCTCAGCGGCGAAACGATGGACGAGCACCAGATAGTCGGTAGCGCCCTCGTCACGGGCTTGCGCAATAGCAGGAAAATCGGCCGGATCACCCGCCGCCAAACGGCGCCGCATTTCGGTCCCGCCCGACTGCAGCAGGTGAAAAAAGGGGCTGTGTCGCCAGCTTTCCGCGGCCTCGCCTTCGTTGGTCCGCCCATAATCGAGGATCTCGACCGCCTCAGGGTCATCAGCGCGCCACCGAAAAGCACGGCCCTCGTAAATCGGATGCAACGTGTCGAGAATGACGATGCCGCGCGCCAACCGAACTCCGGCAGCGGCGACGCGCTGGCAAAAACCGGCCATCAGCTCGCTCTCGGTGCGGCCGATCAAACCCGCCTCCGCAACCCAGTGGGCAAGCTCGCTGAGAGCTGTCTCATTCATTTTCCACATTCCTTATCGATTTCCGCGATCCGATCACCTCAGCCGCCGACATGCGCTCAAATCAGAGTTTTTCGAACACCGCGCAGGTGATGCGATATTCGGCAACCAGCCAGTAGAGCCGCACCATCGAGCGTTTCCATTTCCAGAACGATAGAAACGGCACCGGAAAACGCCAGATATGGCGCAGCAGCAGCCATGGCCGGTCGCGCACCACGTCGCGGTATGATTCTCCCATCCCCAGTATAGTTCCGTTTAGCAGGCAGGCTCCGGCGAAGAGGTCACAAAGCTCGGGAGGACTCGGCCGATACATCGTGTCGATCGGGTCTCTGTGATAGGGATAGCTGAACGGCACGGTGACGAAGACAAGCCCGCCGGGCATCAACAGGTCGAGGCAATGGCGGGCCAGCCGATCGGGCTCTGTGACATGCTCGAGCAAGTTGCAGCAGAGCAAGGCTCGGGGGTGAAGCGCCCCGAGGCGGACCACGTCGTCGTGATTGGTCAGATCGGCCTGAACATCGACCCCCGGCAGTTCGCGCTTATCGACGTGGACGACCTCGACGCCGCGGGTGCGCAGCGGGCGGAAAAGCTGCCCCTCGATCCAAGGCTGCACGACCCCGCGGATATCGGTCGAGCTGCTGCCCAGGTTGAGCAACGGCGACAGCCGCTCGGGCGGGAATACGTCCAACGCACCACAGAGCCAGCGGGCCTCGGCTTCGAACATCGCAGTCTTGCGCCCTCAGAGAACAACCACGATGCCCCAAGCCCCTATCGCTCGAAAAAAGCGGCATGTGCCCCCAAAGATGGGCTTCGGCCTTGTCGAGGCCCGGCCGCGCGCGACCCGCTATTTACGAGAGCGTGCCGTATCTGTTACGAGGCAACGGGGGTTCGCGTTCTTGTTGTTTCGCACGAAAACCAGCGGTGTCCGAGGAGGCTCGACAGGGTTTCCGATGAATTCTTTCAGGCCGTCGCCCTCGACCGTATCGGCTGCTGATCGACGCTATACGCCTTTGCTTCCCCGAGCCAAGGGCATCGACTTTCAGGACGATGCCCATGACAGCCCGCTCAGCCTGCTGTGCTTATTTTTCGGCCCGCTGATTTACGCCGCGTCGCTCGCGACGGTCGCTGCAATTCTGGCGCTTACTTGTGCCGCGCTCATTGTCTCGCGCGCGGACGGCGTGTCGATCCTCGCAAGAAGCATTCGCCCTCTCGCCGCCTTTGCACCGCTGCTGGTCTGGATGCTGGTCTCTGCCACATGGTCTCTGGACAGCCTCGCCAGTGTCGAGGTGACCTGGCGGGTGGCGGCACTGTTTTTGAGCGGCACCCTTCTCGTCACGAGCTTTGCTCAGCTGCCGCTCGAGCAGCTGCAGCGGCCACTGATTGCGGTGGCATTGGGCCTCTCCGGCGCGGCTGCGGTAGTCGTCGTCGACCTGAAGTTGGGTGGGCATCTGGCGCGATATCTTTACGCGCCGCGGCTCGACGGCGTCGATCCCGCCCTTGGCTATGGCCGTGCCGCGACCCTTCACGCGATTCTTTTCGCTCCCGTTCTAATCGGATTGCTGCGGCTCCGCTTTCGCGGTTTGGCGGTCGGATTTGCGCTCCTTGCCGCTGCCGCCATAATGGAGTCTTCCAGCCTGTCGGCCAAGACGGCATTGACAGCAAGCCTGCTCGTACTCGTTGTGGTCTGGCTCCTTCCGCAGTTGCGCTGGCTCGGGCCGGGCGTATTCGGGTTCGCAGTAATCGCCTTGCCGCTGCTCTTTCCTCTGCCGCTCGGCGTCGAGGCGACGTGCTGGCTGGCCGATAACAAGGCGTCGGCGGCGCACCGGCTCGAAATCTGGAGCTTCGTCGCCGAGCACATCAGGCAACGCCCTGTTGCCGGTTGGGGGCTCGACGCGGCGCGGCGGCTCCCCGGCGGCACGACGCCGGTCGTTATCCATCACTGCGACGATGCCGATCGGCCGGATGGCATTGCCCTGTCGAACCAGGCCTTGCCGCTCCATCCGCATAACGCCGTCCTGCAGGTCTGGCTCGAGCTCGGCGGCGTTGGAGTTGCGCTGGGCTTCGGCCCAATTATCTTCGGGATCTGGCGTGCCCTCCGCAACCCGGCTTGGCGCACCAAGCCCGCGCAGGCGGCGATTGCGGCAACGACTGCTGCCGCGGTAGCGGTCGGCCTGGTCAGCTTCGGAGTATGGCAGGAGTGGTTTCTGAGCGGCCTCTTCATCGCGGTCGCCTTCATGGTGATTTGTGTGCGCCAGTCCGCGGCAGAGGCTCTGGGGAGGGATTCGCCGAAATGGGAGTGCGGCGGGCTTGAGTGAAGTCGGCGCGCTGCTCGTCTATCGCGACCGTATCGTCCCCCGCTCGGAGGCTCATTTCCTGCGACGGCAGTATGTCGGCTTTCGCCGGCTGGCGCCGGTATGGGTCGGCTGCCGAACGGACCTCGGCCTGCCCGATCTGGGGATCGAGCCGATCGTGCTGGGACGGCGTGGCGCCGCCGGCGCGCTAGATCGGTTCGCGTTCAAACAGTTCGGCCGCATTCCCCCGGCACCGGATCTCACCACATTGCAGCCGTGGCTAATCCACGCTCACTTCGGCCGCGGCGGCGCTCTCGCCTTGCCGATCGCCCGGGCCCTCAGGCTCCCGCTGGTCGTGACCTTCCATGGCGGCGATGCGACCAAAGATGGGCCCTACCGACGCAGGCTGTTCCGAACCATCTTCCAACGGCGCTGTGCGGCGTTGCAGCGCGAGGCGGCGCTGATCGTTTGTGTCGCCGATCACGTCCGCGAGGCGTTGCTCGCCCGCGATTTTCCTGCCGCAAAGCTGAAGGTCATCCGCTACGGCGTCGAGCCGGAGGCGGATGGCGAGACACCGCCACCCCCGGAGCGTCCTTATCTTCTGTTTGTCGGCCGCTTTGTCGAGAAAAAGGGAGTGGCATATCTGCTCGAAGCCGCGCGAGCCCTGGAGAGCGAGGGAACCGCCATCGATTTGGTCCTGATCGGTGACGGCCCGATGGCAGAGGCGCTGAAGTTTCAGGCCAACGGACTGAAACACGCGAGGTTTCTCGGCTGGCTGCCAAACCCCGAGGTGCGGCGGCTGATGCGGAGCGCGCTCGCACTCTGCGTCCCGAGTGTGGCAGCCCACACCGGCGATGCCGAAGGGCTGCCCAATGTGGTGCTCGAAGCGATGGCGTGCGCCGTCCCGGTAATCGGCTCGGAAGCCGGCGGGATCCCGGAGGCAGTCGAGCACGGTCGCACCGGTTTTCTTGTGCCCCAGGCCGATCCACGGGCGATCGCCGACGCCGTCGGGCGGCTGCTCGCCGATCCCGCGCTGCGCCGCCGGATGGGAGACGCGGCTCGCTCAGCGGCGAGTTCACGCTTTAGCGCGGTCGCCCAGTCCCGCCTGCTGGAAGACGCCTTGCTGGCAGTCAGCGATCATCCGGCGGCGTGACAGTGATTGCTCTCGTTGCGCGACCCGTGCCGCTAAGAGCGCATGACTTTCCCGCCGGCACACCGCTCAACGCATTCTTCGCCTGGAACGAGGCGCGGTGGAGACGGGACCGGCGGTACACGATCGCGTGTGATCTCTGCTATCTGTACCGACGGTTCGGGGAGGACGACGAGAGCGTCCGCATCTGTGTTTCCCATGTCGCGGTCCGGCCGGTGCTTCGATGGCGTTTCCGGCGGCTGGTCTCCCTCTTGTCTGGGGAGGTCGCAACGGCCAGGCAGACGTCGCCGGACTTGCGTGACGCACCATCGGCAGCCTCGGCGCATCGCCTCGTCACGAGCCTGCTGGCGAGCATCGGCTCGGCGAAACCGGACATACATGCGGCGGTATTCGAGGCCTTCGAGGAGCTCTCTCGGTTGGTCGATCTCACGGCCCTGGCAAGACATCGGCCGCGACGCATCGACCCGCCTCCTTTGCCGGAGCAGCGCAAGATTCTTGTCATCAAGCTGAGCGCCCTTGGTGACTTTATCCAGGCGCTTGGGCCTGCGGCAGCGATCCGCCGGCATCACACCGCCGACGAGATCACTCTACTTACCACCCCTGGATTTGCCGCCCTGGGGCAGCAGAGCGGCTTCTTCGACAACATCGCCATCGACCGGCGGCCGGGGCCTTTCGATGTTCCTGGATGGCTTGCGTTGCGCGGCGTCCTGCGCGCCGGTGGCTTCGACCGGGTGTACGATCTCCAAACCAAGAACCGCTCGAGTTTGTACGCGTGGCTGTTTTTCCCTGGTCCTCGGCCGGAATGGTCCGGGATCGCTCGCGGTTGCTCCCACCCCCACGCCAATTTGGCGCGCCATCCGCAACACACCATCGACAAACAGGCCGAACAGCTGCTCATGGCCGGGGTACACCCGACTCCCCTGCCCGCCTGCCAGGCCTCGTCCCGGCCTCTGCCGGCAGGGCTGGAACAGCAAGCCTTCTTTCTTCTGATTCCGGGATCATCATTGCGCCATTCACAAAAGCGCTGGCCTGCAAAGTTCTATGGCATGCTCGCGCAGCGGCTGATCGAAGCGACCGGCATCCTCCCCGTCATTGTTGGCGCTTCGGGCGAAGAGCCGCTCGCGACCGAAATCCGTGAGCACTGCCCCGACGCGATCGACCTCGTAGGTCGCACTGAGCTTACAAGCTTGATCGATCTGGCGGATGCCGCCGCCTTTACTGTCGGAAACGACACCGGCGCCACGCACATCGCCGCGGCGGGCGGTCATCCGGTCGTCGTCCTATTTTCGGATGCCTCCGATCCGCGCCGATGTGCGCCGCGTGGCCGCGAGATACGAGTCCTGACCAGCCCCCGCTTGGACAAGCTTCCGGTTGCCCGAGTATTTTGCGAGGTGATGCAGGCGACCAAAAGTCCGATGCGTTACTCATCCCGGGCGCGCGCCGCCAGCAACAGGTGGGGCTGACGACGGCGTACATTCCCGGTCTGAGGGATATCATCGGGCTCGTCATCACCTGGGCCGTGGCCGTCATCCTGCTATCGGCCGGCGCGGCGCTCATCGGATCGCGCATGCCGCCCGAGGTGCAAATCGGCGCCGGGTGGGGCGCGCTTTGCCTGCTGCTCACCGCCTGGGGCACCTTCGTCCCGTTCAGTCTTGCATTTCCGGCAGCGGTCTTTTTCGCGCTGGCGCTCTCGGCGCTGGCTTTCCGCGACCGACGGCCGACTTCCGCCACGTGGCGCACCCTCGGCCGGCTGACGCTGCTGACCCTGCCGTTCTGGCTTGTCATGGCGCCGATCCAACCGTCCCAGCCGGATACGTGGCTCAACCTTTTGCCGAACGCCGTCTATCTGGTCGATTGGGGGCGGCTGCCCACAGCATTGTTGCCGCCGAGCCACTCCTACCTGCCGGCGGCGCCCTACAACACGCAATTCCTCAGTTATCTCGGCGCCCTTATCTGGCCTGATTATCCGGTGGCAGGGACGTCGCTGAGCAATGGCTTGCTGCTGCTGGCGACGGGACTCCTCTTCGCGCGTTCCCTCTGCTCGCCGACACCCGCCGTCGATGCCGTGCTCCCCTGGAGCGCGATCGCCGTCGGCCTGCTGTTCGTGATCCCGCTTAACCCGGGGTTCGTACCGCGTTTTCACCTTTCGGCGTATGGCGAAACCGCACTCGCGGCAACGGCAGTCATGGTTGGGTGGCTGCTGGTGTCGGCGCTGGGCGAGATTGCTGCCGATCGCCGACCTAACGACACGCTGCCGGCGGTTGCACTCATATTTGCCGCGATGATCAACACCAAGCAGTCGGGCCTCGGATTGGTGACCGCCTGCACTGGTGCCGCTCTCGCGACGAGCTGGCTGGAGGGCGGGCAGCGGTGCCGCGCCATGCTGCGCTTCGTCGGTCTGGCGGTATTGCCATCGCTCGGCCTTTATGCCCTCTGGCGCTACCACGTGTCGGTCGCCGGCGTCGACGAGTTGAAGCTCCTGCCCTTTGCGCAATGGAACTGGATCGCGCTGCCGGCGATCCTAGCGAGCATCGGTACCGAGGTCGCGGAGAAGCCCGTCTATTTCGGCTGCACGGCAGCGGTCTTGATTGCTTGGCCAATGCTCCTGCAGCGGCAAGGTTGGACGCCGACAACCCGGCTCTTGGCCTATCACGCTGCGTTGCTCGTGTTGTACAACGCCTTTCTCTTGCTGACCTACATCGCTCTTTTCCCGAGAGAGATGAGCATCGAGGCTCATTCCTTCTTTCGTTACAACACGCACGTCTCACTCGTCCTCTCGCTCTGTATGGCTCTCGCGGCCCGCGACCTCGGCTTCGGGCGTTGGCTGGTCGGCAAGCGGCAGCAGGCGGCAGGATGCGTCGCGGTCGCCATCACTCTATTGGCGCCCCTTGGCTATGCGTACCGTCTCCGCTTCGACCTGGACATGCCGCAGCCGCTCGTCCGCAACCTCGCCAACAATGTCAAAGCCTTTCTTGCGGATGGCGATCGCCTGGTGTTGTTGCTGCCCGACGACAACAAGAGCGTTGCAACGATGATCGAAGGCGTGCTCACCGAGACGACGCCGCGCCGCAGAGGGCTCGACCTGTTGCGCCGCAATACCGCCGATCAGGCCACCCTCGACGAGGCGGCGCGACTCGGCTATCGCTTCGCCCTGATATCCTGCGTGCCGGAGGGTTGGGAGGATTTGCCGCCGAACCAGGCGGTCTTGCTCCGCCATGATGCCACGGGGTGGCACCTGCTGGCGGCGTGGCCTTATCCCGAGGACGCGTTTCAGCAGCGATGGCAGCAAATCCTCTCCTGGGGCCCACTCTGCCGAAGATCCTGACACCGGCCGCGCTCTAAGCGGCGGGGCTAAGGCAACGAGGATCGTGGACCACGGTGAAAATCTGGAACGTCGGCTGGGTAAAAATCGGCGCCAGACACGGGTTCTCCAGCACAACGATCGGCGACTTGTCGGTGAGGGCGATAAAGTCGAAATCCTCCAATGGCGGAGGCAAGCGAGCACGTTCGCCGGCACTGCCGGCGACCAGGGCCGACCACAGAAATGGCGGCTGCGCCGCCTCGGCAAGGGCGGCGAAGACAGGTTTTAGCATCACAGGCTGCTGACCCGGGGTGGCGAACAAGGTCGGCACAAAGGCGTCGCGGCGCGCGGCAGCGAGCACTGCAAGATGGACCGTTGGAATGCGCACGACATGAAAGAGATCCGCCGGATGGGCGACGGCGAGCTTGGCACCGTGCGGGAGCAGGTCGATCCCGGCGAGATCCGCCCGGTAGACGCGGTCGGCCTCGCGCCAGACGTGCTCTATCACGCCCAGACGGACGACCAGCAGCGCTGCCGCTGCAACCCCGACCGCAGTCCCGATGCGCCGGCTGGGAAAGCATGGCGAGATCGCGGCGACCAGTAGCAGAAAGAGGGCGATGGGCAGGCGGCGGTCGGTGCCCGAACCGCCGTACAACTGGCTCGGCAGCAGGAGATAGGCGGCAAAGACGATCCCACAGGCGCATCCCATTCGTAGATCGAGACGCAGCCGCTTTGTCCACGCTAACCCGGCGAATAGGCCGAGGAACAATACAAAACAGGCGACATCGAATGCCCGGTGATAGTTGTCGAACACGCTGAACAGCAAATCGGCCTTGCGCCAGATGCCGGCATAATTGACCGGCCCGCGGGGAATATCATCCGAGCTGGTAAGAAGGAGCGCTGCCGGAAGGACGAATTGCGGCGCAGCAACGCTGATCCTGCCGCCGAGCGCCGCCCACCGGCGGGCATGCAACTCGCCCCACGCCGGCACGATTTCGATGCCGAGGATGACCAGCACATAAAAGCCGAAGGCGGCGATGTGGCTGAAAAAGCATGCCAACGCCACGAGCGACGACGAAAGCGATCTGAGCCACCAGCGCCGCCTCTCCAGCGCCAGCCACGCCGCCGTTCCGACGAGTGCCACGCCGATTCCGAACAGATAATTGAGGAAGCCCCACAGCAGGATGCGGTTGTAGAGTAGGAGAAAGGCGAGCAGCGGCCACAGCCGCCAGCCTCCGCTGACGAGACGGTTGAGCCATAGGACGCCGCCCGCCATCAGTGCGAAGACCATGACCAGGAAGAGCTTTCCCGCGGTATCGAGCGGCATCAGCCGCGTCAGCGTCGGGACGATTAGATCCTGGGCGAGATTGGGCAGTAGCGCCCGGCGCACCGCATAAAACGCGTTGCCGCCCTCGGCAAGGAGGTGCATTCGCGCCAGGTGATTGGGGTAGTCGACCAGCGGCGGCAGCACCGTCGAAAACGGCGGTATTGCCGCTAACGTCAACAAGAGCGCGAACGCACCCCAGACCTGGACAGCTCTGCGCGAAATCCCGAACGACGAGCTCGCGCGATCGGAAATGGGTGCCCTCAGAACCGCTCGACCCAGGGCCGCAACTCCACCTCCCAGGTCCAGGCCGAACGCGGTTGGTAGAGCACATCGACATAGGTAGCGGCGATCGCATCGGGATCGAGCATGCTGTCGGGCCGATCCGGCGGCTCGACCCGGCCCGGGTTGCGGATCGCGCCGTCGATGACGAAGTGCGCCACGTGGACCCCTTGGGGGGCAAGCTCGCGGGCCATGCTCTGGGCCAAGCCGCGCAACGCGAACTTGCCCATGGCAAAGGCCGAAGACTGCGGGTAGCCCTTGACGCTCGCCGAGGCGCCGGTCAGGAGGATCGCACCGTGCCCTTTCGGCAGCATCCGCCGGGCCGCCTCGCGCGCGACGAGGAAGCCGCCGAAGGCGCTGACCATAATCGCCCTTTCGACCTCGGCCGGAACGAGCTCGGCAACCGGGCCGCGGGCGCGGGCGCTCGCATTATAGACGACGACATCGGGAACGCCGGTCGCCCCCTCGACCGCAGTGAAGAGGCGCGCCACCTGATCGGGCTCCACCGCGTCGCAGGCGAAGGCCTTGGCTCCGGTCTCGGCGCAGAGCGGCGCCAGCTTCTCTGCGTCGCGCGCGGCGAGCGCCACGCGCAGGCCCTTGCCGGCGAAAAGCCGCGCCAGCGACGCGCTCAGCCCGCGCCCCGCGCCGACGATCAGCGCGCTCTCATATGTCGGCTTCGGCATGTTCGGTCTCCTCTACTGATGTACGATATCGTCTATCCGGACCCGGTCTTCCGGCCGCGCTCGCGGGGCCCCGCGAAGGCAGTCACGACACCGTGCAAGGTGCGCAGCTCCTGCTCGGTGCATTGCGCCCGCTGGAATAGGCTGCGCAGATTGCGCACCATGCCCGGCCGGGCTTCGCGGTTGCGCAGAAAGCCGTTCCTTTCGAGCTCCTCTTCGAGATGGTCGAAGAAATTGAGCAGCTCCTCCTTGGTGGCCGGCCGGCTCCCGCCCCGCCGCAGGATTTCGGGTTGAGCGGCGGAACCCGAGGTGAACCACTCATAGCCGACGACCAGGACCGCCTGGGCGAGGTTGAGCGACGAAAAACTTGGGTTGAGCGGCACGGTCAGTGCCGTGTCGGCGAGCGCCACGTCATCATTCAAGAGCCCGGTCCGCTCCGGCCCGAACAGCACACCGCAAGCCTCGGCCGCGCCGAGCCTGGCCCGCATCTCCAACGCGGCTTGGCGCGGCGTCACCTCGCGCCGTACCATGCCGCGGTCGCGCGCCGTCGCCGCATAAACATGGATGAGGTCGGCGATCGCCGCAGGCACGCTGGGGTAAAGCCGCGCCTTCGCGAGCACCGTGTCCGCGCCGCTCGCCGCCGTGACCGCCTTGTCCGACGGCCAGCCGTCGCGCGGCCGCACCAGCCGCAGATCGTCGAGGCCGCAATTCATCATCGCCCGCGCCGCAGTGCCGATATTCTCGCCGAGCTGCGGCTCGACGAGAACGATCGCGGGCCCGCCCAAGACGCCCGCTCGGCTACGGTCGGTGCCGGCCATGCTGGCGACCCCATGCGAGCGTTGTGCTTCCCTTCCCTGCCATCCCGGCCCCGGGCCCGGCCTTTGGCCGGCTCAAGGGCAGGCTCCGACCGCGGCCCATAACAGAAACGGGTCCCAGCCATCCCGATGGTGTCGTGTGGGGCGCGCCACTTCCCTTTCCTGCCACCCCGGCGGGGGCCGGGGCCCATGGCAGAGGTGGGTCCCGGCCATCCCGATGGTGTCGTGTGCGGGCGCCACTTCCCCTTCCTGCCCCCCCGGCGGAGGCCGGGGCCCATGGCAGAGGTGGGTCCCGGCCTTCGCCGGGATGGCGTTGAAGGATGGCGTGCAAATTCGGGGATCCGCCCACTATGCGCGCCGCCACTCGGTGGTGCCGTCGGGTTTGTCTTCGAGGACGATGCCCTCCGCCGCAAGCTCGGCGCGGATGCGGTCAGCATCGGCAAAGCGGCGCTTCTTGCGGGCGGCTGTCCGCTTTGCAATGAGCGCATCTATCTGGGGATTGGTTGCTGTCGCAGTCGAGCGATCTTGCGGACTTACTGACTTGGTGGTGTCGCCCACGACAACTGTTGCCGATAAGGTCACCGGCTCCAAAGCAACGTTTAAGCTTGCGGTGATGGGTCTTTGGAACCATGCCGCTGGGTTCATGCTGAGTATGCCCAGCAGGCCGCCGCTGGCGGCCAACGCGCCCTGCAGGCGGCCGCGCTCGGCATCGTCGCCGGCGCGGTTGATGGCCCCTGTTAGCTCGCGCAGATGCAACAGCGCCAGTGGGACATTCAGATCGTCGTCCAACGCGTCGCGCACCGCGTCGTCGACATCATTGGCCGCCAGCCGCGCCCCCGGTAATGCAAGCGCGCGATAAAACCGATCGAGCGTCTGCCGCGCTTCGCGCAACCGATCTTCGGTCCAATCGAGCGGATCGCGATAATGCGTCATCTGGAGCGCCAGGCGAATGACCTCGCCCGGCGCCTCGGTCAGCGCGTCGCGCACGGTGATGAAGTTGCCCTCGGACTTCGCCATCTTAGCGCCGCCGACGGTTAGCATGCCGTTGTGCAGCCAATAGCGGGCGAAGGGCCGGCCGTCATGGGCGCACACGCTTTGCGCGATTTCATTTTCATGATGCGGGAAAATCAGGTCGAGCCCGCCGCCGTGGATGTCGAAGGTCTCGCCGAGCGTGTTCTCGCTCATCGCCGAGCATTCGATGTGCCAGCCCGGCCGGCCGCGGCCCCATGGGCTCGGCCAGCCCGGCTGATCCGGGGTCGACGGCTTCCACAGCACGAAATCGCCGGGGTCTTCCTTGTGGGGCGCCACCTCGACGCGGGCGCCGGCGATCATGTCGGCCCGGCCGCGCCGCGAAAGCGCGCCGTATTTGGCATAGGACCCGACCCGGAACAGCACGTGCCCCTCGGCGGCGTAGGCGTGACGCGACGCGATCAGCCGCTCGATCATCGCGATCATCTGCGAGATGTATTCGGTGGCGCGCGGCTCGACGGTCGGCGGCAAATTGCCGAGTGCGGCCATGTCCGCATGAAACTGCGCGGTGGTGCGCGCCGTCACCTGGTCGATGGTCTGGCTGCTGGCGCGCGCGGCGGCCATGATCTTGTCCTCGACGTCGGTGATGTTGCGCACATAGGTGACGTGTTCCGCGCCATATTCGTGGCGCAGCACGCGGTAGAGCAGGTCGAAGACGACGACCGCGCGGGCGTTGCCGATATGGGCGTCGTCGTAGACGGTCGGGCCGCAGACATATATCCGCACGTTTCCCGGATCGATCGGTACGAACGCCTCCTTGCGGCGGGCCAGCGTGTTGTAGAGCGTCAGCGGCATGGTTAGGGGGGTATCAGATTGCGCCCGGCGGGTCCACGCGATCGAATACTCCGAGACCCGCCGACCCTCCACTCACCACAATTATCAATTGCATCGACTGTTACAGGGCTCGCCATGTGCAGCAAATCTGCAGCAATACTTCTCTTTAAGGTTGTAATGCTTGCTCTGCCGGACGACCGCTTAACTGTTTGTCGAACACCGCGCGCCCATTGCCGCCTCCTTGATCCCAGCGGAATTATGGAATGCGAAAGAGGCAATTTTCGGACGCATCTCTGTTTCCGAACCCTCCCGCTCCCGCCTCGGGTCGAGGCCCTGCCCCACCCTCTCGGCCAGCCTGCGGGGGAAAGAAGCGGAGAGACCCGGGCAGCGCGCGAGCAGCTCATTCGATGACCTCGTCCGCCCGGGCGAGGATGGCGTAGGGGATCTCGACGCCGATCGCGCGCGCCGTACGCTGGTTGATCACCAGCTCGAACTTGGTAGGCTGCTCGGCCGGTGTTTCAACCGGCCGCGCGCCCCTCAGGATCTTGTCTGTCAAGACGGCGGCGATGGTGAAGAATTCCGAAAAATTGACGCCGTAGCTGACCAGGCAACCGGCCTCGGCCATCTGGCGGGCCTGTCCGATCGCTGGGATTTTGTGGGTCGTACTGAGCCCGCACAGCTCCCCACGGAAGCCGAAAAGCAGCGGCGAGGAGAGGATGTTGACGGCATCGGCACTTCCGGCGCCGAAAGAGGCAAAAGCTGGGGTAAAATCGGCCGGGCTGTGTACATCGACGGTGAGCAGCTCGACACCCAGCTCCTGTGCGGCGCGGGGAAGCAATTCCGGTCGTGCCGAGGCGCTGGCCGGATCGTGAAGGATGGCGAAGCGCCGACCGGACGGCACGAGCTGCTTGAGGATCTCAAGACGCTTTGCGTCGAGCTCGCTGGCGATGATGCTCACCCCGGTGGTGTTGCCGCCGGGCCTAGCCAGGCTGTTGATCAGCCCGGAGGCAACGATGTCGTCGACCATCGCGACGACCGGGATCGTCTTCGTCGCCTGCTGCGCCGCGCGAGTTGCCGCGTCGCCGGAGGCGACGATCACGCTCGCCCTTTCGCGGACCAATTCTTGGGCGAGCTCGGGGAAGCGCTCGGCATGGCCCGCTGCGAGGCGGAACGCGATGCGGATATTGCGCCCGTCAACCCGCCCGAGCGCAGCCAAGGCGTTCCGAAAAATGGTCGGGAAAGGCTCGACATTATCCGCCGAATTGACGCGCAAGACGCCGACCAGCGGCAGGTTTGCGGCATCCTGCGCCGCGGCCGGAACCGGGGTACAGAGAACGAAACCCAACGCAATCGCAATGTGCTTCATTCGATGACCTCGGTGGCGCGGGCGAGGATTGATGGCGGGACAGTGAGGCCGAGCTGCTGCGCTGTCTTGAGATTGACGACGAGTTCGAATGTGGTCGGCTGCTCGACCGGCAAATCGGCGGGCTTGGTGCCTTTGAGGATCCTCCCGGCGTAAATCCCCATTAGGCGATAGGCAGCCGCGAAGCTCGGTCCATAGCTGATCAAGCCGCCTGCCGCCGGGGCGTCACGAAACGCATAGATCGCCGGAACGGCGTGGCGGGCCGCCAGTGCCAAAAGCCGGTCGAGCTGGCTGTCGAGGAACGGATCGGTGCCAAACAGCAGCGCGCAGGCGCGCCGTTGGGCAAGGGCCGTGAAGGCGGCGTCGATCTCGCTTGCGCTGCCGGCCTTCAGGATACGGAGTTGGACCCCCTTCGCGCGGGCCGCATCCTGGGCGTCTCGCACCACGCGCTCGGTCGTCGGCTGGTTCGGGTTGACGAGCAGAGTGAACTCGGCGGCCTGGGGAACCAGTTCGGAAAGCAGCTCGATACGCTTGGGCACCAAGTCGATGGTGATGATGCTGACGCCCGTCAGGTTGCCGCCCGGCCGGGCGAGACTGGCGACGAGACCGGTCCCGACCGGGTCACCGGCGAGTAAGACGATCGGGATTATCGAGGTCGCGCTCTTTGCTGCGCGGGCCGCAGCAGTGCCCTGGGCTGCGATCAACTCGACCTTGCGGCCGACGAGATCGGCCGCCATCGCGGGCAGCCGATCGTAGTAGCCCTCCGCCCAGCGGTATGCGATCCCCAAGTTTTGTCCATCGACCCAGCCGGTCTCGCTCAGTCCCTGGCGGAACGCGGTCGCATCCGCACTCGGGCCCGGCGAGGTGGCGCCGAGGAAGCCGATCACCGGCATCGCCTTCTGCTGTGCGCGCACAGAGCGCGGCGCCGCCGTCATCGCGCCGCCGAGGAGAAGCATCAGTTCGCGGCGGTTTATTCGATGACCTCGTCGGGCGCGGGCAGAATAGCGAGCAGTCATCGTCTGCGCGGGCAACTTACGCGGCCCGCTGCGCCTTGATCCGCTCCACTTCTTCCGGTTGCAAATTCCGGTAAGCCATCTTCAGGTCGTAATGGGTCTGCAGGTTCATCCAGAACTCCGGGGAGTTCCCGAAATACAGGCTCAGCCGCAACGCCGTATCAGCAGTGATGCGTCGGCGATTGTTGACGATCTCGGTAATACGGTTAGGCGAGATCCCCACAGCCTTCGCAAGCTGGCTCTGGGACAGGCTATACTCTGCCAAGAACTCGTCTCTCAACATCTCACCGGGTGTGACCGGCGCAAACTCGTCTTCGGTCATCTCCATCTCTTAGTGTCTGAATCTGAATCGGAATGGTTGTATTGTATCGTAGATACATTGTGTAAGGGTCAAGCTAATCTCCTGACAAGAAGCTGTACAGAGGCGATGTAGACCCATGCTTTGGCGCTCGCAATCGAAGCCTCGAAATCCTTGGCTAGGCGGCGATTTCGGTTGAGCCAAGCCAGGGTTCGTTCGACGACCCAGCGCCGCGGCAGCAATTGAAAGCCTGCAGCGTCAGCGGCGCGTTTGACGATCTCGATGGTCCACTTGCCGAATTTGGCGAGGGCGGCACCCAGATTGGGGCCGTTATAGACGCTGTCGGCGAACAGGTGACGCAACCAGGGAAACAATTGGTGGACGGCCTCAATGACCAGCACGGCACCATCGCGATCTTGGACATCGGCGGGGTGCACCTCGGCACCGACCAGCAGACCGCCAGTGTCGGTGACAATGTGGCGCTTACGCCCCCAGCCTTCGCTGGGGCAGGCTCTTTGACCTTCTTGGCGGCATCATAACCACGCGGCCCACCGCTCTCGGTGGTCTTGGCCGATTGACTGTCGATGACCCCGGCCGATGGGCTCGCTTCGCGCCCCGCCGCTTCGCGGGCCTGCAGCAGCAATGCAAAATTGATCTTCTCAAACAAGCCGTGGTCTCGCCAATCGTAGAAATAACCTTGCACGGTGGTAAACGGAGGAAAGTCCTTCGGCAGCATCCGCCACTGACAGCCGCTTCGCGCCATATACAAGATCGCATCCAGCACCGCCCGCAGCTCGGTCTCGCGCGGTCGGCCCAAACGCTTTGCTGCCGGCATATGCGGCTCGATCAGCGCCCACTCGGCATCCGTTAGATCGCTTGCGTAGCGCTGTCCCTCTCGCTCATACTTCCGACGAGTGATTTTGGTCCACATTTTGTGCCTCGATGATTGTTTTGCCACAACCATCATGCCACAACCGACTGAAATCACTCAATTCATTTTCGGTCGGCCTCTGAAATTTCATCAATTACCCCGCGTCCCTCGATGGTAATCGACGATCCGAACCTCATTGGGCTCACCATTGCGCCACCTGAAGATGATACGCCATTGGTCGTTGATCCGGACCGAATGAAAATCCTCTAGATCCCCGCGCAGCCGTTCCAGATGATTGGATGGCGGCACCGCGAGGTCACTTAGTCGGCTCGCTGCATCGATTGCCTCCAGCTTGCGCTTCGCCCTGCGGGCGATCCCTTGAAAGTCTGCCACGAATTGATCCCGGAACAGCGCCTCGGTCCGCCTGTCGCCAAAGGATCGGATCACCAGCACATTTTACCGTATACCGGTGTGCGGTCAACAAGTGGTGTCTGGCCCTAGAACGGTACGCCTCGGTGGGACGGGGGTGGGTTAACGAGGCAGCGGCCGGCCGTCGATCCCGGCGGCGCCAAGATCGAGATGGCGCAGCACCGTCGGCGCGATGTCGACCAGCGAGGTCGGGCCGCGTCGAACCCCCGGAGCGAAACCGCCGCCCGAGACCAACAGGAACGGGCGCTGCTCGTTGTTGCCAAGCCCGCCATGCTGGCCGAACCCTGTGCAGTCCTTCGGTTCGAGCGAGTCGCGGACGATGTGGCTGTGGCCGCCCACGCCGTGCGGGTTCGCGCGATCATCGGGCTTCAGGGTGAGCGCGATCTGCGCCGGCGACCGGGTCGGCAGCCCGACTCCGGCGAGGGCCTCGCCGACGAAGGTCCGCCCGATCCAATCCTGGGTTTCGAGAAACCGCGCGACCTCTCCGACCAAAGCGCCTGCCGGCTCGGCGAAATAGAGCAACGCCGCCGTGCCGTTGGGCGCGACCACGACATCCGAGGAGGTCGGTGCGCGCTTCAGCCCGGCCTCGAGCAGCAGCCCGTCGAGGTCGATCGTCTCGTCGACCGTCTCCATGCCGTGGTCGGAGCCGACGACGAACAGGAACTCGTCGCCGCCCCGGTCGAGCGCCGCAATCGTGTCGGCCACCCGGCGCACATTGGCGTCGGCGCTGGCGATCGCGCGGCGATGCGCGGGCGAGCCGAGCGGGGTGTGATGCCCGGTGTAGTCCGGCTCGGACAGCCACAGGACCGCGAGAGCCGGCGCCCGGTCGCGCAACACCTCCTCGCAGAACCGGGTGGTGGCGGCGTTGTCGCCGGCCTCGCCCTTGGCGATCGCCAGCCCCTCTTCGGTCGGCAGCGGCCGCCGGCCGGGACCGAAGCTGCCGGCCGGGTTGTAGACCCAGCCGAAGCCGTCGGGATCGAGAAAATAGGCCGCCCCCGGCGACACGTTCGAGATCGCGATCGCCGTCTCGCCGCTGCGGCTCACCCGTTCGGCGAGCGTCGGCATGTGCAAGGTGCGGCCGGTGGCGCGGTGCAGCCGGTCGCGAAAATCGGGCTTGCCGACCGAGAGGCAGACGAGCCCTTCGCCCTCGTCGAGCGCCATCGTATTGCCGAGCAGTCCATGCCGCGCCGGCAGGCATCCGGTCGCGATCGAGGCCGCACTCGCCCGTGTCGTCGACGGGAACACGCTCGCATGATTGGCAAACCGCGCCGAGCGCTCGCCGAGCTCCGTCAGGAACGGCGCGTCGGCCGGCGTGATCAAGTCGCGGCGCAAGCTGTCGCAGATGACGATGACAGCGCGGCTCATGGCGGTACTCCCGTTTGTCGGAGCGCGACAGCTCCCACGAATATCGATATCAACCCGGAAATGTGGGGCGCTGCAAGATCCCGGAATTGGCGTCGCCTCGTCTTCCGATACATGTCGGTGGCATGAGCACGCTCGCGCTCCTCGTCTCGCGGCGCTTCGGACCGCTGTTCACGGCTCAGTTTTTGTCGGCCTTCAACGACAACGCGGTGCGCAATGCGCTGGTGTTGATGATCGCCTATGGCGGCGACATCGGCGCACTGTCGGCGCAAATCCTGATCCCGCTCGCCGGCGGGCTCTTCATGCTGCCGTTTTTTCTGTGCTCGGCGACCGCCGGCCAGCTCGCCGACGCGCGGGACAAGGCCTGGCTGATCCGTTGGATCAAGCTCCTCGAAATTCCGGTGATGCTGGCTGCCGCCGCGGGTGTGCTCGCAGGCAGTGCGAGCGTGCTGTTGACATTGCTCTTCGCGATGGGGATCCAGGCCGCCTTTTTCGGGCCGCTCAAATATGCGATCCTCCCCGATCTCCTTGCTCCCGGCGAGCTGCTGCTCGGCAACGCGCTCGTCGAAGCCGGCACCTTTCTGGCGATTCTGCTCGGCACGATTGCCGGGGTCCTGATCGCGACCCGGCACGGTGCTGCCGTCATCGCGATGCTGATCGTCGCCGTCGCGCTCGCCGCCTGGACCGCAAGCCTGGCGATCCCGCAAACGGGCGCCGCCTCACCAGCCACCCGGCCGCGCTGGAACCTCGTTGCCGCGACTGCACAGATCACTCGGCAAGTCGCCGGCGACCTCGTGTCGTTTCGTTCGATTCTCGGCATCTCGTGGTTCTGGCTCGCCGGCGCCACCTACTTATCGCAATTCCCGAGCTATGTCCGGTTTACCCTCGGCGGCGAAGAGGCCGTCGTGACCCTGTTCCTGACTGTGTTCTCGGTCGGGATCGCCTCGGGCTCGCTGCTGTGCAACAGGCTGCTCGGCGGGAAAGTCAGCGCCCGGACGGTACCCTGGGGGGCGCTCGGCATCGGGCTGTTCTCGATCGATCTGTGGCTTGCCAGCCCCACCCCGACCGCTGCGGGAACGCTCGCCGGTCTCGGCGCGTTTCTCGGCGAACCGGCGCACTGGCGTATCCTCGCCGACCTCTTCGGCATTGCCGTATCCGGCGGGGTCTTTGTCGTGCCGCTCTACACGTTGCTCCAGACGGCGAGCGGGCGTGAGCGCCGTGCCCAGGCGATTGCGGCAAACAACGTGGTCAACGCCGCGGCAATGGTTGTCGCCGCGGTGGCGACAATGGGTTTGATCGCCGCCGGCGTCAGCGTCCCCGAGCTGTTCCTGCTGACCGGAGGCCTCACCGTGGTCGTGGCGTTCCAGATGTGGCGCGCCCTGCCGAGCTTTGCGCGGGTTCAATGATGCGGCCAGCGAAGGAAGACCGCCCGCACCAGGCTCCACGGTAGAGCAGCACATTCGCGAAGAGCTGCCCCCGCTTCCCACCACACCGAAGGCGGTCGCGGCCCGTCCCAACCCGCGATGCGCAGCCCGGCGAGACGGAACAGAAGTGCTGCCCGCGGCAGGTGCGCCCGGTCGCTGACCAGCAACACCGAACGGCCGCCGCACGCGCCCAGCAGCCGTGCGGATTCATGCGCGTTGCCGAGGGTGTTTCGCGATGCGGGCTCGACCAGCAGCGCCGCCTCCGGCACGCCCCGGGCGAGGGCCATCCGACGCATGATTTCGGCTTCCGGCACCGGACCGGCGCCACCGCCCGAGAGGAGAAGCAGCGGCGCGGCACCCGCCTCGAACAGGCGGACGCCGTGGTCAAGCCGCCGCCTCAGCCCGGCCGAGGGCCCGCAGCCGAGGACGACGATCGCATCGGCCTTGCTCAACCGTTTACGGTGATCGCATCGGCGCCAGTGATGCGAGCGGCAAGCGCAGCACCGAGGAAGCGGTCGAGGTCGCCGTCGAGCACCGCACCGGTGTTCGAAGTCTCGACCCCGGTGCGCAGATCCTTGACCATCTGGTAGGGCTGCAGCACGTACGACCGGATCTGGTGACCCCAGCCGATGTCGGTCTTGGTCGCATTCATCGCCTCGGTCACCGCCTCGCGCCGCTGCAACTCGGCTTCGTAGAGCCGGGCGCGCAGCATGGCGAAGGCATGGGCGCGGTTCTGGTGCTGCGAACGCTCGCTCTGGCACTGCACGACGATCCCGCTCGGCATATGGGTGATGCGCACCGCGCTGTCGGTCTTGTTGACGTGCTGCCCACCAGCACCCGATGAGCGGTAGGTGTCGATGCGCAGATCCTTGTCGTTGATCTCGACCTCGATCTTGTCGTCGACGACCGGGTAGACCCAAACCGAGGCGAAGCTCGTGTGGCGCCGCGCGTTCGAATCGAAGGGCGAGATGCGGACGAGGCGATGCACCCCGCTTTCGGTCTTGAGCCAACCATAGGCGTCGGGTCCGCGGATCGCGACCGTGGCCGATTTGAGCCCGGCCTCCTCGCCGCCGCTCTCTTCGAGCCACTCGGTCTTGTAGTCGTGCGCCTCGGCCCAGCGCACATACATCCGCAACAGCATCTCGGCCCAGTCCTGCGCCTCGGTGCCGCCGGCCCCGGCATGGACTTCGAGATAGCAGTCATTGGCGTCGGCCTCGCCCGACAGCAGGCTTTCGAGCTCGCGCCTCGCCGCCTCGGCGCGCAGCCGTTCGAGTGCCGCCTCGGCTTCGCCGACGATGCCGGCCTCGCCTTCGGCCTCGCCCAGCTCGATCAGCTCGAGCGCGTCGGCGACCTCGCGCTCGATCCGCCGGTAGCCGCCGATCGCCTGGTCGAGGCGGGTGCGTTCGCGCAGTAGCCTTTGCGCGCCCGCAGGATCGTCCCACAGGCGTGGATCCTCGGCTTGCGCGTTCAGCTCGGCAAGACGGCGAGTTGCGGTCTCCCAGTCAAAGATGCCTCCTCAGCAGCGCCAACGACTTCGTGATGTCGTCGGCGACCGCTTGGATCTCGGCCCGCATGGCATGCTCCGATCGTCGGACTAGATATAGTTAATACAAGCCCCCTGTGCCGCCCCCTGGGGCGCCCCGCGGCAGCGGCACAAGCGCCGTTGTGCCGCCGCTATTGCCCGTCGAATTCGACCGGCATTTCCGGAATTTCCTCCTCGCGCGGCCCCCCTCGCAGGCCGAAATCACGGTTCTTACCGGGCTCAGTCCCCGGTTTATAGGCCTCGTAGATCGCTGGCTCCCCCGCACTCGCCGGCAAGCCGGTGGCGGCGCTGACCCGATAGAGCCGCATCCCCGGCGGCGTGCGGAAAGCGGTTGCCGGCGCGTCCTTCAACGCGGCGATCATAAAGTCGCGGAAAATCGGCGCCGCGAGGTGTCCGCCGGTCGCGTCATCGCCGAGGCGGTCCGGATTATCATAGCCGATATAGACCCCGGCCGCGAGATCGGGGGTAAACCCGACAAACCAGGCATCCCGCCAGTCGTTGGTGGTGCCGGTCTTGCCGGCGATCGGCTTGCCGACGGCCTGCACCACCTTGCCGGTGCCGCGCTCGACCACGCCTTGGAGCATCGTCACGATCTGAAACGCCGAGCCGGGATCGGCCACCTGCTCGCGGGTATCCGGGATTTCCGGCATCGGCTGCTCCTCCCACTCGACAGCGCTGCAGCCGTCGCAGCGGCGGTGGTCTGCGCGAAAAATCGTCGCGCCGTTGCGGTCCTGTACGCGATCGATAAAGGTCGGGGTGATGCGCTTGCCGCCATTGACCAGCATCGCGTAAGCGGCGGTGTGGCGCAGCAGGGTCGTCTCGCCGGCGCCCAGCGCCATCGAGTATTCGCGGGGCATGCGATCCATGATGCCAAAGCGCTCGACCGTGTCGGCGATCGCCCCCAATCCGACCATCGAAGCCACCCGCGCCGTCACCGCGTTGAGCGACTTTTCGAGGGCGACGCGCAACGGTGTGGGCCCGTTGAACCTTGCCTCGTGGTTGAGCCTGGCATAGTTGGTCGGGGACCACATCGGCAGGCCCGGGCCTTGCGGGAGCGATATCGGGCCATCCTCGACCAACGTCGACGGCGTAAAGCCGTGATCGAGAGCGGTCAAATAGACGAACGGCTTGATCGACGACCCGGGCTGCCGCTTCGCCTGGGTTGCCCGGTCGAACTGGCTGATCGCAAAGCTGAAGCCGCCGCTGACCGCGAGCACCCGGCCGGTATGGGGGTCCATCGCGACGAGGGCCCCGGAGACTTCCGGAACCTGGCAGAGGCTGAAGGCCGCGGATGAGGTGCCGTTGCCTGCTCCAGTGCCGGGTGATGGTACCCGGAGCGGCTCGACCATTACGACATCGCCCGGCCTGACGACATCGGCGGCGCTGCGTGGAAGGGGCCCGAAGCTCCCATTCGGGCGCCACGGCCGGGCCCATCGCATGTCGGAGAACGGGATGCGACCGGTGGCGCCATCGGCCACGCCGATCGCCGCACCGTCAGTGTCGCTGCGCAATACCACCGCCATCTGCCAGCCGACATCCCGCACCACCGCCGGCACCGGAACCGCGGCCAAGCGTGATGCCCAATCACTCTTCGGGTCAATGCGGGCCACTGCCCCCCGCCACCCGCCGTGGCTGCGATCATAAGCGATCAGCCCGTCGCGCAGCGCTTTGTCGGACGCCGTCTGCAGCCGCTCGTCGAGGCTGGTACGCACCGACAGCCCTGCCCCGTAGAGCACCTTTTCGCCATAGCGAGTGAGCAGCTCGCGCCGAACCTCCTCGGCGAAATAGGGTGCTTTCGCCTGCTCGGTCTCCTGCCGGTGGCGCCGCTCGAGCGGCTCCCCCTCGGCTTGGGCCGCTTCGGCTTGGGTCACAGCCCCGTCCTCGACCATCCGCTCGATGACCCAATCGCGACGGGACTGCGCCACGTGCGGGTGGCGCGCCGGGTTGTAGCGGTTAGGCGCTTTCGGCAGCCCGGCGAGAAAGGCGGCTTCGCTCAGCGTCAGCTCGTCGAGCGATTTGTCGAAATAGGTCAGCGCGGCAGCGGCCACGCCATAGGCCCCGGCGCCCAGATAAATTTCGTTGAGATAGAGTTCGAGGATGCGGCTCTTGGGCATCGCCGCCTCGATGCGAGTCGCCAGGAGGACTTCTTTTATCTTGCGCTCTACCGAGATCTCGTTGGTCAGCAGCATGTTCTTGGCAACCTGCTGAGTGATCGTCGAGGCCCCAACCGGACGGCGCTTATTCCTAAGTCTCCCTATATCGGTGATTGCAGCACGTACTATCGAAGCCGGGTCGATCCCGTGATGGTTGTAAAAATTTTTATCCTCGGCGGAGAGAAATGCCTTGATGACGCGCTTCGGGATCGCCTGAATCGGCACGAAGGCCCGCCGCTGGGTCGCGTATTCGGCGAGGAGGCGGCCGTCGCCGGCATGCACCCGAGTGGCGATCGGCGGTTGGTAATGAGCAAGCTGCTGGTAATCCGGAAGATCCCGGCCGAAATGCCAGATCGTGACCCCGACGAGCGCGCTGCCGACAATCGCCAGGACGACGCCGCAGACAAACAGAAATCGGATTAGCTTGACCATTGCTCAGTAGTACCGCCGTCGTTCCTCATGCATCGAGCGCCCTACCGGCTACCGGCCGTCATGCTTCGGTCGCGCGGCGCTGAGTTTATCGGTGAACATAGCGATCATTCCAAGCATTCCCAGTATGCGCGTTTGTCCGACATTTCCGGTTTCCGCGCCGAGCCCTCGTGTGATGATACCTGACGGTGCAAGGGGCCCCTCGTGCGTCGCACCCGGGAGCCCGAGGAAGCCGTTGTCGCGGCCTGCTTTCTTCTGTTAAGTTGTTGCTGCGAAAAAACGCCGTCCGCCGGCCGGGCGCCGCGCCCGGTGCAGCGCCGTGATTTTTGCGCGCATGATCGGCAACAGCTTGCCGCCGCGCAAGGCTACGGCGCCGGGTGACGCGCAGCTTAGGAACCCGAAGCCGATCCTGGCTCTCCTGACGAGACCTGTTATGGCTAATGCCCAGTCTTTGGTCGATGAAACAACTCCAGGCGCCACCGGCTTCCCTGCACACGGGATCGCTCCGCCGGCCGATTTTCGCGCGGCCGCAGGAGTGCGCTCCGGAGTTACGCCAGAATGGCCAAACGCATGCTCATCGATGCCGCCCACCCGGAGGAGACGCGGGTTGTGGTGCTCAACGGCAACCGTCTCGACGAGTTCGATTTCGAATCATCCACCAAGAGGCAAGTTAAAGGCAATATTTATCTCGCAAAGGTCACCCGCGTCGAACCGTCACTTCAGGCGTCCTTTGTCGATTATGGCGGCGTCAGACAAGGGTTCCTCGCGTTCAGCGAGATTCACCCAGACTATTTCCGAATCCCGGTAGGTGATCGCGAGGCTGTCGACGACGAGGCAGCCGAACACGAGAGTGAATTTCAAGAAGGAGCGTCGGAGGAGATCGGAGTTCCGATCGCCGCGGCGCTGCCCGAACCCGTCGTGGTGCCTCTGGCAGAGAGCGCTCAGGAGGACGGCGTCGAGGCCGAGCAATTCCTCGAAGCCGAGCCAGTCGCCGATGAGCCCGCGTCAGCTTCGGGGCAAGATGAAGACTTGAGCCCGGAGACCGACCCGCTGGAGCCGTTCGGGGAAAATGTGGCGCCAGTGCGGGAGACTGCCGCCGCGGAGACAAATGGCCCGGCGACCGCGGTTTGGAAGCCGATCGCCACAGAAACGGATGTAGGCGAGGCCTCCCCCGAGACGACCTCATCGATGCTCGAAATCGCCACGGACGCGGCGGGCGCGAGCGCTTCAAGCACAGCCGATGAGCCCGTTACGGTTGGGGAGCTCGCGGCGGGATCGCGCGGAGACTACCTCGAAGCCGAGTTGGGCCTCGTGGCACCCGACTTGCCCGGCGACCCCGAAAACGGCGGGGGAGAGACCATCGAGACGATCGATGGCGATGAGCTGGAAGAGGATGAGCGCCAACGCTCACGCACCGTCCGCCACTACAAGATCCAGGAGGTGATCAAGCGGCGGCAGATCATGCTCGTTCAGGTCTCAAAAGAGGAGCGCGGCAACAAGGGTGCCGCGCTGACCACCTATCTGTCTCTGGCCGGGCGATATTGCGTGCTGATGCCGAATACGGGGCGGGGCGGCGGTGTGTCGCGCAAAATCACCAGCATCATCGACCGCCGGCGACTGAAGGATATCCTTGAGGATCTTAATATTCCTGAAGGTATGGGAGTGATCGTGCGCACTGCTGGCGCCGAGCGCTCGAAGGCAGAAATTAAACGCGACTATGAATACTTGCTTCGCTTGTGGAACGAGATCAGGGATTTGACGCTGAGATCTACCGCGCCGGCGCTGATCTATGAAGAGGGGAACCTGATCAAGCGCTCGATCCGAGACCTTTATACGCGCGACATCGATGAAGTCCTCGTCGAAGGGGAAGAGGGCTACCGCACGGCAAAAGCGTTCATGAAGATGCTGATGCCCAGCCACGCAAAGCGGGTTCAGCCCTATCGGGAGGCGCAGATCGGGTTGTTTCATCGTTTTCAAGTCGAAAACCAGATCGACGCCATCCATTCGCCGGTTGTCCAGCTCCGCTCTGGCGGCTATGTCGTATTAAACCAAACGGAAGCGCTGGTTGCGATCGATGTCAACTCGGGACGCTCGACACGTGAGCGCAACATCGAAGAGACGGCGGTCCGCACCAATCTCGAAGCAGCCGAAGAAATAGCGCGGCAGCTCCGGCTGCGTGACCTCGCGGGGCTGATCGTGATCGACTTCATCGACATGGAGGAGCACCGCAATCAGGGTGCGGTCGAGCGGCGGCTGAAGGACGCGCTCAAGAATGATCGGGCGCGCATTCAGGTCGGGAAGATCAGCCCGTTCGGGCTTCTCGAGATGTCGCGCCAGCGGCTGCGCCCGTCGCTGGTCGAGACCGCGATGCAGCCTTGTCCTCATTGCGGCGGTACTGGCTTTGTGCGATCGACCGAGTTGACGGCCCTCTACGTCTTGCGGTCGATCGAAGAAGAGGGGATGAGGCGGCGGTCGGCGGAGATTTGCGTCTATGTGCCGACCGCGGTGGCGCTCTACATCCTCAATCAGAAGCGCCACTCTTTGGTGGAGATCGAGACGCGTTACGATCTGCGCGTGCTGTTGGCGCGAGACGACGCCTTGATCCCCCCAGCGTTCCGGCTGGAGCGGCTCCGCGTCTATAGCCCGACGTTGCCGGCAATCCTGCCGGCCGCTCCATTGACTCAGGCGCCCGACATCGAGGGCGACGGTGAAGATACCGACGAGGAGACAGCCGAGACCCTCGAATCCGACGAGCACCGGCAGGAAAGCGAGGAGGAGCGCGGGCGCAGCCGCCGCCGGCGCAAGCGGCGCAGACGGCGAGATGAGGAGCCAGCGGCGTCGTCGACCTCCGCATCGCCGAGCGAGGTCGCAGAGGACGGGAACGACGCGGCGAGCCGATTCGGGGTCGGAAATGGCCGAGCCGACGGTGATCACGGCGTTGGCGACGAGGAGAGCGACGCAGAGCGCCGCCGCCGCCGCGGCCGTCGCGGCGGAAGACGGCGGGTACGACGCGATGGGGGCTTTGAACCCGTCGAGGAGCGACGCTCCTCGCCCGATCTGGTGATGATCTTGCCTACCCCGGGTGTCGAGGAGCCGGAACCGGTGGCGGTCGAGGCCGTAGCAATGGCATCCACAGAGGCACGCGATGCGGTGCTCGAGCCGGTTGGCACGCCGGAATTCGCCAGCGAAACCTATGATCGCCCGGAAAGCACAGAAACCGGCCGCGACATCGAAACCGCCGCGCTGGAGCGGGTTGCGGCGGCAGATGAGATCCGTGCGGAAGTGCCGGGAGGGATCCGAGGCGAGGGCCCCGGCCCGGTCTCGCCCTATCCCCTTTCCCCCCAGGCAACAGGCGCAGAAGAGGCGGCCGATGTCTCACCGGCGACACCCGCTGAGGAAACCGTCCTGGAGCAGCCGATCAGGGGCGGGCCGGAACCGACTCCGCAAGCACCGCCGCTCGACGAAGCTCCACCGTCCGAGGCCAAGCCCGTCCACCAGGTAAGCGAGAAACCGGCAAACCCCCGGCGGGGTTGGTGGCAGCGGTTGATCCCATAGTAAGGCTGCGGTGCGCTCGGGTCGGCCGGCAGCAGGCTGGTTTGCCCCGCCTGCGCCGCATTTCTATCTTCGAACGGGCGAGCAGAGCGTTCCCTTGCGCGTCCGGCCGGAGTGGCGGTAGCAGGCAGGACGAGGCCGACGGGTTCCTGAAAGCAATAGTGGTGGCCGCCCGGGATCCCACTCTGGCTGCGACAGTCGCTCTTACGATGTTGCTAGCCTCGGCCCAGACGGCAGCGGGTGCCGAGACCTACATTCGCGATACCGAGATCGAGGCTGATATTCAGACGATGATGGCCCCGATTTGGAAGGTTGCCGGGTTGGACCCGCACGCGCTCCACATTTACTTGATACAGGATAAACAGCTCAATTCGTTTGTTGCCGGTGGTCAAAACGAATTCATCAACACCGGACTGATCTTGCGCGCCAAGACGCCGAACCAGCTGATCGGCGTGCTCGCGCACGAGACCGGCCATATCGCCGGCGGACACCTGACCCGCTTTCAGGAAGCTGCGCGCAACGCCAGCATCGAGGGGATCATCGCGATGGTGGTCGGCGCCGCCGCGACCGTGGCCGGCAGAGGCAGTGGCGGCGCGGCTGCAATACTGCCGGCCGAAGGGGTCGCGGAGCGAGCGTTCCTGCGGTATTCTGTCGGGCAGGAAGCGGCTGCTGACCAGGCGGCTCTGAACTTCCTGGACCGCAGCGGTCAATCCGCCCGTGGTTTCCTCGAGTTCTTTCAGATCCTTCAGGGCGAAGAACTCCTTTCCGGGATGCAGCAGGACCCCTACCTTCGCTCGCACCCGTTGACCTCGCAGCGGATCGAGTATGTGCGTCGCCACGTCGAGCGTTCGCGCTTTTCCGACGTGTCGGATTCCCAAGCCAATATCGATCTGCTCAAACGGATCAAGGCAAAGCTCGAGGCCTTTATCTCGCCGGCCTCTTCAACACTCGCGGCCTATCCCGAGAAGGATCAATCGGTTATCGCGCGCTATGCGCGCGCGATCGCCTATTACCGAATTCCACAACTCGAACGAGCACTGCCGGTCATCGATGGACTGATCCGCGATTTTCCGAAGGACCCGTATTTTCGCGAACTCAAAGGACAGATGCTGTTCGAAAACGGGCGCATTGCCGACGCGATCCCGCCCTATGAGGAAGCCGTTCGGCTTGCCCCCGGCGCACCGCTGCTGCGGATCTCGCTTGCCCAAGTTTATATCGAGGCGAATGATCCCGCTATGAACAAACGCGTGATTGCCTATCTCAACGATGCGTTACGCACCGAGGACAAGGAAACCGTGGCTTGGCGCCTCCTGGCAACCGCCTACGGGCGAGACAATCAAATCGGCATGGCTGCGTTGGCGCTGGCGGAGGAAGGTCTCTCGGCCGGCAACAAGAAGGTCGCGCAGCAGCAGGCCAATCGAGCTAGAGCGCTGCTACCGAAGAACTCCACTGCCTACAACCGAGCAGAGAATATCCATCGGCAGGCAGGAGAGAGAGACGACTAAAAGACATCCTCGATCCGTATCCCGATAATCTTACCGTGGAGCGATCATGCGCCCGTACATTATTATTTTTGCTTTAGCTTGTGGAAGTCTTGTACTGACCAGTCCACTCGGAGCCGCAGAAATTACCTCTGAACAGCGCAAGACGATCGAGGCGATCATTCACGATTATATAATGCAACACCCCGATGTTTTGATCGACGCGTTGCGCGAGGCAGAAGCGAAAGCGAACAGCGACGCCGAAATCAAGGCGGCGCAGGTGCTTCGCAATCGTCGCCACGAGGTCTTCGATGACCCGGCGACCCCGGTGGGCGGTAACCCGCAAGGCGATGTCACGATTGTCGAGTTCTTCGATTACCGCTGCCCATACTGCAAGCAGGTGAACCCCGCAATACAGACGTTGCTCGATCAGGATCGCAAGCTGCGTTTCGTCTACAAGGAATTTCCGGTTCTCGGCGAGCAATCTGATATCGCCGCCCGTGCCGCGTTGGCGGCGCGCCAACAGGGGCGATACGAACCCTTTCACAATGCCATGATGGCCGCCAAAGGCCAGCTAACCGAGGAAGTGGTGTACCGGATCGCGGGCTCGATCGGCCTCGATGTCGACCGCCTCAAGCACGACATGAAAGACCCCGAGATCGACCGGGCGCTGAGCGCCAATCGGTCTCTCGCTAAAGCGCTCGAACTTCGCGGCACACCCGGTTTCGTCATCGGCGACCACATCGTTCCCGGGGCGATCGACCTCGACGCCATGAAGACGATGGTCGCCGACGCCCGGAAGCAATAGCTGCGGTAGGCTCGGCGCCAAAAGGGGCTCACGCCTCGCGATCGGGTTGGCGATCCGGATGCGCGGCAGCAAAGGCTTCGAGCGCCATACAGCTCTGGTGGATCCGAACTATCGTCGGATAGGGAGCGATATCGAGCCGGGAGCGCTCGGCATTGACGACCTGAGGTACCAGAGCGATGTCGGCAATACCGGGCGTGTCGCCATGGCAGAATGCGCCGGTCCGGGGATCGCCCACGAGCAGCCGCTCGAGCGCTTCAAAGCCGGCGTCGATCCAGTGATTGTACCAGGTCGCGATCGCAGTCTCGTCGTGGCCCAGCGTATGCGTCAGGTAGCGCAGAACCCGCAGATTGTTGACCGGATGAATGTCGCAGGCGACGATCTCGGCGAGCGCACGCACCCGCGCGCGATCGGCAGCGTCGCTAGGAAGCAAAGGTGGATCAGGATAGGTGTCGTCGAGATATTCGATGATCGCCAGCGACTGGGTCAGCCTCCGGCCGCCATCCTCGAGGGTCGGCACCAATCCTTGCGGGTTGACGGTGAGGTAATCGGGCTTGGTCTGGTCGTTTCGCCGCAGATGGACGGCCGCGGTCTCGTAGTCGAGCTTCTTCAGGTTGAGGGCGATGCGGACGCGGAACGCAGCCGATGAGCGAAAATAGCCGTAGAGCTTTAACGCCATTGCGCAACTCAGTAAGTGTGGTTACGAAGCAAGATATTCGGCGAAGTACTCCTCGGTCGTCACCAGGCGGCTGACAATGCCGAGCTCGTAAGCCTGGCGGCAAAAGATATCGACCGCGGCGCGATTCTTCTCAAATCCATAAGGGTGGAAATCGGCGCCCATTAGCGCCTCGGTTTCTTCGAGCTCGACATCGAGCCAGGGGGAGACATAAGGGAGAAGGCGCTGCGCTTTGGTGAACTGGTCGTTGCAGCGGATGAAGGCGTCGGTCAGGCTGCGCGCGATCCACTTATCGCGCTCCCAAACGTCGCGGCGCAGGATCACAAGGTGCTGGGGCGGGAAGCAACCGGTCCGCCGGAAGTAGTCGCGCTCGATCGACCGGATGTCGCAAAAGAGGCGGATGATGGGTCCGCTTATCGGATCGTAATACTGCGGTCGCGGCGGACTGTAGAGGGCGTCGAGTTCGCCCTCGATCAGCATATCCGACAGCGAGCGCCCCTCCGGCGGCCGACGCACGCCCTTTGGTAACGTGTAGAGGTGGGTCGGCGCACGCGGCGTATCGATGTCGCCGATCCACCATTCGAGGCTTTCCGGCGGCACCTCGATAAAGCGCAGAAAGTGGCGGTACCAGATCGAGCCGCTGGCCACCCAGTCGTACATGCCGATGCGCCTCCCGCGCAGATCGGCCGCTGTCGTGACTGGTCCGTCTTTGCGCACATACAGGTCGCGCGCGGTGAAATTGCGCAACGGGAAGACCGGCAATCCGACAAAACTGCGGTCGCCGCTGTCGATGCGCCGCAGATGACCGGCCATCGAGGCCTCACCGCCGTGCACCGCCCGGTCGTTCAGCGCACGACGCAGCATCTCCGCCCGCGCCTCCCATGATCCACCGCTGCCGAGCACCAGGGTGAGATCGATACCGTCGGCTTTTATGGCACCCGAGGCGAGCGGCATCACCCGCGCGTAATCGGCGCAGGTCAGGGCAATCGGGATGTCGGCCAAGCGCCCCCGCTATCGGTTACAAATACCGGGTCGGACGGATCAGAGTGCGCCACATATGGGCCGAAGGGCTGCTGTCCCAGCCGAGCCCCTCTTTCGGCTGCTTGAAGTTGCGCCCGACAATGTCGGTGAACTCCTCGAGCTCGACCACCACGTTCGGGTCGAACGAGTAGATGTCGTGGACGGTGATCATTCGCGCCGTCATATACCATTTATGGTCGCGGGCGCGCCTGTACTCTTCCTCGATGTATGGGTCCGGTCGATAATCGGCGCCGAAATTCTTGATGTAGGATTCGGGATAGGCGTAGCCGACTGACTCGTCCGGATAGAAGCGCAATGCCTGGTGGGTGCGGATTGCCCACGCGACCTCTTCGTCGACATAGGGTGCTACCATCTGCGCGCCCCAATAGCCGTGATCGGCGCGGATGAAGCCGATGACTCCTATATCGTGCACCAGACAGGCCATGACGACCTTCTGGTCCATGCCGGCCCGGACCGCGTGTCTGGCGCTCTGCAGCAAGTGGTTGGCGGGACCAAATCGGTACTTGAAGAAGTCCATCAACGTCGGCCGCTCCGGCATCTTCGGCAGCCGAGGGTCGTCACCCATCAGCATGTGCTTTCCGGGGTTCTGGGCGAGTAGGGCCGGACCGTTCGGGACGCTCGTATCACCGTCGGCAAGGTTGAACAAACGCGACTTGACGATGATCGCGTCGAGCTCGCGCATCATCTTGTGCTCGAGCGCATCAGCACGCTCGGCCAGGGTCATCGTGTCGTTCATTTCGCTATGCTTTCTGATTGATCGACGGCACGCACACCCTAGCAAACCGTCGGCCGCCGGTGCTAGTCCTACGACGGATGGCAGGCGGTAGAAGCGTAAGAGGTGCGACAATGTCCGATATTCTGGTCAAGACACGCCTTGGGGTGAAGGCGCAGATCGTGCTGCCGAAGCCGGTCCGTGACGTACTGGGCCTCAAGCCTGGCGACGAGTTTGCGTTCGTTATTCGCGGCGACGAAGTCAAGGTGGTACCTGCCCCGGCCGGAGGCGAGGATCCGTTTGCCTGCTTCACGGAGTGGGCATCGGAAGCAGACCGGAAGAGTTATGCCGATCTTTAGCCAATATGACGTCTGTCCCCTTCCCGTATACTGACCCGTGCGGCGCTCGAACGCCGTCCGGCGCTCGTCATTTCCAGGCCGACGCTGGAGAGCCGCCTTGGGCTATTATGGGTGCTGATGATTACCGCCGCCGAGAAACCCGTCTCGGGAGGGCGACTTGCCCATCCGGGACCATTTCGCGGGGGGCTCTCGATCCCTTCGATCATCCGTCCGACCAAAGTGGCAACGCTCGACGCGAGCCGGGCGCGACCTCGGGGACGCGTCCCGCGGACGACGGCTGCCGCAAAAGCCGCAGCCGTCAAATCCTTGGTCCTCTGAGCGCTCGGCCGGCGAAGGAGAAGGAGTCGCTGCGGCTTTCGCGGAGCTAGGAGACTATGCGACCTGCGGTCCCAGGTGGCACTCACCGCTATCCTGAGAGCGCCGACGCCAGCGGAGAGCGCCGGCCAGCAGCACCATCGCGGTCCCGAAGATCAACCAGCTCGCCGGTTCGGGCACCGCTGCTGCTGCCGCTACCGGTTCAGCGTACAGGAAGTCGTCCATCACCACGAGATCAGTGCCGCCACCATCGTTGACACCAGTTGCCAGAGCAGCGTTGCCGGTAGTGATCCTCACGCTTGCAATCTCTTCACCGGCATTGAAGGTTACGCCTAGGAACGAGAGGCTCTTATCGGCAACGGTGCCCGCGGGGACAAACTGCTCGGCTAGAAGATCCCCGTTCTGGTCAAAGAACTCGATTTCGGTGCTATCAGCCAGATCGACATCGGTGAACACCGCGCCAAAGCCGGTGACTGTGGCGGTGGTCCCACCATTGGTTCCGGGGATGAAAAAGAAACCGTCGGTAAGGTTACTCCCGACCGGGGTGAAATTCCGTGGCGAGCTGAATACGCTGAAATCGTCCCCGTAGGTCGCATTAGTAAAGAAGCTTGCCAAACCGCCGTCGGCGCCGCCTGAGGGTGGGGCCTGGATGAAGCCCGTCCCGCTGGTGGTGAATTGCCCACCACGGATGTTGAGGAATACATCGAACGGCGTGCCGCCTGGCGCATTAGCGTCCGACCCGCCGCCGTCCCAGTTGATTTCACGACGACCGCCGATGATGGGTCCTGGCATATTGGCGTTGTTGGGGTCGCCCAAGGCGGCTCGAAAGGCGTCGACAGTGGCTTGGATCGACGCCGTCGTGCCGTCCCCGCCGACTTCGAACACTATCGGTGCTGCGGCGACTGGGGCCGCGGTCGCGGTCAGAGCCGCTAGCACCAAACCGGCCGGTTTCGTGCGATAAGCTATGTAGCCGAGCGCACGTCTCACGAGAACCTGTGGCAGCATGCTAAGAACTCCCCCTGGAAGCATGGCTTCTGTATGGTAAACTGAAAGGGTTTGTGAACCATCCGATCCTTTTGTTAAATTTTGTAACAAGATAGCTCTTTTTATGAATCCATAAGAATCAGCTAGTTGTAATTCTTCAGCCGAAACGGATATGACGGAATTATTACAACACCGCCATAGTCCTTCGCGACATGCCTGAAAACAAGGAAAGGACATCAACATGACCCATCACTTCGGCGTCCTGATCCCTTCGACCAATACGACCGTAGAAATCGAGTGTCGGCTGCTGCCGGCGTCCTACCAGGCGCATATCGGTCGGTTGATGACGAGCGCGCCCGGCCGCACATTTCAACCGAGCCGCGATGAGGATATCGACTACCAGGCGCGGCTGCTCGGCACCGCCAAGGTCGAGCTGGTGATCCTGGCGCAGACGTCCGCCAGCCTGTTCGCCGACGATTACGACGAGATCACGACCCGGCGGATGAGCGCCGGTGCCGGTGTTCCCGCGATTACCTCCGCGCAAGCGATCGGTCGCGCCGTGCGAGCATTGGGCGCCCGTCGCATGGCAATCGTCTCGCCCTATTCCGATGAGGTCAACGCGCGTGCCAGTCGTTACTTCGCGACAAAGCACGGGCTGGAGACGGCCGTACTCGAGGGCTTCGGTGCGACCGATTCTTACGCGATCGGGCAGCTCGGCCCGGAAAACGCGCGCGACGCCTTCGCCCGCATCGACCGGCCCGAGATCGAGGTGTTTGTCGTGCCGGGCGGCAACTTCCCGACGATGAATTCGATCGCCGGCTGGGAGCGCGAATTCGGCAAACCGGTGGTGACCACCAATCAGGCTTCGTTCTGGGCGATGCTTCAGATGCTCAAAACGGGCGACCGCATCCAGGGATTCGGCCGACTGCTCGCCGAAGCCCCAGCCGGCTAACACCTCACGGCAAATAGTGGGCGAAGACGACGGGCGAAACGAAGGCCCAGGTCTCGATGAAGGTGGCGCGGTCGGGTTTGCGGCCGAGCTCTTCCATCGCCCCCAACAGGCAGAACCAGTTCAGGACTTCGTGCTGGCCGCTCTCCTCGATTTCGTCCGTCGTGTAGCGGTGCCAGGGCGCATAATCGCCCTTTTCCAGCGCGTCGTAGAGGCGCTGGTCCGCCGCTACATCGGGCCATAGCTGGTAGTTCTTCTCAGTCAGGAACGAATGCGACCAGCTCGACGAGGCCATGATTGCAGTACGCCACGGGCTCTTCGCCATCGCCCGGGCGGTGGCACCGCCAACCGCCATGCAACGCTCGGGGCTGGGCGAGGGCGGATCGAGCTCGCGGATCTTGTCACGCATCGCCAAGGGCAGGCGCAGCCCGCGAGCCGCGTTGACCCGCCGACCGTAGCAATTCACCGAGAACGGCACGACTGGGTAGCCGAACCCACGCCTCTCGTCGTCGAGCAGCAAGAGCGTGTAGGCGAAGGCGTGGCCGAGCGTGTGGTGCAGGGGGCGGTAAGCGTAGGCTGCGTCGATGCCGTGATCGAGCAGCCCCGATGCCAGGTATTTGCCGGCCGCACGGTGGCCCTTGTAGCTGAAGCGCCGGTCGTTCGGCTCGCCCCACGGGTTCCAGGCCCGGTTCTTCCAGGGCTCGATCTCGTGCTCGTCATAGGCGAGCACGGCGAAGGGCGGGACGATATCCTCCTTGAAGTTCTCGTACTGGTCGTCGCCGAACATGATGATGACATCCGGCTTGAAGTCGTCGAGCGCCTTCCGCGCCTCAGCAAAGTGCCGGCGGTAAACCTCGCGCGCCCGCCCCGCTGCCGCTGCACCGAAATCGTTGCCGAGCTCTTCGCGCAGCTGGGCCGGCCATCGGGACGGGTCCTTCATTTCCACCGGCATGTCCGGGTCGTCGAGCGAAGTCCGCATCATGCCGGTCCAGTCCTCGTTCCGGCGCAGCATAACCGGGCGATGGGTGCAGCCCAATCCCAGGATTTCAGCCATAATTTGCCTCCGATCTCGGCATTGCTTGGTTTGTTGAGCTAGGCAGGCGGATTGAGCCCGGCCGGTAGCCCGAATGTGTGCTGGTCTTCGAGGGAGCGTGTGGCGCCGGCCAACCCTTGACCTTCAAGACGGTCGCTCCCTCCCCGGCTGCGGTTCGGCTCAATGCCAGACCGCTTGTTCGCCCGCGCAGTCTAGCGCATCGTGTACGCGAAATCACATCGGGTAAGGAGAAACCCCATGCCGTTTTACGAAAAAGGCGACGTCCGCATACATTACCAAGAGGTTGGCTCCGGCTTCCCGCTGCTGGTGATCCCCGGCGGCGGGCTGAACTCGACGGTCGCGGGGCTCGCGACCCATCCGTTCAACCCGATGGATGAGTTCAAGGGCGAGTACCGCGTCATCGCGGCGGATCTGCGCAACGCCAAGGGCGGCCAATCCACGGGTCCGCTCGAAGTCGACCGGCCGTGGGACGCCTTTACCGACGACCATGTCGGATTGATGGATCATCTCGGCATCCGCCAGTTCATGGTGCTCGGCTTCTGCATCGGCGGCCCTATGATCTGGAATCTGTTGAAGCGGGCCGGCGACCGCGCCGTTGCCGCCGTTCCGGCCCAGCCGAGCGGCTTCCGCCCGGAGATGCCGGATCTCTCCTACCAGAACAACATGAAGGGCTGGGGCCCGGATCTGTGCGCCCGCCGGCCCGACATTACGATGGCGATGGTCGATACTTTCCTGACCAACATGTACCGCGCCCGCGCCGACTTCGTGTACACCGTGAGCCGCGATTTCGTGCGCAATTGCCAGACGCCGATCCTGGTGCTGCCGGACGACGTCCCGGGGCACCCCTACGCCGTCGCGATGGAAACCGTGCATCTGGCGCCCAACGCGCAGGTCAGCCTCTACCCGTGGAAGGACACCCCGGACAAGATCCCGCTGGCGGTGCGCCACATCCACACCTTCCTCAAGGCCCATCGGCCCGCGACAGCAGCGCTATCTATGGCAGCCGCCGCCCAGTAATCTCCCGCCGAGCGCTGAGACGCGCGCGTCTGCGTGACGCCACACCATTGGGAAGGACAACCCTCATGCCGTTCTACGATAAAGGCGCCGTTCGCATCCATTACCAGGAGGTCGGCTCCGGCGTCCCGTTGTTGGTCATCCCCGGCGGCGGGCTGAACTCGACGGTCGCGGGCCTCGCGACCCACCCCTTCAACCCGATGGAGGAGTTCAAAAGCGAGTACCGCGTTATCGCGGCAGATTTGCGCAACGCCAATGGCGGCCAGTCCTTAGGTCCCCTCGAGATCGACCGGCCGTGGGACGCCTATACCGACGACCATCTCGGCCTGATGGATCACCTCGGCATCCGCGAGTTCCTGGTGCTGGGCTTCTGTATCGGCGGCCCGTTCATCTGGAACCTGTTGAAGCGGGCGCCCGGGCGCATCGTCGCCGCCGTATTGGCGCAGCCCTCCGGCTTCCGCCCGACGATGCCCGACCTCTTCTACCAGAACAACGTCAAGGGCTGGGGCCCGCCATTGTGCGAACGCCGGGCCGACATCACGATGGAGACGGTCGACGCGTTCCTCAACAAGATGTACCGCTCCAACGCCGATTTTGTCTTCACCGTGACGCGCGATTTCGTGCGCAACTGCCAGACACCGATCCTGGTGCTGCCGGACGATGTCCCGGCACACCCCTACGCCGTCGCGATGGAGAGCGTACATCTGGCGCCCAACGCGCAGGTGAGCCTCTACCCGTGGAAGGACACGCCGGACAAGATCCCGCTGGCGGTGCGCCACATACGCACCTTTCTGCGGGCGCATCGGCCGGCGACAGCAACGCATCGACCTCTGGCAGCTGCCGCGCAATAAAGGCGCGTCTCGAATAGACGGGCGGCGGAGATCAACTCCGCCGCCCCGGGCGACCACAACGTGGGCGTGCCATGCACGCGGGCCTGGCGCCCAGCGGCGCTCTCCGGTCCGCGGATGATCGGCTCCTCACCCTGCCCTCTCCCCCAACATTGGGGGAGAGGGTCGCGAGGCGGAGCCAGCGAGGACGTTGTCGGCTAGCCGACACGCACGAATTTGTCGACGCTGCGTTCCGTGGTCAATCCGGCGTAGATGTCGCCGCGCGAGTCGACGCCGACGCCGTGATCATGACGGCTGTCGAAGCGGACGAGCACATTTCCTTGTCCATCGCGGACGCAGACCTGCGCGGGCTTGCCGCCGTCTTCCTGCTCGGCAATGTAGAAATTGCCGTCCTTGCCGCGGGTGATGTCGTTCGGGCCCCCCATGCCGGTCCACTGGCCGAGGAAGTCGCCGTCGGGCGTGAAAATCTGGATACGTTTGTTCGCCCGGTCGGCGACGTAGAGCTTGCCGTCAGGGTCGCACGCGATGCTGTGCGGCAGGTGGAACTGTCCCGGCCCATGGCCCGGTGCGCCCCACGATTTGACCAACCTTCCGTCTGCCGTGAAGCGGTGCACTCGGGCATTACGGTAGCCATCGGTCACGTAGATGTCGCCGTTGGGATGGGCAATCATCTCGGTCGGGTGATTGAACGGCCCCGCCGCGCGCTCCGCCAGCCAATTAGTCACGTTGCCGGTGTCGGAATGATGGCCGCGCTCGCCCAGTTCCATCAGCGGCTTGCCGTCCAACGTGAACGACTTGGCGACCGAGTCGGAGCGGTCGGTGGTGTAGACCGTGTCGCCGATAATTTTCAGACCATGCGGGTCGGTCACCTCGCCGTTGCCCCAGGCGCCCAGATACTTCCCCTGGCGGTCGAACACCACGACTGGCGGGTCCTTGCGCTGAAATACGTAGATGCGGTCCTGGGAATCGGCCGCCACTCGGCTGACCAGCCCGAAGGATTGTCCCTCGGGCAATTTGAAGAAATCGCGGATCAGCTCGTAAGTGTATTTGCCTGTGCCGACTTGTGCCATTGCCGTCTTCCTCCCGGAAATAAGGGCGAAGATCCCTCCGCCGCTGATCACGGCACCATGCCCACCCACCCTCCCCTTCCTCGCTTGCTTGCGGGGGAGGGTTAGCGAGGGGGCCTGTGCCACCGACATCGCTATCGTTCTTGCGCAACTTAATCCACCGCCGTCATCGCCGAACAGCCCCAAACCTTCACTGCCGGACCCAAGAGCCCGTTCGGATCATGTAACCGCGCGCGCGCCCGCATCAGAGTGCCGGTTGACAAGAGTAAGTGAGTGCTTACTTGCGGGGTGCATGGCAGTGACCCGGCTGGACAGCGACGAACGGCGCAAAGCAATCGTGGCGTCGGCCGTCCCGCTCTTTGCCCGCAAGGGCTTTGCCGGAACGACGACGAAGGAACTCGCGGAGACGGCCGGGATTTCCGAAGCACTGCTGTTCCGGCATTTCCCAAGCAAGAAGCAGCTCTACGACGAGATCCTGCGATCGGGTTGTGAAGGCGATCCTGCCCTCGAATGTCTTGCGACTCTCGAGGCGTCGACGGCCACGCTCGTCCGCATGATCCATTTTATGGTGAGGTATTTTCTGCTTGGCGCAGGCGTCGACCGGACCGAGCTCGACACGCGCCTGCGCCTCGTCCTGCACAGCTTTCTTGAGGACGGCGAGTATGCGTACGAATTGTTCGACCGGATATTCGCCCGAGTTCACCCGCTTTTCGCGGCATCGCTCGACGCCGCCAGGGCAGCGGGTGACCTCGCGATCGACATGGGCGCATCGGCGAACCGGTTCTGGTTCGGCCATCATGTTGCCGCGATGGTCGCTTTTGTCCTCCTGCCGGTCCGGGCTTCAATCGCCTATCAAGGAATGCTCGAGACGCTGGCGGAAGAGGCGTGCTGGTTCATCCTGCGAGGTATCGGGATGAAAGATGCAGCGATCAGCGCGGCGCTGGCGGTCTGCTCTGAGAGCCCGCTCGAACGCGCAGCAGACTAGCAGGAGACAACGCTGATGGACGGCGAATGGACGTCTGGCGCGCTGGCGGAAGGGCTGGGCCCGGACCAACCCTTGCGCCAAGCCGATCAGGTCAGCCGCGCGACCCCACGCCCGGTTCACACGATCCGATGGCTGGTCATTGCGGTACTTTTGGTGGCGCTCGTGCTCGGTGGCCTCTACGGCTTCAACCGGTTTCGCGAGCAGGCAATTGCAAGCTATTTCGCCACCAACAAGCCGCCGCCGGCGCAAATCAGTGCGGTCGAGGTCAAGACCGAGGCGGTACCGCGGTTTGCCATCGGCATCGGCTCGGTTGCGGCGGTGCATCAGGTCACGATCAATCCGGAGGTGGGCGGACGGGTGACCAAGATCTTTTTTGAGGCCGGAGCGGCGGTGAAAGCCGGTGACCCACTCGTCCAGCTCAACGACGCGCCGGAACGCGGCGATCTTGCTAACTTCGAGGCGCAGGCACGGTGGGCCGAGACCACCCTTCAGCGCTCGAGCGAGCTTGCCAAGAACCAATACGAAGCTCGTGAAACCGTCGATCAAAAACGCAGCCAGCTCGACCAAGCCAGGGCCCAAATCAGTAAGACGCAGGCGCTGATTGCGCAAAAGCTGATCCGCGCCCCGTTTTCCGGCCAGCTTGGCACACGCCCGATCGAGGTCGGGCAATATCTTACCCCGGGCGCCCGGATCGCCACGCTGACCGATCTGTCGACACTATACGCGAATTTCACCCTGCCGTCGCAGATGCGCGCACAGATCTCGGTCGGTCAGCAGGTGAACGTCACCGCCGACGCATTCCCCGGCCGTACCTTCAGCGCGGAGATCACGACGATCGAGCCGCAGATTAGCGCCGATACGCGGACGATGGCAATCCAGGCAACGATGCCGAACCCCGACAACGCTCTGCTGCCCGGCATGTTCGTCAATGCTGCCGTGGTGCTGCCGCCGCAACCCGATATGACAGTGCTGCCCGAGACCGCCGTCGACTATACGCTCTACGGCGACAGCGTTTACGTTATCCACGAGGATGGCAAGGACGCCAAGGGCGACCCGATCCTCAAAGCGGTGCGCACTCCGATAAAGACCGGGACGCGGTGGGGCAATAAGGTGGCGATCGTCGACGGGATCAAACCCGGCGACCGCGTCGTCGCCGCGGGTCAGGTCAAGGTCCAGAACGGGGCGCAGGTTGCGATCAGCGACTCGCCACCGCCACAGCCGCCGGCAGCGCTGACGCGAAACTGAGCTATGTCGTTTACCGACATCTTCATTCGCCGGCCGGTGCTGGCGCTGGTGGTCAGTCTGCTGATCCTGCTGATCGGTCTGAAGGCGATGACCGCGCTGCAGATCCGCCAGTATCCCAAGTTGTCGAACACGACGATCACCGTGACGACAACCTATCCCGGCGCCTCGCCCAATTTGATGCAAGGCTTCATCACGACACCGATCGCGCAAGCGGTGTCGACCGCCGAGGGCATCGATTACCTGACCGCCTCCTCGATCCAGGGAACCAGCACGGTAACCGCCTACATCCGGCTCAATCACGATCCGAGCCAGGCGCTGACCGATATCATGGCCAAGGTCCAGCAGGTCAAGTTCCAGCTTCCCAAAGAGTCGCAGGACCCGGTCATCATCAAGTCGACCGGCCAAACTACGGCGGTGATGTATATCGGCTTCGCCAGCCCGGAACTGTCGAGCGCCGCGATCTCGGATTATCTAACGCGCGTCGTGCAGCCGCTGCTCGCCACGGTCGACGGCGTCGCTTCGGCCGACATTCTCGGCGGGCAGACCTTTGCGATGCGGCTCTGGCTCGATCCGGCGCGGATGGCGGCCCGCGGGATTTCAGCCGGCGATGTCGCTGCCGCAATCCGCGCCAATAATTTCCAGTCGGCGCCGGGCCAGGCCAAAGGCTACTTCACGGTTACCAATGTCAACGCCAATACCGGGCTCGCCGACATCGGCCAGTTCAATAAGATGGTGGTAAAGGCGAAGGATGGGGCGGTGGTACGGATGGAGGACATCGCCAGCGTCGATCTCAATGCCCAGAGCTGGAGCTCGAGCATCGAGATGAACGGCCACCACGCCGTATTCATCGGCGTCCAGGCGACCCCGACCGGCAATCCGCTGTCGCTTGTGGCAGGTATCAGGGGATTGCTGCCCGAGATCGAGCGTAACTTGCCGGCATCGGTCAATATGCAGGTGGCTTACAACTCGACCAAGTTCATTCAGGCCTCGATCGACGAGGTCAAGTCGACCCTGGCCGCCGCGGTCGTGATTGTGATCGGCGTGATTTTCTTGTTCCTCGGCAGCTTGCGGGCGGTGCTGATTCCGGTCGTGACGATCCCGCTGTCGCTGGTCGGCGTCGGGATCATCATGGCGGCGCTCGGGTTCAGCCTGAACCTTTTGACGTTGCTCGCGATGGTGCTGGCGATCGGGCTCGTCGTCGATGACGCGATTGTCGTTCTCGAGAATGTCTACCGCCATATCGAGGCGGGCCGCACCCCGGCACAGGCCGCCCTGATCGGCGCCCGTGAGATCGCCGGTCCGGTGATCTCGATGACCCTGACATTGGCGGCTGTCTATGCGCCTATCGGTTTTCTTGGCGGCGTCACCGGCGCGCTATTCCGCGAATTTGCCTTCACGCTGGCCGGTGCCGTGATCATTTCCGGCGTGGTCGCGGTGACATTGTCGCCGATGATGTGCTCTCTCTTGTTGTCACGCGAGATGCTGCACGGCCGTTTTGTTCACGTGATCGACCGCGTCTTTTCCGGGCTGGCCGAGTGGTATGGACGCAAGCTGGAGCGCACGCTGGACTATCGTCCGGTGACTGCGCTGTTCGCCGCGGCCGTTTTTGCCAGCCTCGTCTTCATGTACCTGCACACAAAGGCCGAGCTCGCCCCCGAAGAGGATCAGGGGGTCCTCTTTGCGCTGACCAAGGCGCCGCAATATTCCAATCTCGATTACCAAGAGGCCTATGCCGACAAGCTCGACCAAGCGTTCGGCTCGTTCCCGGAGACCGATCTGCGCTTCCTCGTCAACGGCCGGTTCGGACCCAGCCAAGGCATCGCCGGTGCGATCCTCAAACCCTGGGGGGAGCGCTCGCGTTCGTCGCAGCAGCTGAAGCCTTTGATGCAAGAGAAGGCGTCAGCCGTCGAAGGGATGAACGCCTTTGTCTTCTCCCTGCCACCATTGCCCGGATCGATTGGCGGCCTTCCGGTGCAGATGGTGATTTATTCGACCGGACCTTACAAAGACATCTACTTGGCGATGGACAAGATCAAAGCGGCGGCACGCAAGAGCGGGCTGTTCATGGTCATCGACAGCGATCTCGATTTCAACCAGCCGACTATCCAAGTCAAGGTTGACCGCTCGAAGGTCAACGAGCTCGGGCTGACCATGCAGTCGATCGGCGATACCTTGGCATTGCTGGTTGGGGAGAATTACGTCAACTGGTTCAATCTCGACGGCCGATCCTACCGAGTGATACCGCAAGCGGCACGGGCGGACCGCCTGACGCCCGAAACGTTGACGCACTATTACGTCACCACACCCCCGGGCGGCGGTGGCGGAGGGCCCGGGCAACCGGTGCCGCTGTCCAATCTCGTGACGCTCGAGATGGACACCCAACCCAATTCGCTCACCCAGTACAACCAGCTCAACTCGGCCACTTTCCAAGCCGTGCCGATGCCGGGAGTGACGATGGGTCAGGCGGTCGATTTTCTCGAACAGCAGACCAAGGACCTGCCCGCCGGTTTCAGTCACGACTACCTGTCCGACACCCGGCAATACGTGCGGGAAGGCAACCAGCTGACCATCACCTTCATTTTTGCGCTGATCGTGATCTTTCTGGTGCTGGCGGCCCAATTCGAGAGCCTGCGCGATCCGCTGGTCATCCTCGTCAGTGTGCCGATGTCGATGTGCGGCGCCTTGATGCCGCTCTTCTTCGGCTTGGCGACGATGAACATCTACACCCAGGTCGGGCTCGTGACCCTGATCGGGCTGATCAGCAAGCACGGCATTCTGATGGTCGAGTTCGCCAACGTGCTGCAGGTGCGCGAGAATCTCGACCGTCGCCGCGCTATCCAGCAGGCCGCCCGGGTTCGGCTGCGGCCGATCCTGATGACAACGGCGGCGATGGTTGTCGGGCTGGTCCCGTTGCTGATCGCGACCGGGGCAGGTGCGGCGAGCCGCTTCTCGATCGGGGTCGTCGTCGTCGCCGGCATGTCGATCGGCACGTTGTTTACGTTGTTTGTGCTGCCTGCGGTCTACACCGTGCTGGCCAAAGACCATCTCGCCGCCGCGCGGTCGACCCGAGTGCACGAGATCGCGCAGGTCTCGTAGTGGTAGGCCCGGCAGGATTCGAACCTGCGACTACACCGTTATGAGCGGCGTGTTCTGACCAGCTGAACTACGGGCCCCAGAAGCGCTTGGCGGCGCCCTCACGTATCCAAAAAGCTGCGCAACTTCCGCGAGCGGCTTGGATGCTTGAGCTTCCGCAATGCCTTCGCCTCGATTTGGCGGATGCGCTCGCGGGTCACCGAGAATTGCTGGCCGACCTCTTCGAGGGTGTGATCGGTGTTCATGCCGATGCCAAAGCGCATGCGCAAGACGCGCTCCTCGCGCGCCGTCAGCGAAGCCAGGACGCGCGTTGTCGTTTCGCGCAGATTGGCCTGGATCGCCGCATCGAGCGGCAACACCGCGTTCTTGTCTTCGATGAAGTCGCCGAGATGCGAATCCTCCTCGTCGCCAATCGGCGTCTCGAGGCTGATCGGCTCCTTGGCAATCTTCAAGACCTTGCGCACCTTTTCGAGCGGCATTGCGAGCTTCTCTGCCAGCTCCTCCGGCGTTGGCTCGCGGCCGATCTCGTGCAGCATCTGCCGCGAGGTGCGCACCAGCTTGTTGATCGTCTCGATCATGTGCACCGGGATGCGGATCGTGCGCGCTTGATCGGCAATCGAGCGCGTAATCGCCTGGCGGATCCACCAAGTCGCATAGGTGGAGAATTTGTAGCCGCGGCGGTACTCGAATTTGTCGACGGCTTTCATCAAACCGATATTGCCCTCCTGGATCAGATCCAGAAATTGCAACCCACGGTTGGTGTACTTCTTGGCGATCGAGATCACCAGCCGCAGATTGGCCTCGACCATTTCCTTCTTGGCACGGCTCGCCTCTCGTTCACCTCGCTGAACGGTCTGCACGACCCGGCGGAACTCATTGATCGGCAGCTTTGTCTCGGCAGCGATCTGGACGATGGCGTTGCGCAGCTTCGCCACATCAGCGGCATGCCCTTCGTCCAGTCTTGCCCAACCGCGGGCGGGCAGCAGGCGGGCACGATCGAGCCAATCGGCAGCGAGTTCGCTGCCGATGTAATGCTGAAGAAATTCCGAGCGCTTGATCCCGCTGCTCTCGGCCATCCGTAACAATTTTCCTTCATCGGCGACAAGCCGGCGATTCACATCGTAGAGCTGCTCGACGAGATACTCGATGCGCATATTGTTGAGGCGCACCCGCTTGATGTTGTCGATCATTGCCGCCTTGAGTTTCTCATAGCGGCGTTCCGTCGCCCGCGACAAATCTTCGCCCTTGTACAAGGCGTTGATGCGCTGATCCTGAAGCCTGTGCAGCTTCCTGTGGATCTCGGCGATCGCATCAAACGTTGCGAGTACGCTCGGCCTTAACTGAGCTTCCATTGCGGCAAGCGAGATCGAACTCTCCTCGCCATCGGCCTCCTCGGCGGCGATGTCACCCTCAATTCCCGCAAGTTCAGCCGGGGCATCCTCTTCATTCGCGGCATCCTGCTCATTGCCGGTGCCGGCCTCGGCATCAGCCTGCGAGTCGGCCGCGGGGGGCGCGGGACCAAGCGCCTCTGCCGGTACTTGCTCAAACCCACCACCGCCGTATGTGGCATCGAGATCGATAATGTCGCGCAGCAGCATTTTTCCTTCGTTGAGGGCATCGCGCCAGCCGACGATGGCGCGAATCGTCAACGGATTTTCGCAGATGCCGCCGATCATCATCTCGCGGCCAGCCTCGATGCGCTTGGCGATCGCGATCTCGCCCTCGCGCGACAGCAGCTCGACGGACCCCATCTCGCGCAGATACATGCGAACGGGATCGTCAGTGCGGCCGATGTCGTCGTCATCGAGATTCCCGCGGACTTCGCTGTCGGGCTCGTCTCCCTCGGCAGGAGGTGGCTCGTCGCTCTCCTCACTCTCGATCACATTGACCCCGAGCTCGGAGAGCATCGTCATCGTGTCCTCGATCTGCTCCGACGACACTTGATCCTGGGGCAGAGCAGCATTCAACTCGTCATAGGTCAGATAGCCTCGCTCCTTTCCGCGGGCCAGCATCTTCTTGATCGCAGCGGCAAGAGTGTCGAGCAACGGAGCCTCCGCCGCCTCCTCTCGGGTTTCGGTCACCTCAGCCGTATTCGCCGCCTTGCTCACCATCCCACCATCCCTAGGCAATCAGTGTTAACTCTGCGTTCGGGCAGAGCCCGGCGCACGGGCCGCTTTCGTCAAAGGGTCTCGCGACAAACTTCGATAAGGGCTGCGGGGTCAAATCTGGTCGTCGCCACCGATCAGACCCTGCTGCACCACCCACTCCCTGGCAGCCTGAAACCGCTCCCACATCTCCGCCGATACGTCGCGTTCGAGCTCGTTTCCCGCCTGGATCACCGCTGCTCGATCGCCGCCCATCAGCATTCTGACCACATGCGTCCATTCTCTGGGGGCGGAGGTCGGATCGGGGCACCGGACAAGAAAACCCGTGTCAACCGATGGCGACAGCAGGCCAGCCACGGTCGCCGCGCACCCGGTCTTCCCAAGGTGTTGTTGCAGCGCCTCAGCGTCAAGCCCCGGCTGCTGGGCTGTGAGCCCTAAAATCTCTCGGCGCAGCGTATTCAGCTCGGCCTCGGGCATGTCGAGAGCATCGAACTCTTGAGCCACGTCGTCAATCACCTCAGGAAAATGAAGAAGAATTCTAAACAAGATCTCGCGCTGCAGCCGCTGAGGCGGGCGCGGCGGCGGCGGCGGTCCTTCGCGCCCGACAGCGCTGGCCACCGAGGCCGTTTTCCCTCTTCTAAATCCCCTCAATCCCCGCGGATCGCATCGCGTCTTGAAGAGTGTCTCGTATTCAAATCGAACCATGCGGTCCGAAATAGACTGCGCGTGGGCCAATAGTCGGCTCCGGACATCGGCAAGCCGTTCCGGCGTGTCGCGAGGCCTCGCACCTACTTCGAACTCCCAAAGGGTGTCCGCCAGAGATCGGGCTGCACCCAAGACCGCCTCAAAGGCGGTGCGGCCACCCGTGCGCAACAGCGAATCCGGATCCTGGCCGCTCGGCAATGTTGCAAAGCGCAGGCTTTGCCCCGGCCGCAGCATCGGCAAGGCGCGGCGCAAGACGCGGATCGCGGCGCTCCGCCCGGCGGCGTCCCCGTCAAAGCACAAGATCGGGTCCGGTCCCAAACGCCACAGCTCGTTCAGTTGAAACTCGGTCAGCGCCGTTCCGAGCGGCGCCACTGCCGTCGGGAAATCGGCACGATGTAGCGCAATCACGTCCATGTAGCCTTCGGTGACGATGGCGTCCGCCAAATCTGTCTTGGCCGCCCGCGCCGCCGACCAGCCATAAAGTACCCGACCCTTCTCAAACAGCGGGTGCTCAGGAGAATTTAGGTATTTGGGCTCTGTGTCGCCGAGCACCCGGCCGCCGAACGCGATGACTCGACCCGCGCGATCGCCGATCGGGAACATGATGCGGCCCCGAAAATAATCGAAGGGTTCACCATGTTGCGGTTGTCGGAGCAACCCCGCCTCTGTCAGCAACACCTCGGGAAAATCCCCGGCGAGGCTGCGATGCAACGCCTGCCGGTCGTCGGGCGCCCAGCCCAGGCGAAAGCGTCGGATCGTCTCGGGATCAAGACCGCGCCCGCCCAAATAGTCTCTCGCGCGCGCGCCCGCCGGCGCCCACAACCGAGCCTCATAGAAGGCGGCAGCGGCTTCGAGCGCTTCAAACAGGGTCCTTTGACGCTGCGCCCGCTCACGCTCCTGCGGCGTCGCCTGCGGCACGGCCAAGCCGGCCTCTCCTGCCAGCATCTCGACCGCCGCGACAAAGTCGAGATTGTCGGCGCGCATGACAAAACCGATCGCGTCGCCGTGCGCACCGCAGCCAAAGCAATGAAAAAAGAACTTGTCCTCGACCACATAAAAGGACGGCGTCTTTTCATGGTGGAACGGACACAGACCGGCATACTCGCGCCCGCGGCGGGCCAGTTTGACCCTGCGGCCAATCAGCCCCGAAAGAGAGATCCGGCTGCGCAGCTCGTCAAGGAAACCGGGAGGAAGGGCCATCCTACAGTTCCAACTCCGCGGATCCTTCAGAATCAACAGATTTTCCTAACCAGCCCTCGCGGGAAAGGACGCCTTTTGAAGGGGCCCCGCTGTTTTTGCTGTTTCTACAGGAAATTATCAGCGACGGACCATGCCTCAACCGCAGTAATCCTCGACCGTCGGTCGTTGAGCGAACAAAAGAACAGCGATATTGCAGTCCATGCACCGGGGCTCTCCATATTTTAATAAAATCGCAACTATTCCTGATCGCATAGACGCATATGGCAATGGGTATCCGCGACATATTCGATCAATTGTTGCTATATTGGCATTTAATTGAAAGACAGTCAAGGCCGTGTACCCGCTATCTGCCGCGAGCCGATCGAGCCGCGATGCCGGTCACTCAGCCCAAGGGACACACCGTCGAAAGGAACGAACCCCTCTCGCTTTTAGTGCCTGTTCGAGCCGATCGGCGAAGGCTTGACGTAGCGACGGCATGCTCCCCCACGCATTCGGCTATTAAGCCTATCCCGTTTCACGTTCCACAGCAATTTAGCCGGCTGTTCTTAAGTTATTGAAAACGCGTATAGTTCTGATGTCAACAGGGTTGACGCGGTAAGGGCGAGCGACTATTTTCCCGCATCGCTCTTCGCCCTAGGCGTCCTCAGTCGTCCGGGCAGGCTGCACCTTGCCAGGACCGAACCGATAATGCGCGTGCCGACGCCGCGACCGCCCGACTGCAACGCCGCGCTCGTCCTCGCGGACGGCAGCGTATTCTGGGGGCGCGGCCTCGGCGCCACCGGAACGGCAATTGGCGAGGTCTGCTTCAACACCGCCGTCACCGGGTATCAAGAGATTCTGACCGATCCTTCCTATGCCGGTCAAATCATCGCCTTCACCTTTCCCCACATCGGCAATGTCGGTACCAACCAGGAGGATCTCGAAACCACCACACCCGCGGTGCGCGGGCTCGTCCTGCGCACACCGATCACCGAACCCGCAAACTACCGTGCGAGTGCATCCCTCGAAAGTTGGCTCAAATCCCATGGTCTGGTCGGGATCTCGGGGGTCGACACGAGGCGGCTAACGCGACGGGTTCGCGATCTGGGTCCGCCACATGGGGTCATCAGCTATGATCCGGAGGGCGATTTCGACATTGCCTCCCTCCATGCACGCGCCCTCACGTGGCATGGTCTCGAGGGGACGGATCTCGCCATCGAGGTCACCTGTCGACAGACCTATGAGTGGACCGAAACGGTGTGGGAACGCGAGGTCGGCTACCGTCGACAAGAGCATCCGCGTCATCACGTCGTTGCAGTCGACTACGGCGCGAAGCGCAACATCCTACGGATGCTCGCAGCTCATGGCTGTCGTGTCACCGTTGTTCCTGCCACCACCTCGACAGAGGACATTCTGCGTCATCGTCCCGACGGTATTTTTCTGTCGAACGGGCCCGGCGACCCCGCCGCGACCGGCGTTTACACGGTGCCGGTACTGCGCGACATAATGGGGTCGGGCACGCCGATCTTCGGCATCTGTCTTGGTCACCAGCTGTTGGCGCTGGCGCTCGGCGGCCGGACGCTCAAGATGTCGCGCGGCCATCGCGGCGCCAATCACCCGGTGAAGGATCTGCGCACCGGTAGGGTCGAGATCACCAGTCAGAACCACGGTTTTGTCGTTGACCCCAAGAGCCTGCCTGAATTCGTCGTGCCGACCCATCTCTCGCTCTTCGACAAGACCAATGAGGGGCTGCGGGTGCTCGACAAGCCGATTTTCTCGGTCCAATACCACCCGGAGGCAAGCCCCGGTCCGCAAGACAGTCATTACCTGTTCAAACGCTTTGTCGCACTGATGGGCGGGGATGCCTAGGCGCACCGATATCGACAGCATCCTTATCATCGGCGCCGGACCGATCGTCATCGGCCAGGCGTGCGAGTTCGACTATTCCGGCGCGCAGGCGTGCAAGGCGCTGAAGAGCGAGGGATATCGGATCGTGCTGGTGAATTCGAACCCGGCGACGATCATGACCGATCCAGAGCTAGCCGACGCTACCTATATCGAGCCGATCATCCCCGAGATGGTGCGCAAGATCATCGCCCGTGAGCGGCCGCAGGCGCTGTTGCCGACAATGGGCGGCCAGACCGCCCTCAATGTGGCGATGTCACTCAGCCGCTCGGGAGTCCTCGAACAGTATGGGGTCGAACTCATCGGGGCCCGCGAGCAGGCGATCGCCAAGGCCGAGGATCGTCAGCTCTTTCGACTGGCAATGGACAGGATCGGGCTCTGCTCACCGAAGAGTCGGCTCGTGCGCACCTTGGACGAAGCGATCGAAGCGCTCGAGACCGTGGGGTTGCCGGCCATAATCCGACCCTCCTTCACTCTGGGGGGCGCGGGCGGCGGCATCGCCTACAACGCACAGGAGTTCGAAGAAATCGTGCGCGGCGGGCTACGGGTCTCGCCGACCCACGAGGTGCTGATCGAGGAGTCGGTTCTCGGCTGGAAAGAATTCGAGATGGAGGTGGTCCGTGACCGCGCGGACAACTGCATCATCGTCTGTTCGATCGAAAACATCGATCCGATGGGGGTCCATACCGGCGATTCCGTCTGCGTCGCCCCGGCTCTGACCCTTACCGATAAGGAATATCAGCTGATGCGCAACGCTGCGATCGCGGTGCTGCGCGAAATCGGCGTCGATACCGGCGGATCGAATGTGCAATTCGCGGTCAACCCGGTCGATGGCAGGCTCGTGGTCATCGAGATGAACCCGCGGGTCTCGCGTTCTTCGGCGCTCGCCTCCAAGGCGACTGGATTTCCGATCGCCAAGGTCGCCGCCAAGCTCGCGGTAGGCTACACGTTAGACGAACTTGAAAATGAAATCACCGGCGTCACTCCGGCGTCGTTCGAGCCGACGATCGATTACATCGTCACCAAGATGCCGCGCTTTACATTCGAGAAGTTTCCGGGGACCGAGCCGCTGTTGACGACCTCGATGAAGTCGGTCGGCGAGGTGATGTCGATTGGCCGAAGCTTTGCCGAATTGGTGCAGAAGGCGCTGCGCTCGATGGAGACCGGCCTCAGCGGCTTTGACGAGGTCGCGATCGAGGGCGTCGAGAGCGCCGGCAAGGACGCGGTCAAAGCGGCGCTGGCACGACCGTCGCCCGATCGGCTGTTGTTAATTGCCCAGGCCTACCGGCACGGGCTCACCACCGCGGAGGTACATGCCGCCTGCCGGTTCGAGAGCTGGTTTCTCGACCGCATCCGCGAGATCGTCGAGACTGAGGAACGGGTGCGTCGGGCCGGGCTGCCGGACGATCGGACCGCGTTTCTACGGCTCAAGCAGATGGGCTTCTCGGACGCCCGCCTCGGCAAGCTCGCGGGACTCGACGAGGAAATGGTATCGGCGCGGCGCCGTGCTTATGGGCTCACACCCGTATACAAGCGGATCGATACCTGCGCCGCCGAGTTCGCCTCACTCACCCCATACATGTATTCTTGCTACGAGGGGGACGGGATCGACCCACCTGAGTGCGAGGCGGCTCCGAGCGACCGGCAAAAGGTCATCATCCTCGGCGGCGGCCCGAATCGAATAGGACAAGGAATCGAGTTCGACTATTGCTGCGTGCACGCGGCCTACAGTTTGCGTGAGGCCGGTATCGAGACGGTCATGGTCAACTGCAATCCGGAGACCGTCTCAACGGATTACGATACTTCCGACCGGCTGTATTTCGAGCCGCTGACCGCCGAGGATGTGGTCGAAATCGTCCGCGTCGAGCAGCGCCGAGGTACCCTGCTCGGCGTTATCGTACAATTCGGTGGCCAGACTCCGCTTAGGCTTGCGGCGGCGCTGGAACAGGCGAGGATTCCGATCCTCGGGACCCCCCCAGATGCGATTGATCTCGCTGAGGATCGCAGCCGGTTCCGGGGGCTTTTGAATAGCCTTGGGCTGCGGCAGGCTATGAATGGCACGGCGTTCTCGGCAGCGGAGGCGGAGGAGATCGCATCACGGATCGGCTATCCCGTGGTGATCCGCCCATCCTATGTTCTCGGGGGGCGCGCGATGGAAATCGTCCATGATAGCGCCGCATTGCGGCGTTACATCCGCCACGCGGTCAGAGTGTCGGGGACGAACCCGGTGCTTATCGACCGCTATCTGCAAAACGCTATCGAGGTCGATGTCGACGCGGTCTCCGACGGCCGCACAGTCGAGGTGGCGGGCATCATGGAACATATCGAGGAGGCTGGGATCCACTCCGGCGACAGCGCCTGTTCTCTGCCGCCCTACAGCCTTGGGCAGGACACCATAAACGAGATCGAGCGGCAGACCGTCGCTCTTGCCCGGGCGCTCGAGGTGGTCGGGCTGATGAATGTCCAATTTGCGGTCAGAGGTGAGGAAATTTACGTCCTCGAGGTCAATCCGCGCGCCTCCCGGACGGTTCCGTTTGTCGCCAAGGCGATCGGCGTCCCGATCGCCAAGATCGCGGCGCGGGTGATGGTCGGGGAGCGGCTGGAACAAGGTCTTTCGAGCTCGGCTCACCGGCGGCGCCGTCACGTCGCAGTCAAGGAGGCAGTCTTCCCGTTTGCCCGCTTCCCGGGAGTTGACCTGATCCTCGGTCCGGAGATGAAATCGACCGGCGAAGTAATGGGGCTCGATGACGACTTCGGACGCGCCTTTGCGAAGTCACAGCTCGGCATCGGCACCAACCTGCCGTTTAAGGGTCATGTTTTCGTTTCGGTACGCGACCAGGACAAGAGGGACTTGGTTGAACCCTGCCGGCAGCTCGTCGAAATGGGCTTCTCGCTGGTTGCCACCAATGGTACCGCCCGAGCTTTGGCCAAGGAGAGGCTCCCGGTGGCGCACATCAATAAGGTGAGCGATGGACGCCCTCATATCGTCGATCTGATGTTGAGCGGCGGCGTGCAACTGGTGTTCAACACCACCGAGGGGGCACTGGCGATTGCCGACAGCTTCAGCCTCAGGCGCACGGCGCTGACCAACAACATCCCCTACTACACGACCGTCGCCGGGGCGCGGGCAGTCGTGCAGGCGATCACGGCGCTGCGCGCCGGCAGTCTTGAAGTCGCGCCGCTTCAATCGTACTTTTGGTGACTCCGCGGAAACCATTCCTGTGGCCCTAACAGCAGAATGCGAACTCGTTTTCGATGAATAAGATCCCGATGACCGCCGATGGCTACAATCACCTCCAGGAAGAGTTGAAACGCCTGAAGACCGTGGACCGGCCGGCCATCATCCGTGCCATCGCCGAGGCCCGGGACCACGGAGACTTGGCGGAAAATGCCGAATATCACTCTGCCCGCGACCGGCAGAGTTTCATCGAAGGCCGCCTAGCCGAAATCGAAGACAAGATCGCGAGGGCCGAGATCATCGACGTCTCCAAGCTGTCGGGCTCGGTGATCAAGTTCGGAGCGAGGGTGACCCTCGCCGATGAAGAGACCGACGAAGAACAGACTTTTCAGATCGTCGGCGAGGACGAAGCCGATGTCAGCCAGGGTCGACTGTCGGTCACATCGCCGCTGGCGCGCGCGCTTATCGGCAAGCAAACCGGCGAAAGCGTCGAAGTCGCGACGCCGCGGGGTGCCAAATCCTATGAGGTCGTCACCGTCGCTTTCGGCTGATGTCACATCCCTCGGGACGTCGTCGGCGAGCCTAGACCGGCGTCAGGTCCGGTGGGGCCGACGAAGGGCTGATCGCCGTGGGGGATTGAGGCCTGGGTGCTTGTCCTGTCTGAGCGGTTTTCGTAAACCGGACCGATGGACCCCCCGGCGCCGACTGATGGACCAACGCGGCTTCAGGTCCCGAATGATCCGTTACCGATAGCTTGGGTACTGCACGACGGCAAAGCGGGGATGGCGAGCCAAGCCCTCGGTCTCGCGGAAGCGACCGGGTTTCCGTTTATCGAGAAACGCCTCGATATTCGTTTTCCTTGGGCCTGCCTGCCGCCCCAGCTATGGTTCATGCCGCTGCACGCAGCCGGGGGTGGCGCGGCGAGCCTGATGCCGCCCTGGCCCGATCTCGTTATCGGTTGCGGCAGAAATACGGCGATGCCGGCCCTCGCGATCCGGCGCGCCAGCGGGGGGCGTACAGTGGCAGCGCAGGTCCAGTACCCGGGGGTTGGCCGCTCCGAGTTCGATCTGCTGGTCGTTCCCGAGCACGATCACCTAAACGGACCACGGTTCGTCGTTACGCGGGGTGCAGTCCACCGGGTTACGCAAGCCAGGCTGGCGGCTGAAAAGCGGCGCTTTCCGGCACTCGCTGAAATGCCGCGACCAATCCTATCGGTGTTGATCGGCGGGACCAGCAAAGCTTATCGGCTAACGCTAGGACGGCTCGGCGAGATCGCCGAGGCACTGGCCGAGATCCTGCGGACCGGTGGTGGGTCAGTCCTGTTGACGGCCTCGCGGCGGACCGGAGCACCCGGACTTGCGCTGCTTCGCCGCCGGCTGACAGGCTTTTCGACCGAGATCTGGGACGGCTCCGGAGACAATCCCTATTTCGCCTATCTCGCCCTTGCCGACGCGCTCCTGGTCACGGCCGATTCAGTCTCGATGATCAGCGAGGCCGCCGCGACCGGTAAGCCCGTACACATCCTCAGCCTCGATGGCGGCAACGCCAAGCTCGCTCGCTTCCACGAGGCGATGCAAAAGGCGGGCGTTACGCGTCCGTTCTCGGGTCGCATCGAGACCTGGTCCTATCCGGTCCCTGACGATACCGCGCGCGCCGGCGCCGCGCTGCGCGCACTCGCTCTGAGCCGGTTTGAGCATCGGGCGCGCCGGTGAAGCAGTTCTCAATCTATCTCGGCGTGGCCGCCTTGGCGTCGGCGCTCTTCCTTTTCGCCCCGGAAATCGATCTGGCGACGAGCCGGCTGTTCTATGATGCCAAGGCCGGCTTCGTACTGTCCGACTGGCCGCCGGTCGTCGCGCTCTACCGTGCGGTACCGTCGATCAGCTGGGGCATGTTCATTCTCATCAGCGTGGGCGCCGCTTGGCTGTTTCTCCTCGGCCGGCCGCTGTGGCGGCTCGACCGCAAGGCGCTTGTATTCCTTGTCGTATCGATGATGGTCGCTCCAGGGCTCCTCGCCAACTCTCTCCTAAAGGATCATTGGGGACGCGCGCGGCCCCTCCAGGTCGAGGCCTTTGGCGGACCACACCACTTCACGCCGGCACCGCTGCCCGCGGCGCAATGCGACCGAAATTGCTCTTTCGTCTCCGGTCACGCTGCGCTCGGCTTCTCGCTCGTCGGTCTCGCCTTGCTGCTGCCGCCCGGTCGTGCCCGGCACCGCTGGATTGCTGTTGCCATCGGCTTTGGCGCGCTGGTTGGGCTCGGCCGCATCGCTCAAGGCGCTCACTTTTTGTCGGATGTCGTCTTTGCCGGCCTGGTCGCCTACGGCGCGTCGGCGCTGCTCCATTGGTGGATCGTGCAACGCGACGGTCTGACGGCGCCGCTGCTCGCGCGGCTCGGTCAGTCGATCCTTCGCAATTCACGGACGATATGGAGCGCGGGACGCCGCGCTTGTGCTTCGCCGGTCGTTCGAGTCGCACTCGGGACAGGCGCGACCGCGGTGGTCATCGTGATCTCGATCGTCCTTGTCGATCGACCGATGGCATCGTCGCTGCACGGTCGGGATTCCGACCTGCGCTCGTTGTTCGATTTCATCGGGCGGCTTGGTCTGGCCTACGGCTATCTGATCGTATTCGGCCTTTCCTTTGGGATGCTCCACTGGGGAGGGTTATTACCCCGTTTGCGGCCGTTTTCGGTGCCTATGCGGGCGCTATCGGCGGTCCCGGCTTTCCTCTTTCTTGCTATATCGGCCTCGGGAATCGTGGCTGATGTGCTGAAGATCATCTTTGGCCGTCCCCGGCCCAAGCTGTTCTTTCGATCTGATATATATGACTTTGCCTGGCTCAGTTGGCGCCCCGACCACTGGTCATTCCCCTCAGGCCACAGCGCCACGATCGTCGCACTAATGACAGCCCTTTGGTACCTCTGGCCGCAGCACCTCCTGTTCTACATTCTGGCGGCGGCAATTGTGGCAGCAAGCCGCATGGTCGTGGGTGCCCATTATTTTAGTGACGTTCTCGCGGGTGCGTTGGTCGCCGTATTGACCACACGCTATGTTGCGCGGCTTCTGGCGAGAGGCGGGATCGATCCAACGACGGCACATCTGGGGCTAGGTGTTTCAGGACAGGCGTTGCCTTGGCCCTGTCGCCGCTTCGCCAGGGGCCCCGTGGGACGGCACCGAGTCGGTTCTTCGATAAACTCGGGCGATAGCTTGCGGCAACATCCCAGGGTGTAATATCGAGCCGACCGCAGCCCGCCTGTCACGGAATCGGCTCACCATGGCCTTACACATCGACACTTTCGATAACGTTCGAGGTGGGAACGTTCTCTATAAGGCGCTGACCCATCCCTGCGCCGCCCGGCCGGGCCGTGCCCTTGTCGCGACCCTAAGGCGGAATGCGCCCGTTGCCGTCTACGATCCCGACGGAGCCGCCGACGCCTTTAACGCAATCTTCAGTCTCGACGAAGTCGAGATCGCCGGCACCTACGTCCAACAAGCGGCTCGCATCGGAGACCCCATCCTTGGACACCCGGCCGCGGCAGCAACAGAACTTGCCAATTCGGACGCCTGCGCGGTGTTTATCGCCGCGTTTGACGCTGAGCGCATGATTGCTCAGCTTGAGCCCTTTATCCCCGCAGGGGCACAAATCTTCAGCCTCGACGCCATGCGCATCCCGGCGGACCGGCTGACCAACCACAGCACCTACCTCGACAAGCTGAATTTCGCTACGAATTTTGCCTTTTTTCGCGATGCCGACGGCTTGCACACCCGGCTCGTGACAATGAATTACTGGTCGGGTTACGGTGCCCGGCCGGTCACCGGTTGGATGACGCTGTTTGCCGGTGATGGCGAGATCCTAGCGGAGTGGTGCGAGAGCTTCGGACCGGCAGCGACCGCAATCGTTCTCGACAGCCGGGAAATCCGGGCTCGCTTCTGCCTGCCCGAGTTCTGCGGTCAGCTCTTTCTCCACATCGTCGGCGCGGCCGGACACGATATCCTAAAATACGCTCTCGACACGTTCGGCGATGCCAGTATTGCTGTTGCCAGCGGCGATTGCACCGGGGCTTATTGCTCGCTTTCTTGCACGCATGACGCAAACGCATGGCCGGCTGACCGCTACGCCGGCCTTCCTGCACCGGCCTTCGGTGAGCAGGTCGTGCTTTGGCTCCAAAACAGCCATCCCGTTGCGATTTCGCCTGCCGATATCGGCATCAACCCGATGGGCGAAGAGCAGATTGTCCCAATCCCCGAGCCGATCGCACCGTTTGCGACCTGCGCGGTCGACATCGGCAAACTCCTGCCAGGCCTCGCTTGGCCCAAGCAGATCGAGCTCCTCGCGGGGAAGCATACCGTACGGCCGCGCTACGAGGTCGTCGAGGATTGCCGCCGTCGCATCGCCCATGTCAATGTCGAACGTGGCGACCTAGCACCCGATCCCGAGCTGCCCGGCCTCAATCGTATCCTCGGCAAAGGGTATCTGTTGCCCGCGCCGATCATGCCGCTCGCCGATTGGCAGACAGTAGCATTGCCAACGCCGATGGCGGTCTGCCAAGCCGAACTGCCGATCATCGCGTTGGTATACGACCCCGAGGGAAACGAGCTTCTGCGCCATCCCCTGGGGCGATTGCCACGGGCGCACGAGACCGCAATCGAGGTGGACGCCCTCGCCGGAATCGATGCTTTGCGAGGCGGTTACGGCCACGTCGAGCTCGTCTACGACTTTTCCGCAGGAGGTGAGGCCGACGGCTGGCTTCATGCGCTGTTCCGCTATCGCCACCGCGCCAGTGGACATGCCGCCGAAACCAGCTTCGGCGCGCACGTCTTCAACACAATCATGACTTATCGCGACGAGCCGCAATCCTACAGCGGCCGTCCCCCGGGCTTATCGACACGCCTGTTTCTGAGGCTCGGCGAGGCGGCCTACGATACCTTGTGCCATCTGATCTATCCCGCATCGCGCCCGTGGCGGGCGGTGAGCGCGACCGACATTATTCTTCACGACCAGGCGGGGCACGAAGTCGCTCGAAGGAGTGTGGCGATCCCCTGCTCTGGCTCACGGCTGTGGTACTACCGTGACGCCTTCGACGCGGAGAGCCGCACCCGCGCCGGCGAGGGGGCATATATCACAATTCGCGACACGAGCTGCCGCCTGTTCGGCTATCACGGGCTCGTAGGCCGCAACGGCGCGTTCAGCCTCGATCATATGTTCGGCTTTTAGCCCGCACCTTTTCGTTGCACAGCAAAAGAATGATATAATTCCGGAGCAACGGAACCGCGGTCCCCGGAATGCCAGAAAGTCATCACAGCAGGGTCCTGATCATCGGCGCCGGTCCGGCTGGCTATACCGCCGCGATCTATGCGGCGCGCGCCAATCTGCACCCTCTCCTCGTCGCAGGCTTGCAACCTGGCGGACAAATGACCATCACCACCGACGTCGAAAACTATCCGGGCTTTGCCGAGATCATCCAGGGGCCTTGGCTGATGGAGCAGATGCGGCAGCAGGCCGAACACGTCGGGACGCGGGTCATCATCGATCTTGTCGTCGCGATCGATCTGGCGCGTCGACCCTTCGTCGCCACCGGCGATTCGGGGGATCTCTACACCGGCGATACGGTGATCGTTGCCACCGGCGCGCAAGCCCGTTGGCTGGGCTTGCCCAGCGAGGAGATCTTTCGCGGCTTTGGGGTCTCCGCCTGCGCAACATGCGACGGCTTTTTCTTTCGCGGCAAGGATGTCGTGGTCGTCGGAGGCGGCAACACAGCCGTCGAAGAGGCAATCTATTTGACGAACCATGCTCGGCGGGTGACGCTCGTTCATCGCCGCAACGCCTTGCGGGCCGAGAAAATCTTGCAGGACCGGCTGTTTCGCAACCCAAAGATCGAGATCGTCTGGGACAGTGTCGTTGACGATATCGTCGGAGTGCCCGAGCCACCTAAGGTCACGGGGGTCCGGTTGCGCAACGTACGCAACGGTGCCGTGCAGGAGGTTAGCTGCGACGGCGTATTTGTCGCGATCGGACACACGCCGGTTACGAGCTTCCTTACCGGGCAGCTCCCGCTCGATCCGGAGGGCTATGTCTTTACCCGCTCGAATTCGACCCAGACCGTGATCCCGGGAGTATTTGCCGCGGGCGACGTCAAGGACAAGGTCTTTCGTCAGGCGGTTACCGCCGCGGGAATGGGATGCATGGCCGCGCTCGAGGCGGAAAAGTTTCTCGCAGCACAGGAGGAAGCCGTGGATGCGCGCGCGGCCGAGTAACGGGCAAGTGCCGGGCTTCGTGGAGCGCTCCAGGGGAAATGGGGATGGATTGGGACAAATTGAGGGTATTCCATGCCGTCGCCGAGGCGGGAAGTTTCACGCATGCTGGGGAATCGCTCAATCTCAGCCAGTCGGCCGTAAGCCGGCAGATCAGCGCGCTCGAGGAAAGCTTGAGCGTTCCGCTGTTTCACCGCCATGCGCGTGGGTTGATTTTGACCGAGCAGGGGGAGCTCCTCTTTCGCACGGCCCGTGACGTGTTTTCCAAATTGTCGATGGCCGAAGGCCTGATCTCCGAGTTGAAGGACCGACCCAAGGGTCCTCTCAAAATCCAGACTACGGTTGCCTTCGGCTCTACCTGGTTGACACCGCGGATTAGGGAATTTCTCGATCTCTACCCCGAAATCCAGGTCAGCCTGGTTGTTGATGATGCTGAACTCGATCTGTCGATGCGCGAAGCCGATGTCGCGATACGCATGGCGCCGCCGCGGCAGCCGGATTTGATCCAGCGTCACCTCGTCAGCGTTCAGGTCCACCTCTATGCCGCGGCGGACTACATCAAGAAGCTCGGCATGCCGCAGAAGGTCGAGGATCTCGACAAGCATCGGCTCATCGTCTATGGGGAGGATTCTCGTCCTCCTGTGCAGAACATCAACTGGCTGTTGGATGCCGGCACTAAGCCTGGGCAGGAGCGCAAGCCAATCCTGACGGTGAACAATTTCTACGGGATGTTGAGAGCAGTGATCAGCGGGCTGGGGCTTGCCGCGCTTCCCGACTTCATGGCCAACGAACACAGCGAGCTCGTGCGCCTCTTGCCGGAACTAACCGGCCCGCCGGTTGAAGCGTATTTCGTTTATCCCGAAGAACTGCGCTCCTCAAAGCGGATCAGTGTCTTTCGCGATTTTCTACTGCGTAAAGTAGCGGAGACTCGACTGAGCTAATCTCGAACTATACGGCGAACGCTCTATTCTCCGTCGTAACACCTCAGAGCATTGCGATTTTTGCAGACGAGCCAGTAGAAATTACCGAGTGGTAAGCACCCGCCAATTGGATCATATTGACAATGAGTTTTGGCGGTCATCTCCGCTTGCATGGTTTCCGGGACTAGTGCCCGGAAAGAGGGTCTGCGGACCCTTACGTCTCCCAGACGTGAAGCCTCCCTGTTCAAACTTGGCCGGAACCTCGGTTCCGGCCGTTCTCTTTGAGATCAACAGTCGGCGCGCGGACCTTTCCGGCGTTACGACGACCGCCGGTCGGTTTAGGGCCCCTCGACGGCGCCTTGGCTCGTTGCGTAAAGCCCTTGCTTTGTGACCACAAAATCGATGCGCCCGTCGGTCAACGCTCTAACGCACTCCTCGGGACGGTTGACGATTGGTTCTTCGTGGACATTGAAGCTCGTGTTGACCAGTGCCGGGATACCGGTTTTCTGCGTGAAGTCGACCAGAATGTCGTAATATAGCGGGTGTGCCGCGCGCCGGGCGATTTGCGGCCGCGCCGACCCGTCGACATGTACCACTGCCTGGATGCGCTCGCGCCATTCCGGTCGCACGTCGGTCGTTATCGTCATGAACCGGCATGCATAGGCGTTGCACGAAGTGATGTCGAAGACGCGCGTGGCGTCGGTCTCGGTCACCACCGGCGCGAACGGCATGAACTCGGTTCGCGACAACCGTCTGTTCAGCTCGTCATGCACCGCACGACGACTGGGGTTGGCGAGGATCGAGCGGGCCCCCAAGGCGCGCGGCCCGAACTCCATTCGCCCGCTGAAAACAGCACCGATCTTGCCATTAGCCAACCGCGCGGCGGCACCTTGGACCGGCGCCTCCCCGGTGCAGGAAATCCCCGGTTCGGAGGCTAGCACCTGATCGATAATGGCGTCGTAATCGCGTCCCCAATAGAGGTCTTCGAGCCGGTACCGGCGATCAAGCCACGTGGCCAAGCCGTCGCGGTCCAAGAGAAAATGTAGCGCGGCGCCGAGCGAAAGCCCCTCATCGCCCATAGGTGGTGCGATAAAAATCGCGTCGAGATCCAGGTGCTCTGCGAGGAAACGGTTGAGCTTAACATTGGCGAAGAGGCCGCCGGCCAAGCCCAGTCGGCGATGCGGTACTTGGCACAAAATCCGCGATAGAGAATCCAATGTTACTTGCTCGACCAGCATCTGGACCGAGGCTGCGGCATCCTCGCGGCGGGCCCCTTCGACGATCGCGTTGATCCCCGCTTCGAGCTCGATAAAATTGATCCAGTCACACCACACGCGGCCTATTGCGTCGACCGAAAAATGTTCCGCCATGCGCTCGTACAATGTGGGTTCGCCATAGGCGGCGAGCCCGGTCACCTTTCCTTCGTGCCTCAGCATCCGGAAGCCGAGCGCCCGTGTGACAAAGCCGTAGGCGAACCCCAAACTGTCGAGCCGGAGGGGATCCAACAAAGCCTCTTCCCCGCCGAACAGGCAGGAGATCTTTCCCTCCGCGAGCGAACGCGCCGAACTGCACACGTTGTCGCCGTGGCCGTCGGCGGTATAGATCAGGGCGTCGGCCCAATCGGTGAAAAACAGCGCCGTGATCGCGTGGGCGAAATGGTGATTGCACCAGTGGACCCGCACGTCGCCGCGGAAACCTGAGTCAGCAAGAAACCTTTCGATATCGAATAGCGTCGCGGGGTCGTGACTGCGCCCACCGTGGAGGGCGTTGCTCAGTATTTTTGTCGGGCGCTTGGCGATCCTGCCGGGGGCAAGGGTCCTAACCATCCGTCGCAACGGCGTCTGCATCTTGCGCAGGTAAATCCGCGGAAACGATTTGCGTGTAAACGCCACTGCGTCTACGTCGGACCTCTGCAAACCCTGCATCGCCAGCAATTCGTCGACGCAGGGCCAAGCCCACGCCTCACGTTCAACCCCTGAACCCTTAGCCCGGTTCAGGCGTTCCAGCTGCACCGCGCCCAGGACGCGGTAATCGTCTAACAGCGCCGCCGAGGCGTCATGCAAACCGGGGTGGATACCCAGCACGATCATCGGGTCAGGGGCAGGTTTGCGGTGGCCGGCGCATGGCGCGATTATTTCGTGCTTGCCGAACTCGGGCAATCGCGGAAATACCGAGCCGCACCTCGTAGCCTCGACGATCAATGGAAGAAGCTAACCGGGTCCCGATTCGCTGCGAGAGTGCTTTTATCGTTCAGCCCTTCATCGCGGCTTTGTGCCGCAGCACAGTTCAGCGCCTCAAAGCAGCGATGGCGGGCCAGTGAAAGCGTTATCTGGACCGAGCGGGAATGCACCCTTTCAGGGGCGACGCATCGGGGTTGCTTCTCATCCCAGGCGGCTTGCCCGCTTCTAATGGCAATTGCGGGAAGGCCTTGAGGCAGTGCCCTCGTATCCCGGTGGTCAGACTCGGTTCTCGGTTAGAATCTTCCTGACCAGCATGACGGCCGGATCGGCCGGCTCGGCAGCGACCGCAAAACCAAGCTCGCGACACATCTGCAACATCGGCTCGTTCTCCCGCAGAACTTCCCCGACGAGCTCCCCAATCCCTCGTTGCCGTGCAATGTCGATGATCCGCGTCATCAGCAGGTAGCCGAGCCCACGCCCTTTCCAATCGCTGCGGAGGGCGATGAAGTATTCGGCGCGCAGCTTGTCGGGGTCAGCAAAGATATGCACCACGCCAAGCGCCTTTCCGTCGTGCTCGGCCAGCAGCGCCAGTTCGCGGTCGTAATCGAGCTGCGACAGCCGTGCAGCAACCGTATGGGTCAGCCCGCGCACCGGCGTAAAGAACCGGAGCCGCAAATCCTGCGGGTTCATATGCGCGGCTAGGTCGTGCAGCATCGGCTCGTCTTCCGGGCGCAACGGGCGCAAGCTAACCTCCGTTCCGTCCCGCAGCCGCTCGACGGATGCGAGGTCTTGCGGGTAGGGCGCGATCGCCAGCCGCGCTGCTCCCGTGCTTTGCGCCGGTAGAACTCGCAGTCGGGCATCGAGCGCGAGGGCGCCATCCGCGTCCATGAGCAACGGGTTTATTTCGAGCTCGCGGATCTCGGGTTGATCGGCGGCGAGCTGGCCGAGGCGGACCAACAATTCTACGACAGCCTCGATGTTTGGAGCCTGTCGGCCACGATATCCGTGTAATAGTCGCGACGCCCGTATGCGCGCCATCAGCCTGCGCGCCAGTAGAGAGTTCAGCGGCGGAAATTCGAACGAGCTGTCGTGCAGGATGTCGACCGAAGCGCCGCCCTGACCGAACGCCACCAGAGGTCCGAACACCGGGTCTTCGACGAGCCCGGCGAGAAGCTCCACCGCACCAGGGCGCAAGACCATCGGCTGAATTAGGAACCCGTCCAGGCACGCTGTGGGACGCGTGCCCCTCACCCGCTCGAACATCGCAATTGCTTCCTGTCTGACTTGGTCGGCCTCGGCTAGATTAAGCACTACGCCGCCGACATCGCTTTTATGCGTAATATCCGAGGAGCAGATCTTGAGGGCGACAGGGAAGCCAACCCGCGCAGCAATCGCCGCGGCCCCTGACGGATCTGCGGCGAGGTAGCTGGGGACGAGCCGAAGACCGTAAGCCGCGAAGACGTCGCCGATTTCGTCGTGGCCGAGCCAGGATTTTCCGGAGGCAATCGCAGCGGCGATAACTCGCCTTGCCGAAGCCGAATCCGCCTCGAACGCATCGGTCCGCACCGGCGGTGTTTCCATCAACAACTCTTGATTGCGGCGATGGCGTACCCGGTTCACGAAAGCGCTGACCGCGCTGTCCGGGCTTTCGTAGGTGGCAACACGAGCGTCGGCAAAGAGCCGGCGTGCCGGCCGCGCAGAATCCTCTCCCAGCCAAGCGGTGATCACGTTGCGGCCGCGCAGTGCCGTGGGCTCTGCCGCTTTCAGCGTACCGATTACCGAACGCGCTGCCTCGTCGGGCTGCGCCAGCCCGGTAGGGCAGTTAAGCACCAGAATAGCATCGACCTCGCGCTCGCCGATCAGCACAGCCAGTGCGTCGGCGTAGCGCTGCCCCGACGCATCGCCGAGAATATCCACTGGATTGCCGCGGCTCGAGCTCGCGGGCAACAGCCGATCCAATGCGCTGATCGTCTCTTTCGACAATGTGGCCAAATTTCCTCCGGCCGCCATCAAAGCGTCGGTTGCCAGTACCCCCGCGGCGCTGCCATTGGTGAGGATCGCCAGTCGATCACCAATTTGGTCCCGCGTCAGCGCCAATGTCTCGGCGGCGCCGAACAACTCCGCCATTGTGCCGACCCGCAGCATCCCGCTTCGGCGAAATGCCGCTTCGTAGACGGCGTCGGCGACGGCGTCAGAAGTGGCGGCGCGGGCACCTGCTTTGGTGCGCCCCGCCTTCAATACCAGGACCGGTTTAATGCGCGAGGCCGCTCGGGCCGCCGACATCAATTTACGACCGTTGCTGACGCCTTCGACATACAGCAGGATAGATCGCGTATGTTGATCCGCGGCGAGATGGTCGAGCATATCGCCAAAATCGACATCCGCCATGTCGCCCAGAGAGACGACATGCGAAAAGCCGATGCCGCGCGGGACCGCCCAATCGAGCATCGCTGTGATCATTGCGTTTGATTGGCTGAGGAAGGCGATTTCTCCGGGCTTCGGTGCAACATGCGAAAACGTGGCGTCGAGCCCGAGTCGGGGCACCATGATTCCAAGGCAATTCGGCCCGACTATGCGCGTCAGATCCGGTTTTGCAGCGTCTAGAACGGCCTGCTGCAGCATGCGGCCCTGCTCCGCGGCCTCATCGAAGCCGGGAGCAATAACCACACACGCACGCGTGCCCCGCTCACTCAATTCTCTGGCCAGAGACGCTACGGTCTCGGGCGCCGCAGTAATGACCGCTAGATCTGGCGCTCGCGGCAGGCCCGCGACATTCGAGTAGACGGTCATACCAGCGATCGCTTGCGGATGTCGGTCGACCAGCGCCAATTCGCCGGAAAAGCCGGCGCGGCAGAGGTTGCGCGCGACGACCGCGCCGATCGAGCCCGGCCGAGACGTTTCCCCGATCAGGGCAACCGATCGCGGTTCGAACACCTTGTCGAGATTACGAACGGACATCGCCCTTCACCGACTGGAACATCTGCGCGCGAACGCGTCTGCTGTCGGACGTCCCAATGCCGGAGCCTATCCCGGAAGGTAGGCCGGAACTGGTCTCATTTGGTCCTCCACGCGCCGAACTCCTGGGATGTTCTCGGCGGCGACTAACAGCGCAGACACATAAGAGGACCATAGATGGACGATACCATCCTTGACAGTGGTATTCGCGGGAGAAACCACGGCCTTTCCGCGCGCCTTCGGCTCTGCCAAGAGCTTGTCACGAAGAACACGGCCATCGGTCTTGGTAACGCTGGCCGGGTCGTTGACGGTCATCGAGAAAATGGCGCGCGCTGTGCGGCGAGCACTACCCACCGGGATTTGCAACGGATGGGCCACAGCGGGAAAGGCCGAAAATGGTGGCGAATGTAGACTCCGGACGTGCAGTCCTTCAGCTGATCCGGCGGAGGTACGAGCCGAAGTGCGGCTCGTAATCTACCAGCCCCAGGCGCCGAAATCCCATTCTGCCTGGGTCTCGGCTGCCGCGATCTCCTCCTTGGCCATCCGCCGGGCATCGCGTTGCTGCTGGTATGCGTCCCAGTTTTGTTGCGTACCCATATAGACGCAGTTGCAAGCTGTCGGATCCGAATACAGGTACACCTTTTGACCGTTCCTCACACGCGTAACGACTTTGTTTGGCGGCAGCCGCTTCATTTGGTCGACCCGATGCGGCGAGTCGGCCACCCTAACCTGGAATCCGGCCGCTGCGAGCATCTCGCCGTTCTGCGCGACTGGCGCGGGTGAGGTGGCGCATCCGGCGACGGCCAGCATTAAATTCACTGCGACCAGAAGGCAGATCGGCTTCGTCACGTTCATGCTCCCAAAGAGAAAACAATTGGTTACAGCTTCGGCGGCCAGCGATCATTGTACCAACGTGCCCGGATCATGACAAACCCCGCGGCGGAGATAAACCCCTTGCCCGCTTCCAATGACAATAGACGTCACGGATTGCAGAAAAAATAGGCATTTGGCCCAGACGCTGGGTTGGGGAAATCCGCGCGGCGTGGCGAAATGATGGGGTCGTCCGATTGGGGGGTATGCGAGAAGCGGACGGCGGCGGTTCAGCGATGTGATCTGGGAGCATCGCCGCGGAGCCATGCTTGATGCTCGGCTCTCGTCGTCAATCACTTAAAATCGAGGGCGGGGTGCCGCTACCATCTTTACAGCGAGCACTGGGCTACTGCCCGCGACCAAGTGTGATCCAACCTCGTCAGCTGCACGGGGGCAGCCGAGTGTCGCCTCTTGCCATCGCGGCCGACCCAACGGTGCGAGCTGCCCTTCGCGCGGCCGTGCACAGACGTCACCTGGCACGCGGCTTGCTTTAACCTTGTGGCGAAGGTTTGCATCTGCCCCGCAATGCAAACTCTGATGAGACTGAGGGGACAAACCGAACAGGGGGATCGTCGCGACGACATCATCTCTTTTTCGCCTGAGCCACCTCTCAGGCGAAATAAAAGGATCGACGTATGCACAAGTACTGGATCGGTAGCATCTTTGGTTTAGTGCTCACCAGCATCTCGCCGATGGGGCTGGCGCAACAGAGTCCTCCTCCACCTGTCGTTCATGGCTTCGCTGACTTGGCATTCAAGAATGATTATATAACACCGCGCGGTTTATTGGTGACGAACAAAGGATTGACCATACAAATACTGAACGGCTTCGTAATGCCCGCGTACCACAGCGCCGACGGCCCGGTCAACGATGCATCATTCGTTTTTGGCGGTTGGAACGACCTCAACCCAGGCCATCAGAACGCGCCAACCTGGAACGAATTCGATGCGTTCGCCGGAGTAAACTTCAATCTTTACAAAGACTGGTATGCTGGTATCCAGTACATTGCCTTCATCAGCCCGCCCGGTAATTTCAAGCTGGAGCATAATTTTGAGTTTAGTCTGCGCTACGAGGACAAAATGCGCTGGCTGAGCCCGATATCGTTCAATCCTTATGCAAAACTATTCTTTACCGCGGACGGCGGCTCAACGGTAGTGCTCGGCAAGGTCCCGAGCTTCGACGTCGAGCTAGGCGCGGTGCCGACTTGGGACCTCCATCCCTACGAAATGCCCGTCACACTGACCATGCCGACATGGTTGACCGTGGGTCCCGCCGATTTTTGGGGTGGTACCAGCAATGTTGGCGTCTTTTCGACCGGGTTCAATGCCCGAGTTCCAATCGAATGGGTTCCGCAACAATATGGCCAATGTTCTGTCAATGCCGGCATCCAATACTACAACTTGATCAACGCCAATTTGCGCAATGCGCAGGAAGTGATCGGCGTGGTCAGTCCCGGATCATCGGGGCATCGCAACGTCTTCGTATTCGCAGCTGGCTTGGGATTCCACTTCTGACCGGCCGTCGGCAGGCCGGTCTTGTGGGTTATCGGGGGTATCATGGCGATCATTGAAGCAGAGCCATATCCGTTCGTTCTGGAGACGGCACATGCCGGCCTCGCGATCATCGACATGCAGCGCGATTTTCTCGAGCCCGGCGGCTTCGGCGCCGTGCTCGGCAACGACGTTTCCCTATTGCGCCGAACGATCGCACCGACCAGGCGCCTCCTCGAAGCGTCGCGCAGCGCAGGGCTCACAATAATCCACACGCGCGAGGGGCATCGCCCCGACCTCGTCGACCTGCCGCCGGCCAAAAAGGCGCGCGGCAAGCTCCCCACCGGGATCGGCGATCCCGGACCGATGGGTCGGATCCTGGTGCGCGGCGAGCCCGGACACGACATCATCCCCGAACTTTATCCTCTGCCGGGCGAGCCGATCGTCGACAAGCCGGGAAAGGGCGCGTTTCATGCCACCGACCTCGACGCGATGCTGAAGAATCGCAGCATCTCCCAGCTCATCGTCTGCGGAGTTACCACCGAAGTCTGCGTCAATACCACGGTGCGTGAGGCGAACGACCGCGGCTACGAATGCGTCGTCGTAGAAGATTGCGTCGGCTCGTATTTCCCCGAGTTTCAGGAGATGGGGCTGCGCATGATCAAGGCGCAGGGCGGCATCTTTGGCTGGGTCGCATCCTCCGAGGCAATCATCGACGCACTCGCGGCAACCGGTTTTTGAGGAGAACACGATGAACACCTCGGCCGCCCAGCCGCGCTGGTGGGTTCCCGGCGATTGGAACGGCTTTTTCGGGCTGTTCACCAATGTCGTTCTCAACGTCATCGTGCTGACCGGGCTGTGCCTGCACGTCGTCAACCTGCCCCCGGACATTGTTTACGGGCGGATATTGCCGGCCCTCGGCATCGCGCTGCCGCTGGGCAATCTATATTACGCCTACCTCGCCTGGCGGCTCGCCAAGGATGAGGGGCGCGCGGATGTGACGGCAATGCCCTACGGGCCTAGCGTGCCTCACATGTTCATCGTCGTCTTTCTGATCATGCTGCCGGTCTATTTGAAGACGCGCGACCCGCTGCTCGCCTGGCAGTCGGGGCTGGTGTGGTGCCTGGTCATCGGCGCCATCGTGTTGTTGGGCGCTTTCGTCGGCCCCACCGTGCGAAAATACACGCCGCGGGCCGCGATGCTCGGCACCCTCGCCGGTATTTCGATCGCCTTCATCTCGATGCGTCCGGCATTTCTCGGCTGGGAAGATCCCTGGCTGTTTATGTTGTCGCTGACCATCGTGCTGGTCAGCTGGATGGCCGGCGTCCGCCTGCCTTATGGCCTGCCCGGCGGCCTCGTCGCGGTCGTCCTCGGCACCGTGCTCGCTTGGCTCGCCAAGCTCGTTCACCTCGATGAGTTGATGCAGCCAGCGGAAGTCGTGTCTGCTCTTGGCCAGTTCGGGTTGCGCCTACCCTATCCGTCAACCGATTTCGCCAAGGCGCTCGGCGACACGGGCCACTGCTCGTCACTGCAGTCCCGCTCGGCATCTACAATTTCACCGAGGGGATGAACAACGTCGAGAGTGCCGCCGCGGCCGGCGACGATTACAGCCTGCGCAAGATCCTGCTGGCCGACGGCACGGGTGCGATCGTCGGTGCGCTGCTCGGCAGTCCGTTTCCCCCGGCGGTGTATATCGGACACCCCGGATGGAAGGCGGTCGGCGGCCGGATCGGCTATTCGCTGGCGACCGGCGTCGTGATCGGTATCGTGTGCTTTCTCGGCGTGACGGCGCTGCTGCTGGCCGTCATCCCGTTGGTGGCGATCCTGCCGATCCTGCTCTATATCGGCCTCGTCATCGGCGCTCAGGCGTTCCAGGCCTCGCCGACGCGGCACGCGCCGGCGATCGTGCTGGCGATCCTGCCCAACATCGCCGCCTGGGCGCAAACGATGATCGACGGCGCGCTCGGTGCTGCCGGCACCTCAGCCGAGCAGCTCGGCATGGCCAAGCTCGGCGCCACGGGCGTCGTCTACCACGGCATGGCTCTCTTGGGCGGCGGTGCGGTGCTCGCCGGACTAATACTCGGCGCCATCGCCGCCTTCATTATCGACCGCAAGTTCGAGTGGGCGGCACTCTTCGCCGGCGCCGGCGCGGTATTGTCCTTTTTTGGCTTCATCCACGGCACCGCGCTCGGAATCGGCAATTCGGTCGCAGTGGCATTAGGCTATTTGATCGTCGCCGGCGTCTGTTTCGTGCTCAGTCGGCAAAGCCATGAAGCACCGATCGTTCTAGCCGAGGAAGTAGCGGCCGACGACTGAGGGGACGGCTCAGAATTCCATGTCGAGTTCTTCGAACTCGTCGGGCTCGAGCGTCGCGGCCTCGCGCCAGGCCACCATGTCCGGCAGCGCCGTGATGCGCTCGCAATAGCCGGCGCAATCTTGGTCCAGCTGGACATCATAGGTCAGGAAGCGGGTAACAACCGGCGCGTACATGGCGTCCGCCATGGTCAATTTGCCGAAGAGATAAGGGCCGTGATAGTTCCTGAAGCACTCGTGCCAGATCGTCGTGATGCGGTCGATATCGGCCTGCGCCCCGGACCAGATCTTGAAGCCGGCGTGGCGTGCTTTGAGGTTCATCGGCAGTGCGGATCGCAGATTGGCGAACCCGGAATGCATCTCACCGCAAATCGAGCGACAGCGGGCGCGCGCGGGACGTTCCGCCGGCAGTAATCCTGCCTTTGGCCTTACTTCGTTGAGATATTCGGCGATAGCCAGAGTATCCCAGATCCTGATGCCGTCGTGGATGAGACACGGGACCAGAATCGAGGGCGACAGCAGCAACAGCTCGGCCCGGTTTGCCGGGTCGTCTGCCGGCACCACCTCCTCGGCGAACTCGAGGCCGGCCATTTTGCACAAGAGCCAACCGCGAAGCGACCAAGAGGAATAATTTTTGCTGCTTATGGTGAGAATGGTCTCGGCCATCGACACGCTCCTTCACCGGCTTGTTGTCACACCCATGATTTATCATAATTTTCAAGCTTTTTCCGATATCACCAGACCGGTTCGGGCAGTCGCCGAGCTGGCCGCCGCGAGCCTCGCACATCCCGTGCCAGGGATGTCGCGCCATGCCCTCCTGCGTGCTGCTGCGGCCCTCTGCGAGCTGGTCGCGCGGGCGGGCCTCAGTCATCGCCGGCCCGCTTTTGGCATCGACACCGTTACGGTCGCCGGTCGCGAGGCTGCGGTACGCGAGACGGCTGTTCACCGGACGCCGTTTTGTACGTTGCTGCGGCTCGAGAAGGAGCCGGCGGGGCTACCGCAGCCCCGCGTTCTTCTGGTGGCACCGATGTCGGGGCATTTCGCCACCTTGTTGCGTGGGACGGCGGAGGTGCTCCTCGCCGATCACGACGTCTACATCACCGACTGGCACAATGCTCGAGATATCGGGTTGCAGCATGGTCCGTTCGAGTTCGACGACTTTATCGATCACATCATCACTTTTCTCCAGGTGCTGGGGCCCGGCACCCATGTCATTGGGGTGTGCCAGCCTTGCGTCGCGGTGCTCGCCGCCGCGGCAATAATGGCGGAGGATGGTGATCCGGCACAGCCGCGCAGCATGACATTGATGGCCGGCCCGATCGACACACGGGTCAACCCGACCGAGGTTAATCGGTTGGCGACGAGCCGATCGATCGGGTGGTTCGAGCGCAAGCTGATCGGTATCGTACCGTTGCGCTATCCCGGCGCCCTGCGGCGTGTCTACCCCGGATTTGTGCAGCTCGCCGCTTTTATGAGCATGAATCTCCAACGCCACATCAAAGCTCAGGTCGACCTTTTCTGCCATCTCGCCAATGGCGAGGAGGCGCAGGCGGCTGCGATCAAGGCGTTCTACGACGAATATTGCGCGGTTATGGATTTGCCCGCTGAATTCTACCTTCAGACTGTGCGCACCGTGTTTCAAGAGCACGCCCTGCCGCTCGGCAAGTTTGAATGGCGCGGCCGTCGCGTCGATCCCCGTGCGATCAGACGCACCGCGCTGTTCACGGTGGAAGGCGAGCGCGATGACATCTGCGCCATCGGGCAGACGCTGGCCGCCCAGGAGTTGTGCAGTGGACTTAGACCCTATATGAAGCGTCACCACGTCCAGACCGGCGTCGGCCATTACGGCGTGTTCAGCGGCCGTCGCTGGAGCAATTACATTTATCCAATTGTCAGGAACACTATTTACGCCAGCGATTGAGTGGGATCTTGCTCAGCTGCTGGCGGACGACAGTGTTGCGGTGGCCGCCGGCGCGGTAATTTCGGTCGTGGCAAAATCGCCCGGCATGATGATCTCCATAAACTCCATGTCGTCCGACCAGTCGTAGAGACTATGGACGATTCCCGGACGCTGGTGGACGCAGTCACCGGCCTCGACCAGGGTATCGATCCCGTCATAGTCGAACTTGGCCCATCCTCGGACCATGTAGACAACGTGGACATCCGCAGTATGAAAATGAAAGCCGGTGCCGCCTTTTGCCTCCGAGCTCTTGTGCGCCGCGCGCACCAGCTGAACGCGAACCTTGCCCTTGGTGGCGGCATTCACTCCGGTATCGCGATAGACGAAGAAGGAACGCAGCCCACCGTCGGAATAGTGGGCATCGGGCGAATTAGCTTTTTGATGACTGAAGGTCGTTTCGCTCATGTGCATTGGCCTCGCGAAATGCGGCGTTCCACCCTGCACCTTGTGTGCGTTAATTATCCATTCATGTTGCTGCAGCGCAATAAGAAAAACTAACTGTCGAGATGAGCTTAAATAGAATCTAATGCACCGCACAAAAAATGGGCAAGATGACTGACAACGATCACACGGCAGCCGCAGCATTCCGCAGCAGACCGGTGACCCGCTGAAACCGAGTCCCGAGATCGAGCAAAGCAAGATCTCGAAAGGCCGGTGCAATTAGCGAAATCCCAAACGGCAGGGCGTCACGGCCAAATCCGGCCGGGAGGGCTATGGCTGCGAGGTCGAGCAAGTTCACGAAGCTCGTATAGAGACCGAGATTGCTGTTGAGGCGCAGCGGCTCAGCCGCTACTGCCGCTGTTTCATAGATCGTACCGGCAGTCGGCAGCAGCAGGACATCGACTTCTGCAAAGACGCTGTCGGTGGCGTGGCGGAGCTCCGTCAAGCGATATTGAGCACGATAGGCGTCGAGTGCGCTATATCGCTTAGCCCCCTCGAGGATCGAACGGATGACGGGTAGCATCGCACCAGGGTTATTATTCAGCAGAGCTTGGGTGGCATGTAGCCGCTCGGCAACCCAAGGACCGTCGTAGAGCAGACGGCCGGCGTCGCGAAACAACGCGAACGGCACCTCCACCCCGATGCCGCCGGCCGCCTCCAGCATCCCGATCGCCGTATAAAAAAGGGAGCTCGCGCCTTCGTCCCCGAAGAACTCGAGATCGGAGGATGGCGGAACGCCAAAGCGGAACCGCGGTCCAAAGCTCGCTGGGACCGCCGGCTGAGCGGGACGAGCCATCGGATCGTCCTCGTCGAACTTTGCCGCCGCTTCGAACACGGTCGAAGCGTCTTGCGCCGATAACGCAAATATTGAAACGCAGTCGAGCGATCGGCAGGCAGGCACCACTCCGCGCGTGCTGAGCAGGCCGCGGGTGGGCTTCAGTCCGACGATGTTGTTGAAGGCGGCCGGAACGCGACCCGACCCGGCGGTGTCGGTGCCGAGGGCGAAGCTGACGAGACCAACGGCGACCGCGACCGCCGAGCCCGAGCTCGAACCGCCGGGGATGAAACGAGCGTCGAAGGGGTTGCGTGGTACCCCGTAGGGTGAGCGCGTACCGACCAATCCGGTAGCGAATTGATCAAGGTTGGTCTTGCCAAAGAGCACAGCGCCCGCGGCCAGCAGCCGGTTCACGACAGGAGCGGTCTCTGCGGGCGTATAGGCGAAGGCCGGGCATCCAGCAGTGGTCGGCATCCCGGCCACATCGATGTTGTCCTTGACAGCAAAGGGAATCCCGAAGAGCGGCAGTCGCGCGCTCGATCCCGGGTCGGCCGTAGCTTCGCCACCGAGTTCGCGGGCGCGGGCTCTGAGTGCGTCCTCGCTCGACCGCGAGACCCAAACTGCGGGATCATCCCACTCGGCGATACGAGCCAGCACCTGATCGACCAATTGCGCGACCGTGATCGCGCCTTTGAGAAAGGCGTCGCGCAAGACCGCGATTTCCAAGGACTGGGGGACTATTGGCACGGTAATTGTACGTTGTCGGATCGGTGTACGAACCCGAGAGCCCCTCGATGACTCAGCGCTACGTCGCGGCCGATCCTTATCCCTGGCCCTACAATGGCGATCTTCGGCCGGTTAACACGGCGCTGATCGTCATCGACATGCAGACCGATTTCTGCGGCGTTGGCGGCTATGTCGACCGCATGGGGTATGATCTGAGCCTTACCCGCATGCCGATCGAGCCGATCGCAGCCGTGCTCGCCATAATGCGACGCCAGGGCTTCCATGTCTTCCATACTCGCGAAGGACATCGTCCCGACCTCGCCGACCTTCCGGCGAACAAGCGCTGGCGTTCGCGGCGTATCGGCGCCGGCATCGGCGACCCCGGTCCGTGCGGCCGCATATTGGTGCGCGGCGAGCCGGGCTGGGAAATTATTCCGGAACTGGCTCCGCTGCCCGGCGAGCCGATCATCGACAAGCCTGGCAAGGGGTTGTTCTGCGCCACCGATCTCGAACTGATGCTGCGGCTGCGTGGCATCGCCAACCTCGTGCTGACGGGGATCACGACCGATGTCTGCGTGCACACGACAATGCGCGAGGCCAACGACCGCGGCTTCGAATGCCTGCTGCTCGAAGATTGCTGCGGCGCTACCGACCGTTCCAACCATGAGCACGCAATCAAGATGATCAAGATGCAGGGTGGGGTATTTGGAGCGGTAGCAGATTCGACGTCGCTGCTGGCGGGGCTCGAGTGATTTCCGGCATGCCGTTTTCGGGGTAATGACAGGCCACCGAGCGACCGTCGCCGAGCCATCGCAACTCCGGCATCACGGTAGCGCAATCATCCTGACCCTTTGGGCAACGTCCATAGAACCGGCACGTGCGCGGATCCGGATCGATCGGGCTACGTGGTTCGCCGCCGAGCCTGAGCCGCTTTATCCCGCGTTGGTCGAGCGACGGGATCGCCGCCACCAGCGCCTTGGTGTAGGGGTGCGCCGGACGGTCGAAGACTGCATGGACCGGACCGCTTTCGACGACCTTGCCGAGATACATCACCAATACACGGTCGCAGAGCAAACGGACGACATTTAAATCGTGACTGACAAAGAGGTAGCTCATGCCGAGCCGGCGCTTGAGCGCATCGAGCAGCTGGAGGATTACCACCTGCACTGAAACATCGAGGGCAGCGGTCGGCTCGTCGAGGATCAACAGCCTAGGCTCGACCGCGATCGCGCGAGCGATGCCGACCCGCGCCTTTTGGCCGCCCGAGAGCTGATGCGGGAAGCGGCTGAGCAACTCGTCGGGGAGCCCCGCCAGGCCGGCGGTCTCGTGCACCCGAGCGGCGAGCGCCGCGCCGCGCAGCCGGGTAAGCCGACGCAATGGGTCGGCGATTGCCTGGAACGCGGTAAAGCGCGGGTTCAAGCTCTCGCCAGCGTCCTGAAACACCATCTGGATGTGCGCACGTTCACGCGCGCGAGCAAAGCGTCGCGCCGGAATCTCCCCGATCTCGTCGCCGGCAAAGCCGATCCTTCCGGCACTCGCGTCGATCAGCCGGGTGACGAGCCGCACTAATGTCGACTTGCCGCAACCCGACTCGCCGACCAGCCCGACCGTCTCGCCTGGGGCGATCGCGAAATCGACGCTGTCCACCGCCAGAAGCCAGCTCTCCGGTGGCCGCCGCCACGGAATTTTTCGCGACCGCTTTACCGGAAAGCGTTTGGCCAGATCCCGTACATCGAGGAGCTTCTCGGTCATAACGGCTGCCAACAGGCGACCGTGTGCGATTGACCAACGGCAACGAGCGGCAGCGGCGCCGCGCAACCGTCCGCACGACGCTCGCAGCGGGTGCTGTAGCGGCAAGCCGGAAGGTCGGCGCGCCGAACGTCGGGCAGATTGCCGGGAATGGCGGCAAGGTCGCTGAGCCGGGTGCCCGCACTTGGTGTTGCAGCGATCAGCTTTGCCGTGTAGGGGTGGCGCGGTCGCGCGAAGAGCTCAGCGGCAGGCGCGTTCTCAACCACATGCCCGGCATGCATGACAATGATGCGGTCGGCATATTCGCCGGCGAGCGCCAGATCGTGGGTGATCAAGATCGTCGCCATGCGGGACGCGGCGGCAAGCTCAGCGAGCAGATCCATGACCACCGCCTGGGTGGTGACATCGAGGCCGGTGGTCGGCTCGTCGGCGATCAGCAATGCCGGTTCGCATGCGAGTGCCAATGCGATCGCCACACGCTGGCACATCCCCCCTGAAAGCTCGAACGGATAGGCGGCAGCACGGCGCACCGGGTCGGGGATCCCGACCTTGGCCAACATCTCGATCGCCCGCCGCGGCGCCTGCGAGCGAGCTACATTGCCGTGCCGCAACAGCACGTCGCTCAGCTGCTTACCGACCGGCCGGATCGGGTTGAGCGCACCGCGCGGGTTCTGCGAAATCAGCGAGACTTCGCGGCCGCGCATTTCCTCGAGCACTCGCTCGCCGGCAGCGAGCAAATCAAGCCCCTCGAATTGCAGCCGACCCGAGGTGATGCGCGCCGCCGGATCGAGCAGGCCGAGGAGCGCATATGCGGTGACCGATTTCCCCGAGCCGCTCTCCCCGACCAGCGCCACCGTTTCACCACGGCCGACCTCGAAGCCGACTTTTTCGAGTGCGCGTACGGTCCCGCCGCGCGTGCGAAACTCGACCGACAGATCGCTGACAGCCAACAAGGGCGGAGCCTCGCTCACGTCCGCCTCCGCGGATCAATCAGGTCACGCAATCCGTCACCGAGCAGGTTGAAGCAAAAAACCGCGAGCATCAGCGCCAGGCCGGGGAACAGCGCCACCCACCATTCGCCGGAAATGATGTTGCTGGCTCCTTCGGCAACCATGATTCCCCATTCCGCGGTCGGCGGGCTGATGCCGAGGCCGATAAAGGAAAGGCCGGCCGCGTTGAGGATCGCATAGCCCATCGTCAGCGACATTTGTACCGCCAGCAAGGGCATCGTGTTGGGCAGCACCTGGGCCAGCAGAATGCGCAGCTCGCCATTGCCGCCGAGCCGCGCGGCTTCGACAAAGCCGGCCTGGCGCAGCACGCTCGCCTCACTGCGGGCGACGCGTGCGTAAAGCGGCATGTTGATGATCGCAGTGGCGTAGACAATGTTGGCGATCGTATTGCCGAGTGCGGCGACGATCCCCATCGCGAGGACGAAAAGCGGAAACGCCATGATCGTGTCCGCAACACGGCCGACAGCGCGCTCGGTCCACCCGCCGAAATACCCTGCCGCCAACCCGGCCAATGCGCCGATGGCGAACGACAGCGCGACCGCGGTGAAGGCGATGGTGAGGTCGAGGCGCGTTGCCGCGATGATCCGGCTCAAGATGTCTCGGCCGACGGCATCGGTACCGAACCAATGGGCGGCCGAGGGCGGCAGCAGCGCGTGCATCGCGTCGGTGGCAAGCGGATCGTAGGGCTCGAACCATGGGCCGAGCAGAGCGACCGCTACCAGAACGATAAAAAGAGCGAAAGCCGCCAGGGTGACCGGGTTCTCGCCGAGCACGTAGCGCAGGTGGCGCAATGCCGCGCTCATGCCGTGACCGCGGCGCGCGGGTCGATCAGCCCGTAAAGAATATCGATCAGTAAATTGAGTAGGATGTAGACGAGCGCCATCGCAAGGACGAAACCTTGTACCGGCGCATAGTCGGAAGCGATCAGCGCTTCGATCGCATAGGATCCGATCCCGGGCCAGGCAAAGACCTTTTCGACGAGCACGTTGGCGCCGAGCAAAAAGGAGAAGACCATACCGAGGGTGGTCAGCACCGGCAGCATAGCGTTGCGGAAGGCGTAAACATAGACGATGCTCCGACGCGACAATCCATTGGCCCGCGCCGCGCGGATGAAGTCGCTGCTCAGCACCGACAGCATTGCAGCGCGCGTCATGCGCGCAATCGGCGCCAAGGTGAAGATCGCAAGGGTCAGCGCCGGCAGAGCGATCTGGCGCAATGCGGCGAGTGCCGTGCTGCCGTCGCCGGCAAGGAGACTGTCGACGAGATAGAAGCCGGTGCGTGCCGGAGGTGGCGAATAGACAAGATCAAGGCGGCCGAGCGGCGCCGGCGCCCACCCCAGCAGGTAATAGAAGACATAGACCAGCAGCAATCCGGTGAAGAAGGTCGGGAGGCTGACGCCGGCGGTCGCCACGATACGGCATAGATGGTCTATCCAGGAATTCGGCCGCTGGGCTGCGGTAATGCCGAGGGGGACGGCAATGGCGACCGACAGCAACAACGCCAGTACGGTCAATTCGATCGAAGCGGGGAGCCGGGTCAGCAGCTCGGTGACCACTGGCTGGCCGGTGGAGAGCGAGTTGCCGAGCCGTCCATGCGCGAGATCCTCGACATAGACGACAAACTGCTCGGGTAAGCTGCGGTCGAGTCCCAGCGAATGGCGGATCTCGGCGATCGCCTGTTGCGTGGCCGCAGGTCCGGCAAAATAGGCGGCCGGATCGCCCGGCAGCGCACGGGTCAACACAAAAGTCACGATGACGACGCCGATGACGCCGGGCAGCGCCGCCACCAGCCGACTGCCGATCAGTCGGCCCATCGCTGGCTCACGATGGGCGCGACCGGGCCTAAGGCGCCCCTCACCTTAGCCCTCTCCCCGCAAGCGGGGAGAGGGGACCCGCGGAGCGGGAGGGTGAGGGGCGACAATCGACGGAATTTGTAGGGCAGGCTCAACCCGGTCAGCTCTTCTCGAGCTGGCGGAAATCCAGCTGCCGGTGGAACCAGTAGGTATACCCCTGAATATTCTTCTGCATCCCGACCACCAAAATCTGCTGGTAAAGCGGGATGCGCGGGACGTCATCCATCGCGATCTGAATGAACTGCTTGACCTGATCCTCGTAAGCCTCGCGGTCTTCCTCGAACCGCGCAGCGTCGACCAGCTTGTCGAGCGCCGGGTTCTGGTAGGACATCGTATTGAACAGCGCATTCTGCCCGTGGTAGCCCCAGTAGAAGTAGTAATCGGGAAAATTCAGCCAGCCGCCGAAGCTGGCGATATGGATCGGCCGGCTCTTTTCCAGCATGGCATTGCGGAAATTGGAGCCGGGGATTTTTTCGATGCGCGTCTTGATGCCGAGCTCGGCAAGCGAGCTCTGCAGCAGCACTGCGGTCGGCTCGGATTGCGTGGCGTCGCCGAGATCGATCGAGATCGTCGTCTCGAAGCCGCCGCTGTAGCCGGCCTCGGACAGCAGCGCCTTGGCCTTTTCCATGTCTCGCTTGTAGGGGAAGGGCTGTGGCCAAGCGGCCGATTCCGGAGCGTCCGACGGGCCACCCGACATCGGGATGCAAATGTCGTAGACGACACTCTTGTAGATTTGCTCGTAAGGCACGGCCCAGGCGATCGCTTGGCGCACGCGCGCATCGTCGAACGGCTTCATCTTGGTGACGAGACCGACATACTGCAGCGAGTTCTCCACCGGCGTGCCGACCACCCGGTATGCTCCGGACTTTGTGATCTCGGCGGCATCCTTGAACGGCATATCAATCGACAGATCGGCGTCGCCGCGCTCCATCAGCGCCCGCCGGTTGCCCGCGGTCGGCACCTCGCGCAACACCACGCGGCAGATCTTAGGCAACGGTCCGCTTTTCCATTCGTCGAAGCGGATGAAGGAAGTCTCCTGGCCGGGAACCCAGCGTTCGAGCTTGAAGGCTCCGCCGCCGGCATCGTTGGTCTTCATCCACTCCATCGCCCACGGGTCTTTGTCGCTCGCGTGGCTCCGGGCGAGCTTGGAGTTGAACACTGCCGGCACCACCACCGCGAGGTCGGGCAGGGTGAACTTGTCCTTGCGCAGAAAATCGATGCGGATGGCGTGGTCGTCGAGGACGACGAACTGCTCGGGCTTCTGCAGGCTGCCGGCGGCCATCTGGAAGGTCGGAAAGCCGCCGACCGTGACGGCGCGGTCGAGCGACCATTTGGCGTCGTGCGCGGTTACCGGGGCGCCGTCGTGGAAGGTAGCGTTGCGCCGCAGCTTGAAGGTGACCGACATCCCTTCCGGCGAAATGTTGAAATCCTCGGCCAGCTCAGGCTCGATCTTGGTGTAGTCGTAGGAGAGCCTGCCTTCGGGCAAGGTCTTGTGCCCGAAGGTCAGGAGGCGGTCGTAGAGGTTCCAGCAGGCGACATAGCTGCGAAAGGTCGTGCCGACGCCGTGAATGTCGAGGCTGTTGGGACCGTTCTCGACAAGCACGAGCAGCGTATCTTTGGGGGTTTCGGCCCACGCGCTCGCCATCCCTCGCCCCAAGGTGGTGCTGCCGGCAACCGCCCCCGTCACTTTCAAGAAATCGCGCCGGCGCACCTTCGCCTCCCTGGAGCCCCAGTTTCAGTAAGCAACGGTCATGCCATGCTCGGCGGGGCTCTCGCGCGGGTTTTTGCCCGGCGGCGGCCAAAAGAGAGATGAGCACCGGCGCGGCGAACGCCTAAAGTTTAGGCGCTCAATAGGCGCGGCCGGCTCGCTGGCGTGCTGGCTCGAACGAATGGCCGCAAGGACGGTCACGCACGGAGACGCGGTAGAACGCGAATTGGTCATCCGTAAAATTGCCCGATTGGCATACTAGATAAGAGCGATCGCGGCGCTTTTGGTGAGGTGACGGAAGAACTGCGAAGGCGGGTGCGTCGGACGGCCGTTTCCGAGTATTCGGACGTTACAACCTGAAGAGGAGCCCCCACTGCAGACCCGCTGCAGGTGCAGCGAGGGCGTCACATGCCGTCACAAATCGGACATCCTCAAGTTGCGGCCACTCAACCTGGATCAGACGGACGATTTAACCAAAGGGAGACGCCGCGCTAAGCGAACCACCGGAATGCGCCTGAACGCCAGGATGGACTTCGGGCTGCGTGGCGCGGAAAATGCGTGGCGAAACGGGCGGCCAAGGTCTCATGGTGGGCTGATTGACTCCCTCGATCCTCGACGATTACGATCCGCAAGGTTTCTATTGCGAGATGCTGCGCGGCACGGCAAGCGAGGTCGTTAGAGACCGCATCTCCGGCCTGTCGATCGATGCGCTCAAGGAGCGCGCGGCCGCTGCCAATGCCGAGTTCTACAACCTGGGTATCACCTTCACGATCTACTCTGATGCGAAGACGATCGACCGCATCCTGCCGTTCGACGTGCTGCCGCGGATCCTGTCGGCCGAGGAGTGGCACCACGTCGAGGACGGCATCATTCAGCGGATCACCGCGCTCAACCTGTTGCTCGACGACATCTATCACGAACAGCGCGTGCTGCGTGATGGGGTCATCCCGCCCGAACTGATCCTCGGCCACCACAACTATCGCCCGCTGATGAGAGGCGTCGATCTGCCCTACAAGACTTATGTCAACATCTGCGGCACCGACATCGTGCGCGACGAGCGCGGCACCTTCCTGGTCCTCGAGGATAACGCCCGCACCCCCTCCGGGGTCAGCTACGTCGTCGAGAACCGCCACATGATGCTGCGCGCCTTTCCCGACCTGCTCGACGACATCGGCTTGCGCCCGATCGACAATTACGGTGCCAAGCTGATCGCGGCATTGCAGGAGGTGGCGCCGGCCCGGGCTTCCGACCCGCAGGTCGTTTTGCTATCGCCCGGAACCTACAACTCGGCCTATTTCGAGCACGTCTTCTTGGCGCGCGAGATGGGCGTGCCGCTGGTAGAAGCTCCGGATCTGATCGTCGACGACGACCGCGTTTTCATGCGGACTACTGGCGGCCTCGCCCATGTCGACGTCATTTATCGCCGGATCAATGACGATTTCCTCGACCCTGAGGCGTTTATCCCCGAAAGCCTGCTGGGAGTGCCTGGCCTGATGCGAGCCTATCGGGCAGGCAATCTGGCACTAGCCAATGCCATCGGCACGGGTGTCGCCGACGACAAGGCGGTCTACGCGTACATGCCCCGCATCATCAAATATTACCTTGCGGAAGACCCCATTCTCCCCAACGTCGAGACCCACATCTGCCGCGAGCCGAAAGCGCTGCGCTATACCCTCGATCACCTTCCCGAGCTTGTGGTCAAGCCGGTCGGCGAAGCGGGCGGGTACGGCATCACGGTCGGGCCGAGGGCGAGTCTGCAGGAGCTCGACGAATGCCGGGCGAAGCTCATCGCCGACCCGGCCAACTACATCAGCCAGCCCTGCGTAAACCTATCGGTCGCACCCACCCTGGTCGATGGTCACATCGAACCGCGCCATGTCGATTTGCGGCCGTTTGCGGTCACCGGGTCGAGCACCTGGGTCCTGCCGGGCGGGCTGACACGAGTGGCATTGCGCCGCGGCTCGCTGGTCGTCAATTCCTCGCAGGGCGGCGGCTCGAAGGACACCTGGGTCGTTGAGTGACGTTCTGCTTGCCCGCTTCGCGGATTGCATCTTCTGGCTCGCGCGCTATGTCGAGCGCGCCGAGAACTTGGCACGCATCCTCGACGTCAACGAGACCTTCTCGCGCGACAGCCATGGCGGCCAGAACTGGCGCTCGATCGTTCAGCTGAATTCGGACGAGGAGCGTTTTTTTTTGCGACACACCGGGCGGCAAGTGCCCAGAGCGTGGTTAAGTTCTACCTCATCGATGCCGGCAACCCGACCTCGATCATCAGTGCTGTCCGCTATGCCAGAGAGAATGCGCGCACTTTGCGGCCGTTGATCTCGACCGAGATGTGGGTGCAGCTGAACGTGTTCCACAACCGCCTCGCCGCGCTGGCCGAGGCTGATCTCGCGCCCGGCAGACTGGCAGCACTGCTCGGCACGATCAAGGAGGCCTGCCAGACCCATACCGGCATCACCGAGGGCACCTTCTTCCGCGACCAGGGTTGGTATTTCTATCAGCTCGGCCGTTATATCGAGCGCGCCGACCAGACGACGCGGCTGCTCGACATCAAGTACCACCTGCTATTGCCCAGCGGGTCCGACGTCGGCTCGCCGACCGATGTCAGCCAGTGGAACGCACTGCTGCGCTCGGCCGCCGGCTACCACGCCTACCGGCGCCTGCACACGGCGAGTACGAGCCCGGCGCGGGTTGCGGGTTTCCTGCTGCTCAACCAAGCCTTCCCGCGCTCGGTCCATCATTGCGTGCGCGAGGCCGGCTCGCTGCTCGGCGAACTCAAGTCGCGCTTTATGCTGCGCCGCGGCAACGACGCCGCCGAGGAGCTCGATCGTCTGCGCGCCGTCCTGGGAACGCTCGACATTGCGACAATCCTCAGCGAGGGTCTCCACGAGTTCCTCGACCAGATGCAGCGGCAATTGATGGCCGTCACCCGCGAGCTTTCGATCGCCTTCTTCGGCTATTCGCCTGAAGCCACCCAGGCGCAGACGGCAACCCCGCAATAGGCAGAGGCGATGCCCGTCCTTACCGTTCGTCACGTCACCACCTACCGCTACAAGCAGCCGTCGCATTCGGTGAGCATCGCATGATGCTGCGGCCGCGGGACACTACGACCAGAAGCTGCTCGAAGCTAAGCTTGTGATCACGCCGGAACCCACGGATATCCGATGGGTCCACGATGTGTTCGGCAATTGCGTTGCGTCGCCCGGTTCAGCTGGGCGAGCCTCAGGAGCTTCGTTTCGAGAGCGTAATTCGCCTCGACCAATCGGCGACCGATGTCCTCGACTTTCAGATCGAGGAATATGCAAGGCGATACCCCTTCACCTACGGTGCCGACGAGATGCCCGATCTGCTGCGGGCCATGGAGCGGCAATACCTCGATCCAGAGCACGAAATCGACCAGTGGGCGCGGCAGTTTCTTGCGCCATGACGGGCGCACCGACACGACGGAGCTGCTTGCAGCGATGACCCATGCGATCAGGCAGAACCTGACTTATGTCAAGCGTGAAGAAAGCGGCGTCCAGGACCCGGTCAGGACATTGCGGCTGCAGAGCGGCAGCTGTCGTGATTTCACCGTGCTGATGATGGAAGCCGTGCGCTCACTCGGGCTCGCTGCCCATTTCGTGTCCGGCTACCTCTACGTTCACGAAGGCCGGCGGGTCGGCGGCGGCGCCACCCATGCCTGGCTCCGCGTCTATCTGCCGGGCGCCGGCTGGGTCGAGTTCGATCCGACTAACGGCATTGTCGGCAATCACGACCTGATCCGCGTCGCGGTCGCCCGCGACCCGCGCCAGGCGGTGCCGATTTCCGGGACCTGGACCGGTTTTCCGTCCGACTCGCTCGGCATGACCGTCGAGGTCGAGGTCACCGACGAAAGCGAAGCGGAGGCAGCCCCCAGAACCGCGGCTCAAGCGCACGGGTCTCGCGCCGCGGGGTAAGACCGGCCTGCCCCGTGCCTCATCGCACCTCACGTGCCGCGGAGGCCTAACGCAGTACGCTCACGTCGTCCGGGCTGACAAGATCCGACGCCGTCCAGCCGTCGAGGTTGTATTCGGCCATGCACTGGTCGGCAAAGCTCTTCCAGCGCTCGTATTGGCCCGAGCCGATCGCGGCACGCAACGCGTCGATGCGGATTTCCTCGTGGCTGCCGGCGTAGTTGATCTCGTAGAGCTCGTGGCGGGCGCCGAACTCGCTGCCGACCGCGTCCCATAAGAGCTTCATCAGCTTGACCCGCTCGACCGCGCTGACTCCGCCGGAGCCGCGGACATAGCGGTCGAGATATTGGCGCAGCTCCGGCGTCTTGAAGTCGCGGGCATGCGAGTTGAGATAGATCAAGCTGCTGGCAACGGTCTTTTCGATTGTTTGCTTGATCTGGACGTAGGCTTCCGGGGCCAGGATGCGGTAGGCCATTGCCGGCTCCAGCGCCGGCAGCACGCAGCCCCCGGCCCACGGCTCGGCACTCTTGGCCATCGCGTCCGACAGCCCCCACATCGTGTTTCGCCAGGCGATCACCTCGCCGATATTGGCTTCGACGCCGCGGAACCCGCGCGTGCCGGCGACCTCGGTCGCCTTCACCAAGAGCCCGATGATGAAGTCGAGCTTGACCGCCAGGCGCGTGCAGCCCTGCAGCATGGCGCGCGGCAGAAACCCGCTATTCGGGAAGAACCGGTTGGCTTTGTCGATGTCGGCATAGACAAACACGTCCTTCCACGGCACCAGCACGTCGTCCATAATGAAGATCGCGTTGTTCTCGTCGAGCCGGCTCGACAGCGGATAGTCGAACGGGCTGCCGAGCACCGCGGCGCGCTGCTCGTTCGAGACACGGCAGATGAACTTGACCCCTGGGGCATTGCTCGGCACCAGGAACACGATCGCAAAACTCTTGTCCTGCACCGGCAGCACGCCAGCATGCGCGACAAAGGTGAAATGCGTCAATGCCGAGCCGGTGGCGACGACCTTGGCGCCGGTCACCCGAATTCCGGCGTCGGTCTCCTTCGTCACATGCGCGTAGACGTCGGTCGGGCCGCCCGGCGCCCCGGCAGCCATGTTGCGGTCGACCGGCGGCTGGACGATCGCATGATTGACGAACGGCACCCGCTCCTGACTGTAGCGGTACCACCGGCGCGCATTTTCTTGATAGGGCTCGTAAAATTCCGCATTGGCGCCCAAGGTCGCAAGAAACGCCGCCTTGTAATCCGGCGAGCGGCCGAGCCAGCCGTAGCTCAGCCGCGACCACGCGGCGATCGCATCGCGGGCCTCGGTCAGTTCTTCGGCCGAGCGCGGCGCCACGAAGTATTTATGAGTAAACCCGCCCCATTCGGTCGGGCAGCTCAGCGCGCCCTTTTTTTCGGCATGGTCGCGATGCAGCGCATCGTAGAGCCTGGCCACCATTCGCGCCGAGTTGCGGAACCCGGGATGTTCAGCGATGTTCTTGACGCGCTCGCCATAGATCCAGACCTCCCGGCCGTCGTCGAGGCTATCGAGGAACTCCTTGCCGGTATAAGGCAGCGGCGTGGCCATCTCTACGTCTCCCGAGTGGAGAGAAGATGCTAGGATTGCCGCAACGGGCGGTCAACGAAGTCGCTGCCATCAGAGATGGAGCGGAGGTGAGGAAATGGCACGATTGACGGGCAAAGTAGCGCTGATCACCGGCGCTGCGGGCGGACAGGGGACGGCCGAGGCGGAGCTGTTCCTGCGCGAAGAGGCTGCCGTGGTGGTGACCGACATTGACGCTGCTTCGGGAGGGAGCCTGGCGCAGCGCCTTGCCGGCGAGGGCGGCAATATCCTTTTTCTTCGGCAGGATGTGGCCGACGAGACCTCCTGGAAAGAGGTCGTCGCGGCGGCTCTGGCGCGCTTCGGCAAGCTCCACATCCTTGTCAATAATGCCGGGACGATCGCCCGCCAGGGCATCGCCGATACCATTGTCGATGCGTGGAACCGCACGCTCGCCGTCAATCTGACCGGGCCGATGCTCGGCATGAAGCATTGTGCGCCTGCGATCCGCGACAGCGGCGGGGGCTCGATCATCAACATCTCCTCGACCGCGGGGCTGACCGCACATGACGACGCCGCCTACACGGCGAGCAAATGGGGACTGCGCGGGCTGACCAAGACCGCAGTACTGCAGTTCTCGCAGTGGAACATCCGGGTCAATTCGATCCACCCCGGGCAGATTGCCGATACCGGATTTTTCCGCGGCGGCGGCGAGGCCTTCGCCCATGCGGCGCGCGTCGCGATCCCGATGCACCGCCAGGGTACGCCAAAGGAATGCGCCGATCTGGTGCTGTTCCTCGCCTCCGATGAAGCGAGCTTTATTAGCGGTGCGGAGATCGCCATCGACGGCGGCTACATCGCGGCCGGCATAGCGAGCATGCGCAATCGCATCCGCGACGACTTCGCCAGCCGCAACTGAGGCCAATTCGCCGCCAGCTCAGAGTTCCAGCACACCCCGCACCCCCTCTTCGATTGAATGGAGGTCGGCGGTTGAAAGGCGCCCGGCGGGGCATGTGAGACGCCGCTTATCCATCGCCCTCAATTGATCGCACACAGCGACGGAGTCCGGCCCCGCCGATCCGGTTCGCGTCGCGTCGGCTGTTCTCGCGGCCCGTCATTATTGCAGCCAGTGTCGCGACCGTGATCGCCATTGGGGCCGCGGTTTGGTGGCGTGGCCGAAGCGAAGTTCGCCGACGGTCTCCGCGCAAGCGCCTGCCGCAGCCAATCCGCAAACGCCAATCATCGCCGGCACAACGGCGCCGCGCTGTCGATCGTCGTCCTGCAGTTCGCGAACTTATTGGACGACCGCAAGCAGGAATATTTCGCCGACGGATCACCGACGATCCAACGATCGTTTCCGATTTCATTTTGTGAAGTACGCTACAATACTTCGAGCGCTTTCTCCGGCGGGCGGCCGAGCGCGGCCTTGCGCCCCGAGACGACGATCGGGCGCTCGACGATGATCGGGTTCTTGACCATCGCCTCGATCAGCTGATCATCCGAAAGTTTTGACGGATCGACGGCGGCGGCCGCGGCTTCCTTTTTCCGCAACAGCCTGCTCGCCGGCATGTTCAACCGACCGAGAAGCTCTTTCAGCTGCGCCGCCGTATAGGGCGTTTTCAAATACTCGATGATCTGCGGCTCCACGCCTTTTTCGCGAAGCAACGCCAATGTCTTGCGCGAGGTGTTGCAGCGCGGGTTGTGGTAAATTGTGACCGGCATCGCCTTCGTCCTTTGTGTGGTTACGTCGTCGGGGTAAGCTGCCCGTTCCGTAAAAACAAGCTGCCGGGGATCAGACCCGGCCGCTACCCGGCCGCGCGCGATCCGGCCGCCGATGCGCCCGCCCACACTGATTTCGAGCGCGCGTTGCGGTGCCGGCGTCACGCCGCCGGTGGTAGCCACGAACTCGGGGTCGAGTGGGAAATCTGCACCTCCTCCTCGGTCATGTCGGCCGGGATATCGGCAAAGAGCGGGGTGCTCAGATAGCGCTCGCCAGTGTCCGGCAGCATGCACAGGATGGTCGAACCCTTGGAGGCCTCAGCACACACCCGCAGGGCTCCGGCGAAGGTCGCGCCGGAGGTAATGCCGACGAAAATTCCTTCCTGGCGCGCCAGCTCGCCGCTGCAGCGCATCGCGTCGGCGCCCGTAATGCGCAGGATTCGGTCGATGACACCGGTTTCGACTACGTCCCCGGTGAGCTTGGGAATAAAATCGGGACTCCAACCCTGCATCGGGTGGGGCTTCCAGGCCGCGTGGGCCGATTGGGGTGATCCGTCGCCCTTGCGCTGTTGCGGCGCGCCGCTCGTCAGCATCGGGGCGTCATCGGGCTCGCAGACGACAATCTTAGTGTCCGGCCGTTCCTTGGCGAGCACCCGCGCGACACCCTTGAGTGTCCCGCCGGTGCCAAAGCCGGTCACCCAGTAGTCGAGCCTCTCCCCGGCGAAGTCATCGATGATCTCGCGCGCAGTGGTGCGCGAATGCATGTCGGGATTGGCTTCGTTCTCGAATTGGCGCGTCAGAAACCAGCCGTGCGTTTCGGCGAGTTCGATCGCCTTCGTCACCATGCCCATGCCTCGTTCCGCTGCCGGCGTGATCACGACCTTGGCGCCGAGAAAGCGCATCAGCCTGCGCCGCTCGACGCTGAACGGTTCTGCCATCGTGACGACCAGCGGATAGCCCTTCTGCGCGCACACCATCGCCAAGCCGATGCCGGTGTTGCCGCTTGTCGCCTCGATCACCGTCTGGCCCGGCTTCAGCTTCCCGGTCCGCTCGGCGTCCTCGATCACGCCCAAGGCCAGCCGATCCTTGACGGAGCCCAGCGGATTGAAGGCTTCGATTTTGACGAAGAGGTTCACATCGGGTGGCGCCAGCTTCCCGATCCGGACCACCGGAGTGTTACCGACCGTCTCAAGGATATTTGCAAACTTGCCCATGGTTTCCTCCGTGATGGTCGGTTGGCAACGCAGCACGATCGAGCGTTGTGGTTTGGCGGCGCCATGTCGCGTATCGGGAGAAATTCGCGTGAAGCAGGATATCAAATTCACGCGGTTCCGCCGCCGGCAAGAGCCATTGTCTTGCTTTGCATCATCCATGACAACAAGTTCTGCCCGCAACGGGGTCGCACTCGGCTATGCCGTCCTCATGGGTTCTTGACCTGCTGCTCACCGAGATCCTCGAAGACCAAGGGCAGGCGATCGCACGCCTGGCGTCGCTACGCGACGGCCGGACGCAGCCCTTCTGCGGGGGCACGCAGGGTGAAGAGGCCGCAGACCAGCGCGAGCGCCAACGAGGCGCCGACGACCGCCACCATCCCGACGACGCTGTTCTGTGGCAAGAGGCCGAGGAGCAAGGTCCCGAACGCCGCCATCGCCATCTGCAGACAGCCCAGTAGTCCGGAGGCGGCGCCGGCGATCCGCGGAAAGACGCTGAGACCGGCGGCCACACCGGGCGGCTGGCTCATACCGTTGCCGATCGAGCTGATCGCCATGGGTACAAAGAGCGCCCACGGCGTCAGGTCGGCGAGACACCATACCGCGAGCATGACCCCCGAGGCGAGCGAGAGGGCCAAGCCCCATAGGAACAGGCGCGCGCTGCCGAGTAGCACCGAAAGCCGCACGACGCCGGCATTGCCGAGAATGTAGCCCGCCATCGGCAGCAGGATCATCAGCCCATAGGTGCTCGGCGGCTCGTGGAGAAGCTCGGACAGCAGATAGGGTGCCGCTGCGAGGAAGGTGAACCATGAGGCGCTGGTGAAGGCCGTAGCAAACGCAAAGCTTAGAAAGGCCGGTGTCCGCAACAGCAGAAGGAAGGAACCGACCATGCCGACAAAGTTGACCGGTGCCGGAGTGTGGGTCTCCTCGAGTCTCGACACTATCAGGATCAGCACCGCCGCCCCGATCACGCCGAGCAGGACGAAATCGGCGCGCCACCCGCCCCATTGGGCGAGGTAGGCGCCGATCGCGGGGGCCAGCGACGGTGCGAGGCTCATCACCATCATGATCGTCGCGAGCGCGCTCGCCGAACGCTCGCGGTCGTAGACGTCGCGCACGATGGCGCGGCCCAGCACCATCCCGGCGCAGCCGCCGAGCGCCTGGAAAGTGCGGCCGACAAGCAGCACCGGCAGCGACCAAGCGAAACCGCACAGCACCGTCCCGGCGAGAAACAGTACCATCCCGACGATCAGCACCGGACGCCGTCCGAAGCGGTCGGAGAGAGGGCCATAGACCAGCTGCCCAGCCGCGATCCCGGCGAGGAACAAGGTCAGCACCAGCTGGACCGCACCCGACGGTGCGTCGAACACCGCCGCCAGCATCGGCAGCACCGGCACCAGCATGTGCAAAGCCACCGGGGCGATCGCCGTGACCAGGGCCAAGAGGACAAGCGGCGGCGGGCGCCGGGTCATTGGAGGCACCGCCTTGGCCGATATCATCGCTATATAAGAAAATCCTGCTTTTGATCGATCGAGTGTGAGCTAGCTCACACTCGACAGCACTATGGAGCAGGGCGCGGTAGGGCGCCGAGAAAGAGAAAACGAGAGATGGCCATTCGCAACGGCGAGCAATTGCTGCAATCGCTGCGCGACGACCGCCTGCTGTTTATCGATGGCGAGCGGGTCGGGAACGTGACGACGGATCTGCGTTTTGCCGGGGCGGCGCAGAGCCTCGCCCGGCTCTACGACATGCAGCACGACCCCGCACTCGTCGAGCGAATGACCTTTCGCTCGCCGACGAGCGGCGAGCGCGCCGGGCTGTCGTTCATCGAGCCGGGCTCGGTCGACGATCTGGTCCGCCGGCGCGATATGGGCAAGATCTGGGCCGACGCGACCTGCGGCATGTTCGGCCGCAGCCCCGACTACATGAACGTCTTTGTTACCGGCATGGCCTCGGCGGCCGATCAATTCGGCCAGAAGAACAAGAGCTTCGCCAAGAACATCCGCGCCTACCACCGGCACATCCGCGAGAACGACGTCTGCATGACCCATACGCTGATCAATCCGCAGGTCGACCGCTCAAAGCCGGTCGAGCAGCAGGACAAGGATCTCGCCGCCAAGATCGTCAAGGAAACCGATGCCGGAATCGTCATCCGCGGCGCCCGCATGGTGTCGACCCTGGCGGCTTACTCCCACGACCTCGTCGTCCTGCCGTCGACCTACATAGCCACCAGCAAGGAGGCCGAGCCTTACGCGTTCGGGTTCAGCATCCGGGTCGACGCGCCCGGTCTGCGGTTCATCTGCCGGCCTTCGGTGATCCACCAGAACGCCGCCTCGCTGCTCGATCACCCGCTCTCGGCGCGCTTCGACGAGACCGATGCGATGGCGATTTTTGACGACGTGCTGGTGCCGTGGGAGCGCGTCTTCATTCATCGCGACGCCGAGCTGTGCAACGGACTCTATAACCGCACCGGCATCATGCCGCAGATCATGCACCAGTTCTCGACCAAGAATTGGGCGAAATCCGAGTTCATGATGGGGCTCGCCTTTGCCATCGCCAAGTCGACCAATATCGATCAGCACCTGCACGTGCAGGGCATGCTGGCCGAGCTTATTCAATGCACCGAGTTCTGCCGCGCCTGCATCAGGGCGAGCGAGGCCGACGCCGCACCTGGGCCCTCGGGTGTTATGACCCCGGCGGCGATGCCGCTGTGGACAGTACGCATGATGTACCCGAAAATGTTTGTCCGGATGTGCGAGATCATCCAGATCCTGGGTGCGGGCGGGCTCGTCGCGGTCCCCTCCTACGCCGAACTCGCCGGGCCGGCAGCGGCCGACGTCACGACCTACTTCCAGGCGGCGAATGCCAACGCCAAGGCGCGCATCAAATTGTTTCGGCTGGCCTTCGACGCCGCGGTCTCCTCCTTCGCCGGCCGCCAGCAGCTCTACGAGCGCTATTACTCGGGCGATCCAGTGCGGCTTGCCGGCACCCTCTGGGGCCTCTACGAAAAGGACACTCACATCGACCGGATCACCCGCCTGCTCGACGACCTCGCAGCCCAGGACAACGCCGGCGGGTTGGCGCCTGCACAATCATAAGTTTCGGCGGCATCTTCGACCGATCAGGTCTGCGGCTGGTCCGCAGCAAATTTAGGACATGCTTCCGGGGCGGGCGCCTCTGGCGGCATCCGGTCGGCTTCCAGCGGCTTTGCAATGCCACATCTTTGCCATTCCGGCGGGCACACGGCGCCGCGCCGCCGCCAGGAACTCGGACGGCTCGTCGATGGCCTTCACGCTGGATTGCGGGCGTTGGTTGCCGCGCGGCGGCCCCATCAGGGCGGGCTGGAACAGAACCGCGGCGGCGAGCGTGCAGACCAACGCCAGAGCCATCAACTTTCCCATGCTCGACATGCCCGGTTGGTCGGAGAGCCAAAGGCTGCCGAATGCCGTCGCCGTCGTCAGCGCGCTGAAAAACACGGCGCGCGTGAGGGTTGACTGCAGCAGGTTGGTTCGGCCGGCTCGCCAGGCCATGATATAATAGATTTTGAACGCCACCCCGACACCGAGAAGCAGTGGCAGCGCGATGACATTGGCGAAATTCAGTGACTCGCCGGTCAGCACCATGATCTCCAAAGTAACGGCGCCCGCGACGATCAGCGGTGCGAGAGTCAACAGCACGTCGCCGAGGTGTCGCAAGGTGATCCACAGCATGATGGCAATGGTCAAAACCGCCAAGATACCCGCCTGGATGAACGCCCGAACAACTGTGTGCTGCGCCTTGAGGAGCCACACAGGGGTACCGGAGGCATCGGGTGCGACAGCGAGCACAGCGGTGGCGAACCGCCGCAATGTAGCGGTGTCGTTCGGGTCGCCCTCCGGCAGCACCTCGACGCGGGCGCGATCGTCCGGGGCCACCCAGTCGCGCGCGAGCTCCGGCGGGACTGACTGCGCGGTGACGCGCTCTGGCCGGAGCATGTGGCGCAGGCGATCGATCTCGAGCCCGAGCGGCGCGGTCAAGGCGTCGCGCGCCTTCTCTCGCACCGCGACGTCGGCATTCGCGAGCTGGTCGAGGAGGCCCGACAGCCGGGCATCCGCAGCGGCGTCACTCTCTCCCGTGACGGCGAGGCGTTTCAGATCGGTTAGCGCCGCGCGGATCGCGCCGACGGTCTCCCCGTCAGTTGGAGCTGGGAGGGTCGCCGAAGGATTGATCACCGGGCCGAGTGTCTTGGCCATCGCTCGGATCACGGGAAGCTTCCGGTCCTGGTCACTTGGCACCAGATTGTAGATCGATCTCGTTTCCGAAACCTCGGGGAGGCCGGCGGCGCGTTGGGTAATCTCGGCGACCTCGGCGACCGAGGGCGCGACGATGTTGATCGAGCTGATCCCGAGCTCCGGAACCGTGCGCAACTCGCGGTAGGTGCTGACCGCTTCGCCGTTCGGGTCCTGCAGGTGGATCGGATCGAAGTCGAAGCGCATCCGCGACAGCAGGGGCGTGCCGACCAGCACCACAATGACGGTTCCAGCGACCACGGCGATGCGGTGCCGGGCTAGGAAGCGGTCCGCCGGAGCGAGCGCGACAAATCCCATCCGTTCCGGCTCGCTCGGAGTTCCCGAAGACTGTCAGCAGAGCCGGTAGCAAGGTGATGGTCGTGACGAACGCGGCGATCATGCCGAACCCGGCGATGATGCCGAGCTCGGCGATGCCGCGGTAGGCCGTTGGCGCGAACGAGAAGAACCCGACCATGGTACCGGCAGCCGCCAGCGCCAGGGGCCCTCCGGCCCGCCGTGCGGCACCCCGCAGAGCCGCGCGAACTTCGTCACGCTCATGGCGCTCGGACCGGTAGCGCACGGTGAACTGGATGCAGAAATCGGCGCCGAGACCGATGAAGAGGATCCCGAAGGCGATCGAGATCAGGTTGAACGCACCGACCATCAGCAGCCCCGCGGCCGCGGTCACAACAAGACCGACGAACAGGCTGACAAACACGGCGAGGTTGGTGTGAGCCGAGCGCAACGCCAGCCACAGGATGACCAGCACCGCGAGCACCGTTCCGGCGAAATTAGGCAGTGTGTCCTTGCCCAGTGCCGCGAACTGCTCGTCGTCGATCGCAACCTGTCCGGTCAGCCGCAGGTTTGCGCCAAACATGGGGCCGAGTTGCAGTTCGTCCGCCGCCTGCCTGATCGCGTCTATCGCTTCACGGCCAGGCCGTAGGGCGCCGAAATCGAGTTTTGGCTGGATCTGGATGAAGCCCCGCAGCTCGTCTGGCGCCGCGGGTTTGCCGTTCATCAGCATGCGCCACGAAAAGCTGGGAAACCGGCCGGCGAACAGGTCGTCGAGCGTGTCCGACAGCATGTTCATCGGCCCGGCCAGCGTATCGGGCGGAATGCGGTGGGCCTGGGCGGCTCTGATGCCGTTGGTCAGAGCCTGCATCACGCCACGCAGGCTCGGGTCCGCGGCGAGCATCCCGATCAGCGGCTTGGACGCGACGAGCCGGCCCGCGATGTCGGTTACCCGATCGACGGGAAGAAACAGCAAGGCGCTGCGCTCCACGAACTCACCGCCCTGCGGCCGCCGGACCGAGGTAAAGCGGTCGTCGCGTATTTGAAGTTCCGCCGCCAACCTGTCGGCCGCCATCTCCACGAGTTCCGCCGTGGGGGCTTGCACCACCGCTAGAATCTGATCCTGCGGGAATGCCTTCCTATAGGCGAGCTCATGCTGGCGCCATGGCAGATCCGCCGGCAGGAGTTGGTCGGTGTCGGTGGTGATGGCGAAATGCGTGGCCGTATAGAGCGCGGAGCCGATTGTCAGCACCGCTGCAATGGCTATGACCGGCCATGGATGGCGCGTGCAGAGGGCGACCATCCGCAGGACCGCCGAGGTCGGCATCGATCCATTCCCCTGCGCCCGAGCGCTTTAATTCAAACTGCTTCGAATGGGAGGGCGGGGCCTCCGCGGGCAGCATCTTCCAATTTATCGACGCCCAAGCCCGAGGTCACGCGCTCGCCCACTCTTTAATTGCTTTCATTTCGTGTCGGAGTTCTTTTATTTCGAACCCAATCTCTATAGCACGCGCTTTCTTGCCCTCTTCGAGTGCTTCTTTTTGTTCCACATACCGTTCGATGAGCAAATCTTGAATATCCGTTATCCTAGCCTGTTCTTCCGGGGTCAAACCATCGTAACGTTCCATTTCAATGCCCTCCGTAATTGCCCTCCGTAGAAGGCTTCTCATTGGCAACATCGAGACGACCGCCGAGTTCCACTGCTCCGCTGAGCGTGTTGCGAAAGCGATCAATTTCATTCCGGCAAAGTTTATTTATAATTGTATATATGGTTATAATTTTGTTCCTAGTCGTTCTTTGGTCGATCGCACCGAGAATGTGTCGCGTGCACGTCATATCAAGCGACTAGCCACCTCGCGTTTTGCAAGAATAGGTCCTCGAAATTTCGGACCTGCCGGAGGTCTATGCAAACCAACAAGCCGAAAGGAACCGGAAACTCAATCCACCGCTTATCGAGTAGGAAGCTCGAAAAATGTCACAACTTTCAAATATTCCGAGTTCGCAAAGGCGTACCGCGATCGGCGGCAGAGGCTCCGTAAAACGCGCAAGTCTTCGGTCGGCTTCTCGGACTAGTGCACCAATTCATTCAGTCGATGCAGCTCGACATCCCCTCCGTGCTTTCCCGGCGAAGGCCGGGATCCACTTTCGCCGTGGGCACCGGCTTCCGCCGGTGTAGCGGGACTTGTTGTGAGCGAGGGCTTGCCGTTGCCCGGTGAATCGTGTGAATGACTCGGAACACTAGCGGCCATCGGTGCGGGTGTGTTTATCCAAAAGCGCCCGCAACGCGAGATTCTCAGGGCTGGAACCCGTCCGATTAAGAAACTCGTCGACCTCCGTATCCGTGATGCGTCCACCGGATGAGAGATTTGGCTCATGTCTCACGAACGAGCGCCCTGAGGCGCTGTCGCGGATAAGGCGCCAGCGATCGCCATTTGAGCTTCTGTAAAAATCTTCCGCGGTTATAGCCATCAAAATCGCTCCTTGCTTTGGGTGGCCGGGAATGGACGGCCTTTCTCCCTCATGTTTCCGAGCAGGGTTGTGCCTTATCGGTATCGGTCCGCCGCCCGAGATCGTCAGCGTCAAGCAGTACATGGCCATCGGCCTCGAGCAGTCCGGCGTTCAGCTTCTGGGCGGCTCGGAGTTCTATCATCAGGCGGTGCGCGTCAAAAATCCGGCTCAGCGCCGGCTCGGACAGGTCGCTCGATTGAACGGCGTTCTCCAACGCATCCATGGCCAGGATGCACGTCACGGGCTCACAACCCAGCTTGCGTAAGAAGAACGAAAACGCCCTGGCGTCGGGATCCCACGATGGTGGACCCGCATCCAAGTACCAGCCTTCCGGTTCCATTGACATTTTGAAGCCTCCCATTGGCCTGGCCTCCGTGCCGCGCAAGGGTTCGTCCCCGCTTACTGGGGATGGAGAGCCAAGATCTGAGGCCTCCCGCGATGTACAAGATGCAGTCGTTCATCTACGGGCGACCCAACGGACATAAACTGTGGTGTCAGGCTCGCGTGCTGAATGCAACACTCTCATAATATCGTATAATCGTCGTCAATTCATAATTACAATTTGATCATTGGGTACAGGCAAATGTTCAAAATAATAATCTCCGTGAAAACGAGTTTCTTTACTATTTAATATTTCTGTAATTTTGGCACGAATTGGTGTCTGCGTTACCTCGTCCGTTTCCGAATGAGGCCGGGTTATCGCACCGGGCGCTCTTTCTGTCACGGGATCCGGCGCGCCCGTTCCCTCGACAGAAAAGATCCTGAAGTCTTCGGTCAATTCCAAGACACTCACGCCAACCCCTCGCAGTCATCCTGGGTGTAAACAGCTTCGGGTAAAGGATCGTTCCTCCGGCACTTGTCGGTATATCTAGTATTTTGCCTATCCGTTCCGACAACTCAGGCGTTTTCGCTGCTCATAGCGCGCACATGCTATTATGGGACTGTCTTCACGCGAGCCCCGGTCGCACTAGCTTAGAGCAAATTCGGAAGTCATCGGCTGTCAACGATTGAGCAACGCTGTCCTGGCATATCGTGCTGTGGGGACGCTGAACGGGAAATGCGCCTGATGACCACCGAAGAGAAAAGCGCGATGAAGGCGGCCTGCGTGCAGGCGGCAGCGACGCTGATCGCGGCTCGCAATACCGGCAAGGGTCCGATCGATGTGGACGAATGCATCACGCTTGCGGCGCTCATTTACGTCCGCGTCGTCGCCGCCGACTGGCGGGAGCCGGCGTGACACCCGCGCGGCGAACCTGGCGGTTTGGCCTTGATAAAATATTCGCATCTTCATTTTGACAAATTGCTCCATTATGGTGGCCGGCTATGTTCCTCCAACGCCGATGAGTCTGCACCACATGGAAAAGGGATTGTGTGACCTCCATCCCGCTGTTCTTTCCCTCGCCGGGCCGCCCGCGGCCGAGGATTCCTGCGGAGGCAGAGGCATTGGCCGCTGATAATTTCTTGCAAAAACAGCAAAAACAGCGGGGTTGCGGCCCGTGGCGAGGTCGAACCGCAAGCCGGACCGGGCCGCGCGCGCTCGGGGAACGACCGCGCCGACATTCGCGGCCTGTATTTCACCTGCAAAAACACGCGCCGACCGGGATAGCGTAAACACGGCCGGCACCGGGGAAACGATATGACCGTCCGGGCGATCAGGTTCGGTCTGCTCCCGTCCTGGCCGCTGATCGTCGGGCTGGCAGGCTTCCTCCGCGCCCTCGCCGAGCCGCGGGCGCTGCTCAACGATCCCGACACCTATCTTCATATCGCTGCCGGCCGGTGGATGCTTGCCCACGCGGCTCTGCCGGTGCACGACCCCTTCTCGCATTCGCTCGCCGGTGATGCCTGGGTGCCGCATGAATGGCTCGCCGAACTCGTCCTGGCCTACGTCTATGCCGCGGCCGGGTGGAGTGGGCTTGTCCTGGTGACCGCGGCCGCCTTCGCGCTCAGCCTCGCTCTTCTGACCCGTTTCCTGCTGCGCTATGCCGAGCCTTTCTCAGCCTTGATCGCGGTCATGCTGGGCGGCGCGCTGGTATTGGGTCACCTGCTGGTGCGCCCCCACCTGCTTGCCCTGCCGCTCCTGGTGCTGTGGGCGGGCGCTCTTTTCGCCGCACGCGACGATGCAAAATCACCACCCATCTGGCTGCTTCCGGTGATGACGTTATGGGCCAACCTGCACGGGAGCTTTATGTTTGGGCTGGGTCTGGCGTGCTTTCTCGGCGTCGAGGCCGTCCTCGCTCCGGGGCGCCGTTGCGTCGAGGGGCGCCGCTGGGGGATGTTCGCCTTGCTCGCGGCCGCTGCGGCACTCATCACGCCGAACGGCCTCGCCGGGTTCCTCGAACCGTTGCAGCTGATCGCGATGCCGGCGCTGCAGGCCTCCTTCGGCGAGTGGCAGAGCCCGAATTTCCAGGAATTTCAACCACTGGAGATATGGCTTCTCGGGATCATCGGGCTCGGCTTCTCGACCGGCGCCAAATTGCCGCTGCCGCGCTTACTGCTGCTGTTGGCGCTATGCCACATGGCGCTCAGTCATGTTCGCCACGCCGAGCTGCTCGGGCTCGTCGGGCCGCTCGTCGTCGCCGCCTCGCTCGGCCCACGCATCACCTCGCTGATCCGGTCGATGCCGCTCTCGGCGCTCGGCCAAGGGGCCGCCCGGCTCGCTAGCCCGGCCGCCGCTCCGGCGGTGATGCTGACCTTGGTTCTCGCCGTCTGCGCGAGCCTACCGTTGCTGCTGCAGCCGATCGCCCGCGCCGATGATCGGGTAACCCCGGCGAGTGCGCTCGCCGCTGCGGTACGGATGGGGCTCGACGGTCCGGTCCTCAACAGCGAAGGGTTCGGCGGCTATCTGATCTTCAAAGGGATCCCGACCTTTATTGACGGTCGTGCCGAGCTTTACGGGAATGCCTTCCTCGCCCGTTACCTCGCGGCCGAGAGAGGCGCCGAGGGCGCCCTCCCTGCAGTGCTCGACGAATACGGCATCACCTGGACCCTGCTTACACCCGACGAGGATGCAGCCCGCCGTCTCGACGCCTATGCGGAGTGGCGTCGCGTCTACGCCGACCCGATCGCCGTTATACACGCTCGCCGGTTAGCGCAGGCTGCAGATGTCCGCTAGTCGAGGAGGAGCCGCGGCGGGACAGGGTCGGAGACGCCGGCGCCCGCGCAGTCGTGGCGGAAATGGGCATTCCCGGTGAACGCAACCGTCAACGCCACTAGTTGACTACAGCGGATCCCGGATGGCGAGCCGCCGGAATAGCGCACCCGTCGACCGGGCAGGTAGAGCACACCGTTGACATTTTGGGTAATGCCGCCCTCGAGGATGGCGCCGGCGACCGGCGCACGCTCATCGATCCAGATGGCGACCCCTGGAATTCCGCCCGCAGCGCCGTCGACGGGTGCACTGATTGCGATCGTCGAACTGCCGCGAATGTCGACCGTGCCGTAGTTCGACCCGTTGCGACTGGTCAGGATGATGGTTACCCCGGTTCCCCTAACGGTGGCGCTGCCGCTGACCGCGAAATTACCCTGGTCGAGGATATAGCCGCCGGGCGCAAGGTTGAGCGTGGCGCCGCCCGCGACTTCGATCCCGCCGCAATACACCCCCGGACCGAGGGTTTCGGTCTTTTGCCTCTCCAGCTTGTAATTAATTCTCAGGCATCCGGAATAGCTAGGTATGGTGAGATGGGCGTACGGATTCCCGGCGGACGATGCGTGCGTCGCCAGGGATCCGGAAGCGCTCATGATGGCACCCGGCGCGAGCTTGTAGGTGCCGGAAAGAAATATGTTCCGCGCGGTGAGGGTTGCCCCGCCCGCCAACTCCGTCGAATTGGCGTCGCGTGAGGCATTGTAAAGATCGCAGGCCGGCAGGCTGACGGTGAGGTCGCGTGCAAAGCCGACGGATAGTTTTCCGTTCCCGGCGAGGGCCATCACGCAGGTGCCGCGGCCCGAGCCTTCCGGCGCCGCCGCGGTAACCCTTGCAGTCGGCTGTTGGCGCAGGAACATTTTGGCGACCCGCGACGGCTGCGGCAGGTGCTGTGAGGGTGCCGCGTCGCTCGCAGGCCCGGCGAGGTGAACGAGGGCCGTCGTTCCCAGCGCTGCCAGTGTGATCGCGATTGCCTTACGACCAGACGCCGAAGAAAGCAAGATAGGAACGATTGCGGCCATGCCGGCTCACCCCCGGCCCGCGGTGATCACCTGCCGTCGACAGGGTCAGCGACCGGCCTCGTCGGTTCTCTACAATGGAACCGATGAGCAAACCGTTAAGGACGTCGGGGAGGCGAGCGCGCCCCTGCCGAAAGCATCGGGGCGCGCCGCAACTAAGCCATCTTATGAAGGCGGCTCGAACCTTTCATCCGCCAATCAGGGCGTCGATCTCGGCGTCTTCGGGAAACCTGCCGAGTTGCTTCTTGGAGAATTTGAGCTGTCCGTCGATGGTGATTTCGAAAACACCGGCGACCCCTTTGACGAGCTCTACCTCCTCCGCACCACGTTCCAATAGCCGCGCCCTCGCACGGAGGGCCCTTGGTTCGTAGTTTCAAGGCACGCAATATTCGATTCTGACCTTCATCGCTGCCAACCTCCGAGGCAAACGGAACGATCTCACTCTATCATCTCGCGGCGCAGACCGCCATTGTCGCTCAAGATCGCGATCCCGCGTTCCTACCCGCATGCCGCATCCCGAGTTATATGTCTCGTCGATGATCGTGTTTTTTTAGGTGCAGCGCTGGTGCACGAGGAAAACAGCCGGCGTCCCCCCGGCGACTGAGCCGATGCTCGAAGTCGATATCGAACATCGGCTCGGGACGTTCGCGCTCGATGTACATTTTCGCAGTGGACGGGGTCTGACAGCGCTGTTCGGCCGCTCTGGAGCCGGCAAGACCTCAGTCATCAACGCGATCGCGGGTCTGTTCCCGCCGCACAAAGGACGGATCGTCATAGATGGTGTGGTCCTGACCGATACGGAGCATCGGATCAGCATTCCCACCCATCGGTGCCGGGTCGGCTACATTTTTCAGGAAGGCCTGTTTCCCCATTTGACCGTCCGCCAAAACCTGCTGTTCGAAAGCTGGTTCGCGCGAACCGCGGCACCGCCCGGGCGCTTCGAGGACGTGGTCGACTTGCTCGGGATGGGCCCGCTGCTCGAGCGCCGGCCTAGCCGGTTGTCGGGGTGGGGAAAAGCAACGGGCAGCGATCGGCCGCGCGTTGCTGGCCAACCCGCGTCTGCTACTGATGGACGAGCCGCTTGCATCGCTCGATGCCGGCCGCAAGGACGAGATCCTCCCCTTTATCGAGCGGCTGCGCGACCACGGGGGTAGAGGCGAATAAGGAAGGCAGGCATGTACAGTCTCGGGCGTGTAACAGCTGTATCGGGCACGCAGATGACTGTCGAGGCTGATCAGCCTCTCGCGAGCTCGATCCGCATCGGCGCAATGGTGAAAACCCGAAGCGTCGACTACGAGGTGGTGGGCACAATCGGTGCAGTGCAAGTCGAGGGCGGTTCCCAGCCACGCAGCGTCTTTGTCGTCGACTTGTTGGGGGAGATCGTTGTTTCGGCCGAGGGACAGAGCGAATTCCGACGTGGGGTTTCCTACTACCCGACGTCGGGGGCTCCCGTTCGAGACGCTACGGATGCCGATGTCAGAACGATCTACACTCGGCCCTCGGTCGCAAATGTCGGCGTCGGCACCCTTTTTCATGATCCATCACGGCGGGCGTTTGTACTGATCGACGAATTGCTGGCAAAGAATTTCGCTATCCTCGGCTCGACCGGTTCGGGAAAATCCTGCGGGGTCGCGTTAATCCTGTCCGCAGTCCTCGCCGGTCATCCGCAGGCTCATGTCGTCGTGATCGATCCGCATAACGAATACGCGACCGTTTTCGGCGATCTTACCGAGGTCGTCGACGTGGATAATCTCCAACTGCCGCTCTGGCTGCTCGATTTCGAGGAGGCGGCCGGGGTGCTGATCCGCGGCGGAACCGCTCAGGAGCAGGAAGCCCAATCGATCATTTTGAAAGACGCGATCACCAGAGCACGCCGCCACTATGCAAGCGCAGGCCTTGCCGCCGCGTCGATAACTGTCGATACGCCGGTGCCCTTCAGCGTTCCCGATCTTCTCCGCTTGATCGATGAGGCGATGGGCCGCCTCAACAATCCGGACAACTCAGCGCCCTATCTTCGCCTGCGGACCCGCCTCGAATCCCTGCGGGACGACCGGAGATTTGCCTTCATGTTTTCCGATTGGCTCGTAACCCGGGATACGCTGGCGCAAATCGTCGGCCGTCTCCTGCGTATCCCGGTCAACGGAAAACCGATAACCGTCATCGACTTATCGGGCATACCGTCCGAGATCGCCGATGTCGTGGTATCTCTGACATGCCGCCTGACGTTCGACTTTTCCCTCTGGTCCGAACGCGAGCGAAGGCCGCCCGTTCTCCTGGTATGTGAGGAGGCGCATCGCTACGTCCCTGCCAACGAGTCCGTCGGCTTTGCCGCGGCCACCCGGGCGATAACGCGAATCGCCAGGGAGGGTCGCAAATATGGTGTGGCGCTGGCGCTAATCTCACAGCTGCCTTCGGAACTTTCGCCCCAAGCGCTCTCTCAATGCGGTACGGTTTTCGCCCTGCGGCTCGGGCACTACCTCGACCACCGGTTCATGGCAACAGCACTACCGGATGCCGCGCGCGGCATGTTGGCAGCCCTGCCCAGCATGCGTACGCAGGAGGCGGTCGTTTTTGGCGAAGGGGTTCGACTGCCGATGCATATTCGTTTCGACGACCTGCCGCCCGATCGCCAGCCGCGTAGCGACAGCGCCCGCTTTTCCAAGGCTTGGCAGACAGAAGCTGCAGACGCCGAATTTCTCGCGGAGGGAATACGGCGTTGGCGCCAGCAGACCCGCAAGCCCGCGCCAGGGTAGCCGTGGAGGAACTCTGAGGACTGGAAACAGCATTAGCCCGGCTCCCCTCACAGCGGCGAAAAAGGCCGGACCCTCGGTTTTTAATCCCGCGACTTACAGTTGTCCTAAATATGACGGACCGCTGAATCTACTGCAAATCTAAAGCGAGAGTTCCTCTTCAGGTTGTGAGGCGCGATTCGACCAGACCGTCCCTCGGCATCGGCCGTATGCTCCTCCTTGCGCCGGGCGACGCTCCACCCGGCCCCACCGCGATGAGATTTTATATATTCTGCTAATGAGGCAATCTTATGGATGTCTATTTCGCCAATCCAGGGTCGCCTATCGGAGCCGTTCATTGCGAGCAAAGCCAGGCAAATCTCGGACCGATAGAGGCTAGACCGCAGGAGATTGCCGCGTCGTACGGTGCGCTCCGCGCAATGAGGTTCCCAGGATCAGAAGTCTCGTTCCATCATTTCGAGGACCTCTACGGCAGCACACGCGGCCGGGTCACGATCGCCGCTTACGCGGCACCGAAGCTCGACGACATGTTGCTGCAATGCATAGGCCTCGTCGCGGTCTCCCTGCTGCCATAGGACTGCCGCGAGATTGCCCAAGGCCGCGAGGCTATCGGGGTCGGGTTCACCGAACTCGCGGCAAGTCACTGCGACGACGGATTCGAGGAGCTCAAGAGCGGCGTCGAGATCGCCCTGGGCCGAGAGCGTTCCGGCGAGATTGTTGATCGCTCGAAGCGTATCGCGGCCGTTGTCGCCGTCCAGCCTGCGCATCCCTTCGACGACGCGCTCCTGAAGCTCACGCGCTCCGATCAGATCGCCTTGAGCGGCCATCGTGACGGCCAGCTTGCCGATTGCTTTCAACGTGTCGAAATGCTCCTCACCCAGGGCCCGACGGCGCCCGGCGACCACTTGAGTCTCAATTTTGCGAGCCGCGATGAGTCGGCCTTCGGCCCATAGTCTGTCGGCGAGGTCGACCTCGCCGACAGCGTCGCCAGATGCTCCTCGCCGAGCGTGCCCCGCATTTCCGCCACCAAGCGTTCGAGCCTTGCGCGTTCTTCGGCGGCGTCGCTCATCATCACGAACCTTTTTGTAGATCTGCAGGCGATTGTGCTGGCTGTCGGCAACGATGACGCTGTCGGTTGCCGGATCGAACTCCACCGCCGTCGAGAAGCAGAAGCGCCATTGCGGATCGAGGCTCTTTACCCTGCGCCGGGCTTTGGCCATGTCGGGGTTGGCGTCGACAGTCTGCGCGCCCCATTTCGACAATACCTGGGCATCATCAAGCATAAGCTTTGGGAGCTTGCACAAAATGACTTCCGGGTGCGAGAATATAATCGTCAAGCATCGGTGATAGATGATCGAGGTTAAGAGCAGAAAACCATGATTATCGAGATGCTGACAGCAGGTGTCATCACCGTTGGTAGCGCGCGCGGCTTCGTAGTCGAGGCTGCGGGCGAGCGCCTCGTCATCACGGCCGCGCATTGCCTACCGTTCCTGCCGCCGGCCCAGTCCTTTTTCGGGCCCAAGGAGCGTACCTACGGGCCTCTCCTCTCCCCCCTCGGGGACGAGCCCCGCGCGTGGGCGGTGTGTCGCTTTGTCGATCCGATCGCCGACATCGCGGTGCTCGGACCGCCCGGCAATCCACACGCCGATGAATACAAAGCGCTGATGGAAACGGCGTCGGCGCTTTCGATCGGCGGTTCCCTTCGGAACCCGGTCAATTTCTGGGTACCGGCCCGCCTCCTGTCGCTCGACGGCCGCCGGTGGTTCTCCTGCACAGTCCGCCACTTCGGCGGGCCGCTGTGGATCACCCACGCCGCCGAGGTCATCCGCGATGGGATGTCGGGCTCGCCGATCGTCACGGAGATTGGGACGGCGATCGGGGTCGTGTGCACCGCTGCGGCGCCCTGGGAGGGCGGTCCGAACCCGCGCCTCAGCCATAACCTGCCGGGATGGCTGCTGGGCGACACCCTCTAACTTAATCCCCGCATTCACTGGGGTGGCGCGGCGTTGGCGCTGGGCGGCGGTCGAAGAGTGCTCGTTACCGAATGCCCGGTGCGCCTCGGCGAGGCGTCAGAGTACGCTGACCGACAGATGATGCGCTGGGATGTCCTGCAACTCGCCTGACACTTCGCAGAAAAAGTAGTGGCGAATCGGACGTGAAAAATTCCGGAGGGGGGCCGCAATTTGTTCGTCACGGCCCGGCTGGTGCCTTCCCCTCCTTCCCCTATGCCAGGGGCACGGCAGAAGCGACAGTGCCGCCGCGCGGAGCGGCGGCACTGAGCATGATGGAGGCTTCTACAAGTTCGCCTGGAAGTCGCTGTAATCGCGGACCTTCTTGTAGACCTGCAGGCGATTGCGCTGGCTGTCGGCAATGATGACGCTATCGGTTGCCGGATCGAACTCCACCGCCGTCGGGAAGCATAAGCGCCATTGCGGCTCGAGGCTCTTTACCCGGCGCCGCGCCTTCTCCATGTCAGGGTTGGCCGAGACGGTCTGCTGGCCCCATTTCGACAATACCTGGGCGTCGCCGATCAGCTGGGCAATTGGCTTCCCCTCGTTGTCGAAGACGCAAACCCGATGATTGCCCCAATCGGTGACGTAGATGTCGCCATCGTTGTCCACGGCGACATCGGTCGGATGATTGAGCCGGCTCGGGCTGGGATACCCTGCCCTCTCCGAGGCCGCCGTGATGTACGGGCCGAGGTAAGTTACCCCATAGGCATCCTCAGGCTCGTCGATCTTGCCATACTCGCCGAACTTCATCAGGAACTTACCCTCCGGAGAGAGCTTTTGGATCCGATGGTTGTTCCAGTCGGCGACGTAGATATTGCCGTCCTTGTCGAGAGTGATCCCCCAGGGCTGGTCGAACTGGCCGTCGCCATTCCCGGGCCCGCCGCATTTACCGACAAACTTGCCGTCCGGAGTGAAGACCTGCAGCCGATTGTTGCCGCTGTCGACGACGATGATGTTACCGTTTTTCTCTACGGCCAAGCCGGCCGGGCGAAACAGCTGACCATCGCCGCTGCCGGCTTCGCCCCACTTCCGTAGGAATTTGCCGCTGGTGTCAAACACGGAGATGGTGTTTCTCCAGTCGTCCGACAGGTAGACGTGATCCTGGTCGTCGACCGCAACTCCGAACGGCCAAGTGCAATGACTGTCGCCGTCGCCGTGTTCGCAAAAGTCGGCGAGCCATTCTTCCTCACCGGGAGCACCGAGTTTTGTTTTATTAACGTGCATCCCGAAATTATTCTCGTTGCCCCGATTGGCGGCATAGAGAACGCCATCTTTCCCAAGGCACATCGTTTGAACATAATTGAAGCCCGGGCCACGGGCTGCGTTGCGCCCGACGGCATGGCTCCAATCGTAGACGCGTCCTTCCGAGACCGTTGTGAGCGGCATCGCGCTCCTCCTCTCTGATCGACGTGTTGCGTTTACTCACTCTGTACCGTCAGCTGCCGCTCCTTCCCGAGGTGCTAACCCCTGGGAAGGAGGCAGCTGCCAGCTTTGCCGTCAGTTCAGGAAGGCTGGTTGCTCAAAGGTGCCGTTGACGATCGGCGCCGGATTGAGCTTCAGCCACTTGTCGAGGACCGTCGAGTAGACGCTGCGGAAGTCCATGTTCGGGTCGAGGTCGCCCTGAACCAGCTTGGAAGCTTCCAGCGACGGCATTTCGCCATAATGGCCGCCTTTGACCTTATCGCCGAGCACGAAGGCAACCCCGCCGGCACCGTGATCGGTCCCGGAGCCGTTGTCGCGGACGCGGCGCCCGAACTCCGAGAACATGAGCAGGATCACGTTGTCGGCGTGATCGTGCTCGCGAAGGTCCTTCATGAAGGCGTCGATCCCCTCGGTCACCGCTTTCCACAAAACGGGGTGGCTCCCGGGACTCCCAGCTGCGTTCTGGCCGGCATGAGTGTCGAAAGTGCTGTGATCGCAATAGAAGATGCGGGTGCCCAGATCGGCAAAATGCACTTGGGCGATACCCTTGAGCTTACGGGCGATCGACGTGTTGGGATACTGCACCGTCGAAGAGTACCTCTGCGGCGCTACCTTCAGGATGTCTTCGCCCTTCAGCGAATCGATACCGGTGTCAGCCATGTAGTCCATGACGGCGCCGGTGCCGATCGCCGGTTTGTACATCGCCGCAAACCGCTCGAGGATCTGCTTGCGCTGGTTGCCTTGAATGGTCGGCAGGAATCCGTAGTTCTCCAGCGGCCCGCCGACGCACGCCACCGGCACGCCCGCCACAGCCAGAGCCCGCGGCAGGCTCGGTCCAAAACTAACCGTGGTGACGACGTTTTCCTTTTTGGGGTCGAACTCGCGAGCCACGCGCCCGAGCCAGCCTTCTGTTCCGACTTTGACCGGCTCGCAAGTGTGCCAGATGTCCATGGCCCGGAAGTGGGACCGCGGCGATTCCTTCCAGCCGACGCCGTGCAGAATGGCGAGCTTCTTATCGTCCCAGAATTGCTTCAACGGCGCCATATAGGGCGGGATGCCATACTGGCTGTCGAGGTGCATGATCTGGTCGTCGGGGATCCCGACCGCCTTCCGGTTATCCCGGTACAGCGGATTGTTGTAGGGGATCGCCGTGTTCACATAGTCATTTCCGCCCGTCAGCTGCAGGACAACAATAACGGGATCCTTCTTTGCTTCCTGTGTTGCTGGCATTGTGCCTTCCTCCTCGTCTGATAAGTTCAGTCCATTAGCCGAATTGATACTCTCTGGTGGCGACGATCAGCTGCAGCATTTCGGCCGCGCGCTGGTCCGCGATTTCCGCGTGCGCCTCGCTGTCCCAAGCGACCTGGCCCCATTCCTTGGCCTGAGCAACCAGCTCTTGCTTCGTGTCGGCGCCGATTTCGATCGGGCCAATCTGGTCGAGGCAACCGTCCACGAGTTGCTCGGGGGCCAATGTGCCGCGGGCCTTCAGCCGGTCAATGATCGCGCGTACGCCGGGTAGCGACGTATCACCGACTTTTTCAGCAACGAAATTGACCCGGGCCATCAGCGAGCCGCTGTTGATCCACTCCTTGCCGGTGTGCCACCCCTCGACCGAGGGCGGATTGAGCATATCCTGACCCATATAGGTTGGCTGCATCGATAGGTTGCCAATTCCGGGGGCCGGGAGCTCGTGGCCGCCGACCAGCCGCAACGTGCTGACCACGACCTCGGCCGGTGACTTCATGTGCTGGAAGCGGGCGTTCTTGAAAAAGTCGGAGTTGAACAGCACCCGCAGAATGGAGCGCATGTCGAACTTCGAGTCGCGGAACGCTCCTACCAATGTGTCGATCGCCTTCTGATCGCGCGGTGGTTCGATCGGCCAGGCCGGTACCTGCGACTCGTCGGCGACGAAGAAGTTGTACAGATGCCGGCAGATGAATTTGCCGCAAGCCGGCTGCTGCACCACGATATCGATGATGTCTTCGCCGTTGAAGTTCCCCTTATGACCGAGAAACACTTTCTCGCCGTCATCGTGATCTTCCGGGCGATACTCAAACTGCCAGGGAAACCGGCCATAGGGCGCGCGCGGGATCTTGGTCGCGAAAGTCCAACCAGTGAAGGCCCTGGAGCATTCACGAACGTCCGTCTCGGTATAATTGCCGGCGCCAAGGCTGAACAGCTCGAGCAGCTCGCGGCCCCAGTTCTCGTTGACCGCGTTTCCGTGGTTCTGCTGGTTGTCCAGCCAGAAGATCATCGTCGGATTCTTGGCAACATTGAGCAGCAGATCACGGTAATTACCCATGCCCTTGTCACGGAAGAGCTTGATCTGCGTCAGCAGCTGATCGTAATTGTCTACCTTTGAGTTGCCGGTGGCGAACACATGGTGCCAGAAGAGAGCCATCTTTTCTTCCAGCGGGCGCTTGGTGTTCACCAGATGATACATCCAATTGACGTTGCCCATCGGGGGTTGCCCGCCAGGCAACAATGCCGCCGGCTGATAACGCATCAGCGTATACTCATCGACCGCCGGCTGCGCCTCGGGGTGCAGCAATTCCTCGACCGTGGCCTCATAGCCTTTGGCTACGCGTGCCTCAAGTTCGTCACGGCCGGCTCCGAAACCGGCACGCCGCATCAGATGCGCCATTAGAGCGATGTCGTCTTGGTATGCCATACGCGGGTCTCCTCCTAGATCGGGTCAATCTCGGATCGCTGTCGTCTACGCCCTGTGTCCCATACCCCTCGGCGCAGACGCGTGCGATCGCGCGGCCAGCCCCCTTCCGGATCGGGGCAGATGCAGAAGAGGTCTGCTTCTTAGAACAATTGTATCCTAGGCGGTCCCGCTGTCAAGCGGGCGCGGAAGGGTTAAGCGCGGCGTGGAGGACCGTCAGAATTTTCCGGGCGCACTCTGATGACGACGTCGACGCGACAAATCTCGGTTCCTTGGGGCGGCAGCGGATAGCCGCTGACGACCACGTCCCGACCCGGGATGTCCTGCAGCTTGCCGGTGGCTTCGCAGAAGAAGTGATGGTGATCGGCCGCATTGGTGTCGAAATAGGAGCGACCCGGTTCGACAACAACTTCGCGAAGCAGACCCGCATCCGTGAACTGATGGAGGGTGTTGTAGACCGTCGCGAGTGACACCGGGATCGCTGCACCTGCCGCCTCGGCGTGCAACTGCTCTGCGGTGATATGGCGTTCCCCATTTTCGAGCAGGAGTCGAGCCAGAGCCAAGCGCTGGCGGGTGGGCCGCAGGCCCGCCGCGCGAAGACGCTCCAAGGCGTTCGACGAGTGCGACGTCATCATCATGCAACAAATATAATGATATGCTCGGTGAAAATAAACAACCGGTATCGTCCGGCGCGGCTTGTTTAGTCGCCGGTCTGCAGGCGTTCGACCAATTCTCGCACCGTAGGCACATAGCCGTTTGCGTAGAATGGGTCGGAGGCGAAGCGATAAGCGTTGTGCCCGGCGAACATCAGCTGGAATTCGACATCGTCCGAGTGGCGGATCGCCTGAAGAGTCTTTTGAATGCAGAAGCTGCGAGGGTCGGCCTTCTTCCCCGTAGTACGCGCTTCGTTCTGGGCCCAATTTGAAAACTGGCAAGCGCTGAGGCAGCCCATGCAGCCGATCTGGTCGGTGCGGATCTCGAGAGCCCTGCGCGGGGTGACAAAAACAAGCGTCGAATCAGGCGTGCGCAGGGCTTCGGTAAAGCCCGCCGCGACCCAGCTCTCGGCCGACTTTTTGTCGTGGGCCGTCAAAAAGACCGTCCGGGCACGGGCGCCGACGTTGAACGGCGCCACGTGTTCGCCGACCGGATCGACGGTGTAGGCGACTTGGTGCTCGGAGCGCTCCTGCAGCTCGCCGAGAAAGTTGTTGCGTACCGCCGACGAATAAAATCCTGTGGGGCTGAAGCGATTAAGGTAAATGTCGCCTTCGCTCAAGGTCAGAAGCTTGCGCTTCCAGGTTTGGGAAATCGGGCTCTCCTGCGTAACCAGCGGACGGGTTCCAAATTGGAATGCGACCGGCCCGAGCTCGGGATTGTCGATCCAATCTAGCCATTCGCGCAAATACCACAGACCACCGGCCATGAAGATCGGGGTCGTAGCCAGCCCGAAATCCACCATCAGGTCGCGCAGTTCACGAACCCGCGGATAGGGCGTTTCGGGGCGGTGTGGATCCTCGCTATTGGAAAGCCCGTTGTGCCCGCCGGCAAGCCAGGGGTCCTCGTAAACGACACCGCCGAGCCACTCGCAAAATTTATGATAGGCGCGCTTCCACAGGGCGCTGAAGGCGCGCGCCGACGATACGATCGGGTAGTAATGGACCCCGTAGCGGGCGCAGATCTCGGCGATCTTGTAGGGCATTCCCGCACCGCACGTGACACCATTGATCAGCCCCTTGGCCCCCTCGAGCACTCCGTGCAGAACACGCTCGGCTGCAGCCATCTCCCACAGTACGTTCATGTGGATCCGGCCTTCACCGTTGGAGCGCTCGTGAGCGACGCGCGCCTGCTGGATTCCGCCGGCGATCGCGTAGGCGACCAGTTCTTCGTGCCGTTCGCGGCGGGTCCGTCCATGATAGATTTGCAGAACCGGTTGACCGGCCTCGGTGTAGCTGTCGGCATTGACGCCGGAGAACGTACCGACGCTGCCGGTTGCCGCCCAAGCGCCGGAACTCTCGCCATTTGACACCGAGATCCCCTTGCCACCTTCGACGAGCGGTAGCACCTCGCGTCCTGAGATCACCAGAGGATTGAGCGGTTTCACCGGACTGCTCCTTGCGGCGGCGGCTCTGCCGGGTTCGGTTCGGCCGCAGCAGGCACACCTAAGCGGTCTCCAACTCCAGCCGTAACAAGGATATGGGGAACATCAGAGAACACGGAAGTCACTCCCCATCTGAGCATCATTTGCGCTCGCGCGGGATCGTTAACCGTGTAGGCGAGCAGAGGATATCCTGCCTCGCGGATCTCGGCGGCAATTGCCGGGTTGAGACGGCGGTGATCTCCGTGGATTGCCGCACAGCCGAGGCTTTCGGAGATGGAGCGCCAATTCTTTGGCACCGAGCGGAACAGGATGCCTCGGGTGATCCCGGGGGAATGCGCCAGGGCTGCCGCGAGAGCGTCTTGATGAAAGCTCGAAATCAGCGGCATCGCCAGATGAGAGGGCCACAAGCGGCTCAGCATCGCGGCAACCGCCGCGCCCGTCTCGGCCTCACGGCCGCGCACGGCTTTCAGCTCGACATTCGCGCCGATACCAATCTCGCCGAGAAGAGCCACGGCGTCCGCCAGCGTGGGTATCCGCTCGCCCTTGTAGCCAGGACCCCACCAGGCACCCGCGTCGCAACGACGAAGCGCAGCAAGGGGCAAGGCGGCCGCGCTCCCTCGGCCATCGGTCGTGCGCTCGATCCGGTCGTCGTGGAGCAGGATCAGCTTCCTGTCCGCCGTAAGTCGGACGTCTAACTCAACCCAGCGGCAGCCCAGTTCTCGTGCTTTGCGCAACCCGGCGAGAGTGTTTTCCGGTGCGGACGCGGCAGCCCCACGATGGCCTATCACTGGCGGAAGCACCTCGGCGAGATGAACTCCTGCCGCCAACGGTTCGCTCAGGGGCGGCGGTTCGTGCCGAAGCATCGTACTGGTCTTTTCGAGCCCGAGACCGCCGGCACCCATAATTACGGGGCGGTTCGTCCTTGTACTACCGAACGTCAGGGCGCCACCTTCGCCTGAGGCGTTTCTTGGCGCCTGGTACCAAGATCCTCGCCGGTCTCCTGATCGACTTGTCGCATGCTGAGTTTAACTTTGCCGCGGTCGTCGAAGCCGAGAACCTTGACCTTGACCGGATCGCCAAGCTTGACGACGTCGGCGACTTTGCCGACCCGATGGGGCGCGAGCTCGCTGATATGGACAAGCCCGTCGCGCGACCCGAGAAAGTTCACGAACGCGCCGAAGTCGACCACTTTGACGACTTTCCCGGGATAGATTACACCGACTTCCGGCTCGGCGACGATCCCGCGAATCCAATCAATCGCGGCTCTCGCTGCTTCACCATCCACCGCGGCCACCTTGACTGTGCCGTCATCGTCGATATCGATCTTGGCCCCAGTGGTTTCGGTAATCTCACGAATGACTTTGCCGCCCGAACCGATCACCTCGCGGATCTTCTCCTTCGGGATGCTGAACGTCGTGATCCGCGGAGCATTCTCGCTGACCGAGTCCCGAGCACCCGTCAGCGCCTTGGCCATTTCACCGAGAATGTGCAGGCGGCCTTCGCGCGCCTGGCTCAGCGCGATGCCCATGATCTCCTCGGTAATCGAGGTGATCTTGATGTCCATCTGCAACGCCGTGACGCCCCGCTCAGTGCCGGCGACTTTGAAGTCCATGTCACCGAGATGATCCTCGTCGCCGAGAATGTCCGATAATACTGCAAAGCCTTCCGGCTCCTTGATGAGCCCCATCGCGATCCCGGCCACGGGACGGGGCAGCGGCACGCCGGCATCCATCAGGGCGAGCGAGGCGCTGCAAACCGAGGCCATCGAGGAGGAACCGTTCGAACTCGGTGACCTCCGAGACAACCCGGATCGTGTACGGGAAACTCTCTTTGCTGGGGAGCAGCGGGTGGATCGCCCGCCAGGCCAGCTTGCCGTGCCCGATATCGCGCCGACTAGGGGAGCCCATCCGCCCCGCTTCCCCGGTCGAATAGGGGGGAAAGTTGTAGTGCAGCATGAAATTCTCGCGATACTCCCCTTCGAGCGCGTCGATGATCTGCTCGTCCTGACCGGTCCCGAGCGTCGCTACCGCGAGCGCCTGAGTCTCGCCCCGGGTGAACAATGCCGAGCCGTGAGCGCGGCGAAGGATCCCGACTTCGCAAGAAATCGGCCGGACAGTGCGGGTGTCGCGACTGTCAATCCGCGCTCCGCTGCGCAGAACGGCACTACGGACGATCTCCTTCTCGAGATCCTTGAATAGCTTCAGGGCAACCGCGCGCTGAAGCTCGTCCGAAAAAATCTCGGCCAGCTGTGCCTTCGCCGCATCCAGCCGATTGCTCCTCTGCTGCTTGCCTTGCTCGCGATAGGCACCCTCTATCAGCGGACCGATCGTTTTGCGCAACCTCGCCTCGATCTCGGCAGGCTCGAACGGTTCGGGCGGTAAGCTCCACGGCTCGTGTGCGCAGGTCTCGGCGAGCTCGATGATCGCCTGGAGCACGGGCTGAAATGCGCGATGTCCGAAGACCACCGCTCCGAGCATTACCTCCTCGGGAAGCTCCTCCGCCTCTGATTCGACCATCAGAACGCCGTCGACCGTGCCAGCAACGATGAGGTCGAGCCGCGAGCCCGAAGTTTCAGCGAGTGTCGGGTTCAAGACATAATTCCCGCCGATGTAGCCCACCCGAGCCCCGCCGACAGGTCCCAAGAACGGTATTCCTGAGATGGTCAGAGCCGCCGAGGCGCCGATCATCGACACGATGTCGGGATCGTTCTCGAGGTCGTGGCTCAAGACGGTGCAAATGACTTGAGTTTCATTGAGAAAGCCAGGAACAAAAAGCGGCCGCAGCGGCCTGTCGATGAGCCGCGAGACCAGTGTTTCCTTTTCCGACGGGCGCCCCTCGCGTTTAAAAAAGCCTCCGGGGATCTTGCCGGCTGCAAAAGTCTTCTCCTGATAATTAACCGTCAGTGGGAAGAAATCTTGCCCCGGCTTTGCCACTTTCATTGCAACCGCGGTGCATAAAACAGTGGTCTCCCCGTAGGTAGCTAGCACGGCGCCGTCGGCCTGCCGGGCGAGCTTCCCGGTCTCAAGGACGAGGGGCCGGTCGCCCCACATCAACTCTTTACGATAAACTTGGAACATTCGAGTTCATCCTCTTCGAAGAAGAATGGCGGCCACCAGCGCAATTTCGGCGGTGAGTTGTCGCCAAAGGGGGAGACCCGCGTGGCCCCCGATTTCTTGGCGCTTGGCCCCGATTGGCGCTGGGTCAGAACGGCGCCGACAATAATCGATCGCGCGGGCGTCAACGAAGGGTCAGCGGCGCAACCCAAGGCGTCCGATCAACGCCTCGTAACGCGGCGCGCTCGACCGCTTGAGATAATCCAACAGACGCCGCCGCTGGCCGACCATCACGAGCAGTCCGCGTCGCGAGTGAAAGTCCTTTTTGTGCGTTGTCAAGTGGTCGGTGAGATTGCGGATGCGCTCACTCAGGACGGCGACTTGGATCTCGGGCGATCCGGTATCGCCCTCCTTCCTCGCGTACTCTGCGATAAGCACCTGCTTGCGCTCGGCGGTGATTGACACCGAAACTGACTCCTTCAGCGATTGATAACCCGCGCCGGCCGAAGACCGCCGCGGTCTATTCTGGCCAGAGCGACCACCGCATGGTCGTGCCAAGCAGCGACGACCGTACCCTCGTCAAGGTGTTGCAAGCGCGCCCGCTCGCCGACACCCTCCAGTGTCACTCGCTGGCCGCACCGCAGCTGCACAGCTTCGGCCGCCGTCAAGGCCAGGGCCGGGATGCTTTCCAGCGCCGTCTCGATCGGAAGCAGACATCCTGAAGTCAACCAGATTATGCCTACGCCCTGCTATCGAATCCAGAGAAATCGCCTGCGATTCGCTGAAAGGTCCGACCGCAAGCCGACGCAGCTCGACAACGTGGCCAACCGTTCCGAGCGCGATGGCGAGATCGCGGGCAAGGGCCCGGATGTACGTCCCCTTGCCGACGACTGCCTCGCAATCGGCATTGTCCTGATTGGGCAGGGCGATCAACCGCAGCGTAGCGATTTGCACCGGGCGGCCTGGGAGAGCGGGCGGCGTGGACGCCCGGGCGAGGGCATAGGCGCGCCGGCCGTGGATTTTAATAGCTGAATAAACCGGGGGCACTTGCAAAATAGTGCCGGTAAAGCGGGGCAGACTCGCTTCGATTTGCTCGCGGCTCGGCCGCGACGCGGACTCGCCAATAATCGGGCCTTCGCCGTCGTCGGTAGCACGAGCAACGCCCCAACAGATACGGAAGCGATAGCGCTTCCAGCCGCTCATCGCGTAAGCGACAGTCTTGGTCGCCTCGCCGAGCGCCAACGGCAAAACGCCCGTTGCCAGCGGATCGAGCGTGCCTGCGTGTCCAACTTTGGCTCGGGTGAACCGGCGGACCAGCTCGACCACCCGACTGGAACTGAGGCCTCGCGGCTTGTCGACCACCAGCCAGCCGTTCAGGGCACGGTCAGCGTCCGTCACCGTCTTTCTCGGTTCGATCGTCCGAACGATCTAGGTCGCGGACTACTTCGGGCCGCGCGAGCAAGACAGCAATCCGATCTGCTTGAGCGAAGGCACCATCCAGCGCAAACACCAAACGGGGTGCGTACCGTAACGGAACCTCCCGAGCAACGAGGCGTCTCAAGAACGCTGAGCTGCGTTTGAGTCCCACGATGATCTCAGGGGCGTTTTCGCCGCCCAGCGGCATTACAAACGCGGTAGCATTGCGCAGATCAGGACTCAATCTGACTTCGGTGACGGCGATGCTGATGTCTCGAAGCGCTGGATCTCGACATTCGCCCTCCTGGAAGATCTTCGCCAGTGCGTGCCGCAGCTCTTCGGCTACCCTAAGCCGTCGTTGGCTGCCGCCCCGCTTGCGCTGCACGGTGCCCTCAACTTGCCCCGCACCCTTTCGTTCTCTGAACATGAGCCGAAAAGGCTATAGCGCCCGGGCTACTTCTTCCACCTCGAAGCACTCGATAACATCGCCGGCTTGGATGTCCTGGTAGTTCTCGAAGGCCATCCCGCACTCGTAGCCCTGATTGACCTCGCGCACTTCATCTTTGAAGCGTTTCAGAGTTTTAAGAGCACCCTCGTGAACGACGACGTTATCACGCAGCAGGCGCACCCTGGCACCACGCCGTACGGCACCCTCGGTCACCATGCAGCCCGCGACCTTGCCGACTTTGGTGATGTTGAACACGTCGCGAATCGAGGCATTGCCAAGAAAGCGCTCGCGCAAGGTCGGAGCCAGCAGGCCAGATAGAGCCCCTCGCATGTCCTCGATCAAGTCATAAATGATCGAATAATAACGGACCTCGACCCCATCGCGACGCGCAAGATCACGCGCTTGCGGGTTGGCGCGTACATTAAAGCCGATAATAAATGCAGCCGACGCTTTGGCTAGAATTACATCGCTCTCATTGATCCCGCCGACGGCTGCATGCAGCACACGAACCGACACCTCGTCAGTCGAGAGCTTTTCAAGCGAGCCAACGATCGCCTCGAGCGAACCCTGGACATCCGACTTGACGATGACCGGCAGCTCCTTGGCGACGCCCGCGGCGATCTGCGAAAACATCTGTTCGAGCGTTCCGCGCGCTCCCGACGCTGCATTTGCGTCGCGCCGTCGGCGCTGACGAAAGTCGGCGATGTCGCGAGCACGGCTCTCATTCTCTGCGACCACGAAATCGTCGCCCGCAAGTGGCGTCCCGTTGAGGCCGAGCACCTCGATCGGCGTCGACGGCCCCGCCTCTCGCTGGCTCTGGCCTCGATCATCGACGAGAGCACGCACGCGGCCCCATTCGCTGCCGGCGACAAAGATGTCGCCGACCCTCAACGTGCCACGCTGAATGAGCACCGTTGCGACCGCCCCGCGTCCCCGCTCCAACTTCGCCTCCAGAACGACGCCCTCTGCGGGACGGTTCGGATTGGCCATAAGATCGAGCAGTTCGGCTTGCAGCAGAATTGCTTCTTCGAGCTTGTCAAGGTTAGTCTTCTTGAGCGCCGAGACCTCGATGTCGAGCACATCGCCCCCGAGCTCTTCGACGACGATTTCGTGTTGCAGCAGCTCTTGGCGGACGCGCTCGGGCTTCGCGTCAGGCCTGTCGATCTTGTTGATGGCAACGATTATCGGCACCTGTGCCGCTTTGGCGTGGCGGATCGCCTCGACCGTCTGTTCCATGATGCCGTCATCGGCCGCGACGACCAGCACCACGATGTCGGTTACGTTGGCGCCGCGTGCCCGCATCGCGGTAAACGCCTGATGGCCCGGCGTATCGATAAAGGTGATCTGCTTGCCGCTTCTCAAGCTCACCCGGTAGGCACCGATATGCTGCGTGATCCCGCCGGCCTCGCTACCGGCGACATCCGTTTCGCGCAGCGCGTCGAGAAGCGATGTCTTGCCGTGATCGACGTGGCCCATGACCGTGACGACCGGGGCCCGCGCTTCGAGCGCATCAGGAGAATCGTCCTCGCCGCGGAGCCCCACTTCAACATCGGCCTCGGAAACGCGTCGCAAGCGGTGCCCAAATTCCCCGACGACGATTTCGGCGGTGTCAGCGTCGATCGCTTGATTGATCGTAGCCATCACGCCCATGCGCATCAGCGCCTTGATCACGTCGGCGCTGCGCTCGGCCATGCGGTTTGCCAACTCCTGCACGGTAATTGTCTCGGGGACAATGACCTCGCGCAGGATTTTGATCTGCTCCTGCTCGCCCTGATGCAGCCGCTGGCGTTCGCGTTCTCTGGCCCTCCGGACCGAAGCCAAGCTGCGCATCCGCTCCCCTTCGTCATCGGCGAGCGCACGCGTGACTGTGATCTTCCCTGTCCGGCGGCGCACCTCTTCACGGCGAACCGGCACCGCTGGCTTCTTGGCCTCTGGGCGCGCCCCGCGCCGTAGCGCGGTCGCAGGCTCCTCTTCCTCTTCCTCGAGCGGAACGCTGACCTTACCGGCGGCGGCGAGCGCGGCGACCTTTGCGGCCGCTGCCTTGCCAGCCCGTTCGGCGACCTCCCGCCGCGACTCCTCTTCCTTGCGCCGTTGCGCCTCTTCTTCGGACCGCTTGCGCGCTTCCTCCTCGGTGCGACGGCGCCCCTCTTCCTCTTCAGCCTTTCGATGCGCTTCCTCCTCGGCCCGGCGACGCGCCTCCGCCACCGCCTGTTCTTCCTCCTGACGGCGCCGATCCGCCTCGGCGAGCGCGGCGCGCCGCCGGCCTTCTTCGTCGGCCTTGCGCGCATCATGTACCGCCCGGACCCGACCCGCCTTTTCTTCCTCCGTCAGCGCCCGAGGTACTGCCACCGGCCGACGCGCTGGTTCCGCCGTGGCTGGTCGCACCGGTGCCTGCTCACGCGCCACCGCCGGCGAGGCTTCGGCACGATTAGGCTCCGGGGTCGGACCGATCGTACGCTTCTTGCGGACCTCGACGGTGACGGTCTTGGAACGCCCGTGCGAGAAGCTCTGGCGTACCTGCCCTGTCTCCACGCTCTTACGGAGCTCCAGCCTGCCGCCACCGGTGCGGGCGAGGGTCAGGGGTCGCTTCTGTTCCTGCTCATTCGCGTTGGTCATCTCGATCAAACACCACCATCTCTTGAGCCGACCCGACCGAAGGGGGCCCCGCTGCGCGATCTATCAACGCCCCCGGCCTAAAGCCGGCAATCTTCTCCGCGACGCCGATCAGCTGGCTGCTCAGCGGGCCGCCTTCGATCGCTGTATTTACCACATGATCGCGGTCAAAAATTGCGCCCATCTCTGCCGCGATCAGTACGATCGCCACCGGCCTGTCGCGTCCCAACGCGCGCATCTTCCGGCGCCCGCCTTCCGCACCATCGAGTGCGAGAAGGAGAAGCCCGGCTTTTTCGGTACGCAGGGCTTCGCGGACCTTTTGGACCCCGGCAACCGCGAGACCAGCCCGGCGGGCCAGACCGATGAGGTCGCAGCAACGCTGCACCAGTAAGGCCTCGACGCGATCAGCAAGCCCCGCCGGGGTTGTCACCTGCCGGCGCGCCGCTCGCGTGAAGAGCCGTCGTGCTATCGCAGCTTCGAGAACATCCCGGCGCGGCGTCAGCCACATACCACGTCCGGGCAGCCGAGATGCCACATCAGGAACCAGCCCACCGCTCGGATCCACGACAAAGCGCAGCAGTTTCGACCGGTCGCAGATCTCGCCCGTTGCGATGCAGCGACGCTGAGGCCCGGCCTCGTGCCGTCCCGCGCGATGCCGAACCGCGTTGATCCTATCGCGAGCACTCGTGACGTCTACTCCCGTACCGGCGTCGTGGATTGTTCGACTACATCGTCCGCGTACCAGTGCGCTCGCGCTCGCATGATCAGCGCATTTGCCTCTTCGAGGGAGAGATTGACCCCGCTCTTGTCGGAGGCGGTGAGCAGCTCCAGGAACTCGTCCCCAGCGAGGTCTGCAAAATCATCTAGAGTCGTTACCTTATTCTCGCCGAGCGCCACCAGCATGCCGGGCGTCAATCCATCGAGGGCTGCTAGATCATCACCGACACCGAGATCGCGGCGCCGCTCCTCATATTCGCGATCCCGCCTTTCCAGCGAACTGCGCGCCCGTTCCTGCAGCTCTTCGGCCACATCGGCGTCAAAACCTTCGATGTCGGCGAGGTCCTCCAAGGGCACGTACGCCACCTCCTCGAGAGAGGTGAAGCCCTCGGTTACCAGCAGATGGGCAATAACCTCGTCGATGTCGAGGGCATCTATGAACATCTGGCTGCGGCTGCGCAATTCCTCGGTTCGCCGCTCCGACTCCTCCGCCTCGGTCAGAATGTCGATGTCCCAGCCGGTCAGCTGCGAGGCAAGCCGAACATTTTGACCGCGTCGTCCGATAGCCAGACTCAGCTGATCGTCGGGAACGACGACTTCGATACGCCGCTGCTCCTCATCCATTACGACTTTGGCCACTTCGGCCGGAGCGAGTGCATTGACGACGAAAGTGGCCGGGTCCGGCGACCAAGGCACGATGTCGATCTTCTCGCCCTGCAACTCGCCCACGACCGCCTGAACACGGCTGCCCCGCATGCCGACGCAGGCGCCGACCGGATCAATCCCGCTGTCGCGCGATATCACGGCGATCTTGGCGCGGCTACCTGGATCCCGAGCAACCGCCTTGATCTCGATGATGCCGTCATAGATCTCCGGTACTTCCTGAGCGAATAATTTCGCCATGAACTGCGGGTGGGTGCGTGACAGGAAGATCTGCGGCCCGCGCGGCTCCTGGCGCACATCATAGATATAAGCGCGGACCCGCTCGCCCTGGCGGAAGCTTTCGCGCGGCAACAGCTCGTCGCGGCGCAGCATCGCCTCGGCGCGGCCGAGGTCGACCACGACATTGCCGAATTCGACACGCTTGACGAGCCCATTGACAATTTCTCCGACGCGATCCTTGAACTCGAAGAATTGCCTCTGACGCTCGGCGTCTCGCACCTTCTGGACGATAACTTGCTTGGCCGTCTGCGCCGCAATCCGACCAAAATCGATTGGCGGCAGCGGGTCGGTAATAAAGTCACCGATCTCGGCCTCAGGGTTCAGCCGCTGCGCCTCGACCAGTCCGATTTGCGTCGCCTCGTTCTCGATCGCCTCCGCCACCTCGCGGAAGCGAAGCAGCCGGATCTCGCCATTCCGGCGGTCGATTTCGGCGCGAATATCGTACTCCTGACCGTATTTCGAGCGGCCCGCTTTCTGGATTGCCTGCTCCATGGCTTCCAGCACCTCGTCGCGATCGATACCCTTGTCGCGTGCGACGGAATTGGCAACCTGAAGCAGTTCGGGACGGGCGTATGTGACGGTAGTGTCCATGCTATTCTCTGACTAGAAGCGCTAGTGATCTCGACGCTGGGTTGAGGGCCGCCGTGGAGGCGGGTCTGGGCTCTTGCGTTGCGCCCGGGCAATCAGATCATCGGTCGGAACCAGCTTTGCCCGAGTCACCGAGTCGAGAGGCAACCGCGCCTCACCTGCTTCGGTAAGAAGCCGGACGATGCCCTCAGAACTTCCCAGCAGGCGCCCACGGAACCGCCGCCGTCCGTCGAGCGGGGCCGCCAGTTCGATCCTGGCTTCGCAGCCGCTGAAACGGTCGTAATCCTCCTTGCGGACCAAAGGGCGGTCGACCCCCGGCGAGCTGATCTCCAGCGTATAGCTGCCGACGATAGGGTCGGCTACATCGAGCAAAGAAGAAACGGAATGGCTGATCTGAGTGCAATCGTCGAGCGTAATCGGCAAATCGTCAAGGCGCTCGATCATAATCTGCAGCGTCGCGCGGCGGCCGCTTGTCATAGCCACACGAACGAGGCCGTAACCCATTGCAGCTAGCGACGACTCGATCATTTGCGCGATGCTGCTAGTATCCAACAAAGACCGGGACCCCCGCGAAAGCCGTAACAAGGGGCAGGCAGCTTACTTTTCGACGAGGGTAACGGCCGCGCCTCAAGTCTCGCCCTTGGGAAGCAACCCCTCGACAACAAAAAATGGGCCACCGGCCCACCGCACGCAACGCCCCGCTAGGCACAACCATGAGATTCGAAAAATATCGCGGGCATGTCCGCGCGGCAAGGATGTTGTGGGGCGTGGTCATCTCCTGACCTGGCGTCGAAATCGGAGAAAGATAGCCGGGCGACCAGCAGCCTGCGCCTTTTCCTCATACCGCGTCGACGGCCAATCCGGCAGCCGCTCGCGCCAGTCGCAGGGACGGCGGGCCAGCCATTCCAAGGCTGGGTGATCGGCAGCTCGCTCGAGCATCCAGGAAAGAAGGTCACGATCGTCGGTGGCAAGACGCAGTTCGGCGCCATCTCTCATGACCCGCGCCAAGGCGTCGAGCAGCCCTCGGGACACGATGCGCCGCCCCTCATGGCGCCGCTTCGGCCAGGGATCAGGAAACAGGATGAAGACACGATCGATCGACGCCGGCGGAAGCGCGGCAATCAACACCCGCCCATCATCAGTGAAAATTCGGATGTTTTCGATGCAGCTGCGCTTGATCCGCGCGAGCAGCTTTGCGATCCCGTTTTCGAATACCTCGCAACCGATCAAACCGATCTCGGGATGACGCTCCGCCTGATCAGCGAGGTGCCCCCCACCGCCAAACCCGATCTCAACCCAGATCGGCCTGGTCTGGGCACCGAAGAGGTTGCTGGGAGCGAGCTCGCCGGACACCGGAATCGTTAGCGCAATCTGCGGCAGGAAATCTCTGATCAGGGCTTGCTGCCCCGACCGGAGCGCCCGCCCGCGGCGCCGTCCGTAGAGAAGCGGGCTCCGTGCCGCCCCGACAGCCAACGCCTCAGAAGGCGCGCTGCAGCTCCTCAAGGAGATCCAGCCTCTCCCAGGAGAAGCTGCCGTCGGGCTCTGGCACACGACCGAAATGGCCGTAGGCCGCCGTGCGCGCATAGATCGGCTGATTCAGGCTGAGATGCGTACGGATGCCGCGCGGCGACAGATCCATTATTTCCTGCAGCACCGCAGCCAGCCTCTGCTCATCGACTGACCCGCAGGTGTCGACATAGAACGACAGCGGCTTGGCAACCCCGATCGCATAAGCCACCTGGATTGTACAACGCTCGGCAAGCCCCGCACCGACGACGTTCTTTGCTAGATAGCGGGCAGCATAGGCAGCCGATCTGTCGACTTTGGTCGGGTCCTTGCCCGAAAACGCCCCCCGCCATGCGGCGCCGCACCACCGTAGGTGTCGACGATGATTTTGCGACCGGTCACGCCGGCGTCACCATGAGGACCGCCGATCACGAAGCGGCCAGTCGGGTTGACGAGAAAATTTTCCTCGTCGCACATCCAACCCTCGGGCAGGACGGCGAGGGCATGCGGCCGCACGATTTCGCGAACCTCCTCCCTCTCGATCCGATCGGAATGCTGGATCGAGACGACAATCTTGGTCGCTCGTACCGGCTTGCCATCGACATATTGCAGTGTGACCTGGCTTTTCGAGTCAGGTCCCAACAAAGGTGTGTTTCCAGCATGCCGCGCTTCGGACAGCGAGCGCAGGATCGCATGCGCATAATAGATGGGCGCCGGCATCAGTTCCGGCGTCTCGCTGCACGCGTGCCCGAACATCATGCCCTGATCGCCCGCGCCTTCGTCTTTGTTGCCCGATGCATCGACGCCTTGCGCGATGTCGGTCGATTGACCATGGATCAAGCATTCGATTGCGGCGCGCTGCCAGTGGAAATTCTCCTGTTCGTACCCGATCTCCCGGATGGCGCGCCGTGCCACTTCGATCAGCCTTTCGCTGGTGATCGAAGCTGGACCGCGCACTTCACCGGCCAGCACCACACGGTTTGTTGTGACCAGCGTCTCGACACCGCAACGCGCCTGCGGTTCGGCTGCAAGAAAGGTATCCACGATCGCATCGGAGATGCGGTCGCAAATCTTGTCGGGATGACCTTCTGACACCGATTCGCTGGTGAACACAAAATCGCGGCTGGCCAAGTGTGTGCCTTTCCTCACTAGTGATGGTGGGGCTGATGACATCCCCGAAGACGGCGGTTACGGCTACCCACCTTCGTTCGACCGCCCTCGCGATAAGCTCGCTATCTTGCTTCCGAACGATCGGCTCCAACGGCCAGCGCGCGGGCGAGTTCGAACAGACGGCGTCGCAACGCCGGATCGTCGATCCGGTAATAGGCGCTGACCAGTTCGATCGTCTCGCGCCGCCGCAAGGGATCGGCATCGAACGCCTCGACAGCGGGCTCGGCAAAACCTGCAGGGATCGCCGGGGCTCGCACCGGGTCCATGTCGTCGAAGAAGAACGAAACTGGGACGTCCAGAACGCGACTCAGATCGTGCAGGCGACTGGCGCCGATGCGATTGGCGCCTCGCTCGTATTTCTGGACCTGTTGGAAAGTCAAACCGATCGCTTCCCCAAGCTTTTCCTGGCTCAAACCAAGCATGTTGCGGCGCAAGCGCACGCGAGAGCCGACGTGGACATCTATCGGGTTCGGCTTGTCGCCCTTTTGGCGACCGGGCCGTCGGGTTTGCTGGTGCATCGCCATCTTTGATCGATTGCTCTCGCAAAAGCAGCGGATCAAACCGTCAGATTACACGATCATACGCGATCAACAACCGGGCTACACGGAAAATAAGCAATTTCTGCGTAACGCAGGTTCTGCCACAGTGCTCTATTTCGCCGCCGATAAGTCAAGAGCCCGCGCGAGGATCTCCTTCGCGCTTATGCCGCTCTGGCGCATCGAGCGGATCGTTGGTGCACCCTCGCGCTTGGACAAACGCCGTCCGGTCGTGTCGGTCAGTAACTCATGGTGTCGGTATCGTGGCGTCGGTAAGCCGAGCAACGCCTGCAGAACCCGATGGATGTGTGTTGCCGCGGCCAGATCCGCACCGCGGGTCACCAGGGTGACCCCCTGGATCGCATCATCGACCGTCACGGCGAGGTGATAGCTCGCCGGCACGTCTTTGCGGGCGAGAACGACATCGCCAAGGAGCGCCGGCTCCGCCAACTGTTGTCGCGGCCCGTCCTCGCGGTGTTCGAACCAGTCGAGCGTACCGGTGCGTGCCAGGGCGCGATCGAGATCGAGCCGCAGCGCGTAATCGCGCCCGGAGCGCTGCTTTTCGGTTCGCTGTTCGGCGCTGAGAGCGCGGCAAATTCCGGGGTAAGGCGGTCCTGACTGGGTGTGGGGCGCGCCGCCGGCCCGCGCGATCTCCTGCTTAATTTCGCGGCGCGTGCAGAAACACGGATAGAGCACGCCTATCGCCTTCAGCCGATCAAGTGCGCGCTGGTAGTCCTCGAAATGCTCGGACTGCTTGCGGACCGGCCCGTCCCATATGAGGCCCAGCCAGGAGAGATCCTCCATAATGGCGGTCGCATACTCATCGCGGCAACGGGTCTGGTCGATATCTTCGAGGCGAAGCAGAAAACGTCCCCCGGCATTTTGCGCCGCCCGCCAGCCTTCCAGCGCCGAGCGGACATGACCGAGATGCAGGTAACCAGTGGGGCTTGGCGCAAACCGCGTCACCGTGGGCCACGAGATCATGCTCGACTCCGCCACGGGTGACAGCGGCGCCTCATCCGGGGTATCCGTAAGGGACTGAGCTTGGCTGTCGAGAGGCCGTACCGATGATGCCTGCCCTGCGGGGACCGTCCCGCCCGCCCGCTTCGGGCGGCAAGCCAGGCCGTCTTGTCATCTTGCTGCATGGGCTGGGGGCTGACGGCAATGACCTGATCGGGCTTGCGCCTTATTGGGCGCGACTGCTGCCAACGGCGGAATTCGTCGCGCCGAACGCGCCGTTCCCCTGCGACATGGCGCCCTACGGCTACCAGTGGTTCAGTACACAAGATCGCAGTCCCACTGCCGTGCTGGCCGGCGTCCGCGCGGCCGCACCGCTCCTCGACGCCTTCATCGACGACGCGCTGGCGGAGAGGGCGCTCGATGACGGCGATCTGGCGCTAGTCGGGTTCTCCCAGGGCACGATGATGTCGCTCTTTGTCGGGTTGCGCCGTGCGAAGCCGGCTGCCGGGATTGTCGGCTTCTCGGGCAGGCTGCTGGCTCCGGGACTTTTGGCAAGCGAACTGCGGTCGCGTCCCCGCACCCTGCTCGTCCACGGCACCGATGATCCCCTCGTCCCCTACGAATTGCTCGCCGCGGCGGAAGTGGCGCTCAAGGGTGCAGACGTCCCTGTTGATACGCTGACCTGCCCCGGGGTCGGCCATTCGATCGACGAGAATGGGCTGCGGCGGGGCGGAGCCTTCCTCAAGGACGTACTCTACGGAACGACGCTTTGATGACTTCGCCACCGCCGATAACGGATTTCAGGAATCCCAGCAGCTTGGGTGAATCCCACTCCGCCGCTCCCTCGACTCGGCCGAGCACCCTGCCATCCCGATCGATCAGAAGGCTGGTCGGTAGGCCTGCGACCTTGAAGGCCCGCCCGGCCTCGCTCTTCGGGTCAAGATAGGTCTTGAATGATTTGAGCCCGAGCTTGTCGATGAACGGCTCCACGGTCTTACTGCCGCCGCGATCCTCGGATATCGCGACAACCGTGATCTTATCTCCGAGGCGCGACTGCATGCGTTCGAGAGACGGCATCTCGCGCAGACAAGGCTCGCACCAGGTGGCCCAAAGGTTGATGAGGACGAGTTTGCCGGCGAAATCAGAAAGGCTGACGGTGTTACCTGAGAGGTCGACCAGCGAAATCGTCGGTGCCGGCACTGGTGGCGAGTTGGGAATGAACTCACCGAGCCGGGGGCGCTCTTGGGGGAGCGCGCCCTTCTCCACAACGGTATCGGCGCCCGCCAGAGCGACCACAAGCAGTGCGGCGGCAGTGCCGCACCATCTTATCATCTCCTCCTCCCAGCGGGACGACCACCGGTGACCAGGGCAGAAAAACCGACCGATGGCGATGCGGCCGTCTCGACGAATTCGCTCTGGGGCAGCCGCTTCGCCCGCGGGCCAGCGGAGGTCATGCGCCGCATCAACGCCTCGATCGATTTTGACAAGCGCCTGTACGCCGAGGATATCGCTGGATCGAAGGCGCATTGCGCCATGCTTGTCGCGCAGGGCATTCTATCGCCGCAAGATGGGGCCGCGATCGCGGCTGGTCTAGATCAGATCAAATTGGAAATCGAAAGCGGGGTCTTTGTCTTCAGCGATGATCACGAGGACATCCATATGAATATCGAGGCCCGTCTGGCCGAGCTTATTGGGTCGCCGGCGGGTCGGCTGCATACCGCGCGCTCGCGGAATGATCAGGTGGCGACGGACCTGCGGCTGTGGCTGCGCGACGCGATCGACCGGATCGAGGTGGCGATGTGCGATCTGCAGCAAGCGTTGATCGACCGCGCCGAGGCCGAGGCCGCCACGATAATGCCCGGTTATACACACCTGCAGATTGCCCAGCCGGTGACCTTTGGCCACCATCTAATGGCCTATGTCGAGATGATCGGGCGCGACCGCTCCCGCCTTGCCGATTGCCGGCGCCGGCTCAACGAGTTGCCCCTGGGGGCTGCGGCGCTCGCTGGGACCTCGTTCCCGATCGATCGTCATGTGACGGCTGCCGCGCTTGGCTTTGACCATCCCGCGGCGAACTCGCTCGATGCAGTCTCGGATCGCGATTTCGCAATCGAGTTCCTTGGAGCAGCGGCAATCGCCGGCATGCATCTTTCTCGGTTCGCCGAAGAGATCGTCATTTGGTGCAGCGCCGAGTTTGGCTTCGTCAGGTTGAGCGATGCCTTTACGACGGGCAGCTCGATCATGCCACAAAAGCGCAACCCCGATGCGGCCGAGCTCGTCCGCGCGAAGACAGGCCGGCTAAACGGCTCGCTGATCGCGCTGCTGACCGTCATGAAGGCGCTCCCGTTGGCCTATGGCAAAGACATGCAGGAGGACAAGCTTCCGGTTTTCGAAGCCGCCGACGTGCTCGATCTTTGCATTGCTGCTACGACCGGCATGGTGCGCGACCTGCGTCCCGACCGTGAGCGCTTGCGCGCGGCGGCTGAGCGCGGGTTTGGCACCGCAACCGATCTCGCCGACTGGCTCGTGCGCGTCGCCGGCCTACCATTCCGCCGAGCCCATCGGGTGACCGGGAGTATTGTCCAGCGGGCGGAGGCTCGAAACTGCGCCCTGGCTGAGGTGCCGCTCAGCGAGATGCAGGCGATCGAACCCGCGATAACTTCAGCGGTCTACGAGATTCTGGATCCCGATCGTTCATTGGCGAGCCGCAACAGCTTCGGGGGTACGGCCCCGGAGTGTGTTCGTGCCGCCGTCACTGCAGCGCGGAGAAGGTTTCTTGAATGACGCTCAGTGCACGCCTCAGATCCGGCGGGGTGTACTTCTTCCCACTCCCTTCTCCGCAGGCCGAGAGGCGAATGCGGAGGCCCGAATTTTGGCATCTGGCGCTCTTGCCTCTCGTCTTCTCCCTCGTACTGGCGGGATGCGGCAAAAAGGGACCGCCGGAGCCGCCACCCGGCGCGCCGGCAACTTACCCGCGTCCTTACCCAAGTGAGTGATTTCTTCCGCTATAGCGGCGGTGAGTTGCATGCCGAAGAGGTCCCTGTCTCGCGGATTGCAGCTGCTGTGGGCACGCCTTTCTATCTCTACTCGGCGGCCGCCCTCACCGGGCAGTATCGACAATTCGCCGAGGCCTTTGCGTCAGAAGGGCCGCTCATTTGCTACGCGGTCAAAGCCAACTCGAACCTCGCAGTCTTGCGCCTTTTCGCCGGTCTCGGTGCCGGTGCGGATGTCGTTTCTGAAGGCGAGCTGCGCCGCGCCCTCGCCGCCGGGGTACCTCCACAACGGATCGTCTTCTCGGGGGTGGGCAAGACGCGAGCGGAGCTGGAGGCGGCAGTGGCTGCCGAAATCCACCAGATCAACGTCGAGTTGGTGCCGGAGTTGCGCTGCCTGAGCGAGGTCGCCTCGGCATGGGGGCGAGTTGTACCGGTGGCAATTCGGGCCAACCCGGACGTCGACGCGCGCACTCACGCCAAAATCTCGACGGGTAAGAAAGAGAGCAAATTTGGGATCGATTTCGGAACGGTAGTCGACGCCTATCGCCTCGCGGAGGAACTCCCCGGCATCGAGCCAGTCGGGCTCGCCATCCATATCGGCTCGCAACTCGTAGAACTCGAGCCATATCGACGCGCTTTTACTCGTGTCGCCGAACTCGTCCGAGAATTGCGGACGCTGGGGCTTGCCGTCGGCCGCATCGATCTCGGCGGCGGCCTCGGCATACGCTACCGAGCCGAAGCGCCGCCCGATCCGAAAAGCTATGCGCAGCTTGCACGCGAGATTTTCAGCTCACTCGATCTCGCCATGACCTTCGAGCCCGGGCGAGTCCTCTCAGGCAAGGCGGGGCTGCTTGTCGCCCGAGTGGTTCTCGTCAAAGAGGGTGCCGTCAAGCGCTTTGTGGTCGTCGACGCGGCAATGAACGACTTCATCAGGCCGGCGCTTTATGATGCCTGGCACGACGTGATTCCCGTGCGCTGCCCGGCGCCTGGCGCCGTGCTCGCCCCCGCAGATCTTGTTGGGGCAATTTGCGAAACTGGCGACACTTTTGCCGTCGATCGCGATATGCCGCCGCTTGTCGAAGGCGATCTTATCGCCTTCACCGGGGCAGGCGCCTATGGGGCGGTCATGAGCTCGACCTACAATAGTCGGCTGCTTATTCCCGAAGTATTGGTCTCTGGCCAACGCTTCGACATTATCCGGGCACGGCCGACCTATGATGATATGCTGTCTTGGGATACCGTTCCGGCCTGGATCTCAGGGGTGGTACCGGAGGCGGAACGGAAACGAGGTGCGGCGTGACTGATCGTTCTTCCAACCCCGAGACCCGGTTCTGGCTCCGGCTCCGCATGGCCCGCGCCGCCTTGTTGTGGGAGCGCGTCTGGCCTGCTTGCTGGCCCGCGCTCGCTGTGCTCGGGGGCTTTTGTGCGCTGGGTTTGTTCGATCTTTTGCCGCGCCTGCCGGGAATGCTCCACGCCGCATTGCTGCTCGGCTTCGGTGCGGCGTTTGTGATCGCCCTCGCTGTGGCGAACCGTGGAGTGGCAGTCCCGGATCAAGCCGCAGCGCGGCGCCGGATCGAACTGGAGAGCGGGCTCAAACATCGGCCGCTGCAGGCGCTCGCCGATCGCCCTGCTGCCCCTCTCGACACGCAATCAACACAGCTGTGGCAGGTACATCGCCGGCGCATGGAGTTGGCGACGCGGCGGGTGCGGGTCGGTCTTCCCGCTGCTGGGTTTGCCGGCCGCGATCTCTGGGGATTGCGCGTCGTATTGGTCATATTTTTGCTGCTGGGTATGATTGACGCCGGCATCGATTGGCGCGATCGTTTAACGCGTGCCCTCATGCCCGCCTTGCCTGTAGGATCAGGGACGCTTGCCGGGAGCCTCGACATCTGGGTTACGCCCCCCGAGTATACCGGACTGCCACCGCAGTTTTTACGGGCAGGCATGGGAGAGACTGTCGGCGTCCCGGTCGGCAGCGCGCTGTTGGCTCAGGTGCATGGCGGCGCCGGCGTGCCGCAGCTCGCGACCGACGCTGAGGTCCGTGATTTCGACGCGGTCGACAAGCAGAATTTTCGGATTACAGCTACGCTCACGGTCGGCAAGCAGCTCAAAGTGAGCCAGGCGGGCACTTTCCTCGGCAGCTGGCCGATCGAGATCATTCCAGACAACCCGCCCAATGCCGCTTTCGCGAGATCGCCCGAGGCGACCACGCGCGCGACGCTGCGCGTTGACTACCAGGCAAGTGACGACTACGGCGTCGAAGCCGTAAAGGCAGTTATCCGGCGCGAGAATGGCAAGCCCGACGAGGCAATCGAAATCGAGGAACCTCTTCCGGGAGTGCACCTCAAGGAAGCCCAGGCCACCAGCTATCACGATTTGTCGCCGCACCCTTGGGCGGGTTTGCCGGTCGACATCCGGATCGTTGCCACTGATGCGCTGGGGCAGGTTGGCGAGAGTGAGCCGATCCACATGAAACTGCCGGAGCGCGTTTTCAACCACCCGATCGCGCGTGCTATCATCGACCAGCGCAAGGAACTGGTAGTTGACCCTGGAGCGCGATCGGCGGTGGCCGATACCCTGAGCGATTTGCGCGAACGACCGCAGCTTTATCGCGACGATACGATCGTCTTCCTCGGGCTCCGCCTCGCTGAGCAGCGCTTGCGACTGAATGACGACGAGAAGTCCTTTGCCGAAGTCGAGCAGCTGCTGTGGGACACCGCGTCGCGCGTCGAAGACGGCAGCATGTCGTTGGCCGAGCGTGAGATGCGACGTTTGCAGCACGAGCTGCAGGACGCGCTGGCCAAGAACGCTCCCGATAGCGAGATCGAGCGGCTGATGCGCGAGCTGCAGCAAGCGCTTGACCGCTATTTGCAGGCCCTCGCCGAAAATCTGGCGCGCAACCCTGATCAGGCCGAGCAAAGCGTCGATCCATCGCGGGTACTTAGCAGTCGAGATCTCCAGCGCATGATCGACCGGGCGCGGGAACTCGCACGAGACGGGGCGCGTGATCAGGCGCGCGAGCTCCTGTCGCAACTGCAAAACATGCTCGAAAATCTGCGTTTGGCGAAACCAGGAGAGACACCGCAACGCGGCTCGAGCGAGGCACAACAGATGATGCGCGGAATGCACGAGCTCATGCAGCGCCAACAGCAGCTGCTCGACCGTAGTTTCCGAGCGCAGCAGCAAGCCCAGCAGGGTCGGATGGGTCAGCGTGGCCAGCAGGGGAATGAGGCGCAGGACCCGACCTCTGAGACCGGCGATGCTGCCGGCAAGCAAGAGGGGCTGCGGCGCATGCTCGGCGACATGATGCGTCGGCTCGGCGATGGGTTCGGCGACATACCGGATCCTCTTGGGCGGGCCGAACGGGCAATGCGCGATGCAGCCGAGGCGCTGCGACGGCAGCAACCGGGCGAGGCAATTGCGCCCCAAACCGACGCTCTCGATCAATTGCAGCAGGCGGCACGTGAGTTCGCCGAGCAGATGCAGCGCCGCTTGGGTAGCGTCAATCCGGGCAGCGACGAGGTCGGCGCCACCGACAGCGCACCGCGGGATCGGGTTGAGCGCGATCCGCTCGGTCGGCCGATGTCGAGCAACGGCACCTACGATCAGGGAGATGTGAAGATCCCCGATTTGAATCCGCTGCAAAGGGCCCGGGAGATCCTGGACGAGCTGCGCCGCCGCGCCGGCGAGCGCTTCCGCCCGGAGTTCGAGCTCGATTACATCGAGCGCCTGCTGAAACGGTTCTAAGCCGCACCGGGCGACGGTGGATGGATCGCCGTGGTTTTCTCGTTTATGTTGCCGCGGCTGCGGCATGGCCATCGGCGGCGCGGGCGGTTGCGCGGCCGCCGGCACTGCGCCGGTTGCGTCTTGCCAACATCCACACCGGCGAGACCTTCGAGGGCACCTACCGCGACGACAGCGGCCCGATCAAGCGGGTGATGGAAGAACTCTGCGTCTTCCTGCGTGATCATCATTCCGGAGAAAAGACCCAGATTGATGTCGGGTTAATCGATTTTCTTGCGGATGTCCTCGACTCGGTCGGCGAGACGAGCGCGACGATTCTCTCCGCCTATCGTACGGCCGAAACCAACGCGATGCTCGCGCGCACGACTTTCGGAGTGGCCGAGCACAGCCAACACATCTACGGCCGCGCGCTCGATGTGAGCTTCGGATCGAAGCTCGTCGAGGCAATGAATGCGGCCCGGGCAATGCAGCGGGGCGGCGTTGGGTGGTACCCGCATTCGGGGTTCATCCACATCGACACGGGGCCGGTGCGCAGTTGGACGCTCGACGAGACCGGCCTCGATCATCTGCTGCTGTTTGATGACGGTAGTCGGCTGAGAGTTCGACGGCCGGCGCCTCAACGGCGCGGGACGCCCGCTCACCGTCACCCAGCGACTGGCACTCCAGCGTCGGCTCGCCCGGGCGGAGTTTCTCGCCCGCGCACGCCTCACGCGGTGACGGCGATACCGATCAGCTTGCCGATGCCGAAGGTCACTCCGGCGGCGGCGAACCCCACCAGCAGCTGACGCATCCCGGAAAACACCACGCTGCGCCCGGTAAACAGGGTCGTGCCTGCTCCGATCAGAAACAAAGCCACCCCACTCGCCAGCAGGCTGGCGATGATCGCTGCAATCCCGGCCAACGCAAAATACGGCACCACCGGAAAGATCGCACCCACGGCAAAGAGCAAAAACGATGTGCTGGCGGCCGTCCATGCCGAACCGCCGAGCTCGTCGGGGTCGATGCCCAGCTCCTCCCGGACCAAGGTGTCAAGCGCGGTCTTCTTGTTGGCGATCAATCGGTCGGCCAGCGATTTGGCCAGATCCTCCGGCAAACCTTTTGCCTGATAGATTAGCGACAGCTCTTCCTTCTCTTCCTCCGGCACCTGTTCGAGCTCGTCTGCCTCGGTTGCGATTTGGCGCTGAGCGGATTCGCGTGCGGTATTGACCGAGAGCCATTCGCCGAGAGCCATTGAAAAAGCGCCGGCCAGGAGCCCGGCGAGACCGGTGACGAGGATCGCATGAGGCGCCAGGGCGGCTCCGGCGACCCCCATGACGAGGCTCATATTCGAGACCAGACCGTCATTGGCGCCGAGCACCGCGGCGCGCAGCGCGTTGCCGCCCATGCCACGGTGCCTTCCCTCCAGGCGCGCCAGGGCGGCACCGCTCAGCCCGCCCGGTGCACCCGCGGCGAGGGCCTTGATAATACGGGCATGCGATCGCTCGGCAGCCGACAGCCCGCCGGCAACCGCCTCCGGCTGCGCGTCATAAGTGCCGCTGTCCATGTGCTCGAGGGTATCGACCGTGGGCAGCACAAAAGCCGGACCGAAGCGGCGCGCGAGCCATCCGAGCGCGCGCGCCCGGAAGCCGGGACGCAGCTTCGGAACGCGATGATCGATCGCCGCGATATGGCCTTTCCAGTACTCGGCGTGGGCCTCCTCGATCGCCGCCAGCCGCCGATACACTTGAGCCAGTTGCGGGTTCTCCTCGCTCTGCGCCAGGGTTCGGTAAAGGGCGGCGCTATCAACTTCGCCTTGGAGATTGGCGGCGTAGCGGCGTAGCGGGTCGTCTTCGGGCATCTCACGGCTCCTGCGCCCGACCTATGGGGTTGCCTTACCGGCAACGGAGAAATAACAACTATAAGCCTTCAGTTTAATTCATTCTTATAAATTACTCCATCTTTCATAATTAGTTTGAGGTTCTTCTTGGGATCCAGCATAACCCGCGCATCGGCAAGCGGATCCCCTTCCACCACCAGCAAATCTGCATAGGCTCCGGGAGAAATAATGCCGAGCTTACCTTCTTGCATCAGAAGTGCCGCGTTCGTAATCGTGGCAGCTCGGATAATATTAGCCGAAGAGTTGAATTCCATTCTGATTTCAAATTCTCGGAGCTGGGATTCTTGCGCTTCCGGTCCCCATAAATCGGTGCCAAAAGCAATCGGAACATTGTACATCCTGGCCCATTCGTAGACTTGTTTTCCACGAGATACCGTTCGTTTGAGATTATCGACGATCGCATCGGAAAGTCCGGTCTCGCTCGCGCTCTCGATGCGTTGGACAAGAGAAACGAACGTGGGATCCAAATAAGCGCTGTACTCGGGCATCATCGCGATCGTTTCTTCGCTAGCGAAATTGCCGTGCTCGATGGACCGTACCCCGGCTTGGAGGCACCGCCTAATCCCATCGTTCGTATAGACATGGGCCATCACGTAAGTACTACGAGACGTAGCTTCTTCGACAATAGCTTTCAATTCCGGCTCGGAATATTCGTAGATCGTCGAATGACCCTCCGACGGAAATACGACGCCACCGGACGCGAACAACTTGATTTGACTCGCTCCTTTTCGCAACTCCTCTCGTGCAGCCTTACGCACCTCGTCGACTCCATCGGCGATAACCGACATAATGGAGAATGGACTGATGTGACCGCATGGGTCGATGAGCTCATTGGGCGTCCGGAAATCGGCGCCTCCGCCCGTCTGGGTCAGCGCCTTACCAGAGTAGAAGAGTCTCGGCCCCACTAGTGTTCCCTCGGCCAATAGTCGAGCGATCGAGTAATCCGCGCCGCCAGCCTCGCGAATTGTGGTGAACCCATCCATCAAGCTGTTGCGCAAATAACTTGCGGCAGCCAAGATAATCTCAGATGCAGGATAAGAAATGTTTTTTGGACTTAACGTAAGTCCCGTGATATGCGCGTGTGCGTCAATAAGCCCCGGCATAAGGGTCTTACCGGTAACATCGATAACGGCTGCATCGCCAGGCTCGATCGAGGACGAAGACACCGAATCGATGTAATTGGCCTTTACCAGCACATCGAACCCGGTCTGCGGTCTTGTGTGCCCCTCGACTATGAGGTTGGCGTTTCGAAACAGAATGGCAGACATGGTCACCTACCTACTGCTGAGGCACTCAGATGGTTCGCCCACCGCGGCCGCTTCCTGTTGTTGTCCGGGCGAACAATCGAACCCATTCCTGCCATGGGCGCCCGCTTTTCGCCAACGTTACAAGTTTTTTTCCACCCTGCCGGTCGTGTGTCCGATGCCGGGTCGAGCATCCTACAATGTATGGTTGCTCGACATATGACGGCCCGCTGCACCTGCAGCGGGTCTGCAACGGGAACTCCTCTTCGGGTTGAAAGGGCCCAGCGCGGCAAGGCCGTACACCGGGGCGACCAGGTGGTGGATTCAGAAGGTTCGGCCATTTGCATGGGCGCCGCTATCGGCGTTCGTATACGGCGTCAATTAGGCTATTTTATGGATGATCCATTCGCAACTTAGCGTGGGGCGAACGACACCTTGACGGTCGCGGTCTCGTCGGCATGGTCGAACGAGGTTTTGAAATGCGCGGTCTCGCCTGGCACCAGCCGCGCTTTGGGCGGATCGATGATCTTGAACTGGGTCTCCTTTTCGTCCGGGCCGCGCAGCGCCACCCGAAGCCGTGGCACCTCGCGCGCCGTGCTCCCGGCGTTGGTGATATCACCCTCGACGATCAGTCCCTCGGCGGTGCGCGTCGGGACGACCTCCCCCAGCTCGAGCCTGGGCCCGGGCGATGTTGTCGGCAGGCCCACCAAGGCATAGAGCCGGGCGGCCGCCGGCCACATCGCTATGACGTCGCTGCGAGCGATGATAGCTACGAAAACGCCAACGACGAGTGATGCAAGCACCAAACTGAGGATGACCCGACCAACCGCCGAACGCCGACGTGGGTGCCGTTGTGGGACTGGCGCCGACAAGGGGCCAGGTCTGGGCGGCACGCCGAGCTCCGGTTCGATGCGCGCCGCGACGGAATGCGTCGTCGGCTCGCGGTCGAGGATCACCAGGGGTTGGGGCTGGCGCCAGGTGTGGCCGCAACTTGCGCAGCGCAAGATGCGGCCCGTCGGTCGGTTCAGATCCTGCTCGTCGACGAGATAACGGATGCGGCAAGCCGGGCAGGCGAGTATCACCTCGGCGTTCAATCTTATCCGGCCGGCGACGCGCCGCGGCGGGCGAGCTCCCGCAAATGAAAGTCGGCATCACCGAACATCGTGTCGATCATCGTCGTGCGTTTGAAGTAATGGCCGACCTTGTACTCAATGGTCATGCCGATGCCGCCATGCAGCTGGACCGCTTGCTGGCCGATCAGCCTGCCGGAACGGCCGATTTGCACCTTTGCGGCCGAGAGGGCGTTGCGGCGTTCTGCGGCACTCTCCTCTGAAGCCATCATTGTCGCGAACATCGCCATGCTGCGGGCTTGCTCCAAGGCTATCAGCATGTCGACGGCGCGGTGCTGGAGGATTTGAAAGCTGCCGATCTCGCGCCCGAATTGGCGGCGCGTCTTGAGGTACTCGACGGTCAGCTCGTGCATCGAGGCCATGGCACCCACCGCCTCGGCGCACAGTGCCGCGATCGCCTCGTCGACGACCCGCTCGACAAGGGGCAGTGCGGCCCCAGGCTCGCCGAGCACACCCTCCGGTCCGACCCGCACCGTCGCCAAGCTGACCTCCGCGGCACGCAAACCATCCTGAGTGGGATAGCCGCGCCTCGACACCCCCGCGGCCTTGGCATCGACGATAAAGACGCCGACACCGTCGCGGTCGCGCTGCCCACCGGCGACTCGCGCGGTGACGATCAGCTTGTCAGCGGTGTCGCCATGCAGCACGACACCCTTTTCGCCGTCCAGCACCCAGGCGGCGCCATCGCGCACCGCGGCCGTCGAGATGTCGGCGAGATCGTAGCGCGAGTGCCTCTCGACCTGGGCGAAAGCAAGTATCAGGCTGCCGTCGGCGATCCTGGGAATAAGATCGGCGCACTGCCCGCCGTCGCCGCCATGGCGAAGGAACCCGCCGCCCAGCACTACGGTTGCAAAGAACGGTTCGAGCGCCAAGGCGCGTCCGAAAGCCTCCATCGCGATCATCGTCTCGACGGGACCGCCCGCCGAGCCGCCATATTGCTCCGCGAAGGGCAGCCCGAGCAGGCCGAGCTCGGCGTATTGCGCCCACAGCTCGCGGCTCCAGCCCTCCGGGGACTCCCCGTAACCCTTGCGCTGCTCGAACGCGTAGCGGTCGCCGAGCAGGCGGTCGAGGCTCTCCTTGAGTAGCCGCTGCTCCTCGGTCAGATCGAAATCCATCGCTCAACGCCCTGTTTGTTCGACGCGCACCGCCCTCACCCACCCAGCCCCCGGGCTGGGTCCCCCCTCTCCCGCACTGCGGGAGAGGGGCTTTGGGATGTGCGACTTCCAGCCCCTCTCCCGCTCCGCGGGAGAGGGTGCCGAGCGTAGCGAGGCGGGTGAGGGGCCTTCGGCTCGACCGTTGTCACAGCCCGAGGATCGCCTTGGCGATGATGTTCTTCTGGATCTCGTTGGTGCCGCCGTAGATCGACACCTTGCGCGTATTGAAATAGGTGGGAGCTATGGGGCCGGCCCATTCGGGTCCGATCGCCGGCTCGTTCCACCGCTCCTCCTCGTCATGCTCGGGCTGGTACGGCATGGCGTAGGGACCGACGATTTCGAGCAGCAGCTCGGTCGTCGCCTGCTGGATTTCCGAGCCCTTGATCTTGAGGATCGATGACGCCGGGTCGGGCTTGTTGCCGACGCGGCTGCGCTCCGCTGCGACGACGCGCAGCTGGGTCATCTCGAGCGCCTTCAGCTCGACCTCGACCGCGGCGAGCTTCTCGCGGAAGCGTTCGTCCTCGATCAGCGGCTTGTCGCCGGCGCGCTCGGTCGCGGCGAGCTCCTTGATCCGCCTGATGCGCTCCTTGGAGAAGCCGACCCGGGCAATCCCGGTGCGCTCGCGGCCGAGCAGATATTTCGCGTAGTCCCAACCCTTGTTCTCCTCGCCGACGAGGTTTTCGCCTGGAACCTTCACGTCGTCGAAGAACACTTCGTTGACCTCGCGCCCGCCATCGATCGTGACGATCGGGCGAACCGTGATCCCGGGCGTTTGCATATCGATCAGCAGAAAGGATATCCCCTCCTGTTTCTTGGCCCCCGGCTCGGTGCGCACCAAGCAGAAGATCCAGTCGGCATGCTGCGCCAAGGTCGTCCAGGTCTTCTGGCCATTGACGACGTAGTGGTCGCCGTCGCGCTTGGCCGAGGTGCGCAGTGAGGCCAGGTCGGAGCCAGCGCCTGGTTCGGAAAAGCCCTGGCACCACCAATCGTCGAGATTGGCGATCCGCGGCAGAAAGCGCTTCTTCTGCTCTTCGGAGCCGAAAGCGATCATAACCGGTCCGACCATCGTGACGCCGAAGCCAAGCGGCTGCGGCGCCGGGGTCATTTGCAGCTCCTGCTGGAACATGTATTGCTGAACCGGAGTCCAACCGGTGCCGCCCCATTCGACGGGCCAATTCGCCACCGCCCACCCCTTGGCGTTGAGGATGCGCTGCCAAGTGACGATGTCGTCCTTGGCGAGCCCCTTGTTGGCGACGAGCTTGTCGCGAATGCTGTCAGGCAGAGCGGTGCGGAAGAACGCCCGCACCTCGTCGCGGAACGCGAGCTCTTCGTCGGTGAAGCGGAGATCCATTAGGCGAACTCCCTATTTACGGTAACCGTCGCAACCGATAGTCCCCATGGCCAGACTTGATCCGGCCACCCACGTCTTCCCAACAGTTCTCTGTCAACTCTCTGTCAAGGGCCCCGGAAGTCGTGGATGGCCGGGACAAAGCCCGGCCACGGGGATCTAGGGGTGGGTCAAGCCCAGGCATGACGATCTGCATCACGATGCAAAGCCTCGGCCCTCGGCGGCGAGGCGGCGGATTAGAGGAGCGGGCTGCAAACTCTCGTGCCCCAAGCTTTCGGCATAAAACCTCAGCCGGTCGCGGACATGAGCCAGGCCCAACTGATCGGCATAGTACATCGGTCCGCCGCGCCAGACCGGCCAGCCATAGCCGTAGACCCAGATCACATCGATGTCGCCGGGCCGGGTCGCGATACCTTCTTCGAGGATCCGGGCACCCTCGTTAACCATCGGGAAAATCATGCGCTCGACAATCTCCTCTTGAGGGATCGATCGCCGTGCACGGTTGAGCCGGGCCGACGCCGCGCCGATGATGCGCTCGACCTCGGGATTGGGCAGCGGGGTGCGCGACCCGGGTTCATATCGGAAATATCCCTGGCCGGTCTTCTGGCCGAAATGGCCTGCCTCGCACAGCGCGTCTTCGATCTCGTTGCGCTCGCCGCGCCCCTTGCGGATGCGCCAGCCGACGTCGAGCCCCGCCATATCGGCCATCGCAAATGGCCCCATCGGAAACCCGAACCCGGTGACGGCGGCGTCGACCTCCTGCGGCAGCGCACCTTCGAGCAGTAGCCGCTCGGCTTCGACGGAGCGGCGAGTCAACATGCGGTTGCCGACGAAGCCGTAGCACACGCCGACGGTGACCGGCACCTTGCCGATGCGCCGGCCGAGCGCGACCGCAGTGGCGAGAGCATCAGGCGCGGTCGCCGTCCCGCGCACGATCTCCAATAGACGCATCACGTTCGCCGGACTGAAGAAATGGGTGCCGAGCACATCCTGCGGCCGCTTCGTTGCCCGCGCGATCTCGTCGACATCGAGGGTCGAGGTGTTGGTGGCGAGCAGCGCATTCCCCTTCGCCACCCGGTCGAGATCGGCAAACACCCGCTTCTTGAGGTCCATCTCCTCGAACACCGCCTCGACCACGACGTCCGCCGAGCCGACCGCTTCGAACTCGGTGACACCGTTGATCAGACCCATCCGGCGCTCCATCTCGTCGGCAGCGAGCCCACCGCGCGACACCGTCGCACGATAGTTGGCGGCGACCCGGTCGAGGCCCGTTTGCAACAGGTCGCGACCGGTCTCGACGACGGTGACCGGGATCCCAGCGTTGGCGAAGCACATGGCGATGCCGCCGCCCATCGTGCCTGCGCCGATGACTGCGCCCGACACGACCGGCCGAGGGTTAGTCCCTTGCGGGATTCCCGGCACGCGCGCCGCCTCCCGTTCGGCGAAAAAGATGTGGCGCTGCGCCTTTGACTGATCGCCGGTGACGAGCTTGCGAAACAACTCGCCTTCGCGTTTCAACCCTTCCTCCAAGGGCAGCGTGATGGCGTTGCGCACCGCTTCGACGCAGGCGGCCGGCGCATCGCGGCCGTGCAGCCTTCGGGTCAATGCCTCGGCGGCATCGGCAAAACCCTCGCCGATTAACTTCTCCTCGCGGTCGCGAACGAGCCGCATTGGCCTGCCTTCCGCCATGACGCGACGCGCGAAAGCCACTGCGCCGGCAGTTAGGTCACCTTCGACGATCTCGTCGACGACCCCGACGGCCAGCGCCTCGCGCGCCTCGATCGGGTCGCCGGTCACGATCATTTTGAGCGCCTTCTCGGGCCCGATTAGGCGCGGCAAGCGCTGGGTGCCGCCGGCGCCGGGCAGGAGGCCGAGCTTGACCTCAGGCAGGCCGACGCGCGCCCCGGCAACGGCGACGCGGAAATGACAGGCGAGCGCCAGCTCGAAGCCGCCCCCGAGTGCGGTCCCGTGCAATGCCGCAATGACCGGCTTTGGCATCGCCTCGATCGCGGCGATGACTTCGCCGAGCCCCGGCGCCTGCGGCGGCTTGCCGAATTCGGTGATGTCGGCGCCCGCGAAGAAGGTGCGTCCAGCACAGGCGATCACCACCGCCTTGACCGCTGGGTCGTCGCGGATCTGACGCAGCGCCTCGGTGAGCCCGGCGCGAACCTCGTGCTTCAGCGCGTTGACCGGCGGGTTGTCCGCGGTGACGATCGCGATCTCGCCGTCCCGGCGGAGGTCGACGCTGGCGTTGATATTGCCCATCCCCACCTCCCGCTTGCCAAACGTTTGAGAGTAGACCCATCCGCCCGGTCGATGAAGGGCCAGAATCACGCCCGTCCAGCGCCGGCCCGCAGCTTGACTCGAAAACTAGGGGTCGGCACGCTCGCGGCCAACAGATGCCGAGAAGCACATAATGCCCGAAGCGCGCCGAGCGGGTGGCCCTACGTTGCTCGAAGTCCGAGACGTCGCCTTGCGCTTCGGCGGAATTATCGCGCTCGACGGCGTGTCTTTCGACCTCGAAGAGGGCCAGATACTCGGCCTGATCGGCCCGAACGGCGCGGGCAAGACTACCTTGTTCAACTGCTTGAGCCGCCTCTACACCCCCAATCGCGGCGATATCCTATTCGACGGCCATTCGCTGCTCGACCGCCCGCCGCACCGCATCGCCGAGATCGGGATTGCCCGCACCTTCCAGAACCTCGCCCTCTTCCCGCACCAATCGGTGTTCGACAATGTGCGGATCGGTGGCCACTCCCGCTGCCGCAGCGACTTCCTCAGCGACACCTTGCATCTGCCGTGGGTGCGGCGGCAGGAAAGGGCGCTGGAAGAGACGGTCTGGGGCTTTCTCGACATGCTCGATCTGCGCGACGTAGCTAATCATCCTCCGGATGGTCTGCCGCTCGGCACCCGCAAGCGCGTGGAATTGGCGCGGGCCCTCGCAGCGCGCCCGAAACTGTTGCTGCTCGACGAGCCGGCAGGCGGGCTCAACCATGACGAAGTCGGCGAACTCGGCTCGCTGATCAGGCGCATTCGCGATGACCAGCGGATCACGATCCTGCTCGTCGAGCATCACATGAACCTCGTCATGTCGGTCTCCGACAAGGTTGTGGCGCTCGATTTCGGCCGGAAGATCGCCGAGGGCCCACCGTCGTCGGTGCAGCAGGATGAGGAGGTGATCCGCGCCTATCTCGGCAAAGCCAAGGGCAGCGGGCACGAAGGTACTGTCCGATGATGCTCGAGGTGAGTGGGCTGCGCGCGTTTTATGGCCAGAGCCAAGCCTTGCACGGGCTCGATTTCACGCTTGCCGAAGGCGGCATTGTCACCTTGCTCGGCGCCAACGGCGCCGGCAAGACGACAACCTTGCGGGCGTTGTGCGGGATGGTGCGGATGAGCGGCGAAATCCGCTTCGACGGCAAATCGATCGCCGGTCGCGCGACCGAGGATATCGTCCGTCTCGGGATCGCCCATGTGCCGGAAGCGCGCGGCACCTTTGTCCGCATGACGGTCGAGGAGAATTTGCGGCTCGGCGCCATGACACGCCGCGATCATAGCGGGATCGCCGCCGATCTCGAACAGGTCTATGCCGAGTTTCCGCGCCTCAAAGAGCGGCGCCGACAGCAGGCCGGGACGTTGAGCGGCGGCGAACAGCAGATGCTGGCGGTGAGCCGCGCCTTGATGCTGCGGCCGCGTCTGATGCTGCTCGACGAACCGTCCTTTGGTTTAGCTCCGCTCGTTGTCGAGGAGCTGTTCGAGAACCTGCGCCGGCTCAATCGCGAGCGTCGTGTCGGCATGCTGATCGTCGAGCAGAACGCGGCACTGGCGCTCGACCTCGCCGAGCATGCCTATCTGCTCGAGACCGGGCGCATCGTCATGGCCGGCCCCGCGCAAGAGGTCGGCAAAGACGAAGCGGTGCGCCGCTCGTATCTGGGATACTAAGGCCGCGATGGAACTGCTGTTGCAACAGCTGATGGCGGGGCTTGCGACAGGGGCGATCTACGCGGCGATGGCGCTGGCTGTGGTGATGATCTATCAGGCGATAGACCATCTCAATTTCGCGCAAGGCGAAATGGCGATGTTCTCGACCTTTCTCGCCTGGCAGATGATCCAATGGGGTCAGCCCTACTGGGTCGCCTTCGTCGGCGCGGTCTTGTTGTCCTTCGTCGGCGGCATCGCGATCGAGCGGATCCTGTTCAAGCCGATCCGCAACGCGCCGATCCTCAGCCAGCTCGTCGCCTTCATCGCGCTCTACGGCATCCTCAACAGTTCCGCCGGCGAGATTTGGGATTTCACGATCAAGACCTTCCCGACGCCGTTCGGCACGGCTCCGCTCTTCGGCCAAAACCTGATCAGCACCCATCAGGCCGGCATGATCGGGGTAACCTTAGTGATGCTGGGCCTGCTCTATCTCTTTTTCAGCGGCTCGCGGCTCGGGCTCGCCATGCGCGCCGCCGCGGCGAACCCGGAATCGGCGCGGCTCGTCGGCATCCGCGTCGGCTGGATGCTGGCGCTCGGCTGGGGCATGTCGGCGGCGGTCGGGGCGGTCGCCGGCATGCTGATCGCTCCGGTCGTGTTCCTCGAGCCGAATATGATGCTGGGCGTTCTTCTATATGGCTTCGCGGGAGCCGTTCTCGGCGGGCTGTCGAGCCCGGGCGGCGCGGTGGCCGGCGGTTTTGCCGTCGGCGTGATCGAGAACCTCGCCGGCACTTTTATTCCCTATGTCGGCCGCGAATTGAAGCTGACGATCGCCCTCGTGCTGATCGTCGCGGTGCTGATGGTCAGACCGACCGGCGTCTTCGGGCGAGCGGTGGTGAGCCGGGTATGACGATGCCGCCGCACGAAACGGCCCTCCCGACGCATGGGACGCGACTGGCAGCGGCGATTGCCCGTCCGTCTCCCCGGCATATCGCGATCGGCGGCGCGATCGTCATTGGTCTGCTGCTTCCTCTGTCGACGACGAGCTTCATCACCTTTCAGCTGACCCTGGTGATGATCTACGGCCTGGCTATCCTCGGTCTTAATCTGCTGACCGGCTTCAATGGCCAGTTCTCGCTCGGCCACAGCGCCTTTTACGGGATCGGCGCCTACACCGCGGCGATCCTGATGGACCAGGCCGATCTCGCCTACTACTGGACCTTGCCTTGCGCGGGGGTGCTGTGCTTCGTGGTCGGGTTTCTCTTCGGGCTGCCGGCTTTGCGGCTGCAAGGCCTCTATTTAGCGCTGGCCACGTTTGCGCTGGCGACGGCGATGCCGCAGATCCTGAAATTTCGCCCGCTCGAGCCGCTGACCGGGGGTGTCCAGGGCATTGCCATCCTGAAGCCCGACCCGCCTCCCGGCGTGCCGCTGAGCGCCGATCAGTGGCTCTATTACTTCACTCTGGCGGTGCTCCTGCTAATGTTTGCCGGTGCTGCGAACCTGGTCAAAAGCCGCACCGGACGGGCGATAATGGCGATCCGCGATCACCCGCTCGCGGCGGCGGCGATGGGCATTAATACGGCGCTCTACAAGACGCTGACGTTTGGCGTCAGCGCGCTCTATACTGGCGTAGCGGGTGCCCTCGGCGCGATCGCGGTCCAATTCGTAGCACCCGACAGCTTCACTTTCTTCTTATCCGTCTCGCTGCTGGTCGGCCTCGTCATCGGCGGCGTAGCCTCGATCCCGGGGTGTCTGGTCGGCGGCTTGTTCGTGCTGTTCGTGCCCAACATTGCCGAAAGCATCTCGCGCGGGCTCGCCGGGGCCGTCTACGGCGTCATTTTGCTGCTGGTGATCTACGTCATGCCGTCCGGTGCCGCCGGGCTCGCTCGGCTTCTCGCCGCCAGGCTGGCACTCATCCGAGCAACGCATACCCGAGGGAGGTCGAGTTGAAGCCCATCACCCGACGTTCGATCCTGGCCGTGGCGCCGAGCGTACTGGCATTCGCCGCTTTGCCGGCGCGCGCCGCAAAGCAATACGGTCCCGGCGTCACCGACACCGAGATCAAGATCGGCAATACCGGCCCCTATAGCGGGCCGGCCTCGTCATATGGCACGATCCCCAAAGCGATGGCCGCCTTTTACCGGATGGTCAACGACCAAGGCGGGGTGAACGGGCGCAAGATCGACTTCATCTCCTACGATGACGCCTACAGTCCGCCGAAGACCGTCGAGCAGGTACGCAAGCTGGTCGAGCAAGACGGGGTGCTGTTGATCGCCACGCCGCTCGGGACGCCGACCAACTCGGCAATCTGGAATTACATGAACCACAAAAAGGTGCCGCAACTCTTTGTCGCCACCGGGGCCACCAAATGGGATGACCCCAAGCACCATCCCTGGACGATCGGTTGGCAGCCCAATTACCAAAGCGAAGGCCGCGTCTACGCAGCCTACATTATGCAACACAAACCCGATGGCAAAATCGGCGTGCTTTATCAGAACGACGATTTCGGGAAGGACTATCTTAAGGGCCTCAAGGACGGCTTGGGCGCCAAGGCAAAATCGATGCTCGTCGTCGAGACGGCGTATGAGACGACCGACCCCACCGTCAACTCGCAGGTCATCGGCATGAAGGCCGCCGGCTGCGATGTGTTCGTCAACACCGGCATCCCGAAATTCGCCGCGCAGGCGATCCGCAAGGCGGCCGAGATCGAGTGGAAGCCCCTCCACGTCCTGAGCAGCATCGGCAATTCGGTCGCCGCCACTCTGAAGCCGGCTGGCCTGGAATACGCTAAGGATCTCGTGACGGACTTCTATCTTAAGGATCCGACCGACCCGCAGTGGAAGGACGATCAGGGCTACAAGGACTGGCTCGCCTTCATGGACAAATACTATCCCGAAGGCGACAAGACCGACGGCGGCAATGTCTACGGCCCCTCCGTTTCGCAGACCGTGGTGCAAGTCATCAAGCAATGCGGCGACGAGCTGACGCGCGAAAACATCATGAAGCAGGCAGCCAACCTGCACGACTTCACGGTGCCGATGCTGTTGCCCGGGATCAAGATCAATACCAGCCTGACGGATTTTGCGCCGGTCAAGCAAATTCAGATGGCGCGCTTCGACGGCGAGCGGTGGCAGCTGTTCGGCCCGCTGATCACCGGGGCGGTCACCGGCTGATCCCGCGACGGTGACGGCGGGGGTCCCCGTGCTGCGCCAGCTTTGGGACAAGTCGTGAGGCCGGTCACCAATGTGCTATGGGGCGCGGTGCGCCGAATAGCGATCGCTGCTGCCGGGCTCCTCGTCTTGTGCCTCGCCGGTTTTGCTTGGTTCACGACCGCGCCATCAGCCGAATCCCACTCGGAGCCCACCGACGCAATTGTCGTGCTCACAGGCGGCAGTCAGCGCTTGGATAGCGGCATAGCGCTGCTGCGCGAAGGAAAAGGGCGCAAGCTTCTTGTTTCGGGCGTCAATCAGCACGTCGACCTGGAGGAACTCCTCCGCAGCTCGGGCGACGGTCTGGAGTGGACTTCCTGCTGCGTCGTGCTCGGCTACCGGGCAGGCGACACCCTCGGCAATGCGGACGAGACGGCTCAGTGGATGCGGGAAGAGGGCTTCCATAGCTTGCGGCTCGTTACCGCCTGGTATCACATGCGGCGCAGTCTCCTGGAATTCGACCGTGCCATGCCGAAGATCGAGATTGTTCCGCATCCGGTCTTCCCCGACCAGATCGCTCACCAGCATTGGTGGGCGCGGCGCGAAACCGTCATGCTGCTGGTGACCGAATATGGCAAGTATCTAGCGTCCCTCGCTCGCCCCCTTATCGAGGGGCTGGTACCCGCCGGCCAAGCCGAGATCCGGAGATGAAGTGGGCGCGGGCCCTCGCGTTCAATGTCGCGTTCTTCGCCTGGACCGCGATCGTGGGGACGATCGGTCTGCCGTTTCTGCTCGCCCCGCGGAGAGCGGCGATGAAATTCGGGCGGTTTTGGTCGCACGGCGTCCTCGTCTTGCTCCGCATCATCGTCGGCCTCGATTGCCAGATCCGCGGGCTCGACCGCATCCCGCGCGGCGGCTGCATCATCGCGATGAAGCATCAATCCGCATGGGATGCCCTGATCCTCCCCGTCGTCCTCGAAGACCCGGCTTGCGTTTTGAAGCGCGAGCTGCTGCTGCTCCCCTTTTATGGCTGGTACGCGGCCCGCGCCGGCTCGATTGCGATCGACCGCAAGGCGGGCGCCGGCGCCCTACGTCACTTGGTCGCGGCCGCCCGACCGATCGCCGCCCAAGGGCGGCCGATCGTCATCTTCCCGGAGGGGACACGGGTCGCGCCTGGCGCGCGTCTCCCCTATCAGCCCGGCGTGGCCGCCCTCTACCAGGCGCTGGCTCTGCCGCTCGTCCCGGCCGCGGTCAATTCAGGGCTCTTCTGGGGACGGCGCAGCTTTGTCAAGCGCCACGGTCGGATCACCCTGGAATTCCTCGAGCCGATACCGCCCGGCTGGCCCCGCCGCCGGGTCATGGCCGAGTTGGAGCAGCGGATCGAAACCGCGACCGCGGCACTGCTGCGTGAGGCAGAGGCGGGTGACAAGGCAGGCTCTCTGTCCGAAATCGGTGCGCCGGCGCGCAGCAGGACCTCCGCTCAGGCGTAGGGCGCGCGAGCCGGAGGAAACCAGTCCTCGTCGCCCGTGCTGATGATCTGTTCGAGCGTGTAGGGGGATGCCGGCGGCAGGCGGTTCATCAGTCCGGGGACGTCTCGCTCGAGCCGGCGTACGAGCCTTAGTGCGGTTCGGTACTGCGCGGGGAGATCGAGCTTTGCTTCGATGCTGCGGGTCAGGATCTGTTCCAGCTGGAGGCGCCATTCGACGATTTCGTCCCGCCAATGGTCCGCGGGCTCGTCGAGCCCGGAATACTCAAGCTTGAGGAGATGCTCGATGATGTGCTGGCAAAGCGACCGCGCCGCCCGGAGATCGCTGCGTCCCAAATCCTCGATTTCCTCGGCTATGTGTTCGAGATCGATTTCGTTGTCGGCCACCGGCAGACGGCGCAGCAACTCTGCCTGCTGCTGCGTCCAGGCGTAGAAATCTTCTTCGTAGAGCGACTGGGTCGATGGCGCCATGTAGCACATGTAACACGACAGGAGCGTCGAGGAAAGTCTGATCGAACAAACAGAGAACTATGGTACACTGCACGGATAGGGAGGAGCCGTCGTCCATGGCCGTCGTCGCGTCGATTTCGCAGCAGATTTGGGACATGAAGTACCGCCTGAGGGGGCCTTCGGGCGAGCCGCTCGACAAGACGATCGAGGATACGTGGCGGCGCGTGGCGGCGGCTCTCGCCGCCCCCGAGGGCGACCCCGGGCTGTGGACCGAGCGATTTTACGCGGCGATGACCGATTTCAAGTTTCTACCGGCAGGACGGGTCGTCGCCGGTGCGGGCAGCGGCCGGTCGGTGACGTTGTTCAACTGCTTCGTGATGGGGACAATCCCGGACAACATGGGCGGGATCTTCGCCCATCTGCGCGAGGCCGCCCTGACGATGCAGCAGGGCGGCGGCATCGGCTACGATTTCTCTACCCTGCGGCCGCGCGGCGCGCCGGTCAAAGGGGTGGGCGCCGACGCCTCGGGACCGCTCTCTTTCATGGATGTCTGGGACGCGATGTGCCGGACCATCATGAGTGCGGGCTATCGCCGCGGCGCGATGATGGCGACGCTGCGCTGCGACCACCCCGACATCGAGGACTTCGTCGAGGCCAAGAAGGAGGCCGGGCGGCTGCGCATGTTCAACCTGTCGGTGCTCGTCACCGACGCCTTCATGAAGGCGGTCGAAGACAACGCGCCTTGGGAGCTCTCCTTCGAGGGCTCGGTTTCGAAGGTACTGCCGGCCCGTGAGCTGTGGGACAAGATCATGCGGGCGACCTACGCCTATGCCGAGCCGGGCGTGATCTTCATCGACCGCGTCAATCGCCGCAACAATCTCTGGTATTGCGAGCAGATAACAGCCACGAACCCGTGCGGCGAGCAGCCGCTGCCGCCTTACGGCGCGTGCCTCTTGGGTTCGATCAACTTGGCGAGTCTCGTCGAAAACCCATTTACGCCCGAGGCGCGCCTCGACCTCGATCGGCTGTGCCGGCTAGTGCCCGACTGCGTGCGCATGATGGACAACGTCATCGACATCTCGCGCTTTCCGTTGCCGCAGCAGCAGGAAGAGGCGAGCCAGAAACGGCGCATTGGCCTCGGGGTAACGGGACTTGCCGATGCGTTGATCTTGTGCGGCTTGCGTTACGGCTCGCCCGCCGCCGTCGGCGCGACCGAGAGTTGGCTCGCCGCGATCCAGCGCGAGGCCTATCTCGCTTCGACTGCACTTGCCGCGGAGAAGGGGTCGTTCCCACTGTTCGACCGTGATCGTTATCTCGCAGGCGAAACTGTGGCGGCTCTAGACGAGGAAGTGCGCGCGAAAATTGCCGAAAACGGCATCCGCAACGCGCTGCTGACCTCGGTCGCGCCGACCGGCACGATCTCACTGTTCGCCGATAACGTGTCGTCAGGCATCGAGCCGGTGTTCAGCTTTCGCCATACGCGCAACGTGCTGATGCCCGACGGCACGCACCGCGAGGAAGAAGTCGCCGATTACGCCCACCGGCTGTTTCGGCGCCTGAAGGGCGAGCTGGCGCCGCTGCCGGACTATTTCGTCGATGCCCAGGTGCTGTCGCCAGAGGATCACGTGGTCATGCAGGCTACGGTGCAGAGGCACGTCGACAGCTCGATCTCGAAGACGATCAACCTGCCCGCCGAGCTTAGCTTCGACAGCTTTAAGGACGTCTACCGGCAAGCCTATGCGCTCGGCTGCAAAGGCTGCACTACCTACCGTCCGAACGAGGTGACCGGGGCGGTGCTCGAAGTCAGGGAAGAGACGACAAGCACCCAATTTGCGTCGCGCCAGCCCGAATTGCCCCTTCCGGTACCCCCATCGGCCCCTTCGCCAAGGCCCGCCGACATTTTCGAGGCCGGCGGCGTGGTCTACATGACGCAACCCTTGAGCCGGCCCGAGGCGCTGCCCGGCCAGACCTACAAGATCCGCTGGCCCGACAGCGAGCACGCGCTCTACATCACGCTGAACGACATCATCCAGGACGGCCGGCGCCGCCCCTTCGAGGTGTTCATCAACTCTAAGAATATGGAGCACTACGCCTGGACTGTTGCGCTGACGCGGATGATCAGTGCGGTATTCCGGCGTGGCGGCGACGTCTCCTTTGTGGTCGAGGAGATGAAGGCGGTGTTCGACCCGCGGGGCGGCGCCTGGATGGAGGGCCGATACGTGCCCTCGCTGCTGGCGGCCATCGGCGATGTGATCGAGCGCCACATGATCGAGATCGGCTTTCTGCCGGCGAAGCGCCAGCGAGCCGTAATGACCGATCGCAAAGCGGCAGCTGCGGGCGATGGGTTGCTCACCGATCAACGGTCCCGCCCAGCCGGCTTGGCCCAATGCCCGAAATGCGGTCAAGCCGCGCTGATCCGCATCGAGGGCTGCGACCAGTGCACCAGCTGCGACTACTCGAAATGCTGGTAGGGCGATTGACCACAGTGGCGAGCGATTACGATTTTCGAAAAACCACTTCCGTGGTACGGGCAGGCGAGGCCGGCTCGGCCGCATTTTGATCCGGTGTGGCGATCGGATGAGAGGACAAAGGAATGATCCCCTTTTCCGATGAAGCTTGGCGGCGCACCGCATCCCTGCGAGAGGCGATCCACGCGCTGCCGTTCAATGCCGAGCTCGCCGCCGGCACGTTGGCACGCGACCGGTTCCAGCACTACATCGTCCAGGACGCGCTCTATCTCGGCCAGTTTTCGCGGGCGTTGGCGATTGCCGCGGCCAAGGCGCCGGACATCGGCACCTTACAGTCGTTCGGCCAGTCGGCATTGGGAGCGGTCGCGGTCGAGAGAGCGCTCCACGAGCAATACCTGCGCACGTTCGGCGTCGATCCAGCCGTACTGGCGGAAGCCGAGCCGGCGCCGGATTGCCTCGCCTACACCAGCTACCTTACAGCGGCGGCCTATCACCAGCCCTGGGAAGTCCTGGTCGCGGCGCTGTTGCCGTGCTTCTGGATCTACTGGGATGTCGGCTGCGCGATAGCCCGCAAGGCCGCTCCAGAGAACCCCTACCGAGCGTGGATCGACACCTATGCCGACGAGCGCTTTGGCGAGGCCGTGCAGAGGATCATCGCGGCCAGCGATCGCGCTTCTGAGGCCACGACAGCCGCGACGCGCACCCAGATGCTCGCGGCGTTCCGCCGCGCCTGCCAATACGAATGGCTGTTCTGGGACGGCGCTTACCAGCTTCGGGGCTGGCCGCCGATCGAATAAGGCTTCGTGACTGTGGCGGGTCGGGCTGGTGACCGCCTACGTTGCTTCTGCCGGCGTTCGGCTACCCAGCCGGCTTCTCGATGTGCCCGCCAAACTCGTAACGCATGGCCGAGAGCACGCGGTTCGCGAAATCCGCCTCGCCGCGCGAGCTGAAACGCTCGTACAGCGCCGCAGTCAGGACATGCGCCGGCACTGCCTCATCGATGGCGGCTTTGATCGTCCAGCGTCCTTCGCCCGAATCCGAAACGCGCCCAGCAAACTCGGTGAGAGTGTGATCCTTGGAGAGCGCGCTTGCGGTCAGATCCAACAGCCACGAGGCGATCACACTGCCGCGGCGCCACAGTTCCGTGATGTCGGGCAAGTTGAAATCGTATTGATAGTGCTCGGGATCACGCAACGGCGTTGTTTCGGCGTCGGCTGCGTGGGTCTGCTTGCCGACATTGGCGGAGCGCAGCACCCCCAATCCTTCGGCGTAAGCAGCCATGACGCCATATTCGATGCCGTTGTGCACCATCTTGACGAAGTGCCCCGCACCATTCGGCCCGCAATGCAGGTAGCCCTGCTCGGCGGTGCCGCCCATTGTCTCGCGTCCCGGGGTGCGGGGAATGTCGCCCCTCCCGGGTGCCAGCGTCGCAAAGATCGGATCGAGGCGCCTGACTACCTCGGCCTCGCCGCCGATCATCATGCAATAGCCGCGCTCCAATCCCCAAACGCCGCCGCTGGTTCCGACGTCAACGTAGTGGATCTGTTTCGGCGACAGCTCCTTCGCTCGCCTGATGTCGTCGATGTAGTAGGAATTGCCGCCATCGATCAGGATGTCCCCCGGCTCGAGCGACGGCAGAACATCAGCGATCGTCTTGTCGACGACGGCAGCCGGCACCATCAGCCAGACGGCGCGCGGCTTTTCCAGCTTCTTGACGAGGTCGGCGAGCGAGGACGACCCGGTCGCCCTCTCCTTGACCATCTCATTGACCGTATCCGGCGACATGTCGAAGACCACGCAATCGTGGCCGCCCTGAAGGAGGCGGCGCACCATGTTGGCGCCCATCCGGCCGAGGCCGATCATTCCGAGTTGCATCTGAGACCTCCTATTCAGACGCGCGGTACAGCTCGCGCGTGCGGTGGTGCATTAGCCGATCAGAAAGTCGCGGAACTCATAAGTGCACAAATCGCCGATGCGTTCGACCGTCATGTCCGCAGCGGGGCTAAACGAAGCGGCATCGGGCGCATGGGCAAACTGTCCTTGGCGCGGCAGCACCGTGGTCACGCGGTCGCCCCAAATTTTCTTTACCTCGGCAAGAATTCGCGGTTTGTCGTCGACCAGAACGTAATGCCGCGCGGGGTAGCGCTGCTCCACATCCCCGAGTTCCTCCTCCTTGTGGATGTATATCAGCACGTTTCCCTCGACGGCCTCGAAGATGCCGGAGCGCTCGACCTTGCGCGGCTGGAAGACGACGTCCCCATCGGACAGGATCACCGTCCGCGCCCAGCCGCGGAACCGCTCGAGAACGTCGAGCGCTCCCGGGTACAGGCGATTGGCGAACGGGTAATCGACCAGATACGAGGACATTGACAGCAGATGGAGGTCCTTGGGGTGCTCGACCCGATAGCGCTGCAAGGCGCCGAGATAATCCCGGTAGCCCAGCTCGGTCATCAGCTGTTCGAGGATCGCCCAGTAGCGGTCGCGACACGCCGCGCCGAACTCGCGTTCGAGATGGCGCTTCAAATCGGCCTGGATGTGGTCGTTGTCCAGCAAGGTGTTGTCGATATCGACGAGGAACACGGTCTGGTCGGGGGTTATCATCAATCAACCTTCTCTGTGTGGCGGGTGTCGTTCCACAATCGAATTATCGGCTCGCCGAGGTTGTGCTCGTAGCCGAGCAGGCTCAGACTCGCGGTCCCGAGCCAAAAATAGCGCCCACCCGCCGCTTCGAGCCCGAGCCAGCGCGCGGCGAGCACGCGCAGAATATGGGCGCTCGAGAACAGCAGAACGTCGCCGTGAACGGCGCGTATCCGGTTGATGACGCGGTCGGCGCGCGCGCCCACCTGCCGCGGGCTCTCCCCTCCCGGGCAACCGTCGCGGAACAGATACCAATTCGGGCGTTCCTGCAGGATTTCGGCCGTGCGGCGGCCTTCATATTGGCCGTAGTCCCACTCCACCATACCCGGATCGGGTTCGGCCTGCTCCCCGAAACCTGCCAGTTCGCAAGTCCTGACGGCGCGTTGCAACGGGCTGGTGAAGACTTTTGCAAAACTCAACCCGCGCAGCCGCGCTCCGAGCGCCCGGGCATTGGCTTCGCCGCGCTCGGTCAGCGGCAGATCGGTTCGCCCGGTATGCTGGCCCGACAGGCTCCAGGCGGTCTCGCCATGCCTCGCCAAATAGATGACAGGAAGCGCTTCAGCCATGATCTTCTCTCCTGCGGCCAACTGATTTCACGACCGGGAACGCGACTGATCTCAGCGCCAGGCGCCGCCACAAGCGACCGCCCTCTACGGCCTGCCACGCGCCGAGCGCCGGCAAGCCGATCGCCAGATCGCGCGCCCGTTTCAATAGCGAAAGGGCGAGCGCCATCTCCGGTGTCAGGCCAAAGGCGGCACCGAGGATAATATAGGCGCCCTCCTGCACCCCGACAGCGTTGGGAATCGCGAAGGCGACGGTACGGATCGCATAGACCAGGCTCTCGATCACGATTACCGCCGAGAAATCGAGCGGGGTGCCGGCGAGGCGCAACGCGATCCAGACCTCGATAGCGCTCATGACCCAGCAGGCCAGGTGCAGCAAGAAGCCGCCGCACAAACCTGCCCTTCGCCTGTAGGTCCCGGCAAGCGCGATATGGACCGAGGCAGCACCGGCAGCCGTGCGGTCGGCCCAGCCGCGTCCCAGAGCACGGGCGAAACGATCAAACAGATCGAATCCGTGACGCTGGACGATCACGAAGGCGAGGGCGATCAGGGCGGCCGCGGCAACGCCTATCGTGATCGGAAGCGTAACCTGCAAGTCGGGTCGCAAATTCGCCAATAGAACGAGACCCACCGCCGTATAGGCTATTTTGGCGAAAAACTCGAGGGTGAGATCGACGATCGTGCTAGCCGTCGCGACCACGCTCGCGATCCCGGCCAAGCTCACCGCACGGACGCCGAGGACGGCTCCTCCCATTTGGGACAGCGGCAGCACTTCCGAGCCGGCGTCGCGCATCAGACGCCCCCATATAAAAATCCAGGCGGAGGCGCCGGGAAGGAGGGCTCGCCAGGCGAGGCCCATAGCGGCAATCAAGCCCAAGTGGATCGAGCAAATTGCCGCGAACCCGTCCCAGCCGATGGCGAGAAGCGATCGCACCACAGCGCCGGCACCAAAGTAGCCGACGAGCGCCCCGATCGCCGTCAACCCTGCAGCCGCGCCGACCACCGGAAGCGGAATGAGCTTCACGCGCTCCTTTCACCCGCCGGCGGCGCCGATTGGGCACCGCGTTCGGGCTCAATGGTGTTGGAGGAGATGAGCGAGACTCAGCTAGCCGATTGGCGCGGGCTGAGCGCCTGACGAAACGCCTGCGGCACCGTCAGGGTCGGCGTTGCGGCACATTGCTTCATGACTTTGCCGACGTTTTCGTCGATCTTGTCGACATTGATGACGTGTATGCCCGCCTTCGCCGCCAGATAGCCGTAATAGAACATCGCTGCGGCAGCACGATCGTCGTCAGCGGCGCCGAGCAGATCCGAACACCGAACGCGATCGACATCCCAACGCCCGGGAGCGATTTGTGCTTCGGCAGGGACCGGCGGCGGATTGGGCGCAGGCGGAGCTGCCGCTGGTAGAGGTGCCGCCGAGGTCTGCGTCTGCGGTGGAGGCTGTTGCGCGCAAGCGGCGAGCGCGAGCACCAACAGCGCGGGTATGAGCCAGAGGTTCATCTCTCGCCTCGCCTCTTTCCGACAACATCGGGCAACCACACAGGCCAACGTTAATAGCAATACCCGGAACTGCGTGCCGTGCCGCGACGGACAGCACCTCCGACCGCACCGATGCCAGCGCCAATCGCTGCGCCACGCCCGGCATTCCCGCCGATCGCTCCGAAAACCGCTCCGCCGGCCGCACCCCGCGCGGCTCCGCGCAACGGCCCAGGCGTTACCGCTTGGCACGGCGGCCGCCCGTAACCTGGGGGCGGATAATACTGCGCATATTGCGGAGCCGCGGCAACCGGCACCACCGCAAGCGCCCAAGCCGTTGCGCAACAGGAGATCACAATTCGAAGCATTTCGGCACCGCTTGGCTCGCGCAAACCATGGTCATGTTAGGGTGGCCGCTCGTGCACAGCAATGGCCGCTCCGCCGTTCCCTTGCCGCTTTTCGTCAGCCCATGCTAGCCTGATGGATCAGGACAGATCAAAGCAGGCTGAGGAGCATATTGTGGAAGCTGACTCAGCACCCCAGGCCGCCGGCGAGGAAGACCCGCTACATGCGGTCGCCGCGGCGATGCGGGACGCCGCGGCGACGGCTTCAGAGCATGCTGCCAAGGCGAAAAATCGGCGAGTGAAGCGGGGGCCACCGCTCTGAAGAGCATTTCGCGGATGGCCTACACCGGGTCGTACGTCCTCGCCTATGGTATTGTCTACGCTGCGGTGTTCGTTGTTCAGTCTCTTCCCCAAGAGAATTCGATTATGCAAGGGTTCCGGGACGGCGGGCGGGCGGCCCGGGACGAGTTCGACAGCCCTAAATGATCGTAGTAGGAGAGGGGAGGAACTAGGTCGCCGGCAGCCGGCAAAATTGGCCTGCGCCCGTTGACCGCGCGCCGGGCGCGGATATAGTCGGCAGCGCCGAGCGGCGGGCGTGGCGGAATGGCAGACGCGGCAAACTCAAAATCTGTTGTCCGTAAGGACGTGGGAGTTCAAGTCTCCCCGCCCGCACCAGAGCATTACCTGCGTCCGGTCGAAAAAGAACCGGCTGCCGGGCTTTAATTTTTGGCGGGCCGGCACGAAATGCTCCGCAGAGCCCCACTTCCAACATAGTTCGCGAGGGAGGACGTCGATGCCCGACCATGTTTACAGAATCATCGAAGTTGCAGGCTCATCGGACACCAGCATCGAGGATGCGATCCAGAGCGCCGTCGGCCGAGCATCGCGCACATTGCGCGGGATCAGCTGGTTCGAAGTGCTGCAGACCCGCGGTCAAGTCGATGCCGGCAAGTTGAATTATCAGGTCGTTCTGAAGGTCGGCTTCACTCTCGAAGAAGCGTGATCGGCTGAGAGGTTCTTGGCCGGCGACGGTGACGTCCCAGAGGGGAACAACAGCGGCCGCAGCTAGCGACGGCGTACGCAAGATACCGCAATCACGATCGCCGCGAGTCCTGCTGTCCCGCCGGCGAGACGGAAGGTGCTCCCGAAGGCGGCGATGAACCCATCCTCCGGGGAAGCACCGTCGGCCACCGCAGCAGCGTCTAGAGTGTGGAAAATGAGTGTCAGCAGCGCCGCCCCGGTCACCACTCCGAGTGTGCGGGTCAGCATCGTCAGACTTCCCGCCACTCCGCGGTGTTGTCGTGGTAACGTCGCCATTACCACAACCATATAGGCCACTTGGAAGAGCCCGACGCCAAACCCGTGCACCCCAAGCGTCGTGACCATCGCGACCGCGGATGCGCCGGCTTCCCAACCGCCGATCATACACAAGCCGACCCCAGAAAGCGCGGCGCCAAATGCCGCGATCCAGGCCGCCGGGAGGCGTTCGATCAACGCTCCCGCCACCGGGGATGCTGCGATCGAGCCGACAGCGGAAGCAGCTAACACTGCGCCGGCCAGGGGCAGCGGCAATTCGGTGTGGCGAACGAGATAGTACGGAGCGAACAGAAGAACCGAGAAACTTGTCAGATTAACGAGGAAACTGGCGCCGTTCGCTGCTGCAAAGCCTCTGACGCGAAACAAGCTGGGGTTAATGATCGGGCAGGCGGCGCCACGCTCCCTGAGAATAAACCCGAAGGCGGCGGCGAGGGCAATTCCGGGCACGGTCAGCATGAAGAGATGCTGCCCGAGCTGCTGCAGCTGGTTGAGTGACAACAGTGCAGTACTGATCGCAAGCGCGAGCAAAGCGGCGCCAAAAACGTCGACGGGCTCGCGTGCGCCACCGCGGGGCGCCGGCGGTAGGCCTTTTAGGAAAGCGAGAGCCGTCAAAGCGATCGGGGCACGAAACCAGAATACTGCCGGCCAACCCCAGATATCGACAAGCACGCCACCGAGTAGCGGGCCGCCTGCGGAACCTACCGCATGCATCGCCGTGAATACGGCGATCGCCGTGCTCCGCCGGTCTTCCGGAAAGAGGCTTGTCAACAGCGCAGGAGCGCAGCTGAGGATCAATGAGGCGCCAATTCCTTGCAGAAACCGGCAAAAGAGCAGCCAGCCGAAGCTCGGCGCCACGGCGCAGCAGAGGAGGGCCGCGCCATTCCACAATAGCCCGGTACGAAAGACGCGGGCGTGCCCGAATATGTCACCGACCCGCCCAAAGGCGAGCATCAGGCTGGCGTGCGTCAGCACATAACAGATAACCACCCATTGGATCATCTGGATCGGAAGATCAAAATGTGTGGTGATATCGGGGAAAGCAATATTGACCGCGCTATCCAGCGGGACGACCGATGTACCGAAGCCGAGCAATGCTACCCGGAGCAATTGGCGTACGGTCATTCGGCTGGGCGGACCAAGGCGCACGGAGTCGCTTGTGATCATCCGGATTCGCAGGTTCATGCTGTAGGGGTTGCAGCGCGGCCAGTGGCGACGATCTTCGAGGTTAGCCGATGTACACGCCTAGCGGTCCCTTAACCAGAGCGGACGCCGGCTTTGCTCTCGCCGTGCACGGCGGTGCTGGAATGCTCCGACAGGACGCGGCGGCCCGATCTCGAGCGCCTACGTATCATCTGGGTCTGCGCCGCGCGCTGAGCGTCGGCCGCGACATTCTCGCCGCCGGTGGCAATGCGCTCGATGCCGTGACGCAGTCGGTTGTCGCACTCGAGGACGACCCGCTGTTCAGCGCCGGAAGAGGCAGCGTCTTCACTGTTGCGGGAACCCAAGAGATGGACGCTTCTGTGATGGACGGCCGCGACCACCGAGCGGGTGCCGTGGCCGGCATCCTCGGGCCGCGCAACCCGGTCTTAGGGGCACGTGCCGTGATGGACCACTCACCCCATGTGCTGCTGATCGGAGAGGGCGCCTGCGCCTTCTGCCGCGAGCAGCACGTAACATTTGCGGAACCTGGCTACTTCCGCACAAACGAGCGTTGGCGGGAATTGCAGCAGGCCCTCGCCGAGGGCTCGCCAGCGGCGGTCCAGGCCGGTACCGTGGGCGCCGTCGCCCGTGACCGCGAAGGCAATCTCGCCGCCGCCACGTCGACCGGCGGGATGACCGGTAAGACACCCGGCCGAGTCGGCGACAGCCCAATCATCGGTGCCGGCACCTATGCCGACAACGCGACCTGCGCCGTGTCGGCGACCGGACACGGCGAGTTCTTCATGCGGCATGGCGCCGCCTTTGAGATCGCGGCTCGATTGCGCCATCGTGGTCAGCCGTTGCAAGAGGCCACCCGTGCCGTGATCGACGCGCTGGCTGCACTCGGCGGTCGAGGCGGCGTGGTAGCGGTGGATCGAGACGGGGATTTGGCCTTGCCCTTCAGCACCGAAGGAATGTACCGGGGGTTTGTTCGCGCCGATGGGCTAATCCGCACCGCGATCTGGGACGAACCCTACCTTTTGGGTTGGTAGGAGCCTCGCCGCGGGCAGAAAAGCCCCGGCCGGGGACGGCCGGGGCTCTTGCCGCCTTGCCGGCGTGCCGGTCCGACAGGCGAATGTGCATCGTTGGGGGACATAACGATGCCGGTAGTATCGTGCGGCCATTCTCTTCTAGTTGCAATTCCTATTTGAAATATTAACCACGAATTGTAGATAACTAACCCGGCGGCCGCTATTCTGCACGGTGTCCCTGTGCGGTTGAGACAGGTTCACTAGATGTTCTGGAATCTCCCCTCGCCTTGAGGTAGCATAGGCCGTCGATCAGGGAGGGGGTCGGATGGCTGGGCTGTTGGATTTTGCGGCGCGGTTCGGGACAGAGGAGCGGTGCATCGAGCACTTGGCCGGGCTTCGCTGGCCTGGCGGATTTGTGTGTTCGGGCTGCGGCGGGCGGGTGGCTTGGCGGCTGAAGGCTCGACCGCGGGTTTACGAGTGCGGCACGCCATCGGCAGGAATCGGTCACCGCGGGCACGGTGTTTCATCGGACGCGGACGGATCTGATGAAGTGGTTTGTTGCCGCTTATCTGCTGGGCCGCGACAAGCGCGGCGTCTCGGCCAAATTTCTGCAGCGGGAACTGGCGGTGGCCTACCAGACGGCGTGGACCATGGCGCATAAGCTGCGGCACGGGCTGAGCGAAGACCCAACCCGTCCGCTGCGCGGGTTCCTCGAGGCGGACGAAACCCCTGCCTTCGCAGGGGCGGGCTCTTCATCGGCGGCCGGGGCGATCCGACAAGTCCCGGACGCAGCACCGCCAACCCCAACAAGAGCCTGGTTGTTGCCGTGGTCGAGAAGGTGCCGGCGCCACAGAACAAGAAGGGAAAATACGGCCATGCCGTACAGCGCCAGCACGGGTTCTTCGCCGGCAACGCCCGGATCGCCGTGCTGCCGGCGCGACGGGCGCCGAACTCGGCGCCTTCCTCAAGGCAAACGTTGCCGCCCAATCCCATCTCTTGACCGACGGGTTTAGCGGGTATCGCGGTGGTGCGGCCGGCCTCGGCGAGCATTTGAAGCACACGCCGGTGGTCCAGGGCGAAGGCGCCAATGCCGGCGCGTTCTTCCCGATCATCCATACCCTGTTCAGCAACATCAAAGCCTGGCTCGTCGGCACCCATCACGGCGTCAGCGCCAAGCACCTGCCGCGCTATCTGCGGGAATGGTCCTACCGGTTCAATCGTCGCAACCTGCCCGACGGGCTGGACGGCTACCTTATTCGGCGCGCCGTCGAATGCGCCACCATCACCTATGATCATCTCAAGACAGGCACCTTGCCCGGCGGCGCCAATCGTGTCCGGCGGCTTCCCGCAGCGGTTGCCGACCTGCTTTAGCCCGATAGGGACACAGGATTGTTATCGCAATTTATAGAATCCTTATCGACAGCAATAACTTCGTTTTGATCTCCGTCGTTCAACGTAATAGTCAGCGGCGAGCCAGTGGCGGGGCAACTGCCCAACCCAGGTCCCGTCGCATCCCACTGTTCACGCAAACTTCCTGCGTTCTGCCAAGATCCATTCTTGCTCAGGTCCCGAAGCCAGGTTGTAAGAGTACCATGCTGACCCGTTACCTTATCATACTGATCGTTGCAGTTGAAGAGGTTCAGCTTGCTGTATGCAGCGTTGGGGCCATCGCCGCCTTTTTTCTTGGTTGTAGCGCATGCTTCGTCAGATTGGGTGGATTTGCCAGCACGATTCCAGGCTGATACCGGAAGCAGTATTTCGCATCCGGTTTAATTTGGTTCTGCATTCGCCAGGATTGGGCATCTTTATCAGGATTTGCTGCAATATTGCCACCTTGATATATGCGAAAGCCTGCTTCCCAACGTGAATTATCCTGCCAAGCCAAGAGGAGAAAAACTGGCGAGAGTGCTAGCCCCTCAGTTGGACCATCTCGCGCAGTTAGTCCCTTAAAGTGCTGCGAAAAGGCCGTTTCCAACGGGCTTCGCTTTGCTGAATTACGGCTGCCTAGGTTGGTGCTTGTTCCAATGCTGACGGTGCCATCGCGATACCAAGTAGACGTAATCGTTTGAGCAGGCGATACGCATGGTATCGCGATGGAACCGTAAGTTACGGAACGAGCGATAATCTCGCTTCAAGGAACGCATCTCACCCTTATTCGCTCCCCGCTGGAAAGTCTCCCGCAGACATCGCGGCCATCGATAATTCCGCGGAGGGCCTGTCGGAGTGCCACTCATGGGTCTTCCATCACGCAACGGTTTCAGAATTTCAGCACAGATTAGAGTAGTCTGGCTTCAAGCAATCATTGATACAGATCAAAGATCGCAAAAAGCTCGCCGCCTTCTCCGGGTTGCGGCAAGCGTAGGGCGAAAAAGCGGAGCGCATTCCGCCTTTCTCCAAGCCATACTCCCTTGCATGCGGGACTATCGCCGCAATCGGCGTCCGGGGTGGAACGTTCAAATGGCCCCAATGCAGTTTTTAACGACTGCCGTCGCTCCTATTGAACATGACCCGGCTTACCTCGGCAGCTAAGGTTGGCGCCTTAGCAGTCAGGTTGCCGAAGAGGCTGGGTAAGTATCCCGCCTGCCGCCTCCGCACTCGTCACCCCGTGGGCCTTCAGCCCACGGACTTGATCCGTGGGGCAGGCCGTGATCCCAGGCTTCCGCTGCACGAGCGGATAATTTTCGGTAAGACATTGCGTGAGAATTCCGAGAGGCGGAAGGGTGGGTTCCGGCCGTGGGTTCCGGCCTTCGCCGGGACGACGCATATCAGGGCTACAGCAAAACCCGAAAAGCGAGCCGACGTAAAAGGGAGAGCGGGGCCCACCGATGTGCCGCTCGTGTGCCGACCAATCTCTCAGTGATAAGGATCAGCTGCATCGCGCAGGCCGTCGCCAAAAAAGTTAAAGGCGAGAACGGTAATGACGACGCTGGCTACGGGCAGCATCAACCAAGGATAAAGGGCAACAATGTTGATATTCTGTGCTTCGTTTAGTAACACCCCCCAGCTTGTCATCGGCGGCCGCAACCCGAGCCCGAGGAATGACAGCGCAGTTTCACCAAGGATCATGCTCGGAATCACCAATGTTGCCGATGCGATCAAGTGACTCATAAAACTCGGCAGAAGGTGCCGGCCGATGACGCGGGCCGGCCGCGCGCCCATCAACACTGCAGCTGTACAGAAATCCTCCTCCCGCAGCGCTAGCAGTTTTGACCGCACAGCACGGGCAAGATGGGTCCATTCGATCATTCCCAGGATTAGCGTTATGCCGACATAGACAAGGAGTGGGCTCCAACTCACTGGCAAAATCGCCGACAGGGCCATCCATAGCGGCAGGTGTGGAAAGGATTGGATGACCTCTATACCTCGTTGAATAAGAATGTCCGTCCAACCGCCATAATAGCCGGCGATGCCGCCGATCAAGATGCCGAGGGTAAAGCTCACTGCGACACCGAGAAGCCCCACTGTAAGCGAAATTCGCGCCCCGTAGACCATTCGGGACAGGAGGTCTCTGCCCAGCCGATCGGTTCCGAGCAGAAACAGTTGTCCCCCGCGAGCCGGGCAGACGAGATGTAGGTCGGCACGGAACAAGCCCCAAAAGAGATATTCGTCGCCATGGCAAAAGAAGCGGATCGGTTCTGGCCTTTGCGGATTCGACGTATAGACCCGTTCAAGGTTGGCCATATCGAGACGGTAATCGTAGCCATAAACGAAAGGAGCGACCAATCGGCCCTCGTGAAAGATCCGGACACGCTGCGGTGGTGCAAAGATGAAGTCGGTGTGGCGCGTTTCGAGAGCGTAAGGAGCCAGGAATTCGCAGACCAGAATGGACACGTACATCGCCAGCAGGACAGCGCCCGAGAGCACGGCAACACGGTGGCGACGCAGCTTCCACCACATCATCTGCCACTGCGAGGCCATATAAAAGCGCTCTTGTGCCGCCGTCATCCGCTCGACAGCGTAAGGGTCGAACGGCGCGACGGAGACGTAATGGGCGAGTGGGCCTCTGGATTGCACGGTGGCCACGTCCTCGCCCCGGTTCGGGACACCACCGGATGGGAAGGCCAAATCGCTCATCGGTTGCGCCCAGCTTGTAGGCGAATGCGCGGATCGAGCATCGCCAGCGCAAGATCCGAAATGAATACACCGATTACTGTCAGGAACGACATAAACATCAAAAACGAGCCGGCGAGATACATATCCTGGCTGCGCAGAGCCTCGAGCAGCATCGGCCCGGTGGTCGGCAAGGACATAACTACCGAAACGATCGCCGCCCCAGATATCACATGCGGTAGGAGCGACCCGATATCCGAGATGAACGGGTTGAGCGCCATGCGCAAAGGATATTTGAACAACGTCCTGATCGGCGGCAGACCCTTGGCGCGCGCCGTTACAACATACTGCTTTTGCAACTCATCAAGGAGGTTGGCGCGCAACCTCCGAATCATGCTCGCGGTTCCCGCCGTACCGATAACGATCACCGGAATCCACAGGTGTGCGAGCACAGAAAAGACCTTCGGCCACGTCCACGGCTGATTAACATACTGCGGATCCATCAAGCCGCCGATCGAAATGCCGAGGTAGACGTTCGCTAGGTACAACAAGACCAGAGCCAGAAGAAAACTTGGCGTCGCCAGTCCGAGGAAACCCAGCAGCGTCAAGCCGTGATCCGTCCAACTATACTGATGGGTCGCGGAATATACCCCGATAGGAAAGGCTACTAAGTATGTAAAAACGATCGTCGTGAAAGACACCACAAAAGTCATCAAAAGACGATCACCGACAACCTCGTTCACTGGCAGGTTATATGCAAAGGAATAGCCCATGTCTCCTCGGAGAAGCCCGGCAGCCCAATAGAGATATTGCTCCCAGACCGGGCGGTCGAAACCATATTGAACCTGAAGGAAATGTATCTTGGCAAGATCAGCAGCTTCGCCGGAGCTTTGCAGCTCGTCGATATAAGTGGAGAAGTAATCACCTGGAGGAAGGTTGATAATGGTGAAGATTAACACACTGATTGCGATCAGCGTCGGGATCATTATCAAAGTTCGATTAACCAGATAGCCGAGCATTCCGAGTACCCTATTCGCGCACTGAGATTTGCGCGGAACTCCCGGCTGAAGCGGGGCTGGGCTGGACCGGCCGCACCGCTCTTAGAGACGCCGATTTCGCCCGCATCTCGGACGTATCAAACCAGAAACAATCCGGCTTGTAGATTCCGAAAAAAGCTCCCGGATCCCAGTTGTAGATCCCCTCCTCGGGGACGTTGCGGAGTTTGGCATTCACCACGACCGGTTGGAGCACGCCGGCAACGGTGCCTATCGAAAAGACTTCTTCGGCCCATATCGCGAGCATGGACCGCCAGATCCGAGACTGATCCGCCTCTGTTGCCGCGCCCAGCCACTCCTCGTAGAGTTCCTTGAGCCGGCTTGCAGATGGCAGATCGGGAGCTTCGCCAGCTCTGCCCTTCGTCTCGTAATATTGCCCCCATTTCGGCCATTCGAGCTGCTGCTGGCTCGTCGGCGCAAATTCCCAAGGTGCCATTGCGGCAGTCGCGAGACCATTCTCGATGCCTTTGTCGATGGACATCATTGTCTCACCCGAAAATACCCTGCGTCGGAAGAGGGTTAGCTGCGACGGCTTGGCGAAAAGCCTGATCCCGAGCTTGCGCCAGGTGTCGCGGATAAGCTCGAGCACGTCCGTTTGCTCAGTCGATTCCCCTGAATTCTCGACAATTATCTCCATCGTTCGACCGTCAGGCAGCAGACGCATATTGTCTCCGCCTCGCTTTACGAGCCCGATCAGGTCGAGAAGACGATTGGCCTCATGCACATCGTAGGTCGCCCAGGCCGAGCGCCAGTCAGCCTCATAGAGAGGACTTTGTGGCAGAAGCGTATTTTGGCCCTCTATCGCCAGTCCGAAATATATTGCCTGGTTAATCTCATGACGGTTGACGCCCAGCGACAAGGCGCGGCGAAAACGCAAATCGCGCATCAGCCCTCGCCAGATTTCGTCGTTGACATTCAGGTTCGGATAGAGAGCCAGCTGACTACCCGGGCCTGTCCGCCAGAGACGGACTTTGAAATCGTTGCGATCCTCACTCTCTTTTAGGAAGGTGTAATTATCGAAACGCAGATAGCGGGCCTGCAGATCGCTTTCACCCGCGCCGGTCTTGGCCGGTATGATCTTGCTGTCGGCGATCGACAGAATAACGTGATCGATATATGGAAGCTGCTGACCAGTTTCGTCTACCCGATAGTAGTATGGATTTCTCTCGAATGTAAAGCGGTCGGCAGGAGGCTTGGTCTTCAAGATCCACGGCTCCAGCGACGGCAGATCTGGATTGTCATTTCGATACATGTTGTCTAGCCGAGCGTGTAAAGCTGCCCAATTGCGTTGTTTCGCTTTCTTCACGAGCCCTGCAAGGGTCGTCTTGTCGGCGAATTTTTCGTGAAATTGCTTAAGGTAATGCGACGGGGTATAAATAAAGAGTGGGCTTGGTCCCGCGAGATCAGGTAAGAACAGCGGGTTTGGTCGCGACCAGCTGTAACGGATCGTGGTCTCGTCCAGTATCTCGAAACGAGGTGCCTCGCCCTGCACTAGCAGCGAAACTGGCAGACCTGAGGGTGACAACTGGGGGTTCGATGCCACATCCTCAAACCAATAGCGGAAGTCTTCGGATGTAAAGGGATGCCCATCCGACCATTTATGCCCCTGGCGCAAATGCAGCGTGAAAATCCGGCCGTCCTCGATCTCGATCGACTTAAGGATGTCCGGCTCCATCTTCAGCGAAGGTGTGTAGCCGACAAGCCGGGCATAACCATAAACGACCATCATCCGGGTGTCTTTGGGTCCGGCCATCAACATCCGCAGCTCACCGCCAGGAGCACCGACCACTGGCAGCGCTGCCACTTTTGCGTCCCGCGGAATGCGCTCTTCGACCTTGGGCAGCCGCGCACTTGCCACCTGCTCCTCGAACATGGGCGTCTCGCGCAACGCGGCTCGCGGCGCGTCTATTCCAGCCAACAAGAGCAGTAAGGCAAGACCGATCTGTTTCACCCATCTCCTCCCTGCAACTCGGGTCTGGTGATCTGATCGGAACCGACCCGGCTCAGAGCGCGACCTCTGGCGCCCTCACTATCACAGCAGGCGATGCCGCCGCTTCGACAAAGTGGCCCGGAGCGATCTCGATCAGTGACGGCAGATTCCCCGGTTCACGTCGGAACGGTTCAGGCCAGGCGGCCGGGTCGGAGGCTTTGTCTTCCATTAGCTGGTGGAAGTCGAGGCAGTGCGAGGGATCCGGAGCGGGTACGGCAGCGAGCAGCGCCCGCGTGTACGGATGGATCGGGTCCCGAAACAGAGTTGCACGATCCGCTATCTCGACGATCCGGCCTGCACACATTACCGCAATGCGATCCGCGATGTAGTCGACCACGGCAAGATTATGGGAAATGAACAGATAGGTGAGAGAAAGCTTCTGCTTCAAATCCATCAGTAGATTGAGAATCTGGGCTTGGATCGAAACGTCGAGCGCTGAAGTGGGCTCGTCGCAAATCACTAAACCGGGGCGCAGGGCCAGCGCGCGAGCAATGCCGATGCGCTGCCGCTGCCCTCCGGAGAAGCTGTGCGGGTAACGCCTCAAATGGCGCGAATTGAGGCCTACCAACGCGACGAGTTCGTGAACCATCTCGCGGCGCGAGCGCGCGTCACCGATACCATGGATCACAAGCGGCTCTTCGATAATATCGTAAACGGTCATCCGCGGGTTCAGCGACCCGAAGGGGTCTTGAAAAATGAACTGCACCTGCCGCCGAAATCCCTTCAAATCCTCGCCCTCGAGAGCGAGCACGTCGATCGGCCGACCGTGATCGTTGAAGGTGACGGACCCTGAATTGGGCGACACCGCTCGCAACAATACCTTGCTGAGGGTCGTCTTGCCGCATCCACTTTCGCCGACCAGCCCGAGACACTCGCCTCGCTCGATCCTGAGACTGACCTCGTCCACGGCAACCACCCGAGGTCCGGAATTGCCGCTCCCGAACCATCCACTTTTCCGGATCGTAAAGGACTTACGAACGTCGACGCATTCCAGCAGCGGCCCGGTGGCATCGACCGGCCATTCCGCCTTCTCCGCCATCAGATGCGGGGCGTCTCCCGGCGGGATCTCGCGGATCGGGACGAGGCGCTCGCCGGGCTTCATGTCAAATCGCGGAACGGCGCGGAGCAACGCTTGCAGGTAAGGATGCTCGGCTCGCTGAAAAATGTCGTCGAGAGTGCCGCTCTCCATGACCTCGCCGCGGTACATCACGACGATCTCTTCGGCGACGTTGGCGACGACGCCGAGATCGTGTGTGATCAACAGCATCGCCATGCTGAACTCGTGCTGAAGCTCGATGATTAGTTTGAGGATCTGCGCCTGGATCGTTACATCGAGCGCGGTCGTCGGCTCGTCGGCAATCAGTAGAGCAGGGCGACAAACCAGCGCCATCGCGATCATCGCGCGCTGGCGTAGCCCACCCGACAGCTCAAACGGGTAGCTGCGCACGGCCCGCTCTGGGTCCGGAAAACCCACGAGGCGAAGCATATCCTCGGTCAACTCGGTGGCCTCGCCGCCGCTCGCCGGGCGGTGGAGCCGTAGTGACTCGCTAATCTGATTACCTATGGTATGGACTGGTGACAGCGATGTCATCGGCTCCTGAAAGATGATCGAAATACGCCCACCGCGGATCGCGCGCATCGCCACGCCGTCGGTCGGCAGCTTTGTGAGGTCGACGACCGTGCCGCCCAGCCGAGGATCCGCAAACAAAATCTTGCCACTGGTAATTTCCGCGCTGCGCGGCAGAATGCGGAGGATCGTCTGGCTGACGACCGATTTTCCCGAACCCGACTCGCCAACGAGTGCCACAGTCGAGCGTGGGCGGACGCGGAATGAGACGCCGGTGACGGCGCGGATAAAGCCGCCCGGCGCCGCGAAACGAACGTGAAGATCGTGGACAGCGAGCAGGTCGGTCAAACGGGATCTCCCACGGGTTCCCGTATATGACGTTCGACGCCCGACCTCACGCCGAGAGCAGCCAAATTAGCCGCGGTGGCCGAGTTCAAGGTCAAGCCGCGGGCTTCGGCTGCCCTGGCCGAAATCTCGACCAGCCCGGCAAATCCGGTGATGCGGCTGTCGACTCGGATGCGCGAACGCCCAGAGCGAAGATCGAGTTGCATCCAACCCTCTCGCCTGTCTCGGCGCGTGGAGTAGTAGGCAAGGCTCATTCGGTCGAGTTCCTCCCAGATTATGGAGGCACGGCGCAACCCCGTTGCATGCAACGCGGACCCGGTGACTTCGACACGGGTCTGGTGACGGATTATCGTGCGAATGCCGAACCCCGCAAAAAGAGCTGCAAAACCGCCCAGCACAACGGTCGTGACGCTGCCAAGAGGCAATGTCGCGAGCATTGCCGCTGTTGGAACGAGCCCGGCGGCGGCGCGAAGGTAATCACCAATCATGGCCGAGGTCGGATAGGCGTAACGGGTCACGGTAAAGAGCAAACGCCGTTCGCGAAGACCTCCGTTGCATCGAGCCAGCGCGCCGCGCGGTGCACCCCGGTGATGGCGGCAAGCTTGCGCAGGAACGTGTCTGTCGCTTCGTCCTGAACCAAATGATGCGTCAGTATGCCCGTCGGTTCCTCCGCGTCGACATCTTTAGAACGTCGCGCCTGGAGGTGCCTGATCAGACCCCGCAGCGCGGCTTCTTCCCCGATAAACCCACGATCCCCGGTCCACGCGACCAGATCGACATGCACGTTGGCAGCAACGACACCCGGAGCTGGGCAAACCCATCGCCGCGGGCCAACACTCGATATTCCGCCGAGCCCGCGATCGACCAGGAGCGACAGGAAATCGCAATCAAACCGGTTCCATGGCGGCGCCAGCACGGGGAGAGCACGAGCTTCGAAAAGCGTTGCCAATCGTATTCGGCCACGAGCCAGATCGCACGCCACCGCCTGACGCGAACGCTCCGGAGGAAACTCGCTCTTTTTGCCGTCGACGGCGTGGCTCTGGTGGCGCCAACCGTGTTGAAGGACAAAGAGACGCGCTGTTTGGCGCGACCGAAGGGGATGTGCAAGCCATGCGGCGAGCCGCGGGTCAGCATCGGCGGGAATAACCGCGAGCGCGATCGGAATTTCGCCACTGATCGAAAGGAGCCGATCGAGCCGATCGCTCGGCACTGTGGCATCATCGTCGCGCCACCACAAAGTCGCGACCCGTCCGGCCTCGGTCCAGCGGTGGAGCTCGTTGGTCAGATCCGACCATCGCACTGTCGACGCCAGATCTTCGCCTCGCAGCTGACTGATCCACCGATCATAATGCCGGGAGGCCGCAACATAAAACCCGCTGACGTCGGGTAACCTTCTCGGGATCGCGAATTATGCTCCCGATCAGGCTGGCGGCGCGTCGCGCTCCATCCTTACGCACCGGAATAGTCCGGGCGCCGCGCTCAATAGCGCATTCTATCGCGTGACTGAGTTGGTCGGGTGTGAGATCGGCTTCATCGACCAGTTCGAGTACCCCGTGGGCGGCCAATCGTTCCGCCCGCAACCGCTGCTCTGTTTCCTTCTCGGCCGTGAACGGCACGACCACAGCCGGGGCGCGGGCGGCGAGGATGTTGAGGATCGTGTTGTATCCTGCTTGACTTACCGAGACACGACAGCGCCGCAACATCTGCGGAAACTCCTGCCGATAGCGCTCGAGAATCACACCCCCCGGCAGATCGGCCGCCAGCCGATCGAATGTGCCCGCAGGCAGGTTGGGCCCGGCGAGCAGACGCCAAGTCAGACCGGTGAGACACCCGCGACGGCTAGCCTCAACCGCTGTCGTCAGCAGGGTTTCGCCGACCGCACCGCCGCCAACCGAGACCAATACCTCCCCGGCGCCGGCAGTTTCGCCTTTCGCGTCCGGTTGCTCCGGCGCGCCGATATATCCGGTATAGATCAAACGGTCGGCGATCTCCGGCGCCGCGGGGAAGCTCTCGTCCAGAGCTATGAAGTCGGGATCGCCGTGGACCAGCACGAAATCGAAATCGGCCCGCACCCTGCCGATAATGTCGCGGCGGCGCGTCGGTTCGTCAGGCGCAACCACGATGTCGCGGAGCGAGCAGAGCATCCAAGGCCGAGGACGGCGTGCTCGAGCCGCTTCGAGCAATGGTTCGAGCTCGAACCGGAACGCGCGCCGCCCGAATGGAAAGGCTTCGATCATGACGACATCGGGCCTTGCCGCATCGAACGCAGCGAGAAGCGCCTCTCGCCGGCTGCTCTTCAGTTCTTGGTCGATCGGCCGGCCATACGGGCCGACGAGTTCTTTAAAGCTCGCGTCGCGAGCGCTGACTGGCGTAAGTTGAACAAGGCGCTCGGTCTGCGCGAAAATGGGCCACGGGGGCGGCTCCCCGCCCAACACCAACGTCACCGCGATATCTTCTAGGGCGATAGCGTCAACGAGATACAAAGCTCGCTGCAAATGCCCGATACCGAGCAGGTGCTGGACGTAAAATAAGACCGATCCGGTCACGAAATTTCGGGAAAAGCATTGCGCCGAAGAGGCTGAAGCCGGCATTCCGCGGCTGAATGGCTCGCTTGCATGTTCGTATCAAGCAGCCTGGGCTCGGCCAAGCACGTCAGCCAGTCTGCGGGCAGCCACCGGCAGGTCGTGGTCGCGGAGAACGCGCCGCCGGGCTGCCGCGCCGAACGCCGAACGCCGCCCGCAATCCGTGATCAACCTACGCGCTGCTGCTGCAAAGGCCGGGGCGTCCCCAACGGGGACCAGCAGTCCGGTACTCCCGGATACGACGATTTCCTCCACCCCGCCAGCTGCTCCCGCCACCACGGGCAGCCCACTCGCCTGCGCCTCGAGCAACGCCATGCCAAAGGCTTCGTTGTTGGCCGGCCAAACGAAAATGTCGGCTGCGGCCAGACGCTCCGCAACTGATTTACGATCAAGAGATCCCATCCAGGTCACACGACCTTTTAGCGCGGCGAGCGCGCCCAAAACGTCAGAACGGGCCGGGCCGTCGCCAATCACCTCCAGCGACCACGGCAAATCGACCAAGCGCGATAAAGCGTCGCCAAGGATCTGGTACGAGGTCAGCTTGTCGCCCGGACGCATCATCGCGACGGTTATCAGTCGAGGCGGACCGCCCTCTCGTCGAGCGTCGCATCCGTAAGCCTCCGCATTGATGAACGGCTTGAAAGCGATCCAGCGCTGAGGGTCTCGCAGAGCCGGCAGGACACATTCGCGATCAGCAGGGTTCAGCCCGATCACGGCAGCGGCCTGCCGGATCGCCCATTCGGTCGCTTGATGACCGAGCGCCCAAGAGCCCCGCGCCTGTTTCGGGGCTACCGAGGCCTCTGCCACAACATACGGGATGCCGAGCCCATCTGCGACGATCGGCCCCAGCCAATCTGGCGCTTTGTGATAGACGTGGTAGGAGAACCAAAGGTTGGGCGCCGACGCCGGAGACCCTCGCCAATGTCGCAATCGGCGCTCGGCAATCCGCCGACCGAGTGCGCCAAGCCGAGCCTGCCGGAGGGCATTGCCACCACCGTCGTAGCTGCGAAAGCGGGAGACGAGCAGCGGCTCGTGTCCGGCCATGCCGACAGCTTTAAAAAGAAGCTGCGCCATTCGGCGGTCCCCAGACGGGACTGGGTGGTCGGGTGGCTTCAGGGGCGCGTAAAAGGCGATGCGCATGCTGGACCGCTACGGGGGACTTGGGTCTGACCGGAGCGGGGCGACACCCTCGAGTAGCGGAAACTCCAGCACCGGCTTATCGGCATCAAGCGAGGCGACGTGGCACAACGGCGGCGAAAGATCGAGTGGGGCGTGAGCCAGCGGCCCGGATTGGTTCAACCCAAAACGTCGCGCCAGCGCGTCAATGCCCGGGTCCATGCCAAAGAGGCTGCGCACACGCTGCTCGCCTGCGGCGGCCAACCCAGCGCGTCTCGCCGGGTTCCGGATCAGCGCGGCGATTTTCTGAGCAAGCCTCACCGGGTCATTGGGTGCCGTGAGCAACCCTGTCACCCCGTGCTCGATCAGCTCGGGTATCCCTGCCACGTCGGTCGTGACGCAAGCCACCCGCTGGCTCTGAGCTTCGATGAGGACGTTTGGCAGTCCATCGCGGTCGCCATCTCTTGCCGGCTTTGAAGCAAGCACAAAGAGGTCGGCTCCGCGATATCCGGCAAGTACCTGAGGCTGCGCCAGTGCACCTCGCCACTCTATCCTTTGCGAGAGGCCTAGGCGTTGGGCCTGACGACGGAGCGCAGCTCCGAGCGCCCCTCCGCCGATATGGACGAGCCGCCATTTGAGGCCGGAAGGCAGAAGCGCCAGCGCCGCGAGCAAGTCGTCGTAGCCCTTCTTAGCTACAAGCCTGCCGACCGACAAGAGAACGACCGGATTTCGCGGGTCGCCGCCGTCCCCGCCAAGGGGTCGAGCCGGCGGTGGCGGAAAGCGCTCAAAATCGATCCCATGATAGCAGAGTGTGACGGTGTCGATGCGAGGCGAAAGGCTCGCGAGGTGGCTGCGCCCTACTTCCGTACAGGCCACAACCCAAGTTGCTTCGGAAAGCTTCGCACGTTTCTCCCAGGTCGGAATTGTCCAGATGTCCTTGGCATGGGCTGAAACCGTCCAATTGAGCCCGGTTATTATCGACGCGTAGCGGGCAACTGACGCGGGCGTATGCAGAAAATGCGCATGGAGATGGTCGACGTCCGGCGGCAACTCCGCCGCGAGGACCAGAGCCTGACCGAAGCGGCGGACGCGGTTCGGGCTTGGGTCTCGCCACAGGTCGGCGAGGAAGGCCGCCCGTGCCTTACGGTAGCCCGCACGCCGGCGAGAGCGCCACCACCCGCGCCATACGCGATGGGTTTCCTGGTAGAGATATTCCGGAAGGTAGAGTAGCTCAGCGCTGATTAGGCGGTGGACAGGATGTGTCGCACGATCCGTCGGATGGCGTAACGAAACAATGAGAATTTCCAGCCCGCGCCGCTCGAGAGCGAGGATCTCTTGCGCAATGAAGGTCTCGGATAACCGCGGATAGCCCTTCAGGAGGAAGGCGACGCGGCCAGCTACGGGTGAGGGCGGCGCCGCCACGCTCATGCTTCGAGACGCTCACGTGCTTCAAAGCATCCGGCTCGACCCCTATCCAGCCATTTCCGCGCGAGCCGATTTACGGTCAGCATTCCGTCGAGCAAACCAGGAACTTCGACCGTCGAGGGAGGAGGCTGCTCGGTCAAATGGCGCAGAGCAGCGGCCATCGCTCGAGGGTCGCGACCGTCCTCTTCGGACAGCATCGTCAGCAAGCCGAGCTCGGCGGCACGCCGCGCCCTGATAAACTGTTCCAGACGAGGGGCGGTTCGTGGCACGATCAGCGCCCGCTTGTCGAAAGATAAGATCTCGCAGAAGGTGTTGTAGCCGCCCATCGCGACTACCCCGGCGGCACGAGCCATCAGGGACTCCAGCCGCGTATTAAAGGTGATCGCACGGACGTTGTTGAGCCGCGAGGCGCGGTCGGCGAAAGCCGCCCGCTGCTCGGGCAGCATGAACGGGCCGAACACGAGCAAGGCGGGAGACGGGATGGCACAATCGTACTCGTACGCCGACAACACCAAATCGATCAACGCTTCGCCGTCGCCGCCGCCGCCAGGCGTAACTAAGAGGAAATCGCTCTCGATAATGTCCTGGACCTCAGGTGCGACCTGGAGTTCGACCGCGCTACGCCGCAGGTAACCCGTGTAAGTCATACGCCGGCGCACGCTTTGGGGGACCGAAAGCCCGGCGAGCGGATCGCAAATCTGGGGTAACCCGTATACCCAAATCTCGTCGTAACACTCGGATAGGGCGGGCACCGCCTGCTTGCGCTCCCATTCGCTCTCGAGCGCTTCGGGATCGTCCATCACGTCTCGCAGCCCCAGGATCAACGCCGTTCCACGACGTTGCAGCAGATCCAGCGTGTCACGCACCTCGCCCCGTAGCCCGAGGGGTTCCTTGTCGACGATCAAGAGGTCGGGGTCGAAGATATCGGCTGTATGCCGGATGATAGAGGAGCGCATCGCCAGCGTCTCATCGAGATCGATGTGCAGGTTCAGCGAGACATATTCCCCGTTGCGCAGCTTGATGACACCGGGCACCCGCACAAAATCGACTCTGGAGCGAAAGTCGAAGCTGCCGATTATGGGCGAGCCGGAAAGAATTAGCACTGAAACCGCAGGATCTGCGTCGACCAGCGAGTGCGCGATCGCTCGGCAACGGCGAAGGTGCCCAAGCCCGAAGCTGTCGTGGCTATAAATGAGTACCCGCTTATGGTGACGGCGAACGGCCAAGCGGACCCCTCTCGTCCAACCGCGCGGGGAGACTATTGCACACGGGGGCTTGCCGCGAAATGATCTTTTGATGAAGGCCATGGTGATCAAAGGAATGGCGGCGCTAGCCGCTACGGCCGAAGATGCGCTTCGACCGGCCCGGGATCGGCTCGGCCTTTTCCCACGGCGGCAGAAAACGGCCGCCTCGGCACCAGCAGCGCGGCCTCCGGAAAAGGAGGCCGGAGACCCGAGCGCTCTCGAACCGACAATTTATCGCTTCATCCTGCGGCACAGCTTGGCGTCGCAGATTATGCTTCTCTTGTTGACCCTGGTCTCTTTCCCCTTTCTTTACTATTCGCTCGTGCTTCCGAAAATGATCACTGATGGGGCGATCAAAAGCGGAAAGCATTTTCCACAGGAATTGTTCGGCTTCGAATTTGACCAGATTTCTTATCTGATGCTTCTCTGCGCTGCGTTCTTAGTTCTCGTGTTTATAAATGGGGCATTTAAATATTACATAAATACATTCAAGGGACGGCTCGGAGAGCGGATGCTGCGTCGGTTCCGCTATCAGCTATATCAGCGGATGTTACTATTTCCGCTGTCCTATTTTCAGAAAAATTCGTCCGCCCAGATCATCCCGATGATCACGGCGGAGTGCGAGTCTCTGGGCGGGTTCATCGCCGATGCCTTTAATACCCCAGTCTTCCAAGGGGGGCAGCTGCTCACCAACATTTTCTTCATGTTCATGCAGGACCCGATTCTGGGCTTGGCTGCGGTGGCCCTCTATCCGGTACAGGGCTATGTGATCCCAAAACTCCAAACCAAGGTAAACCAACTGGGCAGACGCCGAGTGCGCACCGTCCGCCAGGTTGCCGACCGTGTCCAAGAGTTGGCGAGCGGAATTGCCGACATCCTTGCTAATGACACCGTCAAGCTGCAATTGGCCGGTTTTGCTCATCTGCTGGGAACAATCTACGACATTCGCTTCGAAATCTTTCGACGCAAATTTTTTGTCAAGTTCCTCAACAACTTTCTGGGGCAACTAACGCCTTTCTTTTTCTTTTCAATTGGCGGCTACCTGGTGATCCGCGGCGGGCTTTCTGTGGGCGCGCTTGCCGCGGTGCTTCTCGCCTACAAGGACTTAGCCTCCCCGTGGAAGGAGCTGCTCGATTTTTACCAGATCTTCCAAGATTCCAAGATCAAGTACGAGCAGATCATCGAGCAATTCGCGCCCTCTGGCATGATGGACGTTCGGCTGCAGCTCGAAGAGCCCGAACGGGTGCCACGGCTGACCGGCGAGATCGTCGTCACTAATTTGTCGCTCGCCGAGGACGGCGGCAGCCGGGTCCTCGACGGCGTCAGCCTTACCATCCCGCTCGACGCGCATGTCGCGATAATCGGCCAGGGCGACAGCGGTAAGAGCGAGTTTGCCCTGCTGCTGGCGCGCTTAATCCGGCCGACGAGCGGCCGGATTACAGTTGGCGGCATCGACATCGCAACCCTTCCCATTGCGGTGACCGGCCGCCGGATCGGCTATGTCGGCGCGACCCCGTACCTGTTTGCCGGTACGTTGCGCGACAATCTGCTGCTCGGTCTGCGCCACCGCCCGGTCCGACCAGCCGAATACGATGGCGCGGCCGCAAAACGCCATTCGACGCAGATCCACGAGGCGCGACGATCCGGCAACATCGACCTCGACATTCATGCCGATTGGCTCGATTACGACGCTGCCGGAGTTCCCGACAGGGAGGGGTTGTCTGCACGCATTATCGAAGTGTTGACCCGCGTCGACCTCGAGGAAGCCGTGTACAGTTTGGGGCTGCGCTGGCGGCTCGACTCCGAAGCCAACCCTGAGGCCGCCGCGCGGCTGCTCGAAGCGCGCAAGGCGCTCGCCCGTCGGTTGATCGAGGATGGAATCACGGAACTTGTCGAGACTTACGACGTTGATCGGTTTAACTTCAACGCTTCGGTCGCGGAGAACTTGCTGTTCGGCACACCCATCGGTCCCGCGTTCGATTTCGAAGCGCTCGCCGAAAATACGTACGTGCTGCAGGTCCTTGGAAAGGTTGGGTTAATCGACGACCTCGTAGAGGCTGGCAGGCAGGTCGCCGAGACGATGATCGAGTTGTTTGCGGACCTGCCGCCCGATCATGAGTTCTTCGAGCAATTCAGCTTCATCAGCGCGAGCGATCTTCCCGAATTCATAGCGATATTGGGGCGGTCCAGCGCCGGGGGGTCGGCCGGGCTCGCGAAGGCGGATCGCACCAAACTCCTCTCCTTGCCCTTCAGGCTCATTCCAGCGCGCCACCGGCTCGATGTCGTCGATGAGGCGATGCAGCGGCGCCTGCTCGAAGCGCGTCGGGTATTTCGGGCCGACCTGCCGGAGGAGGCACAGGCGCAGATCGAATTCTTTGACGCAGATCGATATAATGCGGCGGCGTCGGTCCAAGACAATATCCTCTTCGGCAAGATCGCGTATGGCGAGGCTGATGCGCCGCTCCGCGTCCCTGCGATGCTCGCCGAGGTCGTCGACGCACTATCGCTCAGGCAGACCGTGATCGATGTAGGGCTCGATTATAATGTCGGCACCGGAGGGTCGCGCCTGTCTTTCGCCGAACGGCAAAAGACAGGGATCGCCCGCGCCGCGCTCAAGCGCCCCGACCTTCTGATCCTCAACGAAGCAACCTCGGCGCTCGATGGGCTGGCGCAGTCGCGAGTGACCAAAGGGTTGAGGGAAGAGTTCGCCGGACGAGGCATCATTTGGGTGCTACATCGGGCGAGCCTCGCCCGAAATTTCGACCGGGTCGTTGTATTGAGCAACGGCAAGCTGCAAGAACAAGGAACGCCGGTCGAGCTGGAGAGCAACGGGTCGCTGATGTCCTTGCTCATCGCCGCCGAATGAGCATGCCGACGAGCAGCGCGAGAATGATGGGAGGAAAGCGATGAGCCTCAAGCAGGAATTCGAGTTGCTCCGGCGAGTGCCGATCTTTGCCGAGATCGAACCGGCCAAGCTGAAGCTGCTGGCGTTCATGAGCGAGCGGGTCGGCTTTGATCCCGGCAAGCGCTTGATGCAGCAGGGAGATCCCGCGGACGCGGCGTACCTGATTATCGACGGCCACGCCGAAGTCGTCCTCGAAACCGCCAGCGGGCCGGTGATCGTGGCAACCCTTGGCGCCAATGAAATCGTTGGCGAAATGGGGATATTGGGCGACGTGCCGCGCGTCGCGACAGTCCGCGCCAAGGATCGTGTGATCGCCCTGCGCATCTCAAAGGAGCCATTCATGCGCATGGTCCGGGAATTTCCGAATATGGCGGTGTCGATCATGCAGGAGCTGGCGCACCGGCTCGAAGCGACGAACAATCAGCTGCGCAATGCGCTCGCCGAGGTGAAGCGCCTGCGTGAAACCGCCGGGATCGCCGCCTGAACGATCGTGAGCCGACTTGACAGCTTCATCCGTCGGCTGAAGGCGCAGCGCGCTTGTCTTGATCTTGCGGCGGATCTTGTCCAGGGATTGGACGGAGAGGTGCTCGAACTTGGGCTCGGTAACGGGCGAACGTATGACCACTTGCGTCAACTCTTTCCCGATCGAAGAATTTACGTCTGCGAGCGCCGCGTTGCCGCCCATCCCGACTGCGTGCCGCCGGCCGAGCTTCTCCTCCTTGGCGACATGCGCGATACGCTGCGATGCGCCCGCAAGCCACTCGAGAATCGAGTTCGCGCTCGCCCATCTCGATCCCGGGACTGGCGACGTCGCGGCGAGCCGGGCCTTGGCGGCGGACCTGACGCCTTTGGTCCTACCGCTGCTTCGGTCGGGAGGAATACTCGCGAGCGAGCCAGCCGTCGCCGCGGACGGACTGAATCCGATACCGCTACCCCGGGGTGTCCTGCCCGGCCGCTACCACCTCTACCGACGCATCGGTCCCGATCGTCAGCATGACCGGGACGTGGTCTGAGGGGTTTACCCAACCGCGGCTCTCCCGGTAAACGCGAGCCTCAGCCAGCCCGTCGACGAGCGACGGTGTCACCCAAATATGATCGAGCCGACGTCCACGGTCCGAGGCTGCCCAATCGCGCGCTCGGTAGCTCCACCACGTGTATAGGCGCTCTCGCGGCGGCACGAAATGCCGTACCGCGTCAACAAACCCGCCAGCTCTCTGCAGCAGCCCGAGGCGTTCCACCTCCACCGGAGTGTGGCTGACCACACTCAAGAGCTGCTTGTGTGACCAGACATCGGTCTCGAGCGGCGCGATGTTCAGATCGCCGACCGCGATCATCGAGCGGCCACCTCGCCGTTCCGACGCGAACCACGCCGTCAACTCGTCGAGAAACCTCAGTTTATGAGCAAATTTTGGGTTCTGCTCCGGATCCGGCAGATCGCCGCCCGCGGGGACGTAGATGTTGTGGAGCTCGACAGCGCCGGGCAGCTCGACGGTTGCATGGCGGCAATCGGCGCGGGCGCACCAAGCGCGAATCCGGGGTGATTCGAACGGGATTCGCGACAGGATCGCGACGCCATTATAACCCTTCATCCCATGCACGAGCATGTGTCGGTAGCCGAGAGCTTCGAACGCCTCGCGCGGAAACATGAGGTCTTGAGTCTTGGTCTCCTGAAGGCACAGGACCTCGGGCGCCCATTCCGCGATGAGCCGCCGCACGTTGTCCAATCTGAGGCGTATCGAGTTGATGTTCCAAGTAACAAGGCGCATGGTTGCGGTCGATCCGAGAGATTCGTCCCGGGATCAGGACCATAAACGAGTAGCACAAAACATCGGCGCCCGGTCGGGGGGGAAGACCGGGCGCCTACATGTCAGAAGCGTTGGGGGAAACTAGGCCCACAGGGGAGACGGGCCCGTTCTTAAAGAGGGTTTGCTACCCTCTCCGCTTCCGAAGCCAGCAGATGGGGTGTGTCCAAAGGAAAGCAAGGCTGCAGTTCGTGCATGCCCTGAGGGCAAAATTGCATGCAGCGTTTCGGAACCGATTTGAATGCGTTCAAGCCGCGCGAACAGCAACGAGGCCGCCCGCCCCGGCAGATTGGCATGCCCGTGCGAACGCGAGAAACAAACCTCTTGAAAAAGGATTGTCAAGGGCCTTGTGCTCCGGGTGCCATTGGACGCCGACGACAAATCTCGCATCCGGCAGGCTCACCGCCTCGATTTGTCCATCGGGCGCTATGGCCTCGACGCGCAGCCCAGGGGCCGGACGGTCGATACCCTGCGAATGCAACGAATTGACCATCACCTCGGCAACTCCGGCAAACAACGCCAGGAGCCCGCCCTTGGTCAGCTTAACGCTGTGCGCCGGTCCATACGGGCCATCGGGAGCATCCTTCCTCGAACGGTGGTTCAGGCGACCCGGAACCTCATGTACCCGTTGGTGGAGAGTCCCGCCGAGCGCTACATTCAATTCCTGGATGCCGCGACAAATCGCCAAGACAGGCAGATCGCGCCGAACCGCTTCGCGAATGAGCGGCAGCGTCGTCGCATCGCGCTCCAGGTCATGGAGGATTTCCGGGTGGCTGGGCACCGCACCGTAATGGCTGGGATGGACGTTCGAGGGACTCCCGGTCAAGAGCAAACCGTCCAGCCTGTCGAGCATCTGGCAGACGTCGATTTTCGATCCGATGGCCGGGATCAATACCGGCAGGCACCCGGCCGCGTCGATCACCGCACTCGGATACCGCTCGTTGACTCCATGGAAGACGCGCTCGTTGACGGTGCGAAGGCAGGTGGGAATGCCGACGAGCGGCAAATGACGGGAAGGCATCAAACTGGACTTAGGGCTGGAGCTGACGGCGACCGGTAGCGAACGGATCCCGATATACAAACAACTCAGGGTCTAATGCTACCCCGAACTGTACATCGGAGATCGAAACCGTTGTTGCCTTGCGCTGCTGGTCGACGATCGTCCATTGACGCAGTGCCGGCGGTTGGCCTGTGAACAGCATGGTCAAACTGCCGTTGTCCGGTTCAGCCGGATCGACGACTGTAATGCCCAATCCGTTCGCTGCGCGCTCCAGGCGTGTCAGGACGAGATCGTCAAAAGTAATAGGCTCGCGCAATAGAAACCACGCCGGGGTAAATTTCAACCCGACCTTCGACATCTCGGCCAGTTCTTTATCCACGTAGTAGACATAGAACTGATCAGCAATCAGCAGGATCGGTGAAGGCGGATCGTACTCGAACCTCATTCGGCCAGGCCGGGCCAACCATAGGCTTCCGCTCGCAGGACCCCCACCCGAAGAGCGCTGCCGGAACCGGGCGGTCATCGTGTGGATGCCGTTCAAATAAGTTGCAATGCGGCGCAGGTCGGCAGCGTCCTGCGGGGTCATCGCGACCGCACTCGGTGGTGCGGCGGCGCGGGAAAGCGCCGCAAACGGGGTGATCACCGCCGCCAAACCCAAACTGACCAAGGCGCGCCGGCTTGGCGCGATCGCCTTCTTCATTATTTACACCCGTTTATCCACCGACTCCGAGCTTCCCCGTTTCCCCTGACAAGATTGCGGACCTAGCCGGAGACATGGAGCAGGCGCCCGTCGTCATCAATTGCGGTCAATCGCCGCCCCGCGCCAAGACCTCGCGCTTGCCCACGTGATTGGCGGCGCTGACGATGCCTTCGGCTTCCATTCGCTCGATGATGCGAGCGGCGCGATTGTAGCCGATCTGGAGCTGTCGTTGCACAAAGCTGGTCGATGCTTTCCCTTCGCGACGTACGACAGCAACGGCCTGCGCGTACAAAGCGTCGCCCGGACCGCCTCCCTCTTCATCCGCCGGCAGACCGAAGGAGGCATCGTCGTCTTCCGTGATCTCGTCGATGTAATCGGGCTCGCCTCGCGTCCTCAAGAACGACACGACGCGCTCGACCTCTTCATCCGAGACGAACGGGCCATGGACACGCGTGATGCGACCTCCACCTGCCATGTAGAGCATGTCACCCCGGCCAAGAAGCTGCTCGGCGCCACCCTCTCCAAGGATCGTCCGGCTGTCGATCTTCGATGTCACCTGAAAGCTGATCCGGGTCGGAAAGTTGGCTTTGATGGTGCCGGTGATGACGTCGACCGACGGGCGCTGGGTGGCCATGATCAGGTGGATCCCGGCGGCACGCGCCATCTGCGCCAAACGCTGAATCGCCGCCTCGATCTCCTTGCCGGCGACCAGCATGAGATCCGCCATCTCGTCGACGACGACGACGATCAGCGGCAGTTCGCTCGGGTCAAACGGCTGGGGTTCGAAAATCGGCTCCCCGGTCTGCGGATCGAATCCGGTTTGCACCTTGCGGATGAGGCTCTCGCCCTTGGCCTGCGCCTCGGCAAGCCTCGCATTGAACCCGTCGATGTTGCGAACCCCGAGCTTCGACATCTTGCGATAGCGGTTCTCCATCTCGCGCACCGTCCATTTCAACGCGAGAACGGCCTTCCGTGGGTCGGTGACAACCGGAGCCAGGAGATGCGGAATCCCGTCGTAAACCGACAATTCCAACATCTTCGGATCAACCATAATAAATTTGCAGCGATCGGGCGTCATTCGGTAGAGGATTGACAGGATCATCGTGTTGATGCCGACCGACTTGCCCGATCCTGTTGTCCCCGCAATCAATAGATGCGGCATCTTGGCGAGATCGGCCAGAACCGGCTCGCCGGAAATGTCCTTTCCGAGGATCAGGGCAAGACGCCCCGGATGATTTTCGTAGATCGGGGACCCGAGAAGTTCGCGCAAGACGACGGTCTCCGCCTTCCGGTTCGGCAGCTCGATGCCGATCACATTGCGCCCCGGCACAACAGCGACGCGCACCGAAATGGCACTCATCGAGCGGGCGATGTCGTCGGCGAGCCCGATGATGCGGGAGGCCTTGATCCCGGGTGCGGGTTCCAATTCGTACAGCGTGACCACCGGCCCCGGGCGAACCTGCACGATCTGACCGCGCACACCGAAATCCTCGAGCACGGTTTCGAGCAGGCGGGCATTTTTTTCGAGGGCATCCTCGTCGACAGCTTCGGGTTTCGCCGCCTGAGGTTTTGCCAACAGATCAAGGGAGGGCAGGATTGGACGCTCATCCGGTTCGAGATCGAGCGTCGGCTGTAGCTCCTGATCGGCACGCTTTCCGGGGACGAGCGGCTTCGCCCCCGGGACGATGAAGCGGATGAGCCCGCCGCGCTCGCGTTCTCCCTCCGCGGCGCTTGGCATGCGCCGGTCGAAGCGAGGCTCGCGACGGTCGGGCAATTGGGTCACGACGGTCCGCGCGCCCGGATCGATGTTGCCTGAAGCGACGGTCGCCGTCCTGCCGCCGCGGCTTGTCCCCCGCCAATAGCGGAACAGCCGATCAGCCAGACCGATTGCCGCAATCGTCCCGCGGCCGGAGGCAGCGCCGACCCGTCCCGCCCCCTCCCCGAGCTCGCGCCAGTCCCGCCACGACAGGCCCATGATCAACAGCAGCAGCAAGCCGACGACTGCCGCCGCTGCCGTCGAAATCGGCAACGCCACGGCACCCAGGCCGGCATTCGAAACCAGCCGGTGCAGACCCCAGCCGACGGCGCCGCCGGACCTCATTCCCGAAGAGGGCAATCCGGCGTCAAGAACCGATAGTGCGAGTGCTCCGAGCGCCAGGACTACCGGAAGCAATGCAGCTCTGAACCAGATCGATTTAAGCGGGCGGTTTAGAAGCAGGCGCAAGGACCAGCCCAGCAGCACCGTCGGGATCAACAACGCAGCAAGGCCGAAGCTCTGCCGCAAGAGATCGGCAAGAACCGCCCCATTTTGGCCGAGAAAGTTGTGCGGCGTTGCGTCGACCGCGGTGTTCAACGACGGATCCCGCGGGTCGTAGGTCAGCAACGCCAGGGTCAGCAAAAAGCTGGCGAGCAACAGAGCAAAGCCCAACGACTCGAGCAGCCGCCGTTTGAGCGCCACCCAGGCGTCCGCCCAACCGCGCGACCGACGGACGCTGCGGCGCGTCGAATAGCCTAAAGACCTGGCCATGCTGTCCCCCTTCAGCGCCGGGCTTCCCCAAGCCGACGACCCTAACGGCACAAACCGGAAACAGGATACGCCATCGCGGCTTTCCGTGAAAGCGCTTGGCGGGGTCACGCCCTGGACAGCCCCACGGCTGCGTTCCATGCTCTTGTGGTGATGCCGCAAGTCGAACTGCTGATCGTCGGCGGTGGTCTGATAGGGCTGCTGCTCGGCAGCGCGTGTGCCGGCGCCGGACTGGGCGTGGCGATCGTCGATCGCCAGGATCCCGGTACGATGCTCGCAGAGGGCTTCGACGGGCGCACCTCGGCGATCGCCTACGGCTCCCGCTGCCTTTTGGATGCCCTCGGCCTGTGGCCAGAGGTCGCCGCGGAGGCCGAGCCGATCGTCGAGATCCGCGTCGCCGACGATGGCTCTCCCCTGTTTCTGCACTACGACCATCGCGACCTCGATGCGGCAACACCGCTCGGCTACATCGTCGAGAACCGAGTGCTCCGACGGGTATTGATCGAGCGCATCCGGTCGCTGGAGAGGCTCTCTTTTCTGGCGCCGCTCGATGTCGATGCCGTCGAGACCTCGTTGCTCACGGCAATCGCAACCCTCTCCGACGGACGGAAGATAGCGGCGCGCCTGATCGCCGCTGCCGACGGGCAGAATTCGCCGGTGCGGCGCGCAGCCGGCATCCGCACGGCCGCGTGGCGTTATCGCCAGACCGCGATCGTGACGACCGTTCGGCACGAGCGCCCGCATCGCGGCGTCGCAGTCGAGCATTTCCTGCCGGCGGGACCGTTTGCGATCCTGCCGATGACAGGCAACCGCTCCTCGATCGTGTGGACCGAGCGGGCCGAATTCGCGGCGCGGTTGGCCGCACTCCCCGACGCCGCCTTTGCCGCCGAGATTTCGGCGCGCTTCGGCGATTTTCTCGGCGCGGTCGAGCCGATCGGACCGCGCTGGACATATCCACTCAGCCTGATGCTGGCCGAGCGCTTCTTCGCGGAACGGCTGGCATTGGTCGGAGAAGCAGCGCACGTCATCCATCCGATTGCCGGTCAGGGCCTCAATCTCGGCATCCGTGACGTCGCGACGCTCGCCGAGCTGGTGATCGACCGGCGCCGGCTCGGACTCGATATCGGCGATGCCGAGCTGCTCGGCCACTACCAGAGATGGCGCCGTCCTGATATGCTCGCCCTCGCGGCGGTGACCGATGGGCTCAACCGCCTGTTCTCGAACCAATTCGCGCCGCTGCGCCTTGCCCGCGATTTCGGCCTGGCTGCGGTTCACCGCCTGCCGCCGCTCAAGCGGCTCTTGATGCGCGACGCAATGGGGCTTGCGGGCGACTTGCCGCGTCTCGTGCGCGGCGAGCCGCTGTAATTTTAAACCAAGTCCCGGCGTTAGTGTGATCTCGTTCTACGCCCCGCCTGATTCTACAGGCTAGGAAGAGTTGCTGAAATTCAATTTAGCATTTCAGCACTGGACTTCCAGCACGATAGTGCGAAATTTTCAATAACCCAGGACATGACCGGCGAATTATCGTGCCGGCTCGCGGCTGAGACCGTTCGCCGCAAGGCCTTCGAGATAGGCGCGCCAGCGCGTCTCGTACTCGACGCCGAGCTCATAGAGATAGGCCCAGGAATAGATCCCGGTTTCATGGAGATCGTCGAAGGTGATGCGCACCGCATAATTGCCAACCGGCTCCAGCGCGATGATCCCGACATGGGCGCGGCCGTCGACCAACGTCTTCTGTCCGGGTCCGTGACCCTGGACCTCGGCAGACGGGCTCTCGACCCGCAGATACTCGGCCGGGAGGCGGAATCGGCTGCCGTCGTCGTACGCCACCTCGAGCACCTTCTCCGCCTTTTTGAGGCGCAGCTCGACCGGCCAGCGCGTCGCCCTGCCGGGGCCCACATCAGCTCCTCAAGGCGGCGGCGGCTTCGACGGCAACTCGTCGTCACGCAACCGGCGTGCCTCGTCGATCAGCATGATCGGAATGCCGTCACGGATCGGATAGGCCAATCCCGCCTCCTCGCTGATCAGCTCCTGGGCTTCGCGGTCGTAGCGCAATGGTGCCTTGGTCAGTGGGCAGACCAGGATTTCGAGCAGCTTCGGATCGACTTCCGGTGTCGCTTCCATACCCCTCCTCCAGAAATCCCGCTCAATGGCGCGCGCTGCCGGCGCCGTCCCGAGGCTGGTTCAACGCCGCCATCTCGACGATCGCGGTCAGGAGCCGAGCCCGCTCTTCGAGATCGGAGGCCTCGAGCAGGGCCTGCTTCTCGCTCGGCTCGAACGGGCAGATCATCGCGATCGAGGTGACGAGCCGCTCGCCCGGCACCGAAGTGATCGCATCCCAATCGGCCTGCATCTGATGATGCTGGAAATAGGCCCTGAGGCCGCGCAACAGCCGGTCACGGTCGAAACCGGGCTCGTCTTCGCTCTGGAGATCGCTGGCGAATTCGCTCCACTCCGGCACGACCCGCCGATAGCCCTCCAACAGCGGCAATTCCTCGCGGATGCGGAACCGGGTGATGCCGGTCAAGGCGATCAGGAAGCGCCCGTCATCGGTCTCGGAAAACGATGTAATGCGCCCGGCGCATCCGGTCGGATAGACTGGCGGGTTATCCCCGGCGCCGCGCGGATCGCTCGGCTGCACCATGCCGATCAGCCGTTCGCCGGCGAGCGCATCGCGCGTCATCGCCAGATAGCGCGGCTCGAAGATGTTGAGCGGCAGCCGGCCGCGCGGCAGCAGCAGCACGCCGGTCAGCGGAAAGATCGGAAGGATCAAGGGGAGCGCGGTTCCGCCCAGCCGTTCGCTCATCCCGGCACCTCCTTCAGGAAAACATCTGGGCGGAGAGCCGCCGCCTGCCACTCAGGGTTAGCGGATCGGTCGGGCCCATCGCCTCGAAGAATTTGACGAGCTGCTTGCGTGCCGCCTGCTCGTTCCACTCGCGGTCGCGCCTGAACAGGCCGAGGAGCTCATCTATCGCCGCCTCGCGATTGCCGCTGCCGAAGAGTGCCGTGGCAAGCTGAAAGCGCGCATCGTGATCGTCGGGATTGGTCGCCAGCCGGGCGCGCAGCTTGCTCGCCCCGGCCATCGCCTTCTGCGCCTGCTCGGCGAGTTCGAGCGCCGAGCGTGCCGCGGTGATCTCGGCGTGCGTGGCGCTCTCCTTCGGCACCCGGTCGAGCGCTTGCCGCGCCTTGCCGAGGTCGCCGCGCGCGATCATCGCCCTGATGTTGCCGGCGAGCGCTTCGAGGTTGGCCGGGTCGCGCTGCAGGACCTGCGAATAGAGAGCACCGGCGGTCTTGTGATCGCCCGTCTGCAGCGCTTGCTTGGCCATCGCCATCGCTTCCTCGACCGGCGAAGGGCCGCCCTTGCCGCCACCCAGGCGCTGGACGAACTGCTTGACCTGGCTTTCGGGTTGCGCCCCGACAAACCCGTCGACCGGGCGGCCGTCCTTGAAAGCGTAGACGGCAGGGATCGACTGGATGCGCATCTGCTGGGCGATCTGGGGGTTCTCGTCGATATTGACCTTGACCATCCGGACCGCACCATTGGTGGCGCGCACCGTCTTTTCGAGGATCGGCCCGAGCTGCTTGCACGGCCCGCACCAGGGCGCCCAGAAATCGACGATCACCGGAGCCTCGAAGGACCCGTCGACGACCTCGGTCATGAACGTCGCGGTCGTGACGTCCTTCACCGCGGCGGGGCCGGCGCCCGCGCCGCCGATCAAAGCTTCGCTCGGCATCGCTCTCCTCGTTTGGCTTTAACCTACAACATGGCGGCAGAGTTCGGCGATGACAAGCGCTCCGGCGGCGGGGTCGGAGGCACGGCTAACCCCTTAGCATTTCCCCTGCCGGCAGGGAAAAACCGCTTCTCAGCCGCCAAAAAGCCCCCTTTGAACGTCAAAACCTGCATGGGCTCAACGGCTTGAGTACAATTTGGCCAAGCTGATCGGCAGCGGAAATTTGGTATGGTTTTGGCGCCGAAAACGCGGTCGGCAGCGAATTGGCAGCGGAATTCGGCACGCGGTCTCTCGCTTGTTTGTTTAGCATAAAAATCTCACTCAAGAATTGATAATATCACACTAAGCCCTATGTATGTGCCGGCCTTGCCTGCGCAAGAGCGGCAGCCTCCGCTCAACCTGCCGCTGGCGCCGGCTCGCGCTCGAAACCGGCGAGGTCGATGATTCGCGGCACGTGCCCGCATGCCGCGATGAAGCGCAACAGATCGGCGGGCGCCACCGCGGTCGTGCGATCATTTGCCAGCGGGTGATAGTTGAGCGGGTCGTGCTCGAGCATCGCGGCATCGAGCACCGGGGCGACGCGCCCTGCGACATCGTTGACGAGCGCAAAGGGCGTCACACTCCCGGGGCGCACCCCGAGGAGCTCGTAAAGATCGTCGGCGCGGCCGAACGAGAAGCGTGGCGCACCAAGCCGGGCCGCGAGCCTCTTCAAATCGACGCTCCGCTCCTCGAGCATGACCGTAAGCCAGAACCCGCCCTTCTTGTCTTTGAGGAAGAGGCTCTTGCAGTGCCCTCCCGGCAGGCTGCCGCGCAGCGCCGTCGCCTCGGCGACAGTGAAGACCGGAGGATGCGAGTAGGTTCGGTGCGCGATCCCGAGGGCATCGAGGCGGGCAAAAAGTTCTTCCGGGGTGAGCGGCGGCACCATGAAAGCAGCACGATGCCGCCTCCCGGCCACCAACGCAAGCTTGCAAAACCGGCCTTGCGGGCTAAGATAGGGGGCGCCGCGGATTGACCCGCCGCGGCCGGTGCGGGTGTAGCTCAGGGGTAGAGCACAACCTTGCCAAGGTTGGGGTCGTGGGTTCGAATCCCATCGCCCGCTCCAGAATTTATAAAACAAATCAAAGCTATAATAGCGGCCCTTCGGGGTCGCTCACGCTTACACTGCTTTCGATTTCCCGAACTGTAAGCAGCTTGTAAGCAGCAAAAAAGTGAGCGTTGGATAACACAGCGCATTTTCGGCGGCGCGAAGGTTCCTCCATCCTACAATTCGACAGACACTGGACCCACATCGCGCCGCGATAGTGGATGGCCGAAGGTCGATCGTCCCGATACCGCAAGGCGGTCGCGAGGGCGCTTTCATCCCGAACTTCTCGAAAGGTGGTGGACAGGGGTGCGCAACCTCATCGCGCGGTGCTGCCGCTTGCTGGGCCTTGTTCCTACGGATCGATTCCTCGCCCACCCGTCCGGGAGGCAGGCGACACGCTGGGGCCCTGCGGCGGCACGGGGTCAGCGGGCCGGTTATGCCGAAATAATTCTCCCGGTCGGTTGGCTCGGATCCACGATGCGATAGCGATCATCAGTATGGCGTAGGGCCAACGGCAAGCCGGTGCACCGTGAGCCGAGGGCCATAAGGTCGTGCTCGTGCCACGCGTCGACGGGTGTGGTCGCAAAACACAGATCGGTTGCGATCATTAAATTGAAGTAACTAACCATCAATTCTACGGAAATTCCAAGTCTTCTCACAAAATACCGCTGCAATGGACAGCGCGTCGAGCGAGGATGCTGTGTAGCGAGATGGCGCACTCGCATCGAACCGCAGCCTTCCGGTCTGGAGTACAGCGGTTCAACTGGCAATGACAGAGATGAGAGTTACACCAAAGCCACGTTCGGTGCGCAGCACCCGCTTGCCTGATGATATTCGGCACGGAAATGTTGAGCTTAGGCATCTCCGATACTTCGTGATCGCGGCTGAGGAGCTTTAATCTCCGGCGCGCCGCCCACAGGCTGGGGATCACGCAGCCGGCGCTCACCAAACAGGTAGCCGGGCTCGAAGAGCAGATGGGCGTCAGCCTGTTTGCGCGACAGCGAAATCGTCTTGCCGGGCTTACATCGGCGGGCGCCGAATTTCTCACCGAAGCGCGCCACATCCTCGATCAGGTTGAGGACGCCATCCGCCGCGTGCAGCTCATTGGGCTCGGTCGCTCGGGGCGGCTGCGAATCGGCCTCACCGACGATGCCGCGACGCTCGGACTGACCTCTATTCTCGCAGCATTCCATGCCAGCTCACCGAATGTCTTGATCGAGCTGGTCGAATTGTCAGGACCGGAGGTGGTCCCGGCGCTGCGCGCGAACACGATCGACCTCGCACTTGCCTCGGAGCCTCAGGATGCAAATGGCTTCGTCATTGAAGAGCTATGGCAGGAGAGCTGGAGCGTCGTCCTTCCTGAGGGACACCCACTCTGTTGTAGGGAGGGGGTTGTCCCGGCCGACCTTGCTGGCGAAGCTCTCGCTCTGGTCCGTTCTTCGGCCCAGAAGACCGTCCTCGCCCGACTACGCCGGCTGGGTAAGAAGTCGGATTGGCCTCGCGTTGCATTTCGTGTGTTCAACCGTCGAACGGCCATCATGTTGGCGCGCGCCGGTTCCGCCATCGCCATAGCGCCGTCTTCGTCGGTATTGGTCGCGGGTCTCCGCGCGGTGATGCGGCCCTTACTTCAAGACCCCGGCTACGCAGTCATCGCTCTGAAGCATGACATCGACCCGCCGCCGGGGTTGGTTGGGCGATTTCTCAATGTCGCTCGGGAGGTTTCCGGCGCGCGCTCCTCGATCGATCAGCTTGGCTCCGCCGGTGCCAACTCTGTTGAACGCGCGGTGCTATGTGCAACATGCCGACGCGTCCGCATGAAAACGCGGTCGGTTCGGATGAAGCGCTCGAGGATGTGCGGGACGATGCGCTCCACCGTGACTGGCTTGCTGTTGCCCGAGCCGACGGCGTCCGCATAGGTACGCAGTAACCCAGCAAGTTCGGCGGAGAGAATGATCGTCAGACGGACCGGCTTATCGTCCGGGATTGGCCCGAGCTTCAGCTTCATCATGTTTCGCTTATCGATTGACATAAGGCCGCAGCACGATGTCTCGGTTGACGAGCACACGCACCGGATATCCGGGCCTGACCGTCAAGGTCGGCTGGATTCCAAGGTCTTTCGACACAATCCGCTGTCCGGCCTCATTTGCGGTACTGTTCACCCCGTCTCGCAAACCGACGATGATGCGGTTGTTGCTCTGGGTTCCGTTGTTGGCAGCCAACTCGCTCGAGATGCCGAGCAATGAAGAGAGCACGACGCCCTTGAGCAACCGCCATGTGTGGTAATCGACCCCGTCCTCGAGCCCGGCATAGCCTTCTGTGTCCGTGGCGGGGAGATTATCGAGGACAACTGAGCTGCCGTCCGGCATCACGAGGCGCGTCCAGATTAGCAGCAGGCGCTCTTGCCCGTAGGCGATGTGACTATCGTATTTGCCGATTAGCCGGGTGCCCTGCGGGACCAGGAGAAATCGCCCCGTTATCGTGTCATAGACATCTTCGGTCACCTGCGCCACCACCTGGCCGGGCAGATCGGAATTGAGGCCGGTTATCAGGGCCGCGGCGATTACGGATCCGGCCATGAGCTGGTAAGGGCTGCGGGGCGTCTGAACGCGCTGCGACGAGTAGATCGCTTGGTCAATGCGCGCGTTCAGAAAACTCTCCTTGTGCGATTGGCCGTTCTGGATCGACAGATCGTCACCAGCCGAAGCCTGCAGCGCGGTTCCCTCTAACGACGGAACCGATGTGCCATTTTCTGTTCCCTGACCTGGGGCTGCCCCGGCAGGGGCCGTCGGCCTTGCGGAGACCGTGAAGAACACGACGGATGCTGCGGCTTGTTCCCGCTCGCGCCGGCGCCGCTCGGCCTCCGGATCGGCGGCAGGAGACGGCGTCCCAGTTTGTTGCTGCAGCATCGGTCGTCCAAGGTCACCAGGTAAAGGCGGCCCGAGTTGCGGAGCCGCTTGAGGCGGTGATGGTGTCGGTCTCGGCCGAGTGAGATCGGCGTAACTGCCCCGCATATTGGCGAGCGCATCAGTGGGCTTCGCATTGGTATTGTAGAGTTCCGGGCCGCCTGCAAAACGTAGCGGCCGGATGCCGAGCGCGTACCAGAGCGCGCCGAAGATGAGTGCCGTGACGAGCGCTGTCGCGATTACCAGTGTTCGGCGCGAGAGCCGCGTCACCGGACGCGGGGAAGCCCCGATCCGCAGCTCCGACGGCGGGGGTTCCTTGCGCGGCGGGCCGACGTCGCTCATCGACCGTCCGTTCGGGTGATCCGCACGGTCTGCTGCGGGTTGGAGCCGAGGCGCAGCTCAGCCGCAGCGAACAGGCGGTCGACAATGTAGGTCGACCCCTTCACGCGGTAATTGACGAGCTGGGCCTCGCCGGTCGGCCCGAGGATAAAGAGCGGCGGGGTCTCGCCCTGAGCGATGCCAGGTGGGAACTGGATGTAGACTTTATGCCCGTCATCAAAGGCCTGAACCGGCCGCCAGGGCGGAGAATCTCCGCTGACCCGGTAACGGAACCGCAGCGACGACACGTCAAGCCCGCCCGCCGTCACGTTGGCGCGCGCCTCGGCTTCGGCATTCTGCCGCCGCAATGCGACGAACTCGTCTTGCGGATAGCGCCAGGAGACCGCAGCCATATAGGTCTCCCGGGTCGGATGCGCTTCGATATGATAGGTTCGGCGGTCCGTCGCGATGACGATGTTGTTCATCGGCAGGTCAGCGGAGACGGGCTTGACCAGCACGTGAGCTTGACGGGTGGCCCCCGATCCGCTCTCGGTGTCCCCGATCTTCCATTGGGTCGTGTCCCCGGCGGCGACCGCCTTCAGCTCCTCGCCGGGCTCCAGGGCGATATCGGTGACGTGCACCGGCGCGACATAGAGCTGGTACAGGGCCCCGTCGCTGTACGGGTAGACCTGGATCGCATTGACGTAGCCGGCGCGTGTCGGTTTGACGCTAGCGGCGGCGTTGGCGAGCCGGACGCGGCGAACAGGATCACCAGGCTCGGCCGCTGTTGCTGGCCGGGTGCCGCGCGGCATCCGCTTGAGTTGGCCGGGCAGTGGCAATAGCTCGGGCATTTGAACTATTTTGACGGGTTTGGCAGGTCCCGTGTGGAGCGCTGCAGGATCGTCGTAACTGATCTGAGGAATTTGAGGAGCGCAGGCGGCGAGGGGAAGCAGCGCGGCTACCCCCAGCGCCATTGTATGCCTCATCCATTGCCTCCCAGCTCCCGCGACCAGGCGATCGCGTCGATGTAGATGCCGAGCGGGTTTTTGCGCAGCCGTTCCTCGGTTCGTGGTGTTTGAGTGATCACGGTCAGGATCGCCGACCAGCGTTCCGGCGGTATTGCGGCACCTTCCTCGTACGCATGCTCGATCCAGGCAATGCGGAATGACTTGTCCGACGCGCGCACCACGCTGGTGACTTCGGCTGTGACCGCGCGGTGCCCGACCTTGCCAAAGGGGTCGACCTGCCGCGCGTAATCGTCGAGAACGGGCTTGGCATGGCTTGTGATCTGGTCGTAGGCATCGAGCCACGCCTGCCGCACGATAATGGGGTCGACCGAAAGCGCGCGGGTATTCTGAACGAAACGCGCCAGGAAATAACCGATCTGGGCATCGCTCGGCTGGTATTCGGTAACTGCCGGCGCGATCGCGTTCGCAGCACCGGTGCGATCCACCTCGACGACGTATGGAGTCACGCTCGAGCGGGAGCGGGCGCGGATGTCGTCGCCCATCGCCACCGCGGCGAGTGCCAGCGCACCAAAGGCCATCAGGCGCCAGTTGGCGGCCTGCACGCGGGCCGCGCCGATCCTCTCGTCCCAGAGTTGTTCTGCACGCTGGTAGGGCGTTGCCGGCGCCGGTGTCTGCCCGTAGCGTGTCGCGGCACGGCGCCAATTCATTTATCATCTCCTCGCAGGGTCGGCTTGAGCCCGGCGCCGCCCGCCTCGCCTTCTCGAGCTACACGCTCGACGCCGCGCATCATCTGCTCCTGGCGAAGTTGCCGCGCCCAGCCCGGCGCCCGCGAAGGATTAGCCGGACCAGTGCTTTCGGCGCTCTCGCCGATTGCTGATCCTCCAGTCGCAGTCCAACCCGCGCGCTCGCCCGTGCGAACGCGCTCGGCCAGACTGTCGGCAACCCGGTCCCGGTTGTCCGCACCCCAGCCGTCGCTGCCGAGACACCGGCGCGAGCGACACCGAAAGAGGCCTCCGCCAAACCCGGCCAGGCCCTCGCCGCCCGAGGCAGCGCTCCCCAACGCGTAAGCAGTGCGTGCAGCACCGCCAAGCGTTGCCGCCGAGGCGACCGCACCAGCACCGGTTCGAGCGGCTGCTGCCAATCCAGCCCCGCCCAGCAGGAGCGTGCCGCCAACCACTGCGGCCGGCGCCACGGCAGCACCGAGCCCGAGCTGCGGCGCGCCGGAGACGATGCCCGCGGCGATTTTGGGTGCATAGAATGCAAGTCCGCCGACAGTCATCGACGCGAGCAGGACAGTCAGCGCATCCTGAAGAGAAAGTTCAGCGGCCGGGTCCGACGGGAAAATCTGCGAGAAGATCTGGGTGCCGATGCCGGTCACCACCGCGAAGACCAGGATGCGTACGCCCGAGGTGATGACCTGGCCCAGCACCGGCTCGGCGATGAACGAGGTTCCGCGCCAGAGCGCAAAAGGCACGAGGATGAATCCCTTCAGCGTCGTCAGCTTGAACTCGATGACGGCGAGGAAGAGCATGATCGCGAGCACAAAAAAGGCGATCAGCGTCACGACCCAGGCGAGGGCCATCAGCATGATCTCGCTCAAATTCCAGAACACCTCCGGAAAGCCGGAGAGGCGCTGAATTTGGGCGAGCAGCACATCGGCGCCTTGCACGCCGGCCTGAGCGAGTTTGCCGGGACGTAAAAAATCGGCGTAGCTCAATGACGAGCCTGTCGCCTTAAGGCCGAGCGCGGCAAAGCTCTTGAAAATGGCCTGCGCCAGACTGTTCCAGTTATTCAGTATGAAGGCAAAAAAGCCGACGTAGAGTACCTTCTTTGCGAAAGCCTGGATCACCTCGTCTTCGCCGGCAGCCCAAGCCAATGCCGCGAGCACAACGTCGATCCCAATCAGGATCTTGACCAGGAACCCGACATCGCCGGCGATCAATCCGAAGCCGCTGTCGATATAGCGGCTGAAGATGTCAAGGAAGCGGTCGATAACGGCGATGTCGTTAGCCATGAGGCATCGGATCTGATTTTAAGGGTGTCTTCTGCTTCGTCGGTTGCGGATTGATGGACGGATGCGACGGGAAGACTTCTACTGGCACGGAAAGCGTGTAGGTCGCGCCGCTGCCGAAATGCACCGGATATCGTCAACCGAGGCTTTGCCCAGCTGTTTATACCGCTCGAGTTGACAGCATTCAGTAGCGGGCGACCGGCAATAAGCTGAGCGACGGTTTGCGCCGATGCCGCGGGACCAATGACCGCAACGGCAAGCGTCAGTACGATAACTGTAGCTTTCACGGGGGCGCCCCTCCGAACACCTGGACTGGCGCCGGGGTATAGCTCACACCGCTGCCCCAGAAGCGCTGCCATTCGGCTCGCGCTGCTTCCTCGACTTCGGCGCGACGCATCGCCTCCGTCGCCTGCGCCCGGGCATTCGCGGAGAGCAAGGCCTGGGTGCTGCCGAGCTGCCGCGACTGCAGTGCGAGCAGCTGATTGGTCGACTGGATCCCCTGCAATGCGCCGGCCGCGCCCTGGCTCTGATCGACCAGGGCCGAGAGCGTAGCCTCATCGGCCTCAATATCCGAGACGATGCGGCTCTGGACCTCCATCGTGTGTTTGAACGTGTCGACACTCGCCTGCCAGCGTGCCCGCGCATCCGAGAGAAGCTTCGCCTGAGTGATATTGCCGCCATAGGTCGGGAAGAGCTGCTGAAACTGCTGGTCGATCCGGGCGACATCATAAGCTAGGCTCTGCGCCTGTCTCATCAGGCTGTTCACCTGGTCGATGGCGCCGGTAATCTGCTGCAATGCCGAGAACGGAAGCGAGAGGAGGTTGCGGGCCTCGTTCTCCAGCATCTGTACGAACTGCTGGATCTGGGTGATCTGATTGTTGACCTGCTTTAAAGTATTCGCGGCCGTCAAAATGCTCTGCTTGAGATTCGAGATGTCGATCACCGGCAAGTTAGCCGAGACCGGCCAAGTGATCGCCAGCGAAGTCGCGAACGCGGCGCTGGCGAACAGACTGTGTAGCCGTTTCATGCCAGAGCCTCCGTCGAGGCATCTTGATGTTCGACCCGGCGATCCTGCTCGGCGTGGATCAAGTCGGCGGCCCAGTCGAGCCGCCGGTCACGGAGCCAGGCCGGAGCGAAAGCCGCTGATTGGCTCGCGCCTGAACGGCCTCCAGCCGCTTCAGGTCTTCGGCCTGGCTGACGCCGGCGAAGGCCAGTGTCACCTCCCCGAGCCCGAGCTCGAAGAGCCGATTGCCGCGCGCAGACTGGAAGTAATAATCGCGCTTGGGCGTGGCGCGCGCGACCGTGTCAATCTGCCGAGCGTTGAGGCCAAGCCGTTCGTACGCGGCGCGACCCTGTGGCTCGACGGCGCGCGCATTCGGCAGGAACACTCGGGCGAGGCAGCTCTCGAGTATTGCCGGGGCGACCCGGCTCTCGGTTACATCGGCGAGGCTCTGGGTCGCGAACACGACGGACGCGTTTTTCCGTCGCAATGTCTTCAGCCACTCGCGGATCTTCGGCCCGAACACCGGGTCATCGAGCAGGGCCCAGGCCTCGTCGAGCCCGATCAGGGTCGGAGCGCCATGGAGCCGGCGCTCAATGGCGGAACAGGTAAGTCAGCACCGCGCGGGCCGCACTGGCGTGCGGCAACAGCTCTTCCATCTCGAACCCTTGCACCCTCGCTTCGTCGAGATCGTCATGCTCGGCGTCGAGCAACCGTCCCCAGGGTCCATCGAGCGCGTAGGGTTCGAGCGCGGCCTTCAGGCGGCTATGCTGGACCAGTGCTGCGAGACCGCTTATTGTCCGCTCGTCGCGCGGCGCGCCGGCAAGCGAACCCAGTGCCGACCACACCGCTTCCTTGATCTCGGGGCCGAGTACCAGACCTTCCTGGGCAAGCAGTATGTGCACCCACTCCGCCGCCCAGGCGCGCTCACCGGGATCATCCACCCGCGCCAATGGCTGGAAGGCGACCTCCCCATCCGTATTGAGCTCATAGAAGCTGCCGGTCATGCCGGGGATCGACGCCATGGACGAGCGGCCCTTTCGAAGCGAAAGACCAGCGCCCGATGGTCGCGGCGGAACTGCAGGTCCATCAGGTTGAGCAGAACAGACTTTCCGGAGCCAGTCGGCCCGACGACGAGCGTATGCCCGACATCGCCCTGGTGGAGCACGAGGCGGAATGGCGTCGCTCCGGCGGTCCGGGCATGTAGCATTGGCGGCCCGCCCAGGTGCTCGTTGCGCTCCGGGCCCGCCCATACCGAAGAGAGCGGGATCATGTGCACGAGGTTCAGCGAACTGACCGGCGGCTGGCGCAGATTGGCGTAGCATTGCCCGGGGAGGGAGGAAAGCCAGGCCTCGACCGCGTTCAATGTCTCCTCGGCGACGACAAAACCGCGGCTGCGCAACACGCGGCCGACCGATTTGACCTTCTCGGCGACACGACCGTGATCTTCGTCCCAGACCGTCACGGTCGCCGTAAAGAGGCCATAGGCGACGTAATCGGCGCCAAGTTCCTGCAATGCCGCGTCGGCGTCCAATGCCTGGTTCTCGGCGGCGCTGTCGACGGGGGCTCTCCTTGCCCCACAGCGTTTCGCGCAGTAGCGCGGCGATGCCTTTGCGCTTGGCGTACCAGTGCCGGCGCTTGCGCTCGATCTCTTTCAGCGCGAGTGGTTTGTCGAAGGGCAGCCAGCGCGCGACCCAGCGATAGGCGAGGGGCTGCCGGTTCATCTCGTCCAACAGCCCGGGCCAGGTTTGATCCGGGAACCCCCTTATAGTCAGTGTCCGCAAGTGGGTATGCCCGAGCATCGGCGCGATACCGGGAACGAGAGGCATATCGGCGACGAGCCCGTCGATGTAAAACGGCACCGGCGGCACCGCGACGGACTGGCGCTCGGTTGACACGCAGGCGTGCAGGTAGGTAAGCGTCGCACTATCATCGAGCCAGGCGATCTCCGGCATTACGCCCTCGAGCAGACCGAAGACGCGGTCGGTTTCCGCGTGAAACGCCTCCAACTGACCCCGCCAGTCGATCCCCCGCTTTTCGCCGCCACTGTCGTAAAGCAGGTCGTGAACGCGCTTCGCACTCTCGGGCGGCGCCAAATAGGCGAAGGTCAGATAGCATTCGCTCTCGAAATGCGCGCCTTCCGTCTCGAACATTGCGCGCCGCTCGCGGTCGACGAGGAACGAGACCGGGTCCGGAAAGCGGCTTTCCGGATAGCTGGCCGCCTCGCGGCGCAGCGCTTCAACAAACAGTGCCCAGCCCGAGCCCAGGCGCTTCAGCGCGTTGTTGAGCCGGGCACAGACGGCGACGAGCTCGGCATCGGTCGCGCTGTCGAGATCGGGGCCGCGGTACCGGCACGTGCGCTGCAGTGAGCCATCCTTGTTGAGCACGATGCCTGGCGCGACGAGCCCCGCCCAGGGCGGATGAATCTGCGAGCAGCACGCGCCGGGTTCGGTATTCGCGAAGGTCGAGCATTCTCCGTCTCCCGTTCACGCGTCCAATACCGGAGCGCGCAGCCGCAGATGGCGCGCGAAGACGCCAACGAATTGTGGCTCGGTCCGGGTCAGCCAGACGGCCGCAGCATGGCCGGCAATCCAGAACGATGAGACCCAGGAGCCAGAGCTGGAGGCCAATACCGACCGCCGCAGCCAGTGTGCCGACGGAGATTGCAATGGCCCGCGGTGCTCCAGCGATGAGGATCGGCTCGGTCAATGACCGGTGCAGCGGCACAGCGAAGCCCGGGACGTCGCTTGGGCCCGGGAAGGCGAGGGGCGGGCTGATGTTATCAGCGCTCCGCCAGCGAAGTTGAAGAAGGTCAGGAAGAAGGAGCTCGCCGCGAACGCGATCGAGAGCCCGAAAACAATCTGGATCAATCGGCGCATGCCGCCCGAGGTTTCGCCAAACGCGAGCGCGAGGCCCGAGCCAATGATGATGATGACCGCGATGATCTTGGCCACCGGACCCTGGATGCTGTCGAGGATCTGGGTCAGCGGCTGTTCCCACGGCATGTTCGAGCCGG